>CAWHFP010000001.1:0-1466987 GCA_963828445.1 uncultured Actinomycetes bacterium
GACCCCGGGCCGGCTCCGGGCGGCGCTGGCCCGCGCCGTGATCGCCGCCGACCCCGGCGCGGCCACCCGGCGCCGGGAGGAAGCCCAGAAAGACCCGCGGGTGCGCCGCTGGCAAGAAGACGCCGGCACCGCCGCCCTGGCCGGCTACAGCTTGCCGCCCGCCGAGGTCCTGGAAGCCGACCAGCGCCTCACCGGCCGCGCCCTCGCCCTGCGCGCCGCCGGCCTGCCCGGCCCCCTGGACGAGCTCCGGGCCCGCGCCTACCTGGACACCCTGCTGGGCCGCGACTCCACCCCACCCCCGGCGCCCGCTGCCAGCGCGACCCCCGCCACACCCACGACGCCCACTGACCCGCCTGCGCCCACGACGCCCAGCGCTCTCGGCCCGCCCGCCGCGGCCAGCGGCACCGCTCCGCCCGACAGCCCCGCGGCACCGGCTACCCCCCACGGTCAGCGGCGCCTGGCCGCCCGCATTAACCTGACCCTCCCGCTGGCCACGGCGCTGGGCCTGGCTGAGCTGCCCGGCACGGTCGCGGGCTTCGGCCCGGTGGACGCCCCGCTGGCCCGTCACCTGACCGGGCTCGCGTCAGATCACCCGGCCACCCGCTGGTGTCTGACCCTGACCGATATCGAAGGTCGCGCTGCTGGCCACGGCTGTCTCCCCGGCTCCGGCGGCCTGCGTGACCTGGCCACCCGCGGCCTGAGGCTGACCATCACCCCCCTGGCCCGAGGCTCCTGCGACCACCGTAATGAAGAGCCGGGATATCAGCCCAGCCGGAAGCTCCAGCACCTGATCACGGCGCGGGCCGCCACTTGTTCGGCCCCTGGCTGCCGCCGCCCCGCCGCCCGCTGCGACCTGGACCACACCACCCCCTATGACCAGGGCGGCCGGACCTGCGAATGCAACCTCGCTCCGCTGTGCCGCCACCACCATCGTTGTAAACAGTCTGAGGGCTGGCGCCTGACCCAGCCCCAGCCCGGCATCCTGCACTGGACCACCCCCGCCGGACGCCACTACACCGTGGGCCGCGACGCCGACCCGTAGGACTGGGCCGTGCCGAGCGTGGCCGCCCCACTCGGCAAACGCGCCCGAACCCCAGCCGGCTACCTCACGATTCCAGCGGTGTGAACTCTGGCTGGTCCAGCAGACGCAGCCAGCTACCGTCCGGCTGCCGCCGCACCACCTGGGCCCGCGCCCCCGCGCCGTCCTTGGCCACCGTCGCGGTCAGGGCGATATCCCCGCTGACCAGCGTGGGCAGTGGATTCTCCGGCTCGAAGTGCGGAGCCCGGGCCAGCACTCGCTCCCACAGGGCCTGGATGGCCGCGCGGCCCACAGTCTGGCCGCCGGGCGGGTAGGCCATCACCGCGTCATCCTCGTACAGCGCCGCGATCCCGGCCGCGTCTCCGCGGTTCGCAGCCGCCACGAACAAGCTGGTCAGATCCTCGGGCTTCGCTGCCTTGGTCATCGAATGGTCCTCCTCTTCGAACGGCTCCGTGCCTGCCTTGCCCTCTCATCTCAGCCTGAAGTACGGTGATCTAGAAGTCCAACAGATAGTTCTTCTAGAGACCAGAACTAAGGGTTATGGAGCTACGTCAGCTGGAATACCTGGTCGCGGTGGCGGAAGAAGCCAACTTCACCCGCGCCGCTGACCAGGTGCATGTCAGCCAGTCCGGCGTCAGCGCCCAGATCCGGCAGCTAGAGCGAGACCTGGGTGCGGCCTTGTTCGACCGTTCGGGCCGAACGGCCACGCTGACCGCGGCCGGGGAGGCGGCCATCGGCCACGCGCGTGCCGTGCTGGCCTCGGCGGCCGCCCTGCGGCAGGCGGTGGACGAGGTCAACGGCGTGGTCCGCGGCCGGCTCACGGTCGGCATGGTCACCGCGTGCACGGTGACGGCCCTGTTCGATGCGCTGTCCGCCTTCCATCAGGCCTATCCCGCCATTGAGGTCACGCTGATCGAGGATCACTCCGATCGCCTCATCGATCAGGTTCGGACCGGCGCCGCCGACCTGGCTCTCATTGGTGCCGCCGGTGATCTGCCGGAGGGGATCAACGGCTTCACCGTGATCAGTGAGAACCTGGTGGCCGCGGTGCCGCCCGGGCATCCACTGGCGGCCCGTTCCGCTGTCAGCCTGGCCGAGCTGACCGGATATCCCGTGGTCAGTATGGCGGCGGGTACCGGTGTTCGCGCCGTGTACGACCAGGCCTGCGCTTCGGCCGGGCTCCGGCCCAGCATCGCGTTTCAGGCCAGCGCGCCATCCGCCGTCGCCGACCTGGCCGGCCGCGGCCTGGGGGTTGCGATCTTCTCCGCCACCATGGCCACCTTCTACACCGACCGGCTCATCGCGGTACCGATCACCGGGGTGGCCACCCCGAGTCTGCTCGCTCTGATCTGGAAGACGGCTCCCAGCCCGGCGCTCCGGCAATTCGTGGCTTGTGCGCGTGACGCTTTCGGCATGCCGGAAGCCCGCCCCGAAATGGAGCGGGCTTCCGTTATCGACTGACCGAGGAACGCCGAATTACCGCGACTGCTTGAGATCAGTCCGGACCTGGTCGGCGATCTCGTGAATCTTCTGCTCGGTCTGCTCGAGTGAGGCTTCGGCCTTGGCCGTCCGCTCGGCGGCCCGGCGTTCCCGCCAGGTCGGCTTGTGGTCAACCGCAGTGGGTCTCGGTCGCTTGAACAGGCGCACGATCCATCTCTCCTTCCGCACCGCGGCGCGGTGGCGACCAGCGGATACCCGTCGAAATGAGGTCTAACCGTCTATGTACATAACACGCGTATAAACGCCTTTATGCACGGATTTATAAACCATGGCTTGGCTGATTAGGTCCAGAAAAAGCCGTTCACGGCCTGTTTTTTAGCGTGAGCGTCTGGTTACTATGCGTGGGTGCGGATGCGGCCCGGATGTCGCTGTCCGCACTGTCATCGGGGGTTACCGGGTGGACCTTGCTGCACCAATTGCGCAGGCGGCCGCCGCCCGTCACGGGGTCGGCCGTCTGGCCGCCCGTGCCCTGGTTCTCGCCGGCTGCTGCCTCGGCTTGATGGCCGCATTCTGGCTGCTCTCCGGGTCGAACGCCCACGCTTCGACCACCAGCCACTCCACCCCCGCTGCTTCAGCCCCGGACTCTGCCCACGGCGGCCTGCTCGGCGCGGTGACCGGCACCGTCGCTAACACGGTGACGGCCACGGTCGGCACGGTGACGAACACGGTCAACGGCGCCGCGGGCGCGGTCTCTCCGGCCGTGGCCCCGGCCACGTCCTCGGCGGCGTACGCCACCGCTCCGGTCACGTCCACCGTGACCAAGACCGCCAGTTCGGCGACCTCCACCGCTTCCACCAGCGCCAGCACCTCCAGCGCGAGCACCCCTAACTCGGGTGCCTCCAGTAAGTCGGCCATCTCCAGCCATGGCACCTCCAGCGCTGCCACCTCGCACACGCCCACGGCATCCACCGCCACTACGTCCGTCACTGACACCACGTCAGGCTCAGGCCACACAGTGACCAAGGCCCTGTCCGCCATCCAGCCCAGTGCATCGGATTCGGGCGGCGGTCCGCCGCATCTGGCTCTTCCGCCGCTGGTTCGCCCATCTCCTCGCTGTCAGCCGCGGTGTCCCCGGTTACCAAGACCGTCGGTCAGGCCCTCCTCCCGCTCACCACGGCGACGGCCAATTCGCTCGCCCCAGTGACCGGCGCAGCCTCGCCCACGCTCACCGGACTCGGCGCCACCGTTGGTGGCATCGTTGCTCCCGTGGCCAGCGACCTCGCGCCCCTGACCCAGGCCCTCGGCCCGCTGGCCCAGGCGTTGGCCCCGGTGACCGGCAGCCTTACCCCGCTCATCGCCCCGCTGGCCCCGGTGGTCGGATCCCTCACCCCCGTCACCAGCATCCTGGCCCCGGTCACCAGCCCGGTCCTATCGGCGCTGACTCCGCTCGTGGCCCCGCTGTCCCCGGTCCTCACCCCGGTCACGCCCCCCTTGACCCCGCTTCTGCCCGGTCTGCCCACCGGTACCACCGGCACCGGCACGACCGGCAGCTCAGGCTCCGGTAGCGGCGCCCCCACCGCTGGCGGCTCAGGCCCTGGCTCCGGCGGCACAGGCCCCGGCTCCGGCAGCTCGGCTGGCCCCGGCACTGGTCTGGCGTCGGCCCCGGCTCCGGGGTTGGCACCGGTGCCGGCTCCGGCACCACTGCGGTCCCGGGCGGCACCGGCCAGTCCGCCACCGCGGCCGCCGCCGGTCTCGCGGACCTGACCGCCATCGCGGGCCCGGCCGCCGCCAGCACCGCCAGCGTCCCGGTGCTGAGCTTCGGCCCGGCCGCCCCGGCCACCTTCACCACCCTGGCGGCGGCGCTGGCCCTGGGCGGCCCGCTGGCCGCCCTGGCCACCAGCCACCGGCATCACCGGCACCGGGACCGGCCCGGGCACCCCCGGCCTCCCCGCCCCGGCCGCGCCAGCGCCGGCCGCCCCGGCCGGGGCCGGGACGGGCACCGGGACCGGCCCGGCCGGGACCGACGGGCACCCGATCCCGTCCCCGTCCGCCGCCACCACGCTCATGCTCCTGATCATCCCGGCGGGCCTGCTGCTGGCCCTGACCCGCCGCCAGGCCACCCTCCCGGCCGTGCCCGCCCGCCGCGGCCCGCACCGCCCCGGATAACCCCCTTCCCGCCCCCGCCCAGACCTGTTCCTGGTTCTGGGTGCGGGCTGATGCCGCGCCCCGCCCCGTCCCGGGCGGCCGGCGCCGGGCACATCCCCCGCATGATGGCGGCCCTATCTCCCGCTGGCCCCCATCGCGGATGCGCCCCGTCAGGTCATCACCTGTGAAGGGAAACCCCTGTCATGAACATCATCCAGCGCGGCCTCATCCTGGCCGCCGGCGCGAGCGGGATGTTCCTGCTCAGCCACGCCGCCGCCCACGCGGCCGAATCACCACCAGGCACCAGCCCACCCCCCGCCGCGGTGACTCTCACCACCGCCCACACCGCCACCAGCGGCGGCGGGATCCACGCCAGCGTGTGCGCCCTGGGCACCTGCAACTCACCGGCGCCACCGGCACCAGCGCCGCCGCCTCGGCCACCAGCAGCGGCATCCACGCCAGCCTCTGCGTCGCCGCCACCTGCACCAGCACCCCCAGCGGAGGCGGAGCTGGCACCAGCACCGGCAGGGGGCGGGACCGGTACCGGCAGCACCAGCACCAGCACGAGCACCAGCTCCAGCTTCAGCACGAGTTCCGGGTCGGGCTCGAGCTCCAGCTCCGGGTCAGGGATCAACGTAGGGGTGTGCGCCCTGGCCACCTGCACCAGTCACAGCTCCGGCTCCGGCACCACCAGCACCGGCAGCACGAGCACCGGCGCTAGCGGCACGGGCACCAGCACCGGCTCGGGCGGCACGGGCACCGGCGGCACGGGCACCGGCGCTGCCAGCTCCGGCAGTTCGGGCCCCGGCAGTTCCAGCCCGGGCACCACGGCCGGCTCCAGCTCCGGCGCATCCAGCGGCGGCGGCGTCAACGTCGGCGTCTGCCTGGCCGCCGACTGCGGCACCAGCACCAGCACCGGCTCGGGCTCAGGCGCCAGCAGCTCCGGTACTGGCACTGGCTCTGGCTCCTCCGGTACCAGCTCCCAAGGCACCGGATCAACCACCACCACCAGCACCGGTACGGGCACCGGCTCCGGTTCCGGCGTCAACGTCGGCGTCTGCGCCCTGTCCACCGGCTGCGGCTCCACCACCAGCACCGGCACCACCAGCACCACCGGTGGCCTGGGTGTCGGTGTCTGCCTGGCCGCTGACTGCGGCACCACCAGCAGCGCTGGCGGCGGCACCGGCGGCACCGGCGGCACCGGCGGCGGCAGCTCCGGAACCACCTCCAGTGGCCCCACCACCAGCACCGGGACCACCAGCACCACCGGTGGCCTGGGCGTCGGGGTTTGCGTCCTGGCCGACTGCGGCACCAGCACCGGGACCGGGACCGGGACGACCGGAACCGGGACCACCGGCACCGGCTCGGCCGGGACCGGCTCCGGCGGGATCGGCATCGGGGTCTGCGCGCTGAGTTCGGACTGCGGCACCACCACCGGCACCGGGACCACCAGCACCAGCGGTGGCCTGGGCGTCGGGGTCTGCCTCCTGGCCGACTGCGGCACCAGCACACGCGGCACCACCGCCGGCACCGGGACCACCGGCACCAGGGTGGCCTGGGTGTGGGGGTTTGCCTGCTGGCCGACTGCGGCCCACCGGGACCGGTACGACCGGGACCGGGAGTGGCGGGGTCGGGATCGGCGTGTGCCTGCTGGCCGATTGCGGGACCGGCACGGGGACCACGGGCACGGGGGGTTCGGGGTCCACGGGGGTGGGCGTCGGGCTGTGCGTGCTGGCGACCTGCTCCGGGACCGGCACCGGCACCGGGAGCGGGATCACCGTCACCGGGTGTGTGCTGGCCACTTGCACGGGGACCGGGTCCGGCGGCGGGGGCGGGATCACCGTCACCGGATGTGTGCTGGCCACCTGCACAGGCACCACGGGGACCGGCGGGACCGGGGGATCCGGCGGGCAACCCGGGCACGGGCGGTAACCCCGGCACGGGCGGTAACCCCGGCACGGGCGGGAATCACGGCTGCCCGCCGTACTGCCACCGCCACCACCACCCCGGCACCTGCGGCCACCCCGGCACCTGCGGCCACCCCGGGACCGGCGGGAACCCCGGGACCGGGGGCAACCCGGGCACTGGGGGCAACCCGGGCACCGGGGGCAACCACCACTGCCCGCCGTACTGCCACCGCCACCACCGGCCCCGGCACCGGCGGGAACCCCGGCACCGGGGGCAACCCCGGCGGCGGGACCACCACCACCGGCAGCAACAGCTCCTGGGGGATGCACTGCTACCAAGGAAAGCACGTGTGGTGCTGGTACGGGCCCGGGCACTGGTTCCTGACCAGCCAGCTCCGCTACCACCAGCACCACGGCGGGCCTTGCGGGCACGGTGACCGGGTCTGGCTGTTCGGCCACTACCGCGATCACCCCTGCCGAACCCGTCATCACGAGGTCCCGGTCGCATTGACCGGCTACTTCGCGGGGCACGGCTGGCACCGGTGCGATCACCACCACACGGTGAGCCCTTCGGTCGACCTCTGAAAGGAGGGGACGGGTCCGCTCCCCGGGTCAGCTGGGGAGCGGACCACCAATCATCGGCGGCGCGCGGGCCCTCTCGGGTGGGGGCTGCACGCCGCAAGGAGGGGAGGCGCCGCTGGGGCTGCTTATTGACCACCCATGAAAACTCCTGTCGGCCCGGCGCGGGGACGGCGTACTATGCCTCGCGCCGGGACGACGGGAGGAACCAATGACCGCGGGCAGTGACCGGGTGGGCCAGAACGAGGTCGAACTGGGGCAGGTTCAGGAGACGCTGTTCATCCCGCTGGTGGGCCGAGCCGAAGAATCGAAGAAACGGCGGCCGCTGCTGCGGGATCCCAAGGCGGCCGAAATCCTCGAATCAGTGGGATTCGACTGGTCCAAGTACAACCGGACCGGAGGCTGGACGACGGTGCTCCGGTCCGCGACCTTCGATATATGGGTAAAGAATTTCCTGGCTGAAAACCCGGGCGGCAGCGTGGTTGAGCTGGGCACGGGGCTCAATACGCGGTTCGAACGCGTCGACAACGGCACCGTGCACTGGATCGACCTCGACCTGCCGGACACCATCGCGTTGCGGCGGAGGTTCTTCACCGATACCGACCGGCGGCAGATGGTGGCCGCTTCGCTGACCGACGACAGCTGGTGGGACACGGTGCGGGAACTGCCCGGGCCGTACTTCTTCCTGGCCGACGGCGTGCTGCCCTACCTCACTGAGGAAGACGTCACCCGGACCCTGGCTGGCCTGGCCGAGCAGTTCCCGGGCGCGCTGATCGCCTTTGACACCTACTCCCAGCAGATGATGGCCCGCGAACACAAGCTGGCCGCCCGGCGGGGCGTGGCCCGGTGGCAGTGGGCCTGCGACGATCCGCGTTCGCTGGAACCGCTGGGCCTGCGGGTGGTCGAGATCGACATCCTGCCCCAGCTGCCCCGCGAACTGCGCGCGACCCTGCCCGCCCGGCGCCGGCTGACGCTGGCCGCGGCTCGCCCGGTGTTCGGGCGGTCGATGCAGGCGACCTTGTTCCGCGCGGCCGAAACCTCACCGCGCATCGGCGAGCCCGACTGACAAGCATCAGCACCCGTTTCCCCGGCCTTCGCCGTCGTGTCGGCTAGCGGCCTCATCCAGCGGCGACACTGAAGGCCATGTCACGGACGGGGGCGGCGTGGTTCACGGTGGCGACCACCGCGGTCGTCCGGCAGCTGCCGTTCGGCCTGTCCCGGGTCATCGCGCCCAGCCTGCTCGGCTTCGCCGTCATCAACGGGTGCACGTTCGCCTTGGACCTGAGCCTGCTGACGGTGTTCCACGGGGTGCTGCACTGGCCGGTACCGGTCAGCATCACCTTGTCCTACGGCACCGCGTCCACCCTCAGCTACCTGCTCAACCGGACCCTGAACTTCCACTCACACGGGCTGGTCGGGCGGCAGGTCGCCATCTACACGCTGGTCGTCGCGGTCAACTACTTCGGCCTGATCCTGGGCGCCGGCTCCGGCCTGGCCGCTCTCGGGCTCGAGTACCAGCTGGCCCGGATCGCCGCCGGGGGCTGCGAGGCCGTCTGGATGTACGTGGCCATGCGCTTCCTGGTCTTCCGGGACGGCAGTCTCGGGGGCAGCGGGCGCGGGGACGGCGGGGGCCCGGCACCGGCGGGCGAGGCCGATGGGGCCGATCAGCGGCCCGGACAACGGTCCGGCCACTTCGGGATGCTGGCCGCCGTGGCCACTCGCTGGCGGTTAGTCCTCGTCGACGACATCGGCGACGATGACATTGACGGTCACGGCATGCGGCCCGAGAGCGCGCTGAAGATTGGCGGAGACGCGCCGCTGCACCTCGCCAGCCACAATTCGGGCCGGCCTGCCGCTGCTGATCGCCACGGCGAGGTCGACGGCGGCAACCCCCGGCCCAGCCGCAGGGCCTGGCCGGCGAGCGAAACAGGCATACTCGGCCAGCCCGGTACCGGTGCCGCGGACGCTGCGGCTGAAGACAACCTGCACGCCGGGAACCAACCGGGCGCTGTCACGGGCGAGAGCGGTGACCACCCTGGCGGCGATGCGGATGACACCCCGGTTGGTGACCCGTACCGAATACCAGGCCTCCTGGCCCAGTTGGCGGATTCGGCTCATCACCGTTGCGTCAAGCCCCGGTGTGCCCGTAACGGGTGCGGCGGCCATCTCCGCGACCGGTGCCCACATGACGGCAAGTTCACCGAGCGCGGCCTGACAGTACGGGCACTGGCGCTGATGCGGGTTCAGGCTAGCTGCGTAGCCGTCGGCGACTTGCTCCAGCAACCCGTCCATTTCTGTTCCGCACACCAGGGTGGCGGCGGTCAGCAGACGCCGGACAGCTTGCCGGTACCCGGGCGCTTCGCTCATGGCTCCGTATCACCTCCGCTCCCGTCACCGTTCTCCTCCAGTGTGCGTCAGGCTGCGACAGCTTGCGACGCGGTGTCGCCTGGCGGTCAGCCCAGTGCGAAAGCCAGCCGGGCGGCCCCCGTCACGGGCGGATCGCGCTGGCCGCCGGCACTGGCCTTAAGCTGGGCGTGACGCCCTCAATCCGACTATTGCCAAGGGACCCGAGTCATCGACCGTCATGACGCCGTGAACCAGCCGGAGGCATGGGATGACAGCCGGCGTCGGCGGGATTTCATCCGGGCACACCATCCCGATCGGGGCGGTGATCCGGATGCTTTCATCTCCGGCCTGCAGGCGTTCGGTACCAGCCCTCGCCCGGCCCAGCCGCCGCTGCCCCGGGTGGTGGCTTTCCGGCACAAGCCCTGGCCCACTCGGCTGCTGGCTGCGGTAGCGCACCGGCTTCAGCACCACCAGGCACCGTCGCGGGTGCACTGAAGCGCGGTTGGTACCGGGCGAGAATAGACGCGGCCAACCCGTAACTGGTCGCCGTCGGTGAGAACATCGTCGACGGTGACGTTGACGGTGACGGTGTGCAAGCCGACGGTGTCGCGCAGCCTCCTGATCACCTGGCGCTGAACATCGCGGGCCACCTCGTGCACAGGGTCATTCCAGGAGACCGCGACGGCGAGATCCACGACCGCAGTCTGCCCCAGTACGCCTACAGCGGCATGCGGATGACGGTGCGCGGCCGTGGCCCGCTCGGCCCGGGCGGCCAGCGTGCTGTGGGTGGAGCGGCCAAGCGCGACCCGGACGCCGGGTACCGTGCGGGCGGCGTCGCGGGCCAGCCTGGCGACGATCCGGGCCGCGATGCGGACGCCACCCGGGTCAGTGGTCTGCAGGGTGTACCAGGCATCACGGGTCATCCTGCGGATCTGGCTCATCACCGCGGCGGTTAGGCCCGGAGGGGCCGAGACGGGGATGGCCGCCTGGTCGGTGACCGGAGCCCACAGTACGGCGAGCTCGGTGAGGGCGGCCTGGCAGTGTACGCAGTCCCGCTGATGGGCGTCCAGGTCAGTGGCGTGGCCGTCCGCGACCTGCTCCAGCAGGTCGTCCACGTGCGCCCCGCACGGCAGGGTCGCCGCGTCCAGCAGGTGCCCGACATCGGGCTGGTCGCCAGGTGGCTCCTGCACAGGCCCGGTCACCTCCATTCCGCCAGCGTCTTACCTAGTGTGCGCCGCGCCCGGAACAAATGGCTACGTACCGCCGGTTCCGTGCTGCCGGTCACGGCGGCGACCTCGGCGTAGGACAGGCCCTCGAAGTGGTGCAGGACGACCACCACCCGCTGCGGCAACGGCAGCCGGGCCAGAGCGCTGGTCACCGCGTCCGCGGTCAGGTCTCGCTCAGCCTGGGCGTCCGGCTCGGCCGCCGGGTCGGCCAGCCCGGTCAGCAGGTCCAGGGATCCGGTGATGGTTTGCCGGGTGACCTTGTTCAGGGCGCGGCGGGTGACGATCCGGTACAGCCAGGTCGCAAACGATGAGTTCTCGCGGAACTGGTCCAGGTTCTGCCACGCCGCGATCAGCGCCTCCTGCGCGACGTCCTGGGCGTCGTGATGGTCACCGCACAGCCGCAGCGCCACCCGGTAGGCCAATGCGGAATGCCGCTCGACCAGCATCTCGTAGGCGTCAAGATAGCCATCACGGGCGCGGGCGACCAGGTAAGCGTCACTCACCCCGGACTCCGCCCGCATCGGTCCTTTGCCCTTTCCAGCACCGCGATTCGGCCTGTCAGCATGCCATATCCGGGTACCGCGGCCCGCACCGGCCCAGCCGCTCGCCGCAGGGCCGGGAGAACGAAAACATTGCGAGGATCTGTTCCGCACCGTGTCTAACCTTCAGAAGCACCGCGAGACCCGCCCGTACCCTGGCCTCCCTGCAATAGGGACTGGGGCCGTCAAGCCCGATCAATCGAAGGAGTGTGCCTTTATGAGCCAGCCCACCGGGTCCAGGACCAGCGATACCCCGGCCACCACCAGCTCGACGGCCAGCCCGGCCACCCGGGACCGGCTGGCCACCGACGACGGGCAGATCTCAGTCGCCGATAACGTTGTGCAGAAGATCGCCGGCAAAGCATGCCGGGAAATGTCCGGGGTGCACGCCATGGGGACCGGCGGCAGCCGGGCGTTCGGGTCGATCCGCGAGCGAATCCCGGGCAGCTCCGGGCCGAACGTGTCCCAGGGAGTCGGGGTCGAGGTCGGAGAGACCGAGGCCGCGATCGATCTGGACATCGTGGTCGAGTACGGGGTGGCCATCGCCGAGCTGGGCCGGGCCATTCAGCGCAATGTCAAGCAGGCCGTGGAGCGGATGACCGGCCTGAAGGTTGTCGAGGTCAACGTCTCCGTCGACGACGTGTACCTGCCCGCCGATGACGACGGCCAGGAGGCTGCGCCCTCCCGGGTGTCATGACCGTTCCAGCTCCCGACAGCCCGGTTGTGCCTGCTGTCGTTGACGGTGTCGACGTCGACGCGGTGGCGGCGGCCGTCCGCATCTGTGCGGGCGTGTCCCGGCTGGACCCCGGCCCGTACCACGAGGTCACCACCTACCTGCCCGGCCGCACCGTCGATGGCGTAGCCGTCGACGGCGGCCGGGTCAGGATTCAGATCCAGTGCGCCTGGGGGGCCCAGATCCCCCAGGTGGCCACCCAGATCCGTAAGGTGCTGGTCCCACTGACTGGCCGCCGCCCGGTCGACGTGCTGGTCGCCGACGTCGACGACCCGCCGGGCTGGTTTCCGTCGCCCGGCCCGGCCCAGCGAGCTGAGCCGTCGCCGGGCCTACCGCCAAGCTGAATTTGCTCTGGTCAGTGGTTTTGACTTCTTCTGATGGATGTGAATTATGAACCGTACCGCGCTGGCCACGGTGACCGGGCTGATCCTGGGCCTGGCCCTGGTGTTCGGAAACTTTGGTGACATGCTGATCGTGGCTCTGCTCGGGCTGATCGGCTACGGCATCGCCAAGGTGCTCGACGGCGATTGGGATCTCCAGGGCTGGCTGTCCCGCAGCCGTTTCCGCCGGTGAGCACCGGCACCGACCTGGAGACCCGGCCCTCAGCCAGCACCGAGGGCGAGACCGGGACGTCCGCACGGGCAGGCCGTAATGACCTGGGCATGATCAGCATCGCCGACAGCGTGGTGGAAAAGATCGCCGCCATGGCGGCCGCCGAGAACCCCGACGCGGGCGCCGCGGCCGCCCGCGTACTGGGCCGGGCGATGCCTGGTGCCGGGCACCTGGGAGTCCGCGGCACGGACCTGGACGCCCTGCCGAAAACCACGGTCGAGGTCGACGGGTCCCGGGCGTACGTCAATCTGGAGATCGCCGTCCGCTGGCCCGCGTCGGTCAACGAGGTGTCCCGCCAGGTCCGCGACCATGTTAAGGAGCGGGTCGCCGAACTGACCGGGCTCCAGGTTGACGAAGTGCACATCGTTATATCCGACCTGGCCACCGACATCACCGCCCCGCCCCGCGTCCGGTAACAGAAAGGACACTCGTTTATGCGCCTGCTGAACCGGCCGCTGGCGTTCTTGCTCGCCGCGGCGCTCACGGTGGCCGCCATCGTCGTGATCATCGAAGTCATCGCGTTCCACACCAAGGGCGGCCCGCTGGTGGTGCACTGGACCACCTGGTACCGCTGGGCCAGCAAAACCCACTGGAATCAGCTCGTGGTCCAGGTGTGGGCAGCCATCTTGATGGTCATCGGGCTGCTGATCCTGGCCATTGAGCTCAAACCCCGCCGCGTCACCCGGCTCCCGCTGCACACTGACGACAAGGCCACCGATGCTGCCGTCACCCGCGGCGGGCTGGCCGGGACCCTGCGCGCCGCAGCCGCCAATGTGGACGGGATTTCCCGGGCCGCCGTTATCGTCCGCCGCCGGCGGGCCAGGGTCACCGCCACCGCCGCCGCGAAGGGCCGCCCTGCCACCGACGCCCTGCGCCCGCCCGTGGATGCCGCGCTGCGCGGACGGCTGGACGAACTGAACCTGCGTCACCCGCCGCGCCTGCGGGTACGGGTCGTATCCTCCCGGAGCCGCTGATGCACGCCGATCGTTTTAACCGTTTCGCCCTCACCCTGTTCGGCCTGCTGATTTTCATTATCGGCGCCGCCGCCATGGCCGCCTCCGCCGGCGTGTTCGGCAAGACCTTCGCCAAGCACACACTCTTCGCCAACCAGGGCAGCAGCTACATCGGCCATCACGGTGTCTGGGTGTGGATCATCGCCGCCGCCGTCTGCCTGGTCATAGCGCTGCTCGCGCTGCGCTGGATCGTGGTGCTGCTGATCTCCACCGACCGGGCCGGGGACATCCCCATCCCCGTGGCCAACCGCGACGGCACCACCATCTTGCAACCCGCCGCACTCACCGGCGCCCTGACCCGCGAAATCAGCACCTACCACGGAGTCGACGCCACCCGCAGCCGGATCATCGGCGACCCCGCCGCCCCCCACATCGTTCTTGAGGTCACCGCCCGCCAGGCCACCAGCCTGCATGAACTGCAACAGCGCATCGAAACCGAGGCCATCACCCATGCCCGTCAGGCTCTGGACAACGACCACCTGCCCATCCGCCTAGACCTCGACGTCAGCCGCCGCAACAGCTGACCCCTGACCCCTGGTCTTTCGACATGCGGAAGCCCGTCCCGAAACGGGGCGGGCTCCCGTTGTCAGCTGACGTCCGGCTACACCGTCGCGCCGGCCACCGCTTCCAGGTAGCTGGCCGCCTTGGCCGGGTCCATGAACCAGGTGAAGAAGTCCCGCGGGTCGTTGAACCCGTTGGCGAACCGGTCGGCGATCTGCTGGTGCTGCCCGGCCGCGCCCAGCACCTGCACCGCGTGCGGGGGCGGCGGCTGGAGCATGGCGTTGGTCCAGGTGGTCGGGTACTGCACGTAGTCCCAGAAGCTGGCGAAGGTGTCCTGCATGAACTCCCGGTCGTACGGTTCATCCCCGTGGTCGAGGATCTGGCGCAGGTAGATGGCCGCGCACTTGCTGGCGTTGTTGGAGCCCTGCCCGGTGATCGGGTCGTTGGCCACCACCACGTCGGCCATGCCGAGCACGGCCCCGCCCGACGGCAGCGAGCCGACCGGGTGCCGGACCACCGGCGCGTAACGGCCGGCCAGGGTGGCCCCCCGGTCGGTCAGTTCGACGTTCCGGGCCCGCGCGTACTCCCAGGGCACGAACTTCTCCATCAGCTGCAGCATCAGCCGCAGGTGGTCATCGGGACGGCGGACGCCGGTGAAGCAGTCCAGCGGCCCGTCCGGGATGCCTTCGAAGAACAAGATGTCGCACGGGCCGGTGGTGGTCAGCGCAGGCATGACGAACAGTTCGCCCACGCCCGGAATCAGATTGAAATTAACCGTGTCGAGGCTGCCCCGGTCGGCCCGGCGTCCGAGGCCCCGGACGTAGACGACGGACAGTGCCCGCTGCGGCGCGGTATAGGGGGAGTGGGACGGGTCCCGCCCGAACAACTGGACCAGCTCGCCCTTGCCCGCGGCCACGATGGTCAGGTCGTAGCGGTCCACCAGCCGGTCCAGGTCGGACACGGTCACGCCGTGGATGACGACCTTGCCGCCCCGTTGCTCCAGGGCCTCCATCCAGCCCGACATCTTGACCCGCTGGTCGATCGACTGGGCGTAGGCGTCCAGACGCCCGGCCCAGTCCAGGGCCAGGCCGCCGTCCGGCCCGGCCAGGCTGAACCCGATGCCGTCGAAGTGCGGGGCCTCGTCCTCCCAGAAGTTGAGGCCCAGGTCGCGCTCGTGCTGGAGCGCGGCGTCGAACATGGCCTGGGTCGACATGACCCGCCCGGCCCGGATCTCCCGCGCGGTGCGCGCCGACATCAGCGTGACGTCATAGCCGTTCTGGAGCAGCCCGTGGGCCAGTTGCAGCCCGGACTGGCCCGCCCCGACGATCAGGATCCTGGCCGTCACCGTGAGGCCTCCATCGCCATGGGCCCGGCGAAGCTCATCGCGTACCGGACCAGTTCCACCAGGGTGTACACCGCCGAGGTGGTGTCCCGGGCGTCACACGTGAGCAGCGGGACCTCGGGCCCGATGGCCAGCGCCGAGCGCACGTCGTCCAGCTCGAACGGCAAGATCCCGTCGAAGCAGTTGAGCGCGACGATGAACGGAGCCTCGGGGGTGTTCTCGAAGTACTCGATGGCCGGGAAGCAGTCGGCCAGCCGCCGCGGGTCGGCCAGCACCACGGCGCCGAGCGCGCCGCGGATCAGGTCGTCCCACAAGAACCAGAACCGGTCCTGGCCCGGGGTGCCGAACAGGTAGAGGGCCAGGTCCTGGTCCAGGCTGACCCGGCCGAAGTCCATGGCCACGGTGGTGGTCACCTTGTCCGGGGTGGCCGACAGGTCGTCGGTGCCCCGGCTGGCCTCGGTCATCAGGGCCTCGGTGGTGACCGGCTCGATCTCGGAGATCGACCGGACGAACGTGGTTTTGCCCGCGCCGAACCCACCGGCGATGACGATTTTGGTGGAGACGGCGGAGGGCGACAGCTCAGTGCTTGATGGTCTGGAGACCACGAAGGACCCTTTCGAGCAGTACGTGTTCGGGCAGCCCGGCGCTGGTCGCGCTGGGGTGGATGCGGATCTGGCCGTCGTCGGCGAGATCGCTGAGCAGGACCCGCACCACCCCCAGCGGGATGTCCAGGTCCGCGGAGACTTCCGCCACCGAGCGGACCCCCCGGCAGAGCGAATAGATCTCCCGTGATTCGGCCACCAGTCGCTGGCTGACCGCGATGTCGTAATCGGGCACGGACACCAGCGTTTCCAGCAGCAGCGGAAGCCGGGCCCGGGTCCGGCCGCCGGTCATGGCGTACGGCCGGACGCGGGCACTTCTGAGCAGCGCACCGGTCACCATGGCCACCTCCCCTCATGAGACCCGGGCTGCGCGGGTCTCATTGCGCAGCTCACGGCGGATTTGCGGTGTGAGTACATGACCTGAGCTCTCCACCAGTAGCGTCATCTGGTAGGCGATGATCTTCATGTCGCAGCCCGCGCTGGCCAGCGTGGCCAGGCAGGAGCCGTCGCTGATGGCCATCACGAACAGATAGCCGTGCTCCATGCGGACGATCGTCTGCCTGCTGTCGCCCAGGTCGAACAGGCGGGAACTGCTCTCGGCCAGGCTGCGGGCGCCGGAGGCCACCGCCGACAGCTGCTGGGCCCGCTCGTCGGACAGCTCGTCCGATGCGATCAGCAGCAGCCCGTCGGCCGACACCACCACCGCGTGGGTGACCCCCGGCACCTCGGCCACGAAGTTGTTCACCAGCCAGGTGAGCGACTGCGCCTCGCGGCTGAGCGCGTTCATGCCGGTCCCGCCTCCGCGCCCGATGGTCCCTCGGCCGGGCCCGGTCCCTGGTTCTGGCCCGGCTCCCGGCGGGGCAGGCCGTTGCTGTGCGGCGCGGCGGGGGTGGCCGCCTGAGCCTCGCGCTGGCCCAGCCGGAAGTCGGCCAGGTCACCGCGGATCTGGTCCGCGCGGTCCCCGGGTGTCTCGGCCAGTGGCTGAGCTGCGGGCGGGCGGCCGGACTGGCCCGGCGGCGGGCCGGCCGTGGGGCTCTGGCCCGGTGACCGCCGGGGCAGCGTGGACGGGTCGGCGGGGGAGAAGCGCGGCGTGGCCGGGGCCGCCGGCCGGGGCGGTTCCTCGGGGGTGGCCGCGGGCCGGGGCACCGGCCGGCCGGGCCGGGCCGGGCTGGCCGCGGCCGGCACCGGCTGGGGACGGCCCGCGGGGCGGCGGGCGATGCGGGGTGGCGCCTCCGCGCCGGCCTGGATCAGCCGGCCGGGCGTGATCACGTGGGCGGTGATGCCGCCGTACGGGCGTTCCCGCAGCTGGACCCGGATGCCGTGCCGCTGGGCCAGCCGGCCCACCACGTACAGGCCCATCCGCCGGGTCACCGACGGCTCCACGACCGGGGCCCGCCCCAGCCGCGCGTTGATGGCGGCCAGCTGGTCGGCGGGAATGCCGATGCCGGAGTCCTCCACGCTGATCACCATGGTGCCGTCACCGGTCCTTTCGGCCCGGATGACGACGGTGGCGCTCTCGGGTGACTTGGAGGTGGCGTTCTCCAGCAGTTCGGCCAGGATGTGGCTCAGGTCGTCGGCGGCCACCCCGGCGATCCGGACGTCCGGCAGGGAGGAAATCTCGGCCCGGCTGTAGTCGGTGATCTCGGAGATCGCGGCCCGGGCCACGTCCAGCAGCGGAATCGGCTCGAGGTCCCGGGACTGATGGTCGTGCCCGGCCAGCACCAGCAGGTTCTCGCTGTTGCGCCGCATCCGGGTGGCCAGGTGATCGATCCGGAACAGCAGTTCCAGCTGGCCGGCGTCGTCCTCGTTGCTCTCCAGCTTCTCGACCACCTGGAGCAGCGATTCGACCAGCGTGAGGTCGCGCATGGCCAGGCCGCCCAGCACTTGGTACAGCAGGTCACCCTCGTCGTCCGGGGTGACGGGCGGCTCCGGAGCCTTGGGGACGAACCGGGCCGGGGCCTTCGGGCCAGCACTAGGGCCAGCCTCGGCCGGGGCGGCGGGCAGGGCGAGCGGCGCCGGGGCGGCGGGGGCTTCGGGCCGGAACGCGGCCAGGTGCTCCTGGGCCGCGGCGTGGTCAGCATCCAGTCCGCCCGGCCGGGGCGGACCCGCGGTGATGGGCGCGGTAGGTCGGGACCGCGGCCGGGTTCTCCGCGCGGCCCGCGTCACTGCGGCCTGTGTCACTGCGGGCGGTGTCATCGCGGCCCGGGTCGGTATGGGCCGGTACCCGGGTCGCGGCCCGGTCCGGCGTGGTGGTGGCGGCGTCGTCGTCCCGCCGCCGGCCGAACAGCCGGCGCAGCGGCCCGGGCCGCCGGGCCGAGCGGTGGCCGCGCTGGTAGCCGTCACCGGCGACGGCGGGACCGGGCGAAGGGGCGGGCGCGACCCCGCCCGGGTACGGGGGCAGACGCGTTCCGTCCTTGACCGTGCGCGGAGGGTATCCGCCGGAGGCAGCGGCGGACGGCGGCGTGTGCGTCACGATGAATGTCTCCTTGCTCGGCAGCAACGGCGGCAGGATGGCGATGCGCCTAATGCACCCTTATGCGTGGAACGCGGGGAAACTAACGCAGTTGTGTAGCCCGCCGCGGCGCCAGCGTCTGGCGTCCTCTCGGCGGTCTCGGCGGCCGGGCGAACAAAGCCCGTAACCCTGCAGCTACTCACCGAAGGTGACTGTAGCAGTATCGACAGTGACATTCGGCCGAAGCAAGTGAAATCGGTGGGATTGCACGAAGGAATTGCACGAAGTGGGCTGGTCCCGGCTGGTCCGGGCCGCCGCGGCTGGTCCGGGCGGCTGTGATTGACTGACCGGCGGAACTCCGACCCGCGGGAGGATGACGACGTGGACACAGGAATCGGCCTGCCGAACGCGGTGCCCGACACCCCGGGCCCGGCCATCACCGAGTGGGCCCGGCGGGCCGAGCAGGGCGGCTTCAGCACCCTCGGCACCATCGGCCGGCTGGTCTACCCCAGCTACGACGAGCTGATCGCGCTCACCGCCGCGGCCGCGGTGACCGAGCGGATCCGGCTCACCACGTCGGTGCTGCTGGCGCCGCTGGAGAAGAACACCGCGCTGTTCGCCAAGCAGGCCGCCTCGCTGGACCGGCTGTCCGGCGGGCGGCTGGTGCTGGGCGTGGGACTCGGCGGCCGGGAGGACGACTTCGCCGCCAGTGAGGTGCCCATGAACCGCCGGGGCCGGATCCTGGATGAGCAGCTCGACCAGCTCAAGCAGGTCTGGCGGGGCGAGGGGCTGCACGGAACCGGGCCGATCGGGCCCACCCCGGCCCGCCCCAACGGGCCCGAGCTGATCGTCGGCGGTCAAGGCGAAGCCGGGTTCCGGCGCGCGGCCCGGATCGGGGACGGATGGATCATGGGCGGCGGCACGCCGGACATGTTCGCCCAGGCCTCGGCCGCGGTCGACCAGGCCTGGCAGGAGGCCGGGCGCGAGGGACGGCCCCGCAAGCTCTCCCTGGCCTACTTCGCGCTGGGGCCGGACGCCCGGCAGGCGGCCGATACCTACCTCAAGCGCTACTACGCCTTCATGGGCCCGATGGCCGACCAGATCGCGGCGGGCGCCGCGGTCAGCCCGGACCAGGTCCGCGGGGCCGCGGCCGCCTTCGAGCAGGCCGGCTGCGACGAGCTGATCTTCGTTCCCTGCTCGGGCAACACCGACCAGGTCGGCCTGCTGGCCGAGGTGCTGCATGGCTGAGCCGAAGGTCCTGTTCATCGGGGGCAGCGGCGTCATCAGCTCGGCGTCGTCCCGGCTGGCGGTGGCCCGCGGCATCGACCTGTACGTGCTGAACCGCGGCACCAGTCACGACCGCCCGCTGCCGCCCGAGGCCACCGTGCTGCGGGCGGACGTGCGGGACCCGGCCGCGGTCCGCGCCGCCCTGGGTGATCTGGAGTTCGACGCGGTGGTGGACTGGGTGGCGTTCACCCCCGAGCACGTGCGGTCCGACATCGACCTGTTCCGCGGCCGGACCGGGCAGTACGTGTTCATCAGCTCCGCGTCGGCCTACCAGACCCCGCCGGCCCGGATCCCGGTCACCGAGTCCACGCCGCTGCGCAACCCGTTCTGGGCGTACTCGCAGGACAAGATCGCCTGCGAGACCCTGCTCACCGAGGCGTACCGGGAGGACGGCTTCCCGGCCACCATCGTGCGGCCGTCACACACCTACGACAAGACCACCATCCCGTTCGACGGCAAGTGGACGGCGCTGGCCCGGATGCGGGCGGGCAAGGAGGTCGTCGTGCACGGTGACGGGACCTCGTTGTGGACGCTGACCCACCACGAGGACTTCGCCCGCGGGTTCGTACCGCTGCTGGCCCATCCGCGCACGGTCGGCGACGTCTTCCACATCACCTCGGACGACGTGCTGACCTGGGATCAGATCGCCCGCACGCTGGCGGCCGCGCTCGGGGCCACCCCGCGCATCGTGCACGTGCCGTCGGACGCGATCGCCGCCGCCGACCCGCAGTGGGGCGCCGGCCTGCTGGGAGACAAGGCGCACTCGATGATCTTCGACAACTCGAAGCTGCGCACGGTGGTGCCGGACTTCTGCGCCACGATCCCGTTCGAGCAGGGCGCCCGGGAGATCGTCGCCTGGTACGACGAGGACCCGGCCCGGCAGCAGGCCGACAGCCGGCTCGACGCCGTGATGGACAAGCTGGTGGCTACCTACCGGGTGTGACGCCGGCCCGGCGGTCAGCCCACGGGCGGATAGTCGCCGGACGGGAAGTCGCACTCCAGCGTCACGTAGTCTTTGCCGTCGCCGTTCTGGGCCCGGCGGGACAGTGGGCCGTGGTCGTCGGCGAACAGCCGGACCTCGCTGCTGACCACCACCTGGAGCGGTGCCTCCAGGTCGCCGCCCGGCTCCTCCAGCGGTGCGACCCGGACCGGCATGTCGTCGGGGTAGCTGTCCAGCGCCTTGCGCAACTGCCCCACGGTCCAGGCACTGACTTCGTGCTTGACCATCTTCATCGTCAGCCCCTCGCCTTCCTGCGTCCCGTTCAACCCTTAACCGGCAGTTTGCCCCGAAGCACTGACAATCGCAGGGTTTCCGGGTCCAGCGCCTGTGTGAGACTGGGCAGATGACGCAGGAAGACATCGACCCGGCATGCGCGGTGGCGCACGGGAGTCAGGGGACGGATGGGGTACCGTCGGCCGACGCCATCGCGCACGGAGCGCCCGCACCGGCCGGCGATTCGCGCACGCTGGTGGCGGTGTTCGACTCGCCGGTGGCCAGCTATCTGCTGCGCTACGCCGCGGACTGCGGCTTCCGGGCCGTTCTGCTGGAACCGGACGCCGCCCGCGCGGCGGCCGCGGCCGCCGCGGGCGCCGAGGTCATCGGTGACCCGGGCGGGTTCGGCCCGTCGGCCGACGTGGTGGTGACCGATCACCACCGGCCGGAACTGGACTCGGTCGTGCACGACCTGCTCGGGGTCAAGGCCCGCTGGATCGGCGTGATGGGCAACCCGCGCCATCCTGCGCCCTACCGCCCGGGCCTGATCGCGGCGGGCGTGCCCGAGGAGGAGATCGCCCGCGTGCACCGGCCGGTGGGCCTCAATATCGGGTCCCGGACGCCGCCGGAGATCGCGCTGTCCACGCTGGCGGGGCTGATCGCTGACCGCAACGGCCGGCCCGGGGGTTTCGCCTTCTGACCCCTGGCCGGGGCCTTTGATCCGCCACCGGTGACGGCCCCTGTGCGCCACTGGTGGAGAATCTGCTGCACGTGCGTTTTAGGCAGCTCCATACGTTGCGCGGCAAAATTCGCCGAAAGCGTTGTCCACATTAACTGGGGCGTTCTGGGCCGGTCAACGGGTTTAGTTGCAATTGTGACCCGATATTTCCCAATTGCGTGTGAGCGTCCGGCTAACTAATCGGCATTGCCCTAACTGGCGGCCCAAAATAGCAATCCGTAATTCACCGATTACGTCACGCGTGCGTGGTCTGGGCGGTTTCCCGCACGTGCGTGCCGGTCCTGACCGGACGGCCAGGCCCGACGGGATGTTCCGTCCCGGCACCGCCGATCAGTTAATGCCGTTACCTATGTGACCACAGCGCTTATTGGGCTTTAACCGATCGGCGCGTGATTGATGACGTTACACCGGCCGCTGCCCTCGATTGCGGGGCGTCGGCCAGTAAACGCCACTAATTCTTGCGGCTCAGGGCTGAAAGGCGCGCGATATCGGCGATCGGCCAGTCGGTGGCCGGGACCGGGCTCGTCCTCGCGTCCGCCCGGTCGCCGGGCCGGGTGGTCAGTGCTCCTCGACGCGCGCCTTCAGCGCGGCATTCAGAGCCTGGAAGCCGTCTTCGGCGCGGTCCAGGGCGCGACCGGAAAAGCGCACCAGAAAACCGCCGAACGTCTCGCTCTGCAAGACCAGCGTGCCGCCGTTAGCGGGTTTCAGCGTGAACTGGTGCTGGCCGCTGATCAGGCCGGGCAGACGGCTTTCCCAGCCCAGTTCGGTATCGGCGGTCAGCCTGGTGACGCGGGGCCGGATGGTGGCCGGGAAACCGCCCCCCGGAGCGCGGCGCAGCGTGATCCGGCGCCCGGCCGCCAGGTCGCCCGACGCGTCCGGGAACAGCGGATTCCACTCCCGGTACCGGGCCAGGTCGGTGAGCACCGCCCACACCGCCGCGGGCGGCGCGTCGATCCACGTCGCCGTGGACACCGTTTCCATGGCTGCGTACCTTCCTACGGCTCCGGTGCCAGCTCCGGGCCGGCTCAGCTCTGGGGCAGCTCAGGGGTCAGGGCTGGGCGTGAGCACCCCTTGCCATCGCTGCTCCCCATCGTGCCAGCCGCCGGACGGGCTCAGCCCCACTGCCGCGGCGACCGCGGCCGAGGCGTGATGGTCCGGGTGGATGTGGGCCACGATCGTGGCCACCCCATGACCGGCCAGCCAGCCGGCCAGGCCGCGAGCGGCCTCGGTGGCCAGCCCCTGGCCCTGCCAGCCGGTGCCGACGACCCAGGCGATCTCGGCCTCGCCGCCGCGCTGTCCGGCCGTGATGGTGGCCTGCACGTAACCGGCCAGCCGGCCGGTCCGGCGGTCCTGGATGACCCAGTTGCCCCAGGTTACCCCGGAGCCGGGCGCGCCCGCGGCCAGCCGCTGGTAGCGCTCGCGCAGGGCCGCGGCGCTGAGCGGGGCGCCGCCGGTGAACACGTACAGCGCCGGGTCGGCCAGTACCGCGGCCATCTCGTCGGCGTGCCCGGGCTCGATCGGCACCAGCCGGGACAGCGTCAGCCGGGACAGGGACGACGGCCGCAGCCCGTCGGCCCGGTCCCACAGTTCCGGGCCGGCCATCTCGCGCTGGGTGACGTCGGCCAGCGGCGCGAACCCGTGCTCGGCCAGCAGCGCCGACATGTCCTCCGGGCGCAGGAAGGTCCGCCACGGCTCGCCCCATTCGGCGGCGGCCGGGCCACCAGCCTGGTGTAGGTGCGGCCCTGGTCGTCCTGCAGGTCGTGCGGGACCAGGTACTCGGCCACCAGCTCGGTACCGGGTGCGCAGCGGCTGAGCGCGGCCAGGGTTCCGGCCACGGCGTCGCGGTCGAGGTACATGATCACGCCCAGCCAGCTGACCAGGGCGGGCCGGCTCGGGTCCAGGCCGGCCGCGGCCAGCGCGGCGTCCAGTGTCCCGCCGGTCAGGTCCACGGCGGCGAACTCGACGTCGCCCCGGGCGCGCAGCCCGGCGGCGGCCAGCCGGTCCCGCTTCCACCGCTGGGTGCCGGACTGGTCGCCCTCGATGACGCGGACCTGGGCCGCCAGCGGCGACCGCCAGGCGAAGGTGTCCAGGCCCGCCCCGAGCAGCACGTACTGCGTGACGCCGCGGGCGATCGCGGCGGCCAGCCGGTCCTCGGTGTACCGGCTGCGGGTGGTCACCATGGCCCGGGCCCCGGCCAGGACCTCGTGCCGCCCATGCTGGCGGTGGTAGTCGCCGACCGCCCTTCCCCTTGATAACAGCAAGAAGCCGTGAGGCGCCCCGGCGGGTCAGGAGCTGAAGCGCTGGCGGAGGACGTCGGCGGCGGTGTCGAGGGCGTCGGTGTACTCGTCGGTGGCGCTGACCAGGACGGTCTCCAACCCGGCGGTGCCCAGGGGCGGCGCGGCCGCGCCGTCGGCCGTCGTCAGCGGTACCGCGGGGTCCGCGCTGACGTCCTGGTAGACGGTGGACTGAAGTTCACGCAACGGCGGCATGTCCGCCGGGGGCCGCAAACTGCGCAGCGCCCCCGCCACCACCGCGGCGGCGCGCTCGGTGGCGTCGGCGTACTCGGTCACGGCCTTGACCGCACCGGCGGGCAGCGGGTCAACCGGGCCCGACGCCGGGTGGGTGCTGTCCAGGGCGGCGTGCAGGGTGAGGGACGCGTGGGCCAGCCGGCGGCCGATGCCGGTCAGGCTGTAGGCCAGCCGGGCGGTCAGCGGCGGGCGGGCCGGCTCGTCGGCCAGTCGGTCGGCGGAGGCCTCGGCGTCGGTGCGGGCCCGCCGGGCCCGGCGGGCCGCGGCGGCCAGGGCCGGGCTGTCCGGGGGCTCGGCCCGGGTGAAGGCCCGCAGCAACGTGGCCGCGAACGCCGCCTGGCTCTCGAACAGCCGGGCCAGCTTCTGCTGGGCCGATTCGCCTTCCCAGGACGGCCAGACCAGGTAGCCGGCCAGGGCCAGGGCCGCGCCGATCCCGGTGCCGATCAGCCGGGCCACCACGGTCTGCTCGGCGGTGTTGCCCAGCAGCGCCAGCAAGGTGACCACGAAGTCGGTCAGGAACACCGCGAACAGCAGGTAGTTCACCGCGAACACCGCGTAGGCCACGGTCATGGTCACCCCCACCGCGGCCACCAGCACCCCGGGCCCGGCGTGCAGCAGCAGCGAGGTGGCCAGGCCCAGGCCGGCACCCAGCACCGTGCCGCCCGCCCGCTGCACGCCCCGGAAGATCGTGGACGCGTAGTCGGGCCGGAGCACGATGAGGATCGTGAGCACGATCCAGTAGCCGTGCGGCAGGCCGGTGGCCTGGGCCACCACCTCGCCGATGGCGGCCACCACGGCCAGCCGCAGGGCGTGCCGCCCGGCTTCGGTCGAGGTCCCGACGGTCGTGGTCAGGTTGTCGAACGCGGCGCCGATTCTGGCTCGCCAGGCGTCCCGGCGGCGGCCGCGCCGGGGCAGCGGGTCCGGGGCCGGGCCGGCGCCCCGGTCGTCCAGCCGCCGCAGGATGCGGATGGCGCCGCGCAACTCGCCGAGCAGGGCCGCGCCCGCCCAGCGCCAGGGGGCGCCGGCGGGCAGCGGGATCGCGGCCACCGTTTGCTCCAGCGTCACCGCCACGTCGTGGTGCCCGCGCCGGGTGTCCAGCGCGCCGGCCAGCGCGTCCAGCACGCCGGCGGCGGGCTCGAGCAGCCCGCACTGGGCGCCGTACCGGGCCACCGCGGCCAGGCTGGTCCGGATCCGCTCGGCCTGCTCGACCAGGAGCAGGAACCGGTAGCGCTCCTGCGCCGGCAGCAGCGGGTTGGGGTCGGTGACGGCGGCGAAGTCGAAGGCGGGCGGCGGAACCGGGGTTGCGTCGGCGGGCCGGGAACAGCTGCTGGTGGCGTACTGGGCCAGCGAGCGGTAGGCGGTGGCCAGCGCGCCGCGTTCCTGCCCGCCGCGGACGAAGGCCCAGCCCGCCACGACCAGCGCCCCCTGCCACAGGCCGCCCGCCAGCACCAGGACGGCCCGCACGGCCGCGTCGCCGGGCGGCAGCGGGATCGCGCTGGCGATGACCACCTGGATGACCCACTGCAGGCCGACCACGCCGAACCGCTGACCCAGCCCGGCCAGCAGCCCGGCCAGGTAGGCGAACAGCATCACGGCCGGGAACAGCAGCCAGCCGCTGGCCCAGGCGCAGACACCGCCGACCCAGGTGCACACGGCCATGCCCAGCGCGGCCAGGGTGATCGCGCTGACCCGGGTCCGCGACGATCCCTGGAACGAGACGATGCCCGCGGGCTGGGCGCCCAGCGCGGCGAACACGCCGTACTCCAGGTGCCCGGTCGCCACCCCGAGGGCCAGCGGCGTGACCATGCCCGCCCCGGCCCGCAGGGCCCGCGGCACGTCCACCGCGGACCAGCGGAACGGGCCGAAGTTCAGCCAGCCGCCGTGGCTGAGTTCAGCGGCCAGCATCCGGCGGCTGGACCGGAACCAGGCCCGCAGCGCCCCTCGGTAGTCCCGCACGCAGACGACCCTAGCCCGCTCCTGGCCAGCGGTGTCGTTCGCTGGCTGGTCACCTGTGGTGCCGCAAGCTGTCACGCCACCGTTATGGAACCTCACCAGTAGTGCTGACAGCGTTGGATTGTGTCCCTTCACCGGCACTCCTGTGAGGTGTTGAAGCATGCCGTTCAGACAGCGTGGCCGGCTGGCCGCGGCCGCCGTGGCCAGCGTGGTGCTCACCGCCGGGCTGGCCCTGGGGCCGCCGGCCCTGGCCGCGTCCGGCTCGGCCACGGTCACCCATCCGGAAGACTCAGCCGGCATCGCGGGCTGGACCACGGCCGGCAGCTACCTGGAACCCACCCTGACCTCCAACGAGGGCGTCGCCACCGTCGACCCGCCCGGGGGCAGCGCCTACGAGCTGTACCGGGGCACGGCCTCGATTCCGCTCAGCCTGGCCATCCAGGGCTGGACCCACATCGGTGACCCCGACTCGGCCAGCGGCTACATCGTGGACGCCTTCCAGAGCTCGACCAGCACCACCAGGAAGCTGTACCGGGTCACCACCCCGCCCGGCGCGACCTACCAGTACACCCACACGCTGGTCGCGGGCGAGCTGATCAACAACTCGTTCGACACGATCGCCCCCAGCACCCAGTGGATGGTCTCCGGCGAGTGGGGCACCGTCAGCCACCTGCAGGTCTACCCGACCCCGCTGCTCAACAGCTCGACCCCGGCCACCGGCGGGACGCTCAGCCTGGCCGGCTACATCCAGCTCGACCACCCGGTCAACGACGTCCAGAGCTGCGACTTCCTGACCGCGACCGCGCTGATCTGCGCCTCCGACGACAGCAGCCAGACGCTGTTCAGCAACGCCAAGCCCCTGCTGGAGATCACGCTGCCGGGCCCGCTGACCGGCCAGACGGTCACCGGCCACGTGATCGACCTGGGTTCGATCCCGCAGAGCAGTATCTGCTCGGGCAGCTTCGAAGCCGAAGGGATCGACTACGACACCGCCACCGGCATCTTGCGGGTGGAGATCATCCAGCCCAGCGTCTGCGAAGTCGCCACCACCGTCTACGAGTACAAGCAGAGCTGAAGCCGGGTCTCGGCCGGGCGCCGTTTCGATGTGGCGGCGCCCGGCTCCGGTCCGCTAAGCTCACCGTCATGCGAGCAACGAGTCTGCAGTGGTGGCGCCGCTCCTAGGCGGCGTTGCAGCTTGCTCGTTGATCATGACGACCGCCCGTAGCCGGCGGTCGTTTTTCGTACCCGCCGTGGCCGGGCCCGGACAAAGGTGCCAAGTGGACTCCGAACCGCGAGACGTGCGAACCGAATTCACCACCGGCGGCGGCGTGCGGGTCACCCGTACCGCCGGGCCGTTCGACCCCGAGCTGCTGGCCGGGGTCGCCCGCGCCGTCGATGACCGGCGCGGCGGCGTGCTCAGCTCGGGCATGGAGTACCCCGGCCGGTACACCCGCTGGCACACCGCCTACGCCGACCCGTGCCTGGAGATCGTGGCCCGCGGCCGGCGCATCGGCGCCCGCGCCCTGAACGACCGCGGCCGGGTGGTGCTGCCGGTGATCGAGGCCGCGCTGGCCCGGGCCGGGACCCCGGTGACCGGCCCGGCCCGCGGCCTGGGCCCGGGCCAGGACCTGGATGTGGCCGTGGACATCCCCGAGCCCGACCGCGCCTACACCGAGGAGGAGCGCAGCCGCCGTCCCACCGTGTTCAGCGCGCTGCGCGAGATCATCGCCGCCTTCGGCTGCGACGACGGGGCCCTGGGCCTGTACGGGGCGTTCGGCTACGACCTGGCCTTCCAGTTCGAGCCGGTGCGCATGAACCTGGACCGGCCGGCCGACCAGCGTGATCTGGTGCTGCACCTGCCGGACGAAATCTACGTGCTGGACCGCAAGCGCGAGCAGGCGACCCGGTTCGCCTACGAGTTCACCGTCGGCGGCGTCTCCACCGAGGGCCTGCCCCGGCTGACCGAGCGGACCACCCCGGCCTCCCCGCCGCCCGAGGCGGACCTGCCCGAGCAGCCCAAACCCGGGTCCTACGCCCAGGTGGTGGCCGAGGCCCGGGAGAAGTTCGCCCGCGGCGACCTGTTCGAGGTGGTGCCCGGGCACGTGTTCTACGGCCGGTGCACCCAGCCCTCCGCCTTCTATGAGCACCTGCGCCAGCGCAACCCGGCCCCGTACGAGTTCATGTTCAACCTGGGCCAGGGGGAGTACCTGGTCGGCGCGTCGCCCGAGATGTATGTGCGGGTCACCGGGGACCGGGTCGAGACCTGCCCGATCTCCGGCACGATCGCGCGCGGGGCCGGTCCGCTGGAGGACGCCGAGAACATCCGCACCCTGCTCGGCTCGCTCAAGGAGGAGTCCGAGCTGACCATGTGCACCGACGTGGACCGGAACGACAAGTCACGGGTCTGCGTGCCGGGCACGGTCCAGGTCATCGGCCGGCGGCAGATCGAGATGTACAGCCGCCTGATCCATACCGTCGACCACGTGGAGGGCCGCCTGCGGCCCGAGTTCGACGCTCTGGACGCGTTCTTGACCCACATGTGGGCGGTGACCGTGACCGGCGCCCCCAAGGCCTGGGCCATGCAGTTCATCGAGGACCACGAGGCCACGCCGCGGCGCTGGTACGGCGGGGCGGTCGGCGCGATCGGCTTCGACGGCGGCATGAACACCGGGCTGACCCTGCGCACCGCGCACATCCGGGACGGGATCGCCGCCGTCCGGGCCGGGGCCACTCTGCTGTTCGACTCCGAGCCGGACGCCGAGGAACGCGAAACGCACATCAAGGCCCGGGCTCTCATTGAAACCCTTAAAGATGTCGAAGGTCTCGTGACCGGCGCCCAGCCCGAGGCGGAGCCCCCCGGGCCGGGGCCCAAGCCCGGGACCGGTCTGCAGGTGCTGCTGGTCGACCACCAGGACTCGTTCGTGCACACCCTGGCCGACTACTTCCGCCAGCTGGGCGCGGAGGTGACCACGCTCCGGGCCGGCTTCGACCCGGCCCTGCTCGACCACTACGCGCCGGACCTGGTGGTGCTGTCGCCCGGCCCGGGGCGGCCGGACGACTTCGGCTGCGACCAGCTGCTGTCGGCCCTGGACCGCCGGGGCCTGCCCGCGTTCGGGGTGTGCCTGGGCCTGCAGGCGATGGTCGAGCACGCCGGTGGTGAGCTGTCCCTGCTGGCTGAGCCCGCGCACGGCAAGCCCGGCCTGATCCGGGTCCGGGGCGGCCAGCTGCTGGACGGCCTGCCGGCCGAGTTCATCGGGGCCCGCTACCACTCCATCTACGCGCTCGGTGAGCAGGTCAAGGGCGGTTTCGAGGTCACCGCCACCACTCCCGACGGCGTGGTCATGGCCATCGAGGATCGGCAAGCCGGTCGCTGGGCGGTCCAGTTCCACCCGGAGTCCATCCTCACCGCGGCCGGCCGGGCCGGGCACCAGGTCATCGCCAACGTGCTGCGCCTGTGCCGGGAGCGGGTGTCTTCCCCGGCTGGCGGCCCGGCTGGCCGTAGAGTGCTGTGACATGAGGAGCGTGGAGCCCGAGATCCGGCTGGTGGCGCGGCCGCAGCTCGACTACGACATGATCGCCGAGTACCTGGCCGAGGTGGGCGGGTCCAGCTGGCTGGAGCGGCTGGACCGCGACCAGCTCGACAACGACGCCCAGAACCTGGCCGAGTTCGCGGGCAAGATGTGTTACCGGTCCTGGGAGCCCGGGCTCAACCCGAACGTCAAGCGGGTTCGCGACGACCAGGTCGTCTACCTGCAGAACATCCTGGCCCAGGCCCACGGCTCGGTGCTGGAGCACATCAGCTTCACGTTCGTGCTGCACAACGTGAGCCGGGTCTTCACCCACGAGCTGGTCCGGCACCGGCCCGGCACCGCGGTGTCGCAGGAGTCGCTGCGGTTCGTGCGGCTGGCCGACATCCCGTTCTGGTTCCCGGAGTGGGCCCGCGAGGACGAAGAGCTGATGAAGCGGGCCGGATCTCTGCTGAACGAGATGGAGTCGTTCCAGCGCTGGATGGCCGAGCACTTCGGCCTGGACGACGACGGCACCAAGATGCACGAGAAGAAGCACAAGACCTCGTTCATGCGGCGGTTCGCGCCGGACGGGGTGGCCACCGGGATCGTGTGGACGGCCAACGTGCGGACGTTGCGGCACACCATCGAGGCCCGCACCGATCCCGGGGCCGAGGAAGAGATCCGGCTGGTCTTCAACAAGATCGGCGAGCTGATGCGGGCCGAGGCGCCCGCCCTGTTCGGCGACTACGAGATCAGTGCCGAGGGGGCCTGGGTCCCGGGCTGGCGCAAGGTCTGACCGGTCGTGACCAGCCGTCTGGCCGCCGTCGTCATCGACGCCAACCAGCCGCGGCTGATCGCCGGGTTCTGGTGCGCGGTGCTCGGCTGGCAGGTGCTGGGTGAAGAAGACGGCGTCACCACCATCGGGCCCGCCGGCCGGTCCTGGCCCACGATCGACGTGGCGCCGGTCCCGGACACCAAGACGATCAAGAACCGGCTCCATCTCGACCTGCGGGCCGACGGGACCTCCACCGCGGCCGAGCTGGACCGGCTGCTCGGCCTGGGGGCCCGCCGGGCCGACGTGGGGCAGCCCGCCGACGCCAGCTGGGTCGTGCTGGCCGATCCCGAAGGCAACGAGTTCTGCCTGCTGTCCCGCACGGTCCAGGAGACCGGCGGTCCCCCCGGCTAGAAGAGCGGGCCGTCGTAGTGGATGCGCTCAGGGGGCGCGCCGCGGTTCTTCAGCTCGCTGACCGTGCGGGCGATCATGTCGTCCGGGCCTGCCACGTAGATGTCGCGGTTGCGCCAGCTGGACAGCCCGACCACGTCCGGCACCGAGCCGAAGATCGCATCCGGTGCGGCCTCCTCGGACACCACCGGGATGACCTGGAGCCAGGGGTAGTTCAGCTCCAGGTGCCGCAGGGAGGCCAGGTCGTACAGGTCGGACTCGCGCCGGGCCCCGTGGTAGAGCACGATCTCCCGGCGGCGGCTGGCGGCCGCCCCGCCGGTGATCTCCTCGACGATGGCCTTGACCGGGGCCAGGCCGGTGCCGCCGGCCAGGCAGAGCAGGTCGCGGTCCGAGTCCGGGTCCAGGGTCATCGCGCCCGCCGCCGCGCCCAGCAGCAGGGTGTCGCCGACCCGCACGTGGTGCACGAGGGAGGCGCTGACCAGGCCACCCGGCACGGCCCGGACGTGCAGGACGAGCGAGCCGTCCTCGCGCGGGGCGTTGGCCACCGAGTAGTTTCGCCACAGCCGCGGCCAGCGCGGGGTCTGGATGCTGATGTGCTGGCCGGCCCGATACGGCACCGGCTGACTGGGCACCAGGGTCAGCACGGCCAGGTCGGGGCCGCGCACCGCGTGCTCGGCCACCTCGGCCAGCCACCACGGCGGGGAGTGCTCGGCGTCCTGCTCGGCGGCCTCGATCATCGCGCTGCTGGCCCGGCCGAACAGCTCGTCCCACGCGGCCGCGGCCTCGTCGGTCCATACCGAGGGCGTGTAGCGCGCGAACGTGGCCGCCAGCGCCTGACGGAAACTGTCGAAGTGCTCCTTCTGCACCCCGAACTTGCGGTGGGCCCGGCCCAGGCCGTCCAGGTAGCCGGCCAGCTGATCCGGGTCGGCGCTGCTGGCCATGATGCGGGTCAGTGCCTGATAAAACCTTTTCCTCTGGCCGTCCATCGCGGGCGGAAACATGGCTCGCGCCTGCGGTTCAATCGCGAACAGGTGACCGTAGAAGTAGGTCATTGCTGAATCGGAAACGGGGTCGATCGCGGCGAGCAAGCGGCTGAGCGGATTACCCGCCGATGCGGCCGGCATTTCCGCTTCTGTTTCGCCGCTGAAGAAACTCTGAGCCAAGTCGGCCGGGGTCTGCCTGGAAGGACGATCCGGAGGCGACTGCGGGTCGCCACCACCGGAAGGAACCATGTTTCCAGCCTCCGCCCATTATCCAGCAATCACAATAGATGCTGGCAAAGCCACTTTTAATGTCCTCAGACTATGCGGGATCAGTGGCTATTAGGTACGTCAGACACTATGTGACATCGATAACATCAGGGTCATCTCAATTTGAGATGGTAAGTGACGTCGAATTTGGGATTCATTGGCAAAAGCCATTGTGACGGTAATATCCCCTCGGTCCGCTTCGTGTCGCTTACAGCCCGAACGTTCCGATCGGGGGAGGACCGGGCCCGGCCCGGGCCGGGCCCGCCGGAGCCGGCTTTCTGGGGAAGTTTGTCAAGGCGCTGACCTGGCTCGGTGCCAATGCACCATGATGGGCAGGGGAGCGCTTACGCGACCTGTTGGACTTTTGCGACCAACACCCAGGAGGGGTGCATGGCCCGGCCGCTCATCGGGATCACCGGCCAGCTCGAGGCTGCTCATTGGGGCGACTGGGTACGTGAGGCTGTGCTCTCTCCGCTGACGTACACGCGGGCGGTGGAACGCGCGGGCGGCACGCCCGTGGTCGTCCCGCCGGTCCCGCCGGAGAGCGTGGCCCGGCTGGTCGAGGGGCTCGACGGCCTGGTGCTGACCGGTGGTACCGACGTCAGCCCGGCCCTGTACCAGGAACCGCCGCACGAGCAGACCGAGGCCCCGGACCGCCGCCGGGACCGGTTCGAGGTGGCCGTGGTGCGGGCCGCCATCGAGGCCGGCCTGCCGCTGCTGGCCATCGGCCGCGGCCTGCAGGTGCTGAACGTGGCCCGCGGCGGCACGCTGATCCAGCACCTGCCCGAGGCCGTCGGCCACACCGGCCACGCGCCCGGCACGGCCAAGATGACCCAGCACACCGTGACGTTCAAAGACGGCAGTGCGCTCGGCAAGCTGCTCGGCCGCCAGACTCAGGTGCTGGCCCTGCACCACCAGGCCGTCAAGCAGGCCGGCGACGGCCTGGTCACCGTGGCCTGGGCCGACGACCAGGTCATCGAGGCGGTCGAGCTGGAGGGGCACCGGTTCGCCGTCGGCGTCCAGTGGCACCCGGAGGAGAGCGACGACCCGCGGCTGCTGCAGGCCCTGGTCAAGGCGGCCACCCCCGCGCCCGCGCCCGCGGTCAACGGCGGCCGGAAGGCACGGGGCCGGGTGGGGGCCCGGCGCTGACCGGGAGTTACAGCGGGGGCTGGTAGCCGCCGATCCAGTGGATCTTGAGCCAGGTCATGGCCGAGGCCCAGGCCCCGGTCACTTCGAGCACTCCCACCACGACCAGCAGCGCCCCGCCGATGCGGGTCACCAGCCGGGCGTGGCGGCGGGCGTAGCCGAACACCCGCATGCTGCGCTGGAAGGCCACCGACACGATCAGGAACGGCACGCCCAGGCCCAGCCCGTAGATGAAGGCCAGGAACGCGCCGCGGGTGGCCGTTCCGGTCGTGGTGGACAGGGCCAGCACGGTGGCCAGGGTCGGGCCGATGCACGGCGTCCAGCCCAGGCCGAACATCACGCCCAGCAGCGGCGCCCCGGCCAGCCCGGCCCGCGGCCGGAGCGACGGGCGCAGCACCCGGCCCGCGAACGAGAACCGGTCCAGCAGCCCGGCGAACAGCAGGCCGAGCACGATCGTGACCGCGCCCAGCACCTGGGTCACGCCGGTCTGGTGGTGGGCCAGCAGGCTGCCGCCCAGGCTGCCCGAGGCCGCGCCGTAGGTGGCGAACAGGGCCGAGAAGCCCAGCACGAACAGCAGGGTCCCGGCGATCGTCCGGCCCCGGCCCGGTCGCGCCGGAGGTGCGGTGACCGTGGTCACGGTGGCGGTGGCGATGCCACCACCGTCCTGCGCCACGGCACTCGCGTCGGCCTGACCGCCACGACCGCTACCTTCGATATCTGAATTCTGGGCATCCGTGCCCGACATCCCCGTCGCGTAAGCCAGGTAGCCCGGCACCAGGGGCAGGCAGCACGGGGAGATGAAGGTGATCGCCCCGGCCGCGGCGGCGATCGGCGCGGCCAGGATGAGCGGGCCGGAGAAGACCAGCTGCTGCACTCCGCTGATGTCCGGTTCACCTCTCTCGTCGCCCGGGTCCCCATCCACTATGGCATGTCGTAGCGAACCCGGCGCGGCGCACCCGGGATGTGGCCGGTGACGTGCCCGGTGACGCGCGCAGGCGCCGGGAGTACCGGTATGGTTGCGGCGTGAAGTCGGTCCCCGCCCGCCTGCTGCTGGGCGCCGGCGCGGGTGCGTTCGTCCTGGCCATCGGCTTGTACGTGGTCTACGGGGTGATCCACCCGGCCAGCTGGACACTGGACCCGGTCGACCTGGCCGTCTACCGGTCCGGCGGCCTCATTGTCCGTGGCGTCCGGCCCGATTTCAACCCCCATGTCTACGCGCCGCTGTACCAGTGGGGCGGATACGGCGGTCTGGGGCTGAAGTTCACCTATACCCCGTTCGCGGCCATCGCCTTCGCGCTGATTTCGTTCATCCCGTGGGGCGTGCTGCCCAAGCTGTCCATGGCCGTCAACGTCGCGGCCCTGGTCGCGGCCCTGTGGTACACGTTCCGCGGCCTCGGTTACTCCGGGCGGGTCCGGGCCGGTGCCACCTTGCTGGCTTCGGGCGCGGTGTTCTGGACCGAGCCGGTCGTGCGCACCCTGTACCTGGGCCAGATCAACCTGGTCCTGATGGCGCTGATCATCTGGGACCTGACCCAGCCCGACACCGGCCGCCGCCGGTGGTGGAAGGGCTTCGGGGTCGGGATCGCGGCCGGGATCAAGCTGACCCCGCTGGTGTTCATCCCTTACCTGCTGCTGGCCCGCAAGTACCGGCAGGCGGCCATGGCCACGGCCGGGTTCGCGTTCACCGTGCTGGCCGGTTTCGTCATCCAGCGGCACGACTCGGTCAAGTGGTGGTTCGGCGGGCTGTTCTTCCAGGGCGGCCGGACCGGGTTCACCGGCTGGGAGGGTAACCAGTCGCTGCGCGGCCTCATCACCCGGCTGGCGGGCAGCATCAACGGCGCCAACCGGGAGTGGATCGTGGCCGCGGTGATCGCGGGGGTCATCGGCATCGTCAGCGCGGCCGTGCTGGACCGGCACGGGCACCAGATGGCCGGGCTGCTGGCCGCGGCCCTGACCGGCCTGCTGCTGTCGCCGATCAGCTGGGACCACCACTGGGTCTGGATCGCCCCCGGCGCCGCCGTGGCCGGCCACTACGCGGTCCGGGCCTGGCGCGAATCGCGCGGGCAGGCCGTGGCCTGGGCCGCGCTGGCCGTGGGCATCGTCGGGCTGTACGGGGCCTGGCCCGGCAGCCTGTGGGGCGAGCCCACCGACCTGGGCGGGTTCTCGCTGGGCATTCTGTGGCAGCCACCGCAGACCGACCCGCTCACCTACTACGCACGGGGCGACCAGCCCTGGTTCGCCGAGTACCACTGGCACGGCTTCCAGCTGATCACCGGGAACTGCTTCGTGCTGGGCGGGCTGGCCCTGCTGGTGCTGCTGGCCGTGACCGCGCTGCGGCTGAGCCGGCGGCCCGTCCCGGCCGGCGGTCCCGGACGGGACGCCGCGCCCCTGGATCGGGCGCCGAGCCGGACGGCGTTATAGTCGCGCGGAGTACCGGCTGCCGAAAAGAGGTCTCATGCGCGCCACACCGCCGTTCCGTGCCGACCACGTGGGAAGCCTGCTGCGCCCGCCCCGCCTGCTCCAGGCGCGGGACCAGTTCTCGGCCGGCCAGCTGTCCGCCGAGGACCTGAAGGCCGTCGAGGACGAGGCCATCAGCGACGTGGTGGCCATGCAGGAAGAGGTCGGACTGCAGTCCGCCACCGACGGCGAGTTCCGCCGCGCCTCCTGGCACATGGACTTCATCTACAGCCTGGGCGGCATCACCAAGGTGCCCGGCAACATCACGGTCAACTTCCGCAACGCGAGCGGGGACCTGGAGGCCGCCTTCGCGGCCCTGCGCATCGACAGCAAGGTGCGGCTGAACGAGACGATCTTCGAAGACGCCTTCACCTACCTGCAGTCCCAGGTCAAGTCGGCGATCCCCAAGCTGACCATCCCGTCGCCGAACATGGTCCACTACCGGGGCGGGCCGGCCGCCATCGACGAGACCGTGTACCCGGACATCGAAGAGTTCTGGTCCGACCTGTCGGCCGCCTACGCCGAACAGGTCCGGCGGCTCGGGGCCCTGGGCTGCCAGTACCTCCAGTTCGACGACACCAGCCTGGCCTACCTGAACGACCCGGCCCAGCGGGCCGAGATCGCCTCCCGGGGCGACGATGCCGAGCACCTGCACCTGCGCTACATCAAGCAGATCAACGACGCGCTGGCCGGCAAGCCCGACGGCATGGCCGTGACCACCCACATGTGCCGCGGCAACTACCGGTCCTCCTGGGCCGCCGAAGGCAGCTACGACTTCGTGGCCGAAGCCCTGTTCAGCGAGCTCAACGTGGACGGCTTCTTCCTGGAGTACGACGACACCCGGTCCGGCGGATTCGAGCCGCTGCGCTTCGTGCCCAAGGGCAAGATGGTCGTGCTCGGCCTGGTCACCACCAAGAGCGGCGAACTGGAGGACCCGGACCAGCTCAAGCGCCGCATCGACGAGGCCTCCCACTACGTGCCGCTGGACCAGCTGTGCCTGTCGCCGCAGTGCGGGTTCTCCTCCACCGTCGAGGGCAACGTGCTCACCTACGACCAGGAAGTGGCCAAGCTGCGGCTGATCGTGGACGTGGCCCGGGACGTCTGGGGCGACTGAGCTCCGGGTGCTGGAAGAGGTCGTCGAGCTGCTGATCTGCCCGGTCTGCGGGGCTGGATTCACGCTGGCCGGGCCGGCCCTGCGGTGCGGCAACGGGCACGGCTTCGACGTGGCCCGGCAGGGCTACGTCAACCTGATGCCGGGGGGAGCGCGGCCCGGCACCGCCGACACCGCCGAGATGGTCGCGGACCGGGCGGCGTTCCTCGGGGCCGGGCACTACCAGCCGCTGGCTTCGGCCGTGTCGGACCTGGCCGCGACGGCGGCGGCCCTGGGAAAGGAGCCGGTGGTGCTCGACGCCGGCGCCGGGACCGGGTACTACCTGGCCGCCGTGCTGTCGCGGCTGGGACCGGGGTCGGTGGGCCTGGCCCTGGACATCTCGGCCCGGGCGCTGCGCCGCGCCGCCCGGGCCGCCCCCGGCATCGGCGCGGTGGCCTGGGACACCTGGCAGCCGTTCCCGGTCCGCTCGGCCTCGGTGTCGCTCATCCTCAACGTGTTCGCGCCCCGGAACGGACCGGAGTTCCACCGCGTCCTGCGACCCGGCGGCAGCCTGCTCGTCGTCACCCCGGCTCCCGGCCACCTGGCCGAGCTCACCGCCGCGGCCGGCCTGATCGCGGTCGACCAGCGCAAGGACGAACGCCTGGCCGCCACGCTCGACCCCTGGTTCCACGTCGCCGGCCGCCAGTCCCTGACCCTGCCCCTCCGCCTCACCCCGGCCGAGGCCGCCAGCTTGGCCGGCATGGGCCCCGCCGCCCACCACGCCGACCCGGCCGCCACCCGGGCCCGCCTGGACGCCCGGCCCCACCCCATCCCCGTCACCGCCGCCTTCACCCTCACCGCCTACCGCCCCCGCTGACCCGCCTGGGCCCATTGGCTGCGGCCCGGAGGCGGCGACGGACGGGGCGGGGCCGGTGCCAGCGCATGGGGTAACGGGTGGTGACGGCGGTGTGAACTTCTGGGCCGGTTCAGGGGTCAATGGGCGAATCTGGCCGCGCCGGACGGGGGAGTGCGGTAGCCAGCCAGGTAAGGTCACGGCGTGGGCCAGATCGATGGGGGCGGCAACCAGACCGGGGACCGTACGGTCGTTGACCCGGCCGATCAGCCAGGTCACGAGGGTCTTGGCGACCAGGCCAGCCCGGCGTCGGACCGGATTCTGACCATCCCCAACGGGCTCAGCCTGCTGCGGCTACTGGGCGTGCCGGTTTTCTTGTGGCTGGTACTCGGGCCGCACCTGGACGCCTGGGCGGTGGTGCTGCTGATCGCGTCGGCCGCCACCGACTGGCTGGACGGGAAGATCGCCCGGGCGTTCAACCAGCAGAGCAAGCTGGGCGAGGCCCTGGACCCGGCCGCCGACCGCCTGTACATCGCGGCCACGCTGATCGCGCTGGCCATCCGGAACATCATCCCGTGGTGGCTGGTCGCGCTGCTGGCCGTGCGGGAACTGATGGTGGCCGGGGCGCTGGGGCTGCTCAAGCGCCGCCTCGGCTTCGGCACCCTGCAGGTAAGTTTTGTGGGGAAAACAGCTACTCTTTGCCTTCTGTATGCATTTCCGCTGCTGCTCCTCGGAACCTACGCGGGGAACCTGGGCGAGGTCACCCGGATCATCGGGTGGGCCTTCGCCGGCTGGGGCACCGCACTGTACTGGTGGGCGGCAGCCCTCTACCTGGTCCAGGCCCGGATGCTGCTCACCGGCGAGCCAGCCGCGAGCGGGACGGCCGAGCACGGAACTCCGGAGGGAGCGGCGTAAGCCTTGAAGGCTGTCGTGATGGCAGGCGGCGAAGGGACGCGGCTGCGCCCGATGACCGCCAACCAGCCCAAGCCCCTGCTACCCGTGGCCAACCGGCCGATCATGGAGCACGTCCTCCGGCTGCTGCGCCGGCACGGCTTCACCGACACCGTGGTGACCGTTCAGTTCCTGGCCGCCCTGGTCCGTAACTACTTCGGCGACGGCGAAGACTTCGGCATGGCTCTGCAGTACGCGACCGAGGAGATGCCGCTCGGCACCGCGGGCAGCGTCAAGAACGCCGAGGACGCCCTGCGCGACGAGCCGTTCCTGGTCATCTCGGGCGACGCCCTCACCGACATCGACCTCACCGCCATGGTCCGGTTCCACAAGGAGCAGGGGGCACTGGTCACGGTGGCCCTGACCCGGGTGCCGGATCCGCTGGAGTTCGGCATCGTGATCGCCGACGAGGACGGCCGCATTCAGCGGTTCCTGGAGAAGCCCACCTGGGGCCAGGTGTTCTCCGACACCGTCAACACCGGCATCTACGTGATGGAGCCCGAGGTCCTGGCCGACGTGCCGCCGGGCGAATCGGTGGACTGGTCGGCCGACGTGTTCCCGGCCATGCTCAAGCGGGGCGCGCCGCTGTTCGGGTACATCTCCGACGGCTACTGGGAAGACGTCGGCACCCACGAGAGCTACCTCAAGGCTCAGGCCGACGTGCTGGCCGGACGGGTGCAGGCCGACATCGACGGATTCGAGGTCTCGCCCGGCGTCTGGGTCGCCGAGGGGGCCGAAGTCGACCCGGAAGCCGTCCTGCGCGGGCCGCTGTGCATCGGCGACTACGCCAAGATCGAGGCGGGCGCCGACATCCGCGAGTACACCGTCATCGGCAGCAACGTGGTGGTCAAGGAGGGCGCGTTCCTGCACCGGGCCGTGGTCCACAACAACGTCTACGTCGGCCAGGGCGCCACCTTGCGCGGCTGCGTGGTGGGCAAGAACACCGACGTGATGCGGCTGGCCCGGATCGAGGAGTCGGCCGTGGTCGGCGACGAGTGCGTGATCGAGCCCGAGGCCTACCTGTCGGCCTCGGTCAAGGTGTACCCGTTCAAGACCATCGAGGCCGGCGCCGTGGTCAACAACAGCGTGATCTGGGAGTCCCGCGGCAGCCGCACCCTGTTCGGGCCGCGCGGAGTGTCCGGCCTGATCAACGTGGAGGTCACCCCGGAACTGTGCGTCCGGCTGGCCAGTGCCTACGCCACCACGCTGAAGAAGGGCTCCACCGTCACCACCTCCCGGGACGTGTCCCGGGCCGCCCGCACGTTCAAGCGCGCGGTCCAGGGGGCGCTGAACGCCAGCGCCATCAACGTGGTCGACCTGGAGGCCCAGCCGCTGCCGGTGGCCCGGTTCGAGACCGAACGCACCGACTACAGCGGCGGGGTGGCCCTGCGCACCACCCCCGGGGACCCGCAGTCCATCGACATCATCTTCCTGGACGAACGCGGCGCCGAACTGTCCCAGGCCGCCCAGCGCAAGCTGGAGCGGGTGTTCTCCCGGCAGGAGTTCCGGCGCGCGTTCCCCGGCGAGATCGCCGAGCTGACCTACCCGCCCCGCGTGGTCGAGTGGTACACCCGTGAGCTGCTGCGCTGCGTGAACATGAACACGGTGCGGGAGACCGGCATGAAGGTGGTGGCCGACTGCGCGGGCGGCACCACCTCGCTGGTGCTGCCCAGCCTGCTGGGCCGGATCGGTATCGACGTGCACACCATCAACAACCGGCTGGACGAGGTGACGCCCACCGAGACGGTGGCCCAGCGCCGGGCCGGGCTGCAGCGGCTTTCCGAGGTGGTGTCCTCGTCGCGGGCATCGTTCGGGGTGCGATTCGACCCGGTGGGCGAGCGGATCCGGATCGTGGACGAGAAGGGCGAGGTGGTCAGCGACGAACGGGCCCTGCTCGTCGTGCTGGACCTGGTCGCGGCCGAGCGCAAGACCGGCCGGGTCGCCCTGCCGGTGACCACGACCCGGGTCGCCGAGCAGGTGTGCCGGTTCCACGGGGTCGAGGTCGACTGGACCCCGACCTCGATGGACGCGCTGACCCAGGCCGCCGCGAACGAGGATGTGATCTTCGCCGCTGACGGGCGGGGCGGGTTCGTGGTGCCGGAGTTCGCCCGCACGGTGGACGGCATCGCCGCCTTCACCAGGATCATCGGCCTGGTCGCCCGGACCCGGCTGACGCTGAGCCAGATCGACGCCCGGATCCCCGAGGCCCACCTGCTGCGCCGGTCCATGCCGACGCCGTGGGCGGCCAAGGGCAGCGTGATGCGCACGGTGGTGGAGGCGGCCGGCACCCGGGAGGTGGACACCACCGACGGCGTGCGGGTGGTCGAACCGGACCGCGGCTGGGTGCTGGTGCTGCCCGACCCGGCCGACGCCGTGACCCACCTGTGGGCCGAGGGCGACGACGCCGACACCGCCCAGACTCTGCTGGACGAGTGGGCCGCCGTCGTCGAGGCGGCGGGCCAGTGAACACCGGGTGACCGGCGGCCGGACAAATCCCCGGACAACCCCAGCCGGACAGACAGTCCCGATTGGTCCTCTCCCGTCATAAGCCGCGCTATGGTGGAGGACTGATCAGGTACGCCATGTCGCGTTGTCCGTCGGCCGTGAGACAATCACGCACACTATTCAGTCCCGGCCCCGGCGGGTTCCGGCCGGGCGTGGGTGCGGCGGAGGTGGAGCGGCGGTGTGGCGCCCTAAAGGCTGGCGGCGGTTGTTCGCGTGGCGGATAGACCGTCAGCCGTCCGCCCCGGTAGCCTGGCAACCTTCATCCCGCGATTCTGCGCCGCATGCGCAGATGCCGGGCCCGGATCCGGCCCCGGATGAGTGGGACTGGCCAATGGAGGGGAGGCCTGGCGGAGCTATGGCCAGCGTCTACTGCACCCGTTGCGGGCGCCCGAATCCGGAAGACGCGCGCTTCTGCTCGAACTGCGGCACGCCGCTGGTTCGCGGTGCCGCCGAGCGTCCGGGCGAGACCACGTCGACCATCTCACTGGACCGGGGTCAGCCGCCCCTGGACATCGACCTCAACGACGAGCCGCTGGCCGACCCGGCCGTGCTCGAGGCACTGCCGGTCGATGCCGCCCTGCTGATCGTCTACCGGGGCCCGAACGCGGGCAGCCGGTTCCTGCTCGACAGCGAGCTGACCACCGCGGGCCGCCACCCGGACAGCGACATCTTCCTGGATGACGTGACCGTGTCCCGGCATCACGCCGAGTTCTACCGGTCCGGCACCCGGTTCTCGGTCCGGGACGTCGGCAGCCTGAACGGCACCTACGTCAACCGGGACCGCATCGAGGAGACCGAGCTGTTCAGCGGCGACGAGGTGCAGATCGGCAAGTTCCGGCTCATCTTCATGACGCACCCGAGGTTGCAGGGCCAGCGCCGCGGCGGAGGCGCCCAGGACTACGCATGAGCGAGCCGAGGCGACCGGGAGACGCTGCATGACGTCCTCGTCCTCGCGGGAGGGCGCGTCGCTGGGAATTGGTGAGGTCCTGGCCCGGCTGCGGCCCGAATTCCCCGACGTCAGCCCGTCCAAGATCCGGTTCCTGGAAGCCGAGGGCCTGATCGAGCCGGGCCGGTCCAACTCGGGGTACCGGCGATTCGCCCCCGCCCACGTGGAGCGGCTCCGGTACATCCTGACCGCCCAGCGCGACGAGTATCTGCCGCTGCGGGTGATCAAGGAGCGGCTGGACGCCCTGGACGGGGCGGCCCACACCCGGCAGACGCTGGCCGGTGCGGTCGGCAGCGCGGTGGCCGCGGACGAGGCGGCCCGCAAGCCAGGCCCGGGCAGCACCGCCATGACCAAGGCTGACCTGCTCGAAGCGGCCGGCATCGACGCTGAGACGCTGACCGAGCTCGAGGACTACGGCCTGATCCGCCGGTCCGGGCGGCACTACGGCCCGGACGCGCTGGAGGTGGCCCGGGCCTGCGCGGCCCTGGCCAAGTTCGGCGTCGGAGCCCGCAACCTGCGCGGCATCAAGGCCGCGGCCGAGCGGGACATCTCCCTGGCCGAGCAGCTGGCCGGCCCGCAGCTGCGCCAGCGTGGCGCCGGGGCCCGGGCCGCGGCCGCTCAGGACGCCTGGCAGGTCGCCGCGCTGAGCCTGTGGCTGCACGCGGCCCTGGTCGAATCCGGGCTGGACGAGGCCGGCTTGGGCGGTGGCGTCATCGTCCCGCCTGCTTCGGCGACGGCTCCCCGGGTAGACGACGTTGGGGGAGGGCTGCGCTCCGCGTCCAGCTGATAGCGGGTGTACCTTGACAAAGGGAGTGGCCGGCCAGCGATGGTGTACCAACAGCGCGTGAGGATGGAGCTGTAGTGCGGCAGATGGAGGTCGTCGGCGTCCGAGTCGAGATGCCGTCCAACAGCCCTATCGTCTTGCTGAAGGAGACACAGGGTGACCGGTACTTGCCCATCTGGATCGGTGCTGTCGAAGCCACCGCGATCGCCTTCGCGCAGCAGGGCATGGTCTCGCCACGGCCGCTGACCCACGACCTGTTCCGTGACGTGCTCGACGTGCTGAACGTGCAGCTGAAGACGGTGAACATCACCGCCCTGCGAGACGGCATCTTCTACGCCGATCTGGTCTTCTCCAACGGGGCTGAGGTCAGCGCGCGGCCCTCGGACTCGATCGCGCTGGCGCTGCGGACCGGCGCGTCGATCTTCGCCGCCGAGGAGATCCTGGACGAAGCGGGCGTGGCCATTCCTGATGAGCAGGAAGACGAGGTCGAGAAGTTCCGGGAGTTTCTGGACACGATCTCCCCGGAAGACTTCGGCCGCGCGACCTGACCGTTGGCTGAACGTTTACGGCGCCGGGATCCGGGACACGTTATCCCTGGTAGCGGGGGTGGTCAGGGCGGGCCGGGACGTGTGGTCCCGAGCTGGTTTGCCTGACTTAAACGGAATGTCGCGACGCGCCGTGCGGGATCGTTGACGCCATGAGCAGGCCAGGCTTACGGTTCGAGACGAGTACCCAGGGTGGTCGCTCGCGATGGAGGTGGGCGTGTCCGGAACCAGGGGCGATGACAGACCGGCCGGTCGGAACCGGACGGGAGTCCCTCACGCTGAGGAGCAGGGCACACTGTTTGACGCTGGTGCAGAGACCCGGGAGGTAGCCGCGGCGCTGAGCGCCGACGGCGACCAGGGTGAGGTCGGCTACCGCGGGCCCACGGCCTGCAACGCGGCCGGCATCACCTACCGCCAGCTCGACTACTGGGCCCGTACCGGGCTGGTCGAGCCCAGCGTGCGCGGGGCTCACGGCTCCGGCTCCCAGCGCCTCTACAGCTTCCGCGACATCCTGGTCCTGAAGGTGGTCAAGCGCCTGCTCGACACCGGCATCTCGCTGCAGCAGATCCGCGCCGCAGTGCACCACCTGCGCGACCGCGGCACCAGCGACCTGGCCCAGGTCACCTTGATGAGCGACGGCGTCAGCGTCTACGAGTGCACGTCCCCCGACGAAGTGGTCGACCTGCTTCAGGGCGGCCAGGGCGTCTTCGGCATCGCGCTCGGCCGCGTCTGGCAGGAGGTCGAGGGCAACCTCGCGGAACTCCCCGCCGTCCGCGCCGAAGATGGCCTGCTCACCGTCGGCCAGGACGAGCTCTCCAAGCGCCGCCATCGGAAGACCGGCTGAGCCGAGCTCGCACGACATCCGTGACCCGCCGCCTCCCACCGGAGGACGATCTTCTTGGGTAGACTCGGACACGCCATCGATACCGTCCGGGAGAGTCCTCGTCCGTAATGCTGGGCGCGGCGCCGAAGGGGCAACGCATCCCCGGAACCTCTCAGGCACCCAGGACCGGACGGGACAGGCAACTCTGAAGCCATCACGGTGACAGACGGGGAGCCGCAGTGCTGATCCGGGGGACGACCCCCCGGACTCCCCGAGGAGGCTCCTGGATGGTGGAATTCGCCCGGCGTCACATTGGGCCGTCAGCCGACGAGCAGCAGCGCATGCTCGACACGGTGGGGTACACGACCCTGGACGAGCTCACCGAGGCGGCCCTGCCGCCGTCGGCGACCGCGACCCCGCTCGACCTGCCCCCGGCCTTGTCCGAGACCGAAGCGCAGGCCGAACTGCTCCGGATCGCGGGGGAGAACCAGGTCCTCACCTCCATGATCGGGCTGGGTTACTACGGCACTGTGACCCCGGCCGTGATCCGCCGCAACCTGCTGGAGAACCCGGGCTGGTACACGGCCTACACGCCGTACCAGCCGGAGATCTCGCAGGGCCGGCTGGAGATGCTGCTGAACTTCCAGACCATGGTCTCGGACCTGACCGGGCTGCCGGTGGCGGGAGCGTCCCTGCTCGACGAGGCGACCGCCGCCGCCGAAGCCATGACCCTGGCCCGCCGGGTCGCCGGCCGGGGCCACGTCTTCCTGGTCGACGAGGACTGCCTCCCGCAGACCATCGAGGTCCTCCAGACCCGGGCCGAGCCGCTCGGCATCGAGCTGGCCGTCACCGCGATCACCCCCGAGGCCATCGCCGCCCCGGCCGACGGTGAGCTGTTCGGCGTGCTGCTGCAGTACCCGGGCGCGTCCGGTGCCGTCCGCGACCTGGCCCCGCTGATCGCGGCCGCCGCCGGCCGGGGCGCGCTGACCGCGGTGGCCGCCGACCTGCTGGCCCTGACCCTGCTGCGCTCCCCGGGTGACCTGGGCGCGGACATCGCGGTGGGCAGCACCCAGCGGTTCGGCCTGCCCCTGGCCTTCGGCGGCCCGCACGCGGGCTACATCGCGGTCCGCGACAAGCTGCGCCGCCAGCTGCCCGGCCGGATCGTCGGGGTGTCCCTGGACGCCGACGGCAAGCCCGCCTACCGGCTGGCCCTGCAGGCCCGCGAGCAGCACATCCGGCGAGAAAAGGCCACCAGCAACATCTGCACGGCCCAGGTCCTCCCGGCCGTGATCGCGGCCAGCTACGCCATCTACCACGGCCCGGACGGGCTGGCCGACATCGCCCGGCGCACTCACCGCGGCGCGGCCCGGCTGGCCGCCACCTTGCGCGAGGCCGGCTGTGACGTGGGGCCGGAGCAGTTCTTCGACACCATCCGGGTCGTGCTGCCCGACGGGGCCGGGGCCGCCGGTGACGCCATGGCCCGGGCCGTGGCCGCCGGCTACAACCTGTACCTGGCCACCGACGGCGCCATCCAGATCGCCTGCGACGAGACCACCGGCCCGGCTGACCTGGCCGCGGTGGCGGGCGCCCTGCTGGACCGCCCGGCCAGCCACATCCGCCTGGCCGCCGACACCGGCGACGCGCTGCCCGCCGGGCTGGTCCGCACGGACGAATACCTCAGCCACCCCGTGTTCCACCAGCACCGGAGCGAGACCTCGCTGCTGCGCTACCTGCGGCGGCTGTCCGACTCCGACATCGCCCTGGACCGGTCGATGATCCCGCTCGGCTCCTGCACGATGAAGCTGAACGCGGCCGCCGAGATGGAGCCGATCAGCTGGCCCGGCTTCGCGGCCCTGCACCCGTTCGTCCCGGTCAGTCAGTCCCGGGGCTACGAGGAGCTGATCGACGGCCTGGAGGCCGCGCTGGCCGGGATCACCGGCTACGACCGGGTCTCACTGCAGCCGAACGCCGGCTCGCAAGGCGAACTGGCCGGCCTGCTGGCCATCCGCGCCTACCACCGGTCCAACGACGAGCCGGACCGGACCATCTGCCTGATCCCCGAGTCCGCCCACGGCACCAACGCGGCCAGCGCCGTGCTGGCCGGGCTGCGCGTGGTCGTGGTCAAGTGCGGCTCCGACGGCGCCATCGACCTCGGTGACCTCCGGGCCAAGCTGGACAGCCACCCCGGCCAGGTGGCGGCGATCATGCTCACCTACCCGTCCACCAACGGCGTCTACGAGGACACCGTCAGCGGAGTCTGCGACGCCGTGCACGACGCCGGTGGCCAGGTCTACATCGATGGGGCCAACCTCAACGCCCTGGTCGGGCTGGCCACGCCGGTCTCGTTCGGCGCCGACGTGTCCCACCTCAACCTGCACAAGACGTTCTGCATCCCGCACGGCGGCGGTGGCCCCGGCGTGGGCCCGGTGGCCGTGCGGGCCCACCTGGCCGAATTCCTGCCCGGCCGCGGGGGTGACCCCACGGGCCCGGTGGGCCCGGTGGCGGCGGCCCCGTTCGGCTCGGCCGGGATCCTGCCCATCTCCTGGGCCTACATCGCGATGATGGGCGCGGACGGGCTGCGGCGCGCCACCCAGGTCGCGGTGCTGGCCGCCAACTACGTGGCCCGCCAGCTCAGCGACCACTTCCCGGTGCTCTACACCGGCCGCGAGGGCCTGGTCGCGCACGAGTGCGTGCTCGACCTGCGGCCGATCACGGCCCGGACCGGGATCACCGTGGAGGACGTGGCCAAGCGCCTGGTCGACTACGGCTTCCACGCCCCGACCATGTCGTTCCCGGTCGCGGGCACGCTGATGGTCGAGCCGACCGAGAGCGAGGACCTCACCGAACTGGACCGGTTCTGTGACGCGATGATCAGCATCCGGCGCGAGATCGAGCGGGTCGAGAACGGAGACTACGACCGGGACGACAACCCGCTCAAGAACGCCCCCCACACCGCGGAGATGCTGCTGGCCGGGGACTGGAAGCACCCCTACGAGCGGGCCGAGGCCGCCTACCCGGTGGCCAGCGCGCGGCAGGCCAAGTACTGGCCGCCGGTCCGGCGTATCGACCAGGCCTACGGCGACCGCAATCTGGTCTGCGCCTGCCCGCCCCCGGAGGCCTTCGAGTAACACAGTGTGCCCCCGATATGGCGGTGTGCGCCGTTCCCCTTTAGTCTTCCGGGCATGAGTGCCGAAGGGCCGGAACCACCCGGCGCCTCCGTGGGAACGCCCGCACCCGAGGAAACCGAGGAGCGGCTGGCTGGCCCAGCCGAGCGGACCGGTCCCGATCCAGCCGATCACATCGCCGACGGCATGGGCTACCTCGACCAGGCCATCGCCGCGTTCTCCCGGGCCTGCGAGTCCGGCGACGCCGGCGTCATGCCGCTGGCCATCGAACTGCTGGCCCGGACCCTGCCGCTACGAGGCCAGGACAACGACGCGGCCCTGGTCTGGCAGCGCGGCCTGGACGACCCCGACCCGGCGGTCAGCGCCGACGTGCGAACCCGGCTGCGGCGGTCGTTCGGCGGCGACGAGGTCCCCGCCGACGACGGCGACGCGCCCACCTGGTGGGAGGGCTTCGTCGAGTCAGCCGTGGTCTACGGTTCGCTGCCGCTGCTGACCAACGAGATCTTCGGGGCCCTGGACCAGATGTACTCGCTGGCCGCCCTGCCGCTGGCCCAGGGCGGCGGCCGCGCCCGCGACCTGCGCGAGATCCTGCTCAGCGCCATCCGGGTCCCCAGCGACTACGCCTGGGGTCCGGACCTGCACCGGAGCTTCCACGCCAGGCTGCGGGAAGCCATGGGCACCGACGGCGACGTGCTCCCGCCGAACTGGCCGGATCCAGAGTGATGCGCGAACCCAGTTCTTACTGAGCGCTTACGTGCGGCCTGGCGGGCAGGCACCGAGCGGGCGGCACCCGTACCAATGGGTGTTAGTCATTCCGTGACCTGTCTGTTGCCAAGGAGTGCCGTGCTCGGCGTTGAACAAAGGTCAGTCCCCGGGCCGTCCCGCCCGCTGCCGCCGTCCCGTCGTGCTGCCCCCGACTCGCCCGGGGAAGAGGCCCGCGACGGGATCGTGACCCGGCGGCGGCTCGCCCCGGTACTGGTGCTGTCCGCGATCGGAGCCGGGCTGCTGGCCGTGCTCTGGCTGTGGTGGTCAAGCACGGCGTCCCTGCACGGCCTGGGCGACTACCTGACCGGTGCGGGCCAGATCCTGGGCCTGATGGCCGGGTACGGGGTGGTGGTGCTGGTCGCGCTGATGGCCCGGCTGCCCCCGCTGGAACGCGGCATCGGCAGCAACCGGCTGGCCCGCTGGCACGCCATGGGCGGCCGCTACGTGGTCACCATCATCGTGGCCCACGCGGTGCTGATCACCTGGGGTTACGCGGTCACCGCCCACACCGGGCTGATCAGCGAGGGCGGGACCCTGCTGACCTCGTACCCGGACGTGCTGATGGCCACCGTGGCCGGCTTGATGTTCGTCGGCATCGGCCTGGTCTCGGCTCGCGCCGCCCGCCGCCGGATGGCCTACGAGACCTGGTACTACCTGCACTTTTACACCTACTTGGCCATCGCCCTGGCGTTCAGCCATCAGTTCGCGGACGGCGGCTCGTTCGCCGGCGATCTCAAGGCCCGGATCGCCTGGTCGGCCCTGTATCTGATCGTGGCCGCCCTGGTCGTCTGGTACCGCCTGATCAGCCCACTGCGGAACGCCGCCCACCACCAGTTCCGGGTGGTGGGCGTGCGCCGGGAGTCCGCCGACGTGGTGTCGATCTACATCGGGGGCCGGTACCTCGACGAACTCCAGGCCCAGCCCGGTCAGTTCTTCCGCTGGCGGTTCCTCAGCCGGAGCCTGTGGTGGTCCTCACACCCGTACTCGCTGTCGGCGCTGCCGCGCCCGGACGTCATGCGGATCACGGTCAAGGACCACGGGGACCACAGCCGGGCCCTGGGCGACCTGCAGGTGGGGACCAGGGTGATGGCCGAGGGCCCGTACGGGGCGTTCACCCCGGAACGGACCGGCCGCCGGGTGCTGCTGCTGGCGGGCGGGGTGGGCATCACCCCGCTCCGGGCCATGTTCGCCATGCTGCCCGGCCCGGTGACGCTGATCTACCGGGCCAGCGGGCCCGAGGATGTGGTGTTCGCCGACGAACTGGACGCCATCGCCCACGACCGCGGCGCCACCGTGCAGTACCTGCTGGGCTCGCGCGACCGGCTGGGCCGGGACCCGCTGACCGCCGGGCAGCTGAACCACATGGTGCCCGGGCTGCACCGGCACGACGTCTACGTGTGCGGCCCGGCCGGCATGACCAGCTCGGCGATTGCCGCGCTGCGCGCAGCCGGGGTGCCGCGGCGGCGCATTCACCACGAATCGTTCGAGTTCTGAGGAGCCTCTATGCGCCGGGCAGTCCTGGCCCTCGGCGGCACGGTCGCCGGTCTGATCTTGCTGTTGTCGTTCCGCTCGCACACCGCGACCCCGGCCGCCGCGGCCGTTCCCGACCCCAACACCTCCACCCCGCCCGCCCAGGCCTCCATGCCCGCGCCCACCGCGAGCAAGGCCAGCGCGAAGCCGACGGCCATGGCGGGCGGCAGTACCGGCATGACGGCCCCCAAGGTCGTCGCCGGCGACGTGATCAGCAGCCCCTACGGCCCGTCGCAGGTGGCGGTCACCCTCACCGCGGGCAAGATCACCAAGGTCACCATCCTGCAGCACACCGATGACGGCGCGATGAGCCAGGAGATCGACGGGCCCGCCCTGCCCAAGCTGGTCAACGAGACGCTGGCCGCGCAGAGCGCGATGATCGACGCGGTGTCCGGGGCCAGCTACACCAGCGCCGGGTACATCAAGTCGCTGCAGAGCGCGCTCGACAAGGCCAAGGCCTGATGGGGGCCCTGACCACCGCCCCGCCTGCGGACCTGGACCTGGAGCCGCGGCGGCGGCTGCGGCACGCCGAGCCGGTCATGGGCACGGTGTTCTCCTTCGACCTGCCCGCCGCGGCCGCGCCGGTGCTGCCGGCGGTGCTGCGCTGGCTGCACTGGGTGGACGCGACGTTCTCGACCTACCGCGCCGGCAGCGACGTCAGCCGGCTCGGCCGCGGCGAGGCCGATCTCACCGAGTGCGCGCCCGAGGTGGCCGAGGTCATCGAGGCGTGCGCGGTGCTGCGCGAGGTGTCCGGAGGCTACTTCACTGACCACCCCGGCGGCCGGTTCGACCCCTCCGGCCTGGTCAAAGGCTGGTCGATCGAGCACGCGGCGGCCATGCTGACCGCGGTCGGGCAGGTCAGCCACAGCGTCAACGGCGCCGGCGACGTGCAGTGCACCGGCGAGCCGGAGCCGGGCCGGCCGTGGCGGATCGGCATCGCTGACCCGCTCAGCCCCCAGGCCCTGGCCGCGGTGGTGTCCGGGCGCGACTTCGCCGTGGCCACCTCGGGCACGGCCGAGCGCGGCCGGCACATCATCAACCCGCACACCGGGCAGCCCGCCACCGGCCTGGCCAGCGTCACCGTGGTCGGCCCCCGGATCGCCACCGCCGACGCCTACGCCACCGCCGCCTTCGCCATGGGCCCGGCCGCCCGGGACTGGGTGGAGAGCCTGGACGGCTACGAGGCCTTCGCGGTCACCCCGGACGGCCAGCGCTGGCAGACCTCGGGCTTCGGGGCCTACGCCGGAAGCTGAACGGATCTGCTGACCGGCGATTTCCCGCGGCCCGGGACCGCGCCACCCGTACCCTCACCACCATGGACGTGACGGAAGTGCGGCCGGGGCTGCTGTACCAGTTCCGGTTCGCGGTCGGGCAGGCCTACCTGTGGCGGGACCGGGACTCGCTGACCCTGATCGACAGCGGCCCGCCCGGCCAGGCCGGCCCCATCGCGGCCGCGCTCGGCGACCTCGGGCTGAGCCTGGCCGGCCTGCGGCAGATCATCCTCACCCACTTTCACCAGGACCACGCCGGCTCGGCCGCCGACCTGGCCGCGCGCAGCGGTGCCCGGGTCCTGGCCCACCGGGCCGACGCCCTGGTCATCCGGGGCGAGATGCCCGGCCCGGCGCCGGAGTTCACCCCCGAGGAGAAGGTGCTGCACGAGCGGATCGTCGCCGCGGCCGGTGGGCTGCCGGCCGCGCCGCCGTGCCGGGTCGACCAGGAACTGGCCAGCGGGGACCTCATCGACCTGGGCGGCGGGGCCGCGGTGATCGGCGCCCCCGGGCACACCGACGGCAGCATCGCCGTGCACGTCCCGTCCCAGCGCCTGCTGTTCACCGGCGACAGCGTGGCCGCGTCCCCGTCCGGCCGGGTCATCCTGGGCCCGTTCAACGTGGACCGCGAGCAGGCCATCGCCACCTTCCGGGCCCTGGCCGACCTGGACGTCGATACCGCCGTCTTCGGGCACGGCGACGCGGTCAAGGCTGACGCCTCGGCCGCGCTGAGAGACGCCGTCCGCGAGGAACGCTTCAGCCTCGCGCCCTGAGCGGGGAGTGCTGACCTGGCCGCTCTGGGGCCAGGGTGCGGGCCGCTGAGCCCGGTGCCGCAGGAACTCACCGCCACCATCGAGGCCCGCTTTGGTACCAGCGCGGCCGGACTGCCGGGTACTTGAACCACCAGGACGGCGTGGACGGCCTCCTCCGTCACTGGGCAGCCGTAGAGTTACTGCGTGGCAGATCCGGCAAGCTACCGGCCGGCCCCGGGCTCGATCCCCGAATCCCCCGGGGTGTACAGGTTCCGTGACGGGCGCGGCCGGGTCATTTACGTGGGGAAGGCCAAGTCCCTGCGGCAGCGGCTGAACTCCTACTTTGCCGACTTCGCCAACCTGCACCCGCGCACGCAGGCCATGGTGACGTCGGCGTCGTCGGTGGACTGGACGGTGGTCGGCACCGAGGTCGAGGCCCTCCAGCTCGAGTACTCGTGGATCAAGGAGTTCGATCCCCGGTTCAACGTCAAGTACCGGGACGACAAGAGCTACCCGTTCCTCGCGGTGACCATGAGTGAGGAGTACCCGCGGGTCCAGGTGATGCGCGGGGCCAAGCGCAAGGGCACCCGGTACTTCGGGCCCTACTCGCACGCCTGGGCCATCCGCGACACCGTGGACACGCTGCTGCGGGTGTTCCCGGTCCGGACCTGCTCGGCCGGGGTGTTCAAACGGTCCGGGCAGATCGGCCGGCCCTGCCTGCTCGGCTACATCGGCAAGTGCTCGGCGCCCTGCGTGGGCCGGGTCAGCGCCGACGAGCACCGCGCGCTGGCCGAGGACTTCTGTGACTTCATGGCCGGGCAGACGGCCCGGTTCATCCGCCGGATCGAGACCGAGATGCGGCAGGCCGCCGGGGCCGAGGAGTTCGAGCGGGCGGCCCGGCTGCGCGATGACATCCGGGCCCTGGAGCGGGCCCTGGAGAAGCAGGCCGTGGTGCTGGGGGACGGCACCGACTGTGATGTGATCGCGCTGGCCGAGGACCCGCTGGAGGCGGCGGTCCAGATCTTCTACGTGCGGGACGGCCGGGTGCGGGGGCAGCGCGGCTGGGTCCTGGAGAAGGTCGAGGACGTGACCACCGGGGAGCTGGTGGAGAACTTCCTGGGCCAGGTGTACGGGGACACCAGCGTGAACGTCACCGACAGCGGCCCGGACGCGGCCGGCAGCGGGGTGCCGCGCGAGGTGCTGGTGCCCGAACTGCCGCCGGACCCGGACACCGTGACCCACTGGCTGGCCGGGCAGCGCGGCGGGCCGGTCAGCCTGCGGGTGCCGCGCCGGGGCGACAAGCGGGCCCTGCTCGAGACCGTGGCCCGTAACGCCGGTCAGTCCCTGGCCCTGCACAAGACCCGGCGGGCCAGTGACCTGACCACCCGCAGCCAGGCCATGAACGAGATCCAGGAGGCGCTCGGCCTGGACGACGCGCCGCTGCGGATCGAGTGCTACGACGTGTCCAACCTGATGGGCACCAACGTGGTCGCGTCCATGGTGGTGTTCGAGGACGGCCTGCCGCGCAAGAGCGAATACCGCCGGTTCAGCATCAAGGGCCACGACGGCACCGACGACATCTCCTCCATCTACGAGGTGATCACCCGCCGGTTCCGCCGCTACCTGGAAGAGCGCGAGGAGACCGGCGAGCTGGACGTGCTCGGCGACCCGGACGCGTCCGAACCGGGCGAAGGCCCCGGTGAGGGGCAGCCGGCCGAGCTGAGCGAGGCCGAACGGGACGCGGCCATGCGCCAGCGCAAGTTCGCCTACCCGCCCAACCTGCTGGTGGTCGACGGTGGCCCGGGCCAGGCCGACGCGGCCTGGCGGGCCCTGAACGACCTCGGCATCGACGACGTGTTCGTGTGCGGGCTGGCCAAACGGCTGGAGGAGGTGTGGCTGCCCGGCGAGGAGTTCCCGGTCATCATGCCCCGCAGCAGCGAGGGCCTGTACCTGCTGCAGCGGGTCCGGGACGAGGCGCACCGGTTCGCCATCACCTACCACCGGCAGAAACGCTCGCAGGGCTTCACCTCCAGTGCGCTGGAGGACATCCCCGGGCTGGGCCCGGCCCGCCGGGCCGCGCTGCTCAAACGGTTCGGGTCGGTCCGCAAGCTGACCGCGGCCACCCCGGACCAGATCGCCGAGGTTCCCGGTATCGGGCCCCGGCTGGCCGAGAGCATCGCCGCCAGCCTGCACCGCGAGTCCAGCCGGACCGCGGACCGTGATTCGAGCCGGCCAGCAGAGGAGGCCCGGTGACTCCGGTCAGCCAGTTGCGGGAGCACATCCCCGCCGAGGAGCAGACCATCCCCGACATCGTGGTCATCACCGGCATGTCCGGGGCCGGCCGCAGCACCGCGGCCAAGTCCCTGGAGGACCTGGGCTGGTTCGTGGTCGACAACCTGCCGCCGGGGCTGCTGCCGACCATGGTCGACCTGGCCGAGCGATCCCAGGGCGCGGTGCCGAAGATCGCCGCCGTGGTCGACGTGCGCAGCCGGGCCTTCACCACCGACCTGTCGTCGGCCGTCGACAGCCTGAGCGCCCGCAAGGTCGCCCCCCGCATCGTGTTCCTGGAAGCGTCCGACGACACCCTGGTCCGGCGGTTCGACAGCGTGCGGCGGCCGCATCCGCTGCAGGGCAACGGCCGGGTGGTGGACGGCATCACCGCCGAGCGCGGTCTGCTGCGCGACGTCCGCGGCGGGGCGGATCTGGTGCTGGACACCTCGGCGCTGAACGTGCACGAGCTGCGGGCCCGGATGCGGGACTACTTCGGCGCCCAGTCGGTCAAGGGGCCGCGGGTCAGCATCGTCTCGTTCGGCTACAAGTACGGCCTCCCGGTCGACGCCGACCTGGTGGTGGACTGCCGGTTCCTGCCCAACCCGCACTGGATCCCGGAACTGGCCCCGATGACCGGGCAGGACGCCCCGGTCCGGGACTACGTGCTCAGCCGGCCGGGGGCCCAGGAGTTCCTCCGCGCCTACACCGAAGCCCTGCTGGTCGTCCTGGCCGGGGACGAGCGCGAGGGCAAGCACTTCGTCACGCTGGCCGTCGGCTGTACCGGCGGCAAGCACCGCAGCGTGGCCATCAGCGAGTTCCTGGCCGGGAAGCTGAGTGACACCGGCGCCGACATCCAGGTCACCCACCGCGACCTCGGCCGCGAATGACCGGGGCGGGCGAACCGGGCCGCCGCGCGCCCCGGGTGGTGGCGCTGGGCGGTGGGCACGGGCTGTCCGCGTCCCTGTCCGCGCTGCGCCGGGTCAGCAGCGACCTGACCGCGGTGGTGACCGTGGCCGACGACGGCGGGTCCAGCGGCTCCCTGCGCCGCCAGTACGGGGTGCTCCCGCCGGGCGACCTGCGGATGGCCCTGGCCGCGTTGTGCGGTGACGACGATTGGGGCACGACCTGGAGCCGGGTCGTCCAGCACCGGTTCGGCGGCGACGGCGAGCTGGCCGGGCACGCCGTGGGCAACCTGCTGATCGTGGCGCTGTGGGACCTGCTCGGCGACGCCGTGGAAGGCCTGGAGTGGGTGGGCCGCCTGCTCGGGACCCAGGGCCGGGTGCTGCCCATGGCCTCGGTCCCGCTCGATATCGTGGCCGAGGTGGAGGGGGCCGACCCGGCTCGGCCGGAAGAGGTCACCCGGGTCCGCGGGCAGCATGCCTGCGCCGCCACGGCCGGCCGGGTTCGGTCGATATCGCTCATGCCGGACGATCCGCCGGCCGTTCCGGCCGCTGTCGCCGCGATCGGGCAGGCAGACTGGGTAGTGTTCGGCCCAGGGTCGTGGTTCACTAGCGTGCTACCGCACCTGCTGGTGCCCGAACTGGCCGCGGCGTTGCGTGCCACCCGGGCCCGGCGCGTGGTGGCGCTGAACCTGGCCCCACAGCCGGGGGAGACGGGCGGCTATTCGCCGCACCAGCATCTGGAGGTCCTGGCCGGGCACTCACCGGGACTGAAGTTCGACGTGGTGCTGGCGGACCGGGCCGCGGCGGGAGGGAATCCGGGTCCGGGCCGTGACGGCGACGGTGCCGTGGCCGATCTGGAGAAGGCGGCCGGCCTGCTCGGGGCCCGGCTGGTGCTGGCCGACGTGGCCTTGGCCGACGGAACACCGCGGCACGATCCGTTGCTGCTGGCTAGGGCGTACGCGGAGATGTTCGGGGAGGGGAGTGGCGCCGATGGCGATGACCGGCGTGGTTAAGGACGAGCTCAGCCGGGTGACGGTGGTCAAGCCGTGCTGCCGGAAGGCCGAGGTGTCGGCCATGCTGCGGTTCGCGGGCGGCCTGCACCTGGCGGCGGGGCACATCGTCATCGAGGCCGAGCTGGACACCGGGGCGGCCGCGCGGCGGCTCCGGGCCGGCATCGGCGAGGTGTACGGGCACGTGTCCGAGTTGCTGGTACTGGCGCCGAGCGGGCTGCGTAAGGGCAACCGGTACGTGGTGCGGGTACTCAAGGGCGGCGACAACCTGGCCCGGCAGACCGGGCTGCTGGACAACCATGGGCGCCCCGTACGCGGCCTGCCCCGGCAGATCGTGTCCGGCACCACCTGCGACTGCGAGGCGGCCTGGCGTGGGGCGTTCCTGGCCCACGGGTCGCTGACCGAGCCGGGCCGGTCCATGGCCATGGAGGTCACCTGTCCCGGCAGCGAGGCGGCTCTGGCCCTGGTCGGGGCGGCCCGGCGGCTGAAGATCCACGCCAAGGCCCGCGAGGTCCGCGGCGTCGACCGGGTGGTGATCAGGGACGGCGACGCGATCAGTGCCATGCTGACCCGCCTGGGCGCCCACGACAGCGTGCTGGCCTGGGAAGAGCGCCGGATGCGGCGCGAGGTCCGGGCCACCGCCAACCGGCTGGCCAACTTCGACGACGCCAACCTGCGGCGCAGCGCCCGGGCCGCGGTCGCGGCCGGCGCCCGGGTCGAGCGGGCCCTGGAGATCCTCGGCGACGAGGCCCCCGAGCACCTGACCATGGCGGGCAAGCTGCGCATCGCCAACCGCCAGGCCAGCCTGGAAGAACTGGGCCAGCTGGCCGACCCGCCGCTGACCAAGGACGCCATCGCCGGCCGTATCCGCCGTCTGCTGGCCATGGCCGACCGGAAGGCCCAGGACCAGGGCATGCCCGGCACCGAAGCGAACCTCACCCCCGACATGCTCATGCCATGAGACGCCGTCCGCGGGGATGACCCCTCTGGAGCCCCCCGCTTTCCCGCCTCGCCGCAGCCCGCGGCGGCTCGGGTCAAACCAGGCGAATTAACACTTTGTTTGTTTGCGACCGAAGCATAGATCCCCTATGGTCTAGACCACAGGGGTGGCTAAGGCCGCCCTGGTGCGCCCCGCCATATAAGGCGCGGAGGTGCCGGATTGGACACCGCCTGCAGGGGATCCCTGGCAGGCGGTGTCCGATAGGCTTTTGGGGCGAAAATCTTTCTGGGTCACTTGGTGGCCGGAGGCCGTGGGGAGCACGGCAGGGCGGCCACACAGCTATCAATGAGGAGACGGTGCTGTGACCATCCGCGTGGGCATCAACGGCTTCGGCCGCATCGGCCGTAATTTCTGGCGCGCTGTCAACGCCGAGACCATCGGCAAGGCCGGCCGCATCCCGGCCGGCGAAATCGAGATCGTCGCCGCGAACGACCTCACCGACCCGGCCACCCTGGCCCACCTGCTGAAGTACGACAGCGTGTTCGGCCGGCTGCCCGTGGACGTCTCGGTGGCCGACGACGTCATCCGCGTGGGCGGCCAGTCGATCAAGGTGCTGGCGGAGCGCGAGCCCGCCAAGCTGCCCTGGAAGGACCTCGGCGTCGACATCGTCATCGAGTCGACCGGGCGCTTCACCAAGGCCGCGGACGCGCAGCAGCACATCGAAGGCGGCGCCAAGAAGGTCATCATCTCGGCCCCGGCCAAGGAAGAAGACATCACGATCGTCATGGGCGTGAACGATGACGCCTACGACGCCGCGAACCACAACATCATCTCCAACGCCTCCTGCACCACGAACTGCGTGGCGCCGATGGCCAAGGTCCTGCTGGAGAACTTCGGCATCGAAAAGGGCCTGATGACCACGATCCACGCCTACACCCAGGACCAGAACCTGCAGGACGGCCCGCACAAGGACCTGCGCCGGGCCCGGGCCGCCGCGCTCAGCATCATTCCCACCTCGACCGGCGCGGCCAAGGCCACGGCGCTGGTGCTGCCCGAGCTCAAGGGCAAGCTGGACGGCTACTCGCTGCGGGTGCCGGTGCCGGACGGCTCCATCACCGACCTGGTCGTCGAGCTGGGCCGGGACGCCACCAAGGACGAGGTCAACGCCGCGTTCAAGGCGGCCGCCGAGGGCCCGCTCAAGGGCATCCTGTACTACACCGAGGACCCGATCGTGTCGGCCGACATCGTCGGCTCGCCCGCCTCCTGCACGTTCGACGCCTCGATCACCATGGCCTACGGCAACCAGGTCAAGATCTTCGGCTGGTACGACAACGAGTGGGGCTACTCCAGCCGCCTCGCCGACCTGACCGGCCTGGTCGCCTCCCGGCTCTCCTGACCGGCCACGGGACCGGCCACGGGACAGCAGACCGCAACTAGGTAACTGAGGACAATGAAGACCATCGATGACCTGGATGTGGCCGGCCGCCGCGTGCTGCTGCGGGCCGACCTCAACGTCCCGCTGGATCTGAAGGATCCGGCGAACCCGCGCATCACCGACGACGGCCGCATCCGGGCCAGCCTGCCGGTGGTCGAAAAGCTGTCCAGCCGTGGCGCCCGGGTGATCATCCTGGCCCACCTGGGCCGCCCCAAGGGCACCGACTACGCCGAGCGGGCCGAGGGCGGCCCGTCGCTGCGGCCGGTGGCGGCCCGGCTCAGCGAGCTGCTCGGCAAGCCAGTGGCCTTCGCCGACGACGTGGCCGGGGAAAGCGCGGCCGCCGTGGTCGAGGGCCTGGCCGACGGTGACGTGGCGGTCCTGGAGAACGTCCGGTTCGAGCCCGCCGAGACCAGCAAGGACGACAGCGCCCGGCTGGAGTTCGCGCGCCGGCTGGCCCGCTTCGGTGACCTGTACGTGGGTGACGGCTTCGGGGCCGTGCACCGCAAGCACGCCAGCGTCTACGACCTGCCCCAGCTGCTGCCGCACGCGGCCGGGGACCTGGTGCGGGCCGAGGTTGAGGTGCTCAGCCGCCTGACCGGCGACCCGGACCAGCCGTACGTGGTGGTGCTGGGCGGGGCCAAGCCCTCGGACAAGCTGGGCGTGATCGCCAACCTGCTCGACCGGGCCGACCGGATCGTGATCGGCGGCGGGATGTCCTACACCTTCCTGGCCGCCCAGGGCTACGAGGTCGGCAAGTCGCTGCTCGAGGCGGACAAGATCGGCGAGGTCACCGAGATCATCGCCGAGGCCGGCCGGCGCGGCGTGGAGCTGGTGCTCCCGGTCGACCTGGTGGCCGCCACCCACTTCGCGCCGGACGCCGACCACGACGTGGTCCAGGTCAAGGAGTTCCCGGCCGACCGTGAGGGCGTGGACATCGGCCCGGCCACCCGTGAGCTGTTCGCGAGCAAGCTGGCCGACGCCCGGACCGTGTTCTGGAACGGCCCGCTGGGCGTGTTCGAGTTCCCCGCGTTCGCGGTGGGCACCCAGGCGGTGGCCAGCGCGATCGTCGAGGTCGACGGCTTCACCGTGGTCGGCGGCGGCGACTCGGCGGCCGCGGTCCGGTCGTTCGGCCTGGCCGACGACAGCTTCGGGCACATCTCCACCGGCGGCGGCGCCAGCCTGGAATACCTGGAAGGCCGCACGCTGCCCGGCCTGACCGCGCTGGAGGCGGACGACCCGTCATGAGCAAGCGTCAGCCGAAGATCCAGGGCCTGCCGCTGATGGCGGGCAACTGGAAGATGAACCAGAACCACCTCGAGGCCATCGCGCTGGTGCAGAAGCTGGCCTTCACCCTGACCGACAAGGACTTCACCAAGGTCGAGGTGGCGGTGCTGCCGCCGTTCACCGACCTGCGCAGCGTGCAGACGCTGGTGGAGGGGGACCGGCTGCGCATCGCCTACGGGGGGCAGGACCTGTCCCCGCACGACAAGGGGGCCTACACCGGCGACGTGTCCGGGCCGATGCTGGCCAAGCTCGGCTGCGACTACGTGCTGGCCGGGCACTCCGAGCGGCGTCAGTACCACCACGAGGACGACGAGCTGGTCAACAGCAAGGTCCAGGCGGCCTTCCGTAACGAGATCACACCAATTCTGTGCGTCGGCGAGACCCTGGAAGTCCGTCAGCAGGACCGGCAGGTCGACCACTGCGTGGGGCAGGTGACCCGCGGCCTGACCGGCCTGAGCGCCGAGCAGGTGGCCAGTATGGTGATCGCCTACGAGCCGATCTGGGCCATCGGCACCGGTGAGGTGGCCTCCCCGGACGACGCTCAGGAAGCCTGCGCGGCAATTCGTCAGTGCGTTTCCGCGGTTCACGACCACGAAACAGCCGCGAGTCTGCGTATCCTGTATGGCGGGTCGGTTAAATCCGACAACGTCGCGCCGATCATGGCCCAGCCGGACGTCAACGGTGCCCTCGTAGGAGGCGCCAGTCTCGACGCCGCTGAGTTCTCAAAGATCGTCCGTTACGAGACGGCCGGCGTGGCAAGCTGAACCAATAGCTGGATAGGGAAGAAGGAACGAGCGGCGATGGTCATCGGGGTTTCGATCATCCTGATCATTACGAGCCTGGTGATGATTCTGCTGGTGCTGCTGCACAAGGGTAAGGGCGGTGGCCTGTCCGACATGTTCGGTGGCGGAGTGTCATCGACCCTGGGTTCTTCGTCGGTAGTTGAGCGGAACCTGGACCGGATCACGATTTTTTTCGGCATCCTATGGTTCGTGTGCATCATCGGCCTTGGCCTGCTGGAAGCCCACTAGTTCTTCTTTCCCGGCAGCCTCACGCACCGGAACGTAATGTACGTGCGCTCTTCAAGGGGTGATCTGTGAGCAGTGGCAATGCCATTCGTGGCAGCAGGGTAGGCGCCGGCCCGATGGGCGAGGCCGAGCGGGGCGAGGCTGCCCCGCGGGTATGGGTCTCCTTCTGGTGCGCCAACCGCCACGAGACGCGGCCCAGCTTCGCGTCGGACGCGGCCGTGCCGGACAGCTGGGAGTGCCCGCGCTGTGGCTACCCGGCCGGAACCGACGAGGCCAACCCACCTGCTCCGCCGCGGGTCGAGCCGTACAAGACGCACCTGGCTTACGTGAAGGAGCGCCGCAGCGACTCCGACGGCGCGGCCATCCTCGAAGAGGCCCTCAACCGCATCCGCAAGGGCGCCTAACTGGTCCCGAGGGGCAACCCCTCCGAGGGGCGACCCCTGGACTTTTCACTCTGCACCAACCTCAACCCGGTGCCGGACCCTCCGGCGCCGGGTTTTGCGTCTCCGCCCACCGCGCAGGGCACCGGGGGTCTGGGGGTCGCCCCCCAGGCAAATCAGTGTGCGAAGCTCTGGCGGTGGGCCTCGTCGGCCAGGGGGACGGGGGTGCGGGGGTGCTCCTCCAGCATCCGCACCTGCTTGCGGATGTCGTGGAGCAGGGATGAGGCCATGTCCTGGCTGAAGCCGTTCTTGACCACGATCCGCATCACGGCGATGTTCTGCAGGTCGGCCGGGAACGTATAGGCCGGGACCAGCCAGCCGCGGGCCCGCAGCCGCTCGGACAGGTCGAACACCGAATATGTGGTGACGTCGTCGCGCAGCTTGAACGCGAATACCGGCAGCTCCTTGCCCTCGCTGAGCAACTCGAACGGGCCGATCTTGGCGATCTCCGAGGACAGGTAGACGGCCACATCCTGGCAGGCCTGCTGGATGTGGCGGTAGCCGTTGAAGCCGAGCCGCAGGAAGTTGTAGTACTGCGCGATCACATTGGACCCGGGCCGGGAGAAGTTCAGCGCGAACGTGGGCATCTCGCCGCCCAGGTAGTTGACCTTGAAGATCAGTTCCTCCGGCAGCGCGGCCGCGTCCCGCCACACCACCCAGCCGACCCCCGGGTAGACCAGCCCGTACTTGTGCCCGGAGGCGTTGATCGAGGCCACCCGGGGCACCTGGAAGTCCCACTCCAGGAACGGCTGCAGGAACGGGGCCACGAACCCGCCCGAGGCCCCGTCGACGTGGATGGGCACGTCCGGGCCCTTCTCCTGCTGCAGCCGGTCCAGGGCCGCGCTGATCTCTTTGACCGGCTCGTAGCTGCCGTCCATGGTCGAGCCCAGGATGGCCACCACCCCGATGGTGTTCTCATCGCAGGCGGCGGCGGCTTTATCGGCGGTCAGGTGCAGCTGGCCCGGTTCCATCGGGACCTGGCGCGGCTCCACCTCCCAGTAGCGGCAGAACTTTTCCCAGCAGACCTGCACGTTCGAGCCCATGACCAGGTTGGGCCGGGACGCGTCCTTCCCGGCCGCCCGGCGGTCCTTGCGCCACCGCCACAGCAGGGCCATGCCGCCGAGCATGCAGGCCTCGCTGGACCCGGTGGTGGAGCAGCCGGTGGCGTCGCCGCCGACCGGGGAGTGCCACAGGTGGGCCAGGATGTTGACGCAGCGCCGCTCGATCTCCGCGGTCTGCGGGTACTCGTCCTTGTCGATCATGTTCTTGTCGAAGGACTCGGACATCAGCTCGGTGGCCTCGTCCTCCATCCAGGTGGTCACGAACGTGGCCAGGTTGAGCCGGGCGTTGCCGTCCAGGATCAGCTCATCCCGGACCACCTGGGCCGCGGTCGTCGGCAGCATGCCGCTCTCGGGGAGCCGGTAGACCGGGACCTGCACGCCCCGCTCCTGGACGTAGATCGGGTTGATGGCGAGCTCGCCGTCCTGATCGGCTACGTCGACCTGCTGATGCAGCGCCATCGCCGGCTCCTTTGATCGTCGGGTGGGACGGGGTCAGGCTATCGCTGGCCCGCCATCCACCATCTGGTTGATACCGGGCTCCAACCGCGGACGCCGCAGGTATGGCTCGGCGGGCGATGCCCGGGTGGGGGCCGGCCGCGACGATAGCGGTATGCCAGTTATCGAAGTAAGCGGATTGCACAAGGAATACGGGCCCAAGGTGGCCGTCGACGACGTGTCGTTCTCGGTTGAGCCGGGCGAGATCTTCGGCATCCTGGGCCCGAACGGGGCCGGGAAGACCACCTCGGTGGAATGCATCACCGGGCTGCGCAAGCCGGACCGGGGCCGGATCAGCGTGCTGGGCCTGGATCCGCAGCGGGACCACGACGAGCTGCGTGAGCAGGTCGGCGTCCAGCTGCAGGACGGCCAGCTGCCGGAGAAGATCCGGGTCCGCGAGGCCCTCGAGCTGTACGCCTCGTTCTACCAGCACCCGGCCAACGCCGACGAACTGATCACCCGGCTCGGCCTGGATGACCGGCGCGACGCCCCGTTCGACAAGCTGTCCGGCGGCCAGAAGCAGCGCCTGTCGGTGGCGCTGGCCCTGATCGGCACGCCCAAGGTGGCCGTGCTGGACGAGCTGACCACCGGCCTGGACCCCAGCGCCCGGCGCGAGGTGTGGGGCTTGATCTCCGACATCCGTGACACCGGGGTGACCGTGCTGCTGGTCACCCACTTCATGGAGGAAGCCGAGCGGCTCTGCGACCGGCTGGCCGTGATCGACCACGGCCGGGTCATCGCCACTGACACGCCGTCCGGCCTGGCCGGCCGGGCCGGGGGTGAGCAGTACATCCGGTTCACCGCGTCGGCCCCGCTGGAGGAGGACGCGCTGTCCGTGCTGCCCGAGGTGCACTCGGTCCGGCGCGAGGGCGACCAGTTCGCCGTGACCGGCAACGAGGAAGCACTGCAGGCGGTCATGGGCGTGCTGATCCGGCGCGGCATCATCGCCCGGCACCTGCGGCTCGACCAGGCCAGCCTGGACGACGCCTTCGTCGCCCTCACCCAGCACGACCCGGCCGGCCGTGACGCGGCCAACGCCGCCCAAGCCAACTGAGCCCGGAGGAAATGATCATGTCAACGACCGCCACCCTGCCCCGGCCCAGCCAGGCCGCCCGCACCCGGCGTGCCTGGCTCACCTTGACCCGGGTCGAGCTGAAGCTGCTGCTCCGCACCCCGGCCGCGTTGTTCTGGGGGATCGGTTTCCCGGTGATCGGCCTGATCGTGCTGGGCGCGATCCCTGGCACCGGCAAGCCGGTCAAGTCGCTGGGCGGCATCAGCGTGCTCGAGACCTACCTGCCCATCATCATCACCTTCATGATCATCATGACCTCGGTGAACTTCCTGCCCGCCACGCTGGCCAGCTACCGCGAACGCGGCGTGCTGCGCCGCATGTTCACCACCCCGGTCACGCCGCAGGCCCTGCTCAGCGCGGACCTGGCCCTGACCCTGGGCACCCAGATCGCCACCACCGCGCTGATCGTCGTCCTGGCGGTCGGCGTGTTCACCGCCTCGATCGGCGCGCCGCTGGCCTTCATCGTGTCCTTCCTCCTGCTCGCGGCGGCGGCGAGCACACTGGGGCTGCTGGTCGCCGCGGTGAGCTTCACCACCAAGGCCGCCAACGCCCTGGGCGCGGTGTTCTTCTTCGTGCTGATGTTCTTCTCCGGGCTGTGGCTGCCACGGGCCGAGATGCCGGACTGGCTGCGCGGGATCAGCGACGCCACCCTGACCGGCTCCGGGGTCCAGGCCGTGCAGAACGCCATGGCCGGCCACTGGGCCTCCGGGCTGTTCTTCGGGGTGCTGGCGGCCTGGATCGTGGTCTGCGGCACGCTGGCCATCCGGCTCTTCCGCTGGGAATGACAGGATTGGTTCTGGCTGTACCCAGGGAAGCCCTCGAGGAAGACCCATTGAGGAAGACACTGACATGCCGAAGCTGGCGCCGCGGATAGCGACCGCCGGGTCCGCCCGGCGGCTGGGCACCACGCCGGATGATCCCGAGCAGCGGATGGAAAGTCTCCTGCGGCTGGCCCCGTTCGCCCTGCTGGTCATCTCCATCATCCCGTACCTGCTGACCCAGCACCCCACGGCGGCCGACGTGGGCCGGACGATCGGCGCCGAGGCGGTCACGGCCGCCTGGGTGCTGTGGTGGATCATCCTGCACGAGGAATGGCAGCACCGGCCGGCGCTGATGACGGTCTTCTTCGCGGGCTTCGTGCTGTGCTGCGGCCTGCTGGTGGCCCGGAGCCCGTGGTTCGGCTTCTTCTGCTGGGTCGGGTACCCGCTGGCATTCCAGTACCTGCGCGGCTGGCTGCGCTACATCGGCCTGGTGCTGGTCGCGGCGGCGTCCGCGCTGGCTCAGCTGGGCGGTTTCCACGACCCGACCCCACCCCACGTGGCCCTCTGGCTCGTCGTCACGCTGCTGAACGGCGTGCTGGTCACCACGTTCATCTACCTGGGGGAGAAGGCCGAGAACCAGAATCAGGCCCGGAAGCAGACCGTGACCGACCTGGCCGCGGCCAACGCGCGGCTCGAAGAGATGATGGCCGAGAACACCGGCCTGCACGCCCAGCTGCTGACCCAGGCCCGGGAGGCGGGTGTGCTGGAGGAACGGCAGCGGATGGCCCGGGAGATCCACGACACCCTGGCCCAGGGCCTGACCGGCATCATCACCCAGCTCGAAGCGGTCCAGCAGGCGGGCCCCGGCCCGGACTGGGAACGCCGGATCAGCAACGCGGCCCGGCTGGCCCGGCACAGCCTGACCGAGGCCCGGCGCTCGGTCCGCGCGGTCCGGCCCGAGCCGCTGGAGAACACCCGGCTGCCCGATGCCGTGGCCGACGTGGCCGCCCAGTGGTCGGCCGACAACGGGGTCAGGGCCGAGGTCACCACCACCGGGACCGTGCTCGGCCTGCACGCCGAGGTCGAGGTCACGCTGCTGCGGGTGGCCCAGGAGGCCCTGGCCAACGTGGCCAAGCACGCCAGCGCGACCCGGGTCGGGATCACCTTGTCCTATATGGAAGACGTGGTGTCCCTGGACATCAGGGACGACGGCGCGGGCTTCCGCCCCGATCAGCGAGCGCCTGGCCGGCCACACCGGCGGATTCGGCCTGACCGGGATGGAGCAGCGGGTCCGCCGGCTGGCCGGCAGCCTGGCCATCGAGTCCGAGCCCGGTCACGGCACCGCGATTTCCGCCAGCGTCCCGGCCATCCCGCGGGCCGCGGCCACAACCATGGAGACAGCCGATGAGTGAGAGCCCGGTCCGGGTGCTGATCGTGGACGACCACCCCGTGGTCCGGGACGGCCTGCGCGGGATCTTCGAGAGCACCGCCGAGTTCGAGGTGGCCGGTGAGGCCGGCAACGGCGCCGAGGCCGTGACCCGGGCCCGGGCGCTCAAGCCGGACGTGGTCCTGATGGACCTGCGCATGCCGGACGTGGACGGGGTGACCGCGATCAAGCGGCTGGCCGAGCTGGGCCTGGACACCCGGGTGCTGGTCCTCACCACCTACGACACCGACAGCGACGTGGTGCCCGCGATCGAGGCCGGGGCCACCGGCTACCTGCTCAAGGACGCGCCCCGGACCGAGCTGCTGCGGGCCGTCCGGGCCGCGGCCCGGGGCGAGGCCGTGCTGTCCCCGTCGGTGGCCACCCGGCTGCTCGGCCAGGTCCGGGCCCCGGCCCGGGAGCCGCTGAGCAGCCGCGAGCTGGACGTGCTGGCCCTGGTGGCCCGGGGCACCTCGAACCGGGACACCGCCACCCGCCTGTTCATCAGCGAGGCCACGGTCAAGACCCACCTGCTGCACATCTACGCCAAGCTCGGCGTCAACGACCGCGCCGCCGCCGTGGCCGTCGGCTTCGAACGCGGCCTGCTACCCCGCGCCGTCGACTAGGTGGTGCCGTTTTGCCCTAGCGTCGTAACCGTGACCTTCACCCGGATCTCCGTGCGCAGTGGCCCGCTGGACGTGGGTATCGAGACGGCGGGACCCCAGGACGGCTGGCCCGTCCTGCTTCTGCACGGGTTCCCGTATGACCCGCATGCCTTCGAGGCGGTCGCGGCCGAACTCGCGGCCGCGGAGGCGCGCGTGCTCGCTCCGTACCTGCGCGGCTTCGGCGCTACTCGTTTCGCGTCCGAGTCGACCGCCCGTTCCGGGCAGCAGGCCGCGATCGGGCGTGACGTGCTGAACCTCGTCGGCACGCTCGGGCTGAAGGCGCCCATCCTGGTGGGGTACGACTGGGGTGGCCGTGCGGCGTGCGTGGCGGCGGCCCTGCGCCCCGACCTGATCGGGGGGATCGTCGCTCTCGGGGGCTGGTCCATTCAGGACATCGCCGCATCCGCGGAGCCGTCCCCACCACTGGAGGAAAGCCGCGACTGGTACCAGTACTACTTCCACAGCGAGCGTGGGCGGGCCGGTCTTACCCGCTACCGGCGGGAACTGGCGGCCCAGCTGTGGCGCGAGTGGTCGCCATCGCGTCCGATTGCCGACGCGGACTTCGAGCGGACGGCACCGTCGTTCGACAATCCTGACTTCGTTGATGTCGTCATCCACTCCTATCGGCACCGTTTCGGGCTGGTGCCGGGCGCCGAAGAGTATGAGGGGGACGAGCACTTCCTGGCTGGCCTCCCGATCGTCGACGTGCCGGCGATCGTCCTCGATCCCACCGAGGATCCAGCGCTGAACCCCCGCCCGCGCGAGCAGCACGCGGCCCGGTTTCCCCGCCTCCTCGACTACCGGCAGATCGCGAGCGGGCACAACCAGCCGTTCGATGCACCCGCGGAAGTCGCCCTGGCCGTGCGCGATCTGCACGCATTCCCGGGGTCCTGGTCACCCTGTTAGTATGTATGCGTGATGCATATGGGAAACGTGATCACAGCCTGGGCGGTGAGCCTGCACGACCAGCTGGCCGTGGCCGCCGAAGAGCTCGGGGTCGGGCTGCGCGACGTGTCCGCGCTGATCCTGGTGGCCAGTCACCCCGAGGTCCCGGTGGACTGGCTGCGCTCCCGGATCGGGCTGTCCCAGCCGGGCACGGTCCGGCTGGTGGACCGGCTGAGCTCGGCGGGCCTGGTCCGGCGATCGGCCCGGGAAGGACGCACGGTACACCTGGCCGTCACCGCGTCCGGGCAGGACCTGCTGCGCCGCTGGATCAACCAGCGCGACCGGGCCGTGCAGGGTCTCACTGGGGACCTGACGGCCGAGCAGCAGGCCGAGCTGACCGAGTTGATGGCCCAGGCCCTGAGTGCCCCGGACCGGCCCCGCGCCGAGGCCGACCAGACCTGCCGGACCTGCGACTGGCCCGCCTGCGGGGATGACTGCCCAGTGGACCGGTCCGTCCGGGCATGACCGGGACGCAGGTGGGCACCGGGCGTGCTGCCCAGGGGCGCGCCGGCGCCCGGCTGCCGTGGCCGCTGTACGCGCTGGCCGCGGCGGTGCTGCTCGACCTCAGCGCCGACACGTTCGTGATGTTCACCGTGCTGTGGGTGGCCGGCCCGCAAGGGTGGACGGGGGTCAAGACCGCAGTGGTGGTCGTGGCGTTGCGATTGCCGGCTCTGGCCGGCGGGTGGCTCGGCGGCCGCGGCGTCGACCGGTTCGGCCCGAAGCCGATGATGATCGGCCAGGCGCTGCTGCGGGTGGCCTGCCTGGCCGCGCTGGCCGCCGGGGCATGGTCCGGGCGGTTCCCGCTGGTCCTGGTCCTGGTGCTCGGTGGCCTCAGCGGCGCGGCGCTGCCGGTCAGCTACGCCGGAGGCGCGCACGCTGGTGCCACGGCTGCTGCCCGCGGATCAGCTGGCCCGCGGTAATGCCTGGCTGGCCGTGGGCGACCAGGCGTCCATGATCGTCGGCGCGGTGCTGGTCGGGCCGCTGGTGGCCGTGGCCGGGGCCGGCCGGGCCCTGCTGGCCCCGGTAGGCATGCTGGCGGTGGCGGCCGCCCTGTTCGCTCTGCTGCCCGCTCGCCCCGGCCGGCCCGGTTCCGCCGCCACGCCTGATAACAGCAAGAAGCTCAGCGAGCCTGGGCCCGGGACATCGCCGTGGCGCAACCGGTCCGTGCTGGCCTTGCTGGCCCTGTCGTTCGTCTACTACCTGGCTTACGGGCCGTTCGAGCCGGCCCTGCCGTACTTCACCCGGCAGCACCTGCACGCCGGTCCGGGCGCGTACAGCCTGCTGTGGGTGGTGTTCGGGGCGGGCGCGCTGGCCGGCCTGAGCCAGGCTCCGCGGCTCAGCCGGCGCCGGCCGGGCGTGGTCAACGCGGCCGGGACCGCGCTGTGGGCGGTAGTCACCCTCCCGCTGCTGTGGTGCGCCTCGGCGATTCCCGCGGCCGCGGTCATGCTGGTCTCGGGTGCGGTGTGGGGTCCCTACCTGGCGGTCGAAGCCACCGCGCTGCAGCACTGGGTCGAGCCGGCCTGGCACGGGCGGCTGTTCGGGATCCAGCACGCCATCCTGGGGGTGGCCAGCCCGCTGGGTGCGGCGGCCGGCAGTCTGGCCCTGGCCAGCGTGTCCAGCCGGGCCGTACTCGGCGCCGCCCTGGCCGGGTGCCTCGCGGGAGGCCTGGCTATCGGCGCGACCCGCGCGATCAGGCGGCCGCCGGCCTGACCAGGTAGCGGCAGAGCAGGAAGCCCTCGTCCTCCAGCACGTGCCCCAGGCTCAACGACAAGCCACCGGCCAGCGCCGGGCCGGTCAGGATGCGCCCGGCGGCACCGGCGGCCAGCAGCGGGCTGATCGTCACGCACAGCTCGTCCAGGCGGCCGGCCGCGGCGAACTGGGCCAGCAGATGCGGGCCGCCCTCGCACAGCACCCGGCGCAGCCCGCGGTCGGCCAGCGCGTCGACCGCCACGCCCAGGTCCGCGTGATCGTCGCCGGCCACGATGACGTCGGCCACCTCGGCCGCGGCCTTGCGGCGATCCAGCGGCGCCGAATCGGTGGTGATGACGATGGTCCGGGCGTCCGCCGGCGCGTCGGTGAACAGGCTGGTGGACAGGTCCAGGTCCAGCGACCCGGTGATGACCGCGACGGGCGGGGTGGCGGGGCGCCCGGCCCGCAGGCCCGGCACCATGGCCGAGGTCTGGGCGGGCCGGTAGTGCTCGCTGGTGACCGTGCCCGACCCGGCCAGCACCACGTCGGCCTGGCTGCGCAGAATGCGGAAGACGGCCTTGTCGGCGTCCCCGGACAGGCCGCCGGACCGGCCGTCCAGCGCCGCGGCCCCGTCCACGCTCTCCACCATGTTGCCCCGGACCCACGACGGTCCCGCCGAACTCGCCGCCGGGTAGGCGTAGAGCCCGCCCACATCGGGCTCGGCCACCGCCGAGGGAAACAGCTGACGCACGTTATCTCCGTTCCGCCGGGGAGCACAGCACGACCACCGACCGGCTGGCCACCTTGAGCTGGGCCCGCGCGGCCAGCGAGGGCAGTTCGGACGCCAGCGCCGGGATCCGGGGCCCGCAGGTGTCGATGTAGACCTGCCAGTGGGCCCCGTACCGGGCCTCGGGCAGCGTGAACGTGACGCTGTCCCCGCCCGCGTTGAACAACAGCAGGAACCGGTCGTCGCTGATGCGCTCGCCCCGCGGGTCGGGCTCGCTGATCGCGTCGCCGTTGAGGAACACGGCCAGGGCCTTGGCCCCGTCCTCCCGCCAGTAGCTGACCGTGACCTCGCGCCCGGTCGGGGTCAGCCACACGATGTCGCCCGGGTCCTGGGCCGACTCGGTGGCCAGCCGCCCCAGGAAGAACCGGCGGCGCCGGAATACCGGGTGCTCGCGGCGCAGCCGGGACAGCGTGCGGGTGAAGCCGACCAGATCCTGGGCCGTGCCCGCCAGCGACCAGTCCACCCAGGACACCTCGTTGTCCTGGCAGTAGGCGTTGTTGTTACCGCCCTGGGTCCGGCCGAACTCGTCCCCGGCCGTGAGCATCGGCACGCCCTGGGAGCAGAACAGCGTGGTCAGGAAGTTCCGCGCCTGCCGGTCCCGCAGTTCGGTGATCTCCGGGTCATCGGTCGCGCCTTCGGTCCCGCAGTTCCAGGAGCGGTTGTCGTCGGTGCCGTCCCGGTTGCCTTCTTCGTTGGCCTCGTTGTGCTTGTGGTCGTAGCTGACCAGGTCCTTCAGGGTGAACCCGTCGTGGCAGGTGACGAAGTTGATCGAGGCCACCGGGCGCCGGGCGCTGGTCTCGTACAGATCGCTGGACCCGCTCAGCCGGGACGCGAACTCGGGCAGCGTGCCCGGGTGGCCACGCCACATGTCCCGCACGGTGTCCCGGTACTTGCCGTTCCACTCGGTCCACAGCGGCGGGAAGTTACCCACCTGATAGCCGCCCTCGCCCACGTCCCACGGCTCGGCGATGAGCTTGACCTGGGACACCACCGGATCCTGCTGGACCAGGTCGAAGAACGTGGACAGCCGGTCCACGTCGTGCAGTTCCCGGGCCAGGGCCGAGGCCAGGTCGAACCGGAACCCGTCCACGTGCATCTCGGTGATCCAGTACCGCAGCGAGTCCATGATCAGCTGCAGCGAGTGCGGGTGCCGGACGTTCAGGCTGTTACCGCAGCCGGTGTAGTCGACATAGCGAGATTTGTCCTGGTCGTCGAGGCGGTAGTACGACGCGTTGTCGATGCCGCGGAACGACAAAGTGGGACCCAGATGGTTACCTTCGGCGGTGTGGTTGTAGACCACGTCCAAGATGACCTCGATGCCGGCGTCGTGCAGCGTCTTGACCATGGTCTTGAACTCGCCGACCTGCTCACCCAGCTGCCCGGCCGAGGAGTACCGGTTGTGCGGGGCCAGGAACCCGATCGTGTTGTAGCCCCAGTAGTTGGTCAGCCCCCGGCCGACCAGGGTCTGCTCCGGCACGAACTGGTGCACCGGCATCAGCTCGACCGCGGTCACCCCCAGCCGCAGCAGGTGCTCGGTGATGGCCGGGTGCGCCAGCCCGGCGTAGGTGCCCTGCTCGGCGGGCGGGATGGCCGGGTGGCGCAGGGTCAGGCCACGGACGTGCGCCTCGTAGATCACGGTCTCGTGGTACGGGGTGCGCGGCGGCCGGTCGTTGGCCCAGTCGAAGAACGGGTTGATGACCACGTTCTTGGGCATGCTGGCCGCGCTGTCGGCGCTGTTGCGGGCCCGGGGGTCGCCGAACCGGTACGAGAACAGCGACTCGTCCCAGGTCAGCCGGCCCTGCATGGCCTTGGCGTAGGGGTCGAGCAGCAGCTTGGAGCGGTCGCAGCGCAGCCCGCGGGCCGGGTCGTACGGACCGTGGACCCGGTAGCCGTACCGCTGGCCGGGACCGACCCCGGGCAGGTAGGCGTGCCAGACGAACCCGTCCACCTCGGTCATCCGCACCCGGGTCTCGGTGTGCGGGGTGTCGGTGGCGGTGCCGTCGCCGGCGAACAGGCACAGCTCGACCTCGTTCGCGACCTCAGAGAACAGTGCGAAATTGGTACCCCATCCGTCCCAGGTGGCACCCAGGGGATAAGGCATACCGGGCCAGCTGTGCATCCGCCTCCTTCTGCCGATTCCTGGCGGACGTGACCGCGGGCCTGGTTAAGCGCCTGCCGCCCAGACTACCGGGGCTCGGCCTCAGGCCGAAGACCCCGCGAAGAAAGTCCAGGTCAGACCGCTGCGGCCACACGGCCGTCGGCCAGCGTCTCGGCGTACCGGCCGAGTACCACCTCGGCGAGCTCGGGGGCGGCCCCGAGCACGGGGGAGACCCCGGCCGCGCCCGCGGCCAGGCAGTCACGGCGGATCTGGTCCGCGAAGATGCCGGGGGACAGCAGGTAGGTGGCCACCAGCACGTGCCGGGCCCCCGACCGCCGCAAGGCCGTGACCGCGTCGGCCGGGGTCGGGGTGGCCGCCGACGCGTACGCGGGCAGCACCGCCCGCCAGCCGCGCCGGGCCCGCCAGCGGGCGGCCAGGCCGGAGATCACGCCGGCCGCGGCCGAGTCACTGGAACCCGCGGCCGCCAGCACCACGGCGGTCTCACCCGGGTCGAAGGTCACACCACGGTGCTCGTCACCGGGTATCTCGCCCAGCCGGCGTTCCAGCGCCCGCAGCAGCAGCGGGTGCGGCCCCAGCGGCGGCCCGTAGCTGATCGCCAGCCGGGGGTGGGCGGCCCGGGCCTCGCGCAGCGCGCCGGGGATGTCGGCCTTGCTGTGGTAGGCCGCGGTGAGCAGCAGCGGCAGCACGACCGCTTCGCGGTCCCGGGGCCCGCCGTCGAGCGCGGCCAGGGCCTGAGCCAGACTGGGCGCGGCGTGCCCCAGGTAGGCGGCGCGCACGTCCAGGCCGGGGAAACCGGCCGTCTCGGCCCGCTGCCGGACCAGGTCCAGCAGCGTGGCGACGCTGGCCGCGGCGCGCGGGTCCGAGCTGCCGTGGGCCACCGCGACCAGCGGCGGCGGCCCGGCCACGGTCCCCGGAACGCTCAGAGGTGGATACCGCATTCGGTCTTCCCGGTCCCGGCCCACCGGCCCGCCCGGGGGTTCTCGCCCGGGGCCACCTTGCGGGTGCAGGTCGCGCAGCCGATCGACGGGTAACCGTCGTAGACCAGCGGGTTGACCAGGATGCCGTTCTCGGCGATGTAGTCGTCGACCTGCTTGCCGGACCAGGTGGCGATGGGGTTGACCTTGACCATCTCGCGACGGCCGTCCCACTCGACCACCCTGGCCTCACGGCGCTCGACGGTCTCGTCGCGCCGGACCCCGGTGATCCAGGCGTCGTAGTTGCCCAGCGCCCGCTCCAGCGGCTCCACCTTGCGCAGGTAGCAGCACAGGTCCGGGTTGCGGCCGTACAGCCGCGGGCCCAGCTCGGCGTCCTGCTCGGCCACGGTCCGCGAGGGCGTGACGTTGATCAGGTTGACCGGGTAGACCGCCTGCACGGCGTCCCGCGTCCCGATGGTCTCGGCGAAGTGGTAGCCGGTGTCGAGGAACACCACGTCGATGCCCGGCTTGATCTGGGACGCCACGTGAATGATCACCGCGTCCGTCATCGAGGACGTGACACAGATCCGGTCCCCGAACGTGTCCGTGGCCCAGCGCAGGATCTCTTCGGCGGGCGCCTCGGCGAGCGCTTCGGCCGCCTCGGCCACCAGCTTCTCCATACGGTGCGGTTCCTCCAGCACAGCGTCGTCATACGTGGCCGCGGAACTCACAGAGCAGCTCCTATTCCGGCAAAGCGTAGCTGGAAACTCCTGGTGCAGCTACGACAGTGCCAATCCCCATCAACTGATCCCTGCGGCTCGAGGTCTTCCTCCCCGCAGTACGGGCAGTAGAACGGCACGGCCCGGCCCGTATGGCTGGTCACGAGAGGTCCTCCTCGCTGGCCCGCACAGTCCACTCGGCGAAGGTCTCGCCCGGCTCCTTACTGGCTGCGAACCGGCTGAGGACCCGTTCCACGTAGTCAGGAAGCTGGTCGGCGGTGGTCTTCAGCCCCCGGACCTTGCGCCCGAAACCGGACGCCGAGCCGTCGCCGCCGGCCAGGCTGCCCCCCAGATGGACCTGGAATCCCTCCACCTGCTGGCCGTCCGGCCCGGTGACCAGCGAGCCCTTGAGCCCGATATCCGCAGTCTGGATGCGGGCGCAGGAGTTGGGGCAGCCGTTCACATTGATCGTTACCGGATCGGTGAAGTCCGGCAGCCGCTTCTCCAGCTCGCCGATCAGGTCCATGGCCCGGGCCTTGGTCTCCACGATGGCGAGCTTGCAGAACTCGATCCCGGTGCACGCCATCGTGTGGCGGCGGAACGGGCTCGGATTGACCTGCAGGTCGGCCGCTTCCAGCTCGTCGACCAGCGCGCCGGTCTGATCGGCGGGCACGTCCAGGATCACCATCTTCTGCTCGGTGGTGGTCCGCACCCGGCCGCGGCCGTACCGGGCGGCCAGGTCGGCGATGGCATCCAGGGCGTCGGCGTCCAGGCGGCCCACCCGCGGCGCGAACCCCACGTAGTTCAGGCCGTCCACCTGCGGGTGCACCCCCACGTGGTCGCGCACGCCGCCGCGCGGTGTCCCGGGCGCGGGCCCGTCCGGCAGCGCGTAACCCAGGTACTCCTTCTCCAGCACCTCGCGGAACTTCTCCGGCCCCCAGTCGGCGACCAGGAACTTGATCCGGGCCCGGTGCCGCAGCCGCCGGTAGCCGTAGTCGCGGAACACCGAGACCACCCCGGCCCAGACCTCGGCCACCTGGCCGGGCCGGACGAACGCGCCCAGCCGCTTGCCGATCATCGGGTTGGTGGACAGGCCGCCGCCGACCCACAGGTCGTACCCGGCCTCGCCGGACTCCGAGGTCACGCCGACGAAGGCCACGTCGTTGATCTCGTGCACGGTGCACTGGGCCGCGCACCCGCTCATCGTGGTCTTGAACTTGCGGGGCAGGTTGGAGAACGCGGGGTCGCCGATGAAGCGCTCCTGCACCTCTTCGATCTGCGGCGTCGCGTCGAGGGCCTCGTCGCCGTCCAGCCCGGCCAGCGGGCAGCCCAGGATCACCCGCGGGGTGTCACCGCACGCCTCCATGGTCGACAGCCCGACCGATTCGAGCAGCTCCCAGATCTCGGGGACGCTCTCGATCTCGATCCAGTGCAGCTGGATGTTCTGCCGGTCGGTGACGTCGGCGGTACCGCGGGCGAACCGGCGCGAGATGTCGCCGATGACGTGCAGCTGCTCGCTGCTCAGCTGGCCGCCGTCGATCCGGACCCGGAGCATGAAGTAGCGGTCGTCCAGCTCCTCGGGCTCCAAGATGGCGGTCTTGCCGCCGTCGATTCCCGGGCGGCGCTGGGTGTACAGCCCGAACCAGCGGAACCGCCCGCGCAGGTCGGCCGGGTCGATGGAATCGAAGCCCGCCTTGGAGTAAACGTCGATGATCCGCTGGCGGACGTTGAGCCCGTCATCGTTCTTCTTGTTTTCCTCGTTCTTGTTGAGCGGCTCTCGATAGCCGAGCGCCCACTGACCTTCACCGCGGGGGCGGCGTGGTGCGCGCTTAGCCGTGCTCGGGGGCATGCAACTCGTGTCCTTCGGCTCAGCCGGGCGTGCGGCGTGAACCGGAGGCAGGACGCAGGCTCTGCCCGCCTGACGAGGCCGGTTCCGCGACACGCGCCCGGACTACATCAACGGGCGGGGGTCAGCTGGCAGGCAGACAGATGGCGCTGTGGACGCGGAGCAGGTCTACATGCCTGCGCGCGACGAGCAAAGGGTCCACAGCACTCATACCAATAGCATCACACGCATATACGCCGGCTGTCCATGCAGCCGGGTCGTTCCGGGCGCGTTGCGCCGCTTCCGCATGTGACCTCACGCCTAGCGGAACAGCACCTCGAACCGGCGTTATTCCGCCCAGCCGGAAATTTCCAGCTGAATATAACGCCTATCGCTGGGCCTAACCCTGCCGGATCCAGCCCAGCGTGGGCTCGGTCTCGCTCTCCGCCCGGCGGGGCGGAAGGTGCTGACAGTCACACCAGGTACCGCCGGGGCAGTCCTCGTGGTGACGCTCCCGGCACGGGACGCAAACCATGACACCTTCTTACCAACAAACAGCGGGCCACGGACAAAGGAGTCCGTGGCCCGCTCGGCTAGCGTGGGTGGGCGCTCAGGCCGCGTTGGCCCGGCGCATCCGGCGGCGTCGCTCAGCCGCACGCTCTTCCTCGTTCAGCCCGCCCCAGACGCCGTACTTCTCCGGCCGGGACAGCGCGTAGTTGAGGCACTCGGTGCGGACCGGGCACTCGGCACAAACACCCTTGGCCTTGCGCTCCCTGATCTCCCGCTCCGGCTGGCGCTCACCGTCGGGGCCGAAAAAGAGGATAAGATCCTCTTCACGGCACGCGGCGTCATCCTGCCAGCCCCAATTGGGCCGGGGAAGCACAGCCGACTGCCGACGCACCTGGGACATGGGACCAATCACCTCTAATGGTTTCTTAAACTTGCGTACAGGACATCATTAGGTCAGGCTCGTACAAGGCTCGCGCGGGTAGCCACTACCCGCCCGTTCGTATTTGCAACGCGTACTATCGCCGTTCTGTTCCCGTGGTTGTGGCCTGCCCGCACGGGCAGCGCACGCACATGGGATAGCGGCGTAGCTTGCGTCACAAGGCTGCGGTGAGACAGCTTGGGCCGGACGGGCCAGCGAGCGTCACGAACCCCCTCGTTCAATGTTCGTGACGACGGCGCTTAACGAGCCAGGCGCCAATCATGCCACCTGGACCCGCGCCCGCGCAGGCGGGGTAGGTAATTCTGTTCATCTTGTGACCAGCAGTTTCCGCGCCGCTGCACCAAGTCCGCCAACGAACTGGACAAAGGCAAGGTCCGGGGCCACCATGGCATCCATGTCCGCCTCCGACGCAGCCCCTCTGCCCCGCCTCGGCGAAGTTTTCTTCGACGTGCGCGGCAGCTCGCGCAGCATGCGTCTGAGCTGGTACTCCGACACTGGCGTCGCGGTGTTCAGCATCTGGCAGGGGGGTACCTGCACCGGTACATTCCGGCTTCCCATCGAGGACCTGTCCCGCATGGTCGAGGCCCTGCAGCGCGGCCCGCGCGGCGCGGGCCTGCCCGCCGGCGACAGTGTCACCGCCACCGGCGGCCACCCGGCCCTGGGGGCCGGCGAGGGCTCGGTGACCCCCTTCCCGGAGTACGCCACCGGCCAGCACATGGCCCCGGTCACCGGCGAGTTCCGCCGGCCTGACTTCGGGGACCGCGACGCATCACCCGCGGGCCAGCGTTCCTCGGGCCCGCAGCCCTATCCCGAGCCCGCGTTCCGCGAAGAGCCGGTCGCCTCCGGCAGCTACCGGGCCCAGGCCCCGGCTCCGGCGCCCGCCCCCGTCTACCGCGAGGACCCGCTGACCAGCCCCAGCTACCGGGACGCGGGCCGCTCCTCGTTCTCGCACCGGGACAGCGGCGAGCACCACTGGAGCGACGACCCCCGCGGCTCGGGCAGCTACCCCGTACCCGGGTACACGCCGGCCCCGGCGTCCTCGGCCCCGGTCTACCGGGACGAGCCGCGCAACGGCGGCAGCTACCAAGACGACCCGCTGACCAGCCCCAACTACCGGGACCAGGGTCGCTCAGCCGCCCCCTACTCCGGTGACCGCCGCTGGGGTGACGACCCGCTGGGGTCGGGGAGCTACCGGCAGCCGTCGTTCACGCCCCACGAGCCGTCCGGCGGCTACCCGGCCCGCGAGCCCGACGGCTACCGCGGCCAGCGCTACGCCGACGACCCGTTCCAGTCCAACTATCCGGACGAGGCCCGCGGCGGCTCACACCCGTACAGCAGCCCGCCCGACCCCGAGCCAAACCGTCACCGGGGGCGTCCCCCACGAACCTGAGATTCCCCGCCAGACTGGGAACACGGAGCCCTGAGCCCGCGTTCCAATAGACGTTCGGTACGGCTGAGTGCCCCGGGCCGCAACCAATAACGCCTTCGCGGAATACCGTTCGGCTGGAGCCGCGTCGTGCCACTCGCCGAGGAGGCGACCACCGTATCGAACGCCGATGGGAGCAGCATGGTCGCAAGACCATGCTTGCTCCCATTTCGGCTGTTCGGCGGTGTTAGCCCGGGGGGACGACCCCCCGAACCCCCCGCGCGGCCCTGCGGCCGCTCTGCTGCTCGCCGACGGCCTTCTGCTCGCCGCTTTTGGTGCTGCTTTGTCTTTAGTCGAAGGTCATTTTCTGGGTGCGGGTCAGGACGGGCTACTGGCCGATGCGTCCGCGGATCCTGGTCGCTCATCCTTTGCGTCCGATCAGGTGGAAGATCCGGCTGAGCTGGCGGTAGGGGTCACGGCGGCTGGCTTCCAGTTCGACGGCGGCGGCCGCGGCCACCTGCTTGGTGTCGGTGGGGTCGGTGACGACGCCGGCGTAGTCGAGCCAGTCGGTGAACAGCCACACGCCGTACCAGCCCAGGGGCTCCACACCGTGGCGCCGGATCAGGTCGCTGAGCTCCTCTGGCGTGTCCGACCGGGTGGGCAGGCCCAGCACCCCGATCTCGGTCCGCGCGTCGAACGCGGTCAGCGCGTCGTCCCAGCGCTGCTCCAGGGCCGGGCGTACCGCGGCCGCGTGGGCGTTGCCCGCCATGATCGACACCAGGCCGCCGTCGGCCGCGCACCGGCACAGCTGGGCCACCAGCGGCTCAGGGTCCTCCAGGTAGCCGATCACGCCGTGACAGAGCACGGCCGCGAACCGGCGGCCGCCCACCGCCTCGTCGGCCTGATGGCCATCCGCCGCCACGAACGACACCCGGCCCTGGGTCCCGGCCGGCAGCCGCTGCAGCCGCAGCCGGGCCTTGTCCAGCATGCCCGCGGACGAGTCCAGCAACGTCACCTCGTACCCGGCCTGGGCCAGCGGGAACGACTGGTGGCCCGCGCCACCGCCGACGTCGAGCACCGGGGCCGGCGGCGGGGGCAGATGCTCCAGCAACTGCTGATGCATCACGTAGGAGCGGACGCGCCCCTTCACGGTGGCGTACGCCTCGTCGGCGAAGAAATCGGCCAGCCCGTTCCAGCTGTCATCGCTCATCCCGCCACGATAGGCCGGATGCCGCCGCCAGCCAGCGGGCTGTGTGACACTGGCCCGATGCCGTTCCACCCGTTCCCGGCCACCGCGTGCTGGCAGCACCGCGACGCCCGCATGGGTCTCGAGGTCGCGTACTTCCGGCCCCCGGCGGCCGGAGAGGCCGGAGGGGGCCAGGAGGCGGGCTGGCGGATCGACGGGACCACCACCGCCATCGAGGACGGCCAGACCTGGGTGGTCAGCTACCGCATCGAGGCCGACGCGGCCTGGGCCACCCGCCGGGCGCGCATCACGGCCACCACGGTGACGGGGACCCGCGTGACCGAGTTGCAGGCCGACGGCGCCGGCCACTGGCTCGTCGACGGCCAGCCCGCTCCCCACCTCGACGGCTGCCTGGACGTGGACCTGGAGTCCTCGGCCATGACCAACACGCTGCCCGTGCACCGCCTGGACCTGGCGCCGGGCGCCCGGGCCGACGCGCCCGCCGCCTACGTCCGCGCCGCTACCGTGGCCACGGACCGGCTTGAGCAGGTCTACCGGCGCCGCCCCGGCCAGGAGGGCCGGCTCGGCTACGACTACGCCGCCCCGGCCTTTGGCTTCACCGCCCAGCTGGTCTACGACGAAGCCGGTCTGATCATCAGCTACCCGGGCATCGCGGAGCGGGCCGGCTAGCAGGCCCGGCCAGAAAGCTCGGAGAAAATCCAGGATCGGGGAACAGTAGGGACGGGTGGTGCGTTCCTAGTCTTCGGTCGGTGCGGCTGAGTGCCCCGGGCCGCATCCAAAAATGCCTTCGCGGAATACCGTTTGGCTGGAGCCGCGTTGTGCGACTCGCCGAGGAGGCGACCACCGCACCGGCCGTTAAGCCAGCAAAGCCCCCGCGCGCTACCAGCGCGCGGGGGCTTTGACGTTCAGACGTGGGCGCCGGTGCCGGGGGGACGGGTCGCGGGGTTCTCGGCCTCGGGCTCTGGGGGAGGGGTGGGCTCGGGCTCGCCTGATTCCGGGGGGACGGGGCCGACCGCGGCCGCCAGGACCTGGGAGTTGGGGACCGACATCACCGAGTCGCCGGTGTCCAGGCGGATATAGGTGATGCCGATCTCGGTCACCGTGCCCTTCAGCTCGCCGCCCAGGGCCCCGGCCCGGAGCTGGATGTGGTCACCGACGTGAAAGGGCCGGGACAGCAGCAGGACCATGCCCGCGAAGATGTTGGACAGCGACTGCTGGGCCGCGATACCGAGCAGCACACTGGTCAGCGCGCCGCCCACCACCAGCTGGCCCACCGGCACCCGGCACAGCTGCAGGGTCAGCACCAGGGTGATGATGATGCCGACCAGCAGGATCGCGTAGCGGACGATGGCCGCGTGGGCCGAGCCGAGGCGGGGCCGGAGAAAGTTCTGGGTCTTACCGGAGATGCCCAGCACCGCGATGATGGCCAGCACGCAGAACACCACCGCCAGCGCGTAGGCGATGATCGTGGGCAGCTGGCTGATGGTCTGCTGGGCCACGGTTTTGAAGATCTGGGCCGCGTTGTGGGACACGACAGCAGCGGCGATCGCCAGCACGAGGGCGATCGACTCCTTCCACGGTCGTGTCTTCTCTTTCACCCGGGCCATCTGCATGCTCAGCTCGTGAAGGTCATAGGTACGTTCGTCGCTCCGCACCACTTACGGCAGCCCTCCTTGGTCTCGGCGGGGCGAAAACTGTCCCGCCTACGCTACCGGGACCAAGGAGGAGCTACCGGGTGCCCCCGGATACGCGACCGGTCCCGGAGACGCGGGGTCTCCGGGACCGGTGCCGCTGGGCAGGCGAGTTGCTGATTCAGCCGAGCAACGGCCGGCCAACCGGGAGCCTGAGGCGCCCGGCCATGCCGTTGGACACGCCCGCGGCCGAGGTGTACCAGGCCACCAGCGCGGTGACGATGCCGATGTAGCCGCCGGCCTTGGTCAGGCCCGAGCTGTTGGTGAAGCCGCCGATGAACAGCACGATCTCGGTGATCTCCAGGGTCAGGAAGACCAGGAACACGGCCGCCGTCGTCTGGGTGCTCATCAGCAGCATGTAGGTGTTGAAGATGGCGAACGCGAGCAGGATCCAGGCCAGGTCGTGGTTGGCCACGGCCGGGTCCTTGATGGTCGGGGCGACCAGTCTGGCCCACAGGGCGAGGCCGATCCAGAATCCGCCGTAGGTGGAGAAGGCGGTCGAGCCGAACACGTTCTTGTTCCGGAATTCCCACATGCCGGCGAGCAGCTGGCAGAGGCCGCCATAGGCGAAGGCATAACCCAGCCACGCGTCTCCGCTGGCCTTTGTCATCCAGCCCGCATTGAAGGCTGACAGCAAGAATGTGGTCAGGGCGAAAGCGGCCAGGCCGAGCGGAGCTGGGTCGGCGATGGGCGATACCGCCACCTCCGTCGAAGCGGCGCGCTCGTCCGCCGCGGTGATGCGATCGTCGTTGACGCTCACGGTCATCCCTCCTGGAGAAGGAAGGCGCGTCCGGCCCAGCGGCGTGGCCGTGGGCTGATGGGCGGCCATTCGAAACAAGGACGCGCGCTGCCCCAGGACGGCACGATCACACCCGCTGGCGGCACCGGCGTATCCCTTTTTCTCGGTCCCACCTGGATCAGCAGAACCAGGTGAAATATTTGCCCTGAGCGTAACGCTCCCGGCCCCCGGTCCGCGATACCCCGGAGCGACGTGTTTTCCGCGGCGGGTAACGATATGACCCGGCTTGCCGGAATTCATTGTGCATCGATTGCAGGCGATCACCGGGGCTGGGCCGTGCCCATCTGATAAATCGATTAAACAGTGAGTGAGTACGTACCGGCCGGAGGTGGGCCCACCAGGCCAGCGCCGGCCGTTAAGGGGGCCTGGGGCTGGTTGCGGGCCAGGGTCCGGCCCAGGCCGGCCCGGGTGGCCAGCACCAGCAGGCGGTCGTGGGGCTCGATCCGGTAGTCCCGGTCCAGAGACCAGTCGAAGCTGTCGGTGTTGTGGCGCCGGACGGCCAGGATGTGCGCCTGGCCCGGATGCTGAGCCGCTTCGATGGGCTGGCCGGCCAGTTCCGCGTCCGGCTCGACCAGGACGTCGGCGATGAGCAGGACGTGCCGGCCGACCGGGATCGTCCGCAGCACCTGGTGTTCCAGCATGGCCGCGGCGAAGGCCGGCGCGGCCAGGTACGACACGCTGCGGGAGACCGTGTTGCCGACCATCTTCTGCACCCGTTCGGCCAGGTCGTCGTCGTACAGCCGCAGCACGATGCGCAGATCGGCCCGGAGCGCGCGAGCGTGCAGCGCCGCCTCCAGGTTGACCTCATCGCTGCTGGTCACCGAGACCAGGGCGATGCTCGACCGCAGGCTGGCCGCGCGCAGCGTCTCCTCCCGGTGGATCTCGCCGACGACCACCGGCACGCCCAGGCGGCGGGCGAACGCGACCCCGGGCGCCTTCGGGTCACGGTCGATGGCCACCACCGGCACCCCCAGGTCGTGCAGCTGGGCCACGACCAGCGTGCCCACGTTGCCCAGGCCGACCACGATCACGTGACCGCTGGTGGCGGGGGGCCGGGACCGGATCGAGCCGGTCAGCCGGGCCCCGACCACCAGGGCGGTCACGAACGGCACGAACACCAGGCCGTCGAACGTGAGCAGGATCTGCGCCACCTTCTCGGCGCCGCCCGCGGCCGGGTTGGTCAGCGCCGCGCCCGCCGCGTCCAGCATGGTCAGGTACAGCGCCGTCGTCCAGGCGTAGCCGGTGGCCGCGAGCAGCAGGCAGAACCCGGCCACCAGCACCGCGAACAGGACGGCGAAGCCCAGGCCGAGCTTGTGCCAGAGCAGCCCGCGCAGCTTGCGCAGCACCACTCCCAGCGGGTCGCGGCGGCGCAGTGGATCGCGGGGCGTCCCGTCCGCGATGGCCAGCACCAGGTCATCGGCGTTCTGCCCGTCGGGCGGCATCAGCACCGGCCCGCGGGCGGTGGTGGTGGCCAGCCCGCACAGCACCTGGGCCGGGTCGGCCGCGCCGCGCAGCGTCACGTACAGGGTCTTCCCGGACACCCGCACGTGGCTCGGAGCCGGCTCTCCTAAAGCGGCGGCCACGAACGACGGCGCCGACATCGAGGTGCCGACCAGCACCGCGCAGTCCGGGAAGAACGCGCGGACCTGCTCACCCAGCCCGGGGCTGAACACCGCCAGCACCAGCCGGATGTCGGGGTTCAGCTCGCGGGCCCGCAGCGCCGCGTGGAAGTTGCCCACGTCGTCCTGGCGCAGCAGGGCCAGCGCCCGGGCCGAGGTGATCTGCGCGTCGGTGAACGCCTGGCTGGTCAGCTCGGTCCGCTCGATGACCCGGGTCCCGGGCAGCCGGTCGATGTCCGGGCCCAGGCCCTGCCGCCTGGACGGCAGAACGGCGGTGACCCGCTCCCGGTACCGGGTGGTGAGCTCCTGGGTCACGCGGAACGCCAGCATGTCGTCGCCGCACACGATGAGATGGCCCTCGGGGGCGCGAAACCGCGCAACGGGTGGCATGCGGTGATCTTAGCGACGAGCCGCCCGGACCCCCACGCTGCGGTACAGGCCACACTGACGCCCGGCCAGGCAGCGGGTATGCTTATTTGTTACATGGGTCGAGCTACGGGAAGGCCCGGGATATGACGTCAGACGGCGGGATTCGTGCATCCGACCACGACCGGGAAAGCACGGTCGAGGTGCTCCGGGAGGCGTTCACGGCTGGCCGGCTGACCCTGGACGAGTTCGACGAGCGGACCACGTCGGCTTACGCCTCGAAGACCTGGGGCGACCTGCGCACGCTGACCGAGGACCTGCCGGCCGAGCCCAAGCTGGGTGCCGACCTCCAGCCGTCCGGGCCCAAGCCGGAGATGGTCGGGCCGCCCCGGCCGCAGTCCTACCGGCCCCCGTTCATCCCGCTGCTGCCGATCGCGCTGGTGTGGCTGGTCATCGCGGCCGCCGCGCACACCTCGGCGGTGGTGATCCCGATTGTCATGCTGTGCCTGATCTCGGTGCGGCTATTCGGCTGGCGCCGCCGCCGTCCATCCGGCCCGAAACCCCCGCAATCGTCGTTACATTCGCCGAACGGTAACGGGCACCCAGCGGGCCGGTAAACCGGGGATAGCCGAGATATCGCGCAAAGTTCACCTCCGGTGTGCTGTCGGTCATAACGCCTGAGGGTTTGCTGAATAAGCGCACAGAATCGAACCTGCATGCGACCCGCGGCGGCGAAATCTAGTAGCGTCGGCAGCGGGAATCAGTGGTCGTATGGAGACCGCGGGCCCACGCTCCGGCCGATGATTTCCGGACCGGATGTCAACCCGGGCGTTACACGGAAGTGACGCCACGCGACACGTCACGTGATCAACGGGAGACCTGTTGACTGATGCGACCGCTCGGGGGCGGCTGGCCGCGCCCGTGCGCTGGGCCGGACGGCTGATCGCGGCGCATCGCTGGTTCGCGATCGTGCTCGCCCTGGCCGTGGCCCTCCGGCTCGTGGTCATGCTGGGTTACCCGCCGATCCTGTGGTTCAACGACTCCTACAACTACGTCACCGACGCGGTCACCAAGACCCCTGACGTGGTGCGGTCCAACGGGTATCCGCTGGTGCTGTGGCTGCTGCTGCCGTTCCACAGCCTGACCCTGGTCGCGGCCCTGCAGGCCCTGATGGGGCTGGCCATGGGAGTGGGCATCTACGCGGTACTGCGCCGCCGCGGGCTGCCCTGGTGGGGTGCGACGCTGCCCGCCCTGCCGGTGCTGTTCGACGTGTACGAGCTCCTGCTGGAGCACATGGTCATGTCGGACGTGCTGTTCACCTTCCTGATCACGGCGGCGCTGGTCGTGCTGTGCTGGTCGGACCAGCCGTCGCTGCTCACCTGCGCGCTCGTGGGCCTGGTGATCGGCTTCGCGGCCATCGTCCGGGCCGTGGGGGAGCCGCTGCTGATCGTGGTGGCCGTCCTGCTGCTGGCCCGCCGGGTGAACTGGAAGCGCACCGCGGCCATGCTGGTCGTCGGCTTGCTGCCGATCGCCGGCTACATGGCCTGGTATCACAGCTTCTACGGCCAGTACGCCCTGGACACCTCGAGCGGCACGTTCCTGTACAGCCGGGTCAGCACGTTCGCCCAGTGCGCCAAGATGCCCCACCTGGCCGGCGACCTGAGGGTCCTGTGCGACCCCAAACCGCCGTCCCAGCGGTCCAGCTCCCAGGAATACCTGTGGGACACGACCACGCCGCTGTACCGGCTGACCAAGGGCAACAACTTCACCGAGCAGGCCAACAGCCTGGCCGGCAAGTTCGCCAAGGCGGCCATCCTGGCCCAGCCCGGGGACTACGTGGCCGACGTGTGGGACGACACCATGCACACGTTCACCTGGGACCGCAGCCAGTCCGACCTGACCGGGTCCGGGCCGTCGTACCAGTTCCGCGCCACCGTGGACCCCATGCCCTGGTGGGCCAACTACTACCCCGAGGACAAGGCCGCGCTGATCCGGTACGGCGGCCCGGCCGAGGGCCAGCCGACGGTGGTCAAGCCCTGGTCCAGCATCATCCAGGGCTACCAGAACGTGTTCTACCTGCGCGGGACCATGCTGGGGGTAATCCTGGCCATCGGGCTGGGCGGCGCGGTGCTCCGGTGGCGGCGCTGGGGTGGCCTCACCCTGCTGCCGTGGGCGGTGGGCCTGGTGCTGGTGGTGCTGCCCCCGATGACCTCAGGCTTCAGCTACCGCTACGTGCTGGCCGCCGTGCCCGCGGCCTGCCTCGCCGCCGGGCTGGCCTGCACCCGGGAGCCACGCCGCTCCCGCAAGGCCGTCGCCGTGGCCGTGGCCGCCCGCCAGCAGGACGAGGAACGCGCCCCCGCCACCAGCTGACGGGCCCGCCCCCCGGGCCCGGGGGCCTCCGCCCCCGGGGCTAGCGCTAGTGCGCGTGGCTGCGGTCGATGCCCGAGGGCACCTTGGCCGCCGCCTCCGTGTCGAGCAGGAACAACGTGCGCTGGCGGCCGCGGGCGGCCACCGCCGGGACCTGCTTGGGGCCGACGTCGTCGGACAGCGCCAGCGAGACCGCGCCCGCCTTCTCCGCTCCGGCGGCCAGGATCCAGACTTCCCGGGCGGCGGTGATCGCCGGGAAGGTCAGCGAGATCCGGGTCGGCGGTGGCTTGGGCGCGCCGCGGACCGCCACCACCGAGCGCTCGTCGTACAGCGCGGGCATTTCCGGGAACAGCGAGGCGACGTGGCCCTCGGGGCCGATGCCGAGCAGCATGATGTCGAACGCCGGGACCGGGCCGTGGTCCTCCGGCTTGGCCGCCCGGGCCAGCTCGGCCGCGTAGCGGTCGGCGGCCGCCTCCGGGTCGTCCCCGTCCGGGCCGTTGGACGGCGCCATCGGGTGCACCCGGGCCGGGTCCACGTCCACGTGGTCGAGCAGGGCCTCGCGGGCCCCGGTCTCGTTCCGCTCGGGGGAGCCCTCGGGCTCGAACCGCTCGTCGCCCCACCAGATGTCGACGTGCCGCCAGTCGACCGCGTCCCGGGCCGGGGCGGCGGCCAGCTCGGCCAGGACCGCGGTGCCGATCCCGCCGCCGGTCAGCACCAGCGACGCCGACCCGCGCGTGGTCACCGCGTCGACCAGGCGGGTGACCAGCCGGGCCGCGGCCGCCTTGGCCAGCAGGCCGGCGTCCCGGTGGATGATGACTTCCGGCGCGCTCATGATGCTGTGTTCCCCGCTCGCTTCCGGGCCGCCTGAAGGCGGCTCCTTCCCTCGTCGCTCGTTCCTCGCTCCTCAGTCCAGTCGCCGCCGCGGCCCTCTCGCTCGCTCATGATTCCTGGATCTCCTGCTCGGCTTCCACGCCCGTTTCCCCCTCGTCGGCGTTCATGGACTCGGTGGCGGCGGCGTCGGCGTCCTGCGGGGCCGGCTCGTCGCCGGCGGCGGGCTCGTCCACCGGGTAGCCGGTCGCGGCCTGCTCGGCGGCCACGTTCTTCGCGATCTGGGCCGTCGAGGGCGCGGCCAGCGTGAACGTGTCGCCCTCGCCGTCGGTGCGGCGGTCGTTGAACAGCCACTCCAGCGATTCGGCGTAGACGTCGTCCGGGTCCAGCCGGCGCAGCTCCTCGGCCAGCAGTTCGGCCTGGTCCCGGCGGTGCAGGGCCACCCGCCGGTCCGGCTCACCGGTCCGGGACAAGGTGGCGGTGCGGCCGTCGTGCCGGGAGATGCCGATCTGGCCGCGCTCGGTGTCGAACCTGACGTCGGTGATGCCGGGGCCGGCCGACACGCCGCGGTCAACCGGGATGCCGATCCGGACCGACAGCCAGGCGGCCAGGATGTCGCCGCTCGGGTTGCCCGCCTCGGCCAGCACCTCGGCCCGGGTCACCCGGGGGTGCGGCACATCGAACGTGGCCGCCAGCAGCGTGCGCCAGGGGGTGAGCCGGGTCCAGCTGAAGTCGGTGTCGCCCGGCTTGTAGCTCCGGGCCAGGGTGCCCAGCGTGTGCTGGGCCTCGTCCTCGAACGCGGTGTCGGTGACCCGCCGCTGGGCCAGGGCCCCCAGCGGGCTCTCCGACGGCGCGCCGGGCGGCCGTCCCGGCCACCAGGTCACCACGGGCACGTCCGGCACCAGCAGGGGCGCCACCACCGAATCCGCGTGCTGGCCCAGCGGCCCGTACATGCGCAGCAGCACGGTCTCCCCGGGACTGCCCTCGCCGACCCGGATCTCGGCGTCCAGCCGTGACTCGGCGTTGGGGCGGCGGGTGATCACCCCCAGCACCCGGCACGGGTGCTCCCGGCCCGCCTGGTTGGCGGCCCGCATCGCGTCGTACTGGGCGGCCTCGTCGGTCTCCACGACCAGCGTGAGCACCATGCCCAGGGCGGCCCCGCCGAGACGGCTGCGGGCGTCGGTCAGCGCCTCGGCGATCGCGCCGGTGCTGGTGTCGGTCAGGTCGATCGTCATCGTTGCTTCTCCTGGCTCCCGGTCGATGCGCGGCTAGAGACGGCGCCAGGCCCGGCCGTCCCGGGCCATCAGCGCGTCGGCCGACGCGGGCCCGGAGGTGCCGGCCGGGTACGGGTCCGGCTTGGTGTACTCGGCCCAGAACTTCTCGATCGGGTCGAGGATGCGCCAGGACAGCTCGACCTCTTCCTGGCGCGGGAACAGCGGCGGGTCGCCGATGAGCACGTCGAGCAGCAGCCGCTCGTAGGCTTCCGGGCTGGACTCGGTGAACGACTCGCCGTAGGCGAAGTCCATGTTCACGTCCCGGACCTCCATGGCCGAGCCGGGCACCTTGGAGCCGAACCGCACGGTCACCCCTTCGTCCGGCTGGACCCGGATGACCAGGGCGTTCTGCCCGAGTTCCTTGGTGTCGGTGGCCGCGAACGGCAGGTGCGGGGCTCGCTGGAACAAGATCGCGATCTCGCTCATCCGGCGGGGCAGCCGCTTGCCGGTGCGCAGGTAGAACGGGACGCCGGCCCAGCGCCGGGTGCCGACCCCGAGCCGGATCGCGGCGTAGGTCTCGGTCCGGGAGTCGGGCGGGATGCCGTCCTCCTCCAGGAAGCCCCTGACCTGCTTGCCGCCCTGCCAGCCCGCGTCGTACTGGCCCCGGGCGGTCCCGGTGGCCAGATCGGCGGGCAGCCGCACGGCCGACAGCACCTTTTCCTTCTCGGCCCGCAGCGAGTCGGCGTCGAAGGCCACCGGCTCTTCCATCGCGGTCAGCGCGAGCAACTGGAGCAGGTGGTTCTGGATCACGTCCCGGGCCGCACCGATGCCGTCGTAGTAGCCGGCCCGGCCGCCGATGCCGATGTCCTCGGCCATGGTGATCTGCACGTGGTCCACGTAGCCGCGGTTCCAGATCGGCTCGTAGAGCGTGTTGGCGAACCGCAGGGCCAGGATGTTCTGGACGGTTTCCTTGCCCAGATAGTGGTCGATGCGGAACACCGACTCGGGCGGGAACACCGCGTTCAGGATGTCGTTCAGCTCGCGGGCGCTCTTCAGGTCGTGGCCGAACGGCTTCTCGATCACCACCCGGCGCCACGGCCGCCGGTCGGACCAGGCCTCCTGGCCCTCGGGCGGCCTGTAGCTGTCCGGATCGGACAGGCCGGACCGCTTGAGCTGCTGGACCACGGTCGGGAACGCCTTGGGCGGGATGGACAGGTAGAACGCGTAGTTCCCGCCGGTGCTGCGCTCGGTGTCCAGGGCCCGCACGCAGTTGGCCAGCGTGTCGAAGGCGGCGTCGTCGTCGAACTCGCCCTGGACGAAGCGGATGCCCTCCATCATCTGGCGCCACACCGTGTCCCGGAACGGGGTCCGGGCGTGCTCCTTGACCGCCTCGTAGGTGAGCTGGGCGAAGTCTTCGTCCTCCCAGTCCCGCCGGGCGAAGCCGACCAGCGAGAAGCCCGGCGGCAGCAGCCCGCGGTTGGCCAGGTCGTACAGGGCCGGCAGCAGCTTCTTCCGGGCCAGGTCGCCGGTCACGCCGAACATGACCAGCACGCACGGCCCGGCCACCCGGGGGATCCGCCGGTCCCGGGCATCCCGGAGCGGGTTCTCCTCCGCCTGCTGGTCGGGGTCGGCCTGGGGATTGGCGGGCGCGGAACCGAGGTTGCCCGGCCCTGCCGTCACTGACTCACTCACGACTCTCTTCTTCCTCCGCTACGTGGCGTCAATCAGGCAGCGCCGGGCACCCGGCCCGACAGCGCTACTAACTGGGCTGTTACTTGCTGAGCTGGCCCTTGACCGTCTCGATCAGCTCTTTCCAGGACGCGGCGAACTTCGCCACACCCTCATCTTCCAGCACGGCGACTACATCGTCATAGGGGATACCCAGCTGCTCCAGGTCGGCGATCACCTGGCGGGACGCGTCGTAGGTGCCGTGGATGGTGTCTCCGCGGATCTCCCCGTGGTCGGCCACCGCGTGGATGGTCGCCTCGGGCATGGTGTTCACCGTGTCCTTGGCCACCAGCTCGGTCACGTACATGGTGTCCGGGAACGACGGGTCCTTGGTGCTGGTGGACGCCCACAGCGGCCGCTGCACCCGGGCCCCCTTGGCGGCCAGGGCCCGCCAGCGGTCGGTGTCGATCCGCTGCTCGTACAGCTCGTAGGCCAGCCGGGCGTTGGCGATGGCCGCGGTGCCCTTGAGCGCCTTGGCCTCGTCGGTGCCGATCTTCTCCAGCCGCTTGTCCACCTCGCTGTCGACCCGGCTGACGAAGAACGAGGCGACCGAGGCGATGTGGCTCAGGTCGTGCCCGGCCGCGTCGGCCTTCTCCAGGCCTTCGAAGTAGGCGTCGATGACCGCGTTGTACCGCTCGAGGGAGAAGATCAGCGTGACGTTGACGCTGATGCCCTGGGCGATGGCGGCGGTGATCGCGGGCAGCCCCTCCAGGGTGGCCGGGATCTTGATGTACATGTTGGGCCGGTCAACCATCCACCACAGCGCCTTGGCCTCGGCAATGGTCTTCTCGGTCTCCCGGGCCAGCCGGGGGTCGACCTCGAGCGAGACCCGGCCGTCCAGGTGGTGCGACTCGTCGTAGACCTGCACCAGCACGTCGGCCGCCCACCGGATGTCGTAGGCGGTGATGTTCCGGACCGCCTCGTCGATTGAGACGCCGCGGATGCCCAGTTCGTGGGCCTGCTCGTCGTAGGCGTCACCCTTGGCCAGCGCGCTGGCGAAGATGGTCGGGTTCGACGTCACGCCGAGCACGTGGTCGTCGTCTATCAGCTGCTGAAGGTTGCCGGTGCGGAGCCGCTCACGACTGATGTCGTCCAGCCACACCGCCACTCCCTCGGCTTCCAGCTGAGCGAGGTTGTCTTTCTTCGAGGCCATGACCTCAGATCCTTTCCTTGGACTTCATTCGCTCGCGGCACCGATCTGGTCGAGGACCGTGCGGGCCACGGCGGCCACCCGCTCGGCGGTGAGCCCGAACTCTTCGTACAGCCGCTGGTAGTCGGCCGAAGCGCCGAAGTGATCGACGCCGACGGAGGCACCGGAGTCACCGACGAACTGCCGCCAGCCGAACGTGACGCCGGCCTCCACCGACACCCGGGCCTTGATCCGGTGCGGCAGTACCTGCTCGCGGTAGGACGAGTCCTGCTCTTCGAACCACTCCACGCAGGGCATCGACACCACCCGGGTGGGGGTGCCGCTGGCCTGCAGCTGGTCCCGTGCGGCCAGCGCGATCTGCAGTTCGCTGCCGGTGGCGATCAGGATGACCTGGGGGTCGCCGTCCGCCTCGGCCAGCACGTAGCCGCCGTTGGCCACCCCGTCCGCCGAGGCCAGGCCGCTGGACCGGTCCAGCACCGGCAGGTTCTGCCGGGACAGGGCCAGCGCCGACGGGTTGGCCGGGTGCTCCAGGATCCGCTTCCAGGCCGCCGTCACCTCGTTGGCATCCCCGGGCCGGACCACGGCCAGGTGCGGGATGGCCCGCAGCGCCCACAGGTGCTCGATCGGCTGGTGGGTCGGCCCGTCCTCGCCCAGTCCGATCGAGTCGTGGGTCCAGACGTAGGTCACCGGCAGCTGCATCAGCGCGGCCAGTCGCACCGCGCCCCGCATGTAGTCGCTGAACGTAAGGAACGTTCCGCCGTACGGCCTTGTTCCGCCGTGCAGCGCGATGCCGTTGAGGATCGCGCCCATGGCGTGCTCGCGGATACCGAAGTGCATCGTCCGGCCGTACTTGTTACCGGGGAACATCTTGGATTCGCGGTCGTGCGGCAGGAAGGACGGCTCGCCCTTCATGGTGGTGTCGTTGCTGCCGGCCAGGTCAGCCGACCCGCCCCACAGCTCGGGCAACGGCTTGGCCAGCGCGCTCAGCACCTCACCGGAGGCCTTGCGGGTGGCCACGCCCTTGGGGTCCGGCTTGAACTCCGGCAGTGCCTTGGCCCAGCCGTCGGGCAGGGTCCGGCTGGCCAGCCGGTCGAACAGCGCCTTCTGCTCGGCGTGGGCCCCGGCCCAGGCCTCGAAGCCCTTGCTCCACTCGGCGTGGGCGGCCCGGCCGCGGTCGAGCACTTCACGGGCGTGGTCGACCAGGTCCTGGTCGAGCGGGAAGTTGACCTCCGGGTCGAAGCCCAGGATCTTCTTGGTCGCGGCCACCTCGGCGTCGCCCAGGGCCGAGCCATGGGCCGCGCCGGTGCCCTGCTTGTTGGGGGCGGGCCAGCCGATGATCGTCCGCAGCGAGATGAACGACGGCCGGGAGGTCTCGGCCTTGGCCGCCTCGAACGCGTCGTACAGGGCCTGGACGTCCTCGTGGTAGCCGTTGGGCGTGTCCCAGTTGAGCCGCTGGACGTGCCAGCCGTAGGCCTCGTAGCGGGCCGCGGTGTCCTCGTCCTTGGCGATGACGGTGTCGTCTTCGATCGAGATGTGGTTGTCGTCGTAGAGGACGATCAGGTTGCCCAGCTCCTGGACGCCCGCGATGGCCGAGGCCTCGTGGGTGATGCCCTCCTCGATGTCCCCGTCCGAGGCGAACACGTACACGTGGTGGTCGAACGGGCTGTCGCCGTCGGCGGTGTCCGGGTCGAACAGGCCGCGCTCGCGGCGGGCCGCCATGGCCATGCCGACCGCGTTGCCCAGGCCCTGGCCCAGCGGGCCGGTGGTGGTCTCCACCCCGGGGGTCAGCCCGTGCTCCGGGTGACCGGGGGTGAGGCTGCCCCAGGACCGGTAGGCCTTGAGGTCGTCCAGGGTCAGGCCGTAGCCGGACAGGTAGAGCTGGATGTACAGGGTGAGGCTGGAGTGCCCGCAGGAGAGCACGAACCGGTCCCGTCCGCTCCAGGCCGGGTCCATCGGGTCGTGCCGCATGATCCGCTGGTACAGCAGGTAAGCGGCCGGGGCCAGGCTCATCGCCGTGCCCGGGTGACCGGAGCCCTCGTTCTCCACCGCGTCCATGGCCAGGACCCGGATCAGGTTCACGGTGCGCTCGTCGAGATCGGACCACTCGAGCTTGTTCGTCTGCTTACTTGCCACCGTTGAGTCACGGCTCCTCTCTTGGCGTGCGGACCGTTGTCCACGGCCGCCACCTACCCTGGTCTGGGCAGCCGAAAAGCCCCCGGGAAGCCCGTGGGCTACCAACACGATCGAGCCTATCCCTCCAAGTACGCCAGACCGTGCGCAAGGCCGTCCGGAGCTGGCGTGTAGCGAGCTTTTGACCGTTCGGACATCGTTTGTTCACGGTTGATCCCCGGTAACAGCCCACGCGGGGGAGCGGGCCCGCAGGCCCAGCGCGACCAGGCGGGCCAGCATGAACGCTCCGATGGCCAGCCACAGCCCGGTCAGCCCGCCGCCCGCGGCCCGGGCCGCGAACGCGCAGACCGTGAAGACCACGGTGGTGGCCACGCTGGCCACGGCCAGGAAGCGGTTGTCGCCCGCACCGATCAGCACCCCGTCCAGCACGAACACCACCCCGGACACCGGCTGGTAGACCGCGACCAGCAGCAGCACCCCCGACAGCAGAGCCTGGACCGTGTGGTCCGGAGTGAACAACGGCACGTACAGCGGCCGGGCCGCCGCGACCAGCACCCCCGCCGCCACCCCCAGCCACAGGCCCCACCAGCACATCCGGGCCGTGGCCGTGCGGGCCCCGGCCACGTCGCCCGCGCCCAGCGCGTGGCCCACGATGGCCTGGGCCGCGATGGCCAGCGCGTCCAGGGCCAGCGCCAGGGTGTTCCACAGGTTGGTGGCCACCGTGTGCGCGGCCAGCGCGGCCGTGCCCGACCGGGCCGCGATCCACACCGCGATCAGCAGATACACCCGTAGCGCGGCCGTCCGCACCAGCAGCGCGAACGAGGCCCCGGCCGACGCCCGGATCCCGGCCCAGTCCGGGTACAGGTGCGCGCCGTGCTGGCGGGCGGCCCGCACCGCGACCACGGCGTAGGCCACCGCCATGCCCACCTGGGTGATCACCGTGCCGGTGGCCGAGCCGGCGATGCCCAGCCCGGCCGGGTAGACCAGCAGGTAGTTCAGGACCACGTTGACCACGGCCCCGAGGCCGGCCACGGCCAGCGGCACCCGGGTGTCCCGCAGCCCGCGCAAGATGCCCGTCCCCGCCAGCACCAGCAGCATGGCCGGGACCCCGGCCGCCGAAATTCGAAGATAAATGACGGCAAATCCAGTGGCGGCCGGGGACGCGCCGAACAGCCCGGCGATGGGTCCGGCCAGCGGCACGCTGACCACGGCGATGGCCGCACCGAGCAGCAGCGCCACCCACATACCGTCGATGCCCTGGCGGACCGCGCCCCGCATGTCACCCGCGCCCATCCGCCGCGCGACCGCCGAGGTGGTGCCGTAGGCCAGGAAGATGCAGACGTTGACCAGGGTTGACAGGGCGGCCCCGGCCGCGCCCAGCCCGGCCAGCTGGGCCGCGCCCAGGTGCCCGACGATGGCCGAATCGGCCAGCTGGAACAGGGGCTCGGCCACCAGCGCGCCGAGTGCGGGCACGGCCAGCCGGACGATCTCCCGGCGCTGCACCTCAGCCTGCACGGGTCCGGATAGTAACCTGCCCGCATGGGGATGCCCGCACCGGTCTTCGATCCGCGCGCGGTCGTGGAGGGCCGCCCGCCAGGCCGGGCCCGGGTCGGGGTCATCGCCGGGATCATCCTGGCCGCGGCCTGCGTGATCGTGGTGTTCGGCATCGAGCTGGCCGAGGCCAAGGCGTCCGGGCACAGCGCGGCGCCGTTCTTCATCGCGCTGCCGCTGGCGCTGGCCCCGGTGCCGCTGCTGATCGCGGTGGTGCTGTTCGTCGACCGGCTGGAACCGGAGCCGCGGATCAACCTGCTGTTCGGGTTCTTGTGGGGCGCGGGCATCGCGGCCCTGTTCGCGGCGCTGATCAACACGGCCGGGCTGGAGTACATCACCCAGCCCGCGCTGGGCGCCTCGGCCGGGGAGTACGTGTCGGCCACGGTCGGCGCCCCGATCGTCGAGGAAACCCTCAAGGGCCTGTTCCTGGTCTGGCTGGTGCGCTGGCGGCGCCAGGAACTGGACGGTCCCACCGACGGCATCGTGTACGCGGGCATGGTCGGCATCGGCTTCGCGATGACCGAGAACATCGGCTACTACATCAACGCCGAGATCAACCCGGTCCACGGCGGGGCCCAGCTGCTCGGCTACACGTTCGTGCTGCGGGGGGTGCTGTCCCCTTTCCTGCACCCGACCTTCACCTCGATGACCGGCATCGGCGCCGCCTACGCGGCCTCGCACCGGAACAGCAACTGGGCCCTGCCGCTGGGCTGGCTGGCCGCGATGTGCCTGCACGCCATGTGGAACGGGCTTTCCATCTTCGGCCTGGCCGGCACGCTCTTCGCCTACGTGTTCCTGCTCTGCCTGCTGATCGTGCTGTACGTGATCATCCGGCGCGACCGGAGCCGGATCGTGGGCCTGATCCGGAACTACCTGCCCGGCTACGAGGGGACCGGGCTGGTCACCGGCCACGACATCGAGATGCTGAGCTCACTGAAGGACCGGCGGCAGGCCCGGATCTGGGCCCGGGCCAACGGCGGCCTGGCCGCGGCCTCGGCCATGGGCGACTACCAGCTGGCCGCGACCGAGCTGGCGCTGCTGCACCAGAAGGCCCGCCGGGGCGTGATCAGCCGCCGTCAGTTCGCGCAGAGCCAGCAGGGGCTGCTCAGCTTGATGCAGGCCGCGCGCGGGCAGTTCCAGCGGCGCCAGCCGTCACCGCCGGCCACCCCGTGGACCGGGAGCCAGACGTCGGCGTTCACCCAGCCGATGGCCTACCGGGCGCCGATGCCGCACCCGCCGGTCATGCCCCGCGAACCGGAGCGGTAGCCGGCCGGTCCCCGCTCTCCCGGGAGGTCGCGCGCCGTCGTCGCGACCGCGGGCTGGCCGGCGGGCAGGGGGCCGCGCTCACGCATGGCCAGGTACAGCCGCACGGTCACCGCCCAGATGACCACGGCCACCGTGACGTGGACCCAGACCAGGCCCGCGGGCAGCCCGGCGAAGTACTGCGCGTACCCGATCGCGCCCTGGGCCAGGGTCAGCCCGGCCAGCCAGAACACGGCCCGCACGGCCCGGCGCGGCGCCCCGGACAGGGGCAGCCCGACCAGCAGCGCGAACCCGAGCGCGCCGATGACCCAGCCGATGTCGGCGTGCAGCTGGGTGACCCCGGCGAACGGCAGGTGGAAGCGGTGCGCGGCCGCGTTGCCGGCCAGCGGCCCGGTCCCGGTGACCACGGTGCCGGCCGCGAACATGACCGCCACCGCGCCGACCAGGGTGGCGCCGATGATGCGCAGGTCGCGCCGGACCACCGGCACGGCCGGGCCGTCGCCCTCGCCCGCCCGGACCTGCAGCACCACCGCGGCCGCCACGATCGCGGTCGACAGCATGAAGTGGGCCGCCACCCAGCCCGGGTTGAGCTTGGTCAGCACGGTGATCCCGCCCACCACGGCCTGGGCCACCACCCCGCCCGGCAGCGCCGCGGCCAGCCAGATCAGGTCCCGGCGGCGCCGTCCCGTTTCGGGGGACCGGTAGCAGCAGGCCGCGATGAAGACGAGCCCGGCTATCGCCACCAGCGGGAAGTTCAGCAGCCGGTTGCCGAACTCGATCCAGGTGTTCAGCGTGGTCTGCCCGGCGGTGCTGGCCGCGACCAGGCTCTTGGCCGTGCAGTCCGGCCAGTCCGGGCAGCCCAGCCCCGACTTGCTCAGCCGCACGGCCTCACCGGTGGACATGATGATCACGTTGGCCACCACCGCGGCCAGCGCCAGCCGGCGCAGCGACACCCGGGTCGGGTGCAGCACCGGGCCCGAGATCAGGTCCCAGGACCGCCGCCAGGCCGGGGGTGAGCTCATGGCCGGGGGCGCGGGTTGGGCGGACACGCTACCCATCGTAGGAGCCCCCGGCTCGCGGCGTGGCCCGGGCGGCGCCGATGCTGGCCGCCACCACGCAGCCGACCGCGGCCCACTCGGCCGCCGACAGCCGCTGCCCCAGCAGGACCAGGCCGATCAGCGCGGCCGCGGCCGGTTCCACGCTCATCCAGATGCCGAAGATCCGCGATGGCAGCCACCGCAGGGCCTGCATCTCCAGCCCGTACGGGATGGCCGAGGACAGCACCCCGACCGCGGCCCCGGTCAGCAGCACCGACGGCCGGCCCAGCGCCTGGTGGGCGGCGGACCCGGCCGTGACCGCTGCCGCCGTGGCCACCGGGGTGACCGCCACCGCCGCCACCACCATGGCCAGGGCCAGGCCGTTGGCCCCGGTGAAACGGCGCCCAGTGGCCACGCTGAACAGGATGTAACCGGCCCAGCCCACGGCGGCCAGGGCGGCGAACACGACCCCGGCCACGTCCAGGTGGCCGGGGCCGTCGCCGGTCAGCAGGACCACCCCGGCCGCGGCCAGCCCGACCCAGATCAGGTCGAGCAGCCGGCGCGAGCCGGCCACCGCGACCGCCAGCGGGCCCAGGAACTCGATCGTCACCGCCACCCCGAGCGGGATCCGGGCGATGGCCTGGTAGAACACGAAGTTCATCGCGCCCAGGGTCAGCCCGAAGCCGAGCAGGATCAGCGCGTCCCGCCCCGCTCGCCGCCGGGCCACCCCGGTCACCGCGGCCCGCACGCCCCGGAAGGACACGATCAGCAGCACGATGGCCGCGGCCCACAGCCGCAGCCCGGTCACCGCGGCCGCGGGGACCTGGTGGAACAGCCGGGTGGCCAGACCCGCGCCGACCTGGGTGGAGATGATCCCGCTCAGCACCAGGGCGGCCGACCCGGCCGTGGCCCGGGAGCTGAGCCCGGGCGCCGCGGCGGGCTCGCGGACCTCGGTGCTCACTCCCAGCGGAACGTGCGGGCCGCGAGCCCGATACCCACCGTGGCCCACACCACCAGCACGATCAGGTCCCGCACCGGCACCCCGGCCGAGTGGGCCAGCACCGAGCGCAGCCCGGTGGCCAGCGCCCCGGTGGGCAGCAGGGTCAGGTACGGGTGGGCCGCGGCCGGGAACTTGGTCAGCGGGAAGACCACGCCGCCCAGGCCGAGCAGGGCGATGTAGATCAGGTTGGCCAGGGCCAGGGTGGCTTCGGCCCGCAAGGTGCCCGCCATCAGCAGGGCCAGCCCGCTGAACGCGCCCGTGCCCGCCAGCACCAGCAGCGGCACGGTCAGGAAGGCCAGCGCGCTGGTGTGCGGAGTCCAGCCCAGCCCGAACGCGATCGCGGTGATCAGCACCGCCTGCAGCAGCTCGATCAGGACCACGCTGGCGGTCTTGGCCGCGATGAGGCCGGCCGACGACAGCGGTTCGGCCCCCAGCCGCTTGAGCACGCCGTAGCGCCGTTCGAAGCCGGTGGCGATGGCCTGGCTGGTGAAGGCGACCGACATCACGGCCAGCGCGATGACCCCGGGGGCCAGGAAGTCGATGCGGGTGCCGCTGCCCACGCTGACCAGCGGCTCGAGGCTGAACATGGCCAGCAGGGCCAGCGGGATGACCAGGGTCACCGTGAGCTGCTCGCCGTTGCGCAGCAGCATCCGGGTTTCCATCGCCGTCTGGGCCGCGATCATCCGGCCCATCGGCGCCGCTCCCGGCGCGGGCGCGAACGGCCCGGGTGCTTCGGGCGCAGCCGCGGTCACGAGCCCAGCCCCCTCATGCCCAGCCCCCTCATGGGCGCAGTTCCTTTCCGGTCAGCTCCAGGAACACGTCCTCCAGGGTGCGGCTCTCGATCCGCAGGCTGGTCGGCAGCACGCCGTGCTCGGCGCACCAGGCGGTCACCGAGGCCAGCAGCTGCGGGCTGACCCCGTCCGGGACTTCGATGACGTAGTGCCCGGCCGGGGACTCCTTGGCCGCGGTGCCGTCCGGGAGCGCGGCCACCAGGCCGTCGGTGTCCAGCCCGGAGTCGGCCCGGAACCGCAGCTGGCCCGCGCCGCCGCACAGCTCGGCCGGGGTGCCGCCCGCGACCAGGCGGCCGTGGTCGATGATGGCCACCTGGTCGGAGAGCCGCTCGGCCTCGTCCATGAAGTGCGTGGTCAAGATCACGCTCACCCCGGAACCGCGCAGCTCGCCAATCAGGTCCCAGGTGGCGTGCCGGGCCTGCGGGTCCATCCCGGCCGTGGGTTCGTCCAGGAACACCAGTTCGGGGCGGCCGATGACGGCGGCGGCCAGTGCCAGCCGCTGCTGCTGGCCGCCGGACAGCCGCTTGTACTGGGTCCGGGCCACCTCGGCCAGGCCGACGCGGTCCAGCAGGCCGGCCGGGTCCAGCGAGTGGGCGTGGAACCGGGCCAGCAGCCGCAGGTATTCACCGGCCGGAATGGCGGGCGGCACCCCGCCCGACTGGAGCATGACCCCGACCCGGGGCCGCAGCGCCCGGCCGTCGCGGTCCGGGTCCAGGCCGAGCACCCGGACCCGGCCACTGTCGGCGGCCCGGTAGCCCTCGCAGATCTCGATGGTGGTGGTCTTGCCCGCCCCGTTGGGCCCGAGGATCGAGGTGACCTGACCGCGGGCCGCGGTCAGGGTCAGCCCGTCGACCGCGCGCGCGTGCCGGTACTGCTTCACCAGGCTCGCGATTTCGACGGCGGGGGCAGTGCTCACGATCGCGAGTCTATGGTCGTTCCGGCCCGGCCGCCTCGCCGGCGTCAGCACTTGTACTACGACCAGTCGTAAGAGCGGCCTCCGCCGCCGTGGCCGCCGCGGGCCAGGCCGGGCCGGGCCAGGAGCCGACCACGGCCGGGGTGGCCGAGAACCGGTGCCGCCCCCGGGCCGCGAACCGCTCCAGCCGGGTCGCCCCCGGCAGGTCGACCCGGGCCACCCGCAGCTCGGCCCGCGGCCCGGCCGCCTGGCTGGTCAGCTCCAGCCAGCAGATCTGCTGGGCCCGCAGGTAGGCCGAGGGCATGGTCAGGCGGGTCGCGGTGCCCTCCACTACGGTGGTGCAGGAGCCGGTGTTGCCGTAGAACCCCGCTCCGCACGGGCTCAGCTCGGGATGGTGGGTGTGCCCGGACAGAAAGCCCCGGTAGCCCTCACCGGTCAGGTCGGCGGCCCGCTGCCGGGCCGCGTGGTTCTGCCCGTAGCCCCGTTCGGCCAGGGCCAGCGCGCTGATCGACGTCCAGGCCCGGCGGGACACGATGGCGATGATGGCCGCCACCACGATCAGGTCCGCGACCGCGCCGTAGCCCAGGATCTCGGCGCCGTGCACCCAGCGGGTGGTGTCCGGGTACTTGGTCGGCAGCGACAAGATCTCCGACACCCGCAGGACCAGCAGCAGCAGGACCGGGATCAGCAGCAGCCACCAGGCGTGCCGGGTGAGCTTGCGGTAGAACAGCCGGGAGCCGACGAAGGACGGGAAGTCGCCCGGGTCGGCCATCTCGTGCGCGCCGTCCAGCCAGCCGCGGCCCAGGAATTCGATCCGGGGCAGGACCTCCCGCACGATGTGGTGGCCGAGTGGCGTGTCGAGCCGGTTGCGCGGGTCGCAGAAGCAGTTGTACGGGTCGAGCTGGTGCCCGTGCTCGACCCGGATCTTGCCCCCGTCCGGCAGCACCAGGTCGGCGGCCAGGCACAGCCGGGCCCCGGTCCGCTCGCGGACCGCGTCGGCCGCCTTGACGTCCCAGGCCAGGTCGCTGTCGTGGTTGCCGATGGCGTAGATGACCTGCCCGCCCGCGGACACCACCGCGGTCAGGGCCGCGCACAGGTCCTCGTGCTCGCGCAAGATCGCGTCCGCGCTGGCCTGCGGATTGGCCAGCAGCTCGATGATGTCCCCGGCCAGCACCACGGTCAGGGCCGCGGTGCCGGGGCCCGCCAGCTTGGCCAGCCGCGCCGCCACCAGCGCGCAGGACCGCCCGGAGATGTCCGAGCGTTCCGGCGGCAGGTGCAGGTCGCTGACCGCGACCACCCTGCCGCCGGTCGGGATCCGGACGTCCAGCAGATCGGCCACGTCCGGCCGCGCCGCAGCCATGCTGCCAGGGTACGGCGCGCGCGGCCGCCCTCGCCCGCCCCGACACGCCAGCTGCTCCTGTGACCAGCGAGAAGCCCGATGCGAACGGGGCTGAAGAATTACGTCATATTTGCCTGCGGTAATCTTTGCGGTGCTGGACTTATTTACGGCATACTTGTGTTGTGAAAAACATGCGGGCAGCGACTTCTGGGCGGCAGGCGGTGGCACTTGGTGCCGCGGCCAGCTCAGAGCGCGGTACCCGCGCCCGGGTGGCCCGGCTGATCCTGGAGCTGGGGCCGTCCACGGCCTCGGTGATCGGGAACCGGCTCGGCCTGACCCCGGCCGCCATCCGGCGGCACCTGGACAACCTGCTGGCCGAGGGGCTGATCGAGACCCGCACCGCCCGCACCTACGCCAGCCGGGGCCGGGGCCGTCCCGCCCGGCTGTTCGCCATTACCGACGCGGGCCGCAGCGCCTTCGAGCACGCCTACGACGACCTGGCCAGCAGCGCGCTCCGCTTCCTGGCCCAGACCGGGGGCCCGGCGGCGGTCGAGGAGTTCGCCCGCCACCAGGTCGCCGAGCTGGAACGGCGGTACGGCCCGACCGTGGCCGCGGCGCCGCCGGGGGAGCGAGTCCAGGCCCTGGCCGACGCGCTGTCGGCCGACGGCTACGCCGCCTCGGCCGGGGCGGCCCCCGCCGCCGGCGGGTCGCCGGCGGCCGGCGGCGAGCAGTTGTGCCAGCACCACTGCCCGGTGGCCCACGTGGCCGCCGAGTTCCCGCAGCTGTGCGAGGCCGAGACCGAGGCGTTCGGCCGGTTGCTCGGTGTCCCGGTCCAGCGGCTGGCTACCATCGCCCACGGCGACGGTATCTGCACCACCCATGTCACCTGCCGTTCGCTGGCAGGGAAGCAGACCACCCCGGGCTCGGTTGAGGCTCAGGGAGACAGTGAAAGCATTCCAGAGTCCGGAGGGCTCTTTCTATGACGACGACCGCTAACGACCAGCTTGATGGCCTGGGCGCGTACAAGTTCGGCTGGGCCGACAGTGACGTGGCCGGTGCGTCCGCGCGCCGTGGCCTGTCCGAGGACGTGGTCCGCGACATCTCGACCCGGAAGAACGAGCCCGAGTGGATGCTGGACCTGCGTCTGCGCGGCCTGCGCATGTTCGGGCGCAAGCCGCTGCCGACCTGGGGCGCCGACCTGTCCGAGATCGACTTCGACAACATCAAGTACTTCGTCCGGTCGACCGAGAAGCAGGCCGAGAGCTGGGACGACCTTCCCGAGGACATCAAGAACACCTACGACCGGCTGGGCATCCCCGAGGCTGAGAAGCAGCGGCTGATCGCCGGGGTGGCGGCCCAGTACGAGTCCGAGGTCGTCTACCACAAGATCCGTGAGGACCTCGAGGAGAAGGGCGTCCTCTTCCTCGACACCGACACGGCCCTGCGCGAGCACCCCGAGCTGTTCCAGGAGTACTTCGGCACCGTGATCCCGCCCGGCGACAACAAGTTCGCCGCGCTGAACACGTCGGTCTGGTCCGGTGGCTCGTTCATCTACGTGCCGAAGGGCGTGCACGTGGACATCCCGCTGCAGGCCTACTTCCGGATCAACACCGAGAACATGGGCCAGTTCGAGCGGACGCTGATCATCGTCGACGAGGGTGCCTACGTGCACTACGTCGAGGGCTGCACCGCGCCGATCTACAAGTCGGACTCGCTGCACTCGGCGGTGGTCGAGATCATCGTCAAGAAGGACGCCCGCTGCCGGTACACCACCATCCAGAACTGGTCGAACAACGTCTACAACCTGGTCACCAAGCGCGCCGTCTGCGAGCAGGGCGCGACCATGGAGTGGATCGACGGCAACATCGGTTCCAAGGTCACGATGAAGTACCCGGCCGTCTACCTGATGGGTGAGCACGCCAAGGGCGAGACCCTGTCGGTCGCGTTCGCGGGCGAGGGCCAGCACCAGGACGCCGGCTCCAAGATGGTGCACTGCGCGCCGAACACCTCATCCACCATCGTGTCCAAGTCGGTGGCCCGCGGCGGTGGCCGGACCTCCTACCGGGGCCTGGTCCAGGTGCAGGAGGGTGCCGAGCACTCCAAGTCCACGGTCAAGTGTGACGCGCTGCTGGTCGACACGATCAGCCGGAGCGACACCTACCCCTACGTGGACGTGCGCGAGGACGACGTGGAGATGGGCCACGAGGCCTCGGTCTCCAAGATCTCCGAAGACCAGCTGTTCTACCTGATGAGCCGGGGCATGACCGAGGACGAGGCCATGGCCACCATCGTCCGCGGCTTCGTCGAGCCGATCGCGCGTGAGCTCCCGATGGAGTACGCGCTCGAGCTCAACCGGCTGATCGTGCTCCAGATGGAAGGATCGGTCGGCTGATGACGGCCCCAGTGGCGGCGCTGCAGGGCGCCGTCGAATCCGACGCGCCCGTGTCCCGGCTGCACGAGCACGCCTCCTACGACCCGGCCGACTTCGAGGTCCCGACCGGCCGCGAGGAGGAATGGCGGTTCACCCCGCTACGCCGCCTGCGCGGCCTGCATCAGGACGCCCCGCTGGCCGCGGCCCGGTGGAGCGTCGAGGTCAGCCCGGCGCCCGAGGTCAAGATCGAGAAGGCCGAGCGGGGCGACCCGCGCATCGGCGCCTCGTACGTGCCAACCGACCGGGTCAGCGCCCGGGCCTACGCCTCCTTCACCGCGGCCAACGTGATCACCGTGCCCGCCGAGGCTGAGACCTCCGCGCCGACGGTGGTCACCGTGCGCGGCGACGGCGCGGACGGTGCCGCTTTCGGGCACACCGTGGTCGACGTGGGCCCGATGGCCCGCGCCACCGTGGTCTTCGATCACCGGGGCAGCCTCACTTACGCCGACAACGTCGAGCTGGTGGTGGCCGACGGGGCCGCGCTGAGCGTGGTCAGCCTGCAGGACTGGGCCGATGACAGCGTGCACCTGTCCCACCACCACGTGCGGCTGGGCAAGGACGCGAAGATCTCGCACACGGTGGTGACGCTGGGCGGTGACCTGGTCCGGATCGTCCCGTCCGTCACCTACGCCGGGCGCGGCGGCGACGCCGAGCTGAACGGGCTCTACATCACCGACGCCGGCCAGCACCAGGAGCACCGGCTGTTCGTCGAGCACAGCGCGCCCGACTGCCGCAGCCGGGTGCTGTACAAGGGCGCCCTGCAGGGCGACGATGCGCACAGCGTGTGGATCGGCGACGTGCTGATCGACGCCTCCGCCACCGGGACCGACACCTATGAGTACAACCGGAATCTGGTCCTGACCGACAACGCCCGGGCCGACTCCGTGCCCAACCTGGAGATCCTGACCGGTGAGATCACCGGGGCCGGGCACGCCAGCGCCAACGGCCGCCTGGAGGACATCCACCTGTTCTACCTGATGGCCCGGGGCATTCCCTTTGCGGAGGCCCGGCGCCTGGTCATCCGCGGCTTCTTCGGCGAGCTGCTGAACAAGATCGAGGTCGGCGAAGTGCGCGACCGCGTGGCGGCGGTGGTCGAGGCAGAGCTGGCATGAGCAGCCCCCGATCACCGGAAACCGCCAGCGGCGAGCGTACCTTCGTCCGCGTCTGCGCCCTGGCCGACGTGCCCGAGGACGGCGCCCTCGGGGTCGACGTGAACGGCACCCCGGTCGCGGTGGTGCGGGCCGAAGGCGAGGTGCACGCCCTGCACGACGTGTGCTCGCACGCCGAGGTCCCGCTGTCCGAGGGCGAGGTGTACGACCACACGATCGAGTGCTGGCTGCACGGATCCTGCTTCGACGTGCGGACCGGCGTGCCGACCGGGCCGCCGGCCACCCAGCCGGTGCCGGTCTACCCGGTCAAGACCTCCGGCGGCGACGTCTACGTCGCCCTCACCTGAGCTTTCTAAAAGAACTTCCTGGAGAACTGAGATATGGCGACCCTTGAGATCCGCGACCTGCACGTGAACATCGAGGAGGCGAACGGCGCCCAGCGCGAGATCCTGCGCGGCGTCGACCTCGACGTCAATGCGGGAGAGACCCACGCGATCATGGGCCCGAACGGGTCCGGCAAGTCCACCCTGGCCTACGCGATCGCGGGCCACCCCAAGTACCACGTGACCTCGGGCACGGTCACCCTCGACGGCGAGGACGTGCTCACCATGAGCGTGGACGCCCGGGCCCGGGCCGGCCTGTTCCTGGCCATGCAGTACCCGGTGGAAGTCCCTGGCGTGTCGGTGTCGAACTTCCTGCGCACCGCGGTCACCGCGGTCCAGGGCGAGGCCCCCAAGCTGCGCGACTTCATGAAGAACATGCGCCAGGCCATGGCCGACCTGTCCATCGACCCGGCCTTCGCCGAGCGCAACCTGAACGAGGGCTTCTCCGGCGGTGAGAAGAAGCGGCACGAGGTGCTGCAGCTGGAGCTGCTCCAGCCCAAGATCGCGGTGCTGGACGAAACCGACTCCGGCCTGGACATCGACGCGCTCAAGGTGGTGTCCGAGGGCATCAACCGGTTCCGGGCCGGCCAGGGCCACGGCGTGCTGCTGATCACCCACTACACCCGGATCCTGCGCTACGTGCAGCCGGACTTCGTGCACGTGTTCGTGGGCGGCCGGATCGTCCGCAGCGGCGGCCAGGAGCTGGCCGAAGAGCTCGAGACCAACGGCTACGAGAAGTTCATCAAGGAGCAGGCCGCCGCTGGGGCCGTGTCATGACCCTTGACGTGGCCCGGATCCGGAAGGACTTCCCGATCCTGGACCGGCAGGTGCGCGGCGGCCAGCCGCTCATCTACCTGGACAGTGCCAACACCTCGCAGAAGCCGCGCCAGGTCATCGACGCGATCAGCACCTTCTACGAGCGGCACAACGCCAACATTCACCGGGCCACTCACCAGCTGTCCGAGGAGGCCACCGAGGCCTACGAGGGGGCCCGGATCAAGGCGGCCGGCTTCATCGGCGCCACCGACGAGTCCGAGGTGGTGTTCACCAAGAACATCTCCGAGGCCATCAACCTGGTCGCCTACTCCCTCGGCAACGCCTCGGCTGGGTTCCCGGCCCCGGAGCGGTTCCGGCTCGGCCCCGGCGACGAGATCGTGGTCACCGAGATGGAGCACCACTCCGACCTGGTTCCGTGGCAGCTGCTGTGCCAGCGCACCGGGGCCACCCTGCGCTGGTTCGAGGTGACCCCCGACGGCCGCCTGGACCTGTCCACCATCGGCGAGCTGATCAACGAGCGGACCAAGCTGGTCGCCCTGGTCCACCAGTCCAACGTGCTCGGCACGATCAACCCGGTCCGGCAGATCGCGGAGGCGGCCCACTCCGTCGGCGCCCTGGTGCTGGTGGACGCGGCCCAGTCGGTGCCGCACATGCCGGTCAACGTGCAGGACCTGGGGGCCGACTTCGTCGGCTTCACCGGGCACAAGCTGTGCGGGCCGACCGGCATCGGCGTGCTGTGGGGCCGCCGGGAGCTGCTGGACGAGATGCCGCCGTTCCTGGGGGGCGGCGAGATGATCGAGACCGTCTGGATCGACCACTCGACCTTCGCCCAGCCGCCGCACAAGTTCGAGGCCGGGACCATGCCGATCGCCGAGGCGGCCGGGCTGAACGCGGCCATCGACTACCTGAGCGAGATCGGGCTGGACAACGTGCACGCGCACGAGCAGGCCCTGCTGGCCGACGCGCTGACCCAGCTCAAGCAGATCGACGGGCTGCGCATCCTGGGCCCGGACCAGCCCGCAGGACCGGGGCACGGCCATCTCGTTCGAGGTCGACGGGGTGCACCCGCACGACGTCAGCCAGGTGCTGGACGAGCTGGGTATCGCGGTCCGGGCCGGGCACCACTGCGCCTGGCCGCTGCACCGCAAGCTCGGGGTCCAGGCCAGCACCCGGGCCTCGTTCTACCTGTACAACACGCACGAGGAAGTGGCCGCCCTGACGGATGGGATCCGCCAGGCGCAGAAGTTCTTCGGCGCGGTGTAGCGGGATGTCAGGGACCAACCGGGAATAACGGGCGAGAAGAAGCAACTAGGGCTCATATGCAGATCCAGTCGCTGTACCAGGAGATCATCCTGGACCACTACCGCAACCCCCACCACAAGGGGCTGCGGGAGCCGTACGACGCCGAGGTGCACCACGTCAACCCGACCTGCGGGGACGAGGTGACCCTGCGGGTCGCGCTCAAGGACGCCGACGACGGCCCGGTGGTGACCGACGTGTCGTATGACTCCCTGGGCTGCTCGATCAGCCAGGCCAGCGCGTCGATCATGGCCGACCTGGTGATCGGGAAGCCGGTCAGCGAGGCGATGGCGATTTCGCAGGAGTTCCTGGAGCTCATGCAGTCCAAGGGTGAATCAGAGCCGGACGAGAAGGTGCTGGAGGACGCGGTGGCCTTCGCCGGCGTGTCCAAGTACCCGGCCCGGATCAAGTGCGCCCTGCTCGGCTGGATGGCCTGGAAGGACGCCACCAGCCGGGCCCTGACCGAGCCAACACAGCACGAGGAAGCAGGACAGGCATCATGACCGAGAACACCACCGCCCCCGCGGCCGAGGAGACTCCGGCCACCGAGGCGCCGGCCGAAGGCCCGCCGCTGGTCCAGAACCAGGAGAACGAGGACATCCTCGAGGCCCTGCGCGACGTGGTCGACCCCGAACTGGGCATCAACGTGGTCGACCTCGGCCTGGTCTACGGCGTGACCCTGGACGGTGAGCGCAACGTCTCCATCGACATGACGCTGACCAGCGCGGCCTGCCCGCTCACGGACGTGATCGAGGACCAGGCCCGCGAGGCCCTGGAAGGCGTGGTCAACGACTTCCGCATCAACTGGGTGTGGCTGCCGCCGTGGGGCCCGGAACACATCACCGACGACGGCCGCGAGCAGCTGCGCGCGCTCGGCTTCAATATTTGATCGAAGGTCTTGATCCGGGTTTCGGCTACGGCCTTCGGGTCCGCCAGCACCAGGTGACATAGGGCAGCGCGATGCCGGGCTGCCCGGCCAGCGCGGGGTCGCTCTCGAGCAGGTGCCGCACGTCGGCCAGCAGGGCCTCGCGCCGTTCGGGCGGCAGCAAGATGACGTAGCTGCGCGACGCGATCATGTCCACGACCTCGGTCACGCTGCTGTGGTGCACCCACTCCACCAGGTGCCGCTCGAGCGGGCCGAACGGCGGCCCCACCTGCGGGTTGTCGTTGTCGTTGCGGGCCCGCAGCTCGTCGGCCTGCTTCTTGCGGCCCTGCTCCTCGACGATCTGGTTGAGCCGGGACACCCAGGGCTCCCGCTCGTCCCGCTCGTTCCAGACCAGGCCCAGCGTGCCGCCGGGGCGCAGTACCCGGGCCACCTCGGGCGCGGCCCGCTCCGGGGTCACCCAGTGCCAGGCCTGCGCGGCCAGCACCGCGTCCACCGATCCGTCCGGCAGCGGGATGCGCTCGGCCGAGCCGTCCAGCACCGGGGTGTCCGGCAGCACGCGGCTCAGCTCGGCCCGCATGCCGTCCAGCGGCTCCACCGCCACCACGTCCAGGCCCCGGCCCACCAGCTCCCGGGTCAGCTTGCCGGTGCCCGCGCCCAGGTCGAGCACGCGCCGCGCGCCCGGCGGCAGCAGCCAGTCCAGCGCCTCGGGCGGATAGGGCGGGCGCCCCCGCTCATAGGTAGCGGCCGCGCCCCCGAACGACGTGGCGTGCGCGTCAAACGATGCCGAATCCCCAGTCATGGCACGAGCTTAACTTCCGTCCGGAAAGCCCCCGCGGTGCAGGACCATCGGAAAGTGCGGCAGGGTCCGCGGCGGCGGCGTGTCGGCCCGCCAGTTGTCCGGGTACGGCTCGAGGCCGGCCATGAGCGGGCTGTGCGCCGGGTCGTCCGGGCCACCCACCAGTGGCTCCAGGGCCGCCCGCAGCCCGGCCACGGCGCCGGCGCCGAACCGGGTCCCGAGCCGGTCGTCGAGCTGGCCCATCGCGTCGGTGAGAGCCCACTGGGCCTGCTGGCCCCGGTCGGTGAGCCGGGCCGCCTTGAACCGGCTCCCGGCGGCCGGCCCCACCACCGCCAGGTCGGCCCTGGTCACCAGGCCGAGGGCCATGGCCAGGGCCTCCTTCGACACCCCGGTCCGGGCCGGCAGGTCCTTGACCAGCACCCCTCCGGTGTCCAGGACCCTCAGCAGGTCGGCGTGGACCGCCATCGACAGCTTCGACCGCTGCTCGAACCCGGCCGTGATGCCGAGCAGGACCCGGGCCAGCAGGACGGCCAGCGGAAGGTCCGGCTCGGCCACTGGCTCCCGGGGCGCGAAGCCCGGCCGGGCGCTCCACAGCCCGTGGTGCAGGATCGGCATGCAGTCCGGCAGGTCCAGGTTGAGTTGCCCGGCCATCGTGGTCAGGGCGGCCCGCAGCCGGTTCACGCCGGCGGCGCCGAATCGGTCCCGCCAGCGGTCCTCGATCTCGGCTCCCAGCGGCCGCCACCCCTGCTGGGCCTGCTGCCCCCGGGCGGTGGGCCGGATGGTCAGGTCCTTCGGCTTGCGCTTGAGATCCGCGCCGGACGCGGACTCCAGCACCACGTAGCCCCAGCGCCGCATGCCGTCCAGGTTGGTGGGGGTCCGGGCCTGCTGTTCCAGCTCGCGGACGCTCAGCGGCTCGCCGGTCAGGTACTGCATGCAGTTCAGCCACATGGCCATCGACACCAGCCACAGGCCCCGCAGCCCTGGGTCGCGGCCGCGGGTGGTCCGGTGCGGCATCCGGTGCTCGGCCTCGTTGTCGAACTCGATCGTGAACGCGACCAGCGCCTGCGACAGCAGCGTGGTGAGCGGCAGCGGCACGGTCAGCCCGCCTGGCTCTGGCCGGTGATCTCGTACACGGTGGCCCGTTTGCTGGTCATGCCCTCCAGGGCGATGGTGACCGGGATCTCGTAGGTCGCCAGCGGCTCGAAGCCCGCGGTGCGCAGGAAGGCCCGGCCGGGGTCACCGACGAACACCCGGGCTCCGCCGGCCCGGGCCCGGTGCAGGAACGGCAGCATCCGGGCGGCCAGATCTTCCTCGTAGAAGGCGTCCGCGCACAGCACCACCGCGGCCCCGTCGGCGTCGCCGTCCAGCAGATCAGCCTGGACCGGCCGGACCCGGGCCCCGTTGGCGGCCGCGTTGACCGAGATGGCCTTGACCGCCAGCTCGTCCACGTCCACGGCCAGCACCGGCCGGGCCCCGCAACGGGCCGCCGCGATGGCCACCAGCCCCGACCCGGAGGCCACGTCCAGCACCCGCTGCCCGGCCACCAGCTCCGGATGGTCCAGCAGGTAGCGGGCCAGCGCCTGCCCCCCGGCCCAGGCGAAGGCCCAGAACGGCGGGGGAAGCTCGCTCCCGGCGGTGGTGCTCTCCACCTGCTCCCACACCGTGAACGGGTCCTCGGCCTGCTGGAGCCGGATCTCCGGCACGTACGGCACGCTGACCAGCCGCGTGGTCTCGGTGATCACCTTCCGCGGGGCGGTGCTGGCCCGCGAGCCTGCGGGCCGCCTGGTGGTCATGCCCGGACCCTATCTCGGGCCGCAGACAGCCAGGGTCAGCCGTGCAGGTGGAACGGGGTGGCGTGCTCGGTGATCCAGCGGTCCATGTCGTCCAGCTCGTGCTCGCCGGGGAACGTCACGTCGATCGGGAAACCGGCCTTGGGCCCGGCCACCTCGGCCGCGTAGGCGATCGCGCTCAGCACCTCCTGCTGGGCGGGCTGGTCGGCCGGGTCGTCCAGGGTCACCGACAAGATGAGGCCCTCGCCCGCGCCCGGCACCGACAGCCAGGCCCGCGACGCCTGCCGCACGGCCCGGATCGGGCGCAGCCCGGCCGAGACCTCGCGCAGCAGGCTCTCCGGCTCGGTCGGCGGCTGGCCCAGCCGGATCCGGACGTCGCCCACGGCCCACTCCGACGCGGCCAGGTAGGTGACGCCCTCGGGGTAGATGGGCACGCTGGCCTCGGCCCCCGGGTTGAGCGCGATGCCGACGCCCGGCGGCAGCCGCCGGGCCAGAGCGGACGCGGGCACCACCACGTGCGGCACCGACCGCCGCGAGCGCGGGTCCGCGGCCAGCGCTGGGTCCGGGACCGGCGCGGGCACGCGCTGGGTGGCCCAGCCACCGTACGGGCCGGGAGTCGGGGTCCACGATCGCTCGGCGCCGAAATCCGGCCCGGCCGGCCCGCCGGTGCCGGGCGGCTCCCGTCCCGCCGCGCCCCCGTGCCGGGTCAGCAACTCGGCCGAGGTGAACGCGGGCACGAACTCCGAGCCGAGGTAGACCACGGTCGGCAGCTGCACCGCCGAGCCGTCGGTCACCGGGCCGCCGTCGTCGGGCAGCGGCAGCCACAGCCGTCCCCGGCTGAGCTCGTCCAGCAGGTCGCTGATCCGGTCGCCGTCCTTGATCGCGGCGGCCAGCGCCTGGGCCACCGCCTCGTCCTGCGTCGGGGTCATCGCTCCCCTTTCTGCTCGCTCGCCTACAGGCCGCCTGAAGGCGGCGCCTTCCCTCGTCGCTCGGGCGCTCGTTCCTCGCTTCTCGCTCCTCAGTCCAGGCACCGCCGCGGCCTTCCGGCTCGCTCGGATTCCAGATACGGATCGTAATGGGTTAAGGGCTCTCCGTAGTTGTGAACGGATGCACAAGCCGGCCGAATTAATTACGGAGGACCGGCCGGGGCGCTCCGGTAGAATCAGTGCCGTGTTCCCTCTGCTCACTTAACCGGCTGGCCCGCGCCCATCTGAGCGGCGCGGACTTTAAGCCCGTGGTCGTGTGTTGAACAGCAGGGGAGAGGTTCTGTCGTGATTGTGGCCCAAGGTATTGAACTGCGCGCGGGCGCGCGCCTGCTGCTGGACAACGCCAGCTTCCAGGTCGCGCCCGGTGACCGCGTGGGCCTGGTCGGACGCAACGGCGCGGGCAAGACCACGCTGCTGAAGGTGCTGGCCGCCGACGGTATGCCCGCGGCCGGGACGGTGCGCCGCGGCGGCGAGATCGGCTACCTGCCCCAGGACCCCCGCACCGGCGACCTGGAGACCACCGTGGTCGACCGGGTGCTGTCGTCCCGGGGCCTGGACGTGCTGCGCTCCCAGTTGCGCGAGGCCGAGACGCAGATGTCCGACCCCAACCGGAACCGGGCCGACGCCGCGATCCGCCGCTACGGGCGGCTGGAGGAGCGCATGTCGGTGCTGGGCGGCTACGCCGCCGAGGCCGAGGCGGCCTCGATCGCTTCCAGCCTGGGCCTGCCCGACCGGGTGCTGCACCAGCCGCTGGGCACGCTGTCCGGCGGCCAGCGGCGCCGGGTGGAACTGGCCCGGATCCTGTTCGGCGACTCCCAGACCCTGCTGCTGGACGAGCCCACCAACCACCTGGACGCCGACTCGATCACCTGGCTCCGCGACCACCTGAAGAGCCACCGCGGCGGCCTGATGGTCATCAGCCACGACGTCACCTTGCTCGAGGCCGTGGTCAACAAGGTCTTCTACCTGGACGCCACCCGGTCCGAGCTGGACTACTACAACCTGGGCTGGTCGGCCTACCTCAAGCAGCGGGAAACCGACGAGCGGCGCCGCAAGCGCGAGCGGGCCAACGCCGAGCGCCAGGCGGCCGCGCTGTCGGCGCAGGCCGACAAGATGCGGGCCAAGGCGACCAAGGCCAAGGCCGCCCAGGGCATGCAGCGCCGGGCCGAGCGGCTGCTGTCCGGGCTGGCCGAGGAGCGGGCCGCGGACCGGGTGGCCAAGCTGCGCTTCCCGGTACCCGCCCCCTGCGGCCGCACCCCGCTGTCGGCCACCGGGCTGTCCAAGTCCTACGGCAGCCTGGAGGTGTTCGCGGACGTCGACATCGCCGTGGACCGGGGCAGCCGGGTGGTCATCCTCGGGCTCAACGGCGCGGGCAAGACCACGCTGCTGCGGCTGCTGTCCGGGATCGAGGCCCCCGACACCGGGGCCGTCAGCCCCGGCCACGGCCTGCGCCTCGGGTACTACGCCCAGGAACACGAGACCCTGGACGTGGACCGGTCAGTGCTGGAGAACATGCGCACGGCCGCCCCCGGCCTCACCGAGTCCGAGCAGCGCACGGTGCTGGGCTCGTTCCTGTTCTCCGGCGACGACGCCAGCAAGCCCGCGGGTGTCCTGTCCGGCGGGGAGAAGACCCGGCTGGCCCTGGCCCTGCTGGTGGTGTCGGGGGCCAACGTGCTGTTGCTGGACGAGCCGACCAACAACCTCGACCCGGCCAGCCGGGCCGAGATCCTGGACGCGCTGCGGTCCTACTCCGGCGCCATCGTGCTGGTGACCCACGACGAGGGGGCAGTTGAAGCCCTTTCGCCGGAAAGAGTCATTTTGCTGCCGGACGGGGTAGAGGACACCTGGAACGAAGATTTCGAGGATCTCGTATCGCTTGCGTGAGTCTGTCGCAATCAGGGATTGCTGGCGGAAATAATGATCGTTTTACCTCAATGCGGGTAGCTATTCCGGCGGCAAAGCCTGATCATTGCGAGGGGCGATGTTACGCAGCGGTATCTCTACCTAACGGGAGGTAAACGTGGCCGAGACGCTGAAGAAGGGCACCCGGGTCACGGGTGCGGACCGCTCCAAGCTGGCGGCTGACCTCAAGAGCAGGTACGACGCGGGCGAGAGCATCCGCTCGCTGGCCGCCTCCACCGGCCGTTCGTACGGTTTCGTGCACCGGATGCTCAGCGAGAACGGGGTCAAGCTGCGCGGCCGCGGCGGCGCCACCCGGGGTAAGCCGACCAGCAAGCGCTGACCCGTGGTCTCCTTGAGGGACACCCCGGAGAGGAGACTGACATGGCCATCAGCCCCGGCGCGCCCGAGGGCGCCGGACTGAAGCTCGACGTGGACGGTGCGGTCGCCACCGTCACTCTGCAGCGGCCGGAACGGCGTAACGCCATGACGCCGTCGCTGTGGCACGGGCTGGCCGCCATCGGCGATTCCCTGCCCCCCGACGTGCGGGTGGTCATCGTGCGGGGCGACGGACCGTCCTTCTCGGCCGGCATCGATCTGCGCCTGTTCAGCGCCGACGGCATCGCGGGCGAAGAACTGGCCCGCCCCGGCCAGGACGGGTTCGAAGCGGCCATCGCCGGCTACCAGGCCGGGTACCTGTGGCTGCGCCGCCCAGAGATCGTGTCGATCGCGGCCGTCCGCGGCCACGCCATCGGCGGCGGCTTCCAACTGGCCTTGGCCTGCGACCTGCGGGTGTGCGCCGACGACGCGGTGTTCTGTATGAAGGAACCGGCGCTGGGCCTGGTCCCCGACCTGACCGGCACCAAGCCGCTGGTCGACATCGTCGGCTTGCCCCGCGCCCTGGAGATCTGCCTCACGGCCCGGAACATCCCGGCCGCCGAGGCCCGCACGCTGGGCCTGGCCGAGCTGGTGGTGCCCGCCGCCGATCTGGACACCGCGGTGGCCGGCCTGGCCGCCGCGCTGTGCACCGCCGACCCCGACACCGCCCGCGCCACCAAGGAACTGCTGGCCGGCGCGTCCGGCCGGACCCTGGCCGAGCAGGCCGCAGCCGAGCGCCGTGTCCAGGCCGAACTGCAGGCCAAGCGGGGCAAGAACGGCAACTGGTAGCGGTTCGCCCCGTTTAATTCGCTGGGGGCGGACGCCAAACGGGAAGCACCGCCCCCGTCCGGGAGGTTTCCTAACCCGTGTACAACGCCCGCGCGAGCATGACGATGATGCGGTCCTTCCGGCAGGACCCCTCGATCACCCGGCAGAAGCTGAAGAAGGGGACCATCCGGCGGATCGCCACCTACGCGCGCCCCTATCGCGGCGCACTGCTGGCGTTCATGGTCACCACCGCGCTGGACGCGCTGATCACGGTGGTCAACCCGCTGCTGCTGCGGGACGTCATCGACCACGGCATCCTGGCCCGCAACCAGGGCCTGGTCATCGCCATCGCCGCCGCCGTGGCCGGGGTGGCCCTGTTCGACGCCTTCCTGGGCGTGGTCAACCGCTGGTTCTCGGCCCGGATCGGGGAGAGCCTGATCTACGACCTGCGCACCCAGGTGTTCAGCCACGTGCAGCGGCAGCCGATCGCGTTCTTCACCCGGGCCCAGACCGGCTCCCTGGTCAGCCGGCTCAACAGCGACGTCATCGGCGCTCAGCAGGCCATCACGTCCACCATGTCCTCGGTGCTGTCCAGCGCGCTGTCGCTGATCGCCATCCTGATCACCATGTTCTACCTGTCCTGGCTGGTCAGCGTCATCACCCTGGCCATGATCCCGTTGTTCATCCTGCCCGCCCGCCGGGTCGGCCGCCGCATGCAGCGGCTGACCCGGGAATCCATGCAGCTCGACGCCGAGATGGGTTCGACCATGACCGAGCGGTTCAACGTGGCCGGGGCCATGCTGGTCAAGCTGTTCGGCCTGCCCCGCCAGGAAGAAGAGGTGTTCGCCGACCGGGCCGCCCGGGTCCGGGACATCGGCATCACCACCGCCATGTACGGCCAGGTGTTCTTCATCGCGCTGACCCTGCTGGCCGCGCTGGCCACCGCGGTTGTGTACGGCCTCGGCGGCAGCCTGATCATCCGCGGCGTGTTCCAGCTCGGCACCCTGGTCGCGCTGACCACCCTGCTCGGCCGGGTGTACGCCCCGATCACCTCGCTGTCCAACGTCCAGGTCACGGTGATGACCGCGCTGGTCAGCTTCGACCGGGTCTTCGAGGTGCTGGACCTCAAGCCGCTGATCGAGGACAAGCCGGACGCGGTCGTCCTGCCCCGCACGGCCGGCCCGGACGGCACCGGGGCGGCCCCGGACATCGAGTTCAGCGACGTGTCGTTCCGCTACCCGAACGCGAACGAGGTCTCGCTGGCCTCCCTGGAGTCGGTCGCGGTCCCGGTGCATGAGCGCACCGACGGCAACCCGCGGGTGCTGAACCAGGTCAGCTTCACCGCGCCCTCGGGCCAGCTCACGGCGCTGGTCGGCCCGTCCGGCGGCGGCAAGACCACGATCACCAACCTGGCCGCCCGGCTGTACGACCCGGACACCGGCACGGTCCGCATCGGCGGCCGCGACCTGCGCGACGTCACCCAGGACTCGCTGCACCAGGTGGTGGGCGTGGTCACCCAGGACGCGCACCTGTTCCACGACACCCTGCGGGCCAACCTGCTCTACGCCCAGCCCGCCGCCTCCGAGGCCGCGATCGAGCAGGCCTGCCGGGCCGCGCAGATCTGGAACCTGATCGAGAGCCTCCCCGACGGCCTGGACACGGTGGTCGGTGACCGCGGGTACCGGCTGTCGGGCGGGGAGAAGCAGCGGGTCGCGCTGGCCCGGCTGCTGCTCAAGGCGCCCACGGTGGTGGTGCTGGACGAGGCCACCGCCCACCTGGACTCGGAGTCCGAGGCCGCGGTCCAGCGGGCCCTGCAGACCGCGCTGGCCGGGCGGACCTCGCTGGTCATCGCGCACCGCCTGTCCACCATCCGCGACGCCGACCAGATCCTGGTCATCGACGGCGGCCGGGTCGTCGAGCGCGGCACCCACTCCGAACTGCTGGCCGCCGGCGGCCTGTACGCCGAGCTCTACCACACCCAGTTCGCCGACCAGGAGACCCGGACCGCGCCCGCCCGGTCCTGACCCGGAAATGTCCGGCCGTAGCCTGGGTGGCTCAGCGGGCCACGCCGGACACGGAGTAGCCGACCCGGCGCAGTTCCTCGCCCGCCACCTTCTCCACGTCGGCGGCCTGGTCGGGGGACAGGGTCCGGCGCCAGCTGCCCGCGCGCATGGACGCGGGCAGCGCGTTGTCGCGCAGGGCCGCGGCCGGCAGGGACAGGCCCACGAACGCCGAGATGGCTGACGCGGTGTCGGACGGGCGCTCCAGCAGGGTCTCGTAGCGCACGGTGATGAGCTGTTCGGCGGGCAGGTTACGGCGCAGCCGGGCCGCCAGCCGGACCGCGCCCCGCCAGCGCAGCGCGGACTTGCCCGCCAGCGACAGGCTCGGCCACAGGCTGCGGTCGGTCTCGGTCTCCACCCCGAAGAACGGATTGGGGAACTCGGTGTCCAGGTTGGCGAAGCTGGGCTTGAACCAGGACAGGATGGCCTGGTCCTGCAGCATGCAGGACACCACGTCGCGGCCGTCGCGGATGAACTGGATGATGCGCGCGTCCGGGAAGGCGTCGGTGAGCGCCTCGGCGCAATAGGCCAGGTCCGGGCTGGCGTCCCCGAAGATACTCAGCCCCCGGTCGGTGGCGCACGGCCCGACCGCTCCGGGCGGCAGGCCGCCCGCCTCCCGGCACTCCGGCACGCAGTCCAGGCAGCCGTGCGGGGTGATCCGCCAGCCCTGCCCGAACGCGTCCCGCAGCACCGAAGCGGCCGCCTCCCCGCGCCCGTCGTGGATCGAGGGCCGCCGCGCGAACGCGTAGATGACCCGCAGCACACTGGACTGGCCGATGGTCAGGTGCACGCCGTCGGACCGCTTCAGCGCCCGGGCCAGCAGGTGCGTCCCCGAGTGCGGGGCGCCGATGATGAACACCGGTTGCCGCACCTTGCGGCCGTTGACGATGAGGATGTGGCGTGTTGATGGCATGGCGGCCGGCGTGCCCCACTCAGTAGCGTTGCGTTTCTCTGCTGGCTACCGTACCGGTCAGGCGCCCTTTCGGGTGGGTTTGCCGCCGCGCCCGGATAGGCTGAGGCCCATGCGAGCACTACGCCGGGTAGTGGGTGTCCGGGCCACCGCGGCCGCGGCCGTCGGGGCGGCCGCCCTGGCCGTCTCCGGCTGCGCGCAGTTTGACGCGGCCATGGGCAAGCAGGAAGCGGTGGTGGCGTTCGCGCCCGGTACCTCGCAGGCCACGATGATGTCGGTCCGCGCCGCGTGCGCCAAGATCCCCGGGTCCACCGCCGAGGCCGTCCCCAAGGACGTCAACGTCACCAGCGGCGCCTACTCGATCCGGTATCGCGTCGATTCGGCTTCCGACGCCGACATCGCCCGGCTGTCCAAGTGCCTGTCTCAGTTCAAGTCAGTCCAGGGTGTCAACATCGAGCAGCAGAACGGTTCCTGACCGTCCGCCCGGCAGCTGCCCCCGGCCTCCCCAGTAACTGACCCACCGCGGCCGCAGCGTCCCGAGCCGCCCCGCCGCCCGCCCGTGGCGCAATTCACATTTGTAACGCCGGCCCCGTATGCACGTGCAACCGCACTTACACGGGGCGCCTCCGGATCCGGCTGCGGCCAAGTTCCATGTAGTACCATCCAGGCATTACCTACATGCCATATAGAAAATGAGACTAATGCGCAGACCATTTTTGGGCGCCAGCGTGGGCGCGGTCATGGCGGGGGCGCTTCTCCTGGCGGGATGCAGTTCCTCGGGCTCCGGTTCGCCGAGCAGCAGCGGTAGCAGCTCGGCTCTGGCTCCGGTAGCTCGCCAGTGACCGTCCGGCTCGGCCTGCTCGCCAACATCACCCACGCCCCGGCCATGATCGCCATTCAGAAGGGCTACTTCAAGAAGGACCTGGGGGCCAACAAGCTGACCACCACGGTCTACAGCAGCGGCACCCAGGAGACCACGGCCATCCTGGCCAACCAGCTGGACGCGGCCTACGTGGGCCCGAACCCGGCCATTGACGCCTTCCAGAAGTCCGGAAGCAAGGTCAAGATCATCTCGGGCGTGGCCACCGGCGGCGCCTCGATGGTGGTCAAGTCCAGCGTCGGCGGCGCCGCCGACCTCAAGGGCAAGACCGTGGACACGCCGTCGCTGGGCAACACCCAGGACGTCGCCATCCGCTACTACCTGAAGCAGAACGGCCTCAACACCACCACCACCGGCGGCGGCGACGTCACCATCAAGCCGACCAAGCCGAACTCGAACGCGGTCCTGCAGTTCCAGTCCGGGCAGATCGCGGGCGCGTCCGAGCCGTCGCCCTACGACGTGGAGATGGTCAAGGCCGGCGGCAAGGTGCTGTTCAAGGAGCCGGGCGTGACCACGATCCTGATCGTCACCCAGAGCTTCCTGTCCGCCCACCCGGATGTGGTCAACGACCTGCTCAAGGCCAACATTCAGGCCGAAGACCTGATCAAGAGCAGCCCTAGCGCCGCGCAGACCTCGGCCAACACCGAGCTGGCCGCGCTGTCCGGCAAGGGCATCAAGTCCAGCATCCTGCCGGATGCCTGGAAGGAAATCACGTTCACCAATGACCCCGACGCGTCGTCACTGACGACCGACGCCACGCAGGCCAAGGCCGTAGGGCTGCTCGACTCGACCGACCTGAGCGGCATCTTCGACCTCGGCCCCGTCAACAAGTTGCTGCAGGCGGCCGGCGAGTCGCAAGTCAAATCCTGAGGTGAGCACCTGATGAGCATCGATCAGCGCAGCGCGCTCAACGGGAAAGCGCCGACCGCGCCTTCCCCGGCTGGGGCACGCACCGACGACACCGAGGCCGCGGTCCAGATCACCGAGGTCACCAAGTCATTCGGCAAGGGCAGCTCCGAGGTGGTGGCGCTGGACGGCGTGTCGCTGTCCGTCGCCCCCGGGGAGTTCGTCTGCCTGATCGGTGCGTCAGGGTGCGGCAAGAGCACTCTGCTGTCGCTGGTGGCGGGCCTGGACGCGCCCACCGCCGGCACTATTTCCACCGGTGGGCGCCGGGTCGGGTTCATGTTCCAGGAACCGGCCCTGTTCCCGTGGCTGACCGCGGTGCAGAACGTCGAGCTTCCGCTGCGAGCCAATGGCGTGGGCAAGGCCGAGCGGCGGCAGCGCGCCCGTGACCTGCTGGACTCGGTGCACCTGGCCGGGTTCGCGGACAAGCGGCCGCACGAGCTGTCCGGCGGCATGCGGCAGCGGGTGGCCCTGGCCCGGGCCCTGGCCCAGGACGCCGATGTGCTGCTGATGGACGAGCCGTTCGGCGCGCTGGACGCGATGACCCGCGACCTGCTGCACGAGCTGCTGGAGGGCATCTGGCGGCGGCAGGGGTTCAGCGTGCTGTTCGTCACCCACGAGGTGCGCGAGGCCGTCCGGCTCGGCGACCGGGTGGTGCTGCTCAGCAGCCGCCCCGGCCGCGTACTGGAGGACTTCGACGTGGCCGCCGAGCGCCCGCGCGGGATCGACTCCGGCGAGACGGTGGAGCGCGCCCTGGAGATCAAGGCCCGGCTGAACGAAGAGGTGATGCGGCATGTCAGCTGACACCGAAGACGCCGCCGTCCTGGCCGGGCTGGACAACCTCGAGGCGGTCCCCAGGCAGCGATCCCGGGCCAGCGCGGGTGAGATCGGCGCCAAGGTCTGGCAGTCGTCGTGGCCGAAGCTGCTCGCGGTCGCGATCGTGCTGGCCGTCTGGGAGCTCGTCTACCTGGCCGCCTTCAAGCCGCACGTGGTTCTGCCCGGTCCGGTTCAGGTGCTCCCCAACCTGTGGGACCAGCTGAACCACGCCCAGCTGTGGAAGGCGATCGGCCTCACGCTGCAGCAGGCCGTGGTCGGTTTCGCGGCGGCTCTGGTGGTCGGCACCGTGATCGGGCTGGTCGTGGCCCGGGTCCCACCGGTCCGGGCCGCGGTGGGCTCGATGATCACCGGCTTGCAGACGATCCCGTCCGTGGTCTGGATCCCGTTCGCGATCATCCTGTTCGGCAACAACACCACGGCCATCTTGTTCATGGTCATCATCACCGCCGCCCCGTCCATCGCCAACGGCCTGATCGCGGGGGTGGACTTCACCCCGCCGCTGCTGCTGCGGGCGGGCAAGACCATGGGACTGCGCCGGATCCAGCTGTATCGCAGCCTGGTCCTGCCGGCCGCGCTGCCGTCGTTCGTGTCCGGCCTGAAACAGGGCTGGGCGTTTGCCTGGCACGGCCTGCTGGCCGGTGAGCTCCTGGTCGTCGTGCCCAACCTGCCGTCCATCGGCGTGCTGCTGCAGTCGGACCAGGACCAGACCGACATGGCGGGCGTCATCGCGCTCATGATCGTCATCCTCCTCGTCGGGGTGCTGGTGGACGGCTTGCTCAGCACGCTGAACGAGTCCCTGCGCCGTCGCCGCGGTCTGGCCCAGGCCCCCAGCACGGCCAAGGGCTGGAAGCTGGCCACCGGGGTCGCCCGGTAGCCCGCGCCGCCACCCGGATCCATCGTCACGGCCGCCCTCGATTGTCCGCGGGCGGCCGTGACGCGTGAGCGGCCTGCCCATCGAAATCAATCGGGAACATTTCGATGGCGAGTGGCCGCGGCCGACCAGCGTGCAGGCACACATACGCAGCTAGCCGGGCACAATGGGCTACGATTCATGTTCGAAGGATTTCGATGGGGGTACCCAGCCGCCGCCCGGTAACCGTGGCCGGGGGACCGGGGGAGAGGTGGTGGCCGTGACCAGCACGGACGACGCGGTCAGCCCCGGTGAGCGGACGCCACGGCGCCGGGCCACGCTGGCCGCCGTGGCCGCCGAAGCCGGGGTGTCCCTGCCCACCGTGTCCAAGGTGGTCAACGGGCGCCCGGACGTGGCCCCCGACACCCGGGCCCGGGTCGAGCGCCTGCTCGGGGAGTTCAACTACCACCGGCCCGGCTCCCGCCGCGGCCAGCGGCGCGGCCGCCGGTCGGGGCTGATCGACTTGATCTTCAACGGCCTGGACAGCCCGTGGGCGGTGGAGATCCTGCGCGGGGTCGAAGGCTGGTGTGCCAGCCATCAGACCGGCGCCGCGGTCTCGGCGGTCCGGCACGGCAGCGCCCGCCCGGCCAGCTGGACCAGCGCGCTGGCCAGCCACGACACCGAAGGCGTCATCCTGGTCACCTCCGAGCTGACCACCCCCCAGCTCGAGCAGCTGCGCGGCGACGGCATCCCGCTGGTGGTGGTCGACCCGGTCAACCTGCCCGACCCCGACCTGCCCAGCGTCGGCACCACCAACTGGGCCGGGGGCCTGGCCGCCACCGACCACCTGACCTCGCTCGGCCACACCCGCATCGGCGCCATCGCCGGCCCGCCGCAGTACCTGTGCAGCCGGGCCCGCCTGGACGGCTACCGGTCCGGCCTGGACCGGGCCCGCGTGCCCTACCGTCCCGAGCTGATCCGCCACGGGGACTTCCAGCACGAAGGCGGCTTCCGGCGCGGCAGCGAGCTGCTCGACCTGCCCGAGCCCCCCACCGCCATCTTCGCCGGTAACGACCAGCAGGCCCTCGGGGTGTACGAGGCCGCCCGCCAGCATGGCCTGCGCATTCCCCAGGACCTCAGCATCGTCGGGTTCGACGACCTGCCGGTGGCCAGGTGGGTCTCACCCCCGCTGACCACGGTGCGCCAGCCCCTGACCGAGATGGGCCACACCGCCGCCGCCATGCTCAGCGACCTCATCGAGAGCAAGCCCCTCCCCACCCGCCGCGTCGAACTCGCCACCGAGCTCATCATCCGCGAGTCCACCGCCCCACCCCGCTGACCCAGGCTCCCCAGCCCCAGCCCCAGCCCCAGGCCCCAACCCCGGCCCCAGCCCCCGCGCCCCGCCGCCATCGCGCCCCGCGCCTGGCCATCCGCGGCCCCCGCGCCTGGCCGCCCGCCCGGGCCTCTGCGCCTGGCCGCCACCTCCAACTCCCGCGCCTGGCCGCCCGCCCGGGCCCCTGCGCCCCGCCCCATTGCCCCCGCAACCTAGTTACCGCATCGATCGCGCTTTTGATGCGGTAAGAACCGTTGCGAATGCGCATTTGATGCGGTTGCCTCCCCTCCCCTCTCCCCTGATAACAGCAAGAAGCGCTGCGGCGTCCGGGGCGCAGACCGTGGGCGCCGCTGCTCGGCGGTGGCGTCGCAGCCGCCGGCCTCGTTACCCTCGAAATTATCGATAGGTTTCGATAGAATATCGGCGGCGTATCGCTCTGAGGGAGTTTCCTTGGCTGAAGACCGGCTCAACGTGACCACGTCCATTCCCGAGCCGGCCTCTGGCCAGAACGGACTGCCGGTCTGGCGGAACGTGTCGGCTCCGCCCGCCGAGCGGGTGGCCGACCTGCTGGCCCGGATGACGCTGGCCGAGAAGGTCGGGCAGCTGGGCAGCGTCTGGCTGGAGAGCGAAGCGCCCGGGGGCGAGGTGGCCCCGCACCAGGATGATCTGGGCGGCGCGCAGGCCGGGACCGGTCCGGCCTGGAGCGAGCTGATCCGGGCCGGGGTGGGCCACCTGACCCGGCCGTTCGGCACCCGGCCGCTGACGGCCCGCCACGGCGCCGAATCCCTGGCCGCGCGGCAACGCGACATCATGGCGGCCGGCCGGTTCGGCATTCCGGCCATCGCCCATGATGAGTGCCTGGCCGGGTTCACCGCCTGGACCGCGGCCGTCTACCCGGTCCCGCTGGCCTGGGGCGCGAGCTTCGATCCCGCGCTGGTCGAGCAGGTGGCGGCGCAGATCGGGGCCAGCATGCGGGCGGTCGGGGTGCACCAGGGCCTGGCCCCGGTGCTGGACGTGACCGTGGATCCGCGCTGGGGCCGGACCGAGGAGACCATCGCCGAGGACCCGTACCTGGTCGGCACGGTGGGCACCGCCTACGTACGCGGGCTGGAGTCCTCGGGGCTGGTGGCCACGGTCAAGCACTTCGCGGGCTACTCGGCCTCGCGCGGGGGCCGGAACCTGGCTCCGGCCGCGGTGACGCCCCGGCAGCTGGCCGACGTGCTGCTGCCGCCGTTCGAGATGGCGATCCAGCTGGGTGGGGCCCGGTCGGTCATGCACGCCTATACCGCCATCGACGGCGTGCCCGCCGCCTCGGACCCGGATCTGCTGACCGGCCTGCTCCGCGACCGCCTGGGCTTCGACGGGACCGTGGTCTCGGACTACTTCGGGGTCAGCTTCCTGGAACTGCTGCACCAGGTGGCCGACGGCCCGGCCCAGGCCGCCGCGCTGGCCCTGGCCGCCGGGGTCGACGTGGAACTGCCCAGTACGCGGTGTTACGGCCAGCCCCTGCTGGCGGCGGTGCAGCAAGGCGCGGTGCCGGAAGCCGCCGTCGACCGGGCCGCCACCCGAGTGCTGAGCCAGAAGTGCGAGCTGGGCCTGCTCGACCCGGCCTGGGACCCCGCCCCGGCCCAGCCCGGCCTGGACCTGGCCCCGCCCGCCGCCCGGGAACTGGCCCGGCAGCTGGCCGAAGAATCAGTGGTCCTCCTGGCCAACCACGGCATCCTGCCCCTGGACCCGGGCCAGCCCGGGCGCCGGATCGCCGTGGTCGGGCCGCGGGCCGACGACCCGCACGCCATGCTGGGCTGTTACTCGTTCCCCAGCCACGTCGGCGTGAAGTACCCCGGCTTCGGCCTTGGCGTGGAGATCCCCACCGTTCTGGACGCGCTGCGGGCCGAGTTCCCCGCCGCCGAGATCAGCTATCTGCCCGGCTGCGGCGTCGACGATCCGCGTGACCCCGGTGCCGACCGGTCCGGCCTGGCCGCCGCGGCCGACCTGGCCCGCGGGCACGACCTGTGCGTCGCCGTGCTCGGTGACCGGTCCGGTCTGTTCGGCCGGGGCACCTCGGGGGAGGGCTGCGACGCTCCCGACCTCACCCTGCCCGGCCTGCAGGGTGAGCTTCTGACCAGCCTGCTGGCCACCGGCACGCCGGTCGTGGTGGTTCTGCTCACCGGCCGTCCCTACGCGCTGGGCGCGTTCACCGGCGCGGCCGCCACCGTCCAGGCCTTCTTCCCCGGCCAGCAGGGCGGGCCCGCCCTGGCCCGCGTGCTGTCCGGAGCGGTGAACCCGTCCGGGCGGCTGCCGGTCAGCGTGCCCCGGCACGCCGGAGCCCAGCCCACCACCTACCTCGGGCCCGCCCTGGCCCAGCGCAGCAAGGTCAGCTCGATCGACCCCACCCCGCTGTACCCGTTCGGTCACGGCCTGACCTACACCTCGTTCGGCTGGGAGGACCCGCGCCTGCTCCGGGACCAGGTGCCCACCGACGGCTCGATCGAGGTCACCCTGACCGTCCGCAACACCGGCGACCGGGCCGGGACCGAGGTGGTCCAGCTGTACCTGCACGACCCGGTGGCCCAGGTGACCCGGCCCGTGCTCTGGCTGGCCGGCTACTGCCGGGTCAGCCTCGAGCCCGGCCAGGCGGCGACGGTCCGGTTCACCGTGCCGGCCGACCTGGCCTCGTTCACCGGCCGCCGGGGCCAGCGCATCGTGGAGCCCGGCCGGATCGAGCTGCGGCTGGGCCGCTCCAGCGCGGAGCCGCTGGCCACGCTGCCGGTCGAGCTGACCGGGCCCGAGCGGGTCATCGACGGGCCGCGCCCGCTGACCAGCCGGACCGAGATCGGCTAGGGCCCGCCGCCGCCCCTAGCGCCCCGGCCCAGTCCCGGTGCCTCCGGTGCCTCCGGCCGCCCTCAGCGGTCCCCGGTCAGCCACTGCACCGCGTGGGTCAGCAGCCGCCGGTGGCCGGCCGAGTCGTACGACCGTGGGTCATGACCCAGCGCGTCGGCCACCACCCGGGTCCGGCCCAGGTCCCGCGCCCACACCAGCGGGTACTGCCGGCCCTGGTGCCGGTGGGTGGCCAGCGGCACCAGGCCGGGGGCCAGCCGCAACCCGGTGTAGCGCTCGTCGGTCACGTCGAAATCCGGGACCGAGCCCACGATCGGATGCCGGTCCTGGTGGGTCTGGACCCGGGCCGGCCCGAGCGGGGGGTGGCCGCTCTGGCCCTCCACCCAGACGGCCCCGGTCACCGTCTCCCACTGCGGCAGCCGCAGCAGCGTGCACACGCCAACGTGCATGGCCAGGACGCCGACGCCCCGGTCCAGCGCGGCCCGCAGGCCATCGCGGGCCGCGTCCTGCTCGGCCGCGCTCAGGCCGGGCCCGGCCGCCGCGTTGACCACGATCAGGTCGAAGTGGGCCAGGCCGGCGACCCGGTCGGACACGAAGTCGGTCACCTCGACTTGATGGCCCAGCGACCACAGCACGTCGGCCAGCCGTGCCGACGTGCGCGCGAACCGGTGCCAGGGGTCGGCGAACTTGCCGCCCCCGCTCAGCACCAGTGACCGTGGCATCGTTGTCATCCCTTGTCCCGGCCGTGAACGTCGCACCCGCTCACGGGGAGCGTAACCGTCAGATCCAGCCGCCGTCGATGACCCAGCTCTGGCTGGTGCACATCCGGCTGTCGTCCGCGGCCAGCCACAGCGCGAGCCGCGCCACGTCGGCCGGCTGCACCCGGCCGGGCAGGCACTGGTTCCGCTCGATCTCGGCTTCGGCCTCCGGGGTGAGCCAGTGATCCAGCTGACGCTGGGTCATGGTCCAGCCCGGGATCAGGCAGTTCACCCGGATCTTGTCCGGACCCAGGTCACGGGCCAGCGAGCGGGTCAGGCCCTCGACCCCGGCCTTGGCCGTGGCGTAGGCGGCCACGTTGGCGAAGCCCGCCCGCCAGATGATCGAGCCCAGGTTGATGATGGAGCCGCCGCCGCGCTGACGCATGCCCGGGGTCACCGCCTGGGCCCCGAAGAACATCGGCCGCAGGTTGACCCGCAGCATGTCGTCCCAGAACTGCTCGGTGATGTCGTCGATGCCACGGCGCTCGTCGATGGCGGCGTTGCTGACCAGCACGTCGATCAGGCCCAGGGCCCGGGCGCAGGCTTCGGTGGCCGCGGTCAGCTCGCCGGCCTCGGCAACGTCGCAGGCCTGAAACCAGGGCCGGGTGCCGGTGAGCGCCTCCAGATCCAGGGCCAGATCGGCGGCGGCCCGCTCCTGCACGTCGACAAAGCCGACCCGGGCCCCCTGCCGGGCGAACTGGGCCACGATCTCGGCCCCGATCCCGGTCGCCCCGCCGGTGACGAACACGGTCCGCCCGGCCAGGCTCGGGTACCGGGCGAAGGTGCCCGCAGGCGGCTCGCTCATTGAGGACCCCTCCGTTCCATCCCGACCGCGCACGTCGATAGTTTCAGAGCTGACAACGCGCCCGGCGGGCGGCCCGAGCCTGCCACCACCCGGATGGGGGACCGTGATGAAGGCCGAACAGTTCACCGACGTGGTCACGTACCACGGCGAGGGCCCGATCTGGGACTCGGTGGCCGGGGTGCTGCGCTGCGTCGACATGCTGAACGGCGACATCCTCACGTTTGCGCCCGGCGGCCAGCTCAGCCGCCAGCACGTGGACACCATCGCGGCCGCCATGCGCCCGCGGTCGGGCGGTGGCCTGGTCGTCGCGGTCGAGCACGGTTTCGCCCTGGTGGATGCGGACGGGCGGCTCGGCCCGGAGACGACCGCGTTCACCGACCCGACCATCCGGCTCAACGAGGGCGGCGTCGACCGCCAGGGCCGGTTCTTCTGCGGTTCGATGCCGTACGACCAGGACGGCCCGCGCGGCGCGTTCTACCGCTACGACCCCGACGGCACCATCACCGAGGTCTTCGGCGAAGTGACGATCTCCAACGGCGTGGCCTGGAACGCCGACGGCGACACGATGTTCTACATCGACACCCCCACCCACCGCGTGGACGTCTTCGACTACGATCCCGATGCCGGGCGGCCAGCCAACCGCCGCCCGCTGGTGCACATCGACCCCGCGCACGGATCGCCGGACGGCATGGCCCTGGACACCGAGGGCGGCATGTGGGTCGCCATCCACCGCGGCCACGCCGTGCACCGTTACACCCCCGACGGCCAGCTGGACGAGGTCGTCGAGGTCCCGCCGGCCCAGGTCACTTCCTGCTGCTTCGGCGGCCCCGACCTGGACGAGCTCTACATCACCACGTCCCGCGAGAACCTCCCCGACGGCGCCGATCCCCTGGCCGGCGCCCTGTTCCGCATCAAGCCCGGCGCCCGCGGCCTCCCCCTGGGCACCTTCGCGGGGTGACCGGGGCCGGTCAGGACATGGCGCCCTGGAGCCAGTGCCGGGACATCGAGAAGGTGGTGGTCCGGCCCTGGACGGTCTCGCTGACCACCGTCCACTCACCCTTGGCGTCCGGGGCGGACAAGGTGATGCTGGCCGGGACGTAGCTGGTGCGGCCTTCGGCGCAGTTCGGGGTGCAGTTGTCGCGGCCGACGGTGCCGTGGCCGGTCGCGGTCCGGCTGCCCCAGCTGGACCAGTGGATCCCGGTCACCACGTCGCCGCCGTCGACCGAGAACTGGATGGCCGACGGGCGGACGCCCGAGAACCCGGGTGTCACCAGGGCCACGGTGGCGGGCTGGCTGGCGGCGGCGCCCTCGAACCAGGCGGCCCCCAGCGCTCCGGCGCCGCCGCCGGTGAACGCGACCGCGGCGACTGCCACTGCTGGCGTGATCCTCATGGCCGTTCCCCCTCGGGCCCTGAGCATTCTGCGCTGACGGTGGTCAGCCTCCCCAGCGCAGCTGCCGCTTACACCTGTGCCCGCCGGTTCAGTGCTCCCGGGCGTGCCGGGCGTGCGCCGGATGCGGTTCGCCCGGCTGCGGCACCGGCGCGGCCTGCCGGGCCGGGCCGGGGGGAGCGGGCGTGAACCAGTCGCCGGTGGCCCCGGCCGCCGCCTCGGCCCGCTGGGCCGCCCCGGGTGCGCGCCGGGCCGCGAACGGGAACGGGGCGTGGTGGCCCGCGACGATGGTGGCCAGGCCGAACAGGATCCACACGATCAGCACGGCGAGGTGGCCGTCGGAGCCGTGCCCGCCGAAGTAGGCCGTGCTGCGGAGCAGGCTGGCCCCGGCGCCCGGCGGCAGCCACTGCCCGATATGGCTGACCGCGGTGGGCAGCAACTGGGGCGCCGAGGTAGCCCCCGAGAACGGGTTGCCAACGAAGATCATCAGTACCGCGCTCAGGGCGAGCCCGAGCGGCCCGATCAGGGCGATCAGGCCCGCGGCGGGCGCGCTGACGGCCAGCACGGTGAGGGCCAGCGCGGCCCAGCTGGTGCCGTTGTCGTGGGGCAGGGCGCCCAGGAAGCCCTGGGTGATGAGGATGGCGCCCAGGCCCGCCGTGGCCGAGACCACGAACAAGGCCAGGATCTGCCGCCAGGCCGGGCGGAAGCGCAGCATCAGGGCGACGGCCGCGGCCATGATGATGCTGCAGATGGTCAGGGGCAGCAGCGCCGAGCTGAGGACCAGGCCCCGCGGGTCGTGGGCGGAGATCGGCACCACGTCGGTGACCGAGACCGGTACGGGCCGGGCCCGGTGCGCGGCCGCGGCCCGCCGGTCCAGCTGCTGGCCGGTGCTGGTCAGCAGCTGGGCCACGGTCGGGCTGGCCGCGGTGGCCTCCAGCACGGTGACCCGCGCCGGGGTGATCTGGAACGCGCCGTAGACCTCGCGGTCCTTGATCGCGGTCCGGGCCGCGGCCTGATCGGCGTAGAGCGAGAAGCTGAAGCCGCCCGGCTCGGCCCGGGTCAGCGCGGCCACCGCCTGCTGGCTGGCCGGGCTGGTGCCCACGATGCCCACGGGCAGGCTGCGCGGGGCGAGCCGGGCGCTGGGCCAGGCGAACGCCAGCACGGCCAAGACGATCATGAGCGGCAGCACGACCGCCACGATGACCAGCTGACGCCACCAGGGATGCCTGGCCAACGGATTGCGCACGGGAGTCGCCTCCGGACTTCCTCGTCGGGGATACGCGGGTTCACTCGGCCCGCTATAGAGAACGAACGTTCCTTTTTCAAGAATATTCCAGATCCCGGCGTTCAACAAAGACGAATGTTCGTTTTATAGAGTGAGGGCCATGACCAGAGAGAAGCCATGACCAGAGTGAGCCAGCAGGCATGCCCAGAGTGAGCCAGCAGCACCGGGACGCCCGCCGCGATCAGATCCTGAGCGCGGCCCGGCGCTGCTTCCTGCGCGACGGGTTCCACGCCACGTCCATGCAGGATCTGTTCGCCGAGTCCGGCCTGTCGGCCGGGGCGGTCTACCGGTACTTCGCCAGCAAGGACGACGTGATCCTGGCCATCGCCGAAGACAACATGCACGAGGTCCTGGCCCTGATCAACCAGGTCGCGACGGCCGATCCCGGCCGCTCGGTGGGCGAGGTCGTGGCCGACGCGCTCGCCCTGATCCAGGCCAAGCACGAGGCCGACGGCGTGGGCGGCACGGCCGTCCTGGTCTGGTCCGAGGCGCTGCGTAACCCGGAGCTGGCCGCCAAGCTCCGGGCCCTGCTGGCCGGGATGCTCGACGACTTCACCCGGCTGGCCGCCGACCACCAGCGCGCGGGTGACCTGCCCGGCGGGGTGGCCGCCGGCGCGATCGCCCGCACCCTGGTCGCGATCATGGCCGGCTCCATCCTGCAGCTCACCATCCTGGGCCCGGACGCGGTCAGCGACATCGCCGACGCGGTCCGCGCCCTGTGGCCCCCGGCCGCGGTCAGCTGACCGGCGGCTCCGGCGCGGCCAGGCGCTCCTTCAGCCCCGCCGCCAGGCCCGCCACGGTCAGCAGGTCGAGCAGCTCGCCCGCGGTGCGGGCCAGCCGCCGGTGCCGGACCGGGTTCATCCGCAGCCGGAGGAACACCCGGGTCCGGCCCGGAGGGCCCGCGGCCGGTTCCAGCGTCAGGGACCAGGTCACCTCGGTCTGCCCGCGCCGGGACCGGTACAGCAGCGAGGACGGCGCGGCCAGGGCGACGACTTCGAAGGTCTCGTGGCGGCCGCCGTAATCCGGGATCACGTCGCCCGGGCCCAGGCTCAGCCGGGCCCGCTTCTCCGCCGCCGTGGCCGCGACGTTGGCCAACGTCACCAGCATCCGCTACCTCAGCGCGGCCAGGACCGCGTCGAGCCGGTGCTCGAGCGGCCCGGTCAGCTCCAGGACCGGGACGTCCGCCCAGGCCTCCCACGGGTCGTCGTAGACCAGCTGCAGCAGCGCTTCGTTCATCCGCTCCCGGAGCGCGGGCTGGCCGGCGGCGGGCAGGACCCGCTCGGTCTCCGCGGTGACCGGCGTGATGACCAGCAGGTCCAGGCGGGCGAAGGCCGCACCGAGCGCGGCCGCGCCGGCCTGGTCCGCGGGGTCGGCGCCGGTCGCGGCCAGGTAGGCCAGGTAATCCAGCGGCGTCCGGTCAAAGATCATGCCCGGCTGGCCCCCGGTCAGGCTCCGCAGCGAGCAGGCCAGCAGGGCCCGGAAGTCCTCGGGCGAGGGCGGGAACCCGAACTCGTACCCCTGTTCTTCCAGCAGGTAGTACGGCTCGTCGGCGACCACGTGGCCCGGCAGGCGGGTGCCGAGCGCCTCGGCCAGCGTCGTCTTCCCGGTCCCGTGCGTCCCGGAGATGCCCACCCGCATCAGGCCGGGGCCGGGACCGCGGTGATCCGCTCCACCCCGGTGTAGGCGTTCATCGACGGGCCGCGCAAGAAGCCGACCAGGGTCATCCCGGCCTCGTCAGCCAGGTCGGCGGCCAGCGACGAGGGCGCCGAGACCGCCGCCAGCACCGGGATGCCGGCCACCGCCGCCTTCTGCACCAGCTCGAACGACGCCCGCCCGCTGACCAGCAGCACGCACCCGGTCAGCGGCAGCCGGCCCGCCCGCAGCGCCCAGCCGATCACCTTGTCCACCGCGTTGTGCCGCCCCACGTCCTCGCGCAGCACCAGCAGCGTCCCGTCCGCCGTGAACAGGCCGGCGGCGTGCAGCCCGCCGGTGCTGGCGAACACCCGCTGGGCCTCCCGCAGCCGCCCGGGCAGCGACGCCAGCACCGACGATGACACCCGGATCTGGTCGGTGGCCAGGTCGTAGCGGGACCGGACCCGGATGGCGTCGATGCTCTCCTTGCCGCACACCCCGCAGGCGCTGGTGGTCAGGAAGTTCCGCTGCGCCCGCCTGGTGTCGGTGGCCCGGGCCAGCGCCTCGGGCGCCGGGAGGTCCGAAGTTTCCAGCGTGGCGTCGGCCACGTTCTCGTCGCACATCCGGATCTGCCGCAGGTCGACCGCGGGGGACAGCAGACCCTCGGTGAACAGGAACCCGGCCGCCAGGTCGAGGTCGTCGCCCGGGGTGCGCATGGTCACGGTCAGGGCCTGGCCGCCGATCCGGATCTCCAGCGGCTCCTCAACCGCCAGCAGGTCCGCCCGGGAACCGGCCGGGCCGTCCCCGGTGACCGAGATGCGCTGAATCCGGCGCCGCTGTGTCCTGGTGCTCACCTGTTCGATGCTAGCGCCGGGACGCGCCGTAGCCAGCAGGCCAGGCCCGCGCACACCGCCAGCAGGGCCAGGGCCAGCGCCGCCACCGCGGGCCAGGCCCCGGCGGCCCAGGTCCGGCCGGCCAGCCCGCCGAACACCGACGAGCCCAGGTAGTAGGCGAACAGGTACAGCGACGCGGCCTGAGCCGCGCCGGTCCCGCGCGCACTGGCCCGGACCGGGACCCAGCCGCTGGCCACCCCGTGCACCACGAAGAAGCCCGCCGTCATGACGGCCACCCCCAGCACGACCAGCGGCAACGGCCTCAGCAAGGTGAGCAGCACCCCGGCCATGGTGATCACGCCTGTCCGGGACCGTCGGCGTGCCGCTGGCTACCGCCCGGGCCGAGCGGGTGGTCGGCCTGACCTGGCGGTCCGACCGGGCGCTGTCCCCGGCCGCGGCCCGCTTCCTGGCCTTCGTCCGCGAGCGGCCGCAGCCTTAGGGCAGGTCCGGGGCCGGGTCGGTGCGCAGCCGGCTGTACAGGTAGCCGTTGCGGTAGGCGCCGTCGCGGTATTCGGCCCCGCGGATCACGCCCTCCAGGTGGAAGCCGGCCTTCTCCAGCGAGTGCTGCTCGGCCAGGTTCTCCTCGTGGGTGGACGCCTCGATACGGAAGGCGGGGGTGTGCCGGAACAGGTAGTCGCACAGCAGGGCCTGGGCCCGCCAGCCCAGCCCCTGGCCGCGGCGTTCGGGCAGCAGCGCGATGCCGATCTCCCAGTGCCCGACGTTGACGAACTTCCGGGCCGTGAACGACACGAACCCGGCTGCCGCCCTGGTCGCCCCGTCGTCGACCATCAGCCGCCCGCCCTCGTCGCCGAGGTAGCCGTCTTCGGCAAACCGGCGGGTGATCTGCTCCGGGTCCCGGTACCCGGCCCAGTCGAGCCCGACCAGGCCGGGCTCGGTGTGGAAGCGGCGCAGCAGCGGCAGATCTTCGGCCGTGACCGGGCGCAGCAGGCTGGCGTAGGCGAAGTCAGGCATGGTGCCGAGTATGGCCTCTCCCACCCCCATCCCCCAAGATCATTGATAACAGCAAGAAGCAGGGAGCGGCCACTAGGGTGGGACGCAAAATCCCCGCCGCCCCACGGGGCGACGGGGATCTTGGCGTTGCTGCCTAGCTGGCGAAGTCGAGCAGCGGCTGGGCGCGGCTCGGGTGGCGCAGCTTGGACAGGGACTGCTTCTCCAGCTGCCGGATGCGCTCCCGGGTCAGGCCCAGGGCGCGGCCGATCTCGTCCAGGGTGTGCGGGTTGCCGTCGTAGAGGCCGAACCGCATGGACATGATCGTGGCTTCGCGCGGGGTCAGCGCGTCCAGCGCGCTGCGCAGCTGCTCGGCCATGAGCTGGCGATCCACCATCTCGGACGCTTCGGGAGCGTCGACGTCCTCGATCAGGTCGCCGATGCTGGTCTCGCCGTCCTCACCAATGGTGGAGTCCAGGCTGATCGGCTGGCGGCTGGTCCGCAGCAGCTCCTCGATCTGGTCCGGGGTCCGGTCCAGTTCGACGGCCAGCTCCTCCGGAGTCGGCTCGCGGCCGAGACGCTGGTGCATGTCCCGCTCGACGCGGCTCAGCTTGCTCAGCATCTCCAGCACGTGGACCGGCAGCCGGATGGTCCGGGCCGAGTCCGCGAAGCCACGCTGGATGGCCTGGCGGATCCACCACATGGCGTAGGTGGAGAACTTGTAGCCCTTGCTGTAGTCGAACTTCTCCACGGCCCGGATCAGGCCGAGGTTGCCCTCCTGCACCACGTCCAGCAGGGACAGGCCACGGTCGGTGTACTTCTTGGCCACCGACACCACCAGCCGGAGGTTGGCCTCCAGCATGTGGGACTTGGCCCGGTGGCCGTCCTCGGCCACCAGTTCCAGGTCGCGGCGGTAGTCCTCGGGCAGGTCCGGCTCGGTGTCCAGCTTGTGCTCGGCGAACAGGCCGGCCTCGATCCGCTTGGCCAGGTCAACCTCCTGCTCCGCGGTGAGCAGGCTCCGGCGGCCGATCGACTTCAGGTACGTGTGCACCGAGTCGCCCATGGCCGGGCCCTGGTCATCCAGGTCGGCCTCGGCGAACTTGTCCGACAGCGCCTCGGCCTCAGCCTCGATGGCGTCGTTGTCGGTCTCGGCGGCCCCGGTCGCCCCGTTACCCTGTGGTGCCTCGTCGGCACCCTTCTTGATCGTCTTGGCCCGGGTCACCTTGGCCGTGCTGGCCTTGGCCCCCGACTCCTTGACTGTGCGCTTGCTCTTGGCCGGCTCGTTGGCCATACGAACGCCCGCATCGGCGAGCTCGCGCAGGATGGAACGTCCCTCGGCCGGGGCAATGCCCGCCTGCTCGAAGGCGGTCCGAAGCTCTGAGAGGGACAGGTGACCCTGGCTGCGCCCTCGCTGGATCAGGTCGTCCACGTGCAGCTTGCTGGCCTCACCGTTCCCCTTGGGGCTCGTCCCCACCGGTGTGACGACTGCGGTCCGCGGCATGCGACACCTCCCTCCTTCTCCTCTTGACACGGGCACGACAAGCGTGCCGTTCATGGCGCCAGGAGGCGCCTCCGTCCAGGGGGCCCGGCGCTGCGCTGCGGCGTGCGCCCGGGCACTATCTACTAACGTTCCCGGCCGGGGATTGTTCCCGGCGGAGCGTTTCTAGATCGGGTTTCCCGCTGGGCAGCATCGGCAATGCGCCCCGCAGAACAAGTTCCCTTGGCAGAGCGTAACGTGGCAGACGCTCTCGCACATGCCGACACAACAGATCGAGGGTCGGTGGTTGGGCGGGGTTGTCCGGAACTATCACCGCAGTCACCCGCTCGCCCCATTCGGGGTCAGGGCGGCCCACCACGGCGGCCTCACGGACCCCGGGACAGGTCTCCAGCAGGGACGCGACCTCCCCGGCGACCACCTTCTCGCCCCCGGTGATGATCACGTCGTCGGCTCGCCCGCGCACGGTCAGCCGTCCGTCCGGGCCCAGCGCGCCGAGGTCGGATGTGACGAACCACGCACCGTCCATGGCCGCCGCGGTCAGGTCCGGGCGCCCCCGGTAGCCGGAGAACAGGACCGGGCCGGTGATCCGGATCCGGCCGTCATCGGTGGCTATCGTCACCCCGTCCAGCGGGCGGCCGTCGTAGACACAGCCGCCGCAGGTCTCACTCATCCCGTAGGTGGTCAGCACCGGCACCCCGGCCGCGCGGGCCGCATCGACCAGCGCGGCCGGCGCGGCCGCCCCGCCCAGCAGCACCGACGTGAACCCGCGGGCCCAGGCCGCGTCCGGGTCGGCGTCCAGCAGCCGCCGCAGCTGGGTGGGCACGATCGACACGTGCCCGCAGCCCGACCCGGCCAGCACATCGGCGTCGGCCCGGGACACCACCACCGGGTCGGTGCCCGCGACCAGCGACCGGACCAGGACCTGAATGCCGGCGATGTGGGTGGCGGGCAGGCACAGCAGCCAGCGCTGGCCCGGGCTGGCCCCGACCCGGTCCAGCGTGGCCCGGGCCGAGTGCCGCAGCGCGGTCGCGCTCAGCTCCACGCCCTTGGGCTGCCCGGTGGACCCGGAGGTGGCGATCACCACCGCGGTGTCCGGGCCGGCCGGCTGGGCTCCGGGCCGCTGGATCACCCCGTCGGAGGTGTGCACGGCCGCGGGCGCGAACGTGTCCAGGATGGCCGCCAGCCGCTCCGGCGGCAGGTCCGGGTCCAGCGGCAGAATGGCCGGCCCGGTGCCGTCCAGGGCCCCGGCCAGAAGTTCCAGCAGACGGCCGCCCGCCTCGGTGGACGGCAGGACAACCGCGTGCAAAGGACGTTCAACCACGCACGTAAGGTTAGGTCCCGTGACAGCCGAGGACTTGCTGGGGTCGCTGCGGGCGTTCGCGATCCCCATGACAACCAAGTTCCGCGGCATCACGGTCCGCGAGGGCGCGCTCATCCAGGGACCGGCCGGCTGGGGCGAGTTCTCCCCGTTCGCCGAGTACGGCCCGCGCGAGGCGGCCCGCTGGCTGGCCAGCGCGATCGAGGCCGCCACCGTGGGCTGGCCCGCGCCCGTGCGCGACCAGATACCGGTGAACGTGACCGTCCCGGCCGTGAGCCCGGAACGGGCCTACGAGATCGTGGCCGCGTCCGGCGGCCGGACGGCCAAGGTCAAGGTGGCCGAGCCCGGCCAGCCCGACGCCGAGGACATCGCCCGGGTCGAGGCGGTCCGCGACGCGCTGGGCCCCGGCGGCCGGGTCCGGGTCGACGTGAACGGGCACTGGGACGTTGAGCACGCCGTCCTCATGCTGACCGAGCTGGAACGGTTCAGCCTGGAGTACGCCGAGCAGCCCTGCGCCACGCTGGCGGAGATGGCCGCGGTGCGGGGTCGGGTCGCGGTGCCGCTGGCGGCCGACGAGTCGATCCGCCGGGCCGAAGACCCGCTGCGGGTCCGCGCGGCCGGGGCCGCCGACATCGTGGTCCTGAAGGTCCAGCCGCTGGGCGGCGTCCGGCCCGCCCTGCGCATCGCGGCCGAGTGCGGCCTGCCGGTGGTGGTGTCCAGCGCGGTGGACAGCTCGGTGGGCCTGGCCGCCGGGGTGGCCCTGGCCGCCGCCCTGCCGGAGCTGCCCTACGCCTGCGGGCTGGGCACGATGAGCCTGCTCACCGGGGACGTGACCGCCGAACCGCTGGCCGCGCTGGACGGGACCCTGCCGGTGCGCCGGCCCGCGGTCGACCCGGACCAGCTCGCCCGCTGGGAAGTGGACCCCGGGCCCTGGCGGGACCGGGCCAAGGCCGCCGCCGAATACCTGGGCGAGGTCCCGGCTCCATGAGGGCCCGGCCGTGAACCCGTCGACGGCCCTGGCCGTCACCCTGGCCGATGAGCTGATCCGCTGCGGCCTGACCGACGCGGTGCTGGCCCCGGGCTCGCGCAGCGCGCCGCTGGCCATGGAGCTGCACCGCCGGGCCGAACGCGGTGAGCTGCGGCTGCACGTGCGCATCGACGAACGGTCGGCCGCCTACCTGGCCCTGGGCCTGGCCAAGACCAGCGGCCGGCCGGCCGCGGTGCTCTGCACCTCGGGGACGGCGGCGGCCAGCTTCCACCCGGCGGTGATCGAGGCCAGTGAGTCCTGCGTGCCGCTGCTGGTGCTGACCGCGGACCGGCCGCCCGAGCTGCGCGGCACCGGGGCCAACCAGGCCATCGACCAGATCAAGCTGTACGGGGACGCCGTGCGCTGGTTCTGCGAGGTGGGCGTGCCCGAGGAACGGGCCGGGCAGGTGGGCTACTGGCGGGCGCTGGCCGGCCGGGCCTGGGGACAGTCCTCGGGGCGGGCCGGAGCCGCGGCCGGCCCGGTCCACCTCAACCTGGCCTTCCGCGACCCGCTGGTCCCGGATCTCGGCCCCAGATAACAGCGGGGCGGAACCGAACGGGACCGCCCCGGCCTGGCCCGAACCGCTGGACGGCCGCCCGGGCGGCGCCCCGTGGACCAGGTTTCCCGTCCCGGCGCCGGGACGGGTGGCCGGGCCGGTCCTGGAGCTGCCCTGGACCGAGCGGGGCCTCGTGGTGTGCGGCGACGGGCCCGGCGACGCGGGCCCCCTGCTGGCCCTGGCCGCGGCGGCGGGCTGGCCGGTGCTGGCCGAGCCGTCGTCCGGGGCCCGGCGCGGCCCGGACGCGCTGCCGGCCTACGAGTACCTGATCGGATCCCCGGAGTTCCTGGCCGGGCACCGGCCGGACGTGGTGGTCTCGGCCGGGCGGCCCGGCCTGTCCCGCCCGCAGAGCGCGCTGCTGCGCGGGGTGGCGGCCAACGGCGGCCGCCACGTGGTGGTGACGACGGCGCCCGGGCGCTGGGACGACCCGGCCCGCACCGCCACCGACGTGGCCGCCGCCATCCAGCTGGCCGGAGCCCCGGACAGCCCGGGCACGGCCTGGCGCCAGGCCTGGCGGGACGCGGACCGGTCGGCCCGGGCCGCGGCCGACCGGATCCTGGACGCGGACCAGGCCCTGAGCGAACCGCGGCTGGCCCGGGACCTGGCCGCCGCGCTCCCGGACGGAGCCTTGCTGTGGGCGGCCTCCAGCATGCCGATCCGGGACCTGGACCAGCACCTGACCCCGCGGGCCGGGATCCGGGTCCTGGCCAGCCGGGGCGCCAGCGGCATCGACGGCACCACCTCGGCCGCCATCGGCGCGACCCTGGCCCACCAGGCGGCGGGCGGTGGCCCCGGTTACGCCCTCATCGGCGACCTGGCCCTGCTGCACGACAGTCCCGGGCTGTTCCTGGGCCCGGCCGAAACCCGGCCCGACCTGGCCCTGATCGTGGTCAACAACGACGGCGGCGGGATCTTCTCCACGCTGGAACCGGCCGCCTACCCGGACTCGTTCGAGCGCGTGTTCGGTACCCCGCACGGCGCCGGCGTGGCCGAGCTGGCCGCGGCGGCCGGGCTCCCGTACCGGCGGCTGACCGAGGCCGGGGACCTGCCCGGCGCGCTGGCCGGAACGGGCCTGCGGATCGTCGAGGTGCGGACCAGCCGCGAGGCCGGCGCGGCCCTGCGCGCGCGGCTACGGGAGGCCGCAACGGCTGCCATCTCGCGAAGCAGGGCCGCGGCGCCGTCTGGACTGACGAGCGAGAAGGGAGGAACGAGCGCCGAGCAAGGAGGGAAGACGGTGCCTTAAGCGGCCCGTCGCGAGCGAGATCAATAACACAGTCAGCCTTCGAGGGACTGGCGCATGGGCAGGAACTTGACCTCGGTCTCGGCCACTTCGGCGACCGGGTCCGAGCCGGCCACGATCCCGCAGCCCGCGAACAGCCGGGCCCGGGACCCGGTCAGCTCGGCGCACCGGAGCGCGATCCCGAACTCCCCGTTGCCGCGAGCGTCGACCCAGCCGACCGGGCCCGCGTACCGGCCCCGTTCCATATGTTCCAGCTCGCGGATCAGCTCCAGCGCGGTCTCGGCCGGGGTGCCGCACACGGCCGCGGGCGGGTGGACGGCGTCGGCCAGCGACAGCACCGACCGTTCCCGGGCCAGCGTGCCCCGGACCGGGGTGCCCAGGTGGTGCAGGTTGGCCAGCTTGACCAGCGACGGGTGATCCGGGATGTCCAGGCTGGCGCACAGCGGGGCCAGCACGTCCCGGATGGAGTCCACCGCGTAGGCGTGTTCTTCGGTGTTCTTGGCCGAGCCCAGCAGGGCCGCACCGAGGGCCCGGTCGGCATCGGGCTCGGCGCCGCGCGGCAGCGTGCCGCCCAGGATCAGCGCGGTCACCTCGCGGTCCTGCTTGCGGATGAGCAGTTCCGGGGTGGCCCCGACCAGGTCGGCCACGGCGAAGGTGTAGCAGTCCGGGTAGCGGGCGGCCAGCCGCCGCAGCACGGGCCGGGGGTCGATCGGCGCGACGGCGGTGGCGAACACGTCCCGGGCCAGCACCACCTTGCGCAGGTAACCGGCCGTGATCCGGCGCACCGCCAGTTCGACCGCGTGGGCCCACTCGGGCGCGGTCAGGCTGCCGTCGTGCCAGCGCAGCGTGCTCGCGGACGGGATGCCCGCGGGCGGGACCGGTTCCCCGTCCGGCCCCTCGGCGCCCGGCCAGGACTGGCGGCCGGCCGGCTCGCGGCCGTCGCTGACCGTGGTCAGCCAGGCCGTGCCGGCGCCGTCGCGGCCCACGATCACCCGCGGCACGATCAGCACCGATCCGTCCGAGGCCGGGTCGAAGGTGAAGCTGCCGAACGCCACCGGTCCCGTGCCCGGTACCCGGACCTGGTCCTCGCAGGCGACGCTCTCGAACAGGGTCCGCAGGCGCTTCTCACCGGCCGTGAAACGGTCCTCGCCCGCGGACAGCGTGATCCGCGCGGCCTCACCCCAGCCCACCAGGCCGCGGCCGCGGCGCACCCAGGACAGCAGTGGTGCCTCCGGCAGGCCGGCCAGCAGATCGCCGGGATCGGCGATGGGCACCGTACGAACCGTGAGGCCACCGGGCTCCGTGGCCGGCCGCTGGGTTTCCGGCAGCGGGGCACGGGGCATCACATCATCCCCGTTGGCGGTGTCCGATTGCTCGTCACGGCAGTCGAGTTTACGTGAGCGGTCACAGCACAACGGTTGCGGCACCGAGGCCGGCCCGGGCGACGGGAAGGACCTAAGGCACTGGTGCCGCCGGGGGTAACTGGGAACTAATGGTCCTATGGGCGAGTTCAATGGTCACCGGGGGTTGACTCAAGACACAATGAGGGTTGACTCAACGGTGACGCAAGCTACGCTGAGTATCGAATCTCTACCTAAGCGACTAAATTAGTAGACTTTCAGCCATAGGTTCACGTTCAAGACTGGATCCCGATGCGCCGTAATCCTGACCCAGCCGCCGAGGTGGTCACCCCGCTCAGCGGGTCGCGGATGAAGCTGATCGCCCGCGCTGTCGCCGGGTCGTCCGATCGCTGGCAGGACCTGGTGCGCATGGACCCGGCCAGCCGCTGGCACCTGCGGCTGCACAGCGCCGACGACCACGACATCTGGCTGGAGTCCTGGCTGCCCGGCCAGGAGACCGGCTGGCACGACCACGCAGGCACCTCCGGCGTGCTGGTGGTGGCCCGCGGTGAACTGGAGGAGCGGATCTCGGTCCTGAACGGCGTCATGACCCAGGTCCGTCACATCCCCGAGGGTGCCGCCCGCCGCATGCGCCGGCGCCAGGTGCACCACCTGGCCAACGTCTCGCTGGCCCCGGCGGTCAGCGTCCACGTGTACTCGCCCCCGCTCGGCGCCACCCGCGGCTACGAGATCGGCGCCATGGGCCTGATGCGCTCGCCATGGACCGAAGCCGGCCGCCGCTTAGCCACCAGGCGCTCCCGCTGGCCGTAACCGCCCGGCCGTGACTGGCCGGGTCCAGCGCGCCGCGGGCGTGGTCCGCCGCCCGGCCGCGTTCTGGTCCCCGGCAGTGCACGACCTGCTGCGCTACCTGCGGGCGGCCGGGTTCCCGGCTCCGCGCCCACTCGGCCTGGAGCCGGGCCAGGAACGGCTCACCTGGATCGAGGGTGAATCGGGTCCGCTCGGCTGGGCCAAGATCGTCCCCGAGGCCGGGCTGCGGCGCTGGGCGGAATTCCTGCGCCGGTATCACGACGCCGTGGCCGGCTACCGCCCCCCGCCTGACAGCCAGTGGTCGAGCGGACCCGGGGCCTGCGGGCCGGGTGAGATCGTCTGCCACGGCGACTTCGGCCCCTGGAACGGTGTCTGGCACGGCGACGAAGTCGTGGGCCTCATCGACTTCGACCATGCCCGGCCCGCGTCACCGTGGTTCGACCTCGCGTACGCCCTGGAATACGCCGCCCCCTTCCGCGATGACCGCGAGTGTGTGCGGTGGCTGCGCTACCCGGGGCCGCCCGATCGCCGCCGACGGCCAGCTGGAAACCATCCGGGCCCGGATCCGCTGGACCGAAGCCCTGCGGCTCTAGACCACCGGCCGGTTACAGCAGGCTGAGCTGCAGCTGCTCCGGCTCGGGGCGCGGGGCCGGGGTGGGCGCCTCGTCGATCGGCGGGCCGATGCGGCGGCCGGCCGCGGGGGTGGTGGAGCCGACCCCGAAGCGCCGGGCCAGCTCGCGGACCTGGCCGGTGATCTCGGCCTGGTAGGCCTTGGGCGCGTAGGCCCCGCGGCCGTAGAAGCGCAGGTAGCGGCGGACCAGCTCGGGATGGTGGTCGTTCAGCCACTGCAGGTACCACTCGCGGGTGCCCGGCCGCAGGTGCAAGATGATCGGGGTCACGTGGGCCGCGCCGCTGTCGGCGATGCGCCGGACCGACGCTTCCAGCTGGGCGGGGGAGTCGGACAGGAACGGCACGATCGGGCCCATCAGCACGCCGCAGCGCAACCCGGCCTTGGTCAGCGTGGCACAGGCGTCCAGCCGCCGCTCCGGGCTGGGCGTGCCCGGCTCCAGCGTCCGCCATAGCTCTTTGTCGACAAATCCCGCCGAGAAGTTCAGCCCCACGTCGGTCACTGCCGCGGCCTCGGTCAGCAGGTCGAGATCGCGCAGGATCAGCGTCCCCTTGGTCAGGATCGAGAACGGGTTGGCCCGGTCCCGCAGCGCGGTGATGATCCCGCGCATCAGCTCGTACTTGCCCTCGGCCCGCTGGTACGGATCCACGTTGGTGCCCATGGCGATGTGCTCGCCCTGCCAGCGCGCGGAGGCCAGGGTCTTGCGCAGCAACTCGGGCGCGTTGACCTTGACCACCACCTTGGAGTCGAAGTCATGCCCGGCGTCCAGGTCCAGGTAGGTGTGAGTGCTGCGGGCAAAGCAGTTGTGGCTGACCACCCCGTTGGCGATGAAGTCGCCCGTCCCGGTGGTGATGTCGTACATGGGCATCTCGAGGCCGAGCGGCTTGATCTCGGCTACCTGGAGCTCGGCGTCGCTCTTAAGCGCGACCCCGTCGATGGAGCGCTTCCTGGTAATGGCGGGATCGGTGGTGTGGAAGAACCGGAGTGCCTCCCTGAGCCCACGGCGCAGCCGTACCGTGACCAGCCCGTTCGGCTGGCCTGACGGCTCCAGCGCGTAGTCAAAACCCAAGGCGGTCAGGGACCGGGTGGTTGCGTCGATGATCTGTGGATCGCAATTGGAAATCCGCCAGACCCCCTGGCTGTAGCTGCCCTCGGCGTCGAAGATCCCGGCCAGGAAGCCTTTCTCCCAGTCCGGCGTGGGCGCCTCCGGCCAGGCGATCAGCTGCCTGATCGCCTCCACGGATCCAGCGGAGTCTGCGAAAATCGCGCGCAGAGCCTTCCGCTGTCCCTCAGCTTCGGCGAAGGCGCGTTCCGTCGTCGCGATGCCAAAGGTGCTGAGGTAGTAGCGGGACCGGATCAGTCCCTCCTCGTCGACCAGCGCGAGGCGGAACCGGTGAACTTCCCCCCGTGGGTACCGGTAACTGCGCAGGAGACCGTCGCCGCGAATCATGCCGCAGAGGTAGCCACGCCGGTAGTCGACGGTGTCCTTAGGCGGCTCTGCGAACCCGCCCGTCCCCATCAGCTTGTTGTTGACGGTCAGGAACGGCCGCTGCAGCGGGCCTTGCTCGGCGCCGGTCACATGCTTCCAGCCTCGCTCGGTGAGGAACCGGTGGTCGCCACTGGCGATCAGGCGGGTCCCGTCGGCCAGCGTGATCCGGTAGGCAGGCTTGACCGTGGACCAGTGCGCGAGGACGGTCGTGATCGTGTACCGCCGGTACCAACCGCTGCGGACAGTGCCGTAGATCTTGTCGCCGACGCGGACGTCGGCCAGGGGTTTGGTGCGCCGTCCGCCATTAGGATCGGCGTATCTGGTGACAGGCAGTATCGGCACGCATGCTGACAGCCACGATAAGGATTGATGGTCCAGGTCGAAAGCCATGCGGGAGGTGGCCGGGACGCGGTTGACGATGGACTTGGCGTGGATCTCGTAGAAGGTCATGCCGCGGAAGCCCGGGGTGTCGAAGGTCCGGGCCACCGCGCCCCGCTGGAACAGGGCATTGCCCCCGGTCCCGTCCCCGCCGTCCGCCGCGCCGTCCCCGCCCTCGGGCTCGTCGAGGCGCATGTGGTCCCATCGCATACGCCCAGCATAGAACCTTTGTTCGATCACATCAAAGATATGTTCGAACAATTGAGGCGGCATAATCTTGCTCATGCTCGAGCAGGTGACGGTCACCCGGTACGTGACGCCGCTGCGCGAAGGGGGCTCGCTGCCGGCCATCGTGGAGGCCGACAACCTCGGCACCTACGTGATGAAGTTCCGCGGGGCCGGCCAGGGGCCGCTGGCCCTGGTGGCGGAGATCATCGCGGGTGAGCTGGCCCGGCGGCTGGGGTTGCGCGTCCCGGAGCTGGTGCTGGCCGAGCTGGACCCGCGGATCCCGGGCAGTGAGCCGGACCCGGAGATCCAGGACCTGCTCAAGGCCAGCAACGGGCTGAACCTCGGCGTCGACTTCCTGCCCGGGTCGGCCGGGTTCGACCCGCTGGGCTGGACCGCTGGCGCCGGGTTCGCCAGCCAGCTGGTGTGGTTCGACGCGCTGGTCAGCAACCCCGACCGCACCTGGCGCAACCCCAACCTGCTGGTCTGGCACGGCGACATCTGGCTCATCGACCATGGGGCGGCTCTGTACTTCCACCACAACTGGCCCACGGCGCGTCCGGACCGGCCCTACGACGCCCGCGAACACGTGCTGCGCGACCGCGCCACCGGCCTGGCCGCGGCCCACCAGGAGCTGGCCCCGCGGGTCACGACCGCGCTGCTGGCCGAGGTGGCCGGGCTGGTCCCGCCGGACTGGTTCGGGGAACGGGCGGGCCCGGCCTACGTCGAGCACCTGCTGGCCCGGGTGCCGCTGCTGCCGGAGCTGATCCAGCTATGACCCCGGCAGGCACCGAGGTGTTCGAGTACGCGCTGATCCGGGTGGTGCCCCGGGTCGAGCGGGGCGAGGCCATCAACGCCGGGGTCATCGTGTACTCCCAGCAGTACCGCTACCTGTGCGCCCGGATCGAGCTCGATGAGGACCGGCTGCGGGCGCTGGACCCCACCGTCGACCTGGACAGTGTGCGGACGGCGCTGACCGCGTTCGGCAAGGCCTGCACCGAGGGCCCGCTGGCGGGGCGGCCGCTGGGGGAGCGGTTCCGGTGGCTGACCGCGCCGCGCAGCACGATCGTGCAGCCGGGCCCGGTGCACACCGGCCTGACGGCCGACCCCGCCACCGAACTCGATCACTTGTTCGATACTCTGGTGCGACCGTAGCGGGCGACCCGGAAACGAGCGCACGGCAAACCCGGAACAATTGGATAAAGATCTTGCGGTGGGGGAGAATATAGCCGTATCCCCCACCGGCGGCGACGCGGAGGTAGCGCGATGGCGCTGTCCATGGACGAGCAGCGTATGCTCGCCGAAATCGAGCGGCATCTGGCCGCCGAGGAGCCCGGGCTGGCCTCGAACCTGGCCCGGCTCCGAACGCCGGGCCGCGCGAGCATCTTCCGCTCCACCCGGGCTCGGGTCATCGGCTCGCTGTTCACCGTGGTGATCGTGGCCATGGTGTCTCTGATGGTGTACGCGCTGTTGCCCTTTCGGTCCGGCGGGCGCACCACCGGCCATCAGCCGGTGACCACCTCGTCCACCAGTTCCGGGCCCGGTCAGGCCAAGATCGGCGCGGCCCCGGGCACCGGCACCAAGACCAATGGCGGCACGACCAGCGGCCCGAAGAGCGGTACCGCCCAGGCGTCCGCCGCGACCCAGCCGTCGGGCCGGGCCTCGTCGGCCAGCCCCACCTCGTCGGCGGGCGCCCCGTCTGCTTCGGCCGCCTACGCCGACGAGCACGGTCAGGGGTCGGGCTGATGACCGACCGGGGATAACCCCGGCCGCCGCGGCGCGGGAATCCGCGCGAGCCCTGGGCGCGACGCAGCCCGGCCCAGCCTGCGGGCTGACTGGCCGGCCTTACGGGGCGGCGGCGATAAGTACTCGCGCCAGAGCTGGATGAGGTACCGCTCGAGGCCTTCCAGCTGCTTCTTGGCCTGCTGGAACTCGTCGGCCAGGGGGTTGCGGTAGGCGTCGTACAGCTCGGCGTAGCGGCGGGCGGCTTCCTCGCGGTTGCTGGCGTAGACCCGCACCGCGTAGTCGCCCACCCCGCTGGCCAGGCGCAGGCCATGAATGGCCTTGCCCACCGCGCCTTCGTCGATGCTGAGGTACCCGCGCAGGTAGAGGCGGCACTTGGCCTCTTCCTGCCAGGTGTCGCCGAACGGCGGCGGCGCGCCGTCCCACTCCTCGATGACCACGCGGACGTCGAGCTGTTCCTGCAGGCTGCCGATCCACAGTTGCTCACGGTTCACGCTGATCAGCGAGCCGACCGGGGGGAGCGGGGCGCCGGGAGCGTTGGGGTCGACGGCCGAGTCGTGGAGCCGGAACATGCGCCGGTCAGGGAAGACGGGCATCACCAGTTGGAGAAGTCTCCGGCTCATCGTCCCCCCCACGGCACCTAGAGCCTGCAGCCCCCGCGCGCTCCTAGGCCGTGGAGCCAGGGCCCTGACAGGTGGGACAAATCTAGACCTAAGAACAGTCTCTTCGCAGGAAAACAGCATGCAGTGTCCGATTTTGTCCGAAATTCGGATAGCTGGGAGTGACGGCAGGGGCCGCAGTGACCAGCCGCCGCCGGGGCTGGTGACCGGCGTCTCCCCGCTGGCCCGGAACACGCGCCACCCCACCTTCGTTATCAGTTGTAGCTTTACAACAGTTTTGGAAACACAAATATCTGCAGTGAGGTGAACCACCCTGCCGGATCTCACCCGTCGGCGCCGCCTGCTGGTGCTGGCCATCTGCTGCCTGAGCCTGTTCATCGTCGGCCTGGACAGCACGATCGTGAACGTCGCCCTGCCGTCGATCGCCAAGGATCTGCACTCGTCCGTCTCCGGCCTGCAGTGGACCATCGACGCCTACACCCTGGTGCTGGCCAGCCTGCTGATGTTCGCCGGGTCGACCGCCGACCGCATCGGCCGCCGCCGGACCTTCCAGGCCGGGCTGACCGTGTTCACGCTCGGCTCGCTGGCCTGCAGTCTGGCCCCGGGCCTGGGCTGGCTGGTGGCGTTCCGGATGCTGCAGGCCGTGGGCGGCTCGATGCTCAACCCGGTGGCCATGTCGATCATCACCAACACGTTCACCGACCGGCGGGAACGGGCCCAGGCCATCGGGGTCTGGGGCTCGGTGTTCGGGCTGAGCATGGCCCTGGGGCCGGTGGCCGGCGGCGCCCTGGTCGACTCGGTCGGCTGGCGCGGCATCTTCTGGGTCAACATCCCGGTCGGGATCGCGGCCATCGTGCTGTGCGCGCTGTTCGTGCCCGAGTCGCGGGCCCCGCGGGCCCGGCGGCCGGACCCGGTCGGGCAGGTGCTGCTGATCGTGCTGCTGGCCTCGCTGACCTACGCGATCATCGAGGGGCCCAGCGCGGGCTGGGGTTCGGCCCTGATCACCGGCCTGTTCGCCGTGACCGCGGTGACCCTGGGCGGGTTCCTGTGGTACGAGTCGCGCCGGGACGAGCCGCTGCTCAACCCGCGGTTCTTCCGCAGCGCACCGTTCTCCGGCGCGACCGCGACCGCGATCACGTCGATGGCGGCGCTGGCCGGGTTCCTGTTCCTGAACACCCTGTACCTGCAGGACGTGCGCTCCTTCCGGCCGCTGGTGGCCGGGCTGTACCTGCTGCCGATGGCGGTGGCGCTGGCCATCTGCGCCACCGTGTCGGGGCGGATCGTGGCCAGCCGGGGGACCCGGATCCCGATGGTCGGCTCCGGCCTCCTGGTCATCGCCGCGGGTGTGCTGATGACCCGGCTGACCGATCTGACCAGCCTGCCGTACCTGTTCCTGACCTACGTGATCTTCGGGGCCGGGCTCGGCCTGGTCAACGCGGCCATCACCAACTCGGCGGTCTCCGGCATGCCCCGCGAGCAGGCCGGGGTGGCGGCCGGGGTCGCGTCGGCCAGCCGGCAGATCGGCAACTCGCTCGGCGTGGCGGTGATGGGTTCGGTACTGAGCGCTAACCTGCGGGGAGGAATGGCGGCCGGGTTCGTGGCGGCCAGCCGCCCGGGCTGGTGGATCGTGGCCGTGCTGGGAGCCATCGGGCTCATCCTGGCCCTGGTCACCACCGGGGCCTGGGCCCGGCGCACCGCGGCCCGCACCGCCAGCCTGCTGTCGCCCGCCGACGAAAGGTCCACGGTGACCGTGCCATGACCGATCCGGCCCCGGCCGTCCCCAGCGCGCTGCCCACCGAGGGTCCGGCCACCGAGGACCTGCTCACCGAGGATCTGGCCGCGCGGGCCTGGCAGGTCATGCGGACCCTGGTGCTGGATCGCTACGACCGCCGCAGATGCGTGGTGGACGCGCTCGGCATGAGCTTCATCCGGGCCAAGGCCCTGCGCCGCATCGCGGGCGGTTCACTGACCATGCGCGAGCTGGCGGCCGGGCTCGGCACCGACCCGCCCTACACCACGGTGGTCGTCGACGACCTCGAACGCCGCGGCCTGGTGGTCCGGGCCGTCCGCCCCGGCGACCGGCGGTCCAAGCTCGTCTCCATCACCCCATCCGGCCTGGAGCAGGCCCAGCGGGCCGACCAGATCCTGGCCACCCCGCCGGGCCCGGTCCGGGCGCTGCCCGCCGCCGACCTGGCCGCGCTGGACCGCATCCTCGGCCAGCTGCTCGGCCCGGAGGACGAGCCGGCCCGCCCCTGACCGCGCGACCTGGCTGTGCGCCTGACCGGGCCTTGCTCCGGGCCCGCGGCGGGTGAGACGGTCGTGACAACGGCCCAGTGCTGCGCCGACAGCTCCGGGCCGCCCCGTGCGACCCCAAGGAGCAGTAATGACCCGCCGTGATGCCGAATTCGACGCCGAGGGCGTCACCCTGCGCGGATGGTTCTACCCGGCCGAAGGCAGCACCGGAACCGCCCCCACCATCGTCATGGCCCACGGCTTCTCCGCGGTCAAGGAGATGTACCTGGACCGGTTCGCCGAGGTGTTCTCGGCGGGCGGGCTGAACGTCCTGGTCTTCGACAACCGCAACTTCGGGGACAGCGACGGCACCCCCCGCCAGGAGATCGACCCCTGGGCTCAGGTCCGTGACTACCGGCACGCCATCACCTACGCGACCACGCTGCCCGAGACCGACGCGGGCCGGATCGGGATCTGGGGCAGCAGCTACTCCGGCGGGCACGTCCTGGTCGTGGGGGCCATCGACCGCCGGGTCCAGGCCGTGGTGGCCCAGGTCCCGCTGATCAGCGGCTACGACAACGTGCGGGCCCTGGTCCGGTCCGACTTCATCGGCGGGTTCCGTGAGCAGTTCGACGCCGACCGGCTGGCCCGCTATCAGGGCCAGGAGCCGGCCATGGTCCCGGTGGTGGCCGAGAACCCGCTGGACCCGGCCGCGCTGCCCACCCCCGACTCCTGGCAGTGGTTCACCGAGACGGGCCAGACCCGGGCCCCGAACTGGAAGAACGAGGTCACCTTGCGCACGGTGGAGATGCTGGGCGAATACAACCCGGGCGACTACATCGCGCAGATCAGCCCCACTCCGCTGCTGCTCCTGCCCGCCCGCAACGACGTGCTCACCCCGAGCGCGTTCGCCATCGGCGCCTACGAGCAGGCCCGTGAGCCCAAGAAGCTGGTCATCCTGCCCGGCGGCCACTTTGACGCCTACGTCAAGGGCTTCGACGCCTCCAGCGGGCCCGCCCTGGACTGGTTCCGCGAGCACCTCACCGGCTGAGCTTGGGCACGTCCTCGACCAGGCGCTGGGTGTAGGGCGTGGCCGGGTGCTCCAGCACCTGCCCGGCCAGGCCCGCCTCGGCCACCGTGCCCTCGTGCAGGACCACCACCGACTGGGCGATGCTGCGGACCAGGGCCAGGTTGTGGGTAATGAAGATCATGGCCAGGTGACGTTCGGCCTGGATCCGGCGCAGCAGCTCGATGATGATCGCCTGCACCGAGACGTCCAGGGATGAGGTCACCTCGTCGCAGATCAGCAGGTCCGGCTGGACGGCCAGGGCCCGGGCGATCGCGACCCGCTGCCGTTCCCCGCCCGAGAGCTGGTCGGGGTAGGAGGACGTCAGGTCCGGGCTCAGCGACACGTCCTGGAGGACCTCGGCGACCCGGGCCTGCCGGTCGCGGCGGGACAGGTCACCGAACTGCCGGAGCTGCTGGTCGATGATCTGGCCGATGGTCTTGCGCGGGTTCAGCGAGGTGTAGGGGTTCTGGAAGATGTACTGGACCCGCCGCAGCTGGTCCTGGTCGCGCTGGCGGGCACCGTGGGGCAGGGCAGTGCCCTGGAAGGCGATCTCACCGGTCCAGCTCCGGTGCAGCCCGGCCACGCAGCGGGCCAGGGTGGTCTTGCCCGATCCCGACTCGCCGACGACGGCGACGCAGGCGCGGGCCGGCACCTCGAAGCCGACCCCGGCCAGCACCTGCGTGCTGCCGTAGCTGGCCGCGACGCCCCGGACCGACAAGGCAGGCGGGCCCGTGGAGTCGGGCGGGGCGATGGCCACCGGCAGCGGCCCGGGGCTGCTGGCTTCGAGCTCCCGGGCCCGCAGGCAGCGCACGGTCCGGCCGTCGGCCACGGCCACCGGCTCCGGCGGCGTGGTGGTGCAGGCGGCGACGGCGTACGGGCAGCGCGGGGCGAACGAGCAGCCGGTCCCGCGGCGGCCGGGCCGGGGCTGCTGGCCGTCGATCCCGGTCAGCACCTCGGCCCGCTCCGGCGACGGCACGGCCCGGATCAGGCCGCGGGTGTAGGGGTGGACCGGATCGGCGAACAGCGCGGCCGCGGGGCCGGTCTCCACCACGCGCCCGGCGTACATGACCGCGACGTCGGACACCAGGCCGCTGACCACAGCCAGGTCGTGGCTGACGTAGACGGCGGCGACCCCGTAGGACCGGCTCAGGCTGCGAACGGTGTCGAGGATGTGGCGCTGAGTCGTGACGTCGAGGCCGGTGGTCGGCTCGTCCAGCACGATCAGGGCCGGCCGGCAGGCGAACGCCATGGCCAGCGCGACCCGCTGCTGCTGGCCGCCGGACAGCTGGTGCGGGTACCGGCGCAGCATGTCCGGGGTGGGGTCCAGGTAGGCCTCGCGCATCACCTCGGCCACCCGGTCACCGGGATCGCCCGCCTCGGCCACGCTGGGCTCGGCCGCGTGGACCCGCAGCACCTCCCGGATCTGGGTGCCCACCCGCAGCGCGGGGTTGAGGGCCGAGGACGGGTCCTGCGGCACGTAGCTGACCCGCGCCCCCCGGGCCGCCCGCAGGTCACGCCGGCTGAAGGTCAGCAGGTCGGTCCCGTCCAGCAGGACCTGGCCGCCGGTGATGCGCAGCCCCCGGCGCGCGTGGCCGAGCAGGGCCAGCGCCACCGTGGTCTTGCCCGAACCCGACTCGCCGACCAGGCCCAGCACCTCACCGGCCGGGACGGCGAAGGAGACGTCGCGCACCACGTCGGCTCCGGGGCGGCCGGCCGAGTCCAGCCGGACCTCCAGGCCGATCACCTGAAGCCGGGCCGGTGCTGGGGCCGGGCCGGGCAGTGGCTGGCTGGCTCACTGGGACACCCCCGGGGCGAGGTCGTCGATCAGTGCGGCCTCCTCGGGCCGGCGGTCGACCCCGATCGCCACCCGCGCGAACGCGTCGGTGAAGGTGTTGATCCCGATCGTCAGCAGCGCGATCAGCGCGGCGGGCACGATGACCGCCCACGGGTTCAGCGACAGGCCGGTCCGGTTCTCGTAGATCATCGTTCCCCAGCTGGCGGCGGGCGGCGGCTGCCCGAACCCGAGGAACGTCAGCCCCGCGATGATGGTGACGGAGTAGGTCAGCCGGAGCCCGGCCTCCACCGTGAGCGGGCTGACCAGGTTGGGCAGGATCTCGGAGAGCATGACCTTGAGCGGCCGCATGCCCTGTAGTTCGGCCGCCTTGACGAAATCCCGTTCTGAGATGTCGAGCGTGGCCGAGCGCAGGACCCGGGCCACCTGCGGGGCGTGCGAGACGCCCACCGTCAGCGTGATCAGCCAGAGCTTGGGGCCGAGCAGGCTGAGCAGCAGCAGCGCGAACACCACCTGCGGGAAGGACAGGATCACGTCCACCACCCGCATGATGAAGCCGTCGCTGATGCCGCGCAGGTAGGCCGCGGAGATCCCCAGCAGAGCGCCGCCGACCATCCCCAGCGCGGTCGCGCAGACGGCCATCAGCAGCAGCACCCAGCCGCCGTCCAGGACCCGGGACAGCACGTCGCGCCCGAGGTAGTCGCCGCCGAGCAGGTACTGGCCGCCGGGCTTGCCGAAGGCCAGGGTGAGCGGTGCGGCCGACGGGTACGGCGCCACCAGCGGGCCGATGATCGCGGTCAGCACGACGATGGCCGCCATCACCAGCCCGATCGCGCCGCGGGGCGTGCGCGCGGTGGCCAGCAGGTTCTCGGTCATCCGGGGCTACCTGGCCAGCCTGCGCCGGGGCGTGGCCAGCAGCGCGACGACATCGGTGACGATGTTCATGACGACGTAGAAGGCGGCCAGGATGACCACGATGAACTGGAGCACCGGGACGTCACGCCCGTTGACCGCGTCCACCAGCCCCTGGCCGATACCCGGATAGTTGAAGACGTTCTCCACGATGACGATCCCGCCCGCCAGGTACAAGAACCCGAGCCCGATGACCTGGATCGTGGGCGCGACCGCGTTGGGCAGTGCGTGCACCAGCACGATGCGCCACCGGGGCACACCCTTCAGCTCGGCCATTTCCACGTAGTCCGACTCGAGCGCCTCGACCATGGCCGCCCGCATCATGCGCATGGTGTACGGCACGATCACGATCACCAGCGTGACCGCGGGCAGGATGAGCAGTTGCGGGTCGTTCCAGGCGTAGGTGCCCGGGGCCAGCAGGGACACGCCCGGCAGCAGGTGCCAGACAACGGTGGCGAACACGATGATGAGGCCGATGGCCACCACGAACTCGGGCAGGGACGTCGCGGCCAGCAGGACCAGCGACGTGACCTGGTCGAACCACCCGCCCTTGCGCACCGCGGCGATGGCGCCCAGGGCCACGCCCAGGAGCGAGCCGACCACCCCGGCCACCAGGACCAGGACGCCTGAGTTGATGAGCCGGGGCTCGACCAGGCTCCACACCGATTGCCGGTTGACCAGGGAGTTGCCCAGGTCGCCGCGGAACAGGCCCGATATCCAGACCCAGTACTGGTCGACAAGGCCCCGGTTCAGGTGCAGCGTGTTCTCCAGGGCCCGCAGCCGCACCGGGTTGGCGTTGCGCCCGAGGATCGCGTAGGCGGCGTTACCGGGCAGCACTTCGGTGGCCAGGAAAACCACCACAGAAACCAGGAACAGGGTGAGCACCCCGAAGGCCAGCCGCCGGCGGACCAGGCGCAGGATCGGGTGGGCAGTCACAGTGTGATCCTTCGGCTGGGTGCTAGCGCCGGCGTCCGGGTGCTGGCGCCGACGGTGCATGCTAACGCGTTTGGCTCGTTTCGGTCATAGCGGGGGTTCCGGCGGGTGCTTAACGGCATTGTGTCCGAAACGCTGATCAATGCCCGGGACAGGCTGGTTCGCCGCGCTCTAGGCTCCATGACAGGGTTGGCCCGGTTCCTGCCGTCCGGCCAGCCAATTTGCTCTGGACCTTAAATGTGGAGGTAACCTCGTGGGCCATTCGGACGAGCGTTCGACGCCCTTGCTGACGGGAATGCCCGGACGCCGTGATTTTCTGCGCGGGATCGCTCTGACCGGTGTCGCCGCCACCGCCGGCGGCCTGCTGGCCGGTTGCTCGACCGGTTCCAAGGGCTCCACGAGCACCAGTACCCCGGCCAGCGCGGGCAAGCCGAAGCGCGGGGGCAACCTCAAGGTCGGCCTGTCGGGTGGTTCGACCTCGGACACGCTCGACCCGCACCAGGGGCTGACCTACCTGGACACCGGCCGTTTCGAGGCGCTGTACCAGCCGCTGGTCAAGCTCAACAGCGACGCCAAGGTCGAGTACGTGCTGGCCGAGTCCATCACCCCGAACGCCAACCTGACCCAGTGGACCATCAAGCTCCGTCCCGGCGTCACCTTCCACAGCGGCAAGAGCCTCACGTCGGCCGATGTGATTTACACGATGAACCGGATTGTCTCCAATAGCTACAGCGGGACATTGTTCTTCGGCCCGGTCGACATCAAGGGCGTCAAGGCGGTCGACAAGCTCACCCTCACGGTCCCGATGAAAACCCCGTTCGGGAGCTTCGTCGACCAGCTGGCGGGCGGCTGGTATTACCTGTACGTGGTGCCGACCGGCTTCAATGGGAAAACCCCGGACGGGACCGGGCCGTTCGCGTACCAGAGCTTCACCCCCGGGCAGCGCAGCGTCTTCGTCCGCAACAAGAACTACTGGAAGACCGGGCTCCCTTACGTCGACACCCTGACCATCACCGACTTCAGCGACAACACCGCGGTTCAGGACGCCCTGACCACCAACGTCATTCAGGCGGCCGGCCAGCTGGACCCGCCGCAGATGGCGGCGCTGGCCAACACCGCCGGCGTCAAGGCGGTCGCCTCCCACACCGGGCAGTTCAAGCCGTTCACCATGCGCATCGACCAGGCGCCGTTCAACGACACCCGGGTCCGCCAGGCTTTCCGCCTCCTGGTCGGGCGGCAGCAGATGATCGACTCGGCCCTGGACGGTTTCGGGGTCGTGGCCAGCGACGTTTTCGCCCCCTACGACGCCGACTTCAATGCCTCACTGCGCCGGCAGCAGGACATCCCGCAGGCCAAGGCGCTGCTCAAGCAGGCGGGCCACGAGAACCTGACCGTGACCCTCACCACCTCGCCGATCGCGACGGCCACGGTCGCGCTGGCCACCGTGTTCAAGGAGCAGGCGGCGGCGGCCGGGGTCAACGTCAACATCAAGCAGATCGACGCCGGTACCTTCTTCGGATCGAACTACCTGAACTGGACGTTCTCCCAGGACTACTACAGCTACGCCCCGTACCTCAACCAGGTGGCGCAGTCGTTCCTCGGCGCATCGTCGCCCTTTAACGAGACCCACTCGGACAACGCCCAGTACGCCCATCTGTACCAGCAGGCCAATGCGACGACCAGTGCGTCGACCCGCAAGGAAATCCTGCACGAAATGCAGCAGATGGATTTCCAGCAGGGCGCGTACATCATTCCCACGTTCATGGACACGCTCGACGCCTATACCGACAAGATTGCCGGATTCCACACCGCCAAGGTCGGTGAATCCCTTTCCGGCTGGGACTTCGAGCACTTCTGGTTCGTCTGACGGCGGGCCCCGGTAGGCCCTGCTCCGCGGAGCAGGGCCTACCGGGGCCGCGGCCGCCGGCGGCGAAGGGCCGGGTTTACCAGTTCGGGGCTCTGGTCACTCGCGGCTACCCGGGGCAGCTCGTCCAGGCTCCGATAGCCCGCTCGCATTAACGACTCGGCCCGGGCCGCGGGGGTCAGGGCCTCGGCGACCGCGCCGACGAGCCGGGTCATCTCGTACGACACCTGCCGGGTGTCACACTCCGGCGCGGCCAGGACCGCGAGGCTGGAGCCGTCGCTCACCGTCTTGATGAGCATCAGGCCGTCTTCCATCTCCACCAGCGCCTGCGTCGGGGCCCCGCCCTCGAATATCCGCGCCGCCCCCTCGACCAGGCTGGTCAGGCCGGAGACGATGGCGGCGAACTTCTCCAGCGCGTCGCCGGGGATGCCGTCGGAGATGGCCAGCGGCACCCCGTCGGCGGACACCACGATCGCGTGCGCGATGTCCTCGATCCTGGTGCAGAAGTCCGAGACAAGCCAGTTCAGGTCCTGGCGGTACGGCTGGCTCATCGAGTGGATTCCTCTCCCGCGCCTGGCATCCCGGCCTCGGCCTCACGGCTGCCGAGCTGGAAGCCGCTGAGACGACTGCGTACTGATTCGGGTGACCGGCGCAGGGGTGGTCCCTGGCGCGGAGGCCGGGCCGGTCCCCCCGTCCCGGGGCTGTCTGGGGTCCCGCCCGGGGTCCCGGCCGGGGTCCCGGCCTCCTGGGCCTCGTCCGGGGCGGGGTCGCCGGGCTTGGCGCCGTCGATCGAACCCGGGAACAGGTTCGCCCCCGGCCGGCGCAGGGGCAGCCCCGACGCCGTGCGGTCTGCGGCGGCCGGCGGCTGGGCCGGCCCGGTGGCCGGGGCTGGACCGGCCCGCCCGCTGGCCGGGGACCGGGGGAGGGCGCCTGCCGGGTGGGCAGGCCGCTGGCGCTCATGACGGGTGAGGGCGCGGCCGGGGCAGGCATGGCGGTGTCAGCGGCCGGAACGCCGACCGGTGCGGCCGGGACCCTGACGGGGGCCGCCGCCGGGGCCGCCGGGGCCGCCGGGGCGCTGGCGGGCGCACCGGCCGGGACCCGCTGGTCGGACGGCCGCTGGGCCCGGAACCAGTTGGACGCGCGGCGGTTCCCGCCCGCCGCGTGTCCCGCGCCACTCCGGGCCCGCCGGCCACCGGGCCGCAGCGCGGAGGACGAGGCCGGTGCCTCGGCCAGCCGGCGCGACCGCTCCTCCGCGTCGCGGGCGGTTTCCCGCCCCGCCAGCGTGCCGGGCAGCCACACCAGCGCGGACAGGCCCTGCGGAGTCGCGGCCCGCAGCCGGATCCGCACCCCGGACCGCGCGGCCAGCCGGGACACCGCGAACAGCCCCATGTGCTGGGACACCGACACGTCGATGAGCGGCGGGTTCTCCAGCCGCCAGTTGATGTCGGTCAGGCGGCCGGGCGAGATGCCGATTCCGCGGTCGGTGACTTCCAGCATCACGCCGCCGCTGGACACCTCCTGCCCGAAGACCCGGACCGGAGTCTGATCGGGGGAGAACGTGGTCGCGTTCTCGATGATCTCGGCCAGCAGGTGAACCACGTCGGCGGCGGCATGGCCGGAGACCACGATGCCCGGCTGGATGTCGAGCAGCACCCGGCCGTACTGCTCGATCTCGGACGCCGCCGCCCGCACCACGTCCGTGAGCGGTACCGGCTCACTCCACTTCCGCACCGGCTCCTCGCCCGCCAGCACCAGAAGGTTCTCGGAGTTGCGGCGCATGCGGGTGACCAGGTGGTCCATGGAGAACAGATCGGACAGCCGGTCGGGGTCGTCCTCGGTCAGCTCCAGCGAGTCGATCATCCGGCTCAGCCGGTCGATCAGCGGCACACTGCGCCGGGACAAGCTGATGAACATGGCGCTCACGTTGCCGCGCAGCGCCGCCTCGTTGCCGGCCAGCCGTACGGCTTCCTGGTGCACCTGGTCAAAGGCCCGGGCGACCTCACCGATCTCGTCCGAGGAGTCGACGTCGATCGGCTCGACGTCGGCCGGGATGCCGTCCCCGCCCGCCTCGTTGATCCGGCGAACCGCCTCCGGCAGCCGGTCTTCGGCCACCTCGAGGGCCCCGTTCCGCAGCCTGCGCAGCGGCCGCACCATCGACCGGCCGATGATGAGCGTGGCGATCAGCGCGATCCCGAGCAGCAGGGCGACGGCCAGGCCGTAGATGATGGCCAGGGCGATCGCGCCGTTGTGCAGTGACTGGCCGCGGGACAGCACCGAGCCCGCGAACTGCTGCTCCGCCGAGCGCATGCCGGTGACCACGTACCCCAGCGCGGAACTGGCGTCGGACACGGTGGGGTCAGTGGCGATGGGGGAGTTGCTCGAGGCCAGCGAGATGGCCTGCTGCTCCTGGGCCTGGGCCTGCACGATGCTCGGGCTGGACAGCACGCCGTCGAGGAGCTGCTGCTGCCTGGCCGTGGCCGCCGTGCCGAACTCGCTCAGATTGCCCTGCTGCTGGGCTTGCGCGTCGGTCAGCGCTGCCTGCTGGGCCGGCCCGAACTGCCCCAGGCTGACCAGGTCGGGCCGCAGGGCCGAGGTGAGCAGGGCCTGCTGCTGCGACGCCTCCTCCTTCATGCTGGAGACCAGGCCGAGCACACGGACCTCACCGGCCAGGCTGGAGTCGCTGCTGCCCACCGCGATCTGGCTCTCCACCGCCAGCAGGTCGCTGATGGCGGTGGCGTACTCCTTGATCACGATCAGCGGCGGAAGCTGGGTGCCGGTCGCGGTGGCGCGGATGGACGGCAGGTTGCCGATCACGGTCAGCGCCGACTTCGAGTCCTGCTGGGCCAGCACCGGGTACGAGCTGCCGATCCCGCCCGCCAGCGTCTTGACCTGGCCGGCCCAGCGGTCGGTGGTCGCGTAGTCCTGACCGAGCAGCCGGAGCTCCTGCGTCGGCGTGACCGCCGACTTGGCCGTGGCGCCGCGGCCCCCGTCCCCACTGCCCAGCATGATGAACCGGACCGTGTCCTGCCGCTCGGTCTGCAGGGCCTGGACCAGGCCGGTGACCTGGTTGCTCAGGCCCGCCATGGCCACCACGCGCTGGTCGACGACGGCCCTTTGCAGGGACGAGGCGATGAAGACCGCACCGCCCACCACCGCGGTGATGGTCGGGATGATCACCAGCAGGATCAGGCGCGACCGCACCCGCCAGTTCTTCAGCGTGCGGTAGGGCGCCAGGCGCCGCGCGGGGCCGCCCTCCGGCGGCTGATGCCCGGGCTGTTTCGGTAGCAGCGCACTAGGCGCCGACCTGTCCTGAACGCCGATGCCGCCGGCAGTTACGGGCATACCGTCCTCGCGCGTCCGGCTGACCGCCGCGCGATGGCTACCGCGAGCCTTCCTGGTCCTTGGCGGCGCTTCGCCGGCGCCCCTCATCATGAGACGGGCAGGTGTCTAGCGGCATACGGGCACCGCAGTGAAACCGACACGGGTTGCTCCTTCTCGCCAGGGCAATTCTGCGCGCACGGCGCATCGATCGGGCCGGAGTCCCACCCTAACGTGCTAAGACATGGCAAAGGATCGGAAATCGTAACTATTGGGGCAGCCAGATCCGCAAAAGGCACCATCCGCGCCGGGGCTGGCCCGGGCCGGTTGCCGCCGGGGCCGGGGGAGCCGAAACGCCATTGTGTGACCACCGCTCCTATACCAGTGCGTAAATGCCGAAAGATAACGTTTTGCAATGCCGAGACTGGTCAATCCGGGCGCACCGGAGTGGGAGCGGGCGCTACGGTTGGGCCCGATAACCCCTGGACGCTGCACCATGGAGGCCCTATGCGGCTAGCCCGCGCCGGTGTCCGCAACTCAGCCTTGCGCATCGTGCTGGCCGTTCTGCCCGTGCTGGCCCTGGCGTCTGCCTGCCAGGCCTCGGGCTCTGGTACGTCGGGGGCCGCCGGCCCGCTCACGGTGGCGGTCGTCCCCGGAATCGACAACGCCCCGCTCCGGGTGGCCGCTCAGGAGGGCCTGTTCCGCCAGCAGGGCCTGGACGTCACCATCAAGAACTACCCGTCCCTCAGCGCCGAGCTCCAGGGCCTGACCAGCGGCCAGGCCCAGATCGCGGCGGGTGACTACACCAGCTTCTTCTACGCGCAGGCCACCGGGCGGACCCCGCTGAAGCTCATCGCCGACGGGGAGGACGCGGCCGCGGATTCGATAGCGATCCTCACCCTGCCCAATTCGGGCATCACCACGCCGCAGCAGCTGTCCGGGCAGCCGGGCGGCGTGGCCACGATGCCCGCCCAGGTGATCCCGTACTCGGCCACGATTCCCTACGACATCGAGACCCTGGCCGCCGAGGAGGTCCTGCAGAACGACGGGGTCAGCCCGAGCAGCGTGACCTGGACCCAGGTGCCGGCCAACGACATGATCAGCTCGCTCCGCACCGGCAAGGTGAAGGCCATCCTGGCCACCGAGCCCTACATCCTGCAGGCCGAGGAACAGCTCGGGGCGGTGGAAGTGGTGGACGCGAGCGCCGGGGTGACCTCCGGGCTCCCGTTGTCGGGGTACTTCAGCCTCGGCTCCTACGCGCAATCGCACTCGGGGGCGGTGCGGGCGTTCCAGCAGGTGCTGGGGCAGGCCCAGTCCGACTCCGCCCAGCGAGGGCTGGTGCAGGACGTGCTTCCGCAGCTCACCGGCATGAGCCAGGCCGACGCGGCCCAGGTCACCCTGGGCACCTACCCGGCCTCGCTGAATGTCGGCCAGGTCCAGCGGGTGGCCACCTTGATGTACGACTCGGCAATGATCCGCAACCCGGTCAGCGTGAGCGCCCTGGCGGCCCGCTGAACACCGCCGTTAAAACGCCATCGTGAAACGCCATTGGCACCGGTTGTTCATCATTAGCCCGGTAAAGGCCGCTCGCGCCCAAATGGCCTTTCACTAAACCCTTTTACGGCCTTTGACCTGCGGCTTTATATCGCGACTCGGAAGATGTCAGCGGTCGCGGCCGCCCAGGCGGCGCAGGCTCGCTGGATCGGTGATCGTGATCCGGCGGGTGCGGGTCTGTATTAAACCGCGACCGCGCCAGTCGTGCAGGGCCCGGGTGACGGTGGCCCGGGACGTTGAGACCAGGCTGGCCAGTTCATCCTGGGACAGCGGCAGGGTCAGGACCAGGGCCGGTCCCGGGCCGGCCGGCTGGCCGTACTTCTCGGCCAGGTCCAGCAGCAGCTGGGCCAGCCGCTGCGCGCCGTTGGTGGTGTACTGCGCGTACAGGCTGTCGGCGGTGTCGCTGAACCGCCGGGTGATCATCCGCCGGTAGGCGTGCGCGGCCGGGAGGTGCCGGTCCAGGAAGGCCAGGAACTTCTCGTGCCCCACCACCACCGCCTGCACCTCGGTGACCGCGACCATGGAGGCGGTGCGGTGGCCGGTCAGCTCGCCGGCCAGTTCGCCCACCACGTCGCCGCTGCCGCGCAGGGCCTGCACTGACTGCTGGCCGTCCCGGCTATTGGTCATTATCTTGATCAAGCCGCTGATCACCACGTACAGATGGGTCGCGGGATCGCCCTGGCGGCAGATGGTCGTCCCCGCCCCGAACTGCGCGATCCGGCCCGCGGCGACCAGCCGCTCCTGGTCAGGCGGGCCCAGCTGCTCCCAGAACCTGTGTTGCTCGTTGTTCATCCCTGATCAGATCTACCCCACCCGGCTGCTGGCGATTCGCCCGGAGAGGGCGGATCCGCACCAGAGCCTGCCCGGTGGCCCTGGTGGTCACCGGGCCAGCAGCACCACTGACGTCCAGGCCAGGAAGACCGCCGCCGTGACCAGCGCCCAGCTGGTCGCGGCCTGGATCCGGTCGGCCCGGAACCGGGCCTGGCTGAGCAGCAGGTGAGCCCGGGCCCAGGTCCAGGCCTGGGGATCGGTGCCCGGGGCCGGGATGCTGGCCCACGGCGCCCGCGGGTCCAGTGGTGCTCCCGAAGCCACTCGCTGCTGGGACAGGCTCTGCGCGAGCGGCAGCCCGGCCAGCACGATCAGCGTCAGCGTGCGCAGCAGGCACAGGGCCACCACCGCGAACAGGGCGATGGCGGCCACCGCCCCCGGCCCCCGGCCGGTCAGCGGCAGCAGCACGCTCTCGGTGGCCAGGCCGAGCAGCACGGCGGCGGCCACCGACCCGCTGACCACCAGCGAGGGCCGGGTGTCGCGGATCAGGGCCGCCATCTCGGCCAGCAGCGCCTGCGCGCTCTCCCGGCCCACGGCATCCCGGCCCTCCGGGGCCCGGCCGTCCGGGGGCCGGTCGCCGGGGCCCGCGGCCATGGCCAGCTGGGCGCGATCAGTGGTCTGCGGCCAGCGTTCGGTCAGCAGAATCGTCATGGTGTAGGCCTCCGTGTCACCGTTGTCTCATTTACCAGGCAACGGGATCCGGGCCGCGGGCGCTGCGCCAGGCGAGACGGGCCGATGTCTCATGTGACGCACCGATGTGGAACCGTAGCCCCCGCGAGCGGCGTCCAATCTGGGATACGGCCATCCGGGGGGACCGGACAGGACCCATGGCCGGGAAATGGAGACCACCCATGATCGCGGCGCGAAAGCGCACGACCCACCGAGAAGCCGCCCTGGTCAGCCTGGCCGCGGTGGCCACCGCAGCCGCGGTCGCGGCCTGCGGCAGCACCCAGGCCCCCAGCACGTCGGGCCAGGCTCCGTCCCGATCGGGTACACCGTCGGGCTCGCCATCGAGCGGCGCCACCTTGCAGGCCAGCGGCTCCGGCGTGTGCGGGGCGGTCCCGAAGCTGACCGCGCTCACCGTGCACCGGGTGAACCACCTGCCGCAGAACCACGAGAAGTTCGTGTTCCCGGCCACCGACATGGTGACCAGCCCGAGTCAGGTCCGGGCCGTGGCCACCAGCTTGTGCGGGCTGCCCCAGTCGTCCGGGTCGGTCGCCTGCCCCATGGACAACGGGGTCACCTATCAGTTCACGTTCACCGAGGGCAGCAAGAAGTTCGCGGCCGTCACCGCCGAGGCTTCCGGCTGCGGCATCGTCAAGGGCCTGGGCAAGCCGCGCCGGGACGTCGCGTCCTCCGGGCTGTGGCAGCACCTGGGGCTGGCCATCGGGATTCCGCACCCGAACGAGGACTCCTTCAGCGGCCAGCAAACCGCCAACTCTTAAGCGAGCCGGGTGACCTCGACCGTCACTTCCATGGCCACGCTGGGGGCGCCGCTGTAGATGCCGCGCAGCGGGGACACGTCGGCGTAGTCCCGGCCCCGGCCCAGCACCACGTGGCGTTCGGCCACCGGGGCCAGGTTGGTCGGGTCGCAGGCCACCCAGTCGCCGGTCCAGTATTCGGCCCAGGCGTGGCTCTGCCCGGCCACGGCCCGGCCCGGCTCGGCCCGGGGGTCGGGGTGCAGGTAGCCGGAGACGTACCGGGCCGGCAGGCCCGCCGCCCGGAGCAGGGCCACGCTGATGTGGGCCATGTCCTGGCAGACGCCCTGGCCCGCGTCCCAGGCTTCCTGGGCGGTGGTCTGCACCCCGGTCGAGGCGGGCACGTAGGACACCTGGTCGTGCACCCAGGACACGATCTCGCTGGCCGCCTCGGCCGGGTCGGCGCCCGCGACCCGGCCGGCCACCGCCGCCACCACCTCGGCGTTCATGGTCGTGCGCCCGGTCCCGCTCAGGTACTCCAGCACGTAGCTGCCGGCCGCCGCCGCGCGCAGTTCGGGCCAGGGCAGCGGGGCCGGGGAGGCCGGCGCCGGGCTGGTCTGCACGGTCGCGCTCGCCTGGACCAGCAGTTCCTCGTGCGGCTCCTGAATGTCGAACGAGCTGACCGTGGTGCCCCAGTAGTCGCGGTAGGACCAGATCGGCACGTTGGAACCGGTCCGGACCGAGGTGGACAGCGCGGTCTGCCGGTCCAGGGTGGGCGGGGTCATCCGGCACTCGTTGTAGGAGGCCCGGGCCGCCCCGCGGTAGGTGACCTTCGTGGTGTGCACGATGCCCACTCGCCAGCTCACGTCAGCCCTCCTGGGCCCAGGCCACCGGGGCCGAGTAGGCGAAGTAGCGTTTGGCGATGGCCTCGTTGGCCTGCCGGCAGGCGGCCTGCAGCGAGGCCACCAGGGCGGGCAGGTCGGTCTCGATCTGGGCCGGGTCGGCGTACTCCAGCTGGGTCCGGAGCCGCCCGATCGGCCGCCGGGCCGGGTCCCCGGTGCCGGACCGGTCGGCGTCGCCTGGATCCAGGGCCAGCAGGGCCTCCTCGGCGTCGGTCAGCGCGTGCAGCACCGATCGCGGGAACAGCCGGTCCAGCATCAGGAACTCGCCGACACTGGACGGCTCGCTGGCCCAGCCGTGGGTGCGGATGAACGACTCGTGCGCCCCGCAGGCGTGCAGCACGGTCAGCCAGCCCAGCTGGTGCCGGGTGCCGCTCATCCGGGCCAGCAGCAGCCGGGCGGTCATGTCCACCCGCTCCAGGCTGCGGCCCAGGATCAGGAACCGCCAGGCGTCGTCGTGGCTCATCGTGGATTCGGACAGGCCGAAGAACAGCGCGGCCCGCTCGCGGACGAACCGGAAGTACACGTGCGGCCCGAGCCGGTCCGCCGACCGCCGCTGCGCGGTCAGCCCCAGGCTGGTGACGTTCAGGCACTCCCACATCTCGCTCGAGACCACGTCGCGGACGCTGCGCACCCCGGCCCGGGCGGCCAGGATCGCGCCCGCGATCGCGCTCGGGTTCTTCGGTCGTAGGCCACTTGCAGCATTATGTCACGCTGTCTGGATGCCTCCCCCTCGCGTTCTCTCGCTCCTCCACTATCCGTCCGTCAGCGCGGCGTTCCCCCCACCCAGGTCCGCACGTCCGGATCGTCCAGCCGGTAGGACTGGACGTTGGGCAGCACCGGCTCCTCGTTCAGGTAGTAGCGGATCAGGTCGGGCACGTAGGTGTAGACGAGCTTGTCGTCGGCCACCCCGTTGCCGACCCCGTTGGCGATGGTCACGTTGCCGGCCCGGGCCGCGTTGATCAGCCCGGCGCAGCCGATGACCGAGTCCGGCCGGAACAGCACCGGGTCCAGGAAGTCGTCGTCGACCCGGCGGTAGATCACGTCGACCCGCCGCTGGCCGTGGGTGGTGCGGACGTAGACCCGGTTGCCGGTGCAGAACAGGTCGCGCCCCTCGACCAGTTCGGCTCCCATCAGCCGGGCCAGCAGCGCGTGCTCGAAGTAGGCGGCGTTGTTCACCCCCGGGGTGAGCACCACGATCACCGGGTCCTGGGCCCCGACCGGGGCGGCGGCCCGCAGCGCGGCCAGCAGCCGGGCCGGGTACTCGTCCACCGCCTGCACCCGCTGCTCGGCGAACAGGCCGGGGAAGGTACGGGTCATGGCCAGCCGGTTCTCGATCACGTAGCTGACCCCGGACGGGATGCGGACGTTGTCCTCCAGCACCCTCAGCTGGCCGTACTCGTCGCGGATCAGGTCGATGCCCGCCACCTGGACCCGGACGCCGTTCGGCGGCACCAGCCCGGCCACCTCCCGGTGGAACCCGGACGAGGTCATCAGCAGCCGCCACGGCATGACCCCGTCGGCGAACACCTGCCGGTCGCCGTACACGTCGGCCAGGAACGCCTCCAGGGCCCGCACCCGCTGGCGGACGCCCCGGACGATCAGGTCCCATTCGATGGCGTCGATGACCCGCGGCACCAGGTCGAGCGGGAACGGCCGTTCCTCCCCGCCCAGGTCGAAGGTGACGCCGCGGTCGGTGAACACCCGGGCCAGCTGATCGGCCCGGAACCGCAGCTCGGCCGGGTCCATGGGCTGCAGCGCGCTGATCAGCCCGGCGTAGGACGCACGCGGCTCCCCGGGCCCCGAGAACATCTCGTCCCAGGCCTCCGCGGGCTGGTACCCGTCGAAGATGTCCGCCACATCAACACCCTAACCTGCGGATATTCCAGGCGTATTACGCGAAACGATCAAAGTATTTCATGAGCGTTTCGCGGTCCGGCGTGCTTGTTTAGCGCGGCTGGGGCGGGAAGTTACCGATCATGCCGAAGACCACCCGCAGTGGCGAGCCCAAGCCGGACGAACTGCCCGGCACGCTGCGCCGCTCACCCAAAAAGGCCCAGGACACGTTTGCGCAGGCCCACGACAGCGCGCTGGACCAGTATGGGGACGAGGAGCGCGCCAACCGGGTCGCCTGGGCCGCGGTCAAGCACATGTTCGAGAAGGTCGGCGACCGCTGGCAGTACAAGGACCACAAGGGCCCGTCCGACCCGCGGTCAAAGAACCCGCGCGCCCGCGAGGGCCGGGGTAAGACGTTCGGCGGCGTGGACTACGAGGGCCACACCAAGCAGGAGCTGTACGACCGGGCGGCCAAGCTCGGCGTCCCGGGCCGGTCAAAGATGTCCAAGACCGAGCTGGCCGAGGCCATCGCCCGCAAGCAGGATTGAGCCAGCAGGACTGAGCCAGCGGGATAGCCAGCGGGATTGAGGCTCAGCCGCCGCAGCCGCAGGCCCCGCCGCAGCAGCCACCGCCACCCATCGGGGCCGCGCCCGGGCCGGACCCGAGGCCGCCGACCGCCACCGTGGACAGCAGCTTGACCGTGTCGTCGTGCCCGGCCGGGCAGGCGGCCGGGGCCGAGGACTCGCTCATCGGGCGGGTCAGCTCGAACGTGTCGCCGCAGGCGCGGCAGCGGAACTCATAGCGCGGCATGACGTCAGCCTAAGCTATCCGCGGCCGCCGGGCGCGGGCCGGGCCGCCCCGTCTCTGGCCGCCCGGCCGGCGCTGGCGTTGTCACCGTCTCCGCTGGCGGCGTGCCCGCCCACGCCGTTGCCGTTGACCGGGTGGCCGTTGGCGTGGTTGCCGTTCCCGTTGATGATCGAAGGCTGCGAGCCGGCGTGCCCGTTCACGCCCGTGCTCACCGGGGCCGGGGCGGCAGCCGGGCTCCTCGTAGTAGAACTGCTTGCCGCGCATCAGCGAGACCAGGGCGCCGACGAACGACATGATCGCGGCCGCGGTGAACACGATGACCAGGCCGTGATGGAACGGCGCCGAGATGACGTTCGGGAAGAACGACTTGCCGGTCAGCACGCTGATCTGGTGCGGGCTCAGCTTGCCGAGGACCCCGGTCGGCGCGAGCAGGTTGTGGATCGGGTTGTAGCCCAGCAGGGCCGCGAACATCGTGCTCACCGGGGGCAGGTGGGCCACCTTGGACGCCACGTCCAGCGGCACCCCCTGGCCGGTCAGGCCCGCGGTCAGCGTCTTGGGCAGCGTCGCGGCCAGCCCCGCCACCATCAGCGAGAAGAAGATGCCGATGGACAGCGACATGCCGGAGTTCTGGAACGTGGACCGCATGCCCGACGCCGAGCCCCGCTGGTTGGCGGGCACCGCGCTCATGATGGCCGAGGTGTTCGGCGAGGCGAACAGCCCGGAGCCCACGCCGTTGAAGAAGATCAGCGTGCCGAACGCCCAGTACGGGAACACGATCGGCAGCAGCATCAGGCCGATGAACGCGCACGTGGCCACCAGCAGGCCCAGGGTGGCGAACAGCCGCTGGCCGTACCGGTCGGACAGCCAGCCGGAGATCGGCCCGGCGATCAGGAAGCCCGCGGTCAGCGGCAGCATGTAGATGCCGGCCCACAGCGGGGTGTCCACGTAGTTGTAGCCGTGCAGCGGCAGCCAGATCCCGGCCAGCCAGATGACCAGCATGAACTGCAGGCCGCCGCGGGCGATCGCGCCCAGCAGCGAGGCCAGGTTGCCGAACGCGAAGGCCCGGATCTTGAACAGCCGCATCTGGAACATCGGATGCGGAATCTTGGTCTCGATGTAGCAGAACACCACCAGCAGAGCCAGCCCGGCGATCAGGCCGCTCAGCACCCAGGGATTGCCCCAGCCGGTCGCGCTGGTCCCGTAGGGCTGGATGCCGTAGGTGATGGCCACCAGCAGCAGGCTCGCGCCGACCGCGAACGTGATGTTGCCCCACCAGTCGATCCTGGCCTTGCGGGTGGTGGCGATCTCGTGCAGGGACAGGTAAGCCCACACCGTGCCGAACACGCCGATCGGGACGTTGACCCAGAACACCAGGCGCCAGTCCACGGCGGCCAGGACCCCGCCCAGCAGCAGTCCGACGAACTGGCCGGAGATACCGGCGATCTGGTTGATGCCCAGGGCCATGCCGCGCTGGTTGGCCGGGAAGGCGTCGGTCAAGATGGCGGCCGAGTTGGCCATCAGCATGGCGCCACCGAACGCCTGCACCACCCGCCAGCCGATCAGCCAGAGCGCGCCGCCCCCGCCCAGCAGGGGATCCAGCGAGAGCGCGATCGAGGCCAGGGTGAAGACCACGAAACCCAGGTTGTAGATCTTGACCCGGCCGAACATGTCACCCAGCCGGCCCAGGGTCACCACCAGCACCGACTGGACCAGCAGGTAGCCGATGATCATCCACAGCAGGTAGCTGATGTTGCCGGGGGACAGGGGGTTGAGGTGGATGCCGCGGAAGATGGCCGGCATCGCGATGATCACGATCGAGGCGTCGATCGTGGCCATGGTCATGCTGAGCGTGGTGTTCGACAGGGCGATCCACTTGTAGCTGCCGCTCTTCAGCCGTCCGCCGCTGTCCCGGTCCCGGGTGCCCTCGGCGGCGGTTCCGCCGGCTGACCCGTTGCCGTTGCCGTTGTTCGCGTCCGTGATCTGCCCCTGCCCGCTGTGACCATGTCCAGATTTCCGCACGTCTCCCAAGCATAGCCGGAAAAGGTTGTTAGTACACAACTATTGCCCTTGCGAACGGATCTGAGACGCCTTAGGGCTGGTCAGCGGGCGGCCAGCCGGACCCGATAGGTCCACCAGAACGGGGCCGAACCCCGGATGCGGCGCTGCGCGACCTCGCGCAGCCGGGTCAGGCCCAGTTCGTCCTCGGTCAGGCCCTGCTCCAGCAGGGCCACCGTGCCGCCCTGGCTGAGCATCAGGGCCACGAAGCGCTCGGCGTCACCCTCTTCCCGGCTGTGCACCGCGATCTCGGTCACGTACCGGAAGTGGCCGCTGGCCCGCATCCGGTCGGCGTGCTGCTCCTTGGCCGCGTACGGCGGCCGGACGTCGCGGTCGGCCTCCAGCGCCAGTTGCCGCCGCTCGCAGGCCCGGTAGGCCTGGTCCACCTCCCAGTCCACGCACGGCGGCCAGTCGCAGTCGTAGGCGGCCAGCACCCCGCCCGGCCGCAGCAGCCGGGCGAACTCGGGCAGGGCCCGGTCCGGGTCGAACCAGTGCATGGCCTGGCTGGCCGTGACGATGTCGGCCGACTCCGCGGGCAGGCCCGTGTCCTCGGCCCGCCCGTCGACCACCGAGAAGTTCTCCCGGTCGGGCAGGCTCGCGGCCCGCTGCTGGGCGATGGCCCGCATCGGGCCCGAGGGCTCGACCCCGGTGACCTGCCGGGCCCGGCCCGACCACACCGGCAGCGACAGCCCGCTGCCGGTGCCGACGTCGACGACGGCGGGCCGGGTGACGGCGGCCCACTGGCTGATCACCTCGGCCAGCACCGCCGGCGGGTGCGGCCGGACCCGGTCGTAGGCGCCGGCGTAGCTGGAGAACCTGGTCGTCGCGTCGGCCATCGTGCCGCCCCTTCGCTGCGAAAGTACCTTGACATCAAGATATCGCCGACGGCGGCGGGCTGGCCGGGAGTGTCGGCGGCCTTGGCTAGGCTCCTGGCATGGCTTACGACCAGGAGCTGGCGGACCGGATCCGGCTGGTGATCGGCGCCGACCCGGCGCTGCTGGCGGTGCTGAGCGAGAAGAAGATGTTCGGCGGCCTGGCCTTCTTCATCGGCGGCAACATGACCATCACGGCCAGCCGGGAAGGCGGCATCCTGGTCCGGGTCGACCCGGACCAGGCCGGGGAGCTGGTCCGGACGACCAGGGCCACGGTGGCGGTGATGGGTGGCCGCGAGATGACCGGCTGGCTGCGGGTGGGCGCGGCCGATGTGGACGCCGACGAGGGCCTGGTGCCCTGGGTCGAGCGCAGCACCGCCTACGCCAGCACGCTGCCCGCCAAGCGCTAGGACACCGCTCGGCCATCCTGCCGGCGGCCGCCTCGTTGTAACCTGTCAACCACCGATGAGTGGTTAGGGGGCGGCGGTGGCAGACGAGACGGCCAGCGAGGACTTCCTGCTGGCCCTGCTCAACACCACCCCGCGGGTGGACGGGGTCCCCACCGATCAGCTGGCCGACCCGGCCGCGGCCCGGTCCTGGCTGGCGGGTCAGGGCGGGGCCGGCTCCGTGGCCGAGCAGCGGCAGGTGGTGGCGGCGCGGGACGCGCTGCAGGCCGTGGTGCGCGGACAGCGGCCACCGGCCATCCTGGCCCCGTTCCTGGACGGTGCGTCGTCCCGGCCCGCGCTGAGCCAGGGCCGCGTCACCTGGACGCTGACCGCGGACCCGGACCGCCTGCTGGCCGTGCGGGCCGTGCTGGCCTGGGCCGGCCTGAGCCAGCACCGCCCCGGCCGGCTGCGCCCGTGTGCCAACGAATCGTGCCGCCTGTTCCTGCTCGACCGGACCAAGGGCAACACCGCACGCTGGTGCTCGATGGCGGTGTGCGGCAACCGGATGAAGGCCCGCCGCCACTACCAGCGGGCCCGCGCCACCCCTAGCCGCACCGCGTTACCTACCGGGGCGGGGGAGCGGTGCTCTCCCGGGCCACCAGCGCGGTGGCCAGCTCCACGTGCTGCGGCTGGGCCGTGACCCCGTCCGCGTCCATGCGCAGCATGCGGAACGCGGCCGCGGTCATCGCGGCCAGCGGCTGGCGGATGGTGGTCAGCGGCGGGGTGGTCCAGGCCGCCACCGCGTCGTCGAAGCCGACCACGCTCACGTCGCCCGGCACCCGCAGACCCCGCTCACTCAGGGCCTGGAGCACGCCGAAGGCCTGGTTGTCGTTGCCGGCCACGATCGCGGTCGGCGGGCCGGGCCGGTCCAGCAGGCGATGGGTCAGGTCCCGGCCCGCCGGCACCGCGAACTCGCCCCGGACGACCAGGTCCTCGTCGACCGGCAGGCCGGACCGCATCAGCGCCGTGCGGTAGCCGTCCAGCCGCGCGTTGGCCGACCAGAACCGCTCGGGGCCGCCGATGGCGCCGATCCGGTGGTGCCCGAGCTCGGCCAGGTGGCGGGTGGCGGTCAGGCCGCCCTGCCAGTTGGTGGTGCCGACCGACCGGATGTCGCTGCCGGGCTCGGTGGGCGGGTCGACCACGATCAGCGGGATGTGCGCCGCCGCCAGCCGGTCCCGCTCGGCCGCGCTGGGCAGGTACAGCACGCTCAGCACGCCGTCGGTGCCGCGCCGGGCCGCGCGCTCCAGCCAGTCGCTGAACTCGGCGCCGGTGCTGACCGTGGTGACCACGACGCTGTGCCCGGCCTCCCGGGCCGCGTCGACCGCGCCGCGGATCAGCTCCTCGGCCCACGGGCCGTGCAGGCTGCCGATGAGCAGGTCGGCCACGCCGAACCGCATCCCGGCCACGACCTGGTACCCGTGCCCGCGCAGCAGCTTGGCGATCCGGTCCCGGGTCGCCGGGGCCACGTCGGTGCGGCCGTTGAGCACCTTGGACACGGTCGAGACCGACACCCCGGCCTGGTTCGCGATCCCGGTCAGGGTGCTCCGCCCGGGCTCCCGGCGCATAACGCAATCCTTTCGAAAAGCTGACCGGCCGAAACCGCCATATCACCGCCCGCAGGCGGGGCCGGCGCGGGCCGCCCAAACCCCGCCGAAATCCCGGTAATGCCGTCGTGATAGGCCATTGACCCATCACATCACCGGACGTAGTTTGAGCAAAGCCGAGGCCGACATTTTTTCGAAAAATTAATGGCAAACGACCTGACCAGGGACGGTGGGCATGAGCAACTCAGCAGCGGGCGGAAACCGGCCGGTGGCGCTCCAGCTGTACACGGTGCGGGACGAACTGGGGGCTGACCGGGCCGGGGTGCTGCGGCGGCTGGCCGGGTTCGGGTACCGGACCGTGGAGCCGTACGACGTGCTCACCGACCCGGACGTGCTCCGGGCCGAGCTGGACGCGGCCGGGCTGGGCGTCTGCAGCGTGCACACCCGGCCGTTCGGGGACGACGCCGAAGCCGCCTTCCGCGGGGCGCGGACCGTGGGCGCGGCCACGGTCATCGTGCCCTACCTGCCGCCCGAGCGGTACGCCGACGCCGACAGCGTGGCGGCGGTGGCCGCCGAGCTGAACGACGCGGCCAAGCGGGCCGCCCAGCACGGGCTGCGGCTCGGCTACCACAACCACGACTTCGAGCTGTCCAGCCTGATCGGCGGCCGCCCCGCGCTGGAGGTGCTGGCCGACCAGCTCGACCCCGAGGTCATCCTCGAGGTCGACACCTACTGGGCCGCGGTCGGCGGCCAGCAGGTCCCCGAGCTGCTCGGCCGCCTCGGCCCGCGCGTCCGCTACCTGCACGTCAAGGACGGCCCGGTGACCAAGGAGGACCCGATGACCGCGGTCGGCAGCGGGAAGATGCCGATCGCGGAGATCCTGGCCGCCAGCGGTTCGGTGGAGTGGCACGTGGTCGAGCTGGACGCCTGCGCCACCGACATGATGACGGCGGTCGCCGACAGCCTGACCTGGCTGGTCAACCACGGGCTGGCCGACGCGCCCGGCTCCGGTGACCCGCTCGGGCCGTCGGCGCCGGGCAGCACGGACGGGAGCTGACCGGTGGCCGGCTCCGGACCGCTCGGGATCGCTGTCGTCGGCTGCGGCACCATCAGCGACGAGTACCTGCGCAACCTGACCTCGTTCCCCGACCTGAACGTGCTGTTCTGCGCCGACCTGGACCTGGCCCGGGCCAAGGATCAGGCGGCCAAGTACGGGGTCGGCGCGTCCGGCACCCTGGCCCAGGCCCTGGACGAGCCGGGCGTCGAGCTGGTGGTCAACCTGACCCTGCCGGTGGCCCACGCCGACGTGGCCGCCGACGCGGTGGCCGCGGGCAAGCACGTGTGGAACGAGAAGCCGCTCACCACCAGCCCGGCCACGGGCCGGGCCCTGCTGGCCCAGGCGGCCCGGGCCGGGGTCCGGGTCGGCTGCGCCCCGGACACGGTGCTGGGTGCGGGCCTGCAGACCGCGCGGCGGCTGATCGGCCAGGGGGCGATCGGCGCCCCCCAGACCGCGCTGACCCTGATGCAGAGCCCGGGCCCGGAGAGCTGGCACCCCAGCCCGGAGTTCCTGTTCCAGCTGGGGGCCGGGCCGCTGTTCGACCTGGGCCCGTACTACTTCTCCGCGCTGGCCACGATCTTCGGCCCGGCGTCGCGGGTGGCCGCGGTCGGCCGGCAGGCGGCCGCGACCCGGGTCATCGGCTCCGGGCCCAAAGCCGGCACCGAGTTCAGCGTGGACGTGCCCACCCACGTGGGCGCGCTGGTCGAGTACGAGGGCGGCGGGGCCGCGTCCCTGATGTTCAGCTTCGACTCGCCGCTGTCCCGGCAGGGGTTCGTGGAGATCACCGGCACCGAGGGCACGATGGCGGTACCGGACCCGAACCGCTTCGACGGCGACATCAAGATCCACGGCCGGGATCATGAGCGCGGCCACTGGGAGACGATTCCGTCGGCGGGCGCGTCGGCCGGGCGCGGCCTGGGCGTGCTCGACCTGGCCCGCCGCCTGCGCGCGGGCGAGCCGCCGCGGGCGTCCGGAGAGCTGGCCGAGCACGTGCTGGAGGTGATGGTGGCGGTGCAGGCCTCCCTGGAGGGGGCGGCGTTCGAGCCGATAGATTCGGGTTTCGTCAGCCCGCCGCCGTTGCCCGAGGAATGGGATCCGTATGCCCGCACGCTCTAGCCAGCCGGACACACCAGTTCTGGGCATCGGGATGGTGGGCTACGCCTTCATGGGCGCGGCCCACTCCCGGGCCTGGGCCACCGTGGGCCAGGCGTTCGACGTCCCGCTCCGGCCCCGGATGAACGTGCTGGCCGGCCGGGACGAGGCCGCCACCCGGCTCGCCGCCCGCCGGTACGGCTGGCACCACGTCGAGACCGACTGGCGGGCCCTGATCGACCGGGACGACGTGCAACTGGTCGACATCTGCACCCCCGGCGACACCCACGCCGAGATCGCCATCGCCGCCCTGGACGCGGGCAAGCACGTGCTGTGCGAGAAGCCGCTGGGCAACACGCTGGCCGAAGCCGAGGCCATGGCCGCGGCGGCCGCCCGGGCCGCCCAGCACGGCGTGCGGGCCATGGTCGGGTTCAACTACCGCCGGGTCCCGGCCATCGCGCTGGCCCGGCGGCTGATCAACGACGGCCGGATCGGCGGCCTGCGGCACGTCCGCGCCGCCTACCTGCAGGACTGGCTGGCCGACGTCTCGGTCCCGCTGACCTGGCGGCTGGACCAGGAGCGGGCCGGTTCCGGGGCCCTGGGCGACATCGGCGCCCACGCCGTCGACCTGGCCCAGTACCTGTCCGGTGAGCATCTGACCGGGGTGTCCGGGGTGCTGAACACCTTCGTGCCCGAACGGCCGGTGGCGGGCGACCCCGGCCAGACCGGGCCGGTCACCGTGGACGACGCCGCGCTGTTCAGCGGGCGGCTCGCGTCCGGGGCGCTGGCCGCGTTCGAGGCCACCCGGGTCGCGGCCGGCCGCAAGAACGCGCTCACCATCGAGCTGAACGGCGAGCTGGGCAGCCTGTCCTTCGACCTGGAGCGGCTGAACGAGCTGAACTTCTACGACCGCACCGAGTCCGAGGCCACCGCCGGGTTCCGGCGCATCCTGGTCACCGAGCCGGGCCACCCCTACCTGGAGGCCTGGTGGCCGCCCGGGCACGTGCTGGGCTGGGAGCACACGTTCGTGCACCAGGCCCGGGACCTGCTGGTCGACATCGCCGCCGACGACGACCCGGAGCCCTCGTTCGCCGATGGCCTCCAGGTCCAGCGGGTGCTGGACGCGGTGGCCGCCAGCGCCGCCCACGACAGCGCCTGGACCAAGATCCAGTCCCCCTGACCCGACCCCACGGAGGCTCTGCCGTCATGCCGCACTCGTTCACGTTGTTCACCGGCCAGTGGGCGGACCTGCCGCTGGAGGAGGTCGCCCGGCTGGCCAGCTCGTGGGGGTACGACGGGCTGGAGCTGGCCTGCTGGGGTGACCACTTCGAGGTCGACCGGGCCCTGCACGAGGACGGCTACCTGGCCGGCCGGCACGCGCTGCTGGAGAAGTACGGGCTGCGCTGCTGGGCCATCTCCAACCACCTGGTCGGCCAGTGCGTGTGCGACCTGATCGACCAGCGGCACGCCGACATCGTCCCCGCCCGCATCTGGGGCGACGGCGACCCCGAAGGGGTCCGGCAGCGGGCCGCCGCCGAACTGGCCGACACCGCCCGGGCCGCGGCCGCGTTCGGCGTGGACACCGTGATCGGCTTCACCGGGTCGTCGATCTGGCACACCGTGGCCATGTTCCCGCCCACCCCCGACGCCATGGTCGAGGCCGGTTACCAGGACTTCGCCGACCGGTGGAACCCGATTCTGGACGTGTTCGACGCCGAGGGGGTCCGGTTCGCGCACGAGGTCCACCCGAGCGAGATCGCCTACGACTTCTGGACCACCCGCAAGGCCCTGGACGCGGTCGGGAACCGGCCCGCGTTCGGGCTGAACTTCGACCCCAGCCACTTCGTCTGGCAGGACCTGGACCCGGTGGCGTTCCTGGACGCCTACACCGACCGGATCTACCACGTGGACTGCAAGGAAGCCCGCAAGCGGCTGGACGGCCGCAACGGCCGCCTCGGCTCGCACCTGCCCTGGGGCGACCCGCACCGCGGCTGGGACTTCGTCTCGGCCGGCCACGGCGACGTGCCCTGGGAAGACGTGTTCCGGATGCTGAACTCGATCGGCTACGCCGGCCCGATCTCGGTCGAGTGGGAGGACGCCGGCATGGACCGCCTGGCCGGCGCGCCCAGCTCCCTGGAGTTCCTGAAGCGGTTTGACTTCGACCTCCCCCAGTCCTCATTCGACTCCGCCTTCGGCTCCAGCGAATAACCGCCCTGCTCCCGGACCCGGGCCCAGTCGGCCACCCCACCCGGGCAAAGCTTTTCTCTCATGGTTTGATCTTGCTATGAGCAGGCAGTATCTGAGTCAGGACGGCGACCGGCTGGTCCGGCGCCAGGGCGGCGAGACGCTGTGGATCGAGCCGTGGGGCGAGCACAGCCTGCGGGTCCGGGCCACCCGGCAGCGGGCGATGGAGCAGAGTGAGCTCTGGGCCCTGGAACCGCCCGGGCCGGCCGCGCCGGAGATCACCATCGGCGCCGACGAGGCCCGGATCACCAACGGCCGCATCACCGCCACCATCGACCGCTACGGCATCCTCGAGTTCACCAACCAGCGCGGCGACCGGCTGCTCCGCGAGTACTGGCAGACCCTCGGCATCGGCGACGAGACCAGCTCGATCGCGATCCCGGGCCGGGCCTACCGGCCGGTGCTGGGCAGCGACGACTGCGAGCTGACGGTCAGCTTCAAGCCCCAGCCCGGTGAGCGCATCTACGGCCTGGGCCAGCGCCAGATCGCCGAGCTGAACATGAAGGGCTGCACCCTCGAGCTGGCCCACCGCAACTCCCAGGCCAGCATCCCGTTCGCGCTGTCCAGCCAGGGCTACGGATTCCTGTGGAACAACCCGGCCATCGGCCGGGTCACGTTCGGCCAGAACGTGACCGAGTGGCACGCGGCCCGCACCGGCCAGCTGGACTACTGGATCACCGCCGGCGACACCCCGGCCCAGGTCGAGGAGGCCTACGCGCGGGCGACCGGGAAGACGCCGATGATGCCGGACTGGGCCACCGGGTTCTGGCAGTGCAAGCTCCGCTACCAGACCCAGGACGAGCTGCTGGCCGTGGCCCGCGAGTACAAGCGCCGCGACCTGCCGATCTCGGTGATCGTGGCCGACTTCTTCCACTGGCCGCAGCAGGGCGAGTGGAAGTTCGACCCCGAGTACTGGCCCGACCCGGACGCGATGATCGCCGAACTGCGGGACCTGGGCATCGAGCTGATGGTGTCGATCTGGCCCACCGTCGACGTGAACTCCGAGAACTACGACGAGATGGAAGACCGCGGCCTGCTGGTCCGCACCGACCGGGGCGCCGGGACCCAGATGGAGTTCATGGGCAACGAGGTGTTCTTCGACGCCACCAACCCCGAAGCCCAGGAGTTCGTCTGGGCCAAGGCCAAGGAGAACTACTTCGACAAGGGCGTCCGGGTGTTCTGGCTGGACGAGGCCGAGCCCGAGCTGGTGACCCACTCCGGGCAGTACGACTGGGACGTGATCCGCTACCAGGCCGGGCCCGCGCTCAAGGTCGCCAACCTGTACCCGGTGGGCTACGCCAAGGGCTTCTACGAAGGTCAGCAGGCGGCCGGCCAGACCGAGATCTGCAACCTGATCCGGTGCTGCTGGGCGGGCAGCCAGAAGTACGCGACCCTGCTGTGGTCGGGTGACGTGCACTCGACGTTCGAGTCGTTCCGGATGCAGTTCGCGGCCGGCCTGAACGCCGGGCTGTCCGGCATCCCCTGGTGGACCACGGACATCGGCGGGTTCACCGGCGGGGACGGGCAGGACCCCGAGTTCCGCGAGCTCCTGGTGCGCTGGTTCCAGTGGGGCGTGTTCTGCCCGGTGACCCGGCTGCACGGGTTCCGTGAGCCATACCAGTTCACCGGCGAGGCCACCTGGCGGACGTTCAACGAGGTCCTCGGCTCCGGCGCGGCCAACGAGGTGTGGAGCTACGGCGAGGACGTCTACCAGATCCTGGCCGCCTGCCTGCGCACCCGGGAGGCGCTGCGGCCGTACGTGACCGAGCAGATGGCGGCCGCGCACGAGCGGGGCACCCCGGTCATCCGGCCGCTGTTCTACGACTTCCCCGGCGACAGCCGGGCCTGGGAGGTCGAGGACCAGTACCTGTTCGGGCCGGACGTGCTGGTCGCGCCGATCCTGGAGTACAGCCAGCGCGAGCGGCCGGTCTACCTGCCCGCCGGCCGCACCTGGGTCGACGTCCGGACCGGGGCCGAGCACGAGGGCGGGCAGACCGTCACCGCGGCCGCGCCGCTGGAGCAGATCCCGGTCTACGCGGCGGCCGGCTCCACGGCCCGGGAGGTGCTGGCGGGCGTGCTCAGCGGGCGCGGATGACCTCCGACGACAGCAGCCCGGACAGCGCCTGGCAGTAGGAGTCGCGCTGCCCGTCCGGCACGTGGGCGGCGATCGCCTCGGCCGCGGTCGGGTAGCTGGCCAGCGACTCCACCACGGTGACCAGGGCCGGGGCCTTGAGGAAGACCAGCCGGCGGTTGCCGTAGTGGTAGGCCAGGGCGCCGAAACTCTCGGGCCGGATCGCCACCTGCGGGTGCATCTCGTACGGCTGCCCGGCGTCGAACTCCGGCCGCTCCGCGTCGTCGCTGGTCATACCTCTATGGTGACATCCATGACCGCCGCACCCGGGCAGGCCCCGGCCGGACCCCCGGATCCGCCGGGGATCCCGGGGCCGCCGGACGCCGGGCACGGCCGGGCTGCGGCTGCGGCCCGACCCCGGCCTGCGGACCCTGGACGGCGGGGCCGTGCTGCTGGGCGGCTACCCGTACCGGATGCTGCGCCTGGGCCCCGCCGGGGCCCGGCACGTGGCCCGCTGGTGGGCGGGGGAGCCGGTGCCGGGCTCACCCGGCGCCCAGGCGCTGGCCCGCCGCCTGCTGGCCACCGGCATCGCCTGGCCGGTACCGTCCGGCGGCCCGGGCCCCGGCGACGTCACCGTGGTCATCCCGGTCCGCGACCGCGCCGCCGAACTGGCCCTGTGCCTGCGTGGATTGGGCCCCAGGGGGCTGCGTGACGGCCGGGTCCTCGTCGTCGACGACGGGTCGCGAGAACCCGGCCGCGGTGGCCGCCGTGGCCAGGGACGCGGGCGCGGACTATCTGCTCCGGCCGGTCAACGGCGGCCCCGCGGCCGCCCGCAACACCGGCCTGGCCGCGGCGGGCACCCCGCTGGTGGCGTTCCTGGACTCGGACTGCGTACCCGCGCCCGGCTGGCTGGACCGGCTGCTGCCGCACTTCGCCGACCCGGTGGTGGCGGCGGTGGCGCCCCGGATCGTCCCGTACGAGCCGGAGCGCGCTACGGGCTGGCTGGCCCGGTACGAGGGCGTCAGCTCCACGTTGGACATGGGGGCCGTCCCCAGCATCGTCCGCCCGGGCGCAAAGGTCCCGTACGTGCCGGGCGCCGTCCTGGTGGTCCGGGCCGCCGTGGCCCGGGCCCACGACGGGTTCGCCGAGCACCTGCCGGTGGGGGAGGACGTCGACTTCGTGTGGCGGCTGGCCGGCCAGGGCTGGCACGTCCGTTACGAACCCGCCGCGGCAGTGGCCCACCAGCACCGGGTCCGGCTCGGCAGCTGGTTCGCCCGGCGCATGGACTACGGGACCTCGGCCGCGCCGCTGGAGCAACGCCACCCGGGCACGCTGCCCGCGGTGGCCATGTCCGGCTGGACCGCCGCCGCCTGGGCCGCGGCCGCGCTGGGCGGCCCGGTGGCGGGCCCGCTGACCGGCACCGCGATCACCGCCGCGGCCACCGCGCTGCTGGCCCGCCGGCTGGCCCCGCTCACCGGCGACCAGACCTGGCCGGTGGCCACCCGGCTGGCCGCGGGCGGCACCGTGGCCGCGGGGCGCCTGCTGGGCAGCACGCTGTCCCGGGCCTGGTGGCCGGTGGCCGTGCCGGTCGCGGTGGCCGTGCCCCGGCTGCGGTGGCCGCTGGCCGCGCTGATGCTGGCCCCGCCGGTGCTCGGCTGGGCCGAACGCCGGCCGCCCCTGGACCCGGTCCGCTACGTCAGCGCCCGCCTGCTGGACGACGTCGCCTACAGCCTGGGGGTGTGGCAGGGCTGCCTGCGGCGGCGCACCGCCCGCCCGCTGCTGCCCAAGCTGGCCTGGCGGGCACCCGCAGGGGCGCAGGTAGCGCCCGCCAGGCCAGCGGTCTAGCGGCGGTTCCGCAGGGCCAGCAGCGCGAAGATGCCGCCCTGCACCGGCCGGGCCTGGAAACCGGTCTGGGTGCCGGCGATCGTGTCGTACAGGTCGCTGAACGGCACCCGCTGGGGGGTGGTGTTGGCGTAGGTGTAGACCTGCTCGATCAGCTGCTTGCTGACCGGGTAGTTCGACAGCCAGGCCGCGGTCCACAGTTCCCAGTCCGACTTGGCGTAGCTGTGCGGCACCTGCAGCGGCAGCCCGAACAGGTTGCTGACCTTGGGGTACCAGGCCGCCTGCTCGGCCAGCACCGAGGCCGGGACCAGGTTGGTGCCCAGCAGCCGGTCGGCGAAGCCGTTGTAGGTGGTGCCCCAGGTGCCGTTGCCGCCGTCGTCGCCGCTGTAGGTCAGGTCCAGGTGGGGCGCCGACGGGTCCTGGGCGTTCTTGACCCAGGTGGCGATGAACTGCTTGGCCTGGGCGGTGTAGCTGGCCGCGTCGGCGGAGTTGCCGGCCGCGGTGGCGATCTGCCCGAACGCGGCCACCGCCACGATGCCCTTGAGGGCCAGGTTCACGCTGTGCGCGATCTGGCCCGCGAAGTCGTCGGTCTGGTTCTGGAAGCCGGGATCGGGCAGGTTGGCCACCAGGTAGTCGGCCCACTGCTTGAAGATCTTGTAGTGCGCGGTGGCGTAGGCCCTGGCCGCCGACGGCACCTGCTGGATGTAGGCCGCGGCCATGATCAGCATGTTGCCGGTCTCCTCGACCGGCATGTTCTCGCCGCCGCCGTCGTTGTGGCCGTCGGCCACCGGGTAGGACGAGCCGAGGTCGTGCGGGGCGAACTGCTCGGGCCACTTACCCGACTCGGCGTAGGTCACCAGCGGCGTGAGCAGCAGGGCCAGGTAGCCGGGGTCGGCGTAGACCCACACCGGGGAGGCCGGGAACATCACGTCCACGGTGGACACGTTGCCGTCGCTGGAGATCTCCTTGAGGAACGCCCACGGCGAGCCGTCCGGCCCCGCCACCAGCTCGGTGCCGCCGTAGGCCTGGCGCAGCGCGATCGCGCACAGCCCGGCGTAGGCGGTGCCCCCGGCGGCCCGGGCGTCGCTGGTGATGCGGTTGTCCAAGGTGGTGGCCCGGCGCTGGGCCGCGGCCAGGTCGCCGTGGAAGAACCCCAGCATGTCCGGCCAGGACGAGAACTCCTTACTCCACCACGGGTCCAGGTTCTGGCCCTGGTAGCTGACGGCCGGGGTCCGGGCCAGGCCGATCGACAGCGGCACGGTCCGGGCCGATCCGCCCAGCTGGCCCAGGTCGGCACAGAACGCGAACACCGGCCAGTTGTCCTGATGGCCCGGAAGGTGGTGTCGTTGCTGTCGGCCAGCTTGCCGTTGCTGACGAACTGGGCCCGGACCACCACGTCCTGGCCGGACTGGTAGCTCAGCCCGCTGGTGCTGGGGGTGGCCCACACCGTGCTGCCCCAGGCCGCCTGCTGGTTCTGCTCGGTGAGCGGCTGCTGGCTGGCCAGCTGGACCGACCACACCTGCAGGTGGCCGCCCGGATAGCTGACCGACGACGGCGGCCCAGGTGATCTGCTGGCTGTCGTCGGCGCTGCACCACTCGCCGCTGATGTCGGCGTACAGCTGCACGTCGTGGCGGTGGCCGTCGATGCTGCGGGCCGACAGGATGAGGTAGCTGAACGGGATGGACTGGCGCTTGGTGTCACCCGGCTCGACCGGGGACAGGAACTCCACCGTCAGCTCGATCCCGCCGCCCTCCAGCGTGAACCGGGACCGGGTCGGGGTGACTTCCAGCTTGGTCTGCTGCAGGGCCTGCTGGAAGCCCTGGGTGGTGGACGGGGTCCCGTGGTTGCCGTCGGGGATGGTGAGGATGATGCCGGGGTCACCCATGAACATGTAGGACACGCCGTCGACCCGGGCGATGCCGCCCATGGCCGTGGTGTGCCCCTGCCAGAACTGCTCCCAGGTCGCGGGCAGCGCGGTGGCCGGCAGCCAGGTGCTCACGTACGGGTTGCGCACGGCCAGCGGCGCGGCCGGCGGCCGGATCGGGGTCGCGGCCAGGGTCCCGCTGGCGGCCGCGTACCCGCCGGACGGGGTGGCGGCGGCCTGGCTGGCCGCGCCGCCCGTGGTGGCGGCCCCGGCCACTCCCGGGCTGAGCACCCCGGCCAGCCCGCCGACGGCGGCGGCGCCCCCCGTGTAGCGCAGGAAGTCGCGGCGCCGCGTCCCGGGCCGGTCCTTCGGGCTGACCGGCTCCGGGCTGGCCGTGGACGTCGTGGTCCTGATCGGGCATGAAGCCTCCTCATCGAGTCCAGTCAGGGCTGCGCGGGAACCCGCGGCCGCGACCTTTCATTAATGAGGATTTTGTCTTGTTATGTGGGAACTGGCCAGTGCTGTGAGCGGAAATGTGCCGGTCAGTCGAAGCCGTGGGCCGTCCACTCGGCCATCGGCCGGTCCGGGGTGAACACCAGCAGCGCCCGGTTCTCGGCCGTCAGCCCGGCCAGCAGCTCGTCGTCGGCCGGGACGTCCCGGCCGTGCTTGACCCGGATGGCGCGGAAGTGGGCCAGCTCGGGGGCCAGCTCCTCGCGGACCTCGACGGTTCCGTAGACCATGACGTAGCGGAACCCGGTGGCGTCGTCGATCAGGAATTCGGCCCGTGGTTCCCGCGTGAACAGGCGGTACTTGATCCGGTCCCTGGTGGTGGACACGTAGAAGTGGGCACCGTCCCAGTGGAACCAGTTCGGGGTCGCGTGCGGGCGCCCATCGGCCCGGGTACCAGCGACGATGGCGTTTCTCGGCTCGGCCAGGAATGCGTTGATCTTGTCTTCCGACGGCATGCGGCTAAGTTAACGGACAGGTGGACAACGGCAGCGAGGGGGACCACATGTCGAAGACCGGGCGGCTGCCCCGCGACCTGTACGAGCAGGAGCTGTTCCGGCTCCAGGCCGAGCTGGTCAAGATGCAGGAGTGGGTCCGGGCCTCGGGGGCCCGGATCGTGGTCATCTTCGAGGGCCGGGACGCGGCCGGCAAGGGTGGCACGATCCAGCGGGTCACCCAGTACCTCAACCCCCGCGTCGCCAGCATCACCGCGCTGCCCGCCCCGACCGAGCGGGAGAAGAGCGAGTGGTACTTCCAGCGCTACGTGGAGCACCTGCCGGCCGCCGGCGAGATCTGCCTGTTCGACCGGAGCTGGTACAACCGGGCCGGGGTCGAGCACGTGATGGGCTTCTGCACCAAGGAGGAGTACAGCCGGTTCCTGCACCAGTGCCCGATCTTCGAGCGGCTGCTGGTCGAAGACGGCATCCTGCTCCGCAAGTACTGGTTCTCGGTCAGCGACGAGGAGCAGCAGCGCCGGTTCGAGGCCCGGCTCGATGACCCGCTGCGCCGCTGGAAGCTGTCCCCCATGGACCTGCAGTCCATCAAGCACTGGGAGGACTACTCGCGGGCCAAGGACGAGATGTTCGTGCACTGCGACATCCCCGAGGCGCCCTGGCACGTGGTGGAGAGCGACGACAAGCGGCGGGCCCGGATCAACATGATCGCCCACCTGCTCAGCTCGGTCCCGTACCACAAGGTCAAGCTCCCGGCCCTGGACCTGCCCAAGCGGCCGCCCTCCACCGGCTACCAGCGCACCCCCAAGGACCTCCAGTCCTTCGTCCCCGACCACGCCGCCGACCTGCTCGCCAACCACCACGGCCACCACAGCCACTGACGACCGCCCTAAGCGCTCCAGCCGTCCCCGGCGCGCCGCCCAGGCACCACCCGCTCGCACCGCTCGCAACCGCATCAAACGCGCTTTTGATGCGGTAAGAACCGTTGCGAACGCGCATTTGATGCGGTTAGCCGGCTGACCGGCCGGGCTGATAACAGCAAGAAGCGGCGCAGCCCGAGCGCCCCGTGGTTGAGGTGGCCCTCAGCGGGGGTCAGGGGGTCAGGGGGCGGGTGAAGTAGAGGGCCATCTCACCCGGGAGCAGCTGGGGGTCGTCGGGGCGGTAGCGGGTCTCGTCCAGCCCGCACAGCTGGAACCCCATTTTCAGGTAGAACTGCACGGCCGGGTAGTTGACGTTCTGGGTCTCCAGCCACAGGCAGCGCGCGGCGGGCTGGTGCCGGGCCTGCTCGGCCAGCGCGTCGATCAGCCGGCGGCCGATGCCCTGGCCCCGGCAGGGGCGGGACACGAAGATGTTCTCGATCCGGGCCCGGCCGTTCCAGGGGTCGGGCCGCAGTTCGCCGTAGCCGACGATGGTGTCGCCCCGGCAGGCCACGAACAGGCCTTCGGACAGGGTCAGGGCCGGGCGCAGGTCCGCCTTCTCGACCGGCAGCTCGAACCGCTCCTCTTCCAGCCAGAACGCCATCTTGGTGCGCCGCACCCGGTAGATACGGTCGGTGGAGTAGGAGACATCGACCGCATCGATCCCGGCGAGATCGGCGGGCGTCTCCGCTGGTCTCACCATGATTGGTCCAGCCGCCACCATCACAGGTTGCCATGTCCGGCCCGGCATTTCGGGCATTCGCGCCGGCTGCGGGGAAAGTCCGGGAAACTCACCGCCGGGCCGTCCGGGCGGCTCACCGCAGGGCCCCGGCGGGCAGCACGGCGTGGACCCCCCACACGTCGTTGGCGACCTGGGTGATCCGCAGGTCCAGGGTCGGCCCGGCCAGCGCCAGGGCGTCGGTCCGGGCCAGCCCGTACAGGCCCTGCATCCAGGTCAGCATGGTGTCCAGCGCATCGCCCATGGCCTGGTTCAGGTCCTCGCTGAAGCCGAACGTGATCCGGCCCGCCGGGGTTTCGGCGTGGATGCCCGGCACCGGCGGGTCCCGCTCCAGGTCCACCACCACCTCGGTGGTCATCGCGCACTCGATGGCGGTGCCGCTGACCTCGCCGTCGCCCTGGGCCGCGTGCCCGTCGCCCAGGCACAGCAGCGCGCCCGGCACGGTCACCGGCAGGTACAGCGTGGACCCGGCCACCAGGTCGCGGCAGTCGATGTTGCCGCCGCCGGCCGCCCGGGGCGGCCGGGTGGAGTGCTCACCTGGTTCGATGGGCGGCATCCCGACCACGCCCAGGAACGGCGCGATCGGCACGGTGTGGCCGCGGTCGCTGTAGGCCAGGCCGCCGTCGTCGTCGATCTCCCACAGCAGCCAGGACGGTGGCCCGTCGATCCCCAGGCGGCGGGTGAGCCTGGTCTCGCGGGCCCCGGCCACGGTCCAGCCCCAGTCGGCCGGCCGCAGCGAGGTGAACCGCACCGACAGCACGTCGCCCGGCTGGGCCCCGGTGACCGCGATCGGCCCGGTCAGGCAGTGGCCCCGGTCAGCGCTGAGCATGCGGGGCCGGTTGTCGCCGGGGTACCGCTGCCGGGTCAGGTAGCCGGACGCGTCCAGCGAGCCGGCCACCACCGTGTCGCCGGGGTCGATGGTCAGCACCGGCGGCCTGCCCGAGTCGAACACGTCGGTCACCGCGCCCGGAGCGGGCAGCAGGCTGTGCCGCCTCACGCCGCGCTCACCGCCTCGACCGGGCGGCCGTCTTCCAGATAGACCACCCCGGTGCCGCGGCCCAGCGCCCGGGTGGTGGCCCGCACCCGGCGGCGGACCGGTTTGGACAGCAGGGCCAGCGCCTCGGGCAGCGGCAGCAGCCGGCTCTCGGCGATCTCCTCCTCCTGCAGCCGCAACGAGCCCAGGCCGGCGGCGCCCACGGTCCCGCAGTCGAACAGGAACCTCATCCCGCCCGGGCGCTCGGCCTGGCCCGGCCGGGCCGGGCGCGGGCGCCGGAAGTCCACGCAGGCCAGCCGGGCCTGCTCTACCCGCAGGCCGGTCTCCTCACGGACCTCACGCTGGCACGCCTCCCACGGAGTCTCGCCGTCGGCCTCCATGATTCCGCCCGGGATCGTCCAGCCCTTCTTGTAGGTCGGCTTGAGGATCAGCAGCCGCCGGTCGTCGTCGAAGATCAAGGCCCCGGACGACGCCGGGATGGCAGGCAGGACGAATTCGGCCGGGTGTTCGCTCACACCGGGCCACGTTACCGGCCGGCGGCGGGTGGCCGGCTGTGCTGTCCGGACTGGTTGCTGGTAGAAGGTATATCCCGAGAAAGTAACGGCCGTCCGGCTGCGGACCAGCGGTACCGGCCGGACCATTACCGTGTATGACAAGTGTGAGGGTGCACAGCGGCGCCCAGCATGACCAGCAGGTGGAAAAGGAGTGCGGTGGGCCTGCTCAGAGCGTCGGTGTCCGCCCCCGAGGTAGCCGGGGCGACGTACACCGTGGTGGTGCTGGCCGGTGAGGTCGACGCGACCAACAGCGACGAGCTCTACGGAGTGCTTGAATCAGTGGTCGCGCAGCAGCCGCGGCTGCTGATCGTGGACATGTCCGAGCTGAGTTTCATGGATTCCACCGGGCTGCGGATGCTGCTGCGGTCGACCCGGGCCCTGGATCAGCAGGGCGGCGTGCTGGCCCTGGCCGCGCCGCAACTGGCGGTGGCCCGGGTCCTGCAGCTGACCCGGGCCGACCAGCTGATCCCGGTCTACGACAGCGTGACCGACGCCATCGCCGACGCCTGAACCCTGGTCAGGCCGCGGCGACGTGGCCGAGGAGATGCCGGAGAGCGGGCTCGAGCCGGGTGTACCGGAAACCCTGGCCCGCCGTGAGCAGTGCGTCGGGCCGCACCCGCTGGCTGGCCTCGGCCAGTTCCCGCGCGCCTTCCTCGCCGAACACCAGGCGGGGACCGAACCCGGGCACCGGGAACACGGTCGGCCGGCGCAGCACCCCGCCCAGGATCTTGGTGAAGTCGGCATTCCGCACCGGGTCCGGCGCGACCACGTTGACCGGCCCGGACACGGCCGGGTCGACCAGCGCGCGCAGGTAGGCGTCGGTCAGGTCGTCGATGCCGATCCAGGACATCCACTGCCGCCCGTCGCCGATCTTGCCGCCCAGGCCTGCCTCGAACAGGGGGCGCAGCGCCCGCAGCGTGCCCCCCTTGGGGCTCAGCACCAGCCCGGTGCGCATCAGCACCGTGCGCAGGCCCGCGTCGGCGGCGGGCCGGGTGGCGGCCTCCCAGTCCGTGACCACTCCGGCCAGGAAGTCCGAGCCGGGGGTGCTGGTCTCGGTCAGCACCTCATCGCCGCGGGCGGCGCCGTAGTAGCCGATGGCCGAGGCGCTGATGAACGCCTTGAGCCCACCGGCCCCGTTGCGGTCCTTGGCGGCGAGTTCGGCCAGGGCCCGGGTGGGCCCGATGCGGCTGTCGCGGACCTTGCGCTTGTGGGCCTCGGTGAACCGGCCCGCGATGCCCGCCCCGGCCAGGTGGATCACCGCGTCCACCCCGTCCAGCAGGCCGGGGGCGGGCCGATCCGGGTTCCACTGGCGTTCGTCGTCGCCGGACGCCGGGTGCCGGACCAGCCGGATGACCCGGTGGCCGCCGGTGGTCAGCAGCGCGGCCAGGGCGGTGCCGATCAGCCCGCTGGACCCGGTCATCGCCACCGTGAGCGGCTCGGGCTGCTTGGCCCGGGCCCATTGCTGGGTCTTCAGGTCCGCGGCCAGCTGGCGGTGCCGGTAGCCGAACATCTGCCGCAGCGCCACCTCGGGCACCGTGGTCTGCAGGTCGTCCTGGACCCGGGTCGTGCCCGCGACGGCGGCCTCGTGGAAGCCGTGCACGTGCCGCCAGGTCAGCGTCCGGGACAGGGTCTTCGAGAACAGGGCGTTCGCGGGCAGCCCGTCGGAGACCAGCTGGTCGACGAACTGCCGCGGCGGGTCGTACCCGTCCGGCTGGTGCTCGGCCACCCAGCGCACCCCGCCCGGGAGCAGCAGCACGGCCCGGCCGTCCCGCAGCGAGGTCGCCTCCTGCCCGACCCGCACCGGCTGCCAGGGCGGGGCCAGCCGGGTCAGCGCCCCGGGCCGGGTGTGCCAGGCGAAGACCTCGTCGATCGGCGCGTCCACCACGCTGGAATAGCTGATGCTCATTGGCTGCCGGTTCTCCCGCCCCATTGGTGTGCTGTCGCGTTCCGTCACTAACTTCTTCGCCGGATGTCAGTGCCCGGATGCAGCCGCGATATGTGCCAGCCGGGCCAGCGACTTCTCGATGCCGCGCTGGTTGCGCCGCGGGAACGGGCTGAGCGTGAGCAGCAGCGGCCACCGGGCCGTCGACCAGTCGAACGTCTCCGTGACCTCGGTCCTGGCCCCGTCCGGCCCGTCCTCGAGCGTCCGCAGCTGCCAGCGCCAGCGATGCCCGTAAAAGTGCCGCCAGGCGATCAGGTGGTTGTGATCGTATTCGACCACCGTGTTGAGGATCTTGTACGGCGCGCCGATCTTCATGTCCATCCCGAACGTCGATCCCAGCGTGAGCCGCTCGGGCCCGCCGTGCCTGGACCGCGAGCACGCTGCCGGTCCCGTCGATCAGCGGATGCTGGGCGGGATCGGCCAGCAGCGCGAAGATCCGTTCCGCGGGCGCGGCGATGATCGCGGTGCCAGATACCTGCTGCCGGGGCATGGCACCACCGTAGGCGGGGCTGGTCAGCGCGGTTCGGCCAGGGTGCGGGCCAGCGTCCGGGCCAGGTCGGCGAAGGTATCCAGCGACTCCGGGTTGGCCATGGCGCTGGTGTTGGCGGCCTGGGCGGGCGGGGTGCCGGCCAGGATGCGGCGCACCGGCACCTCCATCTTCTTGCCGGTCAGGGTGACCGGGATGGCCGGGACCTCGATGATCGCGTCGGGCACGTGGCGGGGCGTGTACTCGGCGCGCAGCCGCTGCCGGATCGCCGCCCGCAGCCGGTCGTCCAGCACCTGGCCCGGAGCCAGCGTCACGAACAGGGGCATGAAGAACCCGCCGCCGGGCCGGTCCAGGTTGACCACCAGGCCGTCGGTGACCTCGGGCACCGAGGCCAGCGCGGCGTAGATCTCGGCCGTGCCGATCCGTACCCCGTCCCGGTTCAAGGTGGCGTCCGAGCGGCCCAGCACGAAGCACCCGCCGCGCTCGTTGACCCGGAAGAAGTCGCCCTGCCGCCAGCGGCCCGGGAACTCGGTGAAGTAGGACTCCCGGTAGCGGCGGCCGTCCTCGTCGCCCCAGAACCGGACCGGCATCGACGGCATCGGCTGGGTCACCACCAGCTCGCCGACCTGGCCGGTGACCGGCTGCCCGCCGGCGTCGAACGCGTACGCGGCCACGCCCAGGTGCCGGGCCTGGATCTCGCCCGCGTAGACCGGCAGCGTGGGGGTGCCGCCGACCAGCCCGCAGCAGGTGTCGGTGCCGCCGCTGCCGGTGGCCAGCCACAGGTCGGTCTTGACGTTGCGGTAGAACCAGGCGCTGCACTGCGCCGACACCGGCGACCCGGCCAGCATCACGGCCTCCAGCCGGTCGAGACCGAACTGGCGCCCGGGCACGACCTGGGCCCGGGTCAGCGCGTCCACGTAGGCGGGGGAGGCGCCGAAGAAGGTGACCCCGGCCTCGTCCGCGAGCCGCCACAGCACGTCCGGCCCGGGCCAGGCCGGGTTCCCGTCGTACAGCACCGGCTGGACCCCGAGCAGCAGCGAGCTGACCAGGAAGTTCCACATCATCCAGCCGGTCGTGGTGTAGAAGAGCATCCGGTCGCCGGGCCGCAGATTCATATGGAAGGTCTGCAATTTGAGTTGCTCGATCAGGATGCCGCCCTGACTGTGGGTGATGGCTTTCGGCGGGCCGGTGGTGCCGGACGAGAACAAGACCCACAGCGGGTGCGAGAACGGGACCTGCTCGAACTGGAACTCCGCCGCGGCCGGGGCCGGCCCGGCCATGATGTCGTCCCAGTCGGCCGGCACGTTGATGACCTGGCGCAGGCTGGGCAGGCCCGCCGCGATCTGCCGGGCCTCCTCGCTCCGGTCGTAGGCCCGGCCCCCGTAGTGGTAGCCGTCGGTGCAGATCAGCACCACGGGGCTGAGCTGGCGGAACCGTTCCAGCACCCCGCGCCAGCCGAAGTCCGGCGAGCAGCTGGCCCAGATCGCCCCGATGCTGGCCACCGCGAGCAGGGCGACCACCGTGGGCGGGATGTTGGGCAGGTAGCTGGCCACCCGGTCGCCGGGCCGCACGCCCAGCTGGCGCAGGTGGGTGGCCAGGGTGCGGACCTGGGTGGCCAGGGTGGTGCGGGACAGGGCCTGAAGCGGGACGGTCTCGCCCGCGAACAGCAGGGCCGGGCCGTCGCCGTCGCCGCGCGGCCCGGCGGAGGATGTGCTCGGCGTAGTTCAGCCGGGCTCCCGGGAACCAGTCCGCGCCCGGCATGGTGCGCTGGCCCAGGACCGCGGTGGGCGGGGTGGAGGCCTGGACGCCGCAGTAGTCCCACACCGCGCCCCAGAAGCCGTCCAGGTCGGTGACCGACCACTGCCAGAGCGCGTCGTAGCTGCCGAACTCGCGCTGTCGCTCGGTGGCCAGCCAGCTCGTGAACCCGGTGATGTTGGCCCGGGCCCGCCGCTCCGGGCTGGGGGTCCACAGCAGGTCGCCTTCGCGCACGTCACCGGCGAGCGCTGCTACGTCAGGCACAGGGCGACATTCGCACAGGCGCGGCGGGCCCGCAATGGGTGGTGGCGTAGGTTCGGGGCGTGGCTCTCGATCTTGATGCCCTGACCGCGATCGACGTTCACGTGCACGTGGAGTCCGACGGCCACGGCCACACCAGCCTGGACGACGAACTGCTCGAGGCGTCGGCGGCCTACTTCCGCAGCGGGGCCGACCGCACCCCGACCGTGGAAGACCTGGCCGCCTTCTACTCCGAACGGCAGATGGCCGCGGTGATCTTCACCGTCGACGCGACCACCGCCACCGGGCATCCGGCCCTGTCCAGCGAGGAGATCGCCGACCGGGCCGCCGAGTTCGCCGGCACGCTGATCCCGTTCGGGTCGGTGGACCCGCTCCAGCCCGGCGAAGCCGTGCGCCGGGCCCGGCGGCTGGTCGACGGGCACGGGGTCAAAGGCTTCAAGTTCCACCCCAGCCTGCAGGGCTTCGCCCCCAACGACCCCAGCGTGTACCCGCTGTACGCGGCGATCGAGGAGATGGGCGTCCCGGCCGTGTTCCACACCGGCCAGACCGGGATCGGCGCCGGCCTGCCCGGCGGCCGCGGGATCAAGCTGCGGCTGTCGGACCCGATGCTGATCGACGACGTGGCCGCCGACTTCCCGGGCCTGACCGTGATCCTGGCCCACCCGTCCGTGCCCTGGCAGGACTCGGCCATCTCCATGGCCACCCACAAGGCCAACGTGTACATCGACCTGTCCGGCTGGTCGCCCAGGTACTTTCCGCCCCAGCTGGTGCGGAACCTGAACTCGCTGCTGCAGGACAAGGTGCTGTTCGGCACCGATTACCCGCTGCTGACCCCGGAACGCTGGCTGCGGGACTTCGACCAGCTCGAGCTCAAGCCGGGCGTGCGGCCCAAGGTACTCAAGGCCAACGCGGCCCGCATGCTCGGCCTGGTCTGATCTGGGGCCGGTCTGATAACAGCAAGAGGCGGCGGGCCGCCTCCGGTCAGGGTTCCGGCGGTCAGGAGCGCCGGACGGCTCGCAGCACGGCGTCGCGGACGGTGCCGGTGCCGCCGTCGGGCCGGGCTCCCTCGCGCTCGGGTTCGGCGGCTTCGATGGTCCAGGCGGCCGGGTCGAGCACGGCGGCCAGCTCGGCGGCGGTGGCGAACATGACCGGCGCGTTGGGCCGGTTCGCGCCCTCGATATCGGCCGGGTGGTGGCTGACGATGAGCAGGGTCCCGCCGGGACGGACCGCGGCGGCCAGCCGCCGGTGCAGGTCTTCCCGCAGGTCCGTCGGCAAGTGGATGAACTGGGCCGACACCAGGTCGAAGGATGCCCGGGGCGGCACCCAGTGCAGCAGATCGGCCTGCTGCCAGGTGATCCGGGCCGCCACCTCCGGGCCTGCCTGTTCGGCGGCCGCGGCCGACCGGCGCAGCGCCACCGGGGAGATGTCGGCCCCGGTGACCTGCCAGCCCCGCCGGGCCAGCCAGATCGCGTCGCCGCCCTCGCCACTGCCCACGTCGAGCGCGGCCCCCGGGGCCAGCGCGGACACGTAGTGGACCAGCAGCGTGTTGGGGTTCCCGGACCATACCGGCTCGCCGCCGTAGCGCTCGTCCCAGTACTCCTGCCGGTAGAACTGAGCCGGGTCGGCCTCCTCGCCGGGCCCGTGCCCGTGCTGGTGCTGGTGCTGGTGCCCGTGCTGCTGCCCCGTGTCGGTCATGTCCCCACTGTGCCGGCCACGGTCCCACCGCGCCAATCCCGTTGCCAATTCAGCAACGCGGTTCAGCAACGACGGAAGCCGTCCCAGGCCGTGGCCAGGGCGGCCGCGGCCTCGCGCAGCCGGTCCGGCGGCTGGGTGTAGGCGATGCGGACGTAACCCTGGCTCAGGGCGGACGCGCTGAGCAGGCGGCCGGGCACCACGGCCACGCCGTGGCGCAGCGCGGCCTGGGCGAACGCGCCCCCGTCGGCACCGGCGGGGAGCTTGACCCACAGGGTCAGCCCGCCCGGCGGCCGGGTCCACTCCCAGTCCGGCAGCCGCGCGCGCAGGGCCTGATCCAGGGCGTCGCGCTGCTCCCGGAGCCGGGCCCGCTGCCAGGCCACGATCTGGGCGTGCCGGCCGGCCACCAGAGCGGCCGAGATGGCCTGCTGGAACGGCGGGCTGCCGAGGTCGGCGGCGGCCTTGGCCGCGGCCAGGCGGCTGATCACGCCCGCGCCGCCCCGCGCGTAACCGGTTCGCAGGCCGCCCCAGTAGACCTTGGACAGCGAGCCGACGGTGACCACGTTGGGCCGGTCCGGGGCCAGCGCGGCCAGCGGGGCCGTCCCGGGCGGGAGACCGTCCCCGTCCAGGCTGAGGTCGGCCAGGGTGAGGTCCTCGATGAACAGGGTGTCCGGGTGCTCGGCGGCCAGCTGGGCCACCCGCTGGCGGTCGGCCGCGGGCATGATCCGGCCGGTCGGGTTGTGGTGGGTCAGGGTCAGGTAGACCAGCGCCGGCTGGTGGGTGGCGATGGCCCGGCCGAGCCGGTCCGGGTCGGTGCCGCCGGTGGCGGGCACGCTCACGAGCCGGGCCCCGGCCCGCTGCAGCGAGTCCAGCGGCCCGGGGAAGGTCGGGTCCTCGACCACCACGGCCTGGCCGGGCAGGACCTCGGCCCGGATCAGCAGGTCCAGGGCCTGCTGGGCGCCGGTGGTGACCACGATCTGGTCCAGGCTGGTGGCCAGCTGATGCCCCCGGGACAGGTAACCGGCCAGCTCCGCGCGCAGGGCGGGCAGGCCGAACGGCAGGTACCCGGCTGAGCTGGTCACCTCGGCCAGCCGTCCGGGACCGATGAGGCCGGCCGGGCTGGCCAGCGCGTCGGCCACCGGCGGCGCGCAGGCCACCGCGGCCAGGGTGAGGTCGACCCGGACGTCGGCGCTCTCCAGCATCCCGGTGAAGAACCCGTTGGCCCGGTGAGCGCCGGCCGGGGTCGTCCGGTGCGGCGTGATCCGGGTGCCCGCCCCCTGCCGGCTGTGGGCCAGGCCTTCGTCGCGAAGTTGCTGGTAGGCGGCGGCGACCGTGTTCCGGCTCACCGACAGGGCGTCGGCCAGGTCACGCTCGGGCGGCAGCCCCAGGCCGGGCGGGAGCTCGCCGGTGTCGGCCAGCCGGGAGATGCGTGCGGCCAGCAGCCGGTACAGCGGGCCTTCGGAGGCGGGCCAGTGCCCGAGCAGGTCGGCCAGGGCGACGCCGTCCAGGCGGGAACGAGCCACATTGGCCCGAATTGGCACTGTCATGATGGTGCCAATCTTGGCACGCTCAGGTAATCACCACCACCTCGGGGGAGGTTACCCGTGCTCACCATCGCGATTTCGGTCGTGGCCGGGGCCATGCTGCTGACGCTGCTGGCCGCCGGGCTGAAGGGCCTGCGTGACGGCGACCGCCCGCTGGACGCCACGGTGCAGGCCGCGCCGGCCCGCACCGGGCCGGGTGGCGCTGGGCCGGCCGGGGCGGGGCACCCGGAAGGCGCGCCCCGCTCGGTGCTGGCCTGGCGGTGATCGGGCAGGCCGACGGCCGGCTGCGTGTGATCACGCTGCCGGTGTCCCTGGCCACCGCCCCCGCGGCGCCCGCCCGGGCCGCTAGTCAGCCAGGCGGAAGGCCAGCTCGGTTTCCCACTTCGCCGGGTCGGGCTGCTCGGCCGGATTGACCGGATAGGCCTCCAGCCGGCAGCCCCACCGCTCACCCTCCGGCGAATCCTGCTTGTCCCAGGTCAAGCCCTGGTCCGCGGCCCAGCTGAGCAGGTCACTCACGGCCGTGACCAGCCGGTCGTAGGGGCCGGTGTGGATGGCGGTGACGTACCGGCCGCCGGGCAGCTCGCCCGGCTCCACCCGGCCCTCAGCGGCTACCGCGGCCGCGACCGGGACCCCGGCCTCGAGCTGCAGTTCGCGCTCCATGTCGATCACGTTGTAGCGCAGGAACGGCGGCCCGGCCGGGTTGACGCCGCGCTCGGCCAGCCAGCCGATCAGCTGCGGGATCTCGTCGGCCGCCGAGGCGATGGTGGCCATGGTGACCGTGCGCGGGATCGACACGTACGGCCGCGGGGACCGCTGGGCCACGATGGGCTCGGTGATAATCATGGCTTCCTGACGTCCGGGACGCCCCGGAATCATCGCCGGCCCGGCCACTCGGCGCCGGCTGGCTCAGCTCTGCCCGCGCACCATGCCGATCAGCCGGTCCAGGACCCGCCCGTCGCTGTTGCGCAGCCCGTCGTGCTCGTACTCGTTGGTCACCCAGGGCCGCAGGCCCCGGATCGACACCGCCGTCCGCAGCGAGTCGTCCCGGTCCACGTACATGTCGTCGAAGTACACGGCCGCGGCCACCGGCACGGTGTTGGCCGCCAGCCGGGCCGGGTCGTACAGCGGCGGCCAGTCCTCCCGCTCGGCCAGCCGGTCGGCCGCCTCGCGCAGCGGCCGCAGGGCCGGGTCGCCGGCCACCATCCAGGGGTAGATCATCTCGCCGGTGAAGGTGACCGGGTCGTCGCCGTCGACGGCCACCGCCGGGTCGAAGGCCGGGAACTCGGCCCGGACCCGCTGCGCCGACCACCGGGTGGCGCAGCCCTGGGCGTAGCAGGCCTCGTGCAGCACCGCGTACAGCGGGCCCAGCGCGTAGGTCAGCTCGTGCTCGGCTCCGTACAGGAACATGTCGTTGAGCTCGCCGGCCGTGAACGCGTTCTCCAGCAGGTAGTGCAGCTGGTGGCTGCCGGTGCTCATGCCCAGCATGCGGCCCAGGGCCTGGAAGTTCTCCGGGGTCAGCGGCATGCCCGCGGGCAGCCGGACGTCGTGGCTGGCCAGGTGCCGGGCGATCCGCCGGGCGTGGTCCACGTCGTCCGGATAGCGCTCGTAGTGCTCGGTGACCTTGGCCGCCACTCGCGGGTAGGCCACCCGGTACACGTCGTCGGCGGTCACGTCCAGGCCAGGCAGGCCGCCGGTGATGAACGCCTCGCTGACCCCGTCCGGGGCCAGCGAGAGGTAGCTGACCGTGCAGAACCCGCCGAAGCTCTGGCCCAGCACGCTCCAGGGTGCGCCCCCGGTGAGCTGGCCGCGGATGAGCTCGGCGTCGCGGACGATGTTGTCGGCCCGGAAGTGGGCCAGGTAGCCGGCCTGGGCCTCGGGGGAGCCGAGCCGGGCCAACCAGAGCCGGTCGGCCCGGGTGGACCGGCCGGTGCCGCGCTGGTCCAGCAGCAGCACGCGATAGTCGGTCAGGGCCCGGTCCAGCCAGCTGTCCCGGCCGACCGGCCGGGGCGCGAACATGCCCGGGCCGCCCTGCAGGTACAGCAGCCAGGGCAATTCGGCCGCGCGGCTGGCCTTGTCGGCGGCCACCACCTCGCGGGCGAACACCTCGATCTGGTCGCCGCCGGGCTGGGTGTAGTCGAGCGGGACGGTGAAGGTGTGGTCGGTGAGCACGGTGCCGGGATGCCGGAAGCTGGTCACGTCCCGACCGTATCGGTTAGCGTCACGATCATGAGCAGGGTGCACGACGTAGGCGGCCAGACCGGGTTCGGCCCGGTCGATCCCGGCGATCCGGCCGAGCCCGCGCAGTTCGGCGCGGACTGGGAGGCCCGGGTGTTCGCGCTGCAGCGGCTCATGCTGCGGCGCGGGCTGTTCACCGGCGATGAGATGCGGGACGCGATCGAATCGATCCCGCCCGGCCGATACCTGGCCGCGTCGTACTTCGAACGCTGGCTCGAGGCCCTGGAAACCCTGGCCGACCGCAAGGGCGTGCGGTGAGGTTCGCGCCCGGCAGCCGGGTCCGGGCCCGCACCGCCGACCCCGGCCACCACACCCGGCTGCCCCGCTACCTGCACGGGCAGACCGGCGAGGTGGTGGCGGTGGCCCCGGCCGCCGCGCTGCCCGACGACGTGGCCCGCGGCCTGCCCGAGCCGCGGGTCGAGCCCGTGTACGCGGTCCGGTTCCACGGGACCGACCTGTGGGGACGCGATTCAGGCGCCGGGCACACCGTGGTCGCGGACCTGTGGGAGTGCTACCTGGAGGAGAGCCCGTGAGCGGTGACCACCAGCACGCGCCCGGCCAGGAGCACGAGGATCTGCCGGTGGCGGCGCGGGTCCGCCGCCTGGAGGAGCGCCTGATCGCGGCCGGCCTGACCAGCGACGAGGAGATCGACGAGCTGCTGACCCGGTTCTACGCCGGCGCCTCCCCGGTCAACGGGGCCCGGCTGGTCGCCCGGGCCTGGACCGACCCGGAGTTCCGTGACCGGCTGCTGGCCGACGGATCGGCGGCCGCCGCCGAGGCCGGCTACGGCCCGCAGACCAGCGATTTCCAGCTGCGGGTGGTGGCCAACACCGCCGGCCGGCACAACGTCATCGTGTGCACGCTGTGCTCGTGCTACCCGCTGTCCCTGCTGGGCCCGTCGCCCAGCTGGTACAAGAGCCTGGCCTACCGATCCCGGACCGTGCGTGAACCGCGGGCCGTGCTGGCCGAGTTCGGCCTGCAGCTACCCGGGTCCACCACCGTCGAGGTCTGGGACTCCACCGCCGAAGTCCGCTACCTGGTCCTCCCCGTACGCCCCGCGGGCACCGACGGCCTGACCACCGACGCCCTGGCCGCCCTGGTCACCCGCAACGGCCTCATCGGCACCGCCGCCGTCTGACCCGTCTGATAACAGCAAGAAGCGTGCTGCGCCCGGCGGCCCTGAGGGGCGGGGAGCCGGAGGCGGGGGTTAACCCCCGGGTGAAGGCGGGGGTCAGCCATGTTCTGCGCGAGGCCTTCTGTTTCTAGCGTGGTGGACCGAACCCCACCATCGGCGCGGGGGACGGGAGGTTGGAAATGATCGAGGTAAGAGGCCTCACTAAACGGTACGGACCGACGGTGGCCGTGGACGGGCTGACGTTCGAGGTGCGGCCGGGCACGGTGACCGGGTTCCTGGGGCCCAACGGGTCCGGTAAGTCGACCACCATGCGGATGATCATCGGGCTGGACCGGCCGGATGAGGGCCAGGCCTGGATCGGCGGCCGCGGCTACCACGAGCTGGGCTGGCCGCTGCGCCGGGTCGGCTCGCTGCTGGAGGCCCGGTCGTTCCACCCGGGCCGGTCGGGCCGGGCGCACCTGGCCGCGCTGGCCGCCAGCAACCGCCTGCCCGCCCACCGCGTCGACGAGGTGCTGTCCATCGTGGGGCTGACCCAGGCCGCGAGCCGGCGGGCCGGCAAGTACTCACTGGGCATGGCCCAGCGGCTCGGCATCGCCACCGCGCTGCTGGGCGACCCCGAGGTGCTGATCCTGGACGAGCCGGTCAACGGGCTGGACCCCGAGGGCATCCGCTGGCTGCGCTCGCTGCTGCGGTCGCTGGCCGACGAGGGCCGCACGGTGCTGATCTCCAGCCACCTGATCAGCGAGATGGCGCTGACCGCCAGCGATCTGATCGTGATCGGCCAGGGCCGGCTGCTGGCCCAGACCACGGTGACCGAGCTCTCGGCCAGGTCGACCTCGCTGGAAGAGGCGTTCCTGGACCTGACCGCCGGAGCCACCGACTACGAGAGCAATGGCCACCACTACCTGGGGAGCGCGTCATGACCGCCACCACGGCTGTGCCCGAGACCCGCACCCGTGACCTTCGAGATCATTATGGGTTTTCTGATCTGACCCGGATGGAATGGATCAAGCTGCGGACCCTGCGCTCGACCGGCTGGGGCTTCGGGATCCTGGCCGTCAGCATGGTCGGTTTCGCGGTCCTGGTCAACGCCCTGCTGTCGGCCCACTGGAGCCACATGTCGGCCGGCGACCGGGCCACCTTCGACCCGACCAACCAGGCCTTCACCGGCCTGATCATCGGCCAGCTGGTCATGGGCGTGCTGGGCGTGCTCACGGTCACCAGCGAGTTCTCCTCGGGGTTGGTCCGGGCCACGTTCGCGGCCGCCCCGCGGCGCCCGCTGGTGCTGGCGGCCAAGGTCGCGGTGTTCGGCGGGGCCGCCCTGCTGGCCGGGGAGGTGCTGGCCTTCATCACCTTCTTCGCCGGCGAGCTGGTGCTGGGCCACGGCGTCCCGCACGTCACCCTGGCTACGCCGGGGGTGGCGCGGGCGGTGCTGATGGCGGGCGGCTACGTGGCCCTGACCGGGCTGTTCGGGGTGGGCCTGGGCGCGATCATCCGGCGCACCGCGGGCGGTATCGCCGCCGCGACCGGGCTGATCTTCGTGATCCCGTTCCTGACCCTGCCGCTGCCGGAATCGCTGCGGAACAGCATCTCGAAGTTCCTGCCCGAGCAGATCGCGGCCAGCTCGATCACCGCGGTCAAGCCGGAAGCGCACACGCTGTCCCCGGGCCTGGGCTTCGCCGTGCTCTGCCTGTACGCGGTGGTCCTGCTGGGCGCCGGCGCGTACACGCTCGCCAAACGAGATGTTTGACCCGGACAATGGGATCGTGGCCGACCTGTTCGAACGCAGCCTCGACCCCGGCCCGGGAATTCACCTCCCGGGCCGGGCCGGCCGCGCTGGCCCGGGCCTCGGTCCGGGCCCTGCTGCGGGCCCCGCTCACCGTCCAGGCCCGGCGCGAGGCCCTGTACTGCCTGATCTCGGTCGCGCTCGGCCTGGTTGGCTTTGTGGTCATCATGTTCCTGCTGCCGGCCGGGCTGCTGGTGTCCTGCTCGGTGCTGGGCACGGTGATCGGGCTGATGCTGCTGGTGCTGAACCTGCGGCTGGCCCGGCGCCTGGGCGGGTGGAACCGCCGCCTGGCCGGCCGGTTCCTGAACGCGCAGGTCACGCCGCCCGCCCCGTTCCGCCGCCCGTCCGGCAGCATCATCTTGCGGCTGGACGCGCGGCTGCGGGACGGGACCGGCTGGCGGGCCACCGGCTACCTGCTGCTCAAGCTGCCGGTGATCACCCTGCAGTACTTCGCGCTCGGCTTCTGGACCTGCGGCCTGGTCGACCTGGGCTACCCCGTCTGGTGGCCGCTGTTCCGCAACCACCCGCCCGGGACCACGCTGCGGCCACTGCCCGCGGCCACCCCGCCGCCGTTCGACGCCACCATCCAGGCCGGCACCTGGTCCGGCACGCTGTGGATCATGGTGTTCGGGATGGTGCTGCTGCTGGCCGCGCCCTGGCTGACCCGGGCCTCGGTGTCGGTGGACCGGTGGCTGATCCGTTCCCTGCTCGGCCCGGGCTCGCTGACCCAGCGGGTCCGGGACCTGGAGCTGGCCCGGTCGGCCGCGGTCGACGACTCGGTGGCCCTGCTGCGGCAGGTCGAACGGGACCTGCACGACGGCGCTCAGGTCCGGCTGGCCGCCATGGCCATGAACCTGGGCATGGCCAAGGAGAAACTGGGCCGCGAGGGTGACCCGGCCGATCTGGACCGGGTCCGCGAGCTGGTGGACGCCGCCCACCTGGGGGCCAAGGAAGCCCTGGTCGAGCTGCGCGAGCTGGTCCGCGGCATCCACCCGCCGGTGCTGGACACCGGGCTGGGCGAGGCCCTGGCCACGCTGGCCGCGGGCAGCGCGATCCCGGTCACGATCAACGCCGATGTGCCCGCGGACCGGCCGGGACGGCCGTCCCCGGCCATCGAGACCATCGCCTACTTCTGCGCCGCCGAGCTGCTGGCCAACGCGATCAAGCACAGCCGGGCCAACAAGATCGAGATCGGCGCCGACATCGCCCCGTCGGACCGGGGCCGGGTGCTGCGCCTGCGGGTCAGCGACGACGGGATCGGCGGGGCCGGGCTCGGGAGCGGCAGTGGCCTGACCGGCCTGCAGCGCCGGGTCGGCACGGTCGACGGCCAGCTGCAGGTGGACAGCCCGCCCGGCGGCCCGACCGAGATCACGGTCGAGCTGCCGATGACCGCGTGACCGCCGGGGACGCGCCATGATGGGCCCATGATGCGTGTCGTGATCGCCGAGGATGCGGTGGTGCTGCGGGAGGGCCTGACCCGGCTGATCGAGGACCACGGGCACGAGGTGTGCGCGGCCGTGGCCGACGGGGACACCCTGCTGGCCGCGGTGGCCGAGCACCAGCCGGACGTGGCCGTGGTCGACATCCGGATGCCGCCCACCCACACCGACGAAGGCCTGCGCGCCGCCCTGCAGCTGCGGCAGGAGCACCGGGACACCGGGGTGCTGATGTTCTCCCAGTACATCGAGACCCGGTACGCGGCCCGGCTGCTGGCCGGCAACGCGGCCGGGGTCGGGTACCTGCTCAAGGACCGGGTGGCCGACGTGGCCGACTTCGTGGCCGCGCTGGAGCGGGTGGCCGACGGCGGCACCGCGCTCGACCCCGAGGTGGTCAGCCAGCTGTTCCGGGCCAGCCGCCGCACCGAAGGCCTGAACACGCTGACCCGGCGGGAACGGGACGTGCTGACCCTGATGGCCGAGGGCCGCTCCAACGCGGGCATCAGCGCCGCGCTGTTCATCTCCGGCGGCGCGGTCGAGAAGCACGTGGCCAGCATCTTCGGCAAGCTGGGGCTGCCCCCGTCCGAGGGTGACAACCGCCGGGTGCTGGCCGTGCTGCGCTACCTGGGTGGCGTCCCGGAGTAGCGCTCAGCGGGCCAGCCGGGCGCTGACCAGCCGTTCCTCGCCGTCCACGAGCCAGATCAGTACCTGGCGGTCATCGCCGGAGGTCAGCAGCCGCGGGTGGCAGCCGGGCAGCATCGGCTGGTGGTACTCCAGCTCGGCCGTGGCCGGCCGCCAGTCCTGGGTGGCCAGCACGTCTTCGATCGCGGCCCAGGCGATGGCGTTGTTGGCGTGCCCGGCCGGGTCGAAGTCGGCCGCCCGCAGCGGCCAGTCGCGCCCGGCCAGGCCCGGTTCGGGCTTGGGCAGGGACAGCCGGGCGGAGGCCTTCCGGCCCTGGGTGGCCTGGCCGTAGTGGGCGAAGAACTCGTCCCCGAGCGGCACCGGGGCGCCGCTGGACAGGTCCACCGCGGCCCAGATGGCCACCGACTGCAGCAGCGGGCCGTCCGGCCCGGCCACGGTGGTGGTGCGCTGGGCCCAGCGCGGGCCGGTGGCCGAGCAGAACGTGCGCAGCGTGAGGCGGCCGCCGAGCCGCGGGAAACCGGACCCGGTCACCGTGATCCGGCGCAGCAGCCAGCCGTACGGGGCCTGCCAGCCGGTCTCGGCCACGTCGTCCTCGGCCACATCCTGCAGGGCCCGGGCCAGCGCGTCGAACCGGTAGCGGCCGCGCGGGGTGACGTCGGTACTGCGCACGGCGCGGGTGCCCTCGAACACCCGCCCAGCCGGCGGCTCGGGGGTGAACGGCGCAGGGGAAGCGGTCACGGGGTTAGGCACCTAATCATTTTCCCGAAGGCTGGTGAGCGGCCCTTCCCGGCCGGCCCTGGGTGACTGATAGCGTGTCGAAATTCCGGGGGTAGGAAGTATGCCGTGATCTCTGTCGTGCTGGCGTTGCTGACCGCGGCCAGCAACGCTACCGCGTCGGTGCTGCAGCGCCGGGCTGCGTCCCAGACCAAGGCGACCAGGCAGCTGGGCGGGTTCTCGCTGCTCCGCGACCTGGCCCGGCGGCGGGTCTGGCTGGCCGGTATCGCCATGGTCGTGGTGGCCTCGCTGCTGCAGGCCGGGGCGCTGGCCACCGGCCCGATCGCGCTGGTCCAGCCGATCTTCATCGTCGAGCTGCCGCTCACCTTGCTGCTGTCCAGCTGGGTATGGCGCCGCCGGCTGTCCGGCCGGACCTGGGGCGCGGTCGCGCTGGTCACGGTCAGCCTGGGCCTCGGCCTGGCCGCGGCCCAGCCCAGTGGGGCCGGTAACAGGGCCTCGACCGGGGTCTGGGTGCTGACGCTGATCGCCACCGTCGGCTTCGTGGGCCTGCTGATCGCGGCCGGGATCCGGTTCAGCGGCGAGCCGCGGGCCGCGCTGCTCGGCCTGGCCGCCGCCTGCGGCTACTCGCTGACCGCGGCGCTGATGAAGGAGGCGGTGGCCGCGCTCGATCAGGGCGTGGTGGCGTTCTTCGAGACCTGGCAGCTGTACGGGGTGGCCATCGCCGGGGTCGGGTCGCTGCTGCTGCTGCAGAACGCGCTGCAGGCCGGCACGCTGGCCGCCTCGCAGCCCGCCCTCACCGTCGGCGACGCGCTGCTCAGCACGGTCTACGGCGTCATGCTCTTCCACGAGACCCTGCGGCTGGGCTGGTGGCTGATCCCGGAGATCGTCTGCCTCGGGCTGATCGTGGTCGGCTACATCGAGATCGCCAAGTCGCCGGTGGCCATGGCCCACGACGAGTCCGAGGGCGCGGGTCCCGTGGGCCAGGCCGCGGCGGGCGCTACCCGGTGACCTCGTCGTCGGCCAGCCGGGCGTGCAGGTGCATGTCGTGCCAGCCGTCCTGGTGCAGCTGCTGGCGCCGCCGGGTGCCCTCGTAGCGGAAGCCGGCCTTCTGCGCGATCCGGCACGAGGCCGTGTTCAGCGTGGAGTGGTTCAGCTCGATCCGGTTCAGGCCGGCCGACCGGAACATCCAGGCCGCCACCGCCCGCACCGACCGGGCCGCGATGTTGCGGCCCCGGGCGGCCGGGACGGTCCAGTAGGCCACCTCGGCCCAGCCTTCGTCCAGGCTGATGACCCGGAAGCCGACCCGGCCGACCAGCACCTCCTGCTCGGTGACGGCCCAGTCCGCGCCGGTCTCGGCCTGCCAGCGGCCCGCCCGTGACGCCAGCCAGGCCGCCGCCTCACCCTCGGTCAGCGACCATGCGTGCCACTGCTGGATGTCCCGGTCGGCGTAGGCGGCCACCACCGCGCCCGCGTCGCCCGGCTGCCACGGGCGCACCGTGAGCTCGTCGACCCGGAGGGTGGGCTGGGGCTGGTTCCGGAGCCGGCCTGCCGGGACCGCCGGTGACACGAGATCGGGCATGCCCTTATCTTGCCGTGTGTGGCGACTCGCGATCTTGCCGTGCCGGAAACCCTGCCCACCGTTATCGGGGTTCACGGCGCCCGGCACAACAACCTGCGTGACGTGGACGTGGACGTGCCGCTGTGGCGGACGGTGGCGGTGGTGGGGGTGTCCGGCTCCGGCAAGACCTCACTGGCCATCGGCACCCTGTACGCCGAGGGCATGCACCGGTTCCTGGCCGGGCTCAGCACCTACAGCCGCCGGCGGCTGACCCAGGCCCAGCGGCCGGAGGTGGACCGCATCCCGGCTGCGTTCCAGCCAGCGGGGCGCCCTGTACGTGTTCGACGAGCCGTCCACCGGGCTGCACCCGCGCGACGTGGACACCCTGATCCAGGTGTTCGACCGGCTGCTGGAGGCCGGCGCGACCATCATCGTCATCGACCATGACCTGGACCTCATCGGCGCGGCCGACCTGCTCATCGACATGGGCCCCGGCGGCGGCCCGGACGGGGGCCGCATCCTGGCCACGGGCCCGCCCGAAGACGTGGCCCGCGATCCGGCCAGCGTCACCGGCCCCTGGCTGGCCGAGCACCTGAGGTTGTCCTGAGCTGTAAGCCAGCCTCCGCCGTGTCAACCTGGAGCTGTCCCGCGGGCGTGTGAAGGGTGACAGCCCGGCAGGAGGACAGCCCATGCCACCCGACGACGGTGTGATCGACGAGCGGTTCGCGGCCTACGTGCGGGCCCGCGGCCAGCACCACCTGCGGGTGGCGGTGCTGCTCACCGGCGACTGGCACACGGCCGAAGACCTGGTCCAGGCCAGCCTGGCCAAGCTGTACCGGGCCTGGCCGCGGCTGGACACCGCCACCGGCCCGGACGCCTACCTGCGCCGGATCATGATCAACACCCACCGGTCGTGGTGGCGCACCCGCTGGCGGCGGGAGACCCCGGCCGCCGAACTCCCCGATCAGCCCGCGGCCCCCGGCGCCGACCCGGCCGACCGGCACGCCGCCGGTGATCAGGTCCGCCGGGCCCTGGCCACCCTGCCCCGCCAGCAGCGGGCCGCGCTGGTGCTGCGCTACTTCGAAGACCTGCCCGGAGCCGAGGTCGCCCGGCTGCTCGGCTGCTCGCCGGGCACGGTCAAGACCCACACCCACCGCGGCCTGCGTGCCCTGCGCACGGCCCTCGGCCCCGACCTCAACCCCGCCTCGTCCCGAAGGAGTTCGTGATGACCGGCACCCAGTACACCGACGACGAGGTGCGCCAGCTGTTCGCCGCCGCCACCGAGGACGTGCCCGCGGGCCTGGACGTGCTGGCCGGCTTCCGGGCCCGGCACGGGGGCCGGGCCCGGCGGTGGATCCGGCCCCGGCTGCGGATCGTGATCGCCGCCGGCACCGTGATCGCGGCGGCCCTGGCCGCGATCACGGTCACGCTGACCGCGAGCCCGGGGGCGGCCCCGTCCCGGTCGGCCCCGGCCGAGCTGGTCCGGGCGGCCCGGATCACCACGGCCCAGAACTACCGGATCGCATCCCGCGTCACGTCCGTCCGTCCCGCGGCCGGCATCCCGCCCATCGTCATCACCGGTGCCTACGATCCGGCCCGGGGGATAGGCACGGAGGGCGACGGCCACGTCGAAGCCGATCGCTACGACGGTCGCTACGTCTACCAGTGGCTCTTCCCCAACATCCGCAAGCTGGACGAGCAGGAGTACCACCAGGTCATCCCGCCCAGCCGAACCTGGATCCGGCTCCCGCTCTCGAAGCCGGACTTCAGCCGGACCGGGCTCATCTTTGCTCTGCAAGGCGCCAGCTTTCAGACGGTCCAGCAGCTGAGCCCTCAGGGCCTGGTGGCGCTGCTCACTGAGGCCAGCCACGTCCGCGCCGTCGGCCGCGTGTCCGGCCCGGGCTGGACCGGCACGCGCTACTCGTTCCGGCTCGGCGAGACCCTGGGCGCCCAGAGCCAGCTCAGCCTGACGCTGACCTTCCGCGGCACGGTCGACGTCGATGGGCTGGGCCGGATCCACGAGCTGGCCGCGATCTCGACGATGTACAGCCCTCATTCCCAGCCTGGCTACCGAACCTTCAGCAGGTCGATCACCATCGACTTCAGCGGGTTCGGGCAGCCGGTCCCGGTCAGCATCCCGCCCGCCAGTCAGGTGTTCATCCCGCGGAGCCAGCCCTGATACAGCAAGGACCGGGCAGACTGTGACCCAAGTCGTTATCAATGCCCACGGCGAAGCCGACGGAATGGGCGCCGGCGGCTGGTCTAGATCCATGACTGATCCGACCATTGCCAGGGGGCACGTCATGCCGAATCCATCGCCCGCCATCGTCACCGGGGCCAGCCGGGGCTTCGGTCGCGCGATCGCGGCCGCGCTGACCGCGGCGGGCAGCACGGTCGTCGGGGTCGCCCGGGACGGGAGCGCACTCGAACTGGCCGCTAAGGAACTGGGGGAGCGGTTCGTGCCGGTGGCCGGGGACGCCACCGGCGAAGCGCTGGCGGAGCGGCTGATCCGTGAGTACCGGCCGGGGCTGCTGGTGCTCAACGCCGGGGCGGCCCCGTACCTGGCGCCGTTGCCCGAGCAGACCTGGGAGACGTTCAGCCGCAACTGGCACACCGACACCCACCAGGCGTTCACCTGGACCCGGGCGGCGCTGCGGGCCCCGCTGGCCCCCGGCAGCACGGTGGTGCTGATGTCGAGCGGCGCGGCCATCGCCGGGTCCCCGCTCAGCGGCGGTTACGCCAGCGCCAAGGCCGCCCTGCGCTACCTGCGCAGCTACGCGGCCGAAGAGTCCGGGCGGGCCGGGCTGAGGCTGCGCTTCACCGCCCTGCTGCCTCAGCTCACCCCGGCCACCGGCCTGGGCGAGGCCGCGGTGGCCGGCTACGCCGCCCGCCAGGGCGTGGACCCGGGCACCTACGCCGCGAACTTGGAGCCGATCCTGACCCCGGAGCAGGTGGCAGCGGCGGTTCTGGCGGTGGCGGCCGATCCGGCGAGCCAGCCGGAGTACGTGGTCAGCGGGGCGGGCTACCGTGCCCTCTGAACGGGCGGGGCCGCCCGGGGGCGACTTCGCCACGGTGGCCGAGCCGTACCGGCCCGAACTGCTGGCCCACTGCTACCGGATGCTCGGCTCCGTCCACGACGCCGAAGACCTGGTGCAGGAGACCTACCTGCGGGCCTGGCGCGGCTTTGACCGGTTCGAAGGCCGGTCCTCGGTCCGGCGCTGGCTCTACCAGATCGCCACCCGGGCCTGCCTGACCGCGCTGGAGGCCCGGGGCCGGCGGCCGCTCCCGTCCGGCCTGGGCGCACCGTCGGAGGACCACCGGGTCGCGGTGGCGGACCGGGACCCGTCGGTGCCGTGGCTGCAGCCCGTGCCCGACACCCTGCTCGGTGCGCCCGCCTCCGGGGACCCGGCGGTGGTGACGGCGGCCCGGGCCGGGGTCCGGCTGGCCTTCATCGCCGCGCTGCAACTGCTGCCCGCCCGCCAGCGGGCCATCCTCACCCTGCACGACGTGCTGGCCTTCGGCACCGCCGAGATCGCCGCCCTGCTCGACACCAGCCCGGCCGCGGCGGACAGCGCGCTGCGCCGGGCCCGCGCCCGGCTGGCCCGGGCTGGTCCCGTCCAGGATGACCTGGCCGAGCCGGGGGCGGCGGACCGGCGGGCGCTGCTCGACCGGTACGTCGACGCCTTCACCCGCGCCGACCCGGACGCGCTGATCCAGCTGTTGCGGGCCGATGTGGAGCTGGAGATGCCGCCGGTCCCGACCTGGTTCACGGGTCAGCAGGCGGTCACGGGGTTCCTGGCCGCCCGGGTCATGCGCCCCGGCCGGTGGCGCCTGCAGCCGTCGGCGGCCAACACCCAGCCCGCGCTGATCATCCACCACCGTGGGGGAGCGGGGCAGTGGCAGCCGTACGGGGTCCAGGTGCTGACCCTGAGCGGGGACCGGGTGGCGCGCATCGTGTCGTTCAACGACCCGGGCCTGGTGCCAGTCTTTGCCGCCGCTGCGGACGGTGCCGCGAGAACTCTTGATCGGTGATAACAGCAAGAAGCTGGCGACAACCACTCGGGTGGCCGATCCGCCCGCCAGACAGAAAGGTCAGACCAGCCCACGAAGGGCGTCGGCGATGGGGGTGTCGCCGCTGATCAGGTCCAGGGTCTGGCCGGCGGTGGCCGGGGCGTCGAGCAGGCCCAGGATGACCGCGGCCACGTCGGCCCGGGGGACCTGGCCGCGGGGGAGCGAGGGCGGGGCCAGCCGGACCCGGCCGGTGCCGGCGTCGTCGGTCAGGCCGCCGGGGCGCAGGATCGTCCAGTCCAGGTCGCGGGCCCGCAGGTCGTCCTCGGCGGCCGCCTTGGCCACCAGGTAGGCGGCCCACACCTCATCGGTACCCGGGGCCGGGGGCTGGTCGACGCCCATGCCGGAGATCTGCACGAACCGGCGGACGCCGGCCCGGCCGGCCGCGTCGGCCAGCAGCACCGAGGCGCCGCGGTCCACGGCGTCCTTGCGGGCCGCCCCGCTGCCGGGCCCGGCCCCGGCCGCGAACACCACCGCGTCGGCGCCGTCCAGCAAGGCGGCCACCTCGTCCACGGACACGGCCTCCAGGTCGGCCACTGCGGCCACGGCCCCGGTGGCCGACACCTCGTCGGCGTGGGCCCGGTTCCTGATCAGCCCCACCGCCTGGTCGCCGCGCTGGACGAGCAGCCGCTCCAGCAGCAAGGCGATCTTCCCGTGCCCACCGGCGATCACTACGCGCATGACGTCACCCTAGTGGCTCCCACCACGAGCGGTTACGGGCGTACCAGGCGATGGTGGCGGCCAGCCCGGCCCCGAACTCCACCCGCGGGGCCCAGCCCAGCTCGTCGCGGATCTTGGTCCAGTCCACCGAGTACCGCCGGTCGTGGCCGGGCCGGTCGGGCGCGGGCTCGACCATCGACGCGTCGGCCCCGACCGCGGCCAGGATCCGGCTGGTCAGCTCGGCGTTGGTCAGTTCGGTGCCGCCGCCGACGTTGTAGACCTGGCCCGGGCGACCGGACACCGCCACCCGGGCCACGGCGTCGCAGTGGTCGTCGGCGTGCAGCCAGTCCCGTACCTGCTGGCCGTCCCCGTACAGCGGCACCTTCTGCCCGTCCAGCAGCCGGGTCACGAACCGCGGGATCAGCTTCTCGGGAAACTGGTACGGCCCGTAGTTGTTGGACGACCGGGTGACGCAGACCGGCAGCCCGTAGGTGCGGTGGTAGGCCAGGGCCAGCAGGTCGGCGCCGGCTTTGGCCGCCGAGTAGGGCGAGCTCGGGTCCAGGGGCTGGGTCTCCGGCCAGGATCCGGACGCGATCGACCCGTACACCTCGTCGGTGGACACCTGGATGAACTTGCCGATCGCGGCCCGGACCGCGGCCTCCAGCAGCACCTGGGTGCCGAGCACGTTGACCGAGACGAACGGGGCCCCGCCGGCGATGGACCGGTCGACGTGGGTCTCGGCCGCGAAGTGCACGACCAGGTCAGTCCCGGTCATGAGCCGGGCCACCAGGACCGGGTCGCGGATGTCGCCGACTTCGATCCGCAGGCGCGGCGATCCGGTCACCGGGGCCAGGCTGGCCAGGGTCCCGCCGATGGCCAGTGCGTCCAGGACCACCACCTCGGCGTCGGCCAGCCCGGCCCACCGGCCTTCGATCAAAGAGCGGACAAAATTCGAACCGATGAAGCCCGCACCGCCCGTGACCAGCACCCGCACCCGCAGATCAGCCCGTAATCAGGGAGCGGTCAGGTAGGCGGCGATGGCCCGGCCCAGGTCGGGCTGGGCCACGGCGCTCATGTGGTTACCGGGGACCCGGGCCGCCCGGCCGCGGGGCAGCGCGGCGGCCAGGTCCTCGGCGGCGCCGTTGTCGTTGTCCTCGTCCCCGGCCAGCACCAGCACCGGCACCGTGATCGCGGCCAGCGCCTCGGGCGGCGTGTCCACGTTCGAATCCAGCAGGTGCAGCCCGGCCACCGGGTCGGCGCCGGTGCTCTTCATGAACGCCTCGGCCTTGCCCTCGGCGGACCGGCGGTCCCAGCCGCCCTGGTTCTCCAGGATGCGGCGGAAGTGCGCGTTCCGGGCCGAGGCGTGCACGATGCCGTCCAGGCCCATGCCCGCGATCACCGACCGGTCCGGCGTGGCCCCGCGGACCAGCATCCGCGCCGTGGTCCGGCCGCCGAGCGAGTAACCGCCCAGCGCGTAACCGGTCAGGCCCAGCGTCTCGATCAGCGCGAAGCCGTCGTCGGCCAGGACGTCCGGCGGGTAGGCGGCCCGGTCCTGCGGTTTGGCGCTGTCCCCGTGCCCGCGCAGGTCCGGCAGGATGACGCGGAACCCGGCCTCGGCGATCCGGGCCGCGTGCCCGTACCGGATCCAGTTGGTGACGGCGTTGGAGAAGTAGCCGTGGATCAGCACCACCGGCCGGCCCTGGCCCACCTCCCGGTAGGCGAGCTTGGCGCCGTCACGGCCGGCGAAGTACTGGACGGGAACATCAGCCATGCCCCCAGTCTGCCGGGCCGCCACCACCAGTCGTTACCCGGACCGGTGACGGGCTGCTTGTTATCAAGGTGTATTAGCCAGCCCTGGGCGGACTCTTTTTCCTATGAAAGGCTGCAACCTAAACATGCCCGATTGGCCCGAATGAGGGGGACGTATGGCCAGCAGACGGCGGCGGGCCGTTACGGTCGGTCCGTTCCCGTTCGGCAATCCCGACGGTTCCCGGGCCGATCTCGATGACCTGATCCGCGATTTCGTGGACTTCGGCGGCAACCCCGCGTACGGGCACCTGGCTACCAAAGCCAACGATTCCATGGTCCGCGTCATCGTCGGCAAACTCGGCGCCGGAAAGACCGTCTACCTGAGGCGACTGCAGGATTTCCAGGCCCATCAGGAATCGGTCTACAGCGATCCGCCGCAGCAGGATCTGCCCAAGACCGAGATCGTGGTCAAGGTCTGCCAGTGGTACTCGGGCCCGGTGCTGGTCGAGAAGTGGATGCAGATCTGGGAACGGGCCATCATGCGCTCGCTGGCCTCACATCTGCTGCGCCGTCCGGCTCTGCGGCATCAATTGGACGACGAGCACGCCGCCGCACTCGAAGGGCCGTACCAGAAACTGGTCGGCACCTCGCTGCGCCCGCGCTCCATCTACAGCCAGGTCCGGGACATCGTCAATGAACGGCAGACCGCCCATCAGCTGTCCGCTTTCCTGGACGATCCGCTCTGGGACGACCTGGAAGATCTGCTCGGCGAAATTCTCGGCCAGTGCCGCCCGGTCTACATGTACCTGGACGCGGTGGACGAGGAATTCGGCCACGCCCCAATGTACTGGCTGAAATGCCAGGAGGGATTGTTTTACCAGGTCATGCGCATGCTCCGGAATCACCGGATCGGTGGCCGGCTGCATGTGGTCGTCTGCATCAGGGACATTGTCATGTCCTCGGTGGCCCGCACCGAGCACGCCCCCCGCTATCACAATGAGCCGCATATCCGGGTGCTGAACTGGGACCGGGAATCCCTGCTCTACCTGCTGCAGCGCAAGCTGGAGCGGCTGCCGGCCGCGCTGGTGATGCGCCGCCCCCCGGACGGGCCGCCGTCGATCAGCGACTGGCTCGGGCTCAACGGCGACTGGCCCGGGATCGACGGCACCCAGTCCATCGAGGACTACCTGCTCAGCCACACCCGGATGATCCCCCGCGACATCGTCTCGCTCGGCAACGAGCTGTCCGAGGAGGTGGTCCGGCACAAGCTGGCCGGCCAGGACGCGGTCTCGGCCGAGGCGGTCCGGGCCGTGGTCGCCCGCTGCGCCAAGCGCTTCGGCGACTCCCAGCTGGCCCAGTGCGCCAACCAGGTGTCCTCGGACCAGATGCCGGGCAACGCGGCCCGGTACGACTACTCCGAGACCTACACCAGCTCCCAGGAGTACATCCAGGACGTGCACGACCAGCTCCGGGACCTGGTCGGGACGGTCCGGTTCGACCGGTTCACCCGGTCCGAGCTGGACGTACTGCAGGACCTGGCCAGCCAGGAGTACGGCATCGGCACCGACCTGGCCTCGGTGCTGTGGCAGAACGGCCTGCTCGGCTACGTCGACTATGTGGGCCGGCGCCGGTTCTACTCCCTCGGCGACGTGGACGCGTTCAACCTGCCCCCGGACGTCAAGACCTACGTGCTGCACCCCTGCCTGGTCTACGCGGTCGGCGGCATCCAGCAGATCGAGCACGACCGCGCCTCGGGGGAATGGACGTGACCGCGATCCGCTACCTGTCCTACGGCAGCTGGCGCGAGCTCAAGCGCGACCTGCTCAACGAGCTGTTCGAGGACGGCGTGTTCCGCTCCGAGCGGTACCTGTTCCGCGGCATGGGCAGCGCCGACTGGAAGCTGGCCCCCGCCTTTGACCGGCGGTTCGGCTACCTCGACGCCGACGAGCGGCTGCGGGTCTGGGACGAGCTGATCGAGCAGTGGCGGGCCGGCTGCCACGAGCACGGGCAGGTCCGGGCCGCCGCCGGCCCCGGCGGGACCCAGCCCGAGGTGGCCCTGTGGGCCCTGGGCCAGCACTACGGCCTGCCCACCCGGCTGCTCGACTGGAGCACCAGCCCGTACATCGCGGCGTTCTTCGCGTTCAAGGAGTGCCTGGAGCGGCTGCCGCACCGGTTCAGCCACGTCGCGCTCTGGATCTTGCACCTGGACAACCCGGTCTGGGCCAAGGAGCAGGGGGTCGAGATCGTCTCCGCCCCCGCCCTGGAGAACGTCCGGCTCAAGAACCAGAGCGGCAAGTTCACCCTGTCCCACACCCAGTTCGCCAGCCTGGAGGAGTACGTGACCGAAACCGGCTCCGGCGTCGCCCTGACCAAGGTCGTGCTGCCCGCCAGCGAGGCCGTGCCCGCCCTGCCCGACCTGGACTCCATGGGCATCAACAGCTACCGCGTGTACCCCGACCTCGGCGGCCTGGCCGAGATGGCCACCATGCGGCTGCTGCTCAGCGAGCTGACCGCGCAGGGCCGGTGAGACGGTGGCCTCCTCAGGGTGGCGGCGGGTCGGCCGCGACCTGCGGGACCGCCGGTTCATCGACGTCTACAGCGTGGCCATCGTCGCCTTCGTGCTGGCCCTCGTCTCGCTGATCGGCTACGGCTCGAGCCAGCTGCGCTGGTCGGTGGTGCTGGCCGCCCTCGGCCTGCTGGTGCTGCGCATCACGATCCCGGAGACGGCCCCCGAGGCCAGCGTCGATGAGCTGCTGCGGGACCGGTTCGCCTTTGACCGCGTACCCCTGGCCGACCGGCTCAAGGACGCCCGCGAGGTGTGGATCTTCGCCCCCAGCGGGGTCAACCTGCTGAACGCCCACAACTGCGAGCTGCTCCGGTCCGGCCCGCTCAGCCGGGCGGGCGGTATCGTCCGGGTGGTGGTCCTCGACCCGTCCCGCGAGGCCGCCATCGACCTGGCCACCCGGCAGCTGGACGATTCGCTGGACTACCCGACCCAGAAGTTCCGCGCCTCGCTGGAGGCCACCATCGGCAAGCTGGAGGCCATCGCGGGCTGGCCGGTGGTGGGCAGCTTCCAGCACCGGCTGCTGGCCTACAACCCCGGGTTCAGCCTGGTCGCCATCGACCCCAGCAGCCGGGGCGGCCGCGTGATCGTGGAGTTCCACGCCTTCCACAACGAGGCGACCTCGTCCCGGATGCACGTGGAGCTGACCCGCAAGCAGTCCGACCACTGGTACACCTACTGGACCGACCAGTTCGAACGCATCTGGTCGGCGTCCGCGCCACCTCAGGACGGATAAGAAGACCCGGCTGGCGCGTGTCCTCCGCGGATTCCGGCGATTCTCCCCGTAGCCTGATAACAGCAAGATATGGAAGGTCGAGTGGAGGAGACCAGGGCAGGCCATGGCAGTCCCGGACGGCGGCACCCCGGCCAGCGCAGCGATGGAGGCGTTCACGCGCCACCTGGCGGGCCGGTACAGCGGCACCACCTGCCGGATCAGGCGGCGTTACCTCGAGGAGTACCTGGCCCACGCGCGGGCGGCCAGCAACGGCACCGGGCTCACCGTGGCCGAGCTGATGACCCCCGAGCGGGCCGACGCCTGGCTGGCCGACGCGGGCGCGGGCAAGCTCCGCACCCGTAACACCCGGTACGGCCCGGACGCGGCCGCGACCCCGAACTCGATGCGGGTCCGCATCGACACCTGGAACGCGTTCGCGCAGTTCCTCGGCTGGCCGGACCGGCTGACCACGCCGCCGCCGGTGGCCGGCTTTCACCTGACCCCGTCCGACACCGAGGGCCTGCTGCACGACCTGAGCGCCCGCCGGCCGATCGGGTCCAACTTCGCGACCTCGGTGCGGACGGCGGCCATGGCCGCGCTGGTGGCCGACACCGGCCGGGGTGTCCCGGAACTGGCCGGCCTCAAGGTCGGCGCCCTGCACCTGGACGGCGAGCCCCGGGTCGACCTGGGCGAGGACGACCCGTGCCCGCTCAGCGACGCCGCCGCGCAGATCCTCACCCGCTGGCTCAACGTCCGGGCCGAGATCGTCGAGGACCTGCAGGGCAGCGACCCCGGTCACCTGTGGGTGCCGACCAAGCCCGGGCGGCCCCGCGGCGGCCAGCCGCCGGTCAAGCCCGGGCTCAACCAGGCCGCGGTCCGTACCCTGCACGCGGCCCACCGCACCCTGGTCAGCCAGGTGCTCGGCGCGCCGCTGCGCCCGGGCGCGTTCCGTGAGTACGGCACCGCGTTCGCCGCCGCGATCGCCGAGGCGGATCAGGCCAGCCAGGAAGACCCGCACTAGCGTGGGGTTATGCCACCTGACGCCGTCTACACGCACGGGCACGCGGAAAGCGTCCTGCGCTCGCACCGGACCCGGACCGCGCAGAACTCGGCCGGCTACCTGCTCCCGCACCTGCGGCCCGGCCTGGAACTGCTCGACATCGGCAGCGGGCCCGGGACGATCACCGTCGGCCTGGCCGAACTGGTCGCGCCGGGCCGGGTCACCGCGGTCGAGGTGACCGAGGACGCGCTGGCCCACACCCGGGCCGAAACCGAGCGCCGCGGCGCCCAGAACGTGCGCCTGGCCGTGGGCGACGTCCACGGCCTGCAGCTGCCGTCGGGCTCCTTCGACATCGTGCACGCGCACCAGGTGCTGCAGCACGTGGCCGATCCGGTGGCGGGGCTGCGGGAGATGATGCGGGTCACCCGGCCCGGGGGACTGGTCGCGGTCCGGGACGGCGACTACAGCGGCTTCACCTGGTACCCGGAGCTGCCCGGGCTCGATCGCTGGCGGGAGCTGTACCAGGCGGCGGCCCGGGCCAACGGCGGCGAGCCCGACGCCGGCCGGCGGCTGCTGGCCTGGGCCCGCGCGGCCGGGGCCACCGACATCACCGCGTCGTCCTCGACGTGGTGTTACGCCGACCCGGACTCCCGCCAGGTGTGGGGCGGCACCTGGGCGGACCGGATAGCCGGGTCGGCCATCACCGGGCAGCTGCTGTCCAGCGGGCTGGCCTCCCAGCGTGACATCGACGAGATCGCCGCCGCCTGGCGGCAGTGGGCCGCCGACCCGGACGGCTGGATCAGCGTCCTGCACGGCGAGCTGCTGATCCGCCGGTAGCCCGCGGGAAAAGTTATTTCCGGGCCAATGTCGAGAACCGGCGGCTGGCGTCGTCCCTGGTGTGAGCACGGCCATCCGGGCCGTGCCTGACCGGAGGGGAGCACGCAATGCAGCAGCACGAGATCAGCGACGAGCTGGCCCAGGCCGGCGCGCAGGACCTGCTCACAAGCTCGCAGCTGGCTCACGTGGCTTACCTCGGGCCGGACGGGACGCCCCGGGTGATCCCGATCGGCTTCTTCTGGACCGGTGACCAGGTGGTGGTGGCCACGGCGGCGACCGCCCCCAAGGTCGCGGCCCTGTCGGCCCGGCCCGACGTGGCGGTGACCATCGACGCCGGGGCAACGCCCGACCAGGCCCGCTCGGTGTCGATTCGCGGGCGGGCCAGCGTCGAGATCGTCGACGGCGTGCCCGACGAGTACCTGGCCGGGGCCGGGAAGGCCCTCGACGGCGAAGCCAGGGCCGCGTTCGAGCGGACCTGCCGGCAGATGTACGACCAGATGGCGCGGATCGCGATCACGCCGTCCTGGGCGCGCTACTACCACTACAGCAGCGGCCGGGCCCCGCAGTTCCTGGTCGACCTGGCCGCGAAGAACCTGACCTGAAAAGGAGAACTCTGATGGCTAAGTACCTGCTGCTCAAGCACTACCGCGGTGGACCGGCTCCGGTCGTGGACTTCGGCACGATGGACCAGTGGACCCCCGCCGAAGTCGACGCCCACATCCAGTTCATGCGTGACTTCGCGGCCAAGCTGGAAGGCACCGGCGAGTACGTGGGCGCACAGGCGCTGTCCCCGGAGGGCACGTTCGTCCGGTACGACGGCGAGGGCCGGCCGCCGGTCACCGACGGCCCGTTCGCCGAGACCAAGGACCTGATCGCGGGCTGGATGGTGATCGACGTGGACACCTACCAGCGAGCCCTCGACCTGGCCGGTGAGCTGTCGGCCGCGCCCGGCCCGGGCGGCGACCCCATCTACGAATGGCTCGAAGTGCGCCCGTTCCTGGCCGATCCGCCCACCGTCACCGAGTGAACGACGTCCTGCTGCGGGAGCTGATACCCGCGGTCACCGGGGTCCTCGTCCGCCGCGGAGCCGACTTCGCGACGGCCGAGGACGCCGTGCAGGAAGCCCTGGTCCGGGCGCTGGCCACCTGGCCGCAGGACCCGCCGGCCGACCCGAAGGGGTGGCTGATCACGGTGGCCTGGCGCAAGTTCCTCGATGCGGCCCGCACCGAGAGCGCCCGCCAGGCCCGCGAGACCCAGGCCGCGGCCGAGCCACCGCCGGGCCCGGCGTCCCCGGGCCCGGCCGACCTGCCCGGCGAAATAGACGACACCCTGCGGCTCTACTTCCTGTGCGCCCACCCGTCGCTCAGCCCGGCCTCGGCGGTGGCGCTCACCTTGCGGGCGGTGGGCGGCCTGACCACCCGCCAGATCGCCGAGGCCTACCTGGTGCCCGAGGCCACCATGGCCCAGCGCATCAGCCGGGCCAAGCGCACCGTGTCCGGAGTGCGCTTCGACGAGCCCGGTGACCTGGCCACCGTGCTGCACGTGCTGTATCTGGTGTTCAACGAGGGCTACAGCGGCGAGGTCGACCTGGCCGACGAGGCGATCCGGCTGACCCGGCAGGTGACCGCGATCACCGCGGATGAGGAGGCGTCCGGCCTGCTCGCGCTGATGCTGCTGCACCACGCCCGCCGCGCGGCCCGGATGACCCCGGCGGGCGCCCTGGTACCGCTGGGGGAGCAGGACCGGTCCCGCTGGGACACCCGGCTGATCGCCGAGGGCGTGACGATCCTGCAGGCCGCGCTGGCCCGCGGCCGGCTCGGTGAGTACCAGGCCCAGGCCGCGATCGCCGCCCTGCACGCCGACGCCCAGGCCGCCAGCGAGACGGACTGGGTGCAGATCGTCGAGTGGTACGACGAGCTGGCCAAGCTCACCGGCAATCCGGTCGTCCGGCTGAACCGGGCCGTCGCGGTCGGGGAGGCGGACGGGGCCCAGGCCGGCCTGGCCGCCCTCGAACAGGTCGCCCCGGGCCTGCCCCGGCGGACGGCGGTCGAGGCCTACCTGCGGGAGCGGGCCGGTGACCTGGCCCTCGCGGCCCGGCTGTACGCGGACGCGGCCCGCGCGGCCACCAACCGGGCCGAGCGCGACCACCTCACCCGCCAGGCCGCGCGGCTCCACTCTGCTGGTTAATTGGGCCGGTTAGCTGGGCGCGTCGCCTGGACGGGCCTACGAGGCCGGCTTACTGGGCGCGGGCGGGGATGTCCTCCAGGCGGTAGTAGACCGGCAGGCCGCGCTGCTGGGCGAGGGCGACGTCCTGATCCGCGCCCCTGGATTCGCCCGGCAGCCGCAGCACGGCGTCGCAGTGGGCCAGCAGCCGCTGGGCGGTCGGGTACATGACCTGCTCGGCCAGCGGGTCGAAGACGGTGGCGTCGGCCGAGCGCAGCACGGGCAGCGCCACCCATTCGCCGATCATCGGGATGTGCCCGGCCGCGAACACCGGCCAGGCCGCCGACTCCAGCCGGGCCAGGTTGGCGGCCATCTGGCCGGGGTCGTCGCCGGTACCGGAGCGGTACGGCCCGGCGATGAGGATGAGCAGGGGACGGTCGGTCACCGTGGTGTCGGTCATGGCGGTAGAATACATGCACAAACGTGCAGCAACGTGAAGGAGTGTGCATGCTGGCGGCCGAGCGGCGCGATTACCTGCTCACCCGGCTCCGGGCCGAGGGCAGTGTGGTGGCCAAGGACCTGGCCGCTGAGCTGGGTATCTCCGAGGACAGCATCCGCCGTGACCTGCGCGACCTGGCCGCGGCCGGATTGTGCCACCGGGTCTACGGGGGAGCGGTGCCCGCGTCCCCGGCCCTGGCCGACTACGCCAACCGGGAGAGCGTCGAGCCGGACAGCAAACGCCGCGTCGCCGCCCGGGCCGCCGCGCTGATCCAGCCGGGCAGCACGGTCATCCTGGACGGCGGCACCACCACGCTGGCCGTGGTGCAGGCCCTGCCCGCCGAACTCGGCTGCACGGTGATCACCCACAGCCCGACCATCGCCGCCGCCCTGGTCCCGCACGCGCGGGCCGAGGTGTTCCTGCTCGGCGGCCGGCTGTTCAAGCACTCGGCCGTCACCTGCGGGGCCGCGGCCGCCGAAGCCGCCCACGGCGTGGCCGCCGACCTGTTCTTCCTCGGCGTCACCGGCGTCCACCCGGTCCACGGCCTGACCACGGGCGACGCCGACGAGGCGGCCATGAAACGGACCCTGGCCGGGCGGGCCGCCGACACCTACGTCCTGGCCAGCACCGAAAAGCTCGGCGCCGCCTCCCGCTACCAGGTGCTGCCGCTGACCGGGGTGACCGGGATCATCACCGACGGCACACCGAACGAGACCGTCGCCGCCCTGACCGGGAAGGGCGTCACCGTGCTACCCGGCCAGGTCTGATTCGGAGCGGGCCGCTTCGTGCCGGAGGGCGAAGATCGCGGCCTGGATCCGGTCCTGCACGCCGAGCTTGGCCAGCACGCTGCTGACGTGGGTCTTGACGGTCTCGTCGCCGATCCCCAGCTCCCGGGCGATCTGCCGGTTGCTGTAACCGCGGGTGACCAGGCCCAGGACCTCGCGCTCGCGGGGGGACAGGGCCCGCAGCGGGTCGGGCGCCGGTGGCTTCTGCAGCGACCGGGTGAGCCGGGCCAGCAGGTCGCGGCTGAGGCTGGCGGTGTCAGCGGCAGCGGCGTGAATGGCGGCCACCACGTCGTCGGCGGCGGCGGTCTTGAGCAGGTAAGAGGTGGCGCCCGCGTGCAGCGCGCGGACGAGGTGCTCGTCGTCGGTGATCGAGGTGAGCACCACGACGGCGGGCTGGTGGGGCAGGCCACCCAGCGCGGCCAGCACACCGTGCCCGTCCAGCCTGGGCATCAGCAGGTCGAGCAGCAGCACGTCCGGGCGGGCGGCGGCCACGACCCGCAGCGCCTGCTCCCCGTCCCCGGCCTCCCCGACCACATCGATGCCTGGTTCGTGGCTGAACAGGTAGGACAGCCCGTCACGGACCACGCGGTGGTCGTCGGCGATCACCACCCGGATCGTCATAGCGCCGGCACCCGGACCGTGACCGCCGTGCCCGTCCCCGGCGCGCTGTCGATGGTCACCGTGCCGCCGACCTCGGCGGCCCGGTCGCGGATGTGAACCAGCCCCGCGCCGGCCGACGGGCCGGCCACGTCGAAACCGGTGCCGTCGTCACGGACGGCCAGCTGGACCTGCCCGTCTCGCTGGGTCAGGGACACCGCGACCCGGGCGGCGTGGCCGTGCCGGACGGCGTTGACGCACGCCTCCTGGGTGATGCGCAGCAGGGCATGCCCGGCCGGCTCGGAGATGGTGACGTCGTGGAGGTCATCATCGATGGTCACGCCGAGCCGGTCGCGATAGGTGGCACAGATCTCCCGCAGCGCCGGGGCGAGCCCGCCGCCGTCCAGGCTGGCCGGGCGCAACTCCAGCAGCAGCGCCCGCATGTCGCGCAGCGCCGCCTCGGTGATGCGTTCGATCGCCTCCGCCTGCTCGTTGTCCGGGCTGGCCCGGCGCATGCCGCCGGCGATCATCCGCAGGCCGAACAGGTGCTGGGACAGGGCGTCATGAACCTCCCGGGCGATCCGGGCCCGCTCCCGGGTCTGGGCATCACCGGTGGCCCGGTCCCGCTCGGCGGCCAGCGTGGACCCGACGTGGCGGGCCATGGCCGTGAAGTTCGCCTCCAGCCGCCCGACCTCGTCCCGGCTGACCATCGGCAGCGCGATGGTGTAGTCGCCGCAGGCCACGGCCTGGGCCGCGGCCTCCAGGCGGTGGACCCGGCCGATCAGCCGCCGCGAGGCCAGCAGCCCGAACAGCACGCCGACCGGGATGATGGTGAGCAGCAGCAGATAAGAGGAGAACAGCAGCGGGCCGCCGTCGGTCCACTGGCGCAGTTCACTCCAGCCGTGGATCGGGTTGATGAACCCGGGGGGCGGGGGAGCCTTGAGCGCCACCCCGTAGGCGGTGGCGATGTCCTGGGGGCTCACGGCCGCGGTCGCGTCCTCCGGGCTCACGGCCTGCGGGTTGGCGGGCGGGCGGGTGACCGGCCGGACGGGCCGCGGCCCGCGGTGCGGATCGACCCGGGTGTGGTCCGGCACCCCCAGCAGGCTCGCCACCGGGACGACGCCGTCAAACCGGGTGAGGCGGTCGGCCGAGGCGTACAGGTACTCGGTGGCCCTGGCCTGGTCTTGCCGCTGGTCGGCCGTTCCGATGCGAGGAGCCTGGGAACCCACCACCAGCGCCTCGACCAGCACCACCGCGGCCAGCGTGACCAGAACGTAAGAGGCGATCAGCCGGGCCGAGATACCCCACACCAGGCCTCGCATGCGGTCCCACACTTCAGCACCATATCTCCGGAGCGAAGTCCGATGTGTCCGTCTAGCGGGGATTTATCCCCCAAACGGGGGACCCCGGTCCCCCCCGCCGGGGGAGGCGCCGGACGCCGTGGACGGCCAAGCTGGCCGGCATGAATCGGCACATCACGGCCAAAAGCCGCAAGGACGCGGTCAGCGCCCACCTTGGTGAAACGGCATGACTGAAACGGGCGGCGCGTTCACCAGCGCCACCGGCCGCTCACTTGAGGAGGGCGGAGCCGACAAGCCCCGCTACCGGCGTTACCAGTACGACCTGATCGCCCCGCACTGCGGCCGCAGTGTGCTGGAGGTCGGTGCCGGGCTGGGGGAGTTCGCCTCCCAGTTCACCGGCCTGGACCGGCTGGTCGTCACCGACGTCGACCCGGACGCGGTCACCCTGCTGAAGAGCCGGATTCCCGACGCGGAGGCCAGCCAGTTCGATCTGGCCGCCAACGCGCGCCTGGACGAGCCGGTCGAGACGGCGCTGGCGATCAACGTGCTGGAGCACTTCGAGGACGACGCCGGGGTGCTGTCCCTGCTGGCCAAGTCGGTGGTGCCGGGCGGGACGATCGTGGTCTGGGTGCCCGCCCACCAGGCTCTGTTCAGCGAGTTCGACCGCCGGGTCGGGCATGTCCGCCGCTACACGACGACCACCTTGCGCCAGGCCGCCGACCGGGCCGGGCTCCCGGTTGAGGTGATGCGGTCGGTGAACCTGCTCGGCGGCCTGGCCTGGTGGGCAGCGATGCGGCGGGGCGGGGCCGAGAAGCCGAACACCGGCGCGGTCGGCCTGTACGACCGTTTCCTGGTCCCGGCCACCCGGGTCATCGACCGGGTCGTGCCCATCAACTTCGGCCAGTCGGTGCTGGGCGTTTTCCGCGTCCCGGAGAACTGACACTGGCTCAGCAGTCGAACACCGACCAGCAAAGATCGTTGCGCTGCCGCTGGTCGTGGAGGACGAGTTCACGGATCGCCCCTGGTAGCTGGTCCCGCTGCCACTGGCATTCGCGCTGCCCGGCCGCCGCGTGGTCGCCGTCGGCCGCGGCGGCCCGGGCGGCCTTGATCGCGTAGGCGGCGGCGCCCAGGTCGTGCGCGGCGACATGGGCGACCACCGCGGCCTGGCCGGCCGCGTAGGCGGCGAACCGGGGCGCGCCCCGCAACTCCCGGGCCGCGCCCATGGCGTGGCCGCCGGCGGCGCGAGCCCGCATCATCGCGACCTCACCGCGCGCCCAGGCCCGGGCGTGCTCGATCGCCTGGCGCGGCCGCGCGTCGCCCGGGCGGGCCGACTCGAACAAGCCGAGAACGTGCTCCGCGCAGGTGGCCGCCCACAGCGCGAGCAGGTGATGATCGGAGTCGGTGAGCGTCCCGCCGCGGCGGACCGTCACCAGCCGGGGATCCCGGACCTTGGGCAGGATCACGGCCGAACCTCTCTCCCCGGGGCAATGTCACAGCCGGAGGCAAAACCGGCAAATAAAAGACATGTCCATAGAGGCTAATCCGCCCAAAACCGACCTGGGCGCGTTCACCAGCGCCACCGGCCGCGCGGTCGAGGAGGGCGGGGCGGACAAGCCCCGCTACCGGCGTTACCAGTACGACCTCATCATCCCGCACTGCGGCCGCAGTGTGCTGGAGGTGGGGGCGGGGCTGGGGGAGTTCGCGGCCCAGCTCACCGACCGGGACCGGCTGGTCCTCACCGACGTCGACCCGGGCGCGGTCGAGCTGCTCAAGGCCCGGTTTCCCGAGGCCGAAGTCGGCCTGTTCGACCTGACCGCCGAGCCGGTCCTGGGCCTGCCGGTCGAGACGGCGCTGGCCATCAACGTGCTGGAGCACTTCGAGGACGACGCCGGGGTGCTGGCCCAGCTGGCCGAGTCGGTGATCCCGGGCGGGACGATCGTCGTCTGGGTGCCCGCCCACGAATTCCTGTTCAGCGACTTCGACCGCCGGGTCGGGCACATCCGCCGCTACACCCCGGCCAGCCTGCGCCGGACCGCCGAGCGAGCCGGGCTCGACTGTGCGCTGGTGCGGTCGGTGAACCTGCTCGGCGGCCTGGCCTGGTGGGCGGCGATGCGGGCCGGAGGCGCGGAGCAGCCGAACACCGGCGCGGTCGGCCTGTACGACCGTTTCCTGGTCCCGGCCACCCGGGTCATCGACCGGGTCGTGCCCGTGCACTTCGGCCAGTCGGTGCTCGCGGTTCTCCGCGTGCCCGGGGCACCGCGCTGACGGGCGGCGGGCCCGCAACGGGGATTGGCGTGGCACCGTCACGGCGGACGGTGCTGGGGGCGGGACTGCTGGCCGGGGCGGGCGCGGCGGGTCTTCGGCTCTCCGGTCCCGGTTCACCAGCTCAGCAGCCGTATGGCGACGGGGCCGCCGCGGCCTGGGCCGTCAGCACGGAGACCTCAGCCGGGGGATCGGGCTTCAACCGCGGGTGGCTGTTCGGCGGCGAGTACGCCCCCGGCGCCGAACGCGCGAGCTACGACGACAGCGCCTTCACGCCGGTGACCCTGCCGCACACGGTGACCCCGCTGTCGTGGGGGAACTGGGACCCGGCCAGCTGGCAGAAGGTATGGATCTACCGCCGTCACTTCGACGGCTCCGCCCTGGCCCGCGGCCGGGTGTTCGCCGACTTCGACGGCGTCATGACCAACGCCGTGGCCGTGCTCAACGACCAGGTCATCGGCTCCCACACCGGCGGCTACCTGCCCTGGTCGGTGGAGCTGACCGGTCACCTGGCCCGCCGCGGCAACGTGCTGGCGGTGGTGGTCGACGCCCAGAACCTGCCGGTGCCGCCGTCGGCCCCCGGGTGCACGCCCGAGCACATCGACTACCTGCAGCCGGGCGGCATCTACCGCGACGTGGCGCTGCGCACGGTCCCGCCGGTCTTCCTGGCCGACGTGTTCGCCCGCCCGGCCGGCGTACTGACCGGCCAGCCCCGGGTCGACGTCCAGGCCACCATCGACGCCGCGACCGCGCCGGCCGGTCCCGCCCAGCTCACCGTCGAGCTGCTGGACGGGTCCCGGCGGCTGGCCGCCACCAGCGGCACGGTGCGGCCGCCGGACGGCACCACCACCGCCACGCTGACCCTCACCGGCCTGGGCCCGGTCACCCTGTGGTCCCCGGGCACGCCCAAGCTGTACACCGTCCGGGTCACGGTGTCGGTTCCCGGCGGTGACCGCCACACGCTGGCGCGCCGGATCGGGTTCCGGGAGGCGGTCTTCCGGCCGGACGGGTTCTACCTCAACGGCGAGCGGCTCCAGCTGACCGGCCTGAACCGGCACCAGCTCTTCCCGTACCTGGGGATGGCGGCCCCGGCCCGGCTGCAGCGCCGCGACGCCGAGATCCTCAAGAACGAGCTGAACTGCACCATGGTCCGCTGCTCGCACTACCCGCAGTCGCCGCACTTCCTGGACGCCTGCGACGAGCTCGGCCTGCTGGTCTGGGAGGAGACGCCGGGCTGGCAGCACCTCGGCGGCCAGGCCTGGCAGGACCTGGTCCTGCAGAACGTCCGCGACATGGTGATCCGGGACCGTAACCGGCCGTCGGTGATCGTCTGGGGCACCCGCCTCAACGAGACCGCGGACAGCCCGGGCCTGTACGCGCGGACCCGGCAGCTGGCCCGGGAGCTGGACGGTTCCCGGCCGTCGTCCGGGACGATGACCCGGCACTCGACCCGGGACTGGAGCGAAGACGTCTTCGCGTTCGACGACTACCGCATGGTCGATGAGCAGGCGGCGCCGAGGCCGCCCCTGGAAGGGGTGCCGTACCTGGTCACCGAGGCGGTCGGGGTGCTCAACGGCCCGCCCCGCTACCGCTGGGCCGACCCGGACGGCCGGCTCGCCGGGCAGGCCCTGCTGCACGCCGAGGCCCACAACACCGCACAGTCGGACCCGCGCTACGCGGGCCTGCTGGCCTGGTGCGCGGTCGACTACGCCTCCCTGAACGGCGGCGACCGCGTCTGGGATCACCTGAAGACCCCCGGCGTCATCGACAGCTTCCGGGTCGCCAAACCGGGCGCCGCGTTCTACCGGTCTCAGGTGGATCCGGGGGAGGGGCCGGTGATACTGCCCGCGTTCTGCTGGGGGCCCGGCCGGGGCGGGCCGGACCAGGCCGCGATCATCTTCACCAACTGCGACCGGGTGGAAATCTACGTCGGCGGCCAGCACGCCGCGACCGGCCTGCCGGACTGGCAGCGGTTCGCCGGCCTGGACCATCCGCCCGTCTTCGCCGACCTCACCGCCGGCGGCAGCCGGTCCCTGCTGCCCGGGCTGCCGCAGGTGCGAGTGCTGCCGGACCTGCGCATCGACGGCTACCTCGACGGCCGCAAGGTGGCGACCACGACCATGTCGGCCGACCCGTCACTCGACCGGCTCAGCCTCACCGCCGACCACACCGCGATCGAGGCGGACGGCTCGGACGCGACCAGGATCACGTTCCGCGCCACCGACGCCCACGGCAACCACCGGCGCGGCGTGGCCGGGAACGTCGCCCTGGCCGTCACCGGCCCCGCCGACCTGATCGGCGACAACCCGTTCCCGTTCGGGGTCTACGGGCCGGTGGGCGGGGCGTTCATCCGTTCCCGGCCCGGGCGGGCCGGGCTGGTGACGGTCAGCGCCACCCACCCCGCCCTCGGCCGGGCCACGGTTCAGATCACGTCAGGCCGGTTCACCTCCGGTGAGCCGGACCGGCAGTGACTCCAGGCCGTTCATCAAGCTGACCGGCCGCCAGCGCAGGTCCGGGCCGGGGACGGCCAGCGCCAGCTCCGGGTAGCGGGGGAGCAGGGCACCCAGGGCGACCTCGGCTTCCATCCGGGCCAGGGGAGCGCCCAGGCAGTGGTGCACGCCGTGACCGAAGGCGACATGACCGCTGGTGTCCCGGCCGAGGTCGAGCCGGTCCGGGGCCGGGTACTGGGCCGGGTCGCGCCCGGCGGCACTGATCGCCACGAAGACCCATTCGCCCGCCGGGATCGTCACCCCGCCGAGGGTCACCGCTTCGGTGGTGAACCGGTCGTTGGCGTGGTTCACCGGGCTGGTGAACCGGAGCAGCTCTTCGACCGCGGCCGGGAGCAGCGCGGGATCGGCGCGCAGCCGGGCCAGTTCCCCGGGGTGGGTCAGCAGGGCCAGGGTGCCCGACGCGATCAGGTTGACGGTGGTGTCGAACCCGGCCATGACCAGCAGGTAGACCATGCCCAGCAGCTCGGCTGAGGTCAGCCCGCCCGCGCCGCGGTCCGCCTCGTCGTCGCGGGCCAGGACGAGCGCTGACACCAGGTCATCGCCGGGCTCGGCCTGCTTGGCCGCGATCAGCCCGGTGAAGTAGGCGGCCAGTTCCCGCTCCACCCGGTCGTGCTGGGCCGCGTCGTCGTAGGCGTACACGGTGTCCCGGAGCCACTCGCGGTCCGCCGCCGGGACACCGAGCAGCTCGCAGATCACCGCGATCGGCAGCGGACGGGCGTACCGGGGGAGCAGGTCAATAACGTCGCCGTCGCCCGCCCGCTCGTCCAGCTCGTCCAGCAGCCCCGCGGCGATCTCCTGCGCCCGCGGCCGCATCGCCGCCCGCCGCGGCGTGAACGCCTTCTGGGCCAGGCGGCGCAGCCGGGTGTGATCCGGCGGGTCACGGTGCAGCATGTGCGCCTCGACGCCCGTGGCCAGGCTCGGCCGGGTCCGGCCGCCGCCCGGCCAGCGCCCCATGTCCTTGGCCAGCCGGGGATCGGCCAGCGCCGCCCGCACCTCGGCGTAACCGGTCACCACCCACACCCGCCCGTAACGCGGCATCCAGGCCTCAGCCACCGGCCCGGACTCGCGCAGCCGCGCAAAGAACCCGGCCGGGTCCTGAAAGTAGGCGTCCCCGCCGCACACCACCGGCTGTTCCACGTTTGTCACGCGCCACACCGTAGGCACCCGCTCCCGCGAATAGCTATCGGTTTTCCGCGCGCGGCGACCGGGGGAGTCCGGTAGCCCAGACGGTCAGGCGGGCAGCGACGGACGCCCCTCGCCAGATCGGCAGCGGTCCCCAGTACAGTGACCTGAACTTCGATAGAGGCCGTGGTTACCGGAAAGGATCATAAGAGTGAAGAAGTACATACTCTTCGATCACGACGGTGTTCTGGTGGACACCGAATTCTGGTATTACCAAGCTGGCGAACGCGCCCTGGCCGACATTGGCCTGACTCTGGACAAGGATCAATACCTCCGGGACATGAACCAGGGCCTGGGCACGTGGGCCCAGGCCAGGGCGGCAGGTATTGATGAACAGACCATCAGCAGGCAGCGCAAGGTCCGTGATAATTACTATCAGGAATATCTCAGAACCGAAGCCATTGAGATTGACGGCGTCACTGAAACCCTCGCTGAGCTGTCAGAATACGTCCGCATGGCCATCGTGACGACTGCGAAACGGGTCGGACTTCGAAATAATCCATGAAAAGCGTCACATTAGGCAGTTCATGGATTTCATCCTGGTTCGCGAAGACTACAAGAACGCCAAGCCACACCCGGAACCCTACCTGACCGGCCTGCAGCGCTTCAGAGCCACCAAAGAAGAAACCCTGGTGGTAGAGGATTCATCCCGGGGCCTGAACTCAGCCGTGGCCGCCGGCATTGACTGTGCCATCGTCCATAACGATTTCACGAAAGCCCATGACTTTTCACAGGCTAGCCATCGAATAGAAACCCTGAGTGAATTGAAGGACATCATCCTGCACGTAACCTGACCTGGCCGGGCCGATCAACTCAGCCGCGGCCGAACGTCACGATCGCAGGCGGCCGCGCCAAGACGAGCCGCACACCGGCGCGGCGCCGGGTGACCCGGGTAGCTGTAGCCGAGCCGTCGCGACGATCACCGGGCGAGTGGTCACCGTGCCCCAGGCGCGCTGATAACTGACTACTTTACATAATGTTCATTATCGGCGCGCTGGATGGGCTAGCGCTCAGGATGGGCTGGCCGAGTGCCGCCCGGGTGGACTGGAGGGGCGTGTTCGGCCCGCTGATGAGCCACCTGGATTGGCTGAACCGGCCGGATCGGCCGGTGCAGCCGCGGTGGCCGCGCTCCGTCCTGGCTGGGATGTTCCTAATTGGGGCAGGTTGGTTGTAGTCGTTGACAAGCCGATCGCCCGAAATGAAGATGCCCTGTATGCCGGGAAAAGTTAGCCGACCTAACAAGGCTGGGGTGGCCGGCGCCGGCCGGCCACGGCGCGGCGGCCGTGGGCCGCCGGGCTGCCGTCACGGGAGCGGGCAGGTGATCGAGGGGGGATCCAACTCTTAGTTCAGTCTCAGGAGCTTCGCAATGACGCGAAAGATAATCAGCGCGGCATCGTCGCGAGGAAAGAACCTGCTCCGGGCGGTGGCGTTCGCCGCCGCGGCGGCAGCCCTGGTCGCGGGGCTGACGGTCGCCTCGGTCGGCGGCGCCGCCGCGGCGCCGCATGCCGCGGGCGCCGCGGCGCAGGCGCGCGTGTGCGGCGAGCACGACCGTCCAGACCAAGGACGGGCCGGTCTGCGGCCTCACCGCCAACAGCATCACCTCCTATCTTGACATCCCCTTCGCCGCCCCGCCGGTCGGCAAACTGCGCTGGCAGCCGCCTCAGCCGCACGCGCCGTGGACGACAACCCTGCAGGCCACCACGGCCGCCCCGGAGTGCCCCAGCCCGGGCTTCCCGCCCGGCTCGCCGCCAGCCGCGGGCACGAGCGAGGACTGCCTCTATCTCAAGGTCGAGGTTCCGGCCGGTACCAAGCCCGGTGAAAAGCTGCCGGTCATGTACGAGGTGCACGGCGGCGGGTTCCTCGGGACGGCGCTGACCAACGACGGGGACAATCTCGTGCACAGCGGCAAGGTCGTGTACGTCTTCGCCAACTACCGGCTCGGCATTCTCGGTTTCCTGGCCGACAAGGCGCTGGGGCCGCACTCCGGCGACTACGGGCTCCAGGACCAGCAGGCCGGACTGCGCTGGGTCCAGCAGAACATCGCCAGCTTCGGCGGCAACCCCGGCGACGTCACCGTCTTCGGCGAGTCGGCCGGGGGCGCCAGTACCTGCGACCAGGTCGCCTCCCCGACCGCGAAGGGACTGTTCAAGAACGCGATCAGCGTCAGCGGGTTCTACAACTACCAGAACAACATCGTGTGGTCGAAGGCGGACTGCAAGTCGACCTACTTCACCGAGGCGCAGGCGCAGACGGCCGGCGCGCAGTTCGCGAGCAAGGTTGGCTGCGGCAACGTGGCGAACGTCGCGGCCTGCCTGCGCAGCGTCCCAGAAGCGACGCTGGTCGAAGACGGTGGCCAGTTCACCGAGCCGACGGCCGGGGGGACGATCGGGCCCATCGTGAACGGCACCACCTTGACCATGTCGCCGGCCAAGGCGTTCGCCACCGGGCACGTCAACCACGTCAACCTGATCAGTGACGTCGGACGGGACGAGTTCAACGGCGGCGTCTACGCCAACACCGCTGGGCTGCCCGTGGTCGTCGCCGACACCGCCGCCCAGTACAAGCAGCTGGTGCAGGAGCAGTTCGGCCGGCTGGCGCCGGCCGTGGAACGGCTCTATCCGCTGAGCCAGTACCAGTCCCCCTACGACGCCTACCGGACGATCATGGCCGACTCGGCTTCGGTCTGCCCGGTGCTGCAGACCAATCAGAAGCTGTCCAAGTACATCCCGGTGTACGTGGACATCAACACGGACGCCGACAACCCGGCCGGTGAAGACCTGACGCTGCCCCTCGGCGCCCAGCACAGCGGGACGAACGGCCTCGTGCACTTCCCGCCCGCGCAGCTGGACGCCAACCAGGCCGCGCTGCAGAATCAGCTGCTGGCCGAGTGGGCATACTTCGCCCGCACCGGTAACCCGTCGGCGCCCCAGACGCCAGCATGGGCGCTGTACAGCGCGGGCCAGCATCCAGTGATGCTGCTGCAACCTGCGGACACCAGCGAGACCACGCCCGCGGCGTTCATCGCCGTGCAGCACAACTGCGCCTTCTGGGATCGGGCCACCCACTACTGAGAAACCCTGGGCGGCCCCGCCACGGGCTCGCCGCGAACGGCGCACGGCGTCCCCCGGACCATGGTCCGGGGGACGCCGTGCGCGGGGAAATGAATTGCGCCGACCGCGGGTGCCAGCGGACGATCCTGGAATGGATCTCGTGCCGGTGACCAGCCGGATCGTGCTGCGGCGGTTCACGGAGGGCGACACAGGCGGCCTGCTCGCGCTGGACTCCGACCCGGAGGTGATGCGGTTTCTGGGGCCGGTCCGGTCCCGGGCGGAAATCGAGACCAGCACGCTGCCGAGGTTCCTGGCCTTTCACGCGGGGCGCCCGGGCTTCGGGTACTGGGCCGCCCAGGAACGGCCGGGCGGCGAGCTGATCGGGTGGTTCGGGCTGCGGCCGGTCGTGCCCGCCGGCACCGCGATCGTGGACTGGCCTGACGCCCCGCCCGGCGAGGTGGCCGTGGCTGAGCTGGGCTACCGGCTGCGCCGCAGCGCCTGGGGACGCGGGTACGGCACCGAGGGAGCCCGCGCGCTGGTCCGCCACGCCTTCACCGGCCTGGGCGTCAGCCGGGTCGTGGCCACCACCATGACCGTCAACACCGCCTCGCGGCGGGTACTGGAGAAAGCCGGGCTCGGGCAGGCCCGCACGGTCCGCCTGCACTGGCCCGACCCGCTGCCAGGAAACGAGCACGGCGAAGCCGAGTACGAACTCCGCCGGGACGACTGGCTGGCGTCCGGGGGGCAGCGGCGTGCCTGAAACTCAGGCTATGTCATTCGGAAATCAGACGGCTATCCAGATTGGCGTCCTCGTCCCGCTGACCCGGCCCGGGTGGGCCGAGGCCGGGCGGCATCTGCTGGCCGGGCTCGAACTGGCGGCCGCTGAGGTCAATGACGCGGGCGGGGTCGCCGGACGGCCGCTTGAGCTGGTGGTCCGGGACACCGCCGCCAGTCCGGAGAGGGCCGTGGCCGCCGTTCGTGAACTGGCCGGTCTGGGCGTGGCCGCCCTGGTGGGCGAGTACCACAGCGTGGTCGCCCGGGCCGCGGCTGCCGAGGCGGACGCGCTCGGGCTGCCATTTCTGTGCTCGTCGGCCGTGCTGGATGCGCTCACCGGCCAGCCCACGGACTGGGTTGCGCGGCTGGCGCCGGCGCAGTCGGCGGGCTGGCGGATCTACGCGGACTTCCTGCTCGGCGCCGGTCACCGCCGGATCGCCGTGGCCGCGGAGCCCAGCGTGTACTGGGCGTCAGGGACCCGTATCCTCCAGGACCACCTCTCCCCCGGTGGCGGCCGCGTCACCGGGCTCGACCTGCGCGAGTTCGACCCCGTTACTCTGTGTGACGAGCTGGCGGTCAGCGGGGCTACCGCAATCCTGCTGCTGGCCGGTTACCCGGATCCGATCGTGCCGCTCGTCCGGGCCATCCGCGCTGATCAGCGCCTGGCCGGGACCACGATCGGCGCTCCGGCCGGGCAGCCGGAGTTCGCGGGCTGGCTGGCGTTGCTGGGGGACGACGGCGCCGGGATTCCGTTCCTGCGCTACCTGCCCGGGCGCCTCGGCCCGCTCGGGGCCCGGGTCGAGGCGGCCCTGCGTGCGCGGCTGGCCGAAACGCCCTCGTTCGTCGCCTTCGAGGGTTACGACACGGTTGTAGTTCTCGCTGACCTGCTGCGGCGCTCCGGTGGCGTGGACCGGGCTCCCCTGGCCCGGTCCTGGCCGCGGGTGGCCGTCGAAGGCACCCGCGGCCAGATCCGGTTCTCCCGCCAGCCCGGCATCAGCGTCTGGCAGTGGGCCTGGCCGCCGATCCAGGTCGCCGACCGGGATCCGGCCCACCCGGACCGCTTCCGGGTCCTCGGCACCGCCTGAGCCCGGCCTGCTCCCCCGCCGCCACGGCCTAGGCCGCGTCCGGTTCCGCGGCCACGAAGGCCGCGTTCTCGCGCTCCATCGCCTTGACCGCGCCGGTGCGCCAGCTGTCGGCCAGCGCCTGTGACATGGCGTCAGGGAAGATGTCCTCCTCCCCCGCCTCGACGCCGTCGAAGATGGCCCGCGCGACCGACTCCGGCGAGGCCTTGGGAATGTCGAAATCGCGGGTCATGTCGGTGTCGGTCGGGCCGGTCAGGACGGCCTGTACCCGTACCCCCCGCCCGGCCAGCGGGCGCGCAGCGACTGGGTCAGGTTGAACGCGGCCGCCTTGGAGATCGCATAGGCCGGAGTGAAGCGGCCTCCGGCCCCGCCGCTCGATGGCGTCAGGCACGCGTCGGTGGCGATCCGGTACAGCCAGGTCCGCACCGACGACCGGCCCTCGAGCCGGTCAAAGGACCGCCACGCGCGCAGGTACGTCTCCTGCACTATGTCCTCGGCCTCATCCGCCGATGGCCTGAAATCGCCGCACACCCGTGCGGTCTCGCGCGCGGCCGCCTGACCGGCACCTACGAACGCTGAGCACACGGGCGCGGCCCGGTCCCTGGTGGGGACCGGGCCGCGCCGCTGCTGCCGGGGCTAACCGCTCAGGTCAGCTCCCGACGGTGTAGGCGTAGGCGAAATCGTGGAAGTCGGAGAAGGAATCCGGGAACCCGATGGCGGGCTCGGTGCCACCCCAGTCGGTTGAGTCGATGCACGCTGAGGGAGCCGCTGCACCGCGGTGCCCGCGGCGGCGGTGGGTGACAGCGTGGCCGTCAGCGTCCCGGTGGCTCCGGGCGCCAGCTCCAGCGGCGTGGTGGTGTTGCCTCCGTGATGTCGTTGCCGGTCGGCGCCAGCTCGAAGTAACCGACGTGGTTGGTGGTGTTGGTGACCTTGACCGAGACGGGGACGCTGGCGCCGGGGGCGATGGTGGTCGACGCCGACGTCGGCAGGCCGGTCTCGGAGAAGTGCCCGAGCTGGTTGTAGGCCAGCACCCCGATGACGGGGTTGAGGAACGTCGTCCCGTCGGTGGTGGCGCCCTGCATCACGTCGATCTCCCACAGCCCCGGCTGGGGGTCAGGGGCGATCAGCGAGGCCCGGCCGGTCGGGTTGTTGGCGGTGGGGGTGGTGTCGGTGGCGGTGACCTGGATGTTGCCCGACTCGGTGATGCTGGGCGTCGAGGTCAGCGGGCGAGAACAGGTAGTAGTACACCGGGTCGTTGCTGGCGTGGTCCGGCGCGTACAGCGAGATGTCGAGGTCCTTCTGTCCCTTGGGCACGTTCACGTAGAACGTCTTGATCTGCCCGGGGCCACGGGACACCGAGCTGGTCAGCGGGGCCACGAACGCGCCCCCGCCGGACGGGATCAGGACCCGCCGGGCGACCGGCACCGAGCTGGCCAGGCCGCCGGGGCCCGAGAACTGCACGGACTCGGGGGCGTCACCGGGATTCCTGGGCATCGCGACGGCCAGCGGCACGGTGGCCGAGTGGTGGGCCGCGATGGTGACGGAGCCGGTCGCCGGGACGGTCGTGAAGTTCTGGCCACTGGCCTGGAAGGTCACGGGCCCGCGGTAGGTCCCGGGGGTGTTCGGCGGGGACTGGACGTGGCCGCGGCCGTCGGCCCACACGATCTGGGCCGTCCAGGTGCCGGCCGCCGGGTGCTCGACGGTGGCGTGCTGGATGTCGGGGCTGGCGTTGGGGCCGTTGGCGGCACCGTAGTCGTAGGAGGACTGAGCCAGCTTCCCGGACGGGTCGGTCAGGATGAACGACAGGATGTTGTCGTCGCTGTTGGTCGGGTCCGGCCAGCGCATGTCGGCGTCGAGCACGTCGACGCCCCTCGGCACCGTGAACTTGACCGGTGTCGCCGCGGTCGCTCCCTGGGGCGGGAATCGACGCGCCCGCCGCCGGGGCGGTGACGTTCTCGGTGACGGCTTGCCGAACGGCCGCTCGCCGCCGAGCGCCCGGTAGCGCCGGACACCTTTTCAGTGCTGGACGAGGCGTTGTACAGCGACACCGAGGTGTGCACGGTGGAACCGCCCGCGCCCTGCACGTCGACCTGGCTGGGGGTGGCCACCACGGCGGAGCCGCTGGCGTGGCTCTGGGTCGTGCCCGGCATCTGGCGGGCGGCCTGGACGGCGGCGTAGATGTTCAGCAGCCCGCCGCCCTGCTGGTCGGACGGAGCCCCGATGTCAGTGGCGGTGCTGGTGAGGATCTGCTTGACCTGGGCCGGCGTCGGGGCTGGCGCCGCCGTGGGTGTCACGGTAGGCCTGGATCACGTCGGCGGCGGCACCGGAGACGAACGGAGCCGACTGGCTGGTCCCGCCGAAGGCCTCGGTCGGGAGCGGCGGGTCCTGCCCGGCCCCGGCGGCGGCCAGACCCAGGTAACCGGGGGCGACGAGGTCCACCACGCGGCCGTTGGGAGCGGTGCCACCCGAGGACAGGGTGGTCATGTTGTCGTCCAGCCAGCCCTTGGTGTAGCCGTCGGCCTGGGCCAGCAGCCGCAGGTCGTTGGTGCCGCCGACGTCGATGACGTTGGGGTCATCGGCGGGGGCCTCGACCGTGCCGGACGAGCCGCTGTCGCCCGAGCTCTCGACCACGGTCACGCCGGCCGCGACCATGGCGTCGTTGGCCGGGACGAGCAGGTCGTCGCTGGCGCCCGGCAGGGCGCCGTAGCCGTAGGACTCCGACACCACGTTGGCGCCGGCGTCGGTCGCCGCCTGCAGGCCGGCGATGACCTGCGACTCGGGGGCCACGATCTGGCCGGCCGAGTTGGTGTCGGAGAAGTAACCGGTTTGGAGGATGGAGGCGCCGGTGGCGTCGCCCACGATCCGGAAGGTGCAGCTGGCCGGGATGTTCGAGTACGGCAGCTGGGACGCGTAGGTGTAGGTGACCGTGCCCTGGGCGCCGATGGTGGAGACGTCGCCGTTGAACTCGTCGCTGAAGACGTTCTCGGTCGGGTCCGGCGCGTCGATGATCACGTGCGACCCGTCGGGCCGGATCAGGTTGGGGTTCCCGGCCAGGGTGTCGGCGTCGACGTTGCCGACGATCACGCCCTTACCGGTGGCGATCGTGGCCGCCTGCTGGGGCGTGGATGCTGTTCAGTTCCTCGGGCTCGATCAGCGGCTTGCTCGGCGAACTGCTGCACAGCTGCTGCCCGTCGGCCGCGGTGGCCGGGATGGTCTGCTTCTGCACCTGGGCCGCGCTCGCCTGCTTCGCGGTCGACTTGGCGTCCCCGATGATGATCGTCCCGTCGGGGACGACCTCCTTGACGCCCTGGGTGTGGCTGAGGGCCTTGGCCTCGGACGCCGGCATGGTGGCCGCGACCGCGTTGAGCAGCGAAAGGCCCGTGATGTGCGTGGCGCCGACCTGCTTCAGCTGGGAGACCAGCGGAGCCTGCATCGAGGCGGCCGCGGCGTTCCGGGCGCTCTGGTGGGCCTGGTTGGCCGGCGTGCTGGAGAGCTGGTTGTCGAACACGACCACCATGGACTCTTGCTTGCCGGACGAGAAGGTCTTGACCTGGCTCGCGCTCAGCTTGGAGAAGCTGGGTGAGGGTGAGGCACCGGGCGTCGCCGCGGTCGCGGCGGTTGCGGTCCCGGCCATCGCCGCGGCGAGTGATATCGCCACGCCAGCGCCCCCGGCCAGGGTCCACAATCGGACGGTTTGCATGCTTGACCTACCTCTGTGCGGGATCACCGAGTTTGAGGATGAACGTCCCCTATGATCTCTGCCTCCCCAGAACCGCACAAGACCTGTTCAAGCTTGTGCGTGTCAGCCCCTTCTGCTAGACCCTGGCACGCCGCTGCGGAGACGCCAAGATCGCGTTATTTCGCAGGTAAGTTCGCACTCTGCGCGGAGCGCCAGCGGCCTCCTGGGGCGGGCGGCGGTCCCGGTGGACCGCAGCGCCAGGTGTCATCACTTTCCCGCGAAAGGACACGACCGGACATGACCATCCGATGGGGCGTGGCCGGGCCGGGGCCGGTGGCCAGCAAGGTGCTGGCCGACCTGGCCTACGTGCCGGGCGCGGCGCTGACCGCCGTCGGCTCCCGTTCGGCCGGGCGGGCCGCCGCGTTCGCCGCCCAGCACGCCACGCTGGCCGGGCCCGGGCAGACGCCGACCGCGCACGGCTCCTACCGGGCCCTGGCTGCCGTCGTGACCAGGAGCTCACCAGGAAACGGACCGGGCGGCGCGGAAGCGGGCCGCCAGGTCGGTGACCCACTCCCCTGGGCTTCGGCGATCGGCCAGCGGCAGGCTGGCTTCGCTGCGCCACAGCACGTCGCCGAGGGCCTGGCGGACATGCCAGGCCATCACCCGGTCCAGGGACAGTTCCCGGCCGGCCAGGGGCTGGTAGTGCCGGATGATCGCGGTCAGCAGTTCGAGATCTGGCCCCAGGCCCGGTCCCGGGAAGGCCCGCAGGTCGAACTCGGGCTCGCCCGTGCCCGCGTTGGTGAAGTCCAGGACCGCCCGCAGCCGGCCACCGTCCCAGACCATGTTGTCGCCGTGCAGGTCGGCGTGGACGAGCACGTGCGGGCGCGGCCCGGCCAGGGTCTGATCGGCCCAGTCGCACCAGCGCGCCACGGTCCGCTGCTGGTCCGGGGTTATCCAGCGGCCGAGCCGCGCACGCAGCTCATCGGTGGTGACCAGCGGGTACCAGGCGGCGACCGGGCCGGTGGCGGCCTCGACCCGCTGCCGGGAGGTGTCACGGTGCAGGGCGGCCAGGAACCGGGCCAGTTGCTGCCCCGCCTGATCGAGGCTGATCGAGCCGGCCACCGCGAACAGGCTCGACCCGGGCACACGCCTGGTGACCAGGACCAGCGGGCTGGTGCCGCTCGCCACCACCTCGGGCAGGAACGGCACGGCCGGTGCGCGGGCCAGCGCGCCCAGCACGCTGATCTCGTGCTGGACGAACCGCGCGGCCGCCTCCGACCAGGCGAACCGGACGAAGTAGCCCGCGCCGAGCGGCGCGTTCACCGACCGCCAGATCGGGTCGTCCCCGCCATCCAGGTCCGGGAGGGTGACCGGCAGCCCGCTCAGGGCGGGTGCGGCCACCCGCAGCGCCGCCGCGACCGCGGCCGGGGTGGGTTCGGACAGCCAGCTCACCAACAGACCACCACGGTGACAACCTAACCAGCTGGGCCCCGCGGTGACGTGTTTCCGCGCCGGACGCGCGGGAGGTACAGGACGGCGCCGCTGGCCAGGCTGAGGGCGGCGAAGACGAGCCAGAGGTGGTGGTAGGCGCGGACTTCGGCGGTCCCGGTGGCGGCGCCGAGGAGGACGCTGATGCCGAGCACCGCGCCCAGCTGCCGGAAGCTGCTGGACACCGCGGACCCGAGCGCCAGCCGGGCCGGTGGCAGGCCGGTCAGGCGGGCCGTCCCGCGCTGAGGTAGCGCAGCACGGCCAGGACCCGCCGGTGGCCGGCGTCGCCCGGGTACAGGCCGAGCTTGGCGAAGATCGAGTTGATGTGCTTGCTGACCGCGCTGTCGGTGATGACCAGGGTGGTACCGATCTCCGTGTTGGACCGGCCTTCGGCCATCAGGGCCAGCACGAGCCGTTCCCGGTCGGTCAGTTTCCCCAGCGGATCACCGCCCCGGCGCACCAGCAGCTGGGCCACCACCTCCGGGTCCAGGGCGGTGCCACCCGCGGCGACCCGGCGCAGCGCGTCGAGGAATTCGGCCACGTCGGCGACCCGGTCCTTGAGCAGGTAGCCGACCCCGTGGGTGTGCGCGGACAGCAGGTCGGCGGCGTACCGTTCCTCCACGTACTGGGACAGCACCAAGATCGCGATCTGGGGCCACTGGGCCCGGATGACCAGGGCGGCCCGGATGCCCTCGTCGGTGAAGGTGGGCGGCATCCGCACGTCGGCGACGACCACGTCCGGCTGTTCCCGCTCGACCGCGGCCACCAGGGCGGCGCCGTCCCCGGCGGTGGCCACGACCTGGAACCCGGCGCTTTCCAGCAGCTTGGTCAGCCCGGCCAGCAGCAGCACCGAATCCTCGGCGATCACCACCCGCCGGCTCGCCCCCGGCGCCTCCGTCACGGGGACCACGCTACGCCGCTCACTCGGTCCGCAGGGCCACGGCGGCCCGGGCCCGGGCCGCCCAGCTGGCCGGCAGCAGGGCCCCGGCGGCCGCGATGATCAGCGCCGCCAGCGACAGCAGGGCCAGCCGGGACGGCGGGAACACCTGCAGGAAGCTGGCCGGGATGCCGGTGTGCGCGGTCCCGGCCATGGCGCGCACGGTGGCCGAGTTCAGAACCACCGCCGCCGGGGCGGCGAGCACCCCGGCCAGCACGGCCGGGCCGGCCACCCAGCACACCACCATGACCAGCAGCTGCCGCGGCCGCATCCCCAGGGCCTTGTAGATGCCCAGGTCGTGCAGGCGGTCGCGGGTCGTCATCAGCACCGTGTTGAGCACGCCCAGCCCGGCGGCGACCGCGACCATCAGGGCCAGCAGGCCGATCAGCGCGCTGGCGATGGTGTAGAACTGACCGCCCTGCGGCGGGTAGGCCCGCCAGGCGCTGCCGGGCCCGAGGGCCTGGTTGACCGCCTGCATGTACGAGGCGGTCTTGGTGCCGGGTTTCAGGCCGACGTCGTACTGGTTCAGGTTCTGGTTGACGGCCAGGCCGGGCAGGGTCTGCGCGCTGGCGAACAGCTGCGGATCGCTGGAGGGGGCGAACACTTCCCCGGCGATGCGCACCGTGGCCTGGGTCGGGCCGGTGTTCACGGTGATGGGGCTGCCGACGGTCAGGCCGCTCTGGGTGAGGAACGCGGTGTTCACGGCGACCTGGCCGGGCCCGCTGGGCCAGTGGCCGCTGATCAGGCCGAAGCCCAGCCAGGAGGCGTCCCCGCCGTAGGCCTGGGCGAACACCTGCCCGGACAGGCCCGCTACCTTGACCAGGTTGCCGTACTCGGCCACGTAGTGCGCGGTGCCGGGCTGGGCCCGCAGCACGGCGACCATGGCCGCTTCCTGCGCCGCGGTGGACTGCTGGGGCGCCTTCGGGCCGCCCCCCTCACCTTGCATGATGACGGGCGCGGCGGCGGCGTGGGTCTGGCTCTGCTCGGCCCGGCTGAGCGAGGAGTGCAGCCCGATGGCGAAGATCACCGCGGTGGCCCCGAACGCGATCGCGGCCAGGCTGACCAGGGTCCGGGCCGGCCGGGCGAACGGCGCGGCCAGGCCGAGGCCGACGGGGCGGGGTAGCCGCAGCCGGGCGGCCAGCCGGTGCGCGGCGTACCCGCGGCCGGCCCGGGGCGCCCGCCCGGCCGCGATAGCCTGCACCGCCGACAGCCGCCCGGCCCGCAGGGCCGGCCCGGCCGCGGCCAGCCCGGTGAGGGCCAGCATCCCGGCGGGCGCGGCCAGCGAGGCCCACCACGGGACGAGCTGGCGGCCGACCCCGTAGGCCCCGGCCGAGTCGCTCAGCACCGGCAGGGCCAGCAGCTGGCCCGCCACCACCCCGGCCACGGCGCCGCCCAGCGCGGGCCAGCCGACCCGGCCCAGGTAGGCCAGCACGACCTGCCCGGGGGTCAGGCCCAGGCTCTTCAGCACGCCGATCCGGTAGTAGCCGGCCACGACCGCCCCGCTGACCACGTTGCCCACGATGAGCACGGCCATGATCAGGCCGATCAGCGCGAACGCGACCACGAAAGGCTCCATGATCGAGCCGTTGCTGGTCGCCGCGTCCGCCGCGCTGAGCCAGGACGCGGCCCCGGCCACCGCGCCGGCCGGGAGCGCCCGCGACACCTCGGCCACGTCGGCCCGGACCTGGCTGTAGCGGCCGGCCCGGGTGAACCGGTAGAGCATCTGGGCGCTGGCCGGCGTCCCCGGTGCCTGCAGCCGGGCGGCCTCGCCGGGAGTGACCCAGCCATCGGCGGTGCTGGTGACCGAGTTGGCCAAGCCGACGACGGTGAGCTTCGGGTGGCCGCGCAGGCTGGTGACGGTGACGGTGCTGCCGACCTGCAGTGGGCCGCCGCCCTGGCCGCCCGGGTTGCTGTCCAGCACCAGCTGGCCGGGGCCGTCAGGCCAGTGCCCCTGGCTGAGGATCACGTCGTCGACCGGGCCGCCGGCCGCGGGCCGCCCCGCCAGCGTGAGCTGCCCGAACGGCTGGCCGCCGAGCTGGGACACCACGGTGGCGGTTTCGAACGGCCCGGCCGCGGCGCTGACCCCGGGCAGCCGGGTGGTGGCGGCCAGCTGGGCCGGGCTGGCGTGCGCGGTGTTCACCGCGACCGCGGCGTCCGCGCCGCGCTGGGCGCTGAACGCGTGCTGGAACGGGGCGTTGCTCGCGGCCAGCAGCGCGAACCCCAGCGTGGCCGAAGCGGTGGCGATCAGCAGCACGGCCGCGATCACCATGGCCTGCAGTTTGTGCCGGCGCAGGCCACCGGTGGCGGTCCGGATCGCGGCCAGCCAGCGGGCGGCGGCGCGCAGCCGGCTCACGCCGGCACCCCGGCGCTGTCCGCCGCCAGCTGGCCGTCCACCAGCTGCACGGTGCGGGCCGCGAACCGCCGGGCCAGCGCCTGGTCGTGGGTGACCAGGACCAGGGTCTGCCCGTCGTGGTTGAGCTCGCGGAGCAGGCCCGCGATCTCCTGCCCGGTGGCGGTGTCCAGGGCCCCGGTCGGCTCGTCGGCCAGCAGCAGCTCCGGCGCGTTGACCAGGGCCCGGGCGATCGCCACCCGCTGCCGCTGGCCGCCGGACATGCGGGCCGGGTAGGCGTCGCGGTAGCGCTCGATGTCCATCCGGGCCAGCAGTTCCTGCGCACGGGCGCGGGCCTGCCGCCGGGATGCCCCGGCCAGCTGGGCGGGCAGCAGCACGTTGTCTTCGACGGTGAGGTCGTCGAGCAGGTTGAAGAACTGGAAGATGATCCCGACGTGCCGGGCCCGGAACCGGGCCAGCGCGGTCTCGCTCAGGTTGTCGATCCGCCGCCCGGCCACCGTCACCTGGCCCTGGCTGGGCCGGTCCAGCCCGGCGACCAGGTTGAGCAGGGTGGACTTGCCGCTGCCGGACGGGCCCATGACGGCCAGCACCTCGCCCGCGGCCACGCTCAGGTGCACCTCGTCCAGCGCGGGCGGCGCACCCGCCTGATAGGTCTTGGTCACCGCGTCGAGCCGGATCACGTCACCAGTCATGGCTTGCCTCAGCATCGGGACCTCTCTGCGGTAGGGAATGCCGAAAGGATGGCCTGTCCCGGCCCCGCGCACATTGCGCCCCAGTCCCGGATCCGGGGTGCAGCTAGCTTCACCCTGATCGTGCACCGCGCTGCATGGAGCGGCCGCCGCCCGAGCCGTACCGTTGGGCCATGGCCGTCCTTGCCGCCGATCGTCCTGACCGGCTTACGCTGCGATATCGCCGGGTGCCGTGGTCCCCGGCCGCCTGGCGCCAGGCCTTGTACCTGGTGGGCGGGATACCAGCGCAGATCGTCGCGCTGCTCGTGGTCCTGCTGCCGGTTATGGCGACCTACAGGCTCCGGGCGGCCGTGCCGCTCGCGGTGATCGGCCTGGCCGCCGTGTTCGCCGCGCTGCCGCTGCTCACGTGGATTCAGCGGCATCGGCTGCGCGCGGCGGCCGGGGTGGACATTCCGGCCCGGCCCGGTATGGCGGACCGCTGGAGCCGGGACGGGCTCATCGCCACGGCCCGGTCCCGGGCCACCTGGCAGCAGGCCGGCTACCACCTGCTGGCCGCCCCGGCCCTGGCCGTCGCGGCGGCGCTGGCTTTCCTGCTCTGGCTGGGCGGGGCCGCGTACACGCTGCTCTACGCCTGGGCCTGGGCGCGGACACCCGGGACCCTGCTGTACCGCGGCCAGTCGTTCAGCCCGGTCCAGCACGTCCCGGTGCTGGGCCGGATTCCGCTCGACGGGTACCTGACCGTCGCCGGGGTCGCGGCGCTGGCGGCCGCGCCCTGGGTCAGCGCCGCGGTCGGCGCGGTCGACGCGCAGGTGGCCCGGGCGCTGCTGGGCCCGAGCCGCGCCGAGGAGCTGCAGCTCCGGGTCGAGCAGCTGAGCCGGACCCGGGCCGGGGCGGTCGACGCGGCCGACGCCGAGCGGCGCCGCCTGGAACGGGACCTGCACGACGGCACCCAGCAGCGGCTGGTCTCACTGGCCCTCCAGCTCGGCATGGCCCGGGCCAACCCGGCCGGGCCCGAGCAGGCCCAGCTGGTCATCGCCGAGGCCCACGAGGAAGCCAAGGCCGCCCTGGCCGAGCTGCGGAACCTGATCCGCGGCCTGCATCCGCCGGTGCTGGAGGACCGCGGCCTGGACGCGGCCCTGTCCGGGGTGGCGGCCCGGATGCCGATCCCGGTCAAGGTCACCGTGGACGTGCCCCGGCGGCCCCCGGCCACGGTGGAGGCGGTGGCCTACTTCGTGGTCTCGGAAGGACTCACCAATATCTCCAAGCACGCCCAGGCCAGCCAGGCCGAGGTGTTCGTTCAGCGAGCAGGAGACAGGTTGCACATCATCGTCAGCGACGACGGCGTGGGCGGGGCCGACCCGGCCCGCGGCACCGGCCTGGCCGGCCTGGCCAAACGGGCCGGTTCGGTGGACGGCAGCTTCGAGATCGCCAGCCCGCCCGGCGGGCCGACCCTGCTCACCGTGGACCTGCCGTGCGCGCGGTGACGGCCCGCGGCGGCTGGCTCTGGGGCCTGTCCGGCCTGGCCACCGCGGCGGTGCTGGCCGTCCCTACCGTCCGCCTGCTGGCCCACCCCGGCCTGCGCGGCGACCCGGCCATTCCCAGCGCCACCCTGACCCGGACGGTCACGCTGTCCCAGCCCATCACCAGCCTGAGCGTGCAGAGCCCGGGCGAGCCGGTGCGGGTGGTGGCCGGCGATGGGCCGGACGTCCGGGTCACCGAGGTGCTCAGCTACGCCAAGCCGGACGGCCCGCCGAGGGTGCAGGATTCGGCGGCCGGCGGTCACCTGTCGCTGGCCGCCCCGGCCTGTGTCACCGCGGACTGCGGGGTCAGCTTCGACGTCACCGTCCCGGCCGCGGTGTTCGCCACCGTGACCAGCAGCGGCGGCCCGGTGACGGTGTCCGGCGTGGCCGGGGCCGACGTGGACTCCGGCGGCGCCCCGGTGACCCTGAGGAACATTCACGGGCCGCTGACCATCGCCACCGACGGCGGCGGGCTGCGGCTGAACGGCCAGACCGGCGAAGTACACGCCGACACCGGCGGCGGCCCGATGACCGCGGCCGGGATCGACGGCCAGACCACGCTCAGCACCGACGGGGGCGCGCTGAGCGTGACCGGCCTGACCGGACCGCTGGAGGCCGACTCCGGCGGCGGCCCCGCGTACCTGTTCGGTGTCACCGCCCAGACCGCCACCGTCACCACCGGCGGCGGCGCGGGCCGGCTCCAGTTCGACGCGGCGCCCGCCTCGGTGATCCTCAGCACCGACGGGGGCCCGGCCCAGCTGGACGTACCCGCGGGCCCGTACGCCCTGACGTCTGACAGCGACGGCGGCCCGGTGGCGGTGACCATCGCCACCAGCCCGTCGGCGTCCCGTACCCTCGCGGTGGCCAGCGGCGGTGGCCTGCTCCAGGTGGACCACGCCACCGGCACGCGATGATGGGGGGACATCAGCGGAGGGAGCTCGATGGATCTCGAACTGACCGGCAAGCGTGCGCTCGTCACCGGCGGCAGCCGCGGGATCGGCAAGGCCGTCGCCCGCGAACTGGCCCGGGAGGGCGCCGACGTGGCCATCGCCGCCCGTGACCAGGGCCGGATCGACGCCACCGTGGCCGAGCTCAGCCGGGAGACCGGGCGCCGGGTGGTGGGGACCAGTACCGACACCGGGGACGGCGCCTCGGTCGCGGCGATGGTGGCCGCGTCAGCCGGGGCCCTGGGCGGCCTCGATATCCTGGTCAACGCGGCCGCCCAGCCCGGGGGCCAGCAGCCCGCGCCGCGCTGGGACGGGGTCACCGAGGAGGCCCTGTTCGAGGAGATGCGGGTCAAGGTGCTCGGCTACCTGCGGGTGGCCCAGGCCGCCGCACCCCACATGATCGCGGGCGGCGGTGTCCCCGGGGCTATCTACTACTAGTCGCCCGGGACGCGGCCGCCGGCCGTGGCCAGCGTCCAGCGGTCACGGTTTCCGGGCGACGCCCGCGTAGCAGTTCACCTGCGACGGCAGCGGCCGCGGGCCGGGACCGGCGGGCCTCCACTCGGACGCGAGCACCACCCCGGGCGGTATCAGGCCGAGCCCGGAGAAGGCGAGGCGGGCGAAGACGCCCGAGTCCCGTTTCTGCATGGTCATCCCGGCCTCGCGCATGGTCTGCTGCCCGGCCGACGTGGCGGCCGGGTCGTGCTGCGTGGTCAGGTGCGAGGCCACCAGGTAACTGCCCGGAGGCAAGGCGCCGGTCAGGGTGGCGATGATCTCCGCGGGCCGGACTTCGTCGGGAAGGAAGTGCAGGACCGCCACCAGCATCAGCGCGATCGGCTGGCCGAAATCGAGCACCGCCCGGGTGTCCGGGTGGGACAAGATCGCGGCCGGGTCGCGCAGGTCGCCGTGCAGGTAGGCGGTGCGGCCGGCCGGGGCGGAGGTCAGCAGGTCACGGGCGTGGGCCAGGACCAGCGGGTCGTTGTCGGCGTACACCACCCGGGCCGAGGGGTCGATCTCCTGGGCCACCTGGTGGACGTTGCTGGTGGTGGGCAGGCCGCTGCCGATGTCGAGGAACTGCCGGATACCGGCCTCGGCGGCCAGGTAGCGGACGGCCCGGCCGAGGAATGACCGGTTCTCCCGGGCCGCGACTCCGGCGGCCGGGGAACGCCGCAGGATCTGGGCGGCGGTCTCGCGGTCGGCCGGAAAATGGTGCTGCCCGCCGATGAAATAGTCGTAGATCCGGGCCGGATGCGGCTCGGCGGCGTTGATCTCCGGTGGCACTACCGGCTCCGGGCCGCTTCGGCCGCTTCGGGCTGGCGGAGCCCGGCGATGAGCAGGCCGACCATGCGCCGCGCGTCGTAGCGATCATCGCTATCGTGGCCGGCGCACAGGTTGCCGACCGCGTACAGCAGCCCGAAGGCGTCGGTGCCGCCGCTGATCTCGCCCGCGGCGACCGCCGCGTCCAGCAGGGCCGCGCAGACGGGGACGAGGCGGTCGAGGAAGTAGCCGTGCAGCGCCTGCCAGCCGGCGTGGTCGGACCGCATCGCGGCCGCGAGCCCGTGCTTGGTGACCAGGAAGTCGACGAACAGGCCGATCCACGTGGTCAGAGCCTCATGGGGTGTGCTGCTGCTGGCCAGCAGGGCCGGGCCGGCTTCGGCGCAGGCTTCGACCTGATGGCGGTAGACGGCGACGATCAGGTCGGCCCGGGTCGGGAAGTGGCGGTAGATGGTCCCCATCCCCACCCCGGCCGCCTTGGCGATGTCACGGACCGGCGCCTCCACGCCGGAGGTGACGAACACCGCGGCCGCCGCCGCCAGCAGCGCCTGCTCGTTGCGGCGGGCGTCGGAGCGCTGCGGCTTGTGAAGCGGAGCATCGCTCCGTATTGTTAGCGGAGCATCGTTCCGCTTGTCGCTCATGCCGGCCATCATGCCACAGGAGATGGATCAGTTGACACCGACCACCGAGCCCGGTTCCGGCCGGCCCAGTTTCGGGATCGCCACCGCACCGCAGCAGGTCAGCTACGACGACCTGCTCCGGGTCTGGCAGGAAGCCGACACGATCCCGCAGATCGGGCACGCCTGGGCGTTCGACCACCTGCTGCCGATCGGCGGCGACCCCGGCGGCCCGATCTTCGAAGGCTGGACCCTGCTGTCCGCCCTGGCCGCCCGGACCAGCCGGCTGCGCCTGGGCCTGCTGGTGACCAGCAACCGCGTCCGGCCGCCCGCGCTGCTGGCCAAGATCGCCGCGACCACCGACATCGTGGCCGGCGGGCGCCTCGACTTCGGTATCGGCGCGGGCTCGCGGACCGACATCCCGTGGGCCCGGCGCGAGTACGACGCCTACGGCCTGCCCTACCACGATGCCGCCTACGCCGTGGGCAGCCTGGCCGAGGCGTGCACGGTGATCCGGCGGCTGTGGGCCGAGGATGAGCCGTTCGACTTCCACGGCCGCTACTACGACCTGACCGGGGCGTTCTGCAACCCCAAGCCCGTCCAGCGGCCGCACCCTCCGATCGTGATCGGCGGCCTGGCCACCCGGACCCTGCGGGTGGTGGCCGAGCACGCCGACGTGTGGAACTTCCCCGGCGACGACCTCGGCACCGCCCTGGCCCGGGGCGCGGTGCTGGACCGCTGCTGCGCTGAGATCGGCCGCGACCCCGCCTCGATCACCCGCTCCCTGGTGCTGCGGCCCTCCTACGACGATCCCGGCCCGGCCCGTGACGCGATCGGCCGGGCGCTCGAGGCCGGCTTCAGCCACCTGGTGCTGTCCTTGGCCGCCCCGTACCCCGAGCACGTCGCCCGCTGGGTCGCCGACGAGCTCATCGGCAAGTCGGTTTAGGCATCCGGCCGGTCAGGCGCCGACGTAGGCGGCCAGGTGCTCGCCGGTGAGGGTGGAACGGTCGGCCACCAGGTCGGCCGGGGTGCCTTCGAACACGACCTGGCCGCCGTCGTGGCCGGCGCCGGGACCCAGGTCGATGATCCAGTCGGCGTGGGCCATGACCGCCTGGTGGTGCTCGATGACGATGACCGACTTGCCGCTGTCGACCAGGCGGTCGAGCAGGCCCAGCAGTTGCTCGACGTCGGCCAGGTGCAGGCCGCTGGTCGGCTCGTCGAGGATGTAGACGCCGCCCTTCTCCCCCATGTGGGTGGCCAGCTTGAGCCGCTGCCGCTCGCCGCCGGACAAGGTGGTGAGCGGCTGGCCGATGGTCAGGTAGCCCAGCCCCACATCAGCCAGGCGTTCCAGCACGGCGCGGGCGGCCGGCAGCTGCGCCTCGCCGTCGCTGAAGAAGGCCAGCGCCTCGGTGACCGGCATGGCCAGCACCTGGCTGATGTCGCGGCCGCCGAAGTGGTACTCCAGCACCGAGGCGTCGAACCGCTTGCCGCCGCACTCCTCGCAGGTGGTGGCGACCCCGGCCATCATGGCCAGGTCGGTGTAGATGACCCCGGCCCCGTTGCAGACCGGGCAGGCGCCCTCGGAGTTCGAGCTGAACAGGGCGGGCTTGACCCCGTTGGCCTTGGCGAACGCCTTGCGGATCGGCTCCAGCAGCCCGGTGTAGGTGGCCGGGTTGCTGCGGCGCGAGCCCTTGATCGGGGCCTGGTCGACGGTCACCACCCCGTCCCGGCCCGACACCGACCCGTGGATCAGCGAGCTCTTGCCCGACCCGGCCACCCCGGTGATCACGGTCAGCACGCCGAGCGGGATGTCGACGTCGACATCGTGCAGGTTGTGGGTGCTGGCCCCGCGGACCTCGAGCGCGCCCGCGGCCGGGCGCAGCTCGTCCTTGAGCGCGGCCCGGTCGCCGAGATGACGGCCGGTGACGGTGCCGCTGTCCCGCAGCTCCTTGACCGTGCCTTCGAAGCAGATCGTGCCCCCCGCCGTGCCCGCGCCGGGGCCGAGGTCGACGGCGTGGTCGGCGATGGCGATGGTCTCGGGCTTGTGCTCCACCACCAGCACGGTGTTGCCCTTGTCCCGCAGCTGCAGCAGCAGCTCGTTCATGCGCTGAATGTCGTGCGGGTGCAGGCCGACGGTGGGCTCGTCGAACACGTAGGTCACGTCGGTCAGGGCCGAGCCGAGCTGGCGGATCGTCTTGGTCCGCTGGGCCTCGCCGCCGGACAAGGTGGCGGTCGGCCGGTCCAGTGACAGGTAGCCCAGCCCGATGTCGGTGAAGGAGTCCAGGTGCTGCTTGAGCGCGGTCAGCAGCGGCGCCACCGACGGCTCGTCCAGGCCGCCGACCCACTCGGCCAGGTCGCTGATCTGCATGGCGCAGGCGTCGGCGATGCTGATGCCCTTGATCTTGGACGACCGGGCCTGCTCGCTGAGCCGGGTCCCCCCGCACTCCGGGCAGCTGGTGAAGGTGACCGCTCGGTCCACGAACTCCCGGATGTGCGACTGCATGGCCTCGGGGTCCTTGGACAGCATCGACCGCTGGATCCGCGGGATCAGCCCCTCGTAGGTCATGTTGATGCCGGCGATCTTCATCCGGACCGGCTCGTGGTGCAGGAAGTCGTTCAGTTCCTTCTTGGTGAACTTGCCGATCGGCTTACCCGGGTCGAAGAAACCGGACTCGGCGTAGAGCCGGGAGTTCCAGCCACCCCCGGTGTAGCCGGGAACGGTGATGGCCCCGTCGTTGATCGACTTGGTCTCGTCGTACAGCTGGGTCAGGTCGATGTCGCTGACGGAGCCCCGGCCCTCGCAACGCGGGCACATACCGCCCAGGACGTTGAAGCTGCGCCGCTCCTTCACGGTCTTGCCGGCCCGCTCGAACCGGACCGCGCCGGCCCCGCTGATCGAGGCGACGTTGAACGAGAACGCCTGCGGTGAGCCGATGTGGGGCTGTCCCAGGCGGCTGAACAAGATACGAAGCAAGGCGTTGGCGTCGGTGGCGGTGCCGACCGTGGACCGCGGGTCGGAGCCGATCCGCTGCTGGTCCACGATGATCGCGGTGGTCAGCCCCTCCAGCACGTCGACCTCGGGCCGGCCCAGGCTCGGCATGAAGCCCTGCACGAACGCGCTGTAGGTCTCGTTGATCAGCCGCTGCGACTCGGCCGCGATCGTGCCGAACACCAGCGAGCTCTTGCCCGACCCGGAAACCCCGGTGAACACGGTCAGCCTGCGCTTGGGGACGTCGACGCTGACATCCTTGAGGTTGTTCACCCGCGCGCCCAGCACCCGGATCACGTCGTGATTGTCGGCGGCGCGCCCGGACGGCTGGGTCCCCGTTGTCGTGGCCATGCCACCAGGCTAGTTGCCTCCCGGTGAGCTGCGCTTCTCCATCCGTGACCAGTCCGGCCGCGGGCACCCGCCACAATGGGACCCATGCCCCGGAAACAGAAAATCCACGGCCTGGACCGGCATCCACTGCGCTTCTCGGTCCCGGACGCCTGGACGGAGCTTCCGGTCCTGGACAACTGGACGGCCCACGAAAACGACGCCGCGCTGGTCGCCTGGGCCCGCCGGCAGGCGCGGGCCATGCTGGGCGCGGACGCCACCGCCGACCAGGTGGTGGACCGGGCCGCGACGCTGGCCGCGCTGACCTACGCGGCGCGGACCCAGGGTGTGCACTACTCGCTGGCGTTCTTCGCCGCCAACCCGTACGAGGTGGCCGGCACCCTCAACGTCAGGCAGGTCATTCCCGGCCGGAAGGGCCGGCCGCTCAGCCCCGACGCGATCCGCGAGGCCTTCGGCCAGCCGTCGGCTGACCTGCCCGGCAAACTCGAGGACGTGCAGGTCGAGGAGACCGAGACCGAGCTGCCCAGCGGGCCCGCGCTGCGGATCGTGCGCCGGGAGACCCGGAGCGACGCCGAGACCGGCCGGGTCTGGCACCCGGAGACCGTGGTCTGGACCGTGTGGCCCCCGAACGTCGGCGTCGCCGTGGTCCTGGTCTTCCTCTGGTCGTTCAGCTACTCCCCCGAGTTCCAGGACCAGCTGGCCCAGACGGCGGAGACCATCGCCAGCAGCGTGGCCGTGGAACCAGCCCCGCGATCGTGACGGTCCAGCCGTCCGCCAGCCATCCGTCAGCGGTCCTGCAGCAGCCCCAGCACGTTGCCGTCCGGGTCGGTCACGGTGGCCACCAGCCGCCCGCCGCCCACGTCGCGCGGGGCGTCCTTGACCACCGCGCCGGCCGCGGTCACCTCGGCCAGCTTGGCCTCGATGTCACTCACGTGCCAGTAGTCCACCGGCCCGGTCATGCCCTGCTCGCGGCCGTTCGGCACCAGCCCGATGTGCTGCCCGCCCACGTCGTAGCCCACGTAGTACGGCGCGTCGGCCGTGGGCGCCGCCCCCAGCAGCGCGCCGTACACCGCCTTGGCCTTGTCCAGGTCGGTTACGGGATGCAGGACGGTCTTGATGCCCTCGTTGGTCGAGCCGCTCATGATTGCTCCTTACGCTTCAGCTTCTGGTGATGTCCTCGCCGAACACGTTAGTAGCGCCCTGGTGACCTGCGCTTCTCCAATCCTGACCAGTTTCCGGCCCGTTGCTGAGGGCCTTGACCGTCGGCTGCTTCCGGCCTGACCAGAACAGTGCTGCCGCTGGCTTCTTGCTGTTATCAGATGATGAATTGCGGGGGAGCCAGGGTCCAAGGGCCCGCCGGAAGGAAACAGCCCAGCGCATCCGATACTGCTGGGCATGCGACTGCCCTCCGGCCAGGAGATCCGGGCCCTGCACGAGAAGCACTCCCCTACCCCGGCCGCGTTCCAGGTGGTGTACGCCCACTGCGAGATCGTCGCCACCGTGGCCCAGCAGCTCCTCGACCGCAACCAGCCGGACCTGGACGCGGACCTGGTGCGGGCGGGCGCCCTGCTGCACGACATCGGCGTCTACCCGCTGTACGGGGCGGACGGGCGGCTCGACCAGGCCGGCTACCTGCGGCACGGCGTCCTGGGCTACGACCTGCTGCAGGCGGAAGGGCTGCCCGAGGTGCTGTGCCGGTTCTGCTCCCGGCACACCGGCGTCGGCCTGAGCCCCGACGACGTCCGCCGCGGGCGGCTGCCACTGCCGCCCGGCGACTACCGGGCCGAAACCGGCGAGGAGGAGCTGGTCATGTACGCCGACAAATTCCACAGCAAGACCGACCCGCCGGTGTTCCTCACCGCCGGCACCTACGCCGCCCAGGTGCGGCGGTTCGGCGCCGGTAAGGAGGCCGCGTTCGCCGCCTTGCGGGCCCGCTTCGGCGAGCCCGACCTGACCCCGCTCGCCGCCGCCTACGGCTACGGCTTCGCCCCGCCCGCCTGACGGACGCCGGCCCTCGACGCGCTTGACGGGAGCCCGGCCGATGGCCAGTTGGCCGGGGAAGAAGGGACTCGAACCATGGCCAGGACGTACCGGCTCGGCCGCGGTCGGCGGCCGGTCAACTCGGTGATCGCTGCCAGGTGGCCGCCGGCCGGTATCGCGGCCACCGTCAGATCCGCAGTACCCGGCGGCGCGCGCGGGCCGGGGACCCGGCGGCGGGCTGGAGGCTCGGCAGACCCGGCTGCCCGGCTGACAGGCGAGCCTGACCTGGCGGGACGCTTCTTGCTGTTATCAGCGTAGGGCCCGAGCGGCGGTCAGGTTTGCGACCGCAGGGCGATCTCGACGCAGTCGGCGATGAACGGGACCACCGCGCAGGCCTCCGCTTCAGAAAGCTCCAGCCCGAGGCGGCCGTCCAGGACGAGGTACACCCTTCCCCCGTCGGCGCTGTAGGCGTGCAGGCGGGGTACACGCCGGCAGACGTCAAGCAGGCCGGGCAGATGGCAGTTCGCGCCAGGGTTGTTTACGCTCACGGAGTACCTCACCGGTTCGAGCTGCGTCGGCCAGACGGTCACCCGGCCTCGGGGGAGTCGGCTGCCCGCCGAAGCCTGGAACATGCCCGCCGCTCCGTTACGACCGGGACACGTGTGACCGGCCGTGAGCCGGGTAGCGGCCGGCTCGTGAACAAACCGGGGAGCACGCACCGTCCAGCCCAGGCCGACACCGCCGAGACCACCGATAGGACCGGGCACCCGGCCGCTGACGCGGTGGTGACCGTGTACGAGAACGGCCCGCTGATCATGCGCGGGCGGTTCACCATCACCACCCAGGACGGCCAGCCGATTCCAGCTGGGCGCAGGACCGTAGCGCTGTGCCGGTGCGGCCAGTCAGGCCTTAAGCCGTTCTGTGACGGCTCGCACGCGCGGACGGGGTTCCGGGCTCCCGGCCACGCCGAGAGTCCGCGCCCGGGGACGGAGCCTGCGGACGGGGGTAGCGGCGCGGGGCAGCCGCTGACCCGCGTATGGGACGCCGCCGCGCAACCGGCATCCCAGCGCGAGCCAGCTGCACACTGACCGCTCGGCCAGCCAGGCTGGGGCCAGCAGCGGCACGTACCAGGGGAACACCGCCGCTCCTCCGTGCCGCCGACGGCCGGTTTCGGCCAGCCCGGCCGCCAGGCCCGCGACGCTGGCCAGCACCCGGTAACGCCCGGTCGCGGCGGCATAGGCGGCCGTCGGCAGAAGCGCCAGCTCGGTGGCCAGCCGCACGGGCTGGGCCTGGCTGTCGTACGCCTCCCGGACCCGCTGGCCGAGGAAGTGGCGGAAGTCGGGCGGAAGCCGCCGCACCAGCACCTGCGGGGCCCGGGTCAGCCGCGCCCCGCTGGCCCGCAGCGTGCGCATCAGCTCCAGATTCTCGAACAGCACGTCGCCGTCGTAGCCGCCCGCGGCCAGGAACGCGGACCGGCGGACCGGCAAGGTGCCCGGGTAATCCATGCCCAGCCCGCGGTTGAGGAGGATACGGGCGCTGTCCCACGCCGCGTACCAGGGCAACGGGTCGTAGTAGTTCTGCGGGCACCACGATGTCGGCGTCGTCCAGCAGCGCGAGTACACCGGTCAGTGACTGGTCGTCATAGCGAACGTCGTCGTCGGCGATGATGACACGCTCGGCCGCCGCCGCCCGCACCCCGGTGATCACCCCGTTGACCTTGCCGTTGAGGTAGGTCAGGCCGGGGTCGGGCGGAATGTGGCGCGCGAACGGGGCCCAGCAGCGGTGGTGCCGGGCGAACACCTCGGGCGGCGAACCGTCCACGATCAGGACGTCACACCGCAGGCTGACCCACCGCAGATAACCGGTCAGCTCGGTCAGCCCGGCCCCGTCCGCATGCCACCGCAGGGGCAGCAGGTAGCAGGAGCGGGCGGCATGGCCCGGGGTCATCGCGCCAGCGGGGCCAGGCCGGCCGGGCGCAGCGACGGCTGCCCGGCCCGCCAGCAGGACAGCAGGTGCCCGGCCAGCACGTTGTCCAGCGCCAGGCAGCACGACGCCCCGAACACGATGTCGGCGGCCGCGCCGGGACGCTGGGCCGCGTAGCCGCCGCACAAGTCGTGGGCGGCGATCTGCTCGTGCACGGCGTCAGCTTCCACGTGCTCGTCGAAGTACCGCCGGGCCCGGTCGTCCGCGCCGAGCCGCCGGGCGCCCGCCGAATACCGCCGGTTCGGGCCGGTGGAGGTCAGCTCCAGCGCGGCCAGGTGCCCCAGCAGGGCGCCCAGCCAGCGGCGGTTCAGCGCGAACAGCGACATGAGGTTGCTGACGGCCAGGGTCACGGCCGGAACCACCGGAACGTAGTACCCGTAGCCGTCATCCAGGCCGAGCCAGCGCATCGTGTCCCGGAACATCTCAGCGTGCATCCGGGCCGGGCGGCCGCCGCCGTACTCGTCGGCCTGGATTTCGATCAGGGCGGCCTTAACCGCACCGTCCAGCCGCGGGATCCCGAAGCTGTGCGGGTCGGCTTCCTTGAGCTGATACACCGACCGGTGGATGAGGTACTCGGCGAACTGGTCCCGGTCAGCGGTCCGGGCCAGGTGAGCGGCCAGGTCTGGGCCGGCCGGACGGGCGGCCAGGTCGATCAGGGCGCCCGGGACCCGCGCGGCCGGAATGTCGGCCAGTTCCCCGGCCAGGCCGCGCAGCCCGGCCAGCCACCGCCGTTCCAGGGAGCGGCGGAAGGCCACGACGACCGGGTGCCACTCCCAGCCCTCATCCACGTCGTCGAAGCCGCGGTAGTGCAGTTCGTAGCAGCACCACAGCGCGAGCTGCAGGTCGTCGTCCTCCCACACCGGGCCATCCGGGTCCGGCGCGGACCCCGAAAGTGGCGCGGGCCGCGGCAGGGGTGCGCCGTCGGCGGGTGCCCCGGCCGGATCCTGGTGCAGGGTGGAAGCCAGCCAGCCGCTCAGCTGGCCACGTGCCGTCGGTATTTCCACTCGCGCGCGCTACCCAGCCGCAAGGCAGTAACACCTGACCGGGCTCAAATTGATCTTCAGGCTCCGGATGCGGGTTTCTCCCAGACGGACACGTGGGTGGTGCTGGCATCGAGGAACGGATCACGCTGCCAGTTTTCCCATCGTTGGCACAGCCGCAGGCCCGCGATCCGGGCCATCAGGTCCAGCTCGCTGGGCCAGGCGTAGCGGTGATTGGCCGGAATGAGCCGAATGCCGCTCTCCGACAGATGGACCTTGGTGGTCAGCATGGTCTGCTCGGCGGCGTGCAGCTTCGCGACCTCGAGCTCGACGCGGCCGCCCGAGACCTGCACGGGCCGGACCGCGGCGCCGTTGCGGAAGGCGCCGACATCGGGCACCCAGGCTTCGACCACGAAGCGGCCCCCGGGCCGCAGATGCCGCGCGGCGTTGACGAAGCAGTCCACCTGCGCATCCTGAGACGGCAGCGCGTAGATCGTGTTGTAGGCCAGGAAGGCCAGCCGGAAATCATCACCCGCGGTGGCCTGGGCGAAGTCGCCCACCACGACCGGGACGTCCTGGCCGCCCGGCTTGCTCCTGAGCAGCTCGGCCATGTCGGGCGATCCCTCGATGCCGTGCACGGCCAGGCCACGCTCGGCCAGCGGCAGGGCCAGCCGACCGGAGCCGATGCCGAACTCCACCACCGGGCCCCCGCCGGCCAGGTCAGCCAGCGTCTCCACCGCGGCCGACGGGTCAAGTTCAGCGTGCAGTTCGTCGTAGCCGGGGGCCGCGTACCGTCCGTACTCGGCCGGGTCAAAGGTGGCCGCGTCGAACGGCTGGTCTGCTCCGGGCATGCCTGTCCGCTTCCCGGCGCTGACCGCGGCGAAACCGGCTCAGTCGGTTCCGGCCTCCATGGCGGCGCGGTCGAGGAGCTCGTCCTCGCCGACGCCGTTCCCGCCGGAGGCGATGGCGGCGGCACCGCCGGTGTCCATGGCGCCGATCAGCCCGGTCGAGGCGGCCTGGGCCGCCCCGATCAGGGCCGGGTGGCCGCTGCCGACCATGCCCAGCCCGGCGTACTGCTCGAGCCGGGACCGGGAGTCGGCGATGTCCAGGTTGCGCATGGTCAGCTGGCCGATGCGGTCCGACGGGCCGAACGCCGCGTCCTCGACCCGCTCCATGGACAGCTTGTCCGGGTGGTAACTGAACACCGCGCCGGTGGTGTCCAGGACCGAGTAGTCCTCACCGCGGCGCAGCCGCAGCGAGACCTCACCGGTGATGGCGGTGCCGACCCAGCGCTGCAGCGACTCACGCAGCATCAGCGCCTGCGGATCGAGCCAGCGGCCCTCGTAGAGCAGGCGGCCCAGCCGGCGGCCCTCGTTGTGGTAGCTGGCCAGGGTGTCCTCGTTGTGGACCGCGTTGACCAGGCGTTCGTAGGCGGCGTGCAGCAGGGCCATGCCGGGGGCCTCGTAGACGCCGCGGCTCTTGGCCTCGATGATCCGGTTCTCGATCTGGTCGGACATGCCCAGGCCGTGGCGGCCGCCGATGGCGTTGGCCTCGGTGACCAGATCGACGGCGGAGGCGAACTCCTTGCCGTTGATGGTGACCGGCCGGCCCTGCTCGAACGCGATCGTCACGTCCTCGGCCGGGATCTCGATGCCGGGGTCCCAGAACTTGACCCCCATGATCGGCTCGACGATCTCGATGCCGTTGTCCAGGTGCTCCAGCGACTTGGCCTCATGGGTGGCGCCCCAGATGTTGGCGTCGGTCGAGTAGGCCTTCTCGGTGCTGTCCCGGTACGGCAGGTCGCGGGCGGCCAGCCACTCCGACATCTCCTTGCGGCCGCCCAGCTCGCTGTAGAAGTCAGCGTCCAGCCACGGCTTGTAGATCCGCAGCGCCGGGTTGGCCAGCAGGCCGTAGCGGTAGAACCGCTCAATGTCGTTGCCCTTGAACGTCGAGCCGTCGCCCCAGATGCGCACGTCGTCCTCGAGCATCGCCCGGACCAGCAGCGTGCCGGTGACGGCCCGGCCCAGCGGCGTGGTGTTGAAGTACGCGCGCCCACCGGACCGGATGTGGAAGGCGCCGCAGGCCAGGGCGGCCAGGCCCTCCTCGACCAGGGCCTCGCGGCAGTCGACCAGCCGGGCCACCTCGGCGCCGTAGGCGCCGGCCCGGCCGGGCACCGACGCGATGTCGGGCTCGTCGTACTGGCCGATGTCAGCGGTGTAGGTGCACGGCACGGCACCCTTCTCGCGCATCCACGCGACCGCGACCGAGGTGTCGAGACCGCCGGAGAAGGCGATGCCGACCCGTTCACCAACAGGCAGGGAGCTGAGTACCTTGGACACAATTGAAATTATATGCATAACACTGCATGTTCATGCACCCCGGTTACGCCAGGAGTTCCCCCGAGTTAACGACGGCTCCCGGCTGCGGCCCGCTTCTTGCTGTTATCAGCAGCGGAGTCCGGCCAGCCGGGGTGCGAAGGCGCCTTCGCATTCCCCAGGCCGCCAGGTTGCGGAACAAGTTGCGGAAGCACAACAGTTGGGGTGGCTGGGCGGCCCCCGGCCGCTCCCTGCCCCGACGACCCCCGACCACGGAGAACAGCGGTTCTATGTGCTCTGCCTGCGGCATCCCCACCCACGTCATCGAAGTCGACGCGGTGGCCCCCTCGGACGAGATGACCGCGCTGACCGCGGGGTCGCCGCCGCCGGCCAAGTTCGCGGCGCTGCGCAACCGGGACTGCCGGCCGTATCTGTTCGGCGCGGGGCTGGCCATGATGGCCGACAACATCGAGCACGTGATCACCTACTGGGTGCTGTGGCAGAAGTTCCACTCCCCCGCCCTGACCGGCTTCGAGGTCATCAGCCACTGGGTGCCGTTCCTGCTGTTCTCGGTGTACTTCGGGTCGCTGGCCGACCGCTACGACTGCCGCCGCCTGATCCAGGGCGCCCAGGTGCTGTTCATGTTCGTGTCGGCCATGTGGGGCGTGCTGTTCCTGACCAACTCGCTGACCGTCGGGGAAGCCTGCGTGCTGCTGATCCTGCACGGCTGCGCCGGTGCGCTGTGGGGGCCGGGCGAGCAGCTGATGCTGCACGACTTCGTGGGCCAGCGCGAGCTGCCCAGCGCGGTCCGGCTGAACTCCACCTTCCGCAGCCTGGGCATCCTGTTCGGGCCGGTGGTGGGGTCGGCCCTGCTGCTGGGTCTCGGCCCGACCCGGGGAATCTTCGTCAACATCGCGATCTACCTGCCGCTGACCCTGTTCCTGTTCACCACCAAGTTCACCGGCCACACCCGTGACCACGGCGTGCCCCGGGCCCGGATCGGGGTGAAGGAGTCGCTGCGGGTCTTCCGCGACGTCCGCTCGGACCGGGTCATCGTCAGCATGATCATCCTGGGCGGCCTGGGATCGTTCTTCATCGGCGCGTCGCTGCAGACCTCGATGCCGATCTTCGCCCACGACCTGGGCGCGGGCAGCGCGGGCACGGCCTATGGCGTGCTGCTGTTCGCCAACGGGCTGGGCGGGGTGATCGGCGGCGTGCTGCTGGAGGTCACCGGCCGGATCAAACCGAACGTCAAGGCGGCCGTGGTCAGCACGGCGGTCTACGGGCTGACCACGCTGTTCTTCGCGTTCACCGGCAGCTACGCCATCGCCCTGATCATGCTGGTGATCAGCGGGGTGGCCAACCTGGCCTCGATGTCGATCGGGCAGACGGTGGTGCAGTTGCTGGCCCCGGCCCAGGACCGCGGCCGGATCGTCGGCCTGTACGGGGTGTCGGCCAACGGCCTGCGCGCGGGCAGCGGGTTCACGGTCGGCCTGCTCGGGGCGGTGATCGGCATCCACTGGTCGCTCGGGCTGAGCGCGGCCGCGCTGTGCCTGGGTACGGTACTGGCGGGGTGGTACGCGCTGCGCCGCCCCGGCCGGACCATTCCCCCGGCACCCCGGACCGCCCCCACCCAGCGGGAGAGACTATGACGGACGGCGTCCTGGACCAGTTCGCCCTGCCCGGCCGCAAGGCGGTGGTGACCGGGGCCAGCCGCGGTCTCGGCCGGGCCTTTGCCCTGGCCCTGGCACAGGCGGGCGCGGACGTGGCCGCGGTGGCCCGCACCGAGCCCGACATCAAGGCGGCCGCGCGCGACATCGCCGCGCAGACCGGCCGCACGGTCGTCCCGGTGGTCGCCGATGTGACCCAGCGCGCCGACGCCGAACGCATGATCGCCGAGGCCGATGCCGCCCTGGGCGGCCTGGACATCCTGGTCAACAACGCCGGAGTGTGCTTCCACCGCCCCGCACTGGAAGTACCGGACGACGAGTTCCGCCAGGTCTTCGACGTCAACGTGTACGGGCTGTGGGTGGCCAGCACCGAGGCGGCCAGGCGCATGATGGCCACCGGCGGCGGGGCCATCGTCAACATCGGGTCGATCTCCTCGATCATCGTCAACCGGCCCCAGTGGCAGCCCGCGTACAACGCGTCCAAGGCCGCGGTGCACCAGCTGACCAAGTCGCTGGCGGCGGAGTGGGCGCCGCACAACATCCGGGTCAACGCGCTGGCCCCGGGCTACGTGAAGACCGAGATGGCCCCGGTCGACCAGCCGGAATTCCGCCGTCACTGGATCGAGGACGCGCCCCAGCAGCGCTACGCCAGCCCAGCGGAGATCGCGCCCAGCGTGGTCTACCTGGCCAGCCCGGCCAGCTCGTTCATGACCGGCTCGGTCCTGGTCATCGACGGCGGCTACACGATCTACTGAGGAGCGGGAGGCCGGGTGACTGACTCGTTCGCGGACCGGTTCGCGGCCGTGCGCGCGGCCCGCGGGCCGCTGGTGTGGGGCCTGGACCCGTCCGGGAAGCTGCTGGAGGACTGGGGGCTGGGCGACACCCCGGACGGCCTGGACCGGTTCGCCGAGCTGGTCGTACCGGTCGCGGCCGAGACGATCGGGCTGATCAAGCCGCAGTCCGCGTTCTACGAGCGGCACGGCTGGCGCGGCCTGCGCACGCTGGCCCGGCTGATCGAGCAGGCCCGGGCGGCTGGGCTGCTGGTCATCGCCGACGTCAAGCGGGGCGACGTCGGGTCCACCAACGACGCCTACGCCGCCGCCTACCTGGGCCCGGACGCGCCGTTCGCGGCCGACGCGGTGACCGTGCACCCGTATCTGGGGCTGGGCGCGATGGCTGCGTTCGTGTCGCGAGCGCACGACTCGGGGGCCTGTGTGCTGATTGTTACCCGGTCCTCCAACCCCGAGGGCCGCGACATCCAGGCCGCCCGCACGCCCGGGCCCGGGGGCCGCACCGTGGAAGCACACCTGCTCGGTGAGATCGGCCGTCTCAACGACACGCTGGCCCCGGGCAGGCCCGGCCCGGCCGGGGCGGTGGTGGCCCCCGCTCCGCCGTCACCGGAGCTACCTGCACTGCCTTTGACCAGCATGAACGGCTTGTTCCTGGCGCCCGGGATCGGCGCCCAGGGCTACCGTCCGCAGGACGTGAAGCAGACGTTCGCGGCCTGCCCGGACCGGGTGATGCCGTCCGCGTCCCGCAGCCTGCTGGCGGCCGGGCCGGACCCGGCCCGGCTCCGGGACACGGTACTGGCCATGGCCGCCGAATTCCGCTGAGTAACCAATTCACGACTCGCCGCGGTAATTAATTTTCGGTGTTTCCCCAGGTTCGCTACCCTTTGCGGAGATGCTAGGCAGATGAATTTCGTGCTCTAGTCGGGGCTGGAGCACACAACGGGGCGAGAGGCTCGCCAGTGGGCGGCAGCACGGGGGCTGACGTCGCGCAGCAGACCGCGACCACAGCCGCAGAAGAGACCAGACCGGGCGGGCGGAACGGACCGCGCTGGCGTAATGCCGCGCGCCTGTCCGTGGTGGTGGTCCTGGTCACGGTCATGATCATCTTCCGCCGCGACCTGGTCCGGTCGATCACCGTCCTGACCCATCTGAGCCTGCGCTGGTACGCGCTGGCGGTACTGGCCGAGATCGTGTCGGTGACCGCGTTCGCGTTCAGCCGGCGCCGCCTGCTGGCCGCGGGCGGACCGCCGCCGCGGCGCCGGTCCATGGTCGCCATCACCCTGTCGGGCAGCGCCATGGCGACGTCGCTGCCGTTCGCGGGCACCGGGCTGGCCGCCTTCTACGAGTACAAGCAGTTCCGCCGGCGGCGGGTGGACCCGGCCACCATCGGCTGGACGCTGGCGGTGTCGGGGATCTTCTCCACCACCTCGCTGGCGGTGCTGCTGGTGATCGGGGCCGTCCTGGGCGGTGTGGGGTTCGGCGCCGCCGCCGGCCTGGCCGGGGCCGCGGTGTACCTGCTGCCGGGGGTGGCCGTGCTGCTGGCGCTGCGCTACCGCCAGGTTCGTGACGGGATCGGCCGCCTGTTCCTGCGCGTGGCCGGGTCGATCCAGCGGTGGCGGCCGTCGACCCGGGACCGGCTGGAGGAGCTGCCGGCCCAGCTGGATGAGTTCCTGGACCGGATCGCCAGCCTGCGGCTGCCGCCGCGCGGCGCTCTGGCCGTGTTCGCCCTGGCCGCGCTCAACTGGGCGGCCGACTGCGCGACGCTGGCGCTGGCCATCCACGCCACCGGGTCGCCGGTGCCGTGGCACGCGCTGCTGCTGGCCTGGGGCGCGGGCGCGGCGGTGGGCAGCACCGGCCTGACCCCGGGCGGTTTCGGGATCGTCGAGCTGGCCGTGGCCGCCGCCCTGACCGCGGGCGGCCTGCCCGCCTCGGCCGCGCTGGCGTCGGTCCTGGCCTACCGCGTGATTAACTTCTGGCTGGTCAACGGGGCGGGCTGGCTGGTCATGCTTCGGCCCGGTGCTCGAGAATGAGACCGTAAATCCACTATGGAAGGTTGGGGGCGGGACCATCTCGGCCGTGCTGAGCCTCACTGATCTCGAGCATGATCCGCACGCGGGCCTGGCCCGGCTGCGCGCGCAGTCGCCGGTGGCCTGGGTGCCGGTGCTGGACGGGTGGCTGGTCACCGGCTACGCCGAAGCGGTGGCGGTGATGCGCGACAGCCGCACGTTCACCGTGGACGACCCGCGGTTCTCCACCGCCCGGGTGGTCGGGCCGAGCATGCTGTCGCTGGACGGGAAGGCGCACACCCGGCACCGGTCGCCGTTCTTCGCGGCGTTCCACCGCGGTGGCGCGGCCGAGCGGCTGCCCGCGTTCGCGGACGCGGAAGCGGCCCGCCTGGTCGACGTGATCCACCCGGCGGGCGGGAGCGACCTGCGGCGGGAACTGTCCGGGCCGCTGGCGGTGGCGGTGGTGGCCCAGGCCCTCGGCCTGGGCGACGTGGCCCCGGCCGAGATCCTGGCCCTCTACACCCGGATCGTCGGCGGGGTCACCGGCCTGTCCGGCGACCAGGGCGGCCCCGGTGGCCCGGGTGACGCTGGTGACCCGGAGCCGCAGGACACCACCGGCATCGGCGAACCCGACCCGGATTCGGTGGCGGCGTTTGCCGCGCTGGCGGACCTGCTGCGGGCGGTCATCGAGGGCGGTTCCGGCGCCGGAGACGGCAGCGTGCTGGCCACCGCGGCCGCGGGCGGGGAGCTGAGCACCGACGAGGTGATCTCGGACGCGGCGGTGGTGATGTTCGGCGGGATCGACACCACCGACGGCATGATCGCCAACGCCGTGCTGCACCTGCTCGGCCAGCCGGGTCAGCTGAACCTGGTCCGGGCCGACCCCGGCCTGCTGCCGGCGGCGGTCGAGGAGTCGCTGCGGCTGGAGCCGGCCGCGGCCATCGTCGACCGTTACGCCACCGCCGACGCCGAGGTCGCCGGGGCCAGGATCCGGGCCGGGGACCGGGTGACGGTCTCCATCACCGGCGCCAACCGGGATCCGGCCGTGTTCGCTGACCCGGACCGGTTCGACCTGGCCCGCCCCGAATCCGGGCGGCACCTGGCCTTCGCGCACGGGCCGCACTTCTGCATCGGCGCCCCGCCGGCCCGGGCCGAGACCCTGGCCGCGCTGCGGGCCCTGCTCCCCCTGCCCGGCCTGCGCCTGGACCCGGCCCATCCGGCCGAGCCGCGCGGCCTGGTGTTCCGCAAGCCACCCACCCTGCACGTGCTCTGGGACTGAGCCCGGAAGGAACGGTCACCAGTCCGAGACCGAGTTGTCTTCGCGGTGCAGGACGCGCAGGCCGGGCAACTGGAACGGGTCGGCGCTGGCCGCCTCTTCGTCCAGCTCGACGCCGAGGCCGGGTGAGCCGCCGCTGTACAGGTTGCCGCCCTCGAGCCGCATGTCGGTCCGGACCACACCGTCCAGCACGGACGGCCGCCAGGTCAGCTCCTGGACCGCGAACAGCGGCGTGGACAGGTCGAAGTGCAGGCAGGCCGCGGTCGAGACCGGGCCCAGCGGGTTGTGCGGCGCCTGCTCGATGTAGTGGGTCTCGCACCAGCCCGCGACCTTCCTGGCCTCGGTCAGCCCGCCGCAGATGCACAGGTCGACCCGGCAGTAATCCATCAGGTCGCGTTCGATCAGCTCGCGCCAGTCCCATTTGCTGGCGATCTGCTCGCCGGTGGCGATGGGGACCGAGATGTGCTGGCGCAGGTACGCGAACTGGGCCGGGTTCTCGGCCCGGACCGGGTCCTCGATGAAGAACGGGCGCATCGGGGCCAGCTCGGCGGCGAGCTGGATGGCGTAGGCGGGCGTGGTGCGCTGATGGAAATCCACGCAGATCTCGACGTCCGGGCCGAGTTCGTCGCGCAGGGCGGCGAAGGCGTCCACGGTCCAGCGCAGTGCCGGGGCCTGCTCGTACAGGCCGTGGTGCCCGGGGTAGTAGCCGTCGCCGGCGGTGTAGCGGACGAACCGCCACCCGTCGGCCACGTGCTCGCGGGCCCGGCCGACCATCGCGTCGATAACCGTCTGGCCGTCGAGGTCGTGGCCGTCGGGGGGCTGCACGTGGCAGTAGCAGCGGGCGTAGTCGCGGGTCCGGCCCCCGAGCAGGTCGTAGACGGGCACGCCGAGGGCCTTGCCGCGCAGATCCCACAGGGCGATGTCGATCGCGGCCAGGGCGGCGCCGTGCACGTGGCCGCCGCGGAAGAACTGGCCCCGCCACAGGGTCTGCCAGATGTGCTCGATGCGGGACGGGTCCATGCCGCGCAGGATCGGGGCCCAGGTGTCGATCAGGCCCTGGACGGCCAGTTCCTTGCCGTTGATGCCGGCTTCCCCGAGCCCGGTCAGCCCCTCGTCGGTGTAGACCTTGACGAAGGTGTAGCTGCGGTCCGGGCGCTCGCGGTCATGAACCAGGAACGTCTTGACGTCGGTGATGCGCACTGAGCTCCTATTCGATGGGGATGCCGATGACTCCCCCTTACCTGGCCCGCGGGGGTTTCCGCAAGATCTCGGTTAGCGTGAGCGCATGGGACTGACGGTGGGCATGGTGACGATCGACTGCGCGGAACCGCAGCGGCTGGCCGAGTTCTGGTGCGCGGCCCTCGGCGTGGAGGTGCTGGGCGACTACGGGGACTACGTGTTCCTGAAGCGCCCCGCGGACGGCGGGGCCATGCTCGGCCTGCAGCGGGTGCCGGAGCCACGGGCGGGCAAGAACCGCGTGCACGTTGACCTCGGTGGTGAGCCCCGCGCCACCGGGGTGCCGCGCCTGGTCGGGCTGGGCGCCACCGTGCTCGGTGAGCACGAGGTGCCCGGGCTGCGCTGGACCGTGCTGGCCGATCCGGAAGGCAACGAGTTCTGCCTGGGCGAGCACGCCGGATAACCGCCTAGCGGGCCGCGAAGCGGGCGACCGCCTCGCGGAGCCAGCGGGTCTTGGTCGCGTAACCGCCGAGGATGTCACCATCGGGTGGCACCCCCGAGCCGGCCGCGAACCTGGCCCACGGGCCGGGGTAGAACCGCCCGGCCTCCCGGTACAGGAAGTCGATGTCGCGGCGGCGCCCCGCGCACACGGCGGCCAGGACGAGCGCCGACACCCGGTCCGGATGCTGCTCGGCGTAGGCCAGGCTGAGCGTGGTGCCCCACGAGACGCCGTAGAGCAGCCAGCGGCCGATACCCAGGTGTTCGCGAAGCCGTTCCATGTCGGCGATCAGATGCTGGGTGGTGTTGGCCCGCAGGTCCGTGGCGGGGTCGCTGGCGTGCGGAGTGCTGGCCCCGCAGCCGCGCTGGCCGAACAGGACCAGCTGATAGCCGGCCCGGCGCAGCAGCCCGAAGCCACCGCGGACGAACCCGCTGCCCGGCCCGCCGTGCACCACCAGCGCGGGCGGGCCGCCCCGGGTCCCGGCGGCCTGCCAGTACACCTGCTGGCCGTCGCCGACGTCGAGCCAGCCCTCGTCGTAAGGCTCGTTCAGGGACACGTCCGATGGTGACATATCAGCCGCGCTGGGCGCGGACCGCGACCGTGTTGACGGCGACGATGACCCCGATGGCCAACCACGAGGCCCAGATCAGCTGCTGGCCCAGGATGACCAGGCCGGCCAGGGCGGCGAACACCGGCTGGACCGACATGAACATGCCGAAGAACTGGGCCGGGACCCGCCGCAGGGCCAGCAGGTCGGCCAGCAGCGGCACCGCCGACGACAGCACGCCCGCGGCCAGCGCCCCGGCCACCGCGGCCAGGGTCGGGTGGTGGAAGGTCAGCCAGGCCACGCCGACCGGGACGTAGGCCAGCGCGGAGACCGCGGCCGCCGTGGCCGAGCCCTCCAGCCCGGGCAGGCGTCGCCCGATCGAGCGGTTGAGCAGGATGTAGCAGGCCCAGCAGACCGCGGCCAGCAGGCCCAGCCCGATGCCCAGGTAGTCGGTGGACGGCGCGGGGTGGATCAGCACCAGCACCGCGGCCGCCGCGACCACCGCGCAGGCCACGTCGCGGCGGCGCCGCGAGCCGGGCAGTGCCGTCCCGGACAGTGTTGTCCCGAACAGAGCCACCGACAGCGGGCCCAGGAACTCCAGGGTCACGGCCAGGCCCAGGCCCACCCGGGCGATGGCGGTGTACAGGGTCAGATTCATCACCGCGTAGACCAGAGCCAGGGTCAGGACCGGCCGCCACTGGGCCGCCGTGAAGGCGCGCGGCTTCGGCCGGGCGGTGGCCCACAGCACGGTGGCCGCCACCCACTGGCGGATGGCCACCACCCCGAGCGGCCCGATGACCGGGAAGGCCAGCGCGCCGGCGGACGCCCCCACCTGGTTGGCCATCCCGCTGCCCAGCATCAGGGCCACCCCCGCCAGCCGCCCGGAGCGCTCGGGCGCGGAGGTCCCGGCAGGCTCAGCGGTGGCAGGCTGAGGCGCGTGCCCGCTTCTTGCTGTTATCAGATCAGGCGAGGACCAAGCGCGGAGGGCCATGCGCCCACTGTGCGGCCGCCCCTCGGATACGCAAAATGCATTGAACGCCGCATCGATACGCTAGACGCATGGATGAGCGGGCCGCGGGACTGGAGCTGAAGCAGCTGCGCTGCCTGGTGGCCATCGTGGACGCGGGCAGCTTCACCGACGCCGGGATCGAGCTGGGCCTGTCGCAGGCCGCGGTGTCCCGGACCGTGCTGGCCCTGGAGCGGGCCCTGGGGGTGCGGCTGCTGCACCGGACCAGCCGCTCGGTCGCCCCGACCACGGCCGGCGTGCAGGTCCTGGCCCGGGCCCGGGTCCTGCTGGCCAGCGCGGATGAGCTGGTCCGGGAGGCCAGCGCCGGGCACACCCGGCTGACCATCGGGCACGCCTGGTCGGCGTTCGGCCGCCACACGGCCGAGTTCCAGCGCCGCTGGCACGACCGCTACCCCGGCGTGGACCTGCACCTGATCCGGCACAACACCCCGACCGGTGGCCTCAGCGAGGGCCTGTGCGACCTGGCCGTGGTCCGGACCCAGATCGACCTGCGCCCGTGGTCCCACGCGGTCGTGGGCCACGAGCGGCGCTTCGCGGTCGTGGCCGACGACGACCCGTGGGCCCGCCGCCGCAGCATCCGCCTGGCCGAGATCGGCGACCGCACCCTGGTCATCGACCGCCGGGTCGGCACCACCACCCTGGACCTGTGGCCGGCCGGGGCCCAGCCCGCCGCCGAGTACACCGCCGACATCGACGACTGGCTGGCGGCCATCGCCACCGGCCGCTGCGTCGGCGTCACCCCGGAATCGACCGCCACCCAGTACCGCCGCGACGGCATCATCTACCGCCCCCTCCGCGACGCTCCCCGCGTGCCAGTGCACCTCATTTGGCGCCGCCACGACCCCCACCCCGCCACCCACGCCGCCGTCGCCCTGGCCATGGACCTGTACCGGGCCTGACGCTCACACCCGGCCCGGGTCAGGCCGCCAGCGGTTGAAAATAAGCGAAAAATCCCGGCAAGCTGACGCACATGGGAGTGCGCTACGTCGGGTCGGGGCCGTACTGCTACGCGAACAGCCTGGCCATGATGCTCGGCCCGGCGGCACCGGATCCCGGCGTGATCGAGGTGCTGACCGGCTCGCCGTTCGGGGTGGCCCTGCTGGGCGGGTCGATGCCGTTCTTCAACCCGCTGGGCTGGGACCCGCGGGCCGGCCTGGACCTGGCGATCGAGGTGCTGGGCTGGACGTGCGCCCGCACCAGCGGCGGGTCGGACGCCGCGGCCGCCGAGTTGCTGCGCCAGGCCAGGCCGGGCCACCCGGTACTGGCCGGGCCGCTGGAGTTCGGGCTGCTCCGGCACCACCCGGGCTCCGGGACGGCGATCGGCTCGGACCACTACGTCGTGGTCATCGAGGCCGGCCACGACCTCGTCCGGTTCCACGACCCCCACGGCCACCCGTACGCCACGCTGCCGGGGGCCGACTTCCTGGCCGCCTGGCGGGCCGAGTCGATCGGCTACGCGACCGGGCCGTTCACGGCCTGGGCCGGCTTCCGGCGCGAGCGTGAGGTCGGCGCGGAGACGGCATTGCGGCGGGTGGTCCCGGTCGCGGCCCAGTGGCTGGCCGGAGTCCGGGCCGGGCCGGTACCGCCGGGCTCGCTGGGCGGCGCCGCCGCGCTGAATCGCCTGGCCGCGCTGGTGGACGCCGGGCTCGAACCCGGGCCGCAGGACCACCTGGCGTACTTCGCCGTCCGCGTCGGGGCCCGGCGGCTGGCGGACGCGGCCACCGCCCTGGAGTCCATCGGCCAGAACCGGGCGGCTGGGGTCGCTGACCAGCAGGCGCGGGTCCTCGGGGCCGTGCAGCACCCGCTGGTGACCGGCGACCGCGCCACCGTGGCCAGGCTGCTGCGCCAGCTGGCTCCGCTGTACGCGGAGTTGCGGGCCAGCCTGTCCGCCTGCTGAGCCGGGCCCCGGCCCGCCGGAGCCGGGCCGATGGCCGAAGTCGCACAGGAGTGCACGAGGAAAGGGACTTTCGGGGCTTCCAGGGCGGCAATTTGGCGTTTATGCTCACGGCGACCGTCAAGGGTGGACGGGTTCGCGCAGGGTCGCGCGGATGGTCCAGGGCCGGGAGGGGCGACGATGAAGCCGTCGGCGACGTTCACCATGCTCGTGACCTTGGCGCTGGGGGTGGCGGGTCTGGCTGCGGCCCCCGCGGCCCTGGCCGCTCCCGCGGCGGGGCCGGTAGCCCTGGCCCAGACCTTCGATAATGTCGGGATCACCAGCTCCAGCCAGACCCAGAATGGGGATCTGGACGGCACCGGTGACAGCTTCGACAGCGCCGCGCTGGCCCGGGACGGCATCCGGCCCAGTGCATCTTTGGTTCACGACGGGCTGACGCTGCGCTGGCCGGGCGTCCCGCCGGGCCAGCAGGACAACGTCCTGGCCGACGGGCAGCGGATCGCGCTGCGCGGGCAGGGCAACACGCTCGGCGTGGTGGCCACGTCGACCGGCGGAGCGACCTCGGGCCCGCTGACCGTGACCTACACCGACGGCAGCAGCACGGCCGCCACGGTGACCGTGGCCAACTGGGTGAGCACCTCGGCCGCGGCCGCGCCCACCGGCGGCGAGTCGGATCTGCTGGCCACCACCGGTGGCTGGAACCCCCGCGGCTCGACGCCGGTCAGCCTGTCCTACCTGTCGGTCCCCATCGACCCGGCCAAGACCGTGGCCAGCGTGACCCTGCCCGCGGTGGGCAGCACGGTCGGGCACACCACGCCGGCCATGCACGTGTTCGATCTGGCCGTGGGCACGGTGGCCGACCGGGCCAGCGACGGGCCGGGCGACCTGTCCTACTACGACCTGGCCCGCAAGGACTGCGTGGGGACGGCCCCCAACAGCACCTCCAAGACCTGGTACACGGTGGCGGGCGGGATGCTGTCCGACGTCTACTACCCGACCGTCGACAACACCAACGTGCACAGCCTGGAGTACCTGGTCACCGACGGGTCGAGCTTCACCGACATCCAGCCGCGGGACATGACGTACACGGTCAGCGCGCTCGGGGCCAGCGGGCCCCGTGACCTGGCCTGCGAGATCACGGCCAAGGCCAAGGACGGCGGGTACCAGATCGTCACCGACTACCTGACCGACCCCGGCCGCGACTCGGTGGTGATGCGGGTCCGCTTCGACCCGCTCACCGCCGGCGCGGCCAAAGATCACCTGTACGCGCGGCTGCAGCCGCTGGTCAACGGGCACGGCGGCGGCGGCAGCCAGAACGCGGGCGCGGACTCGGCCACCACCGTGCGCACCGCGGCCGGGCCGGTCCCGGTCGACTACAGCACCAACTCGTTCACCGAAGCCACCAACCGCACCTTCGCCACCCCCACCTACCTGGCGCTGGCCGCGAGCCGCCCGTTCCCGGCCACCGGCAACGGGTTCGCGGGCCAGGCCAGTGACGGGCTGACCCAGCTCAGCACCGGCCACACGCTGGCCGGCCACCAGAACGCCTCCGACGGCGACGTCACCACCACCGTCGAACTGCCCGCCGGGACCAGGCCGACCACGCTGACTGTGGGCTTCGGCCCGAGTGAGGACGCCGCCGTCGGCACCGCGCTGGCCAGCGCCCACGCCTCGTTCACCGGCACCCTGAACGCCTACGACCAGCAGTGGCAGCGCTACGACCGCACCCTCAAGTCCCCGCCCACCAGCATCAAGGGCATGGACAGCGCGGAGACGGCCAAGGCCCGGGCCGGCTACTGGCTGAGCGCCAACGTGATCAAGGCCAGCCTGGACAAGACGTTCCCGGGCGCGGCCGCGGCCGGCCTGGCCAGCCCGTGGGGACAGGCGGTACCGGCCGGGAACGCGGTGGGCGGACTGGCCCCGTACTTCGGGTCCTACCGGGAGACGTTCTCCCGCGACGCCTACGAGACGTTCACCGGGTTCCTGACCGACGGCGACCTGACCGACGCCCGGGCCATCGACGAGTTCCTGTTCGACCGCCAGCAGTTGCCGAACGGGTCGCTGCCGCGCAACTCGCTGCCCAACGGCCAGGCCGCCCCGGACACCGGCGGGCTGCAGCTGGACGAGACCGCCTACCCGATCTTGATGGCGTGGCAGGCCGGGCTGGGCGGCGACCACGGCCTGTACACCGAGCACGTGAAGCCCGCGGCCGAGTTCCTGGTCGCCCACGGGCCGTCCGACGGGGTGGAACGCTGGGAGGAACAGACCGGCTTCTCCCCCTCGACCATCGCCGCCGAGATCGCGGGCCTGGTCGCCGCGGGCCAGATAGCCAAGCAATGCGGTGATCCAGCCTCGGCCCGGGTGTTCGACGCCACCGCGGACGAGTATCAGCGCGACGTGATCGCCGAGACCGTCACCACCAACGGCCCCGATTCCGCGGACCCGTACTTCATCCGGCTGTCCAAGACCGGCGACCCCAACGCGGCCATTTCCTACAGCCTGGGCAACGGCGGCCCGACCCTGGACCAGCGCAGCGTGATCGACGCCGGGTTCCAGGAGCTGGGGCGGCTGGGTGAGCTGCCGCAGAACTCGGCGCTGATGGCCAACTCGCTCAAGGTGGTGGACGCCACCATCGCGGCCAGCACCCCCAGCGGCACCGGCTTCCACCGGTACAACGGCGACGGGTACGGCGACGCCAACGGCACCGGTCAGCCCTGGGCCACCACCGACACCGGCACCGGGCACCCGTGGCCGGTGCTGTCCGGCGAGCGGGCCGAGCACGACCTGGCCGTCGGCGACCTGACCGGCGCCACCGGCGCCGCCGGCCAGCTCGGGTTCATGCTCGACAGTGCTGACTCTATTGGCGCGTCCGGTGTCGGCCTGGTCCCCGAGCAGGTGTGGGAGCAGCCGGACCTGCCCGCCTCCCCGTACGGCAGCGACCCCACGACAGCATCCATTGGCTTCACCGACGGCCAGGCGGCTGGTTCGGCGGCCCCGCTGACCTGGGCCACCGCCCAGGAGGTGCGGCTGATCCTGGACCTGGGCGCGGGCCGGCTGCTGGAGCAGCCGTCGATCGTGGCCGGCCGCTACGTGGCCCACCGCCAGGGCCAGACGCCGCTGTCGCTGACCGCGCCGGTGACCGAGACCGGCAGCTCGGTGACGGCGCAGGCCACAGTCCCGCAGGCGACCGTGAACGGCACCTCGGTCACCATCACCGGGACGACCTCGCCCGGTGCGCGGGTCGACATCGCCGTGTCCGATATTCAGATATCGAATGACACTGCCGCGACGTCCACGGTCACGGCCGGGCCCGCCGGTGCGTTCACCGCCACGGTCGCGGTCACGGCCGGGGACCAGAGCCACGTCGCGGTCACCGCCACCGCCGCTGGCGGCGGCACCAACGCGGCCGGGTTCGACGTCACCTCCCTGGCCACCCCGGGCACGGTGGTGCTGAACGCGACCGGGCCCGCCGACGGCGGGGCCGGCCCGGGTAACTTCGCCCTGCCCACCGCGACCAGCGGCGGCACCCCGACGTTCCCGGACGGGTCGTTCACGATCACCGACTTCCGGGTGGCCAGGGCCACGGCCACGACCTCGTTCCAGGTCGGGATCAAGGACCTGACCAACCCGTTCGGCGGCTCGGCCGGGTTCTCCCTGCAGCTGGTGGACCTGTACATCCGGCAGCCGGGGCTGCCCGATTTCGACTACTCGACCGCCGCCACCTACCCGAGCCGTCACTACACCGTCGCCCCGGCCGATGCCTGGAGCCAGTCGATCGAGGTCGACGGGTTCGGCCGGGCCCAGTGGCAGACCGCGCTGGGCTCGTCGCCGGGCACGATCACCAGCGTGAGCGGCAACCCGGCCAGCGGCCAGATCACGATCACCGTGCCCACCGCCGACCTGGGCTCGGTCGGATCCGGCTGGACGGTCACGGTCGCGCTGGCCGGGCAGGACGGGTTCGGCACCGACGACGCGCGGGCCTTCACCGCCACCCCGGGCGACTTCTCGTTCGGGGTCTGCTCGGCCGCCGAAGCCGCGCAGTCACCCGAGCCGCAGGTCTGCCAGGTGTCACCGTCGATCGAGCCGGAGGTCCTGGACACCGTGCCACCGGCCGGCGTGACCCTGGGCAGCGAGCTGAATGTGCTCAACTACCCCGGCAACACCACGACCACCCTGACCACACCGCCGCAGCTGCAGGGCATTACCGTGCCTTGACCCGCGCCATACCCTTTCGTATCGCTTAAAGGCCCGTCACAATCAGTCCCGGGGGGTGACTGATGTGCGGCCATTAGGGCGAACGCAGGAAACAGCCCAACTCGGGACGTTTCTCCGGCCGGGCGGGCCTGGCCCGCGGATTCTCCTGCTGAGCGGCGAGGCCGGGTCGGGCAAGACGACCCTGCTCGACGAGGGCCGGGCCACGGCCGCGGCCAGCGGCCACCGCGTGCTGCCGGCGGCTCCGGTCGAGACCGAAACCGCGCTGGCCTACGCCGGCCTGGCCGATCTGCTCGAGACCGTGCCCGCCGGCCTGGTCGACGGCCTGCCCGGCCCGCAGCGGCTCGCGGTCCGGCACGCCGTGCTCCGGCTCGAAACCTCGCCCGGCCCGGTCGACCCCCAGACCACGGCCATGGGCGTGCGGACCCTGCTGCGGCGGCTGGCCGCCGACCGCCCGGTGCTGCTGGTCATCGACGACCTGCCCTGGCTGGACCAGCCGTCGGCCCGGGTCCTGGCCTTCATCCTGCGGCGGATGCGGGACGAGCCGGTGCGGCTGCTGGCCGCGGCCCGGACCGGCTGGACCGGAGATGCCGCGCCGTCAGCCCTGGACGGCGTGCCGGCCAGCCAGGTCACCCGGCTGCCCCTGGGGCCGCTGGACCCCGCCGCCCTGCGGGACCTGGTCGAGAGCAGGCTCGGGGTGGCCCTCAGCCGTCCGGAGGTGACCCGGCTGACCACGCTGAGCGGGGGCAACCCGCTGTTCGCGCTGGAACTGGCCAAGCAGGTACGCAGCGAGGCACCGGACGGACTGTTCGGCCTGCCCGAGCTGCCGCCGTCCCTGCACCAGCTGGTGCTGGGCCGGATCGCGGCCCTGCCCGCCGGGGCCCGCGACGTGCTGCTCACCGCGGCGCTGTCGCCGCGGGCCACGCTGCCGGTGCTGAACGCCGCGGCCCGGCGCCCGGCCACGGCCCGCGCCGACCTGGAGGACGGGCTGCGATCCGGGCTCGTCTCGCTGGCCAGCGACGCGATCCGGTTCGCCCATCCGGTCATCCGGTCGGTGGTGATCGCCGACGCCGCGCCGGCCAGCCGACGGGCCGCCCACCAGCGGCTGGCCACGGTCGTGCCGGACGCCGAAGAGCGGGCCCGGCACCTGGCCCTGGCCACCGACGCGCCGGACGAGGAGGTGGCGGCGGTGGTGACCGACGCCGCCCGGGTCTGCGCCCACGACGGCGCCCGGGACGACGCCGCCGAGCTGGCCGAACTGGCGGTGGCGATCACGCCGCTGGCCCGCGGCGCGGAACGCCGGGACCGGGTGCTGCTCGCGGCCGAGCAGCGGTTCGCGGCCCGCGATCCGGGCCGGGCCCGCGCCCTGCTGGAGGACCTGCTGCCCGCGGTACCGCCCGGCCCGGCCCGGGCCGAGGTGCTGCGGCGGCTCATGCGCTACCGGGTGTTCTGCGGCGAGCCGCTGGCGGCCCAGCTGGCCCTGCTGGACGAAGCTCTGGCCGAGGCCGGCGACGACCAGATGCTGCGGACCCGGATCCAGCTCGACCGGGCCGTGCTGGTGACCAACATGGGCGATCCGCCGGCCGGCGTGGGCTGGGTCGAACGGGCGCTGCGGAACGCCCGGCGGGCCGGCGACGGGCAGCTCGTCGGTGAGTGCAGCGCGGGCCTGGCCTACCTCAGCTTCGTGACCGGCCAGGGGGTGCGGGCTGACCTGGTGCGAGATGCCCGGGCCAGCCCGCCCGCACCGCCCGGGCAGAACATGGAGCAGCGGCCCAACGTCGCCGTCGGCCACCTGCTGCACTGGTCCGGTGACCTGGCCGGGGCCCGCGCCACTTACCGCCAGGAGTACGACCGCACCGTGGCGGCCGGCAGGTCGGCCAACCTGCCGCTGCTGCTGTGGGGCATGGCCGAAGCCGAAGCCTGGGCCGGTGACTGGCCACGAGCCGGCCAGTACGTGGCGGAGGGCTTCGAGCTGGCCGAGGACGCCGACAGCCCGGTCGAGCTGGCGTTCATGACCGCGATCCGGGCCGTGCTGCACGCCTGTCAGGGCCGGCCCGCGGACGCCCGGCGCGACGCGACCGCCGCCATTCAGCTGACCCGGCAGCTCGGGCTGGCCGTGGTGTCCGCGGTCGCCGCCCAGGCCTTCGGGCCCGCCGCGCTCCCGGCCGGCGACGCGGCCGGCGTGCACCAGGACCTGGCCCCGTTCGCCAGCCTGGTCCTGGCCACCGGAATCACCGAGCCGGGCCTCTGCCGGTTCCTGCCCGACGAGGTCGAGGCGCTGATCCGGCTGGGCCAGCTGGACCAGGCCGATCGGCTGCTGGCGCCGTTCGAAACCCGGTCCGCCGAGCTGAACCGGGCCTGGGGCCTGGCCGCTTCGGCCCGCTGCCGGGGTCTGCTGCTGGCGGCCGGCGGCGAAACCGACCGCGCGGTCGTGACGCTGGACGCGGCGGCGGAACTGGCGCGGCCGCTGGGGCAGCCGTTCGAGGAAGCCAGGACGCTGCTGGCCGCCGGCGAGGTGGCGCGGCGGGCCCGGCGGAAACAGCAGGCCGCCGCGATGCTGCGGGCCGCGCGGCAGGCGTTCGGTGACCTGGGGGCTCCGCACTGGCGGGACCGGGCCGAGGCCGAACTGGCCCGGGTCGGCATCCGGGGCCCGCGCCCCGGGACGGGCACCCGCCCCGACGGTGGCCCGGCCCTGACCAGCGCCGAACAGCAGGTGGCCGAGCTGGTCCTGGCCGGCCGGAGCAACGCCGAGATCGCCGCTGAGCTGTTCATGGGCAAGCGCACCGTGGAGGCCCACCTGTCCCAGGTGTACCGCAAGTACCAGGTCCGTTCCCGCACCGAACTGGCCCGGAAACTCCCCCGGCCCGCGCCGCCCGCTGAGTAACCACTCACGTTTCTGCGTGGTACACGGATTCATCCGCGCGGCCGGTCTTCTTACCGTGGCGGCATCACCACAGGGGGGAACCAGCGATGATCACCATGTACGACTCGGGCCACGCGGACTCGATTCCGGCCGACGCGAAATTCGCCGCCGGCTATATCGACCGGACCGACAGCTACGGGCCCATCCGCGAGAAGCTTCCGCACGCCACCGTCATGTCCATCGCCACCTACGCGGCTCACGACGCCGACTGCCTCGACGTCGAGGACGGGATGGCCAAGCCCGAAGAGGTAGCGGGGTGGTGGAAGCGGCAGCGGGACCGTGGCCTGGCCCGCCCGGTGATCTACGCGAACGTCAGCCATATGAAGCATGAAGTGTGGCCCGCCATCCAGGCGGCCGGCATAGCCCGCTCCTCGGTCCGCCTGTGGTCGGCGGACTTCGCGAAAAGCGCAGCTGAAATGCAGGCTCTGGGCCAGGCCGCGGCGCTGGCGCTCGACACGAGATGGGCGCACATCTGCGGCCCGGCCACCTGCAAGCAGATCGGGCTTCCGATGGATGGCACCCAGTTCAGCTGCTACGCCCATTACACCGACCTGGACCAGTCGCTGCTGGTGGACAACTTCTTCGGGGAGGTGTCGGTGTACACCTGCGAGGGGCAGAAGTCCCTGCACGGCCTGTCCCAGCAGCTGAACAACGCCGCGTCCACCATCGTGCGGCTGACCGCCGAGCACTCTCCCCAGCAGGCCTTTTACGAGCGGATGGCCGACTACCTCAACGGGGTGTTCGCGGCCGACACGGAGAAGGTGCCGAAGGGCATCCCCGTGTACTACCCGGCGCCCGGGAACCAGGCCAAGCAGTTCAACAGCCACGGCACCCAGACCCTGCAGGGCCTGGCCCTGGCCTTCGGCTGCCATCCGGCGGACATCGTCCAGTTCACCGCCGAGCACTCCCCCGGCGCCCAGTTCAGTAAGGAGATGGCCGACTACCTGAACGGGGTGTTCGCCGGCTCCGGCACCCACGTGCCCGCGGGCATCCACCTGTACTACGAGAAGTGAGGGCGGGACGATGACGACACCACCGAAGCTGACCGTGGACAGTGCCGGAAAGGTCCATGGCGCCAACATCAGCTACAACAACCCGTGGCCATGCGGGAACGGTGACAGCAACAGCATGAGCGTCCCGTCCGGAATCAAGGGGGCCGTCATGCATACGATGGCTGGCTTCTACGAAGGGACCATTTCCTGGTTCAATACCCCGAAGTCAAAAGTTTCCGCTCACTTCGGCGTCTCCTGGTCCGGCCAGATCCACCAGTACGGTCCGGTCAACGGCTGGCGGGCTTGGGCCCAGATAGCGGGAAATAGCGCCTGGTGGAGCATTGAATTCGAAGACGACCTCAAACCAGAGATCCCTTTGACGCAGGCGCAGATCAACGCGGGTGGCCAGTTGCTCGAATGCCTGTCGGCGGCCAAGGTCGGCAATTTCCCGATGCGGATCAGCGACGACCCCGGCACCGATGGCTTCGGCTGGCACGGGATGGGCGCACCGGCCTGGGGTCACGCGGACTGCCCGGGCGACGTCCGCAAGGCCCAGCGCCAGAAGATCATCGAGGTTGCCGAGGCCATTCGCGCCGGCGACGAGATCGCGGTGTACACCTGCGAGGGGCAGAAGTCCCTGCACGGCCTGTCCCAGCAGCTGAACAACGCCGCGTCCACCATCGTGCGGCTGACCGCCGAGCACTCACCCCGCGCGGTCTTCACCGGGCGGATGGCCGACTACCTCAACGGGGTGTTCGCGGCCGACACGGAGAAGGTGCCGGAAGGCGTCACGGTCTACCACCCGGCGCCGTTCCACAGCCACGGCACCCAGACCCTGCAGGGCCTGGCCCTGGCCTTCAACAGCCAGCCGTCGGCGATCGTCCGGCTCACCGCGGAAAACTCCCCCGGCGCCGAGTTCAGCCCGGACATGGCCAAGTACCTGGACGACGTGTTCGCCCGCTCCAGCACCCCGGTGCCGCAAGGCATCCACCTGTTTTACGAGAAGTGACGGCGTTCGGGCGCCGCGGCCGGGTCAGAGCCAGCCGCGGCGCTTGAACATGAGCAGGAGGAAGATCACGGCGACGGCTTCGGTGCCGATGCCGATGCCGAAGAACTCTTCCCAGGATCCGATCGAGTTGACCAGCCAGCCGAAGTTCTGGCCGAAGAACCCGGTCAGGTAGGTCAGCGGCAGGAAGATCGTGGCCATGATGGTCAGCTGCTTCATGACGTCGTTCTGCCGGTTGGCCAGCTGCGCGACGTAGCTGTCCATCGTGCTGGACACCAGGTCCCGGTGGCTGTCGACCAGGTCGTTGATCTTGATCATGTTGTCGTACAGGTCCCGGAAGTACGGCTCGCTCTCCTTGTTCATGCCGGGCAGGTCGATCCGGTCGGACAGCAACGCGTTGAGCATGTCCCGCTGCGGGGCGACGATCTTGCGCACGTCGCTCAGCCAGCGCCGGAGCGCGAACAGGGACTCCTGGTGCTCCCGCTCGGCCTTGATCTCGATCTGGTCCTGAATGGCGTCGACCTTGTCGTCGAACGAGGCCAGCATCGGGAACACGCTGTCGGACAGGCTGTCCAGCACGTGGTGCAGCACGATGATCCGGGCGGCCAGACCGGTGTGCTTCCGGGCGAACACGGTCCGCATGCCCTCGAACGCCACGCAGCGCTCCCGGTGCAGCGTGACCAGGAAGTTGTCGCCGAAGAAGCAGTGCACCTCGATCATGGGCTGGCCGACCGTGTTGGCCCCGAAGAACACGATGGAGACGAAGTTCTCGTAGTCCTCGATCTTGGGCCGCTGCCCGAACTCCAGCGCGTCCTCGACCGCGAGCGGGTGAATGCGGAACACGTCGCGCAGCAAGGCCAGGCTCTCCTCGCTGGAGTCATGCAGGTCCAGCCAGAGGATCTCGTCGTCGTGCAAGGCCCGCTCAACATCATCTGGCTTGAAGTCGTCGTCGGCGCTGCCGTCGACCCGGATCAGGTGCCCATTCACGCCATCCATGGTGTCAGACCGTGCCGATAAGATCGCAAACGATGAACAAACCGTTCCAGGTCCGGGTCGCGGGCCGGGGGGGTTCCTTACACCGTTATGCCGTGCTCGGCGCGGAGCTGGGCCAGCTCGGCGCGGCTGGCGCTGAGCTCCCCGGCCAGCAGCTCGGCGTCCTCGTCGGGGGCCAGGGCCGCCAGCTGAGCCAGCTCGGCCACGACCGCCCGCATGGACTCGGCCGAGCCCTCCATCCAGGCCGCCGACCGCAGGCAGCGGACCCGGGACACCACGTCACCGAGCCCGGCGTAGATCTCGGCCGCCTGCCGGAACTGCCCGGCCGCTTCCTGGGGTCGCCCCACCGCCCGTAGCGACTGCCCGTACTGGTCATGGGTCAAGGCGACCTGGGCCGCCTCGTAGGGGACTTCGACGTAGGGCATGACCTCGGTGAACAGGCTGACCGCTTCTCCGTGGCGGCCGGCCCGGCCGTAGGCCCGGGCCGCCTGGAATACCTGGTGCACCGCGTCGCGCGGGGACCGGCCATCCCACCGGGCCGCCGCGGTCAGGGCCGCGTCGACGGCTTCGGGTTCCCGGCCCGGCTGGTCGCCGAGGGCATCGGCCAGCATCGCCTGCAACCCGGCCGCCTGCGCGGGCACCAGCAGGTCGCCGCCGTGGCTGAGCGCGTCCCGGGCCAGATCCTCGGCGGCCTTGGCGTCACCGGTGGTCAGCGCGACCTGGGCCGCCCGGCCCTCGGCGCGGGCCGCGTACCACGGCTCCCCGGCGTCCAGGTACAGCTGGCGGGCCTGGTCCAGGTGGGTGCGGGCCTGCCCGGGGTCACCCCGCCGGATGGCCAGCTGGGCCAGCAGGTCGCGGTAGTTGGCCGCGTAGCGGGGGACGTGGAGCCGTTCGGCCTCGGCCAGCTCGGCGGCGATCGCCTCGACCGCCTCGACCGAGTCGGCCGGCCCGGCCGCCGCGGCCTGGAAGGCCAGCAGCGCGCGGGCCCGCCGCACGATCAGGTACTGCCGCGGCGTCAGGGCATCACGGTCGAACGCGGCGTCCGCATCGGCGATGACCGCGTCCAGGGCCGGGCCGCCCCGGTCGACGTCGCCCGCCTGGGCCTGGGCCAGGGCCGCGGCGGCCCGGGCCTCACAGGCGCGGGCCTCATCACCCGCGGCGGCCAGCTGGGCCGCCGCGGCCAGCAGCGCCTGGTGGCCGGCCCGCGGATCGTGTTCGGCCAGCGCCCCGGCCCGCTGCCGGGCCAGCTCGGCCGCCACGTCGGCGGGCAGATCCTGGCCGCGGGCCGCCACCTGTTCCCAGGCCTGGCGGGCGTGCGGGTGCCGGTCGTCGCGCAGCTGCCGGGCCCGCTCGATCAGGTCATCGAGGCTGTCCCCGGGCTCCTCGGCGGCCTGGTCAGCCGCGGGCGGGGCCGGCAGCCGGGATGGGGCGCCCAGGGGCAGGACCTCGGCCAGCGGCTCCTGCGCCAGCCGGGCCGTCACCTGATCGCGCAGCGCGGTGTTGCCGTTGCGGACGCCGTAGCGGTCGCACAGGAACGGGATCTCGCCTTCCAGCAGGGCCAGCCGGCCCGCGGCGGTGCCGTCGCCCACGGGCAGGCCGCCATGGCCCAGGGCAACCAGACGGCGCAGCAGCACGCAGGCCCCGGTCGCGAACTCCAGCCACGACAGGGCATCCCCGGGACCGGGCGCATCGGCATCCGGTTCGGCCAGCCAGTCCGCGTGCTCGGCGAGGATGGCCAGGCCCCGGGCCTCGTTCCCGGTCAGCGCGCAGAACTCAATGTGCCGGCCGACCGCGGGCCGCCCGGCCAGGTCCCCCCGGACCAGGGAGTACCCGCGCAGATAGGCGCCGCGAGCCTCGTCCAGCCGGCCGGCCCGGGTCAGCGGCAGCAGCGCGCGGGCCAGCACCTGGCCGGGTTCGTCGGCGCAGCCCAGGGTCCCGTCCAGCACCGGCGCCCACTGCTCCAGGGCCCCGTCGTCATCGCCGAGCGCGGCCCGCCACCGGCCCGCGTCGCGGCACTCGCAGGCCGGGCAGCCGGCCGTGGGGTCCGGCGGCGCGGCCAGGGCCGCGGCCAGGTGCGCGGACGCCGCCAGGTAGTCGCCGATGTCCACGGCGAACGCCACCCGCAGCATCAGCACCGGCCGCAGGCTGCCCCGCAGCTGAGCCTGGTGGCCGAGTTCATCGAGCCAGCGGCCGATAGCCGGCAACGGAACGGCCGGGTCACCGATCAGGCCCTGCAGCCCGGAACGGAAGGTATGCGCGGTCGCGCCCAGTTCGTCCGGCATGCCGCCGATCGTAACGGGCGCCGCTGGCCCGCATCTCAGTAAGCTCAGAACCATGAGTGCGGACTCCACCACCAGCCCAGCCAGCACCGGCCCCGCGGGAATCACCGCTTCGATCCGGGAACTGGCCAGCGCGCCGGACGCGCCCGCGCCGCCGCCGGCCAAGCAGGTCCCGTTCGGCCGCACCTTCCACGGCGACACGGTCAACGACCCCTACGCCTGGCTGGCGGCCAAGGACGATCCGGACACGATCGCGTTCCTGACCGCCGAGAACGACTACACCGAGGCGCTCACCACCGGTGAGTCGGGACTCAGGGACACGATCTTCGGTGAAATCAAGGGCCGAACCCAGGAGACCGATCTCTCCGTCCCGTACCGCAAGGGCGGCTGGTGGTATTACGCCCGGACCGTCGAAGGCCAGCAGTACGGGCTGAACTGCCGCCGTGAGGTCCGGCCGGACGACGACGGCCCGCCCATCGCCGCCGACGGTGCCGCGCTGCCTGGCGAGCAGATTCTGCTCGACGGGAACGAGCTGGCGGCCGGCCACGACTTCTTCTCGCTGGGCGCGCTCAGCGTCAGCCCGGACGGGAAGCAGCTGGCCTATTCCACCGACTTCGCCGGTGACGAGCGGTTCACGCTGCGGATCAAGAACCTGGACCGCGGGGAACTGGCCCCGGACGAGATCCCGAACACGTTCTACGGGGCGGCCTGGTCACTGGATGGCAGCGCCCTGTTCTACGTGACCGTGGACGACGCCTGGCGGCCATGGCGGGTGTGGCGGCACCTGGTCGGCACCGCCCACACCGAGGACACGGTGATCTTCGAGGAGGCGGACGAGAAGTTCTGGGTCGGGGTCGGGCTGACCCGCAGCCAGCGCTTCCTGATGATCGCGTCCTCCAGCAAGGTGACCAGCGAGGTGTGGCTGCTGGACGCGGCCGACCCGCGGGGCGAGCCGCGGGTGGTGACCCCGCGCCGTCCCGGCCTGGAGTACGAGGTCGAGCACCAGGCGTTCGCCGACGGGCGCGAGCGGCTGCTGATCCTGCACAACGACGGGGCGGTCAACTTCGAGCTGGCCGAGGCGCCGGTCGACGACCCGGGCCAATGGACCACCCTCATCGCCGGCCAGGACAGCACCCGGCTGCTGGGGGTGGACGCCTTCACCGAGTTCCTGGTGGTCGACTACCGGCGCGACGGGCTGACCGGGCTGCGGGTCATCCGGGCCGACGGCAGCGGGTACGACGTCGGCTTCCCGGAGCCGGTCTACACCGTCTCCCCCGGCAGCACCCCCGACCCGGCCGCGACCCAGTACCGGCTGCACTACGCCTCGCTGGTCACCCCGGACTCGGTCTACGACTGCGAGCTGGCCACCGGCGAGCTGGTGCTCCGGCGCCGGCAGCAGGTGCTGGCCCTGCCCGGTCAGGGTGACTACCGGCCCGAGGACTACGAGCAGTTCCGGGAGTGGGCCACCGCCCCGGACGGGACCAAGGTGCCGATCTCGCTGGTGTGCCGCCGCGGCACACCCCGGGACGGCAGCGCGCCCGGCCTGATCTACGGCTACGGCAGCTACGAGATCTCCATGGACCCGTACTTCTCCATCGCCCGCCTGTCGCTGCTGGACCGGGGCTTCGTGTACGCGATCGCGCACGTCCGCGGCGGCGGCGAACTGGGCCGGACCTGGTACGACGACGGCAAGATGCTGCACAAGAAGAACACGTTCTCCGACTTCGTGGCCTGCGCCCGGCACCTGGCCGGCCAGGGCTGGACCTCGGCGGGCCGGCTGGTGGCCCGGGGCGGCTCCGCGGGCGGCCTGCTGATGGGCGCCTCGGTCAACCTGGCTCCGGACGCGTTCGCGGGCATCGTGGCCCAGGTGCCGTTCGTGGACGCGCTGACCTCGATCCTGGACCCGTCGCTGCCGCTGACCGTGACCGAGTGGGAGGAGTGGGGCGACCCGCTGCACGACCCCGAGGTGTACCAGTACATGAAGTCCTACACCCCGTACGAGAACGTGAGCGCGGCCAGCTACCCGCCGATCCTGGCCATCACCAGCCTGAACGACACCCGGGTCCTGTACCGCGAGCCGGCCAAGTGGATCGCCCGGCTGCAGGCCGGTACCCGCGGCGGGCCGTTCCTGCTCAAGACCGAGATGAACGCCGGCCACGGCGGCCGCAGCGGCCGCTACGACGCCTGGCACGAAGAGGCGTTCGTCCTGGCCTGGATCATCGACATCGCCACAACGGCGTAGCTCAGGGGATGTCGAACAGGGAGCTGACCGACTCGCCGTTGTGGATGCGGCGGATGGCCTCGGCCATGGCCGAGGCGATCGACAGCACCTTCAGCTTGGGGTCGCGCTTGTGGTCCGGCATGGGCACCGTGTTCGTGCACACCACCTCTTCGACGTCCGGCTGGGCGGCCAGCTTGCCCAGGGCCCCGTCGGCGAACAGCCCGTGCGTGCAGGCGACGCGGATGGTGCGCGCGTCCTGTTCGCGCAGCCGGTCCAGCAGCTCGGTCAAGGTGGAGCCGCGGGCGATCTCGTCGTCGATGACGATGACGTCCTTGCCGGTCACGTCGCCGATGATGGCGCTGATGGTCACCTCGTCGTCGCCGTGCCGCTGCTTGGAGCCCGCGGCCACCGGCAGGCCCAGGCGGCGGGCGAACGCGGCCGCGCTCTTGGCGTAGCCCAGGTCCGGTGACACCACCACGGTGTTGCTCAGGTCCCGGGTGCGGAAGTGCGCGGCCAGCTCGCGCAGCGCGTTCAGGTGGTCGACCGGGACCGAGAAGAACCCGTGCACCTGCGGCGAGTGCAGGGTCATGGTCAGCACCCGGTCCGCGCCCGCCGCCACCAGCAGGTCGGCGATGAGCCGCCCGGCGATCGAGATGCGCGGCTCGTCCTTCTTGTCCGAGCGGGCGTAGGCGTAGTAGGGCATGACCACGGTGACCCGGCCGGCCGAGGCGCCGCGGGCCGCGTCGGCCATCAGCAGCAGCTCGACCAGGTGCTCCTGCACCGGCTCGGTCAGCGGCTGGATCAGGAACACGTCGCGCTCGCGGCAGTTGGCCTGGAGTTGCACCTCCAGGCAGTCGTTGGCGAAGCGCTGGATGCGCACCGGGTGCAGCGGCACGCCCAGGTTGAGGCAGATCTCACGGGCCAGGTGGGGATGGGCGCTCCCGCTGAAGACCGCGATCTCGCGCACTATTTCTCCTTGGATTTTTCCTGCCCGGCGTCCGGTAGCGGTGGCAGGCCCAGCTTGAGCCGGATCTCCTGCTGAATGGTGGTCGGGTCGGGCCGGGCGTCGACGGTGATCACGTACTCCTTGCCCCGGAACAGGTCCAGGACCGGGTTGGTCTTCTCGTGGTAGTCCTTCAGCCGGACGGTCAGCGCCTGCTCGTTGTCGTCCTCGCGGGTGGTCAGCTGACCGCCGCAGGAATCGCACTGCCCGGCCTCGTGCGGGCTGCTGGCCAGGGTGCTGTAGTCCATGCCGCAGTTGGCGCACAGCCGCCGGGACAGCACCCGGCGGCGGACCTCGCTGTCGGGCAGGTCGAGGTGGATGACCCCGTCGATGTCGTAGCTCTCCAGGAAGAACAGGGCCTGCCGGCGGCTGCGCGGGAACCCGTCGATGATGAAGCCGTAGTTCCAGTCGTGCTGGGTCAGCCGGTCGCGGACCACCGACTCGGCCATCTCGTCGCCGACCAGATTGCCCTCGGCCATGATCCGGCGGACCTGGGCCCCCAGCTTGGTGTGGTTCTGCACGTTCCAGCGGAAGATGTCCCCGACGCTGATGTGCACGAGATCGAGGTCGCGGGCCAGCAACTGGCTCTGGGTGCCCTTGCCGCTGCCCTGCACGCCCATGATCACGTATTTGCGCATGGCACCACCTTAGTTAGGCGGGCCGGTCAGCTGGCGGCAGGCAGGCCCAGCCGCCGCTCGCAGGCCCGGCGGATCCGCCGGCTGAGCACCTCGGCCAGGTCCGGCCAGTCCTCGGCCAGCCGGGCCGCGTTCACGAACCGGGCCAGGTCACCGCGGCGGCCCTGGCCGAGCAGGATGCTGTACAGCACCAGCCGGGACTCGTCCTTGGCCACGTCGAACTCGCGCAGGCCGTGCCAGGTCAGGTGCGTGGGCAGCACCACGATGCCGGTGCGCGGGCCCCGCAGCTCATCCAGCCGGCCCGGAATTCGTTCCGACACACCGTCCCACCGGGACCAGATCCCCTCCGCCAGCGCCATGCGCCGATTATCCCCGAAGTGCTGGCCACGGTACGCTCGATCCATGACCAAGGCCGGGGCGTGGGCGACGTGGCGGTTCCTGGTCGCGCCGCGCTGGCTGGCCTGGCACGCGTTCGCGGTGGTGGCGTTCTGGGGCATGTTCTGGCTGGGTGACTGGCAGCTGCACCGGGCGCTGGCCGGGAACGCCCTGTCCTGGGCCTACACGTTCGAGTGGCCGCTGTTCGCGCTGCTGGGCGCGGTGTTCTGGGGCAAGACGATCCGGGACGAGTACCGCATCCGCACCGGCCAGGTGGCCCCGCCCGACCAGGTGTACCTGCCCGACGGCGCGTACCACGCCGAAGGCACTACAACGGGTAGTATGAGCGGCGTGGTCGAGGTGTACGACCCCGAACTCGCCGAATACAACGCCTACCTGGCCAAGCTCAACCGCCGGGCGGAGAACAGCGGCCGGTAGCGCCCGCGACAGCCGCCCCATAGTCCCCCGCGGAGGTAGCACCGGTGCGTGGAATCGTGCTCCGGTACCGGGTGATGGCCTACATCACCGGTGTGGTCCTGGTGGTGCTGTGCTTCGTCGGCATCCCGCTGCAGATCGCCGGGTACCCGGCCCTGGTCAACGTGGTCGGCACCGTGCACGGCATCTTGTACATCATCTACCTGGTCACCGCGGCCCACCTGGTCTGGAAGCTGCGGCTGCGCCCGGACAAGAGCCTGGTCGTCCTGCTGGCCGGCACCATTCCCGTGCTCACGTTCGTGGTCGAGCGCTGGATGACCCGGCGTTACATCAAGCCGGCCCTGGCCGCCGAAGCCGCCGCCGCGGACCGGCCCGCACCCGTGCGGACAGTTTGAGCGACCACTACTTCACGGCCGAGCCCGGGACCGCCCACCGGCCCGGCTCCGTGCACGTGCTGCTGCGCGACGTGCACCTGGAGCTGGAGACCGACTCCGGCGTGTTCTCCCCGGCCCGGCTCGACGCGGGCACCCGGCTGCTGCTGGACGAGGCGGCCACGCCCCCGGCCGGCGGCGACCTGCTCGACCTGGGGGCCGGGTACGGGCCGATCGCGCTGGTGCTGGCGGCCCGGGCCCCGGACGCGACCGTGTGGGCGGTGGACGTGAACCAGCGGGCCCTGGACCTGTGCGCCCGCAACGCCGAGAACGCCGGGCTGGGTAACGTGCGCTGCTCGCTGCCGGACGACCCGGCCCTGCCGGCCTCGTTCGCCGGGATCTGGTCCAACCCGCCCATCCGCATCGGCAAGCAGGCCCTGCACGGACTGCTGGGCCGCTGGCTGCCCCGGCTGGACCCCGGCGCGGCCGCCTGGGCCGTGGTGCAGCGGCACCTGGGCGCGGACTCGCTGCACCGGTGGCTGCAGGAGCAGGGCTGGGCCGTGGACCGGGCCGCGGCCCGGGGCGGCTACCGGATCCTGCACATCACCCGGCCCGGGGCCGAGCCGCCGGAGCGTACGTCGTGAGCGACCCCGAGCACCGGTTCCGGCAGCTGCGGCCGACCGACGTCAAGCGGCTCAACCGGACCTGGCGGCGCGGCACCCAGGCCCGGGTGGCCCTGCTGCTGGACTCGGTCACCCAGCCGTTCAACGTGGGCTCGATCGTCCGCTCGGCGGCCGCCTTCGGCGTCGAGCACGTCTGGCTGTGCGGCAACAGCACGCCCCTGGACCATCCCGCGGTGCGCAAGACGGCGCTGGGCACCGAACGGTTCCTGTCCTGGGACCGGATCGACGCCCCGGCCGACGCGGCCCGGACCGCGGCCGCGGCGGGCCTGCGGGTGGTGGCCATCGAGCTGGCGGCCGGGGCCACGCCGCTGTTCGACGCCCCGCTGGACGGGGACGTGTGCCTGGCCATCGGGAACGAGGACCACGGCTGCTCCCCGGCCCTGCTCGACGTGGTCGACAGCGCGGCCTACATTCCCCAGGTCGGCCGGGTGGGGTCACTGAACGTAGCCGTGGCCGCGGCGATCGCGCTGGCCGACACCCGGCGCCGCGAATGGGAAAAGGCAAGGCCAGCCGATACCTGAGCCGGGCTGGAGGGCACCAGAGCCCGACACCTAAAGCTCAGCGAGATGAACTACGCTGTTTACCTACGGTACCCACGAGCCGCTGATACTGGGGGCTGTGCTGCGAGCAGACGTTGAACAACGCCGCCCCGTCGCCTACCTCGACCGTGCGCTCCCGATCGCCTTCGCGCACCGCGGGGGCGCCGCGCATCAGCCGGAGAATTCCTGGGCCGCGTTCGAGCACGCGGTGAACCTGGGCTACACCCACCTGGAGACCGACACCAGGGCCACCCAGGACGGGATCCTGCTGGCCTTCCACGACCGCACCCTGGACCGGGTCACCGACCGCCGGGGCCGGATCTCCCGCCTGCCGTACCGGGAGGTGTCGGCGGCCCGGATCAACGGCACCGAGGAGATCCCGCTCATCGAGGACCTGATCATGGCCTGGCCGGACCTGCGGTTCAACGTCGACCTCAAGGACGTGCCCGCCATCGAGCCGATGATGGAGGTGCTGCGCCGCACCCGGGCCTGGGACCGGGTGTGCGTCACCTCGTTCTCGGCCCGGCGGCTGCACGCGGCCCGGGTCCTGCTGGACCGGCCGGTGTGCATGGCCTTGTCCCCGGCCGGGGTGGCCGCGCTGCGGGTGACCGGCGGCCTGCCCCGGTTCGGGGACGCGCTCGCGGCCAAGCTGGCCCGCACCGGCGTGCACTGCGCCCAGGTGCCGCTGCAGATCGCCACCCCGACGTTCGTGCGCCAGGCCCACGACGCCGGTCTCCAGGTGCACGTGTGGACCCTGAACCGGCGGGCCGACATGGAACGGGCCCTGGACCTGGGCGCCGACGGCATCATGACCGACCAGACCGTGCTGCTGCGCGAGGTGCTGACCGAGCGGGGGCTCTGGAACCGGAATTGAGTGCCCGCTCAGCCCGGCCCGGGTAGGGTCGGGCCCGGGGTTCCAGCGGCCTGAAAAGGGCGTTTTCGCCCCGGGTAAGCGCTCCCCGTTCTTTTCCGGCGCGCTAACAGGGTTGGACCGGAGCGTAACCGGGAATCTTGTCCGCGTATTCGGCGTTGAGAAACCAAGACGGCTGAGCGCTTGGGAGGCAGCACCCTAATGGCCGAACGCGCACTACGCGGTACTCGGCTCGGATCCACGAGCTATGAGAACGACCGCAATACCGACCTCGCCCCACGGCAAGAGGTCGCTTTCGACTGCCCCAAGGGCCACCACTTTACCGTGCCCTTCGCTGCAGAGGCGGAACTCCCCCCAACTTGGGAGTGCCGGGTCTGTGGTGCTGTCGCCTTCGCGGCGACGGGCGAGTCACCTGCTCCGAAGAAGGTGAAGCCGCCGCGCAGCCACTGGGACATGCTGCTCGAACGGCGAACGGTAGACGATCTGGAAGCGGTGCTGGCGGAACGACTCGAGGTCATCCGGGGCCGCCGCGGCGCCCCGGCCCCGTCCGAGAGTGACACCCGCCGGACCCGTCAGCGCAAGAGCGCCTGAACAGAGTACGAACCAACGACGCGAGGAGCTGGGCAGGCGACCCGTGAACGCCTGCCCCAGCTATTTTCCCCGGTACGTTACTTGTGCCGCCGGCCGAGCCGGCTGGCCACGCCCCACTGGGCGACCCGCAGGAACGCTTCCCCGATGATCGCGCGGCTCATCTTGCTCGCGCCGCGTTCCCGCTCCACGAACGTGATCGGGACCTCCACGATGCGCAGGCCCGCCCGGACCATGCGCAGGGTCAGGTCGATCTGAAAGCAGTACCCGGCTGACTCCACCGTGTCCAGGCTGATCGCCCGCAGCGCCGAGGCCCGGTAGGCCCGGTAACCGCCGGTCGCGTCCTTGATGTGCAGTCCCAGCATGATCCGGGTGTAGACGTTGGCGCCGCGGGACAGCACCTCACGCGACCGCGGCCAGTTCAGCAGCTGCCCGCCCGGCACCCAGCGGGACCCGATCACGCCGTCGGCGCCGTCCAGCGCGGCCAGCAGCTGCGGCAGTTGCTCGGGCTGATGGGAGCCGTCCGCGTCCATCTCCACCACGGCGTCGTAGCCGCGCTCCAGGGCCCAGCGGAACCCGGCGATGTAGGCGGGCCCGAGCCCGGCCTTGTCCGTCCGGTGCAGCACCTGGATGTGCGAGTCAGCCTCGGACAGCTTGTCGGCCAGGTCGCCGGTGCCGTCGGGGCTGTTGTCGTCGACCACCAGCAGGTCGGCGTAAGGCACCGCGGCGCGCAACCGGCTGGAGATCGACTCCAGGTTCTGCCGCTCCTCGTACGTCGGCATGACGACGGCAACACGCTCGATGGGTGAAGTGGGCTCTGCCACGCTCCCTGCCCTTCGCCTGGCTCAAGGTCCGCTGGTGTAGGCCGACCAGGATATCGGCCTGAGGCTTGTCCAACGTCCGCGGCGAGCCAGGGGTTCCCCGTGCGTGGCGCGGGCGGGACCGCGGCAACGATGCCGCCTGGGGCGTCTGTGCCCGTTCGGGGCTGAGTAGTCCCTTACCGGGACTTGTACCCGGTTCGCGGGGGAAGGAAAAGGATCCGGGCGGCACCTTCGGACCGGGGGCCGTCCCGCCGGCAACGAGCTCGGCCTCCGTTGTCTACTGGGCGCCCGGATCCTTTCCCAAGCCCAACCCCCGTCCAGCAGGTACCGTGTGGCGGCCCTGTCACCGCACCGGGCAGAAAAACGGCTGGCTGCAAGCGTTCCCCACCCCGATGCGGGCCAGATCATGGCGGGCCTGAACACTCCGGCCAGCCCGCCCGGGTCTGGACCGTGGGCAGCAACTTACCGCTTGTTCTATCGATGTCAACCCCCCGGAACGTCATCAAGCAGGCACCCTCCGGACAGAGCACTGGCCACCCGGCGGCGGGCTGGCCGACCCTGGCCACGGGCCGGTCCGGCCCGGATTTGCCGCCGAACTGTTACGCCGGCCCAGCCGGTTTCCCCGCGCGCGGGTAAGGAGCACCCGGGGCGGAGCTGACGATAAATTCTCCTGCCAGGTGGTTCAATCTCAAAATTTTTTCGTCTAACGTGGATGCCAGAGAGGATTATCCACTGCATCTGACCTCGGGGAGGCCCGCGTGATCGACCAGCCGTACGTGTACCAGCGACAGGAGCTCACCGAGCCGGACTGGCGGCGGTTCCCGGGCTGGGCCGACGTCACCACCGCCGAGTGGGAGTCCGTGCAGTGGCAGCGCGCCCACTGCGTGAAGAACGCCCGCCAGCTGCGCAAGGTCGTGGGCGAAGGGCTGGCCGAGACGTTCTTCGCTGACCTGGACCAGGACCAGCGGTCCCGGGCCACCATGTCCATGCTGGTGCCGCCCCAGATGGTGAACACCATGGCGCCCACCACGGCCCCCTCGGACCCGGCCTTCACCGACGCCTTCTACGCCGACCCGGTGCGCCGCTACATGATCCCGGTCTTCAGCGACCGCCGCACCGACTGGCCCTCGCACCCGTACGCGCAGCGGGACTCGCTGCACGAGGCGGAGATGTGGGCCGTGGAGGGGCTGACCCACCGCTACCCGACCAAGGTGCTGGCCGAGGTGCTGCCCACCTGCCCGCAGTACTGCGGGCACTGCACCCGGATGGACCTGGTCGGTAACCCCACCCCCACCGCCGACAAGCACAAGTTCACCCTGGCCCGGCCGGACCGGCTCGGCGCCATGATCGACTACCTGCGCCGCACCCCCGGCGTGCGGGACGTGGTGGTCTCCGGCGGCGACGTGGCCAACCTGCCCTGGCCCCGGCTGGAGGAGTTCGTCGCCTCGCTGCTCGAGATCGACTCGGTCCGCGACATCCGGCTGGCCAGCAAGGCCCTGATGGGCCTGCCCCAGCACTGGCTGTCCGACGAGGTGCGGGCGGGCATGTCCCGGCTGGCGGCCACGGCCTCCGACCGGGGCGTGAGCATCGCCATCCACACCCACGTCAACAGCGCCCAGTCGGTCACCCCGCTGGTGGCCAAGGCGGCGCGGGCCATGCTCGACACCGGTATCCGGGACGTCCGCAACCAGGGTGTGCTGCTGCGCGGGGTCAACGACAGCGTGCCCGCCCTGCTGGACCTGTGCTTCGCCCTGCTCGACGAGGCCAAGATCATGCCCTACTACTTCTACATGTGCGACATGATCCCGGGCAGTGAGCACTGGCGGCTCTCCGTGGCTGAGGCCCAGGAGCTGCAGCACCAGATCATGGGCTACCTGCCCGGCTTCGCCACCCCGCGGGTGGTCTGCGACGTGCCCTACGTGGGCAAGCGCTGGGTGCACCAGGTGTCCCGGTACGACACCGACCTCGGCATCTCGTACTGGACCAAGAACTACCGGACCGCGGTCGAGGCCCACGACGAGCTGGCCATCAGCCGCGAGTACCCGTACTACGACCCGATCTACACGCTGCCCGAGGCGGGGCAGGACTGGTGGCGGGTCCGGACCGCGGCCGCCGGCGCCCCGGCCGCGACCGTCCCGGCCTGAGCTTGCTGATGGAGATGGCCCCCGCCGATCCGGGCGGGGGCCATCGTGCTCTCGGGGCCCGCTCGCTTCCGGGGCCCGGCCTTTACAGCTGGGTGAACTGGCCTGGCTGGTAGCTGCCCGCGGGCACCTGCAGCATGACGTTCAGCCGGTTGTAGGTGTTGATGACCGAGATCGTCACCACCAGCGCCATGAGCTGGTCGTCGTCGTAGTGCTTGGCCGCGTTGGCCCACACCTCGTCGCTCACGCCACCGGCCGCGTCGGCGATGCGGGTGCCCTGCTCGGCCAGTTCCAGCGCGGCCCGCTCGGCCTCGGTGAACACGGTGGCCTCGCGCCAGGCCGCGACCAGGTTGAGCCGCTGCGGGTCCTCCCCCGCGTGGACGGCGTCCTTGTAGTGCATGTCGGTGCACATGCCGCAGCCGTTGATCTGGCTGGCCCGCAGCTTCACCAGTTCCTGGGTGGATTCGGGCAGACCCGAGTCGGTCATCGTCGTGGCCGCCGCGTTGAAGCGCTTGACGAACTTCATGGCCTGCGGGCTGCCGAACAGGTTGAGTCGGGCTTCCATCGTCATCTCCTCGCTGATTTTGTTCTCAGCTGTATGACGACGCAGCGGCCGCGAGTGTGACTCAGTCGGCGGAGGACTTTCCGGCCGGCTCCTCCGGTTCAGCGGCCGGATCCGCCGCTGGATCGGAGGCTGGGTCCGCCGTGCCGACGGCGGGCTCGGCCTCCGGGTCGTCGGCGGCCGCCCCGGCCTCGCTCAGCACCCCGTCGGCCTGGGTGTCCCGGGCCAGGTAGCCAGGCTGGGCGTTGCCCGCGGCCAGTTCGGCCACGGGCAGGCCGGCCGCGGCCCGCCGGTGGCCCCGGCGCTGGATGATCACGAACCAGGCCAGACCGGCCACGGTCAGCCCGATGGCCACATACATGTTGAGCCGCAGGCCCAGGAAATGCTGGGACGGGTCGACCCGCAGCGACTCCTCGAAGATCCGGAACGCCGAATACCCGGCCACGTACAGCGCGAACAGGCCCGGGGCGAAGATCTTGCGGTGGTGGCCCAGCCAGACCAGGAACGCGGCCAGCGCGAAGTCCCAGATCAGCTCGTACAAGAACGTGGGCTGGAAGAACGCGAACTGGGTGTACCCGGCCGGGCGGAAGCCGGCCGGGATGGCCAGCCCCCACGGCAGGCTGGTCGGGCCGCCGAACAGCTCCTTGTTGAAGTAGTTGCCGATCCGGCCCAGGCCCTGGGCCACCAGCAGCGCGGGCGCCACCGCGTCCATGGCCATGATGAAGCTGCCGCCGAACCGGCGGATGCGCCAGCCACCGACCAGCACCGCGACCGGGATCGCGCCCCAGATGCCCAGGCCGCCGTCCCACACCGCGAGCACGCCGTACCAGACGTGCGGGATGTAGGCCGGGGTGGTGATGTCGAAGTAGATGCGGCCGCCGATGATCCCGGCGGGCACGCTCCACATGGCGACGTCGTACATCAGCTCCGGGTCGCCGCCCGCGCGGACCCAGCGCCGCCGGGTGATGTAGATGGCGGCGGCGATGCCGACCAGGTACATGACCGCGTAGAAGTGGATGAACAGTGGCCCGATGTGGAATCCGCTGATCGGCGGGCTGGGGATGTGGGCCGCCGCCGCGCTGACCAATGGGGCTGTCCCCTGCGTCGCCATGCGCCCCAGGCTAGTGCACCCAGATGTCACCGGCGCTCGTGCACCAGAAGGTCCCGCGGGCGGTGCAGAACCAGGTAGGCCCCGCGGGAAAACACCACCTGGTAACCGTCCCGCTTCAGGTGGGCGATCTGGGCCCGCTGGCCGGCCAGCGAGGTGAACGGGAACGTCCAGTGCGTCTGGGCCACGATCCACGGCGCGGAGGCGGACGCCGCGGCCGGCCCCCACAGGAGTACGGTGTTCCGCCCGGACAGCTGGGGCCCGAGCATTTGCGGCGCGTCCACCGTCACCCCGGGGGGCACGTGCGCGTCGGCCGCGGCTTGGTCCGCTTCTTGGCTGGTCCCCCGGTAGAACCCCGGCGTGACCACGCTGACCAGTGCGAACCGCGGCGCCACCGCCACCGCCGCGGCACACAACGCCGCCGCCACCCCTATCGCGGCGCGCCGCTTCTTGCTGTTATCATCCCGTCGCCGCGGCCCCCGCCGCACCCGCCGCACCCGCCGCGCCCAGCCGGTCAGCCGGACTCCGCCGTCGACGGCCCCGACGACCAGCACCATCTCGATGAAGGCGTTGTACTGGTAGGCGGTCCCCCACCAGTTGGGGGCCGAGGAGGCCAGCATCCGCTCGGCCAGCAGCGGCAGCGCGGCCAGCGTGACCGGCGACAGCAGCGGCAGGAACAGCAGCACGCCGCTCAGCCAGGCCACGGTGGTGACCTTCTCGGCCGGGCTGACCGCCAGCCGGGCCACGGCCAGCGGGTCGCGCAGCGCGTGCGCGGCGGCCTGGGTCATGTCCGGGCCCAGCGACCAGTAGGCCCAGTAGTAGGTGGCCCGGCCCCCGAACGCGGGCCGCAGGACCATGGTGGCCAGCAGCACGGCCGCCAGGCCGCCCGCGATTAAACCGGAGGCCAGCAGCAGGCGATCCCGGCGGTGGTGCGGACCGGACCCGGCCAGCGGGTGCCCCGGCGCCCAGGCCTCGAACTGCCCGGGCCGGGCGGCCAGCAGGAACAGCCCGAACCCGGCCAGCAGCAGCCCCATGTCCTCCTTGACCAGCAGCAGCCCGGCCGCCGCCCCGAGCGCGGCCCGGATCCGGCCGGCCGCCAGCCGCTCGAAGAACAGCGCGGTCAGCACGGGCACGAACACCACCTCGTGGAACCCGGCCGCGACCGCCTCGGCCACCGGCCAGCTCAGCACGTAGGCCACCGACACCAGGTAGGCGCCGGCCGCGACTCCCCGTGACCCGCCGGGTGAACACCCATAGCGGCGGCACGGCCAGCGCGAACAGCACACCCTGGGCCACGATCAGGTCCTGCGGCCCGTGGTGGATCCAGTACAGCGGGGCCAGCAGGATGAGGATCGGTGACCAGTGGTCGCCGAGCACGGAGAAGCCGGGCCCGAACCCGTCCTGGACTCCCTTGACCGGGGCGACCCCGGCGTGAAAGTGCGCGTAGGACTGGACCGCCTGGTCGAAGATGACCAGGTCGTAGGAGCCGATGCGGAATGTCGAGTACTGCACCAGGCCGTAGGTGATGTAGACGGCCGCGGCGGCCATGGTCAGCATTATCACGGCGAGCGCGCGAAACGTCACGGAGCGTCGACTCATCGCCGGACATCGTACCGCCGGGCAAGGTCAGCTAAGTTATGGCGTGTGTCGCAGCGAAGTGAGCACATCGGCCTGCACCTGAACGCGTACCTGTGCGCGCACAGCACGCCGCCAGACCAGATCCTGCGTGAGCTCGCGCACGAGACCGCGGAGTGGTTCCCGAACGAGCGATCGCTGGCCATCGCGCCCGAGCAGGGCCAGTTCATGACCATGATCGCCCAGCTCACGGGGGCCCGCCGCGGCCTGGAGATCGGTACGTTCACCGGTTATTCGTCCATCTGCCTGGCCCGCGGCCTGCCCGCCGACGGCCAGCTGCTGTGCTGCGACATCAGCGAGGAATGGACGTCGGTGGCCCGCAAGTACTGGGACCGGGCCGGGCTGACGCACAAGATCGACCTGCGCATCGGCCCGGCGCTGGACACGGTGCGGGCCCTGCCGCCCGAGCCGCAGTTCGACATCGTGTTCATCGACGCGCCCGGCTACCTGGCTTACTGGAACGAGGTGGTGCCCCGGGTCCGCCCGGGCGGCGCCATCCTGGTCGACAACACGTTTTCGCACGGCCGGGTCATCGACGCCGGCAACGAGAGCGAACTGGTGCAGGCGGTCCGCGACTTCAACGACCACGCCGCCGCCGACGACCGCGTCGACATCGTCATGCTCCCGCTGGGCGACGGCCTGACCCTGGCCCGCAAAAAGTGATCCGGGCTGCCCGGCCGGAGGACGTTCCCGCGATTTACCGGCTGATCCGCTCCCTGGCCGAGTACGAGCGGTCGCTGCCCAGCGTCACCGGGACCGAGGACGACCTGCGGCAGGCCCTGTTCGGGGCCCGGCCCGCCGTGTTCGCGCACGTGGCCACCCACGATGGCCGGGTGGTGGGGTTCGCGCTGTGGTTCCTCAACTACTCGACCTGGACCGGCCAGCACGGGATCTACCTGGAAGATCTCTTTGTCGACGAAACGATGCGCGGGTCCGGCTACGGCAAGGCGCTGCTCACCGAGCTGGCCCGGGTCTGCGTCGAACGCGGCTACCAGCGGCTCGAATGGGTGGTGCTGGACTGGAACGCGCCGTCCATCGCCTTCTACCGGGCGCTGGGTGCGCAGCCGATGGACGAGTGGGACACCTACCGGCTGTCCGGCCCGGCGCTGCAGGCGCTGGGTTCTGCGCGACCGTAGCTCCACCGAACCGGCCACCGGAAACGAGGTTGAGGCAATGACGGACCAGACGCCGTACCAGAACGTCACCTTCCCCAGCAACGGGGGCACCGCCCACGGCTACCTGGCCGTGCCCGACCGCGGCCAGGGACCGGGCCTGATCGTGGTCCAGGAGTGGTGGGGCCTGACCGACCACATCGCCGACGTCACCAACCGGTTCGCCCGCGAGGGGTTCGTGGCCCTGGCCCCCGACCTGTACGGCGGGCGGACCACCCACGACGCCGAAGAAGCCAGCGCGCTGATGAACGAGCTGCCACCGGAAAAGGCGGTCACCGAGCTGTCCGGCGCGGTGGAGTACCTGCTCAGCCAGGACTCGGTGACCAGTGGCGCCGTGGGCGTGGTCGGCTTCTGCATGGGCGGGCTGTTCGCGCTCAACCTGGCCGCCCAGGCCGGCGGCCAGGTCGGCGCGGTGGCCGTGTTCTACGGCACGTTCTCCGGTGACGAGGACTTCTCGGCCGTCCGCGCGCCGGTCCTGGGCATCGTCGGCGGCCAGGACGCGTTCACCCCGGCCGGGCAGGCCCGCGCGGTGCTGGGCACGGTCAGCGGGCCCGTCGACGTGCAGGTCTACGACGCCGGCCATGCCTTCTTCAACGACGAGAACCTGCTCGGCACCTACGACCAGGAACGGGCTGGGCAGGCCTGGGCCCAGACCGTGGACTTCCTGCGCCAGCACCTGGTGAGCTAGCGGCCGGCCCGGCCCGGCCGCCCAGCCCGGTGGCTCAGTACAGCTAGCTGGCGGGCTTGCGGCTGGGTGGCGGGGCGGTGGAGGCCCGGACCACCAGCTCGGGCGCCATGTAGAGGATCTTGACCGGGGCGTCGTGGCCCTCGACCCGCTCCAGCAGCAGCTGGGCCGCCTCGGTGCCCAGCTGGTAGTGCGGGAACCTGATCGTGGTCAGGGCCGGGCGCAGCCGGTCCACGAACGGCATGTCGTTGAACCCGACCAGGGACAGGTCCTGCGGGCAGCCGAGCCCGGCCTCGTCCAGCGCGGCGTAGCAGCCCACGGCCAGCATGTCGTTGGCCACCGCGATCGCGGTGAAGTCGGCGCCGCGGCCGAGCAGCTCGCGGCAGCAGCGGGTGCCCTCCTCGACCGTGAACGCCGCCGCCGAGACGATCAGGTCATCGTCGGCGGCCAGGCCCGCGGCCTTCAGCCCGGCCACGTAGCCGCGGCGGCGGCCCTCGCCGGTGGTCACCCGCTGCGGCCCGGCGATGTGCGCGATCCGGGTGTGGCCCAGGCCGGCCAGGTGCGCGACCGACATCCGCATGCCCTGCTCGTTGTCGACCGAGACCGAGGAGAAGTCGTGCTCGGGGTCGAGCCGGTTCATCAGGACCACCGGCAGGTCGGTGCTGGCCGCCTCGGCCAGCACCGGGTCACCGGCCGACGCCGTGGCCAGCACGAACCCGTCCACGTGCCGGGCCCGCATCTGCTCGAAGATCGTCTGCTCGCGCCCGGTGTCGCCGTCGGTGTTGCCGAGCAGGGACACGTAGCCCGCGGTGGACAGCCGGTCCTCCAGACCCCGGATCATCGGCGGGAACAGCGGGTTGTTCAGGTCCGGGATGAGCACGCCGACCGTGTGCGACCGGCGGGTGCGCAGGCTGCGGGCGACCGGGTTGGGCCGGTAGCCGAGCGCGGCCGCGGCCTCGGCCACCCGCCGCGCGGTCTCCTCGCTGACCAGGATGCGGGTCTCGGGGTTGAGCGCGCGCGAGGCGGTGGCCGGGTGGACCTTGGCCGCGGCGGCAACGTCCCGGAGGGTGGCGGGTGGTCCGGCCATCGGCGTCCTCAGCGACCGGCCACGACGTGGGCCAGGTCGGCGGCGTCGTGGCCCAGCACCCCGGTGATCACGTCGCGGTGGGTGGGAGCCGCCTCGGCGTGCCGCTGGCGGCCCGCCTCGGTCAGCGTCACGTAGATGCCGCGCCGGTCCTCGCCGCACAGGCAGCGCTCGACCAGCCCGGTCTTCTCCAGCCGGCTGATCAGCCGGGACAGCGCGCTCTGGCTCAGGTGGACCGCGTCCGCGAGCTCCTGGGCCCGGTACTGGTGGTCCGCGCTCTCGGCCAGCCGCTCCAGCACCTCGAAGTCACTGACCCCGAGCCCGTGCCGCTCCCCCAGCTCACGCTCCAGGGCCGAGCACACGGCGGCATGGCTGGCGGCGATTGCCCGCCAGACGCTCACCATCTGCTCCGGCGCGGGGCCGGCCTCGCTGACGCCCACGAGGGCATAGTAGACACATCCCGGATAATTTGCAAGCACATTAATTGCGCTTGCATCTAGTGCATGTACATGCATATTGTGGCGGCCATGGAGACCTCCCCTTCGGCGCCTGGGCCGATCCTCGCTCCTGCCCCTGTTCCTCCCGTCCCGCCAGGCCGGCCCGCTGACCGGCCGGCCGGGCAACGGTGGAACCCGCGGCTGTGGGCCATCTTGTTCGTGCTGTGCGGAGCCTTGTTCCTGGACGCGCTGGACGTGTCGATGATCGGTGTCGCGCTCCCGGTCATCCGGACCGACCTGCACCTGAACACCTCGTCCCTGCAGTGGATCGTCAGCGCCTACGTGCTGGGCTACGGCGGCCTGCTGCTGCTCGGCGGCCGGGCCGCCGACCTGCTCGGCCGCCGCCGGGTGTTCCTGGTCGCGCTGGGCCTGTTCGCCGCCGCCTCGCTGCTGGGCGGGCTGGTCAGCGGCGCGGGCCTGCTGATCGCGGCCCGGTTCATCAAGGGCATGGCCGCCGCGGTCACCGCCCCGGCTGGCCTGTCCCTGCTCACCACCACGTTCGGCGAGGGCCCGATGCGGAACCGGGCCATCAGCATCTACTCGGCCTTCGGGGCCAGCGGGTTTTCCCTGGGCCTGGTGCTGTCCGGGGTGCTCACCGAGGTGAGCTGGCGCTGGACGCTGCTGCTGCCGGCGCCGGTGGCCCTGCTCACCCTGGTGGCCGCGATCCCGCTGATCCCCCGCGGCCACGAGGCCGGACGCCAGGGCCGGCGGTTTGACGTGCCCGGCGGCCTGGCCGTCACCGCGGCCATGCTGCTGCTGGTCTACACCGTGGTCAGCGCGCAGGCGGCGGGCTGGGCCTCGGCCCGGACGATCGGCTCGTTCGCGGTGGTGGCCGTGCTGCTGGCCGGGTTCGTGTTCATCGAGCACCGCAGCCGCGACCCGCTGGTCCGGCTCGGCATCTTCCGGTCCGGCGCGCTGACCCGGGCCAACCTGGGCGCGCTGACCTTGTTCGGCTCGTACATCGCGTTCCAGTTCCTGCTCACCCAGTACCTGCAGAGCCTGATGGGCTGGTCGGCCATGTCGACCGCGCTGGCCTTCCTGCCCGCCGGGGTGGTGGTGGCCGTGCTGTCCACCCGGATGGGCCAGGTCATCAGCCGGTTCGGCCCCGGGCCGATCACGCTGATCGCGTTCGCCTGCCTGGTCGCCGGCTACATCGCGTTCCTGCGGGTCGGCACCCAGGCCGACTACGTGGGGGTCATCCTGCCCGCGGTGATCGGGGTCGGGATCGCGTTCGGGCTGGGCTTCTCGGCCCTCAGCCTGGCCGCGACCAGCGGGGTGGCCGACCACGAGCAGGGCCTGGCGGCCAGCTTGTTCCAGACCTCGTTCCAGGTCGGCGGGGCCGTGGTGCTGGCCGTGGTGACCGCGGTGATCGACGCGGGCGGCGCCAGCCAGGTGACCAGCGCCCAGGCCACCCTGGGCGCCTACCGGCCGGCCCTGGCCGTGATCACCGGGGTCTCCGTGCTCGGGGCCCTGGTCGCGCTGACCGGGGTGGCCCGGCGGCCGCGGCTCAGCTTGGCCGGCTGGCGGAGATGATGATCGTCCAGGTCGACCGGCCCTGACGGGCGCTGGCGGTCACGTCGCGCGGCGACATCATCGTCCAGCTCAGCTTCCAGCGCCGGGATCCGTGCTTCCGGTTCAGCCGGTCAGCGCGGATCCCGGCCGCGTGTTCCTCCCGCCGCGTTTCGGCGATGGTGGGGCGGCGGTTCAGGTCGTAATAGCCACGGGCGTAGTCCGGATGCATGATGGCTCCTCTCGGTACGGCAGATCGGTGGCAGGTCAGTCGGATGGGCTGGATTCGGCGTCGTCGCTGCTGCCGGCGACGAGGTCGGGCCCGCTGACCAGGTTCAGCAGCGGGTAGGCGAGCAGGAGGAACTCGATCGGCAGCGTGCCCGGCGGCCGCAGCGACGGATCGTCGTTACGATCGAGATAGCGGTCCAGCACGGCCAGCAGCTCGGCTTGCAGTTCGGCCGCCTCGTCCACGGTCACGTAGCGCAGGCTCTGCGTGGTGGACAGCGCCTTGGACAGCTTGTCCGGCCAGGACAACTGGCTCTGCAGGGTGACCCGGGCCCGGTCCAGCGTGGTGTTGAGCCAGAAGTCGTTGAGCACTCCGGCCGCCGCGGTCGCCTGGGGGGTGTCCTGCTCGAGGGTCATGGTCAGGCCGGAGGCGGCCCGGCGCCACGGCCGCTCCCGGCCCTTGCCGCCGCCAGCCTCCTCGACCAGCCCGTACCGGGCCAGCGTCCGCAGGTGGAACGCGCAGTTGGCCGGCGTCTCCCCCAGCATCTCGCTGGCCTGGGTGGCGGTCAGCGTGCCCGCATGGGTCAGCGCCTCCAGCAGCGACCAGCGCAGCGGGTGGGCCAGCGCCCGCATCAGCGCCGGGTCGCTGACCTCCAGCCGCTCCCGGCGCCGCCGCGGGCCCGGCCTCTCTTCGGAACTCATGTTTCGAAACGATACTCTCGAAAGACTTCTTTCCACAACTCTGATGGAAACATTTCTTTCGAAGGTTGGTTCGCTGAGCCCCGGCCAGCGCGGAGCCCGGCCGGAAGGCGGGGGCAGGCGGCCGGGTGTGGCCGCCGGGCAAGATCGGGGTGGCGGCGAGGGCGATTGATCCGGGCGGTTTGGCGACCAGCCTGCGTGGGACGATGAGGGGATGCGGATCACCGCCGTCACCTCAACTGATCTGTTCGTGGGCAGCAGGCGCCAGGCCCGGCAAGTCATCGGCGTCAGCGTGGCCAGCGACGCCGCTGATGCCGGAAGAGACGTGAGCGTACGCGTCGACGGCGCCGGGGTTGCGACCCCGGCGCCGTCGCGTGTGACGGCCGGGCCGCCGGGCGAGACGGTGGTGGCCGAGGTGGCGGTGGAGGTCTCCGCGCCCTATCAGCCCGGTGTGGCGCGGCCGGTGACCGTGGTCGCCGAGACCGGGGCCGCGGCCGGCCGGGCACCGCAGCGGGCCGAGCTGCGGGCCGAGGTGACCCCGGCCGAACCCGGCTGGACCATGTGGATGGTCAGCCACTTCCACTACGACCCGGTGTGGTGGGGCACCCAGGGCCAGTTCACCGAGTCCCGGCTGCTGCTGCCGGACGAGGACGGGTCCCTGCCCGACGTCCGGACCGCCTTCGAGCTCGTGCACCTGCACCTGGAGAAGGCCCGCAGCGACCCGGACTACAAGTTCGTGCTGGCCGAGGTCGACTACCTCAAGCCGCACTTCGACGCCTACCCGGAAGACCGGGCCGACGTGCGCCGGTTCATCGCCGAGGGCCGGATCGAGATCGTGGGCGGGACTTACAACGAGCCGAACACCAACCTGACCGGAGCCGAATCCACGGTGCGCAACGCCGTGTACGGGATGGGGTTCCAGCGCGGCGTGCTCGGGGCTGATCCGCGGTCGGCGTGGATGCTGGACGCGTTCGGGCACGATCCGGGGTTCCCGGGGCTGATGGCCGCGGCCGGCCTGACCTCCTCGGCCTGGGCCCGCGGGCCGTTCCACCAGTGGGGGCCGTCGGGCGTCGAGGGCGGCAACCGGCGGATGCAGTTCGCCAGCGAGTTCGAGTGGATGTCACCGGATGGCACCGGCCTGCTCACCGCCTACATGGCCAACCACTACGGCGCGGGCTGGGCCATTCACGGGCTGCCCGATCTGGCCGCGGCCGAGGCCGAGGCGCTGGGCCAGTTCCGGTCGCTGGCCGCGGTGGCCGCCACCCGCAACGTGCTGCTCCCGGTCGGGGCCGACCACGTCATCCCGCCGCGCTGGGTGACCGAGATCCACCGGGACTGGAACGCGCGCTACGTGTGGCCGCGGTTCGTGACCGCGGTGCCCGCGGACTTCTTCGCCGCGGTCCGGGACGAGGCCCGGGGCGGCGGCACCTGGATCACCCCGCAGACCCGGGACATGAATCCGCTGTACACCGGCAAGGACGTGTCCTACATCGACACCAAGCAGGCCCAGCGGGCGGCCGAGGTCGCGCTGCTGGACGGCGAGCGGCTGGCCACGCTGGCCTGGCTGGCGGGCGCGCCGTACCCGGCCGAGTCGCTGGACAAGGCCTGGCGTCAGCTGGCCTACGGCGCCCACCACGACGCGATCACCGGCACCGAGGGCGACCAGGTCTACCTGGACCTGGTCGCGGGCTGGCGGGAGGCCTGGGAGCGGGGCGCCGCGGCCCGGCGGGCCGCCGTCCGTCACCTGGCGGGCGCCTCCGGGCTGGCGTCGTCGCCGGTCAGCGCCGTGAGTGAGCCGGGCGCCGACGGGGAGCGGACGCTGTCGGTGTTCAACACCTTGTCCTGGCCCCGCTCGGGTCTGGCCCAGGCGACGCTGGCCTTCGCCGCGCCGGGTCCGGCCCAGATCGGCTTGCACGACCAGTCCGGGGCGCCGGTCCCGTTCCTGGCCGACGGGGTGCGGCGCCACCCGGACGGGTCGCTGGCCGAGCTGACCGTGACCTTCCGGGCCCACGGCGTCCCCGCCCTCGGCTACCAGGCCTACCGGGCCCTCCCCGCTTCCGGGGGGCCGGCCGAGGTGGTCACCGGCTGGACCGACGTGCCCGGGGTGGCCATCGAGAACGAGCGGTACCGCATCACCGCCGACCCCGGGCGCGGCGGGACGCTGGACAGCATTGTCGATAAAGCGACCGGGGCCGAGGTGCTGCGCGGGGCCGGGAACGAGGTGCTGCTGGCCGATGAGTACCCGGCTCACCCGAAGTGGGGTGAGGGCCCCTGGCACCTGTCCCCCAAGGGCACCGGGACCGGGTCGGCCGGCGGGCTGGCCCGGGTGCGGGCGCAGCGGTGCCCGGTGGGGTCGCGGCTGGTGGCCGAGTTCGAGCTGGACGGCCTGGCCGTGGTCCAGGAGACCATCGTGTGGGACGGCGAGGACCGGGTGGAGTTCCGCACCCACACCGACGGGCCGATCGGGCCGGACCGGATGCTGCGGGTGCGCTTCCCGGCCGACGTGCCGGGCGGATTGCCGGTGTACGAGACGGCGACGGCGGTGATCGGGCGGCCGTTCGCGCACCCGGACGTCGACACCGCCGAGCACTCGTGGACGCTGGACAACCCGGCCCACGACTGGTTCGGGGTCGGGTCGACGGCCCGGGTGGCGCTGACCGGACCGGACGGCCAGCAGCGGGATCAGGCCATCGGGGTGGCCGAGGTCATCACGCCGGACGGGCTGGCCGAGAGCCAGGATGGCGCCGGGCAGCAGCAGATCCGGGACCTGGTGGCGGCGCTGGCCGCGGCGGGTGTCACCGCCACCTGCTCGCGGGCGGACGGCCCCCGCTACGGGGCCATGGACGCCGACTCCAACCTGCCCGACGTCCGCATCGCGCTGGGCGGACCCGACCGCAACAGCTTCACCGCGGCCGCGCTGGCCGCGGCCGGTAACGGGTACGCCAAGGAACTGGCCGGGCGGGTGGAGGCAGGTCCGGCGGCCCGGCTGTGGCTGCCGGCCGCCCAGAGCCGGGCCGAGGCCCAGCAGCCCAGCGCCGACCTGCGCGGGCCCTCGGACCTGCCCGTCCTGATCATCGCGGGCGCGCCCGGCCCGGCGATCGCGGAGCTCATCGAGGACCTGGGCGACAGCGTGGTCGGCGTGCCCGCCGCCGACCTGGCCGACGGGGGGACCGCCGGGGCGGCACCCGAAGACCCGGCCCTGGCCGGCCGGTCGGTGGCCCTGCTCAACCGGGGTACGCCCAGCGGGGCGGTCGGCCCGGACGGGACCTTGACCCTGACCCTGATGCGCGCCTGCAGCTCGTGGCCAGCCGGGGTGTGGATCGACGGCGACCGGCAGGAAGGCCCGGACGGCAGCAGCTTCGCCTGGCAGCGCTGGAGCCACACGTTCGAGTACGCACTGGTCAGCGGGGCCGGAGACTGGCGGCAGGCCGGGTTCGGGCGGGCCGGGGCGCGGTACAACCACGAGCTGGTCACCTGCGCGGGCGGCGGGCCCGCGGCCGTGCTGGCCCCGGGGGTGAGCCTGGTCGAGGTCGACCACCCGGCCGTGCAGCTCAGCACGCTCAAGCCGCGCGGCAACCCGCTGGCTCAGGGGCGGCCGGGACTGCCCGCCGCGGCCGACGGGCTGACCGTGCGGCTACGCGAGACCGAAGGCCGGCCGGCCCGGGCCCGGGTCCGGTTGCGGGGCGGCATCGCCACCGCCCGCCTGACCGACCTGCTGGAAGAGACCGACGGCGCCGGCCTGGAGGTCGACGCCGAGGAAGCGGTGATCGACCTGCCGCCGTTCGGCACGGTCACCGCGGTGGTGTGGCCGGTGGTGCCACCCGCGGCCGCGCTGCAAGGCGAGCCGCCGGTGGCGCAGGGCACGACCAACCTGCTGGCCGAGGCCTCGGTGCCGGACGGCACCCTGGCCGGGCTGCTGGAGCCGGCCCAGCCGGTGTACTCCCGGTACTGGCTGCACGGCAAGGGCCCGGCCCCGGCCGGCAACCTGCCGGTCGCGGTGCACCTCTCCCCCCGGCTGAGCGGCCTGCCCGACGAGGGTCCCGGCACTGATTCGGTGGCCCGGCTGCGGGTCACCGTGGCCTGCGGCACCGAACCCGCCTCGGGCACCCTGCGCCTGCTGGTGCCGCCGGAACTGGTCGCCGACTTCGGCACCCCGGGACCCGGGGCGACCGGCGCGGACGCCTACGACCTGCCCGCCCGCGGCTACCGGGACTGGGACGTGCAGGTCCGGGTCCGGCCCGGTGCCCCGCCCGGCCGGTACGTGGTCGCGGCCCAGATCTCCGACGATCTGGGCCAGGTCATCGAGGATGCGGCGTTCGTGCAGGCGGGCGGCCCGGGCGAGCCCGACCTGTACCAGCCGCTGGAGGAAGTGCTCCCGGCCGTCCAGGCCAGCACCGACGCCATCGCCGCCGAGCTGGGGCTGGCCGTGCTGACTCCGGCGCTGCGGCTGCCCCCGGGCGGGGAAGCCGAACTGGTGGCCGAGGTCACCAACCAGCTGGCGTCGCCGCTGCGGGCCGAAGCCCAGCTGGTCTCGCCCTTCGGCAGCTGGGAGCTGCTGGCGCCGTGGACCCAGGGGGTGACGGCCAGGCCCGGCGAGCGGGTGCCGGTCCGGTTCCGCGGCCGGGTCCCGGCCACCGCCCGCCCCGGCCGCCAGTGGTGGGTGATGGTCAAGGTCATGTACTTCGGCCGGGTCCGGTACAGCGCGGCCGTCCCGGTGACGGTGATCAGCGAAGGGGAGAACGCGTGAGCACGGAGCGAGTGGCGGTGGTGACCGGGGCGGGATCTGGGATCGGGCGGGACGTCGCGGTGGCCCTGGCCCGGGCCGGCTACCGGGTGGCGCTGGCGGGCCGCCGAAAAGATGCACTGTCCGCGACCGCGCAGTTGGTGGCGGCCCAGGACGGGGTCGCGCTGCCCGTGCCCACCGACGTGCGCTCGGAGGAGTCCGTGCGGGGGTTGTTCGAGCAGACCGTGGCCGAGTGGGGGCGGATCGACCTGCTGTTCAACAACGCCGGCTCGTTCGGCGGCGGCGGCCCCATCGAGGACGTGCCGTTCGAGCAGTGGAACCAGGCCATCGGCACCAACCTGACCGGGTCGTTCCTGTGCGCCCAGGCCGCGTTCCGGGTCATGAAGGACCAGGATCCGCAGGGGGGCCGGATCATCAACAACGGCTCGCTGTCGGCGCACGTGCCGCGGCCGTTCGCGGTCGGCTACACCGCCAGCAAGCACGCGATCACCGGGCTGACCAAGGCCATCTCACTGGAGGGGCGGCCTTACCAGATCGCCTGCGGTCAGATCGACATCGGCAACGCGGCCACCGACATGACCGGGGCCATGGCCACCGGCGTACCGCAGGCGGACGGATCGGTCCGTGCCGAGCCGTTGATGGAGACCCGGCACGTGACCGACGCCGTCGTGATGATGGCGGCGCTACCGCTCAACGCCAATGTGGAGTTCCTCACCGTCATGGCGACGAACATGCCCTACATCGGCCGCGGCTGACCGCCGCCTGTGCTGGACCGGAAGCCCAAGAGAAGGCCTCTCAGAACCCAGTAGCTGGGCCCGCTCCTCCTGGCTTCCACCCCGACATGGCCGCCCCTGCGGGCCACACCTGCGGCATGACAGTAACACGCAGTTCCCGGCCTGATTGCCAGTAAAAATACCGATTTCGCCTGATAGTGACGTTATTGTCACCTCCGCCACGCGCATAAATGGTGACCCATGGTGATGGAAATTGCCATCGTCGCAGTTAAATCACAGGTTGAGTGGTCCTTCCATTGACCCGGGAACGAAACCGCCCCCAGCCCGGCGGGCTGGGGGCGGTCGTGCGTCCGGGCCGCGGCCTCAGGCGGCCATCGCCTCCTCTTCCGCCTCGGCCGGGCGGGGCGGCGGCGCCATCGGGGCCCGGGACCGGATCAGCGTGGCGATCACGACCAGGGACACCACGTCGAAGATCGCGGCCAGCAGGAACGCGGTGGCGGTGGCGTGGGACTGCAGGTGGTGAGCCTGGGCCACCGGGCCAGCCCCGGCCAGCGGGTGCCGGGCCGCGTCCCGGTAGGAGGTGCCGTACACCGCGACCAGCACGGCCAGGCCGACCGCGCCGCCAACCTGCTGCATGACGTTGACCATGCTGGAGGCCGCGCCGGAGTCCTCCGGCGCCACCCCGGCCAGCGAGGCCGTGGTCAGCGGCACGAACACGACGCCCATCCCGGCTCCCAGGAGCAGCATCGGGCCGAGCACGCCGGTCAGGTACCCGGTGGCGGGCGATACCCGGGACAGCCAGGCCAGGGCCACGATGACCGGGATCAGCCCGGCGACCATCAGCCGCTTCGGCCCCACCGCCTGCATGAGCCGCGGGACGACCCGGGACACCCCGAACAGGACGACGGTCATGGGCAGGAACGCGATGCCGGCCCGCAGCGGGCTGAAGCCCAGGATGTCCTGCAGGAACTGGGTGAGGAAGAAGAACATCCCCATCATCCCGGCCACCAGCAGCAGCCGGGCGATGAAGGAGCCGGACCGGCTGAGGTCGGTGAACAGGCGCAGCGGCGTGATCGGCTGGGGGGCACGCCGCTCGTTCAGCACGAACAGCACGAGCAGGACCGCGGCGGCGGCGAAGGCCCCGACGGCCAGGCCGTCACCCCAGCCACTGGCGGCGGCGCGGATGAAGGCGTACACCAGCGACGCCATGCCCAGGGTCGAGGTCAGCGCGCCGGCCAGGTCGAAGCGGCCCGGCTGGCGGGGGGTCTCGGTCACGAACATCGGGGCGGCGATCAGCGCGAACACGCCGATGGGCACGTTGATGAACAGCACCCAGCGCCAGGACAGCCACTCGGTGATCACGCCCCCGAGAACCAGGCCGAGCGATGCTCCGCCGGTGATCACCGCGGTGTAGATGGCCAGGGCGCGGGTCCGCTCACGGCCCTCGGAGAAGCTGCCGATGATCAGCGCCAGCACCGCCGGAGAGGCGAGCGCGCCACCGACGCCCTGCGCGGCCCGCGCGGCCAGCAGCAGCCCGGCCGAGTTGGCCAGGCCGCCGGCCAGCGAGGCCACGGTGAACAGGGCGACCCCGATCATGAACATGCGGCGGCGGCCGAGGATGTCACCGGCCCGGCCGCCCAGCAGCAGCAGGCCGCCGAAGGTCAGCGTGTACCCGTTCATGACCCAGGACAGGCTGGTCGCACTGAACTGCAGCCCGTGCTGGATCTGCGGCAGCGCGATGTTCACCACCGTGGCGTCCAGGATCACCATCAGCTGCGCGCACAGCAGGATGACCAGGGCCAGGCCACGGCGCGGCGCCCCGCGTTGGGTGACGGCGGAAGAAGACACAGTGCCTCCAGGTTGAAGGTTCCAGATCGCGAGTAGCCCTCCACGTTGGTGAGGTCGGACCGGCTCTGCTAGGTGACATTCGCTGGCCAGGCGGTACACTCAGCAGAGAAACGGAGGTCTACTCCGGTTACTATACGGAGGGTCCCTCCGGTTTGGCAATTTATTTTCTGGTGGCGAGGCATGACGACGACTGAAAGCCAGGCCGCGAAGCTGGCTGAGGTGCCGCCGATGCGGGCGGACGCCCGGCGCAGCCATGAGCGCCTGCTGACCGCCGCGACCGCGGCGTTCGCGGAAAAGGGCGCCGAGGCCCCGCTGGAGGACATCGCCAAGCGGGCCGGTGTCGGCATCGGCACGCTCTACCGGCACTTCCCCACCCGGCTCGACCTGCAGGAAGCCGTGTACCGCACGCAGGTCAGCGTGGTCTGCGCCCAGGGCGCGGACCTGGCTGACAGCCCCGACCCCGGGGACGCCTTCGCGGGCTGGCTGCGCGCCCTGGCCAGCTACCTGGTCACCAAGCGCGGCCTGGCCAGTGCGCTGATCACGGCCAAGGGCCGGGACTCCGAGGTCATCAGCACCTGCAGCCAGGTCATCCGCTCCACCGCCGACCGCCTGCTGCAGCGAGCCCAGCAGGCCGGCGTGGTCCGCGCCGACCTGACCAGCATGGACGTGATGATGCTGGTGCACGGCCTGGTCGTGGCCACTGAGCGCACCCCGGAGCAGGCCGACCGGCTGCTCTCCATCACCCTGGACGGGCTGCGTTCCCGGAACTGACGCCGGTCAGATCGACGGGGGCCGGTTCTCGTACGGGGTGCTGAGCACGATCGTGGTCCGGGTCGAGACCCCGGCCACGGTCCGGATCTCCTGCAGCAGGTCCTCCAGGGCGGCCGGCGAGGCGACCCGGACCTTGAGGATGTAGTTCTCGTCACCGGCCACGCTGTGGCAGGCCTCGATGGCGCCGACCTGCTCCAGCCGGACCGGCACGTCGTCGGGCGCGGACGCATCGAACGGCGTGATCGAGATGAACGCGGTCAGCGGCAGCCCGATCTCGTCGGGGTCGCACAGGGCCACGTAACCGCGGATCACCCCGCTCTGCTCCAGCCGCCGGACCCGCTGGTGGGCCGCGGACACCGACAGGCCGGTCCGCTTGGCCAGCTCGGTGAAGCTCATCCGGCCGTCCGCCGACAGCAGCGTGACGATCCGCCGATCGATCTCTTCCACCCGGCCACGGTATAGCCGGCCGGCCGCCCCGCGCTGGCGGGCGCCCACGCTCGGGTGACGCCGAAGGTCACGGCCCGGCGTAATATAACGAACAGGTCACGATCGTTACGCTATCGTAACTTTGGTAATCACAACCTTAACGTTGGACATTCCCGAAGTTACGCTTCCGACCAGGACAGATGCCATTGGGCCTGACTCTCGGCCCGCTAGGAGCAAGGGAGCACCATGGCCCAGATAACCCTCGACCACATCGACAAGGTGTACAGCGGTGGCGTCAAGGCCATCGACCAGATGTCGCTCGAAGTCAAAGACGGCGAGTTCATGGTGCTGGTCGGGCCGTCGGGATGTGGCAAGTCCACCGCGTTGCGTTCCATCGCCGGGCTCGAGGAGATCAGCTCAGGGACCATCAGCATCGGCGACCGCGTGGTCAACGACCTGCCGCCGAAGGACCGGGACATCGCCATGGTGTTCCAGAACTACGCGCTCTACCCGCACATGACCGTGGAGCAGAACCTGGCCTTCGGCCTCCAGCTCCGCAAGACCCCCAAGACCGAGATCAAGGCCCGGGTCGACAAGGCCGCGCGCATGCTGGGTCTGGAGCAGTACCTCAAGCGCAAGCCGGCCGCCCTGTCCGGTGGCCAGCGCCAGCGGGTGGCCATGGGCCGGGCGATCGTGCGTGAGCCGCAGGCGTTCCTCATGGACGAGCCGCTGTCCAACCTGGACGCCAAGCTCCGCGTGTCCATGCGGGCCTCGCTGAACCAGCTGCACCAGGAGCTCGGCACCACCACCATCTACGTCACCCACGACCAGGTCGAGGCCATGACCCTGGGCCACCGGGTCTGCGTGATGCGGGACGGCCGCCTGCAGCAGGTCGACACCCCGCAGCACCTGTTCGAGTCCCCGGTCAACCTGTTCGTAGCCGGGTTCATCGGCTCGCCCGCGATGAACTTCGTCAACGCCAAGCTGGACCGCGACGACGGCCCATCGGTGTCCTTCGCCAACTACAAGCTGCCGGTGCCGGCCGGGCTCATCGACCGCCGGCCCGGGCTTGACCAGTACTTCGGCAAGGACATCATCCTCGGCATCCGCCCGTCCGACTTCGAAGACGCCACCCTGGCCGATACCGGCTGGGCCCGGATGGCGGTCACCGCCGGGGTCACCGAGGAGCTGGGCAGCGAGATCCACGTGATCTTCACCATTGACGCGCCGCAGGTGGAGCACGCCAGCATCACCGACGCCGCCACCGGCGACGACGGCCAGGACGAGAGCGTCTCGGCCCTGGTCGGCGGCAAGTCGCTGTGGACCGCCCGGGTGTCGGCCCGGTCCAAGGTCCACCCCAACTCGCCCATCGAGCTGGCCGTGGACACCAACCAGCTGCAGTTCTTCGACGGCGACAGCGGCTTGTCCATCGGGCACCCCGAGGCCAGCGAGGCCGCGGCTGAGCCCGCCACCGTGTAGGCCGGTAAGGCAGAGCCCGTTTCGGCCGGGCCGGCGGATCACCGCCGGCCCGGCCTTAACGCGTGGACTCCGGGTATGGAAGTGCGCCGCCCACGTGTTGGAGCGGGTAAGCACGAGGTATGGAGCGGTGCGGGAAGGTGGGAGAATTTCGTCATGCAGCATGATCCGGAAGACCTGTTCGAGCTGAGCGCGGACCTGCCGGACCTGGACGGCGTACCGATGCTGCACCACCTCGAGGGCTTCATGGACGCGGGCGCGGCCGGGCGCCTGCTGGCGGAGCATCTGGCCTCGACCTGCGAGCCGGAGACCCTGGCCACGTTCGACGTGGACCGTCTGATCGACTACCGGTCCCGGCGGCCGAACATGATCTACTCCACCGATCACTGGGAGGAGTACGAGGCTCCCGAGCTGATCGTGCAGCTCCTGCATGACCTGGCCGGGACCCCGTTCCTGTTGCTGACCGGGCCCGAGCCGGATCACGAATGGAACCTGTTCGCCGAGTCCGTGCAGGCCGCGTCGGCCAAGCTGGGCGGCGGCCCGCTGATCGGGTTCCAGGGCATTCCGATGGGGGTGCCACATACCCGGCCGCTCGGCGTGATCAGCCACGCCACCCGGCCCGAGCTGATCACCGGGCAGCAGCACATGCCGAACAAGCTGCAGGTCCCGGGCAGCGCGGCCGCCCTGATCGAGTTCCGGATGGGCGAGGCGGGCCTGGACGCGATGGGCTTCGCCGTGCACGTGCCGCACTACCTGTCGCAGGCGGTGTACCCGGAAGCAGCGGTGGCCCTGCTGGACACGGTCACCGCGATCACCGGCCTGGAGCTGCCCAGCGACGTGCTGCGGGAGGCCGCGGACCGCACCAACTCCGAGATCGACCGGCAGGTGGCCGAGTCGACCGAGGTGGCCGAGCTGGTCACCGCGCTGGAGCAGCAGTACGACGCGATCGCCGAGAGCGAGGGTTCCGGCGAGGACGGTAGCCTGCTGGACGGCGGCCCCATGCCGACCGCGGATGAGCTGGCCGCGCAGTTCGAGCAGTTCCTGGAGCAGCAGGACCGCAACGACAGCTAGGGCTGGCACTCGGGCCCGTGGCGCCAGAGCTGGCCGGCCGTGCCCGCGCGGAGGCGCTCAGCGACCTGGCCGCCCGCCATGGCGACCGGCTCTGGACCGCCCGGCTCGACGTCACCGACGCGGAGCGGGCCGGTCAGGTCGTGGCCGACGCGTTCACGGCGCTGGGCACCGTCGACGTGATCGTCAGCAACGCCGGTTACGGCGTCCTGGGGTCGGTCGAGGAGGTCTCCGACCAGCAGCTCCGGCAGGTGATCGACACCAACCTGCTCGGCTCGGTCAACCTCATCCGGGCCGCGCTGCCGCACCTGCGGGCGCAAGGACACGGGCACATGCTCCAGGTCTCGGCGGCCGGCGGCCAGGCCGCCTACCCGTTCTTCGGCGCCTACGTCGCGTCCAAGTGGGGCGTCGAGGGCTTCTGCGAGACGGCCGCCCGGGAGGTGGAACCGTTCGGCATCGGCCTGACCATCGTCGAGCCCGGGGCGACCCCGACCGGCTTCGGCAGCGCGGTCGACATCGCGCCGGCCCGCCCCGAGTACGACGGCACGCCAGCGGGCGAGGTGCGGCGGGCCATCACCGGCGGCGCGTTCACGTTCCCCAACGATCCGGCCAAGATCGCGGCCGCCATGATCGGCCTGGTCGACTCCGGGTCAGCGCCGCTGCGGCTGACCCTGGGCTCCGACGCCTACGACGACGTGCACGCCTCGCTCACGGCCCGCCTGGCCGAGCTTGAGGCCCAGCGCGACCTGGCCTTCTCGGTGGTGACCGACGACCTTACGGCTCGACGATGATCAGGTCGCGGGGAACGTTGTTGAGCCGCTCGGCGCCGTCTTGGGTGCAGACCACGATGTCCTCGATGCGGGCGCCGTCCGGGCCGGGGTAGATGCCGGGCTCGATGGAGAACGCCATGCCCGGCTCGAGCGGCTCGGTGTTACCGGCCACGATGTAGGGGTCCTCGTGGGACTCCAGGCCGATGCCGTGGCCGGTGCGGTGGATGAACGCCTCGCCGTAGCCAGCCGCGGTGATCGGCTGCCGGGCCGCGGCGTCCACCTCTTCGGCCGGGACGCCCGGCTTGACCCGGTCGAACGCGGCCTGCTGGGCGTCCTTGAGCACCTGGTAGTAGGCGCGGAACCCGGCGGGCGGGGTGCCGATGGCGTAGGTCCGGGTGCAGTCCGAGCGGTATCCGGACGGCATCATGCCACCGATGTCGACCACCACCGCGTCGCCGGGCTGCAGGACCCGGTCGGACACCTCATGGTGCGGGCTGGCCGCGTTCGGCCCGGAGGCCACGATCACGAAGTCCACTTGCACGTGCCCCTCGGCCAGGATGGCCTCGGCGATCCGGGCGCCCACCTCTCGTTCGGTGCGGCCGGCCCGCAGCCAGCCGGGCACCTGCTCGTGCACCCGGTCGATGGCCGCGCCCGCCTCGCGCAGGGCCGCGACCTCAGCCGGGCTCTTGCGCATGCGCAGATCGCGCAGGGCGGCGCTGGCCAGGACCTGCTTCGCGCCGGGCAGCGCCGCGCGCAGCCGCAGCACCATCAGGGCCCACATCTGGTCGGCCAGCCCGGTGCTGTCCACCGGGCCCAGCCGGTTCGCGATCAGCGCGTACGGATCCTCGGTTTCCTGCCAGGCGACCATTTCCAGGCCGAGGCCGGAGGCCGGGGAGGCCTGGGCCGCGGCCAGTTCGAGCCGGGGCACGACCAGGAACGAGGCCCCGGACGCCGGGACGACCAGGCAGGTCAGCCGCTCCAGCTGCTTGGCCTCGTAGCCGGTGACGTAGCGCAGGTCGGCCCCGGGGGTCAGCAGCAGGGCGCCGAGCCCCTCGGCCCGCACCCGCTCGGCCACGTCGTCCACCCGGCTGGCCGGGTACAGCTCAAGGTCCGCCATAGGCAGCAGGCTACTGCCCGGTGACGGCGGCCACGAAGCGGGACAGGGACGAACCCAGCCCCCAGCGGCCGCCCAGTTCCCGGAGCCGGTCCGGGTCGGCCAGGGTGAGCGGCAGGTCACCGGTGACCGTGGGCAGCGGCACGTCGGTCGCGGTGCGCACCACGGCCGGGGCCACGTTCAGGTACTCGCGGGCGGCGGTCAGCTTGTTCCGGGCCCCGGTGGGGAAGCCGCCGTGCCCGGCGTCCAGCGCCGCCAGCAGGTCGGCCAGGGTGCCGAACTTGCTGATCAAGGTGGCCGCGGTCTTATCCCCCACCCCGGGCACGCCGGGCAGGCCGTCGCTGGGGTCGCCGCGCAGCACCGCGAAGTCGGCGTAGGCCCGGCCGGGGATCTTGTAGCGGTCGGCCACGGCCTGCTCATCGATGATGTCCAGGTTGTTCAGGCCGCGGACGGTGTACACCACCCGGACCCCGCGTTCGTCGTCGACCAGCTGGAAGAGGTCGCGGTCGCCGGTGATCACGTCGACCGGGCGGTCAGCCCGGGTGGCCAGGGTGGCGATCACGTCGTCGGCCTCGTAGCCCTTGGCCCCGGCCACGGCCAGGCCGGCGGCGGCCAGCACGTCGTTGATGATCGGGACCTGCGGGATCAACTTGTCCGGCGTCTGCTCATCGTTCCCCTGGGCGACCCGGTGGGCCTTGTAGGACGGCACGGCCTCGACCCGGAACGCGGGCCGCCAGTCCTCGTCCATGCAGGCCACCAGGCAGGCCGGCTCCCGGGCCCGGACCAGCCGGGCGATCATGTCCAGCAAGCCGCGGACGGCGTTGACCGGTGTGCCGTCCGGCGCCGTGACGGTGTCCGGCACGCCGTAGAACGCGCGGTAGTAGAGCGAGGCGGTATCGAGCAGCATCAGCGAGCCCACGCCGCCATCCTGCCAGGTGCGGCCGACATAATGAGCCAATGACCAGCCATCGGCAGCGCCGCACCGCGGGACCGCGCCGCTGACCGGGGTCCCGGCCGAGGCGCTGTCGGCGGCGCTGCTGGCGGCCATCCTGCTCGCGGCGGTGACCCGGCCCCGCTGGCTGCCGGACAGCGTGGTGGCCGTGGCCGGCGCGGTCATCGTCATCGCCGCCGGGGTGCTGCCGCTGGCCTCGGCCCGGTCCGAGGCCGGGCGGCTGCTGCCGGTGGTGGGCTTCCTGGCCGCGGTGCTGGTGCTGGGTCAGCTGTGCGAGGCCGAGGGCCTGTTCACCGCGGCCGGCGCCCGGCTGGCCCGGTGGAGCGGCCGTAACCCGGTCCGGCTGCTCACCGGCACGTTCGCGCTGGCCTCAGCGACCACCGCCGTGCTCAGCCTGGACACCACCGTGGTGCTGCTGACCCCGGTGGTGCATGACACCACGGCCCGGCTGCGGCTACGGCCCCGTCCGCCGATGTACGCCTGCGCGCACCTGGCCAACTCGGCGTCGCTGCTGCTGCCGGTGTCGAACCTGACCAACCTGCTGGCCTTCTCGGTCAGCGGGCTCAGCCTGGGCGGTTTCACCGCGGCCATGGCGCTGCCCTGGCTGGCCGCCATCGCGGTGGAGTACGCGGGATTCCGGCTGTTCTTCCGCGGTGAGCTGACCCGCCCGGTCGAGGCGGGTGAGGCCGGCGGGGCGGGAGACGCTGCTCCCCCGGTGCCGCGCTATCCGCTGTTCGTGGTGCTGGCCACGCTGGCCGGGTTCGTCGTCACCTCGTTCGCGGGGGTCAGCCCGGCGTGGGCGGCGCTGGGCGGCGCGGTACTGCTGGCCGTCCGCAGCCTGATCCGGCACGAGACCACCGCGGCCGGGATCATACGAGCGGCCGCCATCCCGTTCCTGCTGTTCGTGCTCGGTCTGGGCCTGGTGGTCCGGGCCCTGACCGACCACGGCCTGGGCGCGGCCATCACCCGGCTGCTGCCGCACGGGTCATCGCTGCCCGCCCTGCTGGCCATCGCGTTCCTGGCCGCGGCCATCGCCAACCTGGTCAACAACCTGCCCGCGGTGCTGATGCTGCTGGCCGCGGTCACCGGGGTCAGCGCGGCCGGCGGCGGCGCGCACCAGGTCGCGGGCCCGGTGCTGGCCGTGCTGATCGGCGTCAACATCGGGCCGAACCTCACCTACGCGGGCTCGCTGGCCACGCTGCTGTGGCGACGGCTGCTGGCCGAGCGCGACCGCGACGTGGACCTGGGTGAGTTCACCCGGCTCGGCCTGGTCACCGTGCCGGCCGGGCTGGCCGTGGCCACCGTGGCCCTGTGGCTCAGCCTGCGCGTGACCGGGGTCGGCTGATCCGGGAAACGGTCAGCTTTCTTCTGAGTTACCTGGCCAGGAGTCGGCCAGGCCACGCACGTGCTTGATCGCCTCGGTCAGGGGCATGCCCCGCCCGACCGCGATCCCGATCAGATACGAGGTCACCGGCGCGGCGGGCCGGTCGACGTTGTGCGCCACGTCCTTGGTCAGGTCCAGGATCGTTCTCGTGTCGGCGGGGTTGGGCGTCACACCCAGATCTTCGGCCACGGCCATGACCCACCGGTCGATCGCGCTGCTCATGGTGCCCACTCTGCCAGACCCGGCGCATCCTCCGATCGGAGGATGCCAGCTCGGCCCGGCCGGACGATGCCGGCTCCGGCGGCGGGTGGCACGATCAGTTAGGTGGCCATGGTGACGGAAGACCGGTGGCAGGCGCGGCTGAACCGGATGCGCCAGTTGCTGCCGCTGCCGTTCCTGGCCCTGTCGGCCGCGATCACCTTCACCGTGCCGGCCAGCGCGTTCCACCGCTGGGCTCGCTTCGAGCTGGGCCTGCCACTGGTCGCGGCGGCCGCCGTCCTGTGGGCGGTGGCCACCGTACGGCTGAGCGGCAACCCCTTCACCCGGTGGCGGCTGCCGGTGTTCGCGGCCCACACCGCGCTGGCCGCCGCGCTGGTCTGGGTCGACCCGGCCTTCGGGGTGTTCGCCTACATCGGTTTCCTGTACTCCTACGGGCTCGGTCCCCGCTGGCGCATCGCCGGGTTCATCGCCACCGCGCTGGTGGTGTCGGCCGCCATGTCCGGCGGCTACCCGAGCGGCCGGGCCAGCCAGACGCTGGCCTACGTGCTGATCGCGGCGGTGCTGGTGGCACTGGTGTACAACACGGCCCGGATCACCACCCTGGCCGTGGACCAGAACGCCGAACGGGGCTTGATGATCGCCGAGCTGGCCGAGGCCAACCGGCGCCTGGCCGAGTCCATGGCCGAGAACAGCCGCCTGCACGACAAGCTGGTGGACCAGGCCCGGGAAGCGGGCATCGTCGAGGAGCGGCAGCGCCTGGCCGGGGAGATCCACGACACGCTGGCCCAGGGCCTGACCGGGATCATCTCCCAGCTGGAAGCGGCCGAGCACGTGCGGGACCACCGCAGCGACTGGTCCCGGCACCTGGCCCAGGCCCGGACGCTGGCCCGGTCCAGCCTGACCGAGGCCCGGCGCTCGGTCCGCGCCCTGCGGCCCGAGCAGCTGGAGGACGCCAGCCTGCCCGAGGCGCTGGGCGAGCTGGCCCGGATGTGGTCCGAAAGATCAGCGGTGGCCGCCCGGCTGGACATCACCGGCACTGCGGTCCGGGCCGGCGCGGACGCGGAGGCGGCGGTGTTCCGGGCCGCCCAGGAGTCGCTGTCCAACGTGGCCAAGCACGCCCGGGCGGGCCGGGTCCAGCTGACCTTGAGTTACGCCGGCGACACACTCCTGCTGGACGTGGCCGACGACGGCATCGGGTTCGATCCGCGGGCGGTGGCCGCGGCCGTGGGCGAAGCCGCCGACGGCTCCGGCGGCTACGGCCTGGCCGGCATGAAGCAGCGGCTGGCGCGTATCGGCGGCACGCTCACCATCGAATCCGCCGTGGGCGCGGGTACCACCATCAACGCCACCGTCCCGTTGACCGGGCCGCAACCAGGAGAACACCGATGACCGCTATCCGGCTGCTGATCGTCGACGATCACCCCATCATGCGCGATGGGCTGCGCGGAGTTTTCGGCGGCGACGAGGACTTCGAGGTCGTGGGCGAGGCCGGCGACGGAGCCGAGGCGATCCAGAAGGCGCAGGCCCTGCACCCGGACGTGATCCTGATGGACCTGCGCATGCCAGGGGTCGGCGGGGTGGAAGCCATCACCCGCCTGCGCGACCAGCAGAACCCGGCCCGGATCCTGATCCTCACCACCTACGACACCGACCGCGACGTGCTGCCCGCGATCAAGGCCGGGGCCACCGGCTACCTGCTCAAGGACGCCCCCCGGGACGAGCTGATCCGCGCCGTGCGGGCCGCCCACCAGGGCCAGTCGGTGCTGGCCCCCACCGTGGCCAGCACCCTGGTCGGCCTGGCCGGAAACCGGAGCCCGGACAGTCAGCTCAGCCCGCGCGAGGTCGAGGTGCTCAAGCTGGTCGCCGAGGGCGCCACCAACCAGGTGGCCGCGCGCAAACTGCTGGTCAGCGAGACCACGATCAAGACCCACCTGCTGCACATCTACACCAAGCTCGGGGTCCGCGACCGCGCCTCGGCCGTGGCCACCGGTTACCAGCGCGGCCTCCTAGGCTGAGCGATGGACGACGACCAGGACTGCGCGGCCCGCTTCTTGCTGTTATCAGACAGAGCGACGGCGGGGGCGGCCGCGAATTCCAGCCCCACTGGCTCGCCTCTTGCTGTTATCAGATTTTCGGGGATGGGCGGGGTCCACGGGCCTACGTATCATGACCGTGTGAGCGGCGGGGACTGACATGTCGAATACTCACCGGCATAACCACGACGGCCCGGATGAGGCCGGTCACGGTTCCGGTGCCCACCGGCACGGCCCCGCCCTGGATTCGGACCCGCGCTGGCTGTGGGCCGCGCTCGGGCTGATCCTGCTGTTCATGGCGGCCGAGGTCGGCACGGGCCTGGCCGCTCATTCGCTGGCCCTGCTGTCGGACGCCGCGCACATGCTGACCGACGCGGCCTCGATCGGCCTGGTGCTGGTCACCATGAAGCTGGCCATCCGGCCGCCCGGGGGGCGCTACACCTACGGTCTGCGCCGCACCGAAATCCTGTCCGCCCAGGCCAACGGGATCACCCTGATCGTGCTGGCGGTCTGGCTGGCCTACGAAGCGATCCGGCGGCTGATCACCCCGCCCACGGTGACGGGCGGCGCGGTCATCGTGGTGGCGCTGGCCGGGGTGGCGGTGAACGCGGTCACCACCTTCTTCGTGACCCGGGCCAGCCGGGGGTCGCACCGGAGCCTCAATCTGGAGGGCGCGTTCCGGCACCTGCTGACCGACGTTTACGGGTTCATCGCCACCGCGGTGGCCGGAGCGGTCATCGTGCTGACCGGTTTCGCCCGCGCCGACGCCATCGCGTCGCTGATCGTGGTGGCGCTGATGCTGATCGCCGGCACCGGCCTGGTGCGGGACTCGGGCCGGATCTTCCTGGAAGCCGCCCCGGCCGGGTTGACCCCGGCGACCATCGGTGCCGCCCTGGTCGGCCAGCCGCACGTCACCGAGGTCCACGACCTGCACGTGTGGGAGATCAGCTCGGATCTGCCCGCAGCCTCGGCGCACGTGCTGGTCGCCCCGGGCGAGGACTGCCATGCGGTCCGCGCCGACCTGGAGGCGCTGCTCAGCCGGGAGTACGGGATCGCCCACACCACGCTGCAGGTCGACCACGCGCGGGACCTGCTCACGGTGGGCCCGCCGCCCGCCCTGGACACGGAGCCCTGCTCAGGGATGGAGTGCGGAGAACGGGCCGAACGGCAGGTTACGGAGCACGGTCCAGGCGACCAGGATCGTGGCCACGGCTGGCCACAGCCAGCCGGGGCGCCGCACCCGGACCACTGGGCGGCCGCGCCAGCGCGCGACCACCAGATTGAGCCAGACGGCCACGGCGATCAGCAGTAGCGGCAGGGCCAGCGCGTCGTCGTGCAGCGCCGCCACCAGCTGGCCGTGGGCCAGATCGTGAACCATCCGCAGGCCGCCGCAGAACGGGCAGTACCAGCCGGTGATGAGCCGGAACGGGCACGGCAGGAACACCTGGTGGGTGTGCGGGTTGTCCAGGTACAGGAACCCGGTGGCGGCTCCGGCCACCACCGCCCCGGACGCCGGCCCGGCCAGCCGCCGCGTTAGCGAGGGCGACGGCGGCGGGCCGGGGACCGGATGCGGTGAGACCGCTACGGGCGCGGTCACCGCTACTGCCAGCCGTTACCCGGCGGCTGGTAGCCCTGCGGTCCCGGCGCGGGCACCGCGTCGTTCTTGACCACGACCGTGCTGACGATCTTGTCGGCCAGCGTCTGCCGTTTGGCGTCCCACAGCGGGAACAGAAAGCCCACGTAGCAGATGATCGCGTCGACAAAGTGACACAGGTCCCGCACGAAGGCCATGCCGCCGCCGATTGGCCGGCCAGTCTGCTCGTTGATCAGCCGGACGTTGGTGGCCGACTTGCCCAGGCTCTGGCCGGTGGTGCCCGCCCGGTACCAGCGGTTGTAGCCGACCCAGCCCAGCGAGGCCAGGTAGAAGATGAACCCGATGGCCGCGCCCGCGCCGCCGTGGCCGAGCAGGGCACCGCCGATGCCGATCAGGACCCAGGCGGGCAGCGCGTCGACCAGGTAGGCGCCGACCCGGGTGATCCAGCTCGCGTACGGCGGCGGGCCGTAGCCGTAACCACCGGGCATGACCGGACCGGTCTGGTAGCCGGCGGGCGGCTGGCCGTAGGGCTGGCTGGGCTGGCCGTAGTTCTGCTGGCCGCCGTAAGTCTGCTGGCCGTAGCCCGGCTGCTGGCCGTAGCCGCCCGTACCGTAGCTACCGGGCTGGTCGTAGCCGGGCGGCGGGGTGGGCTGGCCGTAGCTGCTGGTCTGGCCCTGGCCCGGCTGCTGGCCGGGCGGCCCGTAGTTTTGCGGCCCGCCGTAGTTCTGCTGCCCGTAGCCCGGCTGCTGGCCGCCGTAGTTGCCGGGGCCGGGCTGGTTCGGTCCCGGCTGGCCGGGGCCGGACTGGCCGTAGGTGCCCTGCGGAGGCCCGGACGGGGTGTTGCCGGGCTGCTGGGCGCCGGACCGCGGCCAGCCACCCTGGCCCCAGGACTGCTCGCCGCTGGGAGGTGACTCCCCGTACTGATTGGACATGGGAGATCCCCCGCTTCGTTAGCTGTCCGGGAAAGGCCCCACTCCCCTGGGGCCTCGCGCAGCATAACGTGGGCGGAATCTCCCGATCATGAAATTCATCCGGTTGTCATAAACCGGTCAGCGGTTCCGCTTGCCCACGAATTCGAGGCCGGATTCAGCGTCCGGTGCCGACTGGGCTCACCGGTCGCCCCGGCCAGCGGCAAGGCGAGCACCGGTGACCTGAGAGGATGGCCCGGTCAAACGTGATCTCGAGGAAAGCAGGGACTGTGGGCGACAGGGTGCTGGTGCCGTGGCCGGAGATCATCAGCCTGGCGGGCGACGTGACCGGCGCCGGGCTGCGCATCGAGGTGTTCAGCGGCGACCAGCCCGGCCCGGAGGACCTGAAGGACGTGGTCTTCTTCACCGTGCCCTACGACCAGCCGCACGGCATGGAGCCGCTGGGCCGGATGCCCAACCTGCGGGTGGTCCAGGCCCTCACGGCCGGCTACGAGCATCTGGTCGACCGGGTGCCGCCCGGCACCACCTTGTGCAACGCGCGCGGTCTGCACGACTCCAGCACCGCCGAAATGGCGCTGGCCCTGCTGCTGGCGGCCGAGCGGGAATTGCCGCGCTGGGTGCGCAACCAGGAGGCAGGCCGCTGGGAGCACGCGCACACCCGGTCGCTGGCGGGCAGCCGGGTCCTCATCGTCGGCTACGGCTCGATCGGCGCGGCGCTGGACCGCCGGCTGACCGCGTGCGAGGCCGAGGTGACCCGGGTCGCCCGGTCACCCCGGCCCGCCGAGGACGTACACGCGGTGGAAGAACTGGACGGCCTGCTGCCCGCGGCGGACGCGGTGGTCCTGGTCACGCCGCTGACCGAGCAGACCCGGGGGTTGCTCGATGCCCGGCGGCTGGCCCTGCTGCCGGAGGGGGCCCTGGTGGTCAACGTCGGCCGGGGCCCGGTGCTGGACACGGACGCGCTGCTGGCCGAGACGTCGGCCGGCCGCCTGCGCGCGGCCCTGGACGTCACCGACCCCGAGCCGCTGCCCGCCGATCATCCGCTGTGGTCCAGCCCCGGCGTGCTCATTTCCCCGCATGTGGCGGGCGGCGCCACCGCCTTCTACCCGGCCGCCAAGAAGTTCGTGGCCGAGCAGATCCGCCGGTTCGCGTCCGGTGCGCCGCTGGAGAACGTGGTCGTCGCCGGTCAGCGCTGATCCGCGGCGGGCCAGGCCCGGGCCCGGCGCAGGTCAGCGTCGGTGTCGCAGTCCAGCCAGGGCGGCGGCTCCTCCGGTCCCGGATCGATCAGCACCGGCGCCGGGTTCAGCGGGGCCATCAGCCCCCGCAGGGAAAGGCCGTCGTACCCGGCGGCGGCCCGGGCCAGCGGGGCCGGGTGCCAGCAGCCGGTCAGCCACTGCGGGTGGCCCTCATCGTCGATCAGCACGGCCCCGTTCCGGCCCTCGGCCGCGGCGAGCAGCGTGTGCAGGTGAGCGGCGCGCAGGAACGGCAGATCCGCGGCCAGCACCGCCACCAGGCCCGTGGTGCCCGGGTCGCCGGAGCCGAGCAGTTCGGCCAGCCCACAGCGGAGGGCGGCGAACGGGCCCGCACCGGCCGGTTCTTCCCGGACGAAGCGCGCCGGAAGCTGCTCGTGTCCCGGGCCGACCACGACGATCCGGTCCGCCCCCGCGTCCTGGCAGGCCATGACCACGGTGGCCAGCATGGTCTGGTCGCCGACCTTCAGGCCCGGCTTGTCGGCGCCGCCCAGCCGCGTGGCCCGGCCGCCGGCCAGGATGACCGCGTCGAGCACAGGCTTAGCCGCCGATGGCGGACATGGGGCGGTCGGGCTGCAGGAAGGTGGGGTCGTTGATGCCGTGGCCGGGGAGTTTGGCCGCCACGGCGCGGGTCCACTGGGCGGCGATCTGCTCGTCGCTGGCCCCGCCGCGCAGCAGGGCCCGCGCAGGTCGCGACTCGTCGCGGGCGAACAGGCAGTTGCGGATCTGCCCGTCAGCGGTCAGCCGGACCCGGTCACAGGCCCCGCAGAACGGGCGGGTCACCGACCCGATCACCCCGACCCGCCCCGGCCCGCCATTGACCAGGAACGTCTCGGCCGGCGCGGACCCCCGCTCACCCGCACCCCGCGCGGTGAGCGAGAACTCCGGTTCCAGGCCCTCGATAATCTCCTCGGCGGTCACCATGTCCGACCGCCGCCAGCCGTGCTGGGCATCCAGCGGCATCTGCTCAATGAACCGCAGCTCATACCCGCGCTCCAGGCAGAACCGCAGCAGGTCCCGCCCCTCGCAGTCGTTGACCCCCCGCATCAGCACCGTGTTGACCTTCACCGGGTCAGCCCCGCCGCCGCCGCGGCCGCGATCCCCGCCAGCACATCACCCAGCCGGTCCCGCCGCGCCAGCTCCTTGAACGTGCCGGGCCGCAGCGTGTCCAGCGACACGTTCACCCGGTCCAGCCCCGCCTCGCGCAACGGCCGCGGCCAGCCGGGCCAGGCCGATCCCGTTCGTGGTCAGCGAGATCTCCGGCCGCGGGCCCAGCGCCGCCGACCGGGCCACAATGCCGGCCAGGCCCCGCCGCAGCAGCGGCTCACCCCCGGTGAACCGCACCTCCCCGATCCCCAGCCGCTCCACCCCGATCCGGACCAGACGCACCACCTCATCATCAGTCAGCAACTCCGGCTTCGGCAGCCAGTCCAGCCCCTCCGCAGGCATGCAATAGTCACACCGCAGATTGCACCGATCAGTCAGCGACACCCGCAAATCAGTCGCAACCCGGCCATACGCATCGGACAGCATCAATTCGAGCCTACGTTCACGTGGTCTTCGGATGGGTTGGGCAGGCTATTGGCTACCCAGCGTACGTGCGGTGACAACCGGAGCCGGGATCGAAAAAGTCCTGACCTTGCTGGTCTTTCGTTGTCATCACGGGCTTGCCCACCATGCGTAGGGTGTGCTCACCCCGCTGGGCAACATCTCCACCCCGCAGCCTGCCTACGTCGCAACCCTCGGGGTCGGCGCCACGTCGGTGAGCTGGAACCCGATCATCAAGGTGACCCTGCCGTCATCCGTGGTGGCCGGCACCTACACCGGCACCATCACCCACTCGGTCGCCTGACGCGGACTGGGGCGCGGCGTCATCGGGGGATGGTGCCGCGCCCCAGGCCATCGCTTGCCCGTGTCACCCGCGCGACCTTCGGGGGAAATGTTGCGCAGACCATTGTCCGTCCTGCTGGCGTTCGCGCTGGCGCCCGCGGCCGTGACCGCGACGGCGGCCTCGGCGGCCGGCGCCAGCACGGGCCCGACCACCGTCACGTTCACCGTGGCCACCGGATCGCTGTCCATCACCACGCCGGACGCGATCAGCTTCGGTGCGGCGTCGATCGGCGCAACCTCGGTGGGTGGCTCGCTCGGCACGGTGACCGTGTCCGATACCCGGTCCGGCACCCTGCGCGGCTGGACCGCCACGGTTACCTCGTCCGACTTCATCACCGGGACCGGCACCGGCAACCAGGACATCCCGGCGGCCAACGTCAGCTACAGCCCGGGCCTGGCCACCGCCACCAGCGGCAGGTCCGCCCACTGGGCTCCGGCAAGACCGCGTTCACCGCCAGCCTCGAGTCCGGCAGCACCAGCGCCAGCTGGAATCCCGCCGTCACCGTGACCCTGCCCTCGAACGTCGCGGCCGGCCTGCTGGCTGGCGCGGGGATCGGCCAGGCCGCCACCACGCCGCAGAATCAGTTCGGCATCAAGCTGCTGCAAGCCCCGGCCAGCGAGGCAGGCGACCCGCGGGCCAACACCTACATCATCGACCACCTGAATTCGGGCGCTGACATTCACCGGGACTTTCAGGTCAGCAACCTGGGCAGCAACCCGGTCGCGTCAGCCTGTACCCGGCCGCGGCCTCGGCGTCGGGGGGCACGTTCAAGTTCGCGGCCGGGCACACCCAGAACGACATGACCACCTGGGTGCACCTGAGCAAGCGCGCTCTTACTTTGGCCCCGCACGCATCGGCCACCGTCACCGCCACCGTGGACGTGCCCAAGGACGCCTCGCCGGGCAACCAGGAGGGCGTGAGCTGTGCCGAGCAGGACAGCAAGGGCACCGGCAACGTGAACCTGGTCAGCCGGGTCGGCATCCGCATGTACCTGAACATCGGCCCAGGGGGCGCCCCGCCCGCCGGGTTCACCGTCATCGTGATCGGGGCCCCGCTCATCGTCCGGCACCGGCGAGCGCCGAGCGCCCGGCACGCCTGAATCACGGTCACCGCGACGGCCTGGCCGTGGGCTTCCCGCCCGCAGCCAGGCCGTTTCCGGTCGCTCAGAACCCGATGGCTTGCCGGAGCAGCAGGACGGTACTGCGGCCCGGCTCGTGCTCGGCGTTAAGAATCAGCACGCGGTTGACGGCACTGGGCTGCCCGTAGATCTCCCGGGCGCGGATGTTCTCCAGTGGCAGGCAGTGGTCTTCCACCCGGCGCAGCGCCGCGTCCAGATCGGGCACCACCTTCTGCGCGCCGACGACCCAGATCGCGCGGCGGGCCCCGCCGGCAAATCCGGCAGGTTGCTGCCGCTGGCCGACGCGATGACCAGGGACCCGGTCTCAGTCACGGCCTGGACGCTGCCCACGATCACGTCGGGCGTGGACATCAGCCGCCGCTCATGACAGGAGTGGCGGAGGCGGACGGGAATCGAACCCGCCGACGGCGCGGAGCGCCGCCCGCCAGTTTTGAAGACTGGGAGGGCCACCAGGCACCCAGACGCCTCCGCCGCCGACTTTACTGGGGAGAATGGGTGCCGACGACGCCGAAGAGGGGATGTCCGCGTGACCAGTATTCGTCCGTGGTGGCAGGAAGCCGTGGTCTACGAGGTGTATCCGCGCAGCTTTGCGGATGCCAACGGCGACGGTATCGGGGATCTGGAAGGCCTGCGCACGCGCCTGCCCTACCTGGCCGACCTCGGCGTGGACGCAATCTGGATGACGCCGTTCTATCCGTCACCGCTGGCCGACGGCGGCTACGACGTGGCCGACTACCGGGACGTGGATCCGCGCATCGGCACGCTGGCCGGGTTCGACGAGCTGGTGGCCGAAGCCGCCGAGCTGGGGTTGCGGGTCATCGTCGATCTGGTGCCGAACCACTGTTCCTCCGAGCATCCGTACTTCCAGGCGGCGCTGGCCGCGGCGCCGGGCAGCCCGGAACGGGAGATGTTCCTGTTCCGGGACGGGCGCGGGCCGGACGGGAACGCGCCGCCCAACAACTGGCAGTCGAACTTCCACGGCTCGGCCTGGACCCGGGTCACCGAGCCGGACGGCCGGCCGGGCCAGTGGTACCTGCACCTGTTCGACTCCGGCCAGCCCGACTGGAACTGGCGTAACCCCGCGGTGACCAGCTACTTCGAGGAGATCATCCGGTTCTGGCTGGGCCGCCGCACGGCCGGGCTGCGGATCGACGTGGCCCACGGCCTGTTCAAGGCCCCGGACCTGGCCGACCTGGACGAGGCGGGCCCCGTGGACAACCGCCCGTCGGCCTACTACCACCGCGCCGAGCTGCAAGAGCTGTACCGGCTGTGGCGGATCATTCTCGACTCCTACGAGCCCGGTGAGTTCCCGGGCCCGCGCACCGCGGTGGGTGAGGTCTGGTACGAGACCCCGGCCACGCTCGCTCCCTACCTGGCGGGCAGCGGGCTGCCGCAGGTGTTCAACTTCCAGCTGATCCTGTCCCGCTGGGACGCGGCCGAACTGCGGGATTCGATCGACGCGATCAACGCCATGGCGGGCGGGGACCGTGCCCCGTGGGTGATCAGCAACCACGACGTGACCCGGCCGGTGACCCGGTACGCAGTCAACCAGGGCGGTGGGCCCCGGCGCGCGGGCAAGCTACCGCAGGTCGGCGACCCGGAGCTGCGGACCGGGGCGGCCCGGGCCCGGGCGGCCGCGCTGCTGATGCTGGCCCTGCCCGGCTCGGCCTACCTCTACCAGGGCGAGGAATTGGGCCTGCCGGAAGTGGTCGAGCTGCCCGACGACGCCCGCCAGGACCCGGCGTTTCTCCGGTCCAAGGGTACGGACCCGGGGCGGGACGGCTGCCGGGTACCGCTGCCGTGGACGGCAACCGGGCATTCGTTCGGCTTCTCCCCCGACCCGGGCCAGCGCGAGGCGACGGCGCCGTGGCTGCCCCAGCCCAGTTACTGGGGGCACTATAGCGTGGCCGAGCAGATCGGTGACCCGGACTCATTCCTGACCCTGTACCGGCAGGCGCTGCAGTTGCGGCGGACCCACCCGGCGCTGGGCTTCGGGGAGAGCGATGGCCAGGACGGTCACGGCATGCAGTGGCTGGACGGCCCGGACGGCACGCTGTCCTTCAGCCGCGAACCCGGATTCGTGTTCACGGCCAACACCGGCCCGGCCGAGGTGACGCTGCCGCCGCACAGCAAGGTGCTGCTGGCCAGCGGCCCGATCGAGGACGGCAAGCTCCCCCCGGACACCGCGGCCTGGCTGGCCGTGTAAAGCGGGGCATCAACCCCTGCCGGGCGCGGTGACATAGCGGCGCCCGGCCGGGGTGGTCCAGCGCATCACTCCGGGCCTGACCTGCTCGAGCTGCCAGCCCCGGGACTGTTTACACCGGTGATGATGCCGGCACAACGGAGCCAGGTTGCACTCACAGGTCCGGCCACCCTGGTCGTAGGGGGTCGTGTGGTCGAGGTCGCAGCGGGCGGCCGATCGCCGGCAGCCGGGAGCGGTACAGGTCGGAGTGCGGGCCCAGATCAGGTGCTGGAGCTTGCGGCTGGGCTGGTAGCCGGATTCCTGGTGCCGGTGGTCGCAGTCACCCCCGGCCAGAGATCTGATCATCACTGTGAACCCGGGAGAGCCGGGCCGGTTCAGATCCGGCGGGCGGCCGGGCAGGCATCCATGCCCCATGGCCTGCCCGTCGGCGCCGGTTACGGTGACGCAGAAACGACTCCGCGGGTGGGCCGCCGCCATGGCGCCCAGCTCGCGGGCCAGGGCCGGGTCCGCCGGCCCGAAACCGGCCACATGGCCCGGTTCAGCCGCCAGCCCGAGCTGGGTGAGCAGCGGGACAGTCAGCGTGACCCGCGCGGCCAGCCCGGCCGGGGGCGACGGGTCATGGGCCCGGGCTCGATGCCGGGAGCGCAGGACGGACCCGCGGGTGGAGTCATGGCCGAGGAGGGCGTCGAGGTAGGCGCGGGCGCGCAGTTCCTCCAGCGAACCGGTCAGGCCTGCGTCGCGTAGGAGCCGGGCACGGTGGTCGAGGCGCTGGTCGGCGGCCAGCACGTCGGCCGGCGGCAGACCGTAGCCGGCCAGGGCGGCGGTGCCAGCATCCTCTTGCCATCGCCGCACGCGCGGGTCCTTTTGTGCCTCTTCCCGGCGCCGGGCGGCGGCCTGGGGGTCGACCACGAGGACCGCACGGGCCAGCGCGGCTCGCAGCTGGCCCAGGGTCTGCCGTCCGGCCGCGGGCAGAATCCGCGACTCGACCGCGCGGGCGTCGTCGTGGCTGAGAATCCGCGTGGCCTCGGCGATCAGCCGGGCTTTGGGCTGGTCAATGAGGCCCTGGTGCAGGGCGCGGTCCGTGCCGGGCAGCCGGATTTCCTGGTCCAGCGCTTGGTCCAGGTAGGCGCCGGCGGTTCGGACGCTCAGGTTCAGGGCGGCCGCGATCTCGTCGGCGATGAACTCACTCAGCCGGGCGGGAAAGCTACCGGCTGGAGCGGGCGCGGTCCGTTCCTCGGGCCGACGGCGAGCCAGTTCGGCCATGACAGCCAGCAGACCTGAGGTGCACCACGATTGCAGCCTGTGCCAGGCCCGGAGGGCGCCGATGAGCTCGTCGTCGTCCAGGTCGGCCAGGCGGCCGTCACGGGTGACGGCGTCGGTGAGCCCGGCCAGGGATCCGCTTGGCGCGGACGTGTCCAGCGCGCCTCCGGACTCGAAACCGGAGCCTGCGCGGGATGAGGTCACCGGCGTTCGAGGCTGGAACCCCGCGTCGAGGTGCTCGCCAGCCGTCGCCGCGGCACGCTGGTGCCGCTCGGCGTCCACTTGGGCTACCAGTTCGCGGATGGAAAGGCCGGCGTATTCCGGTGGGCAGGACGAACCAAAATTGGCTGGATCGAAGCCGAGGTACTCCGTGAATTGAAGCGCGCTGATCGACGGCGGACCCCGGTCGCCAGTCGTCCCCGGATATCAGCTCAGCCATTGTTCACCGCCTCCCGCACTCGTCGGCCGACTGATGCGAACATATTATCGAATGTAGCGGGAAGGGGGCAAATCATATTCGTACTTTGTTTTCCGTAACCGCCCTCTCAGAAAATCGCACACATAACGGGAATTGCGACATGCGCTTTTACCGGGGGCCGCGCCTATCTAGTCCGGCGAGTGCCGCGTCAAGAATCGGCTGCCGGTATTCCGCTTCGGCCTCGGCGCGGGCATGATCTCCCCGCCGGTCACCAGCACCGCCGTCTCCGGGCTGCCGCCCGACCAGGTCGGTCTCGCCGGCGCGCTGGCCGCCAGCGCCCGCCAGTTCGGCACCTCCATCGGCGTCGCCGTCACCGGCTCGATCGTGGCCAGCACCGGCGCCGGCTTCATCAGCTCAAGCCACGCCGCCTGGGCCGTCCTCGGCGGCTGCGGACTCGTCGCGCTCGCGCTCGGCGTCATCTCCACCAGCAACTGGCCAGGGCCGCCGCCGCTCGCAACGGCCAGCGCCTCGCCATCGCACCGATCCCCGATTCTCAGGGCCACCCTGCGCCCAGCCGATCCGCAGGCCCCGCCGAAGCGAGGAACGAGTAAGGCGGGGGCCGCGGACCTGCTGGCCGGGTTGGTCAGCGCAGGCGGCGGCGGTCGTCGGGCAGCCGTTCGGTGATCCGGGCCCGGTCCAGGAACTCCAGCAGCGGGATGGCCACCCGCCGGGTGGTGCCGAGGACCTGACGAGCCTGGGCAGTGGTGAACGGCTGCGGCAGCTGGGCCAGGGCTTGGGCGGCTTCGGTGTCGGCCCCGGGCGCCAGCACGATCTGGTCGCTGACCCGCAGCAGCAGGCCGGCCCGGGCCGCGGCCGCGATCGACTTGGTGTCCAGGCCCAGTTCCCGGAGCCGGGCCGCCTCCGGGGCCCGGAACGGGCCGCCGGCCAGGTCCGACCGGACGGCGCGGACCGCGGTCAGCAGCCGCTCCGGCACGGGGGCGGGCCGGACCGGACCCGGCGGGCCGGACGGGTTCGGGGCCTGGGCCACGGTCAGGTAGCCGTCATGAAGGGTCACGGCCGGGGGCGGCCCGGCGGCCGGGCGGGCCAGGGCTTCGACCAGCGCCCGGGTGGGCAGGTGGAGCGCGGCGCGGCCCGCCTCCACGGGCAGGCCGACGGCCAGCGGGTTCTTGGTGGCGTGGTCGGCGACCAGCTTGACCAGTTCCTCCCGGGCCGCGGCCCAGAAGGCCGGGTCGGCCAGCCAGTCCCCCGCCACTGGGTTCGGGCCGCCGGTGAGGCCCATGGCGGCCAGGACTGGCTGGCGTAGCAGCCGGTGGCGGCGCAGCAGGTGAGCAACCCCGGGGGTGGCGGGCCAGGAGCCCAATTCGGTGGCGGCGGCTGCGGCGGCCCCGCGCCGGGTCAGCGGGGGCGGGATCACGTCCAGCACGGTCGCGCCCAGGATGAACAGGCCGGCCGCGCCCGGGTCGCGCAGGAGCAACCGGTCCCCCACGTGCAGCGGCAGCGGGTCACGCAAGGTGAGCCGGGCCAGCACCGTGGCGGGTGTGACTCCTGGGGCGGAGGTGCTTTTGGGGCTGGTGGGACTGAAGGAGGCGGACGTGGGCGGGGGTTCGGGCCGAGCCGATGTGTACGGTCAGGGTCCGAGGCAGCCGGGGCTCGGAGGCGGGGACCGGAAGGTCGCAGCGGACGTCAACGGTGGTGGTCAGCGTCCACTGGTCCGGGCCGACCAGGGCCATGCCGCGGGCGGGGACCTCGCGGGGCAGGCCACGCAGGTTCAGCGCGACCCGGGCCACGCCGTGTACGTGGTCGGCGGAGCGCTGGCGGGACTCGATGGCACGGACCCGCACCGGGCGCAGGGACGGGGTCAGGAGCAGTTCGCCGCCGGTGCGCACGGTCCCGGCGGGCAGGGTGCCGGTCACCACCGTGCCGCTGCCCCGGATGCTGAAGGCCCGGTCGGCCCAGAGCCGGACCGGCGCGGCCGGGTCGGGAACCGGGAGGGCCTGGGCCAGGCGGGCCAGGGCCTGGCGGAGTTCGGGCAGGCCGGCGCCGGTCACCGCGCTGACCGCGACCGCCTCGACCTGGCCCAGGCTGGTGGCGGCCAGTTCGGACCGGGCCCGGCGCAGCACGGGCCCGGGGTCGGCCAGGTCGGCGCGGGTGACGGCGAGGAGCCCGTGGGAGATACCGAGCGCGTTGATAGCGGCCAGGTGCTCGGCGGACTGGGGCATCCAGCCGCCGTCGGCGGCCACCACCATCAGCACCGCGGGCACCGGGCCCAGCCCGGCCAGCATGTTGGGCACGAACCGCTCGTGCCCGGGCACGTCCACGAACGCGATGCCGGTCCCGTCCGGGCCGTCCGGTTCCGTCCAGCCAGGCGAACCCCAGGTCGATGGTGAGGCCGCGGCGGCGCTCTTCCTCCCACCGGTCCGGTTCCATGCCGGTGAGCGCGCGGACCAGGGTGGACTTGCCGTGGTCAACGTGGCCGGCGGTGGCGATGACCTGGGTGACGGTCACCCAGCGGCCGCCAGGATCGCCCGGGTGATGGTGCCGTCGTCGGCTGGGGGCACGGCGAGCAGGTCGAGCAGCAGGCGGCCGCCCTCGACCCGGCCGACGACCGCCGGAACCTGCCCGGCCTGGACCGCGGGGCCGGTGCGCAACGGGCCGGTCAGGGCCGCGGGCACGCTCACCGCGGCGCTGGGTAGCGGCACGCCGGGAGCCCCGCCGCCACCGACCGCGCCCTCGGTGCGAGCGGCGCGGGCGTCGATCCCGGCGCGGGACAGCCCGGCGACCAGGCCTTCGACCCGGGTCACGAGCTCAGCGGGATCGGCGGCCAGCGACTGCACGACGGGGGCCGGCGGCCCGGTGAGGGTGGCTTCCAGCGCGGCCAGGGTCAATTTGTCGACTCGCAAGGCCCGGGCCAGCGGGTGCCGGGCCAGCTGGGTCACGACCGGCTCCCGGCCCAGCAGCAGCCCGGCCTGGGGGCCACCCAGCAGCTTGTCGCCGCTCGCGGTGACCAGGTCGGCGCCATCCCGCAGGGTGGTCTGGGCATCGGGTTCGCCGGGCAGGGCCGGGTGCGGGGCCAGCAGCCCGGACCCGATGTCGGCCACCAGCGGGACCGGCGCGGCTCCCGGGCCGTCCTGACCGGCCAGGGCCGTGGCCAGGTCGGCCACGCTGGCCTGGGCGGTGAAGCCCTCGATCCGGAAGTTCGACGGGTGGACCTTGAGCACGAATCCGGTGTCCGGGCCGATGGCCGCGGTGTAGTCGGCCACCGTGGTCCGATTGGTGGTGCCGACCTCACGGAGCCGGGCGCCGGTGGACGCCAGCAGGTCCGGGAGCCGGAACCCGTCCCCGATCTCCACCAGCTCACCGCGGCTGATCACGATCTCCCGCCCGGCGGCCAGCGCGGTGGCGGCCAGCACCAGGGCGGCGGCGTTGTTGTTGACCACGTGCGCCCGCCCGGCGGCGGGCACCGCCGCGGCCAGCGCGGCCAGCGCGCCCCGGCCCCGCCGCCCACGGGTCCCGGCCGCCAGGTCGTACTCCACGTCGGTGTAGCCCGCGGCGGCCACCAGGGCGTCGGTCGCGGCCGCCGACAGCGGAGCCCGGCCCAGGTTGGTGTGAACCACAATCCCGGTCGCGTTGATCACCGGGGTCAAGGTGGCGGCCCGGACCGGCAGGCCGGCCAGGGCCGCGTCCAGAGCCTGATCCGGGGGCACCTCACCCCGGCGCACCTGATCCTGGGCCCGGGTCACGGCCGCTTTGACCAGCGCGCGGCCGAGCCGGCGTTCGGCGTCGGCCAGCCTCGGGTCGGCCAGCAGCACGTCGGTGCGCGGCACCAGGCGCCGGGTGTCCACGGAGGTGACCCTACCCGTGCGCCCGGTTGTTACCTACGGCAGTGCCCACGGCCCGCTTCCGTGACGTGACCGAGACCGGGAAGCCCGGCATACATAGCAATCTGGGGGGTATCGCGTTGACACAACTTCACCACCCCCTTCCCCCTCGCAGGAGGAGTGATCGTTATGGCAGGGATGCTGCGCGTTCCGCGGAGCCGCGGCGCCCTCACTGGGGCGCTGCTGGTGCTGCTCGGTATCTGGGGCGGCCTCATCGCCTTCGTCGGCCCGTACTTCCACTACGCCTACACGCCGGACAAGGCGTGGACCTACACGACCGGCCGCCTGTGGCTGGAGATCCTGCCCGCCGCGGCCGCTGTCCTTGGTGGCCTGATCGTCGGCGGGTCGGCCAGCCGGCCGGCCGCGATCTTCGGCGCCTGGCTGGCCGCGCTGAGCGGCGCCTGGTTCGCCCTCGGCGGCCTGCTCAGCACGCTGTGGACGATCGGCGGCAACGCCGGCCACCCGGTCGGCGACAACCTGCACCGCGTCACCGAGCAGATCGGCTTCTTCACCGGCCTGGGAGTGGTCATCGTGTTCCTGGCCGCGGTCGCCCTGGGCCGCTTCACCGTGATCGGTCACCGGGAACGGCTGGCCGCCGAGGCGCCGGTTGACGCGCCCCCGGCCGAGCAGCTGCCCGCCGACGACACCGTGCCGGTCCGCGAGCCGATCGGCGCGCGCGCCGGCGCGACCGACAGCCGTCTCGACGACAGCCATGGCCTGGACGACACCCGCACCGACACGCCGAGGGTGACCGACACCACTGAGCCCCGGACGGCCCCGGAGACCCTCACCCCGCCCAACACCGAGGTCGAGGAGACCCACGTCGCCGGTTCGCCCACGTCCCGGGATTCCGACAGCGCTTAGATCTCGCTCACAATTTCGTAGCTAAAAGTGGCCGACGGCACCGCCGTCGGCCACTTTTATGCTTGGCTTTGGAAGCCATTACGGATATATCCCTTTTCTGAAGTTCGCAAGCGGGGAACTTCGTTACTTGCTCAGCCGTTATTATCGGCGTCAGGCCTGAATTCATCGCCAGGTAAACGGCGGAATGCGAGCGCGCTCTGCGCGCCGGGCAGACGAAGGGACTTCGGTGGCAGAGGCTCAACAGGCCGTGGCCCCGGTGCGGGCCCCGCAGACCGCCGCCTCCCCCATCCAGGCTCGCCCGGGACGCCGCCGGACCTGGCTGCTGATGGTGGGCATCGCGATTTTCGCCGGTGTCCTCGCGGTCTATATCGCCGACCTGGCCAACCATCTATCCGCCCTGGGCCAAATGCGCGATCTCGTTGTGTACCGGGCAGGCGGGCTGATAACCCGGCACGCGTCACCGCCGGGTAATTATGACCATTCAGTCGGCTTGTATTCGTGGCACGGCAAATACCGGGTTTCGTTCACTTACGCACCCATCGCGGCGATCATTTTCGCGGGCGGCTCGCTGCTGTCGTGGCTGGCCCTGCGCTGGGTCATGACGATCATCAGCCTGGCCGCTCTGCTGCTGTCGGTGTGGCTGACGTTCGGCGCCCTGGGCTATTCCAGCCGCCGGGCCCGGGCCGGTGCCACCTTGCTGGTGGCGGCGGCCGCCCTGGTCACCGAGCCGATCCAGCAGAACCTGGCCCTGGGCCAGATCAACCTGCTGCTGATGCTGCTGGTGGTCATGGACCTGACCCGGACCCGGCCCCGATGGTGGAACGGCGTCGGCATCGGCCTGGCCGCGGGCATCAAGCTGGTCCCGCTCATCTTCATCCCCTACCTGCTGCTGACCGGGCGGTTCCGGCAGGCGGCGGTGGCCGTGGGCACGTTCGCCGCCACCATCGGGATCGGCTACGCGGCGCTGCCCGGCGCCTCGGCCCAGTACTGGTGGGACGGCCTGTTCCTGAACGCCAACCGGATCACGTTCATGGGCACCCGCGGCAACCAGTCGCTGCGCGGCATGATGACCCGGTTCATCGGCAGCGTGAACGGCGCGGGCGGCGCCTGGCTGGCCGTGGCCCTCACGGTGGCGGTGGCCGGCCTGGTCACGGCGGCGGTTCTGTACCGGGCGGGCCATCCGGTGCCAGGCATGCTGGCCTGCGCGCTGACCGGCCTCCTGGTGTCCCCGCTGTCCTGGGACCACCACTGGGTGTGGGTGGCCCCGGGCCTGGCCTACCTGGGGCACCGGGCGGCCCGGGCCCGGGGCCGGGCCCGCTCGGCCTGGTGGCCGGGGCTGGCGGCACTGTTCGCGGTGTTCGCCGCCTTCCCGCAGTTCTGGTCACGCAAGGCGGCGCTGATCCCGGCGGGCTGGGTCTGGTACAGCCCCACCCACTACTTCGCCTACGGCGACGACCCGGCCTACCGCGAATACCACTGGAACCTGGTCCAGACGCTGGCCGGTGACGCCTACGTGTTCGCGGGCGTGCTGGCTCTGGGGGTGCTGGTCGCGGCCGCGGTGCGCGTCCACCCGCCACTGCGGCCGGCGCTGGCCCGAATGCTGGCCCGAACCCTGGCCCGCGCCCGGGGCAAGGTGCCCCGTTTGTCATAACCCGCGGGGCATGATGGGCTCGCCGTGATGAGCACCGAACTGGCCCGGATGCGGGATCGCATGGTCGCCGAGGTGACGGCGGCCCACCAGACGGTGAGCGCCCCGGTGACCGAGGCCCTGCGGGTGGTGCCGCGGCACCTGTTCCTGCCCGGGATACCGCCCGAGGCGGCTTACCGCGATGACGCCATCGTGACCCGGCGCGCCCCGGACGGCCAGCCGACCAGTTCGTCCTCCCAGCCCACGATCATGGCCATCATGCTGGACCAGCTCGGGCTGGAGCCCGGCCAGCGGGTGCTGGAGATCGGGGCCGGCACCGGCTACAACGCGGCGCTGATGAAGTACCTGGTGGGGCCGTCCGGGTCCGTGATCACCGTTGACCTGGACCAGGACGTGGCCCGCAAGGCCGCGGCCCATCTGGCGGCCGCGGGCTACCCGGAGGTCACGGTGGTGGCCGGCGATGGCGCCGAGGGCTATCCGGACGGCGCACCCTACGACCGGGTGATCGCCACCGTCGGGGTCAGCGACCTGGCCCCGGCCTGGCTGGACCAGCTGGGCCCGGGCGGGCGGATCGTGGTCCCGCTCGACCTGCGCGGGTCTCAGCGCTCCATCGCCTTCGAACGGGCTCCTGCGACTGATGGGGCACTTGGGACCGGCGGGGCTTCTGGGGTGTGGCTGAGCCGGTCGGTGGTGCCGTGCGGGTTCATGCGCATGCGCGGCAGCCTGGCCGGGCCGGAACGGACCCAGGTCATCGGCGGGCACCACGAGCTGTCCCTGACCCTGCCCGACTCCCGGGCGGTGGACCTGGCCACCCTGGCCGGGAACCTGGAAGCTCCCGGCGGCCCCGCCGCCGAGCAGCCCACCCGGGTCCTGGCGGGCCCGGCTCAGCTGTTCGACGGGCTGGGGCTCTGGCTGGCCCTGCACGAACCGCGCCTGGGCGTGCTCAGTGACTCCGGTGAGGCCGGGGCCACCGCGTTGCTCCGCGCTCCCACCAGCCTGCACGGCCAGCACGTCACGGCCGGGGTCTTCGACCAGGCGGGCAGCTTCGCCGTGCTGGCCCGGCCCGAGAACTACCCGCCGGAGCCGGACGACGGCCCCGAACGGCCCGGCCGGCGAGGTCTGCGGGGCACCCCGCCGTTCGAGCTCAGCGTGCTCGGCTACGGCCCGGACGGGGCGAAGCTGGCCGCGAGCCTGGCCGCGCTGCTGGAGGCCTGGGATGCGGCCGGGCGGCCGGGGACCAGGAACTTCGGCGTCCGCGCCTACCCGGGCCGGACCGGTGACGAGCTGGCCGCGGGCCCGGGCGAGTCGATCCTGACTCGCCCGCACACCGCGTTCGTGGTGTACCCGCTCGACCTCTCGTAACCTTGGGGCCCATGGACGCGGCCACAGATCAGCTGGAGATCGAGCAGAAGTACGACGCGGGGCCCGATTTCGAACTCCCCGACCTCGGGAAGCTGCCCGGCTACGCGGTGACCGAGCCCGAGACCTTCCACCTGAACGCCACCTACTTCGACACTGAGGACCTGCGGCTGGCCGCGAACAAGGTGACGCTGCGCCGCCGGACCGGCGGCGAGGACGACGCCTGGCACCTCAAGCTCCCGGTCCGGCCCGGCACCCGGCGCGAGCGGCACCTGCCCCTCAGCGCTGGCACCGGCACCGTGCCCGAGGAGATGCAGGCCATGGTGGCCGAGTTCACCGGCGGGCAGCCGCTGCGGCCGATCGTGCAGCTGAACACCACCCGGGTCATCCGCCGGCTGACCACGCCGGGCGGGCAGGCCCGGGCCGAGGTCGCCGACGACCACTGCACCGGCTACCGCCTGCCCGCCGCCGCGGCGCCGCTGATCTGGCACGAGATCGAAGTCGAGCTGATGGCGGGCGAACCCGATGTGCTCGCCGCCGCCGGTGACCTGCTGAAAGCGGCGGGCGCGCACCCGTCGGCGTCCGCGTCCAAGCTCAGCCGGGTGCTCGGGCAAGGCTGATCACCCGGCCAACCAACCTTCGATAAATTCCAGATCTTTCAGAGCCGACGTTCAGGAACTAACCAGGAAGGCGGGCTTAGGTAGACCGTAGGCAGGTCCATGACTCAAGGGGGAGGAAGCGATGGTCCGCACGGACGCCGGGACGGCGACCGCGAGCTGGACGGCGCTCGGCTGCCTGGTTCACCTGACCGTCACCGACCCCGCCGCCCTGGCCTCGGCCCGGGCCATGCTGACCGCCGACCTGGCCGATCTGGACGCGGCCTGCAGCCGGTTCCGGCCCGACTCCGAGCTGGCTCAGCTGGACCAGGCCGGCGGGCGGCCCACCGCGGTCAGCCCGCTGCTGGCCGAAGCCATCGCGGTGGCGCTGCGGGCCGCCGAACTGACCGGCGGGGACGTGGACCCGACGGTCGGGGAAGCCATCGCCGCCGCCGGTTACGACCGCGACTTCACCTTGATCCCGCCGGACGGTCCCGCCATCAACCTGGTCGTCCGGGCGGTGCCCGGCTGGCGGCAGGTCGGCCTGGACCGGGCGGCGGGCACCGTGACCTTGCCACCCGGGGTCCGGCTCGACCTGGGCGCCACCGCCAAGGCCTGGGCCGCGGACCGGGCCGCGGACCGGATCAGCGCGGCCGTGCGGTGCGGCGTTCTGGTCGGGCTGGGCGGCGACATCTCGGTGGCCGGCCCGGCTCCGGAGGGCGGCTGGCGCATCCGCGTGCAGGACATCACCGGCCGCCCGGACGAGGATCCCGGCGGGCCCGCGGTCACCGTGGCCATTGTCAGCGGCGGCCTGGCCACCTCGAGCACCACGGCCCGCCGCTGGCGCCGTGGCGGCAGCCTGCTGCACCACATCCTGGACCCGCGCACCGGCCTGCCCCCGGCGCCGGTCTGGCGCACGGTCTCAGTCACCGCGGCCACCTGCGCCGATGCCAACGCGGCCAGCACCGCGGCCATCATCCGCGGCGAGGTCGCCCCCGGCTGGCTGGCCGCCCAGCACCTGCCGTCCCGGCTGGTCACCGACTCCGGACGAGTCGAAACCGTGGCGGGCTGGCCCGCCGAGTAGCCCCCTGACCAGACAAGCACTGCCAGACAGGCACCGCCGGACGAGCACGGCCGAGGCTCAGAGGAAATTCAGATCTGCCGCTGAAGCTGCGCTGGGCGGAACCAGACATTCTTGGGGTATTAAGAGCTACAGGGGATGACCATGAGTACACCGCAGAGTTCCGCCACCATGACGGCACCCGTGGGAGCGCGACGGCCCGACGGCACCGCGATCCGCGTGCTGGTCGTTGACGACGAGCCGAGCCTGGCTGAGCTGCTCGGCAGCGTGCTGCGCTACGAGGGCTGGGACACGCGCACGGCCGGTACCGGCGGCGACGCGGTCAGCATCGCCCGTGAGTTCCAGCCCGACGCGGTGATCCTGGACATCATGCTGCCGGACTTCGACGGGCTGGAGGTGCTGCGGCGGCTGCGGGCCGAGAGCCCGGGGGTCTGCGTGCTGTTCCTGACCGCGCGGGACGCGGTGGAGGACCGGATCGCCGGCATCACGGCCGGCGGCGACGACTACGTGACCAAGCCGTTCAGCCTGGAGGAAGTGCTGGCCCGGCTGCGGGGACTGCTGCGCCGCGCCGACCTGACCCGGACCCAGACCGAGGGGTCCCTGACCGTGGCCGACCTGACCATGGACGAGGACGCCCGCGAGGTGCGCCGGAGCGGTGAGCTGATCGAGCTGACCGCGACCGAGTTCGAGCTGCTCCGGTTCCTGATGCGCAACCCGCGCCGGGTGCTGTCCAAGGCCCAGATCCTGGACCGGGTCTGGAACTACGACTTCGGTGGCCAGGCTCACGTGGTCGAGCTCTACATCAGCTACCTGCGTAAGAAGATCGACGCCGGCCGCTCGCCGCTGATCCACACCGTGCGCGGCGTCGGGTACGTGCTGAAGCCAGGTACCTGATGGCCGGTGGCGCGTCGCTGGCCCGCCGGATCGGCCGCCCGTGGGGGCCGCTGATCCGCGGCAGCCTGACCGCCCGCCTGGTGGTCAGCATGGTCGCGCTGGTCATCGTGACCTGTGCGGTGCTGGGCTTCGCCACCTACACCGTGCTCAGCAGGCAGCTGATGAACAGCTTCGATCAGCAGCTGCAGGAGGCCACCTCCCGGGCCTACCTCACCTGCGGCAACAACCCTCCCCCGCAGACCAGTACGTCGGCCTGGACCTCCTCCTCCCGCCCCAGCGGGGACCCGGACGGCGACTCGTCCAACTGCGGGCCCAACGTCCACGGCCAGTCGGAGGGCACGTTCGACGCCTGGCTGACCTCGTCCGGGGTCGTGAGCCAGCCCAACATCATCGGCGGCAAGTGCCACCTGTCCGCTGCTGACGCCGCCACCCTCCGGGCCCTGAAGGTCTTCAACCCGCCCAGGCCTGCGAAAAACAACAACCCGAACGACAACAACTCGCTGCTCCAGGCACCGATCTACACCCGCACGCTGTCCTCCCTCTACGGCGACTACAAGCTGACCGCCGTGCGCAGCCCCAACGGCAGCGTGCTGCTGACCGGCCTGCCGCTGCGCGGCGTCGACCACACCCTGCGCAACGTCGAGATCGCCGAGATCGCGGTGTTCGCGGTGGTGGTCGTGCTGGTCGCCGGGACCGGGCTGGGGCTGGTCCGGTTCTCGCTCCGGCCGCTGCGCCGGGTCGCGACCACCGCGACCATGGTCACCGAACTGCCGCTGGACACCGGCGAGGTCCACCTGCCGCCCCGGGTACCCAACGACGACCCGCGCACCGAGGTGGGCCGGGTCGGAGCCGCGTTCAACCGGATGCTCCAGCACGTGGAGTCGGCCCTGGCCAACCGGGCCGCCAGCGAGACCCGGCTGCGCCGGTTCGCGGCCGACGCCAGCCACGAGCTGCGCACTCCCCTGTCGGCCATCCGCGGTTACGCCGAGCTGGCCCTGCGCCAGGGCGGCCCGGTCCCCGACGACGTGACCCACGCCCTGGAACGGGTGCAGTCCGAGTCGGCCCGGATGAGCGTGCTGGTCGACGAGCTGCTGCTGCTGGCCCGGCTGGACGCGGGCCGGCCGCTGGCCACCGAGCCGGTCGATCTGACCATGCTGACCATCGAAGCCACCAGCGACGCCCGGGTGGCCAGCCCGTCGCACCGGTGGCGGCTGGAACTGCCCGACGAGCCGCTGACCGTCCGCGGCGATGAGATGCGGTTGCGTCAGGTGCTCAGCAATCTGCTCAGCAACGCGGCCAAGCACACTCCGGCCGATTCGGAGATCACCGTGGCCGTGGCGGGCGGAGCCGGTGTGCCCGCCGTTCAGCTCAGCGTCACCGACAACGGCCCGGGGATCTCGCCGGATCTCCTGCCCGAATTGTTCGAAAGATTTGTCCGCGGGGATTCATCCCGATCCCACGCCGCCGGTAGTACGGGCCTCGGGCTGGCCATCGTCAAGGCGGTGGTCACCGCCCACCACGGCACGGTCGGCGTGACCAGCCGCCCGGGTCGTACGTCGTTCACGATCGTGCTGCCCAGCGATCAGGCCGGGACCGAGGGGCCGGTCGCGGGCTGATCCGCGGGCAGCTCAGGCTCGGCCCCGGCCTGGCGGGCCAGCGGGCCCCAGCGCATCAGCAGCGCGCACACGATCGCCGCCGCCCGCGAAGATGCCGGCCGTCCACCAGAACGCGGTGGTGTACCCGTGCACCTGGCCCGCGGCCAGGGCCAGCTTGCCCCGGGGGCTGGCCAGCGCGGCCCGGCTCAGGTGCAGCCCGGTCAGGTAGGTGGCCGCGGCGCTGGTGGCGATGGTGTTGAGCAGCGCGGTGCCGATCGAGCCGCCGAGCTGCTGGCCGACGTTCAGCGTGGCCGAGGCCACCCCGGCGTCGGACGGGGCCACCCCGAAGGTGCCGGTGTTCATCGAGGGCGGCATCGACAGGCCGATACCGGCTCCGGCCACCATCATCGGGCCGACGATGCTGGCGCCGTAGCTGGAGTGCACGCCGAGCCGGGTCAGCCAGGCCATGCCGCCCGCGGCCAGCAGCATGCCCACTCCGACCAGGAGCTTGGGCCCGATGCGGGGCATCAGCACGATGTTGGCGATCTGGGCAAACACCATGACCATGGCGATCGTGGGCAGGAACGCGACCCCGGTCTTCAGCGGCGAGTACCCGAGGATGATCTGCAGGTAGTAGGTCAGGAACAGGAAGATGCCGAACATCCCGGCCCCGGTGACCAGCACGGCCAGGTAGGCACCGCCGCGGTTGCGGTCCAGCACCACCCGGGGCGGCAGCAGCGGGTTCGGAGCCCGGAACTGCCAGCCCACGAAGGCGGCCAGCAGGACCACCCCGGCGGCCAGGAAACCCCAGGTCGACGCGGCCGACCAGCTGTGGGTGCCCGCGTTGGAGAACCCGTAGACCAGGCAGAACATCGACCCCGAGACGGTGGCCACGCCGAGGTAGTCGAGCCGGGGTAGCCGGGTCGCGCGCTGGTTGGTGAGCAGGACCAGGGCCCCGGCCACCGCGACCCCGGCGAAGACCAGGTTCACGTACAGGCACCAGCGCCAGTCCAGGTACTCGGTGAGCAGGCCGCCGAGCAGCAGCCCGACCAGGCCACCGGCCCCGACGATGGCGCCGTAGACGCCGAACGCCTTGCCCCGCTCCTTGGGGTCGCTGAACGTCGTGGTCAGCAGGGACAGCGCGGCCGGGGCCAGCAGCGCGGCGAACACGCCCTGGCAGGCCCGGGCCGTGACCAGCATGGGGAAGTTGACCGCGGCGCCGCCCACCGCGGACGCGACCGCGAAGCCGATCAGCCCGGTCAGCAGGGTCACCTTGCGGCCGAACAGGTCGCCGAGGCGGCCACCGAACAGCAGCAGGCTGCCGAAGGACAGAGCGTAGGCGGTGATGACCCACTGCCGGTCCACGTTCGAGAAGTTCAGGGCGTGCTGCGCCGAGGGCAGCGCGATGTTCATGATCGTGATGTCGAGCACGATCATCAGCTGGGCGAGCCCGATGAGGGCCAGGATCAGCCAGCGCCGCCGGTCACTCTGGACCGGCGCGGGCGCGGGGCCGCCGGCGGGGACGCTGGGTGCGGCCATCTCTTTCTCCCATCTGGAGGTGTTAATCTCCACTTACGCATCAGACCATAGCAGAAGTGGAATCAGGATCTCCACTTCTGGGTAGGATGCTGGCCATGAGCACGGAGGACCCGCAGGCCAGCGACGTTGACGAGGTGCCAGCGGCCCACGGGGACCAGGAGCGACCGTTGCGCAAGGACGCCGAGCGAAACCGGCGGCGCATCCTGGCCGCCGCGGGCGAGGTGTTCACCGAGCGCGGCCTGGAGGCCACGCTGGACGACGTGGCCCGGCACGCGGGGGTGGGTGTGGGCACGGTCTACCGGCGCTTCCCGGACAAGGCCGCCCTGGCCGACGCGCTGTTCGAGGAGCGCATCGACATCCTGGTCGAGCTGGCCACCAAGGCCTACGGCGCCGAGGATCCCTGGGCCGGGCTGGCTGGCTTCATGGAGGCCGCCGCCGAGATGCTGAGCACGGACAAGGGACTGCGGCAGATCCTGATGTTCGCCCCCTACGGGCACAAGCGGGTGGGTTACGCCCGCAGCCGCATGCGCCCCGCGGTCGGCAAACTGGTCGAGCGCGCGCAGGCGGCCGGCCAGGTCCGCCCCGACCTGGGCGCCACCGACATCCCCGTCCTGGAGTTCATGCTCGGCGCCACCGCCGAATACGCCCGCGACGTCCGCCCTGACTTGTGGCGCCGGTACCTGGCGCTGATGCTGGACGCCCTGCGTCCGTCGCGTTCGGGTTACACGGAACTGCCGGTTCCCGAGCTGTCACTCGATGAACTGGCCACGGCCATGCGCAACAACCCGCTGAGCGGCGCCCGGCCGCCGTCCGTCAGGCCCAGCGGTCCCGGAAGTACTGAATGATCTTGTCAGCCTGCTCATGACTGACTTCGACGAGCTCATCGTCGAAGCTCCCGGCCTGCCACTCGACGATGACCGGCGTGAATTTCCAGCTGAGGTCGCGTGTCAGGCCCTCGTCAGCCGGACCATCACCATGCTCCAGCCGTCGCACCAAGCCGAAGGGGTTATCCACAGTGCGATCCTCGGCAACGATCGCGTAATAGGTGATCTTGTTGGCCATCAGGTGTCCTTGGTGAAGTCGGAAATCTCCTGAGCACGGTCCGGAATCGGAATGTAGGACGATACGATCTTCTGAAAGTCCATGAGTTCCTGCCGTTCGGCCGGGGCCACGCCAGGGCGCCGAAGCCGCTCGTAGGCTTGGTGGGTCATGTCGTGCTTGGCGTGAAAGCTCTCAGGAGTATGAAACTGGACCTCAAACCGCTGACCCTCGGGCGTGGTCCAGCGGGTATTGAGTCCCTTGTACTCCGGATCGGGCCAAGAGTTCTTGCACTGGTACATCTGATAGCCACGCGACTCCAGCATGCCCTTGATCTCTTCACAGCCCGCCGTGTATGACTCTCGCGGAAGACAGAACGTATACCTGATCGCATCGTGGACCGTGCTGAAGAATTCGCTCAGGGTCACGATCCGGTTCCCGCCTCAGCCGCTCGGCGACCTTCTCCGCCAGGCGGTCCGGTGCCTTCAGCCGGAAATCGAATCCCAGGAGTCGACCACCGCACCCCGCATCAGTCTCCACTTGCTTTATGTCCGCGCTGACGGCCGGTTCCCGATCAGAGATCTTCTCCAGCGCCATGCGCTGCTTCGTCAGTTTCGTCGGCGCGCCGGGCGGGCGTCTCGGCGTCTACCGCTTTCCGACCTCGCGGGAAAGCGCTCGGTGATTTTCTCCCAGGCCGATCTGGAAGAACCCGACTTCGTTCCAGTAGTCGCGTGGGTGGTCGGCTAATGGAGGGCTCGAGTCTTGGGCGGCTGCTTTGGCGCGGAGGGAATCGAAGGCTTGGGCGCGGGTCAGGCTGTCGACGCCCCAGGGGTCAGTGGGGGCGTCCGGGGCGGGATGGTCCGCGGGGGTGGGCTTGTCAGGGGGCTGGGCGGGGCGGTCGAGGGCCACGGGGGCTCCCTGGGCGGGGCGGCGCAAAGGGCGGGCAAATCTCAGGGTAAGGGAAATCCGGGCGGATTACGGGGGGCCGTAAAGGAGCCTTAATGGTTGGGGGCGAACCAGGGCGGGTTCTGGCGCGAGATAAGGGTAGAGCGGCGGGCGAGCCGGGGAGGCGGAGGCGTCGTGAACCGAATGTGTGCGTTAAGGGCTGAGCGGGCTTCGATTCGGCTGGCGGGCCGGGCGGAGAACATTGGCCGGGCACGGGAATTCGTGACGGCGTCGCTGGGGGCGGGACATCCGTGTGCCGGGGTGCTCGAATTGATTGTGAGCGAGCTGGTGACCAATTCGATCGTCCACAGCCGGTCGGGGCAGACTGGCGGGATGGTGACGGTGGCGCTGGCCGGGGACGCCCGCTGGGCCCGGGTCGAAGTCACCGACGACGGCGGCCCGGAATTGCCGCGACTGCGGGCAGTGGACTTCGGGGCTGAGAGCGGGCGCGGGCTGCAACTGGTCGATGCGCTGGCGGGCGCGTGGGGCTGGGACCAAGATCCCGGGGGCGGGACGATCACCTGGGCCGAAGTCACCGCCTGACGGCGCCCTGAGAGGGAGCGGGCCCGGGGCCGGAGGGCGGACCAGCGGGCAGGTCAGGGGGTGGGGCAGGGGGCGGCTTGGCGGTAGGCGGCGGGGGTGACGCCGTAGCAGCGGCGGAACCAGCGGGTCAGGTGGGCCTGGTCGGCGAAGCCGACGGCGGCGGCGGTGTCGGCGCCTGAGACGCCGGCCGAGAGCAGGGTCCGGGCGGCGCGGAGGCGGAGCTGGCGCTGGTAGTCGCTGGGGGCCAGGCCGTAGACGGCGCGGAAGGCGCGGGTGGCCGTGAACCGGCTGCAGCCAGCCGCCGCGGCCAGGTCGGTGGCGGTGAGCGGGGCACTGAACTCGTCGTGCAGCAGCGCCCGGACCCGGTTGGCGATCAGGGCCGAGGCGGGCGGGGCGGCCTCGGCCGGGCGGCGGGACGCGTGGCGGGCCAGCAGGCGGACGGTGGCGGCCAGGTGCTCGTGCTGCTCCAGCGGGGTGGACGGGCCGGTGAGCACGTTGTGCAGGAGACGCAGGCGGCGGGCCAGAGTGACATCGGTGACTACTGGGGTGGGAAAGAGTGGCCGTGAAGCAGGGTGACCGAGAGCGTCGCCGAGCAGGTCGACGACCAGGGCCGGGTCGATGTGGATCATCCGGTAGGTGAAACCGGGCGTGGTGGCCGCGTGCCCGTCGTGGGGGTCGTCGGGGTTGAACGTCATGACCATGTTGGCCGTGCTGACGTGGGCACCGCCCCGGCAGGTGAAGGCCTGCGCGCCGTGGTCGGTGACGCCGAACGAGTAGGTGTCGTGGCTGTGGCGGTGGTAGACGTGCGACTGGAAGTGCGCGTGCATGGCCTCGACCGCGCCGACGGCGCTCGAGTCGGCGCGCCAATAGCGGACCCAGTCGTTGCTGGTCACCTCTCTAGTATGGGGCGAATGGCGGGCGAACCGACGTTCGAGCAGATCTACCGGGAAGCCGGGGACGACCTGGCCGCGGTCCCCTGGGCCAGCCTGGCCCCGATGCCAGCGCTGATGAGCTGGCTCGATCAGCAACCCGGGCCCGGCGGTGCGACCGCGCTGATCGTGGCCTGCGGGCTGGGCGACGACGCCGAGGAAGTCAGCCGGCGCGGTTACCAGGTCACCGCGTTCGACCTGGTGCCGGCGGCCATCGAACACTGCCACCAGCGGTTCCCCGGCTCGGCCGTGGACTACCAGGTGGCGGACGTGTTCCAGTTGCCGGGGGCCTGGGCGCGGCGGTTCGCCCTGGTGGTGGAGATCCGGACCCTGCAGTCGCTGCCCCTGGACCAGCGGGCCGAGGCCGCGGCCAGCATCGCGGCCACGGTGGCCCCGGGCGGGCGGATCTTCGTGCACGGTCTCTTCCGGGACGACCACCAGCCGGCGGGCAGCCGGCCGTGGCCGCTCAGCCCGCGCGACCTGGCCGCGTTCACCCGGGCGGGCCTGACCGAAACCGCGCTGACCGTCGAGGCCCTGAACGCCGCGGGCAAGCGGGCCGTCACTGCTGTGTACTCACGACCGCAACCTTCGATCAATAAATAAGGCGCACCAGCGTTCAAGCGGTGAGCGGGACCGGTACCCCAGCCTGGGGTCATGCGTTTCGACACCAAGATCGCCATCGCCGTGCGGCCCGACCTCGCGGCGTGGCAGGAGCTGAACGTGACCGCGTTCCTGTCCAGCGGGATCGCGGCGGCGGTCCCGGAGACCATCGGCAAGCCGTACGAGGACGGTTCGGGGAACCAGTACCTGGAGATGTTCCGGCAGCCGGTGCTGTGCTACGCGGCCGACGGCGCGCTGCTGGCCACGGTGCGTGAGCGGGCCTTCGGGCGGGGGCTGGCCACCGCGGTCTACACCGAGGACCTGTTCGGCACCGACAACGACGACGACAACCGGGCCGCGGTGCGGGCCGTGGCGGCGGCCGGGCTGAACCTGGTCGGGGTGGCCGTGTACGGGCCGCGCAACGTGGTGGACAAGGTACTCAAGGGAGCGTCGTTGCACCCGTGACCGGCCCGGATGATCACCGGGCGGCCAGAAAATGAAAAATTACGCTGTGGCATCAACCCAATACGTCCCTGCGCGTCTTAGGTAGGGTGGGGCCAGGCCGATGACCCCCAAGCGGACGGGGACGAATGTGAAACGACGCGCACTGATCGCCATCATCCCGGGGGTCGCCGCCGCGGCCGCCGCGCTGGGATTCGCGGTCAGTACGGCCACGGCCTCGACCAGCCATCCGGGGGCGAGTCATGCGGGATCGGCCAGCAGCCATCGGGCGGTCACGGTCCGGCCCGCCAGCATCCCGAAGGTCTATGACTGCACCCACGCCCAGGTGCGGCCGGGCAGCTTCACGCTGGCCTGCGCGGACGGCAACAGCAGCCTGACCCACCTGTCCTGGTCGTCGTGGACGGCGTCGTCGGCCACCGGGACCGGCACTCAGGTGATCAACGACTGCGTGCCCTACTGCGCGGCGGGCAAGTTCCGCAGCTACCCGGCCCGGGTCACCTTCTGGCGCAGCGAGCCCGTTCCCAACCACCCCGGCCAGCGGTACTTCAGCCGGGTGACGCTGCGGTACCCGGGGGCGCGCCCGCCCGCCTACTCGGGGGGCAAGCAGGTCAACGGCCCGGCCACCTGGACCGGGGCGCTGTCGACCCAGTTGTCCCTCCCGCCTGCACAACCCAACTGAGGGACGGGTTCCGGTCACGCACAACCGGGACCCAGACCGCGCAAAAGCCGCGAACGACCGCTACGGTGGGGGCCGTGGCCCCCGAACCCGAACCGTTCCGCAGCCTGGTCCCCCAGGACGACATGCCGGCCCCACGCGACATTGACACGACCGTGCCGCACATCGCCCGCATCTACAACTACTGGCTGGGCGGCAAGGACAACCCCGCCGTCGACCGGGAAGCGGCTGAGCGGGTCATGCGGGCCACGCCGGCCATCCTGCCCGGGGTCCGGGCCAACCGGGCGTTCCTGGGCCGCGCCGTCCGTCACCTGGCGGCCAGCGCGGGGATACGGCAGTTCCTGGACATCGGGACCGGCATCCCCAGCGCGAACAACACCCACGAGGTGGCACAGGCGGCCGCGCCGGCAGCCGCGTGGTGTACGTCGACAACGACCCGATCATGCTGGCCCACGCCCGGGCCCTGCTGACCAGCGTCACCGGGACCACCGCCTACCTGGACGCGGACGTGCGCGACCCGGGCGGCATTCTGGCCGGGGCGGCCGGCACCCTGGATTTCAGCCAGCCGGTCGCGGTCATGCTGATCGCGATCATGCACTGCGTGCCGGACGAGGACGACCCCTACGGCATCGTCCGCACCCTGCTGGACGCGGTGCCGTCCGGCAGCTACCTGGTGCTGTCCCAGCCGGCCAAGGACATGGTCCCCGGGCAGTCGGCCGAGGCTGAGGCCACGCTGACCCGGGCCATGCGGCAGAAGGTGCAGTTCCGGACGCACGCTGAGGTCAGCCGGTTCTTCGACGGGCTGGACCTGGTCGGCCCGGGGGTCGTGCACCTGCCCGAGTGGCGGCCGGATGAGCCGGTCGATCCGGACGGGCCGGTGACCGCGATGTGGGGCGGGGCGGGCCGCAAGGCCTGATTGGATGGGGTCCATGAACCTCGACCTCTCCCCCGCGCTGTCCCGTCCGGAGCTGCTGGCCAAGGCGACCGCGGCCGCGCTGGCCGACTGGCCCGGTGGCGCCGAGACCGAGGTGGCTCCCATCGATCCCGACCTGGCCGACACCGCGGCGTTCTGTGAGCACTACGGCGTCGAGCTGACCGAGTCCGCCAACTGCGTGGTGGTGGCAGGCAAACGCGGCGGCGTCACCAGTTATGCTGCGTGCCTGGTCACGGCCGTGACGCGGGCGGACGTCAACGGGGTGGTGCGGCGCCGGATGGACGCGCGCAAGGCCACCTTCGCGCCGCTCGACGATGTGGTGGCCGCGACCGGCATGGAGTACGGCGGCATCACCCCGATCGGGCTGCCGGACGAGTGGCCGATCCTCATCGACGCCCGGGTGGTCGCGCAGGGCCACGTGGTGATCGGCTCGGGAATCCGGGGCTCCAAGCTGTGGCTGCCGGGGGCGTCGCTGGCCACCCTGCCCGGCGCGGAGGTCATCGACGGGCTGGCCAGCCCGGTCGGCTAGGGGGCGGCGAGGGGTGAGCCGGGCGCCGGGCCCGGTTTTCCTTGCGCCACACGAGACGGAGTCCGGACCAGTCGTCGTCGATGGCGGCGACCTTGACGTCGACCAGGCCCAGGGGCAGGGCGTACTCGCGGACCACGGTGTCGGTGATGTCGCTGGTGTGACCGCCGGCCCGGCGCGGCCAGGCGGCCCAGACCGCCCCGGCCGGGAAGATCCGCTCGGCCAGCGCCGGGAGCCGGGGGGCGAAATCAGCGGCCCGGGTGAAGAAGGCCACGATCACGTCGGCCGGCTCGGGGGCGGCCACGGTCTCCAGGCCGCCGGGCGGGTCCGCGAACGCCCAGCCGGACGGCGGCTCGTCCAGGGACACCCGGAGGCCGGGCTTGAGCCCCAGCTTGCGCGCTTGCATGGCGGTGATCGTACTGCTCACGTCGGCTCGGACGCCGAGGTCCTTACCTGGCAGGTAATCGCCCGGGATGGGTGGGGCGCTGAGGATGAGCGCATCGCACTCATCAAGGGAGACCATCGTGCAGGACATCATCGAGCAGTACCTGAACTGCTGGAACGAGACCGACCCGGAGACGCGGCGGAAGCTGATCGAGCAGGTCTGGGCGGCCGACGCCACCTACACCGACCCGCTGGCCGAGGTCAGCGGCCGGGCCGCCATCGACGCCACCATCGCCGCGGCGCAAGGCCAGTTTCCCGGGTTCGTGTTCACGCTGGCCGGTCCGGTGGACGCGCACCACCGGCAGGCCCGCTTCACCTGGAACCTGGCCCCGGCCGGCGCGGAGCCGGTGGTGGTGGGCTCGGACGTGGCTCTGGCCGATCCGGACGGGCGGATCGCCGCGGTGTACGGCTTCCTGGACCAGGTGCCCGAGGTCTAGCTGCCCGAGGTCTAGGTGCCCGGGCTCGGGTCCGTGCCGGTGACCGAGTCGGTGTCGATGTCATGGTCAGCGTCGCGGACCCGGGCCTGGTACTCGTCCGGGAACCGGGCCACCAGCGGCTGGAACGAGGATTGCACCGCGTTCATCTGATCGGTCAGGTGACCGGCCTGACCCAGGCCGTCGGGACGGTCGGACTGGCCGTTGGCCGCGGCGAACAGCGAGGCCATCAGCCGGTCCAGCTGGAGCAGGAAATCCCGGGCGTCGGGGTCGTCGAACAAGCTGGGCGAGGCCACCAGCAGGTTGCTGGCCAGGTCCCGCAGCTCGTCCCGGGATGCCGCCACCGGACGACGGGTCGCTCATGCTGGCCACCACCGCCTGGTAGGCCTCACGGGCCTGGCCGTAGACGATCAGGCCCTGCGCGGCCACCGACAGCGATCGCTCCTGGCGCCGCCGGTAGGCCTGCACCTCGTCGAAGATCAGCGCGGTGGTGCCCACGATGAGCAGGTCGGACACCAGCGAGGTGGTGATGGCGTGCCGGGCCCACCAGTCCGAGAAGCCACGCCTGTTCACGCCGAACATTGTGGCCTACCGGCGCCGGGCCGGCTCAGTCCCGGGTGCGGTGGACCTCCAGGTCGCCGTTCTGGAACCGGGCCCGGAGGACCTTCTTGTCGAACTTGCCCACGGTGGTCTTGGGCACCTCGTCGAGGAACGTCCAGTTTTCGGGCACCTGCCAGCGGGCCACCTTGCCGTCCAGGAACGCGGCCAGCGCGTCCGGGTCGGCCGCGGTACCGGGGTCGCGGAGGACGACGCAGGCCAGCGGGCGTTCGGTCCACTTGTCGTCCGGGATGCCGATCACCGCGGCTTCGGCCACGTCCGGGCTGCCGGCCAGCAGGTTCTCCAGCTCGACCGAGGAGATCCACTCGCCGCCGGACTTGATGACGTCCTTGAGCCGGTCGGAGATCTGGAAGTAGCCGCGGTCGTCCATGGTGCCGATGTCGCCGGTCCGCAGCCAGCCGTCGTCGAACTTCTCGGGGGCGTCGAGGCCGAAGTAGCGGCCGGTGATCCACGGCCCCCGGACCTCGATCTCACCGGTCGACTTCCCGTCCCAGGGCACCTCGTGGCCCTCCTCGTCGACCAGGCGCATCTGCACCCCGGCCAGCAGCCGACCGGACTTCATCCGGTAGTCCAGTTCCTCGGCGGTGCCCTTTTCCACGTCGGCGGGCGGCCGGGCCAGCCCGCCGACCGGGGAGGTCTCGGTCATGCCCCAGCCCTGGATGAGGGGCACGCCGTACTGCTTGCCGAACGTCTCCATGAGCGAGCGCGGCATGGCCGCCCCGCCCGAGGTGCCCATCCGGATCGAGGACAGGTCGATCTCCCGCTGCGCGCCGGCCTGCAGGATGCCGCCCCAGATGGTGGGCACGGCCGAGGCCAGGGTGGACCGCTCGGCCTCGATGAAGTCGACGATCGCGGCCGGGGTCATGTACCGGTCCGGCATGTGCATGGTGGTGCCGGACAGGAACGCCGCGAACGGGATGCCCCAGGCGTTGACGTGGAACATCGGCACGATGGTCAGCTGCCGGTCGGCCTCGCTGGAGCCGACGCACTGGTTGGTCAGGGTGGCCAGGGCGTGCAGGAACGTGGACCGGTGCGAGTACACCACGCCACGTGGATCGCCGGTGGTGCCGCTGGTGTAGCACATGGCCGCGGCCGACTTCTCGTCCAGTTCGGGCCAGGTGTAGGCGCCGTCCTCGGCGTCGAGCAGGGCGTCGTAGCGGTGGACCGGCCGGTCGCCGAGGAGCGAGGTGTCGCCGTCGCCGATGACGATGAAGGCTTCGATCGAGGGCAGCTCGGCCACGACCGGGGCCAGCAGCGGGATCAGGCTGCCGTCGACGATCATCAGCTTGTCTTCGGCGTCGTTGACGATGTGGGTGAGCTGCTGGGCGGGCAGCCGGATGTTCAGCGTGTGCACGATCGCGCCCATGCAGGGGATCGCGTAGTAGGCCTCGAGGTGCTCCTGGTTGTTCCAGCAGAAGGTGGCGACCGGGTCGCCCGGTTCCACCCCGAGCCGGGTCAGGGCCTGGGCCAGCTGGCGCGCGTTGACCTCGATCTGCCGGTAGCTGGTGTGCCGGGCGTGATCTCCCTGCCAGGTGACGCACTCGCTGGCGCCGAACACCTGGGATCCGTGCCGCAGGATCGAGGTGATGGTGAGCGGGAAGTCATCCTGCATCGTGCTTTCGATCCGCTTGCCGTTCCTCGCCATGCCTGACCTCCGCGTTCGCGTACCAGCGCCACTGCCGTCTGAGTCCGATCATTTCATCTTGAAGTATTGGGTCTTTAAAGTACGGCACCGTTCTTTTAGAGTCAGCGGGAAGGTGGCCCGCTGTGCCCCGCAGGCCTGGTCCTCGAACAAGGCGGTTCGATGCGTGTGATCAGATTTGGCTGGGATCATAAAAAGCTACGACTGAGCGTGACGGCGGGATTGTCGGCCGTCGCCCTGACCGCGACGGGACTGGCGCTGGCCGCGCCGTCCGCGACCGCGGCTCCCTCCGCGACCGCGGCCCGGGCCGGCTCCGGTGGGAGCAGCCCGGTGGTGGCTACCACCGGCGGCCTGCTGCGCGGCACCACGGCCGGGGGTGACCATGAGTTCCTGGGCGTTCCCTACGCGGCCCCGCCGGTCGGGAACCTGCGCTGGCGGGCACCGCAGCCGGCCGCGCGCTGGCACGGGGTCCGGGCCGCGACCAGCTTCGCGCCGCACTGCCCGCAGCCCGGGACACCGTTCGGGGTGGCCAGCACGTCCGAAGACTGCCTGTACCTGAACGTCTACACTCCCGCGGGCCACGGGGCGGCACGGTTCGGTAACCGGCCGGTGATGGTGTGGATCCACGGCGGCGCCCTGGTCACCGGGGAGAGCGACGACTACAACCCGGCCGGGCTGGTCCGCGACGGCGTCGACGTGGTCACGATCAACTACCGGCTCGGCGCGCTCGGCTTCCTGGCCGACAGCTCGCTGGCCAGCCACGCCGGCGGCCCGTCGGGCAACTACGGGCTGATGGACCAGCAGGCCGCGCTGCGCTGGGTGCAGCGCAACATCCGCGGCTTCGGCGGCAACCCGCGCAACGTGACCGTGTTCGGCGAATCGGCCGGCGGCCTGTCCACGCTGTCGCAGCTGGTGTCGCCGGGCGCCCGCGGGCTGTTCCAGCACGCCATCGTGGAAAGCGGCACCTACGCGCTGACCCAGGCCACGCTGGCCAGCGCCGAATCGTCCGGGGCGGCGTTCGCGGCCAAGGTCGGCTGCACCACCAATACCGCCGCCTGCCTGCGTAGCGTGCCGGTCGCCACGATCCTGGCCAACGAGAACGCCGGCACCGGCGGCTACCAGCCCAACATCGACGGGGACGTACTGCCCCAGTCCATCGGCACCGCGCTCAGCAGTGGCCAGTTCAACCACATGCCGGTCATCATCGGCACCAACCACGACGAGTGGCGGCTGTTCGTGGGACTGGCTCAGGCCGAGGGCGGCCCGGCGGTCACCGCGGCCAACTACCAGTCCATGATCGCCGGCACGCTGGGCGTGCCGGCCAGCGCGGCGGCGGTGATCGCGGCCCAGTACCCGCTGAGCGACTTCTCCAGCCCGGCCGCGGCCCTGGGCGCGGTCGGCACCGACGCGATCTTCGCCTGTAACGCGCAGACCGCCGAGGATTCGCTGGCCAAGTACGTGCCGACCTACGCCTACGAGTTCAGCGACGAGAACGCCCCCGAGGTGTTTCTGCCACCGGAAGGCTTCCCGTACGGCGCGGCCCATGCCTCGGAGATCCAGTACCTGTTCAAGCTGAACACGGAGGCGTTCCCGGCCACGCTGGCCCCGGCCCAGCAGGCGCTGGCCGCGACCATGCGCGGCTACTGGACCAACCTGGCCAAGTTCGGCACTCCGGCCGGCGGATGGCCGCGGTTCTCGGCGTCCCACCCGGTGTGGCGCGACCTGGTGCCGCCCAAGCCGCAGAACGAGACCGATTTCTCGGCCGAGCACCACTGCTCGTTCTGGGCCGCCGCGGGCTAGCCGTGATGACGCCCAGCCGGCCGCCCGGCCGGCTGGGCGTGGTGGCGATCGGTGCGGGCGCGGCGACGGCGGCGATCCGGTCGAGCTGTACCGGTGCGGGGACCGCTACTTCGTCAACGACGGGCACCACCGCATCGCGGTGGCCCGCGCGCTCGGCCAGCGCGAGGTGTGGGCCGAGGTCACCGACGTCCGCGCGGCCCGGGCCTGCATGGTTTGAACGCCGGCGGCGCGGCGGGCTAGCGTGCCGGGGTGGACAGCCACCCGCTCGGTCGCACCGGGATAGCCGTCAGCGAGTTCATCTTCGGCGCCGGGGCCATCGGCGGGATCGGGTCGTCGCCGGCCACCCGGGCTCACGGCCTCAGCCCCGAGGAGGGCCTGGCCCGGCTGGACGAGGCCCGCGACCTCGGCATCACCGTCGTGGACACCGCCGACGCCTATGGGGGCGGGGAGAGCGAACGCGCCGTGGGCCGCTGGCTGGCCGAACGGCACGCGACCGGCACCCTGGTCGCCACCAAGGCCGGCAACGCCGTCCGGCCCGACGGGACCATGGGCGTGGATCTCTCCCCCGCCCACATCGCGCGCCAGCTGACCCAGAGCATCGAACGGCTGGGCCGGGTCGACCTGTACCTGTCGCACGCCCCGGACCACGGCACCCCGGTGACCCGGACGATTGAAGCGTTCACCCAGGCCCGGGCCGACGGAAAGATTCGCGCCTACGGGGTGTGCAACGTCAGCGCGGCCCAGCTGGAGGAGATTCTGGCCGCGGCCGGCCGGGCCGGGCTGGACCGGCCGGGCTGGGTCCAGAACGGGATGAGCCTGCTGGCCCGGGCCGACGAGCGGGACGTGCTGCCGCTGGCGGCCGCGGAAGGGCTGGGCTACACCCCGTTCTCGCCGCTGGCGGGCGGGTTGCTGTCGGACCGGTACCTGGACGGGCGGGCGCCCGCGCCGGGCAGCCGGATCGCGGTGGCGGGTGACCGCTACTACCCGGGCCTGCACACCGAGGCCAACCTGGCCCGGGTGGGCCGCCTGCGCGAGGTGGCCCGCCGCCACCAGGTGAGCGTGTCCGGGGCGGCGCTGGCCTGGCTGCGGGCCCACCCGCTGGTGACCGCGCCGATCGTGTCGCCCAGCGGGCCCGGGCAGTGGCAGGCCGTGCGGGAGGCGGTCGCGCTGGACCTCGGTGCGGACGAGCGCGCCGAGATCTCCGCGATCTTCAGCTGACCTGGGGCCCAGGCCTGGTCCCGTTCGTCCGGTATGACAGTCTTGGGCTGTGACCTGGGCGGAAGCGAGCACCGATGACTTTCCGCCCCGGGGCCAGTCTGACCTGACAGAGATTCGCATCCCTGTTCCAGGAGGACAACCATGAGCCTGCCCCAGGTCGTGTCGCGTACCGAGTGGGTCGAAGCCCGACGCCGGCTGCTCGACGAGGAGAAGAAGCTGACCCGGCAGCGCGACGCGCTCAACGCGGAACGCCGGCGGCTGCCGATGGTCCGGATCGAGAAGGACTACGTGTTCGAGGGGCCGGACGGGAAAGCCAGCCTGGCCGGCCTGTTCGGCGGCCACGGGCAGCTGATCGTCCAGCACGTGATGTTCGGCCCGGACTGGGACGCGGCCTGCCCGGGCTGCACGGCCGGGATCGACGAAGTGGCCGAGGGGCTGCTGACCCACCTGCACGCCCGGGACACCGAGTTCGTGCTGGTGTCCCGGGCCCCGCTGGCCAAGCTGCAGGCCTACGCGAAGAGCCGGGGCTGGACCGTGCCCTGGTACTCCTCGCTGGACAGTGACTTCAACTACGACTTCCAGGTCACCCTGGACAAGAACCGGCCCCAGCTGGACTACAACTACCGCCCGGTGCCGGACGCCCTCGGCGACGCCGACAGCACCGAACTGCCCGGGATGAGCTGCTTCCTGCGTGACGGCGAGCAGATCTATCACACCTACTCCACCTACGCCCGCGGCACCGACACGCTGGGCAGCTCGTATTCCTTCCTCGACCTGACCGCGCTCGGGCGCCAGGAAGAGTGGGAAGAACCCAAGGGCCGGGCCCGGACCGTGCACGCCGACGAGCCATTCTTCGCGGACTGATTCATCTCAGGGGGACGTCCTTGCTGCCACTGCAGTCACTGATCCAGCGCCAGCAGCAGGTCGGCGACCTGCCGTCGGCGCCCGCCGCGGCGGCCGGTCCCCCGGCCGCCCTGACCTCGGCCCGGGTGGCCGCGGCCGGGGCCGGGCAGGCCACCTTCACCGGCCCGGCCAGTGACGGTGAGCCGCTGACCGTCCAGGTGGCGGCGGTGGCGGCGGGGGTGATCCGGGTCAGCCTGAGCCGGGACGGGACCCAGCGGCCGCGGTCGGAGACGGTGCTGTCGCTGGTCCGGGACCCGTCCCGGACCAGCGACCCGGTCGGTGCGGGCGAACAGCCCGCGGGCGAGGTCCGGGTGGCCGCCGGTGACCTGGTCGCGGTGATCTCCCCGGACCCGTGGTCGCTGCGGTTCACCGACGGCGGCGGCCGGGTCCTGCTGGCCCAGCAGCACGACGACGTGTCCGTGAGCGGCGCACCGTGGTCGCTCCCGTTCGGGGGCACCGCGCTGGCCGACGGTGAGCTGGCCTACCACGTCAGCTTCGAGGCCCGCCCCGACGAGCAGTTCTACGGGCTGGGCGAACGGTTCGGGACGTTCGGTAAGCGGGGCACCCGGACCGTGGCCTGGATCGAGGACGCGCTCGGGGTCAGCGGGCGCGGCGTCTACAAGGCCGTGCCGTACTACTGGTCCACCCGCGGCTACGGGCTGCTGGTCAACAGCGGGGCCGCGGCCGAGATCGACCTGGCCCACACCTCGCACTCGACCGTGTCGCTGGTGGTTCCCGACGACATGCTGGAGTTCTACGTGATCCGGGCGCCCGGCCCGGAGGACGCGCTGGCCCCGCTGCGGACGCTGACCGGGGAGGTGCCGCTGCCGCCACGGTGGGCGTTCGGCACCTGGATCTCGGGCAGCTTCCAGCCGGACAACCAGGAGTCGCTGCTGGCCCGGGCCCGGCAGATGCGGCGGGACGGCTTCCCGGCCGACGTGCTGCACGTGGACCCGTTCTGGCAGCGGCCCGGCTGCTGGTCCGACCTGGCCTGGGACCGGGACACGTTCCCCGACCCGCGGGCAATGACCGCCGAGCTGCGCGAGCTCGGGTTCCGGCTGTGCCTGTGGATCAACCCGTACATCAGCGTGCAGAGCCCGCGGTTCGCCGAGGCCAGCCAGGCCGGGTACTTCCTGCGCCGGCCGGACGGCGCGGCCTGGACCGGCTCGGTCTGGGGCCAGGACCGGGGCGTGCCCGACATGGCCATCGTCGACTTCACCAACCCGGACGCCGTGCGCTGGTGGCAGGGTCTGCTGACCGGGCTGCTGGAGGACGGGGCGGCGGTGTTCAAGACCGACTTCGCCGAGGCGGTGCCGCCGGGCACGGTGGCCTGGAACGGGCTGTCCGGCCGTGACCTGCACAACGTCTACACGCTGCTGTACAACGACGCGGCCGCCGAGGTGACCGAGCAGGTGCACGGGTACCGGCTGGTGTGGGGCCGCTCGTCGTACGTGGGCGGGCAGCGGCACTCCGCCCAGTGGGGCGGCGACCCGGCCTCGACCTACGGCGGCATGGGCAGCACGCTGCGCGGGGGCCTGTCCTACGCGATCGGCGGCGGCACGTTCTGGAGCCACGACGTGGGCGGTTTCTACGGCTCGCCGCCGTCCGACCTGTACCTGCGGTGGGCCTGGTTCGGCGCGCTTTCCCCGCTGAACCGGTACCACGGCGACACCAGCCGGCTGCCGTGGGACCAGGCGGCGGGGGTGTACCCGGTCATCCAGCAGATCGTGGCCACCCGCTACCGGCTGCTCCCCTACCTGTACTCGGCGGCGGCCGAGGCGGTCCGCCAGCACCGCACCTGGCTGCGGCCGGCGGTCGCGGCGGCTCCGGAGGACCGGGCCGCCCGGGACGCCGACGGCCAGTACCTGATCGGCACCGACCTGCTGGCCGCGCCGGTCACCGCGGCCGACGGCGAGCACGACGTCTACCTGCCCGCGGGCGCCTGGATCGACTACAGCACCCGGACCCGCTACGACGGCGGCCGCTGGCACCGGCTGACCCGGCCGCCCGAGCAGGCCCCGCTGTTCGTCCGGCACGGCGCGCTGCTGCCGGTGGACGGGAGCGGCGCGGTCTCGGCCGCCGCCGACCCGGCCGCGCTGACCCTGGAGGTGTGGGGCGGCCCGGGCGGCACCACCACCGTGCACGAGGACCGGGGCCAGACCCGGATCGCGCTGACCGTCTCCGGCGGCGCGGCCGAGCTCACGGTCAGCGGCCCGGCCCCGCTCATCCGGGCCGAGTGGCCCCGGCTGCCCGGCGAGGACCCGCCCGCCCGGGTCGCGGTCAACGGGATGGCCTGGACCGTGGACGAAAGTGATCCAAACCGGATGGTCGCCACGGCCTAGTCTCGGGGGCCAAGCCCCCCTACCCCCAACGCGGGCTACGCCCGCCAACCCAGACAGCTGACCGGTACGGCCCTACAATCCAGGCATGAAGCGGGGGATCGTCGAGCGGGACCCTGAGCTGTCCGCGCTGGCCGGGGCGGTGGCCACGGCCGCCCGGGGTCAGGGGTCGGTGGTGCTGATCTCCGGTGAGGCCGGGATCGGCAAGTCCAGCCTGGTCGAAGCGGTCCGGGCCCGGCTCCCGGCCGAGGGGCGCATGCTGATCGGCTACTGCGACGACCTGGCCACGCCGCGGACCCTGGGCCCGTTCCGTGACCTGGTCGGCAGCGTCGGCACCGAGCTCAGCCAGGCCGTGACTGACGGCAGCGACCGGGACCGGCTGCTGGCCGCGCTGCGGGCCGAGCTGGACTGGGCCGGTCATCCCACGGTGCTGGTCATCGAGGACGTGCACTGGGCCGACGACGCCACCCTGGACGCGCTGCGCTACCTGGCCCGCCGGGTGGCCAGCCTGCCCGCGGTGCTCATCCTCACCTACCGCGACGACGAACTGGACCGCGACCACCCGCTGCACGGCCTGCTCGGCGTGGTGTCGCGCCTGGATCAGGTGTGGCGGCTGCCGCTGGCCCGGCTGTCCCCCGGCGCGGTCCAGCAGCTCAGCGCGGGCAGCGCCGTGGACGCGACCGGGCTGTACGCGCTGACCTCGGGCAACCCGTTCTTCGTGCACGAGCTGCTGGTGTCGGCCGATGGCGACCAGGTGCCGCCGTCGATCGCCGACGCGGTGCTGGCCCGGGTCCGGCCGCTGGACCCCGGCACCCAGGACGTGCTGGAGCAGCTGGCGGTGGTGCCGGCCGCGCTGGACCGGCGGCTGGCCGAGGCGCTGATCGGCCCGGGGTCCGCCTCGGCGCTGGCCGTGGCCGAACAGCGCGGCCTGCTGACCGTGTCGGCGCGGCGGATCTCGTTCCACCACGAGCTGACCCGGCGGGCCATCCAGGGCGCGATACCGGCGGCCCGCCGGATAACGCTCAACCAGGTGGTGGCCCGCTACAAGCTGCGCACCGGCCAGCGGATCAACTCGGCCACCCTGGTCGCCGACGCCCGGCACTCGTGGCTGGACGCCCTGTCCTCGGCCGGGGCGCTGCCCGAGGCGGACACCTTCACCTGGATTCCCCGGGCCGCGCCCGTCTGACCGCCCGCCACAGGCTGACCGGGACCGCCACCGCCACCGCGATGGGCAGCAGCCACCAGGCGGCCAGGCCAGCCTGGGCCAGCCCGTAGGTGGCGGCCAGGCCGACGGCCACGACCAGGGCCAGGAGCCAGTCGTCGCCGAACACGAAGTCGTACCAGAACGCGGCGAGCGCGCGCAGGCGGCCCATCAGGTCAGCCCCGTCGCGCGGCGGCGGCGCAGCAGCGCGGTCAGGGTCAGCGCCCACAACGCCACCACCGGGACCAGGACCAGCAGGGCCGCATCCGATCCGGGCCAGTGCGCGCCCGCGCCTTCGGCTCCCCAGAACAGGCCGAAGGCGGTGAGCATGATCCCGACCACGAACTTGAGCGTGTTCTCCGGGACCCGGGCCAGCGGGGCCCGGATCGCCGCCCCGGCCGCGGCGACCAGGAGAACGGCGCAGGCCGCGGCCACCGCGGCCAGCCCGAGCTGGTGCTGGCCCGCGCCGAAGGTCAGCACGATGACCACCACCTCCAGGCCTTCCAGCAGCACGCCCTTGAACGCCAGCGTGAACCCGTACCCGTCCACCTTCAGCCGCCCGGTGGCCGGCCCCGGCGCTGGCCTCGGTCTGGGCTTCGGCCAGCTGGCGGCGGTAGATCGCGTCCTCGTCGTGCAGGGCCTTGAACCCGCTGGCCCGCAGGATGGCCTTGCGCAGCCACTGCAGGCCGAAGACCAGCAGCAGGGCCCCGATGACCAGCCGCAAGCCGGTCAGCGGCAACGCCGACACGGCCGGCCCCAGCGCCGCCACCACCACGCCCAGGACGGCCAGCGCGGCCAGCGTCCCGGCCCCGGCCGAACGCCAGTCCCGCGCGGTCCCCGCGGCGAGCACGATCGTGGTGGCCTCGACCCCCTCGACCGCGCAGGCCAGGAACACCGCGACGAACAGCGCACCCGCTCCACCGGTCATCGCTACCCGTGTCCCCTTCCCGGCCTACACTGAGACGACCTTCAACGTCGTACTACGAAAATAGTAGTATTCGGGAGCAGTTGTGGCCGGTGCTGGACGCGGGCGTCCGCGGGGCGCGCTCGAGCGTGAGGTGCTCGCGTGCCTGGCCGCGGCCGGGCGGCCGCTGTCCCCCGGCGAAGTGCGGGCCGAGCTCGGCGGCGACCTGGCCTACACCACGGTCATGACCACGCTGTCCCGGCTGCACGGCAAGGGTGCCCTGACCCGGCAGCGGGCCGGGCGCGGCTACGCCTACGGCCTGCCGGGCGGCCCGGACGCCGCGCAGGCGTCGATGACCGCGCACCGGATGCTCCAGCTGCTCGACGCGGGCGAGGACCGGGCCGGGGTGCTGTCCCGGTTCGTGGCCGACTTGCGGCCCGAAGATGAGGAACTGCTCAACGGCCTGCTGACCGCGGGACCGGACCCGGGCGCTGGCCCGGGTGAGCGCGACGAGGATCCAGCCCGGACGTGATCGCCCTCGGCCTGGTCCCGTTCGCCTGCAGCCTGCTGCTGGCGCTGACCGCGCGCCGCCTGGCCCGCCGCCTGGGCCCGGCGGTGGCCGCGTCCCTGCTGACCCTGGCCGCCCTGGCTACCTCGCTGGCCACCGGGATCGTGCTGTGCCTGGCCGGTTTCACCGCGCTGGCCCGGATCCCGCAGGTCGCCGCGCTGGGCGGCTTCAGCGCCGACCACCGGCTTCCGTGGGCCGGGCTGGCCGCCGGGTGGGGCACGGTGGCGGCCGCTCTGGCCGGGGTATTGATGGCCAGCGCAGTGGTCTACCTGGGCCACGTGGCCTGGGACCTGGTCCGGGCCCGGCAGGCCTGCCGGCAGCTGACCCCGGCCGGCGACCAGCTCATGATCACCCCGGACGAGCATCCGGCCGCCTACTCGCTGCCGGTGCCGCTGCCCGGGGGCGCGATCGTGGTGTCAACCGGGATGCTGCGGCTGCTGCCCGCCGACGAGCGCCGGGCCCTGCTGGCCCACGAGTCGGCCCACCTGCGCCGCTTCCACACCGGCTTTGTCCTGCTGGCCTCGCTGGCAGCCGCGGCCAACCCAATGTTGCGGCCGGTGGCCCGGCAGGTCCGGCTGGCCGTGGAGCTGTGGGCCGACCAGCTGGCCGCCCTCGAGATCGGTGACCCGCGGGTGGTGGCCCGGGCCCTGGCCCGGGCCAGCCTGGCCGCGTCCCGGCCCCGGAGCGGCGGGTTCCGCTTGGCCGTGGCCGAATCCGACGTCCGGGCCCGGGTCGGCGCGCTGACCGGCCTGCCACCCCGCCTCCGCCCGTGGGCGGCCGCGTCCGTGGTGGCCCTGGCCGTGGCGGCCAGCGCCATCGCGATCACGCTGACCTTCGTAGTGCACAGCCAGATCGAGGTGGCCCAGTATGTGTCGGCTCACGCCCGGCACGTCGCGGCCCGGACGGTGGCCACCCGGTAATCGCCCGCCCCCTCAAGTTATCTACTACTATTTTTGTAGTAACTGATCTGAGGGGATCTCACCGTGCCGTCTCCCGCGCTGGACCGAGCCATGACGCTGGCCCGCGTCGAACTCGCGCCGCCGCATCGGCCCCCGCACCCGGCCGCGGTCGCGGCCGGGACCGCCCTCAGCGTGGGACTGTGCCTGCTGGCTGACGCCCTGCTGGCCAAGGCGGGGACGGCGATCTTCCCCAGCACCCGCGGCTACGTGCACTTCCAGTTCGCCGACTACGCGAAGCTGACCGTGATCGGCGTGGTCATCGCTGGCCTGGCCTGGCCGGTGGTGGTGCGGCTGACCGCCGACCCGCGCTGGGTCTACCGGATCCTGGCCGGGCTGGTCACCACGGTCCTGCTGCTGCCCGACCTGTACATCTGGTGGACCGGCCAGCCCGGCCGCGCGGTGCTGGTGCTGGTGGCCATGCACCTGGCCATCGCGCTGATCACCTACCACGTCATGGTCCGGGTCGCCCCGCCCCGGGCGTCACGGCCAGCCTGACCCATTCCCGCCTGACCCACCCCCGCCCGACCCGAGGAGACCAAACCGTGCGTGCTGTTGCCCGCTGGATCAGCCCGGAGCCGCTGGCGGCCAAGGTGCCGCAGATCGGCGTGCTGTTCTGGGTGGTCAAGCTGCTCACCACCGCGGGTGGCGAGGCGACCTCGGACTGGTTCGCCCACAACGTCGCGCTCGGCGCCGCCGCCGACCTGCTGCTGATCGTGACCGGCGTGTTCTTCCAGTTCCGCACCAGGCGCTACGTGGCCGCGGCCTACTGGTACCTGGCCCTGGCCATCGCCACCTTCGGCACCGGCGCGGCCGACGTGCTGCACCTGGACCTGGGGCTGCCCTACGCCGCGACCACCCTGCTGTGGGCGGTGGTCCTGGCCGTGGTGTTCTGGCGCTGGTACCGCAGCGAGGGCACGCTGTCCATCCACAGCATCGTCACCCGCCGCCGCGAGGCGTACTACTGGGCCACCGTGTTCGCTACGTTCGCGCTCGGCACCGCCCTCGGCGACCTCACCGCGACCACCCTGCACCTGGGCTACTTCGGCTCGGCCGTCCTGTTCATGGTGGTCATCGCGGTTCCGGCCATCGGCTGGCGGATGGGCCTGAACCCGGTGGCCGCGTTCTGGTTCGCCTACATCGTGACCCGTCCGCTGGGCGCCTCGTTCGCCGACTGGTTCAGCAAGCCGCACTCGCTCAGCGGCCTGAACCTCGGCGATCTGCCCGTGGCCGCCGCCTTCGTCGTCGCTCTGGTCGTGCTGGTTGGCTACTTGCAGGTCAGCAAGCTCGACAGTCAGCCCGAGCGCGCCGAAGCGGAACAAGTCTGGCCCCGGGACCCGTCCCCGGCGGCCTGACCGCGCCGGCGCCGGGTCGTCCGCCCGACCTGGCGCCGGTCCCCGCCCGGCCGGCGCGCCCGACTCATCCCATCAGCGGGCCCGCCGGCCGGTGCGGTCTCCCGGGCCGCGCTAGGCTGAGCCGGACGGGAGGGGCGCATGGCCCGGAACTGGTACGACAGTGTGGTGAGGTGGCCGATATAGCTTCCGCCCTGCCCCGCTGGCAGGGCAAGACGCTCTGGGCCCGGGACCGGTCCGCCCCGCTGCGGGAGTTCCTGCGCACCGAGGCGGCCAGCGCGCTGATCCTGGTCACGGGGATCCTGGCCGCGATCGTGTGGGCCAACGTCAGCGACGCCAGCTACGAGTCGTTCTGGCACACCCGCTTCTACCTCGGTATCGGCTCGACCGGGATCAACCAGGACCTGCGGGACTGGCTGAACAGCGGCCTGATGACCCTGTTCTTCCTGGTGGTCGGGCTGGAGACCCGCCGCGAACTGGACCTCGGGGACCTGCGGGAACGGCGCCGGTTCGTGCTGCCGATCGTCACCGGGCTGACCGGGATGGCCATACCGCTGGCGATCTACCTGGCCTTCAACGCCGGGCGGCCCAGCGCGCACGGCTGGGGTGTGGCCATGTCCACCGACACCGCGCTGGCCCTGGGGCTGCTGGCCATGTTCGGCCGCGAGGTGCCGGACCGGATGCGGGTGTTCGTGCTCACCGTGTTCGTGGTCGACGACATCGGCGCGCTGCTGGTCATCGCGTTCGTCTACAGCGACAAGATCGTGATCACCCCGCTGGTGGTGGCGGTGGCCGCGTTCGCGCTGATGCTCGCGTCCCAGCGGTTGCGGGTGCAACGGCGATCGGTGTTCGTGGTGCTCGGGATCGTGGTCTGGGGCGCGCTGCGGGCCAGCGGCGTCGACCCGGTGGTGGCCGGGCTGGCCATCGGCCTGGCCATCCCGGCCTACTCCCCCAGCCGGGAGGATCTGGAGGACGCCACCGGCCTGGTCCGGCAGTTCCGCGAGCAGCCCACCCCGGAACTGGCCCGGACCGCGCGGCAGGGCCTGACCGCCGCGCTGTCGCCCAACGCGCGGCTGCAGAGCTTCTACCACCCGTGGACCAGCTTCCTCATCGTGCCGCTGTTCGGGCTGGCCAACGCGGGGGTGGTGCTGAACGGCAGCTTCCTGGCCACCGCCTACACCGCCCCGATCACCCTCGGCGTCCTGGTCGGCTACGTGGCCGGCAAGCCGATCGCGGTCATGCTCAGCTCGTGGGTGGTGACCCGGCTCAGCCACGGGAAGATCCAGCCGCCGATCGGCAAGGCGGCCGTGCTCGGCAGCGGCACCATCGCCGGGATCGGCTTCACCGCCGCGCTGCTCATCGCGACCCGGGCCTTCACCGGCCAGGACCTGGCCGAAGCCAAGCTCGGGGCGCTGTCCGCGGTGCTGGTGGCGGCCGGCCTGACCTGGGGCGTGCTCCGGGTCACCCAGCTGCTGCCGGCCGAGAAGCGGACCCGGCTGCTGCTCGGCGACACCCGGCTGATCCAGGACCTGATCCCGGCCGTGGACCCGGACCACGACCACATCCGGGGCCCGAAGCAGGCGCTGCTCACGATCATCGAGTTCGGTGACTTCGAGTGCCCGTTCTGCGGGCAGGCCGAGCCGGTGGTGCGGGACATCCTGACCGACACCACCATCCGCTACGTGTGGCGGCACCTGCCCCTGACCGATGTGCACCCGCGGGCCCAGCTGGCCGCCGAAGCGTCCGAGGCGGCCGGGGCCCAGGATGCGTTCTGGCCCATGCACGACCTGCTGCTCCAGCACCAGGACGCGCTGACCATGATGGACCTGCGCGGCTACGCCGAGTCCCTGGGCCTGGACATGGACCGGTTCCGCGACGACATGGAACGGCATGCGTACGAGACCCGGGTGGCCCAGGACGTGGAGTCGGCCGACCTGAGCGGGGTGTCCGGCACCCCGACCTTCTTTATCAACGGGCAGCGTCACTACGGGGCCTTCGACCTGGCCACGCTGACCGCCGCGATGCAGACCGCCCGCGAGCGGGCCCTCACCGGCCAGGCCCCGGACTGGGCCCCCGACGAGGTGGACCCGAAAGACTTCCCCGACGACGCCACCGAAGAAGCACCGGCGTCATAGGCGGGTTTCGGCCAGGTCGAGCCAGTAGGGCACCTCGGCCGGGCCGAAGTGGCGGATGGCCCAGTCGGCCATGCGCAGGCTCATGTGGGCCCAGGCCGGGGCCAGCACTTCGCCCGGGAGCTGGTCCAAGATCGCATCCAGGCGGGTCCGGGCCGCCGCCGTGCTGTTGTCCGGCCGCAGGCCGAACCGCAGGGTGACCAGGTCGAAGCGGCGGTCGCCGCGGCCCGCGCCGTCCCAGTCGACCACCCCGGTCAGGCGCCCGTCCTGGGCCAGCAGGTTCTCGTGGTGGAAGTCCCCGTGCACCACGTCGTCCCCGGCGGGCCGGTCCGGGTACTGGCCGCCGATCGCCGCGATCCGCCGCTCCAGCCTGGCCGCGCGCGGGCTGAACCGGGCCAGCGGCCCGTGCAGGCAGTACCCGGGACCGTCGTCACGCAGGTAGCGCGGCAGCGCGGGCACCCGCGGGTGACCGGCCAGCGCGCCCGCGTGCTGGCCGACGAGGGCCAGCGCCTGGTCGAGCAGCGCGGTGTCCACGTGCTGGACCGCGGTGCCGGGCAGTCGTTCCTGCACCAGGGCCACGCCGTCGCTGATCTGGACCGCGAGCTGGGTGGCGGGAGCCGGGTAGCCGCGGCCCGTAGCAGCGCGGGCACGGCCAGCGGGCCGTTCGACACCTGGTCCAGGGTGACCCCGGGCCGCCAGGTGAGCACGCCGCGGCGCCCGTCCGGCCAGCGGACGTAGGCCGCGCCGACCTGGCCGCCGGGACAGGGGCCTTCGACCACCAGCCGGACACCGGTCCGGTCCCGGACCGCGTCCGCCACCGGCTGGGCGTGCAGGCGGGCGGTCCGGGGTCCGGTCATACTCCCATGCGGGCCTGGACCTGGCCGTCGGCGACGGCGGCGGCCAGGGCGGCGTGGTCGCGGATGGTCTGGTCGGCGTAGCTGACGGCGAAGTCGGTGACGGCCTCCTCGAACCGGGCCGAGCCGCCGAGGTAGGCGGCGATCGCGACCCGGTCGCCGGTGCGGGCGTGGGCGCGGGCCAGGGTCCAGCCGCACAGCTCGGCGTAGCCGGCCATGACCACCGGGTCGAACTGCTCGATCGGCGCGGAGTACCCGAAGGCCCCGAAGTTGGACAGGTGCGCGTCCCCGCACAGCTGGGCCCGCAGGCCGGTGCCCGGGGCGGCGGCCAGGTCGGCGGCCATGGGCAGGGCGGCGCCGCGGAAGAACGTGAACGGCGAGACCAGCATCCGCCCGTGCCGCACCGGCACCAGTTCCGGGATGCGCGACCGGCCCTGCTCGATCAGCAGCCCGACCGGATCGCGGTCCGGCGCGGGCTGGAACTCCCCGTGCGCCTCAAGCGGGACCCGGGCCCGGGCCGCCTTCCCGGCCGCCGCACTCTGCTCGTGTCCCCCGGCCGGGGCCCCCTGCCTGGCCCGTGGTCGTTCCCTGGTTCTGGTAGCCATGTGTTTCTCAGGCCCCCTTCGCTCTGGCCATCGAAAATGAATCCGCGCGGCCCGTCAACACCCGGGGGCCCTCCCGCAAGCGGGGGCTTCTAGCGTGTAATGGATACAGACGTGAAGATCGCGATGGAGGAGCCCTGATGGTGGCGTACCAGGTAACGAACCCGGCGACCGGCAAGGTGGAGAGCGAGTACCCGACCGCGACCGACGCGGAGATCAGCGACGTGGTGGCCCGGGCCGACGCCGGTTACAAGTCCTGGCGGCGGACGTCGCTGGACGAGCGGGCCGCGATCTTGACCCGGGTGTCGCAGCTGTACCGGGACCGGGCCGACGACCTGGCCTCGATCATCACCCGCGAAATGGGCAAGGTCACCAGCGCGGCGCTGGGCGAGATCAAGTTCGCCTCGCTCATCTACAAGTACTACGCCGACAACGGCGCCGACCTGCTGAAGGACCAGCCGCTGGACACCCGGGTGCCCGGCTCGGCCTGGGTCCGCAAGAGCCCGATCGGGGCCATCCTCGGCATCATGCCCTGGAACTACCCCTACTACCAGGTGGCCCGGTTCGCGGGCCCGAACCTGATGATCGGCAACACCATCATCCTCAAGCACGCGCCCCAGTGCCCGGAGTCGGCCCTGGCCATGCAGCAGATCTTCCGCGACGCGGGGCTGCCCGAGGACGCCTACATCAACGTGTTCGCCAGCAACGAGCAGGTCGCCGGCATGATCGCCGACCCGCGGGTGTCCGGGGTCTCGGTCACCGGCAGCGAGCGGGCCGGGGCCGCGGTGGCCGCCACGGCCGGGCAGCACCTGAAGAAGGTCGTGCTGGAGCTGGGCGGCTCGGACCCGTTCATCGTGCTGGACGGGGCCGACCTGGCCGCGGTGGCCAAGACCGCGGCCGCGGCCCGGATGGAGAACGGCGGCCAGGCCTGCAACTCCTCCAAGCGGATGATCGTGGCCGACTCGGTCTACGACGAGTTCCTGACCGAGTTCACCGCGGCCATGTCCAGCTACACCACGGGCGACCCGACCGACCCGGCCACCAGCTACGGGCCGATGTCCTCGGAGCAGGCCGCGGTGAACCTGACCGCCCAGATCGACGACGCGGTCAGCAAGGGCGCCACCGTGCACCTGGGCGGCCACCGGGTCGACGGGCCGGGTTCGTTCTTCGAGGCGACCGTGCTGTCCGGGGTGACCCCGGAGATGCGGGCCTACAGTGAAGAGCTGTTCGGCCCGGCCGCCGTGGTCTACAAGGTGTCCACCCCGGACGAGGCGGTGGAGTTGGCCAACAGCAGCTCCTTCGGTCTGGGCGGGGCGGTGTTCAGCAGCGACGAGGCGCTGGCCCTGGACGTGGCCAACCGGCTCGAGGTCGGCATGGCCTGGGTCAACTCGGCCGAGGGCGGCGGCCCCGACCTGCCGTTCGGCGGCACCAAGCGGTCCGGCGTCGGCCGTGAGCTGGGCCCGCTCGGCATCGACGAGTTCGTCAACAAGAAGCTGATGCACACCCCGCCCGGTGCCAGCTGATTGGGCCAGCCAGAGCGGGTCGCGTTCGGGAGGAGCCACTGGCCGGCCGCCAGGGCCAGGCCAGGGACTCTCCCGGGCGCGACGGGTGGGGCTGGTGGGCAGATGATGATGGCATGGACTTCAAGCTCGAGGTGGTCGTACTGCCCGTCTCCGACGTGGACCGGGCCAAGGACTTCTACAAGGCGCTGGGGTGGCGGGAGGACGCCGACTTCGTCACCGGGCCCGAGTTCCGGGTGGTGCAGCTGACCCCGCCCGGTTCGCCCGCGTCGGTGATCTTCGGGGCCGGGCTGACCACGGCCGCGCCCGGATCTGCCCAGGGGCTGCAGCTGGTGGTGGACGACATCGGCGCGGCCCGGGACGAGCTGGCCGGGCGCGGGGCCGAGGTCAGCGAGGTGTTCCATGACGAAGGCGGCGTGTTCCATCACGCTGGGACGGCCGCCCGGGTCACCGGGCCCGCGCCCGAGAACGCCAGCTACGGCTCGTTCGTCTCGTTCAGCGACCCGGACGGCAACCAGTGGTTCGTCCAGGAAGTCACTACTCGCCTGCCGGGGCGGTGAGCGGTGGCCCACTACGACGTCATCGTGCTGGGCGCGGGCTCGCCGGGCGAGCACTGCGCGGGTGAGCTGGCCGACGGCGGGCTGAAGGTGGCCGTGGTCGAGCAGCGGCTGGCGGGCGGCGAGTGCTCGTACTACGCCTGCATCCCGTCCAAGACCCTGCTGCGTCCCGGCGAGGCGGTGCACGAGGCCCGCGAGGCGGCGGGCACCGCCGAGGTCGACGTGGCCGCGGCCCTGGCCTACCGCGACTACATGGTCTCGGACTATTCCGACGCCGGGCAGGTCCGCTGGCTGGCCAGCGCGGGCATCGACCTGCTGCGCGGGACCGGACGGCTGGCCGGGCCGGGGGTGGTCGAGGTCAGCGGGGCCCGGCACACGGCCCGGCACGTGGTGCTGGCCACCGGCTCGGACCCGGTCGTCCCGCCGGTGCCGGGCCTGCGCGACCTCGATGGGGTGTGGACCAACCGCGAGGTCACCGGCATGAAGGCGGTGCCGCGCCGCCTGTTGATCCTGGGCGGCGGGCCGGTGGGGGCGGAGATGGCCCAGGCCGTACGGCGGCTGGGTGGCGAGGTGGCGCTGGTCGAAGGCGCGTCCCACGTGCTGGCCCGGGAGCCCAAGCCATTGGGTGACGCCCTCGGCGACGAGCTGCGCAAGGACGGCATCGAGCTGTACCTGGGCCTGCACGCGACGGCGGCCCGGCGTGACGGCGTCGATTACGTGCTGACCCTGGAAGACGGCCGGGAGCTGCGCGGCGACAAGCTGCTGGTGGCCACCGGCCGGGCCCCGCGGATCCCGGACGGCCTGGACACGGTGGGGATCACGCCCGGCAAGCACGGCGTCCCGGTGGACAGCCGCTGCCGGCTGGCCGACGGGCTGTGGGCGGTGGGCGACGTGACCGGGGTCCGGCTGCTGACCCACGTCGGCAAGTACCAGGGCGAGGTGGTGGCCTCGAACATCCTGGGCGAGGACCGGGAAGCCCACTACGAGGCGATCCCGGACGTGGTCTACACCGACCCGGAGGCCGCGGCGGTCGGCGCGATCGAGGGCCGGTTCCAGGCCACGGTGCCGGTGGCCGGGGTGGCCAGGACCGCGACCTACACCCACGCCTACGCCGAGCACCAGGGGTTCCTGACCCTGCTCAGCGACGGTCAGCGCCTGGTCGGCGCGCACGCGCTGGGTCCCCAGGCCGGGGAGTGGATGCAGCAGGCCACGCTGGCCATCCGGGCTCAGGTGCCGCTGGACGTGCTGCGCGACGTCATTCAGCCGTTCCCCACGTTCTCGGAGATCTTCGTGGCCGGGCTCAAGGCGCTGCGGGGCGTGATAGCGGCGGAGGCGACGCCAGCGGCGGGCGTGGCGGCAGCGCCTGCCGCAGCTCCCGGCGGGAGCTGATCCCGAGCTTGGTGAACACCTTACGGAGGTGCCATTCGACGGTCCGGGCCGACAAGAACAGCTGAGCACCGATCTCCGGGTTGGTGCAGCCGTCGGCGGCCAGCCGGGCGATGGCCCCCTCCTGCGCGGTCAGCGTGCTGGTGGCCCCGGGACCGCGGCGCCGCACGGTTTCCCCGGTGGCCATCAGCTCACGCCGCGACCGCTCGGCGAACGCGGCCGCGCCGATCGCGGTGAACGCCTCGTGCGCGGTCCGCAGCTGGGCCCGGGCGTCGGCGCGCCGGTTCTCGCGGCGCAGCCATTCACCGTAGAGCAGGTGGGCCCGGGCCAGCTCGGGCCGCAGCTGGGTGCGGCCCAGCCGGGTGATCGCCTCGGCGTAGCGCGGTTCCGCCACCGCGGCCGGGCTGACCAGGGCCCGGCAGCGGGCCTCGATGCCGAGCCCGAAGTCGGTGCCGCCGTCCCGGGTCAAGATGGCGAGCTGGGTGAGGGCGAGGCGGGCCAGGCCGGGCTGGCCGCTGCGCACCGCGGCCTCGATCAGCTCCGGGAGGGCCCACATGGACACGTAGTTGCCGGGGGTGTCGTCGCTGGCCTGCTGGGCCGCGGCCAGCGCGGTGTCGTACCGGCCCAGGCTGTTGTGCAGCGTCGCCGACACCCACTGGGCGAAGGTCACCGCGATGCCCTGGCCCGCGGCGGTGGCGTCGGCCAAGGTGGCGGCGACGAGCTCCATGGCCTCGGTCTCCGCTCCCCGCCAGGCCGCCAGCATCATCGCGGTGAACGGGGCGGCCCGGGTGCCGGTGGCCGCGCACACCGCGTCCGACTCGGTGATCAGGGTTTCGGCCGTGGCGAAGTCGCCACCCCAGACCACCGCGGTACCCAGCGCGCCCAGCGTGACCGGCAGCTGGTCGAGCGCGCCGGCGTCCCGGGCCAGCCGCACCTGGTGGGTCAGCATGATCCGCCAGGTGTCGTCGTCCCACAGGGCGCTGGCCGCGGCCTGGGCCAGCCAGCCCCAGCGCAGCTCTTCGGCCGTGGTCAGGCTGCCCCGGCCGCTGCCGGTGAACATGCTGATGACGGCGTGCAGCGCCGGAGCCGCGGCGGCCGGGCCGTCGGTGACCAGTTCCGCCAGCGCGTCCAGCACCACCTGGGCGTGACTGAGCGGGCCGCCCCGGGGCATGGCCCGCGCGGCCCGGCAGATCTCCATCAGATCCGCGCCGCAGGCGAGCCGGCCCGCGAACAGGCCCGCCATCCAGGCGGTCAGGTAGGTCTCCCGGGCCAGGCCGAGATCGAGCGGTTCCAGCCGCCGGGCCGCCTTGAGCAGCAGCGGCGGCGCGTCGCTGCCGAGCCCGGACACGAACGCGACCTGGCCGCGGAGCAGGTCCACGCGGGCGGACTGGGATTCGTCCAGCGGCCCGGATTCGGCGCTGGCCAGCAGGTCCAGGGCCTTGGTGAACGCGCCCGCCTGCAGGCTGGCCCGGGCCGCGGTCAGGGTCCGCTCGGCCCGGACGGCCGGGTCCGCGGTGAGCAGGACCGCCCGTTCACCGAACGCCGCGGCCGCGGCCAGCCCGCCGCGGGCCTGGGCCCGGCCGGCCGACCGTTCCAGTTCGGCGGCGACCTCCTCGTCGGGGCCGGACGTGGCCTGGGCCCGGTGCCAGGCCCGGCGGTCCGGGTCGGTGGTGGGGTCGGTGGCCGCGGCCAGCGCGGCGTGCGCGGCCTGCCGGTCCGGCCCGGACGCGGCCCGGTACGCGGCCGAGCGCAGCAGCGGGTGCCGGAACCGTATCCGGGCCCCCAGTTCGAGCAGGCCCGCGTCCTGGGCGGCCGCGGCGGCCTGGACCGGGATCCCGAGCCGCTGCGCGGCCCGCGCGACCAGGGCCCGGTCACCGGACGGGTCGGCCGCCGCGACGAGCAGCAGCTCACGGGTGGCGGCGGGCAGCGCGGCCAGCTGCCGCTGGAAACTCTCTTCGATCCGCCCGGGCAGCGCGGCCGCGCCGGACAGGGCCCCCGGCAGGCCGAAACCGCCTGCCAGCTCGGCCGGGGTCAGGCCGCGCGGCAGCTCCAGCAAGGCCAGGGGATTGCCGTGCGTCTCGGCCACGATCAGGTCACGGACCTGGGTGTCCAGCGGTCCGGGCAGGACCGAGTCCAGCAGCGCCCGGGCGTGGTCTTCGCGCAGCCCGGTGACGGTCAGCTCGGGCAGCCCGGCCAGCTCGTCCTGCCGGTGCCCGGTCAGTTCGCCGTCCAGCGGGCGAACCGCGAACACCAGGCCGACGCTGTCGGCGGCCAGGCGCCGGGCCGCGAACCCCAGCGCCTGCGACGACGCATGGTCGAGCCACTGCTCGTCGTCGATCACGCAGATCAGTGGGCCGCCCGCCGCGACCTCGGACAGCAGGCCGAGCACGGCCAGCCCGACCAGGAACCGGTCCGGGGGCGGGCCCGCGGACAGGCCGAGGGCCACCCGCAGTGCGTCCCGCTGCGGCGCGGGCAGGTGACCGGCGTGATCCAGCATGGGCGCGCACAGCTGGTGCAGACCGGCGAAGGCCAGCTCCATCTCGGACTGGACGCCCGCCACCCGCGCCACCCGGCAGCCGCTGGCCTGGCGGATCAGGTAGCGCAGCAGCGCGCTCTTGCCCACCCCGGGGTCGCCGCGCAGCACCAGGGTCCGGCTCTCCCCGCTCCGCACCGCGTCGATGAGCCGGTCGAGCGCGTCCCGCTCAGCGCGCCGGTCGGTCAGCCCCACAGCCACACGGCCTCCCAAGGCCTTGATCACCGCGTGCCTGGCCGCACCAGGCTAACCCGGCCGGCATACCCGGGCAATGAGACGGCCCCGGTTCCGGTTTCATTGGCGGCCGATAATGACGCGACGGCCGAGCGTGACTGCGGGACCATGGAGGCCATGAACCGCCTCACCCCCATCGACGAAGCCACCCCCCGGCTGCCGCTGCTGGTCCGGCCGTTCCAGGGCGGCATGACCGGGTGGATCGTGGTGTTCGGCGCCACCGTGGTGGTGCTGGTGGGCGGCGCGATCACCAGCCAGAAGTCGCTGGCCGCCACGCTGCCGGTCCTGGTCATCCCGGTCGTGGTGACGTTCGGCTTCGGGATCGTCCAGTGGTGGCAGGTGCGAGCGGCCGGGGCCGACCGGACCAGCTGGTGGCACCTGGGCGCCATCCCGGCCGCGGTGCTGATCTGGCTCCTGTGGCCGAACGTTCCCAACGCGCTGAGCGACGCCAACGGCAGCAGCGCGGTGTCGGTGTGCGACAACCTGCCCACCGACTCGGCCGCGGCGTGCCTGCACCGGGCCGCGCCGGCCGTGGACGCCCACAACCTGGCCTGGTGGCTGGGGCTGGCCCTGGTGGCGGTGGCGGCCCTGCTGGCCCGCCGGTCCCGGATCGCGGTCTGGTCGTCGGTCCCGGCCGCGTTCGCGGGCTGCCTGCTGGCCAGCAGTTTCCTCGAGCAGCTGGTGCTGCACTACCAGGTGGTCAAGTAGCCGACCCCGGAACCTTCCGCAGCGCCCCGGGTACCAGCCTTCCATTCAATATTTACTGCTACTGTAAATATTTAGTGGCAGTAGCAACGGGATGAGGGGCAGCACCATGGCCGAATTTCACATCACCCGCGAATACCCGCACCGGCCGGAGACGCTGTGGCGAGCGCTGACCGATCCGGACCTGGTGCCGCAGTGGACCGCGACCGGGCGCGGTGGCCGCCCGGAAGGGTTCGTGGCCGAAGTCGGCCGGCACTTCCAGTACGTGGGCAAGCCGGTCCCGGGCTGGAACGGCATCGTGGAGTGCGAGGTGCTGGCGGTCGAGCCGCCGGTCATGCTTCAGCACACCTGGCAGGGCGACAAACAGGAGCCGTCGCTGGTCACCTGGTGGATCGAGCCCGTGGACGGGTCGGGCGGATCGCGGCTGACCTACGACCACACCGGGCTGCGCGGGGTGGACGGATTCATCATGGCCACGTTCGTGCTGGGGCCGATCCGGCGCCGGATGCTGACCACGGGGCTGCCCCCGGTGCTGGACGCCATCGACCCGGGCCCGATCGACGAGGCGATCAGGCCCGGGTCGCCGCGGGGGTGAAGACGCCCAGGCCGTCGCGGAGCAGCCGGGCCGCCGTGGCCACGTCGGCGGCCACCGCGGCGTGCACCGCGGCCGGGGTCCGGCGGCCGTCCAGGTATCTGGTCAGCGCGGTGAAATACACGTCCCACAACCCCAGCAAGGCGGTGGCGGCGATCCGCGGCTCGGGGTCGCTGGCGTCCCGGCCAGCCCGGTCCGCCAGCAGCCCAGCGGTCAGCGCGACCAGGCCGGCCGTGGTCTCCTGCTGATAGGCGCGCAAGGCCGGGGTGGTCTCGATCAGCTCACCGAACCGCCGGATCGAAGCCACCGCCGCGGCCAAGTCCGGCTGCCCGGCCAGCCAGGAGGTCAGGCCGGCGAGCTCGCCGGCCAGGATCTGCTCGGCCGCGTCCACCGGGGGCAGGCCGGGATCGGCCAGGGCCGTCTGGAGGGCCTGGGCCGTGGCCTTCCAGCGGTCCAGGACCAGCGATTCCTTGGTCGGGAAATAGTTGTAGACGGTTTTCTCCGACACCTGGCAGGCGGCGGCGATCTCGGTCACCTTGACCCCGTCGAAGCCGCGATCGAGGAACATCCGGGTGGCGGTGTCGCTGAGCCGCTGCCGGGTCTCCGCCTTCTTGCGTTCCCGCAGCCCTTCGGCCCGCTGGCTGGTCACCACAACAAAATAGCCCGGCGGCCGGGATGCCGGTCAGGTCTTATGGCCGCGGCTCATCAGCAGGCCCCCAGACAGGTGCAGAATAAGCCGGGTGATCACGTGCGTCGTGGAGTACACCATCGATCCCGCCCAGATCGCGGCGTTCGAGCGGTTCGCGCAGGCCTGGATGGGGCTGGTGAACCGGCACGGCGGCCAGCACCACGGGTACTTTCTGCCCGCCGAAGGCGCCAGTGACCAGGCCCTGGCTTTGTTCTCGTTCCCGTCCCTGGCCGACTACGAGGTTTACCGGGGCCGGTTCGGCGTTGACCCCGAGTTCATCGCGGCCGACCGTATTCGCGACGAGTCCGGTTGCGTGCTGCGCTACGAACGCACCTTCATGCGACCCCTGCTGCCCGAAGCCGGCTAGCTCACGTTCAGGGCGGTGTCGTCGACGACGAGCGAGGTCTGGTACTCGCTGTCCTCGGCTCCGGTGAACTTCAGCGTGACCGCCTGCCCGGCGTAGGCCGCGAGACTGTAGGTGTGCTGGGTGTAGCCGGTGGCCGCGTTGAGGTTGGAGAACGTGGCCAGCGTGGCCAGTACGGTGCCGGAGCTGTTCAGGACCTGGACCTTGAGCGTGTCGTAGGCGGTGCTGGTGCTGGTCTCGGCGGTGTCGATGTGCAGCCAGAAGCTCAGGCGGGCGGTGGTGCAGCCGGCGGGCACCGTCACCGCCTGGGCCAGCGTGTCGGTGGCAGCTGGCTGGCGGCGCAGCCGCTTCCGGACCCGGAGCCGACGGTCCAGGTGAAGCTGGCCGTGCCCGTGGCCCCGGTGGTGTCGGTGGCGGTGACCGTCACGCTGGAGGACCCGGCGGTCGTCGGCGTGCCGGAGATCGTCCCGGTCGAGGAGCTGATCGACAGGCCGGTGGGCAGTCCGCTGGCCGAGTACGACAGCGTCCCGGTCGCGGTGTCGATCGCCTGGACCTGGTAGCTGACCGCCGTGCCGGTGGCGGTGGTCAGGCTGCCCGGGCTGATGATGCCGGCCCTTTCGCGGCCGAGCCGGTGAAGTCACCGGTGAACGTGGACTCCAGGCCGCTCACGACGCCGGAGTCGGTGGTGATGAGGCCGAGTTCCCGGTTGTCGTTGAGCGAGTTGGCGGAGAAGTTCTCCGAGCCCGCGAACGCCTTGGCGCTGGAGGTCCCGTAGTCGGCGATGATCGTCTTGGCGTGGATGTAGAACCCGGTCGACGACGAGTACCCGGTCACCTTGGCCCCGGCGTTCTCGACCTCGGTGACCGCGGAAGAGTAGGACTCTTTGCTGTCGACGGTGATCGTCTTCTGGTGGGTGTACGTGAACGAGGTCGAGGAGTAGACCACGCCCACTCCCCCGGCGGTCAGCGCGCTGTAGGCGGCCGAGTCGTACGACTTCTGCGCCTGGTCCAGGATCACGTGGACGGTCACGCCAGCTTTCTCCCGGGCGATCAGGTCGTTGACCAGGGTGGTGTCCTTCAGCTCGTAGATCGTCACGTTGATCGAGCTGGTGGCCGAGTTCACGAAGCTGTAGATCGCGTTCTCGCCCTGATCGGGCAGGATCACCAGCGCGAGCGAGCTCGCGGCCTGGGCCGGGATCGTGACGGCAAGGCAACTCGCGAGCGCGAGGATGCTCGCGGCTATCGCGGTGAAAACGTGCGGGATCTTCCGCCAGCCGAACCTGGGCACGTGCACCTCCGGGGTGAAAGCGGCCCGTAGCCGGCCGTGACTCCAAGTGCTGCTGTGCCTGACGGTACAATTCCGCACGAATCTGACCTAGAGACGTCAAGATAAAACATTCTTGAATTTCGGGTGCCCGCGTACCGTGGTGGGCAGAGCGCCGGCGCGGAGGTAGCCATGCCCACGACCGAACTGGACCTGGTGGAGATGCGAATCGCCAAGGTGGTGGGCTTCGGCCCGCCGCTGGCCGACCCGCTCCGGCAGTTTGCCGTGCTGGAGGAGGTGCCGGGCGACCGTCAGCTGGTGGTGGAGATCGGGGAGGCCGAAGCGTTCTCCCTGGCCGCCTCGCTCCAGGGGGTGGAGTTCCGCCGGCCGATGACCAACGACTTCGCGGCCGCGCTGGTCCGGGCCCTGGGCGGGCGTGTGACCCAGGTCCGCCTCGACCGCCTGGAAGACGGCGCCTACGCGGCCACCGCCGACGTGGCGGGCCCGCTCGGGACCCAGGCGGTCGACGCCCGGGCCAGCGATGCCCTGAACCTGGCCGTCCGGTCCGGGGCGGCCGTGCTGGTCAGCCCGGCGGTGCTCGACGACTTCCACCAGCGCCGGGACCACCAGACCGACGGGGACCTGCTGCGCCTGGCCCCGGCCGTCCCGCCGATGACGATCGGGCGGCCACACCGCTGACCTCACTGGCCAAGGGCGTAGCTACCCGCGTTCCAGAGACGGTTTCGCGGCCCGGACCTGCTGCATGCTCCGGTCCAAGGGACCTTCATGCGCCCTCGTGCCGCGTCACAAATAGCAGCGGAACTCGAAGAAACAGTTGCCCGGCACTTGTTCGCTCTCACGGAACGTGTTATTGGCGTATTCAGAGGCATTTCCGGATTGCGCAGGTGACGTTGCGAGGACTTGAAGTGGATCAACAGCAGGAACCGGGCGCTGAGCCAGAAGAGCTAGCTCCATCACGGCTCAACGGGCATCCAGTCTCCATCACCGGCCCGCACGCACCTTCTCCAGCGTCCGCATCTCAACTGGTGCCGGAGAACGGGACCAAACAGCTACCGGATCCCACTCATCCAGCCCATCCACCTGCGGATGCGCCATCAAGCGGGACGATCGAGTCATCCGGCGAAGCCGCAACCCAACCTAGCCAGACCCTCGCGGATATCGACTGGGAAACGACACGCTACCTATCGGCCGCGACGCAGTTGGACCTACGCTACGCACGGTTTGTGGTTCGCCGCATCATCGGCGAACCATTACGGGCGGTCGCCCCCGCGGCCGGTGCGGACATCGTAGTCGTCACGCGGTGGGCGCTTGCCGCGCTCCATCGCCGGGCTTGGCGAGATGCCATTCTTGGCTGCCTGCTGATGCTGGTAATTCTTATCTCCCTGATCACATGGAGCTGGGTTCCTATCCCGATCGCAACAGCACTTGCGATCGCAACAGTCGCATATGAACGCTGGGTACGTGACGTAAAGATAATATCACGATTGATGTTGCGTGGACGCTTCGAAGCGCGCGATGCACCCTTGTCGAAAAGCTGTCGCATTGAACAGAGACTGGAAACAGTCAAGCAACAGCAAAACGGGAACCTAGTGGTCTTTCGTGGGCGACGAGCCTTTGTGGGCAGCGGCAGCAGGGTACTTCACAGCCGCGTACTTATCAATGCAGCTCTTGGCAAGAAGAGCAAGGCGGCAAAAGACAAAAACCTATTAAATTTACGACGCCAGAGTTGCACGCAGCATTAGAATCGGCCCTGAGGAAGATGGGCTTTACTGAACTCAGGGTGGGACAGCGGCTGTTTGTTAACGGCGAGCATGTGGCCGCCGAGAAAGAGCTTCTACCAGATGAGTTTGCGCCTCCCGTCGCGACCGCACCAGACGATCTTCTACTCAATGGATGCATCAACCCTACGCCCGAGGCACGCACATACCTCTGCGCAGAGATCGGAGGCTGGAAAGGCCAGCTTGTAGTCTCGCTTTTTGCGCGCGCCGTACAGGCCAATGGCTCGCTCCAGGTCGAATGGCTTTTCAACGGGCTTCCTCCACTACACAGCACTCTGCTGCGGATCGATCAGCGGTACGAGCAGCGCACAATTCGGCAGCTGGCCAGAGCCGCTGGCGCGGGAGTCGGCGTGGCGATACCGGCGTGGCTGTTCTCTCCAGTCACCTACGTCAGGTATGCAATTGTTCCACTGGCCGACAAAATGCGGGACAGGAATACCCACTATCGCATCCGGAACGGTTTCGTCTTTAACTACGGTTCCACTAAAAGCATAAGAGAAGGCGCAATCGGCTATCGGCGGGCTCACGATTTCTTAGTTGGTGACGAGCTAACGTTCATCTATCTAGCTGAACACACCATGCTTAGAGCCCTTGGCAGATTCCTGAAGGCACACAAAATCGATATGAAACAGTTTGACAAACAAGCACAGACACTGATCAAGCAAGTCAATAAATACAGTGTCGGTAAAGTTAAGGCCGGAAATGTCGCCATCGGCAGCAAAGCACGCGTCGACAGCGGGAAGAAATCCGATCCCTCTGGAAAGGAATAGCGAGAATCGAGATGACCGACAGATACAAGATAAAAAATATGCGAGCAAAGAACGTTGCCTACGGAAAAAAAGCGAAGATCGACGCAAGGGTGCGCGCGGCACCAGACTGGCCCCTGCGGGCGCAAGCTCTGGACCAGATAGAGCACCTGCTGGAGCTACTGACGAGCCAAGACGGCGGAGCGCCCGAAACAGATTCCATTCAGGCGAACGCCAAGGCCCTTGACGGTGCACTGAAGAAGAAAAGGCTAGACCGTGCGCACATTGAGGGTTGCATCCAGAAAATAACCGCAGGCGCTGCCGGAGTAACGGCTTTGGCCAACGCAGCCGATGCCATACACGCAACCATCATGAGGTTGTTTTCCTGATAATTTGCAGGCTCAGGGCATCGCGGTAACGGCGGTGCAGAACCCGCTGAACTCACGGGGCGAGCCGGTCAGCTGCCGGGCTGGATCGGGACGACGAATCCGTAACCGGGCAGGACGGACCGGCTGGTGAACAGCTGGTTGAGGGCTTCGGCTGGCTCGACGTCGTTGTGCTGGCAGAGCTGGGCGACGGCGCCCGCGATCTGGGGGGCGGAGAACGACGTCCCGCTCCAGATGGCCCAGGCAGTGTCGTCGAACTCCTCGTCGACCTCGGTGCCATCGGCGGTAAAGGTCGGCTCGATGCCCGTCACGAAGGTGGACGTGACGCCGACCCCGATGGGCGAGCAGTCGACCCAGAAGCCGGAGCCTGACCATGGGGCCGGATCCAGGTTCGCGTCCAAGGCTCCCACCCCGACCGCACCCTTCATGGCGGCCGGGAACATCGGGGTGTCCAGGCCCATGTTGCCGGCGCTGGCCACGACGACCAGGCCATCGACGCCTGTTACCACCAGCTGAGCCTGGGCCTGATCGAGGGGTTCGACGCGATACCGGACGATCTCGCGACCGGCCAGCAGCTGCACCGGCTGTGCCAGGTCTGGGTGACCCAGGCCGCGAGCTGGGGGCCGGCCGCTGGTCTACCTCAGGTCGCCGCGCGGTTACCTGGCCCGGCTCGACGACGGCGACCCGTTTATCGCCGTGCTGAACGAGCGGCTGGCCGCGGTCCTGCGCAAGGCGATCGCGGCCGGTGTTCTCCCCGGCCAGGACCTCAGGTACGCCACGCTGCTGTGGGTGACCTTGTTCGACGAACGAGTCATCGTGGACCTGACCCATTCACACCGGCTCAGCCCGGCCGCGGCCGCGAGCAGGCTGACCGGCACCTTGCTCGCGGCCCTGGGCCAAGTGGCCGGGGCCGGCCCTCCCGAGGCGAATTGAACCGAGGGGTGCTGAGCTCAGCTCCTCGACGGGGAACCGTAGGCGACCACGTTGTCGTAGTAGTGATGGGTGGCGTAGTCGAAGGGACCGCCGCAGGTGATGATGACCAGGCGGGCCGTGGCGCCCTGCCAGCTGAACAGCCCGGCTGGCACGCGGCCCTTCTGATAGGTCCGTACACCGTCGATCGTCCAGCGCTCCGGGCCGCCGATGGTCTGCACGACAAGCTGGGCTCCCGGGCTCAGATTCCGCACCTCGTACAGGGCGCCCGGCCCGATGCCCGCCATGTCGACGTGGCCGTCGATGACCAATTCGGAGGTGGACGGCATCCACCAGCCGACGTGGGCCGGGTCGCCGGGCACGCCCAGAGTGCCGCCCGCGGCTGATTCCGGTTCGGCCGGCGCCGACACCCGCAGGCTGGGAATGCGCACCGATCGCGCGCCGACCGGCAGTACAGCCGGCATGGCCGGGCCCGCTGACGCCGCAATCCGCGACGTGGCCGGGGCGGGCCGGACGGTGGCCCGGGCCGGGTGGGCCCAGGCTGGCGCGGGCCCGGCGCTGGGCAGGTGCGGCCGGTGGGCCAGCAGGCCCCAGGCCGCGACGCCGAGCAGGGCCAGCGCGGCCGCCACCGGCGCGGGCCCACCAGCGGCGGGCGTACCACCGCTGGCGGGCCGGGCCGTCCGTCACCTCAGTGGCCGCTGGCACGGGTGCTCAGGCGGCGGCGCAGGCCGAACGCGCCGGTGCCGGCCAGCAGCAGCGCCCCGGCCGCACCGGCGGCGATCCACGGGACGTCATCGGCGGGCCGGACGGCGGCCAGGCCGCCGGTGCCGGCGTTGACGCCCGACACCGAGCCGCCGAGCGCCGTGTAGTCGCTCTCAGCCATCTGCAGATGCTTCTCGGCCACCGGCAGGTAGGCCTGGGCGTTGTCCTTGACCCCGCTGCTGGACCCGCTGGCGAGCTCGGTCTTGGTCTGGCCGATGCTGAGCTCGTGGCCCTTGATCTGGATCGAGTCGTAGGTCGCGTCGAACTGGCTGGAGGCGACCGACTTCAGCTGGGCGGCCTGGCTCTGCTGGGTGGCGCTGGGCGCGGTGGGCAGGGTAATGCCCGCCTGGGACGCGACCTGCTTGAGCGAGGCCAGCGCCTTGGTGTGGTCGCTGATGGTGACCTGGGCCATCATCTTGGTGGCCGAGTGCTGGGCCCGCTGCTCGGCGAGCTGGCCGATGGCGATCTCGGCCAGGTCGGTCTGCGCGGTGGCCTGGGCCCAGGTGGTGTCCTGGGCGGCCGCGGCCGTCCGGGCCTGGACATCGGAGGCGGCGGTAGCCGCTCCGGCGGGCCCGGTCCCGATCAGCAGACCTGAACCCAGGGCGAAGCCGGCCGCCGACACGGTGACGGCCGAGGTAATGCGGGATAGTGGTGCCACGTCTTTGATCCTCACTTGTAGCTGCGCGGTGCTTTTCGTTGACCCGGGTGCGCACCTGCTCTCCGAGGCGACAGGTGTTAAACAGGATTTTCAGAGCAAGTTAGGCATCATGCATAACCGGAGGTCTTGGCGGTGAGCGAATCGCCCGACGGCATGGCCATTGGCGAGCTGGCCGACCGAAGTGGCCTGCCCGCGGCCACGCTGCGCAGCTGGGAAGCGCGGTACGGCTTTCCCCGTCCCCAGCGGATGACCACTGGGCACCGCCGGTACCACGAGCACGACCTGGCCCTGGTGGCGGAGGTGCAGCGGCAGCGGGCGGCTGGGCTGAGCTTGCCCGCGGCCATCGCCCGGGCCACCGCCGGGCGGCCGGCCGAAGACCCGTCGGTGTTCGCGGCCCTGCGCCGCCGCCATGCCGGGCTGCAGCCTCAGGTGCTGAGCAAAGCCGCGCTGCTCGCGCTGACCTGGGCGATCGAGGACGAGTACTGTGCCCGGGCCGAGCGGGCCATCTTGTTCGGCAGCTTTCAGGAACAGCGTTTCTACCGCCGGTCCCAGGACCGCTGGAACGAACTGGCCCGCACCGCCGAGCTGGTGGTGGTCTTCGCCGACTTCCCCGCCGCCGCCGGGGCGGACAGCGAGCCCCGGCAGGTCCCGATTCCGCCCGAGGCCCCGATGCGCCGGGAGTGGGTGCTGGTCTGCGAGGCCCGCGACTATCCCGTCTGCCTGGCCGGGTGGGAGCTTCCGGGCCAGAGCGGGACCGACGATCTGCGCCGCCGTTTCGAGGTGCTGTGGACCCTCGATCCGCGCCCGGTGCGCGACGCCGCCCTGACCTGTGGCCAGCTGGCCGAGTCGTTCAGCCCCGGCCTGGACGTGGTCGGCCGCCTGCCCGCCGAGCCTGCCCCGCCCGCCTCCGCGGACCTGCAGCGCGCCACCGGCCTGCTGACCAGGATGGCCAGCTACCTCGACGGCTATCCGGCCTTATTGAAGGTTGGTTACCAGGGATCCCGATCCAGCATGGCGGCCCAGTGCGCGTAGACCTGCGCGTACAGGCGCCGGACGGAGGGGCCGGATACCGTGCTGCCGCACACCTGCGCGGGCAGCTGATCGTGGTCGGCCGCCCACCTCGGCCAGGCCTCGAACTGGCGGCCGCCGGCCACCACCGCGGCCCCGCCGCCGTCAGCCAGCAGCCGGCCCGGCCGGACCGGGCGCGAACCGCTGCGGGCACGGGAACCTCCTGACCCGGAACTGGCCCTGCGGCCGCTGGCTGACCCGGCACCGCCGGGCCGAAGACCGGCTCAGAGCGCCGGCCGGGGGCTGCAGGACGGCCGGGCCGAGCCAGTGACTGACCCGGAGGGCCAGCTCGATGTCGTCGCGGTGGCCGGTGACCGGGCGGCCGAGGCTTTCCTCGGCCCGGCGGATCCGGTACTGGACGGTGTTCTTGTGCAGGACCAGTTGCTCGGCCGTCGCCTTGTAACTGCCCCCGGTGCGCAGGAACGTCAGCAGGGTGTCGCGCAGCCGGGTGTGGTGCTCGTCGTCGGTGGCCAGGCTGGCCAGGGTGGCCAGAACCCAGGCCCGCAGCAGGCCGGGCGAGCCCAGCATCATCGCCACCGGTGCCACCTCGCCGAACGTCACCGCCTGGGGCCCAGCCGGGCCCGCGGCCAGCGCGACCGACTGAGCGGCCAGGGCCTGCTGATGGGTCAGGCGGAACCCGGCCACGCCCCGGGCCGCGTCGCCGAAGGCGAGGTGCAGGTCGCCGTCCACGTCGGCGGCCGCACCGGCGACGTCGAATGCGGCCGATCTGCAGGCAGTACAGCTGCATCGCGGTCAGGTCGGCCAGCATCTTCACCAGCCGCTGCTGAATGATCTGGAAGCTGGCCAGCGCCGCGCCGAACTGCTGCCGCTGCTGGGCGTAGCGCAGGGCCGCGTCGTAGGCGGCGGTGGCGTGGCCGAGCGCCCCCCAGGCGCAGGTGCTCCGGGTGGTGGCCAGGACCCGGCCGGTGTCCTTGAACGAGCGCGCCCCCGGCAGCCGGTTCGCGGCTGGCACCCGCACGTTGTCCAGGGTGATCTCGGCCTGCCACACCGAGCGCAACGACACCTTGCCCTCGATGACCTCAGCCTGGTAGCCCGGCGTCCCCTTCTCCACGACGAACGCGTTGACCTGGCCGTCCTCGGTGTTGCGGGCCCACACGACGACCAGATCGGCCACGCTGCCCAGGCCGATCCACCGCTTGCGCCCGTTCAGCACCCAGTGCCACGTGGCCGCCCCTCTCCGGGCGGGCTGAGGTCTCCAGCGCTACCGAGTCCGAGCCGTGCTCGGGCTCGGTCAGGGCGAAGGCCCCCAGCTTGGTCATGCTGGCCATGTCCGGCAGCCAGCGGGCCTTCTGTTCGTCGGAGCCGCACAGGGCGATCGAGGTCATGGCCAGGCCCGCGTGCACGCCGAGGAACACACCCAGGCTGCCGTCGCCGCGGTGCAGCTCCATGGTGACCAGCCCGCAGGCCATCGGGCTCATCCCGGCGCACCCGTAGCCCTGGATGTCCTCGCCGACGATGCCGAGCTCGGGCAGCCGCCGGACCAGCGGCCAGCAGATCTCGGCCCGTTCCCAGTACGGGCCGACGACCGGCACGACCTCCTCGTCAACGAACCGCCGGACGGTGATGAAGTGCTGCCACTGCTCGTCGGTGAACTGCTCACGGACGGAGAAGAAATCCGTCCCGAGCGCTTCGCCGAGCTGGGTGGCCGGGTGCGTGCTCGTCACCTGGGTCATGGCTGGCTCTCCTCCGGCGCGGGATCGGCATCCAGGAACGCCTCCACCGTGGCGGCCAGGCGTCCGGCGTCAGCGGCCAGTTCGAGGTGGCCGCCGCGATAGATGTGCAGTTCACTGTGCGGGATCAGCCGCCGCATGATCCGGCCGTTGACCAGCGGGATGATCGGGTCGTCGTCCCCGGCCAGGATCAGGGTGGGCGGCCGCAGCCGGGGCAGGCAGGGCAGGCTGGTCCAGCCGAACCCGGCCATCAGCTGGTAGTAGTAGCCCTGGACCGGGCCCAGCCGGGTGGTGGCGTGCAGGAGGTCGCGGGCCACCTGCGGGTCGGTCCGGGCGCTGCCCCCGTACAGGTGGGCGGCGACGCGGGCCGCGTAGCCCGGGTCCCGGTGCCGGCGTGGCGAGAGCATGCGCAGCAGGACAGTAGGGCGGGCCGGGACCATCAGCGCGCCCGTCCCGGTCGCGACCAGCACCAGGCGGCGGACCCGGCCGGGCCGGCTCAGGGCGAACTGCTGCGCGAGCCCGCCACCCCAGGAGATGCCGAGGACGTCGGCCCGCGGGTAGCCGAGCTCGTCGAGCAGCGCGGCCAGCAGGTTCGGCAGGGTGAACAGGTGGTAGGGCACGACCGGAGCCGGGGAGCCGCCGATGCCGGGCAGGTCGAACCGGACGACCGGCCGCCGCGGATCCAGTGCGTCCACGAACGGCTGGAACAGCTCCAGGCTCACCCCGATGCCGTTACACAGCAGCAGCGGTGTCCAGCCGGGAGTCCCGTCCCGCACCGAGACGCGCAGGGCGCGGCCGCCGACGGCCATGATCCGCATCCGTTCGGGTGAGGACTGGTCAGCGGTCATAGACGTAGGTTCCGGGCGCGTCGCAGATCGGCCCCAGCCCGCCGCCGCCGAGTTCGGCCGGGGCGGGCTTCTTCTGGCCCCCGCGCTCGGTCAGCCAGCCCGCGTAGTCCGGCCACCAGGAGCCGTGGCCGGTCCCGGCCCGGCCCAGCCACTCCTGCGGATCGCCGGGGCACTGATCAGCCTGCTGGTAGCGGGCCTTCTCGTTGCCGGGCGGATTGACCATCGCGGCGATGTGCCCGCTGGTCGACAGCAGGAAGCGCTTCTTCCCGCCCAGCAGCTGGGTGGACCGGTAGCAGCTCACCCAGGGGCAGATGTGGTCGGTGATCCCGGCCACGATGTAGCTGTCCCGGTCGACCGCGGCCAGGTCCACCGGGGAGCCGAGCATCATCGCGGCGCCCGGGGTGACCAGTGCGTTGGCCACCGCCAGGTCGAGGAAGTCCCGGTGCAGGCCCGCGGTCATCCGGGTGGTGTCCGCGTTCCAGAACAAGATGTCGAACGCGGGCGGTGTGCGTCCGAGCAGGTAGTTGTTGACCCAGTAGTTCCAGATCAGGTCGTTCGGCCGCAGCCAGGCGAACACCTCGGCCAGGGTCCGGCCGTCCAGGTAGCCGCGGGCCCGGGACGCGGCCGCGGCCACGCGCGCGGTCCGCTCGTCGATGACCGCGCTGGCCAGCCCGGCGCGAGCCTGGTCGAGCACGGTGACCAGCAGGGTCAAGCTGGCGATCCGGTCCGGCTGGCCGATGTCCTGCAGGTGGGCGGCGACCATGGCCGCGATGATGCCGCCGGAGCAGGTCCCGGCCAGGGCGGTCGTCGTGCTGCCGGTGATGCGCTCGGTGGCGTCCATGGCGTCCAGGATGGCCTGTCCGTAGGTGTCCAGGTCCCAGGCGGCGTGCCGCGCGTCCGGGTTCCGCCAGGAGATCATGAACACCTGCAGGCCCTGGCTGACCAGGTACTCGGCCATGCTCCGGCCCGGGGCCAGGTCCAGCACGTAGAACTTGTTGATCACCGGCGGGACGATCAGCAGCGGGACCTGCCGGACCCTGGCCGTGACCGGCCGGTACTGGATCAGCTCGAAGACCGGGGTGCGCAGGACCACCGATCCCGGGAGTGGCGGCCAGGTCGACCCCGACTTCGAACGCGTCCGGCGCGACCATGGACGGCACCCGCGGCGGCTCGGCCATGTCGGCCAGGAAGTGCCGCAGCCCGGCCAGGGCGCTGCCGCCGCCGGTGTCCACCGCGGCCTTGATCGCGGCCGGGTTCAGCAGCGGGTTGTTGCTGGGCGCCAGCGCGTCGACCAGGTTGGTCAGCGCGAAGCCGACCCGTTCGGCGTCGGCCCCCTCCAGCCCGGCCTCGGCCACCACCCCGGCCACGCTGTCGGCCGCGGCCAGGTAGGCCTGCATGGTCCGGCGCAGCAGCGGATTACCGGTCCAGGCCGGGTCGGTGAACCGCCGGTCCCGCCGGGACGGCTGCCGCGGGGAGCGGCCCGCGGCGATCTGGACCAGTTCCCCGGCCAGCTGCCCGCCGCGCCGGGCCACCAGCCGCGGCCGGACCGCCAGCGCCGCGGCCAGGCGCAACCCGGAACCGCCCGGATTCATCCGGCGCAGGAGGCTGGTGGCCGCGTCGGACAGCAGCAGATCGAGCGGGGCCGCTACCGCGTCGTTGGCGGCCCCGTCCTGGTCGGACCTGGTGTGGGCGTCAGCGCTCATTATCAGCCGAGCCTAGGCCGGGGGTGGTTGGCTTCCATTGTCCGCTCAAGACGAACCCAAAGCCAGGTCTAGGTCTGCGGGCACAGCCGCGGCGGCACGGTGACGGGCCTGGTGTCCCCCATACTTGGAGCATGGCGGATGAGCCGGATCCCGAGCGGGAGCAGACAGGCCTGGGTGGCTATATCCGGCTGCAGCGGCAGCTGGCCGACCTGTCCCTGCGTCAGCTGGCCGACCTGACCAAGGTGTCCAACGCCTACCTGAGCCAGGTCGAACGGGGACTGCACCAGCCGTCGCTGCGGGTGCTGCGGTCCATCGCCGACGCCCTCAACCTGTCCGCCGACACCCTGCTGGTCAAGGCGGGCATGCCCACCGGCAGGCCAGCCCCGGACGCGGCGGCCGAGGCCGAGTTCACCACCGAGGCCGCCATCCGCAACGACCCCGACCTGGGCCCGGAAGAACGCGAGACCCTGCTCCGCGTGTACCGCAGCCTCCGCCGCTCCCCCCGCTAGCCCGGCGACCCAGATGGCCGTCTACCTTGGCCAGCCGCACTGATCGGTCAGGGCAGGCCCGGTAGCAGCTTGTCCAGGGTGACCGGTAGGTCGCGGACCCGGACGCCGGTGGCGTGGTAGACCGCGTTGGTCACGGCCGCGGCCGTGCCGACGATGCCGATCTCACCGATGCCCTTGCTGCCCATCGCGTTGACCCACGGGTCGTATTCGTCCAGCCAATGGGCCTCGATCGAGGTGACGTCGGCGTTGGCGGTGATGTGGTACTCGGCCAGGTCGTGGTTGACCACCTGGCCCAGGCGCGGATCCATGACCCCGGTCTCGTGCAAGGCCATGGACAGGCCCATGGTCATGCCGCCGATGAACTGGGACCGGGCCGTGCGCGGGTTGATGATCCGCCCAGCCGCAAACACCCCCAGCAACCGGGGCACCCGGACCTCACCGGTGTCCGCGTGTACCCGGGCCTCCGCGAACTGGGCCCCGAACGCGTAGCTGGCGTGCTCGTCATTCTTGGCCGCCTGGTCGACGTCACCGTCGACTTTGTCACCAGGAGCGGGATCAGCCCCGAACTTGTCCCGGAACGCCCGCGCCGCCACCACGATGGCCGAACCCCAGGTGTTGGTGCCCGACGATCCGCCGGCCACCGAGGCGATCGGGTACCGGGTGTCACCGATCCGCACGTCGACCTGGCCCACCGGCACCCCGAGCGCGTCGGCGGCGATCTGCGGCAGCACCGTCCAGGCCCCGGTGCCCAGGTCGGCGGCACCGATCTCGGCGATGTAGCGGCCGTCTTCGAACCGGATGGTGGCGGTCGAGTCGGCCATCCGCATGGTCGGGTAGACCGAGGAGGCGACCCCGGTGCCGATCAGCCAGTCGCCCTCCCGCCGCCGGACCGGGCGGGGATCACGGTCGTGCCAGCCGAACCGGCGGGCACCTTCGCTCAGGCACTCGACCAGGTGCCGGCTCGACCAGGGCTGGCCGGTCTCCGGGTCGGTGGCGGGCTCGTTGCGGATCCGCAGCTCGACCGGGTCCAGGCCCAACTGGACGGCCAGTTCGTCCAGGGCGACCTCGGGACCGAACATCCCAGGTGCCTCTCCCGGCGCCCGCATCCAGGTCGGCACCGGTACGTCCAGGGCGGCCAGCCGGTGGGTGGTGCGCCGGCTGGGGGCGGCGTACATCATGCGAGTGGGGACCGCGGTCTGCTCGGCGAACTCCTTCAGCCGCGACGTCTGCTCGACCACGTCGATGGCGATCGCGGCCAGCCGGCCGTCATGGCCGGCCGCCAGTTGCAGCCGCTGGATGGTGGGGGTGCGGTAGCCGGCCAGGGCGAACGTCTGCTGCCGGGTCAGGGCCAGCTTGACCGGCCGCCCCGGCAGGGTCCTGGCGGCCATGGCCGCCAGGACCAGGTGCGCGTGCGGCTGGCCCTTGGACCCGAACCCGCCGCCCACGAACGGGCAGACCACCCGGACCTGGGCCTCGTCCAGACCGAACACCGCGGCCACGGCGGCCCGAGCTGGGTGCACGCCCTGGGTGGAATCCCACAGGGTGAGCGGCACGTCGGCGTCCGGCTCCCAGAGCGCGGTGGTGGCATGCGGCTCGAGCGCGTTGTGGTGGTACATCGCCGTGGTGTAGGTGCGCTCAAGCGTGACCGGGGCCGAGGCCATGGCCGCGTCCACGTCGCCGGTGGCGGTGTCGGTCTCGTAGCTAGGGTTGACCTTGTCTGGCTGGTACAGGTCGTCGCGGTCGGCGCGCAGTTCGGTGTCGTGCGGCTGGACGTCGTAGCTGACCCGGATCAGCCCGGCGGCCTGCCGGGCCGCCTCGGAGGTCTCGGCCACCACCAGGCCGACCGGCTGGCCCCGGAAGGCCACCTCGGCCGACTGCAGCACGGCCAGCTCGCGGTTGTCGTCCGAGTCGAGCCGTTCGGCCTGGCCGACGGCCAGCGCGGCCAGCACCCCGTCCAGTTGTTCCGCGTGCGCGACGCTGACGCCGGTCACCCGGCCCCGGGCCACGGTCGACTGCACGATCTGGGCGTAAGCGGAATGTTCGACCGGGGTTTCGTAGGCGTAGGTGGCGGTCCCGCGCACCTTGCGCTCCCCGTCCCGGCGGGCCAGCGGCTCACCGATGGCGTTCGGCTCCAGCAGGTCAGTCACGGTGCCCCTCCGAAGTGAGTTCGCGCAGGGTAGCCACGATGGTGCGGGTGGCCAGAGCGATCTTGAACCCGTTGCCGCCGTCCAGCCCGTCCTGGGGATGAGCCGCGGCCAGTTCCGCCTCGGCGGCGGCCCGGAAGGTCTCCCCGGACGGAGCCCGGCCGAGCAGGACCTCCTCAGCGCGAGCGGCCCGCCAGGGCTTGTGTGCCACTCCCCCGAGGGCGATCCGCGCGTCGGAGATCAGGCCGCCATCGATGGTGACCGCAGCCGCCACCGACACCAGCGCAAACGCGTACGAGGCCCGGTCCCGCACCTTGCGGTAGGCCGACCGGGCCCCATCGGGCAGGGGGCCCAGATCGATCGCGGTGATCAGCTCACCGTGCTCCAGCACCGTGTCCCGTGACGGGTCGTCGCCGGGGAGCCGGTGGAGGTCAGTGAAGGGAAGCTCGTGGACGCCCTCCGGCCCCTCAACCTGTACGACGGCGTCCAGCACGGTGAGGGCTACGGCCATGTCGGAGGGGTGGGTGGCGATACAGGTGACCGGGTCGCCAGGGTCGGGTCCGGGCGGGACGCCGAGCACCGCGTGGTAGCGGGTGTAGCCGCCGACAGCGGCGCAGCCGCTGCCCGGGTCCCGCTTGTTGCAGGGCACGGTCACGTCCTGGAAGTAGACACAGCGGGTGCGCTGCAGCGGATTGCCGCCGGTGGTGGCCATGTTGCGCAGCTGCCCGCTGGCCCCGGCCAGCAGGGCCTGGGCCAGCATCGGAAAGCGCGCGCGGACCCGCCGGTCGGCCGCCAGCTCGCTGTTGGTCACGCCGGCACCGACCCGTAGGCCGCCGTCACCGGTGTCGGTGATCTCCCGGGACGTGAGGGTGCGTACATCGACGACCAGCTCGGGCCGGACCACGCCCAGCTTGAGGTGGTCGACCAGGTTGGTCCCGCCGGCCAGGAAGACCGCGCCGGGGTCGTGGGCCACGGCCCGGACCGCTTCGGCGGTCCCGGACGGCCGGGCGAACGTGAACGGCCTCACCGCGCACTCCCGGTGGTCTCGGGGGCCGGGGCCCTTCCGGCGGCCTCGCGGATCGCGGGCACGATGTTCATATAGGCGCCGCAGCGGCACAGGTTGCCGCTCATGCGCTCGGAGATCTCGGCCTCGGTGAGCTCGGGATCCGCGGTCAGGTCCCCGGTGACGTGGCTGGGCCAGCCCCGCCGGCTCTCGGCCAGCATCCCGACCGCCGAGCAGATCTGGCCCGGCGTGCAGTACCCGCACTGAAAGGCGTCCCGGTCGATGAACGCCTGCTGCACCGGGTGCAGGTTCCCGTCGGCGGCCAGCCCGTCGGCCGTGGTGATCTCCGCCCCATCGTGCGCCACCGCCAGGGCCAGGCAGGACAAGATCCGCTCCCCGTCCAGCAGCACCGTGCAGGCCCCGCACTGCCCGTGGTCGCACCCCTTCTTCGGGCTGGTGTTGCCCAGCCGCTCCCGCAGGGCGTCCAGCAACGTCGTCCGGGTGTCCACGGTCAGTTCGCGGGGCTGCCCGTCCACCCGCAAACCGACCGTGGCCTGCACCGCCTCGTCCACGCTCTCTGCTTCTGCCATGGCCGGTCGGCTACCCGGTTCCGGACCGCAAAACCCGGCAGGTCAGCGGAGCCCGGCCAGGGCGGTGCGGGTCGCGTCGGCGATCAGGGCGTCGTCGGAGGTGGCGGTGGCCGAACCGCGGCTGGACAGGATGCTGATGACGACCGGGGCGCGGTGCGGCGGCCAGGCGATGGCGATGTCGTTGCGGGTGCCCCAGTCGCCGTTGCCGGTCTTGTCCCCGACGGTCCAGCCCGCGGGCACCCCGGCCCGGATGTAGGGGCCGCCGGTGGTGTTGTGCCGGAGCCAGCTGGTCAGCAGCGCCCGGCGGCCGGGTGACAGCAGGTGCCCGAGGACGAACCGGTCCAGGTCGGTGCCGAGGGCCTGGGCCGTGCTGGTGTCCCGGGGATCGCCGGGGGTGGCGGTGTTGACCGAAGGCTCGTTGCGGTCGGAGTTGGTGGTGCGGTCCCCGATATTGCGCAGATCCTGCTGGAGCTGGTGCGGGCCCCCGAGCTGCACCAGCAGCAGGTTCGCGGCCGTGTTGTCGCTGTACTCCAGGGCCGCCTGCATCACGGCCGCCAAGGTCATGCCGGTGGCGACGTGCTGCGAGGTGATGGGTGAGTAGTCGACCAGGTCGGCGGCGCGGTAGCGGATGACCCGGTCCAGCGGCGCGCCTTGCCTGAGCAGGATCCCGGTGGCCAGCGCCTTGTAGGTCGAGCAGAAGGCGAACCGCCGGCCTGGAAGCTGACCGTACGACCGGTCCCGGTGTCGAGCACATAGACCCCGAGGTGAGCGTGGAACTGGACGTCCAGCCGATCGAACGCCGGGTCGGCCCGCACCGGCGACGACCCGGACAGCAGGGACAGCGCGGACATCAGCGCGACCAGCACCAGCGGGATGGAGCGGGATAGGCGAAAGGTCATGCGGCCCAGCCTGCCCGGGCTTATTTATGCGGTCAAAGACAAAAGTGATGAGTTCCATGCTGTTCCGGCATACAGTGCGGTCATGGATCTGGTCGCCGCCTGCCGGGTGTTCGTGCTCGTGGGTGAGCGCGGCAGCTTCACCCTCGGCGCGGCCGCGGCCCGGGTGCCGCAGTCGGTGGCCAGCCGCCGCATCGCCGCGCTGGAGGATCACTTCGGGGAGCGGCTGTTCGACCGGTCGACCCGGCGGGCGGCCCTGACCTCGTTCGGCCGGGACATGCTGCCGTCGGCCCAGCGTTTGGTGCAGCTGGCCGAGGCGCTGGAGTTCCACGCCGAGCAGGCCCGGCTCCGCCCGCTCAGCCTGGCCGTGCCCGAGACCTGCCCGGTCCTGGCCCTGGCCACGCTCAGCGCGGCCGCCCACGAGCAGGGCGTCGTACTGGAGTTCCGCCCGGCCGGGCCGGCCCAGCGGGCCGAGCTGGTGGCCACGGCCCAGGTCCGGGCGGCCCTGGTCGCGATGCCCCCGGCCGGCGCGGACTGGACCGTGCCGCTCGGCGTGGCCGCCACGGCCGGCCCGCGGGGCGCGTTCCGGGTCGACAGCCTGCGGCCCGGCCGCACCCAGCGCCCGGTGCGGCGGATCTGGATCCAGCCCGAGGACGACGTGCCCCACATCCGGGACCAGCTGCAGCAGCTGGGCCACCGGGCCGCGCTGCTGCCGGCCCAGATCTCGGTCGCGGCCTCGCTGGTGGCCGCCGCGGCCGAGACCATCCGGGCCGGTGACCTGCTGCTCTGCTCCGCCAGCCAGGCCGCCGAGCTGGGACTGCGGCATCGCCCGCTCGCCGGATCACCGGTGGCCCGCGGCTACCGTGTGAGCGTGGCGGCCGGTGACGACCCGGACCGCCTGCGGACCGGCCTGGGGGCGGCGATCGCCCGGGCTCTGGGAGGGACATGAACGCCGAACGGGTGCGGCAGGAGGCCCGTGACCTGCTGACCGACGCCGGCCTGTCCGGATCGTTCCTGGTCCGGGACCTGGCCACCGGCGAGGAGATCGGGCTGGACCCCGAGATCGAGTTCCCGGTCGCCTCGCTGGTCAAGGTGCCGCTGGCCGTGGCCGTGGTGAGCCGGATCCACGACGGGCGGCTGGATGGGGCCACCGCGATCGAGATCCGGCCCGGGCCAGCCGTGCCCGATGGGCCGGGCGGGCTGAGCCAGTTCCGGCATCCGGCCCGTATCGCCCTCGATGATCTCCTGTACCTGAGCACGGCGGTCAGTGACAACGCGGCCGCCGACGCACTGTTCGAGCTGGTGCCGCCGGCCGAAGTCGATCAGGTCCTGCGCGAGGCGGGCATCACCGGTCTCAGCGTCCGGCACCGGTTGCGCGACCTGACCCAGACCCCGTCCGAGCGGTTCGTGCCGGGTGAGGAGTTCCTGGCCCACGCGCTGGCCATCGGGTCGCGGACCCCGGGCCGGGGCCACGCCATCGGGCAGCTGGACGTGACCCGGGCCAACGCCGGCTCGGCCCGCGCCTTCACCGACCTGCTGCAGGCCCTGTGGACCCCATCGAAGCTGCCCGCCGAGGTGGCGGCCCGGGTGCGCGGGCTGATGGCCCAGAACCTGGTCCGGCACCGGCTGGCCCCGGACTTCAGCTCGGACAGCTCGGCCTGGTCATCGAAAACCGGGACCCTGCTCAACCTGCGGCACGAGGTAGGGGTGGTCGAGCACGACGACGGCAGCGCCTACGCGGTCGCGGCCTTCACCGAGTCCCGGGTTCCGGCCGCGATCCAGCCCGCCGCCGAGGCCGCCATGGCCCAGGTGGCCCGGGCCCTGCACGACCACCTGCGCCTGAGTTAGATCCGGCCGGCCGGCCCGGGGTCAGCGCTCGTTAACCTGGGCGGGTGGCGACTGATCCAGCGAGTGAGGCGTTCAAGCGCAACACGGCCGCGCACGAGGCGCTGGCCGCGGAGCTCCGGGAACGGCTGGCCACCGCGGCCCAGGGTGGCCCGGAACGAGCCCGTAAGCGGCACACCGACCGCGGCAAACTGCTCCCCCGCGACCGGGTGGACACGCTGATCGACGCGGGCTCCCCGTTCCTGGAGCTGTCGCCGCTGGCCGCGGACGGCCTGTACGACGGGGACGCCCCCGCGGCCGGGATCATCACCGGCGTGGGCCGGGTGTCGGGCCGGGAGTGCGTGATCGTGGCCAACGACGCCACCGTCAAGGGCGGCACCTACTACCCGATGACGGTCAAGAAGCACCTGCGCGCCCAGGAGGTCGCGCTGGACAACCACCTGCCCTGCATCTACCTGGTCGACTCGGGCGGCGCGTTCCTGCCCCGCCAGGACGACGTGTTCCCGGACCGGGAGCACTTCGGCCGGATCTTCCGCAACCAGGCCACCCTGTCGGCCCGCGGGATCGCCCAGATCGCGGCGGTGCTCGGGTCCTGCACGGCCGGCGGCGCCTACGTGCCGGCCATGAGCGACGAGGCCGTCATCGTCCGCAACCAGGGCACGATCTTCCTGGGCGGGCCGCCCCTGGTCAAGGCGGCCACCGGCGAGGTGGTCACGGCCGAGGAACTGGGCGGCGGCGACCTGCACAGCCGGGTGTCCGGGGTCACCGACCACCTGGCCGAGGACGACACCGACGCCCTGCGCATCGTCCGCTCGATCGTCGCCACCTTGGGCCCGCGGGCGCCTCGCCCGTGGGAGGTGAGCCCCAGCGAAGAACCTTCCGTCGACCCGGCCGAGCTGTACGGGGTGGTCCCGGCCGACCTGCGCACCCCCTACGACGTCCGCGAGGTCATCACCCGGATCGTCGACGGGAGCCGGTTCGCGGAGTTCAAGGCGTCCTACGGCCCGACCCTGGTCACCGGGTTCGCCAAGATTCACGGCCACCCGGCCGGGATCATCGCCAACAACGGCATCTTGTTCAGCGAGTCCGCCCTCAAGGGCGCCCACTTCATCGAGCTGTGCGACCAGCGGAAGATCCCGCTGATCTTCCTGCAGAACATCACCGGGTTCATGGTCGGCCAGCAGTACGAGGCGGGCGGCATCGCCAAGCACGGGGCCAAGATGGTGACCGCGGTGTCCTGCGCGCGGGTGCCCAAGCTGACCGTGATCATCGGCGGCTCGTTCGGGGCGGGCAACTACGCGATGTGCGGCCGGGCCTACTCCCCCCGTTTCCTGTGGATGTGGCCGAACGCCAGGATCTCGGTCATGGGCGGCGACCAGGCGGCCAGCGTGCTGGCCACCGTCCGCCGCGATCAGCTGGAGGCCCGCGGCGAAGAATGGCCCGGGCCGGCCGAGGAGGAGTTCCGGCGGCCGATCCGCGAGCAGTACGAGCACCAGGGCAACCCGTACTACTCGACGGCCCGGCTGTGGGACGACGGGATCATCGACCCGCTCGACACCCGGCGCGTGCTCGGGCTGGCCCTGTCGGCCGCGGCCAACGCGCCGCTGGACGACGTCCACTACGGCGTGTTCCGGATGTGAGGCCCCAGTGAGCAGCACAGTGAGCAGCACAGTGACCAGCCACCAGATAGAGCAGACACTGTTCAGCAAGGTCCTGGTGGCCAACCGGGGCGAGATCGCGGTCCGGGTCATCGGCACGCTGCGCCGCCTCGGTATCGGCAGCGTCGCCGTGTACAGCGACGCCGACGCCGGGGCCCGGCACGTCCGCGAGGCCGACGAGGCGATCCGGATCGGCCCGGCCGCCGCGGCGCAGAGTTATCTGCACATCCCGAATGTCGTCAGCGCGGCGATCCAGTCCGGTGCGGAGGCCATCCACCCGGGGTACGGATTCCTGTCCGAGAACGCGGCCTTCGCCCGGGCCTGCGCCGACGCGGGGCTGGTGTTCATCGGGCCGCCCGCCACCGCCATCGACGCCATGGGCGACAAGATCGCGGCCAAGGCCCGGGTGGCCGCGGCCGGGGTACCGGTGGTGCCGGGCGCGGGCGCGCCCGGGATGTCGGACGCCGAGCTGATCGAGGCTCTGGCCGGGTTCCGGTACCCGCTGCTGATCAAGCCGTCCGCGGGCGGCGGCGGCAAGGGCATGCACCTGGTGGCGGCCGCGGACGCCCTGCCGGGCGCGCTGCAGGCGGCCCGGCGCGAGTCCCGGGCGGCCTTCGGCGATGACACGCTGCTGGTGGAGCGGTTCATCGAGCGGCCCCGCCACATCGAGATCCAGGTGCTGGCCGACACGGCCGGGACCACTCTGCACCTGGGCGAGCGCGAGTGCAGCCTGCAGCGGCGGCACCAGAAGATCATCGAGGAGGCGCCCTCACCGCTGCTGGACCCGGCCCGGCGCGAGGCCATGGGCGCCGCCGCCGTGGACGCGGCCCGCAGCGTCGGCTACACGGGCGCGGGCACGGTGGAGTTCATCGTCTCCGGGGCGGACCCGGACGACTTCTTCTTCATGGAGATGAACACCCGGCTTCAGGTCGAGCACCCGGTCACCGAGCTGGTCACCGGCTTGGACCTGGTCGAGTGGCAGGTGCGGGTGGCGGCCGGGCAGCCCCTGGCGTTCGGGCCGGCCGAGGTCCGGCTGGACGGCCACGCCATGGAAGCCCGCGTCTACGCCGAAGACCCGGCCCGCGGCTTCCTGCCCACCGGGGGCACGGTGCTGGTCACCCGCGACGCCACCGGACCGGGGGTCCGCGTCGACTCCGGGCTGTCGGCCGGCACCGAGGTGGGCAGCGCCTACGACCCGATGCTGGCCAAGGTGATCGCCTGGGGGCCGGACCGGGACACGGCCCGGGCCCGGCTGGACCGCGCGCTGGCGGACACCGTGCTGCTCGGCGTGACCACCAACGTCACGTTCCTGCGCGCCCTGCTGGCCGACCCCGACGTGGCCGCGGGCCGGCTCGACACCGGGCTGGCCGAACGACTGGCCTTCGAGCCGGCCCCGCCGCCGGACGAGGTGCTGGCCGCGGCGGCCCTGGACCGGCTGCTGGCCGCCGAGCCGCCTGGCCCGGTCACCGACCCGTGGGACGTGCCCGACGGCTGGCGGATCGGCGCCCCCGCCTGGACCCGGCTGCAGGTCGGGCCCGGGCCGGGCTCCGTGACCCAGGTCCGGGTGCGCGGGCTGGCTTCGGCCGGAGCCGAGGTGGTGGTCGGCGACGCGGACCCGGTCCCGGCCCGGGCCCGGGCCGATGCGGGCAGCCTGACCGTGACCTTCGATAAAAAAATGAAGCGATATGCGATCGGCCGGGCGGCCGGCGTGGACGGCGACGACGGCGCCCGCTGGCTGAGCCGCGACGGGCAGACCTGGGCCCTGACCGTCCGGCGCCCGGTCGCGGCCCGGACCGGGTCCGGCGCCGCCACCGCCCTGGCCGACGGCGTGGTCCGCGCGCCCATGCCGGGCACGGTGGTGGCCGCGCTGGCCGAGGCGGGCCAGCAGGTGAGCGCCGGGCAGCCGCTGGTCATCGTGGAGGCCATGAAGATGGAGCACACCGTGACCGCGCCCGCCGACGGCGTGGTGGCCGAGCTCACCGTCAAGCCCGGCCAGCCGGTCCGCATGGACGAGACCCTGGCCGTCATCCAGCCCGAGGAGCAACGATGATCGACAACCGCTTGGATGAAGAGCACGAGGCGCTGCGCAAGACGGTCGAGGAGTTCGCCCGTGACCAGGTGGCCCCGGTCATCGGCGAGCTGTACGAGCGCGCGGAGTTCCCGTACCAGATCGTGGCCCAGATGGGCCGGATGGGGCTGTTCGGCCTGCCGGTGGCCGAGGAGTACGGCGGGATGGGCGGCGACTACTTCGCCCTGTGCCTGGCCCTGGAGGAACTGGCCCGGGTCGACTCGTCGGTGGCCATCACGGTCGAGGCCGGGGTGTCGCTGGGCATCATGCCGATCTACCGCTACGGCACCGAGGAGCAGAAGCAGCAGTGGCTGCCCCGGCTGTGCTCGGGCGAGCAGCTCGGCGCGTTCGGCCTGACCGAGCCGGGCGGCGGGTCCGACGTGGCCGGGGCCATGCGGACCCGGGCCCGGCTGGAGGACGGCAGCTGGGTGATCGACGGGACCAAGGCGTTCATCACCAACTCCGGCACGTCAATCACCGGGGTGGTCGGGGTGGCCGCGGTCACCGGCACCCGCGAGAACGGCAAGCCGGAGATCTCCACGATCCTGGTCCCGTCGGGCACGGCGGGCTTCACCGTGTCCAAGAAGTACTCCAAGGTGGGCTGGTCGGCCTCGGACACCCGCGAACTGTCCTTCGACGGCTGCCGGGTTCCGGAGGCCAACCTGCTCGGCCAGCGCGGCCGCGGCTACGCCCAGTTCCTGGCCACCCTGGACGAGGGCCGGGTCGCCATCGCGGCCCTGTCGGTCGGGCTGGCCCAGGGCTGCGTCGACGAGTCCGTCCGCTACTCCCGCGACCGGGACGCGTTCGGCGGCCCGATCGGCCGGTTCCAGGGCCTGCAGTTCAAGATCGCCGACATGGAGGCCCGGGCCCACGTGGCCCGGCTGGCCTACTACGACGCCGCGGCCCGCATGCTGGCCGGCCAGCCGTTCAAGAAGGAGGCGGCCATCGCCAAGCTGACCGCCTCCAACGCCGCCATGGACAACGCCCGCGACGCCACCCAGATCTTCGGCGGCTACGGCTTCATGAACGAATACCCGGTCGGCCGTTTCTACCGTGACGCCAAGATCCTGGAGATCGGCGAGGGCACCTCCGAGGTCCAGCGCCTGCTCATCGCCCGCGAACTGGGCCTGCCGACCTGACCGGCCCGGCTGGCTGACCGCACGGTCGAGTGGCACCTGCGCAAGGTGTTCGGCAAGCTCGGTATCTCCTCCCGCCGGGAGCTCCGGCAGGCGCTAACCGGGTGAGGGGAGCCCGCCGCCGTCGACGTGCAGGATCTCGCCGGTGATGTGGTGCGCTGACTCCAGGTACATGACGGCGTCGACCACGTCGCTGACCTGGCCCGGGCGCCGCAGCGGCGGGAGCCGGCCCGCGCCGCCGGTGCCGGCTCCGGCTCCGGCTCCAGCTGAGAGCAGCGTGGTCTCGGTCTCGCCCGGCGCGACCGCGTTGACCCGGATGCCACGGTCGGCGTACTCGACGGCCAGGGACCGGGCCGCCATGGCCAGGCCGCCCTTGGTCAGCGCGGCCAGCACCGCCGGGGTGCCGGGCTCCGGGCGGTCAGCGATGCTGGCGCTCAGGTTGACCACGTGCCCGCGGCCGCGGCGCAGCATCTCGGTGATGGCCAGCTGGGTCAGCCGGAAGAAGCCGCCCAGGTTGACCCCGGTGACCAGGGCGTAGTCGGCCGCGGTGTAGTCGGTGAACGGCTTGGACACGTACACCCCGGCGTTGTTGACCAGCGTGTCGACCTGGCCGAAGTGCTCCAGCGCGGTGGCGATGATCCGCTCGGCGGTGGCGGGCTCGGAGATGTCGCCTTCGACGGTGACGAGGTCCGGATCGGCCGATGGCTTGATCGTGCGCGCGCTGGCCAGCACGGCCCAGCCCTGCCGGCGGTAGCCCTGGACCAGGCCCGCGCCGATGCCCTTCGAGCCGCCGGTGATGATGGCGACCGGTGGCCGATCCGCGTTCACGGCTCAGCCCCCGGGCAAGAGCTGCTGGCCGCCGTCGATGTCATAGGTCGCACCGGTCAGAGCGGTGTTGATCATGATGTGCACGGCCAGCGCGGCCACGTCCTCCGGCTCGACCACGCGCCGGATGGGCAGGGTGTCGCGGAGCTGCTGGCGGCGGCGTTCCAGGTCATCCCCGAGCAGGGTCGCGGAAAGCGGCGTGTCGACGAACCCGGCGGCAATGAGGTTGACCCGGATCGGCGCCAGCTCGACCGCGAGGTTGGCGGTCAGCGTGGGCATCCCGGTGGTGGCGGCGCCGATGAGAGCCAGGCCCGGACCAGGCCGGCGGGCTCCGGTGCCGCCGATGAACAGCAGCGTGCCCCCGGGCCGGACCCGGCCGATGGCGTGCTGGGCCAGGGACACGGGCAGCCAGATGTGCCGGTTGAAGTCCTCGACCGCCCGCGCGTGGTCCAACGCGGCCAGGGGCGCATAGTAGGGGCCCCCGCCGGTGAGCATGAGGTGGTCAATGGTGGGTGGCAGGCCGTCGAAGAACCGGCCGAGCGCGGCTGGATCGGTGGCGTCGAAGGCGACGGTGTCCCGGGCGCCCACGTCGGCCGCGGCCTGCTTCAGCCGTTCCGGATCACGACCCGTGAGGATGACGTCAGCGCCCTCGGTACGGGCCCGGCGCGCGGTCTCCAGCCCCATCCCAGAACTTCCGCCGATCACGACCACGATTTGCCCCTGAAGCTCTCCCATGGTTTCTATGGTCGCGCGCGGGCCGGCCGGTCGCGCCCGGGGAGCACCCTGGTCGGCCTGTCCCGTGCCCTGGTCAGGTCAGCTGGTCGCGGATGGCGTTGGTGTCGATCAGGGACCACACCTGCTCGATGCGGCCGTCCCGGAACCGGTAGAAGACGTGCTCGGCGAACTGCACGCGGGCGCCATTGACGGGGATGCCGGCGAACTCGCGAACCGGGGTGCAGTCGAACCAGAGCCGGGCCGCGACGGTGCCGTCGCCGGAGACCAGCTGGTCGATGGTGTAGCGCAGATCGGGGATAGCGTCGACGTCGTCGGCGATGAACTGCGCGTACTGCTGGCAGGTCATGGTCCGGCCGTTGCGGGTCACCTCGTCGTGCACGAACTGGCCCAGGTCAGCCAGGCGGCGGTCGTTGAGGGCATCGAGGTAGCCGCGATAGATCCGTTCGAGTTCGGCGCTCATCGGCTCAGAGGGCTCATGGTTTGCGGACGACGGGGCGTAGGCGTTCAGAAGGCCGGCGGTCCGGCGACCGGCCGCCAGTAGGGGACGGAGACCAGGCCGAGGTCGATCAGCCTAGCTAAAGCGAGATGCCCGCGTGTCGCGCCGGAGGAATGTCGGTCGTATCACGGGAAGCGAAGCCGCCTCCGTAAGTTTGTGAACCTCAAGACCCCGTTCTTAGCCACCCCCGCTGGATTGCTGAAGGGCTCGATCAGCATGCTTGCGGCCATGTGCATGGTGGCTCCGCTGGCCGCATGCCACAGCGGCGGCACTGTTTCCGGCGGTGTCCACACGGTGTGCCAGATCCTGCGAACCGACACGGCCGCTACCGCCGCGGTGGATCTGCTGAAGAAGATCTCCGGCGATGACTGGGAAGGTGGCCTCGCTACCGACCTGGTCATCAGTGCGGTGCAGGACAGTTGTGATTCGCTGCTCGGCCGGGCCGTGACCGTCGTGCAGAGGTTCTCGGACGACGAACCTCAGCGGACCAAGGTGGCCACCGTCGCCCGTTTCCAGGACTTGTCCTCGTCAGCCGACGGCGGCATCGCGGCTGAGCTCGACAACTTGACCTATCAGGTCTCCGGCACCTCGGTCGGGACCCTCGTGGACGAGCTGTGCCAGGACCTGCATGGTTCGCGGGATGCCAGTCCAGCCCAGGATGTCGAATCCCTCCTGCCGAACGCCAACCTGCGAGCCCTGCCCGCTCTGAACGGAGTCGTGGCCCAGGTGACGCGGACCTGTACCCCGCTGAACGCTTTTCAGGCTGACGGCCTGGTATCGGGCATCTATCAGTACCTGGCCAGTAACCAGCGGCTCACCGTCACTCCGCTGGTCATCACCAATCTGACCTGGTCATGGGCTGACACCGGGACCGTCAACGTGGCCTGGGCGGCGTCCTATACGGACGTTCAGTTCGATCTTTGGGTCAGCAGCGACGGTGTATGGCAGCAGCTGGACTCCGGCACCTACGGCACCTCCACCCAGGTGTCGAACCTCTACACCGGTCATCTCTATGAATTCGCGGTGCGGGCGGTCGGGAGCGGAAGCGTGAGTCCGTGGTTCTACATGTATCCCTGTCTCAGCTGCATCACCTAGTTCTCGCCGTGCCTGGCGGGCCTGATATTGCGCCGAAACATGCAGGTCATACGATTACTGGTCACACGACTGCGGGTTCGCGCAGGTCAGGCATTTCCAACTCGGGCACGAGGAGCACATTTGACCAAAACTCGCGGTAGCCGGCTGACCGTTATCGGCGGCGGCGTCATGGGCCTGATGACCGCGTACTACGCCGCGCCGCTGGCCAGCTCGGTCACCGTGCTGGACAAGTCGAAGGTCGGTGATCCGGGTACGGCCTCGTTCGGGCTGACCCGGTCGGTGCGCAACGACTACCTCGATCCGCAGTACTCGCGGCTGGCCTTCGAGGCCCGGCAGCTCTGGCTGGACCTGCAGGAACGCGCGGGCCAGCGGCTGCTGGTCGACTGTGGCTGCCTGAACCTGGCCAAGGCCAGCGTGACCCCCGACATTCCGGCCAGCTACGCCGCGCGCAGCTTTGCCGTGCTGGAGGACCTGCAACTGCGGCGGGAGGCCCTGGACGGCCCGGCCCTGGCCGAGCGGTTCCCGCAGTTCGTGGCCGACGGCGGCTGGCTCGACGTGGACGCTGGGTTCGCCGACGTGGCCGCGGTGACGGCCCTGCTCCGCTCGGTGGTGCCCGCCCTCGGGGCCGACGTCCGCGAGGAGACGCAGATCCGGGCGATCACCCGGTCCGGCGACGGCTGGCTGGTGCAGACCGACGGCGGGCCGGTCGAGTCGGACGCCCTGGTCATCACCGCGGGCCTGGGCACCAACGAGCTGCTGGAGCTGATCGACGGCTGCCCGGCCCGTTTCCCGCTCAGCCCGGACCGGCCCATGCAGTCCAAGTACTTCATCCCCGCGGCCAGCGACCGCCAGCTGTACACCGAGGACGTGCTGCCGGTCTTCGCCTACCTGGACGTCGGCATCTACGGGCATCCGCTGTACACCGGCAAGACGCCCGGGGTGAAGATCGGCTTTTACCATCCGCCGGACGCGACACCGGTGGCGTCAAATATAAATTCCGTTGAGGATTTCGTGGCCGAGTGCCTGCCCGGCCTGCGCGGGGCCGAGACCGTGGACGTGGCCGAAGCCAGCGGTGTCGACACCTGCTTCTACGACCTGGTCGGCGACGACGAGTTCATCCTCGGCCCGCTGCCGGGCGCCGGCGGCGCCGTCGGGGGCGCGTACGTCGGGGTGGGCTGGCGCGGCACCGGCTACAAGTTCGCGCCGTGGGTGGGCCGGGTGCTGGCTCAGCTGGCGGTGCAGCAGGGCACCGTGTACGACATCAGCCGTTTTACGCCGGGCCGGTTCGCACCTGGCCAGGCCAGCGTCAAGACAGGAGGGACGGCGGCATGACCGCAGGGCAGGGTATCGAGCAGCGGCTCGCAGAAGGTGTGGTGCTCGGAGCCGAAGGCTACGTCTTCGAGCTGGAGCGCCGGGGCTACATCAAGGCGGGCCCGTACGTGCCCGAGGTCGTGCTCGACTTCCCCGACGCCGTCCGTGAGCTGCACCGGGAGTTCCTGCGGGCCGGGGCGGACGTGATGGTCGCGCTGACCTACTACGCGCACCGGGAGAAGCTGCGGCACGTCGGCCGCGAGAACGACCTCGAGCCCATGAACCGCGCCGCCGTCCGGCTGGCCCGGGACGTCGCTCAAGAGGGCGGCGCCCTGGTCGCGGGCAACGTGTGCAACACCTGGACCTACGACCCCAACGACCCGGCCACCGCCGCCGCCGTCCGGGCCCAGTACACCGAGCAACTCGGCTGGGCGGTCGACGAGGGCGTCGACTTCGTGATCTCCGAGACCAATGACTACCTGGGCGAGGCCCTGATCGCGCTGGAGGTCATCCAGGAGCTGGGCCTGCCGTCCATGGTGACGCTGGCCTCGACCCAGCCGGAGACCACCCGCGACGGCTACGACTACGTCGAGGCGTGCCGGATCCTGGCCGGCCACGGGGCCACCATCGTCGGCCTGAACTGCGACCGGGGCCCGGTGACCATGCTGCCGCTGCTGGAGCGGATCCGGGCCGCGGTCGACTGCGCGGTGGCGGCCCAGCCGGTGCCGTACCGGACCAGCGTGGCCATGCCGACCATGGAGTCGCTGCGGGCCGAAGGCGTGGACCGCGTGTTCCCGCTGGCCCTGGAGCCGTTCTCGTGCACCCGGTTCGACATGGCTGCCTTCGCCGCGGCCGCCCGTGACCTGGGCGTCAACTACGTCGGCGTGTGCTGCGGCGGCGCCCCGCACCAGGTCCGGGCCATGGCCGAGGCGCTCGGCCGGGAGGTCCCGGCCAGCAAGTACGCCCCGGCCATGGACCTGCACCCCATCCTGGGGGTGGCGGGCGCGTCAGCCGAAGCCAACGTCCTGGCCGCCTGGAACGTGGCCGGCTGACGCCTTCCATAGGCCGAACTGGGTGGCTAACACTCGCCGGCGTCGCCCGCGTGAAGCAGAATCGGCGCCAGCACGTCCTCGCTTCCCGGTGCCATCATTAGTTGGGCGACACCCACGTCAAACGCGGTTCCCACCCGCTTACCGCCTGCCAATGCCTGGTAAAAGCCGATACTGAACCGGATTGCCGACCGGTCACCTACGGGCTCCCGCATGCCGACAACGCACGGGATCACCGCGGTGAGGGCCTGGGCGAGCCGCTGTGTCTGGCACGCGTTGACGACAACACACTGGACCTCTTGACCGACCGCTCTGAAGGCCTGCACCAGTCCGTCAACGGGGATGACGTGTGCGTGTCCGACGTCGTCCTCGGCGGCGAAGCTACCTTCGTTGCCGCCGCCATGACCCGCAAAGTGAACGAAGTTCGGCTGGAAGTCAATAAGGGCCTGAATGATGTCACGAGGACGGACGGCCCACTCAGTGTGAACCAGAATGTTGTCGCGCTCTTTTCCTTGCTTAATAACTTGCTGAATCTCACGAATCTCTTCATCGATACGCAAGCGAGATGTGCCCACTGGATTGGCGCCACAGAAAAGGATCTTCACCACTGGATTGGATTCTCGCACTGACCTCAGCCCTGTTCGGTCATCACTGTGGACACTTACCGTCCTGGTCACGGTGGTGGCGTGGCCCCCGCGAGGCCCTCTATAGAAGAGATCGAGATGTATCGGCACGTGCTCGCCCGCTTCTTGGGCCCGCACAAAAAAGGACGCATCAACCGAGGAATCCGCAGGCAACCGCGCGAGCACGAAAGTGCTGGTCCGATTATCGGCGGTGACCTGTCCAGACAACGTGACCTCGAGGTCTTGGACGTCCACATCGCCATCATTTCTCACGCGTGCGCGTACAGCGCTCCATTCACCAAGCGGCAGGTCAGACGTCATCAGCTCTGTGAAGACGTTGGGCTCCGACTCCGGTTCCGTGGCCGAGCTCGCAACTACGACGAATTCGGCGCTGAGGGCGTGTTCACGATGGGCATGGCCGGTATGGTCACGATAGGAGAAGTTGGGGCTTGTGACTTGGTACCGTCCGGGGCCTGCGGTACGTACGCGCATCGGCAACGCGATTGATTGTCCCGGGGCGAGCCTGCTCACCGTTATCCGGTCCGAACCACGTAGACGCATGACCCCCACCGGCAGCTTGACCGTGAAGATGACGTTGAGATAGGCATTCTGCCCGCGGTTCGTCAGAAGGATTTCCAGATCAGCGGCGCCAACAGGAAGCCTGGCGGGCGACACGGTGACTTCTATCATCAACGGTCCTTCCCCAGTGAAATACTTCCAGGGTGATGTTCTCGCCAGCACTCCGGGCAGTGCACGGCTTCCCGGTTAGCTTCGCCCGGCGAAGCGGTGAAAGCCTCATCCGCAATCAGAATCTGGTCGTCATGGCACAGCGGCTTGCCACAGTGATGGCAAACACCATCGACCCGTCTCCCGGCGTCGGCGCGCTTACCTTCAGTGTTGTTGCACTCGGCGCATTCCCACGTCATGACGCCTCCCGCCCCACCTTATGCTGGTTCGCTTGCTGAGGTCTGCCGCCCTAGCGTTTCGAGCGTCAGGTCACGGAGTCGCTTCCATTCATCGCCGATGCGGGTTTCCATCTCATCATCGGTATAAGCACCTTTTACGACAATGCGGACTTTTGTGGTGCCGCGCTCGGGATGAATATCGCCACTATGAAATTCTTCACCGGTGAGAACAATATGAAAGTCAATGGGATAGATGCCTTCATACCCCCGGCCAACAATGTCCCAGTATCGCTGCACAAAATCAGCCCGCCGGCCACTGCGCGGTGGGTTTTCGATCACATGCTTTACGTAAAATCCCTCCTCGCTCATTGCGTTGGTAAGGGCTATGACTGTTTCATCATTTGGGATTACCGGAAACTCATCAGCGAAGCTGTCGCGATCACTATCTTCGGCCGCCCGATCCGGGACGACCCGCGAAGCTTCGTATCGAATGCTCGCCAGACTCAACCTGAACTTAATCTCCAGACGAGTCCTGATCGCAGCCCCTCCAGCAACCATCTTGCGCTCGCCGAGTGAGTTGAACACTCGCACTCCGGTTACGCCGGACAGCGTTCCGCGCATCACGGCCTCAAGCCGACCGGATATTTCTTCGCTCTGGTCGACCTGCCCTTCGAATCGGACCGACAGGGTCAGCCGCGTGGCCGGACGTTTGGAACTGCCCTTGTCTGGCCTGGCTGGGGACATCCGCTTCAGTTCGAGCCAGCGGCGCCCGCCCGGCGCAAGGCCGCTCACCGCTCGCGGCTGAACACTGAGTTCCTCCTGAACAATTCCCCACCCGATCACGCGTCCCCAACTGACGGGGAATTCAAGCCGCAGAATCTCCAGAGTGTCCAAGCTGAGTGGATTGTCTTCATCAGGACCGAACTCGACCCACTGGATATCAAGTTCGAGTGCGTGACGATTCGACTCCGGGACTATTGATGGCGTTATCCATACCGGCCCTGACTTGATTTTCGGCGCAGACTGCAGTTCGTAAGACCGGCTGAACTTCCACTGAGTGGAGGAAGGCGCATTTTCAGGCCGGAAAACTGCGTGATGGCCGGTATCGTCATCCAGACTCAGTATTGGACCACTAACCTGATCGTCAATTTTGATTCCTAGAGGACCCACCAGCACGAGACGCCCAGCGCAGTATCGGACGTGAGCATCCTTCGCGCGCAAGCGCTTGCGCCGACTAAGCACACGATCCCGGTCAGGCCCGCCGAAGGTAAGGGTCGTATTGATCATTCCCGTGACTGGCTCAAGTGCAGTCCGGTACTCGGAGTCGTGTGGCCCGAGGGTAATTTCACCTCCAATCCGCTCGATCATTTCAACGTCGGCCACCTTGGGATGCAGAGGTACAGGCATCGTCAACCGCAGTCGGGCCCATGTGCGGCGAACGCGCAAACACGCCCAGACCGAGACGAGGCCACCCGCCACGAACACGATCAGCCCCGCGACAGCAGACAGCCAGACCGTGAGGACAAGACCGACGGCGGCGAGCCCGGCACCAGCCACAGCCACACTGAACCAGCGATTCGCCGGCGCCGAACGCCCGGTGCGGGTGTGCGAGCAGCCACCGCAATGAAAAGCGCTGACATTCTTGAGACCTGGCCCGTCGCCCTCCGGCCCCGACAGCCTTCTCGCCCACGGAGGCGACGGCAGGACATGTTTTTCGCATCCAGCGCGCCAGCAGTGATGGCACAGCGCGGATATACTCGACGAACCGCATTTGTAACACCTTAATTCGGGGGCCCGCGGCTCCACAATAATGTCCATGCGATCGTGTCCTCCCCGATCAGCGCCCAGCTGGAAGGCGATCGAATCGCTCGCGCAAGGCTCGGCGGAGAGCATTTATCTCGTGGACCACGGGCGTGCTCTCAGCACGCAGGGATCCATATACGAAAATTCTCAATTCGCCACTGTCGACTGCGGTGCGATACGTCATACCACCCGGAACGCTTCGCTCGCGACGCGCTTTATATCGAGCACCCTTAACGTACAAGGTAAGTTGCAACTGGTCTGGGCCATGAGTTCGCTCCGCCCTGATCCGGCAGTCTTCTGGATCAGCACCGGACGGAACGGAGACCCTGAATCCACGATTCTTGAGCGCCATCGTAATGTCGTCAATCCGCATTCTGCTGGGAATGACTTCATCAAAATAGAGCCACTGATACGGAGACATGGTCCGTCGTGCAAATGCATCGTATAGGGGCAATGCGAAGTTGGTCCTGATCACGCTCTTCATCTTGAGACGGGACTGGCCCGAACGATATTTTTTGCCAGTTGAGCCGTAAAGACGGGCATTCATTCCCGACAGCAGGCGATTAACCGTCACTTCGACCCAGCCAACCAGTCTCGCTTCTTTGTAAAGTTCACCGGGTTTTGACACCGAAAGTTTCATTTCTTCACTGGTAAAGGTGACGATCTCGTCTTCCGAGTACGTGGCATCCTCAGTTTCGCCAAGCCCGAACTCCAATTCGTCATCCTTGGGAGTCATCGGGACTCCGGACCACTCCAGTCCACCTCTGCGGCCTTCGTGCTCTTGCTCGGGGTTGTACCGAAGCTCGGCGTTTCCATCCGTAAGCAGCTCGAGCGACCTGAGCGATGTATGTGTTGGCCAGCTCATGAAGACCTTGCTGACCTTGGCCTCGACCTGGCCAGTCTGTCTACGCGGAAGGTGCAAGCGCACCGTGATCCGCAGCCACATCTCCGGTTCAAAATCGAGCTGCCGCTCGGGGGTTTTATCGATCACCTCGACCCGCGCCTCCCGGCGCGCCGCCACGTCGGCAACGCCGTCTGCTCCAGGATGTATAGGCTGGGCGGCACTACTGGACTCAGCGGTATCTGGATCGTCGAGCTCGATATCGACATGTACCGGAACGATGTCGGGAAACTCGGGGTTGTAAAGCTGTGATATAACGCATGCATTTGCATCGGTGAATGGTCGGTCAGTCTCGGTGAGATCCGATGCTGGGGGCAGATGTACTCGGATGGGCACGCATCCGAAATTGGCGTTCAGGCCGAGTGGTTCATCGAGACCTGTCCGCTCATGCCCGGTCAGGGTCAAAAATCCGACGATGGCCTCGTCAACCGGGGCAGCGCCACCACGCCGTGCGCTCACCACATCCTGGTACGCCTGCTGAGTGAAGAATTTCTCGCCGTCGTAAGGAAGAATCAGCTTGATCAGACCGGACGGCTCACCTTCAACGTTGACGTCAGCATTGAGCGAGATCTCCTGGACATACTGATACCGCTCCTCGATTCGGGCACTCTCGAGCCAGGCACGCGCGCGGATCGGCTCCCCATTGCGGTTCCTCAGCGGAGCTGACGCATGCATGACCCCGAACCCAAGCACTCGCCGGATCCGTGTGAGCAGCCACGACAGCGGCCCGAAGAGCGGCAACGGCGGATTGTCGCTGTGCGCAGGAGATTCCTCGGCCGGGTCCGCTAAACCATTCACCCGAGCACTCCCTCAGAACTGCATTGCTCAACTTGGCACCTGGCTACCTGTCCCATTCTCACCGTTCAGCGCCAACTGTCCATGCTTAGACGACTCGTTCTGGGCTTCGCATGGACATAACTTCGGCGCGCGCTCGTGAGCGAGGCGGAGCTCACCCAGCCGGGTCGCTATCCTCATCGGGACACCCGAGGGAGGAGATGGGGACGTGAACTCATCGCAGCCAGACATCGGTGATCTGCGGCACAACCTGGATGAGGTCGACACTGGCATCGTCGGGTTGATCGCGGAGCGGATGCAGATCATCACCGAGATCGGGCGCCGGAAGCAGCAGCACGGTACGTCGGCGATCCAGGATGCCGACCGGGAGCGGCGGGTGCTGGCCGGGGTCGAGGACGTGGCCACCGACCTCGGGGTCTCGGCCAGCCTGGTCCGCCGGATCTTCCGCGAGCTGATCAGCGAGTCGGTCTCGCAGCAGGCCAGCCGGCTCGACGGGCCGGCCGCGGGCCAGCTGCGGGTCGCCTTCCAGGGCTCGCCCCATTCGTTCGGCGACGCGGCCGCGCGCAAGCACCTGGCCGGCCGGGCGGCCGACGGCGAGCCGATCGGGTACCGGACGCTGGCCGAGGTGGCGACCGCGCTGCTGGCGGGCGAGGTGGATCTGGCCGTCCTCCCCATCGAGAACACCGCGGCCGGCAGCATCAACGAGGTCTACAGCCTGCTGCGCGAGCACGAGCTGTTCATCGTCGGCGAGGAGACCTGGAAGGTCGACTACTGCCTGGCCGCGGTGCGCGATGTGCCGCTGAGCTCGCTGAGCCGGATCCTGTCCCCGCCCGAGGGCCTGGAGCAGTGCGCCCGGTTCCTGCAGTCGCTGCCGACCGCCGTCCCGACCAGCTACTTCGACACGGCGGGCGCGATGGCGGCGGTGGCCGACGCCGCTGACCCGAGCGTGGCCGCGATCGGGTCGGCCGAGGCCGCCGAGGCCCAGGGCCTGACCGTGCTTCGCCACGGCATCACCGACTCCGAGGACAACTACACCCGCTTTGTGGTGCTGGCCAGCGCTCCCGCGTCGGTCGACCCGCGGGTGGCGGCCAAGACCAGCGTCATCCTGAGCACCCGGCACGAGGAAGGCGCGCTGCTGAGCTGCCTGGAGATCTTGTCCAGCAGCGGCCACTCCATGACCAAGCTCGAGTCGCGGCCCCGGCCGGGGCGGCCCTGGGAGTACCTGTTCTTCCTGGACTTCGAGGGAAACGTGGCCGAGCCCCGGACCACCGCCGCCCTGGACGAGCTGCGGCTGGCCGCGCAGTACCTCAAGGTCCTCGGCAGCTACCCGGCCAAGGTGCTGCGCCAGCCGGCCCGCCCGGGCAGCCTGCCCGACGCCGCCGAGCCGGAAGCACCGGCCGAGACGCTGGAGGCGGTGGTGGCCAATCAGGCGCCGCCGGCTCAGCGTTCGGGCAAGCATCTGCTGGTCGACCGGGCCAGCCGGGCCGCCGACACCGTGGTCCAGGTGGGGGATCTGCTGGTGGGCGGGGACGGGTTCACCGTCATGGCCGGTCCCTGCTCGGTGGAGAGCCCCGAGCAGATAGCGGCCACGGCCAAGTTCGTCCGGGATCATGGCGCGCACGTGCTGCGGGGCGGGGTGTTCAAGCCGCGGACGTCCCCCTACGCGTTCCAGGGGCTGGGCTGGCAGGGCCTGGACCTGCTGGTCGCGGCCGGGCGGGAGACCGGGCTGCCGGTGATCACCGAGGTGATGGCGGTGGAGCAGGCGCAGCGGATCGCCAAGGACGCCGACATCCTGCAGATCGGCGCGCGCAACATGCAGAACTTCGACCTGCTGCGCGAGGTGGGCAAGCTGGACCGGCCGGTGCTGCTCAAGCGCGGCTTGTCCAGCACGATCGATGAGTGGCTGGGTGCCGCCGAGTACATCGTGGCCCAGGGCAACCAGCAGGTGATCCTCTGCGAGCGCGGCATCCGGACGTTCGAGCGGGCCACCCGCAACACCCTCGACCTGTCCGCCATCGCGGTGGTCCGGGAGCGGTCGCACCTGCCGGTCATCGTCGACCCCAGCCACGGCACCGGCCTGCGGCGCTACGTGGCCCCGATGGCCTGGGCCGCGCGGGCGGCCGGCGCCCAGGGCCTGCTCATCGAGGTCCACCCGGACCCGGACCAGGCCCTGTCCGACGCGGCCCAGAGCCTGTCGTTCGACGAGTTCGGGGCGCTCATGAGCCAGCTGTCCGCCGTCCCCGGCCCCGGCCGGGCCGAGCTAGCCCGGGGGCGCCGAGCGGACGGCTGGGCCCGCACGTGGTCGCGGGCCCGGGCCGCAGGTGCTGCGGCCCTTTTAGACTCACTCGACAGGAAAGATCGGCAAAGGACCTGGCCTGGGGCCCTGCCCGTGGCCGACCGAGGAGAGTCTGTATGAGGTTCCAGCTGCTCGACATCCTCCCCCACCTCCAGAACCCGGTCACCGGCCGCCTGATCAGCACCGCGGACCGGCTGGAACAGGCGGTGACCGCAGCCCGCCAGGCCGAGCGCCTGGGCCTGGACGCGGTGGCCGTCGGCGAGCGGCACGCCGGGCCGTTCCTGTCAGCGGGCGTGACCGTGGTGCTGGGCGCGATCGCGTCGGCCACCAGCCGGGTCCGCATCCAGACCGGCGTCTGCGTGCTGTCCATCCTGGATCCGCTGCGGGTGGCCGAGGACTACGCGACCGTCGACCAGCTGTCCCGGGGCCGGATGGAGCTGGTCATCGGCAAGGGCAACGAGCTGCGCCAGCTGCCGATGTTCGGGGTCGAGGCCGGTCAGCAGTGGGACCAGCTGGCCGAGAAGTACGAGCTGCTGCGGCGGCTCTGGCGGGAGGAGAACGTGACCTGGGCCGGCCGGTTCCGTGGCCCGCTGGACGGGGTGACCAGCCTGCCCCGGCCGTTCGCGGGCGCCCCGCGGATCTGGCACGGCTCGGCCACCACGCTGACCTCGGCCGAGCTGGCCGCGACCTGGGGTGACCCGCTGTTCAGCGCCAATGCGATCCAGCCCCGCGCGAACTACCAGGTGCTGATCGACCATTACCGCGCCGAGTACGAACGGCACGGACACGACCCGCGCTACGCCTACGTCGCCGCCGGTTCGAACTTCCTGTTCCTGGCCGACACGACCCAGGAGGCCCGCGAGCGCTACGGCCCGGTCTATGAGCAGATGGTCGCGTTCTTCAACCGGCCCGGCAACCACACACGCGGCAACGAGATGGTGTTCCGCGACATCGACCACGCGATCGCCGAGGGGCCAGCCCTGGTCGGCAGCCCGCAGCAGATCATCGACAAGATCATGTACTTCCACCAGGGCTTCGGCCACGACCTGCAGTCGTTCAGCCTGCCGACGATGATCCCGCACGAGCAGCAGCTCGACATGCTGGAACGCCTGGCCACCGAGGTCCTGCCGGTCGTCCGGCGGGAAGTGAAGACCACGCTGTGGTCGGACGATGATCCCTACGGCGGGCGCCCCGCGTTCGCCGGGCGGACGGTTCCCGACGCCGCCGACGTCATAGCGGGAGCGCCCCGTCCCTGACCGGTACTGCCCGGCCAGATTCGGCTGACACTCTTGCCAACAAAATTGCCGGCAATCTAGGCTCCCATCGCCGGGACTTACCGGGTCCGACGAAGGAGTCGCGATGGATGTCAGCTGGATCAGGCGGTTCAGATGCGCGCGCGGGTCACGAGGCCGCCGCCTGAGCGCGGTGCTGGTGGCCCTGGCCATCGCCGGGGCCGCGCTGGCGGGGGTGACGATGACCGGGGGGCTGGTCCGACCAGTTCATCCCGCCCGAGGGCTCCGTCGCCTACCGGCAGGCGGTCATCGACACCATGGGCGCGAGCACCGTCAGCAAGTTCTACCGGCTGTACATGTTCCCCGGCGTTTACCACTGCGGCGGCGGGTACGGGCCGAACGTGTTCGACCTGCTGACCCCGCCGGAGGAAGTGAAGTACGCCGGCCGCGGCGACCCGGACCAGGCCGCCAGCTACGTGCCGGTCGCCCCGTCCGCGCCGCGTCACGACGACTACCGGTGGGCCGGTTACCCGTTCCGGTCCGGGTACGAGCAGTGGTGCCGGCTGGTCGGCGACGCCAAGGCCCTGGTGTGCAAGCGCGAGGGTGAGCAGGGCGCCTGAGGGAAGGGACGGTTCATGGCCACACGGAATGCCGCCGGAACGCAGGCCGCGTCCGGCGGGGACGCACGGCAGCTGACCAGTGGGACGCTCTTCGCGGCCGCCTTCGCGGTCGCCGTGGCCCAGCTGGCGCTGGCCATCCCGGCGGTGCTGCAGGGCCTGTTCCAGAAGGACCTGGCCACGTCCACCTCCCAGCTGACCTGGATCTCGGACGCCTTCCTGGTCCCGGTGACCCTGCTCGAGCTGACCTTCGGCGTGCTCGGAGACCTGTTCGGGCGTAAGCGCCTGCTCATCATCGGCGCGGTCATGCTGGCCGTGGGCGAGGGCGTGGCCCTGCTCGTCCCGGGCACCACCAGCTCGACCAGTACCCGGGTCACGGTGCTGTGGATCGGCATGGCCATCGCCGGCGCCGGAGCGGCCGCGATCATGCCGACCAGCCTGGCCATGATCGCGGCCGGGACGCACACCCCCCGGACCCGCGCTCGCGGGATCACCATCTGGGCCGCCGCCCTGTCCGCGGGCAACATGCTGTCCCCGGTCCTCGGCGGCTGGCTGGCCGGCTTCAAGTGGGGCGGTGACCCGAACGCCAGCTGGCGCTGGGCGGCGGCGGCTATCGCCATCCTCGCTCTGGTCAGCGTGGTCGCCTCGGCCCTGTTTGCGCAGAACTCCTCCTCCCCCGAAGGTCGCTCGCTGGACTGGGGTGGCCAGGTCACGGTGGCGGTGGCCCTGTTCGCGCTGATGTTCGCGGTGATCCAGGGGCCGACGGCCGGCTGGGGCAGCGCCGAAGTGATCGTCGGCTTCATCGCGGCGGTGGTGTTCCTCGTGCTGTTCGTCATGGCCGAGCGCCGGGCGGCCGCACCGCTGCTGGATCTGGACCTGTTCAAGATCCGGGCCTTCACCATCGCGTCCATCGCCACCGTCATCGGCATGTTCTGCTTCCTGGGTACCGCGTACTCGACCAGCATCCGGCTGACCGCGATCCTGCTGTTCACCCCGCTGCACGCGGCGATCGCGTTCGTGCTGTTCAACGGCATCGCCCTGCCGCTGATCCCGGTCACCGAACGGCTGCTGCACAATTACAATCCGCGCTGGACGATGGGCGCTGGGCTGGCCCTGATGGCCGCCGGTGACTTCTGGACGGCCGCGGTGCCGGTTAGCTCCCAGGTCGGCCTGGGCCCGGTGATCGCCCCCTACGTGCTGATCGGCATCGGGTTCGCGTTCGCCGTGTCCGCCCTGACCGCGGTCCTGGTCGACACCGTGCCGATCCGCCTCGAGGGCATGGCCAGCGCCGCCGCCAACATGCTGCGCGACTTCGGCTTCACCCTGGGGCCCGCGGTGATCGGCGCGGTCACGCTCAGCCGGGCCGCCACCGAGATCCACACCAAGGTGACCGGCAACCCCGCGCTGTCCAAGGCCCTGACCGCGTTCAACGCGTCAGCGACGCACAACCCGTCCCTCAAGCCGGTGGTCGGCGCGGTCAACTCGGGGCCGCTGGGTGCGAACTCGGTGCCGGACCCGCCCAACCCGCTGAAGGACGTGGCCTTCCACGCACTCGGGCACGCCAACTCGATCGGATACGTGATCTGTGGCGTCGCCGGCCTGGTCGCGGCCCTGCTCGTCGTGCTCGCCCTGGGCGGCGGGACGCACCGCGAAACCAGGCCCTGACCTCAGGCGAAGTACCGGACAGTCACCGGGTTGGCCGGCTCGTAGGGGTGCCACCGGTCGTCGGCGGGACGGCCGGTGGCGACGAACCCGGCCACCGCCCGCGAGAACGTCCCGGCCAGCGCCCGGACCGCGGGCGTGACCTGGCCGAGCATGGGGCTGCCGGGGTAGGCGCCGAGGGTGTCGAAGAAGAACGGCAGGTCGCAGCAGTGCGCGCCCCCCAGGTGACCGGGGTCCGGATCCGGGGTGTAGCCGAACTCGTAGACGTAGGCCGGGTGGCGGGCCGTGGCCTGGTGGTCGGCGATGGCCAGGGTCCCGTCGCGGAACAAGATCTCGGTCTGGGTCTGGGTGAAGTCGTCGACCGAGCGGCCCTGCCCGGCGGCGATGCCCGGGATACGCGGGTCGAAGGCGAAGAACGCCCTCATCTCGGCGCTGGTCGTCCCGGCCAGCAGCGGCTTGCCGCCCAGCCGCCCCGCGGCCAGGGCCGATGGCCAGTCCTCGGGGAGGCCGGCGGCGCCGCGCACGGGGTGGAGCGGCGGGGCCGCGCTGCCCGGGCGGGACACCTCCTGGGCCAGCGCCGGTAGGCGGCAGGAACTGGCCGGCCGGGACGGCCCGCAGCGCCGCCCCCAGCTCAGCACCCGGGTCGGCGCCGCCGGCCAGGCCGAGGATCGCCAGCAAACGCCGGGTGTGGCCGGCCGCCTCGGCGGGGTCCTGCGGCGGCAGCCCCCAGGGCCCGCTCTGGCTGATCACCTGGCTGATGTGTGGTCCTGTGACCGGAGACAGAGCGAGATAGAGCGCGGAGTACGCACCCGCCGATTGGCCGCCGACGGTGACCGCTCCTGGATTTCCGCCGAAGGTCGCTACGTTGCGTCCGACCCAGCCCAGGACCGCGGCCTGGTCCTGCACCCCGAGGTTCTCGATCCCCAGCTCCGGCAGATACAGATAGCCGAGCGGGCCGAGCCGGTAGTTGGCGGTGACCACGACGATGCCGCCGGCCGCGGCCAGCTGGCGGCCGTCGTACCAGTCCCAGCCGCCGGATCCGCTGGTGAACCCGCCGCCGTGGAACCACACCAGGACCGGCCGCCCGTCTGGGGTGGGCCCGTCGGCGGGCAGGCGGGGCGTCCACACGTTGAGGGTGAGGCAGCCGTCCTCGTCCCAGTCGGGGACGCGGGCGCCCATGACCGCCTCGAGCCGGGACGGACCCTGCGGCACGGACGGGCCGGACCGGCTGGCGTCACGCAACCCTGGCCACGACGGAGATGGCTGCGGGGCGGCGAAGCGGAGCTCCCCCACCGGCGACGCCGCATACGGGATGCCGCGGAATGCGGCCACGCCGTCCTCGGCGACCCCCTGGACGCGGCCCGACTCGGTATCCGCGACCGGGTGTTCCATCTCAGGAGCGGGTCAGGAACGACGGGACCTGGGCCAGTTCGACCACGGCGTGCAGGTCAAAGGCGGCGTCCAGGGCGGCCACGCCGGAGACCAGCACCACGGCCGCGGCCGCCGCGACCAGCAGCGGGCTCATCGAGGGCGCCGGGGCCAGCAGGGCCGCGACCCGGCGCGGCACCGGGCCCAGACCGCGGCCGCCGGTCAGCCGGCGGACCGGCTCCAGGAGCGGCCCGGTGATCCCGGTCGCGACCACGGGCACGCGGGCCCGGCCCGGCGCGCTGGCCGAGCGGGACGAGGCCAGCGCGGCCTTGCCGACGGCCCGGGCCGCCAGCCGGCGGTCCCCGCAGTGCCCGGCCGCGGTCTCGTCGGCCCAGCGTTCCACGGTGTAGTTGACCGCGGCGGCCACCGGGCGCAGCAACGGGTTGGCCGCGGCCGCGAAGTGGCTGAGCGCGGTGAACAGGTAGTGGTGGTTGGCGGCGTGGGCGCGCTCGTGGGCCAGCAGCACGTCCCGCTCGGCCGGGGCCAGGGCGTCCAGCATGCCCGCGGTGACCACGATCCGGCCCGGCCAGCCGGGCACGGTGTAGGCGTCGGCGGCACCGTCCGGCACCACCACCACCTGGCCCGAGCCGGGCAGGCAGCGGGCCTCCCGGGCCGCCCGGACCAGGGCCCGGGAGCGCCGCCAGCCCGCGCGGGCCGCGGCCAGGGCCACCGCGGCCAGCAGCACCGTGGCCACCAGCGCGGCCGACAGCGAGGCGGGATCCTCGCGCCGGATCACCGCCGCCGACAGGTGGCCCAGCGAGGCCACCAGCGGGATGCGCAGCACGGCGGTCAGGGCCAGGAACCCGAGCACGGCGGTGCTGAGCGCGGCCAGGGCCACGGCCGCGGCGGTCAGCAGCCAGGTCGCCACCTGCGGCGGCAGCCGGGTGGCCAGCGGCCAGGCGCCCGCGGCCGCGCACAGCGGCAGCAGCAGCGGAACGTAGACGACCAGGTCCATCAGCCCGCCCCGTCCGGGCCCAGCATGCGCCGCAGGGCCTGCTCGTCCTCGTCGGACAGGCTGGACACGAACCGGGCCAGCACGGCCTCCCGATCGGCTTCGGCCGCCAGCACGCTGGCCATCTGCCGGGCGGCCAGCCCGGGTTCGTCGGCCACCGGCGAGTACCGGAAGGCCCGGCCGGCCCGCTCCCGGTCCAGCACCCCCTTGGCGTGCAGCCGGGACAAGATCGTGACCACGGTGGTGTAAGCCAGGTCGCCGCCGAGCCGCTCGCGCACGTCGGCCGGGGACAGCGGCTCCCCCGCCGCCTGCAGGATGCCGAGCACCTCGCCCGCCAGCTCCCCGGCGCCGCGCCGGTTACCCGCCTGGACCGGCTCGCTCATGTGGTGGTCCCTTCCTCGCCCATCCCGGACATCCGGCGCTGGCTCGCCCCGGTACATCCGGTCATGGGTTAGCATCTACAGCAATGTAGAAGTTCTACGGATCTGTAGAACGTCTGTCCAGAGGATTGTGCCATGCCGCAGCGTCCCAGGGGTAACGCTCCAGCCGGGCTCATCCCTTCCCCCGGCTCCCGGGTGGCGGGATGACGGCCGCGGCGCTGCCCGGCCTGCTGGCGACCATCGCGCCGTACCTGGAGCGGTACGGGTTCGGCTGGTTCATCGGCCGCCACGGCGGGCGCCGGCTGGTGGCCCGGTTCGGCCGGTACGTGCTGCTGCCACCGCACCGGATGGCCCGGCCGGAGACGTTCTTCACCCGGCACGGCAGCAAGATCGTGCCGGCCCCGTGTGGACGGACTGCGGCAGGCCAACGGGATCATCGCCGGCCTGACTGGGATGCGCTTTCGCCGCTTCCTGGTCCTGAACGCGATCGGCGCGGCCCTGTGGCCAGCGTCTGGACCGCCGTGGGCGATCTCGCCGGCCGCAACATCCGACGCTCTATCCGGCCATCACCCGCTATGGCGCGTACGAACTGGCCGCGCTGGGCGTCCTGGCCGCGGCGCGGGTGGCGCGGGTCGCCTTCCGCCGCTTCATCCGCCCGACCAAGCGAAAGCGAGACCATGCAGCATTTCATTGCGACTTACGGCTACCTGGCCGTGTTCCTCCTGATGGTGGCGGAGTCGGCCTGCATCCCGGTGCCGTCCGAGCTGATCATGCCGCTGGGCGGGGCCCTCGCGGCCGGGGCGGTGGCCGGGCACCGGCTGAGCCTGACCCTGGTCATCGTGGCCGGAGTGGCCGGCAACGTGATCGGCAGCTACGGGGCCTGGGCGGTGGGCCGCTGGGGCGGCCAGGCCGCGCTGCGGCGCTGGGGCGGCCGGCTGTGGCTGCGCGAGCACCACCTGGAGGTGGCCAACCGCTGGTTCGGCCGGTACGGGCCCCGGGCCGTGCTCATCGGCCGGCTGCTGCCGGTGGTGCGCACGTTCATCTCGCTGCCCGCCGGTATCGCCGGGATGCGCCCGCTCCGGTTCGGGGTCTACACCACGATCGGCTGCATCCCGTGGACGGCCGCGCTGGCGGGCGCCGGGTACGCGGTCGGGGCCAGCTGGCAGCAGATCCCCAACGCCTTCCACGCGGTGACCTACGTGGTGGCCGCGATCGTGGTCATCGCGCTGGCCATCGGGGTCTGGATCTTCGTGGCCCGGGCCCGGCGCGCGAACCACCCGCCCCGGCACGCCAGCGAAACCGGCGACCGGGCCGCCAGTGAGTCCCAGAGGAGTGCGCCATGACCCCCATCCACCAGCTGACCTACCTGCAGGCCGTGGTCATCGGGCTGATCCAGGGCATCACCGAGCTGTTCCCGGTCTCCAGCCTGGGCCATACCGTGCTCATCCCGTCCTGGCTGGGCGGCAGCTGGGCCGCCCTGGTCCGGGAGGAGAGCCGGCCCGAGAGCCCGTACCTGGCCTTCGTGGTCGGCCTGCATCTGGCCACCGCGATCGTGCTGCTCGGCGTGTACGGCCGGACCTGGATCCGGGTCATCCGCGGGTTCGTCACCAGCATCACCCGGCGCGAGGTCCGGTCCGCGGACCAGAAGCTGGCCTGGCTGATCGTGGTGGCCACGATCCCGGTCGGGCTGGCCGGGCTGGTGCTGGAGCACCCGTTCCGGGTGCTGTTCGCCAAGCCGCTGGCGGCCGCGATCTTCCTGATGATCAACGGGGGCATCCTGCTCGGCGGCGAACTGCTGCGCCGCCGCGAGCTGCGCCAGCCCGATCGGGGCCGCCCGGCCCCGGCCGGCGTCTCGTCCCGCCAGGAGGCCCTGGTCGGCTCGCCGGGCCCGGTGAACGCGCCGGGCCGGCCACCGAGCCGGATGAGCAGGTGACCGCGCTCAGCGACCGGGACACCATGCTGGACGAGGCATCCAGGCAGCGGCTGGCCGGCATCGGGATCTGGAACGCGCTCTGGATCGGGGCATCGCAGATCCTGGCCCTGTTCGCGGGCATCAGCCGCGAGGGCGTGACCATGGTCGGCGGCCTGACCCGCGGGCTCAACCACGAGGACGCGATGCGGTTCTCGTTCCTGCTGTCCACTCCGGTCATCCTGGCGGCCGGCATCCTCAAGATCAGCGACCTGACCGGCTCGCTCGGGGCCGGGGTCCGTGGCCAGATCATCGCGGGCAGCGTCGCGGCCGCGGCCACCTCGTTGTTCGCGGTGCTGTTCCTGGCCCGCTGGTTCCGCACCCGGACCCTGGTCCCGTTCGCGGTCTACTGCCTGCTGGCCGGCCTGATCAGCGTGATCCGCTTCGGGTTGTTCTGATGGCACCGCCCAGCCGGCCGCGGCCGGGGACGACGAGGCCGTCGTCGCCATCGAGCGGGCGTTGCACGCCCTGGCCCGGCGGCTCATGCAGGGCCGGCTGCACGAGCACTTCGCCCGGCAGGCCGGGGTCGACCTCGACCAGGCTGGCCTGGCCGTGCTGTACGCCCTGAGGGAGCCGGGCACCAGCCTGCGCGTCACCGATCTGGCCGCCCGGCTGGGCATCGACACCCCCGGGGTCACGCGCAAGGCCCAGCAGCTGGAACGGCAGGGCCTGGTCAGCCGGGGCCGGGACGAGTCCGACGCCCGGGCGTCCCTGATCTGCCTCACTTCCGCGGGCCAGCGGGCGCTCCGCTGCTTCCTGGACGCGCGCCACCAGTGGCTCACGGCCGTGCTGGCCGGCTGGCCGGACGAGGACCGCCGCGAGTTCGCCCGGCTGGTGGGCTGCTTCGCCGAGGGCATTCAGCGTCCCGGTTAAGCGCCGTCATGGCCGGTCACTCACACGCACGCCAATGCCGTTTATTATACTGATTCGCGGGGCTTTCAGGTTTTGCAGAAGTATCTCCTCAGCAAGCGGCCAGCCGGGTATCGCATACCTGAGCTGTGTCTTCCACGCTGGCCCCCGGACGAGGCGGCCGGGCGCCAGGCGTTTCCCCCGGCGGCCCGGCCGCTGGGCCGCGTGCCCACCCCGCGGCGGTCCTGGCCGTCATCGTGGGCGGTGGCCTGGCCACGATCGCGTTGTGGTGGGCCGAAACCCTGCCGATCAGCGGGCTGGGTGACTGGCTCACCAACGCGGCCGGATCACCGGGCTGCTGTGCGGATACGGCGTGGTGGCGCTGGTCGCGCTGATGGCCCGGCTGCCGCCGCTCGAACGGGGGGTCGGCGCGGACCGGCTGGCCCGCTGGCACGCGATGGGCGGCCGGTACACGGTGTGCCTGGTCGTCACCCACGCGACCCTGATCGTTCTGCGGCTACGCGGTCACCGCCCATACGAACGTGGTCAGCCAGACCTGGACGCTGCTGGTGAGCCCGCATTCAGTTACCGAAGACTAGGCGCCCGCGATGCGCTCCTCTGTCTTTCTCCTCTTCCTTCGGGTCGTCCTCGCCGATCGTCAGCACCAGCCACGGGCCTGGTCCTGCTGCTGACGTTCAAGACGCACGCCACGCCGCCCGGTCGGCACGCCGCCAGCAGCGATCCTCCACCCTGATGGGTCAGCCAGTGCCCCGGCGGTGGCGCCGAGCGCCCGAAGCAGCCCCAGCACTGAGCCCAGCGCCGCACCGCCTCCTCGGCCCGGACCGTGATCGGCGCTGCAGCCGCAGATGCCAGCCAGGTCAAGTCCAGATCAGCGTCAGGAACGGCAGGTCACCCGGCCAGCCGTCGAGTTCAGGCGACGACCCACGCGGCACAGCAGATCAACTCCTACGCCATCCCGGCCCTGAACCAGGAGACGGTCTCGCGCCAGCAGCGCGAAGATCGACATGGTCTCCGGCGCCGCCTACACCCTCGCAGGGCTACAGTCTTGCCTCACTGCAGAGCGCACTGGACCAGGCAAGACTGTGACATGACCATTTCCGCCACCCGAGGTGCCCACTGCGTCCGTGCCCCGCACGGTGCACGTGGACCGACTGCATGGGAGCCGTGTTCACGGTCGACATCCACGACCGGGGCGACTGGCAGGCCGCATCGGTGCGGTGGTGGCCTGGCTGCGCCGGGTGGACACGCTGTCCAGCACCTACCGGCCGGACAGCGAGATCAGCCGGATCCGGCGCGGGGAACTACTGGTCCCGGCGGCCGATCCGCTGGCCTCGGCGGTACTCACGCGGTGCGCGCAGCTGGAAACCGAAGCCGGAGGCTGGTTCATCGCTGCTGGCGCGGCGCGGAACGGACCCGAGCCGGCCTGGTGAAAGGCTGGGGCGGTCGAGCGGGCCAGTCATCTGCTGCGCGACCACGGGAGCCGAGAACCACGCGGTCGACGGCGGCGGCGACGTCGAGACGGCGGGTGAAGCCTCCCTGGCCAGCCGTGGCGGATCGGCATCGTCGACTCGGTCGATCAGAGTCGAATTTTCCTGACCGTCGTCGCCGCCGGTGCTGGCCGTGCCACCTCTGGGACAGCGGCCATCGTCGGCCCCCGGACCAGGATCCCTTCGACCGGGCTGGCCAGCATCAGCATGGCCGGCCGTTCCCTGGCGCGGACCGACGCCTACGCCACGGCCGCGGTGGCCATGGGGGCCAGGGCCTGGTGGTGGGCCGGTCAGCTGCCCTGGCACCAGGCCGTGATCGTCGCGTCGGATGGGACCATGACCTCCACCGGGCCGGCGCTGGGCCAGGGCCACGCAGATCGCCTAGCCGATCGCCGTCCCGAACAGGTGGCCGATGCCCCAGGTGAAGGCCAGGCCGATGGCACCGCCGACGACGACGCGGAGCACGGCGCGGCGGACGTTGCTGTCACCGATCCGGGCGCCGACCGGCCGGCGATTCCCAGCGCGACAGGACCGCGACGTCGTGACCCAGATCCGCCAGGACACCGGCGGCAGCAGGATCGCCACCATCGGCAGCAGCGCCCCGCTGACGAACGAGGCCGCCGAGGCCGCCGCGGCCTGGAGGGGATTGGCCAGATCTTCGGGATCGATGTGCAGCTCGGCATCGAGGTGGGCGGCCAGGGCGTCGTGGGCGGTCAGTTCCGTGGCCACCTGGCGCGCGGTCGGCTCGGACAGCCCTTTGGCCTGGTACAGCGCGACCAGCTTGGTGAACTCCGGTCCCGGCGTCTCGGCCAGCTCGCGGTGCTCCTGGGAGAGCAGGGCGGATTAGGTGTCGCGCTGGCTGGAAACGGAGACGTACTCGCCGAGCGCCATCGACACGGTGCCGGCCACCAGGCCGGCGAGGCCAGCGGTAAACATCGGGCCCCGGGAGCTGGTGGCCCCGGCCACCCCGACCACGATGCCGGCCACGGACACGATGCCGTCGTTGGCGCCCAGCACCCCGGCCCGCAGCCAGTTCAGCCTGCTGGCGCTGGCCCCGCTGTGCGGCTCGTGCGGATCGGCGGCCCGGACCGCCTCCTCCTCCGCGCTCAATGGCCGGACCGGGCGGCGGCCCAGGGGCCAGCCAGGTGGACGGCCAGCAGGGCGATGACCAGCCCGCAGGCCAGGGACGCGGCGACCAGCAGCCAGCGAGTCACGCCGCCGGGCAGCCGGGCCGGCTGGCCACCGTCCCCGTTGCGCAGGATCCGTGGCAGCCGCCAGAGTGAGACAGGACGTGAAGAGCCATGACACCGAGCCAGAGGACGAACGACGCCTTGTGCAGGAAGAGCCAGGGACCATGTCCGGGCCGACAATGCCCAGGGTCACCCCCGTGCCCAGGACCGCCACCGAGGTCGCGATCACCAGCGGGCCGAGCAGGCGCAGGTACAGCGCGGGCGGCCCGCGACGAACGTAGGGGGCTGAACCGGCGTAGTAGCGGGTGATCCGGTACCCGGTCGAAGCGACCTTCAATATGACGGGGCCGATCAGCAACAGCCCGATAAAGAAATGCAGGGTCAGCAACGGCCCGATGCGCAGGACGGTGATGCCCTCGACCGCGAAGCCGATGAGCAGCACCACACCGGTCCACGCGGTGAGCCGTTCGTTACCGGCGACGCCGCCGGTGCGGTCGGGCCGGGGCCGCTGGTGCCGTTTCGTGGTGAGGCTCACGAAGCTGATTTCCCTCCTTGGTTACCGGATCGGACGCGCTGCAGGCGCAGGGCCAGGACCGGGCAATCCCGGACGGCCCGCCGGGCGTGCGCGGCCAGGCCCGGCGGCACGTCGGGCTGGATGATCGGGAAGCCCCATTCGTCGAGCTGGATCCGCTCGGGCAGCAGGCCGGCGCAGATGCCGTGCCCGACGCAGGCGGTCGGGTCGATGCGCAGCCGCAGCGTCATCGCCAGTCCTCCGTCATCTCGCGGCGCGGGATGGGCAGGACCGCCGATCGCGGGCCGCGCTGGGCGGCCCGGCACGGGCGCCGGTCGGCGTGGGCGCGCAGGTCGGCGTCGAACGCGGTGAGAGCCGAGGCGGCCAGCCTGACCGCGCCGTCCGGGTGATGGCAGGCACCCCGGCCCGGAATCACGCCCAGTCGCCGGCGGAGTCTCTTGACCGGATTGCCGTCCGGCCGGCCCAGCGCGAGCTGAGCGAAGTCGTCGGCGATGGCGGCCAGACCGAACTGGCACGGACCGCACTGCCGGGCACTCTGCCGGGCCAGGTAGCCCAGGATCCGGGCCGTCTCGCTGATCCCGCAGCTGTCCTGAGGCAGGACGGCCAGCACCCCCGCGCCGGGGCTGGCCCCGGCGGCCCCGAGCCCGGACGGGGTGAAGGGCAGCGTGGCCACGTCGCTGACCTGCTGCCAGGTGCCGCCGTAGCCGCCGATCAGCACGGCCCCGGCATCGGCGGCCGCCCCGGCCAGGGCCAGCACCTCCCCCACTGGAGTGCTGGTCTCGATCTCGTAGACCCCGGGCCAGGTGACGTCGCCGCCGAGGGTGGCCAGCATGCTGCCGGGAGCGTCACGGGCACCGGCGGCGCGGAACCAGGCTGACCCGAAGCGGGCGATCAAGGCCACGTGGGCCAAGGTCTCCACGTTGTCGACCAGGGTGGGGCGGCGCCGGACACCGCGTTCGGACGGTCGCGGCGGCGCCAGCACCGGCCGTGCGTCCCCGCCGTTCAGCCAGCGGATCAGGGAGGTTTCCTCGCTGGACACGTACCGGGCCGGCAGGTCGTGGATCAGCAGCCGGACCCGGTCCAGCCCGGCTCGTTCCCGTTCACTGACCGCTCGCGCGACCTCGTCGATCTGCTGGTAGCGACTCCGTTCCAGGCAGATGTGCACCGTGTCCGCACCGACCGCCTCGGCGGCCAGCACGGCGCCGTCCAGCACCAGGTGCGGCGCGCGGGCCAGCAGGGCCTGGTCTTTCTCGCTGGCCGGCTCACCTTCCATGCCATTGGCCACCACCGCCTTGGCGCCGCGGCCGGCGGCGACCGAACGCAGCTTGGTCCCGGTCGGGAAGGCGGCGCCCCCGCGGCCGGTCAGGCCGGCCGCGGTCACCAGGTCGAGCAGCTGGCGGCCCGGCCGGGGCTGGGCGCCGAACCAGGCGAAGTGCTGCCGCAGGTTCGCGGGCCCGTGCAGCTGGTGCCAGCCAGCGGTCAGCCGCCGCACCGGGGTACCGGGTCCGGTCCGGCCGGGAACCGTGGCCGATCCTGGCACGGTCTGGTCCTGGGTCATGACCCGCTCCCGGCCGACGTGGACAGCTGCCCGGACGCGTGCGGCCAACTGATGACCAGGTAGAGCCGGGCTCGCTCCGCCTGGCCGGACTGGTCACGCACGATCGCGGTCAGCTGATGGCCGGCCAGCCGCGTGACCGGGCCCTGGCGGGCCGGATCCTGGCCTGCCGCACCGAGCGAGAGGGTGCCGCTGGACATGGCGATACCGCTGCCGTCCGGGGTTCCGTGCAGGACCACCCTCACGGTGCGCGGGGCGGGGCCGCTGGTCCGGGCGCTGACCGTGACCGTGACCTGGCCGCTGGCCGGGCCGGGGGCCCGGCGCGCCTGCCCGCGGAAGGTGACCGCCGCGGTGCCGGGCGAGGCGGTCGTGGCCAGGGGGCTCGCGGCCTGGTGGGCACCGAGCAGGGCGGCGGGTGTGCCCGCCCGCCGGGCCCAGCCCGGCTGGAGCGGGCCCTCCGCGACAAAGACGATGGTGGCCAGGGGCAGCAGCGCGGCCACTCCGGCCAGCGCGATGCGCGCCGCCCCGGGCCGGGCCCGGGCCAGCCGCCAGCCGGCCGCACCAAGGACGCTGGCCACGCACAGCGCATCGAGCGCCAGCAGCCAGGGCACCCGGGTGTCGGTACCGGTCCCGAGCCCGTGCCACAGCGCCACCGGCCAGCTGGCGTAGCTCAGCCAGTGCACGGCCCGCCAGGTCCGGTAGGACAGCCGGTCCCGCAGCAGGCTGGTCACGGTGACGGCCAGCAGCAGGTCGAGCGCGATCGCGCCCAGGCCGAGCCAGAGTCCCCGGTACGAAGAGCTGAACGGGACGAACGCGGCGGTGAGCCCGATCGGGGTGTAGGTGTCCAGCACCGTGGTCAGCACGTGGGCCCCGACGAACGCCAGGACCAGCAGGGACAGGTTGCGGTGCAGGGCGCTGGTGACGACCCGGGGCGTCCCCGGCGCGGCGGTGCCCGCCGCGGTCGCCACCCCCAGCAGGACGGTCGCGGTGAGCAGCAGCAGCGCCATGACTCCGGTGGCCCGGGTGGCGTACCACAGCGGGCTGACAGTGGTCGTCACCGGTCAGGAGGCTCCGGACGAGGTGACCGGGGCGGCCGGCGTGCTCGAGGGTGGCTGCGGCGGCGGTGCGAGCTGGGAGCTGGCCGAGCTGCTCGGCTGGCTGGTGGCGGGACCGGCCCCGGTGCGCGACGGCGAGGGCGCGGGCGAACCGGGCGTGGCCGGGGGCGGCGGGCTGACCGGTGACCGGCTGGCGGCCGGCCGGACCGTGCTGGCGTGGCCGGGGACGGCCTGAGCGAACGCGGCCGCCAGGCCGGCCGTGGCCGCGCTCGCGCCGACGGCGATCGCAACCGACAGCGACCTGATGCGGCCGAGCACCCGCTGCCGCTGAGCAACGGCGTGGTAACGCGTGGACGCTCCGGACCGTGGGTTCTGCTCCGGTGCTGGCATGACATCCAGCCTGCGGCCCGGGCACCGAGGGACCGGCTCAGGCAAAGTTCAGGTCTGGTTAAGAGACCACGACGGCCCGGCGCGGGAATTCGACGGTGACGGTCAGCCCGCCGCCGTTGGTGTCGGACAGCGTGGCGGTACCACTGTTGGCCGCGGCCAGCCGGTCCACGATGGCCAGTCCCAGCCCGGTCCCGCCGCCACCGGTGACGAACCGATGAAAGGCGGCATGCCGCTGCTGGGCGCTCATGCCAGGCCCGTCGTCGCACACCACGATCTGGGCCACGGAGCCCGCGACCTGGGTCGTGACGGTGATGGTGCCACCGGAGGTCAACGCGTCCAGCGCGTTGGCCAGCAGGTTGTCCAGCACCTGCTCCAGGTGATCCTCGCCCAGCCAGGCCGGCACCGGCCCGCTGCCGGCCGCGGTCAGGGTGACGCCCCGCTCGTCAGCGGCGGGCTGCCAGGTGTAGACCCGGTCCCGGGCGATCTCGGTCACATCCACCTGCCGGGCCTGGACCGTGTTGTTTTCGGCCCGGGCCACCGCGAGCAGCCCGTTGGTCATCCGGGCCAGCCGGGCGATCTCCTCCTGCGCCCCGGCCAGTTCGGTGGCGGTGTCCTCGTCGGCGTCCTGGGCCAGCAGGTCCAGTCGCAGCCGAAGCGCGGCCAGCGGGGTCCGCACCTGGTGAGAAACGTCCGCCATCAGCGCCCGGTTACCCCGGACCAGCGACTCGATCCGGGCCGCCATGGCGTCGAACGCGGCCGACAGGTTCTGCGCCTCGGGCGGTCCCGTCCTGACGTGGGTCCGGGTGCCCAGGTCTCCCTCACCGAGCCGGCGCGCCGCCGCCGCCAGCGTGGTGATCGGGCCGCTGAGCCAGCGGGCCAGGCCGACGGCCACCAGTGCCGCGGCGACCAGGCCGGCCGCCGCGACCATGCTGATCAGCGACCACAACACCATCACCCGGTGGTCGAGGCCGGCCGTGGACCTGGACAGCACCACCGTGCCAACCGAGCCTGACCCGCCGTCCGGGACCACGGGGGCCAGCACGACCAGGCGGTCTCCCGACGGATAGGCGGCCTGGCTGCGGATCGGGGGCCGGACCGAGTGCCGGAAGGCTGGCTGGGCGCTGGTACTGGCGACCAGCCGGCCCGCCGAGTTGTAGACCGCCAGCCGATCACCCTGACGGCCCATCTCATGGATGGACCGGCTCAAAGCGGTCCCGTGGGCGTGATCGTCGAGACGCTCTTCGGCCACATTGGCCACCGTGGTCGCCGCGGTGGCCGTGCTGGCCTGGAAGTCCCGGCGGTCCTGCGCCGATACCAGCAGGCCCAGCGGGATTACGACCACCGCCAGCAGGCCGACGATCAGGGCCAGCGTGGCCAGGGCGATGCGCCGGGCCACTACACGTCGCCGAGCCGGAAGCCCCGGCCGTACACGGTTTCGATCAGGCCTGGCACGCCGAGCTTGCGCCGCAGCGAGGTCATGTGCACGTCCAGCACCTTGGTCGGCCCGTACCAGTTGGCGTCCCAGGCCGTCTCCAGGATGTCCTGCCGGGATTGGGCCCGGCCCGGGTCGGTGGCCAGGCACTCCAGGATGTCGAATTCCTTCGGGGTGAGCGCCACTTCCGCCCCGTTGACCAGCACCCGGCGGGCCCGCAGGTCCACCGTGAGCGGGCCGTGCCGGATCACGTCGCCCTCGGGGTGGATGCGGCGCAGCACGGCCCGGATCCGGGCCAGCAGCTCGTTCACTCCGAACGGCTTGACCAGGTAGTCGTCGGCGCCCGCGTCCAGCGCGCTGACCCGGTCCGACTCCTCGCCGAAGGCGGTGACCACGATGATCGCCGCCTGCGATCGCTGCCGGAGCTGCCGGCAGACCTGCACCCCATCGGTGTCGGGCAGCCCGAGGTCGAGCAAGATCACATCCGGGTGGCCGCGGTTCAGGGCCGCGCCGCCGGTGGCGACCTGATCGACGGCGTAGCCGCCCCGGGTCAGCACCCGGACCAGCTGGGCCGCTACTCCGGCATCGTCCTCGACCACCAGTACCTTGGTGGTGCCGGGTTCGGCGCCGGGGCGGGTGCCAGCAGGGACGGTCATACGCTCAAAGATAGTTGAAACTACAGAGTTTGTAGTAATTAAACCCGTGATCCGGCGGGCGCCCGGCCCCGGCCGGCCTGGGCTAGCGGTTGAGGCGGCGCCAGAGCGGGCGCGGGACCAGCCGCATGGCCGTGGCCAGCAGCTTCAGCGGCCGCGGCACCCAGACCAGGGGGCGCCCGTCGCCGAGCGCGGCGGCCACGGCCAGGCCGACGGCAGCCGGGGTGGTGGCCAGTGGGGCCGGGCTCATCCCCGCGGTCATACGGCCGGTGACGAACCCGGGCCGGACCAGCAGGACCCGCACCCCGCAGCCGCTCAGGGCGTCGGCCAGGCCGCGGGCGAACGCGTCCAGGCCGGCCTTGGCCGCCCCGTAGACCAGGTTGGCCCGGCGGGGCCGGACCGCGGCGACCGACGACAGCACCACGATCGTGCCGTGCCCCTGGGCCCGCAGCTGGTTTGCGCAGGCCAGCAGGGTGGTCACGTGACCGGTGAGGTTGGTGCCGATCAGCGTGGCGGCCCGGCCGGGGTCCTGGTCCAGTTCCGGCTGTGGGATCAGCACCCCGGCCGCGGAGATGACCAGGTCCACCGGTCCCCCGCTGAACACGTCCTTCACCAACGCCTCGTGGGCGCCGAACGTCAGCGCGTCGTAGGGCACCGCCCGCACCTGGTACGGCAGCGAGGTCCCGGCCCGGGCCAGCCCGTCCAGGTCCCGCCCGGCCAGCAGCACCTCGGTATCGGCCGGCCAGGCCAGCGCGGCCAGGATGGCCAGGCCGATCTCGCTGGTGCCGCCGAGCAGCAGCACCCGTCTCGTCAGCACGGTGTTGATAGCACGGTGTTGGTCAGCACGGTGTTATTCAGCACAGGCCCAGCCGCCGTCCCAGGTCGGAGCAGAACACCCCGCGCGGGTCCAGCTGCTCCCGGGCCGCCCGCCACGGGCCGAGCGAACGGTACATGGCCGCGAACGTGTCCGGCCGCAGCCGGGCATCCTTGGCCAGGTAGATCCGGCCGCCGAGCTCGGCCACCCGCCGGTCCAGATGGTCGAGCACGACCCGCAGCCCCCGGTTCCCGGCCGGGAAGTCCACCGCCAGCGACCAGCCGGGGCCGGGGAAGGAAAGGTAGTTGCCGCTGGCCGGGCCGAAGCGCTTGAGCGTGCCCAGGAACGGCGCGGCGTGGTGCCGGCGCAGGGTGGTCAGCACCTCGGCGATGAGCGGGCTGGCGTCGGCCGGGACCACGAACTGGTACTGCAGGAACCCGCGCGGGCCCAGGGCCCGGTTCCACTGCGTCACCGCGTCCAGGCGGTGGAAGTACCGGTGCAGCGGGACCAGTCCGGCGAGTTCGGCGGGGGCGGTGCGGTACCAGATGCCGTTGAACGCGCGGGCGGTGGCCGGGGTGAACGGGCAGAACGGCAGGGCCGGGGCCTTGAGCACGCGACCCGGCCGGTAGGCCAGGCCGTCGGTGTCAGCGGGACCGGGGCCAGTCAGGTGGTCACCGGTGTCGAGGACGCCGCGGCCGAGGGTCCGGCCGCCGCCCGAGGGATCGATCCAGGCCACCGCGTACCGGCTGGTGGCCGCGTCCATCGCGGCCACCAGCGCGTCCAGGTCGGGCAGCCGGGTGGAGGTGACCTGCAGGGCGGTGCCGCTGATCGGCAGCAGGCGCAGCGTGACCCCGAGGATCACCCCGGTCAGTCCCATCCCCCCGACGGTGGCGCGGAACGCCCCGGGTTCCCCGGCGGGGGTGATGAGGTGCCGTTTGCCTTCGCCGTCGAGCAGGTCGATCTCGTCGATCCAGGCCGAGATGGACCCGTCGATGTGCTGGTTCTTGCCGTGTACGTCGGCCGCCACGGCACCGCCCACGGTCAGGTGCCGGGTGCCGGGCAGCACCGGGGGCAGCAGCCCGTGCGGGACCACCCGCTCCAGCAGTTCGGTGAACGTGGTGGAGGCGCTGACCTGGGCCGTGGCCGCCGCCGGGTCCACTTCGACCGCGGGCGCGGTCACCGGGTGCAGGATGTAGCCGCCGGCGTTCTGGGCGGCGTCGCCGTAGCTGCGGCCCGCGCCGCGGGCCAGCAGGCCCCGGGCGGGCTGGGCCGCGATGATCTCCTGCAGCTGGGTCACGTCCCCGGGGGCGGTGACGAAGGCCCGGCTCGGTGCGGTCCGCCCCCACCCGGTCAGCACCTGATCGGCTCCGTCCAGTCTGGTCATCCGAGCAACCCCGCGCAGAACGTCAGCAGCCAGATCATTTCGAAGGTCACCATGCTCGGGTCCCGGGTCAGCAGATCTTCCACGGACCGGGTGGTCGGCTGGGCGGTGAGCCGGTCGAACCGGGCCAGGGCCAGGCTCAGCGGCGCCGCGCTGACCAGGTGCCAGCCGCACAGCCAGGCGCCGTGTTCCCCGGCCGCCCACAGCAGATAGGTGACGATCATGGCCGTGGCGATGAGCCGCTGGGCCCGCCGCAGGGCGGCGGGCCGGTACCTGCGCATGGCGGGCCGGTGCCGGGCGGCCGCGGCGCCGAGCGCGGTCAGCTCGGTGAACCGTTTGGCCGTGGCCACCAGCAACGCGCCCAGGCTGCACACCAGCAGGAACCACACCGACGGGACCACGTGGGTGGCGGCGGCGCCGCCCAGCACCCGGAGCATGAACCCGGAGGCCACGAAGACCAGCTCCAGCACGGGTACGTGCTTGAGCACCAGGCAGTACAGCAGGGAGAGGGCCAGGTAGCCGGCGATGATGAGGGCCAGCAGCGGTATCCGGAACACGGGCCCGGCCGCCACGGCCAGGGCCGCGCACCCCGCGGCGACCAGCACCGCGTGGGAACCACGGATCTGGCCGGCCGCGATCGGGCGGTGCCGCTTGACCGGATGCGCGCGGTCCCGGTCCGCGTCCAGGACGTCGTTGATCAGGTACACGGCCACCGAGGCGGCGGTGAACGCGACCGCCGCCACCAGCGCGTAGGCGGGCCCGTCGTCGCGGCCGAGCGAGTCGCCGGCCAGCGGGGCCGCGAACACCAGCAGGTTCTTGGGCCACTGGCGCGGGCGGGCGGCTTGCAGCAGGGCCAGCGGCCAGCCCAGCCAGCGGGCCAGCCAGGCCTGCTGCCAGCCCGGCCGGACGCGGGCCGGGGAGAGCGGCGCGGTCACCGGGCGAAGACCGCGGTGAAGTCGCGGCTGTTGACGGAGTAGTACCGGTTCGCGGGTTCCTGCTGGGTCGGCAGCAGGTTCACCGGCGTGGGGTCGGCCGTGCTCGGGGCCGGCCGGTAGTACATGTAGGACATCCAGGCCGGGTTGATGTCCAGCTCCATCGCCCGGACCGCCCCGGCCCGCTGCAGCAGCCCGGCCAGGGTCCGCACCGACAGCGCCGGGCCGTAGGCGAAGACCAGCCGGCCGTCCCGGGTGACGCCGAGGCCGGACCGCCAGACGTAGTAACCGCCACCGAGGGTGGCGCCCCACTGGCTCTGCACGTTCTGGTCCACCGCGGCGGGGATCGCGCCCTGGTCGACGATCAGCCGCAGGTTCTGCCGGACCCCCACCACCTGTGCGGTCATCCGCACGTCCCGGCCCCAGGCCCCGACGGCCACGTGGCCGTCGCGGTAGTAGACCATCGACGCGGCGCCCGCGGTGAGCGTGCCCCGGGTGACGCCGTTCAGGTAGAAGCCCCCGCCGGCCTGATTGATCTTGAAGCCGCCGTTGAACGTGGCCAGCAGGCCCTGGCGGGAGCCGGACGGCAGGTACGGGGCGTAGCCCCAGTGGCCGGGGCCGGGGTCTTCGCTGCCCGGCCGCAGCTCGAAGCGGAGCAGCCGGGGGTCCATGGAGGCCAGGCCGGCCACGTACGAGGTGTGCACCCGGTCCGGCCGCAGGTAGGTGCCGTAGATGGCGGGCACGCCGTGCACGCTGGCCACCACCCGCCACTGGCCTTCGCCGGGCAGCGGGGCCCCGGCCGGGGAGGCGAGCCGGGCCGGGACATCCGTGGTCACCGGATTGGTGGACGCCCCGGCCCGGGGCTTGGTGCCGGGGCAGGCCGCACTCGCCGGGCCAGCCGGAGCGGTCAGCGAGAACTGCGGCTTGCCCCCGACCTTGGGCGGGTTGTAGGAGATCCATTCGCCGAACGTCACGACCGGGCCCAGGTAGTGGTCGCGGGCCCACTCGGCCAGCCGGGCCGACGTGCCGGTGTTACCGGGGGCGATCAGAGCCTGGCCGACCGAGAACGCCACCCAGCCGAGCAGCAGAGCCAGACCCGCGGCCACCGCCTGAACGCTCCGGTGACGCCAGAACCGCCGCAGCCGCCCTGGCCCGCGACGGCGGCGGCCGCTAGAGAAACGCTGCTGCTGGCGATGACCTCGTCGGGTGGTCGCCGTCACGGGGCCGGGGTGTTCTGCGGTTGCGTCATGCCCGGGCCGTCCTCCTCCAGTCGGTAACTGGCCGGGCCGCACCGGTGGGTGGTGCGGCCCGCTGGAGTCCAGCCTGCCGACGGAGGGCCGAGGGACCGGTTCACGGGCGGTTCAGAACCGGCAAAGATCGGCAGAATCTGGATAGGCGGCCGCGGGCCGCTGCCGAAATGGAATGCCGTTCTAGAATGGGTGGGTGCCGCAGTGGGTGTAGCCAGGACGGGAGGGCCATCGATGAAGGCCGCGCGCTGGGTCGATGTGGGCCGGGTGGTCTGCGAGGAGGTGCCGCGGCCGTCGCCGTCCGGCGGGGAGGTCCTGGTCCGGACCGCCTACACCTCGATCTGCGGGTCCGACCTGCACAGCGTGTACGGTGGCGCTCCCCCGCCGGGCGTGGCGGCCGGGCATCCCGGGCACGAGAGCGTGGGCGAGGTGGTCGAGTCGCGCTGCCCCGGCTTCGAACCGGGTGACCGCGTACTGACCGTCCCGCACTTCGTCGACGGGCGCTGCATGGCCGAGTACCAGGCGCTGCCCGGGGCGTTCTGTATCCGGCTCCCGGGCCGGGCGCCGCTCAGCCACTTGCTGATGGCCCAGCAGCTCGGCACGGTCATCTACGCCCTGCGTTACCGTCCGCTCGACCTGGTCGGCCGGGATGTCGCGGTCATCGGCCAGGGGTCGGCGGGTGCGTTCTTCACGTTCCTGCTCAAGCGGGCCGGAGCGGCCCGGGTCCTGGTGTCGGACAAGTCACCGGCCCGCCTGGCCTACGCCCGGCAGCTCGGCGCCGACCTGGCCGTGCTGGCCGGCTCGGGGGATGCCAGCGAGAGTGACTTCCGGTCGGCGGTGCTGGAAGCCACCGGAGGGCGCGGGGCTGACCTGGTGGTGGAGGCGGTCGGCAGCCGGGAGACGTTCCCGCTGAGCCTGGAGCTGGCCGCGGCGCGGGCCACCGTGCTCTGGTTCGGCCTGCCCGAGGGCACCGGCGACTACCCGTTCTCCTTTCCCGAGTTCTTCCGGAAGTTCCTGACCGCCTACGCGATCTCCGGCACCCAGGGCGAGCCCGGGTTCGGCTCGTTCCGGTACGCGGTGCGGCTGATCGACGACGGCGCGATCGACGTGACCCCGCTGCTCAGCCATCTGCTGCCCATCGACGAAGTCGAAAAGGCGTATCAGATCGCGCACGACCGGACCGATGGCGCGCTGAAGGTCTCGGTCAGCTTCTGACGGGAGAACGACGATGGAGATGACCGGTGGCGAGGCGGTGGCCGCGGCCCTGGAGACGCTCGGGGTCCGGCACGTGTTCGGCATCGTCAGCGTGCACAACCTGCCGATCTACGACGCCCTGGCCAGACGCGGCACGATCACGCCGGTCGGAGTGCGGCACGAGCAGGCCGCCGCCCACGCCGCCGACGGCTACGCACGGGCCACCGGCGAGCTGGGGGTGGTCATCGCCAGCACCGGGCCGGGCACGACCAACACCATGACCGGCCTGTTCGAGGCCGGCTTCGCCTCGTCGCCGGTGCTGCTGATCACCGGGCAGGTCGACCGCGCCTACCTGGGTAAGGGCCGGGGCATCCTGCACGAGGCCGAGCACCAGGCAGCCCATGCTGTCCTCGCTGTGCCGGCGGGTGGAGACCGTGCGCCGCACCGAGGACATCGCCCGGGCCGTCATCGCCGTGGCCGAGGACGTCCGCGCGGGACGGCCCCAGCCGGGGGCGGTGGAGATCCCCATCGACCAGCAGTACCGCCGGGCCGAAGTGGTCGTGCCGGACCTGCGCAAGGACACCGCGTACGTACCCGGCCCCGGCGCCCTGGTCCCGGTGGCCGAGGCGCTCTCGGCCGCGGCCCGGCCGGTGCTGTGGGCCGGCGGCGGGGTGATCAGCTCGGATGCCGGGCCCGCGCTGACCGCGCTGGCCGAACACCTGCAGCGCGCCGGTCGTGACCACGGTCGAGGGCCGCGGCTCGATCCCCGAGGACCACCCGCTGTGCCTGGGCGCGCTGACCATGAGCCCGCCCATCGAGGCCGTCATCTCCGAGGCCGACGTGGTGCTGGCGGTGGGCACCCGGTTCCAGGGCAACGCCACCCGCAACTGGCAGCTGTCCTTCGGCGGCATGCTGGCCCACCTGGATGCCGACCCCGCGGTCATCGGCCGGAACTACCCGGCCGCCCTGCCGGTGGTGGGCGACGCCCGCCTCGGCCTGGAACTGCTGCTGGGCGCGATCAGCCGGGTCAGCACCGACCCCGGGCACGCCGAGCGGGCCCAGCGGGCGGCCGCCGCGGCCCGCACCGAGGTCCGGACCCAGATCGGCGACGACCACAGCCAGATCATGGACGCCATCCGGCGCCACACCCCGCGCGAGTCGGTCATCGTCCGGGACGCCACCGTGCCGGCCTACCGGTGGGGCGACCGGCTGCTGCCGATCCTGGCCCCGCGGACCTCGATCCGCCCGGCTTCGGCCGCGATCGGGCCGGGCCTGCCGCTGGCCCTGGGCGCGGCCGCGGGCAGCGGGCACCCGGCCGTGCTGATCGCGGGCGACGGCGGGTTCATGCTGCACGTCGGCGAGCTGGTCACCGCCGTCCAGCATGACCTGCCCGTGGTCATCTGCCTGTTCAACGACCGCGGCTACGGGGTGCTGCGTGGCATCCAGGCCCGCCAGTTCGACGGCCGCACCACCGGCGTCGACCTGGTCACCCCCGACTTCCCGGCCCTGGCCGGCTCGATGGGCGTCCCCGCCGCCCGGGTCGGCAGCCCGGCCGAGTTCGAGTCCCGCTTCCGCGACGCCATCGCGTCCGGGCACCCGGCCCTGCTCGACATCGACCTGCTGGCCCTGAGCCCGCTCCGCATGCCCGCCTAGCCCCTATTAGCCTCGGTGTGGCCCGTTCTTGCGGGCGACGCCGAGGATCCGCGGTGCCACCGGCGAGAAGGCCGCGGACGGCGGGAAGCGGAAACCGCGGCAGGTTTCGATGGTCAGGTGCTGGCCGATCGTCGCCTCAGTCTGCCGCTGGACATGGCAGCCGCCCATCAGGTGCGGCCAGGCCAGGTCGGCCGCCTGCTGGTACCGGGCGAACAGCCGATCCCGGCTGCGGACGTGCTCGTAGAAGCGCAACTGGCCGCCGGGCCGAAGCACCCGGGTGAACTCGGCCAGTGCGGCTGGGGCGTCGCGCACCGAGCACAGCAGCCCGGAGACGACGACCGCGTCGAATTCGCCGTCGCCGGCGGGCAGGTTCGCCGCCGTCCCGGTGGCCACGCGGACCGGCACCGGGGCGGCCGGAGCCGCCTCCTCGGCCCGGGCCCGCAGGTAGGGTTCGGGCTCGACCGCCATCACTTCGCTCACGGAGCCGGGGTAGTGCGGGAAGTTCAGGCCCGTGCCCGCGCCGACCTCCAGCACCCGGCCGGACAGCCCGGCCAGCAACTCCCGCCGGAGCTCACGATTCCCCCGCTCCTCATTGCGGGCGCCCAGGCGTGCGAAGAGCCGGGCGAACAGCGGGTTATTGACTAGTTCCATGGTGGCCTCTGATCATCCGGATCGCGGTGTTGAGCACGGTCCGCCCAGCCTGCCAGCACGCGCGCCGCGCGCAGGCTGCCACCCTGGCGGGCCAGCCAGGTGAAAGGCGCGACGGGTCGTCCTGGCGCCAGGCCAGCACGACGCGCGACGTCTCCGACACCTTCATGCGCAAGGACTGGGAGAGGGAGCACCGCTGGCGATGACGCAGGCCACCGGCGGGCTGAGCGGCAGGGTCCGGGTGCGCAGGCAGGTGAAGCCGGCGCTGGTCAGCAGGTCCCCGATCTCGCGGGCGGCCCGGCGGGACGTGTCGGCGGTGGCCCCCGGGCAGCGCGGCTGGCTGGCGATGGCCATGCGCCCGCCCGGCGCCAGCCGCCGCCGCAGGGCGGCCAGCCGCTGGGCCGGCTCAGGCCAGAACCCGAGGGCGTTGACGGCGAGGATGGCGTCGAAGGGACCACCGAAAGCGGGCGGAAGCTGATCGACCGGAGCCCGCGCCAGGGTGACCCGGCCGGCCCGGATGGCGGCGGCGTTGCGGCGGGACGCCTGCCGGACCATCACGCCGGAATGGTCGATGCCGTACACGTGCCCGGCCCCGGCGCGGACCAGGGCGGCGACGGCCAGGCCGGGACCGAAGCCGATCTCCAGGACCCGATCGGCGGGCCGGACCTCCAGCAGCGAGACCACCCAGGCGCTGCGTTGCCGGTTGGACGGCCGGTGCGCCATCTCCCAGGCGGTGACCCGCCCGGCCGCGCCGCGGGGATGATGGGCCTGGCCGATGACGTCCCGGTCCAGGGCGCGCACGGCGGCGATCCCGGCCCGCGCCACCCCGTACTCGACCGCCGCCGTCACCGCCCGCCGCGCCGCGCCGGGCGCGGGCGGCTCCCCGGGGCGTGGCATTCTTCCTTCATGTCGCGTTCTCATGGCCGGCAGTCAACGCCTTCAAGCGCACCTGAAGTCAACCGGGACGACGGCCCGCTCACCATCGGTGAACTGGCCCGCCGGGCCGGGGTCACCACCTCGGCCCTGCGCTACTACGAGGAACTCGGGCTGCTCCCCGCGCCGGCCAGGGTCTCCGGGCAGCGCCGCTATCCGGCGTCAGCGGCCCGGCTGGTCGCCGCCATCCTGCTCTACAGCGACGCCGGGTTCACCCTCGCCGAGCAGAAGGCCCTGCTGACGTCGGGCCCGGGTGAGCCCGGCTGGCGGCGGCTCGCCCAGCGCAAGCTGGACGAACTCGATAAGCAGATCACCCGGGCCCAGGCCGCCCGCGAGGCCATCAGCCACGGGCTGCGCTGCCCGCACGAGGACCTCGCGCAGTGTCCCAACTTCAACGCCGGCCTCACGGCCCGGCTGGCTGGCCAGCCTCTGTCCCAGTCTCATCCGCGGCTGCACGGTGAGGGCTGATCGCATCCGCCGGCGGCCGCGGATCTGGCTTGCCACAGCTCCCGGATGATGACCTGAACGGCGCCCGCGGCCGGAATGGCCAGCAAGGCACCCACGAAACTGCCGAAAAGGGCGGCGACGACAAGATCCTGTGCGTCCCTGCGGACGACCCGCGCCAGGAGCACCTGCGCGACCTGCACCACGCTGCCCGAGTTCGACTGGCTGGAGATCGAGGCACGTCGTCCTGATCTGCAGAGAACTCGAACCCGTGGAAGCGCGTGAGCCGGGCGTGCCGTGGGCCAGACGGCGCAACGCCGCCGAAGCCGAGCATCGAGGCGTCCGGCGCCGCCTCCGCAGGAGGCGCCGGGACCACCGTCAGCTGGACCGTCCTAGCAGGAGAAGCCGGGGCCGTTCAGGCCGGGGCCGGTGATGGCGGGCTCGGTGGCGCCGCTCGCGGTCGGGTAGGCGGTGTCGAACCACTGGGTGAAGAACTGGCTCAGCTCGGCGTGGCAGGCGTGGCTCTGGACCGGGAGCCCGCGCTGGAACGCGGCCTCGAGCTCCGGCTCGGTGATCGAGCCGCCGCCGTACTCGCGCTGGATGGTCTGCAGCCGTGGGTGAACCGGGCGGTGCCCAGGATCTGCCACAGCGCGACATAGGCCGCGCCGGGCCGGTCGTAGGTCGGGGCGCCGTCGAACAGCTCGCGGCGTGGGGTTCGATGGGGCCGTCGACCAGAAGCTGCCGGTCTTCGCGTAGAGCTTGTTGAACTGGGCGACCAGGCTGCTTGTGAACGCCTGCCGGCCGGCCGCGGTGCCGGGCCCGCCCGCCTTGGTCTCGGCCGTCCGGGCGGCGTACATGTATTCGGCCAGCGTGGCCAGACCTTCCTTGTAGAAGGTCATGGGGTAGCTGCCCTCGGTCACGTTGTCGCCCCACCACTGGTGCATGTTCTCGTGGTACAGGGTGTCGAGGTCGATCTCCCCGCCGGCGAACGTGATCATGGTCTGCATCTCTTCTTCGAAGCTGGCGGCCGGGGCGCCCACCACCACGCCGTCCGACGAGAACGGGAACGGCCCGTTGAACTGGCTCTCGAAGTCGGTGATGTCCTGCTGCTGGTTCATGATGGCCAGGTTGGCGGCCTGCTGCTTGGCGCTGATCGAGCTGTCCTGGGCCTCGTAGTAGAGCAGGCCGTCGCTGGCCCGGCGCGAGGTCAGGTGTAGTTGCCGACGCTGTCCTCGACCAGGTAGCTGGCCACCGGTGCGCCCGAGTGCCAGTGGTAGGTGACCGAACCGGCCGGGAACTGGCGCCGGGCCGTGGTGGGTGACCGACTTGGGCTTGCCGTTGGCCAGCGCGGTCTTGCCCGCGTTGACCGTGTCGTAGAAGTCGTAGGTCGGCTTGGCCGTCGGGTAGTCGTTGAGCGGCATCCAGTCCTCGGTGCCGACCGGCTCGGTGGTCACGAAGCTGCCGCCGGGGGCCGCGAACCAGCCTTCGGTGCGTGCCGTCACCGTCGTTGTGCACGCCGGGCCTGCCGGTGTAGCTGACCACCACGGTGAACCGCTGGCCGTTCCGGATCGGGAGCGAGGGGGTGATGACCAGCTTGTTGGCCGGGCACGGGGTGCCGTCGAGGGCGTCCGCGCGCCTGTCGGCCGTTGAGCTCGGGCGTGCAGGCGGGCGGCAGCGGGTTGTGGTCCGGGCCGCCGACCGGGTTGTGCTGCGACGCCTGGTGGGCCAGCGGGTCGGGGTCGTTCAGGCCCTTGGGGTCGCCGGGGTAGGTGGGCTGGGCGAAGGTGAACCGGGCCGGGCGGCCGTTGACCGTCACCGACTGACGCTCAGGTCGGGCCCGTCGGCGGTGTTGGCCGACGTCCGTTCGAAGTCGAGGCTGAAGCTGGTCAGGCACTGCGTGGCCTGGTCGGTCAGGGCCACGTTGTTGCCGGCCAGGAAGGTGTTGCGTGCCGGCGTCGTAGACCATGTGCACGTCGGTGTGGACGCTGCGGTAGCCGCCGTTGCCGGTCTCGGGGTACACCCGCGCCCCGTGCGGGGACAGCGAGTGGGCCCCGGCCGAACAGTGCCCGTAACCGCCGCCGGCCCCGGACTCGGCCGCAGCCGCGGTACCGGCGGAGAACGCTGCGGGCACCAGGCCGAAGCCAGCCACGGTGGCGGCCGCCGTGGCGAGAGCGGTCGATCGGAGCAATCTCGCCATGCCGGTCTCCTGTCACCGAAGCTGCGGTCCCCGTTGGCCTGTCCAGCAGGCCACATAGCGGACATTTTGGCGCGTCAGCGAGCTTTCCTCAAGATCAAACGCTATGTGACAAGTGGCCGCGCAGGGTGTGGCCGGTGTACTCGGTGCGGAAGCGGCCCCGGCGCTGCAGGATCGGCACCACCTCGTCCACGAACGTGGTCAGCTCGTAGGGCAGGGTCGAGCCCATGATGGTGAACCCGTCGACGGCGCCCGCGTCCTGCCAGGCGATCACGTGGTCGGCCAGCTGCTCGGGGGTGCCGACGAAATGGCTCTGGCCCGCACCGCCGGTCAGCTGCTGGGTGATCTCGCGTAGCGGCGCGTCCGGCCGGGCCCGCTGAGCCGCGTACAGCTGTTCGGCACGGCTGGACGGGGCCTGCGACCCGGACCACAGTTCGGCGGGCAGCGGAGCGTCCGGGTCGAAACCGTCCGGGTCCAGCCCGGCCGTGTACAGCGTGTTCTGCCAGTGAAACTCCGGGCTCCGCAGGTCTTCCAGCCGCTGGGCCTTGGCCTGGGCTTCGGCCTCGGTGCCGCCCAGGGTCACCATCAGCGCGGGCAGCACCAGCACGTGGGCGGGGTCGCGGCCGGCCGCGGTGACCTGGGTGTGCAGGCTGGCCCGGAAGTCCACCGCCGCCGCCAGCGACGGCGGCCCGGAGAACACCAGCTCGGCGTAGCGGGCGGCCAGCCCGATACCGGCCGCGGACTGCCCGGCCTGCACCATCACCGGGCGGCCCTGCGGCGGCCGGGGAAAGGGCAGGATGCCCTCGACGTCGTAGTACTTGCCGTGGAAGTTGGGTTCGTGGAGCCTGCCGCGGTCGGCCCAGACCCCGTGTTCGCGGTCCCCGACCACCGCGTCGTCCGGCCAGCTGTCCCACACGCGCTGAACGGCGTCCACGAACTCGTGGGCGCGCGCGTAACGGTCCGCGTGATCTGGGTGGAAGGGCTCACCGAAGGCCGCCGCGGCCAGCGGGGTGACGGTGGTGACGATGTTCCAGCCGGCCCGGCCGCCGCTGAGGTGATCCAGCGTCGCGAACCGGCGGGCCAGCTCCCACGGCTTGCTGTACGTGGTGGAACCGGTCCCGATCAGTCCGATGTGGCTGGTCACCGCGGCCAGCGCCGACAGCACGGAGATCGGGTCGAACTGCGTCTGCGGCAGGTAGGTGGCGCGGTACTCGGCGATGGCGATGTTGTCGGCCAGGAAAACCGAGTCCATCAGGCCGCGTTCGGCGATCCGGGCGATGTCGGCGTAGTACGGCAGCTGGAGAACACCGTGGACGTCGTCGCCGACCACCCGCCAGGCCGACTCGTGGTAGCCGTTGGGCCAGATGAAGGCGTTGAAGTGCAGGGGGCGTGCGGTCATGGGATCGACTCCTTCGTGGCTGCCTCTTGGGCAGCAACGGGACCGCGGTCGTGATTCCTGGCCCCGGTCGCCGGCGGACGGCGGCCGGTCAGCACGGCGGTGGTGGCGGCGACGGCGAAGAACGCGAACATCGCGGTGGCCATGGTCCGGACCGACTCGGTGCCGATGAGGCCGGTCAGGGGCGTGGTGCAGGAGCCGACCAGGAACGGGACGCCGCCGCCGAGCGCGGATGCGGTGCCCGCGTACCGGCGCCCGGCCGCCTGGGTGATCGAGGAGTTGGCGGGCAGGTAGGCGCCCAGGCCGATGGTCATGCCGCCCAGGCAGATCCAGACCGCGGCCAGCGGCGGCTGGTGCCGGTAGGCCAGGGCCACCACGAACAGCGCGGCGACCGCGGTGGTCTGCACGACGATCGCCCACCGCCGCAGCAGCACCGGGCCCCGGCGCATGACCAGCAGCCGGAAGGCCACGCTGGACAGCATCATGGCCCCCGCGTTGACCGCGAACACCACGCTGTAGAGCCCCTGGCTGAGGCCCAGGCCCTGCTGCAGGACGAACGATGAGCCGCCGATGTAGATGAAGAACCCGCCGGTGGTCAGGCACTGGACCAGGACCGGGGTGGCGAAGGCCCGGTCGGTCATGAGCTGCCGGGCCCGGCCGAACAACCGGACCAGGCCACCGGGATGACGCCGCGGCGGCGGCAGGGTCTCCGGGAGCCCGGCCACCGCGCCAGCGGTCATGGCCACCCCGACCAGGGCCAGGAACCAGAAGATGGTCCGCCAGGTCCCGACGGTGAGCAGCGCGCCGCCGATGGCCGGACCGATGACCGGCGCGATCAGGCCGATCGCCGACAGGCTGCCGAATTTGGCGGCGGCCTCGCGCCCGGCCCAGGTGTCGGTGACCACGGCCCGGCCCACCGCGGCCGCTGCCCCGCAGGCGATGCCCTGCACGGCCCGGGCCGCGATGAGTTCCCAGCCGCTGAACGCCAGCGCGCACAGCACCGAGGTGGCCGCGAAGGTGAGGGTGGCCAGCAGGATCAGCGACCGGCGCCCCCGGGCGTCGCTGACCGGACCGGTGGCCAGCTGCCCGATGGCCATCCCGGCGATGCAGGCGGTCATGGTCAGCTGCGCGACCGACGACGAGGTGCCCAGCGTGCGCTGTACCTGGGGCAGGGCCGCGATGTAGGTGTCGGTGGACAGCGCGGTGGTGCCGGTGATCAGCATCAGGGCGACGAAGGAGGGGGCGGGACCACGTGGCCGGAACACGGACCAACCCATCCTCAGCGGCGCCCTCTCGTTTTCCTCTTATAACCGAGCATAAGGGTGGGCCGGGCCCGCCGTCGATGGCTCCGGATTCGCCTCACCGGTGACCAGGTGGCTGTGACTGAGGACCGAGGCGCCCGCGATGAGCAGGGCCAGGGCCACGGCTTCGCCGGCCAGGTCGGGGAGGCCGGTGCGGATGTGCTCGCGGAACAGGAACAGGCCCAGGAAGCTGGCCGCCAGCGGGTCCAGGATCGTGAACCCGGGCTGGGACGCGGCCAGCGGGCCGGCCGCCATCGCGTGCGAGGCCAGCAGCATGGCCAGGGCTCGCCCAACACGAACAGCAACTCCAGCGCCAGCATCGGCTGGACCAGGGCCAGCGGCCCGAAGCGCAGGGCCGTGAGCTGAAATCCGAAGCCCAGGATCATGGCGGCGATGCCGGCCAGCCACACCGGGCGATGAACCAGCCGGAGGATCAGCCTGGTGTCGAAGCCCGTCACCTCGGTGGTCCTGGCCCCTCGCCGCTGGCACACCGAGGCGGTCGCGGTGCAGAAGCTGGCCGCGAACGCCAGCAGGATCGCCGGCCCCATCACCGCCTCCGCCCACCAGGTCGAGAGCTAACTTGCTTAACCCAAACTAACATTATCGACGAGTTTGCGGGAGGTGAGGAACTGGCTCCGCCCGCCGAGCAGGCCCAACTGGGCCGCCGCTAACCGGCCGCCTGCCGGCCATCCTGGCCACCAGTGACCCAGCCCGCCTGGGGCCGCGGTACGGCACCGTCACGCGGGCGAGGGCTGGGTCCAGGTCTGGCCGAATTCCAGAGTGATGATCGGTGCGCCCACGCTGTCGCGACTCCGCCGGTCAGAGGTCACCCAGCGCGGTGACCGGATCCTCGATGTAGTCCGCCAGCTGGCGCAGGAAGCCGCCGGCGGTGCCGCCGTCGCAGACCCGGTGGTCGAAGGCCAGCGTGAGCTCGGTGACCTTGCGCACCGCCAGCTGACCGTCCACCACCCAGGGGCGGTCGATGATCCGGCCCAGGCCGATGATCGCGACCTCGGGGTGGTTGATGATGGCGGCCGACCCGTCGACGCCGAACACGCCGTAGTTGTTGATGGTGATGGTGCCGCCGGTGAGCTCGGCCGGGCCGAGCTGCCCGGCCCGCGCGGCCGCGGTCCGGCTGGTCAGCGCGGCCGACAGGTCCCGGGCCGACCGCTGGTGCGCGTCCCGCACGACCGGGACGACCAGCCCCCGGTCGGTCTGGGCGGCGAAGCCCAGGTGGACGTGGCCGGGGATGACGATCTCATCGCCGTCGAGGTGGGCGTTCAGCTCGGGATAGCCGCGCAGGGCCAGCACGGTGAACCGGGCGAACAGGGCCAGCAGGCTGACCGGCTGTCCGGGGGTCTTGCTGTTGAGCGCGGCCCGGGTGGCCAGCAGGCCGGTGGCGTCGACGTCCACCCAGACCGTGGCTTCGGGGATCTCCCGGCGGGACCGGGTCAGCTTGTCGGCCACGGCCCGGCGCACCCCGCGCAGCGGGATCCGGGTGCCGTCGGTCGCTGGTGCCGCTGCGGTCGCTGGCTGGCTGACGGCCTGCTCGATGTCGGCGCGGCGGATGACGCCGGCGGGGCCGCTGCCGTGGATGGCGGTCAGGTCGAGCCCGGCGTCCCGGGCCAGCTTGCGCACCAGCGGTGAGATGACGCGCACCGGTCCCGCCGGGTGATGCTGCGGGCGGCGCCGGGTCTGGCGCCGGCGGGCCCCGGTTGAGGTCTTGGTCCCGTACCCGATGAGCACGTTCCCGCTGGCCTCCTCGGTCTCCCTGGCCGGCGCGGCCGGTGGCGGCCGGCGCGGCCGGCGCGGCGGGATCGACGCTGACCAGGGGCTGCCCGACCGCGACGGTGGCGCCGGGGTCGGCGTGCAAGGCGGTCACCGTGCCCGCGAACGGGACCGGAACCTCGACGGCGGCCTTGGCCGTTTCGACTTCGACCACGGCCTGGTCGATCGTGACCTGGTCGCCGACCTGGACCCGCCACTCGATGATCTCGGCCTCTTCCAGGCCTTCACCCAGGTCGGGCAGGAGGAAATCAGGCATGGGCACCGCCCGGGTTCAGCCACCGGTCGTCGGGCTCGTCATCCCACTGCAGGCGGGCGACCGCGTCGAGGATGCGGTCGGTGCTGGGCAGGTGGTGAGCTTCCAGCATGGGGGCCGGGTAGGGGATGTCGAAGCCGGTGACCCGCAGGATGGGCGCCTGCAGGTAGTGGAAGCAGCGCTCGGTGAGCCGGGCCGCGATCTCGGCGCCGTAGCCGCAGAACCCGGCCGCCTCGTGGATGACGACCGCCCGGCCGGTCCGCCGGACCGACTCGGTCAGGGTGCGGTCGTCGACCGGGGACAGGCTGCGCAGGTCGATGACCTCGGCGTCCCAGCCTTCCTCGGCCGCCGCGGCCGCGGCTTCCAGGGCCGTCGCCACCGTGCCGCCGTAGCTGATCAAGGTCACGTCGGTGCCCGGCTTGACCACCGCGGCCTGATCGAGGCCGGGCCCGGCGGTGGTGAGGCCGGCGGCCTCCTTGGACCAGTAGCGGCGCTTGGGCTCCAGGAAGATGACCGGGTCCGGGCAGTCGATGGACTGCCGTAGCAGCCGGTAGGCATCGGCCGGGCTGGCCGGGGTGACCACCCGCAGCCCGGGCGTGTGGGTGTAGTAGACCTCGGAGGAGTCGCAGTGGTGCTCGACCCCGCCGATGCCGCCGCCGTACGGGATCCGCACCACGATCGGCAGGCTGACCGCGCCCCGGGTCCGGTTGTGCAGCTTGGCCAGGTGGCTGGTGACCTGCTCGAAGGCGGGATAGGCGAAGGCGTCGAACTGCATCTCCACCACCGGGCGCAGGCCGTTCATGGCCATGCCGATGGCGGTGCCGACGATGCCGGCCTCGGCCAGCGGGGTGTCGAAGACCCGGTCCTCGCCGAACCGCCCGGCCAGCCCGTCGGTGACCCGGAAGACCCCGCCGAGGGTGCCGACGTCCTCGCCGAAGACCACCACCCCCCGGTCCGCCGCCAGCGCGTCAGCCAGGGCCCGGTTCAGGGCTCCGGCCATGGTGACCGGCTCGGGGGCTCGTGCCGGTGCGGCCGTGGCCGCGGTGTCCAGCGTGCTGGTCACCGTCCCTCACCGGCGTCCCGCAGTTCCGCCAGCAGGCTGTCGCGCTGCTCGCGCAGCGGCGCGGTCGGCTCGGTGTAGACGTGGGCGAACAGCTCGGCCGGGTCGGACGGGACGTCGGTGTTCATCCGGTCCCGCAGTACGGCCGCGGACTGCTCGGCCTCGGCCCGCAGCCGCCCCGCGCTCTCGTCGTCCAGCCGCCCGGCCGTCCGCAGGTAGGTCTCCAGCCGGGTGATCGGGTCGCGGGCCAGCCAGGTGGCGACCTCGTCGCTGTTCCGGTAGCGGGTGGCGTCGTCGGCGTTGGTGTGGGCCTCGATGCGGTAGGTGAGGGCCTCGATGAGCGTCGGCCCGGCGCCGCGGGCGGCCCGCTCGACCGCGGCCCGCACGGTGGTGTAGACGGCGGCGGCGTCGTTGCCGTCGATCAGCTCGCCAGCGATGCCGTAGCCGATGCCCTTGTGGGCCAGGGTCGGCGCGGCGCTCTGCTTGGCCAGCGGGACGCTGATCGCGTAGCCGTTGTTCTGCACCAGGAAGACGACCGGCGCCTTCCAGACCGCGGCGAAGTTCAGCGCCTCGTGGGTGTCGCCTTCACTGGTCGCGCCGTCGCCCAGCAGCACCAGGGCCACGGTGTCCTCACCCTTGAGCCGGGCGGCGTGGGCCAGCCCGACCGCGTGCAGCGTGTTGGTGGCCAGCGGGGTGCACTGGGGCGCGACCCGGTGCTGGTACGGGTCGTAGCCGCAATGCCATTGCCCGCGCAGCAGGCTGAGCACCTCGACCGGATCGACGCCGCGGGTCACGATCGCGACCGAGTCCCGGTAGGTCGGGAACAGCCAGTCCTGATCGCGCAGGGCCAGCACCCCGCCCACCTGGCAGGCGTCCTGCCCGTGCGACGACGGGTAGACGGCCAGCCGCCCCTGCTTGGTCAGGGCGGTGGCCTGGGCGTCGAAGCGCCGCCCGGTCACCATCCGCCGGTACAGCTCGGCCAGCGTCTGGTCCGGCGGCAGCGGCCCGGCCTCGGTCACGTGACGGCCGGCCGGGTCGATCAGCTGCCACGGTTCCCCGCTGGGCAGCAGGTGGGTGCCGACCGGCTCGGACGGCGATACGACAGGGTGGGCGGCAACAGCGGTCACGTTCGGCCCCCAGAGCGAGACGTCAGTGAACAATTGACGCCAGTCTCACGCCCGGGCTAGCCGAGAGTCCATACTTGAGCTGTGAACCGAGATTAATGGCCTTCAATTTAATCTAATATCGTTAATATGGCTGATCAGCAGCGCCCTGAGGGCACCGCCAGCGGACAAATGGCCGAGCTGGACGAGACCGACCGCCGCATCGTGGACGAGCTGCGGGCCAACGGCCGGATGTCGATGCGGGCCCTGGCGGCCGCGCTGCACATCTCCCGGGCCAACGCCTACACGCGGGTCGCCCGGCTCGAACGCGACGGCGTGATCACCGGGTACACCGCGATCGTCGACCCGCAGCGGTACGGGCACACCCTGTCGGCCTACGTCTACCTCAAGGTCCAGCAGCAGGCCTGGAAGCGCCTGCAGAACCGGCTGGCCGACATCCCCGAGGTCGACCACGCCGCCCTGGTCTCCGGCGAGCACGACATCGTGCTGCTGGTCCGTACCGGCGACGCGGCCGCGCTGCGGGACCTGGTGCTGACCCGCCTGCAGGACATGCCGGAGGTGGTCAGCACCCAGACCGAGCTGATCTTCGACGACATCAGGCCCACCGCGCAGGCGGGCCGGACGCCGCGCAGCTGAGCCCGTACGGTGGTGCCCAGCAGCGATCACCACCGGGAGGCAGGGCGCATGGACGTTGAGCGGGAGAAGCAGGTCGCCGCCGAGGCGGCGGCGGCCCTGGTCGAGCAGGGCATGACGGTCGGCCTCGGCACCGGCTCGACCGTGGCCTACCTGCTCCCGGCCCTGGCCAAGCGCTCCCTGGACATCGTCTGTGCCGCCACCTCGCCGCGCACCGAGCACGCCGCGCGTGAACTCGGCCTGCGGATCGAGGACGTCACCAGCATCGACCGGTTCGACATCACCATCGACGGCGCGGACCAGATCGCCCCGGACGGCTGGCTGATCAAGGGGGGCGGCGGCGCCCACACCCGGGAGAAGATCGTGGCCGGGGCGGCCGACCGGTTCGTCGTCATCGCCGACTCGTCCAAGCCGGTCGCGGCCCTGCACGCGCCGGTCCCGCTCGAGCTGCTGTCGTTCGGGCTGCGGGCCACCATGCGGCTGGTCGACCCGGCCTCGCTGCGGGACGTCCCGCACAGCCCCGACGGCGGGGTGATCGCCGACTACCACGGCCCGGTCGAGGACCCGGCCGCCCTGGCCGCCCAGCTGTCGGCCACCCCCGGCGTCGTCGACCACGGCCTGTTCCCCCCGTCCATGGTGGCCCTGGCCTTCGTCGGCCGCGGCGACACGGCCGACCGCATCGACTTCGACCGCTGACCGGCCGCGGACCGCGCCTCGGTTCATGCATTTTGCATGAACCGAGCGTAGACTACGCGTATGAGCGAGCCTACGGACGCGGGAATCGTCCAAGTCCGCGACGTCGATCCTGCCACCCTCGCGGTCCTCCGTGACCGGGCCAGATCACTCGGCCAGTCGTTGTCGGCCTATCTGCGCGACCTGATGGACGCCGATGCCGCAGCGGAAACCAACGCCGAGGTGATCGCCCGGATCGCCCGTGATCGGGAACCAGTGGACCTGACCATGGATGACATTCTCGCGGCTCGCGACGAGGGACGGCGTTGAGCGTTACCTATGTCGTCGACTGCTCCCTGGTGGTCGACGCGTTGTCCGCGCGACAGGAGGATGACGTGCTACGGCAGAGACTGTCCGCACCTCGCGCGCTGCACGCCCCCCACCATCTCGATGTGGAGGTAGCGGCCACCGTCCGGGGCCTCGCGGCCGGAAAGAAGATCACCGATCACCGTGGCGAGCAGATGCTGGCCGACTACTCCCGGCTGCGGATCACCCGCCATCCCGTCTCGGCCCTACCACCCGCGGTATGTGCGGAACTGCGCCACGATCTGGGCGCGTACGACGCCGCCTACAGTGCCTGGCTGAGGCGCTCGGCTGCGAGTTGCTGACCGGCGACGTCAAGCTGACGAGACGCCGCTGGCCACCATGCCACAGTGATCGTGTCCGGCCAGACCACCCTGCCCGGCGGCTGGCACCAGTTCCTGCGCTAGCCGGGTGGGACCTGCCGTCCAGGCCCATGGAAGGCCGCGCTCAGGACGGTAGGCGGGTGCCGACCTTGAGGGCGGGCCAGACGGCGTCGGCCAGGAGATGGGTGGTCTCGTCGTCGGTGCCGTTGATGCCGGCGATGAAGTACTGGACGCCGGCGTCGGCCAGGGCCTGGTAGTGGCGGATCGCGTCCGGCGGGGTGGCGAACACGCGCCGGACCGACAGGTGGGGGTCGGGGATGCGGGTCGTCTCGCGCTTGCGGGCCAGCTGCTGCTCGTCTTCGGCCAGGACCAGCAGCGGGGTGAAGTGTGAGCGCAGGATGGCCTCGCAGGGGCGGCCGGCCGTGGCGCAGAAGTCGCGCAGGACGCCGTACTTGCGGGCCACGTCGCCGACGTCGAAGGCCGATCCGGCCCACTCGTGGGGGGCGAAGTTGCTCATGTCGGCCAGCTCGGCCACCTGGCGCAGGGTGGTGCGCTCGCCGCCCCCGCCGATCAGCACCGGGACGTGCGGCTCCTGGACCGGCCCGGTGCCGCAGCCAGGCGCCCCGGCCAGCTGGCCGCCGGTCCCGTCCGGGCCGGTGACGTGCTCACCGCGCCACAGGGCCTGGACCACGCGCACGGTGTCTTCCATGGCCCGCTGCCGCGCCCCGGTCCGCTCGAACGGCAGGCCGAGCTCGGCGAACTCGGGCACGTCGTCACCGATGCCGACCCCGAGCACCAGCCGCCCGCCGCTGATCCGGTCGACGTCGGCGGCCTGCCGGGCCAGCATGAACGGGCTGCGGTAGTAGACGCAGCTCACCATGGAGATCAGCCGGATGCGCCGGGTGGACGCGGCCAGCGCGCTCATCAGCGTCCAGCACTCCATCAGCCGGCCGGGATGATCGAACAGGCAGCAGGAGTCGTAGCCGAGCCGCTCGGCCTCGGTCGCGAAGCGCAGGTGGCCCGGCCAGTCCTTGACGAAGTTGCCCACCACCCCGAACCGGATTCGGCGCGTGCCTTCCTCGACCCAGGGATGCGTCATATCACCTATATGATCATGAAACCGCGCCCGAGACGAGGGCTAACCCAGCTGGTCACGCAGGGCCAGCACCCGCAGCAGGGCGCCGCCGAACTGGCCTGGGTCCAGACTGTGGTGCTGCAGCGCGTCGGCCAGGGCCGCCACGGTGTCCTGACCCTCGCTGACGTCACGCGCCGAGCACAGCAGCACGTCCATCCCGGCCCGGGCGGCCAGCACCGCGCACTGGGCGGGCGTCCCGAAGCCCGCGATCGCGCCCGCCTCGAGCGCGTCGGTGATCGTCACCCCGCCGAACCGCAGCCGCCGCCGGAGCTCGCCGCCGACGATGGCCGGGGACAGGCCCGCGGGCAGCTTCGGGTCGAGCGCCGGGTACACCGCCCACGAGGTCATGACCAGCCGCACCCGGGCCGCGATGGCGGACCGGAACGGCCGCTCGTCGATGCTGCGCAGGTCGCCGAGGGGCACGTCCAGGGTGACCGGGCCGAGGTCCGTGTTCTGGGCCGCGGTCGCCGCGCCCAGGCCGGGGAAGTGCTTGGCCGTCGCGGCGATGTTGAGCCGCTGCTGGGCGGTGACGAAGGCGGCGCCGCATTCGGCCGCGATGGCCGGGTCCGAGCTGTACGAGCGGCCGAACTGGTCGTCGAAGTTACCGGCCTGCCGGTAGACGTCGAGCACCGGGGCCAGGTTGAGGTTCATGCCGACCCCGGCCAGGTTCTGCCCGGCGCCGGTGCCCGCGCTGGCGGCTTCGGCGGCCGGGTCGGCCGAGGCGCCGATCTGCTTTTCCGACTGCGTGGGTTCGCCGGGCAGCCGGCGCACGATGCCGCCCTCCTGGTCGGTCATGAGCAGCAGCGGGGAACGCACCGGGCTGCTGGCGTGGGCCGCCTTGAGCTGCGCGACCACCGCCGCGATCTGGGTCAGGCTGGTGATGTTCTCGCCGAAGAAGATCACTCCCCCGGCCTGGCCGGCGCTGATCTGGTCGAGCAGGCTGGCGGGCGGGGTCAGGCCGGGGTAGGAGAAGATGACCCGCTGCCCGGCCAGCTGGGCCGGGGTCAGCTTGACCGGCTTCGGCCGCGGGGACGCCTGCGCGGTGCCGCTCAGCCCGGCCCCGCCGAGCATCGCCGTGGCCCCCACGGCCAGGGCGCCCGCCCCCATTCCCAGTGCGCCGCGCCTGGTCATCGCCGAATCTGGGCTGCTCATGGGCTGCGTCCTTTCGTGCTCCGGGCCGATGGTTACTCAGTTAACAGACCTTAGATATTTGTGTAACTCCGTAACATCCTGGGCTCATTCGTAGCGATCGGGAGCCCGATCGTCAAGAGCTGGGGAGTTTTACCAGGGATTTCGCTCTCGTCTAGATCGAAAATGGATTCATCAGCCAAGAAAACCGCGAGAACAGGAGATCCCCGCGGCAGCTTCGCCGGGGCCGCCGCCGTGTTGCGCCACACGCCGTCGGCGGTCTCCCAGCAGATCGCCGCGCTCGAACGCGGGGCCGGCGCCGCGCTGGTGCACCGGAGCACCCGCGGGGTCACCCTCACCGACGCGGGCCAGGTCCTGCTGGCCAGCGCCGACGCGATCCACGCCGAGTTGCAGGCCGCGGCCCAGCAACTGCGCACGCTGCAGGCGGGCGGGCCGCCGACCCTGACCGTGGTCACGTTCCCCAGCGCCGGCGAGCCGCTGCTGGCGCCGGGCGCTGACCGCGGCCGACCCCGCCGGTCGAGGTCACCGTGATCGAAGCCGAACCCGACGAGGCGCTGGGGGCACTCCGGGACGGCCGGGCCGATCTCGCCCTCGTCTACCACTTCCACACCCCGCCGCCACCGCGAGCCTGGCGGGCCGCGGCCGGGCCCGGCACCTACACCGCGCTGGTCACCGACCAGATGAGGCTGCTGGTGCCGGCCAGCCACCCGCTGGCCTGGCCAGCCCGCGGTCACCCTGGCCGACCTGGCCGGCGAACGCTGGATCCAGGGCTGGGGTGAGGTCGGCGCGGTCCTCGACTCGCTGGCCGCCGTCAGCGGCTTCCGCCCCCGCGTCGCCTGCCGGTCCAGCGACTACCGCTTCATGAGCGCCCTGGTCGGCGCGGGCGTCGGGGTGGCCCTGGTGTCCAGCCTGGCCGTGACCGGCCGCCCCGACGTGCGCGACCTTCAGGTCACCCCCCAGCCCACCCGCTACGTCGGCGCCTATCTCCCCCGGCGCCACCGGCCCCATCCGGCGGCCGGCCGCCTGCTGGCCGCGCTCCGCGGCCAGGGCGGCTGACGGCTCAGCCGACCCGGATCTGGCCGTCTTCCAGCTGCAGGACGCGGTCGGCCAGGTCGATGAGGTTCGGGTCGTGGGTGGCGACCAGGGCGGTGGTCTGCTCGGACTGCACGACCACCCGCAGCAGCCGCATGATCTGCTTGGCCGTCTCCGAATCGAGCTGGCCGGTCGGCTCGTCGGCCAGCAGCACGTCCGGGCGGCCGGCCAGGGCCCGGGCGATCGCGACCCGCTGCTGCTGGCCGCCGGACAGCTCGCCCGGCCGCTGTTGCGCGTGCGGGCTGAGACCGACGATGTCGAGCATGAGCCGGACCCGTTCCTCCCGCTCGGTGGCCGGGCGGCCGGCGATCCGCAGCGGCACGCCCACGTTCTCGGCCGCGGACAAGATCGGGATCAGGCCGAACGACTGGAAGATGAACGCCACCGTCTCCCGGCGCAGCCGCAGCCGCTCCCGTTCGGACAGCGCGGTGACTTCGTGCCCGGAGACCTGGACCGTGCCCTGGTCGGGGCGGTCGAGGCCGCCGACGATGTTCAGCAGGGTGGTCTTGCCGGACCCGGACCGGCCGCGCAGGGCGACCAGCTCACCCGGGGTGATCGTGAACGACACCCCGCGCAGGGCCCGGGTCGCCGTGTGGCCGGTCCCGAACGTCCGCGTGACCTGATCCACCGCTACCACCGGCGCCGGGTCAGTCGTCATGACCGGCCTCGGGCTGGCCCTGCTCGCGGTCATCGGGCCAGACGCCGATGTGGTCGGGCTCGGGTTGCAGCCGGACCAGGTCGGCCATGCCCAGTGGTTCGGTCATCTCGCGCGGCAGCTGCAGCCGCCCGGCCCGGTCCAGGACCGCGTACTCCACCGCGGAGCCGGTGTCGTCACCGGCGGCCGCGCCGGGCCGGTGGATCTCGGTGCTGGTCCGCCCGTCGCGGATGGCGATGACCCGGCGGACCTGGGCCGACACGGCCGGGTCGTGGGTGACGATGAGCACCGTGACCCCGAGCTCGGCGTTGGCCGTGCGCAACGCGGCGAAGACCTCGCCGGCGGTGGCGGTGTCCAGCTCGCCGGTGGGCTCGTCGGCCAGCAGCACCTTCGGCTCGTTGGCCAGGGCCACCGCGATCGCGGCCCGCTGCTGCTCGCCACCGGACAGCTGGTCGGGGCGGCGGTCGTGGCAGTCGGCCAGGCCGAGCAGGTCCAGCAGCTCGGCCGACCGGGACCGGCGTTCCCGGGCGCCGCGGCCGGCCAGCCGCATGGGCAGGGCCACGTTCTGCTGGGCGGTCAGGTAGGGCAGCAGGTTGCGGGAGGTCTGCTGCCAGATGAAGCCGATGGTCTGGCGCCGGTAGGCCAGCCGCTGCTTGGCGGTCATCGCGGCCAGGTCGTGCCCGGCGACCCGGACCGACCCGGCGGTGGGCCGGTCCAGCCCGGCCAGGATGTTCATCAGCGTCGATTTGCCGCTGCCCGACGCGCCGACCAGGGCGGCCAGCTCACCCTCGGACATCAGCAGGTCCAGGCCTTGCAGGGCCTGGACCTCGATCCCGCCGGGGGCGGCGTAGATGCGGACCAGCCGATCGCAGACGATCAGCGAGCCCGCCCCGAAGTCCCGGTGCTGGCGAGCCGCCTCCGCCCCCAGATCCGCGATGCTCGTACCCATTGGTCTCCTCCGCTCCCCGTCTTCAGTGTGCCCGCAGCAGGCTGGTGACGCCACGCCGGCGCAGGGCCCGGGTCTGCCCGGCCAGCGCGGCGGCGGCGATGACGATGACGGCCGCGATCGGCAGCCCGAGTGCGGCCCAGCCGGGCTGGATCGCCACCGGCGTCCCGGAGCCGGTGAACACGGCCAGGTTCAGGGCCGGGCCGACCAGCCGGGGCAGGGCCAGCGCGCAGACCAGGCCGGCCACGGCCGCGGCCAGGATGGCCGGCATGGCCTCGGTGACGGCCAGCCCGATCGGCCGGTCCAGGCCCATGGTGGTCATCCGGGCCAGCGTGCGCCTCCGCTGGGCCGCGCCCAGGGCCAGCCCCATCATCACCGTGCCCAGGCCGAGCCCGGCCGCGGCCAGGATGGTGAGCAGCATCAGCAGTTCCGCGCTCTTGGCCAGCGGCGCGTCGGCCAGGGAACTCAGGACCGTCGAGCGGGTGATGATGTCGGCCTCGGGGAGCACGGTGTTGACGACGGCGGCCAGTTTCCGGTTGTCGATCCCGGACCCGCCGACCAGCAGGTTCTCCGGGCCTGGACTGCCCGTGGCACCGGGCAGGGTCCGCAGCGGCATGATCACCCAGGCGCCGCCGCCGGGCTGGGCCGGGGTGGACGCCAGCACCCCGGTGACCCGGATCCGGACGGGCCCCAGGCCGGACTGACGGGCGGTGAGCCGCTGCGGGCCCGCCCGCCCGAGGAACGCCGCCGCCGCCGGCGACGCCAGCACCGGGATGACCGTCGTGGTGGTGGCCGCCGCTTCCGCGCGGCCCGACGTGGCGGCCGGCCCCAGCTTGCGGGCGGGGAAGGACGGGAACGGGGTGGTCGCGGTCAGCGCGGCGTACCGGGCCGGGTCGACCCCCAGCACGGTGACGGCCTGGCCGCCGGGACCGCTCCAGCTGGTGGACCAGACCGCGGCGGTCTGCCGGACTCCGGGCACGGCCGAGATCCGGGCCACGTCGGCCGCGGTGACGTGGTCGTAGGCGGGCGGCGGCGTCGATCCGGAGCGGTTCTGAATGAGCACGTCGGCTCCGGTGGCCGCCCAGGCGGCGGCGTTCTCGCCCCGGCCGACCGCGTCGCGGACCATCCCGGCGCAGGCGGCCACGCTCAGCGCCAGGACCACGCGCGAACACCGGCAGGATCCCGGTCAGGGCGGTCCGGGAGGCCTGGGCCAGGGCCACGAATCCGGTCGCGCCCTGGGTCCGGGCGGCCAGGGCCAGCAGGGCCCGGACGACCAGCGGGTACAGCCGCAGCACGACCAGCACGACCGGCACGGCCACCAGGACCGGGGTCGCGGCCAGGATCAGGTCGGTCTGCCCGGGGGCGGGCAGGCCCTGGGCGTGCAGGACGACGAGGCCGGCGATGGCCGCCGCGCAGGCCGTCCCCTCGGCCACCCAGCGACGGGCGCCGATCCGGCGCGGGGCCGCTTCCCCCGCCGCCGTGATCTGGGCCGCGGACGTGGGCGGGCCGGGCCGGCGGTGCCGCACGGCGGCGATCACCGGCGGGCCGGCCAGGGCGGCCGCCAGGACCAGCGCGGCCAGCGACCACCCGAGCACCGAGGAGGCCGCACTGCTCTCCACGGCGAAGGCCAGGCCGGCCCCGAGCAGCGCCGCGGGCAGCACCACGACCGCCGTGCCCCGCAGCAGATGGGCCGACAGCTGGGCGATCGAACTGCCCCGGGCCCGCAGCAGGGCCAGCTCGGCACCGCGCCGGACCGCGACCATCCGGGCCGCGACCGCGATGACCGCGGCCCCGGCCACGATCAGGCTGACGAACAGCAGGGCCAGTGCGGTGTCGACCTCGGCCTGGGTGGTCAGGAACGCGGCCAGGTTGCTGGTCAGCGGGGACGAGACCGAGACCACACCGGCCCCGCCGCTGAGCGGGCCCAGGGCCGGGAACGTCTGCGCGACCTGATTCAGCGTGTTGTACACGGGCCGGGCCTGACTGGCGGTGAGCCGGCCGGTGTCCAGCGGGACCGTCCAGGTCAGGGCCAGGCTGGACGGGCCGAACACCGACTGCACGATCGGTTCCTGGCCCGGGTCGGCGAACACCGCGCCGCTCCAGTACGGGACACCGTCCAGGGGCGTGTTGTACAGCGGGGTGAGCCCGCCGTCGTTCTGCCAGAACGTCGAGGCGGGGTCGCGGGCGGCCACGACGCCGGTGATGTCCAGGGTGAGCGGGCCGGCCGACGCGACCAGCACCAGGCGGGATCCGGGGTGCAGGCCGTACCGGGCCGCGGTCGCGGTGGAGACCGCGCACGCTATGGCGCCCGCCGGGACCGACCCGGTCAAGGCGCCGGCCACCAGCCGCGCGTGGCTGGCCAGCTGGGGCCGGGCCAGCACCGCGAGCCGGGCCGCGGCGCCGGTGCTGGTCCGCGGCCCCGCCCCCGACGCGAGGGTGTAGATCGGGGAGGCCAGCCCGGCCCAGGCGCCCGAACCGACCGGCAGCCCGGCCGAGGCGTAGCCGTGGGCCAGCGCGGTGGTGGCGTCGCTCAGGTCGCTGCCGGACAGGCGTTCCGGGCTTTCCGGGCTGAGCTGCTGGGTGAAGTCCTCCCAGTCGGTGGCGGCCGTGATCTGCTTCACCAGCGGGCTGAGCCCGGCCATGGTGTTCCGCAGCGCCTGGGTCTCGGCCCGCAGGGCCTGGGCGGGGCCGGCCAGGGCCGCGAACACGAGCGCCCCGACCAGGATCGCCAGCGCGACCAGGGCCCCCCGGGCCTCCCCCAGCAGCGGGCCCACTGCCGGGCGGGGCCGGTTCACGCGGCCTCCGCGGCCCGCAGGGCCGCGGCCGGGTCGGGCCGCCGGGCCATGGCCAGCACCGCGGCCAGGACCGGGATCACCGCCACGCACGCGACCAGGCCCAGCGTCTGGGGCCAGCCGAAGTGGATCAGCACCGGCGGCACCGGATGAGCGGCCGAGGTGGTCAGGGTCAGCGCCGGGACCAGCAGTTCGGCCAGGACCACCCCGAGAGCCAGCCCGGCCAGCGCGGCCGGCACGCTGAGCAGCAGTTTCTCCAGCCCCAGCTGGCCGGCGGCCGCACCGGGCGGCACGCCGAGCGCGGCCAGCAGCGCGTTCTCGGCCCGGCGCTGCCGGACGCCGGCCGCGATGCTGACGCAGAACCCGGTGATGGCCAGCAGCACGGCGGTGATGGCCACGGCCAGCAGCGCCCGCTGGGGCACGGCCGAGACCGGGTCACCCAGCAGCTCGCTGGCCAGCCCGGTGGCGGTGGTCACCGCGCTGCCCGGGGGCAGCTGGGCGGCCAGGCCGGGCGGGGCCGTTCCGGAGCTGGTCGCCAGCCACCACTGGGTCGGCTCGGCCGGGGGCTGACCCTCGGCGGCCAGGATGTTCTGGACGGCGCCCAGGTCGATGATCAGAGCTCCGCCGGGGCCGTTGACCGTGGGCCAGGACGACGTGACCGCGACGATCTTCACGCCGACGGTGACCCCGGCCACGCTGGATTCAACGATTGAGCCGACGTGGGAGCGGTTGGCGGTCAAGAAGGCCCGGGTGGCCAGGCCCGGCACGGTCCCAGCGGTCAGGATGGGGGCGGTCAGGGTGACCAGGCCGGTGATCGGCACCGGGGGGAGACTGGCCTTGAAGGCCTTGCCCTGCCCGAAGCCGGCGCTGAAGTTCACGGTCCGGGCCGAGCCCGGAGGTCTGCGGGGCGGACGGCGTCACCGCCGGTGCGCCGGTCCGCCCGACCGGGCCGGGCGCGGTGGCCCGGATCGTGACCAGTTGCGCGGAGGAGGCCGCGGCCCGCCAGGCCCGGAGGTCGGTCCCGGGCCTGGCGGGCCGCCGCACCGGCTCCGGTCGTGGTCAGCCGGTCCACGGTGAACCGGGCCGAGGCGGCCGCCCGGCGGGCAGGCAGCTGATAGGACGCGGTGATCGCGATGACCCGGAGCGGGTAGATCGCGGTTCCGCCGGGCAGGGCCGCGGTCAGGGTGTGGATCTGGCCGTCGGCCGGCAAGGACCCGGCGTCCAGCTGGTAGACGTCGCCGTCGGGGTCGCCGATGGTCACGGTCACCTCGACCGGGTCCAGGGCCAGGGCGGCCGGCCCGATCGCGGCGGCCAGCCGGATCCCGGCCGGCTGGCCGGGCAGGGCCAGGCCGGGAGCCGGGCCGGCCGGGGTGATCCGGCGCAGCAGCCCGGCGGCGGGCTGCGGAGCCTGGTCGGCGCGCAGCAGGGTGGTCGCGGCCGCGTGCCCGGCGTTCACGGCCAGAATCTCGCCCGATCCGTTGGCGGCCGGGTAGGACACGGCGGGCATGACCGCGGTGACCCCCCGGGCCCGGCTGAGCTGCCCGGACTGGCCCGGGGTCAGCGGTGCGGGCGGTTCGACCCGAACGTCAGCCCCGGCCGTGAACGCGGCCTGGTCGTGGGCGGACCCGATCCAGCTCTGCCGCTGGGCGATGGCCAGCGCCCCGGTGGCGACGGCCAGCACGACCAGCAGGGCCGCCCCGCCCTGCCGGACCGACTGACGGCTGATCTGCCAGCTGGCCAGCGCGGCGGTCAGCCGCCGGCCCCGCCCGGCCAGCCGGTCCCCCAGCTTCGCGGCCAGCGGCAGCAGCCGCAGCGCGGCGGTGGTTCCGCCCGCCAGCGCCAGCGCGGGCGCGAGCACCAGGACCGGGTCGGCGCCAAAGGCGGCCCCGGATCCGGGCCCGGCCGACCCCGCTGAGTACCGCCGCAGCTCCAGGCCGGCCAGCACGGCCAGCGCCACCAGGCCCACGTCGGCTCCGGCCCGGCTGATCCCGGCCACCGCGGCGGCCCGGCCCTGCCGGGCGCGGGCCGCGCCCGGGTTCACGGTCCGGACCGCTGGCACCAGCACGATGACCACGGCCCCGGCCGCGACCACCAGCGCCGTGGGCCAGGCCAGGTTCAGGGCGGTACCGAACGGAACCGAGCCCGCGCCGGCCGCCAGTCGGGCCAGCCAGACCCCGGCCAGCCCGCCGCCGGCCGAAGCCGCCACCGACAGCGGTACCGCCTCGGCCAGCGTCAGCCGGGCCAGCTGCCAGCGGGTGGCGCCGCGGGCGGCCATCATGGCCACCTCGCCTTCCCGCGCCCCGGCCAGCAGCCGGGCCACCAGCAGCAGTGCGGCCGCGGCCAGCAGGACGATCAGGACCGCGCTGATGGCCAGCAGCGAGCGGGCCACGCCGAGGTTGCTGTTCGTCCGGGTCAGCACGCCCGGGAGGCCGGTGACCGGGTTGAGCGCGGGCAGGGTGTCGCCGCTCTGCAGCGAGGTGATCAGGGCCGACAGCCGGCTCGCCACGTGGGTCAGCTGGCTTTCGGCGATGGCCGGGGTGTCCGGCCGGGCCAGCCAGGTGGCGGCCCCGACCGTGAGGGACCCGCTGAACGCGGCCGGGTTGACGGTCAGCGGCCCGTACTCGGTGAAGCCGCCGGAGGCGGCCGCCCCGGCGAAGCCGACGTCGTTCAGCTGCCAGTACGCGGCGCCGGGGCCGGTCACCGCGCGCGGCCGGTACAGGCCGGTGATCGTGAACCGCACCAGCGCGTTGCTGTCCCGGTCCCGCATCTGGATCACGTCGCCCGGCTTGACCTGCAGCAGCGTGGCGGCCGGGGCGGGCAGGGCCGCCGGTATCGGCTGTCCGGCGACGGGCCTCCCCGGCCAGTGGCCGGTCAGCAGAACGGCGTGGGCGGTGAGGCCGGTGAACGCGGCGGCTTCGGCGATCGGCACGTTGCCGCCCGCGGACGTGGCGTCGCGGTCGCCGCCCGCGGACTCGGCGGGGTGGGCTCCGGAGACGAAGCCGAGCGGGTCGGAGCGCAGCGCGCTGTCGAAGGCGAATGGGACCTGGCCGAGCGCCCGCTTGAGCTGGCCCGGTAGCTGGCTGGTGACCTGACCGGCCTGGTCACGGTCGACGGACCCGGTGACCAGGAAGGTGGTCCCGCTGGCGGTGCCCAGGTCGTGCCGCACGGCCCGCGGCAGCACCCCGCCGCTGTAGACCGCGAACGTGGCCGCCAGCGCCGCGGCGACCAGGGTGGTCAGCACGGCGGCGACGATCACCACCCCGGACGCGCGCATCCGGCGCACCGTCAGCGAGTCCCCGTGCAGCCCCATTAAGCGCGGAGCCTACGCCGCCAGCGGTCTGATGGTTAGCCGGCGCAATCAACCTGCTCCCGACCGGCTTCCGCTTTGTGATCTATGCCGGACCTGGGCCGGCGTCGGGACCCGGAGGCTAGGACGGGACCATGGAGCGGGCGGACATCGTCTGCAGGATGATGTCGGTGACCGCGTCCAACGGGATCACGGTCGAATCGATGACCAGGTGGTAGTGGGCCGCGTCGGCCGGGTTGACCCGGTAGAGGCGGCGGACGTAGGCGGTGCGGGCCTTGTCGGCACGGTGCATGCGGGCCACGGCTTCCTCCGGCCCGACGCTCTCGATCACGGCGCCCTGGGCGGCCCGGCGCTCCGGCGGCCCGTCCAGCCGCACGTGGAAGCCGGCTCCCTTGCCGAGCACGACCGCAGCCGCCCGGCCCAGGATCACGCCTTCGCCGTCGGCGGCCATCCGGCGGATCCCTGCCTCGGCGCTGCCGCGCAGGTCGTCTTCGAGCACGTGCGCCGGGGGCGCCGACTGCGTCGGCCCGACCGGCATCCCATGCGTGAACGCGGCCAGCAGCCGGTGCACCGGAGTGCTGCTGGCTTCGTCCTCGGTCAGCTGCTCGGCACAGGGCCCAGGCGCGGTCGCGTCGGCTTCGTTGCTGGTCACCCGCTGCAGGAAGGGCACGCCGAGCCGCTCGGCCAGGGCGGGCGCGACGACGCTGCCGCCGGCCCCGTAGGCCGCCGAGATGGTGACCAGCCGGTACTGGGGAACGACGGGTCCGGGCACTGCGTCAGCGGTCACTGTCACCCATCTCCTTACTGAGCCGCAGCTCTCCCTTACTGAGCCGCAGCCGTGGTAGCGGTGAAGATACCCGCCGTCACCGCCCGGAAACGACGTAGCTGATCAGGACCTCAGGGCACGATCACCAGCGGCACCGGCGAATGCCGGCTCAGGCTGACGGCCACCGAGCCGATCACGCGGTGCATCGCGTGCGAGGAACTCCCGACCACCAGCGCCACGGTGTCGTCGGGATCGGCTTCACCGAGGCGGGTCGCGGTCGCCAGCAGTTCCTGGGCGATGTCGCCCTGCCGCCACTCGAACTGCCAGCGGTCCTCACGCCCGCGCAGCTGTTCTCCGGCCTGGTTCCGCAGGTCGGCGGCAATCTCGCTGAAGCTCTGCTCCATCTCGGCCAGGGCGTCGGGTGACATCGAGTCCGCGGCCGACAGGTGCCCGACGTACAGCACCACGATCTGGCCGGTTCGGCCGCTGAGCAGGCGCACCGCCGCGTCCAGGGCCCGGACGGCCGGAGGGGATCCGTCGTACCCGACGATCAGGTGCAGCTTGGCAGCAGGCGGCACGGCAGCGTTCATGTCCGATCTCCGGTCCCTAGGCAACAGCAGCAACGGATCAACAGCAGCGACTCAATGATGGGCCGGCGGCTGGCCTGATGATCAACCGGGGCTCGGTTTGGTCCCCGGCTCGGTCCCCGCCGGCTCCGTCACAGGCCGCGCTCGATGGGCAGGACGCCCTGGTCGGCCGCCTTGACCAGGGCGGCGTGGTCGGCCTCGGTCTGGTCGGCGTACAGCCGCGCGAACCGGGCCAGCGCTTGGTCGAGGCGGTCGGAGGAGCCGGTATAGCCGACGATCATGGAGGCGCCGCTGGTCCGGGCGTGGCCTTTGGCCAGCAGGTGCCCGATGATCCCGGCGTAGTCGGCCAGGGCGGCGCCGTCGATGGAGTCCAGGGGCACGGTCCCCTTCATGTTCCGGAACTGGCGCACGTAGTACTGATGGTCGCCCACGGTCGTCCAGCCCAGCAGCGGGTCGCTGACCGTCTGCAGGGCCTGCTGGTACTCGACCACCCGCTGGCCCTGGTGGGCGTGCCAGGCCGACTCGCCGTGCACGTACGGGGCCAGGACCGATCGCCGGGCCTGCTTCAGCTGCAGGAACACCACGTCATCGGGACTGCTGCCCTCCAGCAGGGCCACGTAGGCGCGCAGCCCGACGCTGCCCACGCCGACCACCTTGTGGGCGACGTCGATGAGCGTGTAGCCGCCCAGGACCCGCCGCCAGTGCGGGGCCAGGGTCTGCAGGTAGTCGTCCAGGCCGCGTGCGACCTGGTCGGCCTCGAAGTAGCTGACCCGGGTGATGAGCGGGAAGTCCTCCACGATCCGGCGTTTCCCGTCCCGTTCACTGGTGAACTTGGGCAGCGCCCGGTCACTGGTCCGGCGGCGGGCCCGGGCCGCCGCCCGCTTGATCTCGGCCCGCAGTGACTTCTCCTTGGCCCCCTGGCGCAGGTGGTCGACGTCGAGGCGCTGGTAGGACCGGGCCAGCAGCGCGGTCGAGGCGAGCGACCGCACCTCGCCGCGGTACGCCGGCCACGCAGCGCCGGACGGCTGACTCACACGCCTGCTCGCTGGCGCCGCTCTGGCGCCCCGCGACCCAGATGCTGGCCACCAGCCGGCGCAGGTCCCACTCCCAGCCGCCGGGGTGCGCCTCGTCGAAGTCGTTCAGGTCGATGACCAGATCCCGTTCGGGCGAGGCGTAGAAGCCGAAGTTGCCCATGTGGGAGTCACCGCAGATCACCGGGGTGATGCCGGTGGACGGCAACCGGGCCACGTCCTCGGCCATGACGATCGCCGCCCCGCGCATGAACCCGTAGGGCGAGGCCGCCATCCGGCCCACCCGCACGGGAATCAGCCAGTCGAGCCGGCCGCGGTGGGACTCGGTGATCAGCCGCACCGGATCGGGCCGGCCAGCCGGTGCGGACCACTCCCCCAGCGCCCGGCGCGGCACCTGCTGCCGGAGTTCTTTGCCGATCCGGTACCGGTTGCGCCGGGCCGTCGGCCGCTGGCGAACCGAGGTGAACGCGGCGCTGTCGGCCGCGGCGAGAACGACATGACCGTGCGCTGAAGTGCCGGGGCCAGGGGCCTGAACCATCGGTACCGCCCGTGATCTTGGTGAGCCGTCCTCCCATTATCCCCGCGACCCTGCTTGATATGCCGATCAGCTCGCTTGACATACAACGCACCTGGTGCGTACTATTTCAAGCAGCCGGTACGAACGCAGTACGCAGACAGTACGCACGCAGAAGGAGATCCCCATGACCGCCATCCAGGACCAGTACACCGAGCTTCTCAAGCAGGGCCAGGACGCGGCGCTGGCCGCCCTCGAGACCTGGAAGAAGACGTTCCAGCAGGCGCTGGGCCAGCTACCGCACCCCGGGCCGGTCAGCCCCGAGCACGTGATCGACCAGGTCTACGATTTCGCCGGGCACCTGCTGGACGCCCAGCGCGACCTGGCCAAGCAGGTCCTGGCCACCAGCACCGCCGCCGCCGACAAGGTCCGCGAGAGCGTGGCACAGAACTCCTGAGTGTCCTGGCCAGCCCGGCCGGGCGGTGGCGTAGCGTTTCTGCGGCGGATCGACCGAGAGGAGCGCCGACGTTATGCAGGCTGGCCCGGCTGGATACGGCGACCTCGCCGAGCAGTTGCGCGCGGCCGTCGCCAGCGCCGGCGCGTGGATGGCCGAGTACGGCCCGTTCGTGCCGCATCCTTCGCTGGAGGTGTCAGCGGAGGACCTGCAGCGGGCGACCAGCGCCCTGCACGAGCGGCTGCGGGACAACTACCCGTTCTTTCACCCCCGCTACGTCGGCCAGATGCTCAAGCCCCCGCACCCGGCGGCGGTGATCGGCTACGTCAGCGCCATGCTGATCAACCCCAACAACCACGCCCTGGACGGCGGGCCGGCCACGGCCCGGATGGAAAAGGAGGTCGTGGCCCAGTTGGCCGCGATGTTCGGCTACTCCGACCATCTCGGGCATCTGACCAGCAGCGGGACCATCGCCAACCTGGAAGCGCTGTTCGTCGCCCGCCAGCTCCACCCGGGAAAGGCCATCGCGCACAGCGCCGACGCCCACTACACGCACGGGCGCATGTGCCATCTGCTCGGGGTCGAGGCGGTCACCGTGCCGGCCGCCGCCGACGGCACCATGGAGCTGCAGGCGCTGGAGGAGACGCTGCGCGGCGGGCGCGTCGGCACGGTGGTGGCCACCGCGGGCACCACCGGGCTGGGCGCGGTCGACCCGGTCCACGAGATCGTCGCCCTGGCCCGCCGCTACGGCGCCAGGGTTCATGTGGACGCCGCCTACGGCGGGTTCTTCCGGCTCATCGCCGACGGCACCGGCGAGGGGGTGGCGGCGGCGCCGTTCGCGGCCATCGCGGCGGCCGACTCGGTCGTCATCGATCCGCACAAGCATGGCCTGCAACCGTACGGCTGCGGCGCGGTGCTGTTCCGCGATCCGAGCGTGGCCCGGCACTACCTGCACGATTCGCCCTACACCTACTTCACCTCCGATGAGCTGCACCTGGGCGAGATCTCGCTGGAATGCTCCCGGGCCGGCGCGGCCGCCGCCGCGCTGTGGCTGACCCTGCAGCTGCTGCCGCTGACCCCGGACGGTCTGGGCGCGGTGCTGCGCCCCGGGCGGCGGGCCGCCCTGGCCTGGGCCGACCTGATCGGCGCGAGCGAAGAGCTCAGCCTGTTCCAGCGCCCGCAACTGGACATCCTCAGCTACTTCCCGGCCCGGCCGCGCCTGTCGCAGATCGACCGCGCCAGCGGCCACGTGCTGGCGACCGGCATGCACCTGCCCAGCCCGCAGGCGCTGTTCGTCGCCACCTACACGGTGGACGGCGCCAGCCTGGCCGCCCGCGGGCATCAGGTCGAGGCCGACGTGGCCAGCGGCCGCATCCTGCGCAGCGTCTTGATGAAGCCCGAAACCGAATCGCACGTCCCCGCCCTGCACGAGCAGGTGCTGAGCCTGCTCGCCGGCTCCTGATCCAGGCCGGTGGACCGTGCGCCAGCCCGGAACCCGGCCTACGACACGCTGATCAGGCCAGCGCGGCCGCGATGGCCGCCCCGAGCTGAGCGGTCGTGCCGGTGCCGCCCAGGTCCGGCGTGATCAGACGGTCCCGGTCCGGGCTGGTCAGCACGGCTTCGATGGCGGCGACGACCGCCTGGCCCGCGGCGGCCTGGCCAAGGTGGTCCAGCATCATCGCCACCGACCAGATCTGCCCGATGGGGTTGGCGACGCCCTGGCCGGCGATGTCCGGGGCCGAGCCGTGCACCGGCTCGAACAGGCTGGGATGGCGCCGGGACGGATTCAGGTTGGCGCTCGGCGCGATGCCGATCGTCCCGGTGCAGGCCGGGCCGAGGTCGGACAGGATATCGCCGAACAGGTTGGTGGCCACGATCACGTCGAACTGGTCGGGCCGCAGCACGAGCTTGGCGGCCAGCGCGTCCACGTGGCACAGGTCCGTCCGCACCCCGCCGAACCGCGCGGCGGCGGCGCGGAAGCGTTCATCCCACCAGACCATCGAGATCGGGATCCCGTTACTTTTGGTCGCGCCGGTGACATGGCGTTTGCGGGCCGGCGACGATGCCAGCGTGAACGCGAAGTCGAGGATGCGGTCGGCCCCGGTCCGGGTCATGACCGATTCCTGGAGCACCACCTCGCGCTCGGTGCCCGCGAACATGATCCCTCCGACCGGGGAGTACTCGCCTTCGCTGTTCTCGCGGACGACCACGAAGTCGATATCCCCCGGCTCCCAGCGCCGCAGCGGGCCGGTGACCCCCGGCAGCAGGCGGCACGGCCGCAGGTTGACGTACTGGTCGAACTCGCGGCGGATGCGCAGCAGGCTGCCCCACAGTGAGATGTGGTCCGGCACCGTGTCGGGCCAGCCGACCGCGCCGAACAAGATCGCGTCGTAGGACCCGATCAGGTCGGCCCAGTTGTCCGGCATCATGACGCCGTGGGCCCGGTAGTACTGGGCGCTGGCGAAGTCGAAGTCCTCGGTGGTGACCGCGAAGCCGAAGCGGTCCGCGGCCGCGCGTAGCACGCGGACGCCCTCGGTCATCACCTCGGCCCCGATGCCGTCGCCGGGGATGACCGCGATCCGTGCCGTGCCCATGGCTCTCCCGTCTGAGGTGAACAGCTTGGGTCCATCATGCAACCTGGGTCTTGGCCTGCGAGATCCTCCGGGGCCAGCGCCGGCTCCGGCCAGCGGGGCATTAGTGCAGGAGGGTGGCCACCACGTTGATCACGATCCCGAGCAGTACCGCGCCGAACAGATAGGAAAGCAGCGCATGGTGGAGGGTGGTCCGCCGGACGGCCTTGGCCGTGATGTTGGTGTCCGCGACCTGGAACGTCATGCCGACGGTGAAGGAGTAGTAGGCGAAGTCGATGTAGTTCGGCGGCTCGGCTTCGTTGAAATCAATGCCGCCGACCGGCTCGGAATAGTAGGCCCGGGCGTAGCGCAGCCCGAACACGGTGTGTACCACTGCCCAGGACAGCACCACGCTGAGTAGGCCGATGGTGACCAGGTACGCCTTTTCGCCGCCAGCGGTCTGGCCCGCCTTGACCAGCGCGAAGCCCACCGCGGCCAGCATGGCCGTGCCCGCCAGGAGAACGACGAGCTCGGCGACGGGAGTGCTGGGGTCTTCGCGCTTGGCCAGCTGAGCCGTGTGGCCGGGGTCCAGCTTCCACACCGAGGCGCCGGTCCAGACCAGGTAGATCACGACGGCGACGTCCCAGCCGAGCAGGATCGACGCCACGACCGGCATGGCCAGCCAGGCAACCGACACGGTGACCGCCCCGGCCAGCATGGCGTAGGTCACGCGCCGCCCATCAGAAGGCCGCATGCGGCGATGTTATGACCTGGTCGCCCGGTGGCGGAATTTAGTCTGGAGAAAGGCGGAGTCGACCACGGATGAGGATGCGTTGATGGACGGAACAATTTCGGTTGCCGACCTGGAGCGACTGCACAAGGATTTCTCGGCCAACCCGGCCTACCGGCTGGCGCAGAACGCCGTGACCCGGGTGACCGTCGATGACGTGGCCATCGACCGGGAGATCGTCAGCAGCATCGACCACTCGCTGTCGACCACGCTGGACGACTGGAAGGTCACCAACCAGGAGCGGAGCGGCCGCTGCTGGCTGTTCGCCGGGCTGAACCTGCTGCGCGTCGGGGTCATGCGCGCGACCGGGCTCAAGGACTTCGAGTTCTCGCAGAACTACCTGATGTTCTGGGACAAGCTCGAGCGGGCCAACTACTTCCTCGAGGCGATCACCGAAACCGCCGACCGCGGCCTCGACGACCGCACGGTCGCCTTCCTGCTGGACTCGGCGGCCAGCGACGGCGGGCAGTGGAACATGTTCGCCGCGCTGGTGGCCAAGCACGGCCTGGTGCCCAAGGCCCAGATGCCGGAGACGCAGAGCTCGTCGAACACCGGCCGGATGAACTCGATCCTCCGCTACCAGCTGCGCCAGGGCGCCAGGAGCGTCCGCGCCGCGACGGCCCAGGGCGCCGACGCCGCCCGCGCGGCCAAGGCCGAGATCATGCAGGTCATCTACCGGATCTTGTGCATCCACCTCGGTACGCCACCGGAGCGCTTCGACTGGCAGTGGACGGACAAGGACAAGAAGTTCCACCGGGACGGCGTGATCACCCCGCAGGAGTTCGCGGCCAAGTACGTGGACCTGCCGGTCAGCGACTACGTCTGCCTGGTCAACGACCCGCGCCCGTCCAGCCCGCTCGAAGCGACCTTCACCGTCGAGTACCTGGGCAACGTCGTCGGCGGCCCGCCGGTGATCTACCTCAACGTCGAGGTGCAGCTGATCAAGGACATCGCGGCGGCCACCATCCAGGGCGGCGAGCCGGTCTGGTTCGGCTGCGACGTCGGCAAGATGATGAGCAACGACTACGCGTTCTGGGACGCCGAGCTCTACGACCTGCCGTCGGTCTACAACACCGCGTTCAGCCTCGACAAGGCGGCCCGCCTCGAATACCACGAGTCGGCCATGACCCACGCGATGCTGTTCACCGGGGTCGATGTGCTGGACGGGGTGACCCGGCGCTGGCGGGTGGAGAACAGCTGGGGCTCCGACCGGGGCAAGGACGGCTTCTACACGATGGATGACTCCTGGTTCGGCCAGTACGTCTTCGAGATCGCCGCCCGCCGGAGCGCGCTCCCGGCCCGCCTGCAGGCGGCCTTGGACGCCGAGCCGATCGTGCTCCCGGCCTGGGACCCGATGGGCGCCCTGGCCCGCTAGCCGCGACGGCTACGGTTACCGCCGGAGACGATCACCGCAGCCCCGAATAAGGCTCAGGGCTGCTCATGGGGCCAGCGTAACGACCTTCGATAATAATTATTAGTTTGCCGTTAACAGGCGTCGTCAGTCGAGCGCGGGAGAGACCGTCGCGCCCTACCTGATCGGCCAGGACCCGGGCCGGATCGCCGCCCATCGGCGGGGCCTGTACGACGTGTTCGTCGGTTACGAGGGCACCGGAGCCGAGACCCGCGGCAACTCCGCCACCGACGTCGCCCTGTGGGACCTCGCCGGGCAGGCGGCCGGCCTGCCGGTCACGGACCTGCTCGGCGGCCGGACCCGGGAGTCCCTCCGGATCTACAACACCTGCGCGGGCGCCCGCTACGGCCGGGGTAACCAGGGTGCGCTCAAGGCCTCGGACCGCGCCACCGACGGGGACCGCGGCCTGCCCGGGGACGAGGCGCCGGGGCGCTACGAGGACCTCCAGGCCGCTATCGAGCGACCGGGTGAGCTGGCCGCCGACCTGCTCGCCCCTGGTCCAGGAGACCGTGCGGGCCTACTACCGGGGCTGGTACGGCGACATCGTCACCGCACTGCCCGCCATCGGCAACGGCCAGATCGCACCGCCGCCCGGACCCGGCCTGGGCACGTCGCTGCGCCCGGACGTGCCGTCCCGTCCGGACGCGCGCATCCGCACGACCACCGTGGCCGACCTGGGCTGACGGCGGCTGCCAGCGGCTACCAGTCGAGGCTGCCGCCGGCGTTCATGGCCAGGTTGCCCCCGTCCACCGGGAGCATGATCCCGGTGACCATGGACGCGGCCGCCGAGGCCAGGAACAGTACCGGCCCGACGATCTCGGGCGGCTCGCCCAGCCGCCCGAGGGGGATGCCGGAGATCGCGCGATTCACCAGCCCGGCGTGAGCGGGGTCGGCCAGCTGGCCCGCCCACCACTCGTTGATGAACTGGCAGGGCAGCACCGCGTTGACCCGGATGCCGTGGTGGGCCCACACGAAGGCGTGCTCGCGGGTCAGCTGCACGACCCCGCCCTTGGCCGCGCTGTAGGCCAGGTTGCCCCGGCCCAGGGCGCTGACCCCGGCGGTGGAGGCGAAGTTCACGATGCTGCCGCCCCGGCCGGCCGCGATCATGCGGGTGGCGGCGGCCCGGGAGCACAGAAAGTAGCTGGTCAGGTTGGAGGCCAGCGAGTAGTTCCAGTCCGCCAGCGGGTAGTCCTCGGCCAGGTGCCGCTCGACCGGCGCCGAGATCGCGTTGACCAGGATGCTGACCGGCCCGAAGGCCGCGTCGACCTCGGCGAACACCTGGCCGACGGCGTCCTCGGAGCTCAGGTCGGCTCCGAACCCGGCCGCCCGGCCGCCCGCGTCGGTGATCGACTGGCTGACCCGCTCGGCGTTGGCCGCGCGCACGTCCACCACCACGACCGCGGCCCCGGCGTCGGCCAGTCCCCGGGCCACCACCGCCCCCAGCGCACCTCCCCCGCCGGTGACGACCGCGGTCTGTCCGGACAGGTCGAACAACGCAGGCAGCTCAGTCACGAAGGCTCCAGAGTCCAGAGGTGCGGTAGGGACGCTAATTGTTAATCGAAGACAATGCACATCCTGGAAGCGCCCGGAGCCTGCTGTCAATCAGCTGAGGGCGGCCAGGAGGTCGTCGAGGGCGTCCAGGTTGTGCGCGCTGACCACGGCGTCGCAGAAGGGCCAGGCGGCGGCCATGCCCCCCACTTCGGGCCGGTACCGCGGGGACTGGGTGCGCGGGTTGGCCCACACGACCCGGTAGGCCAGGCGGGCCAGCCGGGCCATCTGCTGCCGGAGCAGTTCGGGATCCCCGGTCTCCCAGCCGTCGGAAATGATCAGCACCACCGCCCCGCGGGCCATGCCGGGGGCGCCGTAGCGGTCGTTGAACTCCTTGAGCGCGGCCCCGATCCGCGTCCCGCCCGACCAGTCGGGGGCGGCCTCGCCCGCCTTGACCAGCATGGTGTCCGGCGTGCTGGCGGCCAGGGCCGGGGTCAGCCGGGTCAGCCGGGTGGCGAAGCTGAACAGCTCGGGGCGGCTGCGGGCGCCCCGCTGCTGCGCCTGCCCCGCTCGCGACTGCGCGCCGTACAGCACGTACATGAGCAGGAGCAGCGCCCGGGCGTAGGGCTCCATCGAGCCGGAGATGTCACACAGCACCACCAGCCGCCGCGGCCGCACCACCCGGGCCTGGCGGGACAACCGGACGACCTCACCGCCGTACCGGCGGGCCTGGCGCATGGTCCGGCGCAGATCGGGCCGGTTACCCCGCCGCGATCCCCGGTACCGGCGGGTGCGCCGGGGCGGGATGGCCAGGCTCAGGTTCCGCATGAGCAGAACCAGCTGGGTCAGCTCGGTCGCGGACAGCTCGGTGAAGTCGCGGCCGCGCAGCCGTTCGGCGGCCGACGCGGCCCGCTGCATGGCCTGGCTCTCGGGCAGGTCATCGTCATCGGAGTCCGAGGAGGAGCTGGCTTCGGTGATCTGCATCCCGGTGGTCCAGCCGTCGGCGGTGGCGGGCGGCATGGCCGCCGACGCCGGCGAGTTGTCCCCGCCCATGCGCGGGAAGCCGGCCGGGACCGGCGGCAGCTGGGCGGCCAGCGGGGAGAGGCTGCCGAAGATAGCCGCGAAGACGCGGTCGAAGGTGGGCATCTGGCTCGGGTCGGACACCATCGTGGCCAGGGCGCAGGCCCGCAGTTCGGCCAGGGATGTGGCGTTCATGACGGTCATGGCCCGGGCCAGCCGCTCGCAGCGGTCCGGCCCGACCGGCAGGCCCGCGGTGTGCAGGGCCGCCCCGAACGCCGCCGCCGTGGCCCCGATAGCCGGGGCCCTGGTGGCCGGGCCCCTGGTGGCCGGGGCCCCGATCTCAGTCAAGGGCGGCGACCACGGTGGCCAGCCCGGACTGGCGCACCGTCTCTTCGTCCTCGGGGTACTTCAGGACCGTGCTCAGCGTCTGGTTGGCCACCGGCACGGCCAGCTCCTGCGCACCGAACACGCTGATCGCGAACGCCCAGGCGATGGCCTCGGAGATGCCCGGCGGCTTGGTCAGGTCCAGCGCCCGCAGCCGCTGCACCGCGGCCGCGACCTGGCCGGCCAGCCGCTCCCCCGAGGCCGGCACCCGGCGGCGGATGATCTCGGTCACCAGGGCCGGGTCCGGGTAGGCGATCCAGTGATACAGGCAGCGGCGCTTGAGCGCGTCGTGCAGGTCGCGGGTCCGGTTCGAGGTGAGCACCACCACCGGGGGCAGCGCGGCGTGCTGGGTGCCGAGTTCGGGAATGGTCACCGCCGACTCGGCCAGCAGCTCGAACAGGAACGCCTCGAACTCGTCGTCGGCCCGGTCGACCTCGTCGATGAGCAGCACCGCGGGCCGCGGGCCGGGATGGAGCAGCGCGGTCAGCAGCGGCCGGGACAGCAGGTAGTCCCGGGAGAACAGGTCCTGGTCCTGGATGTGGTCCCCGGCCGCCTCGGCCAGCCGGATGGCCAGCAGCTGGCGCGGGTAGTTCCACTCGTACAGCGACTCGGACGCGGTGATGCCCTCGTAGCACTGCAGCCGGACCAGCGGCGTGTCCAGCGCGCTGGCCAGCGCCTTGGCCGCCTCGGTCTTGCCGACCCCGGGTTCGCCTTCGAGCAGGATGGGCTGGCCCATCCGGACCGCCAGGAACAGCGCCGCGGACAACTGGTCACCGGCCAGGTAGCCAGATCCATCCAGAGCCTGCGTCAGCGTCCCGACCTGAGGAAACCGGACGTCCAGATCATCGGTCACAGTGACTCATTTTACGTCGGGCCGGTCGCGGGACTGATCCGCCGGGGGGTGCCCTGGTAGTCTCAATGTGACTACCAGCCCTCGCCGGAAAGACGCATATGACCGCCGAGACGACCGGTGCCGTGCCGTGGCCCGACCAGGGGGCCCGGGCCGGTTCGCGTGTGGTCCGGCCGGTGGCCGGGGTGCTGGCCGATGGGACCCCGTACTACGCGCCGGTCGGCGAGATCGTCTCGGACGGCACCACCGTCACCTGCCATCTGTGCGGGCGGTCGCTGAAGTCGGTGTCGGCCCACCTGCGGGTGCACGGCTGGACCAAGGCGGCCTACTGCGAGGTCTTCGGCCTGGAACGGGGCCAGTCGCTGGAGGGTGACCAGACCAGCAAGCGCCGGGCGGCCTCGTTCGCGGCGCGGCTCATCTTCGACCCGGCCATCCGCGAGGGCAGCGCAGCCGGCCGGCGCCGCGCGGCCGGCGGTGAGCTGGCCCGGGACGCGGCCCGGGCCAGTACCGGACGTCCGCTGCCGGAGCAGCGCCGCCGCAAGGCGGCCCGGGCGGCGGCGGCCGCGTCCAGCGTGACGGCGGCGCAGGCCAACCGGGACCGGGCCGCCCGGCACCGGGCCGAGGTGGCGGCCCGGGTGGCCAGCGAGCAGGGCTATCCCACTCTGGGCGAGTACGTCCTGGCGCGGACCGCGGCCGGAGCCAGCCTGGCCGTGATCAGCCGGGAAGCCGGACTGCACAAGGACTGGCTGCAACGGCACCTGGCCGAGGTGGACCCGGCCGCGGCGGCCGCCGTCCGGCAGGGCCAGGCTCATGCCGACGGGCCTCGCTGGGGCCCGGCGGTGACCGCGCTCGGTTTCCCGGACGTGGCCAGCTACCTGCGCGACCGGCACCTGGCCGGCCGGCACACCGTCCGCGCGATCAGTACCGAGATCGGCATGTCGCACCACGCGGTGGCCGCGGCCCTGGCCCGGCACGGGCTGACCCGGACCGCGCACGCGGGCAAGCGGCACGCGGCCGCCGCGCGCGCGAGCCAGGTGGCCACGGTGCTCGGGGTGGACAGCGTGCCGCGCTACGTGGCCGAGCGCCGGGCGGCGGGCTGGACCTGGCGGGCGATCGCCGCCGAGTGTGGTCAGCCCGAGTCCTGGCTTCGCCGCCAGGCCGCCCGGCCCTCAGTCAATTCCTAGCTCCGGGCCGCGGCTCCGGGCCGCGCCTAGATTCCGGCCGCCGTGGCCAGGGCCCGGCCGGTCAGCACCCGGGCCAGATGCCGCCGGTAGTCCGTTGCCCCGTGCAGGTCCGCCGGGGGCTCGGTGCCCTCGTCGGCGTGCGCGGCGGCCTCGTTCAGCGCGGCCTGGGTGGCGTCCGCCCCACGGGCGGCCTGCTCGGCGGCGGACGCCCGGACCGGGACCGTGCCCATGTTGGTCAGCCCGATCCTGGCCTCGGCGACCGAGCCGTTGTCCCGCCGGACCAGCGCGGCCACGCCGACCGTGGCCCACGACTGGGCGGTGCGGTGGAACTTCTCGTAGGTGTAGCCCCAGCCCGGCCCGAGCTTCGGGATCCGGATCGCGGTCAGGATCTCGTCCGGCTCCAGGCTGGTGGTCAGGTAGTCGACGAAGAAGTCCGCGGCCGCGATCTCCCGCTCGCCGCCGGGGCCCTGGGCGATCAGCGTGCTGTCCAGGGCCAGGATCACCGCGGGCAGGTCGCCGGCCGGGTCGCCGTGCGCCAGCGCACCGCCCAGCGTGCCGCGGTGCCGGACGGCCGGGTCGGCCACCGTGCCGGTGGCCTGGGCCAGCAGGCCCGCGTGCTCGGCCACCAGCGGATCGTGGATCAGCTGGTAGTGCGTGGTCCGGGCCCCGATGACCAGCGCGTCCCCGGCGTCGGTGACGCCGCGGAGATCGCTGATGCCGCCCACGTCGACCAGCAGGTCCGGGTAGGCCAGCCGGAGCCGCAGCAGCGGCAGCAGGCTCTGGCCGCCCGCGATGACCTTGGCGTCCTCACCGCCGTCGGCCAGCGCCCGCACTGCCTCGGCCACCGTGTCCGGGCGCGCGTAGTCGAACTTGGCCGGGATCATGAAGCACTCCCACTCTGGTCGATGTCGCCCACGCCTTGCGGGCTGTTGCCCTGGGTCTGGTCGCTCTGCCGGGCCTCGTGCTGCTCGGCCGCGCTGGCCTGCTCGCCGCCGCGGCTGTCCTGGATGGCCCGCCACACCCGTTCCGGCGTGCACGGCATCGTGATGTCGTGGATGCCGAACGGCCGCAACGCGTCCACGATCGCGTTGACCACCGCGGGGGTGGACGCGATCGTGCCCGCCTCGCCCACGCCCTTGACGCCCAGCCGGGTGTCGGCCGGCGTCTCGGTCCGGTCGGTCTGGTAGGAGGGGAGGTCGGTCGCTGACGGCACCAGGTAGTCGGCCAGCGTGCTGGTGACCAGGTTGCCGTCGTCGTCGTAGATCGCTTCCTCGTACAGGGCCTGCGCGATGCCCTGGGCCAGGCCGCCGTGCACCTGGCCCTCGACGATCAGCGGGTTGACCACCTTGCCGATGTCGTCCACGGCCACGTAGCTGCGGATCTTCACGAACCCGGTCTCGGTGTCCACCTCGGTGGCGCACAAGTGGGTGCCGTGCGGGAACGAGAAGTTCTCCGGGTCGTAGGTGGCGTCGGCGTCGATGCTGGGCTCGACGCCGTCCGGCAGCGCGTGGGCGGCGAACGTGGCCAGGGCCACCTCGCCCAGGGTCACGCCCTTGTCCGGGTCGCCCTTGACCGACCAGCGGCCCGAGGTCCACTCCAGGTCGTCGGCGGACACCTCGAGCATGCCGGCCGCGATCGGCTTGGCCTTCTCGATCACCTTGTCGCAGGCCGACACCAGGGCCATGCCGCCGACCGCCAGCGACCGGGAGCCGTAGGTGTCCATGCCCTTGGGCGAGACCTGGGTGTCGCCGTGCAGCACCCGGATGTCTTCGAACGGCACGCCGAGCTGGTCGGACACGATCTGGCTCCAGGCCGTCTCGTGGCCCTGACCGTGCGCGCTGGACCCGGTGACCACCTCGACCTTGCCGGTGGGCAGCATCCGGATCGAGGCACTCTCCCAGCCACCGGCCCCGTAGGCCAGCGAGCCCAGCACCCGGGACGGGGCCAGGCCGCACATCTCGGTGAACGTGGACACGCCGATGCCCAGCTGGACCGGGTCGCCGCTGGCCCGGCGGCGTTCCTGCTCGGCCCGGAGCTCGTCGTAGCCAAACAGTTCCTTGGCCTTGGCCGTGGCCGCCTCGTAGTTACCCGAGTCGTAGGTCAGGCCGGCGATCGTGGTGTACGGGAACTCCTCGTGCTTGATCCAGTTCCGCTCGCGGACCTCGAACGGGTCCAGGCCCAGCTGGTCGGCCAGTTCGTCCATGATGCGCTCGATGGCGAACGTGGCCTCGGGGCGCCCCGCGCCCCGGTAGGCGTCGGTCGGCATCTTGGTCGTGAACACGCCCCGGCAGCGGAACGAATAGCCGTCCATCTTGTAGATGCCGGGGAACATGAACGCACCCAGCAGCGGCACGCCCGGCGTGACCAGCATCAGGTAGGCGCCCATGTCGGCCAGCAGGTCCACGTCCAGGCCGCGGATCCGGCCGTCGTTGTCGGCCGCCACCTTGATGTACTGCCACTGGTCCCGGCCGTGGTGCACGGTCATGTTGCCCTCGGACCGGGACTCGGTCCACTTGACCGGCCGTCCCAGCTTGCGGGTGATGAGCAGGGCCAGCACTTCTTCCGCGGTGACCTGCAGCTTGGAGCCGAACCCGCCGCCCACGTCGGGCGCGATGACGCGCAGGTTCTGCTCACCGATGCCGGTCACCATGGCCAGCATCAGCCGGAGGATGTGCGGGATCTGGGTCGCCGACCACAGCGTGAACTCGCCGCCCACGCCGGACGCCACCACCGCGCGGGGCTCCATCGCGGCCGGGATCAGCCGCTGCTGGCGGTAGGTGCGCTCCATGACGACCGGGGCGTCGTGGAACGCCGAGTCCAGGTCGCCCTGCTGGAACAGGAAGTCGAAGCTCTGGTTGCCGGCCTCATGGACCTTGGGCGAGCCGTCTTCGATCGCGGTCCTGATGTCCAGCACCGGGGGCAGCGGCTCGTAGTCGATCTCGATCGCGTTCAGCGCGTCGGCGGCCGCGTACCGGTCCCGGGCCACCACGCAGGCCACGGCCTCGCCCACGTAGCGCACCTCATCGATGGCCATCGGCGGGTGGTCGGGGATGATGATGTCCGGGGTGACCGGCCAGGCGCAGGGCAGGCTGCCCTGCTCACCGGCGAAGTCCGCGCCCGCGTAGACCGCGATCACGCCCGGCTCGTCGCGAGCGGCGCTCACGTCGACCGAGGCGATGCGGGCGTGGGCCAGCGGGCTGCGCAGGAACGCCACGTGCAGCATGCCCGGCAGCTTGATGTTGTCGGTCCAGTTGGTCTGGCCGGTGATCAGCCGCTCGTCTTCCTTGCGCAGCCGGGCCTGGCCGAACTCGGCGGCCTTGGTCTCTTCGGCCTGGGCGGTCACTGGTTCACCCCCGCGTCAGCGGCGCGCCGGACGGCGCGGACGATGTTCTCGTAACCGGTGCAGCGACACAGGTTGCCTTCCAGGCCTTCCCGGATTTCCTCGTCGGACGGATGCGGGTTCTCCCTGAGCAGGTCGGCCGAGGCCATGATCATGCCGGGGGTGCAGTAGCCGCACTGCAGGGCGTGCTCCTCGTGGAACGCCTGCTGCAGGGGGTGCAGGTTACCCCCCTCGGCCATGCCTTCGATCGTGGTGATCTGAGCGCCGTCCGCCTGAACGGTCAGCACCGCGCAGCTCTTGACCGACTCCCCGTCCAGCAGCACCGTGCAGGCGCCGCAGTTGGAGGTGTCGCATCCGACAGGGGTACCGGTCTTACCGACGACTTCCCTCAGGTAGTGCACGAGCAGCAGGCGCGGCTCGACGTTGTCCACATATTTGATCCCATCTACGGTGACGGTGACCTCTGGCATGCGTGATCCTCCCCAGAACATTGGGCCTGGGAGTCAATTTAGGGCCGGCGACCGCGTTATACCAGTACCGATCTGAGACACGCGGCGCTGGCGCCGCCGGGATCATCAGCCGGTCTGGTGCTGCAGAGCCCGTTCGGTGAGGACCCGGGCCAGGTGCTGCCGGTACTCCCGGTCGGCGTGGATGTCCTCGCCCGGTTCGGTTCCCTCGGCCGCCAGCTGGGCCGCGTCGGTCACCGAAGCCCCCGAGGCCAGGGCCTGTTCCACCGCGGACGCCCGCAGCGGACGGGCGCCCATGTTGGCCAGGGCCACCCGGCCCCCGGCCGCGGCCACCCCGACGATGGCCCAGTCGTTGGCCCGGCGGGTGAACTTCTGGTAGCCCCAGGGCTCCCCCGGCCGCCGGGGAATCCGGACCGCGGTGAGCAGCTCATCCGGCTCCATCGCGGTCTCGAAGTACCCGACGAAGAAGTCATCGGCCCCGACGGCCCGGGTCCCGCTGGGCCCGGCGATCTCCATGGAGCCGCCCAGCGCGGTCAGGGCCATGGGCAGGTCGGCGGCCGGGTCGGAGTGGGCCAGCGAGCCGCCGATCGTGCCCCGGTGCCGGATCTGCGGATCCCCGACCTGGGCCGCGGACCAGGCCAGCAGGGGCGCCTCGGTCTTGACCAGGTCCGAGCCAGCCACGTCGGCGTGCCGGGTGGTGGCCCCGATGACCAGGTCGCCGCCGTCGATCGTGATGCCGGCCAGCTCGTCCACCGCGCCGATGTCGACCAGCACCGAGGGCACCGCCAGCCGCAGCTTCATCATCGGCAGCAGCGAGTGCCCGCCCGCCAGCAACTTGGCCTCGTCACCGTGCTCGGCCAGCAGCTCGAGCGCGTGGCCGGCCGAGGTGGCCCGGACGTAGTCGAACGGGGCCGGGATCACTGGGCCACCTCACTGTTCTTCGCGTCGTCGCCGCTCATCGAGTCGGCGGCGGCCAGCACGGCCCGGACGATGTTGTGGTAGCCGGTGCAGCGGCAGAAGTTGCCTTCCAGGGCCGTCCGGACCTCGGCCTCGGTCGGATGCGGGTTCTCGGCCAGCAGGCCGGTCGTCGCCATCACCATGCCCGGGGTGCAGAACCCGCACTGCAGGCCGTGCTCCTGCTGGAACGCCCGCTGCACCGGGTGCAGCTCGCCGTCCCGGGCCAGGCCCTCGGTGGTGGTCACGTCCTGCCCGTCGGCCTGGACGGTCAGCACCGTGCAGGACTTGACCGACGTGCCGTTCAGCAGCACCGTGCACGCCCCGCACGAGGTCGTGTCGCAGCCGACGTTGGCCGCGCGCAGGCCGAGCATCTGGCGCAGGTAGTGCACGAGCAGCAGCCGCGGCTCGACGTCATCGGACCGCTCTTCGCCGTTGACCGTGAGCTGAACTTTCACCGGGCCTCCTCCTGCGCCGCGCGGATAGCTCGCCAGACCCGCTGCGGCGAGGTGGGCATGTCGATGTGCCGGACCCCCAGGTGGCTGACCGCGTCGACCACCGCGTTCTGCACCGCCGGGGTGGCCCCGATCGTGCCGGCCTCGCCGATGCCCTTGGCCCCCAGCGGGTTGTAGGTGGTGGGGGTGGCCATGTCGGCCAGCTCGAAGCTCGGCACCTCGGTCGCGGTCAGGAACGGGTAGTCGGCGAACGTCGCGGTCAGCAGGTTGCCGTCCGCGTCGTAGACCACTTCCTCCAGGAACGCCTGGGCCGCGCCCTGGGCGATGCCGCCGTGCCGCTGACCTTCGGCCAGCAGTGGGTTGACCACCACGCCGGCGTCGTCCACGGTGATCACCTGCCGCAGCCGGACCTTGCCGGTGGCGGTGTCCACCTCGACCACGGCCACGTGCGAGCCGAACGGGAACGTCGGCCCGGGCGCGCTGAACACCGACCGCACGAACAGCCGCTCGGTCTCGGCCAGGCCGGCCAGCGGCACCGCGGCGTCCGGGTCACCGGCCACCTCGAACTGGCTGCTGGCCACGTCGAACCGCAGGTCATCCGGGCTCACCTCGAGCCGGTCGGCGGCCCGCTGGCGGGCCACCTCGATCAGCTCGATCGAGGCCTGCCGGACCGCGGCGCCGCCCTGCTGCAGGCTGCGGGAGCCGCCGGTGCCACCACCCTCCGGGATCAGGTCGGTGTCGCCCCACAGCACGGTGATCTTGTCGATCGGGATGCCCAGTTCCTCGCTGGCCAGCATGGCCCACACGGTCTCGTGGCCCTGGCCGTGCGGGGAGGTCCCGGTCAAGATGGTGGCGGTGCCGTCCGGGTGGACTTCCACGGTGCCGTTCTCGTGCGGCTCGCCGGACTCCGAGCCGCCCCCGGTGATCTCCACGTAGGAGGACACGCCCACGCCGAGCTGGACGGTGTCCCCGGCCGCGCGCCGCTTGGCCTGCTCCTCGCGCAGGCCGGTGTAGTCGGCCGCGGCCAGCACCTTGTCCAGGGCGGCCTCGTAGTCGCCGGTGTCGTACACCGCGCCGAACGCGGTCTGATGCGGCTCGGTGAACGGGGGCAGCAGGTTCTTGCGCCGGACCTCGGCCGGGTCCATGCCGACCTCGGCCGCGAACAGGTCGATGGCCCGCTCGACCGCGGCTGTGGCCTCGGGCCGGCCCGCGCCGCGGTAGGCGCCGATCGGGACGGTGTTGGTCACCACCGCGACCGCGGCCGCCTCGGCCTTACCGAACGCGTACGGGCCTGGCGTCATCAAGATCGTCAGCGACGGCAGGATCGTGCCGATCTTGGGGTAGGCGCCGCAGTCCTGGATGACCTCCAGCCGGTAGGCCTGCACGGTCCCGTCCCGGGATCCGCCGATGGTCACCGTCTGCCGCTGGGCCCGGCCGTGGGTCATGCCGGCCAGATTCTCGTTGCGGCTCTCGGCCCAGCGGGCCGGGCGGCCCAGCTTCCGGGCCACCAGGCAGACCAGCCCGTGCTCGGGGTCGGCCCCGAACTTGGCCCCGAACCCGCCGCCCACCGCCGGGGTGATGATCCGCACGTCGGCCTGGTCCATGCCGAGCATGCCGGCCAGCGAGCCGCGGGTGCCCTGGGCGCCCTGGTTGGGGATCCAGGCCGTGACCCGGCCGTCCTCACCCCAGACCGCGGCGGCGGCCCGGGTCTCCATGGGCGCCGGGGCCACCCGCTGGTTCTCGATGGTCCGGGAGACCACGACCTCGCAGCCGTCGAACAAGTCTGGGTCGAACGTGGCCGCGTCGCCGAAGGTGGCGGCCACGTTGCCGCCGGCCGCCGGGAACAGCGGCTGGGCGTCGCCGCGACCGGCTTCGGACATGTCCACCACGACCGGCAGCGGGTCGTAGTCCACGTCCACCAGTTCGGCCGCGTCCTCGCCCTGGTAGGCCTGCTCGGTGACGATGACCGCGACCGGCTCGCCGGCGAACCGGACCACGTCCCGGGCCAGCAGCGGCTGGGTCATGTCCTGGTTGATGATCGACATCATCGGAGCCAGGTCGGGCACGCCGTCCAGCAGGTCGGCGGCGGCGAAGGCGCCGATCACGCCGGGAGCCTCCCGGGCCGCGCTCAGATCGACGGAGTTGATCCGGGCGTGAGCCAGCGGGGACCGGACGAAGAATACGTGCCCGGCGCCGGTCAGCCGCTCATCCTGGACGTCGTCGGTGTAGACGGCGCCGCGGGTCAGGAAGGCCGGGTCCTCCACCCGCTGCACCCGGGTTCCGAGAATGCTCACACAAGCTCCTTCCAGGCAATTGACACAAGCCTAACGGAGACCACGAGCTATCCGGAGGGGGCTCCGCTACCTCCCGCCTCGCTCACATCCTTATGCTGAGCGGATGGGTGTGGCGCTGGGAACCGTCGCGGACGCGATGCTCACGGCCCCGGTGCGGCATCCCCGGTCGGTCACCGTCGGTGATCTGCGGGCCTTCTTCCGCGATGATCATGTCCACGCCGCGCTCATCGTCAGCCCGGCCGGCTACCTGGAGGCCGTCATTGAACGCGGCGACCTCGCCGACAGCCAGGCTCCCGGTACCGTCGCGGCGCCGCTGGGACGGCTCACCGGCCGCACGGTACCGGCGGAGGCCAGCCTGGCCGGCGTCTACCAGGCCATGACCAGCACGGGGCAGCGGCGGACCGCCGTCACCAGCGCCGACGGCCGGCTCCTGGGCCTGCTGTGCCTGAAGGCGAGCCAGGCCGGCTTCTGCTCGGGCGAAGACGTCCGGGCCCGGGCCCTCGACCAGGCTGACCGCGGCCGGTGACGGCTCATTTGGAGACCGCCGGCATGGCAAGCTGGGAATATGCTCGGCGCAGCGACCGGTTGCCGCTAGAGGGCGGCGACAGCAAAGGTGACTCGAGCGTGCGTGACATCCTGACCCGGATCACCAAGTGGTGGGAGGCCGGCGAGAGCTTCGGCCTGGCCACGGTCACCCGTACCTACCGGAGCGCACCCCGGGACCCGGGCGCGGCCCTGGCCGTGCACGCCGCGGACGACCACGAGGTCGTGGGCAGCGTGTCCGGCGGCTGCGTGGAGGGCGCCGTCTACGAGCTGGCTCTTGACGTCTGCGCCACCGGCACCCCGGTGCTTCGAGACCTACGGGGTCAGCGACGACGACGCGTTCGCGGTCGGGCTGACCTGCGGCGGGATCATCGACATCTTCGTCGAGCGGATCGACCAGGAGAGCTTCCCCGAGCTCGGCGAGATCGCCGCCGCCGTCGAACGCGGCGAGCCGGTGGCGGTCGCCACGGTGATCGACGGGCCCGGCCAGATCGGGGCCCGCCGCGTCATCTGGGCCGGCCACACCGCCGACGACGCTGATGGCGGCCAGGGCGGGCGTCCCAGCGCGTCCGGAACGCTGGGCGTGGCCCGGCTGGACGCCGCGATCGACGACGACGCCCGCGGCATGCTGGCCCAGGGCCAGACCGGCATCCGCCGCTACGGCGCCGGCGGTGAGCGCCTCGGCGACGAGCTGAGCGTGTTCGTCAACTCGTTCGCGCCCGCCCCGCGGATGCTGGTGTTCGGCGCGATCGACTTCGCGGCCAGCGTGGCCCGGGTCGGGAAGTTCCTCGGCTACCACGTCACCGTGTGCGACGCCCGCAAGGTGTTCGCGACCAGATCCCGGTTCCCCGACGCCGACGAGGTCATCGTGGACTGGCCGCACCGGTTCCTGGCCGCCACCACGTGGACGCACGGACCGTGATCTGCGTGCTCACCCACGACCCCAAGTTCGACGTGCCCCTCCTCGAAGTGGCCCTGCGCACCCCGGCCGCCTACATCGGCGCCATGGGCAGCCGCCGCACCCACCAGGACCGGCTGGCCCGGCTGCGCGAAGTGGGCCTGACCGAGGACGAACTGAGCCGCCTGCGGTCACCGATCGGCCTGGACCTGGGCGCCCGCACCCCGGAAGAGACCGCGGTGTCGATCGCGGCCGAGCTGATCCGCCTCCGCTGGGGCGGCACCGGCCAGGCCCTGACCGACACCGAGGGCCGCATCCACCACCCGCTCACGGTCAGCTAGCGAGCCGGGGCCGTCAGCCGCACGAGCACCACCCGCTGGTTCTTGGCCCGGCGCTCAACCAGGGCCGCCGCCTCCAGGCTGAGAATCGACGTGTCATGGTCTGCCGGGTGACCTGCGTGGACAGCCCCAGGTCCTCCAGTTCGCTGGCCAGCAGGGACTGGCTTGTCCCCAGCCCCGGCCCTCGGATAGATTGCCGCAGTTGGAAGCCATGCATCCGGTGAGGTCACTGGTCTTGACTCAGCAGGGCGTCCAGGAAGCGGACGGTGGCGGCGGTGGTCTCGTACCGCCATTGCAGCAGGGTGCGGTCGAAGCCGGTGGCGGCGGCGATCCGCTCCCGCAGCACATCGGCGGCCGGGGCCAGGAGGGCACGTTGGGCGAGCAGCAGGTCGTGCGGGTCGATACCGGCCCGGTTGAGCAGGGCCAGCTTGACCAGCAGTTCCGACCGGATGTCGCGCGTGTGCTGGACCGGCTGTTGCTGCCAGGCCACGGCGGCGGCCCGGCCCGCGTCGGTGGCCTCGACCAGCTGGCGGACCGGGCCCCTGGACGAGCGCTCCTCCCCCGCCGACCGGAGCAGGCCCAGGTCGGTCAGCCGGTCCAGCGACCGGTAGACCACGGCCTTCTGCACGTTCCAGACGCGGCCCAGGTCGCCGTAGCGGGCCAGGTGCAGGGTCACGGCGTTGCCGTGCGTGGGCCCCTCGCAGACCAGGCTCAGCACGATCCATTCCGACAACGACAGAACAGGCTCTTGACCCGGCGGCACGGTCACAGCGTAGTAACTGGCCGGGGGTGACGTCGTGCTGTCCGATGCGTATGGCCGGGTTGCGACTGATTTGCGGGTGTCGCTGACTGATCGGTGCAATCTGCGTTGTGAGTATTGCATGCCTGCTGAGGGTCTGGACTGGCTGCCGAAGCCGGAGGTGCTGTCTGATGATGAGGTGGTGCGGCTGGTCCGGATCGGGGTGGAGCGGCTGGGGATCCGGGAGGTGCGGTTCACCGGGGGTGAGCCGCTGCTGCGGCGGGGCCTGGCCCAGATTGTGGCCCGGGTCGCGGGGCTGGTGCCGCGGCCGGAGTTGTCGCTGACCACGAACGGGATCGGCCTGGCCCGGCTGGCGGGCGGGTTGCGGCGAGGCGGGCCTGGACCGGGTGAATGTGTCGCTGGACACGCTGCGGCGGGGCACGTTCAAGGAGCTGGCGCGGCGGGACCGGCTGGGGGATGTGCTGGCGGGGATCGCGGCCGCCGCGGGGTGCGGGTGAGCGGGGGGCGGCGCCGGCCGAGACGTTCAGGGTCAATGGCGGGCCGGGGCGGGTCGGGGTGATCGGGTCGGTGACCCCAAACTCCCCGGCCACGGCATCAACGACCCCACCTTCCTCCAGCCCGACCGCCCCATGTCCGCCATCGGCGGCTAAACGCGCCGGTATTCCACCCGGGTGTGGGGCTGGATTCAGCTGGCCGGGTAATCGCCGTCGGGCAGGAGCCTGATTCCCTGCCCTATCCGGACGGCACCGGGAAGTTCGAGGTGGGCGTGGCGGACGACCAGGTCGGTGCCCTGAACCGCCAGGGTGATGGTGACGTCGCAGTGACCGGAGTGGACGGCCGTGAGCCGGCCCTCGTTGATGCCGAGCACGAGCGCGTTGACGTCGAACACGATGGTCAGGCCGAGTCGGAGGGTGGCCACCTGCTTACCGTCGACCAGGACGCTGACGGAGGGCTTCTGGTCCACGGTGACCTCATGCCCGGCCATGGTGACCAGTTCGGTACTACCGGGAGTGGCCAGGGTTTGCTGGGCGGCGGAGACGATGTCCCGGTGCTCACGCCACCCGCGCAGGAGCACTTCGATCGGGTAGACCTCCAGCAGAGCGGCCGCGGCGGAGGCCGCCTCCTGCACGGCGGCCTTCCTGGTCGTTTCGGGAAGATGGGCCAGGGCGTGGCTCAGGCTCTGGTCACCGCCGGGAGACAGGATCTCGCCGACCAGGGTCTCGGCGGCGTCGGTGTTCGGGCCGAACAGCAGCCCCAGGGCGGTGGGCGTCCCCTCGCTGGCGGAGGTCGTCATGGCTTCTCCCTGATCGTCGTGGTCGCTACCCCGGGATGACGTTCGAGGCGAACCGTTTGCGTCGGCTGTGGTCCGGTCTCGCGCACGCTCACCGTGGGCGGCGGGGCCGCGCTGGGCACGGCCCGCACGTCCCCCGCCGCGGCCAGCTGCTGGCCCGGACGCTTCTGGCCCCGGGCCGAGCTGTGCCGACCTCCGGTCCGGCCGCGCCGCCGGTAGCGCGCGACCAGCGTGAAGACGCCCGCCGCGACCAGGGCCGCGACGGCGGCCAGCAACCCGGTGAGCTGGGTCGGCACCAGCGGCGTGCCCAGGCCCACGTGGACCTCGGGCGGCGGCCCGTTCGGCTCGGCCGACACCTCGGTGGAAGTTGGGCTTTCCTCCCCGGCCGCGTTGACCGCAGTGACCACGAAGTAGTAGACGGTGCCGTTGACGAGCCTGCCCACGTTGCCGGCGGTGTCGTGAATGCCCGACAGCGGAGTGCGCGTCCGCAGGCCAGGATCCGAGGAGTAATAGATGTTGTAGCTCTTGACCGGGGGCCCACCGCTGGGCGAGGGCGGCGTCCAGGACAGGTAGGCCAGGGCCTTGCCCGGGGTCGCGGTCAGTCCCGTGGGTGGGGTCAGGGCCGGGATCGACGTGTTGCTGATCGACTCGGCGTCGATGCTGGACTGCATGGGGCTGCTGGGCGCGGTGGGACCGGTGGACTGGGTGGGGCCGCTGGACTGGTTCGTAGCGTTTGACGTAGAGGCGGCGCTGTTGGGCGTGGCGGTGTCCGGCGGTGAGGGGGTGCCCGGCGGTGTTGCCGTCCCGGGCGGGGTGGTGGCGCGCGACGGCGGGGACGAGGTTATGACGATCGGCGGCAATGCGGCCGACGCTTCGCCGGACTGCCCGCTCAGGCCCGCGGCATTTCGGGCGGCCACCGTGAAGTAATAGGTGGTCCCGTTGTGCAGGCCGGTCACCGTGGTGCTGGTGCCACTGACCGGAGAGCCGCTGACCTGCTCGCCGGTCTCGCCGCCCGGGCTGGTTCCCTCCGAGACGATGTAGTTGATGATCCCGGTGCCGCCGTCCGACGCGGGCGCGGTCCACGACAACGCCATCTTCGACTTACCGGGCGTGGCCGTCAGTTTGGTGGGTGCCTCCGGCGTGGTCACCGGGACCGCCTCCGTTTCCGACCCCGGACCGTCGCCGGCCCCGTTGACCGCGGTCACCTCGAAGTAGTACGTGGTCCCGTTGACCAGACCAGTCACGGTGGCGGCGGTGCCCGTGAGCGGTATGAGCGGGGTCTTCCCGCTGAAATCAGCCGAGGTCCCCGCGTAGAGGCGGTAGCCGGTAACGGGCAAGCCGCCGCTCGATACCGGCGCGTTCCACGACACGATCACCTGGCCATCGCCCGCGATGGTGGTCAGCCCACCGACCGCCCCCGGCGCCGCCCTCGGGGTGGCCAGCACCTCGGCCGACGCCGGACCCGGGCCGACGGAGTTGGCCGCGGTCACCGTGAAGTAGTACGTGGTCCCATTGGCCAGGCCGGTCACGGTGGTGCTGGTACCGCCGACCGGCGAACCGCGGACCGGGGCGTCGCTCTCGCCGCCCGGCCTGGTCCCCTGCCGGATGCCGTAACCGGTGACCGGCGCGCCACCATCCGACCCGGGCGCCCCCCACGACAAGGTCACTTTCGAATCGCCCGGGGTTGCCGTCAGCCCGGTGGGCTGCCCCGGTGGCGCCGCTGGGGTGGCCGACGCCGTATTGGATACGACTGTACCTTTGTCGTCGACGAGCCAGAAGTAGTAGGTGATTCCGTTCGTCAACTTCTCGACTGGAGAGCTCGTCCTGGTGCCGGACTGGCCGGTCTCAGAGCAGTAGTGAATGGTGGTGCCCGATGGGGTGTCTAGCGGCCCAGACTCGGACCAGCTCAACTGCACCTGTTCGTTTCCCGCGCCGGCGGTCAGCGCAAACTGCGGCCCGATAGCGGGTTGCGGGGGGCACTGCTTGCTCACCGCTTGGGTGAGGATACGGCCGGGCACCGCGGCGGCGGCACCGCTTGAGACTAAGAGCGGGCCGCTGGCCAGGGCGATGGCCAGGCAGGTGGCAGCGAGCGCGCGCAGCCAGCGACCGCGGCGCCGCGGGGTACTTGGGGAGAACCGCGACCTGGTGGTGTTCCGGCTCTCGTGAGCCTTGTTCACGTAAACACGGAGGCGAGATGGGGGGATTCTGATACAAACCGGGCATCGGCCCCCGCGGGTGGCCCGACGAGGCCCGGAATAAATCCGTGAGGGGCCTCATTATCAGGGAGGTCAACATGCGGGGCCCTCACTAATGGGGCTCCTGGTCGCCGCAGGTCAAAGGGGCATCGATGATCACGCCTGAACAACTGGGTGAACGGTACCTGGCCGTCCATCACCGAATGTTCCGGGCCGTCAACGAGGCCATGAGCGAATGCGGCCTGTCCATGGCCCGGACCAAGGTGCTTCGGCGCCTGCACGAGCAGGGGCCGACCCGGCAGAGCGTGCTGGCCGCCGATTTCGAGCTGTCGCCGCACTCCATCACCGACATCGTCGATGGGCTCGAGCGCCATGGCCTGGCCGAACGCCGGCCGGACCCCGCCGACCGGCGGGCCAAGCTCGTGGCCATCACCGACGCGGGCGAAGCCAGCCTGGACGTGGCCAACGCCACCTGGGAACGAGTGCTCACGCAGATCTTCGGCGCGCTGGACGAGGCCGACCGGGTGACCCTGCTCCGCCTGCTGGCCAGCCTGGACGAAGCGGCCCAGACCGCAACCGACATCACCCGCACTCACGTTCTTCCGGGGGTATAGCACGCCATGTCTTCTGTCACACCGGCTACCAACGGCCAGCAGGCCGCGGCCAATGATCATCGCTGGCTGATCCTGGTCATCGTTGCGGTCGCTCAGCTCATGGTGGTGCTGGACGCCACCGTGGTGAACATCGCCCTACCGTCGGCTCAGCACGCGCTGGGTTTCCCGAACGGGGACCGCCAGTGGGTGGTGACCGCCTACGCCCTGGCCTTCGGCAGCCTGCTGCTGCTCGGCGGCCGTCTGGGCGACATGTTCAGCCGTAAGCGGGTCTTCATCGTCGGCCTGATCGGCTTCGCCCTCTCCTCGGCGCTGGGCGGCGCGGCCCAGTCGTTCGAGATGCTGGTCACCGCCCGGGCCCTGCAGGGCATCTTCGGTGCGATCCTGGCCCCGTCCGCCCTCGGCACGCTGGTCAGCACGTTCCGCGACCCGCGCGAGCGGGGCCGGGCGTTCGGCGTCTTCGGGTCGGTCGCCGGGGGCGGCGGCGCCGTGGGCCTGATCCTCGGTGGTGTCCTCACCCAGTACGCCTCCTGGCGCTGGACGCTGTACGTCAACCTGTTCTTCGCCGCCATCGCGGTGGCCGGCGCGGTCGCCTACATGCAGAGCAACCGGCCGGACACCCGCCCGCGCATCGACTGGGCGGGGACGGTCCTGGCCTCGGCGGGCCTGTTCCTCATCGTGTTCGGCTTCTCCCACGCCGAGACGGCCAGCTGGGGCTCGGCCGTGACCATCGGCTCGCTGGTGGCCGGGGTGGTCCTGCTGGCCGTGTTCGCGTTCGCGGAGAGCCGGGTCAGCCACCCGCTGCTCCCGCTGCGGGTGATCGTGGACCGGGCCCGGGGCGGCTCCTACATCTCGGTCGGACTGACCGGGATCGCGGTCTTCGGCGTCTTCCTGTTCCTCACCTACTACCTGCAGCAGGTCAAGGGCTACAGCCCGGTCACCAGCGGCCTGGCCTTCCTGCCGATGATCGCCTGCATCCTGCTGGCCTCGAACACCTCCAGCATCCTGCTGCTGCCGCGGGTCGGGCCGCGGAACCTGATCGTCACCGGCATGGTGCTGGGCGGCGCCTCGATGGGCTACCTGACCACGCTGACCGTGACCTCCAGCTACGCGACCCACATCGTTCCGCCCCTGGTGGCCATGGGCCTGGGCTTCGGCATGATCTTCTCCCCCGCCATCAACACCGCCACCGCCGGTGTCGCCCGCCAGGACTCGGGCGTGGCCTCGGCCCTGGTCAACACCATGCAGCAGGTCGGCGGCTCGATCGGGACCGCGGCCCTGAGCACGGTGGCGCTCACCGCCACCGCCACCTACCTGACCGCCCACCACGCCGGACGGCTGGCCGTGGCCACCGCCTCGGTGCACGGCTACAGCGTGGCCTTCACGGTGTCGGCCATCCTGTTCGGCGTCGGCGCGGTGACGGCCGCCCTGCTGGTCCCGTCCCGCCAGCGCCTCGAAGAACTGCGGAACGCGGCCCAGGCCGCCGCTTTCCCGCCCCCAGCCAGCTCCGCGCCAGCCGGCCAGCTGGCCGGCGACCCTACCGCCCGGGCGGCTGAGTAACCCTGGGTGCCGGGGCCCGCGGCGTCTTATCCGTCGGGCCCCGGCATGTTGGTGGTCACTGCCTTGGGACCCGGCGAGGGCTTGGCGCCGGTGGAGACCCGTTCCATGCTGATCCGGATCTTGCCATCGCGCACCTCGTCGGCCGAAATACAGGCCGGCGCTGCAGTCCGACACCCTGTCGGTGCTCGGCGGCCCGCTGGTCGACCTCAACGGCAAGATAATCGGCATCACCATCGGGGGCTCGGGAAGCGGAGCCAACGCCACCGGGTACGCAATCCCGATCAACACCGCGCTCGCGGACGCCCGGCGGATAGCCGCCGGCCACTCCTAGCGGTACGAAGGAGATCTTGTGCCGGGCCTGATGACGGCCGCCATTGTTTTCGGGACGGTCCTGGTCGCCGAGCTGCCGGACAACTCCGGCCTGGCCAGCCTGGTGCTGGGCACACGGTACCGGGCGGGCGGGGTGCTGGCCGGGGCGGCGGCGGCCTTCGCGGTGCACGTGGTGGTGGCGGTCACGTGCGGCAGCTTGCTCAGCCTGCTCCCGCACCGGATCGTGCAGATCGCGGTGGCGGTGGTGTTCCTGGCCGGCGCGGTGCTGGTGCTCCGCGGGCATCAGGACGACGATGACGAGGTCCGGCTGAAGGCTGACGCGGCGGGGTTCTGGACCGTGGCCGCGACCTCCTTCGGGGTGATCCTGCTGGCTGAGCTGGGTGACCTGTCGGACATCGTGATCGCCAACCTCTCGGCCAAGTACCACGACCCGGTCGCGGTGGGCATCGGGAGCGTGCTGGCGCTGTGGTCCGTGGTCGTACTGGCCATCGTGGGCGGCCGGCGGCTGCAGCGGATCCTGCCGCTGCGCTGGATCGCCCGGCTGGCCGCGCTGGCGATGGTCGTCATGGCCGGGTTGACCCTGGCCGAGGCGCTGCGGTGAGGTTCGGGTTACACCAGCTCAACGCCATCGCGCCCGCCAGGCTGAGCAGCAAAAACGCGGCCACCAACTCGCCGCGCTCGCCGGTCACCAGGCCAAGTTTCGCGCCCAGTTCCAGCCCGATCAGGATCAGGACCCGCGCCAAGCCGGCCGAGCGTCGTCGCCGCGCCGAAGTTGTTCAGCCCGAGCGCGAGGGCCACGACCAGCAGCGGCACCATAACGAACGGCCATCTGCCGTACGGATCACGTCTCTGAGCCCGGGCCCAGCATCATCGATCACCCTAAACAACCCGGGTCTCGCCAGTGCAAGGCGAGACCCGGGTCATGTAGGAGCTTGATCAGCCGGCAGAGCGGGAGTGACGGTCTCGGTGCGGCTGGGACCGTCACTCCCGCCAGCGGGAACAGCCAGTAGAGCGGCTACATCCCGGAGGGGTTCATTAGCTGATGATGACGACGGCCCCGGCGGTGCGGCGTCCGCGGCGGCGTCTTGGTGGCCCCAGTTGACGGCGCTGCCGACGCTGACGCTGCTCCGGTTGCTGCTCCGGTTGCCGCTCCGGACGGCATCGCCGTTGGCGGCGGCGTCCCCGTCGTGTTGGTTACCTTCTGCTGGGTGGTGTTGAGCGTGGCCGCGATGGCAGCACCGTTGCCGTCCAGGGTCACCGTCACCGGGTTCTTCAGCCCGAAGTTCTGGCAGCCCAGGTTGGTGAACGACATGTTCAGCCGGTTGGCCATGAACGTGAACAGGTTGTTGCCGGTGCCGGGAACCGGAGTCGGCCCGCCGGTCAGCAGGGTCTGGTTTTTGGCCAGGTACGGCGTCTGGACATTGACCATGTTCTGGCAGTAGCTGGCCGGGCTGTCGGTCGCGTTGTTAGCCGCGCTGATCGGAGGCTGGCCCACGTTGCTGCGGTAAAGGTTGGTCTTGGTCGCGCTGGCCGCGTTGTTGACCAGGACCATCTCGTCGTTCTCGGGCACCAGGGCGATCGGCGCGGTCGGCGTTCTTCGCCGCCGCGATCTCGTCCAGGGCTTGCGAGGTACCCATGGTGCCGGCGTTGGTCAGGTCCGGCGCCTCGAACGGCGTGCAGCCGGGGGTCGGGTCAAGGAAGGCGTCCAGCAGCAGGTTGTCACTGCCGTTGTTGATCTTCTGGCCGCCCGCGACGGCCGCCTCGTTGGCCGCGTTGTCCTGGGCGGTCTGGCCGTTGCCGTTGAGCAGGTACGTGGAGGTCACGTTGTCGCTCTGGTCCTGGTCGATCATCTCGAACGACCGGGTGGTCAGGCACGGGCTGCCAGTCTTGGCTGAGGTGCCCGACGGCCGGGACCTTCAGGACCCCGCGGGCTTCGGCCTGGTTCACGGCCTGGAAGAACTGGGTGCCGTTGCAGAACGCCACCTGGCCGAAGATCGACCCGTTCAGGCCATTCACGCAATTGCCTTGCCGGAGCGAGTTGCCGGTGCCGGCCAGGGTCAAGTTGGTTCCGTTGAACCCGAAGTCGACCGTGACCACTGCACCGGCCGGCAGCGTCGGCACGACCGGCTTGGCTGCGGGCTGCGTGCCCTGGGTGATGACCAGCGGTTCGTAAGTCGACAACGCCCCGGTAGCAGGATTGAGGATCGTCGCCTGAACGAACGCACCCAGCGCGGCGAAGTTGGCCATGGTGCAGCCAGACTGCTGGGCCGTCATACCGTTCGATCCAGTTAGCTGATACGGCGTCGACAAGCCCGTCGCTGACAGCGGATTGGCCGGGACAACGATGTTGCAGCTCACGTTGGCCGCCGCTGCTGGGGTGCTGGCGGTCGCCGACCCACTCGGGCACGGGGTCGGGGACGCCGAACCAGAAGCAGCCGTCGTCGGCTTGGCCGAAGCAGAAGCCGCCGTCGTCGGGGCCGCTGAACCGGACGCCACCGTCGTCGGCTTGGCCGAACCAGAAGCGGCTGTGGTTGGGGCGGCCGAACCAGGAGCCGCCGTCGTCGGAGCCGCTGAACCGGACGCCGCCGTCGTCGGAGCCGCTGAACCGGACGCCGCCGTCGTCGGCTTGGCCGAACCAGAAGCAGCTGTGGTCGGAGCGGTCGTCGCGGTGGCCGATCCCGCCGTGGTCGGGGCCGCGGAGCCCGACGCCGCCGACGCGGTCGGCGAGGCGCAGTTGGTGAGGGCTGCGTTTCTAGCTTGCGAAGTGAAGCCGTGACTGACGGCGACGATAGCGCCCACCGCCACGGCGAGGGCCATCGGGATGCCGATGATGACTGCCATACGCCGTCTCGCCTGGCTGTCTTGTCGACGGCGCCACGCGGACCGATGCCTCCTCGGCATGCAATCCACCTCCATGCCATTGGGAATAAGTTTGTGTGACTCTCGCTCCGATTGGAGACGCTAGACCTCACACAGGTCCCATATAGGCAGTTCTTAAATTCGTAAGCTATGCGGCTGCACTTGCGGCCAGCCCGGTAAATCCAGTGAGAATTCTTACTGAAAAATAACGCGGCCGGATCTGGCCTCGGGCTGGCCCGCATCGCCATCCTACTGCCAGGGACGGTGAACTATCGCCGCAGGTCAAAGCTTATCTTACAAGATTGTTACGAGCCGTCCGTTATCGGTTGGTGATGTACCGGGACTCGATACACGGCCACCTAAAAACCCGCCCTCCGCCATGGGCTGGCGGAGGGCGGGTGAAAAATTATTTGTGCGGTCAGCCGACCATCAGGATGACGCCGCACGCGACGAGCAGGGCCACTCCGCAGACGCCATTGGCGAGCGCCATACGGCGGCGCAGCGCCGGGATCGCGTACGTGAGTCCGATGCCGACCACGAGGCCCATGCCGGCCAGGATCGCGCTGGAAAGAGCCTGCACACCAGCTGACTGCCCGGCCGAGGCGTTCTTGGAAACGCCGTCGACCAGACCGTAGGTGATGTTGTCCACGCTGAGGGCAAACGGCAGGATCCACACGCCCCAGTGCGACTTCGGCTGCTGGCCGGCCAGGGCCGCCTGCCGGGAGAAGATAGCGATCCCGATCCAGTACAGGCCGAGGACACCCAAGACCACCACCTCGGTGATGTTGCTGACGCTGTCCGGCATCGACCAGTGGAAGGCCGTGCCGAGCAGGAACCCGCCGCCATCGCAGATACCGAACAGCACGGCGATCGGCACCGACCATCGCCGGCGAATGATCGGGCCGACCGCGATACACGCGATGAGGCTGTCAATACCTAGGAGCAGAAAACCCATTCAGACCTCCTCCGTCCGACGAGAAGGATCGGGTGCGGAAAGCCTCGGAACGGATGACCGCACGGCCAGCACCGGCAGGACGGGTGCCGATAACTGGTTTCTGCGGAAACGCATTGCCCGGGCAGCGTAAAATACCGCTATTTTGGGTGTCAAGACCTAGCCGAAAAGGCGGCGTGACCTGGGATTTGTAATAGGCGTTACTGAGCCATTTGCAATGGGTGTTACAAATCGGCGAGGTTCACTGAGCCTAATAACAGCCAGGGAATTTGCGGATGTCACCCGGCCAGTAGCGCCTGGGTCGCCTCCGTCAGGCTCGCGCTGGACAGGTCGGCCGCGGCTCGCGCGGACCTGGTGTGGGGCAGCTCCCGATGGAGCCATACTTGTACCGGCTGTAGGCCACGGGATCGAACGGCCGGGAACTGACCTGGCCGGCCACCGGGCCCAGGCCGCCCAGGGAATACAAAGCGAACTTAGCGGTGGGAACGGGTGTTACGTTCATGAGCGCAAATGGCGCTTCATCAGGCTGGCTCCTGCTCTTGGCCCGGCTGCCGGGCTCATCCTCGAGTATTCGCGTGGCGCTCTGGCGCCGGCTGCGCGCGGCCGGCGCCACTTCGGTCGTTAATAGCGTGTGGGTGCTGCCCGCTACAAGCACCCATGCGCAATTCTTTGAGCAGGTGCGGGAGACCATTAACGAGCAGGGCGGGACCGCATTAATTTTGACCGTACCGACCTGCCCGCCCGAGGTGCACGAAAGCATCAAGCAACAATTCCAGGCCGACCGGGCCCGTGAGTATGAGGAGTTCGCTGAGCGCTGCAATGCTCTGCTCGACGAGATCGGCAAGGAGACCAAGGCGCGGAAATACACCTTCGCCGAGATGGAAGAGGGCGAGCAGGATCTCGAAAAGCTGACGCGCTGGCTGGCCAAGATCCAGGCCCGGGACTTCTTCCCGGCTGAGCACCGGCAGTTCGCCGCCACGATGATGGCGCGGTGCCGCAGTGCCCTCAGCAGTTTCTCGCAGGCGGTCTACATCGCCGAGGGAGTGGAGGAACCCGTCAGCACGGAACCGCCGGGCTCCGCCGGGCTAGTCACTCTCCTCTCAAGCATCACGTCGGCGTAGCGGGGCTGGATCTCCGCGGCGGTGCGGGATGCACCGCGTCCGCGCCGGACTCCACGGCCGCCCGCAGCATCTGGACGGCATCCCCGTAAGCTGCTGCGGGTGTCATGCCGTTCAGCGCCACGGCCTCGTCGGCCGCTCGCACGTGCACGGCGTCCCGGTCCGGGTCCGCGCACACCGCCACACTGGCCAGCCCGGCGGCCCGGCAGGCGGTGGCGATCCTGGCCGCGATCTCGCCCCGATTGGCGATCAGCACCTTGTGCATGGCATTTCCGACTTCGTTGATAGGTTTTCATTCCAGGTCAGCTACACAACCGCGCCACCACCCGCCGTGGCCTTATCTCTCGAACGGAGACTCACGATGAGCTTGACGATCGGTGACACCGCCCCGGATTTCGTGGCCACGACCACGGACGGGCCGGTCAGCTTCCACGACTGGATCGGCGATTCCTGGGCGGTGCTCTTCTCGCACCCGAAGGACTTCACGCCGGTGTGCACGACCGAACTGGGCTACATGGCCAAGATCAAGCCCGACTTCGACGCCCGCGGCGTGAAGCTGATGGCGCTGTCGGTCGACCCGGTGGACAAGCACGCCAGCTGGGCCGCGGACATCGAGGAAACGCAGGGCACCGCGCCGAACTACCCGATGATCGGCGACGCCGACTTCTCGGTCTCCAAGGCTTACGGCATGCTCGGCGCCGACGTGAGCGGTGACCCGTCCGACCGGACCGCGGCCGACAACCAGACCGTGCGCGGCGTGTTCGTGATCGGCCCGGACAAGAAGATCAAGCTGATCATGCTCTACCCGATGACGACCGGCCGCAACTTCGACGAGATCCTCCGGGTCATCGACTCCCTGCAGCTCACCGCCCAGCACAAGGTGGCCACCCCGGTCAACTGGAAGCAGGGCCAGGACGTCATCATCGCCGGGTCGGTCTCCAACGACCAGGCCAAGGAGATCTTCGGCAGCTGGGACTCCCCCAAGCCCTACATCCGGATCGTTCCCCAGCCGTCCTGACCCACCCCGCGGCCCGGGCGCTCGCACGCCCGGGCCGGACGGTGGTCAGGCCGCGTTGACCTTGGGCATGATCTCCTCGGTCAGGCGCTTCAGGTCATCGAGGGTCTTGGACGTCGGAACGTCACGGAAGGGCGGCCACAGGAGCGGCATGGTCAGGCCGGCCTCCTTGTAGCGCTTGAGGATGTCCTCGATCTGCTGAGCGTTACCCGCCAGCAGGTTGGTGGCCTTGCCCGCCGGGGTCTGGTCCATGGGCTCGTCGGTGATGACGAACCAGATCATGCTGCACATGTCGAAGTTGTCAGGGAACGTCCGGCCGAGCTCATTGAGCTCGCGCTCCATCTCGCCCTTCCAGCGCTTGATGTCCTCCGGGGAGTCCTGGATGCCGATCCAGCCCTGCAGGCCGTACTTGGCGATGCGCTTGGCCGAGCGCTTCGGGTCTTTCAGCCCGGAGAAGTAGATCGGCGGGCCGCCCGGCTGCAGGGGCTTGTGGCCGAAGCCGGAGAGCGGGAAGTCCGCGAACTCCCCGTGGTACTCGAACAGGTCGTTGTTCCAGATGCCCTGCATGATCTCGATCGTCTCGCGCACGTGGGCGTGCCGGCGCGGGAACAGGTCGGCGGCGCTGGCCGCGGCGAACTCCTCGGGCATCCAGCCGGAGCCGACCCCGACGTTGAGCCGCCCGTTGGACAGGTGGTCCTGTGTGGCCAGCTCGGCCGCGAGCACGCCCGGCGCCCGGTACGGGGTGTCGATGATGCTCATCCCGATCCGGACCTTGCTGGTCTTGGCGGCCAGCCAGGGGATCAACGTCATGCCCTGGAACCACTTGCCCCGCGCGATGACCGGCAGGGCCTTCGGCAGGTCGGTCATCATGCCGAAGGGATACTGCAGCTCCGCGTGATCAGAAGCCTCTGGAACGATGATCCGGTCCAGGGTCCAGACGGAGTCGAAATCAAGGTCCTCGGCCAGAGCCGTGAGGTCCTCGAGTTCCTTGACGGTCACTTCGTCGCGGAAGTTCGGAAGGTACAGAGCGAGCTTCATCGGCCGGCCTCCTCGAGACGACCCTGGGTATCGCAGGGCTGCCTTCTCCTATGCCCAGAACTATGCCGCCCGTATCTCAACGCTTGATCAACTGTCCCTGGCCAGGTGCACATGGCGGCCAGGCCGCTTTACAGTCGACCCATGGCAACCGGCGTGCTCTGGAGCCCGAGCGCCGACCGCATCAGCAAGTCAGCGCTGCGCGAGTACCTGAACTGGCTGGAAGGCCGGGTTGGGCGTCCGTTCCCTGACCACGACACCCTGTGGGCCTGGTCGGTGGAGGACCTGGACCGGTTCTGGACCTCGATCGTCGACTACTACGCGGTCGAGTTCTCGACGCCGTGGACCCAGGTGCGCACGGCCGATCCGATGCCGCACACCCGCTGGTTCAGCGGCGCCCGGCTGAACTGGGCCCAGCACGCCCTGCGCCGCGGGGCTGATGACGCCACGGCGCTGGTGTGCGTCCAGGAAGGCGGCCAGCCTGCGCGCGAGATCACCCGCGGGGCCCTGCGCAAATCAGTGGCGGCGGCGGCGGGCTGGCTGCGCCGGGCCGGTGTGCGCCCGGGTGACCGGGTCGCGGCTTACCTGCCCAACACCGAGCACGCGGTGATCGGCTGCCTGGCCGCGGCGGCGGTCGGGGCGGTGTGGGCATGCTGCTCCCCCGACTTCGGCGCCGACGGCACCATCGGGCGTCTGGCCCAGCTCGAGCCGACCGTGCTGATCGCCGCCGACGGCTACCACTGGAACGGCAAGGTGATCGACCGCAGCGACGTTGTCGCCCAGCTGCGCGGCCAGCTCCCGGCGCTGCGGCGGTTTGTCCACGTCCCCTACGCCTTCAGCGACCGCCCGCCTCCGGAGGGCTCGACCGGCTGGGACACGGTGCTGGCCCCCGCTGGGCTGGCCGGCCGCGAGCCGCTCGTCTTCGAGCAGGTCGAGTTCTCTCACCCGCTGTGGGTGCTGTTCAGCTCGGGCACGACCGGGCTGCCCAAGGGCCTGGTCCACAGTCAGGGCGGGATCACGCTGGAGGGCACGAAGTGGTCCGGGCTGTACTGCGGACTGCGGGCCACCGAACGCATGTTCACCTATTCGTCCACCGGCTGGGCGCTGTGGAACATGCAGCTGGGCGCGCTCACCCAGGGTGCGAGCATCGTTCTTTACGAAGGAAGCCCGGGCTATCCAGCGGGCGCGGTCTGGGAGGTCGCGGCCCGAACCCAGGCCGACGTCATGCTGATGGGCGCCGCCGTCGTGACCGCCTCGGCCAGCACCGGTGTCTCGCCCCGGCAGGAGCATGACCTGAGCCGGCTGCGGCAGCTGATGGTCAGCGGGTCAGCGCTGCCGGCCGACGGCTACCGATGGGTCATGGAGAACGTCGGCGCGGACCTGCGGATCGACTCGACCAGCGGCGGGACGGACATCAGCGGCTCGTTCGTCGGCTCCAACGAGTACGCCCCGGTGCGAGCGGGCCGCATCGGCGGCCGCCTGGCGGGCGTGGACTGCGCGGCCTGGGACGAGGACGGCGTCCCAGTGGTGGGCACGGTCGGGGACCTGGTCGTCACCCAGGCCATGCCCTCGATGCCGGTATCGCTGTGGAATGACCCGGACGCGGTGCGCTACACCGAGTCCTACTTCGACACCTGGCCCGGTGTGTGGCGCCACGGGGACTGGGTGACGATGCACTCCGATGGCAGCATCTCCATGCACGGCCGCTCGGACTCGACCCTCAACCGGCAGGGCGTACGCCTGGGCAGCAGCGACTTCTATGACGTGCTCGAGTCCCTCCCGGAGATCTCCGAGACGCTGGTGATCGGGGTGGACCTGCCCGATGACCGCTACTGGCTGGGCCTGTTCGTCGTCCCGGCCGCCGGGCACACGCTGGATGACGAGCTGAAGCAGCAGATCGTCACCACCTTGCGCACCCGGCTGAGCCCCCGTCACGTCCCGGACGAGATCGTCGCGGCGCCCGCGGTGCCGCACACCCTGAGCGGCAAGAAGCTTGAAGTCCCGATCAAGAAGCTGCTGCGCGGGACACCGCTGGAGAAGGCGGCCAACGTCGCCTCCGTCGACGACCCCGACGCCCTGTGCTGGTACGAGCGGTTCGGGTCGGACCGCTTCAGCCCGTCGGCCTGACCCGGGGCGGCCGGCTGATCCGGGACTAGGAGAACACGTGCGCCTGGGTGCGACGCTGGTTCATTTTTCCGATGCGCCCCCGTTTCCGGTCGCCCTCTGGGCTGACCGCCTGGTGACGGCGGGCTTCGAAAGCCTGTGGACGCCGCACATCATCGGGCGCGGGTCACTGATTCCGGACCCGTTCGTGACGCTGGCCGCGGCGGCCACGGCCACGCAGGGGGTCGAACTGGGCACCGCCACCGTGCAGGTCCCGCTCTACCACCCCGCCGACCTGGCCCATCGAGTGCTTTCCCTGATGTCGGTGTGCGGCGACCGGCTGACCCTCGGGGTCAGCCCCGGATCGACCGAGACCGACTTCGCCACGCTGGACCGGGACTACACCACTCGCTTCCCGACCCTGCACCGTAACGTCGGCCGGCTCCGGGTTCTGCTCGCCAACGGGCGAGACGAACACGCCAACCTGGCCCCCGCCGCCGTGGCCGGCCGCCCGCCGGCCCTGCTGCTCGGCTCGTGGGGCGCCAACGTCGAGCGGGCCGCGCGGGACTTCGACGGCTGGCTGGCCTCCGGCTACCGGCGCACGCCGGATCAGATCGTCGCCGCCCACGAGCGCTACCGGGCCGCGGGCGGCCAGCGGGCGATCGTGTGCGCGATCCCGCTGGACAGCCGGGACGACCTCGAACCGGCCGGCCAGGTGCTCCGGCGCTACGAGCAAGCCGGCTTCGATGACGCCGTCGTCCTCATCGGTGCTGGCGGCCCCGACCCGGAGGAGGTCAGGGCCCTGCTCCCGCGGTAATCAGCCCGCCGGCATCTCAAAACCGGCCACGATCACCGCCTTGTTGTCCGCGGCCGCGTGGCGCAGGGGTGCGTGCTCTTGATACTCAGCCGACTCGTACCAGTTCCGCGCGGCCGCCACCGATTCGAACTCGAGGATCACGGTCCGCGTACCGTGCCAGTTTCCCTCGATCGGCTGGGGGTCATCGTCCAGCACGACGACCTTGCCTCCCGCTTGCAGGATCGTCGGAAGGGCCTTTTGCCCGTAGGCGCCGATCTGATCCTGATCGTGGATGTCCTCGGTGAAGATGACGTACCCCTTGGGCATCAGGAACCCTCCCTCTCGGCGGCAGCGCCGTGGAGTCAGCTGGCCTCGACCTCCGTCATGATCTCACGCTCCTCCGCCACCAGGCAGCTCAGAAGCGGGCGGCATCGATGATGGCCTGGGCGAAGGCCTGAGGCGCTTCCTGCGGGAGATTGTGCCCCACTCCGCCGCCGACGTGATCGGGGTTGTCGAAGGCGGCCGCGCTGCGGTCGAAGGTGGCATCGTCGAAGGCCCACTGCGGGGACGCGAGCCGCCAGATGAGCCGGCTGAAGTCGCGCCGGTACTTCGCATAGCCAGCCTGGCCACGGCCGGTGGCGAAGTAAAACTGGTACCACCAGGCCAGCTCGGCCTCCGGCGGCAGCGGCGCCTGGTTGGCGGCCTGGCTGCCGATCAGGTACCCGCTGACCGGGACCAGTCCCCGGCAGCGGTCCGGCCACAACGCCGCGACGACGTCGGCCGACCGCGCGCCCCAATCGAAGCCGCCCAGGATGGCCTGGTCAACGCCGAGCGCGTCCATGAACGCGACGACGTCGCTGGCCACGGCCGCCTGCTGACCGTTACGGACCGTGTCCGAAGACCGGAAGCGCGTGGTCCCGTAGCCGCGCACGAACGGGACGAGAACCCGGAAACCCGCCGCCGCCAGCATCGGCGTCACCTCAGCGAAGCTGTGAATGTCGTAGGGCCAGCCGTGCAGCAGCAGAACCGCAGGACCATCCGCCGGCCCCTCTTCCGCATACCCGACACTGAGCGGGCCCGCGTCAACCTGCTTCAATGCGCTGAACGAAGTCATGCTTTTATCCTTGCGCCCCGGCCGGGCCGTGACCCCCGTGAACCCCCCGGGCCCGCACCCCGGGCTGAATCCGCGGGCGCAACTGGGTTCGTTCTTACAATGGCTGGATGAGGCATCCGACGTTGGCCCGTCACCGGGCCATCAGGATTGCTGTGTGGCCTGCGATCGTGGCCATGTCCCCCGTGATCGTCTTGGTCGGGGAACCGGTGAACCGGTACGCGATGCGATGGCGGCGGTCCCGCTGGGCCGTCCGAACAGCTCCGGCGCCGCTCTCCCTCCCGGAATCAGTGATTCTTGCCGCTACGAGTAATCCGTTGTGGATCGCACTGACCGCGCCGGGACGCTGGGTGGCTGATCAGTTCAACAGGCGCATGCCCGGCTCCTTACAAGCGAGGGATGAGGGGCCATCCGCTGCTCCTGCCACGATGTCGGACCGGGTGGGGCCCAAGCTTGACCCGTGCCACCTCTTGCCCGTGTGATCGGACGCAATACGCACGGAAATTGTGGTGCCCGGCGGCGGGGTGCCTGTTAGTTTCCCCCGGGTGGATGACGATGCCTTCCCCAATCACGTGGCTGACCGTCTCGGGAACCTGCCTGAAGTCGAAGCGGTCACCCTCGGAGGGTCGCGGGCCGAGGGCACGTATCGGCCGGACAGTGACTGGGACTTCAGTATCTATTACAGAGGGCACTTCAGCCCGCAAACATTGCGGGACATCGGCTGGCCCGGTGAGGTGTCCGAAGTCGGCGGCTGGAGTCAGGGTGTCTTCAACGGCGGGGCCTGGCTGGAGATTGATGGGCGGCGGTCCGACGTGCACTACCGCGACCTGAACACGATCGACCGCGAACTCAGCGCCGCCCGCGAGGGCCGGTTCCGTATCGAGCCGCTGATGTTTCACCTCGCGGGCATCCCGTCCTACCTGGTGCTGGCGGAGCTAGCCGTCAAGCGGGTTCTTCGCGGCCAGCTGCCCACACCGGAGTATCCGGTGGCATTGAGTGAGCAGGCGTGTCAGGTGTGGTGGGACAGGGCCGCCCGGACCTTCGAGTATGCGCGCGCGAACTATGCCCCGTACGGGCGGCTGGCCCAGTGCGCCGGGTTGGTCGGCCAGGCAGCGTCTCAATCCGCGCACGCGGTGCTGGCGGCGCGCGGCCAGTGGATCACCAACGAAAAGACGCTGCTCACCCGGGCGGGTCTGCGCCAGGTCGATGAGTTCATCGCGGCGGCGGCCACAGACCCTGAGGTGATCCGCGAGGTCGTGGAACGGTCTCGGGTGCTTTGCCAAGATGCCGTGAGACAGGCCCGGCAGGCGCGTGATGAATAAGCCGGGTTGGGCAATGAAGGCTGCGATGGTGGCCTGACGCGCCGCGCAGCGGCGCCGGTCAGCTCACGAGGTAGACCGCGGAGAGGTCATCATCGGCGTCCCCGTTGGCGGCAGCGTCCCGCCACCGCGGAAGCAGAGCGCTGGTGAGGGTGAGCGTGGCGCCGGTGGCCTGCGCGGCTTGCGCGGCAAGTTCGGCGTCCTTGAGGGCGTGCTTGAGCGCGAACACAGGGCTGAAGTCCCCAGCCAGCATGCTGCGCGCCTCTTGCACCGCATACGGTGCCCCGAGCGGAGTCGACTGCAGCAGGTCCACGATTTCGGCCGGGTCCAGGTCCAGCCGCCGGGCGAAGGACAGGGTTTCGGCGGTGGCCTCGGTGAGGTCAGCGAGCCAGTTGTTGAGGACAAGCTTGGCCCGGGTGCCGTTACCGGCCGGCCCAGCCAGGCGGTGGCGCGCCCGAGCGCGCCGAATACCGGGGCCAGCAGCTCCAGAACCTGGTGCGGTCCGCTGGCCAGGATGACCAGCTGCCCGGCCCGGGCTGGGCCTTCGCTGCCGGAGACAGGAGCATCAACGAACACGGCCCCGCGTGTGCCGGCGATGCTGGCCAGCCGGGCCGTCCATTCGGCCCCGACGGTGCCCATCTGCACCCAGATCATGCCCGGTCCCGCGGCCAGCAGGCCGTCCGGCCGTGCTCGGTTCCAGACGCGTACGGCGAAACCGCCGCGGGCCAGGTTGGCCGCCATCGGGCGGTCCAACCACGATATCTTCCAGCTGGAGGCGGCCGAGCAGCGCGTTCACCGCGGCACGGGCGGCCCACCTGGATGCGGGCGACTGGCGGGCCGGCCACCCCGACTTTACCGAGCCTGCCCTGTCGGCCAACCTAACCCTGGCCGACCGGCTGCGCCCGGTCGACGGGCGGCACGGCGTCACGCCCACTGCTGGTGCAGGCATGGCTGGATATCACAGGAGCTGGTGGGCGCAACAGGGTTCGAACCCGTGACCCCTCGCTTGTAAGGCGGGGTCGGTACGTCTGGGGTAGTCCGCGCCCGTCGTTTGACGGGGCAATCTAGCTGCACAGATGTCTGTGGCTGTCGGCTGGTATCTGTCAGCGTCTAACTGCGTTGGCTCCCACTTTTGGCTCCCAGCAGAGATATGCCCGCATACCGTCCTGAGCCCCGCCGGAGCACTGTGCTGGCCGGGCCGGTTCAGGTGGCGGGCGAAGATCAGCCTGCTGGATGATCGGGGATTCAGCCTGCAGGGGGACGACAACGCCGCCAGCGCGAAAATAGCCTGGCCCGGTGCACGGACTCTACGCTTGGTTGCGTCGCCACCCGAAGCTGGTGGACGGGCCGCTGGCGTTGCTGGTCCTCGGTTTCGGACTCAGCATGTACGGCACCTGGACCCGGCAACCGGCGCTCATCCTGGTCATAGCCGGGCTGACGATACCGATTGTGTTCCGGCGCCAGTACCCCGTGGCGGCATTTGCTGCCGCCATCGCGGTCGGCGCGGTGCAGGTAGCGGTGTTCAGGTTCCCGACCACCGCGGACGTGTCCGTCCTGGTTCTCCTCTACTCCCTGGCGGTGAGCCGGCCCCGGCGGAGCTCGGCCCCGGGCCTGGCCATCTGCGTGCTGGGCGCGACGGTGGCCACCGTCCGCTGGCGAGTGGCCGGAGACGGCACGATTTGGCAGGTGCTGCTGGCTATGGCACTGGTCAGCACGCCAGCGCTGCTCACCTGGCTCGTGGCCGACTCCGTGCGCTGGCGGCGCGGCTACTATGCGGCGCTTGAGGAAAAGGCCCAACGGCTGGAACGTGAGCGGGACGCGCTGGCCCAGGTCGCGGCAGCAGCCGAACGGGCCAGGATCGCCCGCGAATTGCACGACATCGTCGCCCACCACGTCAGCGTGATGGTGGTGCAGGCGAACGGTGCAGCGTTCGCACTGGAGACCTCCCCCGACAAGACGCGGGAGGCACTCGGCGCGATCAGCGGGACCGGACGGCAGGCACTAGCCGAGATGCGCCGCCTGCTCGGCATGCTCAGATCACCAGCCGCCGGGCCTGAGCTCGCGCCAGTGCCGGGAACGAGCCAGCTCAGCGCGCTACTGGAGCAGACCAGGGCGGCCGGCGTGCCGGTGTCGTTCAGCCAGGAAGTCACACCCGCTGCCCGCAGCGTCAACGGCGCCGATCTGGCCGTCTACCGGGTCGTGCAGGAGGCCCTCACCAACGTCCGCAGGCACGGCGGCGCCGGGGTCACCGCTGCGGTCACCATCCGGTACACAGCGGACGCCATCACCGTCGACGTCACCGACGATGGCCGTGGCGCAGCAGCCCCGCTGTCCGCAGAGCGCAAGGCCAGCGCCGGCCACGGCGGAGCAGACAGTGCCGGGCACGGACTGCACGGCATGCGGGAACGGGTCGAGTTGTACGGCGGAGCGGTCACGGCGGGCCCGCGACCTGGCGGAGGGTATCAGGTGACGGCGACGCTGCCTTTGATGGCGGCCCAGCTGACCCGGAGCGCCCGTTGATCAAGGTGGCGCTGGTCGATGACCAGGAACTGGTGCGGACGGGGTTTCGGATGGTGCTGGAGGCACAGCCGGACATGATAGTTCTCGGCGAGGCCGCCGACGGGTTCGCGGCCGTCGCGCTGGCCACCGGCACGCCGCGGCCGGACGTGATGGTGATGGACGTCCGCATGCCGCGCCTGGACGGTGTCCAGGCGACCCGGCAGATCTGCGCGGCGGCCGGGGACCGGCCCCGGGTGCTGATGCTGACCACGTTCGACCTCGACGAGTACGCATTCGCGGCCCTCAAGGCCGGGGCCAGCGGTTTCCTGCTGAAGGATGTTCCGTCGCATGAGCTGCTATTCGCCATCCGCTCCGTGCATTCCGGCGACGCCGTCGTCGCCCCGTCAACCACGAAGCGCCTGATCGACCGGTTCGCGCCGCTGCTGCCCGCCCCGGGTGCCGAAGCGCCGCCCGATCTCGCGGAACTCACCGATCGTGAACGCGAAGTCCTGGTCCACGTGGCCGCCGGGCTGTCCAACACGGAGATCGCCGGACGGCTGTTCCTGGCCGAAGCCACGATCAAGACCCACGTCGGCCGGATCCTCAGCAAGCTCGGCCTGCGCGACCGGGTCCAGGCCGTCGTGCTCGCCTACGAGAGCGGTCTGGTCAAGCCTCGTCAGCCCTGAGGGGGAACCAAATACCCGCTCTCAGGAGGACGCGGCAACCGGCCCGGCATCCCTAGCGTCCCTCGTATGACGACAACTACTCAGCTTCTCGGCGCCGTCGCGACCGTCGACCTCGTCAAGGTGTACGGCTCAGGTGATACCGCCGTACGGGCATTGGACGGCGTCACCGCCACGTTCGCCAAGGCGCAGTTCACAGCGATCATGGGGCCGTCCGGTTCCGGGAAGTCGACCCTGATGCACTGCCTGGCCGGCCTGGACACGGCGACCGCCGGCTCGGTACGGATCGACGGCACTGAGCTGTCCGGCCTGTCCGACAAGCGGCTGACCCTGCTCAGACGGCAACGGGTCGGATTCGTCTTCCAGTCGTTCAATTTGCTGCCCACTCTCACCGCGGCGCAGAACATCCGGCTTCCCCTTGATCTGGCGGGCACGAAACCGGACCAGGACTGGTGGGATACGGTCACCGGCGCACTGGGCCTCACCGGCCGGCTGCAGCATCGCCCGTCTCAGCTGTCCGGCGGTCAGCAGCAGCGGGTTGCCTGCGCACGCGCGCTGATCAGCAGGCCAGATGTGGTGTTCGCGGACGAGCCGACCGGGAACCTGGACTCGCGCAGCGGTGGCGAGGTGCTGGACTTCCTGCGCACGTCGGTGCGCGAGCTCGGCCAGACGGTGATCATGGTGACGCACGACCCCGTGGCCGCGAGCTACGCCGGTCGGGTGATCTTCCTGGCCGATGGGCGCCTGCACAGCGAACTGAACTCGCCGACGCCGCAGTCTGTCCTGGACCACCTGGGGCAGGCCTAAATGCTGCGGATAACCCTGCTCGGCCTGCGTTACCGCAAAGCCCGCCTCGCGCTGTCCGCACTGGCCATTGTGCTGGGGGTGGCCTTCGTGGCCGGCACGCTGATGATGAGCGCCTCGATCAACCAGTCGTATTCCGGCAGCTTCTCCGCCGGGGCACGGAATGTCAGCGTCGCCGTGGCGGCGCAGAAATCGGGTGATCCTCCCGGCCAGATCGGCGGCCAGCAGTTGCCCCCAGCGACACTCGCCGCGGTGCGCGCGGTGCCCGGGGTCGCGGCCGCCGACGGCCGGCTTGGCGGCTCGGCGTCGTTGCTGGGCAGCAACGGCAAGCTGCTCGGCGCGGGCTTCGGCCTCAACGTGACCGCGCTCAACCCCTTCACGCTGGTGTCCGGCCATCTGCCCGGCCAGCCGGACCAGGTCGATGTTGATGAATCGACGGCCGTTGACGAGCATTTCCGCCTCGGCCAGGCCGTACACGTAGTCGACTCCGCCGGCCGCACCAGGACCTTCTATCTAGCCGGGACAATCAACCTCGGGGTGAGCAGCAACTTCGGCAACGCCAGCGTGACCGCGTTCCAGACCGCCTCGGCGATGGCCGTCACCGGCGAGCATGACTACAACCTCATCGTGGCCCGGGCCATCCCCGGCGTGTCCCAGTCCGCTCTGGCCGCCCGGGTCAGCGCGCAGCTCTCCGGAAAGGGCTACCAGGTGATCACCGGCACCGAGCTGGCCACCGATGAGGCCAACAGCACCGCGCATGTCAGCAAGGTGCTCACTACCGGGCTTCTCATCTTCGCGCTGATCTCCCTGGTGGTCGCCTGCATCGTCGTCTACAACACCTTCAATATCCTGATCGCCCAGCGGTCCCGCGAGCTCGCCCTACAGCGCTGCGTTGGTGCCAGCAGGAGACAGGTGTTCGCCAGCATGCTGGCGGAAGCTGTCATCACCGGCCTGACCGCATCGGTAGCCGGGGTGCTGGCCGGGATTGGGGTGAGCTGGGGGCTGCTGCAGGTCATAAGCACCCATCCGCCCCTCGTGCTCAGCCCATCAGCGGTCATCATTGCGCTCGTCACCGGGCTGCTGGTCACGGTGTCGGCGTCGGTGCTACCGGCCAGAGCCGCGACCCAGGTCGCCCCGCTGGCGGCGCTGGCGGTAGCGGTCGAGCCTGCGGTGACCGCGCGGATCGGCTGGCGCCGGGTGGCGGTGGCGATCGGTTCGTGTGCGATCGGGGGTGGCCTGGCTTACGCCGGCATGAACTGGGGCTCGGTCACCGGGCTGGTCGGGCTGGCGGCGGGCGGCTGCCTGTGCTTCGTAGCCCTGATCGCCATCGGCCCGCTCATCGCGCCGCCCATCATCGAGTTTCTCGGCTGGCTGCCCGCGCGGCTGACCAGGGTAACCGCACGGCTGGCTACGGCCAACGCGCGGCGCAACCCGCACCGGGTAGCCACCACCACGGCCGCACTGACCGTCGGCCTCACGCTGGTAACCCTGTTCTCCGTCATTGTCTCCTCGGTGCAAAAATCCTCCGACGCCGCCATCGACGGCCATTTCCCCTTCGACTACATGGTGCAGAACGCCGAGCACGGCCAGCCGGTCCCGCCGCGGATCGTGAGCACGCTCGGGCATTCATCGCAGCTCGCCCTGGTCGCCGCGGTTTATCAGCACACGGCCACCGTGGGCCGGGAGACGGTGCCGCTCGGCGCGTACTCGCACAACGCGCTCGGCACCGCCGTCAGGCCCGCGATGGTCTCCGGCATCCTGGCCGCGGTCGGCCCGGGCACCGCCGCCGTGGACATCAGCGCATCGGCCCCGCTGCACACGTCCCTGGGGGGCACGATCGTAGTGCGCACGCCGGACGCCGGGCCGGAGCGGCTGCGCGTGGTGGCGGTGTACAACTCCGGGACGTACAAGTCTCCGCTGCCCGCCGTGCTCATCTCCGCCGCTGACTACCTGCGTGGCTACCGGCCGGCCGGCCCGGACATGGTGGTGGTCGACGCGGCGTCCGGGGTCAGCACCGCTGCCTCCCGTGCGGTCGTGGCGAGCGCGATTGCCTCCGATGCACTACTCGAGGTGCAAACGGCGGCCGACTACAAAGCTCAGCTGAACCACAGCGTCAATACGATCCTGGAGATGTTCGCCGCGCTGCTCGGCCTGGCCATCCTGATCGCGCTGCTCGGCATATCCAGCACGCTCACCCTGTCGGTGATCGAGCGGACCAGGGAGTCGGCGCTGCTGCGCGCGCTCGGCCTGACCCGCGGGCAGCTACGGCGGATGCTGCTGTGCGAGGCCGTGCTCATGGCCGTCCTGGCCGCGGTGCTCGGCCTCGGTCTCGGCTCAGCCTTCGGCGTGGCCATGGTGCACACGCTCAGCTCCTACTCGAGCGGCCGGATCGCGCTGTCGGTCCCGTACCGGCAACTCGCGCTCTGCGCGCTGATCAGCGCCAGCGCCGGCCTGCTCGCCGCGGTCATGCCCGCCCGCCGCGCGGCCCGCACTTCGGTGGTGACCGCCATGGCTGACGACTAGCTCAGCACAACGGCTGAACACGGACTCGAAGATAGGGGGCGCAACAGGGTTCGAACCTGTGACTCCTCGCTTGCAAAGCACCGTCGGTGCGTCTGTCTGCGTCGCATGCTGTCGCCTCACGGCTGCCCATCTCGGTCTCAGGGGAATCTCAGCGTCGACCCCGGAAAATGGCTCCTGTGACTACCACCGAGGTGCCGTCGGCCGGGCTCAGCCCTCCCCGGAGGTTTCCGCGGATCTTGAAGCGCATCGCAAAGGTGGCCGGGATAGCCATCGTGGCGCTGGTGGTCGCGGTCACCGTGGCGAGCTTCGGCTACAACCTGGTGACCGACGGACCTGCGCCACGACCGGCGCACCTGTTGTTCGCGAATGGCGGCGGGTGGGACACGCGGTACCTCGAGTGGGGCACGCACGGGACACCGGTCGTACTGATACCCGGCGCGTTCGAAACCGCGGATACCTTCGCAGCACTCGGACCGATGCTGGCCAAGAACCACCGCGTGTTCGCGATCGACCTGTCCGGTACCGGCTACAGCGCGCCGAATCCGCAATTCAGCGCTGGCCATCTCGCCGGGCAGCTCTCCGCGTTCGTCAAGACGGAGAAGCTCACTGGGCCGGACGCCCCCATCCTCGTCGGCCATTCTGCCGGCGCTGCGGACGTCGGCATCACCGCGCTGGAAGACCCCGGGAGCATAAAGGGCGTCATTTTTCTCGACGGTGATGCGACCCCGCTTGGCGCCCCTTCGTCTGTGGGCGCGATCGCCGCCACGCTGTTCACCAACCCGTACAAGACGTCGGTTCTGCGGCTGGCGCTCAGCCAAGGTTGGCTGATCAAGGACATTTACAACGCCATGTGCGGGCCCACATGCCCGCAATTGAGCAAAGCGGGCGTCAACATCTGGCGGTGGCCGCTGGAGCAGCCCGGGTTCCAGGCGGAGATCACGTACTCGATGCGCTATGGCATCACCGCCATGACTTCCGCGCAGTTCACCGCGCTGAAAACGGCTGACTTGCCAAAGCTAGTGGTCGTGGGAACCGACGACCCGGAGATGTCACACTCCGACGCGGCGTTGACGGCACGGAGAATCGGCGCCCCGCCGCCGGTTTACGTACCCGGCCGCCACCTGACGATGATCGCCTCACCACGCCAGGTCGCCGCCGCTATCGATTCCCTTGGTAACCGGTAGGCGCGTGCACGCCGATAACGTCAGGTCCGGCAGCAAGCGTGATCATCGTTTGGCTCTCCGTGGGCTTGCCTCACACCTGTTGGTCACGGGGCGTGCTTGTCTACGCCTATGTCTCATGCGGCGGGCCGTGCTATTACGTGCAGACGCGCGGGAGACGTGAGACGAGACAAATGTTGAGACAATCACGCTTAGTCACTGCGGCGAGCGCGAGGATGATCATCATGCGCTCTGCCTTAACTCGACGGCCGGCCCTACCGGGCGCGCCCGTCAGAACCACTCCCAGGACGCGCGGAACGGATTCCAGGCGTGCTGGGTTCCGCCGGGCGACTCGATGTACATGTAGTCATGGTCCGGGAACTCAAAGAGCGCGCGTTCCGCTTCGTGCCGGCTGGATATTTGCCACAGATAAACGAAACGCTTGATTATATCGGCGAGGTGCTGGAGCCCATAAAAAACTAGCTCCAAAAATCTGCTATGAGTAAGCATCATGGAAAGCATTCAGTGCTTTCTAGAACATCGTGACTTAAGTTGCCGTTCACCTGATCTCTCTAAACAAGAAATACTTTATCCATCAGCTCAGCGCCAGATACGATAACTGGACGCAGTTCACGGTAGACCAATTCTGTGGTGCTGGTCTGCTTGTGGCCCTTGGCTCCCAGTTTGGCTCCCAAGCGATCCTTGCCTGGAGGTCACATTTACGTTCTACCTGGTGGGCGCAACTGGGTTCGAACCAGTGACCCCTCGCTTGTAAGGCGAGTGCTCTACCGCTGAGCTATGCGCCCCCGGCGCCGGCTGCGAGGCCGGCACGCGGAATCGCAGCCCAGGGTACCGGTTCCCGCGTCCGCGCGGCACCGCGAGGAATGCCTACCTCGCCACCGTGCCCGCAAGGCGGATGGGCACCCCCGCCGACATCGCGCACGCCGTCAGCTTCCTCGCCTCCGATGGCGCCGGCTTCATCACCGGCCAGCGCGTCCTCGTTGACGGCGGCCGCAGCCTGGGCCCCTGACAACTGCGCAGCCAGCGGCCCCAGTCACTGCCGGCGACCTGCCGATAGAGGGCCTGGCCACTAGAACCGCCTTCGGTGCGCCTTCCGCTGCTCTGGGTGCTGCGGCCGAGCCAGGCCCATAAGGATGGTTCCGTCGCGCGCGACGGTTTTACAGATCATCCCTCGTGGCCGAGGCTCATACCGCTGACTAGCGCGTAGGCGCTCGGAGGCAAAATTTCGGGCTGCCGCCGTCCGCTATGCGTCCGTGGACGCCGGATTACGAGGCCGTGCGGGCCACGGACGGGGCGGAAAAGGTCACGGACGGGGCGGTGGGAGCGGTCGCACTGACCGTCCGCCCGGCTTTTGGCTTGACCTAGCATTTCAAGATTCCCACTCGTTATCATCGTCTCCTCGTCGTCGGTATCCCGTTTACGGCGTGCCGTCCGCACGACCGGCGGCGCGGACGGGCCGCACGCGGGCCGGACACCCGGGAGTGCCCGGAATTCCCCGGCTGGCTGCCGTCGCGCCACCACGGCGGCATCACGGGCCATACTGGGCGGGGATTACGACCATCCGGGTAGCGCTCTCGGGGGCTCTGACTTCTTGTCAAGACCTGTGGATCAGGATTTTTAGGCAGCTTCGCGGACCTCAACCAAGCTCAGGCCCAGTCAGCGAACTGCATGCAGCCATTTTGTCACTCATTCCACTGGGCGCACGAAAATGGCTCACGCCCTCTCGGAAATGTTTTGGCATAGCGAGATGGGTCCCGCCGCCGCTCAACCGCTGACACTAGGTAAATCCGAAACCAGATAGCGTAGCCTCCCTGCCACTTCCGTCCTGTTTGTCGCCTTGAGTTTTGCCAGGATATGGGAGACATGGATACTGACGGTGCTGGCCGAAATATGCAGTTCATGGCCGATTCTGCGGTTGCTGAAACCACGAGCTACGAGATGGAGCACCTCCAGTTGACGCGCTGTCAGGACCTCGAGTCCGGGCGCGTCCTCCACCCGCGGGCTGCCCGGCGTCGTCTCCCGGTGCCGGGCGACCTCGGCGGCCCCGTCCGGGCCGACGTGCTCCCCGTGCTGGCGGACGTGGGCGACGTGCCCGGCAAGTTCGTGCGGGACCGAGTTCTGGCCGCCCTCGGGCGTGACCAGCGACATCATGTCCGTCCGCCGGGTCACCCCCAGGGCCGCGGTGAACGGGGCCGCGGGCACCGGGTGCAGCCGTGCCCGCTCCTCGGCCAGCATCTCCGCCGGGGCCCGGCGGGTGATCCGGTGCTCCCGGGCGTTGACCATGACGCAGAACGCGGCGCACGCCGCCTCGAGCTCCGCGAAACTGCCGTACTCGCCCAGCAGGTTCGCGTCCGTCGGCACCAGGTCGGCCTTCGCGAGCTTGACTGTGGAGTCCGACCCGCCCTTGGACGCCGGGTCATACGGCACGCATGTGGCCACCGTCAGGCCGTAGTGCCGGCCGAACTCCACCGCCCCGGGATTGCGGACCGGGATCCCGGCCACGTGCTCGACCGTGACGGTCTTCTCGTTACCGGTCAGCAGGTACGTGGGGATCCCGCCGAGCTGCCGGAAGGCCGCGTCGCACGCCGCCCAGACCGACGGCTGGGTCTGGTCTAGCAGCGGGATCACGACGCGGAACCGGCACCAGGCCAGCCACAGGCAGAACAGCACCGTGGGCGCCCCGGCGATCACCGGCCCGTCGCCGAAGTCGTACTGCGCCCACATGCCCGGCTCGGCGATCCACGGCCGGTGCACCCTGCGCCGTCCCGAGCGCCAAGCCGCCTTCGCGTTCGCGACCGCCCGCCGCGTCGTCCGCTCCGACCCCGTGAACCCCATCGCGGTGATCTTGTCGTGCGCGACGTCGGCCCGTATCTTGCCCTTGCTGTTATCGACGAGCTCCTCGATCTTCTCCAGGTAGCCGTCGATCATGCTGTCCCGCGGAACCGCGGCCGCGGGGGCCAGGCGGCCCTCGTCTCTGGCCCGTACGTAACGGGCTACCGTGTGATGCGAGCATTTGGCGAGTTCGCCCGCGTCCCGGAACGACCCCGTCAGGTCGTACGCCTCCAGGATGTTTATGATCTCCGCGGCACTCTTCACGCGTACCCTTCCCGAGAAGCTGGTGTCAGCTGGCACTGACCAGCCAAACGGGAAGGACCTGTTCTCGGCAAAAACGGACGGAAACGATCAGTTTGTGTCGGGCAGACCCATGGCCGCCACCGGGCAATTCTGCTGTCCGTCAGCGGGCCATCATCTGGCCGTCTGCGGGCAGTCTCTCGTGACCGCCGTCACCGAGGAGCTGGGTCTACGCTGTGACCTGCCGCTACGGCATGATCTGCAGTCTTCACACACTGATGATCAGCGGAGGCCGTACGCGTTCCCGCACCGGCTCCCAACAGCATGACCGCAAACCGTTGCTGGAGTAACTGACGGGCCGGTGGAACCCGGATGGCAGCCGTAAGTGCCGGGTGATATGAAGTTGGGATGCCCGAGACACCGGCCTTTGAGGACCTGCTGGCCCTAGTCGAGGACCGCTCCGCTGCCCTGCACGAAAGCGTCGCGGGCTCCCCTGATCTGGATGTCCGCGTCCCCAGCTGCCCCGACTGGTCGCTCCGCGACCTCGTCGAGCACCTTACCGAGGTGCACCGGTTCTGGGCGGCGGTGGTTGCGGCCGGCCCGAGCGAGCGCCCCCCGACCTTCGCACCGGCCGATGACACACTGTCAGCCGATCTACTGACCCGATCGGCCACAGCCACCCAGGAGTTGACTGCCGCCCTGCGAGCCGCAGGTCCCGCGATGGGTTGCTGGACCTGGTGGGGCGACTCCGATGTGCCGATGACGAGCGGTGCCGTTGCGCGCCATCAGGTCCAGGAGGCCGCTGTCCACGCCTTCGACGCCCAACTGGCCGCCGGAACTCCCCAGCCCGTCCCGGCGACTGTCGCACTCGACGGCATCGCCGAGTTCATCGGCATCAGCTACGGCACCGCCGGCCCCTGGCCGTACGAGCCGGCCCGGATCGGCCTCCACGCCGCCGAGGGCGAGTCGTGGCTGCTCGACCTGAGGGCGCCGGGATCACACGTTCTCGACGGCCAGCCCGAGATGGTCGCAGACCTGCACGGATCGGCGAGCAACCTGCTGCTCACCCTGCATGGCCGACTCACCCTGGAATGCCTGCAAAGCCAGGGCGACCGCGCCGCCCTGGAGAACCTCCTGAGCTGGCCCGATCTGGGCTGACCTCCCAGCCCGAGAAACTGGGCTTGATCCGCTTTGACGGACATCCGAGATCAGGGGGTTCGCCTCGGGAGGATGTCCATCATGGAGAGCATGCGAAGAAGAAGCCATGCCCTCGCCGCTCGTTCACGCCGGAGTTCAAGGTTGAGATCCTGGAGCGGTGCGGCGCGGTGACCGCTCGGTCGGTCAGATCGCCAAGGACTTCGACCTCGGCTCGGCAGGGGGTCTGAATGCTTACCTTGACGGGGCCCGTCCACAACTGCGACGGCATTGGGCGAACCCTGGGCGATGGAGTGTAGAAGCTCTGACAGCGAACTGTAATCCGCAAAACGATCGGGCCCGTTGGCATGCATATTGCACCTCGCCGGCGGTAGTCGGTGGCCCGGCGATGCGTCACACCGGGTTGGTGACCAGAGCTCGCACAGCCGACCGGCCCAGCCAGATGCCCAGGAACGCCTGCAGCAGAGCGATGAGCAGAGTGGCCGTAATGATCACTACGGCCAGCGGCGGCACTCCTGCCAACGCGGCCACGCTGCGGGCGGTGCTGCCTACCGGCTCGCCGGTGGCCGCACGCCAGAGCAAAGGAGCGCCCCAACCGCCGATCGCAACTGCCCCCCCACTCCACACGGCCGCGCGGGTGCGCATCCGCTTGACGCGCGTCAGCACCCCGGCCGCAAGCCCCCCGACGAAGGGGAGATACCACAGCCCCCACCGCGATCCGATGCCTATTAGGGCGGCACCACAGAGGAGCGCGACGGCGACGACCGCGGGTCGCCGAACGGCCGAGACGGTCGTCGTGCCGCTCACCGGGCTGCCGTCCGGGCTCTCAAAGGTCCTTGTCCGCTTGATCATTGACATGGTAAGTCTCACCTTCCTGGCCGGATCGTCCACACGATCGTGGAATCTGTCTGGGCGGCCGGCATGCGCATGGGGAGCAGGCGCCCGTCCCACCAGTACGGGATCAGGTCGTCGTACCAGGGAGATGACGGGTTCTCGCTCTGTCCGCCCGGGTAGACGGCTTGTGCGGTGGCAGTCCGTGCGGCCGTCCAGTCGACCACCATGCGCCAGCTGGGCCCGAAGGAGGAGTCCATACCGCCATCGGCGGCATCGACGGTCCAGGAGTCGCCGCCGGCCGGCGCGGGTCCGTAGCCGATGCCTGTCGCGCCGGTGAGGGAGGGAACCGACCGGCTGTGCAGCTTCCCGTAGGACCATGTGGCGGGGTCGTCGCCGAGTTGGGTGGAGAGTTTCGAGATGGCATCGCTGAACGCGGCCCGCATCGCGCTCGTCGCGCTGCCTCGCGAAGCGCCGGGCGGGGTGAAGGCCGCGTTCCCGGGATTGTGAAGTGTCCAGGCCTCCAGGTCCTCGTCCAGGGGCGCCATCGCACTGGAGACCTTCAGCACCTGGCTGTCCTCTTTGACCGGGACGTGCTTCGCGTCCCACCAGGGCTGGAAGACCGTAGACAGGTAAGTGTTCCAGAAGGTCAACCAGATGGTCGCACCGGTGAAGGAGGCAGTCATCTGGTCGTTCCATTGATCAAGCTGATCAAGCGCCCGCCGCTCGCGCTCGGAGAGCGGCGCGCCCGACAACGCCGCCTTCAGGCGCGGGACGATAAGTCGGGCCAGATGGTCCGTCACATCATTCTGCAGCGCCGAGAAGTCGGCGGCGGTCATGCCGCCATGGCTGTTCAGGTACTGATAGATCGTGTCGGCCCGATAGCCATTGTCAAAAGCGTTCATGGACGTGCCGATGTAATAGGGGTAATCAGCAGTGACGGGGCGTTGGTTGGCACTCGCGATGACGTGACCCGGGGGGTTGTAGCTTTGGGGTACGGCAGCGTATGGAATAACCCCGATGATGTCGTCTGCCCCCGTTCCTGACACCGGCTCCCAGGGTTCGCTGGCTTTGGTGAGCGGAAAGTATCCGGCGGAGATCATCCCGATGTTTCCGGCGTCGTCGGCGTAGGCGAAGTTGAGAGTCGGGGCATGCCAGTCGGCCAGCGCGGCACGGAACTGACCGAAGTTTACGGCTTTATCGATCGAAAGAAGGACCGACATGTCCGGGGAGGGCACATTGCCCATCCAGTCGACAGACGTGGTTTGGCCTACCTTGGTCATCACGGGGCCGTGTACGGTGAGGTCGACAGTGAAAGGTACAGAAGCTCCACCGCGGACGGGAATGGTGTACTTGACCTGACGCATAGTGCGCCAGGTCCCTTTCCAGTAGTACTGGCCGGGGTGCTGGGAGCTGGTCTCCTCGTCGTAGAAGATTGTGGACTGATTCTGTACATCGGTCAGCGACCAGGAGATGTGAGCGTTCCGGCCGATCAGGATTCCCGGCAGGCCTACGAGGCTGGCTCCGGCGACGGAGGTCTGCGGCGAGGCCAGCGCCATCTGGTACCAATAGGAGGGCAGACTGAGCTGCAGGTGCGGATCGCCGGCAAGCATGGCCTTGCCCGAGGCGACCGTCGGCCCGTTGGCCACCCAGGCGTTGCTGTCGGACAGAAGATGCGCCTCGGTCACTGGCAGCTCGCGCGCTTGGTCGAGGATGTCGGTGGCGGCGGCCGTTGCCGCAGCCCCGCCGGTGCCCGTTGCATCAGGAGTGGTTTGGCTCGCGTCCGGGGTGGGAGACGTGTCGGCAGAAGGCCGCTCGGCCGTCGGATCGGCGCCTTGGGCGGAAACAGGTCCGGGAACGGCGGCGTTCGCGTTGCTGGAAGCGCTCAGCGGGGCGATGCCCATGTTCCGGTAGGGGCCCGCGTCGTACGGCTGCTGAGCGTCAGGGGCAATGGTTGGGAACCACGTCTGCGCGAGTTGGCTGCCCAGGGCCTCCTTCAGTACCTCGTAGTCCAACGGCGCGGTCGTATAGTCCAAGTTTTGGGTGAGAAGCTCCTGGATCGCTAGACTGTCGGCCGGTGTCCAGTTCGCCGGGTACACCCCCGCGAGGGTGAACGTCGCGGGCCACTGCTTGTTCCGACGCAGCTCGGCGAACCGGAGGTTCACTCCCTCGGCGTATGCGGTCAACGCCTTGGCGGCCGGGCTCCCGGCGGGGGTGTCCGCCCATTCGGCCTGAGCGGTGCGCAGCAGGCCGGTCTGGAGTTCGAACTTGTCGGACGCGACCCCGCCCGGCCCTACTAGGGCCGCGAGTTGACCGGTGGCCAACCGGCGTTCGAGATCCAACTGCGAAGTCCTGAAGGTCGCCTGAACGTAGCCTTGGGCCAGGAACATGTCCTCGTCCGACGATGCCTGTATGTCCGGCACGCCGTTGGCGTCGAAGGACACCCGCACCGGTTCACCGAGGCCGTCCAGCTGGGTAGTTTGCGAGCGCGGCAGCTCTCCTGCGGCGGCCGCGTTCCAGACCCCAGCTCCCGGATCGAGCACCTTCCCCAATGCCGGAACGGTGCCGAATCCCGTTGCCAGAAGGCCGAGTACCAATAGCGACACAGCTGCCGCGACAACCGGTTGGACGACTCTGGTGATTCTGGTAAGCATGTGATCTCCATGAATTGCAGCCGGTTGACGGGATCAGGAGAGGGGCGGGAGAAATCCGGTCTTCGATCCGTCCAACCCGTCAAGGCCATCGCGTCTGTACCGTGCCCGGGTGATCGCGTTCCCCGCGCGGGCGGGATTAGGGGCGCCGGCCGTGGCACGGCCTGAACTCTCCTAGCCGTCCATCCGGCGCCGCAGACTCAGTGGCCGCATATCCGTCCACATCAGTGCTATGCGCTGGAGACAGTCGGATTTACTGCCGGTGATCCCTGTACTGCGCCACCCGGAGGGCAGAGCGCGGCCCTCCGGCCAGGTTGAGTACTGCTCTTCGGCGTTGACGACAACCGTATGGGTGACTGCGTCGGCCTGGGGGTCCGTCATTATTCTCGTCTTCCTCTGGAGAGCTCGTACTTCCGGTATGGCTGGTCATTGCCTCTTCTGGCGAAGAGGCAACGGAGATGAACGCGCGTCAGCCGGCACTGGCACGATGGGGCAGCGGCGGCGCCGCCCGCGTCATGTTGTTCGCGCATCATGGCGCCGGAGTGGGGTGGCACACCCCGCACAGGTCGCCGCAAGGCCCAGGAGTCCGAGGGCGACGAAGACGTCCTGCGTGGGCACGTGACTGGCGATCGCGGTGCTGGTGACACTTCCTACCGTCGCCGCCGCGAGTAGCAGTGTGGTCGACGCTGCGGTGACGCGTCCCAGATGGGAGTCGGGTGTCCGTACCTGCCGGTAGGAGAGGCTGAGAATCAGTGACAGCGTCTGGCCGAAGCCGAACAGGGCGACCAGGACAGCGACCAGCACCACGGAATCCGCGAGCGGAACAAGGATGAGCGCCGTCCCCTGACATCCCAGGCCGATTAGCCAGGCAGGGCCGAATCCGCAGCGTTCCCGCAACGGTCTGGCGACCAGGGCCGCCCCCACCGCACCGACGCTGCCGATGCTCAGGAGAATACCTACAGCCGTGCTTCCCCCACTGAGATCCACCCGGACGTAGTAGATGAACAGCGTCATGGCCCCCGCTCCGATGAGCCCGGCCACTGTGTCCAGGACGGTGAGGCTGCGCAGCACCAGGTCACGCCAGAGGAAACGCACACCGGCGAGGCGACCGCTCAGCGGTACGGCCAGTGCTTCGTTCTCCGGTATGGCGTTCGCCTTCCGCCACTTCACCAGATACCAGGAGGCGGCCGCGACAACGAAGGTGGCGGCGTTCAGCCCAAGAGCCTGTGTCTCGCCGATGGCGGCCACTGTGAGGCCGGCGATCGCGGGACCAATGCCGTAGGCGACCTGCGTCGCCATGGTGAGCGTGGCGTTGGCCTGGACGAGCGACGCACGTCCCACGATCTGTGGCAGCGATGACCTGAACGCGACCTGGTACACCGTGATCAGGATGGAGCTCACGATGACGACGAGGTAGATGAGGAGAATCCCGATCCGGGACAGGTCACCGGGTGTGACGACGAGCCAGACGAACGGTATCGAGCCGACCAAGAGCGCCTGGGCACCGTCGCACGCGAGGAGGAGAAATCGCCGATCGACGCGGTCCACCACGGGCCCTGAAATGAGCCCCCCGATGAGTTGGCTGGCGCTTGAAAGCCCGGCGACGATGCCCATGTCGCTGACTGAGCGGGTGAGCCGAAGCACGAGGAGGGGCATGGCGACGGTTGCGAACGCATCACCGAAAGAGGAGACCGTTTGCCCAATGACCAGCACACCGAAACGAGGGCGTAGGCGGGTGTCTGGGACGTCGCTCAGAGTGGTCATTGAGCGTCACGCGCCGACGGCGAATCCGAGAGCGCGTGCAGATGGGAAGCCAGCGTCGCCGGGCCAGGGCCGGCCAGCTCCGTTCCCTTCGCCCCGATGAACCGCTGCAGCCGTACGATTCCGGCGGCGAGCGCGTCCATGAAACCGGCGTCGGCCGCTGAGGAGGGTTCTTCGAGCCATACCCCGTCGATGATCAAGGTGCTGGATCTGCGGTCCAGTTTGGGATCGATGCGCGCGACGAGCCGGTCACCGTGCAGGACGGGCATCGTGTAGTAACCGAATCGACGTCGATCCGCGGGCTTGTAGACCTCCCACGTGTAGTCAAAATCGAAGAGCTTGGCCGCCCTGCCACGGGCGCTCACGATGTCGAGCGGGGCCAGAAACGTCATCTCGGCCTCGCTCGTGGGACCCATAGGGTGCCAGGCAGCCGGCACGTCGCCCGCTTCGATCGCCTCCAGCATGTGCGCCATCTCCGTTAGGCAGTAGCACGGTTCCCGCCACCCCTCGACGGAGACTGGTGTGAGGACGCCGGTATCCAGCAGGGTCGTCAGACGCTGGACGGCCTCGGCCCGGTCGCGAGCGCGGCGACTGAAGTCGCAGAAGGTGCCGTACCACAGGCGCGCCGTGGCGAGCCCGAGGAAACCAATCGATTTGCGAGCGAAGTAGTCGTCCGCTTCCTCGGCCGGCGCCACACCCCGGTAGGCGGATGGCGCGATGTTGTCGCGGAAGTCGTAGATCCGCTCGAACCCCCGTCTGCTGTGCGTCATCACTTCACCGGTGATCCATAGGTAGTAGAGGGCTCGTGCGCTCTCCTTGTTGGACCGGAAGGTGTTCCCGGGAGCCGCACGCTCGCCGACAAAATCTCGACTGCCCAGCGGGCCGCGGTCCTCCAACTGGCGACGGACCTCGGCGAGCGCCTCACCATGTTCGTCCGGGAACGCCGACCACCGCCGATCCTGTGTCCGGCGTCGCATCGGCACGCGAAAGTACGGCAGCTCGTGCATCGGCACCACGAACACCGTGCCGCCGTAGTCGAAAAACTCACGCTTCTCGTAGAGAAGTGACTCGTACGTGCCGATCCCGTACTCAAGGACCCTGGCGTGCAAGGCCAATTCGTGGCTCCGCGCCACAGCGTTCAAAGGGTCGAGCTGAATCGCGCCCGTTTCGCGCAGCGCGGCTCGTGCACCGTCCAAGCCGGACCAGCGGCGGCCGGGCCACAGACCTTGAAGGCCCAGCACGTAGGCACGCGCGGTACGTCGGGATACACAAATCGGCTTCACGCTGACCACGGATATGCACCTACCGGAAACCCAGTCGAGTCAGGCAAGGACAGTGTGAAGAGTCGGCGGGGACGCTTTTTCGCGCGGAAGAGAAGGCGGCGACGCCCATTTGGCTGAAGTTCCCGTCTCCGCGGCAGGACGGCGTTCGCAAGGACATAAGAAAAACCGCACTGAATACCTCCTGTACGCGATTTCCGCAGCGGAAACGCAGAGGCCACAAACAACGTTCCGCTACTTTCTAGCAGATTTACTGATCGGCCGCAATAATATGATCCAGGTCACACTATATCTAGCATAGTGAAAAATCACTATTCAAAAACAGGGTTTCGTCTCGTACGTTGAGTTCGCTGCCGTTGACGAGGGCCTGGGTGCTGTCGCGCTGTTGGACGGTGTTGTCCGGCTTGACGGGAGAGCGCACCCCAATCGATTCGATGATTTGTGGAGCCAAGGTGATCGAATTCTCATCGCTCGTTGGTCTGCTCCGGTGCCGCGCTGATCGAGACTTCGGCTTCACCTTCCGCGCGGATGCACCTGACTCCGGGGTTGCGGAAGCGAGCCGCTTGTCTTTCCGTGAACTGGACGAGCGGGCGCGGGCGATCGGCGCAGACCTGGTCGAGCGCGGCCTCACCGGCGAACGCGCTCTCTTGGTGTATCCGCCCGGCCTAGACTACGTGGCCGCCTTTTTCGGCTGTCTTTACGCCGGCGTCGTCGCCGTGCCGGCGTTCCCGCCGGATATTTTTCGGTTGACTCGGACCCTGCCGCGCCTAGCCGCGGTTGCGACGGACTCACAGGCGAAGGCGATTCTCACCGATACCCTCATCCTGCCGCTTTCCTCCACACTCACCGGCCAGGCCGGCCTTGAGATATTGGCGGCGAGTGACTGGATTGCGACCGATGCCATTCCCGCAGCTCTCGCCGGGGAATGGCGACAGCCTGACATCCGGCCCGAAGCGGCAGCCTTCATACAATACACATCGGGTTCTACCTCGACGCCCAAGGGCGTGATGCTCAGCCACGCAAACCTTTTGGAGAATTCAGCCATCATCAAGGAGACCTTCGGGCATACTACCGAAAGCAAGGGTCTGAGCTGGCTGCCCATCTATCATGATATGGGGTTGATAGGCGGCGTTCTGCAGCCGTTGTACTCGGACTTTCCCATCACCTTGATGTCGCCATTGTCGTTCCTGGCTCGTCCCATGTCCTGGTTGCAGGCTATCGCTCGCGACGGAGTGACCATCAGCGGAGGACCGAACTTCGCGTACGACCTGTGTGTGCGCAAATTCGACGCACAAGCGGCAGGCGGCCTCGACTTGTCCACCTGGCGTGTTGCGTTCAACGGCGCGGAGCCGGTCCGCGCCTCGACGCTGGATCGTTTCGCGGAAACCTTCGCGCCGTACGGTTTCCGGAAGTCGGCATTTCTTCCGTGTTACGGTCTCGCCGAGCACACCCTGATCGTGACCGGCAAGAAGGCCGGCGAGGCGGTCCGCGAGGAGAGCTTCAGCGCAGCCGGCCTGGGAAGGGGCGTGGCCGAGCCCTCCGCGTCTCCCGGCGACACCATGTCGCTCGTCGGGTCCGGAACGGCGTGTGCGGGAACGCGGGTAGCCGTTGTCGACACGGCGACCGGCCATGAGCTGCCGGACCGGAGAGTCGGCGAAATCCGCGTCAGCGGGCCCAGTCTGGGCGCCGGTTACTGGGGACAGCCTGACCAGAGCGCGGAGACCTTCGTCCGCTCCCCGCGAGGCGGACGGTGGCTTCGTACTGGGGATCTCGGTTTTCTCGACAAGGGTGAGCTGTTCGTCACCGGGCGCCTGAAGGACCTGATCATCGTGCGGGGACGGAACATCTACCCCCACGACATCGAGCAAGCCGCGACTGACGCGGTCGGAGAGCTGCGTCCAGGCTGTGTGGTGGCCTTCGGGACACAGCGTGCCGACGGGGAAGAGCTCGTCGTCGTGGCCGAGGTGCGTCGGGAGGCCGACCTGTCGGCGGCCGAGGCCATCACTGACCGGGTCAGGCGTGCTGTGACCGAGTCCCAGAACGTCGGCGTGCACGAGGTGGTCCTCGTTGCGCCCGGGACCATCCCGAAGACCTCGAGCGGCAAACTGCAACGATCCTCCTGCCGACAGGCCTACCTTGATGACACGTTGGAGCCGCTAGGCCGCAGCCGGGCAGAGCACGTCCCGGAGGCAGGCCCGGATGTGGATCCCGTCGCGCTGCGGGAACTCAGCCAGGAGGCGCGTCACGCCCTGGTCACGGACTATGTGATCGGCTTGCTGGTCTCCGCATGCGGCTCGGCCCCCGCGGAGATCAGCGCGGCAGAGCCGATCACGTCACTGGGCCTGGACTCGCTGGCCTCAGTCCTGGTACTGCACCGCATCGAACTCCAGCTGGACATCGAGCTGCCGGTGAGCACCCTGCTCACCGGCCGGTCCATCACGGAACTCGTCGATCTGACCTGCGCGCAGCTGGATGAGAGTCCACGCGCTGTCACACCGGCCAATCAGGAGACGCAGGACCCACTCCTGTCCGAAGGTCAGCGCTCTCTCTGGTTCATGCAACAGCTCGATCCCGACAGCAGTGCTTACAACCTGGCGCGTGCCTTCGCCATCGGCCCCGCCGACCGGCCTGACGATCTGGACCGCGACGCGTTGGACGCGTCACTGTGCCTGCTGCTCGAACGGCACACCTCCTTGCGCACCACATTCCACAGCAATCTCGGAATTCCGGTTGTCCGTATCGCGCCTCCTGCGCGGACTCTGCTCAGGACGGTCACGATCGCGCAGGACGCCTTGGACGACGCAATGGCCGAGGAGGCGGAACGGCCCTTCGACCTGGAGCGAGATCCGCTGCTGCGAGCCGTGCTGTTCGTAACGCCCGCCGCCGCGCCGGTCCTGCTGATCACGGTGCACCACATCGCCGTTGATCTATGGTCCTTCAGCATTCTCCTGCACGAGTTGAGCGTGATGTACCCGGCGCTGGCCGAAGGACGGCAGCCCGCGCTTCCGGCCCCTTCGAGCTATCAGGCCTATGTACGCCACCAGGAGGAGACCCTGCGTACCAAGGGTGCATCTCTGGCGGAGTACTGGCACGGCAAGCTGGCCGGCGAACTCCCGGTCATCGAGTTGCCCGACCCCCGAACGCGCCCCGAAGTACAGACGTACGCGGGAGCGACCTGGCGCCAGGAACTCTCCACGCAGCAGACCGCCCAGATCAAAGCGTTGGCCACGGCCGCGAAAAGCACCCCATTTCTCGTGCTCTTGAGCGGACTCCAGACCGTGCTGCAGCGCTACACCGGCGTCGATGACATCGTGATCGGCACCGTGGTGGCAGGCCGTCGCCAGGCCGCCTTCGCATCGATTGTGGGATATCTGGTCAACACCGTTGTCCTCAGGGCTGATCTGTCCGGAGATCCCGCATTCGTCGAGCTCTTGGGCCATAACGGCATCATGCTCGAAGAGGCCGTCGCCCACCAGGACTATCCGTTCTCCCGTGTCGCAGCCGATCTGTCCAAGGGAAGCGACCCGAGCCGGTCTCCGCTGTTCCAGGTGATGGTCGCGTTCGAACAATCGCCGGGGGAACCCGCCCTGGCCGGCCTCGCGGTTGACGAGCCCGGATGCACGCTGAACGTCGGCGACACGGTGTGGGTGAGCCGTCCGCTGCCGTCCCGGGGAGCGGCGTTCGATCTGAACTTGCGGGTGGTCGAGACATCCGGCCGGCTGATCACCTCATGGGAGTACAACCCCGACGTCCTGGAAGAAGGTCTCGTTGCCCGGCTGAGTCTGGACCTGGCGGCCCTCCTCGGAGCGGCGGCTGATACGCCCGAGCGCCGCATCGGCGAACTTCCCCTGCCGAGTGAGACCGGCGACACTGTCGGCCAGGACCTCAGCGACATGACGCGGAAGTCCGGCACCCGCGATCCCAGTGATCTGGCCGCGGGGCGAGCCGAGACCAGACCGACGCCCGGGGAGCCCGAGAACGGCCGGGTATCGGAGACCATTCGGCAGATATACGCGGACCTGCTCGAGATCCCCGACATCGGGGCGGACGACGACTTCTTCGAAGAGGGGGGACACTCTCTGCTGGCGACGCAGCTGGCCGCCAGGGTCCGTGCCGCCCTCGGCGTCGAGCTGTCTACCCGGGTGGTGTTCACCGCCTCGACCGTACGTCAGCTCGCCGCGCACGTCGCCGGCGAGCAGCAGGCGAGCGGCAGCCTTCCCGCTTCCGGTCCCCGCCCCATGCGGGCGAGTGGTCCCGCGCCCTTGTCCTATTCCCAGACGCGCCTGTGGTTCGTCGATCAGCTGTCACCGGACACGGCCGCGTACAACATCCCGGTCGCTCTCCGGTTGCAGGGTCCGCTCGACGTCGCGGCGCTGGCTGACAGCTTCGACGGCGTCCTGCGCCGCCATCAGGCTCTGCGCACGTACTTCCCGGTGACAGAAACAGGGCCGGTGCAGTCAGTCAGCGATGCCACCCCTCCCCGGCTCGGCGTCGTCGACTCGACGGAAACGCCGGAAGACGAATTCCGTACGGAACTGGCGGAGGCGGCCCGCCGGCCGTTCGACCTGGGAAACGGTCCCCTGGTACGGCTGGCGCTCTACCGGCGTGCCGCCGACGACCACGTCCTGCTGCTGGTCATGCACCACATCGTCGCGGACGGCTGGTCCCTCGGCGTGATGACCGAAGAGGTGACCGCCGGGTACGAGGCGCTGACCAGGGGGCTGCCGGACCCGGGTGTCCCCCCGCAGGTCCAGTACCCGGACTACGCCCGATGGCTGTCCGAACACGACGACGACGCGCAAGGAGAGCACCTGGAGTACTGGACGCGGCAACTCGACGGATCGGTCCCGCTGAACCTCCCCACCCGGCAGCCCCGTCCAGCCCTGCAGTCCTTCGCGGGCGCCCGCTACCACTGGCAGTTGGACGCGCCTACGACGCATGCGCTGAGAAAGGTCTGCCGCGGCACGGACGGCACGTTGTTCATGGTGCTGCTCGCGGCCTACGGCCTGCTGCTCGGCCGGCACAGCTACGCGAGCGACGTCGTGATCGGCACGCCGATCTCAGGACGGACTCATCTGGAGACCGAAGGCGTGATCGGTTTCTTCGCGAACACGCTGGCGTTGCGTCTCGACATGTCGGGTGATCCGACCTTCACCGACCTGGTACTCCGGGTCCGGGAGGTGTGCCTCGACGGCTACGCCCATCAGGCGGTCCCCTTCGAGCGCCTCATCGAGGCCTTGCAGCCCGCACGCGACCTCGGCCGCAACCCTCTGTTCCAGTCGGCCTTCGTGCTCCAGAACACACCCCGGCCGACGCCGCGGCTGACCGGGCTGGAAGTGGAGCGGCTCGAACTGGACACTGCCACATCGAAGTTCGACATCTCGCTGGAGCTGGAGGAGAGCGACGGCGGACTGGCAGGGGCCTTCGAATACTGCACCGATCTCTTCGACCAGGAGACCGTCTCCCGGTTCGCCTCCGATTTCACCAAGCTGCTGCAATCCATCGCTGCCGGACCGCACCGGCCGCTCTCCGAGCTGACAGCCGCAAGCGTCACACCAGTGGCGATCGCACCGCAGCCCGCCCCAGCCACCGGGCTTGTTTCGCACGGCTCCCAGGCGCTGACGTACGAGCAGCTGGTCGTCCAGGCGGACGAACCGGACGGCCGGGTATCGGAGACCATTCGGCAGATATACGCGGACCTGCTCGAGATCCCCGACATCGGGGCGGACGACGACTTCTTCGAAGAGGGGGGACACTCTCTGCTGGCGACGCAGCTGGCCGCCAGGGTCCGTGCCGCCCTCGGCGTCGAGCTGTCTACCCGGGTGGTGTTCACCGCCTCGACCGTACGTCAGCTCGCCGCGCACGTCGCCGGCGAGCAGCAGGCGAGCGGCAGCCTTCCCGCTTCCGGTCCCCGCCCCATGCGGGCGAGTGGTCCCGCGCCCTTGTCCTATTCCCAGACGCGCCTGTGGTTCGTCGATCAGCTGTCACCGGACACGGCCGCGTACAACATCCCGGTCGCTCTCCGGTTGCAGGGTCCGCTCGACGTCGCGGCGCTGGCTGACAGCTTCGACGGCGTCCTGCGCCGCCATCAGGCTCTGCGCACGTACTTCCCGGTGACAGAAACAGGGCCGGTGCAGTCAGTCAGCGATGCCACCCCTCCCCGGCTCGGCGTCGTCGACTCGACGGAAACGCCGGAAGACGAATTCCGTACGGAACTGGCGGAGGCGGCCCGCCGGCCGTTCGACCTGGGAAACGGTCCCCTGGTACGGCTGGCGCTCTACCGGCGTGCCGCCGACGACCACGTCCTGCTGCTGGTCATGCACCACATCGTCGCGGACGGCTGGTCCCTCGGCGTGATGACCGAAGAGGTGACCGCCGGGTACGAGGCGCTGACCAGGGGGCTGCCGGACCCGGGTGTCCCCCCGCAGGTCCAGTACCCGGACTACGCCCGATGGCTGTCCGAACACGACGACGACGCGCAAGGAGAGCACCTGGAGTACTGGACGCGGCAACTCGACGGATCGGTCCCGCTGAACCTCCCCACCCGGCAGCCCCGTCCAGCCCTGCAGTCCTTCGCGGGCGCCCGCTACCACTGGCAGTTGGACGCGCCTACGACGCATGCGCTGAGAAAGGTCTGCCGCGGCACGGACGGCACGTTGTTCATGGTGCTGCTCGCGGCCTACGGCCTGCTGCTCGGCCGGCACAGCTACGCGAGCGACGTCGTGATCGGCACGCCGATCTCAGGACGGACTCATCTGGAGACCGAAGGCGTGATCGGTTTCTTCGCGAACACGCTGGCGTTGCGTCTCGACATGTCGGGTGATCCGACCTTCACCGACCTGGTACTCCGGGTCCGGGAGGTGTGCCTCGACGGCTACGCCCATCAGGCGGTCCCCTTCGAGCGCCTCATCGAGGCCTTGCAGCCCGCACGCGACCTCGGCCGCAACCCTCTGTTCCAGTCGGCCTTCGTGCTCCAGAACACACCCCGGCCGACGCCGCGGCTGACCGGGCTGGAAGTGGAGCGGCTCGAACTGGACACTGCCACATCGAAGTTCGACATCTCGCTGGAGCTGGAGGAGAGCGACGGCGGACTGGCAGGGGCCTTCGAATACTGCACCGATCTCTTCGACCAGGAGACCGTCTCCCGGTTCGCCTCCGATTTCACCAAGCTGCTGCAATCCATCGCTGCCGGACCGCACCGGCCGCTCTCCGAGCTGACAGCCGCAAGCGTCACACCAGTGGCGATCGCACCGCAGCCCGCCCCAGCCACCGGGCTTGAGGAACTAATTTATCGTCAGTCTCGCTCAACGCCGAAAGCGCTGGCCGTTTCGCACGGCTCCCAGGCGCTGACGTACGAGCAGCTGGTCGTTCAGGCGGAGAGGCTGGCTGACGAGCTGAGCGCACGCGGCCTCGGCAAGGGAGACCGGATCGGTCTGCACCAGGGGCGCGGTGCCGACTGGGTCGTGGGGCTTGTGGCGATCCTCGTCAGCGGCGCCGCGTGCGTACTCATGGACCCCAGCCGGCCCGAGGAGTGGAACCAGCGCGTCATCCGCGAAGGGCGTCCGCACCTCGTACTCCACGGGGAGAACGAGTCGGACGCCGGGCCGTCGGCCATCGCCTCCGAGGGTCGGCGGCCCGACGAGGAGACCGTGTGCGTCTGCTTCGGGGACGACGCTCTTGCGGGTGTGGGCATCAGTACCGCGGACCTCACCGCACACGTCATGGGCATCCGTCAGGAAATGGCCATCGCCGCTGGTGACCGGGTCCTCGCAAACTCCCCGCAGTGGAAGGAGGCGGCGGTATGGGAGTGTCTGGCCGCGCTGACCTGCGGGGCGACGTTCATTGTCCCCGCTGCCGGCGAAGAGTCATCCGCGGTGCTCGAATGGCACGCTCCGGCTGTCGTGCTGGCGACGCCGGACCAGGCGGATGCCCTGGGCGATGCCGGGGGCGGCGGGCCGCGCGTGGTACGGATCGGCGAATCGCTGCCCGCCCACCCCACTCATGCGATGCGCGTACTGCTGACCTCCATGACGGCACCGGCATTGTTCTGGGAGTTCGACGCCGCTGACAGCCACTGGTACGGGCACCAGTTTGGGACCGCGCAGACCGAGATCCGTGACCAGTTTGGACAGCCGGTGGAGCAGGGTGTCTGCGGGCAACTGCACGTCACAGGAACGGCCCGCACCACCCGGCTCACCGCTGAGCCGGCCAGGACCCCGGCCGTCCACGCGGCGGACGCCGGCCCAGGGAGGCAGCCGGTGTGGCACCCGACCGGTGTCCTTGCCAGGTACGCGACGGATGGTCGCGTCGAGTGGCTCGGCCCCATCCAGGGAACGGGGCGAGAGGAGAAAACGAACGTTCCGGCCGTCGCACCGCGCACTCCGGTGGAGGAAGTGGTTGAAGCGGTGTGGTGCGAGGTCCTTGGCGACGGCCCGTTCAGCGTCCACGACGACTTCTTCGACCTGGGCGGGCACTCGCTGGCTGCGGTACAGATCATCGACCGCATCCACTCGATCTTCGGGCTGAAGGTTCCGATCCAGTCGGTCTTCCAGGACCCGAGCATCGCCGGATTCACCTCGGTTCTGACCTCCTTGGAGACGAGCCCCGGACAGACCGAGAAGATCGCCGCGATCTGGAAGCAGGTCACGGGGGCGGTGAGCGACGAGAACACATTTCTCGCGCCTGCGACGGATCGATGACGACCGGACCCGGCGGCATGTCCGCCGGCCAGCGCGCACTGTTCGAGCAGAAGCTGCGAGCGGCGGGAATCGAGCTCCCGTCCGATGTGCCCGTACCCATGGCGCACCGTCCGGAAAAGGTTCCCCCGAGCCACGCCCAGCAGCGGTTCCTCCTTCTCGACGAGCTTGAGAAAGGCAATCCCGCCTACCATATGGCCGCCTCGGTCAGGCTGTCCGGAGCCCTTCGCGCGGACATCCTGCGCAGCAGCCTGGAGATGCTGATCGACCGGCACGAGGTGCTGCGCACGGTCTTTCCCATGCAGGACGGGGTCACCTGGCAACAGGTGCTGGCTAAGGCCGCTTGTCCTGTTCCAGTCAGCGATCTGTCCAGTCTGACTGCGGAGCGGCGGTCCCCTGAGTGTGAACGGATCAGCAGGGCAGAGGCCGAAGCCCCCTTCGATCTGGTACACGGCCCTCTCCTCCGGGCCCGCCTGATCAGGCTCGCTGACCAGGAGCACGTACTACTGCTGACCCTTCATCACATTGTGGCGGACGGCTGGTCGGTGGCTCTGATCATGCGCGAGGTGGCAACAGCGTACGAAGCCCTAGCCCGGGGGCACTCACCGGTGCTGCCGCCGCTGAGGATGCAGTACGCCGACTACGCACTGTGGGAGTCTGAGCAGGCCTCGAACGGCGTGCTCGACGAATCACTCGAGTACTGGCGCGGGCAACTGGCCGGCCTGAGGCCGCTAAGGCTGCCGCTCGACTTCGTTCGCCCCGTCGAGAAGGTCTACCGGGCGGCCCATCGGTCTTTCCGCATCGACGCCGGCCTGTCCCAGCGTCTGAAGCAGTTCTGCCGGGGCGAGAGCGCCAGCCCGTTCATCGGACTTCTCACCGGTTTGAAGATCGTTCTTGGCCGGCACAGTGGTCAGGAGGACGTCGCGGTCGGTTCACCGCTGGCGCTCCGCGGTCACCCGGATGCGGAGAACCTTGTCGGTTGCTTCGTCAACACTGTGGTGCTGCGCACCGACCTATCGGGCAGGCCGACCTTCCGACAGCTGCTGCGCCGGGTCGCAAGCACATGCTTGACGGGGTACGAAAATGCCCGCGCGCCCTATGAACGCGTGGTCGGCCCACTGCGGGCCGACCACGGGCAGGGCGGTACGCCGCTGCTCAGTGTCATGGTCAACATGCTGAACGTCCCTGAGTTCACCGCGCGGGTCCCCGGGCTCACCATCACTGTGTCCGAGCCCGCGGACATCGGCGCGATGTTCGATCTGAGCATCTTTATCCGTGAGAAGCCGGACGGGTACGCACTCACCCTTCAGTACGACGCGGACCTGTTCCGTCCGGACCGTATCGACGACATCGCCCGGCAATGGTCGATGGTGCTGCAGCAGGGACTAGCCGAGCCGGACCGCGGAACCGACGCGATGACGCTCGTCACTCCCAGGGCCGAAGAACTGCTGAGTCGGCTGTGTTTCCAGCGGCTTCGGCTGGTCAACCTCTCGGGCCGGCCGTGCGGTATCGGAGAGGTCGGACGCGTCCAGATCCGGGCATGCGCCCCGGATCTCGAAAGCCAGGGCCGGCCCGAGGCCGCGGCCCAGTCGATCGCTGCCGCGCGGATCGCCGGAGCGCCGGACCCGCAGGTCATAACCACCGACGATCTGGGCCGGTACGACCTGTCAGGAACCGTGAGCTTTGTCGGGTGGACGAGACAGCCCAGCGCGGTCTCCCCGGTGCCCCTGACGGCCGGCGTGCCGCAGAGCGCGGCGGCGTCCTTGCCGATGCGCGGTCCCCTTCCTGCGGAGCTGCGTGTGCTGGCCGGCTGGAACGGCAGCGCCGCGACGCCGCGCACCGACGACAGCGTCGTCCGGTTGTTCGAGATCCAGTCCCGTCGTACACCCGGGGCAGTCGCGGTTTCGGACGAGCGGTGCCTGCTCACCTACGCGCAATTGGACGCACGGGCCGATCAGATCGCGGCGGTGCTGCGGGGTCGCGGTGCCGGGCCGGAACGACTGGCCGGCATCTGCCTCCGCCCTGGCGTCAATATGGTGGCCGCCATGCTCGCCGCGCTCAAGACGGGAGGCGGCTACGTCTGCCTCGACCCGTCGCTCCCCACGGCGCGACTGTCATTCATCGTCGCGGACGCACGGCCTGTGGTCATGGTGACGGACGAACCGAACAGTGCCGTGACCGCGGGCTTCGACGTGCCGACGCTTAACCTCGATGCCGACCAAGACATCATCGACAGCCAGACCTCGGTCAGCGGGCTCACCGAGGTGAGCGGAGAGCAGGTCGCCTATGTCATATACACCTCCGGATCGACCGGAGATCCGAAGGGCGTCGTGGTCGAGCACCGCGCGCTCGCCAGTCACATGGGCTGGATGCAGCGGACCTTCCCTCTCGACGCTGAGGACCGGGTCCTGCAGAAGACGCCCTCCGGGTTCGACGCGTCCGTGTGGGAGTTCTACGCTCCCCTGAGTGTCGGCGCCCATCTGGTCATGGCGCGCCCCGGCGGCCACCGTGACGCCGATTACCTCGTGAACGCCATACAGGCGCGAGAGGTCACGGTTCTGCAAGTGGTTCCCAGTCTCCTGGACGTCCTGCTGCAGACACCCGGCTTCGACCGGTGCGGCAGCCTGCGGAGGGTCTTCTGCGGCGGTGAGGCATTGCCGCCCGATCTGCTGAACCGGTTCCACCAGCAGTCCACGGCTGAACTGACGAACCTCTACGGGCCCACCGAAGCATGCATCGATTCGACATTCTGGACTTCGCCCGGACCGGGCGAGCCTCCGGTCACAGTGCCGATCGGCAGGCCGGTGTCGAACGCCGAGGTTCATGTGCTCGACGCCGGGCTTGGCCCCGTCCCCATCGGTGTGATCGGGGAGCTGTACATCGGTGGTGTCAATCTGGCCCGCGGTTACCTCCACCGTCCTGATCTCACCGCCGACCGCTTTGTTCCCGATCCCTTCGGGCGGCCGGGCTCCCGCCTGTACCGCACGGGTGACCTTGCCCGTTGGCGTCCCGACGGTGTCCTCGAATACCACGGACGCATCGATGACCAGGTCAAGATTCGCGGTCACCGCGTCGAAATGGAAGAGATCCGCACTGCGGTCGCCCGCCACCCAGGCGTGCTGGCAGCCGCGGTCACCGCGAGACCTCAGGCGAGCGGCATCCGGCTTCTCGCGTACTACACGCCGGCCTCGGTTAATCCGCAGAGCGTGCGCAGCCATCTCCTCGCCTACCTGCCCGACCACATGGTCCCGGCCCACTTGATTCCGCTCTCCGAACTCCCCCTCACCCCGAACGGCAAGATCGACTACAAGGCCCTCCCGGCCCCCGCGTCTGTTCAGCCCTCCTCCCGGGGACCCGGAACTCCTGAGGAACGTTTGCTGGCCACGGTCTGGGAGGAACTCCTCGGGCTTGAGAGCCTTCCCGGAACGGATGCCAACTTCTTCGAAGTCGGGGGTGATTCCGTTCTGGCCATGAAGCTCGTCGCAAAGCTGCGGACGTCACTGCACCGGGAGATCCCGGTACACCGGGTATTTACGCACCCGACTCTTGCGGAGCTTGCCGAAGCCCTTGTCGCGGCCCCGGCCGACTCCGGCGAGGTTCCGCTTCGACGGGATGTGGCGGTGCCCCCCATGGCGCTGTCTTTCACCCAGCAACGCCTGTGGATGGTCGACCGGCAGCACACCGGGCGGACGGATTATCACGTTCCCCTGGCGGTCCGCCTTTCGGGCGCGCTCGACACCGCGGCATTGCACTCGGCCCTCAATTCATTGGCGGCACGACATGAGATACTCCGCACCAGGTACGTCTTGCGGAACGGAGTGCTTCAGCAGGTCATTGACCCGCAGGCGGAACTTCCGCTGCACGCCGTTGAAAGCGTGGCGGACTTCTGGGAAGGCCTGGCTCGGCAGCCTTTCGACCTTGCGGCTGAATGGCCGATTCGAATAGCGCTGCTACGGGAAACCGAATCGCAGCACGTGCTTTTTGTAATAATGCATCACATTGCATCGGACGGCTGGTCCGCCGGCATCCTCATGCGCGACCTCATGGAGCTCTACCGCTCGGCCCGCAGCGGGCGGGCTTCGTCTCTGCCGGCCCCTCAAATGCGTTACGCCGACTATGCCGAGTGGCAACGCCGGAGTATGACAGGCATCCGTCGCGAGCAGCAATTGGGCTACTGGACCAGCACTCTGCTCGGTTCCACGGCCACTAGTGTCGCCCGGGTCCCGGATCGGCGGCAACGGTGGGACCGACCGGGCGGAAGTCTTCCGGTACACATCGGCACCACGGTGCGGGAAGGACTCACCGAGCTCGCGGCCCAGGAGGGAACCACCCTCTTCACCGTTTTGTACGCGGGCCTCGCAGCGGTGATCTCCTCCGCGACCGGCCAGACGGACGTGACTCTCGGCACAGATGTCGCCGGCCGTGGGCTGCCCGAAATCCAGGATGTCGTCGGCCCCTTCATCAACCAGCTGGTCCTGCGCATCGACGTGAGCGGCGCCCCCACCTTCCGCACCCTGCTCAAGCGCGCCTCGGCCGTGTGCCGGAGCGCGTTCGCGCGCCAGGACGTCCCCTACGAGGACGTCGCCGAGCGGATGCGGGACATGTCCGGGGATGATTCGCCACTTTTCGAAGTCAAGATTGCTTACGAGGAGTCGGTGCTTCCGGGCCGTCTGGAGGACCTGGATCTTACGTTCCTGCGGCATCCGTCCCCGACCGCGAAATCTGATCTCACGCTGTTCCTCAAGAACAACGGCGAGGAAATAAATGGTGAGCTTGAATTCGCACTCGACGTTCTGAGTGAAGCCCAAGCTCAATCTCTGCTGGAGGATTACCTCGCATTGCTGCGCAATTCCGCAGAGGGGCCGGACCGGAAAATCAACCCCGATCTGTTTCATCGTCCCGAATCGGCAAGGAAGGTTTCCGTGGAACACGAAGATGTCCAGCCTCGGGGTCGGGGCCGATTTAAGAACGTCGTGCCGAAGTCCTTCAGCCTCGCGGACCACGAGACAGCCCCCTCGCAGGCTCCTCACTCACAAACCCGTCTGCCTCCGCTGGTGGAACCCGCACGTACCGGTCCGGACCTAGGGGCATGGCTTTCCGCTAACGGCAAGTGGATCGATGAACGCTTGAACGAGTCGGGCGCCCTGCTCTTCCGCGGCTTCAACATCACGACTTCCCAAGAATTCTCATCGATAGCACGTGAGATCTGCGGGCCGCTGGCCGCAGAAAACGGCGAACACAACTCGGTGCCAGGCGATAGCCACGTTCAGACGCCCGTCTTCTACGCGGCCGAAAAGAAGCTGCTGTGGCACAACGAGAACTCGTTCAACGCGGAATGGCCGAAGCGCATCATGTTCTGTTCGCAGCAGCCTGCCGAGGAGGGCGGCGAAACGCCGCTCGTCGACACCCGCGCAGTGTACGAGACGCTCGATCCCGCCATTCGCCGGTTGTTCAGCGAGCGGGGTGTTATGTATCACCGCACGTATCAGCCCGGAATCGGGCTCACCTGGCAACAGGTGCTCGGCACGACCAGCAAGATGGTGGCGGAGCGGTTCTGCCGTGCGAACGGGCTGGAGTACCAGTGGCTCGACGGTGACCGGCTCCACACGTCGTGCGTGCGCCCCGCGGTGATCGAACACAGCGGTTCCGGTCGTATGTCCTGGTTCAACCAGGCCCAGCACTGGCACACCTCCTGTCTCGACCCCAAGACGCGTACGGCCCTGCGGGCGATGTACAGCGAACAGGAGATGCCCCGGTCGTGCTCCTACGGCGACGGATCTCCCATCCCGGATGCCGTCATGACCGAGATCCTCGAAGTCTTCGGCTCTCTGGAAACCGCGTTCCCCTGGCAACGCGGCGACGTCCTCGCGGTTGACAACGTCGCCTGCGCCCATGGACGCAACCCCTACCGCGGCCAACGAGTGCTTCTCGTGGCGATGGACAGCCAGGGGCGCTACACCGATGAGCGGGGGGCTTCGTGACAAGCGGCGAACACAGCGCTGACACGGCCGGGGCGGAGGCCGGGCAAGGATACCGGATGTCCATCCGGCAGCAGGAGTTGTGGCGTCTGTCCGCAGCCGGACGGCCGCAGACGGCCAGGATCACGATCGACATTAGCGGTGCGGTCGACGAAGAATGCCTGCGGGCCGCCGTGCTCGCGGCGGTGAGACGCCACGAGTCCCTGCACACCGTGTTCCGGCCCGCCGCCGGCCACCCGGAGCCACTACAGGTCCTCCTGCCGGAAAGTTGCACGCTCACCTGGGACCCCGCCACGCCCATCCATCTAACCAAGGGGCCAGTGCTGCGGGCCTGCCTGGAACGGCGCGGGGCGGCCAGCGCGGTCCTCATGATCGAGACCTCGACACTGCACACCGACGCGGAGAGCATGGCCGTGCTGCTCGCGGACATTGCCGGCCACTACGCCGGATCAGTGTCCGACGACGACATCACGCAGTATCTGCAATTCTCCGAGTGGCAGCATGAGGCAACGGAGGAGGCCGGTGTCGACCGCGCCTTCTGGCGCGGTCGGCTGGCATCGATCCGCAGCGGTCTGCGTCTCCCGCACGCGCTTACGACGTCGGCGGGGTCCCCTTCGCAGGAGATCGAGGACCGGGCCATTGACCTGCCTTCCGACCTCGTCACGGCGCTGGACGCCCTTGCCGGCGAAGCGGGGACCAGGATCGAGACCCTGCTGTTTTCCTGCTGGGCCTTGCTTGTGGCCCGGCTCACGGGGCAGCAGACCCTCACGCTCGGATGCCGGTTCAGCGGCAGGGAGGATCCCGAGCTCAACGGCGCGGTCGGTCCGTTCTGCCGGCACGCGCCCATCACGCTGACCATCCGGTCCGACACGTCGGTATCGGATCTCCTGTCCTATGCCGACGGTTTGCTGCGTGAGACCGGCGAGCGTGTGGACCAGCTTCCGGCCCTGGACCAGTTCACCGGGAACGGCGAGCCCGTACTCCCGGTCGGCTTCGCCATGCACGCCACACCAGACGCGTACAGCGCCAGAGGCATACGGTTCGCCGCCCGCTCGGTGGTGGCCGACGCGAGCGCGTCTCACCTGACGCTGTGCGGTGATCTTCGGGCTCCCGACCGTCTGCGCCTGCTCTATCGCCCCGGGTACCTCTCGCCCGACGCTCTCGATGTCCTGGCCGACCAGTTGCTCGCCACGCTGACCCATGCTGTGACACACACGGATCGTCCCGCGATGGCCGTCGAATTGTGCACACCGCAAGCCCTTCAGCTCATCGGCAAGACGAACGACACGGATCGCAGCGGCTCTCAGTGGGCCACGTTCGTCGATCAGTTCGTCGCGCAGGCCGCGCGCGTACCGGAGCGTATCGCTGTCAGTGACGGTCAGCAGTCGCTCACCTACCATGAATTGGACGTCGCCAGCGGCCGGCTCGCAGTGGTTCTGCGGGACCGCGGCATCGGCCCGGAGTCGCTGGTCGCGCTGTGTCATGAGCCTGCTGCGGCGGTGCTGGTCGGCATTCTGGGTATCGCCCGTGCGGGGGGTGCGTGGCTTCCCATTGACATTCGCTGGCCCGCGCATCGGGTCCGCACGGTTCTCACGGACGCGATGCCGGTCCTTACCATCACCCAGGAGTCGCTGCTGGCGCTGGTCGCTGACGCCTCACCCGCTTCGCTCTGTCTCGATCGCGACATCCGCGCAGCGGTGGCATCCGCGCCGCTCGCGCCGGTGCGGCAGGATGAGGACTCCCTTGCCTATGTCATCTACACCTCGGGATCAACCGGCGTGCCGAAGGGTGTCGCGGTCACGCACGGGGGACTGAACAACTACCTGACATGGGCGCGGGACGCCTACAAGCTCTCCCCGGAATCCGTCAGTCTGGTGCATTCCCCGCTGAGTTTCGACCTGACCCTGACGGCCCTGCTGGTGCCCCTGATGGCCGGTGGCCAGGTGCGGTTCGCCGTTCCGCCCACCGTGGAGGGCCTGGTCAAGGGGATTTTCGATCCGGAGGTCAACCTGCTCAAGCTGACCCCCGCCCACCTGAGCCTGCTGTCCGGGATGACCGGCGCCGATTTCCCGGCCCGGACGTCAGGCGCGCTCGTCGTGGGTGGAGAGGCGCTTACCGAGGACACCGTCGCTGCCTGGCGGGACCGCTTGCCCGGCGTCCTGCGAGTCAACGAGTACGGGCCGACGGAGACCGTGGTTGGGTGCTGCACCTACCAGGACGAAGGCCCTTCGGGGCGTCCCATCGTGCCGATCGGCCGGCCCATACGCAGCACCAGAATCCACCTCCTGGACGAAGACATGAACCGGGTGGGCATCGGCCTGGTGGGCGAGATATTCATCGGTGGTGCCGGCGTCGCCCGTGGCTATCACGGACGGGCGGACCTGACCGCCGACCGGTTCGTTCCCGATCCGTTCGGAACCCCAGGAGGACGTCTCTACCGCACCGGGGACCTCGCCCGGTACCTGCCCGACGGAAACCTGGAATACCTGGGACGGAACGATTCCCAGGTTCAGGTCCAGGGGTTCCGGGTGGAGCTCGGCGAAGTTGAGTCGACGCTCAACCGCCATGAGGACGTCGTCAGCAGCGCGGTCGCAGCACGCAGCGATGAGCAGGCGGCCCAGCTCCACGCCTATGTCACTCTCGCGCCGGCTTCGAGTACGGCGCCGGCCGAACTTCGCGGCTTCCTCGGAGAGCGACTGCCCGCCTACCTGGTTCCGGCGACAGTCACCGTGATCGACACGCTGCCGCTTACGGCGAACGGGAAGGTCGACCGGGACCGGTTGCCGGACCCGGCGGCGGCTTCGGCTGAGCCCTGGCCTCGGCGCGCGCTCAGCGAGCAGGCGATGGCCGAGTCGTGGGCGGAAACACTCGGGGTGCCACAGGTCGGCCGCCACATGAGCTTCTTCGAACTCGGCGGTACGTCGTTTCTCCTCGTTGCTCTGGTCGCGCGGCTGCAGCAGGAGTTCGCGCCTGAGATCACCGTCCTCACCCTGCTTGAGCATCCCACGGTGGCCGACCTCGTCTCCGCGCTCGGCGCCTCCGTGGCCTCTCCCGCCGCGTCAGACACCGATCGGGAACGCGTTCAACGAAAAAGGCAGGCCATCCAGCAGCGCCGTCAGCGGTCCCTGGAGACGAAGTGAGTGATCACGTGGTTGAGTCGAGCGAGGTCGACCATATCGCGATCGTCGGTATGGCAGGACGTCTGCCGGGAGCGGACAATCTGGATGAGTTCTGGCTCAACCTGCGTGACGGTGTCGAGTCGGTCACCTGGTCGACCGTGGATGATCTACTGGCCGCCGGGCTGCGACCCGACCTGATACACCACCCGGACTTCGTTCCCGCTCACGGCAACCTGGCCCGAAGCGCTGACTTCGATGCGGAGTTCTTCGGCTACTCGGTCGCCGAGGCCGAGCTGATGGACCCCCAGCAGCGGTTGTTCCTCGAATGCGCTTATCACGCCATCGAGAACGCCAACATTGCCTCACCACACTCCTCGGACCGTATTTCGGTCTACGCGGGAACGGGGCTCAACAGCTACGTGCTGCGGAACATCCTCTCGCGCCCGGACCTCCTTGAGACCTTCGGCGAGCACCACATCATGCTGAACAACGACAAGGACTTCCTGGCCACCCGGGTCGCGTACAAGCTGGGGCTGTCGGGCTCCTCGGTCTCGGTGCAGACCGCCTGTTCGACATCGCTGGTGGCGGTGCACATGGCATGCCAGAGCCTGCTCACCCACCAGTGCGACGCGGCGCTGGCAGGTGGAGTCCGGGTGGGTTCGTTCCGCCGGAACGGATACCTCTATCGGCCCGGCGGTATCGCGTCCCCCGACGGGCACTGCCGCGCCTACGACGCTGCGGGCCAGGGGACCGTAGGCGGTGACGGCGTAGGCGCGGTCGTACTCAAGCGACTCTCCGACGCCATTGCCGATGGCGATACCGTCCACGCCGTGATCCTGGGCTCCGCCAGTAACAACGACGGCGCTAGCAAGGCTGGTTTCACCGCCCCTTCGATCAGTGGTCAAGCCGCCGTGATCACCGAGGCCCTTGAGATGGCCGGAGTTGACGCCTCAACCATCTCCTACGTCGAGGGACACGGGACTGCCACGCAGCTGGGAGACCCCGTCGAGCTCGCCGCCCTGACCCGGGCGTTCCGTCGCTTCACCGACGAGCGGCAGTACTGCGCGCTGGGAACGGTCAAGTCGAACATCGGTCACCTTGACACCGCCGCGGGGATCGCCGGACTCCTGAAGACCGTGTTGGCCCTGCGGCACGGCCAGGTGCCGCCGAGCCTGCATTTCTCCGAGCCCAATCCCGCCATCGACTTCGCCGGCAGCCCGTTCTACGTGAACACCCGGCTCGCCCCCTGGGGTACCAGCGGCGGCGTCCCCCGCCGCGCCGGCGTCAGTTCGTTCGGCATCGGTGGCACCAATGCGCATGTCGTGCTGCAGGAGGCACCGGCCGCTGTGCCCGCCCGGCCGAGCGTTGGGCCGGAGCTAATCGTGGTGTCGGCTCAGACCCGTGAGGCGCTCGCCACTGCGTCGGCGGCGCTCGGCGCGCAGGTGCGGGAGCGGCGAGAACTGGATCTCGCCGACGTCACGCACACACTCCGGGTCGGGCGCCGTACTCACCGGTGGCGCAGATTTGTGGTCGCCGCGGACCGCGACGAAGCCGTTGCGAAGCTGGTGGACCCGGACCCGTCCGCCGCGGGCGTGGTGAACGAAGAGGCGACGGGCCGTCCGGTTTATTTCATGTTCCCCGGTGGCGGCACCGCCTACGTCCGTATGGGTCAGGACCTGTACGAGCGGTATCCGGTATTCCGGTCCGCCCTGGACGAGTGCGCGCAGTTGCTCAAGCACGAACTCGGCCTCGACATCCGGGCTGTGCTATACCCGGCCGCGGGCAACGAGGAAGAGGCCGTCGGCCACCTCGCTCGCGCGGCGGTGAATCTGCCGGCCATCGTGGTGGCGGAGTACGCGCTGAGCACGCTGTTCATGTCGTGGGGAGTGCAACCGCGGGCGATGATCGGCCACAGCCTGGGAGAATACACAGCTGCTTGTCTTTCGGGCGTCCTGTCCCTGAGCGACTGCATGTCGCTGGTGGCGTTGCGCGGCCGACTGTTCGACCAGTTGCCGCAGGGTGCGATGCTCACGGTCACCGCGAGCCCGGAACATGTCGTTGCCCACCTGCCGGCTGGACTCAGCGTGGCGGCAATTAACGCGCCGGAGTCGTGCGTGGTCTCCGGGTCCACCGAGCTTATCGACCGCTACGAGGAGCAGCTGGTTCGTTCCGGAACGCAGACCCTCCGTCTCACGGCACCGGGCGCAGCTCATTCCGAACTCATCGATCAGGTCCTTGCGGAATACGGCCAGGCTGTCGCCGGGATATCGCTCGGCGCCCCGAAGTTGCCCTACGTCTCGAACGTCACCGGTGGATGGGCCGAGGCCCGCTTGGTCGGTGATCCCGGGTACTGGACCCGGCATCTTAGGCAGACCGTACGCTTCAGCGAAGGCGTCAACCTGCTGAAAGAATTCGGCGAGGGTGTCTTCCTTGAGGTGGGCCCCGGCCACGGGCTCAGCAGCCTGGTCCGTCAGCACGGCAGCCCCGTGCCGGTGTCGGTTCCGTCGCTGCGTCGTGCCTCCGAGGACCTGTCGGACGCGGTGGTGCTGACGGACGTTCTGGGACAGCTTTGGACCGCCGGCGCGGTCGTAAACTGGCCCGCGCTGCCCGAAAGCCCCCGGCGGCGCGTCCCGCTGCCCGGATATCCGTTCGAACGGCAGGAGTACTGGGTGGAACCGGGCGCGGGTTCCGCTCTCGGCTCCGCCATGACACAGGTGAGCCGCCCGGCGAACACGCAGGACATGGCCGGCTGGTTCGACACCCCCTCGTGGCGGCCGTCACCGCTGCTGACCGCGCCCGGCTCACTCCCGGAGGAAGAGCCCTGGCTGATTTTCACAGATGGCGGCCCGCTGGGCCGCCATCTGTCCGGGCGCCTCGCCCAGCAGGGTGCGGGTGCGGGTGTCATCGAAGTTGTGCCGGGGCAGTCGTTCGTCCGGGAGGATGATCGTCGCTATCAACTGAATCCGGCGGTGCCCGGCCATTACACACAGCTGATCGCCGACCTGGACAGACGTCGGCTGTCGCCCCGGCACGTGGCGCACCTGTGGTCCCTGAGCACCACCGCGGCCCCTGACGGCGGCGTGGCCGCGTTCGAGCTGGCCCAGCCGACCGGCTTCTATTCGTTGCTCTTCCTGGCTCAGGCCCTGGAGGGGACCGGGCGCCCCGAGGCGCCGGTGGCGATCCACGTAGTGAGCTCCGGTCTGCACAGCGTCACCGGGAGTGAAACCCTCAATCCCTGGCATGCCACCATCCTGGGAGCATGCCGGGTGCTGCCCCAGGAATGCGCGAAACTCTCTTGCCGACTGGCTGATCTAGAGAGTGTTCCGGGCGATGAAGCAGCTGCCCGGCGTGTCACGACATGGCTGCTGACGGAGTGGTCCGCGACCACGGCCGGGCCGGTTACCACCGCATACCGGGGTGGGCGCCGCTGGGTACCCAACTTTGAGCCGGTCGCAGTGCCTCGCCGGCCACAGACCCCTTCCGGGCCGAAGGCTCATACCTCATCACCGGAGGTATCGACGAGTTCGCGGAGATCTTTGCAGGACACCTCGCCCGCCACTACGCGGCACGAGTGACGATCGTGGAACGCGAGGGATTCCCCCAGCAGGACGATTGGGACGCCTGGATCGCCGGGCACGCCCCCCACGACCCGGTCAGCGAGCGTATCCAGCGCGTGCGTTCACTCGCGGAGCACGGTGGCCACGTCGATGTCGTGACGGCGGACGTGGCCGGAGCCGATGGGCTGCGCGGCGTGGTGCGGACGATTCAGGAGCGGGCTGGGGCACTGCACGGTGTCTTTCACACCGCAGGCCTGGCCGAAGAGCAGATACATCATCTGGTCGGCGAAACGACGATGGCGGTCTGCCAGGAACACTTCCGGCGCCAGGCGCACAGCACCATTGCCCTGGCCTCGGCGCTCGAGAACGAGGCACTGGACTTCTGCCTCGTCCTGTCGGCTCTGTCCGCCCAGCTGGGTGGGTTCGGGCGGCTGGCTAGTGTGGCTTCGGCGGCCTTCGCCGGGCTCTACGTCGAGCAGCGCCGACAGACGGACAGCACCAGTCGCTGGTTCACCAGCGACTGGGACGACGGCCAGTTCCAGATAGCGGCCGACCGCACGACCGACCTCACGCGGCCCTTCACCCCTGAGCAGGCCGCGAGCGCGGCTGGACGCATCATCGCTCTGCCATCCCCGGTGCATCTCGTGGTCCTCGCCGACGATCTGCGCGCCCGGCTGCAGTACTGGCAACGCCTGGACCCCGCGGAGCACGAGACGGGCGAGCCGACGGGGAACAGGCACCCACGTCCTTCGCTGCCCGTCCCCTACCGGGCCGCGCGGGACAGCATCGAAAAGGAAATCCTCGCGGTGTGGGAGCCGCTGCTTGGGATAGAAGCGATCGGCATCGACGACGACTTCTTCAGTCTCGGTGGACACTCCATGCTCGGCACCCAGCTCGTGTCACGACTTCGGTCCGCCTTCAGCGTGAACCTTCCTCTGCGCGACCTGTTCGAAGCGCCGACCGTGGCCGAGATGGCCGAGCGAATCGTCCAGCTCAAAGCCGCCGAGTCCGATGCCGACGAACTTGAGCAACTCCTGGCGGAGCTGGAACAGCAGGCCGAGGAAGACACGCCGGAGATCTGAGGAGACACGTCATGGGAACCGGACACGACAAGCCCACCGTGGAAAACCCCCGCGGGGACGTCCTGACAGAACTTGCCGTCCGGGGCATCGATGTCCTGCGCAATGATGATCCCGACCTTTATCACCTTCTTGCGGCCGAATACCGACGCCAGGAGGAGTCACTGGTAATGGTGGCCTCGAGTAGCGTCGTCGACGCTTCGGTGCTCGCCTGCCAGGGCTCAGCGTTCGTCAATGTGACGGCGGAGGGATATCCGGGTCGCCGCTATCATGCGGGCTGCGCGCACGTCGACGGGGTGGAACAACTTGCGATCGACCGTGCCTGCTCGTTGTTCGGAGCGACTTATGCGAACGTTCAGCCGCATTCGGCATCGGTCGCCAACGAACTCATCCTCACGGCCCTCCTTCAGCCCGGCGACACTATCCTCGGGATGGACCTGCATCAGGGAGGCCACCTCACGCATGGCTCCCGGGCCTCCATATCGGGACGCATCTTCAAGTCCTATGGCTACGGACTCGATGAGTCGGGTTTCATCGACTTCGCGCAGGTCCGGAAGATGGCCAACGACATACGCCCCAAGATGATCATCTGCGGAGCAACCGCCTACTCCAGGACCGTGGACTTCGCGCAGTTCCGCGCCATCGCCGACGAGGTCGGAGCGTTGCTGCTGGCCGACATATCGCACATCGCGGGACTGGTGGCGGCAGGCCTGCACCCCAGCCCGATCGATCACGCGCATATCACCACTTCGTGTACGCACAAGCAATTGTTCGGTCCGCGCGGTGGACTCATTCTCATGGGGCGGGACGCCAATCGGTTGGCGCCGAACGGACGCGAGACCCTCGCCGCTGTGCTGCAGCGCGCCGTTTTCCCCTTCTTCCAGGGCGCCCCGGCGGTGAACGCCGTGGCGGGCAAGGCGCGCGCACTCGCATGGTGCGCATCGGAAGATTTCGCCGAGCTCGCCGCCCGTATAGCCGATGACGCACGCGCGCTTGCGGAGGCCTTCAAGAAGCGCGGGCACGCGGTTGTTTCCGGCGGTACGGACAACCACATCGTGCTGCTGGATCTCACCGGGTCCGGCCTGACCGGATTCATTGCGGAGAAGGCCCTCGAATCCACGAACATCATCGTGAACAAGAACCACATTCCAGGCGACAAGCGGCCGGCCACGATCACCAGCGGGCTGCGACTGGGGACGAACACCCTGGCTGTACGAGGCTTCCAGCCCCAGGACATGGATCGGTGCGCAGCCCTGGTGCATCGGGTGCTGCGGGCCACCGGGCCGATCGATGACCGTCGTTACACCCTTGACGACGACCTCCGACACGAAATCCGTGCTCAGGTGGCCGAAAGCGCCGCGGAGCGACCCACTTCCGGATACTCGGCAACCAGCGCCGCGTAGGTCCCCAGGCTGAAGGAGTGTAACCATGGAGATGGACACCGAAATCCGCGAGCGTATCGCCGCTCTCTCGCCGCGCCAGCGCGAACTGCTCGCACAGCGGCTGGGGCGACAGGAAAGTAATAGCGAGCAAGCCGACCTGGCCATTCCGCGCCGGGCTCCTGGTCGGCCGCCCCTGTCCTTTGCGCAGCAGCGTCTGTGGTTCCTTGACCAACTGGAGCCGGGGAGCGCGCTGTACAACATTCCGCTCGCGGCCCTTATACCCGCCCCCGTGGACGTAGCGCTGTTCGAGCGCAGCCTCAATATGATCGTTGCGCGCCACGAATCGCTCCGTACGACGTTCGCCATGTCCGACTCGGGGCCGGTCCAGGTCATCCATGATGAAATGTGGATTCCGCTGGAGGTGCACGACCTGACCGACGTACCCGCCGATAAAGTCCAGACCGTCGCGGATGAGATGGTCGCGGCACACGGCCGGGTGCCTCTCGACCTGAAGACCGGTCCGCTGGTGAAGATCGGGCTGCTGAGGCTCGGGGCCCGTGAGTACATTTTCATGGCCTCTATGCATCACATAATCTCCGATACCGCGTCCATCGCCATCGTCCTCGCTGAACTCTCCGCCATCTACGCTGCCTTGACGCACGGCCAGCAGCCGCCGTTGCCCGAATTGCCTATCCAGTACGCGGACTACGCGCAATGGCAGCGTGACTGGCTTCAGGGCGACGTCCTGGAGAGGCAACTCGAATACTGGCGAGGACAGCTCTCCGGGGATCTGCCGATGCTCGACCTTCCCGTCGATCGGCCGCGTCCGGCCCAGCCGAGCTTCGCAGGAGCGCAGTTCGTCCATCGCCTCAGCGGTGAGGCAAGTCTGAGCGTGAACGCACTGGCTGCCCAGGAGAAGGTGCCGCCCTTTGCCGTCCTGCTGACGAGTCTGGCCGTACTGCTGCATCGGTACAGCGATCAGGACAAGGTGAGCATCGGCTCGCCCATCTCGAACCGTGCCCGCCCAGAACTGCAGAGCATGGTCGGGTACCTGGCGAACACGGTTCTGCTCCGCATCGACCTCGGTGGGGAACCGACATTCCGCGAGGCCGTACGGCGCGCACATGAGGTGAACATCGGCGCCCAGAGCAACCAGGACCTGCCGTTCGACAAAATCGTGGAGATCGCTCAGCCAGAGCGTGACCTCAGCGGAACCCCGCTGCTTCAGGTGATGTTCGTGTTCCGCTCGGAGAACGTTTCCGACCTCGCGACCAACAGCGGGCTTCCCGCGGTCGACAGGGAACTTAGCACTGGCAACGGTACCTCCAAATTCGATCTGACGTTCTCTCTGGAGGCCACTGCCGAGGGATACCGTCTCGAGATCGAATACGCGACTGATCTGTTCGACGAAGAGACCATCCGCCGTATGGCGGACCACTGGGAGTCCTTGGTCACCTCAGCCGTCGCCGCGCCGGACACCCCCGTCGGGACGCTGCCCCTGCTGACCGGCGCCGAGCGACAGCAACTCGTCCTCGATTGGAACGACACCGCGACCGACTATCCGGCCGGCCGGTGCCTGCACGAACTCATCGAGGCTCAGGCCGACCGCCGTCCCGGCGCGGTGGCCGTCAGCAGCCGGCATGAACAGCTCACCTACGCCCAGCTCGACGAGCGCGCCAACCAGCTCGCGCACCATCTGATGGACCTCGGTGCCGGACCTGACGTGCCCGTGGCGATCAGCATGGACAAGTCGCCCGAGCTCGTGGTGGGCCTGCTGGCGATACTCAAGGCGGGTAGTGCCTATTTGCCGCTGGACCCGGAGTATCCGGCGGAGCGGCTCGCCTACATGCTTTCCGACACCGCGGCGCCCGTGCTGTTGACCCAGGCCCACCTGCAGAACGGGCTGCCCACCCCTGATGGGGTGCATTTCGTACGCATTGACACTGACCAGGCAGACATCGCCGCCCGGCCGAAGGACCGACCGCGCAGCGGCGTTACCCCGGAAAACCTGGCCTACGTCATCTATACCTCGGGCTCCACCGGACGTCCGAAGGGAGTGCTGCTCAATCACCGCGGCCGCGTGAACAACTTCCACGATTTCAATCAGCGCTTCGCCATTTCGCCGGACGACTGTCTGCTGGGGATCGCGTCGAGCAGTTTCGACATGTCGGCCTACGACGTGTTCGGCACTCTCATGGCAGGCGCCCGGCTGTCGCTGCCCGACCCGGGGAGTGAACGAGACCCGTTGAACTGGCTGGAGACCGGGCTGCGGGACCGCGTCACCGTGTGGCACTCCGTGCCCGCACTGCTGGAGATGTTCGTCGAGCTATGCGAGGCCGAGCCGCGACCCGAGGTGCCCGCACTGCGACTCGCGCTGTTGGGGGGCGACTGGATTCCGCTCACCCTGCCGGACCGCATCCGCGCGCTGGCACCTGCGACGGAGGTGATCAGCCTGGGCGGCGCGACAGAGGTGTCGATGGACTCGACGATCTATCTGGTCGGGGAGGTTGACACCGCATGGCGGAGCATCCCCTACGGCAAACCCATGGCCAACCAGCACTGCTTCGTGCTCGACCGGAACCTTCAGCCGGTTCCGGTGGGCGTCCCCGGCGACCTCTATCTCGGGGGCGTCGGAGTCGGCCGCGGCTATCTCAACGATCCCGAACTCACCGCACGCCGGTTCGTCGACAACCCCCTTCCGGAGTGGCCGAGCACGCGGATCTACCGAACCGGTGACCGTGCGCGATACCGCCCTGACGGCAACCTAGAGCTCCTCGGGCGAAGCGACTTCCAGGTCAAGTTGCGCGGCTGGCGCATCGAGCTGAGTGAGGTGGAGGCAGCCCTGCGCGCTCAGGCCGGTGTCAAGGAAGCGGTGGCGGTCGTCGCAGGCGAAAAGGCCGCGCATCGCAAGCTGGTCGGGTACCTGGTGGCGGAAAAAGACGTCCAGATGGACCTCACGGCGACCAAGGAGAACCTGCGTTCCACGCTGCCCCAACACTTCGTGCCGGCGTCGCTGATGCAGCTCACGGCCTTGCCGCTCACAGCGAACGGAAAGATTGACCGCCGTCAGCTGCCCGCTGTGGACCCGAGCACGGACCAGGACGCGTCGTCGTACGTCGCACCGCGCACCCGGACGGAGCAGACGCTTGCGGGGGTCTGGCGTGAGACACTCGGTGCCGAGAAGGTCGGGATTAACGCCAACTTCTTCGAACTCGGCGGGGACTCGATCATGGCGATCCAGGTCATCACGCGGGCGAGGCGACTGGGTCTGCGGCTCAGCCCGAAGCAGTTGTTCCAGCATCAGACGATCGCGAAGCTAGCAGCCGTAGCAGAGGACGCCGAGATCGACCGGCCGGCTGAGTCGCCGACGGTGCTCTCGGTGCCGAGCGAGGCGGAACGGGAACGACTCCGAGCCGCGTACCCCGACATGGTGGACGCATACCCGCTCACGCCCATGCAGCGCCACATGCTAAGGCGTGAACTATCGGACCCGCATCCAGGTCAGTACATCATCCAGGCCGACTACCTGTTTATCGCGGGCGCCATGGATGTCGACGCGATCACACGGGCCTGGCAACACATCATCGCCCGTCATCCGGTGCTGCGCTCGTCCTTTGTCTGGGAGGGTTATCAGGAACCGGTCCAGGTCGTGCACGAAGATGCGCCGGTCGAGGTGCAGCAGCACGACTGGGTGGCCTTCTCCGAGCGTGAACAGCTCCGCCTCCAGGACGAGCTCGTCGCCGCTGACCGAGCACGCGGGTTCGACCTCGCTCAGGCCCCGCTGCTACGGGTCCATTTGATGGAGATCGCTCCCGGCATGTTCAAGTACATGTCCAGCAATCACCACATCCTGCTCGACGGGTGGTCTCGGGCAATCGTGCAGCAAGAGGTCTTCGCCGTGTACGAAGGGTTGCTCACCGGTCAAGAGGTCTCCCTGCCGTCACAGCGTTCCTTCCGTGACTACATCGCCTGGCTGCGCGGTCAGGAGCAGCACGAGGCCAAGGACTTCTGGCAGGACTACCTGAAGGGCTTCACCAGTCCCACCCCTCTGGTGCGGTCCCGCGGGCTTCCCGATCCCGTCAAGGGACTGGAGTTCGCCAAGCAGCGAGTTCCTCTGCCGGCCGGCACCGCTACCGCCGCGCGGGAGTTCTGCCGTCGGCACCAGCTCACCCTCAACACCGTCATCGAAGGGGCCTGGTTGCTGCTGCTCAGCAGGTACACCGGCCAGGATGACGTGGTGCTGGGGGTCACCTCGTCCGGGCGATCCACCGATTTCGACGGCGTGGACACCGTCGCGGGACTGTGTATGAACGTGCTGCCCGTCCGTGTCCGGATCGACCCCGACGAACCCGCGCTGTCCTGGCTTTCCGCACTGCAGTCTCACCAGGTGGACCTGCGACAGTACGAGAACACCCCCGTCGAGGAAGTCCTCGGACGCGAAATGGTCGATATCTTCGAATGCCAGATGGTCTTCGAGAACTTCCCCTGGGATGGTTCGCTGAACAAGCTGGGCGGCCGCCTGGACTTCAGTCATCCGATGGCGCGCGCCGATTACCAGAAGGCGCAGTTCGAGTTTCCTCTCCGCGTCGAGGTCGCGCCGTCGCCGGTGCATCACTTGATGATCATGCATTATCACCCGGGCATTTTCGCCCACGAGACGGTCACAGAGATGATCAGCGACTGGCAGTGGGCCATCGGTCAGTTGGTCAGCGACCCCGACCAGACGCTCGCCGCGGTGGTCAACGGCGCGATCGACCGTAGTTGACCGATGGGGCGGGCGTCACACCCGTTGTGGCGCCCGCCCCGTTGCACCGTCTGGCCCGCACCGGTCACCCGCCCGACCACACGGGTGACCGGCCACATGAAAGGCAACGTGTTGATCATTGCTGATGGCTGGGTCGTGAGGCCGCGTACCGTGCCGGCACCCAGACTGCGCATGTTCTGCTTCGCCTATGCCGGGGGAAGCGCGTCAGTGTTCAATGCGTGGCCCGAGCATCTACCCGACGACATCGAAGTGTGCGCTGTGCAACTCCCGGGCCACGAGACACGCATAGCTGAGCCCGCGTACACGGATATCTCGCGTCTGGTGCCTGCGTTGGCGAAAGCCTTGGACGGGTTGCTCCATGACCTGCCCTTTGTCACCTTCGGGCACAGCATGGGGGCCACGGTCAGCTTCGAACTTGTTCGGTATCTACGCAGCATCGGTGCGCCGCAGCCTCGGCTGATGTTTATTGCCGGCCGGCGGCCGCCGCACATCGACACCCCTGACGACATCATCCACAACCTGCCGGACCAGGAACTCATCCAAGCCGTCGCCCAACTTAACGGAACACCGCAGGAGTTTCTGCGGGAGCAAGACTTCCTGCGGCTGATCCTGCCCATGCTGCGGGCAGACTTTGCACTCATCGAACGGTACCGGCACGAGGCCGGCCCCCCTTTGAGCATGCCACTGGTAGCTCTCACCGGGGCAAGCGATGTTCGAGTATCACGCGATATCGCTTCTCAGTGGGCGCAGTACACCACGAACTCTTTCACCCTGCGCATCCTGCCTGGAGATCACTTCTTTCTGCGCAGCGCGATGGAGCAGCTGCTCGCCGAAATTATTCATCACCTGGCTGTGCCACGGGATGGGGCCGTGCGCGCAGTTGACACCAATAAACCGCCGACTTAAGGCCGCAGTGACATATCCTCTCATTCTGTGGAAGGACGTGTCCATATGGAGACAATATTGGACATGAATTTTGCCAGGCGCGGATCATTGGAATCGCGAAGTCCCTGGCTTCCCTTCGGCGTAGATTCCGATGCCAGTATTCGGCTGGTCTGTCTTCCTCATGCCGGTGCTGGTGCATCCGCCTACCGTGCTTGGGGCAAGGGACTGTCGGTTGGGATCGCAGCGTGCCCGGTTCAGCCGCCCGGACGCGAGAAGCGGCGCGGTGAGCATCCCATCATCATCTGCCGCGAGCTGGTAGCCCGGGCGGCACCGGACCTCCTTGCCCGGATTCCCCCGCCGTACGCGATCTTCGGCAATAGTGCCGGTGCTCTGTGCGCCTTCGAGCTGGTCCGGGAGATCCGCCGACTCGGCGGGCCGGAACCAACACATCTGATCGTCGCCGCCCGCCCGGCACCCCATTTGCCGGTACCGGACAGTCGCCTCGCCGATCTCCCAGTATCCGGTCTGAGGGCGTTCCTCCAGCGGCTAGGGGGCACGCCCCCCGAGCTCCTGACCGACGACGACTTCCTTGAGATGCTTCAGCCGCTCATTGCTGCCGACTTCGCCCTGAGCGATACCTACGAGTACGCGCCAGAGGCCCCGCTGGACATTCCCATAGTGGCTCTGGCGGCCACCGACGATGAGCTGGCCTCCGTACCTCAGATGGCGGCCTGGAAAGAACACACGACCCAAGAATTCACGATGCACACCCTCGATGGCGGGCACTCCGTGGTCATGGAACGCCAATTCGAGGTGTGGGCGCATATCGCCGACGCGCTCCGTGACCACTGCGATAGGCCACCGGAAGCGGAATTGGCAGAATGAGAGCCGGAAAGTGACGCTATCCGCTATCGGGCGCAAGATGGCCAGTGCCTCGGGGATACGCAGCATCATGGATGACATAGCGGCCACCAGCGCGGCGGAGCCAGGTGAGTGGCTGAACCTCAGTATCGGCAACCCCGCGCCCATTGCGGAGGTAAGGGCTACCTGGCTGGGACTGGCGGCGGAGGCCCTGGACGCGGACTTTGCGGTCGCGAGCTGCCAGTACGGGGCTTCGCGCGGGGCTCCTCAGCTTGTCAGCGCCATCGTCGACTACTTCAACGGGCACTACTCTTGGGGAATAGGACCAGAGAACGTCGTCGTCGGGCCCGGCAGCCAGCTGCTTTGCTATATAGCGGCCGCTCTCTACACCGAACCGGCGAGCGGGTCCCGCCTCATCCTGCCGATGCTGCCTGATTACGCGGGCTACCAAGGCATCTCGATGCATGAGGCGGGGGTAGCGGGGGTTCCCGCGTTGGTGGAGGTCGAGGACGACCGTCGCTTCCGCTACCAGTTCGACTTCCCCACGCTTGAGCGGATTCCCGGCATCGGCCTGCTCCTTCTGTCCACCCCCAGCAACCCGGCTGGCCGGTCCGTGACCCCCGATGAGCTCGCGCGCCTGACGGAGCTCGCGAGCCGCCGGCATGTTCCCCTTCTCCTTGATCATGCCTACGGGCAGCCGTTTCCGCAGATCGCCGAGACCTTCGCGCCGCCGCCGCACTCCGCGCGCGTCATCAACTGCTTCACATTCTCCAAGGCGGGCATTCCGGGCGAGCGCATTGGCTTCGCTATTGGGGGCGAGCGCTACATCAGCGACATCGTCGCGTTTCTCGCCAATTCCGCCCTGCACACGCCACAGCTGATGCAGCTGGCCGCGGCGCGAGCCCTGGCCACGGGGCGGCTGGACCGGCTCGTCAGCGACGTGATCATCCCCTTCTACCGGGACCGCAGAAAGTTTGCGGAGAAACTCCTGGGCGAACTGCTTCCCCCGGAGGTGCGCTGGCGGGTCCACTCCGGGGCGGGCGGGATGTTCCTGTGGCTCTGGGTTGACGAGGAATGGTTCAGCGATCTCACTCTGTATGAGGAACTCAAGGTGCGCAGGGTGTTCATCGCGCCCGGCAGCTACTTCTTCACGCCAGACCAGTACTTCTTTACGCCAGACCAGCGGGAGCCGGACCTGGGGGACTCAGGCAAGAATCCGCACGCGCGGCGATGCTTCCGAATTAGCCTCAGCGCGGATGAAGACGTGCTGTACGAAGGCATAACGCGGATATCGGATGTGATGTGCATGCGGAGGCGACCATGACCGAACGCCGGAATGAGCTTACGGATACCGTCTACGAGCCTCCCGAGGGGGACCTGGAGAAGCTCATCGCGACCATCCAGACCGAGGTACTCGACCTTGATCTCGTCGGGCGCGGCGATAACTACTTCGATCTCGGCGGCACGTCTCTGCAGGCCATGCAGATATGTACCCGGATACAGCGAGAGACCGGGTACGAGGCCGTTCCGGCCTGGCTCTTTGAGGACGCAGTACTGTCTGACTTCGCCAGGCGGATCTCGAACGAAGCTGGCCGAATCTCGAACAAAGGAAGCTCGGAGTCATGACCGAGACCACGTCGCGGGTCCATCAGATCCACCGCGCCGTTGCCGCGCAGGCCGCCAGTCAGCCGATGGCGACAGCTCTCATCTGGCGTGACCGCGTGATCAGCTATGCACTACTCGACTCCGCCGCGGCAGGTTATGCCGCCCGGCTCGCCGCCTTCGGCGTGCGGGCGGGGCAGGTCATCCCGGTCATCGGCCCCCGCTCGGCCCCCCTGATCGTCGCCCAGCTGGCCGTGCTGAAGTGCGGGGCCGCGTACACCAACCTCGATCACCGGTGGCCCCAGGAGCGCTATGCGGAGATCCTCCGCCGGATCGACCCGGTCGTCGTCATCTGTGACGACGGGGGAGTCACGGATCACTGCCCGGTCAGCCCGCTGCCTGGCGAGGACCTTGCCATGTTCGCGGCCGCTGGCCTCCACCAGACGGCCGACGAGGCAGCAGAGCCCGGAGGATCCGCCGCCACGGTCTTCTTCACCTCCGGAACCACGGGTGGCCCGAAGGGCGTCATCGCGCCGCACCAGGCCATCACCCGGCTCTTCGGGCCAGGTCGGCTGCCCGGATTCGGGCCGGGGCACGTCACGCCGCAGGCATCCCCCTCGCCGTGGGACATGTACGCCTTCGAGTTGTGGGGGCAGCTCACCACGGGGGGCACCGTCGTGGTCGTGGAGGAAGATTATCTGATGCCGGATGCGTTGCGGGCGCTCGTGAAGTCGGATGGCGTTGACACGGTCTGGATCACGACATCTCTCTTCAACCTTTTCGTTGACGAGGACCCGGACTGCTTTCACGGAATCCAGCAGATATTCACTGGCGGTGAGAAGCTCTCCCCCCGCCACGTCGCCGAATTCCTCCGGCAGCATCCGGACATCCCGCTGCGGAACGGATACGGCCCCGCGGAGAACTGCATGCTGACCACCACGCGGCTCATCCAGCCCGGAGACTGCATGGTTCCAGGAGGTATTCCAGTTGGTTCGGCGGTCCCGGGAACAGAGGTGCTTGTCCTTGACGAGGCCGGAAGCCAGTGCCCGCCTGGACAGGTCGGCGAAATATGCATGGCGGGGACTGGGCTCGCGAACGGGTACCTGGGAAACCCGGAACTGACGGAGGAGAAATTCCGCCGCCACGACGTCAACGGCATCCTCGTGCGGGCCTACCACTCCGGCGACCTAGGGGTGGTCGATGACGACGGCGTCCTGCATTACCGCGGTCGGCACGACCGTCAGATCAAGATCAGCGGGAATCGCGTCGAGCTCACCGAGATCGAGCTGGTCGCTCGCGACATCGCCGGAGTGCGAGAGGCGGTCGTCCTCCCAGTGACCACCCCCGATGGCGCCGTCACCCGACTGGTGCTTTGCTACCTGGCCGCCACAACCCCTAACGCTGACGCCGCCGCAGGGACGGCCCGGGCGCGCGACCCGCTCGACGTCCGCAAGGAGCTCCAGCGGCGCCTGCCGGCCTATCTGGTCCCCTCGAAGGTGCGGGCAGTCGAGCGGTTCCCGGTCACCTCCAACGGCAAACTTGACCGAGCAGAACTGCTCCATATCTCGACTGATACGTGAATGGCCGGTCTGTCAAGTGTTAACGGCTGACCCGCATCGATGTTTCGAGCCGAGCCCCCTCACCCAATTACGCTGCGGTCGACCCAGCAGGCCGACGCCCGTCCGCTATATGTCCGTGGACACCGCAACACGGTGGTTCACGGCGCTACGAGATGACACACGCCGGGACCGAGAAAAACGGCTCGCTAGCGCGAAAAGCCGCAGCTAGCGGGCCGTTTTCCCAGCTGGTGGCAGGTGGTGGATTCCAACCACCGAAGGCGTAGCCGACGGTTTTACAGCCCGCTCGCTCCACCCAAGGCGCCCCCCGCTGACCTGCAATTATGCGCTTGAAGGCTCGCTTCCGGGGGTCCCGCCGTCCGCTATGCGTCCGTGGGCACCGAATTTCAGGGCCGAAAATCCACGGACAGGGCCCAGAAATCCACGGACGAAAATGGTGGGAGCGGTTACGCCGACCGTCCCGCCCGGCTTCTGACCTCTGACCTGCACCTTCAGGCTGTCGGCTCGCTGTCGGCGTCGGCCTTCGTCACCGGGGTCCTGCCTCGGGGGTGCTGATGGTGTCGGTGATGCGCTGGTTGGCGGCATTAGCCTGCCCGTCGATGCAGTGGGCTTAGATTTTCAGCAGGACGGCGACGCCGTGCCCGGCGCGGCGGGCGGCCTCGATCGACGGCACCTCGGTAGCTCCGCACGCAGTCATGATCAACCAGGGCGGCTTTCTACGCTGGGTGTTATGTCACCGCTGAGCACTCGGCCCGCGGTCGCGTGCCTGGCGCTAGCCTGTGAGCCGCCTGCAGCTGGCTCAGGTGGGGGATGTTCGTCCCGGCGGTCGATCTCGAAGGCGAGGCTCAGTTCGGCTATTCCGCGGGGGTCGGACAGGGAGCGTCCGGTGAGCTGCCCGACCCGGCGCATCCGGTGCCTGACCGTGTTGGGATGGCAGAACAGGACGCTGGCCGCCTTGCTGGCGGAGCCGCCATTGTCGAGCCAGGCGCCGAGGGTAGCGAGCAGGACCGGCCGCTGGCCGGCCGGGACCTGGTCAAGCGCGGCCAGGATCGTGCTTGAGACGTACCGCATCACCTCAGGGTTGCTGCCGGCCGCGACCGCGAACAAGTCGCGGTCGAAGACCGTGACGCGCTGAGCGGCGAACGCGCTGCGCAGCGCGATCCTGGCCAGCCTGAGATTCCGGGGGGTGTCCCGGAGATCGTCGTAGCACGGGCTGACCCCGACCAGGCCCGCGCTGAGCGAGTGCAGGGAATCCGCCAGGCGGGCAAGGTGAGCCCGCGGGCCCGGCAGCCAGGCGATCCCGACCTCGGCGTCGTGCAGGAGCCGCCACGCCGAGATCACCCCGATGCGCTTGAGCGCCGCCTCCGCCTGCGGCAGGGCGTGCCGCCCGGGGCCTGGAACCTGCGCCGCGATAACGACGTAGCTGCCCCGCAGCGGGATCCGCAGGATCTCCGCCGCCTCCCAGAGATTGGCCTCATCCAGCCGGCCTTCCAGGAGCGCCTGGACCACGGCCGAGCGTTCCTCCTCCCGGCCGAGGACCTGGAAGGTGACCTCCTCCCGGTAGCCGTCGGCCATCTCCTGGGTGAAGGTGTCCAGGGCCAGCCACATGTCGGAGGCGGCACGAAGCGTGACCCCGGCCGACGCCGCACCGCGTGCGGCGCTGTCGGCGAGGCAGTCCCACAGGTACCGGGCCGCGACCCGGTAGGCCGCCATCACCGCGGTCAGCGGCACCCCGGCCCTCGCGCGGCGTCGCCCGTTCTCACGCGATTCCGGGGACGCGACCGCCGGGGCCCGCCCGATCGGGCCGAAGACGAACCCGACGTTGTCCCGGCAGGTCCGGCGCAGTTCCTCGTCGCTGATCACCGAGGCCGTGCCGTAGACCGGCACGGCCGCCCTGATCAGGGCGGCCATCCCGTCAGCCAGCTCGTCGGCCCGCTCCCTGAGCTCCGCGCCGAGCAGGGCGAGCCCGGCGCCGACGTCGTCCGGCGGTGATTGTTCCATCAGCCAATGCTAACTCCCAGCAATGCCGGATCCTGCCAGTTCCTCACGGCGTTCCCGGTTTAGATGTTGTCCCCCGGAACAATCTGCGCCTAATCCCCCGTGTCTTCCCGGACATCGACTTCCCACGGGCAGCACGCAAGGATTGGCAGCAGTCCGACAGTCCGTCCGGCGGTTACGCACGCTGGCAGATTCCCCGCTCCCGTCCCGAATGGCGGTATCTCAGTGAGCCTCAGCGTTCTAGAGACGCAAGACATCAGCCGGGCCAACGCCACCGGCCTGCCACCGGTCGTCTTCGTCCACGGCCTGTGGATGCTCGCCTCAAGCTGGCAGCCATGGCGCACGTTCTTCGAGGAGAACGGCTATGCCACCATCGCCCCCGGCTGGCCCGACGACCCGGCAACCGTCGGCGAGGCCCGAGCCAACCCGCGGGTCTTCGCGGGCAAGAGCGTCGGGCAGGTCACCAGCCACATGGCCGAAGCCATCGCGGCGCTGCGGCACAAGCCGGCAATCATCGGGCACTCCTTCGGCGGCCTAATCACCCAGCAGCTCGCCGGCCAGGGACTGGGCACCGCGTCCGTCCCCATCGACTCGGGCCCGTTCCGCGGGGTACTGCCACTGCCGCTGTCCGCGCTCCGGTCCGCAAGCCCGGTCATCGCCAACCCGGCCAACTACCGGCGGTCGGTCATGCTCACCTACGAGCAGTTCCGCTACTCCTTCGCCAACGCCGTCAACGAGAACGAGGCCAAACGGCTGTACGAGGCCTATCCCGTCCCGGGCTCAGGGATCCCCCTCTTCCAGGCCGCGACCGCCAACATCAACCCATTCACCGAACTCAAAGTGGACACCAAGGACCCCCACCGCGGCCCCATGCTGCTCATCACGGGCGAGAAAGACCACATCGCCCCGCACGCCATCGCCGCCGCCTCCTACCGGAAGCAGAAGCGCAACCCCGCTGCCACCCAGCTTCAGGAGATCCCAGGCCGCGGCCACTCCCTGGTCTTCGACAGCGGCTGGCAAGACATCGCCGAAACCGCCCTGACGTTCATCAAGAGCACCCGCTAAAGCCGGTCCCGCCCGACCCGCCGCAGGGCGGGCCGCCAAGCCACCCGCCGATCCCACAAACGGCCACGGTCACGGGCACTCCGCAGCGCCAGCCGTGCTAAGCCCGGTGACGGCTGCTGCGCGCCTACAGGCGGATGATGGGCTTGCCGTGCAGTCCGCCATGGCGGAGCTCTTCGAGCACCTGGCCGGCGGCATCCAAGTCAACGGTCGAACCGATGCGCGCAGTGATCGTGCCGTCCGCCAGCAGCTGCCCGACCGAGGTCAGCCCCTGCGGTGAGATCAGGGGATTCGCCCTGGAGGAATGGTTGCGCGCGGTGATCTGCCGCTGGGCGAACCAGCCTTCGTCGGCGGCGAAGATGGTCGAGACAAGGCGACCGCCGGGCCGGATGATCTCGGCGTCGCGCTTGATGGCATCGGCACCGCTGAATAGATCAAGGACGGCATCGACGCCGTCGGGGTGAGCGGCGTGCAGCGCGTCGATGACGTCAACGGCCTTGCTGTCGTGGACCTCCCCGGCGCCCAGCCGGCGAGCCTCCCCATCGTCGCCGCGGACGGTCGCGATGACGTGCGCGCCGCGGGAGCGCGCCATCTGCACCGCGTAGCCGCCGACTCCGCCGGTCGCGCCCATCACTACGACGCGCTGGCCCGCGGCGACCTCGAGCAGCTCGATCGCCGCGAGCGCGGTGACCGCCGAAGTGGGGAGCGCGGCGGCCTGGTCGTCAGCCACTCCGTCGGGGATCTTGGCCAGCGGCTCCATCATGGCCGCCGTGGCGACCGCGGTGTGCTCGGCGTACGAGCCGTGCGTCCGCGCCATGCCGAAGACGCGATCGCCGACCCGCAGGCCATGGTCCCCGGCCGGGACGCGTTCGGCCACCCCGGCGAAGTCAATGCCGACGACAAACGGATACGACGAGTCGGCGGTCAGGCGTCCGAGGAGGTTATTGTCCAGCGGGTTGACCCCCGCGAAGCGCACGCGGATCAGCACCGCCCCATCAGCGGCGGGAACGGGCAGGTTCTGAACCGATGCAGGCTCACCGAAGCTCCTCACCGCAAATGCGCGCATCCCAGCCTCCCTGTTGACCAATCCCGGAAATACCGCTGTCTCGCCGGGGGCAAACCCAGGACGCCATGCTGTCGATCCATGCGCAACCACCGCGTCATGCGCCGCCCTCCTCCGGGACCGCGAACTCGACGGCCGCGTCGCCCAGCGGGCGCAGCACGCCCACGACTCTTGACGGCTGGCCGTCCTGGCCGGCCAGCAGGCCGGCACCGACCGCATCGGCCATCAGCTCTTCCGCCTGCGTCAGCAAGCCCTGAGAAGACGTCCGGTCGTCCAGGCCCGCCGTGGCCAGCAGATCAGACCGGAACACCCCCTCACCCAGCGCGGCCAGCACACGCGGTTCGATGCCGCGGACCTGCTTGTGGCCGGGCGGTGTGAAACCAATTTCGTCTCGCTGGTGGTAACCAGCGACGGCGTCGAGCAACGGTGCCTGCGACTGGTCCATGCCTGTCCGTCTGTCCGCCCCGCCCCGGGCGAAACGATCAGCCCGGCCGCGCGCGGTGGTCCAGCCGGCCTCGCTGCGGCTCCACGATCGCGGCCGGGTCCTCCGCTGAGACCATAACCGGCGTGAAACACCCCAGACCTGGTAAAGGCCGAGGGGCCAGCAGGGCGGCCCCGGCGCCCACACGGACAGCACCGGATCGGGTCGGGGCACCGGCAACGGCTCCCACGGCCAGCGTCTTACTGATCCGCAGCAGCAGGGCCGCTGGGCCTTCCTCGTAACCGCGCCGGATTACGGGATCGAGCCGGTGCTCCAGCAGTTCCTCCGCAGCCAGCTCGCCGAAGGCGCCGGCCACGGCCAGCCGGTACATCGGGCCGGCTTCACTGTCGGCCGCACTGATCAGCCCGGCCCAGCCGCCGCGGCGGCCGCCGAGGCGACGAACAGGAACGGCATCACGTGGCGGCCCTCATGCCAGGCGGGCACGGCGGTATCGGACACCAGAACCGCGGTGTAAGAAGCCACAGCCGGGCCGAGCAGCGCGGCACCTGCGGTGGAAAGCAAACCCACCGGGCGCATACGGCCCGGTCACATCGGACGCCGCGGCGGCCAGCGTGGCCGAGACATAACCGGGCAAAATCCACATTCCGACGCTCATTGGTGAGGTGGGCTTGAAGACCCGCAGCATATTGACGAAGGGGGTGGGTCGTCCCAGGTCTTTTCCGCTCTGAAGGCAACGCTCCCCTACCCGGCCAGCAAGGGAGCCTCCGATGCCTAACCACCAGCCACACCCGCCAGTCTTGCTCTGCTAACCCCAAGCAACTCGCGGAAGCACATGCCGATCCGACCCGGAAGTGGGCGGTCCGGGCACTGTGCCTGGGCGCCGATCCGGAGCTGTTCTTCCCGCCCACTGACGGACCGGGCACCGCAGCCCAGCGGATCTGCGCGATGTGCGCCGTATGCGGAGAGTGCCTGGCCTACGCCGTAACCGCCGATGAGCCGTTCGGTATCTGGGGCGGTCTCGGCCCGCGAGAACGAAAAGCACTGCGGCGCCACCTGCAGCGAGACGGCGAGCTGCCATCTCCGGGCTCGGAGAGCGCGGCGTGACGCCGGAACAACGGCGGCTGCGCGCCCGGATAGCCGCCAACGCACGCTGGTCACGTCCGATGGCCCGCGCCGACCAGGCAGCTGCCGCCCGCACTGCGATATACGACAGGCTGGAGAAGGAGGTCGATCCAGCCGGCGCACTGCCCGCAGAGGAACGAGCCGTCCTCATCCGCGCGGCCGGCCGGCGGCTAGGTGTGAAACTGAACGCCGCCCGGCCCGCAAACGCCGATCGGCCTCCTGGCCGGCGCGCGCCCGACTGGCACGCAAGCGCGTCAGCATGTGTCGCCGCGCTCAGCGACGTCGGCCAGCTCCATCAGAGCCCGAGCCACAGCACGAGCCCGCCCGGAGTCAGCTCGGCTGTGTCCTCCGAAGCGACGCCGCCATGCGTCACTTGCAGCTCCACCCGGCCCGGCCCGGGCTCCGCGTCGAGCGGGCAGGTCCAGACCTTCACGATCACTTTGACGACTATCTCGGGGTCATCTGGGCCCAGCCGGTCGAAGGTGGGCACGGCGGCCTCGGGCCCGAAATGGTGAAAGCCGTCATCTGCGGCCACCGGATCGTCGCCGAGGTGCTCACTCACGAGGTACCAGGGCGGCCACGGCCACAGCTCGACCGGGGTGCTCCCACGAACTTGGACGATCTCCGTCATACCAGCCTCCGGCGGTCAAACGAAAGGCGGACATGGATGCTTCCCGACAAAGCTAACAGGAAAAGGAAACCATGCCGGGACGGCATTTAAGGCGTTCGCTAGGACGCTTGCCCTTTCGCGGCTAGGTCACTCGCTTGTAAGCATTTCGGAAAACGCTAAAATGCGTGCGCAGGATAATTAAACGATAGGATTCCGGTTGGGACGTTCCGCTTGTAAGGCGAGTGCTCTACCGCTGAGCTATGCGCCCGCGACGCCGGTGGGTGGCCGACGCGCAGAATCGCAGCCTAGGGTACCGGTTCCTCCGATCAGGCGGCACCGGGCCACGGGCAAGGGGCTTGGTTCACGGCGAGCTTGAGGTCTCGGGCTGCGGAGGAGACCAGCGCAGGGCCAGGAGAGCGATGTCGTCCCCGACGGGCTCACGGCCGACCAGGACCCGCATCACCGAGGCACAGACACTCTCCGGTGGGCCCGCGATCACGGTCTGGCTCAGCAGGGCCAGCCGATCGTCGATCGGGGTGTGGCGACGCTCGATCAGGCCGTCCGTGAACAGGCACAGCAGTGTGCCAGGGGTGAGGCTCATGGTCGTGGTCTGCCGGGCCGGATCGTCGGCGACGCCGATCGGGACACCGATGATCATCTCGCCTGGCCTGGAAGGACGGCCGGGAACCGCGATGACGGGCGCGAAATGACCCGCTGACGCTATGGCCAGTTCACCGGTGGCGGGGGTGAGGACGGCGTAGGCGACGGTGGCCATGGCTTCGGGCTCGAAGTGCTGGATCTTCCGGTCCAGCCGGGACAGGACCTCCGCCGGGTCACGGGTTTCCAGCGCGTACGCGCGCAGGGCGCTGCGCATGCGGCCCATGATGACCGCGGCCTGCAGGCCGGAGCCGGCGACATCGCCCAGCACCACGCACAGCTCACCGGAGGGCAGCATGAACACGTCGTACCAGTCGCCACCCACCCGGCCGTCCCCGGGGACGTAGCGGGTGGCGATCTCCGTGCCGGGTACCGCGGGCAGATCCGAGGGAAGCAGGCTCTGCTGGAGCGCGGTCGCGGCGGCGCGGTCGTCGCGGGACCGGAACGACTGTACGGCCAGCGCCGCACGCTCGGCGGCCAGCTGCAGCAGCCCGGCATCGTCGCCGGTGAACACCCGGCGGCCGATCGATCCGACGTGCAGGACGCCGATCACCACGCCGTTGACCAGCAGAGGCACGCCGATCAGGGACCGGATCCCTTTCTCCAGCAGGATCGGGTTGAGGACGTTGCTGTGATCGACATGATCGAGGACCACCGGCCTCGCTTCCGCGGCGATGCGGCCGGCGAAACCCTGGCCGACCGGGATGCGGACGCCCTGCCTGACCTCTTCCTCCAGGCCGCTCGCGGCCGTGGCCACCAACTGACGGGCCGAGCGGTCGAGCAGCAGCACGGCGGCGGTATCCGCGTCCATGCTCACCTTGACCCGGCTCAGCAGCTCGGTGAGGAAATCTTGCGGAGCCAGGTACGACAGAGCCGCGTCGGACACCGCGCGGATATCGCGGAGCTTGTCCTCCGCGTCCGGCGGCGTACTCAGCGGCGTAACCATGAGAAAGAGCCTAGTGCCGCTGCGGCCTGACCGCTATTTCTGCGTCCAGCAGCTGGCTCAGCCATGAGTTTTCCGCACCGCCCAGTTCCCCGGCCAGGATTATTACCGCGTACGGCGCGGCCACAGCGCGGATGGCACCTGGCCTTGCTATTCAGTGATCGAGCTGCGAGAGTGACAGAACAGTTCATGGTAAGAATTCTGCTCCGGACCCGGCAGAAAATGCCGTAATTACGGGGTCACGTTGAGCATTTATCCAGGTCAGTTGCTATGCATCCAGGACGAGGGACGGCGGCTGCCTTGACAAGGAACGTACCTCCGGCCGCTTCACCCACGGCGCTTTATTGAAATTAACGGCCGCGACTCCTGCTGTTCAATTACCGATCCTGAAAATCATCAATCGATTGCATTTTCTGCCTAGGCAACACCGCGGACGGCAATTTCGTCGTGCCGTTGTTCAGCGGCCTCCCGCCTGAACGGCGGGCCCTGCGCACTACAGGAGATATGTTGAAGAAGATGAAAGCCGGCCGCGGCCGGCTGCTCCAGCTCGGCGGGATAGCCGCTGGCCTGGCCGCCGTGGCTGGCCTGGCCGTCGGGGGTGCGGCCGCGGCCTCGACCCGGTCGCCCGTGGCCGCGCACGGCACGTCCGGTCAGCGTACGTCCGGGCCGAGACCCACGATCGTGCTGGTCCACGGCGCCTGGGCCAACGGTTCGAGCTGGAACGGCGTGGTGCAGCGACTGCAGGCCGACGGCTACACCGTCGACGTGCCGGCGAATCCGCTGCAGGGCCTGGCCTACGACCCGGAGTACATCGCCGATTACCTGCACAGTATTTCGGGGCCGATCGTCCTGGTCGGGCACTCCTACGGCGGCGCGGTCATCACCAACGCCGCCACCGGTGACAAGCAGGTCAAGGCGCTCGTCTACGTGGACGCTTTCGCGCCGGACCAGGGCCAGACCGTCGGGCAGCTGGTCTCCTCCTCCCCCGGCTCCTGTGTCCTGGCCACGGACCCGACCACCATCTTCAACCTCGCGACCTACCCCGGCGCGCCGGCTGGCGTGTTCGACGCCTATTACAAGCAGAACCTGTTCCCGGCCTGCTTCGCCAACGGCCTGCCGCTGGCCGAGGCCAAGGTGCTGGCCTCGACGCAGGAGCCGCTGTCGACCATCGCGCTGAGCCAGCCGAGCGGCGTGCCGGCCTGGAAGACGATCCCGTCCTGGGCCGTGGTCGGCACCGCCGACCACGTCATCCCGCCCGCGGTGCAGCTGGCCATGGCCCGGCACGCGCACGCCCACATCACCGAGGTGAAGGCGCCGCACCTGTCCATGATCGCCGCCCCGGGCGTCGTCACCCAGGTGATCCTCAAGGCCGTGCACGCGACCGGCTGATGAGCGTGGCGGGGCGCCCAGCGCCGGGCGCCCCGCCGCCCCGCCAGTTCAGCGGGCCGGCATCACCGCCGCGGCTGGCTGGCGCGCACCGGCTGCCCGATGACGACATCGTCGTCGGCAGCGCCCCGCCTGGTCTTGTCCGCCCGGGGGCGGCCGTAGACGGTGGGCCGCAGCCAGGTGCTCATGGTCTGGTCGCGGGAGCGCTCAGACCGCGAGGACAACAGCAGGGCCAGCGCGCCCACCAGCAGGACGATGATTCCCGCGACGCTTAAATTGATGCCGGGTATGGCGGTCGGGGAGACTGCAAAGGCGAGGGTCGCCCCGATCGCGATCACGACGAGGGCCGGGCCGAAACGTATCACCGGTTCACTCCTGGGTCAGTAGCTGCGGTACACATTCCGTAGCGATACATACCCAGATTGCGACGAGATCAGCCTCGCACCTGGTTCACGCGCCCCAGCCGGCTTGCTGGCCTCCTACCCGGTCGGCGGCGATCTGGGCGGCGTAGCCGGAGGCGGCGTAGGCGGCCATCGGGTCGGGATCCAGGCTGGCCTCTTCGCGGAGGCTGGCCAGGAGGGGCCGAACGTCGGTGTTGTAGGCGTCCATCAGAACCGCGTTGGCGCCGAGGACGTCGCCGGATTGCTGGGCGGTGGCGAGCGCGTCCTGGTCGACCAGGAGGGCCTTGGCCGTGGCTTCCTGGACGTTCATCACCGAGCGGATCTGGCCGGGGATCTTGGGCTCGATGTTGTGGCATTCGTCGAGCATGAAGGCGATGCCGGTGGCTTCCTCGAAGCCACCGCCGGAGCGGACCTCGAACATGATGCGGAACAGCTGGAACGGGTCGGCCGCCCCGGCCATGAGGTCGTCGTCGGCGTAGAAGCGGGAGTTGAAGTCGAAGGCGCCCAGCTTGCCCGCCCGCAGCAGGAAGGCGACGATGAACTCGATGTTGGTCCCGGGGGCATGGTGCCCGGTGTCCACGCACACCTTGGCCTGCTCCCCCAGCTGGAGGCAGTGCGCGAACGACGTGCCCCAGTCGGGCACGTCGGTGTGGTAGAACGCCGGCTCGAACAGCTTGTACTCCAGGATGAGCCGCTGGTGGGCGCCGAGCCGCTCGTACACCGCCTGCAGTCCTTCGGCCAGCCGGTCCTGGCGGGCACGGATGCTGTCCTGGCCGGGGTAGTTGGTACCGTCGGCGAACCACAGCTTCAGGTCCCGGGACCCGGTCACGTCCATCACGTCGACGCACTCGATGAGGTGGTCGAGCGCCTTGCGCCGGACCCGCGGGTCGGGGTTGGTGATGCTGCCCAGCATGTAGTCGTTGTCCTGGAACACATTGGCGTTGATGGTGCCGATGGTGATGCCCTGTTCCTTGGCCGTGGCGGCCAGGCGGGCATAGTCGTCGACCTTGTCCCACGGGATGTGCAGCGCGACGGTCGGGGCCACGCCGGTGTAGCGGTTCACCTGGGCGGCGTCGGCCACCTTCTCGAACGGATTACGCGGCACCCCGGGCTGGGCGAAGACCTTGAACCGGGTGCCCGAGTTCCCGAACGCCCACGACGGCACCTCGATGCGCTGCCGGCGCAGCACCGATTTGACACTCTCGGCATCGACCACGGCTGGACCAACCTTCCTAGAATTCTTCGCTCAAGCTGGTAAACGGCGGCCTGACCTCGGTGAGCCCGGCCCCGAGGAGCCCGGCGGTGGCCCGGAGCCCGGGCCGGAGATCGCCGACTCCGAGCGCCCAGTGGTGCGACATACCGGTGGCGCTCCAGGCGTCGGTCCACTCCCCCGGGTCGCAGCCGAAGTCGACGCGGGAGGTGGTGTTCCCGATCTGCAGCAGCGGCCCGGGCACGACCGTGCCGGACGAGGTGATGAACCGGAACGAGCCGTCGCGCTGCTGGCCGAGCCCGAACGCGGTGACCGGCCCGGGCTGGACGTCGAACTCCACCGAGACGCCCCAGCCGCGCTTGCCGTGATAAACCCCCAGGCCCCGCAGGAGGGGGCGGCGGGCGGAAATCTGCAGGTGGGCCGGGCCGTCGTGGCCCATCTCGACCACGTTGTCGGCGAAGTTGAGCGCCTGCAGCTCGGTGAACGAGCCACCGCCGCCGAGCCGGTCGGTGATCAGCATGGCCAGTGAGGTGCGCAGCTCGTACTCACCGCAGGCCGGCACGCCGCGGGCGGTCAGCAGCGACGCGCCCAGGATCATGCCCGCGCCCAGCCGCTCGTGCTGCTCGCCCTCCAGCCCGCGGTGGTAGTAGGCCAGGCTGTCGAGGCTGAAGTCGTCCACCAGCCGGTCCAGGCCCACCGAGACCTGGGCCGCCCAGCGGAAGTCCTCCTCCCGGACCGACGGGTCGATCTCGAACACCTGGCGGGCCAGGGCCATCCGTTCGTCGACCTGATCGTCGGTGACGCCGGCCACCCGGACCCGCAGGTCGTCGACCTCCAGCACTTCCACGTGACCGCCGAAGTTCGTGCTGACCAGGGTCAGGTCGGTCGACACGTCGAGCATGCCCGGGTACAGGTGCCCCATCAGGCCGTGACGGCCGCCCCGGAGGGCACCGCGGACCCCGGCCGCCTTGACCCAGTTCCCGATCCGGACCCAGGCCCGTTCATCTTCGATATAACCGGATACCGAGCGGAACGGCACCCCCACCCGGTGGAAGGCGTTGGCCATCTCGGGCAGCGGGCACGCGCCGCAATAGGCCAGCCACTCGCCGGTGCCAAAGGTGGCGTGGTCCATCTTCTCGGTGGGCTGGAGGTTGATCAGCAGCACCGGAGCCCCGCTGCGCTGCGCGATCGGGACAAGCATGGATGCGGTCATGTAGGTGGTGAGGAAGCCCACGATGAGGTCACATCCGGCCACGCGCAGGACCTCGGCCGCCCTGGCTCCGTCCTCGGCGTCCGAGATGAACCCGGCGTCGGTCACCTCGCAGCCCAGACCCCGGACCCGCTCGGCGACCCGGCGGGCCGAGGCCTGCAACTGCGGAAGCAGGTTGGGGAACTGCGGCCAGTACGCTCCGAGACCGCCGGCCACCAGGCCTACTTTGACCGGGCGCGGGCTGATGCGCTCCAGCTGGTGAGGACTCAATTATTCGATCCTGCTGCCGTGCCGTGCCGGGAGTAGACCAGCGGGTTCTGCGCGTCGTTGTCCAGCACCTGGCCGACCTCCAGGGTCCGGAAGTACTCCGGCGGCAGCACATTGCGGGTGCCGTTGAAGGTGGCCCCGTCCGGCATGTAGGCACAGGTCATGGCCCGGCGCAGGCCCGGGGTCATGTTGGCTCCGGCCCCGTGGAAGGTGAGCCCGTTGTGCAACAGCGCGCCACCGGCCGGGACCGGGCAGGGCACGGGCGCGACGTCGGCCCAGTCCGGGTACACCTCGAACAGCGAGCCGATGCGGCTGCCGATGCTGACGTTGTCGAACTTGCGGGCCAGATGGCTGCCGGGCACGTAGTACAGGCAGCCGTTCTCGATGGTGGCGTCGTCCAGAGCCATCCAGATCGTGATGGCGTCGGCCGACTGGAACGACCAGTACGGCACGTCCAGGTGGAACGCGGTCGGGTTGCTGTAGGGCCCCTTGATCAGGGCCTGGTCGTGCCAGATCCGCACGCCGTCGATGCCGGCGACCTCGGTCACGAACTTCCCCAGACCGGGCTGGAGCAGCAGGCGCCGCATGTGCTCATCGGTCTGCCAGAGGTTGTTCCGCTGCGTGAAGACCTGGTCGTAGTACTCCTTCTCCTCGTCCGACCGGGTGGCCGCGGCGTTCTCTTCCGCGGTGGTGGCGAACGAGAGCAGCTGCTGTCCGCGCTCGGCCACCGCGTGGTCGACGGCGGCTCGCCATTCGTCGAGCTCGGCCGGGTCCAGGAAGTTCTCGACGACCAGAAACCCGTTCTCCGCGTAGCTCTTCTTCTGCTGGTCAGTGACTTCGGTCAGCACTGGAATCCGCCTTTCACATTCGTCCTGCGTGTATCGATTCAGGATGTGCGCAGTGCACGCGGTGGGTTCCGGGCGGCAACTGGCGGGGCTCTTCGCCCGGGAGTCTCAGTTCGGCCGGGCGTCCGGGCGGGATCTCCACCTCGACGTCGACGCCGTCGTCCGCGCGGCGCCACTGGACCCGGATCAGGCCGCGGGGCGAGTCGTACTCGGCGGTGAGCCAGTCCAGCCGGGGCCCGAACTGGGGGGCGATGACGAGATCGGCGTAGGCGACCGAGCCCGGAGCCTGGTCGATGCCGGCCGCGGAGCGCCACAGCCACTCGCCGACCGACCCCAGCGAGTAGTGGTTGAACGAGTTCATGTGCGCGGACTGGAAACCGTGCTCCTCGGTCCAGCCGTCCCAGCGCTCCCAGATCGTGGTCGCCCCGTGCCGGATCGAGTAACCCCAGGAGGGGAACTCCTCCTGGTGCAGCAGGGCGTAGGCCAGGTCCGGGCGGCCGTGCGCGGTCAGCACCGGGCCGAGCAGCGGGACTCCGACGAACCCGGTGGACAGCCGGTTACCGCGGTCCTCGATGTCACGGCAGAGGTGCCCGAAGGCCTGGTCGCGCCGCGAGGCCGGGATCAGGTCCCAGGCCAGCGCCATCAGGTAACCGGTCTGGCTGCCGGAGGCGATCGTGCCGTCCGGGTGCACGAACGCCTCGGTGAAGGCGTTCCGGACGTCGCGGGCCAGGGCCTGGTAGCGGGTCGCGTCCTCGTCGTGGCCGAGGAGGGCGGCGGTGTCGGCCAGCAGCCCGGCCGACCGGGCGAAGTAGGCGGTGGCCACGACTTCGCGCGGGGTGTGGGCGCCGATCTGCAGCCAGTCCCCGTAGCTGTTGCCGTCGGCGTTCCGCCAGATCAGATCGGGGTTGTGCCGGTGAATGTGCTCGACCCAGGCGCGCATGCCGGGGTAGGCCCGTTCGAGCAGCCGGCGCTGCCCGTAGACCTGCCACAGGTGGTACGGGACGGTGACCCCGGCGTCGCCCCAGGCGGGCGCGCCCTCGCGCTCGGCGATCAGGCGCGGGGCCACGTCGCCGAAGGCCCCGTCCTCGTCCTGCTCGTCGAGGACGTCCAGTGTCCAGCGGCCGATGAACGCGGACACGTCGGCCTGAAAGCAGGCGGTGGGCAGGAAGATCTGCGTGTCGGCGGTCCAGCCGAGGCGCTCGTCGCGCTGCGGGCAGTCGGTCGGGACGCTGACGTAGTTGCCCCGCTGGCCCCAGATGATGTTGCTGATCAGCTGGGTGACCATCGGGTCCGAGCATTCCAGCCGGCCGGCCGCTGGCAGGTCGCTGGTGAGGACCACGGCCACCAGATCGGCGGCCTGGAGTTCTCCGGGCCAGCCGGTCACCTCGGCGTAGCGGAAGCCGTGGGTGGTGAACCGCGGCTCGAACCAGGCCGGACCGTCCGGTCCGGCGGTGACGACCACGTCGGTGGCTTCGGCCGAGCGCAGGTTCTCGGTGTAGAGGGCGCCGTGGTCGAGGATCTCGCCGTGCCGGAGCTGGATGCGGGTGCCGGCCGGGGCGTCGGGGAGCCGGAGCCGGAGCCGGCCGACCAGGTTCTGGCCGAAGTCGGCCAGGTAGCCGCCGGTCCACCGGCCAGACGGACTGGGCGGCCACCTCCATGGTGGCTCGCACCGGCTCGTCCAGCTGGGCCACCAGCGGAGACCCCTCGTTCCCGGCGGTCAGGACCGGGATCCAGCCCTCGCCGCCGTGGCCGGGCCGATCCCAGCCGGGGGTGGCCCGGCGCTGGTCGTGGGCCTCGCCCATCAGCAGGTCAGCGGAGCCGATCTCGCCGGGCCGCTCGGTCCAGCTCTCGTCGGTGGTCACCACCACCGTGCTGCCGTCCTCGCAGGTGACGTGGATCTCGGCCAGCAGTTCCGGGTAGCGGCCGTAGTGCTGGGCGGCGCGCCGGGGGTCGAAGCCGATGTAGCCGTTCCACCAGCCGTCGGCCACCAGCGCGCCGACGGCGTTGGGCCCGGCCCGGAGCAGGCCGGTGACGTCGTACACCTGGTACTGGAGCCGGTAGTGGTAGTCGGTCCAGCCGGGCGTGAGCTCGTCCCGGCCGGCCTGTTCGCCGTTGACCCGGAGCTGGTAGATGCCGTGCGCGGTCACGTAGGCGCGGGCCCGGACCGGCGGGCTGGGCAGCTCGAACTCCCGGCGGAACTGGCAGGGCGGGGCCAGCATGCGGGTCCGCTCGGGCGGGTCCTCGTCCTGGGGCGGGTCGATCCGGGGCGCGGTGCGCGGGTCGCGGCGGATCCAGCGGGCGGTCCAGGCCGCCGGCGTGAGCAGGCCGGTCTCGAACCAGCTTCCGGCGGGCGGCCCGGCCTCGCCGCGGTCGTCGGTCAGCTGGAGGTCCCAGGTGTAGCGGGTGGACGGCTCCAGCGGGGCGCCGTCGTAGATCACCTCGTGGTGGGCGGAGTCGCTGACCGGGCCGGAGTCCCACACTGGTTCTCCGCCCGCGGCCGGGCGGACGGTGATCCGGTAGGCCTGCTGGCTGCGGCCGGCGGTGCTGGCCGACAGCTTCCAGCTGAAGGCCGGGCGCGGCTCGTCCACGCCGAGCGGCTCGGACCGGTGCTCGCAGTGCAGGCCATAGGCGCTGAGGCTCATTGGATTCCTTCGAGGATCGCCAGGTCACTGGGGCTGAGCGTGAGGGCTGCCGCCTGCACGCTGTCGAGGATGGTCGGCGGACGGGTGGCGCCGGGGATCGGGATGACGGCCGGGGACAGGGAGAGCTCCCAGGCCAGGGCGACCTGCTGCGGTGAGGTCCCGTGCCGCCGGGCCACCTCGGCGAACCGGTCTCCGGTGGCCAGCCCCTTGAGCGGTGAATAGGCCAGGAAGGCCAGCCCTTCCTGCTCGCACAGCGCGATCTCGGCGCGGCCGTACGGGTGGCCCGGCCCCAGCCGGTTCTGCACGCTGGCCACCGGCGTCACGGCCAGGGCGCGCCGGATCAGGCTGGCGTCGGTGTTGGAGATGCCGATCTGCCGGATCTTGCCGGCCGCCCGCAGGTCGGCCAGGGCGCCGATGGACTCCTCGAACGGGACGGCCGGGTCGGGCTCGTGGAACTGGTACAGGCCGATCACGTCGGTGCCCAGCACCCGCAGGCTGGCCTCACAGGCCTGGGCCAGGTACTCCGGCCGGCCGTCGACCTGCACCTCTCCGTCCGGCCGCCAGTACTTGCCGCCCTTGGTGGCGATCAGGACGTCGTCCCGGCCCGGGCCCCAGGTCCGCACGGCCCGGCCGAACACCAGCTCGCTGTAGCCCTGGCCGAGGCCGGGGCTGTAGACGTCGGCGGTGTCGAGCAGCGTCACCCCGGCGTCGAGGGCGGCGTGCACCATGCGGACGGCGCTGCGCTCGTCGGGGATGTGGGCGGCCAGCGCGATCGGCGCGCCACCCAGCCCGATCGCGCTCACCGCACGGTCGCCGATCGACCGGGACGGGAGCACCTGGGCTCCCCCGCTCACCGCCACGGTCATCCCTGCCAGCGGACCCGGTGTGTCCCGGGGCCGAGCGGCTGGCCGTCGTGGCCGGTCAGCGACAGCACCCGGTCCCCGGCCGGCACCTCGGCGGCCAGCGTGCAGCTGGCCCCCTGGGGCACGGTCACCTCACCGGTCACCGCGTCCCGGCCGTCCCGGTCCCAGCGGACCCGGATCTCGCCGCGCGGGCTGGCGAACCGGAACGAGGCCCAGTCCAGGCCGGCCAGGACGGCCGGCCCGAACGTGAACGCGGCGAAGGCGGGGGTGCCGGGGTCGGGCCGCAGGCCGCACACGCCGTCGATGGCCCAGCGGAACATCGATCCCAGCGCGTAGTGGTTGAAGGAGTTCATGGTCGGGCAGGCCGGCCCGCCGCCCGGCTGGAGCCCGTCCCAGCGCTCCCAGATCGAGGTGGCGTCCCGGCTGATCATGTAGCCGAGCGAGGGGAACTCGCTGCGCTGGAGCAGTTCGCCGGCCAGGGCGGTCTGGCCCGACCCGGCCAGCGCGTCGAGCAGGTAGGCGCTGCCGATGAACCCGGTCTCCAGCCGGCCGCCCGCCTTGCCCACCAGTTCGGCCAGGCGCTGGCCGCAGCGCACCGCGACCTCGCCGTCGACCAGGCCGAAGACCAGCGGCAGGATGTAGCCGGTCTGGGTCTCCTCGGCGACCGAGGGCGCGAACCGGCGCGCGGCGGCCGGGGAGCCCACCGGCTCCGGGGCGGCGATCCGCCCGCTGCCCGCGTCCAGGAACCGGTCCGCGAACGCGCCGCGGACCACCTCGGCCCGGTCCCGCAGCCAGGCGCGGTCGTCTGATCCGAGCACGCCGGCGACCTCGGCCGCGGTCCGGGTCGAGTGGTACAGCCAGCAGGTGCCGAACAGGTCGTGGGAGGTGTCCGGGCCGGCCGGGACCCAGTCGCCGTAGTCGCGCCCGCGCCCGTGCCGCCAGATGCCGTCCGGGTTGTCCGCGTGCACGGCCCGCAGCCAGGTCATCATGGCCGGATACATCCGCTCCAGGACTTCCCGGTCCCCGTAGCGCTGGTAGATCAGCCAGGGCAGCACCACACCCGCGTCGGCCCAGGCGGGCGCGCCCTCACGGTCGCGGAACATGACCCGGCCCGGTGGCCGCGGGGCGATGTCGGTGAACAGGCCCCGGGCGGTCCGGGCGTCGAGCACGTCGTCGAACCACTTCGACATGAGCCCGGAGATGTCGTACGTGTAGGCGGCCAGGGGCGAGAACAGCAGGGCGTCACCCATCCAGCCGAGCCGCTCGTCCCGCTGCGGGCAGTCGGTCGGCACCTCGAGGAAGTTGGCCCGGGTCGAGGTCAGGATGGCGGCGTAGATCTCGTTCAGCAGCGGGTCCGAAGACTCGAACCAGCCGGTGCGCTCCAGTTCGGTGCCGATCACCGCCCGTTCGGCCCGGACCAGGGCATCCGGCCCGGGCAGCCCGCTGATCTGGGCGTAGCGGAACGACCGGAAGCTGAATCGGGGCGCCAGTTCCTCGGGCCCGCCGCCCGCGCAGCGGAACACGTCCCGGCACTTGGCGCTGCGCAGGTTCTCGGTGTAGACGTGCCCGTCGACGTCGGTCAGCTCGCCGTAGGAGACGGTCAGGCGGGTACCGGCCGGGGCGTCCACCAGCACGCGCAGGAAGCCGTTCTCGTTCCGGCCGGTGTCGGCCACGGCGATGCCGTCGTCCAGCCAGCGGACGTCGGTGACGGCGAACGTGGAGGTCTCGCGGACCACCGGGCCGGCCTGCGGGACCAGCCGGGCCGCGGTGCCGGCCGACAGCTCCATGCGCTCCCAGCGGCCGAGGTCACTGGCCCCGGGCTCGGTCCAGCCGGCCAGCCGCTGCCGGCGGTCAGCGATCTCGCCGTCGTACAGGTCGGACTCGGTGATGTCCGAGGCGGCCCATTCCCAGCCCTCCCCGGTCGCGGCCAGCAGCGTGGGCTCCGGGTCACCGGTCTCGGCCACCGCCACCAGCAGCAGTTCGGGCGGGGTGAGCCGCTGGAAGTTGCCGCGGTCGGTTCCGATCCGCCCGCCGTGCCAGCCCGGGGCCAGCTCGGCGCCGATCACGTTGGTCCCGGGCCGCAGCAACCCGGTCACGTCGTACTCCTGGTACTGCACGCGGCGGGTGGTGTCGGTCCAGCCCGGCCGGTAGAGTCCCGCGCCGGGAATCAGGTTCCCGTTGACCTGGAGCTCGTACATGCCCAGGGCCGTGGCCCGGATGACCGCGCGGGGCGGCACCTCGGGCAGTTCGATCGTGGTCCGGGTCAGGTACGCGGCCTGCGGGCTGAGCTGGGTGCTCTGCTCACCGGGGCGTATCCACCGGGCATCGGTTCGGTTGACGGTGAAGGCCTCCGTCTGGCTCAACGGCGAGGATCCTCTCAGGTCAGAGTCCGGTCAGAGTTTCAGCGCGCCGTCGGTGATCCCGGCCACGAAGTAGCGCATGGACACGCCGACCAGTGCGAACAGCGGCAGCATGGTGATCATGTAGGCGGCGAACACCGCGCCGGTGCCGTTGCCGCTGATGCCCTGAGCGTTGACGAACTCCTGCAGGCCGGCCGAGATCGTGTACTTGTGGTAGTCCTGCAGCACGATCATCGGCCACAGGTAGTCGCCCCAGACGTTGATCGTCATCAAGATCGCGCCGGTGAGGATGATCGGCCGGGTCAGCGGGGCCACCACCCGCAGCAGCACCTGCCACTCCCGGGCCCCGTCCAGCCGGGCGCTCTGCAGCAGCTCGTCCGGGATCTGCTCGAAGAACCCGCGGAACAGCAGCACCAGCAGGGGCTGGGCGCTGGCCGCGTAGGGCAGGATCAGCGCCCACCAGCCGTTGTAGAAGCCGAACGTCTTCATCAGCAGGAACAGCGGGATGATGGTCAGGGTCCACGGGATCATCAGCAGCCCGAGGTAGGCCAAGAACAACACCGACTTGCCCCGGAACTGGAGCTGGGAAAAGGCGTAGGCGCCCAGGACCGCGGCCACCACGCCGATCACGATCGCCGCGACGGCCACGATCACCGTGTTCAGCAGCGAGGTGTCGATGCCGGACCAGGCCTGCACGTAGTTGTGCACGTCGAACTCGGTGAACAGGGCGAACACGCCGTTGCTGGAGATGTTCGCCCCGCTCTTCAGCGAGTTCGACAGCACGAACACGATCGGGAAGTAGGTCAGCACGACCAGCACCGCGCCGCTGACGAGGGTGACCCACCTCAGCGTGTGCCGTCGACGGCGCGGTGCGGCCAGTGCCGCTAGTGCGGATGTGCTCATGGGGCTGGGCTCACTTGTACTTCGACAGGTTGATGTTGTTCTGCTTGGCGTAGGCCTGGGCCCCGGTGTTCAGGTTCTGGTCCCACTGCGAGGCGAACGAGGAGAAGCTCGTGCCGCCGGACAGGTAGGAGGACAGGAAGCGCAGGCCGGTGTTGGTGGTGTTGGTGGAGAGCACGTCGTCCAGGGCGATGTCGACCACGATGGCCGGGGCCTTGGCCGGGACCAGTGAGGCCAGGCCGGGGACGTTGGGCACCAAGGCACCCTTCACGGTCGGGATGTCGGCTCCGCCCTGACCCCAGTCCTTGACCTCGGGCCCGATGTGCTGCGGGGTGAACAGCCAGGCCATGAAGTTCATGACCGTCTTGGTCTTGGCCGGGGTCATGCTGTGGTCGGCCTTCTCCGAGGTGATCGACCACTGGCCGTCACCGTTGGGTCCGCCGATGACACCCTTGGTGTCGACGCCGGTGGCGTAGGGGGTGGTCGCCTTGGTGATCGGCGGCTCGGCGAACAGGCCGTACTTGCCGCTGTAGCCGGCCGAGTTGAGCTGCGGGATGAACCAGCTGCCGCCCCAGAGCATGGCCACCTTGCCCTGGACCAGGAGCGACTGCGGGGACAGCGGCGGGCTGACCGTGCTCGGGGTGGAGCAGGCGTCGTAGCTGCTGCCGCCCTTGAGCATGTAGGGCCGCATGGCGCCGAGCAGCTTCCAGACCTCGGCGTAGCGCGGGTTGTTCATGCTGATGATGTTCTTGGTGACCCCGACGGCGACGTCGAGGCCGCTGGTGACCTGCGACTTGCTGACCACGAACTTGCTCAGCTCCGGGGTCAGCAGCGACGTGCTGGCCAGCCGCTCATACCAGGACGGGTTACAGGGGCCGCCGTCGGCGAACATGAACGGGGTGACGCCGGACTGCTTCAGCTTGGCCATGTCGCTCATCAGCCCGGCCCAGTCCGCGGGCGGCCCGCTGATGCCGGCCTTGCTGAAGGCCGACTTGCTGTAGAAGAAGGCGGTCTCGACGTTGGACCCGAGCAGGATCTGCATCTCCCCGTCCGGGGAGGTCATGTACGGGATCGTGGAGCTGGTGAACAGGTCCAGCCACTTGGTGTTGCCCTTGACGTACGGGTTCGGCTTGTTCAGGTAGGGCCTCAGGTCCTGCAGGATGCCCTTGGGGATCGAACCCGACAGCAGCGGGTTGTACTGCTGCCAGACGATGTCCGGGGCGTCGCCGCCGGACGCCTGCGAGACCAGCGTCGCGTTGGCGGTGACAATGGCCGAGGTCGGGTTGGGCTGCCATTCCACGCTGACGTTCGGGTGACTCGACTCGTATTGCTGCGTAAATTTCTGCAGGCTGGCATTTTGCGGCGAGCTGATGGGCCCGGTGTTGGGGGGCAGGATGGCCCGGATGGTGACATTGCTCCCGGAATTACTGCTGCCGCCACTGCACGCGGCGGCCAGCAAGGCCGCGACGGTCATCACGGGCAGCGCATAGAGTTTGCGATTGATTTTCATAGGCCCCTTCGCCTACTTTCTGCTCGTTAGGCCAAATGGATTTACGTGCGCGGCCGCAAGGTGCGCATGATGATGATCGTGAAGATGAGCATCGCGATGAAGAGCACGGTCCCGATCGCCATTCCGTAGCCGTACTGGCTGTTCTGGAACGCCGACTGGTACATATCCAGGCCCGGCACGTAGGTGGCGTTTCCGGGCCCGCCGTTGGTCAGCAGCAGAATGGGGATGAAATTCTGCACGCTGTAGACACCGGCCAGAATCGTGACGATCCGGAACTGCGGCATCAGCAGGGGAATGTCGATGGCGAAGACGCGGCGCAGCCGGCCGACCCCGTCGACCCGGCTGGCCTCGAGGATCTCGCGCGGCAGGTGCTGGACACCGCCGAGGAAGATCAGGAACCCGAGGTTGGAGATCCACGGGAACCCGATCAGCAGGATCGAGATCAGGGCCAGGTGTGAGTCGGTCAGCCAGCCCGGCTGGGGCAGGTGCAGTTCGCTCAGGATGCGGTTGATCAGGCCGTTGGACGGGTTCAGCAGGTAGGCCCAGACGTCGATGAGCAGGATGGGCGGCAGTACCACCGGCAGGGTCAGCAGGTACTTGGCGATGGTGCCGGTCCGGCCGGGCAGGTGGGCCACGACCTCGGCCGCCACGAACTGCGAGACCAGCGTGATCGCGATGCTGCCGATGACCAGCAGCACCAGGTTGCGGGCCTCGGCGCCGAACGTCGACGAGTGGAAGTACTGCGTGAACTGGCCGAAGCCGTCGTAACGGGGGGCCGAGAAGCCGTCCCAGATGTAGAACCCGCCGACCAGGCTGCGGACCGCCGGGTAGTAGCTGAACAGCCCGATGAGCAGCAGGCTCGGCAGCATGAAGATCGCGATGAACTGCCGGCTGATCAGGCCGCGCCAGCGCGGCCGCCCACGCCGCCCGGACGCCCCGGGCCGGGTGCCGCCGGACGCGGTGTCCACGCCGGCGGCCGGCTGGGTGGTAAGCCCGCCGGCTGCCGAACTCGCGGCCGCCGCGACGACGACCGGCCCGGAACCGCGCCTCCGTTGTTCGTGGACCAAAACGAACCACCCGTACTGTCTGCCGCAGCAACTCAGTGACTGCGGTGGGTTTGCGGGACTTCCCGCGCTGCGGGAATTGAGCCTTCGGGGTGCGATCGCCGTTATTCAAGTAGCCTTTTTGGGCAGCGTTGAATAACGCCGGTTAAATGGCGTTGAGCATGACTGTGTAATGGCACGCCGTACGCTATTGCGGCGCGATCCAGTGTGTCCTAAATGTTATTCTTGATATTTTCTGAATCGTTCCAACGATCGAATCACATCCTCAGCTTTGGTGTCAAGGGTGCGAATGCAGCATAAGTATGGCTACCGGCCCAAACAGGCCATGACGGTCTTGTCCGCGGGTCACGGCCGGGGTGGGCGACGCGCTGCCGAGGTATCCGGCCAGAGTGCCCCGGACAATTACCTCCAGATCATTGGCTCCGGGTCGCAGATACGCGGTGATATCGGCTTGGTAAGGGCTCCACGTCAATGTCGCGGCGGGCATCTGGTTGATCAGGACCTCGGCGCTGCCGCGGACCTCGCCCAGATCGAGCAGGACGGAATCTCCGGGCCCGGACGGCTCGGCGTGGATGGTCCGGCGGTAGCTGACGCAGCCGCCGAACGATCCCAGCCCGAACCGCCCCCACTCGGCCAGCTCGCCGTCCGTGGTCACGGTCCGGGCCTGGACCGGGCCGCTGAGCAGGCCGCCACCGCGGTGCCCGCTGGCCGTGTCGAACCGCAGATAGACGACGGTGCCCGCGGCCAGCGGCTTGTCCAGCACAATCGTGTCTCCGTCGGGCGGGATCGGCCGCCCGTCCACGATCGCGGTGAACGGCACCTCGGTCGGCACCCGCAGGCTGATCGCGCCGATGGGGGCGATGAACCGCAGCCACTCGACCCGGGGCGCCGCCCCCGGATCGGCGCCGGCGCTGGGGACCAGGTCGAGCACCACGCCGTCGCTGGCCGCATCCTGGTTCAGCCAGGCCGACCGCGGTAGCGGGTGCGGCCGGGCCCGCAGGCAGACCCACCGCGGGTCGGACCACTGCTCCCGGCGCAGCCGGAGCGGGATGCCCGCCCCGTCCCGGGTCGCCGCCCAGGTCAGGTCGGTCAGTACGCCGATGCCGCCGTGGCCGGCCGCCACCGAGTCGACCAGCGCCGCGACGCCGTCGCCGAGATCCTGGATCTCCAGGGTCAGCTCGTTCCGGCCCGGGGTCAGGGCGCCGGTCAGGTCGTAGGGCTGGACGGTGGCCCGGCGGCGTTTGGCGTAGGGCTCGAAGGCGCCCTGGCGGCCGGCCTCCTGGCCGTTGACGCTGATCGTGGCCGGCCCCACGGTGGCCACCTGGACCTGCGCCTGAGGCGGCACCGCACTGAGGGTGACGGTGGTGGTGAAACGCACGGTCGTGGACGCGCGGGCGCCGTCGGCCGGTGCCAGCCACTCGGGCCGCTGGTACCGGGCCGGGTCGGCCACGACCGCGAACGAAGCGCGCAGCGCGGCCGGCCCGGGCGCGCCGTCGGCCGGGCGGCTCAGCCAGATCTCGGCCTCGACCGGACCCGCTTCCCGGGCCACCGGGGACTGCGTCCAGTACCCGGAGCCATTGACCACGACCGGCTGGCCGTCGAGGAACACCTGGCGGTCGGCGTCGGCCCCGACCACCAGGACCCGCTCACCGCCCGCGGGCAGATCGAGCAGGCAGCGGACTGCCACCCACTCCCCCGGGCGCACGTCCGGCCAGAGCAGGAATTCCTCCGGCACCGAGCCCTTGGGCCCGAGGTTCTCGAAGTGGATGGGGTCCTTTCGGATGCCCCGGGAGAGGGAGAACTCCCCGTCCCGCCAGCCGGGCGCGTCCGGGCCGGCCGGTCCCGCGCAGGCTCCTTGGGGTCCCCGGACCTGCACGTACGGCCCGAAGGTGGCCAGCGCCGGGTGCCAGCTGGCCGCGGACGGCGGCTCCGTCCCGGCGGGCGTGCCCCCGGCGGGCGTGCCCTCGGCGTGCTCCAGCGGCCACACCTCGATGGGCAGGGTGCCCGTGACCCGGGCGTCGCCCAGGTCGCCCCACTGGTTGTCCAGGGTGGACCGGGCCTCGATATCCCAGTGGCCGTCGAGCTCATGGCGGGCGACGAGGTCGCCACGGGCGGCCCGGGTGGCCGGCGGCAGCCCGGCCGACAGGACCACCACTGACATGGGGCCGTCCGCGAACGGCACATCCAGGGTCAGCTCACCGGCCGGCCCCTCGCCGGTGGCCAGGCCGGTGCGGGCACCGGAGCGGGGATCCCACCGCTGGGCCTGGGCGCCGGGCGCGCCGGTGACGGTCACGTGCGCGACCCGGTCCCCGACCGGGACGAACTGGTAGCCCTCGTTGGCCCGTCCCTCCCAGTAGCCCCGCCAGGTGAACCGGCCCGCGATACGGTCCTCGTGGCTGTGCCCGGGGACGAGCGGGATCGAGGTGCCGGTCTGCCCGTCGTGGGCGACCAGCAGCAGGACCAGCGCGTCACCGACCCGGCGCAGCAGGTACGGGACGTCGGCCTCGACCGCGACCGGCCCGCGCCGGAGCCGGGGCACGACCGCGGCCGCCGAATCGGCCACGGTGATCAGCCCGTTGGCCACGGCCCGGGTGAAGGCCGCCCCGCCCGCCTGGTCCGGGCCGCTGAACAGGCCGGGAACGGTCCCGGCGGCCACCACGGTACCGCCGGCCGCGGCGAACGCGGCCAATTGCCCGGCCAGCTGGCCGCCCAGCATGGTGACACCGGGCAGGATGATGTTGCGGAACGTGCCGCCCGCCACCCGCCAGGTGTCCCCGTCGAGCTGACCCGCGGTCAGGGTCGGCTCGTCGAAGATCTCGTAGTCGGCTCCGGCCCGGTCCAGGACGCCGGGACGCTCGTCGAACCAGGCGGTCGATCCGTTCAGCTCGTTGTACAGGCCGGAGGCGGCCCGGGCCCCGGCCCGCGGCCCGGCCAGCGTGACGTCGGCCTGGGCGGTCTGGGTCGGGTAGAGCAGGACGGTGTCGGCCACCAGCTGGCCCGCGCTGAGCAGCTGGCACAGCCGGGTCACCGCGCCGGAGAACACGTGGTAGTCGGGCCAGTAGGGCTGGCGCCAGCAGGTCGATGGCGGTGCCCATTCCCACCAGCCGCCGACGGTGGAGTAGTACACGGCGTGCGGGTCGTACAAGGTGGCGCCCCGGCGCAGGAACGGCCCCAGCCAGTCGTAGGTCTCCTCCAGGGTGCCGCCCCAGCCCGAGGAGTGGAACGCCTCGATCCAGGTCCGCGGGTGCCCACCCGCGTGCGCCAGCGAGCTGTGCAGCTTGGGATCGCCCCAGTGGTCGCTGCCGGGGGCGGTGAACCGCCGGTGGGTGGCCAGGTAGTCGCCGTAGAGCTCCACGCTGCCGGCCGGGTCACCCTCCCGGGCGGGCGACTGCTGATCGAACCCGGCGATCAGGCCGGCCTCGTTGGCCCAGTCCGCGTACGGGGCGAAGAACGCCTGACCGGCCAGGTCGGCGCGGTGGGCGTGGTAGTCGCGGCGGACCCGGCGGGCCTGGTCACCGTCCCCGTCCCACAGGAGCGGGAGCTGGTCGCGCAGGTCGTACCCGTACTCGCGCGTGAACGACGCGGCGAAGTCCTTGCCCCAGGACGGCAGGTGCGGCAGCTCATCCTGGAACAGCCCGGTGATCACCGAGCCGAACCACTCCCCGGCCCGGCGGCGGAACTCCCCCAGCACGGTGTCGATGAGCGCCCGGCCCGCCGCCGGGTCGTAGTAGTCGAAGCCACGCGACTCGACGTGGCAGGTGCCGTCGTCGGCGCGCACCAGTTCCTGCCCGGTCCACTCGGGGTGGGCGGTGGTGAGCTGGCCCTGGAAGTTGGCGCCGGAGAAGCCGAACTGGTCGTACAGCCAGAAGTGAAAGCCGAGCTGCTGGGCGTCGGCGCACGCGGCCAGGAAGATGTCCCACCAGGCGTCGGACAGGAACGGCGGGTCGTCCGCGAGCGAGCCGTACAGGGGCCCGCGCGGAGCCAGGCCCATCACCACCGCCTGGGTCACGCCCTGAGCGCAGAGCTGCTCCATCTGCCAGCGCAGGCGGGCCCGGTCCAGCCGCTCGCCGCTCCACCACCAGATGGGCACCGGGCCGTACCGCTGATCCGCCCGTTCGAAGCCGTTGGCCAGCATGGCGGCATCGCCGGGGCTGTCCGCCGTCGGCCGCACACCCACCACACCACCTCCGGATTTGCCACGCTGCTCGTCACGTGAGGGAGCTTTCAGTCATGATGAATCGTTTTAACCAGAGCGTCAAGAATTCAGCGAAAGACATCGTTTTCCACGGCATATTTCCGGATAGTCGCGCTCGGTGTATAGTTGAAACGTTTCGGTGAGGTAGGGCAGCGACGGCCCATGTTGGCGGGGGCCGGCGAGCCCGGTCGGTGGCTGCCCATTCGTTTTGATAGAACATTTCCCGAATGCCTGCCGGAGGGGTGCGTGCGCGAAACAGCCAGCGTGGTAGACGTCGCGGCCCGGGCCGGCGTCTCAGTGGGTACCGTCTCCAACGTCCTGAACCGGCCCGAGCGGGTGGCCCCCTCGACCCGCGAGCGTGTCCTGCAGGCCATCGACGAGCTCGGCTTCGTCCGCAACGAAGCGGCCCGGCAGCTGCGGGCGGGCCGCAGCCGCACCATCGGCCTGGTCGTGCTGGACGTGCGCAACCCGTTCTTCACCGACCTGGCCGCGGGCGCGGAGGGGGTCGCGGCGTCCCTGGGCCTGTCGGTGGTGCTGTGCAACAGCAACGACGACACCTCCCGCGAGCACCACTACCTGAGTTCGCTGCGTGAGCAGCGCGCGTTCGGCATCCTGATCACCCCGGTCGGGAGCCGGACGTCCACCATCGATGAGATCCGCCGCCGGGGCATCCCGGTGGTCCTGGTCGACCGGGCCGCCCGTGGCAACGAGTGTTCGGTGTCCGTGAACGACCGCGTCGGCAGCGAGCTGGCGGTCTCGCACCTCATCGACCAGGGGCACCGGCACATCGGCTTCGTGGGTGGCCCGCTGTCCATCACCCAGGTCAGTCAGCGCCTGGCCGGGGCGCGCGCCGCCATGGAGGCGGCCGGGCTGCCCCACGACGCGCTGACCATGATCGAGACACCGCGGCTGGACGTGGAGCAGGGCCGGGCCACCGGCGAGAAGCTGGCCGCCATCCCGGCCCGGCAGCGGCCGACCGCGGTGTTCTGCGCCAACGACCTGCTGGCCCTGGGGCTGCTGCAGGACACCGTGCGCCGGGGCCTGTCGGTGCCCGGCGACCTGGCCATCGTCGGCTACGACGACATCGACTTCGCCGCCGCGGCCACGGTGCCGCTGACCTCGGTACGCCAGCCCCGCTCTCAGCTGGGCAAGGCGGCCATGGAGATGCTGATCGAGGAAGCCACCGACGGCAAGACCCACCGGCACCGCCAGATCGTGTTCGAGCCCGAGCTGATCGTGCGCGAGTCCACCGTCCGCCAGGCCGGCACCGGATAAGCGGCCCGGCTGGACCTCACCCGGCCCGAAGATCCGCCGGTACAGGTCGGGCCCGTAGCTGGTGGACCGGGGCTCGCCCGGGAGCAGCCGGAACGTGCGCTGGCCATCGTCGCGGCGCTCCGGGCGCAGGAACAGCGCACCGTTCCCCTGATCGGCGCCCTGGGTGGTGTACAGGCTGTGGGCGAGGTCGAACAGGTGGGTGACGAAGACGACGCGGACCCCCGATTCGAGCAGGGCCCGCACGATCTGGCGGCCGATCTCCGAGCCTTCCTGTTCGTTGGTGGCGGCGAACGACTCGTTGGCCAGCAGCAGGCTGCCCGGGGTGAGCTGGCCGGCGATGTCGCCCATCCGGCTCAGTTCCTCGTCCAGCTTGCCCCGCTCCATGGTGGCGTCCTCTTCCCGCGGGAAGTGGGTGAAGAGGCCCGGGCTGACGCTGGCGGTGCAGGATTCGGCCGCGACGAACAGGCCGCACTGCATCATCAGCTGGGCCAGGCCGACGCTGCGCAGGAAGGTGGACTTGCCGCCCTGGTTGGCGCCGGTGATCATGATGAGGCGCTTGCCGTCGGCGTCGACGTCGTTGCCGACGGCCCGGCCCGCCAGCCGGAGGCTGAGCGCCGGGTCGTAGAGGCCGCGCGCGGACCAGGCCAGCTTCTCTTCGGCCACCGGTACCGGGACGCACACCGGCTCACCGGCCGCGGTCAGGGCCTCACGCAGGTTCAGGGCCCCGATATAGAAGGCCAGCTCGGCCCGGAGCATGGTGAAGAAGGCCAGCAGGTGGTCGCAGGCCTGGGCCAGCGCACTGGCCACCCCGTTCAGACCGCGCGACCGCAGGTCCGACAGGGCTTGCTGGCCGGCTTCATCGCGGTCCAGGACGGTGAAGCCGAAACCGGGCTGGCTACCGAGCGGCAGCCGGTCCCGCCAGCCCTGGTCACGCGGCTCGCGCAGCACGTAGCCGGCGCCCTTGTGGCCCGGGCCCAGGTCCGCGCTGATCAGCGTGCCCTTGCGGAAGGCCAGCTCCTTCAGGTGCTCGTCCACGGTCCGCAGGTAGGTGTCGTCCAGTTCGGCCGCGATCATGGCGAAGAAGCGGCGGAACTCGACCGGAAACCGCGGCCATGCTCGTCGGCACCGACCGCAGCTGTTCAGCTCCGGTGAACATCTCCAGCGTCTGCCGACCGTAACCAGGCGTCCGGCGAGCTGGCCAGCCGAACAGCGCTGTGCCGTGACGGCCGCACGCGATGTCGTACAGCCGCCGGATCACAGTCGGCTGGGCCACCGCGTCGGCCAGGATCTGCTGCCGGTAGACGATCGCTTCCGGGCTGGTCAGGCCGGCCAGCATGGCCTGCTGGACCTGGCCGGCCAGGTAGTCGTCACCGGCGGCCATGGCCGACCAGAGCGTGCCCAGCTCCAGGTCCTGGCGGAGGGCCTGCTCGGCCGTGGTCGGCTCGCGGGCCGGGTCGAGATCGCGGCCGGAGTACATCAGCCAGGCCTTCATGGCGCGATCCGCTCCTTCAGGCGCTGATAGCTGAGGCCGTGCCGCCCGGCGATGGCGGCGGCGTAGGCCAGGCCGTCGGCGGGCTTTCGCACGACCCGGAACGTCCGTTCCGCGGGGTTGGCCGGGTCGATCCCGGCCACCATGGAAACGCAGGCCGGGCCGAGCGAGGCGAGCTGGTCGATGAACGTCACGTAGACGCAGACCAGGTCTTTGGCGATCAGCTGGCGCAGAATCTCGGCACCCAGGAACGACGCGTCTTCCAGGGTGGTCGAGGCGAAGCTCTCGTTCATGACCACCACGCTGCGGTGGCTGGCCTGCCGCAGGATCTCGCGCATGCGGATCAATTCGCGCTCGAGCTGGCCCCGGAAGTCCTCCAGATCTTCTTCAATATCAAAATGACCGAAGATCTGATCCGGGAGGAACAGCTGAGCGACGCTTCCGGGTACGGGAAGACCCAGGCTGGCCAGGTAGAACAGCTGTCCGGCCATGCGGGCGAAGGTCGTCTTGCCGCCCTGGTTCGGGCCGGTGACGACGATCGCGCGTTCCGGGCCGTCCAGGTGGAAGCTGTTCTGCACCACCGTGCGCCGTCCGGCCAGCTTGCTGGCCAGCGCCAGGTCGAACCCGTCGTCCACGCGGACCCGATGGCCGTCCGGGCTGATCTCGGGGTAGCAGAACGGCAGCCCGGCCGATTCCAGCGGCCGGATGTAGTCCAGGTAGGCCAGGTAGAACTGGACCTCCCGGTCGAAGGTGCCGATGGTGCCGTCGGCGAAGCCTGAGTGGGCGTGGCCGAAGCCGGTCAGGTCCTGGAACAGCTCCGGGTAGAGCTGGGTCACGCAGTCCAGGATCTGCCCCTCCACCTGATCCATCTCGGCCAGGGAGCGGAACGGGGCCCGGTAGTCCTTGACCTCGCCCTGCCGGAACTTGGCGAAGGTCTGCTCGACGTCGGCGCCGTAGTCGGTCTCGTCCTCGTACCGGGTGACCCGGACCCGGGTGCCCCGGATGTGGACGCAGTAGCGCACCTGGCCCAGCCGGCCGAGCAGGTCACGGACGTGGGTGGTCAGCTGCTGGTATCCGGCCGAGCTGGTGTAGCCCTCCAGGTAGGCCCGCAGGGACCGCAGGCCTTCCGAGCTCAGCTCGGCCGCCCGCAGCTGTTCGGTCAGAGTCTGGACCGCCCGGGCGTAGGTGTCGGCCGCGTCGAGAAACCAGCGCTGCTGCTGGTACGGGTGCCGCAGCTGGGCAGCCCGGGTCAGGGCCTGGCGCATGACCTGCATCCGGTGCGCGAACCCGGTCACGATCGGCCGGACCTCGGTTCGCCGCAGGTCGCGGACCACCTCGTGCCGGTAGGCCACGGCCGCTACATCGTGCAGCGGGGTGCGGAAGTACGCCATCAGCTCGTACTGGTCCAGCCCGCGGGTGACGGCGGCGCCGATCTGGTCCAGGTTCAGGTCGGTGAAGAACGCCGGCGTAGCAGGCAGGGCCGCCGGCTGGTCGTCCAGCGGCCCGAAGAGAATGCTCCGGAAGGGCATGACCAGCAGCGTAACCGCCGCCTGGTCGGGGACCATGGAGGGACTGCTGGCCGCGCAGGAGGGATGCGCCGATGACCCGACTCGAGCTCACGCGAGCGCAGATCCTGGCGTTCCGGCGGCACGCCGGCCAGCTCGACGAGCGTCTTCCGCCGGGCCCGGATTCGCTCCGGCGAGCGGCCTGGGCCGGGCTGCAGGACAGCATGCCCCGGGCCGCGTTGCTGTCGATCCATGCCCGCGTCGAGCAGACCGGACCAGATGCCTGGGCCGACCCGTCGCTGGTCCAGATCTGGGGTCCGCGGTTCCACGTGTTCGTGATCGCCGCCCGCGACCTGGCCGTCTTCACCCTCGGCACGTTGCCCGGCCACGCCACGGGGCGGCAGCGGGCCGAGGACCTCGCCGCCCGCCTGCACGCGAAGCTCAACGGCACCCGGCTGCCCTACGGCGCGGCGGGGCGGGCACTGGGTGTCCACCCCAACAGCCTCAGGTACGCGGCCGCCACCGGGACGGTCCTGATCCGGTGGGAAGGCGCGCGGCAGCCGCTCGTGTGGACGGGGCCACGGCCGGAGACCGACCCGGCCGACGCGCGCCAGGAACTCGCGCGCCGCTACCTGCACATCTACGGCCCGGCCACGCCCGAGGCATTCGGCCAGTGGGCGGGAATCGGCCCGCGGCCCGCCGTGGCGACCTTCGGCGCGCTGCGCGAGTCGCTGACGCCGGTGGTGACCCCCATCGGCGACGCCTGGATCCTGGCTGCGGACGAAACAGCGTTCAGGACCGGCCCACGCCCTCGGGCGGCGGCGCGCCTGCTGCCCAGCGGCGACTCGTTTCTGCTGCTCCAGCGGGCCGACCGCGAACTCCTCGTCCCGGACGCCGGGCGCCGTGGGGAGCTGTGGACCCCTCGCGTCTGGCCCGGCGGGCTGCTGCTCGACGGCGAGCTGGCCGGAACCTGGCGGCGCGCGGGCCCGGTCCTGACCGTGCAGACCTGGCGGCCGCTGTCCGGGGCGGAACGGGACGCGGTGGCGGCCGAGGCGGAGTCTCTGCCCCTGCCCGGACTGGGTCAGCGGATTACGGTCCGCTGGGCGTAACCGGCTAGCGGTCCGGCTGCCGGGCGACATCCGCAGTTTCCTGGATCTCGGGGAACGAGGTCTCGGGGGACGAGGTCTCGGGGACGGGGTCTCGGGCGAGACCGCGCTCCAGCGCAGTTCGACCCGGACCCCGGCGTCAGCCAGCAGGTTGCGGACCGGGCAGCGCCGCTCGGCGGCCCGGGCCACGTCGGCCAGGCGGGAGTCGGGCCGGGTCGCGCGGATCCGGGCCTGGATCATGACGGTCTCGAAGTAGGGCGGCACCCCGGGCTGGCCCGCCGCGCCCCGCGGGTCGGCCGCGAACGACGCCTCGAAGTTGATGCCGTCGTAGATGACGCCGGTCTCCCGGGCCACCCGGGCGAAGGTGGCCCCGATGGACCCGCAGGTGGCGCCGAGGACGGTCTCCAGCGGGTTCAGCGCGCTCCCGGTGCCGCCGTAGGCGGCGGGTTCGTCGGTGACCATGCCGGGGCCGCCGCTGGTGTAGATGACCGTCCGCAGGCCGCCGTCGTTGCGCGCGGTCAGCAGCCGCCGGTGCGGCACCGCCTCGCTTTCCCGGGCCGGCCTGGGCGGTGGCGGGCTGGCGGCGGCCGCGGCCACGGCCACGGCGGGGCCGGTGGCCTGGGTCCCGTAGGGCCGGGCCTGCCGGGCCGGGTACGGCCCGGTGTCCGGGCTGGCATGCCGCCCGGCGGCCCGGGCCCGGAACGCTTCGGGTGCGAGGGGCTCGTCCACGATCAGCCTGGTGGAGGCGGCGGCCTTCTCGTCGGTGGTGATGATGGCGGCCACCGCGGCGGCCAGCACCCCGAAGATCAGGTGCGCGACCGCGAACACCCACGGCGTGATGATCTGGGCCGCCGCCGGGTCCACCGCCCGCCAGATGCCGTACTGCATGACCACCCAGATGACCGGCCCGATCAGCGCCCCGCTGGCGATGATCAGGGTGCGCGACACCGGCAGCAACCAGGCCGCCAGCGCGATCAGCGACACCGAAGATCAGGGCCACGATCACGTGCACGACCAGGCCGATGATCAGCGACCACACGCTGAACTTCCCGTCCAGCGGCACGGCCCGCCAGAACGTGTTGGTGATGAGGTTCAGCAGGGTCCAGAAGCCAATTCCAGTCAGCCACAAAATGAACATCAGCCACACGGCCATCATCACGCCACCAAGGACTCCGCCAATTGCCGCGGAACGCAGGGTTGCCTTGGTCACGACGAACTCCCCCCACCCGAACCCGCACTCACCCGGTTTAGAAGCAGGCTGATGCGCGGCACGCTAGCAGGAAGCGGTCCTTTAGTCCGCAAAAGTCAACATTGGGAACGAATGCCAGCACATCGTTATCTTGCGCCGTCCACGCCAGCTCACCCGGCTGTGGTGCTGGTGTGATGGCTGTGCCCGGCAATTGCCGGGCCAATTAGCCGGTGTTAGCGTCCAATTCTAGAAAGCGCTATCACCGTCGACCGCCGGGAGGCCAGGCATGACCGAACAGGCAGGGACCACCGACGCGATCGTGATCGGGGCGGGCTTCGCCGGGCTCTACATGGTCTACCGGCTGCGGGAGCAGGGCCTGTCGGTGCGCGGCTTCGAAGCGGGCGCCAGCGTCGGCGGTACCTGGTACTGGAACCGCTATCCCGGCGCCCGCTGTGATTCCGAGAGCATGTACTACTCGTACTCGTTCCTGCCCGAGCTGGAGCAGGAGTGGCCACTGACCGAGCGCTACCCGGGGCAGCCGCAGATCCTGGAATACCTGGAACACGTGGCTGACCGGCTCAGCCTGCGGACCCATTTCACGTTCAACGCCAGGATCACGAGCGCCCGCTACGACGAAGCCAGCAACCGGTGGACGGTCCGGACCGCCCACGGCGACCAGGCCACCGCCACCTACCTGGTCACGGCGGTGGGCTGCCTGTCGGCGGCCAGCACCCCGGCCTTCCCCGGCGGCGAGGAGTTCGGCGGCCTGACCCTGCACACCGGCCACTGGCCGCACGAACCGGTCGACCTGGCCGGTCAGCGGGTCGGGGTCATCGGCACCGGCGCCTCCGGCATCCAGGCCATCCCGGTCATCGCCGAGCAGGCCGCCGAGCTGACCGTGTTCCAGCGGACCGCGCAGTTCACCATCCCGGCCGCCAACGGCCCGCTGGATCCGCAACTGGCCGGCCTGTGGAAGCAGAACTACCGCGAATGGCGCCGCCGCGGCCGGCACTCCCGGGCCGGTATCCCCTACCCGGCCAGCACGATCTCGGCCCTGGAGGTCTCGGCCGAGCAGCGCCGGGCCGCGTTCGAGGGGGCCTGGGAACAGGGCGGGTTCATGTTCTCCGCGGGCACCTTCAACGACCTGGTCGTCGACCCCCGCGCCAACGACCTGGTGGCCGAGTTCGTCCGGTCCAAGATCGATGAGATCGTGCACGACCCGGTGGTGGCCGACCGGCTCAAGCCGCGCACGTTCCCGTTCGGGACCAAGCGGCTGCCGCTGGACACCAACTACTACACGACTTTCAACCGGCCCAACGTGCACCTGGTCGACCTGCGCGCCACCCCGATCGAGCGCATCACCGCCGAGGGCATCAGGACCAGCGAGGCGGACCACCCGCTGGACGTCATCGTCTACGCGACCGGCTTCGACGCGCTCACCGGGCCGCTGGAGGCCCTGGGCCTGCAAGGCCGCCAGGGCCGGTCGCTGACCGACGCCTGGTCCCAGGGGCCCAAGACCTATCTCGGCCTGGCCGTGCCCGGGTTCCCCAACCTGTTCACGATCACCGGGCCGGGCAGCCCGTCGGTGCTCAGCAACATGCCGGTGTCGATCGAGCAGCACGTGGAGTGGATCAGCGACTGCCTGGCCTACCTGCGGGCCAACCAGGTCGCGACCATAGAAGCTCAGCCCGGCGCCATGGAGCTCTGGAGCGACCACGTGCAGCAGGTCGCCCAGCGGACCCTCTACCCGCAGGCCGCGTCCTGGTACATGGGCGCGAACATCCCCGGCAAGCCCCGGCTGTTCCTGCCCTACATCGGCGGGGTCGGCAACTACCGGGACCGGTGTGCCGCCATCGCCGCGGCCGGGTATGAGGGATTCGAGCTGACCAGTCCGGCCAGCCATACCCGCCAGGTCGCTGGCCGGCCCGGGCAGAAAGAGGTGGCGTGATGGCCCTGGACCAGGCTTCGGTCGCGTGGCTGGAGCAGGCGCGCGAGAGCGGCTTCCCGCCGGTCTACGAGCTGGCGCCCGCGCAGGCCCGGGAGAACAGCGCGACCCTGCGCCGGCAGCGGCAGCCCGGGCCAGGACCCGAGCTGGCCCGGGTCGAGGACGCCAAGGTGCCCGTGTCCGGCGGTTCGGTCCCGGTCCGGGTCCTGGTCCCGCCGGGCCAGCCGCGGGCGGTCATCGTCTACTACCACGGCGGCGGCTGGGTGCTGGGCTCCATCGACGAGTCCGACCTGCTCGGCCGGACCCTGGCCGAGCGCACCGGCTGCGCCGTGGTCCTGGTCGGCTACCGGCTCGCGCCCGAGTACCGGTTCCCGACCGCGGTCGACGACAGCCAGGCCGCCCTGGACTGGGCCGTGACCCACCTGACCGAAATCGCGGGTGCCGCGGTGCCGGTGGTGGTGGCGGGCGACAGCGCGGGCGGCAACCTGGCCGCCGTGCTGGCCCGCCGGGCCCGCAGCCGCGGTGGCCCGCCGATCAGCCTGCAGGTGCTGGTCTACCCGGTCACCGACTGCGACCTGAGCACCACCTCCTACACCGATCCGGCCAACCAGCTGATTCTCAGCGCCCAGTCCATGATCTGGTTCTGGGACCACTACGCGCCGGAGGAGGTGGCCCGGATGCACCCCGACGCCTCTCCCCTGCGCGCTCCCGACGTCTCCCACCTGCCGCCCGCGGTGATCATCACCGCCGAGCACGACGTGCTGCGCGACGAGGGTGAGCTGTACGCGACCCGGCTGGTCAAGGCGGGCGTGCCCGTGGTGTTCCGCCGGTTCGACGGCCAGATGCACGGCTTCTTCGCCCAGGTCGGCATCCTGACCGCCACCGACGAGGCGATCGACTTCATCGCCGGCGCGATCAAGGACCACCTCCCGGGGACGGACGGTTAGAGCTCGGCGGCGGCTGGGACGAGCTGTTCGAGGAAGATGTCCAGCTGGCCGGGCTGGCTGATGTTCAGCAGGGAGCCGTGGGCGACGCTGAAGCCCAGCTCGGACAGCTCGTGCAGCTGCTCGATGACCTGCGGCACGTTCTCGCCCTTGGGCCCGAGATCGAACCGGGTCTGCCGGGTCTTCTCGATCGAGTCGTAGTCGCGCCCGACCGCCGCGCAGTGCTCGCGCAGGACTTCGAGCTTGGCCGCGGCCTGGGCCGCGTCCGGGCCGGGGATGTTGCACGAGTCGGCGTACTGGGCCACCAGGCGCAGCGTCTTCTTCTCCCCGCCGCCGCCGATGAGGATGGGCGGGTGCGGGCGGCTCAGCGGCTGCGGCGAGTTGAGCGTGCGGGCCAGCTGGTAGTGCTGACCGCTGAATGGCCCGTCGGAGTCACTCCACATCTGCTGGCAGATCTGCAGGGCCTCTTCCAGCCGTTCGAACCGCTCGGCGGTGGGCGGGAACAGCAGGCCCAGGCCCGCTGATTCCGCACCGTTCCAGGCCGCGCCGATACCGAGGATGGCCCGGCCGCCGGACAGCACGTCCAGGGTGGTCACCGCCTTGGCCAGCAGCCCGGGCTCGCGGTAGACGACCGCGGTGACCACGGTGAGCAGCTTGACCCGCTCGGTGCGGGCCGCCAGCCAGCCCAGCGTGGTGTAGGCCTCGAGCATCTCGTGCTCGGGCGGCCCGATGTGTCCGATCTGCCACACGTGGTCCATCACGCTGACCCGGTCGACGCCGCCTTCGTCGACGCGGCGGGCGATCTCACCGAGCGTGTGCCGCAGCTCGGCCGGGCCGCCGTCCCACGTGAAGTCCGAGATGTGCAGGCCAATCTTCACTTGCGAGCTCCTTCAGGCGGAGTGGTTACTGCTTGGCGGTGGCGGTGGGGCGGATGAACAGGACCACCCGGTCGGCCGCGTCCGGTGGCGCCTGGTCGGCCCGGCCGTAGCGGCGGGCGAGCTGCCGGTAGAACGCCCCCTCCGGGTCCGGGTCGACGTGGTCCAGCGTCCCGCGGACCTCCAGGAAGCGGTACGGCTGGTCGGGATCGTTGACCGACAGGGCGGCGGACGGGTTGGCCATCAGGTTGCGGTACTTCTGCCGCTTGCTGGTGTGGGTGAACTGGATGAACTCCCCGTCGAACTCGAACCACATCGGCTCGACCTGCACGGTCCCGTCCTGGCGCACGGTGGCCAGGTGCCCGTACAGGGGCCGCTCGAGCAGGTCACGGTAATCGGCGGGAATCACGTCGTCGGCGGTAGGCATCGCGTCCTCCTTTGGTTGGTTTCATCATCCCGGCCGGGAAGATCCGCCCTGCGGTCAGGGTTCGGTTCGAAGGAAGCCACCGGCCGGCGACCAAGGAGAGCCATGGAAACCTGGGATGCAATCCGTGCCCACCGCAACGTCCGGACCTACTCCGGCAAGCCCGTCCCCGAGGCCGATCTCGATCGCATCGCCGAAGCTGGCTGGCGGGCTCCTTCGGCCTCCAACCGCCAGCACTGGGACTTCATCGTCGTCACCGACCGCGCCAGGCCAGCTACCGAGCTGGCCGCGGCCGACCTCGGTATCGGCAGCGGGCATTCGTCGGTCGGCGATCAGGACAAGGCCCGGGCCATCCTCGGGGTCCCGGGCGACCACCTGGTCGCGTACCTGATCGGCCTCGGCTACCCGGACGGCCGCCCGCTGGCTCCCATCGCCAAGCCGGACCGCCGCCCGCTCGGCGAGGTCGTCCACCACGGCCGCTGGTAGGGCTGCGGCCTCAGCCGGCCGGGGCGAGCAGGCCGCGTGAGCGGAGCGCGGCCATCGCCCCTTCGGCGAAGTAGTAGGCCTCTTCCAGGTGGGGCTGCCCGGACATGATGAAGTGGTCGATGCCGAGCTTGTGGTACTCCTCGATCCGGTCCGCGACCTCGTCGTGGCGGCCGACCAGGGCCGTGCCCGCACCCCCGCGGACCAGCCCGTAGCCGGCCCACAGGTTGGGTGAGATCTCCAGCTGGTCGCGGCGGCCCTGGTGCAGGGCTGACATCCGGTGCTGCCCGACCGACTCGCTGACCGCGAGCAGTTCCTGGGCCTGGCGGATGCGCTCGGGGCTGATCCGGTCGAGCAGCTGGCTGGCCTCGGCCCAGGCCGCGTCGCTGGTGTCCCGGCTCAGCACGTGCAGCCGGATCCCGAACCGCAGTTCGCGGCCGGCCTGGGCGGCGCGCTCGCGCATCCGGTCCAGCCGCTCGGCGATCTGGGCCGGCGTCTCACCCCAGGCCAGGTAGACGTCCACCTGCCGGGCCGCGGCCTGCTCGGCGGCCGGGCTGGCCCCGCCGAAGAAGATCTCCGGCCGTCCCCAGGGCGCGAAGTTGATGCTGGCGCCTTCGATGTCGTAGTACTGCCCGGAGAAGCTGAACGGCTGGTCCGGGCGGGCCTCGCTGACCCCGCGCAGCACGGCCAGGAACTCGTCGGTGCGGGCGTAGCGCTGATCGTGGTCGAGCCGGTCGCCGAACTGGCGCTGCTCGGCGGAGTCGCCGCCGGTGACCACGTTGAGCAGCAGGCGGCCACCGGAGACGCGCTGGAAGGTGGCCGCCTGGTGCGCGGCCAGCGTGGGTGAGATGAAGCCAGGCCGGAACGCGACCAGGAACTTGAGCCGGGTCGTCACCTGGGACAGCGCCGCGGTGGTGATCCAGGCGTCCTCGCACCAGGTCCCGGTCGGGGTCAGTACCGCCTCGTAGCCCAGCTGCTCGGCCGACCGTGCGATCTGGCCCAGGTAGTCGACGGTGGGCTCGCGGAACTGGGCGCCCCACGGAATGTCCCGCTCGTGTCCCTCGCTCGACCCGACGATGTCCCGGCTGTCGCCGTTCGTCGGCAGATACCAGTGCACGTGAATGCCCATCAGTGCCTCTCCCGCTGACCGCTCGCTTCCGGTGAACGACCCATAGCCTACTAAATCGATAGGAATAGCTGCCATGGCGGCCTGATCACAAGCTCCAGACCATCGGCTAGAGCTGCGGTATGGCCGAGGTCAGGGGACGCTGGATGGCCCAGGCGGTCAAGCCCGCCGACGGCGGGTGACGACGATCGGCAGTTCGCTGGGGACCAGGGTGCTGCTCACCAGCGGGTGCACGTCGGCGCCGTCGGCCAGCCGCAGCTGCCAGCGGGCCGCGATGGTACTGAGCAGCAGGATCGCTTCGGTCCAGGCGAATCCCTCGCCGATGCAGTTCCTGATGCCCTGCCCGAACGGGAAGAACGACTGCCGGGTCTCCCCCGGGCGGTACTCGTGGCTGGCCCAGCGGCCGGGGTCGAAGCGGTCCGGTTCGCGGTGCACGGCCGGGTCGCGGTTGAGCGCGAACGGGCTGAACAGGATCCTGCTCTTGGCCGCCAGCCGGTGCCCATCCAGTTCGACGTCCTCGGCGGCCTGGCGGGGCAGGATCCAGACCGGGCTGTAGAGCCGCAGGGTCTCGGTGATCACGGCCCGGGTCACCGGGAGCCGGGCCAGGTCGTCGTAGCCGGGGTCCCGGCCGGCCAGCACCTGGTCGGCCTCCTGCTGCAGCTGGGCCTGGATCTCCGGGTGCCGGGTCAGCAGATAGCAGGCCCAGGCGATGGTGTTCCCGGTGGTCTCCGAGCCCGCGATGACCAGCGTGACCGCCTCGTCGCGGAGCTGCTGGCCGGTCATGCCGGTGCCGGTCTCGTCGTCGTGCGCCTGCATCAGGATCGACATCAGGTCGCCGCGGTCCTGATCCCCGTCCCGGTAACCCTCGATGAGCCCGGCCAGCAGGCGATCGAGGCGGCGGACGGCCGCGCCGAAACGGCGGTTGGATCGGGTCGGGACCCAGGCCAGGGCGGGGATGTTGGCCACGATCCCGTCGGGAATCAGTTCGGCCAGCAACACCCGCAGCAGGCCTTCGATCTCGCTGATCGACTCGGGTTCGAGGTCGCTCGACAGCAGGGTCCGGACCAGCACGGTCAAGGTGATCGAGCGCATCTCCCGATCGAAGGCCAGCTGTTCACCGTCCGGCCAGGCCTCGATGCGCGGCACCGCCACCTCCCGCATCGTGCCCAGATAGCGGGCGATCTCGGCGCGGTGGAAGGCCGGCTGCATGAGCCGCCGCTGGCGGCGGTGGTGCTCACCGTCCGACATCACCAGCCCGTTGCCGATCAGCCGCTGGGCACGGCCGAAGCTGAGGCCTTTGTCCAGCTTCCGGGCCTGGCCGACCAGGGCCTGCCGGATCGCGCCCGGGCTGTTCAGCAGGTAGATGGACACCGGCCCGAACCGGATCCGGACCACGTCGCCATGCCCCCGGGCCCGCTGCAGCAGCGCCAGCGGGTCGCGCCGGAACTCCAGGGCGTGCCCGAGCAGCCGGCGCCCGCCCGGTACCAGCGGGGCATCTGACCGGGCTCGCTTGCTCACCGCGGCGCGGCCGGAAGCTGGATCTCGGCGTGGACGGCCCGGTGGTCGCTGCCCGGCACCGCCTGGACGGAGTAGGCCAGGACCGCGCAGGCCTGGTCGACCAGTACGTGGTCCAGGGTCAGCACCGCGCCACGGCCCGGCAGCCCCCAGGTCGGGATCAGCCCGTGCCCGGTCTGCCAGGCGCAGTCGGCGTAACCGAGGCGCAGCACGTCGCGGAACACGGCGTGGTCCACGGTGGCGTTGAAGTCGCCGGCCACCACCCGTGGCCGGTGACCAGGCGCTGGCAGCCCGCCGAGCTCCCGGCGCCAGCGGGCGACACCGGCTCGCTGCCGGGTCGGCGCGCACGGGTGCACGCAGATCAGGTCCACCGTTTCCCCGCCCGGCAGCGTGAGCAGCGCGGTCGGCTGGGCGGCGTGGGCGTAGGCCACCAGCGGTCCCTCACTGAGCGGGAACCGGGAGTAGATGCCCGAGCCACGCGGGCCGCCCCGCAGATCGAGCGTGGAATGCGGCAGCAGGTCATCCAGCCCGGCCTGCTTCAGGCGGGTCGCGGCCTCGTCGGTGAGCTCCTGGGCGAACAGCACGTCGGCGGCGACCGCGCGCACCCGGGCCACGACCGCCTCGGCGTCGGCCCGGCCCGCGAACAGGTTGAGGGTGAGCACCCGCAGCCGCGGCCCGCCCGCCTCCGGCTGCGGCCTGGCCCTCCGGCGGGGCCGCACCAGCAGGTTCAGCGCGGCCGCGGCCACGGTGGCGGTCACCGCCGGTCCCCGCCGCCCGGTCAGCTGCACCCCCAGCGCGGCCACGGGCGCGGCCCGGGCCACCTGCGGGGTGAACGAGAGCAGCGGCACCGCGGCGCTCTGGGCCGGCCGCAGGCGATCGACTTCGCAGGCCCGGGCCAGCGCCCACCCGGCCAGACCCCCCGCCACCGCCCAGGAAACCCTGGTGACCCTGGAACCGCCACCCGTCATAACCCCAGGGTATGGCGCGCCGGAACAGGCGGGCTCCACCGTCGATCCGGTCATTGAGCCTGTCCCCGGTGGTACCAGTATCAAGCCGGTCTGGAGGCCGGTACGGAGCGCGACCGAAGATAAGGACATGGCAACGGTACTGGTCACCGGAGGAACGGGTTTTCTCGTTGCGCACACGATCGCCCGGCTGCTCACCGACGGGCATCGGGTCCAGACGACCCTGCGGTCGCGGTCACGGCAGGCGGACGTGGAGACGATGCTGCGGACCGCGGGCGCGCCGGACATCGCCGGCGTGCTCTACTTCGCGGCCGATCTGACCCACGACGAGGGGTGGGCCGAGGCGGTGAAGGGCGCCGACTACGTGCTGCACGTTGCTTCCCCGTTCCCGCGCACGGCACCCAGGAACGAGAACGAGCTCATCGTCCCGGCCCGCGACGGGGCGCTGCGGGTGGCCCGGGACGGCGGGGTCCGCCGGGTGGTCCTCACCTCGTCCTTCGCCGCCGTCGGGTACGGGCACGCCCCCGCGACGGTGTCCAGCAGGTGCTGGGCCGGCCGCCGGCCAGCTTCGCGGACTGGGCCCGGCGCGAGGTACCGTCGGCCTCGTGCGCACCGACGACTACCAGCAGCTGAGCTTCACCCGCCGCGACCACGGGGTCCTGCTCATCACCATGGACCGGCCGGAGAAGTACAACGCCGCCGACGAGCAGATGCACACCGAACTGGCCCGGGTCTGGACCGACGTGTCGGCCGATCCCGAGACCCGGGTCGCGGTCATCACCGGGGCCGGGAAGGCGTTCTCGGCCGGCGGCGACCTGGACATGGTCGGGCGGATGGCCGGCGACTACGACCGGGTCAGCCACATGCTGCGCGAGATGAGCGACCTGGTTTACAACATCATCAACTGCGAGAAGCCGATCGTGTCGGCCATCAACGGGGTCGCGGTCGGGGCCGGCACGGTGGTGGCCCTGCTGGCCGACGTCGCCATCGCCGCCGAGGACGCGCGGATCGGCGACGGGCACGTCAAGCTGGGCGTGGCCGCGGGCGACCACGCCGCCATCATCTGGCCGCTGCTGGCCGGGATGGCCAAGGCCCGCTACCACCTGCTGACCGGCGAGATGATCACCGGCGCCGAGGCCGAGCGGGCCGGGATGGTGGCCAAGGCCCTGCCCCGGGACCAGGTGCTGGACGAGGCCCTGCGGATCGCCGACACCCTGGCCACCGGCTCCCAGCCCGCGATCCGGCTCACCAAGCGGGCGCTGAACAGCTGGCTGCGCACGGCCGGGCCGGCCTTCGAGCAGTCGGCCGCCTACGAGATGCTGACCTTCCTCGGCCCGGACGTGGTCGAGGGCTATACCGCGCTGCGGGAGAAACGGCCGCCTCAGTTCCCGTCGGCCCGCTGAGCCCCGGCTTGATCGCGTCCACCGCGGCCAGCTGCTCGGGCGACCTCGGCCGGGTCCGCGAACGAGGCGGTGAAGCTGTTGCGGGCCAGCGTGGCCAGGGCGTGGTCGTCCAGGCCGAGATGGTCGCGGACCGCGGCGAAGTTCTCGTTGACGTAGCCGCCGAAGTAGGGCGGGTCATCGGAGTTCACGGTGACCAGCAGCCCGGCCTCGAGCAGGCGGCGCAGCGGGTGGTCGGCCAGCCGGCCGACCACCCGCAGGCTGAGGTTGGACAGCGGGCACATGGTCAGCGGGACCCCCTCGTCGCGCAGGCGGGCCACCAGGTCCGGATCGCCGGCCGCGGCCACGCCGTGATCGATCCGGTCCGGGTGGCACACGTCCAGCGCCTCCCGGACGTAACCGGCGGGGCCGTCCTCCCCGGCGTGGATGGTGGTGCGGAACCCCCGCTGCCGGGCGCGCGCGTAGTAGCCGGCGAACTTGGCGGGCGGGTTGCCCCGCTCGGCGGCGCCCAGACCGAAGCCGATGATCGACTCGGCCCACGGCTGCACCAGCTCGAACAGCTCCAGCGCGGCGGCCTGGGTCCGGTGCCGCTGAGCTGTCAGGATCAGCGCGCCGTCGATCCCCCACTCGGCCCGGCCGTCGGCCAGCGCGGCCTGATACAGCGGCCCGCCCACCAGCAGCCACGCCCCGGCGAACACCGCCCAGGCGATCACCTGATCATTCATACCGACCAGCCTGCCAGCCCGCGGCGTTACGGTGGGTGGCAGGAGGCCGATGGCAATGGCTTACGAGATATCGGATTCGATCCAGATCGCCGCCACCCCCGAGGACGTCTGGGCGGTGCTGGCCGATCTGGCCAACTACGGGCAGTGGCATCCGGCGTTCCAGTCGGTGACCGGGCCGCTCACCGTCGGCAGCACGCTCAGCATCAAGACCACCTCGCCGGCGACCGGCAACCCGATCACGCTCAAGGTCAAGGTGCTGACCGTCGAGCCCGGCAGCGAGCTGGCCTGGGCCTCGAAGCTGCTCGGGGTCACGACCATCAAGCGCCGGTTCCTGCTGCGCGCGGTGGACGGCGGCACCGAGCTGACGCAGGCCGGGACCTACCGGGGGATGGGCGGTTCCCGGGGACCCGGCGGCGCCCGGGGCGCCCTCAAGACGGTGGCCAACGTCAAGGGCAGTTACGCGGCCATCAACGAGGCCGTCAAGAAGCAGGCTGAGGCCCGGCCCTAGGGCCGGCTGACGGGCGTGCGGTCAGTGACCCGCAGCAGATCGGCCACGTGGTCGAAGTTGGCCAGCAGGCCGTCGTACTGGGTCATATGGTCGCGGCCGGCCTGGTCGCGGAACGCCAGCTTGTACGTGACCGTGGTCGCGGGTGATGAGGATCTCGAGATCGCTCGGAAACTCGATGGTCGCCGATCCGTGCCGATCTGGTGCCACTGCCGGTCTCCTTGGCGTCGTAGCCTCGTGGGGGTAGTCGCCGGGTAGACGATGGGTGCCGCGGTTCCTCATCGGCTGGGTCAAAGGAAGATTTTGTGGCCACGAGCAAGCTCAACCTGTACTTCGGCACGGTCAAGTCGGCCAGCGGCGGGCGGCACATCATGGCCTGGGCCAATACCCGGGCCCAGGCCCTGGACATGGTGGAGGCCGCGCTCGGCACCCCCGAGGAAGTCGAAGGCTCGGTGGTCGGCCCCCTCATGAGCCTGCCCGCCGACGTCATGAAGCCGGGCGTCTACGTCGAAGCCAGGCGCGCCTGATGGCGCGGGTCGCGATCGTCGCCAAGGTCACGATCAAGGAGGGCCGGGCTGGTGAGTACCTGGCCGCGTTCGCGCGCCTGCTGGAACAGGCCGAGCGGGAGCCCGGCACCCTGCTCTACGCGGTCAACCGATCGGCCGCCGACCCGCTGGTGTTCTGGACCACCGAGATCTACGCCGACGAGGCCGCCTTCGCCGCCCATCGCGCCAGCGACGCCCACGCCGCGGCCGACCCGGTGTTCACCGACCTGATCGTGTCGGCCGACGTGACCGTGGGCGAGACCCTGCTGGCCAAGGGTCTGGGCGCCTGATGGCGGCACCGGCGCGGACGCCGGCCAGCGCGTGGGTCGAGGCGGGCCTGGAGGCCCTGGGCGCCGGCGGGCCGGAGGCCGTGCGGGTGGACCCGCTGGCCCGGGCGCTCGGGGTTACCCGGGGCAGTTTCTACTGGCACTTCGCCGACCGGGACGCGCTGCTGACCGAGCTGCTCAACGCCTGGGAGCGCACCGCCACCGATGACGTGCTGGAGCGGGTCGAACGCCACGGCGGCGACGCCCGGGCCCGGCTGCGCCGCGCGGGTGCGCTGACCTTCAGCGACGAGTTGCTGCCCATCGATCTGGCCGTTCGCGGCTGGGCCCGGCACGACCCGGCCGTGGCCGAGCGCCTGCGCCGGGTGGACAACCGCCGCCTGGACTACCTGCGCACCCTGTTCGGCACGTTCTGCGCCGACGCCGACGAGGTCGAGGCCCGCTCCACGCTGGCCTTCTCGCTGCTGATCGGCAGCCACTTCCTGGCCGCCGACCACCCCGGCCGCTCCCGGGCCGAGGCCCTGGAACTGGCCGCCGACTGGCTGCTGGCCTGAAAGGCAGGGCATGACCGGCCACGACCAGCCCTGGGTGCCGCCCGGGGTCGATCCGGAGCGCGCCGACGTAGCCCGGGTCTACGACTACTTCCTGGGCCGGGCCGTGGCCTACATGGCCGGGCCCTGGCCGGCCGCGGGCCACGATCATCGAGGCGGACCTGCGCGAGCCGGTGACCGCGCTGGAGCGGGCCGAGGGCACCGGCTGGTCGGGCTGCCGTTCTGGCGGCCGCCCGAGCCACCCGACCCGGACGTGTTCTGGGGCGGCTTCGCCGGCGTCGGCCGGAAGCCGTGACCGGCCCGCCCCACCCCGCAGGCGGTCAGAACTGGATGACGCTGCGGGCGACCGCACCGGCTTCCATGGCGGCAAAGCTGTCGTTGACCTGGTCCAGCGTCACGTGGCGGGACACCATGCCGGTCAGGTCCAGCCGCCCGGCCCGCCACAGCCGCAGCAGCCGCGCGAAGTCGGTCCGGACGTCGGCCGACCCGTACAGGCAGCCCAGCAGCTTGCGCTCGGAGGAGAACAGCTCACCGGCGCTGAACGCCACCATGTCGGTGCGGCTGCCCGCGCCGACCACCACGGTGACGCCCCCGCGCCGGGTGGCGTCCCAGGCGACCCGGATGGTCTGCGACCGGCCCACCACCTCGAAGGCGTAGTCGAAGCCCAGTCCGTCGGTCAGGCCCGGGATGGCCGCGGCGAACTCGGTGTCCGGCACCGCGTGCGTGGCCCCGAACCGGCGGGCCAGGTCCAGCTTGGACTCGAACCGGTCGACGGCCACGATCACCGCCGCCCCGGCCAGCCGCGCGCCCTGAATGACGCTCAGCCCGACCCCGCCGCAGCCGATGACGGCCACGGTCGAGCCCGGGGTCACCCGCGCGGTGTTGATGACCGCGCCCACGCCGGTCATGACCCCGCAGCCGACCAGCGCGGCCACGTCGAACGGGACCTCCCGGTCGATGGGCACCACGGCCTGCGCCGGGACCAGGACCTGCTCGGCGAACGCACCGACCCCGATGGCCGCGTGGACCGCGGACCCGTGCCCGCGGATGGGCGACGGCAGGTGGGCCCGGGCCTGGCGGAAGGCGGTGCAGAGCTGCGGCTGGCCGCCCAGGCAGGTCCGGCACTGGCCGCAGGGCGGGATCCAGACCAGGATCACGTGGTCGCCGGCGGCCACGCCGGTCACCCCGGGCCCGGTGGCCAGCACCTCTCCGGCGCCCTCATGGCCCAGGACCAGCGGCAGCAGCGGGACCATGGTGCCGTTCTGCATAGACAGGTCCGAGTGGCACACGCCCGCGGCCCGCACCGCAACCAGGACCTCGCCCGGCCCCGGGTCCCGCAGTTCCAGGTCGTCCCAGATCTCGACCGGCTGGCCCACCGCAGTGACGACCGCTCCCCGCACCTGGCCCGCCTCCTCATCCGACCCGGCACCCTCCACCGGCATCTCCAAGAGAAGATAATTCCAGAACTGGGTTCTGAGAACTAGCCCGGTAGCCTGAGCTGATGAGCGAGCCCGCGTGGCTGCTGGGCCACCTCTCCGATCTCCATCTGGGCGGCCGCGAGGACGCGGGCGACCGCGCCGAAGCGGTGCTGGCCCAGCTGGCTGCCCTGCACCGGCCGCTGGACGCCCTGGTGGTGACCGGCGACCTCAGCGACGCGGGCCGGCTGGCCGACTACCAGTGGCTCGGCACCCGGCTGGACCGGTTCGCCCACGTGGTCGCGGTGCCCGGCAACCACGACGACCGGGACGGGTTCCGGCGCGCGCTGCTGGGCGGGGCCTGCGGGGACGTGGGTTCAGACCCGGGCCCGGTGAACACGGTCCACGAGGTGAACGGCCTGGTCGTCCTGGGCTGCGACAGCAGCGTTCCCGGCGAGGACGCCGGCCTGCTCAGCGACGAGACGCTGGCCTGGGCCGACACTGTCCTGACCGAGGTGAATCCGGCGGCGCCGGCCGTGCTGGCGTTCCACCACCCGCCGGTCCGGCTGCACGACCAGTGGCTGGACGGGATGCGCCAGTTCGGCGCCGACCGCCTGGCCGACCTGCTCAGCCGGCACCTCCGGGTCCGGGCCCTGCTGTGCGGGCACGTGCACCAGGCGGTCTCGGCCCGGTTCGCCGGAGTACCGCTGATCGCGACCCAGTCGGTGGCCCCGGGCCTGCGCATGCCCTGGGAGGCCGACCTGGCCTACACCACCCCGCCCGCCTTCGCCGTGCACGCCCTCACTGAGTCGGGCGACCTGACCAGCTATCTCCGGTCGCTACCCGGCCCGCGGCCCGGCGGCTGAACAACCAGGCCACCGCGGCCAGCAGCAGGCCGCCGCGCAGCAGGACATCGGCCACGTTGAAGGTCGGCCCGTAGAACGAGACGTGCAGCCAGTCCACCACTCCCCCGTGCAGCACCGACGGCGGCCGGATCACCCGGTCGACAAGGTTGCCGAGACCGCCGGCCGCGGCCAGCGCCGCCCCCACCCGCTGGCCGCGCGAGCCGGCCTGGACCGCCCACCAGCCCACGAGCACCACGATGACCAGGGACACGATGGCCAGCAGCGGCTCAAGACCGGCCCCGAGCCCAAAGGCGGCCCCGTGATTGATCGTCAGCTGGAGCCGGAGCAGGCCACCGCCCAGGGTGATGTCCCGCCCGCCGGACAGCCGCGACTGCGCCCAGGCCTTGGTGCCCAGATCGGCCGCCGCCCCCGCCACCACAATGACCGCGACCGGCCACGCCGACCGGAAGTTGACGCCCACACCAGCGGAGCTTAGGCGAAGGGGATGACGGTCGCCGCCGAACGCGGAAGATTTGTGCGTTTTGCACTTGTTGCTGGTAACGTCGGCGGCCGTGCGAAACGCACGTATCTGGGAGCGCCCGGGAAGTGCCGGGCCAGCCGACGGGAGGAACATCGATGACCGAGTCCGGGATTGACCGGCTGCTGATCGTGCGGCCGGAGGACCGCCAGCCCTACTGGAACGGGACCAGCCAGATCACCATCCAGGCCGAGGCCGCGGACACCGGCGGGCACTACGGGCTGATCGTGTCGCACGCCCCGGCCGGGGCCTCGCCGCCCCGGCACACGCACGGGGAGGACGAGGCGGTCTGGATCGCCGAAGGCCAGGTCCGCTTCCAGTGCGGCGACCGCGAGTTCACCCTCGGCCCGGGCTCGTACACGTTGCTGCCGCGCGGGGTGCCGCACTCGTTCCGGGTCGAGGGCGACACCGGGGCGGTGATGGTCGGGCTGCTGTCCCCGGGCGGCGGCGAGGGTTACTTCGCCGAGGCCGGGGTGCCGGTGACCGGGCCGAACCCACCCCAGCCCGACCTGGAGCGGATCACCCGGGCCAACGCCAAGTACGGCAACGAGCACGTCGGGCCGCCCATGACGGCGGGCTGATCAAGGTCTGAGACCGGCTGCTAGCGTCAGCGCCATGCGTGCCGTAGTGATCCATGGTGGCGACGAGGGCGTGGCCCGGCTCAAGGAGATGTTCGGCGGGATCGGACCCGACATCGTGCTGGAGTGCGTCGGCACCAAGCAGTCCATGGACCAGGCGCTGCGCGCGGCCCGCCGGCCCAGCGGCTTCGTCGGCCTGCCCGCGCGGCCCCGAGGTACCGGTCCGCCAGCTGTAACACCACGTCGGGGTCCGCGGGCATGGCCTCGGTCCGGCCGTAGCGGTTCCGGTCAGTAGCCTGGTCTCGTGCGGGTTGTGTCGCTGCTGCCGTCGGCCACCGAGATCGTCTATGCGCTCGGGCTGGGTGATCAGCTGGTCGGGGTGACGTTCGAGTGTGACGAGCCCGCGTCCGCCCGGCAGGACAAGACCGTGGTCATCGGCGGCCGGGACACCCGCGGGATGACGCCGGCCGCGATCGACGCCTACGTCCGCGGCCAGGTCGCGGCGGGCGAGGACCTCTACACGCTGCACGCGGGCGCGCTGGCCGCGCTGGACCCGGAGCTGATTCTCACCCAGGACCTGTGCCGGGTCTGCGCCCTGCCCGCCGGGCACGTCACCGACGCCCTGGACTACCTGGGCTGCCGGGCCGAGGTCGTCTCGCTGGACCCGCGCTCCCTCGACGAGGTGCTGGCCACCATCGTGACCGTGGGCCAGCGGGCCGGCGCCCGCGGCAGGCCGAACGCCTGGTGGCGGGGTTGCGGCGGCGGCTGGCCGATGTAGCGGGCCGGGTCGCGGACCGGCCCCGGCCCGCGGTGGCGATGATCGAGTGGGTCGACCCGCCGTTCACCGCCGGGCACTGGGTCCCGGACCTGGTCAGCGCGGCCGGCGGCCGCCCGGTGGCCGCCCACCCGGGCGGGCGTTCGGTCACGGCCAGCTGGGAGGAGATCGCCGCCGCCCAGCCGGACCTGGCCGTGGTGGCGCCGTGCGGGTTCCACCTCGACGACGCCTCCGCTCAGGCCGGGCAGGTGGCCGCCCGGCTGCCGGGGATCCCCGTGTGGGCCATCGACGCCGACGGGCTGGTGGTCCGGCCCGGCCCGCGCCTGGTCGACGGCGTGGAAGCCCTGGCCGCCATCCTGCACCCCGAGGTCGCGGCGGCCCCGCCCGCGGGCCGTATCCGCCGGGTGGCCTGAGCTCCCGCCCCCCGACCCTGCCGAGCACCGACGGCTGACTTAGGCCGGGACGGTGTCCGGGTCCCAGAAGTCGATCGAGTCGAGCCAGCTGAGCAGGAGCAAGCTGGTCGCGACGTAGTGCTGGCGCATGGCCTCACCGGCCGCGTCGGCGTCGTGGGCCTCGATGGCGTCGATGATCTCGGTGTGGTCGGTGCTGTTGAGCTCCTGCCAGCCGGGCACGGTGTGGAACTCGAACCAGAACTCGTACGGGATCAGCCGCCGGGCCGCGTCGGTGAACCACTGCAGCTTGGGTGCGTCGGCGATGCGGTGGATGGTGTCGTGCAGCTCGCCGTTCAGCTCCAGCGCCCGCGGCGGCGTCTGGCCGTCCAGGTTGTGCAGTTCCGCGTCCACCTTGCGCAGGGCCTCGACGTCGGCCGGGGTGGCCAGCTGGGCGGCCCGGGACGCCTGCGCGCCCTCGGCCGCGGCCCACATCAGGTAGATGTCCTCGACGTCGCTGCGGCGGGTGGGCAGAACCAGGAAGCCGCGGTTGGGCTCCTGGGCCAGCCAGCCGTCCTGGGCCAGCAGCAGCAGGGCCTCGCGCACCGGGGTGATGCTGATGCCGAGCTCTTCGGCGATGGGGCCGAGGCGGAGAATGTCGCCGGGCTTGACCTTGCGGCTCAGGATCAGGTCGCGGACCACGGACGCGACACCGTGTCTGAGCTGCTCGCGCCGGATACGGTCCCGGGGTTCAGCCATGTTGTTTCGTCCCTTCGGGAAGGCTGTTGGCCGGGACGCTCGGGGTCCGCTCACCCCAGCGGCCGAAGGCTGGGTATGGCACCGTGGGTCGTCTCGTCACTCAGCGAGAACATACATTATCTATTTCATCGGAGATCCGTGCCTTGTTGGCATTGGACCACTACACAGCGCATCCGTGAATAGCGGTTCAGGTTGCGATTTTGTTTTGGCTGATCAGCTGGCGGGCGATCCCATTGCGCTGAATCTCATTGGTTCCCTCGCCGACGATCATGAGGGGGAGCATCCCGGAAATAGCGCTCAACATCAAACTCGGTCGAGCAGCCGCACCCGCCGAAGATCCGCACGGCGTCCAGCGCGACTGCTTCGCGGTCTCGGACGCGAACAGTTTGGCCAGGCCATCCTGCCGGGCCCGGCAGGCGACCCGGATGTTGCTGCCGTATGCTCCGCGCCCATGAGCGCGGAGGCGGGCGAGGCAGACGGGGCGCAGGCGGATGCCGGACCGCCGCTGACGGTCCTGGCGCGGATGCGGGCCCGGCGGCGGGACGAGGCCCATCGGGTGTCGACGCCGCTGGAGCTGTTCTTCGACCTGTCGTTCGCGGCGGCGGTGGCCCAGGCCGGCCAGCAGCTGGTACACGCGCTGGCCGCGGGCGAACCCGGGCACGGGATCACCGGGTACCTGCTGGTGTTCTTCGCGATCTGGTGGGCCTGGGTCAACTTCACCTGGTTCGCGTCGGCCTACGACGTCGACGACGTGCCCTACCGGCTGGCCACGCTGGTGCAGATCACCGGCGTGCTGGTGCTGGCGGCCGGGGTGCCGCGGGCCTTCAGCGCCGGCGACTTCACGGTCGGGGTCACCGGGTACCTGATCATGCGGGTGGCGCTGACCCTGCAGTGGCTGCGCGCCGCCCGCGGCGAGACCGGGCGAGCCCGGACGGCGGCCCGGGCCTACGCGGCGGGCCTGGTGGTGGTGGAGGCCGGATGGGTGACCCTGCTCCTGCTGCCGGGGAACGCCTGGTGGTACGGCGTGGCGCCGCTGGCTCTGGCCGAGCTGGCCGTACCGGCGGTCGCCGAGCGGCTGCACGAAACCCCGTGGCATCCGGGCCACATCGCCGACCGGTACGGCGCGTTCACGATCATTGTGCTCGGCGAGACCATCTCGGCCGCCACGGTGGCCGTCCAGTCGGCCCTGGACCGGGAGAAGGCCCTGGCCGAGCTGCTGCCGATTGCGTTCGGCGGGCTGGTCATCGTGTTCGCGGCGTTCTGGATCTACTTCGGAACCCCGGTCCACCAGTACCTGAGATCGGACCGGCAGGCGTTCGGGTGGGGCTACGGCCACTACGTGATCTTTGGGTCGGCGGCGGCGATCGGCGCGGGCATCGAGGTGGCGGCCGAGCAGGTGACCCGGCAGTCGCACATCTCGGCCACCGCGGCCGCGCTGGCGGTGACCGTCCCCACCGCCCTGTACTACGTGGCCGTCTGGCTGATCCACATCCGTCACTTCGAGCACGGCCTGGCGCAGCAACTGGTCCTCCCGGTCAGTGCCGCGCTGGTGCTGGCGGCCACCGTGGCCGGCCACTGGGCGGTGCCGCTGGCGGGCGTGGCCGCCGCGGCCGGGGTGGCCGTGAACATCATGCTGGCGGCACGCGATCCGGAGCAGCCCATGACCGTTCGCGAAGGCGAGCGGACAATAGAGAAATGACCGCAGAAGTAAGCGCTGAAGACTTCCGTCTGATCCGGGACCAGGTCCGCGACTTCGTCCGGGCCAAGGTGGTGCCGCGCGAGCAGGAGATCGCCGATACCGACGCCATCCCCGACGACCTGCGCAAGCTGGCCGCGGAAATGGGCTTGTTCGGCTACGCCATACCCGCAGGAGTGGGGTGGCCTGGGCCTGGACCTGACCCAGGACGTCGAGCTGGCCATGGAGCTCGGCTACACCTCGCTGGCCCTGCGGTCCATGTTCGGGACCAACAACGGGATCGCGGGCCAGGTGCTGGTCCGGTTCGGCACCGACCAGCAGAAGGCCGAGTGGCTGGAGCGCATCGCCTCCGGCGAGGTGGTGGCCTCGTTCGCGCTGACCGAGCCGGGCGCGGGCTCCAACCCGGCCGGGCTCCGCACCAGCGCGGTCCGCGACGGCGACGACTGGGTCATCGACGGCCAGAAGCGGTTCATCACCAACGCGCCGCTGGCCGGGCTGTTCGTGGTGTTCGCCCGCACCCGGCCGGCTGATTCGTCCGGGACCGGGATCGCGGTGTTCCTGGTCCCGGCGTCCGCGCCCGGTCTGCGGGTCGGCCCGAAGGACCACAAGATGGGCCAGGAGGGGGCCTGGACCTCGGATGTGACCTTCGATGGAGTGAGGATCCCAGCATCGGCGCTGGTCGGCGGGGACGAGGAAGCCGGTTACCGGGCGGCCATGACCTCACTGGCCCGCGGCCGGGTGCATATCGCGGCCCTGGCCGTGGGCACGGCCCAGCGGGCGCTGGACGAGTCGGTGGCCTACGCCGCCTCGGCCACCCAGGGCGGCCGCCCGATCGGGGACTTCCAGCTGGTCCAGGCCATGCTGGCCGACCAGCAGACCGGGGTGCTGGCGGGCCGGGCCCTGGTCCGCGAGGCCGCGCAGCGCTACGTCAGCGGGGAGGACACCCGGATCGGGCCGTCGGCGGCCAAGCTGTTCTGCACCGAGATGGCGGGCCAGGTGGCCGACGCCGCGGTGCAGATCTTCGGCGGCACCGGCTACATGCGGGACGTGCCGGTCGAACGCATCTACCGGGACGTGCGGCTGCTGCGCCTGTACGAGGGGACCAGCGAGATCCAGCGCCTGATCATCGGCGGCGGCCTGGTCCGGCAGGCGCAGCGCGCTACCTGAGCGAAGGCTCCGGAACGTCTTACGGTTCCAGGTCGTTACAGTGCCAGGGGATTTTGGGCCAGTAGGTTTTGGCCCGGTAGGTTGACGGGGCGGTAGCTTACGGCCGAGTGGCCGTCTGGAAAGGGACACCTGATGTTCAGGTCGCACAGCGGCATGGCCGTGGCTGGCAAGGCCGGTTACGCGGTGAGCTGCATCCTCGCGGCCTCGGTCCTGGTCCTGAGTGGTTTCGCCTACTACGTCAAGGACCAGGTCAACGCGATCGGCGGCTCGAACGTCATCTCCGGCGGCCCGGTCACCGGCGCGATGAACATCCTGCTCATGGGGCTGGAAAGCCGGACCGACTATGACGGCAACATCCTCTCCGGCTCCCTGCTGCACGCGATGCACGCGGGCAGCAAGCAGGGCGTCGCGGACGGGGTCGGCGGCCAGGACACCAACACGCTGATCCTGATCCACATCTACGCGGGCGGGCAGAAGGCGGTCGGCGTCTCGATCCCGCGCGACGACTGGGTGACCTACCCCAAGGCCTACGACGGCCAGTCCCAGGGGAAGATCGATCAGGCCTACGGCCTGGCCTGGGCCCAGAGCCTGAGCCAGACCAACAACTCAAAGATCAGCAAGGACCAGCGTTACCTGCAGGCCAACGAGGCGGGCCAGAGCGCCGCCATCGACAGCGTGCAGGCACTGACCGGCGTGCACGTCGACCACTTCGCCGAGGTCAACCTGGCCGGCTTCTACGAACTGGCCCATCAGTTCGGCGGCATCGAGGCCTGCCTGAAATCCTGGAACAACGGCCAGAACCTGCACGACACCAACTCCGGCTTCGACGCGCCGCACGCCGGTTACCTGCACCTGGACGCGGCGCAGTCCCTGGCCTTCGTACGCGAACGCGACAACCTGCCCAACGGTGACCTGGACCGCACCCACCGGCAGCAGGCCGTCATCGACTACGTCATCTGGAAGGTGAAGAACGAGGGCATCCTGACCAGCATCGGCCAGCTCACCAGCCTGATCAACGTGGCCAAGAAGTTCGTGATCACCGACCAGGGCTGGCAGATCTTCAACTTCGCCAGCGACATGAAGAGCCTGACCGGGAAGAACCTGACCTTCAAGACGGCCCCGGTGATCACCACCGACGGCCACATGGCCGGGCAGACCGTGAACCTCATCGACCCGGCCCAGGTCAAGACGTTCGTGCAGAACGAGTTCTACCCGCCGACCGCCACGGCCCAGCCCGCTCCGACCGAGTCATCGCTGGCCCCCGGCGCCACCACCGTGGACGTACTCAACGGCGGCGCCGCGATGGGGCTGGCCGGCCAGATGTCGCAGGCCCTGACCAAGGCCGGCTACAAGGCGGGCGAGGTCGGCAACACCGCCGCCCACTCCGCCACCGAGGTCGTCTACGGCGCGGGCGGCCAGGCCAGTGCCAACAAGATCGCCGGCTCGTTCCACGGGGTCACCGCGACCGCGAGTGCCAGCGTGCCCGCGGGCCACGTGCAGCTCATCCTGGGCCCGGACGCGACCTCGGTGCCGCCCGGGCTGGGCACGGCGACGGCCACCCCGGCCGCCTCCCCCACCCCCAGCGCCAGTTCTTCCACCAGCAATGGCGGCGCTGGCGGCGCGGTGTCGGTCAAGGCCAACGCGCCGTACGGGATTCCCTGCGTCTACTGATCCTTGTGACGTTCTCCGGCCTCCCGGCCTGGATAAGCAGTTGAACACGGCCGGCCCGGCTATTAGCTTCGCTCGGGTGCAACCGCTCAGCGAAAAGGACATCCGCGGCTCGTTCGTCAACTGTTCCAAGGGCGAGGCCCAGCGCATGAACGTGCCCCGGGACCTGGCCGACCTGGACTGGGAGAAGCGGGACTTCCTGGGCTGGCGGGACCCGGGCGCGCCCGAACGGGCCTACCTGATCGCCGAGCGCCCCGTCGGCCTGACCGGGGTGACGCTGCGCGCGGCCCCCGCGGGCCAGCGGCGCTTCACCGCACGCAGCATGTGCTCGCTGTGCCTGACCACCCGCACCGCGGGCGGCGTCACGCTGATGACCGCCCGCCGGGCCGGGCCGGCCGGGCGGCAGGGCAACTCGGTCGGCCAGTACCTGTGCACCGACCTGGCCTGTTCGCTGTACGCGCGGGGCCTGCGCGCCCCCGCCGCCGGCGCCGACCTCGATGAGTCACTCACCCCCGAGGACAAGATCGCCCGCATGCTGGCCAACCTCGACACGTTCCTGGACCAGGTCACCCGCTAGCTTCTGCCCTGGGTCCGGCGCCCAGCCGGCTCATGCGGCCCGCTTCTTGCTGTTATCACCGAGGGGGCGCGCGCGGCGTGGGCCGGGGGCCTGGGCCGGAGCCGGGGGCCGGGGCCGGGTGGTCAGGCGAAGACGATGGTGTGGGGGCCGTCGCGGATGACGCGGTCCTGGCTGTGCCAGCGGACGGCGCGGGTGAGGACGGCGCGCTCGATGTCGGCGCCGCGGCGCTGGAGGTCGGCGACGGTGTCGGCGTGGGTGACGCGGGCGACGTCCTGCTCGATGATGGGGCCGTCGTCCAGTTCCTCGGTGACGTAGTGGGCGGTGGCGCCGATCAGCTTGACCCCGCGCTCGCGCGCCCTGGCGTAGGGGCCGGCGCCGACGAAGGCGGGCAGGAACGAGTGGTGGATGTTGATGATCGGCACCGCCACCTCGGCGATGAACGGGCCGGACAGGATCTGCATGTAGCGGGCCAGCACGATGAAGTCGACGTTGCCCCGGAGCAGGCGCAGGTGCTCGGCTTCGGCCGCGGACTTGTCCGGGCCGGCCGAGGGCACGTGGAAGAACGGGACCCCGAAGCCGCGGACGGCGGCAGCATGATCTTGGTGGTTGGAGATGACCATGGCCACGCTGATCGGCAGCTCGCCGCGCCGGTGCCGCCACAGCAGGTCGAGCAGGCAGTGGTCCGACTTCGACGCGAAGATCGCCACCCGCTGCGGCACGGACAGGTCGCGGAGCCGGAACTCCAGGTCGAAGTCCCGGGCCAGGACCTGGGCCAGGTCCTGCTCGATGTCCGGCAACGCGGCGGTCAGGTGGTCCAGGCTGAACACCGTGCGCTGGAAGAACGCGCCGCCGCGGGGGTCGCTGGAGTACTGGTCCAGGGACACGATGTTGGCCCCGTAGCGGGCCAGCACGGCGGTGACCGCGGCCACGATTCCGGGCCGGTCCCGGCCCTGGACAATCAGCGACGCCTGCGGCCCTTGATCAGGATTGGTCACGCTCGGTTCCCCCCAGCTCCGATCAGTGACCATCAGGGTAGTGACAAAAACCGCGGCCCGGGCCAGTGTCTGGCCCGGGCCGCGTCAATGGGGACGGTCAGCTCTCGCCGATGGTGGCGGCGGCATCCGGGGTCGCCTCCGGGGCGGACGGCTCCTTTTGGCCGGTCCAGCGCTTGAGCTCCAGCTGCGGGATGAACCAGGTGGCCAGGAAGGCCAGCGCGGCGATCGGCACCGCGATCAGGAACACGGTCTGGATCGACTCGGCGTACCCGGCCACGAAGCCGTCGCGGACCGCGGCGGACAGATGGCTGAGCACCGCCGGGGTGACGTCCGCGCTGCTGAAGCCGTTCGGCAGCGAGACCCCGTGCAGGTGGCTGGCCAGGTTTCCGATCAGCACGTTGGAGAAGATCGCGCCGAAGATCGCGGTCCCGAAGGAGCCGCCGATCGACCGGAAGAACGTGGCCGCCGAGGTCGCGACGCCCAGCTCACTGTGCGGCACGGCGTTCTGCACGATCGTGACCAGCACCTGCATGACGCCGCCGATGCCGGCGCCGAGCACGAGCATGTAGATCGCGTCCTGCCAGGTGGCGGAGTGCACGCCCATCAGGGACAGCAGGTACAGCCCCAGCGTCATCGCCGCGGCGCCGGCGATCGGGAAGAACCGGTACTTGCCGGTCCGCGAGATGATCTGGCCGGAGCCGATCGACACCGCCAGCAGGCCCGCCATCAGCGGGAGCAGGTAGACCCCGGAGATGGTCGGCGAGATGCCCCGCACGACCTGGAAGAAGGCGGGCAGGTAGGTGATCGCGCCGAACATCGCGAAGCCGACGATGAAGCCGACCACGCTGGTCGTCGAGAAGGCCCGCAGCTTGAACAGGTGCAGCGGCAGCACCGGCTCGGCGGCCCGGCGCTCGACCAGGACGAACACCCCGATCAGCACGACACCGGCCGCGCCCAGGATGTAGATGGGCAGCGAGGCCCAGGCGTAGGTGCTGCCACCCAGGCTGGTCAGCAGGATCAGCGAGGTCACGGCCAGCCCCAGCACCGCGGTGCCCAGGTAGTCGATCTGGTGGTGCACCCGGCGCAGGTGGCCTGGCACCTGGGCGGCCACCACGGCCAGCGCGATCGCGCCGATCGGCACGTTGATGTAGAAGATCCAGCGCCAGGTCAGGTTGTCCACGAACACGCCGCCCAGCAGCGGGCCGATGACGCTGCAGACACCGAACACGGCGCCGAACAGGCCGACGTACTTGCCTCGTTCGCGGGGCGAGACGATGTCGCCGATGATCGCCTGGGCCCCGACCATCAGGCCACCGGCGCCGAGCCCCTGGACCGCGCGGAACGCGATCAGCATGAACATGGAGTTGCTCAGGCCGGACAGGATCGAGCCGGCCAGGAAGATGACGATCGCGGCCTGGAAGAACGTCTTCCGGCCGTACTGGTCACCGAGCTTGCCCCACAGGGGTGTGGAGACGGTCGTGGTCAGCAGGTAGGCGGTGATCACCCAGGCGATGTGGGATCCGCCCTGGAGGTCACCGACGATCGTCGGCAGGGCCGTGGACACGATCGTCTGGTCCAGGGCGGCCAGCAGCATGCCCAGCATGAGCGCGCCGATGATCAGCAGGACGCGGCGGTGGCCGAGCCCCGGCATGGCGCCGTCCGCATCCGCCGGTGCCGCACCCGCGGGCGCGGGAGTGGCTGTTGCCATCAGTAGTTGTCCTTTCTGTCCGTCCCGCCGGCCATGGCGTGACGCAACGATGCAGTTTCCGGCAGCCCGTCCGCGAGCGCGGCGAACGCCAGGTCCACCAGGCGCTCCAGCGGCACGCTGCCGCCGGCGCTGGCCCACGACGCGAGGCAGACCCGGAAGGTGCCGGAGGCCAGCACCGCGAGCAGGGCCGGATAGGGGTCCCGCTCCGGGTCGGTGCCCAGCCGTTCGGCCAGCGCCGCGGTGATCGTTCGCTCGATCGCTTCCATCTGCGCCGCCTGGGCCGCGCGCAAGTGCAGGTCGGCGCGGGCCGCCTTGATCCGGTTGAGCCACTGTGACGGGTCACCGCCCAGCTCGGCGAGCTGGGCGACTACCTCGCGGGCCCACGCGGTCAGGGCCAGGTGCAGCACCTCAACGGCGGGCGTACCGGCCGGCGCGGCCATCACGTTCTCGCGGACCTGGAGCAAACGCTCGGGGTCGGCGCTGAGCAGCACCGCCTCTTTGGACGGGAAGTAGTTGAAGAAGGTGCGGGTCGACACCTCGGCCGCCTCGGCGATCTCCTCGGCGGTGACGTTGGAGTAGCCGCGCTCGGCGATCAGGTCCAGCGCGACCCGGCGGAGCCTGCGCCGGGTGGCCAGCTTCTTGCGCTCCCGCAATGAGCTACTGGCTTGCTCCTCGGTCACCTCGGCGTACGTCACCGGCACCTCCCCCGAACCTAGTTGCATGCCATGCAAACCTGCATTCGATGAAATCTTACATGATGTGCAACATGGGCGCCGGCTCGGTCATTCCCCGGGTCAGAGGAAAATTTCCGGGGCCCGGGACCAGTGATATCCACGGGCGCGAATCGAGGGCCTGGTCACGCAGGCTTCGTGGCAACGGCGCCGCGCAGGAGCGGGATATCAGCGCCGGGGAAGGGAGCCCCCATGTCCGCCACGACCGAAGGCACCGCGACCGGGGCGGCGATCCGGCCGTTCACGATCCCGATCGCCAGCGACGCCGAACTCGATGACCTGCGGGCCCGCATTTCGGCCACCCGCTGGCCGGAGCGGGAACTGGTCAGCGATGACTCCCAGGGCGCGCCGCTGGCCATGATGCAGGACCTGGCCCGGTACTGGGCGGCCGGCTACGGCTGGCGCCGGTGCGAGGCCCGGCTGAGCGAGCTGCCGAACTTCGTCACCGAGATCGACGGGCTCGACATCCATTTCCTGCACATCCGTTCCCAGCACGAGGACGCGCTGCCACCTGGTGATCCCCTCGCTGCCGGGTCATCGGGTTCTCGGCCAAGCCGGTCGCCACCGGCTGGGACCCGGTCCGGATCGCGCGGGCCTGGGCCGTGCTGATGGAACGCCTCGGGTACACCCGGTACGTGGCCCAGGGCGGCGACTGGGGCGCGGGCCTACCCGGACAACCTGCTCTACTTCCACCCGGTCGAGCGGGGCGGCCACTTCGCCGCCTGGGAGCAGCCCGGCCTGTTCAGCGACGAGATGCGGGCCGCGTTCCGACCGCGGGGCCGCGGCCACGCTGGCCGCGGCGGGCGGGCAGATCAGCTACCGCTTCCACGCCCGCGACGTGCACCTGGTCATGAGCCCAGGCCCGGGCGGAGGTGCGAGCCGGTTCCGGGTGCGGCTGGATGGGCAGCAGCCCGGCGCCGCGCACGGCACCGACATCGACGCCCAGGGGCACGGCACGCTGGCCGAGCCGCGGCTGTACCAGCTCATCCGCCAGCGCGGCTCAGTGGTCGACCGGACCGTCGAGATCACGTTCGATGGGCCCGGCGCCCAGGCCTACGCGTTCACGTTCGGCTAGAGCGCCGACGCCGGAGCCCGGTTCATCTGCACCATTATTAGCTCATGGTTTCTGAGATCTTCGATTCCGGGCAGTGGCGTCCGGTCGACGGGTTTTCCTTCACCGACATCACCTACCACCGGGCGGTCAGCTCGGGCACGGTGCGGGTGGCGTTCAACCGGCCCGAGGTCCGCAACGCGTTCCGGCCCCACACCGTGGACGAGCTGTACCGGGCCCTCGACCACGCACGGATGAGCAGCGACGTCGGCTGCGTGCTGCTGACCGGCAACGGGCCGTCCCCGAAGGACGGCGGCTGGGCCTTCTGTTCCGGCGGTGACCAGCGCATCCGCGGCCGGGACGGCTACCGCTACGCCGAGGGCGAGACGGCCGAGTCGATCGACCCGGCCCGGGCCGGGCGGCTGCACATCCTGGAGGTGCAGCGGCTGATCCGGTTCATGCCCAAGGTCGTGATCTGCGTGGTGCCGGGCTGGGCCGCGGGCGGCGGGCACAGCCTGCACGTGGTGTGCGACCTGACCCTGGCCAGCCGCGAACACGCGCGGTTCAAGCAGACCGACGCCGACGTGGGCAGCTTCGACGGCGGTTTCGGCTCGGCCTACCTGGCCCGCCAGGTCGGCCAGAAGTTCGCCCGGGAGATCTTCTTTCTCGGCGATACCTACGACGCCGAAGCCGGGCACCGGATGGGCACGGTCAACGCCGCGGTGCCGCACGCCGACCTGGAGCGGACCGCCCTGGAGTGGGCGGTCAAGATCAACGGCAAGAGCCCCACGTCGCAGCGCATGCTCAAGTACGCCTTCAACGCGATCGACGACGGGCTGGTCGGCCAGCAGCTGTTCGCGGGCGAGGCGACCCGGCTGGCCTACATGACCGACGAGGCGGTCGAGGGCCGCGACGCCTTCCTGGAAAAGCGCGACCCGGACTACTCCCGGTTTCCCTACTACTACTGACGAGGCTCGGCCCATCCGGCCGGTCAAGCGCCCGTTTCGCGAGTGTTTATCCTCGGCCACTAGCCTGCGGGGGTGACGGATACCGAGGCAGATGTCGTCGTGGTCGGGGCCGGGCCGGTCGGGCTGTGGCTGGCCGGGGAGCTGCGGCTGGCCGGGGTGGCCACCACCGTGCTGGAACGCACCAGCGAGCGGGGGCCGTTCACCCGCGGGCTCGGCGTGCACGCCCGCACCGTGGAGGTGCTGGCCATGCGCGGGGCGGCCGACGTGCCGCTGGAACGCGGGCGGAAGATGCCGCAGGTGGCACTGGGGCATGCTCACCACCCCGGTCGACTTCAGCGTGCTGGACACGCCGTTCCCGTTCGTGCTCGGGTTCCCGCAGCCGATGCTGGAGGACCTGCTGGAACGGCGGGCGGCCGAACTCGGCGCCGTCATCCGGCGCGGGTGCACGGTCACCGGCGTGAGCCAGGACGGCCATGGGGTCCGGGTCACCGCGGACGGCGGCCAGGTGTTCACGGCCCGGTACGTGGTGGGCTGCGACGGAACCCGCAGCGTGGTCCGCGCAGGCGGCCGGCATCGAGTTCCCGGGCACCGATTCCGAACTCTACGGCTACCTGGGCGACGCCACCCTGGACGACCCGCCCGAGCAGGGCACGGTGGCCATCGCGGGCCCGGGCGGCACGCTGATCATCGCCCCGCTGCCGGGTGGCCGGTTCCGGGTGGCCGGCTTCGACCCGGCGTTCCAGGAGCCCGGCTCAACCCTGACCGAGGAGCAGCTGCGGGCCTCGGTGCGGGCGGCCACCGGCGGCCGCGATTTCGGCCTGCACGACGCCACCTGGCGGTCCCGGTTCGGCAACGCCACCCGGCAGGCGGCCCGCTACCGGGCGGGCCGGGTGCTGGTGGCCGGCGACGCCGCCCACATGCACCTGCCCACCGGCGGGGTCGGCCTCAACGTGGGCGTGCAGGACGCCATGAACCTGGGCTGGAAGCTGGCCGCCGTGGTGCAGGGGCGGGCCGGCGACGAGTTGCTCGACAGCTACCAGGCCGAACGGCATCCGGTCGGGCAGACCCTGCTGACTGACACCCGGGCCCAGACCGCCTTGATCACCACGTTCACCCCGGAGGGCCTGGCCCTGCGCGAGGTGATGGCCGGGCTGCTGGCCCGCGATCCGGCCCTGGGCACCGAGCTGGCCACCCGGATGTCCGGGCTGGCCGTCAGCTACCCGCCGCCCAACCCCGGCGCGCACGAGCTGACCGGGCAGCGCGTCCCCGACCTGGCCGCCGGCGGGACCAGCTTGTTCCAGCTCCTGCGCACGGCCCGCCCGGTGCTGCTCGTCTTCGCGGGCGGCGCGATCCTGGACGAGGCCGTGCGGGTCGCGCAGAGCCTCGGCATCGAAACCCACCAGGCCGGGCTCTGGCCGGGCCACGAGAAAATCAGCGCGGCCCTGGTCCGGCCGGACGGTTATCTCTGGTGGGCCACTGACCAGCCCGTGGGCGACGGCGCCGCCGGGGCGCTGCGGTCACTCGGCGTCCGCTTCGCCTGACGCCGGGCCGGGCACCGCCACGGCCGTGACCCCGGGCTGGTCCGCGAACCACCAGGCGACCTGGGTGCGGGAGGTGAAGCCCAGCTTGGCCAGGATGTTGGCCACGTGCCGGGCCGCGGTGGCCGGGCTGATCACGAGCTCCTCGGCGATGGTCCTGTTGCTGCAGCCGCGGGCGATCAGCGACACCACCTCCCGCTCGCGTGGGGTGAGGGTACCGGGCGGCGGGGTGGCCACCTCGGGCGGTGGGCCCTCGAACTCGGCGCCGTCGGGGAGCGGGGCCGGGTCTTGCCCAGCCAGGGCGACGGCGGCCTCGGTGTCCAGGGCGGCGGCCTGGGTCCACAGCCGGTCGATGGCGGGCGGGTCGAGCTGGCCGCGGGCCGCGTCCAGGATCCGTTCCCGCCGGGATCCGGGCAGGGCGGGCAGGCCCGCCTCCGCCCGCACGGCCCCGGCCGCGGCGGTGAGCTGCACCGCCCGCTCCACCTGACCCTCGCGCACGGCCAGGGCCGCGAACGCCTCCAGAGCCCGGGTCATGCCAATGTGCGAGCCGGTCGAGTGGCTGAGCCGCATGCTCTCGGCCAGGTACCGGCGAGCCTCGGCGTACTCGCCCAGGTCGGCCGCGACCCGGCCCAGCCCGGCCAGGCCGCGGGCCAGTTCGGGCCGGGCGTCGATCTCGCGCAGGATCGGCAGGGCCTCCAGGTACATCAGCCGCGCCTCGCGCGGGTCGCTGCGCAGCCGGGCCAGGTCGGCCAGGCCCATCAGGGCCCGGGCCGTGCCCCAGCTGTGGTCGATCCGGCGCATGGCGATGATCGAGTCCTGGGCCAGCCGGCCCGCTTCGCGCTGCCGGCCCTCGGCGGCGGCGATCGCGGCCTGGGTCCCCAGCGCGTAGCCCTCAGCCCAGACCGCACCGGCCGACTGGGCGACGGCCAGGGCCTCGCCGGCCCGGCTGGCCGCGTCGGCCAGGCGCCCGGTGTGCAGGGCGCTCTCGGCCAGCAGGTTCAGCGCGGCCGCGGTCCAGAAGTCATTCTCGGCCGTCCGGCACAGGGCCAGGCCCTCCCGGGCCGACGTCTCGGCCACGGCCGGGTCGCTGGACAGGGCCAGCTGCCCCCGGGCCACCAGGGCCGCACCGCGGATCCAGGCCGGGACCGCGGGCGCGTCCACGGCCAGGAAGGAATCCAGCCACTCGGCGCCCTCGGCGAACGAGCCGCGCACGATCCAGCACGGGCTGACCGCGGTGCAGATCCGCAGCCCAGCCTGGGCGTCGCCCGCGGCCAGGGCCCGGGTCAGCACCTGCCACACGTTGCCGATCTCGGCGTCGTAGCGCCGGAACACGTCGACCCGCTCGGCCCAGGAGGCCGGAACCTGGGCCAGCCCGGTGGCCAGGTTGTGCTCGGCGACCCGCAGCGTGTAGTCGCGCAGCCGGTGCTGGAACGCTGCCGTCTCCCCGGCCTCGTCCAGGTGGGCGGCGGCGTACTCCCGGATCGTGTCCAGCAACCGGTACCGGGCCTGGCCCAGTACCTCCGGCTCCCGCGCCACCAGCGACTTGTCGACCAGGGCGGCCATGGCGTCCAGCACGTCCAGGGCGGGCAGATCGTCGTCGGAGCACACCTGCTCGGCCATCTCCAGCGACCAGCCCGCGAAGACCGACAGCCGCCGCAGCAGGATCCGCTCGGGGCTGGTGAGCAGGTCATGACTCCAGTCGATGGTGGCCCGCAGGGTGCGGTGCCGGGCCGGGGCCGACCGGTCCCCGGTGGTCAGCAGCCGGAACCGGTCGGCCAGCCGGGCCCCGATCTGCTCCACCGACAGCGCCCGGACCCGGGCCGCGGCCAGCTCGATGGCCAGCGGCATCCCGTCCAGGGCCCGGCACAGCGTGGCCACGGCCTCGGCGTTGGCCGCGCTGACCGCGAAGCCCGGCAGCGAGGCCGCGGCCCGGTCCGCGAACAGGTGGATGGCCTCCGAGGCGTACCCGTCCGGGTCGGTCAGGTCCACGGCCACCGACAGCGGCGGCACCTGCCATACGTGTTCGGCCGCTACCCGCAACGGTTCGCGGCTGGTCACCAGCAGCCGCAACCCGGGTGCGCTGGCCAGCAGCCGCTGGCACATCTGGGCGCAGGCGTCGATCAGGTGCTCACAGTTGTCCAGGGCCACCAGCAGGGCCCGCGGGCGCAGGGCGTCGGCCACGGTTTCCAGCAGCGGGCGGGACGGTTCCTCGCTGATGCCGAGCACCGAGGCCAGCCGGGCCACCACCAGCTCGGGCTGGCGCAGATCGGACAGGTCGACCACCCAGGCCCCGTCCGGGAAGCTGTCGGCCGCGGCCGCCAGCACGTGCAGGGCCAGCCGGGTCTTGCCGATCCCGCCGGGACCGCACAGGGTCAGCGCCCGGGCCTGCGGCACCAGCCGGAGCAGCTCGGCGACTTCCCGCTGACGTCCGACGAAACTGTTGGGTGCCTCGGGCAGGTTGGTGCGAATCGCGGCTACCTCACAGTGCTAGCTCACTGGGCTGCGCAAGCTCTCTTCCAGCTTAGGCCGGCCGTACGCAGTTGCGCGGGATCGGGGCCGGAAAACATACACACCGATCTACACAGTTCTGCCGACGTGGCCAGACCGCCTGGCGCACTAGCGTCAGCGGTACCCGGGTTCCCACGTGGGAAAAGGGGCCGGCCGAACTGCGGTGCTGCGAGGGGTCAGTGCGGCAGGCGGCCGGCTGCCCGGTTGCCCCTGGCCTCTCCGGGCGGGCTCTCCGACCAGCCCGCCCGGAGAGCCGCCGCTAACTACGCGCTGACTACAGGCGCTGACTACAGGCGGCGTAGCGGGGCCCGCCTAGCGGCAGCCGCAGGACTGACGGATGGTCAGGGTGACCGGCAGCTGGCGGCGGTTGGGTGTCACCGGCGAACCGTCGACCAGCGCGAACAGGCGTTCGGTGGCCAGCCGGGCCATCTCCTGGGCGGGCACCCGGACCGTGGTGATGCCGGGGGTGGTCAGCCGGGCCAGTCCGAAGTCGTCGAACCCGGCCACGCCGACCTGATCCGGCACGCTCCGGCCCGCGGCCTTCAGCACCTGCAGGCCGCCGAAGGCCATGTCGTCGTTGGCGAACACCAGCCCGTCGAAACCGGGGCCGGAGGCCAGCAGCGAGCGGACCGCCTCGGACCCGCTCGTTTCGCTGAAGTCGCCTTCGATGATCCGCCCGGACGGGTCGAGGCCGCGCCGGGTCAGGGCGCGCACGAACCCGTCGCGCCGGTCCAGCCCGGCCTGGTGGTCCAGTGGCCCGCTCACGTAGACCAGGTCCGTGCGGCCGTGGGCGTCGAGCAGGTGCGCGGTGATCTGCTCGCTGGCGGCCGGGTCGTCGATGCCGACGCTGACCGCGTCCGGCAGGTAGGGGAAGCTGCCGATCAGCACCACCGGCAGGCCCAGCGCGACCAGCGCCTCCAGGTGCGGGTCGTCGATGGCGGCGCTGGTCACGATGGCGCCGTCGGCACTGCGGGAGCGCATGACCCGCTCGTAGGCGCCGATGGCCCCGGCCTCGTCGGCGTTGGTGGACACGATGACCTGGGCGCCGCGGGCGTTGGCGGCGGTGGACAAGCCGGTCAGCACGTGCATGAAGTAGTCGTGGCCGAACACGTGCTGAGAGGTGTTGGGCACGATCAGCGCCACCGCCCCCGCGCGCTGCTTGCGCAGGGCCCGCCCGGCTGAGCTGGGCACGTAGCCCAGTTCGTCGGCGGCCCGCCGGACCGCGTCCCGGGTCCGGTCACTGATCCGGCCCCGGCCGGCCAGGGCCATGGACGCGGCGGCCGCGGTCACGCCGACCCGGTCGGCCACGTCCTTGAGGGTGACGGCCGACCGGGTCGGGCGCAACGTAGGCATTCCCCCATTGTTGGGCTGATCGCCGCTAAACGGGGTTAGTTGAGGTGGAAAACCTGTGGGGATTCGTTGTTACAGGTCCAGATCTGGAGTTGTGTGCCGTTGCTGGTGTTGCCACTGGGGTCGTCCCGCCGTCGGCTTCTTGCTGTTATCAACTGGCGACGGGGCTCAGCGGGGCGCGGCTTGACGCAACTAGTGGGTTGCCATAAAGTCGCAACTACTAGGTTGCTACATACGGGGAGGCACCGATGGGGTTTCCGGACCGGATCGAGCGCACGGTTGAGCTCGATCATCCACCCGAGAAGGTGTGGGCCGCGCTGACCACGGCCGAAGGACTGGGTACGTGGTTCGGTGACGCGGGCGCCCGCATTGACCTGCGCCCGGGCGGGGCGGCCGAGATGAGCTGGGACGGCGGCTTCACCGTGCAGATGCGGGTCGAGCGGGTCGAACCGCCCGCCGTGTTCGGTTACACCTGGCAGGTCAAGGGGCTGCCCGAGGACGATCCCCGTCGCACCTACGTGGAGTTCACCCTCGAGCCAGCCGGCCAGGGCACCCGGCTGACCGTGGTCGAGACCGGGTTCGCGCAGCTGCCCGGCGATGTCTACAGCGACGAGTACCAGGGCCACGTCGACGGCTGGCGCAGCGAGCTGGGCGAACTGGCCAGCTACCTCGGCGGCCACCTGGCGGGACGCTGACGCCAGGCGCCGGCCGAGATGGCGGCCGCGGCCGAGATGGAAACCATTGCCGAGCGGGTGTTCGGGGCGCTGGCCGACCCGACCCGGCGTTCCATTCTGGCCGTGCTGGCCGCCAGCGGGCCGGCCACCGCGACCGACCTGGCCGGCCTGCTGCCCGTCACCCGGCAGGCCATCGCCAAGCACCTGGCCCTGCTGTCCGACGCGGGCCTGGTCACCGCCGAGCCGGGTGAGCGCCGCCGGGTGCGCTACCGGCTGAAATCGGCCCCGATGCAGGTCGCGCAGCAGTTCCTGGCCGCGCTGGCCCGGGACTGGGACGGCCCGCTCGGTGCCCTCAAACAGCATCTGGACCTCAGCACGGACCCGGCAACGCCGACGAAGAAGGGTTAGACCGAAATGAAGACTCCCGAGATCGTGACCGCCGAGCAGTGGCAGGAGGCCCGGCAGCGGCTCCTCGTGCAGGAAAAGGAGCTGACCAAGGCCCGGGACGCCATGGCCGCGGCCCGGCGCCGGATGCCCTGGGTCCCGGTGGACAAGGCCTACACGTTCGAAGGCCCGGACGGCCCGCTGAGCCTGCTCGATCTGTTCGAGGGCCGCCGGCAGCTCGTCATCTACCGGGCGTTCTTCGAGCCGGGGGTGACCGGCTGGCCCGAACACGCCTGCCACGGCTGCTCGCTCATGGCCGACCAGGTCGCGCCGGTGGTGCACCTGAACGCCCGCGACGTCACGTTCGTCTACGCGTCCCGGGCCGGGCAGCCGGACATCGCGCGGCTGAAGGAGCGGATGGGCTGGAAGCACCCCTGGTACACGATCACCAGCGACTGGGACGTCGACCACGGCGTGGACGAGTACCACGGCACCAACGCCTTCTACCGCGACGGCGACCAGGTGTACCGCACCTACTTCATCGACAACCGCGGCGACGAGGCCATGGGCAGTACCTGGAGCTACCTGGACCTGGTCGCGCTCGGCCGCCAGGAGACCTGGGAGGACTCACCCGAGGGCTACCCGCAGACCCCGCCCTACAACTGGTGGAACTGGAACGACTCCTACGACCACCCGGAAATGGCCCAGGGCCCGATGAAGGGCTGGTCCGACGTCAGCGAGGCTGGCTACTCCCCCGCACCTTGAGCGAGTAGCCGACCTGGTGCGAGGTGGGCGGCGCGCCCTGGTCCTTGAGCCGGGCGAACAGCTGAGCCACCGCGCACCGGGCCAGGGCCTCCTTGTCGGGGGCGATCGTGGTCAGCGGGGGAACGCGTAGCGGGCTTCCTCGATGTCGTCGAAGCCCACGATGGCGATGTCGTCCGGGATGCGCAGGCCCCGCTGCAGCACGGCCTGCATGGCCCCGATGGCCAGCAGGTCGTTGTAGCAGAACACCGCGTCCGGGACCGTGGCCTGGTCCAGCAGCCGGGCCATGGCCTCGGCGCCGCTGCCGCGGTGGAACGAGGAGGCTGGCACGACCAGTGACGGCTGGGCGCGCAGGCCGCCGGCCCGCAGCGCCGCCCGGTATCCGGCCGACCGCAGCTGCCCGGTCTCGCCGCGGGCGCGGCTCTGGTCGCCGATGGCCGCGATGCGCTGGCGGCCCAGGGCGATCAGGTGCGCGGTGGCGTCGCGGGCCGCGGCCACGTTGTCCAGCCCCACATGGTCGAACGGGCCGTCCTCGATGTGCTCACCGAGCAGCACGGTGGGGGTGTCCCCGGCGTGCCGGCGCAACTCGGCCTCGCCCAGGCCGAGCGGGCTGAAGATCAGGCCGTCGAACAGGTGGCCGCGGGCGTTCTGCTGCAGCAGTTGCTGCTCCCGCCCCGGGTCACCGTCGGTCTGTTCCACCACCACGGTGTAGGAGTGCCGCCGGGCTTCGGCGATGACCAGCCCGGCCAGCTCGGAAAAGTACGGCACCGACAGCTCCGGCACGGCCAGCCCGATCATCCCGGACCGCCCGTGGCGCAGGTTGCGGGCGACCAGATTGGGCTGGTACCCGAGCTCGGAGATGGCGCGCAGCACTCGCTGCCGCAGCTCGTCCGAGACCAGCGGGAACTCGTTGACGACGTTCGAGACCGTCCGGGGCGAGACTCCCGCCCGGCGCGCGACGTCGCCCTGGGTCACCGGCACCCTCTGCCCTCCCAAAACGGGCCCTTCATAACGAATCAAATCGGGCCAGAACAGGGTATTGCACCGAAGCATGCCACGTGGCATGCTACGTGGCAATTGACGAAACCCCAGCTCAGGGAGGGCTTTTCGCGTGGCCGTCATCAAACTTGATCTCGATCGCGTGCTCGGACCCGTGGACCGCCGGATCCTGGGCGGTTTCACCGAGCATCTCGGCCGGTGCATCTACGGCGGGGTCTTCGACGAGGGATCACCGCTGTCCGACGCCGACGGCTTCCGCACCGACGTGATCGAGGCGGTCAAGGCGCTCAAGCCGCCGCTGCTGCGCTGGCCGGGCGGCAACTTCGTGTCCGGCTACCACTTCGCCGACGGCATCGGCCCGCGGGACCAGCGGCCGCGGCGCACCGACCTGGCCTGGCACGCCGAGGAGTCCAACCGGTTCGGCACCGACGAGTTCATGCACTACTGCGAACTGGTCGGCACCGAGCCCTACCTGTGCGTGAACATGGGCACCGGCACCATGGACGAGGCCGCGGCCTGGGTCGAGTACTGCAACGGCACCGGCGACACCTACTGGGCCAACCAGCGGCGGGCCAACGGCCACGAGGCCCCGTACGGGGTCAAGCTGTGGGGCCTGGGCAACGAGATGTACGGCCCGTGGCAGATCGGGCAGCTGTCGGCCGAGGACTACGTGAAGGCCGCCCGGCAGTACGCCAAGGTCATGACCTGGACCGATCCCAGCATCGAGCTGGTCTCCTGCGGCGAGACCGGCTGGAGCGACTGGGACCGGGTGGTGCTGGAGGGCCTGGCCGAGTTCGTCCGCTACCACAGCGTGCACATCTACACCGGCAGCGACGACTACTGGACCGACGTGCTGATGCCGCACCAGGCCGAGCGGGCCATCCGCATCACCGGCGCCCTGATCGAGCAGGTCCGCTACAACCAGAAGATCGAGCACCCGATCCGCATCGCCTACGACGAGTGGAACGTGTGGTTCCGCGAGCGGGAGGGCCGCGAGGGCCTGGAGGAGCGGTACACGCTGGCCGACGCGCTGGCCGTGACCACGTTCCTGCACGGCTTCCTGCGCCACAGCTCGCTGGTCCCCATCGCCAACCTGGCCCAGCTGGTCAACGTCATCGCCCCCATCGTGACCAGCGACGAGGGCATTTTTCTGCAGACCATCTACCACCCGCTCCGGCTGTTCGCCGACCACCTCGGCGAGCAGTCGCTGGACGTGTTCACCGCGTGCGACACCCACGAGCTGGTCCCGTTCCCCGAATCCGAACACTGGCCGTACCAGGTCGCTGATCTGGGCCCGTTCCCGGTGCTGGACGCGACGGCCACCTACTCCCCCGACCGCCGCGAGGTCATGCTCAGCGTCATCAACCGGGACCCCGAGCACGACGTCAGCACCGAACTGCAGCTCGCCCAGGCCCTCGACCCGGTCGACCGCCACCGTCGAGGTCGTCAACGGCGGCAGCACCACCGCGTCGAACTCGTTCGACGCCCCCGAGGCCGTGTCCGTGGCCACCGCCACGATCGAGAAGTTCCGGTCCGGCACCGTCCACACTTTCCCCGCGCACTCCCACTCTGTCTTGACGTTCCAGATCTGATCTCAGGCCATCCAAAGGAGGAAGGCAGATGAGATCCGTCTCATCGGTTCAACCAGACCCACAAGACTCACGCTGCGCCTGTGCCGCTGTCATGGCAGGCTCGGTACTGGCCTGTCGTGCCGATGGTGGTGGCGTTCCTTCTTATCCAACGTCGCTTCGTCGAGTCCATCGCCACCTCCGGCTTGCGTTAGAACCGAGCATCCTGGCCTAGCCGGACAAGTCAGGCCGTCGGGCTGGCGATGGCGAGCTTGGAGCGGACGAGCATCAGTGGCGCCTGCGGGTCGTGCGGCTGGGGAATGGCGGCGAGGGTGAACTCAGCGATCGCGCCGGGACGGAAAACCAGGCAGTGGGTCGAGCCGCCGTACTGGAAGTAGCCGAGTTCCTCCCCCTTCGCGACATGGTGGCCGGGCGTCACCTCCGGGCCGATCAGGCACGAAGAAACGTCCGACATGCCGACGGCCACGAAGGCCAGCTGGCCAATGGCCGGGTCGTCGGCTTCGATGATGATGATCGCCCGCGCCGCGACGTGCGCCAGGTAGGACTGCGAGTTCATCGGCTCGACCGCGTCAGCGCCCTCCGAGTCGGGCTCGGAGTAATAGGTGCCCGCCTGGACGAACGCCCGCACGATGGTCCCGGCTACCGGGCTGTGCCAGCGGTGATAGTTGGTCGCGCTCAGAAAGGCCTGATAAACGGTGCCGCCGACGAACTGATCGACCGACTCGTCGCCTGCCAGCATGTCCTCGAGCGAATAGGGCTGGCTCTTGATCCAGAAGCGGTCCTGGCGCTTGACGTCGGTGCTGATGCCGTAAGGCGTGGACTCACACGCGCTGACGATCACCTTGTCATCGTCGGGAGAGGCCACCGGGCGCTCGCCGTCTTTGAACCGCCGGGTGAAGAAGTCATTCCAGGAGGTGAAGCCCCAGTGCTCGTCCTTGGGGTCGTGCTCGTACTGCTCGATGCCGATCGCTTGCCGGGCCTGGGCGCTTTTCCAGCCGGTCGGTGAATCGTTGAGCGCGTAGAGCGAGTCGGCACCGCTGAGGAACACGCACCAGGCGTCGAGGATCTTCTTGATCATGGCGTTGACCCGCGGGTCGCGGTAGGCGGCGAAGCCGGCCCGGGTGCCCATCGTCCAATCGAGGATCGCGCCGAGCGGCGTGGCCACCTGGTCGCCGCCAAACTCAGGCGCACTGGTCAGCACCTCGTTGATCAAGCGCAGCAACTGCGGCACGCTCTCCAGGTGCCGTTTGCGGTACGGCTTACGGTCCGGCACCTGAGCGATCATCTGATCGATGTACATGCGCACCACGGGGTCGCTGCCGATCAGTTCCTGGAACTCGATGAGCACGGGATGAAGTTCGACCTGCTCACCCCGGGCTTCCGCCCGTTCATGATGGCCGTCCAGCCAGGACTCCAGGGCATCCTGAGATTCCGGGAGCCAGCCAGCCTGGCGCCGTACGTCCATGGCGTGAGCGGGATTCGTCATGGACAAGAGCTACCGGCGCCAGCTCAGCGCAAACCTGCCATCGCCACGAACTCACGCGGGGGTCCGGTGCTGGCGATCGTTCCGGTGGCGGACTGGTCAGGAGTATCGCTCCAGTCGCTGGCGCAGCAGCACGTTCTGGCGGCGGCGCAGCCGGTACTCCAGGCTGGCCAGCGACTCTTCGTTGTTGAGGAACTCGCGGAATGTGTCGTGATAGACGAAGAAGCGTTCCGCTCTCGTGTCGCGGTCGGTTTCCGAATTGAAGAATTCCCGCCAGCTCTCGAATATGGTGCGCGCGAGTTCCTCGTCGACCCCGGGCAGGTTCTTCTGGCCGGCCATCTGGACCAGCATCGCAGCTGACATCGGCCGGTTGATGGCGGCTATACAGCGCACCGCCGCCTTGTGCTGGCGAACCAGGTCGGCCGGCCACAATTCCCCCATTACGTCCCAGTGGTACTGGTAGTAACCACCGTCGCCACCGAGGCCCTGCGGAAGTTGAGCTATGTCCTCCAGAGCCGCCCGGCCTAGTCTGTCTTTCCGGATGCTGGCCAGCATCAGCACGATGTACAGGAAATTCCCCTGGCTCTTGGTCACCAGCAGGTCGACAAACTCGGCCTGGCTCACCGCCCAGGCGTCGATCCGGCGCGCGAAGTCGGCGGCGTAGGGACCGTCCAGTTGCTCGTTGATGTACTTGCGGATGTCGAGCAGGTTGAACAGATCGTCGTCCTCGATCCGGACCACCCGGAGGTTCTCGACATTGAGGCTGTACTCCGCTTGCGGCCTGGTGGTGATCAGGAAGTACACGTGGGGGGGAAGGGTGGGCGGCAGCAGGAGCCGGTTGGCGCTCAGCGACGGCGGCGGGTCAGCTTCGTCCAGGGCGTCGACCGCGATGACCAGGGGCGCGTCCGGCCGCGCGGTGGCCGCCGCCTGGTGCAGCAGCGTGGACAGCGTTGAACTGTCTGGTTCCACCGGTTCGGGCAGCTGGCATCTCCGGGCCAGTTGCCGGCAGATGTCACGGAGAAACGCCTGGGTCGACGTGATCCCCTGACGCCGGTTGTTCGGGTGCCACGGATAACCCCGGGTTGCCACGAGATGGGAGATCAGGGCGGTCTTGCCGATGCCGGGTTCCCCGACGATGAGCAGGTACCCGGACGGGAAGCCGGGGTCGTTCATGATCAGCTTGTCGATCTGCTGGATGAAGTACTCGCGGCCGGTGAAGCTCGCGGTCCGGTCCTGGATCACTGTTCTGGCCCCGAGCTGAGCCTCCGGCTGATCCGCGCGGTCCACCTGCCCGGCCAGGTGATGGAGGTCGTCGACCGTGCCCTTGATGTCTTCCAGCGCGGCGAGCATCTCGCGCATATGACCAAAGAGCCGCTGCAGGTCCACATTTATGGCCAGAGGCTGCAGCGGACCACCCTCCAACGCGTTGACCTTGACTCCGCTGACGATCTCAGTGCACAGCTGATCGGCCAGCCACTCGCGCTGTACTCCCAGTTCGCGCAGGCACCGCGACCCAACGTCGCCTTCGACCGTCTCGGTCCAGGTGTTCACCAGGCTGGGCAGATCCTGGAACTTCCGCGCCTTGGCCAGCCCCTTGCGTTTGGCCTCCAGAGAGGCTTTTAGCCTGCTCAGGCCATCGGGCTCAGCGTTCGCAGCCTCCGGCCGCACGGCTATCCGGCCAACGACCGCCTCAATCGCCCCGGCGAAGACCTCGCGCAGCGCCTGCTCGGCAGGAGGGCCGAGGATAGCCCGTTTCGCCGCGGCCGACGCCCTTCCGACCAGGGCCTCGACCGCGATCTCGAAGAAGGCGTCGGCCGGATTTACGGCCCGGAGGTCCATCCCGAACGGCACCGGCGTGCTCCTTTCGCCCGGTGAGGCTCTCCCTACGTAACCGGGAGCTGTCTCCGCGCCAAGGCTAGTGTGATGGCATGGCAGCCGAGGGGGACCCGGTCGAACCGGATGTTGTCGAGCTGATCCGGGATGGCCTGCAGAGTCTGCGAGCCGAGGGGGACACCGAAGGCTTACTGCGCACGGCGCGGTCGATCCTGTACTGGGCCGAGCGCATGGAACTGGCTGACCCCGGGCCGTTCGACCAGGAGCTGGCCCTGTTCGCCGAACCCGACCTCCAGGCTCTCCGCTGTGCGATCAGGCAGGGTGAGCACGTCCTGCGGGCGCCTTCCGGCGACTGGCAGACCAAGGCGATGGCTCTGCTGGCCGAGCTGGACAAGCACCCCATCCTGTCCGGCATCGCGGCCCGGGGCCGGGCCGACCTGGCCGCGGCTGGCCTGGAGGTCGGCCAGCCATCGGACCTGCGCTGCTGGTGGAGCCCGGAGGACAGCCCCTCGGTGGGGGTCATCGACCTGCACGGCCACAAATCGCCGGTTACTGGCTGCTGTTTTCTGCCCGGCCCGCGCCAGCTGGCCACCTGCGATCAGAACGAGGTCCTGGTCTGGGACATCGATCGTGAGGCGCTGGTGGCCGTGCACCGCGACCACGACGGGGACGAGGTCATGGATGCGTGCGGGCCTCACTCCGGGGCCTGGCTGGTAACGGTCAACGTCCAGGGCGGCCGGATGGGAATGACGGTGGGGAACAAGGCCGCGCTGAAACTCTGGGACCTGCGAGCGGGTGGCGCGCCCCGGACGCTGACCGAGAGCAAAGACGGGCCCTATGGGTGCGAGCTCAGCCCGGACGAGAAATGGCTGGTGACGCACCATGCCAATCACACCGTGCACTTCTGGAACACCGCCACGTGGGAACACGCCGGAGTGATCAGCGGAGAGTCCGATCCGGTCGTCATCACCTCGGGCACGCCCACGCGGTACGCACCTGACGGCTCCTGGTTCGCACAGGCCGATGTGAACGGGAACATCGGCCTGTGGGACCCGGAAACCCTGGGGCTCAGACTAATGCTCGACGGGCATCCATCGGGTGTCACCAACCTGGCCGTTCCGGATGATGCGTCCTGGCTGGCCAGCACCGACGGCGGTGAGGTCTGCATCTGGGATACCCGCCAAGGGACGCTGCTCGTCCGCGTAGACGCATCGGGAACTGGCTGCTCCGGGCTGGTGGCCGACCCGGCCGGGCGATGGGTGGCCGCCTGCTTCGGGCCCGACGCGCTCAGGGTCATCCCCGTGACCCGGCAACTCCAGCATGACCAGGGCACAGGCGGTGGGCGCCGCTGGCCAGAGCGGTTGCCGTGCGTCGCGCCGGGCGCTCCGGAGATCTTCGTGGGTTCCGTCTGCCGGGCCAGCCAGGACGGCCGCCGGGTCCTGAGCGTCACCGGCATGGAAGAGGAGCATCGGCGGAGCGTCTCGTCCTGGCACGTCGTGAGATGCTGGGACACCGCGACGGGGCACCGCGTCAGTGGACCTGCCCGTCGGCCGGGCGGGTTGCCGACGACGGCTATGCCCCGCAGCGGCGCATGGGCCGCGCTCGTGGACGATTACGAAATCGGGATTCTCGATCCAGAGACCACCGACGCTCTGGCCGAATTCGACTATTCGCCCTACCGGGTTCGCTCGGTGGACTTTGGTGGCCGAACCATTGCGGCCGGATTCGAATCCGGGATGGTCCGTATGTACCGGCCGGGCCCTCGCAGCTCGCTGGTAGGTATCAGCGGGCGGGCTCCCGCCGACCTGGCGGGCTGTTTCGCCCCGCCGCACGGCCGGTCGGTCATCGCCTGGTCGGGATGGCGCTCCCGGCAAGCCTTCGTACTCGATTCGTCGTCCGGCGCCGTCCGCCACGCGCTTCAAGGCAGGAACACCGGCGTCTTCCTCAACCAGATCATCACCTCGTGCTGCCACTCCCCCGACGGCTCGTGGGTCGCCACCGCTGACGACAACGGCACCGTGCGGGTCTGGGATCCCGAAACCGGGCATCAGCTGGCTGAGGCCGCGGGTCAGGACGGAGAGGATTTCCTGGCCAGCGACTGCGCCTCGGCCAGATGGATGGCGACGGTCGCCAAGGGCGGACGGCTCCACATCCGCGATCGACGGGGCGTGCGACGGCGGGAAATACGCCTGGCCGGTCCGCCGCAGAGCGGATGTGCAGGGACTGATTCGTGGCTCGCGGTCGAGCACGAGACGAGCATCAGCATCTGGAATCCCTTGACCGGCGCGCACCTGCGCGACCTGCCCGGGCGGTTCGGCGCGTGCCCGTTGCCGGCCGTCGGCGGGGATGACGTGCCCCTGCTGGCCTGCACGACACCAGACGGGCAGGTCACGATGCTCAATCCGGTGACCGGTGAGTCATACGGCACCTTCAGCACCCCCGCCGGGCTCAAGGCCCGCGACGAAGGCGTGCGGGTCCGGGCCGCGCACCCCAACCTGCGGTGGGTCATCGTCTCGGACAGCTTCGGCGGACTCGACGCCTGGGACGTCCGGAAGCGGGCGTTGATCAGGGTGTCCCGTGGATACGACACGCCCGTCGTGGCCTGCCGGGTGAACAGAGACGGCACGATGCTGGCCGTCGCCGAGCAGACCGGCCTGCTGCGGGTGTGGGACACGGCAACCTGGCGGCCGGCCGCGCGGGTACGGACCGGCGGGCCGCTGGCCGATTGCTGCTGGTCACCGGATGCCACCCGGCTCTACGCGGTGGGTAATCGGGGTGCCTACTGCTACGAGTTGCCGCCTGACCCGACCTCAACGGCCCCAGCGCCGGGTCAGGAGTACACCCCGTGGACCCGCGCCATCGTGCTGGAAGGCCTGGACACCGAGATGGCCCAGCACGGCTACGTGCTGATGGTCAAGCGGTACTGCGAGGAACTGCGCCAGCTGGCCGAGCTGTGGCGTCAGGTCGACCCGGCCGGGTGGTGTCCATGGGCGGTCGTCGGTGCGGACGCATCGTCCGGGGTGGGCCCCGCAGGTACGTGGCCGGTGGCCAGATCAGGCTCGCGTGTAGATGGCCAGCTTGAGGGCGGGGTCGTCGTTGGCCTGGAAGGTGGCGTACTCGTAGCGCAGCGGGCCGCGGTCCGGGTGGTACAGCACCTTCCGCCCGGACATGCTGCGCCGCACGTCGTGCGCCTCCCACCAGGCCACAAACTCCTGGCCTTCGCGACGCAGGCGGTTCATCAATTTTTCGAAGGCTGGGTCGCGGGACCACAGGTCATGCGTGGCCCGGAACTGCGCGACCATCCGGCGCGCTTCACCCGCCCAGCCCGGCCCGAACCGCTGGCGGGCCGCCGGGTCGGTGAACATGAAGACCAGGATGTTGCGGTCCTCCTCGCCCACCTGGCCGAAGTCGGTGATGACGTCGGCCGCGGCCGCGTTCCAGCACAGCACGTCCCAGCGGCGGCCGGTGACGTAGGCGGGCTGGTCCAGGCCCTGGACCAGGCGCTGGATGGCCCCGGGCACGCTCTCCCGGGCGAAGGCCCGGTGCCGCGGGCTGCGGGCCAGCGCCCGTAGGTGGGTGCGCTCGGCCGGGTCCAGCCGCAGGGCCCGGGCCAGGGCGTCGATGGTGGCCGCCGACGGCCGGACCGCGCGGCCCTGCTCCAGCCGGACGTACCAGTCGACCCCGATCCCGGCCAGCTCGGCCACTTCCTCGCGGCGCAGGCCCGGAGTCCGGCGCCGCCGGCCGTCGGGCAGGCCCAGCTCAGCCGGGTTGAGGCGCTCCCGCCGCGAGCGGAGGAAGTCACCCAGCTCGACGTGTGACGCGTGGGGGGTAGCCATTAATCCTAGGATAGTACTAGGCCTTCCTACGCGGCCCGGAGCACGGTTGAGTGGGGCCCATGAAGGCTGCTGTGCTGAACGAATTCGGGTCCCCGCTCGAGCTGACCACCCTGCCCGACCTGGTGCTGGGCACCGGGGAGATCATCGTGGACGTGGTGGCGGCGCACGTCCTGTCCTACACCGGCGAGGTGCTGCGCGGGGAGCGCAACTACGCGCTCGAACTGCCGCTGGCCCCGGGTACGGCCGCGGTCGGCCGGGTCCGGGCCACCGGGCCGGACAGCACCCGGCTGCGGCCCGGCGACTGGGTGCTGTGCGACATCACCGTCCGCTCCCGGGACGACCTGCAGGCCCCGGACATCGTGCTGCAAGGCTGGAGCGCCCGCGGCCCGGGCGGCCGTCAGCTGATGCGGCACTACCGGCACGGCGCGTTCGCCAGCCAGATGAGGATCCCGACCGAGAACGCCATCCCGCTCGGGCCGATCGACGAGGCCGACGCCGGACGCTGGTGTGCGCTCGACCTGCTGCTGGTGCCGTACGGCGGCCTGACCGCCGTCGACCTGCAGGCGGGCGAGACCGTGCTGGTCAGCGGGGCGACCGGGAACTACGGCAGCGCCGGGGTGGCGGTGGCGCTGGCCATGGGGGCGGCCCGGGTGGTGGCCCCGGGCCGCAACCAGGCCGTGCTCGACGACCTGGCCCGCCGCTACGGGAACCGGGTCCGGACCACCCGGCTGACCGGCGACCCCGAGGAAGACCAGCGGCGGATGCGGGCCGCCGCCGACGGCCCGATCGACGTGGTGCTGGACCTGCTGCCGCCCGCGGCGGGCACGGCCCCGGTCAGGGCCGCGGCCCTGACCGTGCGCGAGTTCGGCCGCATCGCGCTGATGGGCGGGGTCGGCATGCTGGGCGGGGACGACCTGGCCCTGCCCTACCCGTGGCTGATGCGCAACGGCATCACCGTCCGCGGCCAGTGGATGTTCCCGCGCGCGGTCGCACCCCGGCTGGTCAGCCTGGCCCGGTCCGGCCTGCTCGACCTGGGCCAGTACCAGGTCACCGAGTTCAGCCTGGACGAGGTGAACAAGGCCGTGGAGCACGCGGCGGGGGACAAGCCGTTCGCCCTGACCGTGGTCCGCCCGTAACGACCGGGGCGCCGGCGCCACCGACAGCGCCGCGCCCACGCCGTACCGGCGGATCAGCTTGGCGACCAGGCCGGACTCGACGGCGTCGGTAACGAAGGCCTGGAGGTAGGACAGTCCGGCCGGGCGGCCCGGCGGGCAGGCGATGGCCTGCTGCACGGCGGTGAAGTGACCGCGCAGCACGGTGGTGCCGGGCACCTGGAGCGCCTCTTCGGCCAGCGACGAGGCCAGCCCGGCCAGCAGGTGGCGGGGCCGGCGGCGAAGATTTCGCGGGCCTGCTCCGGGCTGGCCGTCTGGACCAGGTCGGCGTGGACCAGGTGGGCCTCCAGCCACAGGGTGTAGGCGCTGCTGCGGGTGGCGACGATGGTCCGGCCCGGCTGGTCGGCGTCGGCCAGCCGGCCGATCCCGGACCCGGTGTGGGCCAGGTAGGTGGCGGGCAGTTCGGCGTAGGGCGCGGTGAAGTCCATGGCCGTGGCCCGGGCTGGGTCCGCGCCGAGCAGGGCGATGTCCCACTCGTCGGCGCCGGCCCGGTCGGCCACCGCGCCCGGTGACGGGTAGCCGACCAGGTCCACCGGCACCCCGAGGCGCCGGGCCAGTTCCGCGGCCAGGGCCGGGGCCACCCCGTCCGGGCCGCCGTCGGGCGCCCTGCCGCTGACCAGCACCGGGTTGCGCTCGTTGATCCCGGCCCGCAGCCGTCCGCGGGGGGCCAGGTCCTGTTTCGCCTGTTCGCTCACTGGGCTCATCGTGCCATCGTTGACACCGTTCCCGCACCGCCCTAGCGTTGGATCGCTCCAACAGGGTTGGGCACCGACATCGGAGGGCTTGTGGCGACCCCGGGGACCAAACGAGACAGTTCCAGCCGGGCCAGCGGCCGGCCGACGCTGGAGACGGTGGCCCGCCGGGCCGGGGTGTCCCGGTCGCTGGTGTCGCTGGTGCTCAACGACTCCCCCAAGGTCAGCCAGGCCAGCCGGGACGCGGTCCTGCAGGCCATGGCCGACCTGGACTACCGGCCCAACGCCGCCGCCCGGCGGCTGGCCGAGCGGCGGTCGCGCACGGTCGGCGTGCTCCTCAACGATCTACGGCAGCCCTGGTACGCGGACATGCTGGACGGGCTGACCCCAGTCCTGTACGGGGCGGGCAAGCACGTCCTGCTCGGGGACGGCCGCATCGACCAGATGATGGATGAGACTCTGACCTGGTCCTTCCTTGATTTCGGGGTCGACGGGCTGGTGCTGGCCGGGTCGATCCCGATGTCGGAGGCGCTGGTGTCGATCGCCAGCAAGATCCCGACCGTGGCCGTGGGCGGGCGGGGCCTGGACCTGGACCTGCCGCACGTGGACGTGCTGGCCAACGACAACGAGCGCGGCGCCGCCCTGGTCGTGGAGCACCTGGCTGGGCTGGGCCACAGCCGGATCGCGCACATCTCCGGCCTGCCCAGCGTGGCCGGGCGGCTGCGCATGCACGGCTACGAGGCCGCCATGCGGGCCGCGGGCCTGGGCGGCCACGTGCTCATCGACCACGGGGACATGAGCGAGGAAGGCGGCTACCGGTCCACCGTGCGCCTGCTCAGCCGGGCCGACCGGCCCACCGCAATCTTCGCCGCCAACGACCTGACCTGCGTGGGCGCCCTGTCGGCGGCCACCGCGCTGGGGGTCCAGGTGCCGGCCGAACTGTCGCTGGCGGGGTTCGACAACTCGCTGTTCTCCCGGTTGCGCGCGCTGTGGCTGACCAGTGTGGATGGCACCGCGTACCCGATGGGCCAGCAGGCCGCCCGGATGCTGCTCAAGCGGATCGAGCAGCCGTCGGCGCCCGCCCAGACCCGGCTGCTGCCGCCGCGGCTGGAAGTCCGCGGCTCGACCGGACCGGTCCCCGCCCGCTAGGCACCCCGTCCGGAGTGTCCAGCCAGGGGACCAACCTTCGATATGAAAATGATCCCCTTGACAGGCCTGGAGCCAGCGCTGATGATGAGCCTGAGTTGGAGCGCTCCAAACGGTGCCGGTGTTCGCGTCGTTGGTGGTGTCGGTGTCGGTATCGGTAGGTGGTGGCCATGAACAAGGAACGGCTGGAGCGGTACAGCCTGGTCGGCGCGGAGAACCAGGCGGCGGTGGACGCGGGCCTGGCCGACGCGTCCTGGTTCCGCAGCGCGGTGCCGCGCAAGCGGATGAAGGAGCTGATGCGGCGGTCCGACTATCCGGCCGTGCGCGACACCATCATCTGGTTCGGCCTGATGTTCACCTTCGCCGGGCTCGGCAGCGCCCTGTGGATCGTCTGGAGCAGCTGGTGGGCGGTGCCGTTCTTCCTGGCCTACGGCGTCCTGTACGGGTCGACCTCGGACTCACGCTGGCACGAGGCCGGGCACGGCACCGCGTTCAAGACCCGGTGGATCGACGAGGGCCTCTACCAGGTCGCTTCGTTCATGATCATGCGCGACCCGACCACCTGGCGCTGGAGCCACACCCGGCACCACACCGACACCCTGATCGTCGGCCGGGACCCGGAGATCGCGGTCATGCGCCCGGCGCGGCTGGCCAAGCTGCTGGCCAACTACTTCGGCCTGATCGACGTGCCCACCGCGTTCCTGCTCATGGTCACCCACGCGGCCGGGCGGCTCACCGCCGACGAGGCCGACTACGTGCCCGAGACCGAGCGGAAGAAGGTCTACCGGACGGCCCGCGTTCACCTGGCCATCTACGCGGTCGCGATCGCGCTGGCCATCGGGTTCGGCAGCTGGCTGCCGGTGGTGCTGATCGGCGGGCCGCGCATCTACGGCGCGTTCATGCTCCAGGTCTACGGGTTCACCCAGCACGCGGGCATGGGCGAGAACGTGCTCGACCACCGGCTCAACACCCGCACGGTCAAGATGTGCGTGGTCAACCGGTTCCTGTACTGGAACATGAACTACCACGTCGAGCACCACATGTTCCCGATGGTGCCGTACTACCGGCTGGCCGAACTGCACGAGGAGATCAAGCACGACTGCGCGCCGGTGTATCCGTCGCTGTGGGCGGCCTACAAGGAGATCATCCCGGCCGTGCTGCACCAGCTGCGGGACCAGGAGTACTACGTGCGGCGCGAGCTGCTGCCGGGCGCGGCCCCGTTCAATGAGCCCACCCCCGTCACCGACGGCCGCGCGCGGCCGCTGACCGAAGCCACCGCAGCCTAGGAGGAACCTGTGCCCGAGTGGATCGCCGCCTGCGCGGCCGACGACATCGACCCCGAGGACGTCATCCCGTTCCAGCACGGCGGGCGGGACTACGCGATCTACCGGTCCCCGGACGACACGTTCCACGCCACCGACGGCCACTGCACGCACGAGAAGACCCTGCTCTGTGACGGCCTGGTCGAGGGCGGCGTCATCGAGTGCCCCAAGCACAACGGCCGGTTCGACTACACCAGCGGCAAGGCGCTCGGCGCCCCGGTGCTGGTCGACATCGGCACCTACCCGGTCAAGGTCACCGACGGCACGGTCTACCTCGGCCTAACCTGACCGGGGCTGAGCCAGCTGGGCCCCGAGCGGGGTCTGCTGGTAGACGACGGTGTGGCGGTAGCGACGGCGGGTGAGCAGGCCCGCCGCCTGCAGCGCGGCCAGGTGCCCGGACACCGTGCTGGCCGCCACGCCGTGCCGCCCAGCCAGGGTCTGGGTGGACGCGGGCTCGGCCAGCGACTCCAGCAGGGCGGCCCGGGTCCGGCCCAGCAGCCCGGCCAGGGCGCCGGAATGCTGGGTCCGGGCAGGCTGCCACAGCTCGGCGATCCCCCGGGCCGGGTAGATGAACGCGGGCCGGGCCGGCGGCTCGAAGATCGCGGCCTGCCCCGGCCACACGAACACGCTGGGCATGAGCATCAGGCCCGCCCCGCCGAGCCGGTGGCGCTGGGCCGAAGGGGTCTCGATGACCAGGGCCCGGCCGGTCCAGCGGGCCTTCGGGTGCAGGTCGTCCAGCACCCGCTCCAGGCCGTAGTCGGCCAGCAGCTGGGTCCGGTACAGCACGTCGGCCTGCAGCAGCCCGCGCAGCCGCGGCCAGTGCGGCGCGATCAGCAGCCGCCAGCACTCCTCGAGCAGATCGGCCAGCCGGGCCCGGGTCGCGGCCGGGTCGTCGAGCAGCCGCCCGGCGCCCTCGGGCACGGGGGCGCCGGACCGGTCGGTCAGGCTGTGTTCGACCTCCTCGGCCACCTGGGCCAGCGGGGTGGCCCGGACCTGGGCCAGTTGCTCGCCGATGTCGGTGGCGGGCCCGCCCGGGGTGGGACTGAGGAAGTCCGGGGTCCAGCCGTGGCGGGGCGACAGCACCAGCAGCGGCCACAGCTCGAGGCCGGCCAGTTCCGGCCGCACCGCGTCCAGCCAGGGCAGGTGGTAGCTGTGCCGGTGCGGTTCGAGCAGCACCCGCACCGCGGCCATGGTCTCCCACAGCGGCGAGGTCACGAACCGGACCCGGGCCGGGTCGTCGCGGCCGAAGCTGAGGACCAGGCTCACGGGCACCTCCCTGCTCCCCGGCCGGCTCGGCCGGAGATTCGGCCTGGGCCGAATGTCTATCAGTGAGGGTAGCCCGCCGGGCACCCTGGCTGACATGTCCGCCGTCGACGCCGCCGCCCCCGAGGAGACCCCGGCCGTCCGGGCCCGGTACCGCGACGTGCTGGGCCGGGGCGAGTTCCGGTCGATCTTCGTGGCCAACATCGTGTCCATGCTGGGCAACGTGATCGCCTCGGTGGCGCTGACCGTGCTGGTCTACCAGCAGACCGGCTCGCCCGCGCTGGCCGCCCTGGTCATGGCGCTGTCGTTCCTGCCCTACCTGATCGGCGGGGTGCTGCTGAGCGCGATCGTGGACCGGCTGCCCGGCCGCCGGGTGCTGGTCGGCTGCGACCTGGCCAGCGCGGCGGTGGTGGCGGTGATGGTCATCCCCGGGATCCCCGTGGCCGGGCTGCTGATCCTGCTGTTCGGGCTGGGCCTGATCGCACCGGTCTTCCAGAGCGTGCGGGCCACGGTGCTGCCGGAGGTCCTGCCACCCGGTGCCCCGTATGTGCTGGGCCGGTCGCTGATGCGGCTGGTGGCCCAGGGCGCGCAGATCGCCGGGTACGGCGCGGGGGGCCTGCTACTGGCGTTCCTGCCGCCGCGCGGAGCGCTGGCCGCGGACGCGGTGTCGTTCGCGGCCTCGGCGCTGCTGCTGCGGGTGGGGCTGGCGTTCCGGCGGGCCGCAGGGACGGGGGCGGCGGGCGGTTCGGGAAGTCCGGGGGGGCCGGGGGGTTCGGGCGGGGCGATGGCGCGGGACTCGCTGGCCGGGCTGCGGGCGGTGCTCGCGCACCCGGCGACGCGGCGGATCATGCTGTTCGGCTGGCTGCTGCCGGTCTGCGAGGTCGCGCCCGAAGCGCTGGCCGCGCCCTACGCCTCCTTCATCGGCCAGCCGGCCCGGGTGGCCGGCTACCTGCTGATGGGCATCCCGGTCGGGACCGTGGTCGCGGACGTACTGGCCGCCCGCCTGCTGCCGACCCACTGGCAGCGGCGCATCATCGTGCCCGCCGCCTTGCTGTCGTTCGCGGCCCTGATCGGGTTCGCGGCCGGCCCCGGCCTGGCCGTGGCCCTGGCCCTGCTGGTCGTGGCCGGCCTCGGCTCGGCCTGGATGGTGGGCATGGACGGCCTGCTGGTGACCACGGCCCCGCCCGAGCTGCGCAACCGGGCCCTGGCCCTGAACAGCGCGGGCCTGATGTTCACCCAGGGCGCCGGGTTCGCGCTGTGGGGGCTGGCCGGGCAGTACGTGTCCCTGCCGGTGGTCATCGCCGCGGCCGGGGTGCTGGGGGCGGTCGCGGTGGTCGCGTTCCGGCCGCTCCGCCGGTGAGTTCCGGCCTAGCCGGAGCTCCTCTCGCGCTAGCTACGGGTGGCATGGCTCAAGCCGTGCAGGGTGGCATTCAGCGCCGCATTGATGGCCGCCTGTTGTGGTGGGAGCAATGTCCCGATTGCGATTGTGTCCTGGCTGATGAGAACGAGGTTGTGCCCAACGCCGACGGCGATCCAGGTGACAGTGGTCTGCGTGTTTTCGTGGACGAGGGAGAACACCACACGCCACGACGGGAACTGGAGATGGAGCGGGGGCGAGTCGCGCACGGTAAAGATGAAGGTGCCTGCGGGGTCGGTAATCGTGAAACCGTGACAGGCTCGCAGATCCCGGCTACCGGCGGTGAACATCACCGACGGCACCGGCTTGGGATAGGTACTGACCACAACATCCAGGGTCGCGGTGCCGATGGGCACGACTCCAGGAACGGCCTTGTACTGGCCAACGGCCTTGACCAGGGGCCGCGAAAGGTCGTTGAGGAAGTCTTCGCGGGCCAGCGGCCCACATGCGGCCGGGTTGACCGGCGGGCTGGGTGCTCGGGTGGCGACCGGGGTGCTGGTCGTCACGCTCTGATGCCCCGTCCACGTACCAGACAGGGCCGCGCTGACGTCGCCAACCACGGCACTCGCGGCCGCGGTCGTGAGAACTCGGCCGGAGTCGGCGACGGCCAGCCGCGGTGCGGGGAGCCGAGGGCGCGGGCTGGACTGGGATACCGAGCCGAATGAAAGAGTTGTCAGCGGACCGCTGAGGCCGATGATGGCGGCTGCGACCGCGATTGCCGCGAGGCCAGCCGCGGCGGGCAGTTGCCACGCTCGGGGGCCGGGTGCCCGCGGGTGCCTCGGCAGCAGGGCCAGGCTCGCCATGGGGACGGCGAGATAGAACAGCCACACGCTGGGAGTGACCACCGTCTTCGAGAAGATCGAGAGGTCGGGGGTGTGATGATGGGCGGCGCCGTAGAGAACGAGTTCGGTGCTGGCCAGGAGCGTCGCCGCGTACGCACTGACCCAGGCGCGCGCGAGCCCGGGAACGCCGCGCCCCATGGCGACTACCGCGAAGACGACCCAGCCTATGAGCGTGCAAATCCACCAGCGCTCGGCCACGACCTGGAGGACCTCGTACTCGGTCGCGCCACGATGGGTAAGGCCGTGCGGGAGGAAGAGAGTCGTGCCGATAACCGCCGCGCCCAAGGGAAGTGCCACCGGCGCGAGTATCGCCCGGACACGACGGCGAGAGCCCGTCTTTCCCGATGCGTCCGAACGGATATTCCGCAGCCATAGCGGGACGCCCATAGCCAACGTCACCACCAGATAGGGCGCGGCCAGCCAGTCCCACTGAAGGTTAGGCAGGACCGTCACGAGGTAGACCCGCTCCAGATCGCCGGTGGCTGGGCTGACGATCGGCCACAGCACCGCCGCCGCCGTGCTGGCGACGATGAGGCTGGCAGCGACCTCCATCCACCACCGTTCGGCACGATATGCCCGGGCGGCGGCGAGGCTGGCCAGCCCAGCGGCAAGGGCGGCAATGCCGGCCCCGGCCGCCACCGTCAGCACCACCCTGACTGCCTCGTACTCAAAACCTGCTCCGGTGATGACGGCCAGGGCCGGTCCGTTCAAGCTGGTGGGCGTAGCCAGCAGGCCGATAAGCAGGCCCGCCGCGGTCCCGGCTACGGGCCGCCACCAGCGTGCGACGACGCCCGCCCGGCGGGCGGCCACGGCTTGGCGGAGCAGGCCGGGGGTGAGGCCAAACCCCAGCACGATGCTTCCCACAGTGGCCGAGGCCGCCACCCGGGGCCATGAGCCGCCGCCGAGATCGAGGGTGAAGGTCAGGTAGCTGGCGGTGCTCATCACGATGGCCGCCACCACCCCGACAGCCAGTGGAAACACGATGCTCGTATCAGCCGAGACGCCCGCAGCGCGCAACGCTCCGGCCCGGGCCCCCGGCGATGGGTGACGTTCCAGAGGCTGGAGGAGCCACGCCGTGATCCGGCGCCATCTGGCGCCCGAGCGTGGGCTTCCGCTACTCAGGACCTTCCGAAGCCCGTTGCTCGATCCCAGCCAGAAGGCGGCCTGCCGGTCAGCTTCCAGTTCGCGCAGGCGGAGCAGGCCGGCCGCGAATACCGCTGTGATCACCACGAACAATCCGGCCTGGGCCAAGACCGTACCGGGAATTGTGGCTCCTTGACTGTTCAGAAAGCCAGGGACACACGCCAGCACCACCAGCGGCAATGTCAGCCAGGTTATCCCGCGCACGGACGACACCAGGCTCACGTCCCGGGCCCGTACATGCGCCAGTTCGTGCAGAACAATGGGATCGAATCGATCTGGGTCCTTTCGCGCCACCGCCACCTTGGCCGGGAGCACAACCAGCGACCGTCCCCACGGGAGGGCGGTGGTGAAAGCCTGGCTGACAACCGGAAGCCCGGGGCCGGCGACGTGCAAACGAGGAAGCCGCCGACGGGCCAGCCCCGCTTCTGCGCACAGCGCCCTGAACCTCTCCGAGACGCCAGGGATTTCGTCAAGGGACGTCGCCCGGGCCAGCCGCCGCAGCTCAGCCGAGGGGACGACAACACTCAGCGCAGCTGCGACGAACAGGAACACGCCAATGACCGCGAGGACAACGATCCCCTGTATCCGCATCGCGCCGGTGGCGCACCGATCAAACGCACTCAGGTGCTCCAAGGCCTGCGCATGAAAGGGGAATTTGAGCGCACACCGGTTAATGGTTCCCGCGTGCGGCGCCGACAGGCCCAGATCACCCTGGTAGAGGAGCTCACCTGCGGACGAGCCGACGCAGCAGAGCACTAAACCGGTTAGGACGTACATTCCCAGCAGGGGCTGCCGTGGACCCGGTGTCCAGTCGTCGGCGCGGGGATCCCGGAAACGGGAGTCCGTGGCCGCGGTCACTTCTCGGTCCCGCCGGGCGCCGTCGATAGGGCACCTACCACGGCATCCGCGAGGAGATCAGCCCTCGGCGCGGCCATGCCCGTGGCCATCGCGTCACTCTGGCAGACTTCACGAATTTTCCGCAGTTGCTCTGCGGTGAGGGCCGTCTTTGGGGTCGCGACCTCGCCGTGATCGTCACCCGCAGCTGGTCGCTGGCCGGAATGCCGTCCGAAGTGCATCCGATCGGCAAGCGGAGTCCCGAGAACCTGGCTGAGAGCCCCGGCGATGATCGGGAACACAAGCTGGCTGATCAAAACGGCCTCAACCCCGAAACCTACAGCTGCACCCGGCTCCCGTCGACGGCTGCGACCGGCAAGTTCACCGGCCTGCCAGGCCTCGGCAACGGCGTCGAAAACAACCAGCTCCTCGGGTTCCATCCGGCGGACAACTTCCCTGGCGATGTCCACGACCTGGGCGGGAGCGAAAAGGGGTCCCTGAGCCGCGGGGCTGTGGCTGTCACCCATGGTCAACCAGCCGCTCGGCCCGTGCCTCAACTGCCCTAATGCCTATTAAGCAGCGTGATTCGTGTCCCATCGTGCTCCCCCTCGTGAAGCCCTGCGATCCGTCGCCGTGACCTCGGTCACATAGAGGACGTCCAGCAGGCCTAGGCGGTTCACACGCTGCCACCCGCCGAGGCAATGTCCACCTTCCGGCACCGGTTCTCGTAGCGCTTGGGCCATGCACGGAGGGGGCGCCCTCGCCGGTGAATTTCGACCCGGGCCACGGTCTCAACGTCCACAGCCGGAACGATGGTGAGGAGTTAGGCCAGTGGACTTGTACAGCATCATGGCGGTCAAGGACCGGGCCACGTCGGTGGCGTGGTTCTCAGTCTTCTTCGGGCGGCCCGCTGATGAGGTTATCGGCGAGGAGTACCTGTGGCAGGTCGGTGAGAACGCCTGGGTCGTCGTCGACGACCGCGACGTGCGGGCCGACCATGTGGGCGGAGCCATGATCACGCTCGGGGTGACCGCCCTCGACGAAATCCTGGCCCGCCTGGCCGCGCACGGCATCGAGCACGAACCGGTGGAGACCTACGGCAACGGTGTCCGCCACGTCGTCGTCCTGGACCCGGACCGCAACAGCCTCTCGCTGGCCGAGGTACCCTCACAGTGATCCGGGCGCGATCCTCACGCGAGGTGTCGATCACCTACTTCGCGGTCCTGCTGGTCGGGTTCCTGCTCTGGATCGTCTACGGCGTGGCCGCAGACATCCTGGCCCTGGTGATCCCCAACGCCGTCGCCCTGCTCATCGGTGCGGCCGTCATCGTCGTGGCTCACCGGCTCCGCCGGCGATGAGTTTCGCGGCCGCCGGGCGTCGTCTCTGCATACGCAGTTGGCCGGGATGGCGGCTGGACGACGAAGGGACGCTCCGATGGAAATCACGAATCTGGGTCAGGCGGACGGGCTGGCGCCCGTGGACTGGGCCGTGGTCGCGGAGAAGCTCGGGGCCGGGACGGCGCCCGCCCCGGACGCGGCGAACTCCCGGACGACCTGGCTGGCCACCGTCAACCAGGACGGCAGCCCGCACGTGACGCCGGTCGGCGCCCTGTGGCTCGACGGCGCCTACTGGTTCCAGACCTCGGCCGGCACGCGGAAGGGACGCAATGTCGCCCGCAACCCCCGGTGCACGGTCGCGGTGTCGGTCCGCGACGCCGACATCGTGGTCGAGGGTGACGCGGCCCGGGTGACCGAGCCGGGCGCCGTGGCCCGCGCCGCCAAGGCCTGGGCCGACCAGGGCTGGCCCGCCGAACCCGACGAGAGCGGACAGGGCATCACGGCCCCGTTCAACGCCCCGTCGCTGGGCTCACCGCCCTGGAACGTGTACCGCATCGAGCCCCGCTCGGCGGTCGTGACCCTGACGGCGGAGCCGGGCGGCCTGACCCGCTTCCGGTTCTGACCCGCGCTGACCGGGCCGGCTGGGACGGTGCCTGGTCCCGCCTCTAGGGTGGACCGATGGCGACGGTCAGGCAGGTCCAGGTCACCTTCGATTGCGCGGAACCCGAGCGCCTGGCTCGGTTCTGGTGCGAGGTGCTGGGGTACGTCCCGCCAGAACCCCCGGAAGGGTTCGCCACCTGGGACGACGTCAACGACACGCTGCCACCCGAGCAGCGGGATTCCTGGTTCGCGTGCGCTGATCCCACCGGCGCGGGCCCGCGGCTGTACTTCCAGCGGGTTCCCGAAGGCAAGGTCGTCAAGAACCGGGTGCACCTGGACGTACGGGTCGGCACCGGCCTGGTGGGTGACGAGCGCCTGGCCACGCTGGAGGCCGAGTCCGCCCGGCTGACCGCCCTCGGCGCCAAGCACATTCGGACCCTGCTGGCCGATGAGGAGAACGAGTCCTGCATCGTGATGCAGGACATCGAGGGCAACGAGTTCGACCTCGACTGAGCCGCCCGCGCCCGTGACGCCGTCGCGGGATCGAGCGGCTGCGCGCGATGTAGCGTGGCCCTCGTGACGGTGAATGCGGCGCAGGCTGAGGACTGGAACGGGGCCAGCGGGCGAGAGTTCATCGAGCAGCGTGAGCGGCATGAGCGGATGCTGGGCCCGCTGAGGGAGCGGGTGCTGGCGGCCGCGGTGATCCAGGACGGGGAGTACGTTCTCGACGTCGGGTGCGGCTGCGGTGAGATGACGGTCCTGGCCGCACACGCCGCCGGCAGCGGGCACGCTCTGGGCGCGGACTTTTCCCGGATCCAGGTGTCCGAGGCACGCCGGCTCGCCGCTGCCGCTGGCGTTACTAACGCCCGGTTCGAGGTCGCCGACGCCCAGGTGTACCCGTTCGAGGCCGGGGCCTTCGACGTGGTGCTGAGCAGCTTGGGCGTGATGTTCTTCGATGACCCGGAGACAGCGTTCGGCAACCTGCGCCAGGCGCTGCGGCACGGCGGCAGGCTGGCGTTCGTCTGCTGGCGCGCCCGCGCGGAGAACCCGGTCTTTACCTCTGGGTTCGCCGAGGCCGCGGCGGTACTCGGCCTGCGCGAGATGCCGGCGCCGGGCGCCGCCTTCTCCCTCGCGAGTACCGGCCGGGTGAGCGAGCTGCTGAGCGGTGCGGGGTTCGGCAGCATCGAGTTCGTCAAGGCGGACGAGCCCATGCTCATCGGCCGCGACGTCGACGACGTGCTTGAGTACGAGCGCACCTCCCCGACCGCCACCGAGATGCTGGCTGAGCTCAGACCGGCACAAGCCGACGAGCTGACCAGGCTGGTCCGGGACCGCCTGATGGCGTACGCATCGCCGGCTGGTGTGACCATGCCCGGCGCGGCCTGGCTGGTCACGGCGCGAGCTATATGAAACCGACGTCCGCCGTCATTCCTGGCGCGCGGCGTTTGAGAGGCACGACGAGATCAAGGATCGCGCCCTCGCCGATCGCCTCCGCTCGCTGCACTGCCACCTTGACGGGCACCGGGTAGCGCCCGTCCTTAAGGAACGGCGCGGTGGTGAACTCGTGGCGCCGATAATGACGTGAACCGGCACCTGGCCCCAGTAGATCGCACTCCGGCCTGGGTGTGCCCGCCTGGTCGTTGAAGGCCGGTCTCAGGGCTCTCACCGCACCCGCTGAGTACGGGCTGAATTTTGTTGCCAACCTTTTCGGCACGGCCGGCCTCTGGATGAGTATGACCACCGAAAGCTGGAGGCAATGAGTCGCCCCGAAGAGGAGTACCGGGAGTTCGTCGGTAGCCGCGCGGCTTCGCTACATCGCACTGCGTATCTGCTGTGCGGCGACTGGCACCTGGCCAACGACCTGGTACAGGAGACATTCGTCAATGCCTTCCGTCACTGGCGGCGGGTACAGCGAGCCGACAACCAGAATGCCTACGTCAGGCGCATCCTGATCAACGAGTTCAACCGGCACTGGCAACGCTATGGCGGACTGCCCGTGCGCGCCGGCACCGACCATCCCGAGGTCGCCGTCCCCGACATCTGCGATGAGGTCGTCAACCGCGCCGATCTGCTGGGCGCCCTGTTGACCCTCCCGGCCCGGCAGCGGGCCACCGTCGTCCTTCGCTACCTGGAGGGGATGAGCGAGCGGGAAACCGCTGCCGTCATGCGGTGCAGCGAGGGCACCGTGAAGAGCCAGACCGCCCGGGCGCTGACCACGCTCGGAGGCTGCCTGAAGCACAAGGAGCTTCCACTATGAATTCCCCGACCGAACAGCACCTGAGCGCGGCGTTCCGCGACCTGGTTGCCGAACAACCCTTCACCCCGGACGTGCCGGCCATCGAGTATCGCGCCCGCCAGGCCCGCCGCCGCGACCGGATCGTCCGGGGCGGCATCGGGGCCGGCGTCGTCGCGGTCGCGGCCGCGGCGGCCGTCGGCGTGGCCAGCACTGTCCCATCCACGCCGACCCGAACGGCCCAGGCGAGTGGCGTGCACCCGGCCAGCACGGGCGCGTCGGCCTCGGCGGCCTGGCCGGCCGGCGTGCAGCCACTGGCGAAGCTGGCCGCCTATGTGGCTGCCGAGCGGCGGCCAGCCGGCGATGCCACGCTGGTCGAACGCAAGACCGGTGCGCCGGGCAGCCAGGCGAGCATCAATGTCTGGGACCTGTACGCCGACAACGGGCAGTACTTCTTCTCGCGGACCGAGGCCGGCCTACCGGTCAAGGTCAGGAAGGGCGACATCGAGGGTGACGGCGTCTTCGAACGGGAAGTCGCCGCGGCGACATATGCGGTGACCGGCGACCTGCATACCGCCGCGCTGAAGATGGCCTGGGCCCCCGACACGACTCCGGTCCCCAACTGGCTCAGGGCGCAGGTCAAGGACATGAAGGCCGACACGCAGATCGACAACTACGTCTGGGAGAACTGCGAGGACGCGCTGGTCGCGGGGGCGGGCAACCCCCAGGTTCGGGCCGGCGTGCTGCGCCTGGTCTCGTTGCTGCCTGGCATCACCGTCACCCGCGGCAGTCTTGACGGCCAGCCCACGCTCACCCTCACTGCTGGCGCGGCAGAGCTCGGGAACGAAATGGGCAAGCCCGACAAGGCCAATCCCAAGGGCCGACCGGGAGCAGCCTATTCGGAGGCGATCACCGTCAACGCTGACACGGGCGTCCCGTTGCAGGGCACCGGCGGAGTGAGCGGCAAGGTCACCGGCATTGTCAAATACGTGGTGACCCGGGTCAAGCTGGCTGACATCGCCGCCGGCAAGCTCTGACCGGCCGTACCGGCTCACGATCCCCGGCCCGGGCGCACCCGGGCCGGGGATCGTCCCTTGCCAGCGGCACTAAGGGCCGTGGCCTTTTCATCCGTCGGTACTGATGATCTGGCCGGCTACCGCGGCCAGATCCGGGCCGATGATGCTGGGCGGGTCGCTGAGTGGGCTGAGCACCATGCCGGGGCGGGCGACGAACGCTGCCTGGCATCCGGCGGCCAGGGCCCCGGCAATGTCCCAGGAGTGAGCGGCGACCAGGCGCACCTCGCCAATGGGCACACCGCACCGCTCGGCGACGGCATGGTAGGGCTGCGGCGCGGGCTTGAGGTGACCGGTGGCATCGGCTGACAGCACGGCCTCGAACGAATCGCTGAGGCCGGCGCTGGCCAGTTGCGCCTCCGCGACGTGCTGGACGGAGTTGGTCAGGGCAACGAGGCGCAGGCGGGTGCGGGCCAGGGCAGCGAGCGCACCGGGCACCTCCGGGTGGGGCGGCAGCGAACTCATCCGGTCCACCAGCCCGTCGATGTCGCCGGCGGCCAGCAGGACGCCCTCGCGCTCGGCGAGCATGGCCAGCGCGGCCCGCTGGGAAGTGGTGAAGTCTACATACCGGCCGGTGAGGCCACCAGTGAAGGCCAGCTGCAGCATCAGCGTGAACCACTGCGGCCGCAGCGCGGCGCTGCCCAGCAGTACCTCGAACGGCTCATCGAGGGCACCCAGGTCCAGCAGCGTCTCGTTGACATCGAACGCGATCACGCTGGCCAATAGCATCTCCTCCGGGCTAGCCACAAACCGACGCCGGTTGGCCGTCCGCGCGGCGATACTGCCACCAGCCAACCGTCCGACCGCACCCACCTTAAAGCGCCCGTGACGGAATCGTTGGCAGGGGGGCGAACCGCCTTTTCACCGCGGCGTACTCCTGCCGCAGGCCCGCATCGGCCCGCAAGATGTCCCGGACGGCCAAATGATTGCGGAGCGACAGTGAACCAGCTTCAACGATGTAGGTGCTGATCCCGGCCAGCCGCTCCGGCTCTTTGAACGCCCACCGGAGCGGGATACCGTTTTTCGGAGAGAGCGCCGACCCCTGGCGGTAGTTTGCGGGAGTGGCTTCATGGGATGCCGATGCCAAGACCATGCACCCGGTGGACTTCCGCCTGGTACAGAACACGTTCATCACCATGTTCTGCCGATGGTCGCTGCTCGGTGAGACTGTCGGCTGGCTACGTTCGCACGGGTATGAGGTGGCCGAGTTCGACGCGGGCTCGTGGGCGTCCGCGGACGACATGCTCGACGACCTGGCGGACCGCCTCCAGTTCCCCGGCTACTTCGGGCGGAACCTGGACGCGCTGAACGACTGCATGGGAGACGTCGCGTCCCACGAGTACGGCTGGCACGCGGGCGCGACCGGCCTGGTGATCGTCCTGAGTGCCTTCGACGCCTTCGCAACCGTCGATCGAACAACCGCTCAGATCATGCTCAACATCGTCGCTGACCAGGCCCGTTCCGCCATCCTCTTCGGCAACCGCCTCATTTGCCTGGTGCAGTCGAACGACCCTCAGCTGAGCTTTGAGCCCGTGGGCGCCATGCCGGTGCTGTGGAACGACGCCGAGTTGCTCAACTCCAGCCGCGGCCTGTGAACCAGAGTTTGGTGTCGCTGAGGTCGATGACGGTCGCCCGGCACAGCCGCTGGCACGTGCGGCCACCGGCGGAATGATCGCGGCTGCTGTGGCAGGGTCCGCCAAGAGCACGACCCGGGCAATGTGGCCGGCGGACCGGGGCGACGGGAGCGCGCCCGGGGTTGCCGCAGGCATCGTGGCGCTGTGGTCGCACGAGGACAGCGGGACTGCGATGTCGGAGATTGGCTGGATGGTCCTGCCGGAGTTCCAGGGACGCGGGCTCGCCTCAACGGCGGTGCGCATCCTGCTCGCGCTCGCGCGCGAGCAGGATCGGTGGGGGCCGTCTGCCGGTCGGCCGGATTCACATTCGCCGGAGAACAGAACACGGCCTTAGCCGGACGCACGTTCCGCACCAATCACCGGGTCATCAACCCCGCCACCGACCTGACTACCGCCAACCCCAGCCACGGTCACGATGAGGCCCTGTCGACGGCATGAGAGAAGCGTTTCCACGAGTAATTGGTTATCCCGGATCGTCTCCCGGAACCCCACGAACGTTCGCGCGCGAACATCAATTGTCGATCTATCTCCAAACTGTCAAATTAATCTCGTATAGCGCGCGTCGGCATTAACAGATCAGCGTTTCCGGATGAGACGAACGAGAGCAACTAGCCGTCGAGGGCCGCCTTCCGCCGTCTACACTCATGAGTAACGCGTGATTACCGGCGCAAGCGACTAGGACAGGAACGGATTGTCATAGATTGGGCAGTTTTTTGTTTGGAGAACGATCAGTTCGTATTTGGACCGTCCTGGGTGGTATGGCAGCCGTACTTGGCTTAATTTGGGCAATGTACCCCATCCATCCGGGCACCCGTAGCTCTGGCTCGGCTGGCAGTGTCGCGCACGCCGCGACCAGTCACCCGACGGCCGCACCAACGGGAGGAACTCGACAACCCTCTGACATATGGATAGCGCAACTAGCATCAATCCCTGTAACTGCTAAATTTGCGCAGCTCCAACGAGAGCTCGATACGATAAAGATAGAGATACCGGGAGCTCAGTATCTAGACAGCTCGAATTATGCATCACTAAATTCTGGATTCTGGGTAGTTTATTACAATGGTTCATTCACCAACGGGAATCAGGCTCTAAGCTATTGTGCTAGCCATGGCCGGACTACCAGGGATAAGTGTGTTGGGAGGTTTCTCAGCGGCAACTCGCAGGATAAGTCGTTTATCTGCTTTCCTCCAGCCGGTAGCCAGACAGCAGGCTGTTACCATTCCAGTACGACTGCCCTCCAGACTGCTTCGAATAAAACCGGGCCAGTGCAAGTTCTATAAGTGCACACTTATCTCGGCATGAGCGGACGCGGACGCTGAGCCCGCGTGCTGGCGCCCAGATCACCCCTTCTGTATGGACAGAACAGATAGGCGAAGCATGCAGCAGTTGAACCCAGCAGATCGGCGGCTCGGGGCCTGCGGTGGTCGGGTGGTTCTGGGTCCCAGCTGATGTTCGGGGACCGGTGGTCGCTTGACGTCCCCGCCGCTGGGTGGGCAGCGTTCTTGATGTGACGGCTTTTGTGGTGCCCAGGTACCTGGCCGAGACAGCGAGCCGTGATCGTGGCGTGAGCGCTTGGATCGCCGGGCTGCCCGCGGTCGTAGCCGGGTTGCGCGGGCTTGCGGGACGCGGAAGCATGACCCGGGCGGAAGCGGCGGAAGGGCGGGCCAGGTGACAAGCGGTCCTGAGCCAGCGGGCGTGCGTGTCCCGTTCGACACCAGCCGGCCGCATATGGCGCGGGTTTATGACTTCTGGCTGGGCGGCAAGGACAACTTCGCGGCCGACCGGGCGGTCGCCGAGCAGGTCGCGGCCGCGTACCCCGATGTGCGGGTCGCTGTCCGGGCCCAGCGGATGTTCCTGGCCCGGGCGGTGCACTTCCTGGTCACCGAGGCAGGGATCCGGCAGTTCCTGGACATCGGGACCGGGCTGCCCTCGGCGAGCAACACCCACCAGGTCGCTCAGGAGGCGGCGCCGGAGGCGCGGGTGGTCTACGTCGACAACGACCCGATCGTGCTCAGCCACGCCCGGGCCCTGCTGACCAGCAGCCCGGAGGGGGCGACCGCCTACCTGGACGCCGATCTGCGCGCCACCGGCACGATCTTGGAGCGGGCGGCTGGCGTCCTGGACTTCGGGCAGCCGATCGCGGTCATGCTGCTGGGGATCCTGCAGGGATTTCCCGGCCAGGAAGAACCGGGCGCCATCATCGCCCGGCTGATGGATGCCGTGCCGCCCGGCAGCTACCTGGCCATCTCACAAATCGCGGGCGATGTCGCCACCGAGGAGGTGGCCGAGGGTGTGCAGCGCTACAACCAGCAGGCCGCCGCCCCGGTCGCGGCGCGCACTCACGCCGAGGTCCGCCAGTTCTTCGCGGGCCTGGACCTCGTGGACCCCGGGGTGGTGCAGGTGCACCGGTGGCAGGCCGGAGCCGGGGACCCGGGCCACGACCGCGAGCTGGCCATCTATGCCGGGGTCGCGCGGAAACCATGACCACTGGCCGGCAGCCACCCGGGCGGCCAGGCTCCGTGGGCGGGACCGATGATCAGAGGCTCCACCAGCCGATCACACCGATCGGCGGGTACGGGCGAGGGGTGGATCTGGGTTCTGCCGGGTGATGCGGCGCGGACCTATTGTGGGCGCCTGAGGCGCTTCGGAGGTGGCGGTGGAGCAGGTGCGGGTCGGGCTGGTGGGGTACGGGAAGGGCGGGCGGTTCTTTCATGGGCCGCTGATTGTGGGGGCGGCGGGGTGCGAGCTGGCGGGGGTGGTGACCCGGTCAGACAGGCGGCGGGCGCAGGTGGAGGGTGATCACCCTGGAACGCCGGTTTATGACGACCTGGCCCAGCTGGCGGCGGCGGGGGTGGATGGGGTGGCGATCTCCACGCCGGCTGACACTCATCTGCCGTTGGTGCTGGAGGCTATCTCGCTCGGGCTGCCGGTGGTGTGCGACAAGCCGTTCGCGCTGAACGCGGCGGTGGCTGGGCAGGCGGTGGCCGCGGCCGAGCGGGCCGGGGTGCTGCTGACGGTGTACCAGAACCGGCGGTGGGACGCCGACCTGCTCACCGTGCGGGCGGTGATCGGGTCGGGTGAGCTGGGGCGGGTGGTCCGGTTCGAGTCGCGGATCGAGCAGTTCACGCCGCCGGATGGCATCACGGCCTCGGGGGGCGGGATCCTGCTCGACCTGGGCTCGCACCTGGTCGATCAGGCGCTGGTGCTGTTCGGCCCGGTGACGTCGGTGTACGCCGAACTGGACGACGCGGGCGGCCTTCCGGGGCGGTTCTTCGTGGCCGCCCGGCACGCGGCCGGGACGATCTCGCACCTGGCCGGCGACGTGACGCTGAACGGCGAGCCGGGGCCCCGGTTCCGGGTGTTCGGTAGCGCGGGCACCTATGACGTCGCCGCCTTCGACAACCAGGCCGACGATCTGCTGGCGGGCGGTTCGCCGGCCGCATCCGGTGACGCCTGGGGGGTGGTGCCGCCGGAGCGCTGGGGCCGCCTGCAGGCCGGGCCGACGACCCGGGCCTGGCCCAGCGAGCGCGGCGACTGGACAGCGTTCTACACCGCGTTCGCCAGCGCGGTCCGCGGCCAGGGCGCGGTGCCGGTCGACCCGTGGGACTCGGTGGCCGGGCTGCAGGTGCTCGAGGCCGCCCAGCGGAGCGCCGACACCGGGCAAGTGGTCACGCTCAGTTCCGATCTGGTCCGGTAACGCGGCGCTGGGTGTAAATCTTTACGTCCCGTGTCATACTGGCGCGGATCGTCAGGCCGTCTGCCTCGGGGGCAGTATGGTGCGGCCCGATCCCGCTCGTGGCGGCCTTTCTGGTCTGTCGCGTCGCACAAGCGGCGCGATCCGTACTGGGGAGGAACACAGATGCAACGCTTTGCAGCGGTTGCCCTCGCGGGGGCAGTAGCGGCGGGGGTGGCCATTCCGGCGGTCGCCGCCGGCGCCTCCACATCATCAAATCCGACGGTCAGCGTGGTGCGCAGCGGGCTGAACAACCCACGGCACCTGACCCTCACCGGTGACGGCCTGTGGGTGGCGCAGGCCGGGGCCGGGGGGCCGGCCGGGAAGTCCAACTGTGTCACCGGCCCGTCGACCGGCGGAGCCGGCAACACCAGCTACTGCGTCGGCCAGACCGGTGCCGTGTCGCTGATCCGGCACGGACACATCGCGGCTTCGGTCAGCCTGCCGTCGGTCATCCAGGCGGACAGCAGCGAGGTGGCCGGGCCGGCCGCGGTCACGTTCAGCCACGGCCAGGCGGCCGTCATCATGCAGGACGTCCTGGTCAACAGCAAGGGCGTCAACGCGCTGCCCAAGCCGGCCGGGAAACTGTTCGGCCAGCTGCTGATCCGGTCGCACTGGGGGGTCAAGACCGTGGACCTGGCCGCCTACGCGGCGGCTCATCCGCAATCGGCGTCGAGCCTGGGCACCGTACCCGGTGAGACCCCCTACGACTCCGACCCCTACGACGTGGTGACCTACCATGGCGGCTACCTGGTCGCCGACGCGGCCGGGAACTCACTGCTGCAGGTCTCGTCGTCCGGAAAGATCCACCTGCTGGCCCGCTTCCCGGCCGTCACTGAGACGGCTCCAGCCGGGGTGCTCGGCCCGAACCCGGTGACCGTGAAGGCCCAGTCGGTCCCGACCTCCATCGCGGTCGGCCCGGATGGCGCCCTGTACGTCGGCCTGCTGCGCGGCGTGCCGTCGGACCCGGGCACGGCCTACATCTACCGGGTCGTCCCCGGCCACCAGCCGACGATCTGGGCCAAGGGCCTGACCGCGGTCACGTCCATCGCGTTCGACTGCCACGGGCGGCTGCTGGCCACCGAGTACAGCACCGGCGGGCTGCTGTCGCCGCCCACCACCCCGGGTGCCCTGGTCCGGATCAGCCACGGTGGCCACACGGTCACCACGCTGCCGGTGTCCGGTCTGTTCCAGCCGACCGGAGTCGCGGCCGCGGCCGACGGCACCGTCTACGTGTCCAACTACGGGGGCAGCACGGCCACGGCCGCCCACCCCGGCGAGATCCTGAAGATCACCGGACTGCGGTGATCCACGCGGAGCCACCCGTATCAGGGTGACCCCGTGAGCGGGAGGATGGCGGCATGGAACGCTTCAGCAACGGAGCGCTGACCTTCCAGGTCACCGACACCGGTGAGGCCGGGCCGGGTCCGGCCGTCATCCTCCTGCACGGGTTCCCGCAGGATGGGCGCTGCTGGGATCGGGTCGGGGCCGCGCTGGCCGACGATGGGTACCGGGTGCTGGCACCGGACCTGCGCGGTTACTCCCCCGGGGCCCGGCCCGCCGCCCGGTCGGCGTACCGGAACTCCGAGCTGGCGGGCGACGTGCTGGCGCTGGCCGACGCGGCCGGGGCGGACCGGTTCCACCTGGCCGGGCACGACTGGGGGGCCGCCCTGGCCTGGTACGTGGCCGGCCGTCATCCGGAGCGGGTGGCCTCGCTGGCCGCGTTGTCGGTACCCCATCCGCAGGCCTTCGGGCGGGCCTTGATCTCCAGCAGCCAGGCGGTCCGGTCCTGGTACATGGCCGCCTGGCAGCTGCCGTTCCTGCCCGAGCGTGCCCTCAGCCGCCGGGGCGGGCTGGGGTTCCGGGACACCTTGGTCCGGATGGGACTCGACCCGGTCAGCGCGGAGCGCTACGCCAGCCGGGCCCGGGACCCGGCCGGGCTGCGGGGCCCGCTCAACTGGTACCGGGCCATGCCGTTCAGCCTGCGCGAGCCGGCCGGCCCGATCCGGGTGCCGACCGTGTTCGTCTGGGGCAACCGCGACCAGTTCGTCTCCCGCGCCGCCGCGGAACTGTGCGGGCAGTACGTCAACGGGCCGTACCGGTTCATGGAACTGGACGGCGCCTCGCACTGGCTGCCCGAACGAGCCCCGGACCGGGTGGCGGCCCTGCTGGCCGAGCACTTCACGGCGGCGTCGGCGGCCGGCTGACGTCCGGCCGCTCCGGACCGGGAGTCAGAGCCCGTAGCGGGCCGTCTCATCGAGCACGGCCAGTCTGGTGTGGGCGCAGGACCCAGAGGGAGCCCAGTGACCAGATGACGATCAGTCCCAGCCAGATGAGCAGGTGCGCCCAGCCGGGCAACCCGGTGGGCGGCAGCTCGAAATTATGGGTGGAGGTCAACGGCGCGTAGGCGTACCAGCCGAAGCCCGAGATCGCGTCGAGGCTGTTGAGGTACAGGCTGAGCACCCCCAGGATCAGTCCCCAGGCGATGACGACCACGATCCGCTGGGGCAGGCTCAGGCGTCCAGGCACGCGCATCGGCTCATTGTGTCAGGGCTGGCGGGCCGTGTAGAGGGTGTCGATGGTGTCGGCGTACTTGGCGTGGATGATGCGCCGTTTGAGTTTGAGGGTGGGGGTCAGCTCTTCGCTGTCGGCGGTCCATTCGGTGGGGAGCAGGCGCCAGGCCTTGATCTGCTGGACGCGGGCCAGGCGCTGGTTGGCGGCGGCCACGGCCGCGCCGACCTCGGCCAGCACGGCGGGGTGCTCAGTCAGTTCGGTGAGCCCGGCGGGCGGCAGTCCCCGGGCCCGGGCCCAGGCGGCGGCCATCTCGGCGTCCAGGGTGAGCAGGGCGACCAGGTAGGGCCGGCGGTCACCGTAGGCCAGGGCCTGGCCGATCAGGGCGTGTGCGACCAGCAGGTTCTCCACCATGGCGGGCGGGACGTTCTCACCGCCGGCGGTGATGATCAGCTCCTTCTTGCGGTCGACCACGGACAGGAAGCCGTCCTCGTCGACGGTGCCGATGTCGCCGGTGTGCAGCCAGCCGTCGGCGTCGAGCAGCTCGGCGGTGCGGTCGGGCAGGTTCAGGTAGCCGGGGGTGTTCAGCGGGCCGCGGGTGATGATCTCGCCGTCGGCGGCCAGGCGCAGCTCGGTGCCGGGCAGCGGGCGGCCCACGGTGCCGAGCCGGAACTCGTCGTCGTTGTTGGCCGTGAACGCGCCGGTGGTCTCGGTCATCCCGTACACGTCCATGATGCGCAGGCCCAGCCCGGCGAAGAACGTGCCCACCTCGGGCGGCAGCGGCGCGGCCGCGCTCATGACCAGTTCGGCGTCGCCCAGGCCGAGCAGGGAGCGGATCGGCCGCAGCACGGTCGCCTCGGCCCGGTCGAACGCCGCGGCCAGGTCGTCCGGGGTCTGCTGGCCGTACTGGCGGCTGCGCACGTAGCGCAGGCCGGTGTCCATGGCCGCGGTCACGGCGGCGCGGCGGTCCGGGTCGGTCTCGGCGGCCAGCCGGGCCCCGATCCCGGCCTGGATCTTCTCCCAGACCCGGGGCACTCCGAAGAACGCGGTGGGCCGGACGGCCACGATCGCGGGCACCAGCCCGGTGGCCGCGTCCGGGCAGAAGTGCACGTGCCAGCCGTTGTCGGCCGCCAGGTACAGGGTGAACATGCGCTCGGCGATGTGGGCTAGCGGCAGGTAGGACACCCACCGGGTGTGCGGGCGGGCGTTGCCCACGGCCTGGATGGCGGCCTGCTCGGCGACCACGCTGGCGTGGGTGATGATCACGCCCTTGGGGGTGCCGGTTGTCCCCGAGGTGTACAGCAGGGTGACCGGATCGCTGCGCCGGACGCCAGCCACGCGACCTTCGATATCTGATTGATGGTCCGGCCATTCCTCAGCACCCAGCGCGGTGAAGGCGGCCCAGGTACGGAACGGCCTTCCGGGCGGGCAGACGGCCGCATCACGGACGATCACGTGACGCAGCGCTGGCAGCTGGGCCAGCACCGGCTGCCAGCGGGCCAGCTCGGGGGCGCCGTCCAGGACCGCGATCCGGGCGTCACAGTCGGCGGCCTGGTAGGCGACCTGCTCGGCGGACAGCGTGGGATAGAAGGTGACCGGCACTCCCCCGGCGTGCATCGCGCCCAGGTCGGCCAGCACGTGCTCCAGCCGGTTGGGCAGCATCAGCGCCACCCGCTCGCCGGGCTGGAGCCCGAGGGCGGCGAACCCGGCGGCCAGCTCCAGGGCCCGCTCGCGCACCTCGCGCCAGGTGATCGTGGACCAGTCGCCGGCCGGTCCCGGCCGGTCGGAGTAAGCCGGGCGGTCTGGCCAGTTCCCCGCCGCCATCGCCAGGGTTTCGCACATCGTCACGGTCGCATTCTCGTCCCGTGTGTCTTCGGTGACCAGGGTGAATACGAGCCGGAATGAGTGCCCGGCCCCTGGGTAGCAGGCGGCGGTCCGCAATCAAGCCATGAGGAGCAGCATGAGCCAGCCACCACAGCAGCAGGACGTACCCGGCAGCACCGGGGCGATGGACCCGAAGCCCGACCACGGCGAGGAGAGCTACCGCGGCTGCGGCCGGCTCGAAGGCAAGAAGACGATCATCACCGGAGCCGACAGCGGGATCGGCCGGGCCGTGGCCATCGCGTTCGCCCGCGAGGGCGCGGACGTGCTGATCAGCTACCTGAACGAGCACGACGACGCGCAGGAGACGGCCAACTGGGTCGAGCAGGCGGGCCGCAAGGCTGTCCTGGTCAACGGGGACCTGTCCGACCCGGCGCACTGCCGCGAGGTCGTGGACCGGGCCGTGCAGGAGTTCGGCCGGATCGACGTGCTGGTCAGCAACGCCGCGTTCCAGGCCACCCACGAGTCGATCGAGGACATCTCCGACGAGGAGTGGAACCACACCCTGGCCACCAACCTCAGCGCCTACTTCTTCCTGGTCAAGGCGGCCGTGCCGCACATGCCGGAAGGCGGGTCGATCATCGGGACGACGTCGGTCAACTCCGATACCCCGGTGCCTCAGCTGCTGGCCTACGACGCCACCAAGGGCGCCATCGCCAACATGTCCGCCGCGCTGGCCGGGCTGCTGGCCGGGAAGGGAATCCGGGCCAACAGCGTGGCGCCGGGGCCGATCTGGACGCCGCTCATCCCGGCCACCATGCCCGCCGATCAGGTGAAGACCTTCGGGCAGCAGGTGCCGCTGGGCCGGCCCGGCCAGCCCGCCGAGGTGGCCCCGGCCTACGTCCTGCTGGCGTCGGACGAGGCCAGCTACATCTCCGGGGCCCGGATCGCGGTGACCGGCGGTAACCCCATCTTGTAAGGGTCACGCCGGTCAGCGCGGTGTGCCACTAAACTGGGCCGGTCAGATGATGCCCTGACGTGGAGCACTGCTAGCAGCATTGGCTCCCGAACCGCCGTCCACGCGGCTGATGGCTTCTTCCGCGAGCGAGAAGTGGAGGGAGTCGAGCATTGTCTGACGCGCGCGAGATCGCCGCGATCTTCGCGGGCGGGGCGCTGGGGACGCTGGCGCGGGCCGCGCTGGCCGAGGCGTTCCCGCATCCGGCCACGGCGTGGCCCTGGCCGACGTTCACCGTCAACATCGTGGCCGCGTTCCTGCTCGGGTACTTCGTGACCCGGCTGCAGGAGCGGCTGCCGCTGTCCAGTTACCGGCGCCCGCTGCTGGGCACCGGGCTGTGCGGCGGCCTGTCCACGTTCTCCACCATGCAGGTGGAGATCCTGAAGATGATCGAGGCTCACGCCTGGGGCCTGGCCGTGGCCTACGCGGCGGCCAGCATCGTCGCCGGGTACGCCGCCATCTACCTGGCCACCGCCATCGTCCGCCGGGTCCGGGTGCGCGTATGAGCGTCTGGGTGTGGGCCGCGGTGGTGGTCATCGGCGGGGCCGGGTCGGTGGTGCGGTTCCTGGTCGACCGCTGGGTGGCCTCCCGGTCCGGGCGTAACTTCCCGTTCGGCACGCTGGTCATCAACCTGTCCGGGGCGGTGATCCTGGGTTTCCTGACCGGGCTGGCCGTGGGCCGGGATCAGGCCCTGCTGACGGGCACGGCCGCGGTCGGCTCCTACACCACGTTCTCGACCTGGATGTTCGAGACCGAACGGCTGGCCGAAGACCGCGAACTGGGCCGGGTCAGCGCCAACGTCGTGGTCAGCCTGGTCCTCGGGGTGGCCGCGGCCGCGCTCGGCAACTGGATCGGGGGGCGGCTGTGATCACCGACGGCCTGAAGCTGACCAGCTACTTCGGCGAGCGGCAGCGGGCCGGCGGCGCAAGGGGCCAGTTCGTGGCCGACGCGCTGGCCGGCCTGTACGGGCGGCAGGAGGTGGCCGCGAGCATCCTGCTGCGCGGGGCCGAGGGGTTCGGCCTCAAGCACCGGCTGCGCACCGACCTGTCGCTGAGCCTGTCCGAGGATCTGCCGCTGACCGCGATCGCGGTCGACGAGCGGGCCCGGATCGAGGCCCTGGCTCCGGAAGCGGTCCGGCTGACCGGATCGGGGCTGGTCACGCTGGAACGGGCCCGGCTGCTGACCGGCGACCTGGACGGCCACGCGGCCGAGGGCAACGGCGGGGCAGCCAAGGTCACCATCTACCTGGGGCGGCAGGAGCGGGTGTACCGGGTGCCGGCCTTCGTGGCCGTGTGCGACCTGCTGCACCGGCGCGGCATCGACGGGGCCACCGCGCTGCTCGGTGTGGACGGGACCGCGCACGGCCGCCGGGAGCGGGCGCTGTTCTTCAGCCGCAACGCCGAGGTGCCGATGATGGTCATCGCGGTCGGGGCCGAGAGCCGGATCACCCGGGTGCTGCCGGAACTGGGCGGGCTGCTGGCCCGGCCGCTGGTCACGGTGGAGAAAGTGGCCGTCTGCAAGCGCGACGGCCAGTTGCTGGGGCCGCCGCCGACCGGGGCCGCGGCCGGGGACGGCGCGCCGCGCTGGCAGAAGCTGACGGTGTACACGTCGGAGGCGGCCCGGGCCGACGGCCAGCCCATCCACCGGGCCATCGTCCGGCGGCTGCGCTCGGCCGGGCTGGCCGGGGCGACCACGCAGCTGGGTATCTGGGGCTTCCACGGCGACCACGCCCCGCACGGGGACCGGCTGCTCCAGCTGGCCCGGCACGTGCCCGCGGTGACGAGCGTCATTGACCGGCCGGAACGCATCGCCACCGCGTTCGGCGTGATCGACGAGCTGACGGCGGAGACGGGCCTTGTGACCAGCGAGAACGTGCCCGCCCGGTTCCGCCCTGGGGATGAATCATGATTCTCTGTCATTGATAACGTCGAAAAATCTCATTGGACGCATCGGTCTTCACCAGGCAGCCTGGATGCTGGTGCTCCCGGCCTGGGAGCGTCACGTTGCCGACAGACCGAGGGGAGTCCCTGTGACGGCTTCATCGCCTGGCGTCCGGCGCATCGCCCTGGTCGCCCACGACAACCGCAAACAGGACATGCTCGAATGGGCGGCCTACAACCGGGCCACGCTGGCCGGGCACGAACTGGTCGCCACCGCCACCACCGGCCGCCTGCTGACCGACGAGCTCGGCCTGTCCGTGACCTGCCTGCTCAGCGGCCCGCTGGGGGGCGACCAGCAGATCGGCGCCCGGATCGCCGAGGGCCTGGTCGACCTGATGGTCTTCCTGTGGGACCCGCTCGCGCCGCACCCGCACGACCCCGACGTCAAGGCCCTGCTGCGGGTAGCGGTGGTGTGGAACGTCCCGGTGGCCTGCAACCGGGCCAGCGCCGACTTCCTGGTTTCCTCGCCCCTGCTGGCTCCCAGCGAGCCGGCCGCCGCCGCCTGAGGTGGGGGTCCTCCAGGCCGCCCTTACGCGTCGGGTCCCGGCCGGCCAGGATGGCGATCATGGCGGTGGATCGCGTGATCTTGTTCCGGCTGGCCACCAGCGAACGGCTGGAGCGGGCGGTGCGCCGCGCCCCCCGCGGGGAGCGGCTGGCCTGGCGGGCGGCGTCCCGCTACGTGGCCGGGTCCGACGCGGCGGCCGCGGTCCAGCGGGCCCGGGACCTGGCCGGGGACGGCGTCGCGGCCAGCCTGGACCTGTTCGGCGAGCTGGTCCGGGACCCGGCCGAGGCCGACCGCGTCACCGCCGGTTATCTGGCCCTGGCCGGTGAGCTGAGCGACCTGCCGCTGGGCACCTGGCTGGCGGTGGACCTGAGCCACCTGGCCCTGGACACCGACCCGGACGGGTGCGCCGACCGGCTGGCCGCCATCGCGGGCGCACTGCCCGAGGGCCGCCGGGTGCAGGTCGGAGCCGAGGACCACGGGCGGGCCGAAGCCATCCTGACCTGCGTCGAGACCGTGGCCGGGCGCGGGCGGGCCGGGGCGGGCCTGGCCGGGCGGTTGGGGGCGACGGCGCAGGCGAACTACCATCGCACCCCGTCCGACCTGGAACGGCTGGCCGCGGCGGGGGTGCACGTCCGGCTGGTCAAGGGCGCCTACGTCGAGCCGGCCGAGGTGGCCCTGCCCTACGGGGAACCCACCGACCTGGCCTTCCTGCGCTACGGGCACTGGCTGGCCGAGCACGACGTGCCGTTCGCGCTGGCCACCCACGACGGCGTGCTGCGCGAGGCATTGCTGCTGGCCCTGGGCCCACGTCCGGTGGAACACCTGCTCGGTGTCCGCCCCGACGTGCTCGCCGACCTGGTGGCCCGGGGCGTGCCGGTACGCGTGTACGTGCCGTTCGGCGCCGACTGGTTCCGCTACTGGATGCGCCGGGTCGCCGAATCCAGGGGCGCCTAGCGGCGGTCAGCGGCGGGACCACTCTTCGGCCAGGAGGCGGTAGGAGCGGACCCGGTCGGCGTGGTCGTGGGTGATGGTGGTGATGATCAGCTCGTCGGCGCCGGTGGCTTCCTGGAGTTGCTCGAGCTGGTCGGCGACCTGCTTGGCGGTGCCGGTGAACTGGGTGTCGACCCGGTCGGTGACCAGGGCCCGGTCCTCGTCGGTCCAGGGGATGTCCCGGGCTTCGGCCGGGGTCGGGAACTGGATCGCGCCCGCGCCGGTGCGGATGCTGCGGACCCAGGCGCCGTAGCCGGCCGCCAGCTCGCGGGCGGTGGCCTCGGTGTCGGCCACCACCACGTCGGCGGACACGCTCACGTAGGGCTGGGCCAGGTCGTCGCTGGGCACGAACGCGGCCCGGTAGCCGTCGGCCGCCTCCAGCACGGTGGCCGGGCTGACGTGGTAGTTGGCCGCGAACCGGAGCCCGTTGGCCCCGGCCACCTGGGCGCTCTCGCCGCCGCTACTGCCCAGGATCCACACCTGGAGGCGGGCGCCCTCGCCGGGGACGATGTGCGCCTCGACGCCGTCTTCGGTGCGGTAGGTGCCGCCCAGCAGGGCCAGCACGTCGCCCACCTGCTCGGTGTAGTCCTGCGACTTGGCCTCGGGCAGCTGGAGCAGCTTCTTCTGCATGGCGAAGCGCGGCGACTTGAACAGGTAAGCCAGGGACACCCGCTTGGGGATCAGCAGCCCGTTGCCGGTCCGGTAGGCCTCGCTGGGCGCGGCCTGGCCACCGGCGCCACCGGGGGGCCGGCCGCCGGAGCGGCCCAGGCCGAGGTCCAGCCGGCCCGGATACAGGGCGTCGATGAGGCCGAACTCCTCCACCGTGGACAGCGCGGTCCGGTGCCCCATCTGCACGGCGCCCGAGCCGATCCGGATGGTGGAGGTGGCCCCGGCGGTCAGGGCCAGCACCACGGCGGGCGAGGTGCCGGCCACCCCCGGGTTGAGGTGATGCTCGGCGAACCAGTACCGGGTGTAGCCGAGCTGTTCGGCCTGCCGGGCCAGGTCCATGCTGTTGCGCAGCGCCTCGGCGGCGTTGGACCCGGTGCTGATCGGCACCAGGTCCAGCACGGCCAGCGGAGTGCGGCTCATGACGCCACCGCCTTGTCGCCGGTCCGGGGTTCGGGCAGCGGATCCAGGCCCAGGTGCGACCGCAAGGTGGCCCCCTCGTACTCGGTGCGGAACACCCCGCGTTCCTGCAGCAGCGGGACCACCGAGTCGGCGAACTCGTCCAGCCCGCCCGGCGTGATGTGCGGGACCAGGATGAACCCGTCGCTGGCGTCGGCCTGGACCAGGTGGTTGATCTCGTCGGCGATGGTCGCGGCCGAGCCGACGAACGTCTGCCGCCCGGTGACCTCGATGACCACCTCGCGCAGGGACAGGTTCTTCTCGGCGGCCACCGCCCGCCACTGGGCCGCGACGGCCAGCGGATCGCGGTGCATCCGCACGCTGGCCCGGCCGCGGGCGACGGTGTTCTCCCCGGGCCGCGGGTCCACGTCCGGGCAGGGGGCCGTCCGGGTCGTAGCCGGACAGGTCACGGTTCCACAGCTGCTCGGCGAACATGATCGCCGTCTGCCCGCTGACCTGCTGGTACCGAACCTCGCGGGCGATTTCCCGGGCATCGGCGTCGGTATCGCCGAGCACGAACGTGGCCGCGGGCAGGATCTTCAGCTGGTCCGGGGTCCGCCCGTACTTGGCCAGGCGGCCCTTGACGTCGGCGTAGAACTTCTGCCCGTCCTCCAGCGTGCCGTGACGGCTGAAGATGGCGTCGGCACTGGAGGCGGCGAACTCGCGGCCCTCTTCGGAGTCCCCGGCCTGGAAGATGACCGGCCGCCCTTGCGGGCTGCGGGGCACATTGAACTGGCCTTCGATATCGAAATGGCGGTCGTGATGGGAGAACCGGCCCGGGTCCGGCTCGGCCAGGAACACCCCGGACTCCTGGTCGGCCACGATCTCGTCGCCACGCCAGGAGTCGAACAGCTCCCAGGTCGTACGCATGAAGGTCTTGGCCCGCTCGTACCGGTCCTCCTGGGGCAGGAAGCCGCCGCGGCGGAAGTTCTCGCCGGTGAACGCGTCCCACGAGGTGACCACGTTCCAGGCGGCCCGGCCGCCGGACAGGTGGTCCAGGCTGGCGAACTGCCGGGCCACCTCGTAGGGCTCGTTGAAGGTGGAGTTGATCGTGCCGGCCAGGCCCAGCCGGTCGGTCACCGCGGCCAGCGCGGCCAGCACGGTGAACGTGTCCGGCCGGCCCACCACGTCCAGGTCGTAGATCTGGCCGCCCTGCTCGCGCAGGCGCAGCCCCTCGGCCAGGAACAAGAAGTCGAACTTGGCCCGCTCGGCGGTCTGGGCCAGGTGGGCGAACGAGCTGAACTCGATGTGGCTGCCGGACCGGGGGTCGCTCCAGACCGTGGTGTTGTTCACGCCCGGGAAGTGGGCGGCGAGGTGGATCTGCTTGGGCATCAGTTCCTCCCGGCGGCGGGTCCGGCGGTGGCGTAGCGGTTGGCGGGGCGGTCGAAGCCGAGCAGGCCGCGCAGCGTGCTGGCCTCGTACGCGGTGCGGAACACCCCGCGCCGCTGCAGTTCGGGCACCAGGTCCCGGGTGATGGCCTCAAGATCGTCGGGGATGACCGCCGGGCGCAGCCGGAACCCGGCCAGCCCGGCCCCTCGCCAGTCCAGCATCAGGTCGGCCAGCTGGCTGGCCGTGCCCGCGAAGATCTGGGCGTCGCTGGTGTACTCCTGACCGGCCACCTCGTCCAGCCGGTCCCGGCGGGCCTGGGCCGCGGCCGCGTCGGGGCCGAGGAACACCACCAGGTCGGCCAGCACCGGCACGGGCTCGTCCGCGCGCCCGGCCGCGGCCTGGGCGGCCCGGATCTCGGCCAGGATCGCGGTGGCCTGGTCCCGGTCGTGCGGGGTGACGTAGCCGACGTCGGCCGACCGGCCGATCAGGCCGTAGGGCACGCTGCGGTGGCCCAGCGCGCTGACCACCGGCTGGCCCTGCGGCGGCCGGGGGGTGATCGACGGGCCCTTGACGCTGAAGTGCTCACCCTCGAAGTCGATGTAGTGCAGCTTGCCGCGGTCGACGAACCGGCCGGTGGCCACGTCGCGGATCTCGGCGTCGTCCTCCCAGCTGTCCCACAGCCGGCGCATCACCTCGACGTAGTCGGCCGCCTCGTCGAACAGGTCGCCGACCAGCTCCTGCACGGCCGGGTTGTCGTAGTCGCGCAGGCTGAGCTGGGGGAAGCTGCGCCGGCCGAAGTGCGCGGCCTCGTGCGGGGCGGCCGACACCCGGACCCGGACCCCGGCCCGGCCGGTGCTCACGTAATCCAGGGTGGCGATGGCCTTGGAGGCGTGGAACGGCTCGGTGTGGGTCACGATCACGGTCGGGACCAGCCCCACGTGCCGGGTCAGCGGCGCGACCCGGGCCGCGATCAGCACCGAGTCCAGCCGCCCGCGCACCTGGTCCGTGCGGTCGTCCGGGGACCGGAACCGGCTCGACTGCAGGCTCAGGGCGTCTTCGATGGTGAGGAAGTCGAGCAGGCCGCGTTCGGCTTCGGCGGCCAGGCCGGCCCAGTAGCGGCCGGTCAGCAGCTCGGCCGGGCGGGCCCGGGGCTCGCGCCAGGCGGCGGGATGCCAGCCGGTGCCGTCGAGGGCCACGGACACGATCAGGTTCTGGGTCGGTGCGGTGGTGCTCAGGGCGTGCTCCCGTCCCTCGATGGCCATCAACCTCTAAGACTAAGTTGCGAACTAGATTATTCCGGTAGGGATTAACTGCTATTGGGAGGCGGGAACGGGCCAGGCGGGCATAAGCGCGACCGCTATCGCCTTTTATCGGGGCGGGACGACGATCCGGGCGAGGAGGCCCCATGAAGGAGGCATCGTGAAGGCGTACGTCTACAACGGTCACGGCGGTCCGGAGGTCGAGTCGTTGGCGGACGTGCCGCGGCCGGAACCGGGACCGGGCCAGCTGCTGATCGCGGTGCACGCGGCCGGGGTGAACCCGGCCGACTGGAAACGCCGGACCGGGGCCATGCGCACGGCCGACAGTCCGCCCGAGAATTTCCCGATGCTGTTCGGCCGCGAGGCGGCCGGGGTGGTCGAAGCCCTCGGGGACGGCGTCACCGGGTTCGCAGTCGGTGACGCGGTGTTCGGCAATACCGATGCCGGGGGCTTCTCGGAGTACGCCCTGCTCCCGGCGAGCGTGACCGCGCACAAGCCGGAGGCGCTGTCGTTCACCGACGCCGCCACCCTCCCGGTCGCCGCCGCCACCGCCTACGACGGCATCCGGCAACTAGGCCTGCCCGCGGGCGCCACCGTGCTGATCACCGGGGTCGGCGGCGGGGTCGGGGTGGCCGCCGCCCAGATCGCCCGGCACGACGGGCTGACCGTGATCGGCACCGCCAGCGCGGACAAGAAGGCCTTCGTGGAGTCGCTGGGCGTGACCCACGTCGAGTACGGGCCGGGGGTGGCGGACCGGATCCGGGCCGCGGCCCCGCAGGGCATCGACGCCATCTACGACCAGGTCGGCGGGACGGCCCTGGAAGAGGTGGCCCCGCTGCTCACTGACCGGTCGAAGCTGGTCAGCGCGGGTGACCGGGCCACCACGGCCCGGCTGGGCGGTTCGCCCGTGGCCCGGGCCCGTAACCAGGAGGTCCTGGACGCGGTGGCCCAGCTGGTGGTCCAGGGGGTGCTGAACCCGTTCGTGACCAGCACGTTCCCGCTCGACCAGGCCGCGCAGGCGCTGCGCCTGGTCGAAGACGGGCACGCCCAGGGCAAGGTCGTCATCGAGGTCGCCCCGTGACCGCGGCGGCTCACCCGCTCGACAACCCGGTCCGGTCGTCCCTGCTCGGCGGGCACGCGAGCTTCGCCGAACGTCACGGCCGGGCCCTGCGCTATCCGCCCGAGGTGGTGCCGTTCGCCGCCCTGCCCGCCGGTCCGGGCCCGGCCGACTGGGCCGACCTGGCCGCGCTGGCCGGACCCGGAGGCACGCTGGCGCTGGCCGGGGAGCGGGCGGCCCCGCCGGAAGGCTGGCAGCCGCTCTGGGCCGGCGAGGGAGTTCAGCTGGTCGACGCCGGGGTGGCGGGCCGCGAGGCCGATGCCGAGGTGATCGAGCTCGGGACCGCCGACGTGCCGGAGATGCTCGACCTCACCGAACGCACCAGACCCGGCCCGTTCCTCCCCCGCACCGTCGAGCTCGGCCGCTACGTCGGCATCCGGCGCGGCGGGGCGCTGGTCGCGATGGCCGGGGAACGGCTCAAGCCACCCGGGTGGACCGAGATCAGCGCGGTCTGCACCGACGACGCCTGGCGCGGGCACGGGTTCGCCTCCCGGCTGGTCCGGGTGCTGGTGGCCAGCATCCGCGCCCGCGGCGACACCCCGTTCCTGCACGCGGTGGCGACCAACACCGGCGCGATCCGGCTGTACCAGGCCATGGGCTTCGAGCTGCGGCGGGCCACGGTCTTCCGCGCCCTGCAGACCCCGGTGGAGCAGGAGGCCACGGCCGGGCCGGTCGCCCGCGCCGGGTGACTGAGCTGGGCGATTGAACTGGGCGACTGATTGACGCGAGGGCACGGGTCCGTAACGCTGGCTGGCATGTACCCCGGGACCTACGCGGCGACGTCGCCGCAGCAGCCCGCCGTGATCATGGCCGACGGCAGCGAAACCCTGACCTACGCGCAACTGGAAGACCGGTCGGCCCGGCTGGCCCGCCTGCTGTTCGAGCGCGGGCTGCGCCGCGGCGACAACGTGGCCCTGCTGTCGGAGAACAGCGCCCGCTACTACGACGTGTACTGGGCCGCGCTGCGCAGCGGCCTGTACCTGACCGCGGTCAACCACCACCTGCAGCAGGCCGAGATCAGCTACATCCTCAACGACTGCGGGGCCAGGGCGCTGGTCGTGTCGGCCAGTAAGGCCGAGCAGGCCCTGGCGGTGGCGGGCGAGACCCCGGGGATCGAAAGCCGGCTCGCGTTCGGCGGCCCGGTCCCGGGGCACGAGGACTACGAGGCGGCGCTGGCCGCCAGTTCGCCCGAGCCGCTGGCCGACACCCGGGTCGGCGCCGACATGCTGTACTCCTCGGGAACCACCGGCCTGCCCAAGGCCATCAAGCTGCCGCTGCAGGACCGCCGGGTGGAAGAGCCGGGCGACCCGCTGGTCAGCGTGTTCGGGAAGATGTACGGCTTCGACCGGGACACCGTCTACCTGACGCCCGCCCCGCTCTACCACGCGGCCCCGCTGCGGTTCGGCGCGTTCGTGCAGGCCCTGGGCGGGACGGTGGTGGTGCTGCCGTCGTTCGACCCGGTGCGGGCGCTGCAGGCCATCGAAGAGTTCCGGATCACCCACAGCCAGTGGGTGCCGACCATGTTCATCCGCATGCTCAAGCTGCCCGATGAGCAGCGCCTGGGCCACGACCTGTCCAGTCACCGGGTGGCCATCCACGCCGCCGCGCCGTGCCCGGTCGACGTCAAGCGGGCCATGATCGACTGGTGGGGCCCGATCCTGCGCGAGTACTACGCGGCCACCGAGGGCAACGGGGTCACGTTCATCGACTCCGAGCAGTGGCTCAAGAAGCCGGGCTCGGTCGGCCAGGGCGGCCTGGGCACCCTGCGCGTCTGCACCGAAGACGGCACCGAGCAGCCGCCGGGCCAGATCGGCCTGGTCTACTTCGAACGCGACAAGGTCCCGTTCACCTACCACAACGACCCGGCCAAGACCCGGGAGGCCCAGCACCCGCAGCACCCGACCTGGACCACGACCGGGGACATCGGCTACCTGGATGAGGACGGCTACCTGTTCCTGACCGACCGGCGGGCGTTCACCATCATCTCCGGCGGGGTGAACATCTACCCGCAGGAGATCGAGAACGTGCTGGCCCTGCACCCCCAGGTGTTCGACATCGCGGTCATCGGGGTCCCCGACCCCGAGATGGGCGAGTCGGTCAAGGCCGTGGTCCAGCCCGCTCCCGGCGTGGCGCCCGGCCCCGGCCTGGAGGCCGAGCTGCTGGCCTTCCTGCGCGAGCGCATCGCGCACTACAAGGTGCCCCGGTCGGTGGACTTCGTCACCGCGCTCCCCCGCACCGCCACCGGCAAGCTGCAAAAAGGCAAACTCCGGGCCCGGTACACCGATTCCTCGGCGGCCGTGCCGCGGTCTTAACCAGCATGACCCGAACCAGCCCGGACACCGACTTCACCCGCAGCACCGAGCCGTTCCGCCGCGAACTGCTGGCCCACTGCTACCGGCTGCTCGGCTCGGTCGACGAGGCCGAGGACCTGGTCCAGGAGACCTACCTGCGGGCCTGGCGCGGCTACGCCAGCTTCGAAGGCCGGTCCTCCCTGCGGACCTGGCTGTACACCATCGCCAGCAACGCCTGCCTGACCGCGCTGGAAACCCGGTCCCGGCGCCCGCTGCCCTCCGGCCTGGGCGCCCCGGCCACCGACGCCTCCGCGTCCAGTCACGTCGCCGCCGACGGCCAGGGCCCGGCCTTCTGGCTGCAGCCGATCCCGGACGCCCTGGTCACCGCGGGGCCCGACGACCCGGCGGCGGACCCGGCCGCGGTGGCGGTGACCCGGGAGAGCCTGCGGCTGGCCCTGGTGGCCAGCTTCCAGTACCTGCCGCCGCGGCAGCGGGCCGTGCTGCTGCTGCGCGACGTGCTGGCCTTCCCCGCCGCCGAGGTGGCGGCCATGCTGGACCTCAGCGTGCCCGCGATCAAGAGCCTGCTGCAGCGGGCCCGGGCCCGGCTCCAGCAGGTCAGCCCGGCCGCCGACCAGCTCGTTGAGCCCACCAGCGCCCAGGCTCGGCGGCTGCTGGCGGGCTACATGAAGGCGTTCGAGACCTCGGACGCCGCCGCCCTGGCTGAGCTGCTCCGCCAGGACGCCACCCTGGAGCTACCCCCCTCGGCCATCTGGTTCGCGGGCGACGCGGCCACGGCGGGCGCCGTGGCCGGCCTCCTCTCCCCCGGCGACTGGCGCATGGCCCCCACCCGGGCCAACGGCCAGCCGGCCGCGGCCGTATGGCTGCGTGGGCCCGACGGCCGCCACCACCCGTACGGCCTGGCCGTGCTCACGGTCTCCACCAGCGGCATCGCCGCCATCGTCGCCATCGCCGACCCCGCCCTGGTCGGCCGGTTCGGCTTCCCCCGCCGCCCGGAACCGCCCGGCACCGAGATCTTGTATGAGCTGAACCCGTCCCCGGCGGCTTCGGTGACGCCGGGGACGGGACGGGGGGGTGGCTACGGCTGGCCGGGGGCGCAGTAGAAGTTGCTGGCTACTGAGGGGCTGCCGTGGCCGGTGTAGTGGGCGGTCAGGGGGTAGGCGCACAGCGGGCGGGACAGGGTGACCGCGCCGGTGGCGGGGTCGGTGACGGTGGCCAGGATGGAGGTGGGGGCCTGGCCGTGCTCGACCCAGCTGGCCACGGCGGCCAGGGGGTTGGCCGGGGCCGGGCCGGCCGCGCTGGCGCAGTGCTGGGCGCCGGGAGCCAGGAAGAGGCGCGCGAACGAGTCAGTGGGCTTCGCACCACCCATGGCTTGCTGGACGCGCTGGTAGTAGTTGATCGTGCCCTGGGGGAAGATCAGCTGGTCGGCCAGGCCGTGCCAGATGAGGATCTTGCCGCCGTCCCGCTGGAACTGGGACAGGTTGGGGTTGTCGGTGGCGATGACCCCGGAGAATTCCCGCACCGACTGCTGGAACAGCCGGTCGAACTGGGCGTAGGTCAGGGTCTGCCAGTTCCAGGACGGGTTCTGCTGGAGCCAGGTGCCGAGCCAGGTGGCCGAGATCGAGAACGGCGCCGGTCCGGTGACCCCGTTGACCGTGGTGGTGGCGGCGAGGCCGTCGAAGCTGGCCCCCGGTTCCAGGCCGTACCAGAGCTTGCTGCCCCGGGTGCTGACCGGGCCCTGCCAGATCCTGGCCACCACGGCGGCGTCGGTGGCGGTGATCGTGCCGCACGGGGTCACCGTTCCGACCAGGGTGGCCGGGTTCCAGTGACAGCCGGCCGGGTCGCTGATGATGCCGTCGGTCACCCCGTCGCGGGGGTCGCAGGCCTTGACCACGGCGGCCGTGAACGCGTCCTCCTTGCAGGTGGGCAGGTAGTCGCCGCTCTGCTTCATGACCAGCTCGGGCCAGATCTCGGCCGGGATGAACCGGGTCCAGTTGATGGCCGGCGCCCCGGACACGATGCCGTTGTAGTCGGCCGGGTAGCGCTGGGCTTCCATCAGCCCTTCGCGGCCGCCGGTCGAGCAGCCGTTGAAGTAGGAGTAGCGCGGCTTGCTGGCGTAGAAGGCCGTGGTCACGGCCTTACCGGTGACCGACATGTCGTGGATACCGACCGAGGCGAAGTCGGTGATCAGGGGCCAGTTCAGCTGATCCGAGCTGGTCAGGGCGAAGCTGCCGTCGGGCTGGTGGTTGCCGCAGTCGGTGGAGGCACTGGCGTAGCCCGCCTGGATGGCGCTGCCCAGCGCGGGGTAGCTGACGCCGCAGCTGTACCCGCCGCCGCCGACGCCTTCGAACCGCCCGTTCCAGTCGCCGGGCAGCCAGACGGTGATGTTGATGGTGTTGCCATGGCCGTCGGCCTGGGTCAGCGCGACCTCGCAGAAGGCCGGGAGGCCGGTCAGCGTGCTGGTGGTGCCGGGCACCGGGTAGCTGCCGCTGGTCTGCGGGGTGACGCTGGCCACCGTGACGCCCGGGAGGTGCAGCGCGGACTGGACGGCACCCGCGTTACACGCGAGGCCCGAAGAGGCTGAGGTGGCCGACGAGGCTGGGGCGGCGGTCTGGGCCAGGGCGGGAACCGCCGGGGCCCCCACCGCGAACAGGGAGGCAACGACCAGCAGGATCGCGCGACGGGGACGCGGGGCGGACAGAAGGTGTTTCACCTGGGCTCCCTTGCTGGGCAGACACAGCTGAACCCTCCGAGCATGATCACATTCGAACAGGATCACACGCGGGGCGGACGAGTTGAGTGTCTACTGACGCTTGGGAGCTGTCAATGTCCGTGTAGAACTTTTCGCCGCCTGCCAGCCCGGGGCGGTCAGGCCGCCGGCCTGGCAGGCGGCGCTCGAACCTAGCTCAGTCCGGAATGACCGTCACCGGGCAGTCGGCGTGGTGCACGACCTGGCTGGTGACCGAGCCCAGCATCAGCCGGTTGAAGCCGCCGGTGCCGCGGCGGGCCAGCACCAGCTGGTCGGCCCCCTTGGCCGCCTCGATCAGCTGCTCGGCGGGCTGGCCGAGCAGCGCCTGTACGGTCACCGACGGCGGGGCGGCGTCGCCCAGCGACTTGGTGGCCGCGGCCACCGCCTCTTCCGCGGCCTTCTGGGCCTTGTCGCGCAGCTCAAAGTCGGCGCCGTACACCTGGCTGCCGCCCCATCCGCTGGCGGCCACGATCTCAACGGTGACGACGGTCAGCGGCACTTGCTTCACGGCCGCCTCCCGCAATAGCCCAGTTGAGGGCGGCCATGGAGTGGGTCGACGCATCGATGCCCACGACGATTCCGGACATTGCTCTCTCCCGTATTGGAGTAGTGATCAGAGTCACACGGTAGAGTGCCGGCCGGCAGTGATCAAGATGCGCACCAGCATCGTGCCGCCCTGGGACTGAGCGTCAGCCCCGGTTCGCGAGCAGCACCCCGGCCAGGGCGATGGCCCCGCCCAGCAATTCCAGCGGGCTGGGTACCTGGCCGAGCCAGACCAGGGCCACGATGATGGCCACCGCGGGCACCAGGTACAGCGCGGTGGTGGCCCGGCCCACGTCCATCCGGCGCAGCGCGTAAGCCCAGAGCACAAAGCCCACCGCCGAGGGCGCGATCCCGAGGAACACCGCCGCGCCGATCGCCCCCGCCCCGGCGTGCGGCAGCGCGTGCAGCAGGCTTCCGGTCCAGGGCGCGATGAACAAGGTCCCGGCCCACATCGCGTACACGGTGACCTCGAACCCGGTGTAGCGGGCCAGCAGCGGCTTGCTGGCCGTGTGGAAGACGGCCTGCAGCACGGCCGCGGCCAGCACCACCAGCGCGGCGGCGCCGAAGCCCAGACCGTGCGAGGCCGCGATCAGCGCCGAGCCGGCGAACGCGACCGCGCTGCCCGCCCACCGGCGCCGGGTCGCCCGCTCGCCCAGGAACCAGGCGGCGAGCAGGCTGGCGTAGACCGGTGCCGTGGCCACCAGCAGGCTGGCGGTGCCCGCGGGCACGACCCGCTCCCCCTGGTTGAGCAGCAGCTGGTACCCGGTCATCCCGGCCAGCCCGCACAGCGCGATCAGTGGCAGGTCCCGGCCCTGGGGCCGTCGCACCCGCAGGAACGGCGCGGCCAGCGCCAGCGCCACCGAGGCGACCCCCAGCCGGGCCACCGACAGCCCCACCGGTCCCAGCGCCGGCACGGCCACCGCGATGGCCGGGAAGGCGCTGGCCCACAGCACGACCGTGCCCGCGGCGGCCAGGACCGCTGACCGTGAGCCGGGGGGAACCGGGCTGACCGAACGTGGCCCGCGTCTGTCCGGGACAGGCACCGACCGACCTTCGATCAAATCAGAGGAGTCCATGCCTTCAGGCTGCCTGGCCTGACTTGTCACGTCCAGTTAAAGAATTTTATCGAATGATAAGTTGTGCTTCATGCTGGATATGCGACGGCTCCGGGTGCTGCATGCGGTGAGTGCCTACGGCTCGGTGACCGCGGCCGCGTCGGCCCTCGGATACTCGGCGCCCGCGGTGTCCCAGCAGCTGGCCGCGCTGGAGCGGGAGGTCGGCCTGCCCCTGACCGAGCGGGCGGGCCGCGGCATCGCGCTGACCCCGGCGGCCACCCTGCTGGTCGCGCACACCGACGCGCTGCTGACCCAGCTGGACGCGGCCGAGGCCGACCTGGCCACGCTGCGCGACCAGGTGACCGGCCGGGTCGCGCTGGCCGCGTTCCCGTCGGCGGCCGCCACCGTGGTCGCGGCGGCCTGGGCGGCGCTGGCCCGGTCGGCGCCGCACGTCCAGCTCGGCCTGGAAGAAATGGAGCCCGAGGAATCGCTGCCCGCGGTGCTGCGCGGCCAGGCCGACGTGGCCGTGGCCCACGAATACGACATCTTTCCCCGGCCCCTGGACCCGCTGTTCGAACGCCGTAACCTGCTGACCGACCCGGTCCTGCTGGCCGTCCCGGATGACTTTCCCAGCCCGGACGACCGGCCGGTCCAGCTCGCCTCGCTGGGCAAGCAGGCGTTCCTGGCCCCGCGGCTGGGGACCGCCTGCGCCGAGATGATCCAGCGCGCCTGCGCCCGGGCCGGGTTCGTGCCCCAGGTGGTCGCCCGGGCCACCGACTTCCACGTCCTGCTCAGCCTGGTCGCGGCCGGAGCCGGGGTGACCCTGGTCCCCCAGCTGGCCGCTGGCCCGCTTCCGGCCAGGGTCCGGCTGCTGGCCCCCGCCGAACCGGTCACCCGGCGGATCTTCACCGTCAGCCGCCGCGGGGGCGACCGTCAGCCCGCGGTCCGGGTGGTGCTCGACGCCTTGCTTGACGCCACCGATACGATACCCCCTAGGGGTATTTGAACCGGGTTCAGCGGGACTTAGAGGGGAAGGCAGGCAGCATGCACGCGATCATTCACGCCCTGTCGATCGCGGGCTCAATGACCTGGGAGATCGCCTGGGCGCTGGTCCTCGGGTTCGCCCTGTCGGCCGTCATCCAGGCCGTGGTCCGGCGGTCCACGATCGTCCGGCTGCTGGGTGACGACCGGCCGCGGACGCTGGCCATAGCCACCGGGCTGGGCGCGGCCTCATCGTCCTGCTCGTACGCGGCGGTGGCGCTGGCCCGGTCGCTGTTCCGCAAGGGGGCCAGCTTCACCGCGGCCATGGCCTTCGAGATCGCCTCGACCAACCTGGTCATCGAGCTGGGGGTGATCCTGGCCCTGCTGATGGGCTGGCAGTTCACGCTGGCCGAGTTCATCGGCGGCCCGATCATGATCGTGGTGCTGGCGGTGGCGTTCCGGCTGTTCCTGCGCGAGAAGCTGCTGCGGGGCGCCCGCGAGCAGGCTGACCGCGGGCTGGCCGGGTCGATGGAGGGTCACGCGGCCATGGACATGTCGGTCCAGGGCGACGGCTCGTTCTGGCGGCGGCTGCTGTCGCCCGGCGGGTTCACCGCGGTGGCCCACGTGTTCGTGATGGAGTGGGCCGCGATCCTGCGTGACCTGGTCATCGGCCTGCTGGCCGCGGGCGCGATCGCGGCCTGGGTGCCGGACCGCTTCTGGCGGGCGTTCTTCATCGCCGGGGACCCGCTGGCCGCGAAGATCTGGGGGCCGCTCATCGGCCCGGTGGTGGCCGTCGTGTCGTTCGTGTGCTCGATCGGCAACGTGCCGCTGGCGGTGGTTCTGTGGAAGGGCGGGATCAGCTTCGGCGGCGTGGTCGCGTTCATCTTCGCCGACCTGCTCATCCTGCCGATCCTGAACATCTACCGGAAGTACTACGGGCTCAAGATGGCCGCCTTCCTGGCCGGCTGCTTCTACGTCACCATGGTCATCGCCGGGTACGTGGTCGAGTTGCTGTTCGGCGGTCTGGGCCTGATCCCCGGCCGGGCCAGCGCCACCATCCCGGACCAGGGCGTGTCGTGGAACTACACCACCTGGCTGAACATTGCGTTCGGGCTGCTGGCGGCGGCGCTGCTGGTCCGCTTCGTGCGCAGCGGCGGGGTGCCCATGCTGCGGATGATGAACGGGCCGGCCGACGCCGAGCATGACCACGGCGACCACCACGCGCCCGCCCACAGTGGCCACTCCCCCGCCAGCGAATCCTGATCTGCGCCACAATGGCCGGTATGCCGGGACCTCGCCTTGTCCGCGGCCGGTCCGGCCCCGCCCGGCTGACCGCCGCCGTGACACTGGCCTTCGGGCTGGCGCTGGTCCTGCTGGCCGGGTGCACGTCGCCGGGGTCGCCGGGCCGTTCACCGTCGCCGGGGACGCGGCTGGCGGCGGCGCTGGCGCACTGGGCTTCGTTTCCGGCCGGAGCCCAGGTCCGGCCGGTGGTCGTCGATCCCGACGAACAGGTTTCCGGGCCGGCCAAGTTCCCCAGCACCGCGGTCCAGGATGCCTTCAACTCCGGGGCGATCACCCTGCCCCGGTCGCTGCCCGCGAGCCCCGGCCGGCTGAGCGGCTACTCGCTGATCAGCGCGAGCCGGGCGGCCCAGGTGCTCACCGGCGGCGCGGCCAGCCCAGCGCCGTCCACCACGGTGACGGTCACCCGGGTCAAGCTCACCACCGGGATCTTCGCCACCGACCGGGGACGGCAGGCGTTGCCCGCCTGGCAGTTCACCTTGCGCGGCGTCACCAGCCCGGCCGACGTACTGGCGGTGGCCACGACCCAACGGTTTTGGCCGTCCGGGCTCAAGCCGGTCTCAACCCGGACCACCGCGGCTCAGGCCGGCCGGTCGGGACGGGCGCTCACTCTGACTGTGTATGGGGAGCAGGCAGGCACCGGACCCTGCCAGGTCAGCTACTCGGTACGGCAGCAGAGCTCGGCCCATGCGGTGGCGATGGACGTGATCGTCCAGCAGCACGACCACGGCCCCGCCTGCTCGGCGGGCGGGATACCGACCCCGGTCTCGCTACCGGTGACGCTGCCCGCGCCGCTGGGGAACCGGGTGCTGGTCGACGCCCAGAATTCGGCACCCATCCCGGTCACGCAGCCGCTGGTCAGCTCGTCGTAGCCGGCTCGCCGCCACCGCTGATACCGGGCGGCCCGGGCTGCAACCTGGCCGCAACCGCGCGGCACCCTGGGCTGCTACGGACGGACTCGAAGCTCGGCACATGGACAACATGAGCAGCTTCGGCCCCGGCAGGATCCTCGTTGTCGAGCGTGACCTCGCGGTCTCGCGCTACGTGGAGTTCGTGCTGGGCAACTGGGAATCGTTCGAGGTCGCCACGGTCACCGAGCCGACCGTGGCCCTGGCCCTGCTCGGGAACGAGCCGTGGGACCTGGTGCTGGTGGACTTCGAGCTGCCCGACAACGGGGTGGTGGATGCGCTGGGCCTGCTGGAGGCCATTCGTGAGGTCGAGCCCGGCCTGCCGGTGGCCATGCTGACCGCGTACCCGGTTCTCGGCGCCACCGCCGAGAAGCTGAATGCCGCCGACGGCTACATCACCAAGCCGATCACGCCGTCGCACCTGATCGGCCTGGCCACGGGCCTGATCGAGCGGTTCCGGCGGGCTCGCGAGCAGGCGGCCGGCTGAGCCCTCGGGTCGGGCGCTAGCTGACGGCGCCTTCCTCGGTGCCGCTGGTCTCGGCGAAGCGGGCCAGCGATTCCTCGATGATCTTCTCGGCCGCCGCGCGGTCCTGCCAGCCACGCACGTCCGTGCCCTTGTCCCGCTCAAGCTCCTTGTAGACGTGGAAGAAGTGCCCGATCTCCGCGGTCACGTGCTCGGGCACGTCGCCGAGGTCCTGGAAGCCCGCATAACGCGGGTCGGTCGCGGGCACGGTGAGGATCTTGGCGTCCGGCCCCTTCTCGTCGGTCATCCAGAACACGCCGATGGGCCGGACCGAGATCAGGCAGCCGGGAAACGTGGGCTCTTCCAGGATGACCATGGCGTCGAGCGGGTCACTGTCCTCGGCCAGCGTGCCGGGGATGAAGCCATAGTCATGCGGATACCGGGTCGAGGTGAACAGCATCCGGTCCAGCCGGATCGCGTCGATAGCCGGGTCGTACTCATACTTGTTCCGGGATCCCTGCGGGACCTCGACGATGATGTCGACTTCCACAGCGCCCAGCCTAGTCAGGCCGGGGCCCGGACTGGGCCCAGGGCTGGCTCACGGGCTGGCTCAGGGGGCGGCGATGACCTTGGCGGTCTTGCCGAGGACCTTGGCCAGGGCGCGTTCGACCTCGGCGGCCAGCTCGGGGTCCGGGGACAGAGCACCGGGCGGGTCGCTGGCGGCACGGGCCTGCGGGATGGTGCCGGTCAGGCGGATGAGCCCGCAGTCCCGGCATTCGACTTCATCGAGGCGGCGGACCAGGTGGGCGCTGCCGCATCGGCCGCAGCGGTCCAGGTCGGCCGTCCAGTCGCGCTGCCCCTGGCAGGCGGGGCAGATCAGGATCTGGTGGTCGTGCAGCAGGCCCCGCCCCCAGGGGCTGAGCCCCTGGTCCGGGTCGACCTGCCGCGTGCCGCAGTGATAGCAGGGCATCCCCGCCGTACTCCAATCGTGCCGTGCACCCAGTTCAATCGAGCCCAGACAGTGCCTTCTGGTACTCGCTGATGTCGCGCGCCTGCGGGATCGGGTTCACGACCTTCCACCGCACGACGCCGGCCTTGTCGATGATGAACGTGCCCCGAACGGCCAGGCCCCGGTCATCGTCGAAGACACCATAGGACCTGGCCACATCGCCGTGCGGCCAGAAATCCGACAGCAATTCGAAATTGAAACCTTCGGCGTCGGCCCAGGCCCGGTGGGTGAACATCGAGTCCACCGACACGGTCAGCATCTCCACGTCGTCCCGGGTGATCTCCGGGAACTCGTCGCGGATCGCGCACAGCTCGCCGCTGCACACACCGCTGAACGCCAGTGGGTAGAAGACCACGACGACGTTCTTCGAGCCGCGGAAATCCGACAGCTTGACCGGAGTGCCATGCTGGTCGGTCAGCTCGAAGTCGGGGGCCTGCTCGCCGATCTCCACCGCCATGCCTGAGGTCCTCTCCCTAGTGGGTACTTCACCGCGCCGCAGCCAATACTGCGTACGGGGCCAAGTCTGCCACTACCGGGAGACTGTGAACTCCTAGCGGCGGGCGCGCGGAGCCACCAGTCGCGATCCGGACCAGTCACGGGCGGCGCTGATACTCGACGTCTGGGACAGGCCCGCGGTGGGCGCCGCCTCGCCGATGTCACTCGGCTCGACATGCCCGTCCCGGCCCGCCTTCGGCGTCAGCAGCCAGATATACCCCCCGTCGGTGAGCGGTGTCAGGGCGTCGACCAAGGCGTCCACGAGGTCTCCGTCCTCATCCCGCCACCACAGCATGACCACGTCGACCACGTCGTCGTAGTCCTCGCCGACTAGCTCCACGCCGTCCACGTCGCCGATCGCGTCGCGCAAATCATCGTCGCAATCGTCGTCATAGCCGATCTCCTGCACCACCTGGCCCGGCTTGATACCGAGCCGTTCGGCCTGGCCGCGTTGATCCTGGGCCTGGCCCGCGGTCGCGCTCACTGACGTCCTCCTGCACCCTCCCCGCGTCATCACACCCTGTTGTCCGGCCCGTGAACCCCGGCTCCTTACCGTGGTCCCGTGCCGGGGCGATGACCGCGTCAGCACTACTTGTTGGGACAGTTCACACGCCCGGGCCCTTGTGCGCAAGTGCCAATCGCCGCTACCCGGTAAAACTCCTGGCTGATTTTGGCCCGCTGTCCCATCCGCCCGCCTCCATCCGGCCTGTCCGCACCTGCCCCGGGACCACCCGCACACGCGCGCGGTTACCGTGTAGTAGAGATGCATTTCCCGGCCAAACGCAGGACGATTGGTCTGGACATCATCGAAAAACATGCGGCGGACAGCCGCCCTGAACTAGCGGAAGGCGAGGCTACCCCGTGGCTTCCGGACGCCAGCGCTTCTCGATCATCAATGACGGGCTTCCCACCCAGCTGCCCGACATCGATCCGGACGAGACCAAGGAATGGGTCGATTCGTTCGACACGGTCGTGGGGACCCGCGGTCGCGGCCGTGCCCGGTACCTCATGCTCCGGCTGCTGGAGCGGGCGCGCGAGCAGCAGGTCGGCGTGCCGGGACTGCGCAGCACCGATTTCATCAACACCATCCCGCCGGAGCGCGAGCCGTGGTTCCCCGGCGATGAGTACGTCGAACGCCGCATCCGGGCCTACATCCGGTGGAACGCGGCGGTCATGGTCTCCCGCGCGAACCGGCCGGGCCTGGGCGTGGGCGGCCACATCGCCACCTACGCGTCCGCGGCCAGCCTGTACGAGGTGGGCTTCAACCACTTCTTCCACGGCAAGGACCACGGCGAATCCGGCGACCAGGTCTTCTTCCAGGGGCACGCGGCCCCCGGCATCTACGCCCGGGCGTTCCTCGAGGGCCGGCTGAGCGAGCAGCGCCTGGACGGGTTCCGCCAGGAACTGTCCCACCCGGGCGGCGGCCTGCCGTCGTACCCGCACCCGCGGCTGATGCCCGGCTTCTGGGAGTTCCCCACCGTCTCCATGGGCCTCGGCCCGCTCAACGCCATCTACCAGGCCCGGTTCAACCGGTACCTGCTGGCGCGGGAGCTGCACGACACCAGCCGCTCGCACGTCTGGGCGTTCCTCGGCGACGGCGAGATGGACGAGCCCGAGGCCCTCGGGGCGATCGGGCTCGCGGCTCGCGAGGAACTCGACAACCTGACCTTCGTTATCAATTGCAACCTGCAGCGGCTGGACGGTCCCGTTCGCGGCAATGGCAAGATCATCCAGGAGCTGGAAGCGTACTTCCGCGGCGCCGGCTGGAACGTGATCAAGGTCATCTGGGGCCGCGACTGGGACCCGCTGCTGGCCCAGGACACCGACGGCGTCCTGGTCAACAAGATGAACAGCACCCCGGACGGGCAGTTCCAGACCTATTCGGTGGAGTCCGGCGGGTACATCAGGGACAACTTCTTCGGCGGCGACCCCCGGCTGCGGAAGATGGTCGAGCACCTGTCCGACGACGACCTGCGCAACCTGTCCCGCGGCGGGCACGACTACCGCAAGGTCTACGCGGCGTTCAAGTCCGCGCGCGAGCACGTCGGCCAGCCGACCGTGATCCTCACCCACACCATCAAGGGCTGGACGCTGGGGCCGGACTTCGAGGCCCGCAACGCCACCCACCAGATGAAGAAGCTCACCCACGCCGAGCTGAAGGAGTTCCGCGACCGGCTGTACCTGCCGATCTCGGACAAGGCGCTGGAAGCGGACCTGCCGCCCTACTACCACCCGGGCGAGGACTCCGACGAGATCCAGTACATGAAGGAGCGGCGGGCCGCCCTGGGCGGTGAGCTGCCCAAGCGCGTCGTACGGGCCAAGCCGCTGCCGCCGGTACCGGACAAGACCTACGACGAGCTCAAGAAGGGCTCCGGCAAGCAGCCGATCGCCACCACCATGGCCTTCGTCCGGCTCCTCAAGGAGCTGATGAAGGACAAGGAGATCGGCGCCCGGTTCGTGCCGATCATCCCGGACGAGGCCCGCACGTTCGGCATGGACTCGCTGTTCCCGTCGGCCAAGATCTACTCGCCGCACGGGCAGACCTACGAGGCCGTGGACCGCAACCTGCTGCTGTCCTACAAGGAGTCCGAGAAGGGCCAGATCCTGCACGAGGGGATCAACGAGGACGGCGCGATGGGCTCGATGATCGCGGCCGGCACCTCCTACGCCACCCACAGCACGCACATGATCCCGATCTACATCTTCTATTCGATGTTCGGCTGGCAGCGGACCGGCGACCAGATGTGGGCGCTGGGCGACCAGCTCGGCCGCGGGTTCCTGCTCGGCGCCACCGCCGGGCGGACCACGCTGACCGGTGAGGGCCTGCAGCACAACGACGGCCACACCGTCCTGCTGGCCTCGGTCAGCGAGGCCTGCCTGTCCTACGACCCGGCCTGGGCGTTCGAGATCGCCTACGTGGTCAAGGACGCGCTGCGGCGGATGTACACCTCGACCCCGGATCACCCCGAGGGCGAGAACATCTTCTACTACCTGACCATCTACAACGAGCCGTACCCGCAGCCGGCCGAGCCGGCCAACTACCCAGGCGGCCAGGCCGCGCTGGAGCGGGGCATCCTGCGCGGGCTGTACGAGTACGCGCCCAGTCAGAATGACGGCGACCACCCCAACGCCCAGATCCTGGCCTCGGGCGTGGCCGTGCGGGCCGCGCTCCAGGCTCAGCAGCTGCTGGCCGACGACTGGGGCGTGTCGGCGTCGGTGTGGTCGGCGACCTCGTGGACCGAGCTGCGCCGGGACGCGATGGCGGCCGACGAGTGGAACCTGCTGCACCCGGACGCGGACCACCGGGTCCCGTACGTGACCCAGGCGCTGGACGGCCGGCCGGGCCCGGTCGTCGCGGTCAGCGACTGGATCCGGGCCGTCCCGGACCAGATCGCCCGCTGGGTGCCGGCCTCGTACACCTCGCTCGGCACGGATGGTTACGGCTTCTCCGACACCCGGGCCGCGGCCCGCCGCTTCTTCCACGTGGACGCGGAGTCGGTCACGGTCGCCGTGCTCAGCCAGCTGGCCAAGAGCGGCGAGGTCAAGCCCGAGGTGCTGGGCCAGGCCATCGAGAAGTACCGGCTGGACCTGCCGGTCAGCGAGGCCTTGCAGGACCCGCAGGCCACGGTCCAGGCCAACGTCCCGGGGCGCCCGGAGACGGAGAACCAGCCGGAGGTGCGCGGCTAGCCGCTTCCACCCGTCGGGCCGGGCTTCGCTGACTAGGCGAAACCCGGCCCTTTGGGCATGATGAGGCCATGAACGATGCGACGAGGCATCCGGTGGTCCAGCTCGGTGACGGTGCGGTGCGCGGCACGGCCGTCGACGGCACGGCCGGGAACGGTGTGGCCGCGTTCCTGGGGGTGCCGTACGCGGCGCCGCCGTTCGGCCCGGACCGGATGCGCCCGCCGCAGCCGGTGACCCCCTGGAGCGGCGAGCGGGACGCCAGCGCGTACGGGCCGACGGTGCCCAAGGGCGACTACCCACCGCAGTACCAGCCGCTGTTCCCCGAGGTGGTGATCGCGGGCGAGGACTGCCTGAACCTGAACGTGTGGACGCCGGAGGCGGCTCTGGCCGGTGGGGCGACCGGTGGGGCGGCCGGCCTGCCGGTGCTGGTGTGGATCCACGGCGGGTCGTTCATGAACGGCTCGGGGTCGGTCGCCGAGTACGACGGCAGCGCGTTCGCCCGCGACGGCGTCGTGTGCGTGACCATCAACTACCGCCTGGCCGCCGAGGGCTTCCTGTACACCGGCGAAGGCGAGGCGGGTGAGACCGCCGCCAACCTGGGGTTGCAGGACCAGCTGGCCGCGTTGCGCTGGGTGCAGGACAACATCGCGGCGTTCGGCGGCGACCCGGCCCGGGTCACGGTGGCCGGTGAGTCGGCCGGGGCCATGAGCGTGACCACGCTGCTGTCGATGCCGCGCTCGGAGGGCCTGTTCGCGCAGGCCATCGCCGAGAGCGGCGCGGGCGCGCACACGCTCACCCCGGACGAGGGCACGATGGTGGCCGGCTACCTGGCCGCCGCGCTCGGGGTACCGGCCGAGCGGGACGCGATCAAGGCCGTGCCGCTGGACAAGCTGGTGCGGGCCGCCTCGGACCTGGTGGTCGAGGTGCAGACGACCCCCGACCCGGCCCGCTGGGGGCAGCTGACCCTGAGCCTGCTGCCGTTCGCGCCGACCGTGGACGGCGCCGTGCTGCCGGCCGCCCCGCTGACCTCGATCGCGGCCGGCCAGGGCCGGGACGTGCCGCTGCTGATCGGCTCAAACCGGGAGGAGGCCCGGCTGTTCCTGGTCGCCGCGCAGACGATCGGGGTCATCGACGACGGCATGCTGGAGGCGGTCGCGGCCGCCTACCAGCTGACCGAGCGCGGCCTCCGGGTCTACCAGGACTCGATGCCCGGCGCCCGGCCGGGCGACCTGCTGGCCGCGGTGATCAGCGACTGGTTCTTCCGGGTTCCGGCGATCCGGGTGGCCGAGGCCCGGGCCGCGTCCGGGGCAGCGGCCGGGGCCGGGCCCGCGACGTGGATGTACCGCTTCGACGGCCCGGAGCCGGCCAGCAACCACGATCTTGGTGCCTGCCACGGGGTGGAGATCCCGTTCGTGTTCGACACCATCGGCCTGGCCGAGCTGGAGCCGCGGCTCGGGCCCGCGCCCAGCCAGGCCGCGGCCGATCAGGTGCACCGGGTCTGGGTCGACTTCATCACCAACGGCGACCCGGGCTGGGCCCCGTACGACCCGGCCACCCGCACCACCGGCCTGCTCACCGACGTGGTCACGCCGGCCGACGATCCGGCCGGCCGCGAGCGGGCCTGCTGGGACGGGATCCGCTGAGCCGTCCTACTGGGCCAGCGCCTGGTAGGCCGCCGCCTGGAAGTCGGTGTGCAACGGCTCCGGGGTGGGCCCGGCGAACATGCGCTGGGTCAGCACGATGACGGTCAGGTCGTGGTTCGGGTCGATCAGCCAGGTCGAGCCGAACCCGCCGGCCCAGCCATAGGAGCCGTCGTCCTGCACGGCCAGGCCAAAGCCCCAGGACTTGTCGGCGAAGAACTCCGGCCCGAAACCGCCCGCCGCCTTCTGGCCCGCGGTGAGCTGGCCGGCGGTCATCTCCCGCACCAGGCTGGCGGGCAGCACGGCGTCACCGCGGTCAGTCTGGCCGCCGCGCAGCAGCATCCGGGAGAAGGCCAGCAGATCATCGACGGTCGATACCAGGTCGGCGGCGCCGTCCCCGAACGCCGGCGGCCGGCTCCAGAGGCCGTCGGGCTCGTCCCAGGCCACCAGCCCGTTCTCACCCGGCCGGTAGGCCGTCACCAGCCGCCCGGTCTGCTCGGTCCACAGGCCCGTGCTGGTCATGCCCAGCGGCTCGAGCACCCGGGTCCGCAGCACGTCACCGAACGGCTGCCCCGCCGCCCGGGCCGCCAGCACACCGAGCACCGAGGCGCTGGTGTTGTAGAGCCAGCGCTCACCCGGCTGAGCCAGCAGGGGCAGCGAGCCCAGCCCGGCCATCCAGGTGTCCGGGTCCGGCTGAACGCCGCGGTCGGGCGGCCCGAACGTGGCCAGGTGCAACTCGTCGGCCGCCGCCACCACCGGCCACGGCTGGGCGGCGGCGAACATCTCGAACATCATGCCCACCCCGAACGTGAACGTGAGCAGGTCGCGCGGGGTGATGGCCCGGTCCGCGGGCACGGTGTCGTCCAGCGGGCCGTCCACCCGCCGCAGCACCTGGCGGTCGGCCAGTTCCGGGAGCAGGCGGTCGACCGGCTCGTCCAGGTCCAGCCGGCCTTCCGCGATCAGGGCCAGCACCGCGGCGGCGGTGATCAGCTTGGTGTCGGAGGAGATGCGGAAGATGCTGTCGCGGGCGACCGGGGCCCCGCCGACGGCCATACTGCCCTGGGCTTCCACGTGCACGTCGTCGCCGCAGGCGGCCAGGGCGACCAGGCCGGGAACCTGATAACGGGCCGGGTCGCGCCCATCACCGACGTTCTGCTCGGCGATTTCGTGCAGACGCTGTTTGCCCTTGTCGGTCAGCTTGGCGCTCATGCTGCTCCTCCCGGCCCGTTGGCCGTGCCGCCTCCTGGCGTTGCGGTCTCCGGGCCTTGCGGCGTCGTCTTGGGTGTCGTCTTAGTAGGGACGCCGAATCGGGCCGGGAGTCATCGCTGCAGCCTTAGATCAAAAAAGAGAGCCGAACCTGGCGGACAGGGTTGTCCACGTTCAGGTCGACCAGGGCCACCGACTGCCAGGTGCCCAGGGCCAGCCGTCCGCCCACCACCGGAATCGTGGCGTAAGGGGGAAGGAAAGCCGGCATCACGTGCGACCGGCCGTGGCCGCGCGACCCGTGCGCGTGCCGCCAGCGATCGTCGGCGGGCAGGATGTCGGCCAGCACCGCGAGCAGGTCGGGATCGCTGCCCGAGCCCAGCTCCATGATCGCGAGACCGGCCGTCGCATGCGGCACGAACACGTTCAGCAGCCCGTCGCCGCTGTCGCTGTCGCTGTCGCTGTCGCTGTTGCTCGATCCGGCCGCACCCGCCACGAAGCGCTCGCACTCGCCGGTGATGTCGAACACGCCCTCGCGGCTACCGGTGCGGACCTCGATGATCTCAGTTTCCATAGACGTGACACTCTAGGTTGCATGGCCACCAGCGAGCAGACCGGCTCCCCGCGGCGGCTGCGTAGGGGCAGCAAGCGGCCGTCCGACCCGGAAAAGGCGACGCCCGAGACGCCGATTGAGGCGTCTGAGACTGGCGAGAATGCCGGGCCAGACGATGCTAACGAGGCTGCTGCGACTGCTGGGGTGGTTGAGGCTCTAGAGGACACCATGGCCGTTGGTGGAACTGGGGCTTCCGGAGCCGCTGAGGCTTCCGGGGCCGCCGGGGCTTCCGGGGCCGCCGGGGCTTCCGGGGCCGCCGGGGCTTCCGGGGTTGGGAGGCATTGGGGCGGTTGGGAGAACTGGGGCTGATCGGGAAACTGGGGCTGTTAGACGAACTGGGGCCGCTGGGGGAACTGGGACCGCTGGGGACACCGAGGCTTCTGGGAACGACCCTGGGTCGTCATCGGACTCAGAAAACTCCCCGACCTCTTCCGCCCCAGAGTCCCCACGAAGCCCCAGCCCAAGCCCAAGCTCCAGCCCCAGGCCCCGACTCCGGCCACCGAGGGCGCCTCTGACATCACCGAGCCCTCCGCAATGGCTGAAACTCCGCTTGACTCAGGGTCCCGGTCCGGGTCCGGTGAGACTCGCGGGAGAGGACGGACTCACCGGCTTCCCGGGACCCGTCGTCGCGGAGGGTCATCCGGGTCGGGCGGGGCTTCCGGGACACCTGGGACCAGCCGGGTGGCCGAGGAAACCGCGGCCCGTATCGAGCAGTCCACCAGCAGCCTGGGTACCGCGGCCATCGCGTCGATGGACAAGCGGCTCCCGTGGTTCCGGGCCATGTCGGCCGAGAACCGGTCCTGGCTGGGTCTGGTCGCCCAGGCCGGGATCGCCGCGTTCGTGGACTGGGTGCGGCACCCGGAGCGAAGCCGTCCGGCCGTGGCGGGCGAGGTGTTCGGCACGGCCCCGCGCGAGCTGGCCCGCGCGGTCAGCCTGCAGCAGGCCGTGGAGATGGTGCGGGTCATCATCGACGTGGTCGAATCCCAGGTCGACGAGCTGGCCGCTCCCGGCGGCGAGGCCGAGTTGCGCGAGGCCGTGCTCCGCTACACCCGCGAGGTCGCGTTCGGCGCGGCCCAGGTCTACGCCCGCACCGCCGAGGCCCGCGGCGCCTGGGACGCTCGCCTCGAAGCCCTGGTCGTGGGCTCGCTGGCCCGCGGCGAGACCGAGGAGTCGCTGAACTCATGGGCGTCCGCCCTGAACTGGACGTCCTCCCCGGTGGCGGTGATTGCGGGCCAGATCGACGGCGAAGAGACGGCCGACCTCATCGACGACCTCCGCACCGACGCCAAACGGGCCCGGCTCGACGTACTGGCCGGCGTCCAGGGCAGCCGGCTGGTGGTCGTGCTCGGCGGCACCGACGATCCAGTCGCCGCCGCCGAACGCTTCGCCGGCCGCTTCGGGCCGGCCCCTGGTCGTGGGGCCGGTCGTCCCTGACCTGCGTTCGGCCACCGCGTCCGCCCGCGCCGCCCTGGCCGGCCTCAGCGCCGCAGTGGCCTGGCCCGACGCCCCCCGCCCGGTCAGCGCCGACGAACTGCTGCCGGAACGAGCCATGAACGGCGACGCCGATGCCCGCTCCCTGCTGGTGACCGACGTATACGAACCGCTCCTGGCCGGGGGTGCGGCCCTGGTCGACACGCTCACCACCTACCTGGAACAGGGCTCGTCGCTGGAAGCCACGGCCCGCATGCTGTTCGTCCACCCGAACACGGTCCGCTACCGCCTTCGCCGCGTCACCGAGCTGACGGGGTATGCGCCGACAGATGGCCGCGAAGGCTTCGCCCTGTGGATCGCCATCACCCTGGGCCGTCTGGTCGCCGAAACCTAGAACGCCCACCCCCACCGCCCACGCCCACGTCCGCCCACGCCCACGCCTACGCCCAACGCCCAACGCCGTTGGCGCCTATCGTCACGCACGAAAAATGCACACGGAATGGGCCTCCGGAAAAGTACACACGCAATTCTTGATTGAGGAATGAGCACCAAATAGATTGCCATTGGTACGCTTATTCGATAATGTTTTCGAAGGACGAGTTGTGGCAGAGAAGGAGGTGGTCGCGATGCCAGGACAGGGGCCAGACAGTTCCCTACCCGGCGATGCGGGCGACCCTTCCGCCAGCCCGGATCCCTCCCGTGACCACGTGGATGAGGCCATGGCCAGCCTGGATCTACCAGAGCCAGGCATGTGGCTCACCGCCGCCACCTGGCTCCCGGCCGCCCTGCTGGACGCGTTGCAGGAGCCCGAGCCCGCGGACGGCACCCGCGCTATGCAGGCCGCTCTCAGTCAAGGCGGCCCCCTGGATGCGATGCCGCCTGGCCCGCTGCTGACCGCATTCCTCACCGAGGCCAGCGCGCCAACCGTTCCGTCCCCTCCCCCGTCAGCTTCCGATCCCTCGCCACCGACCGCTCCCCCGTCAGCCTCCGATCCGCCGACCGCTCCGCCACCGGCCACGGCTACACCGGATTCCTTGGCGGCCCGGATCGCCAGCGGCGCCGGCCTGGCCCAGCACGGAGACAGCGCCCTTCTGGGCCTGATCCGCGGCTGGCGGAGGGTGGCTTCCCTCGCGGCCGCGGCTGAGATGGCCGCGGTGAACGAATTCAGCCGACGGCGCCGCGATCAGGCCAAGGCCGAAGGGGCCTGGGACAGTACGGCCATCGACGCCGCTGACGCCGAACTGGCGGCCGCGCTGACGCTGACCACCCGGAGTACTCAGCTGCTGATGGATCGCGCGGCCATGATGGCCGAGCTGCCCGCCACCGCGGTGGCCCTGGCCGCCGGGCAGATCGACTGGCCGCGGGCCCTGGTCCTGGTCAACGGTCTGGCCGGACAGGATCCGGGCTTCGTACACCGGATCGAGCAGCAGCTCATCGGCCGCGCCCCGCAGCAGACCACGGGCCAGCTACGCGCGGCGTTGAACCGGGCGCTGCTGGCCGCCGACCCGGAAGCGGCCGAGCGCCGTCGGCAGAACGAGGAACAGCACGCCAGGATCGAGCGCGGGCCGGAGCCAGGCGGGGTTACTGCTCTCCTGGCTGGCCGGTGTCTGCCGGTGACGGGCACGGTGACGGCCTGGAATCGCATCACCGCCCTGGCTCGGCAGCTCCGGGCTGCGGGTGCAGCTGGCGATCTGGACCAGCTGCGGGTGCACGTCTACCTGGCCCTGCTGAACGGTCAGACGATCACCGCGCCCAATCCCGGAACCGCCCTGCCCGACACGGCCGGTTCACCTGGCCCTGCTGGTCCCTCCGCGCCCACTTCCGAGCCCCCGGAACCAGCGACTGAGATCGAGATCGAGCCTCGCCGCCTCACCGGGAACATCAACCTCATCGTGCCGCTCCGCGACTTGGCCGGTTTTGGTGACGAACCTGGCCAGCTGGCTGGCTTCGGGCCGATCACTGGCTCGACCGCACGCCAGCTGGCCAACGACGCCCTGGATCAGCCCGGGGTCCGGTGGTGTGTCACCGTCACGAACGATCAAGGCCAGGCCGTCGGTCATGGCTGTGCCACCCGCAGCCAGCCCACCACGCGGGCCGAGTCGGGCTGGCGCTTCACCGTAACGGTGACCGCTCTGGCTGGCCCCGTCTGCGACCACACGCGAGAAAGCCCGCACTACCGGCCTCCGCCGTCACTGCGGCACCTCACCCAGATCCGGAACACCTGCTGTACCGCGCCCGGCTGCCGTATGGCCGCCACCGCCTGCGACGACGACCATTCGGTCCCGTTCGGCCAGGGTGGCCGGACCTGCGAATGCAACCTGGGACCACTCTGCCGGCACCATCACCGGGTCAAACAGGCCCGGGGGTGGCGGCTGACCCAGCCCGAGCCGGGCGTGTTCGTCTGGAACACCCCATCCGGCCGCTTCTACACCACCGGGCCCACCCACCACATCGCCTGACCCGCTCACCCCGCAGATCGCCTGACCCGCTCACCGTGACGCCTTGGCTTGGAAGGGGGCCAGGGTGACCTGGTCGATGTTGGGAGCGGTCTGGGAGCGGAGCGGGTCGCCGACGTCGCTACCGGAGTAGATGTAGCCGATCGTGGTGCTGTCCCAGTTGTACTGGGGATTGGCGATGAATTTGATCGTGTTGGTGCCCGCGTGCAGGCGGACCGGGACGGTGAGGTTCCAGAACTGGTTCCAGTCGAAGGTGTTGGCGAAGTTGACGTGGAAGGTGGGGCCGCCGTTGACGCTGATGTCGGCGGGGGCGGTCATCAAGTCCGGGTTGTAATGGTTGGCGATGATGCCCTGGTTGTTGGCGTAGCGAACGGTCATGCCGTAGGTGCCGGCCGTCCGGGCCTGGACGGTGAACGTGAGCGAGTTCGCGGCGCCGCCGCCAACCCCGGTCACGACGCTGCCGTTGGCCTGGCTGTAGCCGCTGGCGACCTTGGCCGTGCCCGCCAGGGCGCCATCCTCAGCCTGGTAGGTCTGTGCCCCGGTAGCACCGGAGGACCCTCCCCGGGTAGTGCCGGAGGACCCGCCAGTGACGGGGGTGACCGTGAGCTTGTCCAGGGTGACCGCTCCCCCGCGCCCGCTCACCACGACCTTGTTGATGCCGGCGCTGAGGTAGACCCGGTCGGTCTGCGTCGACCATGACCGGCCGCCACCCGTGGGCAGGTCCCCGGACAGCGGCAGCCCGTTGACGCTGGCCCCGGCCGTGCCCTGGCCACGGGTCCGGAAGGCCAGGTCGGAGTAGCCGTCGGAGGCCGAATACACCCAGAACGTCACGTCCTGGCCCCGGCCAACATCGGCCGCACCCGCTCCGGACTGGCCCTGGCGGGCGTAGTCGGCGTGGGCACCGTTGTCCAGTTGGGCCTGCTCGGCCTCGTAGATCACCGCACCAGACCCGGACTGCGGGGTGAGGTCGATCTTGTCGATGATGGCGTCGCCCGTGGTCGCGGCGCCGTTCGCGCCGACCGTGGACAGGCTGATGGTGTGGGCGCCCGCGGTCAGGTGCAGTTGAGCCGTGCCGTAATTCCAGATCACCCAGTTGTAGGCGTCCGGCAGCCAGATCTCGGTCGGCGAGCCGCCGTCGACCCGGGCGAAGATGTTGGTCGGGCCGGACACGTCGGAGGCCTGGGCATCACTGCCGTCGAACACCCGCATCAGGTAGTTACCGGTCTGCGGGACGTTGACGTTGAACGTGATGACCGTGGACGATCCGGTCCGCAGGCCGCCGACGTCCTGGTCGGCGTAGGTGGCGAAGCCGCCCAGGTTGGATGGGGTGCCCTCGGTGTTGATGTTCCAGCCGGTGCCGGTCATGGTGGCGTCGGCGGCGGCGTAGCTGAGCGGGCTGGTGCCGCCGGCCGGGGTGGCCGAACCGGTGCCGCCGGGGCTGAGGATGATCTCGTAGGCGTCCATCGAGGTGGGCACCTGCGGGTCGGAGATGATGGTGGCGTTGCGGCCGTTCCCGGACGAATCGAGCGCGGTGGCCCCGCTGGCCTCGTCGAAGCTGTAGTCGGCGACGTCCCCGGCCGCGGCCTGTCCGCCGGCCAGCGCCGCGACCTGGCTGGCCGACAGTGCGGTGGAGTAGATACCGACGTCGTCCAGGTCGCCGCTGAGGTCGGGATCGGCGGGGTACTCGGACCGGCCCAGCCAGTTCTGGTTGGTGACACCGAGGTCAGACGGGTCCAGGCTCATGGCGGTGTTGGTGCCGACCGCCTTGCCGTCGATGTACATCGTGGCGGTGTTCCCGGACAGCGTGACGGTGACCTGGGACCAGGTGTTCAGCGGCAGCGTGCTGGTGGTGTTGATCTGCTGCTCGCCGCCCGCGCCGCTGTCGGTGATGGCAAACCGGGGCGTGCCGTTGCCGTCGTTGAGGGTCAGGAACATGTAGTCGTTGGTGCCGGTGCCGAAGTCGAAGATCCGCTGCCAGGCGGTGCCCGCGGACGGGTTCACCCAGGCCGAGACCGTGAAGTCGTGCAGGCCGCTGACGATCCCGGACGGCAGCGACACGTATTCGTCGTTGCCGCACAGCGCGACCGCGTTGCCGATCTTGCCCGGCACCCGGGCGCCGGTGGCGGTGCAGCCACTGCCGCCGGGCGGACCGGTGATGTCCACCGGCAGGGTCACCGAACCGTTGGCCGATACCGGCACGTCACTGTCGGCGATCCGGGTCGGCGTGGCCGCCGCGCCGGTCATGCCGCTCCATCCGTCCTGCAGGACGGTGGCGTGCACCGTGTGCCCGAACACCGCCGGGTTGACGTGCTTGACCGTCACGTCGGCCTGCCCGGGCGGGCCGCCGCCGAGGATGATCCGGGCCTGGCGCTGGGCGGTGTTCAGCGCGGCCACCGCCTGCAGAGTGTTGTCGGTGTTGGCCTGCGGCGGCGTGACCTGGACGGACTGACCGTTCAGCGACGAGTACCAGTTGTAGAGCCACCACTGGGCGTTCGGGATGTTCTGCTGTGAGGTCGAGTCACTCAGGGTGCCGTTTTCGTTCCAGTAGGGCAGGTCGCCGCTGACCTTGGCGCCGTTGATCGCGGACAGCCACTGGACCATCCGGCCGGGGCTGGTGAGCTGATACCGGGCGGCGTACTCGTCCAGGCTGACCGGCAGGTTCAGCCCCAGCGGGGCCTCGGCGGCGCGGAACGCGGCCACGTCGGGCGCGATGGTGGACGGGTTGTTCAGCTCGTGCCAGCTGATGACGTTGGGCAGGCAGTGGTTCTGCTGGCAATAAGCCAGGAACGAGGTCAGGGCCTGGCCCTGGTACTGGAAGAAGTTCGGCCCGGCGATCCGGGCGGCCGGCCACAGGCCCTTGATCAGCTGGTAGGTCTGCTGCCATTCCGATTCAAACGCGGCCAGTGTGGTCGCGTTGTCCTGCAGCCCGGCGAACCAGTTGCCGTCCGGCTCGTTGTAGGGCACGAGCACGATGCGGTTCCGGTACGGCGACGTGAGGTCCTGCTTGACCTCCGTGCGCAGGTAGCCCTGGTACTGGGCGTAGCTGGTGCGCTCGTAGGGGAAGTTGCGGTACACGTCGGTCATGTAGATATAGATGTCGCTGCCGCCGCTGCTGACGAACGGCTTGGCGATCTCCAGCGCGTCCGAACCCGGATGCTGCTGACCGTCCTGCGCCTTGGTGTCCGTGGTCTGCAGGCCCATACCCTGGATCAGATTGTCCGACGGCACGCCCTGGTCATACAGCCCGTACAGGCTGCCGTCCGCACCGTGCCCGAACGAACCCTGAGTGGCGCCGAGGTCGACAGCAAGGTTCTCGGCCGACGTCGCTGAGGTATTTGATTTCGATGGAAGGTCGGTCGCCGGCGTGACCACTGCGGATCGGGCGACCGCGCCTGCTCCGCTCTTGGCGGTCGCCTGGGAGGCGGCGCGCAGCTGGCCGGGTGAGGCCTGCGCGGCCTGAGCCAGGGCCAGGAGAGCCAGCGCGAGCACGGTCAAAACGGACGCGATTCGCTTCACGGCGGCCTCTCAGGGGATCAGCCCACAGCGGGAATAGGTTTTCCTTGCGTACGGTAAACCCGACAGAAAGCAGCGTCAACACCCACGAATGAGCCAATCCCCGCAAGGCTGGTAGGGCAGCTACCGCGGCGCCGCCACGGCCCGGCGGCGCCGCCACTGCACAGTCATCCCCAGGGCGGGCGCGGCCAGTGCTACTTCTAGATGGCTGGGGCCGACGGGTCTTGAGCGGCTGGCGACTGGGCCGACGGTTGAGTGGCTTGAGTAGCGGCGGGGCCAGAGGGGTCTTGAGCGGCTGAGCGCTGAGGGCCGAGCGGAGTCTTGAGTGACTGGGCCAGAGCGGCCTGAGTGGGCTGACGGCCAGAGCGGCCTGAGGAGCGGCTCGACGGCCAGCGGATCTTGAGTGGCTGAAGCGGCTGACGGGGCCAGAGCGACCTGGGACGGCTGACGGCCAGAGCGGCCTGAGCGGCTACGGCCAGCGGGGCTTTGAGTGGCCGGGGCGGCCGGGGACCGAAGCGTGGTCGGTGCTGGTGCGGCGGCGCCGACCGGTCCGGGGCGTGCCTGCGGGACGCTTCTTGCTGTTATCAGATAGAGGCGTGTGCGGGCTGGTTGGCCGCGTGGGCTTGGGCGAGCGGCGGAGCCGCGGGGTCAGGAGAAGTGGGTTTGGGGGCGCGGGAGCGGGTGGCCGTCGATTTCGATGTCCACTTTTTCGTTGTAGAACGCGACCAGGCCGGCCACGGGGAGCAGCTGGCGGGTGGGGAAGTCGTAGGCCCAGGCCAGGTCCTGGTGCTCGGGGTGGATGGGGCCCGGGCCGAGTTGCACCGACCAGTACTGGCTGGTGACGCCCTTGTAGGGGCAGGCGGTCTGGGTGTCGCTGGGGACCAGGTGCGCGAACGACACGTCGGTGCGGTCGATGTAGTAGCGGGTGGGCAGGCCGGTCTCGAAGACCAGGACCGGAGTATCGGTCTCGGCCAGGGTGACGCCGTCCAGGCTGACCCGGAGGTGGCGGTGGGAGCGGAGCGCGTCGACCCGGACGTACGGGTTGCGGGGGTGGACGAAGATCTGCTCGTCTTCCTCGTACCAGGCGTCGAGCGCGGCCCATTCGAAGCGGGCGGTACCGGCTACGCCGGGGATGGCGTCCTCGCCGTAGATTCGGACGGCGCCGGGGCGGTCCTGCCCGCCCGCGTGCAGGCCATGGCGGTGGGCGGGGCCACGGCGAGTGCTCTGGCGCGCACCTTCGTCGGTCAGGAACCGCTTATCAACGTCACTGATCGGGATGTAGTACTGCGGGTAGTACGGGATCTCCCACACGTAGCGGGCGCCGGTGGTATCGAAGATCAGCTCCTGGCCCAGGAAACCGCGGACCCTCCGGGGAGCGGGCTCGACGTGGTTGACCTCCACCGCCATCTGCGGGAAGTCGCGGTCGGTCATCCCGCGTCCATGCCGTGGCCGATGCGGTGACCGGACAGGTGAACGGGGGTGATGCGCATGAACAGCTCACGCGGGCCAGAGACCCAGGACTCGACGCAGATCTGGGCCACGGTCGCCCGCTCTTCCTCGGTTTCCATGGGGTGCACGTCACCCTGCACGAGCACGCTCCAGCCGCTGCGGGTCCGCGAGTCGAACTGGTCGGCCTGGAAGGCGATCCGGTAGTCGGCGTTGGCGATGCCGGTGCGCAGGTCCTCGCCGGTCGGACCGTGCGCGGCGATCCGGAAGTAGATCGCCTGGTCCCGGACCTGGAAGTTGATCGGCAGGATCATGGGCCCGAACCGGCCCGAGTAGCTCACCCGGCCGATGCCCACCCCGCGGAGCAGGTCCCAGCATTCCGCTTCGCCGAGCGGTTCCAGCGGTGAAGGAGCAGGCACTCCGCCGACGGAACTGTCGCTGATGGAGTCAGTCATCGCCGATCACCGTTCCTCATGGGGACGTGTTGACCTGTTGCTGCCGAATTGACGCTATACCAACGCCAGCCACGGGCATGCTCACAGCGCCGCGCAACGGCTTGGTGACCCCCAGGTGAACGCTATTTGTCGGAACGGTACAAAGGCGCACCCGGAAATTTCGTCGTGTCCGTGATGGGTGTGGCGAACTTCTACAGTGCAGGCTAGGACGGTGCTGGTCATTACTGCTCCTGGCCAGGGGGCTCAGACCCCCGGCTTCCTCTCGCCCTGGCTCGACGTCCCCGGTGTGGCCGAACGGCTCGCCGGGTGGTCCGAGCTGGCCGGGGTCGATCTGGTCCGGTACGGCACGACCGGCACCGAGGAAGAAATCAAGGACACCGCAGTGGCCCAGCCGCTGCTGGTCGCGGCGGCTCTGGCGGCCGCGACCGCCCTGCTGGACGAGCTGCCCGCGTCCGGGCCCGGTCTGGCCACGGCTGGGCACAGTGTCGGTGAGCTGGCCGCGGGCGCGATCGCGGGCGTGCTGAGCCCAGCGGACGCCCTGCGCCTGGTCGCGGTGCGCGGCCGGGCCATGGCCGCGGCCTCAGCCGTCACGCCGACCGGGATGACCGCCGTGCTGGGCGGGGACGAGAAGGAAGTACTGGCCTCGGTCGAGGCCCACGGGCTGACCCCGGCCAACGTCAACACGGCCGGGCAGGTCGTGGCGGCAGGCACGCTCGAGCAACTGGCCGCGTTCGCGGCCGACCCGCCCGCCAAGGCGCGGCTGCGGCCGCTGTCGGTGGCGGGTGCGTTCCACACCGAGCACATGGCGCCCGCGGTGGACGCGCTGCGCACCGCGGCCGGGACGGTCACGGTCACCGACCCGCAGATCGTGCTGCTGTCCAACAAGGACGGCGCCGTGGTGACCTCGGGCACCGACTGGCTGGACCGCATCGTCGGCCAGGTGGCCCGCCCGGTCCGCTGGGACGAATGCCAGCACACCCTGGCCGAGCGTGGCGTACAGGCGCTGATCGAACTGCCGCCCGCCGGAACGCTGACCGGCATTGCCCGCCGGGCCCTGCCGGGAGTGACCCTGCAGGCCGTGAAGAGTCCCGACGACCTGGATGCCGCCCGCAAGCTGATCGCCGAATACGGCAGCGACGCCGGTTCCGCACCTGCTGACCCCATGGAGGGATCATGACCATCTCGCTGCCTGCCGGGGCTGTTCCCGGCCCCGTTTCCGAGGAATACGACTGGGACGCCGAGCTCAGCGCGGCCGTCGCGGGCGAGCTGCCCGAGTGGCGGCTGGTGGTGGCTCCGCAGCGGGGTATCTTCCACGCCGCCGGGGCCGAGGACAGCCAGAGCGGCACCGTGGTCGGGCACATCGAGGCCCGCCGGGACCGGCAGGCCATCGTGGCGCCGTGGCGCGGCGCGATCATCGAATGGCTGGTGCAGGACGGCGACCCGGTGGCCCTGGGTCAGCCGGTGGCACGGCTCCTGCCCGATGCCCCGTCCGACGGCGCCGAATAGGTCCTGGTCACGCATATGCGACTCCCCGAACCGGTCGCAGGAGCCAGGATTCTGGCCTTCGGCGGGTACCAGCCGGACAACGTGGTGACCAACGACGACCTCGCGGACGTCATGGACACCAACGATGAATGGATCCGCAGCCGTGTCGGCATCATCAGCCGCCGGATCGCCGGGCCCGAAGAGACCGTGGCCGACATGGCCGTGGCCGCCGCGGGCAAGGCCATCGCCAACAGCGGGGTCAGCCCATCCGAGATCGACCTGGTCATCGTGGCCACCTGCAGCAGCGAGTCCCCGATCCCGAACGTGTCGGCGGGCGTGGCCAGCCGGCTCGGCATCGTCGCGCCGGGCGCCTACGACGTCAACGCGGCCTGCGCGGGCTTCTGCTACGCGCTGGCCAACGCCAGCGACGCGATCCGCAGCGGGAGCGCCCGTCATGTCCTGGTCATCGGGGCGGAGAAGATGTCGGCCTGGGTGGACATGACGGACCGGTCAACGGGGATCATCTTCGCTGACGGCGCCGGGGCAGCCGTGGTGGGGCCGCTGACCGATCCGGAGGACGCGCCGGGCGTGGTCGGGCCGGTGGTCTGGGGCAGTGCCGGTGACATCGCCGACCGCATCGTGATCAAGGACCGCACGTCGTTCCTGTTCCAGGAGGGGCAGTCGGTGTTCCGCTGGGCGACCACCGCCCTGTACCCGACCGCCCTGGCCGCGTGCGAGCGGGCGGGGGTCGAGCCGGGTGAGCTGCAGGCGTTCGTACCGCACCAGGCCAACCTGCGCATCGTCGAGGCGCTGGCCCGCAAGATCGGGGTGCCGCGGGACAAGGTCGCGGACGACATCCAGTACGCCGGCAACACGTCTTCGGCGTCGATCCCGCTGGCTCTGGCCCGGATGGCCGAACGCGGTCAACTGACCTCCGGCGGTCCGGTGCTGCTGATGGGCTTCGGCGCTGGCATGTGCTACGCCGCGCAAGTGATCACGGTACCCTGACCGAGCTTCGGCCCAGCGGGTACTGACCCGCGGCCGCGGAACCAACGACATTGATAGGAGATAGCAGGCAGATGGCACTGAGCGACCAGGAAATCCTGCAGGGCCTCGGGGAGATCGTCGACGAGATCGCGGGCGTGCCCGCCGACGAAGTGACCCCGGAGAAGAGCTTCGTGGACGACCTCGACATCGACTCGCTGTCCATGGTCGAGATCGCCGTGGCCGCGCAGGACAAATTCGGCGTGGAGATTCCGGACGACCAGCTCAAGGACCTGAAGACGGTCCAGGACGTCGTCAACTACGTGCACAAGAACGCCAGCTGACCGCCGGGCCAGCGAAGCGGGAAGACCCGCCGGGACCAGATCACTGGGCCCGGCGGGACGAGAACTGAGGAGCCGATCACAGTGGGCACAGACGACAAGACCGTCGTCGTCACGGGACTGGGCGCAACCACACCTCTCGGCGGCGACGTCGCATCAACCTGGTCGGGAATGCTGGCCGGGAACAGCGGGGTCAGGGCGCTGACCGAGGATTGGGTCAAGGACCTGCCCGCGCGGATCGCTGGGGTTGCGGCCGTCGACCCGGCGCAGATCGTGGGCCGGGTCCAGGCGCGCCGGATGGACCGCTGCGAGCAGTTCGCCGTGGTCGCCGCCCGGGAAGCGTGGGCCGACGCGGGCTCACCGGAGGTGGACCCGGAGCGCCTTGGTGTCTCGGTGACCAGCGGGATCGGCGGTATCGGTTCCACCCTGGCCGCGTACGACGTGCTCAAGGAGAAGGGCTGGCAGCGGATCGTTCCGTTCACCGTGCCCATGCTCATGCCGAACGGCTCAGCCGGCCTGATCAGCATCGAGCTGGGAGCTCAGGCAGGGGCGCACGCGACGGTCAGTGCCTGCGCGTCCGGGGCCGAGGCGATCGGTTACGGCATTGACATGATCCGGGCCGGCCGGGCCGACGTGGTCGTCGCAGGCGGCACCGAGGCGGCCATCATGGCCCTGAACATGGGCGCGTTCGCGGTCATGCGGGCACTGTCGCTGCGCAACGACGAGCCGGAGCGGGCGTCCCGGCCGTTCGACAAGGGCCGGGACGGATTCGTGCTCGGCGAAGGCGCCGGCATGGTGGTGCTGGAGTCGGCCGAGCACGCGGCGGCCCGGGGGGCCAACGTCTACGCGATCGCGGCCGGGGCCGGGTACTCCTCGGACGGCCACCACATCGCCCACCCGCACCCCGAGGGCAAGGGAGTGCGGCTGGCCATGGGGCGCGCGCTGGCCAACGCCGGGGTCGACCCGGAGCAGATCACGCACGTGAACGCGCACGCCACCTCCACCCCCGAAGGCGACGTGGTCGAGGCCCAGGCCATCAAGGCCGCGCTCGGGTCCGCGGCGGACCGGGTGGTGGTCTCATCGACCAAGTCCATGACCGGCCACCTGCTGGGCGGTGCGGGCGCCATCGAGTCGGTGGCGGCCATCATGGCCCTGAAAGACCGGGTCGCCCCGCCCACGATCAACCTCGAAGATCCAGACGATGGTGTCGAAGTGACGGTGGCCGCGGAGCCGCGGCCACTGTCTCCGGCTGGCCGGGAGCCGATGGCGGTGCTGAACAACGCCTTCGGGTTCGGCGGTCACAATGTCTCACTCATCTTCACCGCGGCCTAGCCGCCGGTAAGGAGAACTCAGTGACCGTTCTGGATAACTCACGCCCGGCGGTGCCCGCGCCGACCCCGGCCAGCGACGAGGGCGTCACCTTGCCTCGCGACCCGGTCGTCCGGCTCGAGGCCCTGTTCGACCCGGGCTCACTCGACCTGATCACCGAAGATGACGGCAGCGGCGCGATCGCCGGCACCGGCCTGATCCACGGGACCGGCGCGGTGGCGTTCGCCTCGGACCCGCGCACCCAGGGTGGTGCCATGGGCGAGGCGGGCTGCGCCGCGATCGTGGCCGCCTACGACGAAGCGGTCACCCGCGGGGTACCGGTCATCGGCCTGTGGGCCTCGGGCGGTGCCCGGCTGGCCGAGGGCGTGGCCAGCCTGCACGCGGTGGGCGCGGTGTTCGCCGCCATGACCCGCGCGTCCGGCGCGGTCCCGCAGATCTCGGTGGTGCTCGGCCCGGCCGCGGGCGGCGCCGCCTACGGGCCGGCCCTGACCGACATCACCATCTTGTCCGGGCACGGCCGGATCTTCGTGACCGGCCCGGATGTGGTCCGCAGCGTGACCGGCGAGGACGTGGACATGGCCCGCCTCGGCGGGCCCGAGCCGCACTCGCGGCGGTCCGGCGTGACCGCGATCGTGACCGAGACCGATGCCGAGGCCATCGGGCAGGCCCGGAAGCTGGCCGCGCTGCTCACCGACCACGGCAAGGTGTCCGCTGACGTGCCGGACGCGGACTTCGCCGGGCTGATGCCGGAATCACCGCGTCGCGCCTACGACATGCACCCGATCATCGACCAGTTGCTGGACGAGCCCGGGGTTGAGCTGTTCCCGAAGTGGGCCCCGAACCTGGTGACCACGCTGGGACGTTTGGGCGGCGGCACGGTGGGGGTGGTGGCCAACAACCCGCTGCGCCTGGGCGGCTGCCTGGACTCGGTCTCGGCCGAGAAGGCGGCGCGGTTCGTGCGGATGTGCGACGCGTTCGGGATCCCGCTGGTGGTCCTGGTCGACACGCCCGGCTATCTGCCCGGCGTCGGCCAGGAGTGGGACGGCGTGGTCCGCCGCGGCGCCAAGCTGCTGCACGCCTTCGCCGAGTGCGTGGTGCCCCGGATCACCGTGGTCATCCGCAAGTCCTACGGCGGGGCCTACATCGCCATGAACTCCCGCTCGCTGGGCGCGACCAAGGTCTACGCCTGGCCGGACGCGCAGGTGGCGGTGATGGGCTCGGTGGCCGCGATCCGGATCCTGAAGCGGCGCCAGCTGGCCGCGACCGAGCCGGAGAAGCTGTCCGAGACCGAGGCCGAACTGGCCGCCGAGCACGAGCGGACCGTGGGCGGCCTGCAGCGAGCGGTGGACATCGGCGTGGTGGACGAGGTCATCGACCCCAACCACACCCGGCAAATGATCGCCCAGGCCATCGCCGAGGCGCCGCAAGCCCGCGGCGGGCACCGCAACATCCCGTTGTAACCGGGTTGCCGAGGGCCGGCAGAACGGATTGGCTGGTCGGGTGAAGCTGCGGGGTGTCAGCAAGCGTTACCGGGTTCGGGGTCCGTGGGTACTGCGGGACATCAACGCGGACCTCGTCCCCGGTCAGCTGATCCGGGTCACCGGGCCCAACGGCTGCGGCAAGTCGACGTTGCTGCGGCTGGTGAGCGGGGCCGCGGTGCCGAGCCGGGGACGGATAGCCGGCCGGCCCCGGGCGGGCTACGTGCCGGAGCGGTTCCCGCCCGGGCTGCCGTTCACGGCCCAGGCGTATCTGACCCACCTCGGGCGGCTGCACGGGCTGCACGGCGGCGCGCTGCACGACGCGGTCCTCGGGTCGATCGACCGGCTCGGGCTGGGCCCGTACGCGAGCTTGCCCATGCGCGAGTTGTCCAAGGGCACCAGCCAGAAGGTGGCGGTGGCCCAGGCCCTGCTCGGCCGGCCCGGGCTGCTGGTCATGGACGAGGCTTGGACCGGGCTGGACGCCGGGGCGCGGACCACGTTGGACACCGTGGTGACCGAGCGGGTGGCGGAGGGGGCCACCGTGATCTTCGTCGACCACGACCCGGCCCGGCTGGCCGAACAGGTGAGTCTGCAGTGGGCCCTGATCGACGGACGTCTTCATGAGGGTTCCGTGGCGGGTGAGGCCGGGGGGCCTTGGGGGCTGATGGGGCGCGCGAGGTTGGCGGGGCGCGCGGGGTTGGCAGGGCATTCGAGGCCGGTGGGGTCCGCAAGGGTGGTGGGCCACACGAGGGTGGTGTGGCACACGAGGTTGGTGGGGCACACGAGGTTGGTGGGGTGTGTGGGGTTGGTGGGGGCTCTGAATTTGTTGAAATGCCGGCCGGGGTGCAAACGATTGTTATTGAGTTCGCGGGGTATCGGGGCGGGCTGGCCGGGTTGCGGGGGCTGGGTGGGGTGGTGGCGGCGGAGCCGGGGTGGGTGCGGGTGCGGGCCAGTGAGTCGGACGACGTGTTGCGGTGGCTGCTGGCGGCGGAGGGGGATGTGCACGTCGAGCGGGTGGCGGCGGAATGATCGCGATGGTGCGCTATCAGGGGGCGTTGCTGGGGCGGTCGGTGCGGTGGTTGCCGCCGGTGCTGCTGTTCGCGGGGACGGTGGTGGCGGGGTCGTTCGGGGGGATGCCGCTGGCGGATGGGCTGGGCTGGAGTAGCGCGATGCTGGTGCCGGCGGTGGGGTGGCTGACCCGGGTGGCGCTGACCATGGAGCCGGGGGCGGCGCGGGCGTGCGCGAGTACGGCCGGCGGGGCCCGGCGGGCGCAGTTGGCCACGCTGGTGGTGGCGCTGGCGGGTGGGGTGGTGCTGGCGCTGCTGGGGGCCGGGTTCGAGCTGGCCACGACGGCGCGGCCCCGGCATGGGCTGGGGGCGCTGGCGGTGGAAGGCGTCGTGGCCGGGGTGACCTGTCTGCTGATCGGGTCGGCGATCGGGGCGCTGTGCAATCCCCCGCTGATCCGGCACCGGGGCTACGCGATGATGTCGACGGCGGCCGTGGCCATCGCGGCCATCGCGGCGTCCGGGTCGCCCGCCAACGCGGCCATCCGGGCCACGTCAGCGGGGCACAGCAGCGGCGTGCACCTGCCCGTGGTGGCGGTGGCGGCGGCGGTGGTGTTGGCCGCGCTGGCCTGGGCGGCGTCGATATGGACGGCGCCGCGCCGGGCCAGCTGACCAGATGGGGCTCAGCCTGGGTCGGTGCTGGTGCCGGGGGTGGGGTTGCCGTCGTCCGGGGCCGAGGGGCCGATCGCGGCGTCATCGTCGTCGGCCGCGGCCAGGGCGCTGCCACTGGCGCCCGCCCCGGCCGGGCTGCCACTGCCACCGCCGCTGCCAGCGGCGGAACGAGTCTCGCGGAGCAGCTCCTCCAGCCGGGCGCCCTGCAGGCGGCGGAACGTCCGGTGGGTGCGGGTGCGGTCCAGCACCGCCACCTCGAGCTGGCCGACAGCCATTTCCTCCCCGTTGCCCGGGGCGGCCAGCGCGGCCAGGGCCGCGCCCAGCGCCTCGGTCAGGGACATGTCGGCCGAGTAGCGCTCCTTGAGCGCGGTGGCCACCTGGTCGGCCTGGCCGCCGATGGCCGCGAAGCCGTGCTCGTCGGCCACGGAACCGTCGAAGGTGATGCGGTAGATCTGGTCGGCGTCCACGTTCTCGCCCACCTCGGCCACGATGATCTCGACCTCGAACGGCTTGGTGCTCTCGGTGAAGATCGTGCCCAGCTGCTGGGCGTACCAGTTGGCGATGCCCCGGGCGGTCACGTCGCGCCGGTCGAACTGGTAGCCGGTCACGTCGGCGTAGGTGACGCCGGCCTTGCGCAGGTTCTCGTACTCGTTGTAGCGGCCCACCGCGGCGAACGCGATCCGGTCGTAGATCTCACTGATCTTGTGCAGCGCGCGGGACGGGTTCGGGGCCACGAACAGGATGCCGCCCCCGTACTGGATGACCACCCCGCTGCGGCCACGCGCGATTCCCTTGCGCGCGTAGTCGGCCTTGTCTTTCATCACCTGTTCAGGCGACACATAGAACGGCATGGACACCGCGGGCGCTTCCTTTACTGGCGAGTTGGGCTGGGACGTTGGCGGGAGGGACGCTGGTTATTCGAGCGGGGCCTTGGGGCCGTCGGGCGACTGCATCCGCTCGTTGACCACGGACTGCGCGACCTCGGCGGCCTCGGCGTCGGACAGCCGGTTGTAGCCGTCGCCGTCGACCACGGCCACGATCGGGAAGATCTGCCGGGTCAGGTCCGGGCCGCCGGTGGCCGAGTCGTCGTCGGCCGCGTCGTACAGCGCCTGGACACAGGCCCGGACGACCTCCGACGCGGACTGGCCGTCGCGGTACAGCTTCTTCATCGAGCCGCGGGCGAAGATCGACCCGGAGCCGATGGAGTGGAACCGGAACTCCTCGTACGGGCCGCCGGCCACGTCGTAGCTGTAGATCCGGCCCTGGCCGGTGTCTTCGTCGTACCCGGCGAACAGCGGCACCGCGATCAGGCCCTGCATGGCGGCGGCGATGTTGCCGCGGATCATGGTGGCCAGCCGGTTGGCCTTGCCCTCCAGGGACAGGGCGCGGCCTTCCATCTTCTCGTAGTGCTCCAGCTCCACCTGGAACAGGCGGACGAACTCCAGGCCCACGCTGGCCGTGCCGGCGATGGCGATGGCCGAGAACTCGTCGCTGCGGAAGACCTTCTCCACGTCCCGCTTGGAGATCATGTTGCCCGCGGTGGCCCGGCGGTCGCCCGCCATGACCACACCACCGTCGAAGGTCGCCGCGACGATCGTGGTCGCGTGGGGCAGGTCGGTCAGTGCGCCACCCCCGCCGGCCGGGGCCCACGGCGCGCCCTCGGCCCCGGTGGCCGGGGACCGGTGCGCGGCCGAGCCCGGCAGCAGGTCCGGGGCGTAGCCGGCCAGGAAGTCGGCGAACGACGAAATCCTGGGAGCCATGAACGCCCCCGGACGCCTGAACCCTTCGAAGTCGGAGCCCACGCGGATCCTTCCGTATGTGAACGAAACCCTGAACAAGACCCTACTGTGCCGACCCTACTGGCCAGCGGCCGCCAAAGACGAAGGCTGACGCGCTGGACGCGTCAGCCTTCGGCGAATTCGAAGCGGGACCGTTTACTGGCCGCCCTTCTGGACGTACGAGCGTACGAACTCTTCGGCGTTCTCCTCGAGCACCTCGTCGATCTCGTCCAGGATCGCATCAACGTCATCGGTGAGCTTCTCGTGACGCTCGTTGACCTCTTGGGTCGACTGAGCCTCGGTGTCTTCGGCTTCCTCGGTCCGGCGGCTGGTCTGGCGCTGGCCGCCCGTGTCCTTCGTTGCCATCCTGGTTACCTCCGTCGATCGGGGGTGTTACCTGCCCCAAAGCTATCTTCGCCCGCGAACGCTCTGTTCAACCGTGCCACGCCCTACTCCTGCGACCCGGACTGGTCACCGGTGAGCGCGGTCACCAGCTCGGAGGCGGTGCGGGCCCGCTCCAGCAGGCCGCCGACGTGCTTCTTGGTGCCGCGCAGCGGCTCCAGGGTCGGCACCCGCTGCAGCGACTCCCGGCCCGGGATGTCGAAGATGACCGAGTCCCAGGACGCGGCGGCCACCGAGTCGGCGTACTGGCGCAGGCAACGGCCCCGGAAGTAGGCCCGGGTGTCCTCGGGCGGCTCCTCGATGGCCCGGCGGATCTGGTTCTCGGTGGCCAGCTTGACCATCCGGTCCTTGGCCGCCAGCCGGTTGTACAGCCCGCGGGACTGCCGCACGTCGGAGTACTGCAGGTCGACGAGCTGGAGCCGGGGCGCGTCCCAGGCCAGGCCGTCGCGGTTCCGGTAGCCCTCCAGCAGCTCCAGCTTGGCCACCCAGTCCAGCTCCCGGGAGAGCTGCATGGGGTCCTCGGCCAGCCGGTTCAGCACCGACTCCCAGCGGTCCAGCACGTCGGCGGTCATGGGGTCGACGTCGGAGCCGAACTTGTCCTCGGTGTACTTGCGGGCCAGCTCCAGGTACTCCATCTGCAGCTGGACGGCGGTCATCTTGCGGCCGTCCCGCAGCGTGACCAGGCGCTTGAGCGACGGGTCGTGCGAGACGGCCCGCAGGTCGGCCACGGACGACTCCAGCGACAGGTCCCCGTCCACGGCGGTGGACAGGAACTTGTCCTCGATCATGGCCAGGACCAGCGCGGTGGTGCCGAGCTTGAGGTAGGTGGCGACCTCGGCCATGTTGGCGTCGCCGATGATGACGTGCAGCCGCCGGTACTTCTCCGGGTCGGCGTGCGGCTCGTCGCGGGTGTTGATGATCGGCCGCTTGAGCGTGGTCTCCAGGCCGACCTCGACCTCGAAGAAGTCCGCCCGCTGGCTGAGCTGAAACCCGGTGCCACGGCCGTCGGCGCCGATGCCGACCCGCCCGGCCCCGCACATGACCTGGCGGGTCACGAAGAACGGGGTCAGGTGCCGGACGATGTCGGCGAACGGGGTGGCCCGCCGCATCAGGTAGTTCTCATGGGTGCCGTAGGAGGCACCCTTGTTGTCGGTGTTGTTCTTGTAGAGCTGGATCGGGGCGGCCCCGGGGATGGTGGCGGCCCGCTCGGCCGCCTCGGCCATGATCCGCTCCCCCGCCTTGTCCCAGATCACCGCGGACAGCGGGTTGGTGCACTCCGGGGTGGAGTACTCCGGGTGGGCGTGGTCGACGTAGAGCCGCGCCCCGTTGGTCAAGATGACGTTGGCCAATCCCAGGTCTTCGTCGGTGAGCTGGGTCGAGTCGGCGTTCTCCCGGGCCAGATCGAAACCGCGTGCGTCGCGGAGAGGATTCTCCTCCTCGAAGTCCCACCGGGCCCGGCGTGCCCGGGCCGCCGTGGCCGCCTGGTAGGCGTTGACGATCTGGGACGAAGTGACCATCGCGTTGGCCCCTGGCTGGCCGGGCACCGAGATCCCGTACTCGGTCTCGGTGCCCATCACCCGCAGCACGCTCATGTTCGTCAGCCTATGCCCGCCGGGCCGCAGCTATGCCCCGGATACGCAGGCGGCAGATCACAGGTACTGGCCCGTGTTGGCCACGGTGTCGATCGACCGGCCGGCCTCGGAACCCTGCTTGCCGGAGACCAGCGTGCGGATGTAGACGATCCGCTCGCCCTTCTTACCGGAGATGCGGGCCCAGTCGTCCGGGTTGGTGGTGTTGGGCAGGTCCTCGTTCTCGCTGAACTCATCCACGCAGGCCGACAGCAGGTGCGCCACCCGCAGGCCCTTCTGGTTGGTGTCGAGGTACTGCTTGATGGCCATCTTCTTGGCCCGGTCCACGATGTTCTGGATCATGGCGCCGGAGTTGAAGTCCTTGAAGTACAGGACCTCCTTGTCACCGTTGGCGTAGGTGACCTCCAGGAACCGGTTCTCCTCGGACTCGGTGTACATCCGCTCGACGGTCCGCTGGATCATCGCGTCCACCGTGGCCTCGGGCGAGCCGCCGTGCTCGGCCAGGTCGTCGGCGTGCAGCGGCAGGCCGGACAGGATGTACTTGGAGAAGATGTCCTTGGCCGCCTCGGCGTCCGGGCGCTCGATCTTGATCTTGACGTCCAGCCGCCCGGGCCGCAGGATCGCGGGGTCGATCATGTCCTCGCGGTTGGAGGCGCCGATCACGATCACGTTCTCCAGGCCCTCAACGCCGTCGATCTCCGACAGCAGCTGCGGGACGATGGTGTTCTCCACGTCGCTGGACACGCCGGATCCGCGGGTGCGGAAGATGGAGTCCATCTCGTCGAAGAACACGATCACCGGCATGCCCTCGCTGGCCTTCTCCCGGGCCCGCTGGAACACGAGCCGGATGTGCCGCTCGGTCTCACCGACGTACTTGTTCAGCAGCTCCGGGCCCTTGATGTTGAGGAAGAAGCTGCGCCCGGCCGAATCCTTGCCACCGTCGGCCGCGGTCTTCTGCGCGACCTGCTTGGCCAGGGAGTTGGCCACGGCCTTGGCGATGAGCGTCTTACCGCAGCCAGGGGGGCCGTAGAGCAGCACGCCCTTGGGCGGCCGGAGCTGGTGCTCACGGAACAGGTCCGCGTGCAGGTACGGCAGCTCGATGGCGTCCCGGATCTGCTCGATCTGACCGGACAGGCCACCGATGTCGGAGTAGACGATGTCGGGGACCTCTTCGAGGATGAGCTCCTCGACTTCAGCCTTGGGAATCCGCTCGAACACGTACCCGGAGCGGGGCTCGAGCAGCAGCGAATCGCCGGGCCGGAGCACGGAGTCACGCAGCGGGTCGGCCAGCCGCACCACCCGCTCCTCGTCGGAGTGGGAGATGACCAGGGCCCGCTCGCTGTCCTCGAGCAGCTCCTTGAGCATCACGATCTCGCCCGCGGACTCGTAGCCCTCGGCGACCACGACGTTGAGCGCCTCGTTGAGCACGACCTCCTGGCCGGGCCGGAGCTCGTCGAGCTCGACCGCCGGGCTGACGTGCACTCTCATCTTGCGGCCGCCGGTGAACACGTCGGCGGTGCTGTCGCTGGTAGCACTGAGGAAGATGCCGAACCCGGATGGCGGCTGAGCCAGCCGGTCAACTTCTTCCTTGAGCGCGACGATCTGGTCCCGGGCCTCGCGAAGCGTGCCGGTGAGCCGCTCGTTCTGCGCGGTCACGGCGGCCAGGCTGGCCTCGGTCTCGCGCAACCTCTCCTCGAGAAGCCGCGCCTGGCGGGGCGAATCCGCGAGCCTGCGACGCAATGCGGCGATCTCCTCGTCGAGGAAGGAGATCTGCGCGGTAAGGCCCTTGACCTCATCGTCGTGCCGTGAGGCACGCGAGCTCTCATCCCTGTTACTCACGGCCCTCACCTCCTTCCGCTGGCTGAACTAGTAAGACCCTACCTACCGACAAGCCATTCGTAACCTGCTGGCTCACGTTAGGCCAAGCACATTTGCCACTGGATTAATGCCCGCGTCGCGACAGCTGAAGCAGCCGTGGCGGCTTATCGTTACGGTTTAGACACATTTCGTTAGTGTTAACTGAGATCTTCACCCTCCGGATGGGCACCCTTGGCCGGGCGGCGCCGGCGCGGCGGCGGGGTCACTCCGTCGGCCAGCCGCCGGGCCGTGACCAGGAAGCCGGTGTGCCCGATCATCCGCTGTTCGGGGCGGACCGCGAGCCCGTCCACGTGCCAGCCGCGGACCATGGTTTCCCAGGCAGACGGCTCGTCGTAGCGCTGCTGGGCCCGGAGCGCCTCCACCACCCGGGACAGCTGCGTGGTGGTGGCCACGTAGCAGCAGATGACGCCGCCGGGCACCAGCGCCCCGGTGGCGGCGTCCAGGCTGTCCCAGGGCGCGAGCATGTCCAGGACGACCCGATCGACCCGCTCGGTGACCGCCCCGTCCGGATTGGTTACTCCGGCCACCGACCTTCGATCATCAGAATTTTCTGCTGAGAGCGCAGACTCGCCCACCTCATCTGTCGCTCCGTCACCACCAGGCTCATCCTTGCCGCCGAAATCGCCGGGCACGAGTCGCCAGCTGGCGGGTGGTCCGCCGAAGAAGTGCTCGACGTTGCGCTGGGCGATGGCGGCGAAGTCCGGGCGGCGCTCGTAGGAGGTGACCCGGCCGGCCTCCCCCACCGCGCGCAGCAGCCAGCAGGTCAGCGCGCCGGAACCGGCGCCGGCCTCGATCACCCGGGCGCCGGGGAAGATGTCGGCCATGGCCACGATCTGGGCCGCGTCCTTGGGGTAGACCACGGCCGCGCCGCGCTTCATGGCCAGCGTGTAGTCGGCCAGCAGCGGCCGCAGCGCCACGTAGGGCGTGCCGCCCGACGACGTGACCACGCTGCCGTCCGGGGCGCCGATCAGGTCGTCGTGGCTGATGGAGCCGCGATGGGTGAAGAACGACTTGCCGGCCGTCAGCACCAGCTGGTGGTGGCGGCCCTTCGGGTCGGTGAGCTGGACCTGGTCCCCCGGCTCGAAGGGGCCACGGGGCGTGGAAATCATGCCGGAAAGGCTATCGGCCCGATCGGCCGGTCAGACACCAGCGAACGCGCCGTCGAGATCGGTGGCGGCCAGCACCCCGTAGACCTGGCCGGTCGGCTCGACCACCAGGTACTCGGTGGCGGGGGCCTTGCGCACGGCGTCGATCAGGGTCATGCCGGACAGGTCGGCGGGCAGCACCAGGCTCGGGTCGAGCCTGCGGGCCAGCGTGCCGGACTCGATCCAGGGCCGGCGCTCGGGCGGGGTGGCCATCACGGCCGACTCGCTGACGATGGCGATCGGGGCGTTGTCGGGGTCCACCACGACCAGGGCCGCGCGCCCCGGCCTCTTCGGCCCGGCGGACGGCCTCGGACAGCGGCAGATCGGCCGGGATCGGGATGGCCTTGCGGGCCAGCCGCCGGGCCGACACGCTGGGCAGCCGCTCCCGCACCCGGGTGGCCTTGATCGACTGGCTGGCGCCCATCCACATGAACGCGGCGATGGCCACCAGCCAGATCACGTTGGTCAGGTCGAGGTTCTCGCCGTGGGCCAGGGTCCAGGCGACCGGCAGCGCGATCAGCGCGACCGCGATCAGCCGTCCCACCCAGGCCGCGGCCACGGTGGCCACGGCCGGGCGGCCGGAGGCCTTCCAGATGATGGCGCGCAGCATCCGGCCGCCGTCCAGCGGCAGACCGGGCAGCAGGTTGAACACGCCGACCACGATGTTGGCCCAGCAGGCCTGGCGGACGATGACCCAGACGACGCTGCCCGCCGGGGACCGCATGCTCCAGCCCGAAGAAGATCGCGGCCAGCACGAAGGACAGAAGCGGCCCGGCCCCGGACACGGTGAACTCCCGGCCCGGGGTCTGCGGCTCGACCTCGATCTCGGACACCCCGCCCAGCGGGTAGAGCAGGATCCGGCGCACCGGCAGACCGTAGCCGCGGGCCACCACCGAGTGACTCAGCTCGTGGATCAGCACCGAGATGTAGAGCAGGACCACGAACACCGCGGCCACCACGTAGCGGGTACCGCCGTCCAGCGTGCCCGCCAGGTCGTTGGCGTACAGCACGATGAACACGCCGGCGATGATGAACCAGTACGGGGAGATCTGCACCGGAATGCCGAACGGCCGCGCCACGATGATCCCCGCGGCGGAGATCCGCGGCGGCCGCTGCCCCTCGCCCTGGTCGCCAGCCCGGCGGCCGGGCTGGTCACCGGCCTGGTCGCCGGGCGTCATGCCTGCCACATGACCGATGCTACGTGCCCCAGCGGGTGGCGGGGTCGTGGATGTCCGGGCCATGGCCGGGAAATGAGCGAGACTGTCGGCCCTCTCCCCTAGGGTCGGGGTATGGAAGAAGTCGCCGCGCTGGAGGTCCCCGCCCCGGCACCAGCCCCCGCGGAGGAAGAGCAACGGCCGCACGGGCCGGCGCTCTCGCCGTCGCGGGCGGGAGACTTCATGACCTGCCCGCTGCTGTACCGGTTCCGGGTCATCGACAAGCTGCCCGAGCCGCCGAGCCCGGCCGCCGCCCGCGGCACCCTGGTGCACGCGGTGCTGGAGCGGCTGTTCGACCGGCCCCGGGCCGAGCGCACCCCGGACGTGGCCCACGACCTGGTCCAGCCCCAGTGGGAGCGATTGCTGGCCGACGAGCCCGAGCTGAGCACGCTGTTCGCGGGCCCGGACGACCGGGACGCCTGGCTGCGCGACGCGGTGACCATCTTGGACCGGTACTTCCAGCTGGAGGACCCGCGCCGGCTGGAGCCCGCCGACCGGGAGCTGTACGTCGAGGCCATGCTGGACTCGGGGCTACGGCTGCGCGGCTACATCGACCGGCTGGATGTGGCCCCGACCGGGGAGATCCGGGTCGTCGACTACAAGACCGGGAAGGCGCCGCCGCCCGACTTCGAGGCGCGGGCGCTGTTCCAGATGAAGTTCTACGCGCTGGTGCTGTGGCGGGCCCGCGGCACCATCCCCCGCCTGCTCCAGCTGATGTACCTGGGCGACGGCCAGGTGGTCAGGTACGCGCCGGACGAGGCCGACCTGCGGGCCACCGAGCGCAAGGTCAAGGCGCTGTGGGAGGCCATCGAGCGGGCCCGGACCACCGGCGACTGGCGGCCCCGGCCCGGACGGCTGTGCGACTGGTGCGCGCACCAGGCCCTGTGCCCGGAGTTCGGCGGCACCCCGCCGCCGCTGCCCGAGGTCCCCGTGGGCGCGGAGCTGTCCGGGGACGACGGGCCAGTAGACGAACTGGGCTAGCTGGATTCGGGCTAGCTGGCGGCGGGCGCGCTGGCTCCGTTGGCGCGGTCCGGGGCGTCCTCCGGGAAGTGGCAGGCGACCTGGTGCCCCGTGGTCAGCTCGGACAGCAGCGGTTCCTGGGTGCTGCAGATCTCCTGGGCCTTCCAGCACCGGGTGTGGAAGCGGCAGGCCGACGGCGGGTTCAGCGGGCTCGGCACGTCGCCGGTCAGCCGGATCCGTTCCTTCCGCCCGCGACGGCCCTGGCTGCGGGTCGGCACCGGCACCGGCACCGCCGACAGCAGCGCCACCGTGTACGGGTGCCGCGGCCGCGCGTACAGGTCGTCCCGCTCGGCCACCTCGACCAGCTTGCCCAGGTACATCACGGCGACCTGGTCGCTGATGTGCCGGACCACGGACAGGTCATGCGCGATGACCACGTAGGTCAGGCCCAGCTCGTTCTGCAGGTCTTCCATCAGGTTGAGGACCTGAGCCTGAATGGAGACGTCGAGCGCGGAGACCGGCTCGTCGGCCACGATCAGCTTGGGCCGCAGGGCCAGAGTGCGGGCGATGCCGATCCGCTGCCGCTGGCCGCCCGAGAACTCGTGCGGATACCGGTTGTAGTGCTCGGGGTTCAGGCCGACCAGGCCCAGCAGCTCCTGGACCTCTTCCTTGATCGACCGCCCGGTGTCCACGTGCTGCAGCCGCAGCGGGGCCCCGACGATCGAGCCCACCGTGTGCCGGGGGTTGAGCGACGAGTACGGGTCCTGGAAGATCATCTGGATGTCGCGCCGGATCGGGCGCATCGCGCCCACGCTCTTGTGCGTGATGTCCTGGCCGTCGAACTCGATGGTGCCGCCGGTCGGCTCGTCCAGCCGGGTCAGCAACCGCCCGGTGGTGGTCTTACCGCAGCCGGACTCGCCGACCAGGCCGAGGGTCTGGCCCTGGGGCACGGTGAAGTCGATGCCGTCCACGGCCCGTACGGCACCGATCGTGCGGCGGAAGACCACGCCCCGGGTGACCGGGAAGTGCCGGGTCAGGCCGGTGACCTTCAGTAGGTCACCGGTGGTGGTGCCGGCCCCCGGGCCGGTGGACCCGGTCTGTGACGGTGCGCTCATGTGGCCAGCTCCTTCATCTCCCCGGCCCTCACGCCGTCACTCCGGTCCGGGCCTGCTGCAGGCGTTCCCAGTCTTGCTGCCGCTGGCTGGCGGTCAGGTGGCAGGCCACCTGGTGACCGGGCTCGATCTCGCGCAGCTTCGGTACCTCGGTCTCGGCGCGCCCGCCAGTTTCCTGGGCGTAGGGGCAGCGCGGGTGGAATGAACAGCCTTCCGGCACCCGGATCAGGCTGGGCGGCGTGCCCGGGATCGGCAGCAGGCGCTCGGACCGGACCTCGTCGATACGCGGCATCGAGGCCAGCAAGCCCCAGGCGTAGGGGTGGCCCGGACGCTCGAACACGTCCTCGGCGCTGCCGTACTCCACCGCCTTGCCCGCGTACATCACCATGATGTCGTCGGCCAGCTCGGCCACCACGCCCAGGTCGTGGGTGATGATGACCACCGCCGAGCCGAACTCCTCCTGCAGGTCCATGATCAGGTCCAGGATCTGCGCCTGCACGGTGACGTCCAGGGCGGTGGTCGGCTCGTCCGCGATGAGCAGCTCGGGGTTGCAGGACAGCGCCATCGCGATCATGGCCCGCTGGCGCATGCCACCGGAGAACTGGTGCGGGTAGTCGTCGACGCGGGAGCTCGGCTGCGGAATGCCGACCCGGCCCAGCAGGTCGACCGCGCGCTTGCGGGCCACGGCGCGGGACACGTCGTTGTGGACCCGGAAGGCCTCGACGATCTGATGGCCGACCGTGTAGTACGGATGCAGTGACGACAGCGGGTCCTGGAAGATCATGGCCACCCGGCTGCCGCGCAGCTTGCGCACCTGGTCCGGGTCCATGCCGACCAGCTGCTCGCCGCCCAGCCAGATCTCGCCGCTGATCTGCGCGTTCTTGCCCTGCAGGCCCATGACGGTGAGGCTGGAGACGGTCTTGCCCGATCCGGACTCGCCCACGATGCCGAGGGTCTGGCCCCGGTCCAGGCTGTAGGTGATCCCGTCGACCGCCTTGACCAGGCCGTCGTCGGTCGGGAAGTGGACGCGCAGGTCACGGACTTCGAGAAGCTCGCGTTCGGCCATCAGTAACGCACCCGCGGGTCAATCACAGCGTACAGAACATCCACCGCCAGGTTAGCTATGACAATGAAGAACGAGGCCAGCAGGACCACGCCCTGGATCTCCGGGAAGTCCTGGTTCTGGATGGCCTGGTAGGTGAACAGACCCAGGCCGTGCAGGGAGAACGTGACCTCGGTGATGATGGCTCCGCCGATCAGCAGGCCGAGGTCGATGCCGAAGATCGTGGTGATCGGGGTCAGCGCCGCGCGCAGCCCGTGCTTGACCACCACCGTACGTTCGCGCAGGCCCTTGGCCCGCGCGGTGCGGATGTAGTCCTCGCCCATGGTTTCCAGCATGCCAGCCCGGGTCAGCCGGGCATACAGCGCGGCGTAGAGGAAAGCCAGCGTGATCCAGGGCAGGACCAGGTTCCGGGCCCACAGCAGCGGGTTGCTGGTGAGGTTCACGTATTGCACGTTCGGGAACAGGGCCCATTTATAGCTGAACAGTTCCAGGGCGATCAGGCCGGTGAAGAAGATCGGCAGCGAGACGCCGGCCAGGGCGACCGCCATCGAGAACCGGTCGAAGAAGGTGCCCCGGCGCAGCGCCGAAATCACGCCGATCGTGACCCCGCCCACCAGCCACAGGATGGACGCGCCGACGGCCAGCGAAAGCGTCACCGGCAGGGCGGTGGTCATCTGCGGCCAGACCGGCTGCTGGCTACGGAACGAGTAGCCGAAGCACGGCGGCGGGCAGTAGGTGACGCTGGACCCGGAGTTGTAGTGGGTACCGAGCACGAGTGCCTTGAGGAACCGGCCGTACTGCAGGTACACCGGAGCGTTCAGGCCCAGCTTCTGCTCGATCTGGAGAATGGCGGCCCGGGTCGGGTTACGGCCCACGTACTGGGTCGCCAGCTGGTAGGCGTTCTGCCCGGCCAGCCGCGGGATCAAGAAGAAGATGGCGAACGTAACCAGGCTGACCACCAGGAGCAGGAAGATCGTGGTGAACAGCCGGCGGATGATGAAAGCGATCACTGAGCCTCACCCAGTCGGTGGCAGTGGCACGGGTGCCCGGCCGGTTGGCGGCCGGGCACCCGTGATCTCACTGGAGCGCGTCCGTGCTACGACTTGCTGGTCGTGCCGAGCGCGATGTAGTTGTACATGCCGTACTGGGGCTGGACGTAGACGTTGGTCAGGTCCGGGCTCCGGTAGATCAGCGACTTGGCGTACACCTCGGGCAGGATGGCCGCGTCCTTCATGACCTGGTGGTCGATCTGGGTCCAGATCGCGTTCCGGGCGTCGCCATTCTCCGAGTTCGCCTTGGTGAACAGGTTGTTGACCACCGGGTCGTTGAGCTCGGAGATGTTGGTGTTACCGGCCGAGACGATGGTGTCGCCGTTGACCAGTTCGTCCAGCATGCCGTTGCCGTTCGGCCAGTCGGCCGCCCAGCCACCGATGTCGATGCCGAGGTCGTGCGAGTGCACGTACTTGGGCACGCCCGCGAAGTCGCTGTAGTAGTTGCCGGACGGGTAGCCGTGCAGCTGCAGCTTGATGCCCACGCGAGCCAGCGAGGACTGCAGGGCCTGGGCCGCCTGGACTTCCTTCGGCCGGTCACTGCGGTAAGCCATGCCGGTGGTGAAACCGCTGGGCTGACCGCAGGCCTTGAGCGCGGCCTTGGCCTTGGTCAGGTCACCGGAGGGCTGGGTGGTGGCCTCGTAGAGATCGAACTTCTTGTAGCCGATCTGGTCGGGGATCAAGGTGGTGCTGGCGATCTGCGCCGCCGGCCACCGGACCACCGTAAGCGGTCTGCAGCTCCGTCTTGTTGGCCGCGTACTCAACCGCGATGCGGCAGTTGAGGTTGTTCATCGGGGCGACCTTGGTGTTCAGGTAGATGAACCACAGGAACCCGGCCAGCGGGTCGTCAGAGTCCTGCTTGAGCGAGTTGCTGGCCAGGATCTTGGCCCGGGCCGCCGCCTGCACACCAGTGCCCGCCGCGTCCACCTGGATGTCGCCGGCCATCAGCCGGTTGTCCAGGTCGTTGGCGTTGACGTTCAGATCAATGACGATCTTGTTGGCCAGCTGCTTGGCCTGCGTGTCCCAGGACGCCTTGTACTTGGGGTTCTTGACCAGGGTCAGCTGCTTGTTCAGCTGGTAGCTCTGGAACATGTACGGCCCGGTGGACTGCACGTGCAGCTGGTAGTTGGTCCCGGTGTCCTTGGCCTGCGGCACCGGGGCGCTGTTGGAGAACGCCACCACGTAGTTGAAGTCCGGGTACGGCGAAGCCAGGTGGAACTGGATCGTGTACTTGTCCGGGGTGGTGATCGAGCTCAGGCCCGCCTTGGACTTGTCCTTGTACGGCCCGGGGTACTTGGCACCGCCCTTGAGCAGGACGGGGTAGTAGCTGGGCCCGTTGGGCAGCACCGACCGGTCGAACGTCCGCTCGACCGCGTACTTGACGTCAGCCGAGGTGACTGGCGTGCCGTCCTGGTAGGTGACACCCTGCTTCAGGTGGTAAGTCCAGGTCAGGCCGTTGTCGCTGACCTGGCCGAGGCTGGTGGCCAGACCGGGCACGATCTGGTCGCCGCAGGTGCCGGGGCAGGACTTGAACGTGACCAGTGGCGTGGCGTACAGCCGGTTGAAGTTGAGCACCCAGGCGTAGTAGGTGTTGCCCGGGTCGAATGAGTCCGGGGTGCTGCTGTCCGCGTAGGTGATGGTCCCGCCGGTGGCGCTGGACGGGTGCACCACCTTGGTGACGCCTTGGTTGAAGCTGACGCTCGACGCCGAGCCGCCCCCTGAGCCTGTGCCTCCGCCGCTACTGCCGCCGCAGGCCGCAATCGTGAGCGCTGCCGCGGCGGCAACCGCGGCGAGCCCAAATTTTGCCGGTCTCTTCACTGCCGAGCCGCCTCCCGTTAGGTGGTGATTGATGAGCGTGCTGTTCTGCCGGTTACCGGTTGCTTCGTGGATCCAGGGCATCACGAAGACCGTCGCCGAACAGGTTGAAGGCCATGACGGTGATGAAGATCGCCACGCCCGGAATGATCATGAACATCGGATCGATCGAGTAGAAGCCGTTGCTCACGGCGTCGGAAAGCATGCCACCCCAGCTCGGGGTGGGCGGGATGAGGCCGACACCCAGGTAGTCCAGGGCCGCCTCGAACAAGATGTTGGTCGGGATCAGCAGCGTCGCGTAGACCAGGATGGGCGCGACCAGATTGGGCAGCAGCTCGCGGAACAAAATGTAGGGCGAGCGCGCGCCCATACTGCGGGCGGCATCGACGAATTCGCGTTCGCGCAGGGACAGGATCTGCCCGCGCACGATCCGGCCCATATAGGGCCAGGCAAAAAAGCCGATGACGAAAATCAGCAGAACGACCCGGAGCTGGTTGCCGGAAAGGCCGAACGCGGTATTCGGGATCACCCCGACGAGAGCGATGGCGAAAACCAGCAGCGGGAAAGCCAGGAACACATCCATGGCCCGGGCGATGAAGGCATCGACCCAGCCGCCGAAATAACCGGCGATGATCCCGAAAAAGACCCCGATGATCACCGCCAGCGCGGTGGCCAGGAAACCGATCAGCAGCGAGTACTGGGAGCCATCGACGACCCGGGCCAGCATGTCACGGCCGGTGACAGGCTCGACACCGAGCGGATGAGCGAGGCTGATCCCACCGAGCGGGCCATTCGGCCGGCTGAAGGTGGGGTTGATCAGATCCTCGTGATAAGTGGTCGCGTTCTGCACCAGATGCGGGCCGATGATGGCCACCAGCACGAGCAGCACCACGATAATGCCGCCCGCCATGGCAACCTTGTCATGCCGCAGCCGCATCCAGGCGATTCGGCCAGGTGAGCGACCCTCGATCGCCTTTCCGCCCGCGGGGGGTGCGCCGGGGTCCGGAACTGGTTCTCCAGACCCCTGCGGAACATCGACGGGCACGGCCATAACGAAAGACACTCCTGATCCCCGGGCCGCGTCGGATGGCCCAGTCGCCCATGCGGAACGGCGGCTGGCACAAGGCGGCCTGCGCTAGAACGAGATTCCGTGAATTGCCGGGAAAACGCCAGCCCCCAGCCGTTGTCGTGCCTTAATCGTGACGGAATCAGGATCAGGTTGTCATGCCAAAAATTTATGAAGTGACGATCATCACCCAGAACAGGCGAAGCGTCACTCCGAGCTACGAAACGGGCACTCGATGACGTCGGGCCGCCGGAGGACCTCTCCGGCAGGCGCCACGACGGCGGAGATCCTCTTTAGCTGATGCCCCGGCGGCGAAGGATCTCCTCCACCTCACGCATGTCATCGTCGCCTGGGTCGCGGGCGGGCTTGGCCGCCCGGGCCCGGCTCGGTTCCAGTTCACGGTCCTTGTCCCGGCGGGCACTGCGCCCGGGCTTCGACCCGTCGGACTGGGCCGGCACGGCCGGGCGCTGAGCGGTCGTGGCGTCCGTGATCCCGGCTGCGGTTCCCGCCTCGTCCTGCGGGTCGGCAGCGGCCTTGCGGAGCTGCCTGCGGCGTCGCTTGAGGGGCGCCGACACCGCGAACAGCACCCCGGCCAGGGCGGCGACGCCGACCCCGGACCACACCCTCGGCGACAGCACCAGGTGCGCGGCGAAGTCGCCGATGGCGGTGCCGATCTTCCAGAACATCTGAATGGAGCCGGTCAGGTACGCGGCCAGCGGCAGCAGCGACCAGGCCGCTCCGCGCAGCCCCGATCCCAGCCCGCGCCGGCGCATCGCGAAATAACTGATGACCAGCCCAATACCCGTCAGCCCGGCGCACAGCGGCAACCACGCGATCGAGTTGTAAGTCGACATCCGCCCACCTCGACGTCGCTCGAGTCCCCTTCCCTCCATCGTGACACAGGCTGAGGACCGGATGAACCGGTCAGGGGGCCGTCAACCGGTCTTCGGCGAACCCCTGACCAGGTGTGACCAGCGGTTATACTGAATTTCGAGATATTACGCGGTTCGGCGTGGCTTCCGCCTCGCTACCGCGTGGCTTCCGCCTGGCGGAGGGATTGGGGTGGCTAACGCGGCGGCCAGGTGTCCCTCGGCCCAGGCCTGGCGCAGCCAGGCCACATCGACCCCGGTCAGCGAGGGCCGGACCCAGCGGCCAGGCCGGGGCTCGATGCCGCCCAGGGTGGGCACCGCGACCACGAAACATCCGGCCGCTTCGGCCGCGGTCACGCCGGTGATCGAGTCCTCCAGCACCAGGCACCGGCCGGGCGGAACCCCCAGCCGGCTGGCCGCGAGCCGGTACGGCTCGGGATCGGGCTTGCTGCGGGTGACGTCGCTGCCGGTGACCACGACCGGGAAGCGCAGGCCGGTGCGGGCCAGTACCGCGTCCACGAACCGGCGCTGAGACGAGGTCACCAGCGCGTAGGGCAGGCCGGCCGCCGCCACCGCGGCCACCAACTCGGTCGCGCCGGGCATGATGCGAACCCCGTGGTCGCGGACCTTGTCCACGATCCCGCTGACCATCCAGTCGCCGACCTCGGTGGGGTCGGCGGGTACGGCGGATCGCTCCATGAAGTAGCGCACGGCGTTGTCGAGCGAGCTGCCGAGCAGCGTCTCCTGGTCGGCCGGGCTCCAGGTGCCGCCGAGCCGGGTCATCACCTCGGTCTCGACCTCGAACCAGAGCGGCTCAGAGTCGATGAGCAGGCCGTCCATGTCGAACAGGACGGCCTGCAGGGATCCATCGGTCACGTGCTGAAGTATTTCGCTTCGGGGTGATGGACCACGAGCGCGTCGGTGGACTGTTCCGGAACAAGCTGCATCTCTTCGGTGAGCTCGACCCCGATCTCCTCCGGGTGCAGCAGGCGGGCCACCTTGGCCCGGTCGGCCAGGTCCGGGCAGGCCGGGTAGCCGAACGAGTAGCGCGCGCCGCGGAAGCCGAGCCGGAAGAAATCCTCGATGTTGTCCGAGTCCTGATCGCCGATGCCGAGCTCATGCCGGACCCGGGTGTGCCAGTACTCGGCCAGCGCCTCGGTCAGCTGGACCGACAGGCCGTGCAGCTCCAGGTAGTCCCGGTAGGAGTTCTTGGCGAACAGCTCGCCGGTCACCTCGCTGACCCGCCGCCCCACCGTGGCCAGCTGGAAGGCGACCACGTCGGTGCGGCCGGACTCGCGCGGGGCGAAGAAGTCGGCCAGGCACAGCCGCCGGTCGCGGCGCTGGCGCGGGAACGTGAAGCGCTCCCGCTCCTTACCGTCGTCGTCCAGGATGACCAGGTCGTTGCCTTCGCTGACGCACGGGAAGTAGCCGTAGACCACGGCCGGCTCCAGCAGCCCCTCGGTCCGGGCCCGCTCCAGCCACATGCGCAGCCGGGGGCGGCCGTGCTCCTCGACCAGTTCTTCGTAGGTCGTCCCGTCCGCGCCGCGCGACGGCTTCAGCCCCCACTGGCCCATGAACGTGGCCCGCTCGTCCAGGTAGGGCACGTACTCGGGCAGGGCGATCCCGGTCACGGCCCGGGCGCCCCAGAACGGCGGCTCGGGCAGTTCCTTCAGCTCGGCCACGTCGGACCGGGCCAGCGAGGCGCCGTCGCCGTCGCCGGTGTCCAGCGCGCGCAGGGGCCGGTTCACCTTCCGGGTCCGGCGCTCGGGCAGGGCGGCACCTTCGTCGCCGCGCTTGACCGCCATCACCGCGTCCATCAGCCGCAGGCCCTCGAAGGCGTCGCGGGCGTAACGGACCTCGCCGTCGAACAGCGCGGCCAGGTCCTGCTCGACGTAGGCGCGGGTCAGGGCGGCGCCGCCGAGCAGCACCGGCCAGCGGCCGGCCATGCCCCGCGAGTTCAGCTCGGCCAGGTTGTCCCGCATGATCACGGTCGACTTGACCAGCAGGCCGGACATGCCGATGGCGTCGGCGTTGTGCTCGTCGGCGGCGGTGATGATGGACGAGATCGGCTGCTTGATGCCGATGTTGACCACGTCGTAGCCGTTGTTGGACAAGATGATGTCGACCAGGTTCTTGCCGATGTCGTGCACATCGCCCTTGACCGTGGCCAGCACGATCCGGCCCTTGCCGTCGTCGCCGGTCCGCTCCATGTGCGGCTCGAGGTAACCGACCGCGCTCTTCATCACCTCGGCCGAGGCCAGCACGAACGGCAGCTGCATCTGGCCGGAGCCGAACAGCTCACCGACCGTCTTCATGCCGTCGAGCAGGACGGCGTTGACGATCTCCAGGGCGGGCCGCTGGGTCAGGCCCTCGTCCAGGTCGGCCTCGAGGCCGTTGCGCTCGCCGTCGATGATGCGGCGCTTGAGGCGCTCCCACAGCGGCAGCCGGGCCAGTTCGGCCGCGCGGCTCTCCTTGACCGCCGCCATGTCCACGCCCTCGAACAGTTCGAGGAACCGGCTCAGCGGGTCGTAGTCCGGCCGACGGCGGTCGTAGACCAGATCGAGGGCCACCTGCCGTTGCTCGTCCGGGATCCGGTTGACCGGCATGATCCGGGACGCGTGCACGATGGCCGAGTCCAGCCCGGCCCGGGCGCACTCGGCCAGGAACACCGAGTTCAGCACGGCCCGGGCGGCCGGCTTGAGCCCGAACGAGACGTTGGAGACGCCCAGCGTGGTCTGGACCTCGGGGTAGCGCCGCTTGAGTTCGGCGATGGCCTCGATGGTCTCGATCGCGTCCCGGCGGGTCTCCTCCTGGCCGGTGGCGATGGGGAAGGTCAGGCAGTCGACGATGATGTCGGACTGGCGCATGCCCCAGTTGCCGGTCAGGTCCTCGATCAGGCGGGTGGCCACGGACAGCTTCCAGTCCGCGGTCCGGGCCTGGCCCTGCTCGTCGATGGTGAGCGCGATGACCGCGGCGCCGTGCTCGCGGACCAGCGGCATCATCTTGGCGATCCGGGAGTCCGGCCCGTCGCCGTCCTCGTAGTTGACCGAGTTGACCACGGCCCGGCCGCCGAGCAGCTCCAGGCCGGCCTGGATGACGGGCGGTTCGGTGGAGTCCAGGACCAGCGGCAGCGTGGCCGCGGTGGCGAACCGGCCGGCGATCTCCTTCATGTCGGCCACGCCGTCCCGGCCGACGTAGTCGACGCAGACGTCGAGCAGGTGGGCGCCGTCGCGGGTCTGGGCCCGGGCGATCTGCACGCACTCGTCCCACTTCTCGGCCGCCATGGCCTCGCGGAACGCCTTGGACCCGTTGGCGTTGGTGCGCTCGCCGATGGCCAGGAACGTGGTGTCCTGCTGGAACGGCACGTGCGTGTACAGCGAGGACACCCCGGGCTCGGGGCGCGGCTTGCGCCAGGCCACCTCATGGCCGCCGACCCGGTCGACCACGGCCGCGATGTGCTCGGGGGTGGTGCCGCAGCAGCCGCCGACCAGGGCCAGCCCGAACTCGGTGGTGAAGCGCTCGTGCGCGTCGGCCAGCTGGGTCGCGGTGAGCGGGTACCGGGCGCCGTTCGAGGTCAGCTCGGGCAGGCCCGCGTTGGGCATGCAGGACAGCGGTACCCGGGCGTGCGCGGCCAGGTAGCGCAGGTGCTCGCTCATCTCCTCGGGCCCGGTGGCGCAGTTGAGCCCGATGGCGTCGACGCCCAGCGGCTCCAGCGCGGTCAGCGCGGCCCCGATCTCGCTGCCGAGCAGCATGGTGCCGGTGGTCTCGATGGTGACGTGGCTGATCAGAACCACATCCGTCTGGGCCTCGGCGATGGCGCGACGGGCCCCGATGATGGCGGCCTTGGTCTGCAGCAGGTCCTGGCAGGTCTCGACGATGAGCGCGTCGGCGCCGCCGCGCAGCAGGCCGGCGGCGTTCTCCTGGTAGGCGTCGCGCAGGGTGGCGAACGTGACGTGACCGAGGGTGGGCAGCTTGGTCCCGGGCCCGATCGAGCCGAGTACCCAGCGTGGGTGGTCCGGCGTGGACCGTGCGTCGGCGGCCTGGCGGGCGATGCGGGCCCCGGCCTCGGACAGCTCGCCGATCCGGTCCGCGATGCCGTACTCGCCGAGGTTGGCGAAGTTGGCCCCGAACGTGTTGGTGGTCACACAGTCGGCACCGACGTCGTAGTAGGCGTCATGGACGGACCGGACGATGTCGGGCCGGGTCACGTTGAGGATCTCGTTACAGCCCTCGTGACCGTCGAAGTCGTCCAGGGTCGCGTCGCTGGCCTGCAGCATCGTTCCCATGGCCCCGTCGGCGACCACGACCCGGCTGGCCATCGCGGATCTCAGCGAGTTCCGGTCGCCACTCTTTGCTGTTTCAGTCACAGGCGCGCTCATCGTCTTCAGTGTACGGATGTGTGGTGCTGCGTGAATGCATGCACGATCTAAAGACACCGGACGAAGCGGAAGAAATACCGCCCGCGGCCGGCGGGCCCAGTCGGCTGGCACGGCGCGGCTTGTGGCTCGTGCTGCTGCCAGGGTCGCCGGCCACGTAGGCTGGGACCACTAGTCAGCACTCGGTAGACCGGATTGGGAGGAGGGGGGAGCCATCGAGTTTGATCGGCTGGGAAAGCTCAACTCGCCCGTTGCCATAGCCGCCTTCGAAGGGTGGAATGACGCCGGGGAAGCCGCCAGTGGCGTCATCAGCCACCTGGGGATCGCGTGGCAGGCGACGCCGATCGCCGCGATCGAGCCCGATGAGTTCTACGACTTCCAGGTCACGCGGCCGGTGGTCGAGATCACCAACGGCCAGATCGAGCGGCTGGTGTGGCCGACCACCCGGCTCTCGGTGGCCCGGGCCCAGGCGCCGGAGGCGCCCGCGGACAGCACTGAGAACGCGGAAGCAACCGCCGCCGACGCCGAGGGTGGCGAGGATCGCCCGACCGGGACCGGGCTGGACAAGGACATCGTGCTCGTCCACGGGATCGAGCCGAACATGCGCTGGCGGGCGTTCACCAGCGAGCTGGTCCAGGGCCTGACCGAGCTGGGCGTGGAAAGCGTCATTCTGCTCGGCGCCCTGCTGGCCGACGCGCCGCACACGCGGCCGGTGCCGGTGTCGATCGGCGCCTCGGACCCCAAGCTGTCGGCCAACGTCAACGCGCCGTTCTCGGACTACAAGGGGCCGACCGGCATCCTGGGCGTGGTCCAGTACCAGCTGGCCCAGGCCGGCATCCCGGCGGTTTCGCTGTGGGCGTCGGTGCCGCACTACGTGGCCACTCCGCCCAACCCCAAGGCCACGCTGGCCCTGCTGCGCGGCGTGGAGGACATCCTGGACGCGCCGCTGCCCCTGGCCGACCTGGCCGAGGAGGCGCGGGCCTGGGAGCGCGGGGTCGACGAGCTGGCCCAGCAGGACTCCGAGGTGGCCGAGTACGTCCGCACCCTGGAAGAGGCCAAGGACGCCACCGACCTGCCCCAGGCCAGCGGGGACGCGATCGCCCGCGAGTTCGAGCGGTACCTTCGCCGCCGCGGCCGCCGGGGCGAGCCGGGCGGCCTGTAAGCCACCCGTAAGCCACCGCAAAAAACCGGGGCGCCCGCACGGCGGGCGCCCCGGTTTTTGTTGCTCGTGCCTAGTGCATGCGGACCCGGGGGTCGAGGACCGCGTAGAGCGCGTCGACCACGATGTTGGCCACCACCACCGCGGCCGCGGCCACGATGACCACGCCGATCACGACCGGCAGGTCCTGCTGGGTGATGGCCTGCACGGCGGTGAAGCCCAGCCCGGGCATACCGAACACGTACTCGGTGATGATGGCCCCGCCCAGCAGCACACCGACGTCGATGCCGTACTGGGTGACGACCGGGGTCAGCGCGGCCCGCAGCGCGTGCCTGAAGACCACCCGCCGTTCCGGCATGCCCTTGGCCCGGGCGGTGCGGATGTAGTCCTCCCCCAGCACGTCGAGCATGGAGCCGCGGGTGAGACGGGTATACGTGGCCGCCGACACCAGCGACAGCGTGATCCAGGGCAACACCAGCCCGCGGAACCAATGCCACGGGCTGGTCGTGATCGACGTGTACCCGGATCCGGGGAAGGCGTGGATGCCGTGGATGGTCAGCTCGTAGTAGAACACCAGCAACAGCAGCAGGCCGAGGACGAACGTGGGCATCGAGTAGAAGATCAGGGCCAGCAGCGTGAACGTGCGGTCCATCAGGGACCGGGCCCGGACCGCCGACAGCACGCCGCTCAGCACGCCCATGATGATCCACAGGATGGCCGCGCCGATGACCAGCGACAGCGTGATCGGGAAGGCGCTGGCGATGATCGAGTTGACCGACTGCTGGTGGTAGAACGAGTAGCCGAGGTTGCCGTGCAGGAGCAGCCAGAGGAAGTGGCCGTACTGCACGTAGAACGGCCGGTCGAGCAGCAGCCGGTGTGACACCTCCTGCACGACCTGCGGGGTGGCCGCCTTGCCGGCCAGGGTGCGGGCCACCGCGCCGGGACCGGGGCCAACGTAGAAGATCAGGTAGACGCTGATGGTCACCAGCCACATGACCAGGACGCCCTGGAGGATGCGGCGGATCAGAAATCTTGCCACAGGAGGGCTCCTAGACGAATAGCTGGTCGCCGCGCGGGTCGAACGCGTCGCGGACGCCGTCACCGAAGATGTTGAAGGCCAGGGTGGTGATCAGCAGGGCGGCGCTGGGGAACACCAGGTACCACCAGGCCCCGTACTGGTACACGTTCTGGGCCGCGCTGATCATCTGGCCCCAGTCCGCGGTGGGCGGCGGGATGCCGACGCCGAGGAAGGACAGCGACGCCTCGGTCACGATCGACAGCGGGATCAGCAGGGTCGAGTACACGATGATCGGCGCGATCACGTTGGGCAGGATGTCGACGAACATGATCCGCCACGGCCCGGCGCCCAGCGCCCGGGCGGCCTCGACGAACTCACGCTCCTTGATCGACAGCACCTGGCCGCGGACGATGCGGCCGACCGAGGCCCAGCCGAAGAAGCCGATGACGATGATGACCACGCTCAGGCCGGCCCCGATGATCGTCACCAGGGAGATGGCGAACAGCAGGAACGGGATGGCCAGCAGCCAGTCCATGAACCGGGCCAGGATCGTGTCGGTGGCGCCGCCGAAGTAGCCTGCCATCAGCCCGACCACGGCCCCGACGGCCACGGTCAGCGCGGTGGCCAGCACCCCGACGATGAGCGAGATCCGGGCTCCGTAGGCGATCCGGACCATGATGTCCCGGCCCAGGTCGTCGGTGCCGAGCAGGAAGGTTCCGCTGGGGCCCTTGGGCTGGCCGATGGCGGTCAGCCCGGTCGACTGGAACTGCTGGTTGGGCCCGTGGCCGACCGCGGCCGCGATCAGCGGAGCAAAGATCGCGATCAGTACGACCAGCACGATCACGCCGAGCGAGATCATCGCGGCCCGGTCCCGCCGCAGCCGCTCGATGCCGAGCCGCCAGGGGCTCCGGCCCTCGATCTTCCGGGCGGCACTGCCTTCGGCGGCCCCGGTCGGCTCGGTCGGCGGCGGCTCGACGGAAGCGAGGCTCTGGCTCATGCTTCCTCCTTCGTTTCCGCGGTGAGCGCCTCGGGCAGGCTGACCTTGCCGTCGCCCAGGATCCCGGTCTCGACGATGCGGTCCGCAGCGCTGATTGTCGGTTTGGCCAGCGTGATGTCCTCGCCGTCCTCGACCGGGAAGTGGCACTTGGTCAGGTGCTCCGGGCCGTCACCCAGCCGCGGGATCAGCTCGGGTTCGGTCTCCACGCAGGTGGGCGTGGCCTTGGGGCAGCGCGGGTGGAACCGGCAGCCGGACGGCGGGGAGACCGGCGACGGCACGTCGCCGACCAGGATGATCCGTTCCCGCTCCGCGGCCTGGTCCGGGTTGGGCACCGGCACCGCCGACAGCAGGGCGTCGGTGTACGGGTGCCGGGGCTGGTGCCACAGCTCGCTGGTGGGCGCGGACTCGGAGATCTGGCCCAGGTACATCACGGAAACCCGGTCACTCACGTGCCGGACCACCGACAGGTCGTGGGCGATGAACAGGTAGGTCAGGCCGAACTCCTGCTGCAGGTCGGCCAGCAGGTTGATGATCTGGGCCTGGATCGACACGTCCAGGGCCGATACCGGCTCGTCACAGATGACCAGCTTGGGCCGGAAGGCCAGGGCCCGGGCCACGCCGATGCGCTGCCGCTGGCCGCCGGAGAACTCGGCCGGGAACCGGTTGTAGTGCTCGGGGTTCAGCCCGACCAGCTCCATGACCTCCTGGACCCGCTTCTTGCGGTCGGCGCCGTCGGCGATGCCGTGGATGGCGAACGGGTCTCCGATGATCGACCCGACCCGGCGGCGCGGGTTCAGCGAGCCGTAGGGGTCCTGGAAAATCATTTGCATGTCCCGGCGGAACGGGCGCATGCTGCGACGAGACAAACGGCTGATGTCGTGGCCGTCGAAGACGATCTTTCCCGAGGTGATGTCGTACAGGCGCATGATGCACCGGGCCAGGGTGGACTTGCCGCAGCCGGTCTCGCCGACCAGCCCCAGGGTCTGCCCACGGCGGACCTCCAGGCTGACGTTTTCGACCGCGTGCACGTAGTCCTTCTGCCGCTGGAACAGCGACTGGGAAGCCACCGGGAAGTACTTGACCAGGTTCTCCACCCGGAGCAGAACATCACTGTCGTCAGCGGCGGGTTCGCGGGCCACCGTGGCCTCGCTGGACTGACTGCTCATGCTTCCCCTCCGGCCGGGTCACCAGCTACGGCGCCCGCCGGTTGAGGCAGGGCGTGCCCGATGACGTCCTTGCGCTTCGCGTCCCGGGCCGAAAGGTCGTGCGGCAGCCAGCACGCGGACAGGTGGGTGACGTCGCCGCCGACTGGCCCCAGGTCAGGGGTCTCAGTGCGGCATCGGTCGAACACGTACGGGCACCGCGGGTGAAACGGGCATCCGGACGGCAGGTTGATCAGGCTGGGCGGCTGGCCCGGGATCGGTATCAGCCGTTCCCGATCGTCGCCGTAGGCCGGGAGCGACTCCAGCAGGCCCTCGGTGTACGGGTGGTGGGGCTGATAGAAGATCGTCCGGCGGTCGCCGCGCTCCATGACCGCACCCGCGTACATGACGATCACCTCGTCGGCCATGTCGGCGATCACGCCGAGGTCGTGAGTGATCATGATGATGGCGGTGCCGAACTCCTCCTGCAGGGTCTTCATGACCTGGAGGACCTGGGCCTGAACGGTCACGTCCAGCGCGGTGGTGGGCTCGTCGGCGATGAGCAGTTCCGGGTTCAGCGCCATGGCCATGGCGATCATCGCCCGCTGCCGCATACCGCCCGAGAACTGGTGCGGGTAGTCGTCGACGCGGCGGTCCGGCTGGGGGATGCCGACCAGCCGGAGCAGGTCGACGGCCCGCTTGTGGGCCTGGGACTTGGACACGCTCTTCTCGTGCTGGCGGATCATCTCACCGATCTGCCAGCCGACCTTGTAGTACGGGTGCAGGCTGGACAACGGGTCCTGGAAGATCATGCCGACCTTGGCTCCGCGGACCTGCTGGAGGTCGTGACCGCTCATGGTGAGCAGATCCCGGCCCTCGAACAGCGCGGTGCCGCTGACCCGGGCGCCACGGACGAGGCCCATGATGGTCTGGGTCGACACGCTCTTGCCGGAGCCCGACTCGCCGACAATGCCGAGGGTCTTCCCGGCGTCCACGTCGAACGAGAGGCCGCGGACGGCCTGCACGATGCCGTCCGGCGTGCGAAATGAGACACGGAGGTCGTTGACCTCGAGGAGCGCCACGCGCTACCTACCTACCTCTCACAAGGACACTGCGGTTCCACAGCGCCGCGGTGTTGTTTTCTTGCTGATGAATGTAACCCCAGCAAGTTTTCCACCGGTACCCCGTACCGCAATGACCGGGCCGGATTCGGTCAGGGTGGGCACCCGGGGGTCACCCGGGTGCCCACCCTGAGCCGCGACTAACCGGTCAGCTGCCTGGCGAGCTCAGCCAGACGTTGGTCGGGTCGAACTGCTGAATAGCCGGGACGTACACGGCGTTGTGCACGTAGCTGGCGTGATAGTTGGGCTGCAGGTCGTTGGTGATCGGGTAGATCGCCGCGTCCTTCATGATGTCCTGGTCAGCCTGAACCCACATGCTGTCGGCCGCGGACGTGCTGGTTGCCGACGACGCCTTGTTGATCAACGAGGTGACCGTCGGGTTGCTGTAGAAGCCGAAGTTGCTGCCCTGGGGCGGGAAGGACGACGAGCCCGAGAAGAGCGGGCCGAAGTACGACAGCGCACCCTGGGCGTACCAGTCCGGGCCCCAGCCTCCGACCGCGATGTCCCACACGCCGCGCTTGGCCACGCTCGGGACCTCCATGTACTTCGTGTAGAAGTCCGCGGAGGGCGTGCTCAGCAGCTTGGCCTTGACCCCGATCTTGGCCAGGTCCGACTGCGCGGCCTGGGCCACCGCGGTCCTGACGCTCGAGTCCGAGGTGTACAGGATCGTGATGTTCATGTTCTTCACGCCCGCCTGAGCCAGCAGCTGCTTGGCCTTGGTCGGGTTGTACGGGTACGGGTTGTAGCTGTTGGGCACGCTGGCCGTCCCGGCCAGGCCGGTCGGGAGGATGTGCGTCAGCGGCGGGTTCACGATCGGGTTGATGACCTGGGTCAGATGCGACCGGCTGATCCCGTAGCTCAGGGCCTGCCGGATCTTGACGTTGGCCAGCGCCTTGCTGTTGTTCGGCGAGACCGAGTTGAAGATCAGGTACGGGTTCGACGAGTATGTCGGGCCGAGGTTGAAGTTGTGGTTCAGCCCCGACTGCATCTGCTTGACCAGGCCGGCCACCGACTGGTTGGGCGGGAAGGCGTCGAACTCCATCGAGGCCGTGGCCGTGTTGGTCTGCAGCTGCTGCTGGACGCTGGCCTGGTTGCCGGTCTCGCTGACCACGATCTTGTTGACGTAGGCCTTACGCAGCGGGTCGCTGCTGGCCTTCCAGGCCGGGTTACGGACCAAGACCAGCTGCCGCGCCGGGGTGTAGCTCTGGATGGAGTACGGGCCGTCGGCGATCTCGTGCTGCTGGGCCTGAGCACTAGCGGGCACGTAGCTCAGCGATTCGACCGGCGCCGGCGCGAACGCGTCCAGCGTCAGGATGCCCGGGAAGTAGGTCGCGGGGTGGACCAGCGTGTAGGAGATCTGCTGGCCACTGACCTTGACGCCGGAAGGCGAGTGCGAGGCCAGGTACGACTTCATCGCCGCCGCGGTCTTCGCGTTGGCGAAGCCGGTGCAGAACGACTGGTAACCGACGATCAGCGACTCGAAGTCCGGCAGGCCGCCGAAGGGCTGGACCCCGTTGCAGGAACGCTCAAGGCCACGAAGCGCATCGGCCGCGGTCACCTGACGGGCTGGGGAGGTGTCCCACATGGCGCCGGTGCGGATGGTGACCGTGTAGGTCTTGCCGCCGTTGCTCACCACCGGCGCCCCGGTGGCCAGGTCGGGCGCGGCCGTGGTGGTCTTGCTCGGGGTGGCCGGGTAGTCGTACAGGTAGCGCTGGTACATCCGCTGCGCCAGCGCGCCGATCGTGAAGTAGCTGATGTTGTAGTCGATGTAGTCGACGTCACCCTGGCCGAGCATGTACAGGGTGCCGCCCGACTTCGGGCTGCCGGAACCCGGGTTGATGCCCTGAGTACCGGAGCTCAGGGAAGTCGAACCGCCCGTCTTGCCGCCGGAGTTACCGCCGGACGACGAGCTGCCGCCACAGGCGGCGACGACCGCCGCCAGGGCTACGACGCCGACGCCGGATACAAACGCTCTGGAGCGTTTCCGCATCGACACTCTCCTCTCACTATTACGTGCCGCCCCGGTGAGATTGTCCACGGGGCGCGATGACCAGAAGCCGATCAGCCTCCGGGCGTGACGGCACGCCAGCCTCGGCAGGCCGTCGGGTTATGGTAGAAGCGCGCCGTATGCGATGTGAACAGGGATTATTACGGCGCATCAAATTGTGACGCGACGGTAACCATACAGCGGCCCTAGGGGCAAATTTCAGCGGCCCTGTGTGTAACCGCTCAATATGGGGGCCACGGAATAGCAGGCCAGTCCTCGGGCGGATACGGATGGGCCCGGTGTTTGAGCAATTTGTCGACCCGGATGGTGGTCGCCTCGATCTCGCCCGGGCTAAGCCATTGGGACAGTTCCTCGCTCAGCTCGCCGCTGTCCAAAAGTCCATGCAGCCGGCGCAGTGCCTCGACCGCCCGCCGCGGCAGGCTCTTGCCCCGCCATTGCCACAGCACGGTGCGCAGCTTGTAGTCCTCGGCGAAGCAGACCCCGTGGTCGCAGCCGTACAGGTGGCCACCGCGCACGGGCAGCAGGTGGCCGATCTTGCGGTCGGCATTGTTGACCACGGCGTCGAAGGTGGCCAGGTCACGCAGGCCCGGATGGTCGCTGCGGCGGGCCAGCTCGATCAGGTCGGTCTGCGGGTCGACCTCGATCCACAGCTGGCACATGCCCGGCCCGAACGGCCCGTCCCGCATCACGGTCGGCGGTACCACGTTCCAGCCGGAGGCCCGGGAAATCACGTAGGCCGAGACCTCCCGGCCCGCCAGGGTGCCAACCGGGAAGTCCCAGAGCGGCCGCTCGCCGCTGATCGGCTTGTAGACGCAGGCGGCTTCGTAGTCGCCGCTGCTCACCGCGCAGTACCAGGTCTCGTTGGAGGCCTCGACCAGGCGGCCCAGCACCTCCAGGCTGCCCTGGGTCAGCAGGTCCCGCGCGGCCTGGTCGGCCTCGGGGGTGAGGGCTCCGTCCCCGCTTCCCGGGCCACCAGGTTCTCCGGGCTGGTCCCGGCGGCGGCCGCCCGCGCGCCGGCTCCCGCCGGACGGGCGGCGCCGGGGCGGGGACGCGAAGCCATCAAGCATGGCTGACGCGGTGCCCATTCTGCCGGGGGCAGACGTGCCCGTCCGCGTTGAGCGGCAGTCCGCACAGCGGGCAGGGCGGCCGCCCGGCCGCCACGATGGCCAGCGCCCGCTGGGCGAACGCCCGGGCTGCCCCGGGGGTGATCCGGACCCGCAGCACGCCGGGCCCGTCCACCGGGACGTCTTCGGCCAGCGGCTCGACCGGTTCCTCGGTGGCCTCCTGGGCCTCGATCACGACCCGATTTTCGTCGCTGTCCCAGGCCAAAGCGATGGCCCCGACGCGGAAGTCCTCCAGCACCGGCATGTCCAGCGGCCCATCGTCCTGCAGACCGGCCGGGGCGGCCGCTGGTACCTCGGGCGATCCCGCGGTGCGCCGCAGCACCTCGTCGAGCAGTTCGTCGAGCCGTTCGGCCAGCAGGCTGACCTGGAACTTCTCCAGAGAGACGCTGGTGATTCGGCCGTGGGCGGCGGCCTGGAGGTAGAACGTCCTGTCCCCGGGCTGACCCACAGACCCGGCGATGAACCGCTCCGGCGGGTCGTACATGTAGACCGGCATGGTTCTATCCTCGCGCCTGTTGGTTGCGTTCGCGAACGGTATCCGCCGGGCCCGCGCCGCCACCGACCACCGCGTCGCTCTCTTCCTCGCTGGCCTGGCCGTCTTCGCCCGGCTCCGGTTCGCGCGGGATCAGGTCCTCGACCCCGCCGCCGGTGTCGTTCATTCGCAGCAGGAACGGCCGCAGTGTGGTGTACCGGATGACGGTCAGCGAGCAGGGGTCGGCCTGGATGCGCTGGCTCAGGTCCAGGTGCAGGCCAAGGGCGTCAGCCACGATGGCCTTGATCACGTCGCCGTGGGAGCAGATCACGTAGGTGGCTTTGTCGCCCAGCCGGGCGTTCCAGTCCCGCACCGCCGCCACGGCCCGGTGCTGCATATCGGGCATGGACTCGCCGCCGGGCCCGGGGAACCGGACCGCGCTCGGGTGGGCCTGGACCACCTTCCACAGCGGGTCCTTGGCCAGCACCTTCAGTTCCTGGCCGGTCCAGTCGCCGTAGCGGCACTCACCGACCCGGTCGTCGGTCTGCACGGCGGGCCGGTCCTGGCCGCCGGCGGCCAGGGTGGCCGCGGTCTGCTGGCAGCGCTCCAGCGGGCTGCTGACGATGGCGGCCAGCGGCAGTGCGGCCAGCCGGGCGGCGAGGGACCGGGCCTGGGCCGTGCCCCGCTCGTCCAGGTCGATACCAGGGGTCCACCCGGACAGGGTGCGGCCGGTGGCCGCGGTCAGCCCGTGGCGCACCAGCAGAACGGTCGTCACCTCGTCGACTTTAGCTGTCGCGCACGCAGACGATGAACGTGGCCGAGCCGAACATGACGTGGTCCCCGGCGTGCACCGGCATGGGCTGGCGAAGCCGCCAGCCGTTGACCCGGGTCCCGTTGGTCGATCCGGCGTCGGCCAGCACCCAGCCGCCGTCCACCCGGTCCAGGCGGGCGTGCCAGCGGGACACGGTGGTGTGCTCGATGAGCAGGTCGCAGCCGCCGTCGCGGCCGATGCTGAAGCTGGCCGGGGCCCCGGGCCCGGTCGGTGGCAGGAAGAGCGCGCGGGCCGGTTCGGCCGGGCCGGGCCGGGGGACGGCCGGCCGGGCCGGTGGCCGGAGCCGCCGCGCCCCTTCCTGCAGTGAGGCGCGCAGAGTGTCCCGCATGGCCCGCAGGCTCCGGGACGCTCCCTGCCGGGGCAGGTCGGTGAACAGGCCGTCGAGCTGGCCCCGGTCCTTGGCCCCGAACGCCTCGTCCATCCGGCGCAGGAACGTCTCCTGGGACAGCCGGCCCTCGGCGTAGCGATCGCCCAGCTCGCGGGCGGCTTCGTCCCGTTCGGCGTCGGACGCGCGCAAGGACGCTTCCGGGTTGGTGGGCGTGTCCGCCTCGGAGGCCGCCATAACAGGAGTATCCGTGCCGTATCCAGCCACGGCAAGTGAATCGGCTCCGGCGCTGGCTCCGGTTGAGCGTCGGACCGTTGGGCTACGCTGGCCGGGATGTCCACCGTGAGCGACGAATCGGCGACCGAGCTGTTCGGCGAGTTCTGCGCCGCCGGGCTGTGGCCGGGAGTCGGCCGGACCATGGCCGAGAGGCTGCGGACCGCCGGAATCACCAGCCCGAACGACGTGACGGCCGGGCGGCTCGAGCTGGTCGAGGGGATCGGGCCCAAGCGGGCGGCCCGGCTGGCCGCGTCGTTCACTCGCGCGCAGCCCGTGTACGAGACCGCCGGGCTGCTGACCAGCTGCCGGGTCCCGGCCCGGTTCGCCGGTCAGGCGGTGGCCCTGCTCGGCCCGCTGGCCGCCGAGCAGCTGCGCGACGACCCGTGGAAGCTGCTCACCCTGCCGCAGATCCGGCCGGAGCAGGCGGACTGGTTCGCCCGCCAGCTACTGGCCGGCCAGGCCAATCGCCAGGACCCCCGGCGCGGCCGGGCCCTGGTGGTGCACCTGCTGAACAAGGCCGCCCGGGACGGGCACACCGCGGCGCCCGCGGACGTGGTGCTGACCGCGCTGGGCCGGTTCGGCATCGGCGACGCCGGCGGCGCGGTGGTCGCGGCCATCGACGACGGGTCCGTGCTGCCGTTCGAGGCCCGCCTGGCCGCTGATGCTGGCGAGGCGGCCGAGGCCGACGAGACGGCCGAGGCTGACGAGGCCGGTGAGCTTGATGAGGATGCGGAGGCTGACGGGGAGCAGGCTGACGGGGAGCAGGCCGAGGAACTGGTCGGACCGGGCACGCTGCTGGCGCTGACCCAGTACGCGATCGCCGAGGACGCGGTGGCCGAAGGGCTGCAGCGGCTGACCGCCACCGCTGAGCCACTGCCCGGGTCCGGGGACCCGATGGCGGCGGTGACCGACGCCGAGCTGGACGAGAAACAGCACGCGGCCGTGGCCGCGGTGGCCGAGCACGGGGTGTCGGTGCTGACCGGCGGGCCGGGCACCGGCAAGAGCCGCACGGTGGCCGCGGTCGTCGCGCTGGCGGGCCAGCGCGGCTTGCGGGTGGCGCTGGCCGCGCCGACCGGCCGGGCCGCCAAGCGGCTGGAGGAGCTGGCCGGCGCCTCCGCCACCACCTTGCACCGGCTGCTCGGGGCCCAGGGCCAGGGCGTCAGCCGCCCCGGCAGCGACGGCCCCGACAATCTGTTCAGCGACGGGACCGGGGCCCCGGCCGGCGCGGGCTTTCCGGGCGCCGAGGCCAGCACCGGGCGGGAGGGCACCTGGGTATTCGCCCGCGGCGAGGACTGGCCGCTGGACGCGGAGCTGGTGGTGGTCGACGAGAGCTCGATGCTGGATGTCGAGCTGGCCGCGGCGCTGATCGAGGCGTGCGCCGACGGGACCCGGCTGCTGCTGGTGGGCGACCCCGCGCAGTTGCCGTCGATCGGGCCGGGCCGGGTGCTGGCCGACATCATCGACTCCGCGGCGATACCGGTGACCGAGCTGACCACCCTGTACCGGCAGAAGGACGGCGGGACCATCGCCAAGCTGGCCACGGCGGTGCGCGGCGGCGACCTGCCCGCGGTGGACTCACCCGAGCACGAAGTGGTGGTGGTCACCGCCCACGGCAGCGCCGAGGCCGCCCACCGGGTGACCCAGCTGGTCACCGACTCCATCCCCCGCGCGCTGAACATCCCGGCCGAGGACGTCCAGGTCGTCACGCCGGTGCACAAGGGACCGGCCGGGACAATCGAGCTGAACCGGGCGCTGAAGGCCAAGCTGAACCCGGGACCGGGTGCCCACCGGGGATTCGATCCCGGCGACCGGGTGGTGGCGGTGGCCAACCACGCCGACGAGGGCTTCGCCAACGGTGAGGTCGGCACCGTGGTGACCGGCGACAGCGACGGGCTCACGGTGTCGTTCAGCGGGGTCCCGGTCACGGTGCCGTCCCGGCTGCTGGCTGACCTGCGGCACGGCTGGGCCATCACCGTGCACCGGGCCCAGGGCAGTGAGTGGGGAGCCGTGGTGGCGGTGTTCCCGTCCGAGGCCGCCACCATGCTGTCCCGGCCGCTGGTCTACACCGCGCTCACCCGGGCCCAGCACCACCTGTCGGTGGTGCACGGAGCCGGCCCGGCGCTGGCCCGGGCGGTGCGCACGATCGGGGAACGCCCGCGCGAGACCCGGCTGGCCGCGCTGCTCACCGAGGCCCTGGCCGACCTGGCCGAAGGCTGACGCGGTGCCTGCGCCCGGGCCCGGCAAGAGGATCTTGATCTGGGTCACCGACGAGACCTGGCGGGCCGCGGTCGACGCGGTCGCGGACCTGGCTCCCGAACCGTCGTCGGTCACGTTGCTGCACGTCACCCCGTCCGACCCGCCCGATGTGGCGCACGCTGCCTACCTGGGCCTGCTCGGACGCGGGCCGGCCGGCCGCGATCCGCGGGCCCGGATCGCCGACATCTCCGCGTCCTCGGCCGCCGAACTGCTCGACGCCGCCGCCGGCCGCCTCGGCCGCCCGTGCGAGCGGATCGCCCGCACGGGCCGGGTCGAGCGTGAGGTGGTGGCCGCGGCCGAGGACGCCGACCTGCTGATCATGGCCCGGGACGGGGACCGGTCCCGGCTGGGGCCGAAGAGCCTGGGCAAGGACTCCCGGTTCGCGCTCGACCACGCCCCCTGTCCGGTGCTGCTGGTCTGGCCGGAACCCGCGCCCGCGGTCGGCACCATCCCGCCGCCCCCGCCGCCCGGGGCCCCGCCACCCCCCCGCACGGCGGCCCACCGCCACCTCCCCCGCACCCTCGGCATCGCCCGCCGCGTACGCCGCGATGACCAGCCAGATCACGCTGGCCGACGACCGTCTGGAGCTGACCGTCGAGGTCGGCCCGGACCAGGTCCCGCGCCTGGCCCGGCTGGCCCCCGCCGGCGCGCCGGCGGACGGGCGGCCCGGCGGCTCCGGCCAGCGGGCGTTGCCGCTGGCCGATGTGGTGCTGGCCGGTGAAGGCCGGGCCTGGTCCGGGCGCCGGTACTGCGAGTCGGCCACCGCGCCGCGGCTGCGGTACGCGGGCCACGTAGCCACCGACGGGGCCGACCACGGCCGGCCCTGGCGGCAGCTGCGGGTCGACCTGGCCGACCCGGGCAGTGCTGACCCGGGCAGTGCTGACCCAGGGAGGGGACTGCGGGCCGAGGTGACCTACCGGATGCTGGACGGCACCGGCACGGTCCGCTCGTGGGTGCGGCTGATCAACACGGGCCCGGCTCCGCTGACCGTGACGTCGGTGACGTCGTTCCTGGGCGGGGCCGCGGGCGACCCCGCCGAGCTGGACGTGTGGTGGGCCGGCAACGACTGGCTGGCCGAAGGGCGCTGGACCGCCCGGGCCCTGCGCGACCTGCTGCCGGACCTCGGGCCGGCCCGGGGCACGGCCCAGCCGCGGGGCTGCTTCGGCCGGACCAGCCTGGGCACCTGGTCGTCCGGCCGGTACCTGCCCATGGGCGCTCTGGCCGAACGCTCCCCCGATCGGGCCACCGGCCGGACCTGGCTGTGGCAGGTCGAGAACCAGGGCGGCTGGCACTGGCAGGTGGGCGAGCGGGACGGGGCCGCCTACCTGGCCGCGCTGGGCCCCACCGACACCGAACACCAGTGGCGGGTGACCCTGGCCCCGGGCCAGGCGTTCACCACCGTCCCGGCCGCCGTGGCCGTCAGCGACGCCGGCTTCGACGGCGCCCTGGCCGCGCTGACGTCTGGGCGCCGGGCCGCGCGCCGCCCGCATCCCGACCATCAGCGCCTGCCCGTGATCTTCAACGATTACATGAACACGCTGATGGGGGACCCGAGCACCGAGCGGCTGCGCCCCCTGATCCGGGCGGCCGGGGCCGTGGGCGCCGAGTACTTCTGCATCGACGCGGGCTGGTACGCGCAGGCCGGTGAGCCGTGGTGGGACACGGTCGGCGAGTGGCAGCCCGCGGCCAGCCGGTTCCCGGGCGGGCTGAGCCAGGTACTGGATGACATCAGGGATCACGGCATGGTGCCCGGGCTGTGGCTGGAACCCGAGGTCGTAGGGGTGCGCAGCCCGGTCGCGGACCGGCTTCCGCCCGCGGCGTTCCTGGCCCGGGACGGGCAGCGGGTGGTTGAACACGGCCGCTACCACCTCGACCTGCGGCACCCGGCCGCGGTCCAGCACCTGGACCAGGTGGTGGACCGGCTGGTGGGTGACCTCGGCGTCGGCTACCTCAAGCTGGACTACAACATCAACGCCGGCCCCGGCACTGACGTGGGCCGGGTCAGCCCCGGGGCCGGGCTGCTCGGGCACAACCGGGCCCACCTGGCCTGGCTGGACGCGGTGCTGGACCGCCATCCCGGGCTGGTGCTGGAGAACTGCGCGTCGGGCGGGATGCGGGCCGACCACGCGCTGCTGGCCCGGCTCCAGCTCCAGTCCACCAGCGACCAGCAAGACCTGCTGCGCTACGCGGCCATCGCCGCGGCCGCACCGGCCACCGCTCCCCCGGAGCAGGGCGCGGTCTGGGCCTATCCGCAGCCCGAATTCAGCGACGCCGAGATCGCCTTCACCCTGTGCAGCGCGCTGCTGGGCCGGATCCACCTGTCCGGTCACCTGGACCGGATGAGTCCGGCGCAGCAGCACCTGGTGGCCGCGGCGATCGCGGTCTACCGCGAGATCCGGGCCGACCTGGCCCAGTCGGTCCCGCGGTGGCCGCTCGGGCCGCCCGGCTGGGACGACCCGTGGCTGGCCCTGGCGCTGTGCACCCCCGGCCCGGGGACCCCGGCCACCACCTACCTGGTGATCTGGCGCCGGCCGCCCGGCGGGCCCGGCCAGATCGAGGTGCCCCTCCCCCACCTGCGCGGCCAGCCGGCCCGGGCCGAGGTGCTCTATCCCGCCGAAAGCCAGCATTTCCCCAACGGCGAGGTCAGCTGGGACCCGGCCGCCGGCACCGTGTCGGTTGCCCGGCCCGAGGCCCCGGCCGCCTGCCTGATCAGGCTGCGGGGTTAGCCGCCGATGGCGTGGGCGCCGCCGTCGACGTGCACGATCTCGCCGCTGGTGGCCGGGAACCAGTCCGACAGCAGGGCCGCGCAGGCCCGGGCGGCCGGGCCCGGGTCGGTGATGTCCCAGCCCAGCGGGGCCCGGTCACCCCACAGGCCTTCGAACTTGTCGAACCCGGGGATGCTCTTGGCCGCCATCGTGCGCAGCGGGCCGGCCGACACCAGGTTGACCCGGATCTTCTCCGCGCCCAGGTCCCGGGCCAGGTAGCGGGCGGTCGATTCCAGCCCGGCCTTGGCCACTCCCATCCAGTCGTAACCGGGCCAGGCGTGGCTGGCGTCGAAGTCCAGGCCGACGATGGACCCGCCGTCCTTCATCAGCGGGCGCACGGCCATGGCCAGGGCCTTCAGCGAGAACGCGGACACGTGCACCGCGGTCGCCACGTCAGCCCAGCTGGTGTTCAGGAAGTTGCCGCCCAGGGCGTCCTGCGGGGCGAACGCGATGGCGTGCAGCACCCCGTCCAGCCCGTCCACGTGCTCACCGACCCGGTCGGCCAGCGTGGCCAGGTGCTCCTCGTTGGCCACGTCCAGCTCGATGACCGGAGGTGGCTCGGGCAGTCGCCGGGCGATCCGCTCGACCAGGCTCATCCGCCCGAAACCGGTCAGCACCACGGTCGCGCCCTCGTCCTGGGCCACCTTGGCCACGTGGAACGCGATCGAGCTGTCGGTGAGGACACCGGTGACCAGGATGCGCTTGCCCGCCAGGATTCCCATGCTGGTCAGTATCTCCTAACTGGCTCAGTGGCCCATGCCCAGGCCGCCATCGACCGGGATGACCGCCCCGGTGATGTAGCCGGCGTCGTCCCCGGCCAGGAACCGCACCACCGCGGCGACTTCGTGCGCGGCCGCGTACCGGCCCAGCGGCACCTGCCCGAGGATGGCGGTCTTGCGGTCGTCGGACAGCGCCGCGGTCATGTCGCTCTCCACGAACCCCGGGGCGACCACGTTGGCCGTGATGCCCCGCGAGCCCAGCTCCCGGGCGGTGGACCGGGCGAAGCCGACCAGGCCGGCCTTGGACGCCGCGTAGTTGGCCTGGCCCGCCGACCCGAGCAGGCCCACCACCGAGGAGATGTAGATCAGCCGGCCCCGGCGGCCCCGGATCATGCCGCGCACGGCCCGCTTGGTCACCCGGAAGGCTCCGGTCAGGTTGGTGTCCAGCACGCTCGCGAAGTCGTCCTCGCTCATCAGGGCGAGCAGCTGGTCATGGGTGATGCCGGCGTTGGCCACCAGCACCTCGACCGGCCCCTGCTCCTTCTCGACCTGCTTGAACGCGGCATCGACCGAGGCGGTGTCCTGCACGTCGCAGCGGACCACGGCCAGGCCCTCGACCGGGTCCCCGGACCGTGAGGTGACGGTGACGTCGTCACCGTCACCGGCCATCCGCTGGGCGATGGCCAGCCCGATTCCCCGGTTGCCTCCTGTCACCAGGACCGATCGTCCCATCTGGCCTGCCACCTCCACGTCAGCGTGCCGGTACGTGCCGATAACCGTGGTGAGCGTATCCGGTAGGTTGCTCCCGTGACTCATGGTGGCCAGCACGAAGTGAATTCCCAGTTCACCGCGCTCCCGCTGCGGGAGCTGGCGGACGCGGCCAGGCAGCAGGCCGCCGACCTCGGGGCCGGGCACGCCGACTTCCGCGCCGAGCAGATCCGCAGCCAGCACATCGGCTTGTCGGACGGGAACCTGGAAACGCTGTTCGACGCCGACGACCTCGGCCTCGCGGTCCGGGTGGTGGTCGACGGAACCTGGGGGTTCGCCTCCGCGGTGGACCTGACCCCGGACGCGGCCGCGCAGGCGGCCCGGGAGGCGGTCGAGGTGGCCCGGGTGTCCGCGGCCATGAACACCGAGCGCATCGAGCTGGCCCCCGAGCCCGCCCACGGCGACGTGACCTGGGTGTCGGCCTACGACATCGACCCGTTCGACGTGACCGCCACCGACAAGGTGGCGCTGCTGGCCGGCTGGAGCACGGCCCTGCTGGCCCGGGACGGCGTCGATCACGTGGACGCGTCCCTGCACCAGGTGCGCGAGTGCAAGTTCTACGCCGACGGGGCCACCACCGCGATCCAGCAGCGGGTCCGGCTGCACCCCACGATCACCGTGGTGGCGGTGGAGAAGGACGGCCGGTTCGAGACCATGCGAACGCTGGCCCCGCCCGCGGGCCGCGGCTGGGAGTACCTGCAGGGCACCGGCTGGGACTTCGAGTCCGAACTGGACCAGCTGCCCGGGTTCCTGGCCGAGAAGCTGGCCGCGCCCACCGTCCAGCCCGGCCGCTATGACCTGGTCATCGACCCCTCGAACCTGTGGCTGACCATCCACGAGTCGATCGGCCACGCCACCGAGCTGGACCGGGCCCTCGGCTACGAGGCGGCCTACGCGGGCACCTCGTTCGCCACCCCTGACCAGCTGGGCACGTTGCAGTACGGATCGACGCCCATGCACGTGGTCGGTGACCGGACCACCGAGCACGGGCTGGCCACCGTGGGCTACGACGACGAAGGCGTGGCCGGCCAGTCCTGGGACCTGATCACCGGCGGCGTGCTGTCCGGCTACCAGCTCGACCGCCGGATGGCCGCCCTGCGGGGCCTGGGCCGGTCCAACGGCTGCGCGTTCGCGGACTCCCCCGGGCACATGCCGCTGCAGCGGATGGCCAACGTGTCGCTGCAGCCCGCCGCCGGCGGCCCGTCCACCGACGAGCTCATCGCCGGGGTGGAAGACGGCATCTACATCGCCGGCGACAAGAGCTGGTCGATCGACATGCAGCGGTACAACTTCCAGTTCACCGGGCAGCGGTTCTACAAGATCTCCCACGGCCGGCTGGCGGGCCAGCTTCGCGACGTGGCCTACCAGGCCACCACCACCGACTTCTGGAACTCCATGGAGGCGGTGGGCGGGCCGCAAACCTGGGTGCTGGGCGGCGCGTTCAACTGCGGTAAGGGCCAGCCGGGCCAGGTGGCCCCGGTCAGCCACGGCGCCCCGTCCGTGCTCATGCGCGGTATCCGGATACTCAACACGGCCGAGGAGGCTGCCTAGTGAGCGAGCTGCCCGCGGCCGGGCTTTCCGGGCGCCCCCAGGACATGGTGGAGCGCGCGCTGTCGCTGGCGAAGGCCGACGACTGCATCGTCATCGCCGACGAGACCTCGACCGCGAACCTGCGCTGGGCCGGCAACACGCTGACCACCAACGGCGTGGCCCGGTCCCGGCAGCTGACCGTCATCGCCATCGACCGGCGCGGTGAGGGCGCCGCGACCGGGATCGTCTCCCGGGCCGGGGTCCGTGAGGACGAGATCGAGGCCGTGGTCCGCGCGGCCGAGCAGGAAGCCGCGGCCGGCTCGGCCGCCGAGGACGCCGCCCCGCTGATCGGGCCGGGCGAGACCGGGGCCGACGCAGGCTCGCTGGTCGGCTCGCCATCCGGCCCGGGCTGGGCCGACGCACCCGAGCGGACCGGCATCGGCGTCCTGGCGGGCTTCGCGGCCCAGCTGGGGGCGGCGCTGCGCGCGGCCGGCCCGGCCGGCCAGAAGCTCTACGGCTTTGCCGAGCACGAGCTGACCTCGACGTTCCTGGGCAGTTCGGCCGGACTGCGGCTGCGCCACGACCAGCCCACGGGCAAGGTCGAGCTGAACGCCAAGTCCGCCGACCTGTCCCGGTCCGCGTGGGCGGGTGAGGCCACCCGCGACTTCACCGACGTGGACGTGGCCGCCCTGGCCGCCGGGCTGACCGAACGCCTGGACTGGGCGCGCCGCCGGGTCGAGCTGCCCGCGGGCCGGTACGAGACCCTGCTGCCGCCCACGGCCACCTCGGACCTGCTGACCTACCTGTACTGGTCGGCCGGGGCCAGGGACGCCCAGGAAGGCCGCTCCGTGTTCAGCAAGCCCGGCGGCGGCACCCGGGTCGGCGAGTCGCTGTCCAGCCAGCCGGTGACCTTGCGCAGCGACCCGTTCGCGGCCGGAATCTCCTGCACCCCGTTCGTGGTCGCGCACGCGTCCAGCCGCGGCTCGTCGGTGTTCGACAACGGCCTGCCGCTGGGGCCGGCCGACTGGATCCGGCGCGGCGAGCTGTCGGCGCTGACCCAGACCCGGTACTCCTCCCGGCTGACCGGGCTGCCGGTCACGCCCGCCATCGACAACCTCATCTTCGAGACCGCGGCCCCGCAGGCGCCCAGCCTGGCCGAGATGATCGCCAGCACCGAACGCGGCCTGCTGCTGACCTGCCTGTGGTACATCCGGGAGGTTGACCCGCAGACCCTGTTGCTCACCGGCCTGACCCGCGACGGCGTCTACCTGGTGGAGAACGGTGAGGTCACCGGGGCGGTCAACAACTTCCGGTTCAACGAGAGCCCGGTCGGCATGCTGAGCCGCCTGGCCGAGGTCGGGGCCAGTGTCCCCACCCTGCCCCGCGAGTGGGGCGACTACTTCAACCGCGTGGTGATGCCGCCGGTCCGGGTCGAAGGCTTCAACATGTCGTCGGTCAGCCAGGCCAGCTGACGCTTCGCTCACAGCGCACCGCCTGGTCAGCCCTGCGTTGTTGTGTGCTGCTGCGAAGGAATACCGTGGAGGTATGCGGATCGGCCACCGGAACGACCAGAACGTCCAGCTTGTCACCCAGGCTCGGCGTTCGATGTCTGAGGACATCGCCTACCGGCAGCGCCGGTACCTCGTGATGATGGCGTTCCGCGCGGCCTGCTTCGGCCTCACGATTCTCCTGTTCATCAACCACCTGGGGTGGGTGGCGGCGATACCGGCCGTCTTTGCGATCTTCGTCCCATACGTGGCCGTGGTTTTCGCAAACGGCGGTCGCGAGCCTGACAACGTTCGCGGATTCATGGAGTATCGGCCAAATCTTCCAGAACGGCGGATCCCGCCTAGTCAGACCGGTTCTCAGCCGGGTTCAGGAACCGGTCAGCAAGGCTCCAGCGACCCGTCGGCGCATACTTAACGCACGGGGCCGGTGAACACGGTCCGCACTGACCCGAGATGCGCTCGTAATTGGGTCTTGACACATACGGGGGGGTTTCCGTGTAGCATTCATATCGGTGCTCTGGTCCCCCGTCGGGGCACCGAGCCGGCGTTCCGGGCCCCCGTCGGAACGCCGATGAATGCGACGCCGGGTGGTTTGCCCCCGTAGCCACCCGGCGTCGCTCCATGTCTGGAGGCCTTCGGCCTCGCAGACCGGGGGCTCGCAGTATTTATCTGGGGGGACGACCCCCCAGACCCCCCGGACATGCCCCGCGGCGGGGTGGGGGCTCGGGTTGGTTTTCCGTAAGCGCTTTCCTTGCGTTCGGGATTACCTGGAAGGACACGGGGTCGGGTCCGGTAACTGGACGGGGTGGCTGGGCGTCGGGTGCGGTGGGGTCCGGGTCGGCGCCTGGCCTCTCACCCTCACACGCCGCTGGGCGGTCGCCACAGGCTCCGTGGCGCAAGGCGTCCGGGGCCAAACCTGGCCCGTGGGCGCCAAGCCGCCAGAGGCCGCCTCAGCGGCTTGTGTTTTCGGAGTGGGAAAAAGGAAAGTGGCGACGTAACGTAACCGGGACTACGGACAGCTACTGAAATACCGAAACCAGCCGAAACAACTCGCCCTGCGACGGCAGGGCAATTGGCGGTCAAAGTACACGCTCGCTGGTTTGCACAATTCGCCGCCGTGGTTGCAAATTTTTAACCGTGTATGCATCGACAAGCGATGACAACGTTGACTACGGCTTTGATGCGCCATTGCTCATCGTTGCCTGCCAGCGATAGTCACACTGCGACGAAATTGCGAACTAGCAAGTGCGTCCGTCCCGGCCCGCCGGTGGCGGGCGGGACGGGACGGGACGGAGTGGCTACTCGGTCTTGTTGAACTCCATGATGGCCACGGTGACCATGATGAGGCCCATCAGGGCCACGATGCCCAGAGACAGGCCCAGGGGCACGGTCCAGCCGCCCCAGGACACGCCGGGGGCCAGCTTGTGCAGCGCGGCCGGGCTGATGTTCAGGTGGTTGAAGACCGCCCGGCGCATGGGGTCGACGATGTAGGTGAGCGGGTCAACGCGGGTGAGCACGGTGAGCCAGGCGGGCAGCCCGGACAGCGGGTAGAGCGCGCCGGACAGGAAGAACAGCGGCATGACCAGCATCTGGGTCAGGGCCATGAACGCCTGGAACTGCTTGATGCGGGCGGCCATCATGACCCCGAACGCGGTCAGCGTGAACGACAGCAGCAGCAGTTCGCCGATCAGGGTCACGATCAGCACCGGGTTGTACGGCACGCCGGCCAGCCCGGCCAGGGCCAGCACGATGATGCCCTGGAAGGTGGCCACGGTGGCCCCGCCCAGGCACTTGCCGAGGACGATGGCGCCCCGGTTGACCGGGGCGACCAGCATCTCGCGCAGGAAGCCGAACTCCCGGTCCCAGACGATCGAGCCCGCCGAGAAGATCGCGGTGAACAGCACGCCCATCGCGACCACGCCCGGATAGATGAACGTGCGGAAGCTGATGCCAGCCGGCAGGCCGCGGCCGGCCAGGGAGCCGAGCCCACTGCCCAGGACGAACAGGAACAGGATGGGCTGGATCAGCGAGGTGACCGCGCGCAGGCGGTCGGTGCGGAACCTGATCCACTCCCGGCGCCAGACGATGCCGGCCGCGCGCAGATCCTGGCGCAGGCCCCGCTCGGGCACGGCGACGCGGATGAGGCTGGAGAGGTCCGTCTCGGCCGGGGCGGCCGGTTCGGTGGTGGTCGGGGCGGCCATCGGTCATCGCCTCCCGGCGCGGAAACGCTGAACCATGGCCCGGTTGGCGTCCCCGGCGCTGGCCTCGGTGTCACGGATGGTGCGGCCGGTGTAGGACATGAACACGTCGTCCAGCGACGGCCGGGCCACGCTGACCGAGCGGATGGCCACGCCCAGCTCGGCGAACAGCCGGGGCACGAACTGCTCCCCCGACGCCACCGAGAACGTGACCAGCCCATCGTGGACCCCGGCCTCCAGGCCGAACCGGTCGGCCAGGGCGGTGATGGCAGCCTGGTCGTCGCTGGTGCTGATCTGCACCCGGTCCTTGCCCACGCTGGCCTTGAGCGCCTCGGGGGTGTCGATGGCCACGATCTGGCCCTGGTCGATGATGGCGATCCGGTCGCAGTGCTCGGCCTCGTCCATGTAGTGCGTGGTGAGGAAGATCGTGATGTCCTCACGCTGCTTGAGCTCGTTGATGTACTGCCAGATCGACGTCCGGGTCTGCGGGTCCAGGCCCACGGTCGGCTCGTCCAGGAACAGGACGTGCGGGGCGTGCAGCAGGCCGCGCGCGATCTCCAGGCGGCGCTGCATGCCACCCGAGTACGTCCGGACCAGGCTCATCCGCCGGTCCCACAGCCCCACCATCTCCAGCACCTGCCGCATCCGGGGCGCGACCGCGGCCTTGGGCACGCCGTACAGGTCGGCGTGGAAGCGCAGGTTCTGCTCGGCGGTCAGGTAGGTGTCCAGCGTGGTGTCCTGGAACACCAGGCCGATGTTGCGGCGGACGGTGTCCCGCTCGCGGACCACGTCGTGGCCGGCCACCGCGGCCTGGCCGGACGTCGGTTTCACGAGCGTGCACAAGATGCTGATGGTGGTGGACTTACCGGCGCCGTTGGGCCCGAGGAAGCCGAACGTCTCCCCGGCCGCGACCTCGAAGCCGATCCCCCGGACCGCCTCGATGTCGCCGTACTTCTTGATCAGGTTATCGACCTGGATCGCCGCGCCGCGCGGGCCTCCGGCGGGCTCGGCGCTGGTCTCCGCTCCGGTCTGTATGGCCACTCAAGTGCCTCCCTCTGCGGACTCAGCTTGAGCCTAACGTCGCCGCGGCCCGTACCTCGCCGGGTACGGGCCGCGGTGGCGGACCTTCACTGCTCCGTGGACTCGGAGCCGGTGTTCTCGCCCTCGTCGTCGTCAGCGGCGAGGATGCGGTACAGCGACCGCCGGGTGTCGGTCAGGACCTGACCGGCCTGCTTCACCTGCGCGGCCGACCCGGCCTGGCTGACCTGCGAAACGGCCATCAGGACCGAGCGGATCAGCTGGCGGAGCTGCACCTCGCCGTCGTCGACACTGCCGGTCACCGCGTCCCAGGACGCGGCCAGCTCGTCGGCGTGCGACTCGGTGTACGACCGGCCGTCGGCGGTCAGGGCGAACGCCTTGCGGCCGCTCTCACCGGTCTCGGGCTGGATCAGCCCTTCATCCTCAAGCTGCTGGAGCGCGGGGTAGACCGAACCCGGGCTGGGCCGCCACACCCCATCGGTGCGCTCGCTGATCTCCTGGATGATCTGGTAGCCGTTGCGCGGACCCTCGGCCAGCAGGGACAGGGCTGCCGCCCGGACGTCCCCCCGCCGGACCCGCGGGCCGCGGCCGCGGCCGCCGCCGAACGGGCCCCCGAAGCCGCCCGGACCGCCGCGCATGAAGTCGGGCGGTGGGCCTCCCCAGCCGCCGCGTCGTGGGCCGCGTCCGCGGCCCCCTCGTGGACCGCCTCGGCGGCCCCACATTTCCTCGTGCATCTCGTTTCTCCTTGTTCGTGTGTCTGCCTGAGCGCCAGACAGGAGGACCCTCGGCGGCGCACCCAGGTATTCACCCCGTCGGGTGACCATCTAGATATCCTCATTACTGTCTAGCTAGCTCGACGATATATCGGAGAACTTCTTTACGCAAGTCCGCTAGAAAAAATGCACCGGGAAAATCTGTGGGGGAACCGGGCCCGGTGCGGCAGGATCGGCGCCATGACCGAGATCACTGATGTGGCGAGCGCCTTTGCTTACGGCGACTCGCTGCTGGCCGGGGAGCGGGTACGGCTGCGCGGGGTCCGGGAGGACGAGGTGGCCTCCCTGGCCCGGTGGGAGATGGACCCGGGTCCCTCGGTCACGCTGAACGACCGGGTCGCCCCGCAGTCCGAGGCCGCGGCCAAGGAGATGATCGCCAAGTGGAGCGCCAACGAGGGTGACACCCTCGGCTTCGCCGTCGAGACGCGGGCTGACCCGGCCGTGCTGGTCGGGCACGTCAGCGTGTTCAACATCCAGGCCAAGAACCGTAACGCCATGATCGGCATCGCGATCGGGCGTGAGCACATCGGCCGCGGCTACGGCACCGACGCCATGCGGGTCATCGTCGGTTACGGGTTCCGTGAGCTGGGCCTGCACCGGATCGGGCTGAGCGTGTCCGAGTTCAACCAGGCCGGAATCCGCGCCTACGAGAAGGCCGGGTTCACCGTGGAGGGGCGGCGGCGCGAGTCGGTCATGCACGACGGGCGCTGGTACGACAACGTGCTGATGTCCGTCCTGGACTACGAGTGGACGGCCGGGCGGGATCGGAGTGCGGCAGGATCGGGGGCATGACCGAACTCAGCGATGCCACCACTGCCTTCGCCTACGGCGACTCGATCCTGGCCGGTGAGCGGGTCGGGTTGCGCGGGGTGCTGGACGACGATCTGGCCACGCTGGCCCGGTGGGACCTGGACCCGGGGCGGCTGACCACGCTGACCGACCGGGTGGCCCCGCAGTCGGAGGCGGCGGCGCGGGAACGTATCGCCCGGCAGTGCGCGAACGAAGGTAACGGCCTCGGGTTCGCCATCGAGAAGCTCGACGGCGCCGTCGAGCTGATCGGCATGGTCAGCCTGTCCGGCCTGGGGCCCAAGAGCCGGTGTGCCACCCTCGGCATCGCCCTGGGCCGCGACTTCCTCGGCCGCGGCTACGGCAGCGACGCGATGCGGGTCATCGTGGACTACGGGTTCCGGGAGCTGGGCCTGCACCGCATCCAGCTCGGGGTGGCGCCGTTCAACCCGGCCGGGATCCGGGCCTACCAGAAGGCCGGGTTCACCGAGGAGGGCCGGCTACGCGAGTCCGTGCTGCACGACGGGCGCTGGTACGACGAGATCCTGATGGCGATCCTGGACCACGAGTGGGCCGCCCGCCGGGATCAGCGGGGCGCCGGGACCTCGACCGGGAGCTCGTAGACGCGCCGGATGCTGGAGCCCAGGCGGGCCAGGTCGGCCCCGTAGACGTGCATGGAGACCGCGATACCGTCACCGCAGTTGCGGACCCGGTGGATGTCGCCGGGCGGGGCGAAGCCCGCCACCGTGCCCGGCTGGTTCTCGCGCCGGGTCATGATGATCAGCGAGCGCTGGCCCGGGCCGGGGGTGAAGATCTCTTCGTACTCGACGCCCCGCAGGACGCCGGTGACGCACCAGGAGATGTGGTCGTGGACCGGGGTGACCTGGCCGGGACGCCAGACCATGACCGCGATCGAGAACGAGCCGTCCGGCTCCACGTGCACCGGGTGGGTCTGGTACCTGGCCGGATCGCCTTCCAGCTGGGTGGGGGTCAGCAGCTGAGCGGGGTCAGGCAGCTGGCCGGCCAGCGCCTCGGCCACCCGGGCCGACACGTCGGCGGCGGGGCCGCCCGCCTGGACCGCGGTCCGCACGGCGGACGTGAGAGTGGCCGGACAGGTCGAGCGAACGGTGGTGGCGGGCACAGGTCACACCTCCGGGCAGCGGCAGCTAACTATCACCACCTGGATACCCCGGCCCCACCCATAGCACTAATGCCAAGATCGTCAGTTATCCATAGGTATGGCTGATGGGTGAGGAGCGGCGTTGCGGAGGCGGGAGCCGCTGAACTTCAAGCGTCGACTCGATCACCCGGCGCCAGAACGGCCAGATCGACGGGGTGACGCGCAGTTCGATGCCGGCCTCGGCGTGGGCGGCCAGCAGGTCCCCGCAGGCGACCCGTTCGATGGCTTCGACCGGCGCGCGGGAGATCCAGTAGCCGCCGACCTCATGCCGGGTGAAAGTCTCCGCGGGCAGCCGGTAGGCGTACAGGCGGCAGGCCTGCAGGCGGAGGAGCCAGGCCGACTCCATGACGTGGATGCGTCCGGCCGCCGTCGGGCCGAAGAACCGCTCACGATCCACGTCGCTGGTGGCCGAAACCGGCCAGACGCACCCCCGCGGGCAGTCCCGGGGAAACCAGAAGCTGGGCGCGTGCCGGGTGTCCACCGCCCATACCCGCGCCCCGGCCGCCAGGTCGCGACCGGGGCGGGGCTCGAACCGGTCCAGGGACGGGTCCTCGCTGTAGTGCCAGAGCGCGAACGGCCCCTCGTCCCGATACGGCGGTGGCGGCTCGCGCACCCCTCAGTCCGTGACGGTGGTGTAGGCCACGACGCCGCGGCGGATGGCGTCGATGGCGACCCGGGCCGTCTCGGCCACGGTTTCGCTGGCCCGGCCGGACCGGGGCGCGGCCGCGATCTGGTCCAGGAGATCGATGAGCTGTTTGATGGACCGCACGAAGTCGCCCGGGGTCAGGTCGGTGTCGGACAGCACGTCGTCCAGCCGGGCGCCGCCGGCCCACTGGTAGGCCGCGAACGCGAAGCCCAGGTCGGGCTCGCGCAGGAACGAGACGTGGTTGTCCTTTTCCAGCTCGTCCAGCTGGCCCCAGGTGCGGACCATCCGGCTGAGCACGTCCCGCACCTTGGAGGACGGTAGCCGGGGCCGGGCCCCGTCATCGTTCTGCCGGGACTCGAACGACAGCGCCGACACGCACGCGGCCAGTTCCTGGGTGTCCAGGCCGTCCCAGTACCCGCGGCGCAGGCATTCGGCGGCCAGCAGGTCCAGCTCGCTGTACAGTCCGCCCAGCATGCGGCCTTCGGCGGTGACGGTGTCCCCGGTCAGGTAGCCCAGGCTCTCCAGCACCGCGCAGACCCGGTCGAAGGTGCGGGCGATGACGTGCGAGCGGCTGGCCACCTTCCGCTCCAGCGCCTCGGTCTCCCGCTTCAGCCGCTGGTACCGCTCGGCGTAGCGAGCGTGCTCGTCCCGGTCCGGGCAGGCGTGGCTGGGGTGCTGGCGCAGCCGTCGCCGCAGGCTGGCGATCTCCTGCTGGCCGGTGACCGCCCCGGGCCGGTCGTCGTCCCAGTCGGCGGCCCGGCGCGGGCCCTCGATCTCCCGGCCCGCCAGCCGGTTGCGCATGGAGGCGGCCAGATCGCGGCGGTGCTGCGGCGACCGGACGCTGAACGACCCCGGGATCTTGATCCGGTCGACGGCCTCGACCGGGACCGGGAAATCGGCCACCGACAGCCGCTTGACCTGCCGGTTGGCGGTGAGCACGAGCGGGCCCTGCCCGGTCATGGCCGCCAGCCGGGACCGGTCCCCGCCGGCCCCTCCGGTGGCCGGGGCCAGGTTGGGTCCGCGCCCACGCGGCCCGCCGCTCTGCCCCTGCGGGACGGTCTCCAGCACCACGGCCATCCCGGCCCGGCGGCCGCCGGGGACCCGGATGATGTCGCCGCGGCGCAACGTCTCCAGGGACCGGGCCGCCTCGACCCGGCGGGCGGCGGCCTTGCGGCGGGACTGGTCGGTCTCCAGGTCGGACAGCTGCCGCCGCAGGTCGGCGTACTGGGCGAAGTCGCCCTGGTCGCAGGCCATCTTCCCGGTCAGCTCGGCCATCAGCTCGGTGTTGCGCCGGACCTGGCGGGCCAGGCCGACCACGCCCCGGTCGGCCTGGAACTGGGCGAAGGACGACTCCAGCAGGGTGGCCGCCTCGGTCCGGCCGACCCGGCCGGTCAGGTTGACCGCCATGTTGTAGGAGGGGCGGAAGCTGGAGTTCAGCGGGTAGGTCCGGGTGCCGGCCAGCCCGCCCACGGCCTCGGGGTCGATGCCGGGCTGCCACAGCACCACCGCGTGGCCTTCGACGTCGATGCCGCGCCGCCCGGCCCGGCCGGTGAGCTGGGTGTACTCCCCCGGGGTCAGCTCGGCGTGGGTCTCGCCATTCCACTTGTCGAGCTTCTCGATGACCACGGACCGGGCCGGCATGTTGATACCGAGGGCCAGGGTCTCGGTGGCGAACACCATCCGGACCAGGCCGGCCGAGAACAGCTCCTCGACGATCTCCTTGAACGTGGGCAGCATGCCCGCGTGGTGGGCGGCGATGCCGCGCTGCAAGCCGGTCAGGAATTCGCCGTAGCCCAGCACGGCCAGGTCCTCGTCGGGGATGTCCCCGGTGCGCTGCTCGACGAAGTCGGTGACGGTGGCGATCTCGTCGGGCTGGGTCAGCCGCAGCCCGGCCGCCAGGCACTGCTGCACGGCGGCGTCGCAGCCCGCCCGGCTGAAGATGAACTCGATCGCGGGCAGCAGCCCGGACGCGTCCAGCCGGGCGACCACGTCGGGCCGGTAGGGCGGCCGGGCCCGCACGGTCCGCGGGCCGCCCGCCCGCCCGGCCATGGCCGCGTTGCGGCGGCCGGGGTGGACCCGGCGGCCACCACGACCGGGCCGGCTGCTGCCGGTCACTGCGGCCTGGGGCTGGGCCCACCGGTCCCGTTGCGCCATCCGGACCAGGTCCGGGTTGACCCGGGTCCCGGCCGGATCGGTGAACAGGTCGTAGAGCCGGGTGCCGACCATCATGTGCTGCCACAGCGGGACCGGGCGGAGCTCGTCGACGATGACCGTGACCCCGTCGCGGACGCTGTCCAGCCAGTCGCCGAACTCTTCGGCGTTGCTGACCGTGGCCGACAGGGCCACCACGGCCACGGACCGGGGCAGGTGGATGATGACCTCTTCCCACACCGCGCCGCGGGACCGGTCGGCCAGGTAGTGGACCTCGTCCAGCACCACGAAGCCGAGCCCGGACAGCGTGGGCGACCCGGCGTACAGCATGTTGCGCAGTACCTCGGTGGTCATGACCACGATCGGCGCCTCACCGTTGACGCTGTTGTCGCCGGTGAGCAGGCCCACGGTTTTGCTGTCGTAGCGGCGGACCAGGTCGGCGTACTTCTGGTTCGACAGCGCCTTGATCGGCGTGGTGTAGAAGCACTTCAGGCCCCGTTCCAGGGCCAGGTGCACGGCGAACTCGCCGACCACGGTCTTGCCGGACCCGGTGGGGGCGGCCACGAGTACCCCGTCGCCGCTGTTCAGCGCGGTGCAGGCCTGGAGCTGGAAGTCGTCGAACTCGAAGTCGTACAGGGCGCGAAAGCTGGCCAGCTCCGGATGGGCCTGGCGGTCACGGAAAGCCGCGTACCGCTGAGCCGGGGTCCGTGCGGGATATTCCGGAGAGTCATCGTCTCCCCGGTCGAGCGCAGGGGCCATACCCCCAGGTTAGTTCGTCAGTTCAGGTGGCTGGTGTCGGCCGGGTCATTGTCGGCCGGCTCGAGCGGGGAAGCCTCGTCGTCGGCCAGGTCCGCGTACGGGTCCTCGATCCGGGCCCGGCGGCGGTCGTTGAAGTAGATGACGACCTCGGCCACCTCGACCAGCACCACGCACGGGACCGCGAGCAGCAGCATGCTGATCGGGTCCGGGCTCGGGTTGGCGATGCCCGCGAACAGGAACGCGGCGAACAGCATCAGCCGGCGCCACTTGGCGAACCGGGCGTGGGTCAGGATGTGGGCGATGTTCAGGATGACCAGGGCCAGCGGCAGCTCGAAGGCCAGCCCGAAGCCCAGGATCATGCCCTGGAAGTAGCTCAGGTAGGTGTCGATGCTGGGCAGCACCAGCACGCCCTTGGGTGACAGGCCGAGCAGGTACCTCAGGCCCCGGCTCATCACGAAGTAGGCCAGCACGGCGCCCGTCGCGAACAGCGGGGCGGCAATGGCCACGAACAGGTACGCCCACTTCTTTTCCCGGCGGTACAGCCCAGGGGCGATGAAGGCCCAGATCTGGTACAGCCACACCGGCGAGGCCAGGATCAGCCCGACGAAGAACGCGACCTTGACCCGGAGCATGAACGGGTCGAACACCCCGGTGACGACCAGCTGGTCGCCCACGGTCTTGCAGCCGGAATGGCCGTTGATGCTGGCCGAGCAGAACGGGTGGGTGACGAAGTCCCAGATCGGGTGGAAGAAGACGAAGCCGAACACCATGGTCACGACCAGGGCCAGGGCCGCCTTCACCAAGCGATTGCGCAGCTCGCGCAGGTGCTCGATGAGCGGCATGCGACCCTCATCGTCGCTCTTCCTGGACGCCGCGAGCAGGCGCGAGCCCGCGACGCGCGCGCCGGCCGCGGCATCACCCAGTTTGCTGGCCATGGTGGAGGTCTACGGGTCAGCGGGGCTGCTGGTCCGCGGACACCGCCGCCTTCTTGCTGGCCGAGTCCTTCAGCTCCTGGAGCTGCTGCTCCAGGCTGTCGATCCGGGCCTGGTGCGCCGCACCCTCGGCCACCTGCTGGGAGGTGGCCTGCCAGGCCTCGTCGGTAGCGGCTGGGGCCGCAGGCGCCGGGGCCGGGGCCGGGGCCGTCGCCGTGAGCTGGGCGGGGGCCGCGACCGGGGACTGGCCCTTGGCCTCGTCCTCGTCGTCGTGCATGCTCGAGACCTCAGACTTGAGGATCCGCATGGACCGGCCGAGAGACCGGGCCGCCGCCGGCAGCTTCGCAGAACCGAAGAGCACGATGATCACGATGGCGACAATCAGGATCTTCCACGGACTGTCGAAAAGGTCGCCTATCATTTCCGTCCTCAGTGGCGGGGATAAGGCCCCCCCGCGGTCGGGGCATTTCTTTTGGCGAGTGTACACGTCAGCCCTGGACCTCCGGGAGACCTGCCCGACCGCGTGCCGCTTGCAGATTGGTGAACATTAGGCCGCGACGACCGCAGTGACGCGTACCGCCCACCGAGCGCTGTATGGGGATGATCGACGATTTTTGTCCCCCTCGGCCCGGGAGGAACGTTGCCACCAGGGCGTGACCGCCCCCCGGCGCCATGGCTGGACCCTGAGCGACGGCAGCAAGCCCAGTACCTGCGCAGACTCGCGCGGATCATCGCGGCGTCGGCCGGGACCGAGGTGTCCTGCGAGCTGCTGTGGCAGGAGCAGCGCCCTTTTCTGCCCTACCTGCTGGTGCGTGGGGTACCGGTGTGGGTGGTGGAGACCTCGACCGGACGGCGCTTTCTGTGGAACCGCTACCGGTCACACGCCGTGACCGACGCGGCCGGGGCGGCCGAGGCGGTGCTGGCCGACGTCCGGCCGGGCGAGGGGCCGGCCGAACCCGGCGGGGCGGGGGGACGTTAGCTGGCGGTGTAGCCGGCCAGCGCGGCGGTGGCGTCGTCGTGGACCTGGGTCCGCAGGTCCTCGGGGGCGACGATCCGGCCGTCCTCGCCCAGCCGCAGGGCCAGCCGCCGTACCCACTGGGTGTCCGGCGTCCGCAACTGGATGCGGAGCCGCCCGTCGCCGAGCTCGGTCACCGACTCGGTCGGGTAGTACTCCGCCACCCAGCGGCCGCCCGGCGACACCTCCAGGACCACGTGCACGTCCTCGTCCGAGGGCCGGAACAGGCCCTGGTCCACGTCCACCGGCTGAGCGTCGTCGGGGACCTCGGCGGGCACGTCGAGCACCTCGGTGCCGAGGATGCGGTCCAGCCGGAACAGCCGCACCCCGTCGGCCCGGCGGCACCAGCCCTCCAGGTAGGCCCGCCCCTCCACCACCAGCAGCCGCATCGGGTCCACGTCGCGTTCGGTGGCTTCGTCGCGGCCCGGCACGTAGTAGCGCAGGTGCAGCCGGCGCCGCCGGGCCAGCGCGTCCCGGATCCGGGCCACGGCCTCTTCCCCGGTGGGCCGGTCGACCTGCACCGAGACCTGGGCCGCGGGCGCGGCGGCCTCCCCGGCGGCGGTTTCCAGTTTGGCGATGAGCCGGCTGAGCGCGGACCGGTCCGCCAGCCCGGGCACGTCGGCCAGCATCCGCAGCGCGATGAGCAGCGCGCTGGCTTCGTCCACGGCCAGCCGGAGCGGCCGCACGATGGACTCGGCCTGGCTGACCACGATCTCGCCGCCTTCGTAGGACAGGTCGATCGGGCAGTACGGGTCCGGGTCGCGCAGCTCGACGCACCAGAGCAGGTTGAGGTCGTCGACCAGTTCCCGCTCGGTCAGGCCGAACGCGGCCGCGGTATCGGCCAGGCCCACGGCCTGGCGGCTGACCACGTAGGGCACCAGGGCCAGCAGCCGCTGCAGCCGCTCGGCCGAGGTCGCGGCCTGCCCGCGCGGCTTGCTGGCGTCGTCTTTGCTTCGCGGGCTCACGCCAACGCTCCCTTCAGGCGGCGGATGACCGCGTCGCGCAGGTCGGGCGGGTCGATCACCACGACGTCGGCCCCGAACGAGGCCACCTGGTCGGCGAAGTAGCCCGGCTCCGAGTACGGCACGCTGACCGTGTCCCAGCCGTCTGCCGCCGGGGTGGCCGGGCTGGTGGCGAAGCGGCGCAGACCGTACCCGGCCCCGGCCCGGATCCGGAGCACGGCCACGGCCTCCCGGCCCGGGGACGAGTCGAAGGAGCGTACGACCTCGCGCACGTCAATATCGGCCGGCACGGTGACGCTGCCCGCCGGCCCGGAGAACCGGACCGGGCCCGCGATGCGGCTCAGCCGGAACACCCGCTCGGCGTCGCGGTTGCGGTCCCGGCCCGGCCACGTACCAGCGGCCCAGCCGGTTGACCACCCCCCAGGGCTCGAGTTCCCGGGTCTGCGGGTCGCTGCGGCCGGCGGCCCGGTAGGCGAACGTGACCGGGCGCCGGTCCCGCACCGCCTCCCACAGCGGGCCGAAGGCCGGTTCGGTGGTGTGCACGCGAGGCTCGATGCCCGGCCGGGTGTCGGGGCCGAGGTCTTCGGTGTCGATGCCGGCCGCCCGCAGCTTGAGCAGCGCGCCGGCGGCGGCCCCGGCCAGTTCGGCGTTGTGCCAGACCCGGGCGGCCAGGCCCAGAACCGCGGCCTCATCCGGCTCCAGCACCAGTTCCGGCAGTTCGTAAGCCTGCCGCTGGACGCGGTACCCGAGATCCTCGCCGTCCAGCGGGCTGATCGGGCCGGTCTCCAGCGGGATGCCCAGCTCGCGCAGTTCTTCCTTGTCCCGTTCGAACATGCGCTTGAACGCCTCGGGCTGGTCAGGGTAGCCGCCCACCGCCTGGCGGATCTGCTCCGCGGTCAGGTAGCGCCGGGTGGACAGCAGGCAGACCACCAGGCTCAGCAGCCGCTCGGTCTTCCGCCGTGACATTGCCACCCCTTCTCCCCGGTCCAACTGACATTCTCGCCTACCAGTGCCAGTGCGAGTGCACTATTCGGGCCCGTGGCGGCCGCTACTCTGCCGGGGTGATCACTTGGCGGAACGGCACGGTGGCCCGGGTGCGCCGGGAATGGGCCGGTGCGGCCGAACTCGAGGTGACGATCGAGGGCCCAATCGGGGAGCACTGGGCGGCCGGTGCGGGCCCTGGCCTATCCGGCCCTGACCGGCCGGCCCGAGCCCGGCGACCGGGTCCTGCTCAACACCACCGCGCTGGACCTGGCCCTCGGCACCGGCGGCTACGCCCTGGTGGTGGCGGTCCCGGACCGGCTGCCGCCGGACCGCAGCGGCCCCGGCCACCTGGTCAAGGCCAGGTACACCCCGCTGCAGGCCATCGTGCTGGGCGCGGACGAGCAGGACTCACCCCACCACGACGTGCTGCGGGACGCCGACGACATCGGCGGCATGCCCGTGGTCGTGGCCGACCTGCACTCCGCGCTGGCTCCGGTGCTGGCTGGCCTCTTTGCTGAATACGGAAGGCCGGGGGCGGGTGTCCCGGCCCCGCCGCGGGCCGCCTACGTGATGACCGATGGCGGAGCGCTGCCGGCCTGGTTCTCCCGGACCTGCGCCACCTTGCGCGAGGCGGGCTGGCTGGCGGGCACGGTGACCGTGGGCCAGGCGTTCGGCGGCGACCTGGAGACCGTCACCTTGCACACCGGGCTGCTGGCGGCCCGGCACGTGCTCGGCGCCGACGTGGCCGTGGTGGCCCAGGGACCCGGCAACCTGGGCACCGGCACCCGCTGGGGGTTCTCGGGGGTGGCGGCGGGCGAGGCGGTGAACGCGGTGGCCGCGCTGGGCGGCCAGCCCGTGGCCGCGCTGCGGATCAGCGACGCCGACCCGCGCGAGCGGCACCGGGGCATCTCCCACCACAGCCTGACCGCCTACGGCCGGGTCGCGCTGGCCCCGGCCGACGTGGTCCTGCCCGGTCTGGGCGGCGAGTTCGGCGCCCAGGTCGACCGGGAGGCGGAACCCCTGGCCAAACGCCACACGGTGGTCCGGGTGAGTACCGACGGCCTGGACGAGGCCCTGCGGGCCAGCCCGGCGCCGCTGTCCACCATGGGCCGCGGGCTGGACGCCGACCACGCCTACTTCCTGGCCTGCGCGGCCGCCGGCCGGCATGCAGCCACTCTGCTACCAGGTGTAACAATTTGACGATGAGACTTCCGTTGAAATGGCGGCATGTGCCGCAGCGCGTGGTGACCGGCGCCTTCATCCTGCAGTCCGGGATCGGCAAGTGGAACGCGGACGAGGCCACCGCCGCACAACTGCACGGGTTCGCGTCCGGCACCTATCCGTTCCTGGCCAAGCTCAAGCCGCAGGACTTCGTGAAGCTGCTGGCCGGGACCGAGATCGCGCTGGGCAGCGCGCTGCTGCTGCCGTTCGTGCCGACGGTGGTGGCCGGGGCCGGCCTGACCGCGTTCTCCGGCGGCCTGCTCGGCCTGTACGCCCGGACCCCGGGCATGCGCAAGGAAGGCACCCCGCTGCCCACCCAGCAGGGCACGGCGCTGGCCAAGGACGTGTGGATGGCCGGAATCGGCCTCGGGCTGGTCCTCGACGAACTGACCGACAGCGACTGAGTAGACACGCTTAGTTCGATAGCCTGGCCCGGTGCACGCTGCCTCCACCGCCACCGCCGCCGGCCGGACGGCTGAGGGAACGCGGCCCACGCTCCGATCGCGGGCCGACCGTGCCGCCGTCCCCGGCCTGATCGCTCTGGTCGCGGTGGCCGCGGAGGTGGCGGCCCGGGTCCTGATCAAGCTGCACGGCAACGTGTCCGGGCTGGCCCTGATCGGTAACGTCTACGGGCATCCCGGGCAGCTGCCGGCCGGGGTCCGGGTTTTTCACTACGCCGGCTACGACGGCCAGTTCTACTACCGGATGGGCCGGAACCCGGCCAGCCTGCACTGGTCCGCGTACGGCGTGACCCTGGACGAGTGGTACCGGCTGGTCCGGATCGGGTACTCGGCCCTGGCCTGGCTGGGCTCGGGCGGCGTGCCCGCGGCCCTGCCCTACGCGCTGGTCATCATCAACGTGCTGGCCATCGGCGCGATCGGCGCCCTGGGCGGTGCGCTGGCCCAGCAGGCCGGGCGGCACGCGCTGTGGGGCCTGCTGCTGGCCGGGTACTTCGGCTTCGCCACCAGCGTGGCCCGGGACCTGACCGAGCCGCTGGCCGCGGCCTGCCTGCTGGCCGGGATCCTGGCCTGCCGGCGGCGGCGGTTCACGCTGGCCGCCGGGCTGTTCGCGGTCGGCGCCCTGACCCGGGAGACCGTGCTGGTGGCCCCGTTCGCGCTGGCCGTCACCCGGCTGGTGGCCCTGGCCCGGCGCCGGGCCCGGCCCGGGCGGGAGGACCTGGCCTGGATCATCCCCGGCCTGGCCTTCGTGGCCTGGGAGATCGTGCTCAAGCAGGCCACCGGGGTGTTCCCGATCCTGGGCGACGGCGGCAAGAACGCGGGCACGCCGCTGGTCGCGGGGCTGCGGGCGCTGGCGCACAATGCCGGGCACCCGTTCACGCCGGTCCCCGGCGCGCCCGGCGCGGTACTCATCTGGGACTTCGAGTTCCTGGCCCTGGCCCTGTTCGCGGTGAGCGCGCTGCTGGCCCTGCGGGCCACCACCGTGCCGGTCTACGAGCGGGCCGCCTTCGTGCTGTACCTGGTGGAGATCTTCTGCCTGGCCCCGACGAACTGGGACGGCTACGCCGACCTGCGTTCGTTCACCGAGGTCTACCTGCTGGCGGTGCTGATCCTGTTCGCGGCGCCCCGGCGGCTGTGGTGGTACGCGGCCTGCGCGGCGCCGCTGTTCGTCACCGTGGCCAGCTACCGGACCCAGATCCTTTAGTGGGTGGACTGCCAGTGGTGCAGGGTGGCCAGCAGGTTCTGCCGCCAGACCATGATCGTGTAGGAGCCGGTGCGGTAGGTTGCGGCCGGAGGGCCGAAGACGGCACGGACCTCGCGGGCCGGGGACCAGTATGAAAAGTAGCCCGGCTGCTGGTCGAGCACGATGAAATTGGCGTCGTGGCTCCGCCAGCCGAACCAGGAGCGGCTGGCTTCCCACTGGTAGGGCACCAGGCCGCCAAAGTGATCCACCAGCGGGCGGATGACGACCCGGCCACTGCGGTCCAGGGTGACACTGCCCGCCTGCCAGTAGCCGCTCAGGCCGTGGGTCAGGTGATGGGCGGCCAGCCAGCTGGCCAGCCGCGCGTTGGCGGGCGGGGCGGGCGGCTGGGTGAGCTGGTACCCCAGGGCGGCCGCGTACCCGGCCAGCACGGCCAGCAGCGCCGGGGCCACCCATGACCGGGGCCGGGCCAGCCAGGGGCCCAGGGTGCGGCCGGCCAGGGCGGCCCCGAACGGGAGCACGACCGCGATCTCGCGAGCTGTTCAGCACCCCGGAGGAGAAGCTGCTGGCCAGGTAGAAGACCAGGTTGGCCAGGATGGCCACGGCCAGCACCTGGTCGATCAGGTCCCGGGCTCCGAACCGGGCCAGGACCACGGCCAGGGCCGCGGCGACCAGGACCAGGCTGACCAGGTGCAGGGCCGCAAACGCGACCGGGGCCCCGGCGGCGGTGCCCTGGAAGCCGGCTCCGAACACGGTCAGCAGGCTGAGTCCGGTGGTCCTCGCGTGCGCACCCAGCGCGGACCAGGTGACGATGTGAAACGGGATCGTGTGCACGGTGTAGCCACCGAGCGCCTTGATCGCGGCGGGGGCCCCGGCCGCGATCCCGCCCGCGGCCAGCGCCGCCCCGGCCAGCGCCAGCTCTGACCCGATGGCGCCGGGGCCGGACCGGGTCCGCCCGGCGCGGACGGCCCGGACGACGGCGACCGCGGCCAGCGGGCCGATGCCCACCACCAGTACCAGGGGGTCGGCGATCACCGCCCAGGCCAGCAACACCCCGGCCAGGACCGGCCGGTACCAGCGGGCCGGGGCATGGTCCAGGACCAGCCAGGTGACCAGCATCGGCACGGCGGTGCCGATGTGCCCCACCGACAGCAGCAGCACGAAGATGCCCGCGCCCAGCTGCGGCGCGAGCATGATGCCGGCCGGCAGCAGGGACCGGGCCAGCCGCTCCCGGGTCCCGGCTCCGCTCGGCCTGGATCCGCGGGCCAGCAGGACGGCCAGCACCAGGGCCAGCGTGTAGGTCATGGCCGCGGCGATGTGGGGCACGTCCGGCCCGAGCCCGCGTACCCAGCCGACCAGCATGTACTGGGGCAGCTCGGTGGTCCAGAACGACACGTCGGACATGTCCCAGCCGTGCAGCAGCAGGTTGCCGTGCAGCATGTCCCAGGCCATCAGGACGATGTTGGCGCCGTCGGAGTTGACCGGGTAGGTGGCCGACAGGCGGATGAACGCCGCGAACAGGCCGATGGTCAGTAAAGCGGAACCGGCCGCGACTCCCCAGCGGCCGGCCGCCCAGCGGGCCCAGCGGGCCGGGGCCGGGGGGTCAGCCGGGGCGACGTCGCCCGCCGCTCCCGGCCCGGCCGGGGCGGCCGGACCGGGAGCCGGGCGGGTCATCGGATTACGGTCCGGTCAGCTGGCGGCGTTCGGGCTGACCGCGCCGACGATGTCGACCACGAAGACCAGGTCGTCGGTGCCCTTGATGCCGGCCTGCGACTGGCCGGTCTTGCCGTAGGCGTCGCCGGGCGGGATGACCAGCAGGACCCGGCTGCCCACGGTCTGGCCGACCAGGCCGAGGTCCCAGCCCTTGATGACCTGGCTGGGCGTGGCGCCGATCTTGAAGCTGTAGGGCAGGCTGCGCGACCAGGACGAGTCGAAGACCTTGCCGGTCCGCCAGTTGACCCCCACGTACTGGGCCACCAGGTCCTCGCCCTTGGTCACGGTGGGGCCAGTGCCCTTGATCATGGTCTTGGTCACCAGCGAGGTCGGCGCGGTGGCGTTCTTCGGGATCGTGATCGTGGGCGCCTTGTTGGCGACGAGCTTGCTCACCGTGGGCAGGCTGCCGCCGCCACTGTAGGTCTGCGAGCCGGTGGCGCCGACCGTGCCCGAGTTGTACTTCTGGATCAGGTCCAGCACGAACACCAGCGTGTCGCTGCCGGTCACGCCGAGCTCGGAGTTGCCGCTGGTGCCGTAGCCCTCCTTGGGCGGAATCACGGCCAGGACCCGGCTGCCGACCTTCTTGCCGGTCACCGCGCTCTGGATACCGGGCAGCAGCGAGGCCGGGAGCACCTGCGGTGAGCTGGAGTAGGTGGAGTCGAGCAGCTTGTTGGTCTTGCCGCTCCACACGTAGATGGTGAAGTTGGACAAGAACAGGTCCGACTTCGTAATCGTTGCCCCTTTACCCTGGACGAGGGTCTTGACCGCGAGCGTGCTGCTCGCCTTTTCCTTGGGGATCGTCACGGTGGGCTTGGCGCCGAAGGACCCCTTGGCGGTCACGGTGCTGTTCGCCGGGGGCGGGGGGGACGAGCCGCAACCGGCCAGGGCCAGACCGGCGATCAGCGGAACGATAAAGAGGGCAACGATGCGTCGCATGGTATTGAAGAACCTCGCAATGGTCGGTTAGAGCGCCGCCAGCCTACTGGGCGCGCGACCCTACCGAATGCCAGCCAGCAGATTCCGGTTCCATACCAAAACCGTGTAGCCATCGGGGTGCAGGGTCCGGGCGGGGTGCCCGAACGCATGCACCGCACCCGACCATTCGGCGGTCCAGGCCCCCGGCCGCGCATCGTCCACCACGATAAACGAGGCACGGTACTGCCCGGGATCGTACCAGTCGCTTCGGTTACCCCAGGTGACCGGGCGAACCAGCTGCCAGCGCCGGTTCAGGGAGATCTGCCGCACGGTGACCCGGCCACCCGCATCGAGCGTGGTGCTGTTGGCCACCCAGTAGTCGGTGGACAGGCCCGCTCTCAGGTGATGGGCCACCAGCCAGCTGGCCAGCACCTGGTTGTCCGGGGCCTGGGCGGGCTGGCTGGCGTGGTAGCCGAGCGCGGCCGCCCCCGCCACCAGCACCAGGGCCAGCGCGGCCAGCCGGGGGGCGGGCCGCGAGCGGAGCCGGGCGCGAGCGGACCGGGCCCGGCGGGCCAGCAGCGGGCCGGCCAGCTGGCGGCCGGCCAGCACGGCCGCGAACGGCAGCGCGGCCGAGATCTCCCGGGTGCTGAGCAGGTCCTGCGCGTACGGGGTGAACACGTAGGCGGCCACGTTGACCGCGATGCCCAGGGCCAGGCCGGGCAGCAGCAGGTCGGTGCGTTCTCCCGCCCGCCCGCGACGGCCCAGCCGGGCCAGGGCCGTGGCGAACGCGACCACGGCCGCGGCCAGCCCGGCCAGGTGCAGCACCGCGAACAGGGTCTCGGGCCAGGACTGACCGGCGGCGAACGACACCCCGAACAGGGCGGCCAGGCCGCGGGCGGTCAGGCTGGCCACGTGGGGCAGCTCGGCCCAGGTGGTGAGCTGGGTGGCCACCGGCCGGAGCACGTAGCCGCCGCTGATCCGGATCAGCGCCTCGAACGCCCGCGCCAGCAGGACCGAGGCCACCGCGGCCACGGCCAGGCCGGCTTCGGGAGCCGGGAAGGTGCCGGGCGCGCGGTGCCGCAGCCGCACCCCGGCGCGGATCCCGCACGCCACCGCCATCGGCACCGCGCCGGTGAGCAGGATCAGGCCGTCGGCCACCTGCCCCCAGGCCAGCACCAGCGTGACCAGCACCGGCAGCCACCAGCGCCCGGACAGCCGGTCCACCGCCAGCCAGGCCAGCAGCACCGGGATCGCGCTGCCCAGGTGGTCCGGGGTGAGCAGCAGGGTGGGGCTCTCGATCGCGGCCGGGGCCAGCATGATGGCCAGCACGATCAGCACCCGGACCAGCGCCTCCCGGCCCCGGGCCCGTCCCTTGGCCAGATAGGCGGCCAGCCCCAGCAGCAGCGTGTAGGTCATGGCCCCGCCCAGGTGGACGAGGCCGGGGCCCAGCCCGTGCACCGCTTCCAGCAGCGCGTACTGCGCGAGCTCGGTGGACCAGAACGACACGTCGGACATGTGCCAGTGACTCAGCAGCACGTTGCCGTGCAGCATGTCCCAGGCCTGCAGGGCCACCGAACCGGCGTCGGACCGGAGCGGCACGGTGCGGGACTGCCGGTAGTAGGCGAAGAACAGCAGCGCGGCGGCCAGGGCGGTGCCCACGATCCCGGCCAGCCGGGCACCTCCGGTTGCCCGGGATACCGACGGGGCTGGAGGGGTGGATGAGACTTCGGTGACGCGGGTGGACGGCACCGGTCCAGTCACCGTACGTCACCCCTCAGTCACGGGTAGGCAGCGCCGCCACTATAGCGGCGCGCCCGCCCGTCACATGCCGGCGATGAGCTTTTCGACCCGTTCGTCCACCGAGCGGAACGGGTCCTTGCACAGCACGGTGCGCTGGGCCTGGTCGTTGAGCTTCAGGTGGACCCAGTCCACGGTGAAGTCGCGGCGCCGGTCCTGGGCCCGCCGGATGAACTCGCCGCGCAGCCGGGCCCGGGTGGTCTGGGGCGGGATCGACTTGGCCTCGAAGATGTCCAGGTCCCGGGTGGCCCGGTCCACCGCCCCGTTGCGCTGGAGCAGGTAGTACAGGCCGCGGCTGCGGTGCACGTCGTGGTAGGCCAGGTCGAGCTGGGCCACTCGCGGCGAGGACAGCGGAAGGTCGTGCTTGGCCCGGTAGCGCTCGATCAGCTGATACTTGGTCACCCAGTCGATCTCCCGGGCCACCTTGTCCAGGTTGCCGCTCTCGATCGAGTCCAGCGCCCGCTCCCACATGGCCAGCACCCGCTCGGCGGTGGCGTCGGCACCGTTGCGGCCGGTGAACTCCAGCGCCTTGTTCAGGTACTCGCGCTGGATCTCCAGCGCGCTCATCTCCCGGCCGTTGGCCAGCCGCACCCGGCTGCGGCCGGTCATGTCGTGGCTGACCTCGCGGATGGCCCGGATCGGGTTGTCCAGGGTCAGGTCGCGCATGACCGTGCCCGCCTCGATCATCCGCAGCACCAGGTCGGTCGCGCCCACCTTGAGCAGCATCGTGGTCTCGCTCATGTTCGAGTCGCCCACGATGACGTGCAGGCGGCGGAACCGCTCGGCGTCGGCGTGCGGCTCGTCCCGGGTGTTGATGATGGGCCGGGACCGGGTGGTGGCCGAGGACACGCCCTCCCAGATGTGCTCGGCCCGCTGGCTGACGCAGTAGACGGCACCACGCGGGGTCTGCAGCACCTTGCCCGCCCCGCAGATGACCTGCCGGGTGACCAGGAACGGGATCAGGATGTCGGCCAGACGACCGAACTCGCCGTGCCGGCCGACGAGGTAGTTCTCGTGGCAGCCGTACGAGTTGCCGGCCGAGTCGGTGTTGTTCTTGAACAGGTAGATGTCCCCGGCGATGCCCTCTTCGCGCAGCCGCTTGTCGGCGTCGACGAGCAGGCCCTCCAGGATCCGCTCGCCCGCCTTGTCGTGGGCGATCAGGTCGGTGACGTTGTCGCACTCCGGTGTGGCGTACTCCGGATGGCTGCCCACGTCCAGGTACAGACGGGCGCCATTGCGCAGGAACACGTTGCTGCTACGGCCCCATGACACCACGCGCCGGAAAAGGTAGCGCGCCACCTCGTCCGGGGACAGCCGTCGCTGCCCACGGAACGTGCATGTCACGCCGTATTCGTTCTCGAGCCCGAAGATGCGCCTGTCCACAGGCTTAGGCTACGTCCCGGCCGGGCCGAGAGCGACACGGGACGCGGTGTCGGGGCCCATTTCCCGCATCAGGCGTCCCGCCCGCCTCACCATTCAGCGGCGATGTACTTGGTCTCCAGGTACTCGAGCAGGCCGTCGTGACCACCCTCGCGGCCCAGCCCGGACTGCTTGACCCCGCCGAACGGGGCGGCCGGGTCGGACACCAGCCCGCGGTTGAGGCCGACCATGCCGGTCTCCAGCGCGTCCGACACGCGCAGGCCGCGGCGCAGGTCCTGGGTGTAGACGTAGGACACCAGGCCGTACTCGGTGCTGTTGGCCCACTGCACTGCTTCGGCCTCGTCGCTGAACCGGATCACCGGCGCCACCGGGCCGAAGATCTCCTGGCCGGTGATCGCGGCCGTGGCCGGCACCTGATCGATGACGGTCGGCTGGTAGAAGTACCCGCGCCGGTCCGGGGCCGAGCCACCCAGCACGACCTTGGCGCCGTCGCCGGCCACCCCGTCGACCAGCCCGGCCACCTTGCCGCGGGTCTCCTCGTTGACCAGCGGGCCGACGTCAGTGGACTCCTCCAGGCCCGGGCCCAGGGTGAGCTTCCCGAACCGGTCGGCCAGCCGGGCGGTGAAGTCGGCGGCCACGGCCTCGTGCACGTAGAACCGGTTGGCCGCGGTGCAGGCCTCGCCGCCGTTGCGCATCTTGGCGATCATCGCGCCCTCGATAGCGGCGTCCAGGTCGGCGTCGTCGAACACGATGAAGGGCGCGTTGCCGCCCAGTTCCATCGAGCAGCTCAGTACGGTGTCGGCGCCCTGGCGCAGCAGTTGCCGGCCGATCTCGGTGGACCCGGTGAACGACAGCTTGCGAACTCGCGGGTCGGCCATCATGGCCGCCACCACCGGGCCCGGCCGCGACGTGGACACCACGTTGACCACCCCGGCCGGCACCCCGGCCTCTTCCAGCAGCGCGGCCAGGGCCAGCGCGGTGAGCGGGGTGTCCTCGGCCGGCTTGAGCACCACCGAGCAGCCCGCGGCCAGGGCGGGCCCGAGCTTGCGGGTGGCCATCGCGGCCGGGAAGTTCCAGGGCGTGACCAGAAGCGAGACCCCGATCGGCTGCCGGGAGACCAGGATCTTGTTGCCCGCGACCGGGGCGGTGGTCAGGTTCCCGTCGATCCGCACGGCCTCTTCGGAGTACCAGCGGAAGAACTCAGCGGCGTAGGTGACCTCGGCCCGCGCGTCCCGCAGCGACTTGCCGTTCTCGGCCGACATGAGCTTGGCGAACGACTCGGCCCGGGCCGTCATCAGGTCGAACGCGCGGCGCAGGCACTCGGCTCGCTGCCGCGGCGGGGTCGCGGCCCATTGGGGCAGGGCCGCGTGGGCTGCGGTCACCGCGGCCAGGCCGTCCTGCTCGGTGCCGTCGGCCACCTCGGCCAGCACGTCCTCGGTGGCCGGGTCGACCACGGCCAGCCGCTGGTTCTGGCCGCTGGACCACTCACCCCCGATCAGCAGTCCGGTGGGCACGTCGAAACCGGTCAGGGCAGCGAGGTCAGCACTCATGGGGCCAGGCTAACCCCGACGGTGTTGCCCTCGGGGGCACAGCCCCCCAGGCCCCCCTACGCAGGCTTCGCCTGCGTTGGCCTTCGGCCATCATTCGCGGTTGAGGTTGACCGGGATCCGGTACGGGGCGGCCGCGTGCTCGATGAGGCGGTGGGCCAGGATCCCGTTGGGGATCATCTCCAGGTTGACCCAGCGCTGGCCGCGGCCGCGCGGCTTCGGGTGCACGTAGAGCCCGCGGCCGGGACCGTGGGCCTTGACCGTGCGAACCTCCGGCCAGGCCAGCCACCAGCTGTTGCGGCCGAGCTGAGGCTGGAAGCCGAGCCCGGCCCGGCTGATGGTCAGCTGGCCGAACACCACCGGCTGGCCGTGCTCGTAGGCCTCGGTCAGGCCGGGCAGCAGCTTGATCTCCATGACCCGCTCCGCTTCGCGGGCGAACGCGGCCAGGCCTGCCTGGTACTTGCGGTCGGCTTCGACGGCCAGCTGATCCGGGCCGTCGACGATGCACCGATCCAGGATCAGCGAGTCGTCGCTGGTGTCGTAGGCGATCCGCACCGTGGCCGCGTCGGCCCAGCGCAGGATCTTCGGCTCCGGCTCGGTGGCCAGCCGCTGGGCCAGGCCGCCGGGGTACCAGAACAGCCGGTCCCACTTCGACCGCGGCGCGAACGCCACCAGCAGCAGCCCGCCCACCGTGACCGCGCCGACCACGATGGCCCACAGCGGGGTGAGGCGGTGCTGCAACTCCGGGATCACGATGGCCAGCACGCCCGCCGCGACCAGCATCGACGTGCCGCATCCCCATTGGGTCGAGCGCCGCCGGGCCCGGTAGACACCCTGCGGCGGCCCGCCCAGGCCGAAGCTCGCCCCCAGCCGGGCGGCCTCGGCGCCCAGTTCCCCCCGGGCAGGGCGCGGCTGTTCCAGCTCACCGGCCACGGTCAGGCCCTTCGCGACATTGGTGTCCGGATTAAACCATGTCAGCCAGGCTGGGGGGATCTAGGCATCCCGGAGCCGGAGGACCAGGCCGCCGGCCAGCAGGGCGGCCGCGGCCCAGGCGGCCAGCACACCCAGGCCGGCCCAGGGCTGGATGGGCAGGCCGGACAGGCCGGTGGTGGCCTGGATGGCCAGCCCGGCCGTCATCGGGCCGGCCTGCTCCAGGTGACGCTGCCATTGCTGGCTGACGGCCACGTGGGCCACGATCGGGAACAGGAACAGCAGGGCCAGGACCAGCCCGATGGCCACCGCGGGCTCCCGGACCGCGGTGGCCACCCCCAGGCTGAACAGGGCGATCAGCATCAGGTAGAGCACGGACCCGGCCGCCGCCCGCAGCACCGGCCCGTCGGCCAGCGACAGCGGCGCGATCCCGTGCGCGGCCGTGAAGCCGTGGCCGGGCAGCAGTACCCGCCCGGCCAGCACCGAGCCCAGGACGCCGGCGGCCCCGGCCACCAGGGTCAGGCCGGCCACGATGACCGCCTTGGCCGCCAGCACGGTGGTGCGGCGCGGCATGGCCGCCAGCGTGGTGCGGATCATGCCGGTGGTGTACTCGCCGCTGATGGTCAGCACGGCCAGGATGGCCACTGCCGCCTGGCCGAAGGCCACCCCGGCCAGGCCGACCCGGGCCGGGTCCTGGCCACAGCCCGTGGCCGGGCAGTGCGCCACCGCGGCCGCGCCCGCGCTGACCGCACCGGTCAGCACGGCCACCGTCAGCAGCAGCCAGCCGGTCACGGCCAGCGTGCGCTGCTTGGTCCACTCGGCGTGCAGGGTGTCTTTCATGCGTCACGCCGGCGGATCAGCACCACGGCCAGGCCGAAGGCCAGCGCGGTCCAGCCGCACAGCACCGCGAAACCGGCCCAGGGGGCCAGCGGGTAGTACCCGGTCGTGGGCAGGTACAGGTTGTCCACCTGCGGGTAGGCCGGGATGCTCTGCTGGATCGCGAACGCCGCCGCCGGGGTGATCCGCAGTACCCACTGGGCCGCCCCGCCGGGCAGGATGGCGGCGACCCCCAGGATGTAGGGCAGGACCAGGACCACGACGCCCACGGTGACCGCGGCCGCGGTGCGGCGCAGGATCGTGCCGACGGCCACGGCCAGCACGGCCGCCACGGCCAGCAGCAGCGCGCTGCCGGCCACCACCCGGACCCAGGTCAGCCGGTCACCGGATACACGTAGCCGAATTGGCTGTGCACCATCGCGACACCGCCGATGACCGCGATGACCGACGCGATCAGGCCCGCCACGAACGTGACCGAGCCGATGACCACCGCCTTGGCCGCCAGGACCCGGCCCCGCCGCGGGCTGGCGGTGAGGGTGGTGCGGATAAGGCCCCGGCGGTACTCCACGGTGATGAACAGGACCGCCACCATGATCACCACGATCAGCCCGGCGAACACGCCGATCAGGTGCTGCTCGATGGTCTGCTCCCGGCCGCCGGAGCCGGGCACCATGCGGTGCCACGTCACCCGAGCCGCGGACCGTGAACCGGCCGCCGGCCTGGCGGTAGCCGACCTGGGACAGGTCCGGGCCGCCGACGGCCGTACCCTGCCAGCGGCCCGCGGTCCAGCCGCCCGAGGCGGAGATCCGGTCCAGGGTCGCGGTGGCCAGGCTGGGACCGCCCTGCCCGTTCTCACCGCCGCCGAGGTTGGTGGCGCTCTGTTGCCAGTCCGGGGCGGCGGCGAACAGGCCGGCCCGGACGGTGGCGGCGAGCCCGGGCAGGCGGACGGAGCCGACCGTGGCCCAGTGCGCGCCGTCGGCCGAGTCGTACCCGGTGACCGTGTCCCCGGCGCGGGTCAGCCGCAGCCAGCGCGGGCTGGCCGGGGACGCCGCCCCGGTCAGCCCGGCGGTGTCCCCGGTGTAGTCGTACTGCATCCGCACGCCGTGGCTCTGGGTCACCATCACGGCCGCGTACGCGGCCCCCGGCCGGGTGCTGGCCGTGATGATGATGCCGGACTTGGCCCAGGCCACCGCGCCCGGCCGCAGGATGATGTTCTGACCCTGGGGCCCGGCTGGGGAGGCCGTGCTCGGTGGCCAGCGAGGTCACCCGGGCGGTGAGCGTGCCGTTCCCGGCCAGGGCCTGGCCCACCAGGTAGTACTGTGTCTTTCACCGCCTCGCCGCCCGGCCCGACCGGGAGGCGGGGGGTGCAGACCGCGCCGGTCCGCGGTTGGGCCCCCGGCCCGGTGATACAGGCGACCTGGCTGGAGCCGCCGCCGAAGATGCCGAGCAGGTCGGTCACCACGATGACCAGGAACAGGCCGATGAGCCAGCCGCGCACGGTGCGCAGCTTGGTCCATTCGGCGTGCACCAGCTGGGCGAAGCCGTCCCGGCCCGCCGGCTCCGGCGACTGGTACGGGGCCATGACGGGCGCCGCGGGCCCGGTCACCGGGCCACCTCCGCCCCGCGGAACTCGGTCACGTCCCGGGTCAGCTCCATGTAGGCCTCCTCCAGAGTGGCGCGGTGGGCCGACACCTCGCTGAACGGCACCCCGCTCTCCCCGAGCAGGGTCACGATCTTCTGGGACAGGCAACCCGGTGACGGTGAGCGTGTCCGGGCCGGTGGCGGCGACGGTGGCCCCCGCGTTGGCCAGCACCGTCATGGCCCCGGACCGAGCCTCGGTGCGCAGCGCGACCCGGTCCCCGGACGCGGACGCGATCAGCTCGGTCACGCTGGTGTCGGCCACGACCTTGCCCCGGCCGACCACGACCAGGTGATCGGCGGCGTCCTGCAGTTCGCTCATCAGGTGGCTGGACACCAGCACGGCCCGGCCCTCAGCGGCCAGCGCCCGCAGGAACCCGCGCATCCACACGATTCCCTCGGGGTCCAGGCCGTTGAACGGCTCGTCCAGCATCAGCACCGGTGGGTCGCCGAGCAGCGCGGCGGCGATGCCGAGCCGCTGGCGCATACCGAGCGAGTAGCCGCCGGCCTTGCGGGTGGCCGCAGCTGGCCAGCCCGGTCAGCCCGATCACCTCGTCGACCCGGCGCGCTCGCAGGCCCTGGGAGTGCGCCAGCCACAGCAGGTGGTGCCGGGCGCTGCGGCTGGGCTGCAGGGCCGCCGCGTCCAGCAGGGCCCCGACGTGACTGAGCGGGGGCCGCAGGCTCGCGTACGGGCGGCCGCCGATCAGCGCCTGGCCCTGATCGGGCGCGTCCAGGCCGAGGATGACGCGCATGGTGGTGGACTTACCGGCCCCGTTGGGGCCGACGAACCCGGTGACCTGCCCGGGCTGCACCACAAAGGTCATGCCGTCCAGCGCCAGCGCCGGGCCGAACCGCTTACGCAGGCCGTCGACTTCGACAGTTGCTTCCATGCCCGGCACGCTAGGCCGCGGCCGGCCCGGGCGTCGTCACGCTTGCGAGCGGTCTTGGTGGCCGTCCGCGGCCGGGTCGGGTCTCCCTCCCGCGAGGGACGCCACCGCCCGGCACCAGCGGCGACAATGAGGCGTGGGACTGGTCGGTTCGCGTACTGCTCGGCCTGCTGGCGCTGGCCGAGGCGGTCACGCGTGCGGTGACCGGCGGACCAGCCGACGCAGACCATGCTGGCCCTGAGCGTGCTGGCCCTGGGCGCTACGCTGCCGCTCGCGTTCCTGCGCCCGGCCCCGGCGGCGGTGGCGGTGTGCGCGAGCGGGTTGCTGTCGCTCACGCTGTTCCAGCTGCTCCCGGCGGCCAGCGTGGCCGCGTTGCTGGTCGCGGCGGGGCGGCTGGGGCACGCCCGGCCCCCGTGGTGGACGCCGTGGCTGGCGGTGGCGCTGGGCCTGCCGTTCCTGATCCTGGGCCTGACCGGTCCGGTGCTGGCCGTGACCTCGGCCCCGCCGGGGACCGAGACGCGCACGGTCACGGTGCTGGCCGCCGCGCTGGTCCCGGTGGCGGCCTGCGCCGGGCTCACACTGCCGGGCCCGGTCCGAGGCCACCGAGCACACCGCGGCCCGCGAGGCCATCGAAGGCTCGCTGCTCGAGCACACCGCGCGCGGGGAACGGGCCCGCATCTCGCGCGAGCTGCACGACGTGGTCGCGCACCACATCTCGATGATCGCGGTGCAGGCCGAGACGGCCCGGCTCACCGCCCCGGAGCTGCCGCCGGCCACGGCGCAGCGGCTGCGGTCGATCGGCGACACCGCGCGCGACGCGCTGACCGAGATGCGCCGCCTGCTGGGGGTGCTCCGGGAGGACACCAGCGACACGCCAGCGGAAAGGCAGCCCCAGCCCGGCCTGGCTCAGCTGATCGAGCTGCTGGATGAGGCGCGGGAGGCGTCCCTGGCCGGGACCCGGCTCATCGTCAGCGGCCTGCCCGTCACCCTCGACCCGGGCGTGGAACTGGCCGCCTACCGGATCGTGCAGGAGGCACTGACCAACACGCGGCGGCACGCGCCCGGCGCCGCGGTCGACGTGGAGCTGCGCTACGCCGGCGACGGATTGCGCCTGCGGGTCCGGGACAACGGCCCGGGACCGCCGCCCGGGCCGCCCAGCGGCGGTCACGGCCTGCTGGGCATGCGGGAACGCGCGGCCGCGGTGGGCGGCCAGTTGTCCACCAGCGCGGCCAGCGGCGGCGGGTTCCTGATCACCGCCCGGCTGCCCGGCAAGGCGGACACGGCGTGAGCGGGATCCGGGCCATCCGGGTGGTGGTGGCCGACGACCACCAGGTGGTGCGGACCGGGTTCGCCGAGCTGCTCGGCACCCAGCCCGACTTCACCGTGGCCGGGACGGCGTGCGACGGCGCCGAGGCGGTCCGGGTCTGCCGGGAGCTGCGGCCCGACGTGGTGCTGATGGACGTGCGGATGCCCGGCACCGACGGGATCGAGGCCACCCGGCAGCTGGCCGGCCCGGCCGCGCCCCGGGTGCTCATCCTCACCACCTTCGATCTCGACGAGTACGTCTACGACGCGCTGCGGGCCGGGGCCAGCGGCTTCCTGCTCAAGGACGTGACCGCCGAGCGGCTGTTCGACGCGGTGCGGATCATCGCCGCGGGCGAGGCCCTGCTCGCCCCGACCGTCACCCGCCGCCTGATCAGCCAGTTCGCCCAGCAGCGGCCCCGGGCAGCGGCCGATGGCGACGGCGGGGCCGGCGCCGCGCTGGCCTCGCTCACGCCCCGCGAGACGCAGGTGCTGCGCCTGGTGGCCGAAGGCCTGTCCAACCCGGAGATCGCGGCCCGCCTCGTGGTCACCGAGGAGACCGTGAAGACCCACGTCAGCCGGATGCTGAGCAAACTCGGCCTGCGCGACCGCACCCAGGCCGTGGTCACCGCCTATGAGTCGGGCCTGGTGGTTCCCGGCGCCACACCGCAGGCCCATCGGCTGTGAGTTGGCTGGGAGTTTCTTAGGAACTCCGGCTCGTGCTGAAGCCCTGCTCAGGACCTTGATCAGGTTCACATTCAGCGCGGATGGCGCTCCCACCCGGGGGACCCAGGATCAGTGGTGCTGATCGGATCGACGCACCCAATGCCTGGAGGCACTTCATGACGTCCAGCCAGCACGGCACCACCATGGTCATCGACACCGGGCTGCCCACCGGCGCCTTCACCGACCTGATCGAGAGCCACGGCCACCTGATCGACCTGATCAAGTTCGGCTGGGGCACCGGGCTGGTGACCAAGGACCTGGACCGCAAGACCGCCGTGCTGGCCGACGCCGGAGTCGGGTTCTACTTCGGCGGGACGCTGTTCGAGCACTACCTGTGGACCGGGCGGCTGACGGACTACGTGGCCATGGTGGAGCGGTTCGGGGCCACCCACATCGAGGTCTCCAACGGCACGATCCCGCTCGATCAGAGCGGCAAGGCGGAGTACGTACGCCGCCTGGCCGGGATCCGCCCGGTGCTGTCCGAGGTCGGGTACAAGGACGCCGACCGGTCCGCCCTGCTCACCCCGGCCGACTGGGTGGACGCGCTGGCCGAAGACCTGTCGGCCGGCGCGTCCATGGTCATCACCGAAGCCCGCGAGAGCGGCCGCAGCGGCATCGCCCAGGCCGACGGCCACATGCGCGGCGATGTGCTGGGCGCCGTGCTGGCCGCGGTCGACCCGGCGCTGGTCATGTTCGAGGCCCCGACCAAGGACCTGCAGGTCGAGCTGATCCGCACCGTGGGACCCGCGGTGAACCTGGGCAACATCGCCACCAGCGACGTGATCGGGGTGGAGACCCTGCGGCGCGGCCTGCGCGGCGACACCCTGCTCGACCTCACCACCGGGATCAGCGCCGGGGTCAGCACGGGGACGGCGGGCGCGGCCCGGACCGCCCCGTCCGCCGCCTGACGCCCCCGCCACGACCGAAGGAGACCTGACCATGCGCGACATGCACGACGCCTGCCACATCGCCGTCCCGGCCCGGGACCTGGACGAGGCCCTCGAGTTCTACGTGTTCGGCCTGGGGGCCAAGCTGGCCCGGCGTTACCACGACCGGATCACCCTGGACTTCTTCGGCGACCAGCTGGTGTGCCACCTGAGCGACGACATCCCGGAGGAGCCGGTGATGTATCCACGGCACTTCGGGGTCAGCTTCGCGCAAGCTGAGGACTTCGACCGGCTGCTGCGGGTGGTCGAGCACCGCAAGCTGCGGGTGCTGGCCGGCCCGGCGCTCCGGTTCGAGGGCACCGCCGAGGAACACGGTCCGGGTGGCCACCGCGGACCGGCTGCCGCCGCCCGGCCTGCCGCTGCCCCGGGCCGCGGTCGGGAACGCCTCGATCAGCCTGTGGCCCGGACGGGCTGGCCCCGGTCCGGTGGACGCTCACACGGAGATGGTGGCGCCCTGACCGTCGACGCAGTGGGCGGCCTCGTCATCGAACCAGCGGCCGCCCTCGGCCAGGTAGCGGAAGCGCAGCGTGCGGCCGGGGGTCGTGGTCACCACCGTGCTGCGGGTGCCGTTGGACCGCTTGCGCAGCGGGTGTGCGAACGGGTCCCAGTTGTTGAAGTCGCCCACCACCGACACCGCGCCCGCGGGCTCGCTGGCCGGCAGCGCGAACGTGACGCGGACCGAGCCATCGCGAACGGGCCTGGACACCTTGATCATTGATCTCTCCCACGTGAACGTGCTCATACGCTGCCATGGGTATATCACGATCTGTAATCAAAATACTACTCTGAGCAATCTGTCGACATAACGACATAGCGCTTTGGCGGCAGGCCAGCGGCGGAGGAACGCTGGCCCGGGCCTCGTGGTGCCGAGCGGTGAGCCAGGCGGGTCAGCCGGTGGCGTGCAGCCAGCGCACCGGGGCGCCGTCGGCCCCGCAGCGGAAGGCGTCAAGCTCCTCGTCCCAGGACCGGCCGAGCAGGCGGTCCATCTCGCGGCGCAGGTCCGACTCGGTCTGGGCCATGGCCAGGGCGGTCCGGACCCGGCCCTCGGGGACCATGATGTCGCCGTTGCCGCCGGTCACCGCGGTGAACAGGCCCAGGGTGGGCGTGTAGCAGTGCCGGACCCCGTCACAGCCGGGGCTGGCCTCCTCGGTGACCTCGAAGCGCAGCCGGTTCCAGCCGGCCAGCGCCGAGGTGATGGCGCCCGCGCTGCCCGGGCGGCCCTCCCAGGTGAGCTCGGCCCGCAGCGATCCCGGGGACGCGGGCTGGCCGGTCCAGGGCAGGTCTACGGGCACGCCAAGAATCCCGGCCACGGCCCACTCGATGTGCGGGCAGAGCGCCGGGGGCGCCGAATGAACGTGCAGAACACCTTGAGCAGACACCGTTCCTCCTGACAAGCCGGCGACGAGGTTCGCCTTCCCCTGCGTCCTCGCGCCACTGGCGTTGTCGTGAGCAACGGCTATCCGGGCACGTGCAGCCCGCTGCCTGCATCGTATTCTGCCGTATCCGCGCCGGTGGCACCACCCTTCCCGGACCGCCCGCCGCGCAAACGCCACAGCCCGAGCCCGGCGGCGGCCACGGTCACCCCGGTCGCCGCCCACGGCACGTAGTCGCCCAGCTGGTCATAGATGGTCCGGGAGGCGACCGTGGGCAGGCGGAGCGTCACCGTGGTCACGCCGCGCTGGGTCTGCCCCATCCAGGCCAGTTCCCGGCCCCGGCTGTCGAAGGCGTCCGAGTCGCCGGTGAGCGCGGCCTGGACCACCGGGCGGCCCGTCTCCGCGGCCCGGAGCGCGTCCAGCGACGCGTGCTGGGCCAGGGCCCAGGTGCCCTGGAACGTCGAATCGGAGGTCTGGTACACGATGACCTGGGCGCCGTGGTCGGTGTCGACCCGCGACATGTCCGGGAACGCCGACTCGAAGCAGATGAGCGGGCCGATGGTCAGGGCCCGGCCGCCCGGCTCGGTGACCCGCAGCACGTGGGCCCCGTGGCCGGGGATCATGTTCTCCGGCGCGGCCCGGCTGATCGCGGTCAGCCAGGACAGCGCGCCGCGGAACGGGATGTACTCGCCGAACGGGACCAGCCGGGTCTTGGTGTAGGTGCCGGCGATGCCGTGCGCACCGACCAGCACCGCGACCTTGGACTTGGCCCCGTCGTGGACCGAATCCTGGTTGACCAGGATCTGGGCCTTCTGCTGGGCCGAGAGCTGCTCGATGGCACGGAGCAGGGCGGGGTCGCTTTCCAGGTGGTAGGCGACGCTGCTCTCACCCCAGACGATGAGATCGGCCCGGGGACCCCGGCGGGCGTCCGTGGTGAGTCGCTGGCTGGCGTCGACCCGGAGCTTGTCGTTGTTGACCACGCCCGGCTGAACCAGCGCGATCGTCGCGGTCCCGCTGACCGGGGCCGGGGCGGTCAGCGCGAATACGGCCGGGCCCGCGGCCACCCCCGCCGCCGCCACCAGCGCGGCCGCGGCCCGGGCCGTCCACCGGGCCGAGACCAGCCACGATCGTGATGGCCACGTTGGCCGCCACCAGCACCCAGCTGACCAGCCAGACCCCGCCGACCGAGGCCAGGGCGAGCACGGCCGGATGCTGCCACTGGCTGGCGCCGAGCACGGCCCAGGGGCCGCCCAGCGCCTGCCAGGAGCGCAGCCATTCGCCCAGCAGCCAGCAGCTCGGCACCACCACCAGCGCGGCCAGGGCCCGCCGGGTGGTGAGCGGCGGCCGCAGCAGCGCCCAGGCCGCGACCGCGAACGGCACCAGCAGCACCCCGAGCACCACCGCGACCAGCAGCAGACCCGGGCCGATCTCCGGGGCCAGCCAGTACATGGCGGCCATGATGTAGCCGCTGGCCAGCCACCAGCCCCGCACGCCGGCTTCGCGGGCGGAGGGCGCGTTCCGGATCACCATCAGCCCCGGGACCAGCGAGAACCAGGCCAGCACCGACAGGTCCGGGGCCGGGAAGATCAGCACCGCCAGCACCGCGCCGGCCGCCAGCGCCCCCCAGCGGGCCGGGCGGCGCAGCGCGCGGGGCGGCCGCAGGACCCGGGGCAGCGCATGCATTTATTGTCCGCCCACCCTGGCCGTCAACGCGAACCTGGAGGAAACGTTCAGCCGTTGACCGTTGCCTGAGTCAGCAATATCGTTGACTCAGGCAACCAACCTTCCGTCAGATGGAGAGCGGTCATGGCGGCGACAGCAGCGGCGGTGCGGCGGCCCGCCATCGAGGACCCGGTCGCGGCGGTGCGCGCGTTCAACCGGCTCTACACCAACGTGATCGGCGTACTGCGGGGCGGCTACCTGAACACGCCCTACTCGCTGACCGAGGCGCGGCTGCTGTTCGAGCTCGGCCAGCGGGACCGCACCGAGGTGAGCGCGCTACGCCGCGGCCTGGACATCGACGCCGGCTACCTGAGCCGGATACTCAGCCGGTTCGAGGGCGATCAGCTCGTCACCAGGGAGAAGTCGGACACGGACGCCCGCCGTCAGGTGATCGCGCTCACCGCGGCCGGCCGCGCGCTGCAGCAGAGCCTGGACACCAGGGCCGCCGAGGAGATCGGCGCCCTGCTCGGCCGCCTGGGCGAGGAAGCCCAGCAGCGGCTGGTGGCCTCGATGCGGGAGATCACCCAGGTGCTGACGGGCGCCCCGGCGCCCCGCGCCTACCTGCTGCGGGCGCCACGGCCCGGCGACCTGGGCTGGGTCATCCAGCGCCAGGCGGCCGGGTACGCCGCCGAGTACGGCTGGGACGAGACCTACGAGGCGCTGGTGGCCCGGATCATCGCCGACTACGTGGACGCCCACGACCCGGCCCGGGAAGCGGCCTGGATCGCCGAAGCCGACGGCCAGCGGGTCGGGTCGATCCTGTGCGTGCGCAAGTCCGACACCGTGGCCCAGCTGCGGCTGCTGTACGTGGACCCGGCCGCACGGGGCCTCGGCATCGGCTCGAAGCTGGTCGAGGAGTGCCTGCGGTTCGCCCGGGCGGCCGGCTACACCGAGATGACGCTGTGGACCAACAGCGTGCTGGAGCAGGCCCGGCGCATCTACCAGCGGACCGGCTTCACGCTGATCGGCGAGGAAGCACACCACAGCTTCGGCGCCGACCTGGTCGGCCAGAACTGGACCCGCAAGCTCTAGCACTGGCTGGGCAGGGCCGTCAGCCCTGGCTGGACACGAACGGCTCGACCAGGAACGTGCCGGACTCGTTGTAGATGCCGCCGAGGGCACAGGTCGCGGCCCGGACGCAGGACACCGCGTTCACCTGGCCCTGGTTGCCGGTGTTGAGCGCGGCGGTGCCCGGCACCTCGATCGCGTTCCCCCACGACCCGCCGGTCTGGTTGATCACGAACGCCTGCTCGCCGCCGGCGCTGTCCGTGTAGTAACCACCGGCCGCGCAGTTCCCGGCCGAGGTGCAGGCCAGCGTGTACGCCTGGGCGACAGGCCGGTGTTCAGCGCGGCCAGGCCGGGCATCGCGACGGCGGTCCCCCACCCGCCGTTCTTCTCCGTGTCCACGTACAGCTGGGTCTGGGAGCCGGACGAGTCGGCGCCGTAGGTCCCGGCCACCGAGCAGTTCCCGGCCGAGGTGCACGACAGCGCGTTGACTTGGCCGTCGGGACCCGCGTTCAGGGCCGCGGCGCCCGGGATCGGGGTGGCCGGACCCCACACCCCGCCGCGTTCGGCCGCCTCGAACGCCTGGTCGTGGCCTGCCGGGTCGAGGTAGGTGCTGGCCGCCGTGCAGGCCCCGGCGGCCGGGCACGAAATCGCCATGGTGGCCCCGGCGCCCGCCCCCTGGTTCAGGGCCGTGATGCCGGGTACCTCGATCGCGGTCCCTCACGGGCCGCCGGTCTCGGCCAGCGCGCTGGCCCCGCCGGTCAGCAGGGCCAGGGCCAGGGCCAGCTTTCGTCCGCGCGTCATGCCGTCATTATCTGCGGTTGCCGACAAAATCCCACAAAACTTCGGCAGAAGCTTCGGCCAGCACGAGGCGCTGAACGCAGGACGGCCGGGGCGGGCGCGGAGCATCATGTGGCCCAGTCATGGCTGAGCGGGCGCAGGCGACCCGTCCCGGCCCGGTCCCGCGGGGGCTGGGCGACCGGGACATCAGCGGCATGCTCTACACCGGCGAGATGTACGGGCTCCAGGCCGACCTGCTGGCGACGGTGCTGGGCGGCTCCGTGCCCCAGGCCTGGGCGGCGGTGGGCCGCTGGCGCCGGCTGGGCTACGCGGAGTCGGCCCGGCTCGGTCCCGGGCCGGCCTGGGTCTGGCTGACCCGGGCCGGGCTGGCCGCCTGCGGGCTGCGGTACGCGCCGATCCCGCCCGCGCTGTCCCGGCTGGCCCACATCCGGGCCGTGGCCACGGTCCGGCTGGCCCTGGAGGCCACCGCCGGGTACCAGCGGGCGGGGGCGTTCTGGCGCGGCGAACGGCGGCTGCGGGCCCGGTCCGGCACCCGGACCGGGCTGCGCGGGCACCTGCCCGACGGCGAGGTGCACTGGCCGGACAGTGCCAGCAGAGACGGGGCCGCGGTGGCCTGGTCCGGTGAGTGCTGGGCCATCGAAGCCGAACTGACCCGCAAGACGGTCAGCCGGACCACGGCCATCATGCGGGACCTGCTGGCCCGGACCGGCGACTACGGCGGGCCGGCCGCCGAGGCCCGGGTGCCGGGGCGGCCGGCCCGGCACGCACGGGCGCTGTACGTGTGCTCACCGTCGGCCCGGCCGACCGTGCTGCGGGCCCGGCACAACCTCGGGCCCGCCGCGGCCCGGATCGAGGTCCGGGACCTGCCCGGGCCGGCGGCCCTGGAGGCGGCCGGGTGATCCGGCAATATCTGGCCTTACTGCTGCTGCGCAAGGCCGGGCGCGGGCTCCGGCGGCTGCTGACCGTCACCGCGGCGGTGGCGCTGCTGGCCGCGGCGGCGCCGGTCTCGCTGGTGGCGGCGGGCTCGGCGGTGGCCGCGTGGCAGTTCGGGTGGCCGCCGCGGCGGCTGTACGGGGCGGCCCTGTGGTGCCTGCCCGCGGTCGCGGTCTGGCTGGCCGCCAGCGCGCTGGCCCGGCCCCGGGTGACCGACGCGCCGTACCATGCCTGGCTGAGCATGTGGGCGCTGGCCGCCGCCGGGCACCTGGCCGCGGCGGCGGTGACGGTGGCCCCGGCCGCGGTGCCACCGGGCCTGGCCCTGGGCGGCCTGGCCTGGAGCTACCGGATCCACCGGATGCAGACCGGCGCGGGCGGCCTGTCGCCGGGGTCGGCGGCCGCCTTCGACCAGCGGCAGTGGCGCCGGCAGGTGCGCAGCGCCCGGGCCCGGATCGCCGCCCCCGGGGCGGTGCCGCTGACCCGGCGCCACGGCGAGGTGGCGATCGGCGGCACCATCCGCGCCGTCCGCCACCCGTCCCGGCCGATCGCGGTCCTGCCCTACCGGCGGCTCCGTTCGCACCAGGTGGTGATCGGGACCACCGGGACCGGGAAGACCACCCTGCTGCTGAGATTGTGGGCGGGCTTCATGGCGGGCGCGCTGACCCGGCAGGCGGCGGGCACCGGGCGGCCCCCGTTGCTGGTGGTGCTGGACTGCAAGGGCGGCGCGGACTCGCGCCGGATCGCCAACCGGGCCCGCCGGGTGCTGCGCGAGGCCGGGGCCCGGTCCACCGCCGTGTGGCCGGACGACGCCTCGCTCTGCCTGTGGGACCTGCCGCCGGGCCGGCTGACCAGCACCCTGCTGGACCTGGTCGAGCACGGCACCGGTTCGGCCGCCTACTACGCGGACGTGATGGAGGCGATCGTGGCCCTGGCCGTGCAGGCTCCGGGCGGCCCGCCGGCCGGGGCGGCGGACTTCCTGAGCCGGCTGGACCTGGACTGGCTGACGGCCGCCTACGCCACGGCAGGCGAATCCGCGGGCGAGGCGCTGGCCACCCTGCGGTCGGGGGCCCACTTGATCGCCGACGTGGCCCTGCGGTTCCGGTCCCTGTGGCGGCGGCTGGGGCCGGGTTTCGACCAGCCGGGCAGCTTCGCCGACGCCGACGTCTGGTACTGCATCCTCGAGGGCACCGCCGAGACCCGGGTCGCCGAAGCCCAGGCCCGCGCCCTGGTGGACCTGCTGACCAGCTACATCACCGGGCCGGGCCGCGGACGCCGAGGTCCTGCTGGCCGTCGATGAATTCAGCGCCGTCTCCCGGCGGCTGCCGATCTGGGCCCTGTACGAACGGGCCCGCTCGCTCGGCCTGGCCGTGCAGGTGTCGGCCCAGTCGTGGCAGGGCCTGGCCGCCGACGAGGACGAGCGGTACCGCATCGCGGCCACGGCTGAGGGCGGGATCTGGCTGCTCCGGACGCCGCACCCGGACCCGGTGGTGGGCCTGGCCGGGAATCGTTCCACGGTGGACAGCACCCGGCGGCTGACCGGCGGCCCGGCCTGGAGTGAGGAAGGCTCGTCGCGGGCGCGGCTGACCCCGGTGGTCGACCCGGACCTGGTGCGCGGGCTCGGGGTCGGGCAGGTGGCCTACCTGCACCAGGGCGGGGTCTCCTACATCCAGGTGAAACGCGTGGTGGCGGCCCCGGCCGCGCTGCCCCGGGTCACCGCTCCCCCGGCCCCGGCCCCGGCCGTCCCGGCTCCCGCCGCCGAGCCGGCCGTCCCGGGGCCGGAGGCTCGGGTGGCGGCGGAGGTGGCCGCGTTCCTGGACGAGGCGTTCGGGCGGGCGCGGGCATGAGCGGCGACCCGTTCGCCGCCCTGGGCCTGCCCGCCCGGCCGGACCTGACCGACGACGAGGTCCGGGCCGCCTGGCGCCGGGTCGCCGCCGCCACCCACCCCGACCGCGACGACGGCGGGGACCCGCCGGTGTTCGCGGCGGCCGCGGCCGCCTACACCGACTTGCGCACGGCGGCCGGCCGCCGGGAAGCCCTGGCCGACCGGCCCGCCCGGCACCGCAGCGGACGCGCCGCCGGGCGGCCCGGACGGGGCCGGGTCCGGCGCGGCCGGCCACTCGTGCTCGCGCTGCGGTTCGCGGTGGCGGCCGCGGTGAGCCTGGCCGCGATGCTGGCCGCCGGCGCCCAGCCCGCCAGCTACGCCGTGATCGCCGCCGCCCTGACCTGGCTCATCCGCACTGCGCGGCGCGAGCTGGCGCCACCGGGCCGGCCGGGCGCGGGGTGAAATCGCGGTCGGCCCGGCGGCGGCGTGCGGCGGCCAGGAGGTACAGCACGATCCCGGTGATCAGCAGCATCAGGCCCACCAGGGCCAGCGACCCGTCGGCCAGGCCCAGGGGGACGCCCGCGACCTCGCGGGCGGACAGGCTGGCCGTCGACGGCAGCGTAGTGCCGGTCCGGATGGCGGCAGCGAGCTGCTGGAGGAAGCTGAGGTCGGCCGCGGCGAACGTGCCCGCGCCCACTCCGAACAGCACCAGGCCGGTCCAGGCCAGCCAGCGCGCCCTGGCCCTGGTCGCGGCGACACCGGCCAGGAAGCTCTCGCGCTGATGGCTGAGGTGCTGGAGGTAGTGATGGCACTGGACCTCGCCAGCCGGCCCGGGCGCGGGCGTCGGTGCGGGCGCGGGCGCGGCGGGATGCGCCATCGTGCTGGTGTCGTCCACGCGGGCCAGGCTGACCGGGCCACCCTCCAGGCGGGCGGTCACCGAGGCGAAGGCCAGCAGGTCGCCGGAGCGCAGTTCGCGCAGGGCGGTGGTGCGGGCTCCGTTGACGAACGTGCCGCCGGACGAGCCGAGATCTTCCACGAAGACCGCCTCGCCGTGCCGCTGCACGGCGGCGTGGGTCCGGCTGACGCCGAGGTCATCGAACCGGACGTCGCAGCCCTGCTCCCGCCCCACGATCAGGCGCACCCCGGTCAGCGGTATCCGCCGGCCTCGATCCGATTCCGGAGCCAGCACCACCAGGCAAGGCGCGCCGCCGCCGTCCAGGTTCACCATCACGTCCCCCTTTTGCCACGCCCCCCACCGAAGCGGAGGCCGCGGCCCCGCCGCTGATACACCCGGCGGCGGGGGACCTGGTCAGCTGACCGCGAGGGTGAGCAGGGGGATCAGCTGGTCGGCGGGGACCAGGGAGCCGTGCATACCGGTCAGCGCGGACTCGCGGGGCTCGGTCTCGGTGGCCACGATGCCCCAGTTGCCGGCGGGCGCGGCGATGACGTCGCCGATGCGCGGGATCATGGCCGGGTCGACCGGGCCGAACCAGTTCTCCTTGATGGCTTCCTCGCGGGACACCACCCAGGCCCGGCTGCCCAGCACCTCGCGCCAGGCGGCCAGCACGTCGGCCTCGGCGCCGGGGTGGGCGTAGACGTGCCGGGCCCGCGGCTCGCCGCCGAGCAGCAGCACCCCGGCCCGCAGGTCCGGGGTGTCGTCCACGTCGACGCGGTCCTCGGCGGGCACGTCGACCATGCCGTGGTCGGCGGTGACGTACAGGGCGCTGTCGCTGGGCATCGCCCCGGCGATCTGCTCGGCCAGCTTGTCCACGTGGGCGAGCTGGTAATACCAGGAGTCCGAGGCCACCCCGAGGCCGTGACCGGTGCCGTCCAGGTCCCCGTGGTACACGGTGACCAGCGCCTCGTCGGCCTCGCGGAGCGCGTTGCCCGCCTCCCCGGCCAGGGCGCCCATGCTGTCGGCGGGCCGGTACTGCGCCCCGCGCATGGCCGCCCGGGTCAGGCCGCTGCGGCGGAACGCCCGCGGGGCCACGTAGTAGGCGGCGATGCCCGCCGCCACCGCGCGCTCGTAGATGGTGCGCCGCGGCTGCCAGGTGTCGGGGTCGATCCGGTCGTCCCAGCGCAGGCCGTTCAGCAGCCGGTGCTCGTCCGGGATCCGGACCTGGTAGCCGAGCACGCCGTGCTGGCCCGGCGCCGAGCCGGTGCCGAGCGAGGTCAGGCTGGTCACCGTGGTGGCCGGAAAGCCGGCCGCCAGCGGCTGGGCGTTCATGGCCAGCTCGTTCAGGAACGGCGCCGCGGCCGGGTGGTCGCGGAGCAGTTCCCAGCCGAGACCGTCCACCACCAGCAGGCAGACCTTGCGGGTCAGGGGCAGGCCGAGGGGGTTGGTACCGGACCCGCCGACGGCGGCCAGGACGGACGAACCGAGCTCGGCCAGGGTCCGGGAGCCGTAAGAAGGCACAAGAGGCGCGGTTCTCGGCTCCGGTGTCACCCGCGTCATCCTGTCACTTACGTAAGGCTTACGGCAATGTCCTCAGCGGCTGTTGCCGACGGTCGCGTCGGACAGCGCGGCCGCGAACGACAGCACCTGCCGGACCTGGTCCTCACCGTCGGCCGCCTCGCTCATCCGCAGGGTCAGGTCGTCGGCGGTGATCGTGCCCATGTAGCCGTGGTCGGCTTCGCAGTTCTCGTCGCCGCAGTGGGCCGGCTCCAGCTCCACGTGCGACAGCACGTTCCAGCCGATGGTCAGCACGACCTCGGTCGGCATCGTGACCCCGGCCACGTAGGAGGCCGGATCGGGGACCACCCGGGTCAGCGCCACCGACGACACCCGGGAGAACCGGACCGCCTCGGTGCTGGTCTCGGCCTGCGGGCGGCCGTCCGGCTCCTCGGCCGAGTGCTCGTCGGTGTGGGAGTAGATCAGCCGGGTCGGGGTCAGGGCCAGCACCGTGATGTGCCGCCGGACCTCCATGCCCGGGTCGAAGATCGCGTCGTGCCACACGACGTACGCCGTGACCGGCTCGGCCCCCAGCGTCGACCAGACGGCGTCGGTGACCAGCCCCGGGTAGTACCCCGTCCGCTCGATCGCGGCGCGCAGGTCGTCCGCGGTGACTCGCGTATCGCTCATGTACTTATCCTGCCCTGTGCCCGGGGATGGATTCACCAGGGCCGGCAAACCGCTTACCGGGCGTGGCGTCACAACCCGGGCGGCGCGACCTCGGTCAGGTCGAGCATCTTCTCTTCGGCCGGCTCCGGCCGGGCCAGGGCGTCCGCGCTCGGCTTGGGCCCGCGGCGGCGTGGCCAGCGGGAACCCGACGTGCCCCCGCGCCCCTTGTAGACGATCAGGCCGTTGACCGGGTCCGGGGCCGCGTCCAGGGCCGCGCGGACCGCGGGCAGGGCCCGGAACACCTCCCAGGCTGCGTCGTTGTCGAACCGCACTTCCAGCACGACCCCGGTCCGGTGCTCGTGCCAGGCCCAGTCGCTCACCCCGTGGGCCAGGGCCGCCTCGATCAGCGCGTCCTCGTAGGAGTCTTTCCACCGCCGGGCCGACTGGTCGGCGTGGAAGACCTCGATCGACCACCATTCCGCCATAGTTGAGATAGTACGTGTCCGTTACGAGGCGCGGAAGGTGCCGCCGGGCCGGGCCCGTTCGCCCTAAGGTGAACGATCATGAGCGGGGACGGGTGGCCGGTATGAGCCGGGACGGGCTGAGGCTGTCGGTGACGCTGCTCAGCATTTTGCCGGGCTCCCTCATCCCAGCCTTCGATAAAAATATGGAAGGTCACGGGCCTGGCCAGCCAGCCGATCCGGGTCCGGCCGAGCCGGGCGGGCCGTCCCGGCTGGCCGCGGCCGAAGCGATGCTCTGGGCACCGCTGGTCGGCCTGGTGCTCGGGGTGATCGCCGCCGCCGTGCTGTACGTGTTCGGCCACCTGCTGCACACCGGGTCGCTGGTGGCCTCGGTGCTGGCGGTGGGGACGCTGGCCGTGCTGACCCGCGGCCTGCACCTGGACGGGCTGGCCGACCTGGCCGACGGGCTGGGCAGCCGGCGGCCCGCCGACGGGGCCCTGGCCGTGATGCGCCGCTCGGACATCGGGCCGTTCGGCGTGGTCACCCTGGTCCTGGTGCTGCTGATCCAGGTGGCCGGGCTCACCCAGGCCGACAGTTCCGGCCGCGGGGTGCCCGCGGTCATCGTGGCCGCGGTCACCGGCCGGCTGGCCATCACCTGGGCCTGCCGCCGCGGTGTGCCCGCGGCCCGGCCGGACGGGCTGGGCGCCCTGGTCGCGGACAGCGTCTCCCCGGTCGCCGCGGTGCTGCTGACCGTCCTGGTGCTGGCGGTCGCGGTGGCCGGGATCTTCCTGGCCGCGGCGGTGGCCGCGGTCCCGGTGGAGTGGATTGTGCCGGTGGCGGTGGCCGCGGGCCTGGTCGCCGGCGCGGGCCTGGCCGAGTACGCGTCGCGGCGGCTGGGCGGGATCACCGGCGACGTGCTCGGCGCGGTCGCCGAGACGGCCACTGCCGCCTGCCTGCTGGTCACCGCGATCAGCTGACCACGGCCAGTGCTGGACGGCCGCATCGGCCGGCCTCACCGGGAGGCCGTATCGGGCGGCCGTATCGGGAGGGCGGCCAGCCCGCCCGCCAGGACACAGATCCGGCACACATCGCCCGAGGCGGGCAAATTCAACGGCAAGCGTGAAATAGGGTCTATTTCAAACACGCCCCCCGCCGTCGTGTTGTGGCCTGACTTCGGCCGGCCGCGCCCGCCCGGTTCCGCCGGCCGAGCCACCAGGTAACGGGTGAGCAGGCCCGACGCCGGAACGGGGCGTGATGGGCGGGCTCCGTTCAGGCACTAGCATCGGCAGGGTGACGATGATGATTCACACCAGCGAGGCGTCGGCGCGCGCCACCGAGGCCGACGCCCTCATCGTCGGCGTAGTCCAGGGAGCTGACGGGCCCCGCCCCGCTCCGGGCGCGGGCGATGTGGACGATGCGCTCGGCGGCACCCTGACCGACCTGCTCACCGCGCTCGACGCGACCGGCCGGCCCGAGGAAGTGACCAAGATCCCCACGGCCGGGAAGCTGCCGGTCCCGGTGATCGTGGCGGTGGGCCTGGGCCAGCTCGGCGACGGCGAGGACGCCCGGTTCGACCCGGAGACCCTGCGGCGCGGCGCCGGGGCGGCGGTGCGCGTGCTGACCGCGGGTCGCCATTCGGCAGGCACCGCGGCCGGTCCCGGCCTGAACGGCTCGGCCAGCGCGGCCCGCGGCGAGAAGCGGCACATCGCGCTGGCCCTGCCCGCCCGGGACGCGGCCGAAGCCGGCGCGGTGGCCCTGGGCGCGCTGCTCGGCGGCTATGCGTTCCGCCGCTACCGCACCACCGGCATCACCACCGACGCCGAGCTGACCCTGCTGACCAGCCTCCCGGCCGAGACGGCCGACCCGGTCGCCGAGCGGGCCCAGGTGCTGGCCGACGCGGTGGCCCTGGTCCGTGACCTGGTCAACACCGGCCCGTCCGACCTGGTGCCGGCCACGTTCGCGGCCGAGGCCCAGCGGGTGGCCGCCGCCTGCGGGCTGGACATCGAGGTGCTGGACGAGCACCAGCTGGCCGAGGGCGGCTACGGCGGCATCCTCGGCGTCGGGCAGGGCTCGGTGCACCCGCCGCGGCTGGTCCGGCTGGCCTACACCCACCCGGACGCGACCCGGACGCTGGTCCTGGTGGGCAAGGGCATCACCTTCGACTCCGGCGGCCTGTCGCTCAAGCCGCCCAAGTCGATGGAGTGGATGAAGTCCGACATGGGCGGGGCCGCCGCCGTGCTCGGCGCGCTGCAGGCCGATCGCGGCCCTGCGCCCCGCGGTCAACGTGGTCGGCTACCTGGCCATGGCCGAGAACATGCCGAGCGGATCGGCCCAGCGGCCGTCCGACGTGATCACCATCCACGGCGGCAAGACCGTCGAGGTGCTGAACACCGACGCCGAAGGCCGCCTGGTCATGGCCGACGCCATGGCCCGGTCGGCCGACGACTCCCCCGACCTGCTGATCGACATCGCCACCCTGACCGGCGCGCAGCTGGTGGCGCTGGGGTCCCGGGTGGCCGGGGTGATGGCCAACGACGACGAGCTGGCGGCCGGGGTCGCCGACGCCTCGGTCCGCTCCGGCGAGCCCGCCTGGGCCATGCCGCTGCCGGAGGAACTGCGCAAGGGCCTGGACTCGACCGTGGCCGACCTGGCCAACGTGTCCGGTGACCGGAACGGCGGCATGCTGGTGGCCGGGGTCTTCCTGCGCGAGTTCGTGCCGGACGGTGTGGCCTGGGCCCACCTGGACATCGCCGGCCCCTCGTTCAACGAGTCCGACCCCTTCGGCTACACCCCGCGCGGCGGCACCGGCGCGGCCGCCCGCGCCCTGGTCCAGATCGCCGAGGACGTGGCGATGGGCAAACTACCCACGGAATGAACGGTTCTTCCGCGGTTGCTTCGTGGGCAGACTCACTCCGGTGGGCCGTCTGCGTGGGCAAACTCGCCTCCAGACCGGTCCGCCGGGGTGAAATGATGGATACAGCGACTTTGACATGAACAGATAGAGGGAGCGTTCCGTGGCAGAGGGCAGCGCCGCCTACGACATCGTCGTGCTCGGCGGCGGCAGCGGAGGATACGCGTGCGCGTTGCGCGCCGCTGAAATGGGCAAGCGCGTCGCGCTGATCGAGAAGGACAAGGTCGGCGGGACCTGCCTGCACCGGGGCTGCATCCCGACCAAGGCCCTGCTGCACTCGGCCGAGATCGCCGACCAGGCCCGCGAGAGCGAGACGTTCGGCGTCCGGTCGAGCTACGACGGCATCGACATCGACGGCGTGCAGTCGTACAAGAACAAGGTGGTGGACCGGCTCTGGAAGGGCCTGCAGTCCACCATCGCCAGCCGGAAGATCGACACGATCGACGGCTACGGCAAGCTGATCTCGCCGACCCAGGTCCAGGTGGGCGACACGGTCTACGAGGGCGAGCACATCGTGCTGGCCACCGGGTCGGTGCCGAAGAGCCTGCCCGGCCTGGAGCTGGACGGCGAGCGGGTCATCTCCAGCGACGACGCGCTCACCTACGGGCGGGTGCCCAACTCGGTCATCATCCTGGGCGGCGGGGTCATCGGCGTCGAGTTCGCCAGCGTGTGGCGTTCGTTCGGGGCCGAGGTCACGATCGTGGAGATGATGCCGCAGCTGGTGCCGCTGGAGGACGAGTCCAGCGCCAAGCTGCTGCAGCGGGCGTTCCGCCGCCGCGGCATCGGCTTCGAGCTCGGCGCCCGGTTCGAGAGCGTCAAGCACACCGACACCGGCGTGACGGTGACCCTGGCCGGCGGCAAGACCCTGGACGCGGACCTGCTGCTGGTCGCGGTGGGCCGCGGCCCGGTCTCCGCCGACCTCGGCTACGAGCAGGCCGGCGTGGAGATGGAGCGCGGCTACGTCAAGGTCGACGAGTACTGCCGGACCACGGTGCCGACGATCTCGGCGGTGGGGGACCTGATCGCCACCCCGCAGCTCGCGCACGTGGGCTTCGGCGAGGGCATCATGGTCGCCGAGCGGGTCGGCGGGCTCGAGGTGCACCCCATCGACTACGACGGCGTGCCGCGGATCACCTACTGCGACCCCGAGGTCGCGTCGGTCGGGATCACCTCGGCCCAGGCCGCCGACCGCGGCATCGAGACCGTGGAGTTCACCTACCCGCTGGGCGGCAACGGCCGGAGCGTGATCCTGCAGACGCAGGGCGCGGGCAAGGTCATCGCGGCCAAGAACGAGGACGGCAGCCCGGGCCGCGTGCTCGGCATCCACCTGGTCGGCAGCCGGGTCGGCGAGCTGATCGCCGAAGGCCAGCTCATCTACAACTGGGAAGCCGAGCCGTCCGACGTGGCCCAGCTGATCCACCCGCACCCGACCCAGTCGGAGATCATCGGCGAGGCCATGCTGGCCCTCGCCGGCAAGCCCCTGCACGTACACGCGTGACACGTACACGCCTCACATGGCCCGCGTGAGCTTACGAAGGAGTCACGGGAACAATGTCGGTCTCGGTATCCATGCCCCAGCTCGGCGAGAGCGTCACGGAGGGCACCGTCACGCGCTGGCTGAAGAAGGAAGGCGAGCGCGTGGAGGCGGATGAGCCGCTTCTCGAGGTGTCGACGGACAAGGTCGACACCGAGATCCCCTCGCCCGCGGCCGGCGTGCTGCGCGAGATCGCCGTGGGCGAGGACGAGACCGTCGAGGTCGGCGCGCAGCTCGCGGTGATCGAGGAGGGCGCCGGCGCCGGTCCGGCGGGGCACCGCGTCGGACGGCGACCAGGGCGCGCAGGCGCAGCAGGCTGCGCCGGAGCAGGCGCCCGCGGCTCCGGCCCAGGAGGCTCCGCGGCCCCGCGCCGAGGCTCCGGCGCAGCCGCCCCGCAGGCCAGGCTCCGGCTCAGGCCGGCCCGCAGCCGGGCGGACGGCGGCGACACCCACGGCGCCGGCACCAACGGCGCCGCGGCCGCGGCCGCCGGCCGCCGCCCCCGCACCGGCCCCCGCGTGGTCCCACGCCGCAGCAGCAGGCGCCGCCGCCCCAGCCGCCCCAGCCGCAGGCCCCGCCCGCCCCGCAGCAACCGGCCGCGCCGGCGCCGGCTCCGCAGGCTCCGGCCCCGCAGGCTGAGGCTCCGGCCCAGCCGTCCACCGGCGGCGACGGCCCCTACGTGACCCCGCTGGTCCGCAAGCTCGCCGCCGAGCACGGCGTGGACCTGGAGTCGGTGGCCGGCACCGGCGTCGGCGGCCGGATCCGCAAGCAGGACGTGCTGGACGCGGCCCGCAGCCGGCGTGACCAGGAGGCGGCGGCCCAGGCGCAGCCCGCGGCGGCTCCTGCGGCCCCGGCCGCGGCCGCTCCGGCCGCCCCCGCGGCGGCGGCTCCGGCGGCCTGGTCAGGCTCCGGCCGGCCGCGCGCCGCCGCGCCGTCCGCGCCGTCCCGCCCGGCCATCGTGCCGTCGGCACTGCGCGGCACCACCCAGCGGATGTCCCGGCCCCGCCAGGTCATCGCCCAGCGGATGGTCGAATCGCTGCAGACTTCGGCTCAGCTCACCACCGTGGTCGAGGCCGACGTGACCGCGATCGCGCGGCTGCGGGCCCGGGCCAAGCAGGACTTCGAGGCTCGCGAGGGCGTCAAGCTCAGCTTCCTGCCGTTCTTCGCGCTAGCCGCGATCGAGGCCCTCAAGGTCCACCCCAAGCTCAACGCGGTCATCGACACGGCCAACAACCAGGTCACCTACCACGACGCCGAGCACCTGGGCATCGCGGTGGACGCCGAGCGCGGCCTGATGGTGCCGGTCATCCACAACGCCGGTGACCTCAACCTGGGCGGCCTGGCCCGCAAGATCGCCGACCTGGCCAACCGGACCCGGTCCGGCCAGGTCAGCCCGGACGAGCTGGCCGGGGGCACGTTCACCCTGACCAACACCGGCAGCCGGGGCGCTCTGTTCGACACTCCGATCATCAACCAGCCGCAGGTCGGCATCCTCGGCACCGGCACCGTGGTCAAGCGCCCGGTCGTGGTCGACGACCCCGCCCTGGGCGAAGTCATCGCGGTCCGCTCGATGGTCTACCTGGCCCTCACCTACGACCACCGCCTGGTCGACGGCGCCGACGCGGCCCGCTTCCTGGTCACCATCAAGGAGCGCCTCGAGGAAGGCAGCTTCGAGGCCGAGCTCGGCCTCTAAGCTGCTGGCTCCCGGAAGCTCCGGCCTCTGAGGCCATCGCTTTCCCAGCGTCACCGGCCCGGCCCCGCACCCCGCGGGCGCCGGGCCGTTTCGCGTCCCACTTGGTGGCTCGCGCGCGTCGCCGCTTCTTGCTGTTATCAGAAGCCAATGAGCTTCGTGGAGTGGCGCCCCGGGGTTGGCCGATGATGATCCACTGCGCGGCAGCAGTTGCAGTGAATACGGCTGCAAACGCTGCCTGGCGATGAATCCTCGAACTAGTGGGGCCTCTGTGACGCGGGGCTGCCGGGCCTCCGTGGCACGGGAGCACGGGAGCGCGGAGCCCGGGAGCGCGGAGCCCGGTGCCTCCGCGAGTGGCAGCTCCAGCCCCAGCTCAGGCTAGCTGGGACATGGCTTCGGCGGCTAGGGCGGTCTGGCGGGACCAGTCGCCGCCGGCGAACTGGATGATGGTGCGGTGGACGCCGATCGCGGCCAGGCGGCCCAGGTGCGCGGCCAGGACCGAGGGGTCGCCGGTCAGGAAGGCGTCCGGGGCGGTCGCGGCCGGGATGCCGAACATGCCGTCGGGGTCCACCAGCAAGCTGATCAGGGTGCCGCGGTCGGGGACGGACGGGTCGCCGTCGAGGACGGCCATCACGCTGGTGGTGATGGCGGGGGCAGGGCGGCCGAAGCGGGCGGCCTGCTCGGCGGCCCGGCCCTGAAAGCCCGGGATCTCGTCAGCGCCGGCCAGCACGAACCACTCGTCGCCGAACTCGCCGGCCCGCCGGGCGGCCGCCTCGGAGTTGCCGCCGATGACGATGGGCGGCACGGTCACGCCCGGGCTGAGGACGACCTCCGCACCGTCCGGGGTGAGCGGGGCGGGCTTGCCCGCGATGAGGTCCGGCAGCCGGCGCAGGGCCTCGTCGGTGCGGCGGCCCCGCTCCCGGCTGGGCACCCCGGCCGCGTCCCAGGACAAGGCGTGCCGATCGCCGCCGGCGCCGATCCCGAGCAGGACGCGGCCGCCGGACAGGTACTGCACGGTCGCGATCTGCTTGGCGGTCCAGGCCACCGGGCGCAGCGGCGCGATGAGCACGCCGACGCCAAGCTTGATGCGCGAGGTCACGGCGGCCGCCCCGGCCAGCGAGGTCAGGCTGTCCAGCACCGGCACCCCGGTCCCGGCCACCAGCTGGTCGACCACCCAGGCCGACTCGAACCCGAGTTGTTCGGCCTGCCGGGCCGCGGCCGGGACGTCGCCGGGCCGGCCCTCCCGCCGCGACATCGACGGCAAGATCACGCCCAGCTCCACGGAGGCCTCCAAAGCCGTTGGTTACTTCTTGTTCGTGACCCAATCTTCAGTAAGACTGAGAAATATGGAAGACGGCACTTTGATGTCAGCCACGCACACCGATGTGCCTGACCCGGGCTCCTGCGTGCGGGACACCACCTCGTGCGAGATCCGCGATCTGCTCGACCGGCTGGCCGACAAGTGGTCGCTGCTGGTCATCGAGCTGCTGGGGACCGGCTCCCACCGGTTCACCGAACTGCACCGCGAGATCGACGAGATCAGCCAGCGCATGCTGACCCTGACCCTGCGCCACCTGGAACGCGACGGCCTGGTGACCCGCACCGTCCACCCGGTCGTGCCACCCCGGGTCGACTACGCCCTGACCAGCCTCGGCCAGAGCCTGCTGGTGGCCATCGAGGGCCTGGTGTCCTGGACCCGCGCCCACCGCCAGGAGATCGCTACCGCCCGCACCGGCTACGACGCCCGCCGCGAGTCTTCCGCATCGGCCTGATCCTCCTCGCCCGCACCCTCCTCCGGCTCGTCCGGGTCAGCCGTAACCGCCGGCTGGTAGTGCCAGAAGGAGCGGACGGTGCCACCGATGATCACGACGACGGCGAAGCAGAGGGCGGCCGAGCCGGACCAGGCGATGGTGAGGCCGGTGGCGGCGGCCATGGCCCCGGCCCGGAGGTCGCCCAGGCGCGGGCCGCCGGTGACCACCACCGTGAAGACGCCCTGCATGCGGCCGCGCATCTCGTCGGGGGCGTAGGTCTGCAGGATGGTCTGCCGGTAGACCACGCTGACCAGGTCGGCGGCGCCGGCCACGGCCAGCAGGACCACGGCCAGCCACAAGCTGCGAGCCAGCCCGGCCGCCACCACGGCCAGGGCCCAGCAGGCCACGGCCCCGGTCAGGGCCATGCCCTGGCGCTTGACCCGGCCGATCCAGCCGCTGAACAGCCCGGCCAGGATCGAGCCGATCGCGATCGACGAGTAGAGCAGGCCGACACCGCCGTGGAACCGGACGGCCGCCGCCTCCGGGAACAACGCCCGGGGCATGGCCAGGGTCATGGCCGCGATGTCGAGCACGAACGACATGAGCAGGATCGGGTGCCGGGCGATGAAGGCGATGCCATCGGCCACCGCCCGGACCCCGGCCCGGCCGGTGGCGGTCACCGGCCGCAGGGACGGCAGCCGGAACGTCGAATACAGCGCGGTGGTGAACAGGATCGCGTCGGCCCCGTAGGCGTAGGCGAACCCGTGCGGCAGCCCCACCAGGACCCCGGCCACCAGCGGGCCGAGGACCTGGCCGATGTTGCCGGCCGTGTAGCTGAGCGTGTTGGCGGCCGGGATCATCGGGATCGGGACGATGGAGGGGATGATCGCCCCGCGGGTCGAGGACGACACCGCGAAGCCGCCCGACTGCACCACGACCAGGGCCAGCAGCAACCCCACCGACCGCAGCCCGATCAGGGCCTGGGCCAGCAGGACCAGCGTGACGGCCCAGGTCACCATCGATGACCACAGATAGAGCCGGCGCCGGTCGACCGCGTCGGCGACCGCGCCCCCATACAGGCCGAAGATCGTGATCGGGACCAGCCCGGCCAGGCCGGCCAGGCCCACGTACAGGGACGAATGCGAGTCCGCGTAGATCTGCACCGGGACCACGACCTCGGTCACCATCGTGCCGATGTAGGAGGCGCCCTGACCGGCGAACGTACGCCGGAAGGCCGGAACGCTCAGCGGCCGGGTATCCAGCGCCACCTGCCGGAGGCGGCTCCGGCGGCGGGACGTATTCGTGTCACTCACAAGTATCCATCCTGCCCACCGATTGCACCGTCCGGCTTCCGTTATTCTGCCTATTGATGTCGCAAAACAGCCAACGGTCCCGCAGAACGGTCAGCTCGCTGACCCACCCCCACACCAGCGAGTTCCTCCACCGGCACGGCCCCGGCGCGGTTGTCCACCGGCACAGCCACGACTACCACCAGCTGATTTACGTCAGCACCGGGGTCCTGGCCATCCACACCGAGCAGGGCGCCTGGGTCGCCTCCCGGGACCGGGCCGCCTGGGTACCCGCGGGCACCTGGCACGAGCACCGGGCCTACGGCCCCACCTCGGTGCACACGATCGGATTCGACGCCGCGATGGCGCCGCTGCCGGACACGTCACCCACCATCGTGGCCGTGGACAGTCTGCTCCGCGAGCTGCTGGTGACCGGCACCGAGGCGGGCCTGCCCGCCGACGAAGTGCTGCGGATCCGGGCGGTGCTGCTCGACCGGCTGCGCCGGGCCCATGTGCAGCCGCTGGCCCTGCCCGCCGCGCGCGATCCCCGGCTGGCCCACGCCTGCGAGCTGGTGACCGGAGACCTGCGCCAGCCCCGGTCGCTGGCCTGGCTGGCCCGCGAGGTCAGCGCCAGCGAGCGCACGCTGACCCGGCTGTTCCGGAGCGAGTTCGGCATGACCTACCCGCAGTGGCGGACCAACGTCCGGGTGTTCCACGCCATGATCGAGCTGTCCGGCGGGGCCACGGTCACCGAGACCGCGCACGGCTGCGGCTGGGCCACCACCAGCGCGTTCGTGGACACGTTCACCCGCACCATGGGCCAGACCCCAGGCACCTACCGCTCCGGCTCACCGGCCCGGCGCCCAGCCCAGAGCGGGGCCTAGCTTCTGGGCGATGTCGGTGAGGATCTGGACGTAGTCGTCGGGCTCGAAGGTGAAGGGGAGGGCGAACGCGACCTCGGTGACGTCGCGGAAGCCGGCCTGGGCGTAGAGCTGCTCGGCGATCTCGTCGGCGGTGCCGATCAGGTCGCGGGCGAACAGCATCCGGGCTGGTCCCTGCGGCGAGGCGGTACGCGGGGTGCGAGCCGCGACGTAGGCGGCGTACCGGTCGCGCTGGTCGGCGGTGGCGCTGTCGGTGGGGATCACCACCAGGCCCTGGGAAACCCGGGCCGCCGGCCCGTCGGGGTGGGCGGCCCGGAAGGCCTGGATATGGGAGTGCTGGATCTCGGCGAAGTCCCAGCGCCCGTCGGCTGGCGCTGGCTCTTCGGCTGGCACGGGCTCTTCAGCTGGCCCTTCGGCCCGGACCACGCTGCTGGTCAGGAAGTTCATGCCGTGCTCGCCGGCCCACCGGGCCGAGCTGAGCCCGGCTCCGCCGTACCAGAGGCGGCTCGCGCAGCCCCGGTGAGTGCGGCTGGACCCGGTCGGAGAACTCCTCGAAGCCCACGGTGCCACTGAACTGGGCGGCGGGCTGGCCGGCGACCAGGTCGAGCAGGCGTTCGACCCGGTGGTAGCTGAAGTCCTCCTGGCCGGCCGTGTCCGGGTACAGGGCCCCCTTGATGTCGTCGTAGTTGCGGGGCGGCCCCACGCTGATCCCCGGGTTGAGCCGGCCGCCGGACAAGATGTCCACCGTGGCCAGGTCCTCGGCCAGCCGGAGCGGGTTCTCCCAGCCGAGCGGGATGACCGCGGTGCCCAGGTCGATGCGGCTGGTCCGCTGGGAGGCCGCGGCCAGCACCGCCACCGGTGAGGAGATGCCGTACTGCAGGTGCCGGTGCCGCAGCCAGGCGCTGTCGAACCCGAGCCGCTCCCCCAGCTCGATGATCTCCAGCGTGGTCTCGTGGCCGGGCCGGGGATCGTCCCCGTCGAACAGCCCGATGGTCAAGAACCCCAGCCGCTCCAGCGCGACCCCCGGTACCGGCATGCCGCTCTCCCTCACCCACGACCGTCTGGCTACGGGGAAACGCTACCGTTCCCGTCGGTGAGGTCGAGTTTCAGGCCTTCGTGGGAGGCGGTGAAGCCGAGACGGTCGTAGAAGCGGTGGGCGTCGGTGCGGGTCTTGTCGGTGGTGAGCTGGACCAGGGCGCAGCCGCGGCGGCGGGCTTCGGCGATGGACCAGGTGAACAGGGCCTCACCCAGGCCCCGGCCGCGCATGGTGGGGGCGACGCGGACGGACTCGATCTGGGCCCGGAGGGCGCCCCGGCGGGACAGGCCGGGGATGAACGACAGCTGCAGGGTGCCGACGACCCGGCCGCTCGGCGTCGGCGACCAGCAGGAGCTGGGCCGGGTCCTGGTCGATGGCCTGGAAAGCCCGTTCGTAGGCCTCCCGGTCGGCCTGGCCGCGGATGCCGTCGCGGGTAGCGCCGAGGTCGTCGGCGGCCAGCAGAGCCACCAGGGCGGGCAGGTCGGGCCGGAGGGCCCGGCGCAGCGCCACCTGGGTGCCGTCCAGGTCGACCATGGCCAGCACGTTGCCTGAACCGGCGGCTGAGCCGGTGGTGAGGCCGGGACCGGCCCCCGACGGCCCCGGGCTCACCGCCACCGCCTGCGCGGTCCCGCGGCGGCAGCTTGCATCACGACGCCGGGGTGAGCTTCAGGTAGAAGACCCCGTTGTCGTAGAGCTCCGCGCCGGCCCGGTCCCACGTGGCCGGGGGCGCGCCCTCGGCGAACAGCCGCGGGCCGGACCCGCGGGTGACCGGGTAGACGAACAGGTGCAGCTCATCGACCAGGCCGTCGGCCAGCAGGGCGCGGACCAGGGTGGCGCTGCCGCTGACGTAGAGGCCGCTGGCGCTGTCGTCCTCCTTCAGGCGCTGGATCTCCTTGGCGTCGTAGCGCCCGAGGATCTGGGAGTTGCGCCAGGTGGTCTCGGTCAGCGTCGATGTCACCACGTACTTGACGGTGTCGTTGAAGAACGGCGCGCCGGGGTCGTCGTCCACGGTGCGCTGCGACCAGGCCGGCTCGAACATCTGGTAGGTGGTCCGGCCCAGCAGGATGCCGTCGCTGGCGCTGACGGCCTGCCCGATCGCTTCGCCCATCCGCGGGTCGAATCCGTAGTCAGCGGTCCAGGTCGGGGCGTCGATAACCCCGTCCAGGCTGATGAACTCGTGCACCCGGATCGGTGCCATGTGTCCTCCCTGCCGCGCAGTATGGTCGCGTTGGCCGGTTGTGCCGGCACACTCGATCTTGGTCAGCCTATTCGGCCTGTGGTCCTATGGCATGGTCCAATCACCGGCTTATAAATAGATCCAATTTCGGCCGCTCAGAGTAGTTTCTGAGGCATGGAGCTGGACGTCGCCTTCCAGACGGGGAGTTCCGTTGCGCCGTCAGCTGGAGGACGCGCTGCGGGTCGCGATCCGGTCCGGCCGGCTGACCCCAGGCGCGGTGCTGCCCCCCAGCCGGGACCTGGCCCAGCAGCTGGGAGTGTCCCGGGGGGTGGTGGTGGGCAGCTACGCCCAGCTGGCCGCCGAGGGCTACCTGGCCGCCCGGCGCGGGTCGGCCACCCGGGTGGCCCGGCTGCCCGAGACCGTGAGCCCGGCCCCGCGGGCCCCGCGGCCGGAACCGCAGCGATACCGCTACGACCTGCGGCCCGGCCAGGCCGACTACCACGCGTTCCCGCGCGCCCGGTGGAAGGCCGCCCTGCTCCAGGCGCTGCGGGAGCTGCCCGACCGGCGGCTGGGCTACGCCGCCCCCCGGGGCAGCTACGAGCTGCGCAGCGCGATCGCCGGGTACCTGGCCCGGATGCGCGGGGTGGTGGTGGAGCCCGATCAGGTCGTGGTGTGCTGCGCGGCCTCCCAGGCGCTGACCGTGATCTGGGACGTGCTCCGCCGCCGGGGCGTGCGCCGGGTGGCGATCGAGGACCCCGGCTGGCGCTGGCAGCGCTACACCGCCGAACACGCCGGGCTGGACGTGGTGCCGGTGCGGGTGGACGCCGATGGGCTGGTCGTTTCGGACCTGGCCGCGACCGGGGTGGACGCGGTGGTGATCACCCCGGCCCACCAGTACCCGACCGGGGTGGTGATGACCGCCGAACGCCGGTCCGCCCTGCTGGCCTGGGCCCACCAGCGGCAGGCGCTGATCATCGAAGACGACTACGACGTCGAATACCGGTTCGGCCGCGAGCCGGTGGCGTCCCTGCAGGGCCTGGCTCCGGACCGGGTCGTGTTCGTGGGAACCACCAGCAAGACACTGGCCCCGGCGCTCCGGCTGGCCTGGATGGTGCCGCCGGCCGGCATGATCGATGAGGTGGAGGACGTGCTCCGGATCACCGGGGTGGTGCCTCCGACCCTGGACCAGGCGGCGCTGGCCTTCTTCATCTCCGATGCCGCGCTCGAACGCCACCTGCGGTCGATGCGGCGCCGGTACCGGGCCAAGCGGGACATCCTGGTCGACGCGCTGCACCGGTACCTGCCCGAGGCCCGGATCCTGGGCACGGCCGCGGGCCTGCACCTGCTGGCCCAGCTGCCGGACGGCGCCGACGAGCGGGCCATCGGGCTCGGGGCCCGGGACGTCGGGGTCGCCGTGCACGAACTGCACCGGCACTGCACCACCGTGGCGCCGTACCCACCGGCCCTGTTGCTGGGCTTCGCCCTGACCGGCGAGTCGGACCTGGCCCCCGCGGTCCGGCTGCTGGCCGGGGTGGCCCAGTCTTCCGGGGCGGCGCGAGACGGTGCGCTAGCCTCCCGATCATGACTGTGACGCGCATTCAGCCGGACCAGGTGGAGACGTTCAGCTTCGACTGGGGGACGATGAAGTGGTTCGTGTCCCCGGTGACGATCCCGGGCGCGGCCAACTCCCAGGGTGAGGTGATCATCAACCCCGGGAAGGGCCACGTCAGGCACTTGCACGAGCAGGCCGACGAGCTGATCTACGTGATCTCCGGTACCGGCACCCAGACGGTCGGGGACGAGGAGTTCCCGGTCACCGAGGGCGACGTGGTGTACATCCCGATGAACACGCTGCACTCCACCATGAACACCGGCTGGCGGACGCTGCGGCTGATCGTCACCTACACCCCGGGTGGTGAGGAGCAGGCCCTGACCGGCCTGCCCGACTTCACCCGCCACCCGGCCGGCGACGTCGTGGACTGGGAGCGGCCCGCTCACTGAGAGCTATAGGCAGCCGGGTCTTGATCATTTAGTGTCGTCAGAAAGGGGTCATAGAGGGCGGAGGCTCGATGACGCGGCAGGGCCAGATCCTTCAGGTCATCGAGCGCTACATCGCGACGCACGGGTGCTCCCCCAGCAACCGCGAGATCGCGGCCGCGGCCGGGCTGCGGAGCCCATCGACCGTCCTGCGCTACCTCAAGCAGCTCAAGGCCGACGGTTACCTGACCTATCAGCCGGGGGTGCCGCGCACGGTGCGGGTGCTCCCCCGGCCCCGGCCGCCCGCCGATGACGAGCAGGTCCTGGACATCCGGGACCCGGACAAGGTGGTGTGGGTGCCGTTCGTCGGCCGCATGCCCCGGGACATGGCGGTGGCCCGCGAGGAACTGCGCCTGCTGCACGTCTCGCCGGGCTCGGTGACCGCGCCCGGCGTCCGGCCCGGCGACTGGGTGGTGGTCCGGCGGCCGCCCGGCGGGCCGCAGCACGGCACGGTGATCGCGGTGCTGCGGCAGGTGGAGCCGGTTACTTCACCGTGACCGCGCAGGCGGCCCGGCCGCCCTTCTCCAGGTAGCGCTGGTGATACTCCTCGGCCCGGTAGAACGCCGAGGCCGGGGTGATCTGGGTGACGATCGGCCGCTTCAGGGTTTCCTGGGCCGCGTCGCGGGACTCGATCGCGGCGGCCTGCTGGGCCTCGTCGTGGACGAAGATCGCCGAACGATACTGGCTGCCGAAGTCGAACCCCTGCCGGTTGCGGCTGGTCGGGTTGTGGATGTTCCAGAACGTCCGCACCAGGTCGGCGTAGCTGACCTGGGCCGGGTCGAACCAGACTTCGACCGCCTCGGCGTGGCCGGTGCGGTGGCCGCACACCTTCCGGTAGGTCGGGTCGGGCACGTGCCCGCCGGTGTAGCCGACCGCGGTCTGCAGCACCCCGGGGATGGCGCGGAACTCGGCCTCGACGCCCCAGAAGCACCCGGCCGCGAACGTGGCCCGCTCGGCCCCGGCCGGCCCGTGGCCCTCGAACGGCGGGGCGGGCGCGGGGTGGCTGTCGCTGGGGTTCCTGAGCTTCAGCACGTCACTTCTCCTCGGCGGCCGGGTCGGCCGTGGGCTCGAAGGCGAGCGCGGCCGAGTTGATGCAGTACCGCTGGCCGGTCGGGCGCGGGCCGTCGCGGAAGACGTGGCCCAGGTGCCCGCCACAGCGGCGGCACAGGACCTCGGTGCGGCGCATGAGCATGCTGTAGTCCGAGCGCAGTTCGACGGCCTCGGCGACGGCGGGCTCGAAGAAGCTGGGCCAGCCGGTGCCGGAGTTGAACTTGGCGTCCGACTTGAACAGCTCGTTCCCGCAGCCCGCACACTGGTAGGAGCCGTCCTTCTTGTTACGGAGCAGCGCGCCGGTGAACGCCATCTCGGTGTGGCCCTTGCGCAGCACGCCGTACTGCTCGCGGGTCAGCTCCTGCCGCCACTGCTCGTCGGGCTTCTGGATCTCAGCCGTCGCCTCCTGAGCGGCCGGCTTGCGGGCACGGTCCCTGGTCCGGAACATCGGTTCCTGCCTTTTCTCTTGGCTCCTGTACGTTGTACAACAGCCGGCGGGGCCGATTGATGCCCGGCAGAAGGTGCGGTCAGACCTGGCCGATGAGGTGCTGGGCGTAGGCGTTCAGGGTGGTGCCGGCGTCGTCGTGCATGAGGTAGACGCTGAAGTTGTCGGCGCCGATCTCGCGCAGTTCGGCCAGCCGGTCGCGGTGGGCTTCGGCCGGGCCGAGCAGGCAGAAGCGGTCCACCACCTCGTCGGGGACGAAGTCGGTGGTGGGGTTGCCGGCCTTGCCGTGGTGGGAGTAGTCGTAGCCCTCGCGGGCCTTGATGTAGTCGGTCAGGGCGCGCGGGATCGTCTCCCCCGAGCCGCCGTAGCGGTTGACCAGGTCGGCGACGTGGTTGCCGACCATGCCGCCGAACCAGCGGGTCTGGTCGCGCATGTGGGCCAGGTCGGTGCCGACGTAGGCGGGGGCGGCCACGCAGATCGTGACGTCGGCCGGGTCCCGGCCGGCCGCGGCGGCCGCGGCCCGGACCGTGCCGATGGTCCAGCGGGCGATGTCGGGGTCGGCACACTGCAGGATGAAGCCGTCGGCTTCCTCCCCGCACAGCTTGAGGGCCTTGGGCCCGTAGCCGGCCATCCAGATCTCGAGCTGGCCGTCGCGCACCCACGGAATGCGGACCGCGGTGCCGTCGTAGTCGACCGGGCGGCCCTCGGCCAGGTCGCGGATGACCCGCATGGCGTGCGACAGCGTGGCCAGCGACGCGGGCTTGCGGCCCAGCACCCGCAGGGCCGAGTCACCGCGCCCGATGCCGCACACCGTGCGGTTCCCGAACTGGTCGTTCAGGGTGGCGAACAGGGACGCGGTGACCGACGGCTCGCGGGTCAGCGGGTTGGTGACGAACGGGCCGACCTTGACGTTGCTGGTCTGCGCCAGGATCTGCGCGTAGACCACGAACGGCTCCTGCCACAGCACATGCGAGTCGAACGTCCACACGTGGCTGTAGCCGAGCGCGTCGGCCCGGCGGGCCACGTCGATGACGCGCTGAGCCGGCGGATCGTTCTGCAGGACCAGACCGATGTCCACCGTGCATCACTCCCCCTGGTCAGATTTTTATATCGAAGGTCGTTATCCGAGGTACTGGCAGGTACCGCGGGCCAGGTATTTGCCCCGCCCGGGCGAGCCGTGCCACTCCCCGTTCTCGATCAGGATGTCGCCCCGGGACAGCACGGTCTTGACCTGCCCGGTGACCTCGCGGCCCTCGTAGGCGGAGTAGTCCACGTTCATGTGGTGGGTGGCGGCGGACAGCACGTGCTTGGCGGTGGGGTCGTAGAGCACGATGTCGGCGTCGGAGCCGGGCGCGATCGTGCCCTTGCGCGGGTACAGCCCGAACATCCGGGCCGGGGTGGTCGAGTTGACCTCGACCCACCGGGCCGGGGACAGCTCGCCGTCGGCCACGCCCTGGTGCAGCAGGTCGATCCGGTGCTCGACCCCCGGGATCCCGTTCGGGATCTTGGAGAAGTCGCCCCGGCCCAGTTCCTTCTGGTCCTTGTAGCAGAACGGGCAGTGGTCGGTGGAGACCACCGACAGGTCGTTGCTGCGCAGGCCGCGCCAGATGTGCTGCCAGTGCTCCTTGGGCCGGACCGGCGGTGAGGCCACGTACTTGGCCCCTTCGAAGCCCGGCCGGTCCAGGTCGTCCTGGGACAGGTACAGGTACTGCGGGCAGGTCTCGGCGAACACCGGCCGGCCGTCGTCCCGGGCCTCGGTCACCGCGTCCAGGGCCTGCTTGGCCGACAGGTGCACGATGTACAGGGGCGCGCCCGCCACCTGGGCCAGCCGGATGGCCCGCGAGGTGGCCTCACCCTCCAGTTCCGGCGGGCGGGTGCGGCCGTGCCAGCCCGGGTCGGTGTGCCCGGCGGCCAGGGCCTGCCGGACCAGTTCGTCGATGGCGATGCCGTTCTCGGCGTGCATCATGATCGTGGCGCCGTTGCCGGCCGCCCGCTGCATGGCCCGCAGGATCTCGTCGTCGGTCGCGTAGAACACGCCCGGGTAGGCCATGAACATCTTGAAGCTGGTCACGCCCTCGCCGACCAGGGCGTCCATTTCCTTGAGGGTCGTGTCGTTGACGTCGGACACGATCATGTGGAAGCCGTAGTCGATGCTGGCCTTGCCGCCGGCCTTCTCGTGCCAGGTGTCCAGCGTCTCGGTGAGCGTGGTGCCCTTCTTCTGCACCGGGAAGTCGACGATCGTGGTCGTCCCGCCCCAGGCGGCGGCCTGGGTCCCGGTCTCGAAGTCGTCGACCGAGAACGTGCCGCCGAACGGCATTTCCATGTGGGTGTGCACGTCGATGCCGCCCGGCATGACGTACAGGCCGGCCGCGTCCAGGACGCGGTCGGCCGTACCGGCCAGGGACTCGGTGTGGGCCGGGTCGAGGAGGGCCGCGATGGTCTCCCCGTCCACCAGCACGTCGGCGGGGAAGGTGCCGGTGGCGGTGACCACCGTGCCCCCGCGGATGAGGGTTTTCACCGGGCCCTCCTTACGGCTCGACCAGGGAACCGTAGGAGTCCGGGCGCCGGTCGCGGTAGAACTGCCACTGGTGCCGGACCTCTTCCAGCAGGTCCATGTCCAGGTCGCGGACGATCACTTCGTCGGCGTTGTCGGAGGCGGTGCCGCCGATGATCTGGCCGCGCGGGTCGGCGAAGTAGGACTGGCCGTAGAAGTCGTCGTCGCCGAGCGGCTCGACGCCGACCCGGTTGATGGTGCCGACGTAGTACTCGTTGGCCACCGCGGCCGAGGTCTGCTCCAGCTTCCACAGGTACTCGGACAGGCCACGGCTGGTGGCGGAGGGGTTGAACACGATCTTGGCCCCGCCCAGGCCCAGGGCGCGCCAGCCTTCGGGGAAGTGCCGCTCGTAGCAGATGTAGACGCCGACCTTGCCGACCGCGGTGTCGAACACCGGGTAGCCGAGGTTGCCGGGCCGGAAGTAGTACTTCTCCCAGAACCCGTTGACCTGCGGGATGTGGTTCTTGCGGTGCTTGCCGAGGTAGCTGCCGTCGGCGTCGATGACGGCGGCGGTGTTGTAGTAGACGCCCTCCTGCTCGACCTCGTAGACCGGGACGACCAGGACCATGTTCAGCTCACGGGCCAGGTCCTGCATGAGCTTGGTGGTGGGGCCGCCGGGCACCGCCTCGGTCCAGCTGTACCACTGCGGGTCCTGCACCTGGCAGAAGTACGGGCCGTAGAACAGCTCCTGCAGGCAGGCGACCTGAGCGCCCTGGCTGGCCGCCTCCCGCAGCGCGTCGACGGCGTTCTTGATCATGGATTCCTTGTCGCCGGTCCACTTCTGCTGGACCAGTGCGGCGCGAACGGTCGTCATGGCAGCTCCCTTCGGCAGTGCGGTGCGTCAGTCAGTGTTGTCCAGTGGTGTTATCCAGCAGTGTTGTCCAGTCAGGCGGGCAGTTCGGCGAGGATGGCGGCGGAGCGGGACAGGCCGAGCCGGGTGGCGCCCGCGGCCACCAGGGCCAGGGCGTCGGCGGCGGAACGGATCCCGCCCGAGGCCTTCACCCCCAGCCGGGGCGCGACCGTGCGGGCCATCAGCCCGACCGCGGCCGTGGTGGCGCCGCCCTGGGGGTGGAACCCGGTCGAGGTCTTGACGAAGTCGGCCCCGGCCCCGGCCGCGGCCTGGCAGGCCGCAACGATGGACTCCTCGTCCAGCACGGCCGATTCGATGATGACCTTGAGCACGGTGGGGCTGGGTACCTCGCCGCGGACGGCGGCGATCTCCTCCTCCACCTCTTTCCAGCGGCCCTCCCGGGCCAGGGCCAGGTTGATGACCATGTCGACTTCGTGCGCGCCGGTGGCGGCGGCGATGCCGGCCTCCTGGGCCTTGAGCCCGGCGCTGTGCGCGCCGGACGGGAAGCCCGCCACCGCGCACACCCTGATCTCGCCGCCCGGCAGCTCGCGGGCGGCCACGGTGGTCATCGTGGGGGACACGCACACGGCGTAGACGCCCAGCTGGCGGGCTTCGGCGCAGAGCGCGGCCACGTCCTTCTCGGTGGCCTCCGGGGCCAGCAGGGTGTGGTCGATCATCGCGGCCAGCTGGCGGCGGGTCAGGGTCGGCGATCCGGTCACAGGTGCAGCACCTCCGTTATCTCCAGGCGCAGGTCGGCGAGCCGCCCGGCCGCCTGGGCCCGGAGCGGGCCCAGGTCTTGCCGGCCCGCGGCGGGCAGCACCACCTGCAAGTAGATCTTCACCTTAGGCTCGGTCCCGCTGGGCCGGACAGCCACCCTGGTCCCATCGCCACAGCGCCAGATGATCACATCGGACCGGGGCCAGGCCAGCGGGTCCTTGGTGCCGTCGGCGCGCGACCGCAAGCCCAGGCCCAGATCGTCGATCGACGTGACCGGCTGGCCGAGCAGCGACAGCGGCGGGGCGTTGCGGGCCGCGGCCAGCAGGGCCGGGCCCGCTTCGGGACCACCGGACAGGTCGACGGAGAACTGGCCGGTCGCGTACAGCCCGAACCGCCGGGCGATGTCGTCCAGCAGGTCAGCCAGGGTCCGGCCCTGGCTCTTGGCCTCGGCGGCCGCGCCGGCCAGGGCCAGCGCGGCCGACATGCCGTCCTTGTCCCGGACCAGCTCGGTGACGGCGTAGCCCAGGGCTTCCTCGTAGCCGAACAGGAACCGCCGGCCGGCTGACACCGCCGGGTCGTCGCTGGCCCGCATGATCCACTTGAACCCGGTCAGCGTCTCGGCGAAGGCGGCCCCGGCCGCCGCGGCCAGCTCGCCGAGCAGGCTGGACGACACGACCGTGGTCACCAGCAGCCGCCGGGCCGCATCGGGCGCGTGCCGCAGCAGGTAGTCGCCGAGCAGGGCGCCGAGCTCGTCGCCGGTCAGCACCCGCCAGCCACCCGGGGCGGCCGGGTCCGGCAGGGCGGCCGCGACCCGGTCGGCGTCCGGGTCGTTGGCCAGGGCCAGGTCGGCCCCGATCCGGGTCGCCTCGGCCAGCAGCAGGTCCAGGGCGCCGGGCTCTTCCGGGTTCGGCTTGGGCAGGGTCGGGAACGCGCCGTCGGGCTCGGCCTGCTCGGGGACCACCGACATGGGCGCGAACCCGGCCCGGTCGAACAGCCGCTGGACCGTGGCCAGGCCGACCCCGTGCAAGGGCGTGTAGGCCAGATTCAGACCTTCGATAAAAATCCGGTCACCGAGCGGAACGGCGGCCCGGATCTCGGTCAGGTAAGCCTCGGCCAGCTCGTCGCCCAGGAACTCCCCCGAGCCGCCCAGGGGCAGGTCGAGCAGGGGGCCCGCGGCGGCGGCGGCCGCGGCGATGCCGGTGTCGACCGGCGGCACGATCTGGACGCCGTCGCCCCAGTACACCTTGACCCCGTTGTCCTCGCGGGGGTTGTGGCTGGCGGTGACCATCACCCCGGCCGCCGCGCGCAGGTGCCGGACGGCGAAGGCCAGCACCGGGGTGGGGACCGGGCTGGGCAACCGCAGGACCTGGCGCCCGGCCCCGGTCAGCACGGCGGCGGCCTCATCGGCGAACTCCCGCGAGCCCCGGCGGGCGTCGTGGCCGATCACCACCGGCCGGGCCGCGGCGTCCGGTCCCAGCTGGACCGGGCCGGCCTGGTCCAGGTAGGCGGCCAGGCCCGCCGTGACCCGGCGGACGGTGGCGCGGTTCATCCGGGCCGGGCCCGCGCCGAGCGGCCCCCGGATCCCGGCCGTGCCGAAGGTCAGCGGCTCGCCGAACCGGCTGGCCAGCGCGGCGGTGTCGCCCGCCTGGAGCAGGGCGGCCAGTTCGGCCCGGCTGGCCGGGTCGGGGTCGTCGGCGATCCAGGCCTCGACGGTGGACCGCAGCTGGTCAGCGTGTTCAGTTGTCAGCGGTCAGCCTCGCTGCCCGGCGTGAGGCGTGGCGGGCCGGCGCCCGTCGTACCGAAATCATCGTCAGCCCCCAGTAGAGAATGATGGCCACCGCGAACCCGACCACCCAGTTGTAGTTGTAGAGCGGTTTCAGGGCCGGGATCAGGCCGCGTTCCGGGAACGGGCCCTGGCCAGGGGCGGACCATGCTCCGCCCACCGCCAGCAGCGCGCCGACCGCGAACGCGACCACCGCGCGCCAGTTCCAGCCACCGTTGTACCAGTAGGCGCCGTGCGGACGGTAGAGGTCGGCCAGGCGGAGTTCGGTGTTGCGGATCAGCCAGTAGTCGGCGATGAGCACCCCGGCCACCGCGCCCAGCAGGCCGCCGTAGAAGCCGAGCCAGACGTAGATGTAGACGTGCGGGTTGGTCAGCAGCCGCCAGGGCTGGATGAGGATGCCGATGACGCCGGTGATGATGCCGCCGGTGCGGAAGCTGACCAGCTTGGGCAGCAGGTTGGAGAAGTCGTAGGACGGGCTGACCGTGTTGGCGGCCACGTTCACGCTCAGCGTGGCCACGATGATGGTGAACAGCGCGAACGCGACCACCACCGGGTTGCTGAACTTGCCGGTGAGCTGGATCGGGTCCCAGATCGGGGCGCCGTAGATCTTCTGCGAGGCCGCGGTGATGAACACGGCCAGCAGCGAGAAGAACGTCATCGTGGTCGGCAGGCCGAGCACCTGCCCCCACAACTGCTGCTTCTGGCCGCGGCTGAACCGGGTGAAGTCCGGCATGTTCAGCGACATCGTCGACCAGAACGCGATCATGCCCATCAGCGAGGGAAAGAACACCGGCCAGAACTTGCCGCCCCAGCCCAGCTTGGCCGGCTCGGACAGCACCGAGCCGAAGCCGCCCGCCTTGATCAGGATGTAGACCAGCAGGGCCACCGCGGCCACCAGGACCAGCGGCGCGGCCCAGTTCTCGAACCGGCGCAGGGTGTTCATGCCGCGGACGATGATGGCCATCTCCAGCACCCAGAAGATGGCGAACGACAGCCACTGGGTCCACGGGTAGCCGCCGAAGGCCGGGGTGGCGTTGGTCCAGCCGTGCCCGGCGACCGCGCCGATCAGGGTGTAGAAGCCCTCACCGCCGATCCAGGTCTGGATGCCGAACCAGGCGCAGGCGATCAGGGCCCGCAAGATGGCGGGCAGGTTGGCCCCGCGCAGCCCGAACGCCGCCCGCGCGAACACCGGGTACGGGATGCCGAACTTGGTCCCGGCGTGGCTGTTGAGCAGCATCGGGACCAGCACGATGAGGTTGGCCAGGGCGATCGTGATGATGGCCTGGACCCAGTTCATGCCCACCGCGATCAGGCCCGAGGCCAGCAGGTAGGTGGGGATGTTGTGGGACATCCCGATCCACAGGGCCGCGTAGTTGTAGGTGGTCCAGGTCCGGCGGGCCAGCGGCAACGGGGCCAGGTCCCCGTTGGCGTACCCGCTGTCGGCAATCTCGTCGTTGCTGGCCAGGGTGACCCGGCCGTCAGGGTGGCGGACTTCGTCTTGGATCGGCGACGTCACCATGCGGGCGCCTTTCTGGTGCGTGTAACGGGGGCACACATCCAGATCAGCGTCCGTCCCCACGTGACCAACGTCAACCATGGCGACGGCCGGCGGACAACGAGACCTTTAACCGCGCGTTACCTCGGCCAGGGCGGTGAGGGCGCGGTCGATCTCGGGGGCGGTGTTGAACAGGTGGGCGGACAGGCGCAGGTTGCCCTCGCGGTAGGCGGTGTCGACGCCGGCGCCGGTGAGGTGGCGGTGGCGGGCCTGGGCGGTGCCGTCGCGGCGGGCCAGCACGACCAGGGTGGAGCGGGCCGGGCCGGTGGGCGGGCTGATCAGGTCGTACTGGACCGGGTCCAGGCCGGCCAGCAGCCGGCTGACCAGGCGCTGGTCGTGCTGGGCGATGGCGGGCACGCCGGTGCGCAGGAAGAGCTGCAGCGCGGCCATCCAGGGCAGGGTGCTGGCGAACGCGGCCGGGCAGAACACGTCGAAGGCGTGCACGCCCAGGTCGTCGCGGACCTCGGTCTCGCGCATCTGGTCCAGGCCGCGGCCGGCCTGCATGGCCAGCCAGTAGGCCTGCTGCGGGCGCAGCTGGTCGAGCAGGGCCGGGGCGAGCCAGGCGAACCCGGTGCCGTACGGGCCGCACAGCCACTTGTAGCCGCAGCTGACCACGGCGTCGACCGGGGTCGCGGCGACGTCGATGGGCCGGGCACCCAGGGCCTGGGAGGCGTTGACGATCAGCAGCACGCCGGCCCGGCGGCACACCGCCCCCAGCCCGTCCAGGTCCAGAGCCCGGCCGGTGAACGAGTCGACCCAGGTCACCGCGACCAGGCGGGTCCGCGGCCCGATCTCGGCGGCCAGCTGGTCCGGGGTCAGCAGGCCGGGTCACCAGCGGGCTGGATGGCGCGCACCCGGACCCCGAGCGGTTCCAGCCGCCGCCAGGGCAGCACGGTGGCCGGGTAGTCGCCCTCGATGGTGAGCACCTCCTCGCCTGGCTGCCAGTCCAGCCCGTTGGCGATCAGGTGCAGCCCGTAGGAGGTGCTGTTGCCCAGCACCACCTGCCCGGGCGCGCCGCCGACCAGGTCGGCCAGCAGACCGCGCAGCCGTTCGGGCACGGCCTGGAAGTCCTCGTCGCGGAGCAGGTGCGGAGCCGCCTTGAGCTGAGCGGCGTGCTGGCTGGCGGCCACGGCCACGTGGGGCAGCGGTCCCTGGTGGGCCGTGTTGAACCAGGCCCGGCCGCCGAACGGGCCGAACTGGTCAGCGGCGTCAGAGATGGGCATTCGTCGGAGGCTAGCCGACGTGGATGGGGCGGTCAGGCCGGGGACAGGGCGATCTGGATGTCGGCCAGCCGGAAGGGGTTGCTGACCTGGTACTGGGCGGCCAGGTCGGGGTCGTCGACCTCGGTGAACTCGGCGATCAGGGACTTCTTGACCGCGAACACCGCGTCGGAGTCGATGTACTCGGTGCCGGCCACGAAGATGTGGGTGGTCAGCGGGGTGTAGCCGTCGGCCGAGACGATGAAGTGAATGTGGGCCGGGCGGTAGGGGTGGCGCCGGGTCGCGGCCAGCAGTTCGCCCACCGGGCCGTCGGTGGGGATCGGGTAGTAGCTGGGCACGATGGTCCGGAACCAGAACCGGCCGTGGGCGTCGGCGGTGAACAGGCCGCGGCCGTTCCCGGCCGGCTGCTTGCCCGGCTCCTGCACGTCGTAGGCGCCGTGGTCGTTGGCCTGCCAGACGTCCAGCACCGCGCCCGGCCGCGGGGTGCCGTCGGTGCCGACGACCCGGCCGGTGACCACGCAGGGCTCGCTCTCACCGACCAGGTCGATGGTGTCGCCCAGCGCGCGGACCGGGGACCGGGTCATGTGGAACGGGCCCAGCACGGTGGACTGGGTGGCCCCGGCCGCCCCGCGCTCGTTGATCGTCTCGACCAGCATCGAGATCCCCAGCACGTCCGACAGCAGGATGAACTCCTGCCGCACGTCGTCGCACTTGTGCCCGGTGGCGGTGAGGAACTCGATCGCCCGCTCCCACTCGGCGATGCTGGGCTCCACCTCGCGCACGGCCGCGTGCAAGTGCCGGACCAGGCTGTCCAGGATCGTGCGCAGGCGCTCGTCCGGCGTGCCGGCGAAGCTGTCGATGACGGCGTCGGCGGCGCCTTCTTCGGTGAAATCGGTGGCCATGCCCTGAGGCTAGGCCCTCGGCCGCCGGCACCGCCCGGCAGGGTTCGCCGAGCGGGGCTACCGGAGATGCCGCAGTTTGTCCGGGTTGATCTGCGACCGGATCGCCTGCACCTGGCCGCCGGCGTAATCGAAGGCGATGACCCCGAACAGGGTTCCGTCCCGGTCGTAGGCGATGACCCCGGGCTGCCCGTTGACCTGAGCCGGGCGGACCTCGGCGATCCACCGCTCGGCCTGCCGGGCCAGCCCGCGCAGCAGCCGGGCGACCTGCTCCCGGCCATGGATCGGGGTGCGGGCCGCGGGCGCCTTGCCGCCGCCGTCGCCGTACATGACGACGTCGGGGGCGAGCAGGTCGATGAACGCCTCGATGTCACCGCCGCCGCTGAGCGCGGCCAGGAAACGCTCGGTCAGCTCGGTGCCCTGCCGGCGGGAGGCTTCGAACCGGGGACGGCCCTGGTCGATGTGGCGCCGGGCCCGGGTGAAGATCTGGCGGCAGTTGGCCTCGGACTTGTCCACCGAGCGGGCGATCTCGGCGTAGTCGTAGCCGAACACCTCGCGGAGCAGGAACACCGCCCGCTCCACCGGCGACAGGCTCTCCAGCAGAACCAGGAAGGCCAGCGACAGCGAGTCGGACATCTCGGCCCGTTCGGCGGGACCGGGGGCCGGATCGGACAGCAGCGGCTCCGGCAGCCAGGTGCCCACGTAGGCCTCGCGCTGCACCCGCGCCGAACGCAGGTGGTCGATGGCCAGCCGGGTCGTGGTGGTGGTGACGAAGGCCCTGGGCGATTCGACGATCGTGCCCTGGTGGGCGGCACGGTAGGTGCGGATGACCGCCTCCTGCACGATGTCTTCGGCGTCGCCGACGCTGCCGGTCATGCGGTAGGCGATCGAGAACATCAGCGGCCGCAACTCGTCGAGATCGAGGTCCTTGGCGTCCACGGCTCAGGCCGCCTTCGCGGACGAACTGGCCGGCGCCGGCTGGCTTTCCCAGGACCGGAAGCCCTGCCGCCAGCTGGGGTAGGCGGGGGTCCAGCCCAGCTCGCGCCGGGCCTTGGCGTTGGACGAGCCGCGGTTGCGCGTCATCATCGAGACCACCGAGTCGCCGGCCAGCAGCCGCCCCACCCAGGCCGGAACCCGCCACGGGGCCCTGGCCCCCAGGCAGTCGGCCAGGTACGGCAGCCATTCAGCCACCGGGGCGGGCTCGTCGTCAACCACGTTGTACAGGCCGGGGCCGCCCTGGTCGAGCGCGGCCACGGCGGCCACGGCGGCGTCGGTGACGTGCGTGAAGGACCAGACGCCGGTGCCCCCGCCGACGATCGGCAGCCGGCCCTTCCGCACCGCATCGGGCAGTTCCTCGCTGGCCCCGGGGCCGTACAGGATGCCGTAGCGCAGCACCAGCCCCTCGGGCACCCCGGCCGGGACGGCCTCTTCCACGTGCCTGATGGCCCGCAAACCTTCGGTCATGCTGGCCGGCGGGTGCGGGTCGAGCGGGTCGTCCTCGGTCTTGACCGGGCCGCCGACGGGCTGGTTGGGCCAGCCGGTGAAGCTCTGCGCGATGACCCGCCGGGTCCCGGCCGCCTGCGCCGCTTCCAGCAGGTAGTCGGTACCGCGCATACGCAGCTGGTTGGTGACCGCGAACGTCCGGTCGAAGTGCCGCAGGTCGCTCTGGCCGGCCAGCCCGGTCATCTGGTGCATGATCACGTCCGGCCGGGCCGCGGCCACGGCCTGAATGGCCGCGTCCCGGTCGAGACCGTCGACAACCACCGGCTCGGCGCCAAGCTGGCGCAGCTCCCCGGTCTTCCCGGGCGACCGGGTGGTGGCGGTGACCTGGTGGCCGGCGGCGGTGAGCATCGGGATCAGGCTCTGCCCGATAACCCCGGTCCCGCCCGCGACGAACACTCGCATGATGGCTCCTCTTCCGTCCTCCGATATCACCCGGTTGACGAGAAGGGAGCCGCCGTTGTGACAGCCCGGGACCCCTCGTGCGGGTGCTATTCGACGCTGGCGGGAGTTTGGGGCTCTTGCTCGAGAAAGTCGCTGCGGTAGCGGGCGGGCAGGACCGTTTCCAGGCCCTCGGCGAACAGCGGGATGCGCCACAGCGCGGGCACCGGGGCGTCGATGCCTTCGAGCTGGATGATGATGCCGGCGCTCATGCGGTGCAGGCGGCGGGCGGCGTTGAACATCAGCAGGGCCAACGGGATCTCGGCCGCGGCGGCGGAGAACACGCTCATCCAGAATTCACTCGTGCCGATGTCCAGGATGAGATCGAACCAGGCGTCACACAGCAGCAGGGTGCCGGTGACGGTCAGGGTCAAGATCAGAACCTGGCGCTGGCGCCAGGACGCCCAGGCCGTGGCGACAAACGCGGCCAGCAGGGCGATGTCGAACCCGACCCAGGCACCGCGCCAGTGGGTGGCGTGGTAGTGCTTGGGCAGGGTCACCGCGAGTACGCCGATCCAGGCGGCCAGCACCACACAGCCGCCCAGGACCACCAGCAGCGCCAATCGCCGCCGCCATGAGAACCGGTGGTCCCGCAGCACGTGTGGTTCGTCGATGGTAGCCAGCAGACGGGCCAGGCGCCGCCGCTCGTCTCGGGACATCCGCCGGAGCTCGGCTTCATCTATCACGTCTTCTATTAAAGATCTAGTTAATGAAATATTCCTGAGCGACGTCCTGGTAAGGGTCCGCGGCGCCCCGGTCATGGGTCCGGGGCGGCCGACGTACGCTGGCAGGGTGAACGATGAGCTGGTTTTCGCGCACGTCGGATTCGGCGCCCAGGCCGTGCCCTACCTGGGCGGCTGGGACCTGCAGCGGGCCGTGCACCAGCGGCGGGCGGACGGGGAAATCCCGGACACCTGCCTGATGCTGGAGCACGAGCCGGTCTACACCGCGGGCAAGCGGACCGAGCCGGCCGACCGGCCGATCGGCGACGCGGGCGCGCCCGTGATCGACGTGGACCGGGGCGGCCGGATCACCTGGCACGGGCCGGGGCAGCTGACCGGATACCCGATCATCAAGCTGCGCGAGCCCGTGGACGTGGTCGGCTACGTGCGAGCGCTGGAAGAGGCGCTGATCCGGACCTGCGCCGCCTTCGGGGTGACGGCCGAGCGCATCGACGGCCGCAGCGGCGCGTGGGTCACCGGCGGCGGGCGCCCGGACCGCAAGGTCGGCGCGATCGGGGCCCGGGTGGCCCGGGGCGTGACCATGCACGGCTTCGCGCTCAACTGCGACAACGACCTGAACTGGTTCGACCGCATCGTGCCCTGCGGCATCAGCGACGCCGGGGTCACCACCCTCACCGCCGAGGCGGGCCGGCCGGTGACGGTCCTGGAGGCCCTGCCGGTGATGCAGCGTTACCTGGCCGAGACGCTCGGCCACCCCACCTTCGACATAATCGAAGACATCAGCGTCCTGACCAGCCCGGCGGTGCTAGCGGCCGGGCTGGCGGCGAGGCCATGAAATAATCGACCACACGTTCGATCTGGTACTGCCATTCGCGAGCCGGATTGGCTATTCTGTACCCATGACCGTCGAGCAGACCGCCACGCTCCGGGCGCCGTATCAGGCGCGCCCGGGTCGTCGCGCGCTCGTGGCCACGGACCTGGCCGCGCTGGCCGGGCCGACAACGGGCCCGGTTGAGCTGCCGCTGCGGCTGTTCTGGTACCCGGACCGCACGTTCGATCTGGACGCGCCGGGCATGCTGGCCTGGATGTACCAGATCGTGCTGCGCGAGGCGACCCGGCCCGAGGAGCTGGCCGAGTTCCTGGACGGGCCCACGCTGCTCACGCTGTGGCCCGACCTGTTCCTGCCCCGTGGTGTCCGCGCGGCCTGGGAAGAGCAGCACCCAGCCCTGCGCGCCGGTACCACCGCCGCGGCCTGACCCGGCCTAGTTTGGGGCCATGCCGGTTGACGACTTCCACCGTGCCGTCGCGGCCACCGCGCTGCGGGCGGCGGCTCGCTACGGGTTCGCGCTGGGCGGCGGCAACGCGCTGATCGCCTACGGGCTCATCGACCGCCCGACCCAGGATGTCGACCTGTTCACCGACCGGGAGCACGGGGTGCGGGCGGCGGCCGGTGCGGTGGAAACGGCGCTGCGCGGCGCCGGCTACACGGTCGAGCGCGAGGACAGCGCCTCGGACCTGGCCGACATCTTCGACGGCATGGGCGACGGCCTGGCCGAGTGGCTGATCACGGGCCCGGACGGCGCGCAGATGACGCTGCAGATGGCCTACTTCGAGCGCGACCGCCGTCCGGTGACCATGGATCTGGGACCAGTGCTGGACCTGGCGGACGTCGTCGGCTGGAAGGTCGTCGCGCTGGCCAGCCGGGTGGAACCACGCGACTACATCGACATCGCGGCCGCCCTGGACCACTACACCGTCGGCGCGCTGATCGCCATGGCCCGGCGCCTGGACCCGGGCCTGGAGAACCGGGACTTCGCCGATGCCGGCCGGCAGCTCGACCGGATGCCAGACCGGGTATTCGCCCGCTATGGGATCGGCCCGGAGGACGTGGCAACACTGCGGGAGCGGTTCACCGCCTGGCCGCGGGCCTGACCCGGATCCCTTACTTTCACGCGCGATGCCGGTAGCCCAACCGCCAGGGTTGGACAGCAGTTCGCAGGATCGCACGGAATATGTCGTTATAATCCGTTTCGTGGCGTCGCAGACTCCTGTGGTTCGCGGGCTTCCCGTCCTCGGCAACGCGCGGCGGATGGCCAAAGACCCCGCACAATTCTTCGTGGACTGCTATCGGCAGTACGGCCCGGTCTTCCGGGTTCGGATCCTGAACAGGGAGTACGCGGTCATCGCGGGCGCTGAGGCGGCCAGCTTTCTCGGTACCCAGGAGGGCCGGGAGAGCCTGCGCTCCAAGGAGTTCTGGCAGGGCCTGGTGGATGAGTTCGGCGCCACCCGCACGATCACCGGTGAGGATGGCGCCGCGCATAAGCAACTACGCGACATCATGCGGCGCGGCTACTCGCGCGAGGCAGTCGCCGACCGGCTCGACGAGCTGGTAGCAATCACCGACCGCAACGTGGTGAAGACCTGGCGGCCCGGCAGCACGGTCCCAGTGCTGCAGAGCATGCAGTATCTGGTGACCGACCAGCTCGGCGAGCTGCTCACCGGCGCGTCCCGCCCGGAGTACGTGGGCGACATCCGCCTGGTCACGCGGTACATACTCAACGTGCTGGTCACCAAGCAGCGGCCCAGGATCATGCTGCGCGACCCGCGGTACACCCGGGCGAAGGCGCGAGTCGCCGAGCTGAGCCACATGATGATCGCCGACTACCGCGAGCAATCCGGCTCTCCGGCAATCTTGGTCAATGACATCATGTGCGCCCACCGGGACCATCCGGCGGCCATGCCCGCCGATGACCTCGTCCTCAGCCTGACTGGGCCCTATGTCGCCGGGCTGGACACGGTCGCGAACACGCTCGCCTCGTTCGTCTACGCCGTACTCAAGAATCCAGAGGTGCAGGCGCGCGTGCGGGAAGAGGCCGACGAGCTGTTTGCCCGGGGCGACATAACCGCGACGGACCTGCGGGGTATCCCAGCGATCCGGGGCGCATTGATGGAGACGATGCGGCTTTATCCGATCGCGGTAGCGCAGATGCGCACGGCCACACGCGATTTCCGCTTTGCCGGGCATCCCATAGCCGAGGGCGAGACCGTCTACATCGGCACGAGCGTGCCGCACTTCCTTGACGAGTACTACCCGGACGCCAGGAAATTCGACATTGACCGGTTCGAGAAGCCGCGGGCCGAACACCTGCAGGCGGGGGCGTATTCGCCGTACGGGCGCGGGCAGCACGTCTGCCTGGGCAAGACGCTGGCGGACATCCAGATGCTGGTGACCATAGCCCGGATCTTTCACAAGCTGGACCTGAGCCTGGACCCACCGGACTACACCCTGGTCCGTAAGACCGCCCCGGTACCGGGACCGGCCCTGTCGTTCCGCGTCCGGGTCAACGGATATCGCAACTGAGCCCCGACGGCCAGGGCCAGGGCCAGGCGGTGGGCCACGTCGGCGGCCGGGGACAGGTCGACCGGCGGGACTCCGGCCAGGATGGCCGCGATGGCGGAATCGGGGACCCCGGCGTGCCGGGCTTCGGCGGTGTGGGCGTACACCTCGTAGTCGGACCGCCAGGCCGCGCCGACGGTGACGATGGCCACCTGCTGGACGTCGCCGGGCAGGCCGTACTCCTGGATGGCCGCCATCCAGTCGCGGAGGGCCTGGAAGATCGGGGGCACATGCTGGTAGGCGTTGAACGGGCCGATGAGCTCGCCGCCGGGCAGTTCCATGGTGAATCCGGCCGCCGGGCGTCGTCGCCCCGGCTCGCGCAGGCCGTCGCGGGCCGGGCCTGGGCCGGGTCGAGGTCGCCGGGCTTGAGCAGCGGGGCCGCCGGTCGGGGTCGCTGGGTCGGGGGCGTTGACGGCGGGCCGGTGGGCTCGGCGGCACTGGTCATGTCAGCTCCTCGGGGGGTTTGCGACCTCACGTTCGATCCAGCGGCAGATTACGTCCACCACGTAACCCCGTTGCTCGCGGGTCAGCTCCTGTCCCTTGGGTATCTGGTGCCAGCGGAGCAGGCAGGACCGGCAGCAGGTGGCGGTGGCGTGCTGGGCCACGAACACCGGATGACCGCGGTAGGGCGTCTGCTTGCCGTCGTGGTACGGCTCGGCCGGGGCCAGCCGCTTGGTGATGAGGTCCCGCGCATGCAGGCGCAAGGTAGCCGGGGCGGCCTGCTCGGCGGTCGCGCGTTCCCGGCCGCGCAGGTGGAATCGGGCCCGGAACGGCTGGCGGCCGAGGGCGTCCAGCTTCCGGTCGAGCGAATCGGGCATCAGCCCGAGGGTGGCTCGTGAGCGGGCGGTGATGAAGGGGGCGCGGGCCTCGGTGCCGTCGGGGAGGTGCCAGGGGGCGGAGACGCCGGGGCCGTCGTGATCCTCGCCCGGGTGGAGGATGCGGTTGATCCAGACGACCAGGGTGCCGTCGGCCAGGTGGAGCTCGGTGCCGGCCGGGGTGCTGGTCGCGGTGACCGGGCCGGTGAGGGTCAGCTCCGGGTCGGTGCCGGTGGGGCGGCTGGTCACAGTGGGGTCGGGAGTGTCGGTGATGCTCTGGGCCTGGGGCTCGGCCTGGCCCTGGATCAGGGCGACGAGCTGGGTGACCAGGACCGGGTCGCGGGCGCCGTCGTAGACCCAGCGGTGGCCGAGCGCCCCGTGCTCGGCGGTGCCGATCAGCGCGTCGTCGGCACCGGGCAGCTCGTGATCGCGGTAGGTCATCGGTACGTGGTAGCTGGTGCCGGTGGCGGCGTCGGTCACGACCATGAACTCCAGGCCGACCCGGCCGGCCGGGTCGTCGAGCCGGAACCCGCCCGCCTTGGCCAGGTCGGGAACGCCTCCGCCGTCGCGGTACCAGGGCTGGGTGGGCAGCCAGGCGGCCAGCAGCTCGAGCTTGGTCGGGGTCAGCGCGGCGTGGGAGTGGATGACGGCCATAGGCGGCACGGTAGCAAGCCCCGGGCACGCGGTCAGCGGGTGTCGGCTCCGGGAGTGGGCGTGGCCAGGATGCCGTTGATCAGCATGCGGAAGCCCCAGGACATCCGCTGTCCGGGTTCGCCCGACACCAGCAGCGGGGCCAGCGTGGCGACGTGCGGATGGGCCTGGGCCGAGGTGGTGTGCAGGGCCAGCAGCATGGCGTCCCACTCGTCCTCGGCGTCCAGGGACTCTTCCCGGGTGCCCTGCTCGGCCGCGGTGGCGGTGCCGAACTGCAGCAGCAGGTCGACCCCCCAGGCGGCCTGGGCGGGCGGCACGCCACCCTCGTCCAGCAGGGCCAGCAGGGACTCGACCAGGTCCAGGTAGTGCTGGCCGCGGGGCCGGGTCACCAGCGCGGACCGGGCCAGGCTGGGGTGCCGGAACAGCATGACCGTGTAGTCGGTCAGCACCCTCTCCAGCCGCTCCCGCCAGTCACCCCCGGCCGGTGGCGGGGGCACCGTGCCCAGCAGCTCGTCCAGGATGGCCCCGTGCAGCTCGGCCGTGTTGCGGAAGTACACGTACAGCGAGGCGGGTCCGGTGTCGAGGTCCTGGGCCAGGCGGCGCACGGTGACCTTGGGCAGGCCCTCGGCCGCCATGATCTCGACGGCGGCGGCGACGATGCCGGCCCGGGTCAGCGCGGGCTTGGCCGGGCGGTCCCGGCGGCTGCGCGGCTCTCCTGACTGAACTGTCATGGCCTCAGGGTATACGAACACGTTCGGAGCAAACAGGTTCGTCGCGAATTTGATCGTAACGAACATGTTCGTTAGAGTACGGGGACCGGCCCGAAGTTGAGCTGACGGCCCGGTCACCAACGAGGGAGATGATCGCGATGGCCGTTGACGCCGCACCCCAGGAGGGAACGAAGAGCCCGGCGCTGAGCACGACGCTGCTGTGGGTGGTACTCGGCCTGGTCCTGCTGGCCGACGCGCTGGACATGATCGATTCGACCGTGACCAACATTGCCGCGCCCACCATCGTCCGGGACATCGGCGGTGGCCAGGCCCTGATCAAGTGGCTGGGTTCGTCCTACGCCCTGGCCATGGGGGTACTGCTGGTGGTGGGCGGCCGCCTCGGGGATCGTTTCGGCCAGCGGCGGCTGTTCCTGATCGGCATGACCGGCTTCACCGCCGCCTCGGCGGTGGCGGGCCTGTCCCCCGGTCCGGGCCTGCTGATCGTGGCCCGGGTGGTGCAGGGCGGGTTCGGGGCGCTGCTGATCCCGCAGGGCATGGCCATCATGACCAAGACGTTCCCGCGCGATCTGCTGGGCAAGGCGTTCGGCCTGTTCGGGCCCATGCTCGGGCTGGCCACGGTGGGCGGGCCGGTGCTGGCCGGGTTCATCATCAACGCCGACCTGGGCGGGCTGTCGTGGCGGCCGGTGTTCCTGATCAACGTGGCGCTGGGCACGGCCGGGGTGCTGGTCGCGCTGCGGCTGCTGCCCAGGGTCGAGCGGGACCGGTCGGTGGCGGTGGACGGCTGGGGCGCCGGCTCGCTGGCGGTGACGATGTTCGGGCTGATGTTCGGCTTGATCGAGGGCTCGACCAACGGCTGGACCGCGGGCCCGGTGGCCAGCCTGGTCCTCGGCGTGGTGTTCTTCGGCCTGTTCAGCTGGCGCCAGCGGCGGGCCACGAGCCCCCTGCTCGAGCCGTCGCTGCTGAAGAACCGCGGTTTCACCTCGGGCCTGATCGTCGGGCTGCTGTTCTTCGCGGTGACCAGCGGGCTGATCTACGTGATCTCGCTGTTCATGCAGCAGGCGCTGCACGCCAGCGCCGGGTCGGCCGCGCTCGGCCTGCTGCCGCTGACCATCGGCATCATCATCGCCGCGTTCGCCTGCATGGCCCTGGCTCCGCGGCTGGGACGGACCCTGATCCTGATCGGGATGCTGGTGACCATGGCCGGGGCGGGCTGGCTGCTGGGCCTGGTCGTGAGCGACGGGACCGGGCTGAGCCTGTGGACGCTGAGCCCGGCCGTGCTGCTGACCGGTCTGGGCATGGGTGCCTGCTTCGGCACCATCTACGACATCGCGCTCGGTGACATCGCCCCGGAGGAGGCGGGCAGTGCCAGCGGGTCGCTGACCGCGATCCAGCAACTGGCCAACGGCATCGGCTCGGCCGTGGTGACCACGGTGTACTTCCGCTCCGGCGGGTCCGCGCACGCCATGACGGTCAGCGTCATCGTGGTGCTGGCCATCACCGCGGCCTGCCTGCCCGCGCTGCGACTGCTCCCCCGCCGGGCTCCCGCTGAGCCCGCGGCACCGGGTGAACTGGCCGAGGTCACCGGCGGATGAGGGCGATCACTAAGCACAGCCCGGCCGCGACCGCGGCCGCGCAGGTGGTTCCACACGGTCCAATGGGTCAGGAATGAAGCCCACTGGGCCCTGGCCCCAGAGGCTTCGGGGTTCAGGCCGGCCAGCTGGTTGTTGAGGGGGACGTTGGCCGCGATGGTGATCACGATCGTGGCCAGGTAGGCCAGGCATCCGGCCAGCGCCCAGGGCGCGGCCGGGTCGCCCCAGGACCGCAGTGACCAAACGCCGGAAAAGGCGAAGAACACCCCGCCGATGCAGGCCATGGCGGCGCCGGCGACGGTAATTCCCTGGATCGTTCCGCTCATCGTCATGCCTTCAATGGAATCGGCCCGGGGGCAGACAGCCCATGGCCTATGAGCGCAGAAACATACGAGATCGTCTTACGCCCCGCCTAAGGTGGTGCCGTGGACGCGGTTGCCGGCCTGCTGGACGGGCCCCGGGCGCACGGGGCGTTCATGCTGCGATCCCGGATGTCGGCCCCGTGGTCGCTGCGCATCGAGGACGAGGCCCCGCTCACCGTGGTGGCCGTCGTGCGCGGGCACGTCTGGCTGGACGCGGACGGCTCCGCACATCGGATCGGGCGGGGCGACGTGGCCGTGCTGCGCGGGCCCACGCCGTACACTGCGGGCCTGGTTCGCCTGGCCGGACGCGCACGCCCCGGGCTGGTACCGCGGCTACTCGGACCCGGTGGTCGGAGAGGCGCTGCGGCAGATCGACTACGCGCCGTAGCAGCCATGGACGGTGCAGAGCCTGGCCAAGGTGGCCGGGGTGTCGCGGGCCACGCTGGCCAGGCGGTTCAGTGAGCTGGTCGGCGAGTCCCCGATGACGTTCCTGACCGGCTGGCGCATTGCCCTGGCGGCCGACCTGCTGCGGGAACCGCAGGCCACGCTGGAAGCCGTGGCCCGCCAGGTCGGCTACGCCAGCCCGTACGCGCTGAGCATCGCGTTCAAGCGGGTGCGCGGGGTCAGCCCGCAGCAGTACCGAGCAGCGGCGCGTAGCCCGGCTTGATGACGGTGTTGATGAGGTCGAGCCGCTCGTCGAAGTGAACGAACGCGCTCTTGGCGGCGTTGATCGTGAGCCACTGCAGGTCGGCCCAGCCGTAGCCGAAGGCTTCGGTCAGCGTGTGCAACTCGGAGGAGAGCGTGATCCCGCTCATGAGCCGGTTGTCGGTGTTCACGGTGACGCGGAAGTTCAGGTCCCGGAGCAGTCCGATCGGGTGCTCGGCGATGGACGGGGCCGCCCCGGTCTGGACGTTCGAGGTGGGGCACAGCTCCAGCGCGATCCGGCGGTCGCGGACGAACGCGGCCAGCCGCCCCAGCTCGGCCGTGGTGCCGGGGCCGGCCGGGTCGGTCTTGATGTCGTCGACGATCCGGACCCCGTGACCCAGCCGTTCCGCCCCGCAGAACTGGACCGCCTCCCAGATCGACGGCAGCCCGAACCCCTCACCGGCGTGGATGGTGATGTGGAAGTTCTCCCGCTGCACGTACTCGAAGGCGTCCAGGTGCCGGCTGGGCGGCCAGCCCGCCTCGGCCCCGGCGATGTCGAACCCGACCACCCCGAGATCCCGGTAACGGACGGCCAGTTCGGCGATCTCCAGCGACCGGGCCGTGGTCCGCATCGCGGTGAGCAGGGCACGGACCACGATGCCGCGGCGCTCACTGCCCCGGCGGAAGCCTTCCAGCACGGCTTCGACGACCTGGTCCAGGCGCAGGCCGCGGTCCAGGTGCAGTTCGGGCGCGAACCGGACCTCGGCGTAGACGACCCCGTCGTCGGCCAGGTCCTCAGCGCACTCGGCAGCCACCCGGGTCAGCGCCTCGGAGGTCTGCATGACCGCGACCGTGTGCCGGAACGGCTCCAGGTACAGCTCCAGGTGACCGCGCCGGGCGGCGCCGGTCATGGCCCGGGTCAGGCCTTCGACGTCGTAGCTGGGCAGGTCCTCGTACCCAATGGCCCGGGCCAGCTCGATGATGGTGGCCGGCCGCAGGCCGCCGTCGAGATGATCGTGCAGCAGCACCTTGGGCACGGCCCGGACTTGATCAAGGGTTACGGTCACGGACCTCAGCGTACAGCGTGGCCTTTTTGCGCGTTCACCCTTTTTGCTGGTAATTAGGTGCGGTTAAGTAATTCGTATTTCAAATTATTTTGAAGGATGGTAAACCGGGTTATCAGCAGGGGCGTCTTTCTGGCGGGTTCGAATAATTCGTTAAAGCCGGAAGGCGGCATTGATGATCAAAAAGATTGGCGTGCTGGGTGGGGCGCTGGCGGCTGGGGCGATCGCGGCGGCCGTCGCGGTGCCCGCCACCGCCAGCCACCAGGCTCCAGGCAGTACGGCTGGGATCTCCCTAGCCAGCATGACGAAGTCGGCACCGTCGCCACTGAACCAGCCAGCCCAGTACACGGCCTCGGTTCCCTCCTACGGCGCGACCGGAGCTGATTTCGAGCAGGCCACGATCACTACCACGCTGGGCAAGGACGTTGGGCAGTTTTCCAGCAGCTATCAGCCGTTCATCTCGGTTTACAACAGCACGACCAGTCCCGAGGTGGAGCTGATCCCGACCACGAACAGTCCGGCGCAATCCGATTCGTGGAACCCAAACGCAGATATCGGTGGCGTAAGTGCACAAAAGTCCTTCTGGGTACAGCCCACGCCCTACCCGGCCTCTAGCGCTTGCCACGGCAACGTTGACGCGCGCGGCTGCTTCTACGCGGGCGAGACGGTGACCCTCACCGTCTCCTACAACACCGGGTCGGACACGGCCTATATGACCGTCGCCGACAAGGCCAACGGGGACGAGTATTCGGCGCTCTACCAGTACACCTCGGCCCAGCAGCTGACGTCGGTGCACTTGGGCGACGTCTGGCTGCAGACCTTCGACGGCGGCGGGTTCGTCCCATCGGCAAAGCTCAAGCAGCTGGGCTCATTCTCCGCGGCCACGCTGACCAATACCTCCGGCCGCACCAAGCCACTGGGCAGCTGGGAGCACTACCAGCGGATCATGACCAGCGACGGCACGTCCAAGGGGCAGGTCGACAGCGAGCCCGGCCCGCTGTCTAACGACGGCCGGGACTTCAGCCTGTACGTCCGCTAAATCGGCAGTGGTTGGCGGCCTCCCCGGGCTGAGCCCGGGAGGCCGCCGCCGCATCTACCCGATCGCCGGGGCGGCGGGCTGGCGGGAGTCGAGGCCGCGGCCGTGGACGGGGTCGCGGCCGGGGACGTGGACCTCGCACGAGCGGACGTGGGCGACGTAGAGGCGGAGGTCGCCGTCGCGGAGCTCGGATGGGGTGAAGCGGTGCGCGCCGGGGGTGGCGCGGAAGGCCTCGGGGCAGACGGCTTCCAGTTGATCGTCGGGGACCTGGGCGGCGATCGCGTCCAGATAGACGGCCTCGCCCTGGCCGACAGGGGCGGTGGAGCCGAAGATCACGATCTCGGCCTCGGGCCGGTCGGCCAGGTTGAGCGAGTGCTGCGCGGCCGGCGAGGAGACCCAGTAGAGGTCGGTGTAACGGGCCGGGGTGTAGTACACCGGCGACAGGCGGGGGCGGCCGTCGGGGTCGGTGGTGCCCAGCGTCATGTACTGGTTGGTGTCGATCACCCGCCGGGCCAGGGCGTCCAGATCAGGGTGGGTCCTGGCCGCCGGGGCCGGGGCGGGCGAGGTCCGGCGGTAGGTCAGGGCCAGGTCCGGTTCCCAGCCGGCCCCGTCGCGGCGCATCTCGCCCTGGCCGGTGATGGTGTCGCCGTCGGCGCTGAACACGCCGGTGAACCGCTGCCAGAACCCGGGGTCCTCGCGCCAGAACCGCCACTGGCCGTCATCGAGGCTGACCGCGTACACGCGGTACACGCCACGGCTGTCGAAGTAGTGCATGGTCAGGTGCTGGCCGGCCGTCTGCTCACCGGTCACGCCGATGATCGCGATCGCGTCCGGGATATCCGGGTGGTCGTAGTGCGAGCGCTGGATCAGGAACTGCCGCCCGGCCAGCCACTCGAAGGTGGTGTGCCCGCGGATGTCCGCCCCGGGCAGCAGCGGGTGGGCGCCGTGGGTGGCCCACCGGCCGATCAGCCGGTGGCCGCCCGGAAGTTCCTCATGTCGGGTCGAGGACATCGTTCCTCCCAGCGTCGTCGCTCATTCTCCTGATACGACGCCGCCCCCGGGGGAGATTCATCGCCGGGCGGGCCTCACCTGTGATCGGCTACCGGGTGTAAGGGCTGACGGGCAGGGCGTTGCTGCTGGTGATCGGCTGGTAAAGGTCGTAGTCGGTGCTGGCCGTGACGTGCTGGGCCGGGTTGGCCGGGGTGACGAACAGCGACTCGAGCACGGTGCCGGTGGCGGGGTTCTCGAAGGTCGAGGTGATCTCGCCTTCGGGGTTGTCGACCCGGCTGATCTCGGTGGCGGGACGGCCGCTCATGTCGTGGGTGTGGGTGCGGACGACCACACCTGGGGTGTCCGCCAGCACTTTGTAGAGGGCGGACCGCAGGGCCGGCGGGACCAGCGGGTTCCACAGCGTGTCGGTGGCCTGCTCGAAGACCAGGTCGTCGTCGGTGATGCCCGGTGCCACCCCGCCTGCGGCGGCGGCTTTCTTCTGCCGGAGGCTGGCTGGCAGCTGGCTCAGCTGCTGCTGGAACTCCTTCTCGGCCTTGGCGGTCTCCTGCTTGGACTGAGCCAGCAGGGCGGCCCGCAGCTTGGCCGGGTCCGTGGGCCAGCTGGTGAATTCGGCCGCGGTCGGTGAGTCGTGCCGGGCCACCGGCAGTTCGGCCGGGACGCCCGGGCCCTGCTGGTAGGTGTGGACGTCGCCGGTCTGGCTGTCGAGCACGCTGGTCCGCTTGACCCCGGCACTCTGGGTCTCGGTCAGCGTCACGTACCGGCCGGACGGCGCCGGGGCCGCGGCGGCGGCGTCGCTCAGCTGGTAGAGCACGTGCTGGGCGGCGGTCAGATGGGCCGGGGTGCCGTGGGCCTGGGGACCGGCGGTGCCGCCCTGACCAGCCACGACCACGCCAGCCACGGTCCCGGCGGCGGCACCGGTCACGACCGTGGCCACCGCGCGGTTCCGCCAGCGGTGATGGCGTTGCCGGGCCAGCACCCGGGCCGTGACCGCGGGTGCCGCGTGCAGGTCGCCGGTGGCGCGGCCCATCAGGTCACGCAGGATGTCTTCGTCAGTACCGGGCATGGTGGTTCTCTCCAATGGTGCCGGGGGTGAAGGCGTCGGTGGCGAACAGGGCGATGAGGCCGGGCTGGGCCCGGAGCTGGGCCACGGCCCGGGACGCGGTGCTCTTGACCGTCCCGGGCGAGACACCGAGCAGGTCGGCGACCTCGTTCTCGCTGCGGTCGTCGAAGTACCGCAGCACGACGATGGCGCGCTGCTGCGCGGTCAGCGTGCTCAGCGCGGCCAGCAGGGCCGGCCGGAGCTCGACCGCGGCGACCGGGTCACCCGATCTGGGATCGCTGCTCTCGTGGCCCTGGACCAGGCCGAGCTGCTGGGGCCGCCGTCCCCGCGCGCGGGCCTGATCGATCACGATGTTGTGCATGACCCGGCGGCAGAAGGCCATCGGGTTGGCCACCCGCGCCCACCGGGCCGCCAGCCGGTGCAGGGTCTCCTGGTACACGTCTTCGGCCAGGTGAATGTCCGAAGTGAGCAGGGTCGCCATCCGCAGCAGGGTGTCCCCTGAGTCGGCGACGAAGCCCTCGAAGGCCCGCGTCTGCTTTCTGTCCACATGTTCCCCTGACTGTCGTGGTCACCCCCATAGACGACAGCCGGCTCGGTTGCGTTGAGTGGCCGGCGGCGAAACGGTCCAACCTGGGCTGGGGGTGCGGCGTCTCAACAGGTGTCGGAAGAACGATGAACGGGACACCGATGGGAGTGTTACCAAGTGAACAGGATGAGGTTGGTCTCGGGGGTTTCCGCTACGGCGGCGATTGCGGCGGCCGCACTGGCCGGGTGCTCGTCCGGCGGATCCGGAACGGCCAGCGCGTCCGGGAGCAGCGCGCCTGCTCCGACGGCCAGCAGTTCGGCCGGCACCGCCGCCGCGGGGGGCAGCGGCAGCACAGGTGGCAGCGGCAGCGGCAGCACGGGGGGCGGCACGACCGGCTCCGGTGCTGGAGCCGGGACCGCGAGCAGCAACCAGTGCCAGACCAAGGACCTGACGCTGAAGGTCCTGCAGGGACCGACGGACGCGGATAACACCGCCGGCGACTTCTACGTCCAGCTGACCAACGCGTCGTCCGGGACCTGCACCCTGTACGGGTTCCCGGGCGTCGAGATACTGGGCGGTGTCGGGACGACACCCGAGCCGCTCGGCATGAAGGACAACTGGACGCTGAAGCTGGCCCAGACCGGGGGCAAGAAGGTGCAGACCCTGAAGCCGGGCGACGCCAGCGCGGCCTACGTCACCTTCGCCACCCGGGATCCGGGCGCCAGCGCGGGCATCCCCCGGGCCCAGGTGGTCCAGGTCATCCCGCCCAACCAGAAGACGGCGCTGAAGGCCAAGATCTTCAACGTCGAGTCCGGGACCTACGTCGCGCCGCTGGTCCTGAACAAGACGCTGAACGTCGGCCCGATGGACGTCAACGGCGTGCCGCACAAGTAGCACCACCGCCGACTAGCACCACCCACGACGGCGGGGGCTCCGGCCCCGCCGCCCGACTGGGCCAGCCCTGACCGGGCCAGCACCTGACCGCGTTAGCCCTGGCTGGCGTTGAACTTGTCGATGTCGGCCGACGCGGCCGAGGCCTTGACGTTGCCCTGGCGGATGACGGTGGCGGCGGCCTGGACGTCCCGGTCGGCCACGGACAGGTTGCCGCTGGACAGCTGGTTGAGCCCGTTGGTGGCGTCGACCGCCGACGTGGAGTAGTCGGCGGCCGCGCCGGACAGGTCCGGACGCAGGCCGGGGACGCAGGCCGGGGCCGGGTCGCCCTGGACCGACTGGGCGGCCGACTGGACCTGGGCCGCGTCGGACTGCACCGCCGCCTCGTCGGCGGTGGCGCTGGTGCCGCTCTCCAGATCGTCGCCCAGCTTGGTCATGTCCTCGCCGAAGGTTTCGATGCTGGTGGCGAGCCCGTTGATCTGATGGGTGGCGCCGCTGGCCGACCAGGTCTGAACCTGGCTGGCGCAGTCACCGGGCCGGCGGACGAGCCGTCCGAGGCCGGGCCGGACGCGCCCGCGGCCGGAGTGGTGGCGGCGGGAGCGTTGGCCGGCGCGCTGACCGCGGGTGACGTGGCCGCGCTGTTGGCGGCGGCCCGCCCGGGCAGCGCGAACCCGACGATGGCCAGCACGGCCAGCAGGGCGCCCGCGCCGATCAGCGCGTTGCGCTCCCGGTGCGGCGGGCGGGGCGGCCCGGGGGGCGCCGGCGGCCCAGGCGGGGGCGTCGATCCCGGCGGAGGCGTTCCGAAGCCGCCGAACGGCTGGTCGCCGGAGAAGGCCCGGGTCGGCGACTCCGGCTGAGGCGGTTGCGACCGCTGGTACGGCTGTGACGGTTGATAAGGCTGGTACGGATCGCCCGGCTGCCCGGTCATCTGGTGTTCTCCCCCGGTTAGACCCGATATGTCCGCAGGTAGGACGCTATCGGACCGCCCCGGGCGACGTGCGGGCCGTGGCTGGAACGTGACGTCGTTACGAGCCGGTGTGACGGTTCGCTAGCAGGGGTCACCCTCGTCGCAGCCGGACCCGGTCTCACGGCCGTCGGGCACCTGCTCCCGGCAGGCCTGGCTGGCCTCTTCCAGGCCGCGGACGATGCTGTAAGCGGCGGCCGACAGCGCCTCCAGCTGGGGGCCGCTGAGCGGATCGATCACCATCCGGCGGACCGCCTCGACGTGGCCGGGAGCCGCGGCCTCGACCACATCCCAGCCGCGATCGGTCAGCCGGGCCACCGTGGACCGGCCATCGTTCGGGTCGGGCTCGCGGCGGAGCCAGCCACGGTCTTCCAGCCGCCGGGCCACGTTGGACAGCCGGGACTGCGAGCCGTTGGCCAGCCGGGCCAGTTCGCTCATCCGCGAGGTGCGATCGGGCGCCATGGACAGCGAGGACAGCACCAGGTACTCGAACAAGGTCAGGCCCGAGTCCCGCTGCAGCTGGGCGTCCAGCGGGCCGGGCAGCTGCAGCATCAGGGCCGCGACCGCTTGCCAGGCCTCTCGTTCCGTACTGGACAGCCAGCGCGGCTCCCCGGCATCGGCCGGGCCGCTGGCGGCCTGCGCCGTGTCATCCGGCGCCGTGCCGACCGGTGCCGTGCCGACCGGTGCAAGGCCGGCCGGAGGGGCCGATCCGGTTGCGGCCTGCGGGCTCGCCGTCATGACTCCGAGCATACTTGGCTGGGTAATACTTCAAGCATGAAGTACCTTGTGTTAGGTTAGTTCACGCTTGAAGTAATCACCTTCTCGCCCCGGTCCGGACACGGCTGGCGGGCGAACGTCACCGAGGAGTCCCCGTTATGACGCTCTACCGACTCGATGCCAGCATCCGGGTGGCCGGATCCGCCAGCGGTGAGCTGGCCAGCATCGTCGAGCAGGAGTGGCTGGCCGCCCATCCCGGCGACACCGTGGTCCAGCGGCACCTGGGCACCGATCCGATCCCGGCCGGGGCCTGGCCGCTGGCCGTCGCGGCCAGCCAGACCCCGGAAGCTGACCGCACCCCGGAGCAGCGGCAGGCGGTGGCGCTGGCCGCCACCTTGGTCGACGAGTTGCTGGCCGCGGACGCCATCGTGCTGGCGGTGCCGATGTACAACTTCGGCGTCTCCCAGCACATCAAGGCCTGGATCGACCTGATCGTCACCGACCCCCGGGCCGGCGCGGGCGGGCCGCCGCTCCTGGCGGGCAAGCCCGTGGTGCTGGCCACGGTCCGCGGCGGCGCCTACGGCCCGGGTACTCCGCGCGAGGGCTGGGATCACTCCACCGCCTACCTCACCCATTTCCTGGGCACGGTGTGGGACGCCGACCTGACCCTGGTCGAGCGCGAGTTCACCCTGGTCGGGGTCAACCCGGCCCTGGACGAGTTCACCGACCTGGCCGCGGTGATGCACACCGAAGCGGTCGAGGCCGCGCACCGGGCGGGCCGGATCCTGGCCAGGCTGCACATCCGCTGCAGGCCGTTGAGGACCTTCTGCAGCAGGCCGGTGTCGGTGACCGGCCCAGCCGCGGGGGCCTGGGTGCGGACGCTGACCAGGCCGTCGGTGACCAGGTCGGCCAGGAGGACGCGGACCAGGCCGAGCGGGATCTTGGTCGCCGCGGCCAGGTCGGCCACGGTAATCGGCTTGCGGCACAGTTGCAGCAGCTGGCCGCGCTCGGGAGTGTACGGGTAGCCGTCGGCGGGTCGGCTGGTCCGGACGACGAAGTCAATGAGGTCGAACCGGATCTGGCCCTGGGGCTTGGTCCGTCCCCCCGTCAGCATGTACGGCCGGGAGACGGGACCGGCGTCCGCGTCTACCCAGCGGCTGTCGTCGGAATCCATACCCAGGGCTTACCTGGCGCCCGTCTCCGGTGCCGCGGCCCGCAGGCTGGTCCCCAGGTGCTGGCCAAGCCGTTTGATCAGCACGGTCATTTCGTAGGCGACCTGGCCGGCGTCGGCTTCGGGGGCGGCCAGCACGGCCAGGCACGTGCTCTGCCCGGCGTTGGTGATGAACAGCAGGACCGCGTCCATCTCGATGATGGTCTGCCGGACGTTGCCGCCCCGGAAACGCTGCCCGGCTCCGCGGGCCAGGCTCTGCACTCCCGCGGCCAGCGCGGCCAGGTGCTCGGCGTCCTCCCGGGGCAGGCCGGGCGAAACGCCCATGACCAGGCCGTCGGCGGAGAAGATCACCGCCTGGTGGATGTTCTCGACGGTCTCGGTCAGGTTGGCCAGCAGCCAGTCCAGGTCACCCGTTGCCGACGTGGTCATCAGCGCTCCTCCGGCGGATAAGGACCCGCGGGTGGGTCCCCGGCCTGGTCAGTGGATGGTTGGGCGGCGGCCCGGCCACTGCGCCAGCCCCGCTGCACCGAGGACATCAGCGAGCGGGCCTGCTCGGCCGACCGGCTCGCCGGGCGCTCCGCGCCCGTCGGCGGCGTGGCCATTGGTACCCGGCGGGCCTGGGCGGCCACCTGGATGCCGGGCCGGGCGGGCGGCGCCTCGCGCAGCTGAGGAGCCAGGCTGGCCTGGCGGGTGCGCCGGGGCAGACCCTGATGCGAATCGCCCTCATCGTCAGCGGCGGAGCCGTTGGCCATGGCGGCGTACGGGCGCGAGGCCGACAGCGGGGGCGGGTCGGCGGCCGGGATCGGCTGCCACGGCACCACCGGCTCGGGGAACGGGGACGGTGCCGCGGCCAGTTCGGGCCGGGGCAAGCTGTCGGCCGGCATGACCAGGGTCTTCGGGATCAGCACGATGGCCGCGGCCCCGCCGTAGGGGGATTTGCGCAGCGTGACCCGGATGCCGTGCCGCCGGGCCAGGCGGCTGACCACCAGCAGGCCGAGCTGGTCGCTGTCGGCCAGGTCGAACTCGGGTGGCTGGGCCAGCCGCCGGTTCAGCTCGTCCATGGTGGCGGCGGGGATGCCCAGGCCGCGGTCTTCGATCTCCACGATGAAGCCGCTGGCGCCCCAGCCGGTCTTGACCTGGACCCGGGTGCTGGGCGGCGAGTACATGGTGGCGTTCTCGATCAGCTCGGCCAGCAGGTGGGTCAGGTCGGCCACGGCGGCGCCGGCCACCAGGTCGTCGGTCTCGGCCACCAGGTCGACGCGGACGTAGTCTTCGACCTCACCGGTGGCACCGCGCAGCACCTCGATGACCGGCACCGGCTTGTTCCAGCGGCGGCCCGGAACGGCGCCGGACAAGATGATCAGGCCCTCGGACTGCCGCCGCATACGGGTGGTCAGGTGGTCCAGCCGGAACAGCTGGGCCAGCATGTCCGGGTCCTCGGTGCCCTGTTCCATCTCTTCCAGCATCCGCAGCTGGCGCTGGAGCAGGGACTGGTTACGGCGGGCCAGGCTGCGGAAGATGTTGCTGATGCCCTTGCGCAGGCCGGCCTGGCCCACGGCGGCGGCCACCGCCGTGCGTTGCACCGCGGAGAAGCCGTCGGCGATCCGGGCCACCTCCAGGGTCTTGGTGCCCAGGTCGATCGGCGGAGCCTCGGTCTCGATGTCGACGTCCTGGCCGTCGGACAGGCGCCGCACGATGGACGGCAGCCGTTCCTCGGCCACCGACCGGACCGTCCCGTTGAAGGTGGTCAGCTCCCGGGTGAGGCGGTTGCCGAACCGCACCATCAGGAAGGCGACGATCAGCACCGCGGCCAGGCCTGCCCCGCCGACCAGGACAAGCCGGAGCAGGATGACGTGGCCCATGTGGGCCGAGATGCCGCTGATGCCATCGGCCGCGGTCAGCTCGGTGCCGCCGTAGGTCTTCAGCGTGGACTGGACCTCCGCCTGCCAGACGGCCGGGCTGACCGGCACCCTGGCCCCGGCCCCGGCGTCAGCGATCCGGTCTTCCAGGGCGGCGAACTGCTGGTAGGACCGGGACGCGTAGAACCCCTTGAAGGGGTTGGGGGTCAGCCGCCAGGCCCCGGGTGAGTTGATCGGCTGCACGAGGAACCGCTGCTGGTCCAGGGCCAGGACGAACTGCCGGTACTCGGCGACGGTCATCGTGCCTCCGCCGGCCAGCGCGCCGCCGACCACGGCCGCCTCGCGGCCGATCAGCTCCAGCGCCTGGCCCGAGTCGATCACCGCCTCACCCTGCTGGTAAACGCTGACTGACGAGTTTGAGACCAGCTGTGTGCGGATGTACTGGAAGTAGACGTCGGCGATGGTGTTGTAGTTGGCAAACGCGGCCAGCGGGCCTATTTGTCCGGCGTCGATTCCGGCGCGGATACTCGTCAGCTGCCCGATCTGCTGCACCAGGGCGCCGGACGCGGAGGCCGCCGCGGCCCCGCCGATCCCCCGGGTCCCGGCCAGCCCGGCTTTGAGCGCCGCCACCGCGGCGTCGGTCCGGGCCCGCTGGGCGTTGAGTGCGTCACGCGGGCCGTGCTCGGCCTGCCAGGCCAGGGTATCCGCACGCTCCTCGGTCAGCTGCCGCAGGAAAGCGGTGCTGGGCCCGGCGAGCAGGCGGGTTTCGGTATTGCCGTTACGCTGGGCAATGTACGGGCCGATGGTGGTGAACGCGGCGTAGGCCCACAGCGCGACCAGCGCGACCACCGGGATGACCAGCAGCACGGTCAGCGTGGCGCGTATCGGGCGCTGGCGCCTGGGCAACGGCCGGCCCACCGGCGCGTGGCGGTGGCCCGGGCCGCGGGCCAGGTTCGCGGCTCCGTCCTGAGCAGTTGTCGCGCGGCTCATCGCGTCCCCCGTCGTCGTCGAAGGGTCCGCGCACCGGTCGCGAATGGTGATCGCGCCGGAGTCACGGAAGGGGGGCGGGGCGCCTGCCCCGCAATTGCGGAACGTTTAGCCGGACGGCCATCGGTGCGGGTTACCCGTCGCCCGATGCCCGGGCGGTCAATGGTCGATCAGATTAGCAGCCTCACCAGGACGTTGCCGATATAAGGCACATAACGGACCAGCCACGGTAAAGCCGACCACCGCGCCGGGCAGCGGGAACTGGCGGAGACAACGATGTCTGCGATCGTTTGCCTTGCCCGCGAAGAAGGGGCCCGGCGCATTCCGGGAAACTGAACTGGCGAGTAACAAATGCCCGGCTACACCCCGCTTTTTACTATTGACCGGATTGCTTTAGCGGGTCACGCCGGGATTTTGCGAAAGCATTACGCATCAAATTACCCATGCCCGTACCACTGGAAACGGCTAGAGCTGGCCAGAACTCGTCTCTCGCAACGCTCTGACCAGCATTAATGCCGCTGCCCCGCCCGCCGGAGGGCGAGCGGGGCAGCGGCGGGCCAGGTCAGCCGCCGAGGATGGGCAGCACCGGCACGCAGGGCACGGCCTGCGGGTGGGCCGGGTCGAGGGCGTTCAGGACCAGGTGCAGGGCCACCGTGTCGTCGGCGATGCCGATGTGGTCGGTCTGGTCGAGTGGGCACACGTTCTGCAGGACGATGTTGGTCACGTTCGCCCCGGACAGGAAGGCCGACGTGTAAGGGGTGACGATCTCGTCGTTGCGCGTCTCGATGACCGTGTAGGTGGGACCGGGCACCGTGTCACCACCCGCGTTGAGCGTGGTCATGAACGACGAGCCCGCGATCTGCTGCGCGCAAGCCTCGCAGGCGCTGCCGAGCGCGGACGAGATACCCGGCAGCACGGTGGCCAGTTCGGTCTCCAGGGTGGCCAGGCCGTCCAGAGTCGTCCCGTGGTTGGACGGCGCCAGCCCGACCAGCGTCTGGACCTTGGACGCCCCGCCCAGGAACTTCAGGTAGTAGCGCGGCATCATGCCGCCCTGCGAGTGCCCGACCAGGTCGACCTTGGCCGCGCCGGTCGTGGCGAGCACCTGGCTGACGAACGAGGCCAGCTGGGCGGCCGACTGGGTGATGTCGCCCGTGCCCTGGAGCAGGCTGCCGGGGCTGCCGCCGAAGTTGGCCGCGAACACGCAGTAACCGTTGTCGACCAGGAGCGGGGACAGCGCGCTGAAACCGTCGGCCATGTCCTCACCGGTCCCGTTGACCAGCACCACCGGGTAGGGGTGGGCCGGGCTGGGCCGGCAGGACCAGTTGTTGGCCCCGGGCGGTGAGGCGCTGGGGTTGACCAGCGCGGCGGCCACCCCGGCCAGGAAGTTGTAGTTCACCGGCAGGCTGGCGCTGGCCGCGGCCCTGGTGTTCACCGCGGCCCCGGTGCCCGCCACCGTCCGGTCACTCCGGACCGGGCTGGCCGCGGCACGGCCGGCGGGCACGACGGCCGCGGCCAGCGCCAGGATCAGCATGGGCACGGCCACGGCGGCCACGAGCAGCGCTCGGCAACGGCGGAACAGCGGGGCTGGCATCATCGGTCTCCCACGGTTTGAGGTGTGCTGTGCGTCACACCGCATGTAGCCGATGGTGAGCCCGGGCCGGCGGCTCGTCTATGTACCGGGCGCGCGGTCGTGGGCCGGATATTTGTCCGCGGTGCACAAAACACCCGGCTGGACACTGCTCAACTGCGAAGTTAACTTGGTAGTAACTTATGGCGAGCGGGCGCCACCCACGTGGAGCGAAACATGAGCGATGGACCGGGCAGCGCGTGGCCCGCGGTCCCGCCCCAGGTCGCCGACCAGATCCGCCCGCTCATTCCGGACCTGGCGGCGGAGATGGTCGGCGAGATCATCGCGGCCGTCACCGAGTACGCCCGGCTCGACGACCCGGCCTACACCAGCACCCTGCGCGTGGGCGCGGAGACCGCCATCAGCGGGTTCGCCGACCGGATCGCCTGGCCGCAGGCGCCGCGCCAGCAACTGGCCGACACGTTCTACAAGATCGGCAAGGTCGAAGCGGCCGAGGGCCGCAGCCTGGAGATGCTCCAGGCCGCGCTGCGGGCCGGCGCCCGGGTGGTCATGCACTGGCTGACCGGGGCCGCCTACCACGCGGTCATCCCGGCCGAAGCTCTCGGGCTGCTGGCGGAAGCGCTGCTGGTCCACATCGACGAGCTGGCCACCTTCTCCGCCGCCGGGTACGACCAGGTGCAGCGGCGGGCCGCCGAGGAGACCGCGCGGCGGCGGCACCGGCTGATCACCTTGCTGCTGGCCGACCCGGCCCCGGCCGAGGCCATCGCCGCCCAGGCCAGCCTGGCCGGGTGGCGGCTGCCCCGGCTGGTGTCGGTGGTGCTGCTGAACCGGCCCGGCCCGGGGCGCCCGCTGGCGGCTGGCCGGCCGCTGGCCCACGAGCTTCGGCTCGCCCTCCCGGCCGAGGTGCTGGTGGACCTGGACCGGCCGCAGCCGTGCCTGATCGTGCCCGATCCCGACGGGCCCGGGCGCCGCCGCATGCTGGATCAGGCGCTGGCCGGGCTCCGGGCCGCGGCCGGCCCCGCGGTCCCGGTCACCGCGGCCGCCGTGTCACAGCAGTGGGCGGCCGAGACGCTGGCCCTGCCGTCCGGGCGAGCGGCCCTACCGGTGCGCGTCGTGCACTGCGACGACCACCTGACCGAGATCGTGCTCCGCCGCGGCCAGGACGCGCTCGGCCGGCTGGCCCGGCGGCGGCTGGCCCCGCTGAGCGGGATCGCGGTGGCCCGGCGCAAGGCCCTGGCCGACACCCTGCTGACCTGGCTGCAGACTCGCAGCATCAGCCAGACCGCGGACCAGCTGCACATCCACCGGCAGACCGCGCGGTACCGGATGAACCAGCTCCGGACCATGTTCGGCCCGGCGCTGGACGACCCGGAGGCCCGGTTCGAACTGGAAATGGCGTTGCGAGCCCGCCGCCTCGGCTAGCCCGTGCTGGCCTCGGGGGCGTAAGCCCCCAGATTACCCCTTCCAGGGGAAGCGGTAGGCGCGGTAGGTGTTCACTCCGGCCGGGAACTGCAGGTTGAACAGGAGCGACCCGGACCGGCTGAACTCCGACACGTACGGCAGCGAGCCCCAGCCGACGACCAGGTCACCGCGGGGCAGCGTCTGCCCGTTGCCCTGGGAGGGCGCGCTCAGGTTCTCCGGCTGGTTGACGGTCTTGACCAGCGTGGCGGTGTGAGTGCGGAAGTTCAGCTGCACGGTGTCGATCCGGCTGTAGGGCAGGTTGGTGAGGGCCCCGCTGCCGGTGTTGGCCGTGCCGGCCGACTCGTTGTCGAAGAACGTGTACCGGCCGTTCCCCAGCGGCTCCGGGTCGTGCTGCCAGGCGAAGATCCGGCCCGCGTCGTTCAGCACCTGGCCCGGCGCGGCCCGCTCGGCGAACGAGCTGGCCTTGCCGCCCAGCTGCCAGTTGATGCGGCCGGTACGCCGGGAGACGTCGTAGGTGGTCCAGGTGTCCCGCGCGTCGATCAGCAGGCCACCCTGGCCGTCCAGCTTGACCGCGTTGACGTGGAACCAGTCCCACGGCGTGCTGGCCGAGGCCGGCAGCGGCTGCTCGCTCTGCGCGTAGGGCACGTGGTCGGCGCTGTTCCACTGGAACAGGACCTGGCCGGTGCGGATGTCGACCTCCTGCACGATCCCGTCGATGACGGTCTGGTCGGCCGGGCCGCCGATCGAGGTCAGGTTGGCCGTGGCCGTGGTGTAGGCCAGGATCAGCGCGGTGCCCCAGGGCGTGATCAGGAACTCGTGCCCGTCGGCCGAGTAACCGTTACCCGCCTTGACCTCGGCGATCTGCTGATAGTGCGAGTTGTAGATGTAGTCGGCGCCGCTGGCCACGCCACCCAGGCCGGTCCCCTGCCACCAGGTCAGCACCGGCTGCCCGCGGTACCGCTGCACCCGGAAGTCGGAGGCCTCCTGCCCGGCCGGCACCGGGTGGAACCACACGACCTTCTTCCCGTCCGGGCTCAGGATCTCCGCCCCGTTGGCGTAGGTGCCGGCGTCCCCGAACGGGGACACGAACAGGTCACCGCCGCGCGCCCCGCCGTGGTCAGTGAGCACGGTGACCGGCGGTGGCTTCAGGCTGCTGCCGCGGACGCGGACGCGGGCAAGGCTCCCGCCAGCGCTCCGGCCACGGCGGCGGCCGCGATCGCCGCCGCCCGCGCCCTGCTCCCCCACGCACTCCTGGCCATCCGCAAGCTCCCATCCTCGCCCGGCATCTCTCACTATCCCGGTCGACTTTATAGGGAAATAGTTGGTTTGTCCCAGGGGCGCTGGTGGGTTATCATGGGAGGTGTCCGGTGAGTGGGGACGCGGGAGCGAGTGGCGGGCCGGGCCGACCGACGTTAAATATTTTCGGATCCAGGGATGGCTGTGGGACCCTGCGGCATGGCGATGGCGGGGTGATGGGGACATGGAGCTGAGCCGGGAGCGGGTGCTGGCCTGGCGCATGCGGCGGCAGTTGCTGGAGCGGCCGGCGGGAACGGGGACGCTGGACATCGTGGAGCGGCTGTGCGGGGTGCAGGCGCAGGTCAGCGGGTCGGCCGAGCAGGCCGTGGCCGCGCGGCACGGGCAGCCGCGCGCGGGCGCGGTGGCCGAGGCTCTGGACGAGCGGGCGATCGTCAAGACCTGGGCCATGCGCGGCACGCTGCACCTGCTGCCCGCCGACCGCGCGCCCGCGTACCTGGCGCTGATCGCAGCCGCGCGCACGTGGGAGCGGGGACCGTGGCAGCGCACGTTCGCCACGGCGGACCAGATGGCGGCGCTGACCGAGGCGGCCCGGGAGGTGCTGGACGGCGCGGTGCTGACCCGGGAGGAACTGAGCGCGGAGATCATCAAGCGGACCCGGGACGATTCTCTCGCCGGGCACCTGGGCTCGGGCTGGGGTGCCCTGTTCAAGCCGGTCGCCTGGCAGGGGCACCTGATCAACGGGCCGTCCGACGGCAACCGGGTCACGTTCACCAGCCCGAAGACGTGGGTGCCGGGCTGGGCCGGGCGGCCCGGACCGGAGGAGGCGGCCCGGGCGGTGATCCCGGCCTACCTGGGGGCGTTCGGGCCGGCCTCGATGGAGACGTTCGACCAGTGGCTGATCCGCGGCGCGTCGCGGAAGGCCGCGCTGCGCGGGTGGTTCGCCGGGCTGGTTCGCGACGGGGTCCTGGCCGAGGTCACCGTGGACGGCCGGGCCGGGTACGCGCGGGCCGGCGACGTGGCCGAGATCGCGGCGGCCGAGCCGCTCGACGGAGTGCGCCTGCTGCCGGCCTTCGATCAGTACGTGCTCGGGCCGGGCACCAAGGACCCCATGATCATCGACCCGGGCCGGCGGGCCGCCATCAGCCGGACCGCGGGCTGGATCGCGCCGGTCCTGCTGGCCGGCGGCCGGGTCGCGGGCACCTGGGAGCTGAACGGCACCCGGCTGGAGGTGACCCGGTTCCCGGAGGCGCCCGCGGTGACCGGAGCCGACCTGGCCGCCGAAGCCCGCTGGCTGGAGGCCATGACCGGCACGGACCTGACGGTGACGACGTGCACGACGGACAGCTGACGATCACCGCGGCCATGGTGCAGGCCCTGGTCGCCGCGCAGTTCCCGGAGTGGGCCAGCCTGGCGGTCCGGGCGGTCGATTCGCCCGGGACGGTGAACAGCACCTTCCGGATCGGTGACCGGCTGGCGGCCCGGTTTCCGCTGGTGGGCGGGGACGCCGGCGCCGTACGAGCCCAGTTGTCAGCCGAAGCGGCGGCGGCCCGGGAACTGGCGGGCCGGACCCGGTTCGCGACACCGGAGCCGGTGGCGCTGGGCGAGCCGGGCGGAGGTTATCCGCTGCCCTGGTCGGTGCAGACCTGGCTGCCGGGGGTCACGGCCGACGACCGCGACCCCGGTGATTCGGCCGGCTTCGCCCGCGATCTGGCCGAATTCATCGGTGCGCTACGCGGTATGGATACGCGAGGACGCGTGTTCGGCGGATCCGGGCGGGGTGGCGTGCTGGACACCCACAACGACTGGGTGCAGCAGTGCCTGACCCGCAGTGAGGGTCTGCTCGACGTGCCCCGGCTGCGCGCGCTGTGGTCGGTGCTGCGCGACCTGCCGCGCGGGCCGCAGCCGGACGTGATGAGCCACTGTGACCTGATCCCCGGCAACGTCCTGGTCGCGGGCCAAGGCCACGAGGCCCGGCTGACCGGAGTGCTCGACGTCGGTGGCCTGGGCCCGGCCGACCCGGCCCTGGATCTGGTGGCCGGCTGGCATCTGCTGGCCGACCGGCCGCGCCGGTTGTTCCGGGAGCTGCTGGGGAGCGACGACGCGGAATGGGCACGCGGGCAGGGGTGGGCGTTCCAGCAGGCCATCGGGCTGGTCTGGTACTACCCCGACACCAACCCGGCCATGGCCGCGCTGGGGCGCCGCACCCTGGACCGGATCCTGTCCGACGGGCTCGGCCGGAAGCCGGTCCCGGACGTGGAGATCGCGGTCACTGATCCGGGGGATCCGGCGGCGCGGGAGTGTATGGCGGCTTACTTCGCGGAGCTCGGGCGGCGGTTCGAGGACGGGTTCGACCCGGCGCAGAGCAATCCGGCTGAGGACGCGGAGCTGAGGCTGCCCGCGGGGCTGCTGCTGGTGGCTACGGCAGGCGGGAAGCCGGTGGGCTGCGGGGCGCTGAAGTTTCACCCGGACGACGGCAGCGCCGAGGTCAAGCGGATGTGGGTGTCCCCGGCCGCGCGCGGGCTCGGACTGGGGCGGCGGCTGCTGGCCGAACTGGAGGCGCAGGCGGCCGGCCAGGGCGTGAGACGGCTGCGCCTGGAAACCAACCGCACCCTGACCGAGGCCATCGCCATGTACCGCACCGCCGGGTACCGGGAAGTGGCCGCGTTCAACGATGAAACGTACGCCCATCATTGGTTCGAAAAATCGCTGCCTGGCCCCCGATGACTATTCGGGCCGCCGGTGGTCTGCCTTCCAGAGACCACCGACCAAGCCAGGGAGAGGTATGACCGGCGAGAACAGCACGGCGATGCCGACGGTGACCGATCGGGCCAGCTGGCAGGCGCAACTCGACGCGCTGAGCGTGCGCGAGCACGCGCACACCCATGAGGGGGACGCGATCGCGGCCGCGCGGCGGCGCCTGCCCATGGTCGAGGTGGACGGCTCCATCCCGGTCATCGGCCCGGACGGGCCGGTGCCGCTGCGCGAGGTGTTCGAGGGCCGGCGCCAGCTGATCGCGTACTTCCACATGTGGCACGACGGCCAGCCCGCGCCCGGGCAGTGTGAGGGGTGCACGTTCTTCAACGGGCAGGTCCGCGAGCTGTCCTACTTCCATTCCCGTGGCACCACCTACGCCACGTTCGGCCAGGGGCCGTACGAGGCGAGCGCGGCCTACCGGGACTTCATGGGCTGGGACGTGCCCTGGTATTCGGTGCGGGACGAATCCGCGGACGCGCTGCTGGCCGGGCGCTGGTTCGGGATGCAGGTCTGCTACCTGCGCGACGGTGACCGCGTATTCGAGACCTACTGGACCAGCGGCCGCGGCGCCGAGGTCATGGCCCCGGCCTACGGGCTGCTCGACATGACCGTCTACGGGCGGCAGGAGCAGTGGGAGGACTCCCCCGACGGCTGGCCTCAGGGGTTTGCCACCAACCGCAACGGCGACCAGTTCCGCCGCGACGGGCGGCCGACCGCCCAGTGGTCCCGCCTGGCCGCGGGCCGCTCCGACGATCTGAGCTGAGCCCCGGCCACCCGTCACTCACGGTCCGTCCGGCCGGAGCCGGGTGGGCCGTGGCATGTCCCAGGACCAACCTTCGATATATGAATATTGCTTAGGGATTTAGCTATCTGCCATAATTTATGGGTGCTGGACGTCGATCTGCTCAAGGCGCTCAGCAGCGAGAAGCGGCTGCTGGTGCTGGAGTGGCTGCGGGACCCGGAGGCGCACTTTCCGCCCCAGCGGGATGGCGACCTGGTCCGGGACGGGGTGTGCGCGCTGTTCATCGCGGACAAGCTTGGGGTCAGCCAGCCCACCTGCGGTGAGCACCTGAAGCTGCTGAGCCGGGCTGGGCTGATCCGGGGGCGGAAGATCAAGCAGTGGGTGTTCTACCGGCGGGACGAGGACCGGATCGCCGAGGCGAAGGAGATGCTCAGCAGTGGCTGGTGACGGCGTAGCGGTCGGGCCCGAGGAGATCGAGCGGACGTACGGGATGATCCGGCCCTACGTGCGGCGGACGCCGGTGCTGGCCGTCGATCCCGGGGACCTGGGCGGGGAACTGGCCGGCGGGGCCGCGCCGGCCGGGCTGACCCTGAAGCTGGAGTACCTGCAGTGCGCGGGCTCGTTCAAGGCCCGGGGCGCGTTCACCAACCTGCTGCGGCGGGACGTGCCCGCGGCCGGGGTGGCGGCGGCGTCGGGCGGCAACCACGGGGTCGCGGTGGCCTTTGCCGCCCACCGGCTGGGCGTGCCGGCGAAGATCTTCGTCCCGTCGATCTCGTCCCCGGCCAAGATCGCCCGGATCCGCGGGCTGGGCGCGGACCTGGTCATCACCGGCGACCGGTACGCGGACGCGCTGGCCGCGGCGCAGGAGCACGTCGCACGGTCCGGGGCGCTGAGCGTGCACGCGTTCGACCAGCGGGAGACCCTGCTCGGGCAGGGCACGCTCGCCCTGGAACTGGCCCAGCAGGTGGAGGACCTGGACACCGTGCTGGTGCCGGTGGGCGGGGGCGGCCTGATCGGCGGCATCGCCGCCTACCTGACCAAGGACGTCCGGGTGGTCGGGGTCGAGCCGGACGGGGCGCCGACCTTGTTCCGGGCCCGGGCGGCGGGGCGGCCGGTGGACGCCCCGGCCGAGGGCATCGCGGCCGACGCGCTGGCCCCGAAGCGGATCGGCGAGCTGGTGTTCCCGATCACCCAGGACTACGTGGACGAGGTGGTCCTGGTCGGCGAGGACGCGATCCGGGCCGCCCAGACCCGGCTGTGGCGGGCGTTCCGGATCGCGGCCGAGCCCGCGGCGTCGGTGGGGGTGGCCGCGCTCATGACCGGGGCCTACCGGCCCGGCCCGGACGAGCAGGTGGCCGTGGTGATCAGCGGGGCCAACCTGACCCTGCCGGAACTGGACGCCGAGGGCTAACCGGGCGCCGATGACCGCCACGCGGCCGGGCATCGGGTCCTCAGCCCCAGCTTTCGCCGCGGCGGGCCGGCCTGAGCCGAGTCATCAGGCTGCCGCCGGCCAGGACCAGGGCGCACAGGACACCGATGGCGCCGGCGGCGCAGATCACCGTATCCGGGCTGACGAGCTCGGCGGCGGCGCCGGCCGCCACGATGAGCAGGCCCTGACCCAGGTTGATCCCGCCCTGGGCGATGCCGAAGGCCTGGCTGCGCTGCTCGGACGGGGTGGCCCGGACGAACGAGGCGTTGGCCGCCAGCTGGTAGCAGGTACAGAGGCCGGACCCGACCAGGATGATCAGCACGCCGGCCAGGCTGGGATGGGCCGCGAACAGGATCAGCAGGCCACAGGCGGCCACGGCCAGCGGCCCCATCCAGCGGATCCGCTGGTCTGGGGCCACAAACCGGCTGAAGCACAGCGCCCCGGCCGTCGACCCGAGCGCCTGGGAGGCCAAGATCAGGCCGACCACCACCCCGATGCCGCGCGGGCCGGCGGCCAGCGGCCGGGCCAGCGGGGTGGCCACACCCTCGGGCACGTCGTAGAAGGCGCACAGCCAGCCGAACAGCATCGGCGTGCGCAGCGCGGCCCGGCCGAAGACCAGCCGCAAGCCAGCCCCGGTGTTGTTCAGGGCCCGCTGGAGCCGCCCCGTCCCGGGGCCGGTGGGGTGATCGGCGGCCGGCTCGGACCGGGCCGCCGGGCGGCCCTGGACCCAGATCCTTGCGATCAAGGCGGACACGGCGAACGTGGCCGCGTCGGTCAGCAGCGAGGTCCGCAGGCCCAGGAAGGCGACCGTGACCCCGCCGACCGCAAAGCCGAGGACCTGGGCGAACTGGATCGTGGTGAAGGTGACGGCGGTGCCCAGCACGTAACGGTCGCCGGGCAGCACGTCAGGCATGTTCGCGGCCCGGGCCGCCTGGAACAAGGCCCCAGCCATGGTCACCGCGGCCAGCAGGATGATCAGCACCGCCAGCGGCATGCCGGGCAGGGCCATCACCGCGACCAGCAGCCCGCTGACCACATCGGTGCCGATCATCACCCGGCGGCGGGACAGCCGGTCGGCGATCGGCGACAGCAGGATGCCGCCGAGGAAGTTCGGAACCAGGCTGGCCGTGAACGTCACCGCGGCCAGCAGCGGTGAATGGGTCCGCTGATACACCAGCACGGTGAGCGCGACCCGGGCCAGCTGGTCACCGATCACCGAGAGCAGCTGGGCGGTCCAGAGAGCGCGGAATTCGGCGATCGCGAAGACGCCGCGGAAGGTGGCGCCACGCTCAGCTGGGGCGGGCGCGCCCTTTCCGGCAGGCGGCCCCTCCGGCGGGCGGGCCGTCTCCGGGCTGGCGTTCGCTCACCGGATCGCCGCCTCACGGGTTGCGGGGCGGATGCTCAGCCCCAGTGCTCACCGTTCATGGGCAGGTTAGCCCCAGACAATGCCGCGCATGATCTTCTCCTCCGCCGGATCAGGGCTCACGTCCACTGAATGCCACGCATAGCCGTTCCACTCAGTACCAGTTGGTGGTGCGCATACCTCAGCCCCAAGCAACGCCGCGCATGATTGCTCCTCAGTGATCGTCAGACCCAGGTGTTGCCCCGGGTCCACTGGTCTCCGCGCATCAGGTACTCACCCCCAGCCGGGTTGTACGGTGCGGGTGGTGGCTCACGTCCAGCCCGTTGTACGCATGGCTCTCAGCCCCAATGGGTGTCGCGCATCGTGGACCTCTCAGTTCCAGCTGCCGCTGTCACGTTGCACAGGACCGCTCCTCCCGGTCGCCCCGAGCGCCGGGGAACCTTTCCGCCAGCGTGCTGGTTTTTGGCAGAAACATCAATACTTCGGGAGGAAATGGGATAAAGGGCCTATTTAGGTCAGCTGATCCGGTCAATAACCAACGGGGCGACCGGCGGCGGCTCGGGGCCGATTTCGATGGCGTCGGCCAGGGCGGCCCGGGCGTCGGGCAGGACCGCGTCACGGTCGGCGCGCAGCTCCAGGAGGGGCTGGCCGGCCTCGACCCGCTCCCCCGGCTTGGCCAGGCACATGATGCCGGCCGCCGCGCTGACCGGGTCTTCCTTGCGGGCCCGGCCCGCACCCAGGCGCCAGGCGGCCACGCCGACCGCGCGGGCGTCCAAGCGGCGCAGCCAGCCCGAGGCGGGCGCCGTGACCACCTCGGTGACCGCGGCCTGGGCCAGCTCCGCGTCGGGGTCGCCGCCCTGGCCGGTGATCATCTCGCGGTAGGCCTTCAGGGCCCGGCCGTCGGCCAGGGCCGCGGCCGGGTCGGCGTCGATCCCGGCCAGCGTGAGCATCTCGCGGGCCAGGGCCAGCGTCACCTCGACCAGGTCGGGCGGCCCCTGGCCGCGCAGCACGGCCAGCGACTCCTCGACCTCGATCGCGTTGCCGACCGCGCGGCCCAGCGGCACGTCCATCGCGGTGAGCAGGGCGCTGGTCCGCACTCCCTGCTCGGAGCCGATCGTCACCATGGTCCGGGCCAGCTCGCGCGCGGAATCCAGGTCGGTCATGAACGCCCCGCTGCCGACCTTGACGTCCAGCACCAGGGCGGACGTGCCCTCGGCGATCTTCTTGGACATGATCGAGCTGGCGATGAGCGGGATGGATTCGACCGTGCCGGTGACGTCGCGCAGGGCGTAGAGCTTGCGGTCGGCGGGAGCCAGGCCCGAACCGGCCGCGCAGATCACGGCGCCGACCGTGCTCAGCAGGCCGGTCATCTCGGCCGGGGACAGCGCGGCCCGCCAGCCCGGGATGGACTCCAGCTTGTCCAGCGTCCCGCCGGTGTGGCCGAGGCCGCGGCCGGACAGTTGCGGCACGGCGGCCCCGCAGGCCGCGACCAGTGGGGCCAGGATCAGGGAGACCTTGTCCCCCACTCCGCCGGTGGAGTGCTTGTCCACGGTGGGGCGGCCCACGCCGGACAGGTCCAGGCGCTCCCCGGACGCGATCATGGCCGCGGTCCACTCGCGCAGCTCGGCCGGGGCCAGGCCGCGGAAGAAGATGGCCATCAGCAGCGCCGACATCTGCTCGTCGGCGATCTCGCCCCGGGTGTAGGCGCCGATGAGCCAGCGCACCTCGTCGGCGGACAGGGTGCCGCCGTCGCGCTTGACACCGATGAGGTCGACCACGGCGGGCACCGTCACCCGCCCCCGGGCAGGTCGGCGCCGGTGAACGCGGAGGGCAGCAGGCGGTCCAGCGGCACCGGCCCGTCCTCGGTGTCGACCAGCAGGCCGGCGCCGCCCACCTCCAGCAGCACCTGGCGGCACCGGCCGCACGGCAGCAGGACGTTGCCGTCCGGGCTCCGGACGGCCACCCCGGTGAGGGTCCCGCCGCCTGACGCGTGCAACGCCGAGGCCAGGCCGCACTCGGCGCACAGGGTCAGCCCGAACGAGGCGTTCTCCACGTTGCAGCCCACGATGACCCGGCCGTCGTCGACCTGAGCGGCCGCTCCAACCTGCAATTTCGAATACGGCGCGTACGCCTGTCCCGCAGTCTGCGCGGCCAGCGCGCGCAAGGCCGGCCAGTCGATTTCCACCCGCCATTCACCTCCGCTCGCAGCCCCGCAGCCCCGGGTTCAGTTTTGACAAAGGAACGATAACAGCGCAGGTGACAGACTAATGTCCGGCGGTCGCCCAGCTGGGTGGGCGACGGCGCGATTGCGATTTGGCAACGTGTGTAAAGCCAGGCCAGCCCGCTTCTTCCCGCCCGGGCCCTTCGGGGCTAACCTGCGATGATCCAGATGAGCGAAATCATCACGGCGCGCGGCGCTGGAAAGGCCAGCGCGGGGATGCGCGGGAAATGACGGGTCCGTATCCGGCCCGTGTCAGCGTGAGGTCCGGGGGGCGGCGACTGCCCACGAAAGCAGGCGGCAATGGTGCCCCGCGAAACAGGAGGTAACCAGTGAAGAAGACCCTTGCGGCCAGCGCAGTGCTGACCGTAGCGGGCCTGCTCGCCGCCGCGTGCGGGAGCAGCACGTCGAACACAGGCGGTTCATCGTCGGCGTCGGCCAAGGCCAGCGGGAGCAGTTCGTCGTCGGCCTCGACGGCAGGCAAGTTCCTCGGCTGCATGGTCACGGACACCGGCGGCATCGACGACCGGTCGTTCAACGCCTCGTCGTGGCAGGGCATGCAGGAGGCGGCCTCGTCCGACCCGAGCAAGATCGCGGTCAAGTACCTGCAGTCCACGACGCAGAGCGACTACACGCCGAACATCAACACGTTCATCGGCGACAAGTGCGGGATCATCGTCACGGTCGGCTTTCTGATGGCCCAGGCCACGCAGACGGCCTCCAAGAAGAACGCCACCGGCAAGTTCGCGATCGTGGACAACGCCTACACCCCGGCGCTGAAGAACGTGGACGCGCTGCTGTTCAACACGGCCCAGGACGCGTTCCTCGGCGGCTACCTGGCCGCGGGCATGTCCAAGACCGGCAAGGTGGCCACCTTCGGCGGCGAGAAGCTGCCGACCGTGACCATCTACATGGACGGCTTCTAGGACGGCGTGCAGTACTACAACCAGAAGCACGGCACGCACGTGTCGGTGCTGGGCTGGAGCGAGAAGACCCAGAACGGCAGCTTCACCGGTGACTTCACCAACCAGACCAACGGGCAGAACGTGACCCAGACCTTCATCAACGAGGGCGCGGACGTCATCTTCCCGGTGGCGGGCAACGTCGGCCTGGGCTCGGCCAAGGCGGTCCAGAACGCGGACGCCGCGGCCGGCAGCCAGAAGGTCAACATGGAATGGGTCGACACCGACGGCTGCATCAGTGCCGCCCAGTACTGCAAGTACTTCATCACCAGCGTGACCAAGGGCATCCAGACCGCCGTCAAGAACGCGGTGACCACCGCGGCCAACGGCAGCTTCAAGGGTGGCAACTACATCGGCACGCTGCAGAACGGCGGGGTGGGGCTGGCGCCGTTCCACCAGTTCGCCAGCAAGGTCCCGTCCAAGCTCCAGTCCGAGCTGGGCACGGTCAAGCAGGGCATCATCAGCGGCTCGATCAAGGTGGCCACCAAGAGCCCGGCGTAATCGCCTGATCGGCAGGCCTGATAGAAGAGTTCCGGCCCGGGACGCAAACTCGCGTCCCGGGCCGGAACTCAGCACTGGCGGTGCCGCACCAACGGCGCCCGGAGGGGATGAGGCGGGCGGGTGAACCTGGAACTGCAGGGCATCACGAAGCGCTTCGGCAGCCTCGTGGCCAACGACCACATCGACCTTTCCGCCGAGCCCGGCACCATCCATGCCCTGCTCGGCGAGAACGGGGCCGGCAAGACCACGCTGATGAACATCCTCTACGGGCTGCTGCAGCCCGACGAGGGACAGATCCTGATCGACGGCCAGGCCCGCACGATCAGCTCGCCGAAGGACGCGATCAACTCCGGGATCGGCATGGTGCACCAGCACTTCATGCTGGTGCCGGTGTTCACCGTGGCCGAGAACGTGGCCCTGGGCCACGAGGAGACCAAGGCGCTCGGCTGGCTGGACCGCCGCCGGATGCGGGCCAAGGTCCGCGAACTGTCCCAGCAGTACGGGCTGCGGGTCGAGCCGGACGCGCTGACCGAAGACCTGCCGGTCGGAGTGCAGCAGCGGGTCGAGATCCTCAAGGCGCTGATCCGGGACGCCCGGGTGCTGATCCTGGACGAGCCGACCGCGGTGCTGACCCCGAGCGAGACCGAAGACCTGTTCCGCATCATGCGCGAGCTGCGGGCCAGCGGCAAGGCCATCGTGTTCATCTCGCACAAGCTCAAGGAAGTCCAGGCCATCGCGGACACGGTGACGATCCTGCGCCGCGGGAAGGTGGTCGGGCAGCGGCCGCCGAGCACCAGCGAGGACGAGCTGGCCGCGCTGATGGTGGGCCGCAACGTCCAGCTCCGGGTGAGCAAGACCGAGGCCAATCCGGGCCGGATCGTGCTCGACGTCAAGGACCTGGTGGTGCCCTCGGCCCAGATCGCGGTGCCAGGCGAGGAGCCGGCCCCGGCGGTCAACGGGATCACGTTCCGGGTCCGGGCCGGGGAGATCCTGGGCATCGCCGGCGTCCAGGGCAACGGGCAGACCGAGCTGTGCGAGGCCCTGATGGGCCTGCTGCCGGCCGTCGCCGGCAGCGTGCACCTGAACGACCACGACATCACCGGATCCAGCCCGCACGACCGGCTGCGGGCCGGCATCGGCTACGTCCCCGAGGACCGCCAGCAGGACGGCCTGGTCAGCTCGTTCCCGGTGTCGGAGAACATCGTGCTGGACACCTACGACCAGCCTCCGTACGCGTCCGGCTTCGCGCTCAAGCTGGGCGCCATCCGCGAGACGGCCGAGGAGCGGGTCAAGGAGTACGACATCCGGACCCAGTCCATCGCCACCCCGGTGGGGACCTTGTCCGGCGGTAACCAGCAGAAGGTCATCCTGGCCCGCGAGGTGGGCCGGGAGGTGTCGCTGCTGCTGGCCAGCCAGCCGACCCGCGGCCTGGACGTCGGGTCGATCGAGTTCGTGCACAAGCGGATCATCGAGGAGCGGGACCGCGGGGCGGCCGTCATCCTGGTCTCGTCCGAGCTGGACGAGATCTACGCGCTGTCCGACCGGATCGCGATCATGTACGAGGGCCGGTTCACCGGGTTCCGGCCGCCGGACGTGCCGGTGGAGGAACTCGGCCTGCTGATGGCGGGTATCGACGGCGCGGGCACCCCGGCGGAGGCGCCACCGGAGGCCGGGCCCGAAGAGCCGGCCGCCGGGCCCGAAGAGCCGGAGGCGGAGGCCAAATGAGTGAGTCACCGCCGGCGCCGGCCGCGCCGCCGGAATCCACCCCGGGCGACGAGCCGGGCCGGGACAAGCCCTCCTTCGGCCGGGCCATCCTCGACGGCATTCTCGAGGGCAACTCGGTGGTGGTCACGATCCTGGCCATCGTGACCGCGATCGTGCTGGGCGGCCTGCTGATCGCGTTCACCAACCAGGACGTGCTGAACGCCTGGGGAGTCTTCTTCTCCCACCCCGGCAACGCCATCGCCCAGGCCTGGGACACCGCGTCCGGCGCCTACGTGGCCATCTTCGAGGGCTCGATCTTCAACCCGCACACGGTGGCCTCGCTGTTCCAGCAGAAGTCGATGTCGGTGGCGCTGCACGACGGCACGATCAGCGCGGTGTTCAACCCGCTGTCGGAGACCGCGGTGTTCGCCACCCCGCTGATCCTGGCCGGCCTGCTCGGTCGCGATCGCGTTCCAGACCGGCCTGTTCAACATCGGCGGCGAAAGCCAGTGGATCGGCGGCGCCATCCTGGCCACCTGGCTCGGCTACGGGGTCAGCATGCCGGTCGTCGTCCACGTGGTGGTCTGCGTGCTCGGCGGCTTCGTGGGCGGCGCGGTGCTGGGCTGGGTGGTGGGCTTCCTCAAGGCCCGGACCGGGGCCCACGAGGTCATCGTCACCATCATGATCAACTACGTGATGGCCTACCTGCTGGCCTACCTGCTGAGCAAGCCCAGCCTGCTGGAGAAGCCGGGCGCCAACGGCAACCTGATCAGCCCGAACATCGCCAGCAACGCGCACCTGCCGCTGCTGGCCGGCACCAACCTGCGGATCAACGCCGGGTTCCTGCTCGCGCTGGCCTGCGCGGCGGGCGTGTGGTGGCTGATGAACCGGAGCACGCTGGGCTTCCAGTTCCGCACGGTCGGCGCCAACCCGAACGCGGCCCGCAGCTCGGGTATGAGCGTGACCCGATCCTGGATCCTGGTCATGCTGATCGCGGGCGGCCTGGCCGGCCTGGCCGGATCCACGGTCATCCAGGGCACCGACTTCTCCCTGAACTTCCAGAGCTTCGGCACCTACGGGATCGACGCGATCACCGTGGCCCTGCTGGGCCGGGCCCGGCCCGGCGGCGTGGTGTGGGCCGCGCTGCTGTACGGAGCCCTGCACGCCGGGGCGCCGGGGATGCAGAGCTCGACCGGGGTCCCGGTCGACATCGTCCAGGTCATCCAGGCCCTGATCGTCATGTTCGTCGCCGCGCCGCCGCTGGTCCGGGCGATCTTCCGGCTGCGGGAGGCCCGGGGCGGCGGTCCCGGCCAGTACCTGTCCAAGGGATGGAACGCATGACCACCCTCGCCGTCGCCGGACGGAGCACGCTCAGCATCGGCCGCCGCTGGGTCGCGCCCGCCGCGTTCCTGGTGCTGGGCCTGGTCGATCTGCTGTTCTTTGCCCGGTACGCGAAGCACGGTGACGCCACGCTGGCCTTTTCCCAGCCGTTCGCCAAGGTGACCGTGCCCAACCTGTCGCTGCCGGGCCGGGCGACCGCCTACGTCATGGGCGCGGCGTCGATCGCGCTGGCCGTGGTGCGGGTGTTCGACCTGGGCAAGGTGGTGCGCCGGGTCACGATCGGGCTGGTGCTGTTCTTCTTCGTGATCGCGCTGCTGTGCTGGGCCTACGCGGGCTCGACCAACGCGTTCAACGTGGTCAACCTGTTCCAGGGCACGCTGGCCGACTCGATCCCGCTGGTCCTGGGGGTGCTGGCCGGCTGCCTGTGCGAGCGGTCCGGCGTGATCAACATCGCCATCGAGGGCCAGTTGCTGCTGGGCGCGTTCGCGGGCGCGATCTTCGCCAGCGCGTTCGGCGTGCTGTGGCTGGGCATCATCGCCGGGTCGGTGGCGGGCGGGCTGGTCGGCCTGCTGCTGGGCGTGTTCGCCATCACCTACCTGGTCAACCAGGTCATCCTGGGCGTGGTGCTCAACGTGTTCGTGTCCGGGCTGACCGGCTACCTGTACGACAAGATCCTGGTCCCGTACGCCAACACGCTGAACTCGCCGTCGACCTACCTGCCGATCAAGATCCCGCTGCTGGGCGACATCCCCATCATCGGGCCGGTGTTCTTCGACTCGACGCTGTTCCTGTACATCACCTACATCCTGGTGGCCGCGGTCCAGGTCGGGCTGTTCCACACGGCCTGGGGGCTGCGGGTGCGGGCGGTCGGCGAGCACCCCACCGCCGCCGACACCGTGGGCATCAGCGTCAGGCTGACCCGCTACCGCAACGTCATCCTGGCCGGGCTGATCGCCGGTATCGGCGGGGCGTTCCTGACCATCGGGTCGGTCGGATCGTTCGGCAAGGACATGTCGTCCGGCCGGGGCTACATCGCGCTGGCGGCCATGATCTTCGGGCGGTGGACCCCGCTGGGCGGGGTCGGGGCGGCGCTGCTGTTCGGCTTCACCTTCGAGCTGCAGTCGATCCTGTCCACCATCAACGTGCCGATCGCCTCGTACTTCCTGCTCATGGTGCCGTACGTGGCCACCATCATCGCGGTGGCGGGCCTGGTCGGGCAGGTCCGCGCGCCCGCCGCCGACGGCGAGCCCTACGTCAAGGCCTGAGCGAGCGGGTTTACACAGCCCGGGCTTACGTGGACCCGGCCGGCTCTGGTAGGACTGCTGACGTGGACGAGGGGGATCCGTACGCGGCCGCAGCCGAGAGCGCGGCCCGGCTGGCCGAGCTGACCGGAGCCGACCGGCATGACGTGGCCGTGGTGCTCGGGTCGGGCTGGGCCCCGGCCGCGGCGGCCTGTGCCAGCGCGCTGGGCGCCGACATCACCGAAATTTCCGTCAGCCAGCTGGGCGGTTTTGCCCAGCCCACGGTGGCCGGGCACGTGGGCACGGTGCAGTCGCTGGTCACACCGGACCTGCGGGTGCTCATGTTCCTGGGCCGGACGCACCTGTACGAGGGGCTGCCGGTCAGCGCCACCGTGCACGGCGTCCGGACCGCGATCGCGGCCGGGTGCCGGGTGGTGGTGCTGACCAACGCGGCGGGCGGCATCCGCGGTGGCTACTACGTCGGCCAGCCGGTGATCGTCCGCGACCACCTGAACCTGACCGCGCGCTCCCCGCTGACCGGACCCGAACCGCCGGCGGGCTACCCGGCGCGGTTCGTGGACCTGACCGAGGCCTACTCGCCACGGCTGCGGCGGCTGGCCCGGGAGGCCGATCCGGCCCTGGGCGAGGGCGTCTACGCGGCCATGCCCGGACCGCACTACGAGACGCCGGCCGAGATCGCCATGCTGCAGGTTCTGGGCGCCGACCTGGTCGGGATGTCGACGGTGATGGAGACCATCGCCGCCCGCCACCTGGGCGCCGAAGTGCTGGCCATCTCACTGGTCACCAACCTGGCCGCCGGGCTGACCGGGGAACCGCTCAGCCACAGCGAGGTGCTGGAGGCCGGGCGGGCCGGGGCCAGCCACATGGGCGCCCTGCTGGCCAGCATCTTGCCCAAGGCCATCGGCTAGGCGGTCAGGGGCATCGGCTAGGCGGTCACCAGCTGGGTGTAGGCCACGGCGACCTCGCCGGCCAGGCCGGCGTTGTCCTCGATCAGCCGCCGGTTCACCTCGACGCTGCGGCCATCGCTCAGCTCGTCCAGCAAAGCCAGCACCGCTGGCGTGACGGCCTGGCCGGAGCGGTGTTCGCGGCTGACCCGTTCGACGGCCTCGTCGATCAGCGGGTCGATGTCGATCCCGCCGATCGGGGGCCGGGCCAGCAGCATCCCGCCGCCCGGGTTGAGCTGCCAGTGCGCGGCGCAGACCCGGGCCACCTCGGGTGAGTCATGGACCGTGGCCGACACCGGCGGGCCGCCCTCGGCGGTGTAGAACCGGGGCAGGGACGCGGTCTGCCAGCCCAGCACCGGGATGCCCAGCGTTTCCAGCAGTTCGCCGGTGGCCCCCACGTCGAGCAGGGACTTCGGGCCCGACGACACCACCACCGCCTCGGTCCGGGCCAGCTGGAGCAGGTCGCTGGAGATGTCGAGGGTCTCGGCGAAGCCGCGATGCACCCCGCCGATGCCCCCGGTGCCCATGAACTTGATGCCGGCCTGGCGGCACACGGCCATGGTGCCGCCGACGGTCAGCGAGCCGATCGCCCCCTGGGCCAGGCAGGCGGCCAGGTCACGGGCTCCCACCTTGCGGGCCGACAGGCCAGCTTCGGAGAAGCGCTCCAGTTCGGCCGGGGTCAGGCCGATGTGGATGGCGCCGTCCAGGATTCCGGCCGTGGCCGGGACGGCGCCGGCGGCCCGGACCCGGCGCTCCGATTCGATCGCCACGGTCAGGCCCCGGCCACCAGAGAACCCGTGCGAGACCAGGGTGGTCTCCAGCGCGACCACCGGCCGGTGGTCCCGCAGCGCGGTGGCGACCTCCTCCGACACCTGGGTGTACACGGTCACGGCACGGCTCCCCTCAAGGCATTGCTCCCATCTTGGACACCGCCCGCGCGGCGGCCTGCAGTCCCAGCTCTATCCCGCCGACCAGGTAACCGGCGGCGAAGGCGTCACCCGCCCCGGTCGAGTCGACCGGCTCGGCCGGCGCCGCCGGATAGGTCTTGTCTTCGATGCGGACCCCGCCCGGGCCCAGCTTGACCACGATCTGGGCCCCGGGGACCGGCCCGACCAGTTCGGTCTCGGCCGCAGTGCCGAAGATCACATCGGGCCGCAGCCCCGTGGCCAGCGCCCGGAACTCCGCGAGCCCGAAGGCTTCGATGGCGGCGACCGATGACAGGTCGAGGCTACGGCGCGGCACCCGCTGCGCCGCGGCCAGGGCCACCCCGCGGACCGGCCAGGACACCAGGCTGTAGGCGGGCAGGTGCAGCCAGCCGCAGCCGGCCAGCCAGCCGTCCTCCAGCGCCGCCAGCCGCGGCCCGACGCCGCGGTCGGTGAGCATCGAGCGGGACCGGCCACTGTCGGACAGCGAGACGACCACGCCGGTCCGGCCGTCCAGGGCGGGACCGGCCAGCTCGACGCCGCGCCGGGTCAGCTCGTCGGCGACCAGCCGGGCCGACGGGTCGCTGCCCCGGGCCGCGATCAGCCGGGCCTGGCCGCCGAGCGCGGCGATCCAGGCGGCCACGTTGGCCGCCTGCCCGCCCACGCCGACCTGGGTTCGGGCCGGGGTGTCGGTCTCCGCGGCCACCGGCCCGGACAGCTGCACCACCACATCCAGGTGCGCATCGCCCAGCACGCAGATCGTGGTGCCCGGGCCGGGCCAGCCTGCTGCCATGGCGTTCATGATCTCAGCAGGCGGAAGGGCACTGGCCAGGCAGGGGTGGACGGAACGTAGGCTGGAGGGGTGGTAGTCGCACCTGAGGGGCGGCGGATGCTGCGGCTCGAGGCCCGCAACAGCCAGGTCCCGATCGAGAAGAAGCCTCCGTGGATCAAGACCCGGCTCCGCACCGGGCCCGAGTACACCGAGCTGAAGAGCCTGGTGCGCCGGGAAGGCCTGCACACGGTGTGCGAAGAGGCCGGCTGCCCGAACATCTTCGAATGCTGGGAAGACCGCGAGGCCACGTTCCTGATCGGCGGGGACCAGTGCACCCGGCGGTGCGACTTCTGCCAGATCGACACCGGCAAGCCGCAGCCGCTGGACCGGGACGAGCCCCGCCGGGTGGCCGAGTCGGTGGCCACCATGGGGCTGGCCTACGCCACCGTGACCGGCGTGGCCCGGGACGACCTGGCCGACGGCGGTGCCTGGCTGTACGCGCAGACCGCGCGGGAGATCCACACGGCCATCCCCGGCTGCGGCGTCGAGCTGCTGATCCCGGACTTCAACGCGGTGCCGGAGCGGCTGGCCGAGGTGTTCAGCGCCCGGCCCGAGGTGCTGGCCCACAACGTCGAGACCGTGCCGCGGATCTTCAAGCGCATCCGGCCCGGGTTCCGCTACGAGCGTTCGCTGGACGTGATCACCCAGGCCCGCGCGGCCGGGCTGGTCACCAAGTCCAACCTGATCCTGGGCATGGGCGAGGAGCGGTCCGAGGTCAGCGCGGCAATGGCCGACCTGCACGCGGCCGGCTGCGACCTGCTGACCATCACCCAGTACCTGCGGCCGTCGCCCCGGCACCACCCGGTGGAGCGCTGGGTCAAGCCCGAGGAGTTCGTGGAGCTGCAGGAAGAAGCACTGGCCATGGGGTTCGCGGGGGTCATGTCGGGCCCGCTGGTGCGTTCCTCGTACCGGGCCGGGCGCCTGTACCGGCAGGCCGTTGAGCAGCGCGCGGCCGTGACCAGCTGAACGAAGCCGGGGCATCCGGTTGAGGCGCAGGTTGCGGTAGGGATTCGGCACGCGGGGCGGTTTCGCTCCGGCGGTCAGAAACCCTTATCCTGCCAGGCATGGCGAAGGACAAGAACACGGACGACGAGGCGACCCCCGGGCGTATCCGGCAGATACGCATGGTGGCCGGCCTGGTGCACAAAGCCAACCCCCGGGCGCTCCCGATCGTCATCGGCAGCGGTGTGGCGGTGCTGGTGGTGCTGGTCGTCGTCGGCCTGCTCACCGGGCTGGGCGGATACCTGATTCCGCTGGGCGTGCTCGGTGGCCTGTTCGTGTCGGTGTTCCTGTTCGGCCGGTTCGCGCAGACCGCGCAGTACTCCTCGATCGCAGGCCAGCCCGGCGCGGCCGCGGCCGTCCTGCAGAGCATGCGCGGCGGCTGGACCGTGACCCCGGCCATTGCCGCCAACCGCAACATGGACGTGGTCCACCGGGCGGTCGGCAAGCCCGGCGTGGTCCTGGTCGGTGAGGGCTCGCCCAACCGGCTGCCGAGCCTGCTGGCCGCGGAGAAGAAGCGCGTGGCCCGGGTGGCGTTCGACGTGCCGGTGTTCGACTTCCAGGTCGGCGACGGCGAGAACCAGGTGCCGCTGCGCCAGCTGCAGAAGAAGATCATGAAGCTGCCCCGCGACCTCAAGGGCACGCAGGTGGCCGACCTGAACTTCCGGCTCAAGGCGCTGCAGCCGTCACTCCAGGCCCCCAAGGGCCCCATGCCCCGCAACGCCCGCCAGCCCAAGATGCCGAGGCCCCGCGCCCACTGAGGCCCGGCCCGCGGGGGGCGGGGTCACATGCGGACGACGATGGTGTTGGCCGCCTTGTCGTGCAGGCCGCGCCGGTCGCGGTCGATGACCAGCGGGGGCACCACGGCCAGCAGCAGGATCGTGCGGACCAGGCCCCAGCCCAGGCCGACGGGCTTGCCGTCCAGGCGGGCGACCCGCATGCCCAGGATGCGCTTGCCGATCGTGGTGCCGGTGAGCACCAGCAGGATGTAGGTCTCGGCGAAGAAGAAGGCCAGCGTCCAGTACTGCGAGTGCAGTAGCCCGACCGCGATGATCGTGCACAGGATCCAGTCGATGAACAGGGCGGCCAGGCGGCGGCCCAGGCCCGGCACGGAAGCGGGGCCGTCCTCGGGCAGGCCGTACTTCTCACCCGGGTAGGAAGAAAGCGGGGAGGCGCCGGTCGCGGACGCCGCCGGGCGCGCGCCGGCCAGTTGTTCATCGGCCACGTCACCAACGGTATCTCTCCCGGCCGACCCGCCGGCACAGGCTGCGCCAGCGGCGCCGGGATAGCCATGCGTAACATGTGCGAAACACAAGAGACACGGCGCGGAAATTGCCGGCGTCTAGCGTCCGGTCTGTGCGTCCTTAGCGTGCCACTGAATACTGATATGTGCCCGGTTCAGGGAGGGTTAATGTTCCAGAACGCTGACGAGGTCCTGAGATTCGTCGCGGATGAGAAGGTCCAGTTCATTGACGTCAGGTTCTGCGACCTGCCGGGCACCATGCAGCATTTCACGGTGCCGGTCGAGGTCTTCGACGAGGACGTGTTCACCAACGGCCTGATGTTCGACGGCTCCTCGATTCGTGGCTTCCAGGAGATCCACGAGTCGGACATGCTTCTGCTGCCCGACCCGACCAGCGCGGTGCTGGACCCGTTCCGGACCTACAAGACCCTGAACCTGACCTTCTTCGTGCACGACCCGCTGACCCAGGAGCCGTACACCCGGGACCCGCGCAACATCGCGCGCAAGGCCGAGGAGTACCTGAAGAGCACCGGCATCGGCGACACCGCGTTCTTCGGGCCGGAGGCGGAGTTCTACATCTTCGACTCGGCCCGGTTCGAGACGGCTCCCAACGCCGGGTACTACTACATCGACTCGATCGAAGGCGCCTGGAACACCGGCAGCGAGGACGGCGGCAACAACCTCGGGCACCGGCCCCCGTACAAGGGCGGTTACTTCCCGGTCCCGCCGACCGACCACTACACCGACCTGCGGTCGGAGATGACCCGGATGCTGATCGACTCGGGCATCCAGGTCGAGATGCAGCACCACGAGGTGGGCAGCCCCGGCCAGTCCGAGATCAACATGCGGTTCGGCTCGCTGCTGAACACGGCCGACCGGCTGATGCTGTTCAAGTACATCATCAAGAACGTGGCCGACAAGAACGGCAAGACCGTCACGTTCATGCCCAAGCCGGTCATGGGCGACAACGGGTCGGGCATGCACTGCCACCAGAGCATCTGGAAGGACGGCTCGCCGCTCTTCTACGACGAGGTCGGCTACGCCGGGCTGTCGGACCTGGGGCGGCACTACATCGGCGGCCTGCTCAAGCACGCGCCATCGCTGCTGGCCTTCACCAACCCGACGCTGAACTCCTACCACCGGCTGGTGCCGGGCTTCGAGGCGCCGGTCAACCTGGTCTACTCGCAGCGGAACCGTTCGGCCTGCGTGCGGATCCCGATCACCGGGACGAACCCCAAGGCCAAGCGGATCGAGTTCCGCGTGCCGGACCCCTCGGCCAACCCGTACCTGGCCTTCCCGGCCATGCTGATGGCCGGCCTGGACGGCATCAAGAACAAGATCGAGCCGCCCGAGCCGGTCGACAAGGACCTGTACGAGCTGCCGCCGGACGAGGCGCTGGCCATCCCGCAGGTGCCCGGGTCGCTGGAAGCGGTACTGGCCACGCTCGAGGCCGACCACGCCTACCTCACCGAGGGCGGCGTGTTCACCGAGGACCTGGTCCAGACCTGGATCAGCTACAAGCGGGCCAACGAGATCGACCCCATGCGCCTGCGCCCGCACCCGCACGAGTTCGAGCTGTACTACGACGTCTGATCGGATACCGCGTCTGACCTAATAGGACGCTCATAGCGCATCACCCTGGGCCGTGGCCGGGCCGTCAGCCTCACCGCTGAGCACCCGGTCCACGGCCCAGCGCATGCGGTCAGCAGCCTCCGGCATCAGGTGCGTGTAGACCCGGAGCGTGAATCCACGGTCGCTGTGCCCGGGGAAGGCACGCCTACGCGGGAAGACCGCGCCGATGAGGGCCTGGCCCCAGCTCACGCTGGGGAACATCAGGGCTGAGCCAGCCGGGTAGCAGCGCCCTCGGCGTCAGCGGCCGGCCAGGTCTCATCTTCGCCGGCCGTGGCCCACCAGAGCACCCGGCCTAAGGCGGTGTCGCTGGCTACGTCCCAGTGCCGCCAGGCGTCACCCTCGTGCCCGGAGCGGGCCGCTGTGGTGGCGGCGTGCAGGTGCAGCGCCCCGTACATGGCGCGCAGCTCGTCGCTGGCGTCCTCCAGCCGGGACTCCAGCAGCCCGGCCGCCTCCACCGCGAGGGCCATGGCCGCGTCGGTGTCCCCGCCCGACCGCTGCACAATGGCCAGCGTCCACGCGCCCCCGGCTAGCGCGATCGGCGTGTCGGCCTCCTGAGCTGCGGTCATCGCCCGGTCAGCGGCGGTCCACGTCAGTTCGGTCTCCGACGCCCAGACAACCTCGTGCTGCACCAAGGCGTAGACATCGGCCAGCGCGGCGTTCGCGGCCCGGCGATCAGCGCCCTCAGCGGCGCGGGCGGCAACCCTCGCGTCCGTCACCAGGCGGGGCAGCACCCGGCCCACGTCGGTGCGGTGCTGCGGGGACTGGTGCCAGAGCCGCCACGCATCTGCGGTCCGGCCTGCCAGTGCGGCCACGTCCGGCGCGTCGTCCGGCAGGACCAGCAGGGGGTCGCGGACCGCCTCGCGGATGGCGGGCACCGCGTCATGCGGTATCCGGGCGAACGAGGACACCGGCACCGACGCAGCCCCCAGATCCAGGTCAATGCCCGCGAGCACGGCCACGTCACCGACCGATAGCGCCTCGGCCAGCTTGACCAGCAGCGGCAGCCTCGGCGGAAGCCGAGTGCCCCGCTCGATGCCCTTCAGCCAGGACGCGGACATGCCGACCAGCCCGGCCAGCACCGGGCGGGACAGGCCCTTGCGCTCGCGCAGGATCTGGATACGCTCACCGGTCCGCTTACCGGCGAGGTCGTCAAGCATCAGCTAACCTCGGCGTCGTTCCGCATCTACTGGCCAGGATAGGCACCGCCCAGGCCGCCTGGGCAGGGAACCCTAACGCCCCGCCAGCCAACTGACGGGGCACTCCGTCCCTGGGCCGTCAGAGCAGTTCCGGGCATCAGCCTGGGCTCCGCCTCTGCTGCGTTCGTGCGGTAGCCCAGATCCAAGGCCGCTAGCCTGAGGGCCGGGGCTTCAGGGGGCTAGGCATGACCGGGAGATGGCGTTGTCGGTCAGAGTGCGTTCCGCGGCCGTGGGTGTCCTGCTGGTGGCGGCGATGCTGGGCGGGGTGACGGCCTGCGCGGGAAGCCGGACGCCGCCCCGGCCGCCCGCACCGCCTCGGCTGGCGGCCGGGACGCGCGGCAGCCCGACCGCGCGGCGGCCCAGGACCGGACCGGTCGCGGTCAGCGCGCCCACGATCAGCGTGCCCGCCCGGGCGAACCACTGCCCGGCCGCTCCGTACGGGCCCCAGCTGGCTGCGCCCGGTTCGGGCCGGACGGTGGCGCTGACCTTCGATGATGGACCGGGCCGGAGCACCGCGGCCATCCTGTCCATCTTGACCCGCTACCGGGTTCCGGCCACGTTCTTCAACATCGGGCGCAACATGGCGGGCCGGGCCGGTCTGGTGCGGCAGGAGGCCAGGGATGGGTTCACGCTCGGCGACCACACGTGGAGCCACCCGCACCTGATCACGCTGCCCGCCGCGGGCCAGGCGACGCAGCTGGACGAGGTCCGCGCCGAGCAGTGGCTGCTGACCGGGACCGTGCCGTGCGTGTTCCGGCCGCCCTACGGCGGCTATGACACCACCACGCTGGGCCTGGCCCGGCAGCGTCGGCTGGCCGTGTGGATGTGGTCAGCCGACACGCAGGACTGGATGGCCCGAGGCTCGAACTCCGCCGCCTGGGTGACGCGCATCATCCGGCTCGCCGAGTCCCTGGGCGGCGCGCGGACCCACCCGGTCGTGCTCATGCACAACCAGGCGGCGGGAAACCCGGCGACTGTCAGTGCGCTGCCAGCGATCATCCAGTACTTCCGCTCGCACGGCTACCGCTTCGTCGCGCTCTAGCGCACCCGGGGCCGCCCGCCGGTGGCCAGGCGCATCAGGTCGGTGTTGAGGTTGATGGCGGGCTCGTCGTCATCGCGCCGGGGCGCGGCCGAACTGGCGAACTCGTGCTGGTAGCTGTCCCAGGCCTCGTCCCGGACGGCGCGGGCGAAGCCGCTCTCCATGAGCAGGATCAGCTCGCGGGCGGCCCGCTCGGCGCGCTGGTTCAGGGCCGGGTCGGCCCAGTCCTCGGGCGCGGCGAACAGCGAGGTCGGCACGGGCAGCGCCCGCAGGTAGGCGAACAGCGGGCGCAGCTGGTCGTCGGCGACCAGGGCGTGCCGGGCGGTGCCGGCCGTGGCCGCCAGGATCACCGGCTTGCCGATCAGCAGGTCGTTGTCGAGCAGGTCGAAGAACGACTTGAACAGGCCACTGGCCCCGGCCTTGTACACGGGGGTGCTGACCACCAGGCCGTCGGCCGCGGCGAGGGCGTCGATCGCCTGGCGCAGCCGGGGCGTGATCAGCTGGGACACGGTCGCGTTGGCGATGTCGGCGGCCAGCTCCCGCAGCTCGATCACGGTCGTGGTCACGGCCTGGCCGCGGCGTCCGGCCAGGTTCACGGTGCGCTCGGCGATGCGGTCGGCCAGCAGCCGGGTCGAGGACGGGTCGCTGGTCCCCGCGCTGACCACCGCGAGCTGGAAGGTATCGGTCACTTCGGATCCTTGTCGTGGGCAGCGGCCAGCTTGCGGCACAAGGCCTCGAGCTGACCGAGTTCGTCGTGGGTGAGGCCGGCCGTCATGGCCCGGGCCACGGTGCGGGCGTGACCCCGGCCGACCTGCTGCTGCACGGCCCGGCCGGCCGCGGTGAGCGAGAGCCGGACGCCACGGCCGTCGGCCGGGTCGGTGCAGCGGTCGACCAGGCCGCGCTCGGCCAGCCGGTCGACCAGCCGGGACAGGGCGGGCTGGCTGAGCAGCACGTGCCGGTTCAGCTCGGACAGCCGCACCGGCACCGGGCACTTGGACAGGGTGTAGAGCACGTCGTACTCGCGCATCGACACCTCATCCCAGCGGTCCTGCGCCGCGTACAGCCGCATCAGCGTGCCGTACGCGGCCAGCAGCTGCTCCCAGGCATCGTTGGCGAGCAGGGGCATCACGCGCTGAGGCGTCACCGGCGGGGGCGCCATCGGCTGGGTCGTCATGCCGCGGTGTCCTCAGCGTCCTGGTAGGGCGAGCCGCCGGTGACGTTGTCGCCCCGGTTGGCGTTGGGCCGCGGCTGGCGCGGCGCCCCGGTGCCGTACTTGGCCTGGACCAGGCGGGCATGGGTGGGCGCCTCAGGGGTCTCCGGGTCCTGGCGGGCGGCGATCTCCTTACGCAGCACCGGGATGACCTCGCCGCCCAGCAGGTCGAGCTGGTTGAGCACGGTCTTGAGCGGCAGGCCGGCGTGGTCGACCAGGAACAGCTGACGCTGGTAGTCGCCGAAGTGCTCGCGGAAGGTCAGCGTCTTGTCGATGACCTCCTGCGGGCTGCCCACCGACAGCGGGGTCAGGTCCATGAAGTCCTCCATGGACGGCCCGTGCCCGTAGACCGGCGCCTCGTCGAAGTACGGGCGGAACTCGCGCTTGGCGTCCTGCGAGCGGTGAGCCAGGTAGGCCTGCCCGCCCAGGCCGACGATGGCCTGCTTCTTGGTCCCGTGCCCGTAGTGCTCGAAACGCTGCCGGTAGAACCGGATCAGCTGGATGTAGTGCTCCTTGGGCCAGAAGATGTTGTTGGCGAAGAAGCCGTCGCCGTAGAACGCGGCCTGCTCGGCGATCTCCGGGCGTGCGGATCGAGCCGTGCCACACGAACGGGGGCACGTCGTCCAGCGGCCGCGGCACCGAGGTGAAGCCCTGCAGCGGGGTCCGGAAGCTGCCTTCCCAGTCCACCACGTCCTCGCGCCACAGCTGGTGCAGCAGGTTGTAGTTCTCCAGCGCCAGCGGCAGGCTCTGCCGGATGTCCTGGCCGAACCACGGGTAGACCGGGGCGGTGTTGCCGCGGCCGAGCATCAGGTCGACCCGGCCCTTGGCCAGGTGCTGCAGCATCGCGTACTCCTCGGCGATGCGCACCGGGTCGTTGGTGGTGATGAGCGTGGTCGCGGTGGACATGATCAGCCGCTTGGTGGTGGCCGCGATGTGGGCCAGCAACGTGGTCGGCGCGGACGAGAAGAACGGCGGGTTGTGGTGCTCGCCGATCGCGAACACGTCCAGGCCAACGTCCTCGGCCTTCTGGGCGATCTGCACGATCGCGTCGATGCGCTCGGCCTCGCTCGGCGTCTCGCCGGACACCGGGTCCCGGGTGATGTCACTGACCGAGAAGATCCCGAACTGCATGCTCAGCTCCTGCGGAGTAGTTATATGCGTTTGCATCTATCCACTAACCGAGGGAGGCCAGCCGCTATTCCGCGCGTGACCGTGACCGGCCGGTTACGATCGGGTGATGACCGCCGCCACGATCGCGACCTTCGCCGCCACCGCGGGCGAAGCCGGCGGCGAGGACGCACTGGGTTCGCGGGAGCAGGCCGCGGCCTGGCTGCAGGCCGCGGGCTGGCTGCCCGCCGAGGCCGGGCTGAGCAACTCCGAGCACGGCGCCCTGCTCCGGCTGCGCAACAGCGTCCGGGACACCCTGGCCGCCGAGGCCGGCACGGCCGAGGCGGCCGACGCCGCGGCCCGGCTGACCAAGGCCCTGGCCGAGGGACGCCTGGTGGTCACGGCCGGCCCGGACGGCTCGGTCGCACTGGCCACCGCGGCCCGCGCCAGCTACCCCAGCGTGGTGGCGGCGGTGGCGGTGGCCATCGCCCACGCGGCCTACTCCGGATCGTGGCCGCCGGCCCGGATCCGGCAAGCCCCATAGGGGATGCGGTCCAACATTTCCCCGGGCTTTCGGCATAGCTTTGCCGTCCGAGCGAGCACAATTAAGTCATGTGGGGCATTTGGCCGTATGGCGAGGGCCCAACACAGCAGCTGACCTGCGCATATGCCACTCTGCGTGAGAATATCTTTACTTTCAGTGTCTGGACATGGCACTGTAGGGAGACACGTAGCGTAGTCGTCCGAGCACAGGGGTCTGCCGATGACACCATGATCGTTGAAGACGTCGCCGTGGTACTGGTGATCGCGCTGTTCGTGTGGCTGGTCCCGATGCGCCGCAACGGCATCCCCGGTCTGGGCGGGCGCGGGCGCGCCCCGGTCAGCCCGATGGCCGCCAGTGCCACCCCGGAGCCTCGCCCCGTCCCGGCTGCCGAGCAACTCGGCGCGGTCAGCGACGCCGGGCGCCCGGTCGAGCGGGACGATCGCGTGGTGGCCGAGCTCAGTCAGTTCCGTGGCGTCAGCTACGCCGGGCCCAGGTGCCGGACGGAACCAGGGCCACAAGCACTCTGCGTAAGACCTCAATTCAAATATTGAATGTTACCGGCGGGTAGTAATCCGGCACCCCTCGGTCTAGTCTTCGGGGCATGGGTGACCCCGACTACGACGTCATCGTGATCGGTTCGGGTTTCGGCGGCAGCGTGGCCGCGTTGCGGCTCACCGAGAAGGGCTACCGGGTCGCGGTCATCGAGGCCGGGCAGCGGTTCGACGACCCGGCCGCCACCGACCCGCGCGAGCGGCACCGGGCCCTCCCCCGCAACTCCTGGCGGACCCGGCGTTATCTGTGGGCGCCCGCGCTGGGCCTGACCGGCATCCAGCGCATCCACCTGCTGCGCGGCCGCCGCGGGGCCCGCGTGCTGGTGCTGGCCGGAGCCGGGGTCGGCGGCGGTTCGCTGGTCTACGCCAACACGCTGTATGAGCCGCCGCGGCCGTTCTTCGACGACCCGCAGTGGCGCCACATCACCGACTGGCGGGCCGAGCTGGCCCCCTATTACGACCAGGCCCGGCGCATGCTGGGGGTGACCGACAACCCGACCATGACCCCGGCCGACGAGGCCGTGGCCCGGGTGGCCGAGCGGATGGGCCGGGCCAGCACGTTCCGGCTGACCCCGGTCGGCGTGCACTTCGGGGCCGAGCCGGGCGCGGAGACGGCCGACCCGTACTTCGGCGGGGCCGGGCCCCGGCGGGTCGGCTGCACCCAGTGCGGATCGTGCATGACCGGCTGCCGCACCGGGGCCAAGAACATGCTGACCGAGAACTACCTGTACCTGGCCGAGCGGGCCGGGGCCCAGGTGATCCCGATGACCACGGTCACCGCGGTGCGGCCGTCCGGCGGCGGCTACCGGGTCGGCACGGTAGCCACCGGGCCCCTGGGCCGCGGGCGGCGCAGCCTGACCGCGAGCCAGGTGGTGTTCGCGGCCGGGACCTACGGCACGCAGAAGCTGCTGCACCGGATGCGGGCCACCGGCACGCTGCCGGGCCTGTCCGGCCGCCTGGGCGCGCTGACCCGGACCAACTCCGAGGCCATCCTGGGCGTCGAGCGGTTCCGGTCCCGGGGCCCGGATCATTCGCGGGGGGTGGCCATCACCTCGTCGTTCCATCCCGACGAGCACACCCACATCGAGCCGACCCGGTACGGCCCGGGCTCCAGCGCGATGGCCCTGCTGCGCACGCTGCTGGTCGACGGGGGTGGCCCGGCGCCGCGCTGGCTGAAGTTCGCCGGCCAGCTGGCCCGGCGGCCGTGGGACGTGGCCCGGCTGCCCAACGTGCGCCACTGGTCCCGGCGCACGATCATCGCCCTGGTCATGCAGAACGTCGACAACTCGGTGACCGTGAGCCCGCGACGCGGTCTGTTCGGCTGGACCATGCGGTCCCGGCCCGGGCACGGGGTGCCGTCCCCGGCCTGGATCCCGGCCGCGCACCGGGCGGTGCGGCTGCTGGCCGAGGAGCTGGGCGGGATGGCGGGCGGCACCTGGCTGGACCTGTTCAACATCCCGACCACGGCCCACTTCATCGGCGGCTGCGCGATCGGCGACTCCGCGGCCACCGGGGTCATCGACCCCTACCACCGGGTGTACGGGCACGAGGGCCTGCACGTGGTGGACGGGGCGGCGGTCAGCGCCAACCTGGGCGTCAACCCGTCGCTGACCATCACCGCGCAGGCCGAGCGGGCCATGGCCCTGTGGCCGAACCGGGGTGAGCCCGACCCCCGGCCGCCGCTGGGACAGGCCTATCAGCCGGTCGTACCGGTAGCGCCGCAGCACCCCACGGTGCCGGACGGGGCGCCAGGGTCCTGGCGGCTCAAAGCGGGACAGAGGCCGGCGCGAAGTACTACATAGGCTCGGCTTCATGGGGTTGAGTAGGGGTGTGGATGAGTTCGGCACCATCGAGCGGATCGACGCCTTTTGCGATGCGGTGCCACGGCGCCGGGCGCGGGCCGAGGAGCTCGGCCCGCTGGTGCTGTTCGTCCCGGTCGGCGCGGGCTGGCCGTACTACGCCCGGCCCCGCCTGAGCCGGGACCGGGCGGGTGGCCCGGCCATCTCCCCCGACGACATCCGCGCGGTCCGGGCCCGCCAGCGTGAGCTGCTGATCCCCGAGTCGTTCGAGTGGATCGACGAGGCCGCGCCGCAGATGACCGCGGCCGCGCCCGCGGCCGGGCTGGCCGTGCGCGCCCACCCGCTGATGGTGCTGGGCACCCTCACCGCGCCCCGCGTGACCGATCGAGCCCAGTCCGGGCCAGCCCAGTTTGGGCCAGCACTGTCGGTGCGCATCGTCTCCCCCGACGAGCCGGACCTGGACCGGGTCTGGGCGGTGCCCGCGGTGGCGTTCGAGCACCCGGGTACGGCGACCGGGCTGGCGGGCGCGATCGAACGAGACAAGATCGCCTCCGGCCATGACGAGGGCGTGGTGGCCATGCTGCGCGAGCGGCTCCGCTCCGGGCAGTCGGTGCTGGCGGCCGCGTTCGACCAGGACGGGCCGCTGGGCGCGGGCAGTTGCCAGTCCCTGGCCAGCGTGGCCGAGATCACCGGGGTCGGCGTGCTGCCCGCCGCGCGGCGGATGGGACTGGGCGGCGCGGTGACGGCCGCGCTGGCCGCCGACGCCCAGCGCCGGGGCGTGCAGACCGTGTTCCTGGCCGCGTCCGACGACGACGTGGCCCGGGTCTACCGGCGGCTGGGCTTCCGCCGGGTCGGCACCGCGATGATCGCCGAGCCCGACGGAGTGTCATGACCCCGAGCCCGGAGACGGCTCAGCTCGTTCTGGGGTGGCGGGCGCGGATGAGGGCGGCGGGGGGCAGGCCCGCCAGCTGGACGGACTCCCGGGTCAGGTGCGGCTGGTCGGCGTAGCCGCTGGTGAGGGCGGCCTCGGCCAGATCGGCGGTGCCGGCCGTGGCGTCGATGAGCGAGACGAACCGGCGGAACCGCAGCACGCGCTGGAGCAGCTTGGGGCCGTAGCCGACCGCGGCCTCGGTCCGGCGGCGTAGCTGGCGGGGGCTCAGGCCGACGGCGGCGGCGACGTCCTCGGTGTGCGCGGCCGGGCTGGCCAGCAGGCGGGCGGCCCGCAGCACGGCCCGGTCGGGCGGGCCGTCGTCGGCCAGCTGACCGGCCAGCCGGATCAGCCGGGCCGCGACCTGGCCGGGATCCAGGTCCGGAGGCAGCGCCCGGGCCAGATCGGGTCGCAGGTCAGCCAGGTCGACGCGCTGGTCGCGCAGTTCGCGCAGGGGCACGCCGAGCAGCTCACCACCGGCCCCGGGCCGGAACCGCACGCTGACCAGCACCGTGCCCGCGGGCATCGGGGTCCGCACCGGTCCGGTGTCCGGGCCGGCCACGAACGTGCCCCGGCCCTGCCGCCAGATCAGGTCGCTGCAGCCGTCCGGCAGGACCAGGGTGCCCGGGTCCGGCTCGGCGGCCGGGCCGGGGGCCGGGTCCGGGCTGCGGCTGGACCACAGGCAGGCCAGCACCGGGCTCAGCGCGGGCGGCGGCGCCCACTCCCGGTACCCGGCCGCGATCCCCATCTGTCCAGGATGCCACCTGCGGTGGCCGTTTCGTTCAAGACGGCGGCGCCCCCGATGCGGTGAAATGATCGCCATGGCGACTCCAGACATCGACGCAGCAAAGGAATTTCTGGCCGCGAACGCCCGGATCATCGACCGGCGCCGGTATGAGCGGCTGTTCGAAGGGGGTGCCGCCGAGCCGGTGCGGGACGCGCTGGCCGCCTACCGCAACCCGGACGGCGGGTTCGGGCACGCGCTTGAACCGGACGGCCGGACCCCGACCAGCGAGCCGATCGCGGCCGAGGTGGCCCTGCACATCATGGATGAGACCGACGGCTGGGACACCGCGATCGTGGACGGCATCCTGGGCTGGCTGGCCGCCACCGCCCCGGCCGAAGGCGGCGTTCTGTTCGTGCACGACGGCATGGCCCAGTGGCCACACGCCCCGTGGCTGGTGCCGGACCAAGGCCCCCGGGGTGCGGACGGCGCTCCCCCGGCCAACGACATCCAGACCGGCCTGATGGCGGGCACGCTGCACAAGCGCGGGGTGCGGCACCCGTGGCTGGACGGGGCGAGCCAGGTCATGTGGACGCGGATCGACCAGCTGACCGAGCCGACGCCGTACGGGATGGCCGGGATGCTGGCTTTCCTGCAGCACGTGCCCGACCGGGAGCGGGCCGCGAGCCGCGATGGACCGGCTGGGCCCGATGATCGTGGACAGCGGCATCGTGACCCTGGACCCGGACGCGCCCGGCGAGGTCCACTCCCCGCTGAACTTCGCGCCGCGGCCGGACTCGATCGCGCGGCCTTTGTTCGACGAAGGCACGATCAAGGCGCACCTGGACCACCTGGCCCGGGCCCAGCTCGACGACGGCGGCTGGACGTTCAACTGGCTGGCCTGGTCCCCCGCGGCCGAACGCGAATGGCGCGGCTCCCTCACCGTCGACGCCCTCCGCCTGCTCCGCGACAACGGCCGCCTCTGAGGGGTTTGGCGCCAGACGGGGTTTGGCGCTCGGCGGGGTTTGGCGCTGGCCGGGGTCAGCCGTAGAAGAGGCGGTCCATGACGGTGCGGGTGTGACGGGCGGCCTTGCGGTAGTCCTGCTCCAGGGCCTGGCCTTCGCCGGGGCCGTAGCCGAGGACGCGGGCCACGGCGCTGAGCTCGCGGTACGCGGTGGGCACGGTGTCGGCGGCGGTGCCGCGGACCAGCGTCACCGCGTCCCGGATGCGGGCCGCCAGCTGCCAGGACCGGACCAGGGTGGCCTCGTCGGCCGCGCTGACCAGGCCGGCTTCGCGGGCGGCGGCCAGGGCGGGCAGGGTCCGGGTGGTCCGCAGGCCGGGCACGGCGAAGGCGTGCCGGAGCTGAAGCAGCTGGATGGTCCATTCCACGTCGGACAGGCCGCCGGGGCCGAGCTTCACGTGCAGGGCGGGCTCCACCCCGCGCGGCATGCGCTCGCCCTCCATGCGGGCCTTGAGCCGGCGGACCTCGCGGATACCGGTCTCGGCGATGCCGCCGTCCGGGTAGCGGAACTCCGCGATCATGGCGGTGAACTCGGCTCCGAGGTCCGGGTCGCCGGCCACCGGCTCGGCCCGCAGCAGGGCCTGCGACTCCCACGGCCGGGACCAGCGACGGTAGTAGGCCAGGTAGGAGGCGAGCGAGCGCACCAGCGGTCCCTGGCGGCCCTCGGGCCGCAGGTCGGCGTCGACGCTCAGGGCCGGGTCCGGGCCGGGCAGGGTCAGCAGGCGGCGCATCTCCTGAACCACGGTGTGCGCGGCTCGCCCGGCGGCGGCCTCGTCTGCGCCCGGCCGCGGGTCGTGCACGAACATCACGTCGGCGTCGCTGCCGTAGCCCATCTCGTGGCCGCCGAACCGGCCCATGCCGATCACCGCGATCCGGGTCGGCAGTGGAGCGCCGGATGCCTGCTCAACCTGGCGGGCGGCCGCGGTCAGGGCCGCGCCGACGGTGGCCGCGGCCACGGCGGTCAGCGCGTCCGCGACCTCGGGCGGCGGCATCAGCCCGAGCAGGTCAGCGGCGGCGATCCGGAACAGCTCCCGGCGGCGCAGCGACCGGACCGCGGCCGCCGAGCCCTCGGCGCCATCGTGACGGCGTACGGCCGCGTCGGCCTCGGTCCGCAGGGCCTCCAGCGACCGGGGCATCAGTTCGGCGTCGTCGCCGAGGATCGCCACCGCCTCCGGGGCCCGCAGCAGCAGACCGGCCGCGTACCGGCTGGAGGCCAGCACGCGGGCCATCCGCTCGGCGGCTTTGGTCTCGTCCCGCAGCAGGCGCAGGTACCACGGTGAGTTCCCCAGTGCGTCACTGACCTGATGGAAGGCCAGCAGGCCGGCGTCGGGTTCGGCGGCGTCGGCGAACCAGCCCAGCAGCACCGGCAGCAGCGTGCGCTGGATGGCGGCCCGGCGCGACACCCCGGCGGTCAGCGCGTCGATGCGCCGCAGCGCCCCGGGCGGGTCGACGTAACCGAGCGCCTCCAGCCGGGCCTGGGCCGCGGACGGCGTGAGCCGGGCCACCTCCCCCGGCAGCCGGGCCACCGCGCTCAGCAGCGGCCGGTAGAACAGCTTCTCGTGCAGCCGCCGGACCTGGCGGGCGTGCTTGCGCCACAGCTCGGTGAATTCGGCTTCCGGGTCGGTCCCGGGCGGGGCAGGCTCGGTGGGCTCGGCGGCCTGGCCCTCGCGGGCCGCGATGGACCGCAGGGCCCGGCCGGCCCGGCCCAGGCGGCGCAGCACGGCCGGATCTTCCGGCAGGGTGTGGGTCCGGGCAGCTGGTAGAGCTGCAGCAGGTGCTCGACCTGGCGCAGGAACCGGTAGGCGTCGGCCAGGTCGCGGGCGTCTTCCCGGGCGACGTAGCCGCCCTCGGCCAGCGCGGCCAGCCCGGCCAGGGTGGTCGGGCTGCGCAGGCTCTCGTCGGTGCGGCCGTGGACCAGCTGCAGCAACTGGACCGCGAACTCGATGTCGCGCAGGCCGCCCGGGCCGAGCTTGATCTCGCGGGGGGCCTGGTCCGGGGGCAGCGTCTTCTCCACCCGCCGCCGCATGGCCTGGACGTCCTCGACGAAGTTCTCCCGCTGGGCCGCCTGCCAGATCAGCGGGGTCACCGCGTCGAGGTACTCCTGGCCCAGCGCCATGTCACCGGCCGCGGGCCGGGCCTTGAGCAGGGCCTGGAACTCCCAGGTCTTGGCCCAGCGGTCGTAGTAGGCCAGGTGGCTGGCCAGGGTGCGAACCAGCGGGCCGTTGCGGCCCTCGGGCCGCAGGTTGGGGTCGACCGGGAACACCAGGCCCTCGGCGGTGGTCCGGGAGCAGATCCTGATCATGGCGCTGGCCAGCTGGGTGGCGGTGCGCAGGGCGGCCTCGGTCTGCTCGGGGGTGGCCTCCTGCCCGGGGGCCACCAGCGGGCCGGCCACGAAGATCACGTCCACGTCGCTGGCGTAGTTGAGCTCGCAGCCACCGCACTTACCCATGGCGATCACGGCCAGCCGGGCCGGGGCCGAGCCCGCGGGCAGCTGGGCCCGGGCCACCGACAGGGCCGCGCACAGCGCGGCGGCCGCGATGTCGGCCAGCTCGGCGGCCGCCTCGTCCACGGTGACCACCCCGGTCAGGTCCCGGGCGGCCAGGTGCAGGATGTGCCGCTTGTAGGCGGCGGTGAGCGCGGCCGAGGGATCGGTGCCGTTCAGCGCGGTCAGGTCGGAGACCGGGTACTCGTCGAGCGGGTTACCGCCCACCGCGTACACCAGCGAGGCCCGCAGTTCGTCCGGGGTCGGCCGTCGCACGCCGTCCGCGCCCCGCAGCAGGCGCGCGTCACCCGGGTGCCGGGCCAGGTGATCAGCCAGGCCCACGCTGGAGCCGAGCACGGCGATCAGCCGCAGCCGGAACCCCGGTTCGGAGCGCAGGGTGGCCCGCACGTCGGCCCCGTCCTCGCCCTGATCGGCCCCGACCAGCCGGGACAGCCCGGTCAGGGCCAGGTCCGGGTCGGCGGCACCCGCGATCGCGGCCAGCACGGTCTCGTCCCGGCCATCGCCGGGGTCCAGGCCAAGATCGGCGGTGATGAGCTGCTCGGCCTGGGCGGCGTCGGCGAAACCCATCCGGGCCAGCCGTCCGACCAGGGTCGTCCGCCGCGTTCCGCTCACCGAGGAGCCCACTGTGCTCACGTGCTGACCGTATTACGGAAGGCCCCGGGTGGCACCATGACCAGGGCTGAACGCTTTTACCCCTCGATTGGCAATGGCTGGGTGTAAGGCAATCCAGCTACGAGGAGGGCCATGACATCCGATCCGGATGATTCGGAGTTGATCGCCCGGTCGCTCAACGGCGACGAAGACGCCTTCGTGGAGGTGGTCCGGCGTCACGAGGCAGCGGTGGGGGCCTACCTCGCGCGGCGGGCGGGCCGGGACCTGGCTGAGGACCTGCTCGGTGAGGTGTGGCTGGCCGCACTGGCCTCCCGGACGAGCTACGACCGCTCGTACCCCAACGCGCGCCCGTGGTTGTTCGGCGTGGCCCACAACACCCTGCGGCGGCACTGGCGGTCCCGGCCGGCCGAAGAGCCGTACGCGGACGTGACCGGCCTGGCCTCGGGGTGGGACCCGTGGACCGCGGTGGACCACCGCGTCGACGTCGAGTCGGTCATGCGGCACGCGCTGGCCCAGCTCCGGCCGCAGCAGCGGGAGATTTTGACCCTGGTCGCCTGGGAGGACCTGACCGTCGCCGACGCCGGGCGGGTCCTCGGCATGCCGCCGGGAAGCGCACGCCGCAGCCTGCACCAGGCGCGGATGGCGCTGCGGAACGTTCCGGGGATGGCCGCCCTGCTGGCCGATCAGAACACGGTAAAGGAGCCCAACTGATGGTTGATGAGATGGACCTGCTGAGCGGCCTGAAGACCGCCGAGCCGGTGCGGCCGCACGCGTTCGAAGGGGCCCGGGCGACGCTGCGGGCGGCCATGGTCATGGAGGACGAGGTGCCGGCGCCGGCCACCCCGCGAGGCCGCCGGGCCCGGTGGGGCCGGGGCCGGATCGCGGGCCTCAGCGTGGCCGCCGTGGGCGCCGCGGCCGCGGCGGCGGTGCTGGTGGTCGCGTCGACGTCGTCGTCGGCGCCGGGCCGGCCCGCGACGGCCAGTGGCCCCGCGTCGGCCAAGGCCAAGCCGTCGGCGGCGGCGGTGAACCCGGTGCTGGCCCAGCTGGCCGCGAACATCACGGTCCCGCAGGTCACGCTGCCGGGCAACGCGACGATCGAGATCCGCAACCAGTCGCCGACCAGCGCCACCCCGGGCGCCAACGGTATCGACCTGTACCTCAACGACGGCACCTACTACTGGGGTATCAACAAGAGCGACCTGCTGAGGTCGATCGCTTCGGGCCAGGACGACGGCCAGGGCGCGTTCAAGCGGTCCATCGCGGCGGCGCTGCTGGCCGCCAAGGGCGATGTCGCCACCGGGCGAGCCCAGATGTCGGTGGCCAACTACCTGGGCGGCAAGCCACCGTCGGCCACGGTCAACGCCCAGGCCCGGCAGGCCGAGATCGAGAAGCTCAAGGCCGTCGACAAGGAAAAGCACATCAAGTACACGCCGCCGAAGCCGCTGACCCCGGCGCAGAAGCAGGAGCAGACCGACAACCTGATCTGGATGAACTCCAACTACGCGCTGACCGCGGCGCCGGAGAACCCCAACGTCCGGGCGGGGGTGCTCCGCATCCTGGCCACCATGCCCAACGTCACGGTCACCCACACCACCACCGCGGGCCAGGCCACGCTCACGCTGTCCGACAGCTGGCCCAAGCTGGCCGGCGCGGGCCGGGAGTCGACGGTGATCAACGCCCGCACGGGCCTGCCCATCGCCACGTCCGATACGAGGCGGGCCAGCCGACCACCACGTTCTACTACCACCCCACGCGGGTGTCCCTGGCCCAGGTCAAGGCGGGCAGGTTCTGACCCGCGGCTAGCCAGTTCAGGCGGGCCGCCCGGTTCTCCGGGCGGCCCGCTGCGGCATGACGGAAGGAAATCGATTGCCATAAGGGCGGTAGGGCCATCTGAGCCGGGGTAGCCGACATGGACTCGACAGCGAACCTCGACCGTGCTTCCTGATTGACAGGCAGGTATCTCCATGGCTCCGGGTGACAGCAGGGACCGCTCAGATTCCCCCCAGGGCACGCTGGCCGTGTTCCGGTCGGCCCCCCGGTACACGTATCTGGTGGCCAGCGTGGCGGCCCTGGGCGGCCTGCTGTTCGGCTACGACATCGGCGTGATCTCCGGAGCCGAACTCGATCTCAAGCAGGCCTTCCACCTGTCGGCGGGCACCGAGGAACTGGCGGTCGCGGCCGTGCTGATCGGCTCGGTCATCGGCGCCCTGTTCGCGGGCAAGCTGGCCGACCGGATCAGCCGCCGGTACGCGCTGCTGATCATGGCGGTCGTCTACGGCCTAGGCGCGGTGCTGACCGCGATCTCCCCTGGCTACTGGTGGTTCTTCGCGTTCCGGCTGCTGACCGGGGTGGCGGTGGGCGCCTCGTCCATGATCGTGCCGGTGTTCATCGCCGAGCTGGCCCCGCGCCAGGTCCGCGGCACCCTGGTCATCCTGCAACAGCTGGCCATCGCCTGCGGAATCCTGGTCTCCTACCTGTTCGACTACCTCTATACCGAGCTGGGCTGGGGCTGGCGGCCGATGTTCGCCACCGCCGTGGTGGCGGCGGTGGCTCTGGCCATCGGGATGATCCTGATCGACCACAGCCCGCGCTGGCTGGCCATGCGCGGCCGCTGGGACGAGGCCCGGGCGGTGACGGCCAAGGTCGACCCCGGTGCCAGCGACGAGGAGATCGAGGCCATCCGGGACAGCATCGAAGCCGAGCAGTCCACCTCCTGGCGCGACCTGCTGCGGCCGGGGCTGCGGGGGGCCCTAATCGCCGGGGTGGGGCTGGCCGTGTTCCAGCAGTTCATCGGCCCCAACACGGTGCTGTTCTACGGGCCGACGATCTTCTCCTACGTCAGCTCCACCTCCTCGTCCGGCGCGCTGGTCTCCACCATCTACATCGGCCTGACCCTGTTCGTGTTCGTGTTCGTGGCCATCGCCCTGGTCGACCTGATCGGCCGCAAGGCCCTGTTCTACATCGGCCTGACCGGGATGACCGCCATGCTGGTGGCACTCGGGTTCATCTTCCGGGCCGGAGCGTCGCACTACGGGGTGCTGCTGCTGGTGGCGCTCATCGTCTACATCGCCTGCTACTCGGCGTCGATCTCGCCGCTGTTCTGGCTGATGAGCGCGGAGGTGTTCCCGACGCGGTTGCGCGCCGTCGGCGCCAGCTGGTCCTCGGTGGCCAACTGGTCCGCCAACCTGCTGGTCACCGTGACCTACCTGACGATGATCGCCGACATCGGCAAGAGCTGGACGTTCTGGACGTACGCCATCGTGGGCCTGCTGGCCATCGTGTTCGTCCGGTTCTTCGTACCCGAGACCAAAGCGCGCCCGCTGGAAGACATCGAGGAGTACTGGACCCGGGGCCAGCGCTGGCCCGAACACTCCGGAGTGCGCTGACCAGGGCGCCGGGAGTGCCCCGACCAGGGGCGCCCGGATTTGGGCCTTGTGGGCGACTCGATGGGCTCATACGCTCGGTTTTGGGCGATGTGAGCGAACGTTCGCCCATGTCTCTGGCCGGGGTTCTGGGAGGTGCGTTGATGACACTGCGACTACGCGGCGGCCGGGCCGCGCTGGCGGCCATGGCGCCGGTCACGCTGGCCGCCGTGCTGGCCGGAGGAACGGCAGGTTTCGCTACCGCATCCGGGACGGTGGCAGCAGGGACCGCGGCGGCGGGACGTTCCCGGCCCAGGCCCAGGGCGCGGCCCGGGCGCGGACCGCGGACAGCGTGCCGCAGCCCTACACGTTCATCCATGACCCGGCCATGGCCCGGCAGGGGAACACCTACTACACGTTCTCGACCGGCGACCCGGCCGGCACCATCGGCAACGGCAACATCCAGATCCGCACCTCGAACAACCTGCGCGGCTGGCGGTACACCGGGACGGTGTTCGCCCAGAAGCCGGCCTGGATCACCAGCACGCTGGGGTCGATCCCCAACCTGTGGGCCCCGGACATCTCCTACTTCGGCGGGCTGTGGCACCTGTACTACGCGGGCTCCAGCTTCGGCTCGAACAACTCGGTCATCGGGCTCGCCACCACCCCCACCCTGGACCCGCACAGCCCGCGCTACCACTGGACCGACGACGGGCTGGTGTTCCAGTCGACCAGCGCGGACGACTACAACGCGATCGACCCGTCGCTGGTCACCGACGCGTCCGGAGACAGGTGGCTGTCGTTCGGCTCGTTCTGGAGCGGGATCAAGCTGATCCGCCTGGACAACACGACCGGCAAGCCCGCCAGCGCGGCCACGGTCTACTCCCTGGCCGCCAAGCCCTTCCCGGACCCGGAGGAAGGCTCCGGCATCGTGTACCACGGCGGCTACTACTACCTGTTCGTCGCGGTCGACACCTGCTGTCAGGGCATCAGCAGCACCTACCACATCCAGGTCGGCCGGTCGGCCAGCATCACCGGCCCCTACGTGGACGCGTCCGGCACCACGATGCTGAACGGCGGCGGGATGGAAGTCCAGGGCACCGACGCCGGGATGATCGGCCCGGGCTCCCCGTTCGCATTCGGCCCCGGGGCGGGCGGCCCGTCGTCGCCGCTGCTGGTCTACCACTACTACGACGCCTACGACAGTGGTGACGCCTGGATCCAGGTCCGCCCGCTCATCTGGGTGGACGGCTGGCCGGTGACCGGGAACCCGATGGTGCCCGTGCCCGGCCAGCCCGGCCCGCCGTCGAGCTGAACCAGGCCAGGTTTCATCCGGCCGGGCTCAGCCGCCGGTCAGCTGGGTGATGTCGGGGACGGTGGAGATGTAGCCGTAGCGCCGGGCCAGCTGGGCGGTGGTGGCCAGCTGGGCGGACTCGACGTTCGGGTCCCATTGCGGCAGCACGACCTTGGCCGCGACCGTGGGCGGGATCTTGAGGAAGGTGGGCAGGAGCTGGCGGACCTGAGCCGGGTGGCTCTGCGCGTAGCGGAGGGACTCGTTCATGGCCGCGGTGAAGCTCCTGACCACGCTCCGGTGCTGGCTCAGGTAGCGGGAGCTGACGAAGTACGAGGCGACCGGGAAGTTCTTCGGCAACAGCGTGTAGGGCTCCATGATGCGGCGGGTGCCGGGCTGGGCGCTGATCGCGCCGGAGAACGGCTCGACCGCCCAGACCGCGTCGACCTGGCCCTTGACCAGTGCGTTGGCCATGTTCGGGAACGGGACGGCGACGTAGGAGATCTTGCCGACGTCGACGCCCTCCTTCTGCAGGGCGGCGTTGACCACCAGCGGGCCGACGTTGGCCACCGCGTTGACCGCGATGTGCTTGCCGGCCAGGTCCTGCGGCGTCCTGATCGGGCTGCCGGCCCGCACGAAGATCGCCGAGTACAGGCCGGGCCCGGCCTGATTGCCCGCGGCCACGATGTGCAGCGGCAGCCCGTGCGAGACCGCGGCGATCAGCGACACGTTGTTGGAAAAGCCGATATCCAGGGCGCCGGAGATGACCTGGTTGATGATCAGCGAACCCTGCTGGACCTGCTTGGGCACGATCTTCAGGCCGCGGCTGGCAAAGAAGTGCTGCTGGATGCCCAGGTAGAGCGGGGCAATGTCGGCCACCGGGACCACGCCGACGGTCAGCGTGACCTCGGGCTGCTTCGCGGAGCCGCCGCCGGAGCCCGGCGAAGCGCCGCACGCGCCCAGCGAGGTCAGCGTGGCGGCCGCGGCGATCGTGACCACGGCCAGCTTGAGGGACCGGCGAGACCTGACTGACACGGGCGGGCTCCTTCGGCAAAGTAACTCAAGTAAACAGCTTCAAACCCTTGACGGGGTCAGGTCAACAGGATTAGCACTGTTTCAGACAACGTTGTCGGCTGACGCTCGCCGCGAAGGGGACCACCATGTCTTGGTCGACCAGAGGCTGGACCACACGACTGCTGGCCATCACCGCGGCGGGCGCGAGCGCCGTGCTGGGCCTGGCCCTGGGGCCGGCCGCGTCGGCGGCCCCGGCCCGGCCGGGGGCCCGGCGGCCAATCCAGTGACGGCCAGCGCGGTGACGGCCGTGAAGGATCCGGCCAGTCTGGTCAACCCGCTGATCGGCACGGGCGCGGGCGGAGCCGTGGTCGGGCAGGTGGACACGTTCCCGGGCGCGGTCACGCCGTTCGGGATGCTGCAGTGGAGCCCGGACACCCCGTCCCGGCCGGACGGGGGCGGCTACAACTACGACGACGACTCCACCCTCGGCCTCAGCCTGACCCATATCAGCGGGCCGGGCTGTGCCGCCTTCGGCGACGTGCCGATCCTGCCCACCGTCGGCGCCGTGGGCAGTGATCCGCAAAGCAGCACAGAAAGTTTCAGCCACAACCAGGAGCAGGCGGCCCCCGGGTACTACGAGGCTGAGCTGGGCACGCCGGCCATCAACACCCAGGTCAGCGTCAACGACCGGGCCGGCCTCGGGGTGTTCACCTACCCGGCCACCACCCAGGCCAACCTGCTGTTCAAGGCGGGTGACAGCGCCAACGGCAACGACGCCGCCAGCGTGCAAGTGGTCGGGAACAACGAGGTCACCGGCTCGGCGACGTCCGGGCACTTCTGCGGCACACCCGGCAACTACACGGTGTACTTCGCGGCCAAGTTCGACCAGAACTTCACCTCGTCCGGCACCTGGACGCCCAGCGGCGTGAACGCCGGCCGCGACCACGCCCAGACCAACGGCCCGATCAAGACACCCAAGCTGCCGACCGCGGCCACCTCGGCCAAGGGCACCAACGCAACATCAGCACCGAAGACGCTGCCCGCGGCGGGCTCGAACGCGACCGAGCACCCGGCCCGCGCGACCGGCCCCGGCCCGGTGGAACGCAAGGGCCCGCAGTCCCGGCTGCAGCAGCCCAACACCAGCGGGCCCGCCACCGGGGCCTGGGTCACCTTCGACACCACGGCCAACCCGGTGGTCAAGGCGCAGGTCTCGATCAGCTACGTGAGCGAGGCCAACGCCGAAGCGAACCTGTCCGCCGACAACCCCGGCTGGGACCTGCAGACCCTGCGAGCCAAGACCTACGACCAGTGGCAGCGGTTGCTGTCGAAGTTCCAGATCGGCGGGGGCACCAGCGCCCAGCAGCAGACCTTCTACACCGCGCTGTACCACGCGTTCACCGACCCCAGCTTGTTCAGCGACGCCAACGGCCAGTACATGGGGTTCGACGACACCGTGCACCACGTGGCCAAGGGGCAGGGCGGCGAGTACGCCAACTTCTCCGGCTGGGACATCTACCGGTCCGAGGTGCCGTTGATGGCGCTGGCCGACCCCGCGCTGACCGGGGACGCCATGCAATCGCTGGTCGACGAGGGCACGCAAGGCGGCTGGCTGGGCAAATGGCCGCTGGCCGACGACTACACCGGCGTGATGAACGGCGACGCCGCCGACCCGATCCTGGCCGAGGCGCTGAGCCTGGGGGTGAAGAACTTCGACACCAAGGCCGCCCTGCAGGCGATGATCAAGGGCGCCACCCAGGTGCCCACGGCCAGCCAGCTCGGCCAGGGCTGGTACGAGGAGCGCCCGAACCTGGCCGCCTACGAGCAGCTGGGGTACGTGCCCAACACCACCGCGACCTCGATCTCGCCGGTGGACAACGGGACCTCGGAGACCACCGAGTACGCGGCCGCGGACTTCGCCATCGCCCAGTTCGCCGGGGCGCTCGGCAACCGGCCGGACTACGCGCAGTTCATGAAGCGGGCCCAGAACTGGCAGAACCAGTTCAACCCGCTGACCAGTTACCTGCAGCCGCGCGACGCCAGCGGCAACTACCCGGTCGGCGACCCGCTGACCGTGGGCCAGAGCAGCTTCGGCCAGTCCGGCTACCAGGAGGGCGACGCGGCCCAGTACAACTTCGCGGTGCCGCAGAACCTGCGCGGCCTGTTCAACGCGATGGGCGGCAACGCCGCGGTGGTGTCCCGGCTGAACACGTACTTCACCCAGCTCAACGCGGGGCCGAACGCCCCGTACTACTGGGCCGGGAACGAGACCGACCTGAACAACCCGTGGGTCTACGACTACGCGGGCGCGCCGTACAAGACGCAGCAGACCGTGCGCGACATCATCAACACGCTCTACTCGAACACGCCGGGCGGTGAGCCGGGCAACGACGACCTGGGCGCGATGAGCTCCTGGTACGTGTGGGCCGCGCTCGGCCTGTACCCGCAGACCCCGGGGTCGCCGGTGCTGACCCTGGGCAGCCCGCTCTTCCCGTACGCGGCCGTGCAGCTCAGTGGCGGCCACAAGCTGGTCATCAACGCGCCCGCGGCGTCGGCCAGCACCCCGTACGTCAGCAAGCTGACCGTCAACGGCCGGCCCAGCCAGCAGACCTGGCTGTCGGCCAGCCAACTGCTCCGTTCGCCGGTGACGACCCTGGACTACACGCTGTCCGGCCAGCCGGACACCCACTGGGGCGCGGCGGCGCAGGACGCGCCGCCGTCCTACGGCACCGGGGAGGCCCCGGCCATCGGCTACCTGTCCAGCCCGGAGATCACCGTGCCGCCGGGCGGCTCGGCCACGGTCAAGGTCGGGGCCCAGGACGTAACCGGCGGCGGCCAGGCCGTCCGGGCCACGGCCAGCCCGCCGTCCGGCATCACCGCCACCCCCGGGTCCGGCACGATCCGGGTCCCGGCCGACGGCAAGGGCACGCTCACCCTGACGGTCAAGGCGGCCGCGGACACCCCGCAGACGTTCTACACGGTGCCGGTCAGCCTGAGCGACCACGGCACCAAGCTGCCGTCGCTGTCGCTGACCGTACTGGTGGCCAAGCCGGGCAGCCTGCTGTCGGCGTTCAACAACGACGGCATCAGCAGCGACACCGACATGGCCGCGGCCAACTTCGACAACGACGGGTACAGCTACTCCCAGCAGGCCCTGGCCGCGGCCGGGTTCACCCCCGGCGGCACGGTCAGCGCGGGCGGGGTGTCGTTCACCTGGCCGCTGCCGGCCGCGGGCAACCCGGACAACGCGATCGCCGACGGGCAGACCGTGGCCGTGACCGCGGCCGCGGGGACCCAGACGGTGGGTTTCCTGGGCTCCTCGACCAGTGGCCCGAGCCAGGGCATCGCCACCTTGGCCTACTCCGACGGCAGCACGGCCCGGTACTGGCTGGGGCTGTCGGACTGGACGCTGAACGGCGGCAGCCAGCCGGCCTCGTTCGGTAACACCACCGCGGCCAGCATGACCTACCGGAACTGCCAGACGTGTTCCAGCTCGTTCCCGGCCGCGACCTACGTGTTCGAGGCCAACCTGCCCGTGAACCCGGGCAAGACCCTGGTCAGCGTGACCCTGCCCAGCCAGGTGGACCAGGGTCAGCTGCACGTCTTCGCCATCGGCACGTCCACCACCGCCATGGCCGGGCCCGTCCTGACCGCGGTCTCTCCCAGCCCGGCGTCGGCCGGGCAGACGGTGACCATCACCGGATCGGGCTTCGGGTCCAGCCAGGGACGCGGATATGTGGCCTTCGGCGATCTGGGTTCGAACTGGGGCGGCGCCGGGAACGCGGGCGAGACCATCGACTCCTGGAGCGACACCTCGATCACGTTCACCGTGCCGGCCGCGAGCGGGCCGGCGCACGTCTGGGCCGGGTCGGCGGCCACGGTGGCGGTGGTGACCGACAGCGGGGCCCGGTCCGACACCGGGGTCCTGGAGATCACCCCGACCAGCTCGATGAGCGACTACTACGGCAACACCGGGATCAGCTCGGACGCCAGCCAGTCCTGCGCTGACCTGGACGGCGACGGGTACAGCTTCTCGGCCGACGCCCTGGCCAAGGCCGGGGTGACCGCGGGCGGCACCGTGACCTCGGGCGGGGTCAGCTTCACCTGGCCGGCCACCTGCCAGCCGGACAACGTGCTGGCCGCCGGGCAGACCATCCTGCTCCCCGGCAAGTCCGGGGCGACCACGATCGGGTTCCTGGGCACGTCGACCGACGGGGCCACCTCCGGCCCGGTCACCGTGACCTACACCGACGGGACGACCAGCACCAGCACGCTGTCGTTCAGCGACTGGGCAGGCACCGCGGCCCAGGGCGAGAACACGGTGGCCTCGATCCCGTACCGCAACTCCGACACCGGCACCTCGCAGACGCTGACGATCTCGGTCTACGAGATGAGCCTGCCGCTGACCGCGGGCAAGACCGTGGCCTCGGTGACGCTGCCCTACGTCGGCGACAGTGCGGACGGGGTGGCCGCGATGCACATCTTCGCCATCGGCCAGGGGTAACCGGTCTCGGCTGAGCGCGAAATGGGCGGTACGAGGAAAGGGACGCTAGTCCCGGTGTGGTAGGCAAAGAGCATGACCGACCTCATCCCCCGTACCGTCCTGTTCGGCAACCCGGAGCGAACCTCCCCGCGACTCTCTCCGGACGGCACCCGGCTGGCCTGGATCGCCCCGCACGACGGGGTCCTGAACGTCTGGGTCGCTCCGCTGCGGGCCAACCCGGGCCAGGACGACACGGTGGACTGGGCGGCGGCCCAGGTCGTGACCGACGACCAGGACCGCGGCATCCGCATGTTCTTCTGGGCCCACGACGCCCGGCACCTGCTCTACCTCCAGGACACCGGCGGGGATGAGAACTGGCGGCTGCACGACGTCAACCTGGAGACCATGCTGCGCCGGGACCTGACCCCGTTCAAGGACGTCCAGGTCCAGCCGCTGGCCTCGAACAAGAAGTTCCCGACCGAGATCCTGGTCGGCCTGAACCGCGACAACCCGCAGCTGCACGACGTGTACCGGCTCGACCTGCTCAGCGGCGACCTGACCCTGGTCGAGAAGAACCCCGGGTTCGCGGGCTGGGAGGCCGACGAGGACCTGGTGGTCCGGGCGGCCTACGCCCCGCTGCCGGACGGCGGCATGAACCTGATGGTCCGCGACACGCCCGGAGCCGACTGGCGGCAGTTGATGTCGTTCCCGGCCGACGACGCCACCACCAGTGGCGTGGTGTCGTTCAGCCAGGACGGCCAGAGCCTGCTGGTCATCACCCCGCTCGACGCCAACACGGCCCGGCTGCTCCGGGTCGACGTGGCCACCGGGAACATCGAGGTGCTGGCCGAAGACGCCGAAGCCGACGTGGACGGCGTGGTGCTGCACCCGGACACCCGCGAGCCGCAGATCGTGCTGATCGAGAAGGACCGGGAAGAGTTCATCGTGCTGGACCCGGCCATCGAGTCCGACCTCGAGGCGGTGCGGGCCCTGCACCCGGGCGACCCGTCGATCGGCGGCCGGGAGTTCGCCACCTCGTCCTGGCTGGTCACGTTCTCCAACGACGCCGGGCCGGTGTCCTACTACGTCTACGACCCGGGCACCCACTCCGGGCGGTTCCTGTTCGACGCCCGCCCGGAGCTGAACCGGTACCAGCTGGCGGCGATGGAGCCGTTCAGCTTCACCTCGCGGGACGGCCTGACCATCCACGCCTACGCCACGTTCCCGCCCGGTGCCGACCGGGCGAACCTGCCCGCGGTGGTCGACGTGCACGGCGGCCCGCAGGTCCGGGACGAGTGGGGCTGGGACCCCGAGGCTCAGTGGCTGGCCAACCGCGGCTACCTGTGCGTCCAGGTCAACTACCGCGGTTCCACCGGCTACGGCAAGGACTTCGTCAACGCCGGCGACCGTGAGTGGGGCGCCAAGATGCACGACGACCTGATCGACGCGGTCGACTACATCGTCGGCCAGGGCTGGGCCGACCGGGACAAGGTCGCGATCTACGGCGGCTCCTACGGCGGGTACGCGGCCCTGGTCGGGGCGGCGTTCACCCCGGACGTGTTCTGCTGCGCGGTGGACATCGTCGGCCCGTCCAACCTCAAGACCCTGCTGGAGACGATCCCGCCCTACTGGGCGCCGATGATCGCCCAGCTCTACAAGCGGGTCGGCAACCCCGAGACCGACGCCGAGTTCCTGTGGTCGCGGTCGCCGCTGTCCCGGGCCCGCGACATCCGCATCCCGCTGCTGATCGCCCAGGGCGCCAACGACCCGCGGGTCAAGCAGGCCGAGTCCGAGCAGATCGTGGCCGCGCTCAAGGACGCCGGCATCGACTACGAGTACCTGCTGTTCCCGGACGAGGGCCATGGCTTCGCCAAGCCGGAGAACCGGCTGAAGTTCTACGCCGCCGCCGAACGTTTCCTGGCCCGCTACCTGGACGGCCGGTTCGAGGAGTAAGGCCTCGATCCTGATCCGATGCCCGTAGGCCAAATCGTGACCGAACTGTGCGCGATTTGACCTTGAGTGTCCTGTTAGGTTCGGGGCGTGAACGGGGATCGCGACGACGCGATCGAGCGTCGGCTACGGGAAATCAACGCGGAAGTACAGACCCAGCAAGGCCAGGGCGGGTCCGGGGGGACCCCCCAGCCGGGGCGGGCCGGGCAGCGGCCGTCGAGCGGGCCGAGCTTACCTCCGGAGCCGCGGCGGAAACGGGGCCGCCCGTGGCGCCGGTGGCTGATCGCGGTCGTGCTGGTGGTACTGATCGGTGGCGGCGCTTACCTGAAGCTGAGCGGCGGGACCGACAACGCGGCCAATGACACCAGGCCGGTAACGCATGGCGCCGTGCCCTCGCCCCCGGCGGTTTCGCCGCCCGCCCGGGCCGCCGGTCCGCCCGCCGATCCGTTCGTGGGCTCACCGGCTGATCACTATGCGAACGGCGCCGCCGGGATCACGATCCCGGCGGCGGTGGCGCACGGGCCGTACTCCGCCGCCGAGGTGCGGTCCGCCTACGCCAGCGTGCGGAAGCTGCTGATCGCTTCCAACCTCGATCCGGCCACACTCAAGGGCGGCAGCCCCACCGCCTTCGCCAACCTGCTGACCAGCGCCCAGCGGGCGTATTTCGTGCAGCGGCTGGACCAGACCGGCCTGGACAGCGATGGGTATCAGCGGAGCACCCGCGGCTGGGTCGCCTCGTTCGCACCGGGGTCCACCAAGCTGATCGGCTCGGTGATCAAGGTCCACGGGACCATGGGCGCGGGAATCGGGCAGGTCAACAGCCACGAGGTGCTCCGCATCCACCTCGACTACGTCTTCGCCTACCCGGTCGAGCCGCCTGGCCGGCCCACCGACTGGATGCGGATCGTCGACCGCAACTACGGCAACGTTGAGTTCGCCACCTGGGACGATCCGGGCGGCGCACTGGAAGCGTTCCTGATTCAGTGGAACGAGGGCGGGACAGCGGGCGCACGCTGCGATGTCAACGACGGCTTCATTCACCCCCAGTTCCCCAACGGCCCGGCCAGTAAGGTCAAGCCTTCCGGCCCCCCGGTCAACCCGTACAGCCAGTCGGCTCCGCCTGCGAACGACAACGCCTGCCACCCGACCACCGGCACCTGACGCGTGACCAGGTCATGAACGGGGCAGAGAAAGGGCAGGTCATGGACTGGGAGCCGCCGGGCAGGCCCCGGCGGCGCCCGGGACGGATCGTGTTCTGGGTGCTGTTCGCACTGGCGGTAGTGGTGGTCGGCACCGGAGTGAGGATGGCGGCCGGTTCGGTCCGCACCTATACCGATCCCGGTGAGGGTATGAAACCCACCATCGACATGGGGAGCCACCTGCTGGTGGCTCCGGGCCCCCAGGTCCGCCGGGGTGACGTGGTCGTCTTTACTCGGCCGGGCGGGGCTGGCACCTACGTGAAACGGGTGATCGCGCTGCCCGGCGACCACGTGGCGTGCTGCAGCTTCCCCGGCAATGTAACAGTCAACGGCAAGCCGCTGAACGAGACCTACGTCTACAGCCCGATCTCGATCCCGCCGAAGCGGTTCTCCGCCACCCTGGGCCGGGGACAGATGTGGGTCATGGGCGACTACCGCGACGTCTCCCTGGACTCGCGCTACTGGGGCCCGGTCCCCACCAGCGGCATCATCGGCCGAGTAGTGAGCGTCGGGAGCGGGTTGCCGACCAGGATGTTGCGGACCCCGCGCACGTTCGTGCAAAACGGCTTGGCTCCACCTGACCACCGGACAGCTGCCTATCAGGCGTGGCTGCTGCTGGCCCTGGCCGGGCTGCTGGCCGTGATCGTCCTCGGTATCACCGGGACAATCCGATTCGTAGCCCGCCGCCGCCGGGCCCGGCGGTCCGGTCGCGGGCCCGGCAGCACGGTCAGTCCCGGGCCGCCCGGGCGGCCCGCGGGCGGCGGCGGCGGGTGAGGTCGGTCAGGGCCGGGTTCTCCCAGGAGCCCAGGTCGGCGGCGAGTTTGGTCAGCTCCTCGACGACGTCGAGCTTGGCCGCGGTGACCGGCAGGGACGGGTCGAACCGGCCCGGGTTGAGGGCGGCCCGGCCTTGGGCCAGATCGATGTCCTGGCCCTTGCGGTACCGGCCGGTGAGGAAGCCCCAGCCCAGCGGGCTCCAGGTCAGCACGCCCATGCCGTGCCGCTGGCAGGTGGGCAGCACAGCCGCCTCGATGCCGCGGGCCAGTAGCGAGTAGGGCGGCTGCTCGGTCCGGAACCGGGCCAGGCCGCGACGCTGCGCCACGTACTGGGCCTCGGCGATCTGCTCGGCCGGGAACGTGGACGTGCCGAAGGCCCGGATCTTCCCGGCCCGCTGCAGGTCGGTCAGGGCGGACAGGGTCTCTTCGATGTCGGTCGTCTCGTCCGGCCGGTGCACCTGGTACAGGTCGATCCAGTCGGTGCGCAGCCGCCGCAGGCTGTCGTCCACCGCCCGCGTGATCCAGCGGCGCGAGTTACCGCCAGAGTTCGGGTCGTCCCCCATGGGGAAGTGGACCTTGGTGGCCAGCACGATGTCGTCCCGGCGGCCGGTCAGAGCCTGGCCGACGATCTCCTCGGACTCCCCCTCCGAGTACATGTCGGCGGTGTCGACGAAGTTGATCCCCTGGTCGAGCGCGGCGTGGATGATGCGGATGCTGTCGGCCCGGTCGGAGTTGCCGATGCTGCCGAACATCATGGTGCCCAGGCAGTAGGGGCTGACCCGGATCCCGGTGCCCCCGAGGACGCGGTAACGCATGGCCATGGTAGGTCAGGCTAGAACTTCGAGTGGGCTCCAAGTCAATGGGCTGCGAGCACCACCGTTGGAAATTTTGACCAGTTACGTCCGATTCGCTGGGCATCGGGCCGATTGGTACCTTGCAATTGCATTTCGCAAACTGCAGATGAGCAGTACGCCTTTTCGCATCCTACGAAAATGCATGATTGAGCGCTTCAGCTCGACTCCATCGGGCAAACTTCGAGGTGATGAGCGAGATGGCTGCCGCCAGTCCCCCGTTCCATCACCGTCCGCAGCAGCGGCCGATGACGAGCACGTGGGCACTTCGGACACACCTGGAGCTCGGTGCCTTGCGGGGCGCCGTCCCGTGCGCGCGCCTGCACGCGCGGCACGTGCTCTGGGAGTGGCAGCTGTCGGACCTCGATGAGCCGGTCGAGCTGATCGTATCTGAGCTGGTCACCAACGCGGTGCAGGCTTCGGCCGGCCTGAGCAGCCAGCTGCCGGGCTACGAGCACGAGAGCCCCGGCCTGCCGGTGGTCTGGCTGTGGCTGACCTCAAACGGTCAGGAGATCATGATCGAGGTCGGCGACAGCAGCCCGGGTTCCCCGCGCGCCGCCGAGAGCGAGCACGACGTCGAAGGCGGCCGGGGCCTGTTGCTGGTGGAAACGGTCAGCCGGCAATGGGGCTACTACTTCCCGGCCGACGAAGACGATGGTCAGCGCAAGAACATCCAGAAAGTCGTCTGGGCCGTCGTCGGCCGGCACTGATACGCGCGGCGGTTAATTTCATCCGCCCGCGATTGTCTTTTGGCAAATGTTTTGCCGATGGCCTTCCCGGCAGGCTCAGATGCGGCGGAGGACGGAGACGACCTTGCCGATGATCTTGGCGTCATCGCCGGGAATCGGGGTGTAGCGCGGGTTGTGCGGGATGAGCCAGACGTGGCCGTCGACCCGCTTGAACGTCTTGACCGTGGCCTCGTCCTCTTCCCGGCTCTGGCCTTCGAACGTGGCCGCCACGATGTCGCCGTTGTCGGCGTCCTGCTGACAGCGGACCACGACCCAGTCCCCGTCGGTGATGGCGGCGTCGATCATGGAATCCCCGCGGACCTGGAGGATCAGGTGCTCACCCTCGCCGACCAGCTGCTTGGGCAGCGGGAAGGTGTCCTCGATCGACTGCTTGGCCAGGATCGGGACACCGGCCGCGATGTGCCCGACCCAGGGCACGTAGGCCGGCTCCTGGGACGGGATGTCGAACGAGGGCACCGCGGGGCCGGACGTTCTCGGGGGCGCGTCCAGGTCGGCGGGCGGCTCGGACGGCAGCAGCTCCATGGTCCGCGGGCGGCCGCGATCGCGCTGCAGGTAGCCCTTCTCCTGCAGCACCTTGAGCTGGTAGGCCACGCTGGACGTGCTGCGCAGGCCGACCGCATCCCCGATTTCGCGGATCGACGGCGGGTAGCCGTGGCGGGCCACTCCCGCACGGACAAACTCAAGCACCTGCTCTTGCCGAGTGCTCAGCATCGTTCCCCCTTGGCAATCGTCCACAAGCACGAACAGTAGCAGCCGAACCACTCGACATTCAATATTATGTTCGAGTGTCTGGGGCGGCTGAGCTCGCACCTGACGGGCTGGCTAGGTTGGGGTCATGAGTGAGCCGAAGAAGCCGGATCAGCTGCCCGCCGGGGCCACCCCCGAAGGCGACGGGATCGCCGTGGGCGACGGGCCGGTCCGGGTCGACATGTACATCGACTTCCTGTGCCCGTTCTGCCAGCGGTTCGAGCTGAACGCGGCCGATGCGCTGGCGGCGCTGGCCGGGAACCACCAGGCCACCCTGGTGTACCACCCGATGAACTTCCTCGACGAGGCGTCGACCACCCGGTACTCGACCCGGGCGTCGGCGGCGGCCGGGTGCGCATCGGACCTGGGCCGGTTCGTCGAGTTCACGCACCAGATGTTTGTGCAGCAGCCCGAGGAGGGTGGCCCCGGGCTGAGCGACGCCGAGATCGCCGGGGTGGCCCAGGCGGCCGGGCTGGACCCGTCCGCCTTCACCTCGTGCACGGGCCAGGGGCGCTACCTGGACTGGCCGGACTTCGTGACCGCCCGCGCGGTCGACGCCAGCGTGCCCGGCACCCCGACCGTCCGGGTGAACGGCACCGAGGTCGACCCGGACGGCGACAGCATCACCGCCGCCGTTCAGCAGGCGACTTCAGCGCGCTGACCTGGGATTTCACCCAGACCGGATCATTTTGAGACGATCTTGCATGATTCGTTCTCTTGAACCGTTCACGTTTATCTGGATAGGTTAGCGACGTGCCTGTCCCCCAGACGCCCGTTCCGGCCGACGAGTTGCGCCAGGCCGGACTGCGGGTGACCGCGGCCCGGATCGCCCTGCTGGAAACCGTCCGCGCCGGGGACCACCTCGACGTCGACGCGATCGCCAACCGGGTACGCGACCGCCTGGGTTCCATCTCGGTGCAGGCCGTGTACGAGGCCTTGCACGCGCTCACCGCGGCGGGCCTGATCGCCCGCATCGAACCGGCCGGGCACCCGGCCCGGTTCGAAGGCCGCGTCGGCGACAACCACCATCACATCGTGTGCCGGTCCTGCGGCACCGTCGTCGACGTGGACTGCGTGGTGGGTGAGCCGCCCTGCCTGACCGCTGCTGACGACCAGGGGTTCTCGATCGACGAGGCCCAGGTCATCTTCTGGGGCCTGTGCCCCGACTGCTCGACCGCCCGCAGTTCCTGAGAAGGTTTGAAAACGCCAGGAAGGATTTGCATGTCCGAGAACCACGATCCGATCATCGCCGACGGTGAAACCCCTGAGGTTGCTGAGGAAACCGCGGGTGCAAGCGCAGAGGGATGCCCGGTCGTCCACGGCCGCGTCGACCCGACCCAGGGCGACCCCAACCGGGAGTGGTGGCCGAACCGCCTCAACCTGAAGATCCTCAACAAGAACGCGCCCGGGACCGACCCGTACCACGGTGAGCTGGACTACCGCGCCGAGTTCAACACGCTCGACCTGGCCGCCGTGAAGGCCGACATCGCGGCCGTGCTGACCGACTCCAAGGACTGGTGGCCGGCCGACTTCGGCAGCTACGCGGGCCTGTTCATCCGGATGGCCTGGCACGCGGCGGGCACCTACCGGCTGGGCGACGGCCGGGGCGGGGCCGGCTCGGGTCAGCAGCGGTTCGCGCCGCTGAACAGCTGGCCGGACAACGTGAGCCTGGACAAGTCCCGGCGGCTGCTGTGGCCGGTCAAGAAGAAGTACGGCAAGAAGCTGTCCTGGGCCGACCTGATCGTGCTGGCGGGGAACGTGGCCCTGGAGTCGGGTGGCTTCCCGACGTTCGGCTTCGCCGGCGGGCGGGTTGACGTCTACGAGCCGGATGCCGACGTGTACTGGGGTTCGGAGACCGAGTGGCTCGGCACCGAGCGCTGGAGCGCCGACGACCGGTTCGAGGAGCCGCTCGGCGCCGACACCATGGGCCTCATCTACGTCAACCCGGAGGGCCCCGAAGCCAGCGGCGACTTCCTGGCGGCGGCCCGGCACATCCGGGAGACGTTCGGCCGGATGGCCATGAACGACGAGGAGACCGTGGCCCTGATCGCCGGCGGCCACACCTTCGGCAAGACCCATGGCGCGGGCCCGGCCGAGAACGTCGGCCCCGACCCCGAGGCCGCCCCGCTCGAAGATCAGGGTTTCGGCTGGAAGTCCACCTACGGCACCGGCAAGGGCGCGGACACCATCACCAGCGGGATCGAGGTCACCTGGACCTATCACCCGACCCGGTGGGACAACGAGTTCTTCCACATCCTGTTCGGCTACGAGTGGGAGCAGTTCCTGTCCCCGGCCGGCGCCAAGCAGTGGCGGCCCAAGGACAACGGCGGCGCCGGCCTGGTGCCGGACGCGTTCGGTGACGGCCAGCGCGAGCCGCGCATGCTGACCACCGACCTGTCGCTGCGCTACGACCCGATCTACGAGCCGATCTCGCGGCGTTTCAAGGACGACCAGGAGGCGTTCACCGACGCGTTCGCCCGGGCCTGGTACAAGCTGACCCACCGCGACATGGGCCCGCGGGCCCGCTACCTCGGCCCCGAGGTCCCGGCCGAGGAGCTGATCTGGCAGGACCCGGTGCCGGCCGTGGACCATGAGCTGGTCGACGCGAACGACGTGGCCGGCCTCAAGCGGGAGATCCTCGCCTCCGGCCTGCAGGTCTCGCAGCTGGTGGCGGTCGGGTGGGCGTCGGCTTCGACGTTCCGCGGCAGCGACAAGCGCGGCGGCGCCAACGGTGCGCGGATCCGGCTCGAGCCGCAGAACGGCTGGGAGGTCAACAACCCTGACCACCTGGCCGGAGTGCTGCGCACCCTGGAGGGCATCCAGCAGTCGTTCAACAGCAGCGCCGCGGGCGGGAAGAAGGTCTCCCTGGCCGACCTGATCATCCTGGCCGGCAACGCCGGCGTGGAGAAGGCGGCCGCCGACGCTGGGGTGACCGTCGAGGTCCCGTTCACCCCGGGCCGCACCGACGCCAGCGCCGAGCAGACCGACGCCGAGTCGTTCAGCTACCTGGAGCCGAAGGCGGACGGGTTCCGCAACTACCTGGGCAAGGGCCTGCGGCTCCCGGCCGAGTACCAGCTCATCGACCGGGCCAACCTGCTCACCCTGACCGCACCGGAGACCACGGTCCTGGTCGGCGGCCTGCGGGTGCTGGGCGCGAACTACGACGGGTCCAACCTCGGCGTGTTCACCGACCGGCCCGGGCAGCTGACGAACGACTTCTTCGTCAACCTGCTCGACTTCGACACCACCTGGACGCCGACCTCCGACGAGGGCGCCACCTTCGAGGGCCGCGGCCCCGACGGCGCCGTCAAGTGGACCGGCAGCCGGGTGGACCTGGTGTTCGGTTCCAACTCGGAGCTGCGGGCCGTGGCTGAGGTCTACGCGACCGACGACGCCAAGGAGAAGTTCGTCACCGACTTCGTGGCGGCGTGGACCAAGGTCACCAACCTCGACCGGTACGACGTGCGGTAATCAGCAGTACCAGCTGAACAGGTAATCCCGGCGTCCCGGCCGGCCCCACCACAGGCCGGCCGGGACGTTCTGTTACGGCCGGTGTTACGTTGCCCCCGTGCGCATCGGGGTTTATGTCGACGGGTTCAATCTTTATTACGGGGCGCGGGGGATCTGCGGGCGGGGCAGCCCGGGGTGGCGCTGGCTGGACCTGCGGGCCCTGGCCACCAGCCTGGTCAGCCAGCACCGGAACTGGCCGGACGCGCAGGTGAACCGGGTGGTGTACTGCACGGCCCGGATCGACGCGGCGTCCAATCCGCCGGGCGCGCGGGATCAGGAGACCTACCTGCACGCGCTGGAGGCGGCGCACAGCGTCGACCTGATCGAATACGGGACCTACGTGTCGCACGTGCGGACGGCGCCGCTGGCCACCCGGGACGAGCAGGGCCGGCCGCAGGTGGTGGGCCCGCAGTGGCCGGTCATGGTCCAGGACGGGCACGGCGAGCACGTGACCGAGGCGGTGTTCATGGTCTCCTACGCGCACCGGGAGGAGAAGGCCACCGACGTCAACCTGGCCACGCACCTGCTCCTCGACGTGCTGGGTCACCAGGTCGACGCGGCCATGGTCATATCGAACGACAGTGATCTGCGGTTGCCGGTCCGCGAGGCGCGGCGGCACCTCCCGGTCGCGATCGTCAACCCGTCCCGCGGCTACCTGGCCGGTGACCTGCACGGGGAGCCGGACTTCGGCGCCGGGCGGCACTGGTGGATGCGGCTGTCGGCGGCCGACCTGAAGCAGCACCAGCTGCCCGATGAGGCGGGTGCGTACCGCAAACCGGAAGGCTGGTAGCTTGCCGGTCATGTCCCTGCCCTGGCCCGAGCTGAACTACTCGCAGTGGCACGCCACCTGCGACACCCTGCACGCGCACACCCAGGTGCTCGGCAAGCTGGCGGCCAAGCTGGCCCCGCCCGAACCGCAGTTGCAGCACGCGGCGCTGCGGCTGACCACGCGCGGCTGGGAGACGCTGCCGCTGCCCGCCCCCAACGGGTCCGGGGCGCTGACCGTCGCGCTCGACCTGCACCGGCACGAGGCGGTGATCGAGCACAGCGACGGCCGGGCCGAGCGGGTGCCGCTCACCCCCCACCGCCCGGTGGGTGAGGTGACCCGGGGCGTGCTGGCCGCGGTGCGCGGACTGGGCGGCGAGGTGGACTTCGACCCCACGCCGCAGGAGGTGCCGTGGACGACGCCGCTGGATGAGGACCACGAGCACGCCAGCTACGACGTGGCCCAGGTCGCCGACTACTTCACGGTGGTCACCCAGGTCGCGCTGGTGCTGGCCGAGTACCGGGCGCCGTTCCGGGGCCGGTCCACGCCGGTGAACGCCTGGTGGGGATCGTTCGACCTGGCCGTGAGCCTGTTCTCGGGCCAGCCCGCGCAGCCGCCGTCGCAGGACTTCATCATGCGCAACGCCATGGACGCCCAGGAGGTCGCGGTCGGCTGGTGGCCCGGCGACCCCCGGCACGACCAGGCCGGGTTCTACGCCTACGCGCACCCGGCTGTGGCGGGGTTCTCCCGGGCGGCGCTGTCCGTACCCGGCGCCCACTGGGACGGAAACCTGGGCGAGTTCGTGCTCGCCTGGGATGACGTCCGCACCGCCGGCGACCCGCACGGGACCGCGGTGGCCTTTACCCGGGCCGCGTTCCAGCAGGCGTGCGCCGCCTGCGACTGGGACCCCTCGCTGGCGGCCACCGCGGCGGGCACTCCCCCACCGGTCCACTAGCCGGATACCGCCGGGCCGGCCCGATAATGGTGCGGTGCGAATCGCGGTGGATGGAGTCCGGCTGTACTTCGACGTCGAGGGCTGTGACCTGGCCGCACAAGGCGACGCGATGGTGCAACGGCCCACGCTGGTGCTGCTGCACGGCGGGCCGGGCGCCGATCACAGTTTCTTCAAGCCAGAATTTTCCGCGCTGGCCGACATCGCGCAAGTGATCTACCTCGACCAGCGCGGGTCAGGCCGCTCGGACCGAGGCGACCCTTCCGACTGGACCTGGTCACGCTGGGCCGACGACGTGGCCGCTTTGCCAGGCCCTCGAGATATCCCCGCTGCTGGTCGGCACCTCCAGCGGCGGGCGCGTCGCGGTGGAATGCGCCGCACGGCATCCCGCCTCGCCCGCGCTGGTCCTTGACTCACGCTGGAGATTTTCGACGGCGTGCGGCCCGGTGGCCCGGGAAGCGGCGGCGCGTTTGCTGGGCGGTGACCGAAGTCCCGAAGCACTCACGGCCTGGAAGGCGCATGCCATGCCCTTGTACGGGAGCGCAACCGACGGCGACGCGGCCACGCGTGCGGGCCGGGCCCTGGTGAACCGCGCGGTGCAGGCCCACTTCGGCCGCGGCGGATGCGGCCCGTTGAAGGTGACCGCCGAAGAGCTGGACAAGGTCACCTGCCCGGTCCTCATCCTGGCCGGTGAAGACGACCCCATGTCACCGGCGGCCGCCGCCCAGCGCGTGGCGTCGTCGGTGCAGCAGGCGGCGGTGGAGATCCAGGTCTTGGCCGACGTGGGGCACGGAGTGTTCCGGCAGGCCCCGGCCGAGGCTTTCGCACGGCTGCGCGGTTTCGTCTCAGCGCGGTGCGACCCAGCGGCTGACCGGCGAACCTAGTCGAGGGCGGCGGTCGCGGCCCGGAGTTCGTCGAACGACCGGCGGGTGAGCTCGGTGAGCGGCTGTGAGCTGGCCGGGTCGGCCCACTGGGCGAAGGCGCGGTCGAAGGCGCGCAGGCCGAGCTCGGCGGCCAGGCTGGCGGTCAGCTCCGGGACGCCGCGCTTGGCCAGGGCCTCAGTGGTGGCCTCGACCAGGCCGTTGTGCTTGGAAGCGGCCCGTTCCCGCAGCTCGCGTTGGCCGGCGACGACGACGCGCAGGCGGGCCGCGAACTCGCGGCGGTCGTCGCCGAAGGTGGCGCTGAGCGCGTCCAGGGCCGCCGCGACGACCTGCAGGGGGGTGGCCTGCTCGGGTGCGGCGGCGATGGCATCGGCCAGGATCTGGCTGTGCACCTCCTGGCCCGCCGCGAACAGCACCTCCCGCTTGTCGGGGAAGTGCCGGAAGAACGTCATCTTGGTCACGCCGGCCCGCTCGGCGATCTCGTTGACCGTGGTGGCGTCGTAGCCCTGCTCGGTGAACAGGTCGAGGGCGGCCTGGATCAGCCGCTCCTTGGTGTTGGGTTCCCAGCGCGCCACAAGGACAGGATAGATGATGTGACTTGGTAACATGAGCCGTGCTAGATTGATGTTACCAAGTCACATCAGCCTTCGGGAGTTGCTCATGCGTGTACTCGTCACCGGCGCCAGCGGCCACATCGGCTCAGCGGTGGTGCCCGAACTGATCAAGGCCGGGCACGAGGTCACCGGGCTGGCCCGGTCCGATGCGTCGGCCGCTGCCGTGCTGGCCATGGGGGCCGAGGTGTACCGCGGTGACCTCAGCGACCCGGACGGCCTGCGGGCGGCCACGGCCGGTCACGACGCCGTCATCCACCTGGCCTTCGATCACGCCACCATGATGGCCGGGGACTTCCCGGCGGCGACCGCCACCGACCTGGCCGTCGTCCGGGCCCTGGGCGACGCTCTGGCCGGCACGGGCAAGACCCTGATCGGGGTCGGGCTGGCGCCCACCGGTGATCCGGAGCGCGACGCGGTGATCAACGCCAACCCGCGCTCGGCCGTCTCGCGCGAGATCGTCGCCCTCGGTGAGCGCGGGGTGCGCGCCATCCTGGTCGCGGTCCCGCCGGTGACCCACAGCGACCAGGACCGGATCGGCTTCATCCCGACCATGATCGGCATCGCCCGCGACACCGGTGAGTCCGGCTACGTCGATGAGGGCACCAATCACTGGCCCGCGGTCCACACCCTGGACCTCGCGGTGCTGTTCCGGCTGGCCCTGGAGCAGGCCCCGGCCGGGGCACAGGTGTTCGGCGCGGCCGAGGAAGGGATCCCGGTGCGGGAGATCGCCGAGGCCATTGGCCGCCACCTGGGTCTGCCGGCGGTGAGCGTGCCCGCCGATCAGGCCGCGGACCACTTCAAGGGCTTCCCGTTCGTCACCATGGACATCACCATGCCGACCGCGCCGGCCCGGGAACTGCTGGGCTGGGAGCCCACCCACCCAGGGCTCATCGCCGACCTGGACGAGGGCCACTACTTCGAGGCTCGGTTACGGCGGTGGGGCAAGGGGTAGCCTCCGGCAATGACGACTGGGGATGCGGCCGGGCAGCCGGTCATCCCGCCGGGCGCGGAACAGCCCCGGCGATACCGCCCGAAGCTGCGCTACGAGCTCATCGGCTGCGGGCTGCACGGACACGAGCTACTGGGCACTGACGCGGCTGACCTGCGGCCCGAGGATGACCTGTTCGCGCGGGAGTTCGGTGGGCTGCGCTGGTACCGGTGCCTGCGCTGCGACTCGTGGATCGCGCTGACCCCGCCCGCCGAGCCCGCGACCCGGTTCCCGCCGGAGCGCTCCGAGGTCATCGTGCCGCTGCGCGGCCGCCCGCTGCGGGACAAGTACGTGCTGCGGCTCATCGCCGTGGACCGGATCATCCACTTCCTGGTCCTGTCCGCGCTGGCCGCGGCGATCTTCCTGTTCGCCAGCAACAAGGTGGCCCTGAACGCCGACTTCACCAAGATCCTCGATGACCTGCAGGGTGGCTTCGGCGGCCCGGTCAACCCCACCCACCACGGCATCGTCCATGACCTGCAGCGATTGTTCGCGGTCAGCACCAACAACCTGTACCTGCTGGGGGTCGCGGTCGCGGCCTACGCCTGCCTGGAGGGCATCGAGGCGGTCGGGTTGTGGTTCAGCAAACGGTGGGCGGAGTATCTGACGTTCATCGCCACCATCGTGTTCATCCCGTACGAGGTCGACGAGCTGGCCAAGGGTGTGTCGGCGCTCAAGCTGATCACCTTCGTTCTGAATCTGGCCATCGCGGTCTACCTGGTCTGGGCCAAGCGGCTGTTCGGGCTGCACGGCGGCGGCCGCGCCGAACGGGCCGAACGCGAACGCGACACCGGCTGGGCCGCCATCGAACGCTCAAGCCCGGTCGTGGCTAAGCCAGCAGAGCATTGAGAGTCCGCGCGTTCCGCACCGCGTTGGCGTCGCCGTCGTTGTTGAAGTACACGAACACGTCGCGGCCCGCCGCGTCCCACTCACGGCACCGGTCCGCCCACCAGCCCAGGTCCGTGTCGCTGTAGGAGCCGGCGTACAGGTGGTGGTGGTCGGGGCCGTGCATCCGCACGTAGGCGAACCCAGCCGTAACCCGGAGCAGGCAGGGCAGGTTGGCCCCGCTCATCACGCAATAGGCGGCGCCGTGCTTGTCCAGCAGGTCCAGCACCTCGTCATCGTGCCAGCTGGGGTGCCGGAACTCGACGGCCAGCCGGATCCACGGCGGAACCAGGCCGAGGAAGTAGTCCAGCCGCGCGTCGTCGCGCGGCAGGGAAGGCGGTAGCTGGACGAGCAGGACCGCGCGGCGGTCACCGAGCTCATGCCAGCCCGCTCGCAGCCGTTCGATCCATGGTTCAGGCTCGTAGAGCTTGCGGGCGTGGGTGAGGCCGCGCGGGGCCTTGACCGAGAGCTGGAAGCCGGGAGGCAGCCGCTGGCGCCAGTTCGCGAAAGCCGGTGGCCGCGGCCACCGGTAGAAGCTGCTGTTGAGCTCGGCGGTGCGGAACTCGGCCGCATAGCGGGCCAGCCGGTCGCGGGGCGGCAGTCCGGGCGGGTAGAGCTCGGGCTCCCAGTGGCCGTAGCTCCAGCCCGAGGTACCGATCAGCACGGTCACCGGGCCGTTCTACCCCGGGTTCTGCTCGTTAGCCTGAGGCATGGCCTCCGAGCTGCAGAACATCGTCGACGAGCTGGCCAGCCGGCTGGACGCGCCGACCGTGCTGGAGGACCACGAGGAACGGATGGTGGTCTACTCCTCGCACAGTCAGCCCATCGACGACGTGCGCCGGGAGTCGATCCTGCGCCGCGCGACCCGGCGCGAGGTCATGTCCTGGTTCCGTGACCAGGGCATCGTGGCCGCCACCGAGCCGCTGCGCATCCCCGGCCAGCCGGACCAGGGCATCCTGGGCCGGCTGTGCGTGCCCGTCCGCTACCAGGGGCGTTTGATGGGCTGGCTGTTCCTGATCGACGACCGGGCCCGGCTGTCCGCGGCCGACGTCGCCGCGGCCCGGCGGGCCGCCGAGCACGCGGCCCTGCTGCTGTACGAGGAGGAGCTGGGCACCCGGCTGACCAGCGGCGCCCTGGCCCACCTGCTCTCCCCCGCCGCCGACCTGCGCGAGGCGGCGGCCGGGCAGATCGTGGACCAGGGCCTGCTGCCGGCCCGGGCGCCGGTGGTGGTGGCGGTCGTCCAGCCGCTGGGGGTGGGTGAGCAGCTGCCCCGGGAGGCGGTCAGCGAGGCACTGCAGGACGCGGCCCGGGCCGGCCGGGGGGACGGTGCCCTGCGGTCGGGGTACGCCGACCATGGTGTGGTGCTGGTGCGAGCGGGTTCGGTGGCGGACGACTCGGCCGGGCTGAGCGAGGCCCAGGTGGTGGCGGACGCGCTGCGGCATCGGCTGCGGAAGGTTCCCGGGGCCCGGGTCGTGGCCGCGGCCGGTGATCCGCAGCCCCGGCTGCGGGACGCGCACCGTTCCTACCGGCACGCGCGGCTGGCGGCCAAGGTGGCGGCGGTGGTCCCCTCGGTGGGGGACGCGGTCCGGTGGCAGGGCCTGGGCGTGTTCCGGGCCCTGGCCCAGCTGCCCGCCGACGCGGCCGGGTCGGCCCTGGATCCGCGGCTGGCGGTGCTGTTCGCCGAGGGTGACGAGGGGCTGATCCGGACGCTGGAAACCTACCTGGACCTGGGCTGCGACGTGAAGGCGGCCTCGGCCCGGCTGCACCTGCACCGGGCCACCCTGTACTACCGGCTGGACAAGGCGGAGAAGCTGTGCGGCTTCAACCTGCGGGACGGGAACGACCGGCTGGCCGTGCACCTGGGGTTCAAGCTGGCCCGGCTGGCTGACCTGCACCCGTTTCGGCCAGATGCTGGCGGATGATCGAGCCGAAGTCCGGGTCCGGGGCCAGGCCCAGGCGGGCGGCCCGATCGGCGCGCACGTGCCCGGGCCAGGCCGAGCAGATCTGCTGGATGGCCGGGTCGGGCTGCCAGTCGATCAGCGCGGTGGTCTCGGGCCCGGCCACCTGCTCCAGTGCTTCGACCATCTCGCCGATGGTGATGTTGACCGCGGGCAGGTTGACCGCGCCGCGGCCACCCCAGGCCTGGTCGCCGGCTGATGCGGCCCGCAGCAGGCCGCGGATGGTGTTGGCCGGCGAGGACAGCACCACCCCGGTGTCGGGAGTGACCGGGCACACGGCCCGCTGGCCGGCCAGCGGTTCCCGGATGATGCCGGACATGAAGCCGGAGGCGGCGGCGTTCGGCTTGCCGGGCCGCACGCACACGGTCATCAGCCGTACCGAGCGGCCGCGCAGGTAGCCCTTGCGGGTGTAGTCGGCCACCAGCTGCTCGCAGATGACCTTCTGCACTCCGTAGCTGGTCTGCGGGTTGGGCGCGGTCTGGTCGTCGACCACGTCGGGCAGCGGGTGGTCCGGCGAGTCCCCGAACGCCGCTACCGAGCTGGTGAACACCAGCAGCGGGTGGGTCTCGGCCGACCGGGCCGCCACCAGCAGCGCCTCGGTGGCGCGCAGGTTGGCCCGGATGCCCAGATCGAAGTCGGCCTCGCACTCGGCGCTGACCGCCGCGGCCAGATGGAAGATCACGTCAGCGGCCACGGTGGCGTCGAGGCCGTGGCCGCCCGGGCTGAGCAGGTCGAGCAGATCCCCTTCGATCCCGGTCACGGCCGGGTGGCCGGCCAGATCGGGCGGCAGCGGGGCCCGGTCGACCAGGGTCAGCTGGGTGATCGGCTTGGGCCCCTGGCCGTCGGCTTCGATCGAACCGGCCGCCAGCAGTTCGCGGGCCAGCCGGGCGCCGACGAAGCCCGAGCCGCCGGTGATGAGCACGTTCACCATAAGGTGATCTTACGGGCGGGGTCACCGCTGCGGCTGAGGCGGAGGGATGGTCAGTTTGGCCCGGGACAATCTGCCACCTGCCCGCGAAGTGCTGGCCGCGCAGCCGCCGCCCCGGCCCGATGACGACGGGCTGCGGGCATCGATCCGGGCCTGGCGGGCGGAGCGGCATCTCCTGCTGGGGGTGCTGGACGACGATCCCACCGGGTCGCAGGCCGTGCACGATGTGCAGGTCGTGACCGTAACCGACGAGAACGCCTACGCGGCGGCGTTCGCGGGGGCGGCCGGAACCTGTTTCGTGCTCACCAACACGCGGTCGCTGGACGAGGCCGACGCGGTGGCGCTCAACGAGCAGGTCGCCCGGGGGTTGCTGGCCGCGGGGGCCAGCGCGCCGCGGCCAGGGCGCGTGCAGTTCGTCAGCCGGAGCGACTCGACCCTGCGCGGGCACGTGCTGGCCGAGGTCGGCGCGCTGCAGGCGGTGCAGCGATCGGTCACCGGGCGCGGGTTCGACGGCGTGCTGCTGGCTCCGGCGTTCCTGGAGGCCGGACGGGTCACCGCCGGTGACATCCACTGGGCCCGGGTCTCCGGTGAGCTGGTGCCGGTGGGCGACACCGAGTTCGCGCGCGACGCCACGTTCGGGTACTCCGCCTCGGACTTGCGAGATTTCATTGTCGAACGTAGCGGGGCGGGGGTCCGGCCCGATGACGTGGTCAGCCTGAGCCTGGCTGACATCCGTCTCGGGGGGCCGGAGCGGATCGCCGAACTGCTGGCCGGAGTGCACGACGGGCAGTGGGTCGTGGTCAACGCCACCGAGTACTCCGACCTGGACATCGTGGCCTACGGGGTGCTGCTGGCCGAGCAGGCCGGCCGGTCGCTGGCGTTCCGGACCGGGCCGTCGTTCGTGCGGTCGCTGGCCGGGATGGGCCCCAAGGCGCCGCTGCGCGGCCGCGAGCTGTTCGGTTCGGGCCGGGGCGGCCATGGGCTGGTGGTGGTGGGGTCGCACGTGGGGCAGACCAGCCGCCAGGTCGCGGCGCTCCGCGAACGCGGCGGGGTGACCGAGGTCGAGCTGGACGTGCCCGCGCTGCTGGACGGCGCCGACGTGGTGGGCGCGGCGGCCGCGCGGGTGGCCACGGCCCTGGCCGAGTCCGACGTGGTGCTGTACACCAGCCGGACGCTGGTGCGCGGCAAGGACCGCGACGACAGCCTGGGCATCGCCCGCACCGTGTCGGCGGCGCTGTCCCAGGTGGTCCGCGATTCGCTGGCCGCCCGGCCCGCCTGGGTGGTGGCCAAGGGCGGCATCACCTCGCACGACGTGGCCGTCCGCGGCCTGGGTATCCGCCGCGCCGAAGTCGCCGGGCAGCTGTTCCCGGGCGTGATCTCAGTCTTCCAGCCCCTGGACGCCGCGCCGGAGGCGCTCGGCCAGCCGTTCGTGGTGTTCGCGGGCAACGTCGGCGACGACGGCACCCTGGCGGATGTGGTGGCGATTCTCAACGGCGATCAGGAAGGTGCTTGATGCGCATCGGGTGGCTGGGCTTGGGAGCGATGGGGGCCCCGATGGCGGCCTGCCTGGTCGCGGCGGGGCACACCGTCACCGCGTACGACGTGGCGCCGGGACGCGTGCCCGCCGGCGCTTCGGCGGCCGGCTCGGTGGCCGAAGCGGTGACCGGCGCCGACGCGGTGGTGGTCATGGTGGCCACCCCGGACCAGCTGGACCAGGTGCTGTTCGGGTCGCCGGGCGCCGGGGACGCCCTGGTTTCCGGGCAGACCGTGGTGATCATGTCGACGGTGGGCCCGGAAGCGGTGGTGGCCGCGGCGGCCCGGCTGGCCGAGGCGGGGGTGGCGGTGGTGGACGCCCCCGTGTCCGGCGGGGTCACCCGGGCCGGGGCCGGTGATCTGCTGATCCTGGTCGGCGGCGCGGCTTCGGCGGTGTCCGGGGTCCAGCCCCTGCTCGGCACCCTGGCCCGCAGCGCCCCGCTGGTCGGCTCCTCCCCCGGCGACGGCCAGCGGATGAAGCTGGTCAACCAGCTGCTGTGCGGCGTGCACATCGCCGCCGCGGCCGAGGCGCTGTCGTTCGCCGAATCCCTGGGCCTGGACCCCGGCGAATGCTGGAAGGTGCTGCGGGACGGGGCGGCGGCATCGTTCATGTTCGACGACCGCGGCGCCCGCATGGTGGCCGGGACCTTCGACGAGGTCCGCAGCGCCCTGGACATCTTCGTCAAGGACATGGGCCTGGTCACCGGGGCCGCCGCCGAGGCGGGGGCACTGGTGCCGTTGTCGGCGGCGGCCCGGGACTTGTACCAGCGCGGCCACGATGAAGGGCTGGGCCGCAAGGACGACTCGGTCCTGATCGAAGTCCTGCGCGACCGCTGATGGTCAACTTCGGAGACTTGCAGAACGAGATCTACCTGGCCGGGCTGTCCGGCCAGGTGCCGTCGTTCCCGATGTCGTTCGCGGAGCTGGAGCGGCGGGCCGAGCTGGCGATGCCCCCGGGCACCTGGTCCTACGTGGCGGGCGGGGCCGGTGACGAACACACCCAGCGCACCAACCGGACCGCCTTCGAGCACTGGGGGCTGGTGCCGCGGATGCTCCGGGCCAGCACCGACCGGGACCTGTCGGTGGAGCTGTTCGGGACCAGGTTCCCGACGCCGGTGTTCCTGGCCCCGATCGGGGTGATCGGGATCTGCACCCAGGATGGCCACGGCGACCTGGCCACAGCCCGGGCGGCCGCCGCGACCGGGGTGCCGATGGTGGCCTCCACCTTGAGCCAGGACCCGCTGGAGGACGTGGCCGGGCAGTTCGGCGAGACACCAGGCTTCTTCCAGCTGTACTGCCCGACCGACCGGGAGGTGGCGGCCAGCCTCGTCCACCGGGCGGAAGCGGCCGGCTATCGCGCGATCGTGGTCACCCTCGACACCTGGGTCACCGGCTGGCGGCCGCGGGACCTGTCCACCTCGAACTTCCCGCAGCTGCGGGGCCGCTGCCTGGCCACGTACTTCTCCGATCCCGTCTTCCTCAGCCGGCTGGCCAAGTCCCCGGAGGAGGACCCCGGGACCGCCATCCTGACCTTTGCGGCGAGCTTCGGAGAGCCGCTGACCTGGGACGACTTGGCCTGGCTGCGGTCGCTGACCACGCTGCCGATCGTGCTCAAGGGCATCTGCCACCCGGATGACGCCCGCCGGGCCATCGATGCCGGCATGGACGGCATCTACGTCTCCAACCACGGCGGCCGCCAGGCCAACGGAGGCCTGGCCGCCATCGACTGCCTGCCGGACGTGGCCGCCGCCGTGCCGGAGACGCCCGTCCTGTTCGACTCCGGCGTCCGCTCGGGCACCGACGTGGTCAAGGCCCTCGCGCTCGGCGCCACCGCGGTGGGGATCGGGCGGCCCTACGCCTACGGCGCGGCGCTGGGTGGCACCGACGGCATCGTGCACGTGCTCAAGACGATCCTGGCCGAGGCCGACCTGCTGATGGCCGTCGACGGCTATCCGACCGTCGACGACCTCGGCCCGGACGCGATCCGCCGCTGCTGATCAAGATCCGGGACGAGCGCGGTTGAGTAGGTTGCTGGCATGAGCTTCAACGTCAGCGCGGACGCTTACCGGCGGTTCATGGGGCGGTATTCGGAACAACTGGCCGTCCAGTTCGCTGATCTGGCCGGGGCCGGCCCGGGACAGCGGCTGCTGGATGTGGGCTGCGGGCCGGGCGCGCTCACGGCCGAGCTGGTGCGGCGGGCGGGAGCGGAGGCGGTCAGCGGGGTGGAGCCGTCCCGCTCGTTCGCCGAGGCGGTGCGGGAGCGGCTGCCCGGGGCCGACATCCACGTCGGCCAGGCCGAGGACCTGCCGTTCGCGGCGGCCACCTTCGACGCGGTCCTGGCTCAGCTGGTCGTGCACTTCATGGCCGACCCGGTGCGCGGGCTGCGGGAGATGCGCCGGGTGACCCGGCCCGGCGGGACGGTGGCCGCCTGCGTGTGGGACCACGCGGGCGGCCGGGGGCCAGTGTCCGCGTTCTGGTCGGCCGTGCGCGAGACCGATCCGGCCGCCGCCGACGAGTCGGACCTGGCCGGAGCGCGCGAGGGTGACCTGGCCCGGTTGTTCGGCGAGGCCGGGCTGACCGGGGTCAAGGCCTCGACGTTGACGGTCCGGACGCAGTACGCCAGCTTCGACGACTGGTGGCAGCCCTTCACCCTCGGCGTCGGCCCGGCCGGAGCCTACGTGGCCAAGCTGTCCCCCGATCAGCGCTCGGCGCTGCGGGACCAGGCCCAGCGCCTGCTGCCGCCGGGCCCGATAGAGATCACCGCCGTGGCCTGGGCCGCCACGGGCCGCAGCTGAACAAGGAGGCGGGAGGCGACATGGCCTGGTCGACGAGGTTCACCGAGATGTTCGGGGTGGCGTATCCGGTGGCGCTGGCGCCCATGGGCGGGTCGGCTGGGGCTGCGCTCGCCGCGGCCGTGTCGAACGCCGGTGGGCTGGGGTTGCTGGGTGGGGGAACCGGGCACCCGAAGTGGCTGGAGCCCGAGCTGGAGGTCCTGGCCGGAAGCACCGATAAGCCGTGGGGCGCAGGCCTGCTGAGCTGGGCGGTGGAGCCGGCCACGGTGGAGCGGGTCCTTGCGGCTGAGCCAGCGGCGGTGATGCTGTCGTTCGGGACCCGGGCCGAGCTCACGGAGCCGGTCCGTCGGCGCGGGACCACGCTGATTTTGCAGGTCACCAGCTTGGATGAGGCTCGGGAGGCGGTGGACCTGGGGGCCGATCTGATCGTGGCCCAGGGCACCGAGGCCGGGGGGCACGGGGCCAGGAACGGGCGGTCGACGCTGCCGTTCGTGCCGGCCGTGGTGGATCTGGTGGCGCCGGTCCCGGTGCTGGCGGCGGGCGGGATCGCGGACGGCCGCGGGCTGGCCGCGGCCCTGGCGCTCGGGGCCAGCGGGGCGCTGATCGGGACGCGTTTCCAGGCCACCCAGGAAGCCGTGGTCGACCCGGGGATCAAGAAGGCGATCGTGGCCGGGCGGGGCGAGGAGACCGAACGGAGCAGCGTGCTCGACATCGTGAGCGGCTCGCGCTGGCCGCGGCGGTACACGGGCCGGACGCTGCCCCACCCTTTCCTTGACCAGTGGCGGGACCGGGAGGACGAGCTGGCTGGAGACGCCAACGCCCGGCAGGCCTACCGGGACGGGGTGGCCCGCGGTGAGCTGCTGCCGCAGCCGGCCTGGCCGGCGAGGCGGTGGACCTGATCAGCGACCTGCCGCCGGCCGCCGAGGTGGTGGCCACGCTGGTCCGCGAGGCCGAGCAAGCGCTAGGCGCGATCCGGTGACGGCTCGGCCGCGCTGGCGCGGGTGCCTTCGTCGGCGTGGGCGATCTGGAGCAGGGAGCGCCAGATGAAGATCAGGATGATGGCGGAGCCGGCGAAGGCGAACCAGAAGGGGGCGGTCACGCCCCACCAGGAGGCGACCACCCCGCCGATGGCCGAGCCGATGACGATCCCGCCGACCATGCCGGTGAGGTAGACGCTGCCGACCCGGCCCTGGAATTCGGTGGGCACCGCGCGCTGGCGGACGCTGGTGGAGGTCGTGCCCCAGATGAAGGCGTGGGCGCCGAAGATCGTGAAGATGAGCAGGGCCAGCCAGACCCAGCGGTCCAGGGCCAGGGCCAGGTGGGTGAGGGTCTCGATGATCAGGCCGCCCCGCATGATCACTCCCAGCGGGATACGGCGTTCCAGCCAGGCGTAGGAGGCGGTGCCGATCAGGCCGCCGACGGCCATGGCCGTGGTGATCAGCCCGAATCCGAGCTCGTCCATGCCCAGCCGCTCGCGCGCGTAGAGCACCAGCACGGACCAGGCCGCTCCGTAGGTGACGTTGAACGAAAAGATCGTGACGGCCAGCGTGCGGATCGCCGGGTGGGCCCACAGCCAGCGCCAGCCGTCGCGGATCTCGTCCCGGACCCTGGCCGCCCGGGCCCGCGGCGCGGGCGGCGGCAGCCGCACCCGCAGCAGCAGGAGCACCCCAGCCAGCACGCATACGGTCTCGCCGACAAATGGCAGGGCCCGGCCGGCGGCGAACAATGCGGCCCCGACCGGCGGGCCGGCCAGCTGGTTCCAGACGATGACCCCGGTGAGGGCGCGGGCGTTGGCCAGGCCCAGATCCCGGGGGGCGACCAGCATCGGCAGCAAGGTCGCCGAAGCCGTCTCCCCGAACGCCTCGTTGACCCCGAACAGGAACAGCGCGATCAGCACCAGCGCGATGTCGACCCGGTGAACCGCGATCGACATGATGAGCACGGCCAGGATCAGGATCCGGACCACTCCGGTGGTGGCCACGATGGCCCGGCGGTGGGCCCGGTCGGCCACCACCCCGGCGTAGAGCCCGAACAGCAGCCAGGGCAGCCGTTGCAGGAACGCGGCCATGGCCACGGCCAGCGGGTTCCGGGTCTGCGAGGCGACCAGCAGCGGCCCGGCCGCCAGCGTGATCCCGTCGGCCAGGTTGGTGACCCAGGTGGACGCCAGCAGCCAGCGGAAACTACGGCCCAGGCGCTCCGGCGCGAACCGCTCCGCGAGCGGCTTCACGGTAACGCGCCCGGCGTGGTGCGGGCCGGCGATCCAACGTGTGTCACACCGGGACCTTACCGGGGGTCATGCCAACGGGGCCTGGCCACGGGGGCGGGCCAGATCGGCGAGGAGGCAGTGATGCGAGTGCTTGTGGTGGGAGCGACCGGCGCGATCGGGGGACGGCTGGTACGGCAACTGCGCGAACGCGGGCACGAGGTGGCGGGAAGTTCCCGGTCGGCCAGCCGGGCCGGACAGCTGCGTGAGCTGGGCGCCGAGCCCGTCGTGCTGGACGTGCTGGACCGCGCGGCCACCCAGCGGGTGGTGGCCGAGGCTGGGCCGGACGCGATCATCTACGAACCGAGGGCACCGATCACCTGCTGGCCGCGGCGCGGGCGGCCGGGGTGAGCACGTTCGTGGCCCAGAGCTTCGCGCCCTACCGGTACGCCCACCAGGGCTTCTACGGTGACCCCGACCAGCTGGTCGATGCGGTCCGCAAGCGCCGGTACCCGGTGGTGGGCGACGGCGCGGGGATGATGTCGTTCGTTCATCTGGATGACGCCGCGGCGGCGGCGGTGCTCGCTCTCGACCACGACGGCCCGGCCATCTACAACGTGACCGACGACGAACCGGCCGCGACCCGGGACTGGCTGCCGGCCCTGGCCGCCGCGGTCGGGGCCGGACCGCCCCGGCACATCCCGGCCTGGCTGGGGCGGCTGATCATGGGCGCGGGCCTGGACATGATGACCAGCGCCCGCGGCGCGTCCAACGCCCGGGCCAAGCAGGAACTGGGCTGGACCCCGCGCTACCCGAGCTGGCGGCAGGGCTTCCCGGCCGCTTACGCGACCCGGGAGGAGGCCATGACCCGGGCCGCGAGCTGATCGCGCAGGCGGGTGAGCCGGGTGATCTCGGCGTCCAGGACCGCGATCCGGCGCTGCACGATGCCGGCGGACCCGGCGCAGGCCGGCGGCACGCCGAAGGCGGGCAGCTGATCGCCTTCCAGCAGGTCCAGGCGATCGGCGGCCAGCCGGACGTCGGCCACGGTGAGGCCCAGGTCCAGCAGCTGGCGGATGACGCGGATGCGGTCCACGTCGGCCGGGCCGTAGACCCGCTGCCCGGCCGCGGTCCGGCGCGGTGGGTGCAGCAGGCCGTTCTCCTCGTAGAAGCGCAGCGCCCGGGGCGTGGTCCCGGCCGCGGCGGCCGCGTCGCCGATACGCATAAGTCCTCCCTCAGAGGGCCACGATCACCGAGCCCCGGTATCGTCCGGCCAGCACGTCGTGCAACGCCTGGGGGGCGGCGTCCATGCCCTCGATCCGGGTGTAGGGGAAGCGCAGCTCACCGGTCCGCAGCCAGTCACCGGACCGCTGGGCCCACTCGTGCCGCAGGTCATCGTCGCCGTCGCCGCTGTACCCGGTGAGCGTGAGGCGCTTGACGATGATCGGGAACGAGTCCAGCTCGACCGGGGACGTCGTGCCGGTTCCGCCCGGGCTGAGCTGTCCGGCCAGCGCGCCGACCAGAACCAGCCGGGCGCCGGGCCGGGCCGCGGTGACCGCCGCGGCCAGGTCCTCGCCACCGACCAGGTCCAGGACCACGTCGAACCCGCCGGGCGCGGCCTCGGCCAGCTGGGCCGCCAGCGGCGCGGCGCCCCGGACCACGGCTCCGTGGTAGCCGAACTCACCGGTCATCGCCCCGGTCTTGACCGCCGAGCCGGTGCTGCCGACCACCCGGCCCGCGCCCAGCAGCCGGGCCAGCTGCCCGGCCATGGAACCGACCGACCCGGCCCCGCCGGTCACCAGCACCGCTTCGCCGGGCCGCAGCCGGGCTGCCCGGGTCAGCGCCCCGTAGGCGGTCAGGCCCTGGGCCAGGTGCGCGGCCGGATCGGGCAGGTCGTCGCGCACCGGCTGGACGCCGGCCGCGTCGACCACCGCGTACTCCCGCCAGCCCAGCGGGTGCGTGACCAGCTGGCCGGCGTGCAGCCCGCGGCCCGCGGGCGCGGTCACCACCTCACCGACCGCCGGGCCCAGCAGCGTGTCGCCCGGGTTGAGGGCCGGGAACGGTGCCCCCGGCACGCTGCCGCCCAGCAGGGTGCGCAGCGCGGCGAAGACGCTGAAGTACCGGTTGCGGACCAGGACCTGATCCGGGCCGGGCGCGGGGATGGCGACTTCGGTCACGGTCAGGTCGGCCGGCCGCGGCAGGGCCGCCGGGGCGGTCGCCACGCGCACCTCGCGGGAAACGTTCGTTGTCACCGTCATCTCGGTTCCTTTTCAATGATCGAAGGACGCGGACAAGCTAATTGCTCACGTACGGGTCAAGGGCAAATCGGGTCCGCGGCGGAAATGTCGCGGGGTGGTGAACCGGAGCGGGCTCGGGCGCAATAGAGATGCGATGGATGACGACGGGCTGGTCGCGGCGATAGCGGCGGGCGATGACGGGGCGTTGCGGGAACTGTTTGCCCGGCACGCGCCGTGGCTGGCCGTGCGGTTGCGGGGAGTGCTGCCGGCCGCCGACGTGGAGGACGTGCTGCAGGAGACGTTCCTGGCCGTGTGGCGGGGCGCGCGGCGGTACCAGCCCGGCAGCGCCACGGGCGGGTCGGCGGGTGGCTGGATCTGGGGCATCGCCCGGCGGCAGGCGGCCCTGCTGCTCCGCCGCCGGGGGCCGGCGGAGCAGCCGCTGCCCGCGCTGGTGGCCGCGGACGGCCGGGAGGGCATCGACCCGGCCGAGGCGGCGGTGTCCCGGGCCGAACTGGACCGGGCGGTCGGCGTGCTGGGCCCGGACGGCAGCGCGGCCCGGGAGATCTGGCGGCTGGTGTACGTGGAAGACCGGCCGGTCGCGGAGGTCGCGGAGCTGATCGGCGTGCCCGAGGGCACGGTGAAGAGCCGCGCCTTCCAGGTCCGGCGGCGGTTGCGGGCGGCGCTGCGCCACGGCGCGCTGACGCGGGAGGGAGAAGGCCTGTGAACGGCAATTTCGACCAGGCGGCGGTGGGCCGGGACCCGGCCCCGCCCGACGTGGACCTGGACCGGGTGTGGCTGGGGGTGGCCGCGCAGGTGTGGCGGCGGCAGCCGGGGCCGGTCGAGCGGCTGGCCGGGCGGCTGCTGCGCTCCCCCGGCCTGGCCCGGGCCCTGGTCACCACCCCGTCGCTGCTGCTGGGCTGGGTGCTGGCCAGCGTGGCCGTGCTGGCCGTCGGCGCGGCGGCCACGCTGACCACGGGCACGCCGTACGTGGCGTTCGTCGCACCGGCGGCGGCGGCCATCGCGATCGCCTGCGCCTACGGGCCGGCCATCGATCCGGCCTGGGAGCTGGCGCAGAGCATGGCGGTCAGCGACCGGATGGTGCTGCTGGTCCGCGCGCTGGCCGTGTTCGGGCTGAACGCCGTGCTCGGGCTGGCCGCCTCGGCCCTGTCCGGGACGGCGGCCGCGGTCACGTTCGGCTGGCTGGTGCCGATGACCGCCGTCTGCGCGCTGGCTCTGGCCACAGCCATCGTTACCCGGTCCGCGGTCGCCGGAGTGATCACGGGCCTGGCCGCCTGGACCATCGCATTGCTGGCCGGCCAGGCGTCCGGGCAGGTCACGGCGGTCGTGACCAGCCCGGTCCTGATCGGGCCCTACCTGGCCGTCACGGCCGTCTGTGTCGCGGTGGTGCTGTACACCACCCGGATTCCGGGAGAACCCTCATGATGAACATCGAGCTCACCGACGTGACCCGACGGTTCGGGCCCACCCAGGCCGTGGCCGGGGTGAGCCTGGAGACCGGGCCCGGGGTGTTCGGGCTGCTCGGCCCGAACGGGGCCGGCAAGACCTCGCTGTTGCGAATGATGGCCACGGTGCTGCCGCCGTCCTCGGGGCAGCTGCGGCTGCTCGGCCGCGACCCCGGCGGGTACGGGCCGCGGCGGGAGATCCGCCGTCGCCTCGGCTACCTGCCGCAGAACCTCGGCTACTACCCCGGTTTCACCGTGGCCGAGTTCGTGGAGTACTTCGCGCTGCTCAAGGACATGCCGCCGGGACGGGTGCCGCGGGCCGTGGCCGCGGCCATCGAGCACGTGGGGCTGCAGGCCAAGGCCCGGGCCAAGCTGCGCACGTTGTCCGGCGGCATGCTGCGGCGGGCCGGTATCGCCCAGGCGGTGGTGAACGACCCGGATCTGCTGCTGCTGGACGAGCCCACCGCGGGCCTGGACCCGGAGCAGCGGGTGACCTTCCGCGCCCTGATGCGGGACCTCGGCCAGCGGGCCACGGTGGTGGTCTCCACCCACCTGGTCGAAGACGTCGGCGCGGCCTGCGAGCAGGTCGCCCTGATGGACGAGGGGAAGATCGTCTTCCACGGGACCCCGGACGAACTGGTGGCCCGGGGCGAGGGCACCGGCGCGGCCGGGGACGCCCCGCTGGAACGCGGGTACAGCGCGGTGCTGGCCGCCGGCCGCGCCGGAATGACGGTGCGATCATGACCGCGGCCACGGCGGCCCCGGCCCGGCCCCGGGTGCCGCGGGCGGCCCGGGTGGTCCCGGCCGGGACGGCCCGGCTGCTGCGCATCGAGCTGCGCCGCAACGCCATGCCGCTGGTGCTGCCGCTGATCGCCGTACTGTTCTGGTTCGACTCCTACCGGCCCAGCACCACGCAGCCCGCGCTGTTTGTCCTGCGGACGTTCTGGAACATGGGCCAGGGTCACACGATCATCGACTCCGGGCCGTTCGTGGCCGGCCTGGCGGCCTGGATGGGTTCCCGGGACGGCCGGCGGCACCTGGCCGACCTGGCCGTCACCGCGGCCCGGCCGCGCTGGACGGCGCAGCTGGTCACCTGGGCGGCCACCGCGATCTGGGCCGTCGGCGGCTACCTGGTGATCACCGGCGCGCTGTTCGGGGTGTACGCGGCCCAGCATGTCCAGGGTGAGCCGCCCTACTGGTGGGTCGCGGTGGGTGCGGTCGCGGTGGCCGCGTTCAGTGCGGCCGGGTTCGCGGTGGGGGCGTTCTTCCCGAGCCGGTTCGCGGCGCCGGTGGCGGCGTTCGGCGGCTTCCTGGCCATGATGTTGTCATCGCAGACCGGCTTCAGCCACACCAGCGGGTGGGCCTGGATCCTGCCCACCAACTCCAACGGCAACCTCCAGCCGGACTCGGGCATGCTCTACCCGTACCTGCCGGACCTGCCGATCGCCCGGATCATGTTGCTGGCCGGCCTGGGCCTGGCCTGCCTGGGACTGTTCGGGCTGCCCGCGGCGGCGGGCGGGCCGCGATTGCGGATCACCGCGGTGGCGGTCACCGTGGCCGGCCTGGCCGCGGCCGGCACCGCGATCGGCCTGGTCAGCTCGGCCCACCTCGGGCCGCACGGGGTGATCATCCCGGCCCTGCACGACGCCGCCAATGACCGGCCCATCGCCTACACGCCGGTGTGCGGGCACGCCGACGGTCTGCCGGTGTGCGTGAACCCGTCGTACCGGTCCGATCTGGCCAACGTGACCGCGGCGCTGACCCCGGTGGTGAGCGAGTGGGCGGGTTTGCCCGGGGCGCCGGATAGCGCCGCCCAGTCCCCAGCGACCTACAACGCCACCGACGGGGAGGCCGGCCAGATCATGACGATCAGCGGTCAGCCCGCCGTATTGCACCTGCCGCTGGGGGCCCTCGGTGTCTCCGGGCCATCTGGCTGGACGAACGGTCAGCTCATCGATCAGGAACGGCTGCGGGCCGAGCACGCCTTCGTGGGCGCTGCCAACGGCCCGGGGACGCAAGGGCAGCAGGCCGTCGAGGCGGCGCTGCTCCAGGGCGCGGGCGTGCCAATGACCAGCCAGCCGAAGTTGCGGGCCTCGGTCGGGCTGTCGCCCTGGGCCGGGTCGACGCCCAAGTCGGGCATGAGCCCGGGGGCGGCGACCGGGCCGGTCTACGCCGCGGCCCGGCGGCTGGCCGCGCTGCCGCCGGGAGCCCGGCACGCCTGGCTCGCCACCCATCTGGCCGCCCTGCGGTCCGGCCAGCTCACCCTGGCGCAGCTGCCGTGACCGCCACCGGCCTGCACGAACCGGCCGCTGCGGGGGCGCCCCCGGCGCCACCGGCCCGATCGGTCCTGGGCCTGTTGCGGCTGGTGTGGCTGCACGGGATCAGCCGCCGCGTCCCGGCCGCGCTGGCGTTGCTGCTGGCCGTGGGCGCCCTGCTGTGGTGCGCGCTGCACTGGCGGTGGAACATGGCCGGCGGCGCGGCCGCGCACCAGGTGATCCCCCTCACGGTGGAGTTCGGCGCCGCCGCGCTGGCCGCGGTCAGCACCTACGGCCCGTTCGGGGAGGCGGAGCGGGCCACCGGCCGGTGGCTGCCGTACCTGCGGCTGGGCGCGGCCGTCCTGGTCACCGCGGCGGCGTTCGGGTTCCTGGCCGCCGGCGCCACCGGCGGCCAGCTACCCGGCGGGACCGGCGCCCTGCTGCGCAACCTGGCCGGGATGACGGGCCTGGGCCTGCTGTCCGCGGCCGCGCTGGGCGGGGCGTTCGGCTGGACCGGGCCCATGGCCTACCTGCTGGTCACCGAGATCGCGCTGACCGGGCAACCGACCACCCCGTGGGTCTGGGCCGGCCGCCCCACCGGCGACCTGGGCGCGGCGTTGTGCGCAGCGGCGGTGTTCGCGGCCGGGGTGGCCGCGGTCACCGCGTTCGGGTCCCGCGACAGCCGGGCCCGCGGCGCCGAATAAGGCCTGGTGTATCAGCCGGTGTGATCGGCCCTCCGCACTACTGGATGACGTTCCGATGGGTGACGTCTCAGTGAGCGGAGGGCCACCATGCCCATTCCCCGGTATTCGATGGCGTTGGCGCATGTGCAGGTCGCCCCGGAGCAGCCTCTGGACGGGATCACCGAACTGCGGGTGCACGGAGTTGGAGGGACGCCGCCGGCGGCACTGCTGGGTGACCTGGCGCCCGAGCAGGTCAGCGGCGATTCGGTGGCGGGCTTCTACCGTTCCTCGGACCATCACGCCAGTGAGCGGGACCGCGCGGCAGGCGCGGACGTCGATCGGCATATCGAGGCGTACTCCTGGGGCGGGCTGACCTCACGGAGCAAGACCCGGGTGCTGTGGCTGGCGCTGCTGCCGTTCCTGCTAGGGAACCTGGCGGGCTGGATGTGTTCCACTGCCACCAGGGCCTCGGGGTGGCGCTTCACGTTGCACCGGCTGGCCAGCGGCCTGGCCGCGCTGGCGCTGACGGTCAACGCCGCACTGGTCGCCGCGGTGATCAGTGCCAACGTGCTCGCGTATCAGACCGCCCGGGGGGCTCACGCGGCCAAGCCGGCCAAGGACGGATTCGCGGCTCACCAAGCGTGGCTGGCCCCGTTGCGCTGGCCTCTCATCGCCGGTCACCCGGGCCGGCAGGTCCTGATCGGCGTGGTGGTGGTGGAGCTCCTGGTGCTGGCCCTGCTGGGGCTGGGCATCCGGTCGTGGCGGTATGAAAAGGTGCGGCCGCCGATTCATGGAAAGCACCACCGGAAGGCGAGAGGTAAGACCGCGGCCGCGCTGACCCGTGGCCTGAAGGACGAGGAGTTCTGGGACGGCCAGACGAGCGTGCGGCTGGCTTCCTGGCTGCATGTCGCGGTGGCGACCGCGTTCCTGGCGTTGTTCCTGAGCGTGACCGTCCATGCGGTCCAGGGCTTCGGTTCGGCTGATGGCTGGTGGTGGACCGCGGTCGGCGTGAGCGGGGCCACCGTCACCATCGCCGTGATCTACCTGCTGCTGGATGCCGTCGGCGCCCTGCCGGACCCGGCGCGGGAGGCGCCGGTCTACGTGCTGCTGGCCGCGGCCAGCCTGGCGCTGGTCGCGGGCGGGGTGTTCGCCTGGCGGCAACCAGCCAAGCCGGTCTCGCCGCCGGCCCAGTTGCCCGGGCTCAGCACCATGATCGGCTGGACCGGGCTGGCGCTGGCAGCCAGCGTCGCACTCGTGCTGGTCTCGACCCTGCTCGGCCTGTTCCCGCACGACAAGGGGAAGCTGGCGGGTGGTCCCGGGGTCACCATGCTGCTGGCCTTTGGCCTGCTGAACATGGTCCTGCTGGGGATCGGCATCTGGGTCGCGCACGTGGTCGGGCCGGTGACCAGCGACGCGGCGGCGGCGGTGACCAGCAAACACGAAGCGATCTACCTGCCCTACCTGATCACCTCCGGCGTGCCGCTGGTCGCACTGGCCGCGTTGGCCGCGGCGGTGGTGTTCGGCGTGATCGCGCTGGCGTCCTGGTGGCGGGCGCGGCTGATTCCCGACCCCGAGCGGGACGAATACAGCAAAGCCGCGCAGGAGTACGGGGACGCTCAGCCGCGTCTGCTGCGCCCGTGGTACCGGTCTGGATTGTGGCCGTACGCACTCGACGACGACCAACGTAAGCCCAAGGCCAAGGACCCGGGCTGGCAGAAGTCGACGGCCCGGGGCGAGCTGATCGCGCGGCTTCCGCATACGGCGAGCTGGTTGCTGTGGGGCATCGTCGTGTTCCAGCTGGCCATGGCGGCCGGCACCTGGCGGTTCCGGCCGCTGCCGCCGGTGGCCGTCCGCAACTTCGGGGTCGGGGTGGCCTGCCTGATCCTGCCCGCCCTGGCGGCCTGGCTGTGGGCGGGCTGGAACGACCCGGATCGGCGCCGGAAGATCTGTGTGCTGTGGGACGTCGGCACGTTCTGGCCGCGGTCGTACCACCCGTTGGCACCGCCGAGCTACGCCGAGCGGGCCGTCCCCGACCTGCAACGCCGCATGTGGTGGCTGCACGACAACGGCGGGCGCGTCATCCTGGTCGCACACAGCCAGGGAGCCGTGCTGGCCACGGCGGCCCTGGTCCAGCGCGAGTGCCGTCCCAAGGGTGACGAGCCGGTACTGATCACGTTCGGCAATCCAGTGGGCAAGCTGTACCAGTGGGGCTTCCCGGCGTACATGCCGGACGAGCTGACCGGCATCACCCAGTGGAGGAACATCAACTACCCCACCGACCCCATCGGAGGACCGGTCGGCATCGAGGCAGCAGATATGCAGTTGTGCGACCCGGCCGAGTGCTACTACGTCTACGGGCAGCAGCCTCCGTCTCCGACCGGTCACTCCGGATACTGGGCCGACCAGCGCGTCTGGAAGCTGATCAACCGGGAAGCGGCTCTGCTGAGACCGCCCGCGCCAGCCACCATCGGCTCGCGCCGCTGGCCTGAACTGGACGTGGCCCAGTTGGTGGGCACGGTCGTGACCATCCGCGTGCTGGAACGTTACCCGCCGGTCCTGCGGCGGTGGCTGGCCGCGGCGAGCGCCCGCCGCCACGCGGCCAACGGGCACCACGGCCCGGCTGCGGACACGCCTCAGGCAACGACAGCCGAGCAGATGAACGCCATTCCGGGGTTCCGGGGCCCGGGGTGATCTCGGGCGACATCACCGGGGGTCGTGGTCGCCGGGGCCAAATCCTGCTTGTGACAATTGTTCTATAACTAGTAGAATAATTGCTGACCGGGGTGGCCGGTCGAACGAGGGGAGCAGGCACATGACGGCAACGCTCAGGCTGACCAGGGAAGGGGCCGGCATCGAGCTGCGGCGGGGCCCGTTCGAGGTGACGGTCGACGGGCGCGACGTCCGGTCGATCAGCTACCACGAGACGGCCGAGACGCCGGTCGAACCTGGGCCGCACACGCTGCGGATCCGGGCCGGCCGCTACTCCAGCCGGGACGAGTCGTTCGAGGCCCGAGACGGAGAGGTGGTCAGCTTCCGCTGCCACGGGGCGATGGTCTGGCCGCGATGGGTGGCGTCGTTCATCAAGCCGGACCTCGCGATCGCGCTTCGCCGGGAGTAGGTCCCAGGACATGCTGCTGAGCATTGAGCCGGACGGCCCGGTCCCGATCTACCAGCAGATCCGGGACCGGATCGTGGAAGCCATCGCCACCGGGGAGTTGCCCGCCGGGGCCAGCCTGCCGTCCACGCGGCAGCTGGCGGTGGACCTCGGGGTGAACTTCCACACCGTCAACAAGGGCTACGACCTGCTCCGGCAGGAGGGGCTGCTGCGGATCGGCCGCAAGTCGGGGGCGGTCGTGCGGCGCGACGCGGGCAGCGGGCCGCCCGATCCGGGCTGGGAGGGCGACTGGGCCGGGCGGCTGCGCACGCTGCTGGCCGAGGCCATCGCCCAGGGGCTGAGCCCGGACCAGATCGGGGAACACGGCCGGGCGGCGGTGGCCGGGTTCTCGCTGCGGATCGAGGAGGGCGCGTGATGACGACGCCAGTCATGCTGCTCGGGTACTTCCTGGTACCGGTGTTCGGCGCCATGGTGTGCGCCGGGCCGGCCGTGACCCGGCCGGGGGTGGCCTTTGGGGTGCGCGTGCCCGCGGAGCACGCGTCGGCGCCGGTGATCCGGCACCAGCGCGACCGCTACGTGCGCTACACCGCGATCGTGACCGCCTGCGCGACCGCGGCCGTGTTCCTGTCCTGGGGGCACGGCTCCTGGTGGCTGGGCCGGATCATCCTGGTGCTGGAGCTGGCCGCCGAGCTGGCCTGCTACCTGCGGGCCCGGCGGCGGATCGCCGAGGCCAAGCGGGCCGGGCGCTGGTTCGCCGGGCAGCGGCCGGCCGTGGTGGCCGACACCCGCTGGCGGACCGAGCCGGAGCGGGTCCCGGTCCGCTGGCTGATCCCGGCCCTGGCCGTGATCGCGGCGACCACCTCACTCCGGCTGGCCTACGGGCCGTCGGCGGCGCGGGGGCCCGCCGACGGTCTCGCCGTGATCATCGGCCAGGCCTTCGTGACCACGCTGTGGACCGGGCTGACGCTGCTGTTCTACCGGTCCCGGCCCGACCTGGATCCGGCCGACCCGACGGCCTCGCTGCAGGGGTACCGGCGGCTGCTCCGGGCCTACGCCCGGGCCGCGCTGGTCATGGTGGCGCTGATCGACGTGAGCCTGCTGCTGCACGCGCTGCAGGTCTGGCACGTGGCCCGGCCACCAGTGTCCGTGGTCCTGCTGCCGGCCGTGACGGGGCTGCTGACCCTGATCGGCACGGCCCTGTGGGCCGGACGCGACCGGGCCGCGGCCGGGGCGGCCCGGCTGGGCCGGTCCCGGGCGGCCGGGGTGACGGCCCAGGACGACGACCACTGGTGGAAGATCGGGCTGATCTACGTCCACCACGACGACCCGGCCATCGTGGTGCCGGCCCGGTTCGGGGTCGGCTGGACGCTCAACTTCGGAAACCCGTCGGCCTGGCTGGTGGTGGCCGGGATCGTGGCCGGGCCGGCCGGGCTGGCCCTGCTGCTCAGATGACCTGCGGGTCAGCCGACCGAAGCGGTCCGGTAGGCGTCGAGGATCTGGCGTTCGGCGTCGGCCAGGTAGTCGAGCAGGTCGGCTTCGGCCGACTCGCCGTGGCCGAGCATGATCTTCTCGGCGATGACACGATTACGGGCGATGAACGGGCCGTGGAAGTGCTCGGGGTCGGCCATGGTGTGAAAGATCAGGCCCAGCTCGGCCAGGGCGCGGCGCATGAGCTCGTCGACCCGGGCGCTGCCGGCCAGGGCCGCGATGGCCTGGTGGAAGTGCAGATCGGCCGAGCGAACCTCGAACCAGCGGCCCGCCTCGGCGGCGTTCTCGGCTGACTCCACCGCGGCCCGGACGGCCAGCCGCCGGGTCATCGGCACCGTGGCGGCCTGGCGGGCGGCGCCCCCCTCGACCAGGCGGCGCAGCTCGTAGATGTCGGTGACGTCCTCCGGCGTGAGCACCGGCACGAAGATGCCCCGGTTCATCTGGTGCACGGCCAGCCGCTCGTGGCACAGCAGCCGGAACGCCTCGCGCAAGGTGTTGCGGGACACGCCGAGGGCCTGCCCGATGACCTCCTCGGACAGCCGGGTCCCGGGCGGGAACAGGCCCTCCATGATGTGGGAACGCAGCAGTTCGGTGACCCGGTCGGCGGTGCTGGCGTGGATCAGCCCGGACCGGTCCTGGGCGAGCGCCCTCGCCATCTCTTCGGTTACCCCCGGCGCCATGAAGCTGCCCTCCGCCCCTGCGCGCGGAGCCCTTCGCTCTCGGCGCAGTCAAATGTTAAATCCACGAGTCTTTCAACATGAGTATTGAGGGATTGTTCAACAAAAGCGTACGGTGCAAATAACCCAGAAAACACACCAGACGCGAGGTAGTCGCATGTTTGCCGTGGTTCAGGGTTTTGGCCCGTTCGGTAACTTTGCCGTCAATCCGTCTGAGCTGCTGGTCAGGGGCCTGGCCAACCGATCACAGCCGGACATCGTGACTGAGGTGCTGCCGGTGTCGCTGGAGCGCACCGCGGCCGAGATCCCCAAGCTGATCGAGCAGCACCGGCCCCAGGTGTACCTCGGGGTCGGCCTGGCCGCCGGGCGGACCGCGCTGGCAGTGGAAGCGGTCGCCGTGAACCTGGCCGACTGGCCCGCCGGCGAAGCAGACGCCGACGGGGTGACGGTGACCCGCATCCCGGTCGCCGACGGCGGTCCTGCGGCCCACCTGACCACGCTGCCGGTGGCGTCGATCCTGCAGGCCTGGCGGGAGGCCGGGGTGCCCGGCTACCTGTCCCAGACGGCAGGCAGCTACCTGTGCAACTTCTCCTTCTACACCGCCGCCCAGGCCGTGGCCGAGCTGGAGCTGCCGTGCCTGGTCGGGTTCCTGCACGTGCCGCAGCTACCGGACCTGGTCACCGAGCCGGAGAAACAGCCGTCCATGGCCCTGGACCTGCAAGCCAAGGGCCTGGACCTGATGCTCAGCGCCTGCCGGACGACCGGCCAGGGCCGCTCTGATCACGGCATCTACCAAGGGAGGACCGCATGAGACGCACGCTTCGCCTGGGAGCCAGCGTGGCCGTGGCCGTGGCGGCGCTGGCCGCGTCGGCCTGCACATCGTCGGGCAACAGCAGCAGCGGCGGGACCCCCACCAGCGGCGGCACCGCCACGTTCGCGCTGCAGCCGGGCACCACGCCGAACTACATCTTCCCCATGCTGACCGCCGCCTACTACAGCGTGGCCAACATCGAGCAGTTCCAGCGGCTGTCGTTCCGGTCGCTGTACTGGATCGGCAACGGCCAGGGCCAGCCGGTGGTCGACCCGGCCATGAGCCTGGCCGCCCCGCCCACCTACAGCGACCACGACTCGGTGGCCACCATCCACCTGGGCAACTACAAGTGGTCCAACGGCCAGCCGGTGACCACCCGCGACGTGGCGTTCTGGATCAACCTGCTCAAGGCCAACAAGGCCAGCTTCGCCGCCTACATCCCGGGCGAGTTCCCGGACAACCTGAAGAGCTACAAGATCGTCAACGCCAAGACGATCCAGCTCACGCTGACCGGGTCGTTCAACCCGACCTGGTTCACCTACGACCAGCTGTCCCAGATCACCCCGCTGCCGACCCAGGTCATGGACAAGACGTCGGCGTCGGGCAAGGCCGGCAACTACGACCAGACCACGGCCGGGGCCAAGCAGGTGTTCAACTTCCTGACCGCCCAGTCCAAGGACACCTCGACCTACGGCACCAACCCGCTGTGGGAGACGGTCGACGGGCCGTGGAAGCTGGTCAGCTACCAGTCCACCGGGTACGCCAAGTTCCAGGCCAACCCGGCCTACGCCGGGCCGACCAAGCCCAAGCTCAAGTACTTCGTGGAGCAGCCGTACACCACCGACTCGGCCGAGCTGAACGTGCTGCGGTCCGGGAGCACGATCAACTACGGCTACCTGCCCGAGCAGGAGGCGGCCCAGAGCGGCGAGCTGTCGTCGCAGGGCTACACGACCACGCCCTGGACCGGCTGGGGCACCACGTTCTTCCTGATGAACTGGCAGAACCCCACGACCGGCCCGCTGGTCAAGCAGGCCTACATCCGGCAGGCCATGCAGTCGCTGATCGACGAGAGCAGCTACGTCAAGGGGCCGCTCAAGGGCTACGGGCACGTCGAATTACGGCCCGGTGCCGTCACTGCCGAAAAACCCCTACTCGGACCCGTACGAGACCAAGGGCCCCTGGCCGTTCTCGCCGGCCAAGGCCAAGAGCCTGCTGTCCAGCCACGGCTGGTCGGTCAAGCCGAACGGCGTGGACACCTGCACCTCCCCCGGTTCGGGCGCGGGCCAGTGCGGGCCGGGCATCAAGGCCGGCACCCAGCTCAGCTTCACGCTGAAGTACGGCAGCGGCATCGTCTGGGTCAGCCAGACCATGCAGGCCCTCAAGTCGCAGTTCTCGCAGGCCGGGATCCAGATCAACCTGGCCTCGGCTCCGTTCGACTCGATCATCAGCCTGCTCACGCCGTGCAAGGCCAGCCAGGCGTCGTGCTCCTGGCAGATGCTGAACTACGGCGGCGGCTGGACCTACGGGGTGGACCCCTATCCCACCGGTGACCAGCTGTTCGCGACCGGGTCGGGCTCGAACTCCAGCAACTACTCCGACCCCAAGACCGACCAGCTGATCAGCTCGACCGTGCACAGCACGGCCAGCCTGACCCAGTACGAGAACTACCTGGCCCAGCAGGTGCCGGTGCTGTGGATGCCGCAGCCGGACTACCAGATCTCGGAGATCAGCAACAAGCTGCACGGGACCTCGCCGCAGAGCCCGATCGAAAGCCTGACCCCGGAGAACTGGTACTTCACCAAATGAGGGAGCGCTCGTGACACGGTTCCTGATCCGCCGCTGCGCGCAGGCGCTGGTGGTGCTGGTGCTGGTGTCGATCATCGTGTTCGGGCTGCTGCACCTGCTGCCGGGCGGCCCGGCCCGGGCCATCCTGGGCACGCACGCGACCCCGAGCAACGTGGCCGCCTTCAACAAGGCCAACGGGCTGGATCAGCCGGTGCCGGCCCAGTACTGGCACTGGCTGACCGGCGTGCTGTCCGGCAACCTCGGGTTCTCGTACCAGCAGAACCAGACGGTGGCGGCGCTGCTGGCCAACCGCATCCCCAAGACCGCATTCCTGGCCGGGGTGTCGGTGGTGCTGGCCGTGCTGGTCGCCGTGCCGGTCGGCCTGTACCAGGCGGTGCGGCGGAACAAGGCCGACGACTACGTGGTGACCACGGTGACGTTCGTGCTGTACTCCACGCCCGCGTTCTGGGTGGGGCTCCTGCTGGTGGACGTGCTGGCGGTGCGGCTGCACGTGTTCCCGGCCGAGGCGCCGCAGGGGTCGTTCTCGGCCATCCTCAGCCATCCGAACGCGATGGTGCTGCCGGTGCTGACCGTCACCCTGGTCACCATCGCGGCCTTCAGCCGCTACATCCGTTCCTCGGTGCTGGACGAGCTGGCCCAGGACTATGTGCGGATGGCCCGGTCCAAGGGCGCCGGGCAGGGGGTGATCCTGTTCCGGCACGTGCTGCGCAACGCGCTGTCGCCGGTGGTGACCCTGCTCGGGCTGTCGCTGCCGTTCATCTTGTCCGGCACGCTCATCACCGAGCAGGTGTTCAACTATCCCGGCGTCGGCCTGCTGGCCTTCAATTCGGCCACCAACCAGGACTACCCGGTGCTGCTCGGGGTGGTGCTGGTGGTCGGGGTGGCCACGGTGGCCGGGTCACTGCTGGCCGACATCGCCTACGCGGTGCTCGACCCGCGGGTCCGCTACACCACGGCGGGCGGGGGCGGCCGATGAGCCTGGAGAACGTGACCGCCGCCCTGACCGAGCCGCCCGGACCGGCCGGGGCGGCCGGCGAGCGAGGGGCCCGGCTGCGGCTGCGGGCCTTCGCCGACAACCGGCTGGCCGTGGCCGGGCTGGTCGTGGTGGTGCTGCTGACCCTGTTCAGCTTCGTGGGCCCGCTGCTGTACCACACCGACCAGATCCACACCCGGCTCACCATGGAGACCCTGCACCCCGGGCCGGGGCACCCGCTGGGCACCGACAACGTGGGCTACGACCAGCTGGGACGGCTGATGGCGGGCGGCCAGACCACCTTGGAGGTGGCGTTCGGCGCGGCCGCGTTCGCGGTCATCGTGGGCGTGCTGTGGGGCGCGACCGCCGGCTACCTGGGCGGCATCGCGGACGGGCTGATGATGCGGATCGTGGACGCCCTGCTGGCCATCCCGGCCCTGCTCCTGCTGCTGTTCCTGGCCACGGTGTTCCGGCCCAGCGTGGTGATGCTGATCATCGTGGTCGGGCTGACCGCCTGGCTGGTGCCGGCCCGGCTGGTCCGCGGGGAGGCGCTGTCGCTGCGGAACCGGGAGTACGTGCTGGCCGCCCGGACCATGGGCGTCCGCACGCCGACCATCATCTACCGGCACATCGTGACCAACAGCATCGGGACGATCATCGTCAACGCGACGTTCCAGGTGGCCGACGCGATCTTGGTGGTGGCGGCCCTGTCGTTCCTGGGCCTGGGCGTGTCGCCGCCCGCGACCAACTGGGGCGCGATGCTGTCCGACGGGCTGAACTACACGTTCTCCGGGTACTGGTGGCTGACCTATCCCCCGGGCCTGGCCATCGTGGTCACGGTGGTGGCGTTCAACCTGATCGGCGACGGCCTGCGCGACGCGTTCGGCCTGAGCGCGAGGCTGCGGTGACGGGGGCGGACCCGGCGCTGGCGGCGGACCCGGCGCTGGAGGTGGCCGGGCTGCGGGTGGACATCCGGCTGCGGCGCGGCGCCGTGCACGCGGTGCAGGATGTCTCACTGCAGGTCGCGGCGGGCGAGACGGTCGGCATCGTCGGTGAATCCGGCTGCGGCAAGTCCACCCTGGGCCTGGCCCTGGCCGGGCTGCTGCCCGCCACGGCAGTGGCCCGGGGCAGCATCCGGCTCGGCGGCCGGGAACTGGTGGGCCTGGGCGAAAGCGAGCTGCGGGAGGTCCGCGGGGCCGAGGTCGGCGTGGTCTTCCAGGACCCGATGACCTCGCTCAACCCGACCCAGCGGATCGGCGCGCAGGTCGGCGAGGCGCTCCGGCTGCAGCGCGGGGCCAGCAAGCAGGCGGCCAGGACCGCGGCCGCGGACATGCTGGACCTGGTCGGGCTGCCCCAGCCGCGGGAGCAACTGGACCGGTACCCGCACGAGCTGTCCGGCGGCATGCGGCAGCGGGTGGTGATCGCGTCCGCGCTGATCTGCGAGCCGCGGCTGCTGATCGCCGACGAGCCGACCACGGCCCTGGACGTGACCACCCAGGCGCAGATCCTGGACCTGTTCGGCCGGCTGCGGCAGGAACTGGGCATGGCCACCCTGCTGATCACCCACGACATGGGCGTGGTGGCCGGGCACACCGACCGGGTGTTCGTCATGTACGCGGGCCGGGAGGCCGAGACCGGCTCGACCGCCTCGGTGTTCGACACCCCGGAACACCGGTACACCGGGGCCCTGCTCGGCTCGATCCTGCGCATGGAGACCGCGCACCTGGCCCCGCTGGCCACCATCCCGGGCCGGCCGCCGGACCTGACCGCGGAACTGGCCGGCTGCCCGTTCGCGCCGCGCTGCCCGGCCGCGACCGACCAGTGCCGCCGCGATTTCCCGGCCGTCACCGCGGCCGGCGGCCACCAGTGGCGCTGTCACCATCCGCTGACCGAGCCCGCGCCGTCGTCCCCGTCGTCCCAGGCCAGGGAGGCTTCGTCATGACCGAGGGTTCGCGGGCGGAGCGGGCCCCGCTGGTCGATCTGAGCGGGGTGACCAAGTACTACCGGGCGGGCGGCCTGTGGTCGCGGTCGGCCGCGCCGGTGCAGGCCGTGGCCGGGGTGGACCTGACCATCCCGGCCGGCTCGACGGTCGGCATCGTGGGCGAGTCGGGCTGCGGCAAGTCGACGCTGGGCCGCATCGTGGTCGGGCTGGAAAAGCCGACCGGCGGGCGAGGTACGGCTGCACGGCACTCAGCTGGGCACGATGAGCCGGGCCGATCGCCGGACCGCCCGGTACGAGGTCCAGATGATGTTCCAGGATCCGTACGCCGCCCTGAATCCCCGGCTGAGCCTGGACCGCATCATCTCCGAACCGCTGCAGGCCAAGGGTCACCGGGCCGGGCTGGCCCGGTCCGGGCGGCAGGCCCGGGTCCGCCAGCTGGCCGGCGAGGTCGGGCTGGCCACCAGCCAGCTGGACCGCTACCCGCACGAACTGTCCGGCGGGCAGCGGCAGCGGGTCGGCCTGGCCCGGGCCCTGGCCACCAGCCCGGCCCTGATCGTGGCCGACGAGCCGGTGTCGGCCCTGGACGTGTCGGTCCGCTCCCAGATTCTCAACCTCATGGCCGAGCTGCAGCGCGAGCATCAGCTGGCCTACCTGATGGTGTCGCACGACCTGACCGTGGTCCACTACTTCGCCGATCAGGTGGCCGTGATGTACCTGGGCACGTTCGTGGAGACCGGGCCGGCCGACGAACTGTTCCGGCGGCCCGCCCATCACTACACCCGGGCCCTCATCGACGCGGTGCCGGAACCGGTCGCGGGACAGGCCGCGCGGGGTACGGCCATCCGCGGCGAGCTGCCGTCGGCGTCCGCGCCGCCGTCCGGCTGCCGGTTCCGGACCCGCTGCCCGGCCGCCCAGGACCGGTGCGCCGAGGAGGTGCCCGTGTTGCGGTCGTTCGGCGAGGGGCACCGGGCCGCGTGCCACTTCCCGCTCATCGAGCCCACGGCCGGGGAGCCAGCCGAACCGGGCCCGGGTGAGCCCGGATGAGCGGGACCGTCGGCGTGATGCCGCTGGACCGGGCGGGCCTGGAAGGGCTGGCCACGACGGCGCTGGCGGCCGTGCGCCGCGAGTACCCGCACTGGCTGGATCAGGAACTGAACAGCGACGCCGACGCGAGACCGCCCCGGGAGCTGACTCCGGCCTTCTACGGCAGCTACGACTGGCACTCGGCCGTGCACTGTCACTGGCTGCTGGTGCGGGCGCTGCACCGCGGCCTGCCGGACGCCCTGGCCACCGCGGTCGGCGAGGTCCTCGACGAGCACCTGAGCCCGGACCGGCTGGAGCAGGAGACCGCGTTCTGCGCCGGCCCGGGCGGGGCCACCGCCGAGCGGCCGTACGGCTGGGCCTGGCTGCTGGTGCTGCAGGCCGAGTGCCAGGCCATCGGGGACGACCGGCACCGGCGGTGGGCGTCGGCGCTGGCCCCGCTGGCGCGGTTGCTGGCCGGGCGCCTGGACGATTACTTCGGCGGCAGCCTGGCCTTCCCGATCCGGTCCGGGACCCACCGCAACACGGCGTTCAGTCTCCAGCTGTGCCTGGAGGCGGCCCGGCGCACGGGTGCGGCCGGGGCCGAGGCGGCCCTGGGTGGCGGCGGCCCGGCGCATGTTCGGCGCCGACCACCACCTGAGCTGGGACGGACCCCCATCCGGAGACGCGTTCTTGTCGGCCGAACTGTCCGAAGCGGCCCTGATGACGGCGGTACTCCCCCGGGCCGAGTTTCCAGGCTGGCTGGACCAGGTCCTGCCCGGCCCGGCCGCGGTGGACTGGGCGCCGCCCGCGTTCTCCCCCGACGCGGCCGACCCGGGCACGGTCCACCTGGAGGGGCTGCTGATCTCCCGGGCCTGGTGCCTGGACGCGATCGGCCGGGCGCTGCCCCCTGGCCATCCGGTGGCCCCGGTCGCGCTGGCCGCCGCGGACGCGCACCGGGTTCGGGTCGCCGCCCTGCGCCCCGGGGAAGGGTTCGGGCGCAGCCACTGGCTGCCCTCGTTCCTGCTCTACCTGGACGAGCACCTGCGCCGGTAAGGTCCCGCAGGTGATCAGCTGATCAGCTGAGGTCGGTCTCGCTGATCGGGACCAGGTGCGGGCTCTGGGTGGGGTCGGGGGCACTGCGGTCGAAGCGGACCCGGCCGTGGCGGCCGTCGAATTCCAGGGTGGCCAGCAGGTTGGGGAACCAGGGGCCCTTGGTCAGCTCCCAGCTCAGCTGGGGTGAGGGCACCCGGGCCAGGCGGGCCAGCGTGCCGCCGACCAGCGCGCCGAAACGGGACGTGACGATGCGCTGCAGCTGGCGGAAGTTGTTGGGCAGCAGGTTGTGGATGGGCGAGCAGACCAGCTGGTAGACCGAGGTCGCGGAGCTGGTCCCGGCGGGCAGGCCGACCTCGGCCAGGTAGCTGTGGTGGACGTCGCCGCCGAGCAGGGTGACCGAGGCGGGCGCGGTGCCCTGCGTCCCGGTGGCCAGCCCGGTGATCAGCTGCTCGAACGCGGTGAACGAGCGGCCGAACGCCGCCCAGTGCTCCAGGTCCCCGGCCCGGCGGATCGCCTCGCCCACCGGGATGAAACGGCGCCCCCAGGCCCCGGCGGCGACGGCCTCGTTCCAGGCCTCCAGGTCGTGGATGCCGCGGGCCAGCAGGACCGGCAGCGACGAGGCCAGCACGACGTGGTCCCAGTCGCCGGCCACCGACTCGGTGACCCACTGCCACTCGGTGTCGCTGACCATCTGCCGCAGCTCCCGCCCGCTCTCGCGGCGGGCCGGGCCCGACACCCGGGGCTGGCCGTGGCCATCGTCGAGAACCCGGCCGCTGCGCGAGTCGATGACCACCAGCCGGACCCGCCCGAACGCGCGCCGGAAGCTCCACTGGATGCCTTCGGGTGACTCGTCGGCCTGCTGGGCGAAGTCGCGCAGCAGGGCCGCGGCGTCCCCGGCCTCCCGCACCTGGCGGAACAGGTCGTCCTTGGCCAGGTCCTCCGGGGCCAGGTTGCCCAGGTGCTGGTAGATCCAGTAGCTCATGTAGGCGCCGTCGATCCGGTCCCGCCACCATGGCTTGGCCAGGAAGTCGCGGCGCCAGGCGGCCGAGGTGTTCCAGTCGTCGTGCACGTCGTGGTCATCGAAGATCATCGCGGTGGGGACGACCGACAGCAGCCAGCGCACGGCAGGTCCGCTCCAGGCCTCGCGGTACAGGAAGCAGTACTCGTCGAAGTCGGCCACCTCGCCCGGGGGCGGGGACGACGGCTCCCGGGCCGACGGGTCACGGCGGTTGCGGATGAAGTCCCGGGTGACCGGGCCGACCTCGTCGGCGTACACCTGGTCGCCGATCAGCAGCATGATGTCGGGCCGGCGCTCCGGCGGCGCCTCCAGCAGGTCGAGGGCGAGCGCGCCGAGCGCATCCGCGCCGTGGTCCTGCTCGCCCCGGCCCCGCCGCCACCGCGCCCGGTTCAGCTCGGCGATCCGGCATGAGCCGAACGTCAGCTGCAGGGGCCGGTCCGGGTCCAGGGTCCGGATCACGCTGGCCGGGAAGGGCGTGTCCGGTTCCGGCCAGCGCACGGTCCCGTCCAGGCGGACCTCGTATTCGTAGCTTTGCCCAGGCTGCAGACCTTCGATCAAGGAAAGCGCGTAGTGGTGCCCGGCGACCTCGAACGTGGCCACCTCGTGGTCCATGATCCGCACCTGGCAGGCGCGGTCGGTCTCGACCCAGATCGTGGCCTCGGTCTCGCCCACGTAGCGCAGCAGCGGGCCCAGCACGATGACGGGTGCCTGCCCGCCGCGATCACTCATGCCGCTCTTTTACCCGACGTGGGCGGCTTTGTGCTAGCTGAAACTGTTAACCGGGGTGGTCACCACGGCCGGGGCGGTCTGCCGCGGCGTCCGGAACAGCCAGCCGCAGATCGCGGCCAGGATGACCACGAAGACGCAGTAGAACCAGAACGCCGGGGTGACGCCCTGGCTGATGGTCAGCCCGAGCTGTTTGGCTTGGGCGCTGGAGATGCCGAACTGGGTGGGCGAGACCGCCTCGCCCAGCTGGGCCAGGGCCGAGATGGCCTGGGCGGCCATCGGGATGACGGCACCGGCCAGCAGCACGGCGCCCAGCCGCAGCGGCCGCCACAGGGTCGCCACCACCGCCACCAGGACCAGGGCCACCATCACCGCTACGTCGCCGACGATCACGGCGGCCGGGTTGGAGAAGGCGTTGCCCGCGGTCAGCGAGTGCGCCACCCCGGTCGCGATCCGCAGCGTGTAGCTGTCCCACGACGGCGCGAACGTGATCGCCGCCCCGAGCGCGGCCAGGGCCGCGATGACCACAGTGAGGATGGCCCGGCGGGCGGCCGGGTTCTGCCAGCGGGAAGCCGGGCGCGGCTGGTAGGCGCCGTAGGCGGGGTGAGCGCCGTACGGGCCGGCGGCCGGAACCGGAGCAGGCGCGCCCCACTGAGGCTGGGCCGGGCTGGAGGGGCGGCTGGGGCTGGAGGGGCGGCTGCTGGGCTGGCTGGGGGGATGACTGCGGCGGCGGGGCCGGCTGATCGGCCTGGGTGGCCGGCTCGGCCGGGCTGTCCTGCGTGGCGGGCTGCGGGCCTTGCGGAGCGCCGTGCGGAGCGCCGTGCGGACCGTTCTGCGGGGCGGCCAGAGGACCGGGGGCGACGAACTGGGCGGCCGGGCCTGGGCTGAACGTGGACCGGACCTGGGCCACCGACCGGCGGAAGAAACCGGCCTGCAGGGGCAGCGCCACCACCGAGCCGGCCGCGCAGGCGACCCAGCCGATCAGGCTCAGGGCCAGGCCCGCGCCCATCAGGTGCGCGCCGCCCGCGATGACCTGGCCGGCGTCGGCGAAGAACAAGCCGAACGTCACGATGGACAGGCCCAGGCTCAGCATGACGCCAGCTTTGAGGCGGGCCCCGCCGAGCAGGATCAGGACCAGGCTGGCGGTCCAGCCCGCGATGTAGAACACGTGCGGAATGAGCTGAGACGCCGAGCTGGCCAGGCTGGACCCGCCCAGGTAGGCCGGGAACAGGCCCGCGATCCCGCAGATGATCCCGGCCGCGAGCAGGCCCGCGGCCAGCAGCGCCCGGGTGCCCAGGCGGCCGACGGCCTTGGCCTTGGCGGGCGGGCTGACCATGGTGATGCTGCCGGGCGCCTCGAGCGCGTTGTAACGCGCCCATGCGCCCTGCCAGCCGTCCGGGGTGTCCGGCCACCACTCGATCGACGGTGGCCGGGGTGATCCAGCGGGCCAGATTCCGTAGAAGCCTGACCCGTGGCCCAACTCGAAGTTGGCTCCCCGGTAAAGAATGCTCTCGGTCTCCGGCACGGTGCGGGCCCTTCCTGGTGATGCGGTGTGGCCAGTCGTCTCCCCCGCACCCCACCCTAGGAACCCGGGCTGCATGACGGCTGAACAACCCCTGAGATCTTCCTGACCCACCCGGCAGGCGCCCAGCAAATGCCGAGGGAAGGTTCGTCTCCGTCCGGCATCTGTCGCTATCGCTGGTCAGCGCGGGTCGCTTAGGGTCAGGGAAGGACTGGCGGCGACCGATGAAAGGACAGACCCGTGAGCGATGACCGGGGCGCGGCCCGTTTCGCAGGGGTGTACGCGGCGACCACCACCCCGTTCCGGGACGACGGGTCGGTGGACTTCGACCTGTTCGGCAAGCACTGCGCGTGGCTGGCCGATGAGGGTGTGGCCGGCCTGACGCCGAACGGCTCGCTGGGTGAATACGAGACCCTGACCGAGTCCGAGCGGGCCCAGATCGTGACCGTGGCCATCGAGGCGGTCGGCGGCCGGATCCCGGTCGTGCCGGGGGTTTCCGGCAAGTCGGCCCGGGAGGCCACCCGCTGGGCGGAGCAGGCCGCCGAGGCGGGCGCACCCGCGGTGATGTCGCTGCCGCCGACCTCGCACAAGCCGACCGGCGATGAGGTGGTGGCCCACTACGCCGAGATCGCCCGGGCCGGGCTGCCGATCATCGCCTACAACAACCCGTTTTCAACCCGGGTCGACCTGACCCCGCCGCTGCTGGCCCGGCTGGCCGAGATCGATCAGGTTCAGGCGGTCAAGGAGTTCTCCCAGGATTCCCGGCGGGTGGCCCAGATCCTGGAGCAGGCCCCGCGGCTCGAGGTCATCTGCGGCTGCGATGACACGCTGGTCGAGGCGGTGCTGCTCGGCGCGACCGGCTGGATCGCTGGGTACGTGAACGCGTTCCCGGCCTCGTCGGTGCGGCTGTTCGACCTGGCCACGGCCGGGGATTACCCGGCCGCCATGGAGCTGTACCGAAGGCTGCTGCCCGCCCTGCGGTGGGATGCCGATCCACGCTTCGTTCAAGCAATAAAAATCGCCCAGGATGAGGCCGGACGCTACGGCGGGCCGGTGCGCCTGCCCCGCTTGCCGCTGCCCGCCGATGAGGCGGCCGAGGCGCGGGCGGTGGCCCGCGCCGCCGCGGCGGCCTGATGCGGGCGCGGAAGGTCTTCGCCGCGGTCGACAGCCACACCGAGGGCATGCCGACCCGGGTCATCACCAGCGGCCCGGGCGTGCTGCCCGGCTCGACCATGTTCGAGCGGATGCAGTTCCTGGTCCGGGAGCGGGACGACCTGCGCACGCTGCTCATGTACGAGCCGCGCGGGCACGCCTCCATGTCCGGGGCGATCCTGCAGCCGCCGACCCGGCCCGACGCCGACATGGGTGTGGTGTTCATCGAGGTGTCCGGGTGCCTGCCCATGTGCGGCCACGGCACCATCGGAGTCGCGACGGTGCTGGTCGAGACCGGGATGGTCGAGGTCACCGAGCCGCTCACGGTCATCCGGCTGGACACCCCGGCCGGCCTGGTCGAGGCGTCGGTGGCGGTCAGCGACGGCCGCGCGACCTCGGTGACCATCCGGAACGTCCCGTCCTACCTGCACCTGCGGGACGCCCAGGTCAAGGTGCCGGGGCTGGGCGAGCTGACGCTGGATGTGGCGTTCGGCGGGAATTTCTACGCGATCCTGCCCGCGACCTCGGCCGGGCTAAAGGTGGCACCGGCCGCTCACGACCAGATCGTGGCCACCGGACTGCAGATCATGGATGCGGTCAGCGAACAGCTCGAGTTCACCCATCCCGAGAATCCGGATATTGCCGAATGCCGACATGTGGTGTTCACGGCCCCCGCCGAGGATGACCGACCGGCCCGGGCCGCGGTGGCCATCCACCCCGGCTGGGTCGACCGCTCCCCCTGCGGGACCGGCACATCGGCCCGGATGGCCCAGCTGGCCGCGCGCGGTGAACTGGCCATCGGGGAGGACTTCGTGCACGGGTCCCTGATCGGAACCACGTTCACCGGCCGCCTGGTCGACACGACCACCGTGGGCGATTTCCCGGCGGTGGTGCCGACCGTGCGCGGCCGGGCCTGGGTGACCGCCATGGGGCACTACCTGCTCGACCCGGACGACCCGTTCCCGGCCGGGTTCCTGATCGGGGAGCGTTCCTAAGGCGGTCAGCTGCGGACGCGGAGGCCGGTTTCAGGGGCCGACCGGTGGCGCGGACAGGTAGCGGCGCCCGGCCGGGGTGATCCACTGCATGACGCCGGGTGCGGGTTGCTCGAGCTGCCAGCCGTCGGTTTGTTTACAGCGATGGTGGTGACGGCAGAGCGGAGCCAGGTTGCATTCGCAGGTACGGCCACCGCGGTCGTAGGGGATGGTGTGGTCAAGGTCGCAGCGGGCGGCGGGTTTTCGGCAGCCCGGTGCGGCGCAGGTCGGAGTGCGCGCCCAGATGAGGTGCTGGAGACTCCGGCTGGGCTGGTAGCCGGCCTCTTGGTGGCGGTGGTCGCAGTCGCCTTGAGCCAGCGGGCTGATGGTCACGCTGAGACCGGGTGATCGGGCCCGGCCCAGGTCTGGCGGACGTCCCGGCACGCATCCGTGCCCGATGGGCTGCCCGTTGGAGCCGGTGACGGTCAAGCAGAAGCGGCTGGCCGGGTGGGCCGCGGCCCGGTCGGCCAGTTCCCGGGCGAGCTGGGGGTCTATGGGACCGAATCCAGCTACCTGGCCTGGCTCAGCCGCGAGGCCGAGGTGGGTCAGCAGCGGGACGGTCAGATTGACCCGGACGGCCAGTCGCCGGTCATCGGGAGCGGCAGGCGCGGACGTGGCGGCCGGGTCGCGGGTGCCGGGCGGGACCGGAGCCGCCGGGTCGCGGGTGCCGGGCGGGACCGGAGCGGCCGGGTCGCGGGAAGCCGCTGGCTGGCCTGGCTCCGTCACCGGGGTGGAGTCCTGGCCGAGAAGGGCGTCGAGATAGGCGCGGGCCCGCAGTTGGTCCAGCGTGCCGGGCAGACCAGCATGGCGCAGAGCGCGGGCGCGGGCGGTGATGCGCTGGTCGGCGGCGAGCACATCGGCGGGCGGCAGGCCGTAGCCGGCCAGAGCCGCGGTTCCGGCGTCCTCCTGCCACCGCCGCACCCGCGGATCTTGCTGCGCCTGTTCGCGTCGGCGCGTGGCCGCCTCCGGATCGACCGCGAGAATCGCACGCGCCACCGCAGCGCGAAGCTGCCCGGTGGTCTGCTCTCCGGCCGCGGGCAGAATCCGCGCTTCTACCTGGCGAGCGTGCTCATCGGTGAGGATCCGGGTGGCCTCGGCGATCAGGAGGGCTTTGGGACGGTCGATGACGCCCTCGTGCAAGGCTCGGGCCGTGCTGGGCAGCCGGACCGCCAGGTCCAGGGCCACGCTCAGGCTGGTGTCGGCGGCCCGTCCGGTGAGGGTCAGGGCCGCCGCGACCTCGTCGCCGATGAACTCGCTCAGCTGGGCCGGGAAGCCACCGGGCGAACCGGGAGCGACTCCGTCGGCGGGGCGCCGCCGGGCCAGCTCCGCGATCGCGGCCAGGCCACCCGAGGCGCACCAGGACTCCAGCCGGTACCAGGCCCGCAGCACGCCGATGAGCTCGTCATCGTCCAGGTCGGCCAGCCGCCCGTCGCGGCTGGCGGCATCGGTCAGCCCAGCCAAGGAGCCGCTGGGCGCGCAGACGTCGAGGACGCCACCGGACTCAAAGCCGGAACCGCACTGAGACGTGGTGGCTAGAGGGTGGCGTTCCGATGGGGCGGCCGGAGGCTGGGGCGAGGTGGATGGGGGCCGAGGTGGGGGCTGGGGTCGAGGTGGACGGGGGCCGGGGGTGGGGTTGGGGCGAAGCGGCCAGCGGGTGGGTACGAGGCGAAGTGGCTGGGGTACGGGGCCGGAAACCAGCGGCCAGGGTTTCTCCAGCCGCGGCGGTGGCACGTTGCTGCCGGGTCGTGTCCATCTGGGCCATCAGTTCACGAATGGGAAGGTCGGCGTATTCCGGCGGGCAGGACGAGTCGAAATCGGATGTAGCTGGCCCGAGGTAATCCGTGGGCCGAAGCGCGCCGAGCGATGGCAGTGCTTCGTCGTGGCCGCGCTCGTGTTCGGCTGCTGGCTTCGCCATCGTTCACCGCCCTCCGGGATGCTTGTCGCTTACTTCGAACATATTATCGAATAGAGCTGAGAAATGCCACCCAGAGGGGAAAATAGTTTTTGTAAACTGCACATCTAAAGTGCACATATAAAACTGCACTTGATTGATGAATGGTGAGGTGGGCTGATTCAAAGCGCTGTGGCGCCCCGGCCGTGCTTGTGCGCGGCGAGTGGCGGCGTGGCGTGATGGCGGCCCGAGTCGCAGCGGGCGCCCGGGCGCGCGGACTACGGCTTCTCGCTGGCTGGCGCGGACTGACGGCGCTAATCAGACGGCGTGGCCTAATACTCCAGCTGTGGATAGTGATCTTCAAGGTTGATGGGTGGCCTGCATCAGTAGTGGCAGGCACGGGACCGGGCCTGGTGGCGTCGTCGCCAGTAGGACCAGCGGAGGCAATGTGCGGCGGGTGAACGGCTTTGGTGATGAACGCGGTGAACAGGTGCTGGACCTCGTTGCAGGTCAAGGGAATCAGCTCGTCGGGACCGGGTGGTGGTAGCGTTCGCGTGCGGCGATCACGGCCAGGAAGGCATGGGCGAGCATTGAGAGAGTGACCCAGCGGTACCAAGACGTACAGCGCCTGACCTGGTGCTCGTCGAGTCCGGCTAGGCCCTTGGCGGCCTGGAATGTTTCCTCGGCGGTCATCTGCGTCCGGCTACCCGCACCAGCGTGCCCAGCGGCACCGGGCTGGCCGAGTAGCAGCGGTAAAAGGCGAGTTAGCTGTGGCCACGGTTGCGGCGAACGAGCAGATATGGTGACAGGCGCACTCGTCGGCGACATGGGCCAGGGCCCAGTCATAGAAGCGGTGCCTCTTCGCGCCGGCGACTGCGGAGCGCCTCTGCCAGGCTTGCTTCGGCAGCTTCTTGACCAGGGTATCGGCCCGCACCTTCCCCGCCCGGGTGGCGATCTGGTGATCGCGGGCGACCGCGAGGACATAGCCGACCTGACGGTCTTCCAGTGCTGCCCGCAGGCGCGGGTTGCCTCCGTAGACCTCGTCTCCGGTCACCCAGGGCGCTCGGACCTCGGCGTCTAGGGCCCGGTTGATCATGCGGGCGGCGAGGGCGGGCTTCGTGGCGAAGCCGACCTCTGCCGGGATCTTGGCCGCCCCGCAGCGGGCCGCATCCTGGGTCCACGAGCGCGGAACATACAGTTCCCGGTCGATCGCCGCGTGGCCGCGCGGGCTGGAATGGCTGATGATCTCTGGCCGCTGGCGGGCATGGGCTGTCCGTATGCGGGCTGGCGGAAACTGAAGGGACACTGTCAGTACCGGGTGATAGGAAGCGGGGATGACACAGACACCGGCCTTCGAAGACCTGCTCGCGCTGGTCCAAGACCGCTCGCCGCTCTGCGCAGCAGCGTAGCAGGCTCGCCAGATCTGGGTACACGCGTTACAGCTGCCCCGACTGGTCGCTCCATGACCTCGTCGGGCACCTGGCCCAGGTGCACCGGTTCTGGGCGGCGGCGGTCGTCAGCCGGCCAGAGCGAGAAGCCCCCGGACGTGGCACCGCCCGATGACGCGCTGTCAGCGGATCTGCTGGCCCGTTCGGCCGCAGCCACCCAGGAGCTGATCGCTGCCCTGCAAGCCGCAGGTCCCGCAGCGGGCTGCTGGACTTGGTGGGGCGACTCCGGCGTCCCGATGACGAGCGGTGCCGTAGCGCGTCATCAGGTCCAGGAGGCCGCGGTACACGCCTTCGACGCACAGCTGGCCACCCGAACTCCCCGGCCCGGCGGACCACGCGGGCTTCTCGCCTGGCTGGCGCGGACTAGGTGGGCGCGGGGTGGCGCTGGTGGGGGTTTACCCTGGCTGGCGCGACGTAGGTGAGGCCGGGGCCTGGGCCGGGGTGGGTCCTCGGGGCAGGTTGGCGTTACTGGACAGGTGGAAATGACCAGGATCGTTGACAAGATCGCGTGGATTCAGATTGGCGATGGCAAGATCCTCAGCACGCGGTCGCGGGGCAAGAACGTCTATTACCTTCCGGGCGGGAAACGCGAAGCCGGCGAAACCGATCTTGACACGCTGGTCCGCGAGGTCGAGGAGATCAGCTGGCTCTCCTATCGCGACCGCGATCGGGTCTCCCCCGTCGACCAGATCATCTTCGAGCAGCTCCACCGGGCCGGCCAGCTGCGTTGAGCCAGCTGCTGACGGTCCTCCATACGTCGTAGGCGGGTGGAGTTCTTTGCGACCGCTGTCGGTGTCGCGGCCGTTGGCCTGCCGGTATGAATGAGGTCATGGCGCCAATGGGGACCGACACGCTGCCGCGGACCGCCGACGTGGTGGTGATCGGCGCGGGCATGGTGGGCGCGGCCACGGCGGCCGCGCTGGCCGGGGCCGGACGGCGGGTGCTGGTGGTGGACCGGAGCGGGCCGCTGGGCGGGACCACAGCCGCGGGTGAGGGCAACATCCTGGTGTCGGACAAGCTGCCGGGGCCGGAGCTGGCGCTGGCGTTGCGGAGCGTGGCTCTGTGGCGGAAGTTCGCTGCTGAGGCTGGCGGGGTTTCCGAGGTTGGATTTGAGTTCGAGGGCAAAGGTGGTGTGGTCGCGGCCCAGGACGAGGGGCAGCTGGCGGCGCTGCGGGAGCTGGGCGAACGGCAGCGGGTGGCCGGGATTGAGCTGACCGTGCTGGATCCGGACGGGTTGCGGGAGGCGGAGCCACGGATCGCGCCGCAGCTGGCGGGCGGGGCGTTCTATCCGCAGGACAGCCAGGTGCAGCCGATGAAGGCGGCGCTGGCGTTCCTGGCCCGGGCGCGCCGGGCTGGGGCGCAGGTGGCGGGCGGGACCGACGTGCTGGGCCTGGATTGCGGGCCGGACGGGGCGGTGGCTGGGCTGATGACCAGCCGGGGCCGGGTGGCGGCGCCGGTGGTGGTCAACGCGGCCGGGCCGTGGAGCGGCGAGGTGGCGGAGCGGCTGGGCGCCTCCGTGCCGGTGCGGCCGCGGCGTGGCCGGATCCTGGTCACCGAGCCGTTGCCGGAAGCGGTGATCCGGCACAAGGTCTACGAGGCCGACTACGTGGGCGCGGTGGTGAGTGACTCGTCCGCGTTGCAGTGTTCGGCGGTAGTGGAAGGCACAGCCAGCGGCACGGTCCTGATCGGGTCGAGCCGGGACGTGGCCGGGTTCTCGATGGCCCCGGACCCGGTGGCGCTGGCCCAGATGGCCCGCCGGGCGGTCGGCCTGTTCCCCTTCCTGGCCGGGGTCCGGGTCATCCGCACTTACACCGGATTCCGGCCCGCCTCCCCCGACCACCTGCCGGTCATCGGGGGCGACACCGAGGTGCCCGGGCTGTTCCACGCGACCGGGCACGAGGGGGCGGGGATCGGGCTGGCCCCGGCTACCGCCGAGTTGATCACCGCGCTGGTGACCGGGACCGCGGCACCGGTGGATCCGGCGCCGTTCGCGCCCAGCCGGTTCGCCGCGGAGGTGGCGGGTGCGCGCTGAGACGGTGGCGTTCACGTTCGACGGGCGGCCGATGACGGCGGAGGCGGGCCAGACGGTGGGCGCGGCCCTGCTGGCGGCCGGGGTCCGGTCCTGGCGGCGGACCCGGAGTGGCGGGCGGCCGCGCGGGCTGTTCTGCGGCATCGGCGCCTGTTTCGACTGCCTGGTCGACGTCAATGAGGACCGCGCGGTCCGGGCCTGTCTGGTCCTGGTCCGCGAGGCGGACGAGGTGCGCACGAGCGCTTCGGTGGGGGTGGACCAGTGAGCACGCTCAGAGCCGATGTGGCCGTGGTCGGCGCGGGGCCCGCAGGCATGGCGGCCGCGCTGGCCGCGGCCGATCTCGGCGCCCAGGTGGTCCTCATCGATGCGGGGCGGTCGATGGGCGGGCAGATCTACCGGCGGCCAGCGACGGCCAGCGCGGCCGCGGTCACCCCGGTGGGGCCGAAGATGCCACAGCGACTGCGCCGGCTGGAGGGCCGGGCGGGAGTGCGGCATCTGTCGGGAGTTCTGGTGTGGCAGGCGGCCAGAGTGACTGCTGAGGCGGCAGAGGTTTATGAGGGCATTGGGGCTGACGGGGTCCGTGGGGACATTAAGGGCTTCGTGGCTCGGGGGGGTTCTGGGGCTGGCGGGGAGGACGGTACGGGCGCGGCGGAGTTTTGGCTTTGGCTGACTCCGGTCGGGGGCGACGGGGCTGCGGGGGTGCAGCCGGACCGGGTGGTGGCCAGGGCGGTTGTTGTTGCTACTGGGACTAATGAGGTTGTGGTGCCATTTCCGGGGTGGGAGTTGCCGGGGGTGAGCACGGTGGGGGCGGCACAGGCGCTGCTGAAGGGTCAAGGGGTGTTCGCGGGGCGGCGGGTGCTGGTCGCCGGGTCGGGACCGCTGTTGCTGCCGGCGGCGGCGGGGCTGGCGGAGGCGGGGGTCCGCGTGATGGGGGTACTGGAGGCTAATCCGGTCACGGTGGGCACCCTGACGGCGGCGGCACGGGTGGCGCCGTTCACCAGGAAGGCACGGGAAGCCGCTTCGTACGGCCGGATCCTCGGGCGGCACCGGGTGCCGGTCAAGGCGGGGTACGCGGTGGTGGCCGCGCACGGAGATGAACGGGTCACCGAGGCGACCGTGAGCCGGGTGGACCGGGACTGGCGGGCCATCCGTGGGACCGAACGCCGGGTCAGGGTGGACGCGGTGCATGCCAGCTTCGGGTTCAGCCCGGCCCTGGAGCTGTCGCGGGCGCTGGGGTGTGCGGACCTGCCGCAGCCGGGGCGGCCGGTGGCCGCGGTCTGGTGTGACGGCGACCAGGCCACGTCGGTGCCGGGGGTGTTCGCGGCCGGGGAAACGACCGGGGTGGCCGGGGCTGACGTCGCGGAGCTGGAGGGATACCTGGCCGGGGCGGCGTCCGCGCGTTACGTGGCAAAGTCCGGCCACGCAGCCTTCCATATAAGCAATCAGCTACGGGCGGGGCGCGGGGAGCTGGACCTGAGCCGGCTGACGGGCGGCGCTGGCGCGGGCGCGGCGGTTCGCGCGCGGGCTGGACGGGCTGTATCCGTGGCGTTCGGGGTGGCTGGACTGGGCGGAGGCGGACACGGTGGTGTGCCGGTGCGAGGAGGTGCCGTGGGCGGCGATCGGGGCGGCGGTCGCGGCCGGTGCCCGGGACGTGCGCGCGGTCAAGGGCGCGACCCGGTGCGGCATGGGCTACTGCCAGGGCCGGATGTGCGGGCCCGCGGTGCAGCAGGCGGTGGCCGCGGCCACCGGGCGGGGGCTGGCCGCCGTGGGTGACCTGGGCTCGCGCCCGGTGCTCACACCGGTCCCGCTCGGGACCATCGGGCGCAGTGCTTAATTCGGGGCTCAGAGCGTTGGCAGGTAGCGGTCCAGCTCGTACTCGGTGACCTGGCGGCGGTACTCGTTCCACTCGGCCTGCTTGTTGCGCAGGAAGAAGTCGAACACGTGCTCGCCCAGGGTCTCGGCCACCAGTTCGCTGTCCTGCATGACGCCGATGGCCTCGCCCAGGTCGGCGGGCAGCGGCTTGATCCCCAGCGCGCGGCGCTCGGCTGAGGTCAGCGCCCACACGTCGTCCTCGGCGGGCGGGGGCAGCTCGTAGTCGTCCTCGATACCCTTCAGGCCCGCGGCCAGGATCAGCGCGTAGGCGAGGTAGGGGTTGCAGGCGGCGTCGAGCGAGCGGAACTCGACCCGGGTCGAGTTGCCCTTGTGGGGCTTGTACATGGGCACCCGGATCAGGGCGGACCGGTTGTTGTGGCCCCAGCAGATGTAGGCCGGGGCCTCACCGCCGGCACCGGCCGACAGCTCGGCCGCGCCCCACAGGCGCTTGTAGGAGTTGACCCACTGGTTGCAGACCGCGGTGATCTCGGCCGCGTGCCGGAGCAGCCCGGCGATGAAGGCCCGGCCGATCTTGGACAGCTGCATGTCGGCGCCGGGCTCGTAGAAGGCGTTCCGGTCGCCCTCGAACAGCGACACGTGGCTGTGCATGCCGGAGCCGGGTTCGTTGGTGAACGGCTTGGGCATGAACGTCGCGTACACGCCCTGCTCGATCGCGACTTCCTTCATGACCAGGCGGAACGACATGATGTTGTCGGCCGTGGTCAGCGCGTCGGCGTAGCGCAGGTCGATCTCCTGCTGGCCCGGGCCGCCCTCGTGGTGGCTGAACTCCACCGACAGGCCCATGGACTCCAGCATCATGATCGACGTCTTGCGGAAGTCGTGCGCGACGCTGTGCGGGGTGTGGTCGAAGTAGCCGCCGTTGTCGATCGGCTCGGGCCGCTGGCCCGGCTGCGGCTTGTCCTTGAGCAGGAAGAACTCGATCTCGGGGTGGGTGTAGAAGGTGAACCCGAGGTCCGAGGCCCGGCCCAGCGCCCGCTTGAGCACCCAGCGCGGGTCGGCATAGGACGGCGACCCGTCGGGCAGCAGGATGTCGCAGAACATCCGGCCCACCCCGGGCGCCTCCCCCCGCCAGGGCAGAAGCTGGAACGTTGACGGGTCCGGCTTGGCGATCATGTCCGCCTCGTACACGCGGGCGAAACCCTCGATCGCTGACCCGTCGAAGCCGATGCCGTCCGTGAACGCGCCCTCCAGCTCGGCCGGGGCCACGGCGACGGACTTCAGGTAGCCGAGCACGTCGGTGAACCAGAGCCGGACAAAACGAATGTCCCGCTCCTCGAGCGTGCGCAGTACGAACTCTTGCTGCCTGTCCACGCCTCTCACCTTAGACGTCCCCAGCCAATATCCCGTCCTCCCGATCGTGTCCTGCCAGTGTGCCGTGCGGTTGTTTCCGCAGAGTTACATGACGCCGATCCCCGGTGTCGCCTGAGAATTAAGTGTATAGACGCGAGGTATACACTCAGTGTAGAGTCACGGCCATGAGTGTTCCGCTGACCCTGCTGGGCTTGCTCGAACGGGAGCCGAGCCACGGCTACGACCTGAAGCGCGACTACGACACGTTCTTCGGCCGCGACAAGCCACTGCCCTACGGGCAGGTGTACTCGACCCTGGGCCGGCTGGCCCGGGACGGGAAGGTGCTGGCCGGCGAGTCCGAACCCGGAGCCGGGCCCGACCGCAAGCGTTACGTGATCACCGACACCGGGGCGACCGAGTTCGAGACCTGGCTGATCCAGCCGGCCGAGCCCGAGCCGCACCTGCAGACGCTGCTGTTCACCAAGGTCGTGCTGGCCCTGATGCTGGGCCGCCCGGCCGAGGAGTACCTGGACGCCCAGCGCGGCGCGCACCTGCGGCGCATGCGGGAGCTGACCGAGCTCAAGCGCACCGGCGAGCTGGTCGATGCGCTGCTGGCCGACCACGGGCTGTTCCACCTGGAAGCGGACCTGCGCTGGATCGACATGACCGCGGCCCGGCTCGGCCCGCTGGGCGAGACCGTCCGTTCGGCTCAGCCAGGGTCGGCTCAGCAGGGGGGTGCCTGATGAACGCGATCGAAGGACGGGACCTGTACCGGTCGTTCGGGGCCACCCCGGCCCTGCGCGGGGCCAGCGTGTCGGTGGCGGCCGGGGAGATGCTGGCCATCATGGGGCCGAGCGGCTCGGGCAAATCCACCCTGCTGCACTGCCTGGCCGGGATCTTGATCCCGGACCAGGGCGAGGTGTGGTTCGGCGACCAGCGGGTCGACACGATGAACGAGACCGCACGCAGCACGCTGCGCCGGGAACGCTTCGGATTCGTGTTCCAGTTCGGGCAGCTGGTACCGGAGCTGACCGCGGTCGAGAACGTGGCCCTGCCCCTGCTGCTGGACGGCCTGCACCGGAAGGCGGCGCTGGCCCAGGCCCGGCCCTGGTTCGGCCGGCTCGGCCTGGACGGGCTGGAGGAGCGGCGGTCCGGTGAGCTGTCCGGCGGTGAGGCCCAGCGGGTGGCGCTGGCCCGCGGCCTGGTGGCCGGGCCGGAGGTGCTGTTCGCCGACGAGCCGACCGGGTCGCTGGACTCGGTCACCGGCGAGCACGTCATGGAGCTGCTGACCGCGGTGACCCGGGAGCAGGGCACCACCGTCATCCTGGTCACGCACGAGCCGCGGGTGGCGGCCTACGCCGGCCGTGAGGTCGTGGTGCGGGACGGCAAGGTGGGCTACCTGATCGCTGAGCGGGCCGAGCCGTGATCCGGCTGGGGCTCCGGCTGGCGGTGGCCGGTGGCCGGGAGGCCGTGATCCGGCTGGTGGTCACGGCGGCGGCGGTGGCCCTGGGGGTCACGATGCTGCTGGCCGCGGTGGCCGGGATCAACGCGGTCAACGCGCAGAACGCGCGGTTCGCCTGGCTCAGCACGTCGGTCGAGTTCAGCCATCCGTCCGCCTACGCCCAGGCCAAGGCCGGGACCCCGGCGGCCCCCAAGGCCCGCGACCCGCTGTGGTTCGAGCTGAACTCCGGTTTCGTCGACGGCCAGCTGTACGGGCGGGTCGACGTGGCCGCGACCGGGCCGGACGGGCCGCTGCCACCGGGTATCGCCCGGATCCCGGGACCGGGCCAGTTCTACGCCTCCCCCGCGCTCACCCGGCTGCTGCGCGAGCACCCGGCCAACCAGCTGGCGGACCGGTTCCCCGGTCACCAGGTGGGCACGATCGGCCCGGCCGCGCTGCCGTCGCCCAAGTCGCTGGTGATCATCGTGGGCGACAGCGTGGCCCAGCTGTCCCACCAGCCGGGGGCCAGCAAGGTGACCAGCATCGAGACGATCCCGCCCAGCGGCTGCGACGGACCCGACTGCATGGTCGGCGTGGGCATCGACAGCAACGGCATCGACCTGCTCCTGTCCTGCGTGGCGGCGGGGCTGCTGTTCCCGGTGCTGATCTTCATCGGCACCGCCAGCCGGCTGTCGGCGGCGCGCCGGGAGCAGCGGTTCGCGGCGATGCGGCTGGCCGGGGCGACGCCGCGGCAGGTCTCGGTGATCTCCGCGGTCGAATCGACCCTGGCCGCGGCGGTGGGCATGGCGGCCGGATTTGGCCTGTTCTACCTGCTCCGGCCGGCCATCGCCGCGATCTCGTTCACCGGGGCGCCGTTCTTCACCAGCGACCTGTCGTTCAGCCTGGCTGACGTCCTGGCCGTGGCGATCGGGGTGCCGGTGGCGGCGGCGGTGGCGGCGCTGATCGCGCTGCGCCGGGTCCAGGTGTCCCCGCTCGGGGTGACCCGCCGGGTCACCCCGAAGCCGCCGGGGGCCTGGCGGCTGATCCCGCTGCTGGCCGGCCTGGCCGAGCTGGCCGTGTTCGCGGCCATCGGCAGCCCGCGTGGCACCGGCCGCCAGATCCAGACCTTCCTGCCCGGGTTCCTGCTCATCCTGATCGGGCTGGTCACGGCCGGGCCCTGGCTGACCATGGCCGGGGCCCGGGTCATGGCCCGGCGCTCCCGGCGGCCGGCCACGCTGATCGCGGCCCGGCGGCTGGCCGACAACCCGCGGGCCGGGTTCCGGGCCATCAGCGGGCTGATCGTGGCCCTGTTCGTGACCAGCGTGACCGTGGGCATCATCAGCACCATGGCCGACTACCGGACCGGGCCCACGGCCACGCCGCAGGTCAGGAACACGGTGGTGGACAACTTCATTGATCCGGTCAGCGGCAACCTGCACGCCGTCCCGATGCCCGGCTCCCTGCTGACCCGGCTGCAATCCGCGGCCGGAGTCCAGGGCGTGACACTGGTGCACTCCAACCCGCTCAAGACCAGCTACGTGGTCCACGCCCACGGCCAGGGCTTCTTGTCACCGGCCGGGCTGGCCTCCTGCGCCGAGCTGGCCCGCACCCCGGTGGCCGGCCGCTGCGCGCCCGGGGCCGAGGTGGTGTCGGTCCCGCCCGAGGGCATCGACCCGTTCGGGATCTCCCAGGACACCACGGTCTGGCGGGGAGCCGCGCTGCCGGCCGCGCGCCTGGCCCAGCTGCCGGTCACCGCGATCGTGGTGACCACCAACGGCGCGGCCGCGGACGACCGGGTGCAGACCGCGCTGGCGGGGTTCCACACCACCCTGGGCGAGCCGGCCACGATCGCCGAAACCAACGCCGTCAACCCGGCCAACCAGACGCTGGTCATGGAGCAGCAGCTGGCCGACGTGATCATCCTGGCCAGCCTGCCCATCGCGGGCTGCGCGCTGGCGGCCAGCGTGGTGGGCGGGCTGTCGGAGCGGAAACGGCCGTTCAGCCTGCTCCGGCTGACCGGGACGCCGCTGAGCGTGCTGCGGCGGGTGGTCACGCTGGAGAGCGCGGTGCCGCTGCTGATCGTGGCGGTGCTGTCGACCGCGATCGGGTTCGCCGGCGCTGGGCTGTTCCTGCGGGCCCAGCTGCACTACACGCTGCGGCCACCGGGGGTGAGCTACTACGGCATCGTGGTGGCCGGGCTGGTGGCGGCGCTGGGCATCATCGCGGCCACGCTGCCGCTGCTGAAACGGATCACCGGCCCGGAAGTTGCCCGCAATGATTGATTACGCTGGGCCGACGGTGGCCAGGCGGTCGACGCCGAGGCCGCTGATGAGCAGGCGTTCCTTGGCGTTGGCCAGGAGCTGCGCGGTCCAGTCGGTGAACCCGCCGTCGCCGATCTCCTGCCAGCCGGCCGCCGGTGTTGGCGTTGACCTTGAAGCACAGGTCGCGGTAGTAGCCGCGGCCGCGGTCCCGGGTGTGGTCGAGCACGATCACCGCGGCCGTGCCGGGGCTGCGGTCCGCGGACAGGTCGCCGGTGACCGCGGCCGCGATCCGCTCCCCCGCGTCCGACAGCGGGGTCAGGGCCACCTGGACGTAGCGCAGCCGGGCCGCGGCCAGGCTGCGCACCGCGAACCGCAGGTGCTCGGCCAGCGCCCCCCGCTCGAACCGCAGGTCGCCCCGGTCCCGGCCCGCGGTGACCAGGCCGAACAGGCCGAAGTGGGCCTGAGCCCCGGGTGCCCCGAACCGCTGGGCCCGGACCACCCGCTGCAGGCCGCCCAGCCAGACGGTGGCCTCGGCGTCGTGGGCCCGGCGCAACGCGGCTTCCAGAGCCAGCGCGTTGGTCGGGTCGGCCGCGACCTCACAGGACCGGATGGTGGTCAGCACCTTGTTCTGGCTGACGGTGTCCAGCGCCGAGTGGGTGCCGAGCGGCACCACCGGGGCCAGCGTCAGCATCTCGACTTCGGCGGGCAAGCAGGCCAGCAGGGCTTCCTCGGCCCGCCGGAGGGCCCGCCACGGGGTGCGGCCGGGTTCGGTGAACCGGTCGTGAGCGTAGCGGCGCCGGACGCTGACCGGGGTCTCCCGGGCCGCCCGCAGCCGGGCCACTTCGAGCATGACGGAGGTGAAATCGCTGCCGCTCAGCGCGGCCAGCCGCTGGACGGTGTCCATCCCGCCGACGGCGGGCAGCACCCGGTCCAGGGCTGTCGCGGGGCGGTCGGCGCCGCCGGCCGGGATACCGTTCCTCATACCGTGAGCTTGCCTTTTCCTGGGTCCCATCGCACTGGGTTTTTTGGACAGCTATTACCTTGAGTAGCCGGTAATCACGGAGTGCATCTGCAATCATCCTGGCGTGAACATGCGAACCTCGATCCCGGCCGGCGCGGCCGTCTTGGCCGCGGCCGCGGTGCTGACCGGCTGCGGTGGCACGCCGAACCCGGGCCGGACCACCTCGGTTGACCGCCCGCCATCGCCGACCCCGTCGGCCGCCGCCTCAACCAAGGCCGAGTGCGAGGCCCGCCCCGACGCCTCCGGGGACATCCTGGTGCGCATGACCACCAACGGGCAGCCCGCCGTCACCCAGCAGCTGGGCGGGGCCTGGACCTGGAACACCCGGAGCCACCGCTGCGACACCCCGGTGCAGGCCGTGCTGTCGACCGCCTCCGGTAACGCGGGCAGCTGCACCCAGGTGGCCTACGTGGCCAGCAACCCCGGCTACCGGCTGACGGCCGCCCCGGCGCCGCCGCTGAAGAAGATCCTGGGCGCCAAGGGCCCGGCCTGCTGAGCGTTCAGGCGGCCGAGGTCAGGCGGGCACGGCGATGGCCGTCGCCAGCAGGCCGTGGGCGACGAGCCAGCGGCCTTCGAAATTCTTGATGGGCGCATCATCGAGCAGGATCTGGGCGGTGAACCGGCCCCGGTTCAGGTCGGGGCCGGACGGGCTGAGGTCCACGGCGGCGTCGCCGAAGCCGAGCCACTCCCCGGTCACCGGGAACCAGGCTTTGTACACCGACTCCTTGGCGCTGAACAGCAGGCGGTCCCAGTGCACCCCCGGGTGGGCCGTGGTCAGCGCGGTCAGCCGGGCCTGCTCCCGCGGCCCGGCCACCACGGTGAGCACTCCGTCCGGCAGCGGGCCGTGCGGCTCGGCGTCCAGGCCGAGGGTGCGTACGTCCTGCTGGCGGGCTACCGCGCAGGCCCGGTAGCCGGCGCAGTGGGTGATGCTGCCCACCACCCCGGCCGGCCACTGGGGCTGGCCACGCTCGCCGCGCAAGATCGGCGCGGGCGGGAGGCCCAGCCGGGCCAGGGCGGCCCGGGCGCAGGCCCGGCCGGTGATGAACTCCTGGCGCCGCTTGACCACGGCCTTGGCGATGGCGGCCTGTTCTTCGGGGAAGATCTCGGCGGCCGGGTCGTCGCCGAAGGCTTCCTCAGCAGCCACGCTGGGCGGCAAGATGTCGCCGATCACAGGCTCAAGGATGTCACGGCTCGAGGATGACCTTGCCGACCACGGTGTGCGACTCGGCCAGGTCCAGGGCCGCGGTCACCTCGGTCAGCGGCATCCTGGCCGCGACCTGCGCGGTCAGCACGCCGTCGCGCAGCAGCGCCAGCACCTGGGCCAGGTCGGACCGCAGCCGGGCCCAGAACCGGGCCGGATTGACCCGGTGGCCGCCCCAGACGTTGTAGAACGAGGCCCGGCGGCCGGTGGGCAGGTAGTTCCACAGGGCCAGCTGAGTCAGCAGCGGGAGGAACAGCACCGGCATCGGGGTCCGGCTGTCGCGCTGGGCGGCGGTGCCGTAGCTGACCAGGGTGCCGCCGCGGGCCAGCAGCCGGTAGGAACGGCGCGCACTGTCCAGGCCCAGATGGTCGAACACCGCGTCCACCCCGTCCGGGGCCAGCGCGCGGACCTGGCCGGCCAGGTCCGGGTCGTGGTAGTCGACGGGCTCCACGCCCAGGGCCCGCAGCTGGTCGTGGTGCTTCGGGCTGGCCGTGCCGATGACCCGGACGCCGGCGTGCCGGGCCAGCTGGACCAGCGTGGTGCCGACCCCGCCGTTGGCCCCGTGCACCAGGATGGTCTGCCCCGCCTGGATGCGGGCGCTGCGGTGCAGTAGCTGCCAGGCGGTGATGCCGTTGACGACCAGGGTCTCGGCGTCGGCCGGGTCCACACCGGCCGGGACTTCGACCAGCGTGACCGCCGGGATCACCGCGTAGCTGGCCCAGCCACCGGTCTTGGTCAGCGCGGCCACCCGCTTACCGGTCCAGGCCCGGTCCACGTCCGGGCCGGTCGCGGTGACCATCCCGATCAGGTCGTAACCGGGCACGAACGGGAACTTGGGCTGGCCCGGGTAGCGGTTGCGGCGCATGCTCTGCTCGGCGAAGGACACCCCGGCCGCCTCGACCCGGACCAGGACCTGGCCGGGGCCGGGAGCGGGCAGGGCGCGCTGCCGCAGCTGCAGTCCGCTCGGTTCGACGACGCCGGGCAGGACGACTTCGGTCGCGGTCACGGTCTCGGTGGCCGGACCAGGCTTGGTGCTCACGGTCATGACCCTCCTCGCAAGCTGAGTGAATGGTTATTGAAGAGTGAATACCTTTAACTTAAGGTGGTTAAGCTAGAGTGTCAACCATTCACTAAGTGATGGGTGGTAGCAGTTATGAGCGTTGATTCCGTGGCCGGGCCGCCCACCCGGCGCGAGCGGCAACGGCGGCAGACCCTGGCCGAGATCAAGACCAGGGCCGTGGACCAGGTGGCGGCGGGCGGGGCGGAGTCCGTCTCGCTGAACGCGATCGCCCGGGCCATGGGCATGTCCCCGGCCGCGCTGTACCGCTACTTCGCCAGCCGGGACGCGCTGCTGGCCGAGCTGGTGGCGGACGCCTACGGGTCGCTGGCCGACGCGCTGACGCAGGCGGCCGCGAGGGCTGGCGGGGATCCGGGAGCGTTGGCGGCGGTGGCGCACGCCTACCGGGACTGGGCCCTGGCCCACCCCAACTCCTACCGGCTGATCTTCCAGACCCCGAGCGGGTCCGGGCTGGACCTGGAGCCGGAGCGCATCGTGGCGGCCGCCCAGCGCAGCATGGACGTGATCTTGAGCGCACTGAGCGGGGCGGCCGGGGCTGACGCTCGGCCCGGAGCTGACCGGCCAGGTCGAGGCCTGGGGGCAGCGCTCGCAGGTCCCGGGCCTGACCGCCGGGCAGCGGTACCTGGGCCTGCTGGCCTGGACCCGGCTGCACGGCCTGATCAGCCTGGAGCTGGGGCAGCACCTGACCGCCACCGGCGTCGACCCCGCGCTGCTCTACCAGGCCGAGGTGCAGTCGCTGGTCCGGACGGCCCGCTTGACCTCCGGACGTCCCGCCTAAGCTAGAACCGTGCCGAAGCTGCGGATTGCCATGGCCCAGGTCAACGCGACCGTGGGCGACCTCACCGGGAACGCCGACCTGATCGTCGACTGGACGCGGCGGGCGGCCGGGCAGGGCGCCCAGGTCGTGGTGTTCCCGGAGATGATGCTGACCGGATACCCGGTGGAGGACCTCGCGCTGCGGGCCTCGTTCGTGAACGCGTCCCGGGCCGCGGTCCGTGAGGTGGCCGAGCGGCTGGCCGCCGAGGGACTGGGCGACATCGCGGTGGTCACCGGCTACCTGGACCGGCGGGAGGGCCTGGCCCCGCGGACCGGCCTGCCGGCCGGGGCACCGCTGGACGCGGCCGCGCTGCTGTACGGCGGGCAGGTCGTGGTCACCACGGCCAAGCACCACCTGCCCAACTACGGGGTGTTCGACGAGTACCGGTACTTCGTGCCGGGCGATTCGCTGCCGGTGTTCCGGATGACCACCGACGGCGGCCTGGTCGACGTGGCCATCGCCATCTGCGAGGACCTGTGGCAGGACGGCGGCCCGGTGGCGGTGGCCCGCACCGCGCAGGCGTCGCTGCTGGTGGTGCCGAACGCGTCGCCGTACGAGCGCGGCAAGGACGACCGGCGCGAGGCCCTGTGCGCCCGCTGCGCCGGGGTGGCCGGGGCCGCGCTGGCCTACGCCAACCTGGTCGGGGGCCAGGATGAGCTGGTCTTCGACGGCGGCTCGATCCTGGTCGACGCGGACGGCAACCTGCTGGCCCGGGGACCGCAGTTCGATGAGGAGCTGATCGTCACCGACCTGGATCTGCCCGCCGCCCCGGACGGGGGCCTGCGCCATGACGGGGAGCGGGTGGACGCGGGCGACGGCTCGGTGATCACGATCCGGCAGGTCGAGCTGGCACCCGCGGCCAAGGTTGCGCCGCGGGCGGAGCTTCCGCCGATCGAGCACGGGCCGCTGTGGCCGTCACTGCCCGACGCCGAAGAGGTCTACCGCGCGCTGGTCCTCGGGGTCCGCGACTACGTGCGCAAGAACGGCTTCGACACGGTGATCCTGGGCCTGTCCGGTGGGATCGACTCGGCGCTGACCGCGACCATCGCGGCCGACGCGGTGGGGCCGGACAAGGTGTACACGGTGCTGATGCCCAGCCGGTACTCCTCGGACCACTCGATCACCGACGCCGAGGACCTGGTGCGCCGGCAGGGCCTGCACGCGGAGACCGTGCCGATCAAGCCGATGGTGGACAGCTTCGAGGCCGCGCTGAGCCCGGCCGGGTTCCCGGACAAGGGGCTGCCCGCGGAGAACCTGCAGGCCCGGGTGCGCGGAGTGATCCTGATGGGGCTGTCCAACGCGGCCGGCCACCTGGTGCTGACCACCGGCAACAAGAGCGAGCTGGCCACCGGGTACTCCACGCTGTACGGCGACTCGGCCGGCGGGTACGGCCCGATCAAGGACGTGTTCAAGACCCTGGTCTGGGAGCTGGCCCGGTGGCGCAACGGGCAGGCCGAGGCTGACGGTCAGACCCCGCCGATCCCGGAGAACTCGATCACCAAGCCGCCCAGCGCCGAACTGGCCCCCGGGCAGCAGGACACCGACTCGCTGCCGGATTACGAGCTACTGGACGCCCTGCTCGACGACTACGTGGAGCAGGACCTGGGCTCGGGCGACCTGATCGCTCAGGGCTATGACCCGGACCTGGTCCAGCGCGTCATCCGCCTGGTCGACCTGGCCGAGTACAAGCGTCGCCAGTACCCGCCCGGTCCCAAGATCACCCAGAAGAACTTCGGCCGCGACCGGCGGCTGCCCATCACCAACAGCTGGCGTGAGCCCCCGCCCGGTCAGACCAAGGCTTAACGAACACGATCCTGGACTCTGGTCAGGCCAAACGGGTATACGTCCGCCAGCGGCGCGGCTGATGCCGCGCCGCCAGCGGACGTTAGGTCTAGCGGACGCACGCGGTGTGCGTCAGGTGCTGCCGGTCAGGCCGGGCGGACGTTCTCCGCCTGCAGGCCCTTCTGGCCCTGGGTCGTCTCGAACTCGACCTTCTGGTTCTCATCCAGTGACCGGTAGCCGGAACTCGCGATCGCGGAGAAGTGGACGAACACGTCCGCCGATCCGTCATCGGGAGCGATGAAACCAAAGCCCTTGTCGGCGTTGAACCACTTCACAGTTCCGGTTGCCATCAGTTCTAATCCTTTTTCTGTATGCCTACGGCGCGACCTCGCCGCACCGACCGTGAGCGTATCCGGCTTGAGCTCCAAAAACCAACTAAGCCGAGCCACGACCTTTTACAAGTCTAGTGTGACTGGTCATGCGGTGGCGCCGCAGGAGTTCGGTCAGGGCGGCGAGTCCGGCGGCCAGAGCGGCCCGCCCCGGGCGGGTTGTGCGCACCTGGATTTTGGGCCGGCGGCCCGCTGCCGGGCTCCGGCGGGGGGATGGCCGGCATAGCCTGGCGGGGTGAGTGCACCCGCGCGGCAGCAGCCGCAGTGGCCCGACCGGGATCAGGTCGAGGCGGTGACCCGCGACCTGGCCTGGCCGCCGCCGCTGGTCCTGGCGGCCGAGTGTGATCAGCTGACCGAGCGGCTGGCCGCGGTGGCGCGCGGTGAGGCCTTCCTGCTGCAGGGCGGTGACTGCGCGGAGACGTTCGCGGGCACGACCGCCCGCAGCGTCCAGGGCAAGTTCCAGACCTTGCTGCAGATGGCGGTGGTGCTGACCTACGCGGCCAGCGTGCCGGTGGTGAAGGTGGGCCGGATGGCGGGCCAGTTCGGCAAGCCGCGGTCAGCCGCCACCGAGGTGCGGGACGGCGTGGAGCTTCCGGTCTACCGGGGTGATGCGGTCAACGGTCTCGACTTCACCCCCGCGTCCAGGACGCCTGATCCCGGGCGGCTGCTCGAGGCCTACCACTGCGCGTCGGCCACCTTGAACCTGTGCCGGTCCCTGGCCGGCGGCGGCTACGCCGACCTGCGCCAGGTGCACGCCTGGAACCAGGATTTCGTGGCTACCAGCCCGTCCGGACGTCGCTATGAGCAACTGGCCGACGAGATCGACCGGGCCATCGCGTTCATGCGTGCGTGCGGGGCTGATCCGCGGGAGTTCCAGGCGGTGGAGTTCTACTCCAGCCACGAGGCCTTGCTGCTGGACTACGAGCAGGCGCTGACCCGTACCGACGCGCGCAGCGGGCGCCGCTACGACCTGTCGGCGCACCTGCTGTGGATCGGCGAGCGCACCCGCGATCCCGGCGGCGCGCACGTCGAGTTCGCCCGCCAGATCCGCAACCCGGTCGCGGTCAAGATCGGCCCCGATGCCTCCGCGAACGAAGTACTCGAGCTGATCGACGCCCTCGACCCCGACCAGGAGCCGGGCCGGCTCACGCTCACCACCCGGATGGGTGCCCGGCGGATCCGCCAGGCGCTGCCGCCGCTGGTGGAGAAGGTGGCGGCCAGCGGGGCGGCGGTGGTCTGGGTGTGTGACCCGATGCACGGCAACACCGTGGAAGCGGCCAGCGGCCGCAAGACCAGGAACTTCGACGACGTGCTGGACGAGGTGGCCGGGTTCTTCGAGGTGCACCGCGCGCTGGGCACCCATCCGGGCGGCATCCACATCGAATTCACCGGTGACGACGTCACCGAGTGCATCGGCGGCGGCCACCACATCGGCGAGAGCGACCTCGGCAGCCGCTACGAGACGGCGTGCGATCCGCGCCTCAACCGCAGCCAGTCGCTGGATCTGGCCTTCCGGGTCGCCGATCTGTACCGGCGGGTCCAGGCCGACGCCTAGCCCGGCCGGGGGTTCAGCGGGGGGTGAGGCCGGTCAGGAGGCTGTCGACGACGCGGGCGGCGAACTCGGCGTCGTGGGGGACGATCTCGCAGCGGCCCCGGGACATGGCCGCGCCGGTCAGGGTGAGCAGGACGATCTCGACGTCGATGTCCGCCCGGAGCTGACCGGTGGCGATGCCGCGCCGCAGCACGGCCCGGATGGTCTCGCGCCGCGGTTCGACCACGGTCTCGGCGTAGCGGGTCATCAGCTTGGGGTACTTGGCGCCCTCGCCCAGCAGCAGGGTGTACTGCCGCTGGCGGGTCGGGTCCACGCCGTCCCGGGCCATCACGGTGACCAGGGCGATCAGGTCGTCGCGGATCGAGCCGGTGTCCGGGTCCGGCAGCGGGCTCTTGAGCGAGCCGAGCGCGGCCAGGAGCAGATCTTCCTTGTTCTTCCAGCGGCGGTAGACCGTCGCCTTGCCGACGCCGGCCCGGGCCGCGACCGCTTCCACGCACAGGCCGTCCGGGCCCTTCTCGGCGAACAGCTCGAGCGCGGCCTGGATGATGGCCTGCTCGGCTTTTTCGCTGCGGGGGCGGCCGGGCTTGCGCGCGGGGGCCGCGGAGGCGGGCCCGGAGTCCGGGCCCGCCTCCTGGTCCTCAGCAGTGAGGTTCTGGTCCTCAGCAACGAGGTTGACGGCGGAAGACATAACCGCATTATCACTCTCCGCTCGCCGACCTGGCGGAGAGGTTCTCCTGCCAGACGTCGAGCGCTTCGATCGGATCGATGCCGCGCGGGTCGGTGGCCGCGTCGAGCGCGGTCTCCAGGCCCGCCGGCGGTGCGGCCACCAAGGCCGCGGGAGCCGGGGCGGCCTCGGCGGCGACGGCCACCGGGGTGCCTTCGGTGATGACCTCAGCGGGCGCCTCCTGGATGACCGGCCGGCTGAGGCCTGGCATCCAGCGGAGCACCACGATCGCGCCGGCCAGCGAGATCGCCGCGGCCACGATCGTGGTCACGTGCATGGCGCTGACGAAGGCGTTGTTGGCCGGGCCGAGCAGGAAGTTGCCGGACGAGCCCAGCCGGGCGGCCACGGCCTGCGTGGCCTCGATCGACCCGCCGGCCGCGCCCCGCGCGGTGGCCGGAAGGTGCGCCAGCGTGGGGCTGAGCGCGCTGTGGTAGGCGTTGGCCAGGATCGAGCCGAGCACGGCGGTGCCGAGGGCCACCCCGACCTGACGGGCGGTGTTGGTGAGCGCGGAACCGGCGCCGGCCCGCTCCCGGGGCAGCACGTCCATGACCGCGGAGGTGGCGGCGGGCATGGCCACCCCGATGCCGGAGCCCTGGATGAAGAACAGCAGGCCCAGCAGCCAGACCGGGGACGCCGTGCCCAGCAGCACGTAGCCGGCCAGGGCCACCGACATGACCAGCATGCCGCCGGTCCCGACGGCCTTGGCGCCGTACCGGCGCACCAGCGGCGCGCTGCGCGGCGAGGCCAGCAGCTGGCCGACGGCGAACGGGACGGTCAGCAAGCCTGCGCCGACCGGGCTGTAACCGAGCACGTCCTGGGTGTAGAAGCTGGTGAAGAAGTACACCCCGCCCATGCCGAAGAACACCAGGGCGAGCGCGCCCACCGAAGCGGACAGCCGCCGGTCGCGGAACAGCCGGACGTCCAGGGCCGGGTGCTTGCTGCGGGACTCGTACCAGGCGAACAGGCCGAGCACGGCCAGGCCGCCGAACAGCGGGCCGAGCACCGGCAGGCCGGTCCAGGAGCCGGTGTCGCCGCCCTGCACGATGCCGTACACCACGAGCACCAGGCCCGCGATGGACAGCAGCACGCCCAGGTAGTCGATGCCGCTGCGCTCGGGATTACGCGACTCGGGCACCAGCTTGGCCACCAGAATCGCGCCGATGATGGTGACCGGCACGTTGACCAGGAACACCGAGCCCCACCAGAAGTGGGACAGCAGCAGGCCGCCGAGCACGGGGCCGATGGCCACGCCGATGCCGACGGCGGAGGCCCAGATCCCGATGGCCTTCGGCCGCTCCTGCGGCTCGAAGACGTTGGAGATGATGGACAGCGTCTGCGGCATGACCGCGGCGCCGCCCAGGCCCATGGCGGCACGGGCGAAGATCAGCTGATCGGGCGACTGGGAGAAGGCCGACAGCACGGACCCCATGCCGAACAGCACCAGGCCGATCATGAGCATGCGCTTGCGGCCGATCCGGTCGCCGATGACCCCGAAGGTGAACAGCAGGCCGGCAAAGACCAGGGTGTAGGAGTTGATCGCCCACTCGAGCTGGCTCTGGCTGGCTCCCAGGCCCGCGTGCGGCTCGGCGATCGTCTTCAACGCGACGTTGAGGATGGTGTTGTCGAGCACGATGGCGAGAAGGCTGATGATGAGAACGCTGAGGATGCCCCAGCGCCGACGGGAAATCGTCTGTGCGTCCATGGTGCCTTTCGCGAAGCGACTTACGGATTGATCCCGCCGGAGCGGGAAGATCACGCGCGGCGCGGTGGTTCCTTCGGATTGGCGGCTGCGCCCCCCGCGGCCACCGCACGCGCTATCGATACGGAACAGGACCGTATCGGAATCCATTCCCTGTGGTCACCTGATTTTTTCCGTGGTCTTCGCGTCACCGAATGTGATGAGAGGGCGCCGGGCTATGCGGCCGGACGCGTGCGTACCACCCTGAGGCCCCCGCGCTCAGGGTGGTACGCGATTGCTGGCCGGCTCCCCTGGGCCGGCGGCATTACTTGGTGGTGTCGTGGTAGGACGGGCGCCGCGAGCGGCGGGCGAAGGCCAGCACGATCAGGGCGATGACCGCGATCCACAGCCAGCCGCCGAAGACCCAGGCGGCGGCGTGGGCGGCCACGCTGAGGGCGATGACCGCGAACGCGATGAGCAGGATCGGGCGGGCCACCCGGCGCTGCGGCACGGACCCGGAGGCGCGGCTGGTGAGGCCGGATCCACCGCCGGGCGGCAGGCCCGCGCCACCGGAAGCCTGGGTCGAGGGCAGGTCGGTGAGCAGGCCGTCCAGGTCACGGTAGGTCTTGGCGTTCATGGCCTGGCTGAGCCGCTCGTCGAACTCGGTCTGGTCCAGCCGGCCGTCGCCGAAGGCCGTGCTGAGCTGGTCGGCCACGGCCTGGCGCTCGGCGTCGGAGACGCGGAGGTCGGCCGGGGCCGGGCCCTGGCCCAGGAGCCAGGCCGGGGTGCGGAAGTCTGACATTTGATACTCCCCGTGAAGGTCTAGTTGGTTCAGCGGGTGCTGATGGAGTCGATGACGTCGGCGGCGACGGACTGGCGGGCACCCTCGTCCGGGATGAGCAGCCAGCCGGCCAGGTAGAGCGGGACGCCGGGACCGGCCACGGCCAGCACGGCCAGGGCGATCCGGACGATGGTCGGGTCGACCCCGAGGTAGTCGGCGGCACCGGCCGCGACTCCGGCCAGCATCCGGCCGCGGACGGGACGGAACAGGGCCGGGCGGCTGGGGTAGGACGGCCCCTGCGGGCCAGTGGCGTGGTCGGCGGTCTGGTCGTTGCTGGCCTGCGGCTGAGTCTGTGTCGTTTCCATGGCTCCACTGTGCGTCCCGCGGGGGCCCGCGCACATCGGGGAGAGCCGCCACCCGTACCCCCATATCTGGGCCGCGGGAATGGGGGTGCATCCCTATGGCCGGTCCCCCAGGGATCGGGACACAATGATCAGGTGGAGCCACCTCTCGTCGGGATCACGGAGCCGGATGACGGCCGCCGGCGGGGTCGCGTGCGCGGCCGCCAGCGGCACCAGCACCTGCGGCACCGTCTGATGGGGCACGCGCCGAAGCTCACCGGGCCGATCCAGCGCAGCCGGGAGGACCGCATCGTCGGCGGGGTGTCGGGTGCGCTGGCGGCCCGGTTCGGCCGCGACCCCATGCTGATCCGGCTCGGGTTCGCGCTGGCCGGGCTGTTCACCGTGGGCGTGCCGGTCTACCTGATCGCCTGGGCCATCCTGCCCCTGGCCGGTGAGGACACCACGATCGTCAGCCGGGCCCGGACCGACAAGACCGGCATCGGCCAGGCCGTCGCGCTGGGCACGGTGCTGATCGTCTTGTACGTCGTGTTCAGCGCGCTGGGGGTCGATTGGCTGGGCAGCATCGCCTGGGCGTTGATCATTGGCGCGGTCGGGATGGTGCTGATCTGGCGGAACTCCTCCCCGGCGGAGCAGGAGATCATCCGCCAGGAGGCCGAGCCGCTGCTGTCCCTGACCTCCCGCAACCGTCGCAAGGCCACGCTGATCAGGTTCGCGATCGGCGCCGTGCTCCTCGTGGCCGGCATGTCCATCTTGTTCACCGGGCACGTCGGCCTGGCCGCGCTGCGGCCGCTGGGCGGTCTGGTCCTGGTGGTGGCGGCGGTGGTGATCGTGCTGGGCCCGTGGTGGCTGCGGATCGCCCGCGACCTGATGGTCGAGCGCCAGGCCCGGGGCCGGGCCGAGGAACGAGCCGACATCGCGGCCCGGGTGCACGACTCGGTGCTGCAGACGCTGGCCCTGATCCAGCGCAACGCGGACCAGCCCGCCGAGGTGGTCAAGCTGGCCCGGGCCCAGGAACGCGAGCTGCGGTCCTGGCTGTTCGAGGGCCGCGTACCGGGCGAGGTCCACGAGGCCGCCACCGTGGCCGAGGGCATCCGGGTCATTCAGCAGGACGTGGAAGAGCGGCACAAGGTGCCGGTCGAAGCGATCACGGTCGGCGACTGCGAGCTCGACGACCAGTTGCGGGCGCTGCTGGCCGCGGCCCGGGAGGCCACGGTCAACGCGGCCAAATGGTCCGGGGCCGACGTCGTGTCGGTGTTCGCCGAGGTCGAGCCGGATGAGGTATCGGTGTACGTGCGGGACCGCGGCTGCGGCTTCGACCCGGCCGAGGTGCCGCTGGACCGGAAGGGCCTGGCCGAGTCGGTGCAGGCCCGGATGGCCCGCCGCGGCGGCTCGGCCGCCATCCGCAGCGTGAAGGACGAAGGGACCGAAGTGACCTTGCGCATGCCGCGCACCACCGGACCACGGCAGCCGAGCCGGGCATGACGACACCAAGCCTGCCCCGGGTGTTCATCGTCGACGACCACGGGCTGTTCCGGGCCGGGGTGCGGAGCGAGATCGGTGACCACGTGGAGGTCATCGGCGAGGCCGATGACGTGCAGCCCGCCATCGCCCGGATCGGCCAGCTGCAGCCGGACGTGGTCCTGCTCGACGTGCACCTGCCCAGCGGAGGCGGCCAGGCGGTGGTGAGCTCGGTCAAGGCCGAACACCCCGAGATCAAGTTCCTGGCCCTGTCCGCGTCCGACGCCCCCGAGGACGTGATCGCGGCCATCCGGGCGGGCGCGCGCGGCTACGTGACCAAGACGATTTCCACCCGCGAGCTGGTCGACGCGATCCGGCGGATCGCCGGCGGTGACGCGGTCTTCTCCCCCATGCTGGCCGGGTTCGTGCTCGACGCCTTCTCCACCCTGCCCGCGGCCGCGGCCGAGGAACCACCGTCGTTCGATCCCGAGCTGGACCAGCTGACCGCGCGCGAACGCGAGGTGCTGCGGCTGATCGCCCGCGGCTACACCTACAAGGAGATCGCCCGCGAGCTGTACATCTCGGTCAAGACCGTGGAACACCACGTGTCCTCGGTACTGCGCAAGCTTCAGCTGTCCTCCCGGCACCAGCTGACCCGCTGGGCCACCGAGCGCCGCCTGGCCTAGGACTTGACGGCGGCCAGGCCGGCCAGGGACTGACGGCGACGGCCGGTACCCGATTCGGCCAGGGGCCGCAGGTAGGCGGTCAGCAGGCCGGCTTCGCGGGGGTCCAGGGCCTCGTCCAGGGCCCGGCTCAACGGGGGCAGCAGCGGGCTCGGGGCCATCCGCAGGAACCGGTCCCAGGGGCAGGGCGGCCGGGACGCGCGCACGTCGACGCGCAGTTCCAGGTGGATCTGGCCGAAGCCGGCCGCTTCGGCCAGCTCGAGCAGGTCGCGGTCGTCGAAGCCGAGCAACGGCTGGCCCGTTTCCGGGACCAGGCTGGCGTACCAGGAGGTCAGCTTGGCGGCCACCGTTGCCACCGGGCGCAGGTCGTAGCCCAGATAGGAGTCGCTGCCGGCCTGGAGCCGGGCGATCGGCTCGACCAGCACGGCCCGGCCGCCGGGCCGGAGCACCCGGTGGAACTCGCGCAGGGCGGCGGCCCGGTCCGGGACGTAGGCCAGCACCGAGCGGGCGGTGACCACATCCACGCTGGCGTTGCCCCGGTCGTAGAGATCGTCCGCGGAAGCCAGCAGGAAGTCGGACCGATCCAGCAGGCCTTCGGCGGTCACGGCGGCCCGGCAGTGGCCGAGCACCTCGGCCGCGACGTCGGAGAAGATGACCCGGCCGGACGGGCCGACCCGGTCCAGGGCGCCGAACCCGATCAGGCCCGACCCGGTCCCGACGTCGAGCACGGTCTCCCCCGGCTGGATCAGGGCCCGGTTCAGCAGTTCGTCCCGCACCGGGTACAGGTACGTGGTCAGCAGGTGCTCGCGGGCGGGGTCATCGCGGGCGCGGTCGTCCACCAGCCAGCGGCGCCAGCGATCGGCGGGTTCGGTCATCTGGGTCACCTCCAGGCGGCGGCGAGCGGGCAGGAACGCGGCGGCCGGGGTCTGAGGGTCGGGGGGGCGCCGCACGGGGGCGGCCATGGCCATGGTGGGGGCGGCCAGCAGGCCCGCCAGCGGCTGCACTGGGGCTGGTGGGACTACCGGGGCTGGTGGGGCTGCCGGGCTTACGGGGGTTGGCGGGCTTACTGGGGTGGGTGGTGTTGGCGCGGTGGGGGTGGGTACGCGGGCCGGGGTGGGACGCTGGCGGATGGCGGTGCACAGCACGGCGGCCAGGAGCAGGACGCCGATGGGGACGGCCAGGGCGTAACGCATGGCGGTGACGAAGGCGACGTGCGCGGCCAGCCGGTTCTGCAGGACGGCCAGTACCACCGCGCTGCCCAGCGCCGACCCGGTCTGGCGGGTGGTGTTGAGCACGCCGGAGGCCGCGCCCGCCTGGGCCGGGTCCACGTTGCGGGTGGCGATGGTCTGCATCGGCGACATGGTGAAGCCGACTCCGAGGCCGGTGATCACGTAGCCGGGGACCAGGTCGTACCAGTGCGAAGCCCGGCCGGCCACCAGGCAGATCGAGACCAGCCCGGTCGCGTACAGGGTGAACCCGGTGATCAGCAGGTACTTGCCGCCCTTGTCGGCCAGCTTGCCCACGAACGGGGCCGAGAACCCCGACGCCAGCGAGGCCGGGGCCATGGTCAGGCCGGCCTTGAGCGCGCTGAAGCCCAGCACGGTCTGCAGGTACAGGGTGAGCGGCAGGGCCATGCCGACCAGGCCGATGGAGATGATCACGCTGACCGTGGCCATCAGGGCGTAGTTGCGGTCGCCGAACAAGGTGAACGGCAGCAGCGGCCGCCGTTCCTGCCGCAGGGCCTGCACGAGCACGAAGATGACCAGCAGGGCCACCCCGGTGACCAGGATCAGCGGGATGGACACGAACGACCAGACCGTGCCCCAGTCGCAGCTCTGCCCCTCGACCAGGCCGTAGGTCACCGCGACCAGGCCCGCGCTGGCGATCAGCACCCCGGGCAGGTCCAGGGGGAGCCGCTTCCCGGTCCGCACGTCCGGGATGATCGCCGCGGCCAGGATCATGGCGATGATGCCGAGCGGGATGTTGACGAAGAAGATCCAGCGCCAGCCCTTCCAGGTGACCAGCACGCCGCCCACGGTCGGGCCCGCGATCGTGGCCAGCGCGGCCACGCCGCCCCAGACGCCCAGGGCGGCGCCGCGGCGTTCACGGGGGAAGATGGCGATGATGATGGCCATGGTCTGCGGCATCAGCAGGGCCGCGCCGAAGCCCTGCACGACCCGGGCCCCGATCAGCTCGGTGCCGTTATGGGCCAGGCCGGAGGCGGCCGAGGCCAGCGTGAAGACGGCGATGCCGCCGATGAACAGGTTCCGCCGCCCGCGCAGGTCACCCAGGCGCCCGGCGGTGATCATCAGCACCGCGAGCACGATGATGTAGGCGTTGATGATCCAGCCGACCTCGGCCAGCGACGCGTGCAGGTCCCGCCGCATGTCCGGGATGGCGATGTTGACGATGTTGAGGTCGAGCAGGGTCATGAAGAAGCCGAGGCTCAGGGTGAGCAGGATCGCCCAGTCGCCGGCCCGGCGGCTCGCGGGTGCCAACATCGCGCTCCTATCGATGCCCACCCACTAGCACGGATGGCGCGGCCGATCGGTTCGCGGTTCGTAATATTTGCGGCGGGAGCCGGGCGCCGCGGACGGGGCGGCTCAGTCGTTGAGCATGACCTCCACCGCCTGGACCTGGCCGTCCGCGGTGACCGTCACGGCCAGCAGCAGCGGGGCGAAGTCCCCGGCCAGCTCGATGGTGGCCGTGGTGGCCCCGTCCCCGGCCCGGTAGGCCCCCGGCCGGCAGGCGCCGGCCCAGGCCGCGGCCATCCGCAGCCGCCGCAGCACCAGCGCGATCTCCAGCGACGGCGCGGCCGGCAGCGACTCCGGCCAGGCCGCCGCCCCGTCCCCGAGCAGGCCGATGAGCCCGGTCAGGGCCGCGGCCAGCGGTGAGCCGGGGGCGGGCGGCACGGCCAGGGTGAACGACTGGACCCGGGGCTGGCGCTCGGGGGTGAGCTTGATCTCGACCTGGGCGCTGCCGTGCTCGCCGGTGACCCACCAGCGGCAGTGGGCGGGGGCGTCGGACTCCGGGGCCCGGCGGGGGTCCGGGCGCGGGTCACCGAGGCGCTCGCGGACCAGGTCGATGCGGCGGCGGCGCGCCTCGAACGGCTGATCCAGGGCGACGTTGCCGGAGAACAGCTTCTCGGCAGCCGCGTCGTCCCAGGTCTCCATCAGGCGGCCGATCTCCTCGCGGGCCGCGGTCGTGGCCGGCCAGGGGGCGGGCTGCGGGGCCAGGGCCAGGCCGCGTTCGGCGGCTGGGGAGCCGCTGACCGTGCCGGGGGCCACCCGGCGGGCCCGCCGCCCGAGCACGGTGGTCAGCATCCGCGCGGCCAGCTGGGACACTGGCGCGTAGGTGGCGTTGCCCAGGGCGATGACGCCGATGCCGGTGGCCGGGTGCCAGCGCATGTTGCTGCCGAAGCCCGGGTAGCCGCCGCTGTGGTGGACGATCCGGCCCCACACCGGGTCTTCCTCGACGAACAGGCCGAAGCCGTAGCCGCCGGTCCCGGGGCCCCCGGGCAGCGGGCCGGGGGCGCGCAGCGGGCCGGTGATGGCCTGCGGGAGCTGCATTTCGCGGCGGCTGGCCCGGCTCAGCGGGTGCGGGCCGCCGGCGTCCTCGGCCCCGGGCGGCCAGGCGGCGGCGAACCCGGCCACCCAGCGGGCCAGGTCCTGGACATTGCTGAACACCCCGCCCATGGGCGCGAACGCTCCGCACGGGGCCATCGGGACCACGTCCCAGCCGAGGCCGTCGCGGCGGTGACCGGCGGCCAGCGCATCCGGGTCGACCGAGGCTTCGTCATAGCCGGACTGGGTCAGGCCGAGGGGAGCCAGAATCCGACCTTCCATCGAATCTTGATACGGCAGACCAGTGATCGCCGAGATGACCCGGCCCAAGATGGCGTAACCGAGGTTGGAGTACTCGAAGCGGGTGCCGGGCGCCCAGTTGAAGCTGACCCCCTGGCTCAGAAAGGCGGAGAACTCCGGCAGCGGCGTGCCCTGCTCGCGGTCGCCCCACGGGTCGTCGGTGGGAAACCCGGCCGTCATGGTGAGCAGGTGCCGGATCCGCACCCGCTGCGCGTCCGGGGTGACCGGGGGCCACCCGCGCAGCTCGGGCACGTACTGCTCGGCCAGGTCGTCGAGGCGGAGGGCGCCGTCGTCGCGCAGGGCCAGCACCATGGTGGCGGTGAAGCTCTTGGTCATCGACGCGATGCGGAACACCGTGCTGGCGTCCGGGGCGGGGCCGCCGATCCGGCGCTCCCCCAGTCCCCCGGCGTGCACCAGCCGGCCCCGGCCACCACGCCGTAGGCGATACCAGGCTGGAGGCCACGCTGCTGGTAGCCCTCGGCCAGCGCGTCCACCGCGGCCAGATCAGCCTCATCCAGGCCGGCCCGATCCAGGCCAACCCGGTCCAGGCCAGCACCGCCCAGCTCGTCCATCGTGCCCCTCCTGTTGCTTGCCGACAGTCCAGTGTCTCAGGACGGCGCGTAACACGGGTATGTCAGAGAGGTTTCAACAGCCCCCTGTGCGTGTAATGATTTGGGTTGTCCGGGGACGCCGCTGGGGCGCCTCGAGACGTGGAGGTTCATCATGAATCTGCAGGCAGAAGGAACAGGTGCGGCCGCTACTCCGGAGCGGACCAGCAAGCCGGCCCCCGAGCCGCTGTACGGCGGCAAGGCCAGCCGGCGCGTCACCGTCCGCGACATCGCCGCCGCCAAGGCCCGCGGCGAAAAGTGGCCGATGCTGACCGCGTACGACGCGCTCACCGCCCACATCTTCGACGAAGCCGGCATCCCGGTGCTGCTGGTCGGGGACTCGGCCGGCATGGTCGTGTTCGGCCACGACACCACGATCCCGGTCACGGTGGACGACCTCATCCCGCTGACCGCCGCCGTGGTCCGCGGCACCAGCCGGGCCATGGTCGTGGCCGACCTGCCGTTCGGCTCCTACCAGGCGTCCAGCCGGGACGCGCTGGCGGCGGCGACCCGGTTCCTCAAGGAGTCCGGCGCGCACGCCATCAAGCTGGAAGGCGGGCAGCGGATCGCCCGCCAGGTCGAGGACCTGGTCGCGGCGGGGGTGCCGGTCATGGCGCACGTGGGCCTGACCCCGCAGTCGGTGCACGCGTTCGGCGGTTTCCGGGTCCAGGGCCGTGGCGAGGACGGCGAGCGCCTGGTGCAGGACGCCAAGGCGATGGAGGCCGCGGGCGCGTTCGCGGTCGTGCTGGAGGCGGTGCCGGCCCCGCTGGCGGCCCGGGTCACCGGCTCGCTGTCCATCCCGACCATCGGCATCGGCGCCGGCCCGGACTGCGACGCGCAGGTCCTGGTCTGGCAGGACATGGCGGGCCTGTCGCCGCGGACCCCCAAGTTCGTCCGCCAGTACGCCGACGTGGGCGCGGTCCTGCGCGACGCGGCCACGGCCTACGCCCAGGACGTGGTGTCGGGCAACTTCCCGGGCCCGGCCGAGTCGTATCGCTGACGCGGTCCGCTGTCGCGGTCGCTGTTGCGGTCAGCTGAGACCTCCGGCCGGGTGTGATCCCGGCCGGGGGTCTTTTAGATTGGTGGAATGTACGTACCCGCGCACTTCGCGATGGACGACCCCCAGGTGCACGAGCTGCTCGTGAACCACGGGGCGGCCGACCTGATCACCGTGACCAGCCAGGGGCTGCTGGCCACCATGCTGCCGTTCGTGTTCGATCCGGCGGCGGGACCGCACGGCGCGCTGCTCGGTCACGTGGCCAGGAACAACGAGCAGTGGAAGGTGCCGGCCCAGGGCGAGTCGCTGGTCATCGTGCGCGGCCCCGACGCCTACATCTCGCCGGGCTGGTACCAGTCCAAGACCGAGCACGGCCGGGTGGTGCCAACCTGGAACTACGTCACCGCTCACGTGTACGGGCGGCTGGTGGTCCACGACGACCCGGCCTGGGTCGAGGGCCTGGTCCGCCGCCTCACGGCCAAACACGAGTCCGGGATGGCCGAGCCGTGGTCGGTAGATGATGCACCGCGCCCATTCGTGGCCGGCCAGCTCCGGGCCATCGTCGGCGTCGAGCTGGAGATCACCCGGATCGAGGCCAAGGCCAAGCTCAGCCAGAACCGTCCCGAGGCCGACGTGGCCGGGGTGATCACGGGCCTGGAGGCCAAGGGCAAAGAGCAGATCGCCCACGACGTGGCCGAGGCCAACCGGGAACGCCTGGCTCGTTAGTGCGGCTCATCAGTGGGGGTAGGTGCCGCCGTCGATGGAGATGACCTGGTTGGTCAGGTAGGCGTTACGCAAGGTGGCCAGGGCCAGGTCGGCGACTTCGGCCGGACGGCCCAGGCGGCCGAGCGGGACCCGCTTGGCCAGCTCGGCTGGGTCACCGGGCAGCATGGCGGTGTCGGCGATCAGGGCCGGGGCCAGGCCGTTGACGGTGATGCCGTCGGCGGCGAACTGGGCGGCCAGGAAGTGGATCAGCCCGTGCAGGCCGGCCTTGGACGAGCCGTAGTGCGGGCCGACGATGCCGCCGGTGAACCCGGCCACCGAGGACACGAACAGGGACCGGCCGAAGCCGCGGTCGCGCATGGCCGGCAGCACCCGCTGGGCCAGCAGGAACGGCGCCCGCAGGTTGACGGCCAGGGTCTGGTCGAATTCGGCCGTGGTCAGCTCTTCCAGCGTCCGGCGCTGGCCCAGGCCGGCGTTGCTGATCAGCAGCTCGATCGGGCCCAGGGCCTGCTCGGTCGCGGTGACCAGCTCCCCCGGCGTGGTCGGCGAGCTCAGGTCGGCTTCGAGGGCCACGGCGCGGCCACCCAGCCCGGTGATCTGGCCGACCACCTTCTCGGCGGCCGCCCGCCCGCGGCTGTAGTGGACCGCGACCAGGGCGCCCTCGGCGGCCAGCGCCAGCGAGATGGCTTGCCCGATACCGCCGGAGCCCCCGGTGACCAGGGCCACCCGGCCCCGGAAGGAGTCAGAGTTCTCCTGGGTCACGGCCTGCTTGCGCCCGCGGCCCGGGCAAACGCGCCGAACTCATCCCGGGTGAACCGGAGGATGGGTCCATCCGCGTCCTGGGAGTCGCGCAGGCCGACCTCCCCACCGGGCAGGAGCGCGACCTCCACGCAGTTTCCGTTCGAGAAGCTGTAGCTGGACTTGCGCCAGATAGGGTCCACGGTGGTTCCCTTCGTCCGCGGCCAACGGGTGCCGAACGATGCGCATGGACTGACTGCCGGTAATTGCGTCATCTCATACAAACGCTGTCAGTGCAATGATCGGAGCGAATTGCCGCGCATGTGGACCCCTGGCGGGCGCCCGCGGAGGGGTTCAGGACTCGACGGTGACGGTGGCCCGGTCCGGGTAGAAGGCCACGTGGTCCTTGATCTCGGACACGGCGGCGTGCGGCTGCTCGTAGGTCCAGATCGCGTCGGCGACCGTGCTGCCGTCCGGGGTCTGGACGCTGTAGTAGCTGGCGTCACCCTTGAACGGGCAGTAGGACTCGGTGTCGGTGCGGCGCAGCAGGCTCTGGTCCACGTCGGCCATGGGAATGTACTGCACGGCCGGGTAGGTGGACTCCTGCAGGGTCAGCGAGTGCTCCGAGTTGGCTACCACGGTGTCCCCGACCCGGACCACAACCCGGCCGTGGGTCGGCTCGATGGTGATCGGGTGCTCGGCGGTGGGTTCCAGGACCGGTCGCGACATCTGCTGTCTCCCTCAAGCGCTTGGATGAGGCCCGTCCGGGCCGCTCTGCGTACTGTCGCCAACCGAGCCGGAGCGCCTACTGTTCCGGTGCCGGCTGGTTGTTGATCGGGCTGGCCCACAATCGGGATCATGGAGGCGATCAGCCAGCGCTGAGCACGATGACCGGGTGCTGGCCGGGATCAAGCCACTTCAAGATGGTGACCATGTTGGCCTGGGCCACGGTCACGCAGCCCAGGGTGGGGGCGCCGTTGTCCACGTGCAGCCAGATGTCACCGCCGGGACGCGGGCCCCAGGGCTGCTTGGTGCTGGTCACCGGAGAGCCGGCCACCCGGTTGAAATCGATGGCGACCACGTAGTTGAACACCCCGAAGGTGTTGTGGCCGAGGAAGTGACCGGCGGTGTGGAAGTAGGACCCGTTCTGCTCGTACGGCTCCTGGGTACCGGGGTTCGGCAGCCGGCCGCCGGCCGCCGAGAGCGTGTAGACGCCGGTCGGGGTGGTCAGGTCGCCGGCGGTCCGGTGGGCCGACCAGCCCTTCTCCCCGTCGTGCCCGGGCATCAGGGGGCCGGTCCGGCTCCAGCCCGTGGTGGTCCGGGTCCACAGTGACACCGTGTCGGTGGTGCTGGACATGGACGGGGCGGTGACGATGACGGCCTGCCCGGCGGCGGCCGGGACGCGGCCCAGCTGGGTGGCCGCCCAGGACGGCACCGGGCCGGAGGTGTCGCTGGCCCGGGGAGTGCCGGGCACGAGCGGGTTGTCCGGCTGAGGCCCCAGGGGGCGAGACGACTGGGGCTGGCGGGGTGGCTGGGGCTGGCGGGATGGGTGGGACGAGAGTGCCGTGGTGGACGAGTGTGCCGCGGGCACGGCGCAGCCCGCGGCCAGAACGGCGACCGTGGCCACGGCGGCCGCGGCGGACACGGCCGCCGCCACGGCGGGACCGCGGGCGGGGACGGCCAGCGAGGACGAGCCGGAGGTCGGCAGTCCCTGGTCACGGGACTTTGCACGGGTCACAGCCGTTATGTATGTCCTCGCTGGCGCGGTTTAAGCCGCCGCGGACCGCAGAGCCGGCAGGACTTCCTTGCCGATCAGGTCGATCGTGGCCAGCGGGTCGGCCGACATGACCTGGATCGACACCATGTCGGCGCCGACGTCGGTGACCAGCGGCCGGTAGGCGTCGACCAGCCCGGCCGCGTCCGGCACCACCGTGTAGCTGCCCAGCACCTCGGACCGGTCCATCTCGTCGGCCCGGTAGCGCAGCTCGGCCGGGTCGGCGGTCTCCAGGCGGCCGGGGGCGCGCAGGCCGCGCATGGCCGACAGCGCCCGCCAGGCCTCGTCCGGCCCGTCGGCCAGCACCGTCCACCGGGTGGCCAGCACCCGCTGGGTGTGGCCGCGGGCGGCGGCGGCCGTCCGGTAGGGCTCGATGACCTTGGCCACGGTGTCGGCCGGATCCTTGACGCTGGTGATGAGGCCGTCGGCGTACTCGCCCGCGAACGTGGCCGACTTGGGGCCGCCCGCCGCCATCAGCGCGGGCAGCTCACCGACCGGCGGCGAGTACAGCTTGGCCGTCTCGGTCTGGTAGTGCTTGCCCTCGAAGCTCAGCTTCTCCCCGGCGAACAGCCGGTGGATGATCTCCAGCGCCTCCTGCATGCGCTCCTGGCGGCCCTTGTAGCCCGGGAACGACCAGCCCAGCGGGCGCTCGTTGATGGCCTCGCCGGTGCCGACCCCGAGGAGCAGCCGCCCGCCCGACAGCCGGTCGGTGGTCGCGGCCATCTGGGCCACCAGCGCGGGGTGGTAGTGGAACAGCGGGCAGGTCACCGCGGTGCCGAGCTGGACCCGTTCGGTCTGGACGGCGACCGCCCCCAGCCACGACCAGACGAACCCGGCGGCCGACGTGTCGTCGACCCAGGGGTGGAAGTGGTCCGACCCGAGGACCATGTCGAACCCGGCCTCCTCGGCCGCGATCGCCTGGTCGACCAGGGCTTCCGGCTGGTACTCCTCGTGGCTGCACAGCCAGGCGAATTTCATATTGAACGACGCTATCAAAGGGGTTCCCGGTCCGCTGCGCGGGCCGCCTCGCCGCGGCCCGGGGAGGCAGAGCGGGGACCCCGGGCGGCAGAGCGGGGGCCTCGGGAGGCCCAGCGGAGGCCGGCGATCTGGCCGGCCACGACCACGGCGATGCCGGCCCAGACCTGCGGCCGCGGGGCGGGGCCGCCGAGCAGGACGCCGGTGACGGCGGCGGCGATCGGGGCCACCCCGGTGAGCAGGCCCGCGCGGCCGGGGCCGAGCCGGGAGACGCCGGAGTACCACAACACGAACGCCACCGCGGTGACGGCCACGGCCAGGTAGGCGGTGGCCAGCCAGTCGGGCCCGGTCAGCCGGGTCACGGCCCCCGGCCCCTCGTGGACCAGGCCGATGATCGTGAACATCACGGTCGCGATCCAGGTCGTGTGGACCGACACGCCCCACGGGCCGTGGCGGCCGAGCACCGGCACGGCCAGCAGGGTGAAGGCGACCTCGCAGCCGAACACCACCGCGGCCCAGGCGATCCCGATGGCGTCGGTGCGGCCCAGCCCCTGGATCAGCCCGGCCCCGCCGGTGACGACCAGCGCGGCCGCGACCATGGCCGGCCGCGGCCGGGACCGCTCCAGCAGCGGGCCGGCCACCGCCAGCAGGGGCGGCACGCAGGCCACGGCCACCCCGAGCACGGCCGGCTCGGCGTGCTGGGCGCCCTGGACCAGGCCCACGTTGAACAGGACCAGGCCGGTGCTGGCGATCCCGGCCAGCCAGAGCCACTCGACGCCGCGGGGCCGGACCACCCGGTGCCCGGACCAGTGGGCGAACAGCACCAGCAACAGCGCGGCCACGGCGTAGCGCACGGCCTCGGCGGTGAAGAACGGGGCCCCGGTCAGCACGCCGGACACGGCCACGCTGCCGCCCACGAACGCCATGGCCGCCACGCAGGCGCCGACGGCCCGGCGTGGCGACGTGGCCGGTGGGGGCGCGGCAGGCCCGGACGTGGTCTCGATGATGGAAACGTCGGTCACGTGACCTGACGTTAGGTGGTAATGGTCCGGCTAAACAGGACCATGACCCCGGGTTCATAATGGACCAATGGCCAAGGTTCCCCCGGGTGCCGACCTGTTGCAGCTGGACCGGGCCGCGGCCCCGGCCCGGGGGCTGACCAGCTGGCTGGCCGCGGCGCTGCGGGCCGGGATCCGGGATGGCCGGCTCCGGCCCGGGACGGCGCTGCCCGCGACCCGCCTGCTGGCCGACGACCTGGGGGTGTCCCGGGGCGTGGTCGTCGAGGCCTACCAGCGGTTGCGGGAGGAGGGCCTGGTCAGCGCCCGGTCCGGGGCGGGCACGACGATCCTGCCCCCATCGGCGCGGCCCGCGGCTCGTTCAGCCCGCGGCTTCGGTTCAGCCCGTGGACCGGACGGCCGCAGCTCCGCCGATCCCCCCGGACGATCCGCTGTCGCTGCCGCGGCGCTGGGGCGCGGACGCCGAGATCGACCTGTCCCCCGGCGTGCCGGACCTGTCGGCGTTTCCGCGGGCGGCCTGGCTGCGGGCCGAGCGGACGGTGCTGGCCGAGGCCAGCCCGGCCGACCTCGGTTACGGCGACCCGCGCGGCAACGAGCCGCTGCGGGCCGCGCTGGCGGGCTGGCTGGCCCGGACCCGGGGCCTGCGCACCAGCCCGGACGCCATCGTGGTCACGGCCGGGGTGGCCCAGGCGCTGGCCCTGCTGGCCCAGACGCTGCGGGCCCGCGGCCACACCCGCATCGCGGTGGAGAACCCGGGCTCACGTGGCACCCGGGACGAGCTGGCCCACTGGGGACTGACCCCGGTCCCGGTCACGGTGGACGCCGGCGGCCTCGACGTCGCCGACCTGGCCCGCACCGGAGTGCCGGCGGTGGCGACGACCCCGGCCCACCAGTTCCCGACCGGGGTGGTGCTGTCCCCGGAACGCCGCCGGGACCTGCTGGACTGGGCGGCCGGCGGCGGCCTGATCATCGAGGACGACTACGACGCCGAGTTCCGCTACGACCGGGCCCCGGTCCCGGCCCTGCACAGTTCGGCGCCGGGCCGGATCGCCTACGCGGGCAGCGTGTCCAAGACCCTGGCCCCGGGCATGCGGATGGGCTGGCTGGTCCCGCCGCCCGAGCTGTACGCGGACGTGGTGCGGGCCAAGCACGCCAGCGACCTGGGCGCGCCGGCCCTGCCCCAGCTGGTGCTGGCCGCGCTGATCACCAGCGGCGGCCTGGAGCAGCACATCCGCCAGGTCCGGACCCGCCAGCGCCGCCGCCGGGACGCCCTGCTGGACGCGCTCACCGGGCAGCTGCCCGGGGCCCGGGTCCAGGGCATCCCGGCGGGCCTGCACCTGCTGGTCACGTTCCCCGACGCGGCCGGGCGGCTGGACGACACCGCGCTGGCCGCCGGGCTGCGGCGGCACGGGGTGCTGGTGCACGCCCTGTCCCGGCACCGGGACCAGGGCCGGAGCGAGGCCGGTTCGGCCCCAGCGCCACCCGGGCTGGTCCTCGGCTACGCCGCCCACACCCCCGATCAGCTCCGGGAGGCCGCGCGCCGCATCGCCCGGGCCATCCGCGACGTTCCGTGCTGACCCCCTGTCAAACCGTCACCGGCTGGGGCACGATGGACGGGTGAACCGAGACGAGGCCAGCGAGTGAACCGGGACGAGGTCGAGGCGCTGCGGGCGCTGCTGGCCCCGACCGGCTGGCCGGAGCGGGCCCAGGCGTTCGCCCGCGCCCTGCGGGTGTCCATCGCCGGCCGGGGAGGCAGCCAGGGGGGTAGCCGGGGCGGCCTGCTGCTGGTCGGCACGCCCGCCGAGGAGCCGTGGCACCTGGCCGCGCACCTGGACGACGAATCACGGCTGTCCGGCCTGCCCGAGCTGGCCCCGACCCTGGTCCGGTGGAACGCCCCGCCCGGGGCCCCGCCGCACCTGCGGGTCGGCCTGGACCGGCTGGCGGCCGCGCGGCGGGGCGAGACCCTGTTCGTGGTGTCGCCGGAGGCGGCCCCGGTGCCGCTGCTGGAGCGGGCCGACGACGCACGCCGGGCCGGGGCCACCATCCTGGCCCTCAACCAGGGCGACCCCGAGCTGGACGGGCTGGCCCACGAGACGCTGACCGTGGCCCCCGGCGCATCGGCTCCGGTGTCCTTCACCGTGGCCCAGCATCTGGTCAGCGTGGCCGCGGGAGACCCCGCCGCGGCCCGGCGGGGTCTGCGCGACCGGCTGGCCCACTGGCTCGACGTGGTGAGCGGGCCCTCGGCCTGAATATCGGCCGGTCTGGCCATCAGCTGGACCGGCCATCAGCTGGACCGGCGGACCCGGATCAGGCCGACCGCGGTGACCAGCATGAGGAGCATGATCACGGCCGCGACCAGGAAGGCCCGGTCGAAGCCGGCCGCCAGCGCGCGGGCGTAGACCGCGGTGGTCCGAGCGTGCAGGGCGCGGTGGGCGACCACGGTCCAGGCCACCGTGCCCAGCACGGCCAGGCCGATGGAGCCGCCCACCTGCCGGGTGGCGTTGAGCAGGCTCGAAGCCACCCCCGCGTCCCCCTCGGCCACGTCGGACAGGGCGACCAGGGACATCGGCACGAACAGCAGGCCCAGCCCGGCCCCGGTGATCAGGAGCGGGCCCAGCAGCCCGCCCAGGAACGTGCCCTGCTCGGCCAGGCGGGACATCCAGTACAGCCCGCCGCTGGTGATCACCGGGCCGGCCAGCAGCAGCGGACGGGGACCGGTCCGGGCCACCAGCCGGGTGGAGAGCACCGAGGTCACCAGCACCGCGATGGTCAGCGGCAGGAACGCGGCGCCCGCCCGCAGGGGGGAGTAGCCCCATATGTCCTGCACGAACAGGGTCAGGAAGAAGAACACGCCGAACAGCGTGGTGCCGACGCCGAGGCTCATCAGGTTGGCGCCGGCCCGGTTCCGGCTCCGCAGCAGCCGGACCGGCAGCAGCGCCTGGCGGGTGCGGGCCTCGATGAATCCGAACGCGGTCAGGGCCACGGCCCCGGCCGCCAGCGCGGCGATCACCTTGGCGTCGCCCCAGTGGGAGGTGCCGTCCGGGCCGGTGCCGGCGTTGGACAGCCCGTAGACCAGCGCGGCCACGCCGCCGGAGCCGGTGACGATGCCGGGCAGGTCGAGCCGTCCCGGGCGGCGCACGCTGCCGGGCAGCACGGCCCGGGCGGCCAGCGCGCCCACGATGCCGATCGGCACGTTGACGAACAGCACCCAGCGCCAGGACACGTAGGTGACCAGCAGGCCGCCCGCCAGCAGCCCGACGGCGCCACCGGCCACGCTCATGGCCGAGTAGACGCCCAGCGCCCGGTGCCGGGCCCGTCCCTCCGGGAACGTGGTGAACACCAGGGCCAGCGCGGTCGGGGTCACGATCGCCCCGCCCGCACCCTGCACGGCCCGGGCCGCCAGCAGCCAGGCCTGGCCGGTGGCCAGGCCTCCGGCCAGGGACGCGGCCGAGAACACCAGCAGGCCGAGGATGAACATGCGGCGCCGGCCGAGCAGGTCACCGGCCCGGCCGCCCAGCAGGAGCAGGCCGCCGAGGGTGAGGGCGTAGCCGTTCACCACCCATTCCAGGCCGTTGTCGGAGAACTGCAGGGCGGTCTGGATGTGCGGCAGCGCCACGTTGACGATGGTCGCGTCGAGGATCACCATCAGCTGCGCGGTCGCGATGACCAGCAGGGCCAGGCCCGGATGGCGGCTGCCGGCCTGGTCGGACGTCGGTTTCGTTACGGTCACTGTGGTAGCCATGGCACCGATGGTCGCGGCCGGGCGCCCCGGCGTCGCCGGCCGCCGGAACCGACTTCTGGCTGATCAGCGGGCAGGCCGCCGACCGCCCGGATACTGCGGGGGAAGTAGCCGGCGATCACTACCTGCGGCCGGCGCGCCAGAAAGCCGTCCACGCGTACGCTTCGGAGCATGCGCACTGATCGCGGCAGGCGAAACATCCAAACGGCGGGCTGGGTGGTGGCCGTGGGCGTCATGGTCGTGGCGTCCCGCATCTGGCGACTGCACCTGCGCGAGGTCGAGCAGCGAGCCGAGGAAGCCGAGCGGACCAGGGACGAAGTGGCCCGCCGCCGGGCCATGGAGGAACGGCTGCGGATCGCCCGCGAGCTGCACGATTCGCTGACCCACAGCATTTCCGTCATCCAGGTCCAGGCCGGCGTGGCCGAGCACCTGGCCCGCAAGCGCGGCGACGAGGTGCCGCCCGCGCTGCAGGCCATCCAGGAGGCCGGGGCGGACGCCTCCCGGGAACTGCGGGCCACGCTGTCGGTGCTGCGCAGCACCGAAGACGCTGACGGCAGCGGCCTCGGCCACCTGGAGAACCTGGTCGCCCGCGCGCGGGCGGCGGGACTGCCGGTGACGGTGACCGTCACCGGCACGCAGCGGCCGCTGCCGTCCGAGGTCGATCAGGCCGCCTACCGGATCGTGCAGGAAGCGCTCACCAACGTGAGCCGCCACGCCGGCCAGGCCCACACCTCGGTCCGGCTGCAGTACTCCCCCGGCGCGCTGACCGTGCAGGTCGACGACGAGGGCCAGGGCCGCGACGAGCAGACGGCGGGCCCCGGCCTCGGCCTGCTCGGGATGCGGGAGCGGGTGTCCGCCCTCGGCGGCCGGCTCCAGGCTGGGCCGCGGGACTGCGGTGGCTTCCGGGTTCACGCCGAACTGCCCGCCGACCAGGCATCGTGATCAGGATCCTGCTCGCCGACGATCAGCCGCTCATCCGCAGCGGCATCCGGGCCCTGCTCGAAGCCGAGGATGACATCGAGGTGGTGGGCGAGGCCGCCGACGGGCGGGAGGCGGTGGCCCTGGCCGCCGAGCACCGGCCCGACATCGCCTTGCTCGACATCCAGATGCCGGGCACCGACGGGCTCGAGGCCACCCGGCAGATTGTCGCCGACCAGGCCCTGGCCAGCGTGCGGGTCGTGATCCTCACGAACTTCGGCCTGGACGAGTACATCTTCGCCGCGCTGCGCGCCGGGGCCAGCGGCTTCCTGCTCAAGGACACCCAGCCCGCCGAACTGCTGCAGGCGCTGCGGGTGGTGATGCGCGGCGACTCACTGCTGTCGCCCGCGGTGACCCGCCGCCTGATCAGCGAGTTCGTGGCCCGGCCGCCGGACAAGGTGGCCGCCAGCGGGATGGAGATGCTCACCCCGCGCGAACGCGAGGTGGTGGCGCTGGTCGCGCACGGGCTGAGCAACGACGAGATCGCCGGGTCCTTGGTGCTGAGCCCGACCACGGCCAAGACCCACGTCAGCCGGGCCATGATGAAGCTCGGGGCCCGGGATCGGGCTCAGTTGGTGGTGTTCGCGTACCAGACTGGCCTGGTCGCCCCGCGCGCGGCCGGATTGCCTTAGCCGGCCGCCAGCGCTGGACAGTTAGGTAAGCCTAACCTAAGCTGGGCGACGTCGTACGGCAGAGTCGTTCGGCAGCTCGGCACAGTCGTTCGGCAGAGAGGTGACCATGAGCGAATCGACGACCAGGGTGGCGGGCCGCACCCGGCCGGCCCGCCCGCAGGCGGTCCTGACCGTGCTGGGCCGCGAGCGCCTGAGCCCGCACACGGTCCGGATCACCGCCGGTGGCCCCGGGTTCGACGCGTTGCGGATGAACGAGTTCACCGACAAGTACGCGAAGATCATCTTCGTGGACCCGGGCCTGGGGCTCACGCCACCGTATGACCTGGCCGCCCTGCGGGAGTCGCTCCCGCCGGACCGCCTGCCGGTGACCCGCACGTACACGCTGCGGCGGGCCGACCCCGAGCGCCAGCAGGTCACGATCGACTTCGTGGTGCACGGTGACGAGGGCATCGCCGCCCCGTGGGCGGCGCAGGCCGAGCCCGGCGACCTCCTCACGATGTCCGGGGCCGGCGGCGCCTACCGTCCCGACCCTGACTGCGACTGGTACCTGTTCGCCGGGGATGAGTCGGCGCTGCCCGCGATCAGCTCGGCCCTGGAGGCGCTGCCCGCTGATGCCCGCGGCCTCGCCTATCTCGAGACGTCCGATCCCGGCGAGTACCTGGACGCCAAGGTGCCCAGCGGCCTGGAGGTCAGCTGGCTGCACCGGCCCGAGCCTGGTAGTCAGCCCCGGCGGCTGGCCGACGCGCTGCTGGCGGGGCCCTGGCTTCCCGGGCGGGCCGACGTGTTCGCCCACGGGGAGCGGGAGTCGATGAAGGCGATCCGGGCCGCGGTCAAGACCCGCCTCGGCCAGGATGACCGGCTGTCCCTGTCGGGCTACTGGGCGTCCGGGCGGACCGAAGACGTGTTCCAGTCGGAGAAGCGCCAGCCGATCGGCCAGATCTAGCTGGCCCAGCTCTGGCCGTCCCCGGGCTGGCGGTCCCCGGGCTAGCTGTCCAGGCTCAGCACCATCGTCGGGCGCTCGATCACGTGGTCGGCGCGCAGCGGCCGGACCGCGGTCCCGATGGCGAAGAACTCGGTGGTGTGTGAGCCCCAGGTGTGGCTGTGCTGGCGCAGCTGGACCCCGACGATGCCCTCGGCGTGCAGCGCCTCAGCCTCGGCCTGCATGCGGGACATGGCCAGCTCCCGGGCGTCGTAGAGGGCCTGGGTGAACTGCTCGATCTCCACGTTGCGGCCGATGTTGCCGAGCATGCTGCCCATCCGCTGGTGGGCGATGTGGTAGACGCAGGACCCCATGACCATGCCCAGCGGCGCGTACCCGGCCCGGATCAGCGTCCAGAAGTCCTGACCGGACAGGTCCGAGGTGAACGGCTGGTTCTTGTTGTTGCGCCACTGGGTGACGTCCCCGCCGCCCGCGCCCTCTTCGGCCTTGACCGCGGTGCCGACCGCGATGAACTCGGCGATGTCGCTGCCGAACTCCTTCATCTCCACGTCCAGCCGCACGCCGACGATGCCGTCGGCGCCGACCGCGTCCGCCTCGGCCTCCATCCGGGTCATGGCCAGCTCGCGGGCGTGGTACATGGCCTGGGAGAGCACGTCCAGCTCCTGGTTCTTACCCCAGCGGCCGATCTGCAGGCCCACGTGGTAGATCGAGGTGCCCAGCACCAGACCCAGGGGGCGGAACCCGACCTCGCGGACGAGCAGGAACTCGTTGACCGACAGGTCGGAGGTGAAGATGCTGCCCTTACGGCCCGGCTGCAGCTCGGCCAGACGCCCCACGGCGTCCTGCGGTACCCCCGCCGCGCTGAGCTCCGCAGCCTCGGTGTTCTGATCCGTCATCGGAATTCTCCTACCGTCAGATCCGCACCCGCGCGGCCTGCCTGCGCTGCGGGTCCAGGGATAGCACAGCTATGGTCGGCTTCCCGCCGGGCGCCTGGCCCGCCGAGAAACGCACGATCGAAGTGCCGATGATCGTGGTCTCTACGATGTGGTCGCGCGAGCCCTCCTGCATGGGGCACTCGCGCTCGCTCACCCGCATGTTCATGTCGGCGATCACGACCCCTTCGGCCCCGATCCGCCGCACGTCCCGTTCCAGCTGGACCCGGGCGTCGTGGCGCCCCTCGTGGACCAGTTCGGTGTAGCCGGCGACCTCGGCGTTGCCCGAGCTCCACCGGGTCTGGCCCACGGTCAGCCAGTCGTCGTGCCGGGCCGCGACCGAGATGCCCATGGCCAGGCCCGCGGGCACGAAGCCGCGGTTGATCAGCTTGGCGAAGTCCTGACCGGACAGGTCCGAGGTGAACGGGGTCCGCAGCGGGGGCGCACCGGGAGCCCGGACCGCGGTGCCGATGGCCTTGAACTCCATCCCGCCCGCGGGAAACCGGCCGATGGTCAGCTGGACCCCGACGATGCCGTGCCCGCCCAGCGCGGCGCACTCGGCGATCATGCGGTTGATCGCGGTGTGCCGGGCGTCGTACAGCGCCTGCACCAGCGGGGCGAACGACGACTGGCCGCCGCGGCTGGAGGTCTGGGTGACGCTCTGGGCCGGGCCGAACCGGTAGGGGCCGCTGTAGTACCCGGTCCACGCGCCCGCACAGCCGTAGCCGCCGGTGTAGCCGATGTTGTACACGGCCGCGCCCAGCACCTGCCCGGTGGGCTCGAAGCCCACGCTGCGGATCGCGGTGAACTCATCGGTCGACAGGGCCGAACCCCAGGTGCCGCTCTGCCGGATCTCCGCCATCCGAGCGGCCGCGGCCGGTGGAAGCCCGGTCCGGCGCGGATCATCAGTCACGGCGCACCTCTCTCGCGGTGCCCCAACGATACCCGGGACCGCGCGGGCCGACGTTCAGGCATGGCCGGCCCTCAGGATTCGTCGTCACCGCCCTTGGCGTCCCACTCCCGGTTTCGTTCCTGCGCAATTTCCAGGGCGCGGCTGGCTTCCTCCCGCGTCGCGTACGGCCCGAGCCGGTCCTTGCCCCGGGTGGGACCGTCGTCGTCCTCAACGGTGTTGCGCGTGAGGCTGTACCACCAACGCTTCTGATCGCTCATGGACAGTAGACTCGCAGAACATGGCGACAAAGCTCCACCCGGCCAGCACTTCGGCGTACCGCGCGGTTCCGGACCGGATCCCGCGACCCGAGTACGTCGGCAAGAAGCGCCCCCGGCTCGGCGAATCGGACGTGAAGGACGCGGACACCATCGCCCGCATGCGCGTGGCGGGCCGCATCGCCGCCCAGGCCCTGGCCGAGGTGGGTAAGGCGGTGGCGCCGGGCGTCACCACCGACGAGCTGGACCGGGTCGGGCACGACTTCCTGGTCGCCCACGACGCCTACCCCAGCACCCTCGGCTACCGCGGCTACCCGAAGTCCCTGTGCACGTCGCTCAATGACGTGATCTGCCACGGCATCCCCGACGACACCGTGGTCCGCGACGGTGACATCGTCAACATCGACATCACCGCGTTCATCGGCGGCGTGCACGGCGACACCAACGCCACGTTCCTGGCCGGCGACGTCGACGAGGAGTCCCGGCTGCTGGTCGAGCGGACCCACGAGGCGATGATGCGCGGCATCAAGGCGGTGGCCCCGGGCCGCCCGCTGAACGCGATCGGCCGGGTCATCGAGTCGTACGCGCGCCGGTTCGGCTACGGGGTGGTCCGCGACTTCACCGGGCACGGCATCGGCACCACGTTCCACTCCGGCCTGGTCGTGGCCCACTACGACGACCCGGACAGCGACATCATCATGGAGCCGGGCATGACGTTCACGATCGAGCCGATGCTGACGCTGGGCACGATCGACTACAACATCCTGGACGACCACTGGACCGTGGTGACCAAGGACCACCGGAACACCGCCCAGTTCGAGCACACGATCCTGGTCACCGACGACGGCCACGAGATACTGACCCTGCCCTAGGTACTCAGGGGCGGGCGGTCCGCACGGAGATGGCGGCTGAAGAAACGCCGCGCATCATCTATTTCGAAGGTGGGGATGTGCCGGTGCCCGCCCAGATTCGCGTGCAGGGTCTTCTCGGCTGAGGCCAGCGCGCCGAACAGGGCCAGCCCCTCGTCCCTGGGCACCAGTTCGTCGTCCCACTGGAGCAGGAACTGCACGGGCACGGTGACCCGGGCCGCGGCTTCGGCCAAGCCGGGCAGCCCGACCAGGCCCAGGACCGCGGCCCGGATGCGCGGCTCGGCCGCCACCAGCGGAACGCCCAGCCCGGTGCCCATGGACACGCCCCAGTAACCGGCCGGTCCGGCCCCCACGGGTTCGAGTTCCTGGACCGCGGTGATGACCTGCTGCCATTCGGCCACGGCCTGGCCGGCCAGCAGGTCGTGCATGGCCGCGACCAGCCCGGCCGGATCCTGGCCGGCCGCCATCCCGGCCCGCAGGTCCTCCCGGACCCGGGTGAACGCGGCGTCCTGGGGCCGGTCCCCGTGGTTGGGAGCGTCGATGGCGACCACCGCGAACCCGCCTTCGGCGGCGAACCGGACCGCGCGGGCGATGATGCCCGGCGCCCGCTTGTGCTGCCCGCCCCCGTGCCCCAGCGCGATCAGCGGCCGCGGCCCGGTGGCCTGGTCCGGCGTCCACAGCACACCGGGAATCTCGTCGACGGTGAACGACTGCTCGGTAACGCCATCAGCTGACGTCGTGGAAATAAAGCGCATGCGTGGCTCAGCCTTTCAGGATGCCCAGCGGGCTCCCTCAGCCTCAGCCGAACTGCGGGAGGGAGCCCCGATCGGTCACAGTGCTGATCGGTCTCACCTCCTCCACGAGCGCGGACGTTGACCGTACCACCGCCCAACAGCGACAAGCCAACGCTTATCAGGCCGTCCCCGCCGGGCTTCTTGCTGTTATCACGGGAAGGGCCGGGGCCGGGGTGGGGGGAACGCGAAGGGTCCGTGGTTAGAAGCACCACGGACCCTTCGATATGAAAATCAGGCGTCTCGTTTGCGGAAGAGGATGTATCCGGCAATCAGGACGGCGGCGGTGTAGGCCAGGAAGACGCTGAACTCACCCCAGGTGGGCCATTCGTGCGCGGCCTGGGTGGTGCGCCAGATGGCCTGGCCGCCCTCGGACGGCAGGAACCGCAAGATGTCGTTGTTCCAGCTGGTGGGCAGGAAGTTCACGATGATCGGCACCACGAACAGCACCCCGATGGCGATGCTGATCGCGGCCGCGGTGTGCCGGACCAGGGTGCCGATGCCGAACGCGAACAGCCCGCAGGCCGCCACGAACAGGCCGCCGCCGACCACCGCGCGCAGCACGTGCGGGGAGGACAGCGTGGTGCTGATGTGCACGGGCGCGGTGCCGAGCAGGGCCTGGCCCAGGAAGAACGCCACGAAGCTGGCGATCTCGCCGATGATCAGGGCGATGGCCGTGAACACCGCCGCCTTGGCCACGTAGAACACCCCGCGCCGGGGCATGGACGTCAGCGAGGTGCGGATCATCCCGGTCGAGTACTCGGCGGTGATGGTCATCGCGCCGAGCACGACGATCACGAACTGGCCGAAGAACAAGCCGACCAGCGCGTTCGACGTCGGATCGAACCCGGCCTTCTGCGAGGCCGAGGCCTGGTTCCAGTGCGAGCCGGTCAGCCAGCTGACCAGCGCGCCGATGCCGATCGTGATGACGAGGAGCACGAGCATGGTCCAGTAGGTGGAGCGCACCGACCGGATCTTGGTGAACTCGGAACGGATCGTGCCCATCAGGCTGGCCCGGCCCTTGACCGGCGGCAGCCCGGACAGCTGAGCCCTTTCGGTGGTTACCGCAGCCATGTCAGTTCGTCCTCCCCGCGTGCTCGTTCTCGGATTCCTGGGCGGGGGGTGGCGGCGCGGCCGGGATGCCCGGCGGGGCCTCCTCGGTACCGGCGTGGCCCGCGGCGTGGCGGCCGCCGCCCGGCACCGGCGCGGGCGCGCCCCCGGTGGGCGAGCCACCCTGGACGGTGGCCTGGTACTCCACGCTGTCCGCGGTGAGCTCCATGAACGCCTGCTCCAGCGAGGCCCGGTGGGTGGACAGTTCGTGCAGCCGGACCCCGGCCCCGAAGGCGACGTCGCCGACCTGGTCGGTGGTCAGGCCCTGGACGACCAGGGCCTCGTCGCCGCCGCTGGTCGCGGTGCCCCCCGCCGCCGCGACCGCCTTGGCCAGCTCGTCCACCTGCGGCGTGCGCACCTTGACGGTGCCGGTGCTGTTCTCCGCGATGAACTTGTCGATCGTGGTGTTCGCGATCAGCTTGCCGCGGCCGATGACGATGATGTCCTGGGCGGTGCTCTCCATCTCCGACATCAGGTGGCTGGACACGAAGACCGTGCGGCCCTCGGCGGCCAGCGCCTGCATCAGGTTCCGGATCCAGCGGATGCCCTCCGGGTCGAGCCCGTTGACCGGCTCGTCGAAGATCAGCACCTGCGGGTCGCCGAGCAGCGCCCCCGCGATGCCGAGCCGCTGGCTCATGCCGAGGGAGAAACCCTTCGACCGCTTCTTGGCCACCTCGGTCAGGCCGACCAGGCCCAGCACCTCGTCCACCCGGCGCTTGGGGATGTCGTTGGTCTGGGCCAGGCAGAGCAGGTGGTTGTAGGCGCTCCGGCCGCCGTGCACGGCCTTGGCCTCGAGCAGCGCCCCCATTTCGCGCATCGGGTAGTTCAGGCCGCGGTAGCGCTTGCCGTGCACCATGGCCTCGCCCGAGGTCGGGTTGTCCAGCCCCAGGATCAGCCGCATGGTGGTGCTCTTGCCGGCTCCGTTCGGCCCGAGGAACCCGGTGACCTTGCCCGGCTCGACCGCGAACGTCAGATTGTCGACGGCGAGCTTGTCGCCGTATCTCTTGGTGAGGCCCCGTACCTCAATCATCAAGCTTCCCTTCATACCCCTGGGCGCACATTAGTTGTCTACGTTAAGCCGCGCGGGCGACCACGCGCAGTGCTGTCCATCCTCACCCTGACATGACAGATGTCATGCCGGCATCGGCCCACGGGGTGATTCCGGTATGCACCGAACGGTTGATGCGACCTTACTGGCCCGGGCGGGACGGGTCGGGCTGGGCGCGCAGATGGACGCTGACCGTGTAGCCGTCGCTGGTGTTGACCGCCTGCCGTGGCCCGGGCGCGCCGTGCACGCGGATCTGCCCCGGGAGCAGGGGCTTCAGGGCCGTCCCGGCGCTGCGTTCGGTCAGCTCACCGGCGACCACGGTCACCACGTCGCTCTCCGCATGGTCGATGGCGGCCGGGGGCAGGATCGACAGCCAGGCCTGGTGGGCGCCGACGGTGGCGATGGGGACGCGGACCGCGTGTTCGGCGTCGAAGCGGACCAGGCTCCACCACAGGTCCGGCGTACCGGTGATGGCCTTGAGCTCGCGCGTCAGGTCGCCGATGGTGGGCCGGGCAGGCTGGCTGGCCTGGCCGGGCTGGCCGGGTGACGTGACGGGCGGGTGATCGGCCGGGCGAGGCCGCTCCATGAGCTGGGCGATCTCCGGAGCCACGGAAACATCGGGGTTCACAGACGGGTCCTTCGTGAAAGGTGTCATCGGGGCGCGGCCGGATCGGCTCGGCGCGGCGAGAGGTCAGCGTGGCGCGAACAGCGTCAGCGACAACAACACGAAGGACAACAGCCACCGGCAGCCAGAACCGTGCGCAGTGCGCGGCCACGGATCGGCGTACGGCGGTCGTCCATGGCGTATAGAACAGCGCATCGCGCCGCCCGTGTCAAACCAGTCGTCACAATCGGTACACAGCCGCGAGTGCGGTCACTCCGGGTCGCCGCGTCCAGGTGGCGGATAAATCGGTCAGAGCTTGGCCAGCGCGTCCTCGACGGCGTCTCTGGTGACGTCGTCGCGGGACCAGGCGGCGGCGCAGAGGGCGCGCAGGGCGTCGATGCGGCGGCCGTCGCCGTCCAGGCTGAGCTGCTGGCTGTCCCAGCGGGCGGTCCAGCCGCCACAGCCGAAGCCCTCGTCGTCCGTGGTGACCGCGGGCTGGGGCTCGACCAGGCCGGACAGGTCATCGGCGACGAAGGTCGGCCGCTGGTGCGGTGGGGCCAGCACGGCGTCGGCGGCGTCGGTCACGCCGGTCAGCACCAGCAGGCTGTCGGCGCCGACACGGTAGGCGGCCTCGATGTCGGTGTCCAGCCGGTCCCCGACCACCAGCGGGTGCTTGGCCCCGGTGCGGATCACCGACTCGTGGTGCAGCGGCGGCTCGGGCTTGCCCGCGATGATCGGCGTCTGCTTGGTCGCGGCCCTGATCACCTCGAGCAGCGAGCCGTTGCCGGGCGCGATGCCCTGGGCGTTGGGGATGGTCAGGTCGGCGTTGGTGCCGACGAACAGGGCGCCCGCCCGCACGGCCAGGCCACCTTGGGCCAGCGCCGAGTAGTCGACCTGGGGGGCGAAGCCTTCGACCACCGCGGCGGGCCGGGCGGCCGCGGTGGACACCGGGCGCAGGCCCCGTTCGCGCAGCGCGACCCGGAGCCCCATGCCGCCGATGACCAGCACCGGCGCGCCCGCGGGCAGCCGCTCAGCCAGCAGCCGGGCCGCGGCCTGGGCCGAGGTGACCACGTCGGAGGGCTGGGCGGGCATACCCATCCCGGTCAGGATCTGGGCCACGGCCGCGGGCGTGCGGGAGGCGTTGTTGGTCACGTAGGCCAGCCGCATGCCCCGGCTCTGTGCCTGCTTCAAAGCCTCGCGGGCGCCGGGCACGGCCTTGCCGCCGATGTAGACCACGCCGTCCAGGTCGAGCAGGGCCACGTCGTAGCCGAGGCAGAGTGGCTCCTCGCTGGCGCGCGGGGCCGGAGCCGACGGCTCGGTGGTCTGGTCGCTCAATCGTCCTCCTGGGGCCGGGCCGGGCCCCGCTGGCCCGTCCGGGAGTGCAGCGTAGCGCGCACCTGGTGCAGGGCGTCGGTGTAGTGCTTGTGGTCCGGCCGCATGGCCGCGGCCAGGGCCAGGTACTCGGCGGCCGAGGCCGGATCCCCGGAGCGGGCCAGCGACAGGCCCAGCCCGAAGTGGGCGTAGTCGTCGGCCGGGCTGGCCTCGACGATCAGCCGGAAGTTGTCGGCCGCCTCGGTGTACCGGCGGGCGTCGAACTGGGCCCGGGCCAGGGCTTCACGCACGCTGCGGGAACCAGGCTCGACGGTCGCGGCGCGCTCGAGGATCTGGGCCGCGGCCGCCGGACTGCCCCGGCTGAGCAGCTCCAGACCGCGCTGATACCAGGCGAGCGGGTCACCCTCCGGACCGGCGGAGTCGGGCCCCTCCCCCCCAGGTCGGGAATCTCGATAACCGTTAGGTCCTTCTGACATATGTGCAGACCCTTCCGTCCGACCCTCAGCCAGTGCGCTCATCCGGCCTCACCCTGGCGCCGTTCCGCGCGGTCCGCTACGACCCCGATCGGGTCCGCGGCCTCGCCGATGTCACCTCCCCACCGTATGACGTCATCGGACCCGGCGTCGTGGAGCGCCTGCTGGCCGCCGAACCCCACAACATCGTCCGTGTGATCCTGCCCGGCGCCGGCGCCCCGCAACCACCACGCGGCCCGAGGCCAGCCAGCTGGCCGCCGGGCTGCTGCGGGACTGGCTCGGCGCCGGAGTGCTCCGCGCGGACCCCCAGCCCGCCCTGTACGTCTACGAGCAGGCGCGGCCGGGAGCGGGCGGCCGGGACTGGGACGTGGTGCAGCGGGGGCTGATCGGAGCCCTGGGGCTGGTACCGCCGGGGTCGCCGAGCGTGCTGCCGCACGAGGACGTGATGCCGGGACCGGTGGAAGGCCGGCGGGAGCTGATGGCCACCACCCAGGCCAACCTGGAGCCGATCTTCCTGCTCTACAACGAGGACGTGGCCGGCGCCCACCGCGGCCCGGGCACGGCCACCGGGCTGGTCGACGAGGTGGCCGCGGCCCGGCCGCCGCTGGCCTGCGCGGTCACCGGGGACGGGACCCGGCACCGGCTGTGGGCGCTGACCGACCCGGCCGAGCAGGCCGCGGTAGCCGCCGATCTGGCCGATCGCACCGCGCTGATCGCCGACGGGCATCACCGCTACGCCGCCTACCTGAAGCTGCAGGAGCAGGAGCGCGCGGCCGGGCACGGCGAGGGCCCGTGGGACTACGGGCTGGCGTTCCTGGTCGACGCGGCGGCCTACCCGCCCCGGATCGGCGCCATCCACCGGGTGCTCCCCGGGCTGGCCCCGGCCCGGGCCGCGGAGATGGCCAAGGGCGCGATGTGCGTCCAGACGCTGGACGGCGACCTGGACGGCGCGGTGGCGGCGCTGGCCGAGGCCGGGCGGCACGGGCCGGCGTTCCTGGTCACCAACGGGGACGAGCAGTACCTGCTGACCGAGCCGGCGCCGGAGCGGCTGGCCGAGGTGATGCCCGCCGGCCACTCCGCCCGCTGGCAAGGCCTGGACGCGTCGGTGCTGCGCGAGCTGCTGATCGGGTCGGTGTGGGGCCTGGCCGACGCCGAACCGGACGTGCTGGTGATCCACGGCGAACCGGCCGCCGCAGTCCAGGCGGCCCAGGCGGCGGGCGGCACCGCGGTGGTGGGCAACCCGGTGCGGGCCGCCGACGTGCGCGCGGTGGCCGAGCACGGCGAGCGGATGCCGCGCAAGTCCACGTCGTTCGGGCCCAAGCCGCGGACCGGGCTGGTCCTGCGACAATGGGCGGATGAGCGCTGACGCCCCGGCTGGCGTCACCCCGCTGGGTGACGACGTCTTCCAGATCGACACCAAGATGGCGGGCTACGACGGCATCACGGCCGGGTACCTGATCCGCTCGGACCGGCCCTGCCTGGTGGAGACGGGCACCGCGCCGTCGGCGCCGGTGGTGCGGGACGCGCTGGCCGCCCTCGGAGTCGGCCCGCAGGACCTGTCCACCGTGGTGGTCACGCACATCCACCTCGACCACGCGGGCGGGGTCGGGGACATCGCCGGGATGTTCCCGGCCGCGCGGGTGGTCGTGCACACCAAGGGCGCCCGGCACCTGGCCGACCCGTCGCGGCTCATGGCCAGCGCCCGGATGGTCTACGGGGACGATCTGGACTGGCTGTTCGGCACGCTGGCGCCGACCCCGGCCGAGCGGATCGAGACCGTGGAAGACACCGGGACGGTGGATCTGGGTGGTGGGCGGCGGCTGGACAGCCACTACTCCCCCGGGCACGCCAAGCACCACGTGGGCCTGCTCGACTCGGTCAGCGGCGACCTGTACGTGGGCGACGCGGCCGGGATGTACCTGCCCGAGACCGGAGACCTGCGGGCGGGCACCCCGCCGCCGGACTTCGACCTGGACACCGCGCTCAACTCGGTGGCGCTGTTCGGCGCGCTGCGGCCCGAGCGGCTGCTGTTCAGCCACTACGGCCCGGTCGCCGACGTCCAGGAGACGCTGGAGCGGTCGGCCGAGGAGATCAAGGTCTGGGTGGACGAGACCCGCAAGGCGCACCGGGAGGGCATGGACCTGGACCACGCGGTGGCCCTGGTCCACGAGCGCACCAAGGAGCGTTACGCGGGCCTGCGGCCCGGCGGTGACGAATACGCGGGCGAGAAGCTGATGCGGCTGGCCAACACCGAAGCCAACGTGGCCGGCATCATGCACTGGCTGGAGCGCGACGGTGGCTAGCCGGCCCCGGAGCTGACCCGGCGCTACTCGTCCGGTTCGTCCTCCTCGTAGTCGGCCAGGTCCTCCAGCACCATGCCGCCGAGTTCGTGGACCCGGTCGGCGGCGTCGGTCTCGTCGTCCGGGTCGGCGGCGGCGGCGCGTTCGAACCACTCCAGCGCCTGGTCTTCGCGACCGGCGGCCAGCAGCGCGTCGGCGTAGGCGTAGAACAGCGCTCCGGACCAGGGCCGGACCTTGCCGTCGGTCAGCTCCGGCACCTGGAGCACGACCGCGGCCGCGTCCCGCCGGCCCTGGTCCCGGCGGATGCCGGACTCCACGATCAGCAGCTCGATCTGCGCGGCCCGGGTCAGCTTGCCTACCTCCGGGCTGTGCACCAGGTCCAGGGCCCGGTCCAGGCGGCCCAGGGCCCGCTCGGCGTCGGCCATGACCGGCAGGAACGACTCCCGCCCGGTCAGCCGGCGGGCGGCCCGCAGCTCGGACAGGGCCTCGGTCCACTTGCCGGCCCGGTAGGCGGCCAGCCCGGTCACCTCGCGCACCACGCCGACCCGGGCGGCCAGCTCGCGGGCGACGAGGGCCTGAGCGTAGGAACGCTCGGGGTCTTCCTCCAGCTCGGCCGCGACCAGTCGCCGGGCCACCACGTCGGCCAGGTCGGCGGGCAGGGTCTTCAGCTCGGACCGGGCCTCGGGCTGCAGCTGGTCGGCGGTGATGCTCTCCGGCAGCGGCGGGATCCCGCCGCGTTCGGCCCGCGGGCGCTGGTTCGGCTGGTCACCCCGGCCGGAGCTATTGTCCCGGGGGCGATACGGACGGTCGGGCCGGTCCGAGGAGCCGGGACGGCCGGGGCGGCCCGTACGGTCGGAGGAGTAAGGACGCGAAGGCCGGTCGCCGGAACCGGGACCACTGGGACGGCTGGGGCGGCCCGTACGGTCGGACGAGTAGGGACGCGAGGGCCGGTCATCGGAGCGGGGACGGTCACGGTCGCCGCCGTGCGCCAGGCGTACGGCCGGACGCCGCCGGGACGCTGGGACGCCGGCTGGGACGAAGGGACGCGAGGGCCGGCGGAGCGGGGACGGCGGTCGCCGCCGGGACGGCCGGGGCGGTCGCGGCGCCGCTGGGACGGCTGGGCGGCCGGAGCCACTGGGGCGGCTGGGGCGGTCGGGACGGTCGGACGAGTAGGAACGTGCGGGCCGGTCCGGGCGGTCGGACGAGGAGCCGGGCCGGTCGGATGAATAGGGACGTGAGGGCCGGTCATCAGAGCGCCGGGGACGGTCGCGGTCGCTGCCGTAGGGGCGGCCGGAACGCTCACCGGCCCCGGTGGGGCGGCTGCCGCCGGGACGGCCACCCGGGCCACTGGGGCGGCCGGGACGGCTCGGGCGGTCCGGACGGTCGGAGGAGTAGCCAGCGCGGCCAGACGAGGCGGGACGAGAGGACCGATCGCCGGAGCGCGGGGCACGGTCGCCGTCGCCGCCGAACGAACGGGCGGAACGTTCACCGGCTCCGGTGGGACGGCTGCCGCCGGGACGGCCACTGGGGCCCCCGGAACGGGCTGGGCGGTCGCCGTCACGGCGGTCGGTGTCGCTGCCTGGCGGGCGGCGGGTGCCCTGGGGACGGCCGGGGCCCTGGGGGCGGGCGGCGCCTCGGGGGCGTCCCGCGCTCTGGGGGCGGCTGGGGCGCTGGGGGCGGTCTCCGTAGCCGCGGCGGTCCTGGCCGCTGTCGGGGCGGTCCGCGCGATTGCGGTCGTCGCCGCGTCGGGGACCTCCGGTGCCGCGGGTTCCGGCACCGGAGGGACGGCCGCCGGACCCACTGCGGGGGGCCACCCGCGGAGCCGCCGCGCGGACCGCCGGTGGAACCGCTGCGGGCACCTCCGCTGGAGCTGGTCCGGGGGCCACCGCCGGTCCGGCCGCGAGCACCGGACGCCGAGGCGCCACGCCGCGGGGGCCGACCGCTGCGGTCGTCCCCGTCTCCGCCGCGCCACTCGGTCACGGTGCCACCTTTCCACGAGACAGCGAGGGCGGCCAGCCCTGGTCTCTCGTGGGGCTGCCCCCTGCGCACACCACTATTTAAATACGCACAAAAAGCAAGGAGGCTGCTCGACCCATTGCTGGGGAGCAGCCTCCTTGTGGTTGAGCCCGGCGGCGTCCTACTCTCCCACGCGGTCCCCCGCGCAGTACCATCGGCGCTGAAGGGCTTAACTTCCGGGTTCGGAATGGGACCGGGTGTTTCCCCTTCGCTATGGCCGCCGTAACGCTGTGGAAATGTCAGCCAGATCGTGTTTGCTGCTGGTTCTGGTTGTATTCCCAGAACCGCACAGTGGACGCGAGACACGCAGCCCCCAGCCCCCTTGAGGGGGTGGGGAAAGTATGTATGAAGCCAAGCCTCTCGGCCTATTAGTACCGGTCAGCTCCGCACGTTGCCGTGCTTCCACCTCCGGCCTATCAACCCAGTCGTCTAGCTGGGGGCCTTACCTGGTTAACCCAGAGAGAGACCTCATCTTGAGGCGAGCTTCCCGCTTAGATGCTTTCAGCGGTTATCCCTTCCGAACGTAGCCAACCAGCCGTGCCCTTGGCAGGACAACTGGCACACCAGAGGTTCGTCCGTCCCGGTCCTCTCGTACTAGGGACAGCTCCTCGCAAGTCTCTTACGCGCACAGCGGATAGGGACCGAACTGTCTCACGACGTTCTAAACCCAGCTCGCGTACCGCTTTAATGGGCGAACAGCCCAACCCTTGGGACCTACTCCAGCCCCAGGATGCGACGAGCCGACATCGAGGTGCCAAACCATCCCGTCGATATGGACTCTTGGGGAAGATCAGCCTGTTATCCCCGGGGTACCTTTTAGCCGTTAAGCGACGGCGCTTCCACATGCCACCGCCGGATCACTAGTCCCAGCTTTCGCTCCTGCTCGACATGTCTGTCTCACAGTCAAGCACCCTTGTGCACTTACACTCGGCACCTGGTTGCCAACCAGGCTGAGGGTACCTTTGGGCGCCTCCGTTACCTTTTGGGAGGCAACCGCCCCAGTTAAACTACCCACCAGACACTGTCCCTGATCCGGATCACGGACCCAGGTTAGATATCCAGAACGACCAGAGTGGTATTTCACCGATGACTCCACCACCACTAGCGTGACGGCTTCACAGTCTCCCACCTATCCTACACAAGCCGACCCAAACACCAATGTCAAGCTGCAGTGAAGGTCCCGGGGTCTTTCCGTCCTGCTGCGCGTAACGAGCATCTTTACTCGTAGTGCAATTTCGCCGGATCCGTGGTTGAGACAGTGGGAAAGTCGTTACGCCATTCGTGCAGGTCGGAACTTACCCGACAAGGAATTTCGCTACCTTAGGATGGTTATAGTTACCACCGCCGTTTACTGGCGCTTAAGTTCTGAGCTTCGCGGCGCGAAAGCCGCTAACCCGTCCCCTTAACGTTCCAGCACCGGGCAGGCGTCAGACCGTATACGTCGTCTTGCGACTTTGCACGGTCCTGTGTTTTTAGTAAACAGTCGCTTTCCCCTGGTCTCTGCGGCCACACCCAGCTCACGGAGTAAATCCGATCACCGGACATGGCTCCCCTTCTCCCAAAGTTACGGGGATAATTTGCCTAGTTCCTTAACCACGGTTCATCCGATCGCCTTGGTATTCTCTACCTGACCACCTGAGTCGGTTTAGGGTACGGGCCGCTTGAACACTCACTGCGAGGCTTTTCTCGGCAGCATGGGATCACTCACTTCACCACAATAGGCTCGGCATCAGGTCTCAGACTCAATAGCGCACGGATTTGCCTATGCGCCGTCCTACACCTTTACCCCAGGACAACCATCGCCTGGTAGAGCTACCCTCCTGCGTCACCCCTTCAGCTTGCCTACTGCCAGTCTGGGCCGCCCGCTCAGCTCCTTCTCCCCGAAGGGAAACCAGAACCTCGCGGGCTTAGCATCGCCGGGGTCAGCATGGGCGCGTTCACGCGGGTACGGGAATATCAACCCGTTGTCCATCGACTACGCCTGTCGGCCTCGCCTTAGGTCCCGACTTACCCTGGGCGGATTAGCCTGCCCCAGGAACCCTTGGTCATTCGGCGGAGGGGTTTCTCACCCCTCTTTCGCTACTCATGCCTGCATTCTCACTCGTGTAGCGTCCACGGCTGGATCACTCCGCCGCTTCACCCGCCACACGACGCTCCCCTACCCATCCACACACCTGGACCCCCAACACTCGGGCGACCCTGAACCCAGCACGCCCCGGGCCCGAAAGCCTGGATTGGGCTGAATCCTCAGTCACCTCCGTAAGAAGGGGCCGGGCTAACATGTGAATGCCACAGCTTCGGCGGTGTGCTTGAGCCCCGCTAAATTGTCGGCGCGGAATCACTTGACCAGTGAGCTATTACGCACTCTTTCAAGGGTGGCTGCTTCTAAGCCAACCTCCTGGTTGTCTGTGCAACTCCACATCCTTTTCCACTTAGCACACGCTTAGGGGCCTTAGCTGGTGATCTGGGTTGTTTCCCTCTCGACTACGAACCTTATCGCCCGCAGTCTCACTGCCACGCTCTCACTTACCGGCATTCGGAGTTTGTCTGATTTCAGTAAGCTTGTAGGCCCCCTAGACCAAACAGTAGCTCTACCTCCGGCAAGAAACACGCAACGCTGCACCTAAATGCATTTCGGGGAGAACCAGCTATCACGGAGTTTGATTGGCCTTTCACCCCTACCCACAGGTCATCCCCCAGGTTTTCAACCCTGGTGGGTTCGGTCCTCCACGCGGTCTTACCCGCGCTTCAACCTGCCCATGGGTAGATCACTCCGCTTCGGGTCTACAGCATGCGACTATGACGCCCTATTCAGACTCGCTTTCGCTACGGCTACCCCACACGGGTTAACCTCGCCACATACCGTAACTCGCAGGCTCATTCTTCAAAAGGCACGCGGTCACTTCACGCCAGCCCCAAAGGACCAGCACGCTCCCACGGCTTGTAGGCACACGGTTTCAGGTACTATTTCACGACCCCTCACCGGGGTGCTTTTCACCTTTCCCTCACGGTACTTGTTCACTATCGGTCACCAGGGAGTATTTAGGCTTAGGAGGTGGTCCTCCCAGATTCACACGGAATTTCTCGGGCTCCGTGCTACTTGGGAACACGCTCGAGAGCCATTCAGGTTTCGCATTACGGGGGTATCACCCTCTGCGCCAGCGCTTTCCAACGCTTTCAGCTACCCAAATGGTTTCTTACTCTCCGCCAGCACGGCAGTACTGACTGAACGGTCCCGCTACCCCGGCCACGCAACGCCCGCCGGCTATCACACGTGACTGGTTTGGCCTCATCCGCTTTCGCTCACCACTACTCACGGAATCGCGGTTGCTTTCTCTTCCTGCGGGTACTGAGATGTTTCACTTCCCCGCGTTACCTCCACCTGCCCTATGTGTTCAGGCAGGGGTGACAGCCAATTACGGCTGACAGGTTTCCCCATTCGGAAACCCCCGGATCAAAGTCTGGTTGCCGACTCCCCGGGGCTTATCGCAGGCTCCTACGTCCTTCATCGGCTCCTGGTGCCAAGGCATCCACCGTGTGCCCTTAATAACTTGGCAACTACAGATGATGCTCGCGTCCACTATGCAGTTCTCAAAATACAAACAGTCCCAGCACCCAGACCGCCACCAACCCCAGCCCACCCGCAAAAGCAGATGACTGAGGCGGTATGACGCAGTACCAGTCTGCTAACTAGCCCAGAAGAACAGGCAGCACCTGTGTCTTCAGGACCCAACAGCGTGCCCAGCCCGGCCAGCTGCCATGCACTGCGTTCCTCCCGCGGACGGGTGTACTAACAGGCACGGCCAGACGGCCTGACTGAATAACCAGTGCTCCACTAATGAGCAGGCCACTCCAGGACATTCGCCTGGACAATGACCAATGGACACCAGCCCCAACGGGGCGGTGCCAGGTGCTCCTTAGAAAGGAGGTGATCCAGCCGCACCTTCCGGTACGGCTACCTTGTTACGACTTCGTCCCAATCGCCGGCCCCACCTTCGACGGCTCCCTCCCCGCAAGGGGGTTAGGCCACCGGCTTCGGGTGTTGCCGACTTTCATGACGTGACGGGCGGTGTGTACAAGGCCCGGGAACGTATTCACCGCAGCGTTGCTGATCTGCGATTACTAGCGACTCCGACTTCATGGGGTCGAGTTGCAGACCCCAATCCGAACTGAGACCGGCTTTTTGGGATTCGCTCCACCTTGCAGTTTCGCAGCCCTTTGTACCGGCCATTGTAGCATGTTTGCAGCCCAAGACATAAGGGGCATGATGACTTGACGTCATCCCCACCTTCCTCCGAGTTGACCCCGGCAGTCTCCTATGAGTCCCCGGCATGACCCGCTGGCAACATAGGACGAGGGTTGCGCTCGTTGCGGGACTTAACCCAACATCTCACGACACGAGCTGACGACAGCCATGCACCACCTGTGACCGGCCCTTACGGACACCCCATCTCTGGAGCTTTTCCGGCCATGTCAAACCTTGGTAAGGTTCTTCGCGTTGCGTCGAATTAAGCAACATGCTCCGCCGCTTGTGCGGGCCCCCGTCAATTCCTTTGAGTTTTAGCCTTGCGGCCGTACTCCCCAGGCGGGGCGCTTAATGCGTTAGCTGCGGCACGGAATCCGTGGAAGGACCCCACACCTAGCGCCCAACGTTTACGGCGTGGACTACCAGGGTATCTAATCCTGTTCGCTCCCCACGCTTTCGCTCCTCAGCGTCAGGTAAGGCCCAGAGAACCGCCTTCGCCACCGGTGTTCCTCCCGATATCTGCGCATTTCACCGCTACACCGGGAATTCCATTCTCCCCTACCTACCTCTAGTCTGCCCGTATCCACTGCAAGCTGGGGGTTAAGCCCCCAGTTTTCACAGCAGACGTAACAAACCGCCTACGAGCTCTTTACGCCCAATGATTCCGGACAACGCTTGCGCCCTACGTGTTACCGCGGCTGCTGGCACGTAGTTAGCCGGCGCTTCTTCTGCAGGTACCGTCACTTCCGCTTCGTCCCTGCCGAAAGGGGTTTACAACCCGAAGGCCTTCATCCCCCACGCGGCGTCGCTGCGTCAGGCTTCCGCCCATTGCGCAATATTCCCCACTGCTGCCTCCCGTAGGAGTCTGGGCCGTGTCTCAGTCCCAGTGTGGCCGGTCGCCCTCTCAGGCCGGCTACCCGTCGTCGCCTTGGTAGGCCGTTACCCCACCAACAAGCTGATAGGCCGCGAGCCCATCCCTGGCCGATAAATCTTTCCACCCCCACCGATGTCAGTGAAGGTCCTATCCGGTATTAATTCCGGTTTCCCGGAGCTATCCCAGAGCCAAGGGCAGGTTACTCACGTGTTACTCACCCGTTCGCCGCTCGAGTACCCCGAAGGGCCTTTCCGCTCGACTTGCATGTGTTAAGCACGCCGCCAGCGTTCGTCCTGAGCCAGGATCAAACTCTCCGTTGATGACTCACAGCAACCCGGGCCCCGAAGAGCCACACGAGCTGCAAACCACTGCGAAGAGCACCCCTCCGAAGAAGGAGTGTCCTTGACTTAAAAATCTCCGTGATGAACCAGCCCAGCAAAGGACCAGCCCACCGACGGGGGTATGTGCTTAATGCACTGGCTTTTAGCACGCTGTTGAGTTCTCAAGAAACAGATGCACACCATCAGCAGCCTCACGGCCGCCTCCAGGGCAACTACTCTAACTTACCGGACCAACCCCACCCCGTCAACCAAAACCTTTGGGAAAGTTTTGGAAATCGGAGGGAATTTCGCCGACCTCGGAAACCTTACCCGACTCTGATCTGTGCTCGCGCACGTTTTCTGAATCGAATTTGGTCCGGGGTCCCGCTGAGTCCATCTCGCCAAAATGGCATTTGGTCCCAGTCCGGTCCGCTTCGGCGGCTCCGTTTCCGGTCCGCCCTTGCGTAGCTAGAGTCTACACGTCCCCGGCACTGGTTCGGACCCTATTGCCGAGGTTGCGAGGGGTGTAACTGGCCGGCCGCGGCGCATATTCCGGACGTGCGAGCACGGATCAGGCCAAGCCTCGCACCGGAGCCGGCCAGGCCGGTCCCTGATGGCCCAGCGGCCGGCGGGACCGGCGTCCGGCAGGACCGGCGTCACGCGGATCGGCCTCAGGCGCGGCCGGCGGCAGGCGGGCCGGACCCCGTCAGGCGGGACCCTCGTCAGGCGGGCCGGACCTCGGCGGCGCCGATGGTGCGCTTGCCGCGGCGCAGGATCAGGTAGCGGCCGTGCAGCAGGTCGTCCCGGCCGGGTACCGCGTCGTCGGCCGTCACCCTCTGGTTGTTCAGGTAGGCGCCGCCCTCGGCGATCGTGCGCCGGGCCGCCGACTTGCTGGGCGAGATGCCGGTCAGGGCCATCAGGTCGATCACCGACGGCAACGCTTCGTCGGGGGTGGCCAGGAAGACCTCGGTGTGCGGGACCTCGGCGCAGGCGTCAGCCAGGGTGTGCTCGTCGATCTCGGCCAGCTCGCCCTGCCCGAACAGGGCCCGGCTGGCCGCGATGACCCGGGCGGTGGCGTCGGCCCCGTGGACCAGCGTGGTGAGGTTCTCGGCCAGGGCCCGCTGCCCGGCCCGGGCCCGGGGGTTCTCGGCGGTCTGCCGCTCCAGTTCCCCGATCTCCTCCCGGGACAGGAAGGTGAACACCTTGAGCAGGCCGGGTACCTCGCTGTCCTCCACGTTGAGCCAGAACTGGTAGAAGGCGTACGGGCTCATCAGGTCGGGGCTGAGCCAGATGGCGCCGCCCTCGGTCTTGCCGTACTTGGTGCCGTCCGGCTTGGTGATCAGCGGGGTGGCCAGTGCGTGGGCCGAGCCGCCCTCCGACCGCCGGATCAGGTCGACCCCGGCCACCAGGTTGCCCCACTGGTCGCTGCCGCCGATCTGCAACGTGCAGTCGTACCGCCGGTACAGCTCCAGGAAGTCCATGGCCTGCAGGATCTGGTAGCTGAACTCGGTGTAGCTGATGCCGCCCGCTTCCAGCCGGGCCTTGACCGACTCGCGGGCCAGCATGTGGTTGACCGGGAAGTGCTTGCCGATGTCGCGCAGGAAGTCCAGCACCGGCAGCTGGGCCGTCCACTCCAGGTTGCTGACCATGGTCGCGCCGTTGGGGGTGTCGGAGAAGTCGAGAAACCGCTCGACTTCGGACCGGATCCGGTCGACCCACTTGGCCACCACGTCGCGGGGGTTCAGCACCCGCTCGGCGGACTTGCCGCTCGGATCGCCGATCAGCCCGGTGGCCCCGCCGACCAGCCCGATCGGGCGGTGCCCGGCCAGCTGGATCCGGCGCAGGGTCAGCAACTGGACCAGGTTCCCGATGTGCAGGCCGGGCGCGGTCGGGTCGAAGCCGCAGTAGACCGTGACCACACCGGTGTCGAACGCCTTGCGGAGCTCGTCGATGTCGGTGGACTGCGCGATCAGGCCGCGCCAGGTCAGCTCGTCGATGATGTCGGTCACGGCTGAATCGTGCCACCTTCGGGGCCGGGAGTGGTAACCGTTTGCGCTTTGGGCCGCTTACGGGGGATGGCCCGGCGGTAGGCCGACACCGAAGGGTCGCCGTCGATCCAGAACCGCCAGGGATAGTCGGCGGCCTGGGTGATGCCGACCCGGGGGCCGCTCCGGATCAGGCCGGGGGCGGGCGGGCCAGCCGGACCCGGACCGAGGATGCGCAGCGGCGAGCTCTGGTCACACACGTCGGTGCCGTCGAACCGGCGATCGACGGCCAGGACCTGGCACAGCAGGGCCGGCCCGCGGGCCAGCTGCGTTTCCGCGCGGGCCGCGGGGCGGCGGCTCCAGGCCACCTCGGTGCCGGTCACCACCTCCCCCGCGCGCAGCAGGACCGCCTCCGCCGTCCCCTCCGGCTGGCAGACGAGGTTCACGCAGAAGTGCAGGCCGTAGATCTGGTACACGTAGGCGTGACCGGGCGGCCCGAACATGACCCCGTTGCGCAGGGACTTCCGGCGGTAGGCGTGCGACGCGGGATCGGCAGGCCCCGGTAGGCCTCGGTCTCGGTCACCCGCACCGCCACCGGACCGGCCGTGCTGTCGCACTCGAGCACGCAACCCAGCAGGTCCCGCGCGACCGGGATCGACTCCCGATCGAAGAACTCCCTGGGCAGGAGCGCCCCGATCAGCTCGTCGCCCATGCCGCGTGCTGGTCGGCCAGGGTCCGCAGCGCGGTCAGCTGCTCGGCGACCCGGGCGGGGGCGGTGCCGCCGTGCTCCTTGCGGGCTTCGAGCGCGCCGCGCACGGTCAGCACCTGGCGCACGTCCGGGGTCAGGTGCGGCGAGACGCGCTGCAGGTCCTCGTCGTCCACGTCTTCCAGCTCGGCGTCGTGCACCTGGCACCAGACGACCAGATGGCCGACGATCTCGTGGGCCTCGCGGAACGGCACGCCCCGCTGCACCAGGTACTCGGCCAGGTCGGTGGCCAGCGTGAAGCCGGCGCTGGCGCTGGCCGTGACCCGCTCGGCGTGCAGCCGGAACGTGCTGACCAGCCCGGCCACGGCGGGCAGGACCAGCAGCAGCGTGTCGACCGCGTCGAACACCGGCTCCTTGTCTTCCTGCAGGTCACGGTTGTAGGTCAGGGGCAGGCCCTTGAGCGTGGTCAGCAGCCCGGTGAGGCCGCCGATGCAGCCGGCCTTGCCCCGGGCCAGCTCGGCCACGTCCGGGTTCTTCTTCTGCGGCATGATCGACGAGCCGGTGGCGTAGGCGTCGTCGATCTCGATCCAGCCGAACTCCTGCGAGGACCACAGCACGATCTCCTCGCCGAGCCGGGACAGGTGCACCCCGATCAGCGCGGCCGCGAAGCAGAACTCGGCCGCGAAGTCGCGGTCGCTGACGGCGTCCATGGAGTTGGTGGTGGCCGAGGCGAACCCGAGCTGCTTGGCCAGCTCGCGGGGGTCGAACGGCAGCGACGAGCCAGCCAGCGCGCCCGCGCCCAGCGGCGAGATCGCGGCCCGCTTGTCCCAGTCACGGAGCCGGTCGGCGTCGCGGGCGAACGCGTGCACGTGGGCCAGCAGCTGGTGCGCGAACAGCACCGGCTGGGCGTGCTGCAGGTGGGTGAAGCCGGGGGCGGCCACGTCGGCGTGCCGCTCGGCCTGGCCGAGCAGGGCGGTCTCCAGCTCGGCCAGCCGGGAGACGATGTTCCGGACCTGGTCCCGCAGGTACAGCCGCAGGTCGGTGGCGACCTGGTCGTTGCGGCTGCGCCCAGCCCGGAGCTTGCCGCCCAGGGCGCCCAGGCGCTCCAGCAACCCGCGTTCGAGCGCGGTGTGCACGTCTTCGTCGGCGGCGGTGGGCCGGAAGCTGCCGTCCCGGCAGGCCCGGTCCAGGTCATCCAGGGCGCCCAGCATGGCGTCCCGCTCGTCCTCGGTGAGCAGCCCGGCGCCGAACAGGGCGCGGGTGTGGGCCCGGGACGCGAGCAGGTCATAGGGGGCCAGCCGCCAGTCGAACTGCACGCTCACCGACAGCCGGGCCAGTGCGTCGGCCGGGCCTGACTCGAACCTGCCCCCCCACAGCCGGGTCGGTGGCGCGCTCCCTGCTTCTGTCACGTTGTCTCTCAGTCCCTCGTGTTGTGCCGCTGGTCCGCTCGGCACCCTACCGGGTCAGCGGCGGCGTTCGGCCAGCGCGAGCAGCTGGTGGGCCAGGGCGTCGCCGCCGGCCGGGTCGCGCGAGATGACCAGCACGGTGTCGTCGCCCGCGATGGTGCCCAGGATCGACGGCCAGGCCGCGTGATCGAGCACGGACGCCAGGAACTGCGCGGCCCCGGCCGGGGTGCGCAGGACGACCATGTTGGCGCTGGCTTCGGCCGAGATCAGCAGCTCGGCGGCGGTCCGGGACAGCCGGGTGCGGACCGGATCGAGCTCCGTGCCCGCGGCCGGGTCGGGGGCGGTGCCGGTACTGACGCTGCCGGGCCCGACGCCGCCGGGGCGGGAGCCGGGGCCACCGGGCTCGGTGGGCAGCGCGTAGACCAGCGAGCCGTCGGCGCCGCGGACCCGGACCGCGCCCAGTTCCTCCAGGTCGCGGGAGAGCGTGGCCTGGGTGACCGGCATGCCCCGCTCGGCCAGCAGCCGGGCCAGTTCCTCCTGGGACCGCACCGGGCGGTCGGCCAGCGTAGCGGCGACCCAGGCCTGGCGCGACGCCTTGGTCCCGGGTCTGGTCACCGTCATTACTCCTGCCCCAGCAGCCAGGTGAGCAGGGCCTTCTGGGCGTGCAGCCGGTTTTCGGCCTGATCCCAGACCCGGCTCTGCGGGCCGTCCAGCACCTCGGCGCTGATCTCTTCGCCGCGGTGGGCGGGCAGGCAGTGCAGCACGATGGCGTCCGGGGTGGCCAGGTCCAGCTTGGCCTTGTCCAGCGAATACGGGGCCATGGTGGCGGTCCGCTCGGCCCGCTCGGCGTCCTGGCCCATCGACGTCCAGACGTCGGTGGCCAGCACGTCGGCTCCGGCGCAGGCTTCGGTGGAGTCGGCGTACCAGCGCACGCTGCCCCGGGTCAGGCTGGCGATCTCGGCCGCGACGGCCAGCACGGCCGGGTCGGGCCGGTAGGCCTCGGGCGAGGCGATCCGCACGTGCAGGCCGGCCGTGGCCCCGCCCAGCAGGTAGGAGTGGGCCATGTTGCTGGACCCGTCGCCCAGGAAGACGAGGGTCAGGTCGCACAGTGCCGCCTGGCCTTGGCTGCCCTTGTTTTCCCGGATGGTCTGCAGGTCGGCCAGGACCTGGCACGGGTGGAAGCTGTCGGTCAGCGCGTTGATGACCGGCACCTGGCTGGCCGACGCCATCGCGGCCACCCGGTCCTGGCCGAACGTCCGCCAGGCGATCGCCGCCACCTGGCGGCTGAGCACCCGGGCGGTGTCCTCGATGGTCTCGCCCCGGCCCAGCTGGGTGGAGCCGGACTCGATGACCAGCGGGCTGCCGCCGAGTTCGGCGATGCCGGTGGCGAACGAGACCCGGGTCCGCAGCGACGGCTTGTCGAACATGACCGCGACCGTCCGCGGCCCGGCCAGCGGCTTGCGGGCGAACCGGTCGGCCTTGAGCAGATCGGCCAGGTCGAGGACCTCGGCCTGCTCGGCCGGGCTCAGATCGTCATCGCGCAGGAAGTGCCGCATACCGGTCATGATGCCTCCTGGCCGGATGTGGCGTCGTCGAGGATCGCCGGCAGCGCGTCCAGGAACGCCGCGGCCTGCCCAGCGCTGATGATCAGCGGCGGGGCCAGCCGGATCGCGTCCGGCTGGACCGGGTTGACCAGGAACCCGGCCCGCCGGGCGGCCGCCTCGACCGCGGGGGCGGCCGGCTCGGTGAGGATCGCGGCCAGCCACAGGCCCTGGCCGCGGACCCCGGCCAGCAGCGGGCGGCGGGTGGCGGCGATGCCCTGGCTCAGCTGCTCCCCCACCGCGGCCGCGTTGGCCAGCAGGCCGTCGGACTCGATGGTGGCCAGCACGGCCAGCGCGGCCGCACAAGACACCGGGTTGGCCCCGAAGGTGGAGCCGTGGTCGCCCGGGCCGAGCACGCTGCCGTACGGGCCGAAGCCGACGCAGGCGCCGATCGGCAGCCCGCCCCCCAGGCCCTTGGCCAGGGTCAGCACGTCCGGGGTGACGGCTTCGGCCTGGTGGGCGAACCAGTGGCCGGTACGGCCGATGCCGCTCTGGATCTCGTCCACGACCAGCAGGGCCCCGGAGGCAGTGCAGATCTCGCGGGCAGCCCGCAGGTAGCCGGGCGGCGGCGGGATCACGCCCGCTTCGCCCTGGCACGGCTCGACGAACACCGCCGCGCAGTCCGGGCCGGCCGCGGCCCGCAGCGCGTCGGCGTCCCCGAACGGCACAAATCGCACGTCGATCCCGAACGGGGCGAACGGCTCACGGATCGAGGCCTTGCCGGTCAGCGCGAGCGCGCCCATGGTGCGACCGTGGAACCCGTTCTCGGTGGCCACAAAGGTACGGCGGCCCTGGTTCTGGTCTTGCTTCTGCCAGTGACGGCGGACCAGCTTGATCGCGGCTTCGTTGGCTTCGGCGCCGGAGTTGGCGAAGAAGACCCGGGCGTCCGCGGGGCCGTCACCGCCCAGGAGGGCGAGCAGACGCTCGGCCAGGTCGATCCCGGGCTCGTGCATGAACAGGTTCGAGGTGTGGGCCAGCCTCGTGACCTGCTGGGTCACTGCCTCGGTCAGGGCCGGGTGGGCGTGGCCCAGGGCGCTGACCGCGATGCCGGCGAACAGGTCCAGGTACTCGCGCCCATCGGCGTCCCAGACCTGGCAGCCCTGGCCACGGGCCAGGGCCACGGTGGGCAGCCCGTAGTTCGGCATCAGGGCGGCCGCGAATCGTTTCCGAAGTACGTCGGTGGCGCTCACAGTGCTGCCTCCTTGTCAGGAACGACCATGGTCCCGGTCCCGGAGTCGGTGAAGATTTCCAGCAGGACGGCGTGCGGCTGGCGGCCGTCGACCACGTGGGCCTGGGGCACGCCGCCGCGGACCGCGGTCAGGCACGCACCCATCTTGGGGATCATCCCGCTGCTCAGGCCGGGCAGCATGGTGGCCAGCTCCCCCGCCTCGACCTGGCTGATCACTTCGCCGGTGGGCGGCCAGGTCCGGTACAGGCCGGGCACGTCGGTGAGGATCATCAGCTTGGCCGCGCCCAGGGCCACGGCCAGCTCGGCGGCGGCGGTGTCGGCGTTGACGTTGTAGACCTCGCCGTCCTCGCCACGGGCCACGCTGGACACGACCGGGATGCGGCGGTCGGCGATAAGGGCGCGGATCGCGCCCGGGTCGGTGGCCTGGATCTCGCCGACCAGCCCGATGTCGACCGGCTCGCCGTCCACGATCGCGTGCTTGCGGCTGGCGGTGAACAGGTTGGCGTCTTCACCGGACATGCCGAGCGCGAACGGGCCGTCCCGGTTGATCAGCCGGACGATGTCCTTGTTCACCTTGCCGGTCAGCACCATCCGGACCACGTCCATGGTCTCGGGGGTGGTGACCCGCAGGCCCGCGGTGAACGTGGTCTCCAGGCCGAGCCGGTCCAGGTGCTCGGTGATCTGCGGGCCGCCGCCGTGCACCACGACCGGACGGAGCCCGGCGTAGCGCAGGAACACCAGGTCCTCGGCGAACGCGGCCCGCAGTTCCTCCGAGGTCATGGCGTTGCCGCCGTACTTGATGACCACGGTGCGGTCGTGGAACTTGATCAGCCAGGGCAGCGCCTCGATCAGGGTCTCCGCCTTGGCGGCCGCGGCCGCGGCCGCGGCGGGGGTCGGCTGATGGTTGTCCGTCACGTCGAGTAGGCCGAGTTCTCGTGCACGTATTCAGCGGTCAGATCGGTGGTGAGGATGGTGGCGGCGTGCGGGCCGGAGGACAGGTCCACGGTGATGGTCACGTCGCGCGGGGTCATGTCGACCTTGGACCGCTCGTCGCCGGCGCAGCCGTTGCGGCAGACCCAGATGCCGTTGATGGCCACGTTGAGCCGGTCGGGCTCGAAGACCGCGTGGGTCGTGCCGACCGCCGAGACGACCCGGCCCCAGTTGGGGTCCTCCCCCGTGATCGCGCACTTGAGCAGGTTGCTGCGGGCCACGGCCCGGCCCGCCTGCACCGCGTCGTCCTCGCTGGCCGCTCCGATGACCTCCACCATGATCATCTTGTTGGCGCCCTCGGCGTCCAGCTGGAGCTGGCGGGCCAGGTCGGCGCAGACCTCGGTCAGCATCAGGGTGAAGTCGGCCAGCGTGGGCGTGACCCCGGAGGCGCCGCTGGCCATCAGCAGCACGGTGTCGTTGGTGGACATGCACCCGTCGGTGTCCAGCCGGTCGAAGCTGGCCCGGGTGGCCTCGCGCAGCGCGGCGTCCAGGTCGGCCGGGGGCAGGTCGGCGTCGGTGGTCAGCACGCAGAGCATGGTGGCCAGGGCGGGGGCGAGCATCCCGGCCCCCTTGGCCATGCCGCCGATCGCGTAGCCCGGTGCCTGCTGGCCGGCGTCCGCTTCGGTCCGGCGGAAGCTGATCTTGACCACGGTGTCGGTGGTGCGGATCGAGTCAGCGGCGGCCAGGCCGCCGCCCCGGGCCGCCTCGGTCACGCAGGCGTCCACCCCGGACAAGATCTTGTCCATGGGCAGCCGCTCCCCGATCAGCCCAGTGGAGCAGATGGCCATCTCCCCCGCCGAGTCGTTCAGGGCCGCGCCCAGGCGTTCGGCGGTGGCGTGGGTGTCCTGGAAACCGAGCGGGCCGGTGCAGGCGTTGGCGCCGCCGGAGTTCAGCGCCACCGCGCGGACCCGGCCGCCGCTGACCACCTCCTGGGTCCACAGCACCGGCGCGGCCTTGACCCGGTTGGCGGTGAACACGGCGGCCGCGGCCCGGGAGGGCCCGTCGTTGATGACCACGGCGACGTCACGGTCGCCGGAGGCCTTGAGCCCGGCGGTGACCCCGGCCGCGCGAAACCCGAGCGGTGCGGTGACGCTCACGGCGCGACTCCCTGGGCGGTGAGGCCGGCCGTCTCCGGCAGGCCGAGCATGAGGTTGGCGTTCTGGACGGCCTGGCCGGCGGCGCCCTTGCCGAGGTTGTCGATGGCCGAGACCACCACGGCCCGGCCCGCGTGCTGATCGGCAACGACCTGGAGCTGGGCGGCGTTGGAGCCGAAGGTGGCGCCGGTGGCAGGCCATTGACCTTCGATCAAAATATGGACGAAGGGTTCGTGCTCGTACATCGTCGCGGCGGCGGCCCGCAGTTCGGCGGTGCTGCGGGCTGGGTTTCCGGCCAGGCGGGCGGTGCAGGTGGCGAGGATGCCGCGCGGCATCGGGGCCAGCGTCGGGGTGAAGGAGATCGTCACCGGGGCGCTCTGGTCCGGCACCACCGACTGCAGGGCCTGCTCGATCTCCGGGGTGTGCCGGTGCAGGCCGCCGACCTTGTAGGCCGACACCGAACCCATGACCTCGCTGCCGAGCAGGCTGACCGTGGCCGACCGGCCCGCGCCGGAGGTGCCGGACGCGGCCACGATCACGATGTCGGCGGGCTCGGCCACGCCGCTGGCCAGCAGCGGGGCCAGGGCCAGGATCGAGGCGGTGGCGTAGCAGCCGGGCGAGGCGACCCGGCTGGCCGCGCTGATGCGGGTGCGGGCCCCGGGCAGTTCAGGCAGGCCGTAGGTCCAGGTCCCGGGGTGGTCGCCGCCGTAGAACCGGGCCCAGGCGGCCGGGTCGGCCAGCCGGAATCCGGCGCCGAGGTCGACGACCTTGGTCTGCTCGGGCAGTTCGGCGGCCAGCCGGGCCGCCTCCTCGTGCGGCAGGGCCATGAACACCAGGTCCGACCCGGCGAAACTGTCCGCCGTGGTAGGCCCGAACGTGCGATCGGCTAGCGTGATGAGGTTGGGATGGACCGCGGTGACCGGCGCTCCGGCGTTGGACCCCGCGCCCAGAGCGCCGATCTCCAGATCCGGATGCCCCGCCAGCAGGCGGAGCAGTTCACCGCCTGCGTAACCGCTGGCCCCTGCGACCGCGACTCGAGCGCCCATGTCGCGCTAGCCTCCTGGGGTTGGCTGGGATACATCCTGGCCCGTGCCCCGGAGAGCGACCGGGCGGCCGAGCTTCTCTGCAAAATTATGCAGTGTTGCGAGAAATTATGCAACAAGGCACCGGCGGGCGAGCGGGGCTAGCGCGGGACGCGGTAGTGCAGGTTGGTGAGCTGGCCCACCCGGGTGGAATCGATCAGCTCCAGCGGAACCCGCGAGGCCGGCGGGGAGCCGAAGAGCCGGACCCCGTCGCCGAGCAGAATCGGGACGACCAGCACGATGATGTCGTCCATCAGGCCGGCCTCCAGGCACTCGCGGCCGATGGCGGCCCCGAGGACGAGCACGTTCTTACCGGCGGCGGCCTCCCGGGCGGTGGCCACGGCCCGGGAGATGTCGCCGGACAGGAACGTGACCGCCGGGTCCGGCTCGTCCGCGGGCGGGCGGTGGGTCAGGACAAACTGCGGGCCGCTCCAGGCGCCGCCGAACGGCTCGGTGGCGGGCTCGACCTGATCCGGCATCCGGCCGGCGTCGTAGGTGTTCCGCCCCACCAGGAGTGCCCCGGTGGAGGCGATGATCTCGTCGATGAGAGGGTTCGGGTCGTCGTACCCGAACACCCAGTCCATGGCGTGGTTGGGGCCGGCGATGAAACCGTCCAGGGACATGGCGGCGTTCCAGCGGAGCAGGCTCATGGACCGTAGACGCTAGTCCCCACCGGAAATCATCGGGTGGAAATGGCGACCAGGTCCCGGGCCGGGCCGGTCAGCGGGCGGCCCGCGGGCCAGATCACCCGCAGGTCCCGGCGCAGGTCCAGCCCGATGACCCGGACCGGGCGCAGCAAGCCGCCGGCCAGGTCGGCCGCCACCGCCAGCGAGCTGAGCACGGCGTGCTAACGGTGTTGTTTGTGGTGCGCGGGGGTCAGCCGCGGAGTTCGGCGCCGACCCGGGCGGCGGCCTCGTCCACGGCGGCGGTGCGGGCCCCGGCCACCTCGGCCGCGGTCAGCGTGCGGTCGGGGGCGCGGAAGCGCAGCGTGTAGGCCAGCGACTTGCGGCCCGCCCCGACCTGCTCGCCGGTGTAGACGTCGAACAGCTGCACGTCTTCCAGCAGCGTGCCGTCGCCCGCGGCGGCCGCCCCGTCCCGCAGCGCGGCCTCGACCGCGGCGGCCGGCACGTCGTCGGCCACGATCAGCGCCACGTCCTGGGTGGCCAGTGGGTAGGACGACAGCTCCGGCGCCTGCACCGGGCCGGAGCGCTCGGCCGCGGCCAGCACGGTCGACATGTCCAGCTCCAGCGCGCTGGTGCGGGCGGGCAGCCCGAAGGCCTGGATGGTCCGCGGGTGCAGCTCACCGGCGTACCCGGCCAGCCATTCGGTCGGCTGGGAGCCGTCACTCGCCTGGACGAAGATGGCGGCGCAGCGGCCCGGGTGCCATGGGGCCTGCTGGTCGGCGCGGACGTCGACGGTGACCCGGCAGATGCGGCCGATCTCGCGGGCCGCCTCGACCGCGTCGGCCCAGGATTCGGGCCGGCCCGGACCCCACCAGCCGGGCAGTTCCCGGTTCCCGGCCAGCACCGCACCCACGTGCAGCGGCTGGTCGGGCAGGGCAGCTTCCAGCGCGGCCAGTTCCTCGAAGCCCGGGGCCCGGTCCACCCGCAGCGCGGGCGGCACGGCCCGGCCGCCGGGCCGGGGCAGGTACACCAGCCCCAGCTCGAACAGGGCGGTGTCAGCGAACCCGCGGCCGATATTGCGGTTCAGCACCCGGAACAGGCCGGGCAGCAGCGTGGTGCGCAGCAGCGGCTCGTCGTCGCTGAGCGGGTTGGCCACGGCCAGCGTCTGCCGCCGCGCGTCCTCGGGCGGCAGCTGGAGGGCGTCGGCGTCGGCCGCCGACACGAACGGCGCCGCCAGCACCTCCACGTACCCGGCGCCGGCCAGCCCGCGGCCGACGGCGCGGCGGAGCCGCTGGCGGGTGGTCAGCCCGCGGCCGGCGAAGGCGCGGGGCCGCCGGACCGGCACGTTCTCGTAACCCTCGAGCCGGATGACCTCCTCGGCCAGGTCGGCCGGGTCGTTCAGGTCCGACCGCCAGGACGGGGCGGTGACCGTGACCGTCCGCTCGGCCCGGTCGTGCTCGGTGCCGCAGCCCAGCTGGCGCAGCCGGTGAACCACGGTGTCCAGCCCGTAGACCACGCCCGCCACCCGGTCCGGGTAGTCCTCGGCCATGGTCACCCGGGTGGGGGCGACCTCCACCGCGGCGTGGCTGCAGCCGGGCACGATCGTGCCGCCGCCCAGCGAGCCGAGCAGGGCCACCGCCTTGGCCGAGGCGCGCAGCGGCAGCTCGCGGTCGACGCCGCGCTCGAACCGGTAGGAGGCCTCGCTGTGCAGCCGGTGGCGGCGGGCCATCTTGGCCACCCCGACCGGGGAGAAGTGCGCCGCCTCGATCAGCACGTCGGTGGTCTCGTCGCTGATCTCGGTGCTCAGCCCGCCCATGGTGCCGGCCAGCGAGACCGCCCCGGTGTCGTCGGCGATGACGATGTCGCCCGGCTCCAGGGCCCGGGTCACGTGGTCCAGGGTCTCCAGCCGCTCCCCGGGCCGGGCCCGGCGAACGTCGATGGGCCCGGTGACCTTGGCGTTGTCGAAGGCGTGCAGCGGCTGCCCGAGCTCGAGCATCAGGTAGTTGGTCACGTCGACGGCCAGCGACACGGTCCGGACGCCGCACCGGGCCAGCCGGATCCGCATCCACAGCGGGGTGGGCGCGCCGGGCTGGAAGCCGTGCACCGAGCGGAGCACGATCCGGTCGCAGGCGGAGGGGTCGGCGATGCTGGCCGGCCGCACGGCGCTGGACTCCCAGCCCAGGTCGCCGCCGAGACCGGCGTGCGCGGGCAGGCCCGCGTCGGCCGGGTCGGTGAACGGCACACCGTAGGCGATGGCCAGCTCGCGGGCCACGCCGCGCACGGACACGCAGTCGCCCCGGTCCGGGGTCACGGTGATGTCGAACACCTCGTCCCGCAGGGACGCGTAGGTGACGAAGTCGGCGCCGAGCGGGGCGTCGGCGGGCAGCACGATGATGCCGGAGTGATCCTCGCCGATGCCGAGCTCGTCGGCCGCGCAGATCATGCCCTCGGACAGCTGGCCGTAGGTCTTGCGGGCCCCGATCTCGAAGCCGCCCGGCAGCGTCGAGCCCGGGGTGGCCAGCGCGACCTTGTCGCCCACGGCGAAGTTGGTGGCCCCGCAGACGACCCCGAAGTTGCCCTCGCCGCCGGGTTCGTGGCCGTCCTCGGTGGCCAGCCGGCAGTACCGGATCGGCTTCTTGAACTCGGTCAGTTCCTCGATCGACAGCACCTGGGCCACGACCACGCCGGAGATGTCGTGGCCGACCAGCTCGAGCGCCTCGACTTCGAGCTTGAGGGCGGTCAGCCGCCGGGCGATCTCGGCCGCGTCGGCGGGCGACTCGATCGGCGCGTATTCACGCAGCCAGGACAGCGGAAGCTTCATGGTCAGATCTCCGTCCCGAAGGCCCGGCTGAACCGGACGTCACCCTCGGTGGTGTCGCGGATGTCGGTGACGCCGTGGCCGATCATGAGCGTGCGCTCGATGCCCAGGCCGAAGGCGAAGCCGGTGTAGCGGCTGGGGTCGATGCCGCAGGCGATCAGCACCCGCGGGTTGACCATGCCGCAGCCCGCGATCTCAATCCAGCCCTGGGAGCGGCAGACCCGGCACGGCTCGCCGCCGGGCTCGGCCGAGGTGCCCCGGCACACGTGGCACTCCATGGACACGTCGCCGGACGGCTCGGTGAACGGGAAGAAGTCCGGCCGGAACCGGGTCCGCAATCCCTCGCCGAACATCGCGTCGACGAAGGCCTGGATCGCGCCGCGCAGGTCGGCCATGGTCAGGCCCTCGTCCACGGCCAGGCCCTCGATCTGGTGGAACACCGGGCTGTGGGTGGCGTCGAGCGCGTCGGCGCGGAAGCAGCGGCCCGGGCTGACCACGTACAGCGGCAGCGGGCGGGACAGCATGGCCCGGATCTGCACCGGCGAGGTGTGCGTGCGCAGCACGACCCCGGAGCGGCCGGAACCGCCGTCCCCGGCCGCCTCCTTGGGCCCGGCCATGAACAGCGTGTCCTGGGCCTCGCGGGCCGGGTGGTCGGGCGGGAAGTTGAGCGCGTCGAAGTTGTACCACTCGGCCTCGACCTCGGGCCCCTCGGCGACCTCGTAGCCCATGGCCACGAAGACGTCCGACAGCCGGTCGGCGGCCATGGTCACCGGGTGCCGCGCGCCCGCGGGCCGCCGGTCCCAGGGCAGGGTCACGTCCACGGTCTCGGTCAGCAGCACCTGCTGGTCCCGCTCGGCTTCGAGCTCGGCGGTGCGGGCGGCCAGGGCCTGCCTGACCGCGCCGCGAGCCGCGCCGACCCGCTTGCCGGCCTCGGCCCGGGCCTGCGGGGGCAGCGCGCCGATCTCGGCGTTGGCCAGGGTCAGGGGGGCCCGGTCACCGGCATGGGCGATCCGGGCGGTCTTGAGTTCATCGAGGGTGTGCGCGGCGCTGAAGGCGGCGATCGCCTCATCGCGCATCCGGCTGACCTCGTCGGGCGACAACGGGGTCACCTCCACGGGGTCGTAATTGCTGCTGGGTCCGGACATCGGGCCTTCCCTTGCGGGCGTGCGATCAGTACAGGTCAGGTGGTGAGGTCACGTCTGGTGGCGGAGTCCGCTTCATTGTTCGAAGGAAGCGTGGTGCGGCTTACCGCTCACCGCGTGGTCGCGGTGACCGGGAGCATCCCGCCGTGGCGGCCCGCGGTCAGTCCGGCTCGCTCAGGCGAGCGGAGTCCCCGCGGGCATGGTAAATCGGAACTCGGCACCGCCGCCGGGCGCGCGTCCCACGGTGATCGAGCCGCCGTGCGCTTCCACCAGGCCCTTGACGATGTAGAGGCCGAGGCCGGTGCCTCCGCGCCGCTTTCCCCGCCAGAACTGCCGGAACACGCGTGAGGCGAGATCGGGGGCGATGCCCTCGCCCTCGTCCTGCACGGATACCGCCACGGCGTCGCCTCCGGCGGCTGGCTCTACCACAACGGTTACGGTACCAGCCCCGTGACGGACCGCGTTCTCGATCAGGTTGCCCAGGATCTGGTCCAGCTTGTCGGCGTCGAGCCAGGTCTCGGGCATGCCGTCGCCGACCCGGAGCCGGAACCGGTCCTCGGGCTCGCCGGCCGCGACCCGGCCCGCGATGAGCTTGCGGGCGCGCTCGGGCACGTCGACCAGCTGACGGTGCACTTCGAGGCGGCCGGACTCGATCCGGGACACGTCCAGCAGCTCGGTGATCAGCCGGGTCACCCGGTCGGCGTCGGCGTTGACCGTCTCCAGCATGACGCGCTTCTGGTCGTCGGTGAACCGGTGCCACTTGGACAGCAGGGTCGCGGTGAAACCCTTGACGCTGGTCAGCGGGGAGCGCAGCTCGTGGGCCACGGTGGAGACCAGGTCGGCGCGGCTGCGTTCCACCCGGGCCCGCTGGCCGGCGTCGTGCAGCGACACCACCAGCCGGAGCACGGCCCGGGGCCGGTGCGGCTCGCGCACGTAGCGCACCACGACCAGCACCTCGGTGCCGTCGGCCAGGAACAACGGCCGCTCCGGGTGCCGGGTCCGGGTGGGCAGCCCGTGGTACGGGTCGGTCAGGGCCCAGAAGTCGCGGTCGTCGGCGTCACGCAGCGGCAGCACGGCGGGCAGTTCCTTGCCCAGGGCCCCGGCCGGGTCCACCCCGGTCAGCCGGGCGGCGGCCTGGTTGAACAGGGTGACGGTGCCGGTCTCGTCGGCCACGACCAGCCCGTCGGGCAGCTCATCGGCGATCACCAGCCAGCCGGGCACGGCCTCAGACGCCGACGCCAGCTCGTCGGGTTCCGGCGGCTGGCCGCCCCCCGCGGGCTCGCCGGGCCAGCCCAGCGCCGCTCGGCTCGTCATTGATCCACCCACTCCTGGCCGTTACGGTTTCGTGTAACGGAATGTGATGAGACTCTAGCGTGCCCGCACTTACGGGAGACCCTCACACCCACGAATTTCGCGCCTACCCGCGCAAAAGGCCATAGACGTTAGCGTTTCGTCAGATCGCCGGGGCCTGCTCGGCGTGGGCCCGCTGGGCGCGCTGGGCCCGGGCGCTGGCGTAGAGGCAGACGGCGGCGGCGGTGGCCAGGTTGAGGCTCTCGGCCTTCCCGTAGATGGGCACGGCCACGGACTCGTCGGCCAGGGCCAGCACCGGTTCGGGCATGCCCCAGGCCTCGTTGCCGAAGATCCACGCGGTGGGAGCGGCCAGCTCGCCCGGGGTGAGGTCGTCCAGGGTCCGGCCGCCGCGGGCGTCCGCGGCCAGCACCCGCAGCCCGGCCGCGCGCAGCGCGCTGACGGCGGGTTCCAGCCGGACCCCGGCCACCAGGGGCAGGTGGAACAGGCTGCCGGCCGAGGCCCGCACGGCCTTGCCGTTGTAGGGGTCGACCGAGGCGTCGGAGAACAGCACCGCCCCGGCGCCGGCCGCGTCGGCGGCCCGCAGCACGGTGCCGGCGTTACCGGGATCGCGCACGCTGGCCAGCACGGCGACCAGAGCGGGCGGCGCGGCCGCGGCATCGGGTCCGTCGCTCAGGGCCTGGGCCAGCGGGACGTCGACGAAGCCGCACACCGCCAGCAGGCCCTGCGGGGTGACGGTCTGAGCCAGCTCGGCCATGACCTCGCCGCTGACCGCGTGGACCGGGACACCGGCTTGGGTCATCTCGGCCACCAGGCCGGCGTGCCGGGCCCGGGCCTCCGCGGTGACGAACAGCTCGGAGACCGGGGCCCCACTGTGAAAAGCCTCGGTAACGGCCTGCGGGCCTTCCGCCAGGAAGGCCCGCGCCCGCTGCCGGAGCGCCCGCTTGGTCAGCCGCCGGGCCGCCTTGAGCCGCGGGGAGCGGACGCTCGTGTATTCGGTCCCGCTGCCGTCAGGCAGCGGCACTGCCTGCCTCAGCCGGCAGGTTCTTCCGGGCCACCTCGACCAGCGCGATGAACGCGGCCTCGTCGGACACGGCCAGCTCGGCCAGCATGCGCCGGTCGACCTCGACCTCCGCGGCCTTCAGGCCCTGGATGAAGCGGTTGTAGGTGATGCCGTTGGCGCGGGCCGCCGCGTTGATGCGCTGGATCCACAGCCGCCGGAACGCGCCCTTGCGGTCCTTGCGGTCGCGGTAGGCGTAGGTCATCGAGTGGAGCTGCTGCTCCTTGGCCTTGCGGTACAGCCGGGACCGCTGGCCCCGGTAACCGCTGGACCGCTCGAGTACGGTGCGGCGCTTCTTCTGGGCGTTGGTCGCCCGCTTGACGCGTGCCATGTCTTCGTTACTCCTTCAGCTCGCGAGCGGGGTTACTTACCCAGCAGCTTCTTGATCTCGCGGATGTCGTTCTTGGCGACAGCCTTGGGCCCATCGAGCCGGCGCGTCATGCGGGACGACTTGTGCTCGAGCAGGTGGTTCTTCCCAGCGCGGCGGCGCATCACCTTGCCGGTACCGGTCAGCTTGAACCGCTTCGCGGTGCCACTGTGGGTCTTCATCTTCGGCATGGTCGCCGTCGTCTCCTTGATCAGCGCGCCCGGGGGCGCGTTCCTTACGTGCGTGCGTCAGTCCGGCCCGGCCGTTTACCGAGCCGGGCCGCGCGGGGGCCGCGCCTGGCGGCTTGCGTCAGGCGCGGTCCGAGCTTCCGTCAGCTGGCCGGGACTTCCTGGTCCTGCTGCCGGTTTCCCGATCCTCCGTTGGCGCGTCGCGACGCCGAAGCGGCGGCGACGGCACGGGGGCCGGGTACGGGCCGGGCCGGAGCCCGGTCCGCGGTGGTCTGGGGAGTGCTCTCGGCCTGCGGGGCACGCTCGGCCGGCGCGGGACGCTCAGCCGACGGTGCCGGGCGCGCAGCCGGGCGGGCCGGTGCGGGGCGGGCCGGACGCTCAGCCGGGGCCGGACGCTCAGCCGGGGCCGGACGCTCAGCCGCGCGGGCCGGAGCCGGACGCTCAGCCGGAGCCGGACGCTCAGCCGCGCGGGCCGGAGCCGGACGCTCAGCCGGAGCCGGACGCTCAGCCGGAGCCGGACGCTCAGCCGGGGCCGGACGCTCAGCCGGGGCCGGACGCTCAGCGGCAGCCGGACGCTCCGCCTGGGCGGCGCGCTCGCTCTGCGGGACCCGCTCGACCTGCGGGGAACGCTCGGGCCGCTCAGGGTGGGACCGCTCGGCCGGCGCGGGACGCTCCGGCTTGGGAGTGTCAGCCTTGCGGCGGTGCGGGCCGATGACCATGGTCATGTTGCGGCCGTCCTGCTTGGCCGAGGTCTCGACGAAGCCCAGGTCCTCGACATCCCCCGCGAGGCGCTGCAGCAGCCGGAACCCGAGTTCGGGCCGGGACTGCTCACGTCCACGGAACATGATGGTCACCTTGACCTTGTCCCCTGCCTTGAGGAACCGCTCGACGTGGCCCTTCTTGGTGCCATAGTCGTGCGGGTCGATCTTCGGCCGGAGCTTGATCTCCTTGATGACCGTCTGGGCCTGGTTCTTGCGCGATTCCCTGGCCTTGAGCGCAGACTCGTACTTGAACTTGCCGTAGTCCATGAGCTTGCAGACCGGGGGCCGCGCCGTCGGGGCGACCTCTACCAAGTCAAGGTCGGCTTCCTGAGCCAACCGGAGCGCGTCGTCGATGGACACGATCCCGACCTGCTCGCCGTTCGGGCCGACGAGACGGACCTCGGGAACGCGGATGCGCTCGTTGATACGCGGTTCAGCGCTGATGTGACCTCCTGAGTCCCATCCTGCTGCGGAACCTCCGCAGCAGACTGCTTGTCTGGCCAAGCCTGCCGGGCTCCCCTTCGCCGGCTAATCCGCCGGAAACGAGAAAACCCCGCACGCTATGCATGCGGGGCACCACCACGGCGGGCCTTGCCCCGCATCACCACTGTGACACCGGGCGACCGCCAATGCCAGAGCCACCGGCTCCGGTCCAGAGTTTCGCCCCTGAACTTTGGTGCCAGTGCTTCCGGCCTGACCTGCCAGCCTGGGGCCGGCGAGGTGGGAGGTGGTCCTCCGCTTGCATGTCCGGCACGTCGGCACCGGACTGGTCGTTGGCTAAGAGTAACAACAAAATCCCCGTACCCCGAATTCCTTTGGCCCACCGGGCCAGATTCCCCGGCCGCGGTTCCCGCTTCTTGCTGTTATCAGAGCGAAAGGGGCGGCGCGGGCACGGGAGTCCAGGCAGGGCCAGCGTAGCCAACCCGGCGGGCGCATTTGACGTCAGTGACTGACATCGACTAGAACTGGTGATGTCACTAACTGACATCGACTGTACGGCCGTGGGCTCTGGAGGTCTTTGACATGCGAATTTTCGTTACCGGCGCATCCGGCTGGATCGGGTCGGCCGTCGTCCCCGAGTTGCTCCAGGCCGGTCATGAGGTGACCGGGCTGGCCCGCTCGGACACGTCGGCGCAGGCCCTGGCCCAGGCGGGCGCCGACGTCGAGCGCGGCACCATCGACGACCTCGACCTGCTGGCCAAGACGGCCGCGGCGTCCGACGGCGTGATCCACCTGGCGTTCAAGCACGACCTCGCGTTCACCGGCGACTACGCGGGCGCGGCCAGCGCCGACCGGGCCGCGATCACCACGTTCGGTGACGCGCTGGCCGGCTCGGGCAAGCCGTTCGTCATCGCCTCCGGCACGCTGATGGTCGCCGCGCCCGGCCAGGTCGCGACCGAGCGGGACGGCCTGGAGTCCGGGGCGGCCGACGGGCACGGCGCGGGCCCGTCGTCTCGAGCCGAGAACGGCCTGCTGACGCTGGCCCTGGCCGACCGCGGCGTGCGCTCGTCGGTACTGCGCCTCCCGCCCACCGTGCACGGTGACGGCGACAACGGGTTCATGGCCGCCCTGGTCGGCCTGGCCCGCGAGCACGGCAACGCCGCCTACGTCGGCGACGGCGCCAACCGGTGGCCGGCCGTGCACCGCTCGGACGCCGCCCGGCTGTTCCGGCTGGCCGTGGAGAAGGCGCCCGCCCGCTCGGTGCTGCACGCCGTCCAGGACGAGGGCGTGCCCATCCGCGCCATCGCCGAGGTGTTCGGCAAGCACCTCGACGTCCCGGTGGTGTCCGTCACGCCCGAGGAGGCCCCGGCCCGGTTCAGCTGGCTGGCCGCCTTCATCGGCGCCGACGCCCCGGCCTCCAGCGCCATCACCCGGGAGCTGCTGGGCTGGCAGCCCACCGGCCCCACCCTGCTCGAAGACCTCGACCAGGGCCACTACTTCACCCCCTCGCACTGAGCAGTGCGCGCGAATGCGCATTCGCACCCCCTGGGGCCAGGGTTCGGGCCCTGGACCCGGGGGCGGGGGGCTAGTTGAGGACGCGGCGGCGGAAGGTGATGGTGCCGAGATAGCCGATGACGACGGCGCCGCCGATGAGGACGAGCAGGATGGCCCAGTCGGCCAGGTGGCCGACGCCGGGGGTGAGCACGGCGCGCAGGCCCTCGGACATGTAGACCATGGGGTTGAACAGGACGGCGATCTGCAGCCAGCGGATGCTGTGCAGGGCCGACCAGGGGTAGTAGACGCAGCCGAGCATGGTGGCGGGCAGCAGGATCACCGCGAACAGCATCTGCATCTTGCGCGGGTCCATCAGCGTGCCCAGCAGCAGGCCCAGCGCGGCGGTCAGCATCGAGGCCGCGATCAGGATCACGGCCAGCATGAACCAGTTGGTCACGTGGGCGTGCGGGCTCTGCCCGGCCGCGTGCACGTACAGCACGATCGGGATGACGATCAGGGCGCCGACGAAGGCCTGGACCGCGCCGGCCACGATCTTCTCGAAGGCCAGCACGCTCAGCGGCACCGGGGCCAGGGCCCGGTCCTCGATCGTGCGCTGCCAGGAGAACTCCATGACCAGCGGGAACGTGGTGCCGAGGATGCCCTGCATGAGCAGCATCGAGGCCATCAGGCCGGGCAGCAGGATGGTGGAGAACGTGGTGCCGCCGCCGCGGGCCGCCCCGGCCTCGAAGACCCCGGCGGCGCCGATCTTGGGCATGACGTAGGTGAACACGAACACCCACAGCAGCGGCTGGACCACCGACCGGATGAAGGTGGACGGGGCGTTGCGGGTGAGCACCCGGAACTCCCGGGCCAGCATGGCCACGAACGTCCGCCAGGTGGTCGGGTGCGGCTCGGGGGCCCCGGTGATGACCGCGACCGTGCGGGACGGCGCGGCCGCGCCCGCCGGAGCGGCCTGGCCCGGGCTGGTCCCGGGGCCCGCGGGCGGAGGCGTGCTGGTGGTGGTCATTATTCGCGGTACTCCCGTCCCGTCAGGGTCAGAAAGACAGTCTCCAGGCTGGGCTTGAGCTGGGCGGCGTCGAGCACGGTCAGGCCCGCGCGGCCGCCCGCGGTGACCAGGTCGCCGAGCACGCCCCCGGAGTCCCGGGCGAACACCCGGATCTGGTCGCCCTCGGTCTCGACCTTGCTGACCTCGGGCCGGCCGGCCAGCAGGGCGGCGGCATCCAGGCCCGAGGCATCCCCGTCGTAGCGGACGGTGATCACGGTGTCGGCGCCCGCGCCCTGCTTGAGCTCGTCCACCGTGCCCGCCGCCAGGACCAGGCCGTGGTCCACCACCGCGACCCGGTCGCACAGGGCCTCGGCTTCTTCCATGTAGTGGGTGGTCAGCAGGATGGTCTGGCCCTCGTCGTGCAGGGCCTGCAGGGTGTCCCACAGGTTGACCCGGGTCTGCGGGTCCAGGCCCGCGGTGGGCTCGTCGAGGAACAGCACGTCGGGCCGGTGCACCAGGGCCCGGGCGATCATCAGCCGCCGGGCCTGGCCGCCGGACAGGTCGGTGGCCATGGCCCGGCGCCGGTCGGTCAGCCCGAACGCGGTCAGCAGCTGGTCGGCCCGGCGCAGCGCGTCCCGCCGGCTGAGGCCGAAGAAGCGACTGCGGAACTCCAGGTTCTCGGTCACGCTGAGCTGCATGTCGAGGGTGTTGTTCTGGGGCACCACGCCGATGGTGCGCTTGACCCCGACCGGGTCGGCCACCACGTCGATACCGGATACCCAGGCCCGGCCGCCCGTGGGCACGATCAGCGTGGTGAGCATGCCGATCGTGGTGGACTTGCCCGCCCCGTTCGGTCCCAGCAGGCCGAAGAACTCGCCGGGGGCCACGTCCAGGCTGACCCCGCGGACGGCGTCCACGTTGCCGCGGGAGGTGGTGTAGGTCTTGCGCAGGTCGTCGGTGCGGATGGCGGCGTCGGGCCGCGGGGCGGCCGGGGTGGCCGGTGGTGCCTGCACGGTGGACTCGGTCACGTACCGCGCTCCTTCCGGATCAAGGTGCTGAAGCGCTCGATGGTGTCGATCAGGAATTGGCGGATCACCGGCTCGTCGGCCGGGTCCACGTAGTCGAAGGTGCCCCGCCAGCGGGGCCCGATCTGGGTCAGAGCCTCGATGAGCCGTGCTCGCCCCGGCTCGGTCAGGTAGAGCCGGACGACCCGGCGGTCCTGGTCGTCGCGGCGTCGTTCCACCAGACCGTCCCGGACCAGGGTGTCGACCACGGTGGTCACGGTGCCCGGCGTCGACCAGCCCCGGGCGGCTACTTCGCTGGACTTCAGCCCGTCCCGGGCCTCCAGCACCCGCATGACGGCCAGGCCGGCCGGGGTCAGACCAGAGCCCTGCACGAGCTGGCCCAGGCAGGCGCCCATGGTCCGGCTGGCCACGATCATCAGCTCGGACAGGGCGGCATCGGGCGGGATCCCGGCCCCCTCGTCGCCCCAGATCCAGCCCGCGCCGTGCGCCCGCTCGACCGCCGGGGCCAGGTCGGCGGGTGGCTCGGAGGGCAGGGGTTCAGCGGTCACGGGCCCAGCATGGCGGGCTCCTGATTCGGTGTCAAATTATTTGAGGTCGAACTATTCGTTATCCAAGTGTCTGGTTCGGTACCAGTTCGATACTCATTCAGCTCATGGCGGCCCGGCCGACGGGTAGCTTGATCGCGGAAACCCGGGGGGCCGGACAAAGGAAGACGGCCGTGATCGAGATCAGCATGCCCACCCAGGACATCGTGCAGGCCATCCGGGCCAGCCAGGGCGTCGGCGGTTCGGCGCCCGGTCTGGAAATCACCGGGGCCAGCCTGAACCGCGGCGTCGTGCGCTACCAGACCCGGATGGACGGCCAGGACCAGATGCTGGAGGACGACGTGGCCGCCGTGCTCTCGTTCCTCCACGTGACCAGCGGACGCATCGTGGACGTCTCCTACGACCCGGCCGGGCTGGTCAGCTTCACCCTGGCCTAACCGGCTGGCTCAACCGGCGGGGCGGCGGTCCAGCTCGGCCCGGCCCGCCTGGCGCATCGCCTCCAGCGGGGCCGGGCGGCCGGTCATCAGCTCGAACTGGCCGGCCGCCTGGTGCAGGAGGAGCTCGAAGCCGCCGACCACGGTGGCCCCGGCCTGCCCGGTGACCCGGGCCAGGCGGGTCGGCCAGGGAGCATAGACCACGTCGAACACGCAGGGCGGGACCGGGACACCCGCCCCGCAGCCTTCGATATAAAAATCAGCGGCACCGGCCGGCAGGGTGGAGATGAGCAGATCCGGGAGCGGCAGCACCCCGGTCCGCTGGGCGGCCAGTTCCTGGAGGGTGACCTCCACCCCGAGGCCTTCGGCCACCGCCAGCAGGCCACCGGCCCGGGCCGGGTCGCGGACCGCGACCGTCACCGTGGCCAGGCCCAGGTCGCGCAGGGCGGCCACGGCCGAACAGGCGGTGGCCCCGGCGCCCAGGATGACCGCTGACTTGGGCGTGGTCACCCCGGCCTCGGCCAGGGCGGCCACCATGCCGGCCACGTCGGTGTTGTAGCCGTGGCGCCGGTCCCCGTCGAAGATCACGGTGTTGGCTCCGCCGGTGGCGGCGGCCACCGGGTCCACGGTGTCCAGCAGCGGCAGCACGGCCCGCTTGAGCGGCATGGTCAGCGACAGCCCGGCCCAGCCGGGCCCGCACGAGGCGATCAGGGCGGGCAGACCGGGCTCGGCGCACTCGATGGCCGTGTAGGACCAGTCCGCCAGCCCGAGGGCGGCGTAGCCCGCCTGGTGCAGCACCGGGGACAGCGAGTGGGCGATCGGGGACCCGAGGACAGCGGCTTTCACCGGGCCGATGGTAGCGGGCTCACTTGCCCAGGTTGTGCTCCAGCTCCTGGCGGAACTGCTCGAACTGGGACGCGCTGGAGGTGAACTTGGTCAGCCCGGTCTTGGGGTTGGTGGTCACGAAGTACAGGTTGTTGCCGGACCCGGGGTGCAGGGCGGCCTCGATGGCGGCGTGACCGGGGTTGTCGATCGGGCCCGGCGGCAGGCCGGTGTACTTGTACGTGTTGTACGGCGAGGTGCTCTGCAACTGGGCGTTGGAGGCGATGATGCCGTACGTGTTCAGCCCGTACATGACCGTGCTGTCCAGCTGCAGCTTCATGCCCTTGCTGAGCCGGTTGTAGATGACCCGGGCGATCTGCTGGTAGTACGTGGTGCTGCCGCCCTCGGCCTGGATCAGGCTGGCCACCACCATGACCTTGCCCGGATCCAGCTTCACCGCGGCCGCCTGCTGGGTCAGGTTGTCGCCGATGGCCTCCTGGTTGTACCGGTCGACCATGCCCTTGAGCACGTCGGTGGCGGTCTGGTTGGGCTGCACCTCGTAGGTGGCCGGGAACAGGTACCCCTCGACCTTGCCGCCCGCGTAGGAGGGCAGGCCCAGCGCGCCCGGCTGCTTGAGCGCGGCCTGGTAGTCGGACAGCGGAATGCCGGAATGCGCGCCGAGCTGAGCGACGATCTGCGAGACCCGCAGGCCCTCGGGAATGGTGATCTTGTCCTGGATCCGGGTGCTCTGGTTGACCAGCAGCGTGTAGGCCAGGGCGGCCTTCATCTGCTTCTTCATCCGGTAGGTGCCCGGTTCCAGGCTGTGGTTGCTGGTGCTGTGCTCGGCGGCCAGCTCGAAGGCCCGCAGGCTGGCCACCACGCCCAGCTTGACCAGGCGCTGGCCTACCGCGGTGGCGGTCTGCCCGGTCTGCACCTGCACCACGGCCTGCCCGGTGCCGGCGCCGGTGTAGTCGGCCGGGTAGTAGCGGCCCTGGACGAACTTGTAGGCGTACCAGCCGCCCGCCCCCAGCGGGAGCAGCAGGATGACCAGGATGATCACCAGCGGGACCAGCCAGCGCCGGCGGCGCTTGCCGCTGCTGCCGCCGCCGCGGCCGCCCCGGCCCGACGTGCGGCCGCCCCGGCCGCCGCGGCCGATCTGGTCATCGTTGTCGTCGTCGTAGTCGTCCTCGTCGCGGGGGTCACCCAGCCCAGGTACGAACCGGTCGTCCTCCTCGTATCCGTCCTCGTCATCCCACGGTGGGGCGGAGGCGGCTTCGGGTACTGGCTCCTGGGGCGGCTGGTGGCGCTCACGACGGCGCGTTCGGCCGGTTGGGGGGGCCTGGTTGGGGCCGGACCGGGCGGCGGCGTGGCCGGGGCCGGCCACGTGCTGGGCGTAGTCGTCGGTCTCGGGGAAGTCGTAGTCGTGGGCCGGGGCGGCCGGGGCGCCCGGGGTGGCTGAAGGCTCGGACCGGCGGCCTCCGTAGCCATCGCGGTCGGCGTAGGCGTCGCCGCGGTCCGCGTAACCGTCCCGGTCCGCGTAGGGGTCGGGGCGCTGGGCGTAACCGTCCTGATCGGTATAGGAATCGCGGCGGCTCGCGTAGCTGTCGCGGTCGCCGTAGGGGTCGATGTAGTCGTCCGGATCGGGGTCCCGGTCCGCGCCGCGGCGGCCGGACCAGCCAGCGGGCCGGTCGTAGGCGACGGTGTCGTCGTGGCCGCCGCTGCCGTTGCCGTTGCGGGAGCCGCGGCCGTTGCCGCCGGGGCCGGGCGGCTGGTTCTGGTCGCCGTGGGGCACGAAGCCGGGCCGGGGGCGGCCGGCCGAGGGGGCCCAGACCGACGGGGCCTGCGGGTTCTGAGGGATCTGCTGGCCTGGTGGGCCCTGCGAGGGTCGCCGGGCGGGCCGGGACGGCCGGGACGGCGGGGCTTGCGGGACCTGCGGGGCCCGTGAGGCTGGTGGTGCCTGTGGGGTCTGTTGGGCTGGTGGGACCGGCGAGTTTGGTGGGCCCTGCGTGCGGCGTGGGGCTGGCTGGAAGGCCGGGGCAGGCGGGCTCTGTGGTTCGGGGCCACCGGGGCCACCGGGGGGCACCGGGAGTGTCGGCGGCGCTCGGGGCGCTCGGGGCGGCGCCGGGTACCCCGGTAGGGCGAGGCCCCCTGATACGGATCGGCCCCCTGATGGGGATCGGGACCTTGATAGGGATCGGCACCCTGGTAGGGCCCGGTCGGCGGGTACGGGGCATGACCCGAGTCGAGACCGGAGTCCTGGTAAGGGTCCGCGCCCCAGCCGGAGCTGGGCGGGCCGCCCGGGCCCGGCTGGGTCCCGGGGCCAGGCTGGCGGCCGTGCCGGCCCGGCCGGGCCGACGGCTGCTCGTCCCCCGGAAGGGTGCTCACGCCGTCGGGTGGCACGGTGAAGTCGGGCCGCGGGCCGTAGCGGGACGGCCAGCCGTTCTGCGGCGGGGCATCATCCTGGGATGTCGGCGGGCGCGCGTGCCTGCGCGCACGGCCGGGCTCCGTGCGATCCTCCCCCTCGCTCATCCTGCCTCTTTCGTTCGCCTACGGGGCCCCGCCCGCCTCCCCATTCCCCCTACACTGCGATGCCTTCCCTCGTCGCTCGGGCGCTCGTTCCTCGCTTCTCGCTCCTCGATCCAGGCACCGCCGCGCCCCTCCGGCTCACTCATGGGTCATCCTGCCTGGTCCAGGCACAAGTTCACCCGGAGGATCGCCGGTGGCCCGCTCGTTGTCCAGCGCGGCCTGGAGCAGGACCGCGGCCGCGGCGGCGTCCACGATGCCGCGACGGGCCTTGGAGTTCTTGCCGCTCTGGCGCAAGACGGCATGCGCGGTGGTGGTGGTGAACCGCTCGTCGAACAGCCGCACCGGCACCGGGGCGATGCGGGCGGCCAGATCGGTGGCCACCTGGCGGGCGGTCACGGCCGCCTGCCCCTGCCGCCCGGCCAGCGTGGTGGGCAGGCCCACGATGACCTCCAGTGCCTCCTCGGCGGCGGTCAGCGCGGCCAGCCGGTCCAGGTCGCCGCGGCCGTGCGCGATCACCTCGAGCGGGCTGGCCAGCACCCCGTCCGGGTCACTGCGGGCCACGCCGACGCGGACCGAACCCACATCGACGGCCAGCCGCACCCCCCGCCTCACCGCAGCGGGCTCGGGGTGCACGTCACGGGGGGCAGGCCCGGACCAGGCGCAGGACACGCGGGACACCATGCCATCACGTTAACCTGCCAGCCTAGGCGCCGTCCCTCAAAGCATCCCGAACCGCCCCAAACGCGGCGTTGATGCGGCCGTCGCCGTCGCTGCCGAGGGGGGCACCGCCCCCCTGGGCCACGTCGGGTTTGCCGCCGCCACCACCGCCGAGGGCCCGCGCGGCCACGCCGACCAGCGCACCCGCGGCCAGCTTGCGGTCCCGGGCCGCCTCATTGACGGCCACCACCACCACCGGCCGGTCCGCGGGAACGCCCACGACCATCACCACGCCCGGGTGCTCCCCCGGCAGCCGGCCCCGGATGTCCAGGGCCAGCTTGCGGAGGCTGTCGGCGTCGGTCCCGTCCGGGGCCCGGTGCGCGACCAGGGCGACGCCGCCCACGTCCTCGGGACGGGCCGCCAGGTCGCCGGCCACCTCGAGCAACTGCGCGGACCGCACCCGCTGCAGTTCCCGCTCAGCGTCCCGCAGCCGGGTGACCAGGGAGGAGACACGCTCGGGCAGCTCCTCGCGGCGGGTCTTGAGCTGCTCGCTGAGCTGGCTGACCAGGATGTTCTCCCTGGCCAGGAAGCGGAAGGCGTCGATGCCGACCAGCGCCTCGACGCGCCGGACCCCGGAGCCGATCGAGGACTCGCTGAGCAGCTTGATCAGGCCGAGCTGGCCGGAGTGGGCCACGTGGGTACCACCGCACAGTTCGCGGGAGTAGTCCCCGACCTCAACCACGCGCACCTCGTTGCCGTACTTCTCCCCGAACAGGGCCAGCGCGCCCATGGACCGCGCCTCGTCGATCGAGGTGTGGAAGGCCCGCACGTCCAGGTCGTTGACGAGTACCTGGTTGACCTCGTCCTCGGTCTCGTTCAGCACCGAGCGGGGCACCGCCCCCGGCGAGGTGAAGTCGAATCGCAGCCGGCCCGGCGCGTTCTCCGAGCCGGCCTGCGCGGCCGCGTCCCCCAGCGCACCACGCAGCGCCCGGTGCACCAGGTGGGTCGCGGTATGCGAACGGGAGATGGCCCGGCGGCGTTCCACGTCGATCTCGGCGAACGCGGGCGCGCCCACGGTCACCTCACCAAAGCTCACCTTGCCCCGGTGCACGATCAGTCCCGGCAGCGGGACCTGGACGTCGAACACCTCGACCTGGCTGTCCGGGCTGCCCCCGGACCCGGCGATCCGGATGACGCCGCCGTCGGGCAGCTGGCCGCCGCTCTCGGCGTAGAACGGGGTACGGTCCAGCACCACCGAGACCGCCGCGCCCTCCCGGGCCGACGGCACCGGCAGGTCGTCGACCAGCAGGCCGACCACGGTCGCCTCGCCGTTGAACTGGTCGTAGCCGGTGAACTCGCTGGCGCCCGCGCGCTCACGCAGGTCGGCCAGCACGGAGATGTCGGCGTTGCCGGTCTTCTTCTGCGCGGCGTCGGCCTTGGCCCGGTCGCGCTGAGCCCCCATCAGCCGCCGGAAGCCCTCCTCGTCGACCGACAGGCCCTGCTCCTCGGCCATCTCCAGGGTCAGCTCGATCGGGAACCCGTAGGTGTCGTGCAGCTGGAACGCCTGGTCACCGGACAGCCGGGTGGACTTCTTGCGCCGGGTCTCCTCGGTCGCCGCGTCGAAGATCGCGGTGCCGGTGCGCAGCGTGCCCAGGAACGCCGCCTCTTCCGCGTCCAGCACGGTGTGGATGTTGGCCGCGTCCCGGCGCAGCTCCGGGTACAGCGGGGCCATGGCCTCGATCGCGGTCGCGCCCAGCTCGTGCAGGAAGTGCTCGTCGCTGGCAGATCCGCGGCCCCCGCCGCCGCGCTGGCCGCCGGACAGCATGCGCAGGTTGCGGATGCTGCGGCGCAGGATCCGCCGGAGCACGTAGCCGCGGCCTTCGTTGCTGGGGATGACCCCGTCCTCGACCAGCATGACCGAGGCCCGCACGTGGTCGGCCACCACCTTGAGCGCGACGTCGGAGCGCTCGCTGGCCCCGTAGCGCTGCTCGGTCAGCTCGGCCGCGCGGTCCAGGATCTTGTAGGTGGTGTCGACCTCGTAGATGTTGTCGACGCCCTGCAGGATGGCCGCCATCCGCTCCAGGCCCATGCCGGTGTCCACGTTGCGGAACGGCAGCGGGCCCGCGATGTCGAAGTCGGTCTTGGACCGGAAGGCGCTCAGCTGGTCCTGCATGAAGACCAGGTTCCAGACCTCGAGGTAACGGTCTTCGTCGGCTTCGGGGCCACCCTCCTTGCCGTACTCAATGCCGCGGTCGTAGTAGATCTCCGAGCAGGGCCCGCCCGGACCGGGCACGCCCATGCTCCAGTAGTTGTCGGCCAGGCCGCGGCGCTGGATCCGGTCCTCGGGCAGCTTGACCACGTCGCGCCAGATCGCGTAGGCCTCGTGGTCGTCGGGCAGCACGGTGGCCCACAGCCGGTCCTCGGGGAACCCGAACCCGCCGTCGTGCTCGGAGCGGGTCAGCAGCTCCCAGGCGTACGGGATGGCCATGTCCTTGAAGTAGTCGCCGAACGACCAGTTGCCCAGCATCTGGAAGAAGGTGGCGTGCCGGGTGGTCTTGCCGACCTCTTCAATGTCCCCGGTGCGCACGCACTTCTGCACGTCGGCGGCGCGCTTGTAGGGCGGAGTCTGCTGGCCGAGCAGGTACGGCTTGAACGGCTGCATCCCGGCGATGACGAACAGCACCGTCGGGTCGTCGGCCACCAGCGAGGCCGACGGCACGATCGTGTGCCCGTGCTGTTCGAAATATCCCAGGAAGCGGCGCGCAATCTCTGCCGACTCCATCAGCGGCCATCCTTCACATGATTGAAAATCGAGCGCGGGCCGCCCCCGGGGCAGCCCGCGGTCACCAGTTGTCACCGCCAGGGTAGAGCCTGGCTAGTCGTCCTGCCGACTCATATACGCGTCCATGCCCTCGCGCACGTCGCGGGCGAACCGGCCCGCCGAGCGCACCCCGGACACGGCCGCCTTCTGGGCCTTCCAGGCCGCCCGCGAAGTCCGCCAGGCGGTGCGGGTGGCGGACCAGGTCGCCGGCGTCGCCGGACGGCGGGCGACCGGGGACGCGGGGGCGCGACGTTCGGTGTAAGAGGGCGGACCGGCGGAACCGGACTCGGCCACGCGCGGCGGCCAGAACGGGCCGGGCCCGGCCGGGGTCTGGGTGGCCGGGGTCTGGGTGGGCTGGCCGGGTTCCAGCTGGGCGGCGTCCAGCTGGGCGGCCTCCAGCTGGGCGGGGCCGTTGACGCGGACCTGGACGGCCCGGCCGACGGCGGACACCCGCCGGTAGCCGGCGATCCCGGCGGCGGCCCCGACCGACAGCCAGAACGCGCGGCGGATCACCGCCGGCCTCCCGCCGAGCTGAGCGAGGCCGGCTCGGACTTGGGCCGGTCCGGGATGGCGCTGGCTCGGGTGGCGTTGGCTGGGGTGGCCTGGCCGTCCCGGCGCAGGCTGACCGCGTGCCGGACCCCGTACACGAGCGCGGCCGCGCGTCCGGCCGGTCCGGTGGCCACGGCCCGGCCCAGCCCGGCCAGGGCCGACACCTGGGCGCTGAGCTGGGACATGCCGGTGTTCAGCTCGTCCATGCCCTCGGCCACGCTGCTGGTGGCATCGAGTTGCTGGTGGGCCCGGTCCACGGCGGCCTGGGCGCGCTCAAACACGCTGTCACTGCGCGTGTTCAGGTCGGCGACCAGGCGGCGGGCTTCGGTCAGCAGCCGGGCCAGCCGGATCAGGACGTAGACGGCCGCGCAGACCAGCACGGCGAAGAAGAAGGCGGCGACCAGCGCGGCCACATCTCCCCAGTTGACCATGCGTGCTTCCTCCGTCGGCGGCGGTTCTATATCTGGCCGACCCTATCGCCTGCGCAGGATGGCGCGGATCCTACTGGCGCGTTCGGCGACGCGGGCTTCGTTACCGTGCCCCGAGGGCTGGTAGTAAACCCGGTCGGCCACCGAATCAGGAGCATAACGCTGGGCCACGACCCCTTCCTCGAAGTCGTGCGGGTACTTGTAGTCCTCGCCGTGACCCAGTTTCTGCGCGCCCGAGTAATGAGCGTCGCGCAGGTGCGCGGGCACGGCCCCGATCAGGCCGGCCCGCACATCGGCCTGCGCATCGGAGATGGCCTTGACGACCGCGTTCGACTTGGGCGCCAGCGCCAGATGGATCACGGCCTGAGCCAGGTTGATGCGGGCCTCCGGCAACCCGACGAACTCGACCGCCTGGGCGGCGGCGATGGCCACCGGCAGCGCGGTCGGGTCGGCCATGCCCACGTCCTCGCTGGCGTGCACGATGACCCGGCGGGCGATGAACCGGGGGTCCTCCCCGGCCTCGATCATCCGGGCCAGGTAGTGCAGGGCGGCGTCGACGTCGCTGCCCCGGATCGACTTGATGAACGCGCTGATCACGTCGTAGTGCTGGTCGCCGTCGCGGTCATAGCGGACCGCGGCCTGGTTCACGGCTCGTTCCAGCGCGGCGGTGTCGATCAGGCCGTTCTCGGGGAGGCCCAGGGCCGCCGCTTCCAGGTAGGTCAGGGAACGGCGGGCGTCACCGCCGGCCAGCCGGACCAGGTGGTCCAGGGCGGCGTCGTCCATTCGGACTTCGTCGCTGAGGCCCCGCGGGTCGGCGATGGCGCGGCGGATCACACCCCTGATGTCATCGTCGGACAGGCTGGTCAGCGTGAGCAGCAGGGACCGGGACAGCAGCGGGCTGACCACGGAGAAGAACGGGTTCTCGGTGGTGGCGCCGATGAACGACACCCAGCGGTTCTCCACCGCGGGCAGCAGCGCGTCCTGCTGGGTCTTGGAGAACCGGTGCACCTCGTCGATGAACAGCACGGTCTGCACGCCGGTCATGCCCAGGTCACGGCGGGCGGTGTCGACCGCGGCGCGCACGTCCTTGACCCCGGCGGTCACCGCGGACAGTTCGACGAACTTGCGCTTGGTGACCTGGGAGACGACGTAGGCCAGGGTGGTCTTGCCGGTGCCGGGCGGGCCCCACAGCAGCAGGCTCATCGGGGCGTCGTTGTCGATCAGCTTGCGGAACGGGGTGCCTGCCCCGGTCAGGTGGGCCTGGCCGATGACCTCGTCCAGGTGGCGCGGGCGCATCCGCACCGCCAGCGGCGCCGCCGCCAGGGCCGCTTCCTCCTCGGCTTCATCGAACAGGCTGCCGGACTGGGGCGCCTGGCCTCCATTGGTTCTGGCCACACACCGACAGTAACCGACCGCGGGCGCAAATCGTTACGCCGTAGGAGGCTTCTACAATCATGTGCCGTTTCCGACCTCGGGGAGCCGGTATGGGATGCTGCGCCGCCCGGGGCTACGTGCGACTGAACGGCGGTCAGAAATTGTAGCTTTCGTCGCCCGCACCGTAGACGTAGTTGGTCCAGTCGTCCTGGTAACCATCGCCCGGAATATACATGTATTGCGCTTGCGTGGACTGCGTCTCGTATCCGTAGTTCGTCTCGTAGACGCTCACCAGGCCATGCCAGCCGCTCTTGCCGTTCGGCGCGTTGGCGGTGGACACCCAGTAGCTTCCAGGATGCTGGTACCCGCAGGTCTGACTGAGAACAACGCCCACGAAAGCCACTTGGATGCAGGTACTGGTCGAGCCGGTCTCGACAAATTCCCATACGGGGCGGCCAGCATAGGTGGCGTTGTCGCCGGACCCGACGTCGAACGGCCAAGAGGCCGTCCCATTGTTGGTGACGGTACCGACCTCGATCCCATTGAACTGGTTGTACGTTCCGCCGTCGACGAGATTGCCGTGGCCGTCGCCACCTTGCCAGCCGCCAGAGGCGTAGTTCGTGATGTGCTGGTTAGTGAAGTCCAGCGGATGGGCGACCGCATTATGACGCCACGGCCCATGGGTTCCTGCACTGGCTGGGCCGGTGATGGCCAGAGGGACCAGGCAGGCCGCGACCGCCGCCGCCGTGACCACAGCACGCCTCAATCTCATGGCATTTCCTTCTTATCGCCGCTGGGCAGTAATGCTCATGTTCTATCACGTGTACTCCTGTTGAGTACAGTCAGAAAATTGAGGAGGCGGGGACGAAGTGAAACATCGGCACACAAGAAGTGGCTCAGCCAAAGTTTGCGCCGGAGGCGAAGCCCTCGCTGCCCTCGGGGACTCGTACACGACCCGGTCGATCCAGGTGTTCCGGGTCCGGGACAGGGAGATCGTGGTGTTCCGCACGTACGTGGCCCCGCCCGCGGAAACGGACGCCTGACCCGCGCCGGCCCCGGCTCGTGGGAGAGCCGGGGCCGGTGCGGCGGGGTCAGGCGGTGGTGGAGCCCGCGTCGGTCGGGTCCGCGGGCTGGCCGCCGGGCTGGGTGCCGGACGGCTTGGCCGCGGCGGGCGGCGTGTCGATGCCGGCCTCCTTGCGCTGGGCCTTGGTGATCGGGGTCGGGGCCCCGGTCAGCGGGTCCAGGCCCGAGGCGGCCTTGGGGAACGCGATGACCTCGCGGATGCTGTCCTGGCCGGCCAGCAGCATGATCAGGCGGTCCCAGCCGAACGCGATGCCGCCGTGCGGGGGCGGCCCGTACTTGAACGCCTCGAGCAGGAAGCCGAACTGGGACTGGGCCTCGGCCCGGGACAGCCCGATGGTGTCGAACACCTGCTGCTGCATCTGCGAGCGGTGGATACGGATCGACCCGCCGCCGATCTCGTAGCCGTTGCAGACCATGTCGTAGGCGTCGGCCAGCGCCGCCCCGGGGTCGGCCGGGAACTTGTCGGCCCACTCCGGCAGCGGGGCGGTGAACGGGTGGTGCACCGCGGTCCAGCCGCCCTGGCCGTCCTCTTCGAACATGGGCGCGTCCACCACCCAGGTGAAGGCCCAGGCGTCGGGGTCGATCAGGTCGCAGCGGCGGCCGATCTCGAGCCGGGCCGCGCCGAGCAGTTCGCGGGCCTCGCGCGGGGCACCGGCCGCGAAGAAGATGCAGTCGCCGGGCTGGGCGCCGGTGGCGTCGGTCAGCCCGGCCTGCTCCTTCTCGGACAGGTTCTTGACCACGGGGCCGGAGGTGGCCAGCGCGCCGTCCGGCTGCACGACCACGTAGGCCAGGCCGCGGGCGCCGCGGGCCTTGGCCCAGTCCTGCCAGGCGTCCAGCTCACGCCGGGTCTGCTGGCCGCCGCCGGGCATGACCACCGCGCCCACGTACGGGTTCTGGAACACCCGGAAGCCGGTGTCGGCGAAGTAGTCGGTCATGTCGGTCAGCTCGTAGCCGAAGCGCAGGTCCGGCTTGTCCGAGCCGTACCGGGCCATGGCATCGGCGTAGGTCATCTGCGGCAGCGGCAGCGGGATCTCGTAGCCGAGCACCTCGCTCCACAGCCGCTGGACCAGGGCCTCGCCGACGGCGACGACGTCCTCGCGGGTGATGAACGACATTTCCAGGTCGATCTGGGTGAACTCGGGCTGCCGGTCGGCGCGGAAGTCCTCGTCGCGGAAGCACCGGGCCAGCTGGTAGTACCGCTCCATGCCGCCCACCATCAGCAGCTGCTTGAACAGCTGCGGGGACTGCGGCAGCGCGTACCAGTTGCCGGGCCGGAGCCGCACCGGGACCAGGAAGTCGCGGGCGCCCTCGGGGGTGGACCGGGTCAGGTACGGGGTCTCCACGTAGACGAAGCCGTGGTCCCGGAGCACGTCGTTGATCAGGTACGTGGCCTGCGACCGGACCCGCAGGTTGCGGGCCATGGCCTCGCGGCGGATGTCCAGGTAGCGGTACCGGAGCCGAGCCTCCTCGTTCAGGTCGGCCGGGCCGCCCTCGATCGGGAACGGCAGCGGGTCGGCCTCGCTGAGCACGTCCAGCTCGGCGGCGTCGACCTCGATGGCGCCGGTGGGCAGCTCGGGGTTCTCGTTGCCGGCCGGGCGGGCCCGCACCGTGCCGGTGACCTTCACACAGAACTCGGCCCGCAGGTGGCCGGCCTCGTCGGTCTCGGCCGCGCTCTCCTGCTCGTGCCAGACGACCTGGACGATGCCGCTGGCGTCGCGCAGGTCGATGAAGACGACGCCGCCGTGGTCGCGCCGCCGGGCCACCCAGCCCGCCAGCACAACGGTTTCACCGGCGTTCGACGCGCGCAGCGTCCCCGCTCCATGGGTGCGGATCATTCAGCCTCTCGCTTTCACATTTATTGAAGGTCGGTGGTCGGGCGGGCCGGCCCGCAAGGCGGCCACGCCCCGAGCTCGATGGTCACAATCCCCTGGCCGGCCCCTTGAGTCCCTGCTGCGGGGTGAGGCCGGCCAGGAACGGATTACCGCGTCGCTCGGCCCCGATCGTGGTGGCCGGGCCGTGGCCCGACAGGACGATCGTCTCATCCGGACGGGGCAGGCAGACCCGGGCCAGGCTGGCCAGGATGGTCTGGTAGTCCCCGCCGGGCAGGTCGGTGCGGCCGATGGACCCGGCGAACAGCAGGTCGCCGGAGAGCATGGTGCCGGCCGGGTCGTCGACGTCCTCGATGCCGGGCGGCAGCCGGAACGTCACCGAGCCCGGCGTGTGCCCGGGTGCGTGGTCGACCACGAAGTCCACCCCGGCCAGGGTCAGGGTCAGGCCGTCGGTCAGCTCGCGTACGTCATCGGGCTCGGTGAAGGTCAGGCCGCCGAACAGCTGCTGGTCGGCGCCGAGCGGCAGGCCACGGGCCGGGTCGGACAGCAGGGCCCGGTCCTCGGGATGGACGTAGGCCGGGATGTCCCGGGCCCCGCACAGCGGCGCTATCGACCAGATGTGGTCCAGGTGCCCGTGGGTGGCCATGGCGGCGACAGGCTTGAGCCGGTGGGTGGCCACGATCTCGTCGATCCCGCCCAGCGAGTCCTGGCCGGGGTCCACGATCACGCATTCCTCGCCGTCTCCGGGCGCAATGACATAACAGTTGGCCGCGAATGCGCCCGCGGGGAACCCGGTGACAAGCACGGTCGTCCTTCCTGATACGTACTCCCGGTAGGTTCAGCGGAACAGGCCCGGGTCGGTACAGGCTACCGAGCCGGCAGACACGGCTGCGAACCGATAACGGCGGTACCGCGTTAACAGCTATCCAGGTACGATTCGCGAAGATTCGCTGATGGCGGGACCGCCGGCACCCAATGAGGAGGATTTGACCGGTGGCGGGAAAGAAAGATCGTCAGCGCAGGCTCGCCCGGGAGCGCCTGGCACGGCAAGAGCAACGCCGTGCCGAGCAGGCGCGCAAGGTGCGGATCCGCGCGATAGCCACCGGAGGGGTGTGCGTGGTCGCCGCCCTGGCCGTAGGTGGGTACTTCCTGTTCGGCACGGGCGGGGGTAAGTCCTCCGCGTCACCGAAGGCCACCGCGTCCGCGACCGCGTCGGCGTCTGCTTCCTCCTCGGCCGCCACGGTGTCCGAGCCCGCGCACACCTGCACGTACGCCAAGAGCGGTACCGCCGCCCGCAAGGTCAGCCTGCCCGCGACCAAGCCGGACTACCAGGCGAGCTACCAGGCCACGCTGGCCACCAACCGCGGCAACATCGTCATCAACCTGGCCAACAGCAAGGCAACCTGCACCGTCAATTCGTTCGTCTCGCTGGCCAAGCAGAGCTACTTCAGCAACACCAAGTGCCACCGGCTCACCACCAGCGGCATCTACGTCTTGCAGTGCGGTGACCCGACCGGGACCGGCCAGGGCGGCCCCGGCTACGACTTCGGGAACGAGAACCTGACCGGGGCCAAGTACACGGCCGGCACGGTGGCCATGGCCAATACCGGCCAGCCGAACAGCAATGGCAGCCAGTTCTTCCTCGTCTACAAGAATTCAACCACCCTGCCGGCCAGCTATACGCCGTTCGGCACGATCACCCAGGGCCTGCCGATCCTTGACGCCATCGCCAAGGCAGGAAGTGACAACTCCAATGGCACCGGCGACGGTCACCCCAAGGAAAGCGTCGTCATCAAGAGCGTAACCATCAAGCAAATGTGATGCAGACTAGCGAGCAGAACGGTGCGCAAACTGGAGAGGCGTTACTTTCCGGTCCGCACCGGGCCAGCACTACCAGGAGGTTCGCCGTGACCACCGCCAATCATCCGTGGGGCCGGGTTGATCCCGACGGTACGGTCTACGTGCGTACCGCCGAGGGCGAGCGGGTCATCGGCTCGTGGCAGGCGGGCAGCCCGGAGGAGGCGCTGGCCTTCTACCGGCGCAAGTACGAATCGCTGGAGACCGAGGTCACGCTGCTGGAGCAGCGTCTGAACTCGACCGACCTGTCCCCGGCGCAGGCCCAGTCGTCGGTGGAGCGGCTGCGCAAGACCGTGACCGAGGCCAGCGCCATCGGCGACCTGGACGGCCTGTGCGGACGGCTGGACAAGCTGACCGGGGTGGTCGGGCACAAGCGCGAAGAGGTCAAAGCGCAGCGCGAGCAGGCCCGGACCGCCGCCCGCGACATCAAGGAACGGATCGTCGACGAGGCCGAGCACATCGCGGCCGAGGCCACCCACTGGAAGAGCAGCGGTGAGCGCATGCGCGAACTGCTGGAGGAGTGGAAGACGGCCCCGCACGCCGAGCGGTCGGTGGAGGCCGTGCTGTGGAAGCGGCTGTCGGCGGCGCGGAACAGTTTCACCAAGCGCCGCAAGGCCTACTTCGCGGGCATGGAGGAGGAGCGCGAGGAGGTCCGGCTCCGCAAGGAGCGGCTGGTGGCCGACGCCGAGTCGCTGGCCACCTCGACGGCCTGGGGCCCGACCGCGGGCACGTTCCGCGACCTGATGCGGGCCTGGAAGGCCGCGGGCCGGGCCAGCCGGGAGGCCGAGGAAGACCTGTGGGGCCGGTTCAAGGCGGCCCAGGACCAGTTCTTCGCGGCCCGGGCCGAGGCCCTGTCGGAGAAGGAAGCCGAACTGCGCGAGCACGCGGTGGTCAAGGAAGCCCTGCTGGAGCAGGCTCAGGCGCTGCTGCCCATCACCGACCTGCGTTCGGCCCGGCAGGCGCTGCGCGGTATCCAGGAGAAGTGGGAACAGGCCGGCGGGGTGCCGCGCGATTCCCGCGACCGCCTGGAGGGCGGCCTGCGCAAGGTGGAGGAGGCCGTGCGCAAGGCCGAGGACAGCCAGTGGCGGCGTTCCAACCCCGAGGCCATCGCCCGGGCCGAAGGCACCGTGACCCAGCTCCGCGCGAACATCGAGCAGCTGGAACGCCAGCTGGCCAAGGCCCAGGAGAAGGGCGACGCCCAGGCCGAGCGGAACGCCCAGGAAGCCCTGGAAGCCCGCCGCTCCTGGCTGGAAGAGGCCGAGCGGACGCTGGCCGAGTTCAGCGGCTAGCTCGGGGTCGAGGGCGGGGCATCTCGGCTAGTGGTCGTCGGGGGCCAGTTCCCCGCTGTGCAGGGTGCCGGCAATGGCCCGGCGCCGCCACGGTCCGGTGGAGTCGTACAGGTCTTGATCAGTGTCGACGGTGGATAGCAGGACGCCGGGCTGGTTGCGTTCCAGCCGGCCGGTGGTGATGCCGTCCGGACGCACGAAGAACGCGGGCCACAGGCTCTCGGGCGCGGAGCTGTTCGGGCAGGAGATCCACAGGTTGTTGCACGCGGCCGAGGCGATCATCACCGCGGGCATGGTGATGCCGGGGTAGGTGAGCGTCGCGGCCGGATTGAGCGGCGCGTACTGGGTGCCGATCGCGGCGCTGATGGCCGCGATCCGCTCGGGCGGAACGTTCCCGGCGTGGAAGGAGTGGAACATCAGCTGGACATCCAGCGTCACGTAGTGCCGGTACAGCTCGGGGAACCGGTAGTCGTAGCAGATCAGCGCCCCGCACCGGATGCCGTCGATGACCCAGGTGCTGAAGTGGCGGCCCGGGCTGTAATGATCGGGGTCGGTACCGCCGAGGAACCGCTTGTCATACCGCTCGGTGACCTCGCCGCGGTCGCTGATCACGTACAGGCTGTTGTGGGGCGCGCTCACGTCGCTGAACCGGTGCGCGGACCCGGCCACCACCCAGATGCCCAGCTCGCGGGCGAGTTCGCGGAGGCCCTCGGTGGCACGGTCCAGCGCGCCCCAGTCGTACCCGGTGAACGTCTTGAAGTCCGCCCCCGCGTAACCGGACAGTGCGCCTTCGGGGAAGTGCGCGACGCGGGCGCCGCGGTGGGCGGCCTCGCGCGTCTGCCGGGCCATCCAGGCGGCGTTCTGCTCAATGTCCGCGCTCACCGGGAACTGGCCCGTCGCCACCTCCAGCACCGTCATCGCCGGTTCCTAGCCCCGAGGTGGGTCCAGGGCCGGGCGGCGGCTGGCCAGTTCGGTGCGGAAGTCGGTCAGGTCGGCGCCGGAGTTGGTTTCGGCCAGCTGGACGGTGTCATTCAGCAACTGCTCGGCGGTGGTGAAGGCGTCGGCCAGCGGGCTCGACACCAGCTGGTCCAGCCGGCCGGTGAGCTGGGCCGGGACCACGGTCAGCCCGGACAGCAGGTGCCGCTGCCACTTGAGCTGGCGGTGGGGCAGGTAGACCCGGTTGAGGGCCAGCACGGTCTTGGCCACCGCGAACCCGATCCGGTTGAGCAGATGCCGGGCCGCCAGGCCGTCGCCGCGGCCGATCAGGGCTTCGCGGACGGCCCAGCCAGCCAGCACGGCCGGGTCCAGCGTCTGCTCGACCATGATCTCGACCAGCCGGTCGGGGTAGCCGGCCCGATCCCGCCAGGACTCGATCTGGGACTCCCCCACCAGCGGCTGCGAACCCAGCACGGCCGCCAGCCGCATGTGCTTGACCGGGTCGGTGTCGGCGTGCCGGCCCACCGAGTCCAGCCAGTGGTCGATGGTGCTGGTCACGAAGTTGCTCACGGTGACGTCCAACTGGCCCAGCCGGTAGTCCTCGCTCCACTCTTCTTCGTCGCTGTCGTAGTCCCACAGCCGGATCAGCTCCCCGTTGAGGGCCTTGACCGGGTCCTGGCGGTCCTGGTCGGTGGGGGCCTGCGACCAGTAGCAGTCCAGCTCGAGGTCGGAGTAGCGGTCGGCCAGCCCGGCGCCGACCGACCCGGCCACGGTCAGCGCGGCCAGCTTGGGGTTGTCCAGGTAAACGGCGGCCGCCCGGCGGGCCACGTCCATCCGCCAGGCAGCGTGGGGATTGTCTTCAGGCACGTTCTCATTCTTGCGCGCCGCGGCGGATGAGGGTGACGATGTTGCGGGCGATGGTGGCCGGGGGGTCGCCGCCGGGGCGGTACCAGATCAGGGTCCAGTTGATCGCGCCCAGCAGGGTCAGGCGCAGGTAGGAGCGGTCGACCTCCGGGCTTACGGGCAGCGCGGCGACCAGGTCGCGGAACATGTCCTCGTAGGCGTCCCGGGTGCGGACCAGCGCCTGGTGGACGGCGCCGGTGCGGCGGCTGGGGATCTCGGTGGCCAGCACCCGCAGGGCCCCCTCGCCCTGGAGCAGCGCGGTCAGGTGGGCGACGCAGGCCTGCTCGAGCCGCAGCCAGGGGTCCGCTGACTGGGCGGCCGCCGTGATCTGGGCCGCCACCTGGGCCGCGGCCCGGTCCACGATGGCCACCAGCAGGGCTTCCTTGGACGGGTAGTGGTAGTAGACCGAGGCCGGCTGGACCTGGGCGGCGGTGGCGATATCCCGGATCGAGGTGGCGTCGAAACCGCGGCTGGCGAACAGCTCGACCGCGGCGGCCAGCACGTCGCGGCCGCGGTTGTCCTCGCGGCGGGGCCGCCCGACCGGCCGCGCGATCCGCTGCTCTGGCCGTTCGCTCATCCGCGGTCCTTACTCGTAGTGCGCGCCTTGCGCATCCCGGCAGGCTAGTGCAAAGATATTTTAACGAACGATCGTTAGGCTAATTATGCAGGGAGGGTGCCCGGTGGCGATGGTGGAACGGCTGGCGCAGTACGAGACCACGGCCAAGCAGCGGGAGTTCGAGTGGGACTTCACCCAGGGGGTGGAGGCCTACGAGACCTGGGATGAGATCGAGGTCGGGCAGTCGGGTCCGGGGGCGCGGGTCTTCGAGGTGACCGCGGAGGACATCGTGTCCTTCAACCGCTCGTGCCTGGAGACCGACCCGATGCTGGTCGACCCGGAGTACGCGGCCGCCCACGGCGGGCTGCGCCAGCACCCGCTGTTCGTGGTGCAGGTGGTGTTCTACTGCATCGACACCGGCATCGGCAGCTGGCTCCGTTCGCCCGGGGCCCGTAACCCCGGTCAGCGCATCGAGCTGCTCGAGCCGTTCGCGATCGGTGAGCGGATCAGCGCCACCGTCACCCACCGGGACAAGTGGATCCGCCGGGACAAGAACTACGTCGAGGACCAGGTCGACCTGCGCAACCAGGACGGCACGCTCAAGGCGACCTGGTTCACCCGGCTGATCCTGCCGCCCACCCGGGCCGAACTGGTCCGCTACGCGAGCATGTGAGGGGAGCCACCGTGCTGCACTACACCGACCTGAAGCTGGGGCAGGAGTTCCCGCCGGTGGAGCACCAGGCCACCCAGGAGGTCATCGACCGGGCCGCCCTGGCCCACCTGGACTTCAACCCGGTGCACACCAACCTCCCGTGGAACGAGCGGGCTCAGGTCTTCGGCATGACCCAGCCCGCCGCGCACGGCATGTTCACCATGTCCCTGATGGCCTCGGTGATCGACCGGGCCTGGCGGCACGAGGGCGCGGCCATCGTGACCATGGAGAGCAAGCTGACCAAGCCGGTGCCGGTGGACGAGACCACCCGCTGCACGGGGATGATCACCGAGCTGCACCCGCTCGGCCCGGGCCGCAACGCCGTGGTCGTCGCGGTCACGGCCCGGGACAGCACCGGCGACGTGGTCGGGGTGGGCACGTTCCGCGTCGCCGTGCCGGACTGACGCCGTGCCCGGCGGAGGGGTGGCTGGTGTCATGACGCCTGGCGGGGTCGATGACCGGTCGATGGCGGGGATGCTGCGCTGGCAGGCGCGCCACCGACCGGACGCGGTCGCGGTCCGGTGCGGGGATCAGCGCCGGACTTACGCGGAGCTGGCCGCGCGCAGCGAGCAGATCGCGGCCGGGCTGATGGCGCGCGGCCTGGCGCGCGGGGACCGGGTCGCGGTGCTGATGGCCAACCGCATCGAGTATCTGGAGCTCTACCAGGCGGCGGCCCGCTCGGGACTGGCCCTGGTGCCGGTCAACCCGGCGCTGACCGGCCCGGAGATCGAGTACATCCTGGCCGACTCGGCGGCGACGCTGCTGGTGGCGGACGCGGAGCTGGCCACGGCGGCAGCCTCTGAACTGCCGGTCATCACCGTCGGCGGCCCGGATGACGACCTTGAGCAGCTGATCACCGCCGCCGACCCCGCGGCGGCCGGGCCGGATCCGGGGCCGGAAACCGTGTTCTTCCAGGGTTACACCTCGGGGACGACCGGGCGGCCGAAGGGCTGCGTGCAGACCCTGGGCGCGTTCGTGGATCATCATCGCCGGTCGTTTCAGGCCTACCGGCACGACGACCGGGATGTCATGCTCATGCCGGGGCCCCTGTTCCACGAGGCGCCGGCCCTGTTCAGCCTGGCCCAGCTGTTCTACGGCGGCACCGTGCTGGTGATGCCCCGGTTCGACGCCGAGGCCGCGGTCACCGCCATCGAGCGGCAGCGCGCGACCATGATCGGTTTCGCCGTGCCGACGATGCTGGACCGGATGATCCCGGTGGCCGGGGGGCACGACACCGGTTCGCTGCGCAGCATCATCGTCGCGGGCGCGCCGCTGCACCCGGACACGATGGCGGGGGTGCTGCGGGTGTTCCCCAGCGCCGAGCTGAACGAGTTCTACGGCGGCACCGAGATCGGCCTGGTCACCAGCATCGGGCACCGGGCCCGGCCCGACCGGGGCTCCAGCGTGGGCACCCCGCTGCCCGGGATGGACGTCCTGCTGCTGGACGACGACGACCAGCCGGTGCCGGCCGGCGAGATCGGGCAGATCTTCGCCACGCCGGTCATGATGACCGGCTACCACGGCCGCCCCGAGGCCACCGCCGCCGCCACCCGGGTGATTGGCGGCGTGCCCTGGCTCACCCTGGGCGACCTGGGGCGGCTGGACGAGCACGGCCACCTGCACCTGGTCGACCGCAAGACGCACATGATCATCACCGGCGGGGAGAACGTGTACCCGGCCGAGGTGGAGGCGGTGCTGATCGAGCACCCCCGGGTGGCCGACGTGGCCGTGATCGGCCTGCCCGACGCGACCTGGGGCGAGGCGGTGACCGCGGTCATCGTCCCCGGCGGGGATCCGCCCGGCCTGGAGGACCTGCGCGCGTACGCGCGGACCCGGCTGGCCGGTTACAAGGTCCCCCGCCGCCTGGAGGTGGTCGCGCAGATCCCCCGCACCGCCTCCGGCAAGATCATCAAGCACCAGCTGAAGGCCGAACTCGGCTAGCGGCCCGCCGCGGTCCCGATCTCGGCCCGCGGAGATCCCGGACCCGTTCCTCTTTTATCCTCGCTATACGAGGATAAAATGTGGCCATGAGTTTTCTGCTCGCGGTGATCATGGTGGCCGCGTTCGGCACCTGGATTCCGCTGGCGCAGTGGCGGCCCGGGATCCCCGAGCGGACCCGCATCTTTTACGTCGCCGTCGGCAACGTCGTCTTCGCCGGGATAGCCCTGCTGGTCAGTGGGGCCGGGCTGAGGTTCGGCTGGCGGGACTTCTGGCTGCCCATGGCGGGCGGGATGGTGTGGACGGGCGGTAACTACTGCGTCTTCCAGGCGTCGCGGAGGATCGGGCTCGCGCGCGCGGCCGGGATCTGGACACCCCTCAACATCGTGGTCGCGTTCGTCTGGGGCGCGCTGCTGTTCGGTGAGCTGGACGGCTTCTCGGGCGTACGGTTCGCCGTCCTCGGCATCGCGTTCCTGGTCGTCGTGCTGGGGGTCCTGCTGATCGCCGCGGCCCGGGGCGAACCCGATTCCGGCCGGTCCGCCACCTCGGCCCGGGCCGGCCTGCTGTGGGCGGCCGGAGCCGGGGTCCTGTGGGGAAGTTACTTCGTACCGGCCCAGTGGGCCGCGGTCCCGGCCCAGGTGGGCGACTTCCCGCTCGCGCTCGGAATCCTGGCCGGCAGCCTCGCCCTCGCGCTCCCGGCGGGCGAGCCGGCCCGGCTGGGCGTCCGCGCCAGCAGCGGGTTGCTGGGGGCGGGCGTCCTGTTCGGCATCGGCAACCTCACCCTGCTCGGCCTGGTGGCCCGGGTGGGCACCGGCGCGGGCTTCACCCTCGCCCAGCTCAGCCTGGTGGTGAACGCCAGCCTCGGTATCTGGATATTCCACGTCCCCGAACCGGGCACCCGCCAGGCCCGCATCGGTGGTGGTAGGCATCGTGGTGGCCGGCCTCGGCGGCGGTGTGATCGCCATCATGCGGTAACCGGGAACCAAGCCGAAGGCGGACTTCACCTACGGGTGCGGAGGCTGGTCGGCGGGGAGTTCAGGAGCAGCGTCCTTGCTCGCCTGCTCCTCCAGCCGGAGGACCTCGCGGTCGATGATCGCTTCGCGCGAGGCGACGGTCTTGACGAGGTTGAGCCCGAGAAACAGCATGGGGAACACCGGCCAGAAGAAGCCCGCGCCGGTGGCCGCGATCCAGATCACCACGCAGATGATGCTCGGGATGAGGAAGGCCACGAATGACTCCTCGACGTCCTTGCGCCACTTGCGGGCCCCACGCGTTCTCAGATCTTCGTCCGGCCGGGCCGCGGGCGCCTGGGCCGGGCCGTCAAGGGGCTCGAGATCGGTGACCAGCGCGGGCAGTTCACCGAGGGTCCGGCTCTCGTACAGGGTGTTCAGCCGCTCGTCGTACTCCTCGCGGGTGAGACGCCCGTCCGCGTAGGCGTCGGCCAGCACCACGCGGACGATCTCCCGGTCCGCGTCCGAAGCACGCATCGAGCGCGTTCGGCGGCTGACGCGGGTCAAGACGGAACGACGTCCCAGAAGGCCTCCACGGAACCACCGTCCTGTCCGCCGCCGGAATGCTGACTTCTACGCCATTATCCAGTAGCCGGTGACGACGCTGAGGAACTGGTGGGGTCTTCCCCGGGGCAACTGCTAATTCGTGACCCGGTACACGTCGTAGACGCCGTCGATGGCGCGGACGGCGCGCAGGACGTGGCCCAGGTGCTTGGGGGCGCCCATCTCGAACGTGAAGCGGCTGACCGCCACCCGGTCGCGGGTGGTGGTGACCGAGGCCGACAAGATGTTGACGTGCTGGTCGGACAGGACCCGGGTCACGTCGGACAGCAGCCGGGTCCGGTCCAGCGCCTCGACCTGGATCGCGACCAGGAACACCGAGGCGTCCGTGGGCGACCAGTGCACGTCGACCATGCGCTCGGGCTGGGACTCGGCCAGGTGGATGAAGTTGACGCAGTCGGTGCGGTGCACGGAGACACCGTTGCCGTGGGTGACGAAGCCGCGGATGTCATCGCCCGGTACCGGCGTGCAGCACTTGGACAGGCGGGCCCACACGTCGGCGCCGCCCTCGACCATGACCCCGGAGTCGCCGGAGGCGTGCGGGCGGGCGGACTCGACCGAGGTCGGCAGGGCCGCCTCGGCCATGTCCTCCTCGGCCCCGGCCAGGCCGCCGAGCGAGCGGACCAGCTTGTCCACCACCGACTCGGCACTGACCCGCCCCTCCCCCACCGCGGCGTACAGCGAGGTGAGGTCGGCGTAGCGCAGGTCGTGGGCGATGGACAGCAGGGCGTCGGCGGTGGCCAGCCGCTGGACCGGGAGGTTCTGCTTGCGCATGGCCCGGGCGATCGAGTCCTTGCCGGACTCGGCGGCGGCCTCGCGCCGCTCCTTGGAGAACCACTGCCGGATCTTGTTGCGGGCCCGGGCGCTCTGGACGAACTGCAGCCAGTCCCGGCTCGGGCCGGCCTCCTGGGCCTTGGAGGTGAAGATCTCGACCGTGTCGCCGTTGTCGAGCGTGCTCTCCAGCGCGACCAGCCGGCCGTTGACGCGGGCGCCGATGGTGCGGTGCCCGACCTCGGTGTGGATGGCGTACGCGAAGTCGACCGGGGTGGCCCCCTGCGGCAGCGCGATCACCTCGCCGCGCGGGGTGAACACGTACACCTCGGCGGCGGCCAGGTCGAACCGCAGCGACTCCAGGAACTCGGCCGGGTCGGTGGCCTCCCGCTGCCAGTCCACCAGCTGGCGCAGCCAGGCCATGTCCGGGCTGTTGCCGTCCTCCTTGACCCGGTTCCCGAAGATCGACTCTTCCTTGTACTTCCAGTGCGCGGCCACGCCGTACTCGGACCGCTTGTGCATGGCCCAGGTGCGGATCTGCAGCTCGACCGGCTTGCCGCCGGGGCCGATCACCGTGGTGTGCAGCGACTGGTACATGTTGAACTTCGGCATCGCGATGTAGTCCTTGAACCGCCCGGGCACCGGGTTCCATCGCGCGTGGATGGTGCCGAGCGCCGCGTAGCAGTCGCGGACCGAGTCGACCAGGACCCGGATGCCGACCAGATCGTAGATGTCATCGAACCCGACGTTGCGGGCGATCATCTTCTGGTAGATCGAGTAGTAGTGCTTGGGGCGGCCGGTGACCGTGGACCGGATCTTGGTCTCGCGCAGGTCGCCGGAGACGTGCTCGATGACCTCCTGCAGGAACACGTCCCGGCGCGGGGACCGCTCGGACACCAGCCGGGCGATCTCGTCGTAGCGCTTGGGGTACATGGTCGCGAAGGCCAGGTCCTCCAGCTCCCACTTGATCGTGTTCATGCCGAGCCGGTGGGCCAGCGGGGCGAAGATCTCCAGCGTCTCGCGCGACTTGCGCTCCTGCTTCTCCCGGGCCAGGTAGCGCAGGGTCCGCATGTTGTGCAGCCGGTCGGCCAGCTTGATGACCAGGACCCGGATGTCACGCGACATGGCCACGACCATCTTGCGGACGGTCTCGGCCTCGGCGGAGTCGCCGTACTTGACCTTGTCCAGCTTGGTCACGCCGTCGACCAGGGCCGCGATGTCCTCGCCGAAGTCCCCGCGCAGCTCGGCCAGCGAGTACGGGGTGTCCTCCACGGTGTCGTGCAGCAGGGCGGCGCTGATCGTGTCGGTGTTCATGCCCAGCTCGGCCAGGATCGTGGCCACGGCCAGCGGGTGCGTGATGTAGGGGTCGCCGCTCTTGCGCTTCTGGTTCCGGTGCCAGTAGGCGGCGACGTCGTAGGAGCGTTCGATCAGCCGGACGTCGGCTTTGGGGTGGGTGGCCCGGACCGTCTTGATCAGCGGTTCGAGCACCGGGTTCACCGTGGCCACGCGCTGCGCTCCCAGACGGGCCAGACGGCGCCGGACCGAGGCGCCGGACGCGGGTGCGGCCGGACCACCCGGGGCCGGAGTGGCCCGGGGACGCTTCGGCTCGGCGGCTGCGGGTGGGGGCGTGGGTGCGGGAGATGATGCGGCATGATTGGCCTGGCTGGTCTGGGCATCGGTGGGCGCGGCGGGCGACGAGCCGTCCGGGCTGGACTCGGTCCGGCTGGGCACGTCAGCTTCGGCAGCGACAGGCTCGGCGCTGACCTGGCCTTCCTGCGGGCTGTCCGGCGGATTTTCTGTGCCGGGCGCGCTGGCCGGGGTCGCACCGGTTCCGGTCGTGCTGGCTGATATCACCTCACTGGCCACTCGCGCTCCTGTCCATGTGCCGTTAACTAAGTCTACCGGCGGACAATTCCCAGCGTGGCGAGCCTGCGCAGGTCAGGCTGGGGCCCCACGAGCGGAAGGCGCGGTGGGGTGGTTACACAGTGAGCAGTGAGGTGAAGGGGAGGTCGCCGAGCTTGGCCCGGCCGTTCAGGAAGGACAGCTCGAGCAGGACGGCCACCCCGGCCACCTCGGCCCCGGCCCGGCGAACCAGATCGGCGGTGGCCAGGGCAGTGCCGCCGGTGGCCAGCACGTCGTCGATGATCAGGACCTGCTCGCCCGGTTCGAAGGCGTCGGTATGCACCTCGATGGTGGCGGTGCCGTACTCCAGCTGATAGTCCTCGCGATAGGTCGCCGCGGGGAGCTTGCCGGCCTTGCGGACCGGGACGAAACCGCAGCCGAGCCGGGTGGCCACCGGCGCGGCCAGGATGAAGCCGCGGGCCTCGATCCCGGCCACCTTGTCGATGGGCCCGGGCGTGGCGGCCAGCGCGCCGATCACCGCGGCGAACGCCGGGCCGTCGGCCAGCAGCGGGGTGATGTCCTTGAACGAGATGCCCGGCTCGGGGAAGTCGGGTACGTCCCGGATGTGGCTCTTGATCAGGTCGTCCAGGGAGCCATCGGACACGAAGCTACCGCCGCTTCTTACGCTGGGCGGCCGAGCGCCGCCGGGCCGCGGTGGTGCGTCGCGGCTGCTGGCGGGACACCGAGCGGGCGCCGTCGGCTCTGGGAGCCGCGCCACGGGTGGTGATGGTGGGCTCGCTCTCGGCCTCGCCGGGATCGTTGTCCGGCCCGGTCGCTTCGGGGCCGTCCGTATCGTCGTAACCGGCCAGGTCCTCGTCGGCATCGTCATCGGCGGCGGCCCGGCGGGCGGGCGCGGCGGCCGTGGTCGCGGAGCCGGCCCCGACCGTGGCCCCGGCCCGGGCGGCCTTGCTGGCCACCCGCGGGCTGGCCGCGCGGGCCGCGGCCCGGGCCGCCAGCTGCTTCATCTTCGGCTCGCGCTCCTTCAGGTCGGCCAGCACCGGGGTGGCGATGAAGATCGAGGAGTACGTGCCGGACAGCATGCCGACGAACAGCACCAGGGCCAGGTCGGACAGCTCGCCGGGCGGGAGCAGCACGGTGCTGGCGATCAGGATCGCGGTCACCGGCAGCAGCGCGATCAGCGAGGTGTTGATCGACCGGACCAGGGTCTGGTTCAGGGCCAGGTTGGCGGCCTGGCTGTAGCTGGTGAAGCTGGTGCGCTGGTTACCGCCCGCGGTCAGGCCGGCGGTGTTCTCCCGGACCTTGTCGAACACCACCACCGTGTCGTACAGCGAGTAACCCAAGATGGTGAGCAGGCCGGTGACGGTGGCCGGGCTGACCTGGAATCCGGCCAGCGCGTAGACGCCGACCGTGATCAGGATGTCGTGCATCAGGGCGACGAAGGCGGCGGCGGCCATCTTCCACTCGAACGCGATCGACAGGTAGATCACGATCACGATGAGGAACGCGATCAGCGCCTCGAGGGCCTTCGAGGAGATCTGGCTGCCCCAGGTCGGGCCGACGATCTTGGTGCTGATCTGGGACTGGCTGATGTGCAGCTCGCTGGCCAGCGAGTTCTGGACCTTTTCGTTGGTGCTGGTGGACAGCGCCTCGGTCTGGGCCTGGAACTGGGCCTTGGTGCCGACCCCGGCCTTCTGCACGGTGGACGTGCCGCCGCCGCCGTCGGTCACGGCCTTCTGGATCTGGCTGATGGTGGCGTTGGGGGCCTTGACCGTGAAGATCGAGCCGCCCTTGAAGTCCACGCTGAAGTTCAGCCCGCGGACCAGCAGCGCGACCAGGGCGATGAGCACGATGCAGCCGGAGATCGCGTACCAGAGCTTCTGCCGGCCGACGAAGTTGATGGATACGTCGCCGCGGTAGAGCCGGCCGCCGACGTCGCCCAGGCGGGACATCTCATGCCTCCCTTGAGGTGGTCCGCGGCCGTCGCGCGGAGCCGGAGGTACGGGTGGTGCGGCGGGGCAGGCCGGAGCGCCACGGGGCGCGGGCCCCGAGCCGGTCCGGATCCAGGCCCGACCACTTGTGGCCCTGGCCGAAGAACTTGGTCCGGGCCAGCAGGGTCACCATCGGCTTGGTGAACAAGAACACCACCACCACGTCGATCAAGGTGGTCAGGCCGAGGGTGTAGGCGAAGCCCTTCACATCCCCGACCGAGAAGATGTACAGCAGCAGCGCGGCCAGGAACGAGACGGTGTCCGAGACCAGGATCGTGCGCCGGGCCCGTTTCCAGCCGCTCTCGACCGCGGCCCGCAGCGAGCGCCCGTCCCGGACCTCGTCCCGCAATCGCTCGAAGAACACCACGAACGAGTCAGCGGTGATGCCGATGGCCACGATCAGCCCGGCGATACCGGTCAGCGACAAGGTGAAGCCCTGGTACCGGCTGAGCAGCACCACCGACAGGTAGCCGATCAGCCCGGCGATGAGCAGGCTGGAGACCGACACGGTGCCCAGGCCGCGGTAGTAGAAGAACGAGTAGATCACGACCAGGATCAGGCCGATGCCGCCCGCGATCAGGCCCGTGTCTAGCTGCGTGCGGCCCAGCGAAGGCGACACGTTCTCGACGTTGACCACCTTGAACGTCAGCGGCAGGGCGCCGTACTTGAGCTGCTGGGCCAGGGTGTCGGCCGCGGTCTGGCTGCCGAGCCCGGTGATCTGCACCTGGCCGGCCGGGATGGCTTCGGTGGTGGCCGGGGCCGAGACCACGTTGCCGTCGAGCACGATCGCGGTCTGGTCCAGCACCTGGTCGTCAGGATTGGTGCTGGCGCTGGGCTGGTACTTGCTGGCCTGGGTGGCGGTCAGCTTGGCGAACGCCTTGGTCGCCTTGCCGTTCAGGGTCAGGTTGACGACCGGCTGGTTGGACGTCGAGTCGATCCCGGAGGACTCGTTGGTGACGTCGGTGCCGAGGATGACCGCCTTGTCCAGCACGTACTTGACGCCGTTGTCCCCGCAGGCCACGGTCTGGGAGTTGGGCGCGTCCCACTGGGCCTCGTTGTAGTGGAGCTTGGTCTTCCAGGTGTTGAGGTTGGTGCAGTCCAGCTTGTTGAACAGCTTCATGACGGCCGGGTCGACCGCCTTGGCGTTGCCGGCCGTGGTGGCGGTGGCGGCCGAGCCGGTCGGGCTGGCCGACGGCGAGACGCTGGGCGACGCCGACGAGCTGGCCTTGGCCTTGCCGCTCGACTGAGCGGACGGGCTGGGCGTGGCCGCCGCGTGCTGGATGTAGGCCTTGGTGCTGGCCGACGGGGTCGCGCTGGACTTGGCCTTGGCCGAGGAGGTGCTGCTGGCCGAGGGGTGGCGGTGGAACTCGCACCGGGAGTCGCGGTGGACGACGCGGACGGGGTGGCCGCCGGGGTGGACGAGCCCTCCAGCAGCACCGCCCGGAACCGCAGCTGGGCCGTGGTGTCCACGTTGTTGATCAGCTGCTGCGAGCCCTGGCCGGGGGCGGTCACCTGGATGTCGGTGCTGCCCTCCTGCTGGACGCTGACCCCGGTGCTACCGGAGGCGTTGACCCGGTCGTTGATGATGGCCACGGCCGTCTTCATGTCGTCCTGGGGCGGGGCCTGCCCCTTCTGGGTGACGGCGCGAAGCGTCGCCTGGGTCCCGCTGGACAGGTCGAGCCCGAGGCCGACCTTGAAGTCGTGGTGCCACTTGCCGGGGCTGCCGATGTTGGAGCCGACGATGCCGACCAGCATCAGCACGACCAGCACAAACAAAGCCGCGAGCGCGCGGCCCGGCTTCGAGCCGCTCTTCCTTGGCGGAGCCACTTGTCCTGTTGTCCCTCAGTCGATCCCTACGGAGCCGTCACGGCGCCCGTCCTGACCTGGCGCCCGGCGCCGTTATTCCTTGGCGCCGGTGCTCTCCGGCGTGACCGCCTCGTGGCCGTTGGACTTGGCCTTGTCGGGCTGGCCGTTGATGGTCAGGTCGTCGCCGTAGCTGGCGGCGGGGGCGGCCGTCTGGCCGTGCTCGGCGGCCTGCTCGTGCCCGTCGTGCTCGAGGGTGACGTCCCCGGTCTCGAGGTGCTCCTCGTGGGTTTCGGCGGTCTCGTCGACCCCGTGGCCCAACCCGGTCTCGTCGTCCTCGCCGACCCCGTCCTCGTCGTGCTCGTCGGTAACCTCTTCGTCCTCGGCCAAGCCGGCGTCACCGAGGACCTCCATGATGGCGCGCTTCATGTAGCGCACCTCCACGTCGGGGGCGACTTCGAGGATCACATCATCACCGTCCGTGGCTACCACGGTGGCGTACATGCCGGCCGTGGTGCGGACGCGAGCGCCGGGCTGAACAGCATTCTGCTGCTGCTGGGCCTTTTGCTGGCGCTTCCGCCCGGGCCGCATGACCAGGAAGTACATCGCGCCGATAATGATGATGATGAAGATGATGAACGTGGAGCCGCCGGACGAGCTAGCAGCGGCGGCGTGAGAAGCGACACTCCCCATGAGTGGGGCACCTTTCCGATTGGCTTCAGCGGGCTGGCCAGGCGGGACCTTCGTCCGAACCGGGGCAGGACCCGGATCCCGCACGGGGCGGCGGCCAGTGGCCAACTGCCGCAGTGTAGCGACCCTTTGACCACGCACCAACAGGCTACGGCGTTCCCGCGGTGATCGTGACCGCACGGCGACCTTCAACTGAGGCCGGCTGGTAACGGAAGGGAAACGGGGGCCGGGTCGCGCTCAGTCGAACAAGGTGGGGCTGGAGGTGCCCACGGGCGGGGTGAGACCCAGGTGCTCCCAGCCGGCCGGGGTGGCCACCCGGCCGCGGGGCGTGCGGGCCAGCAGGCCCCGGCGGACCAGGAACGGCTCGGCCACCACCTCGACGGTCTCGGCTTCCTCCCCCACCACCACGGCCAGCGTGGACAGGCCGACCGGGCCGCCGTCGAAACGGCGCACCACCGCGTCCAGGACCGCACGGTCCAGCCGGTCCAGGCCCTCCTCGTCCACCTCGTAGAGGTCGAGGGCGGCCCGGACCACGGCCCGGTCCACGGTGCCGTTGCCGCGCACCTCGGCGTAGTCCCGGACCCGGCGCAGCAGCCGGTTGGCGATCCGGGGCGTCCCCCGGCAGCGGCCGGCCAGTTCCCCGGCCCCGTCGTCGCGCAGCGTCACCCCGAGCAGCCCGGCCGACCGGCGGATGATGATCTCCAGGTCCTCGGCCCGGTAGAAGTCCATGTGGGCGGTGAAGCCGAACCGGTCCCGCAGCGGCGCGGGCAGCAGGCCGGACCGGGTGGTCGCGCCGACCAGGGTGAACGGCGCGATGTCGAGCGGAATCGCGGTGGCCCCGGGGCCCTTGCCCACCACCACGTCGACCCGGAAGTCCTCCATGGCCAGGTAGAGCATCTCCTCGGCCGGGCGGGCCAGCCGGTGGATCTCGTCGATGAACAAGACCTCACCCTCGGACAAAGTGGACAGCACCGCGGCCAGGTCGCCGGACCGCTCGATGGCGGGCCCGCTGGTGATCCGCAGCGGCATGCCCAGCTCGGCCGCGATGATCATGGCGATGGTGGTCTTGCCCAGCCCGGGCGGGCCGGACAGCAGCACGTGGTCCGGTGGCCGGCCGCGCCGCACCGCGCTCTCCAGCACCAGCGACAGCTGGTCGCGGACCCGTTGCTGGCCGACGAATTCCGTCAGCCGCTTGGGCCGCAGCGCGCTCTCGATGGCCCGGTCGTCGGCGTCGGCCAGCGGGGACACCATCCGGTCGCCCTGATCGCCAGGGCCGGCTGAGGACCGGGCCTGGGCCAGCGCCTGCGCCTCCTGGGCCTCCAGGTCGCTTTCCTTCACGGGCGGCCCTTCACTGCCGGCTGAGCTTCTTCATGGCCGCGCGCAGCACGGTGGCCACGTCGGCGGACTCCGGCGGCACGCCCTCGGCCTCCAGGTCGGCCGCCACCGCCTGCACCGCCTGCTCGGCGTCACGAGCGGACCAGCCCAGATTGACCAGGCCGGACTGGGCCTGCTCGCGCCAGGACGGCGAGGCCGCGGCCGCGATCCGGGCCCCGTCCAGGGGGATGTCCCCGGGGGCGCCGAGCCGGTCCTTCAGCTCCAGCACGATGCGCTGCGCGCCCTTCTTGCCGATGCCCGGGACCAGGGTCAGCGCGTCCAGGTCGCCGGTGGCCACGGCCCGGCGCAGCGCGTCCGGGCTGTGCACGGCCAGCATGGCCAGGGCCAGCCGCGGGCCGACCCCGGAAGCAGTCTGCAGCAACTCGAAGACGTTGCGCTCGTCGTCGCTGCCGAACCCGTACAGGGTCAGCGAGTCTTCCCGCACGATCAGGGCGGTCGACACGTGCGCGGTCTCACCCGGCCGCAGCGTGGCCAGCGTGCCCGGCGTGCACTGCACGCTGAACCCGACCCCGCCGATCTCGATGACCGCGCCGTCGGGAGCCACCCCGCTGACCGTGCCGCGCAGGTGCGATATCACTGCTGCCTCCCCGGATACACGGGATTCGGCCGGGCCCGGGCGGCCCAGCCGCCGGTGCCCCGGCCGGAACTGGCGGCGGCCAGCTCGGCCAGCCGGGACCGGGAGCCGCCCCGCCACAGGTGGCAGATGGCCAGGGCCAGCGCGTCGGCGGCGTCGGCCGGGCGCGGCGGGTCGGCCAGCCGCAGCAGCCGCGTCACCATGGTCGTGACCTGCTGCTTGTCCGCGCGGCCGTGGCCGGTGACCGCGGCCTTGACCTCGCTGGGAGTGTGCAGGGCCACCGGCAGCCCGCGCCGGGCCGCGCACACGATGGCGATCCCGGCCGCCTGGGCCGTGCCCATCACCGTCTGGACATTGCGCTGGCTGAACACCCGCTCCACGGCCACGGCGTCGGGCTGGTGCTCGGTCAGCCAGGCCTCGAACTGCTGCTCCAGCGCGAGCAGCCGCTGGCTGATCTCGTCGTCGGCGGGGGTGCGGGCCACGCCCACCGCGACCATGGTCAGCGCCCGGCCCGGGGTGCCGTCGACCACGCCCAGCCCGCAGCGGGTCAGGCCGGGGTCGATGCCGAGAACCCGCATCGGGCGCTGGGAGGCACTCAGGGCCATGTCCGCCGCGCCTTCTCCCGGGCCATGATGCCTCCGCCAGACTGACCAACACTGTCGCCGAACATCTGTTCGGCATCGAACTTACCGGATCAGAAGTTGTCGAGCAGGAACGACGCGCCGCCGAAGGCCCCGTCCAGCTCGCTGTCGGCGGCCGGGTCGCCGCCGGAGGCCAGCCCGGCCAGCCGCAGCGAGGCCATGGGCGTGCCCGCGTACAGCGCGGCCAATCCCCGGACGCCGATGGTCAGCGGGCGGGTGGCCTCCGGGGCGTGGACCAGGGTGCCCCGGCCCCCGGTGACCGACAGCTCCCACAGCCCGGCGTTGCCGTCGCGGCTGTCGTCCTGGATGGACAGCGGCAGGCTCAGCTGGGCGGACAGCGGGAAGCCACGGCCACGGATGGCCGCGGGCACGTCGACCAGCCGCAGCATCCACATCTCGTGGAACTTCAGGTAGGTGTCCGGTTCCCGGGTCAGCCAGAAGATCGGGTCGTCCGGCCCGACCCGGGCGGTCACGGTGTCGGCGGTGGAGGAATGCGAGGCCACGATGGACCACAGCTCCCGCAGGGTCCGCTCGGTGGCGGCGACGATCCGCTCGACGCGGATCTCGCTGCCCTGGCCCCACCGGTAGGCCAGGAACCCGTCCGGGGCCAGGTAGGCGTACAGGTCCGGGTCGGCCAGCCAGGCCGCGACCGAGGCGGCGTCCCGGGTGTTGGGCCCGCTGTGCCGGGCCAGCTGGTGGGCCCGGCCGATGACCTCGATGACGGCCTCGGCGCCGTCGGGAGTGGCCCGGGCGAACGGGGCGGCGTGCAGCCCGCCGGACGGCTCGTCGGCCAGGGTGCCGGCCGTGTTCCGGCTGATGTCGGGGGCGAGCAGGCTGCGCAGGGACCGGGCCGGCAGCGAGATGCGGTAATCGCCACCGGCCATCTCCCAGCCCAGCGACCGGTAGATCGGGGTGGTGGCCGGGAACAGCACCGACAGCGGATAGCCGCGGCGGGCGATGGCGTCCAGCACCTCGGTCATGAGCGTGCGGCCCAGGCCACGGCCGCGGAACTCGGGGGCCACCATGACCGCGGCCACGCCGGCCATCCGCAGCGACCGCCCGTGCCACCACTGCTGCATGTCGTGCCAGGTGGCCGAGGCCACCATCCGGCCGCCGGAGAACGCGCCGAACACGCGCTGGTCGTCGATGGCCTGGCCGGTCCGGGCCCGGCGGCGGGCCACCGCCTCCGGGCCGTCCGCGACGGCCCCCGGCCCGAACGCCCGCCGGGCCAGGTCGATGATGGCGTCGAGGTCGTCGCCGGGAGCGATCTCGCGAATGTCCGTGCCGGAGTGCGAAGTCAGATGGGTTGCCACAAAGAGCAACGCTACGACCAGCGCGGCCCGGGAGGCATCCCGGGCCGCATGGTAAGTGCTGAGTGCTGAGCGTCAGCTCAGCTTCTCCATGACCTCGTCGGGCACGGAGTAGTTGGCGTAGACGTCCTGCACGTCGTCGGAGTCCTCGAGCGCGTCGATGACCCGGAACACCCGGCGGGCCTGGTCTTCGTCGACCGGGATCTCCATGGTCGGCACGAACGCGATGTCGGCCGACTCGTAGTCGATGCCGGCGTCCTGCAGCGCGCTGCGCACCGCCACCACGTCGGTGGCCTCGCTGGTCACCTCGAACGAGTCGCCGAGGTCGTTGACCTCCTCGGCTCCGGCCTCCAGCACGGCGCCCAGGACGTCGTCCTCGCTGACGCTGCCGGTCTTGTTGACGATGACGACGCCCTTGCGGTTGAACAGGTATGACACCGAACCGGGGTCGGCCAGGGCGCCGCCGTTGCGGGTGAACGCGACGCGGACGTCGGAGGCGGCCCGGTTGCGGTTGTCGGTCAGGCACTCGACCAGGACCGCCACCCCGCCGGGGGCGTAGCCCTCGTAGGTGATGTTCTCGTAGGTGGCGCCGCCGGCCTCCTGGCCGGAGCCGCGCCGCACGGCCCGGTCGATGTTGTCGTTGGGGACCGAGCTCTTCTTGGCCTTCTGGATGGCGTCGTACAGCGTCGGGTTGCCGGCCGGGTCACCGCCACCGGTCCGCGCCGCCACTTCGACGTTCTTGATCAGCTTGGCGAACAGCTTGCCGCGCTTGGCGTCGACCACTGCCTTCTTGTGCTTAGTGGTCGCCCACTTGGAGTGGCCGCTCATGTGTTTCCCTTCACGATGTCAACAAAAAGCTGGTGGATCCGCGGGTCGCCGGTCAGCTCCGGGTGGAAGGACGTGGCCAGGAGGGGACCCTGCCGGACCGCGACGATCCTACCGGCGCGCTCGTCGGTGCCGAGGATCTCGACCTCATCGCCCGCCTGCTCGACCCAGGGGGCACGGATGAACACCGCCCGCAGGGGCGGGCCCGTGACGCCCGTGAGCGAGATGTCAGCTTCGAACGAGTCGACCTGGCGCCCGAACGCGTTGCGCCGGACCGTCATGTCGATCCCGCCGAAGGTCTGCTGGCCGTCGACCCCGTCCACCAGGCGGTCGGCCAGCATGATCATGCCCGCGCAGGAGCCGAAGGCCGGGCAAGCCGGCGGACAGTATCTTACGCAACGGCTCCAGCATCTCGAAGGACATGGCCAGCCGCCACAGCGTGGTCGACTCGCCGCCCGGGATGATCAGCCCGTCCACCGACTCCAGCTCGTCCGGCCGGCGCACCAGGGTGGACCGCGCGCCCGCCGCCTGCAGAGCCCGGACGTGCTCGCGCACGTCACCCTGGAGGGCCAGGACGCCGATCAGCGGGGCTTGCGAGTGGGGCACGGCGGGTCCTTTGGGCATGCTGGAACGCGGGCTCGATGGGGATTACTGACCATAACAACGGCTGAGGTGCGTTTTCTTCCGTTGAAGGTGGTCGGTCCGGGTCCGGGCCAGGCCCGGGCTACCAGCCGCGGCTGGCGTAGTGCTGCTCGGCGGGCAGGTCGTCCAGGTTGATGCCGACCATCGCCTCGCCCAGGCCCCGGGAGACCTTGGCGATCACGTCCGGGTCATCGTGGAACGTGGTGGCCTTGACGATGGCCGCGGCCCGCTTGGCCGGGTCACCGGACTTGAAGATGCCGGAGCCGACGAACACCCCGTCCGCTCCGAGCTGCATCATCATGGCCGCGTCAGCCGGGGTGGCGATCCCGCCCGCGGTGAACAGCACCACCGGCAGCCGTCCGGCCGCGGCCACCTCGGCCACGATCTCGTACGGGGCCCGCAGGTCCTTGGCCGCGCTGAACAGCTCGTCCTCGGGCAGCGTGGCCAGCCGCGCGATCTCGCCGCGGATCTGGCGCATGTGCCGGGTGGCCTCGACCACGTTGCCGGTGCCGGCTTCGCCCTTGGAGCGGATCATGGCCGCGCCCTCGGCCAGCCGCCGCAGCGCCTCACCGAGGTTGGTCGCGCCGCACACGAACGGGACGGTGAACTTCCACTTGTCGATGTGGTGGGCCTCGTCGGCCGGGGTCAGCACCTCGGACTCGTCGACGTAGTCGACCCCGATGGCCTGCAGCACCTGGGCCTCGGCGAAGTGGCCGATCCGGGCCTTGGCCATGACCGGGATGGAGACGGCCTCGATGATCCCGTCGATCATGTCGGGGTCGCTCATGCGGGCCACGCCGCCCTGGGCGCGGATGTCGGCGGGCACGCGCTCCAGCGCCATCACCGCGACCGCGCCCGCGTCCTCGGCGATCTTGGCCTGGTCGGGGGTGACCACATCCATGATCACGCCGCCCTTGAGCATCTCGGCCATGCCGCGCTTGACCCGGGCCGTGCCGGTGGCGGCGGACGCTTCGGGGCTCGGGGTGCCTGCGGACTCGACGGTGGACACTTCAGACCTCACTTGCTGGGGTGCTCGGGCGGTTGGCTGGATACCTCCATGTTAGGCGGTACTACGGATCACCCGGCGAGGCGCTGCATGTCGGCGCCGGCGCCGTCGTCGTCCGCCACGGCCAGGGAGTCGTCCATCTCGAAGAACTCGGGCAGCGGGGCGTGACCGGCCAGCCGCAGCAGCCGGACCAGCGGCTTGCGCCGGGCGTCCCGGGTGGTCGCGACCGCGGTGTTGTAGAACTTGCGGGCCACCAGGACCTGGTGGGCGGCGGCTTCCAGCTCGGCCAGCAGGTCGGCGGCGCCGTCCACGTCGTCCAGCGAGGCCTGAAAACCCGGCTGGGCGAACGCGGCCCGCAGGGCCCGGGACAGGTTGCTCTGGTTCAGTTCCTGATCGGCCAGGTCGGGACCCTGGCCGCCGCGGGCTTCGTGCGCGGCGTCGGCCAGCAGCACGCTGGTGGCCGGGTCCAGGAAGCCGGAGGCGGCCAGCTCCAGCACCACCGAGCTGCGCCGGACCAGGGTCACGTCCAGGGCGGCCCGGGCCGCCTCCAGCCGGGTGTGCATCCGGTCCAGGCGGCCGGCCCGCCAGGACACGTACACCCCCAGGAACAAGATGACCGCGACGGCGATCACGATGTCGGTGATGGTCATGGTGCCTGTCTTCCCCGCTAGGTCGCGACCGCGACGGCGTTGGCGCCGAGGACGACGGTCTCGTACACGTTGACCACGTCCTTGGCCACGACGCTCCAGTCGTACCCGCTCACGGCGGCGGTTGCGGCCTGCGACAGCACGGCGCGGCGCTCGGGGTCGTCCAGCAGCAGCCGGGCGGCCCGGGCCAGATCGGCGGGATCCCCGTTGCTGAACAGCTCACCGGCCCGGCCGCCCCGCAGCACCCGCCGGAAGCTGTCGAGGTCACTGGCGACGATGGGGGCTCCCGCGGCCATGGCCTCGGCCAGCACGATGCCGAAGCTCTCACCACCGGTGTTCGGCGCGCAGAACACGTCCACCGAATGCAGCATCCGGACCTTGTCCTCGTCGCTGATCTGCCCGAGCAGGACCACCCGGTCGCGCAGGGCGGCCGGCACCCGCTCCAGCACCTCTTCCTCGTCGCCCGGGCCGGCCACCAGCAGCCGCAGGCCCGGACGCTCGGCGCCGAGGATCTCGAACGCCTCCAGCAGGACCGGCAGGCCCTTGCGGGGCTCGTCCATCCGGCCCAGGAACCCGATCGCCCCGCCCGGGCCGGGCCAGCCGGGCAGCGGCTCGGCCGGAGCCGCGTACCGGCGGGTGGCCACGCCGTTGGGGATCAGCACCGCGTCGCCGCCGAGGTGCTCGACCAGCATGGTCCGGGCCGCCTCGGACACCGCGATCCGGCCGTTGATCTTCTCCAGCGCGGACCGGAGGATCGGGATGGACGCGTGCAGCACCCGCGACCGGGGCATGGCCGTGTGCACGGTGGCCACGATCGGGCCGGACGCGACCCAGCAGGCCAGCATGGACAGGCTGGGCGCGGTCGGCTCGTGCACGTGCAGCACGTCGAAGTCGTACTCCTTGACCCAGCGCCGGACCCGGGCCGCCGACAGCGGGCCGAACGACAACCGGGCCACCGAGCCGTTGTAGGGCACCGGCACCGGGCGGCCCGCCGACACCACGTAGGGCGGCAGCGGCGTGTCCTCCTCGGCGGGCGAGATGACCGACACCTGGTGCCCCAGCTCGATCAGGGCTTCGGCCAGGTCCCGGATGTGGGACTGTACCCCGCCGGGCACGTCCCAGGTGTAGGGGCAGACGATGCCGACGCGCATAACCGGGCCCCGGTGTTCTCTGTGCCGGTGTTCTCTGTGCCGGCTTTCTCAGGGGCGGGCAGCCGGTCCGGATCGAGGTCGCTGATGAACACCTTCTGCAGCATGTGCCAGTCCTGCGGGTGCTCGGTGATGCCCTTCTCGAACAAGGACGCCAGCTCCTGCGTCATGGCGGCCGCCTTCTCCTTGCGGTTGCCCTCGGCCGGGACCGGAATGTCCGGGCTGACCTCGGCGGCCCAGCCGTCCTCGGTGAACCAGAGGGTGACCGCGCGCAGCGAGGCGCCGGTCTGGATGGCCAGGGCGGCGGGCCCGGCCGCCATCCGGGCCTTCTCGCCGAAGAAGTCGACCTCGACCCCGGACTCGGTCAGGTCCCGGTCGCACAGCAGGCAGACCAGGCCGCCCTGGTTGCGCAGCCGCTGGGCCAGCGCCCCGAACACGTTGGGGCCGCCGGTCAGCGGAAGCACCTCCATGCCGATGCTTTCCCGGAACGCCACGAACATGTCGAACACCGACTCCGGCTTGAGCCGCTCGGCCACGGTGGCGAACGGGGCGCCGCGGCCGACGCAGAAGGCGCCGGCCACCTCCCAGTTGCCCATGTGCGGCAGCGCGAAGATCACGCTCTCGCCCGCGGCCGCGCCGGCCAGGGCTTCGTCGGCGTGCTCGTTGACCACCATGTCGCGCTGGATCTGCTCCGGGGTGATGGTGGGCAGCCGGAACACTTCCATCCAGTACCGGCCGTAGGAGCGCATCCCGGCCCGGGAGGCCCGGCGCAGTTCCTTGCCGCTGACCCCCGGGCCGAGCACGCGGAGCAGGTTGTTCTCCAGCTTCTGCACGCCCGGGCCCTGGCGGCGCCAGGCGATGTTGGTGGCGGTGTCAAACCCCCAGCGGGCCCACGACTCCGGGACCCGGCAGATCACCTTCCAGGCCAGCCGGTACCCCGTGCTGATCAGCACGTCCTTGACTGATGACACGCTGTTCCCTACTCGATCGTCTGCGCCGCGGAGGCGCTCCCCGTCTGATTCTCAGCCTGATTGTCAGCAGGCGCCTGGCCGTCGGCGGGCGGCGGCTTCACCGCCAGCCCCTTGTGCACGGCCACGATCCGCTGGACCAGCGTGATCACGCTGGCCACGGCCAGGATCCACAGGCCCGCGGGCAGAATGTAGGGCACCCCGAGACCCCACAGGCCGGTGACCACGAAGGTCAGCAGCATCCGCTCGGGCCGTTCCGCGATCCCCACGTTCGCGGTCGTGCCCAGGCCCTCGGCCCGCGCCTTGACGTAGGACACCAGCGCGCCGGACACCAGGCAGAACAGCGACACCGCCGCCATCAGGTGGCTGTGACCGCCCAGCACGAACCACGCGGCCAGCCCGCTGAACACCGACGCGTCCGCGACCCGGTCCATGGTGGAGTCCAGGAACGCCCCGAATTTGCCGCTGGTGCCCTTGATCCGGGCCAGTACCCCGTCCAGCATGTCGGTGAACACGAAGAACGTGGCCACCAGGGTGCCCCAGAACAGGTGCCCGGTCGGGTACCCCCACAGCACGCTGGCGGACAGGCCGACGGTACCCGTCACCGTCACTATGTTCGGCGTGATCGGGGTACGGGCGAGCGCTTCACCGACCGGGGTCAACAGGCGGGTGAAGAAGGGGCGGGCACCGTTCAGCATGGCCGTTCGATCCTACTGGGGTGAAGGGCGGGCTCGGGTGCCGGAAACGCGCCGGGCCGCCCGGTATGCCTGCGCGCCGCTTTCCCGTAACCCGGCTGATTCACGCCGGGGGTCTTGTGGTAACGCGGCCCGCGGGTTAAGTCTGACTCTACGGGTTGCAGCGCAGCCGCCCACGAACGTCAGGAGGCGTGGCATGGCCGACACAGCAGGTACATCAGGGGCCGCCGGAGGCGTACTAGCAGGCCAGCCGGGCCGGATACGAAACGTCGCGCTGATCGGTCACGCCGGGGCCGGGAAGACGACTCTCGTAGAGGCTCTGCTGGCCGCCACCGGCACCATCCAGCGCACGGGCCGGGTGGAAGAAGGCACCACGGTCTGCGACTTCGACGAGATCGAGGTCCGCCAGGGCCGTTCGGTCAACCTCACCCTCGCCCCCATCGTGCACGCGGACATCAAGGTCAATCTGCTCGACACTCCCGGGTACGCCGATTTCACCGGCGACCTGCGCGCCGGCCTGCGCGCGGCCGACTCGGCCCTGTTCGCGGTGCCCGCCACCGACGGCGTGGACGGCCTGACCCGGATGCTGTGGGAAGAATGCGCCCGGGTCGGCATGCCCCGCGCCGTCGTGATCACCAAGATCGACCACCAGCGGGCCGACTTCGACGCCGCCCTGGCCGCCTGCCGCGAGGCGTTCGGCGAATCAGTGGCCCCGCTCTACCTGCCGGTCTCCGGTGGTGAGGGCGACGGGGCCCGCGGCCTGATCGGGCTGCTGTCCCAGAAGTACTTTGACTACTCCGGCTCGCCGGGGCGCACCGAGACCGAGGTCCCGGCCGAGTACGCGGACCAGCTGGAGACCCTGCGCGGCGAGCTGATCGAGGGCGTCATCCAGGAGAGCGAAGACGAGTCGCTCATGGACCGGTACCTGTCGGGTGAAGAGATCGACCCCAAGGTGCTGATCGAGGACCTGGAGAAGGCGGTGGCCCGGGGCAGCTTCTTCCCGGTGCTGACCACCTCCTCCCCCCGCGGCATCGGCATGGCCGAGCTGCTCGAGGTGATGACGCAGGCCTTCCCCTCGCCCGAGGAGCACCCGATGCCCGCGGTCACCACGCTCGACGGCGAGCCGGTGCCCGGCCTGAGCTGCGACCCGGCCGGCCCGCTGCTGGCCGAGGTGGTCAAGACGACCTCCGACCCCTACGTGGGCCGGGTCAGCCTGGTCCGGGTGTTCTCCGGCACGCTGAAGGTGGACGCGGCCGTGCACGTGTCCGGCCACGGCCGGGTCGAGCAGGGCCACGCCGACCACGACACCGACGAGCGGGTCGGCGCGCTGACCTGCCCGCTGGGCAAGCAGCAGCGGTCGGTGACCGAGGCCGTGGCCGGGGACATCTGCGCGGTGGCCAAGCTGGCCACGGCCGAGACCGGTGACACGCTGTCCAGCAAGGATCAGCCGCTGCTGATGGAGCCCTGGTCCATGCCCGAGCCGCTGCTGCCGGTCGCGGTCAGCGCCAAGTCCAAGGCCGACGAGGACAAGATGGCGCAGGCCCTGGCCCGGCTGGTGGCCGAGGACCCGACCCTGCGCCGGGAGAACAACGCCGAGACCCACCAGCAGGTGCTGTGGTGCATGGGCGAGGCCCACGCCGACGTGCTGCTGGACCGGCTGTCCAGCCGCTACGGCGTGGCCGTGGAAACGTCGGAACTGCGGGTTCCGCTGCGTGAGACCGTCGGCGGTAAGGCCAGTGGCCTCGGCCGCAACGTCAAGCAGAGCGGTGGTCACGGCGAGTTCGCCATCTGCCACATCGAGGTCGAGCCGATGCCCGGCAACGACGGTTTCGAGTTCGTGGACAAGGTGGTCGGCGGGGTGGTCCCGCGCCAGTTCATCCCGTCGGTGGAAAAGGGCATCCGGAGCCAGATGGAGCAGGGGGTGGTGGCCGGCTACCCGATGACCGGGATCCGGGTCACCCTGTACGACGGCAAGGCCCACTCGGTCGACTCGTCGGACATGGCGTTCCAGAAGGCGGGCCGGGCCGCCCTGCGCGACGCGGTCGACAAGGGCCAGTCCATGCTGCTGGAGCCGGTGGACGAGGTGGCCATCCTGGTCCCGGACGACTACGTGGGCGCGGTCATGTCCGACCTGTCCTCGCGCCGCGGCCGGGTGCTGGGCACCGAGCCGGTCCCGGTCGGCCGGACCCTGGTCAAGGCGGAGATCCCCGAGCTGGAGATCACCCGCTACACCATCGATCTGCGCTCGGTCTCGCACGGCACCGGCTCGTTCACCCGGTCCTACCTGCGGCACGAGCCACTTCCGGCCCACCTGGCCAGCAAGATCGCCGAAGAAGCCAAGGAGGGTTAGTTCCGGCTCAGGTCATACCGGGGCGGTCCCCCCGCACTCCTGGTGCGGGGGACCGCCCCGGCCGGCGTTACAGGCGCTGCCAGGCGGCGAGCGCGGGCCAGGTTCCGGCCCGCATCCAGATGTTGTGGTCGGTGCCCAGCACGAACACGTAGGTCTTCCCGCCGGGCACGGTGGTAGCGGTCACCCCGCTGGTCAGGCGACCTCCGAGCGAGGCCCAGCCTCTGATGCCGCCGATCGGCTGCATGCTCAGCCGGTACCACAGGGCGTTGTCGGTGCCGCGCGCGAAGATCGCCAGGTTCGGTGGCGCCGCGGCGATGCCCGGGTTGCTGGTGGTCACGCCGCCGAAATCGATGATGCCGTTCTCGGTGCCGGTCCGGCCGAACAGCCAGACGTGCTGGTTGGCTCCCGTCATGACGAACTGGCCGCTCGGGCTGCCGGACGGCCCGCTACCGGGCAGGACGTTCGGGCCGCTGAACGCGGTCCACGGCCCCCAGCTGGTCGTTCCCCAGACCCGGTACCAGATTCCACCGGTGGTCCCGGCGGCGAGCACGTTGAGCCGGCCCAACGGGAAGGAACCGCCGACCGTGACCCCGGGATTGGAGGTGATGACACCGCCCAGAGACTGCCAGCTGGTCCAGCCACTGGCGGTCTGGTGCCGCCACCACAGCGCGTTGTCGGTGCCGCGGCCGAACACCGCGAGCACCTGACCGGTGGCCAGCACGCCCGCCGGGACCACGGCCAGCGCGGGACCACCGACCAGCTGGCCGCCCAAGGCGACCGGCGCCTGGGCGGGCGCGGCCGCGTTGCGCAGATACACCCGATGGTCAGTGCCGGTGTAGGCCAGGTAGACCGCGGACGCCGAGGCCGCGGCGGCACTCATCGTGACCCCCGGTTGCGGCCCCGGGGCGGCGGCCGTGCTGGCCGCCGAGCCGGGCGACGCGACCGCGAGCACACTCGCGCCGGTCACCATGGCCAGCAGCGGTACCAGCAAGAGCCGCTTCCAGCCACCTGGTGGCCCGCCACCGAGACGACCTCTGATGATTGACCGCATAGCGCACTCCTTTCGTCGGTGGTGCGCGCCGTCGTCAGCTGAGACGCCATGCGGTCGAGGTCGCCGCCCCAACGGGCTCGCTCGTCCCGGTGCTTCCAAGCGGTATCACTGACGCCGGTGACCGCCGGCCCATCGCCGGCGGACAACTCCAGAAATGCTCGCCTTTCCACGCCGCGTCAAGAGACGAACGTCCTCGCCCTGGGCCCCGCGGCCGGGCACTGCCCGCTGGCCGCCGGGCACGCCGTCACCCGCTCGATAATGGACATCTCGCGTGTTATCGTTTTTCGATATTATCGACTAACGATAAGTAGGAGGCCGCCATGAAGCCGCGGACCGACGCCGTTGACACGCCGGAGACGCAGCGCAGGCTGACCGAGCCGCTGGGCGGCGTGGTCTGGAGGATCCTGTTCCTGGCGGTGGTCGTGCTGGTCGTCGGGTTGATCGCGTCGCTGCTCGGCCGGAACACCAGCGTGTGGGGGTACGGGCACGGCAGCGCCTGCGCGCCCGTGCCGCCGACCGGGCTGACCATCACGTATCACGCCGGCGTCGTGGCCAACGCCCGCCCGGGAACGTCCGCGGGCACGGGCGGCAGCCTGGAGCTGTGTGCGTCCCATCCGACGCTGGGGCAACGCACCCTGGTCACGCTGACCCAGGCCCCGACCTACCTCTTGTACCTGATCGTGCTGCTGCAGTTGTGGCTGCTGGTGCTGGCGGCCCGGCGGAACGGGCCGTTCGCGCTCGGTATCAGCCGCCGGCTGCGCGGGCTGGGCTGGTTCATCCTGGCCGGGACGGTGGTGACCGCGGTGGGCCAGAGCGTGGCCCGGACCTACTTCACCAGGAGCCTGGTCCGCGGCTCGGTGCCAGCCTGGGGTGACGCGGTCAGCAGCGTGCTGAGCAACCTGTTCCCGCTGCTGCTGCTGGTGTGCGGCCTGCTCACGCTGGCCCGCATCATCCGGGCCGGGGCCCGGATGTACGACGACCTGGCCGGGACGGTCTGACCTTGGCCGACGCCGATGCCGAGCACGCGATCGAGATCCACCTGGACAAGCTGCTGGCCGACCGGGGCATGACCTTGACCCAGCTGTCCGAGCAGGTCGGGGTGACCATCGTCAACCTGTCCGTGCTCAAGAACGGCCGGGCCAAGGCCATCCGGTTCAGCACCCTGACCCGCCTGTGCGAAGTCCTCGGCTGCCAGCCCGGCGACCTCATGACCTGGCACCCCGGCCCCTGACCGGCCCCGGGCCACGTTTAGTGGCGATGGTGCCATCACCCATACTCTTATATGGGTAAGCGGCCATCGATCTTGGATTTGCCGCTGGCTTCTTGCTGTAATCAGTCGGTGGGCCAGGACTCGGCGAGGAGTTTGCGGGTGTCGCGGAGGAGTTCGGGGAGGACGCGGGTCTGGCCGACGACGGGCATGAAGTTGGTGTCGCCGCCCCAGCGGGGGACGACGTGCTGGTGCAGGTGGGCGGCGATGCCGGCCCCGGCGACCTCGCCCAGGTTCAGGCCGACGTTGAAGCCCTGGGCGTTGGACGCCGTGCGCAGGGCCCGGATCGACCGCTTGGTGTGGTCGGCCAGCTCGGCGGTCTCGTCCAGGGTCAGCTCGGTGTAGTCGGCGACGTGGCGGTAGGGCACGACCATGACGTGGCCGCCGTTGTAGGGGTACCGGTTCAGCACCGTGTACACCAGGGCGCCGCGGGCGACGATCAGGCCGTCTTCGTCGGACAGGGTGGGGATCCGGTCGAACGGACAGCCCTCGGACGGCTTGTTCTCACCCTTGATGTACGCCATCCGGTGCGGCATCCACAGCCGGGCGAACGAATCAGGGACGCCCACGCCGTCCTGGGGCTGCGTCGGCTCGGTCATACCTGGACGCGGTCGCGGACGGCGGCGGCGATCTCGGCCACGGCCGCGTCGACCGGGACGCCGTTCTTCTGGCTGCCGTCGCGGAAGCGGAACGACACCGCGTCGGCCGACACGTCGTCGTCGCCGGCGATCAGCATGTACGGCACCTTCTGCCGCTGCGCGGTGCGGATCTTCTTCTGCATCCGGTCGTCGCTGGTGTCAACCTCGACCCGGATGCCCTGCTCGCGCAGGAGCGAGGCCACCTTCTCCAGGTACGGGATGTGGGCGTCAGCGATCGGGATGCCGACCACCTGGACCGGGGCCAGCCAGGGCGGGAACGCGCCCGCGTAGTGCTCGAGCAGGATGCCGAAGAACCGCTCGATCGAGCCGAACAGGGCGCGGTGGATCATGTACGGGCGCTGCCGGGTGCCGTCGGCGGCCTGGTACTCGATGCCGAACCGGCCCGGCTCCTGGAAGTCGACCTGCAGGGTGGACAGCTGCCAGCGGCGGCCGATGGCGTCCTTGACGTGCACGTCGATCTTGGGTGCGTAGAAGGCGCCCTCGCCCTCGGCCACGGTGTAGGGCAGCCCGGACTTGTCCAGCGCCGACTTCAGGGCCGCCTCGGCCTCGGTCCACTCCTCGGGGGTGCCGACGTACTTCTCGGGCCGGGTGGACAGCTCGGCCTCGAAGTCGGTCAGGCCGAAGTCCCGCAGCAGGCCGACCACGAAGTCCAGCAGCGAGGCCAGTTCGGGAGCCAGTTGCTCGGGGGTGCAGAAGATGTGCGAGTCGTCCTGGGTGAAGCCGCGGGCCCGGGTCAGGCCGTGCACCACGCCGGACTTCTCGTACCGGTACACGGTGCCGAACTCGAACAGCCGCAGCGGCAGCTCACGGTAGGAGCGGCCGCGGGAGGAGTAGATGAGCACGTGCATCGGGCAGTTCATCGGCTTGGCGTAGTAGTCGACGCCGTCGATGTCCATCGGCGAGAACATGGACTCCTTGTAGAAGCCCAGGTGCCCGGAGCGCTCGAACAGCTCACCCTTGGTGATGTGGGGGGTGTTGACGAACTGGTACCCGGCCTCTTCGTGGCGGCGCCGCGAGTAGTCCTCCATCACCCGGCGGATGATGCCGCCCTTGGGGTGGAACACCGGCAGGCCGCTGCCGATCTCGGTCGGGAACGAGAACAGGTCCAGCTCGGCGCCGAGCTTGCGGTGGTCGCGCCGCTCGGCCTCGGCCAGCATGGCCAGGTACTCGTCCTGCAGCGGCCGGGACTCCCAGGCGGTGCCGTAGATCCGCTGCAGCTGCGGGTTCTTCTCGCTGCCCCGCCAGTAGGCGCCGCCGCTGCGCATCAGCTTGAAGGCCGGGATGAAGCGGGTGGTGGGCAGGTGCGGGCCGCGGCACAGGTCCTTCCAGATGACCTCGCCGGTACCCGGGTTGAGGTTGTCGTAGATGGTCAGCTCGCTGCCGCCGACCTCGACCGACTCGTCGTCCTCGGCCGCCAGCGAGTCAGCACCGGACCCGCCCTTGAGGCCGATCAGCTCCAGCTTGTAGGGCTCGCCGGCCAGCTCGGTGCGGGCCTCGTCGTCGCTGACCACCCGGCGTGAGAACCGCTGGCCCTGCTTGACGATCTGCCGCATGCGGCCCTCGATGGCCTTGAGGGTGTCCGGCTCGAACGGCTGGTCGACGTCGAAGTCGTAGTAGAAGCCGTTCTCCACCGGCGGGCCGATGCCCAGCTTGGCGTCCGGGTTCAGGTCCTGCACGGCCTGGGCCATGACGTGGGCGGTGGAGTGACGCAGGATGGCCCGGCCGTCCGGCTCGCCGATCTCGACCGGCTCGATCACGTCGCCGTCAGCGGCCGGGCAGGCCAGGTCGCGCAGCTCGCCGTTGATCCGGGCCGCGATGACCGCGTGCTCCCCGGGCTTCTGCTCGCCCAGGCCGGCTTCGGCCAGGGCGGCGCCGGCCGTCGTACCCGCCTCGACCACATGCTCGCGTCCGGCGAGAGTGATACGAAGCTGCTGGGTCGACACGGCGGTACTCCTTGAGCGCGGTAACGGATAGGCGGGGGGAACTTCCCCTGTCCCGATGCTATCGGTGCCGCGCCACCCTCCGCGTCAGCTCCGGATACCCGCCAGGTCGAGCAGATCGGTGAGTATGTCGCCGTAATGGTGGTGTTCCAGGCTGATGTGGCCCTCGCCGGGCAGCAGGTGGACCCGGGCCCCGGGCAGGTGCCCGGCCAGCCACTGGCCGTGCGAGAACGGCACCATGCGGTCCTGGTCGCCCTGCCAGACCGCGATCGGGGCGGGCCCGTCGCCCAGGTCGGGCACGCCGGTGACCGGGGCGCTGTCCGGTCCGAGGTCGAAGCCCCAGTCGCTGACGAAGGCCATGTCGTCCTCGTACCAGCCGGCGATGCCGCGGGCCACGGCGGCGCGCAGCGCGGCCGCCCGGTAGTCGGCGAACTCGCCGGTCAGGACGGCCTTGTCCGCGTCGTCGATGAGGCCGCCGAGGCCGGCGATGATGTCGCCGCCGGTGACCGCGCCCAGGGCGCCGGCCTCTTTTTCCAGGAAGGCGGTGAGGTCGGCCGGGCTGCTCTCGGCGGCGGCGAACTCCTCGATGTTCTCCGGGCCCATCCCGGCCAGCCAGTCCAGGCCCTCGGCGTCGCACGGCGCGACCCCGGCAATGGATGCGGCGGCCAGGCACCGGCCCGGCAGCAGGTAGGCGCAGGCCAGCGCGTGCGGGCCGCCACCGGAGGTGCCGTGGGTGACGAAGGTTTCCGCGCCCAGGGCGTCCAGGATCTCGGCCACGTCACCGGCCACGCTGGCCACCCGGCGGCCCGGCCGCGGGCTGGACCGGCTGTAGCCGGGCCGGGCGAAGTGGATGACCCGCAGCCCGTGGCCGATCGCGACCTCGGCGGCGGGCTCGTAGGGCACCAGGCCACCGCCCGGGGTGCCGTGGTGCACCACCAGCGGCAGTCCCCCGGGGGGACCGAGAGCCAGGACTTCGACGGTGCGGCCGTCGGTCAGCGCGATCGTCAGGCGCTCGGTCTGCATGAGCTGATCCTCCTACCGGACCGGGTTGGAGTAAACCCGGTCCGGGCTGAGCAGGACGGCAACCCGGCGTTCGGAGGCCATGACCTGGTCGTAGGTGTCCCAGTCGTCGTGGCTGCCGCCGGCCGCGGCGAAGATCTCGCGCAGCAGCAGCCGCCGCCGGTCCGCGTCGAGGCCGGGTAGTGCATCGTCGGGCCCGGCCAGTTCCACCGAGCCCTCGGCGGTGGCCCAGTCCCAGCCGGCCCGGATGGTCACGGTGGCCTGGGGGCGCGCCCGCAGGTAGTCCAGCTTGCGGGTGCCGCCGCGGACCACGAAGCCGACCACCGGGGCGCCGGTCAGCGGGTGGTCGAGCACCCCCGCGTTGACCACGGTGGACTGGATGGTCTGGTCCGGGCGGAACAGCGACACCGACACCAGGCCGTGCTCGGGCGGGACCAGCTGGCGGAAATGGGAGAGGTCGGTCACGGGGCCAGTATCTCGCGGACCTGGCGCGCGATCTCAAGATCCTCGCGGGCGGCGATGACGAAGGTACGGACCGGGGCACCGGGGTCGGTGATCTCGGTGTCGCCGTCGGCGCTGGTGTTGCGGCCCGCGTCCACGCTGACGCCGAGGAAACCGAGCCCGGCCGCGGCCCAGCGCCGGATGTCGGGCGCGTGCTCCCCGACCCCGCCCGTGAACACCAGGGTGTCCAGCCCGTTCAGCGCGGCCGCCATCGACCCGGCCAGCCCGCCCAGCCGGTGCAGGTAGACCTGCAGCGCCAGCCGGGCCCGGTCGTCGCCGGCGTCGGCCCGGGTCAGCACCTGCCGCATGTCGCTGGTGCCGGCCAGGCCCTTGAGCCCGGAGTCTTCCTCCAGCGCGGTGCCCAGGTCGTCCGGGCTGAGCTTCTCGTGCTGGATCAGCCAGAGCACCAGCCCCGGATCGACCGTGCCGGACCGGGTCCCCATGACCAGACCTTCCAACGGGGTGAAACCCATCGTGGTATCGGCCGACCGGCCATCCCGGACCGCCGCCAGCGAGGCGCCCGAGCCGAGGTGGCACACGATCAGCCGGGGCGGGGTGCGGCCGGCCAGCTGGCTGACCCGGCGGGTGGCGTAGGCGTGGGACAGCCCGTGGAAGCCGTAGCGCCGGACCTGCCAGCGCTGCCGCCACTGCTCCGGGAGCGCGTAGGTGGAGGCGGGCGCGGGCATGGTGGCGTGGAACGCGGTGTCGAAGCAGGCCACCGCGGGCAGCGTGGGCAGGGCCCGGCTGACCACGTCGATGCCCGCCAGCGACTTGGGCTGGTGCAGCGGGGCCAGGTCGGTCAGCGCGTCCAGCTTGGCCCGGACCGTGTCGTCCAGCCGGACCGGCCCGGTGAACTCGCTGCCGCCGTGCACGACCCGGTGGCCGACCGCGTCGGCGCTGGCCGCGTCCAGCCGGTCCAGTTGCGACTGAACCTCTTTTGGGTCGAACCGGCCGCCGTGGGCGGTCAGCTCCTGGGACCCGGCCAGCTGGTCCTTCCCGTCCAGCAGGCTCAGCTTGATCGAGCTGGACCCGGCGTTGACGACCAGGACCCGCATCAGTAGGGCCAGGCCCAGTTGCGGATGTCGGGGGTGTCTTCGCCGTACCGGCGGGTGTAGGCGACGGCTTGCAGACGCTGGTCGGTCATGGCCTGGCGGACGTGCCCGGCCCGGGTGGCCAGCCCGGGGACCCGGTCGATGACGTCGATGACCAGGTGGAACCGGTCCAGGTCGTTCAGCCGCACCATGTCGAACGGGGTCGTGGTCGTGCCGCGTTCCTTGTAGCCGCGGACGTGCAGGTTGTCGTGGCCGTGGCGGCGGTAGGCCAGCCGGTGGATCAGCCACGGGTACCCGTGGAACGCGAAGATCACCGGCTTGTCCACCGTGAACAACGCGTCGTACTCGGCGTCGGGCATGCCGTGCGGGTGCTCGGTCTCGGGCAGCAGCCGCATCAGGTCGACCACGTTGACGACCCGGACCTTCAGCTCGGGCAGGTGCTGGCGGATCAGGTCGACGGCGGCCAGGGTTTCCAGGGTGGGGATGTCACCGCAGCAGGCCAGCACCACGTCCGGCTCACCGGTGTCGTCGTTGCTGGCGAAGTCCCAGATCCCGGCCCCGCGGGTGCAGTGGATGATGGCCTCGTCCATGTCCAGCCAGGATGGCTGGGGCTGCTTCCCGGCCACGATCACGTTCACATAGTTCTGGGACCGCAGGCAGTGGTCAGCCGTGGACAGCAGCGTGTTGGTGTCCGGCGGCAGGTAGACCCGCACGATCTCGGGCCGCTTGTTCAGCACCACGTCGAGGAAGCCGGGGTCCTGGTGGGTGAAGCCGTTGTGGTCCTGCCGCCACACCAGCGAGGACAGCAGGTAGTTCAGGGAGGCGATCGGCCGCCGCCATTCGATGTGGTTGCAGGCCTCCAGCCACTTGGCGTGCTGGTTGAACATCGAGTCGACGATGTGGATGAAGGCCTCGTAGCAGTTGAACAGGCCGTGCCGCCCGGTCAGCAGGTACCCCTCCAGCCAGCCCTCGCACTGATGCTCGGACAGCACCTCCATGACCCGGCCGGTCGGGGCCAGGTGGTTGTCCCCGGGGATGATCACGCCGTCGAACACCTTGTTGGTGGCCTGGTAGACGTCGCTGAGCCGGTTGGACTCGGTCTCGTCCGGGCCGAACAGCCGGAACGTGTCCGGGTTGGCCTTGATCACGTCCCGCAGCCAGTCCCCCAGCACCCGGGTGGCCTCGGGACCGTTGGTGTCCCGGGTCACCGCCACCGCGTAGTCGCGGAAGTCCGGCAGGTGCAGGTCACGGCGCAACAGGCCGCCGTTGGTGTGGGGGTTGGCGCCCATCCGGCGGTCGCCGGTGGGGGCCAGCGCGGCCAGCTCCGGGACCAGCGCGCCGTCCGGCCCGAACAGCTCCTCGGGCCGGTAGCTGTGCATCCACTCCTCGAGCTGGCGCAGGTGCTCGGGGTTGGTCCGCACCTCCGGCAGCGGCACCTGGTGCGCCCGCCAGGTGCCCTCCACCGGCTCGCCGTCCACGACCTTGGGCCCGGTCCAGCCCTTGGGCGTCTTGAGCACGATCATCGGCCAGCGGGGCCGGTCCTGCAGACCCTGCTCACGGGCGCGGCGCTGGATGGCCGCGATCTCGTCGGCCACCGCGTCCAGGGTGGCGGCCAGCTGCTGGTGCACCAGGCCCGGGTCGTCGCCGGTCACCCGGTACACCTGGTAGCCGTAGCCTTCGAGCAGCGCGTCGAGCTCCTCGTCGCTGATGCGGGCGAGCACGGTCGGGTTGGCGATCTTGTAGCCGTTCAGGTGCAGGATGGGCAGGACCGCCCCGTCCTGGGCGGCGTTGAGGAACTTGTTGGAATGCCAGCCAGTGGCCAGCGGCCCGGTCTCGGCCTCCCCGTCGCCGACCACGCAGACCGCGATCAGATCGGGGTTGTCGAACACCGCCCCGTAGGCGTGGGCCAGCGAATAGCCCAGCTCACCGCCTTCGTGGATCGACCCCGGGGTGTCGGCCGAGGCGTGGGAGGGGATCCCGCCCGGGAACGAGAACTGCCGGAACAGCCGTCCAAGGCCGGGCTCGTCCTGGGTGATGTTCGGGTACAGCTCGCTGTAGGTGCCCTCGAGATAGGTGTTGGCCACCATCCCGGGGCCGCCGTGACCGGGTCCGGTCACGTAGATCATGTTCAGGTCGCGGGCCCGGATCAGCCGGTTGACGTGCGCGTAGATCAGGTTCAGGCCGGGGGTGGTGCCCCAGTGGCCCAGCAGCCGGGGCTTGGTCTGCTCGGCCGTCAGCGGCTCGCGCAGCAGCGGGTTCTCCCCCAGCAGGTAGATCTGGCCCACCGACAGATAGTTCGCGGCCCGCCAGTAGGCGTCCAGGTTCTTCAGCTCGGCTTCGGTCAGCGGGGACTGCTCGGTCACGGTCACGGCTTCTCCTCAGGTCCGTCCGGCCGTCCCGGCGAGCCTATTACCGGTAGTTGCTCCACAACGGCCCGGTGGCCCGCCATTCGGCGTCCCAGGCGGCCATCCTCCGCCGCTGCAGCATCTTGCGGATGACCAGCGCGGTAACGGCGAGCAACAAGGAGAAGCCCAGCACCGACATCAGGCCCGCGAACGCGGCCTGATGCTCCAGCTGGGAACGCCCCAGTGGCGGCCCCGTCAGCTGGCCGTCGGCGCCGGTCCAGACGGTGACGTGGGCCCCGGTGCGGAGCCCGGTCTCGGCCGTGACCTTGCCGGTGTGCGCGGTCCCGTTCGCGGCGGTCCAGCGGACCGGGATCTGGGCCAGGTAGATGGCCCCGTACGGGTCGTTCCTGGGCGCGGGCACCCCCTGCAGGACCACGGCGCTGGCCTTGTGCCAGGCGGCCTGCTCAGTCCGGGCCGTGGCCGCGGCGTCCTGCCAGGCCCAGTGGCCGACCCCGAGAGCGAGCAGCGGGGTGGCCACCAGGAACACGATGATCAGGCTCAGGGTCAGCATCGATTCGAGCCGGTCCACCGGCCGCCGCAGCGGGTTGTGATCGGGCCGCAGCCCGTTCAGCACCCGTCGCCACCACGTCACCCGCGGGCCCCGCCTGCTGCGGGGCGCCGACGCTCTTGCCCACCTGCGCATCGCCAGCCAGCCTTCGCCGTCGTCACCAGCCCCTGCTCCTCCTTTACCCACAGTTGCGAAAGATAACTGGCCGATGGCGTAGGCGGAGCGTTAACGTTTGGCGGTGGACAGGGGAACGGGGACGCCCGGAGTGTCACCACCGCGGCAGCTGGGCGACCTGCTGGCCGAGCTCCAGTCGCGCCTGCCCGCGGTGCAAGCCACCCAGGACCGGCTGCACGGCCTGCTGGAGGCGGTGCTCACGGTGGGGTCCGGGCTGGACCTGGAGACCACGCTGACCCGGATCGTGGCCGCGGCCGTCGGCCTGGTCGACGCCTGTTACGGGGCGCTGGCCCTGGCCGGTGATGAGGAGCGGCTGCTGGAGTCCGGGGCGCGCCCGGACCCGGCCGGCACCGTGGACGGCAGCCCGCCCACCGGCAGCTTCCTGGGCGTGCCGGTCCAGGTCGGCGAGCAGGTGTTCGGCAACCTGTTCCTGACCGAGAAGCGCGGCGGCGGCCAGTTCACCGCCGACGACCGGGCGGTGCTGAACGCGCTGGCCGCGGCGGCGGGCGTGGCCATCGAGAACGCCCGGCTGTACGACGAGGCCCAGCGCCAGCACCGCTGGCTGCGGGCCAGCGGTGAGGTCACGATCAGCCTGCTGTCCGGGACCGAACCGCGGCACGTGCTGACCGCGGTCACCACCAAGGTCCACGAGCTGACCGGCGCGGACGTGGTGTTCGTGGGCATCCCCGAGGACGATGGGCGCCGGGTCAACATCGTCTCCGCGGAGGGCGAGGGCGCGGCCGAGATACGCGGGCTGATGCTGCCCCCGGACCGGTCACTGTCCGGTCAGGTGCTGACGACCGGGCAGCCGCTGATGGTGCCGGACTACACCGCGGATCCGCGGGCCGCGCAGGCGACCCGCGCCGCGCTGGAGCACGTGGGCCCGATGACGGTGTTCCCGCTGGGCGTGCCGGGCAACGTCCGCGGCGTGCTGAGCGTGGGCCGCCGGCGCGGCAGCGCGCCGCTGACCCCGGCCGCGTTCGACCTGATCGCCTCGTTCGCGGCCCAGGCCGGGGTGGCGCTGGAGCTGGCCGCCCGGCGGCGGGACGCCGAGCGGCTGTCCCTGTACGAAGACCGCGAGCGGATCGCCCGGGACCTGCACGACCTGGTCATCCAGCGGCTGTACGCCACCGGCATGTCGCTGGAGGGCTCGGTGCCGATGATCACCGCCCCCGAGGTGGCCAGCCGGGTCCGCAACGCGGTCGACGCCATGGACGAGACGATCAAGGACATCCGGGCCACGATCTTCGCGTTGCAGTCGCGGGCCGAGAACCCGGCGGTCAGCCTGCGGTCGGAGATCGTGGCCATCGTGGACGAGATGGCGGTCATGCTCGGCTTCTCCCCGTCGCTGCGGCTCGGCCAGGGCCTGGACGGCACGATCGGCGGGGACGCGGCCGACTACCTGCTGACCGCGCTGCGCGAGGCGCTTTCCAACACGGCCCGGCACGCCCAGGCGACCCGGGTCGAGGTCAGCGTGGCGGTGGACCCGCCCGACCAGCTGGTCCTGCGGGTCACCGACGACGGCGTCGGGATCCCGGACGGCGTGCACCGCAGCGGCCTGCGCAACCTGGCCCAGCGGGCGGGCAGCCTGAACGGCCTGCTGGAGCTGGGCCCGGCCGACGGCCCCGCCGGCCACGGCACCGCCCTGGTGTGGCGGGTCCCCCGCGGCCTGCCCTGAGACCTGGCCCGGCCCTGGCCGGGCTGGGCCCTGGACGGGGGCTGACTGGCGCCGCGGCGCTTCTTGCTGTTATCAGGCCGAGGGTGGCGTGGCCGCGGGCGGGAAGCCGGTCCAGCGCAGCTCGGCCGGCAGGTGGGCGGCGTCGTTGAAGCTGATCAGGCGGGGCGGCTCACCTTCGGCGCAGACGATCACGGTCAGGGCGGCATTCATCTGGTTCAGCCCGAGCCAGCGCCAGGCGGGCGCGGCCAGCGCCTGGCTGACCAGCCAGCCGATCAGGAAGTTGTGGGTCACCACCAGCTCGTGGGTGTCGGCGCCGGCGGCCCGGGCTGGAAGAAGCGATCGCGGGCGGCCGGGGCCAGTTCCCGGCCCTGGGCGCGCTCGGCCGGAGTGTAGCTGGCCACGAAGGCCGCGAAGCGGGCCGGCAGGTCCGGGCCACCGCCGGGGCCATCGTCGGGCGGGATGTAGTCACCGGCCAGCTCGGAGGCGGTCACCGCGACCCCGGGGAAGCCGTCGGCGATGATGGCCGCGGTCTGCGCGGCCCGGGGCAGCGGGCCGCGGCAGATGGCCGTGAGCGGTACCGGCCGCAGCCGCTGGGCCACCAGCCGGGCCTGTTCCCGCCCGGTCGCGCTAAGTGGCCCGTCGTGTGGGGAGGCGTCACCGTGCCGGATCAGATAGAGGAAGCGGGGCACCAGCCGAGACTAAGCCAGCCCAGCCCGCCGCACCCCGGAACCGGTCCCGGAGGCTGCCCCGAGGCGGGGGCGGGGACGCCCGGCCCAAGGGGAGGCGGGGAGGCTTGGGCGGGTGGGGCGGGAGACCGAGCGGAAGCCGGGGTGGCCCGGCCGGGGAAGCTGGAGGGGGTGGGTCTACTCGGGGGCGCGGTCGCGGGTTTCGCCGAAGACGCGGGCGGCGTACGCGGCGGCCTGGGTGCGGCGCTCCATGCCCAGCTTGGCGAACAGGGCGGACACATAGTTTTTCACGGTCTTCTCGGCCAGGAACAGCTGCTCGCCGATCTGGCGGTTGGTCAGGCCGTTGCCGATCAGCTCCAGGATGCGGCGTTCCTGCCCGGTCAGGCCCTCGAGCGGGTCCTGCTTGCGCGAGCTGTCCCGCAGCCGGGCCATCAGCTTGCTGGCCGCGCCCGCGTCCAGCATGGACTGGCCGGAGGCCACCGTCCGCACCGCGCCGACCAGGTCGGTGCCCCTGATCTGCTTCAGCACGTAGCCCGCGGCGCCGGCCATGACCGCGTTGAACAGGGCTTCGTCGTCGCCGAAGGAGGTCAGCATCAAGCACGCGACCTGCGGCATCTTGGACCTGATCTCGCGGCAGACGGTGACCCCGTCGCCGTCCGGCAGCCGCACGTCGAGCACGGCCACGTCGGGCCGCAGGGCCGGGATCCGGGCCAGCGCGGCGGCCGCGGTGCCCGCCTCCCCCACGACCCGGATGTCGGGTTGCGCCTCCAGCAGCTCACGCACCCCGAGCCGGACGATCTCGTGATCGTCCAGCAGAAAGACTCCGATCGGCTTGTCCGCCGGTTGCTTCGGCCCCATCACACTCATTGCAGAACCTTAGCCCGCGGAAGCGTTACACCGATAGCGGTCTGCGATTAGCCGGAAACCAGCGGTTACCGCGGACGGCGGCGCTGGTTGCGGTCGGCGGCGCCGTCACCGCCGGACAGGCCGGCCCGGCGCAAGGCGTCGGCCATGGCGCTGTTGGCGGGCGGGGCAGCCCCACCGCGGCGGCCATCGCGCGGCTGGCCACCCCCCGGCTGATTGCCGCGAGCCTGGTTGCCCCGGCCGTCACGGGGCTGGCCCCCGCGGCCATCCCGGGGCTGGGGACCGCGACCCTCCCCAGGCCGGGCGCCCCGGGACCCGTCACGGTCCGGGGAACCCGGTGAACCAGCCTTCGATGATTGATTATTTGAATTTCGCGGGCCAGGCCGTCCGCTCTCGGCCTCCTCGTCGAGACGCATGGTCAGCGAGATCCGCTGACGCGGGATGTCGACGCTCAGCACCTTGACCCGGACCACGTCGCCCGGCTTGGCCACCTCGCGCGGGTCGGACACGAAGGTGCGCGACATGGCCGAGACGTGGACCAGGCCATCCTGGTGCACGCCGATGTCGACGAACGCGCCGAACGCGGCCACGTTGGTGACCGTGCCCTCCAGGATCAGGCCCGGGGTCAGGTCGGCCAGCGTCTCCACGCCCTCGGCGAAGGCCGCGGTCCGGAAGGCCGGCCGCGGGTCCCGGCCCGGCTTCTCCAGCTCGCGCAGGATGTCGGTCACGGTCGGCACGCCGAACTGGTCGTCGGCGAAGGTGGCCGGCTTCAGCGTGTGCAGCAGCGCGGTGTTGCCGATCAGCCCGGGCAGCGGCGTGTCGGCCGCGGTCAGGATGCGGCGCACCACCGGGTAGGCCTCGGGGTGCACGCTGGAGGCATCGAGCGGGTCGTCGCCGCCGGTGATGCGCAGGAACCCGGCCGACTGCTCGAACGCCTTGGGACCGAGCCGGGGCACGGTGGTGAGCTGCTGGCGGCTGCGGAACGGCCCGGTGCTGTCCCGGTGGGCCACGATCCCGTCGGCCAGCCCGGAACTGATCCCGGACACCCGGGCCAGCAGCGGCGCGGACGCGGTGTTCACGTCGACCCCGACCGCGTTCACGCAGTCTTCCACCACCGCGTCCAGCGAGCGGGACAGCTTGCCCTCGGCGATGTCGTGCTGATACTGGCCGACCCCGATCGACTTGGGGTCGATCTTGACCAGCTCGGCCAGCGGATCCTGGAGACGGCGGGCGATCGAGACCGCACCGCGCAGCGACACGTCCATGCCGGGCAGCTCGCGGGAGGCAAAGGCCGACGCCGAGTAGACCGAGGCGCCGGCCTCGGACACCACGACCTTGGTCAGGTTCAGCTCGGGATGGGCCGTGATCAGGTCGGCGGCCAGCCGGTCGGTCTCCCGGGAGGCGGTGCCGTTGCCGATCGCGATCAGCTCCACGCCATGGGCCGCGGCCAGCCGGGCCAGGACCGCAATGGACTCGTCCCAGCGCCGCCGCGGCTCGTGCGGGTAGATGGTCTCGGTGGCCACCGACTTGCCGGTGCCGTCGACCACGGCCACCTTGACCCCGGTGCGGAAGCCCGGGTCCAGGCCCATGGTCGGCCGGGCCCCGGCCGGGGCGGCCAGCAGCAGGTCGCGCAGGTTGGCCGCGAACACCCGGACCGCCTCGTCCTCGGCGTGCTGCCACAGCCGCATGCGCAGGTCGACGCCCAGGTGGACCAGGATCCGGGTCCGCCAGGCCCAGCGCACGGTCTCGGCCAGCCAGGGGTCGGCCGGCCGCCCCTGGCGGGTGATCCCGAACCGGCGGGCGATGGCCTCCTCGTAGAGCGTCGGGCCGTCCACGGACTCGTCGGTGCCGGAGTCCATGGTCAGGTCGAGGAACTCTTCCTTCTCGCCGCGGAACATGGCCAGGATGCGGTGCGACGGCAGCCGGGTGAACGGCTCGGCGAACTCGAAGTAGTCGGAGAACTTGGCCCCGTCCTCTTCTTGGCCCGCGCGCACCCGGGCCACCAGCGTGCCCGCCGACCACATTCGTTCCCGCAGCTCACCGATGAGGTCGGCGTCCTCGGCGAACCGCTCGACCAGGATGGCGCGCGCCCCGTCCAGGGCGGCGGCCGGGTCGGCCACGCCGCGCTCGGCGTCGACGTAGGCCGCGGCGGCCTGCGCCGGGTCCTGGCTCGGGTCGCCCAGCAGCAGGTCGGCCAGGGGCTCCAGCCCGGCCTCGCGGGCGATCTGGGCCTTGGTGCGCCGCTTGGGCTTGTAGGGCAGGTAGATGTCTTCCAGCCGGGCCTTGGAGTCCGCGGCCATGATCCGCTCTTCCAGAGCACTGTCCAGCTTGCCCTGGGCGCTGATCGATTCCAGGATCGCGGCCCGCCGTTCGTCCAGCTCACGGAGGTAGCGGAGCCGTTCCTCCAGCGTGCGCAGCTGCTCGTCGTCCAGCGTGCCGGTGACTTCCTTGCGGTAGCGGGCGATGAACGGGACCGTGGCCCCGCCGTCGAGCAGGTCCACCGCGGCCACGACCTGGCTCTCGCGGACGTTGAGCTCGGCGGCGATCCGCTGGGTGACTGTGGTCACGTGAGTTCGCTTTCTGGCTGGAGGATGGCGCGGATCAGGAGCCTAATTGGTCCGCAGCGGGCGCGGGGCGCCTCCCACCGGGCTGGTGATGACTTTTCGAAAATGTCAACGTTGTCGGGTCCGGATGTTGCATTTACGGATTATTCACGGCCAGCTGAGGGATTCTGCGCAGGTCAAGGCTTCATCGCTGGTGAATCGAGTGTTAGCTTGTTGATATTCCCATACCGACGGTAAGGCCCCATTACGGCTGATCGGTCCAACGGTGGAACGTGTCGGAGGCAACGGTATGTCCCCTGCAGCAGATCCTCACTCCTTCCGGACGCGACATCGCGTCGGGTCCCGGTCCCTGGCGGTGCTGGCCGCCGCGGGTGCGGCCGCGCTGATCGCGGTCCCGGCCGGGGCGGCGGCCCGCAGTCCAGCCGCCGCGCAGAGCGGGACCCGGACGGCGGCCGCGGCGTCGGCGTCCTGCCCGTGGGTGACCTCGCACGCGCCAATCTCCCAGCGCGTGGCCCAGGTCATGGCCCAGATGACCATTCCCGACGAGATCACCATGGTCGAGGGGCACGGGACGACCAATCCGTACGTGTTCTACGTGCCCGGCATCCCGTCCCTGTGCATCCCGCAACTGGGCGAGGAGGACGGGCCGAACGGTGTGGCCGACGGCCTGACCAACGTGACCGAGTTGCCGGCCGGAGTGGCCCTGGCCGCGACGTTCGACCCGCCGCTGGCCAGCCAGTACGGGAAGGTCGTGGGCAACGAGGAGGTCGGCAAGGGGGCCGCGGTCAACCTGGGGCCGACCGTCAACATCGACCGGGACCCACGCTGGGGCCGGTCGTTCGAGACCTACACCGAGGACCCGTACCTGAACCAGTCGCTGGCGGTCAGCGAGATCGACGGCGTGCAGAGCCAGGGTGAGCTGGACCAGGTCAAGCACTACGCCGTCTACAACCAGGAGACCTACCGCAACACCCCCCAGGACAACGTGATCATCGACAACCGGACACTGCAGGAGATCTACCTGCCGGCCTTCCAGGCCGCGGTCCAGCAGGCCAAGGCGGCCTCGGTGATGTGCTCGTACGCGATGATCAACGGTGACTTCGCCTGCAACAACAAGTTCCTCGAAACCACCATGCTGCGCGACGCCTGGAACTTCCCCGGCTTCGTGACCTCGGACTACGGCGCGCTGCACAACGTCGACGGCGCGGTGGACGGCACCGACCAGGAGCAGCCGTTCAGCGACTACTTCGGCACCACGCTGGAGACCGCGGTGCAGAACGGCACCATCCCCCGGTCAGTGCTGAACACGATGGTGCAGCGGATCCTGACCGAGATGTTCCGCTTCAACCTGATCGCCAAGCCGCTGACCGGCACCACGTCCACCCCGGTGACCACCCCGGCCCACCAGGCGGTGGGCACCGACGTGGCCGAGACCGGCACCACGCTGCTGAAGAACTCCGGCTCGGTGCTGCCGCTGGCGGCCAGCCACGGCGGGAACGTGGCCGTGATCGGCCCGGCCGCCTCGGCCCAGGTGACCTACGGCGGTGGCGGCAGCGCGGCCGTGCTCCCGTCGGCCACGGTCAGCCCGCTGGCGGGCCTGCAGGCCGCGGCGGGCGCGGGGACCTCGGTCAGCTACACCCAGGGGCTGCCGACCGACACCTCGCTGCCGGCCATTCCGGCCGCGAACCTGTCCCCGGCCTACGCGGCGACCCCGTTCGGCGGCAGCTACACCGGGACGCTGACCGCCCCGGAGACCGGTACCTACGTGCTCGCGATCACCAATGACTGCGGGTGCTACACCCCCACGTACCTGACCCTCAACGGCAAGCAGCTCCTGGACGACCCGAGCACACCGCCGGTGCACACCTACTCGGTGGCGGTGAACCTCACCGCGGGCCAGACCTACACCCTCGGTATCTCCGGCGACTCGGACGCGCTGACCTGGGCCACCCCGTCGGCGCTGGCGCCGGGAATCTCGGCCGCCGCGGCCGCGGCCAAGACGGCCAAGACCGCGGTGGTGGTGGTCTCGGACGACACCGAGTCCGAAGCCACCGACCGGCTCAGCCTCAACCTGCCGTCCGCCCAGGACGAGCTGATCGCGGCGGTGGCGGCGGCCAACCCGCACACCGTGGTGGTCATCAACGCGGGCGCCCCGGTGGCCATGCCGTGGCTGAACCAGGTGGCCGGCGTGGTCGACGCCTGGTACCCAGGCCAGAACAGCGGCACGGCCCTGGCCAGCGTGCTGTTCGGGCGGACCGACCCCAGCGGTCACCTGCCGGTCACGTTCCCGGTCAGCCTGGCCCAGGTTCCGGCCTCGACCACGGCCCAGTTCCCGGGGGACGGCACCACGGTCCAGTACTCCGAGGGCCTGGACGTGGGCTACCGCTGGTACAACGCCAAGGGCATCCAGCCGCTGTTCCCATTCGGGTACGGCCTGTCCTACACCTCCTACCGGTACAGCAACCTGCGGGTCACCCCGGTGGCCAGCGGCACCCAGGACGTCCAGGTGACCGCGACCGTGACCAACACCGGCCACCGGTCCGGCACCGACGTGGCCCAGCTCTACGTCACCGACCCGGCGTCGGCCGGTGAGCCGCCGCGGCAGCTCAAGGGCTTCCAGCGGGTCAACCTGGCCCCGGGGCAGTCCGAGCGGGTCAGGTTCACGCTGAAGCCGTCCGACCTGCAGTGGTTCGACACCTCGGCGCCGGGGGCCGTCGGCCACCGGCGGCGGCTGGAGCCAGTCGGCGGGCGTCTACCAGGTGTACGTGGGCGACTCGGCGGCCCTGGCCAACCTGCCGCTGCGCGGCGGATTCCTGGTCCCGGCGACGCCGGGCGCCCGCCAGGTGTCGGTCAGCGCACCCAGCACGGTGACGGCCGGGAAGCCGTTCACGGTCAAGGCCACGCTGACCGCGGCCGGGACCCAGACCCTGTTCGGCGTGCGGCTCGCGCTGCAGCTGCCGCAGGGCTGGACGGCCCGGCCGGCGTCGGCGACGTTCGGTGTGGTGTGGCCGGGGCAGGCGCCGTCGGCCACGTTCACGGTGACGCCGCCGTCGTACGCGCCCAGCAGCGATCAGGTCGTGCACGCCACGGCGTGGCTGGGCGGGTCGGACACCCGGGAAGCGGGGGTGACCGTCACCGTCGGCGGATGAGGCCGCCTCCGGGCTGGTGAGCCCGCGGGCAAGAGAAGAGGCCGGCGCTGCTCGGGGGGCGCCGGCCTCTTCGTTCTTGGGGTTCTCGCGGAAGACTCTAGCTGCTGGTGGCGGGGCTGGGGGCCGGCCCGGCCCCGCCCAGCGGGCCCTGCTTGGCCTGCTTGTCGAACAGCTGGATGATGTCCTCGACCGCCAGCCCCTTGGTCTCGGGCAGGAACTTCCAGATGAACACGATGGCCAGGGCAGCCAGGCCGGCGAAGACCACCAGCACGCCGCCCAGGCTGATCGCGTTCTGACTGACCGGGAAGACCTCAATGATCAAGAAGTTGGCCAGCCAGTCGATCATCGCGGCGAAGGCGGCCGCCTGGCCGCGCACCGCGGTGGGGAACACCTCGCCCTGCAGGGTCCAGCCGGTGCCGCCGACGCCGATCGCGAACGAGGCGATGAAGAAGTCCAGGCCGACCATGATGACCACGAGCCGGAACGTGCCGGACGTGAAGGCCAGGCCCGCCGCCGCGATCAGCGCGAACACGATCATGCCGGTGTAGCCGCCGATGGAGAGTTTCCGCCGCCCGAACTTGTCGATCCAGCGGAACCCGAGGTAGGTCGAGGCGACGTTGACGGCGGTCATGATCGCGGTCACTTCCACGCCGGCCAGGGTGCTCTTGACCAGGGTGGCGTGCGGGCCGGAGAAGATCGGCCCGAGCAGGTGCGGCCCGTAGTAGAGCGGCACGTTGATGCCGGTGATCTGCTGGAAGGTGAAGAACACGCAGACCACGACCAGAGCCCGCCGCACACCCGGGGTCCAGTTCCGGCGGCGCTGCTCCTTGCTCTGGCCGCCCTCGATGCTCTCGATGGTCCGGGCGGCGGCCTGGATGTCCTCGTCGCTGACGTCCTTGACCCCGAGGATGCCCAGGGCGTGGCGGAGCTGATCGTACTTGCCGTGCCGCAGCAGCCAGCGCGGCGACTCCGGCATCGAGGTGCGCAGGGCCAGGCCGAGCAGGGCGGGCACCGCGCCCAGGCCGAGGATCAGCCGCCAGCCGACCGAGGCGGCGGAATTGGGCCAGACCCCGAAGATGAGGATGGCGATGAGGTAGGCGACCAGGATGCCGACCGTGATCATCCACTGCTGCAGCAGGGACAGCGAGCCGCGCCGGTCCTTGGGGGCGTACTCGGCGATGTAGGCGGTGGCGATGGCCGAGTCGGCCCCGATGGCCAGGCCGATCAGCGTGCGCGCGATCAGCAGCACGGCGGCGTCGGGCGTTACCGCGGACAGGATCGAGCCCACCGCGTAGATGCCCGCGTCCACGATGAGCAGGATCTTGCGGCCGTACCGGTCGGCCAGGGGTCCGGCCAGGATCGCGCCGGCCGCCGCGCCCAGCGAGGCACCCGACACCAGGTAGCCCTCGGCCAGGCCTTTCAGGTTGTAGGGCACGAAGTTCAGGGCCGAACCGATGTTGGAGGTGTCATAGCCGAACAGGAACCCGCCCAGCGTGGCCAGCAGCGTCAGCCGGAACAGGAAAGCGGTGGATTTCTGACCGTCCAGCGCGCTCAGCACGCTGTTGCCGGTGCCCCGGGCGGGTTCTGCCATGCCAAAGCTCCCTTGCTCTCGGTCTCGGCGGCTAACCACTCATTCCCGCCAAGAAGCACCATGAACATGACAGCCGCCACTTCCTCCCCAGGTGACACGGGTGAGCAGACGGGAGTGCCTCAGCGAGCGCTGAACAGGAGCACGTGCCGGTCGGAGACCGGGCGGTAACCGAGCCGCTGGTAGAGCGCGTTGCTGGTCGGGTTGGCCAGGTCGGTGAACAGCACCACCTCGCGCGCGCCGGACTCCTGGGCCGCCTGGCTGACGGCCACGGTGACCGCGCCGCCGTAGCCCTGACCGCGACGTTCGGGTGGGGTGTAGACCGGGGCGACCCGGGCCATGCCGCCGACGACCGGGGTCCGGGCGGCGGTGGCCACGGGCTCGCCGGTCTCGCTCTCCCACAGCCACTGGCCGCCGAAGGCCAGGCGGCTGTCGACGACAGGCCCGCTGTCGGGGCGGCCACTTTCGTTGGCTTCGCGGTGGAACGCGTTGGTCCACTCGACCAGCAGCTCACGGTCGCCCGCGGTGGCCACCCGGGCCCGGCCCGGGGGTGGTGGCGGTGGGGTCAGCCCGGCCAGCCGGAACAGGCGCTGGCGCTGGAACAGGCGGCTGGCACCTGGGCCACGCTGGGTGGGCCGGGTTGGCTGGGTGCGCCGGGTGCGCTGCCACTGGGCGGCGAACGCCTGCGCGGTCACGGGCGGGCCATTGACGCCCGCGACCGATCGGCCCTGGTGCTGGAGGGTGGTGGCCAGGTCGGCGGCGGCCAGCTCCGTCATGAGGCCGAGCACCAGCGGCCAGCCCGGGCTGTGCACGAAGGTGCCGCCCCCGGGCTGCCAGCCGAACAGCGGGGCGCGGGCCGACGCGGACCCGGGCCCGGCGCTCTGGGGGCGGCGCTCTCGGCGCTCTGGTGGCGGCGGCGATGGTCAGCAGCAGGGTGTTCTCGACCGGGTCGGCCTGCAGGGCGGGGCCCGCCTCGGCCAGGAACTGCCCGGCGTCGGCCGTGGTCCGCCAGTCGGCATGGTTCACCCGGCCATGGTCCTGCGCGCGGCGGCCGCCCGTCACGCCGTTTTCTGTCAGCTCGATTCCGTGCTGGGCCGGGTGACCTGGCCCAGGAACAGCGGCAGGCCGGTCGCGGTGTCGAAGATCGCGAACAGGAACGGCCGGTCCACGGTCAGCGGGATCGGCTCCGGCCCGCGTCGCAGCGCCATCGGGCGCATGGTGATCGCGGTGGCCGCGGCCGCCTCGGTGCCCTGCTCGTCCACGTCGATGTAGGCCTGGTGGACGACCGCGCTGATCAGCAGCTGCTCGGCGGTGGTGATGCCGGTGAAGTCGGCGCGGTCGGTGAAGGCGTCCTCGACGCCCAGATCGCGGAGGGCCGGGATCAGGCCGGCGCTGGTGCGCTGGCGGAACTTCGGCAGGGCCAGGGCCACGCTCTGCCGCTCGGCCCCGGCCAGCAGGGGGCTCAGTCCGTGGTCATCGCCCAGCTGGGCGGTCAGGTGGGCGGTCAGCTGGGCCAGCGGGCCGTCGGGCAGCACGATGGCCATGGCCAGCGAGCTGTTCTGGTACGGCAGCAGGACCGCCTGGTAGCCGTCACCGCGCCGGTAGGGCAGGTCGGCGGTCCGGTGCATCATCGGCACGGTGATGGTGTCGGCCCCGGAGGCGGGTTCGGGATAGAAGGGGGCGTTCTGGGTGGCGCTGGCCGTGAACGGGAAGGCCCAGGGCGCCTTGAGGTAGACCGCGTTGGCCAGCACCAGCCGCGTGCTGGCGGTGACCGCGTCCCGGCCCAGCAGGTTGGTGATCTTGCCCGCGGTCTGCTCCGAGATCAGCTCGTTGATGGCCGACCGGGCCTGCTGCGGGGCGCCCCGGAAGTCGGCGGCACGGACCACGGCCGCGGCCACGTCCTGGAGGGGCTGGGTGAAGCCGGGCTCCAGCGGCAGGCCGGACTGCACCCACAGGGAGCTGGGCGCCCGCAGGATCAGGGCCTTTTCGGGGCTGGCCCCGGGGTTCGCGGTCGGGCCGGCGTCGACGGCCGCGGACAGCAGCAGCAACCCGTCCCGGGCCCTGGTGGCCGGGTCAGCGTCGCGGGTGGCCGGGGCGGCGTCGCTGGCCGGGTCGGCGCGGTTAAGCCGCAGCGCGGCGGCCAGCTGGGTCGCGGTCCTCCCCCGCGCTCCCACCAGCGCCAGCTGCAGCGCCGCGGCGATACTGGCCGGCGAGAACACCAGGTTCGGCTGGGAGGTACCCAGCCGCTGGTACAGGTCCATCCCGAATTGATCGTCGGCCGCCGCGGCGGCCTGCTGCCGCCCGGCGTCCAGTCCGGTCGCTGCGCTTGAAGTCATGGCACCACCCTTCGCCGCCTGGTCTCCATCAGATCACGCGGGGGTGAGGCCGCTGAGCCGGGCGGGCCGAGGACAGATGGGACTCGGGCTGGGGGGCAGATGAGACTGGGACTGTGGTGACGGATGGGTTCAACGAGCCAGGAAACGGCGGCTAAGGGCAGCAAATGATGGATCTGGCTGGTAGTGGGTGTTTTCCTAACGACCGTCCTGGGCTTCCGAGCCATTAAGGCCGCAACTTAACAACTCCGTTTTCGTGATTCACAGATACGTTTTCCCTGTTCGAGATGCTGTGGGATTGCTTACGCACGGGGCAGCGGATGATCACTGGGACGGGACGCGTTGTCTTTCGTTGTCTAGTGATCACCTCTGAGCCCGGTAAAACTGGATAGTTCCCGGTGGCAAGAAACTGCCCGTGTTGTTGGCGTGACGCGCGGGAGCCGGAACAAAAAGTAACGGCAGCAAGCAGCGGAATGTAAGCGAGTGGCGGGCGCGAATCGGGCCGGGTGGCGGCCGTCGCGGCCAAACTGGGCGAGCGGCCCGGAACGACACGAATCCCCCGCCGAGCGCCCCCGGCCGGCCGGGGCGTACATGATCGTCGCGGTGAGCGAGACGGTGGCGGGCCCCGAAGGCGGCGGGTCACCCCGGGATGGGCAGGCGGGCCCGAGACGGGCCGACCGGAGGCCCGGGTGGAAGCGCGAGCGGGGAGCCCGCTTGGGGAGCATGACCGTCCCGAGCGCGTGCTCAGGATCGGCGAGCAGGGCGCCCAGCGGAGGCCGGCGGAGGGCTGCCGGGGAAGGGCGCGGGGCGCTGCCGACCGGGCGGCGGCCGGTCGCGAACTCGACGAGACGGCCTCGGTAGCGGGCTGCCGAGGCCGTCGGTTTCACCAGAAACATCGTCTTGAACTGGCCTTTTGCGCAGTTACCGGGACCGGGGAGGCGGGCCGCCAGGGTTGGTGCCGGCGTGATGCCGGGCCGGACGGTCTGGCGTCAATGGGCGGGAATGAGGTCGGGCACCCTGACGCCGGGCCTCGTCCGCCCGGGGCCGGCCGGGCCGCACGCTGAAGCGGCGGGCGGCGGCACCGGGCCGGCCGTGGCGCCACCCGGCCCGGCCCGTCACCGCGCCCGGCCCGTCACCGCGCCCTGGCCCGCCGCCGGCCGCACCCGCCCGCCGCCGCCCGTCCCGGGCCGGGCGAGGACGGCTGAGGCCGGGCGAGGGTGAACGTCCCACCGGTCGCGCCTTGGCCGTCTGCGGCGGGAGACCGCCATGCTTTAACCCGGGCTGATTTTGGACTGGAATTCATTTATTCGGGCTGACTGTGCGTTAGTCGATTTAAACTCGCTGCAATTTCACTACGCGAACTTGCCTTAAGCAGTGGGAAGCGGGCCGGGCCCCGAAGCTGCGGCCGGCGCAACTGGCCGGCCCCGGCGGGTTCGGCCGGGAGACCTACCGGCCCGATGCGACCGGACTGACCAGCCGCGACGGGGAGCCCGTCGGCCTGGGCCGGTCGCCAAGCCGGGCCCCGGCCGTAAAACAGCACTCTGACCTGCGTGTTTGCCGTGAAACCGAGCCCAGACACCAAGAATGCCCGCCGGATAATCCGGCGGGCATCAAGGGATGAGCGGGGCGGGCGCGGTCACCCACCGCCGGAAGGCGCCTGCCCGAAGGTCACGAGCACGTCGGGCTGCGGATCGTCCGGCTGGGGGGGGAAGCCAGACGATCCGCAGCCAGGCGTGACCTGACTGCCGCGATGGCGGGCGCCTTCGCTGCTCTGCAAACTATATTACCGGCTAGCACCGGGAAAATCCCGGAGGCACGAGCCCTTGTTGAAGCCGTACCTGGTCTTACTCTATCGTACCGCAATGCTTTGCAGTTGCCTATTTATTAAACCAGATTCACGCGATGACTCGGTACGCTACTCCTGCGTAACTACGGCCGCAACCTGAACTCCGGTAATTCTAGCGGCGCGCTTTTAGGGGCGGGTTTTTAGCACGGGTAGCACAGTTACGCTTGGTGTTTTTGTCACCGAGTGAGTGATCGCGTCGGCGCACCTCAGCCCGGCCAGGCTCAGGCCTTTGGTCACCTTGAGTAGGACCTTATGCCCGTTGTGTGACAAGAAAGTACCGTGACGGCCCTGCACCGCCTCGGTGCCGGGTCTAACGTCGGTCTTGCGCCAGGTCGGCCGGCCGGGCGCACGCCGCCCGGCCGTCCGCCGTCCGGGACGGACCGGCGGGGGACGGAGCCTCAACCATGACGCGGACCACCGAGCCGAGCTGGGCCGAGGAGCGGCCCGACGCGCTGCCGCCCGGGCTGGCCGCGATCTTCCGGCCGCACCTGCCCAGTCTGGCTGAGGCGATCATCCTGGCCATCCGGGACAAGATCCCGGAGTTCGCCCGCCCCATCGACGGCCCGTACGGGCAGATCATGCGGACCGGCGTGGAGCAGGCGCTGACGTCGTTCGTGGACCGCATCGCGGACCCGGGCGCGCCCCTGGGCCACCGGGACGAGGTGGCCCGCATGCTGGGCCGGCACCAGGCCGAAGAGGGCCGGAGCCTGGACTCGCTGCAGGCCGCCTACCGGGTCGGCTCCCAGGTGGCCTGGCAGCGGGCCATGGAGGTCGGCCGCGAGGCCGAGCTGGACGCCGCGGTCATGTCCCTGCTGGCCGGCGCGGTGTTCGGCTACATGGACGAGCTGGCCGAGCTGTCCGTGCAGGGCTACCGGGAGCTGCGAGCGGCCTCGGCCGAGGAGCAGCAGGCGGCCCGGCGCCGGTTGCTCCAGCTCATTCTGGACCGGGACCAGCCGGTGCCGCACCGGGCGCTGGTCGACGTGGCCGAGGACGCCAACTGGCCGCTGCCGGAACTGGTCACCGCGGTCGCGGTACAGGCCGCACCGGCCGGGGACGATGTGGAAGCCGGAGACGAGGCCGACGGGCTGGCACCGGTACCGGCCGAGGCGGACGTGCTGGCCAGCCTGGACGACAGCCAGCCGCACATGCTGATCCCGGGCGAGGCGGGCCCGGGCCGGGAGGCGGCGCTGCGGGCCCGGCTGGACGGCCGCCGGGCCGCGATCGGGCTGACCGTGCCGCTGCTGGACGCGGCCGACTCGCTGCGCTGGGCCCGGCAGGCGCTGGACCTGGCCGAGTCCGGGGCGATCGAAGCGGGCCAGATCGTGCACTGCGAGGAGCATCTGGTCACGCTGTGGCTGATGTCGGACCACGCGCTGGCCGATCAGGTGAGCAGGCGGCAGCTCGGGGCCCTGGAAGGCTTGACCCCGCGCCAGCAGGAACGCCTGACCGAGACCTTCGGTGCCTGGCTGGAGACCCGGGGTACGGCGGCCGAGATCGCGGACCGGCTGCAGGTGCACCCGCAGACCGTCCGGTACCGCATCCGGCAGCTGGAACGCACGCTGGGTGAGCAGTTCGGCGACCCCGACGCCCGGTTCGCCATGGAGATGGTGCTCCGGGTCATGCGGATCCGCGGCCGCCTCACCAGTGATTGAGGTGCAGCACGTCGTCCAGGGGGCGCCGGGGCGCGGGGCGGAACGTTTCGCCGGTGTAGTAGGCGGTGGGGATCAGGACGCCCTGCCGGACGTGGTCGGGCAGGCCGAGGATCTCGGCGGCTTCCTTCTCGTAGGCCAGGTGCAGCGTGGTCCAGGCCGTGCCCAGCTCACGCGACCGGCAGGCCAGCATGTAGCTCCAGGCCGCGGGCAGCAGTGACCCCCACAGGCCGGTCTGGCTGGCCCCGGCCTTCCACTCCCCCTGGACCTCGATGCAGGCGATGACCTGGACCGGGACGTCGCCCATGTGCTGGCCGAGGTAGGCCGAGCTCTCCCGGATCCGGCGCATGGCCTTTGCCTCCGGGGAGTCCGCGGCCGGGGCGCCGGGCGCCTCCATCTGCTGCCGCCGGATCTCCAGGTACTTCTCGGTCGACCGGCGGTAGAGGTCACCGATGGCCTGCTTGGTGCCGGGGTCGGTGATGACCAGCCAGTGCCAGCCCTGGGAGTTGCTGCCGCTCGGGGCCTGCAGCGCCAGGTCCAGGCATTCCCGGATCAGCTCCAGCGGGACCGGTCGGTCCAGGTCGAGGCGCTTGCGGACGGAACGGGTGGTGGTCAGCAGTTCGTCGGGGCTCAGCGGCAGTACAGTCATGATCAATATGGTCCCATGGCTCTAGGATGAGGCGATGTTCGGCCGAGCCAATCCCCTGGACCGGCGGCTGACCCGCCGCCAGAAGCTCGTGATGGCGATCGCGGGCGGCACGGTGCTGCTCGTGCTCATCGGGCTGGGCGTCTGGGGGGTGGTCGCGCCCGACTCCTACAGCCAGTCCGGCCACGGCTGCGTCAACGTGACCATCCCCGGCACCATGGGCGGCGGGACCCTGCACCACTGCGGGAACGAGGCCAGGCAGTTCTGCCGGTCGTCCTCGGTGCAGGGCAGCGCCCGGCTGGCGGTGCTGTCCCGCCGGCAGTGCCAGATCGCCGGGCTGCTGCCCGGTGCCCCCACCTCGTCAGGAGCGTCATGACCGCCGACCAGCAGGCTGAGCCGGCCCCGGGCCGGGTCTGGCTGATCACCGGGGCCAGTTCCGGGTTCGGCCGGGCCCTGGCCGAGGCCGCGATCGCGGCCGGGGACTCGGTGGTGGGCACGGCCCGGCAGACCGCGCGGCTGGACGACCTGGTCGCCGCGCACCCCGGCCGGGTCCATCCGGTGGCCCTCGATGTCACCGACACCGACCGGTGCCGCGTGGCCGTGGCCGAGGCGGCGGCCCGGTTCGGCCGCATCGACGTGCTGGTCAACAACGCCGGGCGGACCCAGGTCGGCGCGCTGGAGGAGACCACCGACGCGGAGCTGCGCAGCCTGTTCGACCTGCACCTCTTCGGCCCGGCCGCGCTGACCAGGGCGGTGCTGCCGCACATGCGGCGCCAGGGCGGCGGCTGGGTGGTGCAGCTGTCCAGCGTGGGCGGGCAGGTGACCGGACCGGGCTTCGACGCCTACTGCGCCACCAAGTTCGCGCTGGAGGGCCTGACCCAGTCACTGGTGGACGAGGTGGACTTCGGGGTCCGGTTCCTGATCGTGGAACCAGGGGCCTTCCGCACCGGCCTGTTCGAGAAGAATTCCGCCTACCTGTCGGCGGAGCTCCCGGAGTACGCGGCGACGGTCGGGCCGACCCGCCAGTACGTGCGGTCCGCGGGCGGCAGCCAGGCCGGGGACCCGGCCAAGGCGGCGCAGGCCATCCTGACCGCGATGAACGCCGACGATCCCCCGCTGCGGCTGGTCCTGGGCGGCGACGCCATCGACCGGATCCGCCACCGGCTGGAGACCATGCAGGCCGAACTGGACACCTGGGACGCGGTCGGCCGGGACACCACCGTCGACGGCTGAGGCGGGCTGGCCGGGCCGCGACCGCGGCCCGGCCGCTACGAGCCGCGCAGCGCGGCCAGGGTGGTGTGGCGTCGGCGGCGGATCAGCGTGCGCAGGGTACTGACGTCCTGGTAACCGACGGCGGTGGCGATGGCCGCCGGGGCCTGGGTGGTGGTGCGGAGCAGGACGGTGGCCTGTTCCAGCCGCACCTCCTGCACGAACCGGATCGGGGACATGCCCAGCGTGGCCTGGGTGGCCCGCTGCAGGGTGCGCTCGCTGACGCCGAGGGTGCGGGCGGCGTCCTCGATCTGCACGGGTCCGGTCAGGTGGTCGCGAATATATTTTTCGAAGGCTGCGATGGTGGGGTCCCCGGTCGCGAGCAGGGACGGGACCGCGACCGCGGCTTGCGAGGGCCGGTCGCCGATGACCAGGTACCGGGTGACCAGCTCGGCCAGGGCCGGGCTGGTCCGCTGCACCAGCGAGAGGGCCAGGTCGATGTGGGCGAAGGCCGCGCCAGCGGTGGTGACGTTGCCCGCGACGGCCAGGGCCCGGGAGTCGTCCAGGTCCACCCGCGGGTAGCGGGTGCGGAACGCCGGGCTCAGCCACCAGCTGGTGGTCGCGGTCCGGCCGTTCAGGACACCCGCCTCGGCCAGGAAGAACGTGCCGCTGCAGGCGGCGGCCAGGCCCACGCCGGCCTGGCTCAGGATCCCGATCGCGGACAGGAAGTCGTGGCCGCGCACGTAGTCGACGATCTCGGCGGGCGGGCGCAGCCCGATGGCGGGCATCACGGCCAGCTCCGGCGGGTCGTTCCGCAGTTCCGGCCACGGCACCGTGGCCAGCCGCAAGCCGTGGCCGGTCCGCACGCTGGTCCCCCGCCCGGCCACCGTGACCTCGAACGGGGCCCCGGCCAGGCCGGCCTGCCCGCTCAGCGCGTTCGCGGTGGCCAGGATGTCCAGCATCGTGGTCAGCCCGGAGTCGAACATGCCGTCCACCGTCAGCACCGCCACCCGCATGGCGGAAACGGTACCAAACGTGTCGGGTCCGCCAGCAGAAAACCGCGCCGGCTGGGCAGTGGCAGATGAATGAGCTACTGAGCTGACAAGCCACGGACGAGAGGAGCGGCATGCGAGCGCTGGTTTATCACGGCCCCCGTCAAGTGTCCGTCGATGAGGTCCCGGACGCCCGGATCGAGCGGCCCGACGATGCGCTGATCCGCGTCACCACCACCAACATCTGCGGTAGCGACCTGCACATGTACGAGGGCCGCACCGACGTCGAAGAGGGCAAGGTTCTCGGGCACGAGAACATGGGCGAGGTCATCGCGGTCGGTGACGCGGTGCGCCGGCTCAAGGTCGGCGACATGGTCAGCCTGCCGTTCAACATCGGCTGTGGCACCTGCAAGAACTGCGAGGCCGGGCTGACCGGGTTCTGCCTGCGGGCCAACCCGGGCAACGCGGGCGCGGCCTACGGGTATGCGTCCATGGGCCCGTACAGCGGTGGCCAGGCCGAGTTGCTGCGCGTGCCGTGGGCCGACTGGAACGCGCTGGTGCTGCCGGACGACGCCCGCGAGAAGCAGGCCGACTACACGATGCTGTCCGACATCCTGCCCACCGGGTACCACGGGACCGAACTGGCTCAGGTCGGTACCGGTGACTCGGTGGTCATCTGGGGGGCGGGGCCGGTCGGCCTGATGGCCGCGATGTCGGCCCAGGTGCGCGGCGCGGACCAGATCATGGTCGTGGACCGCCAGCCGGACCGGCTGCGGCTGGTCGACAAGCTGGGTGCCACCGCGATCGACGACTCGGCGGGCGACGCCGTGCAGCAGGTGCTGGACGCCACCCGGGGCGAGGGCGCCGACAAGGGCGTGGAGGCCGTCGGCTACCAGGCGCACGACCACCTGGGTGACGAGCGGCCCGGCCTGACCATCAACAGCCTGATCCAGGCGGTGCGGCCGACCGGCCGGATCGGCGTGGTCGGGGTGTTCGTGCCCGAGGACCCGTCGGCCAGCGACGACCTGGCCAAGCAGGGTCAGTTCGCGATGGACTTCGGCACGTTCTTCTTCAAGGGGCAGGCCATGGGCACCGGCCAGGCCAACGTCAAGCAGTACAACCGCGGCCTGCGCAACCTGATCCACCAGGGCAAGCTGCAGCCCAGCGTGATCGTCTCGCACGAACTGAGCCTCGACCAGGCCGCCGACGCCTATCAGCGCTTCGACGACCGCGAGGACGGCTGGACCAAGGTCCTGCTGCACCCGTAGGCGAGCGAGCCCCACACGAGTAACCCCAGACCAGGAGGAACGATGGCGGAAGTTGTTGCCCACAAGGGATTGCTGAAGAAGACCAAGGTGCACGTGGACGACACCGGCGGCCCGGGCCGCCCGGTGGTGCTGATTCACGGCTGGCCGTTGTCGGGCGAATCGTGGGAGCACCAGGTGCCCGCGCTGTCCGAGGCCGGCTACCGGGTCGTGCGCTACGACCGCCGCGGGTTCGGCCAGAGCGACAAGCCGATGACCGGATACGGCTACGACACGCTGGCCGACGACCTGGACGGGGTGCTGACCGAACTCGACCTGCATGACGTCACACTGGTCGGATTCTCCATGGGCGGCGGTGAGGTGGCCCGCTACGTCACCCGGCACGGCGAGGACCGGCTGCACAGCGTGGTGTTCGCGGCCGCGGTCACGCCGTACCTGATGCAGGGTGACGACAACCCGGACGGGCCGCTGACCAGGGAGCAGGCGGTCGTCATGAACAACCAGCTGGACGAGGACGAGGACGCCTTTTACGACCAGTTCGTCACCCAGTTCTTCTCGGTCGACGGGAAGCTTCTGGTCAGCGACGAAGAAAGGGAGAAGGCGCTGGCCCTGACCCGTCAGGCCGATCACCAGGCCGCTTTGACCTGCATGACGTCCTGGGCGACCACCGACTTCCGGGAGGACCTGCCCAAGGTGACCGTGCCCGCGCTGGTGCTGCACGGGGACGGCGACGGCACGGTCCCGTTCGAGGGGTCCGGCCGCCGCACGCACGAGGCGGTCAAGCAGTCGGAGCTGCTGGTGCTGGCCGGGGCCCCGCACGGCTGCAACGTGAGCCACGCGGACGAGTTCAACCGGGGCCTGACCGGCTTCCTGGCCGGGTAGCCGTCAGACGACGCGCCTGATTCCCGCTCGGACCAGGGCGTTCTTGCCGCGGACCACGGGGTTGGTGAGCTCGCCGATGCCGCTGATGCCGATGGTGACCTGATCGGCGGGCTGGAGGGTGAAGGGCAGGTCGGGGACCAGGCTGGTGCCGGTGGACAAGATGGCGCCGGCCGGGAAGTCGTCCTCGCGGAACAGGTAGCTGGCCAGCTCGGGGATGCGGCGACGCAGCCCGGAGGTGCTCGACCTGCCCTGCCAGGCGACTTGACCGTCGCGGGTGATGGTCAGCTCGATGGTGAGGTCGTAGGGGTCGGGGATCTCCCAGGCCGGGCGGATCCAGGGGCCGACCGCGCAGCCACCCAGGTAGATCTTGGCCTGCGGCAGGTAGAGCGGATTCTGGCCTTCGATGGTGCGGGAGCTCATGTCGTTGCAGATCGTGTAGCCCGCCACCTCGCCGGCGTAGTTGAGCACCGCGGCCAGTTCGGGTTCGGGCACGTCGACCCGGGAGTCGGCCCGGACCGACACGGCCCGGCCGGGGCCACGGACCCGCCAGGACACCGATTTGAAGAAGATCTCGGGGCGCTCGGCGGTGTAGACCCGGTCGTAGACGTCGGCGGACTGCTCGCTCTCGTCGATACGGGCGTCCCGGGACCGTTCGTAGGTGACACCGGCCGCCCAGACCTCGGTACGGCCGTCCACCGGGGCCAGCACTTCCACGCTCTCCAGCGGCACCTGCTCCCCGCCGGTGGTGACACCCAGCAGGTCGCGGAGCTCGCTCACGGGCAGGGCCAGCAGGTCGGCCAGGGCGGGCGACCCGGGCAGGGTGGTCACCGAGCCGGGCCGGCTCCCGTTGGCGGACGCGGCGTTCTCGTCGATCACGCCTACCCGCGGTCCGCCCTGCACGGCACCGTCCTGGCTCACCCTGCGAAACCTGATCAACCGCATCTGCGCCTCCTCGCCAGTGAGCCTAACGTGCTGCTGGCGGGAACAAAGAGGACAGTGGGCCATGACGAGGAGGTCAGGGTGAGCATTGCGGTGGTGACCGGGGCCGGGGGGGCCATGGGGCAGGCGATCGCCCGGCGGCTGGCCGTGGACGGCCACGCCGTGGCCGTGGTGGACATCGACGCCGACGCGGTGGAAGCGACCCGCAAGGACGTGGCCGCCCACGGCGGCGCGGTGCGGTCCTGGACCCTGGACGTGCGAGACGAAAACGCAGTCACGGAGATGTTCGAGATGGTGGCCTTGCAGTCGGGCGGCACCGGGATCCTGGTCAACAACGCCGCCATCCGCCCGCACGCCCCGTTCCTGGAGATCACCCCGGCCCAGTACGACGACGTGCACGCGGTCAACCAGCGCGGCTTCTGGCTGTGCGCGCAGGCCGCGGCCCGGCAGATGATCGGGCTGGGCGGCGGCGCGATCGTCAATATCGCGTCGATCGTCACTCACGGCGGCTGGTCCGGGCTGGCCTCGTACGCGGCGTCCAAGGGGGCGGCGGTGTCGCTGACCCGGGCGCTGGCCAGCGAACTGGGGCCGCACAACATCCGGGTCAACACGGTCTCCCCCGGCGCCTTCCGGGCCACCGCCGACGACGGCCGCGACGACCCGGCCGAGTACCGCCAGTTCGTGCTGGACCACCAGGCCCTCAAGCGCCGCGGCACCCCGGAGGAGCTGGCCGCGGTGGTGTCGTTCCTGGCCGGCCCGGACTCCTCGTTCATCACCGGCCAGACCATCGAGGTCAACGGCGGCTGGGTGATGGCCTGAGCGAGCCCGCCGAGCGAGCGGGCCTCGTGTCGTGGGTGGGCGCTACGCTCCCGGCATGGCGTTCTTCGTCCTGACGATGATCAACGGGCCGCGGTACGACCCCACGCGGGAGCGGCGGGAACAAGCCGGGTGGGACGAGCACGCGGCGTTCATGGACGAGCTGACCGAGGCCGGGTTCGTGGTGCTGGGCGGCCCGATCGGGGACGGCGAGCAGGTCATGGTGGTGGTCGAGGCCGCCGACGAGACCGAGATCAGGACCCGGTTCGCCGCCGACCCGTGGGGCCCGCTGGGCATCCTGGAGATCGGCGCGATCCGGCCGTGGGCGATCTGGCTGGACGGGCGCGGGGTCACCGCGAGCCCGGGCCACCCGGCCGCGCGGGGCTGAGGGGCCGGGACGGATCGTGCTGGCGGACTGGGCAAACTTCGCGGTCATCACCGGGAGCGCGGCGGGGGCGCTGACCGGGCTGCTGTTCGTGGCGGTGTCGCTGAACCGGGACCGGATCGTGGGCCACCCGGGCCTGCGGGCCGAGGCCGCGCAGACCCTGACGTTGTTCATCCTGGCGCTGCTGCTGGCGGTGCTGCTGGTGATGCCGGGAATGTCGGCGCGGACCCTGGGCATCGTGCTGGTCGCGGTGGCGATCTTCTCGGGCGTGATCCTCAGCCTGCTGTCGCGGACCAAGCCCGGCGATGATCGCCCCGACCGAGGGCGCCGGGGCGGCCGGCGTGACCGGGCCGGCCGAAGGCGGCCGACGGCGAGCCCGCCTTCAAATTTTCCGACCTGAGCGCTGAGGACCAGCTCTACCGGCTGCTGGACGTGGTCAGCCCCAACCTGTTCTCGATGCTGTGCATTCTCATCGCCGGTTGTCTCCAGCTCGCGGGGGCCAACGGCCTGTACTGGCTGGCGGCCGCGGTGCTGCTGGCCCTGGGCGGCGGGGTGATCAACGCCTGGCTGTTCCTGACCGGGGCCACGGTTCCGAACGCCGGCGACCAGAAGACCAAGGACCAGAAGACTGAGGTCAAGGACGCGGGGTGACCGGGGACACCGGGCTGGCCGGGGCCGACGTCGCCCGGCTCTTCCACGCCGAGGCGGTGGCGCCGATCCTGGCCCGGGAGTTCCCCCGGCTGCGCTACGCGGCCGGGCGGCTCGGGTCCGGGTCGGACGTGCTCGGGCTGGACGACGCGATGAGCCGCGACCACGACTGGGGCTGCCGGCTGACCCTGCTGGTGGACCAGGCCGACGCGGCGGCGGTGCCGGCCGGGCGGGACCGGCTGGCGGCTCAGCTGCCGGACTCGTGGCGGGGCCGGCCGGTCCGGTTCGCCACCACCTGGGACAGCTCGGAGGCACACCGGGTCGAGGTGGCCACGGTGCGCGATTTCGCCCGCAGCCGGCTGGGGATCGATCCGCTCGGCCCGCTGACCGCGGTGGACTGGCTGATGCTGACCGGGCAGGGCGTGCTGGAAGTCACGGCCGGCCCGGTGTTCACCGATCGGACCACGGAGCTGAGCCAGGCCCGGGAGGTGCTGCGCTGGTACCCGGCCGAGGTGGACCGGTACCTGCTGGCCGCGGGCTGGCTGCTGGTCAGCTACCGGCTGCCCATGCACGGCCGGGCCGCCGACCGCGGCGACGAGGCGGGATCGCGGGTCATGGCCGGCGCGATCACCGGGGGCCTGCTGCGGCTGGCCCTGCTGGTGCACCGGCGCTGGGCGCCGTACGAGAAATGGCTCGGCACGGCGGTGCGCGGGCTGCCGGACGGGGCCGCCCTGACCGGCTTTCTGACCGCCGCGACCAGCGCGCCGGACCGGGGCGGCCGGGAGGAAGCCATGGCCGCCGCGGCCGAGATCATCCTGGGCGTGCAGCGCGACCGCGGGGTACCGGTCCCCCGGCCCGCGTTCAATCAGTACTGGGACCGGCCGTACCCGCACGTCAACCCGGCGGTGATCCGCGGCCTGCAAGCCGGGATCAAGGACCCGGACCTGACCCGCCTGCCCGCCGAGCTGGGGTCGATCGAGCAGTGGTGCGGCGACGTGGAGTTGCTGGCCCGGCCGCCGCGGCGAATCGCGCTGGCGGCGGCCTACCGCGCCTGGCTCCAGGCGCCGTGATGGGACTCCCGGCGGCGTGATAGGCATGCCTGCATGGGAGTTATTGAGGTCACGGCCGAGCGCACGGTGAACGCCCCCGCCGAGGCGGTCTACGGCTACATCCGGGACATGCACACCCATCCCAAGTTCCTGCCGCCCGCGTTCTCGGACTTCCACATCGAGTCCGGCGGGGTGGGGACCGGCTCGGTCACCCGGTTCAAGGTCACCGCCGGCGGCCGCACCCGCGAGTACCACATGACCGTGGATGAGCCCGAGCCCGGCCGGGTCCTGCGAGAGTCCGATCAGAGCTCCAGCCTGATCACCAAGTTCATCGTGGACCCCGCGGTCAGCGGTTCCTCCTTGGTGCAGATTTCGACCTCCTGGCAGGGGGCCGGCGGCATCGGCGGCTTTTTCGAGCGGACCTTCGCGCCCCGGGCCATGAAGGCCATCTACGAGGACGAGCTCGCGCGCCTGGACGCCTACGTCCGGGAGCAGCAGACCGCCTAGCCAGAGATTCATAACTAGGGATTCATAACTGTTGACTGTTGGCACCGGGCCGGAGCCAGGTAGCATCCGATGAAGACGGTGGGCGGGCGGCCAGTTTTCCCCCATCGTCTCCTGTGCCCCGGTCTCAACCCCCCGACACCGGGGCACAGCTTTTTCGTTTAACTAGCTGACCGGCTCGCTAGCTGACGGGCTGGGGGTGGTGGATGCGGCCTTGGGTGTCGAGCCAGCTCAAACACGGCGCCCTCCACACAGCCGCCGGACACGCTGCCCACCACCACTTGATGATCCGGCCCAGAATGTCACGCACGGTGCGGACTCTAATTGGCCCGGCCGGAACGCACGAGCCAGGATTAAGGCACCGATTAATGCGGGGCGGCCCGGTCAGCCGGGTGACGACCAGGCGGCCAGCCAGGTTTGCTGGGGCCGGGCCCGGGCAGGGGAGGTCCGTGTCCGGGGTGATCAAGGTCCCCGCGTGACCGGGGACGATGAGCCGCCGCCTGGTGCGCCCCGGCAGCGGCAGCAGGTTCCTCTTCTCCGGCGAGCCAGTTCCTGGCTGGCCTGGTGGGTGCTGCTCATGGGTCTGTGGGTGGCGGTTGACGACAACATCGGCCTGGCCGAGCTGGGGGGCGGGGCCGGGGCGGCCGCGCTGGCCGCGCTGCTGACCGAGACGGCCCTGGACCAGGCGGGTACCCGGATCGCGGTGCGGGCGCGGTGGCTGGCCGCGGCCTGGCGGCTGCCCGGGCAGGTGCTGGGCGACACCGTGCTGGTCTTCCGGGCCCTGGGCCGCCAGCTGATCCGGGGTGAGACGCCGGACAGCGGCTTCCGCGAGCGGCCGGTGCGGGCCGGGGGTGACAGCAGCGCCGACGTGACCCGGCGGGTCCTGCTGGTGGGAGCCAACTCGCTGGCGCCGAACACCGTCGTGCTCGGCATCGACGAGGAACGCGACGTCATGATCGTGCATCAACTGGTGGCGGAGGAAGGGAGGGCGCAGTGACCGGTTTCGTGGTGGCGGCCATCGTCATGCTGGTGGCGGTGGTGCCATGCGGTGTCGTGCTGTGCCGCGGCAAGGCCATGGAGGCGCTGGTGGCCTACGAGGTGATCAGCTCGATCGCGATCATGGTGCTGATCCTGCTGGCCCAGGGGTTCCAGCGGCCCGCCCTGTTCGAGCTGCCGGTGCTGCTGGCCGTGCTGCTGTTCGCCAGCGGGCTGGTGTTCGTCCGGGCCCTGGAGCGCTGGCTGTGATCCAGGCCGTCGCCGCCGATGTGTGCCTGGGGCTGGCCGTCGCGGTCGTGCTCGGCTCGGCGGTGGGCGTGCTGGTCATGCCGGGAGCGTTTCGCAAGCTGCACTTCGTCACCCCGGCCGCGCTGGTGGCCCCGGTGCTGGTCGTGCTGGCGGTGTTCATCCGGTCGGGGCTGACCGAGAACACCGGCGAGAGCCTGGTCGCGCTGGTGTTCATCCTGGTCTCGGGTCCTTACCTGACCCACGCCACCGCCCGCGCGGCCCGCAACCGCGAGCAGCACGACGGGCGGGGCGTGGAGGAGATCCGGTGACCGGGGTCCTGGCGGTCAGCACGCCCTACTCGGTACCGGTCCCGCTGATGGACGTGCTGCAGGTGGTGCTGCTGGTGCTGGTGGCCGCGGGCGCCACCGCGGTGGTGCTGACCCGGCGCCCGGTCCGGCAGGTCATCGTGCTCAGCGGCTACGGGCTGATGCTGGCCCTGCTGTTCATGGTGTTCCAGGCCCCGGACGTCACCTTGTCCGAGCTGACCGTGGGTGCGGTGGCGCTACCGCTGCTGTTGCTGCTGGCCCTGGCCAAGGTCAGGAAGAAGGAAGAGTGACGCCGTCCGCCCGCCGCTGGGTGTTCCTGATCGCCGGGGCCGGCCTGGTCGCCTTCTACCTGTGGGGACTGACCGGGCTGCCGGGCTTCGGCGCCTACCCGGGCCCGTACGGGTTCATCATCAACCAGGTCGCGGTCGGGCAGACCAAGGCCACCGCGGTGGTGTCGGCCATCAACTTCGAGTACCGCGGCTTCGACACCGTGGGCGAGGAGTTCATCTTGTTCGTGGCCGCCGCCGGGGTCAGTGTCGTGCTGCGTCACCTGCGCGGGGAACGGGACCGGTCCCCGCTGGACGAGGCCATGGGCCGGGACGCCCCGGCGACCAGCGACGCGGTCCGGGTGCTGGCCCTGGTGTTCACCGGCCCGGTCGTGATCATGGGCTGGTACCTGGCCGCACACGCGCAGACCAGCCCGTCGGGCGGTTTCCAGGGCGGCGTGGTGCTGGCCACCGCGTTCGTCCTCATCTACCTGTCCGGCCAGTTCCTGGTGTTCAAGCGGGTCAGCCCGGTGGCGGTGACCGACGCGGTGGAAGCGGCGGGCGCCGGCGGGTTCGCCTGCGTCGGGCTCAGCGCGCTGTTCCTGGGCCTGCCCTACCTGACCAACGACCTGGGGCTCGGGAAGACCCCGGGCGCGATCGACTCCTCGGGCACGATCGCCCTGATCAGCTTCTTCGTGGGGGTCGAGGTGGCCGCGGCGTTCGTGCTGATCGTGGGCGAACTGCTGGAGCAGACGCTGCTGATCCGTAAGGAGGCCCAGTGACTTCGGTGATGCACGTCTTCCCGTTCATCGTGGTGGCCTGGATTCTGGCCGTGGGCCTGTACGGCGTGGTCACCAGCCGGCACCTGGTCCACCAGATCGTCTGCCTGATCGTGGTCCAGTCGTCCACCTACGTGCTGCTGCTCGCGGTCGGATACGTGACCGGCGGGGTCGCGCCCTACTTCTACGACGTGCCGGTGCACACCCCGGCGGTGGACCCGGTGGTGCAGGCGCTGGGCCTGACCGACGTGGTGGTGGAGGCCGCGGTCACCGCCTTGCTGCTGGCCTTCGCCATCCAGGCCCACAAGCGGTTCGGCACCCTGGACCCGCAAGAGCTCGCCGAGCTCAAGGGCTGACGGCGCACCCACCGTGAATCCGCTGCTGGCTCTGGTCGTGGTCATCCCGCTGCTGACGGCGGCCGGGGTCTCCGCGCTGACCCCGGTATTCCGGGCCCGGCGCCAGGCGCTGGACAGCGTGGCCATCGCCGCGGCCGCCTGCGTCACCGTGCTGCTGGTCGTGATCATGACCCGGGCCACCGGCCGGGACGAGGTGTACTGGTTCGCGGGCTTCCGGCCCCGGCACGGCATCGCCATCGGGATCGACTTCGCGGTCGATCCGGTCAGCGCCGGGCTGGCCGCCCTGGCCGCGCTGCTGGTCACCGCGGCCATGATCTTTTCGTGGCGGTACTTCCACCGGGTCGCCACCTACTTCCACGCCATGATGCTGACGTTCCTGGCGGGTATGGTCGGGTTCTGCCTGACCGGCGACATCTTCGACCTGTTCGTCTGGTTCGAGCTGATGGGGGTGGCGGCCTACGCGCTGACCGCCTACCGGCCGGAGGAACGCGGCCCGGTCCAGGGTGCGCTCAGCTTCGCGTTCACCAACAGCATCGGCGCCTACCTGTGGCTGTCCGGCATCGGCCTGATCTACGGCCGGACCGGGGCGCTGAACATGGCCCAGATCGGCCGCTACCTGACCCTGCACCGCACCGCCAGCGGGCTGGTCGTGGTGGCGTTCGTCCTGATCTTGACCGGGCTGCTGATCAAGAGCGCGATCGTGCCGTTCCACTTCTGGCTGGCCGATGCGCACAGCGTCGCCCCCACACCGGTGTGCGTGCTGTTCTCCGGGGTGATGGTCGAGCTGGGGCTGTACGGGATCGCCCGGATCTACTGGTCGATGTTCGGGGCCGGGCTGGGCCACCGGACCGATATCTCGCACCTGTTCCTGGCCCTGGGCCTGATCACGGCGGTGACCGGGGCGCTGTTCTGCTACCGGGAACGGCACATCAAACGGCTGCTGGCCTTCTCCACCATCAGCCACGCGGGCATGTTCCTGATCGGGCTGTCCTGGCTGACCCCGCTCGGGCTGACCGGCGCGGCCGTCTACGTGCTGGGGCACGGCCTGGTCAAGGCGGCGTTGTTCCTGTGCGTGGGGATCGTGCTGCACCGGCTCGGCTCGGTCAACGAAACCGCCCTGCACGGCCGCGGCCGGCGGCTGCCCGTCACCGGCGTGGTGTTCACCCTGGCCGCGCTGGGCCTGGCCGACCTGCCGCCGTTCGCCACCTACCTGGGCAAGGGCTGGATCGAGGACACCGGGGCCACGGCCGGATCGGACTGGGTGGCGGGGGTGCTGATCGCCTGTTCCATCCTGGTCGGCGGGGCGGTGCTGCGGGTGGCGGGCGGCGTGTTCTGGGGGCTGGGCGACCCGCCGGCCGAGGACCCGAGGATGGCCGCGGAGGCGTCGGAGGAAAAGAGCGAGACCGACGAGGGCCAGCAGCACACGCCATTGACCATGCTGGTGCCGGCCGCGATCCTGGTCGCCGGGGCCCTCGCCGTCGGCCTGCTCCCCCATCTCGGCGCCTGGGTACAGGACGCGGCGGTGCGGTTCCAGGATCAGAGTGCCTACAACCAGGCCGTGCTGTTCGGCCGGAGGGTGGCCCACCCGGTCGCGCTGCATCCGGCCGAGACCACCGCGATCACCCCGGCGGACGTACTGACCGGGGCGGGCTCGGCGCTGGGGGCGCTGATCCTGGCCGGGCTGTCGCTGTACCGCCGCCGCATCCCGCTGCTGCGCCGCGGGCCCGAGCCGGACCTGCTGCTGGCCGATCCGATCCGCCGGCTGCAGAGCGGGGTGATCAACGACTACGTGACCTGGATCGTGGTCGGCGTGGCCTGCGTCGGCGGGTACCTGGCGGTCACGATTCGCTAGAGCCGTTCCGGCCGCAGCGATGATTGTCTACCTTACTTTGAGTAGTTTTGGGTTAGTCGCTGGGCCTGAGAGGTACCAGGCCGGGCGGGCCAGGAGGTGCCCGATGACCGGCAGGCTGGTGGCGGTGGAGCGGATCGAACTGGTCACTCCGGACCCGGAGGAGATCGCCGGCGCGGTCAATCAGCTGTACGTCGAGCACACCGCCCGGTTCCGGCGGGACGGCCCGGTCCTGATCGACTCCGGCTTCCGGGCCGCGACCGCGGGGTCCCTGAGCGCCAGCCTCCTGCACTGGACCAGCTTCGACTATGACGCCGACTGCAGCCCCACCGGCGAATTCGTCGGGACCCTCTGCCAGACGGGCACGGGCGCGGCGACCGCGGGACAGGCCGAGCTGCGCTTCGTCGCCGGCGACGGGTTCATGCCCCCGCCCGACCGGCCCTACCGGGTGGACATGCGGCAGAACATGATGACCTTGCTCCGGGTGCCGCGCACGCTCGTCGGGGAGCTGGCCGAGCAGCACAGCGGGCTGCCCGCCGCACACCTGCGGTTCGAGTCGATGGCGCCGGTCTCCCCGTCCGCCCTGGGTCTGTGGACCCAGACCATGACCTTGATCTGCCATGAGCTGATCGGCTCGGGCGTCACCACGCTCAGCCCGCTCATCGCGCAGGAGATGGCCCGGCTCGGGGCCGCGGCCCTGCTGGAGACGTTCCCGAACACCGCCATGACTCACGATCCCCGCGGGCCGGGCCGGGTCCCGCCGGGTGCCGCCCGGCGGGCCGCCGAGTTCATGGACAGCGCCGCGGACCAGCCGATCACCGCGGCCGACATCGCGGCCCAGGCCGGGGTCACGCTCCGGGCCCTGCAGTACGCGTTCCGGCGCCACTACGGGGTCACGCCCACCGGCTATCTGCGCCGGATCCGGCTGGAGCGGGCTCGCGCCGAGCTGCGCGAGGCCGACCCGGCCTCGGGCCTCACCGTGGCCGCGGTCGCGCGCAGCTGGGGCTGGCTCAGCGCCAGCCAGTTCACCGCGCTCTACCGCCGCCGGTACGGGGAACTGCCCAGCCAGACCCTGCGGAGCTGACGAGACCTGAGGGCTTTTTGAGGGGTTACAGCGCTTGCCCGGCAGGCGCAGGACTGCCCATGATCAGGCAATGGGACTGTTGCCGGATCGGGTCGTGCTGGTCAGCGGGGGCACTCAGGGCGTGGGCGCGGCCATCAGCCGGGCGGCCGCTCGCGAAGGCGCGGCCGTGGTGGTGTCCGGCCGCCGGGCGGAGCCGGGCGAGAAGCTCGCCGCCGAACTGCGAGCGGCCGGAGCCCAGGCCCACTTCGTCCGGTCCGACGTGGCCGACGTGGCCAGCGCGCGGGCGTCGGTGGCGGCCACGATCGAGCGGTTCGGCCGCATCGACAGCCTGGTCAGCGCGGCCGGTCTGACCAGCCGGGGCACCCTGCTGGACACCAGCCCGGAAGTGTTCGACCAGCACGTGGCGGTGAACCTGCGCGGGCCGTTCTTCCTCATGCAGGCGGCCGTGGCCGACATGGTGCGCCGCGGCGCCCCCGGGACCATCGTCAGCATCATCACCATGTCCGCGCTGGGGGGCCAGCCGTACCTGGCGCCCTACGTGGCCGCCAAGGCCGGGCTGATCGGGCTGACCAAAAACGCCGCCCACGCGCACCGGTTCGACCGGATCCGGATCAACGGCGTCAACATCGGCTGGACCGACACCGACGGCGAAGACGAGACCCAGCGCCGCTTCCACGGCGCCACTGACGGCTGGCAGGACCGCGCCGCCGCTGAACTGCCCATGGGCAAGCTCAGCCAGCCGGACGAGATCGCCGACTTCGTGGTGTTCCTGCTGTCGGACCGCAGCGGCGTGGTCACCGGCTCGGTCATCGACTGGGACCAGAACGTCCCCGGCGCCCACGACTGAACCCGGGGATCGGCATCGATGCTCGCGGATGTCAGGCCGAGAGCGTGAGGGGTATTTGAGGGATCTTTTTTGTTGTCTGCCGTCGTCAGCGACCTAGGGTCGAATCCATGAACATGTCATCGACGACAGCGACCCGCGGCTGGTACACCCCCGATGACTGCCGCCTCAGCGACTTCCGGGCCGTGGTCGAGCAGACCACGGACCTGGCCGACTACCCCTCGGCCGACGATGTTCAATCCAATGTGCTGGTGTACGGGCGCAAGCTGCCCGAGCGGACGGCCACCACCGGCGGCCGGCGGGAGGTGCAGGCGGAACTGGCCCGGGCCCTGCTGGACGGCCCGGGCATCGTGGTGTTCGCGGGCGCGTTCGACCCGGCCGTGGTCGACCGGGCCAGCGAGGTGTTCCGGGCCATCATCGAGGAGCAAAAGGCCGCGGGCGCGGTGTCCGGCGACCACTTCGCCCCGCCCGGCAACAACGACCGGATCTGGGGCGCGGTGGACAAGTTCGCGGTGCGGGCGCCCGAGGCGTTCGCCGACTACTACGCCAACGACGTGATCGCGCTGATCAGTGAGGCGTGGCTGGGACCGGCCTACCAGGTCACCTCCCAGCCCAACGTGGTCAACCCGGGGGGCCGGGCGCAGACCGCGCACCGCGACTACCACCTGGGGTTCATGGACCGGGAGCAGGCCATGGCCTACCCGGCGCACGCGCACCGGCTGACCCCGGCGCTGACCCTGCAGGGCGCGGTGGCGCACTGCGACATGCCGGTCGAGACCGGCCCCACCATGTACCTGCCGCACTCACAGAAGTACGGCCCGGGCTACCTGGCCTTCCACGTTCCCGAATTCACCGGCTACTTCGACGAGCACTACGTCCAGCTGCCGCTGGCCAAGGGCGACGCCGCGTTCTTCAACCCGGCGCTGTTCCACGGGGCGGGCACCAACCGGACCACGGACGTGAAGCGGATGGCCAACCTGCTGCAGGTGTCGTCGGCGTTCGGCCGGGCCATGGACGCGACCGACACCACCGCGTCCAGCGCGGCCCTGTTCGGGACGCTCAAGCAGCTCTGGGCGGCCGGGCGGGAGCGGGAGGTCCGCAACCTGATCACGGTGGCGGCCGAGGGCTACGCCTTCCCGACCAACCTGGACCGGGATCAGCCGGTGGGCCGGATGACCCCGGTCAACCAGGCCGAGTTGCTGGCTCAGGCCGTCCGGGAGAGCTGGGACGAGGCCCAGCTCCGGGACGAGCTGGCCGCCCAGCAGTGGCGCCGCACCCCCGACGCGGGCAGGCCGCGGGGAGGGACGCGGTGACCGTGAAGATCGCCGGCGCGCCGATCTCGTGGGGCGTGTGCGAGGTCCCCGGCTGGGGCTATCAGCTCCGCCCGGACCGGGTGCTGACCGAGATGCAGCAGGTCGGGCTGACCGCTACCGAGCTGGGGCCGCTGGGGTTCCTGCCTTCGGACCCGGACCGGGCCGCGCGGGTGCTGGACCGGCACCACCTGTCCTCGGTGGGCGGGTTCACCCCGGTGGTGCTGCACGTGCCCGGCCACGACCCGCTGCCGGAGATCGAGCGGATCCTGGCCGGGTACGCCGAGACCGGCTCATCGGTGCTGGTGCTGTCGGCCGACAGCGGGCTGACCGGCTACGACACCCGGCCGGTGCTGGACGAGGGCGGCTGGGCCGCCCTGCTGGTCAACCTGGACCGGATCCGGGCCGCGGCCGCCAGCCATGGTGTGCTGGCCGTGCTGCACCCGCACGTGGGCACGATGGTGGAGAGCGGCCCCGAGGTGCAGCGGGTCCTGGAGGGCTCGCTGATCGCGCTGTGCCTGGACACCGGGCACCTGCTGATCGGCGGCACCGACCCGGCCGACCTGGCCCGCCAGGTCCCGGACCGGATCGCGCACGCGCACCTGAAGGACGTGAACGCCTCGATCGCGGACCGGGTCCGCTCCGGGCGGCTCAGCTACACCGAGGCGGTGCGGGACGGCATGTACCGTCCGCTCGGCACCGGCGACGTGGACGTGGAGGCGATCGTCTCGGCCCTGGGCAAGTACGGCTACGACGGCTGGTACGTGCTGGAGCAGGACACCATCTTGACCGGGGAGCCCCACGGCGAGGGACCCGTGTCCGACGTACGGGCCAGCGCGGACTACGTCCGGTCGGTCCTGCGGGCCTGACCCTCGTAGGTGTAGCCGGTGGCGCGCAGGCCGGGCTGGTAGTACTGCTTCAGCCCGGTCAGCTCCAGGCCGCCGGCCGTGATGATCTCGTCGATGGGCCGGGTGAGCTTGCAGCCGCCGAACACCAGCGACTGGACCGGCTCCAGCCGCCGCTGATTGCGGGCCACGGCGAGGTCGGGTGACCGGCCGTGCTCGACGAAAGACAGGGTGCCGCCGGGGCGGAGCACCCGGCGGACCTCGGCCAGGGCCTGGGCCACGTCGGGGATCGTGCACAGCGTCCAGGTGGTGAGCACGCTGTCCACATGAGCGTCCGGGAGCGGGATCCGCTGCGCGTCCAGCCCGATGTACTCGACCGGCGCCGGGCTGGCCGCGACCCGGGGCGCGGCCAGCTTGCGGCCGACCGTGGCCGGGTCCAGCGCCCACACCCGGGTCACCGCGGCCGGGTAGAAGGGCACGTTCAGGCCGGACCCGAAGCCGATCTCGAGCACGTCACCGGTCAGCTTCGACGCCACCCGGGCCCGCAGCTCATCCAGGTCGTTGGCGCGCATGATCCTGTCGATCAGGCGAGGCAGGACCTGATCCCGGTAAAAACTCATTTGGCCAGTCTGGCATTAGGGGTCATCCTGTATCACCGGCCAGCTGGGCATTAGCAAACGTTCGCACTCAAGATATGTCTTGACGCGGCATCGGGTAATGCCCGATAGTTTGGGCCAGACGGGGCAGCCAGACCATTGATGTAACGGGGAACACCATGAGCCGAGCTCGCGCCATCATCACCTTTGCCAGCGGACGCCGGGCCAAATGGGGCGTGGTCGTCTTCTGGCTGATCATTGTGGCCCTGGCCGGGCCGCTGTCCGGCAAGCTGACCGGGGCCGAGAAGAACGACTCGTCGTCCTGGCTGCCGGCCAAGGCCGAGTCGACCCAGGTCCTGAACCTGCAGTCGAAGATCCAGTCCCCCAACATCTTCACCGCGGTCGTGGTCTATGACCGGCCGTCCGGGCTGACCAGCGCGGACAAGGCCAAGGCGGTGGCGGACCGGGCCAAGTTCGCGAACGTGGCCGGTGTGGTGCGCGCGCAGCTGGCCGGCCCGATCGTCTCGAAGGACGGGAAGGCGATCGAGACCCTGGTGCCGGTCAACCTGGGTTCCCAGGGCTGGAACAAGGCCTCCGACGCCGCGACCAGCCTGAAGAACATCGCCCGGGCCGGGCCGGCCGGGATGACCGTGTACATCACCGGCCCGCTGGGCAGCGCGGCCGACTCGGCCAACTCGTTCAAGGGCATCGACGGCACCCTGCTGATCGCCACCCTGGCGCGTGGTCATCATCCTGCTGCTGATCACCTACCGCAGCCCGACGCTGTGGCTGTTCCCGGTCATCTCGGCGGGCATCGCGCTGGTCAGCGCGGAGGCCCTGATCTACCTGCTGGCCCGGGCCGGGCTGACCGTCAACGCCCAGAGCGCCGGCATCTTGTACGTGCTGGTGTTCGGCGCGGGCACGGACTACGCGCTGCTGCTGACCGCGCGGTACCGGGAGGAACTGCGCCGGCACGAGGACCGGCATGAGGCCATGAACCTGGCCATGCGCCGGGCCGGACCGGCCATCATCGCCAGCGCGGGCACGGTGATCCTGGGCCTGCTCACGCTGTCGTTCGCCGAGCTGAACTCGACCAAGAGCCTGGGGCCGGTGCTGGCCATCGGCGTAGCGGTGGCGCTGCTGTCGATGATGACGCTGTTGCCGGCGCTGCTGCTGATCTTCGGCCGCAAGATCTTCTGGCCGGTCAAGCCCGCGTTCGGCTCGGCCGAGCCCACCACCCGCGGGTTCTGGGCGGGGGTGGGGCGGCGGATCGCGGTCCGGCCGCGAGTGGTGTGGGTCGTGACCGCCCTGATCCTCGGGGTGATGGCGCTCGGGCTGACCGGGCTGCACGCCAGTGGCCTGACCGCGGCCGAGTCGTTCGTCGGGCACCACCCGGACTCGGTGAAGGGCCAGACCGTACAGGCCGCGCACTTCCCGGCCAGCGCCGGCCAGCCGGTGATCGTGGTGTCCAACCCGGGCCAGGCGGCCGCGGTGGAGTCGGCGTTCAAGGGCGTGCACGGGATCACCGGGGTGACCGGCCCGGTCACCCGGGACGGCCACGCCTTCCTGCAGGGCACCCTCACCTCGGCGCCGGACAGCCAGGCCGCCTACACCACCATCGACGCGGCCCGGGCGGCCGTGCACGCCGTGCCCGGGGCGGACGCCATGGTCGGCGGCAACACGGCGGTGACCCTGGACATCGCCCACGCCGCAGACCACGACCGGAACCTGATCATCCCGATCATCCTGCTGCTGGTGTTCGTGATCCTGGGCCTGCTGCTGCGGGCGATCATCGCGCCGATCATGCTGATCGCCACGGTGGCGCTGTCGTTCGCGGCGGCGCTGGGCATCAGCTCGCTGTTCTTCAACCACGTGTTCAACTACGGCAACGCCGACAACTCGTTCCCGCTGTTCGTGTTCGTGTTCCTGGTCGCCCTGGGCATCGACTACAACATCTTCCTGATGACCCGGGTCCGGGAGGAGGCGTCGCGGCATGGACCACACCGCGGGGCGCTGACCGGGCTGTCGGCCACCGGCGGGGTCATCACCTCAGCGGGCGCGGTGCTGGCCGGCACCTTCGCGGCGCTGAGCACGCTGCCGGTCACGTTCCTGGCCGAGCTCGGGTTCGCGGTGGCGTTCGGCGTGCTGCTGGACACCCTCGTGGTCCGGTCGGTGCTGGTCACCGCGCTCAACCTGGACCTCGGGCGCTGGGTGTGGTGGCCGAGCAAGCTGTACCGGCAGCCCGTGCCCGATGAGGTGGAAACGCGGGACGACCCGCGGGACGAGGAACCGGCCGCGGTGCCGTAGGTCAGGGGCGGGCGGCCAGCAGCAGGCGGGGCACGCGCTCGGCCACCGGCCGGGGGGCCGGAACACGGTGAACGGCCAGGCCGCCGGTGGCCGCGCCCAGCGCCCACTGCGCCACCCGCTGCTGGCTGGCCCCCCGCCGGGGCGCGTAGCTGGTGTGGGCGATGGCCATCGCGGTCAGGGCGCAGCCCGCGCGGCGGGGATCGGCCAGGTCCGCGAGCAGCGTCCGGATCCCGGGGGCAAAGTCGACCTGGGCCAGGGTGTGGCCGAATTCCTGCGCGCTCATGACGTCGGGAGTGCCGAGCCGGTAGCGGGCCCGGACGACCAGGCTGGCCAGGTGCGTCGAGCGGGTGACGTCGAGGAAGGCCCCCAGCCAGGCGCTGGGCAACTCGGGCAGGGTGGCCAGCGGCCAGAGCGCGCAGACCGCGAAGTCGACCACGGTCTCGCCCACGAAGGACACCGGCCCGGGAGCGCCGGCGCCCAGGCCATAGCTGGCCGCGCCCAGGGCCAGCAGTTCCCGGATCCGCGCCTTGACCGGGCGCTTGAACTCCCCGTCACAGGCCAGCGCGGCCGAGGTCAGGGACTGCCCGGTAGAGCCTTATCTCCTGCTGGCTGTAGCCGATCTCGCCGCGGCGCTCCAGCGCGTCGTAGCTCTCGATCAGGTAGCCGATCCACTGCCGCAGGAGCGGAAAATCCAGCGGAGCTCGTCTCCGGTCGTCCACCAGTTCCCCTAGGTACGGTGCCGCCATCCCGTTCAGCCGGGCTCAGATTATGACCTTCGGTAATATCTAACTAACTCTTCGTAGTCGAGGACGCGACGTTATCTGACTGGGACATGGCCGGTGGTGCTTGTGGTGCGGGCGGAGCGGGCAGCATGATCGCTGGACGTCACGAAGCCTGCTGAGGAGGCACCCGAATGTCGAAGCCGCCGCTGCCCGAAGCCGCCGTCGCCATGCTGGCCCAGGCCAACCCGGCGGTCATCGCGACCCTGCGGCCGGACGGCCAGCCGGTGTCGGCGGCCACCTGGTACCTGTGGGACGACGGCCGGGTGCTGGTCAACATGGACGAAGGCCGCGTCCGGCTGGAGCACATGCGCCGAGATCCCCGGGTCACGCTGACCGTGCTGTCGGAGAACGACTGGTATTCCACCGTCACCCTCATCGGGCACGTCAGCGACTGGCGGGACGACACCGACCTGGCCGACATCGACCGGGTGTCCACGCACTACCGCGGCCGGGCCTACCCGAACCGGGACCGCGGCCGGGTCAGCGCCTGGATCACCGTGGACCGCTGGTACGGCTGGGGCGCGCTCAAGGAGAACGACCAGGCCTGACCAGGCTGGACCGGACCGATCGTTCGGCCCAGATCAGCGCGTGGCTCCCGGGTGAGGTTCCGGGTGCCCGGCGGCGAGCCGGGGCCACTGGGCGATGGGGCGGCCACTGGCCCCCGCGGGGACTGGCGGCCAGTCGGGTGCGCCGCCGTCGGTGCGCGTGCCGGTGCACTGCTGGGGCCAGCCGGGGGGTGAGTCCTCCCAGCCTTCCTGGCGTCCGTAGACGGTGAGGTCCATGAGCGCGTAGCTGTGGTCCAGGGCCTCTACGCCGCGGCGGGTCGTCCAGTAGGTCTCGAAGACACGGTCACCGTCCCGCAGGTAGCACACCAGGTGGAACAGGCCGAGCTGGCGGTCACCGAGGAGCGCGTCGAGGGAGGCGTGCGCGGAGTACCAGGGCAGGTCCCAGCCCATGAAGTCGCGGTAGCGGACACTCTCTTCGTAGGGATGGGCCGGCGGCTGGTCGTAGGAGACATTGCGGCCCTGGCAGAAGACCGCGTAGGTGATGTCCCGGGAGTGCACATGGGACAGCTCGCCGACCTGCGCGGTGTAGAACGTGCAGCCTTCGCACTGGTCGGCGGCGGGGTGCCCGGGCCACCACATGAAGTAGTAGGCGACGAGCTGCCGGCGCCCTTCGAACGCGTCAAGCAGCGTCACCGGGCCGTCCGGGCCGGTCAGCGGGATGCTGGGATCCATCTCGACCATGGGCAGGCGGCGCCGGGCGGCGGCGATCGCGTCGCCTTCGCGGGTGTGGGCCTTCTCCGCGGGCCCGCAGCGTGTCCAGTTCGGCCTGGAAGGTGGCCCGGTCGACGGCCGGGGGCAGGCCCGGCGCTGAGTGATCCGTCATGACTTCCTCCTTGGGCAGGGTCAGGAATCTCGGCTGTTCCTGGCTTCGGCGTGGGCGGCTTCGGCGAGGCGTTTGATCGCACCCAGGCGCTGGTCCCAGCGGGCGGCCAGGTCCGACATGGCCTGGGTGGCCTGGTCCAGACGGGCGGCGTCCACCTGATAGAGGACCTCGCGGCCCTGTTTGCGCCGGGTGACCAGGCCGGTTTCTTCGAGGACGACCAGGTGCTTGGACACCGCCTGGCGGGTGAAGGGGACCTGACTGGCCAGCCAGCTGGCGCTGACGTCGCCGTGGCTGATCAGGAGGTCGAGGACCCGGCGGCGGGAGGGGTCGGCGATGGCTGACCACAGCTCGTCATCGGCCTGCGGGGCCATCGTGATCAGTGCTTCGCGACGACGACGGTCAGGCGGTCGAGGAAGTCAGCCCAGCCGGCCCGGTGCTCGTCGGCGTAGCGCTGCTTCTCCGCGTCGGGCCAGTCGCGCAGCTCGTGGCCGCTTTCGGTCACACGAAGACGGGTCCGCTCGTCGCCTTCGGGGGTCAGCGTGAACTCGACGAGCTGCGAGTTGCCCTCGACCGGTTCCTCACCGCGGGGATGGTTCCAGCGGAAGGAGAAGCGGGCCGGCGGTTCGACCGTTTCCACGACGACGGGGCCGCCCTGGTCCCCGAACCCCAGGTAGCCGTGCGCGCCCGGTTCCACGACCAGGTCCACCTGGTCGGCGAACCACTGGCTCATCTGGTCGGGCTCGGTGATGGTGCGCCACACCACCTCGGCCGGCGCTTCGATCAGGATGTCTCGCTCGATCATCAGGTTGCCCATCGGTATCGGCTCCTCGTTGGTCATCGCGTTCTCGAACCTTCGAGCTGCAACCGAAGGTAGCACGTTGGCGGTTGAAGTGCAACCATCGGTTGCATGTCTGCCGAAGATGTGCAACTATTGGTTGCATATTCAGAGGAGGACAACATGCCGAACGTCCTGAACGCGGAACGGACCAGTGCCCCAGCCGCGGAAACGCCGACGCCGGGCCGGCGCTGGAGCGCTTTCACCCTGCTGGTGGTGGCCTACTTCATCACCGTGGTGGACTTCACCATCGTGAACGTGGCGCTGCCGACCATCGGCCGCAAGCTCCACTTCGCCGAGTCCAACCTGCAGTGGGTGGTCACCGCCTACGGCCTGACCTACGCCGGATTTCTGCTCCTCGGGGGCCGGGCGGCCGACCTGCTCGGCCGGCGCCGCCTGCTCATCGCCGGCCTGGTCATCTTCACCGGCGCCTCACTCGGCGGCGGGCTCGCCACCTCGGACGTCTTCCTCATCGTGATGCGCGGGATCCAGGGACTCGGGTCGGCGCTGGTGCTGCCGGCCGCGTTGTCGACGGTGATGAACATGTTCCGGGAGGGGGCCGAACGCAACAAGGCGCTCGGTATCTGGGGCGGCGTCGGCGCGCTGGGCGGGACGGTCGGGCTGCTGGCCGGCGGCGTCCTGACCACCTACGTGGGCTGGCGGTACATCTTCCTGTTCAACGTGCCCATCGGTGTCGTCGCGCTGGTGCTGATCCCGCGGCTGATCCCCGAGAGCCGGGTGGGCACGGCCCGGCGGCGGTACGACCCCTTCGGCGCGGTCTCGATCACCGCCGCGCTGCTGGTCTTCGTGTACGCGATCTCCCAGGCGCCGCAGGCAGGCTGGGCCGCTCCGCAGACCGTGGCCATGCTCATCGCCGGGGCGGGGCTGCTGGCGGTGTTCTTCGTCATCGAAACGAGGGTTGAGGCGCCGCTGCTGCCGCTGCGGCTGTTCCGGCTGGGCGGCGTGGCCGGATCGAACGCGGCCGGCTTCCTGCTGGGCACGAGCTTCCTGACCTTCGTCTTCGTGGGCACCCTCTACATGCAGCAGGTGCTCGGGTTCTCCGCGCTCGCGACCGGGGCGGCCTGGATGACGGCGTCGGTCACCTCCCTGGCCTGCGCCAACCTGTCCCAGAAGATGGTGACCCGCACGTCGCCCCGCGCGGTCATGGCCGTGGGCATGACCCTGATCGGAGCCGGGATCCTGTGGGCCGCCCAGGCTCCGCCCAGCGGGAGCTTCTGGCGGGACCTGGCCGGGCCGTTCTTCGTGGCCGGCATCGGCACCGCCTTCACCTTCATCCCGATCTCCATCGGCGCGCTCACCGGCGTCACCGAACGGGACGCCGGCGTCGCCTCGGGGCTGCTCAACACGACCCAGAACCTCGGCAGCGTGATCGGGGTGGCCGTGGCCTCGTCCATCGCGGCCTCGCGCTTCCACACCCTGCTGGGCGCGGGCCACTCCCCCGCCGCCGCGCTGACCGGCGGCTTCGGGCTGGCCATGTGGGTGAGCGGGCTGGCCGGGCTGGCGGCCGTACCGGTGGTGTTCGGGCTCATCCGGCGCCGTCGCCAGGCCGGGACCGCCGCCAGCTGAGCGGCCGCCGCCAGCTGATCCGGTGCCCGGGACCGCGCGGCTCTTGTCGCGCGGCCCCGGGGCTTACCAGGCGGCGAAGATGTGGCTGGACCACGGGATCGGGGTGTACCGGCCGGGTTCTGCTGCTCGGTCGCGATGTTCTTTTCGTTCAGCGGCCCGGCTGGAGGGTCAGCTGACCGTCTCGGTGTGGGCGCGGTAGCCGTCGTCGTCGATGTAGGCGACCTCGATGCGGTCCGGGTGCAGGTCGAGGACGGCGAAGCCGAACCGGACCCGCTTCTGGCCATGCTCGCGGACGGTGCGGGTGCTGTGCCAGGTGATGGGCGGCTTGCTGCCGGCCGGTGGCGCCTGGTCGGGCAGCGATGGGCACTCCCCCGTTGCCCAGGCAGCGGGGGAAGCGGACGCCGGCGTCGGCGCCGTAGGTGATGGCCCGGTGCTCGTGACCCCACCACCAGGCGGTGACGCGGTCGCCGTTCAGGACCGGGGCCAGCTTGTCCGGGAGCGTGCGGCCGAGGTCGCCCTGGTCGTAGTAGGACACCAGCTGGTGGTGGCTGAACAGGACCAGTTTGCGCGCGGAGCCGGCCGCGACGTCGGCGACGTACTGGGCCTGCGGGTCCTGCAGGACGGCGATCTGGCCGTTCGAGGTGACGTCGGTCTGCCACGCGGTGTCGAGCCCGACGAAGTCCCAGGACGGTGACCGGAGCCGGAAAAAGCTGGTCGTCTTGCCGTCCGGTGACCGCTGGGCCCGGAAGCGGTCGTCGGCCAGGAGCGTGCGGAAGTAGCCGAAGCCGCCGCTGTACATGTCGTGGTTGCCGTTGAGCGACCAGGAGGTCACGCCGGCCGCGGCCTGGTCCTTCGTGACCGGCCACGGGTCGAGGAACCGCTTCTTGTCCTCGCTCTCGAACCCGGAGTAGTAGACGTCGCCGAGGTGGATCACGTGCACCTGGCGCCCTTCGGCCAGGGCGGCCTCGATGGCCTGGCGCATGCGGGCGGCGACGTCGATGGCCCGGGGCAGGCCGGTGCCCCAGTCGCCGACGACGACCAGCCGGGCGTCGTCGGCCACGTCGTCGTACTCGGCCGGGAGCCGGGTTGAACGGCGCGTTGCCCGCGGCCAGGCGTTCGAGGACCCCGCGGGCGATGTCGACGTACCACTCGGGGTCGTTCGAGGTGAACGGAGCCCGGCGAGAGGTGCAGGAGACCCTCGACGGCGCGCACGATCTTTGACCACAGGCTGGCCGGGTGGCCCCGGTCGGGGGCGCCGCTCCTCGTTCAGAGTCTCCTCGACCTGGCTCTGCATCATGCTGACCAGCGGGGCGCGGGACAGGTAGGGAACGCCGCTGGCCTGGCCGCCCGACGACGCCAGCGAGCTGGCGTCCCCGGACAGCAGCCCCGCGACCTTGTCCCGCGGGGCGGCGTCGCCCGGGACGTGCACCGCCGCCTGGTCGATCACACTCTGCAAGCCGGGGGTCTTTCAGTGCGTCCTGGACGCTGCGCGGCGGCGGCCTGAACCTGGTTCTGGTTACTCGCGTCCGACCGCATCGTCCACGTGACCTTTCCTGCCGGGAGTAAGGCGACAGCCGATAATCCCGGACTTCCCGTGATCCGTCCAGCGATGCCGTTCAGGCCGGCCGGGCCGCGCGGTTACGGAGCCGGATTACTGGCGGCCGCGCAGGTGATTGGCCCAGCGGGCGGCGCCGCTGATGGTCCGGGACGCGAACCCCAGCACGCCGGGGGCGTCGGGGCCCCCGAACAAGTCACCAGCGTCCTCAACCACCCGCACACCCGGTGGCACGTCGGCGTCGAAGTCGGGGGCATCGGTGTCAGCCATGGTTACGCCGCGCAGTTCCTGCCGGGTCAGTGGCCCGGCCGCTGCCTCCTGTTGCCTCAGCGGAGGGACGGCCGGGTACCGGGCCAGGCTGAGCAGGACCCCCAGGTCCGCGTCGAGGACCGCGATAGCGCGGGCGGGCATCCCCAGCGAACCCAGGTCCGGGAGACCACCGGCGCGGTGTGCCTGGCGGATGCGGAATCCTGCCCGGCCGCTGACGGTGACCTGCTCTCCGCCGGACAGCTGGCCAGTCAGCAGCCAGCGCGGATCGATGAGGTGGGCCAGGTCACTCCGCAGGGTGGCGGCGGGCCCGACGGTGACGTGATCGGGGTACTCGCGCCATTGGCGTTGCCCGTCGCAGGCGATGGCCAGGGGCATGCCATGGCCCCCGGACAGGTGATCGATCCGGAACCGGTCGGGAGCAACGACCTGTATCCGGGATATCCGGTGCTCGACCGAAGCGATCTCTCCGATCGCTTCGGCCAGCAAGAGCGCGCCGCCCGGGCCGGTCCGGGCCATCGTGGCCAGGACCGCGGGATTGAACCACTCGTGATACTCGGCGGTGAAAGCGGGCCTGGTCCGGCCGGCCCGGTGCAGCCGGTGCACCAGATCGTCACCGGCGGCAGGGGCATCGGCCGCCAAGCGGGCCCAGCTTTCCTCGCCCTCACCCCGGGGGATCGTCTCACCAGGCCCAGAAGCAGGAGCCCGCCGCCCGGCGCGCCGGATCACGCCAGCCAGCAGTCCGGCACCGACACCGGCGGCAGTCTTCACCCCTTGCCCAAACGGGGCTCCGAACAAGGATTCGTTACTCTCACTGAGGGTGTTCCCGGCCGGGGCGGCGAACTGGGCCGGATCCACGGCCCCGGGCGGCCCGGAAGCGACGTCGGACAGTTCACTGGCCAGCACGACCTGGTCGCCGGACCGTCTCTCGCAGCGGAGCAAGATGCCTAGCTCGGCGTCGACGACCACCTCCGCCTGGTCAGTACCGCCCCACCTCGTCTGTTCAGGCACGGGCGACGGGCGCGGCGTGGCCACGAGGCGATAGCCGTCCCGGCCGCCCAGGACCACCGCGTCCGCGGGCCCCAGATCGAAGCCGGTCAGCAGCCACGATGGACGCAGCAATTCCGGCTCGGGCGGCTGCGGGTCGCCGAAGATCTGCAGGCGGGACCCGTCTTCCGGCTGGCTCACCCGATACCAGGGCCGGTCCCCATCACAGCCCTTGAGAAGCTCCTGGCCGTCTTCGCTGACCGTCTCCAGTCGGTACCGCCGGCCCGGGGCCACGAGCAGCCGGCCGGTGACCCGGTAGGGTTCACCGCCCTCGTGGGCGGGACCTGTCACTCTCGTGACGCCAGCCGCCAGGGTCAGCTGGGTCCAGTCGGCCCGGTACAGCAAGCCGGCCAGCTCTGGCTCTGGGAGCATTCCCGCCTCCTGGTGTTCAGCGTCATACGCCGCTCATGCCGGGTCGGACGGCAGCGGGGGCATCGCGGCGCTGGTGGTCGGGGCGAGGAGCTTGGTCACGTCGAGTTTGCTGCCGACCATCTGCTTGAGCATGAAGTCGTGGTTGAGGTCGAGGATGGCCCGGGTCTCGGCCGCGATCACCGCGTTCCGGCTGAGGGTCAGCTCGTTGTCCTGCTGCTGCTCGCCCGACAGGGACCAGTTGGTGGAGCCCTTGACCGTGTAGACGCCGTCGACGATCACGATCTTCAGATGCGAGATCGCGTTGTGCACCGAACTGGTGCCGATGGCGATGCTGTTGCCGAAGGCGTCGTTGGCCCAGCTGGCCAGGATCTGCTTCTCGTGCACGCCGCTGGCCTGGCTGCGGTCCAGGCTCATCTGCACGTAGATCTTCTCGTCGGCGAGCTTGCCCTGGATGATCTTGTTCAGCTCGTCGTCGTCGTAGCCGAACATGTTGACCACGATCGAGTGCTGGGCGCTGTCCAGCAGCGCGACCAGCAAAGCGTGGACGTTGTCCCGCGGCGAGAAGAACGTGCGCTGGTCATCGGGATAGCCGTCCAGGAAACGGCCCTCGGATTTGTACGTGCCGAGCTGGTCCCAGGCGAATGGCGAATCGGGCATGTCGGGATCCCTCCCCCTCGCTCTCATCGTGGCGGTGCCGGCCGGTGGTGTCCACCCGGAAACCGCCTCTTCGCGGGGCGGTAGCCTCGGGGTATCGGTGCTGCCCATCGACGGCGAGGAGCAGATCAGGATGAGCCTCTTCCAGCGGGCCCGTGACATTGCCCAGGCCAAGGCCAACAAGGCGCTCGACGCGGCCGAGAAGCCCGACGAGATGCTCGATCTGTCCTACGAGCAGATGCTCGACCAGATCACCCAGGTCCGCCGGGGCATCGTGAGCGTGACGGCGTCGCGCAAGCAACTCGAGCTGCAGGAGACAGCAGTTCCAGCACTCGATCGACCACCTGAACGACCAGGCCAAGGCGGCGCTGGGCCAAGGGCGGGAAGACCTGGCCCGGGAGGCGCTGTCCCGCAAGGCCGCGGCCCAGGCCCAGATCGACGCCATGGAGCCGCAACGTCAGCAGCTGGCCGAGCAGGAGCAGAAGCTCGAGCAGACCCTGGACTCGCTGCAGAAGCGGGTCAACAACTTCCGGACCCAGAAGGAAGTGCTCAAGGCCCAGTACACCGCGGCCCAGGCGCAGACCTCGGTGAACGAGACCGCGGCCGGGATCTCCAGCGGGTTCGGTGACACCGGGGCCGACATCGCCCGGGCCCAGGACAAGATCGCCCAGATGCAGGCCCGGGCCGGCGCCGTGGACGAGCTGCTCTCGTCCGGGGTACTGGAGGATGTCGGCGGGGACACCGACGACATTCAGGACGAGCTCGACGAGACCAGCACGGCGGCCGGAGTGGACAAGGAACTGGCCGCGCTCAAGGCCGAGATCGGCGCGGGCGACGCGCGGCCCGAGCTGCCCGGCGGCACCGGAAGCTCCGGCGGCTCCGGAAGCTGACCGCCCGGGGGCTCAGGCCCGGTCGGCGGCGAAGGCGTCGAGCACCTGGTTCACGAAGAGCTCCACGGCGGTCATCAGTTCGGTGGCGTAGGGCAGCAGGTCGCGGTCCGGAGTGAGCTCCTGCTCGTCGGCCGCCAGTGCGGGATTGGCGGCACCGGCGTCGAAGGCGGCGCCGGACCGGGACCGGGAGTCCCGGAGCGCGGTCCGGAGATGCTGGAGCGCGGCCGCGACGCGGTCGCGAAGCTCACCCGGCGGGAGAGACGGCAGCAGCCCGGCCCGGCCGGATGAGCCCGGCTTGGCCGGCCGGTCGGTGCGGTCCACCATCGACCGGGCCCAGCTGACCAGGTTGACGAAGCTGTAGGACGCCTCGCGCACCGGCCGGGCCGCGGCATAGGGCCCGCCGATCGGCTGTCGCTGCGCGGCCGGAGCCGGAGCTGATGGTCCCTGGAGCAGGACCGTGGGCCGCGGCGGTTCCTGGGCGGCCAGCTGCTGTTCGTCATCCAGGGCCTTGCGCAGGTCCCGGAGCTCTCGCTCCACTCCCCCGGCGGCGTAGAGCACCTCCGGCAGCAGACCGTCGTCAGCGCCGAGTTTTTCCTGCTCGACCCGGTTCATCCACAGCTCGTACAGCGTCACGACGGCCACGTTGGCTTTCGGCGGGGGTACCGCGGGCGCCCAGGCCTGCGCCTTCTTCTCGTCGCCCTTGGCCGGCAGGCCGCGCCGGGCCAGCTGCAGGGTCACGGCCAGGAGGACCACGACGGCGATCCCGAGGACAATGAGGACGGCGGTCACGAACCCACGCTATGACACCGCGATAGGGGCAGAAGTGACGATGTCCTGATACGCCGGTGGGGCGGGTGGGACTGGCTCTACGCTGCGGGCCATGGCTCCTGGGCAGCACGGCGGGCGGCGCGGCCGGTGGCGGACGCGCTGGCCCTGGCTGGGGCTGGGCGGGGCAGCGGCCGTTCTGGCCGTGATCCTGCTGGTGGCCGGGGTCGGCCAGGCCGGCGGCGGGCCTGCGCGGCCACGGTCACGGACGAGGCTCAGGAGGCGGCGGTCGGGACGGTCACCGGGACCGCCACCCACTATGTGCTCAGCGGGACCGGCAACTGCTCGTATCCGTCGCCCCCGGCCAACGGGCTGTTCGTGGCGCTGTCGCCGTCGGAGTACGACGGGGCCGCCACCTGCGGCGAGTACGTGGAAGTCAGCGGGCCGGACGGGTCGGTCACGGCCGAGGTGATCGACCAGTGCCCGCCCTGCGCCGCCGGGCATGTCGACCTCAGCGAAACGGCCTTCGCGCGGATCGCGCCGCTGTCGGCGGGGCTGGTCCCGGTCAGCTACCGGCCGCTCACCGACCCCGTGCTGCCGGGGCCGGTCTCGATCCGGGTCAAGGAAGGGTCGTCCGCGTACTGGCTGGCCCTGCTGGCCGGGAACACCGGGAATCCGCTGGCTTCGGTTCAGGTCGAAGACGCGGCCGGCGCCTGGCACGACCTGGCCCGGGCCAGCTACAACTACTGGATCGCCGCGTCCGGCGCGGGACCGGGCCCGTTCATGGTCCGGCTGACCGATACCGCCGGCCACCAGGTCACGGCGCACGGCATCGCGCTGGAGCCGGGCACGGTCCAGGACACGGGCCTGCTGATGTACGGCGCGGGCAGCGCGGCGGGCCCGGCCGCGCCGACGACGACGGCCGGTTCCCCGGCGGCCCGGGCGACAAACCGGCCGTCGCGAGCCTCGGTGCGGATCACGGCCAGCCCGCTGGGGTCTCGCCCGGCGGCGGCGCCGGATCTCGACCAGGTTCTGGTCGCGCCACCCAGGCCGGCCCGCACGGCCGGGTGCTAGCCGCGGTCAGGAGTGGCCGCGGACGATGACGTGGTAGATGGCGGCCCGGTAGGTGCCGGCGCCGTCCGAGGGTAGCTGGGTGAACCAGATCAGCAGGTACTTGGCCCGGGCCGGGGTCTTCAGGTTCACGGTGACCCGGCCGCTGACCCCGTTGGCGCTGGCCACCTCGTGCAGGTCACCCGGGCTGGCCGTGTTGCCCGCCTTGAGCTGGAGGTCGGCGCCGGAGAAGCCGCCCAGGTCAAGCTGGGCGTCGTTGATCGTGACCCGGTGGCCCAGGTCCAGCAGCAGGCCGGTGCCGGGCTTGAGGTTGCCGAACGCGGCCGTGGTGTACCAGTCGCTGCGCCAGCCGGTCGAGTAGAGGCTGTCGATGGCCAGGTTCGCGTTCTGCGGGGTGTCGCCGGTGCCCTCGCCGCCGGGGCCGAACGCCGCCGCACCGGCGATGGACAGAGCCTGCGAGGCCGGGGCCGGGGCGGGGTGCTGTGGGTCGGCGTGGGCGTGGGACTCGGCGTGGCCGGGGCCGCGCTCGGGGTGGTCGGGGCCGGGGACGGCTGGGGCGAGCCCTGCCCGTTGGCGGCCGCGCCCGACGCCTGAGCCGAAGAAGTGTGGCCGGCCGCCCCGGCCACGGCCTGGCTGTGCTTCGGGTGGCCGACGCCGGACGCCACGTGGTAGATGGCCCAGGCCACCAGGGCCAGGATCACCACGCCCAGCGCGGCCGACCCGGCCAGCGCTCCCCGGCGGTGCCGCTTGGGGGGCCGGCCGGGCGGCGGGGGCGGCTTCAGGGCCACCACATCATCGATGTCTTCGGCGGTGCGGTAGGTCCGGTCGTACTGGGCGATCAGCGGGTCCGGGTCGGTGTCCACGGCCTGGGCGATGGCCCGGATGTGGCCGCGGGCGTAGGCGTCGCCGCCGCAGGCTGAGAAGTCGTCCTGCTCGATGCCCCAGATGATCGCCTCGCGGATCCGGGTCCGGTGGCTGACTTCGTCCACGGTGAGGTGAGCCTGCCAGCGCGCATCAGCCAGCGCCGCGCCAATACTCACTTCTTCTGCTCTGACATCCCCAGAGTCGCCCACGGCACTGGCATATCACGCGTATGACCCACACCGGGTGATTGTCGCGGTTGCCACGGGCCACGATAATCACGGGATGGGCGATCGCAACGTGCTCGGCGGCGAGCTGGAACCGTGCGGCAGCGACCCGGTCACCGGGTTCTACCGTGACGGCTGCTGCACCACCGGGCCAGAAGACCTGGGGAGTCACACCATCTGCGCGGTGGTCACCGCCGAGTTCCTGACCCATCAGCGTGGCATCGGGAACGATCTGAGCACTCCGATGCCCCAGTTCCAGTTCCCGGGTCTGACGCCGGGCGACCGCTGGTGCGTGACCGCGGCCAACTGGCTGCGGGCCTACCGCGACGGCGCGGCGGCTCACGTGGTGCTGGCTTCGACCCACGAGCGGGCCCTGCAGATCGTGCCGCTCGAAGCACTGCAGCGGCACGCGGTCGACGTGCCGGACACCCTGGACGGGCTGGAGCCCTAGAGCGCGCGGTCGAGGGGTCCGGTCAGGGCGACCGGGGTGACGGTGAGGCGGTCGAAGCGCCAGCCGTCCGGGGTGCGGCGCGCGCCGTAGTGGTGAACAGCGGCGGCGACGGCTTCGGTCTTGTCGTCGAGGATGTAGACGGCGAGGTCGCTGGCCTGGACCGAGGCGACGTCGCCGTCAAGCTCGATGACCAGGTTCGACTTGCTGTGCATGGTCCGCGCGTACTGGTCGTGCGCCGAGCGCGCGGCCGCGATGAGCGCCGCGGTGCCGCGCGCCTCCCCGCGCCGGGACGTGACCACGATGTCTTCGGTGAAGAGGCGGCCGGTCTCGTCGTAGCGGGCCTCGTCGATCCACAGGCTGTGGCGGGCGACCAGGTCGGCCAGTTCGGCGCGGTCGGCCAGGTCGCGGATCAGGGTTTCGGTGCCGGGCATGGTGACTCCTAGTTCATTAGATGCACTAACGTTTATTTCACTAATGAACTTAGATCGTTAGTGCCTCTAACGCAAACGGGTTTACACTGCCCGCGTGGAGAACGGTTACGACCTGCGGTTCGACCACGGCGCCGAGACCCCGGAACGGCTCAAGCGGCAGCTCTCGCGCCTGGTCGGGATGACGGCCGCCCAGACGCGGCACGTCGCGGGCGAGGCGCTGGCCGCGGCCGGGGCGGGCAAGGACGATTTCGTGGTGCTGGCCGCCCTGGCCGAACTCGGCCCGGCCAGCCAGGCGGCCCTGGCCGCCCGCACCCGGATCTACACCAGCGACCTGGTCTCGCTCCTCAACGGCCTGGCCGGCCAGCGGCTGGATCCGCCGCGCCCCCGACCCGGCCGACAAGCGCCGCAACGTCATCACCATCACCGGGGACGGCGAGCGCCGCCTGGCCGAGCTGGACCGCGTCCTCGCCGGGGTCAACGACCAGATCATGGCCCCGCTCAGCCGCGACGAACGCCAGCAGCTGTTCGCCCTGCTCGGCCGGGTCAGATGCACGCCCATCTGGCCGACGTTCAGCTCGCTGGACGGGCCCGGGCCTGGCCTGCATGCCCCAGGTCCGCGGTGGCGGTGGTAGTGGCGGGCCACGCGGGCCCGGTTGCCGCAGCCGGCTGAGCACCACTCCCGGCGGGGGTGCTGCTGGACGAAGTACAGCACGCAGCCCGGGCCCGGGCAGGCCCGGAGCGGCGGCGGGTCCGGCCCGGCGAACAGGCTGACGGCCTGGCTGGCGATCGTGGACAGCAGGGTGCGGGCGGCCGGGCCCTGGCTCCGCCGCTGGCGGGTCGCGGGGCCGTGGTCCGGCCAGCTCAGGGCGGGCCAGGCCGGGGCGGCCGCGGCGGCCCGGTTGACCGTGCCGACCGCGGCGGCCCGGCTGGCGGCGGCCCCGGTCCCGGATCGCCGGTCCGGGCGGGGGTCGCCGGTGACCTCGGCGGCCAGCCGCCGGAGCGCATCACGCAGATCTCGAAGGTCACTGATCAGCGTCCCGGTTTCGCTGCTGGCGGCCGGTGCGCCGAGCTCCTGGGGCGCGACCTCGGCGCGGGGGGCCACCGCCCGCAGCCAGGCCAGGGCTTCGGCCGGGTCGGCCAGCGCGTCGTGGACGCCGTCCCGGTCGGCCCACACCGTGTTCATCAGCTCGACCGGCAGCGGTTCGCCCAGCAGCGGGGCCCGGGTGCCGATGCTCACCCGGGCAGTCTAACCGCTGCTAATGGATAGAGGCGCAATTATCCATTAGTATCGGTGAGGTGCAGTCAAGGGCCGACCCCGCCGGCGAAGGCGGGTTTCACGAGGGTGAGCTGGCCGTACAGCGGCGGGCCGGGGTCACGGCCGAGGCGGACCGGCTGACCGGGATGCTGGCCCCGGCCGACCTGCGCGGCGGCCTGGGCCGGTTCCTGACCGGGCGGACGTTCGCCGCCCTCACCGCCCGCGACCATGACCAGCGGCTGTGGATCTCGCCGCTGGCGGGGGCGCCCGGCTTCCTGCTCCCCCGGTCGGCCACCGTCCTGGACATCGCGGCGGTCCCCGGCCCCGGCGATCCGCTGCACGGGCTCGGCGCCGGCCAGGCCGTCGGCCTGCTGGCCATTGAGTTCGCGGTCCGCCGCCGGGCCCGGGTCAACGGCACCCTCACAGCGGCCGGCCCGGACGGCCTGCGGATCGAGGCCGAGCAGGCCTACGGCAACTGCCCGCAGTACATCAGCCCGCGGCTGCTCCAGCCGGCCGGCGGGGCCGAGGCGGGCGCGGGCGCGGCGGTGCGCCGCGGGACCGGTCTTACCGCCGGGGACCGGGCCCTGATCGGGGCGGCCGACACCTTCCTGCTCGGCACCACCCACCCCGAACGCGGCAACGACGCGTCGCACCGCGGGGGCACCCCCGGGTTCGTCCGGGTCGAGGACGGCGAACTCTGGTGGCCCGACTATCCCGGGAACAACATGTTCAACAGCTTCGGCAACCTGGCCGTCGATCCGGCCGCGGCGCTGCTGTTCGCGGACTTCGGGACCGGCCGGACGCTGCAGTTGTCCGGCGCGGCGGTACTGGAGTGGACCGACCCCGGCGTGGCCGGGGACGACGGGGGTACCGGGCGGCGGGTCCGGTTCACGCCCCACCGCGTGGTGAGCGGTACCTTGCTACCGGCGCGGTCAGTCGCTGGGTGACAGTGAGGGCGGCCGCGGCGGTTTAACGGAGAGGGATGGGGAAGATACCGTCCGTAGTCGAGTTGCTTTACCGGGGGGATGAAGCAGCTGAAACCAGACCACCGGCGCGACCTGGACGAGTTCGCGCTGGTCTGCATGCGCAACCTGCTGGCCTCGGGCGAGGAGCGCGTCTACTTCAAGGACCGGCAGAGCCGGTTCCTGCTGGTCAGCGAGGGCTGGCGGGCGGCCTGCGCGCCCGACCTGACCGCGGCTGAGCTGGCCGGGAAGACCGACTTCGACGTGTTCGATGAAGAGCACGCGGCATCCGCGTTCGACGACGAGCAGGAGATCATGCGCACCGGCCAGCCGGTGGTCGGCAAGATCGAGCGGGAGACGTTCGTGGGGCGGCCCGAGTGCTGGGTGTCGAGCACGAAGATGCCGCTGCGGGACGCGGGCGGCCGCATCATCGGCACCTACGGGATCTCCCGGGACGTGACCGCACGGGTCAGGGCGGAGAAGGCGCTGGCTCACCAGGCCCTGCACGACTCGCTGACCGGGCTGCCCAACCGGATCGCGCTGATGGACCGGCTGGCCCAGGCCCTGCTGGGGGTGGAGCGGCCGACAGTGAGCCGGCTGGGCGTGGACCGGGCCCGGGCCCAGGTGGCGGTGCTGTTCGTCGACCTGGACAACTTCAAGGAGATCAACGACTCCTACGGTCACGACGCCGGCGATCTGGTGCTGGCCGAGGTGGCCCGGCGGCTGTCGGCACTGGCCCGGCGGACCGACACCGTGGCCCGGCTGGGCGGCGACGAGTTCGTGGTGCTGTGCGCCGACCTGGACCTGCACGCCACCGCCAGCCTGCTGGCCGACCGGATCCTGCACGCGGTGGCGGCGCCGTTCACGGGGTTCAGCGGGGGTGCCGAGGGCGGGGCGTCCTTGACGATCACGTGCAGCGTGGGCATCGCCACCACCAGCGAGGCCGCCACCGAGCCCGACCGGCTGGTACGCGAGGCCGACGCGGCCATGTACGAGGCCAAGAAGGCGGGCCGCAACCGCAGCCGGGTCTACGACCCGGCGCACCGGTCCCGGGCCCAGAAGGACATCCTCTACACCGAGCTGGCCCGCGGCATCGAGCAGGGTCAGCTGTTCTGCGTGTACCAGCCGCAGTACGCGCTGCAGGCCCAGGCGCTGACCGGGGCCGAGGCACTGGTGCGCTGGCGGCACCCGAGCGGCCGGGTCATGCTGCCGGACGAGTTCATCCCGCTGGCCGAGGAGACCGGGCTGATCAGCGGCATCGGCGCGTTCGTGCTGGAGGAGGCCTGCCGCCAGCTGGCGAGCTGGACTTTGCGGCCGGGGTGGCCGCGGCCCTTTTCCCTGGCCGTGAACGTGTCGGGGCGGGAGTTGTCTGATCTGGGGCTGCCGGAGCGGGTCGATTCCGTGACCCGGCAGTATGGGGTGGACCCGGGGCAGCTGTGCCTGGAGATCACCGAGACCGCGCTCATCGGTGAGGTGGCCGACGTCCAGGAGGTGCTGGCCGGGCTGGCCGCGACCGGCGTGCGGGTCGCACTGGACGACTTCGGCACCGGCTACTCGACCCTGGTCCACCTGCAGCGGCTCAACGCCGACGTGCTCAAGATCGACCGCAGCTTCGTGGAGCAGATCAGCCGCAGCCGGCGCGACCGGGAGATCGTGGCCGCGGTCACCGCGATGTCGCACGCGCTGGGCATGACCGTGGTCGGCGAGGGCATCGAGACCAGCCATCAGCTCACCACCCTGGCCGAGCTGGGATGTGACGAGGGGCAGGGACTGCTGTTCGGTCCACCGCTGACGCCGGATGAGGTGGAGGGCCCGGCTGGCCTGGGGCTGGCCGCCGGGCGCCGGGGGCGCCGGTCAGGCCGGAGGACGGTCCAGGCGCGCCGCTAAGCCGGCGGGTGCTCCAGCCGGATGGTGAGGGAGACGCCGCCGGTGATGATGGCGCCGGGGGCCGGCAGGTCGGGATGCTCGGCAGCGGACAGGCACACATCGGCGTCGAACCCAGCGGTGCGGGTGACCGCGACGGTGAACTCCTGGCCGGTCAGCCGGTTGATGCGGCGTTCGGCTTTGACCACGGTGCCGGTGAGCCGCGCGTGCGGCTGGGCCTGGGCGGGCTCCGCGAACGCCCCGAACGGGAACGAAGTCGGCCGGGTCGGCCGCGTCGTTCGGTCCCTTGGGCGCGGCGTGGAAGGCGTCTTCGTCGGCGTGGACCTGGACGGCCAGCCCCAGGGCCGTGAGCCGGGCCGTGCCGTCGACCGGGTGGCCGGCCGCGATCAGGTGCCGGTACTGCTCGAGGTCGGCGGCCAGGGCGGTGACGTGGGCCCCGTCCGCGTCGAGCACGTTGGCCACGGTGATCGGTTCGCGAACCGGGTGGCACTGGGTCAAGCGGACTTCGGACATGGCCGCGAAGCCGGGGATGAAGCCGATCAGCTGCGGGCTTTTCTGCGGGCTGTTGGGCCGGCCGCCGCGCCAGGCCAGGACGATGGCGGCACCGCTCTCGTCCTCCCAGCGCTGGACCCGGACGTTGCCGACCGTGTCGTAGTGCTGAGCGCGCTTGCTGGCTTCCAGCACCAGGCGGCGGAAGTCGTCCTCGCTGCCCGTGCCCAGCCCGATCGTTGCCAAAGTAGATGACGCCACGCAGTTACCTTATGGAGTCATTTGGCTCCCCGCTGTTAATTGGATGAGTTGCTGTGCGCCAAGGCGCCCGTCAGTTCCAGGCAGTTGATCGGGCGCGGGTCAGTTCTTCCCGAACCAGAGTCCGGGGCCTGCCCTGCAGGTTGAGAGGTGGATCCAGGGCGTCGAGAGCAGGCGGACAACCGCGGATCGTCCTCGCTGCTCAGCGGGACCACCGCCCGCAAGATGGCGGCCAGGGTGCGCCGGAAGGTGGAGAACTCAGCCCGGCGTCCCAGGCCCCCGGTATTCCGGACGGCCCGACAAATACCGTCCTCGTTTTGTCTTCGGCAGGCCGGCTGGTTCAAGCCTGGAAGCGAGCTCGGACTGGAAATTCGCCGTTCTCTCGCCAGGCCTTCACCAGGGCCAAGGCAGCTCCGTTGTACTCGAAATTCTCCAGGCCGTCATCAGGCCAGACACGCTCTGTTTCGCGGTCTACGGTCATAGTCCGCACCTCGCCCGTGCTGGAGATGAAGGAGTACTTCACCTGCCGACCATCGTCAGCAACCTTCTTGATTTCGACGTTGATTGCCACTGTCAGTCACTTCCAGGGCTTGGCATAGTCCTCGTTTGACGCAGGCCAGGTGTCCACCGACCAGTCCGCCACCTGGTTGGCCGCTGCGTGCGCCTCCGAATAGGTCGCCCCAGGATGGCTCACATAGTAATTATGCTCAGCGGACTCGTGTTCCAGGAGCATGACATCGGGTGGCGTGCCGCGGCCGGACCTCAACCGGAGCCAGGCCTCGGCCATGTCCGGGCTGGGCGCATATCTGCTGATGACAAGTTCCTCGTCGTAAGCATCAAGGGGATGTTCTTCGAAGAAGACATGATCTTTAATGGCCTGAATCTCCTCCACGGTGAAGCCACTGCCGCCGCCGACTCGGGGCGTGTCGCGCAGATGGCCGGCGATGTCCGCCGCATCATCGGACTCGCGGATGGCGTCATAGGCATTGGCCGCCCATCGCTCCTCGCGGTCCCAGGCTCGGAGTGAACCATCGCTGGGCGGGCGGGCCGACCCGCCGCTCTGGCCAGGGATAGGGGTGGCCGCGGCGCCTTCTGCCGCTGTGCGACTACCTTGCTCGGCTTCGCCGCGAGCACGAACGGCGAGGTCGGTATCGGTGCGGCGGAGGTCAGCGATGGCTTTGCGGAGGAACTGGATGGTGTCCTGCACGATCGTGTGCAGAGCCCGGCCGAGGTCTTTGAACGCGGCTGACAGCACGCGCAGGACCGCCTGCTCGACCGCTTGGGCCATTTCGCGCCAGCCACCACCGGGGCCACCAGTTTCGAGGGGGCGGCTGGTCGCACGGTGCCAACTGGTGTCGGAAGCCTGCTCGACCTGCGAGCCGCGCTTGGTCAAGCCTGAGGCCAGGGCCTCCAGCGCGTTGTAGTCGGCCTTGAGCACGACCGCTTCGCTGGCCACCTGGCCGCCGCCGGTGACGAGCTTGCCGACCGCGCCACCGAGGGCGTCGCCAACGATCGCCGCCGCCTTGTTGATCAGGGCGCCCAGCAACTGGCCTTCAAGCTCCTGAAGGGCAGCGCGGACGATCAGGCGGGCCGCGGCCACCTCGACGGGGACTTCGGCCTCGGCCAGGCCAAAGGTGAACAGCGCCTCGCCCTGGGTCGCGATCACTTCCCCGGCCAGGGCCACGGCCGCACCAATGACCACCATCTTCTGGGCGACCACGGCGTCGGCGGCCACATCCAGGGCGCCGGCGAAGACCTCCATCGGACCACGGAGATCGCTGATCACACCGTGGTAGTGATCCCAGTCTGAGGCCAGCGTCCGGGCGAAAGCCGACTCATCATGGGCTGCCACGGCCGTTACCGCGGACTTGGACTGGCTCGACAATGAGTTGACCTCGGCGGCGTACTCGCGCAGATCCCGGGCCCACGCACGCAACTGGTCTTCGTCAATTCCAGGCCACGGCAGCCCGACCAGGTTGAACGCGTCCGCCACCCACCCCGGCAGCTCCAGCGACACGAGGCCTCCGCTCCTGTCAGCCGTCCAATTGCCTTTCGTACCGTAACGACCGAATCGGGATCGCGGGTTCAGTAGGCGCAAAATCCGTAGCCGGGCGCGACGGCAGGTCTACAGAATGAGGGCGTGATGCTTCTGGTTCCTGTCGATCCGCTGCGGGCGCGGCGGGCTGATGAGCACTTCGCGGCGGAGGCTGAGGCGGCGGAGGCCGCGGGGGTGGCCGTGGCGCTGGTGGATCACGATGCGCTGACCGAGCCGGACTGGGCCGGCGGGACCACCCGCGCTGTGCGGCGGGTGCCTGAGGGTGGCGGCGCGGCGGTGTACCGGGGCTGGATGTTGCGGAGCGAGCAGTACGCCGCGTTCGCGGGCGCGCTGGCGGGGCGCGGGGTGACGTTGCGGACGGGGGCCGCGGATTACCGGCGGGCGCATGAGCTGCCGGGGTGGTACGCGGCGCTGGCTTCGGTGACGCCGGAGTCGGTGTGGACCGAAGGCGGCGCGCAGGAGGACTTCGGGGCGGCCTGCGCTGAGCTTGGCGGCGGGCCGGCGGTGCTGCGGGACTACGTGAAGTCGATGAAGCACTACTGGGATGAGGCGGCGTTCATCCCCGACGTCGCGGACCGGGCCGCGGCGTGGAAGGTGGCCTCCGGTTTCGTGAACTGCGGGACGAGGAGTTCACGGGCGGGTTCGTGCTGCGCCGGTTCGAAGATTTCACCTCCGCCGAGGTGCGGACCTGGTGGGTGGGCGGAGCTTGCCGGCTGGTCACCGCGCATCCGGATACGCCGGAGGTGCCAGCGCCGGAGGGTCTCGACCTGGATGGGCTGGCGCCGCTGGTGGCCGCACTGGGGCTGCCGTTTGCCACCGTGGACCTGGCCCTGCGCGGCGATGGCGTTTGGCGGGTCATCGAGCTGGGTGATGGGCAGGTCAGCGACCGGCCGTCCAGCACGGACCCGGCGGTGTTTGTGGCGGCCATCCTGCCCGACGTCAGCTGATGCGGCGGGTGAGGTCGGCTGGGTCGATCTCGAGGGCGAATGGCTTGGTGATCCGGCTCCGAGTACCGGCAGTGGCCGTGGACTTGGTGAGGTAGCGCCCACGACTGAGCGAGGAGACGACGATGCGCGGTGTTTCCTGGAGCTCGACTCGCCAGTAGACCGGAATGCCCGCCTCGGCGTACATGGCCGGCTTGATCGCCCGGTCAATCGAAACAGTTGATGGCGAGACGACTTCGACCACCGTAAATACGGCCTCGGCAGGAATCCGGATTGTCGCCTCGTCGATCGCGTTCGCATCCACAACCACGACATCGGGTACCAGCAACTTGTTGCCTGGTATGGCGACATTGACCGCCTCCAGGACCTCGGCCTCCGCACCCGCCGCGACGGCTGCCTGGGCAAGTGCCTGATGCAGCCAGTAGGACGCGCGCTGATGGGCTACCCCCGGTGCCGGACTCACGACCAGGACCCCACCCTCGTAGACCTCGAAACGAGTGTGGTCACCGGAATCGGGCAGCGCTTCGACGTCGTCCGGCGTCCATGGCCCGGTGTGCTCGACCAGCGCAACGCTCACGTGCGACACCTCCCCTGCCCTACCCAGTCTGACACTTCGAGCATCGCAGCGGGGTGTGACAGTCTTCCGGGTTTGGTCAGCTGAGCGGTCAGGCCTGGTGGAGGGCGACGTCGGGGAGGCGGCCGTCGAGGCGGTAGGCACGGACGATGGCCTGGGCGGCCCCGCCGAAGAGGCCGCCGACGTCTCCGTCTTCGGGCCAGATGCGGTCTTCGTCGAGGTTGATGGCCAGGGTGCGCGCGGGAGCGACCCCATCGGAGAAGGAGTAGGTGGCGGAACGGTCGTCGCCGGCGATCTTCTCGGCGCGGACGTAGATGCCCATGACTGTGGCACGGACCGGGTGAGCTGGCGGTTCACAGCGGCATAGCCTGAGGTGGTGGCGTCGCGGGTGGTGTGGACGGTCGGCCATTCGACGCAGCCGGTGGACACGCTGGTGGAGTTGCTGCACGGTCAGGGGATCGAGGCGCTGGCTGACGTCCGGTCGGCGCCGTATTCGCGGCACAATCCGCAGTTCCGGAAGGAAAAGCTGCGGGCTTCGGTGGAACAGGCCGGGCTGCGGTACGTGTGGCTGGGGGCGGAGCTGGGCGGGCGGCCGCCGGAGCCGGAGTTCTACGACGTCAAGGGGCACGCCCGCTACGACCTGGTTGCGGAAACCGAACGCTTCCAAGCCGGGCTGGAACGCCTGCTGACCGGGGCCGCCGCCTACCGGGTGGCCATCATGTGCAGCGAGGAGGACCCGGCCCGCTGTCACCGGCGGCTGCTGGTGACGCGGGCTCTGGTGGCGCGCGGGGTCGAGGTGCGGCACATCCGCGGGGACGGGACCGTCATGACCGAGGCCGAGCTGAGCGACGGCGAGGCCGCGGACCCGGGGCAGGCGGCGTTGTTCGACTAGACGGCCGGCCGGTGGGCGTTTACTGGTGCTGTGAGCAAGACCGGCGCCCCGTGGGACTCGCTGCTTTCCGTCGGCGAGTTCGCGGCGATCCGGCGGGCCGGGTTCGAGCCAGCCGGCCAGGTGTTCGGGGCCGCGGTGTACTACCTGGCCACCGTGGCCGGGGTCAGCTGCCCGGGGACGATGGCGGCGCTGCCCGTGGCCCAGCGGCTGTACGAGGCGCGGCGCACGGCGCTCGACCGGATGGCCAGCCAGTGCGCCCGTCTCGGCGGCCACGGCGTTGTGGGTACGTCGATGCAGGTCACGGAGGTTCCCGGCACCGACGTCACGGCGGCCGCGATCAAGTTCACGGCGGCCGGGACGGCGGTGCGGGCCAGCGGCGCCGCACCGCTCGCGCGCCCGTTCACCTGCGACCTGTCCGGCCCGGACTTCGCCAAGCTGATCATGGCCGGCTGGGTCCCGGCCGGTATCGCGCTGGGCATCTCGGTCGCCGGGCTGCACGACGACATGGTGACGACCAACTCCGGCCCGTGGGGCACGGGCAACGGCGAGGTGCCCAGCTACACCAGCCTGATCACCCAGGCTCGGCAGGGCGCCCGCGATCGTCTGGAGCGGTCGGTCCAGGAACTGGGCGCCGACGGCGTGGTCGTGTCGGTCATGACCTTGCGGGTTCGCAGCGAACCCTGCCGCGCGCACGCGGCGGCCGCGGACCACTTCGCCGAGGCCGTCATCACCGGCACCGCCCTGGCCCGGTTCGGCCGCCGGGACAGCACCCGTCTGCCGCCCGCGCTCGCGGTCATGCGATGTCGTGGAGGAAGTCGATGAGGCCGGTGAAGTAGACCGCCTGGTCGTCATACATGGCCATGTGGCTGCCGTCCGGGCAGTGCAGGTAGCGGCCGCGCGGCAGGCGATGGGCCATCATCCCCATGTGGGCCGGGTCCATGGTGTCGTGACGGGCGCCAATGACCAGGGTCGGCACGTGGATCGAGGCCAGGTCGGCGGTCCGGTCCCAGTGGGCGAGACTGGCGTCGGCGCTGATGCCCAGCTCGCTGGGACCCTGCATGGAGACGTAGATGGCCTGGTTGATGTGATCGAAGCCCCGCTGGGCCGGGTCGGGCCAGTGCTCCGGCGGCATCCGCAGCACGTGATGGACGTAGTGCTGCTGCATCAGCAGCTCCATGTAGCGCGGGTTCTCGGTTTCACCCTTGGCCTCGAGTGCCTTGATCTCCGCCAGCGCCGCCTGGTCCATCTGCGGCATCAGTACCTGCTCGGCGTAGGCGTTGTAGGCCGGGACGCTCGACATCATGTTGGAGATGACCAGGCCGCGCAGGTGCTCCTGGTGGTGCAGGGCGTACTCCATGGCCAGGATCCCGCCCCAGGAGTGGCCGAGCAGGACAAAGTTGTCCTGGTCCAGGCCGAGCGCCTGGCGGACCTGCTCCACCTCGTCCACGAACCGGTCGAGGTCCCACAGCGATGGCTCGTCGGGCTGATCGCTGAATCCGGAGCCCAGCTGGTCGTAGTAGTAGTACTCGATGCCTTCGGCGGGAAGGTAGCTGTCGCAAGGCTCGAAGTATTCGTGGGTCGCCCCGGGGCCGCCGTGCAGCAGCAGCACCTTAGGACCGGAGCTGTTGCCGACCCGCTTCACCCATACCTGCTGCGGGCCCACGGGCGTGGTCACCGGAATCTTCCGCGCGCCTCCGCTCAGCATGTCGCTCCGCCCGGAGTAGTCCAGATAGCTGCTCATCGGCACGCACTCCTTCAGACCTTCGGGGTTTCCTCAGCCTAACGACGGGACAGGAAGCTGCCGTATCAGCCCGGGCGGCGGGTGATGAAGACGAATTCGAGGCCGGGGCGGTCGGGGGCGTCGCGGACCTCGTCGACGAGCAGGCCGGCCGCGGTCAGGGCGGTGGTGAGCTGGTCGCGGCCACGGAAGCGCAGGGTGGATTGCGAGGTCAGCACGGCGCCGTCATTTTTGAAATTGAAGGTGGTGTGGAACGACACCCGGTCCCCATCGGCTTCCGTCAGCTCGGTCCACATTTCGACCGGGCCGGTACTCGTGAGCACGAGGCGGCGGGTCTGATCCCACTGCCGCCATGCCTGCTGGGCTGGGTCGCGGGTCTCGAACACCAGCCGGCCGCCGGGCCGCAGGGCGTTGCGGGCGGCGGTCAGGGCCGTCGCCCAGTCCTGGTCGGTGACGAAGACCTGGGCCACGTTCCCGGTCATGAAGGCCAGGTCAGCTTGGAGGGTGGCGGGCAGGCCGGCGGCTGGGGTGTGCAGCCAGCGGACCTTGTCGGCGTGCGGTTTGCGGCGGGCGACGTCGAGGGAGGCCTGGGCGGGGTCGGCGCCGATCACCTCCGGGCCCCGCGCGGCCAGCAGGCAGGCCAGGGTCCCGGTGCCGCAGCCGATGTCGAGGACGCGCTGGGCGTTGAACTCCATGGCCATGGCCAGGTAAGCGTCCAGGTCGGAGCGGTCGTCGTCGACCGCGTCGTAGATCTGGGCCAGCCGCGGTTCGGCGAAGATGGCGTCCGGCACGCTGGGGCTCGCGCGGCTACTGGCCCGGGAACACCGCGATCGACGCGGTGAACGTGTGCAGGTAGTTCCGGCCGCCGACCGGGCCCAGTTCACCGGCGCAGAAGAACCCGGCCACCGGGATGCCGCCGAGGACCTCGGCGATCAGGCCGGTGTCGTGGTTGGGCTCCGGGAACAGCCGGACGCCGCGGCCGTTGCAGGTGAACAGCAGGGCCCCGGCCGCGCGCTGATCGCCCAGGTCCTTGGTCTCCTGTTCCAGCAGGCGCCGGAGTTCCTGGTCGGCTGAGTCGGCGTCGCGGACGTGGAACTGCAGGGTCTGGCCGACCTCGACCTCATCGCCGACCGCGATGGCGCCGGTTTCCGGCTGGGCGCCGAGGATGCCGCGGATCAGGAAGTCACCCTGGCGGCGCTCGCCGCCGTACTCGTCGATGACGATGCCGACCTGGACCCCCTGAGCCAGCAGCTCGCGGTCTTCGGCCGTCAGCGACGCGGCCAGGTCCTGCAGCCGGTTCATGGCCGGCTGGCCACCCAGTTCCTGGACCAGGTTGCCCTCGGCGGCGGTGACGGTGAACGGGTCCCCGATGGGACGGCAGCCCTGCGACACCAGCGGGTGGATCCGCGCGTCGGGCAGGTAGGCGCCGACCGCGCCTTCGTTGAGGACCTTGCCGTCGAGAAACAGCCGGCTGCGCTGGGCGCCCAGGCCGCCGCTGGCCATCCCGCCCATGACCTGGGTGTCGCCGGCGTTCTCGTTCAGGTGAGTGAGCAGGTATTCGGCTGGGAACGTGAACGGGTCGCTGATCAGCAGGCAGACCCCCGGCCGGTCCGGCTCGAACCGGTAGCCACCGAACGCTCCCCCGCTGGAGGTCCGCACGAACTCCATCGCGAACGTCTCGACCGGGCCGACGCGCGCGGCCAGCCAGAGGGATACGGCGGCTTCGGATTCGGCTTCGACGGGTCCGCCCGCCACCGACTCGGCCACGCAGCCGATCAGCGGCAACGGCCCGAGTTGCTCGCCGACCGCGGCCAGAAGTACCTGGGCCGAGACATGAAAATGCTGGGAGGCGAATAGCACCGCGAACGCCGGTGGCTCCTCCCCCAAGGCGGCGCGGGCCTGCTCGACCGCCTCACGGGCAGCCTGACGTGGATCGTCGGTGAGCACGAGAGCGGCACCAGCCTTCATTGCTCCAGGCTATGCGGGACCGACTCAGCCCGTCTGGCCGGCGGGGCCGGTCGACGTGGTCAGGGCAGGAGTTCGAAGGCCGCGACATGCGCCGGCTTCACGACGCGGAAGTGTCGACGGTCAGGCTCTCATGACGTCGCGGGCGCGGGCGCCGAGATCGGTGTGAGGACCATCAAAACAACGCAGAACCCGGAATCGGCTTTTCGGCTCTACGAGTCTGAGGATAAACGCGCGCATTTTCTCAGCCCGCCCGGGCGCCAAGCGCCCAATGAGCTCGTGCAGGTTGCTGTAGTCATGCGCGGCCGTCACGGTCCTGGGGTACGGCTGACGACTGGCTCAGCCGAAGTCGTGGTCTATCGCATCGTTGACCTCGGCGGAATCCCAGTCTGGAGCCATGACGAGCCGCCCTCGCAGGGAGCCACGCCCGTTGCGGGTGACGTAGCGGGTAAGGGGGACAACCTTGGCGCCTGGCTTCCCGCCCTGGCTGATGACGATTTCCTCGCCGCGCTCCACGCGCTCGATAATGCGGGACAGGTTGGTCTCCGCATCATGAATGTCGAACTGATCCACGCTCTCAGCGGACATCAGCCCTCCTCAACTAGTCCATCCCAATCTTCACACCCGGCTCGGCTTTGTTGACTGACATTGACCGCTGGCGCCGTCGCCGCCAGCGGCCCCGGGTTAGGAGCAGGGCGGCGGTGAGCAGGACGGTCAGGGCGCAGAGGACGTAGAGGTTGCCGGCCAGGGTGCGGAGCAGGCTTGGGTGGGGGCCGGGCCAGGGCATGGGGTCCAGGCCGGAGAAGGCGAGGAACAGGGCCACCGTGGCCAGGGCCCAGGTCAGCGAGCGGCGGCGCCAGGCTGCCGCGGCCAGGGCCACCAGCAGCGGCATCATCCATACCCAGTGGTGGGTCCAGGAGATCGGGGAAACCAGCACGCCGGTCAGCCCGCAGCAGGCCAGCCCGGCCAGCCGCTGGCCCCGGCGGTGCAGGAGCGCGGCGACCGTGAGGCCGCCCGCGCCGGTGAGCAGGGCGGCCGTGATCCACTCGGGGCGGACGGCGGGCAGGCCGCCCCCGAGCCGGGCCATCATGCCGGCCAGGGACTGGTTGGCCGGGTTGAAGTTGTTGCCGATCCGGCGCTGGTCCAGGAACACTCCGTGCAGCCAGAACGACCGGGACTGGCCCGGCAGCAGCACGAAGCCTATGGTCAGGGTGCCGGCGAAGGCCACGACGGCGGTGGCCGCGGCCCGGATACGCCTAGTGAGCAGCAGATAGGCCACGAAGACCAGGGGCGTGAGCTTGATCCCGGCCGCCACGCCGGTGGCGATCCCCTGCCACCAGGCGCCGTCGTGCCGCCGCAGCAGATCGGCGGCGATCGGCGCGGCCAGGATCAGGTTGACCTCGCCGAGGTGCAGCGTGTACATCACCGGCTGCAGGAGCAGGGCCAGCGTCGTAACCGCGACCGTCCACTCCGGTCGTGGGCGCCATCCGGCCTCGCGGACCGACAGCCAGGCGAGCAGGACCAGGCTGGCCAGGCTCAGCACGACCATGCTGACCCTGAGGACGATCTCCGGTACTCCCCCGGCCAGGCCGAAGACCGCGGCTGCGAACGGCGGGTAGGTGAAGCTGCGCGGCTCGTGCGCGGCGTAGAGGGTGGCGTCGTGCAGCGCCTGCCTTCCGCCCCACCAGTACACGGCGACGTCCCACATCGGCCACTGGGCGCGGGACGCCAGCAGCCGCGGCACCAGGTAGACGACGAGCGCGGCCGCCGCAACCAGCAGCACGGCCGCCCGGCGCCATTCGCCCCGGAGCCGGGATGGAAGCAGCATGCTCACGTACGGACAAACGACCCATGCCGGTCGCACGCTCCTGGCCAGAGCAAACCTTAACTGGAAACGAACGATTGGCCTGAGGTCGGGGCGGGAGGCGTGAGGCTGGCGGCTATCCGCTCCGCCCGGAGACGGGATGTGGGAGGCTGGCGAGCCGAACGGCACGCACGGCTTGGGGGCGCATTGAAGATCGTCGGCGACCAGTTGCGGCTGTCGGCCAGTGATGTGGCCAACTTCGTGGCTTGCCAGCATCTGACCCGGCTGGATCTGCTCAGCGCGCGGCATGAGCTGCGGGGGACGCGGGCGTTTGACCTGGGGTTCGAGGATCTGGTGCAGCGGGGTGAGCTGCATGAGGCCGAGGTGCTCAGCCGGTTCGAGCAGGACGGCCGGACCATCGCGCGGATCAACGTGGCGCCGGGAGCCGAAGCGGTGGCGGCGCAGGACACGATCGAGGCCATGCGCGGTGGGGCTGACGTCATCTACCAGGGGGCGCTGGTCAGTGAGAAGCCCGAGGGGCAGCCGGCGTTGCTGGGACGGCCGGACTTCCTGGTCCGGGCGGACCTGCTCGTCGCGTCGGATGGGGAACGCCCGCCCACCAACCTTCAATATGAGGTTGTTGATGCGAAGCTGGCGCGGACGGCCAAGGCGCGGGCGGTGGCGCAGACCGCGTTTTACTCCTATCTGCTGGCCAGTTTGCAGGGGGCTCAGCCGCGCTGGATGCACCTGGCGCTGGGGCGGGGCGAGCTGGTGGCGTTCAAGGTCAGCGACTACGCGGCCTACGAGCGGCAGGCCCGGAAGGCGCTGGGTGGGTTCGTCGCCGCCGAGGACGAGCCGTATCCGGAGCCGGTCGAGCACTGTGTGATCTGCCGGTGGAACGACCGGTGCACGGACCGGCGGCGCAGCGACGACGACCTGTCGCTGGTGGCCGGGATCACCCGCGACCAGCGGCGGGTGCTCAAGTCGGCCGGGGTGTCGACCCGGCGCGGCCTGGCCGCGCTGGACGTGCTGCCCGCCGCCAGCCGGGCCAGTGAGGAGTCGCTGGCCGGGGCCCGGCAGCAGGCCCGGCTGCAGGTGGCCAGCGAGGACCAGGGGCGGCCGACCTACGAACTGCTGGAGCCGGAGCGGGATCAGGACGGCATCATCGTGCCCAACCGCGGCCTGCTGGCCCTGCCGGAGCCGTCGCCGGGCGACCTGTTCTTCGACATCGAAGGGGCCCGGTACTACTCCGAGGACAACCAGGAGTTCGGGCTGCAGTACCTGTTCGGCGTGGTCGACACGGCCGAGCTGGACTCGTCGGGGCGGCCGAAGTACACGCAGATCTGGGCGTTTGACCGGGGGGAAGAGAAAAAGGCGTTCGAGGAACTGATCGACTTCATCGTCGAGCGGCGGCGCCGGCATCCGGGGCTGCACGTCTACCACTACAACCACTACGAGCCCACGTCGGTCGACCACCTGACCGAGCTGCACGGCACCCGGCAGGAGGCGGTCGGGTGGCTGATGGGACGGTTCGCCACCCGTGAGGATGAGGTCGACAACCTGTTCCGGGGCGGCGTGTTCGTCGACCTGTACCGGGTGGTGCGGCAGGGCGTCCGGGCCGGGGTCGAGAGCTACTCGATCAAGCGGCTGGAGCCGTTGTGCGGGTACGAGCGGCAGATGCCGCTGCGCGAGGCGACCGAGAACCTGATCATCTTCGAGGCCGCGCTGGAGGAGCAGTCCGCGCGGGCGGCGGCGGGCACCCGGGGGGTGGTCGCGGCTTACAACGAGGACGACTGCCGGTCGACGCTGGCGCTGCGGGACTGGCTGGAGGAGCGGAGGACCGAGCTGGAGGGGCGGCTGGGGGTGCGGCTGGCCCGGCCGGCGGTCGCTGAGGAAGAGCGTGCTGCCGAAGATCCTGAGGTGGCGCGGATCCGGGCTGGGTTGCTGGCCGGGCTGCCGGAGGATCGGGCGGAGTGGACGGCGGAGCAAGGGGCGCGGGCGCTGCTGGCCGATCTGTCGACTGGCACCGGAGGGAGGCCAAACCGGCCTGGTGGCGGTACTTCCAGGTGCGGACGCTCAGCCCGAGTGAGCTGGTGGGCGAGCCGGACGCCCTGGGCCAGCTGAGCGGCGGCGAGGTCGTCGGCGAGGTCAAGCGGTCGAAGATCCTGCGGTTCTCGTTCCCGCCGCAGGAGTACAAGTTCAAGGCCGGGGACTCGGCTGACGACCCGCTGACCGGACGCGGCTGGAGCGTCTGGGCGCTGGACGACGAGAACGGGATCATCGACCTCAAGGTGGCCAAGGGCTACGACGGACCGCTGCCGGAGGCGCTGGTCGAGGGCAGCCCGGTCAAGACCGCGGACCTGGCCGCGCGGCTTCGGGATCTTGGGGACCGGGTAATTCTCGACGGGGTCAGCGGGCGGGACGCGGCGACGGCGTTGTTGTTGCGGTTGGGGCCTTTGGGTTTGAGGGCCTCCGGTGGGGCGCCGCTGCGGGGGGACGACGAGCCGGTTACGGCGGCGGCGGTTCGGCTGGTGCTCGGCTTGGAGGGTTCCTGCTTGCCGATCCAGGGACCGCCGGGGACCGGGAAGACGTACACCGCGGCGCATCAGATTCTTGAGCTGGTCCAGGCCGGGCGCACCGTGGGCATCACGGCGCCGTCGCATTCGGTGATTCACAACTTGATCGGGAAGGTCGTCGAGCAAGCGGGAGAAGGCGGGCTCAAGGCGCCGCGGATCGGGCAGCGGGCCGACAAGGACAATCCGCACCTGCATGAGGATGCGGCCAGCTTGAAGCACGCTGAACTGGCCCAAGGCCTGCGGGACGGCGAGCTCGACATCGTGGCCGGGACGCCGTGGCTGTGGGCCAGCGAGAAACTGCAGGGCACGGTGGACACGCTGTTCGTCGACGAGGCAGGCCAGTTGTCGCTGGCCAACGTGCTGGCGGTGGCGGGCGCGGCCCGGAACCTGGTCCTGGTCGGCGACCCGCAGCAGCTGGCCCAGCCGAGTCAGGGGGCGCATCCGCCCGGCGCTGGGGTGTCGGCGCTGGAGCACATTCTGGGCCACGAGGCCACGGTGGCGCCGGACGCGGGGCTGCTGCTGGACCAGACGTGGCGGATGCATCCGAGTTTGTGTGACTTCACGTCGGCGACGTTCTACGACGGGAAGCTGTCGTGGGTGAATGGGCTGGAGTTGCAGGAGATCACCGCTGGCCCTGATGGCGGGGTGCCGCGCGGGGCGGGGTTGCGGGTGGTGGAGGTGCCGCACTCGGGGAACAGCAACTCGTCGCCGGAAGAGGCCGCGGTGGTGGCGTCGCTGGTGGGCTCGCTGCTGGGGCGCGAGTGGCAGGACAAGCAGGGGGTGCGGCGGGCGCTTGAGGTTTCGGACGTGCTGGTGGTGACGCCGTACAACGCGCAGATCCGGGCTATCGAGGAGGCGCTGCGGCGGGCGGGGTGCCCGGCCGGGGTGCGGGTGGGGACGGTGGACAAGTTCCAGGGGCGGGAGGCGCCGGTGGCCATTTATTCGATGGCCTCGTCGTCGGCGGATGATGCGCCGCGGGGGCTGGAGTTTTTGTACGACCCGCATCGGCTGAATGTGGCGACGTCGCGGGCCAAGGCGCTGGCGCTGATCGTGGCCTCCCCCGACCTGATTCGGGTGGCGTGCAAGACGCCGCGGCAGATGTTCCTGGCCAACGCGCTGTGCCGGGCCTGGGAGACGAACGGCTGAACTGAGCGGGCTGATCTTCCGTTAACGGGTTCGTACTGTTCCCGTGTCGGACCTGGTGCTTATGGTGAAGATCGGCTGAACCAAGCAGGCTGCGTGTCCGTTAAGTGCGCGTGAGCTTGATCCCCGATGACTCGGCGGGTTGGCCGTCGGCGCTGGGTGAGGCGGCGGCGATCGGGGCCGAGATTGATTCGGTGCGGCGGCAGATTCGGCAGCTGACCGAGCTGCTGGGTGAGTTGCGGCGGCGGCAGGGGCGCTGGGAGGCGGGCGGACGCGGGGAGCAGGCGGTCATCCGGGTGCTGGTCGGGATGGACGCGGCCTGGCAGGTGCTGGCCGACCGGCGGTGGCCGGGGACGCGGCGGGCCAACATCGACGTGATCCTGGTTGGGCCGGGTGGGGTGTTCGTGATCGACGTCAAAGCCTGGCGGGCGGAGGCGCGGGTCGAGCACGGGCGGCTGTGGCGCGGGGATGCCGACGCTCAGGACGCGGTGGTCAAGCTGCTCGATCAGACTTCGGCGGTGGAAGAGGTGCTGGCCGGGGCGGGGTTAGCGCCGACCGAGGTGGTGCCGCTGCTGGTGCTGGCGGGCCGGCGCGGGTCCGGGCTCAGGTGGACCGGGTGCTGGTGCTGGGTGAGAAGGACCTGGTCCGGGAGCTGGTCCGGTGGGGAGTTCGGCTGCCGCCGGAGCTGGTGGAGCGGCTGATCGAAACCCTGGATCGGGAGTGCCCGCCGATGCCGGCCGGAGATGGGGGTGCTTCAGGTGGCCGGGCGGTTGTCTCGGACCGGAAGCCGGATCCTTCGCCGGGCTGGGATGTGCTGGTGAGCCTGGAGGAGCTCCAGGCGGCCCTGCGGGAAGCGGACCAGCGCGAGCCGATCGAGTCCTGGATGACCTGGCTGCACCCGGAGCAGGCCCAGCAGGTGAACCGGGAGTTCTCCGGCCCGGCTCGCATCCGGGGTGGCGCGGGGACCGGGAAGACCGTGCTCGCGCTGCACCGGGCCAACTATCTGGCCAGCCGGGGGCGGCGGGTGCTGTTCACGTCCTACATCCGGACCCTGCCGCGGGTTCACCAGGCGCTGTTCACCCGGCTGGCGCCGGCCCGGCACGGGCGGGTGACGTTCAGGTCGGTGCACGCGCTGGCCGGTGACTGGCTACAGGCGCAGGCAGGCGGATATCGGTCGCAGGTCGATGAGGCTGCGGCCGGAGTCTGTTTCGATGAGGCCTGGGACTCGGCTGGGCCGCGGACAGCCGGGACTTGGTTCGGGCAGGCGAAGAAATACTGGCATGACGAGGTCAGCGTGGTCATCAAGGGGCGCGGGCTGGCGGGTTTCGAGGAGTACGCGCGGCTGGCCCGAGTCGGACGGCGGGCCGCGCTCAGCTCGGGCGCCCGGGCTGACGTGTGGCAACTTTACGAGGACTACTCCGAGCGGCTGGCTGACCGGGGCATCCTGGACTGGGCGGACACGCTGCGGATCGCTCGGGACCTGGCCCGGGACTGCGCGGCGCGTGGCGCGGACGCCGGTTTCGACGCGGTGATCGTCGATGAGGTGCAGGATCTGACCTGTGTGGGGCTGCAGTTCCTGCACGCGCTGGTCGGGGACCGGCCGGACGGGCTGCTGATGGTCGGGGACGGGCAGCAGTCGGTCTACCCGGGCGGCTTCACCCTGGCCGAGGCGGGCATCTCGGTGGTCGGGCGTTCGACCGTGCTGACCCGCAACTACCGGAACGGGGAGCGGATCCTGCGGCACGCTCTGGGCGTTGTCGCTGGTGACGAGTTCGACGACCTGGACACTGACCGCGTTGGCGGGCGGCGTGACCTGGCGACCGCCCGGCCGGGTGGGACGGTGGTGGAGTTCGGCGGCGCCCTGGCCGGGCGGGGGTCGGCGATGTGCTCGCATATGCGGGAACTTCACGACCGGGACGGGGTTCGCTACGGGGACATGGCGGTGCTGGCTCCCGATAATCCAGGGGCGAACCGGTGGCGGGAGGTCTTGAAGGGTGCGGGCATTCCGGTGATCGCGCTGGAGAAATACGCCGGGCATCCGCTTGACCGGGTGAAGGTGGGGACGTTTTACCGGGCCAAGGGGCTGGAGTTCGCTCAGGTGTTCATCCCGGACCGGGACCGGTATCCGCGGGCGCGGTCGCCCCGCGAGTCGGGGGACGCGTACCGGGAGCGGAGCGAGCTGGAGCGGCGGGTGCTTGTTCGTGGCCATGACGCGGGCGCGGGATGGGTTGTGGCTCGGTGCTAGCCAGGAGCGGGGCGTTTAGACCAGGGCACCTGTTAGGTGAGCAAGGTGGCGCAGGCCTGGCGGCGTAGTTCCTGGCGCGTGGATCATCGTGGGGATGAGAGCTTTCACCGACAAGCGTCGGACTTCCTTGGGTGATTGCCGTTCAGCGACCAGGAGTACCTGACAGGCCCGGTCCGGCCGTCCATGCTCCGCCTTTCTGAGCGGGGCGGCCGTTGGCCGCCAGTGCCAGCGCGGAGTACTGCCGAATCGGCCTAAAGAAGTCAGATCAATTGCGATTTGCCCCATTGTCGATCGCGGCCTCGTAGAACGCGTCGGCGAGCGCCATGATGACGGCGTTGATGCCAGGCCCGTCGCTGAAGAAGTAGTCGGCCATGGTGTTGTGGGCGTCCTGGTTGTCGACGACCGCTTCGGTGACCGCCGCCTGGAAGTCCTGCGATTCCATGAACTGCTTCTTCGAGTTCACCTTGGTCTGGTTGACCAGGTCTGGGTCGGCGAGCAGCCGCTGCACCAGTCCCTGCACGAACTCGCGGACCTGGGACTCGGTGAACGACTCGGCGCCGAAAAGGTCGTTCATCTTGTCGATGACGACCTGGAGCGCGACGTACTTCGGCTCCTTCCGGGCACCGGTGCCTGCGGCGCTGATCCCCTTCAGCTCGCCGTCGCCGGTCAGCGAGATGTCGACCGCGGTCGCCTTGCTGTGCTTGACCCCGACCAGGACCACGTCGGAGAGGTCGACCTCCGCGGCCCAGGACGAGTCGGCGATAACCTTCTCCAGGAGCCGCAGGAAGATCGACAACATCTCCATGTACGGGTCGCCGTAGTCGACGATCTGGCTCATGAAGTCGTAGAGCCGGACGTAGGTGGAGACGTCCTTGCGGAACAGGTCGAGGGTGTTGAGAGTGACCGTGTCGTCGGCCTCGATCGCCGCCGCGTAGCGGCGGGCGAACTCGTTCTTGGCCGGGCTGATCGCGGCCGAGAGCGCGTTGTTGCCCTTGCGGGTGACCCACAGCTCGGCGACCTCGCGCACCTGCTCCGGCGTGTAGATCCCGGCCTGGGCGAGCTTGGTCGGCGAGGTGGACCACGACGTACGGGTCGGTCTCGGTCTCCAGGGTGGCGTTGGTGAAGTACGGCTCGAACGCGGTCCGGATGTCCTCGGGCTTGTTGACGAAGTCGAGGACGAACGTCTTGCGCTTCTGCTCCCCGCCGGCGGTGCGATGGGTGCGGTTGAGCCGGGAGAGCGTCTGCACGGCGGTGACCCCGGAGAGCTTCTTGTCGACGTACATCGCCGAGAGCAGCGGCTGGTCGAACCCGGTCTGGAACTTGTTGGCGACCAGCATGATCTTGTATGTCGCGCCCTTAAACGCGGCGGCCAGGTCCGAACCGGCGCCGGGGTTCAGGTTGGTCTCGGTGAACTCGTCGTCCTTGCTCGGCTGCGGTCCCCAGTCCGGGGCCCACTCCTCGTTCTCGGCCATCGTCACTGAGCCGGAGAAGGCGACCAGGGTGCGGTAGTTGTACGAGGCGTCCTGGGCGGCCCGTTTGGCGACGTAGGCGTCGATCGCCTTCTTGTACTTCACCGCGGCCTTGCGCGAGTCGGTCACGACCATGGCCTTCGCCTTGCCCTCCAGCAGGTGGGCGACGTTGGCGTGGAAGTGCTCGACGATGATCTGCACTTTCTGGCTGATGTTGGTCGGGTGCAGCTTCACCCACCGCATCAGCCCTTTTCGAGCGGCGGCCTCCTCCACCACGGTCTCCATCACCGCTCCTCGAGGCGACCGGCGATCTTCAACGCGGTGTCGTAGGACTGGTAGCCCCGGAGCACGTCGAGGATGTAGCCCTCCTCGATTGCCTGCCGCATCGAGTACAGGTGGAACTCGACCGGTTTGCCGTCGGGACCCTTGCGGCCGAAGAGCTCCAGCGTCTTGTTCTTCGGCGTCGCGGTGAACGCGAGGTAGGAGATGTTGCGTGACTCCGCCCGTTCGGTCATCTCCGCGGCCAGGATCGCCTCGACGTCTATCGCGCCGCCCTCCTCGATCTGCTTGACCTCCTCGGCGGTCAGCACAGCCTTGAGCTTGGAAGAGATCTGCCCGGACTGTGAGGAGTGCGCCTCGTCCGCGATCACCGCGAACCGCCGCCCCTTCAGCGACGAGTCGACCCGGATCTCATCGAGCGCGAACGGGAAGGTCTGCACCGTCACCGCGATGATCAGTTCACCGTTCTTCAACGCGTTCGCCAGCAGCCCGGACTTCGACTTCGCCCCCGCCTTGCGGACGTCCTCGGGGCTGATCGTGGCCACGATCTTCCCAGAGCCGTCGATCTGCCGGATCGCCTCCTGCAGCTGCCCGTCGAGCACGGTGCGGTCCACGACCACGATCACCGAGTCGAAGACCTTCTCGTCGTCCACGTGCAGCCGTGCCAGCCGGTGCGCGGTCCAGGCGATGGTGTTCGTCTTCCCCGACCCTGCCGAGTGCTCGATCAGGTAGCGCTGCCCCACCCCCTCCTCACGCACCGCCGCCACGATGTACGTCACGGCCTCCCACTGGTGGAACCGCGGAAAGAGCATGCTCGTACGCCGTACCGAGGTACCGGTCGTGACGTCCCACTCCTCCTTGGTCTCCACGATCATCAGCCGGCCGATGATGTTGAGCCAGGCGTCCTTGTCCCAGGCCCGCTCCCACAGGTACGCCGTCGCCGACCGCCCGTCTGCGGCGGGCGGGTTCCCCGCGCCACCGTCGTGGCCGATGTTGAACGGCAGGAAGTGCGTCTTCTCGCCTTCAAGTCGGGTGGTCATCGCGGCCAGGTCGTTGGAGACCGCGAAGTGCACCAGGGCCCGGTGCCCGAACGACAGCAGCGGCTCCGGCCGTCCGTTGGTCAGCGGGTGCCGGTTCTTGCGGTACTGGTTGATCGCCTCGTCCAGCGACTGGGTGAAGTCGGTCTTCAACTCCACAGTGGCGACCGGGAGCCCATTGACGAAGAAAACCAGGTCGATGCTGCGCTGGTCGGCGGTCGAGAAATGCACCTGCCGCATCACCCGCACCCGCATCGCCGCATACTGCTCGTTGGTGGTCGCGTTCAGGCTGGTCTCGGGCCGGAACTGCGCCATCTTCAACCGGCCACCACCGATGTACTGCACGCCGTTGCGCAGGATGTTCAGCGTCCCGCCGCCGTGCTCGAGGGGCTTGTCGAGCGCCGTGGTCAGCACGTCGAGGAACTTCGCCTGCGACCCCGCCGCCCTCAGTGCCTTCTCGTACGCCGCCTGCTGGGTCTCCTCCAGCCACGCGAACAGGTCCTCGGGGAAGAGCGCGCGCTCCCGGTCGTAACCGGTGTCGTTCGCCGAGTACAGCCACCCGTGGGCGGCCAGGTACTCGCAGATCTCGGACTCGAAGACCACCTCGTGGTGATCGGCCATCACACCATCTCCCGAACGTCGATCTGCCCCGTCACCGCCGCCGTGATCAGCGCCGCCCGCCGCTCGCGAGCGAGCTCGATGAACTGCTCGGTCTCCTCGATCAGCGTGTCGATCTTCGCGGTCTGCTCGTCCAGGTAGGCGGCGATGCACGCTGCTCTTCAAGCGGCGGCAACGGCATCTTGAAGCTTTCGAGCAGTCGTCTCACGTCGAGACTGCGCATCGTGACAGTGTTGCCGAGCAGTCGAAGACGCAACGGTCGAAGCGTAACGCGTGTAGCAAGAACCAGCAGAAGTACTTGGGTCGGACGCATGCCCGCTGAAGTCAGCAAAGCCGCAGAGCGCTGACCCGAGCATCGAACCTGCCGACGCGCACGTCGACCACCCGCACAGTCCGGTCCAGGCCGTACCCGAGATCGCCAGACGCGCAGAACGCTCATCGGAACAGCCGCCGCGTCGAGTCCCAGTAGACCTGTCGGTCCAGTCGCATCCTCGACCGGGCTTAGTCACCGCGACGTCGGACGTGGCCTCGTCGGCACGAATCTTGCTGAGCCGGAACGCGATAGCTCAGCCACGCTGTCGCGAGCAGTCGCGCCAACTGTGGGACGGCGCTCGTGAGGAAGCCACGGCTCGGCGTAGTCTGATCGGCTGCGCTCTCAAGTCCCAGAGCAACGGCCTGCTCAACGACAGCCCTACGCCGCTCGCGCAGCATCTCGATCAGGCGCTGCTGATCCTCGATGAGCGTGTCAATGCGGGCGGTCTCGCGGTCGAGGTAGTCGGCGATGGCGCGCTGTTCATCAAGCGGCGGCTCTGAAACCGGCATGTCACCGAGCTGCCTGCTGCGCTTGACGGTTCGGACGTGGCTGTGATGCTGTCGGACATACTCGTCGAGCAAGTCGTCACCGCATGCAGGTAGCACGAGCAAGAACCGCGGGTCGACGCGTGCCAGCGGCCGATTGATCACCGTAGATCGAGCCTGACTGCTCCAAGTAGCGCTGATGCTCAGGAACGCCGACCTCGCCGATACTCGCGCTACATCGAGTAGAAGACCCGGTCGACCGACCTCGGCATGCTCGAGATACTTGCAGGCTCGTCCCGATCGTGGCTCTTGTCGTCGTTGAGATCGCGCTCGCGACGGCCATGTCGGCAGATCGCGACGAAAGCATCCGTACCATTCGGTGTCGCGCTCCTCAAGTCCAGAAGCCGTCGAGCACCGCCGTAGAGAGGCGGCTAGCGTCCAAGCGACGTGGATCGTGCTCGCCATTCAATTCGTCCACGTCCCAGCGGTAAGTCATCTCATGCCTCGACCTCCCGCAGCAGGTCGAGGATCTTGGCGACCTGCTTCTCCAGGTCGGCGTCGATCTCGGCGAGCGGGCGGGGTGGGACGTACTTGTAGAAGTGGCGGGTGAAGGGGATCTCGTAGCCGATCTTGACCTTGGCCCAGTCGATCCAGGCGTCGGGGACGTGCGGCTTCACCTCGGTGTCGAAGTAGGCGTTGATGACCTCGGCCTGCCAGCGGCGCCGGCGGTCGAGCCGCCGTAGGTGAACGGGACGTTCTCGGTGTCGCGCTTCTTCGGGTCGGGCTTGGGCTTGCCCTTGCGGTCCACGACCGGCTTCCCGTCCTCGTCGAGCAGCGGACGCTCGACGGTGATGGTCCAGTAGCCGAACTCGTCGTTGCGCAGCACCTTGGAGTAGTCCGGGTCGGCGTCGGTGAAGTCGGCGTACAAGCGTACGACCTTGGCGCGGTCTGTGTCGCTGAGCTCGCGGTTCTTGGTGCCGAGGTTCTTGCGCATCTTGGTCCAGAACGAGGTGCCGTCGATGAGCTGGACCAGGCCCTTGCGGTCGGGGTGCTTGGTGTTGTCGAGGATCCAGATGTAGGTGGCGATGCCGGTGTTGAAGAACATGTTGGTCGGCAGCGCGACGATCGCCTCGACCAGGTCGTTCTCCAGCAGCCACTTGCGGATGTTGGAGGGGCCGGACTCAGCGGCGCCGTTGAAGAGCGGCGAGCCGTTCATGACGATCCCGACCCGGCCGCCGCCGTCCTCGGGGGCGCGCATCTTGTGGGCCAGGTGGAGCAGGAACAGCATCTGCCCGTCCGAGGTGGCCGGGAGCCCGGGGGCGAAGCGGCCGTAGGGGCCGGCGTGTCGCGCTCCGTCGGTGACCGCCTTGGCGTACTGCTTCCAGTCGACGCCGTACGGCGGGTTGGACATGCAGAAGTCGAACTGGCGGCCCTTGAACGCGTCGTTGGTGAGGGTGTTGCCGAAGGCGATGTTGGACGCGTCGTGGCCCTTGGCGAGCAGGTCGGACTTGCAGATCGCGTACGACTGCGGGTTGTACTCCTGGCCGTACAGGCTCAGCCTGGCGTCCGGGTTCTGTGCGAGCAGGTGCTCCTCGGCCAGGGCGAGCATGCCGCCGGTGCCGGCGGTGGGGTCGTACAGCGTGCGGACGATGCCGGGCTCGGTCAGGTCGGCGTCCTTCTCGGCGAAGAGCAGGTCGACCAGCAGCCGGATCGCGTCGCGCGGCGTGTAGTGGTCACCGGAGGTCTCGTTCGCGGCCTCGTTGAACTTGCGGATGATGTACTCGAACGCGTCCCCCATGTCGGCGTTGGACACGACATCGGGATGCAGGTCGACGGCGCCGAAGGACTTAACGATCTCGCGCAGGAGACCGGCCTTCTCCAGGGCGATGATCTCCTTCTTGAAGTCGAAGTACTCGAACACATCGACATCGGCGGAGAACCGGTCGAGGTAGTCGACGAGGTTGTCCTCCAGCCCGTCGGCGTCCTTCAGAAGGTTGGCGAAGCTGTACTTCGACGTGTTGTAGAACGGCCGGCCGGTGGCCTTCTTGACCTCGATCCGGAGCCGGTTCGGGTTCTCGTATGCCGCAGCCAGGTCTCGGACGGTCTCGCGGTCGGGCTCCAGGATGCAGTCGAGGCGCCGAAGGATCGTGAACGGGAGGATCACGTTCCCGTACTGGTTGGGGCGGTAGGGACCCCGAAGCTGGTCGGCGATCGACCAGATGAAACTACCGAGCGTGCTCACAAGGCTCCTCACAGGTAATCACTCAACGTGCATGGCTGCGCCGGCCCACTGGGGTAGTCGCGCCCCGCAAGGCAGCGCACGTCCGCTGACGGGGCATCATGAGGCCATCTTCGCGCACCTCGGTCTCCCGCGTACCCAGGGTAACGCGGATTCAGGCCCGCACTCACAGCGCTAAGCGCTGGCAACGATGCCCGGCTCGGCAGGGCAGCTTAACCAGGCTCGCGGGCTTGGGTGATGGCGCGCTCGATGGCACTGGTGATGTTGGGGCCGCGGCGTTTGAAGCCGAGCACGCGCATGGTCTCGGCTAGGAGGTCGTCTTCGGTGCGGAGGAGGGTGTCGGACTCGATCCAGTGGATCAATCTGACCAGCTCAGCCAGGCTGTAGTCGGCGATGGCGGGGCGGTGGGTGCGGATGGGGCACTCCCCTGCCCGGGCCGAGACCGCAGGGGCGGCTGGGGCTTCCGCGGGCGGGAGCTGGGCAGCGCCAGTAGTCGCAATCGCGGCCTCGTAGGCGGCGCGGGCCCGGGCGATCTCGGCTTCGCGGTGGGGGAACCAGTCTTGGGACCAGATGCGGTGGAAGCGCCAGCCCAGGCGTTCCAGGTGCTCCTGGCGCAGCCGGTCGCGGTCTCTGGCGGTGGGCGAGGAGTGGTAGGTGGCGCCGTCGCATTCGATGGCGAGGACCATCTGGCCGGGGCGGGTGGGGTGCTGGGCGGCGAAGTCGATCCAGTAGCCCGAGGCGCCGTATTGGGCGACGACCGGGATGCCCGCTTTGAGCAGGTGGGTTTCGACGTCGCGTTCGAAGGGGTTCAGAGGCTGGCTTCGCCTTGGCGGAGGCGCCGAGGTTGGCGCCGCCGGACTCGGCGTAGGCGAGGTAGCGGGCGAGGAGCTGGGCGCCTTCGGAGCGGAGGCGGGCCGGGTCCATTTCGGCGGCGGAGAAGGAGGAAACTACCGTCATGGACTGGCGGGCGCGGGTGATGGCGACGTTGAGGCGGCGCTCGCCGCCCTCGTTGTTGATGGGGCCGAAGCGGTACAGCATGCGGCCGTCGACGTTTTTGCCGTAGCCGATGGTGAGGATGATGGCGTCGCGTTCGTCGCCTTGGACCCGTTCCAGGTTCTTGACGAAGAACGGCTCCCGGGCCGCGGCCGCGGAGGCGGCGCCGGACATGAAGGAGTCGAGGTCGGCGTCGGAGGCGCGCTCGCGGCGCAGGGCCTCCTGGATGCGGTTGGCGTGCTTGAGGCCCATGGCGATCACGCCGAGGGACATGGCCGGGCGGTGGCGGGCGTGGTCGGCGACCAGCTCGACGACGCGGGCGACCTCGTCGGTGACCGAGTCCTCCTGGCCGAGGCGGCCGGGGCGGAACGGGATCGCGACGTGGGCCAGGCAGTCCGGGCCGGCCGACACCGGGGAACGTGGTCAGGGCCCAGTCGTAGAGGTTGGGCTGGGCGTTGGAGAAGGCGATGAGCCGCTCGTCCCGGGAGCGGTAGTGCCAGGCCAGCGTGCGGGTGCCGGTCGGCGCCGGGAGCTGGAAACTCATGACGTCGAGGATCGACTCCATGTTGCGGGTCCCGGCCATCAGCGCGGGGGCGTCGTGCTCCTCGTCTTCCTCGGTGTCGGTCGAGGACGCGAAGAAGCTGGTCGGGGGGAGCTGGCGGGGGTCGCCGGCCACGACCGCCTGGGGCGCGCGGGCCAGCGCGCCGATGGCGTCGGCCGGGGTGATCTGGGACGCCTCGTCGAAGATCACCACGTCGAACACGGTGTCCAGCGGCAGCAGCTGGGCGACGACCAGCGGGGACATGGCCCAGCAGGGCCGCAGCGCACCCAGGACGTGCGGAGCCCGCTCGAACAGCTGCCGGATCGGGAGGTGCCCGCGCTTGAGCCGGGCCTGGTGCTCGATCACGTCGGATTCGCGCGGGTATTCGTCGCGGATGCGGGTGGCGTTCTCGGCCACGGCGCGCTGCACGCGCACGGCCGTGCTGCCGATGTGCTCACGATCGGCGGCGGCGAAGGTGGCGACCGTCCGCAGCAGGGCCGGGCCGTCGAAGGCGCCGACCCGGCGATCGGTGAACATGACCGTTTCCAGGATCGACGACAGCCAGACGTGCTCCAGGCAGGCGCTGGCGTCGTCGGTGGTGAGGTGACGCAGGCTGATCTCTTCCACCAGCGGCCAGAGGCCCTGGTCGCGGAGTGAGCCGCGCAGCCGGGCCAGCTCGGGCAGGCGGTACAGGGTCTCGGTGTCGGCCAGCAGCGCCTGCACCCGGGTCAGGAACTCGGTGAGCGACAGCTGGCCGAAGTCGGGCAGGCAGGCCCAGCGGGCCAGGTCGGTCATCTCCTCGTGCAGCTGGCTGAAGGCGCCTTCGGTGGCCGCCAGTTCGGCCGTCAGCCGCGGGCCACCGCCGTCCCGGGCGGCCTGGCGCCAGGCGCTGAGCTGCGCGGACGCCGCCGCCACCGCCTCGGACAGCTCGGCCGGACCCGGCTCGGGCGACGGGCGCCACCAGGCCAGGGCGGTGGTCCGGGCCTGGCGGTAGGTGCCGTTGGTGAGCTGGGCCCACAGCCGGCCCGGCGGGCTGGCGCGGCCGGGGGTCAGGTCGGCGGCCAGTTGCTCCAGCGGGGCCTCGAACACGGCCGGCTCGAAGCGGCCGAGGGTGGCGGCGACCCCCTTGAGCAGGGCCAGCGCCTCGATCCAGCCGCTGATGGTGTCGGGCACGGCCAGGCCGCAGCGGGTCATGAGGTCGCGCAGCAGGCCGATGGTGTGCGGCAGGGTCCGGCCGGCCAGCGCCCGCGCGGTACCGAGGGCGGCCTGGGCCGCCTCCGGGGTGGTGATGGTGTCGGCGGCGAAGGCGGCCGCCCACGGGGTAGTGGCCGGCGAGATGGCCAGGCCGCCCAGCCCGGCGAATTCCTCCAGGTCGGCGCGGGCCTGGCGGATGGCCACGGCGTCGAGGCCGGTCAAGGCCGGACCGGTCACGCGCTGCTCGGACGAGACGGTGGCGGGGATGCCGGTCAGCTGGGCCAGGGCGTCGTAGACGCTGACGCCCCACGGTTCGCGGGGCGTGTGCAGGGCGTCGGCCCGGTCGACCAGGACGTTCCGGTGGCGGACCAGATTGTCCTGGGCGGCGGTCATGTCCGGCTTGGCGATGCTGGCCGTCGCGGCCAGGGTCCGGGCCAGGTCGGCGGCCAGCTTGCGCTTGGAGCCGGCGCCGTCGTGCAGGTCGAGCACGAGGTCGGCCAGGCCGACCCGGTCGAGACGGTCCAGGACGGCGTCGATGGCGGCCCGCTTCTCGGCCACGAACAGCACACGCTTCCCGCGGGCCGACAGGGAGGCGATCAGGTTGGCGATGGTCTGCGACTTGCCGGTGCCGGGCGGGCCGTCGATGACCAGGTCGGCCCCGGCCACGGCGGAGTTGATGGCGTAGGACTGGCTGGCGTCGGCGTCCAGGACCAGGAACTCATCGGCGGGCAGCGTACGGTCCGGCTCGGCCAGGGTCAGGTGCGGGTGCCGGGCCCGGATCGCGTCCCGGGCCTGCTCGTCGCCGGCGATGGCACAGATCAGCTCGGAGCCGGCCAGCAGGTCGGTCGCGGTCTGCAGATCGAGGACCATGGGCAGCTTGGCGTAGGAGAAGTTCCCCAGCACCATCCGGTTCTCGACCGAGAACCCGGCCAGGGCCGAACAGGTCTTGGCCAGCTGGTCGAAGACCGGCGACGGGTTGGGCGGTTCCTGCTCCTGGTCGAACAGTTCCAGCAGCTCGGCGCTGTCCAGGTCGATCTCGAAGTCGGTCCGGAGCAGGTGCAGCAGGGTCGGATTGACCTCCCACTCCCCCGGCAGGCTGACGTCGAAGTCCTCTCCGATGCCGCCCCGGGCGGTCAGGGCGGCCTGGCGGAGCAGGATGGGGGCGGCCGGGCACGGTGGCGGTGCGCGGGTTGATCCAGGTGGCCATGCCCCAGGCCAGGTACATCGTCGGCAGGCCGCGCTCTTCGAAGTTCTCGGTGGCCTTGGCCTTGACGGCCCGGGCCCGGCGGGCGGCCGAGCTGATCGACGTTTCATCGAACAAGGTGGACAGGCGCATGGTCCGGGACGACAGCAACTGGTCCACGGCGACCGCGCTGGCGGGTGACGCCGGGCCGATGTCGAGGGTGCCCTGCTTGAGGTCCCGGTAGTAGAGCAGGGTGTTGCGGCCGCCGAGATCGATCAGCTCATCCGTCCAGGTCCGGACGGCCCGGTCGATCAGCGTCCGCCGTTCGGCTCCAACCTCGGTCAGCCCCACGCAGACCCGCCTCCATCCAGCAAAACCCGTGGCTCTGGCACGATAGCGGCAGACACTGACGATCGGGTGTGGCTCCGGACCGGCGTGGCGGAGACGTTGACCAAGAACGAGCGATTATGGGCTGAATTCCGCCAGGATGAGCGCATGGACTCGCCCGCGAACCGGCGCCGATCCCTGAACCGGCGGCTGGCTTCCGTTCCCTGGCCCGAAGCGCTCCGGACCGTCATCGGGGTGATGGGGCTGGCCCTGCTGATCATCGCCGCGGTGAAATTCACCCAGGCCAAGGGCAATGGCGGGCTGATCGTCCTGCTCATTGTCGGGGCCATCCTGCTGGTCTGCCCGTTCGTACTGCAGCGGATCCAGCGCGTCTCGGTGAGCACGACCCAGGTGGACCTGTGGCTCACCACCCAGGTCGCCGACCGGGGCGCCCCGGAGGCGGCGGCGATCTTGGAGCGGACCCAGCTGGGCCGGTTCGCCGAGTCGTACGCGTTCGTGCACGACGAGCTGGACGGTGAGTACTTCCCGGCCCGGATGCATCTGCAGGACACGCTGGTGCTGCACGCGGCCTCGGTAGCCAGGCAGGAGAAGTTCGACGCCCGGGAGGTCCGCCGCCTCTTCAGCGATGGCTCGATGGTGATGCGGGTCCTGGTCCTCGGGCTCATGCAAGGTGACACATCGCTGGCCGACTCCGACACGATCCTGTCGGCCATCAACCAGGGGCGCTCGCGCAATGAGCAGTTCCAGGCCATGGTGCTGGCGCAGAAATACTGGAAGAGGATGAGCACGTCGGAGCAGACCGAGATCCGCTGGGCCATCGAGCAGGCCAACTTCGAGCCCGGCAGCGACCGGCAGCGGAAGGCCGCCGAACTGCTGGTGCCCGGTCCTCGGGACCAGCCCACACCAGGCGCGTAACCCGCTTACGGGGAGCAGAACGTGACCTCGGGATAGCGTGGCGACGGCTGATCCAGCAGGGCGTGCGGCTCGCCGCGCAGGTGCTGGTCGAAGAAGGCCCGGACGTAGGCGCGGGTGATGTCGAGGGACCGGGCTCCGGGGAGCCCGGCGCCGATGTCGATGCCGACCTGTTCGGCCAGCAGGGCCAGGTCGGTGAAGGAGGCGTGGACCGCGCCGGTCACCACGAGCCACCGCTTCCAGCCGGTCAGCCGGGCCCAGTCCCGCTCCCAGGTCATCACGGCGCCTCGCAGGAGTTTCCAGTCCTGCGGGGTGGTGGCGGTGCTTCCGCGTGCCCGGGGTGTAGTTGGATTGCTTGCCCAGGAACAGAAACGGCCGGGCCAGCCCCTCGTCCGGGATCGAGGCGGCCGTGGAGCCGTCCATGTCGATGCCCGCGCGGATGCGGGGGTCGGCCAGCATGGCGGCGATGGTGGCGGCGCCACCGGCGGAATGGCCGGCCATCGCCATCCGGGACGGGTCGATCAGCTCGGCGCCCGGCCAGGGCGGGTGCGCACCGGTCAGCTCGTCGAGCACGAAAAAGACATCGGCGGCCCGGCCTGCCGCTAGCTCCTCCAGCCTGCCCCGCCGGGGTGTCTCACGGGCGAGGCAGGTGGTGACCCGACCGTCGGGAAAGGCCGTGGCGTAGCTCTCGTAGGTGTGGTCGATCCCGGCCACCACATAACCGTGGCTGGCCAGGTCCTCGGCCAGGCCGGTGAGCGTGCTGCGGGAGCTGGTGAAGCCGGGCGAGAGCACCACCAGGGGCAGGCTGTGCCGGGGCCCGGCCGGCCGGGCCTCGCTGACCGCGTTGGTCTCGACCGTGCTCAGCACGTCCGGCGGCACCCCAGTGATGCCCCTGCTCGTGAGCTGAAGCCCGGACTCCGCTGGCGTCATGTACCGGGCTCGCCGCCCATCCGATGGCACCGCCGGATACCACACGGAGACCATCAGCTCCCGTACCTTCACCCCCGGCACCCACGGATCGGGACGAGAGGCGTCCGTCAGCCACACCGAAGCCGTGCCGGCCGGGTAGGGACCGGTCGGCACCGGCAGGCGCGGCCCGGAACCCCGCCCGGCCGCCGCCCCCGGCGTCTGCAAAAGCTCTCATGCCAGCCATCATCACCGCCCGCCCTCACGCTCATCAAATGGCCAGACCGGTGCGCATTGAGTTGCTACCGGCCAGCCTGGCGGCCTACCGGTCCCTGCCCTCAACGACTGGCGGCGGTTCGGGCCGCAGGGAGCCGACGTTCGGGTCATAGGGCTCTGCGATGCGGGTGAGGCGCACGTGATCGGCGCGGCCTGGCTGTTCCGGCCGCCGAGGTTGGTGGGCTGTGGCACGACAGCGCGGCCACTGACGATCGGCCCGACCGGGCGGCCTGGGCGAGATAGCCTCTCGGCGACCGCACCGTTCGACGGGAGTCAGCGCATGGACTTGATGGAGCGGGCTGGAGTTCTCAAGGGGATGCTGGTCGATTTCGCGCTCACGCCCCAGTTCAAGGCGGAGTTGGCGGAGGCTGTCGAGCAGGGGGTTCCGCTGAGCTTCGAGGTCAGTGAGGCAGAGTTCGCCGAGATATCGATCGCTTCATCCTGCAACGCCGGCTGAAGTCGGGGACCACCGTGGTCGAGAAGTTTACGGCGGCCCACCCGAAGCTGAGCGAGGCTGAGCGGGACATGTTGCTTGGGTGGCGCGATGTGGTCGAGGGGATCTTCGACGTCACTGGCAGGGACGGGGGCGCGCTAATTCTGGTCAGTCTCCTGGACGAACTCACCTACCGGACCCGATCGAACCTTGGGCGTAACGCCCTCCGCCCGTTCAGGAAAGGCACCTTTTTCGCCGGCCGCCTCGTGCGCGTCGGCCAAGACTGGATGGTCTCCGGGAACCCCGCCGTGTTTCCCGCGTCCGCTCGCGACGAGATACTGGCCGTCGCCGCTGAGCAGGCACTGCTCCACCCGGACGCGGTGTTCCGCAATCCGGGAAAGCTCGCGGAGGCCCGGCAGGTCGCGGCCCGGCACCACGAAGTGTTCGTGGAGTTGTTCGGCACTGACCTGATCGTGGTGGCCGGCGACCAGGTAGTAGGCACGGTGCAAAGGTTTCACCGCCGGGTGGCCGAGCTTGGCGGGGACGCGGGTCACGACCGTGAGCAGCCCGATAGTCCTTCGATTGATTTCCCGGAAGATCTGCGGTTCGCCGACAGCGTCGTCATCCACTCCTCGGCCGAGGAGGGGCTGAGCCTCTACCCTGACTATCGGCTGCTGGAGAAGCTGTTCAGTGACCCGAAGCTGATGTCACGCCGCCGCTACCGGGAGACACTGGTCGGCTATCTGGAGGACCCCGATGCTCCACCCGAACTGATCCGGCGGCTGGCCGATCGGGATCCGGGCCGGTCCAGCACGGTCTTCACCCGATTCCTCAAGCGCAAGCAGGGCTTCCGCTGGGAGAGCGACGGCGAGGATCTGCTGCGGCAGCACAAGCCGAGCTACTTCGACGGCACGCTGCTGCCACGGACCGTCGTGCTGCCCGAGCCGCTGTCCAACGCCTACCGGCGCCGCCCATCGACAGCATGGATTGAAAAATGAGCGGCTCGGAATTGCCGACTCGGGGCGGAGGCGATGCAGCCGATTCTTCGCCGCGGTACGAGCCCAATCCGAAGCACAAGGAGCCATGGCAGCGAGGGGCTCGTGGCTCGCTCTGTCCACCGGATGCCGACGGTCCTACGCTCCTAGCGGCCAGCGAGCCCGATCCTGGACGTCCGGGGAAGCGTTTCGCTACTGATGGTCATCGCGCATACTGTGGTCATGAGCACTCTCCGGGATGCTGGCATGGCTTTCCCGTCGAATGGCGAAGCGTCCCGTCCGCTATCGTCCGGGCCTGGCTTGCAGACGGACGCGTCAGCAAACGGGCTGTGAAGGAACTGTGGTGAGCGCGGCATTCGGGAATTGGGAGATGCAGGCCGGCGATCCGGCCCGGTTTGCATTCCGGCTCGCGCTCCTGCCCAATCCTGACGGCGACCACGACCGCGCCAGCGAGGAAGAACGCGGGTCGTGGGGCGCTTTTTCGGTATGGGCCAATGGCGAGAACCTCTGTGCCCACATCGAGCAGGGTGAGGTCCTCGACTCGGCGCACTGGTACCTGCTTCCTCTGCTGGAGTGGCTGGTCGACAACTGGGACCCGCTCCTGCACGAGGAGCAGCTGCCGCTATCGAATGCTGGTGTTTCGGCCGCCGAGTCGCTTCGGCAGACGCAGCAGCCTCCCCTGTCCCTCAAAGAGGTGGACGACTTTGAGTGGATGGATACGTGGGCAACTTGGTGGAGTCGGCACTGCTTCCGATCGGCGCGTGAAGGCGGCCTTTTCCCTGATCTTTACCTACGCCGCTACCGGGACAAGCTGGAGTTCTCGACCGGGGCGGACCCACTTCCCGGTATCCCTGACTCATACATTTTCCTGACTCCCAACCGGATCTACCATGCGGATCCGGTTGACGCGGCCGGGACACTGTTCCAGGTCTTGAGCGCGGCGATACAGGAACTGAGTCGCCGGGTGCCAGGCTCAGAGCGTCTGGCCGACCTTAACGCCAAATGCATAAATCTGACGTTCCCGGAGCGGGAAACCGCACGGATGGCATGGCTGGCAGGCCTCGGTACCCAGATCGACAAATTCCGTCGAGTAGCGGATGAAATCAGCGCAACGCTGCGAGGCACACAGGAGATTGGCCAGCAGCTGACAGGTCCGCGGCGGGAGACGCCGCTCGTAGTGGACGGAAGTCCTTACGCCCGCCTGCTCTACGGCGCGATCAGCCCCGCTACTGATATCAAAGACGTTGCCCTGCTCACCAACCTGCTCGTCAAGAACTACGTGCCCGACGGCAATGAGTGGCTCGCGCGCCTCAGTCCGCCTCTCAATGTCGGTGAAATTAGTCAGCTCTCCCCGGGAGAACAGGGCAGCCGACTTGGTGAGCAGGCTTGCAGCTTGCTGAGCGAGGGCGACGACACCTGGGTCGACATCAGTTCCGTGGTGCATCGCCTAGAGATTGAAACCTCAGGCATTGATCTATCGGATGAGCAGGTCCGTGCGATCTCCGTTTTCGGGCCAACCCAGCGTCCGCACATTTTTTGGAATCGCAGGCTGCGCCGGGGCGATACGCCAGCGGTCCGCCGCTTTACGCTGGCCCATGAGTTGTGTCACCTGCTGCTGGATCGCGAGTACGCCGACGAACTGGCGATAGCGACGGGACCGTGGGCGCCAGTCGCCGTCGAACAACGCGCCAACGCGTTCGCGGCCGCCTTCCTCATGCCGACCTGGCTGCTCAAAGACGCGCTCGCCGCATCTTCGGCGCCCGCAGACGACCCCGAAACGATCAGGATGGTCAGTGCCAGATTGCGAGTCAGCGCTTCTTCCCTGACCGATCGCCTCTACAACCTCGGCGAGATCACCTTCGACGACCGGATCCGGCTGCGTGGTTTCTGGCTACCGGAAAAGGCTTCGTAGGATCACGCTCCTGGTTTACCGAAAAGGGCGAACGACAGGTTGGGGCCGTTGGGTCTTTGGGTCGCGGACGGCGATCTTGGGGGTCGGCGACGGAATTTTTCGCTGCGCACGGGGATCTGGGGCATTCCGGACCATTCAGCAGCAACCGGCGTGGCGGGGGAAGGACGAAGCGGCGCACATGCGGCGATTTTTCTCGGGGCGGGGGGCAGCGCAAGCTCCGCTACGCCCGATTGCTGACGGAGGCGATCGACCTGGAGCGGGTGCCACGACCGCTGGCTGACGTGCTGACGCGCGCGGTCCCGTAATTCCCGTGAAAACAGCGTGTACCCGGGCGGAGGCTCCCGGGGACACGCGGCGGATCAAAACACCCGTCAGACGGTGCAGCGGTAGCTACCGCTCCAGCCGGTGATAGTGAGACTCTTTGGCTTGTTGGGCCGGTGCCGAGGTTCACGTTCTTGCCGGGGCCGAACGAGCAGCTGTGCGTGGTCCCGTTGACGGTGTAGCTGAACGTGCCCTTGTTGTTGCCGGAGCAGAAGTGCGTGACGTAGTAGCTCTGGTCGCTGAACTTCCAGGTCCTGGTGTTGCCGTAACAGTTGGTGAGGACGGCGCCGCCGGAGAGCTCGATCTCGATCAGGGTGACCGAGGTCGTGGTGGTGCCGGTCGCGCAGGCGCTCCACTTGATATCCGGCTTCTGAAGGAGAAAGGCCGGGGATCAGGACGCGGTGCGCTGAAGGAACGCGCGCCACCGGGAGGCCGGGAAGCTCAGGGCCGGGCCGTCGGGGTCTTTGGAGTCTCGGACGGCAACCAGCGCGTCCGGGGTGTCGGCCACCTCCACACAGTCGCCGCCGTTGGCGCCGCTGCGGGTGGCTTTGCGCCAGACTCCGACTTCGAGGCATTCGCCGCCGTTGCCACCGCTATAGCTGGCCTTGCGCCACGTCACGTCGCTGATGCACATGACTTCGCCGCTTCCTCCAGTAGAGCTTGGGAGGCAGCCCACGGTAGTGCCTCTCGGACGAGCGTATCCCAGCATTCTTCGAGGACCCGGACGTCTTTACGCCGGTCGACAAACTGTCCCTGGCATGCCGTCTCCTGGTAGCCAACGGTCGGCGCTTCGTCGAAATCGGCCAGGGCGAACCCGCCTGCCCAAAGACCACGGTGTGCACCTATGTCAGCAGAGATGACCTGTACCGAAATGTGGGGACGGCGAGATTTCTCGCTGAGGTAGGTGAGCTGGTCGCGCATGACGTTCCGTCCGCCAACGGGGCGGCGCAACGCCGACTCATCGACTATGACCCACAGGTTTGGCGGCGGCTCGCCTTCTAGGGCTTCCCGTCGCTTTAGCCTGGCCGCTGCCTGATCGTTGATTTCCTCTTCTGGCCATTAATTCCAGGTGTCGCGCGAATTCGGAGAATTGCAAATATGTGTTGCATGTGCACTTTTCCTGGCCAGCGGGAGGAGGTGAGCCGGGCCCGGTGGCTGGTCGCCCGGTACCTGGACGGCTCCCCGGTGACCGACGACGCCGTGCTGCTGGTCAGCGAGCTGGCCGCCAACGCCTGCGCGCACAGCGCCAGCGGGCGGCCCGGGGGGCGGTTCACCGTCCGGGTCTGCGGCAACGTCCGGGACGGGGTGTACGTGGAAGTCGAGGACGGCGGGAGTGCCTGGGACGGGATGTTCAAGGACAGTGAGAGCCCGCACGGGCTGTACCTGCTGCAAGAGCTGTCGACCGCGTGCGGGACCCGGCGCGGGGACCAGGGCTGGATCACCTGGTTCCTTCTGTAGCGGAGACGGGCTAAGACAGTGGGTATGGGCAGCACGGGGCTGGGGCCGATGGCGGCCGACTTCGAGGAGACGGCGGTGCCGGCCAACGGGGGTGACTGGCGGATGGCCTGGCACCCGCCGGGTGCGGCGCCACCGGGGCTGGCGCACGGGGCCAATGCGTTCTGTGTGACGGGCGGGGACGAGGTCGTGCTCATCAGCACGGACGGGGCGCGGTGGGGATGGCCCGGGGGGCGCCCGGAACACGGCGAGTCGTGGGAGGACACGCTGCGGCGGGAGATGCTCGAGGAGGCCTGCGCCACGGTGGGTGAGGCGCGGCTGCTGGGGTTCGTTAGGTCGCGGTGCCTGAGCGGAGCGGAGCAGGGGCGGGTCCTGGTGCGGTCGATCTGGCGGGCCGAGGTCAGCCTGCTGCCCTGGGAGCCCGAGTTCGAGATCCCGTTCCGGACCGTGGTGCCCGTCGGTGACCTGGCCCGGCGGCTATGGATGGAAGAGGGCGCGGCGCCGATCTACTCGCGGGCGGCCCGGGGAGGCCGGCATCGCCTAAGCCAGGGAGGCCGGACGCCTGGTCCCGCGCGCCGGGCGAGTCCGGCTCCTGGGTAGGGCTCAGATTCAGACCTTCCATAGAAATAGGAACGCCGGTAACGAAGCAGCCGGGATGTCTCACTTGAGACTCCTTGGTCCCGGGCTCGTTCGTATAGTGACTGGCATGTCGGAGGTCCCGCCAGTTCCGCCTGCCCCGGTAACCACGGTGGACGAGGCAATTGCGCGCATGCAGACGATTGCGGCTGAGCTGCCGCCCAGCGACGGGGTGGCCTGCTTCAACCGGATGTACCTGGACGTGACCCTCCAGGTGAACGCCGAGCTGGACAACGGGTTCTACAAGGACCGGGCGTTCATGACCGAGCTGGACGTCAACTTCGCCAACCTGTACTTCGACGCGGTCAACCAGGGCGACGACATCAAGGCGGTGCCGCGGGCCTGGCAGCCGCTGTTCGAGCGGCGGGCCGATCCGAACATCGAGGAGATCCAGTTCGCGCTGGCCGGGATGAACGCCCACATCAACCACGACCTGCCGCTGGCCATGGTGAAGACCTGCGCCGACCTGGACACCGCGCCGGACATCGACCCGCACCACGCCGACTACCAGAAGGTCGACGTGCTGCTGGACGCGGCCGAGGAGGCGATCCGGCGCTCGTTCGAAGACCAGTGTGAGCGGACCCTGGACCGGCGGCTGCGGGCGGTGGCCAACTTCGTGGTCAACTGGGGCATCAACAGCGCCCGCGACCTGGCCTGGACCAACGCCAAGCTGCTGTGGGTGGTGCGTCACGAGGAGCTGGCCCGCGAGCTGTTCCTGGACAGCCTGACCCAGGCGACCGAGCTGGCGGGCCGGATGCTGCTGGTGGCGGTCCCATGACGCAATTGCCGACCAGGCTGACAGAATAGGCCGATGGCGGCGCCGGTGTTGTGCCCGGTCATGATCGGCCGGGACACCGAACTCGCGGCGGTCGAAGCGGCGCTCAAGGCCGCGACGGCCGGGCATGGCGGCTGCATCGTGATCACCGGGGAGCCGGGGATCGGCAAGTCGCGGCTGGCCCTGGAGACGGCCCGCCGGGCCCGCGCGCGCGGGGTCCGGGTCGTGACCGGCCGGGCCGTGCCCCAGTCCGCGACCGCGCCCTACCGGCCGCTGACCGATGCGCTCATGCAGCTCCTGCGGGACCAGGCCATCCCGGCGGACACGACGATGGAGCCCTGGCGGCCCGCGCTCGGCGCGCTGCTGCCGGGGATGGCCGGCCCGGCCTCGGCCAGCGGGGAGATCTCGCCCGCGATCCGGGCCGAGGCGCTGATCCAGCTGCTCCGGCGGCTGGCCCCCGGCGGCCTGGTGCTCCTGCTGGAAGACCTGCACTGGGCCGACCCGGACACGGTGGCCCTGCTGGAGTACCTCGGTGAGCACCTCGACGGTGAGTCGCTGCTGTGCGTGGTCACCCTGCGCGCCGACCGGCCGTCGAACGCGCTGGCCGTGGCCCGCCGCCAGCGCGGCCGTCCCGGCGTGGTGCCCCTGCCCCTGGACCGGCTCAGCGACGACGACATGATGCGCATGGTCCGGGCCTGTATGCCGGACGCGGCCCCCGAGCTGCTGCGCCGGGTCCAGACCTCGGCCGACGGCGTGCCGCTGCTGGTGGAAGACCTGCTGGCCTCGCCCGGGCTGCCGGAGTCGTTCGCGGGGACGATCCGCGAGCGGCTGGCCGGGTTCAGTGACCCCCAGCGCGAGGTGGTCGAGGCCGCCGCCATCCTCGGCCGGCACTTCGACTGGGAGCTGCTCCCCGCCGTGACCGGCCACGACGCGGCCCTGGTCGGTGAGACGCTGGAAGACGCGGTCGGCCAGCTGCTGATGAGCGCGGACGGCGTGGCGTTCTGGTTCCGGCACGCGCTGACCCGCGACGCCGTGCTCGACACCATGCTGCCGCCCCGGCAGCGGGCGCTGGCCACGGCCGCGCTGAGCGCGCTCGACACTCAATATCCCCGGCTGGACGGTGACCGGCGCGAACTGGCCGCCGAGCTGGCCAGCCGGGCCGGGAACCGCCGCCGGGCCGGCCTGCTGCTGGGCGAGTCCGGCCGCCAGGCGCTGGCCGTGGGCGCGCTGGCCACCGCCATCGGCACCCTGCGCCGGGCCGCTGACCTGCTCGAAGGCACCTCCGAGCGGGACCAGGCCGAGCTGGGCCTGGTCGAGGCGCTGGCCCTGGCCGGGCTGGTCGAGGAGGCCGCGGCGGCGGGCGGGCAGCTCATCACCCGGCTGGGCAGCGAGGCGCCGGAACTGCGGACCGAGGTGCACCTCCGGCTCAGCCAGGCGGCGGTGGCGGCATCCCGGTGGCAGATGGCCAACCATCATCTCGGGGCGGCCCGGCGCGTGGCCGGAACCGACCCGTCGGTGAGCATCCGGGCCCGCACCGAGATCCTCGAGGCCGAGGTGACCTACGCCGCAGGCCAGCTCGATGAGGCCCGGCGGCTGGCCGAGACGGTGCTGGCCGCCGACGGGGTCGCGGCCGAGGTCCGCTGCCACGCGCTGGAGCTGGTCGGGCGGAGCCACCGGCTGCGCGATCTGGGCCAGGCGCGGGCCGCGTTCGAGCGGGCGCTGGTCACGGCGGAGACCGCACGCCTGCCGCTGTGGCGGCTGCGGGCCCTGCACGAGCTGGGCACCATCGACATGTTCGACCACGCCGGCACCGAGCGGCTGACCGAGGCGCGGCGGGCGGCCGAGAACATGGGCGCGCTGATCACGCTGGCCATCCTGGATCTCCAGCTGGCCGCCGCCTTCACCTGCCGCTGGGACCTGGACACCTGTGACCGGCACGCCCGCGACGCGGTGGCCCTGGCCCAGCGGCTCGGCCTGCACCAGGTCCGGGCCAAGGCGCTGACCGTGCTGGCCGGCAGCGCGGCCATGCGGGCCGACGCCGAGGTCATGGAGCACTACGCGGCTCAGGCGCTGGCGGCCGACCCCGACGACCGGACGGTGGAAGGCCTCTGCTGGGCGGCCCGGGGCACCGCGTTGCTGCTGGGCGGCGAGGCCGCGGCGGCGGTGGACCCGTTCAGCCGGGGCATGGACATCCTGGCCCGGCTCCCGAACGCGGAACCGGCCGGGCTGCGGGCGCTGTGGCCGCTGCTGCTGGCCGCGCGGCAGGACCACCGGGCCGAGCAGGCGGTCAAGGAGGCGCGGCAGCTGGGGGTCGACGCCATCCGGATGAACCGCAGCGTGATCGACTACGCCGAAGCCATCCTGATCGGCCGGGACGGCCAGCGGCAGGAAGCCACCGAACTGGCCACGGCCAGCGACGCGGGCTTCACGAACTGCGAAGGCTGGGCCGAGCTGGCCCGGCTGTGCGCCGCGCCGGCCGCGTTCGAGGACGGGTGGGGCGACCCGGCCCGGTGGCTGGCCAGTGCCGAGCCCGGATTCGGGAACCGGGGCCTGGACCGGCTGGCCGACCGCTGCCGCGAGCTGCGCACCCGGTCGCAGCCCAATCCCTGGCTGGCGGCCGGGGTCACGGCCCGGGAGGCGGACGTGCTGCGCCTGGTCGTGGCCGGCCTGCCCAACAAGGAGATCGCGGCCCGGCTGCACCTGTCCCCCCGCACCGTCGAAAAGCACGTCGAGAGCCTGCTGCGCAAGACCGGCGCCCGTTCCCGGACCAGCCTGGCCGCAGAGCACGGTTCGCGGTAGCTCCGGCCACTACGTAGTTGCTGGCGGCAATTACGTGTTCTTCCCGATGTGCCCGCCTGCGCCGGGCTGGGACGCTGGCTACGCCAGCGAGGCCCGGGGGAGGCACATGATGCTCGAAACGAGGAAGCAGATCGTGGCGGTCAGGAACATCGAGACGCCCGACGAGCGGCACGCGTCCGAACACGCCTCACTCGACGTGGTCAACCTGCCCGGTGTCACCATCGCCCGCACCGTGTACCAGCCGGGCTGGAAGTGGTCGACCCACATGAAGCCGGTGGTCGGCACCGACGCCTGCCAGAGCGCGCACACCGGGTACGTCATCTCCGGCCGGTTCCACACCAGCATGGACGACGGCCGCGAGTACGACTTCGGCCCCGGCGACGCGCACGTGGTGTCGGCCGGTCACGACGCCTGGGTGCAGGGCGACGAGCCGTGCGTGGCCATCGACGTCGCGTTCACCGGGCGGGCCGTGGCCGGGCACGTCGGCCGCTGCCCGTGCGGGGTGGAGTTCCGGGTCGCCCGGGACGACCAGTTCGGGCAGCTGGTCGCGGCCATCCAGGAGCACGTGCGCAGCTCGCACGGGCACGAGCTCACCGCCCAGCAGGTGATCGCCGAGGTGACGGCATGACCCAGTGACTCCCCCAGGGGCCGGAGCAGCAGGAGGGGGTTGCTCCGACCCCTGGGGGGCAATTTCTCCAGCTGCGCGTGCAGGGGCCGTGCAGGTGGAGCTACGGGGGACCGGTCAGCCGGATGGAGGTTCGAGGTCAGGCAGCGGGGGGCTAGATCGACATGTGCTCCAGGGACAGGTAGGTGCGGGCGGCCCAGGACACCGGGTCGCGGGCGAAGTCGCGCTGGATGGCCCGGTGGTCCAGGGCGTTGTCCAGCGCGGCCATGATCATGGACTGGTCGAGGACCAGGTCCCGGTGGCCGACGGCGCCGGTGACCGGGTTCACGGCGTCGAAGAACCCGTTGCTGGCGCCGTACAGCCCGGGGTACCGGGTGCGCAGGGCCTGGATGTTGGCGAACGCCTGCTGCGGGGCCACGTCCAGGGCCAGGAACGACGCGTGCGGGGTGACCACGTCCTCGGTGGCGCAGCCGTGGCACTGGGACAGGCCCAGGTTCGGGTCAGCGGCGGTGGCGCCGGCGCCGAAGTAGGGGAAGGTCAGGCCCTCCACGCCGTACCCGCCGTAGCCGCCGGTGTCGTCGGCGGTGCTGGACGGCGACATCCCCCACACCGGGTAGCCGAGCTGCTGGGTGGCGTACTTGATCTGCACCTGGACGGTGCGGGCGTCGGCCAGCCCGAAGCTGTGCGGGCCCCAGGTGGTCTCGGGCACGACCTCATTGGGCATCATCGCCTCGAACATCCCGCCCGAGTAGGTGGGGATGAAGGTCAGGTCCGAGCCGGGATAGGTGTAGTGGCCCTCCCAGACCGGGAACCGCTGGCCGGACTGCGGGTCGGTGTAGGTCTGCCAGTAACCTCCCATCGGCCACTGCCCCTGCCAGGAGAAGTCAGGGTCGGTGGCCTGGCAGTCCGCGAACGGGGCCGGCGGCGGCAGCTCCCGCCAGCTGCGCCACCACACGTTGCCGGGCAGCTGGCGCAGGCCCATCCCGATGTAGGCCGAGATCCGGGGATCGCTGTAGAGGGCACCGTTGTGGTAGTAGTGCGCCGCGTTGCCGCCCTGATCGGGCGGGAACCCGACGTAGTAGCCGCCGTACATCTGCCCGGTCGGCTGGTTCCCGGGGATGGCCGGGTTGGTGTTGCAGTGGGTTTCGGCGCCGTTGTCGTAGAAGATGCCGAAGTTCATCGGCGCGACCAGGCGGTCGGCCAGGTGGCGCAGGCCGGGCAGGGCCTCGCGGGCGACGATCAGGCCCGAGGCGTACCAGCCGTTGTCGACGTTGGAGACGAACGAACAGTTGTCGAAGGTGGGGGTGGGCTCGGCCGAGCAGTCGATGTCGCCGGGGTTCCTGATCGTGTCGCCGGTGGTGGTGTCGTACCACTGGTACAAGAACCCGTCGTAACGCTTCAGGTGCTGGACCTCGGTCAGCGTGGCTTCGGCCAGGCCGGTGGCCCGCGGGGTGCTGATCAGCCCGAGGTCGCGGGCGGCCACCACCGCCCACAGGTAGACCCCGATGTTGGCGGCGGAGGTGTAGCGGCCGTACGTGGTGGGTGCCGCGGCGCCGCCGGCGTAGGTGAGGTTGTCGAGGGGCAGGTGGGTGGTGGGGTCGACGTCGGCGGCGTAGAACTTCCAGGTGTCCTTGGCGATAGTGCGCAGGGTGGCCCGCTGGGAGGCGGTCAGGCCCTGGTAGCTATCGGTCTGTGGGCGTTGCGGCTGACGCCCGGGCCGCGGCGGGCACGAGCATGGCGGCGGTCAGGGGCAGGGCCAGCACCAGGATCAAGGCCGCTAGCCAGCGCTTTCGGAAGGGGATGGGGATCACCGGCGCGGCCTTCAGCCCTTGATGGTGAACTGGCCGGTGAGGCCGCCGGTCGAGCTGTCGCCGACCCAGACGCTGACCGGACCGGGGTCGATCTCGAACTGGCCCGCGTTGTTGTAGAAGCCGACGTTGCCGCGGCCCAGCGTGAAGGTGACGGTCTTGGTCTGGCCCGGGGCCAGCGTGACCCGCTGGAATCCGTTCAGCCGCCGGACCGGCTGCAAGATGGTGGTCCCGTCCTGGTGGGTGTAGAGCTGGGCCACGTCATCCCCGGCCACGGAGCCGGTGTTGGTGAGGTCGGCGGTGACCTTCAGCGTGCCGGACGGGGACAGGCGGCTGGCCGACAGGTGCAAGTTGGACAGCGCGAACGTGGTGTAGGACAGCCCGTACCCGAAGGCGTACTGGGGCGTGTTGGGCACGTCCAGGTACTGCGAGGTGTACTTGTTGGCCGGATCGGCCGGGCGGCCGGTGGGCAGCTCGTTGTAGGAGATCGGGATCTGCCCGACGTCGCGCGGGAAGGTCATGGGCAGCTTGCCGCCCGGGTCGACCTTGCCGAACAGCACGTCGGCGACGGCGTTACCGCCCTCGGTGCCGGGGAACCAGGCTTCGAGCAGCGCGGGCGCGTTCTCCGCGGTCCAGCCGAGGGTGAGCGGGCGGCCGTTCATCAGCACCACCACGTAGGGCTTGCCGGTGGCGGCGATGGCCTGGATGAGCGCGGTCTGCTGCCCGGGCAGGTCGATGTTGCTGCGCGAGGAGGCTTCGCCGGTGTCGGCGGCGGGCTCCCCGGCCACGATCACGGTCACGGCGGCCGACTGGGCGGCGCTCACCGCGGCGGCGAACCCCGAGGTCGACGTGCAGGACGTGTCGCAGCCCGGCGCGTAGGTGACGGTCGCGTGGGGCACGGCGGCCTTGATGCCGTCGAGCACGGGTACCACCGAGGCCTGGTCCGAGGCCGTGTAGCCGATGGGCACGTCCGGGCCGAGCTGGTCGGACGGGTCGTCGGCGAGCGGGCCGACCACGGCCACCGAGGGGACGCTGGAGCTGAGCGGCAGCGCGTGGTTCTGGTTGTTGAGCAGGACCATGGACTGGCCGGCCATGGTGCGGGCCGCGGCCAGGTTGGCCGGGGTGAGTTCGGCGGTCTTGACCCGGCTGGGGTCGGTGAGCGGGTGGGCGAACATGCCGGCCAGGTACTTCAGGGTCAGCACGTGCCGCACGTCGTTGTTGAGGGTGGCCATGCTGACCTGGCCCGACTTCACCAGCTGCGGCAGGTACAGGGTGTAGGTGGAGAACTGACTGGGCACCTGGACGCCCATCTCGATGTCCACCCCGGCGGTGATGGCCAGCCGGGCGGCGTCGGCCCCGCTGGTGGCGTAGCCGAAGGCTTCCAGCTCCTGGACCGCCTGGTAGTCGCTGATCACCGTGCCGCCGAAGTGCCACTCGTTACGCAGGATCGTCTTGAGCAGGTAGGCGTTGGCGGTGTCGGGCACCCCGTCGAGCGAGGTGAAGGCGCTCATGACCGTGGCCGCGCCGGCGTTGATGGCGGCCTGGTACGGCGGCAGGTACACGTTGCGGAGCTGCGACTCCGACATGTCGGTGGTGTTGTACTCCCGGCCGGCCACGACCGCGCCGTAGGCGCCGAAGTGCTTGACGGTGGCGGCCATCTTGTCGGCCACGCTGAAGTCGCTGCCCTGGTAACCGCGCACCTTGGCCGCGGCGATGGCCGACCCGAGGTAGGGGTCCTCCCCCGCTCCTTCGACCACCCGGCCCCAGCGCGGGTCGCGGCTGACGTCGACCATGGGGTTGAAGGTCCACTTGATCCCGTCGGCGGTGGCCTCGCTGGCCGAGATCGATTCATCGCCGGAGATGGCGGCCGGGTCCCAGCTGCTGGCTTCGGCGATCGGGACCGGGAAGATCGTCTTGTAGCCGTGGATCACGTCCAGCCCGAAGATCACCGGGATGTGCAGCCGGGACTGCAGGGCGGCCTGCTGGACCTGGTTGATGTTGGCCACGCCGGTCAGGTCCAGGACCGACCCGACCTCGCCGCTCTTGACCGCGTCGAGCAGGGCCTGGCCGGGTGTGCCGTTGGCGCCGCTGGGGCCGGCCTGTTCCAGCTGCCCGACCTTCTCGGCCACCGTCATCTTGCTGATCAGCGAGTTGACCTGGGTGCCGATGGACGCCAGCCGCTGCCTGGTCGCGGGAGACAGGTGTTCGTTGTCCTGCTGGGCTGAGGAGAGAGCGGTCTGGCTCTTAGTGCTGTTGCTGCTGCTGTTGTTGCTGTTGCTGTTGGGGCTGGCCGGGCCGGCCAGGGCGGCTGGCACCGCCAGCGCGGCCGCGGCGGCCAGGGCGGCGGCTCCTGAGACAATTTGTGCAGCACTGAGACGTCGCAGGGGACTACGCAACATTGCCCGTCCTCCTTACCAGGGTCGGAGACGGGCCGGCCGCATCGGAGTCCACAGCCGGTCAAACCCGCCTGCTGACCTTCTGAGTCTCGCACCGCTGCGGTGAACAGAAAAGACACAAAGCATCAACTGTCACCGGAGTTGTGGCCAGAATTGTGTCTTTGCGAGCCTGGGGGCGGTGCGGGTCAGCCGGCGGCGGGGAGGCTGAAGCCCCAGTTCATGACCTGCTCGGCGTCCTTGGCGCCCGCGGCCGTGCCGGTGGACGGGCTGCCGAGCACGGCGCCGATCAGCGTGCGCCCGTTCCTGGTCGCCTCGAACAGCAGGCAGTGCCCGGCGTCGTCGGTGTAACCGTCCTTGATCCCGAGCATGCCCGGGTAGGACCCGATCAGGTGGTCGGTGTTGTCCCACCAGTACTGGTGCTGGTGGTGGCCGGTGCCCAGCTTGAGCTGGAAGAACTTCCGGTCCACGATCGAGCGGAAGGCCGGGTACTTCATCGCGGCCAGGCCCAGCGTGACCAGGTCGGACGGGGTCGAGTAGGTCGAGGTCTCGGTCGGGTACGGGAGCCCGTCCGGTGACGTGAAGTGGGTCCGGGTCATGCCCAGCTGGGCCGCGGTGGCGTTCATTTTCGCAATGAAGGCGGGAATGCCGGGTCCGAACACCCGCGCGAGCGTGTAGGCGGCGTCGGCCCCCGAGGGCAGCAGCATCGCCTCCAGCAGTTGCTGCACGGTGAGGATGTCGCCGGGACGAAGACCGGCGGATTCGCCGCCGTAATGCCAGGCGTAGGTCTGCGCCGCCTTCGGGATCTTGACCTGCCAGTCGAGGTGCCCGGTCTGCACCACCAGCAGCGCGGTCATGACCTTGGTGATGCTGGCCATCGGCCGTTCGGTGTCGGCGCCGCGTTCCCACAGCACCTGGCCGGTGCTGGCGTCGGCCAGCACCGCGCCCTTGGCCTTCACCCCCTTCGGGGCCCCGGCGACCTGGATCTTGGGGCTGGCCAGCGAGTGCAGCGGGGACGGCCCGTTGGCGGTGGGGGTACTGGACGTGCTGGGGGTACCGGCTGGGGTCTTGGCGGCGGTGGCCGAGGACCGGTCGCCGGCGGGGTGCGAGATCTGGTCGTTGGCGGTGGCCCCGCAGGCCGCCAGCGTGCCGGCGGCCATGGCCGCCACGGCCAGCGCGGCGATCCGCGCCCGCACCGCCCTCAGTCGCACAGAACTTTCCTCCGCTTCTCAATCAGGACGGGCGTCGCCTCGGTAGTTCGGGGTGGCTCGGTAGTTCGGGGTGGCATTGTCACTGGCGGCCGATACCGTTGTGTCGCGAGCCTAGCCGAGCCGGGGGTGGTGTCACATGAGCGCGCAGCCGACGGAGCGTCTCGGAACCGATGAGCCTTTCGAGGTCATTCATCTCGGTGGCGAGGCAGCGGCGATTGTCCCGGTGGCAGAGCTGCGGCGACTGAGGGCGGTAGAGCGTCGCGCCTCGGCCGAGGCGCTGGAAGAGGCCGAGATCGAGGCGACCCTGGCCAGTCACCGAGCGTGGGTCGCCGACGGCCGGGCGGTCTCGCACGAAGAAGCCATGAAGGAGCTGCTGGGCGGCGGCCAGTGAAGATCGAATGGTCGCCGACGGCCCGGGCATCAGCGCGCCGGTACCTGGGCGATCAGCCAGGCATGCGCGCCATTGGTGCGGCCATCGCCGGATTAGCGGACGATCCCTATCCGGCAGAAGGTTTCCACCGAGGCGAGTACCACCGGATGCGCGTCGGGTCATACCGCGTCGTCTATGTGGTGGACGATGACGTGATCACGATCGAGCGAGTCGATCATCTCAATCGTTAACTCCGGCTGCATTCAGGAGTGGCCCTGGAAGGAGATGTTGTTCAGGCTGGCCTGGTAGCCGGAGCTGGTCTGGGGCAGTTTGGTGAACCAGACCAGCAGGTAGCGGACGGGGGTCTCCTGGGGGCGGATCGTCGTGCTGTCACCGGCGTTCTTGGTGCCGCCGATGGTCTTCAGCGCGGTGGGGCTGGAGGTGTCGCCCCCGCGCAGCTCGACGTAGGAGCCAGGGTCGCCGAGGCTGAGGTCGGCCGAGTCGATGGTGACCGGCTTGCCGAAGTCGATGAGCAGGCCGGTGCCGCTCTTGAGGCCGCCGAAGTCCGCGGAGCTGTACCAGTCGCTCTGCCAGTACGTGGACGAACTGCCGTCGATGGCCTGGCCGGCGTCCTGGGGGTTGTCGCCGGTGACACCCCAGGGGCCGTAGGCCGTGGCCGAGACCGGCTTCAGGGCCTGCAGCGCGGGGGTGGCCGACGGTGACGGTGTGGCGTGGCTGGCCGACGCGGACGGCTTGGGTTTCTTGGCCGGCTGGGACTTGGTGGTGGCGCGGTTGAACGCGGCCTGGGCGGCGTTCTCCGAGGTGTTCGCGCCCACGTGGGCGAAGTGGTAGGCCTCGCCGCCGAAGATGACCAGCACGGCCAGGCACATGGCGGTGCTGAGGATGACCCGGCGGCGGTGCCGGCGCCGGTACCGCTCGGACCGGGTCAGGGGGTGCTTGGTTTCCGGCGCGTACGGCTCGGGCAGGGCGAGCAGCTCGGAGGTGCTCCGGGATCCGCGCGGGCTGGGGCGGCGCTCGCCGCCGGGCTCGCGGTGGGGCCCGGACGGCGGCCCGGCGGGGTGGGTGGCGTCGAACTCGGCGATCAGCGGCGCGGGATCGACGAACACCGCGGCCGCGATGGACCGGATGTACCCGCGGGCGTAGAGGTTGCCGCCGCACTTGGCGAAGTCGTCCAGCTCGATGGCCCAGACGACCTCCTCGCGGATCCCGGTCTGCCGGCTGACCTCGACGATGCTGAGCCCCGACCGGCACCGTGCGTCGCTGAGCACTTCACCAATGCTCACGGCGCCTCCCCTCGGCTCACCGCACCGGCAGGCCACCCGCGCCGGTTTCAATGATCAGGTTGACATACCAGAGGCCGTTGGCGATAGCGCAGGATCACCCAAAAAATACGATCCTCGACCGGTCAGAGCCAGATGTCCGGGTTTCGTTTGGGTCGGGCCGACCGTGGCCGGGGGCGGTGGGGTGCGCGTGGCCCACGGGAGCAGGCGCTAGCGGAAGCGGCGGGCGCTGGGGTAGCGCTGGCCGCCGTCGACCACGATGTTGGCTCCGGTCACCCAGGATGCGCGCGGCGACAGCAGGAACGTGATCACGTCGGCGACCTCGGGAAGCTCGCCCAGGCGGCCGAACGGGAACTGGGTGGACTGGAAGGCGCTGAAGTCCTCGGGATTCTCCTGGGCGAAGCTTTCCCAGGAGCCGCCGGGGAACAGGATCGAACCCGGGCTGACGCTGTTGACCCGGATGCCGTCCGGGGCCAGTTCCTGGGCGGCGGTCGCGGCCAGCTGGATCTCGGCCGCCTTGGCGGCGGCGTACGCGGTCCGGGGCGCCGGGCGCATCCCGGTGATCGAGGAGACGATCACGACCGAGCCGTGGCCGCTGTCCTTCAGGCGGGGCAGGCCGGCGCGGATCAGTTCGGCGGCGTGGCCCGCGTTGAGGGCGAAGGTCGCGGTGAACTCGTCGTCCCCGGCGTTGCCGAGGTTGCCGCCGCCGACCGTGCCGCCGGCGTTGGCAACCAGGTGGTCCAGGCCGTTGAGCTGGGTGGCGATGGCTTCGGTGGCCTGCCGCAGGGCCGCGGTGTCGGTGACGCTGGCGGCGGCGGTGGCTACCGGGACCTGGTACTGGCTCAGCTCTTCGGCCGCCCGGGCCAGCCCGGCCTCGTCGCGGGCGATGAGGCCGACGGACGCGCCTTCGGCCGCCAGCGATCTGGCCGTGGCCAGGCCGATGCCCCGGCTGCCGCCGGTGATGAGAACGCGATCCCCGCGCAGACTCAAATCCATCCGACGACCGTATCCAACCGGGGTAGCGGGGGCCCGGGGGGTGCGGTGCGGGGCAAGCAGCGGGCCGGAGCCGCCCGCGGAGGGGTCGCCGGCGGCTCCGGTTGCTTCATTTTCGGGGGGTTCCGGAGGAATCGGTCAGGGCTGAAGGTCCTATTGCCGGCAACTGTTACCGAAGCGGCGCAGGGGACGGGCGGGGCAATGGCGAAAGGCTGCGGCGCGGGGCGGGGACGCGGTTCAATGACTTTCGATGATCACGGTTTGAAAGTGATTGTTGACAGTTTACAAGCAGGGGCTTTACCGTCTGCTCCATGCAGAGCAGCACCGGCCGCCGGTCAGGCCGCCCGTGAGCAGGCCCGTCATTGCCGTGGCGGACACGGCGTTCGGCGACCATGGCGGCCTGGAGAAGGACTTCGGCGAATCGGCCGACCTCCGGTGGATCGACCTGTCGCGGCCGGACACGGTCCCGGAGTCGACGGCCGGGGCGGACGCGGTGGTGGTGACGCTGCAGCGGCTGTCGGGCGACATCATCGACGGGTTCGCGCCGTCGGTGCGGGTGATCGGGCGGGCCGGGGTGGGGCTGGACACCATCGACCTCGAGACGGCCGGGCGACGCGGCATCGCCGTGTTCAACCAGCCGGCCTACGGGGCGCCGGAGGTGGCCACGCACGCGCTGGCGCTGCTGCTGGCCCTGGAGCGGCGCCTGGCGGCGTCCGACGCCTACGTGCGGGCGGGCTGGCAGGGGCCGCTGAACCTGGGCCGGATCCGGGCCCTGGACGACGCCACCGCGGGCGTCATCGGCGGCGGCCGCATCGGCCAGGCCTTTGCCGAGCGGGTCCGGCCGCTGGTCCGGGAGGTGCTGGTCTTCGACCCGGCCCCGGTCAGCCTGCCAGCCGGGGTGACCCGCACGGGCAGCCTGCCCGAGCTGCTGGCGCGCAGCGACGTGATCAGCCTGCACCTGCCGCTGATCCCGGCCACCCGCGGCCTGATCGGCCGGGACGAGCTGCGCCAGCTGCCGCCGGGCGCCATGGTCATCAACGTGGCCCGCGGCGGGATCATCGACGAGGACGCCCTGGCCGAACTGCTGCACAGCGGGCACCTGGCCGGAGCCGGGCTGGACGTGTTCGCGACCGAGCCGCTGCCCGCGGACTCGCCCCTGCTGACCACGCCGAACACGCTGCTGACCCCGCACAGCGCCTCGGTGTCCGAGCGCTCCGCGCACCGGTTGTCGCACTGGACGATCGGCGACGCGATCGAGTACCTGGCCGCTGGCTCGGTGACCAACGGGTCGATGGTCGTCCAGCCCGCCGACTGAAAATCAGCCGACTGAGTTCAAAGGAGAACGCGGTGCCACAGGCAGAGCTGATACCGGGCACGCAGTGTTATCACGGCGAGGGGCCCTGCTGGGCCGACGACTGGGGCGGTGGCGGCGAGGGGCCGCCCGGCGGATTGCGCTTTGTCGACATGCTGGCCGGCGACGTCCTGGCCCTGGACGCCCGGGGCCAGGTGACCCGGACCCACGTCGGTGAGGTCGCCGCCGTGATCAGGCCGCGGGCGCGCGGTGGCGCGGTGCTGGCCCTCAAGGACCGCTTCGTGGTCACCGACGGGGACCTGGGCCAGCTGCGCACCGTGGCCGAGGTCGAGCTGAAGCCGGGGGTCCGCCTGAACGAAGGCGGCTGTGACCCCGACGGGCGCTTCTACTGCGGGTCGATGGCCACCGACGAGAGCCCGCAGGCGGGCACGTTCTACCGGCTCGATCCGGACGGGTCCGTGCATCCGGTCATGGACAAGGTGACGATCTCCAACGGGTTCGACTTCTCCCCCGACGGCCAGATCGCCTACTACGTCGACACCAACGAGCAGAGCATCGACGTCTTCGACTACTCCCCCGCGACCGGCCTGGCCAACCGGCGGCGGTGGGTCGAGGTGCCCTACGACACCGGCCGGCCGGACGGCCTGACCGTGGACGCCGAGGGCGGCGTGTGGCTGGCCCTGATGGAGGGCGGCGCCGTCCACCGCTACGCGCCGTCCGGGGCCCTGGACGCGGTCATCGAGCTGCCGGTGTCCCAGGTGACCGCCTGCACGTTCGGCGGGCCCGGCCTGAGCACCCTCTACGTCACGACCTCCCAGATCGGCGCCGACACCCAGGCCCAGCCGGACTCCGGAGCACTGTTCGCGGTGCAGCCCGGCGTCCGCGGCCGGGCCACCCTGGCCTTCACCGGCTGACCTGCAAAGGAGCGACCGTATTGCAATCCGTAGATAGTTGACAGTTGACAGCGGACCGATCATAGTTCGGTTTTAACCAGCTACGTGACCTGGCTCTCTTCGTTCCGACTACCGCGCGCCCGCTCGCGGTAGTCGGCCGAATTCAAGCAAAATTCCTGTTCAGCCCTTGTTTCCCTTCCGGCGACCCCGCAGCCGCCCTCAAAGGACAGAGGAAAGAGATGAATGGCAACGCACGTAATGACGCGAACGCTGCGCCAGATCCCAAGCCACTGAGCCGACGCGGCTTCTTCCAGCTCGGCGGCGGCCTGGCCGCCGCAGGTGTCGGCGCTTCGGTCCTGTCCGCCTGCGGCAGCAGCGGTTCGTCGAGCAGCAGCAAGGGCTCGTCGGGCAGCAAGAACGGCAAGATCACGCTCAACCTGATGTCCTGGGAGCAGTTCGAGGTCGGCGAGCGTGCCGCCTGGTACAAGGTCATCAGCGGCTTCGAGGCCGCGCACCCGAACGTCCAGGTGAAGTGGGTCGGCTGGCCGTTCGCGACCTATGACCAGAACGTGGTCACCCAGGCCGAGGCGGGCTCGATCGACGCCGACGTGGTCATGTGCCCGCCCGAGCTGGCCTCGGCGCTGATCCAGAAGTTCAACATGTGCGAGCCGCTGCAGTCGATCACCGACGACCTCAAGCTCACCCCGATCCCGGCCCACGAGCAGTTCAAGAACGGCAGCAACCTGGAGGGGCTGGGCGTCATCGACGTGCCGTTCGCCCTCACCTACGACCAGAAGCTCCTGCAGGCGGCCGGCATCAAGGAGCCGCCGACCACGCTGGACGGCTGGCTGTCCAACGCCCAGACCCTGACCAAGGCGCCGAACCAGTTCGGGGTGGCCCTGCTCAACAGCGTGGCCGACGGCGCCGACTGGTGGAACCAGCTGCAGAACTTCCCGCTGGCCTACGGCGGGGCCTGGGCCAAGGGCAAGACCCTCACGTTCACCTCCGAGCCGGTGGTCAACTCCATGAAGTACTGGGTGGAGCTGCTGACCAAGGGCGGCCCCAAGGGCAGCTCCGAGGCGGCCATCAACAAGCTGTGGCAGTCGGACCGGGTCGCGATGAACCTCAACGTGGCGGCCGGGCTGACCACGCTGAAGACGCTGGCGCCCAAGCTCTACCCGAACCTGCGCAGCGCCCCGCCGCCCTGGCCCGGCAAGAAGGCCATCGCCCGGCTGCACCCGGTGGTCGTGCTGAAGGACGGCAAGAACAAGGACGCGGCCATGGAGCTGGTCAAGTGGATGGTCACGCCCAAGAACCTGTACGCGGTCACCACCGCCAACGGTTACCCGATCATCCCGTTCAGCAACTTCGGCGACTACGAGCCGGCCTACGCCGGCTACCTGAAGAACACGCCCTGGATGTCCGGCTACCTGGCCACCAACTACGTGGGCGAGGTCGACATCCTCGGCGAGTACACGATCGTGTACTCGCAGATCGGGGAGATCATCATCAAGGCCATGGCCAACGCGGTGTCCGGCGGGCAGTCGGTCGAAGCCGCCCTGGCCGCGGCGCAGAAGCAGGCACAGCAGGAGCTGGGGCCCCAGGTCGGCGCCTGACGACAGGAAGATCACTGTGACGCAAGTGCTCAAAGCTGGCCGGGAGCGTGCTCCCGGCCAGCTCGGCCGGCGCAGCACCGCCGGATCCAAGCCGCCGATCTCTCAGAACTGGCTGCCCTACCTCCTGGTCATCCCGATCCTGGCCTTCGAGGGCGTGTTCGTCCTCTACCCGATCGTCAAGGGCATCCTGACCTCGTTCAAGAGCCAGGCCCTGGGCGCCCAGAACTCGTTCACGTTCAGCAACTACAGCCGCATGGTGCACGACCCGGTGTTCTGGCAGGTCATCCGGGTCACCCTGATCTTCACCGCCGGGGTGGTGGTGCTCATGCTGGTGGTGGGCCTGATCATCGCGCTGCTGCTCAACTGGAGCTTCCGCGGCCGGGGGTTCGTGCGGGGCGTGCTGTCGATCCCGTGGGCGCTGCCCGACATCCCGGTGGTCCTGACCTTCCTGCTGATGGCGGACCCGAACTTCGGGATCTTCAACCGGATGGCCAGCTGGCTGGGCCTGGGGCACCACAACGCGTTCTTCACCAGCCCGCACCTGGCCTTCGCGTCGATCATCGTGCTCACGGTGTGGAAGGGCTTCCCCTTCTACGCACTGATCACCTTGTCCGCGCTGCAGGCCGTGTCCGACGACCTGCTGGAGGCGGCCCGGGTCGACGGCGCGGGCCCGATCCGCCGGTTCCGGTCGGTGGTGCTGCCCAGCATCACGCCGACGCTGTGCCTGCTGGCCGTGCTGGCCTTCATCTTCTCGCTGCAGCAGTTCTCACTGATCTACCTGACCACCGGGGGCGGCCCGGGCAACGACACCACCACGCTGTCGATCAACATCTACACGCAGGCGTTCCAGTTCTTCAACTACAGCTACGCCAGCGCGATCGCGGTGGTCGGGCTGTTCTTGTCGATCATCGGCACGGTCCTGTTCGTGTACATCGAGCGCCGAGTGGTGGCGAGCCGGCGGTGAACGCGGCCTTTGGTAACGACCTGACCGAGCGGAGGACGACATGGCCGTGCTGACCGAGTCGGCGCCGGCCGCCGCCGCGGCCCCCACCCCCCGGCGGCGGCGGAGCTACCGGCGCCAGGTAGGGAACGTGGTCCGGGCCCTGGTGATCGCGGCGGTGTGCGTGGTCGCACTGTTCCCGGTCTACTGGATGGTCCTGTCCACCTTCCAGCCGGAAGGCAAGACGCTCTCGTTCCCGCCGTCGCTGATCCCGCGCGGGTTCAACGCCAGCGCCATCTCCAACCTGTTCGACGACCAGCCCATCGCCAGCTGGCTGGGCCACTCGGTGTTCGTCGCGGTCATCACGGTGGCCATCACCTTGGTGCTGGCGTCGTTCGGGGCCTACCTGCTGGGGCGGCTGGACTGGCACGGCAAGCTGGCGTTCGGCCTGCTGCTGCTGTTCACCCAGATGATGCCGGGCGCCATGATCATCGTGCCCGAGCTGCAGTTCTACCGGTCGATGGGGTGGACCAACAACCTGCCCATGCTGGCCGTGCTGTACGCCGCGTTCAACGTGCCGCTGGGGTCGTGGATCCTGAAGTCCTCGTTCGACAACGTGCCCAACGAGGTGCTGGACGCGGGCCTGGTCGACGGCTGCACGCGGATGGGCGTGCTGCGGCGGATCCTGCTGCCGCTGTCCCGGTCCGGGCTGGTGGCGGTGGCGGTGGTGGCGTTCTTCGGCAGCTGGAACGACTACCTGTTCGCGTCGGCGCTGATCACCAGCCGCAGCTCGTACACGGCCGGTCTCGGCATCGCCACCTTCATCAGCCAGCAGGACGTCCCGATCTTCGAGCTACAGGCGGCCGGCGTCATCTTTTCCCTGCTTCCCGTCATCTTCTACATGGCCGTTCAGCGCTACGTGGTCCGCGGCCTGACCGCCGGCGCGGTCAAGGGCTGATCCCGGGTCCGGGACAGCCTTGTGGGCCAACTGGCCCATGGTGTACAAAGTTGATTGTTGACAAGAATCAATTGACGATCCGCGATGGGCGGCGCTTCCATGCAGTTGTGTAGTTTTCTGGCCGACGGCGAGGCGGCCACGGGCCTGGCCGGCGTGCGGGCGGCGGTGGTGTCCGGGCCGGGCACCCTGGTCGATCTGAGCGCCGCCGCGCCGCCGCTGTCGGCCGACCTGGGCACGCTGCTGGCCGCGGAGCGGACCGGGCAGCTGGCCGCGCTGGCCGGCAACGCGCCCGAGACGGCCCGGGTCCCGCTCGGCCAGGTTCGCCTGGCCACGCCGGTGCCCACGCCGTCGAAGATCATCTGCATTGGCCTCAACTACCGCGATCACGCCGCCGAAACCGGCCAGGAACTGCCGACCCGGCCGACGGTGTTCGCCAAGTTCCCCAGCGCGCTGACCGGCCCCTACGACCCGATCGTGCTGCCGGCCCTGAGCGATCAGGTCGACTGGGAGGCGGAACTCGGGGTGGTGATCGGGCGGCAGGCCCGGTTCGTCCCCGAGGACGAGGCCCTGTCCTACGTGGGCGGCTACCTGTGCGTCAACGATGTCAGCGCCCGCGACGTGCAGAACTGGACCAGCCAGTGGACGCTGGGCAAGAACTTCGACACCTTCGCCCCCGCGGGCCCGTTCCTGGTCACCGCGGCCGAGGTGCCGGACCCGCAGGTCCTGGACATCGAGACCCGGGTCAACGGCGTGGTCATGCAGCACTCCAACACCGCCAACATGGTGTTCACCGTGGCCGCGCTGATCAGCCAGCTCAGCGCGGTGATGACGCTCGAACCCGGGGACATCATCGCCACCGGGACCCCCGGCGGCATCGGCGGCGCCCAGAACCCGCCGCTGTTCCTGAAGGACGGGGACATCGTCGAGGTCGAGATCGAGCGGCTCGGCTGCCTGCGCAACCCGGTGGTGGCCGGGCCCGGCCCGGACGGACGGTCCTCGTGAGCCAGCCGCTGGTCGACCTCACCGGGCGGCACGTGGTCATCACCGGCGGGGCCGGCGGCCTGGGCCGGGCCGTGGCCGACGTCGTCGCCGCCGCCAACGCCACGATCAGCCTGCTCGACCTGTCCGGGCCGGACACCGAGGCGGTGGCCGCGAAGATCACCGCCGCGGGCGGGCGCGCGGCCGGCCGGGCCTGCGACGTCACCGATCCCGAGCAGGTGGCCGCGGCCTTCGACTGGGCCGAGGCCACGTTCGGGCGGCCGGACATCCTGGTCAACAACGCGGGCATCAACCGGCGCGGGACGTCGCTCGGGATCACCGAGGCCGAGTGGGACCAGACGTTCGCGGTCAACCTCAAGGGCTACTACCACTGTGCCCGCCAGCTGGCCCAGCGGCTGCTGGACGCGGGCCAGCCCGGCTCGATCGTCAACGTCAGCTCGATCGGCGGCGTCAGCTCGCTGGGCCGGGGCAACTTCTCGTACGGGATCACCAAGGCCGGCGTGAACCAGCTGACCCGGGAGCTGGCCGTGGTCTGGGGCCGGCACGGCATCCGGGTCAACGCGGTCGCGCCCTGCCAGATCGCCACCGAGGGCCTGAAGCGGCTGAGCGAGCGGCCCAGCGAAGAAGGACAGCTGCTGGACACCTTCCTGCGTGGCATCCCGCTCGGGCGGCTGGTGGAACCGTCCGAGGTCGCGGCGGCCGTGGCCTTCCTGGCCTCGGACGCGGCCAGCATGATCACCGGCGTGGTGCTCCCCGTCGACGGCGGGAACCTGGCACTGAACGCCGGCGGAACCATTGGGGAATGAAGGAGAGCCTGCGTGTCCAGAGTCGAGCTGAAGGTGCCGTCGTACGGCATGGCGGACACCGAGAGCGTTGTGGTCGCCTGGCTCCGTGAGCCGGGCGAGATGGTGGATGAGGGTGATCCATTGGTGTCCATCGACACCGCCAAGACCGAGGTGACCCTGGAAAGCCCGGCGGCCGGCGTGCTCGGCCCGCACCTGTTCGACGTCGACGCCGAGGTGGGCACCGGCGCCGTCCTGACCTGGGTCGAGGCCAGCGAATGAAAGCGCACACGATCCCGGCCGAGGGCGCGGACGCCGGTATCGACCTGACCGGCCTGGACCCGGCGCAGGCCCGGGACTGGCTGGGCCGGATGCTGCTGATCCGCGAGTTCGAGTCGACGGCCGGGCCGCTGGCCACGTCGGGGGCGATCCCGGGCGGAATGCACGCGGCCACCGGCCAGGAGGCGGTGGCGGTCGGCGTCACCTCGGTGCTCGGCCCGGAAGACGTGGCGGCGGCCTCGCACCGCAGCCACCACGTGGCCCTGGCCAAGGGCATGCCCCCGCGGTCGGTCATGGCCGAGCTGTACGGCAAGGCCACCGGCTGCGCGGGCGGCCGCGGCGGCCACATGCACCTGGCCGACTTCTCGGTCGGGTTCGACGGGTCCAACGGGATCGTCGGGGCCGGCCTCGGCATCGCGCTGGGGGCCGCGTTCGCCCAGGGCTACCGGCGGGACGGGCACTGCGCGGCCGGCTTCTTCGGTGACGGCGGCGCCAACACCGGCCGGGTCTGGGAGTTCGTGAACCTGGCCGCGGCCTGGAAGCTGCCGCTGATCGTGGTGTGCGAGAACAACGGCTACGCGGTCGAGACCCCGGTCCGCGACGCGATGGCCGGCGAGTCGATCGCGGGCCGGGCGTCCGGGTTCGGGCTGCCCGCGGTCCAGGTCGACGGCCAGGACGTGGCCGCGCTGCACCGGGCCGCGGCCGAGGCGGCCGCCCGGGCCCGCGACGGCGGCGGCCCCACGTTCATCGAGGCCCTCACCTACCGCCACCTCGGCCACGACATCGGCGAGCGCGGCCAGTACCGCACCACCGAGGAAGTGGAGTGGTGGCAGAGCAACCGGGACCCGATCGCCCGGATGCGGGCCGCCCTGGAGAAGTCCGGTGACCTCGATGAGGCCGGCTTCGCCGAGCTGGCCGCGGCGGCGACCGCCCAGGTCAAGGACGCGGTCGAGTACGCCGAGTCGTCTCCCCTGCCCGACCCGGCCACCGTGGCCGACGGCGTAACCGGCATCCCGCTGCAGCTGAGAGGAACCCAGTGACCACTCCGGCGAGCAAACGGACCACCCTGTCGCGGGCCTACCGCGACGGCCTGGCCGAAGAGATGGCCCGGGACGACCGCATCGTCGTCATGGGCACCGACCTGTACGAGCGGGGCGGGCACTGGGCCCAGGTGACCAACCTGGGCCCCCAGTTCGGCCGGGACCGGGTCCGCAACGCCCCCATCTCCGAGGCGGCCATGGTGGCGGCCGGGGTGGGCGCGGCCATGAACGGCCTGCGGCCCGTGGTCGACCTCAACTTCCTCGACTTCGCGTTCGGGGCCATGGACGAGATCGTCAACCAGGCGGCCAAGGTCCGCTACTGGTGGGGCCGCCCGGTGCCGCTGGTCGTCCGGGGCACCACCGGCTTCGCGGGCGGCGGCGCCCAGCACAACAACCCGATCGAAAGCTGGTTCTGCCACGTCCCCGGTCTGCTCATGGCCTACCCGAGCACCCCGTACGACGCCAAGGGCCTGATCAAGTCGGCGATGCGGGGCGAGGACCCGGTCATCTTCGCCATGCACAAGATGCAGACCGGCGCCCGCGGCGAGGCGGGCGGCCCGGACGACCTGGTGCCGTTCGGCCAGGCGGCCATCCGGCGGCCCGGGCGCGACGTCACCGTGGTGACCTACGGCGTGATGGCGCCCAAGTCGCTGGCGGCGGCCGAACGGCTGGCCGCCGACGGCATCGAGGCCGAGGTCATCGACTTGCGCACGCTGATGCCGCTGGACCTGGACACGGTGGAGGAGTCCGTGCGCCGGACCCGGACCCTGGTGGTGGCGGCCGAGGACTACCGGCACGGCGGGGTCGGGGCCGAGATCGCCGCGGCCATGCAGGAGACCCTGTTCCGCGAGCTGGACGGGCCGGTGCTGCGGATCGGCGCCCCGTTCGCGCCGGTGCCGCACAGCCCGGTGCTGCTGGACGCGCTGACCCCGGGGGCCGACGACGTCGAGCGGCTGGCCCGCGAGGCCGTGAAGACGGCCACCGGCGGCCGCCAGAAGTGAAGGCCCAGTAATGAAGGCACGGCAATGAAGGCCTACGTGTCGCTGTGGTCGGCCGACCTGCTGAACCTGGGCGCGGCCGTGGACCAGCTCGGCGACGTGGTGGACGGTTTTCACCTGGACGTGTTCGACGGGCACGACGTCCGTGACCTGCTGTTCGGCCCGGCCCACGTGGCCGCGCTGCGCCAGCGCACGGACGCCGTCCTGGACGTGCACCTCAACACCACCGACCCCGACTACTGGGTCGACCGGTTCGCCGAGGCCGGGGCGGACATGATCACCGTGCAGAGCGGGCCCTGCCCGGACGTGCACGCCACGCTGGCCCGGATCCGGGACCGCGGCTGCCGGGCCTCGCTGGGCCTGGAACTGCACGAACCGGTGAGCCAGGCCGTGCCCCACTTCGGCGGCATCGACCGGCTGCTGCTGATGGGCACGGTGATCGGGGTCAAGGGCTACGACCAGGACCCGTCGACCGCCGGGCGGGTGAGCGAGCTGGTGGCGGCCCGGTCGGGGGCCCCGGCGCCGGAGGTCGTGGTCGACGGCGGCATCCGGAGCCACACGGTGCCGGGGCTGGCGGCGGCGGGCGCGGACGGGGTGGTGCCGGGCTCGCTGGTGTTCGGCCAGCCGGACCCGCGGCAGGCCGTGGCCGGCCTGCACGCGCTGAAGCCAGGGGTCCCGTCGTGAAGGCGGCGCTGATCACCAAGCCCGGTCACCTGTCCGTGGAAGAGGTACCCGATCCGGCCCCGCGCGACCATGAGGTCGTCGTCCAGGTCGGCACCTGCGGCATCTGCGGCACCGACGTGCACGTGTACGACGGGGACTACGCCGCCGTGCGCGAGTACCCGGTCATCCCCGGGCACGAGTTCTGGGGCACGGTGGTGGCGGCCGGGCCGGCCGTGCGCACGGTGCGGGTCGGCCAGCAGGTCGCGGTCGACCCGATGGACTACTGCGACGCCTGCGCCACCTGCCGGTCGGGCTGGACCAACATGTGCCTGAACGGCGGCGGCCTGGGCACCACCGCCCCGGGCGCGCTGGCCGAGTACGTGGCGGTCAACGGCGCTCGCTGCCAGCCGCTGCCGGACGGGCTGGCCCCGGACCTGGCCAGCCTGGTCGAGCCGCTGTCGTGCGTGCTGCACGGCCTGGACCGCATCGGCCCGGTCCTGGGCGACGACGTGCTGGTGCTGGGCAGCGGGCCGATCGGGCTGATGCTGGCCGCGCTGGCCGCCGCGGCCGGCGCCCACGTCGACGTGGTCGACCCCCGGGCCGACCGGCGGGCGGTGGCCCCGGAGTTCGGCGCCCGCCGCGTGGCGGCCTCGGCCGAGGAGCTGGCCGGGGACCTGGCCCAGGGCGGCTGGAGCGTGGTGGCCGACTGCACCGGTCATCCCGGCGCCGTCGCCACCGGCCTGGCCCACCTGCGGCGGACGGGCCGGCTGGCCCTGCTCGGCATCGGCGGGACCGACGCCACCTTCCCGTTCGCGCCGTTCGACGTGGTCGCCCGCGAGCTGACCATCGTCGGGGTGAACTCGGTGCGGCACACGTTCGGCCGGGCGGCGGCCCTGCTGGCCGCGGGCACGATCCCGGCCGCCCGGCTGCACGGCCCGGCACGGCCGCTGACCGAGACGGCGGCGGCCCTGGAAGCGACCCGGCGCGGGGCCGGGCTCAAGACCCGAGTTGAGGTGGGGCACCCGTGAAGGCGGTCCGTTACGCCGAGCCCGAGCACTGGCAGCTGGCCGACCTGCCCGACCCGGAGCCGGGCCCGGGCGAGATCCGGGTCCGGGTCCGCGCCGCCGGGGTCTGCGGCACCGACGTGCACCTGCACCACGGCGAATTCGGCCACGTCTACCCGCTGGTGCCCGGGCACGAGGTGATCGGCGAGGTGGACCAGGCCGGCCCCGGCGTGGCCGGGGACGAGCTGGCCCCGGGGACGCTGGTGGCGGTGGACAACATGGTCTCCTGCGGGACCTGCGCCATGTGCCGCCAGGCCCGGCCCGCGTTCTGCGCCTCGCTGCGGGCCATGGGCGTGTTCGAGGACGGCGGTTTCGCCGAGTACCTCAACGTCCCCGCGGTCAACTGCCACCCGGCCGGCGACCTGGGTCCCGACGTGGCCGTGCTGGCCGAGCCGACCGCCTGCGCCCTGCACGGCATCGACATCCTCGCGCCCAAACCGGGCAGCGACGCGCTCATCTTCGGGGCGGGCCCGACCGGGCTCATCCTGGCCCAGCTGCTCGGCGCGGCGGGCGCGGCCCGGGTCACGGTGGCCGCGCCGACCGCGGCCAAGCTGGAGCTGGCCGCGGGCTGGGGCGCCGAGACCGTGCTGGCGGACCGGGCCGACCCCGGGCGGACCGCCCGGCAGCTGCGGGACAAGGCCCCCGGCGGGTTCGACGTGGTGATCGACGCCACCGGGGTGCCGGCCGTGCTGGAGCAGTGCCCGCCGCTGACCGCGGTCGGCGGGACCATCCTGGTCTACGGGGTGACCCCGGAGCAGGCGGTCTGGCCGGTCAGCCCGTACGACGTGTTCCGGCGCGAGCTGACGATCAAGGGCTCGTTCTCGCAGGCATTCAGCTTCGAGCGGGCCCTGCGCATGCTGCGGGCCGGGCGGGTCCGGACCGACGGGATGATCACCCACCGGTTCGGCCTGGCCGGTTACGGCGACGCGCTGGCGGCGGTGTCCGGTGACTCCAGCTGCCTGAAAGCGATCATCGAGCCATAACAAGGCTTGTGGGATCGCTGTGGCCTGTGGGATCGCTGTCGCCTGTGGGATCGCTGGGGCCTGTGGGATCGCTGGAGCTTGCAGGGCCGATGGGGCTGGTGTGGTCGCTGGGGTTGGTCAGGCGGGGAAGAGTTCGGGGACGGCGGCGCGGGCCAGCGGGCGCAGGGCGGTGGCCTCGTCTTCGGGCACGCCCTGGTAGGGCCAGCGGACGCGGGTTCCGATGTCGGCCCAGCCGCCGATGTGGGCCAGGGCCTTGTCCAGGGCCGGATTGGCCAGGCCGCGCCGCTGGAACGGGATGATGTGCCGGTTCAGGAAGCCCTGCAGCCGGCCCTCCACGTCGGCGGCCCGGACCGGGTCGGCGGCCATCAGGGCGGACCAGGCCACCGCACCCGCCGGGCTGAGGCAGGCGACGTTGGAGTAGGAGCCGGCCGCGCCCTGGGCCAGGCCGGTGGCCAGCGTGTGGCCGGCCACGAACACGGCCAGCCGGCCCGTCACCGGCCGCATGGCCTGGTACCAGTCGGCGTCCCCGCCCGCCACCTTGATCCCGATCAGCTGCGGCACCTCGTCGGCCAGCCGGATCAGGGTGGCCGCGTCGAGCTCGGTCTTGGCGTGCGGCGGGTTGTACAGGACCAGCGGGACGTCCCCGGCCGCGGCGGCCAGACCGGCCACGGCGGCCACCGCCCCGGCGGGCGGGATCGGCACCCAGTCGGGCAGGATGACCTGGATGGCGTCGGGCCCGAGCCGGGCCGCCCGCCGGACCCGGTCCAGGCTGAGCCGGGTGCTCATGTGGCCGGCGCCGAGCTGGAACGGCACCCCGGCCGCGTTCGCGTGCTCGGCCAGAAGCCCGCTGACCAGGTCGTATTCGTCCTCGTCGAGCTCGTGAAACTCACCGGCGGTGCCATGGGCGTACAGACCGTCCAGGCCGGCCGCGGTGAGCACGTCCAGCTGGTGGCGCAGCCGGCCCACGTCGATCCGGCCGGCGGAATCCAGCGGCAGCAGGACCGTGCCCCACACGCCGCGCAGCGACTTCCGGTCCAGCGTGGTCATCGGGTCACTGGCCGGGGCCGGGGGCGGGCCAGGGGCCCGGCCGGGGCACGCCGAGGGGGTCGGTGACCGCGTAGATCGAGGCCAGCACGGCCGGGCTGACCGGGATGCCGGTGTCCAGCCGGTCCCGGCGGGTGCGTGCTTCGACCTCGCCCGGGAGCAGCACCGGGCCCGGGGCCGCCCCGCGGCCGCCCGTGACCAGCTGCTCGCGGAACTGCCCGGCGCCGTCGGCGTAGGCGGCCGGGTCGGCGAACGCCCCGACCCGCAGGGCGATCATCACCGTGCCGTTCCCGCCCTGGTAACCCGGGGTGGGCGCGGTGCCCATGCCGGTGAGCAGGCCCCCCAGCAGCTCGATCATGACGCTCAGGCCGGAGCCCTTGTGCCCGCCGAACGGCAGCAGGGCCCCGCCCGCGTAGAAGTCGTCGGCGTTGGTGGACGGGTTACCGGCGGCGTCCACGATCAGGCCCTCGGCCACCGGGCGGCCGTCGGCCGCGGCCAGCTTGAGCTTGCCCTCGGCCACGCCCGCGGTGGAGAAGTCGACCACCAGGGGGCCGTGCGGTCCCCCGGGGGCGGCCCAGGCGAAGGGGTTGGTGCCCAGGGCCCGCCCGGCCCCGCCGAACGGGGCCACCACCGGCCCGGCGTTGCAGAAGGCCAGGCCGGCCAGGCCCTGGTCGGCCAGGTCGGTCACGTACTCGCCCAGCCGGCCGACGTGGTTGCAGTCGCGGATGGTCACCGCGGCCACGCCGCCGGCCTGGGCGGCCGCGGCCACCACGTCGACCGCGAGCCGGGCCGCGGACTGGCCGAACCCCCAGCGGCCGTCGATGACGGCCACGGCCTGCTGCCGCTGGCTGATGGCGGGCTGGGCCGTGGGCTGGATCTGCCCGTCGGCGATCCAGCCCGAGTACTGGACCAGCCGGATGATCCCGTGCGAGTCGTGGCCGACGAGGTTGGACAGCACGAGCGAGGCAGCCACCTGGCCGGCCGTGCCGGCGGGTGCTCCCAGGGCGGCCAGGGCGGCCGTGGTGAACGTTTCCAGGTCGTGCGGGGCAAAGCGGCCGCTGACCTGTGGTCCCCCAGTGCCGGGGGTGCCTTCCGGGGCGATCGTCACCTGTTGACAATTATCAGTTAGCTATGGTCTAGTCAACGCGTTGCGCAGCTCACAGAGGGGAACCATCGTGATTTCCGGCGTCTACGTTCCGCTGCTCACCCCCTTCGATCACCAGGGACACGTCGACATCGGGGCCTACGGGGCGTACGCCCAGTGGGTGGCGGGCCGGGGGGTCGACGGCCTGGTCCCGTTCGGCAGCACCGGCGAGGGCCCCTCCCTCAGCCCGCGCGAGCGGCTGGCCGTGCTGGCCACGCTGCCCGAGGCCGTGCCGGGAACGTCGCTGATCCCGGCGGTCACCGAGTCCAGCCTGGACGCCGTGCTGGAGTTCGTGGCCGCGGTCAACGACCTGCCCGCCACCGCGATCATGGTGCTGCCGCCTTATTACTTCCGGCCGCTGGCCGCCGACGACCTGCGCCGGTTCATGGAGCCGGTGCTGGCGGCCAGCCGGCACCCGGTGCTGCTCTACCACATCCCGGTGTTCGGGCCGCCGGTCCCGGTCGAGGCGATCAGCGCGCTGGCCGGGCCGTCGCTGTGGGGGGTCAAGGACTCCAGCGGCGACATCGCCAGCACCAAGGCGGTGCTGGCCGCCGGGGCCAACGTCATGGTCGGCTCGGAAGCCCGCCTGGTCGAAGCGGTCGGCCTGGGCGCCGCGGGCGGCATCTGCGGCCTGGCCAACCTGCTGCCCGAGCACCTGGTGGCGGCCTGCGCGGCGGCCAAGGCCGGCGATCCGGAGCAGGGCAGGGCCATCCTGGCCCCGGCCCTGAGGTTCCTGCAGCAGCTGGTCGACGCCTGCCCGGGCAGCCCGGTGGCCTGGATCCCGGTGGCCAAGCAACTGGCCGGGCAGCGCAGCGGAGTGGATTTGGGCGGGGTCCGGCCGCCGGTGCCCCCGGCGACCGGGACCGCCACCGCGGCGGCCCTGACCCCCAGCCTGGAGGCGGTGCTGTCCGAGCTGGCCCAGGCATGACCGAGGCGGCCGAGGCGGCCGAGGCGGCTGGGCGGGCCGGGGCCCCGGTGATCGGCCTGGACCTGGGCGGCAGCACGGTCCGGGCCGTGGTCACCGGCCCGGACGGCGTGCGGCACCGGGCCACGGTCCGGCACACCGCCCGGGGCTACCCGGCCGTCCTGGCCCTGCTGGAGCAGGTGGTGGCCCAGAGCAGGCAGGCCGTTGGCCCGCGTCCGGTCCGGGCGGTGGGCCTGGCCGTGGCCGGCTGGCTCTCAGCCGACCGGGAGCGGCTGATCGCCGCGGCCAACCTGGGCGTGGCCGGCGTGCCGCTGCGCCGCGATCTGGAGCAGCGGACCGGCCTGCCGGTGACCATCGACAACGACGGCAACGCGGCCGCGCTGGCCGAGGCCCGGGCCGGGGCCGGCCAGCAGGCCCGGATGCTGGTCATGCTCACGCTGGGGACCGGGGTCGGCGGCGGCATCGTGGCCTCCGGGAGCCTGCTCACCGGGGCCGCCGGGCTGGCCGGGGAGCTAGGCCACCTACCTTCGATAAATAATGGACCAGCATGTGTATGCGGCGGCCGCGGCTGCCTGGAGGTCTACGCCAGCGGGCCGGCCGTGGCCCGGCGGGCGGCCCGCGCGGGGCTGGCCGGACCCGGCGGACCGGACGGGCCCGCGCTGACCGCCGAAGACGTGGTGGCGGCGGCCCGGGCCGGCGGCCCCGAAGCCGTCGGCGCCCTGGCCGCGGCGGGCGAAGCGGTCGGGCGGGCCGTGGCCCGGCTGGTGCCCGTGCTCAACCCGGATCTGGTCCTGCTGGGCGGCGGCCTGGCCACCGGCGCCACCGACCTGATCCTGATCCCGGCCCGCTGGGCGCTGGCCGAAGCCACCCCGCTGAGCAACGTCGTCGCCGCTCCCCCGGTCGGCCTGGCCACCGGTGGCGCCGACGCGGGCGCGCTGGGCGCGTCCTATCTTCCCGGTATGAACGCACCCCGTACCCCCGCAGGAGCCACCCCATGAGCCTTGACAATGTCCCGCTGCGGCTGGGGGTGATCGGCTGCGGCCGGATCGCCCAGGTCGCGCACCTGCCGGCCCTGGCCAAGGCCGAGACCATCACCCTGGCCGGGGTCAGCGACCGCAGCCCCAGCCTGGCCAAGGGCGTGGGCGCCCGGTACGGGGTCCCGGGCTTCACCGAGGTCAGCGAGCTGCTGGCGCAGGACATCGAGGCCGTGCTGATCGCGGTCCCGGACCGCTTCCACCTGCCGGTCGGGACCGAGGCCCTGACCGCGGGCAAGCACGTCCTGCTGGAGAAACCGGCCGCCAGCACCAGCGAGCAGGCCGCCGAGCTGGCCCGGCTGGCCGCCGCCCGCGGGCTCACCGTGCAGATCGGGGCGATGCGGCGGCACGACCCCGGCATCAGCTACGCGCGGCGGGCGGTGACCGAGATCGGCCCCGTCCTCAGCGTCAGCTGCTGGTACCGGGTGCACGCCAGGCTGCGGCCACCGACCGAGGCGACCCTGTTCCCGTACACCGTGGTCGACGAGGACGTCCGCAAGCACGAGGCCGAGTTCAAGGCCGACCGGCAGCGCTACCTGCTGGCCACCCACGGCGCGCACGTGTTCGACACCCTGCGCTACCTGGCCGGCGACGTGGCCGCGGTCCAGGCCCGGGTCGCGCACGTCGGCGCGGACTTCAGCTGGCACGGCAGCGGCCAGCTGGCCGGCGGCGGGCTGGCCAGCTTCGAGATCAGCGCCAACGTGCACTCGGACTACTCCGAGGGGTTCGAGATCTACGGCGAACGCGGGCACGTCAGCGTCCGGTCCTGGTTCCCGTTCTTCCGCCGGGCCAGCTCGGTGCGGGTGTTCACCGAGGCCGACACCACCTGGCGAGCACCGGAGTACGGGGCGGCCGACGCCTACCAGCGGCAGGCCGAAGCGTTCGCGGCCGCGGTCAGCACCGGCGGCCCCGCCGAACCGTCCGCCGAGGACGGCGTGCAGGCCCTGCGGCTGATCGAGGCGGTCACGGCGAGCGCCGAGCAGTCCGGCCGGGAAGTGAGCCTGTGAGCGGGTCACACGAGCTGGGCATCTTCGCCCGCACGTTTCCCCGGTCCAGCGCGGACGAGGTGGCCACGGCGGTGAGCCGGGCGCGGTTCGGCCTGGTCCAGCTCAACCTGTCCGCGGCCGGGCTGCCGACCCTGCCCGTGCCGGACGAGCTGGGCGGACTGGACTTCGGCGCCATCCGGCGGGCCTTCGATGACCGGGGCCTCGGCATCTGGGGCCTGTCCGCGTCCTACAACATGATCCATCCCGATCCGGTGCTGCGGGACAGCCAGACCGCGGCGGCGGTCGCGCTCATCGGCCGGGCTCCGGAGCTGGGGGCGACCGCGGTCACCCTGTGCACCGGGAGCCGGGACCCGGACAACATGTGGCACCGCCATCCCGGCAACGACGAGCCCGCCGCCTGGCAGGACCTGCGGGCCAGCCTGGACCGGCTGCTGCCCGCGGCGGCCGCGGCCGGGGTGCGGCTGGGCATCGAGCCCGAGCCGGGCAACGTCATCTCCGACGCGGCCCGGGCCAGCCGGCTGCTGGACGAGCTGGGCGGCGACGCCGGGCGGTGCGGCATCGTCTTCGATCCGGCCAACCTGGTCACCGTCGACACCGCCGGGCAGCAGGCGGACATCCTGGCCGAGGCGGCCGGCCTGCTGGCCGGGTCCATCTTCTGCGTGCACGCCAAGGATGTGGTCGGGTCCGGGTACGCGGCGGCCGGGACCGGGAAGCTGGATTACGGGCTGGTCTTCCGGCTGCTGGCCGGAATGGCGGCCGGGACGCCGCTGATCGTCCAGGACGCGGCCGAAGACGACGTGGCCCGGGTCCGGGATTTCCTGCTGGCGCACGCCGAAACGGCCGGGGTCAGCCTGCGGGTGCCCGAGCCGCGGATGTGAGCGGCGCGCCGCCGGCCCGGCTGGAGGCGGCCCGGTACGCGCGGCAGGCGCACGTCCGGCTCGACAGGTGCGGGCCGCCCGGTTCGGCGCGGCGGCGGCCGGTCCTGCTGCTGCACGGCCTGGGCGGCGACTGCGCCCAGCCGTGGGCGTTCCTGGACGGCGGCCACAGCCGGCGTCACGGCCTGCGACGCATCGCTCCTGACCTGCGGGCCCACGGGGCCACCGGCCCTGCTGCGGCGGCACGGGCCGGGACCGGGGCTGGCCCGGTTCGAGGCCACCGACGCCTACCGGGCGGTCCGCGCGGTGTCGGACTCCGGGGCGGCCAGCCTGCGCGGGCAGTTCACCGCGCCCCACGCGCCCTGCCGGCGGCGACGCTGCGGGTGGTGCCGGCCCGCGACGAGGACCCGCCGGGTCAGCAGGCCCAGATCGCAGGGGCGGTGGCCCGGTTTGTGGCTAGCTGAGCAGGTAGGACTCGGCGCGCTGCTTGGCGTCCGGTACCGCCTGGTGGTCGTCCTGCTGCTCGATCAGCACGGGCCAGATCCGGTTGTAGGCGTCCCGGATGTGCTGCCCGATCGCGGTGACGGCGCCCGGCTCGTCCTCCGAGCGGATCAGCTCGAGGATCCGGCTGTGATTGGCGATCATGGTATCGCGCCAGTCCTGGCTGGCCACGGTGCGCAGCAGCAGGAACCAGTGCACCTGCATGCGGATGCTGGACCAGCTCCGGTACAGGCGGTCGTGGTGGGCGGCGCGGAAGATGTTGTCGTGGAAGTTCACGTCGAGCTGGGCCGCCACCTGCTCGGTGATCTTCCGCTTCATGCCGGCTCGCAGGTCGGCCAGGGACTGGTCGAGCGCGGCCAGGTCGGCGTCGTCACGGCGGCGGATGGCCAGCCGCACGGCCAGTTCCTCGATCACCGAGCGGAGGCTGTACACCTCGCCGAAGTCTTCCACCGTGAGCTGGACGACCGTGGCGCCGCGGTGCCGCGACAGCGTGACCAGGCCTTCCCGCTCCAGAATGAGGAAGGCGTCCCGTACCGGGCCCCGGCTGACGTCGAGCGATTCGGAGATCTGCTCTTCGCGCAGGTGCTGGCCGGGTGACAGCTCCGAGTTGAGAATGGCCTCCCGGAGCCGCTCCGCGACCACGTCGCCGAGGGACGTGCGGACCGCGGGCCCGGTCAGCAGTGGGCCGCTGGCCGCCGGGCTCTTGGCGGAGGCCGACAATGGACTGCTCACAGTGCTCTCCACTCGTCTATCCCCCGTCATGTCCCAACCCCATGCCCCGGCTCACGGATCGGCCCTGGTCCACAAGCTCGGCTCACTGCCGATTGTAAACGAGAAACACTAGGAGCACGCGGCTGTGACGCAAGGATAACGGCGAGTCAGCTGGGGTCAGCTGTTGAGGGCGGCGGTTCAGTTGCTGAGGGTGGCGGCGGTGATGGCGCGGTTGCGCAGCACGCTGCTGTAGACGACGGTGGTGGTCACCGTGCCGAGCCCGGCGATACGGCCCGCGGTCTGTTCCAGATGCCGCATGGACCGGGCCACGACCTTGAGGATGAAGCAGTCCTCGCCGGTCACGTGGTGGGCCTCGATGATCTCGGGGGTGACCGCGACCAGGTCGTGGAACGGCTTGTAGTTGCCGGTCGGGTAGCGGAGCCGGACGAAAGCCAGGATGTCGAGCCCGAGCCGGTCCGGGTCGACCACCGCCGAATAGCCGGCGATCACGCCGCTCTCCTCCAGCCGGCGGACCCGTTCGGTGACCGCGCTGGGCGACATCAACACCGCCCGGGCCAGCTCGGCGTAGCTGGCCCGCCCGTCCCGCTGCAGGGCTTCCACGATCTTCAGATCGACATCGTCGGGGAAAACAACGGCCATGGGTATGGGATAGCGGGGAATCACTGGCAGATCAAGGGTTCTGCCAGGGATCGCTCCTTCTAAATGGGGTTTTTGCGCCTTAGCGTTCCCGGTATGACAAACCTGCTGATCAGCGCGGCGCTGCGGGTGCCGCCCGCGGCCCCGGCCGACGCCGTCGCCTTCTTCACCGCCCGGCTCACGTTCCAGGCCGATGTCTCCGACGTCCAGGCGTCGCTGGACTCGGGGGCACCGGGGTTCGTTCTGGTCGACTCGCGCGGCGTGGCGGCCTGGAACCAGGGACGCGTGCCCGGGGCGCTGCACCTGCCGACGGCCGACATTCCGGCCCTGGCCGCGGGGCGGCTCGACCCTGCTGTTCCCGTCATCACCTACTGCTGGGGCCCCGGCTGCGACGGCGCCACCCGGGCCGCGCTGGCCCTGGCTCAGCTCGGCTACCAGGTGAAGGAGATGATCGGCGGCATCGAATACTGGATCCGGGAAGGCTTCGCGGTCGAGACCGCTCGTGGTCTTGACCGGCGCCCGGCCGACCTGCTCACCGCACCGGCCGGGGTCATCGCCTGCGATTGCTGATCATTTTCATATCGAAGGCTGGTGGGCTGGGGTCCGGCGCCGGTGCCGGGCCCGGGTCCCGGGGCCTCGGTCGTCGCCTAATCCGCTGGTGGCCTGACTCAACGGCGCGAAACTGGGCACCTAGCGCTCATGATCGCTGTTGCCATGGTCGGTGTGCCCAGCAGCGCCGGGAGCTACGCCGCGGGCCAGGACCGGGCGCCGCGCGCCCTGCGCGAAGCCGGGCTGGTCCAGACGCTGACTTCGGCCGGTATCGACGTCCACGACGCCGGGGACCTCACCGAGCAGATCTGGGCCCCTGACCGGCAGGACCGCTTCGCCATGAACACCGGCCAGGTGGTGGCCTCGGTTCAGGAACTGGCCCGCCGGGTCCCGCGGCTGCTGACGGGCGACCGCCGCCTGCTGGTGCTGGGCGGCAACTGCACGGTGGCCATCGGATTGGCGGCGGGCCTGAACGCGACCTTCGATAATGAATGTGGCCTGCTCTACGTTGACCGTCACTTCGACCTGAACACCCCGGCCACGACCATCGAAGGCGCACTGGACTGGATGGGCGTGGCCCACGGGCTCGACCTGCCCGGCAGCCGCGCCGAGTTCGCGGGCGCCTTCCCCGCCCGGCCGGTGCTGGACCCGGGCCGGCTGGCCTTCCTGGGCGTGGACCCGACGCAGGCCACGGACTTCGAACGCGAGCAGGTGGCCAGGCTCGGCATCAGCGTCACCACCCAGTCCGAGCTGATCGCCGATCCCGCCGGGGCCGCCGCGGCCGCCCTGCGGGCCCTGCCCGAGGTCCCGTTCGCGGCCCACGTCGACGTCGACGTGCTCGACTTCACCGACGCACCGCTGGCCGAGAACACCAGCGGCCGCAACATCGGCCCCACCCTCGACCAGCTCGGCGCGGCCCTGGCGGTGATCGTGGCCGACCCTCGCTGGCGCGGGCTTTCGATCGGGGAAGTCAACCCGACCCGGGCCGCGGGCGACCCCGGCGTCCTGACCCGGTTCACCGGCATGCTGGCTGACGCGCTCGCCCACGCGGGCCCGGGGCGCTGAGCCCAGAGCCTGCGGATCAGGTCCGCAGGCTCTGGAGGCCGTCGTAGGCGGCCATGATGATTTCCATGCCGCGGGAGTCGGCGGCGGGCTCGCGCATCTGATTGGGCACGTAGGCCACCACCAGGTGCGGGTCGGGCTCGATCATGACGATGGCGCCGCCCCAGCCGCCCCAGCCCAGGGCCCGGCCGAACAGCCCGTAGCCGAGGCCCCAGCGCATGGTCCGGCCCAGCACGCGGTCCACGCCGTCGAACTGCACCTCCCCCGCCCGGTCACACATCGCCTGCGACAGGATTCGCTGGCCCTGCACCACTCCCCCGCAGGCCAGCACGGACTGGACCAGGGCCACCGACCGGGCGTTGCCGAACCCGCTCGCGGCCGGGATCTGCGCCCGGCGCCAGGCCAGGCTGTTCGCGTCCCGGACGTGGATCGGGGTGCCGGCGGTCTGGGGTGCGTCGCTGGCGGCCGCACCGGCGACGTAGTCCTCGTCCTGGCCGGACGGCGGAACCGTGAGTGCCACCCGGTGGTCGTCTTCGGGGGGCAGCCCGAGGTGGAAGTCGGCCCCGAGCGGTCCGGCCACGTTGGCGGCGAAGAAGTCACCGACGCTCTGGCCGGTGATCCGGCGGATGACCTCACCGACCAGGAATCCCTGGGTGAGCGAGTGGTATCCGGCCGCGGTGCCTGGCTCCCACTGGAGAGCCGCGGCGGCCAGCCGGGCCGTGGCCGACGGCCAGTCGTAGATCTCCTCGATGGGCCCGGTCCAGTCGGGCAGGCCCGCGGTGTGCGAGAGCAGGTGCCGGGCCAGCACCTTGTCCTTGTCCTGGCCCTGGCCCTGGCGCTGGCCCTGGCCGGCGGTGGCGAACTCCGGCCAGTACCGGCCGACCGGCGCGTCCAGGTCAAGCTGACCCCGGTCGGCCAGGATCAGCGCGCACAGGGCGGTCATGGTCTTGGTGACCGAGAAGACGCTGGTGATCGTGTCCTGCTGCCAGGGCTTGGTTCGCTGCGGGTCCGCGAACCCGCCCCAGACGTCCACCACCGGCTGACCGTCCACGAAGACCGCCACCGAGCCGCCCGCGTCCCCCTCGTCCAGCAGCTTGGCCAGCATCGTGGGCGCGGCCGCGAACAGCTCGTCGTAGGAGCCCTGAAGATCAGCCATGGGTCGTATTCAGCCCGTTTGCCTGGCCAAAGGCAACCGGTTTTCCAGGCGCGGCAGACTGAGACAGACTGTGGTGGTGGCCTCGGAGACTCCGGTGGAGCGCAGTGCGCGCGAGCAGCGGCGAACCCTGTTCGACGGCGTGGCCGGGTTGTACGACCGTTCTCGCCCGGGCTATCCCGCGGAGCTGGTCGATGAGGTGGTCGCCCACGCCGCGCAGCCGGCCGGGGCGCGGCCGTGCTGGAGATCGGCTGCGGCACCGGCCAGCTCACCCGCCAGCTGGCCGGGCGAGGTTTCGAGCTGACCGCCATCGACATCGGCGCGTCGATGGTGGCCGCGGCCCGGCGCAACGTCACCGATCGGGCCGTCCGGTTCCAGGTCTGCTCGTTCGAGGCCTTCAGCGACGGCGGGCCGTTCGATCTGATCGCGTCGGCGACCGCGTTCCATTGGGTTGATCCCGGCGTGGGGCTGGCCAAAGCCGCCCGGCTGCTGTGCCCAGGTGGGTGGCTGGCCCTGCTGACCACCGGCGAACGGTATCCCGAGCCGCTCCAGAGCCGGCTGCACGAGCTGTGGCTCCGGTACAACCGCTCGAGCCAGGAATGGACCAGCCAGCCGGCCTGGCTGACCGGGCTGCGCGAAGGCGGGCTGTTCGGCGGCACGGTCGAGACGCAGCACACCAGGTCTCTCCGGCTGCCCGCCGAGACGGTCCTGAGTGTCGAGCGGACCCGGGCCACGTTCCTGAGCTGGCCCGAGCCGGCCCAGGCCGCCTTCACCGCCGATCTGTCGGCGCTGCTGGAGCCCACGCCGCAGATCGACGTGGTTCAGGAGACCTTCCTGGCCATGGCGATGGTGGCCGACTGACCTCAGCCCTTTGGGGCCGGTCAATACGCGGGCGATATGCCGTTAGCTGGCAAATCGTGGCAAAACATTAAAAACCAGGATAGAGCTGGATCATTTGTGTCTTCCGGCAGAGTATCTATCGATTGACATTCAAATGCGATTCAATATGGAGAGCATAGCCAGAGGGGGGCTTATGACTAGTACAGGCGATGGCCGGGCCAGAGAGCGCCGGACCTGGATGAGTTCCGGCGAGCTGCTCGAGCGGGTAGGGGCCAAGCGCACGGAAGTCGATACCTACCTCAGCCGAGTGGCCCGCCGGCGGCGATTCCTTACCTATGTGGTCGTGTTCGGCACCGCGGTGGCGGCGGTCCTGACCTCTGGCCCCGCGTTTGGCGGGAAGTCGTTCGCGGACTGGCTGTCGGGGGTCTTCGACTCCAAGAGCCCGTCGTGGCAATTCCTCTGTTTATTCGCCACCTTGTGTTCGGCGGCAGCGCTGATTGCGACCCAGTTTCAGCGGTCGAACAACGATGACGAGAACCTCGCCAAGGCCAGGGCGGTCCGGGCCGCGCTAGAAACCCTGGACGTATCGGTGACGGCCGGCAGCATGACCGGCCGCGACGCCACCAAGGAATTTCTCCGGTGCCTGGAAGACAGTTCCTTCATCGATCCGCCCCAGCATGCCGGGGCCTCGCCCCGGAGACCCGGCCTGAACTAACGATCCTCAATCGTGGGGGTCACCGAAGGGGCCGAGGTCCAGGTAGGTGCGGGCGAAGTGTTTGGTACCGTCCGGACAGTCACGCAGCTTTGTAATAGGCGGTGCAGGCCTTATTTCCGGTCAGGACACCGCTTTTCGTGTACGGCTGAACGCACACGTGCGAATAGTCGCCACTAGCGGTGACCGGCGCGGTGTACTGGTTCTGATTGACGGCGGTGACCCATTTGCTGACCGTGGTACCGGTGGTCTCGTTGAAGACCCACAGCTGCCATTCGTTGTTTTTGCTGTTCTGGGTCATCGCGCCGCGGACGTTCCCGTCACAGGTGTCGTAGCTGAGCCAGTAGTCAGCCGTGCCGCCCTTGCTGAGGAGGTAATACGCGGGGCCTTGCGGTGCGGTCCAACCGCAGGCCGCCGCGGGGGCGGAGATTGACGCGGACGCGGTGATGGCCGTAACGCCGATCGACGCGCCCACCATCAGGCCCAGGCAGGCCGCTTTCTGCGCTATTCGCACCGGTAATCCTTTCGAACGAACCACGAACGAGTGCAAGCCGAACGGCCGGTCCATTGCCTGGAACCGGCCGTTGAGATGGTGGGCGATACTGGGATCGAACCAGTGACCTCCTCGGTGTGAACGAGGCGCTCTCCCGCTGAGCCAATCGCCCGCTGCCGTGAACCGGGCCATGTCCAGCCCTATGTCCTTGGCGTTCCCATAGCGTAGCGCATTCGCGGAGTGGCTGACCCAGACCCTGGGGTCTGGGGACAACCGCTGGTCGCTCGCGTCTCAGGGGACCTTCCTGTCGCTTGGTGCCATAAGTGTCACTTCGTCACCTCTTGCCGGGACCGTGCGGGCGTAGGACGATGCTGGCGCTGGGGGCTGACGGAAGGCAGCGAACGCATGGTCTCCAGGCCGGCCCATTGTTCAGTGTGGCGTCCGGGCCGCTGATCCAGAAGCTGGACCCGGTGCACTCGACGCTGGGCGGCACGCTGGTCGCGCTGATCCCGATCGCGGTGCTGCTGATCCTGCTGGCCGTGCTGCGCATGTCGGCCTGGCAGGCGGTGGTCATCGGGGCCGCGATCACGATCATCCTGGCCATCACGGTGTGGGGCGCGCCGGCCGGGACCACGTTCGGAGCCTGGGCCATCGGGGCCGGGAGCGGCGTGTGGTCGATCGACTGGATCACGTTCTGGGGCGTGATCATCTACAACACGCTGGTCGAGACCGGCGCGTTCGGGGACTTCAAACGGTGGCTGGTCGCGCACGCCACCGCGGACATCCGGGTGCAGACGATCCTGATGGCCTGGGCCCTGGGCGCGCTGCTGGAAGGCCTGGTCGGCTTCGGCTACCCGTGGGCGGTGATCACGCCGATCCTGCTTGGTCTGGGCGTGGCCGAACTGGACGCCATCCGGGTCGCGGCGCTGGCCAACAACGCACCGGTGTCGTTCGGCGCCCTGGGCGCGCCGATCATCGCGCTGGCCACCGTGACCGGCATCCCGCTGATCCACCTGTCGGCGGCCATCGGGCGGATCGTGGCCATTCTGGCCCTGCTGCCGCCGTGGATCTTGATCCTGCTGGTGACGGGCCGACGTGGCCTGCGCGGCGCCTGGCCACTGGCCCTGGTCGGGTCGTTCGCCTACATCCTGGGCCAGTACCCGACCTCCCAGTACCTGGCCCTTGTCGCACCTGGGCACCTACGACTTCATCAAGCCCACGGTGACCTCGATCAGCTCGCTGTCCCACCAGGCGGTCAAGATCAGCTGGGACTTCGCGCCCGCCGTCGGCGGCAGCTGGCTCATGGGTTCTCCCGGGTGGGGACGGCGTTCATCGTCCTCTCCCCCATCCTGGGCTGGATCGGCGTCGCCCTGTCCGGCAGCAACACCTCGGCCAACGCCCTGTTCGGCGGCTTCCAGTACTCGCTGGGCGGGCTGCTGAAGATGCCGCCGCTGATCCTGCCCGCGCTCAACTCGGTCGGGGCCGAGATCGGCAAGCCGGTCGCGCCCCAGACCGCCAGCGTGGGCGTCTCCACCAGCCAGTTCGTCCGCAAGGAAGGTCAGGTCATCCGGCACAACCTGGGCTGGACCCTGATCCTGCTCGGCTACCTGATCCTGATCGCGCTGTTCTACCGCTTCGTCCTGCCTGCCGCCATGCGCTGACCGCGGCCTCCGCCCGGGCCAATCCGCGGCCGGGACGGCGTCGAAGAATCAGTGGGGGGCCTGCAACCGAGACGCACCCGAAGCGCAACCCTCTTACCAGGAGTGATCGCTTAGTGTGACCAACACGAGGACGAAGATTACTAAAACGTAACCATGTTAGCGCTCACACGACGTTTGGGCACTTCAGGGGGTTACAATCCTGTTCTGGGCGAGATGGTGGAGGCGTCCGGAGCGGATCTCCTGACCCGGCGAAAAAGTCATCGCGTTTTCACGTCATAGTGACGAGCCGGCGACGTCTAGTGAGTGAAGCCCGGAAACGGGACCCGGCGACGTAAGGGTTGGCGTGACGATGATTAACAGCAGCAGCACCACGGTCTCAGCTGAGCTCGGCCTCCGGCTGGTCGCCGCCGAGCAAGCGGTCGTCCCTCTCGTTGCCAGCCTGCACTACAGCGGCAGCGACCCGTACGCGATCCGGATGGCGTTCCACGTGGGCGCCGAGGACCCGGTGGAATGGATCTTCGCCCGCGACCTGCTGGCCGACGGCCTGATGACCCCCGAGGGCGACGGTGACGTCCAGATCTGGCCGTCGTCGCCGGCCATCGGCCCGGACGGCCAGATCCACGGCCCGCTGAGCGTGCTCAACATCAAGCTGTCGTCCCCGTTCGGCGAGGCGCACTTCGAAGCCCCGGCCGAGGCCATCGCCAACTTCCTCGACCGGACCTACCGCATCGTCCGGATGGGCAAGGAGTCCGAAGTCATCGACATCGACGCCGAGCTCAACGGGCTGCTCTGGCAGGCCTGAGCACTGGTCACGCCGGCCGGAGCCTGCCCCCGAAGACGTGACCTTCGGAAAATTGGGTATTCGAGGCCGGTCAGCGGGACCTGGGCATGTGCGTGAGGGCCAGCAACTCGGCCTCGGTGCCGTTGAACACGTCCTGGTCGACCGGGGAATCGCCCTTCTGCCAGAACGTCCACCGGCCCCACGGCTTGGGCACGGTGGGGTGGCTCACCCCGTAGTGCGCGATCCACAGGTACCAGTGCTCCAGGCCCGCGCAGTTGCCCGCTTCGGCGAAGCCCGGGTTCGTGTAGACCAGGCACCGGTTGTCGGGGGCCAGCTCGTTCACGGTGCTCAGGAACGTGTGGGCCCGGGAGGCCACGGTGGCCGGAGCCACGTTGTCGTTGGTGCCGTTGGACTCGCTGGCCTCAAGGTCGCAGACGAAGCTGTCGCCCGCTAGCAAGCCGTGCGTCCTGACCGTGGCGACCAGGTGCTCAGCCTGCTTGGCCGGGTCATCGTCGGCGTGGAAGAAGTGGTACGCGAAGCGCGGCACCGTATGGGTCGAGTTCAGCGACCACATCGAGTCCCAGTTGTGGACCCAGTCCGGGTCGGTGACGGTCAGCCCCTCGGTGACCTTGCACATCCCGAAGCTGATCTTGCCCTTCCACTGGCCCCAGTTGTAGGACCCCTGCGGGTAGGCGACGTCGATGCCGGTTGGCTGGCTCATCCGGGCATGTTAGCGGCCCGGCCAGCCGGGGCCGGACGCCGCCGGGCTGCCGCCCGGGCCCCCAGCGGATCTACGTGGATCTTTTTGGATTAAATTTCGCGGGGCCAGGCATACCGGGACACGACGGGTCCCCGATCCGCCCCGTCGAGTTTGCGCAGTGGCCAGGATCGGCTACAGTTCTGTTCGCACGCCGGGCACGTCCCGGCGGGCGCCGGCTCCAGGGTCGGCACGCGGACGTGGCTCAGTTGGTAGAGCATCACCTTGCCAAGGTGAGGGTCGCGGGTTCGAATCCCGTCGTCCGCTCGGAGACGCCGAACGCCGTTGGTAACACCGAACGGTTCTCGGGTTCCATGGCCGGCCTTCGCCAGCGTGGCTTCTGATCCAGTGGCTGCCAGGTGGACACGGTGGCCGTGGCGGAGTGGCCGAGTGGTTTAGGCAAGGGCCTGCAAAGCCCTGTACACGGGTTCGATTCCCGTCTCCGCCTCGCAAGTCCCGGGCGATTAGCTCAGTGGGAGAGCGCTTCCCTGACACGGAAGAGGCCACTGGTTCAATCCCAGTATCGCCCACTCATTTTCGTCGTGAGCTGGCGCAGCGCCGGTGGACCTGCTAGGTCAGATGACCGGGATGAGGCCGCCGTCCACGGTGAGCTGACTGCCGGTGAGGTAGCTGCCACGACGCGGGCCCCGACGTGGTCAGCTGACGAACGATGGCGGCACCGATGCCGCGCGTGCCGCCGACCACGACCATCGGCGCTATCGTGGCCCACCCCCGAAGATTTGTTCGCGTCGCTGTAACTCGGCGCGGGTCACGGTCGTTGTATGTCTGGCAGCGACGCACGGGACGGCAGGGGGACAGGGAAGGTGCGGGTCAGAGGGCTCGTGGCCGGGCTGGTGGCGGTGGCCGCGCTGGTGGCCGGGTGCAGCTCCGCGCTTCCCACCCAGTCGCATCAGCAGCCGCTGGCAGCGCCGTCGCCAGCATCGTCGTCGGGGGTGCCGGATCCCGCGGCGGCCCGGGACATCGTGATCAACGGCGACCGGCCGGGCCCGGTGTTCGACGGCATCGGCGCTATCGGCGGGGGTGGCGGCAACTCCCGGCTGCTGATCGACTATCCCGCCCGGCAGCGCAACCAGATCCTCGACTACCTGTTCACACCGGACTACGGGGCCTCGCTGCAGCTGCTCAAGCTGGAGATCGGGGGCGGCGGCTTCTCCTCGGACGGCGCCGAACCCTCGGTGGAACCGGTCCGGGGCCAGCTGAACTGCGGCGCGGATTATGCGTTCTGGCTGGCCCGCCAGGCCCTGGCCCGCAACCCGAAGATCAGGCTCTACGGCCTGCAGTGGTCGGCGCCGTCCTGGGTCCACGCCCATCACCGTCGGCTGTGGACCACCGCCGACGTGCACTACGTCGTCAACTGGCTCCAGTGCGCCCGCCGCAACGGCCTGACCATCAGCTACGTCGGCGGCTGGAACGAGCACTACAACGGCGAATCGCCCATCGAGCAGGACTGGTTCGTGAACCTGCGCCGGGCCCTGAACGCGGCCGGCTTCAGCGGCACCCAGATCGTGGCGGCCGACCAGACCCCGCAGTACTCCGAAGGGCTCGGCCGGCCGCTGGGGTACTTTCCGCTGTTCGCCTGGCGGACCGTGGCCGACGACCTCAGCGAGGACCCGGCCTTCAGCCGGGCGGTCAGCGTGCTGGGCATGCACGACATCTGCGGGCTGCCCACCACCGGGTTCCAGTGCCTGATCGCCGCCCGGGCCCGGATCCTGGCCACCCGCCTGGGCAAGCCGCTGTGGGAGTCCGAACTCGGGGCCACCCCCGACTCCGGCACCGACCCCCTGCACGCCGGGCCGAGCGGGCTGGCCCGGGCCCTCAACGACGCCTACAACCAGGCCGGGATCACCGGCATCCTGGTCTGGCCGTTGCTGAACGCGATCCCGCCGGACCTCCCGTACGAGAACCGGGGGCTGCTCCTGGCCGATCAGCCCTGGAGCGGCAACTACCAGGTCAACCCGCTGACCTGGGTGATCGCCCAGACCACCCAGTTCACGGCCCCGGGCTGGCGGCACGTGGACGGAGCGAACGGCCTGCTGCCCGGCGACGGGAACTACGACACGTACGACACCTACGAGGCCCCGGACCGCTCGGCCTGGAGCCTGGTGGCCGAGACGTCGGTGGCCAAGGCGGCACGGCCGGAGACCATCCGCATCACCGGCGGGCTGCCGGACCGGGTGGTCCACGTGTGGAGCACCAGCCTGCGCGGGCCCGGCCAGTTCGTCGATCAAGGCGACATCAGCCCGCACGACGGCCGGTTCACCGTCATGCTGGAGCCCGGGTTCGTGTACACGTTCACCTCCACCACCGGGCAGTCGCGGGCCGGGAACCACCCGGCGGCGGTCCCGGCGGCCAGCCCGATGCCGCTGCCGTACACGGCAGGCCCGGACCCGGCGGGCATGGCCCGCGAACTGAGCCCGATCGAGGGTTCGTTCGGGTACGTCCACGGCGTGCTGACCCAGACCACGGTGGGCAAGCCGGTCGAATGGCAGTACTTCGGCCGCGACATATCCCCCTACGCGATCGTCGGCGACAACACCTGGCGCAACTACACGGTCTCGGCCCGGGTGCTGCTCCCCCGGTCCCGGACCGGGTCCTCCCCGCCCGGCGCCGCACTGATCGCCCGGTTTCAGGGGTTCCGCAAGACCACGGTCGGCAATTTCCGCGGTTACGAGCTCAGGGTCAGCAGCAACGGCGCCTGGCAGCTCGCGGTGGGCGGCCCGTCGCCGGCGACGCTGGCCTCGGGCCGGGTCGCCGCCCAGCACGACTACAGCATGAGCCTGACCACCCGCAACGCCACGATCTCGGCCCGCATCGACGGCCGCCGGGTCGCCTCCGTCACCAGCCGCACCTACCGGGACGGCCCGGCCGGGCTGGGCAGCCTGGGTTATTACCCGGTCCGGTACCCCAGCTTCGGCGTCGGCTAGCCCCAGCCCTGCCGCCGGGGCCGGCGGCCATGGGCTACGGTGGCTGGCCATGACTGACTGGATCTTCCAGTTCAGCGGCAAGGGCAAGCGAAGTGACCTGGACGCCGCGCTGGAGGCTTCTCCGCTGCGATCGTGGCGGACGCCGCGCTACCGGGACCGGACCACAGCCGGCGACCAGGTCTGGGTGCAGGTGGTGGGCCCGGACGCGCCCGGTATCTACTACCAGGGCACGATCGTGGCGCCCACCTACGAGGACCCTGAGTGGCAGGCGGATGATTCTCCGTACGCCCGCTGGCGGACCGACATCACCGTGCGGCACCGCATCGATCCGCCGCTGCTGCGGGTTGAGCTGCGCGCGGCCGCCGAGCTGAGCTCGTTCTGGCCCTTCCGCGGCTTCCAGGGCTCGACCATGCCCGTGCCGGACGACATCGCCGCCGCGCTGGAAGAGCGGGCCCGACCCCGCCTTACTCCGCTGTAACGGCGGCAGGCGGTCAGCGGCGTTCGGCGACGATGAGGACGCGGCGGGTCATGGTGTCGGCGGTGGCGGCCATTTCGGCCAGGTTGCGGCGCACCTGCTCGACCGGCTGGGCGTGCTCGGCGGCCAGTTCCTCGGCCGAGTCCATCAGCAGGCGGTCGATCTCGCGCTGGCGGCGTTCCCAGTCGGGGGTCTCGTCGTAGGCGAGCACGCCGAAGCCCGCGGCCTCGAGCACCGGGCGGTGATCCGGGACCTGCGGGGGACGGCCTTCGGGCTGGCGATGGTAGTCCCACGTGGTCAGGACCAAGCGGCCGCCGGGGCGGAGCACCCGGGCCAGCTCACGGGCGGCCGCCCGCTTGTCCGGGGTGAAGAGCAGGGCGTCGATGCTCATCACCGCGGCGGCGCCGGCGTCGGGCAGGGGCAGGTTCTCGAACGAGCCTTCGGCGGTGCGGACCCGATCGGCCAGGCCCAGGCGGGCGGCCCGGTCGCGGACCTGGGCCAGCCCCTCGGCGGCGATGTCGACGGCCAGGTAGCCGGCGCCGGTGGTCGCGGCCACCCACAGGCCCGGACCGCCGCGGCCGGAGCCGACGTCGGCCAGCAGTTCCCCCGGCCCGGCGTGCACCTCCCGGGCGATGCGGGCCAGTTCGCTGCGCGAGGTGTAGCTGTAGGGGGCAACCTCGGCCGGGTATTCGTCGCCGAGGGCGCTGGCCCAGACCCGGGCCTCCACCGCGGATGCGGGCTGGGCGAAGACCTCGCTGAACGAGGCCGCCCAGTCCCGGCTATCGGGCTGGCTATCGGGCTGGCTATTGGGCACCGAGGACCATCCACTTGCCGGTCTCGGCCAGCGGCTCGAAGCCCAGCTTGGCGTACACCCCGTGCGCGTCGGAGGTGGCCAGCATGACGCGGCGCAGGCCGAACGGGGCCAGGTAGTCGCGGGCCGCGGTGACCAGGGCGGTGCCGAGGCCGTGGCCACGCACGGCCCGGTCGATGTAGACGTCACACAGCCAGGCGAAAGTCGCCTGGTCGGTGACCAGCCGGGTGTAGCCGACCTGGACCCCGGAATCGGCCCGGTAGGCGCCGAAGTTCAGCGACCCGGCCATGGCGCGATCCTGGGTGTCCCGGGACCGGCCGCGGGCCCAGTAGGAGTCCTCGGACAGCCACCGGTGGATCAGCGCGGCGTCCAGGCGGGCCGGGTCGGTGGAAATCTCGTAGCCCGCGGGCGCCGGCAGCCGCACCGCCTCGACGTGACGGCTCATGCCGTGCTCACGGCCTGGCGGATCAGCTGCGCGACCTCGGCGGGGTCTTCCAGGTAGGGCTGGTGGGCCCGGCCGGGCAGGGTCTGGTAGCGGGCGTGGGGCAGGCGCTGGGCCAGTTCCTGGCAGCGGGTGAACAGGAACGGCACATCCAGGTCGCCGCAGGCCACCGTGACCGGGATCTGTACCTCGCCCAGGCGGTCCCAGGCGCTGACGCCGCTGGCCCCGGCGTCCTCGGGGAAGTCGTTGGCGATGATGACCGCGTTCATGGCCAGGGCCAGGTCGCGGGCGGGGCCGGACACGCGGCCTTCGGGCTGGGCCGGGCCGTCCACCCACACCCACATGTCCAGGCGGTTGAGCTCGTCCCGGTCGCCGTCGGCGATGGCCTTGTCCCAGAGCTGCATGAAGCGCTGGCCGTCGGCGTCCAGCTCGGGCTGGGGGGCGCCGCTGACCGCGGTGCCGAGCAGGACCAGCCCCGCGACCCGGTCCGGTGCGGTGAGGGCGGTGTCCAGGGCCAGTCCCCCACCGGCCGACGCGCCGACCAGCCAGGCCGGGCCGTCCGCGACCTGATCCAGCACGGCGAGCAGATCGTCGACGTGCGAGAACGGGCCCGGGCTGGGCGGGGTCTCGCCGTAGCCGCGGCGGTCGTAGGCGACCACGGTCAGGTCGGGGGCCAGCAGGTCGGCCGTCTGGCGCCAGCCGCGCCGGTCGGCGATGCCCTCGTGCAGCAGGACCAGTACGGGGCGGCCGCCGGGCCAGCGCTCGGCGGCGAGCGTGATGTCGGGCCGGATGATGGTGAAGGATTCGCTCACGGTCCCCTATCGTCGCCGGGCGACCCGGCGCGCACAAACTTTTTCTGCTGTGAGCAGCGCCGGGCTCAGACGGGGCGCAAGGGAGACGGGTCGCCGAGGGCCTCGGCGAGGATCGGGGGGATGGGGCGCTTGCCGGAGCCGTCGGTGGCGATGACCACGTAGACGGTGCGGGCCGTGCAGGTGGGCTGGCCGAGGCGGCGGGTCTGGAAGTCCAGCGCGAAGCTGGTGGTGCCGACGCGGGCGGTGGAGACGGCGACGCGCACGTCGTCGCCCCAGCGGAGGCCCGAGATCCAGTCGATGTCGGTGTGCACGAGCTGGACGTCGAAGCCGGAGTCGATCATCTTCTGGTAGGACAGGCCGCGCGCGGTCAGGAAGCCGTTGAAGGCTTCGTCGAAGTAGGTCAGGTACCAGGCGTTGAAGACAACGTTCTGGGCGTCGACCTCCATGTAACGGACCTGGACGGGGAACTCGTAGACACCCGGCTCAGCCATGGGCCCATTGTGCCTGCTCGCGGTCAGGTGATGAATGCGCCCCGGCCGGACATCGGGGTGCGGAAGCCGCCGTTGCTGTAGAGCAGCTGGGCGGTGATCCAGCCACCCTCCGGGGAGCAGAGGAACCCGGCCAGCCGGGCGGTCTCGGCCGGGGTGCCGAGCCGGCCGAGCGGGGTCAGGCCGGTCAGGGTCTCCTTCAGTTCCGGGGTCATCCAGCCGGTGTCGACCGGACCGGGGTTGATCACGTTGGCGGTGACGCCCCGGTCGGCCAGCTCGTGGGCGGCGGCCAGAACGATACGGTCGGCCGCGCCCTTGCTGGCTCCGTAGGGCAGGTTGCCGACGGTGTGGTCGCTGGTCAGGAAGATGATCCGGCCGGCCCCGGGACTACCGCGGAAGCGCAGCCCGAACTCGCGGATGAGCAGCCAGGTGGCCCGGGTGTTGACCGCGAAGTGCCGGTCGAAGCTCTCCACGCTGGTGTCCAGCAGCCCCGAGTCGACCGACTCGCAGTGGCACATGATCAGCGCGGTGACCGGCCCGAGTTGCTGCTCAGCAGCATCGAAGATCCGGGCCGGGGCGTCCGGGCCGGACAGATCGGCGCTGATCGCCGCGGTGGCCGCGCCCTCGGCCGTCAGCGTCTCGGTGACGGTGCCAGCGGCTTCGGGTTCGATCGGCCAGGGCATCCGCTCGTCGTAGGCGGTCCAGTAGGTGAAGGCGATGTTCCATCCGTCCCTGGCCAGCTGGGCCGCGATGGCCGCGCCGAGGTTGACCGATCGCCCGACTCCGGTGACCAGGGCCACCGGGCGGCGGCTGTCCGGGCGCTCTGGTCCTGATGTCGTCGTCATCGGCCCATGATGTCAGCGCCGGATGACGGGGAGGGCGAACCAGAGGAGGGCGAACATGACCAGGACCAGGCCGGAGATCACGCCGCCGGTGCTGTAGCCGGCCACGAAGCCCACCACCAGCAGCACCGACGAGGACACGGCCAGGCCGACGGTGATCAGGCCCAGGATGGCCAGGACGTTGGCCGCCCGGACCAGTTTCTCCTTCTCGCCCTGGCGGAAGACCAGGCGATGATAGGCGACCGGGGCGAGCAGGAGGGCGGTGGCCATGGCGGCCAGGATCAGGCAGGCCAGGTACAGATTACGGTCGGCCCCGTCGAGCTGCTTGAACTGGTTGGTGAACGGCAGCGAGAGCAGGAATCCGAACAGAACCTGGACGCCCAGGCCGGCCACCCGCAGTTCCTGCAGGAGCTCGATCAGGTTACGGTCGTCCCTTTCGGCCTGGGTTTCGTTCCGCGAGTCCTTGGGGGGTGCCATCGCTGCCTCCTCAACCCAGGCTGACCAGGCTGGTCACGTCGTCGGTGGGCAGCGGGCCCTCGGTGACGGCGGTGATCTCGGTGGTCACCAGCTGGACGGCGCCACCGTAGCTGGACAGGAACGCGGTGTCGGCCGCGTCGCGGCCGGCGGCGATGCGGATCAGGCTGGCCCGGGGGGCCAGCAGGGTGGCGTCGACCACCCGCCAGGCCCCGTCGACGAGGGCTTCGGCCACGGCGTGGAAATCCATGGGAGCCAGGCCCGGCGCGTAGACGGCGGCCAGCCGGGCCGGCACGTCCAGCGCCCGCAGCAGGGCGATGACCAGGTGGGCGTAGTCGCGGCAGACGCCCTGCCGGCTGAGCAGGGTCTGCACCGCGCCATCGGTCGGGCCGCTGCTGCCCGGCACGTAGCTGAGCTGGGTGCCGACCCAGGACGACACCGCGGCCAGCAGATCGCCGACCGCGCCGATGCCGCTGAACTCGGCCTGGGCCACGGCCGCCAGCTGGTCAGACTCGGCGTACCGGCTGGGGCGCAGGTAGATGATCCGATCGGCCTCGGTCACCGTGGGCGGGGCGGCGTGACCCTCGACGGTGGCCAGGTAGTCGACGGTGACCCGGCCGGGGGCGGCCCGCAGCAGATGGACCCGGCCCTCCCCCGGGATGGCGATCTCGGCCGGGGCCATCGGCTGGCCGTTGTGGGTCACGACCAGGTCTTCGGTCACGGTCAGGCCGGCCGGGCCGGGCACCGCCACCTGCAGGACCAGCTCGGCAGGCTGGTACACATCGATGACCAGGTGACAGCCGCCCCGTCGACGGAGAGTTTCGTCCACGGCGACCAGTATGGAGGGGGCCGGTCACCAGCGGGCGGACTGGGGCTCCCGGCGGTGTGGGCGGGCTACAGTGGCCGGGTGGCCGATGCGGAGACCGGGCGGGTGGACAGCTGGATCTGGTCGGTGCGGCTGGCCAAGACCCGTTCGGCCGCGTCCAGTGCCTGCCGGGCCGGGCATGTCCGGGTGAACGGCACCCGGGTCAAGCCCGCGCACCCGGTCCGCCCCGGGGACGAGATCCGGGTCCGGCAGGAGGACTGGGACCGGGTCGTCAAGGTCGTCCGGGTCATCAGCAAGCGGGTCAGCGCTCCGGTCGCGGCCGAATGCTACGTGGACCACAGCCCGCCTCCGCCGCCCCGCGAGCGCCCGCTCCAGGTGGCCATCCGCGATCGCGGCGCGGGCCGGCCGACCAAGCGCGACCGCCGCACCCTGGAGAAGTGGACTCGCGGCCTGCACGGCTAGCCTTTGACCCATGACGGGGTACGACGACGGGCGGATCGCCTGCGACAACCAGGGGCTGCTGATCCGGCATTACTACCTGGTCGGGGCCAAGCACATCCGGTACGCGGATATCCGCGGGGTCATGGAGTCGCCGCTGGGCGCGGCGGGCAGGTGGCGCATCCACGGCAGCGGCGACCTGCGGCACTGGTTCAACTTCGACCCGCGCCGCCCGCGCAAGGACACCGCGCTGGTCATCACGCTGGGCAGCTGGGTCAAGCCGGTCATCACCCCGGACGACCCGGCCCGGATGGTGGCCGAGCTGACCGAACACGGCATCCACGTCACCCAGGGCCGCGAGCCAGGCCTCTGGTAACCGCGGGTCAGCCGTGCTAGGGTCAGGGGTCGACGACGGCGGCGACGGCTTCGATCTCGACCAGCTGGTCGTCGTAGCCGAGCACGGTGACACCGACCAGCGTGCTGGGCACGTCGTGCTCACCGAAGCTGTCCCGCACCACCTGCCAGGCGGTGACCAGGTCGGGCTGCCGGGTGGTGGCGACCAGCACCCGGGTGCTGATCACGTCGGTCAGGTCCGCCCCGGCCGCGGCCAGGGCGGTGCGCAGGTTCGCGATCGCCTGCGCGGCCTGGCCCGCGTAATCACCCACGGCCACGGTCGCGCCCGCCTCGTTCAGCGGGCACGCGCCGGCCAGGAAGATCAGCCGCGACCCGGCCGGGGCGGTGGCGGCGTAGGCGTACTCGGCCACGTCGGACAGGTTCGGGGCCCGGATCAGCTGGACAGCACTCATGATCCGATCCTGCCAGCCTGGCCGGTCAGAAGGCGCCGAGGATGGCCTGGCCCAGGAGGAAGAAGTTCAGCCCGGTGATGATCACCGTGGTCACCACCATCAGCGCGGTGGTCAGGCGGCGGTTGACCATGTCGGTCATGGTAAGCCGGTCCCGGGTCACGAGCAGCAGCGGCACCAGCGCGAACGGGATGCCGAACGACAGCACGATCTGGGACAGCACCAGCGCCTGGCTGGGGTTCACGGCCAGGGCCAGCACCAGCAGGGACGGGGCCATGGTCAGCAGCCGGCGGAGGGCGAGCGGGATCCGCCAGTTCATGAAGCCGGCCATCACCACCTGGCCGGCGTAGGTGCCGACGCTGGAGGACGACAGCCCGGACGCCATCAGGGCCACCCCGAAGGCCAGCGCGGCCCCGCCGCCGACCAGCGAGCCGAGCCGGGTGTGGACCATGCCCAGGTCGACCACGCCGGACACGCTGACCCCGTGGAACAGGGCCGCGGCCACGCACAGCATGGCCAGGTTGACCAGCCCGGCCAGGCCGAGGCCGGTGAAGCAGTCCCACCGGTTGGCCGTGAGCAGCGTCTGCCGTTCCCGCGGGCCGCGGGCCGCGACCCGGTTCTGCTGCAGGGCTGAGTGCAGGTAGACCACGTGGGGCATGACGGTGGCGCCGATGATGCCGACGGCCAGGCCGAGCGCGCCGGTGCCGTCGAGCCGGGGCACCAGTCCCCCGGCCAGCTGTGAGTACTGGTGGCCGCCGGTGACCACCAGCAGGTACAGGAAGGCCGCCCCGACCAGGGCCAGCAGGGCGATGATGGCCAGCTCGAACCGGCGGTAGCCACGCTGCTGCAGGCCCAGGATCACGAACGCCACCACCGCGGTCATGAGCCCGGCCACGAACAGGGGCACGCCGAAGACCAGGTTGATGCCGACCGACGCGCCCACGAACTCAGCCAGGTCGGTGGCCATGGCCACCACCTCGGCCTGCAGCCAGAGCACGACGTTGGCCCGGCGCCCGAACCGTTCCCGGCACAGTTCCGGCAGGCTGCGGCCGGTGGCCAGGGCCGCCTTGGAGGTGAGGTACTGGACGAGCACGGCCATCAGGTTGGCCATCACGATGACCCAGGCCAGCTGGTAGCCGTGGGCGGCACCGGCGGTGAAGTTGGTGGCGAAGTTCCCCGGGTCGATGTAGGCGACCGCGGCCACGAACGCCGGGCCGAGCAGCCCGAGCACGCCCCGGACCCGGCCTCGGGCCCGCAGCTGGCCCAGCGTGATCTCGGGAGTGGCGGTCTGGACCGGCGAGGTGGCCTCGGCGGTCACTCCTTCACCACTCCGTGCACGAACTGGGTGAGCGGGGACCCCAGAGCGCGGCGCTGGCCGCCGACCTCCACCCACAGCGGGCCGCCGAACGGCTCACGCTCCAGCACCCGGAGCAGTACGCCGGGCCGCACTCCCAGCCCGGCCAGGTACTGCAGCGCGGCGCTGTCCTCGTCGCTGATCCGGTCCACCCAGAACGACGCCCCGGCCGGAGCGCCGTCCAGTGCGGGCGACCACTCCTCGGCGTAGCCTTCGGCAGGCTGGCCGGCGGCCGGCGGGATCGGGTCACCGTGCGGGTCCCGCAGCGGGTGGCCGAGGGTGGCGTCGATCCGTTCGATCAGCCGGTCGCTGGCCGCGTCCTGCAGGGCTTCGGCCTCGTCGTGGACCTCGTCCCAGCTCATCCCGGCCGCTTGGACCAGGAACGTCTCGATCAGCCGGTGGCGGCGGACCACCTCGCGGGCGTGCCGCTCGGCGTGCTCGCTGAGCACGATGCCGGCGGGCCCGGCCGCGGTGATCAGGCCCGAGGCGTCCAGGCGGCGCAGCATGGCCGACACCGACGGGGCCGCGACCCCGAGCCGGGCCGCCACCTCCGAGGTGGTGACGCAGGGGCCCTTGAAGCTGAGCAGGTAGATGACGCGCAGGTACTTGCCCATGGCCGCGGACGCCGCGGCCGCGCAGCAGGCCTCGCGACGGTTCGGATCTGCGGTCATCTCACCATCTAAACAGGTCAATGAGGCATTGTTAATCTCACAATTAGACGCCTCTCATTCGGAGCGCGGGGGGTAGCGGATTGGTCGTGCGGCAAACTGGGCCGGTGACTGTGAACGCTGCGCTGGTGGATTCGGCCGCCGAACGGCTCGCGGGGGTGGTGGCGACCACACCGCTGGAGCGGAACGGCCGGCTGTCCGCACTGCTGGGCTGCGACGTCTGGCTCAAGCGCGAGGACCTGCAGACCGTCCGCTCCTACAAGGCGCGCGGGGCCTACAACCTCATCGCCCAGCTGGACGAGCAGGCCCGGGCGGCCGGGGTGGTCGGGGCCAGCGCGGGCAACCACGCCCAGGGCCTGGCCTACGCCTGCTCGGCCCTGGGGGTTCGCGGCCGGGTCTACCTGCCGCGGATCACGCCGCGGCAGAAGCGCGACCGGATCGCCATGCTCGGCGGGGACATGGTGGAGATCGTGCTGGGCGGCGACACCTACGACGAGGCGTCGGCCGCGGCCTCCCGCGACTCCGTCGCCTCGGGAGCGACGCTGGTACCGGCGTTCGACGACCCGCGCACGATCGCCGGGCAGGGCACGGTGGCCCGGGAGATCGTCGCCCAGCTCGGCCAGGCCCCGGACGTGATCGTCGTCCCGGTCGGCGGCGGCGGCCTGCTGGCCGGGTCGGTGGCCTGGCTGGGCGAGCGGCACCCGGCGGTCCGGGTCATCGGGGCCGAGCCGGCCGGGGCCGCCTGCGTGACCGCCGCGCTGGCCGCGGGCGGGCCGGTCACCCTGCCCGAGGTGGACACGTTCGTGGACGGGGCCGCGGTCCGCCGGGCCGGTGACCGCACCTACCCGCTGATCGCGGCGTCCGGGGCCCGGGTACTCACCGTCGACGAGGGACGGGTGTGCCGGGAGATGCTGGCCCTGTACCAGGCCGACGGGATCATCGCCGAGCCCGCCGGGGCGCTGGCCACGGGTCTGCTGAACGACCTGGCCAGCGAGGGCGTGGCCGGGGCGGCCGCGATCCCGCCCGGCGCCACCGTGGTGGCCGTGCTGTCCGGCGGCAACAACGACGTCAGCCGGTACGCCGAGGTGGTCGAGCGGGCCCTGATCCACGAGGGGCGCAAGCACTACTTCCTGGTCGAGTTCCCGCAGGAGCCGGGGGCGCTGCGCCGGTTCCTGGACGAGGTGCTGGGCCCGGACGATGACATCACGCTGTTCGAATACATCAAGCGCAGCAACCGGGAGACCGGGCCGGCCCTGGTCGGCATCGAGCTGTCCCGGCCCGAGGACCTGCCCGCGCTGCTGGACCGGATGAAGGCGGCCCCGCCGTCGATCGAGAAGATCGACTCGTCCAGTCCGTTGTTCCGCTTCCTGCTCTGAGGAGAAGGACGCTCAGCTGGCCACCGAGTAGGTGACCAGGGTCTGGTCGGGGTGGTCGGCGACCTGCAGGACCACGTGGGCGTACTCGGTGGGGCCGAGGACCGGGTGACGGAGCTTCTTGGTGCCGCTGCCGACGTCGCGGACGTCGTGCCGGGGCCACCAGGCGCGGACGTGCTCGCTGTCCCGCTGCAGCTCTTCGATCAGGGCGGTGAACCCGGGGTCGCCGGGGTGGCGGGCGGCGGCGAGCCGGAACCGGGCCAGCATGGCCCGGGCCTCCGGCTCCCAGTCCAGATAGACCTGGCGGGCCTGCTCGGTGGTGAACATCCAGCGCACCAGGTTGCGCTGACCGGGTGGCACCGCCTCCCAGTCGGTGAACAGGGCCCGCGCGGCCGGGTTGGCGGCCAGCACGTCCCAGCAGCGGCCTTTCACGATCGTCGGGTGCGGCTCCAGCCGCTGGACCAGGGCCGCCACCTCAGGATCGAGCTGCTCGGGCGGTTCGGTCGTGGTGAGCCCGCCACCCGCGTCGTCGCCGTAAGCCAGCACGCGCAGGTAGCGGCGTTCGGTGGCGGACAGCCGGAGCGCGTCGGCCAGGGCGTCCAGCACGGCCCCGGACGGCCGGACCGGACGGCCCTGCTCCAGGAACGTGTAGTAGGTCGGTGACACGCTGGCCAGCAGCGCCACCTCCTCACGGCGCAACCCGGTTGTGCGGCGGCGGCTCCCGGCGGGCAGGCCGACGTCGGCCGGGCGGAGCCGGGCCCGCCGGTCGCGCAGCAGCTGGCCGAGCGCGCGGGGGTCCGCGCCGGATTCGCGGGACGGGGCCATACCCGCAGCCTAACAACGCCAGTACCAGTAACAGCGTGCTGTGGTTACCACGATCCGGTCCGGCCAAGCTGGGGCCATGACGACCACCACGGAACGGATCGAACTGCCCGTCCCGGACGGGACCACCCTGCCCGGCTACCTGGCCCGGCCGTCCGGAGGCCCGGCCCCGACCGCCGTCATCGTGGCCCACGAGCTGTTCGGGGTGAACCCGGACATCCGCGGGGTGGCCGACCGGCTGGCCGCGGCGGGTCACCTGGCCCTGGCTCCGGAGTTCTACCATCGGGACGCCGCGCCGGGCCGGTGGCTGGAGCGCACGGACGCGGGCCGCCAGGAGGGGTTCGCCCTACTGCACCGGCTGGGCCGGGAACAGGCACTGGCCGACGTGGCGGTGGCCCTGGACTGGCTGGGCAGGCAGCCCGGCATCGAGCGGACCGCGATGATCGGCTTCAGCGCCGGCGGCCACCTGGCCTACCTGGCCGCCTGCCGGCTGCCCATCGCCTGCACCGCAGTGCTCTACGGCGGCTGGCTGCCCGGTACCGACATCCCGCTGGGCCAGCCCACCCCGACCCTCGACCTGACCCCCGGCATCACCGGCCGCCTGCTCTACCTGGTCGGCGGGGACGACGCGCTGATCGACGCGGCCCAGCGCCAGGCAGATCGGCGCCGCCCTGGACCGGGCCGGCGTCGACCACGAACTGGTCGTCTACCCCGGGGTGAAGCACGCCTTCTTCTGGCCGGGCACCCCCGGCTACCACGCCGCCGCCACCGAGGACGGCTGGCGGCGCGTGCTGGGCCTGATCGGCTAGGAGCCGGGGGCGACCGCGCGGAGCATGATGGCCACGCCCATGGCGATGACCGCGAACACCACGGCGGCCAGGACCGGACCGGTCAGGGCCAGCGCGGCCGCGGCCACCGCGAACAGCACCAGTTCGGCGGCCAGCCGCAGCGGGTCGGCGAGCCGGCGCCGGGCCCGCGGCGCCATCCACAGACCCCAGATGACCATGGCCAGCACCGGTGCGGCCACCGCGATGACGATCCGGCCCGCGAGCGGCAAGCTGGCGCCCACCCCGGCCCAGACCAGGACGGCGATCAGCGCCAGCTCGGACAGAAAGCGGACGGTGAGCAGGACGGACTGGCCAGGTCCGGCCCCGGCCAGACCAGGAGCAGGCCGGTCGTCTTCAGCGGTCACGCCGTCACGGTAACCGCCCCGGGATGAGGAACGGAAACGGATTAGAGGCCGAACTCGGCGCGGCGGTTCGCGGGGACCAGGTCCAGGTATCCGGGGTGGCCGGCGATGAAGGCGCGGGCGAACGGGCAGAGCGGGATCACGGCCACGTCCTGCTGGCGGGCTTCGTCCAGGACGGCGGCGATCAGGTGACCGCCGAGGCCGTGGCCGCGGAACCGCGGATCGGTCTCGGTGTGGATGAGGGTGAGCTCGCGGCCGGACCGCCGGTACTGGACGAAGCCACCCAGCTCACCGTCGGCCTCGATCTCGTAGCGGGACCGCTCAGGATGATCTTTGACCAGCTCAGCCATTAGTGTCTCCCGCTCGCCCCGGCCCTCCCGGGGATCGGGGAGTTATCGTACCGTTATGGCGTGGGCCAGGGACAAACGGGCGGAATCGCCACATGGATGCCGTAATCGCTAGCTCATGCGCGTGATCCGCCGCAGGCTCGGCTGGCGGTGGGCAGTGGTGGCCGGGGGCCTGGCCGTGCTGTGCGCGCTGCCCGCACTGGCCCAGGCGTTGCCGGTCCACGCCCCCGCGGTGACCGCGGCCCAGTTGCGCAGCCGGATCCTGAACTCCGGGCGGATCCCCTACTCCGGGTACGCCGAGAGCAACGCCACCTTCGGGCTGCCGTCGCTGCCGGGGCTGAGCGACGTGACCTCGCTGCTGGACGGGGTGACGCGGATGCAGGTGTGGCAGGCCTCGCCGTCGCGCTGGCGGCTCGACGTGCTGTCCGACACCAGCGAGCGGGACACCTACCAGCAGGCCCGGTCCTCGTACGTGTGGGACTCCGGCAGCGAACTGCTGACCCGGATCGTGGGCCGCAGCACGGTCCGGCTGCCGCAGGCGGCCGACTTCCTGCCCCCGTCGCTGGCCAGCCGGCTGGTGCGCGAGGCCGGATCCAGGGCCCGGCTGTCGGTGCTGGCGCCGCGGCGAGTGGCGGGCCAGGTCACCAGCGGGCTGCGGGTGGTGCCCGCCGACCCGGCCTCCACCGTGGGGCGGATCGACATCTGGGTGGCGGCCGGGACCGGTCTGCCGCTGGACGTGCAGGTCTACGCGAAGGGCGCCCGCCAGCCCGCCCTGGAAACACACTTCTTCCAGGTCGGCCGCTGGCGGCCGGACCAGGCGGTACTGACCCCGCGGCGCGGGCCGGGCACCGGGTACACGACCGCGACCGCCAGCAGCCTGGCCGGCGAGCTGAGCCACCTGGCGCCGGTCCTGCTGCCGATCAAGCTGGCCGGGCAGCACGTGCGGATCATCCCGGACCTGCTGCCGATCGGCATCTACGGCCAGGGGCTGAGCACGTTCGCGGTGCTGGCCATCGGCGGCAGCGCGGGCCAGCGGCTGCTCAGCGGGGCCCTGACCGCGGGCGGCACCCCGATCAGCGCGACCAACGGCACCGGCGTGGCGGTCAGCTCGCCGCTGGTCAACGTGGTGCTGATGCACCGGGACCGGCCAGCCCGGCCCGACTTCGACGAGACGTACCTGCTGGCCGGGCTGGCCACCCGGCCGACCCTGCAGCAGGCCGCCGCCACCATCGTGTCCCGGCCAGGTGAGGCCTTCTGATCAGCACCCGGTCATTGACCAAGCGGTACGGCACGGTCACCGCCGTCAGCTCGGTCGACCTCGACGTGCGGGCGGGCGACCGGTACGGCCTGCTCGGGCCGAACGGCTCGGGCAAGACCACGCTGGTCCGGATGCTGCTCGGGCTGGTCTACGCGACCAGCGGTGAGATCGAGGTGCTGGGGTCCCGGATGCCGCGGGAGGCCCGGCGGGTGCTGCGGGACGTCGGCGCGCTGGTGGAAGGCCCGGCCGCCTACCCCAACCTGTCCGGCCGGGCCAACCTGAAGCTGCTGGACGCGGCCGGGCCACGCGGCGAGCGGCGGACCCGGCGCAAGCGGATCAGCACCGCGCTGGAGCAGGTCGGCCTGGCCGGCGTGGACCGGCGCCCGGTCAAGACGTACTCGCTGGGCATGCGCCAGCGGCTGGGGCTGGCCGCGGCGCTGGTCCGGCGGCCCCGGCTGCTGATCCTGGACGAGCCGGGCAACGGCCTGGACCCGCACGGCATCCGGGACACCCGGCAGCTGCTGCTGGACCTGAGCGCCGACGGCGTGACCATCTTCCTGTCCAGTCACCTGCTGGCCGAGGTGGAACAGCAGTGCACCCGGGTCGGCATCCTGGACCGCGGCCGGCTGGTGCTGCAGGACGACCTGGACGCGCTGCGCGGGCCGACCGGCCGGGTCCTGGTCGAGAGCCCGGACGCCGGCCAGGTGGCGGCGCTGCTGAACGGCCAGGTCGAGCACCGCGACGGCGCGCACCTGGTCATCCGGCACGCGGACCCGGCCGAGCTGAACCAGCAGCTGGTCAGGGCCGGGATCCGGGTGGCCTCGATCACCCCGCAGCACCAGACCCTGGAAGACGTGGTGCTCAAGGTGACCGGCAGCGGAGACGACCAGTGGTGACGGTCGAGCTGTACAAGCTGTTCACCCGGCCGCGGACCTGGATCAGCGTGCTGCTGATCTGCGCCCTGCCGCTGCTGGTGGCGGTGTTCGTGGCCGTCACCCACCTGACCCCGCCGCCGGGCCAGGGCAGCGCGTTCCTGTCGGCGGTGCTGGAGAACGGCAAGCTCTACCCGGCGGCGGCGCTGGCCCTGGTGCTGCCGGTGTTCCTGCCGGTGTCGGTGGCGGTGGTGGCGGGTGACTCGGTGGCGGGCGAGGCGGCCAGCGGAACCCTGCGCTACCTGCTGATCCGGCCGGTGGGCCGGACCCGGCTGCTGGTGGCCAAGCTGCTGGCGCTGACCACCTTCGTGCTGCTGGCGGTGGTCGCGGTGACCGTGACCTCGTACCTGATCGGGGTGTTCCTGCTCGGCCCGGGCGCGGCCAGCGCCCCGGCGGCGGTGGCCCAGTCCGGCGCGGGCGGGGCGGCCGGCGCGGCCGGTGGCCTGCCGACGGGTGGAATCCAGGCCGGCTCCGGGGTCACGTCCCTGTCGGGCGCGCCGCTGTCGCTGCTGCAACTGGGCGAGCGGGTGGCCTGGGCGGTGGGGTTCATCACCGTGTCCATGCTGGGGGTGGCCGCGATCGCGCTGTTCCTGTCCACCCTGGCCGACTCGGCCCTGGGCGCGGCCATCGGGGCGCTGGCCGCGCTGGTGGCCAGCGAGGTGCTGGTCACCCTCAACGCCGCGTCGGCCATCCAGCCCTACCTGCCGACCAGGTACTGGCTGGCCTGGATCGACTTCTTCCGGCAGCCCATCTTCTGGCGGGACATCCAGCGCGGCTTCGCGATCCAGGCCGTCTACGTGCTGGTGTTCCTGGCCGCGGCCTGGGCCAACTTCGCCACCAAGGACATCACCGGGTAGCGGGCGGCCTGGCTAGACCGGTTCCCAGCGCCAGCCGTCGTTGTCCTCGCACTCGATGCGCTTGCCGTCGCCGGCCACCCCGGTGGCCCCGTGGTCGGAGTCGCGGCAGAACTCCCCGGGCTGGTAGCAGTGGCCCGCGTTGGTCTTGGGCGTGCAGCCGGCCGGGGCCACGGGCGCGGCGTGGGTGGCCGGAGGCGGCGGTGGCGGCGCGGCCTGCGTGGGCGGCGGGGGTGCCGGCCGGGTGGCCCGGGCAGCCCGGCCGGGAGCGGCCGGCGGGGCCGAGGTGGGAATCGGGGGCGGCCGCCTCGGGGTCTTGGACCATGTGGGCGGCGCCGTCGGCGGGGTCAGAGGGCCCGATCGTGTGGCCGCGGGCGCCGACGCCGGGCTGGCCGTGGCGGTGGCCCGCGCGGTGTGCGCAGAATTCGCCGCGGACTTGGAACTCGAACTGACCGTCACCACGCCCACGATGACCAGGATCGCAAATACCAAGCCGACAGCAATGTCGAAACGGCGGAACTGTTTATGCACGCGAATTAAGACTCCCGAAGGGGGTGCCTGGATTACCGCCGTTACGTTCTTGTTATTAAATACTATTGGTACTCACGTTGTCAGCGTTGGAAAAAGTAATTCCCCGCCACAAACGTGACGGGGAATCACTCGGGCGTACCGGCTAGTTAATGCCGGGGTGCTGCTGCGGGTGCGTGTGCTTGTGCGGCTGGTTCTTCTTGCACTTGGGCGGGCAGGGCTTGGCTTTGGTCGGGCACGGCGTGGGCTTGCACACCAGGACGTGCTTCGGGGCCTGCCGGTAGCTGGTCAGGTGGCCGTACTTGTCCTTGTGCGGCTTGCACGGCTTGGACACCACCGGCTGGCAGGGCTTGGGCGTCTTGGTCCTCGGCGGGCAGGGCTTGTGCGTATGGGTAGGGCAGGGGCTCTTGGTGTCGGTGGGGCACGGGTCGGGTTGCTTGCCGTGGCCCTTGCCCTTGTCGCCCTGGCCGTAGCTGCCGTCCTTGCCGTCGCCCTGGCCGTAGCTGCCGTCCTTGCCGTCGCCCTGGTTCGGGCGCCGGTCGTCACCGGTCTTGGTCTGGCTGTCCAGGCCGGTTCCGGCCGGCGTGTACACGACCGGCGGCGAGTACGAGCACTGGCCGGCGGTCGGGTTGTTGCCCCCGACAGCGGCGGTCGCGGCGCCGGCGGGCAGGGCGAAGCCGAGCAGGCCGACGGTGACGCCGGCGGAGGCCAGAAGCGCGGAGGATTTCTTGTTCATTACTCCCCTTTGGTCATGTGAATGAACGGTCTCCCATGGGGAGCGGGAAGTCGGAAACCCAGGCCGATCATTGCTTCCGAATTCAGCGGCCCCCCACAGGCACGTCACGAATATTAATGGCAGCCCTCGGCATTTCTGCAATGAGAAATGTTTTGAATATGCGAAGCAATCGGTCGGCTCAAACGCGAGATAACACAAAGACCTGCGGCAACCTGGTGCAGGTCAGGACATGATACACAGAACGGACGTGATGTAGATCACAGAGAAATGAGAAGCTTCCAGCACCAATGTTCGGGACCGTGCCGTATCCGCGTTTCGCGCACTTATTTCGGCATATGCGGGGCTTAAATTACCGGCCCAGACGCTGGAGTGACTGGCACTGGCTGGCGCCCGGGCCGGCCAGCGATGCGGCCCCGAGGGCACGCAGTACGATCCCGGTCACCAGGGCGCTGGTGGGCAGCTGACCGTGGCCGACATTGATACCGGCACACACCGCCTGCAGCGGGACGTTGATCGCGCCCGGGAGCTGGGCCGAGTCCGGGGGCTGGACGATCTGGTCGTCGGTGGTCCACAGCGACAGCCACGGCGGACGCCGGACCGGGGCCCGCTGCAGCGCGGTGAGCAGGCTGCTGCCGGGGGCCAGTTGCTGGCAGGCGACCGGGCACTCGCTGGGATCGAACGCGGTGCCCAGCGCGGCCAGGCTGGCCCCGTGCAGCGGCGAGCCCAGCGTGATGACGCGCCGGACCCGGGAGGTGCTGTGGTAGTCAACGTCCCACAGCCAGGTCACCACCCCGCCCGCCGAGTAGCCGATGATCGTGACCGGGCCCGAGCCCGCGTTCAGGGCCTGGTTCACGTACCGGTTCAGCACCTCGGCCTGGGCGCGCAGATCGCCGGTGCCACCCCCGGGCAAGGCGACCACGGTGGCCCGTCGCCCGGTGCGCCGGATCCGGCCCGCCAGCTGGTCCAGCCCGCTGGTGCTGCCCCCGTAGCCGGGCACCAGCAGCACGTCACTGCGGACGGTCGCGGCCGCGGCCCGGGCCTGGTTGCCGCTGGTCAGAGCCAGCCGCAAGCCGCCGGTGGCCGCGAGCGCAACCACGATGAGCGCCACCCCGGCGAAGAACGCGCGCCGTCGCGGGCTCAGCCCGGTCAGCCGCGCCACTGGGTGCAGGGGCATATCCCCCATCGTGCGCTGTGACGGACGCCCAACCAAACGAGACCTCCTTGTGAAAGTTTTCACAAGGAGCAGGGGGCAGCCCGGCGTTAGCGGGCGGCCAGGGCGACGGTGCTGCCGGTGCGGGCCTTGCGCACGTGGACCTGGGCGGGGATGCGCTGGCGGAGCTCGGCGACGTGGCTGACGATGCCGACCAGGCGGCCGCCTTCGCGGAGGCCGTCGAGGACGGTCATGACCTCTTCCAGGGTGTCTTCGTCGAGGGTGCCGAAGCCTTCGTCGACGAACAGGGCCTCGATGGTGACGCCGGCCGCCTCGGCGGTCACCACGTCGGCCAGCCCCAGGGCCAGGGCCAGGCTGGCCAGGAACGTCTCGCCGCCGGAGAGCGTGCTGGTGTCGCGTTCCAGGCCGGTCCAGGCGTCGAGGGCGACCAGGCCGAGGCCGGACTTGCCGCCGCCGCGGCGGCTGTCGGTGTGGGCCAGCCGGTAGCGGCCCGCGGTCATGGTGGCCAGCCGGTGGCTGGCGGCCTCGGCCACCTCTTCCAGGCGCGCGGCCAGGACGAACGCCGACAACGTCATGCGCAGGGAGTTGGCCCCCAGGCCCGCGGCCAGGTCGGCCAGCTGGCGGGCTTCGGCGGCCCGGTCCCGCAGCGGCTGCCGGGCCGCGATCTGATCGGCGAACTCGGGGGCCAGCTCGGCCAGGGCCGTGGCCCGGTCGCTGGCCGAGCTGTGCGCGCCGACCGCCTGGTCATGCTGGCCGGCCGCCAGCCGGACCTGCTCCTCGGCGGCGGCCAGGTCGGCGGGCGGCTCCAGCTCGACGTCCAGGGCCGGGTCGGCGAGCTGGGAGTCGATGGCGGCGGCTTCGGCTTCGCGGGCGCGCAGGGTTTCCTCCTGGCCGGTGCGCCAGGCGGGCGCGCGGAACGCGGCCTGGGCCGCGGCCACGTCCGGGAAGCCGGCGCCGGCCGCGGCCTGGGCCGCCTCGGCCTCGGCCGTCGCGGCCGCCGCGGCGGCGGCCGTGACCGCTTCGGCGGCCCGGGCCGCGGCGGCCAGCGCGTCGGCCAGCTGGGTGGCGGCGGCCAGCGCGGTGTCCAGGTCCGGGGCCCCGTCCAGCTGGCTGGCCAGGGACGCCCGGTGCGCGGCGGCCCGGCCGCGGGCGGCCTCGGCCTCGGCCTCGGCGGCGTTGCGCTGCTCGGTCAGCGCGCTGAGCCGGTTCTCGGTCTGGGTGACGGCCGCGCGCAGCGCGGCCAGCTCGGTTTCGAGCCGCCCGAGCTGATCGCCGCGGACGGCCAGCTCGGTGGCCTGGCCCTCCCGGGTGTCGGCGGCCACGGTCAGGTCGGCGGCCAGCTCACACAGCCGGTCCACCGTGCCCACGGCCGGTATCGCGTTGAGCGGCGGCGGGGGCGCCTCGAACAGGGTGGGCTGCAGCAGGTCCCCGGGCTCGTCGGGGTCGCCGGACACGGTCATGGCGTCGACCAGGGCGGCGTCCTCGCGCAGCACCGGCTCGCTCACGTCGGCGGTGATGAGCCGGGCGGTCATGTCCCCCATCCGGGCCACCACGATGGCCAGCTCGCTGTCCAGCTTGGCCACGGCGTCCTTGGCCGCCTCGGCTTCGGCGAAGGCCTGCTCTTCCTCCTGGTGGGTGATGCGCCGGCCCTGCAGCTCGGACGGGTCGGGGTGATCCAGCGAGCCGCAGACCGGGCAGGGGCTGTCGTCGGTCAGCCGGGCGGCCAGCTCGCCGATCATGCCGTCGATCCGCTCGCCGCGCAGCCGCAGCGCGTACTCCCGCAGGTCGCTGGCGTGCTCACGGGTCGTGGTGCGCTGTTCGCGCAGGTCGCGGACGCCCGCGCAGTCGTCGGCGAGCTGAGCGGCGTCGGCGGCGGCGGCCCGCAGCCGCTCGGCCTCGGCCCGGGTCGCCGGCAGCTGGGTGGCCGCGCGCTGGGCCGCGTTCCGCTGCTGTTCCAGCCCGGTCAGCTCGGTGCGCTGCCCGGCCAGGACCTGCCGGGTCTGCTCCAGGTCGCGGGCCCGGTCGGCGGCGCGCCCGCTGGCCCGGGCGGCGGCCGCGTCCTCGGCGGCGGCCTGCTGGTCCACCGCGGACAGGGCCTTCAGGCGGCCGGAGTGCTGGCGGCGCTCGGCTTCGGCGGCCGTGAACTCGGCCGCCCCGGCCTGCTCCGGCAGCCCGGCCGGGGCGGCCGCGGACCGGGCCTGGATGGCTGCCTCGGTAGCGCTGGTGAGGGCCGCTCGCGATCCTTCGACAAAGGTGATGACGGGGGCGACTACGGCGGCCCGCTCGGCGGCGGCGAGTTCCTGGCGCAGCGCGGCCCGCTGCGGGGCGGCGGCCAACAGGTCGTTACGGCGGGTCAGCAGGGCGGCGCGGCGCCGCTGACGGTCCGCCTGCTCGCGGACGGTGGCCTCGGCGGCGCGGGCCCGGTCCAGGGCCGCGCGGGCGGTGGTGACGGCTCCGGCCGCGGTCGCGGCCTCGGCGGCGGCCGCCGCGGCCAGGTCACTGGCCCAGGTGGCGGGCAGCTCGGGCCCGCCGTCCTCGCCGGTCCGGGGCTCGTCCTGGGGAACACCGGCCACCTGGGCGATCCGGGCCGCCAGCGTGGCCAGGGCCTGGCCGGCCTCGGCCACCCGCTCGCGGGTGGTGCGCCGCCGGTCGGCCAGCCAGTCCTCGACGGAGCGGAACCGGTCGGTGCGGAACAGCTTCTGCAGCAGCGCGGCCCGGTCGCCGGCGTCGGCGTGCAGGAACCGGGCGAACTCCCCCTGCGGCAGCAGCACGACCTGGTAGAACTGCTCGGCCGACATGCCCATGGCGTCGGCGATCTCGCGGTCGGCCTCGTTGGCCCTGGTCGACACCGCGCACCAGCGGCCGCCGGTCTCCTCCTCGACCAGGACCCGGGCGGGTTCGGTGGTGACCCCGTGGCCGTGTTTCTTGGGCCGGGTCTGCTGGGGGTTGCGGGTGATGCGCAGATGCCGCTGGCCGATCGTGGTCTCGAACACGACCTGGGTCCGCACGTCGGCGGGCGCGTGATCGGACCGCAGGCGCCGGGTCTTGTTGCGCTCCCCCGCCACCCGGCCGTACAGGGCGAAGCCGATCGCGTCCAGCAGCGTGGTCTTGCCCGCGCCGGTCTCGCCGTGCAGCAGGAACAGCCCGGAGTCAGCCAGCGCGTCGAAGTCGACCTCGGCGCGGCCGCCGAACGCGCCGAACGCGGTGACCTCCAGCCGGTGCGGGCGCATCAGTCCTCGCCTTCGGCGCGGCGGGCGGCGTCGAAGGCGGCGACCAGGAGGTCCCGCTCGCCGTCGGTGACCGCGCTGCTGCGGACGTGCCGGACGAACTCGGCGGCGACGGCCAGGTCATCACGGCCCTTGACCCGGGACCGGTAGGTGCCGCCGTCGCCTTCGCTGCCATCCGGTTCGAAGGTCAGTACCAGGACATGCGGGAACCGCCGGCGCAGTTGCTCCATCGCGCCCTCCGGGCGGCCGGTGTCGGTCAGCACCACCGACACGAAGTCGTCCTCGTGCCCGGCGTAGGCCGGTGAGGTGAGCAGGTCGGGCAGGGTGCCGCGGAGCACGGACAGGCGGCGGAACTCCGGCGCGGGGACCCGTTCCACCTGCACGTGGCCGTCGCCGTCCAGGTCGACCAGCCAGGAGCCCTTGGACTGGCGGGCCTCGGAGAACGAGTACGGCAGGGGCGAGCCGCTGTAGCGGAGCCGCTCGCTCAGGGTCTGCGGGCCGTGCAGGTGCCCGAGGGCGGTGTAGGCGAACCCGTCGAACAGGGCGGCCGGCACCCGGCCGACCCCGCCGACCGAGATGTCCCGCTCGGACTCGCTGGCCTCACCGCCGGTCACCCAGGCGTGGGCCATGACCACCGCGCGGGCGCCGTCGCGGGTGGCCAGGTCGGCGCGGATGCAGTCGGTGGCCCGGGTCAGCACGCCCTGGTGGCCGCGGGGCACGTCGGCGGGCTCGCCGGGGCCGGGCGGCAGTTCGTGGCGGACGGCGTCGGGCTCCAGGAAGGGGACGCCGTAGATCGCGACCGGCCCGTGCTGATCGGCCAGCAGCACGGGCTGGGCCAGCGACCCGGCCCGGGTCCGCAGGTACACCCCGGCCTGGTCGACCAGGGCACTGGCGAACCCCAGCCGCCGGGCCGAATCGTGGTTGCCGCTGATCACCACGACCCGGGCGCCCGCGTCGCGCAGCCGGGCCAGGCCGTCCTCGCACAACGCCACCGCGTCCACCGGCGGGATGGCCCGGTCGTAGACGTCGCCGGACACCAGCACGGCGTCGATCCGCTCGGATCTGACCGTCTCGACCAGGTGGTCCAGGTACCGGGCCTGGGCCTCGCGCAGGTCGGCCCGGTGCAGCGTGCGGCCAAGGTGCCAGTCGGACGTGTGCAGCATCCGCATGTCTGGGAACGCTAGCGGCCGGGTCCGACAACCGCAGCGCGACACACCCAATGCGCAGGGTGATTTGTCCGGATTCACCGGCGGAGCGCCCCCAGCCGGGAAATATCCCGGGGAATTTCAGGGGCCCGAAGATTATTGTTAGCTAGCGAAACCATGAGACTGGCAAACATTCTGCGACGCCCAGGCCGAGGTGGGCGCTTGGCGCGGGTGGCTGAAGCAGATCAGACCCGGGGGCCCGAAACACCAGAGGACCGTTGGCTGCAGCGGCTGACCGGCTACTGCTGGCACTACCGCCGCAACTTCCTGCTGGCGCTGACCGGCGCGGTGATGGCCACCGTCTTCGCGGCCGTCATCCCGCTGCTGCAGCGGAACATCATCGACGATGTGATCGTGACCCACCGGAGCTCGATCTGGCCGCTGGCCATCACGCTGCTGGCGGTGGCGGTCGCGCAGTTCGCGTTCACCTTCATGCGCCGGTGGGCGGGCGGGCGCCTGTCCCTGGACGTGCAGCACGACCTGCGGACCGACATGCTCGGATCGCTGACCCGGCTGGACGGGGAGCGGCAGGACGAGATCCACACCGGGCAGCTGGTCAGCCGGTCGATCTCCGACATCAACATGATCCAGTCGCTGCTGTCGTTCCTGCCCATCACGCTGGGCAGCGCGCTGCTGCTGGTGGTGTCGGTCGTCATCATGTTCTTCCTGTCGCCGCTGCTGGCGCTGATCGCGCTGGCGGTGGGGCCCGCCCTGTGGTTCATCGCGCTGCGGTCCCGGCGCAAGCTGTTCCCGGCCAGCTGGTACGCGCAGCAGCAGGCCGGTGAAGTCGCGGCCATTGTGGACGAGACGGTCGGCGGGGTCCGGGTGGTCAAGGGCTTCGGGCAGGAGGAACAGGAACTCGAGCGGATGGAAGGCGCCAGCTCGGCGCTGTACGCCGCGCGGGTGCGCCTGGCCCGGATGATGGCCCGGTTCAACCCGGCGCTGCAGGCCGTGCCCACGCTCGGGCAGGTCGGGATCCTGGCCCTGGGCGGCTGGCTGGCCATCCGCGGCAACATCACCCTCGGCACCTTCCTGGCCTTCTCCAGCTACCTGGCCCAGATGGCCGGCCCGGTCCGGATGCTGACCGCGCTGGTCACCATCGGGCAGGAGTCCCGGGCCGGCGTGATCCGGGTGCTGGAGGTCATCGACTCCGAGCCGGTCATCACCGACCGGCCCGACGCCGAGCCGCTGCCGGCCGACGCCAACGGGATCGAGTTCGACGATGCGCGGTTCGGCTACGTGCCGTCCCAGCTGGTCCTGCGGGGCCTGTCGCTGCGGGTGGCCCCGGGCGAGACCATGGCCGTGGTGGGCGCCTCGGGGTCCGGCAAGTCCACGCTGTCGCTGCTGCTGCCCCGGTTCTACGACGTGAGCGGCGGCTCGGTCCGGGTCGGCGGGCACGACGTCCGTGACGTGAGCCGCGACTCGCTGCGGGCCTCGATCGGCCTGGTCATGGAGGAGAGCTTCCTGTTCTCCGACACCGTGCGGGCCAACATCGCCTACGGGCGCCCGGAGGCCTCCGACGAGCAGGTGCGCGCGGCCGCGCGGGCGGCCGAGGCCGACGAATTCATCACCGAGCTGCCCGACGGCTACGACACCGTGATCGGCGAGCAGGGCCTCACCCTGTCCGGCGGTCAGCGGCAGCGGGTGGCGCTGGCCCGGGCCCTGATCACCGACCCCCGGCTGCTGCTGCTGGACGACGCGACCTCGGCCATCGACCCCCGGCTCGAAGCCGAAATCCATGCCACCCTGCACCGGGTCATGCAGGGCCGGACCACGCTGCTGATCGCGCACCGGCGGTCCACGCTGAACCTGGCCGACCGGATCGCCGTGATGGACGGCGGGCGCGTGGCCGACGTGGGCACCCACGAAGAGCTGACCGAACGGTCGCCGCTGTACCGGCTGCTGCTGTCCGGGCCCGGCGACGACGTCGAGGGCATAGGCGCCGGCCTCGACCAGCAGTCGCTGGACTTCTACGAGGACGCCAGCGGGATCACCCCCGAGCTGTGGGACAAGTCCAAGGCCCCGGCCGGGGTGCTGCGGGCCGAACGCGGCACCGGCGGCGGCGGGTACAGCGGGGCCATCGCCAGCGCCCCGCCCTCCCCCGGGCTGCTGACCCAGGTCGAGGCGCTGCCGCCCGCCCGCGACGTGCCTCAGGTGGACCAGGCCACGGCCCGGGCCGGGGACCGGAACTTCACCCTGCGCCGGCTGCTCAAGCCGCTGGCGGCGGCCCTGGTCATCGGGCTGGTGCTGGACGCCCTGGACGCGCTGGCCCAGCTGGCCCTGCCCGCCCTGACCCGCAACGGCATCGACAACGGTGTGGAGACCAAGGCGATGGGCGCGGTGCTGGTGGTGGCGCTGATCGGCCTCGGTGTGGCCGGGGCCGACTGGCTGGTCAACATCGGCGAGACCCTGGTCGTGGGGCGCAACGGTGAACGGCTGCTCTACACCCTGCGGGTGAAGATCTTCGCCCAGCTGCAGCGGCTCGGGCTGGACTTCTACGAGCGGGAGCTGGCCGGGCGGATCATGACCCGGATGACCACCGACGTGGACGCGTTGTCCTCGTTCTTCCAGACCGGCCTGGTCACCATGGTCAGCTCGCTGCTGACGTTCTTCGGCGTGCTGATCGCGATGCTGATCATCAACGTCGAGCTGGGCCTGATCGTGCTGGCCATCATGCCGATCCTGATCGTGCTGACCGTGCAGTTCCGGTCCAAGGCGTCCAAGGCCTACCAGGACTCGCGGGAAAAGGTCAGCGTGGTCAACGCGAACTTCGCGGAGAACGTGGCCGGGCTGCGGGTGACCCAGGCCTACCGGCGCGAGGCCCGCAACCACGAGCGGTTCGCCGAGCTGAGCGGCTCCTACCGGGACGCGCGGATGCGAGCCCAGCGGCTGATCGCGCTGTACTTCCCGTTCGTGCAGACGCTGTCGACGATCGCGGGCGCCATCGTGCTCATCGTGGCCACCGGCCAGGTGCGCAGCGGCGCGCTGACCGCGGGCGCGCTCATCGCCTACCTGCTCTACATCGACATGGTGTTCGCGCCGGTGCAGGAGCTGTCGCAGGTGTTCGACGGCTACCAGCAGGCCGTGGTCGGGCTGCGGCGGATCAAGGACCTGCTGCGGCTGCCCACGTCCACGCCTTCGGCCGCGGCGCCCCGGGTGGTGACGCGGCTGGGCGGCCGGATCGAGCTGCGCGACGTGCGCTTCGGGTACGAGAACTCGAACCGGGACGCGATCGACGGGGTCTCGCTGATGATCGAGCCCGGTGAGACCGTGGCCATGGTCGGCCAGACCGGAGCGGGCAAGTCGACCCTGGTCAAGCTCATCGCCCGGTTCTACGACGTGACCGGCGGGGCCGTGCTGGTGGACGGGATGGATGTCCGTTCGCTGGACCTGGCCTCGTACCGGCACCGGCTGGGCGTGGTGCCGCAGGAGGCGTACCTGTTCGCGGGGACGGTCCGGGACGCGATCGCCTACGGGCGGCCGTCGGCGTCCGATGCCGAGGTGGAAGCGGCGGCCCGGGCCGTGGGGGCGCACGAGATGATCTCCCGGCTGTCGGGCGGCTACTACCACGAGGTCACCGAGCGGGGCCGGAACCTGTCGGCCGGGCAGCGGCAGCTGCTGGCCCTGGCCCGGGCCCAGCTGGTCGACCCGGACATCCTGCTGCTGGACGAGGCCACGGCCGCACTCGACCTGGCCTCGGAGGCCGCGGTCAACCGGGCCACCGAGGAGCTGGCCGCGCGCCGGACCACGATCGTGGTCGCGCACCGCCTCACCACGGCGGCTTCGGCGGACCGGATCGTGGTCATGGACGGGGGCCGCATCGCCGAGATCGGGTCCCACGATGAGCTGGTCCGGGCCGGGGGCGTCTACGCCAGCCTGTGGGAAGCCTTCACCGGCGACACCGAACTGGTGGCCTGAGGCCGTCCGGGGGTTCCCGGCCGGTCCCGGCCGGTCCGGGCGGGCGGCCGGGTGTCCCCGCTGGGCGGCTGGCTCCGGCCCGTGGGTGGTGTGCGTTTAGTGGCGATGGTGCCATTGCCCATATAAGAGGACTAGTAAAGCGCCATCGATCATGAGCTGACCCGCGAGCTGCAGGGCTTCTGAGGCCGACGGGGCTACTGGGGCGGGCGGGGTGATCGCTTGACGCGGAAAGCTAATTGGATTAGCTTTATGGCTACTCAACTTAGCTTTCGGAGGACGGGATGACCGAGTTCCTGGACATCAGCGGCGGGCGGATCGCTTATGACGTGGCTGGGGAGGGGCCGCTGATCGTGCTGGCGCACGGCATCGGGGACCGCCGGCAGGCCTTCCGGTTCATGGTGCCGGAACTGGTGCAGGCCGGATTCCGGGTGGCGGCGGCGGACATGCGCGGGCACGGCGAGTCGAGCCTGGGCGACTGGAAGTCGATCTCGCGCACCGAGGTGGCCGGTGACCTGGTCGCGCTGATCAGGCACCTGGGCGGACCGGCCGTCATCGTCGGGCACTCGCTGGCCGGCGGCGCGGCCACCATCGCGGCCGCGACAGCCCCCGACCTGGTCAGCGGGGTCGTCGAGGTCGGCCCGTTCACCCGGAAGGTGCAGTACAACCTGGGCGGGCTGCTGCGGATCCGGCGCTACCGGCGCGGCACGCTGCTGCTGGGCGGGGTGCTGATGCTGCGCAGCATGAAGGACTGGTTCCGGTACCTGGACCTGGCCTACCCGGAGAAGCCGGCCGACTACGACGCTTACCTGGCGGCGCTGCGGGCCAAGCTGTCCGAGCCGGGCCGGATGGCCGAGTTGCTCAAAACCATGAAGACCTCTCCGGCCGACGCGGGCGACGCACTGCCTCGCATCTCCTGCCCCGCCCTCGTCATCATGGGCGACGAGGACCCCGACTGGGCCGACCCCCGGGCCGAGGCCGAGGGGATCGTGGCCGAGATGCCCGCCGGACTCGGTGCCATCGCGATGCTCAAGGGGGCCGGGCACTATCCTCACGCCCAGTGCCCCGATGAGGTCACCGGGCTCATCACGACCTTCATCCGCGATCGCGTCCGCGCCTGAGCAGCGCCGGGGGCCGGAAAGCAGGAGGGGAGCGAGGGTGCCGAGAGCCGGGCTGAGCCGCGGTGACGTGATCGCCGCGGCGGCCGCGCTGGCCGACGAGGTCGGCTTCCAGCAGCTGACCATGGGGCTGCTGGCTCAGCGGCTCGGCATCCGCACTCCCTCGCTCTACAAGCACGTCGCCGACCTGGCCGACCTCAAGCACGGCGTCGCCACCCAGGCCATGACCGACGTGGGCGAAGAGGTCCGCGATGCTCTGCAGGGCCGGTCCGGCCGGGATGCGCTCACCGCTCTGCTGGGCACCATGCGGTCCTACGCCACCACGCACCCGGGCCAGTACGCCGCGGCCAACAGCACCCTGCTGACCGGCCCGGACGATCCGCTGCTGGCCGCGAGCAACCGCGTCATCGACTCCATCTCCGCGGCCCTGCGCGGCTACGGCATCGCCGACGAGGACATGGTGCACGCCATCCGCACCATCCGCAGCACCATCCACGGGTTCGCCCTGCTCCAGGAGACGGACGGCTTCCAGTGGAGCGCCGACCCGGCCGACACCTTCGACTGGATGATCCAGTTCATCGACCGCGGCCTCAAGGCCGGCCGCTGAGCTGGCGGGGGCTACAGCTCGATCACCAGGCCGTCGTGGGCCAGGTCGAAGGCCAGTTCGCGGGCGTGGCCGAGCAGGTCGGCGGACGGGTGAGTGAGGACGATGCGGCGGCAGGTCAGGTCGGCCCGGTGGGCCACCAGATCGGCGTGCCGCAGGTGGAACGGCACCCGCTTGCTGAAGTAGTACGCCTCGGCGATGAGCAGGTCGGCCCCGGCGGCCGCCTCGGCGAGCACCGGGGTCCAGGCCGTGTCGCCGGTGTAGGCGACGACCTTCCCGCCCACGGTCAGCCGCAGGGCCAGGGCCGGGGCACCGCTGGGGTGGTCGGCCTCGAACGCGGTGACCTCGGCCCCCGCCACCTCAGTGGTACCGCCCGGCGTCAGCTCCACGACGTCGACGGCGAAGCGGCGCTGGACGTCAGCGGAACCGGGGAAGCACACCTCCATCGCCTCGTACAGCCGGCGGGCGGTGCCGGGCGGGCCGGCCACGGTGAGCGGCTGGCGGCGCCGGCTGAACTGGCCGTCCAGGATCAGGAACGGCAGGCCGCCGAAGTGGTCGCCGTGCAGGTGGGAGACGAAGACCGCGCCCAGCTGACCCGGGTCGAGGCCGAGCAGTTTGAGGGCGCTGAGCGAGGTCGCGCCGCAGTCCAGCAGCAGCGGCGGGCCGTCCGCGGGCCGGAGGTGAAGGCAGGCCTGGAACCGGCCGCCGCTGCCGAAGGCGTCGCCCGAGCCCGCGAACGTGATCGTCAGGTGTGCCGCCGCAGAAGCCACGACACCGATTGTGGACCCGTGGGCGGGCTGAGGCGCTGATCGCTGGCGGCTAAAGCGCTGGCCACGGCGGCGACCCGGGCGGCGGCCAGGTTGAGGAAACCGGTGGCGCGGTGGAACACGTCGGCGACCAGGTGGCCGGCCAGCCAGGCCTGGTAGGCCTGGTAACGATCCTGCTCCCAGGACCGGATGTCGTCCGGCAGCTGGCTGAGGGCGGGCTCGGGGATGCTGTTCCAGCGCCAGGCGGCGGTGACGCCGGAGCCATGCCCGTTGGACCCGGCGGGCGGGCTGATGAAGCTGGCGCTGAAGGCCTCGGTGCTGGACTGGTTGCGCACGAACCGCAGGCCGGCCAGCGTGCCCTCGATCACCGGGCGCTGGGTCGCGGAGTGCGCCGCCAGCACCGCGTCGTAGATGTCCATGTACTGCCGGATCAGCCGGGCGTCGATGATCGTGACCCACCAGACGGCCTCGGCCACGGCCGAGAAGGCCACCGCCGCGTCCTCGGGGCGGCACGCCGCCAGCCGCTCGGTGATGTCACGCATGCCGGCCAGGGACCATTCGAGCGCGCGCTCTTCGGCGACCGAGTCGGTGAGGTGATCACGGTTCCACCGGATCCGGCACTCGGCGGAACAGAACCGCGCGTGCTCCCGGCGCGGTGTGAACACCGTCCCGCACTGGGCACAGCTCCGGCTCCCCGTCATTGGCTTAGAGTACGCAAGGCGTACACGCCCTGACCTGACGCGATGGTGAACGTTGAGTGGCGGAATGCGGAAAGGACGGCTACCCGGTGCGACCGCAGGCCCAGTGGGCGGCCGAGGTGGAGGTCTCACCTGAGCTGGCCGCGGAGCTGATCACGGAGCAGTTCCCCGCGCTCGGTGCGGGGCCGGTGACCCCGCTGGCCACCGGGTGGGACAACACCGTGTTCCTGGCCGGGGGCGAGTGGCTGTTCCGGTTCCCGCGGCGGGAAATAGCGGTGCCGGGGGTGCGCCGCGAGATCGCCCTGCTCCCCCGGCTGGCCCCGGTGCTGCCGCTGCCGGTCCCGGACCCGCGGTACATCGGGCAGCCGTCGCCACGGTTTCCGTGGCCCTTCTTCGGGGCCCGGCTGCTGCCCGGGACCGAGCTGGCCGAGTCGGGGCTGGCCGACGCGGACCGGAGCCAGGTCGCGGCCGGGACCGGGCGGTTCCTGCGCGCGCTGGGCGAGCCGGGGATCCGGGCCCTGGCGGCGGACCTGCCGGTGGACCCACTGCGGCGGGGTACCCCCGCGGTCCGGGCCGGGCGAGCCCGGGAGGTACTGGACCGGCTGGCCGCCGCGCAGATCTGGGCCCCGGACCAGGCGGCCTATGCGCTGCTCGACGAGGCGGTGCAGGTGCCCGAGCGCGACCAGCCCGGGGAACTGGTGGTGGCCCACGGCGACCTGCACGCGCGGCACGTGCTGACCGGCCCGGACGGCGCGGCCAGCGGGATCATCGACTGGGGGGACGTGTGCCTGGCCGATCCCGCGGTCGACCTGTCGCTGGCCTACTTGGGGTTCGCCGGCCCGGCCCGGGCTGAATTCCTGGCCGCTTACGGCCGTCCGGTCGGGCCGGAGCGGGAACTGGCCGCACGGACCTGTGCACTGTCGGTCGGCGCCTCGCTGACTGAATATGCCGCCGACCAGGGCGCGGCCACGCTGCTGCGGGAGTGCCGGGCCGGGCTGGCCCGGGTCGTGGCCGACTGAGGGGTGAGGTGGATGTACGGGCTGGCGTACCGGACGGTGCTGCGGCGGTTTCCGGCCGAGGGCGCCCACCGGGCCGGATTCGGCCTGATCCGGCTGGCCGGAGCGATCCCCGGTGGCCCGTGGCTGCTGCGGCGGCGGTTCGCGCCGCGGGACCCGGTGCTCCGGGTGCGGGCGCTGGGGCTGGACCTGCCCGGGCCGCTGGGGCTGGCGGCCGGGTTCGACAAGGACGCCCGGGGCGCGGACGCGCTGGGCGCGCTCGGCTTCGCGTTCGTCGAAGCCGGCACGGTGACCGCGCAGCCGCAGCCGGGCAATCCCCGGCCGCGGATGTTCCGGCTCCCGGCCGACCGGGCGCTGGTCAACCGGATGGGGTTCAACAACCAGGGGGCCGCGGTGGCGGCCAGCCGGCTGCGGCACCGGCGGGGCCGGCCCGGCGAGCGGGTCGCGGTCGGGGTGAACATCGGCAAGACCAAGATGGTGCCGCCCGAGCGGGCCGAGGCCGACTATGTGGCCAGTGCCCGGCTGGTGGCTCCGGTGGCCGGGTACGTGGTGGTCAACGTGAGCTCGCCGAACACGCCGGGCCTGCGTGACCTGCAGGCGGTATCGGCCCTGCGGCCGTTGCTTCGCGGGGTTCGCGCGGCCCTGGACGAGGCTGAGCCGGGGCGGCGGGTGCCGTTGCTGGTGAAGATCGCGCCGGACCTGGCCGACGGGGACGTGGACGCGATCGCGGACCTGGCCCTGGAACTGGGGCTGGACGGGATCATCGCCACCAACACCACGATTGCCCGGGATGGACTGATCAGCGACCCGGCCGCTGGTCGAGGCGGCCGGAGCGGGCGGGCTGTCCGGAGCGCCGCTGCGGGCCCGGTCGCTGGAGGTGCTGCGCCTGCTGTACGCCCGGACCGGGGACCGGCTGGTGCTGATCGCGGCGGGCGGCATCGAGACCGCCGACGACGCCTGGGAGCGCATCACGGCCGGGGCCACGCTGATCCAGGCCTACACCGGGTTCATCTACGGCGGCCCGGGCTGGCCCCGGCAGATCCAGGACGGGCTGGCCCGGCGGGTCCGGGACGCCGGGCTGACCTCGATCGCCGCGGCCCGCGGCACGGCAGCACCCGGCCAGCACCGCTGACGGGCCGGTCAGCTGAGCAGCGTTCCGGCCTCGGTGAGGTAATCCTGGACCGGGCCGGCGGTGAGCAGGCCACTGGCCGCGCCCGCGATCTCGCCGGCGGCGGGCCGGAGCGCGGCGCAGGCAGTACGGGCGGTGGCCGCGTCGCCCAGAACGACGGCGGCCCGGGCGGCCAGGCACCAGAGGGCTTCGGCGAGGAGGCCGGGCGGCGGGCCGGGGCAGCGGCGCAGGGCGGTGCCGGCCGCGGGGTGGTCGCCGCGGGACAGGTCGAGCCACGGCTGGGCCCAGGGCCGGTACGGACCCCAATTCATCGATGGAAGGTCGGTGGGCTGGTGGTGCCGGACACGATGGGAGAGCAGGGCCAGGGGCAGGAGGCCCTGCTCGACGCCGGGCATGCCGGCGCCGTCGAGCGACCGGGCCGCCTGCCGGTAACGAGATTCGGCGTCGCCGGCGCCGTTGACCGCGGCGCGCAGGGCGCGGTACCAGGTGGTGAACACCGCGATCAGGGGTCGTTCGTGCCGCTCCCCCAGGTCGTCGAGGGCGGCGGCGTGACCGTCGGCGGCGGCGAAGTCACCCAGTCCGCTCCGGGCCTGGAGCCGGATCAGGTGTCCCATGACCTCGAAGTTGACCAGCCCGTGCGGCCCGGCCAGCTCGAGGATCTCGGTCCCGATCGCGTCGCGGGCGGCGGCCAGGCCGGGGCGGTAGCAGGTCTGCATGAACTCACCGGCCAGGGCGAAGGCCAGCAGCCGCGGGTCGCTCAGCCGCCGGGCGATGGCCACCGCCTCGGCGGCGGCCTGGCCCGGGCGGCGGTCGCGGCTACCCCGGGACTCCAGGGCGATGGTGGCCAGCACCCGGGCCCGCAGCGCGTCACCGGTTCCGGCCGGGAGAGCGGCCAGCGTCCGTTCGGCCGCGGCCACGATGCGGGCGGCCAGCACCGGGTCGTCGGACACGGGCCAGATCCCGGGGACGTCGAAGTTGCCGATGACGCGGGCGGTCAGGGCCGGGTCCCCCAGCGGCTCGGCCGCCTCGATCGAGGCCAGCCGCTGGCTCATGGCGTCGGTCAGCCGGGGGCCGCCGGCCAGGGCCAGGCTGCCGGCCAGGGTGGCCGCGGACTCCAGCCGGGTCCGGGTCAGGGCGGGGGCGGCCTGCTGGTAGGCGGCGGCGGTGTCGGCCCACACGTCACCGCCGGGTCCGTCCAGGGCCGGATCGTGGCGGAGCAGGCTCGTCTCCAGGTCCGCCAGCCGCGGGCCCGGGTCGAGGCCGAGTTCGTGGCCGAGCCGGGCCCGGGCCTGGCGGACCACGGTCAGCGCGTCGGCCTGGCGGCCGCTCCGGTACAGGGCCAGGGCCAGCAGCCGCCAGGCGTCCTCGCGCCACGGGTGCTCGGCGGTGTGGGCCCGCAGACCGGGCACGGCCTGGGCGGCCAGGCCCAGCGCGAGCTGGGCTTCGGCGTGGCGTTCGGCCAGGCCCAGCCGGGTCTCGGTGAGCCGGGCGGACTCGGCGGCGGCCCACGGCTCGTCGGCGAACCCGGCGTAGGCCGGGCCGCGCCAGCAGGCCAGGCCCTCGGCGGCCAGGTCCAGCGCCCGGCCCGGGGTGGCCGAGGCCGCGGCCGTGGCCAGCTGCCCGAACCGCCAGGCGTCCACGTCATCCGGGCCGGCCGCGAGCGCGTAGCCCGGGCCCTGGGTGAGCAGGATCCGGGACGGCGACCGCGGCGGCCGGTCCGGTTCCAGGGCCCGGCGCAGCGCGCCCACGAACGTGCGGATCGCACCGGCGGCATTGGCGGGCGGCACCGGCCACAGGTCGTCGATGAGCACGCCGAGCGGTACGACCCGGCCCCGGGCCACGATCAGCCGGGCCAGCACCGCCCGGTGGCGGGGGCCCTTGAGGCCGGCCGGGCGGCCGTGGTCGTCCCAGGCGGTGACCGGGCCCAGCACGCCGAACCTCATGGTGCTGACCAGATGCTGATCGGGGCGCGGAACAGTGGACTCAACAGTGGACTCATCTGGGAAGGAGCGTACCCATGACCCTCAGCATCGACGGCTTCCGCTACCAGCGGGTCCCGGTGGCCGATGGGGTGGCCCTGCACACCGCGGTGGGCGGGACGGGCACCCCGGTCGTGCTGCTGCACGGCTTCCCGCAGACCCAGCTGATGTGGCGGCACGTGGCCACCGCGCTGGCCGCCGAGCACACCGTGATCTGCCCGGACCTGCGCGGCTACGGTGACAGCGACAAGCCCGCCGGAAAAGCGAGACGGGCCCGGCACCTACGCCAAGCGCACCATGGCCGCGGACGTGGTGGCGCTGGCCGCGGCGCTCGGGCACGACCGGTTCGCGCTGGCCGGGCACGACCGCGGCGCCCTGGTGGCCATCCGGGCCGGGCTCGACCACCCCGGCCACGTCACCCACCTCGGGGTGCTCGACGTGCTGACCACCGTCGACATGTGGGACATCCTGCACGGGGCCAGCGCGGCGGTGGCCTGGCACCTGTACCTCATGGCCCAGCCGCCCGGGCTGCCGGAGCGGATGATCTCGGCCAGCGCGGACGAGTTCTTCGGCCATTTCCTGGACGTGTGGGCGCGGAACCCGCGGGCCATCCCGGCCGGGGTCCGGGCCGAGTACCTGCGGGCCAGCCGGGACGCGGTGCCGTCGATCGTGGCCGACTACCGGGCCTCGGCCGGCATCGACCTCGAGCACGACCGGGCCGACCGCGCGGCCGGGCGCACGCTGGCCATGCCGGTGAGCGTGGTCCAGCAGGACTGGGGGGCCGCCCTGGGCTACGACGCGGCCGGGCTCTGGCGGCCGTGGGCGCCGGACCTGGTGCACCAGACGCTGGACGCCGGGCACTTCATGGCCGAGGAGGCACCGGAGCAGGTCACTGACCTGCTGAGGCAGTTGCTCAAGCGCTGACCGGGGCGGCCGCGGGCAGGGTGGCCCGGAGGAGGCCGGCTGCTTGGGGCCAGGTGATGCCGGTCAGCAGGCCGGGCACGTCGGGGCCGCAGGCGGCCAGCTTGGCGGCCAGGTCGGCCGGTGACGGCGGGCGGTCCGGGGAGCCGGGCGGGAGGGCCAGTTCGGTGCGCAGCTCCCGGCCGGAGGCCAGCCGGACCGAGATGTCCACGGTGCCGTCCAGCAGCCCGGCCGACCCGGGGTCGCCGGGCCCGTAGTCGGTCCGCACCGCGGCCATCAGCGCCTGGGCCGGGGCGCGGTTGACGGCCCGGTCGGAGAAGCTGCCGAAGCCCGGGTACTCGTCCAGGATGGCGGTGGCGATGGCGTAGGGCATGCTGAACTTGGCCTCCAGCCCGGTGTGGGGCTGGTCGTGGATGAGCGGCTGCACGGTGGCCTTGGGCGTGGCCACCACGACCTGCTCGATGTCCTCACCGGCCAGCTGGTCACGCAGCTCGCGGACGGCGGCGATCGGGCGCTGCATCGCGTAGCAGCAGGGGTAGAGCTTGATGGCCAGGCCGCCGGGGACCGCCGGGGTGGCCTCGACCGAGCCGGGCTGGCCGCCGACCAGCCGGAACCACTCGTCCAGGGCGCGCGGGTCGGCGCCGGCCCCGGCCCGGGCCAGGGCGGCGGCCCGCACCCCGGCCTGAGTGGCCAACCCGACCTGGAGCGACTTGGCCTGGGTGCCGAACGCGGCCTGCACCCCGCCCGCCGCGGGCACGGCCAGGGCCATGGCCACGGTCAGCTGCGGCGGGGACAGGCCCCAGACCGTGCCGGCCGCCACCGCCGCCGCCGGGGCGCCCGCGGTGCAGGTGGCGTGCCAGCCCGCCGAGTAGTGCGGCCAGCCGAGCAGGGAACCCAGCCGGGCCATGACCCCGGCCCCGGCCAGGTAGGCGCGGGCGGCGGCGTCGTGGCCGGCGGGGCCGGCGGCCAGCACGGCGGGCACGATGACCGCGCTGATGTGGGTGGTCGAAGGCACGTGCAGGTCGTCGAAGTCCAGCACGTGACCCAGGGCCGACCAGCGGGCAGCATCAGGCAGGGTGCCGGCCACCGGCCGGATCGGGTGCTCACGGGCGGCCAGGGTGACCGCGAGCGTGTCGAGCAGGCTGCGCTGGGCCAGCGCCAGGTCGCCGGCGTCCGGGCGGTAGGTGGTGGCCCAGTCGACCAGCGTCGCGGCCAGGTTCACATGTCCTCCGATGGGGCCTGCTCAGGCGGACAGCGCGGAGTCCTCGCCGCCGTCCGCGGCCACGGCCAGGTGACCGAGGCTGATCCCGGCCGCCTCGGCCAGCGCGACCACGGTGAAGAAGGCCGGGGTGGGGATGCGGCCGGTTTCGATCTTGCGCAGCGTCTCCACGGGCACGCCGGCCCGGGCCGCCACTTCGACCATGCTGCGCTCGCCACGCGCCTGGCGCAGGGCGGCGCCGAGGCGCTGACCTCGGGCGCGTTCGGCGGGGGTGAGCATCGGCCGGACCATGGTGTCATAATAATACCGGGATATAAATACCGGTAGCGGCGGGTGGTCCGGGATGGAACGCCCGCGGCCGTTGGTTGTGTGGGAGAGAGGCTCGGCCGGCCGTTGGCCGGGCGGGACAGGAACACCGGCGGGAGCCGGAAATGCGGGACAGAAGCACCAGTGGGAGCTGCTTGTGATCGAACTGAAGACGCCGGCCGAGATCGAGGCCATGCAGGCGGCGGGGGTGGTGGTGGCCGACATCCTGGCCGCGACCCGGGCCGAGGCCAAGGCCGGGGTGGCCCTGACCGAACTGGACCAGGTCGCCCGCCAGGTGCTGGCCGACGCGGGGGCGTCGTCGCCGTTCCTGAACTACCAGCCCAGCTTCGCGCAGCGGCCGTTTCCGGCGGTGATCTGCACCTCGGTCAATGACGCCGTGCTGCACGGCATCCCCGACGGCTACCGGCTCCGGGACGGGGACCTGCTCAGCGTGGACTGCGGCGCGGTGCTGGACGGCTGGGCCGGTGACGCCGCGATCTCGATGATCGTGGGCCAGCCGCGCGGTGCTGGCCAGGGGCGGGCGGATGAGAAGTTCATCGCCACCGCCGAGGCCGCGCTGGCGGCGGGCATCGCCGCGGCCCAGCCCGGCCGCAAGATCGGCGACATCTCGGCGGCCATCGGGGCCGTGGGCCGGGCCGGCGGCTACGGGATCAACACCGACTTCGGCGGGCACGGGGTCGGGCACAGCATGCACGAGTCACCCTCGGTGCCGAACGAGGGGCGGGCCGGCCGGGGCGTCCGCCTGCAGCCGGGCCTGGTCATCGCGATCGAGCCCTGGTTCCTGGCCGGCGGTCACGACGAGTACCGGGTGGACAAGGACGGCTGGACCCTGCGCAGCCAGGACGGCTCGCGGGGCGTGCACGTCGAGCACACCGTGGCCATCACCCCGGACGGCCCGCGCATCCTGACGACCCGCAAGGCGTAAGAGCCAATCATCGTTGGGGTGTGTCTACCGTGAGGTGATGAGCGCGACCTCGGCCAGCCTGCGGTACCGGACCTCGATCGCGCCGGACGAGCTGGTGCTGACCCAGGAACTGGCCAACACGATCTCGGTCCCGGCCGCCGCCGGGGGCCAGGACCTGCTGGCCGAGACGGCCACGGCCCAGGCCTGGCTGGACGCCCAGGTCACGGCCTGGGCGCAACGCCGGGGCGCGGCGGCGCCGCGGATCGAGCTGACCGGGCGGTCGCTGCGGGCGCTGCGGCAGCTCCGGGACCGGGTGCGGGCCCTGCTGGCCAGCCCGGCGGGCGCGGCCGGCGCCATCACCGCCACCCTGGACGCGGCGATCACGGCGGGCGGCAGCACGCTGGCCCCGCGCGGTGACGGCCTGGCCTGGCTGACCGGCGCGATCGCCATCGAGCTGCACCTGGCCGGGCTGACCGGCCAGCGACGCCGGCTCAAGCTGTGCCGCAACGAAGAATGCGGAGTGGCCTTCCACGACCGGTCCAAGAACAACAGCCGCACCTGGCACGACGTGACCACCTGCGGCAACCTGGCCAACGTGCACGCCTACCGCGAGCGTCAACGGCACGTAGTCAACCCGCGCTGACCAGTCAGCCCGGGGCGGAGACCAGCGGCGTCCGGACCTGGCCGCAGCGGTGAGCCAGATTCCGAAATTTTCGAGATGGAAAACCGGCTCGGCCGATCGGCTACGTCGGCGTTCTCTCCATGCTTACCACCCACCGTTCACCCGTTGACCGGGCAAAGTTTGCGCCGATACACTGCGGGAAAATTCTCGCAACCTTTCGGGCTTCGGTGGCTCAGCGGGAGGCTCCAATGGCGGACGCACTCAGAGAATCAGGACCGGGCGGCGCAGGCGGGAGGGGTCACCGGGGCGTGCTCGCCGCCGCCCTGATCGGGCTGATCATGGCGCTGGCCGCGTGCGGCTCGGCCGCGGGCGGCGGCAAAAACAGCACCGCCGGGTCCGGCGGGTCCGGGGCCAAGGGCGGCACCACGGTGACCGCCTGGCTGGTCACCACCGGGCCGAGCCCGGCCAACAACGCGGTCAACGCGGCCGCGAAAAAGTTCGAAGCCAGCCACCCCGGCGATCACATCACCATCGACTACGTCGAGAACCAGTCGTTCAAGCAGAAGATCCAGCTGGCCATGGGGGCCGGGAACCCGCCCACGCTGTTCTGGACCTGGGGCGGCGGCATCCTGCAGCAGTACATCAAGGCCGGCGACGTGCAGTCGCTGGGCCACCCGGGCTGGGCGTCGGGATTCCTGCCCTCGTCGCTGGGGGCGGTGACGTACAACAACCAGCTGTACGGAGTCCCGGTGGAAGGCACCCAGCCGGTGTACTTCTTCTACAACAAGCAGGTCTTCCAGCAGGCGGGCCTGAGCTTCCCCACCACCTGGAGCGGGCTGCTCAGCGCGGTGCACACGCTCAAGGGCAAGGGGATCGCGCCGATCTCGCTGGCCAACGGCGACCAGTGGCCGGGGCTGATGTTCCTGGAGTACCTCACCGACCGGATCGGCGGGCCGAGCGTGTTCAAGGCCATCGAGTCCGGTAAGGCCGGCGCCTGGTCCAACCCGGCCATGATCCAGGCCCTGACCGACATCCAGCAGCTGGTCCGGGCGGGCGCGTTCCAGAAGGGCTACGACTCGCTGAAGTTCAGCGGGGGCGGCTCGGACGCCCTGGTCTACAGCGGCAAGGCGGCCATGCAGCTGATGGGCGACTGGGACATCTCCAGCATCCTCGGCTCCAACCAGGCCTTCGTGACCGGCGGCAAGCTCGGCCTGGCCCCGTTCCCCGCGGTCGCGGGGGGCACGGGCGACCCGGCCGACCTGGCCGGCAACACCGCCAGCTACCTGGCCGTGGCCAGCAAGGCGACCGCCGCCCAGAAGAAGGTCGCGGTGGCCTTCCTGCAGAGCGTGATGCCATCGGCCACCTACGCCAAGGCCGAGGTGGCGGCGGGCGAGGTGCCCGTCACCAAGGGAGCGTCCCCGCTGTTCAGCGGCCAGCAGCTGGCCAGCTTCGACCAGACCATCTACTCGTCGGTGGGCAAGGCACCCAGCTTCCAGTACTCCTGGGACCAGTCACTGGGGCCGGACGCGGCCCAGGCCATGCTGACCAACCTGGCCCAGGTGTTCGAGCTGACCCAGACCCCGCAGAAGTTCGCGACGATCATGAACAAGCAGCAGAAGGGCTGAGTGTGGCGGCGAGCGTCACGGCCGGGCGGCGCCGGGCAGGCCAGCGTGGGCCAGGTCAGCGCGGGCCATCAGTGGCTGACCTGGTCGGGCTGTCCCCGGCGGCTGCCCTGTTCGGGCTGTTCATCATCGTGCCCATGCTGGGCGCGGTGGTGCTCAGCTTCTTCCGCTGGAACGGCCTGGGCACCCCGCACTGGGCGGGCGGGTCGAACTGGGCCCAGTTCTTCCACGACCCGGTGGCCGGGCAGTCGCTGCTGGTCACGGCCAAGGTGATCGGGCTCAGCTGGGTGGTGCAGACCCCGATCTCGATGGCGCTGGGCCTGTTCATCGCCGGGCGGCAGCGGTACCGCACGGTGTACGCCACCCTCTACGTGCTGCCGCTGCTGCTGTCCACGGCGGGCATCGCGCTGGTGTGGGAGGCGATGCTCGACCCGAACTTCGGCGCGGTCACCGCGCTGTCGAAGTCGCTGCACCTGAGCTTCCTGCAGCAGAACTGGCTCGGCAGCGCCAACCTCACCCTGTACGTGGTGGTGGCCATCATCGCCTGGCAGTTCATCCCGTTCCACACGCTGCTGTACCAGGTCGGCCGGCGGCAGATCCCCCACGTGCTGTACGAGGCCGCGACCCTGGACGGGGCCAGCGGGTTCGCGCTGTTCTGGCGGGTGACGCTGCCGCAACTGCGGTACACCATCGTCACCTCGAGCACGCTGATGATCGTGGGCGCGCTGACCTACTTCGACATCATCTACATCCTGACCGACGGCGGCCCCGGCTACACGTCCCGGGTGCTGTCGCTGGACATGTACCACGAGGCGTTCCTGCAGAACCAGTACGGCTACGCCAGCGTGCTCGCGGTGGTGCTGGGGGTGACCGGGCTGGCCATCGCGCTCGGGCTGGCCCGGGCCAGCGGGTTCACGTCGATGGGGAGCCAGCAGGAAGGGGCCACATGAGCGGGGTGGCTGTCTCCCGGGAGGCCACTGGGAAGGCTGATACCGGCGGGGTTGCCGGGACCGCGCGGCCGAGAGGAAGACGGCGACCGGTCCGCCCGGGGCGGGTCGTAGCGTTCGTGCTGGCCACGGTGTGGCTGGTGATCGCGGTGGCGCCGGTGTACTACATGGTGCTGGCCAGCCTGCGCAGCCAGGGCACCTACCTGACCGCGAACCCGTGGCTGCCCACCGGCGGGCTGAGCCTGGCCGAGTTCGGCACGGTGTTCGGCGCGGGCCTGGGCCGGTACCTGCTGAACAGCGTGCTCATCACGGCCGGCGGCCTGATCGTGACGCTGGCCGTCTCGCTGGGCGCGGCCTTCCGCATCATCCGGCGGCAGTCGCGGGCGGCGGGCGCGCTGTTCCGGCTGCTGCTGTTCGGCCTGGCCATCTCGATCCAGGCCATCATGGTGCCGCTCTACCTGCTCATCTACAAGCTGCACCTGTACGACACGCTGGCCGCGCTGATCCTGACCATGAGCGCGGCCGCGATCCCGGTCTCGGTGCTGATCATGGTCAACTTCCTGCGCGACATCCCGCGCGAGCTGATCGGGGCCGTGATGATCGACGGGGGCAGCGAGTGGACGGTGTTCCGGCGGCTGATCGTCCCGCTGTCCCGGCCGGTGCTGGCCACGCTGGCCATCTACAACGGCCTCAACGTGTGGAACAACTTCCTGCTGCCGCTGATCTTGACCCAGAGCAACAGCGTGGCCGTGCTGCCGCTGGGCCTGTACAAGTTCGAGGGCCAGTACGCGGTCAACGTCCCGGCCGTCATGGCCGCGGTGCTGCTGTCGGTGCTGCCGCTGCTGGTGCTGTTCGTGCTGATGCGGCGGCAGGTCATGCGCAGCCTGGGCGCGGTCGTCGTCCGCTGAGCCCGCGGGCTACTCGGTGCGGAGGATCTGGCCGGCCCGGTGGCGGATGGCGAGCCACTGCGGCCAGACGGCCAGGATGTTGACGGTGAGCACGGCGGCCGGGGCGATGAGGACCAGGGCCCAGACGGCCAGCGGCGGATGGTAGGCCAGCGGGGTGAGGCCGGCCACGTCCCGCCAGATGAAGCGGCCCAGGGCCAGGCCGAGCGGGATACCGAACAGCAGGCCGGCCAGGGCCAGCACGGTGGCCTGGGTGGCCACGGCCAGCCGGGTCTGGCGGCGGGTCAGGCCGAGGGCCTGCAGCACGGCCAGGTCGCGGCGGCGCCGGCTGACCGCGGCGGCCACCGCGTAGCCGATCGCGGCCACGGCCAGCACGGCCAGGAAGGCGGCCAGGGCCAGCGGCAGGACCTCCAGGTCGCGGATCACGGTTATTTCGTCGACCGGAGCGACGGGACTGAACTGCACGTGCGGTGCCCCGGCCTTCGCGGCGGCGGCGTTCAGCCGGTGGGCCACGGCGGTGGGGTCGGCGCCGGGACGCACGCTGACCGTGGCCGCGTGGTACTTGAAGGCGTAGTGAGCGCCGGCGAACAGGCGGTGTAGCCGGCCGGGGTCAGCCAGCCGCCGTCGGAGTAGTCGTTGTGCGGCCCGACGGGAACAAACCCGATGCCACTGACCCGCTCGGTGATCGGGGCGCCGCCGCCCGCGAGCTTGATCACCGAACCGGTTCTGGCGTGCAGTTCGCGCGGCGCTGATCGGGGCCAGCACGATCTCGTCGCGGGCGGCGGGCATCCGGCCGCTGACCATGACGACCGGGGTGGCCTTCCCGCTCACCGGCGCGTAGGTGAAGCTCTCCACCGAGTACTGGCCGGACTGGGCGCCGGCGATCCGGGCGTCATCCACCCCGGTCACGTCGGGGTCGGCCGCGACCGCTCGCAGCGCGGCGGCGGTGTGGCCGCCATCTTGGCCGTTGAAGCCGAAGAACGCCCCGAGCTGCCAGGTCTGCCCGAACCGCTCCGGGTGGGTGGCGGCGTCGGTCACCCCGGCCGCGAACGTGAACGCGGCCAGCACCCCGAGCACGCCGATGACCGCGCCGAGCAGGGCCGGGCGGACCGGCACGGACGTACCGGCCCCGGCCGGGCTCCAGCGCGAACCTGCGATCCGATGACCACGGGCACCGGCAGGCCCGCGCCCGAGGCGGCGGCCGCGGCCACCGACCGGCGGGCGGCCCGGGCGGACCGGCGGGCGGTGAGGTACCGCGCGGCCAGGGCGGCCGACGCGGCCAGCACCAGCAGCGGGACCAGGACCCAGCCGAGTGCCCAGGACCAGCCAGTCGGCGTCGATCCCGGGATGAGGCTCGGCGCGGGAAGCGGCGCCGATCGGCATCCACTGCGAGGCCACGATGGCCGCGGCCACGCCGATCGTGGCCCCGGCCAGCGCGGCCAGCGCGGGGGCGGCGGCCGCGGCGGCCGCGCCCTGCCGCCGGGTCAGCCCCACCGACTGGAGGATCTGCAGGTCAGCCGTTGTCGCGGACACGTAGCGGGCGATGGCCTGGCCGATCAGGAACAGCGCGGTGACCAGGGCGGTCACGGCGAAGGCCAGCAGGCAGGCGGCCTCGTAGCCGGTGACGCGCCGGAACGGGTCGCCGAAGTTGACCGAGTTGTTCCACACGTCGATGTCGTCGCGGCCGGTGACCCGGGCCAGCCCGGCACGGAAGGCCGGGATGGCGGCGGCGCCGCCCCGCAGCCGGATCAGCGCGTTGACGAAGACAGAGTGCTGGGTGCCGAAGATGTTGGCCGGGTACTTGGCCCACAGCGCAGGCGAGGCGATCAGCCCGCCGGGAACGCCCGGGTTGTCGCTGAGCCAGGGAGACCGGACCACCCCGACGATGCGCACCGGCACCCGGGGACCGGCCGGTGCCGTGCCGTCCGAGCCATCGTAGTTCGCGCTGGCCTGTTTCACGCTGGCCAGATCCAGCATCAGGCGATCCCCGGGTTTCTTGTGGAAGGCGGCGGCGAAGCCGGGGGTGACGAGCACCTCGTCCGCGCGTTCCGGGTCGTAGAGCCGGCCGGCCAGGACCACCGGGCGCTCGATGGTGCGGGTCATCGAGGAGTCCAGGAACGGGAACTGGGTCTCGGCGCCCGGGGCGCCTTCGAGCGTTCCGCCGTCGGCCACCGCGAACCGGCTGATCGCGGCCACCTGGGGCAGGGCGCGGACCTTGTTCCAGTTGAAGCCGGGCTGGTTGGGCAGCACGGTCACGGTGGCGGGCAGGGTCCGCGCGTACAGCCGGTTCACCGCGCTGTCCCCCCGCCGCGCCCCGGCGACGGCGGTGAGGACGGTCGCGGTGGCCAGCGCGATCAGCAGCGCCAGCAGGGCCAGCGACCGCCAGCGCCGCGGCAACTCGAGCCGCAGCCAGGTCATGGTCATCCGCATGCTGTCCCCCCACCCCTCTGGTGCCCTACAGCTTGCGGTATCGGGGGCCGGTCTGACCAGGGTGGTAACTCGTGGCGACCAGGTGTGCCTACCACTACTGCTGATCAGGGCTTGACCGTTACCATTCCAGCCATGATCAGGGTGGCGCTGGCCGAGGACAACGTGCTGCTGCGGGAGGGCATCTCGCGGCTGGTCGCCGCGCACCCGCAGTTCGAGCTGGCCGGTACGGCCTCGGACCTGCCCGGCCTGCTGGCCCTGATCGAAGAGCAGGAACCGGACGTGGTGGTGACCGACATCCGGATGCCGCCGACCGGGCAGGACGAGGGGCTGCAGGCCGCGTCGTGGCTGCGGGAGAACCGGCCCAAGGTCGGGGTGGTGGTCCTCAGCCAGTACACCAGCCCCGGGTACGCGCTGACCCTGCTGGAACACGGCTCGGCGGGCCGGGCCTACCTGCTCAAGGAGCGGGTGGCCAGCGTGGACGAGCTGGCCAACGCGATCCGGGCGGTGGCCGACGGCGGATCGGTGATCGACCCCCAGGTGGTGGACGAGCTGGTGCGGTCCCGGTCCCACCCGCAGGCGTCCAGCCTGGACGAGCTGACCCCGCGTGAGTCGCAGATCCTGGCCGAGATGGCCCAGGGCAAGAACAACGCGGCCATCGCGGCCGCGCTGACCGTGTCCGAGCGGGCGGTCGAGAAGCACACCAACTCGATCTTCATGAAGCTCGGGCTGAGCGAGGAGAAGGACGTCAACCGCCGGGTCAAGGCGGTCCTGCTGTTCCTCGGCCGTGGCCAGAAGGCCTAGGGGGCTGGCCGCACCCCCGGGCGGGAAGCCAGCACCCTGCTGGGCTGGTGGATCGCGTGGGAAGCTGAGGGTGTGAACTCCCCGCATCCCGTGCTCGTCGTGGACGACCAGGCTCCGTTCCGGATGGCGGTCAAGGCCGTGCTGCGCCGCCTGGCCGCCTTTGAGCTGGCCGGGGAGGCGTGCGACGGTGCGGAAGCGATCCGGCTGGTCGACGAGCTGCACCCGGAGCTGGTGCTGATGGACATCAACATGCCGCAGATGAACGGGATCGAGGCGACGAGGCAGATCACCGCCGCCCATCCCGAGGTCGTGGTGTTCCTGTGCTCGACCTACGACAGCGCCGACCTGCCCCGGGACGCGGCCGCCAGCGGCGCCCGCGCCTACGTGAACAAGGAACAGTTCGGGGCGGCCACCCTGCAGCAGCTGTGGGACGAGCACAGCGCTTAAGGGAGCGGTATCGACCCCGAGATCGTCGCGCCCTGGCCGGGGACGGAATCCCAGCGCACGGTGCCGCCGATGGCACCGAGGCGGTCGGCCATGTTGACGAACCCGTGGCCGCCGCGGGCCTTGGCCGCGTCGAAACCGGGACCGTCGTCGCTGACCGCGAAGTTCAGGCCGCCGGCCTCGGTCCAGACCCGGAGCTGGACGGTGGCCTCGGGCGCGTGCTTGCCCGCGTTCTGCAGGGCCTCCAGGCAGCAGAAGTAGACGGCCGCTTCCAGGTCGGCCGAGTAGCGGCCCACGTCGTCGGCCACGGACACCGCGACCGCCAGCGGGCTCCGGCCGGCCGCGGCCCGCAGCGCCTCGCCGAGCCCCTGGTCGGCCAGCAGCGGTGGGTAGATGCCGTGGGCCAGCTCGCGCAGCTCCTTGATCGTGTCCTGCACGTCGGTGGCCAGCTGGTCGAGGATCGCCGTGGTGCCGTCCGGGTCCTCGGCCACGATGTCCTTGGCCAGCCGCAGGTTGATGGCCAGCGCGACCAGGTGCTGCTGGGCCCCGTCGTGCAGGTTCCGTTCCACCCGGCGGCGTTCGGCGTCACCGCTGGCCACGACGCGGGCCCGGGAGGCCCGCAGCTCCTCGGCCTGCTTGCGCAGCTCGTCCAGGGTGGTGTGCAGCGCGGCGTCCAGCTGGACGTTGTGGAAGGCCAGGCCGGTCTGCCGGGCCAGCTCGGTGAGCACCCGGTCGTCGTCCTCGGTGAAGCTGTCGGCGTCGGCGGGCCGTTCGACCACGATCAGGCCGAGCAGTTCGCCGCCGTGACTGACCGGCGCCACCCGCAGCTGGGTCCGCAGCCGGCCGTCCAGCAGGGCGGGCAGCCAGATCGCGGTCCAGGCGGTGCCGGACACGCCGGCCCGGCTGACGACCTCCCGTTCCCGGCCGGTCAGCACCAGTGACCGGGGCCCCGAGTCCGGTACCGACACCGTGCGCTCCAGCACGTCGCTGCTGCCGGTGTAGACCTCGGCGCTGGTCAGGCCCATGGTCTTGCGCAGCGACTCGGCCAGCTGGAGCAGCAGCTCGTCCATGGTGACGTTGCGGGTCAGCCGGCTGCCGAACGTCCGCAGCACCTCGTCCGGGGCCTGCCGGGCCCCGTACACGAACCGGGTGGCCGCCGCGGCCAGCCGGTCCCGGGCCGGCAGGTAGCCAATGGCCGCGATCGCCGCCGCCAGCATGGACAGGCCCAGCACCTCGCGGTCGGCCGAGCTGTCCGGGGCCTGGCCGAAGCCGAGGATGACGATGAGGTAGATGGCCGCGACGACCACGCTGAACCCGGCGGCGGACAGCACGTAGACGAAGAGCCGGCTGGCCTGGCGGGCCAGTCCGGGCGCGATCGCGGCCATCGCCCCGAGCGGGATCGCCACGGTCGCCCCCTCGGCCACCAGGCCCGCGGGCCCGGGCCAGGCCACCAGCAGGTGCAGCACCGCGGCCACCAGCGCGATGTCGGCGGCGGTGACCGCGCCCAGACCCGCCCACTGCAGCGCCTCCCGGTCGTGACCGCCCGAGCGCAGGTAACGCAGCCGCAGGGCGGGCAGCGCAACCAGGGCCGCCACCGAGGACGCGGCGGCCGCCGCGGCGACCGGGAACGGGTGGCCGGCCACGGCCAGGCCCAGCCCGGCCACGGCCGCGATCAGGTAGGCGGCGGCCGCCGTGACCTGGCGGGGCCGCCCGGCCAGGCGGCCGTCCGGGAAGGCCAGCACCAGGTGCAGCGCGGCCGCGATGACCAGCGGCACCCCCACGGTGGCCGCGCCCCGGGCCGCGGTGTGGGCGGTTCCGGCCGACGAGGTGGCCAGCTGCCCGGCGGCCAGGGTGGCCGCGGCCAGCAGCGCGGCCGCGGCGGCGGTCCAGCCGCTGGCCCGGCGGTTGCTCCAGGCGCACGTCACCGCGGCCAGCGCCCAGCAGGCGATGACCGCGGCGGTCACCGCGGTCAGGCCGGCGCCACCCTGGTGGGCCGGGCTGCGCAACGCGATGACCAGCAACACCACCGTGGCGGCGGGCACGAGCAGGCCGGCCACCGCGCGCTGGGTGCGGAGCCGCGGGACAGGCCGTTCGGCCATGAGGGGGTGCCGGTCGAGGTGCTGGACGCCGACGAGGTCCGGCGGCCCGGTGCGGTTCATGATCCCAGTTGTCGCACATCCCGCGCTGACCTGCCAGTGAGCAGGCCACCCGGCTCGATGGTCGTGGTCGCACCACCCCGGGCGGGGGCGAGCATCACGGCCGGCAGAGGCCAGGCAGCACCCTGGCCCGGGCCCCGGCGGGCGGTGACGCTGAGGCCATGCGCTACGAGAGCTCAGTCACCTCACTGTCCTGGATCCCGTCCGAGGCCGTGCCCGCGGGCATGCGGGTGCCGTTCGACGCCGGGATCCTCCACTACGACTCCCCGCCGCCGGACCGCATCGACGACGTGGCGGCCCTGCAGGCCGCGGACCGGTTCCGGTTCGCCAATGTGCTGCGGGCCTGGATCAAGACCGACCCGGACGGCACGATCACCGGGTACGGCTACGGCGGGGGTGGCCACATCGGCGGCTTCGTCAACTCGACCACGGTCCGGGTCGGCGGCCTGAGCCGCGCGTTCCAGCCGACCAAGCTGCCCGACCTGCAGCGGACGCCGGAGGAAGGCCCGGGCTGGGTGCGGTTCAGCCAGACCGTGGGCGGCCGCACCGCCATCCCCACCCCGCGGACCGTATCGCGACCGCCGTACGTGCAGTGGCAGGCGCCGATGGTGTGGACCACGCTGTCGCTGACCCTGCACGCCGACGGCCGGGCCGAGTACGCGATGACCGGGGCCAGCCCGTTCCCGCGGCACTGGGTCTACGACGACCACGGCCGGCTCACCCACAAGTCGGGGCTGACCGACCCCAAGACCTGGTCCCGTGATTCGTTCGGCCGCCACACCCCCTGGGGTGACCAGGATTCGGAGGCCCTGGTCACCGCGGTGGAGACCGCACTGGAACGGAGCCTGTCCGGGCAGCTGATGCACGGCGCGGCCAAGCCGAAGATCGAAAAGATAGCAGCGGGGGCCGCCCTGCTCCGGCAGGGTGAGCCCGGCACCACCGTGTACCTGCTGCTGGACGGCGTGGTGCGGGTGGAACGGGACGGCGAGTGGCTGGCCGAGTACGGTCCCGGCGTCATGCTCGGCGAGCGGGCCCTGCTGGGGGACGGCACCCGCACCTCGACGGTGACCGCGGTGACGCCGTGCCGGGTGGCGTCGGCGGACGCCACCCAGTTCGACCGGGACGCGCTGGCCGAGCTGGCTACCGGGCACCAGAAGGAGCACACCGCTCAGGAAAGTTAGAGCTGGTACGTGGTGCCCTCGGCGGCCACGATGACTTCCGGCGGCTGACCCGGCTGATGGGCCAGCCGCCGGCCCATGGCGTCCAGGGCCTGGTCGGTCCGGTCCGGCTTGTGGTGGGCCAGCAGCACCCGCCGGGCCCCGGCCCGCCGTCCCAGCTCGACCGCGTAGTCGGCGGCCGCGTGCCCGAACGCCGCCTCGGCCGGGACCTCGGCCGGCTCCATGAAGCTGTCGTGGATGAGCAGATCGGCCTGGGCGGCCAGGGCCAGGGCCGCCGGGTGATACTCACCCCAGCCGTCCGGGCCCGGCCCGGCCGCGGTCGGGCAGTGATCCGGAATGTAGGTGAGCACCGAGCGGCCGTCACTGACCCGGTAGCCGAAGGTCCGGCCGCCCTTGTGCGGCACCTCCCGGGCCTCGATCAGGAACCCCTCCGCCTTGAGCTGGCCGGGCTTGACCGAGCCGAACGTCCACCTCCCGCGCAGGCCGCTGGGCGCGATCGGGAAGTGCGGCGGCGACATGCCCCGGGCCAGCACGGCCTCGGCGTCGGCCCCGTCCTCCGGTTCGGGCAGGAACAGGCTCACCCGCGCGTCCTCGCGGTCACCGCCGCGGAAGAACGGCAGGCCGTGCACGTGATCCCAGTGCAGGTGGGTGAGAAAGATCGATCCGTCGAAGGCCTGTCCCCCGAGCAAGCCAGTCACCGCGCGCACTCCGGTGCCGGCGTCCAGGACCAGAACCGGAGCGGGAGCCCCGTCGTGGGCCACGGCCACACAGGAGGTCTGACCGCCGTAGCGGACGAACTCGGCCCCCGGAGCCGGGGTCGACCCGCGGACCCCGCACAAGTGAACACGCATGGCCTCCATGCTCGCGGACGGCGCGGGCCGCTGGCCAGCGTGCTACCTGCCGTTTCCCGGGGTGGTAGCACCATCCGCGGCCGGCGTGGCTGCCCACTGGCCCGGCTCTGACCTGGTATGCGACAACTGGGTATGTGGAGCACGGCAGCGGATCAGCGCCCACGATCGGGGTCTTCCTGGCGGACGACAACCTGATCGTGCGGGAAGGCGTGCGCGCCCTCATCGAACGACAGCAGGACCTGCAGGTCCTGGGGGTGGCCGGTGACTTCGACGGCGTGGTGAGCGGGGTGTCCGAGACCCGGCCTCAGGTGCTGGTGACCGACATCCGCATGCCGCCGTCGTTCCAGCGGGAGGGCATCGACGCGGCCAAGGAAGTGCGCAAGCGGCACCCCGGCACCGGCATCGTGGTGCTGTCCCAGTACGAGGACCCGGAGTACGCGGTCTCGCTGCTGGCCGAGGGGTCGGCGGGCTACGGCTATCTGCTCAAGGACCACGTGGCCGGGGGCACCCAGCTGGCCGACGCGATCCGCGCGGTGGCCACCGGCGGCACCGCGCTGGACCCCGACATCGTGGCCGCCCTGGTCAACCCGGTGGCCGCGCCGGGCACGCTGCGGCCCGCCGAGGAGGAACTGCTGAGCCTGGTCGCCGAGGGCAAGCCGGTCAAGGCCATCGCCGCCGCCCGGCACGTGCCGCCCGAGGCGGTCGACGACGAGGTGTCGGCGCTGTTCGTGCGGCTGGCCGAGGGCGTGTCAGCCGGTAACCAGGACGCGCTCCAGCGGTTGCGGCTGCTGCACCAGGCCATCGTGGACCGGGAGGAGCAGGGGGAAACCCTGTCCCGGCTGCTCCCCAGCGGCCTGGCCGACAAGCTCCGGCAGGAACATCGGGACATCGGAGAGACCGAAAGACTGGTGGTCACGGTCCTGATGAGCGACATTAGGTCCTATTCGACCATCGCGGAACGGGCGGACCCGAGCCAGCTGGCCGGCCAGCTCAACACGCACCGGGCCGCGATGAACCGGGCCATCCTGGGCGAAGGGGGGACGGTCATGCAGTTCGTCGGCGACGCGGTCATGGCCGTGTTCGGCGCCCCGTTCCCGCAGCCCGACCACGCCGACCGGGCGGTGGTGGCGGCCGCGGCCATGCACGCCCTGCAGGCCGAGATCAACAGCTCCTGGGCGTCCAGCGGCCTGCCCGAGTTCGGGCTGGGGCTGGGCCTGTCCACCGGAGAGACCGCGGCGGCCCTGCTCGGATCGGCCGAGCGGCTCGAATACACGCTGGTCGGCGACACCGTGAACCTGTCCCAGCGCCTGCAGCAGCTGGCGGCCAAGGGCGAGACGGTGATCTCCGACGCCACCATGCAGGCGCTGACCGTGCCGGTGCAGACCACCGCGCTCGGCGCCCAGTACGTGAAGGGGCGCGAGGCCCCGGTGGTCGCGTACAAGATTGTTCCCGATGGGCCCAGTGGAGGGGTGGGAGTGGGATGAGTGTTTCTGACCTGGGAGCGGCCACCGAGGTGGCGGCTCGGCCGGGGGCGGCGCTGACCGTCCAGGCGGTGCGCAAGACGTTCGAGGCCGAGAACGCGCCCGTGCGGGCGCTGCGCGGAGTCGACCTGGCCGTGGGCCAGAACGACTTCATCGCGCTGATGGGCCCGTCCGGCTGCGGCAAGTCGACGCTGCTGAACCTGGTGGCCGGGCTGGACCGGCCGGATGAGGGGCAGATCTGGGTGGCCGACGAGGAGGTGACCGGGCGCAGCGAGGACGACCTGGCCCGGCTGCGGCGTCGCCACATCGGGCTGGTGTTCCAGTTCTTCAACCTGCTGGAAGGCATGACCGTCCTGGAGAACGTGGCCCTGCCCGCGGTCATCGCCGGCCGCAAGCGCAAGATGGCCGAGACCCGGGCCCGGGACCTGCTCGACCTGCTCGGCATCGGCGACAAGGCCACCGCCGTGCCCGGGGTGCTGTCGGGCGGTCAGCGCCAGCGGCTGGCCATCGCGCGGGCGCTGGCCAACGAGCCGACCCTGCTGCTGGCCGACGAGCCCACCGGCGCCCTCGACTCCCAGGGCGGCGCCGAGGTCATCGAGTTGCTGCGCCGCCTGCACCGCGGCGGCCAGACCATCGTCATGGTCACCCACGACCCGGAAGTGGCCTCGGCCGCCGGCCGCGTCGTCCGCATGCGCGACGGCCGCATCGAGCCCCAGCCCGCCGACGAACCCGCCGTCGCCGTCCCCTAGCGCCCGCCGCCTCAGGGGGTGCAATGTCGACATCGCACCGGCAGCGAGGCGGCCGGGGCAGCGGGACGCCCGGGCCGGGAGGCGGATGGCCCGGGGTTCGGCGCGGAGCGCTTCTTGCTGTTATCAGGCTGGGCGGGAGCCGGGGGCCGGGGCGGCGGGGCGGCGGGGCCGGGACGGGGCGGCGGGGCTGGGACGGGTGGCCGGTGGGGAGGTGGGTTACTCGGTGCGGAGGAGGGTGGCGGGGCGGGATCGGGCGGCCAGGAGGGCGGGGGGCACGGCCAGCAGGACGGTGACCAGGAGGACGGCGGCGGCCAGCAGGATCAGGGGGCCGGGCTGGACGACCGAGACCGGGACCACGCCGAAGTCGACCGCGAACAGGCGCCAGGCCGCCTTGCCCGCGGCGATGCCGAGCGGGACGCCGGCCACCACACCGGCCAGGACCACGGTGGTGGCCTGCCAGCCGACCACCTCGGCGACCTGGCGGCGGACGAAGCCGAGCACCTTGAGCAGGCCGGTCTCGGCCCGGCGGCGGTGCACGCTGACCAGCAGCAGGTGTATCAGGGTGGCCGCGCCGAACAGGGACAGGGCCACGCCGAACAGCAGCGGGAAGCTGACCGACTGGCCGAAGTTGACCAGTTCGGTCGGCTGCTCCGGGCCGGCCAGGTACTCGCCGTAGCGGCTGGTGTACCGGGTGAGGGCGGCCGCCCCGGCCGGCCCGGGCACGGCGTGCACCAGCACCGAGTAGAGCAGGCCCTGCTGCGCCTGGCGCACGCACGTGGCCGGCCCGGGCGCGCCGGCCGGGCACTGGGCGCGGACCAGGCCCCCCACGGTCAGGGCGGCGCCGTTGCCGAATCCGCCCGTGCCGAAGCTGGGCGCGAACGAGGCGCGGCCGCTGACCCGGAACCGGGTCGTCCGCGCGGCCCCGGTCACCGGGTCGTCCACGGTGACCCGCACCGTGTCACCGGCGGCGGCTCCCAGCCCGCGCTGGGTGGCCGCGCCCAGCGCGATGTCCTGGTCGTCGCGGGGCAGCCGGCCCGGCACGTGACGCCCGTTGATGTTGAGCTCCACCACCGAGGCCAGGGTGACCCGGTCAATGGCCGGATCCCGCCGCAGGCGGTTCTGGATCGCCGTGACGGCCCCGGCCCCGTTGGGGCTGCCCTCGTTGGTGAAGACCGCTTGGTAGGGGGCCCCGTACAGGGCGGGCGAGTTGATGAGCCGGGTCAGGCTGGCCCCGAACACGGTGGTCGCCGACAGCGCCGTCACGGCCAGGACCGTGCCGAGCAGGGCGGTCCCGACCGGGACCGGGGACCGGCCCCGGCCGCGTTCGAGCGCGTACCGGACGCCGACCAGCACGCTGGGAGGCGCCCCGGTCGCGGCCACCGTGCGGATCACCGAGCGGGCCAGGCCGGCTGGCGGCGGCAGCGGCACCGGGCGGGCCGCCCGGGCGTGGCGGATCGCGGGCCAGAGCGACAGCAGCAGCAGGGCGGCCACCGTGCCGGGCACACCGATCAGCGTGACCAGGCCGTCCACGGATAGCGAGCCCGGATGCGCCACGGCCAGCCGCGCCTCCCCCACCGGGGTCAGCGGGGACAGCGCCGCGGCCAGCGCCACCGCCCCGGCCGCGGCCGCCAGCGCGATGACCAAGGCCCGGGCCAGGCCGAACAGCACGAACTGCCGGGTCTGGAACCCCATGGCGGACAGGGCATCGTGGTCGTCGGCATCGGTGCTGAACTGCCGGGCCGCCGCCTGCCCGACCACGGCCAGCCCGGCCAGCGCGATCAGCCCGGCCAGCACCCACCAGCCCACCGCCTGCGGGGTGATGGACCGCTGCACGGCGGCCGCGTCGATGTCCAGGTCGTCGGCGCCCAGGCTGTGCAGCGGGCGGAGCCGGGAGTCGAAGGCGGCCTGGTCGGCGGCACCATGCCGCAGCTTGATGTAGTAGAACGTCTGCACCTCGGTGTCTGCTTTGACCGCGTTGACGTAGGCCCGGGTGCGGGAACAGGTCGTAGCGGCTTCCGCCCCCGGCCGGAAACTCGTTCTCGGTGACGACCAGGCCGGTCACGCGCACGCTGCGCCGCGGCACCTGGGCCAGCTGGCCCGCGGTGGGCGGATGGTTCTGGGTCTCGGCCTGCCTGATCTGGGCCCGGGTCGGGGTGAGGATCTGGACCACCGAGCCGACCCGGACCCCGCTGTCGTCGGCGTAGGTGGTGGAGGCCAGCGTCTGGCCGGGGTCGGACTGGTCCGGCATCCGCCCGGCGACCAGCTGGACCGTCCGGCCGAGGTCGCGGGGCGCGATCCCGAACACGTCGGGCGACTGGCGGTTGATGGCGCCGCAGGAGGCGCAGCTCACCGCGACCACGAACGGGGCCTGGACCGGGGTCACCCGCGCGACCTGCGGGATCCGGGCCAGCTGCGGGAGCGGCCGCAGGGTGTAGACGATGTCGTCGTAGCCGTGCCTGGTGACGAAGGCCGGGAACGCGGCGGCGGTGGCCCGCGCGGTGGCCGCGGCCGCCATCACCAGGCCACCGGCCAGGGCGGCCAGCACGGCCAGGGCCAGCCAGGATCTCCCGTGCTGGCGGAGCTGGGCCCGCAGCAGCAGGCCGACAGCGCCCATGTCGTCCCTCCCCCGGGGCGAGGGCCCCGATTACGCTGCTGGCATGTACGTGATCGAGGCGCCGTACCACCTGGACGAGGCTCGGCCCGGGACGCTGTTGCCGCTCCCGGCCAACGAGACCGTGCGGGTGCCGCTGGCGCCGGACGGCGACGTGTGGGATTCGCTGGCGGTGGTGTTCGGGGCGGTCGCGCGGGCGGTGTCCCGGGCCGTTTCGGCCCGCCAGGTGCCGGTGGTGGTGTCGGGCGACTGCAGTACCGCGCTGGGCACGGTGGCCGGGTTGCAGCAGGCGGACCTGAACCCGGCCGTGGTGTGGTTCGACGCGCACGGGGACGTGCAGACGCTGGAGACCTCGGCGTCCGGGTACCTGGGCGGGCTGCCGGTGCGGATGCTGACCGGCTACCGGCCCGAACTGCTGACCGGCCGGCTCGGGCTCCGGCCGGTCCCGGAGCACCGGATCGTGCTGGCCGGAGCCCGGGACCTGGACCCGCCCGAGGTCGCCTACCTGGAGCAGGCGCGCATCCAGTGCTGGGAGGCGGCCCGGCTGACGGCCGGGGTGCTGCCCAGCGGGCCGCTGTACGTCCACCTCGATCTCGACGTGCTGGACCCGGCCGAGGTGGGCGGCCTGCAGTTCCCGGTGGCGGGCGGGCTCCAGCTGACCCAGCTGGCCGGCACGCTGCGGATGCTGGCCGGCACGGGCCAGGTCGCCGCGGTCGGGGTCGCCTGTACCTGGCGCCCGGGACCCGGGGCCGGGCTGCGGCATCCGGAGGTGCTGACCGAAGCGCTGCAAACGCTGACGGAATAGGGCAATCTCGCGACCGCGATCGGCCGTACCCTGGGGGCGCCCGGCCGTCGCCTGGAACCGCCGGGCCTCGCGATAGGAGCGGCGATGGAGCCCCTCAGACCGGACGATCCGCCCGTCGTGGGTTCGTTCCGGCTGCGCGCCCGGCTCGGGGCGGGCGGCATGGGCCGGGTCTACCTGGCCGCCTCGCCGGCGGGGCGCGCGGTGGCGATCAAGGTGATCCATCCCGAACTGGCCCACGACGAGACGTTCCGGTCCCGGTTCCGGCGTGAGGTCGCGGCGGCCCGCCAGGTCAGCGGGGCCTACACGGCCCCGGTGGTGGCGGCCGGGCTGGACGGCGACCCGCTCTGGCTGGCCACGGCGTTCGTGGCCGGGCCGTCGCTGGCGGCCGCGGTCGAGACGCGCGGGGCGTTCCCGGAGCCGTCGCTGTGGCGGCTGGCGGCCGGGCTGATCGAGGCCCTGGGTGCGGTCCACGCGGCCGGGCTCATCCACCGGGACCTCAAGCCGGCCAACGTGCTGCTGGCCGAGGACGGGCCGCGGCTGATCGACTTCGGCATCGCCCGGGCCCTGGACGGCACCGCGATCACCGCCTCCGGCCACATCGTCGGCACCCCCGCGTTCATGTCCCCGGAGCAGGCCGAAGACCGGTTCACCGGGCCCGCCAGCGACGTGTTCTCGCTCGGCAGCGTGCTGGCCTACACCGCGTCGGGCCGGTCCCCGTTCGGGACCGACCGGCCCGCCACCATCTTGTACCGGGTGGTGCACGGCGACCCGGCGCTGGACGGCGTCCCGGCCGGCCCGCGCGAGCTGATCCGCCGCTGCCTGGCCAAGGAAAGCGCCGACCGGCCGTCCCTGGCCGACCTGGCCGCGGCGGTGGCCGCCCACTGGACCCCGGCCGGGGACGGGCCGCTGGGGCCGTTCTGGCCGGAGACCCTGGACGGACTGGTCCGCGCGCACGCCGCCGAGGTCGCGGCCGCGGCCGGGACGAGCCCGTCCGCGGCCGGAGCCGGCCGAAGCGACCTTCGATCAAAATCATCGCCGCCCGCGACGGATGAGCGATCGAGCGGTGCGCAGCCGGCGACGGCGGGAATTGATACGGTCACCGCGTTCCCGGCCGCGGCGGCGGGGCGGGGTCCGGCGGCGCCGAAGCGGCCCGGGCCCGAACGGCCAGCCTCAGGGCGGCCAGACCAAGGGCGGTCAAATCAAGGGCCGGCCCGGCGGCCGGTGCTGCTGGCGCTGGCCGGGCTGGTGGCGATCGGGGCCGGGGCCGGCGCCTGGGAACTCGGCCAGGGCGGCGGAACCGCCCCGGCGCCCCCGACCGGGAGTACCGGCACGCCCAGCCCGGCCGGGACCAGGGCCGGGCCGGGCACGGCGGCCCCGGTGGTCCGGCCGGCCAGCAAGCTGTGGCGGATGTCGCTGGGCCAGGGCAAGGTGGCCAGCCCGGCCGTGGCGGGCGCGGTGGTCTACACGGGCGCGACCGAAGGCCTGTTCTACGCGCGGGACGCCGTCACCGGCCGCCCGCGCTGGCACTACGACGTGGGCGGGGTCACGGCCGGCCCGGTGCTGGCGGGCGGCTCGGTGTACGTGCTGGGCGGCATCGGGAACCTGTACGCGTTCAGCACCACCGGCAGCCTGCGGTGGAAGTACGCGCCGTTCGGCGGCACCGTGTACGGGTTCATCGTGGCCGGCGGGATGGTCTACGCGGCCGGGGGTCAGACGGTGTACGCGCTGCAACCATCCGACGCCAGTGTGGCCTGGCACTTTCCCACCAGCAACACGATCAACACCGGGCTGGCGGCGGCGGGCGGGACCGTGTACGCGGCCGACAACGACAACCACGTGTACGCGATCCGGTCCGGGCACCAGGTGTGGCAGAAGACCGTGGGCCAGGCCGGCGAAGGCCAGACCGGCGGAGACCTGTTCGCCGCCGAGCTCGCGGTGGGTGACGGTGGCCTGTTCACCGGGGCCAGCGACGGCAACGTGTACGCGCTGCAGGCGGCCGGCGGCGCCCCGAGCTGGAAGTTCCCGACCAGCAACGCGGTCCACGGCGGCCCGGTGGTGACCGGCGGCGTGGTCTACGCGGGCAGCAGCGACGGAAACGTGTACGCGGTCGGGGTGGCGGACGGACGCCAGCGGTGGAAGTTCGGGACCAGGAACGAGGTCGTCGGGGCGCCGGTGGTCAGCAATTCGGTGGTGTACGTGGCCGACGCCAGCGGCGACATCTACGGGTTGGGGGCCGCCGACGGCAAGCCGCGGTGGAAGTACGCGACGGGTAAGTCGGTGCAGACCTCGCTGGCGGTGGCCGGGAACGTGGTCTACGCCGGGGACACCAGCGGGGGGCTGTGGGCGGTGCGGGCCCCGGCCTGACCCGGACGTTCTGCTAGCTCAGGCGGGGTTCGTGGAGGCGGAGGCCGGCCAGGGCGCAGAGGGCGGGGACCGCGGTCAGGGCGGCGACGGCGGTGGTCAGGGTGGAGTGGTCGGCGATGAGGGCGATCAGCGGGGAGGCGACGCCGCCGAGGCTGACGGCCAGGCCGAGGGTGACGCCGCTGGCGGTGCCGACCCGGCCGGGCAGGTAGTCCTGGCCCAGGGTGACGTGCAGCGAGAACGGGACGTAGAGGGCCAGGGCGCTGGCCACGATGCCCGCGAACATGGCCGGGCCGGGCAGCAGCCAGATGCCGGCCAGGGCCGGGACGGCCAGGAAGTAGGAGACGCGGACGGTGCGGACCCGGCCCCAGCGGGCGGCCAGGCGGCCGCCGAGCAGAGTGCCCACGGCCCCGGCCCCGTAGAAGGTGATGAGCGCGGCCTCGCCGGTCGCGGTGCCGGTGTGCAGGCGCTGCTCGGTCAGCAGGGCCAGGAACGTGCCCAGGCCGAAGGTGACGATCGAGCGGCCGACCACCACCACGGTCAAGGTGGCGAACCCGGGCCAGTCGCTGGCAGGCCCGGCCGTGCCGCTGGCCCGGGCCGCGGCCGGACGGCGGGCCCAGGGCGCACGGCGCAGGGCCAGCAACGTGATCAGCCCGCAGGCCAGGGCGGGGACGACCAGGGGCAGGGTGCCGGCGACGCCCAGCGCGCCGAGCACCACCCCGACGATGACCGGGCCGAGGGCGAAGCCAACGTTGCCGCCCATGGAAAACAGGCTCATGCCCAGGTGCGAACCGCGCGCGGCCAGCCGGGCCAGCCGGGCCGACTCCGGGTGGTAGGCGGCGACCCCGATCCCGGACAGCGCGATGGCCAGCCAGGTCAGCCAGTAGGAGTGGCTGAGCCCGGACAGGCCGATGCCGGCCCCGGCCACGCTCATGCCCAGCGGCACCAGCCAGGGGGCCCGGCGGTGGTCGGTCAGCAAGCCGAACAGCGGCTGGACGACCGAGGACAGCACGGTGGCGGCCACGGTGATCCCGCTGGCGGCCGCGTAGTCCCAGTGCCGGGCGGCCACGAAGAACGGGATCAGGGCCGGGACCGCGCCCTGGTACAGATCGTCGACCGCGTGGCCCGCGCTGAGCAGCCAGGTGGCGGCCGACTTGGAGGTCATGGACGCCATCGTGCCCGGCGGAGGCCACGGCCGCCCACCGGTATTGTGACAGCTGATGCCGGAAAGTCGCCAACCTCGCCAGGTCGCCCCGGCCAGCCGCCGCCGGTTGCTGGCCGGGGAGGCGATCGAACCGCACTTCCATGAGCAGGCCCAGCTGGTCTATCCGGCGCACGGGCTGCTGGGGGTGACCACCAGCCGGGGCACCTGGATGGCGCCCCCGAACCGGGCGGTGTGGATCCCGGCCGGGGCCGAGCATCAGCACCGGGCCTACGGGACCACAGACTTCCGCGGCCTGCTGTTCCCGGCTGAGCTGACCCGCGGGGTGGCCGGCGGGCCGGGGGCCCAGCCGGCGGTGGTGGCGGTGTCCGGGCTGCTGCGGGAGCTCATTCTGGCCCTGACCTCGGCTGAGGCGGCCGTGGCCGGCCCGGACGGGGCGCGGGCGGACGGGGCGCGGCGGCGGCTGGAGCGGGTGACCCTGGATCAGCTGCGCGAGTCCAGCGAGCAGCCGCTGCACCTGCCCGAACCGGGCGACGACCGGCTGCGGGCGGTAACCGCGCTGCTGCGCGAAGACCCGGGAAACCCGGCCACGCTGGCCGAGCTGGGACGGCGGGCGGGGGCCAGCGCGCGGACGCTCAGCCGGCTGTTCGACCAGGAGCTGGCCATGAGTTTCCATCGGTGGCGGACCCAGTTGCGGATCCATCACGCGCTGGTCCTGCTGGCCGCCGGGACCAGCGTCACCGACACCGCGATCGAGTGCGGGTGGTCCAACCCGAGTTCGTTCATTGAGGCGTTCGCCCGGGCGGCCGGGACGACGCCGGGGCGGTATCAGGCCGCGCTGGAGCGCGAGGTGCCGGCCGGCGGTCGTGGGCCTGAGTTGCGTGGCGGAGCTTGACGGGACGGCCGTGTGGGCAGAGCCTTCCGGAGGGAGAGGGGACCGATGACGATGATGCTCATGCGGCGGATGGTGCTGCTGGCCGCGGTGCTGGTGGCCACGGCCGGGATCGCGGCTGGGGTGCTGGCCGGGGTGATGCCCGGGTCCGCACGGGCCAGCGACGCCGGGGGGGCGCGGCCGGGGGTCGTGGCGGTCCCGGCGGCCACCGACAGCCAGGCGCCGGGCAGCCCGTCACCGACCGCGGCCCCGACCACGGCGGCGCCGACCTCCAGTGCTCCCGCTCCCCCGTCCAGCGCGGCGGCCAGCGCCTCGCCGTCATCGACGTCGGCCACGCCGTCACCGACCGGATCCTCGGGCTCCTCGGGACCGTTCTCCCTGGTGTGGCTCTGGATCGCCCTGGCCGTGATCGCGGCCATCGCGCTGATCGTGGCGATCAGCCAGGTCGGCCGGGGCCGGGCCGACCGGCGGCGGGCCTGGCGGACCCGGGCCGCCGACGCCTACGCCCGCGGGACGTCCCTGACCCAGTCGGTGCAGGGGGCCAGCCAGGCCAGCCAGTACCGCGACCCGTCGGCCGGGGCCCGCTGGGGCGACGTCCAGCGCCGGGCCGAAGACCTGACCCGGGCCCTGCAGTCGCTGCGGGAGCTGGCTCCGACCACCTATGACCGGGCCCGGGTCGACGACGTGCTCAACACGCTGGCCCAGGTGCAGTCGGCCTCCCAGGCCGCCGACCCGTCGGCCGCGAACCGGCTGCAGGCCCGGATCCGCGACTTCGAAGATTCGCTGCAGGCCCTGCGCAACCCGGAACGCGACTGACGGTCCAGGCCGGGCACCCGGCTACGGCTAGCCAGCGGGCCAGACGTTGACGCGGGTGGGGTGGATCGTGACGGTCACCCGGGTGTCGCCGGGCTGGTCGCGGTCGCGCAGGTCGGCGCCGTACTTGGCGCCCACTTTGTCGGCGAAGGCGTAGTCGTCGTCGGGGACGACCTCGGCGTCGCCGCGGATCTCCAGATAGCGGTAGGGGTTGGCCAGGTCCAGGAGGAAGGCCGTGGCCGCGGGGCGGCGCTGGAGGTTCCTGGTCTTCTGGCGGGCGGTGTTGAGCGAGAACTTCACCTCGCCGTCTTCGGCCAGGAACCAGACTTCGGACAGCTGCGGGCGGCCGTCCGGGCCGATCGTGGCCAGGGTGGCGAACTGAGCGTCGAGCAGGTCCCGGTGGGACTCGGGGATGCTGGGCATGCCGGTGAGATTAGCGCGCGGCCGGCGCGGGCGGCGGCATCGGGTCGTGGCATCGGTCGCGTCCCGGCCGAGCTGTCAGATCCAGCCGTTGTTCAGGGCGGTGGCGTAGGCCTCGGCCCGGGTCCGCGCGCCGGTCTTCTGGATGGCCTGCGAGAGGTAGTTCCGCACGGTGCTGGCCGACAGGTAGAGCTCGTCGGCGATGGCCCTGATCGTGAGGCCGCCCGCGCTGGCCCGCAGGACCGCGCGCTCCCGCTCGCTGAGCGGGTTGGCCGCAATTCCGAGGGCGCTAACCGCGAGGTTGGGGTCGATAACCATCTCACCGGCGAGGACCCGGCGGAGGGCGTCGGCCAGTTCGGGCACCGGGCGATCCTTGATCATGAACCCGCGCGCACCGGCGTCGATGGCCTCGCGGACGTAGCCGGGACGGCCGTAGGTGGTGAGGATCATGATCCGGGTCGGCAGCCGTTCCGCGGTACATGCTTTCAGCACGTCGAGCCCGGACAGACTCGGCATGTCAATGTCCAGCAGCGCGATATGAGGCCGGAGTTCGCGCAGCAGGCGCAGGGCGGTCACGCCGTCTCCGGCCTGGCCGGCCACCTCGATATCGCCTTCCATGGCCAGCAGCGATGCCAGGGCGGTCCGGAGCAGAAGCTGGTCCTCGGCCAGCAGCAGCCTGATCATGCCTGCGCCTCGGTGAGCGGCAGGCTCACCGAGAGCTGCAGGCCACCCTCGGACCCGACCGCAGCCTCCACGGTCCCCTGGCAGGCCGCTATCCGTTCGCGCAGGGTCCGCAATCCGCCCTCCGCGCGGAGCAGGCCGGTTTCGCCGGCATCGCCGTCGTCGCTGACCACCAGGCACACGCGGGCGGGGCCCACGGTGAGGGCGATCAGCACCTTGCGGGCGTGGCTGTGCCGCAGGATGTTGGTGATCGATTCGCGGACAGTCCAGCTCAGCACCTGATCAACATCATCGCTCCAGCACCGCTCGCGGGCGTTCACGCTGACCTCGATGCCGGCCGCGCGCAGCGCCTCGCGGCCGGCCCGGAGCTGGTCGCGGAGACTCATCGTCCGGTAGCCGGTGACCGCCGAGCGTACTTCGCTGAGTGCGGTCCGCCCGATCGTCTCGATGTCGATGAAAGCCTGTTCGGCGGCGGCCGAGTCTGATCGCAGGCTGCGCGCGGCGAGTTCCGCCGTCACCACGATCGTGGACAGTGAATGCCCGAGCAGGTCGTGCAGGTCGCGGGAAAATCGCTGCCGTTCCTTGATGACCGCGTAGTCGGCCAGCTCGGTCCGGGCGACGTTCAGCTCATCGATCGTGACCAGCAGCCGGCGGCGGAGCACGGCAATGGTTCCGGCCACCAGCACGATGACCGCCGAGCCGACCGCCGTCTGGGGGATCGTGAACCCGGCGAGCACGGTGAGCACGGCGACGCCGGCCATCATCTGCCGCGTCACGGCGAAAACGTAGCAGCACTCCCCGGCCGCCAGCAGCATGCCGACCGACCACGCCACGCTGTACTCCCGGGACAGCCAGATGCTCAGCCCGGCGACCAATCCGATGCCGAGCACGCCGGCCGGCAGCGTCACGCCACGCGGCCTCATCAAGGTCAGCGGCTCGGCCGGAACCAGCAGGGCGACGTGCACGGCCGCCATCGCCAGCGCGACCGGAACGGCGGACCAGGGACGGCCGTGGTGGGCGAACGAGCCGATGGCCGGAAAGATCAGCAACACGGCGCAGGCCTGGACCAGACCGCCGCCAGGCTGCGCAGACTCCACCCTCATCAGCCAGGACCCCGTCAGCACATTCACATAGTGCACAGCCCATGCCAGGCATACCAGCGAAAGGGCTCGGGACAGGACATTTGTCCTAGCGGAAACCAGCGTTCTGCGCCTGCCCGGTCAGCGGCGTGCTGGCCAGGATGGCATCACCAGCTCACCGCGGAGGCAGCATAGCCATGGACGTCAAGGCGCTCGAAGGTGTGATCATCGGCCTGGCCCTGATCACCGCGTTCGTCATCTCCCAGGTCATCCAGTACCGCCGCAGGCACCGTAGCAAGGCATGAGTACCGTGACCGGGCCACCCAAGCCTGGCGTCTCCAAGCTGAGGGTGGTCGCCGCGAGCCTGGCCGACCTGGCCATCGACCTGGTCCTGCCCACTCTGGTCTACGTGCTGCTCGCGCCCACCCACCTGGCCGTCGCGATCCGCCTCACCCTCGGCGGCTTCGTCATGGCCGCCAAGGCCACCACCGGCCAGTCGATCAGCGGCACCGACCAGAGCCGGCCGGCGAATCAGAAAACCCGGATCGCTCTGGCCGCGGCGGGCGCGGCCGCCGCGTGCGCGGTGACCGTCATCATGACGGCGGCGGGCGCGGGCACCACCGCGTCGATCGTGGCCGGCACGGTGGTTATTGCGATCTCAAGCGCGCTGCTGCTCCGGGCCGACCACCGCCAGCTGGACAGCTTCGCGATCCTGGTGCTGGCCGAGCTCGCGATCAGCGTGGTCATCACCCTCGTCTCCTCAGATCCGAGGTTCGTCCTGGCCCGGCCGGCCGTTTACACCGCGATCGCCGGCATCTACATGTTCACCACGCTGCGCGGGAAGCCGTTCATGATGCAGATCACCCGGCCGATAGCGGCGGGCGGGGACCCGGTCCGTGCCGACGCCTTTGACCGGGCCTGGTCCGCGTCGGCCCGGTTCCGCACCGCCGAACGGGGCATGACCGTCAGCCTCGGTATCGTGCTGCTGACCGAAGCGGTCCTGCGCGTCGTCACCGTTTACAGCCAGCCCGAGCACGCCGTACTCAAGGCCTCGCTGTTCTCCCAGCTCCCCGCCATCGGCCTGCTCGCCTTGTGGTTCATCGTCGCCCGCTTCGCCTTCGTCCCGGTCGCCAGCAAAGAGGTCGACCTCCTCATGCCCCGCGCCTGACTTCAGGCCAAGCGGGCATCCAGGCGGGGCGCGAACTGATGGTGGGGCGGGTGGGGCTCGAACCCACGACCGACGGATTATGAGTCCGCTGCTCTGACCGGCTGAGCTACCGCCCCGAACCCGGAAACACTATCTCAGACGCCCGGGAGGTAGGCGGCTACGACGGCAGACCGGCCCCCGTGCACCTCGGCCAGGGCCTCGCGCAGGACGCGGGGCAGTTCGGCCGGGTCGGAGACGTTGGCGGCGTAGGCCCCGCCCGCGGCTTCGGCGATGGCCGGGTAGTCGGGGGCGGGCTCGAAGCTCACGTTGAAGTCGTCGTTCTCGGCGGCGGCACCCTTGGGGTGGACGGCCAGGGCGGAGAACTTCGGCGCCCGCCAGCCCCGGTTGTTGAAGATGACCGTGAGCGCGGGCGTGTGATACTTCCGGGCCACCCACTGCGCCGAGGACGGGACGCCGAACAGGTAGCTGCCGTCACCGACCAGGCAGACCACGGTGCGGTCGGGGGCGGCCAGCTTGGCCCCGACCGCTCCCCCGCCGGCCCAGCCCAGGGACCCGCCGCCGCTGCCGAACAGGCCACCGGGACGGCTGACCCGCAGGTGCTCGGCGACGATCTCGTAGTTGGTGATGGCCTCGGACAGGAACAGCGGGTCGTCGTCGGCCAGGGCGTCACGGACGCAGGCGGCCAGGTACTGGGGGGTGATCACGCCATGGTCCGGGACCTCGCGCTGATCCCGCTCGGCCCGCAGCATGTCGTGGCGGGCCGTGACGTCGGCGCGCCGCTCACTGACCAGAGCCTCGTCGACCAGCTGGTGGTCCCGCACGTAGGCGGTGATCTGGGGCAGGGCCAGCCGGGAGTCAGCGGCGGCGAACCGCCGGGCCGGGATGTGCCACATGGCCATCCCGGACTTGAGCGGGTCGATGTCCACGCAGTAGATCTCGGCGTCGGCCGCGGGCTTGCTGGTCACCTGGATCCAGGGCACGTCGCAGTCGATGGCCAGGACCACGTCGGCCTCGGCCAGCAGCGGGTTCTGGTCCTTGGTCGTCCACTGGTAGCCGTTGTGCATGGGGTGGCTGGCCGGGAAGTTCATGTAGTGCGGGGCCGACTCGATGACCGGGATGGCCAGCAGGTCGCACAGGGCTTCGAGCTCGGACACCGCCTCGGGGTGACGGCCCAGGTAGCCGGTGACGATCAGCGGGCGGCGGGCCCGGGCCAGCGCCTGGCCGATCTCGGCGGCGACGTCGGCGCTGAGCGCGGCCGGCTCGACCGGCCGGTAGCTGGCCGCGTCGACGGTGTACGGCTCGAGCTGTTCCTCCATGACCTCACGCGGGCCGACCAGGTAGACCGGCCCGGCCGGCTCGGAGGCCGAAAGCTGCAGCGCCCGGTGCACCAGCTGCTTGACGTTGCGGCCGGTGCGGATCTCGTTGTCGTACTTGACGTAGTTGCGCAGGATTCCGCGCTGGTCGTGCACGTCCTGGACCCAGTGGATGAACTCGTTCCGGCTGCCGGGCAGCTCCCCTTCGAGGGTGAACGGGGCACCCCCGGCGAAGATCAGCACCGGCACGCGGCCACGGAACGCGGTGTTGACCGCCCCGCCCAGGTTCTGGGTGCCCGAGTCCACGTGCACCAGCACCGCCTGGGGCTCGCGGGTGATCGCGGCGTAGGCGTGGGCGGCGCTCAAGGCCACCGTCTCGTGCGGACAGATGATCATTTCGGGCAGGTCGGCCCGCCGGCCTTCCACCCGGGCCTGGGCCAGCGCCTCGATCAGGCCTGGATGGTCGCTGCCCAGGTTGGTGAACATGTAGCGGACGCCGGCTTCCGCCAGCGCTTCGAGAAAGGCCGTAGACGTGCTGTAGTAACGATCCCCCATGGGGGGCAGTCCTCCTGCAACGAGGTGGGCGCGGCCCGGGTGACGGACTCAGTAGCGGCCGGCGGCCTGCACGGTCATCGCGTGCTCGACCAGTGTGACCAGGGTGGCCTTGGTCGACTCCCGGTTGCGGGCGTCACACGGGATGACCGGCACGTCGGGCGAAATGGCCAGCGCTTCGCTCACGTCCTTGGAGCGGTGCGGGAACTGGCCGTAGAAGCCGTTGATGCCGATCACGAAGGGCAGGCCGGACGCCTCGAAGTAGTCCACCGCCGGGAACGAGTCGGCCAGCCGCCGGGTGTCGACCAGCACCACCGCGCCGATGGCGCCCTGGATGAGGTCGTCCCACATGAACCAGAACCGGTGCTGGCCGGGCGTCCCGAACAGGTAGAGGATCAGGTCCTGCTCAAGGGTGATCCGGCCGAAGTCCATGGCCACGGTGGTGGTGCTCTTGTCCGGCACGTGGGACAGGTCGTCCACGTCGGTGCTGGCCACCGTCATCATGGCTTCGGTGGTCAGCGGCGTGATCTCCGAGACTGAGCCGACGAAGGTGGTTTTGCCAACGCCAAACCCGCCCGCGACCACGATCTTCACGGAGGTCATGGCGGAAGCGGCGCCCTGCGGCGCGCCGACGTTAGATCTTACGGAGTCCACTAAGCACCCTTTCGAGCAGATTGAGATCCGGCCGGCCCTCGGCATCCTCCCGCTGGTGGATGCGTACGAGGCCATCGGCCCCCATATCCGCGATGAGAATCCTAGCCACGCCGAGCGGCAGCCGCAGGACAGCGGAGATTTCCGCCACAGATCGCCAGTCCCGGCAGAATTGCAGGATGGCCTGGCATTCAGGCGCGAGCACGGACAAGTCGCGCGGCTCGTACACCGTCGCGGTCACCAAGGCTTCAACCTGAAGCTGATAGCGCGGCTGCGTGCGGCCGCCGGTGACCGTGTACGGCCGGACCAGGCGGCCTACGGCTTCTTCTTCACCCGAACGCTGTCCCCCACCCCGACGGGACTGGGCATTGCTGTCCCACGACCCGCTAGCGGGCCGCCCGCCTTCCCACGCGTTCGAGCCACGATTCCAGTTACCGGACCGCTCATCCCACGGTCCTGACCGGTTGTCCCACGTCCGTCCGGCGCCGGGTGGCAGCGGGCGGTCGTCACCACGCGGCGGGCCCGCCACCGTATCCTCCGGTCATCGTCTGCCGTCCCCTGGGATGGAAGCCTGCATCATGCCTCGGGTGGCCGGCGTGAGCACGCGGCCCGCCCGCTCGACCAGCAGCGTCATCTCGTAGGCCACCAGCCCCAGGTCACACGTTGACGCGGCCAGGACCGCGAGGCTGGAGCCGTTGCTGATGGCCATGATGACCAGCACCCCGCGCTGCATCTCGACCACGGTCTGAACGACCGCCCCGCCCTCGAAGACACGCGAGGCGCCCTGGGTCAGGCTGGTCAAGCCGGAGGTGACGGCGGCGAGCTGATCGGCCCGTTCCTGCGGGAAACCCGCCGAGAAGGCGAGCGGCAGGCCGTCCGACGACACCACGACCGCGTGGGCGACGTCAGGGACCCGCTCGACGAAGTTGGTGATCAGCCAGCCCAGGTCCTGCGTCGGTCGACCCGGCGTGCTCACTGGTCCCCTCCTTGCCGCCCGGGTTCCCGGGCTTTAGCCTGCGGTCTCTTTCTCTCTAGCACGATATGCCGTTCATGCGGGGATCTCATCCGTCCTATGGCTCCTCGGTCTTAGGTGCGGCCGCACGCGCCTCGCGCACGCCCCGCTGGAAACTGGCCAGCCTGTTACGGACTTCGTCGGCCGAGCGCGCGGGGGCCGCGCTGGCATTCTCGCTCGCCGCCGCGGCCGAGGGTTCTCCCACCGATCCGGGCACAAGGTTTGCTCGCGGCACCCGCCGCGGAAGACCGGCGGAGGTGGTGGTGCCGGTCGTGGGCGCGGCCACGGATTCGGCCGCCCGCCAGCCCTCGTCGGCGGGCGAACGCCACTCGGGCTGGGCCGCCTGCGCCGAGGGGGCACCGGTCCCGCCCGCCGCCGACGGCGTGGCCGCCTGGGTGGAGTCACCGCGCCGGAACCAGTCGGACTCGAGGGAGTCGAAGATCGGCAGCCGCTGCTCGTGACCGTTCTCCGGCGGGGCCGGCACGCGGACCTCGCCGTTGGTCCCGTTGCTGCCGTTGGCCGGGGCCGAGGGGGCGGGCGGGACGGCCGGCAGCGGGCCGGTCCCGCTGTTGCCGAAGCCACCGGACCCCGCACCGGGCTGGGTGAAGCCGCCGAAGCTGCCGGTACCGGGCCCGCCGGACCCGGGCTGGGCCGAGAAACCACCGGTGCCCGCGCCCGACTGCGCGGAGGAAGGCTGCGGGGGCTGAGCGCCGGGGCCGCCGGGCGAGCTGAACCCGCGGGCGGCACCAGCCCCGTTGGCGGGCCGGGTCGGCAGCGGCTGCGGGCCGCTGCCCTGGCGCGGCTGCGGGCTCGGGTTCGGCGTCGGCGGCGAGAAGCGCGGGATGCGGGCGGCCGCGGCGGCCTGGGCGGCGGCACCACCGGGGGCGGCGCCCGGCTGGGGCACACCACCCGGCTGGGGCAGCTGGGCACCGGCCTGGCGCGTGGGCAGGGCGGTGGCCGTGCCACCGCCCGTGGGTGCGGACAGCGACGGAGTGGGACCGTAGTCCTCGACCCCGAACGGCCGCAGCCGGCCGAGCGGCGCGCCTTCCTGCTGGGCCACGGTGTCCGGCAGCCAGACCAGGGCGGTCAAGCCGCCCGAGGACGCGTGCCGCAGCCGGACCCTGACCCCGTGCCGGGCGGCCAGGCGGCCGACCACGAACAGGCCCATGCGCCGGGACACACCGACGTCGACCACGGGCGGGTTGTCCAGCCGCCAGTTGGCGTGCCCCATCTCCTGGTCGGAGATGCCGACCCCGCCGTCGGTGACGTCGAGCAGGACGCCGCCGGTGGTCAGCGGCTGGCCGGACACGTACACCTGGGTGTCCTCGGGCGAGAACGTGGTCGCGTTCTCGACCAGCTCGGCCACGAGGTGGACCACGTCGTTGACGGCCTGGCCGACCACGGAGATCCCGGGCTGGACGTTGAGCACGACCCGCTCGTACTGCTCGATCTCGGAGATGGCCGCGCGCAGCACGTCCACCAGCGGAACCGGCTGGCTCCAGCGCCGGGAGGCCTCGTGGCCCGCCAGGACCAGGAGGTTCTCCGAGTTGCGGCGCATACGGGTGGCCAGGTGGTCCAGCCGGAACAGGCTGCTCAGCCGGCCCGAGTCCTGCTCGCCCTGCTCCAGGGAGTCGATCAGCGAGATCTGCCGCTCGATCAGGGACTGGCTGCGGCGGGACAGGTTGACGAACATCGCGTTCAGGTTGCCGCGCAGCATGGCTTCGTCGGCGGCCAGCCGGACCGCCTCCCGGTGGACCTGGTCGAAGGCCCGCGCGACTTCACCGATCTCGTCGGTGGAGGACACCGCGATCGGCTCGATCTCGACGCTCTCGTCCGAGCCCTCGGTCTCGCTGAGGCGCCGGACCATGTCGGGCAGCCGGGTACCGGCGATGTCGAGCGCGTCCTCCCGCAGGCGGCGCAGCGGCCGGATCATGGACCGGGCCACCAGCGTGGTGACCAGCAGGACCAGGATCAGCAGGATCAGCGTGATGATGCTGATGATGACGGCCGACCGAGTGGCCGAGGTCTGCAGCGACGAGGCCCGGCTGATGATCCCGCTGATCAGGTTGGACTCGACCTTGCGCATCTGCTGAATGGTGAACGTCTCGTTGCCGAACCAGGACTGGGCCGCGGCGTTGGAGTTGGCGATGCCGATGCTGACCGATCCGTTGGTGCTGGTGTTCTCGGCCCGCTGGACCTGGAACGCGGCCTGGTCGACACCGGTGCCGCTCACCGTGTTCTGGAACAGCTGCTGCTGGGCCAGGGAGGCCGAGCTGGTGAAGTCCTGCTGGTCGGCGGCTTGCGCGGCGCCCATGCTGACCAGGTCGTTCAGGCCCTGGGGCGGGAAGTGCTTGGCGATCAGAGCCGCGTACAGCGTGGCGCGCTGCTGGGAGGCCTCGTCGGTGGCCCGGGCCAGCGCGGTGAGAATGATGACGTTCCGGGACAGCGTGGTGTCGCTGGTGCCGCTGGCCGAGAGGCTGGTGAAGGTCAGCAGGGTGTTGATCGCGTTGGTGTAGTCGGTGATCATCGCCTGGGCCGGGGCCTTGCCATTGCCCGCGGTCGGGGCGGCGGCGCTGCGCAGCTGCGGCAGCGCGCTGATCACCGCCTTGACCTGGGTCAGGGCGTCCCGGACGGCCTGCGAGTAACCGTTGCCGATGTCGGAGGCCGCGGCCGACACCTGCTGCTCGGCCTCGTCGGTGGCGGTCTGCTGCCTGGTGAGCGCGATGTGCAGCGGGCTGGTGCCGAGCGGCTGGTTGTTGGCGATGTAGCCGGCGGTGAGGTCCCGCTCGTCTTCCATGTTCTGGGTCAGGCTGACCACGTCGGCGTTGAGCTGGGCCAGCTGCTGGGTGCGCTTGTCAGCCAGCGCGCTGTTCACCCCGGAACTGATCCGCAGGCCACCGAGGATCACCGCGGCCAGGGTCGGGACCACGATCAGGGCCAGGATGCGCCACCGGACACGCCAGTTGCTCAGGGCCAGGCGCGAGCCCGAACGGGCCGGGGCCGGACGGGGGGCGTCGGCCGGGTCACCAGCGACGGGTGCACCGGTAGGACCGCCGGGCACGGTCAACGTGGCCGTACCCCCGTTGCCATCCCCCGCGGTGGCAGCGCCAGCGGCCACGTGGGTCCCGTTGGTCACGGGTCCCTCGCCGCCATCGCGCTCGCCGGTTACCGGTCTTCTACGCACAGCCCTCGCACCTCGCACCAACAGGGGTCTCGAGTACAGCCTCGGGGCCTCCGCTGCAGAAGCCGCGCAACATCGCACCCCTTCTTTCCCGAGCAACTTTCCCGAGCAACGTTCACCGTGACGCTGATCAGGGCAGCGCCGGCGACTTCCGGACGACCGAGGCAACTCTGACGTCGGAGTCGCAAAACGGGTAAGGACATATAATCATCTTCCCGCGACCACTCATGGCGTATTCGCCAGTAATTTTGTCCAAGGTTGCGACAGATGGCGTCGGCAGACCTCAGTCCCGGCCGCTCTTCTGCCGCGGAGACCGCAGTGACCAGCATCGTTATACTTTGCTGCCGGTCCGCGACTCACGGTAACAATCTGTTATCACCCCACTGACCTGGGGTTACTCGATCGGCTACACATCTCTGCCGAAAGAGTGACGGTGCGTGAAATTCACTTTCTGTTATCGGCAGAAAGCAAAGAGCGACATCGTGAGGCTGGACGTCATTAACGTCGCGGCCAGCGGCGGGAGCGCGGGGCCCACTGTCACTTATTGCGTGACAGTGAATACAGACTGTGGCGAACGGCGGCCACCCGGCCGGCGGAGCGTGAATAACGCGCGAAGCTTGACGGGTACGCCAGCGGTCGCGGCCATTAGTGCACGCAACAGGAACGTGACAACGGCTGGTGTTAGTGATGACCGCATCGGGACCTGACCGCAAATAGCACACTCGCGGCCATAATTAACGCGCTATCGAGGACTAGCGGCCGAAATTTACCTATCCCGCACTCGCCACTCATCACGCGGTAACGCCAGCACCAGGATTACCGGCCGCGGCCCGGCCGCCGCTACCGGCAAGCGCTATCGGCAGCAGGTCCCGGCAACGTCGCGCCGGGCGCAACCGGGCGCCCGGCAACGCCGGCAAGGCCGGGCCGCACCGGCCGGAACCTCGCCGTGGACCCAAACGGCCGGCAGACCGCCCGCTGACCGGCCCGGGCGACCAGCCCACGAGGCCGGTACGACCCTGCTGACCTGGAGTGACGCCGGAATGACCGATGCTGGGCGAATTGCCCTCCGGCCTCTTGCCGCACTGATACGGTTAGCAACTGGCTGCATAAAGATGTGCCTGTTTGCGACAGTGTCGACTGTTTGGGTTTCCGGTTCGGCGGTCCCGAGGGCAAGGAGCACCATGAGTTTCACCCGTGCCAGGCGGCTGTCCCTGGCCGCCACCGGTGGTCTCGCCGTGGCACTGCTCGCCGCGTGCACCAGTTCGGGTTCGAGCAACAACGCCACCACCGCCTCCGCCCACCTGGAGCGGACCAACATCACGGTGGGCGCGCTGCCCGTGGTGGACAGCGCCGGCCTGTACCTGGCCAAGCAGAACGGCTACTTCCAGCAGGCCGGGCTGAACGTCACCATCGTCCCGGTAGCCCAGAGCCCCGAGGCCATCCCGGACATGAAGAGCGGCAAGACCGACATCGTGGTGGGCGCCAACTACGTGTCCTTCTTCCAGCAGGCGGAGGTCAGGAATCTGCCGCTCAAGCTGCTGGTGGACGGGGAGTCGTGCACCGATGACACGTTTGAGGTGCTGGCCAAGCCCAGCTCCGGCATCACCACGCCGGCCGACCTGGCCCACAAGACGGTCGCGGTCAACGTCCTGAACAACATCCAGACCATGCTGGCCAACACCGCGCTGCAGACGGCCGGGGTCAACCCGGCCAGCGTGAAGTACGTGGTGGTCCCCTTCCCCAAGATGGCCGCGGCGCTGGCCAGTGGCGCGGTGGACGCGATCAGCGTGGTGGAGCCGTTCATCACCGAGAACGAGCTGAACGTCGGGGCCCAGCCGGTCATGTCGACCTGCACCGGGCCGACCGCCAACTTCCCGATCTCGGGCGTCTTCGCCCTGTCGTCGTTCACCCAGAAGTACCCCAACACGACCCGGGCGTTCGTGGCCGCCATGGAGCGCGGCCAGGCGCTGGCCGACTCCAACCGAGCCGACGTTTCGGAGATTCTGCCCACCTTCATCCCTCACCTGTCCGCCAACCAGGCCGCGGTGGTCAACCTCGGGCAGTACCCGACCGCGCTGGACACGACCCACCTGCAGCGGGTGGCCGACGCGATGGCCAAGGCCAATCTGGCCCCCGGTTTCAAGGTCAGCTCGCTGCTGTTCCACTGAGTAGGGACGAGATCAGCAACAACACCCGGACGCGCGTTCAGCGGAATGTTACTTTCGCGTTAAAAGGCCGCGTCACGAGCAATTTACGGCTGGCCGCCAACCGGGTACCGATTCGCGCCAGCTATAGCTGACCGCAAATGAGTGGTTCCCGCACACCGGGCCGGGACCAGGTCATTGATAGTTCAACTCCCGCCTACTGCCTGGCATAACTACGCTAAGTATATTAGATATTACCTAAGGTTACTTAGCGGGAGAAACTGGAAACCTTTGTCTAACGTTGCCGGCCCCCTGCCGACGGGCAATCCGGCGATGCGGTAATAATTATGACGCGCCATGACAGTACGGCCTATTGGATCGCCGGTGGATGTCCGTAATGAACCCGCCGGTGGATCGTCCACTGGGGCCGCTTGCTTTGGCGCGGGGGGCCAGCTTTATCGCCGGCTGCTGGCCGCCGGCGCCAATTGACCATGCAGCGGCTCTCGGGCCGTCATTCACGTAAGGAGCATCAATGAGGTCTCCACGCCTCGGCCGGATCTCCCTCACGGCCACGGCGGGCCTGGCCGTCGCACTGCTGGCCGTCGGCTGCAGCAGTTCGGGGTCATCGAACGCATCGGGTTCGGCGTCGGCATCGGGTTCGGCGTCACCGTCCACGGCCAAACTCGAGCAGACCAGCATCACCGTGGGCGCACTCCCGGTCGTCGACAGCGCGGGCCTGTACCTGGCCAACAAGCTCGGGTACTTCAAGCAGGAGGGCCTGACCGTCAAGATCACGACGGTGGCCCAGAGCACCCAGGCCATCCCGGACATGCTGCACGGCACCATCGCGGTCATCGCCGGCGCCAACTACGTGTCCTTCATCGAGGCCCAGGCCAAGGGCACGGCCCAGTTCAAGGTGCTGGCCGAGGGCATCACCTGCAAGCCGAACACGTTCGGCATCGCGGCCCTGCCGTCGTCCGGCATCACCTCGGCCAAGGACCTGGCGGGCAAGACCGTCGCGGTCAACCTGACCAACAACATCCAGACCCTGAGCCTGAACGCGGTGCTCAAGGCGGACGGGGTGGACCCGTCCAAGGTCAAGTACGTGGTGGTCCCGTTCCCGAACATGATCAGCGCGCTCAAGGCCAAGCAGGTCGCCGCGATCAGCGCGGTCGAGCCGTTCCTCGGCGGTGCCATCGCCGCCGACGGGGCCAAGCAGGTCGTGTCGTCCTGCGACGGTCCCGTGGCCGACCTGCCCATGTCGGGGTACCTGGCCACCTCGGACTGGGCCCAGAAGAACCCGAACACCGCCAAGGCCTTCCAGACGGCGCTGCTCAAGGCCCAGGCCTACGCCGACTCGAACCCGTCCGCGGTCAAGTCGATCATCCCGACCTACAGCAAGGTCACCGCGAAGCAGGCGGCCGCGCTCCCGCTGAACACCTACCCGAGCACGCTCGACCCGGCCCAGCTGACCAAGGTCCTCTCGCTCATGAAGAGCGGCGGGCTGGCCACCGGCTCGGCCACGGCCAGCACCCTGCTGTTCAAGTAGGGCTCCTGAGTGAGTAGTTCCAGCACCACCGCTGACGCGCCGCCATCGCACGCGGCGCCCGCGTCACCGGCCCGGTCAGCCCGCGCCGCCCGCTGGCGGCGCGGGCTGACCGGGGTGATCGTGTTCCTGATCGTGGCCGAGCTGCTCGGCGTGATCGGGGTGATCCCCACGTCGGTCCTGCCGCTCACCTCGACGGTCCTGGGCCACGCGGTCACGCTGCTGGGCAGCGGCCGGTTCCTGGCCGACCTGGCCGCCACCGTCGAGGCCTGGGCGGTCGGGCTGGCCATCACCGTGATCATCGGGGTCCCGGTGGGCGTGCTGCTGGGCAGCGTGCCCGGGGTCCGGGTGGCCACCCGGGCCGTGGTCGAGTTCCTCCGGCCGATCCCCTCGGTGGCGCTGATCCTCCTGGTCAGCCTCTGGCTCGGGCCGGGGCTGCGGATGTCGGTGACGCTGATCGTCTACGGCGCGATCTGGCCGGTGCTGTACAACACCATGGCCGGCCTGGACGACGTGGACCCGGTGGCCAAGGAGACCAGCCGCGCGTTCGGCTTCTCCGCCCTGGCCACCGTCCGGCTGGTGTCGCTGCCGAGCGCGGCGCCGTTCATCGCCACCGGCATCCGGCTCGCCTCGTCGGTGGCGATCATCCTGGACATCGGCGCGGGCTACATCACCGGCCGGATCAACGGGCCCGGGCTGGGCGCGTTCATCGCCGACCAGAGCTCGGGCGCGGGCAACCTGCCGGTGATCCTGGCCGCGACGATCTGGGCCGGCATCCTGGGCCTGATTCTGGACCGGGCCATCGTGTACGCCGAGCACCGCCTGCTGCGCTGGCACCACCTCCGGCTCGCCGGGGCGACGGGAGCGGGCGCATGAGGGTCTTGAGAGAGCTGTCGCGGTGGATCGTCCTCGTGGTCGGCGTGCTGCTGTGGCAGCTGTGGGCGTCCAGCCACCACAGCCCGTTCTTCCCGCCGCCGTCCACGATCGTGGACCGGATGTACCACCTGTGGTTCTCCGGGCCCGCGGCCCACGTGTTCTTCACCAAGAACGCCACCGGCAACCTGCTGCCGAGCATCTGGCGGACGCTGGCCGGGCTGGCCATCGCCACCGTCATCGGGGTCCCGCTCGGCATCGCCATCGGCCGGTCCCGCACGGTGTCGGAGTACCTGGAGCCGCTGCTGCAGTTCGCCCGGGCGCTGCCGGTGGTCACCATGGCCCCGGTGTTCCTGGCCCTGTTCAAGATCGGCACCCAGATGGAGGTGGCCACGATCGCGTTCGGCACGCTGTGGCCGATCCTGCTGAACACGATCGACGGGGCCAGCTCGGTCGACCCGGTGCAGGTGGAGACGGCCGACGCGCTCCGGCTGAGCCGGGGCCAGCGGCTGACCCAGCTGATCATCCCGTCGGCGCTGCCGAAGATCTTCACCGGGTTCCGGCTCAGCTTGTCGCTGGCCCTGATCCTGATGGTCTTCTCCGAGCTGGTCGGGTCCAGCAACGGCATCGGCTACGAGATGCTGAACGCGCAGAACTCGTTCGACATGGTCCAGCTCTGGGCCACGATCGTGGTCCTGGGCATCCTCGGCTACCTGCTCAACGCGATCCTGAGCGGCATCCAGCGGCTGGCGCTGTCCTGGCACCGCGGCGCCCGCCAGATGGAAGCCATCTAGGTGGGCTCAGAGGCCGAGCAGGCGCTCGGCGTTGCCGTGGGCGATCTTCTCCCGGTCGGCCTCGCTGATCGGGGTGCCGTCCAGGAAGGCACGGCCGCGGCCGTTGCTGGAGAACGGGTAGTCGACCGAGAACAGGATCCGGTCCGCGCCCAGCACCATGAGCGTGCACAGCAGCGGCGCGTCGGTGAAGTAGCCGCTGGTGGTGACGTAGAAGTGGTCGCGGAAGTAGTCGCCCACCCGGCGCTTCAGGCCGGTGGCCACCGGGGTGAGCCGCTCGTCCGCGCGGGCCAGCGAGAACGGCAGGTTCTCGCCCATGTGACCGATGATCATCTGGAGCCCGGGGAACCGGTCGAAGACGCCGGCCAGGATGATCCGCAGCACGTGCAGGCCGGTCTCGGCGTGCCAGCCCCAGCCCGAGGTGGCCAGGGTCGCGCTGACCTGGTCGTCGAACCCCCGGTAGTACACGTCCATGGCCTGGTCGGTGGGATAGGTCGGGTGCAAATAGACCGGGACGCCGAGCGCCTCGGCCCGCTCGAAGATCGGCCAGAACTTCTCGTCGTCCAGGAACCGGCCGTCGGTGTGCCCGTTGATCATCGCGCCCTTGAAGCCGTGTTCGGTCACGGTCCGCTCCAGCTCGGCGGCGGCCGCGTCCGGGTCCGGGGTGGGCAAGGTGGCGAAGCCCGCGAACCGGGCCGGATGCCGCCCGACCGCCTCGGCCAGCTGGTCGTTGGCCGTGCGGGCCAGCCGCACGGCCGGGCCCGGCTCGAGCACCTGGGTGGCCGGGGGCGCCACCGACAGCACCTGAACGTCGATCCCGGCCGCGTCCATGTCGGCCAGACGGCGTTCCCCGAGGTCACGGAGGTCGTCGGCCAGCGCGCCGAGCCGGGGCATGGCCAGGGCGGCCCGGTTGGCCTCGGTCAGAGCGTCGGTCAGGGCATCGGTCCAGAAATGCTCTTCCAGCGTGATCACGCGCATGGCCGGTACCTACCCGGCGAGGTGGCGGGAAAGCGCCCGGATTATGTGGAAAACACCACGGCTCCCATGGCACCGTGGTGCCTAGGCGGCCGACAAAGGATGCGGATTTGACGTGCTTGAAGTAACCGATGTGACGCGCACCTACGGCCAGGGGCCCACCGCTCACGTGGCCATCAAGGATGTGCGGCTGAGCGTCTCCGAGGGCGAGCTGGTCAGCATCGTCGGGCCGTCCGGCTGCGGTAAGTCCACCCTGCTGCGGTGCATCGCCGGCCTGCTGCCGCCGACCCAGGGCACGGTCGAGCTGAGCGGCGCTCCGGTGGAGGGGGTACCGGACCGGCTGTCGGTGGTGTTCCAGGATTACAGCCGCTCGCTGTACCCCTGGCTGACCGTGCAGGACAACGTGGCGCTGCCGCTGCGCCGGACCGAGCGCAGCCGCAAGGCCCGCCGGGCCAAGGCCGGCGAGTCGCTGGCCCAGATCGGCCTGCCCGGGGTGGGCGAGAAGTACCCGTGGCAGCTGTCCGGGGGCATGCAGCAGCGGGTGGCGATCGCGCGGGCACTGGCCGGCGACCCGGCCCTGCTGCTGATGGACGAGCCGTTCGGGTCGGTGGACGCGCAGACCCGGGAGGACCTGGAGGACCTGACGCTGCGGGTGCGCCACGAGCGCGGGGTCACGATCCTGCTCGTCACCCACGACATCGACGAAAGCGTGTACGTGGGCGACCGGGTGATCGTGCTCACACCCGGGCCCGGCCGCATCCTGGCCGACCTGAAGGTGGCCCTGCCCGCACCGCGAGATCAGATCACGACCAAGGAACTGCCCGAGTTTGTGCAGCTCCGCACCGAGGTCAGCCGCCTCATTCGCGGTCATTCGAATAAAAACGAAGCCCCGGCCGAAGGGGCCGCCGCGCAGGCCGCGACGGCTACTTCACAGCAGTCTTCGCCACTCAGCTAGCCAGCCGGGCGGTGACAGGTAAGGTAAGTAGGCGCGTCCCCCGCCGTACCTGCCCCCTCGGGCCGGACTGCATGTCCGGGGGCGAGCTCGGCAGAGGAGATCCAGACCAGCCAGGACGCCAGGCAAGGGGCGTCTCTGGGCCGTCGCGGAGGACGATATGGCCATCCTGACCTGTCCCAACTGTGCTGTGCGGGTGCAGCCAGAGGACTTGATCTGCTTTCGGTGCGGGGCGAACCTGCCACGCGCGGAGCAGGCCGAAGAGGACCTTCCGACGCCCACCGTCTCGCAGCGGTACATGCCGGGCGCGGGCACCGAGGACGCGTCGGCCTGCCCGAACTGTGGCGCGCGGGTTCCGGACCCGTCCGACCTGTGGTGCCTGGAGTGCCGGGCGCCGCTGCCGCGGACCGGCCAGCGGCGGATCTCCCCGGTGGTGCTGCGGATCGCGTTCCCGACCGGCAACGTGGAGATCCCGGCCGGGACCTCGCTGATGCTGGGCCGGGATCCGGCGCAGTCCCTGGTGGCGGCGGCGTTCGCCCGGTTCGACAACGTGTCCCGGCGGCACGCCACCGTGACCGTGGACGACTCCGGCCGGGCCGCGATCCGGGACGAGGGCTCCACCAACGGGACGTTCGTCAACGAGGACCGGGCCACCCCGGGCACCGAGGTGCGACTGGTCGACGGCGACCGGGTCCGGCTCGGCGCCGACGTCACCGGCGAGGTGTACCTGCCCCGCCAGGAGATGAACCCGGCCTACCTGAGCCGGAACAACGGGAGCGTCTGAGCCTCCGCTCACACACCCTCGCCCAGTGAACGCCCGGCGTCCGCCGGGTAGCACAATGGGTGCGTGTTGCCGCATCTGGAACTCACCTGGAGGCAGGCCGCGCTCGCGGCCGCCGTACTCGCGGCGGTGGCGGCGGTGCTGGTCAGCACCAGACGTGCCCGCGTGGTCGCGATCGGGCGGTTCACCAGGGAGACCGCTCTGCTGGCCGCCCTGTTCGCGCTGTGGCAGTACGCGGGTTCGTTCACGTTCATGTCCTCGGACGGCGGGCTGCCCCGGGGACGATGGCTGTGGCACGCGGAACGCTGGCTGCACCTGCCCAGCGAGACCGCGCTGCAGCGGGTGTTCCTGCCGCACCCGCTGATCATCCAGTTCGCCAACCTGTACTACGCAGCTCTGCACTTCACGTTGCTGCTCGTCACCTTGGCCTGGCTGTTCATCTGGCACCGCGACCACTACCGGCACGTCCGCACGACCGTGGTGCTGTTCACCGCGTCGGCGCTGATCATCCAGTTCGTCCCGGTGGCGCCGCCGCGCATGCTCGGCGGCACCGGGCTGGTGGACACCGCCGTCCGGTACGGGCAGTCGGTGTACGGGGCGGTCGGCGGATTCGACGCCGACCAGCTCTCGGCCATGCCGTCGATCCACGTGGGCTGGGCCGTCATCGTGGCCGTCGCCATCGTGAGCGCGGGGCGGAGCCGGTGGCGCTGGCTGGCCGTGCTCTACCCGGTGATGACCACGCTGATCGTGGTCATCACGGCCAACCACTACTGGCTGGACGGGGTGGCCGCGGGCCTGCTGGTGTGCCTGGCGCTGGCGCTGCAGAAGGCGGGGCGGTCGGTGCGGCTGGCCTGGCTCACCCGAACCGCGGCCCGGGCGGCGGCGGAAGGGACAGAGGGCTCGCGGGAGCGTGTGAACACGTTAGATCTGTGATGTTGCTGCGTGGCGTGAGATCATCATCGACGTACATCCCGTTGTGGGAGGTTTGTGATGAGTGAGCCTCGTGGGGCGTCCAGCCCGGCCGTGACGCAGCCGCCCGGGTTGCGGCGGGACGCGATCGGGCTGCGGGAGGTGCTGTTCCAGAGCATCACCGACATGGCCCCCGGCGCCGCCATCGCGGCGTCGATCCCGGCCGGCGCCGCCTACGCGGGCGGAGCTCTGCCCCTGGCCGTGCTGTTCGCCCTGATCGCCTGCCTGCTGTCGGCGTCGAGCATCGGCGTGCTGGCCCGCGAGCTGCCGGCCGCGGGCTCGGTGGCCACCTACGCGGCCCGGGGCCTGCACCCGGCCATCGGGTTCCTGGTCGCCTGGGGCTACGTGCTGGTCGGGGCGCTGATCCCGCCGCTGGTGCTGCTCCAGCTCGGCTTCACCACCGCCTCCACCATCAACTCCGAGTGGCACAGTTACCCGGCCAGCCTGTGGTGGCCGTGGGCCCTGCTGGGCGCGATCATCGTGCTGGTCGCGGGCTGGTACGGGGTGCAGACCTCGGCCCGCCTGGGCACGGTGCTGGGCGCGTTCGAGATCGCGGTGTTCGTGGTCCTGGCCGTGTTCCTGATCGTGCACGCGGGCTCGCACAACACCTGGTCGGTGTTCGGCACCTCCCACACCCCGGCCAAGTACCACGGCCTGACCGGGGTGTTCGCCGGGTCGGTGTTCACCGTGCTGGCCTTCGGCGGGTTCGAGGGCGCCGCGCCCCTGGCCGAGGAGGCCCGCGACCCCAAGCGGACCGTGCAGCGGGCGGTGCTGATCGCCACCCTGTCCATCGGCGCGCTGTACGTGTTCACCACCTACGCCGTCGACGTGGCCTTCGGGCCGGGCAAGTTCATGAACTTCTCCGTGTCCGGGGCGGCGTCCTGGGAGGGGATCGCCCGCGCCCTGTACGGGATCTTCTGGTTCTTCGTGTTCCTGGCCATCGTCAACTCGACCATCGCCAACGCCAACGCGGGCGTGAACGTGTCCAGCCGGACCGCCTACGCCATGGGCCGGATCGGCGCGTTCCCGCACTTCTTCGCCCGGGTCCACCACCGGCACAGCTCCCCGGTGGTCGCCATCGGCGCCTCGTTCGTGGTCACGGTGGCGGTGACGCTGGGCCTGGGCCTCGGTTACGACCCCGAGACCGCGTTCGCCATGGTGGGCACGGGCCTGGTCATCGTGCTGGCCGCCATCTACATCATCATGAACGCGGCCTGCATCGGGTTCTTCTGGCGGCGGCGACGGGCGACCGGGGCGGGGTTCAACGTGCTGTTGCACCTGGTCATCCCGGTACTGGGGATCGCGGCGTTCGTTCCCGCCTGGCTGGCCGCGGCCGGCATCAAGGCCTTCTCGTTCGTGACCCCGCTGGCCGCGCCCGCGTCGTACATGGGACCGGGGGTGGCCGGGTGGATGGTGGTGGGGGTGCTGTACCTGATCTACCTGTACCGGCGCCACCCGCAGCGGGTCACCGAGGTCGGGCTGGTCCACCTGGACGACGCCGAGATCGAAGCCTGAGCTCAGCATCTCGGCGTCGTACGCTGGCGGTACCGCTTTATGAACCGGAAAGGCCTAACGGTGCTGAAGGACAAACGGGTGCAGCAGGTCAACGAGGTGGCCGGATCCCACCTCCGGCCAGGCGAGCAGGTACAACTGATCTCCTACGCCAGCGTGGGATCGGTGTCAGTGAAACGCCGGGCCGCCACCGCCGCGGTGACCGCCATCGCCTCCGGCGGCCTGCTGGCGGTCAGCGTCCGGCCGCGACGCATGTACATCGCGATGACGCAGGACCGGCTGCTGTTCTTCAACGGCGACACGCCCTCCGGCAAGCCCGGGAAGTCCGTCCTGATGGAAATTCCCCGGCCGTTCATCACCGTGGCCGACGCCAGGAAAGGGCTCCTCACGTTTACGGTCCGGCTGGCCGTTGACGGCGAGGACCAGGGCGTGAAGCTGATATTCCCCCGGCCGACCCGCGACGAGGGCGAGAAACTCGCCGCCGAGATCCCCGCCGCCCCGCAACCCGCCTGAATCCCGAGAGCGAGGAGACCGCAGCATGAGCGATCTGGAGATCGTCAGCTTCCGGCCGGAGGCGGGACAGTACGCCTGGACCTTCGGCGGGGTGGAGCCGGTGCGGCGGATCCGGACGCCAGCGGTGCTGGAGGTGTTCACCGAGGACTGCTTCGGCGGGCGGGTGCGCGGGGAGAACGACCTGGTCTCGCAGGTGTGCGAGTTCCCGTACCTGAACCCGCAGACCGGGCCGTTCTACATCGAAGGCGCCGAGCCCGGGGACACGGTGGCGGTGCACTTCATCTCGATCGAGCCGGCCCGGGACTGGGCGGCGTCGACCACGGTGCCGTTGTTCGGAGCGCTGACCGGAACGCACCTGACCGCCCTGCTGAACGACCCGCTGCCGGAACTGGTGTGGATATGGCAGCTGGACCGGGCCGCCCGGACCTGCCGGTTCACCGCCCGCCGGGGCGAGTACACCGTCGACCTGCCGATGGACCCGATGCACGGGACGGTGGGAGTGGCCCCGGCCAACCTGGAGGCCCGCAGCGCGCTGGTGCCGGACGCGTTCGGCGGCAACATGGACACCCCGGAGATGCGGGCCGGGGTGACCTGTTACCTGGGGGTCAACGTGCCGGGGGCGCTGCTGTCGCTGGGCGACGGGCACGCCCGTCAGGGCGAGGGCGAGACCTGCGGGGTCGCGGTCGAGACCGCCATGAACACGGTGATCGCGGTGGACCTGATCAAGGGACGGCCGTGCCCGTGGCCGCGGCTGGAGTCGGATACCCACATCATGTCGGCCGGGTCGGCCCGGCCGCTGGAGGACGCGTTCCGCATCGCCCAGCACGACATGGTGACCTGGATCGCGGCCGAGCACGGGCTGGACCCGCTGGACGCCTATCAGCTGGTCACCCAGGCGGTGGAGTCGCCGCTGGCCAACGTGTGCGACACCAACTACACCAGCATCGCCAAGTTCCCCAAGCGCTACCTGCCTGCGGGCGCCGCCATGGACGGTGGGCACGACCGGATGCGGGAGCTGGCCGCCACCTACCGGGCCGGGTAGGGGCGGGCGGTCAGCGGCCGCGGGTGGTCATTTCCGGTGGGCCAGGCTGGGCGGGCAGCATCGGGCGGGCCAGGCCGCTCAGCGGACGGGATTCGAAGGCCTCGCCGAGCCCGCTGGTGGCGGACAGGCCCCGGGTCGGGCTGAGCATCTGCACCTGGTTGCGGCCGCCCCGCTTGGCCCGGTACAGCGCGGCGTCGGCCGCGGCCATGAGCTCGGTCAGCTCCCGCCGGGAGCCGCCCTCCAGTGCCGCGACGCCAACCGAGGCGGTGACCTGCACCGCCTCCCCGCCGGGAGCGTTCAGCGGCAGGTCGGCGATCCGGCCCCGGACCCGGTCGGCGACCCGGAAGGCATCGACGGCCCGGGTGAACGGCAGCAGCAGCACGAACTCCTCGCCGCCGAACCGGCCGGCCAGGTCGTAGTCGCGCAGCGCGCCGGGCAGGCACAACCCGATCTGGCGCAAGACCTCGTCCCCGAACAGATGCCCGTAGGTGTCGTTGACCAGCTTGAACCAGTCCAGGTCGAGCACGGCCACGGCCAGCGGCTGGCCCGCGTGCACGGCCCGGGCCAGCGCGGCGGCCGCCTCGTGCTCCCAGGTCCGGGCGTTCAGCAGCCCGGTCTTGGAGTCGGTCCGTGAGTCGCTGACCAGCTGGGCGTGGCGGACCGCGCGCAGCGGCAGGGCGGCGAACGGGAACGCGAACAGCAACGCGATCGGGCTGCTGGCCACGGCGAACGCCACCAGCACGGCCAGGCACAACTCGGCCAGGTCGTTGTACAGCGGCTCCCAGCTGAACTGCACGTCGCGGAGCCGGATGGTGTGGTCGGCGCCCTTGGCCGCGGTGAGCACCAAGGCGGTGTTGATCACGTTCTGGACCAGGCCGGCCGCCGCGGCCACCAGCATCCAGTTCAGGCCGTGCCGGAACGGCTCGGCGACCAGGTGACCCGGCTGCCCGGGCGGGACCAGGTGGGCCCAGTGGACACCGGCCCAGCGGAACACCAGGGCCGCGGCCAGGTAGCTGAGGCCCAGCGCGGCCGCGCTGAACACCCGGCGGTACAGGAAGCCGCGCCGGACCCGCCATTGGGTGAGCGCGAGCCGGATCACCGGGACGATCGGCGCGTAGACCAGCGGCAGCAGCAGGGCGGCCGGCAGCTCCCACACCGCGTACATGCCCCGGGCGACGCCGGCCTTCTCCCCCGCCCGCCGGGTCAGCTCCAGGCTGGCCACGTCGCAGGCCACCAGCAAGGCGAACAGGATCAGCGCGTGCAGGCCGCCGGCCGGGTGCGCCGCCGCGAAGCCCAGGCCGGCCGCGTCCACGGTGACGACGGTGGCGATTAAGGCGAGTAGCCAGCGGGGCATGGTCCATACGGGCCACGTCCGCACCACGCCACAGCGGCCAGGCCCGTATCGCGGCGGGCCAGGCTCGTACGGTGACGGCCTGCCCAGCAGGGCCGCGACCGCGAGATTTCATGCCGTCTCCTTGCGGGATCCGTTATCAGAGGGGTTGGCAACGGAACGCGCATCCAATGTCCCGCATTGTCACGACCATCAATGCACTGTGTCAAGTTACTGTTACACATAGACACAATTGTCGAGACAGTTGGACGTATCGCAATTGGTCCATTACCTTCCGATATCGGATTTAGGTCCACAAACAATGCGAAACGGGTCGCGCACACCGAAAACGGCGGCGCCAGCGGCGGGGTAACGGGCGCCCCGAACGGGTCAAGCTAGGGCATTGACGACAGTTCGGGGTCGGTTGCTGGGTCAGTGCGCGCGGTGGCGGCCGCGGGATGCGCGCGCGGGCGGGGCCGGGGCGGCCGGAAAGTTTGCGGCGTCGGTCTCGTGGCCCGGCTCGGGACCGGCCAGACCGTCAGAACTGTCCACCGCTGCCGGGACATCTGTCCCGGCAGCGGTCTGAGCCGCCGGGCGGGCGGGGTCGACCGGGGCGGACAAAAATCCGGGGACGGCCGCGGGCTCCGGGTACGCCGGAGTGGGCTTCGGGGTGGACGGCGGCTCCTGCGCCTGCGGCCCGCCCGGGGCGGGCGGCCGCGGAGAGCCGGGCCGGAGGCGGAGGCGGGCCGGGCGGCGCGGGAGTGGTCGGCGATGACGATCAGGGCGGCCAGGGTGCCGAGGATGCCGCAGCCGGCGATCACCGGGCCCGGGGACCAGAGATCGAGGGCGGCGCCGGCCAGGACCATGAGCAGCCCCTGGCCGAGGCTCATGCCGCCCTGGGCCAGGCCAAAGGCCTGACTGCGATATTCGGGCGGGGCGGCCTGGACGAACGCGGCGTTGGCCGCCAGCTGGAAGGCCGCGAACACGCCCGCCGCGAACAGCACGGCCAGCACGGCCACCAGCCCGAGACGGAACGCGAACAGCACCAGCACCGCGCTGGCCGCGGTGGCCAGCGGGCCCATCCAGCGCATCCGGCGCGACGGGGCGACCAGCCGGCTGAAGGCCAGGGAGCCGAGCATGGCCCCGAACGGCTCGGCGGCCAGCACCGCCCCGACCGTGACCGAGCCACCCCCGAGCGAGTGGGCCAGCGGCACCGCGATGCCTTCGGGCGCGTTGTAGAACGCGGCCAGCCAGCCGAACAGCATGGGGTCGCGCAGGGCCGGGCGGGTCAGCACCAGCCGCGTGCCCGCCAGCAGTCCGTGGCCGTGGCCAGCCCGGGTCTGGCCAGCCGGGGTCTGGCTGGCCCGGATCTGGCTGGCCCGGATCTGGCTGGCACCGGGCGGATCGGTGGCCGGGCGGGCGGCCGGGCGGCGGGCGGTCCGGACCCGGACGATCAGCCCGGACACCACGAACGTGGCCGCGTCGATGATCAGCGACGGCCCGGTGCCCAGGAAGCCGACCAGCGTGCCGCCGACCGCGAACCCGATCACCTGGGCCAGCTGGTTGGTGGTGAGGACCACGGCGTTGCCGAGCACGTACCGGTCCCCCGGCAGCACGTCGGGGTAGACCGCGGCCCGGGCCGAGGTGAACGGCGCCCCGGCCAGGGTCACCGCGAACAGCAGCACGACCAGGACCGGGATCGGCAGCCCGGAAATGGCCATGACCAGGACCAGCACCGCGCGCACCAGGTCGCAGGCGATCATCACGTCGCGGCGGGGGTACCGGTCGGCCAGGCCGCCCAGGGTCACGCCGCCGACAAACGTGGGCACGAAGCTGGCCGCGTAGGTGACCGCGGCCAGCAGCGGCGACAGGGTGCGGTTGTAGACCAGAACGGTCAGGGCGACCCGGGCCAGCTGGTCACCGGCCACCGACAGGATCTGGGCCAGCCACAGGGCGCGGAACTCCGCCACGGCGAACACGTCACGGAACACCACCGGCGGGGCCGGCGTCTCCCCAGTCAGCCCGGTACTCGCAGTTCCCGCGATTTCGTCCTCCACGTCACGTTAATGGCGTTATAGGGCGTTATCACATCATGACGGGCAGTTGCCGTTTTCGGCAACAGAGCGCGGGCGATCCATTGCGCAAAGTGGCAAAAATCTCCCCGGGGTTGAACGGGATTGCCAGTGGATACCCCGTTATGTGGGCCGCATGGCAACCACACGTTCGCCGGCCCCGTACTGTTTGACTCTGAGCCTGAACCATCTCGACCAAGACCCGGACGGCCGCATGGAACCCGACCTGACCGTGCTCGCCAGTCTGCGCAAGGCCGTCGAGGCCATGCCAGACGATGTGCCGCTGCGCGTCCATCTGGCCAGCTTGCTGCTGCAGGCGGGCCAGCGTGACGAGGCGATCAGGCACGTGGGCGCGGTCCTGCAACGGGACCCGGGCAACGCGGAGGCGCTGGCCCTGCTGCAGACGCCGGCCGCGCCCGCGAACGAGGCGGGCGGAACCTCGGCGGGCGGGACCGGGACGGGCGGGACCGGCCCCGGGACGGCCGCGCAGGCCGCGGGAGCGCCGCCGAACGAAGATGGCGGGCCGCCCGCCGCGCCCAAGCCGGGCCGGGCCGGGCCGCCCGCGGACTTCGACTGGACGCAGGCCGAGTCGGAGCTGAGCGACGTGCTGCCGCCGATGTTCGTGGGCAGCGAGGAGACGTCGGCCGACGCGGCCAGCGCGCCGGCCGAGGCCTACGACGCCGAGCGCTCCACCCTCAAGCTGGCCGACGTGGCCGGCATGAACCAGGTCAAGCAGCGGCTGGAAGCAGCCTTCCTGGCTCCGATGCGCAACCCCGACCTGCGCAAGCTCTACGGCAAGAGCCTGCGCGGCGGCCTGCTGCTCTACGGGCCGCCCGGCTGCGGCAAGACGTTCATCGCCCGGGCCGTGGCCGGTGAGCTGGGGGCCCGGTTCATGGCGGTCTCGTTCGCCGACATCATCGACATGTTCGTCGGGCAGAGCGAGCGCAACATCCACGAGCTGTTCGAGATCGCCCGCCGCAACTCCCCGTGCGTGCTGTTCCTGGACGAGGTGGACGCGATCGGGCAGAAGCGCAGCCAGCTGCGCAACACCCCGATGCGGAGCGCGGTCAACCAGCTGCTGCTGGAGCTGGACGACGTGGACGGCGGCAACGACGGGGTGTTCCTGCTGGCCGCGACCAACCACCCGTGGGACGTGGACAGCGCGCTGCGGCGGCCGGGCCGGTTCGACCGGACCCTGCTGGTGCTGCCGCCGGACAACGCGGCCCGGGAGGCCATCTTCCGCTACCACCTGCGGGACCGCCCGGTGGCCGGAGTCAACCTGGGCCGGCTGGCCAAGCTGACCGACGGGTACTCCGGCGCGGACATCGCGCACATCTGCGAGACCGCCTCCGAGCGGGCGCTGCTGGACAGCATCAACCGCGGCGAAGCCCGGATGATCGGCCAGCCGGACCTGGAAGGCGCGGCCGGGGAGGTCAAGCCCTCACTGGGCGCGTGGTTCGACACCGCCCGGAACGTGGCCCTGTTCGCCAACGAAGGCGGGGCCTACGACGACCTGGCCGACTACCTGAAAAAGCGCCGCCTGATATGAGCACGGCCGCGGCATGACCGAGCTCAGGCAGGAGCTCGCGCGCGCCGACGCGATGCTGGACATGAAGCGGTACGACCAGGCCTGCGGGGTGCTGGCCCGGCTGGTCGCGACCGAACCGGAGAACGCCCGGGCCTGGTGCCTGCTGGCCCGGGCCCACCTGGGAGCCGGACGGCATCAGCAGGCGGTGGACGCGGCCAACCGGGCGGTGACCCTGGACCCGGCCGACGAGTGGCCGCACCGGCTGGCCAGCAACGCGCTGCTGCACACCGACAACTACCCCGAGGCGCTGCGGGCGGGCATGGAAGCCCGGCGGCTGGCCCCCGGGCACTGGCAGGCCCACATCTGCGTGGCCCAGGCCGCGCTGGGCGCACGACGGCTGGACATCGCCACCACCGCGGCCCAGCAGGCCCGCAGCCTGGCCCCGAACGAGCCGGACGTGCACTTCCTGTCGGGCAAGGTCAGCTTGGCCGCGGGCGACCTGGACTCGGCCCGGTCCCACCAGGAGCGGGCGCTGGCCCTGGACCCCGCGCACAGCGGGGCCATGAACGAGCTGGGCCGGATCCGGCTGCGCCGGCACGACACCCGGGGGGCGGTGCGGCACTTCATCCGGGCCGCCCGCATCTCCCCCTCCGAGAGCGTGTACAGCCGGAACATCGACGTCGTCATCCTGCGCACGGTGTCGCGGATGATCTACACGTTCACGCTGGCGGCCCTGCTGCTGATCTGGATCCCGGTCATCGCGCACCTGGGCCGGTTCCCGTTCGTGATCGGGCTGACCGTGCTCTGCGCGATCGCGGTCGGCAGCTTCGCCTGGATGGTGCTGCGGCTGCCGCCCGAGGCGCGGCTGCTGGTGCGCCGGACCCTGCGGGGCCGCCGGGCGCTGGCCGCGCTGATGGTGGCGATCGGCGGGGTGGCGCTGGCGTTCGTGGCGGTGGCCCTGGTCCCGGCGGCCGAACTGCCCCAGGTGCTGCCGATCGCGGTGGTGGCCACGATCGGGGCCCGGCTGGGCGCGTTCGCCATCTTGCGCGGCGCGGTGCCCAAGCGCTTATATCCGTCGGCGAATATCCCTGTACGATTTCTCCGAGCCGAGTTAAGATACATCGCGACTGGGCTACGGGGCTGACGGAAGGGGACGATCGTGGACGCGGATCACGTGACGCGCGAGGCCGAAGCGGGCGGAGTGGTGCCTATGACTGATGGGACGGCTGGGGCTTCCGCGGGAGCGGGGACGGTGCGGGCGTCCAATGCGGAGCGGGACGTGGTGGCGGGGAAGCTGCAGGACGCGTTCGCGGAGGGGCGGCTGGACGACGACGAGTTCGACCAGCGGATGCGGCAGGCGCTGACCGCCAAGACCCATGCCGAGCTGGACGTCGTGCTCACCGACCTGCCCGCGGCGGCGGACCGCGGGACCCAGCCCCCGGCGCCAGACCGTGCTGGTCAGGGCCGGTCCGTCCAGCCGGGGCGGCTGGCCGTGGCCTACAAGGGGACCGTGCGCCGGGCCGGGCGCTGGCGGGTGCCCGAGCGCTACACCACCGTGGTCTACAAGGGCAGCGGCCTGCTGGACCTGCGGGTGGCCGAGCTGCAGGGCCCGGTGACCACGATCGTGGCCGTGGCCTACAAGTCGCAGATCACCCTGCTGGTGCCGCCGGGGGTGCGGGTGGAGATGACCGGGTTCGGCATCAGCCAGGACGCCGGCGATCCCTCCGGTGGCCTGCCGCTGGCCCCGGACGCCCCGGTGCTGCACATCCGCGGGGTGGGCTACAAGGGCACGATCGAGACCATGAGCCGGCCGGCCGAACGGCCTCAGCTGCCCTGACCGCCGGGGTCCCGCGGGGCCGGGCCCACGTAGACCGCGCGCGGGCGCAGCGGGGTGGCCCGGACGTACTCCTCCATGGCATGGGCGCTCCAGCCCGCGGTGCGGGCCACCGCGAAGATGGCTTCGCCGGCCCCGTCGATCATGCCCGCCACCCGGGACAGCACGGCCAGGGCGAAGTCGATATTGGGCCCGGGCAGCCCCCGGCCGCCGACCTCGGCGCGGACCGCGTCGGCCACGGCCAGCACGCGCGAGCGGGGCGCGGCCGCCGCGATCAGCCCCAGCAGCTGGGCCGCCCGCGGGTCGCCGCCGCGGTAGACGAAGTGGCCGAAGCCGGGCACCCGCTCGCCCCGGCGGAGCAGGTCGCGGATGACCGCGGGCACGCCGGCCGGGGTGGCCGCCGCGGTCAGCAGGTTCTCCGCGCCCAGTGAGGCCCCGCCGTGCAGGGCACCGCTGACCGCGCCCAGCCCGGTGGCGACCACGGCGTAGGGGTCGGCCCGCACGCTGGCCGCGACCCGGGCGGCCAGGGTCGAGGCGGCCAGCTCGTGGTCGGCCAGCAGCACCAGCGCGGCGCTCATGGCCGCCAGCAGACCCGGGGCCGGGCGGCGGCTGGTCAAGCGGGACCAGAGGCGTTCGGCGATGGGGGCGGCCGGGTCGGGTGGGCCGCTGGGCAGTCCCACCTCGCCGGGGGCGGGCAGGCAGTCGACCAGGCCGGTGATCAGGCCGCGGGCGGCGGCCCGGACCGCGGGCGGGTCGAGTTGCAGCCGGAGCGGGTCGGTGGCGGCCATGGCGGGCACGATGACCTGCAGCCGTTCCAGCGGCAGGGCCCCGGCGGGCAGGGCCGCCTGGGCCGCCCGGCCGACGGCCAGGGCCTCGGGCCGGGCCCGCCAGGGCCCGGGGTGGCCGGGGAACTCCCCGGTCCACAGAAACTCGGCCACCTCCTCCAGCGATCGCGAGGTGGCCAGGCCGGACACGTCCCGTCCCCGGTACCGGAACTGGGCGCCGTCGATCTCGGTCAGGGCCGACTCGACCACGATGTCGGCGGCGTGAGCCGGCCGGCGGGGGCGGCCACGCCGGGCCAGGTCCTCGATTTCCTGGGCGTCATAGCGACTGGTGCGGCCGGCCGGGTCCTTCCGGCGGGTGAGGACGCCGCGGCTCACGTAGGCGTAGAGGGTGGCTGGCTTGACGCCCAGCCGGTGCGCGGCCTCGGCCGCGGTGAGCTGCTCGGTCATGACTGGGATCTCCTGCGACCAACCTTCGATATCTATGTATTGATCTAAATCAATGTTGACGACATTATTGCTCGGCGTCAACAGTGGGAGAGGGCACCGGCGCGGGTCCGGGCCCGCCCGACCGGTGGCGGAGGGGACGTCGGCGCCGCGCCGGGCAGGCCAGCCCGGCGCCGCGGCGGGAGTCTCAGCGTTGACGAGGAGGGTGTTCGTGCCAGTCGTTCATTTCCTGGACGTGACCAACCGGGACGGCGTGCAGACCGCGCGCACCGGGCTGTCCAAGTTCGGCAAGACGATGGTCAACTTCTACCTGGGCCAGCTGGGCGTGGCCCAGTCCGAGATCGGGTTCCCGTTCCTGTTCCACGAGGTCCCCTACGTCCGGGCCAACGTGGCCCTGGCCGAGGCCGGGGCGTTCGGCGACCTGCGGCTGTCGGGCTGGTGCCGGGCGGTCAGCGCGGATGTCGCCCGGGCGGTTGCCGTCGCGCCGGAGGCGCGCCCGGGGGCACCGCGCCTGCAGCACTACAACCTGTCCATCTCGACCTCGGACCAGATGATCGCGCACAAGTTCCGCGGCCGGCTGGACCGGTCGGCCATCATCGGCGAGATGACCGCGGCCGTGGCCACCGCCCGCGACGGCGGCGCGCAGACCGTGGGGGTCAACGCCGAGGACGGGTCGCGCACCGACGACGGGTTCCTGCTCGAGTTCGCGCAGGCGGCCCGGGACGCCGGGGCGAGCCGCATCCGGTACTGCGACACCATCGGCGGCGACAGCCCGGAACGGATCCGGGAGCGGTTCGCCAAACTGGCCGCCGCCGTGCAGCTTCCGGTGGAAACCCACTGCCACAACGACCTCGGCATGGCCGTGGCCAACTCGGTGTCGGGGGCCCTCGGCGATCTCGACGCGGGCCAGGACGCCTGGGTCAACACCTGCGTGAACGGCATCGGCGAGCGGGCCGGCAACGCCGACCTGCTGTCGTGTGTGCTGGCCTTCCAGCACGCGTTCGGGGTGGCCGGGCGGGCCGGCCTCGGTGACGCCATCGACCTGTCGTGGGCCCGGCGGTTCGCGCTGTGGGCCAGCTACGCGTTCGGCCAGCCGCTGCCCCAGAACCAGCCGGGGGTGGGCGTGAACGCGTTCGCGCACGAGTCCGGGATCCACGCCGACGGGGCGCTCAAGGACCGGAACAACTACGAGCTCTACGACGACGACACGCTGGGACCGTTCCCGGACGACTGGTTCCGGCGGGCGGGCCGGGTCGTGCTGACCGGGGAGTACGGGGGCAAGGCCGGGTTCCGGCACGTGTTCGACGGACTGGGGCTCGGCGTCGACGGGGGCGACGAGGAACTGGTGTTCCAGCTGGTCCAGCTGTGCGCTTCGGCGACCGGGCGGCCGCTCACCGACGACGAGCTGCGGCTGATCGCCGGGTACCCGCACCAGCTGGCCCTGCTGTACCCGGGGGTCTTGAGCTAGGCGCGGGGCGGGGCTCCGGGATCTGGGAACACTTTCAGCAATATGGGCAAAGAAGTGTTCCCAAACCCGGGGGGCTGAGGTTCTTGTGGTGGGGGCGGTGGGGTGTGGGAGCCGTTGGGGGCGGGGCGCGGGGCGGGCCGACGGGCCGGGAGTTAGGTGGCGGAGCCGGCGGCGGCGCCGGTGGGGCGGTCGCCCCAGCGGGCCAGCTCGGCGTCCAGGTCGAGGGGGGCGATCATGTCGCCGGAGCCCAGCTCGGCTTCCCAGTCCTCGGCGGGGACGCGCCACATGACCTCGAACTCCACGCCGCTGGGGTCCTTGGCGTACAGCGATTTGGAAACCCGGTGGTCACTCGACCCGACCAGGGCCCCGGCCGTGGTCAGCCGGGCCCGGATGTCGGCCAGCTCGGCCAGCGTGCCCACCTCCCAGGCCAGGTGGTACAGGCCCGCCCGGGTGCCAGGGTCGGCGGCCGGGACGTCGGCCTCGGCGGCCAGCTGGAACAGGCCGAGGTCGTGGTCGTTGGCCGAGCCGGGCGCGCGCAGGAAGGCGGCCCGGCCCGGTACGTCGGCGCTCACCTCGAAGCCGAGCACTTCGCGGTAGAACCCGACCGTCCGGGCCAGATCGCGGACATAGAGGACGGCGTGGTTGAGGCGACGGACGGGCATGGTGGCTGCTTTCGTTCTGGAACAGTGACGTCTATCGATGTCAATGCCCACGAAAGCGGCACCGATTCCCGTCCGGCGCGATTAAGCCGGGCCCGGCGGGTCGCCGGGCCCGGGCCGGCCGGTCAGTTGCCCAGGCTGCGGCGGCGGCGCGTCTCGCGCAGCCGGCGGCGCTGGGACTCGTCCAGCATCAGATAAGCAGCGGTCGGGATCGCGATCGCGGCCACGATCAGCGCCAGCGCGAGCCAGGGGCTCACGATGAGCAAGATCAGGCCGACGACGATTCCGCCGATCGCCCACTTCATGTGGGGTGTCATTGACGACTCCATCCATCCGGGCTGGGACGCGGCGCCCCGGCTCCTTGCTGGCACACCGGCCGACGCGCGCGTTGCCCCGTACTAGAAGAACGGCGTGCCCGCCTGTCCGATTCCACCTTGGCACCTTCGGGGCCACGGGGCCACCATGCTGACGCGAACCTGATGCGTACGCCATGATGGTCCCCGCGACCAGGAGGAACCTCGTGACGATCTCGATGCCCGTCGAACCCGCGGCCAACGAGCTGCTCAGCACCGACCCGCTGGCCCTGCTCATCGGCATGCTGCTGGACCAGCAGGTCCCGCTGGAGCGGGCGTTCAGCGCGCCGTACGACCTGGGCCGGCGGCTGGGCCACCAGCCCACCACGGACGAACTGGCCGGCTACGACCCGGAGGCGCTGGCGGCGGTGTTCGCCGAGCGCCCGGCGCTGCACCGGTACCCCAAGTCGATGGCGGCCCGGGTCCAGTCGCTGGCCCAGCTGCTGATGGCCCGCTACGACGGTGACGCGGGCCGCGTCTGGGGTGACGCGGCCGACGGAGCCGACCTGCTCAAGCGGGTGGCCGAGCTGCCCGGTTTCGGCGCCCAGAAGGCGCAGATCTTCGTGGCCCTGCTGGGCAAGCGGCTGGGAGTGCAGCCCCCGGGCTGGCGGGAGGCGGCCGGCCCGTTCGGCGCCGACGGCAGCTACATCTCGGTGGCCGACATCTCCGACGCCGAATCGCTCGGGCGGGTGCGGGCCTACAAGCAGGAACTGAAGGCGGCGGCCAAGGCGAAGGCGGCCGCGAAGCCCAGACCGTCGCGAAGCCCAAGACCACGGCCAAGAGCCGCTGACAAGCCGACCAAGCTGACACAAGGGAGAAAGCAACAATGCCGTTGTTCAATCGGGGGCAGGACCAGGCCGGGGCCAGCTGGGAGCCGCAGGCCGCGGACAGCCGCCTGGCCCACACGGCCGGCGCGGCGGCGGGCGGGGTGTTCACCTCGGACCTGTCGGTGTCGGAGTACGTGCTGCTGGGCGAGGCCGGGTTCGAGCCGCTGGGCTTCGTGGTCGGCTCGTCCATCTACCACGTGGGCATGCAGGTCGGCCGCTGGTCGCAGAACCAGGAGCTGCAGGTCCTGTCCCAGGCCATGTACAACGCCCGGGAACTGGCCATGTCCCGGATGCAGTCCGAGGCCGATCACCTCGGCGCGGACGGCATCGTCGGGGTCGACCTGCGCCTGCAGATGTACGCCTGGGGCCAGGAGGTGCTGGAGTTCGTGGCCACCGGGACCGCGGTCAAGGCCACCGGCGGCGCCGGGGCGCACCGCGCGCCCAACGGCCGGGCGTTCACCTCGGACCTGTCGGCCCAGGACTTCTTCCGGCTGCTGGCCGCGGGCGCGGTGCCGGTCGCGTTCGTGCTCGGCACCTGCGTCTACCACATCGCCCACCAGTCGGCCATGCAGGCGCTGCGGCAGGCGGGCCAGAACCAGGAGATGGTCCAGTTCACCCAGGGGGTCTACGACGCCCGCGAGCTGTCCCTGTCCCGCATGCAGGCCGAGGCCGACCAGGCCGGGGCGACCGGGATCGTCGGGGTCGGGGTCGGGGTGTCCAACCATGTCTGGGGCGAGCACGCGACCGAGTTCCTGGCCACCGGGACCGCGATCCGGCGGCTGTCCGACGAGCACCGGCTGCCCGAGACCTCGCCCCGGCCCACCTTCACCCTCGGCCTGGACCAGTGACCGGGGCCGGCCCGCTGGCGCTCACCCCGTTCGGCTAGCTCCGGCCGCGGCCGGGCTGCAGCTGAAGACCAGGGCCTGGGCCCGCAGGCAGTGCTGCGCGATCCAGGCCAGCCGGGGGTCGCGGGTGCTGAACGCGATGACCGTGCGGAAGCGCCGGTCGCGGATGTCGGCCTGCAGCTGGCTCAGGGTCGGGGACGGGATGGTGCCGGTGAACCCGCCGATCGGCAGCACCTCCTGGCCGGTGGTGTAGATGAAGTCGGCGGCCACGGCCGAGGTCTGGGTGGCGGCCAGGTCGCGGACCCCGGCCGAGGCATCCTGGAGATCAGGGGCAGAGACGTCCTCGATCCGGGTCAGCAGGGTGCGCCCGGAGTCCACGCCCTGGGCCAGGCGGGCCGGCTCGAACGGCACGTCGAGGGCGCCCTCGCCGTGCCGGACCAGGCCGGCCGAGGCCACCGCGGGCGCGACCAGCGCGCTGACCAGCGCGACGGCCAGGGCGAGGCCGAACCGCCCGGTGTCGCGGGTTAGCAGCGAGGCCAGCACCGCGACCACGGCGGCGATCCCGGCCACGATGATGGCCGGCACCAGCCAGCCGGGTACGTGGGTGCCGGTGGCCGGGACACGCCAGGCGGCGTAGGCGGTGGTCGCGGCCACGATGGCGGCCACCCCCAGCCGCAGGCCGGCCTGGGCGCCCCGGGCGCCCTGAGCGCGGCTCCGGCCTTCGGCCGGGCGGGCCGTTCGGCCGGGCGGGCCGCCGACCAGGCCATGGTCAGGCCGACCCCGAGCAGCGCGGCCACGGCCGGGCTGAGGGCCGCCGTGTAGTACGGGTTGACCCCGCTGGTGACCGAGAACGTCACCCCCAGCATCAGCAGCCAGCCGCCCCACAGCACCAGGCAGGCCCGCAGCGGGTCGCCGCCGGGCCGCCGGGCCCGGCTGGCCACGGCCCAGAGGCCGGCCGCGACCGCGGGCAGCAGCAGCCAGCCGGTGTCCAGCCCGAGGTCCCCGGTGAACAGGCGCTGGGGCCCGGCCGCCGCGACGTGATAGGCCGCCCCGGGCCGGATCACCCCGGCCAGGACCTGCAGCGGGGTCTGCTCACCGAGCCGCCCGAACCCGTTGTAGGCAAAGACCTGCTGGAACAGGGAGTTGTCGTGGCTGCCGTCGGCGTAGGGGCGGCTGGTCGCCGGGACCAGGGAGACCGCGGTCATCCAGGCCAGCGACACCACCGCGGCGACCGCGCCGCCGGCCGCGAGCTGACCGGCCCGGCGCCCGGCCGAGCCGCGCTCGCGCTCGGGCCCAGGCCCAGGCGCGGGCGCGGGGCGCCGCCGTCGAGCAGATAGGCCAGCCCGAAGGCCGGCAGCACCAGCCAGGCCTCGATCATCTTGGCCTGGAAGGCCAGGCCGACCCAGAATCCGGCCAGCAGCAGCCGCCACCGGCGGCCGCGGCCGGGCTCGGCGGCGATCGCGCCCGAGGTGGCGTCCGCGGCCAGGACCAGCAGCAGGATCATCAGCGAGTCGGAGATGTTGCCGCGGTCCAGCGCCACCGTGGCCGGGGTGACCGTGAGCACCAGCGCGGCGATCAGCCCGGCGGCGGGCCCGGCCAGCCGGGCCACCGCGTGGTAGAGCACCAGCACGGTGAGGACGCCCTCGGCCGCCTGCGGGGCGACCAGGACCCAGGTGTGGACCCCGAAGGCCCGGACGGCCAGGGCCTGGACCCAGAACGCGCCCGGCAGCTTGTCCAGGGTGATCGTGCCCGCCGGGTCGAAGCTGCCGAACAGGAAGTCGTGCCAGCTGGCTGACATGCTGCGGACCGCGGCCGCGTAGTACGTCTCCAGCGTGTCGCGGTTGGCCTGCCACCCGTACGCCACCCCGGCCACGGCGGCGATGGCGGCGAGTGCCGTCCGCCGGGGCCAGGCCCGATCGAGCACGGCTCCAGGTTACGCTGCCGGGCATGGATGATCCGGACGGCCTGGAGCGTTTCGTCGCCGCGCAGGATGCCGGCGGGACGTACGACCGGGCTTTGGACGAGTTGCGGCGCGGGCGCAAGACCAGCCACTGGATGTGGTTCGTGTTCCCGCAGGTGGCCGGGCTGGGGCAGAGCCCGACGTCGCGGCGGTACGCGATCTCCGGGCTGGCCGAGGCCCGGGCCTACCTGGGGCACCCGGTGCTCGGGCCGCGGCTGGCCGCGGCGGCTCAGGTCCTAGTTGACCTGGGCGGCGCCGATGCGGCCGAGATCTTCGGTGGACTGGACGCGCAGAAGCTGCGGTCGTCGATGACCCTGTTCCACCGGGCCGGACCCGATGAGCCGCTGTTCGGCCAGGTGCTGGCCCAGTACTTCGGCGGCCAGCCCGACCCGGCCACCGACCGGCTGCTGGGCCCGGCCGGCTGAGCGCGGGCCGGGCCGGCTGCGGGCGGCCCGCGCTAGGGCGTCACCAGATGCGGGCCCGGGTCGGGGTGACCCGGATGACGTGCGGGTAGTCGTCGGAGAAGCTGGCCGCGGTCCAGCCGTAGGTGTCGATGAACGACTGGTACTTGGCCAGGTAGTCGGGCACGTCCTCGGCCCGGGGGCCGGACGGGTCGAGGCGGGCCTCGCCTTCGAAGATCACGTTGTCGCTGCCGCGGCCGTTGCCCTCCAGGTGCAGGGCGACCCGGGGGTTGGCCTCGATGCTGGCGTTCTTCGGCCCCTTGGCCGCACCGTAGATCAGGAACTCGCCGTCGGCCCACAGGAACCACACCGGCGTGGACTGGGGCTGGCCGGACGGCGAAACCGTGGTCAGCCAGATGATCGGCTCGGACGCCAGCCGGGCGGCCGCCGCGACGTGCTTGGGCTTGCTCTCGTCCAGGATGGTCATGGAGGGCCTCCGGAGGCGCTCGGTCAGCGGCGCTTGACCGCCTGCAGGGTGTAGGTGCACGGGAGCCGCCAGGGCCGGTCGGCCAGCCGCCACTCGCCGTCGTCGCTCTGCTCCATCATGCCCGGCAGCGCCGGCCACGGCGCGCTGTCGTGCTCGGCCAGCGCGGTCAGTTCCAGGCCCGCGTCCATCAGCGCGGTGATGATCTCGGCCAGGCCGTGGTTCCACTCGTGGGTCAGGTTGTGCTCGAACACCGCCTCGGTCTCCACGTAGGTGCCGCCCTCGTCGAACACGTTCGGCTCGGGCCGCTCGAAGTAGGGGTACTGCACCACCAGCAGGCGGTCCTCGCGGGTGTCGGCCAGCGACCACAGCATGGGGTGTCCCTCGCGCAGGAACAGCCGGCCACCCGGCGCCAGCAGCGCCCCCACCACCTCGGCCCAGCGGCGGATGTCCGGCAGCCAGCAGAGCGCCCCGATCCCGGTGAACACCAGGCCGAACTCGCCCCGGCCGAGCAGGTCGGGGGCGGCGTAGACGTCGCCCTGGACGAACGTGGCGTCGGCCCCGGTGCGCCGGGCCAGTTCCTGGGCCGCGGCCACGGCCGGGACGGAGAAGTCCAGGCCGGTCATTGACGCGCCCAGCCGGGCCAGCGAGACGGTGTCGGTGCCGATGTGGCACTGCAGGTGGACGCCGCGCAGGCCGCTGATGTCGCCCAGCCGCGGCAGGTCGAACCGGACCACCTCGCTGAGGAAGCCGGGATCGGCGGCGAACCGGTCCACCTGGTAGTCCGCCGAGGCCACGTGCGCGGGCACGCGCTCATCCCAGCTGGCCCGGTTGACGTCGCGGTAGTCCTCCATGGCCGTACCGTCTCACGGGCTTGCCCGCACCTGATAGCCATTAATTAATATCGAAGGTAGTGGCCTGACTCTCCCTTGTATCGATACTGTGTTTGAATTAGTCTGTACAGCAGGTAATTCAATAGGAGATGCCATGATCACAGCGGTAGCGGCGGGCGTGGGGCACCCGGTGGTGGCCGGCCTGCTGGGCCTGGGTTCAGCCGGGCTCGCCGCCGGGGTCGTGGCCATGACCTGGAGCGTGCACGCGCGGCAGATCCGGCTGGCCGAGGTGCTGGCCCGCCGCCAGTTCATCACCACCGCCCCGGCCCCCGCACCCGGGCCGGCCGATCCGGACACGAGGCCGGATGAGGACGTGCGTCCCGGCGAGGGCGGCCGGCCGGTCAACGGGCACGCGCGGGCGGCGGTCATCGACGGGCCGGAGACCGTGGTCACCGGGGAGCAGGCCCGGTACCGGGTGCGCTCGGCCAACGACGGCAAGGTCGTGTCGTGGGCCGTGGGCGGGGGCTCGGTGGCCCAGACCCCGGACCCGTCCCACCCCGACGAACTGCTGCTGATCGCGGACCAGCCCGGGAACCTGACCGTCAGCGTCCGGGTCCGCGAGGGCATGACCGAACGGCGCGAGACCAAGGCCGTGGCCGTGGTGGCCGAGGTGCCCGCACCCGGCCCGCCGTTCACGCTGCGGCTGTTCCTGCACGGCTGGGGTCTGGTGGTGGCGGCCATCCTGATCGCCGGGTTCGCGGGCGCGCTGGCCGCCCTGGGCACGCTGACCTCGGCCGACTTCATCGCCCTGGTCGCGCCGATCACCGCCCTGCTCGGCATGGCCGCCGTGGTCCGCGGCATGGGCGACTCCGGCCCGGCCCGGCCCGCGCCACCCCGGTCGCCGTCGCGACTGGGCTTTCATTCCGCCGAGTACCCGGCCCGGCCGGCCACCCCGCCCTACCCGCCGACCCCGGCCCCGACCGAGTCGGCCAACCACAACTGAGGCCCAGAGGCCGAAGACGTCGTCACAGCTGGGGGCCTAGACCCCTAAACGGCCATCCGTGTAAGGAGAGCGTGTGTCAGTAGTGACGACAGCTGCCTCCGAGCCATCCTCAGCTGCACGAGGTTCCCGACCGCCAAATCGGGCCAGACGGGTAATGACCCAGTAAAATCCTTGGAAGCTCAGCGATGCAGCCACGAAGGGCGCTGGTGACAGGGGGCACATAGTGCGTCGTAAACAGCGATGGTTCCTAGCAGTGGCCGTTACCCTTGCCTCATTTCTGGTCATCACATGGGCCGTAACGAGATACTTGCCGACCTCATGGCTGAAAGATCCGAATCAGCGGCTGAGTGTCGGTTCCGGGGCCGGCCTGGCTGTCGCCGGTCTGGCGGCGTTGTGGGGCAAATGGTTCGCTACCGCGCAAGTGTCAGACGTCCGCAGCGCGGCGTCAGAGGCTACCTCCAAAAGCGATGGCTCGAACGCTGGACTAGCGGTGATCATAAAAGGAGATAACGTCGGCATCGCCAGCGCAGGCGATCACGTCAAGAACATTCAAGGGTCCCACGTGGCCTCGGATGTATCACCGACGATGCCTACTGCTTCCGGCCCAATCCCGAACCGGCCAGCGGCCCGGAGAAGTCAGATCCGGATTGAGGGAGGCAATGCTGGTATCGCCAGCACTGGGGATGACACAGCGAACGTTCAAGAGACTCGCTAATGACCGATGAACCGCAGCGCGATCTCCCCAACCCCAAGAATTTGGCCAACGGAGTATTCGTCGGCGGAAACAACGAAGGAATTGTAAATACCGGTCCGAATACACAAAATGTTATCTTTCATACCGAGGGTGAGTTCGCCTACCAGATCGTGCCCTTCCCGCAGGATCTGACGCTGAGCCGTGAGCCTTGGCACAAGCAGCCCAGCCAACTTCTCCTCGCGCAACATCAGGTTGTTCCGTTCACGGGCCGGGAAGGAGAGTTGACAGGTCTTCACGAATGGCTCGATGACCAAACTGGCCCAGCCAACGCTTTGCGTCTGCTACACGGGCCTGGCGGTCAAGGAAAGACTCGGCTGGCACTGAAGTTTGCCGCAGAAGCCTCACGCAGTTGGACAGCGTGGCAAGCCACTACGCACACGAGTCAATCTTCCGCTACGGCTGGCAAAATGACGCTCGGAGCAATTGGCAAGCGCGTACTGATCATCGTCGACTATGCCGAACGTTGGTCTCATGATGCTCTTTTGGCGCTCGTGAAAGATCTTGTCGCTCGCCCAGCGGAAAGACGCCGAGTGTTGCTTGTCGCCCGTTCAGCGGGCAGTTGGTGGGGAAGCTTGCTGCATGATCTTCGTAACATCGGCTTCTCTCCAAACGCAGTCCAGCTCGACTCACTCAGCGGAGGAAGCACCAACGAACGCCGACAGGCCTATCTGGCGGCACGCGATAGCTTCTCAGAAGCCCTAGGAATTCCGGATTCTCGGGTCGAAGAGATCCCGTCCGACCTCGATCTAAGTGACGAGCGATTTGGGCTGATGCTGACGATACACATGGCCGCCCTAGTTGCAGTTTACGCTCGACTCGGAAATCCATGCCCCTCCCGCGACGAAGATGGCGTGAATCAGTTTTCCAGTGACCCGGAGACCTTTTCCACCGTCCTACTTGACCGTGAACGAGACTACTGGGCGAAACTCTTTGCGGTTCAAGGTGAAGATGGCATCGACGCAAATACGATGGCTCAGGCGGTATACACCGCGACGCTAACAGGCCGCTTGTCCTACGCGAATGGACAGTCAGCCTTGGATCGAATCGGTATTGAATCCAATAAGCGACTCGGCTCGATCCTCAAAGCTCACGCACGACCCTACCCAACGGGCACTGACGAGATGTACTTGGAGCCGTTGTATCCTGACCGGCTTGGTGAAGACTTTCTCGCGCTCACCACTCCCGGGCACCAGCGGCCTCACACATCAAGCGATCCATGGACCGATGGAGCTATAGACCGGCTCCTGACCGAACCTGCGGGTTCAGGCGGCCCTGCGTGGACCCATCACGTTTTGACTGTCTTCATCGAGACCGCAGCTCGTTGGCCGCATATGGCCAATTCCCAGCTCTATCCGTTTCTTCGCCGCCAGCCGCAACGGATGCTGGAAGCCGGCGGAACGGCCCTAGCCGCGCTGGCAAGTCTGCCAAATGTAGACTTCGCCGCTCTGGAAGCCATTGAACGCTGCTCACCTGACCGTAACACAGACATCGACGTCGGTTTGGCCGCCCTTAGCCAGCGACTCGGCAACCACCTTCTTGAGCAGACGAACGATCCGGCCAAGCGCGCCAAGATACACCTGAATATCTGTCACAGGACTTACAATGCAAACCTGCATCATCAAGGCGTAAGACATGCGCAAGAAGCCGCCCACCTCTATCGGGAACTAGCGGCTCAGGATCCATCAGTTTACAAAGAATCTCTAGCTAGAGCGCTGGATTACCTTGGTATTCATCTCGACATGACGGGACGACCCTCCGAGGCCCTCGCCGCCACTCAGGCGGCGACTGATATTTACCGGGAACTTGTTAGAGGTGGTAGGCATGATCTCGAGCCCACCCTAGGTCGCGTGCTTGCAAATCTTGCGGGCCGGGATCAACTCGATCCCCAGTCCCGCCTAGCAATCGCTCGCGAGGCCGTGGCCATCGGCCGACATTCCGCTGCCAAATATCCGTCCAATGCAAACCTTGAACTCGCCGGAGCTTTGGAGAATCTTGCCCTCGCCTTTGAGGTAGTTGGCGACATGGATGCGGCCGTCGTGGCGACCCGAGAGGCCGCCGAAATCCGCCGCAAACAAGCACTGCGAGCCCCAGAGGTCTATAAACTGGACCTGCTGAGAGTACTGTATAACCTTTGTCGGCGCCTTGACGCCGCACACCAGCCAGAAGAGGCGTTCACGACCATCGAGAAAGTGGTAAAGCTTTATCGCGGTCTAGCTGCGTCCGACCCTGCCTCTTACGAAATTAATCTCGCAAAGAGCCTGAACAAGCTTGGGTGGATCGCTACTCAAATTGGCCAAAAAGAGCAGGCCATAAAAGCATTTACCGAAGCCGTCGAGTTGTACCGCCGTCCGGCCGCGGCCGACCCTGCCCATATTACCGGGCTTGCCGCGAGCCTTAACAACCTCGGGTGGATCGCTAGTCAAATCGACCAAAAAGTGCAGGCAATCGAGGCATTTGCTGAGGCTGCCGAGCTTTACCGTCACCCAGCATCCATCCTTCCCGTCCTCTACGGAGGTCGACTTGCCAGGAGCTTGTATAACTGGGGATGGGCAGCATATGTCACAGGACAAAGGGATGCCGCCATTGAGAACCTCGAGGAAGCTGCGACGATATTTGCTCGAATTAAGGATAGCGACTCATTCGATCAAGAAATCGCTCTAGCAGTAAGTAGTTTTCTCCATTCGATTCAGAAATAAAAATCGAATCTCATAAACGGAATGGGATGCAGCTTGACGGGGCTCACGACCGTACGGTGACCATAGTTCGGAAGGTGAATCAGACTCGCCCGACGTGCGATCTGCCCATCAACCTGCAGGATCTGTGGATCTCCGATGCTGATGCCGAGATGCCCCACAACCGGTTCCGGACCGTCACCATCGACGGGCACGGCTCCCCGATCACTCACCCGGACTAGGTGGCCGCGGCCTTGCTCACCACCGTGCGCTGAGGTTCCGGTTCAGCGGGGGCGGAGGCCTTCGATGGTCAGGTCGAGCAGGCGGCGGGCCTGCTCGCGGCCCTGGTCAGTGGCTGGGGTGCGCCACAGGAAGCCCATGAGCAGGAGCACGTCGCCGGGGTCGAGGCCGTCGCACAGGCTGCCGTGGTTGGTGCAGGCCCGGAGCAGGACCGTGACCGCCGCGATGACCGGGGCGTAGGCCTCGTTGACGACGGTCTGGGCGGCCGCGCTGTACAGGGCGTCGCCCAGGCCGTGCTTGACCCGGATGTAGTCGGCCAGGGTCAGGAACCAGATCCGGAAGCTGTCCAGGGGCGGGTGCTCGGCCATGGCCTGGCTCCGGCACCAGCCGGTGGTGGCCGCCCCGCTGGTCGGCGCGAGCAGCCGGGCCCAGATCAACGACGCCGTGGCCTCGCTGGACCTGGAACTGACCGCGGACGAGCTGGCCGAGCTGGAGCGTCCGTACACGCCGCGGCACGACTTCCAGGGCGTATCCGATGACGCGGAAATCGCCCGGATCCGGGCCCAGATCCCGGGGATGAACCCATAATCAGCTCATGACTCGGGTAGGCGGCGGCCGCTCGCGGGCATCGCGGTGGTGGCCGGGCTGGCGCTGGTTGGTTGCGGCTCGGGCTCCGGTCCGGGCCGAGGCGGGTCGCCGGCGTCGCCGTCCGGCCCGGCCGGCGTGACGGTGGCGCACGGCGTGGCGGCCCGGGAGCCCAGCGCCAGTCCCCGCCCGCTGGGTGCGGCCGACACCGCGTTCGGGCTGAGCGTGCTGGGCGCCTGGTGCCGGACCAGCCCGCGGGCCAACCTGGTGCTGTCGCCGTCCAGCCTGGCCAGCGGGCTGGGCATGGCCTACCTGGGGGCCGGGGGCGGGACCGCCCAGGCCATGGCCCGGGTGCTGCACCTGCCCACCACCGGCCCGCCGCTGGCGGCCCAGTTGCAGGCCCGCTCGGCCGCCCTGCGCGGCCTGGACCGGCCCGGCGTGACCGTGGCCAGCAGCGACCAGGTCTGGACCGACCCGAGCCTGACCACCCGGCGCGGCTACCTGAACGCGGTGGCCACCGGCTACCGGGCCGGGGTGGCCCGGGTGCCGCTGCTCGCCGACCCCGGGCGGGCCGCCCAGCAGATCGACCAGGCCATCGCCGCGGCCACCCGCGGGCACATCCCCCGGCTGCTCGGCGCGGGCTCGCTGCCGGGCATCGGCTGGGTGCTGACCGACGCGCTGTACCTGAACGCGGCCTGGGCCCATCCGTTCCAGGCGTCGGCCACCAAGAGCCAGGAGTTCCGGACAGCGGCCGGGCGGGAGGTCTCGGCCAAGTTCATGAGCGGGGGTCAGTTCCACCAGGCCCGGGCGGCGGGCTGGACCGCGGTGTCACTGCCGTACCGCGGCGGCCGGCTGGCCCTGCTGGCCTTGCTGCCGCCCGCGGGGACGGCGGGCGGCTGCGCGCTGCCGTCCACGGGCACGATGACCTCATTGCGGGGCGCGCTGGGCAGCGGGGGTGCCCCAGCGGCCCTCGGGTACGGCGATAGCGCTGCCGCGGGTCGACCTGAGCACCAAGGCCGACCTGAAGGGGCTACTGGCCGGGCTGGGGATGGGGGTGGCGTTCACGTCGGCAGCCGACTTCCATGCGCTGTCGCCGCAGGCCTGCTGCATCGGGCTGGTCGAGCACGCGGCCACCCTGCAGGTGGGCGAGAAGGGCACGGTGGCCAGCGCGGCCACCGCGGTCGGGCTGATGCCGACCGACGCCCAGGCCGATCCGCCGCTGGTGTTCGACCGGCCTTACCTGCTGCTGGTCACCGACACCCAGACCGGGGAGCCGCTGTTCCTGGCCCGGGTGGCTGATCCGTCCGCGCACTGACCGCTCGCCTGCGGCCGGGACGCGACGCGACCTGCCTTCGATAAATGTCCGTGGTCTCCGGTAGACCGGAAACATGAGATGGGCAGAGATCGCGGCCCACGAGCCCGCGCTCGGCGCGGCCGTACACGATCGGCTGATCAAGCCCGGTGTGCTCCTGATCGGGACCACCCGGCGGGACGGATCGGCCCGCATCAGCGGGGTGGAGCCGCTGATCATGGACGGCGCGCTGTGGCTGTCGATGATGCCGGGGTCGGCCAAGGTGGCCGACCTGGACCGGGACCCCCGGATCCAGGTGCACAGCATCATCAGCGGTCCGGAAGCCGCCATCGAGATCAAGCTGCGCGGCACCGCACGGCGCGAGCACGACCGGGAGGTCCAGGAACGGTACGCCCGTCAGGTGGCCGACCAGCTGCCCTGGGCGCCGGTGGTGGGTGACTTCGCGCTGTTCGCGGTGGACATCGACGAGGTGACCTACGTCGGGTTCGCCCCCGAGAGCGGCGACCAGCACGTGGCCCGGTGGCCCCAGGGTGAGGAGTACCTGCGCCCCGCGACCAGCCCGACCAAGCTCGGAGCCAAGCAGCCGGTGCGGCGGGTGCTCAGCGCCGGGGAGCCTGCTCCCGGCTGACCACGGGCAGCAGGACCGCCGAGGGGTGGCCCGGGTCGTGGTACACGGTCTGCTCGGCGGCCCGCAAGGTGGTGGCGGTGGCCAGCGGCTCCCCGCTGCCCGGGTTCCGGGCGAACCGGGGGCGCGGGTTAGGCGAGGGTTTGGCGGAGCAGGGGGACGGCGGCGTCGGTCCAGCGGGCGAAGGGGGCGGCGAGGTCGGCGAACTCGGGCTCGGTGACGTACAGGCCGCGGGTGGGGACGGCCGCGCCCAGCTCGACCAGGAGCGGGCGCAGGTGCACCTCGACGGCCAGCTGGTGGATGGGGGCGGCGCCGGTCATCAGCGGGACCGCTACCGAGCCGGCCAGGCCGTTGCTGCCGTAGCGGTCGAAGAACGCCTTGAGCAGGCCGGTGTAGGTCGCCTTGTAGGTGGGCGACGCGGTGATGATCAGGCCGGCCGAAGCGACCTGCTGGGTCAGCTCGGTCAGCCGGGGCGCGCCCCAGTCGAACAGGTCACCGGCGTGCTCGGCCAGGTCCACCACCAGATGCCCGGCGTCCGGGGCCAGCTCGGCGGCCAGCAGGTCGGCCAGGGCCGTGGCCACGTTCAGCGTCCGCGACGCGGGCTTGGGGTTACCTACCACCACGGCGATGCGCACAATGCCTCCTCGACGGGGCCTCCTCGGCCAGCGAACTGGTGTTACCGATCATGATGCCGCAGCGGGCGCGGCCCCGGACGTGGGGGCGAACGGCGTGACGTTGGGCGTGCCGTCCACGGCCTCCGGCGCCGGGTGCTGCCACACGCCGCGGGCGGCCAGGATCGGCAGCACGCCCTCGCCGAACCAGTAGGCCTCCTCCAGGTGCGGGTACCCGGACAGGATGAACTCCGAGCATGGCCGTGGCCAGCCAGGCGTCCTCACACCAGGCCCCGGTCGGGGTGAGGGCGGCCTCGAAGCCGAGCTGCTCGGCGCTGCGCGCGATCTGGCCCAGGTAGGGCGGGGTGGCCGGGCGGATGGCCCCGGCCGCGCCGGTGGCCACGCCGTGGCCGCCGCCGACGATGTCCCGCCCGTCGCCGTTGGTCGGCAGGAACCAGTGGAACCGCAGTGACATCGGCTTCCCTTCCCAGGTCGGGCCCGCGCGTGATGGCTACATTTCCGATTAGTTTAGTGGATTTGAAGGATAGCGGACCTGCTCGCTGACGATCGGGGGGCAGTTGAGAAGTCGCGGGGTCGGGGGTTACGTTCCAAGTCATGAACCTTCGCGAGATCCGCCAGCTCATCCAGCTGGAACCGGTCGAGCTGGACATCGTGAAGCGGCGTCTGAGCCACTGTCACAGCGTCGACGACCTGCGGCGGAGCGCCCGGTGGCTGATTCCGCGGCCGGTGTTCGACTACGTGGACGGCGCCGCCGACGAGGAGATCAGCATGGCCGCCAACGGTGCGGCCTTCCGGCGCTGGCGGTTCCGCCCGCGGGAAATGGTGGACGTGGCCCGGGTGGACACCAGCACCCAGATCCTGGGCCGGCCCGCGTCGCTGCCGCTCGGCCTGGCCCCCACCGGCTCGACCCGGATGATGCACCCGGACGGCGAACCGGCCGTGGCCCGGGCGGCAGGCCGCCGGAACCTGCCGTACACCCTGTCCACCATGGGCAACACCTCGATCGAGGACCTGGCCGCGGCCGCGCACGCGGCGGGCCAGGACGAGATCTGGTTCCAGCTGTACGTGATGAAGGACGCGGCCCAGACCCGGGACCTGGTCCAGCGGGCGGCCGACAGCGGGTACCGGGTGCTGGTGCTGACCGCGGACACCACGGTCACCGGCTTCCGGACCCGGGACGAGCGGAACGGGCTGATCATGCCGCCCGCGCTCACCCTGGGCACGATGGCCCGCATCGGTGGCCGGCCCGCCTACTGGGCCCGGATGCTGGCCCGGCCGGCCATCACGTTCGCCAACTTCCCGCCCGGGCACGAGGCCCGGACGGTGGCCGAGAGCATCGGCAAGTTCAGCTCCAGCATCACCTGGGACTACCTGGCCGAGCTGCGGGCCAGCTGGCCGGGTCAGCTGGTGGTCAAGGGACCGCTGGGCGCGGCCGACGCCCGGCGGGCGGTCGAAGCCGGCGCCGACGGCGTCCAGCTGTCCAACCACGGCGGCCGCCAGCTGGACCGGGCCATCGCCCCCATCGACCTGGTCGCCGAGGTCCGCGAGGCCGTGGGCCCCGGTCCGGCCGTGCTGGTCGACTCGGGGATCCGGCACGGCGCCGACCTGGCCGTGGCGGTAGCCCTGGGCGCGGACGCGGGCCTGGTCGGCCGGGCCTACCTGTACGGCCTGATGGCCGGGGGCGAGCCGGGGGTGGACCGGGCCCTGGAGCTGCTGGCCGCCCAGTTCAAGCGGGCCATGCAGCTGCTCGGCGTCAGCTCCGTGGCCGAGCTGCGCAAGGAGGGCCCGAACCTGCTCACCAAAGGCTGAGGAGGCAAATCTCATGACCGAACTCCCCGTGGTGCGGGCACCGCGAATCCCGGTGACCGACACCTACCACGGCGTTGAGGTCACCGAGGACTACCGCTGGCTGGAAGACTCCGCCGCCGGCGAGACCATCGCCTGGGACCAGGCTCAGCAGGATCGCACCGGCAGCTACTTCGGCGGGATCGCCTGGCGTGACGAGCTGCGGGCCCGGGTCGAGGAGCTGCTGCGGTCCGACCGGACCGCGTACCAGCGGCTGCGGGCCGGCGGAGGCACCTTCTTCGCGCTCAAGGAGCAGACGCCCCGGCAGCGGCCGTTCCTGGTCGCGCTGGCCGACCTCGACGATCCCGCCACCGAGCGGGTCGTGGTCGATCTGGATGTCATCGACCCGTCCGGTGAGACCAGCATCGACTTCTTCGTCCCGTCTCCGGACGGCACCAAGGTCGCGGTCTCGCTGTCCGAGCACGGGACCGAGGACGGGACCCTGCACGTCTTCGACGTGGCCAGCGGGAAGACCGTCGATGAGCCGATCCCGCACGCGAACCTGATGGGCGGATCGATGGCCTGGCGCCACGACGGCGCTGGCTTCTGGTACACCCTCTGCGCCGACCCGGCGGGCTTCCGGCAGCAGGTCTGGTTCCGCGAGTTCGGTGACGCACCGGACCGGCTGGACCTCACCGGCCCGTTCGCCGACGAACGGATCGCCGAGAACTTCCTGTCCGCTTCGCCCGACGGCCGCTGGGTCATGGACCGGGTCCAGAAGGGCGACGGCGGCGAGTGGCAGATCTTCCTCCGCGGCCAGGACGGGGACGGCTCCTGGTGGCCGGTGGCGGACATCGGCGACAAGTGCGTGCAGGCGGTACTGGGACAAGACGCCCTGTACCTGCTGTCGCGGCGGGACGCTCCGCACGGCCGGGTGCTGCGCCTGCCGCTGGCCGAGGGCAGCACGATCGCGGGCGCCAGCGAGATCGTGCCGCCCGGGGACACGACCATCGAGGACCTCGCGGTGACCGAGGGCACCGTGTGGGTGGTGGACATGGACGGCGGGCCGCAGCAGGTCCGGGCGTTCGACGACCAGGGCGGCCCGCTGCCCCCGGTGGAGATCCCGCCGCTGAGCTCGGTGTCGTCTCACCGCGCGGGCCTGGTGGCCCTGGGCCCGGACCTGATCGCCTGGCCGTGCGAGTCGTTCATCGAGCCGCCGGCCTGGTGGGTGGCCGCGCGCGGCCAGGCCCCCCGGCCCACCGCCCTGAAGACCACCGACCCCGCCGGCCTGTCCGGGTACGAGGTGACCCGGGAGTTCGCGACGTCGAAGGACGGCACCCGCGTCCCGCTCAACGTGATCGCCGCGCCGGGCACGCCACGGGACGGAAGCGCGCCGGCCCTGCTGACCGCCTACGGCGGTTACGGGATCTCGCTGGTGCCGCGCTTCGACCCCGACCTGCGGCTGTGGCTGGAGCAGGGCGGGGTCTACGTGGTGGCCAACATCCGCGGCGGCGGCGAGTACGGCGAGGAGTGGCACCAGGCCGGCCGGCTGGCCACCAAGCAGAACTGCTTCGACGACTTCATCGCCTGCGCGGACTACCTGTGCGATCGCGGGATCACCAGCCACGAGCGGCTGGCGATCATGGGCGGTTCCAACGGCGGGCTGCTGATGGGGGCGGTGCTCACCCAGCGGCCGGACATCGCCCGGGCCGTCATCGCCGCGGTCCCGGTGATGGACTCGCTGCGCACCGAGATCAGCACCAACGGCGGGTACAACATCCCCGAGTACGGCACCGTGGCCGACCCCGGCCAGTTCCGGGCGCTGCTGGCCTACTCCCCGTATCACCACGTCGCCGACGGGACGGCCTACCCGGCGGTGCTGCTGACCGCCGGGGAGAACGACTCCCGGGTCGACGCCTGGCAGGCCAAGAAGATGACGGCCCGGCTCCAGCAGGCCACCTCGTCGGACCGGCCCGTCCTGCTGAGGCTGGAGTCGGGCGGCCATCTGGCCGGGTCCCTCAACCAGGTCATCGACCTGACGACCGACTGGTACGCCTTCCTCTTCGACCAGCTGGGGCTCGGTTACCGCGCGGTCAGCCGGGCCTGAGCGTGCTGGCCAGGCCGTCCAGGAGCCAGTCCAGGATTTGATCGAAGGTGGGGAATTCGCGCTCCCTTGGGCGCGGGCCGGGCGCGGCTGGGGGTCAGGGGGAGCGGGGCGGGAGGGGCGGCCGGGTTCTGGTGGGGCGGGTGGAGAGGTCGGGAGGGGCCGCGGCGGGGCGGGCGGCCAGGGCTTCGAGGGCCAGGCGGACGGCGGTCTCGAGCTGGGGGTCGCGGCCGCTGGCCCAGTCGTCGGGAGTGATGAACACCTCGACGTCGGGGTCGACGCCGTAGTTCTCCACGTCCCAGCCCCACTCGCTGAACCAGTAGGCGTAGCGGGGGACGGTCATCCGGGTGCCGTCCACCAGCTGGTGGCCGGGCATGCCGTCGATGCCGATGACCCCGCCCCAGGTGCGGGTGCCGACCACCGGGCCCAGGCCCAGCGTGCGGATGGCGCCGGTCACGATGTCGCCGTCGGAGCCGGCGAACTCATCGGCCAGGGCCACCACCGGGCCGCGCGGCGCGTCGCCCGGGTAGCTCTCCGGCTGCAGGCCACGGGGCAGGTCCCAGCCGACGACCCGGCGGGCCAGCTTCTCCACCACCAGCTGGGACACGTGCCCGCCGCGGTTGCCGCGGGCGTCGAAGATCAGCCCGTCCCGCCGCATCTCGGTGCGCAGATCGCGGTGGAAGTGGGCCCAGCCCTCCCCCATCATGTCCGGGATGTGCAGGTAACCCAGCCGGCCCTCGCTCAGCTCGCGGACCAGCTGGCGGCGGCCCGCCACCCAGTCCTGGTAGCGCAGCCGCCGGTCGTCGCCGAGCGGGACGACCACGACCCGGCGCGGCGGGTCGCCGGGCCGCCGGACGGTCAGCTCGACCGGCTGGCCGACGGTCCCGGCCAGCCGCGGCCCCGGCCCGGCCGCGGGGTCCAGCGGCTGCCCGTCCACGGCCAGCAGCTCGTCCCCGGGGTCGATGGCCACGCCCGGGGCGGCCAGCGGGGACAGCGCCTTGGGGTCGGACGACTCCCCCGGCAGTACCCGGGCCACCCGCCAGCTGCCGTCGCCGCCCAGTTCCAGGTCGGCGCCGAGCTGGCCCACGGCCGCGGCCCGGCCGCCGCCCCGGCGGGCCCCGGCCCCGTCGCTGGCCTGGACCACGTAGGCGTGGGAGGTGGCCAGCTCGCCGAACACCTCCCACAGCAGGTCGGCGAAGTCGCTGGCCCCGCTGATGCGGTCGAGCAGCGGGCGGTACTGGTCCAGCACCCCGTCCCAGTCCAGGCCGGCCATGTCCGGGGCCCAGAAGTCCCGCCGCATCAGCCGGCCCGCCTCTTCGTAGGCGTGCCGCCACAGCGCGGCCGGGTCGGCCAGGAACCGGGCCCGGGACAGGTCGACGGTGACGTCGTCGCTGTCGTCGTCACCGTTGCGGTGCTTGCGCTCGGACGGGACCAGCGTCAAGGTGCCGTCGTCGCTGACCAGCAGGCGGGTGCCGTCGCCGCTGACCGTGTACCAGTCGAGCTCGTCCACGATCGTGCTGCACTTGCGCCGCAGCAGGTCGTAGCGTTCCAGGGACGGCTGGGGCTGGTCGTCCCACGGGTCGGCCGCGCTCTCCCCCAGCGCCCCCGAGACCGGATCGCGGAGCCAGGCCAGGCCGCCCTTGACCGCGGTCAGCGCGGAGTACCGGCCTTCCTCCACGGGCACCCGGACCACCCGGGACGCGAGTCGTTCCGTGTCAACGACCAGGGAAAGACCTTCGATCAAGGAAGAATCGTCCGGCTCACTGGATCGCGGATCAGCCGCCGGCCCTCGGGCAGCGGCGCGAACGGGGACGGGGTGCGGGCGGACAGCGTCACCAGGTAGGGGCGGCTGCCGTACGGGAACGACAGGTCGAAGAAGTGCGCGTCGTACACCGGGTCGAAGTCGCGCTTGGACAGAAAGGCCAGGTAGCGGCCGTCCAGGGTGAAGACCGGGTTGGTGTCGGCGAAGCGGCCGTCGGTGACGTCGAAGACCGCCGTGTCGTCGCGGCGGGCGATCCGGATCCGGCGCAGCGGCTGCGGGCCCGGCTGCGACCAGGCCAGCCAGGTCGAGTCCGGCGACCAGTCCAGGCCGCCGCAGGTCCCGTCGTCGGAGGCGGCCAGCTCGGTCACGGTGCCGGACAGCAGCTCGATCAGGAACAGCCGCCCGTCGCTGGCGGCGGCCGCGACCGCGGTACCGTCCGGGGCCGCGGCCAGCCCGACCACGCTGCCCAGCTGACCATCGGCCAGCCGGCTGGGCTCGGGAGCGTCCGGGGACAGCAGGAACTCACATGCGTCCCGGCCGGTGGCGTCGCTGATCCAGGCCGCGCCGCCGTCCGGGCCGAGCACGACCGGGTAGCGGGCCCGGGCCGCGGGGTCCACGAACAGGGCCCGGGCCGGCCCGTCGCGGTGGGTCAGCCAGTGCACGGTGCCGCGCACCTCGACCACGCTGGCCCGGCCGGTCTGGTCACAGCTGATCGAGCCCAGGTGGTCGCGGGCCGAGATCAGCCGGGGCACCCGCGCCGTGGACGGTGAGGCGGCGGTCAGCTCCAGCGGGCGGGCCTGCCCGTCCAGGTCCTCCAGCAGCCAGATCTGGCCGGCCACGTGATAGACGATGCGCTGCCCGTCGGTGCTCGGGTTCCTGGCGTAGAAGCCGTCGTGGTCGGTGTGGCGGCGCAGCCCGGTGCCGTCGAGCGCGCACGAGTACAGGTTGCCGGTGCCCTCGTGGTCGGACAGGAACACCAGCCGGTCCCCGATGAGCATGGGGCTGGTGAGCTGGGTGGGCAGGCCGGCCAGGATCCGGGTGAACGACGGAGCGCCGTTGGCCTTGACCCAGAGGCGGCCGGACGTGCCCCCGCGGTACCGCTTCCAGCGGGCGGGCTCGTGCTGGGAACTGGTCAGCAGGGCGGTGACGTCCTTGGTCACGGCCAGGTCGCTGGCCGGGCCGAGCTCCAGGCGGCGCGGCGGCTCGCCGGTCAGCGGGATGGCGAAGGCCCAGGTGAGGAAGGCGGCGGGCTGCCCGGCGGCGCTGACGGCCAGGATCTCGCCGTCGCCGGTCCAGCCGGCCACCCGGGTCCGGGGGTCCCCCCACCAGGTCAGGCGGCGGTAGCCGGTGCCGTCCACCCCGGTCACGTAGACCTCGCTGGCCCGGTCACGGCTGGTGGTCCAGGCCACCTGACGGCCGTCCGGGGAGATCCGGGGGTAGCTCACGGCCGCACCTTCGGCCGACAGCCGCCAGGCCTGCCCGCCCGAGGCCGGGGCCAGCCACACGTCGTCGTCGGCGACAAAGGTGAGGAGGTCTTCGTGAAGGTGCGGATAGCGCAGATAACCGGCGGACGTCACCCGGTCATCGTAAGCGGGTGAACCGCTTCCGCCTCAGAGCCAGCCGCGTTCTTCGGCGATGTGCAGGGCTTCGGTGCGGTTGCGGGCCCCGGTCTTCTGGATGCAGGCCGACAGGTAGTTGCGGACCGTGCCCTCGGACAGGTAGAGCTGGCCGGCGATCTCGGAGATGAGCGAGCCGTCGGCCGAGGCGGCCAGCACGTCGCGCTCGCGCGGGGTCAGCGGGTTGATGCCCTCAGCCAGGGCGGCGGCGGCCAGGTCGGGGTCGATGACCCGTTCCCCGGCCAGGGCCTTGCGGACCGCGGTGGCCAGCCGGTCCGGCGGCGAGTCCTTGACGATGAAGGCCGACACCCCGGACTGCATGGCCCGGCGCAGGAAGCCGGGCCGGCCGAACGTGGTCAAGATGACGATCTTGACCTCGGGCTGGGCCCGGTGCAGCTGCCCGGCCGCGGCCAGGCCGTCCATGCCGGGCATCTCGATGTCCAGCAGGGCCACGTCGATGTGATGTTCGGCGGCGGCCTTGACCACCTCGTCGCCCCGCCCGACCTGGGCCACGACCTCCATGTCGGGTTCGAACGACAGCAGCGCGGCCAGCGCCTCCCGGATCAGGGTCTGGTCGTCGGCGAGCAGGATGCGGGTGCGCCGGGGCGCACCGGAGGGGGCGTCCTGGCCGGTCTGGCCGGCCGGGTCGTTCGAGGTCACGACCGAACGCTAGCGCCCATGGCGGTCGCGGCGGGAGAGATAGGCCCGGTTCCGTCCGGCCCGGCCGGCTCGGCCGCGGCGATCGGCACCGTGGCCACCAGCCGGAAGCCGTGGCCGTCCCGGCCCGGCCCGGCCGAGAACCGGCCCCCGACCGCCGACAGCCGTTCCGACATGTTGTGCAGCCCGCTGCCGGCCGCTTCGGACCCGGCGTCGGCCCCGGCGCCGGCTCCGGGCAGGCCGCGGCCGTCGTCGGTGACCTCCAGGGCCAGTTCGTGGTGGCGTCCGGTGAGCCGGACCCGGCAGTGGCCGGCCCCCGAGTGCCGGACCACGTTGGTGGTCGCCTCGCGCAGGCACCAGGCCAGCGCGGCCTCGGCGTCGGAGTCGAAGGTGCCGGACCGGGTCATCAGGGCCGGGTCGTCGTCGAGGGCGATGCCGGCCGCCTCCAGCGAGGTGCGGGCGGTGATGATCTCCACCGCCAGCGTCGGCCGCCGGTAGCCGCTGACCGCCTCGCGGATGTCGTGCAGGGTCTGGCGGCTGACCCGCCCGATGTCGGCCAGCTCGGCCGCGACCGCGTCGACCTCGGGCGAGGCCGGCAGCCGGGACAGCCGCTTGACGGCCAGCTCGGACTTGAGCGTGATCAGGGACAGCGACTGACCGGTCAGGTCGTGCATGTCACGGGCCAGCCGCAGCCGCTCCTCGTTGGCGGCCAGCTTGGCCACTTCGCCACGGGCCTGGCGCAGCTGCTGGTTGAGCACGATCTGCATCTTGAAGCCGATCATGGCGAAGCCGATCAGCGCCACCGGCAGCAGTTCGCCCCACAGGTTGTCGGGGGTGACGTGCACGATCTCCGACACCACCACGTAGGTGACGGTGCAGGCGGCCACCACGAGCAGGGCCCGGCGCCGGTCCCAGATGATGAACCCCGCGGCCGCCGACACGTAGATGAAGATCGACGTCCAGTCCTTGCCGAAGACCAGGCTGGCGGTCAGGGCCAGCCCGGCCAGTGCGGCCAAGCCGATCCGGCCGCGGGCCCGGTTCTGCCACCAGGTCGACAGGAGGAAGACGTAGAGCACGCAGAACACCGCGACCAGCGTGACCGCACCCGCCTGGTAGGCCACGCTGCGGTGGTACTTCGGGTCGAACAGGTCGGCCACCGGCCCGATCAGGTAGATGAGCCAGACTCCGGAGAAGAACCAGCGCAGCACGACCCCGAGCTTGCCGCCGGCCAGCCGGGCACTGTCCTCGTCGGGCGCCATGCCGTAGTGCTGCTCCACCGCCGCGAACGGCCCGTCGCAGTCGGCTTCCTTGGTCATGATCGCCGCCTCCTCACGTGCTCTTCTCATGCTGTCATGCCCAGCGGAGCGGCGGGGCCCCCGTGGACCCGCCGCTCCGCCCGTGGTCAGACCGTCTCGGCGGTGGCCCGGACCGAGAGGATGGCCAGGGCCAGGAAGGCGGCGAACCAGGCCGCGATCACGATGAACGCGATGGCCGGGATCGACTTCCCGGCCATGACGTCGGTGCCGATCCGGACGACCTGGTAGGTGGGCACGAACTTGGCGATCGAGCCCAGGAAGCCGGTGACCGCGAAGTACAGTCCGCCCAGCACCGACATCAGCAGGTAGATGACCATGGCGATCGGCTGCACGGTGTCGGGCGCGAACCGGTACCCGATGGCCACCGCGAGGGCGGTGAAGGCCATCGCGCCGATCCAGATCGCGGCGAAGATGGCGAACCACTTCCACATGGCCAGGTGCACGCCGCCGTAGAAGTGGCCGAGCAGCAGCACGATGACCACGCTGGGGATGGTGATGGCCGCGGCCGCGATGATCTTGGCGATCAGGTAGGCGCTGGCCGGCAGCGGGGTGAGCCGCAACTGGCGCACCCAGCCGTCCTTCCGCTCCGACCGAGATCCGCTGGGCGTTGCCGGTCAGGGCGCCGCTGATGGCACCGATCGAGGCCATGCCGACCATGTAGTAGGCCGCGTAGGGCACGCCGTAGACGACGTAGTTCTTGACCGAGCCGGCGATGGCCAGGTACAGCGCGACCGGCAGGATGATGGTGAAGATGGTGTAGCGCTTGTTGCGGCCCAGCCGGATGATCTCGGCGCGGGCCAGGGCCAGGGTGCTCGTCATCGCAGGGTCTCCTCGGCGTCCGCGAAGCTGGCGTCGGCCGGCTCGCTGGTGTTCTTGTCGTCTTCGGCGGTGATGGCCAGGAAGGCCTGCTCCAGGCCCAGGCTGGACACCTCGAGGTCGCGCGGCCGGTAGCCCGCGTCGAGCACCGCGTACAGGGTGCGGTCGGAGTCGGACGACTGGATCTGCACCAGGTCGTGCCGGATCTCCACGTTGACCAGGGCGGGCAGCCCGAGCAGGAACGGCTCGTCGATCTGGTCCAGGTGGAACGCGATGCGCTTGGCCCCGGCCCGGGCCTTGATCTCGGCCGGGGTGCCGTCGGCCAGCAGGCGGCCCTTGTTGATGACGATGATCCGGTCGGCGGCCTGGTCGGCCTCTTCCAGGTAGTGGGTGGCGAACAGCAGGGTCTTGCCCTCGGCCACCTCGACCTTCATGTTGTCCCAGAAGGACCGGCGGGTCTCCACGTCCATGGCCGTGGTCGGCTCGTCCAGCACGATCAGGTCGCAGTCGCCCACGATGGCCAGCGCGAACCGGACCCGCTGGGTCTGGCCGCCGGACAGCTTGTCGACCCGCTGGTCGGCGAACTTCGCGATCCCGGCCCGCTGCAGCGTCTGCTCGACCGGCTCCGGGCGGGGGTGGAAGCTGGTGACCAGGGTGACCAGCTCACGCACGGTCACCTCCGGCATCAGGCCCGCCGGACTGCAGCATCGCGCCGACCCGGCCGTTCTTGATCGCGTGATACGGGTCCGACCCGAACATCGCGATCCGGCCGCTGGTCGGCTTGCGCAGGTTCAGCAGCATGTCCAGCGAGGTGGACTTGCCGGCCCCGTTCGGGTCCGAGGAACGCGACCGTCTCCCCGGGCCGCAGTTCCATGGTCAGCCCGTCCACGGCCCGGACCTTCCCGTAGGTCTTGCGCACGTTCTCGAACGAGACCACCGGAGTACCCGTGGCCCCCAGCCCCTGCGTCATGGTGTTCCTTCCGCGTCGTCACCCGCCCGCCCTCGTCGAGCGGATATCTCTATTCCACTCGGCGGGCGGCCGGCGCGGCAGTGCCGTGCATCCCGGGCCCGTCATGACATGTGTCATGCCGAGGTGGGTGACGCGGAACAAAATCCCAGTTCAGAGGGCTATCGGCCGGCGGCGTAGCCCTGCATGCCGCGGGGGTTGGCGGCGGCGTAGAGCATGCCGTCGCGGCGGGCCACGGCGCTGACCCGGGCCAGCGACCAGGGTGGGGTGACCGTCACCTGGTGGCCGCGGCGGCGCAGGCCGGCCACGGTGGCCTCACCGGCGCGGGCCTCGATGTCCAGGCTGCCCGGGTCCGACTCGCGGGGGTAGAAGGACGACGGGAAGTGCCGGGTGTGGAACTCGGCGGCGTCGATGGCCTGCTGCAGGTTCATGCCGAAGTGCACGTGGTTGAGGAAGAACCACAGCGACCACTGGTCCTGCTGGTCGCCGCCGGGCGTGCCGAAGGCCAGGTAGGGCTCACCGTCGCGCAGGGCCAGGCCGGGCGACAGCGTGGTCCGGGGCCGCTTGCCCGGGGCCAGGGTGGCGGGCAGGCCCGGGATCCAGGGTGAACATCTGGGCCCGGGTGCCGAGGCAGAAGCCGAGGGCCGGGATGACCGGGGACGACTGCAGCCAGCCGCCGCTGGGGGTGGCCGAGACCATGTTGCCCCAGCGGTCGGCGGTGTCCACGTGGCAGGTGTCGCCGCGGCGCCCGAGGCCCATGGCCTGGCCGGTCGGCTCGCCGGTGCTCGGGTCGAGCGGGGGCAGGGCGCCCGGGTTCAGGCCGGGGTCGCCGGTAGCCCCGGCCCGCGGGGGCCGCGGGGGCTGCGCGAACCTCGGAAGCTGGGGCTGGGGCCCGTCCGGTCCCAGCGGGGCGCCGGGGATCAGCTCGGCGCTGGCCTGCGCGCCGACCAGGCGGCGGCGCTGGTCCGCGTAGTCCGGGCTCAGCAGCGCCTGCATGGGCACGTCGGTGAAGGCGGGGTCGCCGTACCAGGCCTCCCGGTCGGCGAAGGCCAGCTTGGCGCACTCGATCACGGTGTGGATGTACTCGGGAGTGCCGGCCCCCATCCCGGCCAGGTCGAAGCCGGCCAGTAGGGCCAGTTGCTGCAGGAACACCGGGCCCTGCCCCCAGGGCTGGGTCTTGCACACCGTCAGGCCCGCGTAGTCGAAGGTCAGCGGGGCCTCGGCCCCAGGCCGCCAGGCGGCCAGGTCGTCGTAGGCCAGCAGGCCGCGGTTGGGCCGCCCGGTCACGTCCATGACCTCGGCGAAGTCCAGGTAGCGGGCCAGCTCCTCGGCGATGAAGCCCTGGTAGAAGAGCGCGCGAGCCGCCTCGATCTGCTCGTCCCGGTCGGGGCGGCCGGATTCGGCCTCGTGCAGCAGGCGCTGGTAGGTGGCGGCCAGCTGCGGGTTGCTGAACCGGGCCCCGGGGGCCGGGACCTGGCCGCCGGGCAGGTAGACCTCGGCCGAGCTGGGCCAGTGCTCGCGGAACATCGGGGCCATGCCCTCGATCGCGTGGCTGACGTTGGCCACCAGCGGATAACCGCCGCCCGCGTACTCGATCGCGTACCGCAGCACGTCCCGCAGCCGGGCCACCCCATGGTCTCGCAGCAGCAGCATCCACGCCCCGAACGCGCCGGGAACACAGGCCGCCAGCAGGCCGTTGCCGGGGATCAGGTCCACGTCGAGCGCGGCGAACGCGCCCAGGGTGGCGGCCTGCGGGGCCGGGCCCTGCCCGCTGATCACGAACGGCCCGCCCTGCCGTGCGTCGTAGCCGATGATCGGCACCTCGCCGCCGGGGCCGTTCAGATGCGGCTCCACGACCTGAAGGACCAGGCCGGCCGCGACCGCCGCGTCGAAGGCGTTGCCGCCCTGCTCCAGGACGGCCTGGCCCGCCGCGGAGGCGAGCCAGTGGGTCGAGGCGACCATGCCGAACGAGCCGGCCAGTTCGGGACGGGTGGTGAATTCGCTGCTGGCCGGCATGAAGCTCGCTGCCCTTCTGGTCGGATTTGCGCACTTACGGCATGCCCAGCGAGCAGCCAGTTCCAACCTGGTCCCCGGTTCGGGCGTCCATGAGAGTGAACCGCCCGCGAGAGGGGGATAGCTGAGGCGCACGAGACACGCGCCATCACGCTTAGTAAAGAATAACTGGCCTGGACGCTACATTGAGTAACCGATACCAAGCGGTCTCGGGTTCGCGGGGGCGTTCGGGGCCACGACGAGAGGTATGGGGATGATCACAAGTTCGGGCCAGGTGCGGCGGGGTGCGGTCGCGGCACGGCGCGGGATCGCGGTGTCGTCGCTGCTGGCCGCGGCGGCGCTGGCGGCCGGCTGCGGGTCGTCGGGCAACGGGCAGTCCGCGTCGTCGGCGCCACCGTCCTCGGCCCCGGCCACCAGCCAGAGCCCGAGCGTGACCGTCAGCAGCCCGGCCGCGGGCGGGTCGGCCGCGGCCGCACCCAACGGCAAGTCCACCTCGGCCAGTGGCCTGGCCGCGTGCAACACCGCGAACCTGTCGGTGAGCCTCAAGACCAACACCGGCGGCGGCGCGGCCGGCAGCACGTACATCCCGATCGAGTTCACCAACACCTCCGGCGCGGCCTGCGCGCTGTACGGCTACCCCGGGGTCTCGTTCGTCACCGGCCAGAACGGCAGCCAGATCGGCGCCCCGGCCAAGCGCAGCGGCAGCTTCGCCAACGTCAACGTGACGGTGGCCTCGCACGCCACCGCGCACGCCTGGCTCCAGGTCGCCGAGGCCGGCAACTACCCGGCCTCGTCCTGCCACGTGGTCAGCGCGCACTTCCTCAAGGTGTACCCGCCGGGCAACACCGCCCCCGCCTACGTCAGCTACTCGGACCAGACCTGCTCGTCGGCCAAGGTCGCGACGATGACCATCGACCCGGTCCGCACCGGCGCGGCTCAGCAGGGCCAGCTGCCCTGATCCCCCCGCGCGCGGGCCGGCCCGGTAACGTCTGGGGGCATGGATGGGACCGAACTGAGCCCGCGCGTGCGCGCGCTGTCCGACCTTGAGGTAGCCGAAGCCCGGGAGGGAGGCGGCCGCCACGAGTACGACGGCGTTATTCAGGACCTGTCACCGGACGGGGTCCGGGCCGGGCTGGCCGCGCTGCGGTCCGCCCGCGACACCACCCCGGCCGAGGCCGACCGGCACGACGAGGCCCACCTGGCCGCGTTCGAGGAGAGCGCGGAGGTGGTCTACGGCCGGCTCGAACTGCACCGCAGCAACCCGCTGGTGCACCTGGGCGCGATGGACCTGGCCTGTTACGACCGGGACTACGCGCCGCAGGCCCAGCGGGACGCGGCCCGCATCGAGCAGCTGAAGCACTGGCCGGCTGCGGCCGAACACGCCATCGAGGCCCTGGACCGGCTGAGCAAGCCGATCGCCGGGTCCCTGGTCAACGCGGTGCGCGGGCTGTCGGCGGGCATCCCGGCCAGTACCGAGCCCGCGATCCGGGACTCGGCCCTGGCCGCCCACGCCCGGCTCACCGGCCACGTCGAGCGGGCCGCGGCCACCGGCAGCCCGGACGTGGCCCTGGGCAGCGCGGCCCTGACCGCCCTGCTCAGCAGCTCCGAAGCGACCACCGTGGACCTGGGCCGGCTGGCCGAGGACGCCGACACCGAGCGGGACCGGCTGCGGGCCCGGCTGGCCGAGGACTGCGCCCGGATCGACTCCAGCCGGCCCGCCCTGGAGGTGGCCCGCGAACTGGTCCGCGACCACCCCGACAGCGCGGGCGTGATGGAGGCGGCCCGCGGCTGGACCCAGCGGGCGATCGACTTCACCCGCGAGCAGAACCTGGTGCCCTACTCGGACGGTGAGTGCCTGGTCGGCCCGGCCCCCGAGTCGCGGCGCTGGGCGGTGGCCATGATGGCCTGGAACGCCCCGGGCGAGCCGCAGGGGCCGTCCTGGTACTACATCACTCCCCCGGACGAGTCCTGGCCCGACCAGGAGGCCGAGGACTGGCTGGAGATGTTCAGCGCCACCACGCTGCCCGGGATCACCGTGCACGAGGTCGCGCCGGGGCACTTCTCGCACGGCCGGGCCCTGCGGCACGCCGAGGGCGACGTCCGGCGCAACCTGCAGTCCATGGCCTTCGCCGAGGGCTGGGCCCACTACGCCGAGGAACTGTGCGTGGAGGAGGGCTTCGGCGGCGACGACCCGCGGTTCGCGATCGGGGTGTGGCTGGAAGCCCTGGTCCGGGTCACCCGGCTGGCCTCGGCCATCGGCGTGCACACGGCGGGCATGACGGTGGAGGAGTCGGCCCGCCGGTTCGAGGCCGACACCCACCTGGCCGGGCCGGCCGCCCTGTCCGAAGCCAGCCGGGCCACCTTCGACCCGACCTACGGGCGCTACACCTGGGGCAAGCTGGAGATCCTCAAGCTCCGGGAGCGCGCGCGCAAGGAGTGGGGCGCGGGCTTCACGCTGCACCGCTTCCACACCGCGATGCTGGGGCTGGGTTCGCCGCCGCTGGGGCTGCTCGGGACGGCCATCGAGCGCGGCTGACCGGGCGCACAGGGCGCGGCCCGGAGGCGCTACGGTGATAGACGTGCATCTGGTTCTGGCCCGCGGGCCGCGACGTCTGGCCACCGCGGCGGTCGCGGCTCTCGCGCTGCTGGCGACGCTGGCCCTGTCCGGCTGCGGGGCGGCCACGACCACGATCGCGACCACCAGCGCGTACATCCCGCAGCCGACCAAGCCCGGGACGACCGTGGCCTACATGGACATCCGGAACAACAGCAAGACCAAGGACCAGCTGGTCTCGGCCACCACCAGCGTGGGCGGCCAGGTCAGCCTGCTGGCCCCGGATGGCATCCGCAGCGGCACCAGGATCATGAAGGTGGTGCCGAACCTGACCATCCCGGCCGAATCCATGCTGCGGATGAACCCCAACAGCTACCGGCTGCAGATCACCGGGGCCGGCCACATGCAGGGCGGCAAGGACGTCTTCATCACCTTGCGCTTCGCGCACGCGGGCAAGGTGACCGTGGTCGCGCTGGTCACCGACCCGGAGTCGGGTGGCGGGAGCTACTTCCTCAACTGATCCAGCTGGCCGAGGCGGTCCCGGGTCTGGGTGTCGTTCGGCGAGTAGACGATGAGGTAGGTGCCGGGCACGGCCGACACCGACAGCTCGTTGATGGTGAACCGCAGCTCGCCGACGTCGGCGTCGCGGAAGATCCGCAGCCGCTGCTCCGGCTCGCACACCTCGTGCCGGGCCCACAGCCCGGCGAACTCCGGGCTCAGTTCGCTCAGCCGCCGGATGTCCTCCTCCCAGGCCGGGTCACCGACGTGGGCGGCGTAGTTGGCCCGCAGCCGGGCCACCAGGTAGGGCACCTCGTCCTCGTAGTTGAGGAACTTGTCCCGGGCCGACGGCTCGGTGATGCCGCACCACAGCAGGTTCCGGTGGATGCAGGGCAGGTCGTGCCAGCCGCGGAACACCGTCTGGTGCCCCCGGTTGGAGTGGATGATGTCGAACCGGCCGTTGACCAGGATGGCCGGGACCGGACTGAGCGAGTGCAGGATGTCGACGACCGCGGGCGGCGGGGGCTCGGCCCCGGTGACGGCGTGCACCGGGGTCGCCTCGGCCAGCCGGTACAGGTGTTCTCGCTCGGCGCCGTCCAGCCGCAGCGTCCGGGCCACCGCGTCCAGCACCTGGACGCTGGCGTTGATCGGCCGCCCCTGCTCCAGCCACGTGTACCAGGTGACCCCGACCCCGGCCAGCAGGGCCAGTTCCTCCCGGCGCAACCCGGGCGTACGCCGCCGCGGGCCGGGCGGCAGGCCGACCTCCTGCGGGGTCAGGCGCTCCCGCCGCGCGCGCAGGAAGCCAGCCAGCTCGGAGCGCCGCGTCTGGTGTGGCTTGGACGGCCGGGCCGGCTGGGTGTCCAGGATGTCGGGAACGGCCACCTGATCACGATAGCCGGAGGGGCTGACATTCGATAAAAATTAAGGCCCGACGCTCAGCGGGGTCCCGCGGCGTCAGCCGGGTGGCGTCAGCCGGCGTGCGTCAGCCGGGTGGCGTCAGCCGGGTACTGCCAACACCAGCATCAGCAGGCTCTCACCTGTTTCGGCGCGGTCGGCCGAGGCTGGACTCATGACCACCACTTCTGAGTCTCTTGAGTCCGGCCGGTGGGTGTCCGGGGCCGGTCCGGGGCGGCGGCGCTGGGCCATGCTGGCCTTGCTGCTGGCCGGGCAGTTCATGGCGCTGCTGGACGTCACCATCGTCAACGTCGCCATGCCCACGATCGGCCGCAGCCTGCACGCGTCAGGAGCCGAGCTGCAGCTGGTCGTGGCCGGCTACACGGTCAGCTACGCCATGCTGCTGATCACCGGGGCCCGGCTCGGTGACCTGCGCGGCCGCCGGACCCTGTTCCTGCTCGGCGTGGCCGTGTTCACGCTGGCTTCGGCCCTGTGCGGGTTCGCCCCCACCATCGCCGTACTGATCGTGGCCCGATTCGTCCAGGGCGCGGGCGCGGCCGCCACCATGCCGCAGATCATGAGCGTGATCCAGGCGCGTTTCACCGGCCGGGACCGGGCTCGGGCGCTGAGCGCCTATTCGGCCGTGATCGCCTCCGGCTTCGTGGCCGGTCAGGTGTTCGGTGGCCTGCTCGTGAACGCGGACCTGTTCGGCAGCCAGTGGCGGGCGGTGTTCCTGGTCAACGTGCCGATCGGGCTGGCCGTGCTGGCCCTGGCGCCCCGTTTCATCCCTCGTGATGAGGTCCGGGCCGGTTCGGGTCCGGGTTTGGGTGCTGGTTCGGGTTCTGGTTCGGGTTCGGGTTCTGGGCGGCGGGTCGATCTGGCCGGGCTGGCCTTCGCGGTGCCGGCCGTGTTCGCGATCGTGCTGCCGCTCATGCTCGGCCACCAGGAACACTGGCCGTGGTGGGTGCCGGCCAGCATCGCGGCCGGCCTGGTGCTGGCGGCCGCCTTCGTCGCGGTGGAGCGCCGGATCGCCGCCCGCGGCGGTGACCCCCTGCTGAACCTGCGCGTGCTGGCCGCACCCGGCCTGGCTTCCGGGCTGACCGCGATGGTCCTGCTCATGGCCAGCTACGGCGGCTTCCTGTTCGCGGTGGCCCTGCAGCTGCAGACCGGCCTGGGCGAGAGCGCGCTGCGAGCCGGGCTGACCTTCGCGCCGTCAGCGCTGGTGTTCGGCCTGGTCGGGTTCTTCTGGAACCGGCTGCCGGTCCGGCTGCACCACCTGCTCACGCCGCTGGGTTGCGTGGCCGCGGTGCTGGCCTACGTCCTGCTGGGCCTCGACCTGGCCTCGGGTGGGCGCGGAGGCGCTCTGCTGGTGGTGATCCTGGTGCTGCTGGGAGGGTCGCTGGCGGCCGGGTTCAGCCCGCTGGTCACGCATTCGCTCATGCAGGTCCCGGTGGCCGAAGCCGCCGACGCCAGCGGGCTGCTCACCACCACGCTCCAGCTGGGGCAGGCGGTCGGGGTAGCGACGTTCGGCAGCGTGTTCCTCAGTCTGGCCGCGCACCCGGGGGTTGGCGCGTCCGGCCACGCGGTGGCGGTCACGATGTACTGGGTCGCCGCGGTGCTGGGGGTCGGCGCGGTCGCCTCGGTCCCCCTCACCCTGACCGTACGCCGCACCCGCCGAACCGCCCCGGCATAACGCCTCCCGGGGCCTCGTCCGTTCCTGGAGCCCCACTCCCCCGCGGGGTGGGCCCAATTTTGTGCAAATGCTGCACAAAATGGGCTCAGCTTCGGGCGGCGGTGCGAGTTATCCACAGGAATGGGGGGACTTCGGATGTTTTCCACAGGCTTGTTAATGGTGTGGATGGGAGAACCTGAGGACGTGACGATGGCTATATGGCCATCGAGATCCCTGACCAGTGCAGCGGTCTGATCATGGTGCAGGCTGGCGTCATCGGGCGCATTCAAGCTATGGACGCTGGGCTCAGCGGGGCAGCGATCACTACGTTGCTGCGGACCAACAGGTGGCAGAGAATTCACACCGGGGTCTACGCCACCTTCACCGGAGCACCCAGCTACGAGGCCTTGCTTTGGGCCGCCGTGGTCCGAGCCGGCCCGGCCAGCATGCTGAGCCATATCACCGCCGCTGGGCTGTTCGGCTTGGCCGACCGTGTTGCCGAGCGCGGACCGCCTATTCACATCACGGTTCCTGAGGAAAAGCACCTCAGCCGGATTCATGGTGTCGTGGTGCACCGCACACGGCGGATGCAATACCGGCGTCAGCCGTACTTACTGCCGCCGCGGACGCGGGTCGAGGCGACGGTTCTCGATCTGGTGGAGGACGCGAAGACAGTCGAGGACGCGTTCGGCTGGATATGCCGGGCCACCGGGAAAGGGCTCACCAACGCAGATCGGTTGCGGAGCGAAATAGCCCAGCGGGACAACCTGCGCTGGCGGGGGCCGATTCTCGAGGCGCTGGAGGATGTGGGGCGGGGGGTTCGGTCGAATCTGGAGTACCGGTACGTCCGGGATGTGGAGCGGGCCCATGGGCTGCCACGGGCGGGGCGGCAGGTGCGGGTGGTGCGCGGAGGGCGAGTCTGCTACCTGGACAACCTCTACGGGGAGAGCCAGGTGGGAGTCGAGCTGGACGGGGTGGTGGCGCACCCGCCGGGTGAGCGGTGGCGGGACTTCCGCCGGGACAATGCGGGGGTGGTCGATGGGATCGTGACCCTCCGGTACGGGTGGGCGGACGTCACCGGGCGGCCGTGCGAGGTGGCGGGCCAGGTGGCGGCCGTGCTGCGCGGACGCGGCTGGGCGGGTTCGGCGCGACCGTGCGGGCCGTCGTGTACGGCGCCGGGCGCGCGCACAGCGGGACGGCCGGGCCGGGGATAAGGCGGGCCTCGGGTTGCTGCCCGGCCGGTTGAGGACGGACAGCGGGACAGCCGGGCCGGGCGTGACGCCGGGAGGGTGGCGTCACGCCCGGAGCTGGGCGGGTGGGGTCAGACCGGCTTCAGCTCGCGCCGGTCGGTGGGGGGCGGGCCGGCCGGGAGGGGCGGCAGGTCCATCGGGCGGGACGGGAGCCAGTGCAGCCAGCGCGGCAGGTACCAGGTGCGCTCGCCGAGCAGGGCCAGCGCGGCCGGGACCAGGATGCCGCGGACGATGGTCGCGTCGATGAGGACGGCGGCCGCGGTGCCGATGCCGAGGATCTTGAGGTCGATCAGGGGCAGGGTGGCGAAGATGGAGAACACCGCGACCATGATCAGGGCCGCGCTGGTCACCACGCCGCCGCTGCTGGCGATGCCGCCGGTCGCGGCCTCGCGGGTGCTGGCGCCGCGGGAGCGCAGCTCGCGGATCCGGCTCAGGATGAACACGTGGTAGTCCATGCTGATCCCGAACAGGAACACGAACATGAACAGCGGCACCCAGGAGATGATCCCGCCGAACGAGGTGAAGCCGAGCGGCCCCTGCAGGTGCCCGTCCTGGAAGATCAGCGTGATCAGGCCGTAGGCGGCGCCGACCGAGAGCAGGTTGAGCAGGATCGACACCAGGGGGATGGCCAGGGACCGGAAGGCCAGCAACAGCAGGACGAAGGCCAGCACCGCGACCAGGCCGAGGACCAGCGGCGTCCGGTTGTGCAGCTGGTGGGTGAAGTCGTAGTTGCTGGCGGTGTCGCCGGTGACCGCGTACTTCACCCCGGGCACCTTGCCCAAGGTGGCGGGCAGCACGTCCGACCGCAGCGTCTGCAGGGCCTGGTAGGACTGGTTGTCACTGCCGTTCCCGGCCAGCGGCACGTCCACCACCAGGGCCCGGCCCGCGGGGCCGCCGCCGACCAGGGACGCGGTCACCGGTTCGCGGAGCTGGCCGCCGGCCGCCGCGCGCCCCTGTAGCGCGGTGACTTCGGCTTTCATCTCCGGTGAGGTGATCGCGGACCCGGTGACGACGACCGTCGCGGGCGCGGGCGCTTGCGGGAACGCCTGGTGGATCTGGGTCAGGGTCTGGACGGCGGGCGCGCTGCTCGGGGCGTCCACGGCCGGCTCCCCCAGCCGCATGCCCAGGGCCGGGGTGGCCAGCGCCAGCAGCGCGATCATGGCGGTGCCGCCCCAGATCAGCGGGTGCCGGACCACCCGGCGGACCAGCGCGGCCCACAACCGGGACGGCCGCCCCGCGGCCCGGCTGCGGCCCAGGAACGGGATGCGGCCCCAGTCGGCCCGGGGGCCGAGCCAGGCCAGCAGCGCGGGCAGCACGGTCAGCGAGCCCAGCACGGCGATCCCGACCACGGCGATGGTGCCGAGCGCGATGCCATCGAACTCGTCGATGCCGGTCAGGAACAGCCCGGCCATCGCGATCATGACGGTGACGCCGGAAACCAGGATGGCCCGGCCTGAGGTGCCGGCCGCGATCCGCAGGGCTTCGGCGAACGACCGGCCCCGGGCTCGTTCCTCGCGCTCGCGGCGCAGGTAGAACAGCGAGTAGTCGACCCCGACGGCCATGCCGACGATCAGCACCACCTCGGAGGTGGCCGAGGTCACCGGCAGCCAGTGACTGCCGATGGTGACCAGCGCCAGCGCGGCCATCACCGCCGACACCGCCAGCAGCACCGGGATGCCCGCCGCGACCAGCGCGCCGAACACCACCAGCAGCAAGATCAGCGTGATCGGGACCGAGGTCGCCTCGGCCTGGCGGAAGTTGAGCGAGTCGTTGATGGCCTTGGCCACGCTGCCGTCGCCGGACTCCTTGATGGTCAGGCCGGGGTGCTGGGCCTGCACCGCGGCCACGGCGTGCTGGTCCGCGGCCACCTGGCCGTCGGTGCTGCCGCTCCCGTTGGTGATGCCCGGTACCTGGAAGCGGACCAGCGCGCTGCGTCCGTCGGCCGACACCAGCGAGCCGTTGCCCGCGGTGAGCGGGGAGCTGACATGGGCGGCGTTCCTGGGCTGCGCCGACAGCGCCGCCGCGACCTGCTGGGCGGCCTGGCGCATGTCCTGGTTGTGGCCGAAGGTGGCGGCGCCGGGCCGGGCCTGGATCAGGACCGACTCGGACGCGCTGTCGTAGGCGCCGGGCGCGGTCTGGTGCAGGGCCCGCTCCGCCTGCCCGGCCTGACCGGGGTCGTAGGTGGGCAGGTTCCGGCTGCCCATCATCTGGCTGAGCACAAAGATAATGGCCACCAGACCCAGCCAGCCGAATACGGCCGTCTTGCGGTGCCGGGCACTCCAGCCGGCGACGCGTTCCACCATGGGCGGGCGCGCCTGCCGGCGGTGGCGAGAATGGTGTTCAGGTCCGTTGTCGGGCAATACTGAACTCAACGACTGGCGCATCATGGACTCTTTCCGGGTGCTGGTGCTGTCGGTCACCGCCCGCTCGTGAGCTGGACCCTCACGGGCGGGTTTTCCTTACCGGCCAGGCTGGGTTCGTCCGGGGCAGTAGCCGGGTTCGGGCAGGCGGGCGCGGGTGGCTCGGGTGATGCCTGGGCTCTCGGGACGGTTTCCCCGGCGTGCGGGAGGAGTCCGCGGAAACCATTCGTCGTTACCGTAAAAGGCGGCCACTTTTATTTCGAGGGGGTTTTCCCCCAATAGCGCACGCCAATATTCCGGGGGTTTACCCCCGGTGAGCGCCTGAGCTGGGCGATCCCGCGGCGGGGTGGACGGCTCCGGGGCCGGCGGCCGGCCGGGGGCCGGGACCGGCCGGGGAGCCGGAGACCGGCGGGCGGCCGGCCTGGGTGAGGACCGGTGCGCAGGCCGGGTGGGGCCGGCACGCAGGCCGGGGTGGGGGCCGGCCGGGGAACCGACCGGCCCGCAGACCAGGGTGGGGACCTTCGCGCAGGCCGGGTGGGACTGGCCCGCAGGGCCGGGTGGGACTGGCCCGCAGGGCCGGGGTGGGGAGCTGGCGCGCAGGCCGTGTCACGGGCAGGTCATGACATTAGTCAATTGCCCGCGGTCGGCTCACCGCATAGCGTGCAGTTATCCGGTCGAACTCGGCCGGGACACGGGAGGCAGATCATGGCTACGGGATCGAACATTCGCGTGGGGGACGCTGACCGTGAGTCCGTCGCGGCGCAGCTGCGCGAGCACTACGGCGACGGCAGGCTCACCCTCGATGAGCTGAACGAGCGCCTGGACCGGACCTTCGCGGCCCGGACGTACGGCGAGCTGAACGCGGTGACCACCGATCTGCCGCGCAACGGTGACTCCTGGACGCCCAGCACCGGGTCCGGGTTCGCGGCGGCCAGCGGTTCACAGCTCACGGTGGGGCCGCAGGGCACCGGTTCGGGTGCCCGCGATGACGGCTGGAACGGCATGCGGGGCCGGGCCACGGCCATGGCGGCGCCGGTGATCGCGCTGATCGCCATCGCCGGGCTGTGGGCGCTGCTGATGTTCGGGGGCATCTTCGGCGGCGGCGGCCGGCCGTTCGGGTTCGTGCTGATCTTCGCCATCTTCGCGCTCATCCGCCGGGTGCTGGGCGGCGGCCGGGGCGGCCGGGGTGGTCGCTGCGGGCGGCGCTGGTAAGCCTTCCCGCCACCTTGATCAGGGTGGTCCACCAGCCGGTTCCGGCGGGTGCCGGGACCCCTCTCAGCAAACTTCGGCCCACCGGGTGTTACAGACACCGGTGGGCCGACTTATCGTGGAGGGAGAACAACTGGTCCTGGCGAGCATGGGAAGCCCGTGGCGATTCGAAAAGACGTCCGCGCCTCCGACGCGGAACGCGACTCGGCAGCGGCTGCGCTGCAGAAGTACTTCGTGCAAGGTCGGCTGACCCTGGACGAGTTGCAGGAACGCCTGCACTCGGTGCTGGCGGCGAGAACGCACGGCGAACTGGACAACCAGTTCAACGACATGCCGGCGCCGCCGCCCGCGGTACCCGAACCGAGCGATCCGGTGGTCTTCCCGGCCCGGTACGCGGCGGTGGCCATCATGATCATCGTGATGGCGGTGTGGCTGGTGCTGGCGGCCTGGTTCTCCCAGCGCGGCTACGGGCACGGGTACGGCTACCCCGGGCACTGAGCACCCGGGGCCGGGACCAGGCGGGCCCGGTGGCCCAGGGCCGCAGGCGGGCCCGGTGGCCCAGGGCCGAACTAGGCCGGGCCGGGTCCGGTGGGCTACTGGCGGCTCGCGGTCCGCAGGGGCACCACCAGGTAGCGGAAGCCGGATGCGGCGGGATCGGCGGTGTCGTCGCGGGCCGGGACCGACGCGGCGTCGGCGCCGGGGGCAGGCACCTGGAATCCGGTGACCACCGCGGGCTTGGTCGAGCTGTTGAACTCCAGGCGGATCAGGCTCTCGGCCGGGGCGGCACCGGACTTACCGTGGGACTTGCCCGCGCTGGCGGACCCGGCCTCCTGGTCGGCGGCGGGCTCCGGGTGCGCCGCGGTGGCGGCGGTGACGCCGGCCGCGGCGATGCCGTCCAGCAGGAAGTGCGGGCTGAAGGCGATGCCCGGCTCAACGCCGTGGAAGTCGGCCCGGACGATCTCGCGGGCGCGAGCCCGGCCCTGGGTCTCGGCCTCGATGGTGACCTCACCCCCGCCGAAACTAAGCCGCACCGCGCTGCCCCGCTCGGCGACCAGGGACACCCGGCGGACGGCCTCGATGAACGGCGCCGCGGGCAGGTCGGCCTGGCAGGCGAACTCGCTGGGGAAGCGGGAGCGGTACTTGATGTACTCCCCCGCGATCAGCCGGGTGGTGAGCCGTCGTCCCCCGGACTCGAAACCGATCATCGCGTCCGCGGCCTGGGACGACGAGCGCTTCAGGTCGGGGTCCTCGGCGGCGCCCGGACCGTACTCGCTGGCCAGCTCGGCGTCGCGGTCGTGGTCGGAGCGCAGCCGGATCGTCACCGGCTCGCCCGGGGTCATGGTCCGGGCCGCGTCGACCAGCGTCCGGGCCGGGACCAGGTACGTGCCGCTGGCGCCGGACCGGGTCGGCGACCACGGCAGGTCGCGCATGGCCAGCCGGTACCGGTCGGTGGCCGCGAGCGTCATGGTGTCGCCGTTGACCTCGAGGTTGACCCCGGTCAGCAGGGGCAGCGTGTCGTCCCGGCTGGCCGCGGGCGCGACCTGGCCGATGGCCGCGGCCAGGTCACCGCCGTCCACGGTCCCGGCGGTCTGCGACAGGGCGGGCAGATCGGGATACTCCTCCACCGGCAGCGTGACCAGGGTGAAGGATGCGCTGCCGCAGGTCAGGCTGACCCCCTCGGGGTCGTCGGCGAACTCGACCGGCAGGCTGGGCAGGCTGCGGGTGATCTCGGCCAGCAGCCGGCCCGGGACCAGCACGGTGCCCGGCTCGGCCACCTCGGCGTCGACCTCGACCCGGGCCGAGACCTCATAGTCAAAGCAGGACAGCGTAAGACCGTCCGTGGCCTGCAGCAGCAGCCCGGACAGCACCGGAATCACCGGGCGGGACGGGAGGGCCCGGGAGGCCCAGCCGACCGCTTCGGCCAGCACGTCTCGCTCAACCTGGAACTTCATCGTCGGCCCCGGCCCGCCTCGGCCCCGCGCCGCGTGCTGCGGCCACGGTTCCGACCTTCCATCGATCGCATGAACGAAATGTTGTCATGCAGCACCGACAATCTGGCCGCTCCAGACCGGAAATACGGCTCAGAACGGCATAAATGTTGTTCACTCACCGCGAAACCGGCGGCGCCATCGGCCGGTGGATTGGTAGGCGCGCGGGGCGGGCCAGCCGGGGGCGGGCCGGCTGGCCCGGGCGGTCAGGTGAGGAGTTCGGCGGGGACGGAGGAGAGGGCGGCTTCGATGGCCTGGGCCAGGGCGCGGGCGGACTCGGCGGTGAGCTCGACGGCGACGCGGGCGGCGGGGCCCTGGCCGGGGTTGAGGAAGTCGATGTTGAGGCTGTGCTCGGCCGGGGCGTGCACGGGGTGGTCGTAGTAGACGCTGGCGTCGGTGACGCCGAACCAGCCCGCGGCGCCCTTGCCGCTGCCGGTGATCTTGATCTGCTCGGTCTGGTAAGTGCACATGGAAGTCCTCCTCAGGATCGCGCTCAGGATCGCGCGTCGGGGTCGCGCGCTCAGGCGCTCAGGTACTGGCCGTAGAAGTCCCAGATGCGCTGCCAGCCGTCGTTGGCCGCCTCGACCCGGTAGGAGGGACGGTTGACCGAGAAGAACGCGTGGCCGGCGCCCTCGTAGGAGTGGAACTCATACGTCTTGCCCGGCGGCCTTGAGGGCCTGCTCCAGCTCGCCGACCTGCTCCGGCGACGGGTGCTGGTCGTCGGCGCCGAACAGGCCGAGCAGGGGGCAGGACAGGTTCGGGGTCTGGTCCACGATCGGGCCGACCTTGAGCGGCATGCCCTCGGGCGGGTTGCCGACCACGAACGCGCCGTAGCAGTCGACGGCGGCGTCGAGGGGCAGGCTGACCGCGGCCAGGAACGACTGGCGGCCGCCGGAGCAGTAGCCGATCGTGCCCACCTTGCCGTTGGAGTTCTCCAGCGCCCGCAGGAACGTGGCCGCGCCGCCGACGTCGCCGACCAGGCGCTCGTCGGGCACGCCCCCCTGGGAGCGGGCGGTGGCGGCGGCGTCGTCGGGGCTGGCCCCGGGCGCCTCGCGGTGGTAGAGGTTCGGGCAGATCGCGTTGTAGCCGTTGACCGCGAAGGTCCGGGTGATCTCCTTGGTCTGCGGGTCGTAACCCGGCATGTGGTGGATGACCACGACGCTGCCGAACGGTCCCGGGCCCAGCGGCCTTGCGTAGTACGCCTCGATCAGGTCCCCGTGGTGCCCGGGGATGTGAACGGTCTCAGCCATGATGGCGTCGTACATGCGCGGTCCTTTCGGGTCATGAGCCGGCTCATCGGTGCCGCCCGGTAGGTTACGCCGCGGCGGCCCGGGGGGATTGGGCAGGGTCACGGGTCCAGTGGGAGACTTGCGACCATGACCTACATCGCCGCCGAAGACAGGTACGAGAAGAAGATGCCCTACCGCCGCTGCGGGCGCAGTGGCATCGACCTGCCCGAGGTGTCCCTGGGCCTGTGGCAGAACTTCGGGGACGACCGGGCCCTGGACGGGCAGCGGGCGATTCTGCGGCGGGCGTTCGACCTGGGCGTGACCCACTTCGACCTGGCCAACAACTACGGGCCGCCCTACGGCTCGGCCGAGATCAACTTCGGACGGCTGCTGAAGGAGGACTTCCGGCCGTACCGCGACGAGCTGATCATCTCGACCAAGGCCGGGTACGACATGTGGCCCGGCCCCTACGGCGACCACGGGTCACGCAAGTACCTGCTGGCCAGCCTGGACCAGTCGCTGCGGCGGATGGGCCTGGAGTACGTGGACATCTTCTACAGCCACCGGGCCGACCCGGACACGCCGCTGGAAGAGACGATGGGCGCGCTGCACACCGCGGTCCACTCCGGCCGGGCCCTGTACGCCGGGATCTCCTCGTACTCGGCCGAGCGGACGGCCCAGGCGGCGGCCATCATGCGGGACCTGGGCACGCCGCTGCTCATCCACCAGCCGTCCTACTCGATGCTCAACCGGTGGATCGAGCCGGAGCTGCTGGCCACCCTGGAGCAGGAGGGAATGGGCTGTATCGCGTTCTCGCCGCTGGCCCAGGGCCTGCTGACCGGCAAGTACCTGAACGGGGTGCCGGAGGGTTCGCGGGCCACCCTGAACGGGTCGCTGTCCCAGGACCAGCTGACCGAGCAGACCCTGAACCACATCCGGGCCCTGGCCGGGGTGGCTGAGCGGCGCGGGCAGAGCCTGGCCCAGCTGGCCATCTCCTGGGTGCTGCGCGACCCGCGGGTCACGTCGGCGCTGATCGGGGCGAGCAGCGTCCGGCAGCTGGAGGAGAACCTGGCCGCGGCCCAGAACACGGAGTTCAGCGACGAGGACCTGGCCGAGATCGACCGGAACGCGGTCGACAGCGGCATCAACATCTGGGCCGCGTCCAGCGACGACTAGCCGGGCCTGCGGAAACTAGCCGATGGCCTGCGGGAAGCGGAACAGCCGGCCCGGGTCGTAGCGGGCCTTGACCTGGGCCAGCCGGGGGTAGTTGGCGCCGTAGTAGGCCTGCTTCCAGCTGGTCAGGCTGGGGTCGAGGTAGTTCTGGTACGCCTGCCCGCTGGCGTAGCGGTGGGCAGTGCCGTAGAACGACTGCAGCCAGGCCTGCTGGCGGCTGACCGCGGCGGCGGGCGCGCCGCTGGGCCAGTCGGTGGTGTACTGGGCCAGGAACAGGCCGTCCCGGTGCACGAACGCGGTGGCGCCGGGGCTGACCCGGTTGACCGCGCCGCCCAGGGAGTCGAAGGCCACGCCGCCGGTGCCGTTCGCGGCCGGGCCGGCGGTGAGCAGCTTTTCCACCCCGCTGAGGACGGCGCCGATCGCGGTGGAGCTCAGCGGCCGGTCGAAGAAATCCGACTTCGAGTACTGCGCCTGCCGGGACAGCTGGCCGCCGGGGGTCTGACCGGGCAGGTGGCAGGCGTCCGCGCTGAGTGGCCCCTCTTTTTTTGAGCCCGCGTAGCTGTGGCCGCCGCAGCGGGGCGCGACCGGTACGCCGTAGTGGCGGGCGAAGTTCAGGCAGGTGGCGACGTCGTGGGCGGTGCGACAGTAGGCGATGCCATGGCCTGGCCGCGAGCAAGCCGACAGGGCGGCCAGCCCGGTCGCGGCCCCGGCGCCGCGCAGGAACGCCCGGCGCCCTGGTCCACCCGGGCCGGTATCGGTCATGGCTGATTGTCCCCCGTCGGCTGGCCGCGCGGTTAATGCCTTAGACAGCGCAGTGGGCGCTTTGGTTGTATTACCCGTGGAAGTGGCTCTTTCTCCGGCTCGCAGTGCTACGGGGCGCACTGCGCGGAAGAGCCAAGGACGGGGTGATAAAAACTTGCATTGCCTGCACTGGGCGTCATATGTTTGAGTCACTCAACAGTTGAGTGGCTCAAAGATGAACGCCGGAACCGCGGGTAGTACGCCAGGGATACCCGGGAATGTCAGACCCTGGTGAGACCCTGCGGATCAGGAGGTGGGTGCGTGCCGGACCGGCCGCGCGAGGAACAGCTCGAGGGCGAGCTGAACATCTGCATCATGGACACCCTGGCCGAGATCTTCAAGCGGGCCGCGGCCCTGGGCCAGGGACTCGCACAGCGGTACGGGCTGTCCATGACGGACCTTGCGGGGCTGCACAAGCTCGAGGAACCGATGACCATGAAGGAACTGGGACAGCGGATGCACTGCGATCCCTCGTTCGTGACCATGGTGGCCAACGGCCTCGAGAAGCGCGGGCTAGCGCGGCGGGAAACGTCCGAGCGGGACAAGCGCATCAAGGTGATGCGGCTGACCGACGAGGGCGTCTCGATGCGGGACCGGCTGGAGAAGGAGTTCTCCACCCGGATGCCATGGGCGACGGCGCTCAGCATCGGGGAACGGGAGTGCCTGTTCACGCTCCTGCGCAAGCTGGCCGCCGCCGCGACCGACCTGGATGGCACGGACTGCGGTGTCACACCGGACGAACCTACCGCGTCAATAAAAACGTAGAGCTTCAGCACACACGGGGATATCGCTTCGCATTCACCAGGGACCGGCGCCCGGCGCCGGGGCCTCGGTGGCGTGCGCCCTTGAGCGACCTACATCCTCAAAGGGAGAAGAACTTGTCCGCAACCTCTCGGGACGCCGCGGCGGCAGGCCCGCCGCCCGGTGAATCCATAAGCCCGGCCGTCCAGAACGGCCACATCTCAGTCCAGGACGCGGCCCGCGACGGGGCCAACGACGGCGCTTCCCCGCGACCACGGCGCCTGGGCCTGGCCCTGACCGTGATCGCGACCGCCCAGCTCATGGTGGTGCTGGACGCGACCATCGTGAACGTGGCCCTGCCCCACATCCAGAACGCGCTGCACTTCTCGGGCACCAACCTGGAATGGGTCATCAACGCCTACACGCTGGCCTTCGGTGGCCTGCTGCTGCTCGGCGGGCGGTCCGGTGACCTGCTCGGCCGGCGCCGCATCTTCATCTTCGGCGTGCTGCTGTTCTCGCTGGCCTCGCTGCTCGGCGGCTTCGCCACCAGCCAGTCCTGGCTGCTGGCGGCCCGGGTGGTGCAGGGCATCGGGGGCGCGTTCGCCGCGCCGACCGCGCTGTCACTGATCGCCGTGACCTTCCCCGAGGGCAGGGAGCGCAACCGGGCCATGGGCGTGTACGCGGCCATGAGCGTGGCCGGCGGCGCCGTCGGCCTGATCGTGGGCGGCCTGCTCACCACCTATGCGTCCTGGCGCTGGGTGCTGTTCGTCAACGTGCCGATCGGCCTGGTCGTCGCGGCGCTGGCGCCGCGGGTGCTGGGCGAGTCCGAGCGCCGCCGGGGCCGGTTCGACCTGCCCGGCGCGATCACCGGCACGGTGGGCCTGTCCGCCCTGGTGTACGGCCTGTCCAACGCGGCCACCAGCCAGAACGGCCAGTCCCACTGGGGCGACACCAAGGTCGTGGTCTCGCTGGTCGCGGCGGTGGTGCTGCTGGCCGCGTTCGTGTTCATCGAGGGCCGCAGCCCGCACGCGCTGGTGCCGTTCCGGGTGCTGCGCAACCGGAACCGGGCCGGGGCCTACATCATCATGCTCTGCGTGGGCACGGCGATGTTCGGCATGTTCTTCTTCCTGACCCTGTTCGTGCAGCAGGTCTGGGGCTACACGCCGCTGCACTCGGGCATCGCCTACCTGCCGTTCGTGGCCATGATCCTGGTCGCCACGGCGGCCGCCTCCCAGCTGGTGCCGCGGATCGGAGCTCGTCCGCTGCTGCTGGTGGGCTCGGTGTTCGGCGCGGGTGGCCTGATCTGGCTGTCCCAGGTCAACGAGCACAGCTCGTACGCGGGCGGCCTGCTCGGCCCGATGATGGTGGCCGCGTTCGGGTTCGGCCTGATGTTCGTACCGCTGTCGCTCATGGCGCTGAGCAAGGTCAATGAGGAGGACACCGGGGTGGCCTCCAGCCTGCTCAACACCGGCCAGCAGGTCGGTGGCTCGATCGGCCTGGCCATCCTGGGCACGGTGGCGTGGAGCTCGTTCGCCAACAACATCGACTCCGCGACGGCCAAGGCCAAGGTGGCGGCGGCGGCCGCGGCCAAGGCCGGTCACCCGCTGACCAAGGCCAAGGCGGCCACGGAGCAGACGAACATCCTGCACCACGCGCTGGCCTACGGCTTCTCGCACGGGTACTACGTGTCGGCCGGGATCGCGGTGCTGGCGCTGATCGTCACCGTGCTCATGGTCAACATCAAGCGCGAGGATCTGGCCGGGATCAACCCCATGCAGGCCGGGTAACAGCACCGGCTCACGGGGCTGACTCAGTTAGCTGCCGTCTGGATGCGGCCGGAATCGGGTGGGTTCTCGCGGGGGCGCGGGGACCCACCCGGATCGCTTGTTCCGGCCTTCCTAGACTGAGGGCGTGGCATCAACTACCGACCCAGCGGTCCACAAGTTCCTCACCGACGGCACGCGGACGGGCAAGCTCGCCTACTGGGCGCCGCGGGCCGGGTCCTGGTCGCCCCGATCTGGTACATCGTGGAAGACGGGGACCTGATCTTCAACACCGGCGCCGACACGGTCAAGGGCAAGTTCCTGGCCCGCGAGCACCAGGCCACGATCTGCGTCGACCTGGAGGAACCGCCCTACGCGTTCGTCCAGGTCCAGGGCAACGCCGAGCTGTCCAACGATCCGTCCGAGCTGCTGCGGACCGCGACCGCGATCGCGGCCCGGTACGTGGGGCCGGACCAGGCCGACGAGTTCGGGCAGCGTAACGGGGTGCCGGGCGAGCTGGTGGTCCGGCTGCGGCCGACCAAGGTCGTGGCCACGTTCGACGTGGTCGCCTGACCGTGAGCGCGACGCCGGAGCCGGCCGGGACCGGGGCGGAGACTAGTCCGGGCATCGTGGCCCCGGGCCAGGGTCACCTGCTCACGGCCCGGGGCAGCGTGATGGCGTTCAAGGCGGTCGCGGCCCAGACCGGCGGCGACTTCTCCCTGATGGAACGCACGCTGCCGCCCGGCGGACGGCGCCCGCCCGCGCACCGGCACGTCAACTGCTCCGAGGCGTTCTTCGTGCTCGACGGCCAGATCAGCTTCGTGCTCGACGGCGCGGACCTGGCCGGCGGCCCCGGCGACTTCCTGCTGGTCCCGCGGGGAGCGGCGCACACGTTCGGCAACGCCAGCCCCGAACCGGCCCGGCTGCTGGTCCTGCACGCCCCGGCCATGGACGCCTACTTCGAGGAACTGCACCGGCTGTGGGCGTCCGGTCAGCCCCCGGCCACCGACGAGGAACGGGCCCTGATGGCCCGCTTCGGCATGGAACCGGCCTGACCGCCGGCCGCAGCGCAGACCGGGCCGGGGATCGCCCCGGATGCGGCGCCCGGGCCGGGTTGGGGACCTTCGCCACCAGCCTTCGATGAAAATATGGAAGGTCGGATTCTGGCATTCCAGCTCGTGCGGGCGGCCGCGAAGGCAGGAGGGACGGAACCGGCAGAGCGGTAGCGGGCGGCCAGCACGATGATCTCTGATTCGGTGACGAGGTAGACGAGCCGGTGCTCGTCGTCGATCCGCCGGGACCACGCGCCCGGCAGGTGGTACTTGAGGGGCTCGGGCTTGCCGATGCCGGCGAAGGGATCGCGCAGGACGTCCTCGATCAACTTGTTGATCCGGGCCAGCGTTTTGCGATCAGTCTTGAGCCAGGACGTGTAGTCGTCCCAGCCTTGCTCCTCGAATACCAGCCTCACCGGCGCTGGTCGACCTCTTCGGTGTCGGGGTCAATGAGGGCATGTTCAGCCAGGCCGGTACCGTTGAGCGCGTTTTCGTAGGCCGTCAGCAAACGGCGGGCATTCGCGGGCGAGCGCAACAGGTAGGCACCCTCACGAAGGGCCTCGTAATCCTCGGCTGAGATGAGGACCGCGTTGCCGTGCTTGGAGACGATCTCGATCGCGTCGTGGTCGTCGTTGACCTTCTTGATCAACGGGAACAGTCCCTTGCGTGCCTCGCTCGCGGTGATCGACACGACGGCCAGCCCTTCACTAGTGGTACGGGATAGCGTACCACTCGGAGAGCGGGAGCGCGTTCATGGTTTGTTGATGTATGTGGCTCGGTGCCGCTATGGCTTGTTTAGTGATGTCGTTATACGTTCAGGTCATCTCCCCCGTTGGTGAAAAGGGTGACGCATGGCTGGGCGACGACGGTCCTGGTTCCTGGGTGTGGTGGCGCTGATCGTGGCCGGGCTGGCCTGCCCGGCGGTGATCCCGCGGGCGGCGGCGGCGCCGGTGAGCGCGGCGCGGGGCGGGGCCCGGGCCGCGGCGGTGACCTCGGGGGACGCGCGGTTCGAGGTGCTCTCCCCCACGCTGATCCGCACCGAGTACGCCGGGGACCAGCGCTTTGTGGACGCGGGCACGTTCAACGTGATCGGGCGGGACGACTTCGCGCCCACCCACTTCACCGCGCGGACGGCGGGGGGCTGGCTGACCATCGCGACCTCGGCCCTGACCCTGCGCTACCGGGTCGGCTCGGGGCCGTTCGGGACCAGGAACCTGCAGGTGTCACTGCGGGCCGGGGCCCAGCCGGTCACGGCCGAGCCGTGGGCGTCGGAAGTGCCGCCGTCGTGCGCGATCGGGGTCCTGTGCGAGGCCGAGGACCTCAGCCTCGGTGGCGTGAGCGTGGCCAACGACCACACCGGCTACACCGGGACCGGGTTCGCGGCTGGCTTCCAGAGCACCGGGAACTCGCTGTCGTTCCAGGTCACGGTGGCCACGGCCGGGACCTACCAGTTCGACGCGCGCTACGCCAACAGCGTCGGGGGCGACGGGCAGGACACCACCCGGACCCTGACCGTGGCCGCGGACGGCGGGGCCGGGGCGACCCTGACCATGCCGACCACGGCCGACTGGAACACCTGGGCCATCGCGTCGGCCGACCTGACCCTGACCGCCGGGACCCACACCGTCACCGTGACTCGCGCCGCGTCGGACTCGGGCAACGTGAACCTGGACAGCGTGGCCCTGGTGACCCCGGGCGCGGCCTACCCGTCGCCGCCCCCGCCGGCCGTGCACGACTGCGCGTTCGGGACCGTGTGCGAAGCCGAGTCGGGCACGCTGGCCGGCGGCGCGGCCCTGGCCTCGGACCACAACGACTACTCCGGGGCCGGTTTCGTGGCCGGGCTGGCCACCGGGGCCAGCGACACCGTGCACATCACCGGGGTGCCGGTGGCGGGCCCGTACGCCCTGCAGGTGCGCTACGCCAACGCTCAGGACAGCGCGCGCACCGTGTCTGTCCAGGCCGGCTCGGCCGCGGCCACCACCGGCCAGCCTGGCCGCCACCAGCAGCTGGGACTCCTGGCGCACGGTGGCGGTCCCGGTCCAGCTGGCGGCCGGGGCCAACGACGTGACCATCGGGTGCCCGGACGCCAGCAGCTGCCAGCTCAACCTGGACACGGTCGCGGTGACCAGGCCCGGTGCGACGCTGCTGGCGCCGCACGCGCCGCTGGGCGGGTACCGGCGCGGCCTGGACGGCGTGGACGGGTCGGCCGTCACCACCCCGGGCCTGCTGTACCAGGACGGCTGGTCGCTGCTGGACGACACCAGCTCGGCCCTGTACAACCCGGCGCACCAAGAAGGTCACCCCGCGGCCCGGCCACGACGGGCAGCCGTACCAGGACGGGTACGTGTTCGGCTACGGCCACGACTACCCGCGGGGGCTCACCGACCTGGCCACCCTGACCGGGCCGTCCGAACTGCTCCCCCGCTGGTCGTACGGCGTCTGGTACTCCGAGTACTACAACCACACGGCCGCGGACTACGAGAACACGATCCTGCCCGCGTTCCGCGCCAACGGGACCCCGCTGGACGTGCTGGTCACCGACACCGACTTCAAGTCGCCCAGCACCTGGGACGGGTGGGAGATGAACCCGTCCGAGTTCCCGGACCCGAAGGCGTTCTTCGACTGGTCGGCGGCCCAGGGGCTGCACAACGCGCTCAACATCCACCCCAGCATCGGCAGCGACGACCCGCAGTTCGCCCAGGCTCAGGCCACGGCGGGCGGGGGGCTGACCCTGAACGGTGGCGACTACGTGTTCGACTGGGGCAACCCGGCCCAGCTCAAGGCCTACCTGGACCTGCACAACGGGTTCCAGCAGGCGGGCGCCGACATCTACTGGCTGGACTGGTGCTGCGACCAGTCGTACCTCCTCGCTGGCCGGCGTGACCCCGGACGCCTGGATCAACCAGCAGTACGCCGACTACACCGCGGCCAACCTGGGGCGCGGGTTCGCGTTCTCCCGCGCCTACGGATCGCTGCAGGCCGGCGGGTACAGCGGCCAGCAGGGCCTGCCCACCGGGCCGTGGGCCGACAAGCGGACCACCGTGCACTTCACCGGGGACACCACCTCGGACTGGGCCACGCTGAAGTTCGAGGTCGGCTACACCCCGGGTGAGTCCTCGTCGACCGGGCTGTCGGCGGTCAGCGACGACATCGGCGGCTTCAACAACGACGGCACCCAGACCACCGGGGCCGAGCCGGGCAGCACCAAGGAAGCGGACGACCTGTACGCGCGCTGGGTGCAGTTCGGCACGTTCCAGCCGGTCGACCGGCTGCACGGCAACCACAGTGACCGGCTGCCCTGGCAGTACGGCCCCGCGGCCCAGGCGTCGGCGGAGAAGTTCCTGAACCTGCGCGAGAACCTGGTCCCGTACACCTACACGCTGGCCCAGCAGGCCAGCCGGACCGGGATCCCGGTCGTGCGGCCGCTGTACCTGCAGTATCCGGACCAGCAGGACGCCTACGCCCGCGACGGCTCGGAGTACCTGTACGGCCCGGACGTGCTGGTCGCCCCGGTCACCACCCCGGGCACCGGAACGGTCAGCACGCCGGTGTGGTTCCCGCCCGGCAGCAGCTGGACCGACTACTTCACCGGCCAGACCTACCCGGGCGGCACCACCGCCAGCGTGAGCACCGACCTGGGCACGATGCCGGTGTTCATCAAGTCCGGCGGCATCGTGACCACGCGCACCGATGACGTCACCAACGACGAGCAGAACCCGCTGACCAAGGTCACGGCCACCGTGGCCGGCGGGGCCAGCGGATCGTTCGGCCTGTACGAGGACAACGGAACCACCACCGACGTCCACGACAGCGCGGTCACGCAGATCAGCTACCGCGCGGCCGGCCCGGGTCACACGGCGCGGATCGCGGCGGCGGCCGGATCGTTCGCCGGGCAGGTGCGGCAGCGGCAGTGGACGGTGAGGTTCCTCGGGGTGGCGGCGGCGCCCAGCGCGGTGACGGTGAACGGCCGGGCCGCACCGGCCAGCGCCTGGAGCTGGGACGCGTCCACCCACGCGCTGGCCGTGACCGCCCCGGCGCAGTCGGTGCGGCAGGCGCTGACGGTCAGCTACCGGTGAGCGTGATGCTGAAGAAGTGATGACGGAACCGGCGGCCACCGCGCAAGCCGCCGGCCCGGCTGGCAGCATCTCGGGACGGAGGTCCCGTGGCCGAGATTCCCTGCCCGAGGTGCCGAGTGACCGGCACCGTGCCCGATCCGGGCCTGACCCGCTGGCAGTGCCGCGCCTGCGGGCACAGCTACTTCCTGCGCCGCTGCGCGGCCTGCCGCCGGGTCAGCTACGTCGACGGCTTCCAGGGCTACAACCAGAGCTGGGCTTGCACGTGGTGTGCGCAGCCGAACGCGGGCTTCCGGCCACGCCGGGACCGGGCCACCGCGACGGCCGGGGAACTGGCCGCCGAGCTGGCCCGGTTCGCGGGGGTGGCCCCGGCGCTCGGCGAGGCCCCGCTGGCCGGTGAGACTGCTGCTGGCAGGGCTGCAGTTGGTGGTGGGGCCACAGCTGTTGGCGGGGGCCCGGCTCCGGGCGGAGAGCCACCGGGAAGGCGATCCCGGCGGGCGCTGACCATCGCGGTGGTGATGCTGCTGATCGTGGCGGCCGGGGCGGCGATCGGGGTCGGGGTGGGCCAGCTGACGCCGGCCGCGGCACCCTCGGCCACCTCGCCGGCGCCGGCCGCTCCCGACGGGCCGATCGGCACGGCGCGGCCGGCCCGCCCGGCCCGGACCGCCCCGGCCGAGGCCCGGCAGACCAGCCGGGCGGTCTCGGTGACCGGGGCCGGGGTGAACGCGGTCGATTTCGACGGGGTCGGCGGCACGCTCACGGTGACCGCCGCCCCCGGCCCGGTCCGGCTGACCGGGACCCTGAACTGGACCGGGCCGCCGCCCCGCACCAGCGTGACCCGCGACCACACCGGCCGCGGGCTGCACCTGTCCTACCGGTGCGCACCGGCCAGCCCGTGCACCGAGGACTACCAGCTGACGGTTCCGGCGGGCACCACGCTGACCGTGCGGCAGCCGTCCGGTCAGCTCACCCTGTCGGGCCTGCGCGGCCCGCTGACGATCACCGCCGCCAGCGCCGACGTGGTCGCCCGCCACCTGGACGCGGCTCACCTGCGGGCCAGCATCACGGCGGGACGGTTGGACGCGAGTTTCGACTCAGCGCCGGAGTCGGTACGGATCGAGCTGACCCGGGCCGACGGCACCGTACGGGTCCCCGGCACGGCCCGCTACCGGGTCAGCCAGCAGGTCAGCGGAGGTTCGGCCGACGTCCGCGTGCCGCGGTCCAGCTCGGCGGCGCACACCATCGTGGCCACGCTGCACGACAGCCAGCTCGCCCTGCTGCCCTCCTAGCCGGGCCCGGTGCGTGGATCGGGCCAGCTAGTCCAGGAATGGGTTGCGGAGCAAGACGCCGTCGTAGTCCTGGCCCGGGTTGAGATCCTCGGAGTGCAGGACCTCGCACCCGAGCTCCTTCGCGCTGCGCAGGATCATCGCGTCCCAGAACGAGGTTCCGGCCCGTCGGTGGATATCGATGGCCGCGAGAACATCGTCAGCGGCCGGCGTGTGCACGTGCCAGTGAGACAGATCGTCGATGATCTGGGCGGCGGCCGGGACATCAAGTGGCTTGGGGATCTTCCGCGTGGTGGTGACGAAGAACTCCTGCAGCACCTGAACGCTCAGGCAGCCTGCTCTCGTCTCCCATAGTTGTTCCACCAGGGCGCGGGCCACGGCGTGTTTGTCGCCCGCGGTCACGTCGTGCGCGTAGACGAGGACGTTGGTATCGACGAACTGGCGATCACCGCTCATGCAGATCGTCCCGGGACCAGGTCAGGCGGCCATCAGTACCGAGATCCAGGCCCTGCCGCAGCCGGGCCTGGCTGCGCTCCCGCGCGGCGGCGTAGCCGGTCTCCTGCTCCACGGTCTCCCGGAGCATGTGCGCGAGCAGCCGGGAGACCGAGGTACCACGGCGCGCGGCGATGACCCGCGCCTCACGCAGGTCCTCTTCGGGAAGAGACAGCGTGATGTTCTGATTACCCATCCGGCCTCCGCACAATTAGACGTGCTTCACGTGGAAAAGTGTAACACGTAGAACTGTGAAATAGCGCTCTCTGTGGTGGCTGAGTGCGTCTGGGCGCCGGACCGGGGACCCACATTCTCGGAGTCGTACGAGGTACGTGCTCGATAGCCCGGGGGCCTCCCGGGGACGGGAGCCGGGGCGGGGCGGGAAGGGGCGCACACCGCGTTAAATATAAAAATGCTAGCCAGTATGAGTCTGGCTAGCTGTTTGCTTCGTGAGAGCTCTGGGGGTGAGACTCGAACTCACAACCGTTCGGTTAACAGCCGAATGCTCTGCCGATTGAGCTACCCCAGATTGACCCGGCGCGGGGCGCGGCGTGGCCGCTCCTTGGTGCCGGTCCCTAAGAGTAGCGTACCTGCGAGGTGCTCGTGCGCGCCGTGGCGGCAACAAGGAAATCACGGCTGGGCGGCGGGGACGCCAGCAGGGTGCATGAATACGCCGCCGGAGAACGGGCAGGCAACTGAGCACGACCACAGCGTTAAGGAAGGCGCCAGATGGGGTTCAAAATCACGTTTCTCGCCGGGTTCGCGGCTGGCTATGTCGTCGGCGCCGCAGCCGGCCGGGAGCGCTACGAGCAGATAAAGACCGCGAGCTCGAAGGTGGCGGCCAACCCGGCCGTGCAGAAGGCCACCGGCACCGTGGGCACGAAGGCGGGCGAGCTGGGCAAGACCGCCATGGACAAGGCGGGCGAGCGGCTGCCGCGGCTGACCGAGACGGCCAAGGACAAGGCCAGCAGCCTGCCCGGGCTGCGGGGCCGGGTCAACGGGTCGTCATCGGACTACGGCACGCCGGCTCCGGACGCCTACGACCCGCCGCCGGGCACGGCCAGCTGAGCCGGTCAGCTGAGCTGGTCAGCACACCGCCCCGGTGGCCTCGCGGCCACCGGGGCGGATTTGCGTGCAAGCCTCTCAGTCCAGGTACTCGCGGAGCATCTGGGCGCGGCTGGGGTGGCGGAGCTTGGCCAGCGTCTTGGACTCGATCTGGCGGATGCGCTCGCGGGTGACGCCGAACTCGCGGCCGACTTCCTCCAGCGTGCGGGGGTGGCCGTCGGTCAGGCCGAAGCGCAGCTGGATGATGCGCTGCTCGCGGCGGCTCAGATCGTCCAGGACCCGCTCCAGCTGGTCCTGGAGCATGATGAACGCGGCCGCCTCGATCGGTACCACGGCGTCGGCGTCCTCGATGAAGTCGCCGAGGTCGGACTCTTCCTCACCGATCGGCGACTGCAGCGAGACCGGCTCCTGGGCGATGCGCTGGATGTCGGTGACCCGTTCCGGCTCGATGCCCATCTCGGCGGCGATCTCGTCCGGGGTGGCCTCGCGGCCCAGGTCCTGGTGCAGCTGGCGCTGCACGCGGGCCAGCTTGTTGATCGTCTCCACCATGTGCACCGGCACCCGGATGGTGCGGGCCTGGTCGGCGATGGCCCGGGTGATGGCCTGCCGGATCCACCAGGTCGCGTAGGTGGAGAACTTGTAGCCGCGGGTGTAGTCGAACTTCTCCACGGCCCGGATCAGGCCCAGGTTGCCCTCCTGGATCAGGTCCAGGAAGACCAGGCCGCGGCCGATGTAACGCTTGGCGATCGACACCACCAGGCGCAGGTTGGCTTCGATGAGCCGCTGCTTGGCGCGTTCGCCCTCGGCGACCAGGAACTCCAGGTCGGCGACTTCGGCGCCCTGGAGCGCGAAGCTGCCGCGCAGTTTCTCGTCGGCGAACAGGCCCGCCTCGATCGACTTGGCCAGCTCGACCTCGTCTTCGGCGGTGAGCAACGGCACCCGGCCGATTTCCCGCAGGTAGATGCGCACCAGGTCGCTGGTGGCGGCGGGGCGGCCAAGATCCACCTCCCCCGTGGGTCTTGGCTCGTCCACCTCCTCCTGCGGCGCGTCGACGAGTTCGATGCCCTCATCACCCAGCATGCGTACGACATCGCCGAGCGCGTCGGGTGAGAGTTCGTGGCGGTCGAGGGCGGAAGCGACGTCCGCCATCGTCAGGGATCCCCGTTCCCGGCCTTGGGCCACGAGTTGCGTCATCTGTTCCGCCAGGGGCGGCGCGGTAGTCAGTACGCTGAGGCTCACTTGACCAGTGTGCGACACGAACCCCCGGTTACGGGGGGCCCAATATTGTCACCTTGCCGGTAGTTCCGGTGGGCGCTGGCTGTCCTTAACCTGTCACGCGGGCGTTACGTCGCGTAGAAATGGTCCAACCATGCGTATGGGAAAGATTGTGCCCATTACGCCGGTCAGAGGCCGGAGGCGCGATCCAGCAGGGCCTTGCGGCGCTGTTCCAGGCTGACCAGGTCGCCGAACAGCTGGTTGTACTGAGTCTGCTGCTGCACCGGGTTCATCCGCTGCAGCTTGCCCTTGACCGCGGCGATCTCCCGGCTGACGGCCAGCTCGCCCACCCGGGCCAGCACCGAGTCCACGTAGCGGGCGTCGGGCTCGCCGGTCAGGTTGGGTGGCTCCACGGCCAGCCGGGTCATGAACGCCCGGGCCCGGTCGTTGGGCGCGTTCTCGATGAGCTGGGCGGCCCACTCGCGCACGTTGCCGGCCAGGCCGGTGCCGCCGGCCTCGGCGATCAGCCGGAACACCGCCGCGTGCGCGCTGACCGTGAACGCCTCCGGGCCCAGGGCGTCGAACTCGGGGCCGCACAGCCCGGGACCCTGTACGGCCAGCTTCAGGGCCTCGCGCTCGATCTGGACCACCGGGTCGGAGGGGTCGTAGGCGGCCGTTTCCTGGCCGCGGCCCTGGTTGTTGCGGCCTTGGCCACCGTTGTCGCGGGCCGCCGATCCCGACGGGCCGCCCGGGCCGGGGCGGGTGGTGTCGCGGCGGCCGTTGCCGTCGCGGCGGTTGGGGCGACCCTGATCGACGGCGCCGCCGTGCTGGCGCACGCGGGCCAGCACGAACCGCTCGTCCATCAGGCCCAGCCAGCGGTCCAGGTTGACCGCGTAGCGGGTGCGCAGGCCCGAGTCCTTGATCCGGGCCACGATCGGCGCGGCCTCGTCGAGGGCGGCCAGCTGGCCCTCGGCCGTGTCCAGGTTGTGCTTGTTGATCGCGGTACGGATGGCGAACTCGAACAGCGGCACGCGCCGGGCCACCAGGTCGCGGACGGCGGCGTCACCCTGCTTGAGCCGCAGGTCACATGGGTCGAGCCCGTCCGGCTGGACGGTCACGAAGGTCTGGGTGACGAACCGCTCCTCCATGCTGAACGCGCGCAGGGCCGCCTTCTGGCCGGCCGCGTCGCCGTCGAAGGTGAAGATGACCTCGCCGGTCGCGCCGTCGGTGTCCATCACCAGCCGGCGCAGCACCTTGATGTGGTCGTCACCGAACGAGGTGCCGCAGGTGGCCACGGCGGTGGGCACGCCGGCCAGGTGACAGGCCATCACGTCGGTGTAGCCCTCGACGATCACCGCCTGGCGCCGGTGCGAGATCTCCCGCTTGGCCAGGTCGGCACCGTAGAGCACGGTGCTCTTGCGGAAGAGCGGAGTCTCGGGGGTATTAAGGTATTTCGGTCCGTCGTCGTCGGGGTCGAGTTTTCGCGCGCCGAACGCGATCACGTCGCCGGACAAGTCGCGGATCGGCCACATCAGCCGCCCGCGGAACCGGTCGACCGGGCCGCGCCTGCCCTCCCGGGCCAGGCCCCCGGCGATGATCTCCTCGTCGGTGAACCCCTTGCCCTTCAGGTGCCGGGTCAGTTCCTCCCAGGCGGCCGGGGCGTAGCCGACCCCGAAGCGCAGGGCGTCGGCGCGTTCGAATCCGCGCTCGGCCAGAAAGGCGCGGCCACCCGCGGCCGCGGGGGTCTCCAGCTGGCCGGCGTAGAACTGGGCGGCCAGGCGGTGCGCCTCCAGCAGGCGGCGGCGCTTGCTCTGCTCCTGGCCGGGCACGTAGCCGCCCTGCTCGTAGCGCAGGTCGATGCCGGCCCGGCCCGCCAGGCGCTCGACGGCTTCGATGAAGCTGAGGCCGTCGATTTCCTGCACGAACTTGATGACGTCGCCGCCAGCGGCGCAGGAGAAGCAGTAGTAGAGGCCACGGGCGGGGGTGACGTTGAAGGAGGGGGTCTTCTCGTCGTGGAACGGGCACAGGCCCTTGAGCGAGTCACCGCCGGCGCTGCGGAGCTGCAGGTACTCGCCGATCACCTCGTCGATCGGCGATCGCTCGCGGACGGCCGCGATGTCCTCGTCGCGGATCCGGCCAGCCATCTCCCGCCTCCGCTCTCGGTGGTGCTCTGGGAGCTTCCCGCCCCCTGGCTGAGCTTAACCGGCACCAGGGACAGCAGCGGCCAGGTCCGGCCAGGTCGGGCGATCCTCCTCCAGGGGTGGCGCTGGCGCCGCTGGGGTGGCGGGCGCGGGCCCGTAGCCTGGAGGCATGGGCGAGCGGCTGGTTCTGTGGGACGTCGACCATACGCTCATCAACGCCGGCGGCTGGAGCTCCCACCTGTACGGGCTGGTGTTCGCGGAGCTGTTCGGGCGGGAGTTGCCCCAGGTGGCACCGATGGCCGGGCGGACCGACCGGGCCATCATCGTGGAGACGCTGACCATGGCCGGCGTGCCGGATCCGCGGGGGCATGTGCCTGCCTTTATCTCGGCGATGGCCCGGCACGCGCCGGCGTACGGGGAGCAGGTGCGGGCCCGGGGGCGGGTGCTGGCCGGGGTGCCGGAGGCGCTGGCCGCTCTGGTGGAGCCCGGCGGAGCCGGCCGGGTGTGGCAGTCGGTGCTGACCGGGAACATCCGGCCGCTGGCCGAGGTCAAGCTGGCCGCGCTCGGGCTGGGGGCGCCGCTGGACCTGGCCATCGGGGCGTACGGGGACATGGATGAGGTGCGCGCGGAGCTGGTCGGGGTGGCGCGGGCGCGCGCGTCGGGTTCGGGCACGGGTTCGGGTCCGGCGGGCTCGGGCGGGGGCTCCGGCGGGGGCTTTGGCGGGGGCTTTGGCGGGGAGGCGACGGTGCTGGTGGGCGACACGCCCTTGGACGTGGCGGCGGCCCTGGCGACCGGAGCGCGGGCGGTGGCGGTGGCCACCGGGAGCTTCAGCGAGGCGGAGCTGGCGGCGTCGGGGGCGCACGCGGTGCTGCCCGATCTCAGGGATACCGAGCGGGTGCGGGCGGCCATCTTGGGCGGCGGGGCATGAGCGAGGGGGCGGCGGAGGGGCGGGAGGGCATCGCGGCCAACCTGGGCCGGTTCACGCGGGTCGAGGCACCCCTGGCCGGGCGAAAGCCGGCCTCGGTGGCGGTGTGCGTGGTGCAGGCCGAAGACGGGCTGTCGCTGCTGATCACCCGGCGGGCCGCGACCATGCGCAACCACGCGGGCCAGTGGGCCTTGCCCGGCGGCCGCCGGGACCCCGGCGAGACCGTGGTCGGCGCGGCCCTGCGGGAGCTGCGCGAGGAAACCGGCGTCGTGGTCGGCCCGGAGGCCGTGCTCGGCCAGCTGGACGACTACGTCACCCGCTCCGGGTACGTCATGTCCCCGGTCGTGGTCTGGGTAGGCCCGGTCCGCCCGGACCTGACCGGGCCGGCCGCCGAGGTGGCCCAGATTCACGTCATCCCGCTGGCTGACTTCGACGTGCCGCCGCGGCTGGTGCGTATCCCGGAGTCGGATCACCCGGTCATCCAGCTACCGCTGCTCGGCGGCTACCTGCACGCCCCGACCGCGGCCATCGTGTACCAGTTCTGTCAGGCCGGCCTGCACGGGCGGGGGACGCGGGTGGCGCACTTCGAACAACCGGTGTTCGCCTGGAAGTGACTAGGGGCGAAGGGCACAGGTGGCGCCGCAGCGGCGAGGGTGGCCGGGCCAGCCGCGCTGGGTCAGGACCGCGGCGACCTGGGCGGCCACCCGGCAGGGCTGGCCGGTGACGTCAGACCAGCCGTAGCGCAGGGTGATGATGCCGTCGGTGGCCCCGGCGTTGTCGCGCCGGTAGTCGCGCCAGCGCTCGCCGGGTGGGTGGGCGGCGCGCCCGTCGAGCTCGACGCAGACCAGCTGGGGCGAGTACAGGTTGTCCAGGTAGCGCGCCCGGCCGTCGCGGACGATCCGGACCTGACGCTCGGCGGCGGGCAGCCCGTGCGGCCGCTCCACAGACAGGACGTAGCGGTGCTCGAGGTTGGAGCTGACGCCGTCGGCCATGTCATTCAGGCACTGGGCAAGCGGGATACGCCAGCGAAGTGTCGGGCGGGCCGCCGCAGCCGCGCGAAGCCGCCCGGCCGTGGTCAGTTGCTGGCCCGTGGCGCGGAAGACCCAGCCGAACGCTTCATCCGGGGTGCCGGAGACAGTGACGAGATCGAGTACGGTGTCTTCGATCCGGGTCCGGCGGTGGGAGCAACACCGGGTGTCTTGCGGCCCGGTGCCGGTCGAGCCGGTGGACGATGACGCCGGGAATGCGCCGGGGCTGCCGGTCGCGCGGCACGATGAGATGGACCGGGTGGCCTGGGTCAGGGACCAACCCGTACAGGGCCGCCGCCGTCCTGTGGCTGAGGACGGCGTCCGGCCCTACCCGGAGCACGACTGCCCAGAGTCGGGCGTCACGACTCGGTTCACCGCTGAACGTGGCGTAGACGCCGCGCTGCATCTTCTGCCAGCGCCCGGTCCGTACCAGGCCGTCGATGACGTCGAACCGGAGACCGGCGCGCATGGCCTGTTGGCGCTCGAGCACTCCGCTTTGGCGTGCCGCGAGGTCCAAGCAAGCGTCTGGCAGGTCGGCGCGCATAGCTCAAGACTGCCGCCGGCTCTGGGTGGTCGACGATCCCAGTCCCTGAGGCTGTGGAAAACCCCAAGATCAATTACTTGGTGACGTTTTCAGCGGATACGACTGAAACTGCAACCCAGCGATGGATCTTCAAACGGGTGGGGCGGGTGGTGCCGGTGAGGAGTGGCGGCGAGGACTCGCGGGGCTTGTGGGGTGTGGGTGGCAAGAGATGCGTGGGCTGACGGAATCGGCTGGGGCGCAGGCGACTGGCGCGCGGGAGTCAGGTGGTGGTGAGGCGGTGGTGCCAGGAGCGGGCGGAGGTGTCGGTGAGGGAGGCGATCTGGTCGATGATGACGCGGCGCCGGGCGGGGTCGGACGCCGCCGCGGACCAGGCGGGGCGGAAGAGGGGGTCCAGGGTGCGGGGGGCTCCGACCTGGATGGTGGCGGCCAGTTCGGCGATGAGCTCGCGTTCGCGGGCTTGCTGGGCGGCGGCGCCTGCGCGGGCCATGACGTAGCGGGCGGCGACGCCTTTGAGCAGGGCGCACTCCAGGCGCTGGCGGCGCGGGACCACGAGGTCGCACATGTAGCGGCGGAGTGAGCCCGCGGCCACATCCCCGGCGCAGGCGGCGCGGGTGGCGTCCTGGGCGGCCACGCAGAAGCGGCCGACCAGCTCGCTGGTCAGGTTCTTCAGCGCGGCCAGGGCGTCCGGGCCGCCGTCGAAGGTCTTGGGCCAGCAGTCCAGGGTCATCAGGTCGTCGAACACCGCGGTCAGCTCGGGCAGCGACACCTCGGCCGGGTCGAGGTACCACCGCAAGGTCACCTCGGCCACGGACGCGCGTTCGGCCGGGTCGTGCAGCCGGCCGAACGTGACCAGGCCGGCGTTGAGGCCGTCTTCGAGGTCGTGGACGGAGTAGGCGACGTCGTCGGCCCAGTCCATGACCTGGGCTTCCAGGCAACGCCGGCGGCCGGGGGCGCCCTCCCGGATCCAGGAGAAGACGGGCGCGTCGTCGGCGTAGTAGTTGTACTTCCCGCCGCCGACGGGCTCCGGCCAGGGGTACTTCAGGACCGCGTCCAGCGAGGCCCGGGTCAGGTTCAGCCCCGCCCCCGGCACCTTGGTTTCCAGCCGGGTCAGCAGGCGCAGGGTCTGGGCGTTGCCCTCGAAGCCGCCGCAGCCCGCGGCCAGCTCGGCCAGGGCCAGCTCGCCGTTGTGGCCGAACGGCGGGTGGCCGATGTCATGGGCCAGGCAGGCGGTCTCGACCACGTCGGGGTCGCAGCCGATCGCCCCGGCGATGCCCCGGCCGATCTGGGCCACCTCCAGGGTGTGGGTCAGCCGGGTCCGCGGGAAGTCGTTGCGGCCCACCTCGACCACCTGGGTCTTGGCGGCCAGGCGCCGGAGCGAGGCACTGTGCAGGACCCGGGCCCGGTCTCGTTCGAACGCGCTCCGCCCGGCCCCCTTGGGCGGCTCAGCCACCCAGCGGGCCAGGGCGTGCGCGTCATAACTGGTACTCGTCAACTCACCGGCTGTCGCTGCGCTCGGTCTCGACCGCGGCCCGGCCCGCCTCGAGCCGGGCCACCGGGACCCGGAACGGGGAGCAGGACACGTAGTCCAGGCCGACCTCGTGGAAGAAGTGCACCGAGTCCGGGTCGCCGCCGTGCTCACCGCAGACCCCGAGCTTCAGGTCCGGACGCTTGGCCCGGCCCTCTTCGACGGCGATGGCGACCAGCCGGCCCACGCCGTCCCGGTCGATCGTCTCGAACGGCGAGACGCCGAAGATGCCCAGGTCGATGTACCGGCTGAAGAACGCCCCTTCCACGTCGTCCCGGGAGAAGCCCCAGGTCATCTGGGTCAGGTCGTTGGTGCCGAAGGAGAAGAACTGAGCCGGCTCGGCGATCTCCCCGGCGGTCAGGGCCGCCCGCGGGACCTCGATCATGGTGCCGATCAGCGTGTGCACGTCGGTCCCGGTGGCCTCGGCCACCTGGGCCAGGACCTTCTCGGTCCGCTCGCGGGCGATCTCCAGCTCCTGAACCGCGCCGACCAGCGGGATCATGATCTCCGGGTGCGGGCTGCCCCCGGCCTTGGACCGCTCGGCGGCGGCCTCGGCGATGGCCCGGACCTGCATGCCGAGCAGGCCGGGGATGACCAGGCTGAGCCGGACGCCGCGCAGGCCCAGCATCGGGTTCTGCTCGTGCAGGCGGCGCACCGCCTCCAGCAGCTTCTGGTCCTTCTCGGAGGCGTCGTCGCCGGCCAGCGCGATCTTGACCGACAGGTCGGTCAGGTCGGGCAGGAACTCGTGCAGCGGCGGGTCGATGAGCCGGATGGTGACCGGCAGCCCGTCCATGGCCTCGAAGATCTCGATGAAGTCACCGCGCTGCAGCGGCTCCAGGTCGTCCAGCGCGGCCTGCTGCTGCTCCTCGTTCTCGGCCAGGATCAGCTTCTCGACCAGCTGCCGGCGCTCACCCAGGAACATGTGCTCGGTCCGGGTCAGGCCGACGCCGGCGGCGCCGAACCGCCGGGCCCGGGCGCAGTCCTCACCGGTGTCGGCGTTGGCCCGGACACCGAGCCGCCGCTTCTCATCGGCGTGAGTCATGATCGCGTGCACCGCCGCGACCAGCTCGTCGGACTCCGGGTCCAGACCGCCCTCGAAGTACTGCACCACCGGCGACGGCACCACGGCCACCTCGCCCAGGTAGACGGCGCCGGAGGAGCCGTCGATGGAGATCACGTCACCCTCGCTGACGACGGTGCCGTCGGCCAGGCTGAACTTCTTGCCGCGGGTGTCGACCTCGAGCTCGTCAGCACCGCAGACACAGGTCTTGCCCATACCGCGGGCGACCACGGCCGCGTGGCTGGTCTTGCCGCCGCGGCTGGTCAGGATGCCCTGGGCGGAGATCATGCCCTGCAGGTCGTCGGGGTTGGTCTCGCGCCGGACCAGGATGACCTTCTCGCCCTGGCCGGTCAGCTCGACGGCGCGGTCGGAGGTGAACACCACCTTGCCCACGGCGGCGCCGGGCGACGCGCTGATGCCCTTGGCGATCTGCTTGACGTCAGTGCCGGCGTCGAAGCGCGGGAACATCAGCCGGGCCAGCTCTTCGCCGGTGACCCGGTTCAGCGCCTCGTCCATGTCGATCAGGCCCTGGTCGACCAGCTGGATGGCGATCCGGAACGCGGCCGCGGCGGTGCGCTTGCCGACCCGGGTCTGCAGCATCCACAGCTTGCCGCGCTCGATGGTGAACTCGATGTCACACAGGTCGCGGTAGTGGTTCTCCAGCGTGGACATGATGTCCATCAGCTGGTCGTAGGAGTTCTTGTCGATCCGCTCCAGGTCCCCCAGCGGGACCGTGTTGCGGATGCCGGCCACCACGTCTTCGCCCTGGGCGTTCTGCAGGTAGTCGCCGTACACGCCCTGCTGGCCGGTGCCGGGGTCGCGGGTGAAGGCCACGCCGGTGCCGGAGTCGGCGCCCAGGTTGCCGAACACCATCGCCACCACGTTGACCGCGGTGCCGAGGTCGGTGGGGATGCGCTCCTGGCGCCGGTAGAGGATGGCGCGGTCGGCGTTCCAGGAGTTGAACACGGCCTTGACCGCCATGTCCAGCTGCTCGCGCGGGTCCTGCGGGAAGTCGTGACCGGTGTGCTCGCGGACCGTCTCCTTGAACGCGGTGACGATCTTCTGCAGGTCGTCGGCGTCCAGGTCGAGGTCGTTCTTGACCCCCTTGGCCTTCTTGGCCGCGTCGATGGCGTCCTCGAACGCCTCACCCTCGATGTCCAGCACGGTCTTGCCGAACATCTGGATCAGCCGCCGGTAGGAGTCCCAGGCGAACCGCTCGTTGCCGGCCTGCTTGGCCAGGCCCTGCACCGACTCGTCGGACAGGCCGATGTTCAGCACCGTCTCCATCATGCCGGGCATGGAGAACTTGGCCCCGGACCGCACGCTGACCAGCAGCGGGTCCGACGGGTCGCCCAGCTTGCGGCCGATGGCCGACTCGAGCTGGGTCAGGTGCTCGGTGACCTCGTCGTTCAGGCCGGCCGGTACGTCACCGTCCTTGAGGTAGGCCCGGCAGGCCTCGGTGGAGATGATGAACCCGGGCGGGACCGGCAGGCCGAGGTTGGTCATCTCGGCCAGGTTGGCGCCCTTGCCACCCAGCAGGTCCTTCTGATCTTTGTTGCCTTCGGTGAAGTCGTAAACGAGCTTCGGCACTGAAACGCTCCTCGTGCGGCGTGGCTTTTCATCGTTATTTTTGCTTGGGACTCTACCGGTCCAGGGGCGGACGCGGGACTCCGCCGCCAGGCCCCGCACGGAAATGGTCTAGTCCGCCGTGGCACGGTAGACACGATAGAAGCTTCCGCCCCATTGACGTTGCGAGGAAACGATGCCGGGAACCACGATCGGCCTGCTGCATCCGGGCGAGATGGGCTCGGCCGTGGGCCGCTGCCTGGTGGAGCAGGGCCATACCGTGCTGTGGGTGCCCGAGGGCCGCAGCCCGGCCACGGCCCACCGGGCCGCCGCGGCCGGGCTGACCGAGGCGTCCTCCCTGCACGACCTGACCGGGCGGTCCGAGGTCATCTTTTCGGTGTGCCCGCCGCATGCGGCGCGGGCGGTGGCCGAGAGCGTGATCGGGGCCCAGGGCGGGTTCGGCGGCCGGTTTGTGGACGCCAACGCCATCGCCCCCCAGACCGTCCGGACCCTGGCCGAGGTGGTGACCAAGGCCGGGACCGGCTTCACCGACGCCGGGATCATCGGGCTGCCCCCGAAGCCGGGATCAGCCAGCGGGCCCGGCTTCTACCTGTCCGGCGACGGGGCGGCCCAGGTGGCCGCGCTGTTCGACGGCACCCCGGTCCGGGCCGAGGTGGTCGACGGCGGGGTGGGCGCCGCGTCCGCGGTCAAGCTGGCCTACGCGGCCTGGACCAAGGGCTCGGCCGCGCTGCTGCTGGCGGCCCGGGCGCTGGCCCGGGCCGAGCGGGTCGAGGGCACGCTGATGGCCGAGTGGGGGGTGTCCCAGCCGGCGCTGGGCCAGCGGGCCGAGGCGGCGGCCCGGTCGGCCGCGACCAAGGGCTGGCGGTGGGACGCGGAGATGACCGAGATCGCCACCGCCATGGCCGGGGCCGGGCTGCCGGACGGCTTCCACCAGGCGGCGGCCGAGATCTTCCGCTGCGCCCCGACCGCCGACCCGGCCGCGCTCGGTGAGATGGCGCCCGGCGACGTGATGGAGCTGGTGCTGCAGGCGCTGACCGGCGAGCACCTGAGCTGACGGGCCGGGCTGGGCCGGGGAGCCCGGCCCAGCCGCAGCCAGGTCAGCGATGGACGGGTCTGCCTCGCAGACCCGGGCTACGCCTCAGATCAGATGGGCAGGCGCTCGCCCAGGTAGGCCTCGATCTGGTCGATGGCGATCCGCTCCTGCTTCATCGAGTCGCGCTCCCGCACGGTCACGGCCTGGTCGTCCAGGGTGTCGAAGTCGACGGTGACGCAGTACGGGGTGCCGATCTCGTCCTGGCGGCGGTAGCGGCGGCCGATGGCGCTGGCGTCGTCGAAGTCGGTGTTCCACCGCTTGCGCAGGGCCGCGGCCAGGTCGCGGGCCTTGGGCGACAGGTCGGCGTTGCGGGACAGCGGCAGCACCGCCACCTTGACCGGGGCGATCCGCGGGTCGAACTTCATCACGGTCCGCTTCTCCAGCTCGCCCTTGGCGTTGGGCGCCTCGTCCTCGGAGTAGGCGTCCAGCATGAACACCAGCGTGGCCCGGTCGATACCGGCCGCGGGCTCGATCACGTAGGGCACGAACCGCTCGCCGGACTCCTGGTCCAGGTAGGACAGGTCGGTGCCGGACGCCTTGCCGTGGGTGGTCAGGTCGTAGTCGGTGCGGTTGGCGATGCCTTCCAGCTCGCCCCACTCGCCGCCGGTGAACCCGAACCGGTACTCCACGTCCACGGTCCGCTTGGAGTAGAAGGCCAGCGACTCCTGGGGGTGCTCGAACAGCCGCAGGTTCTCCTTCTTGATGCCGAGGTCGACGTACCAGCCGAAGCGGGTGTCGATCCAGGTCTGGTGCCACTCCTCGTCGGTGCCGGGCCGGACGAAGAACTCCATCTCGGCCTGCTCGAACTCGCGGGTACGGAAGATGAAGTTGCCGGGGGTGATCTCGTTCCGGAACGACTTGCCGATCTGCCCGATGCCGAACGGCAGCTTCTTGCGCGAGCTGCCGAGCACGTTCTTGTAGTTGATGAAGATGCCCTGGGCGGTCTCCGGCCGCAGGTAGGCCAGGCCGGATTCGTCCTCGACCGGGCCGAGGTAGGTGCGCAGCAGGCCGCTGAACATCTTGGGCTCGGTGAACGTGCCCTTGTTGCCGCAGTTGGGGCAGGTCACGTCGGCCAGGCCGTGCTCGGGGGCGTGCCCGTGCTTCTCGGCGTAGGCCTCGGTGAGGTGGTCGGCCCGGAACCGCTTGTGGCAGGACATGCACTCGACCAGCGGGTCCACGAACTCGGTGACGTGGCCGCTGGCCTCCCACACCTCGCGGGCCAGGATCACGCTGGAGTCCAGGCCGACGATGTCGTCGCGCTCCTGCACCATCGAACGCCACCACTGGCGCTTGACGTTGTTCTTCAGCTCGACGCCGAGCGGGCCGTAGTCCCAGGAAGCGCGCAGACCGCCGTAGATCTCGCTGGACGGGTACACGAACCCCCGCCGCTTGGAAAGGCTGACGATCGTATCCATACGGTCACTGCGTGCTGCCATTACAGGTCTCCATCCGGCTGGCGGTCGGCGTCGTTTTCGTGCTGAGTCATTGCCGTGGGACAGCACCACAGGGGGCGTCCCGGGAATCGCGCGGGCACGGTCTACACCATGCGAAAGGGCGCGGTGGCTCTCAGTTTAGAGCCACCGCGCCCTCGGCCGAACCAGAACCAGCCCTTCCCCTGACCAGTTCAGGCGGTGTGCATCACGGCGTGGATCATGGGGCCGACACGGCGCCCCCGACCCGGTCGGCGTCGATGTTGAGCGTGTACCCGCCGATCTTGACGTTCTGGTTGCCCTGGAACTGCTTGACGCGGTCGGAGGTCCAGTTGCCGGCGGGCAGGTACGGCGTGCCGGTGAGGTTGCTCTTCTTGTCCCACAGCGCGAACCACATGGCGTCCGGCTTGTTCATCAGGTGGCCGTTGACGCTACCCGCCGCGACCAGGTCGGACACGCCGCTGGAGGCGCTGGAGTACACCCCGGAGACGTAGCCGCGGGCGTGCACTTCCTGGGTCCAGGCGTCCAGGAACTGCAGCACCGTGCTGCGGCAGCTGCTGTTGGTGTTGTTGTAGCCCTCCATGTCGAAGTAGACGGGCGATCCCTGGCCCAGTCCCAGGTTGGCCGCGTCACCCACGGCCGTGTCGGCCGCCTGGGTGCCCTGGGCCACGGCTTTGGTGGAGCTGATGTCGGCGAAGTTGTTGCACGGCGCCTGCAGCCCGACGTAGAGCGGCAGCAGCGACCAGCCCAGGGCGTGGGCCGACTTGACCCAGGACGCGGACAGGTTGCCGTAGTTGCAGGCCATGTTCTGGCCGCCGATGTAGATGCCGATCGCCGAGTACTTGGCCTTGAAGGCCTTCATCGCGCTCAGCGACGGCGCGGTGCAGGTGTCGAGACCGGCCAGCGGGCTGGAGGGGATGCTCGGCTTGAGCGTGGAGGCCAGCGTGCTGAGGGGCTTGCCGGTGCTCGAGCTCTTGGTGGTGCTCGAGGTGCTGGCCGTGCTCTTGGTGGTGGCCGGAGCCGGGGTCTTGGTGATGGCCGGGGTCTTGGTGGTGGCCGGGGCCTTGACCGGGGCGGCGGTCCCCGACGTCGAGCCGGCCCGCAGCGGCCGGTCCCGGTGCAGGCTGCTCAGGTACCTGGTCACCGGCGCGGGGTCCGACCCGTAGGTCGCGGTCACCGACAGGTCGTTGCCCGCGACCGAACCGCGCAGCTCGTTCTGCTGGCTGTACTGGCTCATCCGGCTGAACGAACTGGCCTTGGCCGAGATCGCCCGGCCACTCTCACTGGGCGGCGGGGACTGGACCAGTCCCCCCTGCGCCGCCGCGCTCTGCGCACCCCCGCTGGCCTGCGACGATGAGCCCGACACGCCGGCCGGAGTGATGGTAATGGTCTCGGCCCGGCCCATAAGATTCGAAGGACAGTTCTGATTGGCCCCGGGACTGCCGAGGTAGACCGCATTGATGTCGTACCTGACGCACTGACCTGGATCGGAATCGAGATGGAACACCTGCCAGCTGGCTGGGACGGTGACCGAGTACCCGTCGTAGGTCACCGTCTGCATACCGCTGGCCGCTGTTCCCGAGGCAGCCGGCGTGCCCGGGCCGGACGGTTTGCTCTTGGTCTGGATGGCCGACGAACCTGCCCTGGACACGTGACTGCGGGCCAGGCCGTGGCCGGCCGCACTGGCGCTGGCCGGGCTCAGGCCCCCGGCGGCGAACAGTCCAATCGCGCACCCTACGCCAGTGACGGCCACTGCTGTGCGACGCATCAACACCCCCCGTTGTGCTAACTCATGAGTCAGCCCGGGCCTACCGGCTAGGGCTGACTGACTGGCCGCTGGCGCCTTGCCGTTCCCCCGGCTCGGCCAGTACTTCGGTCATGTAATTACGGCGACGCCACTTTCCGGTGTTCCCGCGTCACTCTCCGCTTACGCCTTGGCTTTCGGCGCCCGGCGCTGTCCGGAATACTCAAAACGGGGCATTGCCCGGCACAATGACCGATCAATGGCGCGCCCACCACGAGAGCCCGCAACAGCGAAATAATGCAACCGAACAAATCTGGTCAAGCTGTTACGAATAAAATGCTTTTCGGGGCGCAGGAAAGCCTTTGAATTACAAGCTCGTAGTTTGCCGGCCGGGGAGATTCGGCCAGGTAGGATTCCTGGTTTTGCCGCTGGTGAGCGGTTCGCGTCAGCTGCCGCTGAGGGGGGTCGCGCCCGCGACCTGGTTCGGAATGGCCCCGCCGTACCGGCGGTCACGGCTGGCGTAGATCTCGCAGGCCTGCCAGAGGTGGCGGCGGTCGAAATCGGGCCAGAGCGTGTCAAGAAAGACCAGCTCGGCATAATGGGACTGCCAGACCAGGAAATTCGACGTGCGATGCTCACCCGAGGACCGCACAAAAAGGTCGACGTCGGGAATTTCAGGTTCGTAGAGATAGCGGGCGAACACTTTTTCGTCGACCTTGTCGGCCCGGACTTTGCCCGCGGCCACGTCGGCGGCCAGGGCCGCGGCGGCGTCGGCGATCTCGGCCCGGCCCCCGTAGTTCACGCAGAACTGCAGGGTGAGCACGGAGTTGCCGGCCGACATCCGCTCGGCCTCCTCCAGCTCGGAGATCACGCTGCGCCACAGCCGGCGACGGCGGCCGGCCCAGCGGATCCGGACCCCCATCTCGTTGAGCAGGTCCCGGCGCCGGTGGATGACGTCGCGGTTGAAGCCCATCAGGAAGCGGACCTCGTCCGGGGACCGGCGCCAGTTCTCGGTGGAGAACGCGTACGCCGACAGGTACGGGATGCCCAGCTCGATCGCACCCATGATCACGTCGAGCAGCGATGATTCGCCCCGCTTGTGGCCTTCGGTGCGGGCCAGGCCGCGCTGCTTGGCCCAGCGCCCGTCGCCGTCCATGACGATGGCCACGTGCCGCGGGACCAGGTCACGGGGCAGGTCGGGCGGGCGCACACCACTGGGATGAGGATCAGGCGGCCGGACGGTCACACACGCTCCACATGACGCAGCGAACGGATGGAATGCTCCAGGTGCCACTGCAGGTAGGCGGCCACCAAGCCGCTGCACTCTACCTGGTTACGCCGGTCGCTTTGGTCCGCCGTGTCCCAATCTCCCCGGAGCAGGGCCCCCATCAGGCCCACCGTGGCCGGGCCGGGTGACGCCGCGCCGTTCGGGCGGCAGTTGCTGCAGACGATGCCGCCGGCCGCGACGGCGAAGGCGGACAGCCGGTCCTTGCGGCCGCAGCGGGCGCACTCGTCCAGGACCGGGGCGTAACCGGCCACGGCCAGCGACCGCAGCAGGAAGGCGTCGAGGACCAGGCTGGCTTCGTGCTCCCGCTCCCCCAGCGACCGCAGGCCGCCGATGAGCAGCAGGAACTGGCGGAGCGTGGGCTCCTTCTCCTCGGGGGTGAACCGTTCCGCGGTCTCCAGCATGGCCACCCCGGCCGTGTAGCGGGGATAGTCCGCGGCGAGCGGGGCCCCGTAGGGGCGGATCACCTCGGCCTGGGTGATGGTGTCCAGCGAGCGGCCCTGGTACAGCAGCAGGTCGACGTGGGTGAACGGCTCCAAGCGGGCGCCGAACCGGGACTTGGTGCGGCGCACGCCCTTGGCCACCGCGCGCACCTTGCCCGTCTTGCGGGTCAGCACGGTGACGATGTGGTCAGCCTCGCCCAGCTTCTGCTGACGCAGCACCACGCCATCGTCCCGGTACAACCGCATATAGGTATTGTCCCGCACCAGGCCGACAGCCGCAGACGTACGCGCCGTAGGGTGGCGGGACTATCGGGGTCGGGTTCGGGGTCATCGGGGTAGCGGGGACGGCCGGTGCGGCTGGCGTGACGGTGGCGCAGGGGTGACAAGGCCGGAGGCGGCGCGATGACGGTGACCCTCAGCGGGTTCGCGGACGAGATCTCCGACGAGCTGGATGCTCAGCTGGAGGTGCTGGCCGAGCAGTCCATCAGCCACCTGGAGCTGCGCAGCGTGTGGTCGGTCAACGTCGCCGACTTCGACGATCAGCAGGTGGCCAGGATCCGGCGGGCGCTGGACGGGGCCGGGGTGGCGGTGTCGGCCATCGGCTCCCCCATCGGGAAGATCCCGGTCGACGCGCCGCTGGGCCCGGAGCTGGACCGGCTGCGCCGCATCGCCGACATCGCGGCGGCGCTGGGGACGCCGCTGGTGCGGGTGTTCTCGTTCTTCCTGCCGCCCGGGCGCAGCCCGGCCGAGTTCCGCGGGCCGGTCCTGGACCGGATGGCCGCGCTCACCGGGATCGCCGAGGAGCGCGGCCTGGTCCTGGCCCACGAGAACGAGAAGGAGATCTACGGGGACGTGCCGGCCCGGTGCGCGGAGATCATCCGCGAGGTCGGGTCGCCCGCGCTGCGGGCCACGTTCGACGCGGCCAACTTCGTCCAGTGCGGGGTGGCCCCGCACATCGAGGCCTATCCCCTGCTGGCCCCGTATCTGGAGTACCTGCAGGTCAAGGACGCCCTGGCCGCCACCGGGGCGGTGGTGCCCGCCGGTGCGGGTGACGGCCAGGTGCGTCTGACTCTGGCCGCGCTGGACGAGGCCGGGTTCGCCGGTTTCGTCTCGCTGGAACCGCACCTGGCGGTGGCCGGGCGGTTCGGTGGCTTCAGCGGGCCAGAGGATTTCGCCCGGGCCGCCCGCGCCCTCAAGGGGCTGCTGGACGGCCTGGGCATGTCCTGGTGTTAGGCGCCTGGTTTCAGGCGCCCCGGGTCAGCGGGTGCGGTTGACCGCCGAGAGCACGGCCCGCATGGAGGCGCTGGTGGTGTCGGCGTCGACCCCGACCCCCCACAGGGTGCGGCCGTCGATCTCGCACTCCACGTAGGCGGCGGCCTGGGCGTCCGAGCCGGCCGACATCGCGTGTTCGGTGTAGTCGAGGACCCGGACCTTCACGCCGACCCCGCCGAGGGCGTCGCAGAAGGCCGAGATCGGCCCGTTGCCGGAGCCTTCGATCAGCCGGGCCTCGCCGTCCACGCTGACCTCGGCGGTGAGCACGTGCTTGGACTCGACCACCGAGGAGGCGCGGTGGCCGAGCAGCGCCACCGGCCCCGGGGCCAGGTACTCGGCCGAGAACTTGGCCCACATCTCGGCCGCGGTGACCTCGCCACCCTCGTCGTCGGTGGCGACCTGAACGACCCGGGAGAACTCGATCTGCAGCCGGCGGGGCAGGTCGAGCTGGTGCTCGGCCTTCATGATGTAGGCCACGCCGCCCTTGCCGGACTGGGAGTTGACCCGGATCACGGCCTCGTAGGAGCGGCCGACGTCGTGCGGGTCGATCGGCAGGTAGGGCACGGCCCACGGGTAGTCGGCGAACGGCACGCCGGCGTCCTTGGCTTCCTGCTCGAGGGCCTCGAAGCCCTTCTTGATCGCGTCCTGGTGCGAGCCGGAGAACGCGGTGTAGACCAGGTCGCCCGCGTACGGGTGCCGCGGGTGGACCGGGAGCTGGTTGCAGTATTCGACGGTGCGGCGGACCTCGTCGATGTCGGAGAAGTCGATCATCGGGTCGATGCCCTGGCTGAACAGGTTCAGGCCCAGCGTGACCAGGCAGACGTTGCCGGTCCGCTCGCCGTTGCCGAACAGGCAGCCTTCGACGCGGTCGGCGCCGGCCATCACGGCCAGCTCGGCGTCGGCGACCGCGGTGCCGCGGTCGTTGTGGGTGTGCACCGACAGGCAGACGTTCTCGCGCCGGCTGAACTGGCGGCTCATCCACTCGATCTGGTCGGCGTACACGTTGGGGGTGGACCGCTCGACCGTGCAGGGCAGGTTGAAGATGATCTCCCGGCCGGGCTCGGGCTGCCACAGGCCGGACACGGCCTCGCAGACCTCGATGGAGAAGTCGAGCTCGGTGTCCATGAAGATCTCGGGCGAGTACTCGTAGCCGAAGGCGGTGCCGTCCAGGAGGCGTTCGGCGTGCCGGAGCACGGAGATCGTGCCGTCGGTGGCCAGGGCCTTGGTCTGCTCGCGGCTGGCGTGGAAGACCACCTTGCGGAACAGGGGGGCGCAGGCGTTGTAGAGGTGCACGGTGGCGCGGGGCGCGCCGACCAGGGACTGGACGGTCCGCTCGATGAGGTCGTCGCGGGCCTGGACCAGCACGGAGATCTGCACGTCATCGGGGATCTTGTCGCCCTCGATGAGCTCGCGCACGAAGTCGAAGTCGGTCTGGCTGGCCGACGGGAAACCGACCTCGATCTCCTTGTAGCCCATGCCGACCAGGAGGTCGAACATCTTCCGCTTGCGGGCCGGGCTCATCGGGTCGATCAGGGCCTGGTTGCCGTCGCGCAGGTCGGTGGAGAGCCAGCGCGGGGCCCGGGTGATCGAGTTGTTCGGCCAGGTGCGGTCGGCCAGGTCGACCGGCTGGAAGGGCTGGTAACGCCCGATCGGCATGCCGCTGGGCTGCTGCCGGATGTCCCCGGTACCCACCGAGTGGGCGCGGGGATTAGGTACGCCGTCGGTGCGGGCGGACGCGTGCGTCGGCTGTGAAGTCATGGGAAGTGCTGCTCCTCGTCGAGGCTGCTGCGAAGGACCCGGCCGGTAGGTCGGCCGCGATCTGGCCAGCGGTCACGCGAAACTCCGCGACGAGGGAGCAGGCCGTTACCGGCCCTCGCCGCGGCGGCTAAGCAGAAGCAGCCCGCGCATGATGAATCGACTGTACCAGTCCGGGGGGAAGACCCCCCTGGACCCCCCAATTTCCCGCGGCGGTACTGACCGTAGAACCGGCCACTCGCCCGGGCACCAGGCCCGGGACTCGCTGGGCCGGATAGATCGACTCGCCGTAGCGGTCCACGGCCCGGCCAGCGCTCGGGCGCGAAACCGATGCGCGGGGCGGTACCGGAGGGGACGGAGGGGGGAGCGGAGTACGGCCGGTGCTGGCCGGTCACGGTAAATAATCGGTCGCAATCGCGGGGACCTGGTGTTTACCTGGCAGGGTGCTGATCGAACGGTTGGACCCGGTGGCGGACGAGCCGCTGACGCGGGCGTGGTACGCGCTGTACGCGGCGGGCGTGCCGGTGGACGAGCCGGGCGGGCCGGCCATGTCGTTCGGGGTCTGGGGCGGTCTCAAGGCACGCGGCTGGTGCGATGAGCCGCGGGAGAACTGGCTGGCGCGCGCGCAGGGAGCGGGCGAGGTCCTGGGCGGGTACTCGCTGGAACTGCCCGACCGGGAAAACCAGGCCCGGGCCAACCTGAACCTGCTGGTGGACCCGCGGCGGCGCCGGGCCGGGATCGGCAGCGCGCTCCTGCGGCACGCCCGGGCCCGGGCCGCCGAACTGGGCCGCCGCACCACGACCAGCCTGATCATGACGGGAACGCCGGCCGACGGGTTCTTCCGGGCCCACGGCGCCACCGCCGAACTGATCGAAGTCCGGCGGACCCTGGACGTGGCGGCCCTGCCAGCGGGTCACCTGGCCCGGTTGCGGGCGTCGGCCGAAGGGCCGGCGGCGGGCTACACGCCTGACTCGTCTGGGGCGGCGAGACGCCGGACGAGTGGCTGGACCCGGTGGCCCGGCTCAACGAGGCCATGGCCGACGCGCCGCACGGCGAGGACGAGGAGCCCCAGGTCTGGGACGCCGGCCGGGTTCGCCTGGTCGACCAGCTGGGCCGGGACCACGGCCTGCGCCGCCACTCGGTGGCGGCGGTGGCCCGGGCGACCGGGGAACTGGCCGCCCTGACCCAGGTGGCCATCGAGGAGCCCGACCCCAGCTGGGCTCACCAGGAGATCACCGCGGTCGTCCGCGCCCACCGCGGTCACCGCCTGGGCCTGCTGACCAAGGTGGCCATGCTGGAGCTGATCGTGGCCCGCGAGCCCCGGGTCAAGCACGTCCAGACCTGGAACGGCGAGGCCAACGCCCACATGGTCGCCATCAACGAGGAGCTCGGCTTCCGCCCGACCGGCCGGGTCACCGCCTGGATCCTGCCCACTCGCGTTCCGGCCAGAACCGGTCAGTCGTAGAAGCCGAGGCGGCGGAGCTCCTTGGGGTTGCGCTGCCAGTCCTTGGCCACCTTGACGCGCAGGTCGAGGTAGACCCGGGTGCCGAGCAGGGCCTCGATCTGCTGGCGGGCCCGGCTGCCGACGTCCTTCAGGCGGGCGCCCTTGGTCCCGATCACGATGGCCTTCTGGCTGGGGCGTTCGACGTACATCTCGGCGTAGACGTCGGTCAGGTCGTCCCGGCCGTCGCGCGGTTTCATCTCCTCGACCACCACCGCGATCGAGTGCGGGAGCTCCTCGCGGACGCCTTCCAGGGCCGCCTCCCGGATCAGCTCGGCGACCAGGAACTGCTCCGGCTCGTCGGTCAGCTCGCCGTCGGGGTACAGCGGCACGCCCTCGGGCAGGTGCTTGATCAGCACGTCGGCCAGCACGTCCAGGTTGTAGCCGGTGACCGCGGACACCGGGACCACGTCGGCCCACTCCCCCAGTTCGGACACGGCCGTCAGCTGGGCCAGCACCCGCTCGGGGGGCACGTTGTCGGTCTTGGTCACGATGGCCACCACCGGGGTGCGCTTGATCCCGGCCAGCTCGCGGGCCAGGTAGCGGTCGCCGGGACCGACCGGATCGCCGGCCGGGACGCAGAAGCCGATCACGTCGACCTCGGTCAAGGTGGAGCGGACCAGGCTGTCCAGCCGTTCCCCGAGCAGGGTCCGCGGCTTGTGCAGGCCGGGCGTGTCGACCAGGATCAGCTGAGCGTCCGGCCGGTGCACGATGCCGCGGATGACCCGCCGGGTGGTCTGCGGCCGGCTGCTGGTGATGGCCACCTTGGTGCCGACCAGCGCGTTGGTCAGGGTGGACTTGCCGACGTTGGGGCGCCCGGCGAACGCCGCGAAGCCGGAACGGAACGGGCCGGGAGGCATGGCGCTCAGGGCTTCAGGGTGTCGCGCACGGACCCGTCCGGGCCGGCCAGGAACACGGTCGCGGCCGGGCCGAGATCGCGCACCGCGGCCAGGTCACCCGAGTCGGGCTGGTTCACGTCGCTGACCAGGGCCGCGGCTTCCAGGGCGGACGCGCCGCTGGAGACCGCCATGGCCACCGCCAGCCGGAGCGCGGACAGCTGCAGCGAGGGCAGGGCCACCGCGGCGGCGGCGTAGGTGCGGCCGGTTTCGTCCCGGACCGCCGCCCCTTCGGCGGACGCCACCCGGGCCCGCGTCGAACGGGCCAGCGTAATGATCTTCAAGTCCTCGGGACTCAGTTCGGCGTCGCTCACCCGTCGAGTGTAGGCGGCCGGGACGATCAGGAAGCCGACCGTTCGGCTTCGTCACTCGACTGCGCAGGCTCTGGCACCCGCTCGACCAGCACGGTGTTGATCCGGTTGCGGCGGCCGGACAGGTTCTCGGCGGTCAGCCGGAGCCCGCCGACGGTGCCTTCCGAGCCCGCGATCGGCACCCGCCCCAGGGCGTGGGCCAGCAGGCCGCCCACGGTTTCCACGTCTTCGGCCTCGATGGTCTCCAGGCTCACGCCGAAGATCTCGGCCAGCTCGTCCACTGACAGCCGGGCCGCGACCCGGGCCACGTCCGGGGACAGCCACTCGACCGGCGGCCGTTCCTGGTCGTACTCGTCGGTGATCTCGCCGACGATCTCCTCCAGGATGTCCTCGATGGTGACCAGGCCGGCCGTGCCGCCGTACTCGTCGATCACGATGGCCGCGTGGATCTGCTGGGACTGCATCTGGCGCAGCAGTTCGTCGATGGGCTTGCTGTCCGGCACGTAGGTGGCCGGGCGCATGACCTCGGTGACCGGGGCCGGGTCCGCGTCCGGGTGCTCATGGGTCCAGGCCACGATGTCCTTGAGGTAGGCGATGCCGACCACGTCGTCTTCGTTCTCGCCGGCCACCGGGATGCGGGAGAACCCGCTGCGCAGGTGCAGGGACAGGGCCTGGTCCACGGTCTTGTCCCGGTCGATGAAGACCATCTCGGTCCGGGGCACCATGACCTCGCGGACGATGGTGTCGCCCAGCTCGAACACGGACCGGACCATCTCGCGCTCGCCGGGCTCGATGACGCTGCGCTGCTCCAGGAAGTCGACCAGGCCGCGCAGCTCGGACTTGCCGGCCAGCGGGCTGGCGGCGGTGCCGCGGCCGCGGGTGAGCACGCTGCCCGCGGCGACCAGCATCCGGGGTATCGGGCCCAGGATCACGCCCAGCGGGTAGAGCACGGTGGCCGCGCCCAGCGCCACCCGCTCGGCGCCGCGGCGGCCCAGCGGGGCCGGGCTGATCCCGACCACCAGGTAACCGACCCCGACCATGACCGCCAGCGCGATCAGGAAGCCCTTCCAGCCCGCGCCGAACCAGTGCACGAACGCCGCCACCACCAGCACGGTGGCCGAGGTTTCGCAGGTGACCCGGAGCAGCAGCAGGATGTTCAGGTAGCGGGGCAGATCGGCGAAGACCGCGCGGAGCCGCTTGGAGGCCGGGCGGCCCGAGCCGGCCAGCTGCTCGGCACCGACCGCGGACAGCCGGGCCAAGGTGGCCTCGGCGCTGGCCCACCAGCCGGCCATCAGCACGAGCACGATCGCGGCGGCGATCAGCCAGCCCTGGGCGGTCATAACCCGGACGAGCCTTCCTGCGGGCTTTCCTGCGGCTCGGCCGTCTCGGCCTGGCCCGACCGCCAGGAGGCCAGCAGCCGGTCCTGCAGGCCGAACATCTCGGCCTTCTCCTCCGGCTCGGCGTGGTCGTAGCCGAGCAGGTGCAAGATGCCGTGCACGGTCAGCAGCTCCAGCTCGGCCTGGGCGCTGTGGCCGGCCTCGCGGGCCTGCGCGGCCGCGACCGGCGGGCAGAGCACCACGTCGCCGAGCAGGCCGGGGTCCGGGCCGGGCTCCTCGGCGCCCGCCCGGCCCGCGTTGCCCGCGCCCAGATGCGGCGGGCGCAGCTCGTCCATGGGAAAGGAGAGCACATCGGTCGGGCCGGGCTCACCCATCCAGCGCTCGTGCAGCTCGGTCATGGCCTTCTCGTCCACCACCAGCACGGACAGCTCGGCCAGCGGGTGGATGTGCAGCTCGTCCAGCACGTAGCGGGCGATCGCGGCCAGCGCGACCTCGTCCACTTCCACGCCGGACTCGTTGGCGATGTCGATGCTCACGGGGTACCCGCGGTCACTGACCGCGCTTCCCCCCTCCGCGTGGGCCGCGCCGGGCAGCGTCCTCCTGCTGCTGGGCGTCGTAGCGCTCGTAGGCGTCGACGATCTCCCCCACCAGCCGGTGCCGGACCACGTCCTGGCTGGTGAGCCGGGCGAAGTGGATGTCCGGGACGCCGTCCAGGATGTCCTGGACCACGCGCAGGCCGCTGGTCTGCCCGCTGGGCAGGTCGACCTGGGTCACGTCGCCGGTGACCACCACCTGGGAGCCGAAGCCGAGCCGGGTCAGGAACATCTTCATCTGCTCGGCCGAGGTGTTCTGGGCCTCGTCGAGGATGATGAAGGAATCGTTCAGGGTCCGGCCCCGCATGTAGGCCAGCGGCGCGACCTCGATCGTGCCCGCCGCGGTCAGCCGCGGGATCGAGTCGGGGTCGAGCATGTCGTGCAGCGCGTCGTACAGCGGCCGCAGGTAGGGGTCGATCTTCTCGTACAGGGTCCCGGGCAGGAAGCCGAGCCGCTCCCCCGCCTCCACCGCGGGCCGGGTCAAGATGATCCGGTTGACCTCCTTGGCCTGCAGGGCCTTCACGGCCTTGGCCATGGCCAGATAGGTCTTGCCGGTGCCGGCCGGGCCGATCGCGAACACGATCGTGTGGTTGTCGATCGCGTCCACGTAGCGCTTCTGGTTCAGCGTCTTGGGCCGGATGGTGCGGCCGCGCGAGGACAGGATGTCCAGGGTCAGCACTTCCGCGGGCCGGACGCCACGCTCGCGGCGCAGCATCCCGGCCACCCGCTCCACCGCGTCGGCGGACAGCTCGGCCCCGCTGGCCTGCAGCTCGAGCAGCTCCTCGAACAGGCCGGAGACCAGCGCGGTCTCCTCGGGACGGCCGGTCACGGTGATCTCGTTGCCGCGCACGTGGATGTCGGTCGAGAATTCGCGCTCGATGACCCGGAGCAGCTCGTCCCGCGAGCCGAGCAGGCCCACCATGGAGCGCTCGGCCGGGATCACGATCCTGACCTGGGACCGCCCGTTATTTCCCGCGGCGCCGGCGGCAGGCCGGCCATGGCCACGGACGTCATCTGAAATATTGGTCAATTAGTCGCTCTCGCATGTTCGGCGGATCGGCCGCCGACCCCTGATACCAGCACTATTTTGCCTGGCTCTCTCATGGTATCCGCCGGGACCGGCCATCGTTCATCATCCGGGCGGCCACTCCAGCGGGCGGCCCCCCAGCAGGTGCGCGTGCACGTGGTGCACGGTCTGCCCGGCGTCGGCACCGGTGTTGAACACCACCCGGTACCCGGAGCCGGCCACGCCTTCGTCCCGGGCGATCTGGTCGGCCAGCGTGGCCACCTCGTCGAGCAGGCCGTCACCGGCCGCGGCGAGCGCGGCCAGGTTCGGGTAGTGCTCGCGCGGGATCACCAGCACGTGGGTCGGCGCTTGCGGGTTGATGTCGCGAAACGCGATAGCTCGTGAGCTTTCACGGACAGTTTTGGCCGGTATCTCGCCAGAAGCGATACCGCAGAACAGGCAGTCAGGCACACTGGAATCCTAGCGCCGGGCGGCCTTCCGCACCGTCTTCGCAGGTCTCGCCGCCGCGTTCGGGATCGGGACTGATTTTCTGCCCGGAATGTCGGGTTTGGGACCAAGGTCCCCAGTCCTCAGTGGTTAAGTCCCCTAATCGCTTCTGGCTGTGTTCTCCGCCCAGCCCCATGGATAGGCTGGCAACGCGATCCGGGCGCTTTTGTGCCACAGTCCCGAGATTAGCCGGTTCTGCGGCTTCGGGAAGTGCCACAATGCGCGTGGATCGTTGGCCGTCAAGGCGTCGGGGAGGCGCTGGGGGGCGGTCACGGGATTCGCCAACTCGGGTGGGGTGGGCTAGTTGGGCAGTTATCGCTGTCTGAAGATCGAGATGGGCGGGAACTTGGCGGTGAAGATCCTTGATGGCCGTGGGTGATTTCATGGCCGCAGGTGAACCGGTCAGGGGACGTGCGCGTCCTACTCCTGTGACCGAGACCCTGGCGGCCGGCGCCGTGGTCGGAGCGGCACCTGCGAAGCTGGACCTGACCGCTGATGAGGCGGTCACCCAGCTCTACAGCAACCACTACCGTTCGCTGGTCCGGCTGGCGGGTCTGCTGGTGCGGGACGAGCCCACGGCCGAAGAAGTGGTGCAGGAGTGCTTCATCGCCATGCACGACGGCTGGCACCGGCTGCGGGCGGAGGACAAAGCGCTCTCCTACCTGAAGCAGGCGGTGGTGAACCGGGCCCGCTCGGTGCTCCGGCACCGCAGCGTGGTCGACCGCAACGCGCCCAAGCCCGCACCGGACATGCCCAGCGCCGAGCAGGGCGCGATCACGCTGCTGGAACGCAGTGCCGTGATCTCCGCGCTGCGGGCGCTGCCTGACCGGCAACGGCAGGCGCTCGTCCTTCGCTACTATGCGGACCTGTCAGAAGCCCAGATCGCCGAGATGATGGGCATCAGCAAGGGTGCGGTCAAGAGCCACACCGCGCGGGGGATGTCTTCCCTCCGGGCGGTCCTGGAGCAGACTGCATAACGGAGAACTACACACGATGACTTCGTCCGACGACGACCTCAGCTGGGTACTCAGGCGTGAACTCAACGCCGAGGCGGCCCGGCTGGCAGCTGCGCACGATGGCCTGGGCCAGATCCGCGCGCAGCTGAGGTCGCGACCCTCCGTCCCGGTATGGGGGGCGCTGTGGGGCGGCCTCCGCGTGGACGCGGAGCGGTATGGCCTGCGCGCGCGGCACCTGGCCGCCGAGGCCGCGGACTGGATCGTGCGCATGACCGGCCGGATTCCGTTCCTGGGCCGGCGGGACCGCGGCGAGGGCCGGTCCGGCGCCCGGCCCGGCCTGGTCTGGCTGCGGCCGGTGCTGGCCGTGGCCGCGGTGTGCATCTTCGCGGGTACGGCCGCGGCCGTACCCGGGCTGCGGCACGCGATCACCAACATCGGCTCGTCCGGCTCGGGCAGCACCACCTCGGTGACCGGGCGGGGCGGCGGCAGCGGCCTGGGGACCGGGCACCGGTCGGCCGGCGGCAACGGCGCGCCCGGCGGCCAGGCTGGCACTACCGCGTCGGCCACCCCGAGCTCCCTCTGCGACCTGCACGGCCCTGGCCAAGCCGCTGCCGAAGGCCAAGGCCAGCCCGGCCAGCTCCGGCGGCGCGGCGGTGAGCCCGACCGTGACCCCGGCCCAGAGTTCGCCGGCGGCCACGCCGACGACCGAGCCGGCCTCGCCGACCCAGGCGCCGACCTCACCCACCGGGTCGTCCGGCCCCACCCCCACGGACACGTCGGGGGCGCCTCTGCAAGGTGGCGGCAGCGGGCCACCCACCGACAGCTCGCACCTGTCCAGCGTCGGGACGTGCGTGGGCCCGACGCTGAAGGGTTCGGCTTCGGCGGCGGCGGCGGGCGCGGCGCAGATTCCGAGCCCGATCCCGACTCCGCTCCAGACCAGTGGCCAGGTCGAGCAGCCGGCCGTCACGCCCGCTTCGACCGCGCCGACGACGCCGTCCGGCACGGCCACATCGTCCGGCACATCGTCCGGCACGGCCGGCCGCAGTGACGCGGACACGCCGTCGGCCACCAGCACCAGCAGCAGCTCCGGGTCGCCTTGGAGCCAGGGCTTCGAGACCGCCCGCGCCTGCCGGCATCATCCGCACCCGGGGTGCCCCGGAGCCTAGGCGGCCCCTACCAGCGGCCGGTGCGGGCCATCAGCACCGCGGCGGCGGCGGCCCCGGCCGTGGAGGCGCGCAGGACCGAGTCGCCCAGACGGGTCTCGACGGCACCCGCCACGGTGAATTCGGTCAGTTCGGCCGGGCTGAGACCCCCTTCGGGGCCGACCACCAGCACCACGTCGCCGTGGGCGGGCAGGTCGAGCCGGGACAGCGCCTGCTCCGCCCCGGGCTCGAGCACCACCGCGCGGGCGGCGGACTTCAGCCGGGTCGCCACCTCGGCGGCGGAGGCCAGCTCGGTGACCTCGGGGATGCGGGCCCGGCGGGCCTGCTTGGCCGCCTCCCGGGCCGCCGAACGCCAGCGGGCCAGGGCTCTGGCGGCGCGATCTCCGGCCGGCCACCGGGCCACGCAGCGCATCGCGGCGAACGGGACGATCACATCGACGCCGACCTCGGTCATGGTTTCCACGGCCAGTTCGGCGCGGTCCCCCTTGGGCAGGGCCTGAACGACCACGATCCGGGGATCGGGCGCGGGCACCTCGCGCCGGGCCTGGACCCGCAGCGTCACCGAGCCCGGGCCCACGTCGGTGACCACGCACTCGGCGATCAGGCCCGCGCCGTCGGCCACGTCCACCCGCTCCCCCGGCCTGATCCGGCGCACGGTCGCGGCGTGCCGCCCCTCGGCCCCGGTCAGCGTGACGGTGCCGGCGCGCAGGTCAGCCTGGTCGGCCAGGAAGACCGGCGCGGTCACCGCGCGGCCTAACGGCCGTTGAAGGCGTCGCGCAGCCGGGAGAAGAACCCGTGCTGGCCCGGCGAGAACTTGCCCGGAGGCGCTTCCTCGCCGCGCATCTTGGCCAGCTCGCGCAGCAGCTTCTCCTGCTCGGGGTCGAGCCGGGCCGGGGTCTCCACGGTCACGTGGATGATCAGGTCGCCGCGCCCCGAGCTGTTCAGGTGCTGAATGCCGTGGTTGTAGAGCGGGATGACCTGACCGGACTGGGTCCCGGGCCGGATGTCGATGTCGGCCGGGCCGTCCAGGCTCTCCACGTTGAGGGTGGCGCCCAGCGCGGCCGCCACCATCGGGATCGTGACCGTGCAGTGCAGGTCGTCACCCTGGCGCTCGAAGATCGGGTGCGGCCGCTGGGCGATCTCCAGGAACAGGTCGCCGGGCGGCCCGCCACCGGGGCCCACTTCGCCTTCGCCGGCCAGCTGGATGTGGGTGCCGTCCTCGACGCCGGCCGGAATGCGGACCTTGATCGTGCGGCGGGTGCGGACCCGGCCGTCGCCGTCGCATTCGGGGCAGGGCCGGGGCAGTAGCGTGCCGTAGCCACCGCAGCGCGGGCACGGCCGGGACGTCACGACCTGGCCCAGGAAGGACCGGGCGACCTGGCTGACCTCACCCCGGCCGCCACAGACGTCGCAGGTCTCCGGGTGGGTGCCGGGGGCGGTGCCCTCACCGGAACAGGTCGGGCAGACCACGGCGGTGTCCACGGTCAGCTCGCGGGTGGCGCCGAACGCGCACTCGGACAGGTCGAGCTCGACCCGGATGGTGGCGTTGCGGCCGCGCCGGGCCCGGCTGCGCGGGCCGCGGGCGGTACCCCCGGCGCCGGCGCCGAAGAACGCGTCCATGATGTCGCTGAACGGGAACCCGGGCCCGAACCCGCCGGCCCCGGCCGCCCCGGCGCCCGCGTCGGCCCGGGCGAACGGGTCGGCGCCCATGTCGTACATCTGGCGCTTCTCCGGGTCGGAGAGCACCTCGTACGCCTGGGTGATCTCCTTGAACCGCTCCTGGGTCTGCGGATCCGGGTTGACGTCGGGGTGAAGTTCCCGGGCGAGCCGCCGGTACGCCCTCTTGATCTCTTCCGGCGCGGCGTCCCGCCGGACTCCGAGGACGGAGTAATACTCGGTCGCCACTAGCTCTCCATCAGGATTTCGCCGACATACCGTGCCACCGCGCTTACCGCTCCCATCGTCCCGGGGTAATCCATCCGTGTCGGGCCCAGCACGGCCAGCTTGGCCAGGGTCTCGCCGCCCGAACCGTAGCCACTGGACACCAGCGACGTAGTCCGCAGTCCCGCGACCGGGTTCTCCCGGCCGATCATCACCGACAGCAGCGACTCATCGGTCGCGTCGCCCAGCACCCGCATCAGCACGACCTGCTCCTCCAGGGCCTCGAGCACGTCCCGCAGGCCCTGGGAGAAGTCGGGCGCGGCCAGGTTGGCGGTGCCGCCGAACACGATCCGCTCCTCGTTCCGCTCGGCCAGGTTGGCCATGATGACCGAGAACACCGCGGCCGCGTTGGCCCGCCCGGCCGGCGGCACACTCTCGGTCAGGCTGGCCACGATCTTGACCGCCTCGGTCAGCCTTCGCCCATCCAGGCTGGCGTTGAGCAGGGCGCGCAGGTGCGCGACGTCCTCATCCTCGCACCGGTCGGGCAGGTCGACCATGCGCTGCTCGACCCGGCCGGTGTCGGTGATCACCACGACCAGCAGCTTCTCCGGGGCCAGCCGGACCAGCTCGATGTGCCGGACCACGGACCGGGTCAGCGACGGGTACTGCACCACCGCGACCTGGCGGGTCAGCTGGGCCAGCAGCCGGACCGTCCGCATCACCACATCGTCCAGGCCGTAGGCCTGGGCCAGGTAGCCCTGGATGGCCCGGCGCTCGGCCGAGGACAGCGGCTTCATGTGCGACAGCCGGTCCACGAACAGCCGGTAGCCCTTGTCGGTCGGCACCCGCCCGGCGCTGGTGTGCGGCTGGGTGATGTACCCCTGCTCCTCGAGCACGGCCATGTCGTTGCGGATGGTGGCCGGGGACACGTCCAGGTTGTGCCGGTCCACCAGCGACTTCGACCCCACCGGCTCGTTGGTGGACACGTAGTCCTCCACGATGGCGCGGAGGACGGCAAGCTTGCGCTCGTCCAGCACGTGCTCACCTCCCGGTGCCATCTCCGTGGGCCCATCTCCCGGAACCCTTAACCAAGCCCTGGCACTCATGCTTCCTGAGTGCCAAGTCTATTGCCCCTCAGGACCTGCGTGATGGCAAGCGGCAAGAGGGATTCTTCGCGAGGACCTGCCCGCGTGGCGTCCGGCCGGGCCCGGGGACGATCCGGTACGGTCCGGGCATGCGAAGCCACGACTACGGCGGCGACGTGCTGGCCGCCGGGCGGCGCCAGCGTCGGCAGATTCCGCAGCTGGAGGCGGAGTACGGGCTGGTCGTCGAGGACATCGAGGGGCGTTTCTGCGGCGCGGTCGTGGCCTGCGACAAGGGCGCGGTGACGCTGGAGGACCGGCACGGCAAGCGGCGGGTGTTCCCGCTGAACCCGGCGGCCTTCATGGTCGACGGGCGGCCGGTGACGCTGGTCCGCCCGGCCGCGGCCGGGCCGCCGGTGCCCGCGCGGCCCACCCGCACCGCGTCCGGCTCGGTGGCGGCGCCGCAGGCGCGGGCCCGGGTGGCCCGGGCCAGCCGCATCTACGTCGAAGGACGGCACGACGCCGAACTGGTGGAGAAGATCTGGGGCGACGACCTGCGCGACGTCGGCGTGGTGGTCGAGTACCTGGAAGGGGTCGACAACCTGCCCGAGATCCTGGCCGAGTTCCGGCCCGGGGACGGGCGGCGGCTCGGCGTGCTGGTCGACCACCTGGTCCCGGGCTCCAAGGAGAGCCGGATCGCCGACGGCCTGGCCCAGCCGGGCCTGCTCATCGTCGGGCACCCGTACATCGACATCTGGCAGGCGGTCAAGCCGTCCGTGCTCGGCATCAGCCACTGGCCGGACGTGCCGCGCGGGCAGCCGTGGAAGGAAGGGGTGCTGGCCGCCATCGGCTGGACCGGCAGCACCGGCGCGGCCTGGCAGCGCATTCTCGGCTCGGTGCGCACCTTCGCTGACCTGGAGCCGGAGCTGCTGGGCCGGGTCGAGGAACTGATCGACTTCGTGACTGCTTAATTCGTGACTGCTTAATTTGCCTCGTGGCCGGCTGCGCCGCGCCTTCGGTTCGCTCGGCGGGTGGTGGTTACTCCGGGCGGAGTAGGGCGGCTCCACCTGCGGGGGGACGCCCGGGGCCAGGGGACGGGCTTACGCTGGGCGGCATGGACGGCCAAGCGATGCTGCGCTGGTGGCGCGCTGGCGGCCGGGACGTGGTGTACGCGCTGATCATGACGGCGGTCACGGTGTTCGGCGCCTACGGTGAAGCGCACCCGCAGCAGGTCAGCGACCAGCTGCCGCCAGGTTCGGCCGCGGCGCACACCCCGGACTCGGCGCTGATCCTGGTCGCGGTGGCCGGGCTGGTGCTGGTCGTCCGGAATCGCTGGCCGCGGGTGGTGCTGGCCGTCTCGGCGGGCTCGGTGGTGGTGTACTCACTGCTCGGGTACGTGAACGGGGCCGCCGTGCTGGCCCCGGTGGTGGCCCTGTACACGCTGGCCACCCTGCTGTCCGCGCGCCGGGCGCTGGCCTGGGGCGTGCTGATCACCGCGGTGCTGATGGGCGCGACCGCGGCCCACAACCCGTTCGGGCCGACCGGAGCCGGGTTCTGGCTGCTGCCCGGGCTGACCGTGGCGGCCACGCTGGGCGGGATCGCGGTGGCCAGCCGCCGGGCCTACATCGCCTCGATCCAGGACCGGGCCGAAGCCGACGCGCGGCGCACCATCGACGAGGAGCGGCTGCGCATCGCCCGGGAGCTGCACGACGTGGTGGCCCACACCATGGCCACCATCAACGTGCAGGCGGGCGCGGCCGCGCACGTGCTGCGCGACCGGCCGGACGCGGCGGCCGAGGCGCTGGCCACGATCAAGAGCGTGAGCAAGGATGGCCTGCGCGAGCTGCGGGCCATCCTGGACGTGCTCCGGCAGGCCGACGAGGCCGACCCGACCCGGCCCACGCCGGGCATGGGACAGCTCCCCGGGCTCATCGACCGGGCCTGCCGGGCCGGGCTGGAGACCACCTTGACCGTGCACGGCTCATCCCGCCGGCTGCCCGCCGCGGTCGACCTGGCCGCCTACCGGATCGTGCAGGAATCGCTGACCAACACCATCCGGCACGCCGGTCCGGCCACGGCGGCGGTCACGCTGACCTACGCCGACGGCGAGTTCCTGGTCGAGGTGACCGACACCGGCCTGGGCGGGGCCGGTCTGGACGGGGCTGGTCTGGACGGGGCCGGTCTGGGTGGGCCGGACGCCAGCGGGGGGCACGGGCTGATCGGGATGCGGGAGCGGGCGTCGTCGGTGGGCGGGTCGCTGGCCGCGGGCCCGCATCCGGACGGCGGGTACCGGGTCACGGCCCGGATGCCCGCCGCGGGCCGGGCCGTGCCCGACCCGAGCGGCAGCCCGGGTGCCGTCCGGGGTGGCGGCCCGGGTGCTGGCCCGAGCGGCCGGCCCGAGTGCTGGCCCGGGTGGCGTCAAGGACGAGACGGTGACGGCGGACCGGGGGCTGGCTTGATCCGGGTCCTGCTGGCCGACGACCAGGCCCTGATCCGGGCCGGGTTCCGGGTCCTGCTGGAGGCCGACCCGGAGCTGGAGGTCGTGGGCGAGGCCGTGGACGGGCGGCAGGCCGTGGAGCTGGCCCACCGGAAGCGGGCCGACGTCGTGCTGATGGACATCCGGATGCCGGAGATGGACGGGCTGGAGGCAACCAAGCGGATCGCGGCCAACGAGGACCTGGCCGGGGTCAAGGTCATCATCTTGACCACGTTCGAGACCGACGAATACGTGTTCCAGGCCATCCGGGCCGGGGCCAGCGGGTTCCTGGTCAAGGACACCGAGCCGGCCGACCTGCTGCAGGCCATCCGGGTGGTGGAACGCGGCGACGCGCTGTTGTCGCCGAGCGTGACCCGGCGGCTGATCACCGACCTGGCCAGCCCGGCCGGCCGCCGCGCCGGCCGCGGGCAAGCTGCTGGCCGCGCTGACCGACCGGGAGCGGGAGGTGCTGGCGCTGGTCGCCACCGGGCTGTCCAACGAGGAGGTCGCGAACCGGCTCTACCTGAGCCCGCTCACGGCCAAGACGCACGTGAGCCGGATCATGACCAAGCTGAGCGCGCGGGACCGGGCCCAGCTGGTGGTGCTCGGTTACGAGACCGGCCTGGTCACCCCGGGACAGCAGGTACAGCTGCCTTAGCTGGGGACGGTGGGGCGCGGGTGATCTGGGGGCCCGGGGGTTTTGGGGGGCCCGGGGGTTTGGGGCCCGGGGGTTAATCGGTCAGGTCGCGGATGACGGCGTCGGCGAGGAGGCGGCCGCGCAGGGTCAGGACCACCGCGCCGGCGGCCAGGGCGGCCGGATCGGCCAATCCGTCGGCGGCGGCCTTGGCGGCGGCGTCCCGGCCGGTGTCGTCCAGTTCGGTCACGGGGCAGCCGTCGGCCAGCCGGGTCAGCAGCATGATCCGCTCCAGCTGCTGCTCGGCCGGAGTGAGGGTCTCCCGGGCGTAGCCGGGGCTGACCCCGGCCGCGATCCGGCCCGCGTAGGCCGCGGGGTGCTTGACGTTCCACCAGCGGGTGCCGCCGACGTGGCTGTGCGCGCCCGGGCCCGCGCCCCACCAGTCGGCGCCGGTCCAGTAGAGCAGGTTGTGGGCGCAGCGATCGGCCGGGGCGGCGGCCCAGTTGGACACCTCGTACCAGCTCAGGCCGTGGGCGGTCAGGACCTCGTCGGCGATCAGGTAGCGGTCGGCCATGGCGTCGTCGTCGGGGGCAGGCAGTTCGCCGCGCCGGATCCGGGCCGCGAGCCGGGTGCCCTCCTCCACGATCAGCGCGTAGGCCGAGATGTGGTCCGGCCCGGCGGCCAGGGCCGCGTCCAGCGAGCGTCGCCAGTCTTCGTCGGTCTCCCCCGGTGTCCCGTAGATCAGGTCCAGGCTGACGTGCTCGAAGCCCGCCTCCCGGGCCCAGCGGGCGCACTGGGCCGGGCGTCCCGGCTGGTGCACCCGGTCCAGCACGGCCAGCACCCGCGGCTCGGCGGACTGCATGCCGAACGAGATGCGGGTGATGCCCTCGGCCCGCAGCTGGGCCAGGACGCCAGGAGTGATGGTCTCGGGGTTGGCCTCCACGGTGACCTCGGCCCCGGCCGCCAGCCCGAACTCGCCGTCGATGACCCGGAGCAGGCCACCCAGCTGACCGGGGGCCAGCAGGGTGGGCGTGCCGCCGCCGAAGAACACCGTGCTGACCGGGACCTCGGGTGGGCTGAGCTGGCCGGGCGGGCACAGGACGCGGCGAGCGAAGCGGATCTCGGCCGCGGCCTGATCCGGGTAGGTGTCCCGGGAGACGCGATGCCCCCCGTCGGCGCCGAGCTCGGTGGCGGTGTAGGTGTTGAAGTCGCAGTAGCCGCAGCGGGTGGCGCAGAACGGGACGTGCACGTAGAAACCGAACGGCCGGTGCCCCAGGCCCGCCAGGGCACCAGCGGGCAGCGACCCGTCGGGGGGAATCGGATCGCCATCAGGCAGGACGGAAGGCACGTCCGCAGGTTAATCGACGTCACGGGGCGCGTTATCCGCGGCGGCGTCGGCTACTATCAAGGGGTCGGACCCGCGGGAGGTTCTGGTGGCAGACGACCAGTCATACCGTGCACGCCCCGGTTATTTCGACCCCGGCGGCGCGGCGCACATGCATGGGTCACTGCGCGCGTCGGACACCGATCGTGAGCAGCTGGTCGACGTGCTCAAGGCGGCGTTCAGCGAGGGGCGGCTGGACCAGGACGAGTACACCTCCCGGATGGAGCAGGCCTACTCGGCCAAGACCTACGGGGAGCTGCGGGGCCTGGTGGCCGACCTGCCCGGCCCGGCACCGTCGGCCGTCCCGTACCAGTACACCCGGTACCCGGTGGCGAAGCCCGCCAACTCGATGGCGGTGGCCTCGATGGTGCTCGGGCTGGCCACCCCGCTGTTCGGCCTGACCGCCATCCCGGCCGTCATCCTGGGGCACAAGGCCCGGCGGCAGATCCGGTACACCGGCGAGCGCGGCAACGGCATGGCCCTGACCGGGCTGGTCATCGGCTGGGCCGCGATCGGCCTGTTCGTGCTGCTGGTCACGGTGGGCATCCTGGCCGCCATCGCCAGCACCGGCGGCACTTCGTACACCACCACGCCGTACCTGGGGACCCCACAGGCTCAGGCGGCACCGGTCGTCCAGCCCTTCGGCCAGCACCACATCCAGGGGATGGGCCCGCACCGCTAGCGCGCCTTCTTGTCCCCGCCCTGCTGGGTGGACAGGGCGGCCACGAACGCCTCCTGAGGCACCTCGACCCGGCCGATGGTCTTCATCCGGCGCTTGCCTTCCTTCTGCTTCTCCAGCAGCTTGCGCTTACGGGTGATGTCACCGCCATAGCACTTGGCCAGCACGTCCTTGCGGATGGCGCGGATGTTCTCGCGGGCGATGACCCGCGATCCGACCGCGGCCTGGATAGGCACCTCGAACTGCTGGCGCGGGATCAGCTCCTTGAGCTTGGCCGTCATCGACAGCCCGTACTCGCGGGCGTTGTCGGTGTGCACGATCTGGCTGAAGGCGTCGACCGGCTGGCCCTGGAGCAGGATGTCCACCTTGACCAGGTTGGCCTCCTGCTCGCCCTCGGGCTCGTAGTCCAGCGAGGCGTAGCCGCGGGTGCGCGACTTGAGCTGGTCGAAGAAGTCGAAGATGATCTCGGCCAGCGGCATCGTGTAGCGGATCTCGACCCGGTCCGCGGACAGGTACTCCATGCCCAGCAGCGAGCCACGGCGAGCCTGGCACAGCTCCATGATCGTGCCGATGTAGTCGCTGGGGCTGATGATGGTGGCCCGGACGATCGGCTCGTAGACGTGGGCGATCTTGCCGCCCACCGCCTTGCCCTCGGCGTTGGTGGCGTTGCCGGGCAGGCTGGCGCTGGGCGCGCCGGTGCCGCCGGGGAAGTCGCTCGGGTTGGTCACCCGCAGCTCGACCCCGGACTCCATCACCACCCGGTAGACCACGTTGGGCGCGGTGGAGATCAGGGCCAGGTCGAACTCGCGCTCCAGCCGCTCACGGACGATCTCCATGTGCAGCAGGCCCAGGAAGCCGCAGCGGAAGCCGAACCCCAGCGCGGCCGAGGTCTCCGGCTCGTAGATCAGCGCGGCGTCGTTCAGCCGCAGCTTGTCCAGGGCGTCGCGCAGGTCCGGGTAGTCGTCGCCGTCCACCGGGTACAAGCCGGAGAACACCATCGGCCGGGGGGTCTCGTAGCCGGCCAGCGCCTTGGTGGCCGGGTGGGCGGAGCTGGTCACGGTGTCGCCGACCCGGGCCTGGCGGACGTCCTTGACCCCGGTGATCAGGTAGCCGACCTCGCCGACGCCGAGCCCGGCCGACGGCAGCGGCTCGGGTGAGATCACCCCGACCTCCAGCGTCTCGTGCACGGAGCGGGTGGACATCATCAGGGTGCGCTCGCGCTTGGACAGCCGGCCGTCCACCACCCGGACGTAGGTGACGACGCCGCGGTAGGTGTCGTACACCGAGTCGAAGATCATCGCCCGGGAGGGCGCGTCCGGATCCCCGGTCGGCGCCGGGACCTGGGCCACGATCTCGTGCAGCAGATCCTCGACGCCCTGGCCGGTCTTGGCCGAGACCCGGAGCACGTCACCGGGGTCGCAGCCGATGATGCCGGCCAGTTCCTCGGCGTACCGCTCGGGCTGGGCCGCGGGCAGGTCGATCTTGTTCAGCACCGGGATGATCTGCAGGTCGGCCTCGAGGGCCATGTACAGGTTGGCCAGGGTCTGGGCCTCGATGCCCTGGGCCGCGTCGACCAGCAGCACCGCGCCCTCACAGGCGGCCAGCGACCGGGACACCTCGTAGGAGAAGTCGACGTGCCCGGGGGTGTCGATGAGGTTCAGCACGTACGGGCTTCCGTCCGCACCGGTCCACGGCAGCCGCACCGCCTGGCTCTTGATGGTGATGCCGCGTTCCCGCTCGATGTCCATCCGGTCCAGGTACTGCGCGCGCATGTTGCGGTTCTCGACCACGCCGGTGAGCTGGAGCATGCGGTCGGCCAGCGTGGACTTGCCGTGGTCGATGTGCGCGATGATGCAGAAATTCCGGATCACCGAGGGATCGGTGGCCCCCGGCTCAACAGCGGTCGCAGGCGACGTCGTAGGTGACACAGACATCCGTTGGTGGTGAGAAGTTGGGGTGACGATCCCTTAGCCTATGCGGGACTGCTGGCCTGGGAGGTCCGCATGCCACCTGGTAAGCCAGGCGACCTGGCTGGTTTTGTGCTGACCCGGGTGCTGGCGGCCGCGGCGGCGATCCTGGTCGTGATCGTGGTGGCCGGGTTCGTGCTCGGCCACCAGGCCAGCGGCCCGGCCGCGGGCTGGGCCGGCTCCACCGGCCATGACGGGCTGTGGCTGGGCCCGGGCTGGCTGCCGGCCGGAAACGCGGCGGCCCCGGCCGACAGCGCGGCCGGGCGGGCCCAGCTGGCGACCCGGATCCGGGCGTCCGGGGTGGCCGACGTGTACGTGCCGGCCGGCCAGGTCGATGCCACCGGCCAGCTGGCCGCGGTACCGCAGGCGGCGTCGTTGCTGGGCTGGTTCCACCGCACGTTCCCGCACGTGACCGTCTGCGCCGGGCTGACCGGGGCGGTCGGTCGCGGCCACCTCGACCTGGACGACGGCGCCACCCAGCAGCACCTGGTGGCCAGCGCCCAGTCGCTGCTGAAGGCCGGTTTCACCGGGATCAGCTACGACCTGAGCCCGGTGGCCAGCGGCAGCACCGGGCTGCTGACCGTGCTGGCCAAGACCCGGGCCCTGCGCCCGGCCGTGCTCTCGGTGGACACCCCGAAGCTGGAGCCGCTGGCCGGGATGGGACTGCCCGCCGCGCTGCTCATGCGCCACCCGGTGTTCTGGACGTCCGGTTACCTCAGCCAGGTGGCCAGCCGGGTGACCCAGGTCGCGGTGCTGGGCTTCGACACCGGGGTGCCGTTGTCCTCCTGGTACAGCGGGTACGTCAAGCACGAGACGTCGGTGGCCCTGAAGGCCGTGCCCGCCTCGGTCAGCCTGATCATGGCGGTCCCGGCCAACGGCGGCAGCAACGAATCGGTGGCCGCCACCGTGCACGGGGCCCGGGTGGCGCTCACCTCGGCGGGCCGCCCGCGGGCCGCGTCGTTCGGCCTCGGGCTCTACACCGCGGGCACCGCCACCGCCGGGGACTGGTCCGCCTATCAGGCAGACTGGGTACGGAAATGAGCGACTGGACCGTTCCGCCGGTGACACGGACCCACGAACCGGTGACCGCGAACGAGCGGGAGACCCTGGACGGCCTGCTCGACTGGCACCGGGCGACCCTGGTCTGGAAGTGCGCCGGGCTGACCGGGGCCCAGCTGGCCCAGCAGCCGGTGCCCGCGTCCAGCCTGTCCCTGCTCGGCCTCATCCGGCACCTGACCGACACCGAGCGGGCCTGGTTCCGGCGCCGGGTCGGGGGCCAGGCGCTGCCGGACGTGTACGGGCGGCCCGAACGGCCCGAAGCGGCGTTCGAGGACGCGGACCCGGCCGACGCCGAGGCCGATCTGGCCCGGCTCGAGGCGGAGTGGGAACGGTGCCGCCAGGCCGCGGCCCCGGTGCCGCTGGACCAGACCTTCGAGCACGAGCGCTGGGGCACCCTGTCGGTGCGCTGGGTGTACGGCCACATGATCGCCGAATACGCCCGGCACCTCGGGCACGCCGACCTGCTGCGTGAATCCATCGACGGGGTCACCGGCGAGTAGGCGCCGGGAACAACCGGGCCCGGGGCCCCGGCCGGACGGCTATACTGTCCGCAGGCGGTCGTTGGCGCCTGGTTTGAGAACCGGCCGCGATCTCGGATATCCTTCGACGTCGCCTATTCGACCGTAGGCAAGACCCCAAGCAGATTTCAAGCGAGGCTTTCGCGTGGCGAATATCAAGAGCCAGATCAAGCGTAACCGGCAGAACGAGGCGCGCCGCCAGCGCAACAAGGCGGTGCGGTCCGCGCTGAAGACGCACGTGCGGCACTTCCACGAGGCCGTCGAGTCCGGCGACTCCGACGCGGCCGTGGTGGCCATGCGTACGGCCACCCGTGAGCTCGACAAGGCCGCCAGCAAGGGCGTCATCCACAAGAACCAGGCCGCCAACCGCAAGTCCGCCATTGCCCAGCAGGCGGCGGAACTGCAGGCCAAGTAGGCTCTGAGCAGGAAACCGGGTGCGGGCGCCGCACCCGGTTTTTACGCGTTCTGGCCGACGGGTCTTACGGGGCCGAGGGCGGTCAGCTGCGGCAGCCGACGATGTTGCGGATGGCCCGTTCGAGGGCGTAGTCGGGGCTGGCGGCCTCGCCTTTGATCTGCATGTCGGCTTCGGCCACGATCTGGAGGGCGCGGGCCACCCCGTCCGGGGCCCAGCCGCGGAGTTGCTGGCGCACCCGGTCGATCTTCCACGGCGGGGCGCCCACCTCGGCGGCCAGAGCCGCGCTGTTCTTGCCGCGCGGGGCCGCGCCGACCCGGCCCAGCAGCCGGATGCCCTGCGCCAGCGCGCTGGTGATCAGGACCGGCGGTACCCCGGTGGCCAGCGCCCAGCGGAGCTGTTCCAGCGCGTCGGCCAGCCGGCCTTCCACGGTCCGGTCCGACACGCTGAACCCGCTGGCCTCGGCCCGGCCCTGGTAGTACCGGGCCACGGCGGCCTCGCCGATCGGGCCCTCGACGTCGGCGGCCAGCTGGCTGCAGGCGGCGGCGATCTCCCGTAGGTCCGAGCCGACGCTGTCCAGCAGGGCCCGCAAACCACCCTCGTCCGCGACCTTGCCGGCCCGGCGGAACTCGCCGCGGGTGAAGTCGAGCCGGTCCGAGAACCGGGTGATCTTCGGGCAGTCGGTGACGGCGATGGTCTTGTTCTTCTTGAGCGCGGCCAGCAGGGTCTTGCCCTTGTTGCCGCCCGCGTGGGTGAGGACCAGCACCATGTCGGGGGCCGGGTCGGCCGCGTAGCGGCTGATCTCTTCGGCCACGTCCTTGCTGGCGTCCTGGGTGGCCCGGATGACCACCACCCCTCCCCCGCCGAACAGCGACGGTGAGGTCAGCGCGGCCAGTTCCCCCGCGCCCAGGCCACCCGCGGCCACGTCATGATGGTCATCGCCCACGTCGGGAGACTCCCGCGCCGCGGTCACCAGAGCGGTGACCGAGCGCTCGACCAGCAATTCTTCCTCGCCGACGACGAGGTTCACCGGCGCGAGGGGCATGGGGTGAGGATACCGTTCCGGGCCGACAGCGCGGGGGGTCCAGGGTCGGCCAGGCAGCGAGCGCTGAGCGCCTTGGTGTCAGGGGCTGCCGGGGCCTGCGGAGGTTCGGGGCTGGTGGGACCTGGCCGGGGTGGGGTCGCTGTGGCGGCAATGGTCCCTGCGCGTACATAACACCGGGTTGTGATCAGTGGTTCATTGCACACATACCAGCCGCCAGCCACTGCGACCCCGGCAGCCTGCGCGGCCAGTGTGACCGGTGAGCTCACGCCTCCCGGCCCGGCCCAGCCTGATCCGCCGCCTTCCGTCCTGCCCGGCAATGTGCGCAACGGTCCCTGCGTGTACATAAATGCTGGGCGCGGCAGCGGGCCACGGTGAGCGGGTAGGGCTCGGCGAGGGGTGGGCAGCCGGGACCGCTCGCCGGCTGGAGGCCCAGCGATGGCGGACAGCAGGGCCGCTCGGCGGCTGGGTCAGATGTTGCCGGCGGGCAGGACGGGCTCGCCACCGCGCCAGATGCGGTGCGGCTTGAGGCCGTAGGCCCAGGTGAAGGCGCCCTCGTGGTCGGCGTCCCACTGGACGATGTCGGCGTAGCGGCCGCGGGCCATGGCACCGCGGTCCGGGGCCCGCAGGGCGTGGGCTCCGCCGATGGTGGCCGCGCGCAGCGCCTCGGTCACGCTCATGCCGAAGTGCCACACGGCCAGCGAGACGACCAGGGCCATCGAGGTGATCCCGTTGCCGCCGGGCGTGTGGTCGGAACCCAGTGCGACGGCTACACCCTTGTCCAGCAGGGCCCGCACCGGCGGGGCACCGTGGGTCTGCAGCGAGGTCGACGGGCAGACCACCGCGGCCACCCCGGCCCGGGCCAGCGCGGCCACGTCATCGTCGTCGGCTTCGTGCAGCATGTCCGCGGACGCACAGCCGATCTCGGCGGCCAGCCGGGCGGCGCCGATGCGCGACTGCCCGCAGGCGTGGATCCGCGGCAGCAGCCCGGCCCGGCGGCCCGCGCTGAGGATCCAGCGCGCCTCGGCCTCGGTGAAGCGGCCGTCTTCGCAGTACACGTCGACGCTGTCGGCACCGGCCGCGGCCGCGTCTGGGCACCAGGAGCTGACCGCGTCGATGTAGTCGGCCCGGCGGCCGAAGTACTCCGGCGGCACCGAATGGGCGGCCAGGAAGGTGACGTGCATCCGCGGCATGCCGGGCTCGCTCTCCAGCGACCGCAGCATCCGGACGTCGGCCAGTTCGCCGTCCCGGGTCAGGTGGTAGCCGGTCTTGGCCTCGACGGTGGTGGTGCCGGACATCAGCCAGGAGTTGAGGCGCTCACGGACGCCGTTGCACAGGGTCCAGGGGTCGGTGCCCCGGGTCACGGTCACGGTGGAGGAAATGCCGCCGCCCGCGGCGTTGATCTCCGAGGCGGTCGAGCCGCCGGACAGCATGGTCAGTTCGGCCCAGCGGTTGCCCGCGTAGACCGGGTGGCTGTGCGCGTCAATGAGTCCCGGAGTGACCAGTCCGCCGCCCAGGTTCTCAACGTGATCCACGTCAACGATGTCGTCGACCACCCCGGGGACGCGTTGAGGCAACTCGGCCGCGGGGCCAACCCAGGCGATCCGCTCGTCCTTGGTCAGGATGGCGGCGTTGCTCAGGATCTCAGACCCCGTCCACAGGCGACCGATGTTGGTCATCAAACGGACAGTCAACGGTAAACCCCTACACATCGGGAACCAGGGGTGATGGTTCCGTTCGTCATGAGCGGTCACCTGCCATAGTCGTACGTGACGGAGTTGAGTTGCCGGCACGTACTCCGGGACGCGGATCGCGCGCGCCTACGTTACAAGGCCGCACGCACGCATGCGCGCACCAACATATCGATTCCGTTACCGTATTGCACCTCAAGGACCTCGTACAAGGCTTTTGGCAAAACACAGCCCTTTCTCAGCACCCCGCGTGGTTCGGTTCATCACGGACGAGGCGGGAGCGCCCTCACATCCTGCTTCCAACGGGCGGACTCGGCCCTTCAGCCACCGTTCCCGGGGAGTTCTCAAAGCCCTTCCCAGCAGGCGACCGGACCGTTCCGTCGCTGGATAACGCGCTATCTCTGCATCGGCACTTGCGGATGCACATGCAGCGAGCAATCCCAGGGCCCCGGGTGCGGCCCGGGCTCACGATCGTCCCGGCTCACACTGCCTGTGCGTAGTGAGGACAATACTCTTTATCACCCTGAAATAAGACAGAAACGTCGTATCTGGGTGCCCCGCACGAAGCGTACCGGACGGTCGCGAAGATCATTAAGTGCAATACAGAAGGAAATCTACAAATACCATCTTTGACGCTCGCCAATGCCACCGTATACAGATCACGGAACGAATAAATTCCGGTGGTCCGACCATTGGCCAGATAGTGTTAACCCTCACAATGAGTAACGTACGCCCACGTTAGTTTTGTGCCCGCGGCGGTATTTAAGCACGTTAACGAACCGTAAACAGCGGGTGGATGGCTCACTGGCTGCGCTCCGTTGCCAGCCACGATGCGTAACCAGAACTACGGCCAGGCCGGCGGAGCCGGACCCGGGCGGGCCGCGGGCGGGCGCCGCGCGGGCGGCGGGACCATTCCCCTATGACCCGGCGAGACCCGCCGGAGCGGCGGTAATGCCGATGTGGGCAGCCTTTGTGCAGGCGGCCGGCCGGACGCCGGCGGTGGACCGGCGTCCACCCGCTGGCCTTTGTTCGATAATGAGTAACGGCGAACCGTTAATTGGCAGTAAGTGCGTGCCGGGTTGGGTCCCGGAGGGCTGAGGGCACCGGTGAGGCACGGGAGGCGCGGCCGGACCGGGCCGGACGGCCCAGGTTGGCCGGATGCCGAAAGGGACACGGTACGCGTCAATGCCGAAAGGGTGCGGCTAACCGATCCGGGGCGTTTGGGGGCCGCGGGGGTGCGCTAGGGGTTTTTGGAGGCCGGGGGTGTGCTGGGGCGCTGGCGGGCCGGGGCGCTGGGCGTTGCGGGCCGGGGCGCTGGGCGCTTGCGGGCCGGGGCGTGTGCGGGCGCTTGCGGGCTGGGGCGCTGGGCGCTGGGCGGGCTGCGGGTGGGTGCGCCCGGGCGACGGGTGGGTGCGCCCGTGGTCCGGGCGCACCCTCCGGTGTCGTGCGTGAAACTCCCGGGTCAGCGGGAGGCCCGGCTGGCGAAGGCCCGCGCGGGTGCGGGCGCAGCCGCCGGCCGTGTGCTGGCCGGGAGCGGGACCGCCGGGGCCGGCTGGGCCGGCTGGCTGCCGTCGGCCTCGGTGGCCTCGAGGGGGTCGGTGCTGAACGGGGCCAGCTCGGCGGCCAGGGCCGGTGGGACCCGGGCCTGGAGCTCGGTGCCGTCGGGGCCGTGGCCGACCTTCAGGACCTCGCCCTCTTCGTGCACGCGGGCGATCAGGTCACCGCGGCTGTAGGGCACCAGGGCCTGAACCTCGCGGTCACGACGGGGCAGCGCCTCCTCCAGCGCGTCGCGCAGGTCGTCCAGGCCGGCCCCGGTGCGGGCCGAGACCAGCACGCTGTCGCCGACGCGGCGGCGCAGGCTTTCGATCACGATCGGGTCGGCGGCGTCCGACTTGTTGATCACCATCAGCTCCGGCACCTCGCCCGCGCCGATCTCGGCCAGCACCGAGCGGACCGCGGTGATCTGGGCCTCGGGCTCCGGGTCGGAGCCGTCCACCACGTGCAGGATCAGGTCGGCGTGGGCGGTCTCCTCCAGAGTGGACCGGAACGCCTCGACCAGCTGGTGCGGCAGGTGCCGGACGAACCCGACAGTGTCGGTGAGGGTCAGCGCCCGCCCGGACGCGGTGCGGGCCCGCCGGACCGCCGGGTCCAGCGTGGCGAACAGCGCGTCCTCGACCAGCACACCCGCGCCGGTCAGCCGGTTGAGCAGGCTCGACTTGCCCGCGTTGGTGTAGCCCGCGATGACTACGGACGGGACCTCGTGGCGGCGGCGCTGGCCGCGCTGGACGTCCCGGCTCACCGACATCGCGGCGATCTCCCGGCGCAGCTTGGCCATGCGGGCCCGCAGGCGGCGCCGGTCCGTTTCGATCTTGGTCTCACCAGGGCCACGGGTGCCGATACCGCCGCCGCCGGCCACCCGGCCACCGGCCTGCCGGGACATCGACTCACCCCAGCCCCGCAGCCGGGGCAGCATGTAGGCCAGCTGGGCCAGCTCGACCTGGGCCTTACCTTCGCGGCTCCGCGCATGCTGGGCGAAGATGTCGAGGATCAACGCGGTCCGGTCGATCACCTTGACCTTGACCACGCTCTCCAGGCGGTTCAGCTGGCTGGGGCTCAGCTCGCCGTCACAGATCAGCGTGTCGGCACCCACCGCGGCCACGATGTCGGCCAGTTCAGCGGCCTTGCCCGAACCCACGTAGGTGGCGGGGTCCGGCTTGCCGCGCCGCTGGATCAGCCCGTCGAGCACCTCGGAACCGGCGGTCTCGGCCAGGCGGCTCAGCTCCAGGAGCGAGTTCTCCGCGCTGGCCAGGGTGCCTTCGGCCCAGACGCCGATCAGCACGACCTGCTCGAGGCGAAGAGAACGGTATTCGACCTCGGTGACGTCCTGAAGTTCCGTGGACAGACCCGCGACCCGGCGCAAGGCCTGACGGTCTTCCAGGTCGAAGTCACCGGGAGCAGCGGCCGGCTCGTAGAAGTCGTCGAGCTCGTCGCCGGCCATCGCCGGCTCCGGCCGCTCAGAAAATGCGGTCATTGTCCTCCAAGGACGGTACTTCTGCTTCTGGCTGGGAGCGGCGTGGGCGCCCCTGCCTTGTTGTCCCCGATAGTGCCACGGGCACACGAGGTTGTCGCTTCCTTAAACAACGCGTCGCTCTCAGTTGTGCCCCGCCCTGGAGTTGGCGTCTGGGACTTCCGGGGCTGGCGTGGCGGAAGGGGTGTCAAGGCTGGAGCTGGGGACGCTTGTGGACGTATACGGCCCAATAGCGGTCCCAGCCCCGGATTGGGCCCTGCTCTTGGGGCTCCCGAGGCTAGTGGGACTGAGGCGGGCGTCGCGGTGAGGGCCTCGGCGCGAGGCCGCTGTGGTCGTCGGGACTGAAGTGATGGCGGCCAGGACTGCGGTGGCTGGGACTCGCCGGGCTGGTGGGACGGCGAACTCCTGGTCGGGAACATTTGTTGTCACATACTGCACAAAAGTGTTCCCGTACCCGACGACCAACAGGGGTGGGCGGACTGGAGCGGCCGCTTCTTGCTGTTATCAGCCGGGGCCGGGACTCATGGGTCAGACGGGCAGCGAGACGGACCAGAGGTCGGATCGGGTGAGTTGGCTACCTGAGGTGGCGGGGACGAGGAGCCGGTTGGGGCGAATGAGGCCACCGGGCCTGGACGGGTAGCGGGCGCGGCCCAGGGTGGCAGGGCACAGGCCAGGATGGCAAGGCGCGGGGCCGGGGTGACCTGGGAGCGGATCGGAGGCGGCCGGATGGCCCGGGAGCGGATCAGGCGCGGGTCGGATGGCAGGGCGCGGGCCCGGGAGTGGCGGGCGCGGGCCCAGGGTGGCGGGCGCGGGCCAGAGTGGCAGGGGCGCGGGCCAGGGTGACTGGGGCGCAGGCCGGGGTGGCAGACGCGGGCCGCGGGGTGGCTTGGGGAGCGGGACGGGGGTTAGCCGACGGGGGTGGGGTCTTCGATGGTGGGGCGGAGGGAGTCGAGGATGGGGGGAAGTTCGCCCTCGAAGACCACGGCCAGGCGGTGGGTGGCCCGGGTGATGGCCACGTAGAGGTCGTGGCCGCCCTGGGGGGACTGGGCGATGATGCCGGCCGGGTCGGCCAGGACGACGCGGTCGAACTCCAGGCCTTTGGCTTGGGCCACGGTGAGCAGGGCGACCGGGGCGTCGAGGGCTTCGGCCTGGTCGCCGGGGACGGCCCCGGGGACCTGGGCGGCCAGGTCGGCGATGCGGTCGGCGGGGGCGATGACGGCCAGCCTGCCCTCCTCGGCGGCGGTCAGGCCGGAGACTTCCTCGTCGACGACCCGGGCGACCTGGGGGCCGAAGTCGCCGGCCGCGGCCACCCGGACCACGCGCGGGTGCTCGCCTTCCTCGCGCACCGATTCCGGCGGCTCCTGGGACGGTGCAACTTTTGCCAGGACGTCGGCGGCGACGGCCATGATCTCGGCCGGGGTGCGGTAGTTGACGGTCAGCCGCTCCTCGCGCCAGCGGTCCTTGACGTAGGGGTCGAGCATCTGGCCCCAGGACGAGGCGCCGGCCGGGCTGCCGGTCTGGGCCACGTCCCCGACCACGGTCAGGGACTTGGTCGGGACCCGGCGCATGACCATCCGCCAGGCCATGGCCGACAGTTCCTGGGCCTCGTCCACGATCACGTGGCCGTAGGACCAGGTCCGGTCGGCGGCGGCCCGCTCGGCGGTGGTCAGCTCGGGGCCCTCGTCCCGGTTGCGGCCGGCCAGCGCGGCCGCGTCGACCAGGCCCTGCCCGGCCAGGCCGGTCAGTTCCAGCACGCCCTGGGCGTACTCCTCTTCTTCCCGGCGCTCTCGCTCGGCGGCCCGGCGCAGCGCCCGGTCGGCGGAGTCGTCGGCGCCCAGCAGCTCCGCCGCCTCGTCCAGGAGCGGAACGTCGCTCACCGTCCAGACGCCGGGCTGGTGGGTACGAAGCAGTACCGACCTTTCATCGGGGGAAAACCCGGATGCGGCGCGGCGGAGGGCACCTTCCTCCTCCAGCAGCGCGGCCAGCAGCCGCTGGGGGGTGAGGAACGGCCACAGCGCGTCGAGGGCGGACCGGACCACGTCCTCATCCCACAGCCGGGCCCGCACGTAGGGCAGGTCCTCGGCGTCCAGGCTGCGGCCGAGCGCGACCGCTTCGGCCCGGGCGACGGCGTCGAGCATCTCGGTGACGAACAGCTTGCGGGCCACGTTGTGGGGCCGGCGCATGCCCCGGGCGCGGATGCGGGCGCGTTCGACCAGGTCGGCGGCGACGGTGATCGGCACGCCGTCGACCCGGAGGTCCAGGTCGTGGCGGGGCGCCCGCTGCTGGTCCCGGACCGCGGCCCGGAGCACCTTGACCATGCGCACGTCGCCCTTGATGACCGCGGCGGCCGGGTCCTCGGGGGCGGTGGCGCGGACGCCGGGGAACAGTTCGCCGAGCGAGGACAGCACCACGTCGGTCTCGCCCAGCGACGGCAGCACCTGGCTGATGTAGCGCAGGAACGTCGAGTTGGGCCCGATGATGAGCACGCCGCGGCGTTCCAGCGTGCGGCGGTGCGTGTAGAGCAGGTAGGCGGCCCGGTGCAGCGCGGCCACGGTCTTGCCGGTGCCGGGACCACCCTGCACGACCAGCACCCCGCCCAGCGAGGAGCGGATGACCCGGTCCTGCTCGGCCTGGATGGTGGCGACCACGTCGCTCATCCGGCCGGTCCGGCCCCGGCGCACGGTGGCCAGCAGCATGGCCTCGCCGACCAGGCCGCGCCGGTCGGCCTCGCTCATCCGGTCCAGGTCGAATACCTCGTCGTCCAGCCCGGTAACGGTGCGCCCGCGGGTGTAAAGGTGGCGCCGCCGGACCAGGCCGGCCGGGTCATTGGGCGTGGCCGCGTAAAAAGGGCGGGCGGCCGGGGCTCGCCAGTCAATGAGGACCGGATCATATTCGCCGTCGTGCAATCCGATACGGCCGATATAAAAGGTGCGGCTATCGGTGTCGTCCATGCGCCCGAAGCACAGGCCGCGCTCCACGCCGTTCAGCTGGGACAGGCGTCGTGCCTGCTCAACGGCTGAGGCCTCGCGCTCCATCCGGGCCGCGAAGGTGCCCCCGCCACCCCGGCCGTGCACCTCGTCCAGGGCTTTCTCGCTGCGCGCACGGGCGGCGTCGAGCAGGCCGTACAGCATGGAAACGTAATCCTGCTCTTTCCGAATGGACTCGGAAAGGGCCGATTCGGTTTTACGGTCAGCCATTACCTGCGGTGCTTTCGATTGCTCAGTCAACGTCCCCGTGCCTCCGCTGGGCGAGCAAATAAGCATACCGGGTCCCGGTGTTGACCCTGCCCCGGCGGCCTGGCTAACGTTACCCGTCAGTAACAACTGGCCCACAGGTCCGGACTCGTCGCCAGGGACCCGATCTGTAAGGATGGAAGCAGACTGCTGCGGAGGAGTTAGCTTATGCCGGGCACCGATGGCGTTGAGATCACCGGCCCTTCCGGGGATCGCTACGACGAGATTCTGACTCCCGAGGCGCTGGGGCTGATCGCGGCCCTGCAGCGGGAGCTGGGCTCCCGGCGCGCGGAGTTGCTGGCCGCGCGGGAACGCAAGCAGGCCGAGATCATCGCGGGCGGGACCTTTGACTTCCTGCCCGAGACGGCCAAGGTCCGGGAGGACACGGCCTGGCAGGTGGCGCCGCCCGCGCCCGGGCTGGCCGACCGGCGGGTGGAGATCACCGGGCCGACCGACAAGAAGATGACGATCAACGCGCTGAACTCCGGGGCCAAGGTGTGGCTGGCCGACTTCGAGGACGCCAGCTCGCCGCTGTGGGGCAACGTCATCACCGGGCAGCTCAACCTCAAGGACGCGCTGGACCGCACCATCGACTTCAGCCAGGGCGGCAAGGAGTACAAGCTCCGCCCCGACCACGAGCTGCCCACGATCGTGCCCCGGCCGCGGGGCTGGCACCTGGACGAGAAGCACATCCTGGTCGACGGCCAGCGGGCGTCCGGCAGCCTGGTCGACTTCGCGCTGTACATGACCACCTCGGCCCAGCGGCAGCTGGACAAGGGCAAGGGCCCGTACTTCTACCTGCCCAAGATGGAAAGCCACCTCGAGGCCCGGCTGTGGAACGACGCCTTCAACCTGGCCCAGGACCGGCTGGGCATCCTGCGCGGCACGATCCGGGCCACGGTGCTGATCGAGACGATCCCGGCCGCGTTCGAGATGGACGAGATCCTCTACGAGCTGCGGGACCACTCGGCCGGGCTGAACGCGGGCCGCTGGGACTACCTGTTCTCCATCATCAAGAAGTTCCGCACCCGCGGCCGCGAGTTCGTGCTGCCGGACCGGAACCAGGTCACGATGACCGCGCCGTTCATGCGGGCCTACACCGAGCTGCTGGTCAAGACCTGCCACCGGCGCGGCGCGCACGCCATCGGCGGCATGGCCGCGTTCATCCCCAGCCGCCGCGACCCCGAGGTCAACGAGGTGGCCCTGGCCAAGGTGCGCGAGGACAAGACCCGTGAGTCCCGCGACGGGTTCGACGGGTCCTGGGTGGCGCACCCGGACCTGGTGCCGGTGTGCCGGGAGGTGTTCGACGAGGTGCTGGGGTCCAAGCCCAACCAGCTCGGCCGGCTCCGGGACGAGGTCAGCGTCAGCGCGGCCGACCTGCTGGCGGTGGACAAGACGCCGGGCACGATCACCGAGGCCGGGCTGCGCAACGACATCAGCGTGGGCCTGCAGTACCTGGCGTCCTGGCTGGCCGGCGGCGGCGCGGTGGCCATCTTCAACCTGATGGAGGACGCGGCCACGGCCGAGATCGCCCGGTCCCAGGTCTGGCAGTGGCTGCACAACGACATCCTGCTCGAGGACGGCCCCAAGGTGACCCGGGACCGGGTCGAGGCCATCATCGACGAGGAACTGGTCAGCATCCGGGAGCAGCTCGGCGACGCCTTCGACGCCGAGCGGTTCGGCCAGGCCACGGCGCTGTTCACCGCGGTGGCGCTGGCCGACAACTACGCCGAGTTCCTGACCGTGCCCGCCTACGAACGCATGCCCTGATGGCCACCCCGCTGCCGGCTGCGCCCACGGGGGCGTGCGCGGCGCTGATCCCCCTGCTGGAGGAGATCTGCGGGGCTGACCAGGTGATTTCCGAGCCGCGGGAGCTGCGGACCTACGAGTGCGACGGCCTGACCGCGCACCGGACCGCGCCCGCGCTGGTGGTGCTGCCGGACAGCGCCGAGCAGATCGCGGCCGTGGTCCGGGCCTGCGCCCAGGCCGGGGTGCCGTTCGTGGCCCGCGGCTCGGGCACCGGGCTGTCGGGCGGGGCGCTGCCGCGCAGCGACGGCGTGCTCATCGTCACCTCGCGGATGCGCCGGGTGCTGGAGGTGGATCCGCTCAGCCGCCGGGCCATCGTGGAGCCGGGCGTGACCAACCTGGCCGTGAGCAAGGCGGTCGAGCCGTACGGGTTCTTCTACGCGCCCGACCCGTCCAGCCAGGTGGTCTGCTCGGTGGGCGGCAACGTGGCCGAGAACTCGGGCGGCGCCCACTGCCTCAAGCACGGGTTCACCGTGCACCACGTCACCGGGCTGGAGATCGTCACCCCGGACGGCGAGCTGACCTGGCTGGGCGACGGCACCGGGGTCTCCCCCGGCTACGACCTGCTGGGCGCGTTCATGGGGTCCGAGGGCACGCTCGGCATCGCGACCAAGGTCGTGGTCAAGCTGACCCCGCTGCCGGAGATGGTCCGGACCCTGCTGGCCGCGTTCGAGTCGACCAGCGCGGGCGGCACCGCGGTGTCGGAGATCATCGGGACCGGGATCGTGCCGGCCGCCATCGAGATGATGGACGCGCTGGCCATCGAGGCGGCCGAGGCCGCCGTGCACTGCAACTACCCGGCCGGGGCGGGCGCGGTCCTGGTCGTCGAGCTGGACGGCCCCGAGTCCGAGGTCGAGGCCGAGGCCAGCGCGGTGCGGGAAAAGTGCGAGCAGGCCGGGGCGGGTGAAATCCGGTCGGCCGACGACCCGGCCGACCGGGCCCGGATCTGGGCGGGCCGCAAGTCCGCGTTCGCGGCGGTGGGCCGGATCAGCCCGGCCTACATCGTGCAGGACGGGGTGGTGCCGCGCACCGCGCTGTCCGGCATCCTGGGCCGGATCGCCGAGCTGTCCGGCGCCCGTGAGGGGGTCCGGGTGGCCAACGTGTTCCACGCCGGCGACGGCAACCTGCACCCGCTGGTGCTGTTCGACGACCGGATCGACGGCGCGGGCGAAGCCGCCGAGGAGGTGTCCGGGCAGATCCTGGACCTGTGCATCGAAGCCGGGGGCTCGATCACCGGCGAGCACGGGGTGGGCGTGGACAAGGCCAAGTACATGCCGAAGATGTTCGGCCCCGACGACCTGGACACCATGCAGTTCCTGCGCTGCGCGTTCAACCCGCGCAACCTGTGCAACCCGGGCAAGGTGTTCCCCACGCCCCGGCTGTGCGGCGAGGTCCCCGGGGTGCACCGGGCACCGCACCCGGCGAGCGCGGCCGGTGAGGTGGAGATCTTCTGATGATGGTGGCGCTTATTTTTTCTAAGGTCGGGAGGCCGGCGTGACCAGCGGCGCGGAGGTCGCCGTCGCCCTGGCCGGGACGGGCGCGGTGGTCAGGCCGGCCGGTCCGCCGGACAGCGTCGGCGGCGTGGAGCCGCTGTGCGTCGCGTCGCCGGCCACCCTGGACCAGGCGGCCGGGGTGCTGGCCGCCGCGGCCGGGCTGGACCTGGCTGTGGTGCCGCGGGGCAGCGGCCGGACCATCTCGTGGGGGCTGCCGCCCGCGCGCGGCGAGGTGATCGCCGACCTGAGCGGGATGACCCAGATCCTCGAGTACGCCGCCGGTGACCTGGTCGTGCGGGCCGAAGCCGGGGTCACCCTGGGCCAGCTGGCCGAGACGCTGGCCGAGAAGGGCCAGCGGCTGGCCCTGGACGGGCCGCCCGGGGCCACGGTGGGCGGGGTGGTGGCCCGGAACAGCGCCGGGCCGCTGCGGCTGCGCTACGGGCTGCCGCGCGACCTGCTGATCGGGATCACGATCGTGCGCGCCGACGGGCACCTGGCCAAGGCGGGCGGCAAGGTGGTCAAGAACGTGGCCGGCTACGACCTGGGCAAGCTGTTCGCCGGGTCGTTCGGCACGCTGGGGCTGATCGCCGAGGTGACGTTCCGGCTGCACCCGCGGCCCGACCTGAGCGCCTGGGTGACCGAGAGGTACCACGACAGCGCGGCCGCGGCCGAGGCGGTGCTGGCCGCGGCGGCCTCGCCGCTGCAGCCGTCCGCGGTGGAGCTGGACCGGCCCCGGGTCGGCGGCCCGCTGGGGGTGAGCACGCTGCTGGAAGGCACGCCCTCGGGGGTCAGCGCGCGGGCCGGGCGGATGCGGGTGGCGCTCGGTCACGGGGCTTCGGAGGCGACGGCGGCCCCGGACTGGTGGGGCACTGTGGGCGAGGCGGCGCCGGGGCCGGTGGACGGGACGCTGGTGCGGGTGGCGTTCTGGGCGGCGGAACTACGGCGGGTGCTGGACGCCATCGACGCCGTGGCCGCGGACACCGGGGTGGCGGCGGCGGTGGGCGGGTCGGCCGGGGCCGGCGTGCTGTACGCGTCGGTGGGCGCGGGCGAGGACCCGGAGCGGGTGGCGATGTTCGTGCGGGCGCTGCGGGCGGCGACCGGGCGGCCGGCCGGGCCGGCTCGGGGCAGTGTGGTGGTGCTGACCGCGCCAAAGGCGGTCGAGCGCGGGGTGGACCTGTGGGGGCCGGTGCCCGCGCTGGCCCTGATGCGGTCGGTCAAGCAACAGTTCGATCCGGGGAACCTGATGGCGCCGGGCCGGGGGCCAGGAGGGATCTGAATGGACGAGCACGAACTGCGCGACCTGGCCAACGACTGCGTGCACTGCGGCTTCTGCCTGCCGGCCTGCCCCACCTATTCGCTGTGGGGCGAGGAGATGGACTCGCCGCGGGGCCGGATCCACCTGGTGACCCAGGTGCTGGACGGCGAGGAGCTGACCCCGGCGGCGGCCGAGCACTTCGACCGGTGCCTGGGCTGTATGGCGTGCATGACCGCGTGCCCGTCCGGGGTCCAGTACGACCGGCTGATCGAGGCGGCCCGGGCCTGGACCGACGACCCCGAGCACGCGCCGCCGGTGCAGCCCGGCTCTGATCTGCACGAGGTGGCTGGGGCCGACGGGGTTGACGAGTCTGGCGAGGCAGCTGGGGTTGCTGAGGCTACTGGGCTACTGAGGTTGCTGAGGTGGCGCCGCGGGTTCCGGTCGGGGGCGGGCGGCACCGGCCGTGGCCCGACCGGGCGGCCCGGGCGGCCATCTTCGCGGTGTTCCCCTACCGGCAGCGGCTGCGGCTGCTGACCGGCCCCCTGCGCGGGCTGCAGCGGACCGGGCTGGACCGGCTGGTGGCCCGGACCGGGCTGCCGTCCAAGCTGTCGCCGGTGCTGGGCGCGGCCATGAACCTGGCCCCCCGGCCCGGGCCGCCGGTGCCGCGGGGCCGGCTGCCCGAGCGGGTCGCGGCCCGGGGCGAGCGGCGGGCGGTGGTGGGCATGCTCACCGGCTGCGTGCAGTCGGTGTTCTTCGGCCACGTCAACCTGGCCACCGCCCGGGTACTGGCCGCCGAGGGCTGCGACGTGGTCATCCCCCGCCAGCAGGAATGCTGCGGCGCGCTGTCGCTGCACTCGGGCCGGGTCGGCGAGGGCGCTGACTTCGCCCGGGCCCTCATCGAGACGTTCGAGCAGGCCGGGGTCGAGACGATCGTGGTCAACTCGGCGGGCTGCGGCTCGGCCATGAAGGAGTACGCCGAACTGCTGGCCGACGACCCGGTCTGGGCCGACCGGGCCAAGGCCCTGAGCGCCAAGGTCCGGGACTTCTCCGAGTTCCTGGTCGAGCTGTTCGAGCGGTCCGGCGGCCCGGCCGCGGCCCGGCACCCGATCCCGGCCCGCGCCACCTACCACGACGCCTGCCACCTGGGCCACGCCCAGGGGATCACCGCCGCGCCGCGGCAGCTGCTGGCGGGCGTGCCCGACCTGGAGGTGCGGGAGATCCCGGAGGCCGGGATGTGCTGTGGCTCGGCCGGGGTCTACAACCTGCTGCAACCGGAGGCGGCCGGGGAGCTGGGCCGGCGCAAGGCCCAGTCGGTGCTGAGCACCGGGGCCGAACTGCTCATCTCGGCCAACCCCGGCTGCTCCCTGCAGATCGCCTCCGCCCTGGAGGCGCAGGGCGAATCCATCGCCATCGCGCACCCGGCCGAGATTCTGGACGCGTCGATCCGGGGCGTTCCGGCTCCGGGGCCAGCCTAGGGCTGGTCAGCGGGCGGGGATTTGCCAGAGGGTGGGCTGCTCGGCGGTGGAGGTGGCGGTGTAGCCGACTCCGGTGAGGGCCGAGCCGTGGGCGGCCAGGCCGCTGATCTGCTGGAAGCCGGGGCCGGACAGCCCGGTGCCGGAAGGGGTCTGGGTGCGCCAGGTGTCGCCGTGGGCGGACGTCCACACCGCGACGTCGCGGTTCCCTTCGGGCCCGTAGGTGCCGACCGCGGTGAAGCCGCCGGACATCGCGGTCACCGCGGTGACCGTGGCCACGCGGCCGGGCGAGCGGAGCGTGACCGGGAGCCAGGTCCGGCCGCCGTCGTGGGAGACCTCGGCCAGGGCGACGCGGTCGCCGGAGGCCCAGATCTCCTGGCCGAAGGCGACCACGGTGTGGCCGTTGATGGCGACCCGGGACAGCTCGGCCTGGGCGGCGGTGCCCGGGATCTTGAGGCGGTGGGCGGTCCACTGCCGCCCGTTGGCCGAGGTCCACACGGCCGGATCGATGCCCTGGCGGCCGACCGCGACGAAGCCGCTGGTGCCGGCGGCCACCCCGAGCAGCTGGCCCGGGCCGGTGGCGGCCGGGCCGGCGGCGGCCCCGGCCGCGCGGGTCCAGGTGCGCAGGTCGCGCGATGACCAGGCCGCCGGGAACGTGCCCGCGCTGGTGGTGGCGCTGCCCACGATGACGTAGCCGGTCCGGTTGGCTGCCGCCTGGGCGGTGGCCAGGCCGGGCCGGGTCAGCCCGGCCACCCGGTCCGGGCGCCAGGTGCGGCCATCGGGCGAGGACGCCAGCACCGGGTAGAGCGTGGTCCCGGCCAGGGCGTTGCCGGTGGCCAGCCAGCCGGCTGGGCCGTCGGCCACGCTGTCCAGTTCCTGGGTGCCGGCCACGGCGGGCGGCGTGCCGGTGGCCGTGGACCAGGTCCCGCGGGTGAACGAACCGCCGCCGGACCGCGACCAGACGGCCAGCGTGCCGCCGGACTCCCCCACCGCGACCTGGGCCCGGCTGGCCCGCGGACCGGAGTTGGCCACCGCGTTGACCCCGGTGGGGGTGATGGTGGCCCCGGCGACACGGCCGAAGTTGATGGCCCGGACGGCGTGGCCGGGCGCGGCCACGGCCAGGTACGGCCGCTGCGCCACCGGGGTGCCGGTGCTGCCGGTGGCGATCTGCACGCCGCCGGTGGTGACCGTGGTGCCGGTACTGGTCGCGGAGGCCGGGCCGAACGAGGTGGCCGCCTTCCAGTGGCTGCCGTCCGCGCTGGTGTAGCCGTACAGGAAGCCGGCCGGGCCCCGGCCGAGCACCGCGAACCCACCGGGCCCGCCCGTGACCGTGCTGATCTTCACGCCGTTGGCCGCGGTCAGGGAGGCCACGTAGTGCCAGTTCAGGCCGGTGGGCGAGGCGTAGACGATTCCGGCCGGCCGGGCCTGCTGGCTGGGACCACTGGGCGCGGTGCCGGGACGGACGGCGATGAACCCCTGGCCGGTCACGGCCAGGCCGGCCAGCCCCGGGCTGGCCCCGTGATCGGCCGGCACCGACCCGGGCCGCCAGGTGCGGCCGCCGTCCGTGCTCAGCCAGGTCACGGTGGTGCGCGGGCCGGCTTCCTGCGACCAGCGCGAGATCTGCCCGGACAGCACGAGGTCGGGACCGCGGGCGGCCGCCCCGGTGATGCTGACGATGCCGCCGTCGTGGACCGGCAGCCCGGCCTGGGCGGCGCTGACCCGGGTCCAGTGGCGGCCGTCGCGTGAGGTCCAGATCACTCCGGTGGCTTCGGCGGTGTTCTGGCCCGCGGCCAGCCAGCCGGTGGCGGTCCGGATCAGCGAGGTCACCTGGTCGCCGGAGTCGGTGGGGGTGATGCCGGTGGTGGCGGCCAGCGTCCAGGACCGGGCGTCCGGGCTGGTCCAGATGGCGTGCGGGCCGACCGCGAGCCAGCCACCGGGGCCGCCCGCCAGGAGCTGCGCGGGATGCCCGGGGGCCGGGTCGCCGCCGCCGGCGCCGCGGACCGCGGCCAGCTGCCAGGTGTTGCCGGCGTCGGTGGAAACGAAGAACTGGCCCCGGGTCAGGTCACCGCCGGCCTGGCTGCCCACCGCCACCACGGTGTTCCCCACGCTGGAGACCCGGGTCAGGGTCTGGAACACGCCCCGGCCGGACGGCCCCGGGCTGGCCGGGAACTGGGTGCTGGCCGCCTGGGCCGCGGGGTAGCTGCGCGGGCTCAGCTCGTGCGGGCCCAGCCGGGTGTACCCGGCCCAGGCCACGGCCAGCACCAGGACCAGGACCACGGCGGTGACCAGCAGCCGGCGCCGGCCGGGCCGGGGTCCGGATGCCGTCGTGTCCGGCGGGGTGGCCGCGGCTGGCGGGGCGGGGGTGGCGGGCGATGGGGGCCAGGCGGCGTCGGACTCGGTCGACCACTCGGCGCCCGCGGCTTGCCAGGCCGACTGGGCCTGCTGCCAGACCGAGGCCCCGTCGTGCGGGCCGGCGACCGTGAATCCCGGGTCGCCGGGATGGCCGCGCCGGGGCAGCGGCCCGTCACCGTCGCTGGGCGGGGGAATCGGCGGGAGCAGCGGGGGCAGCGGCTCCGGGGCGTCGTCCAGGCCGAGACCCAGCCCGGGGCCGAGGCGCGGGCCCGCAGGCGCGTGCTCGGCCCGCGCGGCCGAACGCGGCGCGAACTCGGCGTCGTCTGTCGTGCTCACCATCGCCCTCACGGGTCAGGCAGGGTGGGCCACGGTGGGCGGCGGTGGCAGGCCGCGCGTGGCGTGCACCGTCCCCTGCGCCGGCGGATATTCCGGACTCTCCCCGCTGGCCGATGTTACCCGCGGGGCGCGCAGGCCAGGTGACGCAACGCGCAGGTTGGACGCGAGACCGTTACCTGCCCCGCGGACCGGGCGCGGCCGGGCGCTCCCCACGGCCCGCGATCACGTCGGTGACCAGGCCGTAGGCCACGGCTTCGGCCGCGCCGAGCAGGTGGCCGGCCCGGGCCGCGGCGCGGATCTCGTCCACTTCGTGCCCGGTGACCTCGGCCAGCCGCTCGTAGACGGCGTCGGTCATGGTACGGGTCTGGCGCTCCCGGACCGTGACCGCGTCCACGGTGCCGCCGAACTGCTCGCTCGGCTCGGTCAGCACGAACAGCGCGTTGGGGTAGGCGGCCCGCTCGGGGCAGGCGGCCAGCACGCCCAGGGCCGCGCCCGTGGTCCGGCCCGCCGCCCGGGCCTGGACCGGCACCCCCACGGTGTCGAGCACGCCCATCAGGGTGACGGCCGCGGTCAGGTCGGCCGACAGGCCCTGGAATTCGAGCCGGATGGGCCGGTCACCCTCGGCGTCCAGGGTCAGCAGCTGGGCCGAGAGCCGGGTGGCGGCCTCGTCGGTGAGGTGGCCGTGGGCCAGCACGATCCGCCGCCGCAGCAGGGACTCGTACACGCTCGGCGGCTCGGGCGGCTGCAGCCAGAGCTGGGTCCGGGTGGGGCCGGGCACGGTGTCCGGCTCCGGCGGCCCGGGGAACGGCGGCTGCCCCGGAAACGGGTTCCGGCCCGGGAACGGTGAACGGTGGAACGGGATGCGGTCCATGGTCATGACGGCGACTCCGTGGTGTTGCGGTGCAGGGTCCAGGTGAGCTCGGTGCCGAGGGCGGCGGCGTACCGCTCCAGGGTGGAGGCGCGCACGTCGGCGGCGCCCGCTTCGAGCCGGGCCACCGCGGACTGGGACGTGCCCATCCGGGCGGCGATCTCGGTCTGGGAGAGGCCGGCTTCCTGGCGGCGCTGGGCCAGCTCGCGCATGAGCCGCCCCCGGTCCTGCGACATCCGGCGCAGGGCCATCTCCCGGAAGCCCGGCATGACCGGCAGCCGGGGCGGGTCCGCCTCGGTCCCGGCGCCCGGCACCTCATCGTTCATACCGGCCAGGGTATCTCACATTTGAGATCTCGTCAGGGGGATGACTGGCCGGTGATGTGGATGCGGGGGCGGCCAGGCGGGCGGCCCGGGAGTTGAGGTAGCGCTGGTGGGGCAGGCTGGCGGCGCGGTCGGCGGCGGCCAGGTAGCTCTGGCGGGCGCCGTCCCGGTCGCCGGCCAGCTCGAGCAGGTGGGCGCGGACGGCGTGGAACCGGTGGCCGGCCGCGATCCGGCGGTCGTTTTCGAGGCTGGCGAGCAGGTCGAGGCCGGGCTGGGGGCCGTGGACCATGGCCACGGCCACGGCATGGTTGAGCGCTACCACCGGGCCGGAGTCGACCTGGCGCAGCAGCTCGTACAGGGCGAGGATCTGCGGCCAGTCGGTGTCGGCGGCGGTGGCGGCTTCGTCGTGCACGGCGGCGATGGCCGCCTGCAGCTGGTACGGGCCGGGCGCGCCCTGGCCCAGAGCGCGGGTGATCAAGGCGACGCCGTCGGCGATCAGGGCCGGGTCCCACCGGCTCCGGTCCTGCTCGGCCAGGGGGATCGGCTCCCCGCCCGGGCCGGTGCGGGCGGGCCGCCTGGTGTCGGTGAGCAGCATCAGCGCGAGCAGGCCGGTGACCTCACCGTCGTCCGGCAGCAGCCGGTGCATCAGCCGGGCCAGCCGGATGGCCTCGCCGGTCAGGCCGGGCCGGGTCAGCCCGGGCCCGGCGGTGGCCGCGTAGCCCTCGGTGAAGATGAGGTAGAGCACCCGCAGGACCGCGGTCAGCCGGGCCTCGCGCTCGGCCGCCGCGGGCAGGGCGAAGGGGACCGCGCTGGCCCGGACCGCTTGTTTGGCCCGGGTGATACGGCGGGTCATGGTGGCCTCCGGCACCAGGAAGGCCCGCCCTATTTCGGCGGTGGACAGGCCGCCCACGGCCCGCAGGGTCAGGGCGATCTGCGCCGCGGGCGACAGGGCCGGGTGGCAGCACATGAACAGCAGGATCAGGGTGTCGTCGCCCCCGTCCAGCGGCGCGTCGGCCGCCGGGGCCAGCCACGGGCCGGGCCGATCCTGCCGGGCCGCGGCCTCTTCCCGGCGCTGCCGGGCCTGCTCGGCGCGGAGCCGGTCGGTCATCCGCCGTGACGCCACGGTGATCAGCCAGCCGCGCGGATGATCCGGGACCCCGCCGCCGGGCCACTGGGTGGCCGCCGCCAGCAGGGCCTCCTGCACGGCGTCTTCGGCGGTGTCGAAGTGCCCGTACCGCCGGACCAGCGCGCCGAGGACCTGCGGCGCCAGCTGACGCAGCAGGTCCTCGGGCCAATCCGGGGGCACCGCCGACGGCACGGGTCAGGCGTCCAGCTCGTGCCGGGATTCGGCCACCGGCCGCACGTCGACCCGGGCCCGGTCGCGGGCGTGGCCGGGGCCCGGCGTCCCGGTCAGCCGCCCGGCGATCTGGGTGGCCCGGTCGAAGCTGTCGCACTCGACGATCCAGTAACCGGCCAGCACCTCCTCCGACTCGGCGTACGGCCCGTCGGTCACCACCGGGACGCCTGCCCGCAGCTGCAGGCGCCGGGCGTGCACCGGGGCGGTCAGGCCCCGGGTCTCCACCAGCTCACCCGACTCGGCCAGCTCCCGGTTGAACGTCTCCATGAACTCGCCCATGGCCGCGAACTGCTCCGCGGTCCAGCCCGGCTGCCCCGGGTCGGGCTTACCGGCCATCGCGTCGTAGTCACGCTGGGCTCCGTAGATCAAGATCATGTACTTCACGGCTGCTCCTCTCGCCCGGGCACCACCCTGGCGCCCGCTGAGACGTCGGCGCCGCGCCCGTGAGCCGGACACCGGCCAGCGGTCATTCGACAGGAAAATCAGCCGCGCGGGCCGTAGGCGAGCAGGAAGACGTGCACGCCGCTCCGGATGACCTTCTCGGTCTCCTCGGCGGAGATCGCGAACGTGCCGAACAGGGACCGGGTGTTGAGCTGGTTGAGGGTGAGCGCGGTGAGGTGCTGGGTGGCCTGTACCGGGTCGTCGATGACCAGCAGGCCCCGGTCGGCCAGCCGGGTGAGCCGGGCCGCGATCACGTCGGTGACCGTGCCCCGCTGGCGCCAGGGCTCGGTCAGCACCGGGAACCGGCGGGCCTCGGTGATCAGGAGCCGGATGAGGGCGCCCCGCTCGGGCAGCTGGGTGATGGTCCGGCCCATCTCCCGCAGCGTCTCGACCAGGGTCCGCTCCAGGGCCGAGGGGTCGCTGAGGTCGTCCAGGTGGCGGCCGACGACCTCTTCGACCAGGCCGATCATCCAGGTGAAGGTGCGCTGGGTCACCACCAGGAACAGGTTCTCCTTGTCCCCGAAGTGGTTGTAGACGGTGCGCTTGGACACCCCGGCCTCGGCGGCGATGGCGTCGACGCTGGTCCGTTCGTAGCCGTCCCGGGTGAACAGGGTCAGCGCGGCCTGCTGGATCTCCTCGCGTTTGCGCTCCGACACCGACCGCGCGTCCGCGTGGAACGGCCCGGGCCCAGAACGACCTCGGTGCCGGTCATCGGCACTCCTCTCCCCCCGTCGGGCCGGACACCGAAGTATACGGCGGCGCTCCGCAGAGTAAACTACACCGTGCAGTTTACAAATATGCACTGCACGGTGTAGTTTACCTGCATGGCTACTTCATCTGGATCCTTGGCGACGGCCAGCCAGGCGCCCGCGAAGGCGCCCGACAAGCTGGACCCGGCCCTGATCAAGCTGACCGCGATCTTGATGGTGGGAGCGATCGCGGCCCTGCTCGACACCACGATCGTCAACGTCGGCCTCGACGCCATCGCCCGCGATCTGCACACCACGGTGTCCACCGTTCAGTGGGTGATGACGGGCTACCTGCTGTCGTTCGGCATGGTCATCCCGCTCAACGGGTGGGCCATCGGCCGGTTCGGGGCCCGGGCGACCTGGCTGGCCTCGCTGGCCTTGTTCCTGGCCGGTTCGGTGGCCTCCGGCCTGGCCTGGAACATCGGCAGCCTGGTGGCGTTCCGCGTCATCCAGGGCATCGGCGGGGGCATGCTGATGCCGGTCCTGACCACGCTGCTCATCCAGGCCGCGGGCGGCCGCTCGCTGGGGCGGCTGATGGCCACGGTCAGCCTCCCGGCCGTGGTGGTGCCGGTGGCCGGCCCGATCGTGGGCGGCCTGATCGTCAGCAACCTGAGCTGGCGCTGGCTGTTCTACGTCAACGTGCCGATCTGCCTGGCCGGTCTCTTCCTGGCCTGGCGCGGGCTGCCGGCCAGCACCGCCACCAGGGCCGCGGCCAGGCCCCGGCTCGACCTGATCGGGCTGGGCCTGCTCTCCCCCGGTCTGGCGGCCGTGCTCTACGGGCTGGCCCAGGTCAGCATCCACCACGGCTTCGGCCACCTGGCCGTGATCATCCCGCTGACCGCGGGCCTGCTGGCCCTGGCCGCGTTCATCGTCCGGGCCCGGCGCGGCGGGGGCGGCACCCACCCGGTCATCGATCTGCGCCTGTTCCGGGTGCGGTCGTTCACCGGGGCGGCCAGCCTGATGTTCGTGGCCGGGCTGGCCATGTACGGGGCGCTGCTGCTGATCCCGCTGTACTACCAGCAGGTGCGCGGGGCCAGCGCGCTGACCGCCGGGCTGCTGCTGGTCCCGCAGGGCGTGGGCTCGCTGCTGCCGCGGACGATCGCGGGCAGGCTCACCGACCGGATCGGGCCCAAGCCGGTGATCCTGACCGGGATGGCGCTGGCCGCGCTGGGCACGCTGCCGTTCGCGCTGGCGGGCCCGCACACCAGCGAGGTGCTGCTGAGCGCCGGGCTGTTCGTGCGCGGCGCGGGCCTGGCCGCCGCCACCATCGCGGTGATGGCGACCGCGTTCACCGGCCTGACCCCGGCCCAGGTCCCGCACGCGAGCAGCGCGACCCGGATCCTGCAGCAGGTCGGCGGGTCGTTCGGGACGGCGGTGCTCACCGTCATCCTCGAACTCCAGCTGGCCAGCGGCCACACCGCCGGGCTGGCGGCCGCGTTCGGCCACACGTTCTGGTGGGCCACCGGCTTCACCGTGGCCGGGGCGCTGCCCGCGTTGCTGCTACGCAGGCCGCCACGATCGCAGCGGTGAAGCGGGACGGCGCGGCATGCTCGGGGAAGTCACGCCGCGCCGCCCCCGTCTCGCCAGCCCCGGGCCGCCGCCCAGGGCGCCCGGTGCGCGGCCAGCACCGCCACCGGCCAGGAGGCCTCGGCCCACACCGTGCGGCCGGGGCCCGCGTCGTAGTAGCCCCAGCGACTGGCGCTGGCGGCCACCAGGGCCAGGCCCAGGCCGCACACGGGCAGGTCGTCCACGTCCTCGTCGACGGCATCGGCATCGACCGGTGCGCCCGCGGCCGGTTCGGTCGGGCCGCCCGCGTCGGTGACCGCGACCCGCGCGACACCGCTGCGCGGGCAGGTCACCTCGACGGTGAAGTAGCCACCGACGCCCGAGGCGGTGTGGACCACGGCGTTGGCGGCCAGCTCCGACGTACAGGACACCAGGGCGTCCCGGGCCGGGCAGTCATCCAGCAGGCAGGCCACGAACCGGCGGGCCTCGCCCACCTGGTCCAAGGTGCCCGGGAAGACCCGCATCCAGCGCAGGCCCCGCTGTTCCTCGGCCGGGCACAACTCAGCCCCAGCCACGATTTGACGCCATCATCCGCCACCCCTCGGATACTCAGCGCACTGCTGCTTCGCTGCTCGGCACGATCCGTTACTCAGCGCATGCTTTTGGTGCCAAGCTGTGACTATACTCCCGCACAAGCACGCTAGGTGCAAGGTTGCGAGTTACAAGGCTTACAGGGGGAGATCACGCATGGCGGATCACATCCCGACCGTGCGGCAGCGCCGCCTGGCCCAGGCCCTGCGGGAGCTGCGGCACGAGGCCGGGCTGACCCAGGACGCGGTGGCGGCGCGGATGGGCTGGCACACCTCCAAGCTGTTCCGGCTGGAGAACGCGCGCAGTCCCCGGGTCGACTGGCTGGACGTCCGGGAGCTGATGGACATGTACGGCGTCCGCAGCCCGCACCGGGAGGCGCTGATCCAGCTGGCCAAGGACGCTCGGATGATGGGCTGGTGGACGCCGTACCGGGACGTGTTCACCGGGTCCTACGTGGCCCTGGAGGATGAGGCGTCGGCGATGCGGCTGTACTGCCCCGAGCTGGTGCCCGGGCTGCTGCAGACCGAGGCCTACGCGCGGGCGGTGATCCGCGCGGTCCGGCCCGGCTACGACGCCGAAAGCGTGGAACGCCGGGTCGCCGCCCGGCTGACCCGGCAGAAGGTGCTGCTGGGCCGGGCGTCACCGCCCGACCTGGTGGTGGTGCTCAACGAGGCGGTGCTGCGGCGTCTGGTCGGCGACCGGGACGTGATGGCGGCCCAGCTGGAGGCGCTGCACGACGCCGCCCGGCAACGGCAGGTGAGCCTGCAGGTGCTGCCGTTCAGCGCCGGGGCCCACGCCAGCCTGGAGGGCGGGTTCGTGGTGATCCAGTTCCCGGAGGAAGCCGACCCGGACGTCGTTTACGTCGAGGGCATCATGGGCGATCTGTACCTGGAAAGCGTGGAGGAGGTAAGGCGGTACCAGTCGGCATTTGAGCGTAATCAGGCGGTAGCGTTCAGCCCTCAAGAAAGCCTTACGTTTATTGAGAAAATGGTTAGACAGCTAGGCTGAGCGGAAAAAATGCATCAGGCGGCTCGCACGGGGCGAGCCATGCGCATCACCGGCGGGCACCGCCGTGAGAGGCAGGGAGCAGTGATGGGCAAAGCCGGCATCGCTGGCACGTGGCGCAAGTCCAGCCACAGCGGGGGCGACAACAACTGCGTCGAGGTGGGGACGACCGGCGCGGGGGTCGCGGTCCGCGACACCAAGGACCTGCCCGGCGGCGCGCTGCGGTTCAGCGCGAGCGCGTGGCAGGCGTTCACGGAAGGCATTAGCCGGCCGTAGGCCCAGCCGCTTTCTAATGTCGCGCCGCGGAGACGGCGGCGTGCGTGGCGCAATTACAAGACGCCATAACTGCGGAGATAACGTCCCGGATCTAATCAATTTCGCAGGGTAATTTGCGGCACCGCAATGCGGGCACGGCCGTCATAATCGGCGCCCACGGCCGGCAAATGCATATTTCGCTGACTCTTGCGCCCTCTTCCCTGGCTGACCGGGGAGAGCGCACACTACGGAGAAGAAGATCATCCGTAGTGAGGAGGCGGCATGCCGGGAGCTTCGTCGGGTGGTGGCCTGCGGCGGTCGCTGTCGGTCTGGCAGGCCATTGGCCTGTCGATCGCGCTGATGGCGCCCAGCATGGCGGCCAACATCAACCCGCAGGCCAGCGCGGCCACGGCGGGCCGGGCGGTGCCGCTCGCGTTCCTGATCGCCGCGGTCGGCGTGCTGCTGGTGTCGTACACGTTCGTGCGGCTGTGCCAGTACTACCACCACTCCGGCTCGGTCTACGCCTTCGTCGGCGCGACCCTGGGCTCGCGGGCGGGCGTGGTGGCGGGCTGGGGCCTGCTGGGCACCTACACGTTCTACGCGGTGGTGACGTCCTCGGCGGCCGGCATCTTCGGCACCGCCTTCCTGAACTCGGTCGGGGCCTGGCCGCACCCGCCGTCGTGGGCGCCGTTCCTGCTGGCCGGGGTGGCCATCGCGCTGACCCTGGTGGTGGCCATCTTCCCGGCCCGGCGCGGCACCAACGTGCTGCTGTCGGTGGAAGGCGGCACGGTCGCGCTGATCCTGATCGTGACCGTGGTGGTGCTGGTCCGGCTGCTGGCCGGGAACGCGCCGGGCGGGCACCACTTCACGCTGAGCGTGTTCGCGCCGCCCCCCGGGACCAGCTTCTCGCCGTTGTTCCTGGCCGTGGTGTTCGGCTTCCTGTCCTTCGCCGGGTTCGAGGCGGCCTCCACCCTGGGTGAGGAGACCACCAACCCCACCCGCGACATCCCGCGGGCCATCTTCGGCACCGCCGTCTTCGGCGGCATCTACTTCGTGGTGGTGACCGCGATCGAGATGATGGGGTTCGGCGCCGGCAAGGCCGGGGTCACCGCGTTCTCCAGTTCGTCCTCGCTGCTGGGTGACCTGGGGTCGAGCTACGTCGGAGCCTGGATCGGCGACGTCATCACGCTGGGCACCACGATCAGCGCGTTCGGCTGCTGCCTGGCCTCGACGGTGGGCGCGTCCCGGCTGATGTACGCGCTGGCCCGGGACACGGGCGGGGACCGCGGACTGGGCCGGGCCGCCCGCAACGGCTCCCCCGTCACCGCCACCGTGACCATCGTGGCCTTCGCGGTCGCGATCTACGTCATCTACCTGGCCGCGTTCGGGGCCACCGCCGAGGACAGCTTCGCCTGGTCGGGCACGATCGGCACGCTGATCCTGCTGGTGGTGTACGTGCTGGCCACGATCGGGTGCGTGATCCTGGTCTTCGTGCGGCGCAAGCTGCCGGTGCCGATGTGGCAGATCATCGTCCCGATCCTGGCCCTGGTCGTGCTGGGCTACACGCTGTACCGCAACGTGATCCCGTACCCCCCGTCCGGGCCGGGCCAGTGGTTCCCGGTGGTGGCGGGCGTCTGGCTGCTGGCCGCGCTGGTCGCGGTGCTGGTGGCGCCGGGCTTCGCCCGCCGGCTGGGGGACGCGCTGACCGCGCGGGAGGGTATCGCCGCCCCGGGCGCGGAGGCCGCCGCGACCGACGTGCCGGACGACCAGAGCCGACGTGCCTGACCCGGAGCTGCTGCCGGGCCTGCTCCCGGCCGTGGCCGAACTGGGGCTGGCCGACCACCACTGCCACGGGGTGGTCGGCCGGGACCTGGACCGGCCCGCGTTCGAGGCCATGCTGACCGAGGCCGACTACGTGGGTGAGCCGGGGGTGACGATGTTCGGCACCCAGCTCGGGCTGGCCCTGCGGCGCTACTGCCCGCCGGTGCTGGGCCTGCCCGCGCACACCGGGCCGGACGAGTACCTGGCCGCCCGGGCCGCGCTCGGGTGGGAGGAGGTCAGCCGCAGGTTCCTGCGGGCGGCCGGCCTGGACGCGCTGTACGTCGACACCGGGTTCGAGCCGGAGCCGCTGACCGCACCGGCCGAACTGGGCACGCTGGCCGACGCGGCCACCCGCGAGGTGGTCCGGCTGGAGCAGGTGGCCGAGTCGGTGGCGGCCGGCCTGGCCGGTGACGCGGGCGCGGCGGGCGCATTCGGGCCCGCGTTCCGGGCCGCGCTGGCCGGCCGGGCCCGGAACGCGATCGGGCTCAAGTCGGTGGCGGCCTACCGGGTCGGCCTGGACCTGGCCCCGGCCCGGCCGACCGGGACCGAGGTCGCGGTGGCCGCGGCCCACTGGCTGGACACCCCCTCGGGCCGGCCCGGACGGCTGGCCGACCCGGTGCTGCACCGGTTCTTCATCTGGTGCGGGGCCGACCTGGGCCTGCCCATCCAGTTCCACGTCGGCTACGGCGACCGCGACGTCGACCTGCACCGGTGCAACCCGCTGCTGCTGACGCCCCTGCTGCGGGCCCTGGAGCCGGCCGGCGTGCCGATCATGCTGCTGCACAACTACCCGTTCCACCGCGAGGCCGGGTACCTGGCCCAGGTGTTCCCGCGGGTGTACGTGGACACCGGGCTGGCCACCCACAACCTGGGCCGTGGTTCGGCGCGGCTGATCGCCGAGACCCTGGAGCTGACCCCGTTCGGCAAGTTCCTGTACTCCTCGGACGGGTTCGGCCTGCCCGAGCTGCACTACCTGGGGGCGGTGCTGTTCCGGCGCGGGCTGTCGGAGTTCCTGCGAGCCGGCCTGGACGACGGCAGCTGGACCATGGCCGACGCCGAGCAGATCGCCCGCCAGGCCGGCCACGAGAACGCCGGCCGGGTGTACGGGAAAACGGCGGGATAGCCCGGGCGCGACCTCACGTCCGGGGCCGGTGGGGCGGTGTACTGGCTCGGGCACCAGGCCATGCTGGGGATCAACCGCAACTCGCAGAGCTGGGCCAACCTGGACCGCACCCGCGAGGTCGCGGTGGCGCTGCCGTCCGCGGACCAGGTGGACGCGGTCAGCCAGCTGGCCCTGGTGCCTGGCCGGACCTGATCGCGCCGCCGCTGGTGGCCGACTGCCCGGTGGTCCTGGAGTGCACCGTCGATCACATGGACCCCGGCCATGCGCGGATCCCGGCGGTCGAGGTCACGGTGCGCCGGGTGCACGCGTCGCCGGACATCGTGATGGCCGGCCGCCCCAACCGGATCGACCCGGACCGCTGGCGGCCGCTGATCATGAGCTTCCAGCACTTCTACGGCCTGGCCGACGGGCGGCTGGTCCCGTCCCGGCTGGCCAGCGTGGACGAGGAGCTGTACCGGGTCTAGTCAGGGTCGGCTACCGTCGTAACTGAGCCCAAGGAACGGAGTGCCATGGCGCAGCAGTACGGCGAGATCAGTGACCGGCTGGCGAAGTTCATCGCGGCCCAGCACATGTACTTCGTGGCCACCGCCGCGCGCGACGGGCGGGTCAACGTCTCGCCCAAGGGGCTGGACTCCCTGCGGGTCCTCGGGCCCAACCGGGTGCTCTGGCTGAACGGCACCGGCAGCGGCAACGAGACCGCCGCCCATCTGCTCGACGTCAACCGGATGACCCTGATGTTCTGCTCGTTCGAACGCCAGCCGCTGATCCTGAGGCTGTACGGCACCGCGACCGAGATCCAGCCCGACCAGCCGGAGTGGGACGAGTTCATCGACCTGTTCGCGCCCATGCTCGGCGCCCGGCAGATCTTCGACCTGAGGATCGACCTGGTCCAGACCTCGTGCGGCTACGGGGTGCCGTTCATGGAGTACGCCGACGACCGCCCGCTGATGGCGCAGTGGGCCGAGAAGAAGGGGCCCGACGGGCTCGACGCGTACCACCGCGACAAGAACCTGGCCAGCATCGACGGCTTCCCGACCGGGCTGCGGGTCGCGGACGCGGTGCCCGCGCTGGGCCAGTAGCGGCTGACCGCCGGCTAGCTGGTGGTCACGGTGCAGTCGACCTTGGGGTTGACGCCGGTGTAGTTGAGCGGGCCCGCCGCCACGGTGGCGGCGATGGTGCCGGCCTGGGTGCAGTTGCCGATGGTCCCGTCGTAGTAGCCGCGCTGGCCGGCGGCCACCGCGCCGATGATGAGCCACAGGACGAGAAGCGCCGATCCGAGATGCATGCTGTCCTCCAGCACGGTTCCGGGGGTGTATCTGGCCAGAAAGCTACCCGCCCGCAAGGCCTGATATGGCGGTAAAAGCCCTGCTCAGACTGGTTTCCGGAAACCTGGAAAATGGCGCGCGACCGGTCCCGGTAGCGTCGCGGTATGGAACCGGGACAGCGAGCCGAGATCACGGTGGTGGTCGGCGCGGCCGACACGGCGGCCGCCCTGGGCAGCGGGGACGTGCCGGTGCTGGGCACCCCCCGGCTGCTGGCCCTGGCCGAGGCGGCCACGGTCAAGGCCGTGGCCGCGGCGCTGGACCCGGGCCAGACCTCGGTGGGGACCAGCATCCGGCTGGAGCACACCGCGGCCAGCCCGGTCGGCATGCCGGTCACGGTCACGGCCGAGCTGACCGCGGTGGACGGGCGGCGGCTGACGTTCCGGGTCGAGGCCGTCGACGCGAGTGGCACCGTGGCCGGCCTGGGCACGGTCGAACGGGTGGTGGTCGACCGGGACAAGTTCCTGGCCCGGCTGCCGGAAGCGAGGTGAGCACGGAATGGACGTTCAGTTCATCACCAGCGTGGCGGTGGTCACGGCCGACCCGCCCCAGAGCCGGCGGTTGTTCCGGGACGCGCTGGGCCTGCCGCTGGAGGGTGCGGGCGACGGCTACTACTCCAGCGGGAACATCGGCGGCAGCAAGCACTTCGGGGTGTGGCCGCTGACCGAGGCGGCCCAGGCCTGCTTCGGCAGCCCGGACTGGCCCGCGGGCCGGGTGGTACCCCAGGCTTCGATCGAGTTCGAGGTGGCCGGGGCCGACGCGGTCACGGCGGCCGGCGCGGAGCTGGAAGCGGCCGGGTACGAGCTGCTGCACCCGGCCCGGACCGAGCCGTGGGGGCAGACGGTGGCCCGGCTGCTGACCAGCGACGGCCTGATCGTGGGCATCTCCTACGCGCCCGTGCTGCACGAGTGATCGGCAGGACGCGAGGGGCTGGTGTGGCCTGTGGGGCAGGTGGGGCGGCTGGGGTGCGGCTGTTCAGCGGCCGTGAGGCCAGGTGGGCTTGCGCTTTTCCAGGAAGGAGCGCATGCCTTCGCGGGCGTCGGGGGTCTGGCTGGTGGCGGCCATGACCTCGATGGCGTAGGCGTAGGCCTTGGGCTGGTCCAGGTCGATCTGGGCGTAGAGGGCCTGCTTGCCGATGCCTTTGCTCGCGGCCGAGCCGCGGGTGACCCGGTCCAGCAGATCGAACACCGCCGAATCCAGCTGGGCGGTGGGCACGACCCGGTTGACCAGGCCCCAGTCCAGCGCGGTGGCGGCGTCGATGGTGTCACCGGACAGGGCCAGCTCGGCCGCGCGCTTGCGGCCGACGTTGCGGGCCACCGCGACCATCGGGGTGTGGCAGAACCAGCCGCCCTTGCCGCCGGGCGCGGCGAACCCGGCCTCCTCGCTGGCCACGGCCAGGTCGGCGCTGGCCACCAGCTGGCAGCCCGCGGCGGTGGCCAGCCCGTGCACCCGGGCCACCACCGGCTGCGGAATCTGCTGCATGAGCGTCATCAGGTCGGTGCAGGTCTGCAGCAGCGCGCGCACCTGGCCCAGGTCGGCGTCGGCCACATCGGCGAAGTCGTGGCCGGCGCAGAACACCGGGCCATTCCCGGCCAGCACCACCCCGAGGGCGCCGGAGCCGCCGACGTCGGTGAACGCGGCCAGCAGCTCGTTCATGTGGGCCAGGGACAGGGCGTTGCGGCGCCGGGGCCGGTTCATGGTCACGGTGGCGAAGTCGCCCGACCGTTCTACTTCGATGTGCTCGTAATCCATAACTGGGGACGTTACGCGGCCAGCCACTCCGGGGAAAGCTCACCCTCGGCCACGATCACGGCCGGGCCGGTCAGATAGCTGGTGTCCGGGGTCAGGGTGACGGTCAGGTCGCCGCCGGGCACCTGGACGTGCCACCGGCCCTGCTGGTCCCCGGTGGCCTCGGCGGCGGCGACCGCGGTGGCCACCGCGCCGGTGCCGCAGGACCGGGTCGGGCCGGACCCGCGCTCGTAGACCCGCATCTGCGCGCTGCGCTGGCCGGTCAGCCGGACCAGCTCCACGTTGGCGCCGTCCGGGAACAGCTCGGTGTCCAGCGATGGCGGCGCGGACAGGTCGAAATCCTCCAGCGGGGACTCGACCACACAGGCCAGGTGCGGGTTACCGACCGAGATGCGCAGGCCCTCACAGGTCATGTCGCCGACCGAGGTCCAGCCCGCGCCGAGCACGGCCGGGGCGCCCATGTCCACGGTGATCTCGCCGCCGGGCTCGACCCGGACCTGACGGGTCCCGGCCCGGGTCTCGATGGCCAGGTCCGGCCCCTTGGCCAGGCCGTGGTCGAGCAGGTAGCGGGCGAAGACCCGGATGCCGTTGCCGCACATCTCGGCGATGCTGCCGTCGGCGTTCCAGTAGTCCATGAACCACTGGGCGGCCTCGGTGCCCGCCCCCACCGGTCCCCCGGCCTCGGCGATGGCGGCCGGGGTGGCCAGCGCGGTCGCGGCGGCGGAGGCCAGTTCGTCGCCGGGCGCCGACGCGGTACGGAACGCGCCCGGGCCGCCCTCGATCAGCTCGGCCGCCAGCACCTCGACCTCGACCACCCGGAGCACGCCGTCGGCGCCGATCCCGGCCCGCCGGTCGCACAGCCGCCGCACGAACTCGGGGGTCAGGTCCAGTTCACCGTCCGGGTCGGGCAGGATGACGAAGTCGTTCTCCGTGCCGTGCCCCTTCGCGAACCGCATGCCTTCGATGCTATCGGCCGGGCTGGGGCGCGCGGGCGAGCGCGCCCACCACCTCCAGCGCGCGTCCGGTCAGGTCCGGGCCGGGGACGTCCAGCCAGGTGATGCGGGGATCGCGGCGGAACCAGGACTCCTGGCGGCGGGCGAACCGGCGCGTGCCGCGGGCCGTCTCCTGGCGGGCCTGATCGGAGGTCCAGTCCCCGGCCAGGTAGCGGAGCATCTGCTGGTAGCCGAGGGCGCGGCTGGCCGTGCGGCCTTGGCGCAGACCCGCCCGCTCCAGGCGGCGGACCTCGTCCTCGAAGCCGGCCGCCCACATCTGGTCGACCCGGGCGTCGATCCGGCGGTCCAGCTCGTCGCGGGCGGGCCGGAGCCCCAGTTGCACGGCGGGCCGGCTGCCCGCGTCACCGGCCGTATAGCTGGGGAGCGTGGCGGTGAACGGGCGGCCGGTGAGCTCGATGACCTCCAGGGCCCGGACGATCCGGCGGCCGTTGCTGGGCAGGATGGCCGTTGCCGCGGCCGGATCCAGCCCGGCCAGCCGGTTATGCAGGGCGGGCGCCCCGTCGCGGGCCAGGTCGGACTCCAGCCGGGCCCGGACGGTGGGGTCGGTGCCGGGGAAGGTCAGGTCCTCCAGGGCGCCCCGCACGTACAGGCCGGAGCCGCCGGCCAGGATCGGCACCCGGCCGCGGGCGGTGACGTCGGCGATGGCCTGCCGGGCCAGCCGCTGGTAGTCGGCCACGTTGGCGGGCTGGCGGACGTCCCAGACGTCGAGCAGGTGGTGGGGCACGCCGCGGCGCTCGGCCGGGGTCAGCTTGGCCGTGCCGATGTCCATGCCCCGGTACACCTGCATGGAGTCGGCGTTGATCACCTCGCCGCCGAGGGCCAGGGCCAGCTCGACGGCCAGACCCGACTTCCCGGCCGCGGTCGGGCCGACCACGGCGATCACGCGCGCACCCATGCCGCCAGTCTTTCACCGGCGGCGGTGGCCATGCCGTATGCGACGGGCCTGGATGAGGCACGAAACCACGGGTAGAGGCAGAGTGTGGCAACAGTGGACGGTCCCGATCGTTTTCAGCGCAGGCATGCGTGGCTGGGCTTCCCGCTGGCGGTGATCTACAAGTACTTCGACGATTTCGGCACGTACCTGGCCGCGATCCTCACCTACTACGCGTTCGTGTCGCTGTTCCCGCTGCTGCTGATCGCCTCGACCGTGCTGAGCGTGGTGCTGCGCGGGAACACGCACCTGCAGCACGAGCTGCTGACCTCGGCGCTCACCCAGTTCCCGCTGGTCGGCCAGGAGCTGGGCAAGCCGCAGCACCTGAGCGGCGGCACCGCCGGACTGATCATCGGCATCGCCGGGTCGGTCTACGGCGCGCTGGGGGTGGCCCAGGCCTTCCAGTACGCGAGCAACACCATGTGGGGGATTCCCCGTAACAGCCGGCCGAATCCGCTCAAGGCACGCGGCCGGAGCCTGGTCCTGCTGGCCACCGCCGGGCTGGCCGTGCTGGCCACCACGCTGCTGTCCATCGTGAGCAACGGCGGGGTCGGGGCGCTCGGGACCGTGGAGAAATACCTGGCCATCGCGGCCTCGGTGATGATCAACGTGGCCGTGTCTATTTTTGCGTTCCGGTTCACGCCAGCCCGGCGGCTGTCCTTCCGGGACGTCATCCCGGGCGCGGCGGCCTCGGCGATCATCTGGCAGCTGCTCCAGTCGTTCGGGGTGCTCTACGTACGGCACGTGGTCCGGCACGCCAGCGCCACGAACGCCGTGTTCGCCATCGTTCTCGGACTGATCGCGTACCTGTTCGTCGCCGCGATAGCCATACTCCTCTGTATCGAGATCAACGTGGTGCGGGTCAATCGCATGCACCCCAGGGCGCTGCTCACTCCGTTCACCGACGATGTCGCGCTGACCCGGGGCGACGAGCGGGCCTACACCCGCCAGGCCAAAGCTCAGCGCAGCAAGGGCTTCCAGCGCATCGAGGTGGACTTCACCCCACCGGAGGCCGCGGAAGCGGAAGAAGCCGGGCCGGAGCGGCCCAGCCCCGAGGGGGAGCAGCCCAGCCCCCAGGGAGAATCGGGCTGAGGATCAAACCGGGCGCGAGAGAGCCGGCATACCCAGGACCACGGGCTGCCGGGCCGCCTCACCCACCAACCTTCCATCATCGAAATCTGGGGCGCGGCCGGTCAGTCTTTGCTGCCAGGCGTCACCGGCGCGGGTGCGGCGTACGGCGGCGGGGGCGCCGTCGGCGACCAGGTAGTGCGGCGCGGCGCGGGAGATCGTCACCGTGACCAGGTCGCCGGGCCGGGGCTCGGTGCCCTCGGGGGTGAAGTGCACCAGCCGGTTGTCCGGGGCGCGGCCCGACATCCGGTGGGTGGCGGCGTCCTTGCGGCCCTCACCCTCGGCCACCAGCACCTCGACGGTCCGGCCGACCAGGCGCTTGTTCTCGGCCCAGGTGACCTCGCTGACCAGCTCGGCCAGCCGGTCGTAGCGCTCCTGCACCACCTCGGGCGGTGTTTGCCGGTCCATGGTCGCGGCCGGGGTGCCGTGCCGGGGCGAGTACAGGAACGTGAACGCGCCCGCGAACCGGGCCTGGCGCACCAGGTCCAGGGTCTGCTCGAAGTCGGCTTCGGTCTCGCCGGGGAAGCCGACGATGATGTCGGTGGTGATCGCGGCGTCGGGGATGGCGGCCCGGACCCGGTCCAGGATGGCGAGGTAGCGGTCGCGCCGGTAGGCCCGGCGCATGGCCTTGAGCACGGTGTCGGAGCCGGACTGGAGCGGCATGTGCAGGTGCGGCATGACGTTCGGGGTCTGGGCCATGGCCTCGATGACGTCGTCGGTGAAGTCGCGCGGGTGCGGCGAGGTGAACCGGACCCGCTCCAGCCCGTCGACCTCCCCGCAGCTGCGCAGCAGCTTGCCGAACGCCTGCTTGTCGCCGAACTCGGCGCCGTAGGAGTTCACGTTCTGCCCGAGCAGGGTCACCTCGATGACGCCGTCGGCGGCCAGCGACCGGACCTCGGCCAGGATGTCGCCGGGCCGGCGGTCCTTCTCCTTGCCGCGCAGGCTGGGCACGATGCAGAAGGTGCAGGTGTTGTTGCAGCCGACCGAGATCGCGACCCAGGCCGCGTAGGCCGATTCCCGCCGGGCCGGCAGCACGGACGGGAACGTCTCCAGCGTCTCTTCGAACTCGGCCTGGGCTTCCTCGCGTTCCCGGGCCCGCTCCAGCAGGCCGGGCAGGGCGCCGATGTTGTGCGTGCCGAACACCACGTCGACCCAGGGGGCGCGCTTGGTGATCGCGGTCCGCTCCATCTGGGCCAGGCAGCCACCGACCGCGATCTGCATGCCGGGGGTGGCGTTCTTGGTCGGCAGCAGGTGCCCGAGGTTGCCGTACAGCCGGTCGGCGGCGTTCTCCCGGACCGCGCAGGTGTTGAACACGAGCACATCGGGGGTCGCGCCGGTGTCCGCGCGCTGATAGCCCGCGTCCTCCAGCAGGCCGGCGAGCCGCTCGGAGTCGTGCGCGTTCATCTGGCACCCGTAGGTGCGGATCTCGTAGGTGCGAGGCGAGGCGTCCATGACGCCTTTCAGATTAGCGGGCGAACTCCATGGCGCGGGACTCGCGGACCACGGTGATGCGGATCTGGCCCGGGTAGGTCAGCTCCTCCTCCACCTGCTTGGCGACGTCGCGCGCGATGACCTGGGCCTGGATGTCGTCCACGCTGTCCGGCTTGACCATGACCCGGATCTCCCGGCCGGCCTGCATGGCGAACACCTTCTCCACCCCCTCGTGGGCGTTGGCGATCTGCTCCAGCCGCTCCAGCCGCTTCACGTAGGCCTCCAGCGACTCGCGCCGGGCCCCGGGCCGGCCGCCGCTGATCGCGTCGGCGGCCTGGGTCAGCACGGCTTCGACGGTGCGGGCCTCGACCTCGTTGTGGTGGGCTTCGATCGCGTGCACGACGTCGTCCGGTTCGCCGTAACGCCGGGCGATCTCGGCGCCGATCAGCGCGTGGCTGCCCTCGACCTCGTGGGTCAGGGCCTTGCCGATGTCGTGCAGCACCGTGCAGCGTTTCATCAAGCCAGCGTCCAGGCCCAGTTCGCTGGCCATCATGCCGGCGATGTGCGCCGACTCGATCAAGTGCTTGAGCACGTTCTGCCCGTAGCTGGTGCGGTAGCGCAGCCGCCCGAGCAGGCTCACCAGCTCATCGTGCATGCCGGTGATACCCAGCTCGACCAGGGCGTCCTCACCGGACCGGACGCACAACTGCTCGATTTCGGCCTTGCCGCGCTCGTAGGCTTCCTCGATGCGCTGCGGGTGGATGCGGCCGTCCAGCACCAGCCGCTCCAGGGTCAGCCGCGCGATCTCCCGCCGCACCGGGTCGAAGCAGGACAGCAGGACCGCCTCGGGGGTGTCGTCGATGATCAGGTTGACCCCGGTGACCGACTCGAAGGCCCGGATGTTCCGGCCCTCCCGGCCGATGATCCGGCCCTTCATCTCGTCGCCCGGCAGGTGCAGCACGGACACCACCGACTCGCTGGTCTGCTCGGTGGCGATCCGCTGGATGGCCAGCGTGACCACCTTGCGGGCGCGCTTCTCCCCCTCGGACCGGGCCTGATGCTCGATGTCCCGCACCATCAGGGCGGCCTCGCGCTTGGCCTGGTTCTCGATCGTGGCGACCAGCTCACCCTTGGCCTGGCCGGCGGTCAGCCCGGCCACCCGTTCCAGCTCGGTCTGGCGCTGGTGGTCCAGCTGGTCGACTTCGGCGGCGCGGTCGGCCAGGGCGCGCTGGCGCTCGTCCAGTTCGGCCGACCGGTCCTCCAGGCGGTGCAATTCCTTGTCCAGCCGCTGCTCGCGGTCGGCCAGCCGGTTCTCGCGGCGTTCCAGGTCGCTGCGCAGCTCGCGGACCTCGTCCTTGACCGCGCGGATCTCGGCTTCGACCTCGCGGCGGCCCTCCTGGGCCTGCTCGGCGGCCTGCTCGGCCTTGGACCTGATCGCGGTGGCTTCGGTCTCGGCCCGGGCCCGGATCTGGTCGGCGTCGCGGTTGGCGGCGTCGAGCGCCTGGGCGGTCGCGGCCGAGGCGGCGGCGGAGTCCAGCGGGGCTGGGGTGGCCGGAGAGGTCTTGGTGGCGCGGGCGCCGGGGGTGGCTGCTGTGCTCGGCTGAGGCAGTTGAGGCCGCTGGGGTGGTAGTGGCGGAGGAGGTGGTGGTGGCCGGTGTTGTGGCTGGGGTGCCGGTTTCGGCTGAGATGCCGGTTGCGGCGATTGGGGCTGGGGCGCTGGTTGCGGATGCGGCGGCTGAGGCCGGGGTTTCCGCGGTGCGGCCGGGGGTGCTGGTGGCGGCAGCGGCGGGACTGGAGGCGGCGCCCGCCGGCTGGCCGGGGGTTCTCAGCGTGGCCGTCCCGGACCTGCGCCAGACGACAACGAGCGCGAATACCGCCGCGAGAAGCCCGATCGCCATGAACACGAAGGCAATGTCGCCGCTCACAGTCACCCCTTCCGCTCATCAGGTCCCGTCACCGGGCACCGCGATTGCGATACCAGGGAAATATGCCCTGGCGCGAGGGGTTCTGCACGCTAGCGCGTGCGGCCGTTACTACGGGTCGCTGGCATGGGCCGCTGGCTGCGGCCGGGACGCCGGTGGCCGGTCCGCTGGTGGCGGCCGGCCGGTCGCTGGCATCCGGCCGCGGGTTGCGGCCGGGCGGCATGTGAAGTTGTTCTATGGTCATCCGCGCAGCGCGGAGTAACACCTCGCTGCCGGCAGGTTAAGCGCAGATAACGTTTTGAGCAAGCATCCGGCACTGAAGCCACTTGCGTGCCGAACCTCCCCAGAGGCCGGGCTGCTCATGTTTGCGCACGTCGGCCCCTGATTGACCCGATTGAACGATCATCATCAGCCCGGCCCGTCGTCGAGCCCGACGTCCAGGCTCTGATCATCGAGCACACCAGCCAGTTCCGCCGCCTCAGCATCGTGGGCCCCCTCGGCCTCAAGCGCTTCGCGGACGATCCGGTAGGACAGGGCGGCGCCGTACCCCTTCCGGGCCAGGGCCCCGACCAGCCGCCGCATCCGGGCCTCGTAGGGCTGACCCCGCGTGGACCGGAGCTTGCGGTCGACGATCCGCCGGGCGGTGGCCACCTCCTGGTCCGGGTCGAGCGTCTCCACGGCCTCGCGCACGTCGTCGGCGTCGACCCCACGGCGCCGGAGCTCGGTGGACAGCGCGCGGCGGGACAGCCCGCGGCTGTAGTGCCGGGACTCCACCCAGGCCCGGGCGAAGGCCTGGTCGTCGATCAGGCCGACCTCGGTGAACCGGTCCAGGATGCCTTCGGCGACGTGGTCCGGGATCTGCTTGCGCTGCATGGCCTGGGCCAGCTGGGCCCGGGTGCGCGGCTCGATGGTGATCAGCCGGAGGCAGATCTGGCGGGCGGCGTCCTCGGGGTTGCGCGGCATCCGGGGCGCGCGGGCGCCGGGCTGGCCGTCGTCGTCGGCCCCCGGGTTCAGCAGCCGGTCCGGGTCCGGATCCTGGTTCTGGTCCGGGTCGTCCCGCCAGCGCTCGGACCAGGCGGGCTGGACCGGAGGCTCGGAGACATCGGCGGCATCCCGGCCGTCGGAGTCCTGGTCAGCGGATCTCCGGCGGCCGGGGCCGAGCCAGAGCCGGTTCCGGTCCCGGCCTGGGGCCCGGGCCAGAACCGGTCGGCACCGGTCCGGCGGCGGTAGCGCCTACTGGCCACCGCCCACTCCTGCGCCCGCACTCACGCTCGGGACCCGGCTGGAGGGCCGGCCCGGCGCACCCGCCGCGGCTTTGGCTGCGGTGGCCGGGGCGGGCGTCCCGTTGCCGCTGCCAGCGTGCATGCCGTTGCCGTTGCCGTTGGCGGCCGGGGCGGCACTGCCGTTGGCGCCGGCACCGTTGGCCGCGGTGGAGTCGGCGTCCAGCTTCGCGCCCACCCCGAGCTTCTCCTTGATCTTCTTCTCGATCTCGTTGGCCAGGTCGGCGTTCTCCTTCAGGAAGTTGCGCGCGTTCTCCTTGCCCTGGCCGAGCTGATCGCCCTCGTAGGTGTACCAGGCTCCGGCCTTGCGGACGATGCCCTGCTCCACGCCGAGGTCGATGAGGCTGCCCTCGCGGCTGATGCCGACGCCGTAGAGGATGTCGAACTCGGCCACCTTGAACGGCGGGCTCATCTTGTTCTTGACGACCTTGACCCGGGTCCGGTTGCCGACCGCGTCGGTGCCGTCCTTGAGCGTCTCGATGCGGCGCACGTCGAGCCGGACGGACGAGTAGAACTTCAGCGCCTTCCCGCCCGAGGTGGTCTCCGGGCTGCCGAACATCACGCCGACCTTCTCCCGGAGCTGGTTGATGAAGATCGCGGTGGTCTTGGCCTGGTTCAGCGCGCCGGTGATCTTGCGCAGGGCCTGGGACATGAGGCGGGCCTGGAGGCCGACGTGGCTGTCGCCCATCTCACCCTCGATCTCGGCCCGGGGCACCAGCGCGGCCACCGAGTCGACCACGACGATGTCGATGGCGCCGGACCGGATCAGCATGTCCATGATCTCCAGCGCCTGCTCGCCGGTGTCCGGCTGGGACACCAGCAGGGCGTCGGTGTCGACCCCCAGCTTCTGGGCGTAGTCGGGGTCGAGCGCGTGCTCGGCGTCGATGAACGCGGCGATACCGCCGGCCCGCTGCGCGTTGGCCACCGCGTGCAGGGCCACCGTGGTCTTACCGCTGCTCTCCGGGCCGTAGATCTCGACGATGCGACCGCGCGGGTAACCGCCGAGGCCGAGCGCCACGTCGAGCGAGATCGATCCGGAGGGGATGACCTCGACGGCCTGGCGGGTCTCCTGGCCGAGCCGCATGACCGAGCCCTTGCCGAACTGCCGCTCGATCTGGACCAGCGCGGTCTCAAGGGCCTTGTCCCGGTCGCCGGCCCGCTCGACGCTCGGCCTGCTGTTCGCTGCCATGGGAACTCCCTGTCGGGTTTCGTTTCTATCTGAGCCGCCGGCGTTCGCCTGCGGTGTCGGTGCCCGACGCTATGCGCCACCACTGACATTTCCGGGACCTCCGGGACCACGCCTGCTGCCACCCGGGATCCGCACGCGCCCAACTGTAGGCGAATCTTTGTTCGATCGGCACCCGACACGCCGAATTCACCACAGCGGGCTCAGGCCCGGGTCAGCACGGAGTCCGCGCAGGGCCGGCGCAGGGTCAGCGCAGGGTCTCCGGCACGTTGAAGGAGTCGCAGACGGCGCGCCAGACCTTCTTCACGTCCTCGCCGTCGGCCAGGGCACGGTCGATGGTCCGACCGCCCAGCCCGGCCAGGACGTAGTCCTTGGCGACGCTGTGCGCGTACGCCTCGCCGAACTGCGCGTTCATCCTGTCCCAGAACATCGTGAGCCGCACCGGGCCAGGCTACCGCCCGCTCCGGCCTGGTCTTTCTTTTGGACTGACCGTGAGAAAAATCCGGCCGGCTGGGTACATACGGACCGCGAAGATCGTTGAGTATTAAAACTGCCGGTGTCGGGCGCGGATCCGTCGCGCCACGAGCGGGCAAGCACGAGATCACGAGCGGGCAAGCACGAGATACGGGGCGCTGAATGTCCTCACCGGCACGAGATGCACACACGCCGACAGATTCCGGGGCCGTTCAGCCGGAGACCGTGCCGCCGCCGCGGCATCACCGGTGGGTGACGCCCAGCCTGGTCGTGCTGGTGATCCTGGTCCTGGTCGCGGCGGGCGCGGGGGTCGCGGCCCTGCTGACCCACGGCTTCCACAGCAAGACCACGGTCAAGTACCACCAGGCGGCCGTGTTCAGCCTGCGGGTGGGTGACTGCATCGACCAGACGTCGACCGGGACCAAGGCCGACGTGGTCTCGTGCACCAAGCCGCACGACGCCGAGGTGTTCGGGACGTTCCAGCTGGCCGGGGCCTGGCCGGGCGCCGCCGCGGTCCGGCAGCAGGCCGGAGCCGGGTGCGCGACGCGGCTGACCAACTACCTGAACCCCCAGCTGGCCGACTCGAACCTGACCCAGTCCTACGTCTTCCCCGGCCAGCAGGCCTGGGAGTCGGGCCAGCGGACGGTGGTGTGCGAGGTCCGGTCGACCAAGGGCCAGCTCAGCAACTCCGTCCGCCGCGCCTGAGCCGGGGCGGCCGCGGGCGGCCTGGGCCCGGATCACGGTCGGCTCGGGAAGGCTGGGACTGCGTCGCGCACATTCACCGAGAGGTGTCCCGGCCTCCCAGCCAGACGGCGTGGGGTCGGGTGGCGCGAGGCGGGACGGGTGTTCGGGGACGGCGGGTACCGGAGCGGGAACCGGAGTACGGCAGGCGCTGACCGGCCACGGTAAATAAGTGAGCCAAGGCTGTCCGCTAAGGGCTGAGCTGGGACGGGTCGCGGGCGGACAGGAATGTCAGTGGTCCGGGGCAAGATGGAAACATGCCGGACAACCAGGTCACCACCGAGTCGCTGGAGAACTTCTCGCCAGCGACCAGAGCCTGGTTCACGGCGGTCTTCGCGGAGCCGACCCAGGCCCAGGCCCAGGCCTGGACGGCGATCGGCAAGGGTGAGGACACGCTGGTCATCGCGCCGACCGGGTCGGGTAAGACGCTGGCCGCCTTCTTGTGGGCGCTGGACCGGCTGGCCGCGGCCCCGGCCCCGGCCGACCCCAAGCGCCGCTGCCGGGTGCTGTACATCTCGCCGCTGAAGGCGCTGGCCACCGACATCGAGCGGAACCTGCGGGCGCCGCTGACCGGGATCCGGCACGCCGCCCGCAACCTGGGCCTGGAGGAGCCGGAGATCCAGGTCGCGGTGCGCACCGGCGACACCGCCGCGGACGAGCGGCGCAAGCTGGCCAGCAAGCCGCCGGACGTGCTGATCACCACCCCGGAGTCGCTGTTCCTGCTGCTCACCTCCAAGGCGCGGGATTCGCTGCGCGGGGTCGAGACCGTGATCGTGGACGAGGTGCACGCCCTGGCCGGCAGCAAGCGCGGCGCGCACCTGGCGGTCTCGCTGGAGCGGCTGGACGCGCTGCGGATGGGCGGGCCCGGCGCGGCCGAGGACAAGTCCGTGACGGTGGCGACCGGGCCGGCCCAGCGGATCGGGCTGTCGGCCACGGTCCGGCCGGTCGGCGAGGTGGCCGGGTTCCTGGGTGGCCCGCGCCAGGTCACGGTGGTGCAGCCGCCGGCCGCCAAGCGCCTCGAGCTGAACGTGGTGGTCCCGGTCGAGGACATGACCGAGATCTCCAGCCCCCGGGGCGTGCCCGGGCCACGGGAGGCGGTGGACCCGGCCGAGACGCCGGAGGTGCGCCGGGGCAAAGGCCGGTCCCGCTCCCCCGCGGTCATCGACGACGACGAGCCGGCCCGGAACCGGTCGATCTGGCCGCACGTCGAGGAGCGGGTCCTCGACCTCATCGAGCAGCACCGGTCCACGATCGTGTTCGCCAACTCGCGGCGGCTGTCCGAGCGGCTGTGCGCCCGGCTGAACGAGCTGGCCGCCGAGCGGGCCGAGGAGGCGGCCTCGGCCGAGCTGGAAGAGTCGGCCCTCGAAGATCCGGAGTCGCTGACGGCCGGACCGCGGCACGCGCCCGCCGAGCTGATGGCCCAGTCCGGGACCGGGAACGGGGCACCGCCCGAGATCGCCCGGGCCCACCACGGATCGGTGTCGCGGCAGGAGCGGACCGAGATCGAGGAAGCCCTGAAGCGGGGCACGCTGAGCGCGGTGGTGGCCACCTCCAGCCTGGAGCTGGGCATCGACATGGGCGCGGTGGACCTGGTGATCCAGGTGGAGGCGCCGCCGTCGGTGGCCAGCGGGCTGCAGCGGATCGGCCGGGCCGGGCACAACGTGGGCGACATCTCCCGCGGCGTCATCTTCCCCAAGTACCAGGGTGACCTGGTGCAGGCGACCGTGGTCGCGGAGCGGATGCGCGGCGGCAACATCGAGGAGCTGCGCGCGCCGCGCAACCCGCTGGACGTGCTGGCCCAGCAGATCGTGGCCATGACGTCGATGGACGACTGGTCCGTGGACGAGCTGGAGCAGGTGGTCCGGCGGGCGGCGCCGTTCGCCGGGCTGACCCGGCCGGTGCTGGACGCGACGCTGGACATGCTGGCTGGCCGGTACCCCAGCGAGGAGTTCGCCGGGCTGCGGCCACGGGTGGTCTGGGACCGGCTGACCGGAGTGGTCCGGGGCCGGCCCGGTGGCCAGCGGCTGGCGGTGACCAGCGGCGGGACCATCCCCGACCGGGGCCTGTTCGGCGTGTTCCTGGCCGGGTCGGAGACCGGCAGCGGCAGTTCACGGCGGCACTCCCGGCGGGTGGGTGAGCTCGACGAGGAGATGGTCTACGAGTCGCGGGTCGGTGACGTGTTCGTGCTCGGGGCCAGCTCGTGGCGGATCGAGGAGATCACCGCCGACAGCGTGCTGGTCACCCCGGCGCCGGGGCAGCCGGGCAAGCTGCCGTTCTGGCACGGCGACACCCTGGGCCGGCCCGCCGAGCTGGGCGCCGCGATCGGCGCCAAGTGCCGGGAACTGGCCGGGGCCAGCGAGCAGGACGCCACCCAGCAGCTGAAGGACGCCGGGCTGGACGAGCTGGCCGCCGGCAACCTGGTCCGCTACCTGGCCGACCAGCGGGAGGCCACCGGGACCGTGCCGGACGACCGGACGCTGGTGGTGGAGCGGTTCCGGGACGAGCTGGGCGACTGGCGGGTGGTGCTGCACAGCCCGTACGGGGCGCGGGTGCACGGGCCGTGGGCGCTGGCCATCGCGGCCCGGCTGCGGGAACGCTACGGCGGCATGGACGTGCAGGCCATGCACACCGACGACGGCATCATCGTGCGGGTGCCGGACGCGGACGAGCCGCCGCCGACCGGGGTGGCCCTGATCGACCCGGACGAGATCAGCGAGATCGTCACCGCCGAGATCGGCTCCTCGGCCCTGTTCGCGTCCAGGTTCCGGGAGTGCGCGGCCCGGGCCATGCTGCTGCCGCGGCGGCAGCCCGGGCGGCGGTCGCCGCTGTGGCAGCAGCGGCAGCGGGCCGCGCAGCTGCTCGAGGTGGCCAGCCACTACCCGTCGTTCCCGATCGTGCTGGAGACCGTGCGCGAGTGCCTGCAGGACGTGTTCGACGTGCCGGCCCTGGTCAGTTTGCTGCGGGACCTGGCCAGCCGGAAGATCCGGATCGTCGAGGTGGAGACCCAGTCGCCGTCGCCGTTCAGCCGGTCGCTGCTGTTCCGGTATGTGGGCGCGTTCATGTACGAGGGAGACGCGCCGCTGGCCGAGCGGCGGGCCCAGGCCCTGACCCTGGACTCGGCGCTGCTGGCCGACCTGCTGGGCCAGGCCGACCTGCGCGAGCTGCTGGACCCGGCCGTGGTCAGCGAGACCGAGCAGGAACTGCAGCGGCTGGCCGAGGACCGCAAGGCCCGGGACCTGGAAGGCCTGGCCGACGTGCTGCGGACGGCCGGGCCGCTGTCCGCCGATGAGGTGGCCGAGCGCTGCACCGACCCGGCGGCCGCGCCCGCCTGGCTGGCCGAGCTGGCCCACAGCAGGCGGGCGATCGAGGTGCGGGTCGGCGGGCAGCCCCGGTGGGCGGCCATCGAGGACGCCAGCCGGCTGCGCGACGCGCTGGGGGTGCCGCTGCCGCCGGGGGTGCCGGAGGCGTTCACCGAACCGCTGCCGGACCCGCTGGGCGACCTGGTTTCCCGGTACGCGCGCACCCACGGGCCGTTCACGGCCGACGCCGCCGCCAGCCGGTACGCGCTGGGGGTCGCGGTGGTGGCCGGGACGCTGCGCCGCCTGGCCGCGGCGGGCCGGGTGGTGGAGGGCGAGTTCCTGCCCGGCGGCCGCGGCACCGAATGGTGCGACGCCGAGGTGCTGCGCATGCTGCGGCGGCGCTGCCTGGCCCGGCTGCGCAAGGAGGCCGAGCCCGCGCCGCCGGTGGCGCTGGCCCGGCTGCTGCCGGCCTGGCAGGGGGTCCGGGCCATCGAGCCCGCGGGCCGGGGCCCGGGGAACCGCCGGCGGTCCCGGGGGCCGAGCGGTCCGGGCGCGGTGCTGGACGTGCTGGACCAGCTGGCGGGGGCGCCGGTGGCGGCGTCGGCGCTGGAGACGCTGGTGCTGCCCGGGCGGATCCCGGACTACTCCCCCACCATGCTGGACGAGCTGACCGCGGCGGGTGAGGTGCTGTGGACCGGCGCGGGCGGCCTTCCGGGCGGGGACGGCTGGCTGGTGCTGGCCTCGGCCGAATCGGCGCCGCTGCTGTTCCCCGAGCCGGCCGAGATCACCATGACCCCGATCCACGAGGCGGTGCTGGACGCGCTGGCCGACGGCGGGGCGGTGTTCTTCCGCATGCTGCACGAGCGGGTCAGCGCCCGGCTGGCGGGCGAGCCGGGCCAGCCCAAGGCCCCGGCCGACAACGACGTGGCCACCGCGATCTGGGACCTGACCTGGGCCGGGCTGCTGACCAACGACACCTTGGGCCCGCTGCGGACGGTGCTCGGCAGTGGCGGCCCGCGGCGCACCAGCCCGGCGGCCGGAACCTTGCGGACGCGCAGGCCGCGGCCGGGGCGACGGAGCACCTACGGGCGCCCGGCCATGCCGTCGCGCACCGGCCCGCCCAACGTCAGCGGCCGCTGGTCCCTGCTGCCCCCGGGCGGCACCGACGCGACGCTGCGGGCGCACGCGCTGGCCCAGTCGCTGCTGGACCGGTACGGCATCTTGACCAAAGGCGCGGTGGCCGCCGAGCGGATCCCGGGCGGCTTCTCCACCGTGTACCCCGTGCTGCGGGCCATGGAGGACGCGGGCCGGACCCGGCGCGGTTATTTTGTCGAAGGTCTGGGCGCGGCCCAATTCGCCATCCCCGGGGCGGTCGACCGGATGCGCGCGCTGGCTCAGCCGCCGTCGGCGTCACCGGACCCGCTGGCCACCGCGCTGAGCGGCGGGCCGGTGCGCTACCGCGGCCAGGCTTCCGGCGGCGACGGGGCCTTCACCGATCTGTGGGAGTACCAGCGGGACGGCGACCCGGTGCCGGAGCCGGAGGACGACCCGGCGGACCGGCAGCCCGGGCAGGTGATCGTGCTGGCCGCGGCCGACCCGGCCAACGCCTACGGGGCGTCGCTGCCGTGGCCGGAGCGGCCGGATGAGACCCCGGGCGGGCACCGTCCCGGCCGCAAGGCGGGCGCCCTGGTCATCCTGGCCGACGGGGAACTCGTCCTGTACGTCGAGCGGGGCGGCCGGACCCTGCTGTCCTGGACCGACGACCTGGACCAGTTGCGCCCGGTGTGCGCGGCGCTGGCCGACGCGGTGCGGGCCGGGGCGCTCGGCCGGCTGACCGTGGAGCGCGCCGACGGCGACGGTATCTACGACTCACCGCTGGCGACCGCCTTGGAGGAGGCCGGGTTCCGGCCGACGCCGCGCGGGTTGCGGCTGCGCGGCTGACCGGCGGCCGGGGCGCTGACGGCCCGGGCCGACGGGTGGTCCCGGGGCGGGAGGGCTGCGCGACCGCGGCCGGGCCCGGCCGCTGGACCGGGGAGCCGCTGAGCCGGGAGCCACTGGACCGGGGGGCCGCTGGACCGGGCCCCGCCCGGCCAGGGCGGCTGACCCGGCGCTACAGCTGTTGCAGCAGGCGGAGGGCCTCGGAACCGCGAGCGGCGTCGACGAACAGGTGATCGTGGTGGAGGCCGGCGATCACGTTGCAGCTGATCCCGGCGGCGGCCAGCACCCGGCTGACTTCGGCGGTCAGGCCCACCGCGGCCAGATCGGAGCCGATGGTGAGGGTGATGCGGGCGGCCAGGTAGCCGTAGGCCAGGCCGAACCGGTCGGCCTGGTCGCGGGTCAGCACCAGGGTGGTGCCCTCGTCTTCGGCGATGACCGCGAACGGGGTGGCCCCCGGCGGCACCCCGTTCGCGCTCACGAACACGTACGGATCAGGGAACAGGGCCGGGTGGACGTCGTGCCAGGGCTGGTTCGGCGGCATGGCCCGGTGGTATCACAGCCGTCCGGTCAGGCCATGGACTTGGCGCCGTCCAGGGACTCGCGGATGATGTCGGCGTGGCCCGCGTGGTGGGTGGTCTCGGCCACGATGTGGATCAGCACCCGGCGGGCCGTGTAGCGGGCGCCCGGCGGGTACCACGGGGCCTCGGGCAGCGGGTGGGAGGCGTTCAGGTCGGGCAGCGTGCGGACCAGGTCGTCGGTGCGGGCGGCCACCTCGGCGTAGCGGCCGAGCACGCCGGCCAGGGTTTCGCCGGGCAGCAGCCGGAATTCGTCGGCGCGGCGGGCGAAGTCGGCCTCGGTCATGGCCGAGAAGTCGTCGGCGGGCGACGGGCCGTTGACGATGAATTCGGCCCAGTGGGCCTCGGTGGCGGTCACGTGCTTGATCAGGCCGCCGATGGTCAGCTCGCTGACCGTGGTCCGGCGGCGGGCCTGCTCGTCGGTCAGGTCACGGGCGGTGTGGCGCAGAAAGTACCTTGACTGGCCCAATTCGGAGAGCAGATCTTCGCGCTCGGGGTCCGGGGACGCCGGGGAAGACGGGGAACTCAGCGGTGTGACCTTCGAAATAATCTGATCGCTCATAAGACCAGGCTAAACAGCATTGCGGTCAGTTCCTGGCCTCAATTCGCGGCATCATGAAGACATGGCCAACACCAGCACGCGCACGCTCCGGCTGCTCTCGCTGCTGCAGGCCCGGCGGTACTGGCCCGGCACCGAGCTGGCCGGCCGGCTGGGCGTGTCCGCGCGCACGCTGCGGCGGGACATCGACCGGCTGCGCGAGCTCGGTTACCCGGTCGAGGCCCAGCGCGGCGTCGAGGGGGGCTACCAGCTGGCGGCGGGAGCGGCGCTGCCGCCGCTGGTGGTGGACGACGAGGAGGCGGTGGCCCTGGCGGTCGGGCTGCAGGCGGCGGCGCAGGGCTCGGCCGAGGGCATCGCCGAGGCCTCGGTGCGGGCGCTGGCCAAGGTGGTCCAGGTCATGCCGGGACGGCTGCGGCGCCGGGTGGAGGCCCTGACCGCGATGACCGTGCCCGCCAGCTGGGGCAGCGGCGCGCGGCCGAGCCTGGATCCGGGCGCCCTGACCACGATCGCGCTGGCCTGCCGGGATGCCGAACGAATGCGGTTCGGGTACGTGGCGGCCAGCGGCGCGCAGAGCGCCCGGCACGTGGAGCCGCACCGGCTGGTGTCGCTGGGGCGCCGCTGGTACCTGGTCGGGTACGACCTGGACCGGCAGGACTGGCGCAGCTTCCGGCTGGACCGGCTGGCCGAGCCGCGCGGCACCGGGGCCCGGTTCCGGCCCCGCGAGCTGCCCGCCGAGGACGCGGCCGCCTTCGTCCGGGCCGGCATCGGCACGCTGTGGTCGGTCCACGAGGTGGAGGTGCTGGCCGAAGCGCCCGCCGACCAGGTCCGGGCGCGGATCGGGCGCTGGGTCACGGTCGAGCCGGACGGCCCGGCCCGGTGCCGGATCCGGATGAGCACCGACGCGCTGGAGTGGACGCTGATGGGACTGGGGCTGATGGGGGCGGAGTTTTCGGCGGTGTCACCGCCCGAGCTGGTGGAACAGCTGCGCGAGTGGGGTGGCCGGTTCACCCGGGCCGCGGCCCGGACCCCGGACCGGGCGGCGGGCGGCTAGGAGCGGCGGCTGGGGTCGACCAGGAGCAGCAGGCCGCGCAGGCAGGCGTCCAGGATCAGGCCGGTGATGGCGATGGTGATGATGCCGGCGAAGACCAGACTGGTGTTCAGGTAGTTGCCGGCCTGGCTGATCAGATAGCCGACGCCGCTGGTGGCGGCCAGCATCTCGGCGGCCACGATCGAGGTCCAGGCGCCGGCCATGGCGAACCGCATGCCGGTCACGATGCCGGGCAGGGCGGCCGGGATCTGCACGTGGACCAGGGTGTAGCCGCGGGACGCGCCCAGGGTGCGAGCGCACAGCCGCAGGTCGTCGGGCACCTCCTTGAGCGCGGCCACGGTGGCCACGGTCATGATCGGCACGGTGCCGAAGACCAGCAGCACCTCCTTGGGCAGTTCGCCGATGCCGAACCACACGATGAACAGCGGGATGAAGGCCAGCGGCGGCAGCGGCCGGATCACCTCGATCACCGGGTCGATCAGCTGGCGGATGACCTGGTTGGCCGACATGGCCGCGCCGATGGCCACGCCGATCACGGTGCCGATGGCGAAGCCGATCAGGATCCGCTGCAGGCTGATGCCCAGGTCCCCGGGCAGGGTCTTGCTCTGGGACGGATACGGGTGGGTCAGGTAGTGCCCGAACGCGCTGGCGGTCGCGCTGACCGTGGGCAGGGCCACGGGGTCGTTGAGCAGGACCGCGATCAGTTCCCACAGGGCCAGCACCACGACCAGGCCGACCGCGCCGAGCCCGATGCGGCGCAGCCGGGCCCGCCGGATCCCGGCCCGGTGCTGAGCCAGATCGAACTGGGCGTCCGGGCCGAGGGTGGCCGGGCCGGACGACGTGGGTGCCTCGGGGGCGACCGTTGGCCAGGTGGTCATCGCTGGTCTCCTCCTGGTTCAGAGCGCGAGCGAGGCGCGGATCTGGCGCTTGATGCTCAGGAATTCGGTGGTGTCGAGGTCGTCGGCGTCCCGCGGCCGTTCCAGCGGGACGCCGATGATCTCGCTGATGGTGGGGGGCTTACCGCCCATCACCGCCACCCGGTCGGCCAGCAGCACCGACTCTTCGATGTCGTGGGTGACGAAGATGATCGTCATCCGGTACTGACGCCAGATGCCGAGCAGGAACTCGTGCATCCGCAGCCGGGTGATGGCGTCCAGGGCGCCGAACGGCTCGTCCATCAGCAGCAGCGATGGCCGGGTCATCAGGGCGCGGGCGAAGGCGGCCCGGTGCCGCATGCCGCCGGACAGCTCGTGCGGGAACGCGTCGCCGAACTGCCCCAGCCCGACCGTGTCCAGGATCGTGTCGGCATCGGCGTCGAGTTCCGGGTCGTCGCGCTCGTGCAGGCCCCGCGACCGCTGGGCTTTCGGCCCGAACAGGACGTTCTTGCGGGTGGTGAGCCAGGGGAACAGGAGCGGGGTCTGGAACAGCATGCCCCGGTCCGGCGACGGGCCGCTGACCGGCTCGCCGCCCACCGTGACCTGGCCCTCGTCGGCGTCGAGGGCTCCGGCCACGATGCGCAGCAGGGTGGACTTGCCGCAGCCGGACGGCCCGAGCAGGCAGACGAACTCGCCCGCGTGGACTTCCAGGTCGATCCCGGACAGGGCCACGGTCCGGCGGCCCCGGCGGCGGAAGGTCTTGCCGATGGACTGGACGCGGACCTCGGCCCCGGTGACCTGGGTGGCGGTGCCGTTGCGGCTGGGGCTGGCCGTGGGCGCGGGGTCAGCAGCCACCGGACAGCGCCTTCTTCACGAACGTGGGGTCGATGTGGGTGGCGATCTGGGCCGCGGTCGGCGCCGAGGTCAGCCGGCCCTGCTTGACCAGGAACTGGCCGGTCTGCGCGTAGGCCTTGACGATCGGGCTGCTGGTGTCGCCGGCCTTGGAGCCGAGCCAGTACAGCTGCTGGCTGAGCGGGATGAACGGGTAGGCCTTGGTGGCCGACTGGATCTGGCTGGCGGGCACGCCCTGCACCCCGGCCGCCTGGGTCAGGTACTTGGCCGACTGCGATCCGGTCAGGTCCCTGGTCGCCTGGACCTCGGCGCACACGTACTTCTGGACCAGGTCCGGGTGGCTCTTGACCAGGGTGTCGGACACCGCCACCGCGTCGATGCCGGGCACGCCGAGCTTGGCGATCTTCTCGGCGTCGGTCAGCGCGTGGCCGCCCTTGGCCGTGACCGACGCGGCGTACCCGCCGTACACGTAGGCGGCGTCGACCGCGCCGGACAGGTAGGCGGCGGCCGCGGCCTGCTCGCTGGCCACGCTGACCAGCTTGACCTTGCCGGTCAGGCCCTCCAGCTGGAGCCAGCCCTCCAGCTCGTAGTCTTCGGAGGAGCCGACCAGCACGGCCACGGACTTCCCGGCCAGCTGGCTGGGCTGGGTGACGGACTTGGGGACGAGCAGTTCGTCGGAGTCGAAGCTCTGGGCGATCACGATGTCGATGCCGGTGCCGGTGCCGATCGCACCCACCGCGGGCGGGTTGCCGACGCCGCTGATCGACTGCAGCGAGCCGCTCTTCATCTCGGCCACGGCGGTGACCCCGGCCGTGAACGGCACCCACTTGACGTGGGCTGGGATCGTCTTCTTGAGCGACGGGTCGCTGACGATGATGCTGTCGGAGTTGGCCACCGTCCCGGTGGACAGCGAGATCACGAAGTTGGGCAGCGGCCCGGCGGAACCGCCGAGGCCGACCGACAAGCCGACCGACAGCCCGACGATGACCACGACCGCGGCGGCGATGATGGCGTAGATCCGCCGGCGGCGGCGCTTGTAGAGCGGGGTGCCGCTGGTGGCGGGCTGGGTGGTTTCGGCTGAGGTGCTCATGCTGGGGTCCCTTGGGTCGGTGGGGTGGGCGAGGTCCGGACGGGAGCCGTCAGGGACACAGCGCGCTGGCGACCCGGCCAAGGTCAACGTGCCGTCGCACCGCGAATCGCACCGTCCGCCGCACTGGGAAGCCACCGGAGTTCATGCCGCGATGATGACAAGCCCTGGACCTAAATGCAATATTTCCGACCGTTTTAATATGTTTACATAGGTAACATGCCTGAATGCGGAGCGCGACGACGGTTGACGGGGCGGCGGGGTGGTGCTTGTATCCGGCTTGAGGATTATTCTGGAATTAGCTTCTGGAATTAGCCGGGAAGAGGTGGCGGGACATGCCGGAGGACGCGCTGACCGGGCCGGTGCGGCGGCCGCACAACCGGTACCGGGAACTGCCGGGCAGCATCCACAACAACGAGGTGGCCAGCAAGCTCGGCTTCCGCGGCGGCACGGTGGCCGGGAGCGTGCACATGGACCAGTTCGTGCCGCTGCTGGTGGAGGCGTTCGGGCCGTCGTGGTTCGAGACCGGCAGCCTGTCGCTGTACTTCCGGTCGGCCACCACCGACGGGGAGCCGGTCCAGGCCCGGGCCGAGCGGCCGGGCCAGCCCCGGGACACCCAGATCGCGGTGCGCATGAACGAGCCGGACGGGACGCTGGTGGCCGACGGCACCGCGTCGGTGGGCGATCCCGGGCGGCCCTCGGCGGTGTTCGCGCGGGACCTGCGGCCGGCCGACCCGGAGTCGCTGCGGATCCTGGCCGCGTTCCGGCCGGGCGAGGCCCTGGGCCCGCTGCGGCTGAACCCGGACGCCGATCGCCAGCGCGAGGTGCTGGAGCGGATGACCGAGCCGCTGCCCTGGTACTCGTCGGACTCCCCGTGGGGCGGGCCGATCGCGGCCCCGTCCACCGTGGTCAACCTGCTCTACGGCGAGATCCTGACCCCGGTCAAGGAGAAGATGGGCCAGCGGGTCGGGCTGTTCGGCGCGATCGAGATCCGGTTCTCCGGCGGGCCGGTGCGGCTCAACCAGGCCTACGACGTGGCCGGGGAGATCGTCGCGCTCAGCCAGACCCCGAAGACCGAAGTCCTGTGGTTCGACAGCTGGGCCGAGGCCGGCGGCCAGCGGGTGGCCACCATGCGGATGATGCTGCGCTCGATGAAGGCCGCGTCGCCGCAGCTCTATCCCGAGCTGGCCGGGGCCGGGAGTGGGGCCGGGGCCACCGGCGCGGGGCTAGACCGAGTCGAGCAGGTCGGAGCGGGCCTGGTCGACGGCGGCCAGCATGGCGCCGCGCAGTACGGGCGCGCCGGTGACGCCGGTGGGCACGACCCGGGGGCTGGCCGGGAAGATGCGGCAGACCTCGGCGGCGACCCGGTCGGCCAGGGCGGCGCCGCCGGCCAGGCCGACGGTGCCGCCCAGCACGACCAGGCCCGGGTCCAGGACCACGGAGATCGAGGCCACCCCGAGCGCGACCCGGCGCGCCACCTCGCCCAGGAATTCTTCGGCCCGGGCCACCGTGGCCCCCGAACCGTTGGAGGCGGGGCCGGACGCGGCCTTGACCGCGGCCCGGACCGCCTCCTCGGCGGTGAGGGCCCCGAAGCCGAACACCCCGGCCAGCATGCGCACCACGTTGGCGCCGACCAGGGACTGCAGGCCGCCGCTGGCCGGGTGGCGCACGTCCTCCTGGAGCGGGGCGCCGGGGACGGGCAGGTAGCCGATCTCCCCGGCCGCGCCCGCGGCGCCACGGTGCAGCTTGCCGCCCAGGAACGCGGCCATGCCCAGGCCCACGCCCATCCAGACCAGCACGAAGTCGCCCTCGCGAGCGGCGCCGACCGAGCGCTCGGCCAGCGCGGCCAGGTTGACGTCGTTCTCGATGATGACCGGGCGGTGCAGGGCGCCGCGCAGCGAGTCGAGCACGCCCTCGTGCCAGTCCGGCAGGTTGATGGCCAGCTGGGGATCACCGGTCTGCGGGTTGACCACGCCGGGGCTGCCGATGACCAGCGCGTTCAGGCGGCTCATCTCGACTCCGGCCGTGCGGCAGGCCCGGTCCACCGCCCCGCGGACCAGCTCGACCGGGTTGGCGGCGTCGTTGGGGTTGACGCTGACCTCGGCCACGATCCGGCCGGTGACGTCGGCGACCCCGGCGGTGACCAGGTCCATCTCCACGTAAAGGCCGGCCACGTAGGCGCTGGAGGGGACGACCGAATAGAGCGCGGCGTTCGGGCCGCGGCCACCCTCCTGCTGGCCGACCACGGTGACCAGGCCGCGCTCCTCGAGCCGGGTCAGCATCTGGGCCACGGTCACCTTGGACACCCGGGTCTGCTCGCTGATCTGAGTCCGGGTCAGCGGCGTGCCAGGAAGCAGCAGATCGAGAGCTGCCCGGTCGTTCAGTTCCCGCAGCAGACTGGGTGTGCCCGGTCGGCGCTCCATGGCGGTCCCTCTCCTGTTCCCCTGGCCATTTTGCCGTTGGGTCTTGTGTTTCAATCCGGCAACGGGTCTATCTTATAGGAAAGTTTCCGATTAGTTTTCTTCAAACGGCCGTGTCTCCCCTACTCCTACAGCGTCCCCCCCGGGGGGAAGGAGAGCCAGCAGTGAGACCTATGAAAATGTTCGCCCGGCCTGGGCTCGGCGCGGTTGCGCTGGGCGCGGCCGCGGCGCTGGCGGTTGCGGGCTGCAGCAGCGGCTCCGGCTCCAGTTCCGGTTCGGGCTCGTCGTCTGGATCGTCCGCCGCGCCCTCCACCCTAACCGTCTGGCGCATGGGCGCCTCCGTTCCATCCCAGGTCACCTGGATGAACGGGGTGGTGTCGCAGTTCCACAAGGACTATCCCGCCTATGCCAAAACCAAGGTGAAGGTGGTCTGGGTCCCGTGGACCAATGCGACCACCGAGTTCACCAACGCCCTGTCGAGTGGCAAGAACGCACCCGACGTCACCGAGATCGGCAACACCGAGACGCCCACCAACGCTTCCCTCGGCATGCTGGCCAACATCAGCAGCGAGGTCAATTCCTGGTCCAACAAGTCTGACCTGGTGCCGGGCATGCTGGCCAACGACACGCAGAACGGCGCGGTCTACGGCGTGCCGTGGTTCGGTGGCGTGCGAGGCATCTGGTACCGCACCGACCAGTTCAAGGCGGCCGGAATCTCCGCTCCCCCGACCACCTGGAATGACCTGGTCAGCGACGCCAAGAAGCTGCAGCAGAAGTTCCCCGGCACGTACGGCCTGGGCGCGCCGAGCGACTACACCAACGCCATCGTCAGCTTCATCTGGGGCGCGGGCGGCCAGGTGGCCACGGAGAAGGGCGGCAAGTGGACCGCCGACCTGACCACCCCGCAGGCTGAGGCCGGCATCAAGGCCTACGCCGACCTGTACCTGACCGACAAGGTCTCGCCGTCCAAGTACATCGGCCAGACCGAGCTGGGCAGCCCGGGCGCCACCTCCGGTGGCACCGACGAGGACTTCGCCCTCGGCAAGCTGGACATGTACATCGACGGCCCGTGGGCCCAGGCTTCGCTCACCCAGGTCAGCACCAAGTACAAGTCGGACTGGGCTTCGTTCCCGATCCCCAGCCAGAACGGCCCCAACCCGGCGCCGGCCTTCGCGGGCGGCTCCGACCTGGCCGTCTGGGGCTCCAGCAAGAACAAGACCGCGGACTGGGACCTGATCAAGACGATGGACAGCACGTCCAACGCCACCTCGTTCGCCAACCTGCAGGGCTTCTTCCCGCCGTACACGTCGCAGCTCAAGGGCGGCGCGTACTCGGGCAGCCAGATCATGTCCGGGTTCGCCAAGGCGGCCACGGTGACCCAGATCTCGCCGCTGAACGCGAAGAACTGGGCCACGGTCGACCAGACCGATCAGATCATCCCCACGATGATGAAGGCGCTCATGCAGGGGGCCAACTTCAGCTCGACCGTCAGTAAGGCCAACACGCAGATGCAGAACGTGCTCAACACGGGCAAGTCGAGCTGAGCAGGCCTATGGCTGACACCGTGGACAAGAGGCTGGCGGCGCGGGCGACCGCGCCGCCGGTCCTCGGCCCGGAAGACTCCGGGCCCCGGCGGCCAACCCCCCCGGCCGCCGGGGCCCGGTCAGCACCACCGCAGTGGGCTCACCCGGACAGGCGGGTCCGGGCCAGCATGTTCATCCGCCGCCACAAGCTGGCCCCCTACCTGCTGCTGCTGCCCGCGCTGGCCGGCATCGGGCTGGTGCTGGTCTGGCCGACCATCCAGCTGGCGCTGCTGTCGTTCCAGAACTTCGGGCTGGGCCAGCTGTCCGGCACCCTGCCCACGCAGTGGGTGGGCCTGGCCAACTTCAGCGCCACCCTGAGCGACCCTGAGTTCTGGCTGGCCCTGCGCATCACGGTGGTCTCCGCGGCCGTGGTGGTCGTGCTGACCCTGCTGGTCGGCACGCTGGTCGGGGTGCTCATGAACCACCTGGGCCGGAAGATGGCCACGTTCGTGAGCTGCGCCACCCTGCTGGCCTGGGCCACCCCGGTGACCAGCGCCTCGGTGGTGTTCTACTGGCTGTTCAGCCCGGACGGCGGGATCGTCGACTGGGCCCTGAGCAAGCTGCCCAGCTGGCTGGGCGGGGGCGCCCACTGGGCCGGTTTCAACTGGACGACCGGCGGGGCCCTGCCCGCCTACACCGTGCTGACGTTCGTGGTGGTGTGGATGGGCTTCCCGTTCATCGCCACCACCGTGCTGGCCGGCCTGAAGACCATCCCGGCCGAGCTGCTGGAGGCGGCCAGGGTGGACGGGGCCAGCCCCTGGCGCTCGTTCCGCCAGGTCACCTACCCGCTGATGAAGCCGATCTTCCTGGTGCTGCTGCTGCTCTCGGTCATCTGGGACTTCGGCATCTTCACCCAGACCTACCTGATCACCGGTGAGCTGGGGAACCGGGACGAGTACAACCTGTCCCTCTACCTGTACGACAAGGCGTTCACCATGCCGCCCGCCTACGGGCTGGGGGCCGCGTTCGCGCTCATCCTCACCATCATCCTGCTCATCATCACGGTCGGCTACGTCCGTGCCTCCGTCCGCCAGGGAGCGATCAATTGACCGCACTGCCCCAGGCCTTCGGGCGATCCCGTGCCCATTCGCGCCGGCGCACCTCCCGCAGCACCAAAAAGGCCGCGCTGAACAGCCTGGGCGTGATCGTCGCCCTGGTCACGCTGTTCCCGATCTTCTGGATGGTCTCGACCGCGTTCAAGCCGGCCGGCGAGCTGTTCTCCCTCACCCCGCACCCGGTGCCGCTGCACCCCACGCTGCACAACTTCTCCAACGTGATGAACGGCCACGCGGCCGGGCTGGGCATCTCGTTCTGGGTGTTCTTCCGCAACAGCCTGCTGGTCACGGTGGTGACCGTGGTGCTGGCCTCGCTGGTGTCGCTGCTGGCGGCGGTGGCGGTGGCCCGCTTCCGGTTCCGGTTCCGGGCCACGTTTCTGATCATGCTGCTGATCGTGCAGATGCTGCCCGCGCAGGCCATGGTCATCCCGTTGTTCATCGACTTCCGCGGCCTCGGCCTGCTGGACAACCTGGGCGGGCTGATCCTGATCTACTCGGCCCAGGCGCTGCCGACTGTCGGTCTGGCTGCTGCGCAACTTCGTGGCCGCGGTACCGAAGGACCTGGAGGAGGCGGCGTCCATCGACGGCGCCGGCCCGATCCGGGTGTTCTGGCGGATCCTGTTCCCGCTGGTCGCACCGGGGCTGGTCGCCACCAGCATCTTCTCCTTCATCACGGCCTGGAATGAATTCATCTTCGCGCTCACGTTCCTCGGCACCGACCAGGGCAAGTACACGCTGCCCATCTACGTGCAGTACTTCTTCGGGCGCGGCACGGCGGACTGGGGAGGCATCATGGCCGCGTCAACGCTGTACACGATCCCGGTCGTGGTCTTCTTCCTGATCGTGCAGCGCCGCATGGTCGGCGGCCTGGTCGCCGGGGCGGTGAAGGGATGATCCGCGACCGCGAGCTGGGCCGCCTGGCCGACGCCGTTCTCATCCCGCCCTTTCCGGGGCACACTCCCCCGCGCTGGATCCTGTCCGCGCTCGAGTCCGGTCTGGCCGGGGTGACCCTGTTCGGACCGAATGTCAGCGATCCGGAGCAAATATCACTGCTGACGTCGGCGTTGCGCGGCTCCACCGACGAACCGGTCATCGCCATCGACGAGGAAGGCGGGGACGTCACCCGGGTCACGTACTGGAGCGGCAGCCTGTACCCGGGCAACGCCGCGCTGGGCGCGATCGACGACCCTGAGCTGACCGAGCGCGTGCACCGGGCCATCGGCACCGACCTGGCCACGCTGGGCATCAACGTCGACCTGGCCCCGTGCGTGGACGTGCTGGACGAGGCGGAGAACCCGGCCATCGGCACCCGGTCGTTCGGGTCCGACCCGGCCCTGGTGTCCCGGCACGCGGCCGCGGCCGTGCTGGGCCTGCAGGCCGCCGGGGTGGCCGCCACGGCCAAGCACTTCCCGGGGCACGGCAGTACCCGGTCCGACACCCACGAGGTGGTCGCCTCGATCAGCGGCGACCTGGCCGAGGTCTGGCGCCGCGACCTGCCGCCGTTCCAGGCCGCGATCGCGGCCGGGGCCGCGGCGATCATGCCGGGCCACCTGCGGCTGCCCGAGCTGACCGGCGACCTGCCGGCCAGCCTGTCGCCGGCCGCCATGACCGGGCTGCTCCGCGGCGAGCTGGGCTTCTCCGGGGTCATCATCTCCGACGCGCTGGAGATGCGGGCGGTCAGCCGCCGGTACGGCATCGCCGAGGCCGCGGTGATGGCCATCATCGCCGGGGTCGACCTGCTCTGCCTGGGCCGGGACACCAGCGAGGAGGTCTACCGCGCGATCGTGGCCGCGCTGTCCGAGGCGGTGCGCGCGGGGCGGCTGCCCGCCGACCGGCTGGAGGACGCGGCCGACCGGGTGGCCCGGCTGCGGACCTGGCTGGCCGCCTCCCGCGAGGCCCGGTCGGCGCGGTCGGCCCAGGCCGCGAGCGGGCCGCCCGCCAACGGCCAGGGCGGGAACGGGCAGGGCGGGCAAGCGGGCAGGGCGGCGCAACGGGCAGGGCGGGCACGGGAAGGCGAACGGGAGCCAGATCGGGCTGCAGGCGGCCCGGCGAGCCGTGCAGTTGAGCGGCGACCGGCCCGTCCTCACCGACCCGGTCATCGTGGAAGTCGAGCCCCGCGGCAACGTGGCGGTCGGCCGGGCCGCCTGGGGGCTGGCACCGTGGGCGCCGGTCCGCCGGATCGCGGCCGCTCCCCTGGCCGTCGCGGTGGCCGGCGCCGAGGACCACGTGGCCCCGGTGCCGATCCCGCTGGAGGAGGGCGAGGAACCGGCCGAGGAGGCCACCGCGGCCGACATCGTGGCCGCCGCCGCGGGCCGGTCGCTGGTGCTGGTGGTCCGGGACGCGCACCGCAGCCCGGCCACCCAGGACCTGGTCACCTCGGTGCTGGCCGAGCGCCCGGACGCGGTGCTGGTCGAGATGGGCCTGCCCGAGTGGCGGCCGCCCGCGGGCACGTACGGCGCCTACCTGGCCACCTGGGGCGCGGCCCGGGTCAACGCCCAGGCCGCGGCCGAGGTCCTGGGGCTGATCCCGGCCTGACCGGAAGCGACACCCCTCCGGCCTGGCGGTTGCGGCTCAGGCCGGAGGGGTTTGCTGGTCGCGCAGGTCGGCCAGGGTGTTGCTGATGATGGTGAGCCGCCGGGCGATGGCGACCAGCAGGGCGACCTGGGTCTCGCCTTCGGGGTTCTTGTCCTTGCTGGGGCGGTCGTGGACGTAGTCGGTCCACACCGCGACCAGCCGGTTGATGTCGTCGTCGCCGATGTGCCCGGGAGTCGTGGCCATAGCCCACGAGCGTAGCGAGCAGACGGCCGGTGGCCGGACGCGGTCAGCGTGCGGGCGTGGTTAGCGTGCGGGCGTGGTCAGCGGGCGGCCGGGAGCTCGCCTCGTTCGGCCTGCTTGGCCAGGCCGCGGCTCTGCTTGAGCCCCAGCCCGCGGGCCTCCGGCGGCAGCCGCCAGATCGTGTTGCCGCCCATCAGGCAGTAGCTGTTGATGCGGACCAGCGGAGCGCCCGGGCGCGGCCGCGAATTCGGGCCGCGCTCCTCGGTGCCGCCCATGATCGAGAATCCGCCGACCTCGACGTCCACGGTGTCGGGCAGGTAGATGGTGGAGCCGCCCATCAGCGCGTACAGGTTCAGGGTCAGGCCGTCGCTGTCGATCTCGGCGTCGCGCAGGTCGATCTCGTCGCCGCCCATGATGGCCAGGCCGTTGACCACCGAGGCGGCCCGGAAGCGGCCGCGCCGGTGCGAGCCGCCCATGATGGCCACGAACCAGCGGACCGGGGTCTTGCGCCGGTCCGGGGCCGCCGCGGCTTCGGCGGGCAGGTCGCGGGTCACGGTGGCCAGGTCGGCGCGCGTCTTGGCGGTCAGGGCCAGGCCGGCCCGTTCCTCCAGCTCGTCCAGGGTCAGCCGGCCCGCCGCGGCCTGCTGGCTCAGCACGGTCAGCGTGGCGTCCCGCTCGGAGTCGGAGACGCGCAACTCCCCCTCTGGTACCGGTGGCTGTCCCGGATCGGTCACCAGCTCGCCCTCCATCCAGATTCCCCCGCTCGGTGACCCCAATTGTCCCCTGACCGGCGGGCCGGCCGCCAGCTTGCCGCGCAACTGCTGAGCAGCCCTTTCGCGCGCCAATGCAAGAGAAAGGCGGTTGAGGTTGCATAATGCTGGTCATGCGGCTTTCAGCCCGCGCGGACTATGCGTTGCGCGCAGCCATCGAACTCGCCTCGGCCACCGACAGCCACGTCACCGCCGACCGGATCGCGCGTGCGCAGCAGATTCCCGGCAAGTTCCTCGAGACCATCTTGACCCAGCTGCGGCGGGCCGGGCTCATTCGCAGCCAGCGCGGCCCGGAGGGTGGCTTCTGGCTGGCCCGGCCGGCGGCCGAGATCTCGCTGGCCGACATCATCCGGGCCATCGACGGGCCGCTGCTCGGCGTGCGCGGCGAGCGGCCGGAGAACATCGAGTACCCGGGGGCGGCCGAGCCGCTGCAGCAGGTGTGGATCGCGCTGCGGGCCAACGAGCGGGCCATCCTCGAAGAGGTGACCCTGGGCCACATCGTCTCCGGTGAGCTGCCCAGCAGCATACGCGTGCTCACCGACGACCCCAAGGCCTGGCTCTCCGCCACCTGACGTCGTCCCCCCGCCGCGGTCCCAGCCGCGGCGTGGGCAAACCGGCTTTTCGGGCAAATAGGAACGGCGAGCGCGGATCTCCGCGCCCGCCGTTCTGCGGGTATGTGAAAGGCCCGGGTGGCTTACACCGGAACCATGTCGGTTACTTCGTGGTCGAGGGACTCGACGCGCGCGAACTCGCCAGCTGGGTCGGAGGTCAGATCCTCTGTGCTGAAACTCGCGGTCCGCACCGAGCCGATGGTGACCTCGTGGCCCGCGGGAAGCTTGGGCTCCCGTGGCGCCTCGAGCACCGGCTCATTTTGCAGCTCAGCGAGGGCGAAGTTATCCGCGACCTCACGGAAGACCTGTGAAAGAGGAATCCCCAGCGCGCTGCAGATTGCTGACAGCAGCTCCGAGGAAGCTTCCTTCTGCCCCCGCTCTACTTCAGACAGATAGCCCAACGAGACCCGAGCCGAGGCTGACACCTCTCTCAGGGTCCGACCCTGCCGCAGGCGTAGCCGACGCAGCACGTCACCGAGCAAGTGACGAAGCAAAACCATCGCCGCACTCCTTCCCGAGGCAGAACCGTTACCCTCCACGGTACCTGTCCGGATGGCCAGTCCGGGAGTCCGCAACGGTCCCTTTCGCTTCTGACGTAACGCTGTAATCAGCGGATGTCTTCCCGCAGGCGACCGAGCAGGAGTGCCAGCGACCGCTCTACGGTCAGACTACGGATCAGGTCGCGGTCCCCGTCAAGGGCCAGGGTGCGGACCACCGTGTCGTCCTCGGCGCTGACCGCGATGTGCACGGTACCAACCGGCTGCCCGTCGGCCGGGTCGGGGCCCGCCACGCCGGTGGTGGCCACGCCGAACGTGGCCCCCAGCCGCTGCCGGACCCCGTTGGCCATGGCCGAGGCCACGCCCGGGTAGACCGCGCCGTGCTCGTTCAGCAGGGCCTGCGGCACCCCCAGCAACGAGGCCTTGAGGTCGGTGGCGTAGCTCACCACCCCGCCGCGCACGGCCCATGACGCGCCCGGGACGCTGGTCAGCGCGGCGGCCACCAGCCCGCCGGTCAGCGACTCGGCGGCGGCCACCGTCTGCCCGGCGGTGCGCAGCATCGTGATCACCTGCGCGGCCAGCGTGTTGCCGGAATCCCCCGCGTCCTCGGTCATTGCTCTCCCTACGGCCCCGTTGTGGGCGGCGCCCCGGCCCGGGGCAGCCGCGCCGCCTGGAGCACGTAGTCGGCTCCGGTGACCAGGGTGACGGCCACGGCGACGCCCATCACGATAGGGCGGGCCAGGCCGAACGGGCCGGGCAATAGGTACAAGCTGATGGCCACCATCTGCAGCAGGGTCTTCAGCTTGCCGCCCCGGCTGGCCGCGATCACGCCGCGCCGGATGACCGCGAAGCGCAGCGCGGTGACGCCGACCTCGCGGACCATGATCAGCACCGTGGGCCACCAGGACAGGTGACCCAGGACCGACAAGGTGATCAGCGCGGCGCCGGTGAGGGCCTTGTCGGCGATCGGGTCGGCGATCTTGCCGAAGTCGGTGACCAGGCCGCGGTTGCGGGCCAGCCGGCCGTCCAGGAAATCGGTGGCCGAGGCCACCCAGAACAGCACGAACGCCACCACCCGCCAGGTGGTGGTGTCCGCGGCCAGGCAGACCACGAACAGCGGGACCAGCACGATGCGGGCCACGGTCAGCATGTTGGCCACGTTGACCAGGCGGACCGGCGTCGCGGTGGCTGGGTTGGCCCGGGGAGGCTGGGGTGTCCGAGGCGGCTGGGCTGGCCGGGGAGGCGGCGCTGGGCGTACTCGGTGTGGGACCGGCAGCGGCTCCCTGCGCCCCCTGGGCCGCGCCTGGCGGTCCGGGTGGCTGTGGAGCCGCCCCCGGAGAGGTCAACGCCGATCCGCCAGCGAGCGGGCCGTGGAGAGCCGCACAGGATCTTCGGCCGCCCGGGACGGGCGGGCAGGCTGGGTGAGGCCGGTGGCCCGGGCGGTCAGGTCCACGCCGTCGGACCCGGTGACGGTGGCGGTGACGAGCTGGCCCGGGCGCAGCTCGTGTTCGGACTCCACGGTGGTGGTCCCGTCGACCTCGGGGGCCTGATGGGCGGACCGGCCCTCGTAGCGTCCGTCGCCGGCCGGCTCCTCGATCAGCACCTCGACGGTCTGGCCGATGCGATCGGCGCCGCGCTGGGACATCAGCTCCTCGGCCAGATCGGCGACCTCTTCGACCCGGCGGGCCACTTCGGACTCGTCCAGGTGACCGGGCAGCGACTCGGCTTCGGTGCCGTCCTCGTCGGAGTAGCCGAACACCCCGATGGCGTCCAGCCGCGCGGCCGACAGGAACTGCTCCAGCTCCGCCAGATCATGCTCGGACTCACCGGGGAAGCCGACAATGAAGTTGGACCGGACCCCGGCCTCCGGGGCCAGCTCGCGGATGCGGTCCAGCAGCTCGAGGAAGCGCTTCCGGTCGCCGAACCGCCGCATGGACCGCAGCACCGGCCCGCTGGCGTGCTGGAACGACAGGTCAAAGTAGGGGGCCACCCCGGGGGTGCCCGCGATGACCTCGATCAGGCCGGGCCGCAACTCGGCGGGCTGCAGGTAGCTGACCCGGACCCGCTCGATGCCGGGCACGGCGGCCAGCGTGGGCAGGACCTCTTCCAGCAGCCGCAGGTCGCCCAGGTCCTTGCCGTAGGAGGTGGAGTTCTCGCTGACCAGGTACAGCTCCTTGACGCCCTCGCTGGCCAGCCACTCGGCCTCGGTCAGCAGGTCCGGTGGCCGCCGGGACACGAACGCGCCGCGGAAGGACGGGATCGCGCAGAACGAGCAGCGCCGGTCACAGCCGGAGGCGATCTTGAGCGGGGCCACCGCGCCGTGCGACAACCGGCGCCGCAGCGTGCGCGGCCCGGACTTGGGCGCGACGTCGGGCGGCAGGTCGGCCGGGATGCTGGCCCGGGCCTGCGCCCGGCCGGCGGCCCGGTCCACGGGGCTGATCGGCAGCAGCGTGCGCCGGTCGCGCGGAGCGTGGGCCGGCCGGTGCTGGCCGGACAGGATGCCGTCCAGCCGGGACGCGATGTTCCCGTAGTCGTCAAAGCTGAGGATCTCGGCCTCAGGCAGCGCGTCGGCCAGCTCGTTGCCGTACCGTTCGGCCAGGCAGCCCACGGCCGCGACCTTGGCCCCCGACTCGGCCGCACCGAGCAGCTCGTCGATGGACTCCTGCTTGGCCGCCTGGATGAACCCGCAGGTGTTGACCATGACCACGCTGGCGTCCTCGCCCTCGGCGGCCAGCTCCCAGCCGCCCGCGGCCAGCCGCGCGGCCAGTTCCTCGGAGTCCACCTCGTTGCGGGCACACCCCAGGGTCACCAGGCTGACGGTTCGCCGGGCATGGTCAGGAGCATCTGCAGCAGGACGGGAAGGCACACCCGCAGATTACCGGGGTTACCGACGTCTCCGGCCCGTTGACAGGTCAGAGGCGGCCGGGACGTTCAGTGGCGATGGTGCCATTGCCCCTATAAGAGTATGGGCAGAGGGCCATGGATCATGAACAGGACCACGGGAGCCGGGGGCGGTGGGGCTGAGGGCTGGGGCCGGTGGTGCTGGAGGGGCCGGGTCAGCCGGTGGGGCCGGGGCTGCTGGTGCTGGTGGAGCCGGTGGTGCTGGTGGTGGGGGCGCCGGAGACTTCGACCTTCTGGGCGGGGCCGAGGCTGAGGGTGACGGGCTGGTTGGTGTCGGGGGTCGCCTTCTTGCCGTTGACCCGGAGGACGACACCGGCCGGGTTGCCCAGGCGGAGGTTGACGGGCTGGGTTTCCTTCCAGCTCTGGGTCGAGCCGGCCGGGAGCACGCCGCTGTAGATGGTGGAGCCGGCCGTGTTGGTCAGGAACACCCAGCAGTCCTCGACCGCGGTCAGCTGGATGACCACGTCGCCGGGAGTACTGGTGGTGGGCGACGGGGACGCGGAGGCGGAGGGCTTGGGCGTGGCGCTGTGGGTGGCCGGTGGCGGGGCGGCGGCCACGGCCTTGCCGGAGCCGCCCGAGCCCGCGGACACGAAGTGGTAGACGCCGTAGCCGACCACCACGAGCAGGGCCAGGATCATGGCCACGCTCCAGTTGAGCGAGCGCCGCTCCTTGATGCGGATCGGGGTGGACGGCTCGAAGACCTCGGCGGCGCGGATGGCCTCGGGGGCGCCGTGGGCCTCGTCGTACTCGCGGATGAGCGGAGCGGGGTCGACCCCGACCACGCTGGCCACGCTGCGGATGTGCCCGCGGGCGTAGAAGTCGCCGCCGCAGGCCGAGAAGTCGTCCTGCTCGATGCCGCGGATGATGGTTTCCCGGATCCGGGTCCGGTCGCTGACCTGAGCCACGGTGAGACCAGCCTGCCGGCGTGCCTCCGCCAGCGTGTCACCGATGCTCACGCCATGCCTCCACAGTGCCTCTGACCGGGCCGCTTATCGGGCCGCTGTTGGCGTCTCCACGTGAGGGAGTCACTACCCAGTGTAGACATCCCGCCGGTGGCCGATCCCCGGCTCCGCCGTGCGGCCGATGTTCTGCAGGCTACCGTGCCCGGGCGCGTGCGGCCGAAACGACACGGCCAGCAAACGACTGGTTAAGCTGCGTAACCGCAGGTCAGTCGCCTCGCAGGGAAGACAGCACCTCGCCCAGGTCTTCGGGCTTGATCAGCACGTCGCGGGCCTTGGAGCCCTCGCTGGGCCCGACGATGCCCCGGCTCTCCAGCAGGTCCATCAGCCGGCCCGCCTTGGCGAAGCCGACCCGCAGCTTGCGCTGCAGCATGGACGTCGAGCCGAACTGGGTGCTCACAATCAGCTCGGCCGCCTGGACCAGCAGCTCGAGGTCGTCGCCGATCTCGGTGTCGATCTCGCGGGACTTCTCGGGCGTGACCTGGACGTCCTCGCGGTAGTCGGGCTCGGCCTGCTTCTTGCAGTGCGCGACGATCTCGCGGATTTCCTTCTCGGACACGAAGGCGTTCTGCAGCCGCATCGGCTTGCTGGCCCCCATGGGCAGGAACAGCGCGTCGCCCTGGCCGACCAGCTTCTCGGCGCCGGGCTGGTCCAGGATGACCCGGCTGTCGGTGAGGCTGGAGGTGGCGAACGCGAGCCGGGACGGCACGTTGGCCTTGATCAGGCCGGTGACCACGTCGACGCTGGGGCGCTGGGTGGCCAGCACCAGGTGGATGCCGGCCGCGCGGGCCAGCTGGGTGATGCGGACCACGGAGTCTTCCACGTCGCGGGGGGCGACCATCATCAGGTCGGCCAGCTCGTCCACGATGGCCAGCAGGTACGGGTAGGGCTGGTAGACGCGCTCGCTGCCGGGCGGGGCGGTCAGCTTGCCGGCCCGGACCGCCTTGTTGAAGTCGTCCACGTGCCGGAAGCCGGAGGCGGCCAGGTCGTCGTAGCGGCGCTCCATCTCCCCCACCACCCACTCCAGGGCCTCGGCGGCCTTCTTGGGGTTGGTGATGATCGGGGTGATCAGGTGCGGGATGCCCTCGTAGATCGACAGCTCGACCCGCTTGGGGTCGACCAGGATCATCCGCACCTCGTCCGGGGTGGCCCGGGTCAGCACCGAGGTGATCAGGCCGTTGATACAGACCGACTTACCGGACCCGGTGGCGCCGGCGATCAGCATGTGCGGCATCTTGGCCAGGTTGGCCACGACCGTGTGGCCCTCGACGTCCTTGCCCAGGCCGACCACCATCGGGTGGTGGTCGGTGATGGCGACCTGGGACTTGAGCACGTCGCCCAGGCTGACGATCTCCTTGTCGACGTTCGGGATCTCCACCCCGATCGCGGACTTGCCCGGGATCGGGGAGATGATCCGGACGTCGGCGCTCTTGACCGCGTAGGAGATGTTCTTGCTCAGCGCGGTGACCCGCTCCACCTTGACCGCGGGGCCGAGCTCGATCTCGTACCGGGTCACGGTCGGGCCGCGCTGGAAGTCGGTGACCTGGGCGTCCACGTTGAACTGCTCCAGCACCTCGGACAGCGCGCGCACGATGACCTCGTTGGCCTTGGTCCGGGCCTTGGGCGCCGAGCCGGGACGCAGCAGCGCGGCGGGCGGCAGCGTGTAGCTGGTGTCGGCGGCGCCGGTCAGGGTGAGCTGCTCCGGCTTGCGGAAGTGCTCCTGCTCCACCGGCGGGGCGGCCGGGGCGGGCTTGGCCGTGCTGCCGCCCAGGCTGACCCCCGGGCTGGCCGACGCGGCCGGGACATCATCCGGGATCGGGTCGGCCAGGGCGGGACCACCGGGCCCGCCCGAGCCCCCGGGCAGGAAGCCGAGCGCCTCCAGCAGGCCCTCGTCGGTGGCCGGGCCGGGCTGCGCGTCGGGCGGGGGCCCGCCCGGGTCGCCGAGCCCGGCCGCCGGGTCGTCCAGCGGCTGGTTCTTGCGGGCCTTGGCGCCCGGGGTGAGCAGCGGGGAGTCGTAGGGCTTGACCCGGTCGCCGCCCTCGATGGCGCCCTTGGCGCCGCGGCCACCCTTGCCCAGCTGGCCGCGGACGCGGCGGCCGCCGCTCTCGAGTTCGGCGGGCTCGTCACCCTCGCCGTACTCGTGGTCGTAGTCTTCGTCGTCGCCGAAGACCCGGGTCCGGCGGCCGAAGAACTCGCGGGCCTCCTCGACCCGGTCCGGGACCCGGTGCAGGGGCGTGCCGGTGATGACCAGGATGCCGAACCCGGCCACCAGGGCCAGCACCGGCGCGGTGACGTAGGCGGTCAGGGCCTTGGACAGCGGGACCGAGGCCACGTAGCCGATCAGGCCGCCCGCGTGCCGCATGGCGGTGGCGCCAGCGGAGGGCGACGGCGAGCCGTTGGCGATGTGCACCAGGCCCAGCACCCCGATGACCAGCGCCCCCCAGCCGATCATCTGGCGGCCGGCCTGGGAATTGTGCTCGGGGTGGCGCAGGTAGCGCCAGGACACCAGCCCGGCCAGCAGCGGGGTCAGCCAGGCCGCGGACCCGGCGGCGCCGTGCACGAACGAGGACACCGCGCGCCCGGCCAGGTTGTCCATGCCCCACCAGATGCTGGCGGCCAGCACGATGGCCACGGCCAGCCAGAGCAGCCCCACCCCGTCCCGGCGGTGGTCGGGATCGAGGTCACGGGCGCTGTTGCCGACCCGGCGGGCCGCGAAGCCGAGGGAACCGGCCACCACCATCCAGGCCGCGGCCAGCGCGTGCCCGACCCAGCCGACCAGGATCAGGACCGGGTCGCGGGAGCGGGCCGGGGCGGGCCGGCGGCCGCGGGCGGTGCTGCTCCTGGACCGGGTGCTGGTCCGGGACCGGCTGCTGGTGCCGGTGCTGGTGCTCCGGGGCTTGGCCGTGGTCCGGCTGCCCGAGCGCGAGCCAGCCGCAGGCTTACGCCGGGCGGGGCCGGACGGCTCCGCCCGGAAGTCGCCGGAATCCCCACCGCGCGATCGGGAGGAACTCTTGGGCGCACGGGTGGCCATGATGACCACGGTAACCAAGACGGGGGCCGCCCCGTGGGACGCGAACGGTGTGTCGGGGCCTCAGGTGTTGGCGGGCAGCTCGGTGCCTGCGCCGCGGCGGCGGACCTTGATCAGGTCGCGCCGGTGTTCGGGCAGGGTGGGCTCGGCCGCCCCCTCCACGGTGAAGCCCGCGTCGGCGATCATCTCCAGGTCCTGCTGGCCCGCCTGGCCCTCGCTGGTCAGGTAGTCGCCCAGGAAGATCGAGTTGGCGATGTGCAGGGCCAGCGGCTGCAGCGAGCGCAGGTGGATCTCCCGGCCGCCCGCCAGCCGGACCTCGGCGTCCGGGCAGACGAACCGGACCATGGCCAGGATGCGCAGGCAGCGCTGGGGGGTGAGGGTCCACTCCCCGGCCAGCGGGGTGCCCTCGAACGGGATCAGGAAGTTGACCGGGACCGAGTCCGGGTCCAGGTCGCGCAGGGCGAAGGCCGCGTCGACCAGGTCGGCGTCGCTCTCCCCCATCCCCGCGATCAGCCCCGAGCAGGGGGACAGCCCGGCCGCCGCCGCCTGCTGCACGGTGCCGACCCGGTCGGCGAAGTCATGGGTGGTGCAGATGTCGCCGTAGTGGGCTTCGGCGGTGTTCAGGTTGTGGTTGTAGGCGTCGGCGCCGGCCGCGCGCAGCCGCTCGGCCTGGTCCTGGCGCAGCAGCCCCAGGCAGGCGCAGACCTCGACGTCGGGGTGCTCGGCCTTGAACGAGCCGATCATCTCCGACACCCGGCTGATGTCCCGGTCGGCCGGGCCGCGGCCGCTGGCCACCAGGCAGACCCGCTTGGCCCCGGCGGCCACGCCGGCCTGGGCCGCGGTCAGCACCTCGTCCGGCTTGAGCCAGCTGTACTTGAGCACGTCGGCGTCGGAGCCGAGCCGCTGGGAGCAGTAGAAGCAGTCCTCGGGGCACAGGCCGCTCTTGACGTTGACCAGGTAGTTGAGCTTGACCCGGCGGCCGAAGAACCGCTGCCGGACCTTGAACGCGGCCGCCACCACGTCCAGCAGGTCGTCGTCACCACTGGCCAGCACGGCGAGCGCCTCGTCCCGGGTGGGCCGCACCCGGTCGAGGGCCTTGGTCGTCAGCGCGTCCAGCCAGGGCATTTGCGTGCTCCTCCAGGTGATGGGCGGGGTCGGTCGGTCACCACGGCTGACCGTATCAGCCGCCGGCTCACGGTCCCGGCGCGCGATCCAAAGCCAGCGCGAGACCAGAGTCACGGGGGCGAGTAGGGTCGCTGTGCGACCTTCGATGAAATAAAAAAGAGCTGGGAGTGCGGGATGCGAATCGCGATTCTGGATGACTACCAGAACGTCGCACTCGGCTACGCGGACTGGAAGAGCCTGCCCGGCTCGCCCGAGATCACCGTGTTCACCGAGCACATCGCGCGGCACGAACTGCTGGCGGCCACGCTGCGGCCGTTCGACGTGATCGTGGCCATGCGCGAGCGGACCGCGTTCCCGGCCGGCCTGCTGGCGCTGCTGCCCGATCTGAAGCTGCTGGTCACCACGGGCATGGGCAACGCCGCGATCGACATGGACGCGGCCCGCGAGCGCGCCATCACGGTGTGCGGGACCAACGGCGTGACCGAGGCCACCGCCGAGCTGACCTGGGGCCTGATCCTGGCCCTGGTCCGGCACATCCCCGACGAGGACCGGCGGATGCGGGAGAGCGCCGGGGCGGGCGGGGCCGCGATGAGCGTACGGGGCGGCTGGCAGCGGACGATCGGGATGGACCTGCACGGCCGGCGGCTGGGCGTGGCCGGGCTGGGCCGCCAGGGCCGGCAGGTGGCCAAGTACGGGCAGGCGTTCGGCATGCAGGTGCTGGCCTGGAGCCAGAACCTCGACCCGGACCAGGCCCGGGAGGCCGGGGCCGAGCCGGTCAGCAAGGAGCAGCTGTTCGCGCGGTCGGACGTGGTGAGCGTCCACTACAAGCTCAGCCCGCGCAGCACCGGGCTCATCGGCGCGGCCGAGTTCGCCCTCATGAAGCCGACCGCCTACCTGGTCAACACCTCGCGCGGGCCCATCGTGGACCACGACGCGCTGGTGGCCGCGCTGCGCGACGGCCAGATCGCCGGGGCGGGCCTGGACGTGTACGACACCGAGCCGCTGCCGCTGGGCGATGCGCTCCGGTCGGCGCCGAACACCGTGCTCACCCCGCACCTCGGCTACGTCACCGACGACACCTACCAGGTGTTCTATGACGACGCGGTGGCCGACATCGCCGCCTACATCGAGGGTCACCCGGTCCGCGTACTGAACGGCTGACAGCCCCCCGCACACCGTGGCCGGGCGCCGCTCAGCCCTCTTTCATAGTTTTCCAACCAGTTTAGTTGACTTTAGCGCCGGGGCCGTGCTGAGGTTGAGTTGGTGAGCTGAGTTGGTGAGCTTGGTGACGGCGAAGGAGGCGACGGCGGCATGGGCCTGATGCCAGCCGACGAGACCGGCCCGGTCGCCGGCAGTCCAATGGCCGGCGGCCCGCTGTCGGGGGGCCTGCTGGACCGGCTGGGCGGCCGGCCCGCGCCGGGCGCCGCCGACCTCACCGGCCCGCACCGGACCGACCCGGAGCAACTGGCCGCCGACCTGGCCGTGCTGCGGGACCACGGCTACCTGACCCTGGCCCTGCCCACCCGCTTCGGCGGCGCCGGGCTGAACCTGGCCGAGGTGGCCTGCGCACAGCGGCAACTGGCGGCGCGGGCCCCGGCGGCGGCCTGGGCGGTCAACGCCCACCACGCCTGGGTCGGGGCCGCGGCTGACGCGCTGGCCAGCGGGGACGTCACCGACGTGGGGCCGGGCTGGGTGCTCGGCCAGGCCGCGCGGGGCCGGATCTTCGCCAGTTACGGCGCCGGTGGTGACCTGGAGACGCCGCACGTGATCCCGCCCGCCTCCGAGGGCAGCGCGCTGCTGGCCGGAATGTACGCCTGGGGACTGACCCTGGCCGGCATGACCAGCTACGCCATTGCCCGGCGGATGTTCGACCAGGCCGTGGCCCGGGCCGAGCAGGCGGGACGGTCGCTGGACCGGTGGCCGGTGGCCGAGGCGTCGCTGCGGCTGGACGACATGCGCGGCCGGCTCGATGACGTGATCGGCCGCTGGCGGCAGCGGGTCGCGGCCGGCGGCGGGCTGACCACCCTGGACCCGGGGCGCCTGGGGCTGATCCGGGAGTTCACCGCGCGGCACGTGGCCGCGGACGGCGCCGCGCGGGTGGCCGGGCTGGCCGCGCTGATCGCGGACGGCACCGTGGCCGCCGCCCGCGCCTAGAGTTCGGAGCCCCGGCCTGGTCACCGGCCCGGCGGCTAGTAACGTCGGGGCGTGCTGGTTGTGCGCTCGATCGCGCTCTTCATCCTGGCCGCGCTGCTGGAGATCGGCGGCGCCTGGCTGGTCTGGCAGGGGGTACGCGAGCACCGCGGCTGGGTGTGGGCCGGGGCCGGGATCGTGGCTCTCGGCCTGTACGGCTTCGCGGCCACGCTGCAACCGGACTCCCACTTCGGCCAGATCCTCGCCGCCTACGGCGGGATCTTCATCGCGGGCTCACTGGCCTGGGGGGCGGTAGCCGACGGCTACCGCCCCGACCGGTTCGACATCATCGGCGCGCTGATCTGCCTGGTGGGCGTGGGTGTGATCATGTACGCCCCCCGGCACTAGCGCCGGGCCCAGGCACCAGCGGCGGGTCAGACCTCGATCACCCGCGGGATGATCATGGGGCGGCGGCGGTAGTTGTCGCTGACCCAGCGGCCCACGGCCCGGCGGACCATCTGCTGGATCTGGTAGGAGTCGGTGATGCCCTCGGCGGCCGCCTTGGCCAGGGCCTCCTCGATCTTGGGCCGGACCTCGGCCAGCGACGTCTCGTCGATGCCGGAGCCGCGGCCGTGCAGCTCGGGCGGGGCCACGGCCTTGCCGGTGGTCGAGTCGAGCACGATGATCACCGAGACGAAGCCCTCTTCACCCAGGATCCGCCGGTCCTTGAGCTGCTCGTCGGTGACCTCGCCGACCGACAGCCCGTCAACGTAGACGAAGCCGCACGGCACGGCACCGGTGATGCGGGCCTGGCCGTCGACCAGGTCCACGACCACGCCGTCGTCGGCGATCACGATGTTGTTCTCGGGCACCCCGGTCTGGGCGGCCAGGGCGGCGTGGGCGCGCAGATGCCGCCACTCGCCGTGCACGGGCATGAAGTTGCCCGGCTTGGTCACGTTCAGCACGAACAGCAGCTCACCGGCGTTGGCGTGCCCGGACACGTGCACCAGCCAGCCACCCTTGTGGATGACCCGGGCGCCCAGGCGGCTCAGGCCGTTGATGACCCGGTAGACCGCGGTCTCGTTGCCGGGGATGAGCGAGGAGGCCAGGATCACGGTGTCGCCCTCGGCGATCCGGATCGGGTGGTCGCGGCCGGCCATCCGGGACAGCGCCGACATGGGCTCGCCCTGGGAGCCGGTGGAGATCAGCACCACGTCCTGCGGCCGCATCTCCTCGGCCTCACGCATGTCGACCAGCATGCCTCCCGGCACCTGCAGGTAGCCGAGGTCGCGGGCCACGCCCATGTTGCGGACCATGGACCGGCCCACGAAGGCCACCTTGCGGCCGTGCTTGGCCGCGGCGTCCAGGACCTGCTGGACCCGGTGCACGTGGCTGGCGAAGCAGGCCACGATGACGCGCTTGTCGGCCGAGGCGAACACCTGGTCCAGGACCGGGGTGATCTGGCGCTCGCTGACCGTGAAGCCCGGCACCTCGGCGTTGGTGGAGTCGGCCATGAGCAGGTCGATGCCCTCGGCCCCGAGGCGGGCGAAGCCGCCGATGTCGGTCAGCCGGTGGTCCAGCGGCAGCTGGTCCATCTTGAAGTCGCCGGTGTGCAGGACCAGCCCGGCCGGGGTGCGGATGGCCACGGCCATCGCGTCCGGGATCGAGTGGTTGACCGAGAAGAACTCCAGCTGGAACGGGCCGAACTGCTGGCGGTCACCCTCGGCGACCTCGTTCACGACCGGGGTGATGCGGTGCTCGGTGAGCTTGCTGCGGACCAGGGCCAGCGTCAGGCGCGACCCGACCAGGGGAATGTCGGCCCGCTCGCGCAGCAGGTACGGCAGGGCGCCGATGTGGTCCTCGTGCGCGTGGGTCAGGACGACCGCCTCGATCGTCCCGAACCGTTCCTCCAGGTAGCGGAAGTCCGGCAGGATCAGGTCGACCCCCGGCTGGTCAGGCTCGGGGAACAGGACACCGCAGTCGACGACGAGCAGGCGCCCGTCGTACTCGAACACGGTCATGTTCCGGCCGATTTCGCCGAGGCCACCGAGGGCGACGATCCGCATTCCCCCCTCGGGCAGAGGCGGGGGCGGCGGCAGCTCGGGGTGGGGATGACTCACTGTGTGTTAATCCGCTCTTCTTCTGTGTGGGGTCAGCTGTTGGTGGGCAGCTTGATTCCGCCCGCTTCCAGGTCTTCGCGCAGCCGGCGGATCTCCGCGTCGGTGGCGTCGGCCAGCGGCTGGCGCACCGGGCCGGCCGGCAGGCCGAGCAGGTTCAGCGCGGCCTTGGTCATGACCAGGCCCTGGTTGCGGAACAGGCCGGTGTACACGGGCAGCAGGGCCAGGTGCAGCTCGCGGGCCCGGCCGACCTGACCCGCCTCGAACTCGTCGATCATCTCGTGCAGCCGGTCGCCGACCACGTGGCCGACCACGCTGACGAAGCCGACCGCGCCCAGCGACAGCCAGGGCAGGTTCACCATGTCGGTGCCGCAGTAGTAGACCAGGTCGGTGCGGGCCAGCACCTCGGAGGTGCCGGCCACGTCTTCCTTGGCGTCCTTGACGGCCACGATGTTCTCGTGGTCGGCCAGCCGGATCAGCGTCTCGGTGGCGATCGGGGTCCCGGTCCGGCCCGGGATGTCGTACAGCATGACCGGCAGCTCGGCGACGTCGGCCACCGCGCGGAAGTGGGCCTCCAGCGCGTGCTGCGGCGGCTTGTTGTAGTACGGGGTGACGACCAGCAGCCCGTCCGCGCCGGCCCGCTGGGCCTGGCGGGTCAGCTCCTTGGTGTGGGCGGTGTCGTTGGTGCCGACCCCGGCCACGATCGACGCCCGGTCCCCCACCGCCTCCACCACCGTGCGCAGCAGCCGGTCCTGCTCCTCGTCACTGGTGGTGGGCGACTCACCGGTGGTGCCGCTGACGACCAGGCCGTCATTGCGCATGTCATCCACCAGGTAGGACGCCAGCCGCGCGGCCCCGTCGTAGTCGACGGCGCCGTCGTGCGCCAGCGGGGTGATCATCGCCGTCAGCATCCGGCCGAACGGAGCGGTGGCCGGCGCCGCCGGGGCGTCGGGCGGCGTGGAAATCGTCATGCTCCGACCGTACCCGCCCACCCGGTACCTGCGTAGCCGACCTGCCGCCACTTCCCCTCGTGATCCTGCCAATACTGGAGGCATGGAATCTTTCGCGGGCAAGACCGCGGTGGTGACCGGGGGCGGCTCGGGCATGGGCCGCGAACTGGTCCGGCAGCTGGCCGCCGAGGGCTGCTCGGTGGCCACCTGCGATGTGCACCCCGGCACGATCGAGCAGACCGCGGCCCTGGCCCGGTCGGGCGCGCCCGCGGGCACCACGGTCACCGGCCACGTCTGTGACGTGGCCGAGGAGCCGCAGGTGCTGCGGTTCCGCGACGAGGTGCTGGCCGCGCACGCGGCCGGCCACCTGGATCTGGTGTTCAGCAACGCGGGCATCGGCGGCGGCGGGAGCTTCATCAACGATCCACGCGAGCAGTGGGAGCGGGTGTTCGCGGTCGACTTCTGGGGCGTGTACTACTGCGCCCGGGCGTTCCTGCCGCTGCTGATCAGCAGCACCGAGGGCGTGCTGGTCAACACCAGCAGCGTCAACGGCTTCTGGGCCACGCTGGGCCCGAACGTGCCGCACACGGCGTACTCCACGGCCAAGTTCGCGGTGAAGGGGCTGTCCGAGGCGCTCATCGAGGACCTGCGGGTGCACGCCCCGCACGTGCACGTGGCGGTGGTCATGCCGGGGCACGTCGGCACCGACATCGTGGCCAATTCGATGATGGCGTTCGGCGTGCCCGAGGCGGAGGCGTTCGAGGCCAGCCGGGGGTTCCGGGACAGCGCGCCGGTCAGCGCGGCCGACGCCGCCACCGAGATCCTGGACGGCGTGCGGTCCGGCCGCTGGCGCATCCTGGTCGGCGCGGACGCCGACGGGCTGGACCGGTTCGTCCGGGCCTACCCGGAGGACGCCTACGACTACGCCAAGCTGGCCGAGGCCGCGCGCCGGGCCGAGGATGAGGGTGAGGGCGGGTAGGCCCGGTCAGCTATCAGGGTCAGATGCCGGCGAGGGCTTCGGCCAGGGGGGCGAGGTCGCCGACGGCGAATTTGCCGTCCCGGCCCAGGGGCTGGAGCAGCACGTGGTCCGCGCCCGCCTGCAGGTGCTGGCGGACGCGTTCGGCGATGACGGCCGGGCCGTGCGGGATGATCGCGTCGATCAGGCGGTCGCTGCCGGAGCCCTCGGTGTCCGGGTCACCGAAGCCGAAGCGGCGCAGGTTGGAAACGTAGTTGGGCATCTGCAGGTAGCGCTGGGCGTAGGCGCGGGCGCCTTCCAGCGCGGCCGCCCGGTCCTCGGTGAGGACCACGGCCTGCTCGGGGATCAGCAGCTTGTCCGGGCCGAGGACCTGCCGGGCGAACGCGGTGTGGTCGACCGGGCTGAAGTACGGGTGCGCCCCGTCGGCCTCATCGCGGGACAGCTCCAGCATCCGGGGGCCGAGCGCGGCCAGGATCCGGACCGCCCGCTTCCCGGGGCCGTCGGGTCCCGGGCCGTCCTTGCCCCCGCCGTTGGCGGTGTGCCCGGCCGGGTGGTCCATCTCGTCCAGGTAGCGTTCCATGGCGCTGTACGGGCGGTCGTAGGAGCGGCCGAGGCCCTCCACCGCGGGCGCGTGGCTGACGCCGAGACCGAGGATGAACCGCCCGGGGAAGCCCTCGGACAGGGTGTCCGCACCCTGGCGCATGTCGGACGGCTCCCGGCCCCAGATGCTGGCGATCCCGGTGCCGATGATCAGCGAGCTGGACCCGTCCAGCAGCGCCACCAGCTTGGTGAAGGCGTCGGCGGCCAGGTGACTGCCACCGAGCCACAGCGAGCCGAAGCCGTGCTTTTCCACGGCGGCCGCGAGGTCACGACCGTCCACCCCGTAAGCCTCCGGCGGCGTCGACCAGATCCCGGTCCGGCCCAGGCTCTGGCGCAGGGCGTTGATGCGGTCGCTGGCATCCGTAGTCACAGTGGCTCCCTTGACTGGGTCCGGTGGTCGGGCCGGTGAATCCGATGGGCGGCCGGTGAGTGCCATGGGCGGCCCGGCCTCCCGGTGGGTGTAACGCGCGGAGGGCCTGATACTTCCCGGGCCGGGCCCGGCTCGAACCATTCGGGGTGTTTGCCCCGTTTCTTTCTCGTGGGCGTTCCTTTTGTGAACGCGGTGGCATACGTATGAAAGCCGGGCCAGGTTCTGCTGGCCGTTCGGAGGACGTGTCGTGACCCTCGCTGTCAGCCAGGCCGCACGGCAGCGTGCCGCCGGGCGGTTCCGCGCGGCCTGGCAGCACGGGCCGCTGGCCAACCGCAGCTTCCGGTTCCTGGCCGCCGGGCAGTTCACGTCGGCCACCGGGGACAGCTGCTACGCGGTCGCGCTGCCGTGGCTGACCCTGACCGAGCACGGCAACGCGGTGCTGCTGGGCATGGTGCTGGCCTGCTACGGGATACCGCGGACGGCGCTGATCCCGGTGGGCGGGCAGCTGTCGGACCGGGTGGGGGCGCGCACGCTGATGCTGGTGGCCGACGCCACCCGGTGCGTGCTGGTCGGCGTGCTGGCCGTGGTGGCCTTAAGGCATCAGGCCACGCTGCTGGCGCTGGGGCCGGTGGCCGCGCTGACCGGGGGCAGCGAGGGGCTGTTCATCCCGCCGTCGTACGCGCTGGTGCCGTCGCTGCTGCCCGCCGGCCCAGCTCCAGGCGGGCAACGCGATCGCCAGCGCGGCGGCCGAGGGCGGCAACCTGATCGGCCCGGCCCTGGGCGGCCCGCTGGTGGCCGTGGCCGGGCCCGCCTACGCGTTCGCGGCCGACGCCGCGTCGTTCGCGGTGTCCGCGGTCACGCTGGCCCTGATCCCCCGGCGCGAGGCCGGCCGGAGGGCGGAACGGCGGCCAGCGGCCGGGTCCCGCCCGGGCGCGGCGGAAGGGCTGTGGCCGCTGGTGCGCCGGGCCCGGCTGCTGCAGATCATGCTGGTGGTGGTCATCGTGGCCAACCTGGCCTCGGACGGGGCACTGGAGGTGGCCATGCCCACGCTGGCCCACGACCGGTACGGGGCCATCGGCTACGCCGCCATGATGGCCTGCCTGGGTGCGGGCGCGGTGGCGGGCAACCTGGCCGGGCTGGGGGGCCCGGCCGCGGGCCGGGCGGCGGGGCGGGTCCGGCCGGCGGTGCGCTCGGCGTTCAGCTTCGTGCTGGAGGGCCTGGCCATCATGGCCCTGCCGTTCCTGGGCGGCCTGCCGGGCGCGGCCGCGGCGGCGTTCGGGCTGGGCCTGGCCAACGGCTTCGGCAACGTCCTGCTGATCACGCTGCTGCAGCAGTGGGCGCCGCCGCCGCTGCTGGGCCGGGTGATGAGCCTGATCATGCTGGCCGCGTGGGGCACGCTGCCGCTGTCGGCCCTGGTGGCCGGGACGCTGGTGCACCGGTACGGCCCGGCCCCCTACTTCCTGGTGGCCGGGGCCATCGTCATCGTCGCGGTGCTGGGCGCGCTGACCCGGCGGGAGTTCCGCGGCCTGGGCCAGGTTATGGGTACGGCCGCGGAACTCCCGGAGGCGTCGCTCAGCTCAGGTCAGCTCTTGGAGTAGGCGTCGGTGATGGCCGCGACCACGCCCTGGTCGAGCTTGATGGTGGCCGCGGTGATGTTGTCCTCGACGTGCCCGGCCGAACCGGAGCCCGGGATGGGCAGCATCTGCGGCGAGCGGGCCAGCAGCCAGGCCAGCACGATCTGACGCGGCGTGAAGCCGTACTCGCGGGCCGCGTCGGTGACCACCTTCACGTCGTCGGCCGCAGAGATCGGGGCCCAGGGCAGGAAGGCCAGCTGCTCCTGCTCACACAGGTCGACGATGGTCTCCGAGGTGCGGTCGGTGACGTTGTAGCGGTTCTGGATGGACACGATCGGGACGATCCGCTCGGCCTTCCGGAACTGCTCCTCGTTCACGTTGGACAGGGCCACGTGCCGGATCTTGCCCTGGTCCTTGAGCTCGGCCAGCGCGCCGACCGACTCCTCGATCGGGACCTTGGGGTCGACCCGGTGGAGCTGGTAGAGCGGGATCTGCTCGAGCTTGAGCCGGCGCAGGCTGCCCTCCAGCACCTCGCGCAGGTGCTCGGGGCGGCCATCCGGATCCCACTGGTTGGGGCCAGCCCGGAGCTGCCCGCCCTTGGTCGCGATGACCAGGTCGTCGGGGTACGGGTACAGGGTCTCGGCGATCAGCCGCTCGCTGACGTCGGGGCCGTAGGAGTCGGCGGTGTCGATGAAGTTCACGCCGAGGTCGACGGCCCGGCGGAGCGCGGCCTTGGCCTGCTCGGCGTCAGCGGGTTCACCCCAGATCCCGGACCCGGTGATCCGCATGGCGCCGTAGCCGAGCCGGTTGACGGTCAGGTCGCCGCCGAGGTCGATCGTGCCGGCTTCGGCGGCGTTGGGCGTGCCAGTCATAGCTTCCTCCTCGTGTCTGGTTCAAGCCTTTCAGGCCTCGCGCCGGACGTGCAGGCGGGGCTGCGGGCCCGGTTACGGACGGCCCTACGGACGAGGCTGCGGGCCGGTGGCCTCGTGGTCGCGCCGGCCGTGGTCGCGGCGGGTCCGCAGGCGGGGCTGCGGGCCCGTGGTCTCGTGAGCCCGGCGGCCGGCCCGGGCCCGGCCGCGGGGCCGGGTGGCGGGCGGCCGCGGCACCCACCGGGGGCGCCGGGTCCGGGCCGAGCCACGGCCCGGCCAGTTCTGCCGGGCCCGGGCCTGGTGCTCCTCCTGCAGGTCGGACCGGAGCCGGTCCAGCAGCATGAGCAGCTCACCGCGCAGCGACCAGTCGACCAGCGCGGGCGCGGGCCCGGCCCGCAGCAGGTCGGCCAGCTCGTCCTGCAGCTCCCCGGCCCGGGACAGGCTGTAGTCCAGGTCGCTCTCGACCTTCTCCACCTTCTCGGCCGCGGGCAGGGTCCCGGCCGCGGGTGGCCGGTGCAGCAGCGTGTGCGGCCGGTCGGCCCCGTCCCGGGTGGACGGCCCGGCCACGGCGGTGGCGATACCGGCCCGCACGTGGTCGCCGACCGAGCCGACGGCCACGGCCAGCTCGCGCAGCACCTCGCTGAGGTGGGTCCGGATCTCCGGGTCCCGCAGCGGGCTGTCGGCCTCGGGCCGGGACGCGTCAGCGGCCCAGCGGGCGATGACCCGCACGGTGACCGCGGCCCGCTCCAGGGTCTCCAGGCCGGTCCGCAGCGGGATGGTGGCCTGGGGCAGGATGCGGGCGCCCGGGTTGACCCGGAGCGTTCCCTCGGCCTCGGTCAGGGCCCGGTCCACCCGCTCGATCTCGCCGCCGAACGCGCGGGCCTGGTTCAGCCGCTCGTCGCAGCGGCCAGCGTCGGCGCCGTCTTCGATGTCGCCGGCGATCTGGTCAAGCAGGTCGGCCAGCTGGCCGCTGAGGTCGTCGACCGCCTCCTCGGCGGGCTGCAGCCGGACCGGGGTGAACACCAGCCCCCCGATCAGCCCGGCGGCCGCGCCGATGAACGTCTCGATGATCCGGCTGCTGGCCGCGCTGGCGCTCCCGACCGCGGACAGGATCAGCATCGCGGTGATCGGTACCTCGAGCAGGTCATCGCCGAGCCGGAGCATCAGCCCCACGGTCAGGGCGACCGCGATCAGGATGCCCAGGCTCCACCAGGTGAAGCCGACCACCACCGACAGGCCCACCGCGACCAGCACCCCGGCCACCACGCTGATCACCCGCTGGGCCGCGCTGCGCAGGGTGTGGGTCAGGCTCACCTGGACGACCAGCAGAGCGGTCAGCGGGGCCAGCACCGGGCCCTTGTTGCCCGCGAACTGGACGGCGGCCAGGTAGGCCGCGACCGCGGTCAGCGTCAGCCGGGCGATGTAGACGATCCGCGGCTGGGCCCGGCGGCGGGCCAGGGTCAGCGATTCCGGGGTCGCGTGGACGACGGCCTGCACCGCGGTGCGGGCCGGATTGGCGTGTTCGGGGGCAGTATGTGACCGCCACCAGCGATTCATTGTGGTCACCAAGACTCCAAGCGAATCCGGGCACCAGGCATTCCGCTTCCGGCAAAATTATGCTCTGATCGTGAGCTTATTCACGTCCCGCGGCTGGGCGGGAGGGGCGGCGCTGTTCAGGCCGGTCAGGCAGCGGTGGGCTCGCGCAGGTAGGCGGCCCACTGGGGGTCACCGTCGCGGGCCACGCCGATCAGCCGCCAGTGCGCGCCCCGCGGCACCGAGGGCGTGATGGCCAGCGCCCAGCCGAGCTCCTCCAGCAGGCGGTCGGCCTTCTGGTGGTTGCACCTGGTGCAGGACGCCACGCAGTTCTCCCAGGAGTGGGGGCCGCCGCGGCTGCGCGGGATCACGTGGTCGATGGTGTCGGCCTTCTGATCGCAGTACGCGCACCGGTAGTTGTCCCGCCGCATCAAGGCCGCGCGGGTCAGCGGGACCCGGTTGCGGTACGGGATCCGCACGTAACGCCGGAGCCGGATGACCGACGGGGTGGCCAGGGTCACCGACGCGGAATGCAGGGTCGCCCCGGCCGTGTCGTCGTGGACCATCTCGGCTTTCCCGCTGAGCACCAGGCAGACGGCGCGACGTAGCCCCACTGTGGTAAGCGGCTCATACGTGACGTTGAGCAGCAGGACTCTTCGCACTCCCACCTCCGCTGGGTGGTTTCGCATCAGAGGAGCACCGTGTTCCTAGTGTGTCCGCTGAAGCGCTTGACCGCCACTACAAAAGAGTAAACACGCAGGAGAGTCGCATTGCTTCCGGCTAGGGTGCCCGGCCCGGCTAATGTCTGGTCATGGCCCCAGATCCCTCCCTCGACCGCTACCCGGACGCACCCCGGCTGGACCTGACCGAAGACCTGTCCGGGCATGAGGTCAGCGACCCCTACCGCTGGCTGGAGGACGCGGCCAGCCCGCAGACCAAGGGCTGGCTGCGGAGCCAGGACGAGCTGTTCCGCCGGTACGGGTCCGGCCTGCCCGGCGCCGATCGGCTGGCGGAAAGAATCCTCGAGCTGACCGGCACCGGTCACGTCGGGGTCCCGGTGTGGCGCGGAGACCGGCAGTTCTTCACCCGGCGGCTGCCCGGCCAGGAGCACGCGGTGCTGTGCACCGTCGACCCCGGGACGGCCGGCCCCGGCGGGCCGGACGGGCCCGGTGAGGCCACGGCCGGGCGGACGCTGATCGACCCGGCCGCGATCGACCCCAGCGGCAAGACCACGCTGGACAGCTGGCAGCCGGACAAGGAAGGCCGGCTGCTGGCCTACCAGCTGTCCGAGGGCGGCAGCGAGGAGTCGGTGCTGCGGATCATGGACGTGGCCACCGGCGAGCTGGCCGACGGGCCGATCGACCGCTGCCGCTACTCGCGGATCGCCTGGCTGCCGGGCGGCAAGGCGTTCTACTACACCCGGCGGCTGGCCCCGGAACTGGTTCCGGCCGGGGAAGAGCAGTTCCACCGCCGGGTCTACCTGCACTTTGTGGGCGCCCCCGCGGACGACGATGTGCTGATCTTCGGCGCGGGCCGGGACAAGACGACCTACTACTCGGCTTCGGTCAGCATGGACGGCCGCTGGCTCACGATCAGCGCATCCCGCGGCACCGAACCGCGCAACGACCTGTGGATCGCGGACCTGGACGCCACCGGCCCGGCCAGCCCGGAGCTGCGGACGGTGCAGGAGGGCCTGGACGCGCAGACCGGGACCCGGGTCGGCCGGGACGGGCGGCTGTACGTGTTCACCGACCTGGACGCGCCCCGGGGGCGGCTGGCGGTGACCGATCCGGCCGCGCCGGAGGTGCAAGCCTGGCGTGACCTGCTGCCCGCGGACCCGGAGGCGGTGCTGGAGGGGTACGCGATCCTGGACGAGGCTCCTGGGGCCAGTGGGGCGCTTGAGACCGGGCTGAGGCGAAGCCGGTCTTGCTGGCACTGTGGACGCGGCACGCGATCAGTGAGATCAGCGTGCACGACCTGGCCACCGGGGCGCGGACCGGGTCGGTGCCGCTGCCCGGGCCGGGCACGGTGGGCGGGATCAGCGAACGGCCGGACGGCGGGCACGAGGCCTGGTTCGCCTACACCGACAACACCACGCCCGCCACGATCATGTACTTCGACGCGAGCGCCGGGCCCGGGGCCCAGGCGCGGGTGTGGGCCCGCGCCCCCGGATCGGTGCAGGCCCCGCCGGTGCACGCGCAGCAGGTGGCCTACGAGTCCGCGGACGGGACCGTGGTGCGGATGCTGGTCATCAGCGCCGCGGCCGAGCCCGATCAGCCGCGGCCCACGGTGCTGTACGGATACGGCGGCTTCGGCATCAGCATGACCCCGGGCTACTCGTCGACCGTGCTGGCCTGGGTGGAGGCGGGCGGCGTGTACGCCATCGCCGGTCTGCGCGGGGGCAGCGAGGAAGGCGAGGACTGGCGCCGGGCCGGCATGCTGGGCCAGCGGCAGAACGTGTTCGACGACTTCCATGCGGCCGCCGAGAAGCTCATCGCCGACGGCTGGACCACCCCGGGCCAGCTCGGCATCTACGGCGGATCCAACGGCGGCCTGCTGGTCGGGGCGGCGCTCACCCAGCGGCCGGACCTGTACGCGGCCGTGGTGTGCTCGGCGCCGCTGCTGGACATGGTGCGTTACGAGCGATTCGGCCTGGGTGAGACCTGGAACAGCGAATACGGCACCGCCAGCGACCCCGAGCAACTGGGCTGGCTGCTGTCCTACTCGCCCTACCATCACGTGGTGCCGGGGACCCGGTATCCGAGCGTGCTGTTCACCGTGTTCGACAACGACACCCGGGTGGACCCCCTGCACGCCCGCAAGATGTGCGCTGCGCTGCAGTACGCCACGACCGGCTCGCTGGCGGAGCGGCCGGTCCTGCTGCGGCGTGAGGCGGACGTGGGTCACTCCAGCCGCGCGGTGAGCCGTTCGGTTGCGTTGTCCGCCGACCTGCTGGCCTTCCTGGCCGCCCACACGGGCCTGCCGCTGACCTGAGGGACCGCCGTGGCTGGGTCAGGCCTGAATTCACCCGTGCGGGGGGAGTGAGCGGCACCAGCCGGCGGCGAACCTGGACGGTATGAGACGGCACGGCGGGAAACGGCACAGCGGAGACGGCGCGGGCGCAAGCAGCGGAGCCTGGAACAGATCGAGAAATGCCTGGCCGCGAGTGATCCTCGGCTCGCGTCGATGTTCGCGATGTTCACGACAATGACGCAGCTACGATCCGATGCCGGTGACCGAGCGAGCCACCACCCGGCGGAGGCGGTTGCTCCGCCGGGCATCGTTCATGCTGAGCGTCTACTGGCTTATCCCGCCGATTCCGGCCCCGTTATGAACGGCAGCTTTCGCGCAGCGCCTCTGCGGGCCCGAACGGCCAGAGACGCGAGCCGACCGGGAATCTGGTTACAAGCGGGGAATTCGGTTAGATGGTGTCGAAAAGGTTACTGTTGACTCCCCAGGCAACGGCGTCATAACGGGTGGATACGCCAAGCTTCCGGTAGATCGCGCGAGTGTGCGTCTTGACGGTGTTCTGGGACACGAACAGTTCATCGCCGATCTCGCGCAGCGACAGCGGCTCTGCGCAGCATCTGCAGCACCGCCACCTCACGCTCGGTCAGCGATGCGCCCGGCGCCGTGGCCCGCTGTTGGCCCGCGATTCCTCGTTCGACCCGGTCCAGACGGTAGCGCTGAGCCTCGGCGCCGTCCGGCAAGGCGAGCAGGATCGACCGGGCCTCGGCCAGCAGGGCGACGGCTCCGGGCTGGTCGCCAAGGTCGGCCAGCACCGGCGCGAGTCTGAGCAGAACTTCCAAGGTGGCCCACGGGCTGATCCCCCGCTTCCCGCGCCGGATGTCGAGCGTACGCTGGAACGCATTGCGTGCCTCGGCGAGCCGTCCGAGCCGGGCCGCGATCGCGCCGGCGGCGGTGAAGACGAGCGAGCTCTGGGGAGCGGTGCCGAGACCCGGGCTGGCGTCGGCCACGATCTGCTCAGCCCGGTGCAACCACTGCTGGGCGTCGGACAGTTCTCCGCGGTCGACCGCGATCAGCGACAGGACCGCAGCGCCCAGCATGCGGACGAGGGTGCTGGACGGGGCGGCGGCCGAGGCCCCGCGAGCCTGCACGACGGCGGCATCAAGGTCACCGGACCAGTACAGGCCCGTCGCGTACGCGGCTTGAGCCAGCGCATGCCACGGTGATGCCGGATCGGCCTCCAGCGCGGCGGCCCGGGCGGCCGCAGCGCGCATGGGACCGATGCCCTCGAAGCCGAAGGTGCCCCGCAGCAACGCTGCCGACGACTGCAGCGACCGGATACCGTCCGGAAGCATCCCCTGGAAATCACTGGCCTCGACGATCGGCAGCCAGCGCCGCAGGGCTGCCTGATCACCGGACAGCGCCGCGACCCACGCCGCGCAGTGCACCGCGACCGGATCAGTGCCGACGATGTCGTCCCCGAGCAGGCTCAGCCAGCCGCGAACGGTCGCGACCTGGCCGGAGGCCACATAGGCGTACCAGTGCTTGGCGATGAGGGTCATGACCTCGGCGATGTCACCGGCCGCGAATGCGTGGCTGATCGCCTCGTCGGCGGCATCCGAGCGGCGGTGCCAGGCGCTGGCGCGCTCGTGCAGGATGGGCACGATGCCCGGTTCGGACCGGATGAGCTCGCCGCGGAGCATCTGCCCGAAGAGATGGTGATAGCGGAACCACCGGCGGGTGTCATCGAGCGGTACGACGAACAGGTTCTGCCGTTCGATGAGGTCGATGATCTCGGCCGCGTCGGCCGACCCGGTCACGGTATCGCACAGCGATGCGCAGAATCGGCTGAGGATCGCGGTACGCGCGAGAAACTGCCGGACTACGGTCGGCTGGCGGCTCAGTACCTCCTCAGCGAGAAAGTCGCCGACAAAACGGCTGTCGCCCCTGAACTGGCGGATGATTGCACTCGGTGACGCGTGGCCGCGCAGTGAAAGCGCCGCGAGGTAGATCCCGGCGGGCCAGCCTTCGGTCAGGTCGACCAGCTCGGCCAGATCGCTCCGGCTGAGCTCGAGCCAGCGACGGTGGCGACGAGCTCGGCCGCGTGCTCGGGGGCGAAACGCAGGTCAGCCGCCCGGACCTCGGCCATCTCCCCGGTGGCCCGCAACCGGGCCAGCGGCAGTGGCGGCTCTACTCGCGTGATCAGCACCAGCTGGACCGTTGGCGGGAGATGCAGCAGCAAGAAGGCGAGCTGGTCATGGCAGTCACGTTCGCTGATCACGTGGTAGTCGTCCAGCACCAGGACAACTGGCTCCGGCAGCTGGGCCAGCTCGTTGACCAGGAGCGGGAGCAGGGTCCCGGCAGAATCCGGCTGCTGGTCCCGGACCGCGGCCAGGACATTACCGGTACTGAGCCCAGGGCAGGTGCCCAACAGCGCGCCGGCAACGTGCCACCACAACCGGCCGGGATCGTTGTCACCGCGATCGAGGGAGACCCAGGCGAACGGGCGGCTCTCGGCCGCGCTCACACGCCACTGAGCGATGAGTGTCGTTTTGCCGAAGCCTGCCGGGGCTTCCACCAGCAGGAGCCGGTCGGCCGTGCCTGCCAGCTGGCCGACCAGCTCATCGCGCGACACCCACTCCCGTCGCTCCCTCGGCGCATAGAGCTTCGTCTCGACCAGCACCTCAGGGCCTGCGCGCTGCATGGCCGGCATGCCCCCAGCCGGGGAGGCACGTTCCGCCGGAACGACACCGCCGGAACCATTGGACGGGTGGCCATCAAGGGCCGGATCGCCGCGATGAGGCGAATGCTCTGTCCCGGCCGGGGCAGGATGCCCGGACACGGCTCCCAAGCGATCAGGCGGCGGAATGCGGTGAATGACTCGAATCACCATTGACGCATTCCCAGTGGGCACGGCTCATTGATCTCCCAGCCCTCGGCATCCAGCACTGCCAGGGTCCAGAGCAGCATCAACGAGGCTCTCACTCTCGCATTTTTTCTGCTGATGCACAAATCCCGGCCAGAACTAAAAACGAATGAAATCGAATGCATCAGCGTCGACGTCCGCTGCCGTCTCCGCTATCCTTGCGGTGACGAAGTGTCAATGTGCGGGGACATTGGGTCAATGACAAGATGATCATTGGCTTTTCCCGGGGAATCGCCGGGTCTGAGCACAATGAAATCCCATCAGGCTCCGAATGGGATCCCACGGCTTTTCGCAGAGGCTTCGCCTGGCGACGGGGCACCGTCCGGCGGCCAGTTCGAGCCGCGGGAACGGGCGGCCCCAGGTGCGCCCAGCATGCTGATTAACGCTGCCCAGTCCAGCGTGGTCCCTCGGCTCGCCATGCTCGGTGCCAGTCAGCGAGGCGGCTCCGCCGGAACAGCCGTCGCTCCACGTAGACGGCGAGGGAGAACAAGATCACCAGCGCAAGCGCCGTTCCCACCTCGGCAATCGGGGTCCATCCCAGCAGTTGGGAGCGCCCTCGGGGCGCTTCGACCGGTGAGCCTGAACGGTTGACCCAGATGCGGGTGGTGCCGTCGGCCGTGAATCCCGGACTGGTCGCGATCCGGCCGCTGCGTGGCTGTCCGTCGGGAGCCGTCCAGCGTCTCTGCATCCATAGGGTGCCCTCCGGTCCAGGGGAGGTATTGCTCTGACCCGACGCTGGCCGCTGCACGGTCGCCGAAACCTGGGTCCACGTCGCTTCCGCACGCAGCGCCCGCATACCCGCGGCCTGGGCCAAGTGACCTGCTACCGCTACCAAAATGGGCGCCCCGATCAGGAAGACCATGATCAGCCCGGCCAGCATGCCTGCCTCAAGCCGGTCAGTGCGCCGCCGCAGCGGGTTACCGTCCCAGCCGAACATCCTGGACCGGCGTATCCCCTGAAACATCCGGCACCTCCGCCGCAGACATCCCCCCGGGGGACGCGGCAACGGCGGCAAAGGCGAAGCCTGGCCGGGGTGATCGGCCCGCGCCAGCAGCGATGCGTCAATGCCGGGTGATTACCGGCCTCTTCGGGTGTTCGCTGCTTCTATGCGCAATTGAAATTGCATCGGACTGAAATCCCATGGGCCGGACGGGCTAACCGCGGGCGGGGCGGGCGGTCCGGGTCGCCGGAGGCGAACAGGACTTTGACCTAACTGCAGGCAAATACCTGGCGGCCAGGTGCACCAGCGGGCTCGGGCGTTAAATGGCCGCCGCCGGTCAGGAAGTAACTTCGGCCGGCACGCCGTTGCGCCAGGCGGCCGTGCCAGCCTCGGCGGCCGTCCTGGCCTGCGCCCATTTGGCCTTCGCTATCTCGCTCGGCGGTACCTCCATCGCCTGGATCCACCGGCGGGTGGCGGCGAACAGGTGCGAGCCGCCGACGGCGAGCCCCGCCATGGCGAGTATGGTGCCTGCTCCGACGAGCGCGGCGCTCGTGATCAGCGGGCCGGTTCTGAACTCCGGAAGATTGCTGCTTCGCTGCGAATTAGCGGACATGGCGCCATCCTGGCCGTTGGTTGATGAGCATCAGTCTGCCCGCACCCGTACAGGCCGGGCATCACCCTCTCGGGGTGATTGCCTGCCCAGCGGGACGCCCCCTCCTGCTTGCTCAGCCGAGTTGGTCGAGGATGTGGTCGCCGACCCGGATGGCGTTGGCCATCGCGGTCAGGGCCGGGTTCACCGCGCTGATGCTCGGGAAGATGCTGGTGTCAGCGACGTAAAGGTTGTCGAGTTCATGGGCCTTGCAGTTGGCGTCGAGCACGGATGTCCCCGGGTCGGTGCCGAACCGGACGGTCCCGGCCTGGTGCGCGCAGCCGGCGACCGGGATGTCGGTCTTCATGTACGCGAACCGGTGGGCCATGTGATTCTCGTGCATGCCGAGTGAGCCGAGCATCGACTTGAGCTGGGCGTACAGCCGCTTGGCGGCGGTGGGGTTACTCGGTGTGTACAGGATATGGACATTGCCATCGGAGC
>CAWHFP010000002.1:0-7504 GCA_963828445.1 uncultured Actinomycetes bacterium
AGACGATTTACTCCCGGTGGCCGTGTGTTTTGTGCAGCTGTTAGCGTGCGACCATGACTGGGCTGAAGTACGGGGTCGTCTACCACACCGGCTTCTTCGGGATCGCACCCGAACAGGTCACGGCGGTCGCCCGGCACGCGGAAGAGTGCGGGTTCGAGTCGTTCTTCACCACCGAGCACATCGCGCTGTACCCGGGCGTGAAGCTGGGCCAGATGCCGATCGCGCCGGACACGCCGATCGCCGACCCGCTCGAGGTGCTGAGCTTCGTGGCCGCGGTCACCGAGCGGCTGCTGCTGGGCACCGGGGTGCTGCTGCTCCCCTACCACCAGCCGGTGGTGCTGGCCAAGCGGCTGGCCACCATCGACCAGCTGTCCCGGGGCCGGATGCGCCTGTTCGGGATCGGGGTCGGCTCCCTGGCCAAGGAGGCCGAGGCGGCCGGAGTCGACTTCCACACTCGCGGGCGGCGGGCCGACGAGGCCATCGACGTGCTGCGGCGGCTGTGGGCCGGCGACGCCGGCGGGGTGAGCTACGACGGCGAGTTCTACTCGTTCCAGGACCTGTGCAGCTTCCCCAAGCCGTACCAGGCCAGCACGCTGCCCATCCACGTCGGCGGGTCGAGCGAGGCGGCCGCCCGGCGGGCCGGCCTACGCGGCGACGGCTACTTCCCCGGCGGCGGTATCAACGACGAGCAGCGCGCGGCCCAGGTCGCCCTGATGCGCGAGACCGCCCGCGCGGCCGGGCGCGACGGCGACGCGCTGGAGTACACCCGCTGGGGCAACATCGCGATGACCCCGGACGACGTCGCGCCCCTGGCCGCCGAGGGCGTCACCCGGCTGATCATCAGCCCCACCACCGGCGACCTGGCCGGGCAGCGGGACGAACTCAGCGCCTTCGCCGAGCGGCACGGGCTCGGCTGAGGAGTCCCGCGGCGGCAGGAACAGGGTGAGGGTGGTCACGAAGGCCAGGATCTTTGACACCACGTTCAGGGCGTAGGCCGGCTCGGTGCTGGGATAACCGAACCCGAAGAGGGCCCAGATCGCGAACACGACCAGCATCGACGCGAAGCCAAGGCCGGTGACCCGGCGCAGCCGCACCATCGGCGACGCCGCCAGCAGGGCCAGCGTGACGACCTCGATGAGGTACAGGGGCACGAAGAACGCGACCAGGTGCGTGCCCGAGACCTGCGTAATCCTGGTCATGACGATGAAGTCGAACGGGGACTCGAAGATCATCGGGGCGGCCAGGGCGCCGATGGCCGCCCCGGCCAGCCGGATGGGCCAGTCGTACGAGCGGCCCAGCACGATGATGACGACGAAGGTGACCCCGACGGCGGTGAAGGTGATCGGGGCGATCGGGCCAGTCAGCTGGGCCTCGTGCGGGTGTCGCTGATTGGTCTGCTGGGTGAGGTCCGAAAGCACGGCCAGGAACGCGAAGATCACCACTATCCAGGTCGTGAGCAGGGCATAGATCGCGCCGCGGCCGGGACGCGGGAGACTGACCGGCCGCCGCAGCCGAGTTCCCGCGTACCCGGCGACGGCCGCGATGATCAGCAGGACGACGGCAAGCGTGATCCGGGCGGTGCCGCTGTAGTCGGCCCAGGCGGGGTGCTGGGACATGGCGGCGCAGCTTCTTTCAGCCCTGGGCCGGGAAGCGGGTGGGCTGTCCAGTGCCCGTTTCCCCGGCTACGCCCCCGACCGCGTCCTCGTCCACGTCGGGCTGGCCAGAGCCGTAGGTGGACAGGCCGAACAGATGCCCGTAACCGGCTATGGCCAGGATGACCAGGAACGGCCACCACCACGTGGCGTCGGCCGCGATCCCGGCCAGCACGCCGGCGAAGGCTGCGATCACCGCCAGGTTGTAGCCCAGGGCCCGTGACCGCAGGCCGACCAGCTGCTGGCGTTCGTCGGCGTGGGACCCGGCCAGCGCGCCTTCGTCGGTTTCCTGGCCGCCGAGCCAGTACAACTGGGCCGCACGGGCGGCGCCCGCGATCAAGGCCAGGATGGAGACCCACCATAGCGGGCCGCCGCGGATCAGCCAGGCGGCCGCGAACAGGATCCCGGTCAGCCCAGTGACCGCCGGCTTCCGCAGCCGGGGCGCAATGGTCAGCCTCATCGGCCCGCCTCCTCGTCATCGGGGTCGAACATCTTGTCCACGGTGAGGTCGAAGTACCGCGCGATCGTGAACGCCAGCGGCAGCGAGGGCAGGTAGCGGCCGTTCTCGATCGAGATCACCGTCTGCCGTGACACGCCCAGCGCCGCCGCCAGTTCAGCCTGGGACAGACCCCGCTGGACGCGCTGCTCCCGGACCCGGTTCCGCATGATGTAAAGGTAGCTTTACTCGGGGCCGGATGTAAAGGGTCCTTTACCTGGAGGCCTGGCCGCCTCAGGCCGGTGGGCGGAGGCCGTCGGTGATGACGGCGAAGATGCGGTCGCGGAGGGCGGGGTCGATCGGGCCGGGGGTGGTGCCGCGGAGGCTGGCGAACATGCCCTTGAGCAGGAGGATCAGGTCGGCGGCGGTGATGCCGGGGCGGACGGCGCCGGCCGCCTGGGCCTGGGCGAGGAGCTGGCCCAGGCAGGCGTGCATGGCGTCCTGGAGGGCGCCGGGGATGGCGATGGCGTCGGGCAGGTCACGCTTGGCCGAGGCCTCGGCGGCCACGCGGTCCAGGAAACCGAAGAACGCGGGGCCGGGCTCGTCGGTGGCCGAGCGGGCCCGGGCGTCGGCGACCAGGTCTTCGACGCGGGCGGTGATCACCGCTTCGAACAGGGCTTCCTTGGAAGGGAAGTGCCGGTACACGGTGCCGGCGCCCACGCCGGCCCGGACCGCGATGTCGTCCAGGGGCGCGTCGTAACCGGCTTCGGCGAACACGTCGCGGGCGGCGCGCAGGACCTTCTCCCGGTTGCGGCGGGCATCGGCGCGAAGTTTCGGCTCGGCGGGGGGCTCAGGCATTGCTAACCGGGGCGATCGTTCCGTATATTCGGCAGGGGTTAAACGGGGTCATCGTTCCGATTATAGGGAGGCTGAGATGGCGGAGGCGCGGGAGGCGGCTGGGACCGGGGCGGACCGGGAGGCCGGGGCCGGGGTGGGCTGGGAGGCCGGGGCCGGGGTGGGCTGGGAGGCGGGCGCGCGGGTTGAGGCGGCCGGGGACCGGGAGGCCGGGGCTGAAAGCCGGGAAGCCAGGGCTGGGGCGGGGGCCGGGCGGAGTCCGCGGGCGGTGGCGGAGGACGTGCGGCGGATGGTGGCCGGGGAAGGCGTGGTGTTCGCGGACCTGTTCGCGGAGGACGCCGTGTTCACCTATCCGTTCGCGGGGCCGGGGATGCCCGGCGAGCTGGTGGGGCGGGAGGCGATCCGGGAGTTCTTCGGGACCCGGGGGCAGGCACGGTCGCTGTTCCGGATGGACGGCGTCGACGCGGTGATCCGGGAGACCGACGACCCGGAGGTGGTGGTGGCCGAGATCCGGCACCACGGCTGGTCGCACGTGAACAACGCGCCCTACCGGCACACCGCGGTGGGCGTGATCCGGGTCCGGGGCGGCCTGATCGTGCACTACGACGACTACATGAACCCCATCGCCACGGCCCAGCTCCTCGGCCGGACGAGTGACCTGGCGGCCGCCCTGACCACCGGGTGACCGGGGGGTGCACTATGAGCGGGCCGGGACCGGAACGGGAACCGGAGTACGGCCGGTGCTGGCCGGTCACGGTCAATAAAAAGTGAGCTCACCAGTTGTCGCCGGGCAGCGGGCGGCCGGTGGCCCAGAACACCAGCCGGTCGGAGGCGCGGATGACGGCGTAGGGGCCGGTGCGGTGGTGGCCGCCGAGGGTCCGGCCGGCGGGAGCGACCCAGACCTGATCGCCTTCGGCCAGCCGCATGCGGTCGCCCCGGCGCTGGACGTTCAGGCGGATCGCGGCCTGCGGGTCGAGGCCGCCTCCCTCGGCGTCTTGGCCGATGCGGACCGGGACGCCGTCGGCCAGGCAGGTGCGGCGGCGCGCCTTGGCGGTCGGCGGGCGCGTCCAGGGGGCCGTGTCGCCGGGCGGAATGACCAGGACCGGCTGCCCGCCGGCCCGGCCGGGCGGGGCGGGAAAGACCGTGCCGGGCAGCCAGGGTGCGGTCCGCCAGTGACGGGACGCGGTGGCCAGTACCAGCCACTGCCGGACCGCCGCCGCCAGCAGGAGCAGGATCAGCAGCAGGAAGAAGGTCTCGATGGCCACGCCGACGATGGCACTCCCCCGGCCCTCACCCTGGATCACCGAGCGGTCCCCCGGCACCACCGCCACCTGGACCTTCGCGCCCAGGGGGAACTGAGCGGCCTCGTCGTCGCAGACGGTGAACGAACCGGAGTGGGTGCCGACGGGCGCCGTCCAGACCACGTCGATGTTGGTCAGCGAGCAGGTCCGGCTGGGCTGGAGCGACGGTGAGGACCCGGTCACGGTCGCGTCGACGGTGGTGGCGGCGCCGAAGGCCAGCGACCACTCGGTACGGATGTGCCCGGACAGGGCCAGCGCGGGCAGGCCGATGAGGAGCGCGATCACCACGACGAAGATCAGCGTCATCCGCTGCGGGGCGCGCAGGCCGCGGCCGTCGTCGTGGGCGGTCCGGGCCACGTCCGGTGGCGGGGCGAGCGGCGACCCGGATACGGGGATCACGGTCAGCAGGTCGCTTCCGGCACGCGGCGAGTCTGCCGGGACCGGGGGCGGCCGTCAACAGCGTTCCGGTCTGCTGACGTAGTGGCGGCCGGCCGGGGTGGTCCGGGACATGACGCCCGGGGCTGATTTGGTGGAGCTGCCAGCCCATCGCATGTTTCGCTGACATCCGCTGGCCATAATAATAATACTCAGTATAATAGCCAGTACTTAACTGAGCGCCGGCCCGGCCTGCGAGAGGAACCCGATGACTCCATTGTTCTCGCGCCGGGTGGGGAGGTGGCTGATGCGAGCCGGCGCCCGGCGCCTGCCGCTGATGGCCGCGGTCACGGGAGCGTTCGTGATCGCGGGAGCGGGCGCGATTCCCTGGGGGTCCCGGCCGTCACCGGCGCCTGGACCGCCGCCGACCGCCAGCTTGGCCGCGCACACGGCCGGTACCACCGGGTATTCCGCCGAAATCCGGCGCACGGAGTACGGCATACCGCACATCCTGGCGCACGATTACGCCGGCCTCGGGTACGGCTACGGGTACGCGTTCGCGCAAGACAACCTGTGCACTATGGCCGATCGGGTGCTGACCCTGCGGGGAGAGCGGTCGGCGTACTTCGGCGCGGCAGGCGATTCCGGCGACACGCTAGGGGCGTCGGCCACCAACCTGAACAGCGACCTCTACTACCAGGGCCTGCGGAAGTCCGGTGTCGTGGCCCGGCTACTGGCGCGGCCCGCTCCCCTCGGGCCCACGCGGCAGGCCCGCCAGCTAGTTGACGGCTACGTCGCGGGCTACAACCGTTACCTGCGCGACACCGGGGTGGAGCACCTGCCCGACCCGGCGTGCCGCGGGCAGTCCTGGGTCACCCCGATCACCGCGACCGACGTGTGGACTCTGGTGTACGACCTCGACACCCTGACCGGGGTGGCCGCGTTCAAGGAAGCCATCGCCACCGCGAGCCCGCCCGCGCCCGGCGCGGCCACGGGACCGGCGCTGCCGAAGGCACCGCCCGCAGCCCGCCCGTCGAGCAACGGCTGGGCGCTGGGCCGTGACGCCACGGCGGGCCACGACGGGATGGTCCTGGCCAATCCGCACCTGCCCTGGGCGGGTAACGCCCGCTTCTATCAGGCCCAGTTCACCATCCCCGGGGTGCTTGATGTGTCCGGCGCGAGCCTGTACGGCACGCCCATGCTCGAGATCGGGCACACCTCCGGCGTGGCCTGGACCCAGACCGCCTCGCACACGCCGCGTTTCACCCTCTACCGGCTGAGCCTGGTCCCCGGCCACCCAACCAGCTACCTGGTCGATGGTCACGCCATCGCCATGGGCAGGCACGAGGTGACCGTGACCGTCCGGGATCCGGCTGGCCAGCTCTCCCCGGTCACCCGCACGCTGTACAGCTCACGGTACGGGCCGGTGCTCGGGACCAGCTGGACGACGGCGAACGCGTTCGCGGTCCGCGACGCCGGGGCGGACAACCTGCGGTCGGTGGACGAGTGGCTCGCGATGGGGCGATCGGAAAACGTCGCCCAGCTCCGCGCCGCGCAGGACACCTACCAGGGCCTGCCGTGGACCTACACGCTCGCCGCCGACACGGGCGGCACCGTGTACTTCGCCGACGCCTCGGTGGTCCCGCACGTCACCGCCGCCCTGGAACAACGGTGCCAGGTCGGTCAACTGCAAGGCGACGTCCCCACCCCCATCCTGGACGGCTCAACCTCCGCCTGCGGCTGGGGCCGCGATCCCGACGCGATCGAACCCGGCATCTTCGGCCCCCGCAACTATCCCCAGCTGACCCGCGCCGACTATGTAGCCAACTCCAACAACAGTCCCCGGTTCGCCAACCCGGCCGCGCCGATCACCGGTGACCAGGCCATCTACGATTCCCGCAGTCAGCTTGAGCTGCGGCCCCGGCTCAGCCTCAACATGATCAGCCAGCGACTGGCCGGCGCCGACGGCTACGGCCCGCCCGGCTTCACCCTGGCCAGCCTCCAGGAAACCATGCTCGGCCAGCGCAACTACAGCGCGGACCTCGCCCGCGCCGCCGTGGTGACGATGTGCCGCACCCATCCGGTGCTGACCGCCACCGACGGCAGCCAGGTCGACGTGCGCGCCGCGTGCCAGATCCTGGCCGCCTGGAATGGCCGCGCCGATGTGAACAGCCGCGGTGAGGTCCTATGGCAGCAGGCCTACGGCAGCCTCAACTACACACCCGGGTGGTGGCGCGTCCCCTTCGATCCGGCCCAGCCGATCACCACGCCACGCGACCTCAACACCGATGACCCGCAGGTCCAGCAGGCGCTGGCCGACGCCGTGCAGTACTTCCAGGCCAACAGCGTTCCGCTGGACATCCCGCTCGGCGCGGTCCAGCACTACGCCGGGATCTCGCTGCCAGGCTGCACCGAAGGCGAAGGCTGCTTCGATCGCGTCGAGGGGACCACACCGCCGGGCAGCGCGGTCGGCACCGACGCCAGCAACGGCTCGACCTTCATCATGGCCACCGAACTGACGCCGCAGGGGCCGCGCACCCGGACCATCCTCACCTACTCCGAATCCGCCAACTCCACCTCCCCGCACTACTCAGACCAGACCGCGCTGTTCTCCCGGGGCCAGTGGGTCACCGAGCGCTTCACCGAAGCCGAAATCAACGCCGACCCGCGGCTGCAGACGACAACTCTGCACGGCTGACCCGAGCCAGCAGGTCACGCCGTCACGGGAAGCGAAGCCTGGCGCATCATCGGTCAGTTCTGGTCAAGGCGCGGCGGGAACAATTCCGGACGCGGGCTGGGTTGGATGGCGTCGCTACGATGACCTGGGCTGACTGCGAACGGGGGCGGCTGCGGGCTGGGCCGGTTCGTGGCGGCCGGCAAGCCGG
>CAWHFP010000003.1:0-542241 GCA_963828445.1 uncultured Actinomycetes bacterium
TCTTGAAGTAGGTGGCGGAGTCCTGGTAGGCGAGGGCCTGGTAGAAGGGGGCGGCGCGGCGGGTGGCCAGGGCCACGTAGGCGGCGCCGCGCTGGCGGGCCCAGGTCTCGGCGGCGGCCATGAGGGCGCGGCCGACGCCGGCGGCGCGGGCCTCGGCGGCCACCATGAGCTCTTCGACCCAGGCCACCTCGCCGTTGGCGTGGAAGGCGGGGTGGCTGGTGGCCAGCAGATACCCGGTCAGCCGCGGACCGGGCGCCTCGGCCACCAGGATCAGGGCGGCCGGGTCCGCCAGCAGCAGGGCAAACGACCGGTCGAACGCGGACCGTTCGGGCCCGTAGGAGGTGGCCAGGTCCCGGGCCAGGGGCCACACCTGGTCCCGATCGCCGGGCTCGGCCGGGCGGACACGAAGTCCTGAATCGCTCACTTGTCCATTGTGGTCAGGGCGGGCGGCCGAAGGCCTCGCGCTCGGCCGGGATCAGGGGGTGGCCGCTGAGCGCGAGGACCTTGGGCTCCGGGCCGATCAGGACCTGAGCCACGTAGCCGGCGTGGGCCAGCCAGGCGACCAGCATCCGCGTCTGCGCCCAGCCTGAGCCCTCGTCGTCCAGCTCGATCCATACGCGCATTTCGCCATGGTATCGAGCAGTGTTCGATATTTTGTTCTAATCAGGCAACTGGGCGGCCGGGTCGGTGTCGTCGGAGGGGTCGGCGTTGGCCGGGGCCAGCCGCACCACGTCCCGGCGGGTCTTGGTGCCCATGACCCAGAAGAGCACCCCGACCAGCACGAACACCAGCACCGGGACCGCCTCGGTAGCCAGGTAGGTCAGCCGCTCGCCGTGGGTCCAGCCGTCCGGCGCGAAGTCGGAGCTGAACCAGTGCATGCCCGCGCCGGGCGCGAACAGCTCGATCACCGTGATGACCAGCAGCACCATCAAGATCACGGTCAGCGGCTTGTGGTACGGCATCTTGAACGGGCGGGCCACCTCGGGGTGGCTGCGGCGCAGCTTCCACAGAGCCGGGTAGATCAGCAGGTAGCTGACCAGCGTGGTCGAGATCGTCACACCCAGCACCGCGCCGAAGAACTTGGCCGCGTTCCCGCTGGTCAGCTGGTGGGCCAGGATCAGCACGATCGTGGACACGACGCCGCTGAAGATGTTGACCCGGACCGGGGTGCCGAAGCGGGCGTTGATGACACCCAAGCTGCGCGGAGCGGCGCCGTCGTAGCCGGACACGGCCAGGGCCCGGTCCGCGCCCATGATCCAGGTCACGCCCGAGGTCAGCACGCAGATGATGAACATGACGGCGCAGATGTCGCCGAGCACCTCGCCGGACCCGGTCAGGACCACGGTGCCGTGGCTGACATGGCCGCCGAACACCGTGAACACCTGCTGGATGGCGTCCACGAACCCGCCGAAGTTCGTGACCTGGCTGGCGGGCAGCACGACCAGGATGCCGAGCACCGGGACCGCGTAGAGGAGGAAGCTGGCCACGGTGCTGCGGGCGATGCCGAACGGCACGTCCCGCTTGGGGTTGGTCATCTCCTCGCCGGCGCTGTTGGGCAGTTCGAAGCCCACGTAGTTGAACAGCAGCACGGCCACCAGGGCCACGAACCCGGCCTCGCTGGGCTTGAAGTTGCCCGCGGTCAGGCCGTGCACGCCGTGCTTGGCGGCGTAGCAGATGACGGCGATGGTGAAGAAGCCGAGCAGCAGGAACCGGGCGAACGCGCCCGCGGTCGGCACCCACTTGCCGTAGCTGAGCGACATGATCGCGGCCAGCACCGAGACCCAGATGAAGATCAGCGTGATCACGAAGAACCAGGGCGTGGAGAAGTTGTTGCCGCCGTGGAAGAACACCTGGATGGCGGTGATCGCGGAGAAGGCCAGCGTGCCGCCCAGCCAGACCGGGTTGGTCACCCAGTACAGGAAGTTGTTGATGGCCCCGGCCAGGTGGCCGAAGGCCAGGCGGGTCCACATGTACGGGCCGCCTTCCTGCGGGAAGGCCGTGCCCAATTCGGCGAACAGCAGCGCCTGGGGCACGAAGAAGACCACCGCGAAGACGATCATCCAGGTGAAGGCCTCGCCGCCGCTGCTGGCCACCGAGGCGATCGTGTCCACGCCGACGATCGTGCAGATCAGGAAGAACAGGATGTCGAAGCGGCCGAAGTGGCGTTGCAGCTTGCGGCTCTCAGCCTCGGCGGCTCCGGTGACGGGTACTCCTGGGGCCAGCGCCATGAGGGACCCCTCCCTTCTCACGGTGCCAGCTGGGCCGGGAACGGTCCGGCCTGGCACTCACCAGGGGGTCAGCATGACAATCCCACGCAACAAAGACATTTCGCCAGCATTACCGGTGCATATTGGCGGCGCGGGCCAGGAGCTTGACGGACCGATACCTTGGTGAATTATTGTCCGGTTATGAGGCATTTCGTTTCTGTGTGCGCGACAGTGGCGGGTCTGGCCACTGCGCTGGGTCTCGTCGCTCCGGTGGCCGGGGCCACGGCGTCGGGAGCTGCCGCTCCGGCGCCCGGGCGCGCCTATCCGTCGGTAGGCCGCGGCACCCACTTCCTGAACGACAGTGCCATGCTCGGCAGCACGGACGAGAAGGCCTGGTACGAAGCCAACATCCCGTTCCTCGACGTGCCCGACCAGACCATCCAGAGCACCTACTACTACCGCTGGCGGGTGTGGAAGGAACACCAGCGGCCGACCGGGACCGCCAACGGCGACGTGCTGACCGAGTTCTTCGGCTACCCGGGTTACGCGGCGCCGTTCGGGGCGATCAACGCGTCGTCGGACCAGCAGATCGACGAGGGCCGCTGGGTCCGGGACCAGCAGCCGGTCGAAGACGACATCCGGTACTGGCTGCAGGAGGCGGGATCCGGTCCCAAGCCCGCCACCGATACCTACAACGCCAGCACCACCGACTGGGCCCACGAGTACAGCATCTGGCTGGCCAGCGCGGTGCTGTGGCAGGCCGAGGTCACCGGCGACACCGCGGCCGCGACCCGGCTGCTGCCCGAGCTGGAACGCCAGTACCAGGGCTGGAGCAGCCAGTACAACCGCCAGCTGGGGCTGTACTGGCAGGTCCCGGTGTGGGACGGGATGGAATACTCGGCCTCGTCGTACGAGACCGACCCGGCCGACCCGTACCACGGCGGCGCGGGCTACCGGCCCACCATCAACGCCTACCAGTACGGGGACGCGCAGGCCATCGCCCAGCTGGCGGCCCTGGCCGGGCAGCCGAAGACCGCGGCCTCCTACCGGGACCGGGCCAGCGCCCTGCAGGCCAGCATGCAGAAGTGGCTGTGGGACCCGAGCCGGCAGTTCTTCTACGACATGGGGCGGGACAACAATCCGGACCACACCCTGCTGTCGGCCCGGGAGGAGATCGGCTACGTGCCGTGGATGTTCAACATGCCCGCCGCGGCCGACTCCTCGGCGTGGTCCCAGCTCACCGACGCGCAGGGCTTCGCCGCACCCTACGGGCCGACCACGGTCGAGCAGCGGAGCAAGTGGTTCATGTACCAGGCCGGCCAGGGCTGCTGCCGCTGGGACGGCCCGAGCTGGCCGTTCGCCACCGCGCAGACGCTGACCGGGCTGGCCAACCTGCTCGACAACTACCCGGCCCAGTCCTACGTGACGGCGGCCGATTACGACAGCCTGCTGCACACCTACGCCGCCACCCAGCAGCAGAGCGGCCAGCCGCACGTGGGGCAGGCCCATGACCCGTCGCAACCGGACTGGATCTACGACGCCAATGACTACAACCACTCGACGTTCAATGATCTGGTCATCTCCGGGCTGATCGGGCTGCGCCCGCAGCTCGGGAACACGGTGAAGATCCAGCCTCTGATCCCCTCCAGCTGGGACTATGCCGCGCTGGAGAACGTGCCGTACCACGGCCACAACCTCACCGTGCTGTGGGACAAGACCGGGAGCCGCTACCACCAGGGCCCGGGCCTGCACGTCTACCTGGACGGGCGCGCGGTGGCCAGCTCACCCACGATCCGGGCCATGACGATCCCGCTGAGCGGGCCCGGCGCCGGATCTCAGGCGGCCGGCCCGTTCACCGACCTGGCCGCCAACGTGTACGGGCAGGGCAGCCCGGCCGCGTTCGCGTCGGCCAGCGGGCCGGGCACGACCGCGGCCGACGCCACCGACGGCCAGGTGATCTACGCCGAGAGCCAGCAGGCTTCGCAGTGGACCGACTGCACGGCCTCGGGGGCTCCGCAGCCGGCCGGGACCGTCAGCGACCTGGGCGTCGACTTCGGAGCCGCGGTCCCGGTCAGCCAGGTCCGGCTGTACACCTGGGCCGACACCGGCTCGGGCGGCAACGTGGCCGCGCCGGCTTCGTACCGGGTCCAGTACCTGGGCCCGAACGGCTGGGCCGACGTGCCCGGGGAGCGGCCAGCCCCGGCGACGCCGGCCGCCAACGACCTCAGCCTGGTCACGTTCCCGGCCGTGACCACCACCCAGATCCGGGTGACCATGACCGACCAGGCCGGTGACTGCAGCGGCGTCACCGAGCTGGAGGCCGGTGATGCCGGGCAACCCGGGGCCCGGCTGTGGATCAACGGCCCCACCGCCACCAGCGTTTCATTGAATGAAGGTCAGGCCAGCCCGGTGACCACCACCTACTGGCCTGCGGCGGGGACGGGCGCGGCCGGGGTCTCCGTGCACCTGGTGGCGCCGGCGGGCTGGACGGTGAGCCAGACCGGGCGGTCCTCAGACGGCACCGCGACCTGGTCGGTGACGCCCAGCGCGTCGGCCACCCCCGGTGAGCAGGCCGCGCTGTACGCCTACGCGGTAGTCGGCGGCCGGACCATCGCCTACGGGCGGGTGGCCGCGACCGTGGCCTACTCCCCCACCGCCTACCGCAGCCAGGTCGACGACCAGTTCACCTCAGCGGCTGACCTGGGCCACTACACCCAGCTGCAGTCGTCGGTGACGTCCGGCACCGGCGAGGTCGCGCCGACCTGGTCCATCGGGGGCGGGCTGGCGTCGGCCACGGCGGCCCAGCCGTGGTTCGGGTTCCTGGTCTCCGGCGCCGCGCCGGCCAGCGCGAACTCCACCGCCGTGGTCCAGGTCCAGGCGCTGGACAGCGGGTCGGTGAACAACAGCAGCGGCGTGTTCGCCGGGCTGGTCAAGGACCGTTCCAACTACGTGATGGTCTGGTACAACAGCTACTTCCACACGTCCGGCGAGGACCTCGTGCTGAACGGGGTGCTCCAGCCACCGGGCTTCCAGACGGCCTGCTGTGCCGACGTGACCCTGCAACCCGGGGACCACTTCGCGGTGGCGTTCAGCGGCAGCACGCTCACCTCCTACTACCAGTCGGGCAGCAGCGGGCCGTGGACCGAGCTGGAGTCGACCTCGGTCGCGCCGCTGCTGGACCTGACCGATCCGACGACCCGTTCGGAGTACCACTTCGCCTTCGGCCTGCGGGGCGACAGCGGCACCATGCAGCTCAGCCGCTTCCAGGCCGGCTCAATGGGCTTACAAGGCTGGGTTACTCGCCCGGCTCAGAGGCCACCTCATCGAGGGCTGCGGCCGGGTCGCCGATGACGACCAAGGTTCGGTGGTCAGCGGCGGCGATCCGGCTCAGCAGAGCACGTTCATCGGCATTGGCGACGTTGTTGTTGAAGTCATTGATTGATGAGGCCTGCCGGTCGAGGAAAGCGCCCCCTTGCCCATACCAGGTCCGCAAACAGTGGCCGATGGGAAACGGCTGGTACAGCTTGCGATACAGGGCATCAACCAGGCCACTAGCCAGCGCGGCACCAGTTTCTTGATCCCGCACAGTGAGGTCGAAGGTGGGCTCCACGTGCCCCACGAATGCACGAGCAGGCGATGGGGCCGACAGGATCGCAGTGGCCATCGGAGCTATCGTGGCGGCATGCCCGGCAAGTCGCGCGAACGTCTCGGCAGCGTCGCTGCCCTCGGCCAGGAACCCGGCAAAGGAATGACCCCCATCGCTGCCGGCCGAACAGCAGGCGTGCGCGTACCAGATCGCCCCGCGCGGCTGCCAGCGGGCCAGCAGGTCGGCCGGCCGGACGATCGTGTGATCGTCGTCTACCAATAGGCCGAGTTCAGAGCCGGCCCCATTGTCGGGTACTACACCATGACTGGTGGTGACGACCAGGCCAGGATTGCTCGCCTCCAGCGCGGTGTAGAGAGCATTCGAGGAAGCGCGCGATTCTCCGTGCCCGTGGATAACTCTGGTGCCAGCCCTAAGATCGTCATCGCGCTGAAGGGCGTTAGCCAATGGGCTCGCCACCGCATCGTAGAGCAGCGATGTGATGTCGTCGGTTCCGTGATCGACAGACCAGATCACCGCTGCGCGCCCGTCGGCCGGGATTGGCTGTATGAGGGCATCGACATAGGAAGCCAGCGCGGCCCCAGTCAAATGCAGACGTCCGACAGCAAAGGAGAGGTTGAGGTGAAACTGAACCTCCCAGGGAATCGCGCCCGGGTCACCGTAAAGAAGCAGGTAATAGGGAATCTTGTACTCGGCGACGCCGTACTCCGGCGACGCAATTTTTACATCGTATTCGTTGCCGCTGGAAGTGTATCTACGGAGATAGTCCAGTGAGTTTTCGGGCCGGTGCCGGAGGATGATGCCGTGTCGGTGCTCGAGCAGCGACCGGAGCGGATCCGGAAGGTCGGCACCGTCCGCCTTGTCGCGGATGGTCATATCGTCGTTATCGGCAACGACGAGCCCCCAGCCAACCTCTGAGCTGGTGCAATCCTCGTAGCTAGGAATCTTCGACGGCCTGAGGTAGCCGGGCGGCCCCTTGGGCAGCCCTGACAGAGCCCATCCGCGCCAGCCGGGGCCGAGAGTGCCAGATACCGGGCCGCCGCGCCAGGCATCGAGTTTGAACCCCTGACTGTCCATTAGGCGGGGGCTGGCCGTTGGCGCTCGGCCTGCGCCACTGGTTGCCCCTTTTCCGTCAGCCGTCCGGCTTGACCGGTCAGCTGGTCGGCGAACCTGGTGAGGCCTCCGACAGCCTGACCGGGCGTATCCTGATGCAGGTTTCTCGTCACCGACCTTATGGCTAGGTGCTCACCCTCTCGCTGAGCCGTTTGGTACGGCGGCTCATCCCTGTCATCGGACATGACCGGGACGAACACCCCACGAGGTCGCGTGTACAGGATGGGCAGCGTCCACTTACGGTGCTGCTCGGCGGCTTCGTCGACCGGGCCGAGGCCTGACAGCAAATTGCGCCTCGGTGACTCGAGAGCCGCCAACAGCCTCAGATCGATCTGGTCGCCGCGGTGCAATCGCAACGCTCTAAGAATGTGGCGGTACAGCCCGAACGTGAAGCGCGTCGCATCGTGCCAGTCAACAGCCTCCTTCATTCCGATTACCGCGGGAAAACGTTTCTCGACGAGCGTCTGCGCCAGCGATTGAGTGCCGTCTTTCGCTGAGGCGCCCGAGCAGCTGTTAAGTACCACCAGGCAAGTGCAGCCTATATGCCTGGTGATGGCGTCCGCGTCGATACTGATCTGCGGATCATTTGTCCAGATGTCAGCTGGTTTATAAAACTTCAAATGCGGCGATGGCTGGTCGAAACCGTGACAGAAGAAATGCAGGATATGCGGATCGAATGATTTGATCTTCTCGATTATCGAGTCTTCGTCCCTAATTTGTTCTGCCATCACTTCAGCCCCAGCGGCCGCATCGAGCACCGACTGCTCCGAGGTCATCAGGCGCAGGTCGACGTCGACACCGGCTGCGCCCGCGGCCTCAGTCAGCTGCTTGAATTCCGCGTGGCTCCAGTCGCCGAGTCCAGTCGCCCCGTCCGGGCTGGTCTGACCTGGGGCTGGAGCTGACAGGATGGCCAGTATCCGCGGCCGGTCAAGAAAGGCTGGAGCTGTACCCGATCGATCGCAGGGCACAGCGCGGCTTGTGGGCATCGTGCCCCTGAACTCCAGGAACCCGGGCCACGAGGAATCGAAGAGAGTCTCCCACGGCAGCCTGTTAACCATTTGGCCAGCGAGGATGAGTGAAACCGGGCACTCGCTGAAATCCCGCGCATCCCTGAGTGCCTCGCGGATGGTTTCTTTGCTCTGCAGCGCCGCCATCAGGCGCTCTCCGACCTCCCGAGCGGCATCATCGTCGCTGCTCCTGGCAGCCAGCGCGTCTATGGTTTGCTTATCCAAGCCGATATCGGAAGGCATGTAATCGCAGATGGAGTCCGAGCGTGGCCCGCATATCAGCTGCGCCGTTATCATCCCCCCCGTATCCGGAGAGCAGCTATCAGAAAGCACCAATTTGATGTCTGGGAAACTCATCACCCGTCCCGCCTGTCCGCCCCGTAGGCGCTCCTCAGAACCGCCGATACCCTGGCCATTCCCGACGCATAACCACTCCTGCGTTCATTGGCTAGGTCATCGAAGTGCCTTGGCTGCAGCAACGGCTCAGCGAACTGTTCGAGAACACGCTGATTTGATGCAAGCCACCGGGGGATAGCCTCGGCCGCCGTGGCCATCCCCAGGGTCGCGTTGTCCAGAACCTCTCGTAGCTTTCGCTGGCGATCAGAATCGCGGGCCGTGGGCTCGATTCCGGGTGCCAGCGCAATAGGCCCGTCGGGATGAACGTAGGCTGATGCCTCTCCAGTCGCCTGTTCGCGCAGAAAAATTGGATCGGAATCTCGTGTCAACAGGCGGCGGTACATAAGGCCCACGTCCCTCGGGGAGGGCGCGGATACGACTGGACCGGGCCGGGCCGCAGCCAGTTCGTGGGTAAGCATTCTTCCGCCATTCCCGCCAGTGCCGACCACGCCGATAGACCAGGCACCCAGTCCGGTTGCACATTGCGCGATTTCCTCCGGCGATACGGCCATTCGCTGATTATTTGACCCAAAGGACATCAGCAGACTCGGTCGTTGGTCTATGATAATCGCCGGCGCGATAACTATCAGCAGGTCGACCGAAGCCGCGGGGCGGACGGACTGTATATGGTCCGCCCATGAGACACCCCTATCCAGGGAATGAATGATCAGCTCGTTCTGATCCTTGAAAATACTGTTCCATTTCTGCGGAAATCTGAAATCTTCCAACAACGGCAGGTCGCCGAAGACGTCAACCTCGTTGTGATCTGTGCATGATGTTATCGACAGCAGCAGATCCATTATCTGGCCTGCCATGACGTAAAGCTCCGGGTCGTCAATATAAATCGAGACCGACAACGAACTCGTGTCGGCCAGTGGCAAGATCTCGTGCCGAGGGAGGCGGAAGATGGGAATGCCCAAGACTTGACGGAAGGCAGTCTCCCAGGGAAGGGCTGGCAGCATTCCGCTCGGTGCTTGGAAATCCAGCCAGATGGCAGCGTTGGCCGAGGCTTGCAGAAAACGGACGAAGCTTTCACCCCGCTGCTCAGTAAATGACGTTCTCAGCAGATACTGAAGATCGTTCGCAGTACTGTCGGATGGCGATCTCTCGGCCTGCGCGAGTATTGCGGCCAGCCCCGGGAGTACACGGTGGTCATGTCCTCGAGCCGTTTCAGCCTCCGCGACGTAATCACCGTGGTCGAGGCCAAGCGTCACAACAGGCAATCCGCGTTCAGACCAGACACTCACAGATGCCCTCCGGTTTCAGTTGCGGAAAGCAACTGTGATCTGAGCAGGCCGCAGCACGCTTCGTTGGTCACGTCGCCATGACCGGAAATATGATTGGATCCGTCGAGCGCGTGGACCCGTTTGTTCACGGTCAGCGCTTCGCTCGTGGCGGGTACAGGCAGCTTGCTCCAGGCGCACTCATCACCAAGCTCCCCCGGGCCATATCCGCCGAGTGCCGCGTACCGGCTCGGCGGATACGGCCACGCCGCTACTTCGCCGACGTCCTTTGCCCGCCGCAGGGCTCGGTGGAACATTTTTGTAAGAGGGAAATCGCGTTGGCTGTAGGTGGTAAGCAGCGGTTGCCGAAGCTGACTTGGCACATTTCGGTACCCTGATGGCGCACCATCTGGCAGCCGGGCCGAGAGACAAAGGTAGTTCACGGCAGGCTGTAGCAGCAGGACCGATTCAACCTTTTTTCCGGACCCTAGTTTGCTCACAGCGGCAAGCTGTACCTGGCCACCATACGAATGCCCCACCAGATGGATCGGCGTGGAAGTGACCTCGGTCAGGTCATCGAGCAGCGCGGCCACACCCGTTCGTCCGACCGTTCGGGCGCGGTCATGCATCGTCCAGACGCTGACCATCCGCACCAGGTCACGCGGATCGAGGGAGAGGCCTGCAACTTGCGCCTGATGGGACGCTCCCCGTCCCGCGACACCCGGTCTTCTCTTCACAGGCCTGAGCTCAGAGCCGCTGAGCGAAGCCCATCGGGCCAGCACGTCCTCGGCATCGCCGTGGTTTGGTGGCGCGCCTGAGATGTCATCGGGAGGGAGGACGCCGGCCGCGGTCCGAGCCAGCGTCTGGGCCTCCTCAACACCTACCTTCTCCATGGTGAGGGCTCGGCGCATCGCGGGCTGGATTTTCGCAGGCAGTAGGGGAATCACTTCGGCAAGTTCGTGCGAGCTGGACGCGAGTGCAGGCCCGCGCTCGCTACCGGACGTGAGCCAGGTGCTGGGCCAGAAGACACCGATCAGCAAGGGGTTGAGCTGCGTGTCTGGACCGATTGTCCCATCACGCCATCTCGTGAACCGTGCGAGCGCCTGCGGCCAAGTATTGTTCCAGCCGTGAGCAAGCACGACTATGTGACTGTAGTTCCTTGCTGCCTCAGTTATCACTGCGGATCGCGCCTCGGGCGAGACGCACACGCCAGACGCATCGAATTTCACGGGATGAATAGCTAAAACATCGTTCGCCATGCGCAAATCCCCCCAGCCGTCACATAAGACGCTGTATTGATGAAGTCTGGCCCGTAAGCGGTAGACCCGTCAAGTAATGCCGAGCTCTCACCAGAGACCGCTGGCCCACAGATGGACGAAGCACCATGGTCGTACGTAAAGGACACCGGCCGACTCGGTAGGACCTGCACTGACTCGGGTGGGTGGGGTCAATTTCGCCAGGCAGTGCCGCCACCACCCGGCCAGTAAATCATCTTGATTGCTGTCATGGTTAGGTTTGTTCGTCCGACTACGGCCAATTCCAGGGGGCTCGTTGGGCTCAGTGGAAGCTGTGATCTGCGGTCATGTCAGAGCACTGACCTTCAGTCTTCGTCGGGGCGGATGAAGATGGCGAGGTCGGGGGCGATGAGGGAGGCGATGAGCTGGGGCCAGCCGGCGGCGCTGTGGCAGCGGAGGGTGATCAGGTCGCCGTCGGTGGCGGTGAAGGGGTGAGGCTGGCTGGAGTAGCGGCCCATGCGGAGGAGCAGGGTGTGGGGGCCGGGGTCGACCGGGGTTTCGATCGTGTCCTGGCGGTCGAGGGTGCCGACGCTGGTGCCGTCGACGGTGACGTCGAACCGGCCGCGCCAGAGCTCGATGCCGCGAGCGTTTCGGGTCAGGCGGAGAGTAGCGGCCACCGCGGAGAGGCTAGCCGGCGTGACCGAAGCTGGCGGTGGCCAGAAGGGTGCCGGTGGTGGTAATGAGGCGGGCGCCGGTGATCATGGCGGGCTGGTCGGGTTCGGGGCTGCCCCAGTAGCCGTCGCCCTTGAGCAGGCGGAAGGAGCCGACCGTGATGACCCGGCCGGACCGGTCGATCAGCTGGCAGACGATCGTGGTGTCCTTGATGTCCAGGTCGACGTCGGTGAACATCCAGGTTTGGCGGCCGGGGTGCAGGAAGACCCGGCCGATGTCCTCGTGCCCGGGGGTGTACAGCGCCGCCGTGCGCAAGGTGGCGGGCGCGGCCCGTCCGGCCGGGCCGGTCGGCTCGGGGCTGGCATGCGATCCCCAGCCGGCCACGCCGGCCACCGCCACCAGGACCAGCACCGCGGTCGCGGTCAGGACGCGGGACCGCCGCGACTTCACCGGGGCCTGGGCCGCCTGCCGAAGCCGGCTCGTCACCTGGGCCGAGAAACCGGGCGGCGGCTGCTGCCCGGGCAGCAGCCGCAACAGCTCGTCGCTGGTCGAAGCCATCCCGTGCACCCGGGCCCGGCACTGATCGCAGTGCTGCAGGTGCGCGATGGCCTGGGCTCGTTCGCGGCCGGTCAGGACGCCAAGGCCCAGTTCGGCGTCGGCACCGGTCAGGTGCTGGCCGCGGTCATTCGTCACACTCATTAGTACGGGGCTCAGAGCAGGCGGGATTGGCCCGAGCCCGCAGTTCAGGCGGCATTCGCCCCGGGGATGCAGCACCGCCGTCACCGCCGGGACTTTAGCGAGAGTCGTGAGCTGGCCGCCGGAGGGGCGGCCGCGCCCGTAAGGTGACGGGGACGACCTTCTGGGGGTCATTGTCCGGCCTGGAGATGATGAGACACGTGACCGTGAACCGCCGTGCCGTTCTGGTGACGCTGGCGGCGGGGGCGCTGGCCGGCTGTGATGTGGACCGCGGCGGCCATCCGGCCGCCGCGGTGACGCGGCCCAGCCCGGTGGAAGCGGGCCCGTCGCGGGCCGCCCCGCCGGTGGTCGCCTCGGCCCCGGCGGCGCTGGCGGTGAGCCGGGCCCAGGTGGTGGCCGAGTTCGGGCGGCTCACGCCGCACTACTGGGGGTTCGGGGCGCCCGGCGTGCTCCGGCGCCTGCCGACGAGCCGGCGGGTCATCGCGCTGACGTTCGACGCCTGCGGCGGGCCGGGCGGCAGCGGGTACGACGCCGCCCTGATCAGCTACCTGCGCCGGCACGAGGTGCCCGCGACCCTGTTCCTCAACTCGCGCTGGATCGACGCCAACCCGGCCGTCTTCGCCCGGCTGCGGGCCGAGCCGCTGTTCGAGCTGGCCAATCACGGCACCCGGCACCTGCCCCTGTCGGTCACCGGGCGGTCGGCCTACGGCATCGGCGGCACCCGGGACGCCGGCCAGGTCTACGACGAGGTGGCCGGCAACCAGGTCAAGCTGACCCGGCTGCTGGGGACCCGGCCACGCTTCTTCCGGGCCGGCACCGCCTACTCCGACGACGTCGCGGCCCGGATCGTCACCGCCATGGGCGATCGCCTGGTCACCTTCTCGGTCAACGGGGACGGCGGGGCCACCTTCACCCCCGAGCAGGTCCGCGTGACCGTGACCGCGGCCACGGCCGGCTCCATCGTGCTCGCCCACATGAACCAGCCCCGCAGCGGCACGGCCCGGGGCATCGCCGCCGCGGTACCCCAGCTGACGGCGGCCGGGTACCGCTTCGTCCGGCTCTCCGACCAGCCCACCTGACCGGCCAGGTCAGAGCACGGCCTGGCGCTGGCGGATGAGGAAGGACCGTTCGGCACCGTTGGTGGTGTGGGCGATGGCGGCGTCGTAGGCGGCGACGGCCTCGGCGGGGCGGTTCAGGCGGCGGAGCAGGTCGGCGCGGGTGGCGTGGAAGAGGTGGTAGCTGTCCAGGCCGGGTTCGGCCAGGGCGTCGAGTTCGGCCAGGGCGGCGGCGGGGCCCTGGACCTCGGCCAGGGCGACGCAGCGGTTGAGAGCCACGATGGGGGTGGGGGCGATGGCCAGGAGCCAGTCATACAGGGCCACGATCTGGCTCCAGTCGGTGTCGGCGGCGGCCGCGGCGTCGGCGTGCACGGCGGCCATCGCGGCCTGCAGCTGGTAGGGGCCGGGGCGGTTGCGGCGCAGGCAGGCCCGGACCAGGTCCTGGCCCTCGGCGATCAGGGCCCGGTCCCAGCGGCCGCGGTCCTGGTCGGCCAGCCGGACCAGGGTGCCGTCGGCGGCGGTGCGGGCCGGGCGGCGGGCCTCGGTGAGCAGCAGCAGGGCCAGCAGGCCCAGGACCTCGGGCTCGTCCGGCATCAGCTCGGCCAGCAGCCGGGCCAGCCGGATGGCCTCGGTGCTCAGCTCGGTGCGGATCAGCGCCGCCCCGGCCGAGGCGGTGTAGCCCTCGTTGAACACCAGGTAGACGACGGCCAGCACGAACGGCAGCCGGGTGACCAGCTCGGCGTCGCGGGGCACCCGGTACGGGATCCTGGCCGCGCGGATCTTGCGCTTGGCCCGGACCAGGCGCTGGGCCACGGTCGGCTCCGGGACCAGGAAGGCGCGGGCGATCTCCGGGGTCTGCAGCCCGGCCACCAGCCGCAGGGTCAGGGCCAGCTGGGCCTCGGGGCTCAGGGCCGGGTGGCAGCAGGTGAAGATCAGCCGGAGCCGGTCGTCGGGCACGGCCTCCGCCTCCTCCGATGGGTGCGGGTCGGCCGGCGGGGCGGGCCAGCGCAGCTGGGTGGCTTCGGTTTCCCGGCTGGGCCGGAACGACTCGCGGCGCAGCCGGTCGCGGGCCTTGTTCTTGGCGGTGGTGACGATCCAGCCGCCCGGGTTGCCGGGGATCCCGTCGGTCGGCCAGCGTTCGATGGCGATGGTGAACGCCTCCTGGACCGCTTCTTCGGCCAGGTCGATATCGCCGAAGAAGCGGACCAGGGTGGCCACGGCGCGCCCCGAGCTTTCCCGGTAGGCCCGCTCCACGGCCGCGGCGTCCATGGTCAGTTGGCCTGGAACGGCCGGACCTCGACCGGGGCGCCGCAGGCCACGGTGGCCTTGCCCGCCCACTCCAGCGCGACGTCCAGGTCCGGCACCTCGATGATCCAGAAGCCGCCGATCTGCTCCTTGGTCTCGGCGAACGGCCCGTCGGTGGTGACGACCTGGCCCCCGCTGGACCGGACCACGGTGGCGGTGGTGGCGGGCTCCAGGCCGCCGGCGAACACCCAGACCTTGCTCTTCTGCAGCTCGCGGTTGAGCGCGTCCACGTCCTTGTAGGACTGCTGCAGCTGCTCTTCGGTCAGGTTGACCTCGGTCCCGGACCCGGCCTGGTACGGGTACACGGCCAGCAGGTACTGCGTCATGACGGTCTCCCTTCGCTGGGACCGGCCTGCCCGGTCCTCATGCTGGTGACGAAGAAGCGGGCCGCAAATCGACCGGGGGCGGGATTTATTTTTATCGAAGGTCGGTTGGTGCGCGTTCTGGGTCAGCGGCGGGCGCGCTACGGTTCAGCGATGAGCGAGAGCCTGACCGCGGACCTCTGGAACGGCATCACCGGCATCTACGCGGCCATCCTGGAGCACCCGTTCGTGACCGGGCTGACCGACGGCACCCTGCCCCGGGACTGTTTCGCGTTCTACGTGGTCCAGGATGCGCTGTACCTGCGGGACTACGCCAAGACCCTCGCCGTCGTGGCGGGCAAGGCCCCGGACACCGCGGGCATCGAGCTCTTCGCCCGGCACGCGGCCGAGATCATCACCGAGGAGCGGGCCCTGCACGACTCGCTCATGGGTGACCTCGGCATCGACGCGGCCGAAGCCGACACCGCGCGATCCCGCGCCGACCACGCTGGCCTACGGCAGCTACCTGCTGGCCAGCGCGCTGAACGGCTCCTACGCCGAGGGGGTCGGGGTGGTGCTGCCCTGCTACTGGATCTACTACGAGGTCGGCCGGGAGCTGGTCCGGCGGGGGTCCCCCAACCCGCAGTACCAGCAGTGGATCGACACCTACGCCGACGACTCCTACGGCGAGGTGGTCCGCTCCGTCCTGGACGTGGCCGACGACCTGGGGCCGGCCCTGGGCACGGCCGAGCGGGCCCGGGTCGAAAGACACTTCACGGTGACGTCGCAGTACGAGTGGATGTTCTGGGACGCGGGCTACCGGCAGGAGCAGTGGCCCCGGCCGGTGAACACGAAGGCGGCCCCGGCGTAGGAGTTGGTCCCGGTCGCCCCGGCCAGGGCGGTGTTACCCGAGGCGGACAGGGCCGCCGAGATGCCGAGCAGGGCCGGGGACGCGGCGGGGGCGGCGGTCAGCTCGGCGGTCTGGGACCACCTGCGCCCCCGCAGCCGGAACACGTAGGCCGCCCCGACGGCTTCGGCGCGGTAGGGAGCCGCGCTCAGGGCGGTGGTGCCGTCGGCGGACAGGGCCACCGAGTAACCGAACTGGTCGCGGACCGCCCCGTCGGCGGCGGTGAGCTGGGCGGTCTCGGACCAGGTGCGGCCGCGCAGCCGGTAGACGAAGGCCGCCCCGGTCTCGCCCCGAGCGTCCGGTCGCCCCGGCCAGGGCGGTGCTGCCCGCGGCGGACAGGCTCACCGAGATCCCGAAGTCGTCGCCTGGCGCCGGGTGGGGGGCGGTCAGCTCGGTCTGGGACCAGGTGCGGCCCCGGAGCCGGAACACGTAGGCCGCGCCGGCGTTGGAGTTGTGCCCGGCCGCCCCGGCCAGGACCGTGGTGCCCGCGGCGGACACCGACACCGAGCCGCCGAACACGTCCAGCGGCGCCCCGTGGGCCGGGGTCAGCTCGGCGGTCTGCCGCCAGGAGCGGCCCCGGAGCCGGAACACGTAGGCCGCCCCGGTGCCCGCGGCCAGGCCGGGGGTCAGGTTGGCCCCGAACGCGCCGACCACGATCGTGTCACCCGGCGCGGACACGGCCACCGCCCCGCCGAAGCTGTCACCCTTGGCCCCGTTGGCGGCGGTCAGCTCGGTGGTGCGGGACTCCCGGCCGGCCCGCAGGCCGAACACGTAGGCCGCCCCGGTGCTCCCGGCCCGAGGTGCCCCCACCACGGCCGTGGCGCCCGTCGCGGAGAGGGCCACCGAGTAGCCGAACTCGTCGTTGGCCACCCCGTGCGGGGCGGTCAGCTCGGCGGTCTGGGACCACCGGCCACCCCGGAGCCGGAACACGTACGCGGCCCCGGTGTCGTTGTCGCGTTCCCACGCCCCGACCAGGGCCGTGGTGCCCGGGCCGGACAGGGCCACCGAGTAGCCGAACTCGTCGTTGGCGGCTCCGTCGGCGGCGGCGAGCTCGGTCTGCCGGGCGTAGGCCCCGGCGCCCAGGGACGTGCGGATCGCGGCGCGGAGTGAGGCGGGGACGGCGGGCGCGGCCTGGGCCGCGGGCCTGGCCCCGGCGGTCACCGAGGCCGAGGCCACCGACGCGGGGGTCATGGCGGCCAGCGCGCCCAGGGCCAGCAGGGGCGTGGCCAGGACCGGCAGCGATCTTGCCAGCGAACTCCGGACCCAGTGCTTCATGGCCGCCCCCTCGATGGTCCCCGGTGCACGCCGGCGTTGGCGCGGCACCAGCCTAGTTGGGCACCATCGACCGAAAGGCAACAATTCGGCACCGAACGTGACGAGCCAGAACGCGGAGGCATCGGACCTGGGCCGCGGGCGGAAGCCGGAGGCCAGGCGCCCGGACGCGGCGGCGGCCGAAGGCGGCGACCGGGCTCAGATTCAGACCTTCAACATGTTGTTTATGGATTTTTGTTGAGCCTTTATTTATGTTGTGGAGGAAGCGAGTGGCGGTGTTGGTTCAGGAGGCGTTATGCGCGGGTGGCGGCACGGTTCGGGGCGGCAGCACCGAGGACGTCAGCTGGGAGCCTGGCTGGCCGCAGCCGCGGCGGCGGGGGCGTTCGCGGTGACCGGGGCGGCGGGGCCGGCCACCCCGGCGCGGGCCGCGGTGGCCAGCTGCCCGTGGGTGGGCTCGACGGCGCCGATCTCGCAGCGGGTCAGCCAGTTGCTGGGGCAGATGTCCACGGCGCAGAAGGTGTCGATGGCCACCGGGGCCGCGGGGTCCAGCTACGTGGGGTTCACCCCGGCCATCGGGTCGCTGTGCATCCCGGCCATGAACCTGGAGGACGGGCCGGCCGGGGTCGGGGACGGGCTGTCCAGCGTGACCCAGCTGCCGGCCCCGGTCGACGTGGCCGCGACCTGGGACACCGCGGCCGAGAAGCTCTACGGGCAGGTCATCGGGGCCGAGCAGGCCAGCAAGGGCACGACCGTGGACCTCGGGCCGACCATCAACATCGTGCGCGACCCGCGCTGGGGGCGCGCGTTCGAGTCGATCGGCGAGGACCCGTACCTGAACGGGCAGCTGAGCGCGGCCGACATCCAGGGCGTGCAGTCCACCGGGACCATGGCCCAGGTCAAGCACTTCGCCGTGTACAACCAGGAGACCAACCGCAACACGGCGGCCGACAACGCGGTGGTCAGCACCCAGGCCGAGCAGGAGATCTACCTGCCGGCCTTCCAGTACGCCACCGCAGCAGGGCGCGGCCTCGTCGGTGATGTGCTCCTACAGCACGATCAACGGCACCTACGCCTGCCAGAACCCGTACCTGCTCAGCACCGTGCTCCGGCAGCAGTTCGGGTACACCGGGTTCGTCACCTCGGACTGGGGCGCGACCCATTCGACGGCGGCTTCGGCCAACGCCGGACTCGACCAGGACATGCCGGGCAACGACGGCTACTACGGCAGCGCCTTGAGCAGCGCCGTGTCCGCCGGGCAGGTCAGCGCGGCCCAGCTGAACTCCCTGGTCACCCCGATCCTGACCGAGATGTTCGCGTTCGGGATGTTCGACGAGCCGCCGACCGGGTCACCGGGCCAGACCGCCACCAGCGCCGCGCACGTGAGCGACGCCGCCCAGCTGGCCGAGGAAGGCACCGTGCTGCTCAAGAACAGCGGCAGCGTGCTCCCGCTGACCAGCGCGGACACCTCGGTCGCGGTCATCGGCGCGGACGCCTCGGGCAGCCCGCTGACCGCGGGCGGGGGCAGCGCCGGGGTGAACTCCAGCGGCACCGTGACCCCGTTGCAGGGCATCCAGTCGGCGGCGCCCAGCGGGGTCAGCGTGACCTACAACGACGGGTCTTCGGCCAGTTCGGCGGCTGCCGCGGCCAAGGCGGCCGCGGTGGCGGTGGTGTTCGTGTCCAACGGCGAGTCCGAGGGCAGCGACCTGTCCAGCATTGACCTGTCCAGCGCGCAGAACAGCCTGGTCTCGGCGGTGGCCGCGGCCAACCCGCACACGGTCGTGGTGCTCAACACCGGCTCGGCGGTGACCATGCCGTGGCTGTCCTCGGTGGCCGGAGTGCTCGAAGCCTGGTACCCGGGCCAGCAGGACGGTACCGCGATCGCGTCGTTGCTGTTCGGCAGCACCGACCCGTCCGGGCACCTGCCGGTCACGTTCCCGGCCTCGCTGTCCCAGGTGCCGGCCAGCACGGCCGCGCAGTGGCCCGGGCAGAACGGCACCGTGCAGTACTCCGAGGGCGTCGACGTCGGCTACCGGTGGTACGACGCCAAGGGCCTGACCCCGCTGTTCCCGTTCGGGTACGGCCTGTCCTACACCAGCTTCTCGTTCAGCAACCTGCAGGTCGGGCCGCTGGCCGCGGGCGGGGTGGCCACGGTCACCGCCACCGTGACCAACACCGGGTCGCGGGCCGGGGCCGACGTGGCCCAGCTGTACGTGACCGATCCGTCCGCGGCCGGCCAGCCGCCCCGGCAGCTCGAGGGCTTCAGCCGGGTCAGCCTGGCGCCGGGGGCCAGCCAGACCGTGACGTTCCAGGTCAGCCAGCGGAACCTGCAGTACTGGAATTCGTCCAGTAACGCCTGGGCCACGGCCACCGGGAACTACGGGATCTCGGTCGGGGATTCGGACGGGCACCTGCCGCTGACCGGGACGCTGAGCGTGGGGTCGGCGCAGCTCGGCGCGCCGGTGACGGTGACCAGCCCGGGGCCGCAGGAGGGCATGGCCGGGACCGGGGTATCGGTGCCGGTCACGGCCCACGATTCGACCAGCGGGCAGACCGTGAGCTTCTCGGCGGCCGGGCTGCCCGCGGGGCTGTCGATCTCCAGCGGCGGGACGATCTCGGGGACGCCCACCACCGCCGGGACCTCGACGGTCACCGTGACCGCCAAGGACGGCAGCGGAGCCCAGGCCTCGGCCACGTTCCTGTGGACCGTGGCCCCGGCCGGGTCCGGGCTGCTGACCGCGCCGCTGGTCGGCTACCAGGGCTTGTGCCTGGACCTGCCCGGGGACGGCAACAGCGACGGCACCAAGGTGGAGATCTACACCTGCAACGGCACCGACGGCCAGCAGTGGACCGAGGAACCCAACGGAACCATCCACGCCGACGGCAAATGCCTCGACGTGACCAGCGGCGGGACCGCCGACGGGACCCTGGTCCAGCTCTACACCTGCAACGGAACCGGGGCCCAGGTCTGGCAACCACAGGCCGGGGGTGGAATCCTTAATCCTCAGTCGGGTAAATGCCTGGACGATACGGGCTGGTCAACGACGCCAGGGACCCAGGTGCAGATCTGGGACTGCACCGGCAACGCGAACCAGTCCTGGAGTCAGCCGTAACGAGGCCGACCTGATGAGGACTGCGAGGGGCTCGCATGGAAGTAGCGCTCACGCCGCTGGAGTTCGCCCGCCGGACCCGCCGCCTGTACGGCAACCGCACCGGAGTGGTGGACGGCGACCTGCGGCTGACCTACGAGGAGTTCTTCGCCCGCTGTGACCAGTGGGCCTCGGCCCTGCAGGACCTGGGCGTGCAGCCCGGCGACCGGGTGGCCACCATCGCGCCCAACACGCACGGCCAGCTGGAGGCGTTCTACGCGGTCCCGGAGATCGGCGCCGTGCTGGTGCCGATCAACTACCGGCTGTCCGCCGACGACTTCGCCTACATCCTGGACCACTCGGGCAGCACCGTGGTCTGCGTGCACCCGGACTACCTGGACCTGGTCGACCGGATCCGGGAGCAGATTCCCCAGGTGAAGCACTTCGTCGCGTTCGGCGGGACGCGGGACGGCTGGATCGACTACGAGACCACGCTGGCGGCGGCGTCCGGCACCCCGAACAAGCCGCCGATCGACGAGCGCGACCTGCTCACCATCAACTACACCAGCGGCACCACGGCCCAGCCCAAGGGCGTGATGATCACCCACCGCAACGCCTACATGAACACGGTCGGCACCCTGCTGCACCTGCCGATCGGGGTGGGCGAGAAGTACCTGTGGACGCTGCCGATGTTCCACGCCAACGGCTGGACCTACACCTGGACGGTGACGGCCGCGGGCGGCGTGCACATCTGCCTGCCGCGAGGTGGACCCGGGCGAGGTGTTCCGGCTGATCCGCGAGGAAGAGGTGACCTGGCTGGCCGCGGCGCCGACCGTGCTCATCTCGCTGGCCAACGCGTCGGCCGAGGTCCGCGGGGAGGTCCGGCCGGGCGTGCACGTGGTCACCGCGGGTGCGCCGCCGGCCGCGGCCACCATCGAGCGGCTGGAACGGGACTTCGGCTGGGAGGTCACCCACGTGTACGGGCTGACCGAGACCGCGCCGTTCATCACCGTGTGCGCCCCGCTACCGGAGCACTCGGGGCTGTCGTCGGCGGACCTGGCCGTCGTCAAGTCCCGGCAGGGGGTGGAGCTGATCAGCTCGGGCGAGCTGCGGGTGGCCTCGCCGGACGGGGCCGAGGTGCCCTGGGACGGCGAGACCATCGGCGAGATCACGGTGCGGGGCAACGTGGTCATGAGCGGCTACTACAACGACCCCGAGGCCACCGACAAGGCCATGGGTGACGGGTGGTTCCACTCCGGGGACGCCGCCGTCGTGCACGAGGACGGGTACGTGGAGATCCGGGACCGGATCAAGGACGTCATCATCTCGGGCGGGGAGAACATCTCGTCGATCGAGGTTGAGGGTGTGATCCTGCGGCATCCGGCGGTCAATGAGGTCGCCATCGTGGGGCTGCCGGACGAGCGGTGGGGAGAGACGCCACACGCGTTCGTTGTTCTGCGGGACGGGGAAGAGGCCTCGGAGGCGGACCTGATCGCCTTCGCGCGCGACAAGATGGCGCACTTCAAGGCGCCGCGCGGGGTGACCATCGTGGATGAGCTGCCCAAGACCGCGACCGGGAAGATCCAGAAGTTCGTGCTGCGGAAGGACGCGCCGAACATGTCGGCGCAGTAGCGGCCGGGCTGCCGGGCGCGCGGCGACGGGCTCGGGGCTTATGGGCCCGGTGCTGACGGGCCCGGGCTGAGGGCCCGGCTCCGCTGGCCAGCGCTACGGGCCGGGCGTGGACGCGGAAGGCTGGGACCATTTAGGGGCACATGCTGCACCAAACTGGTCCCAGCTCCGGAATGCTCGCTGGTTTGCTCAGTCCACGGCAGGGGCCGAGGCTCCTGATGGAGGCATGGCTACGGGCGGTGCGCGGAAGCCGACGGTAGAAGCCACGATGATCCCAGGGTCATGTTCGCGGAGGCTCAGCAGGTGATGTTGAGCGTTGGCGCTGGCCTGAAGGGACCCCCGGACGACTTCCTGGTAAAGCTCGCGCCGGGTGTGGTCGTCGATGCCGGGCGGGGCAGCAGGGTGAGCCATTCCGCATGGTAGAGGTAGCAGTGCACGAGCGGCTGGCCGTAGTAGTAGCTCATCTGGCGCAGGCTCATGTCGTAGGCCCGCAGGAACGTCTTGGACAGGAACGCCGCCAGGGCCGTCCCCACCGCGGCCAGCGAACCGGCGGCGATCTTGCCCGCCACGCTGGGCACGCCGATCGCGAGCGCGGCACCGGCTAGCAGTACCAGCAGGGACAAACCAGCGCCGAGCAGGCTCGCGTAGTAGGACATGCGAGCCTGCCGCTGGGCGATGGCCGTGAACGTCCGCATCTGCTTGAAGTTGGCCACTGTGAGGTGCTTCAGCGACTGCTGGAGACGCTGACGCACCGTCCCCGACAGGGCGCTCTCCAGATCCTGGCAGTCAGCGTCACAGTTGTCGGATCTCTTCCTGCTCAAAGCGGATCTCCCTGGCCATGCCGAGCGGCACGATCACTGCCGCGAGCAAGAAGAATGCACTGGTGACGAAGGCGGCGAGCGCAAGGCTGCTGCTGGGTCGCTGAGTGATCAGCCACACGCCGCCGCCCAGGTAACGAGGGAGATCGCAGCCAGGCAGCGGCCACGACCTTCACGGCGCGTGCGGTGATCGTGATGGAGGCGGCGCTCGCTGCCGGACTCATCGGCTGACTGGGTTCAGCGGACGGCCCGCCGGTCGCCGAATTGGCTGTCGCAGAGGCGCGATTAAGGCCACGAGTCCCCCCACAGGCATCGTGTTGGTGGTTTGTCATCAGGGATGACGCGCTGGGCGGGAGATCGGGTTACACGCAATTGTCCGGGCGCGCAGGACTGGGCTGGTTCACCCGGATTTAGGCGGGTTCAGGAGCCGGGGGTGGCGGTGGCCAGGAATTGGGTGGCGGCCAACTCGGCGTAGAGGGGGTTGGTGGCGACCAGGGTGGCGTGGGTGCCGGTGGCTTGGACCTGGCCGGTGTCCATGACGACGATGGTGTCGGCCATGGTGACGGTGGAGAGGCGGTGGGCGACGACCAGGACCGTGATGCGCTGGGCGACGTCGGTGACGGTGTCGCGGAGGGCGGCCTCGTTGATGGCGTCCAGCTGGGAGGTGGCCTCGTCCAGCAGCAGGAGCCGGGGGCGGCGGAGCAGGGCGCGGGCGATGGCGACGCGCTGACGTTCGCCGCCGGAAAGCCTGGTGCCGCGGTGGCCGACGAGGGTGTCGAGGCCGTCGGGGAGGCGGGTGGTCAGGTCGCGGAGGCGGGCCACGCCGACGACTTCGTCGAGGTCGGCGGGGGTGGCGTGGGGGGCGCCGAACAACAGGTTCTCGCGGAGGGTGCCGGACAGGACGGGGGCGTCTTGTTCGACGTAACCGATGGCTCCGCGGAGTGCGGCGAGCGGCCAGTCGCGCACATCTTGGCCGCCGACCAGGACGCGGCCCGCGTCCGGCTCGTAGAACCGCTCGATCAGGGAGAACACCGTGGTCTTGCCGGCGCCGGACGGGCCCACGAAGGCGGTCATGCCGCCGGGCGGGATGCTGAAGCTGACGCCCTGGTGGGCGCCGGGCAGTTCCGGGCGGTAGCTGAAGCGGACGTCGTCGAACTCGACCGCGAGCGGGCCGGTCCCAGGGGCCGGGGTGCCGGACGGGGTGGCCGGTTCGGCCGGGAGTTGCTGGGCCTCCTCGATCCGGGTGACCGCGGCCGCGCCGACCTGGTACTGGGTGAACGCGCTGGTCAGCTGGTTGATCGGCTGCATCAGGAACAGGATGTACATCAGGAAGGCGACCAGCGTGCCGACGCTGATCGAATGGGTGGCGACCTGGGCCGCGCCGGTGGCCAGCACGGCCAGGAACGCGAACTGGATGGCCAGCTCGGTGACGTTACCCACCACGGCCTGCCAGAAGTCGGCCCGCAGACTGGCCTGCCAGGCCTGCCGGGCGGCCTCATCGACCCGGATCTGCTCCTCAGCCTCGGCCCCGGCCGCCTTGACCGTCCGGAACGCACCGAAGATGCGTTCCAGGGTGGCGGACATCGCGCCGACCGCCTCCTGGGACCGGCGGGTGGCCCGGCCGATCCGGGGCAGGACCACGGCTTCCATGACCGCGATGCAGGCCACCGCGCCCAGCGTGACCAGCAGGAGCAGCAGGTCGACCAGGCCCATGGCCACCAGCGCGGCCACCATGGTCAGCAGGCCGACGACGCCGGGTACCACCGCGTTGGTGACCGCGTTGCGCAGCAGGGTGGTGTCGACCGTGGCCCGGGCCATGAGGTCGCCGGGTTCGCTGCGGTCCAGCGCGCCGACCGTGATCCGCAGCAGCCGGGCCGCCAGCCGTTGCCGGGCGGTCAGCGTGATCGTCTCCCCGGTCCGCAGCAGCAGGTAGTTCCCGGCCGAACCGAGGGCGGCGTCGCCCAGCATCAGCAGGCACAACGCCGCGATCAGGAAGGCGAGCCCGCGGTGGTGCGACAGGTGGTCGATGAGGGCCCGGACCACCAGCGGCAGGAGCAGGCCGGTGGCCGCGGTGGCCAGGCTGAGCAGGCCACCGGTCAGCAGGGCCGGCCAGTGCGGCCGGATGTAGGTGGCCACCACCCGCAGGCTGGCCCGCTCGGCGGGCGGGCGATTGCGACCCATCCCGGCTTGAAGCGGCATCCCCATGAGGCCCTGCCTTCCGCCGGTCCTGCCCCCAGGCCCGGCAAACGCGAGCATAAACGGACTCAGCGGGCGGCCGGGCCGCCCTGGTGGCGCAGGTGACCGGGCTGGGTGTGCCAGCCGGGGGGAACGTCGCTGGTCAGGGCGGTGTGGACAAAGCGGGCGACGGCCATGGTGTGGGCGCGATCCGGATTCCACTGCAGGACGAACGGCACCAGCAGCGGCGGTTCGGCCGGGCGGACGACCGCGCCGGTGCGGGCCGGAGCCAGCGAGCCGGTCAGCAGGACCCAGGCCACCTCGGGCTGGTCGGCCCAGCGGCTGGCGGTCAGGTCGGTGTCGGCCAGTTCAGTGGTGGGCGGGTTGATCCCGGCCGCGGCCAGGGCCTGCTGCTGGGCCAGGGCCCAGGCCGGGAACAGCGACGGCGGGGTCAGGCCCAGCACCTCGTGGGCCAGGTCGGCCAGGGCGATCCGGTCCCGGATGGCCAGCCGGTGCTCGGGCCGGACGCTGACCAGCAGCGGTTCGCCGCAGAACACCTCGGTGACGATGCCGTCCGGGCCTGGTTCCGGCGGCAGGCCGCAGGTGATGGCCACGTCGACGTCACCGGCGGCCAGCCCGGCGGTGAGCGACGGCAGCCACATCCGGTGCAGCTCCACCTCGACCTCGGGGGTCTCCCGGGCGGTCAGCTCGCGCAGGTGCGGGCCGAGAACGGGAGCGACCGGCGGGGTCACGCCGACCCGCACCACCCCGGCCTCGCCCCCGGCCACCCGGCGCACCGCGGCCCGGGCCGCCGCCACCTCGTCGAGAATGACCTTCGACCGGGCCAGCAACTCGGCGCCGGCGCTGGTCAGCGCGACCCGGCGGGTGGTCCTGGTCAGCACGGGGGTACCCAGCTCGCGCTCCAGGCGCCGGATCAGCTCGCTCAGGGTGGGTGTGGACAGTGGAGGCGCTCGGCGGCCCGGCCGAAATGCAGCTCGGTGGCGACGGCCACGAACGCCTCAAGCTGACGCAGCTCCACGGGGCGACAGTATCGCGCCGGCCGCTGGCCGCCGGGAGCGCTGGTTGGACCGGATTGTCGCTGGTAGCGGATAACGTGACCGACGTGGCGGCCCGATGGAGTTCTGAGCGCGTGCTGGGGCTGGCACCGGACGGGCCCTCGCAGCGAACAGCGGAACGGCTGGCCGACCGGCCGGTGTGGAGCGGCGCCGGCAGCGCGGGTGAGCTGGTCTGGGGGCTGTGTGCCGGGTCCGGGGCGCGGCCGTACCAGATCGTGGCCGACCTGACCGGGCCCGCCTACCGATGCTCCTGCCCGTCGCGGAAGTTCCCCTGCAAGCACGCGCTGGGGCTGTTGATCAACTGGTCCCGGGGGGCGGTGCCGGAGGCCGGGGCCGAGGACGTACCGGACTACGCGCGGGAGTGGCAGACCGGGCGGGCGGCCCGGGCCGCGAAGCCGAAATCGGCGACGCCCCGGGATCCCGAGGCCGCGGTCCGGCGGGCGCAGCAGCGCGCCGACCGGGTCAGCGCCGGGCTGGCCGAGCTGGAGACCTGGCTGCGGGACCAGGTCCGGGCGGGCCTGAGTACCGCGGCGGCCAGTGGCTACCAGCACGCCGAAGCGATCGCGGCCCGGATGGTGGACGCCCAGGCGCCCGGGGTGGCGGGCACGCTGCGGCGGCTGTCCCCGCTGCCGGTGTCCGGGGACGGCTGGCCGGGCCGGCTGCTGGCCGAGTACGCCCAGCTGCACCTGCTGGCCCGGGCCTACGGAACGGTGGCCGATCTGCCCGCGCCGTTGGCGGCCACCGTCCGGTCCCGGATCGGTTTCACCACCGGCCGGGAGGAGGTGCTGGCCGGGCCCGCGGTCACCGACCACTGGCTGGTGCTCGGCGGCCGGGACCTGCTGGACGCGGCCGTGCCGGCCCGGCGGATCTGGCTGCGCGGGCGGGCCAGCGGACGGTTCGCCCTGCTGCTGTCGTTCGCGGTGGGCGGGGTGTTCAGCAGCAACCCGGACGCGAACCTGGTGCCGGGCACCGAGCTGCACGCGGACCTGCACTTCTACCCGGGCCAGCCGGCGCTGCGGGCGGTGGTGGGGGCCCGGCACGCGGAACCGGTCCCGGCGGCCCAGCCGGAGGAGGCCGACGACGTGGGCGGGTTGCTGGGGCGGTGGGCTTCGGCGCTGGGCCAGGACCCGTGGCTGACCGAGTGGCCCGCGCTGCTGGCCGGGGTGCCGGTCCCGGATGGGGGGCGCTGGCAGTTCGCGGACGGCTCGGGCCAGGCCGTGCCGCTGCTGGGCTCCGAGGCACCGTGGCCGCTGCTGGCGGTGTCGGGCGGCTACCCGGTGGCGCTGGCGGGCGAGTGGAGCCCGGCCGGGCTGATCCCGCTGACCGTGTGGCACGGGGACCGGGCGGTGCGGCTGTGACTGGCGGGAGGGATGTGGCGGGAGGGGTGGCTCGGCCGCGGGGGGCGAGTTGTCGTGGGAAGACCTGGTGGACGCGGCCACGGTGGGGTTGTCGCGGCGGCCACTGCCAGCGGCGGGGCCGTCGGGGGGCGGGATCGGGCTGGCCGGGCCGGCCGGGGCGTACGGCGAGGTGCTGGAGGTGGCCGACCCGGCGGGGACCGTGCTGGACGCGGCGGCGCTGGTGAGCGCGGCCCGGCGGGCCGGGGTGCGGGCCGCCAGCGAGGTGCGCGGGCCCGCGGGGGCGGAGCCGGACATGGCGCCGGAGTTGCCACCGCGGGCCGCCGATGTGGTGCGGCGGGCCATGGCGGCGGACGCCGGGATCCTGACTGACCTGCTGGCGGAGGCGGCGCGGCGCGGGTACCGGGCGCCGGCGCCGATGCTGCCCGGCCTGCTGGACCTGGCGGTGCGGGATACGGGCTGCGGCCGGCGGTAGCGAGCGTGCTCGGGCAGCGGGGGCGCTGGCTGGCCCGGTACCGGCCGGACTGGCTGCGGGTGGCCGAGGCCGGGGTCCCGGCCGTGCCGGACGACCCCGAACTGTGGGCGACCGGGCCGCGGGACGAGCGGCTCGGCTACCTGACCCAACTGCGGGACCGGGACCCGGCGGCGGCCCGGGACCTGCTGGCGGCGGGCTGGGATCGGGAGACCGGCGACGACCGGGCGCTGCTGATCGGGGTGCTGGCGCACGGACTGTCCGGGGCCGACGAGGAGTTCCTGGAGGCGGCGCTGGCCGACCGCAAGGGCGCGGTGCGGGAGGAGGCGGCGCGACTGCTGGGGCGGCGGCCGGGGTCGGCGTTCAATCGGCGGGCGGCCGAGCGGGCAGCGGGACTGCTGCGGGTGGAACGGCACGCGCTGCGGCGGCGGCTGGTCGCGGAGCCACCGGCGGAGGAGACGCTGGCCGAGGTGGTGGCGGCGGCGCCCCTGGGGCTGTGGGAGGAGCGGTTCGGCCTGGAGGCGGCCCAGATCGTGGCGCTGCCGGTGATGGGCGGGCGAGCCGCCGAGGTCCACGCCGGGTGGCGGATGGCGGCGATCCGGGAGGCCAGTCCGGAGTGGGCCGAGGCGTTGCTGGCGGCGGGGCCGGAGGTGCTGCGGGCCCGTGGGGCGGCCGAGGTTGATGTGACTAGCGGGTCTGCTGGGCAGGGGCGGCCGTCGGGGCCGGGGCGCGCGGGGTGGCGGGAGCCGGAGGCGTGGCGGCGGCCGGCGGGGTGGCCGGAGGATGGCGAGCTGGCGGCGGTGCTGACGCCGGCGGCGCGAGGGGTGCGGGGAGCGGCGTTGCTGGGCGGGGCCGCTCCGGGGAGCGCGGCGGGGAACGCGGCCGCGGCGGAGGTGGCGTCCTATCCGGGGCCGTGGCCGGACCTGCTGGCCCGGGCCGTCGTCGATGTTCTGCGGCGGGGGGCGGCGGCCGGGCCGGGGCGGGCGGCCGGGACGCTGCTGGCCGCGGCGGCGCGGAAGCTGCCGGTGAGCGGGGGCGCTGACTATGCGGCGGTGCTGATGGAACTGGCTGAGAATGGGACGCCCGGGTGGGCGCCGTTGCTGCGGCGGGCCGCGGGTGCGGTGGCGGCCCGGCGCACGTTCATGGAGGAGATCGGATGACCATCACCCCGGCGGCGGACGCGTCGCTGCTGCGCCCGCACGCCGAGCAGGCCTACGCCACCGAGCTGGCCGCGCTGGCCGCGGCCGACGACCGGCCGCGGCCGCCGTCCTGGCGGCTGTCACCCCAGGCCGTGGTCACCTACCTGCTGGGCGGGGTGCTGCCGGACGGCACCGTGATCAGCCCCAAGTACGTGGGGCCGCGGCGGCTGGTCGAGGTGGCGGTGGCCACGCTGGCCACCGACCGGGCCCTGCTGCTGCTGGGCGTGCCCGGAACGGCCAAGACCTGGGTGTCCGAGCATCTGGCGGCGGCCGTGTCCGGGGATTCGACCCTGCTGGTGCAGGGCACCTCGGGCACGCCCGAGGAGGCCATCCGCTACGGCTGGAACTACGCCCGGCTGCTGGCCGAAGGCCCCACCCAGGGCGCGCTGGTGCCGTCGCCGGTGATGACGGCGATGGCGGGCGGCCGGATCGCCCGGGTCGAGGAGCTGACCCGGATCCCGTCCGACGTGCAGGACGCCCTGATCACGATCTTGTCCGAGAAGACGCTGCCCGTGCCCGAGCTGGGCATCGAGGTGCAGGCGGCCAAGGGCTTCTCGGTCATCGCCACCGCCAACGACCGCGACCGGGGCGTCAACGACCTGTCCTCGGCGCTGCGGCGGCGGTTCAACACGGTGGTGCTGCCGCTGCCCGCCACCGAGGACGACGAGGTCGACATCGTGGTCCGCCGGGTGGCCCAGCTGGGCCGGGCCCTGGAGTTGCCGGAGCTGCCGTCGGCGCTGGAAGAGATCCGGCGGGTGGTGACGGTGTTCCGCGAGCTGCGGTCGGGCGCCACCGCCGACGGCCGGACCACGCTGAAGTCCCCCACCGGCACCCTGTCCCCGGCCGAGGCGATCTCCGTGATCACCAGCGGGATCGCGCTGGCCGCGCACTTCGGCGACGGCGTGCTGCGGCCCGCCGACGTGGCGGCCGGGATCGTCGGCACCGTGATCAAGGACCCGGTGACCGACGCCACCGTGTGGGGTGAGTACCTGGAGACCGTGGTGCGCGAGCGCCAGGACTGGAGCGACTTCTACCGGGCCTGCCGCGAGGTGAGCGGGTGACGCTGGCCGCACCGGAAACCAGAACCGCCCGGGCCCGGGCGGCCGCGGGCCGGGTGGCGGTGCTGGGCATCCGCCACCACGGGCCCGGGTCGGCCCGGTCGGTGCTGGCCGAGCTGGACCGGCTACAGCCGTCAGCGGTGCTCATCGAGGGGCCAGCCGACGCCGCGCCGGTGCTGCCGCTGGCGGCCGAGCCGGGCCTGGAGCCGCCGGTGGCGCTGCTGGCCTACGCGCCGGACGCGCCCCGGGTGTCGGCGTTCTGGCCGTTCGCGGTGTTCTCGCCGGAGTGGCAGGCGCTGGCCTGGGCGGCCCGGCACCAGGTCCCGGCCCGGTTCTGCGACCTGCCCGCCGCGGTCATGCTGGCCGCGCCGCCCCGGGCCGGTGACGAGCCGGCGGGCCGCGCGGCCGGCGACGACCTGCGGGACGATCCGCTGGCCCGGCTGGCCAGCGCGGCCGGTTACGACGACCCGGAACGCTGGTGGGACGACCTGGTCGAATCCCGGCTGGACGGCGGGTCACCGTTCGCCGCGCTGACCGAGGCCATGGCCGAACTGCGCGCCGCCACCCCGGAGCCGCCCCCGGACGAGCAGTGGCAGGAAGAACGGCGCGAGGCCCATATGCGGCAGGCGCTGCGGGCCGCGCTGAAGGGGACCGACGGCCCGGTCGCGGTGATCTGCGGGGCCTGGCACGCGCCCGCGCTGGCCGGGACGCTGCCGCCCGCGGCCGGGGACGCCGCGCTGCTGCGCGGGATGCGCAAACGCCGGGTCAACCTGGCCTGGGTGCCGTGGACCCACTCGCGGCTGGCCACCGCCTCCGGGTACGGGGCCGGGATCACCTCGCCGGGCTGGTACCACCACCTGTTCACCACCCCGGAGCAGACCGTGCCGCGCTGGCTGGTCAAGGTGGCCGGGGTGCTGCGCGACCATGATCTGCCGGTGTCGTCGGCCCACGTCATCGAGGCGGTCCGGCTGGCCGAGGCGCTGGCCGGGCTGCGCGGCCGCCCGCTGCCCGGGCTGGCCGAAGTCAGCGAGGCGACCCGGGCCGTGATGTGCGAGGGCGACGAGGCCGCGACCGCGTTCGTCACCCGGGACCTGGTCGTCGGCGAGGTTCTCGGGCAGGTACCGGACACGGCCCCGGTGGTGCCGCTCGAAGCCGACCTGCGCGCCCAGGCCCGGGCGGTCAAGCTGAAGATCAGCCCGCTGGAACGGTCGCTGGTCCTCGACCTGCGCAAGGACACGGACCGGGGCCGCTCGGTGCTGCTGCACCGGCTGACCGCGCTCGGCGTGGGGTGGGCGGTGGCCGCCGAGGATCAGGTGCGCGGGACCGGGACGTTCCGGGAGACGTGGACGCTGTGCTGGCGGCCCGAGCTGGCCGTGGCCATCATCGACGCGGCCCAGTGGGGCACCACGGTCGGGACCGCGGCCACGGCCCGGGTGATCGATGCCGCGCGGACCGCGGCCACGCTGGCGGCGGTGACGGCGGCGGTGGAGCGGACCCTGCTGGCCGACCTGGCCGACGCGCTCGGGCCGGTGCTGCGGGCGCTGGACCAGGCGGCCGCGGCCGACGCCGACGTCACGCACCTGATGGCGGCGCTGCCCGCGCTGGTCCGTGCGGTCCGGTACGGCGACGTGCGCGGCACCGACACCAGCGCGCTGGCCACGGTGGCCGACGCGGTGACGGACCGGATCTGCGCCGGGCTGCCGGCCGCGGTGACCAGCCTGGCCGACGACGCGGCGGCCCGGATGCGGGACGCGATCGACCGGACCCACCGCGCGCTGGACCTGCACGCCCAGCACGAGCGGGGGCGGGCCGCCCGGGAACGGTGGATGGCCGCGCTGACCGGGCTGGCCAGCCGCCGGGACCTGCACGGGCTGCTGGCCGGGCGGGTGGTGCGGCTGCTCACCGACGCCGGGCAACTGGCCCGGGAGGAGGCGGCCCGGCGGTTCGCGGCCCACCTGTCGGTGGGGGTGACCGCGGCGGCCAAGGCGGCCTGGGCCGAGGGGTTCCTGGCCGGCGGCGGCCTGCTGCTGGTCCACGACCGGGACCTGCTGGTCACCCTGGACGACTGGGTGGCCGGGCTGAACGAGCAGGAGTTCATGGACGTGCTGCCGCTGCTGCGCCGGACGTTCGGCGGGTTCGCGGCGGCCGAGCGGGCCAACATCGCCGACGCGGTCAAGCACCTGGGCGGCGGGGCCGGTCCGGTCCGGGTGGCAGAGGCGGTGGACGCGGGCCGGGCGGCCGCGGTACTGGAGACGGTGGCCGCGATCCTGGGAGCACGCCGTGAGGGATGACGAGCGGGAGCGGTTGCGGCGGTGGCGGTTGCTGCTGGGGGCGGCGGCGGACGGGCGGCTGGGGCTTGGTGACGCGAGCGGTGACGGGGACGGCCAGGGCAGCGGTGGTGGCCGGGGCGGCGGGAGCGGCAGCGGGCTGAGCCCGGCCGACCAGGCGGCCGACGCGGCGCTGGCGGCCCTGTACGAGGCGGGCCGCGGCGGCGCGGGGCCCCGGGACCGGGGGCCGCGGTCGGCCGGGCTGGGGGCGTCGGCGCCGACGGTGGCCCGCTGGCTGGGCGACATCCGGACCTACTTCCCGTCCAGCGTGGTCCAGGTCATGCAGCGGGACGCGATCGACCGGCTCAACCTGCGGCAACTGCTGCTGGAGCCGGAACTGCTGGAATCCATCGAGCCCGACGTGCACCTGGTCGGGACGCTGCTCAGCCTGACCAAGGTGATGCCGGAGACCACCCGGGCCACGGCCCGCGAGGTGGTGGCCCGGGTCGTGGCCGAGGTGGAACAGCGGATCGCCCAGCGGACCCGGGCCGCGGTGTCGGGGGCGCTGAACCGGGCCGCGCGGTCCCGGCGGCCCAAGCTGCGGGACATCGACTGGAACCGCACCATCGGCGCCAACCTGACCCGCTACCTGCCCGAGTACCGGACGGTGGTGCCCGAACGACTGGTCGGCTACGGGCGCCGCCAGCAGGTCGTGGCCCGTGATGTGGTCCTGGCCATCGACCAGTCGGGCTCGATGGCGTCGTCGGTGGTGTACGCGGCGGTGTTCGGCGCGGTGCTGGCCTCGATCCGGGCCCTGAAGACGTCGCTGGTGGTGTTCGACACCGCCGTGGTCGACCTGACCAGCCAGCTGTCCGACCCGGTCGACGTGCTGTTCGGGACCCAGCTGGGCGGGGGCACCGACATCAACAAGGCCATCGCCTACAGCCAGACGCTGATCACCCGGCCGCGGGACTCGATCTTCGTGCTCGTCTCCGACCTGATCGAAGGCGGCATCCGCGAGCAGATGCTGTCCCGGATCGCCGCCCTGACCAGCGCCGGGGTCCAGGTGGTGGTGCTGCTGGCGCTGTCGGACGACGGGGCGCCAGTGTTCGACCAGCAGAACGCGGCCGCACTGGCCGACCTCGGGGTGCCCGCGTTCGCCTGCACCCCGGACGCATTCCCGGAGCTGCTGGCGGTGGCCATCGACGGCGGGGACGTGGCCGCCTGGGCCCACCGCAACCAGCTGGCCCGCCGCTGACCCCGGCTCGCCCGCCGGGAACAGCGCCCGGTGGTGCGGCGACGTGGGTGAGTGACTTACCGGCATCAGGTTTGTTCCGGTCGTGTCTGGTAAGCGCACTGGGTATGAACGGCAGTCGGTGACCAGCGGCGGAGCGGAGCCCGCCGTCGAGGTGACCGGGCTGCGTATGGACTACGGAGATCGTCCGGTGCTGCGCGGCGTCGACTTCGGCGTCCGCCGCAGCGAGGTGTTCTGCCTGCTGGGCCCCAACGGTGCGGGCAAGACCACGACCCTGGAGATCCTGGAAGGCTTCCGGGCCCGGACCGGCGGCTCGGCCACCGTGCTGGGCCTGGACCCCGCGGCCCAGCCGGCCCGGCTGCGGGAGCGGATCGGCATCGTGCTGCAGGAATGCGGCTTCCCCCGGCTGGCCCGGGTCGGCGAGCTGATCGGCAGCTGGCGCGGTTACTACGCCCATCCCCGGCCCCTGGACGACTTGCTCGAGGTGACCGGGCTGACCAGTGACCGGAACACGCCCGTGCGCAAGCTGTCCGGCGGCCAGCGCCGGCGACTGGACTTCGCGCTGGCCCTGGCGGGCGACCCTGACCTGGTGTTCCTGGACGAGCCGACCACCGGCTTCGACCCGGAGGCCCGGCGGAAGCTGTGGTCCACGGTGGAGAACCTGAGGGCCATCGGCAAGACGATCATGCTGACCACGCACTACCTGGACGAGGCCGAACGGCTGGCGGACCAGGTGGCGATCCTGCTGGACGGGCGGATCAAGATCGTCGGCTCGACCCGGGAGGTGGCCCGGCTGGCCGCGCTGCCAACCCGGATCTCGTTCGGGGCGCCCGCTGCCTTGCGGGCCAAGGAGATAGCGCCGCCGGACGGCGTCGACCTGGCGGTGAACTGGCCCACCGCGAGCTGCCGGACGCGCAACCCAGCAGCCACCCTGCGGGTCCTGCTGGACTGGGCGGCCCACCATCAGCTCGGCGACCTGGACGAGCTGTCCGTGGCCACGCCCAGCCTGGAGGACGCCTATCTGCACCACGTCGAACGATCCGATCGAGAGCCCGGCCCATGAAAGCCCTCCGCGCCACCGCCCGGCAGGCCCTGATGGAGCAGCGCAGCTTCTGGCGCAGCCCCGAGTACGCCCTGTTCACCTTCGCCCTGCCCTTGTTCCTGCTGCTCCTGCTGGGGGCGGCCAACGGCGGCTCCTATCTGCCGGGGCACATCCGGCAGATCAAGGTGCTGGTGCCCAGCATCCTGGCCTTCGGGGTGATCGCCGCCGCCTACGTCAACCTCGGGGCCAAGATGGCGGTGCTACGGCACGACGGGGTGCTCAAGCGGATCCGGACCACGCCGCTGCCGGCCGGGGCCTACGTGAGCGGGCACATCATCAGCACGGTGGTCACCACGCTGGCCATCGCGGCCTGCATGGGAGTGGCCGGCTGGCTGGCGTTCGGCACGGCGCCCCGGCCGAATGGGCTGTTCCTGCTGGCGGTCGGCCTGGCCCTGGGCATCGTGTGCTTCGCCGCGCTCGGCCTGGCGGTCAGCTCGCTGATCAAGAGCGCGGAATCAGCCACCCCGATCACCAACGCGAGCTACCTGCCGATCGCGATGATCTCGGGCATCTTCGACCCGACCATCGGCCTCCCGCGCTGGCTGTCCATTGCGGCGGGTGCCCTGCCGATCAAGGCCCTGGCCCAGGTGCTGGAGGACGCCTACACCCCGGGCCGGTACACGTTCCCCGGCCCGGCCCTGGGAGTCCTGCTGGCCTGGGCGGTGGCCGGCGCAGCCCTGGCCGCCTGGCGGTTCCGTCGGCAGCCGGCCTGATCAGCAGGCGCCGCCTTCGGGTGCCCCGGAGGTGAGTGGGAAGTACGGTCAGGCGGCGGTGGCGCCGGTCATGATGGCGACGGCTTCCTCCATGGAGTGGGTGGCGGGGGTGATGACGGCGGCCCGGCGGCCCAGGCGCTGGATGTGGATGCGGTCGGCCAGCTCGAACACGCTGGGCATGTCGTGGCTGATCAGCACGATGGGCAGGCCGCTGTCGCGGAGCTGCTTGATGACGTCGGCGACGCTGCGGGACTCGCGGACGCCGAGGGCGGCGGTGGGCTCGTCCAGGATGACCACCTTGCTGCCGAACGCGGCCGCGCGGGCCACCGCCACCGCCTGGCGCTGGCCACCGGACAGGGTCTCCACCGGCTGGGTGATGTCCTGCAGGGTCTCGATGCCGAGCCGGGTCACCTGGTCCTGGGCCAGCCGCCGCATGGTCGCGGTGTCCAGCATCCGGAACACCCGGCCCAGCGGTCCGGGTTTGCGGATCTCCCGGCCCAGGTAGAGGTTGCTGGCGATGTCCAGGGCCGGGGACACGGCCAGGGTCTGGAACACGGTCTCGATGCCCGCGTCCTTGGCCTGCTGGACGTTGCGGAAGTGCACCTGCTGGCCGTCGAGGAACAACTGGCCTTCGTCCGGGATGTCGGCCCCGCACAAGCACCGGATCAGGGTGGACTTGCCCGCGCCGTTGTCCCCGATGACGGCCAGGATCTCGCCCGGGTAGAGCTCGAAGTCGGAGCCGCGCAGGGCCTCGACCCGGCCGTAGTACTTGACCAGGCCTTCGGCGGCCAGCACCGGCTCGGCCCCGTCGCTGGTGGGCGGCCCGCCGGTCGGCCGGCGGGGCGGGATCGCTCATCTTCGTACTCTCCGGATCCACTGGTCGACGCTGACCGCGGCGATGACCAGCACGCCTTCGGCCAGTTGCTGGTACAGCTCCTCGACCCCGGCCAGGGCCAGGCCGGTCTGGAACACCTGGACGATCAGCGCGCCGAACAGCGTGCCGAGCACCACGCCGCGGCCGCCGAACAGGCTGACGCCGCCGATGACCACGGCGGTGATGCTGTCCAGGTTGAGGGTGGAGGAGATGTCGGTGCTGGCGTCGCCGACCCGGCCGATCTGGACCCAGGAGGCCACCGCGTAGATCAGCCCGGCCACCAGGTACACGCTGATCAGCAGCTGGGTGGACCGGATGCCGACCAGCCGGGTCGTCTCCGGGTCGTCTCCGACCGCGTAGACGTGCTTGCCCCAGGCCGTCCGGCCCAGGACGTACCCCATGACGATGTACAGGACCAGCATGATGAGCACGCCGGTGGTGATCTTGAACGCGCCGAGGCTGATGATCTGGCCGGTCCACAGCAGCAGGTTGCCGGGCTTGGGGGTCAGGGTCTGGCCGTTGGCGTACTTGAGGCCGGCCGCGGTGAACACGCCCAGCGTGCCCAGGGTCGCGATGAACGGCGGCACGTGGAACCGGGTGACCAGCACGCCGTTGATGCCGCCGCAGATCAGGCCGATGACCAGCCCGATGATCAGGGCCAGCACCACCGGCACCCCGGAGTTGAGAGCCAGCCCGGCCATGACCATCTGGGCCAGGATCATGACCGCGCCCACCGACAGGTCGATCCCGGCGGTCAGGATGATGATGGTCTGGCCCAGGGCCAGCAGCCCGATCACCGCGACTTCCTGCAGCATGATCGACAGGTTGGCCAGGGCGAAGAACCTGGTGTTGATCAGGCCGAAGATCACCACGGCCAGGATCAGCACGATCAGCGGGCCCAGCGACGGGTGTGCGTGCAGCGCGGCCTGGAACGGATTGGCCCGGCGGCGCGAGGCGGCCGGGGGCGCCTCGGCCGTCGCCGGCGGGGTGGTCATCGGGTCAGCCCCAGCACTTGTTCTTGGCCGCCGCGGCGGTGATGCTGGCCACCCCGGGCTGCGGCGAGTCCGTGTACAGCTGGGTGCCGGTGTTGTAGAAGTCCTGGCCCGCCTGGTTGGTGGGCTTCTTCCCGGTCTTGGCGAACTGGGCGATGGCCTGCACGCCGTCCAGCGCCATCTTGCCCGGGAACTGGCCGGCGGTGGCGCCGATCTCGCCGTTGGCCACGAACGGCAGGTTGCTGCAGCCGCCGTCGATGGTCACGATCGACACCCCGGTCTTGCCCGCCGTCTTGAGGGCCTTGGCCGCGCCTTCGGCCGAGGGCTCGTTGATGGCGTAGACCACGTTGATGTTGGAGTCCTTGGACAGGCAGGTTTCCATGGCTGACTGGCCGCCGGTCTGCGCACCCTGGGTGGCCAGCTGGCAGGAGATCTTGTACGTGCCGCCCTTGCCGCCGGAGTAATGACCGCTCTTCGGCTCCTGGCCGTTGACGTTGGCGTTCCCGACCGGGATGCCCATGCCCTGCAGGAATCCGTGGTCGCGGTCGACGTCTACGGTGATGACCTGGTTGGACAGGTCATCGAGCATGGCGATGTCGGCGCTCTTGCCCGCCAGCTTGGACGCTTCCCACTTGCCGTCGAGCAGGCCGGCCTGGGTGTTGTTGGTCGCGTAGGTGACGTTGGCCGTGCTGGCCGGGATGGGCGGGGTGTCGACCGCGACCACGATCAGGCCCTGCTGCTTGGCCTGGTTGAGGGCGCTGTTCACCGCGTCGCCGTTGAGGGAGATGATGATGCCCTTGTCCCCGGCCGAGATCGCGTCGTCGATCTGGGTGATCTGCGAGCTGGTGTCATCGTCGGAGTTGCCCGCGGTGACCTGCAGGTTGACGCCCAGCTTGGCCGCTTCGGCCTTGGCCGTCTTCTCCATCGAGATCCAGTAGGGGTTGGTGAACTCCTTCAGGATCAGGGCGACTTGGATCTTGCCGCCCGAACCTCCGCCACCGCCGCCACTGCCACCGCTGCCGGAGCTGCAGGCGGCCAGGGCGAGCACGGCCGCGGCGGCTCCGGCGAAGCAGGAGATAGTGGCTGACCTGCGGGCTCGTCGGGTTCGGGGAGTGGAACGGTGGGCTCTGCGGACGGGGGCGACGGGATTCATCAGCGAACCTCCACGTTCAGGCGACGCTGCCCGGAAGTTAAGCCCAAACAAACTGTTTGGCAATATCTGAGCTGAAACTGCTTGTTTGGGCGATTGAGGATCGAGTGTCTGTTTGGGTGCGGCGGAACGAGTGCGGCTCCCGGGGTCGCGGCCAGCGGGACCGGGTGAAGGCAGTCGGAGCCAGATTCAGGCCTTCGATAAAATGAGCAGGCCCGCGTGGCGAGCACGCGGGCCTGAAGTGGGCAGACCCGCGTACAGAGCACGCGGGTCTGAGCGGGTGCCCGCCGCTGCGACGGCCCCCGTGGGTCGTCGCAGTGGTCACGGGCCTGACCTGGCCTTACGGGTGGTACTGCTCCTGGAGGCTGCTGATCGAGGACAGCGAGCCGCCGACCAGGAAGATCTTGGTGTCGTGGTCGGTCTTGAGGTAGCTGTTCAGCTGGCTGGCCTTGATCGGAACGTCGCGCATCTGGCCGGTGGTGGTCGGGAAGACCTCGATGCTGGCGCCGGCCAGCACGTGGGCGGTCTCGACGTTCTTGGCCACGTCGTAGTGCGAGTCGTCCGGCCCGCCGCAGATCAGCTTGGCCGGGCTGGCGATCAGGGTGAGGGCACCGTTGGTGGACGGCTGGGCCTCGGTGACGTACAGGTACGTGTTGTGCGCCGCCATCTTGGCGCAGATCGTCGTGGTGCCGGCGTTGGTGCCGCCCGGGTTGACCGGCGTGGTCGGCGTCGCGGCCGGGCTCGCGGGCGCGGTGGCCGGGGCGGGTGCGGCCGTGGTCGCGGCCGCGCTGGGCGCCGCTGCGACGGCCGAGGAGGTCGGGCTGGCGGAGGCGCTGGTCGAGGTGGTGGGAGCAGGGCTCGATGACCCGCAGGCGCTGACCAGGATCGTCCCGGCGATGACAGCGGCCCCCGCGAGCCAGCGCCCCCGCGCTGACGTAATCACACTGTTTGGCTGCATGCGGTAAATGCTATGGACGGCAGATTTCTGGACAAGGGAAGCGCTCCCCACGCCCAGGAAACCCCTGCTCAGAGGCTATTGCCAGGCCGTCAGAGGGCGTTGCCGAACCGCAGGGCGGTGTCGAGACGATCGGCGCGGGCTTCGAGATCACCGATTTCCAGGGGTTCGGCCAGACCCGGATCGACGGCGGCCACGGCCTCGCGCACGGCTTCGGTGAAGTGCACGGTGCCGTCGTCGTCGATGCGTTCCACGCCGTCGGCGCGCCCCTGCTGTTCGTTGTAACGCACGGCCTGGTCCTCGGTCAGGCCGGGCGGCAGGTCGAGGGTGACCTGGCCCTGGTCGATCTTGACCGGGTAGCCGCCGGGCCGCCCGTCCGGGGACGGCGTCGACCAGCGCAGCGGGCGGGACCCGGCCAGCAGCGCGTGCAGCACCGGGATCGACGACGCGGCGGTCGCGAAGTTGGACCGCTGCGGATCCGGGGCCAGTGGCGGCCCCTGGTAGGCCAGGGTGTCATCGAGCACGCCGTCCTCGCCCACGTAGACCCGGGGCCGGGCGGCCGGGTCGTCGGGCATCCGGGACTGCCGGACCCCGGCGAGCTGGGAGTGGTGGGCCAGGACGCGGAGCAGCGGCAACTCGGCCTCCGGGTCCCGCGCGCGCAGCACCGACCGGGCCCGGAGCAGGATCATGGCCACGTTGCCGAGCCCGACCGTGGGGGCCAGGCCGAGCCGGGCCAGCACCGGGCCGGTCACGTCGGGGAACGACACGTTGGCGACCGGGCCCTCCCAGCCGGCGTCGATGACGGCCTGCATGACCGCCAGCGGGACCGGCAGGTTGTAGGGCAGCCGCAGCGCGAACCCGGCCGCCCCGATGGCCTGGGCCGCCTCGTCGTCGCGGTCGGCCAGGGCGTAGGGGCCGCGCCCGGACGCCGACAGCACGATCAGGGCCGGATCGGTCTTGAAGATCAGCTTGGCGACCTCGCCGGGCTGGCGGGCGTCGGCCGCCATCGACTCGACCACGCAGTCGTAGCTGCTGGCGATCGTCGCCGCCGCCTCGGCCGCCCCCGACCGGCTGACCAGGACCAGCCGGTCGACCTGGTCGGCCGCGGCCAGCCCGGCGGCGAACCGCTCACCCAGATCCCCGGCGCCGATGATCAGAACTGTGCTCACCAGCGGCATCCTAGGCCGTTGCGGACGAGCTCGGCTCAGCAGGCGACGATCAGGGCCTGGCTCTTGGCCGCATTGGCCAGGGCGGTCAGGTCGCCGGGATCGCTGGTGAGAATGCGGTCGCCGGGATCGGCCAGCAGGACGACGGTGGCGTCGATCGGATCTGAGGTACCGGCCTGGCCCGTCAGTACACCCGCCTCGCGACCGTCTTCGTCGTGAATCGGCAGGACCTTCACGGCCTGCAGGAGGCGGGCTAGACGGACCTGACGGCCCCGGCGGTCCCGCCACGCCTGAGCCACCACCATGGGGTTGGTTCGCAGCTCCAGCCCTGCCTGCTGAGCCCTGCGTAGCTCAGCCACGACTTCGCGGTCGTTCCGGTCGGCGCCGACAAGTGCGCCCGCGTCCAGGATCAGCGCGCTCACCGGCGGTCTCGCTCAGCCGCATGCTCGGTAGATTGCACAACGGGCAGACCCAGCTTCCGGCTAGCTTCGGCGAGCTCCTCCTCAGTGAACGCGCCGTTCTCAGCCTCCCAGTCGTCCAGGAATTCAGCCAACGCTTCGGCTCGGAGCTTGGTCGCCGCCGCCTCAGCCAGCCAGGTCGACAGGGGCTTGCCCGCCTTCTCGGCGGCGTGCCGCACGTTGTCGCCGAGCTGGACCTCGAACGAGATACTCATCTTGTCCACTCTCACGACTCAATCTTACCATGGTAGTCCTTACCACGGTAGGAACGCTGAATAGCGTCGGTCTCTAGCATGGCGGGATGGATGCGGAGCGCGAGCTGGACGTGGCGGTGTTCGGGGCGACCGGGTTTGCGGGGCGGCTGGTGGCCGAGTATCTGGCCCGGCATGCGCCGGAAGGGACCCGGATCGGGCTGGCCGGGCGTTCGGAGGAGCGCCTGCGGCAGGTCCGGGCCGAGCTGGGCGCGGTGGCGGCGCCGTGGCCGGTGATCGTGGCCGACAGCGGGGACCGCGAGTCGCTGACCCGGCTGGCGCGGTCGGCGCGGGTGGTGGCGACCACGGTCGGGCCGTACCAGCCGCGAGGGCTGGCCGCTGGTCGGGGCCTGCGCCGAGGCCGGGACCGACTACGTGGACCTGAGCGGGGAGGTGCTGTTCGAGCGGGCCAGCGCCGACCGGTACCACGAGGTGGCGGCGGCCTCCGGAGCGCGGATCGTGCACGGCGGCGGGTTCGACTCGATCCCGTCCGACCTGGGGGTGCACACCCTGTACGAGGCCGTGCAGGCCGACGGCGGCGGCGACCTGGAGGACACCACGCTGGTGGTGACCCGGCTGCGGGGTGGGTTCAGCGGGGGGACGCTGGCTTCGATCATCGGCCAGGTCGATGAGGTGCGGGGCGACCCGGCGCTGCGGCGCAAGGCGGCCGACCCGTACGCGCTGAGCCCGGACCGGGCCGCCGAACCGGACCTGGGGCGGCAGCGGGATCTGATGAAGGTCCGGCACGACGCCGGACCTGGGCATGTGGACCGGGCCGTTCCTGATGGCCAGCATCAACACCCGGGTCGTGCGGCGCAGCAACAGCCTGCTGGGCTGGGCCTACGGGCGAAGCTTCCGGTACCAGGAGGTGTCCGGGTACGGTCCGGGCCGGGCCGGGTTCATGCGGGCGACCACGACCACCTCGGCCCTGGGCGCGCTGGCGGCGGGGCTGGCCTACCCGCGGACGCGGCGGCTGCTGGTCGGCCGGGTGCTGCCCGGGCCGGGCCAGGGGCCGAGCGAGAAGACCCGGCGCAACGGCCGGTTCACGATGGAGATCCGCACCCGGACCTCGACCGGGCGGCGGTACCAGGCCACGGTGGCGGCCAAGGGCGACCCGGGCTACCAGGCCACCGCGGTCATGATGGGCGAGGCCGTGCTGACCCTGGTCGTGGAGCGCGACCGGCTGCCCGGCCGGGCCGGGGTGCTGACCCCGGCCACGGCCCTGGGCACCGTGCTCACCGACCGGCTGCGCGCCGCCGGGATGACCTTCGAGGCCAAACGGCTGGCGGACTAGCGCCCCGGATCAGGGGATGAGGACGATCTTGCCGTGGGTGTGGCCGGCGGCCAGCTCGCGGTAGGCGTCCTGGACCTGGTCCAGCGGGTAGGTGGCGGCGATCGGGACCTCGATCTCACCGGCCGCGATCAGCTTGGCCAGGTCGGCCAGGTTGGCGGTGCTGGCGCCGGCCGCGTTGCCTTCGGCCTTGACGCCGAACTTCTCCACCGCCGTGAAGTTCGCGATCGTGTCGACCCGGTCCGGGGCCACACCCAGGTCCAGCGCGATCTGCACGTAGTCGCCGCCCACGGTGTCGATGAAGGCGTTGACCGTGCCGCCCGGGGCGGCCGCGCGGATGCGGTCCTCGACGCCGTCGCCGTAGCTGACCGGGATGACCCCGTGGCCGCGGAGCCACTCGTGGTTGGGCTCACTGGCCAGGCCGATGACGGTCGCGCCCACGTGCCGGGCCAGCTGGACGGTGATCGAGCCGACCCCGCCGGCCGCGCCCGCCACCACCAGGGTGTCGGCGGCGGTCAGGCTGACCGCGTGGATCGCGGCGTAGGCGGTGGCCCCGGCCACGTAGAGCGACCCGGCCACCGGCCACGGCACCCCGGCCGGGCGGGCGGTCAGGTCGGTGGCTTCGATCACCACGTACTCGGCCTGGCTGGCGCGGTTGTCGGTCCAGCCGAGGACCTCGTCGCCGGGGTGGAACGCGGTGACGTCGGGGCCGACCGCGGCCACCACCCCGGCCAGATCGCTGCCCTGGCCGGACGGGAACGTGGACGGCCACTGCTCGGCCAGCAGGCCGTCACGGATCTTGGCCTCACCGGGGTTGATGCTGGCCGCCTTGACCTGGACCAGGACCTGGCCGGGACCCGGTTCCGGCCGGGGCACGTCCACGACCTTCAGGACCTCGACCCCGCCGTACTGGTCGTATCGCACTGCCTTCGGCATCACAGCCTCCTCGCAGGGGCGTGGTCAGCCCCCGCCGGTTCCGGGTAACCGAGACGGCGGGCGCGTTATGCCCGGGCCGGGCTGGCCGGGCGAGCGGACAAGACCTGGCGGCCAGCCGGTCAGCGGTTCAGGTAGGCGAGGACGGCCAGGACGCGGCGGTTGTCGTCTTCGGACGGCTGGAGGTCCAGCTTGAGGAAGATCGAGGCGGTGTGCTTGGCCACCGACCGCTCGGTGACGCTCAGGCGCTGGGCGATGGCGGCGTTGGACCGGCCTTCGGCCATCAGGGCGAGCACGTCGCGTTCGCGGGGGCTGAGCGAGTCGGCCCGGTCGTCACCGTCGTTGCTGGCCAGCAGGCGGGCGATCACCTCCGGGTCCATGGCCGTGCCGCCCGCCGCGACCCGGCGCACCGCGTCGACGAACTGGCGGCTGTCGAACACCCGGTCCTTGAGCAGGTAGCCGATGCCGCCGTGCCCGCTGGCCAGCAGCTCGCGCGCGTACAGCTGCTCGACGTACTGGGACAGCACCAGCACCGGCAGGCCCGGGAGCTGGCGGCGGGCGGCCAGGGCGGCGCGCAGGCCTTCGTCGGTGAACGTGGGCGGCAGCCGGACGTCGACCACGGCCACGTCCGGCGGCCCGCCCGTGTCCCCGGCGGTGTCTCCGGTGAGGGCCTTGAGCAGGTCTTCGCCGTTGTCCACGGCCGCGATGACGTCCAGGCCGTGCGCGGCCAGCATGCGGGTCAGGCCGTCCCTCAGCAGGAAGAGGTCTTCGGCGATGACAACGCGCACGGGATCTCCAGGGTCACGACGGTGGGGCCGCCCACCGGGCTGTTCAAGGCCAGTATCCCGTCGAACGCCGCCACCCGGCGTTCGATCCCGCGCAGGCCGGTGCCGTCGGCGGGCTCGGCACCGCCGCTGCCGTTGTCGGTCACGTCGATCCGCAGCAGTCCCCGCTCGTAGTGCAGGTCGATCCAGGCCTGCCGGGTGCCGGCGTGCTTGGAGATGTTGGCCAGCAGCTCGCAGACGGCGAAGTAGGCGGCCGACTCCACCGGTGGCTGCGGGCGGCCGGGCAGCTCGGCGGTGACGTCCACCTTGAGCCCGCTGTCCAGGGCCAGCGCCCGGATCGCGTCGGCCAGGCCGCGGTCGGCCAGCACCGGCGGGTGGATGCCGCGGACCAGGGCCCGCAGCTCGGCCAGGGCCTGGGCCGAGGCGGTGCGGGCCTCGGTCAGCAGGGCCCGGGCCGCGTCCGGCTGGGTGCCGATCAGGTCCTCGGCCGCGCCCAGGGTCATGCCCACCGCCACCAGCCGGGCCTGGGCCCCGTCGTGCAGGTCACGTTCGATGCGGCGGATCTCGGCGGCGCCGCTGTCGATGGTCTCGGCCCGGGTCTGGGCCAGGTGGTACACCCGCTGGGCCAGCTCGGCCTGGCCGGCCGGGGCGAGCAGGGTGCGGGCCAGCCCGGCGTAGCCGCGCAGCGCCCAGGGGGCCACGGCCACGCCCAGGGTGGCCAGGGCCAGGCCGACGACGATCTGCAGCGGCTGCCCGCCCGAGTGGACGTGCACCACCACGGCGTGGGGCAGGGAGGGCGATCCGGGTTTGGCGGTGAAGGCCTGGGACGACGAGGAACGGAACTGACCGTTCAGGCCGCTGGCGATCAGCAGGAACCCGGCGACCATGGCGATGGCGGACAGCGCGGCGATCAGCCAGCCGACGGTCGCGTTGATCGCGCTCCAGGTCAGGTCGCGCCGGGTGGCCGGGTCGCTGGTCAGCCAGTACAGCCGCTCGTGGAACGGCGCTCGCGGGCTCGGCGGCGGCTGGTAGGCCTCGGCCACCGGAATCCCGGCCCAGTCCCCCAGCAGCCGCCGGGTCAGCCGGGCCAGGTTGCGCAGGCCCAGGAGCGCGGGCACCGCGGCCAGCCGTCCCACCACCAGACCGGCGGCCAGCAGGACCAGGGCCAGCACGACCTGTTGCCGGGCGCCGATGCCGTGGTCGGCGAGCAGGACCGCGATCGCGATCCCGATCAGGATCGGCGCCAGGAACAGAACCAGCAGCAACCCCAGCTGGGCCGCTGCCAGCCCGGCCAGGGCCAGGCCCTGCCCGGTCGCGGTGATGCCCCCGCGAACACCCCGCCGTACCGGGCGCCACGGCCCCGTGATCATCGCCGACTCGCTCATGACGCTGCCTCCTCGTTCCCCGTTGCCGACAGTCTCGCCCCGGGCGGGCCGATCGCACAGTGACGCTGAGACCCCAATCCCTGGGTGTATCTAGATCCACCCCGCCGGGTACGGTGCCAACCAAGGGCGCGCCCGGTTAAGGTTTCGGTGCCGCTCGCGCGGTCCGGACAGTGCGTCGTCTCCTGGAGGTCAGTCTCGTGCAGCCAATTGTGCTGGGGCCCAACATGCCGGCCATGTTCTACCGCGGCGCGGGCCGCATCGACCGGCTGCGCGGAACGACGGGGCATGCGGACCGGCCGGAAGACTGGATCGCCTCGGTCACGGCCCGCTTCGGGACCGACACTGACGGAAAGACAACGTTGCCAGATGGAACGTTGCTGGCCGACGCGGTGGCCGCGGACCCCAAGGGCTGGCTCGGGGCCGAGCACGTGGCCAAGTACGGCAGCGACACCGGATTGCTGGTCAAGCTGCTGGACGCCGGGCAGCGGCTGCCGGTGCACGTCCACCCGGACCGCAGCTTCGCGGCCGAGCACCTGGCCAAGCCGCACGGCAAGACCGAGGCCTGGCTGGTACTCGAGGCCGAGCCGGACGCCGCCGTGCACCTGGGTTTCCAGCGGGACGTGACCGCGGACGAACTGACCGGCTGGGCGCGGGCGCAGGACATCGAGGCCATGCTGGCCGTGACCAACCGGGTGCCGGTCAGCGCCGGGGACACCGTGCTGTGCCCGGCGGGCACGCCGCACTCGATCGACGACGGCATCCTCATCATCGAGCTGCAGGAGCCCGCCGACCTGTCGATCATGCTGGAGTGGAGCACGTTCGGCCTGGGTGAGGAAGACGCCACCCTGGGCCTGTCGCTGGAGGAGGCGCTGTCCTGCATCGACCGGCAGGCCTGCCCGCCCGAGCGGATCAAGGAGCTGCACGGCCGCTCGCTGAACAACGGCGTGGGCTCGCTGCTGCCCAGCGAGGCCGACGCCTTCTTCGTGGCCGAGCGGGTCGACACCCAGGTCAGCCGGCACCTGTCCCAGAGCTACGGCGTGCTGGTGGTCACCGGCGGCCACGGCCACCTGGCCACCGAGGACGGCTCGTCGGTGCCCATCGCCCGGGGCAGCACGGTGGCCATCCCGCACTCGGCCGGCCCGGCCGTGCTGTCCGGCGACCTGGAGGGTGTCCGCTGCCTCCCCGCCAGTTAGCCAGGGGCCGGGCCACCGTCGGGATAGACCAGCGGCAGGCCGAAGAGCGGGAACAGCCGCTCGTCGTGGAAGGCGGGCAGCCAGGTCAGCCCGGCCTCGCTGGCGTGCAGCACCTGGATCATGCGGGCGTGGTGGCGGCCGTCGTCCTCGATGCGGTAGCCGCCGAGGGCGGGCTGGCCGTTGGCGCTGGTCATGATGATCCGCCAGCGTTCCGGCCGCCCCAGCGGCAGCTTCAGCAGGAACCGGGCCACGGCCTCCCGGCCCCGGAACCAGATCGGGTACGGCGGCATCTCCAGCACGACCTCGTCGGCCAGCAGCCGGGTCAAGGTGGCCACGTCGGCGTCGACGAACGCGGCCACGTACTGGTCGGCCAGTTCCCGCTGCCGGGCGGTGGGCGCCGTGCCGATCCGCTCCGGGGCCGGGGCGACCCGCTCGAGCTGGGCCCGGGCCCGCTGCAGGGCGCTGTTGACCGCGATCGGGGTGATGCCGAGCAGGTCAGCGACCTCGGCGGCCCGCCAGGCCAGCACGTCACGGAGGATCAGCACGGCCCGCTGCCGGGCCGGCAGGTGCTGGAGGGCGGCGACGAAGGCGAGCCGGATGCTGTCCCGGGCCGCCACCACCGCGGCCGGGTCGGCGGCCGGGCCGGCCGTGGTGCTGGTGCCGTCGCCGCCGAGCAGGGCGTCGGGGAACGGCTCCAGCCAGAGGACTTCCGGCTGGTCGATGGTGGGCAGTTGCGCGGCTTCGGCCAGGCCGCCGGGGCGGCTGAGGTCGGACGGCATCGGCCGCCGGCTCCGGCTGTCCAGGGCGTTGAGGCAGGCGTTGGTGGCGATCCGGTACAGCCAGGTGCGCAGCGACGCCCGCTGCTCATCGAAGTCGGCGTGGGCGCGCCAGGCCCGCAGCATGGTCTCCTGCACGAGGTCTTCGGCGTCGTGCAGGGAGCCGAGCATCCGGTAGCAGTGGGCCAGCAGTTCCCGCCGGAACGGGTCGGTGCGGGCCGCGAAGTCCGGGCCGGCCGGCCCCAATCCAGCTGGCGCCGCTCCGGCTGGCACGGTCTTGGACTCCATGGACACAGTCTGCGCCATCCTCATCGATTGGTTTCACTCATATTTCGAAGGTCGGGGGCGGGAGCCGCCGGCCCGGCCGGGTCCGGCCGGGCCGAGTCCAGCCGGACCCGGTTCCGGGACGGGATCAGCAGGCCGGCCAGCGCCCCGGCCAGGGACAACCCGGCCGCGACCTCGGCGGTGGGCACGAACCCGGCCCCGAAGGCCCGGGCCGAGGCGTAGCTGCCGGCCCCGCTGAACACCGCGGCCAGGATGGCGATCCCGAACGTGCCGCCCAGCTGGCGCAGGGTGTTGAAGGTGCCCGCGGCCTTGCCCAGGTCGGCCGGGGGCACCGCGCCGATCACGCAGTTCTGGGCGGCGGGCATGGCCAGCGACACCCCGCAGCCGGCCAGCACCAGCGGCGCGACGATGGCCGCGTAGCCCAGCTGCTCGCGGGCCACCAGGGCGACCCACACGAACCCGGCCGCCTGCAGGGTGAGGCCGGCCGCGACCAGCGGGCGTTCCCCGATCCGGCCCACCAGCCAGCCCGCCACCGGCGCGACCAGGGTCAGCGTGACGGTCCACGGGGCCAGCCGCAGGCCCGCGCCGAGCGGCCCGTAGTGCCAGTCGAGCTGGAACAGCTGGGCCAGGAAGAACGCGGCCCCGAAGATCCCCGCGTACATCCCGAAGCCGGCCGCGTTGCCGGCCGTGAAGGCCCGGGACCGGAACAGCCGCAGCGGCAGCATGGGCTCGGGGGCGCGGCGTTCCCAGGCGACGAACCCGGCCAGGGCGGCCACTCCCCCGGCCAGCGTGGCCAGCACCTCGGGGCTGGCCCAGCCGGCCGTGTTGCCCCGGACCAGGCTCCAGACCAGGCCCAGGGCGGCCAGGGTGACCAGCACGACCCCGCCGACGTCGAACCGGGCCACCCGGCCCCGGCTCTCGTCGATCTTCCGGGCCGCCAGCGGGATCAGCACCAGCCCGATCGGCACGTTCAGCCAGAAGATCCAGGGCCAGTCCAGGCCCTGCACCACGGCGCCGCCGATCATCGGGCCGCCCAGCACGGCCAGCCCGGTGACGCTGCTGAAGATGCCGAGCGCCTTGGCCCGCTTTTCGGCCGGGTAGGCCGCGGACAGCAGGGCCATGGCGTGCGGCATGATCATGGCCGAGCCGACGCCCTGCACGGCCCGGGCCGCGATCAGCCAGCCGATCGACGGGGCCAGCGCGCAGGCGGCCGACATCACGGTGAACAGGGCCAGCCCGGCCAGAAACAGCCGCCGCCGGCCGAACCGGTCACCCAGCGCGGACGCGGTCATGAGCAGGACGGCGAAGCTCAGCGTGTAGGCATTGATGATCCACTCCAGCTGGCCCAGGGAGGCGCCCAGCTTGTCGTGGATGGTGGTCAGCGCGGTCGTCACGACCAGGATGTCCAGCCCGACCATGAGCGACGCCACCGAGGTCAGGGCGAGCACCCAGCGTGGTTTGGTGTCCACTGCGGCTCCCAGGTCCGGCCCCGGATCTGGTCCCGGGGCGCTCACTGGTACGTACCGGCGAGCCGGGGGAAATTCATCGGACCCGGGTTGCGGGACGTTCCCGGGTCAGGCTGGGGCGGCCGCCGAAGTCCCAGTGGTGCACCTCGATGGCGGCGTACCGTTCCGGGGTCAGCAGGGCGCGGGCGCCGGGCGCGTCCGGGGCCTGGAGCAGGGCCGCCGTGCCCAGCCAGGCGGTGCCGTCGTCGGACAGCAGGGGCCCGTAGGCGATCAGCTCGTCGCGGTCCTGGTGGGGCGGCGGGTCCAGGTCGGCGGCGGGTCCGGCGGCCGGCTCGGCCAGGCCGAGGACCAGGAAGCGGTGGCCGCGCTCCGGGTCGCCGGGGTACTCCCACATGGTCCGGCCCAGCTGGTTGCGCCACCGGCGCAGCAGCACGTCCCGGTACACGCCGGCCTGGTAGTTGGGCTCGTCAAAGGCGAACGCCCGGGCCGCCGCCGAGTCGGGCAGGCCGACGACGTGCACGCTGCCGGTGGCGGTTTCACCGTCCTCGGTCAGAGTGGGCCCGCGGGCGATCAGCTCGGCCTGGAACCGGTCCATGTACGACCAGTGCTCTTCGCGCAGTTCGTCCCGCAGGGCCGCCGATCCGGGCCGGTCCTGGTGGTAGCAGAAGAAGTCCACTCCCCCAGTCTTGATCACCGGGTCTAGCGGTCGTCGCTGAGGATGGGTTCGGGGAGGGTGCCGGCGTTGTGCTCCATGAGGCGCCAGTGGCCGCGGCGGGTGGCCATGACGGACCAGGAGCAGTTGGAGAGGGGGCCGATGGTGTCCCAGACGTCTTCGGGGAGGCCCAGGAGCTTGCACATGCCGAGGCGCAGGGCGGCGCCGTGGCTGACCACGACGGCCAGGGCGCCGGAATCCAGGGTCTCGATGATGCGCTCGAAGGCGCCGTAGACCCGGTCGGCCACGCCGGCCGCGGTCTCGCCACCAGGGGGTGACCAGGTGCGGAACTCGGCGGGGTAGCGCGCGCGGATCTCCTGGCCGTCGAGGCCCTCCCACTCGCCGCCGTGGCGCTCGCGCAGGTCCTTGTCGGGGGTGACCGGCAGGCCGGTGAGGCGGGCCAGCGGAGCGGCGGTGGCGGTGGCCCGGATCAGGTCCGAGGCGAAGATCGCGTCGGGGCGCAGCGCGGCCAGCAAGCGGCCGGCCCGCTCGGCCTGGGCCACGCCGGTCTCATCGAGCGGGATGTCGGTCTGGCCCTGGAACCGGTTCTCGGCGTTCCAGACGGTCTGGCCGTGCCGCCACAGGACCAGGCGGGGACCACGCCCGGCCGGGGCTTCGGCCCCGCCCACCGGGCTCGCAGGCGCGCTCAGCGTGGGCCCCCGTCGGCGGCGCCGGTGTCACGGCCGCCCGCGGCCACCGGCTCGGGCAGCCGGATGATCGGGCAGTCCTTCCACAGCCGCTCCAGGGCGTAGAACACCCGCTCCTCGGAGTTCTGGACGTGGACGGTGATGTCGGCGTAGTCAAGGAGGACCCAGCGACCCTCCCGCTCGCCCTCCCGCAGGATGGGCTTGGCTCCGGCCTGGCTCAGCTTCAGCTCGATCTCGTCGACGACCGAACGGACCTGGCGGTCGTTCGCGGCCGAGCAGAGCAGGAACGCATCGGAGATCACGAGCTGCTCGCTCACGTCGTAGGCGATGATGTCGGTAGCGAGCTTGTCAGCCGCGGCCATCGCTGCGATCTCGATGAGCTCGACGGCCCTGGGGGTCGCGGTCACGTGTGCTGTTCGCCCTCCTCGGCTGGGCAACTGGTCGGTGGCGCCTACTTCCAGTGTGCCACGAGACACCGACAACGCCGACGGGCCAAGGCCCGGACCCGCGCCGTCCCCGGCCAGCCACTCTCTTGGGCGGTCACGTCACATCTTTGTGTGGTTGGACACCTGAGGGTTGCTTTTGCTTCCTTTTGTGTTCCTGTTGAGGGGAATACGGTCGGTTTTGCACAGGCCTGGTGTGTGTCTTGTGCCGCAAAACGTTTGGGGAGGCATTGCATGACCATTGAGGTGAGCCGCCGCCAGTTGCTGGCGTCGGCCGGGGGTATGGCGCTGGCGTCATTCGCCCTGCCGCCCAGCCTGCGGAAGGTTCTCGGTGACAGCACCGCCGCGCTGACCAGCACCCAGAAGCCGACATCGGTTTCGGACATCAAGCACGTCGTCGTGCTGATGCAGGAAAACCGCTCGTTCGACCACTACTTCGGCACCATGCCCGGGGTCCGCGGGTTCAGTGACCCGTCGGTCCCCAAGGGCCTCTTCTACCAGGCTGATGCGCAGAACCCGGACAAGTACCTGCTGCCGTTCCACGCCGACACCGAGCACTACAAGGGCCAGGCGCTGCCGTCGACCAGCCACAACTGGGGCCCGCAGCACCAGTCCTGGGACAACGGCAAGATGGACGGCTTCGTCACCGCGCACCTGGCCTCGGACGGCGTGGCCGGGCAGTACACCATGGCCTACTACGACCGCGGCGACATCCCGTTCCACTGGGCCCTGGCTGACGCCTTCACCATCTGCGACGGCTACCACTGCTCGATGCTGGGCCCGACCTGGCCCAACCGGCTGTACCTGATGACCGGCCAGGTCGACCCGGCCGGGGAGCACGGCGGCCCGATCTACTCCAACGAGGTGCCGTCGGCCGGCTACTCCTGGGAGACCTACCCGGAGATGCTGACCAAGGCCGGCGTGTCCTGGAAGCTGTACCAGGAGAACGACAACTACGGCCTGAACGTGCTGGAGTACTTCGACCAGTACCAGGCGGCCCCGGCCAGCTCGCCGCTGTTCCAGAACGCGATGCGCTTCTACCAGCCGGGCCAGTTCGAGTACGACGCGGTGCACGACCGGCTGCCCACGGTGTCGTGGATCCTGCCCACGTCCTACCAGTCCGAGCACCCCGACTTCATGCCCGCGGCCGGGGCCGACTTCGTGGCCAGCAAGGTCAACGCGATCGCGGCCAACCCCGACGTGTGGGCCAAGACCGTGTTCGTGCTGATCTACGACGAGAACGACGGGTACTTCGACCACGTGGTGCCGCCCACGGCCCCGGCCGGGACGCCCGGCGAGTACATCACCGTGGACGGGGTCGCCGACCCGATCGGCCTCGGTTTCCGGGTGCCGTGCATCATCGTGTCGCCGTGGACGGTCGGCGGGTACGTCAGCCACGAGACCTTCGACCACACCTCGGTCATCCAGCTGATCGAGCAGGTCACCGGGGTCGTCAACCCCAACATCACCCCGTGGCGGCGGCAGACCGCGGGCGACCTGACCGGCGCCCTGGGCGCCAGCCGGTCCCGGCGGGTGCCCCGGCTGCCCAGCACCACCGCCGAACTGGAGAGGGCCGAGGCGGCGTTCAAGACGCTGCCGTTGCCGCCGATCCCGGGTAAACAGCAGGTCGTCCCGAAGCAGGACCCGGGTTCCAAACCGGTCCGCAAGACACCCGCCGCCAAGCTGGCCGTGAAGGGGGCGTGAACGACATGACCAACCGCATCAGCAAGGCCGGCCGCAAACACTGGACCCTCGGCGCCGGCGCCGTCGTCGCCGCGGGCGCAGCCGCCGCGGTGGCGGTCACGCTGACCACCGGCGGCACCGGCACCGGCACCAGTCCGGCCCGGCACGCGGGCGCGTCCAAGGCCAACCTGGCCGCCTCGTCCTGCCAGGGCCCGACCGGGGCCGCCTTCGTGGCCGACGCGGGCTGGGACGGGTTCAGCGCCATCGACACCGCGACCTGCAAGGTCACCCAGACCTACAACGTGGGTGACCCGGCCGTCCCGGGCGATCCGGGCGACTACGACTACGACTCCACCGACGAGGCCCTGGCCATTCACGGCGACACCCTGTACTTCGCCGACACCGGGAACTCGACGGTGGCCGTGATCGACGCCAGCAAGCTCGACCCCAGCAACTACAACCCGGACGAGACCCTGATCAACGTGGGGCTCGACCCGGAGGACCTGGCGGTCAGCCCGGACGGGTCCCAGGTGTGGGTGGCTGAGACCGGGCCGCAGACTTCGGCGTCGTCGCCGTCGGCGGTCAGCGTGATCTCCACCGCCACCAACAAGGTGACGGCGCGGTGGAACCTGCCTGGTTCCCCCGAGCAGATCAGGTTCTCCTCGTCCGGGAGCCGGGTGTACGTGGCCACCTCGGGCGGGGTGGCGGTGTACAGCAGCGCGACCCGGAAGCCGGTCGGCTTCCTCCGTGGCCTCGGCGACCCGCGCGGGCTGGCCGTCTCCCCGGACGGCAAGAGCCTGTACGTGACCGGTACCGAGTCCAACCAGCTGTACGTGGTCAGCACCGCGACCGACCGGGTGACCCGCACGATCAAGGTCGGCGAGATGCCGTGGCAGGTGGTGGCCTCCCCCGACGGCAAGACCGTCTACGTGGCCAACCCGGACTCCAACTCGGTCTCGGTCATCAGTGTCGCCAGCGGGGCCGCCACCGGCAAGGTGACGTCGACCCTGACCGTGCCCGGGGTCCCGGACACGCTGGCGCTGACCCCGAACGGGCAGCAGTTGTGGGTCGGGGCCCGGATCGCGGCCAAGGTCGTCGTGCTCAACACCGCCGACGGCTCGATCGTGGGGTCGATCAACCTGGGTGACCAGCCCAACGCGGCCGACGGCTACGCGCCGACCGGCATCGCGCTCACCGCTACCCCGACCGCAGGGTCCTGACCAGGATGTCGTAGACCAGCGCGCCCGGGGCCGGTGGCCCCGGGCGCGGGTCGCGGGACCGGGCCACCTTCGGCCAGCCCCACCGGCGGAAGGCCTGCTGGGCCGGGCCGGCCGCGGGCAGCACGGCCGCGGTGGCCCGTTCCTCGGGCCGGTGTTCGATGATCAGGTCGCACAGGGACCGGCCGATGCCCTGGCGCCGCCAGGAGGCCCGGACCGCCAGGTCGGTGAGGGCGAACGTCCGGCCCGGGTGCTCGTCGGTGACGGCGGCGGGCGCGGTGGCTGGTCAGGTTCCGCCACCACGAGGTGGACGGCCGCAGCGGGAACCCGGTGGCGTACCCGACCAGGTAACCGCCGTGCCAGGCCCCGGAAAGCACGAATCCCGGCTGCCGGCGCTCGATCCGGGACCTGGCGAAGAGACCTTCCATATATTCCGAGAATTGGTACGGCGGGTCAGCGTAGATCTCGGCCTGCAGCGGCATCAGGTCGGGCTCGTACTCGGCGGCGTGCGGGCCGTCCAGCAGGCGGAAATTCAGCCCGGAATCGGTCACGCGAGCAGCGGGCCGTCCGGGGCGCAGTACAGGTTGCGTTTGGCGATGTACTGGACCACGCCGTCCGGGACCAGGTACCAGACCGGCTCGCCGTCGGCGACCCGGGCCCGGCACTCGCTGGAGGAGATGGACAGCGCGGGGATCTCGACCAGGCTGACCTTGCCGTCCGGCAGCCCGTCCTCGGTCAGCGTGTGCCCCGGCCGGGTACAGCCGATGAAGTGGGCCAGCGCGAACAGTTCCTCCACGTCATGCCAGGACAGCATGGTGGCCAGGGCGTCGGCGCCGGTGATGAAGAAGAACTCGTCCTCGGGCGCGGCCGCCGCCCGCAGGTCCTTCAGGGTGTCGATGGTGTAGGTCGGCCCCGGCCGGTCGATGTCCACCCGGCTCACGCTGAACCGCGGGTTGGACGCGGTGGCGATGACCGTCATCAGGTAGCGGTCCTCCGCCGCCGACACGTCGCGGCCTTCCTTCTGCCACGGCTCGCCGGTGGGGACGAAGATCACCTCATCCAGCTCGAAGATGTGCCCGACTTCGCTGGCGGCGACGAGGTGGCCATGGTGGACGGGATCAAACGTGCCGCCCATCACCCCGACGCGCCGCCCCTCCCGGCGTCCCTCCCGGACAGCGTCCATAACGGAAGAGTATCGGCACCGCGGGCCCGTCTGCGGCCGGCTGGCCGGGCTCGCCGACCGGCTGGCCGAAGGGGCTACCGTCTTGGTCGGCCGGCGGGGCTACCATACGAGATATGACTCCAGTGCCGGATCGAGCGCGGGTACGCCTGCCGGGTATCAGTTCTCGCGCGTATGAGCACCCCGCCGATCGTTCCGCCCTGGTGGCGATGCGCAAGCTGACCGGGTTCGACGTCCTGCTGCGCAAGCTGTCCGGGCTGTTCAACGAGCGCGCCCTTCGGCTGCAGTTCCTGGCCAGCGGCGTGCGTGTCTCCGAGCGCCAGTTCCCGCAGATCAACGACATGGTCCGCGATGGGGCCTACGTCCTGGACCTGCCGGAGATCCCTGAGGTCTTCGTCACCCAGAACCCGCTGGTCAACGCGATGGCCCTCGGCTCGGACAAGCCGTTCATCGTGATCAACACGGGCCTGATCGAGCTGCTGGACGCCGAAGAGCTGCGCACCGTGGTCGGGCACGAGCTCGGGCACGTGCTGTCCGGGCACGCGGTCTACCGGACCATGCTCTTCCACCTGATCAACCTGGCCGCCCGGATCGCGTGGGTGCCGCTCGGCTACATCGGCCTGCGCGGCATCATCTGGGCCCTGGAAGAGTGGTACCGCAAGTCCGAGCTGTCCTGTGACCGGGCCGGGCTGCTGGCCAGCCAGGATCCGGACGCCGCCCGGCGCGTGCTGATGAAGCTGGCGGGCGGGGCCCGGCTGTCGGAGCTGAACTCCGACGCCTTCATGGAGCAGGCCCACGACTACGACGCCGTGCCCGATGTGCGCGACGGGCTGCTGAAGATCCTCCAGCTGCAGGGCAACACCGCACCCGTTCGCGGTGGTGCGGTTCGCCGAGCTGACCCGCTGGATCGACAGCGGCGCGTACGAGCGGATCCTGGCCGGCGACTACCCGCGCCGCGACACCGACTCCACCGCCACCATCGGCGAGGAGATCCGGAACGCGGCCAAGTCCTACCAGGAATCCTGGAACCGGACCGAGGACCCCCTGGTCGGGATGTTCCGCGGGGCCGCGGACTCGGCCATGCGGGCGAGCGAAGGGCTGCTGGGACGGTTCGGCGGGCGCCGCGACAACAACGGCGACGACAACTGACCCTGAGGGGTTCTGAGGCCTCGGGGCCGCTTCCGTTCGGGGAGCGGCTCCGGGGCCTTTTTGGTTCACCGGGCGAAGCGTTCGGCTGGACAGCAGCCCGCGGTCGCGAGTGTGGCGGGTTGAGCTGCCGGGCTGAGCGGGTCGGCTGGCTTGGCTGGCGGGGCGGCGGTGGTCAAGCAGGTGGTGGGCGGGGCTGGGGCTGGTCGGCGGTTAATGCGTGAGGTGACGGCGCTGCGGGTGGCGGAGGCGGCCGGGGTGGCGGGACCGGCGGTTGGGCCGCGGTTGCTGGGGCCGATCCTGATGAGCGGGTGCTGGTGCTGGAGTACCTGGAGGATCGGGGCACCTCAGGGCTTTGCTCCACGGGGATCCGTGCCCGGACAATTTCCTGTCCACGGCGGACGGCGGGCGCCTCGTCGACTTCGACAATGCGGCCTGGGGCAACGGCCTGGTGGAGCTGGCCTACCTGCGCACCGGCTTCCCGGCCTGCTGGTGTGCGCTGGCTCCGGAGCCGTTGCTGGTAGCGGCGGCCGAGGCGGAGTACCGGGCCAACTGGCGTTCGGTGACCGGGGCGGACCTCGCGGGGGACGTGACCGACGCCTGCGCGGGCTGGTTGTTTCTGCGGCTGGTGTGACGTGAGTGGTCGGTCACACCTGGCGCGGTGAGCACGTGCTCCCCTACGGCCCCCAGACCTCGCGGGCGCGGCGGCCCCGACGGGGAGCTTCATGGTCGGAGGGAGGGTCCATCGCCGGAGCGGCGGTCAGGGGCCGAAGAGCACCATGTCGTCGCGGTGGATCACTTCGCGCTCGTATTCGTGGCCGCGTTCGCGGGCCAGCCAGCGGGTGGAGCGGCCCATCAAGGTGGGGATCTCGGTGGAGTCGAAGTTGACCAGGCCGCGGGCGACCACGGCACCGTCGGGGGCGCAGAGGTCGACCGGGTCCCCGGGTTCGAAGCTGCCTTCGGCCTTGGTGATACCCGCGGGCAGCAGGGAAGCATGGCGGCCGACCACCGCGTCCACGGCGCCCTGGTCCAGGTAGAGCTGGCCACGGGGAACAGCCACGTGGGCCAGCCACAGCAGGCGGGTGCGCGGCCGGCGCCCGGTGGGGGCGAAGTAGGTGCCGACCGGCTCCCCGGCCAGGGCCGCGGCCGCGTCGGCGGCGGCGGCCACCACGGTGGGGATGCCGGCCCCGGTGGCGATGAGGGCCGAGTCGACCTTGGTGGTCATGCCGCCGGTGCCGATCCCGGCCCCGGAGCTGCCGCCGATCCGGACGTTGCCCAGGTCAGCCGGTCCGCGCACCTCGGTGATGCGGCGCGCCCCGGGACGGTGGGGGTCGCTGTCGTACAGGCCGTCGACGTCGGAGAGCAGGATCAGCGCGTCGGCCCGGGTGACGTGGGCGACCAGGGCGGCCAGCCGGTCGTTGTCGCCGAAGCGGATCTCCTCGGTGGCCACGGTGTCGTTCTCGTTGACGATCGGCAGGATGTGCAGTTCCAGCAGGCGGTCCAGGGTGCGCTGGGCGTTCCGGTAGTGGGCCCGCCGCATCAGGTCGTCGGCCGACAGCAGGACCTGGCCGGTGCCCACGCCGTGCCGGGCGAACGCGGCCGCGTAGCGGGCGATCAGCAGGCCCTGCCCGACCGAGGCGGCGGCCTGCTGGGTGGCCAGGTCGTGCGGGCGGGTGGGCAGGCCCAGCGGGGCGATCCCGGCCGCGATGGCCCCGGACGAGACCAGGATCAGGTCCGCCCCGGCCTGCAGTTTCCCGGCGAAGGCGTCGGCCAGGACGGCGATGCGATCGCTGTCGATGCTGCCGTCCGCGGTGGTGAGCGAGGACGAGCCGACCTTGACCACCAGGCGGCGGGCGGCGGCGATGGTGGGGCGGGCCGGGTCGGAGGGGCCTGTGTGGCTGGCGGGGCTCATGTGAATGTTGGGTTCGTGGGGCTGGCGGGGGGTGGGGACGCGGAGTGGCCGCGCGGGGTGGTCATCCCAGCCGGCGGTCGGTGCCACGCGGGCCGGGGATACTGCCCGTCGGGACGGTCGGGTCCCAGTCGAACACCACCGGATCGGCCTCGTCGCCGATCACCACGGGGTCGCCAGGAACGGCGCCCGCCTTGGCCAGCGCTTCCTCGACGCCCAGCTTGGCCAGCCGGTCGCCCAGGAAGCCGACCGCCTCATCGTTGGCGAAGTCGGTCTGCAGCACCCAGCGCCGGGTCTTCTCCCCGCGCACGAAGTACTCACCCCCGGGCAGGCGCACGATCTCGAAGTCCGGCCCGGTCTTGGCGGCGGGGCGGATGATCGTGCGCGTCGGCTCCGGGGTCGGAGCGGCAGCCCGGGCCGCGGCGACCATCTCGGCCATGGCGAAACCGAGCTCGCGCAGGCCTTCGCGGGTAGCGGCCGACACCTCGTAGACCGGCAGCCCCCGCTCGATGATCGAGTCCCGGACCAGGTCGGCCAGTTCGCGGGCCGCGGGCACGTCGATCTTGTTCAGGGCGACGAGGCGGGGCCGGCTGGCCAGGTCGGTGCCGGTCAGCTCGGCGTAGGCGATCAGTTCGGCCTCGATCATGTCCAGGTCGGTCAGCGGGTCCCGGCCGGGCTCCTCGGTGGCGCAGTCGATCACGTGCACCAGCGCGGAGCAGCGCTCGATGTGGCGGAGGAATTCCAGGCCCAGGCCCTTGCCTTCGCTGGCCCCGGGGATCAGGCCGGGCACGTCGGCGATGACGAACTCCACCTCGCCGGCCTCGGTCACGCCCAGGTTCGGGATCAGCGTGGTGAACGGGTAATCGCCGATCTTGGGCCGGGCGGCCGACATCGCCGCGATCAGCGAGGACTTGCCCGCGCTGGGGAAGCCGATCAGGCCGACGTCGGCGATGCTCTTCAGCTCCAGGAGCAGGTCGTGCTCCTCCCCCGGCTCGCCCTTGAGGGCGAACCCGGGCGCCTTGCGCCGCACTGAGGCCAGCGCGGCGTTGCCCAGGCCGCCCTTGCCGCCCGGGGCGGCCACGAACCGGGTGCCGACCCCGACCAGGTCAGCCAGGACCGTGCCGTCGGCCGACTTGACCACGGTGCCGTCGGGCACCCCGATGATCAGGTCAGCGCCCTCGGCGCCGGTGCGGTTCGACCCCTCACCCGGCTTGCCGTTGCCGGCCCGGCGGATCGGGCGGCGGTGGAAGTCCAGCAGCGTGTTCACGTTCGGGTCGACCTCGAGGATCACATCCCCGCCGCGCCCGCCGTTGGCCCCGTCGGGGCCGCCGAGCGGCTTGAACTTCTCCCGGTGGACGGACGCACAACCATGCCCGCCGTGCCCGCCGGCCACTTTGAGCAGCGCCTCATCGGCAAACTCCGCCATGGCAACCCCTCCTCTCTCCTGGTGCTTGGTTCTGGTAGTTGGTGTCCAGACAAAACAAAGGCGGACCGGGTGGCCGGTCCGCCTTTGCCTGATGATTTCCCTTGCGGGGCCGCGGACCTAGCCGGCGGCCACCGGGGTGTCTTCGCTCTCCGGCGTGATGCTCACGGCCCGGCGGCCGCGGTGCGAGCCGAACGTCACCTTGCCCGCGACCAGCGCGAACAGGGTGTCGTCGCCGCCCCGGCCGACGTTGATGCCGGGGTGGAAGTGGGTGCCGCGCTGCCGGACGATGATCTCGCCCGCGTTCACGGACTGGCCACCGAAACGCTTGACGCCAAGCCGCTGGGCATTGGAGTCACGGCCGTTACGGCTGGAGGACGCGCCCTTCTTGTGTGCCATGTCAGCTCTTCGCCTTCGCTGTGCTGGCCTTCTTCGGCCCGTCGATACCGGTGATCCGGACCTGCGTGTACTTCTGGCGGTGACCCAGACGACGCCGGTAGCCGGTCTTGTTCCGGTAGTGGATCATGTTGATCTTCGGCCCGGCGGCGTCGCCGACGATCTCCGCCGTGATCTGGTACCCGCCGACCTTGGCCGGGTCGGAGATCACATTGTCATCATCGACCACCAGGACGGCGGCCAGCGTGATGCTGGAGCCGACGTCACCGGAAAGCTTGTCGACGTTCAGGACGTCATCAACCGACACTTTTTCCTGCCGGCCGCCTGCGCGCACAATCGCGTACACCCGAGAACTCTCTCTCCATCTCGTGCGTGCCCTCGCGAATCCCCTGGCCTGGCCAGGGAACGGTGTGCCAACGACGGGCTCGCCTGAACTTACAACTGGCGTCGGGGGCCCATGCGTGCGGGCACGTCCCAGGCGCCGACGGTCTAGGTTACCAAAGCTTTTGCGCTAGGCAGTAACTGTCGCTCGGGTTAGTGCCCCTCGGTGGGTGGTTCGGGGGTCTCGGCGGCCGGCTCGGGCCGGCCGCGGGGACCTCGACGGCCTCCAGGTCGGGGCCGAGCTCGGCGGCCGGCGCCTCGGGGGCGGCCGGGATTTCCGGGGCGGGACTGGTTTCGACGACCGGGGCCTCAGTGACCGGGGCCGTCTCGGCCGGGACCAGAAGCTCGGTGAGCTCGGCCGGCTCGGTGGGCTGGCCCGCGGCCTCGGTCGCCTCCAGGGTGGCCACGGCGCTCGAGACGTCGGCCGGTTCCCCGGCGGCCTCGGACGCCTCGGCGGCGGGCGCGTCCGAGGGGCCCTGGACCTCGGCGGCGGGGGCCGGGTCCGGGCGGTTGCCACGCCGGCGGTTGCGGCTGCGGCGGCCCTCCCCCGGCTTGCTCTCGCCGTTGCTGCCGTTGCCGTTGCCGTTGCCCCCGTTGGACCCATGCCCGTTGGAGCCGCTGCCGTTGCTGGCCTCGGACTTGCCCTGGCCCTGGCCCTGGTCACCGGACTCGCTGCGGCGCTCGTGGCGACCGCGGCCACGGCCGTTGGACTCGTTCGAGCCGGACGAGCCGATGTCGGCCAGGTCCAGCGACACGTGCACGCCGCGGCCGTTGCAGCACTCGCAGGGCTCGGAGAACGCTTCGAGCAAGCCGGCCCCGACCCGCTTGCGGGTCATCTGGACCAGGCCCAGCGAGGTGACCTCGGCCACCTGGTGCTTGGTGCGGTCCCGGGCCAGGCACTCCAGCAGGCGCCGCAGCACCAGTTCGCGGTTGCTCTCCAGCACCATGTCGATGAAGTCGATGACGATGATGCCGCCGACGTCACGCAGGCGCAGCTGGCGGACGATCTCCTCGGCGGCTTCCAGGTTGTTCCGGGTGACGGTCTCTTCCAGGTTGCCGCCCTGGCCGGTGAACTTGCCGGTGTTGACGTCGATGACGGTCATGGCCTCGGTGCGGTCGATGACCAGCGAGCCACCGCTGGGCAGCCAGACCTTGCGCTCCATCGCCTTGGTCAGCTGCTCGTCGATGCGGTACTCGGCGAACACGTCCTCGTCCGGGTCTTCCCAGTGGCTGAGCCGTTCGGCCAGGTGCGGGGCCACGTACTTGACGTACTCGTCGACCTCGGCCCAGCCTTCGTCACCGGACACGATGAGCTGGCTGAAGTCCTCGTTGAACACGTCCCGGATGACCCGGATGGTCAGGTCGGGCTCGCCGTACAGCAGCTCGGGGGCGCTGGCCGTCTTGGACTTGCGCTCGATGTTCTCCCACTGCGCGGACAGCCGGGCCACATCGCGCTCGAGCTCTTCCTCGGTGGCACCCTCGGCCGCGGTGCGGACGATCACGCCCGCGTCCTCGGGCATGACCTTCTTGAGGATCTTCTTGAGCCGGGTCCGCTCGCTGTCCGGGAGCTTGCGGCTGATGCCGGTCATGGAGGCACCAGGCACGTACACCAGGTACCGGCCGGGCAGGCTGACCTGGCTGGTCAGCCGGGCGCCCTTGTGGCCGACCGGGTCCTTGGTCACCTGGACCAGGATCGACTGGCCGGACTTGAGCGCGGACTCGATCCGCTTGGACTGGCCCTCCAGCCCGCTGGCGTCGAAGTTCACCTCGCCGGCGTAGAGCACGGCGTTGCGGCCCTTGCCGATGTCGACGAAGGCCGCCTCCATCGACGGCAGCACGTTCTGGACCTTGCCCAGGTAGACGTTGCCGACGTAGCTCTGGTGACTGGACCGGTTCACGTAGTGCTCAACCAGGATGTCGTCCTCGAGCACCGCGATCTGGGTCCGGTCCCCGCGGCGGCGCACGACCATGGTGCGCTCGACGGCCTCGCGGCGGGCCAGGAACTCGGATTCGGTGATGACCGGGGGACGCCGGCGGCCGGACTCGCGGCCCTCGCGCCGCCGCTGCCGCTTGGCCTCCAGCCGGGTCGAACCCTTGACCGAGCGCACGTCGTCCGAACGGGGAGCGGCCGGGCGGGCCTCACGGACGTGCACCACGGTGTCCGGCGGGTCGTCCTCGCTGGACTTGTCGGAGTCGGCGGCGGAACCGCGGCGCCGCTTGCGGCGGCGCCGGCGGCCCTGGCCGTTGCCGTTCTCGTCGTCCTCGCCGTCGTCGTCGCCGGAGTCGTCGGCGGCGTTGGTGTCTTCGGCGGCCGGCTGGTCGGCCCCGGTGCCGGAGCTGCCGCTGTCACCAGCGGACTCGGCGTCGTCGGAGCCGTCACCGTCAGCCGAGTCACCGGTGCCGCGCCCGCGGGAGCGGCTGCGCCCGCCCCGGCGGCGGCGCTTACGGCCGGACTGGCCGCCGTCGTCATCGGACTCGTCGTCCGGTCCGGAGGCATCGTCGGGGCCGGAGGTCTCGGCGGCGGCCGGGGGCGCCTCGGCCGCAGCGGCTTCGTTTTTATCCGAAGGACCCGGGTCGGGCTTACTGCGGCTGCGCCGGCGCGCCGGGCGGGTGACGTTTTCGTCGTCCCCAGCGGCGGGGGCGGCGGGGGCGGGGGCCGGGGCGGCCACGCTCACGGGCCGCTCGGCCGGAGCGGCCTGCGGCTGCGGCGCCTGGAACAGCACCTGCGGGGCCTGGAAGGCCACCACGGGCACCGCCGGGGCCGGCGGGGCGGGGTCAGGGGGGCCGGCCGGGCGGCTGGAAACACCACCCCGGCTGGGCCCGGTGCTCACCGCACCCTGGTCGGTGCCACCTGTCCCGTCACCTGATCCTGCGTTGTCTGGCTCGTTCTCGAGCATCCGGGCAATCTCCTGTCAAGCTCCCGGGCGCGCGGATCCCGCGAGGGTCCGGCGCGCCGCACGGGAGCACATAGTGTCCTCGTCCCTGGACGGAGCCGGCCATTTCGGCGGCTGCGGCGCCCAGGTTCGTTACCTGACTCAGTTCTGCGTGTGACCGTGCGGATTGCTCCGCTGGCCACGCGGCGTACTGGCCGCGCTGATGCGCGGAAATGCGGACCGGCGTGCGGGTGAACCGCACGGGTCCGCAGCCCATGGGGCGCACGGGCGCCCTCATGGCACGTTTACCTTTGCTGACGTCGGCGCAATGACGGCCGTCGCCCGGTCCTCGGGACCGAGAATGCCCTGGGCGACCCGGGTCACAGCCGCGGCTGGCTTCACCGATGCGGCTCCCCCCGGGAGCATCCCGTTCAATACATCCTCGGGCCGTACGGCGGGCTCAGTGTGCCGAACAACCATGCGTATTGTCGCACATTCGTGATGGTCAATCGTCCCGGCGCGCGGGGCGACCTCCAAGGTCAGCACGGCGGCGCGGGCGTCGAAGTGGCGGATGCCCTTGTTGGTGAGCCGTTCCACCGGCACCTCGGCGGCGGCCAGGAACGCACGGGCCGCCGTCTCTGCGGCGTCCGGCGCGACCCCGGGCAATGTCACCAGCCACTCCGAAACCATCAGGCGGCTGTTGAGCGAGCCGCCGGCATCTTCAACTACTTCGATAACGTCTATCCCGTCCGGCAACGCTCTGTCCAGTACCGAACGCATACCGGCAGGTTCGACCGGCGCGGTGAGGCCCAGGCTGAGGTATTCGGCCTCGCTGGCCACCCCGGTCTGCGTACCGCTGGCGTACGAGATTTTGGGGTGCGGGCTGAAGCCGGCCGAGTGCGCGATCGGCAGGCCGGCCTGGCGTACGGCCCGCTCGAACGCGCGCTGCACGTCCCGGATGCTGGCGAACCGCATCCGGCCGCGCTTGGCGTACCGGACCAGCAGATGCTGGACGGCCGGCGGGGGCTCCGGGCCGGTGGGACGGTTCTTGGTCGCGGGCATGGGTCAGCTCACGCCCAGCACCGGGAGCAGCTTGGTGCCTTCCGGCAGCCGCTCCCCGGTCGGGCCGGTCTGGATCTCGGTGCCCATCGATGGGCAGACGCCGCAGTCGTAGCAGGCCGACCAGCGGCAGTCTTCGACGTCGCCGGTGCCGTTGAGGGCTTCCTGCCAGTCCTGCCACAGCCAGTCGGGGTCCAGGCCCGCGTCCAGGTGGCCCCAGGGCAGGACCTCGTCCTCGGCCCGCTCGCGGGTGGTGTACCAGTCCAGGTCGACCGGCTCACCGGTCAGCGCCTTGTCGGCGCAGGCCACCCAGCGGTCGAAGGAGAAGTGCTCGCTCCAGCCGTCGAACCGGGCCCCGTCGCGCCACACGGTCTCGATGACCTTGCCGACCCGCCGGTCGCCGCGGGACAGCAGGCCCTCGATCACCGAGGGCTGGCCGTCGTGGTAGCGGAAGCCAATGGCCCGGCCGTAGGCCTTGTCGGCCCGCAGGGCCGCACCCAGCTTGCGCAGCCGGCTGTCCACCACCTCGTGCGGGGTCTGGCCCGCCCACTGGAACGGGGTGTGCGGCTTGGGCACGAACCCGCCGATCGACACCGTGCAGCGGATGTCCTTGCTCCCGCTGACCTCGCGGCCGGTCTTGATGACCCGGCGGGCCAGGTCGGCGATGGCCAGCACGTCCTCGTCGGTCTCGGTGGGCAGGCCGCACATGAAGTACAGCTTCACCTGCCGCCAGCCGCTGGCGTAGGCGGTGGTGACCGTGCGGATCAGGTCCTCTTCGGTGACCATCTTGTTGATCACCTTGCGCATCCGCTCCGAGCCACCCTCGGGGGCGAAGGTCAGGCCGGACCGGCGGCCGTTGCGGGTCAGCTCGTCGGCCAGGGTCACGTTGAACGCGTCAACCCGGGTGGACGGCAGCGACAGCCCGGTGTTGGTGCCCTCGTAGGCGTCGGCCAGGTCCTTGGCGATCTCGTTGATCTCGCTGTGGTCGGCGCTCGACAGCGAAAGCAGCCCGACCTCACTGAACCCGGTGGCCTGCACCCCCTGCTCGACCATCTTCCCCACGGTGGTGATGCTCCGCTCCCGCACCGGCCGCGTGATCATCCCGGCCTGGCAGAACCGGCAGCCGCGGGTGCAGCCGCGGAAGATCTCCACGCTGTAGCGCTCGTGCACGGTCTCGGCGACCGGGACGATCGGCTTGCGGGGGTACTGCCACTCGTCCAGGTCCATGACCGTGTGCTTGGCCACCACCGGGGGGATGCCCCGGTCGTTGGGCACGGTCTTCTCGATGCGGCCGTCGGGCCGGTAGCTCACGTCGTAGAAACGCGGCACGTACAGCTGGGTCTCGGCGGCCAGCGTGCGCAACAGCCCGTCGCGGCCACCGGGGCGGCCCTGCTGCTTCCAGGCCCGCACGCAGGCGGTGATCTTGAGGACCGCTTCTTCCCCGTCGCCCAGCACCACGCCGTCCAGGAAGTCGGCGATGGGCTCGGGGTTGAACGCGGCATGGCCGCCCGCGATGACCAGCGGGTGCCAGGTCCCGTCGGCCGGGTCCCGGTCTTCGCTGTGCAGGGGGATGCCGGCCAGGTCGAGCGCGGTGAGCAGGTTGGTGTAGCCCAGCTCGGTGGAGAAGCTCACGCCGAGCAGGTCGAAGTCGCCGACCGGGCGGTGCCCGTCCACGGTGAACTGGGGTATCCCGTGCTCCCGGAGCAGGGCTTCCATGTCGGGCCAGACGCTGTAGGTGCGCTCGGCCAGCACGCCGTCCTGCTCGTTCAGGATCTCGTACAGAATCTGCACGCCCTGGTTGGGCAGGCCCACCTCGTACGCGTCCGGATACAGCAGCGCCCAGCGCACGTCGGCGCTGTCCCAGTCCTTGACGACCGAGTTGACTTCGCCGCCCACGTACGCGATCGGCTTCCGGACGCGCGGGAGCAACGGCTCAAGGCGCGGGTAAACCGACTCTGTTGGCATCACACCAGCCTACCTAGGGCTGGCCATTGTTCGGGCGACACAAGTAATGAGCAATTGCGCGAACCGGCTTATTCCGGGCGGTGAGCCCCTGGCTGGGCGGCGGAGGGCTGGGCGGTCACGGTAAATGGGGTTACTCGAAGACCTGGCGTTTGTGGTGGACGGAGAGGAGCAGGCCGACCGCGATCATGTCGGCGAAGATGGCGGAGCCGCCGTAGGAGATGAAGGGCAGCGGGAGGCCGGTGATGGGCATGATGCCGACGGTCATGCCGACGTTGACGAAGGCCTGGAACAGGAACCAGATGGCGATGCCGGAGGCGACCAGCATGCCGAAGCTGTCGTCGGCGCGGGTGGCGATGCGCAGGGCCCGGACCACCACCACCCCGAGCAGGGCCACGATGACCACGGCGCCCACGAAACCGAGCTCCTGGCCGGCCACGGTGAAGATGAAGTCGGTGCTCTGGGCGGGCACGTAGCTGCCGGACACCGACTGGCCGTGGAACAGCCCCTGCCCGAACATGCCACCCGAGCCGATGGCGATCTTGGCCTGGATGGCGTTGTAGCCGGAGCCGGCCGCGTCCGACGACGGGTGCAGGAACGAGGAGAACCGGGTCAGCTGGTAGCTCTTGACCAGGTGCAGGCTGAGCGCGGCGATGATCCCGACCACGGCCACCGCGAGCAGGCTCAGCACCCAGCGCAGCTGGATCCCGGACAGCAGGATCATCCCGGCCAGCACCACCACCAGCACCATGGAGATGCCCAGGGCCGGCTCGATGATGACCAGGCCGATCAGGGGCGCGCCGCAGGCGATCACGATGCCGACGTCGCGCAGGCTGGGGCCGGGGCGGCCCGCCGACGGGTCCCGGGCCCCCTCGCGCAGCTCGCTGAACAGCAGCGCGGTCATCAGGATGAGGGCGATCTTGGCGTACTCGGACGGCTCGATCTGAAAGCCGCCGGGCAGGTCGATCCAGCCCGCGGCCCCGTTGACGGTGGCCCCGAGCGGGGTCAGCACGACCAGCAGGCCGAGCACGGCGGCCCCGTAGACGACCGGCGCGAACACCCGCAGCTGGCGGTGGTCGACCAGGCTGACCAGCGCCATCATGACCAGGCCGATCACCACGAAGACGGCCTGCTTGTCCAGGTAGGTGTGCGGGTTGGCGCCCCGCTGGACCAGGCTCGGCTCGGTGGCCGAATAGACCAGCAGCACGCCCAGGGCGCACAGGGCCAGCACCGCCAGGATCAGGATCCAGTCCAGGTGGCGCAGGCGGCTGTCCCGGGACGTGACCCGGGTGATCATCGAGCGCGGGCGGGACCGGAACGCCCCCGGCCGCGGCCCGCCGCCGTAGCTGCGCTGCGTAACACTCATGGGGTCACGCTCATCCGGAGTATCCCTTCGGCGCGGTGATCTTGCCGGTCGAGGCGATCTGCGGCAGGGACGACGGCACCTGGCCGTTCGGGACCGCGGCCTGGTGGCCTTCCAGGCCGTAGATGCCGTCCCAGATCTGCCGGACCGCGGGGGCCGAGGCGTCGGCGCCGTAGCCGGAGTCGGGGATCATCACGACCACCACGTACTGGGGGTTGTTGCAGGGCGCGAACGAGGCGAACACCGAGGTGGCCACCTTGCCCATGACCTGCGCGGTACCGGTCTTGCCGCCCACGCAGACCTTGTTCAGCGGGAAGCCGCCGAACGCGCCGGCCGCGGTGCCCTGGGTCACCACCCCGGCCAGGGCGCTGCGCAGGTAGGACAGGAAGCCGGACGAGGCCGGCAGGTGCGCGGCCACCGGCGGCGTGATCTGCTGGACCACCTGGCCGGACGGGCTGACCAGGGCCTTGCCGATGCGCGGCTGGTAGAGCGTGCCGCCGTTGGCCAGGGCCACGTAGGCGTTGGTCAGCTGGAGCGGGGTGGCCAGGTCGTAACCCTGGCCGATGGCGGCGATGGCGGCCTGGCCCGGCTCCCAGACGTTGCCGGACTTGCAGTCCTGGTATTCGATCTGCTGGACGTAGGTGCCGTCGGCCTTGCCGTACTTGCACCAGTTCTGGCCCTGGTGGGCGTTGTCTTTCCAGTAGTAGTACAGCCACTCGCGGGTCGGCACCGTGCCCGAGGCCTCCTCGGGCAGGTCGATCCCGGTCGTCTTGCCGAAGCCCCAGGCCAGGGCCTCCTTCTGCATCTTCTGCACCGGGGCGCTGGCGCTGGTGACGATGTTGGCGTGCGGGTTGTCCCGCTGCCACATCTCGTAGGCCAGGTTGTAGTACACGGTGTCGCAGGACTGGATCAGCGCCTCGGCGAAGCTCATGTCGCCCTGGTTGGGCTCACCGTCGTTCTTGTAGGTGTGGCCGCCGATGTCGACCGTGGCCGGGCAGTTGTACTGGCCGTCGAGCGGGAAGCCGTCGGACACCGCGGCCGCGGTCGAGGTCACCTTCCAGGTGGAACCGGGAGCGTACTGGCCCTGGGTGGTCCAGTTGATGGCCGGGGCCCCGTCCGACTGACCGAACAGCGCGTCGAACTGGGACTGCGAGATGCCGTTGGTCCAGACGCTGGGGTTGTAGTCGGGGTAGCTGGCCATGGCCACCACCCGGCCGGTGGTGGTCATCACCACGGCCGCGCCCTGGTTGGCGTCGTTGCCGGCCGCCCGGGCCTTCTCGATGGCCGAGTTCAGCGCGTCCTGGGCGTCGGCCTGAATCTTGGAGTTGATGCTGGTGACCAGGTTGTCGCCGGGTTTGGCGGCGGTGCCGCCCACGGTGCCGGTGACGTCGCCGGCCGCGTTGACCGAGACGGTGTCGGTGCCGGTCGTGCCGGTGAGGGCCTGGTTGTACTGCTCCTCCAGGCCGGCCTGGCCGACCAGGTCGGCGGTGGAGTAGCCGGTGCCCGCGGGCAGGTGATCCTTTTTCAGCTGCTCGGTGGTGGCGGGCTGCAGGTAGCCGAGGACCTGAGCCGGGTTGGCCCCGTGCGGCATCGGGTAGGTCACGACCCCCTGGGCCTGGGCGGTCACGCCCGGGAACTGGTCCTGCTCCTCCATGATCTGCAGCGCGACCTGGTCGCTGACGTTCTCATCGACCGGGATCGGCTGATAGGGCGAGCCCGCCCAGCAGGGCTGCTTGACCTTGGCCGTGCACAGCCGGACCTTCTTCTTGAGCGCGTCGTAGGGCAGGTTGATCATGGGCGCCAGCCGCTTGAGGACGCTGGTCCCGCCGTCCTTCCGCTGGGAAAGGGTCATCATGTCGACCGAGACGACCAGCTTGGTGCGGTTGGTCACCAGCGGATCGCCCACATCGTCCAGGATCTGGCCGCGGACGGCCGGCACCACGATGTTGCGCGTCTGGTTCTGTGAGGCCAGCTTGACGTAGCTGGTGCCGTTCATGACCTGGATGTACCAGAGCCGGCCGCCCAGCGTGATCAAGAGCGAAGCCACCACCACGTACAGCACCAGCATGCGCCGCCGTGACGCCGAGATCATCGAAATCCTCCTGTGTTCCTGCGGAACAGACGGCTGAACCAGGTGCCGCGGCGCATCGTCAGCCGGGGCCCGGCCGAGCGGCCGAAGGCCCGGCGCCCGCCCAGGCCCCCGCCGAGAGCACTGCGTTTGCGGAACGAACGGCTGCGGCCGAACGTGCCCCGGCGCGGGGTGGCCCGGCCGAGCGACCCACCGCCGCCGACGCTCGCGCTCATGCTGCGCTTCCGGAACTTGGGCTGGGCGCTGGAGCGCGACAGGGCGGTGGCCTTCCGCCCGGCGAACGGGCTGCGGCGGCCGCCGAAGTTCATCCGCGGCGCGGCCTTGGGCCCGGAGTACCGGGGTCTGGTGCCGCCCAGGCCGGACGCTGATCCCCCCGTCCCCCGCAGCCCGCTGGCCCGCAGCCGCGGCTCACGCTGGGGGGTCCCGCCCAGGGCCGACGGCCGGGCCGGGCTGGACGTACGGGCGGCGGCGATCCAGGCGTCGCCGCCACGCCGCTCGCCCAGGTGCAGCCGGGGCGAGCCGGACGCGCTGGCCTGCCGGACCGCCCCGGTGGACAGCCCGGCGGCGCCGATGGCGCTGGCCGCGGCCGAGGACAGGGCGGCCGACGCTCCGCCCGCGTTTTCGCTGTGGCCGGCCCAGCCGTTGAGCTTGACCACGCCGAACAGCACGAACGGGCTGAGCAGCACGTTGTACACGACCAGCGGCGGCAGCACGTGCTGGACCGCGGCCCAGGTGACCTCCGGGTCGCTCAGCATCACGCCGAGCACGGCGTACAGCACCGCGCCGACCGCGGCCGCCCCGGCCGAGATGGCCACGTACAGCGCGGGTGACTCCTCCCCCAGGGCCGCCAGCCGGCCGCACAAGTAGCCGACCAGGGTGAAGACCAGCGCGTACTGCCCGATGGTGTGCCCGGCGGGCGGGGCCACGTCCAGGGCCAGGCCGGCCAGGAAGCCGGTCAGCATGCCCGGCACCGGGCCGCCGGTCAGGGCCAGCGCCACCACCACCAGCAGCACCAGGTCCGGGCCGGCCCCGCCGGGCAGCGCGAGCCGGTTGACCACGGTCAGCTGGGCGGCCAGCGCCACCGCGCACAGCACCACCGAGATCAGGAGCCGCCGCACCTCAGCCGCCCGTGGTGGTGCCGCCGGAGGTGGCGGGCGCGGACGGGGCGCCCGGGGTCACGGTCACGGTGACGGTCGGGGCGGGCTTGGGCGCCGCGGGCAGCACCGCGTCGTGCGGGTCCTGGGCCGGGCCGCCCACGACCACACCGACCACGCCCAGCGAGGTGAAGTTCACGAACGGCTTGACCAGCGCGGTCTGGGTCAGCGAGCCGGCGTTGCCCTGGACCTTGGTCACCTGCCCGATCGGCACGCCCGGCACGTACGGGGTGTTGTGCACCGAGCCGAACGTGACCAGGTCCTGGCCGGCCTGCAACGTCGCGTTGCCGTCGAACAGCTTGAGCTGCAGCACGGTCGGGCCGGACAGCGACTTGCCGGTCCCGGTGATCGAGCCGATCTGGTCGTTGCCCGCCATCCGCGCGCCCACCACCGACGCGGCGTCGGTGGCCAGCAGCACGGTCGAGGTGTCCGAGCTGACCTGGGTCACCGTGCCGACCAGGCCCTGGCCGTTGAGCACGGTCTCGTGGGCCCTGACCCCGTCCTTGCGGCCCACGTCGAGGGTGACGGTGTCGCTGTAGTCCTGGCCGGCCGCGATCACGCTGGCCGCCACGACCTTGTAGCCGCCCTGGCCCGCCAGCTGCAGCAGCGAGGACAGCTGGGCCTCGTCGGCCTTGCCGAGCTGAGCCTGGCTCAGCTCGGCGCGGAGCTTGGCGTTGGCGGCCTGCAGCGAGGCGATCTTGCTGTCCGAGGAGGGGCCGCCGGTGACCCAGTCGAACACCGAGGACACCGGGCTGGTGACATCGCTGGCCACCCGCTCCACCGGGCCGAAGATGCCGGATCCGGCCCCGCGGGCACCCGAGGTGCCGCCGTCCCGGAAGTCGATGGTGATCAGCGCGATGGCCGCGACCAGCAGGACAGCGAGGACCAGGCGTACTCGCCGGGTGTCGTGCATGCGACTCCTCGCGGGCGCCGCGGCTGGGCGGCGGCCCTGTTACTCAGCGCCGGGTCTCGGGCACGAGAACCTGGCGCAGCGTCTCGAAATCCTCCACGCACTTCCCGGTTCCCAGTACCACCGAGTCGAGCGGGTTGTCGGCCACATGGACGGGCATCCCCGTCTCTTCGCGGATCCGCTGGTCGAGCCCGCGCAACAGCGCTCCCCCGCCGGTTAGGGCGATACCCCGGTCCATGACGTCACCGGCGAGCTCGGGCGGGCACTTGTCCAGCGTGGTCTTCACCGCGTCGATGACCAGGTTAAGGGGTTCTTCGATCGCGCGCCGGACCTCGGAGGCAGAAATCACGATCGTCTTGGGCAGGCCACTGACGAGGTCGCGGCCGCGGATCTCGGCGTGCGGCTCGTCGGCCCCGGGGAACGCGGACCCCAGCGCCATCTTGATCTCCTCGGCGGTGCGCTCGCCGAGCATCAGCGAGTACTCCTTCTTGCCGAAGCTGATGATGGCGTCGTCCAGTTCGTCGCCGCCGACCCGGATGGACTGCGAGGTGACGATGCCGCCCAGCGAGATCACCGCGACCTCGGTGGTGCCGCCGCCGATGTCGACCACCATGTTGCCGGTCGGCTCGTTGACCGGCAGCCCGGCGCCGATCGCGGCCGCCATCGGCTCCTCGATGATGTAGACCCGGCGGGCGCCGGCCTGGTGGGCGGCCTCTTTGACCGCGCTCTGCTCGACCCCGGTGATGCCGCTGGGCACGGCGACCACGATGCGCGGCTTGGCCAGGTGCCGCCGGCGGTGCACTTTCTGGATGAAGTAGCGCAGCATCCGCTCGGTGACGTCGAAGTCGGCGATCACGCCGTCCTTGAGCGGCCGGACGGCCACGATGTTGCCCGGGGTCCGGCCGATCATCCGTTTGGCTTCGATGCCCACGGCCACGATCTGGCCGTTGTTGGTGTTGAGGGCGACGACGGAGGGTTCGTTGAGCACGATCCCGCGGCCCCGCACGTACACCAGCGTGTTGGCGGTGCCCAGGTCGACCGCCATGTCGCGGCCGAGAACCGCCATCGCGTTACTCATGGGGAGGGCAACCTTCCCGATCGGGCGCTGCTGTGCTGGTCAGACCGTGTGGGCTGGTCAGGCAAGTTGACGCCAACAAATACTTCGGAGGCCACGCCGCTGGGTTGCGGGTAGCAGGGGCCTGCCTCGGCCGGACCGGGTCAGGCGAGGCCTGGCCCGGTTTGGCCAGGTCAGGCGAGTTCGGGGAAGAAGATCTTGATTTCCCGCTGGGCCGATTCGGGCGAGTCGGAGCCGTGGACAACGTTCTCGCCGATCTCCAGCGCATGATCACCACGGATGGTGCCCGGGGTGGCCGCCACCGGGTCGGTCGCACCGGCCAGCCCGCGGAAGGCCTGAATGGCCCGCGGACCTTCCGCCACCAGCGCCACCAATGGCCCCGACGTGATGAAGTCCACCACCGGCTCGAAGAATGGTTTGCCGACGTGCTCGGCGTAGTGGGTACTGGCCGTCTCCCGATCCAGCGTCCTCAGTTCCAGCGCGGCGATGCGCAAGCCCTTGCGTTCGATCCGCTCGATCACCGTGCCGATCAGGCCACGGCGGACACCATCGGGCTTGATGAGGACAAGAGTACGTTCCGGCAACGACGCTCCTTCTGAGAATGCATGTGAGCGAGAGCAACGGTCCAGTGGTCGCGAGAGAGACCCGCGGCAGGCAGTTTACCCGCGTCATCGGGTGACGGCACCGGCGCGGCGCGCCCGGCCGGTGAGAATTATGACGGCAATCGCGATCAACACGGACACCAGCCCGACCAGCTCCCACGCTCCCACCGCGCCGGCCAGGGCCAGCCGTTCTGCCCCTTGCGCTCGACCCGGGACCTGGCCCTGGCCGACGGCCAGCTGGGTCACCATCCGGACCTGCACGGCACCAGCGGCCAGGTAGCCGGTCATCAGCCCGCCCAGCAGCAACGATGCCCCGGACAGGGCGCTGGCCGCGGTGGCCTTGGCCGCGGTCCCGGCCAGGGCGGCGGCCAGGGCCGCGGCCAGCCCGCCGGCCAGCGGAGCGCTGATCCCGGCCAGCACCAGGTCGGGCACGAACGGCCCGGCCAGCCGGGCGGCGGCCAGGCCTTCCATGGCCAGGACCAGGCCGGCCAGCACCACCGGGCGAGGGCGCCGTCGCAGCGTCAGCGCGGCCACCACCCCGGCCGCTACCGCCGCCACCGTGACCCCGAGCGGCAGCCAGGATGGGGGGTGGGCGGGGCCCGAGGCCATCGCCGCGGTCAGCTGGCGCAGGCTGGTGACCGCGCCGGCGGCCGGGGCCACGACCAGGCCGGTGACCGCGGCCACCATGGGAAAGCAGAGCGGGCCGCCGACCAGCCGGTCGGCCGAGGCCACCGCGGCCACCCCGTAGAGGATCAGCACGGCCACGGCCCCGGCGGCCAGCAGCGCGAGCGGCGACCGGTAGGTGACGCCGACGCTGAGCGCGCCCAGCCCGAGACCGGGAACGGTCAGCACGGCCAGCTGAGCCCGCTCCTGGGTGGCGTCCTGACGGGCTCGTGGCGCACGGAGCGGCTGGCGGGTCTGACCGGGCTGGCGGGGCTGGCGGTCTGGGCGGGGGGCGCCGGGGCCAGCGGCGAGGATGGCGTACAGGGCCGCCACAGTCAGCGCCACCCCGGTCAGCCAGGGGTAAGGGGCCAGCGCGCCGTGCCAGCCGCCACTGGCCAGCCGCTCCCGGGCCACCGCCGACACCGCCGCCAGGCCGGCCACGGTGGTCGCCGCCCACAGGGCGGCCAGCAGTCGCCGCGGCCGGGGCCGACGCTCCCAGGCCAGGCCGAGCGCGGCGGGCAGGGCCAGCCCGGCGGCCAGCCCGTGCAGCACCCGGACCGCGCCGATCGCGGCCACGGTGTGGGCCGACCCGCCGAACACGTCGGCCACGGCCATGACCAGCAGGCCGGTCAGCAGCACGGGCCAGGCCCGCCACCGGATCACGGCCAGCCCGGCGATCCCGGCCACGGCGGCCATGGCGGGCAGGGCCAGCCCGGCGGCACGCAGCACCGCGACCGACGTCCCGGGCCCGCCCGCGACACCGCCGGCCGGGGCGAGGGCCCAGGCAATGGCGTTCGGCGCTTGCAGGAGGCACAGGGGGGTGACCGCGGCCACCACCGCGGCGGCGACCAGGTCGGCGGCTAGCCGGCGCGCGGCCGGTGGCGCGGGGTGGTCCTCTAGGGCGGGGTGGTCTTCGGGGGCGGAGTCGGCCGGGGCGGCGTGAGCTGGGGTGGCATCGGTGGGCGCGGGGACCGGAGCGGGCTCAGCGGGGACGAGTCCGGCGGGCGCGGGCGCGGAGGCCAGTGGCGCGGAGGCCAACGGCGCGGCCTGGGCCGGGGAGGGGTGAGGGGGCGGGGAGTCCATGGGGGCGGCGGGAGGGGCGGAATCGTCGGGGGTCGCGTGGGCCGGAGCAGAGGCTTCGGACGCGGAGTGCGCGGCGGCGGGCGCGGGATCGGAGGGTGAGGGCGCGGCCGGCGCGGACGCGGAGGCTGGGGGTGCGGGAGCGGTGGGAGCGGGGGCGAAGTCCGGCGCGGGCGCGGCGTGCTTGGGCCGGGAGTGGCTGTCGGCGGGGGGCGCATCGGCTCGGGTCGGGTCGCCGGGCGCCGGCGGCCATGGCGTAGCGGTGGCGTCGGCGGGGGTGGCGGGGGTGGGGACGGGGCCGGGGCTGGGCGTGGAGGCATCGCGGGCTGGCCTGGCGTGGGCGCCAGGTCGGGCCAGCCGGCCGAGACTCGTCACTAACCGCTCACCTCTAATTACTCAGGGCGACGGTTCTTAGACTAGCCCGGGTCGGGCGGCTCCACCTTGTTGGCGAGATGAATTCCGCCGAACCACAGCGCGAGGAAGACGACACCGAGGACGTACAGGGCGGGGACCTCGATACCAGCCGCAATGATGAGGAACTGGAACACGGTGCCCGCGATCAGGGCCCAGCGGCCGCGGCCGATGACGCCGGCCAGCACGATCGCGGCCAGGGTCAGTCCCCCGCCGACTCCGAACACGATCCCGTGGCTGAGGTGCTCGACGGTGACCGCCACCGGCATGGCCAGGATCAGGAAGACCGCCTCGAACACCAGCACCGACGACAGCAGCCGCCGCAGGATGGGGCGCTTCTTCCGGGACGGCCGGGCCTGGCCGGGGGCCTGGGGCACCTCGGCCGGCTGATCGGTGACGGGCTCAGTCATGACAGATCAGCCGCGGTGAAGGAGTGGCGGCCGGTGCCGCCGTCGGCCATGGGCAGGTCGGTGGTGGGCGCGTCCGGCGTCAGCAGCAGGCGGGCGTCGCCCACGGTGATGACCGAGCCGGTGATCAGCACCCCGCCGCCGCCGGGCAGGTCGGGGTCGGGAGTCTCGTCGGCCAGGCCGACCGCGATCTCGATGGCGTCGTCCATCCGCTCGGCCACGTGCACCCGGTCCAGGCCGAACACGTCATTGGCCAGGTCGGCCAGTTCCTCGGCGGGCATCGAGCGGTCCGAGGAGTTGCGGGTGACCACCACGTCGGACAGCACCGGTTCCAGTTCGTCCAGGATGCCGGCCACGTCCTTGTCGGCGCTGACCGCGAGCACGCCGACCAGGCGGCTGAAGCTGAACGCCTCGTTCACCGCGGCCACGGTGGCGGCCATGCCGGCCGGGTTGTGGGCCGCGTCCCCGATCACCGTGGGGCTGCGCCGCAGTATCTCCATCCGCCCGGGGGAGCGCAGGCCCGCGAAGGCCTGGCGGATCAGGCCGACGTCGAGCGGGGCGCGGGTCCCGCCGCCCTCCTCGGTGCTCTCGGTGGCCCCGGCGAAACCTTCCACCGCGGCCAGGGCGCAGGCCGCGTTGGACGCCTGGTGCTCACCGAACAGGGGCAGGAACAGCTCACCGTAGGTGCCGTTGAGGCCGCGCAGGGCCAGTTGCTGGCCGCCGATGGCGATCTCCCGGTCCAGCACGCCGAACTCCAGCCCTTCCCGGGCCACGGTCGCGCCGACTTCGGAGATCCGGCGCAGCAGCACCTCGGCCGCGGGCAGCGACTGCTGGGCCAGCACGGCCAGCGCACCGGGCTTGATGATCCCGGCCTTCTCCCCCGCGATCTCCTCCACGGTGTCGCCCAGGTACTGGGTGTGGTCCAGGCCGATCGGGGTGACCACGGCCACCGCCCCATCGGCGATGTTGGTCGCGTCCCAGGTCCCGCCCAGGCCGACCTCGATCACGGCCACGTCCACCGGCGCGTCGGCGAAGGCGGCGAAGGCCATGCCGGTCAGCACCTCGAAGAAGGACAGCGGGGTCCCGGTCTGCTCGTCGGTGAGCCGCAGGTAGGGCTCGATCTCCGCGTAGAGGGCCTCGAACTGCTCGGCGTCGATGGGCTGACCGTCGATGCAGATCCGCTCCCGGATGGAGACCAGGTGCGGGCTGGTGAACCGGCCCGTGCGCAGACCCCGGGCCCGGAGCAGGGCGTCGATCATGCGCGCGGTGGAGGTCTTGCCGTTGGTGCCGGTGATGTGGATGACCGGGTACGCGCGCTGGGGGTCGCCGAGCAGCCCGGCCAGGGTGGCGATCCGGTCCAGGGTGGGCTCGATCGAGGACTCGGGGCGGCGCAGCAGGATCGCCCGCTCCACCTCGCGCAGCGTGTCGTGGTCGGTCACGGCTGGGTCCAGCAGGGCGCGGTACTCACCCGTCCAGGCTACTGGGACGCGCGGGCCGCCGGTCCGGTCCCCGGCGGGACCGGGAGCTGGGGCTCGTCCAGGCCGGGGGCCATGATGCAGATACGGTCCCGGCCTTCGGCCTTGGCCTGATAGAGGGCGGCATCGGCCACGGCCAGCAGCTCGTCGAGGTCCTGCCGGGTGTGGGCCAGTTCGGCCACGCCGACCGAGATCGTGACGCTGCACCCGACCGCGGCCTCCCGGCCGTCGCTGACCACGATCGGCTCGTCGGCGATGTGGCCCCGCAACCGCTCGGCCACCCGCCCGGCCTCGGTGCCCGAGGTGTGCGGGAGCAGGATGGCGAACTCCTCACCGCCGAACCGGCCGATCAGGTCGCCCTCGCGCAGCTCGGTCTTGAACCGGTCCGAGATCACCCGCAGCACGCGGTCGCCCGCCAGGTGCCCGTGGGTGTCGTTGACCAGCTTGAAGTGGTCGATGTCGATGATGGCCAGCGACGTGGGCGACCAATAGCCCCGGATCCGCGACAACTCGGTGGTGGCCTCCCGGTGCCAGGTGGCGGCGTTCAGCAATCCGGTCTTGGCGTCGGTCCTGGCTTCGGCGACGAGCTGGGAATGCATGAGGAACCGCTTCTGCATGAGCACCACGGGCAGGGCCACGATCAGCGCCGGCCAGGGTGAAGGACAAGGCGAACCCGATCAGCGAGGCCAGGCAGGTCACGACCGCATCGGTGGTGATGGCCTCCCGGCTGAGGATCAGCGTCCGGACCGGGCCAGTGGGGCGGGTGAGCTTGACCGCCCCGACGATCTGCCAGTGGTTGACCAGCCAGCCGGAAACGGCGGCGGCCAGGATCGCGAGCAGCAGGCCGACGCTGTGCGCGTGGCCGGTGACGCTGGCCGTCGATCAGCGGCCGCAGGCCGCTGATGGAATTCGACCGATGCGGCCCCATAGGCCAGCCCGTTGGAAGCGATGCTGAATACCCGCCGGTGCATCAGATTGCGGCGGACCCGCCACTGTTTCAATGCGGTCAGCGGGATGGGACACAGAAAGGCGTAGATCGGCGGCAGCAGCAGGGCGATGGCGAGGTACCAGACCTCCTGCAGGTCGCGGGTCATGGTGTCGCGGCCCAGCTTCACGTCCCGGGTGGCCTCGACCATCGCGGCCGCGCAGGCCAGCAGCAGCAAGTAAACCGGGAGCTGGGACGGGTGCCAGGCGGTGTACCACCCGGCGGTCGCGGCGGCTGAGGCGGCCACCAGCACCGCAACGATCACGTAGGCCCGGGCCAGCGGGGACAGGGACCACAGCGGCCAGCGCCGTATCCCGGCCACCGACCAGCGACGCCCTCGGGGGGCGGACGAAACGGTCACACTCGGACTCCTGCAATTTTCAGTTCAGCTTTTATTTCACGTTGTTTGAGAGTTTTGCCGAAACTTCGGCAATTACATCGAATTGTTATTACTCGCTGGCCGGTATTACGTGTCTCAAATGATTCATCCGGGCACTTATCTCATTGCGGCGATTTCTTAGAAAGGGAGCGCCATGCGAACCGACTGGGGCTGATTGCTGCCGGGGAAACCGGGAAAGTGTTCCGCGCCTCCCAGAAAGGAAGCAGCATGAGCATCGACTGGGACTGACGCTCAGCACCAACGTTCCAGATCCGGACCAACCGAATTCACCCTCCTTCCGGGACGACTGAGGGTTCAGGTCCCTGCGGGGCGGTCAGGGTTTCACGCCGCCACCTGAGCATCAGCCAGGTGGCCAGAACGGCTCCGACCAGGCCGCTGCCCGCGACGGCCCGGGCCGGGGTGGCCACGGTGGCGGCCACCCCGGCCAGCACGTAGAGCAGCCCCTGGGCCAGGTTCATGCCGCCGTTGGCGATGGCGTAGGCCTGCCCGCGGCGATCATCCGGCGCGTTCAGCACGAACGCGGCGTTGGCGGCGATCTGGTAGGAGGCCAGCAAGCCGGACGCGGTCACGATGGCCAGCAGCACCGGCAGGTCCGGGTTCGCCAGGCAGCTGACCAGGATCAGGCACGCGGCCATCGCCAGCGGGCCCATCCAGCGCAGCCGTTGCGACGGGCGCACGGCCCGGGTGAACACCAGCATGCCCACGGCGCTGCCCAGCGGGCCGGCCGCGAAGATCAGACCGGCGGCCACGGCTCCGTGGTGCAGCTTGGCCGCGTAGGGCACGGCCAGCGCTTCCGGCACCGTGTAGAACGCGCACAGCCAGCCCAGCAGCATGAGCAGGCGCAGCCGGCCGGAGGTGAACACCAGCCGCAGCCCGGCCCTCATCTCGGCCAGCCGGCTCTCGTGCCGGCGGCCCGCGGCCGGCCGGGAGCGCACGGCCGCCGACAGCAGCAGAGCGGATACCGCGAAGGTGCCCGCGTCGATCAGCAGGGCGGGCCGGGCGTGCAGCACCGATACGATCACGCCGCCCGCGACGAACCCGCCGACCACGCCGATCTCCCGGGTGATCTGGGAGGCGGCCAGGCCGAGGGTGTAGCGGTCGTCGGGCATGATCGTGGCCCGCAGCGCGGAGCGCGCGCCCTGGAACGGGGCGTTGAGGGACGCCACCACGAACAGCAGCAGGACCAGGGACCACAGCGGCATGCCGGGCAGGGCCATGACCCCGACCAGTACCAGCCGGGCCAGGTCGGCGGCGATCATGACGTCCCGGCGCGGGAACCGGTCGGCCACGTCGGACAGGAACAGCCCGCCGACCAGCCAGGGCAGGTAGGTCACGGCGTAGGTGAGCGCGGTCAGCAGCGGGGAGCCGGTGCGCTGGAACACGATCACGGTCAGCGCGACCCGGGCGAACTGGTCACCGGCGATCGAGGCGAACTCGGCCAGCCAGATGGCCCGGAACTCGCCATCGGCGAACACGTCGCGAAAGGTGGTCCGCTTGGCTGGCGGCGGAGCATCCGCGGCCGGAAAGGCCTGTTCCGCCGTCTCCGCCACGAGACCTCCGATCTGCGAACCGTCGCTCTCTGAACCGCCCTGGTTACATGGTGGCGCGCAAAACCGGCAATCGCAACAAACTGTGCCGAACACATCACGCAAGGACAGTCGAGCAGCTAGACCTCGGGATGCACGTGCAACCGCACGGACCTGGGCGGATTTGGGGATGGCGGGGCCACAGCCACCACAGGCCCAGGGGAAATTGGGCCCCCCTCCACCCCACCTTCGACTAAGTAAAGGGAGCGGAGGGGATCGATGACGGCGGCCGGAAGCGGCTACGGCGAGTTGGGCTAACCCCCGAGCGCGGCGAGGCGTTCGGTGAGGCGGGCGATGTCAGCCTCGGCGGCTTCGAGGCGCGAGCGGGTCTTGTCGATGACGGCGGCGGGGGCCTTGGCGGTGAAGCTGGGGTTGTTCAGCTTGGCCCGGGCCTGGTCGGCTTCCTTGCGGGCGGCGGCCAGGTCCTTGTCCATCCGGCGGCGTTCGGCGGCCACGTCGATGGTGCCGGCCGTGTCGAGTTCGACGGTGACGCCCTCGGCCTCGATGGAGGCGGTGGCGGTGAAACCATCAGCGGGCGGGGTGAGCCGGAGCAGGAACCGGACGGCCTCCTCGTGGCCGGCGGCCGGGCTGCCGTCCAGGCCGCGCAGCCGGGCCACGACCCGCTGGCTGGGCCGCAGGCCCTGGTCGGAGCGGAACCGGCGCACCTCGGTGACCAGCCGCATGACCGCGGACAGCTCCGCTTCGGCCACCGGGTCGTCGAACGACAGCCGCGGCCAGGGCGCCACCATCACCGACTCCTCGCCGGTCAGCGCGGTCCACAGCTCGTCGGTGACGAACGGCATCACCGGGTGCAGCAGCTTGAGCAGGTTGTCCAGGACCAGGCCCAGCACCTCGCGGGTGGCCTCGGCCGCAGTCTGCGCGGCCGGCGTCGTCCGGGTGGTCGACGGCCGCGTTGAGCGGGATCTTGGCCAGCTCCAGGTACCAGTCGCAGACCTCGTCCCAGGCGAAGTGGTACAGCGTGTCGCAGGCCTTGGCCAGCTCGAAGCGGTCAAGGTCGCGGTCCACCTCGGCGATGACGCTGGACAGCCGGGACAAGATCCAGCGGTCCGGGACCGACAGCGCGGCCGGGTCCGGCAGCCGGCGGGGCACCCGGGCCCCGTGGCCGAGCGCGAACCGGGCCGCGTTCCACAGCTTGTTGACGAAGTTGCGGGAACCGGCCGCCCATTCGTCGCTGACCGGGACGTCGCTGCCGGGGTTGGCCCCGCGGGCCAGGGTGAACCGGGTGGCGTCGGCGCCGAAGCGGTCGATCCAGTCCAGCGGGTCGACCGCGTTGCCGCGGGACTTGGACATCTTCTTGCCGGTACTGTCCCGGACCAGGCCGTGCAGGGCCACGTCGCGGAACGGCACGCTGTCGGCCGGCGTGCGGTCCCGCATCGCGTACAGGCCGAACATCATCATCCGCACGACCCAGAAGAACAGGATGTCGTAGCCGGTCACCAGCACGCTGGTCGGGTAGAAGGCGTGCAGGTCCGGGGTGTCGTCCGGCCAGCCCAGGGTGGAGAACGGCCACAGGGCCGAGGAGAACCAGGTGTCGAGCACGTCGGAGTCCTGACGCCAGCCGTCACCGGCGGGCGGTTCCTCGTCCGGGCCAACGCAGCGCACCTCGCCCTCGGGCCCGTACCAGACCGGGATCCGGTGCCCCCACCACAGCTGGCGGCTGATGCACCAGTCGTGCATGTCGTCGACCCAGGCGAAGTAGCGGGCGTTCATCTCGGCCGGATGCAGGGTCACGCGGCCGTCGCGCACGGCGTCCCCGGCCGCCTGGGCCAGCGGCGCCACCTTGACGAACCACTGCAGGGACAGCCGCGGCTCCACCGTGGTGCCGCAGCGCTGGCAGTGGCCGACCGCGTGCAGGTAGGGCCGCTTCTCGGCCACGATCCGGCCCATCTCGCGCAGCGCGTCCACGACGGCCGGGCGGGCCTCGAAGCGGTCCAGGCCCTGGAACGGGCCGTGCGCCGTCACCACGCCGCGCTCGTCCAGCACGGTCAGGCTGGGCAGGTCGTGACGGCGGCCGATCTCGAAGTCGTTGGGGTCGTGGGCCGGGGTGACCTTGACCGCGCCGGTGCCGAAGGCCGGGTCCACGTGCTCGTCGGCGATGATCGGGATGCGGCGGCCGGTCAGCGGCAGCTCCACGGTCTTGCCGACCAGGTGCCGGTAGCGCTCGTCGTCGGGGTGCACGGCCACCGCGGTGTCGCCGAGCATGGTCTCGGCCCGGGTGGTGGCCACGACGATGGAGTCTTGATCTTGCTTCGGGGGGGTCTGGGGGGGTCGTCCCCCCGAGGAGTCACTGCCCCCGTAGCGGATGGAGACCAGTTCGCCCTCGTCATCGCTGTGGTCGACCTCGATGTCGGACAGGGCGGTCAGGCAGCGCGGGCACCAGTTGATGATCCGCTCGGCCCGGTAGATCAGGCCTTCGTCGAACAGGCGCTTGAAGATGGTCTGGACGGCCCGGGACAGGCCTTCGTCCATGGTGAACCGCTCACGGGTCCAGTCCACGCTGTCGCCCAGGCGGCGCATCTGGCCGAGGATCTTGCCGCCGGACTCGGCCTTCCACTGCCAGACCCGTTCGGTGAACCGCTCCCGGCCCAGGTCGTGGCGGCTCAGGCCTTCCTTGGCCAGCTCCCGCTCAACCACGTTCTGGGTGGCGATGCCCGCGTGGTCCATGCCGGGCAGCCACAGCGCGGTGTAGCCCTGCATGCGGCGGCGCCGGACGATCGTGTCGATGATCGTGTGGTCGAGCGCGTGCCCGATGTGCAGGACGCCGGTCACGTTGGGCGGCGGGATCACGATCGAGAACGTGGGGGCGTCGCGCTCGGGGTCGGCGGTGAAGTAGCCGGCCTTCTCCCACAGGGCGTAGCGCGGCCCCTCCACCTCACCGGGGCTGTACTGCGGGGGAAGCTGGGCCCGGTCTGTCGCGATACTGTCGGTCACGGGAATGGAGTCTATTGACTCCGGACCGGCGGTTGGGACGTCGTTATCCCTGTACTACACGCATTTGTGATGCTCCTACGCGCGCTCAGGCGCTCTTCTCGCGGGGTGGGCGGCGGTTGCTGACACCGCGCGGCACCAGAGTCGGGTTGACGTGCTCGAGGACGGCCTCGCGGGTGATGACCACGCGCTCCACATCCTTGCGGCTGGGCACCTCGTACATCACCGACATCAGCACCTCTTCGAGGATCGCGCGCAGGCCGCGCGCCCCGGTGCCGCGCAGGTTGGCCTGGTCGGCGATGGCGTCGAGGGCGTCGGGGGTGAACTCCAGGTCCACGCCGTCCAGCTCGAACAGCCGCTTGTACTGCTTGACCAGAGCGTTGCGGGGCTCGGTGAGGATCGAGATCAGCGCCTCGCGGTCCAGGTTGTGCACGCTGGTGATGACCGGGAGCCGGCCGACGAACTCGGGGATCATGCCGAACTTCAGCAGGTCCTCGGGCATCACTTCGGCGAACGAGTCGTCGGTGTTGTCGTCCTTGCGGGCCCGGAGCACGGCGTTGAAACCGATGCCGTTGTGACCGGACCGCTGCTCGATGATCTTCTCCAGACCGGCGAAAGCACCACCGCAGATGAACAGCACGTTGGTGGTGTCGATCTGGATGAACTCCTGGTGCGGGTGCTTACGGCCACCCTGCGGCGGCACCGACGCGGTGGTGCCCTCCAGAATCTTGAGCAGGGCCTGCTGCACACCCTCGCCGGACACGTCCCGGGTGATCGACGGGTTCTCGCTCTTGCGGGCGATCTTGTCGATCTCGTCGATGTAGATGATCCCGGTCTCGGCCTTCTTGACGTCGTAGTCGGCCGCCTGGATCAGCTTGAGCAGGATGTTCTCCACGTCCTCGCCCACGTACCCGGCCTCGGTGAGCGCGGTGGCGTCGGCGATCGCGAACGGCACGTTCAGCAGCCGGGCCAGGGTCTGGGCGAGCAGGGTCTTGCCCGAGCCGGTCGGGCCGAGCAGCAGGATGTTCGACTTGGCCAGTTCGACCCCGTCGTCACCCGGCCGCTCGCCGCCCGACTGAACTCGCTTGTAGTGGTTGTAAACCGCCACCGACAGGGCCTTCTTGGCCTTGTCCTGGCCGATCACATAGGCGTCAAGGAACTCGAAAATCTCCCGCGGCTTGGGCAGGCTGTCCCACTTGACCTCGGATGGCTCGGCGAGCTCTTCCTCGATGATCTCGTTGCAGAGATCGATGCACTCGTCGCAGATGTACACACCGGGACCGGCGATGAGCTTTTTGACTTGCTTCTGGCTCTTCCCGCAGAACGAGCATTTCAGCAGGTCGCCACCGTCACCGATGCGTGCCACCCAGATACTCCTTTACATGGTGCCGCCAGGACGGCTCCAGGCCGTTCCCGGCGGACATGTCCCGCCAGGCCATCGTGCACTCCGGCTTTGACGTTACCGCCTGTGGTCCATACGAACCTACGGTGGTAACCATCAAACCCCTTCAGGGGTGTGCCGGGGAAGGGGCAAATTTCCGGCTAAGACGACATTACATCGGCCACGGTCTGTCCGCGCTTGAGCGTGGTCAGAACCTCGTCGATGATGCCGTACTCCTTGGCTTCCTCCGCGGTGAGGAACTTGTCCCGCTCGATGTCCTTGCGGATGGCCGCTTCCTCCTGGCCGGTGTGCTTGGACAGGATGAGTTCCATGGCCGAACGCATCCGCATGATCTCACGAGCCTGGATCTCCAGGTCGCTGACCTGCTCGTACCCGCCGCCCTGGGTGGCCGGCTGGTGGATGAGGATGCGCGAGTTGGGCAGCGCCATCCGCTTGCCCTTGGTCCCGGCGGCCAGCAGGATCGCCGCCGCCGAGGCCGCCTGCCCGATGCAGCACATCTGGATGTCGGGCTGGATGAACTGCATGGTGTCGTAGATGGCCATCATCGAGGTCATCGACCCGCCGGGCGAGTTGATGTAAATCGTGATGTCGCGGTCCGGGTCGATCGCCTCCAGCGTCAGCAGCTGGGCCATCACGTCGTTGGCCGAGGCGTCATCGATCTGCACCCCGAGGAAGATGATCCGCTCCTCGAAGAGCTTGTTGTACGGGTTCATCTCCTTGACCCCGTACGACGTCCGCTCCACGAAGGACGGCAGCACGTACCGGGCCTGGGCTGGCCGGAAGCCCTCGGCACCGGCCCGAAGCTGGCTAACGCCGCGCTGGCTCACGTTCGGCTCCTTCATGTCAAAACCTTCACTCATGAGACGGGACCCGCCGAGGGCACCTCGGTGGCGCTGCGCACCACGTGGTCGACGAAGCCGTAGTCCTTGGACTCGTCGGCGGTGAACCAGCGGTCCCGGTCGAAGTCCAGCTCGATCTGCTCGATCGTCTGGCCGGTGTGGAAGGCGATCCGCTCGGCCATGGTCCGCTTGATGTACAGCATCTGCTCGGCCTGGATCCGGATGTCGGTGGCGGTGCCGCCGAGACCACCGGACGGCTGGTGCATCAGGATCTGCGAGTGCGGCATCGCGTACCGCTTGCCCGCCGTGCCCGCGCACAGCAGCACCTGGGCCATGGACGCGGCCATGCCCATGACGTAGGTGGCCACGTTGTTCGGCACATACTGCATGACGTCATAGATGGCCAGGCCGGCGCTGACCGAGCCGCCCGGGGAGTTGATGTACAGGCTGATGTCCCGGCGCGGGTCCTCGGCCGCCAGCAGCACCAGTTCGGCGCAGATCCGGTTGGCCAGGTCGTCGTCGACCTGCTGGCCGAGGAAGATGATCCGGTGCCGCAGCAGCCGCTGGAACAGCTGGTCGCCGAACGGCTGGACGGCCCCGTCGGGCGTGGCCGCAGTCGGGACAGCCGACGCCAGATCCTGGGCGGTCGCCCGCACGATCGACGGCACCTCCAGGTTGGGATGCGTGGTCACTGCGTTCTCCTCGCTTGAATACGTTCGACGTCTCTGATCTGGACGATAGCGTTCACGGCCCGTGATTCATGCCTCGGCGGCGGCGTTTTCGCTGTCGGCGCACCAGTCCGGGGTGGCGGCCCGCCGGGCCCGCGGGTGGCTGCCCGCGGGCGGCTGCCCGCGGGCGGGCGGCGACGGCTCAGGAGTCGGCCGGAGCCGGCTCCCCGGCGTCCGCGTCGGCGCTGTCGTCCTTCTTGGCCTTGGGCTTGGCCTTGGCCCGGGTCCGGGGCTTCTTGGCCGGGGCCGGGGTGGCCTCGGCCGCGGCCTCGGGCGCGGTGGCCTCGTCTGTGCTGGCGTCGGCTTCGGCGGCCTCGGCCACGTCGACCTCGGCTTCGGCCACGACCTCGGCCGCTTCGGCCTCGGCCTCGTCAGCGCCGATCAGCTTGGCGTAGCTGAGCTCGTTACCGGCCTCGTCCTGCAGGTTGACCTGGTCAGTGAGCCGGGCCACGGCCTTGCCCCGCAGCACCTCGGCGGCGGCCGCGCCGATCTGGCCGGCCTCGGCCAGCTGGCGGGCCAGCACCTCGGGCTGGACGCCCATCTGCTCGGCCTGCCGGGTCACGAAGTAGGACAGCTCGGCGTCGTCGACGCCCAGCTCCTCCTGGCGCGCGAGCTGGTCCAGGACCAGGCTGGTCTTGACGCTGGCGCGGGCCTGCTCGTCCAGGTCGGCGGTGAACTCGTCCTGGCTCTTGCCGACGATCTGCAGGTAGGTGTCCCAGTCGGCGCCGGCCGCCTGGATCTGGTCCTGGATCTGGTGCTGCATGCGGTGGGCCTCGTCGGCCACCACGCCGTCCGGCAGCGGCACCTCGACCTGCTCCAGCAGGGCCTCCACGGCGCGGTCCCGGGCCTGCCCGGCCTGCTGCTGCTGGCGCATGGCCTCCAGCCGCTGGCGGGTGTCCGACCGCAGCTCGCCGATGGTGTCGAACTCGCTGGCCAGCTGGGCGAAGTCGTCGTCGAAGTCCGGGACTTCCTTGACCTTGACGCTGTGCACGGTCACGGTGACCTCGGCCTGCTCGCCCGCGTGGTCGCCGCCGGCCAGCTCGGTGCTGAACGTCTTGGTCTCGCCGGCCGACATGCCGGTCACCGCGTCGTCCAGGCCTTCCAGCATGGAGCCGCTGCCGACCTCGTAGGACAGGCCGCTGGCCTGGGCATCCTCGACCGCCTCGCCATCCACCGTGGCGGACAGGTCGATGGAGAGGAAGTCACCGCTCTCGGCCGCGCGCTGCACGCCCTTGAGCGAGGCGAACCGGTCACGGAGCTGGTCGAGGTTCTCCTCGACGTTCTCGGGGGTGACCGTGGCGTTGTCGACGGTGACCGTGATGCTGCTCAGGTCGGGCAGCTCGATCTTGGGCCGGATGTCGACTTCGGCCGTGAAGGACAGCTCCTTGCCGTCGTCCAGCCCGGTGATCTCCACCTCGGGCCGGCCCAGGGCGTAGAGCTCCTTCTCCTCGACGGCCTTGCCGTACAGCTCGGGCAGGGCGTCGTTGACCGCCTGCTCCAGCACGGGGCCCCGGCCGACCCGCTGGTCGATGATCCGCGGCGGCACCCGGCCCGGCCGGAAGCCGGGGATGCGCACCTGGCGGGCCACCTCGCGGTAGGCCTTGTCGATGCTGGGCTGAAGCTCGTCGAACGGCACCTCTACGCTCAGCTTGACGCGTGTCGGGCTCAGTTCCTCGACGTCAGTCTTCACGTCGGCGTCACTACTCCTTGTGTCCCCGGCTTGGTTCCCTCCACCGCCTGCCGCGGGGATCGCGGCCGGGAACGCGGGAACTCAGGTCATCGCGTGCGGCTACCGCCACAACGCTCTAGCCGGCAAGCCTACCGGCTCAGCCGACGGGAACGGGTTCCCGTTCGGCAATGGCGGCCGGGCCGCGGAACAGCCGCCGGTACGCGTCCGGAGTGGTGTCCCGCCAGGCCCGGAAGTGGTGCCGCAGGGTGGCGGCGTTGCCGAAGCCGACGTGTTCGGCGATGGCGTCCACGGTGTCGTCGGTATCCTCCAGCAACTGCTGGGCCAGCAGCACCCGCTGGGAGGTCAGCCAGCGCAGCGGGGTGGTCCCGGTCTCCTGGGCGAACCGGCGGGCGAACGTGCGCGGGGACATGTGGGCCTGCGCGGCCATGTCGGACACCGACAGCGGCTGGCCCAGGCTGAGCGCCATCCAGTCCAGCACCGGGGCCAGGCTGCCGCTGGGCGACTCCCCCAGCGGGCGGTTGATGTACTGGGCCTGGCCACCCTCCCGGTGCGGGGGCACCACCATCCGGCGGGCGATCCCGTTGGCCACCCGCGAGCCCTGCAGCCTGCGCACCAGGTGCAGGCAGGCGTCGATGCCGGCCCCGGTCCCGGCGCTGGTGATGACCGGCGCGTCGTCCACGTAGAGCACGTTGGGATCGATGACGGCGCGGGGGAACCGGCGGGACAGCTCGGCCGCGTTCCGCCAGTGCGTGGTGCACCGGCGCCCATCCAGCAGCCCCGCCTCACCCAGGACGAACGCACCGCTGCACACGCTCAGCACCCAGGCCCCGCGGTCGACCGCGCGGCGCAGCGCGGCCAGCAACTCGGGCGGAAAGTGCCCGCTCTCGGCCGGACCGGGAGCCATCATGTCCGGGTGGGTCCGGACCGGGTCCATCGGGCGCTTGGACAGCCCGGGGATCACCGGCGCCCCGAACCGCCGGTCGGACACGGCGGGCACCGCGATCAGGTCGGCCTCGTCCAGCCGGTCCAGGCCGTAGGGGGTGCTGATGGTGAAGCCCGAGTTGCAGCGGATCGGCCCGGGCTCCCCCGCCACCACCGCGAAGTCGTAGACGGGCAGCCCGTCGTCCGACCGGTCCAGCCCGAACACCTCGCACACCACGCCCAGCTCGAACGCTTCGATGCGGTCCAGAGCGACCGCGGCCACGTTGTTCAGCAGCATCCTCCGAGTATGCCGCTGGTTTGGCAGGATGTCACTGTCATATGTCCTTTCTGCCACTGTCGGGATCGGCGTCTTGGCGGCAGGCTGGAACTATGAAATGGGCACGCCGAATCAGCCAGATCATTTCCGAGTGCAATGAGGCTCAGCGCCTGCTCACCGTCCGGCGGCTCGCCTTCGACCGGCAGCTGCCAGAACCGGACCGGGCGCCCGATACCTACGACGAGCTCTTGGCGCGAACCTCGGGTCCGCTGCTGCACGAGCCCTCGGCCCGACAGCGGCTGGCGGGGCGCGCCGTCCACTGAGCCGGGCGGGACGGCGGCCGGCGGAGACGGCCGGGACGGCGGCCGGTCATCCTGCGGTCGGGCTGGCGGGATTTGAACCCGCGACCCCTGGCACCCAAAGCCAGTGCGCTTCCAAGCTGCGCTACAGCCCGCGACATCCGGAAGTCTAATGCGGATGCGGCTATGGCGTGCGGAACCGATAGCCGGCGTCCAGCAACCGGGGTAGCGCGATGGTGAGCGCGGCCACGGTCTGGGACCGGTCCCCGCCGCCGTCGTGCTCCAGGATGATCGACCCGGACCGGGTGGTGCGCATGATCGTGGACACGATCGACCTGACGCCGGGCCGCGCCCAGTCGCGCGGGTCGACCGACCAGTCCAGCGGGGCCAGCTTCAGCTTTTCGCAGCGTTCCAGCACGGCCGGGGACCAGGCCCCGTAGGGAGCGCGGAACATGGCCGGGCGGCGTCCGGTGGCGGACGCGATCATGTCGTTGGCCCGGGTCAGCTGGCTGCTCACCGCGCCCGGGGTGAGCCGGGTCAGGTCGGCGTGGGTCCAGGTGTGGTTGACGATCTGGTGCCCGGCCGCGGCCACCTCGCGGGCCAGCGCGGGGTCGCCGGCCACGCTTTCGCCGATCATGGAGAACGTCGCGGTGACGCGGTACCGGGCCAGCAGGGCCAGCACCTGCGGCGTGTACACCGGGTCCGGGCCGTCGTCGATGGTCAGGGCGATGACCTTCGGCCCGTCGTCCAGGTAGAACATCGGCTGGGGCGGCTCGTCCCCGGCCGGGGGGCCCGCCGGATGAGTGGCCCGGGGATCATCCGGGTGCGGGCGGGCCGGGTCGGTGGACTGGTGTGGGGTGGCCGGGTGGGTGACCTGCGCTGCGTGGGTGGGGCCGGCGCTGGGATCGGCCGGGTTCGCGGCGTGGGTGGGCGGGGCTTGGGCGCCCTGGGTGGCGGGAGCGGCCGGGGTGGTTCCCGTGGCGTGGGCGGCCGCCGGGGCGCCACCGGAGCGCGGCGCGGGGCTCGGGGTGTCCGGGTGGGGCGTGGGGCCTGAGGTTCTGGAGGTGGCCGAACCGGTGAGGTGCTTGGCCGCGCTGGTCTGCCCGGCCACGTACTCGCCCAGGACCACCAGGCCACCCGCGGCCAGCAGGACCCGGCGGGAGATCGCGCGTTTGGACGGCGGCGCACCGTGCTTGCTCATCCAGGCCCCATCCAGTCACGGCATTGCAGTGCCTGCGGCAGCAGGTACCAGACCTTCACGCAAGGTAAAGACGGCCAGGGATCAGGATTGGTTGCGGCAAAACGGCATTCGGCCCATTGCGGCCCTCCCGGCCCGGGCGGGGAGGGCCGCGATCCGAGTGTCGCGGGCTGGGCTGGCTCAGCTGCTGGGCGGGGTGTTGCCCTCGGCGTACCAGTAGCTGCTGAAGGCCTGACCGCCGAACAACGGGCCCGGCGCCGAGACCACGGTGCTGCCGGTCGAGTCGAGCTGCTCGACTTCGGTGTTGACCCAGTCCGACGTGCTGAACGAGGCCCGCTGACCGGACCGGTCGGTGATGGCGATGTTCTCGTAGTTGGAGATGCCGTAGTCGGCCAGCGGCAGCGTGGCCGGGCCGACGGCCGGAGCCTCGGTGATGACTTCGGCCGAGGAATTGGCGCAGCTGGCCACGGCGCAGGCCTCGTACTGGCTGAAGGTCTGGCCGGTGGTGACGTCGGTCAGCGCCAGGAGATACTGCCCCTGGGCCACGGTCCGGGTCGAATCCCAGAACACGTCGGCGGTGATGGCGTCGCCGGCGCTGACCGCGAAGTTGATCTGCGTCTCGGGGTCGGGGTAGGTCTCCCACCAGGCCCCGTAGCTGGGCGTGCCGCTCGTGCACTGCCCGTAGATGCCGATCTGCTCGACGCTGGTGCTGGCGCCGAAGTTGTAGCCGACGCCGTCCAGGCCGACCCAGTCATCGAAGGTGTCCGGGTAGTCGGCGTTCCCGGCCGTGCTCTTGCTGCAGTTGATCGAGGGCACGTTGAACGTGGCCTGGACGTAGCGGAACCCGGCGCCGTTCCACGATCCGGTGGACACGTAACCGGCCCAGTTGCTGCTGGCTTCCACGGCGTTCGAGGTGCCGGCGGGCCCGTTGAGTACGCCGGTGCCGTGCGCCTGGATCAAATGCAGCGGCGTGGGGTGGGCGTGGGCGGACGCGGTGGCGGCGGCCACGGCCGGCCCCTGGGCCGCGGTGGGGTACTTGGCTGCGGTGGGGTACTTGGCTGCGGTGGGCGCCGCACCCGCCGACGAAGCCACCAGCAGCGCCACCACGGGCACGGCGGCCAAGGCCACAACGGGCCGGAGGAAACGAGCTCTGGGCATGGAGGGATGCCTTCCGTTCGGGCAGAAGATCGCGGGGTCACCGGCCGCACGGCGGGTGGAACCGGGTCACCGGCCAAGGGGGCGGGCCGACCTCCTGCCCGAATCGCCGGTTACCACAGATAAGCGATTCTTCTACCAGTTACCGTCGGCAGCTTCGGCCCATTTGGCCTGTTTGCGGCGCCAATGAGACTCGGGGTGGCGGGCCACCGCACACGTTCGCACACCCGGCTAGCAGGCGTTCGAAATTTATATTAAAAAACGTTAGCTTGAAGGTCAGACCATATGCGGGGTTGTCGCAGCTCAGGCCGCGGATGGGCGAGCAGCTGGCGGGGGCTCCCGGCGGACCGGCGGGAACTCTGGGCGAGCTGGCGGGCGCCCCTGAGCGGAATGGGGTTGCGGCGGCCTGGGGTGTTCGCGGTGGGTGGTGGGGCGAGCTGGTTCTGGCCCGGGTTTGCGTGCAGAAACTGCGGCTATCACAGCAGAAAATGCCCACTCTTCTTTGGGCCGGGGCGTCCGGGCGCGGGGGCCCGGGGCCGGAGGCTAGGACGGGCGGGTGAGCATCTGGCGGGCGCGGAGGGCGATCTCCAGCTCGAAGCGGCGGTCGGGGTCGCGGAGCTGGTCGCCGAACAGGTCGTCGACCTGGCGCAGGCGGTAGCGGACGGTCTGGGGGTGGACGTGCAGGCGGGCCGCGACCTCGTTGGCGTTGCAGCCGTGCTGCAGCCAGACCAGCAGCGTGCCCGCCAGCCGGTCGCGCTGGGCCGGGCGCAGCCGCTGCAGCGGCGCCAGCCGGGCCGCGCACAGGGCCTGGGTCAGTTCCTCGTCACCGAAGATCATCAGGCTGGCCAGGTGCTCGTCGCACCGGATCAGGCCCTGGACGCCTGCGCCCTGGACGCCTGGGCTGTGGCTGTCCGGGCCGCGGTCGCGGATGATGCCGCGGTCGGCCAGGTGCAGGGCGCGGCGGGCCCAGCGCAGCGAGGCGGCCGCGCGGGCCAGAGGCTCGGCCGGGCCGGCCGCCGCGGACCAGCCCGCCAGGGCCCGGGCGATCGCAGCTAGGTGGCCCGCCCCATCCGGGTCCGGGATCAGCAGGCACGGCTGCGGGCGGGACCAGTCGGCCAGGACGTTGTCAGGCAGAGAGGGAGTGTCGGCATGCTGCGGTTCACCGAGAACGACCACGCTGACCTGGGCGGGCAGCGGCCAGCCCGCCGCGCGGGCGGCCTCGGCCACCGTGTCGGCCGGCGCGGGCGGGTCGGCCAGGATCAGGTCGAGCAGGCGCCGGCGACGGCGTTCCCGCTCCCCCGCGAACTCGGCCCGCGCCTCCAGATACCCCTGGGCTGACGCATCGGCCAGTTCGTCCAGGTAGACGAAGATCGCCTCGCCGGCCCGGCCGAGCGCCAGCGCGTCCAGACCCTGCTCGGCGGCGATCGCGCACAGCCGCCGCCAGCCGACCCGGGCCCCGAGCCGGAGCGCGGCCTGCAGCGGCTCGAGGCTGCGGCCCTCACGGGCTTCGGCGGCGCCGATGCCGCGGAATTCGGTCAGGATCGCGGCCATCGGCGTGCCGGGGTGCGCCACCCGGTCGATGAACGTGTCCACCGCGTGCTGCACGGCCTGGCCGAGCGCCCGCGCGTAGCTGGCGTCGAACGGACGGGTGTACTCGGCCACCTCGGACTGGATGGCCGTGCTGATCTCGGCGATGGAGACTGGCGACTCCACCCGCAGGACTTCGGCCACCTGGGCCGGCAGAACTGGCCAGCTGCCGACAGGCCCGTCAATGGGCTCGGCTAGCTTCAGCACACCGCTCACCCCGCACCGCTCATTCGCTGCGTCCGCCTGGGGCACCGGGCTGGCGATGGTGCTGGTGTTCCAGAGGTCAGCGAAGTCTTAAGTACGCCTGCGTACCTTTGACGACGGTACGTCGTAAAGACGCTGGTGTCACGTAGTTCCGGTGCAGGTGGATTCCGGCGGGAGGTGGGGCAGCGCGGGGCGAATGGGCCTGTAGCGGCGGGTGGTCGAGCGGGGAAAGTGTGGCCAAGCGGCGGGAGACGGTACGCTACTCACGGCGGTCGGCTCCGGCCACCGTCGACGCGGGCGTAGCTCAATGGTAGAGCCCCAGCCTTCCAAGCTGGTCATGCGGTTTCGATTACCGTCGCCCGCTCTTATCTTGTCTGCGCTGGTCAACGGTATGGCTGGAAGCACGGGCATAGATTGCCAGTGATAACTTTCCGCTGGGTATTTGTGGGGCGCGTGTGCGCGGTGCTCTACTACCAGCGTCTACTCGGTCACTGACGGGTACTCGCCTGGTAGTGGCTAGGGACGATATCAACGCAGGTCGCACGGCGTGGACAGCCACCGATTTTCCAAGCTGTTTATGTGGCCTCAGGCGAGACCAGCACTTCCACCTGGCGCAGTTCTTCCTCATGCAGATCGTGCTCGGTCTCGATGTCGTAGTCGGTCTGCATGTTGATCCAGTACCGCTCCGACAGCCCGAGGGCGCGGGAGAGCCTCAGGCCGGTGTCGGGCGTGATCCGGCGCCTGCCGTGGACGATCTCGCTTATCCGGGTCTGCGGCAGCCCGGTCGCCTGGGCAAGCCGGTACTGGCTGATTCCCAGCGGCTCAAGGAACTCGGTGAGAAGGATCTCGCCGGGAGTGACGGGGTCGTGCACCTTCGCGCTCATTAGCGCCTCCGTGTCAGTGGTAGTCCGTGATCTCGACGTCAGCGGGCCCTTGCTTGGTCCACACGAAGCAGATTCGGTACTGGTCGTTGATCCGGATCGAATGCTGTCCGACGCGGTTACCGGCAAGCTTCTCCAGCCTGTTTCCTGGTGGGATGCGAAGGTCGTTGATGTTGTTCGCCGCGTTTAGCTGACGCAGCTTTTTCTGTGCGGCGCGCTGCATGTCTGCACCGAGGCGCGGGGCCCTTTCACGATTCCAGACCCGCTCCGTCGTATCGTCGGCAAAGGACTGGATCACTTTCCTATACTACCGTCAAGCGTTAGTAACGTCAATCGTTAGCATATCGCCAGCGCCCGGCCAAGGCGAGTGGCTTCGCCCCGCCGTGCCACACCCGTGCCACACGCCACGGTGTCCGGCGGTCAGCCAGGGTCACTCACGGACACCGCCAAGCTTCTGACCAGGACTTGCATTCGCACTGGTCAACACGCAAACCCGGCGACCGATCTTCCAAGCTGGTCATGCGGTTTCGATTACCGTCGCCCGCTCTTTTGCTGCGGTGCAGGCCGGGTTGAGCGCTCTGCCTTCCGTCCAATAAATTTCGAGCGGCATAACCAGCCATAACCGGGTCAGAGCCGCATGAAGGGCCGCCATCCGCTGACGGTGCTCAGCCGGTGGATTTCAGCGTCGAGCATCGTGCGCGTGCCCTCGCCGCGAGCATGCATCGCATTCGAGCCTCTGCAGAGACAGCAGACACGGCCGCCTTCCATCCGATGTTGGTCATGTATAATTTTTTGTGGATAGCCAATATCCCGAAAGGTGTCTCATGTCCGTGACACAGGTCGACATCGACGAGGATGCCCTCGATCGTGCGATGGCACTCTCAGGGGCACGAACGAAGAAGGACGCCGTCAACCTCGCCCTCCGCTACTACGCCGAGCGGCAAGAGCGCGCAGCCCGGATCGCCCGGCACTTCGAACGCGCGCAGAGCTGGGGAGCAATCGAAGACGCCGAGCGGCTGCATGAAGCCGAGAAGAACGCCAGGTGATCTATCTACTCGACACCTCAGCCCTGGTCCGGCTGCTCCGCGACCGAAAGCTGCAGGAAGCCTGGTACGACACGATCGACGCCGAAGCGATCGGGACCTGCTACCCGCAGCGGGCTGAGTTCCTCTACAGCGCCCGCGACGCCACGGAGTATGACGAGATCACGGAAATGTTCACTGATCTCTATCCGGACCGGACGGTGCCGAAGAATGCCGGGCGCTGGATCTCCACCGTCCAATACCAGATGGCACGCACCGGCCACCACCGCAGCGCCTCCGCCGTCGACCTCATCATCGCCGCCACCGCCGCCCATCACGGCCTCACCGTCCTGCACGACGACGCCGACTACCGTACCGTCGCCAGGCACGCACCGGACCTCACCGAACACAACGTCAACGACGTTCCCTGACCGATAGAGATTGGTTGCCTGCGACACCGCACCCGCCGCATCGGTGCCGGGCGTACGGCTCTGGAGGCCTAGTTGACACGCCGCGGTGGGAGGTGTCAGCCGCGTGCCACACACGTGCCATAAGCCAGGGTGCCGGGCGGTCGGCCACGGTCACTCACGCGCACTCCAACCCCCTGGCCGGGATCGGCATTCACCCATCTCAGCCTGCAAGCAGGGCAACCGATCTTCCAAGCTGGTCATGCGGTTTCGATTACCGTCGCCCGCTCTTATTGTCCCGGTGCAGGTCAGGCGTGACGCCGATGCTCGTCCGGCACCGCCGGCGAGAGCATAACCAGCCAGAGCTGGCTGGTCACAACGGGCACGGTGCCCGCTGGTCAGCTTGCGGCGCTCGCGGACGCCAGCTGATACTGGCCAGGCTGAGCGGGTTGAGATACTCTTCGAGCAGGGCCTCCCCCGGATGCACTGGCGGCTTACACATCACTCATGCTCCGTCGTCTCGGTGGTGGTCAACCATCTCGACGTCTTCCGGCCCCGCGTCGGAGCCTGCGCTCCGCCATGAAGTGAGCGGTAAGATAAGGAGAGTTAAGGTATAGTTTCTATACTCAAAGTCGGTGCAGCCAGGTGGAGTTCGAATTCGACCCGGGTAAGAGCGCCTCGAACCTCGAGAAGCATGGCATCGACTTCGAGAGGGCACAGGAGCTCTGGCAGGACGTCATGCGGGTGGAGATTCCGGCCCGGACGACGAACGAGGCGAGATGGCTGGTGATCGGGCAGATTGAGGGCAGGCACTGGTCGGTGGTGGTGACCTACCGGGAGCAGCGGGTCAGGATCGTCTCGGCCCGCCGGTCGCGCAAGGAAGAGGTGGCGCTGTATGAGGGCTGAAGAGTTCGACCAGAAGTTCAACGATGGCGAGGACATAACCGGGGACCTAGACCTTGGAGCGATCCACCGTCCCGCCCTTGAACAGCGCCGTGTCAACGTCGACTTCCCTTCCTGGATGGTCGATTCGCTCGACCGCGAGGCCCGCCGGCTGGGCGTCACCCGCCAATCGATCATCAAGGTGTGGATCGCCGAGCGACTCGAGCACGACAGCACCGCTGCCTGACCTCACATCACCGAGCACATCTCAGAACCCATGCGCCTTCAAAGCAACCGGTCACGCCGCCATCCGCACCAAGTCGCCGTGCCACATACGTGCCATGCACCACGGTGATCAAGGGACAGCCACGGTTACTCACGGGCACTCGCGTCCTGCTGACCAGCACCGGTGTTCCCGCAGATCAGCAGGGTGCTGCGGCACCGATCTTCCAAGCTGGTCATGCGGTTTCGATTACCGTCGCCCGCTCTTCTGCTTCCGGCCTGGTCAGTGGCGGTGCCGTTTCCTCTGGGAGCGGCGGTCGCGGCCATCGGTGTTGAGCGCGGCGATCTTGCCGGGCAGCTCGGCCAGCGAGTTGATCCGCATCGTCGGCACCCGCTCCGCGGCTGGGTCGTCCCGCTGGATCATCGCCCACGGGCCACGGCGGATGAGCGCGGTTCGCAACCCGAGGGTGGCGGCGGGGCGGATGTCATTGTCCAGCCGGTCACCCACGTACACGATCTCGTCGGCCCGGCCTGGCGTCAGTTGCAGCATCCGCCGGAAGAAGTCTGGGTCCGGCTTGGAGACACCCCAGTCGTCCGAGGTGGCGATCATGTCGGCCGGCAGGTCCAGGCCGCGGAGGATGCCGCCCGCCCGGGCCGTCTGGTTCCCCGCGATGCCCACCCACAGTCCTTCGGCCCGGAGGCGAGCCAGCGCCGGGCGTACGTCCGGGTACAGATCATCCTCGCCGAACCACTCCGGCTGGCCGGCGTCAGCCCGTTGCTGCCGCGCTATGTCCAGTTCGAAGCCCGGCTGGAACACCTGGAACGTCTCCCGGTAATCCAGACCCTTCGCGATCACCGCGCCGAACACCGCCGAGAACGTATGCCGCGGGACGCCGAGCCAATCGGCCCAGGTGCCGTACTCGCGAGACTCGTCCACCAGGCACTCGCCAACGTCGAAGACGACCGCACCGATCACGGCAGTCACCCTACGGCGAGCAAGCCCGGCGTTGAGCTCGATATGGGCGACGGGGACGCCTGGCGCGCAGGGCGTCACCTACTGGAACGGGGAGGCCATGCCCGGCACGGACTTCAAGGACCTGGACGAGACTCCGGAAGGCACCGCCTCGACCACGGCGACGGGCCGGCCGTGGTCGTGGCCGGGCGGGGGAAAACCGCAGGATTTGTCCGGAGGCTAGCCGCATTCCCCGTGCTGGCCGGGGTTCGTACGGTGGCGGGAAGGGTGGACGAACCGTACGGAGGACGTGATGGCTACAGACCGGCACGCAGAGATCGCCGCGTCGGCGGCGGCTCTGCAGGACCTCGGTCCCGGTTATGACCAGGCCCTGGCCGAGGGTCTCGTGGAACGCATCGGGACGGAGATCGACCAGCGGATCGCGGCCGGGATCGACGACCGGGTCACGGCGGAGGTGGACAGCCGGATCGTGGCCCAGCTGGACCGGTACGCCGGGTGCCGGCACCAGCGGCGGCAAGCCCGGCGGATGGCCCGGGCCGGGCGGGCCGGCCGCGCCGGCGGGTCCAGCGTGGTGCTGGCCCTCGGATCCATGCTGTTCGCCTTGCTGATCACGGCGATCGTCCTCAACGGGGCGCCGGGCGTGGCCTCCCTCATGCTCATGGCCCTGATCTGGGTCATTGTCGGCGTCATCAACGTGGTGCACGCGGTGCGCAAGCACCCGCAGCAGTAAGGCTCACGCGGCGCGGACTTCCTCGATCCGGACCGGGCGATGCTCGCGCAGCGACAAGGTGCAGGCCTCGGCCACCCAGCCGGTCTCGACGGCATCCAGGACCGTGCACGGTGACTCGCGCCGGCCGGCCACCACGTCGGTGAACGCGGTCAGCTCGGCCCGGAACGCCTCGGCCAGCCGGTCCATGAAGAACGTGAACGGCTTCCCGTCCGGGAACGACACGCCCGGCTCAGCCGACCGCAACGGAAGCCCCGGTCCCAGCCCGGCGGCCAGGCTGTCCCTGGTGCCGTGCACCTCCAGCCGCACATCGTGGCCGCGCGCGTTGTACCGGGTGTTGGAGACGACGGCGAGCGCGCCGCCCTCCAGGGTCAGCACGGCCGAGGCGGTGTGCACGTCGCCCAGCTCGCCGAACCATTCCGCGTCCTGGTTCGTGCCGGCGGCATACACCTCGATCACTTCCTGTCCGGTCACCCACCGGACCGCGTCGTAGTCGTGCACGGCGCAGTCTCGGAAGATCCCGCCCGAGGCGGCCAGGTAGGCCCGGGGCGGCGGCGCGGGATCGAGCGTCGTCGAGCGGACGGTGAGAACCGTCCCGAGATCGCCGTCGGCCACCGCGGCGCGGGCGGCGGCGAAGGCCGGGTCAAAGCGGCGCGGATAGCCGATCTGGACCGGCACACCCGTGTCAGCGACCCGGCGGGCGAGCCGGACCGCCTCCTGGCTGTCGTGCGCCAGCGGCTTCTCGCAGAAGGTGGGCAGGCCTGCGGCCACGCACAGCTCGATGAGCTCGGCGTGCAACCGGGTCGGAGCGGCAATGACCACCCCGTCGATCCCGGATGACAGCACCGCCGCCGGGCTCCCGGCGATGCGCCCGCCGAACCGTCCGGCGACCTGTTCGGCCAGTTCCGGCACTGGATCGCTGAGGACCAGTTCCTCGACGGCGGGCAGGCCAGCCAGGGTCTCGGCGTGAAACCCGCCGATCCGGCCGAGACCGAGCAGCCCGATCCTCATTGGTGCTGGACGGGCCGGGGCGAGGCCAGCAGCTTGCGCAGGTAGTCGACGCTCTGGCGGACGTCCGCGACCGGGCCTTCGCCGCGGGGTTCGCCGGTGAGGATGGTGTCCTGCTCCAGGGTGTACCAGCCGTCGTAGTTCCGGTCGCGCAGGTAGCCGACGATGGCGGCGAAGTCGACATCGCCGCGGCCCAGGGGCCGGTACATGCCGGACCCGACGGCCTCGGTGTAGGTCAGCCGACCCGACCGGACCCGAGCCGCGATCGTGTCGTCGACGTCCTTGAAGTGCGTGTGGGCGATGCGTTCCGGGGCCTGCCGGGTCAGCTCGGCCGGGTCGGTGCCGCCGATCAGCAGGTGCCCGGTGTCCAGGCACAGCGATATGCCCGATCCCTCCAGCACCCGCTGGACCTCCTCGCCGCGCTCAACCATCGTGCCGACGTGCGGGTGCAGGACGGCGCGCACGCCACGGCCGGCGGCCAGAGCGGTCAGCCGGTCCAGGTTGCCGAGCAGCGTCTTCCACCCTGAGTCGTCCAGTTCGGGGCGGCTGTCGTAGCCGTCCTGGCCGGTGGCGGCGGACAGCACGAGCACATCGGCGTGGGCCGCGTCGTAACCGTCCAGCAGGCGGTCGATCCCGGGGGCCGGGTCGTGGCCAGGCTCGTGCAGCACGACGGGGGTGAAGCCACCGACGGCGGTGAGGTGCCGGGCGGCCAGCACCTCGGCCAGGGCCGCCGGGTCGGCGGGGAGAAACCCGTCCGGCCCGAACTCGGTCGCGGCCAGCCCGACCTGCTGCATTTCGGCCAGGACACGCTCGGGCGGGAGCTGGTGACCCCACCCGGGTACCTCGCACACGCCCCAGGAGATGGGCGCACCCGCGATCTTGTCGATCAAGCTGGTCATTGGTGGATCTCCTTGGTGCGGCGGTGGGTGAGCCAGGCTGGGTCGGCGACGGCTCGCGGCTCGCGGCCAGCGAGCACGTCCAGGACGCCCCGGGCGGCGGCGGTGAAGGTGGCCGCGGTGGCGCGCTGGCTCAGCCCCATCACGTGCGGGGTGAGAACGACGTCCGGGTGGTCGTACAGCGGGTGCCGGCTGGGCGGCTCGGGGTCGAATACGTCGAGTCCGACCCCGGACAGCTGGCCGCTGGTGAGGGCGCGCCAGACGGCATCGGTGTCGATGAGGGCGCCGCGGCCGCAGTTGATCAGCACCGCACCCGGCTTGACCCGGGCGAGAAAGGCGTCGTCGACCAGGTGGCGGGTCTGGCCGGTCAGCGGGAGGTGCAGGCTGATGACGTCGCTGCGCCGGGCGAGGTCATCGAGGCCGGGGCAGCGCACGTCGGCCGGCGGCTCGCTGATCGGGTCGTAGGCCAGGATCCGCATCCCGAACGCCGCCCCCAGCTCCGCGGTCCGCTGGCCGATGCGGCCGTAGCCGACCACGCCCAGGGTGGCGTCTCCCAGGTCCCTGACCGGGATGTCGGTGCGCTGGGCCCAGCGGCCCTCGCGCACCAGCGTGGTGAGCGGGCCGAATCGCTTGACCAGGTGCAGCGCCATGCCGATCGCACCCTCGGCCACCGCCGCGGTACCGGCGCCCGGCGTGACCACCACGGCGATGCCCCGGCTGGTGGCGGCGGCCACGTCGACCAGTTCGACGCCCACTCCGGTGCGGGCCACGACCTTGAGCGCGGGGGCCTGGTCGAGCAGAGCCTGGTCGACCCGGGCGTCCGCGCGGACGATGGCGCCCGCGGCGACCCCCAGGTCGGCCGGGCCGGGATCGGGGACGAACCGGCAGTGCCCGTCGAGCACCCCGGCCACCAGCGCGGGGTCGACCGGGCCGAGAGCCACCACGACCGGCAGATGTCCGGTCATTGGGCGTGCCCGAAGGTGGCGCCGGACACCGGTGTCACCTTGTGCCAGGCTCCGTCCCGGGCCGAGACCGCGGTGGCCGAGATGACCTCGGCGTCGGCCAGCGCCTCCTCGATGGTGGAGTTGCGCTGTTCGCCGCCGTTGACCGCGACCAGGAACTTCTTGGCCTCGATGACCTTGAGGTCGTCGTAGCCCATGCTGTGGCCGGGTCCCGGCTGGAAGCGGCCGTAGTCGCCGAGCTCGGCATTGCCCAGGACGGTGGTGTAGCCGGCGTTGGCCCCGCCCCGGCCCAGGCAGAGCCGGAACTCGTTCATCCGCTCGAAGTTCCAGGTCGCGGAGCCCTCGGTGCCGAAGATCTCGAAGCCGAGCCCGCACTGTGGGCCCACGCTGACCCGGGACGCCTCCAGAGTGCCGACGGCCCCGGCGGTGTGGGAGCCCGCCGCGAACCGGACCAGGGCCGCCACGTAGTCGTCGTTCTCCACGTCGCCCAGCTCGCCATTCTCGATCACGGCGAAATGGGTGGCCGCGCCCATCGGCAGCACGGGCCGCTTCGTGTACACGGTGGACAGTAGCGAGCTGACCTCGCTGATCGGCGCCACTACGTACTGCATCAGGTCGACGACGTGGCTCAGGAGGTCCCCGAGCGCTCCGCTGCCGGCCTGGTCGCGGCGGAACCGCCAGGACAGGGCGCCGTTGGGCTCGGAGGCGTAGCTGTTGAAGAACACCGCGCGCACGTTGGTGATCCGGCCCAGCTCGCCCGCCGCGATCAGTTCGCGGACCCGTTCCACGGCCGGGGCATGCCGGTAGTTGTAGCCGATGGACGTCACCACGCCGGCCGCCCGGGCCGCCTCGGCGATCTCGGTGGTCTCGCTGGCGTCGCGCCCGACCGGCTTCTCGATCCAGAACGGCTTGCCGGCCCGGGCCGCGGCGACGCCGATCTCGCGATGCAGCATGTTGGGGGCACAGATGGACACCACGTCGACGTCGGGGTCGGCGAGCACGTCGCGATAGTCGGTCCCGGCCTCGGCGTAGCCGAGTACGTCCCGGGCGTAGTCGGCGCGGTCCGAAGCGGTGTCGGCCGCGCGCACGAGCCGCGGCCGGATCTTCAGCTCGGGGTAGACCTGCGGGATGGCCTGGTAGGCGCGGCTGTGCAGCTTGCCCATCCAGCCCACGCTGATCAGGCCGATACCCGGCCTGGTGTATCCGTCGTCGGTGGTATTCATAGCGGCGTCCTATCGGTCACTGAGGCTTGAGTGCGGTGCGGGCCTGGCCCAGCTCGGTGCTGACCGCGGCCGCCAGCAGAGTGGCGTCCGAGCCGATACCCACGAAGGACCAGCCCTGCTCGAGTCGCCGGGCCGCGGCGGCGCCGTCAGAGACGAGCAGGCCGCTGGCTTTCCCGTGCCGGCGGCAGGCGGCGAGCACCTGGTCGGTGGCCTCGACGAACGCCGGGGCGGTGAGGTCGCCGGGGACGCCGAGGTCGTGGCTGAGGTCGCGCGGGCCGACGAACAGCACGTCCACCCCGTCCAGGGCGGCTATCTGGTCGGCGACACCGACCGCGGCGGCCGACTCGATCTGGACCACCCCGAGCACCTCGGTGTTGGCCCGGTCGAGCGCGCCCGGGTCCAGGCCGAACCGGCAGGCCCGGTTGTAGGTGGCCACCCCCCGGTCGCCGGCCGGGGGGTAATACAGATGCCGGGCCGCCTCCGCGACCTCGTCCACCGTGTTGAGGCGGGGCAGCATGATGCCCGCGGCCCCGCTGTCCAGGACCCGGCCCATCCGGATCCGGGCCGCGGACTCCACCCGGACCACGGTGGGCACCCCGTAGCTCCCGGCGGCGGGCACGACGTCGCGGATCTGTTCCTCTCCCCCGGCTCCGTGCTCGAGATCGAGCAGCACCCAGTCGACCCCGGCCGCGGCGCAGACCTCGGCCGCCAGCGGCGACGCGGTCCCGATGAACGTGCCCAGGGTGGGGATTCCGGACCGGACGGCGGCCGCCAGGGCACCGTGGTTGAGCGGGCCTGAGGCCGGAGCGGCCGAAGGCAGCGGTCCCGCGCTCATCCGAACCACCGCTGGCCCGCCACGTCGGTCTCGTACTCCGAGCGCAGCCCGGCGGTGGTCTCGGCGGTCGACACCTCGGCCGGGGCGACGTCCCACCAGACGCCGGCGCCGGGCAGGTCGGCATGCGGGATGACCGGCACCACGATCACCACCGGCCCCGGGTGGTCGCGCGTCTCGGCCAGCGCAGCCCGAAGTTCGGCCGCGGTGGTCGCCCGGGACGCGAGCGCGCCGAGGCCGGCCGCGACCTGGACCAGGTCGAGGCGGAGGTAATCGCCCTCCAGCCGCGACGCCTTGGCCGCGGCGTCGGCCGACAGTTGCAGCGGTTCGGGCCGGTAGCGGAACTCGTTGCCGAACTCCCGGCCGCTGCGCAGCATCTGCAGCCGGTGGATGACCTGATAGCCGTGGTTGTCCGGGACGACGAGGGTGACCGCCAGGCCTTCCTGGGCCGCGGTGACCAGCTCGGTCGGCGCCAGCAGGAATGTCCCGTCGCCGAGGAAGGAGACGACCCGGTTACCCGGCTGCGCGTCGGCCAGCCGTACGCCGATCGCGGCCGGGATCTCATAACCCATGCAGGAGAAACCGAACTCCAGGTGGCAGCGCCGGCCGCCGGTGGCGTCCCACACTTTGAGCAGGTCGCCGGGCGGCCCGCCGGCGGCGGCGATCACGACGTCGCCGGACCGCGCGTGTTCCTGCATGACCCCGATGACCTGGCCCTGGGTGAGGACCGCGTCGGTGGTGGTGACCACGTCCGGGCCCGCTTGAGCCGGGTTGAAGGGCCGGTCCGGGTCGACCGCGGCCGCGCGGGCCATGATCCATTCAGCGGCCACCTGCTTGGCGTGGGTCTGCCACTGCCCGGGGGCACGGATACCCGCCCGCTCCACGCCGTCGGCCAGCGCGGTCAGCGCCGCCCGGGCGTCGGCGATGATGCCGGTGGCCCCGAGCCGGTCGGCGTCGCGCGGGTTGACGTTGATGCTGGCGAACCGGACCGCCGGGTTGGCGAACAGCGACTGGGACGCGGTCGCGAAGTCGGTCAGCCGCGCCCCGACCGTCAGCACCAGGTCGGCGTCGCGGGCCAGGCTGTTGGCCGCGGGAGTGCCTTCGAGCCCGATGCCGCCAATCTGCCACCAGGCCCGCTGCTGCACGGCGCCCTTGCCGGCGAACGTCTCCAGCACCGGGATGCCGGCCGAGCCGGCCAGCCGCTCGAGGGCGCCGGTGGCGCCGGAGTAGATGACGCCGCCGCCCGCGATGATCAGCGGCCTGGTCGCGGTGGCCAGCAGGCTCAGCACGGCGTCGACCTCGTCGCGGTCGGGCTGCGGCCGCCGGATGTTCCAGTCCCGCTCGGCGAAGAACCCGGCCGGCCAGTCGTAGGCATGGGACTGGATGTCCTGGGGCAGCGAGATCACGACGGCGCCGGTGTCGGCCGGGTCGGTGAGCACCCGCATGGCCGCGGGCAGCGCGGTGAGCAGTTGTTCGGGCCGGGTGATGCGGTCAAAGAAGCGGCAGACCGGGCGGAAGGCGTCGTTGACGGTCACGTCGGCCTCGAGCGGGTGCTGCAGCTGCTGCAGGACCGGGCCCTGGTGCCTGGTCGCGTAGGTGTCTCCTGGCAGCAGGAGGACCGGCAGCCGGTTGACGGTGGCCAGCGCGGCGCCCGTGACCATGTTCAGCGCGCCCGGGCCAATCGAGGAGGTCACGGCCAAGGTGGCGTGCCTGGTGCTGTGCTTGGCGAAGGCAGTGGCCGCGTGGACCAGAGCCTGTTCGTTGCGGCCCTGAATGAACGGCATCTCGTCGCTGAGCTGGTCCAGCGCCTGGCCGAGCCCGGCCACGTTGCCGTGCCCGAAGATGCCCAGGGTGGCGGGGATCAGCCTGCGACGCTGGCCGTCAGCGACCGAGTACTGCCGGGACAGGTACGTCACGACGGCCTGAGCGACGGTCAGCCGCACCGGGTTGGGGGACATCGTCGATCCTTCCTTTACCAGGGCCGGCCGTGCAGGATGACGGTCTTGGTGTCGGTCATCTCAGCCACCGCCGAACGCGGCCCTTCTTTGCCGATGCCGCTCGCCTTGAGGCCGCCGTAGGGCATGAGGTCGGCCCGCCAGAGCGGAGTCCAGTTGATGTGCACGGCGCCGGCGTCGATCTCGCGGATGGCCCGCACCGCGCCAGACACGTCCGCGGTGAAGATGCCGGCGCCCAGGCCGTAGGGAGTGCCGTTGGCCTGAGTGATGGCGCTCTCCCAGTCGTCGGCCGTGCTGACGGCCACGGCCGGGCCGAACAGCTCGTCCTGGCTGAAGGCCGACCGCGGGTCGACCCCGGCCACCACGGCCGGGCTCATCACGGCACCGTCACGCTCGCCGCCGGTCAGCAATTTGGCGCCCTCGGTCGTGGCCTGGTGGATCGAGCGCTCGACCCGTTCGGCGTCCGCGGCGGTGATCAGCGTGCCCATGGTGGTCTCTTCCGACCGTGGGTCGCCGGTACGGATGGCCTCCACCTTGGGCACCAGCGCGTCGAGGAAGTCCCCTTCGACGGACGGGTGGGTGATCACCCGTTGCACGGAGATGCAGACCTGGCCGGCGTTGATGTAGCCGCCGGCCGCGACCGCGGCGGCGGCCAGCTCGATGTCCGCGTCGGGCAGGACCACGACCGGGCAGGAGGAGCCCAGCTCCAGGGACAGCTTCTTGATCCCCGCGACCTGGGTGATGTGCTGCCCGGTGGCGGTCGACCCGGTGAAGGAGACCTTACGTACCCGCGGGTCGCTCACGAGGGCATCACCCAGGCTCCGGCCGGACCCGGTGAGGACCGACAGCACCCCGTCCGGCAGCCCCGCGTCGGTGAAGCAGCGGGCCAGGACCAGCGCGGTCAGCGGGGTGGTCCGGGCCGGCTTGAGCACCACCGCGTTACCCGCGGCCAGCGCCGGGGCCAGCTTGTGCATGACCAGCAGCGCCGGGTAGTTGAACGGCGTGATCGCCGTGACGATGCCCACCGGCTGGTGGATGGTGAAGCCCAGCTTGTCCAGCCCGGTGCCGCGGTTGGCGTCCAGCGGCAGCGAGTCGCCGTACAGCTGGGTGCCCTCGAACGCGGCCAGCCTGATCAGGTCACCGGAGCGCGACGCTTCGCCCCGGGCCTCGGTGATCGTCTTGCCGGCCTCGGCGCTGATGACCTGCGCGGTCTGCTCGGCCCGCTCGTCGGCCAGTTCGGCGGCCCGGAGCAGGATCCGCATCCGCTCGTGAGCGGGCGTGCGGCGCCAGCTGACCGCGCCGGCCTCAGCTCGCTCCAGCGCGATGCTGACGTCGGCACCGTCGGCGACCGGAACCGTCCCGATGACCGATCCATCGAACGGCGAGGTCACGTCCTCGCTGCGGTCACTTCGGGCCGGCTGCCACGTGCCGCCGATCAGCATCTCCATGTGTGCGCACCAGCCTCATCAGCGTGTCGGGACGGCCTCCCGCCCCTACCGGTTCGATGCCCTTGACACTGCGCGTCCCGATGGGCCAAGTCAACGGTGCGTAAACCATCAAAAATCCATCATTTTGATGGTTGGGCTGTCGGCACTGGATTCGAATGTTCCAGCCTGCCGTTGAGTCTGGGACTCCGAGGCTGGTCCTCAGGCCAGTTCGCGAGGTAAGTTGGCTCGATCGAAGCCGTCTCTAAGGCATCAAGAATCCATCAGGCGGAGGGCATGCCCCACCCTTACCCGATCCGGGAGATAGCGCGCCAGGCCGGAGTCAGTGAGGCCACGGTGGACCGGGTCCTCAATCACCGCGGCGGTGTGCGCCCGCACACGGTCAACGACATTCGGCAGGCCATCGCCGATCTGGACCGGCAGGCGAGCCAGCTGCGGCTCAACGGCCGGGTATTCATGATCGACATCGTGATGCAGACGCCTTCCCGGTTCTCGGCCGCGGTCAAGACCGCGCTCGAGCAGGAGCTGCCGTCGCTGCGGCCCGCGGTGGTCCGGTCCCGGTTCGAGTTCCGGGAAAAGGGCCACCCGAGCGAAATCGCCAGTGTGCTGGACACGATTGCCCGGCGCGGCTCACGCGGGGTCATCCTCAAGGCACCAGAGGCGCCTGAGGTCAATGCCGCCGTGCTGCGGCTGACCGAAGCCGGCATTCCCGTCGTCACGCTGGTCACCGACCTGCCCTTCAGCAAGCGGATCGCCTACGTCGGGATGGACAACCGCGCGGCCGGGTCCGCCGCCGCCTACCTCATCAACCAGTGGCTGGGCGAGCGGGACAGCCGCGTCCTCGTCGCGCTGAGCCGTACCGTCTTCCGCGGTGAGGAGGAACGCGAGATCGGCTTCCGGTCCGCGATCCGCGAGCAGTGGCCGCACCGGGCCCTGGCCGAGATCACGGACAGCGACGGCCTGGACAGCTCGGTCTACCGGCTCACGCTCGACGTTCTGGACCGCTTTCCCGACATCGAGGCCGTCTACTCGATCGGCGGCGGCAACCGGGCCATCCTGGCCGCCTTCGATGCCCGTCAGCGCCCCTGCCGGGTGTTCATCGCGCACGACCTGGACGCGGAGAACCGGGAACTGCTCGAGGCTGGCCGCCTGGGCGCCGTGCTCTACCACGACCTGCGCCGGGACATGCACCGCGCCTGCCAGATCATCATGCAGGCTCACGGTGCGCTGGACGGTTCGATCACCACCGCGGCCGCCCCCACGCAGATCATCACGCCGTTCAACATCCCGCCGGAAACCGCGGATTAGCGGTCAGCGGAGCGGGACACGTTCGCTGCCGAAGTCGGCGATGATGTCCAGCCGGCCGCCGAGCGCCTCGACGTAGGCGGCCAGGGTGCGGACTTCGGCCGCGCGGGGATCGGCGCGTTCGATGGCCGAGACTCGTTCCTGGCGGACGCCCATTCGGGCGGCGACCTGGGCTTGGGTCAAGCCGAGCCGGGCTCGCTGTTCAGCCAGCGTCTGGGCGCGGTTCACGGCCACCAGGGCGGCGGCGCCCGCGGCCAGCTCGTCGGCGCGGCCGGGGAAGAATTCTTCCAGGAACGACCGCGCGTCGGCGAACGTATGCTCGGCCGCTTCGGCCGCCTGACCGGCCTGCGCCTCGCGGAGGACCTCAGAGGCGAGAAGGACCGCTTCGTGATAGTGGTCCCGAACGGCCTCGTGTCCGTCCAGGACGGCGACCAGCAGCGCGGTGCCGGGCGGCTCGACCGCGAACAGGATGCGGAGGCCCGGGTCGGTGAGCCGACCGGGCTCGCGGGGCCGGAGCTCCAGCAGGCCTTCGGCCGGTTCCTCCCAGCCCACTTCCTGCTCGATCTGCCCAGTGATCTCATCAATCCGGGCCGCCGCGGCGGCCGCCTCGTCGTCACCGGCGTCGTCGGCCTGAGCCTGCTCGATGAACAGCTCGGCCCGGGCCGCGCTGTAGAGCGCGTTCAGGACTTCCATTCTGGTCCGGAAGGCGTCGGCCTGCGCTTGCTGCCGCTGGTGGGCCGGCGAACAGCTGCTCCTGGGCTTCGATCGCCGCGGCGAGCCGGTCCCGGGCCGCCGCCAGCTCGGCCGCCGGCGCCGTGGTCTCAGCCGGCCGACTCCAGCTCGGCCAGCTGGCGCTCGGCCTTCCTCCGCACCGCGGCCGCTTCTGCCACGCGGTGGCGGCTGACGGCCATCGAGTCCAGCCAGTCCTGGTAGCGGCGTTCCAGCGCCAGCAGCAGCTCGTCCGGTCCCAGTCGGTCCGGCACGGCGGCCACCAGGGGCGGCCCGAGCTGGCCGCCCTCGGTGGCCAGGGCGGCCACGGCCCGCGCCGCCAGCATGGCGGCGGACGGGTCACGGTCGCGCAGTTCGGCCAGCCAGTCGTGGAACTCCGCCGACATCTGCACCCGGTAGCCCATGACCACCTCCACCCAGGCTCTCGTACTTACCGGTACTAGCACAGGCTGACCCGGACGGCATCATGTTCCCGGCGTAGCGGGCGACGGTCGCCGCCGCCAGGCGGGCCAGGAGCTGCCGGAGTTCTTCGGGAGTGAGGACCTCGACGTCGGGACCGAAGGCCAGCAGGGGCTGGGCCCCCAGCAGCGCCCGGAAGCGCAGCTCGACCCGGGTCCAGCCCGGATCGCCATGGCCGGACCGCCGGCCGGTGCTGGCCGGGCCTCGGCCGGGGTGGGGTCGGCCAGGTCAGCCTGGTGGACGCGCAGGAACAAGGGCAGGACCTCGTCGCGGACGCGGACGGTGACCGCGAGCGGGGTGGGGACGTCGTCGATGGTGCGGCGCAGCACCGGCCACACGTCGGCCAGCCCCACACCTTCGCGGCGACGGACGGGCTCGGCCAGCACGACGGCGGACAGGGCCCGGTCGGCCCGGAACAGCCGAGGCTCGCCGCGGTGGTCGGCGACCAGGTACCAGACGCCGGCCTTGTTGACCAGGCCGTAGGGGTCGAGCGTGTAGGCGCGCACGCGGCGGTCGCGGCCGTGCCGGTAGCGCAGCCGCAGGCGCCGGTCGGTGAAGACGGCCTGCTGGAACGGGGCCAGGTCGGGGGCCGGGCGATCGGGGCCCGGGGCGCCGCGCCAGCGGACCGGATCGATGAGGATGCGGCGGCTGGTCAGATCGGCGTCGGGGCGGTGCGGGGCGGGCAGCGCGGCCATGACCTTGCGCAGGGCGGAGCCCAGGGCCTGGCCCAGGCCGAGGTCGGCGTGGGCCGAGCCGGACAGCAGCACGAACAACGCCCGGGACTCGTCGGCGGTCAGGCCGGTGACATCGGTACGGAAACCAGGGAGCAGGGCGATGCCGCCCTGCGGGCCGCGGACGGTGAAGACCGGCACCCCGGACGCGGACAGGGCCTCCACGTCGCGCATGATCGTGCGCGCCGAGACCTCCAGCCGCTCGGCCAGCTCGGAGGCGGGCAGCTGTCCGTGGGTCTGCAGCAGCAACATGATCGAGAGCAGGCGGTCAGATCTCATGGCTCCCAAAGTTCTCGCACCTATATGACAGAAGATGTCATATAAGCCAGGAGAACATGCGGTCAGCACCGAAGCAATCAATCAGGAAGGAACCACCTGCCATGACCGCCACCACTGGAACCGCGCAGCAGATCGCTACCGAATACGCCCGCGCCTGGCTGGCCGGCGACGCCGAGAAGGCGCTGAGCTTCATCGCCGACGACGTCGTGTGCGAGGCCCCGAACGGCGTGATCAAGAGCCGGGCCGGGTACCGCGAGTTCCTGGCGCCGTTCGCGACCGCCCTGGTCAGCGGGCAGCTGATCGACGTGCTGGGCGACGGCGACCACGCCGCCACCGTCTACACGGTCGAGACGCCGTTCGCCCGGGACTTCCGGGGCATGGAGTACGTCACCGTCGCGGACGGCAAGATCAGCCACGTGATCAGCGTCTTCGATCGCCTGCCCGCGGTTCAGGCCCAGGGCGGCCTGCCGGGCTGACCGGTTTGGGCTAACCAGACGGGGCTCGACAAGGACAACTAAGTTGTCTAAGATTACAGACAACTTAGTTGTCCAACTTGAGGAGCACCATGACCACCCAGCCGGTCGCGGCCACCGTCCCGGACGTCACCCATCGGTACGCCGACGTCAACGGCACGACGCTGCACTACGTCCAGGCCGGGGCGGCCGGGTCACCGGTCCTGCTGGTCCACGGGTTCCCGGAGACCTGGTGGGCCTTTCACAAGGTCATCCCCGGGCTGGCCCGGGACCACCGCGTAGTTCGCGGTCGACCTGCGCGGTTTCGGCGACTCGGCCAACGCGCCCGGCCGGTACGACAGCGGAACCGCGGCCGAGGACCTGCACCAGCTGATCCGGCACCTCGGCCTCGGCCCGGTCCACCTGACCGGCCAGGACATCAGCGGCGGCACCGTCTTCCGGCTGGCCGCGACCCATCCCGAGGATGTGCTCAGCTTCACCGGCATCGAGATGGGGCTGGCCGGCTTCGGGCTGGAGGCCTTGGCCGACGTCACCCACGGCGGCAGCTGGCACATCGGCGTCCTGGCCGCACCGGGCGTCCCGGACCTGCTGCTGGCCGGCCGCGAGCGCGAGTTCCTGAGCCGGTTCGTGTTCCCGGCCCTGACCGTGGTGCCGGGGGCGATCACCGGCGCCGACCTCGGCGAGTTCGCCCGTACCTACGCCCGGCCCGACGGCTGGCGCGGGGCCAGCGGCCTCTACCGGTCGATGCTGGGCGAGGGTGCGGAGATCCGGGCCTGGCCACGGCCAGCCCGCTGTCCGCTCCCGTGCTCGCGGTCGACGCGGGCGGCAACCCGTTCACGGTCACGACCCTCGGGCAGGTCAGCTCCGGCCCGGTCAAGTCCGTGGTCCTCGACGGGGTCGGGCACTACGCCGCGCTGGAGGACCCCGACCGGCTGGCGGCCGCGCTGCTGGACTTCACCGGCGCCGTCGACGCCGCGGTCTAGTCTCGGCGCATGACCCGTTCCGGCCCCGACCTCGCGCTGCTCCTGCTGGGCGGCTTCCGCTCGCTCGTCGACCAGGCCGTCGTCGAGCTCGAAGCCCGGGGCTTCGCCGATGTCCGGCCGGTGCACGACTTCGCGATGCGGGCCATCGCGGCCGGCGCCAGCAACACCTCGGAGCTGGGCCGCCGCCTCGCGGTCACCAAGCAGGGGGCGGCCAAGATCGTCGCCGTCCTGGAGGAACGCGGCTACGTGGCCCGCGAAGCCGACCCCCACGACGCCCGGGCCAAGCGCCTGCTGGTCACCCCGCTCGGTTTCGAGGTCCTGCGCCAGGGCGAAGAGGTCTTCGACGGGCTCCGCCGCCAGTGGGAGCAGCAGATCGGCCGCGACCAGCTCGATGCCCTCGAACAGAACCTGCACGTCCTGGTGGGCGACTCCCCCATCCGCCTCGACACCCCCGGCTGGCTGGCCCGCGAGGTCGGCTGAACGCTCCGGCGGCCAGCCTCAGCGGGGCTGGACGGCGGATTCGGCGGTGTGGCGGAAGCCGTTCATTTCCATGGTCACGTGGCGGCGGGCCAGGCGGCCGAAGATGAGGTTCATGGGGCGGGCCAGGGGGCCCTCCAGGCCGAGGGTGAGGGTGATCTCCGAACCCTGGCCGCTGGCGGTCACGTAGTGGGCGCCGACGGTGGTCACGCCCGCGTTGGCGGATGCCCAGATGAAGGAGTGGCCGGGCTCAATTTCGGTGACACGCCAGCGGGCCGGGGGCAGGCCGGGCTGCTTGACCATGGCCTCGCTGCCAACCTGCACCGGGCCGGTGTCCAGGCGGCGCAGGCTGGTGATGCTCGCGGTCATCTCCGGCCAGCGTTCGAGGTCGAGGAAGAGGGGCCACACCTGGTCGGGTGGCGCGCTGCACGGGGTGCTGAATCGATGTTCCATATGGTTCATGTACCATTTGGTACATGTCGAGCGCAAGACCCAGCCTGACGCCGAAGCAGAAGCTGCTGGCGGCCGTGGTCGGCGTGGCCCTGGCCGACGGGATCTCGGACAAGAGCCTGCGGGCCATCGCCGAGGCGGCCGGGACCAGCCACCGCATGCTCATCCACCACTTCGGTTCCCGGGAGGGGCTGCTGGTCGAGGTCATCCGGGAAGTCGAAGCCCAGCAGCGGGCCGCGCTGCTGGCGCTGCGCGACCAGTCCGGCCAGGTGAACGACGCCCAGGCGGACCGGTTCTGGCAGCACCTGCGCAGCCCCGGCCTGGCCGCGCAGGAGCGGCTGTTCTTCGAGGTCTACGGGCAGGCCCTGCAGGGCCGGCCGTGGGCCACGCCGATGCTCGACGGCGTGGTCGAGGACTGGGTGGCCCCGGTGGCCGCGCTGGGGGAAGACCTCGGGGCCAGCCCAGAGCTGGCCCGGGTGGTGGCCCGGCTCTACGTGGCCGTGGGCCGCGGCCTGCTGCTCGACGTCCTGGCCACCGGCGAGGGCGAGGAGGTCGACGCGGCCATGCGCTTCTTCGCGGACATGCTGCAGGCCCACCTGGCGGCGGGCCCCATCGTGCCGCCGGACCCGGATTAAGACCTTCGATATGGAATGGGGCTTGGGTGAGGTTGGTTACTGGTTTGGGTTAATTGGTCGTCTCATTTTGGGACGACCGCTAACCTGTTCAATGCGAGGGGGAGTAGCTCTCCGCCGGGATGCCGACATGCTGGCCTGCTTTGCGGGCCCGGTACCCGGGGCGCGGACGCGGACCGGCGTTGACGCGCTGAGCGAGACTCTCGGCCAGGCAGTGACCCATCGGGGGGCTGCCGCGCCGGAGGCTGCTCGGGTGCGGCGCAGACGTCAGGAGCCGTATGAACCTCGCCGTTCTCGCCACCGTGTTTGGCGTGGTCTTTGTGGCCGAATTGCCAGACAAGACGGCGCTGGCCAGCCTGGTTCTGGGGACCCGGTACCGGCCGGCCTTCGTGTTCGCCGGGGTGGCCGCGGCGTTCGTGGTGCACGTGGTGCTGGCGGTCAGCGCGGGCAGCCTGCTGTTCCTGCTGCCGCACCGCGTGATGCAGGCCGCGGTCGCGGCGCTGTTCGCGATCGGGGCGGTCCTGATGCTGCGGCGCCGGGACGACGAGGACCCGGGCCAGGCTGAAGTCCGGGCCGGGGACGGGCCGGCCCGGGAGCGCGACGACCGGCCGGGCGACCTGCCCATGCCGGGCGGCGGGGCCCAGGGCGGGGTGGCCACGCTGGTCCGGCCGGTGACCCGGATCGTGACCCACGTCGGGTTCTGGCGGGTGGCCTGGCGCAGCTTCGCGGTGCTGTTCGTGGCCGAGTTCGGCGACCTGACCCAGCTGGTCACGGCCAACCTGTCCGCCCGCTACCACGACCCGCTGACCGTCGGGGTCGGCGCCGTGCTGGGCCTGTGGGCCGTGGGCGGGCTGGCCATCGTGGGCGGACGGCAGCTGCTGCGGGTGGTGCCGTTCGGATGGATCACCCGGATCGCCGCCGTGGTCATGGCCGGGCTGGCCATCGCCAGCCTGATCGCCGCCATCACCGGCTAACGTTCTGGCCAGGCAGAAGGGGGACAGGCGTGCCGACCAGCCGGCTCGAGGCGTTCAGTGATGGCGTGCTGGCCATCATCATCACGATCATGGTGCTGGAGCTGAAGGTCCCGGAGGGGAAGACGCTGGCGGACCTGTGGCACAGCACCGGCAGCAGCCTGCTCACCTACCTGCTCAGCTTCGTCTACGTCGGCATCTACTGGAACAACCACCACCACATGTTCCAGTTGGTGCGGCAGATCCACGGCGGGGTGCTGTGGGCCAACCTGGCCCTGCTGTTCTGCCTGTCGTTGTTCCCGTTCACCACCGACTGGGTGGACGAGACGAAGTTCGAGCCGACCCCGGTCGTCGTGTACGGGATCAACCTGCTGGCCGCGGCCGTCACCTACTTCGTGCTGCAGGCGCTGATCATCCGGCAGCAGGGACCGGACTCACCGCTGCTGCGCGCCATCGGCCGCGACCTCAAGGGCAAGGCGTCCCCGGTGCTGTACCTGGCCGGGATCTTCTGTGCCCTGCTGATCGACCGGACCGGCCGGGTCGGGGCCGCGATCGGTGAGGGCTTCTTCGTCGCGGTCGCGATCATCTGGGTCGTGCCCGACCCGCGCATCGAGCGGGCGATCCGCGAGCACGACCTCCCGGGGTGAGGGCGGCCGCCGGGCCGGTCAGCCGGTGTGGTGGCCGATCAGGGTGCCGATGCCGTAGGTGATGCCGATGGCCACCGCGCCCAGGGCCAGCTGGCGCAGGCCGGATCGCAGCACGGGCCGGCCGGTCAGCCGCCCGACGACCATGCCCCCGCCGATCAGGGCGACCGCGGTCAGGGTCAGGCTGAACCACAGCACCTTGGCCCCCAGCAGGTAGGGCAGCAGCGGGACCAGCGCCCCGCCCGAGAACGCGAGCAGCGACATCACCCCGGCCGTGACCGGGGCGGGCAGCTCGTCCGGGTCGACGCCCAGCTCCTCGCGGGTGTGCAGCCGCAGGGCGGTGTCCGGGTCCTTGGAGACCGCGGCCGCCATCCGGGTCGCGGTGGCCGGATCGGCTCCGTACTGGCGGAAGTAGTCGGCCAGCTCAGCCTCCTCGGCCGCCGGGAACTGGGCCAGCATGGCCTGCTCCAGCGACACTTCGGACTGGACCAGCTCGTTCTGGTTGGTGACCGAGATGTACTCCCCGAAGCCCATGGAGAACGCCCCCGCCACCAGGGAGGCCACCCCGGTCAGGATGATGGCGTGCGCGGACACCCCGCCGCCGCCCACGCCCGCGATGAGCGAGGAGTTGGTCACCAGCCCGTCGACGGCGCCGAACACGGTCGGCCGCAGCGTCCCGCCGGACACGTCCCGGTGGCGGTGGGACCAGCCCTGGCGCAGGGCGGCCGCCCGCACGGCCTCGGCCGGCGGTTCTGCCTGGTGCTCGCTCACCGATGACTTCTTTCCGCTGGCCGGTCAGTTCAAGCCGGGGGCCGCTAGTGAAGCCGGGGGTCGCTGGCAGAATAGCCGGGTGGACCTTGGGCTGCGGGGCCGGACGTACATCGTGACCGGGGGCAGCCGTGGTCTCGGGTTCGCGGCCGCGCAGGCCCTGACCGGCGAGGGCGCCCGGGTCCTGCTCAGCGCGCCGCACGAGGCGACGGCCACCGCGGCCGTGGCCCGCCTCGCCGAGGCCGGAGCCGCCGCCGGCGACATCGGCTGGGTGGTGGCCGACAACGCCGATCCGGCCACGCCGGACCGGCTGATCGCGGCCGCCCGCGACCGCTTCGGCGGCCTGGACGGCGCGCTGATCAGCGTGGGCGGGTCGCCCGCGGGCACGGTCGCCAGCACCTGGCCGAAGCCGAGGGGCCCGCTGCTGGGCGACCCGAGGCTGGGCATGGCCGGTATCTTCCTGCAGCTGTCGCGCGTCTTGCCGGACCGGTATCCGCTGCGGGGCACCGCCCGGTCCTACCTCGGCCGGGAGCTCGGGTCCGGCCGGCCGTGGATTACGGAGTGATCGCCCGCGGCTGCAGCAGCTCTATGAGTGGTCGGCGCACGAGCTGTCCGCGCCCGGCCTGCTGGACTGCATCCGGGACGGCGCCCTGACCTACGCCTGGCCGTTCGAGGATCGGGGCGTCTGGCAGCCGCCGCGATCGTTCGTGGTCCGGCTGGCCCGGCGGGCTCTGCCGCCCGCCGGACGCGGCTGAGGGCCGGAACCGCGTGACCGACCTTCGATATATGAATTTCAGCTTTCGGGGAGGGCGGCGAAATCACGCTTGGCCTTCCGGTACCAGCCCATTCCCTGGACCGGGTGCTTCCACCGGTTCTTCATTTCCGCCAGGGCGGTTTCGTGGGCCTGGTCACCGGCGGCGACCACCTCGTTCAGGTGCTTGTCCTGGGCCTTGATGACCTGGTTGGCGTCGTCGCCCTGGTGCGCGACATCGCACGGGCCGCCCAATTCCTGGCACGTCATGGTTTTCATTTTTCTCGCCTTCCCGGAGTATTTCCGCTTCGCCAGAATCGTAAGAGCTGGCCTTGGCCGGGCGCTTCTCCAAAGCTGATCAGTTCACCCTGCCGGGGCCAGACCGGTGAGCAGGGCGGTCAGCACGCGGGTCAGGCGGGGGCCGACCTCGACGGTGGCGTGGGCCAGGCGGGGGTCGCTGCGGTAGAGCGCCTGAACCTCGGGACCGGGAGTGGCCATCTGCCAGAGGGCGCCGGCCATGCTGGTCGCGGTGGCGATCACGTCGACGGCCTGGAGCTCGGTCAGGTCGCGCAGGCGGGTGAGCTCGGCGGTGATCGCGTGGACTTCGGCCAGGGTGGCGAGCTTGAAGGCGCGGACGGACTCCAGGGAGACGTTGCGTTCCAGGTTGAGCGGGGCCTGGGCCAGCAGGTCGCAGAACATCGGGCGGGTCACCAGCGAGTCCGCGAACGCGGTGGCGACCGAGGCCGCGGGCGCGGGCGCGGGGGTGGCTGTGTCCGTGGGCAGCTCCCCCAGCCGGGACCGCAGGTCGGCCGACCACTCGCGCCAGCCGATGGCGGTCAGGCGCAGGAAGATCTGCTCCCGGGTTTCGAAGTAGCGCAGCATGGCCGACTTGTGCATGCCGACGGCGTCGGCGATGTCGGTCAGCGTGACCGTGCGGATGCCGCGGGCGGCCCCCAGCTCCTGGGCCGCGGCCAGGATGGCCGACTCGCGCTCCTGCTTGGCCTGGGCGGAGCGTGCCCGCTGAAACCCGGTTGAGGTCATGGCCCCACGTTACCGCAACCCAGTTGCGTAAATAATGAAACGGTGTTTTACTAACTGGCATGGCACAGGACAAGCAGCAGGTTTGGTTCATCACCGGGTCATCGCGCGGCTTCGGCCGGGCCCTGGTCACGGCGGCGCTGGCCGCGGGCGATCGCGTGGTCGCCACCGCGCGCCGCCCCGAGCAACTGGAAGAGTTCACGCGCGAGTACGGCGAGCAGGTACTGACGCTGGCCCTGGACGTGACCGACGTTGCCGCGGTCCAGGCCGCGGTCAGCGCGGCGGTGGCCCGCTTCGGCCACCTCGACGTGGTGGTCAACAACGCGGGCTACGCCAACCTGGCCCCGGTCGAGACCGGGGACGAGGCCGACTTCCGCACGCAGTTCGAGACCAACTTCTGGGGCGTGTACCACGTGTCCCGGGCGGTCATCCCGCACCTGCGCGAGCAGGGCGGCGGCCTCATCGTGCAGTTCTCCTCGGTGGGCGGGCGCGTGGGCGGGTCCCCCGGTATCGCCAGCTACCAGGCGGCCAAGTTCGCGGTCGACGGCTTCAGCCGGGTGCTGGCCGTGGAGACGGCGCCGTTCGGCGTGCAGGTCATGGTGGTCGAGCCGAGCGGGTTCGACACCGACTGGGCCGGCTCGTCCATGACCATCCACGACATCCCGGCCGTCTACGACGCCACCATCGGAGCCATGCACCGCCGCATCCGGGCCAGCACCGCGGGCCCGGCCGGCGACCCGGAGCGCGGCGCCGAGATCATCGTCCAGGCGGTCAAGCGGGACAACCCGCCGTCGCATCTGCTGCTGGGGCAGACCGCGGTGGACATGGCGCTCGACTATTCGCGGCGTCAGCTGACCGAGGCTTCAGCTTGGGAGAACGTGAGCCGGTCGGCCGACTACCGGCAGCCCTACCCGGCCGAGTTCCCGCCCGACAAGCCGGTGAGCTGATCCTGCGGTTGGCCGGGGCTCCTCTGAAAATCCGTTGACCGGATTGGTGGGGGTGGAGAGACTCGGCGCATGTTTGCCGTTGTCGCTACCGTGCGCATCGAGGATGTGCAGGCCGCGCGGGAGTCGCTGGCCACGCTGCGGCTGAATCTGGTGCCGCGGGCGCCCGGGTTCGTCAGCGCGTACTGGCTGGCGCCGGTGGACGGGATCGGGATGTCGGTCATCATCTTCGACAGCCGGGAGCACGCGGAGGAGGCGGCCGCGTACCCGGTCCCGCCGCTGCCCGGCGTCACCCCGCTGAAGGTCGAGGTCCGCGAGGTGTACGCCAGCGCCTGAGGGGCTGCGGGCGGTGGGCGGGACGGGCTCCGGATTTGCGTGCAAAACCTGTCGCTATTACGGCAGGTTTTGCACGCGTTCGGCGTTCAGTTGGGCCGGGGGGCGGCTCAGGTCACCAGGGCAGCGGGGTGTCGTAGGAGAAGGTGCCGGTGGGGCCGTCGGCCGGGACGGTGGCCAGGCGGACGATGTGCTCGGCGCCTTCTTCCGGGGTCTGGACGCCGGGCCCGCTCAGGCCGTGCAGGTCGGTGGCGGTGAGGCCAGGCTCGACGGCGTTGATGCGCAGCTGCGGCAGGGCCTTGGCCAGCTGGACGGTGAGCATGTTCACCGCCGTCTTGGACGAGCCGTAGACCGGGACGAAGTACGGGTACTGGAAGCTGTCCGGGTCGGTCATGGCCCCGAACGCGCCCAGCCGGCTGCTCACGTTGACGATCACCCCCGCCTGCGACCGGTGCAGCAGCGGCAGGAAGGCGTGGGTCACCCGGACCAGGCCGAACACGTTGACGTCGTAGGCCTCGCGCAGGTCATCGGCGGTCAGGTCGTCGGGCTTGACGTCGCGGCCACCGATGCCGGCGTTGTTGACCAGGATGTCGAGCCGGTCCTCGCGCCGGGTGAGCTCGGCCGCGGCCGCGTTCACCGAGGCGTCGCTGGTGACGTCGAGCTGGAGCCAGGAGACGCCCAGTTCGTGCGCTGCCGACCGGCCGCGTTCGGCGTCGCGGGCGCCGATGTAGACGGTGTGGCCCAGCTCGGCCAGGCGGCGTGCGGTCGCCTGACCCAGACCCTTGTTGCCGCCGGTGATCAAGGCGATGGACATGGGGCTCTCCCTCGTTTCGTGATTGATGGGCACGTTCCAGTCTTGGCCGTGCGGCGGTGACCGGGGTAAGCCCCGTCTCTCCTGGGAGTGGCAGGGACAGGCTTGACTTTGTGTCGCAAAGTGGCGTTTACTTTATGACGTAAAGCTTCAAGTGCTGATGTGACGTTGTGGGTGGCATGACCGACGACGAACTAGACCCGCTGATCCACGTTCCGACCCGGCTGAAGATCGTGGCCACGCTGGCGGCTCTGCCCGACGGAGACGCCCTGTCCTTCACCCGGCTGCAGGACCTGATCGGGCTGACTCCGGGCAACCTGATCGTCCACCTGCGCAAGCTGGAAGAAGCCGGCTACCTGACCACGGAGAAGACCAGGAACGGGTCGGCGCCGCAGACCACGGTGACGCTGACCAGCCAGGGCCGGCAGGCCCTGGGCGATTACACCGAGACGCTGCGCAGCCTGCTCGGCGGCCTGTAGTCGGGCGGTGCCCCGGCCCCGGTCAGCGCACGGTGACGGCGAGGGCCGGGCAGCCGGTCTTTTGGTGCCCGTTGAGCAGGCAGCGTCCGGGGATGATCAGGGTGGCCTGGCCCGAGTGCTCGGCCTTGAAGGTCGCGGTGCCCTGGCCGGAACTGGCGGCGGTGGCGCGCGACCGCGGATGAGCCCGAGACCGCGGGCAGCTGGCTGGGCGGGACCGGGACTGCGCTGCTGCCCGAGGGGCCGCCGCCCTCCTGCGTGATGTGGAGGTCGATGGTGTCGCCGACGTTCAGCGTCACCTTCTGAGCCGGGGTGAGGAAGTTCCCGGTGCAGCTCCCCAGCGGGGTCACCTTCCCGGCCGCGTGCAGCAGGGCGGGCGGAGCGCACGAGGTGGCCCCGGACTCGGACCACCATGGCTTGCTGCTAGCAGCCGACCGTCAGCAGGGCGACCAGGGCCAGGCTGAGCGCGCCCAGGCCGCGCAGAACCTGGACCACGAACGTGGCCTTCTCATCGGTGTAGCGCCAGACCCCGCTCGCCCAGGGCCGGGGCCACCGCCGCCACCGTGGCCTCCAGGTCGCCGGCCAGGGCCATCAGGTTGATGACGGGCTTGGCGGTCAGGCCGGGCACCGACGTCGAGCCGACGTGCTCGATCGGGCTCAGCAGCCAGGGTTCCAGGGCCGGGCGCAGTTCATCGGCGTAGGCCACGGCCCGGGCGGGCCAGCCGGGGTCGAAGGGGCTCAGGTGGACGGCCTCGAACGCCCAGGCGGGCGGCTCCCCCGGACCCGGCGACTCCGTGGTCATGAGCCAACCGTAGTCGCGGCCTGCTGGCCCAGTGTGGCGATGGCGCGCTGGACCCAGTCCAGGCTGGCCCGGTGGACGGCCAGGCCGTGGTCGAGGGCCAGCCCCGGATGGAGTCCCCCGGGCGAGGGGCCCGCGGCGTAGCGCTCCAGGTCGGCGGTCAGCGCGGCCAGCACCTGCTCCAGGCCGGCCAGGAAGGCCAGGACCTCCGCCCGCGGCAGGACGGGCTCCATCATCACGAACCGCATCAGGTGCAGGCCCAGGTCGCGCGCGGCCGAACCCGGTTCCACCGGGGTCCGCAGCCAGGTCAGGTGGGTCTCACGGCCGTCCGGGGCCGGCTCGTAGACGCGGCGGCGCCGGGGTGACCCGCTGGCGGCGGGCGGGCCGGCCACCCGGATCAGGCCGCGTGCTTCCAAGCGGCGCAGCGCCGGGTAGAGGGCGCCGGAACTGGGCTGGTAGAGGCCCATGGGTGTGGTCGCGAACATGCGCTTGAGGTCGTAGCCGGACGCCGGCGACAGGCAGATCAGCCCGAGCAGCACGTGTTCGAACGACGTGAGCTGGGGTCCGGGCATGACTCCAGGATACGTTGCCCGATAGGTCGAATCGACCTATGCTGACCGGGTGGAATTCGGGCGGCTGCGGCCGATCGCGCAGGTCGTGGTGGTCGACATCGCGGCTCCGCTGGTGGCCTACGCGCTGCTGCGCTCGGCCGGCCTGTCCACGGTGGCCGCCCTGCTGCTGAGCGGGGTGTTTCCCGCGGCGGCGGTGGCCGTGGGGGTGGTCCGGCACCGGCACCTCGACGCCATCGGGACCGTGGTGCTGGCCAGCATCGTGGTGGGCGCGGTACTCGGCCTGATCAGCCACAGCGCCAAGCCGGTCCTGGCCGAGGGGTCGGTGATCACGGGGGTGTTCGGCCTGACCTGCCTGGCGTCACTGCGGACCCGGCGCCCGCTGATGTACGCGCTGGCCCTGGAGTTCACCGGACCGGACACCGACCGGGGCCAGGAGATGGTCCAACTCTGGCGCCATGAGGAATTCCGGCACCTGTTCCGGGTCATCACGGCCGTGTGGGGGGCCGGGTTCCTGCTGGAGGCCGCGGTGAAGGTGGTGATCGTCGAGAACACCTCGGCCGGGACCGCGCTGGCCAGTTCCCAGGTCCTGCCGATCGTGTGGGCGGCGGTGCTGTGCGCCTGGACCGTGGCCTACGGCAACTACCACCGGAAGCAGGGTGAACGCGCCGCCGCAGCGGCGGCCGGGGCCGCTGATCAGGACCCGCCCCAACGACTGGAGCGTTCCTTATACTGCGGGAGCGGATGGTTCACCCCGGCCGGGAGGCGGGGTGTCGTAAGAGGGAACCCGGCGGGAATCCGGGACTGCCCCGCAGCGGTGAGTGGGAACGACCGCCGTCACCAGCACTGGGCCTCATCGAGGCCTGGGAAGCGACGGCCAGTAGGAGGCCTTCGGGCCAGGGTGGCGCCCGCGAGTCCGAAGACCTGCCATCGCCCGCGGGCCGGCCGGCGCGCGGTGATCCGTGGCTTCGCGGGAAAGCCAGGGCGCGGCGAGATGTGCCGTTTGCTCTGACCCGGGTACGCCACGACGGATGGCTAGGCGAGGGAGAGAGCCATATGGACACGACCGTCCTGGGATACCCGCGGATCGGCGGGCGCCGGGAACTGAAGAAGGCCACCGAAGGCTACTGGGCCGGACGGGTCAGCGCCGGCGAGCTGGCCGCGACAACGGCCCAGCTGCGCCGGCAGACCTGGGAGACGCTGCGGGACGCCGGCCTGAGCGGCGTTCCGTCCAACACGTTCTCGCTGTATGACCAGGTGCTGGACACCGCGGTGCTGTTCGGCGCGGTACCGGAGCGGTTCGCCGGCCTGAACGGGCTGGAGCAGTACTTCACCATGGCCCGCGGGGCCGACGGGGTACCGCCGCTGGAAATGACCAAGTGGTTCGACACCAACTACCACTACCTGGTACCCGAGCTGGGGCCCGGGACCGAGCTGCGGCTGGCCGGCGACAAGCCGCTGCGCGAGTACGCCGAAGCGGCCGCGCTGGGCATCGAGACGCGGCCGGTGGTACTCGGTCCGCTGTCCTTCCTGCTGCTGAGCAAGCCGACCTCACCCACCTTCGATGTCATGGAATTGCTGGAACCGCTGCTCGACGGCTACGCGGACCTGCTGCGGGCGCTGAACGAGGCGGGCGTCTCCTGGGTGCAGCTGGATGAGCCGGCCCTGGCCGCCGACCGGAGCAGCGCCGAACTGGAGGCGCTGGGGCACGTCTACGAGCGCCTCGGTCACCTGGACCGGCGCCCGTCCCTGCTGGCGGCCACCTACTTCGGCGAGATCGAAGACGCGCTGCCGGTGCTGGCGGCCAGCCCGGTCGAGGCCATCGGCCTGGACTTCGTGGCCGGCCCGGGTAACCGCGAGGCGCTGGCCCGGATCGGCGGGATCGGCGGCAAGACGCTGGTGGCCGGGGTCATCGACGGCCGCAACGTGTGGCGGGCCGACCTCGGGCGGGCCCTGTCGACCTGCGCGTCCCTGCTCGGCCTGGCCGGGGAGGTGACCGTCAGCACGTCCTGCTCGCTGCTGCACGTGCCGCTCGACCTGGACGCCGAGACCGCGCTGCCGCCCGAGCTGACCAGCCGCCTGGCCTTCGCCCGGCAGAAGGTGGCCGAGGTGGTCACCCTGGGCCGGGCCCTGACCGAGGGCCGGGAGGCCGTCGCGGCCGAGCTGACCGCCGCGCCGGCCGCGGCCGCGCCGGTGAACGGGCGCGTCCGGGCCCGGCTCGACGCGCTCGGCGACGATGTGGCCCGGACGCCGTACGCGATCCGGAGCAAGGCCCAGGGCGACGGGCTGCCCGCCCTGCCGACCACCACCATCGGCTCGTTCCCGCAGACCGGCGAGATCCGCAAGGCCCGGGCCGACCGCAAGGCCGGGCGGATCAGCGAGGACATCTACGTCGCCACCATGCGGGCCGAGATCGACCGGGTCATCGCGCTGCAGGAGGAGATCGGGCTGGACGTGCTGGTGCACGGCGAGCCCGAGCGCAACGACATGGTGCAGTACTTCGCCGAGCAGCTGGAGGGCTACGCCGCCACCGACCACGGCTGGGTCCAGTCCTACGGCTCGCGCTACGTCCGGCCGCCGATCCTGCACGGCGACGTGCACCGGACCGGGCCGATGACCGTGGGCTGGACGACCTACGCCCAGTCCCGCACCAGCAAGCCGGTCAAGGGCATGCTGACCGGTCCGGTGACCATGCTGGCCTGGTCGTTCGTGCGCGACGACCAGCCGCTGGGCGAGACCGCCCGGCAGGTGGCGCTGGCGCTGCGGGACGAGATCGGTGACCTGGAGTCGGCCGGCATCCGCATCATCCAGGTCGACGAGCCGGCCATCCGCGAGCTGCTGCCACTGCGGGACCGCGACCGCCCGGCCTACCTGGACTGGGCCATCGGCGCGTTCCGGCTGGCCACCTCGGGGGTGGCCGACTCGACCCAGATCCACACCCACATGTGCTACTCGGAGTTCGGCGAGATCATCGGGGCCATCTCCGGGCTGGACGCCGACGTGGCCAGCGTGGAGGCGGCCCGGTCGCGGATGGAGCTGCTGGGCGACCTGCAGGCGGCCGGCTATGAGCAGGGCATCGGGCCGGGCGTGTGGGACATCCACTCGCCGCGGGTGCCATCGCTGGAGGAGATGACCGGCGCGCTGGCGCTGGCCCTGCAGAGCGTCGAGGCGGGGCGGCTGTGGGTCAACCCGGACTGCGGGCTGAAGACCCGCGGCTACCCAGAAACCGAGGCGGCGCTGCGGACCATGGTGGCCGCGGCCCGGCAGGTCCGGGAGTCGGCCAAGGGCTGAGGCCACGACACGCCGACACAATATGTGGTGCTAGGTATCGACCCCTGGTTCTACATATGGTGTTCCTCGCGCTGGTTCCGTGATTCATCCAGAGTCACAAGCGACGGCTGGCAGGCGGCCTCGGGCCGGGTCCATGGCCCGGCCCGAGGCGGGGCCCGCGAGTCCGAAGACCGGCCGGCGCGCCGCGCGTCAACGGCGCGCGGCGTCTGGCCACGAGCTCGCGAGGAGAGCCATGACCGTCACTGACGCACGCCCGGACACGACGCCGGACCCGGTCGGGATGCGGGTCCGCAAGCGCAACGGTGACCGGGAGCCGGTCGATGTGGGCAAGATCGTGCGGGCCGTGGAGCGCTACACCAGTGGCCTGGGCGAGATCGACCCGCTGCGGGTCGCGCTCAAGACGATCAGCGGCCTGTACGACGGGGCCACCACCGCTGAGCTGGACCGGCTGTCGATCCAGACCGCGGCCGAGATGACCGGCGAGGAGCCGCAGTACTCGCGGCTGGCGGCCCGGCTGCTGGCCAGCTACGTGGCCAAGGAGGTCCGCGGCCAGGGGGTCGCCTCGTTCAGCCAGTCGGTCGCCCTCGGGCACGCCGAAGGCCTGGTCAACGACCAGACGGCCGCGTTCGTCAAGGACAACGCGCGCAAGCTGGACGACGCCATCGACTGGACCCGGGACCACGAGTTCGAGTACTTCGGCATCAAGACCGTCTACGACCGGTACCTGCTGCGGCACCCGCTGAACCGGCTGGTCATCGAGACACCCCAGTACTTCATGCTGCGGGTGGCCTGCGGCTTGTCCAGCACCCCGCGGGAGGCGACCGGGTTCTACCGGCTGCTCTCCTCGCTGGCCTACCTGCCCAGCTCCCCGACGCTGTTCAACTCCGGCACCAGCCACCCGCAGATGTCCTCCTGCTTCCTGGTCGACTCGCCCCAGGACAACCTGGACTCCATCTACGCGCGGTACGCGCAGGTGGCCCGGCTGAGCAAGTTCTCGGGCGGCATCGGCATCGGCTGGTCGCGGATCCGGTCCCGGGGCTCGCTGATCCGGGGCACCAACGGCGCCTCCAACGGCATCGTGCCCTGGCTGCGGACCCTGGACTCCTCGGTGGCCGCGGTCAACCAGGGCGGTCGCCGCAAGGGGGCGGCCTGCGTGTACCTGGAGCCGTGGCACCCCGACATCGAGGAGTTCCTCGAACTGCGCGACAACACCGGCGAAGACGCCCGCCGGGCCCACAACCTGAACCTGGCCAACTGGATCCCGGACGAGTTCATGCGCCGGGTCGAGGCCGACGAGCCGTGGTCGCTGATCGACCCGGACGTCGTGCCCGAGCTGCCCGACCTGTGGGGTGAGGCGTTCGACACCGCTTACCGGCGGGCCGAGGCCGAGGGCCGGTACGTGCGGCAGGTCAAGGCGCGCGACCTGTACGCCAAGATGATGCGGACGCTGGCCCAGACCGGCAACGGCTGGATGACGTTCAAGGACGCCTGCAACGCCAAGTGCAACCAGACCGGGGCCAGCGGGCAGGTGGTGCACCTGTCCAACCTGTGCACCGAGATCACCGAGGTGACCACCGACAGCGAGACCGCGGTCTGCAACCTCGGCTCGATCAACCTGGGCCGCCACCTGACCGCCGGCGACGGCGGTGCTCCGGCGATGGACTGGGACAAGCTCCGGGAGACCGTGCGGACCGCGGTCCCGTTCCTGGACCGGGTCATCGACCTGACCTTCTACCCCAGCGACCAGGCGGCCGCGTCCAACCCGCGCTGGCGGCCGGTCGGGCTGGGCGTGATGGGCCTGCAGGACGTGTTCTTCGCGCTGCGGCTGCCGTTCGATTCGGCGGAGGCCCGCGAGCTGTCGGCCCGGATCGCCGAGGAGATCTACCTGACCGCGCTGGAGGCCTCGGCCGAGCTGGCCGAGCAGAACGGGCCGCACCCGGCCTTCGGCCAGACCCGGGCGGCCGCGGGCCAGCTCCAGCCGGACCTGTGGGACGTCAAGGGCACCCAGGGGGGCCGGTGGAAGGCGCTGCGCAAGCGGGTCAGCCAGACCGGGCTGCGCAACTCACTGCTGATCGCGGTCGCGCCGACCGCGACCATCGCCTCGATCGCGGGCTGCTACGAGTGCATCGAGCCGCAGGTGTCCAACCTGTTCAAGCGGGAGACCATGTCCGGGGAGTTTCTCCAGGTCAACACCGCGCTGGTGACCGAGCTGAAGCAGCACGGGCTGTGGACGGCCGTGATCCGGGACCAGATCAAGCGGGCCGAGGGCTCGGTCCAGTCCCTGGCTGAGCTGCCGGAGGAGACCCGGCAGCTGTTCCGCACCGCCTGGGAGCTGCCGCAGCGGGCCCTGATCGACCTGGCCGCGGCCCGGGCGCCGTTCATCGACCAGAGCCAGTCGCTCAACCTGTTCCTGGCCGCGCCGACCATCGGCAAGCTGTCGTCGATGTACCTGCACGCCTGGAAGAGCGGCCTGAAGACCACGTACTACCTGCGGTCGCGCCCGGCGACCCGGATCCAGCAGGCCACCGTCACCCTGCCCGGCCCGGCCAGCGCGGCCGCCGCGGTCACCGCGGTCACCGCCGTGTCGGCCGACGAGGCCGTGGCCTGCTCCCTGGAAAACCCCGAGACCTGCGAGGCCTGCCAGTGATCACCACCACGAGCACGGACCGTCAGCTGCTGCTGGACCCGGGCATGGACCTGACCCTGCGGCCCATGCGCTACCCGCAGTTCTACGACCGGTTCCGGGACGCGATCAAGAACACCTGGACGGTGGAAGAGGTCGACCTGCACTCCGACCTGGCCGACCTGGCCAAGCTGTCGCCGGCCGAGCGGCACCTGGTCTCCCGGCTGGTGGCCTTCTTCGCCACCGGGGACACGATCGTGTCCAACAACCTGGTGCTGAACCTCTACCAGCACGTCAACTCGCCCGAAGGGCGGCTGTACCTGTCCCGGCAGCTGTTCGAGGAAGCCGTGCACGTGCAGTTCTACCTGACGCTGCTGGACACCTACGTGCCAGACGAGACCGATCGGGCCGAGGCGTTCGCGGCGGTGGAGAACATTCCGTCCATCGCCCGCAAGGCCCAGTTCTGCTTCCAGTGGATCGACTCGGTCTTCGGGCTGCAGGAGCTGCGCACCGCCGAGGACCGGCGCTCGTTCCTGCTCAACCTGATCTGCTTTGCGGCCTGCATCGAAGGGCTGTTCTTCTACGGCGCGTTCGCCTACGTGTACTTCCTCCGGTCCCGCGGCCTGCTCAACGGGCTGGCCTCGGGCACCAACTGGGTGTTCCGGGACGAGTCCATGCACATGGCGTTCGCGTTCGAGGTGGTCGACACCGTGCGGCGGGAAGAGCCGGAGCTGTTCGACGACAAGCTGACCGAGCAGGTCCGCCAGATGCTGGCCGAAGCGGTCGAGTGCGAAGTCCAGTTCGCCGCAGACCTGCTCGACCAGGGCGTGGCCGGCCTGTCCCTGGCCGACATGCGGTCCTACCTGCAGCACGTGGCCGACCGGCGGCTGGCTCAGCTCGGCATCGAGCCCATGTACGGGTCGGCCAACCCGCTCGGGTTCATGGACCTGCAGGACGTCCAGGAGCTGTCGAACTTCTTCGAGCGGCGCGTGTCGGCCTATCAGGTCGGGGTCACGGGCGACGTTTCCTTCGACGACGACTTCTAGCTTCTTATCAATCGCCAGGGCTGGCGCGGCCGCAGACCGGCCGGGCCAGCCCTGTCCCTTTTAGCGCTAAGGCAATTGCGTGCCGCTAAAACTTTTTACCAATGTGCGTGGTAAAGATGGTTAGTTGTGGTTAAATACCAACGCATATACGGGTGGGCCAGCTTTGCCGACCATTAAGACGGCCTTCTCGGCAGAGAAGCTTTTCCTAGAGGAGACAAGATGGCGCAGAAGGTACAGGTCATGCTGCTGTGTGACCTGGACGAGGGCAATGTCGACGCCGACGAGACGGTGCAGTTCAGCCTGGGCAGCACCGCCTATGAAGTAGACGTGTGCGCCAAGCACGCGCAGCAAATTCGTGAGGGTCTGGAGCCGTTCGTGGCCCACGCCCGCAAGGCGGGGACCAGCAGCACCAGCCGCCGGCGGCCACGCACGGCCGGGGCCCGGCAGCAGACGGCCAGCATCCGCACCTGGGCCAAGGATCACGGCATGCAGGTCAACGAGCGCGGCCGCATTCCCGCCAACGTGGTCAAGGAGTACGAAGCTGCCCACTAACGGCCGCGGAGTCCTTTCTGAGGTCCGGTCCGGCCGATTCACGGATTTGCTGTTTAGCGCCGGACCGCCGCCGTGGCACCAAAACTCGGGCCTTGCCGCCGCGGGCTAATAGCCCCGATGATTGCCCGCCCCGAACGACCATTCAGCCGACCCGATCGAGGGCTCACGGCGGGCCGACCGGGCGCCCAGCCCGGGCATCCGTAAAATCACAGGTCATGAAGCCACTGCGGAAGATCATTGCAGCGCTGGACGCCTGGCAGCGCCGGGGCCGGATCGGCGTTCCGTACGCAGTGGTGAAGAAATTCGGGGACGACAACGCCAACCTTCAGGTGCTGGCGCTGGCCTGGTACGGGTTCACCGCCATCTTCCCGCTGCTGCTGGTGGTCATCACGATCTTCGGTTTCGTGGGCCAGAAGTCCCTCGGTACCACCGTGCTCACCACGCTGCACAAGTTCCCGGTGGTGGGAGAGCAGTTCAGCCCGACCAGCGGCAGCCAGTTGCACGGCAGCACGTTCGGCCTGGTCATCGGCCTGCTCGGCCTGATCTACGGCGCGCAGGGGGTGACCCAGTCGGCGCAGCAGGCCATGGCCACGGTCTGGAACGTGCCCCAGACCAGGTTCACCGGCTTCGTCCCCCGGCTCGGGCGCAGCCTGGCCGGGCTGGTCATCATCGGCGGCACGTTCCTGGTCAACGCCGCGCTCAGCACCTACGCCACCGGCGGCACGTCCAACTACGCGATCAGGGTGCCGGTGCTGGCCGGGCTGCTGGTGGTGAACTTCGTGCTCTACTTCGGCGCCTTCTACGTGCTCACCCCCAAGGTGGTGGGCCCGCGCGGGCTGATCCCGGGCTCCATCCTGGGCTCGATCGGGTTCACCGCGCTGCTCACGGTGGGGACCGGGCTGCTCACCCACCAGCTCGCCAACGCCAGGGGCACCTACGGCACGTTCGGCGGGGTCATCGGCATCGTGGCCATCCTGTTGCTGCTGGCCAAGGTGTCCATCTACGCGGCCGAACTGAACCCGGTGCTGGCCCGCAGGCTGTACCCGCGGGCCCTGCCGATGGTCGATGAACCGACCAACGCCGACTTCCAGGTGCTCATCGACCTGGCCCACGCCCAGGAACGCCGTAAGGACCAGGTCATCGGGGTCGGGTTCGGCGAGAACGCGGTGGTCGCCGCGGCCGCCGACGCCGGCCAGCAGGCCAAGGGGCGCCCCCGTCCTGAGCGGCGGCTCGGTTCAGGGGGCGGGTCAGCTCAGGCGGCGGGGACGGTGACGCGGGTGGCGAGCAGGCGGCCCTCGCGGGCGGCCTTGCGGGCCTCTTCGAAGAAGTCGGGCGCGGCACAGGCGAACAGCGTCCGCCCGTCGGCGCCGCCGAGGGCGCAGGCGTAGACCGGCGACCCGGGCCGGAACTCGTCGGTGATCTCGCCGCCGTCGCGGACCCGGATCACCCGGTCGCCCACGCCGTCGGCAACCCACAGCTCGCCGTCGGCGTCGAGACAGCAGCCGTCCGGGGCCACCTTGGTCTCGGCCAGCACCTTGTCCATCGGGCGCTCGGACGGGAGCGGGGCGAACTCGGCCCACAGGCGGCGGTTGATCAGCCGGCCGTCGTCGGTCAGGTCGAAGGCGGTGATCCGGTTGCCGAACGTCTCGTTCACCACCAGCACGTTGCCGCTGGTGATCACGGCGCCGTTCGGGAACCACAGGTCGTCCGCGACCTCGGTCACGGTGCCGTCCGGATCGACCCGGTGCAGGGACGCGGTCTCCAGCGGCGAGCCGCTCATCAGGTCGAACCCGAAGTTGCCCACGTAGGCCCGGCCCTGGCCGTCGACCACCATGTCGTTGGCGTGCCCGGTGGCGTGGGCACTCAGGTCAGCGTGGGTGACCAGGGTGCCGTCGGCTTCCCGGCGCAGGACCCGGCGATCGCGCATGGACACCACCAGCAGGCGCCCGTCCGGCAGCCAGCCCAGGCCGGCCGGCTGCCCGGGCACCTCAGCCTCGGTGCGCAGGTCCGAGCCGTCTTCCCGGGCCGACAGCACCCGGTAGGTGTAGAAGTCGGAGAACCAGATGCGGCCGTCCCGCCAGCGCGGAGCCTCCAGGAACGCGAAGCCGCTTGCCACCGTGGCCGGTTCCGTCATGATCGCCTCCAGGTCTGTTCAGGCTGGGCAGTCCAGGCCGGTTGGGGCGGCCCGGTCCGGCCGGGCCCGTCACGCTGACGTTACGAGCGACCGTAGTCGTCGTCCAGGCGGACGATGTCGTCCTCGCCGAAGTAGTCGCCGTGCTGGACCTCCACGAACACCAGCGGCCCGGGCCCGGTGCTGCGGACCCGGTGGGCCACCCCGACCGGGACGTCGACGCTGTCACCCCGCTGGACCTGGCGATCGCGGCCGTCGAGGGTGACCACCCCTCCCCCGCTGACCACGAACCAGTGCTCCGAACGCCGCTGATGCTGCTGGTAGCTCAGCCGCTGGCCCGGCTGGACCTCGATGGTCTTCACCTTGAAGTCACCGGCCTCGGCCAGGACGGTGTAGGCGCCCCAGGGGCGCTCGGAGCGATCGGTCACCGGGCCATCATGCCAGGCCACAGGGGCTCTAGCGGTGGTCGCTCCAGGTGCCACCGTGCTCGCGGGCGTACTGCTTCTGCTTCTTCGGCGAGTCGGCGTAGTCGTCGTACAGATCCTCGGCCCGGCGGTTGTGCCCACGGGTCAGCCACCGCTTGTTGACGCCGACCATGGACAGGAAGCCGTAGATGGCCACGGCCACGGCGATGAGAAAGAGGACTGTCTCCCACCACGGCATGTCAATCACCTCGATACGCGAGAACGCGCTGTTACTTCGGACGCGTACCCGCGACCTTCGATGATAAACGGGTTAACCTGCGGCGATGGAGCTCCGCCGGATCCAGTACTTTCGTGGCCGTGGCCGAGGAGGCGCACTGCGGCCGGGGAACGCTTCCTGGTTCCGCATCCACACCATCCAGCCCGCGCCGTACCAGATCCCGACCGACGGGGCGACCGGCGCGCTGATCCGGGCGGCCCACTGGCACGCGTGGCGACCGGCACATTTGCACATGAAAGTGTCGGCCCCGGGGTACCAGCTGATCACGACGCAGCTGTACTTCCCCGGCGACCCGCGGGGCGATGACGACATCGCCTCGGCGGTCAAGCCGGAACTGATGCTGGACCCGAAGCCCGCGGCTGACGGCCACGGCGTCGACGTGGAGTATGACTACGTGCTCGACCCGGCCTGATTAGGGTTGTCTGAGCCCGGCATGCCCGTGGGTGTGCCGGGCCTGCCGTTGCCGGACGTGCTGGAAAGGAGCCGTACCCGCCATGCTCTTCGCGGTGACGATGGACGTCGACCTCCCACCCGACCTGGACCCCGACGTCCGCGCCGACATCCTGGCCCGGGAGAAGGCCTACAGCCACGACCTGCAGCGGGCGGGCAAGTGGCCGCACATCTGGCGGCTGGTCGGCCAGTTCGCCAACCTGAGCATCTTCGACGTGGACAGCCACGAGGAGCTGCACGACATCTTGTGGAACCTGCCGCTGTTCCCGTACATGACCATCGAGGTCACCCCGCTGTCCCAGCACCCGTCGGACATCGCAGCCGCGCAATGAGCGCGGCGGCGATCGTGCCCGACACCGATGCGGCGGTGGCGGGCATCCGGGACGGCGCGACCGTCCTCATCGGCGGGTTCGGCAGCGCCGGGCAGCCGATCGAGCTGATCGACGCGTTGCGCCGGTCCGGGGCGCGCGATCTGACCGTGGTCAACAACAACGCCGGCAACGGCGACACCGGCCTGGCCGCGCTGCTGGCCACCGGGCAGGTCCGCAAGATCATCTGCTCGTTCCCGCGGCAGTCCGACAGCTGGGTGTTCGACGAGCTGTACCGGTCGGGCCGGATCGAGCTCGAGCTGGTCCCCCAGGGCAACCTGGCCGAGCGGATGCGGGCGGCCGGCGCCGGCATCGGCGCGTTCTACTGCCCGACCGGGGTCGGCACCCCGCTGGCCGAGGGCAAGGAGCACCGGGTCATCGACGGTCGCGAGTACCTGCTCGAATACCCCATCCAGGGCGACGTCGCACTGGTCAAGGCGCACCAGGCCGACACCCTCGGCAACCTGGTCTACCGCAAGACGGCCCGCAACTTCGGGCCGGTCATGGCGACCGCGGCCGCGCTGACCGTGGTGCAGGTGGACGAGGTCGTCGACGCCGGCCAGCTTGATCCGGAAGCGGTGGTGACCCCCGGCATCTTCGTGGACCGGGTGGTGGCTCTGCCGGTGGGGGTGCCCGCGTGAGCGTGGAGAACCTGGATCGGGAGCCGCTGGACCGGCGCGAGATCGCGGCCCGGGTGGCGGCCGACATCCCGCCCGGCGCCTACGTCAACCTCGGCATCGGCCAGCCCACCACGGTGGCCGACTACCTGCCCGCGGACCGTGGCATCATCCTGCACACCGAGAACGGGATGCTCGGCATGGGCCGGGCCGCGCACGACGACGAGATCGACCCCGACCTGATCAACGCGGGCAAGGTGCCGGTCACCGAGACGCTGGGGTGCAGCTACTTTCATCACGCCGATTCGTTCGCGATGATGCGCGGCGGCCACCTCGACGTCTGCGTGCTGGGCGCGTTCCAGGTGTCGGCCGGGGGTGACCTGGCCAACTGGAGCACCGGCGAACCCGGCGCCATCCCGGCCGTCGGCGGGGCCATGGACCTGGCCATCGGGGCCCGCGACGTCTACGTGATGATGAGCCTGTTCGCCCGGGACGGCAGCCCGAAACTGGTCTCGGCCTGCACGTACCCGCTGACCGGGGTGGGCTGCGTCAGCCGGGTGTACACCGACCACGCCGTCTTCGCCCTCCACGACGGGCAGGTGGAGATCGTCGAGACCTACGGTGTGACCTTCGATGATCTGATGAAACGCCTGCAACTGGGCGGCTAGCCAGCTGGTTCCTGCCCGGTCAGCTGGCCTGCTCCTGGTCGGTGAGGCGGAGTTGCTCCAGGTCAAGACGATCCTCCGGCCGGGCGGCCGGGCTAGCCTGGGCGGATGACTTCTGCGGCACCCGTCGGCGGCATGGCGTGGGTGGACTCGCTGCCTGCTGAATTGGCTGGGCAACGGCGCGTGCTGGCCGGGCTGCTGGAGTTTTCGGCGGCCGCGGCCGGGGTGACGTCGCTCAACGTGGGCTGCTCATTGGGCCGGGGCGCGGGTGACGCGCTGTCCGACATCGACGCCGCCCTGGGGATCGCCGCCGAGCGCGGGCGGGCCGGCGCGGCCGAGGTGCTGGCGGCCGAAGCCGCCGTGGTGGCCGAGCTGCCGAAGCTGGGCCCGGTGGTGGACGTGCTGCGGCACTCGATCAGCCGGGGCGACCGGTTCGCACGGCGGGTGTTCGCCCAGTTCGCCGACGGCCCCCAGCTCGACCTGGCCGTGGTCGCCGAAGCCGAGATCCGGCGCGGCGACGCCGCCCCCGACTTCCTGGCCGTCTACCAGGCCGACGGTGCGCTGACCGCCGAGGTGCTGGCGGCCGGCGACGAGAACCCCTCGGCCCTGGTGGCCACGGGCGAGCAGGTCCGGGAGTGGGCCTTCTTCGGCTGGTGTGCCCTGATCGACCTGGCCAAATACCTCCGGCGCGGCTCGCGGTGGGAGGCGCAGGCCCGGCTGGGTGAGGCCCGCGACCAGATCTGGGCCCTGTGGGCCGCGGCCACCGGCGCGATCTATCCCTGGCACGGCCTGTCCCAGGTGCTCGACCAGGACCCGGAGCACCTGCCGCCCGGCATCGAAGCCACCGTGGCCACCCTCGACCCCGCGGCCCTGCTGGCGGCCGCCCGGGCCAGCGCCACCATCTTGACCCAGGTCAGTGCGGCCGCCGCCGAGAAGTACCCCACCGACCTCCCAGCCGCCATGGCCGCCTACGTCACCGAGGTTCTGGCCAGCCTGTAGTCCCTGGCCTCCTCGCCGGGGGGCTACTGGGCGCGGAGAGGAGGCGATGTCCTCGGCGCGCTGGCGGCCGCGAGTGGCGTGCTGCAGCACGATCTGGCCGGCCAGGGCGGCGGGGACGATCTGGACCCAGGCGTCGACGGCCCAGCGCAGCGACCACAGGGCGCCGGCCAGCGACAGTTCGTTGTAGCGGCGGGCCTGGGCCAACTGGTCCGGGTCGTAGCCGGGGAGATCGAGGTCGTCGGCCAGGAAGCCACCGGCCAGGGCGCCGGCCCAGACGCGCAGGTTGTCGGTGACGTGGCTGGTGTAGGCGGCGGTGTTCCAGCTCAGGCCGGGCAGTTGTTCCCGGCCGGTCGCGCCGGCCAGCCGTTCGGCGAAGGCGACGGGTACGGCGCGGACCGCGGCCACCGCCTGATCCGGAGTCAGGCCGAAGCCGAAGCCGCACTCCCGGCATGGATCGCCGTACCGCGCGGCGCCCCAGGTCTCCATGAGTGCACACCCTAGGGGCGCGCCGATGGACGCGCCCATGGAAACGTCACGTCCGATGACCGCCAGCGCTGGTCGGCCCCGCCCGGCAGGCTGGGGGTATGGAGACCGCAACACAGACTCTGGTGTTCGAGCCGATCCCGGCTGACGAACTGGCGGCGGTGCGCGCGGCCGCCACCGACGAGGCCGGTAACCGGCTGGCCGTCGAGCAGGACCCGGACGGCGGCAACCCGCTCCGGTGCTGTCTGCGCGAGACCAGGCCCGGCGAGCGGGTACTGCTCATCGCCTACACGCCCCCGGGCACCAGCGGGGCCTACGCGGAGCGCGGCCCGGTGTTCATCCATCCGGAACCGTGCCCGGGCTACACCACCGCGGACCAGTATCCGCCCGAGCTGAAGTACCGGCCTCAGGTCGTCCGGGCCTATGACCACCAGGGCCGGATCGCCGACGGGGTGCTGGCCCAAGACGGTGATCAGGCGCTGGGTGTGATCGAGGAACTGCTGGGGCGATCCGGAGTGGCCCTGGTCCACCTGCGCAACGTCGGTTACGGCTGCTACAACTGCACGGTCCGGAGGGCCTGAGTCAATCGGCCTCCGGTGTCGCCAGGGCAGCGGGGTCGCGCACGCCGACGCAGTCCAGGCGCCAGAACGGGTCGGCGTAGACCAGGGTGCCGGTCATCCAGGGCTCGTAGCCGGGCAGCGGCCGGACCATGAAGGCCGGCTCGGGAATGCGCAGGGAAGGCCGCCGAAACCCCCGGTCCCGGCCCGGCCCGAAGCCGAACCGTGGGTAGAGGTCCGGCGAGCCCTCCAGGAACACCAGCGGCTCCGGCCGGGCCTCGGCCACGGCCAGCGCGTGCCGCACCAGCCGGGAGCCGACGCCGCGGCCCTGGTGCCCGGGCCGCACCGCCAGCGGGCTGAGCACCAGCACGTCGACCAGGCGGCGGGGCGCGTCGAGCAGGTTCCTGGTCAGCAGTACGTAGCCGGTGAGCTGGGCCGGGCCGCCGCCGGCCGGCGTGGACTCGGCCACCAAGGACAGGGCCGGATCCCAGGCCGGGCTGGCCCGCAGCGCGTCCACCAGCCGGGCCACCACCGGGCCGTGCTCGTCGCCGAAGGCGGCGGTCACGAGGTCGGCAACGGCGGGCTCGTCGGCCGGGGCCGACACCCGGATCAGCTCACGCTCAGGCATGGGCGGTGGCCAGCAGGTGGGGGCCGATCCCGAGCAGTTCGGGCACCCGCTCCAGGGCCCGCGCGGTGTCCATGACCACCCGGCGATCTTCCGGGTCGGCCAGCCGTTCGCTGAGGTCGCCGAGCAGGTAGGGCGGCCCTTCGACCCCGACCAGGTCGGTGAGGTGCAGGCCGCTGGCGATCAGTTCGGCGCGGAACTGGTTGGGGCGGTGCGCGTAGCCGGTGAACGACCCGGGATGGAGCGGTGGCATCCGCCCGGACCGCTCCAGCGGCCCCATCATCGCCTCCACCCCCGGAATCCGCTGGTAGATACGCTGCCGCAGCACGCCGTCCATGCGGGTGGCCCAGCGGGTGATCGCGGCCGCGAACACCGGCGCCCCGGGCCGGGCGATCCGCTGGGCTTCGGCCAGCGCGGCCAGCCGGTCCCGCCGCTGGACCAGGTGATACAGCGGGCCGAGCAACAGCACCGCGTCCACGCTGCCGTCGGCCAGGTCGAGGTCCCGGGCGTCGGCCACCGCGGAGTCGACGCGGCCGCCGGCCCCGCGGGCCTGCTGGAGCTGCTGGAGCTGGGCCACGTGCAGCGGCATCAAGTCCCGGTGCATCACCTGATAGCCCAGGTCAGCCAGCCAGTGCGTGTAGCGGCCGGGTCCGCCGCCAATGTCCGCCACCACCGCGGGCGGGGACGGCAGGTGGCGCAGCACGATCTCCTTGGTCCGCTCGAACTCGAGCAGACCGGCCGCGCTGACGGCCAGCCGCGTCTCCTCCTCGCCGCGCTCGTAGTAGGTGCGCATGGCGGTCAGGTTCCGGTCCTCGGGCATGGCATATCTTGACCCGGCCACCGAAATGACGCAGCTGATTTTTTGGCCCTACCGCGCGTTCTCGCCGTGGCCGTGCATCAGCTACCCGAGCTGGCGGTCAGCTCGGCCACGAAGCCTTCGGGATCGTCGAGGCTGAGGACCAGCCGGTCGACCCGGGCCCGGGTGAACAACGTGCTGAGCCCGCGCCCGGTGCGCAGGGGCGGGTCCAGGGTCAGCTCGACCAGGCCGTCCGGTCCGCCGTTGACCAGCAGCCGGCCGTGGCCGATGTGGATGCCGGTGGTGCCGTGCAGGTCCGCGTCCGAGCGCGCCACCGAGCGCACCTGAGAACGCGGCACGGTCAGCCGGAAATCCCCCATCCGGACGCGAAGCTGGTCCGCTCCCACCAGCACCCCCGAACGGCCCGGTCCCGAGCCGAGCAGGGTGTCGAACCAGGCCGTCGGCCGGTCCAGGCCCGCCTGGCGGTAGCGGATGAGAAACAGCCGCGGCTCGGGCGGCTGGGGCGGCTGGTCGCCGGACCGGCCCGCGGCGTCCTGGTGCTGGCCCAGCACGGCGCGGCGGGCGGCGGCGTAGGGCTCGCCGGTCTGCGCCATGCGCGCCCGGGCGGCCGACCTGATCTTGTCGTGCGGCATCGTGCCTCATTCCGGTGACCCGCCCCGGCGCCTGGCCACCATGAAGAGATCACGACGGAACCAGCGATGACAAGATCACGTGAGGGCTGAGCCGCTCTTGTCCACGGATGCCCCTCCGGCGCCGGGCCGGCGGAACGCGGATCGGGCCGACGTGGCGGCCACCGCCCAGTTTACGCAGCCGGGATCGGATCAGCCAGCACGTCGGCCCGTCAGCCCGTCGCCGGTCAGTCCCGGAGGCGGATGCGGATGGGCCCACGGGCGGTTCCGGCGTCCACCCGCTGCCCGCGCTGGGTGACCTCCACCTCGCCCCGATCGGCCAGCCGGGCCGCGGCCGCGCGCACGTCATCCATGAGCGGGCGCCAGCTCTGCGGCCGGGCCGCCCGCGCCGCGTCAGACGGGCAGATCGAAGCGCCGGCCTTGCGCTGGCGCAGCAGCTTCAGGATGACCTGCTCCAGGTCGGCCCGCTCGCTTGACTCCTCCCCCATGCCACCGATTATCCCCCAGCGCCGACCGCGATGCGCTGACCAGCGAATACGAGTGGGCCAGATTAGCGTGAACCGGGATTTCCCCGGTGACAGGCAAAAGTTACTTTCGTTGTCATATCGGACAGGCCAGAAACGCAATGCCCGTGGACAAAATAATCATTCTTGCGTTATTCCTCGCTATGCCGACGGGCAGGGTGATGACGGTCTTACCATGTTTCCGTGCAAATGCTCGCCCGCGGCCGATGACGGGCTTTCCGCCGTCCCCACGCGACCCGGAGACGGGAAGCAGGACGGCCGCGCCAGGAAGGATGCATCGTGATCTTGTCTGAGGCCGACACGCTGCTCGCTCCGGTCACGCAGATTGACGGTTTCGTCCTGGCCTGCCTGGTCGATGCGTCCACGGGCATGGTGCTGGCCTCGCGGCAGAACCAGGGCGAGATCAGCATGCCCACGGCCGCGGCGGGCGCGGCCGACATTGCGCACGTGCTGTCCTTGCTGGCGGGCCAGCTCGCGATGAACGAGGGCCTGGAAGACGTCATGGTGACTTTCAGCGACCATTTCCACGTCATTTATCCGGTAAGCCCCGACCCCGAGGCCCGCATTCTTCTCCTGGTCGTCCTGGATCGGGCGCGTACCAATCTGGCCATGGCCCGGCGTGAGATCCGATCCTTCTGCACGAACTTCGCCTCATGAGCCAGTTGCCCAAGTTTTCCCTTGCCCGCCAGCTGACCGCCTCGGTATGGCCCGGAAAGGCGGCCGACGATTACGACGGTCTGCTGGCGGCCCGTTTCCACAAACTGGCCGCGGCCGGCAGCACCGGCGTGCTGCCGTTCAGCGGCGCGGGCGACGGTGCCATCTACTTCCGGGACGGGGAGATCATCTTCGCCCGATCGACCCGCACTCCGGGGCCTCCGGACGGCACGGCCGGCGGCGAGACCCCGTACACCCGGCTGGCCGCCGCGCTGGCCATGGCCGAGCCGACCGTCGACGCCACGGCCGAACTGCTGATCACCGAGTCCCGCTTCACGAAGTTCCGATCGGCCCGGAGCCCGGTCAGCGATACGGCTCCCGGCCTCGGCGTCGAAAAGCTGCTGGCCGAGGTGGCCCGGCGGCGGCGGATCCTCGCCCAGCTGGCACCGGTGGTCACCGCCGACAGCACGGTGGCGCGGATCCCGCAGCTGCGAACTCCCGACATCCGGGTGTCGACGCTGCAGTGGGCGCTGCTTATCCGGGTCCGGGACGGGTCCACGCCGCGCTCGCTGGCGTGGGAACTCGGTCGCAGTGTGTTCGGCACCACGCTGGAGATCTACCGGCTGCTGGCCCTGCGGCTGTTGTCGTCGGCCGGCCAGCGCGGGCACCGCAACGGCCGGGATCCCGAATATGGCCCGGCCACGATGTCGTTCGTTCGCGCCGTATCCCCCGAGAAAGGCAGCAGCATGTCAGCAGATGACCTTGCTCCCCGCGGCGGGTCAGGGCCGGACGCGTGATGCCCGCGGACCGCAGGTCCAAGCCGCCGGTGGAGGAACGGGTCCGCCGCCAGCTCCAGCGGATCCGGGAGAACGTGACCGGCGTCCACGGCAGCCTGACCGCCACCAGCGACGGCCTGCTGATCGCCCACGACCTGGCCGGCATGGAACCGACCCAGATCGCCGCGCTGGTCGCCACCAGCCTGGCCCTGGGCAGCCGCATGACCCTGTCCACCGGCCGCGGCCAGTTCCGCGAGACCGTCACCCGCGGCACCGAAGGCTACCTGGCCGTCTACGCGGCCGGCCCCAGCGCCATCGTCGCGGTCATCGGCACGCCGCGCCTCAACGTGGGCATGCTCCAGTACCAGGCCCGCGACGTCATCGACCGCATCACCAAGTATTCGACCGAGTTCGGCACCTGGGCCGCTCCCGCCACCGTCCGGACCGCCGGGTCCCCCAGCCGCCAGGCAGCGGGGTCACCCGAGCCAGCACCGGAAACGCCCCCGACTCTGCCCGCCCGCCGCAGCACCACAAACTGACCGCAATTAGCCGCCATCCTGCTGGGACGTCGCGCGGCTCATGGGCCACGGGTGGTGGGCTGGTGTGTGTGGTGCGGGGCCCGGGCGGCGTGGCGGGCGGGGCGGTTGCGCGGCGAATGGGTTACTGCCGGGCGGGGTGGACTCCAGCGGATTCGTTGGCTTGGGGCGGTCGGTTCAGGTGAGGCGGCGGAGGCCGTCGAGGACGCGGCGGAGCAGGTCAGGGCCGGTGGAGGCGAAGGCCTCGGATTCGGCGGCTTCGGCCGGTTCCGGGCTGCGCCAGTCACCGGCGGGGATGGGCATGGTCGCGGTCGCGTTCCGGGGTGGCTGGACCAGGCCGGCACCGGGCTCCCGCCGGGGCAGCAGTGGTCGCCATGCGCTGGCCGGATCGTCCGGGTCCGGCGAGCGCGCCGCCGGGCCGGAGTTCGCGGCGGCCGGGGCGGCCAGCACGGCGGAAGGAACCGGCGGAGCCGCCGTCGACCACTCGGGCTGGGGCGGCCGCCGGTAGCCGGGGTGCGCCGGGGGCAGCCGGCGCGAGGGACGCACGATCGGGACGTCCGTGGGCGCGGGCGGGACCACGGCCGTCGGCGCCACCCCCGAGGGGACCGGCTCTTCGGCTACCGGGGCAGGGACCGGCGGCGGAGGGCTCGCCAGTTCCGGCGCGGCCAGCGGGGTCGGAGTGACGATCGGGGTGAAGCTGGGCTGTCGCCGGGCCGGAGGGACGCCTGTGTCAACTGGGGTCGGGGCTTGAGCGCCGGTGGAGTCGGGGTGGGCGCGCTCCGGGTCGCGGGCGGCTCGGGCCGATCGGCTGGTCCCGGCGGGGGCGATTCAGCTGGGCCGCGGTGAGCGCCCCAGGTCAGGCCGTCCCGGGCCCCGTCCGGGGCCGGACGCGAAGGGCCGGAGTCCCGCACGGGCGGGGCGTCGTCCCAGGCCGGTACGTCGCGCGGGGCCGCCAGGTTGGCCTGGGGCCCGGTGTCAGGCTGGGACAGCAGCTCGTCCGGGGAAGGCACCCAGGAAGGGGAGGGCACGCCACGTGCGGCCCTGGCTCCGCCCGCGGGTCGGACGTCGCCCGGGTAGCGGGGGCCGGGTGGGGGCGGGAAGTTATGCGCGGCGGGGGCACTGGGGCCGGCCGGGCGAGCGGATGGGCCCGGAGACCCACCGGGCTCCAGGTCCGGGCGATAGCTGGTCCAGCCAGGGGGCTGCCTCGGGAAGTCACGCGAATCCGGGGCCGGGACCGGAACCGGGTAGGTACCCACGTTCTGACCCGATCGGGTACCGGTCCGGTCGGTGGCGGGCATCCGGGCGCTGGCGGGGCCTCCGGCCTGAGCTGGCCTGGAAGCGGCGGGGTCGGAGCGGCTCGGGTCACGAGGCGCGGGGGGCCGTGGGGTGTCGCCCGGCCCGGCGACAGCCCGGGCGACCGCATCGGCTGGGCCGGGGGCGCTCTCGCTCGGGGGCCGGGCGAGCGTGCGGTCGGCATCCGGGAGCCGGATCGCCGGGCTCCCGGACCGAGGGGCCGGGTCGGGGCCGCGTCGGGGCGGGGTGGCCGGGTCGGCGGGGTGTGCGGACGAGGCGAGCGTTTCGGCTTGGCGGGGGGACGGGGTGGTCGCGCCTGGGGGCGGGATCAGGGTCACGCTCGGGCGCGGGTCGGGCGTGGGGTTGCCGCGCCGGTCCGGGGACGCGCTGGGGTGCGGGTCCTGGGTGTGGCTGGAGTCCCGGTCCGGGGTGCTGGGGCGCGGGGGCGGGGGGATCGGGGTGGCCAGGGTGCACAGGCCGCGGCGGAGGAGGATGCCCAGGGCGGTGATGGTGTCGTAGAGCGGGAGACCGGCCTGGCGGGCCAGGTCGCGCGGGGTCAGGGAGCCGTTGACGCGGCAGGCTATGGCCCACTGGTCGCGGGTGAGGATGGCCGGGCCGCGGTCGAAGTCGGCCAGCGCGATGGGGACGGTGTCGGCGACACCGGCGCGGGACATCTGCTCGGCGCGGCGGGCGACCTCCGACTGGACGGTTTCGAGCGGGAGCCGGACGAAGGCCGCGGCCCAGTGGGCGCTGGGAGCTTCGAACCTGATGTCCGAAACTGACGATCCGCCCGCCAGCGGCGTGGTCAGCGCGAGCAGGGCGTCGATCATCGCCGAACGCAGAATGGACTGCAGCTCATTCCGCGCCATAAACCCGCGCTCAACCAGCATGACACCGATATCACGGTCGGCTTGATCACTACCGCGCAGCAAATTACGCAATTCGGGCGCGGGCTGAAGAACGCCACAGAGGCGGGCGGTCAGATCCGGCACCCACGACGCGCGCGCGAAAGTGATCTGACCATGATCAAGGTAGATGGCACCGGCCGGATTTCCGTCCACTTCGAGAACGCCCGACGTGCGCTTTCGTCCCAGGCTCTCCAGCACGGCGGCAACTTGCGGCCGGGCCAGAACATCTGATTCGGTCAGCCGAAATCACATCCCCCAGTGCACGTTTCTCAGGAAACGCGAACGTCCGCCAAGGCCTAGACAGTTGTGTCCGTCACACCAAACTGCCTGTTCAACGTAAAGTGCTCATTTTGCCGAAACTGGGCATTTGCCAACCAGCCGGGCGAATGCCCGTGCGCCGAAAGCCCAGTGTAATGAGGTGATCTGAGGCGCCGACCTTACTTCTTGGATAGTAAATGCTGGTCCTCGGTTAAAAATGGTCCTACCACACTGACCGTTCGCAGCTCAGGGCCCTGATATAACTAAAAGTATCTGAATAACTACTTAAAGTTAAAAACCCTTTTTGCCGTTTTGATTGATGATTAACGCGGACCTTCGCTACCGTGACGGTGCCAAAACACGCACAGTTGGGAGGGCGGATTCCGTGAACATTGAGACGGCTCTCAAGGAAGCCATGACCATTGACGGCGCTGTCGGCGTTTCGCTGGTCGACTGGGACAGCGGCATGTCCCTGGGCAACCTCGGTGGGGGGAAATATCTCGACCTGGACGTTGCCGCCGCCGGAAACACAGAGGTCATCCGGGCCAAAATGCGGACAATGGAGTCACTTCGCCTGGACGACTCCATCGAAGACATTCTGATCACGCTGAACAAGCAGTACCACCTGATCCGGCTGCTGCGGAACTCGCGCAACGAGCAGGGTCTTTTCCTCTACCTGGTCCTGGACCGGCAGAAGGCGAACCTGGCCTTGGCCCGGCACCAGCTCCGGGGTATTGAAGCCGAGCTCGTGGTCTGACCACGGCACTTCCGCCTGAACTGCTGCACAGAAAGTTATTTGGCAGCAGACCGCAATCTGCTGCACCGCTACGAGGTCGGCTTCGCCTGGGCTAGCTGGTCGCCGACGGCGGCCCCAGGTACCAGTCCGAGGCCACGTGCCATCCGCACCCGGCCAGCTCGCGAGCGCGGGCTGAGCCGGGGGCGGCCGGCACGACCAGCAGCACCGCGCCGAGCCGGATCGCCTCGGCGGTCAGCTCGGCCAGGTCCGTATCGGCCGCCACCCGGTCGGCCAGCAGGACCGGGCCACCCGGGTCGTAGACCGGAGGCGCGGACCCGAACAGCCCGGAGAATCCGGGCCTCTCGATCCGCTGCGGCGGCTCGAACCGCCCCACCGGGGCCGAGCCAGGCACCCCGGGAGACTCGGGCCGGCCAGCAGACTCGGACCGGCCAGGAGGTCCGGCCGCGGCAGCAGATCCGGCCGCGGCCGCAGGCCGGGACCTGACAATCGGCCCGGGCTGGTCCGGCCGGGCTGGGTGGGCAGCGGGATCGGGTGCGCCGCTGGCCACCCGGCTTTCGGCGGACGAGGCCGGGCGGTCACCGGATGCAGGGGCATCGGTGGACGGCGGGCTGGGGCCGGTCATGGTAACGAGGTGGCGACCCGCGGCTTTGGAGGGGGCGGCGGGTAGCTCGTGCACCCACCACTGCTCGGCCAGGTCCAGGCCCAGCCCGGTCAGCAGCGCTGACTTGGGCCGGTCAGCCTGGGCGGTCACCACCCGGAGGGCGCCCGCGCCGGTGGCCCGGACGCGGGACCAGGCGGCCAGGAGCAGCTCGGCACCGTCATCGGCCCAGGTCCCGGCGCGGTCAACCGCGAAGTCATCGACGAAGGCTTCGGCCGGGCGGAGCTGAGCGATCAGGAAGCCATGGGGAGAGCGCAGCGCCACCGTGGCCGGATCCGCGAGCTGACGCCGCAGGAAGCGGACGTGCCGGGCGCGGGCCTGAGCCGCCGGACGCCACCCGGGCCGCCGGCCGGAGGTACGCTCTCGGCCAGGGGACTCCGCAGAAGCGAGGTGGCGGGATGCCGGGTGACGGCCGGGAAGGCAACCGCGTGTTCGGCGTGCCGCGAGGACCGGAGGCGCGGGCCCACCGGCCCGAGCCGCAGCGGGTGCTGGGGTTCCCGGTCACCATGTTCAGCACCGTGGACACGGAGTTCTTCCGCGGGTTCGTGCACCCGGTCAAGGCCTACCGGCGCTGGTCGCGACGCCGGCGGCTGGGGGCGTACGCCGTGGACGACGACACCCCCGGCCGCAACGGCTGAACCCGGCTACGGCATCCCGGGCTCGGGCAGCCCGGTCTCCGACTCCGGCAGGTGGTGCTGGCCGGCGGTCTCCTCGAGCTCGGCGGCCTCGGCCTCGGCCACCCGGGTCTCGGCGGCCACGTCGACGGACCGGGTGAAGAAGTAGTAGAGCAGGCCGGCCACGGGCAGCCCGATGAAGAACGAGATGTCGGCCCCGCCCAGGGCCTTGGCCGCCACACCCTCGAACAGCGTGCCGACGTCGAAGAACGGGATCATGGCCGCGAACCCGATGACGTAGGCCGCGATCCCGCGCCAGCCCCAGCGGCCGTACATGCCGTGCGGGTTGAAGATCTCCGCGATCGCGTAGTGGCCGCGGCGGACGATGTAGTAGTCGACCAGGTTGACCGCCGTCCACGGGATGAACAAGTACAGGATCAGCAGCAGGAAGTTGTTGAAGTTACCCAGGAAGTTCTGGGTCGCGGCCAGCGCGCCGATCAGCGACAGCACCGCGGTCAGGCCGACGGTCACGATGCGGAGGCTGATCGTGGGCCGGACCTTCTTGAACGAGTCGATCCCGCTGATCAAGGTGAGCGAGCCGCCGTACATGTTCAGCGCGGTGACCGAGACCAGGCCCAGGGCGGCCAGGATCAGCACCAGCTCGCCGAACCCGTCGAACACGTGGTTGCCGACCGCGTTGATCTCGGCGATGCCGGTGCCGTCGAAGTTCTTGCCCGCCCAGGCGGCCAGCGTGGCCCCGACGATCATCATCCAGCCGCCGCCGATGGCCGAGCCCCAGTAGGTCCAGTAGAAGGTCTTGCGCACGGTCACGTCCGGCGGCATGTACCGCGAGTAGTCGGACACGTAGATGGCCCAGCTGATCTGGTAGCCGGCCACCACGCCGAACTGGCCCAGGAACGGGGTGGCGTGGAACGTGCCCGGGCTGAACGTCCCGGCCGGGTAGTGGATGAAGAACAGCGTGATCGTGAAGATGCCGAAGATCAGGATCATCGCGTAGGTCAGCCACTGCTCGGCCCGGTGGATCAGGTCGTAGCCGACCAGCGCCACGACCAGGGCCACCACGGTGACGATGACCACCCAGAGCTTGGTCGGGCCGTGCGCCACCGTGCTCATCGACTTGCCGGCCAGGATCGTGTTGAACACGTTGAACCCGGCGTACTGGACGTAGGCGAACAGCCAGACCAGCAGCGCGCCCAGGTAACCGAACTGCGGGCGCGACTGGATCATCTGCGGCAGGCCCAGCTGCGGGCCCTGGGCCGAGTGGAACGCCATGAACAGCGTCCCGACCAGCGTGCCGACCGCGATCGACACCACCGACCAGAACCAGGACGCGCCCTCGCTGATGCTGATCAGGCCGACGGCCAGGGTGGCGATCTGCGCGTTCGACATGAACCACAACGGGCCGAGGTGCCAGATCTTGCCGTGCCGCTCGTTCAGCGGCACGTAGTCGATGGAGCGGACTTCGAGACCACCGGTCCGCGTCTGCGTGCTTGCCATGGACATACTGTGACGGCAGACGGCGCATAACGGAATATCTTCCGGCCAGCAACTTGATCACGATGTCAGCTGGCCCGCGCCAGGTCAGAGCGGCCGGCCGCCCGCGTGGCTCCGCGGCCGGGGCCGGTACCCGGGCGGTCCAGGCTCATCAGGTGCGAGCCGCGAACTGACCCGACCGCACGGCCCGGCTGCGACCGGTGAGCCTGATGAGGCGGAATATGTAACGAATCACGCCCATCGGAAGAATTTTCACGATCAGCCCGGGTCCACCAAGACCGCTGTGGCCTGCGAAAGCGCAGAACGGTGGTTACCGGGCGTGTAACGCGAACGTGACGCACGGCAAGATTTCGGATGCCGCACCGGTGAACGGACGCTACGATCATTCGATTCTGGGAGAAGTCTGGATGTTACTTAAATAAACTGCTTATGAACGGGAGCCGAGGCGGGGATGGCGGAGGAGCGGGCGTGGCTGCGGCGGATTCGCCGTCCGGGGCCACTGGTGGCGTTGTCGATCGCCTACCTGGCCCTGGTGTCCGGGGTGATGATCTGGCGCGGCATCTCGGTGTCACCGGACTACCTGCTGCTGTGCATGGTGCCGCTGGCCCTGCTGACCGGGCGGTTCGTGGCCTTCCTGCGCGACTACGTGCCGTTCGTGGCGCTGTTCCTGGGCTACGAGGCGCTGGCCGGGATCGCCCCCAAGCTCGGCGTCAAGCCCAAGGTCTGGGCCATGGTGGACGTCGAGCGGTGGTTTTTTCTCGGCCGCTCCCCCAATGAGGTGCTGCAGCGGCACTTCGGCGACCTGCACTGGCTGGTCGTCGCCTGCACGGTGGTCTACTTCTGCCACTTCGTGTACCCGCTGCTGATCGGGCTGGTGCTGTGGCTGATCAACCGCACGTTCTTCCTGCGCTACGTGGTGGCCCTGCTCGGCATGTCGTTCGTGGCGTTCGTGGTGTTCCTGCTGGTGCCGACCGCACCGCCGTGGCTGGCCAACGACTGGCACGCGCTGCCCGGCGTGCACGACCTGGTGTACCGGACGCTGCCCAGCTCGCTCAGCCCCTACTTCAAGCGGCTGGACGCCGACCCGGTAGCCGCGTTCCCCTCCCTGCACGCGGCCTACCCGACGCTGGGCGCGCTGGCGCTGTGGCAGGTGAACCGCAAGACCGCGTACTTCACAGTGCCGTGGTGCTTCATCGTCTTCTTCAGCGTCGTGTTCCTGGGCCAGCACTACGCGATCGACGTCTTCGGCGGGATCGCGGTGGCCGTGGCCACCTGGCTGGTCATGAACTACCTGATCGTGCCCCACGTGCGGGCCCTGTCGGCCAGCACCGGGGCCGAGGAACGGGTCGTGGCCGCGGACGAACCGGGGCCGGGGACGTCGGCGGACAGCTACCGGCCCGGGCCTGACACCGAAGCCGGAACCGAGCTCCAGGAGCCCGGGCAGACCGGCGGTGACACCGCCGAGCCCGCGGCCGCGACCCCGCCCGGGGGCTCCCGGAAGCGGTAGAGCAGGATCGACCCGGCCAGCACCCGCACCGGGCACCAGGGCCGCAGCCAGCTCAGCTCGGCCCGATTGCTGCTGTTGAGGGCGGTCACCGAGACGGCGACCCAGCCGGTCACGCGCGGGGCCGGGCCGGCGGGCAGCGGCCGGGACCCGGGGATGACCGCGGTGTCCACCCCGCGCGGGCCGAAGTACAGCACGTACGGGTGGTGCGCCGCGCTCCAGGCGCTCAGCGCGTACAGGCCCTGGCCCCAGTCGACGTTGGAGTCGGTCACGGCGGTGTAGGCGGGCCGGAACGGCCAGGTCGTCCAGGCCAGTGACTGCGGGAACGACGCGGCGGTCGCGGCCACGGTGAGCGCGCCGGCCACGGCCACCGCGCCCTGGGCCGTCCGCCGCGCCACCGGGCGCCAGCGGGCCGCCAGGGGCACCAGCGCCCCGGCCAGCGCGGCGGCCAGGGCCAGGGTGGGCAGCAGGTAGCGCAGCCCCACGTCGCGCGGGGTGCCCACGTAGAAGGCGACCAGCGCGGCCGCGGGCAGGCCCACGCCCCAGACGGCCGCGCGCCGGCTGCTCCGGGGCAGCCAGCAGCAGGCGACCAGCCCGGCCACGAGCACCAGCAGGCTGGCCAGAGGCCACTTGATGACCAGGGTGACCGGCCAGAACCACCAGCGGCCGCCCTGGTAAGCGACACCGGCCACGAAACCAGCGGCCGGCTGGGTGTCCTGGGTGGCCAGGAAGTGCAGACCGTCCAGGTACGGCCGCGGCAGGACCACGGCCGGGTGGAGGATGACGGCGGGGTCGAGGACCAGGTAGCCGAGCCACAACCCGGCCAGGCCGATCAGCAAGGGCAGGGCAGCGGACCCGGCGATCCGGCCCAGGGCGGGCCAGCCCCGGATCGGCCACTGGCGGCGGGTCTCGGCGACCAGGACCACGGCCAGGCCGCAGGCCACCACCACCAGCCCGGAGATCTGGCTGCCGGCCACGGCGGCGAAGGCCAGCCCCAGCCAGCCCAGGGCCCGCCGGGTCCGCCGCCGCAGCCAGCCCACCAGGGCCCAGGAGCTCAACGCGGTGGCCAGGGCGAACGGGATGTCCACGCCGTCCAGGTGCCCGATGCCGAGCACGAACGGCGACGCCAGCCACAGCGCCCCGGCCAGCAACCCGGCCAGGGCCGACCCGAACAGCTCCATGGCCAGGGCGAACAGCACGAAGGCCACGGCCACGGTCTCGGCCAGTGGGACCAGCCGGGACGCGAACGTGACCGGCCGCACGTCGCCGGCCGCGAGCTGGGCATCCAGGAACCGGGCCGCGTAGGCCTGTTCGTCATGGCCCGACCAGGAGCCGTCGGGCGGGATGACCGGATGGGTGAACAGGACCGGCAACGCGGCCAGGGCCTTGGGCAGGGGCGGGTGCTCGTCGTTGAGGGTGACGTCGTGATGCAGGATCCCGGCCAGGCCCGCCGACACGTAGACCGGCTCGTCGAAGGTCGGTGCGTCCGACCAGGCTTCGGCGATGCCCAGGCCCAGGAAGCCCGCGGCCAGCAGGACGAGGGTCAGCAGCGGGACGAGACGCCACTTCCGTGACCGCCCGGTACCGGCACGGCCCACTGCTGGTCCGGGCGCCGGCCATGGGGGGAGCATACGATCACAACGGACGACCAGGGCAGAAAGATGCCCCGCCCCGGCGGGCTGGGACCGGGGCGAGGCATCGTCGGGAGAACTCAGACCTTGGTCAGCATCTCGAAGAAGGCCCGGTAGTCGCGCAGAGCGTTGCGCAGGTTCTCGGTGTCCGGGCCCTGATCGCTCTGCTTGTCCCAGGAGCCGCGCAGCGTCTGCTCACGCTCCTGCAGCGCGCTGACCAGCGAGTTGGTCACCTGAGAGACGAGATCGGCGGCCTGGGACACCGAGCCCCGGGGGTCGTCCACGAAGGACGACTGGATCCGGGCCCAGTCATCGTGCAGTTCCGCGCCGTGGCTGACCAGCGGGGCCGAGGCGGCCTGGACGCCGGTCGTGCTGCCGGTGCCGGGAGCGCCCGGCACCGGAGCGCCGGTCGTTGGCTCAGAGGTTGTCGTGGTGGCTGGGGTGGTGGCCGTCGTGGCGGTCGAGTCGGCCGCCGCGTCGGGGACGGCGGTGGTCTCGGGGGTGACCGCGGTTGCTCCCACGTCCCCGGTGGCTGGTGCCGGCGCGTTCGGATCGGCCGGGGCGCCAGAGCCGCGGGTGAAGGCTGAGTCTGGGGCTACTTCAGGGTCCTGAGTGGTGCGCAGGTCAGAAGCGGTGTCGGTGACGGCCGGGGCGTCCGGGTCCGTCAGGGTGTCCGGGTCCGTGGTGGCTCCGGCCCCGCTGGCGACCGGGTCACCGGTCACCGGGTCGCGGTCGCCGGTCACGGAGTCGCCAGTCACGGTGTCACCGGTCACGGAGTCGCCGTCGGGGTCGGTGCGTTCCACCGCGGGCTCACCGGGCTGACCGGGCACGACCGAGCCGTCCCGGTCCGCGACGTAACCCGGACCGCGGTTACCAGCCACCCACTCGCCGGGGGTGTCGGACGGCTCGTCGCCGGAGTGGCGGCCGGTCGCGATCCCGTCGCCGATGGGCGTGTCGACCCGGTCATCGTCGGTGTCGAGCGGGTCGCGGAGCGGGTCCCCGTGGCTACCGAGCGGCCGATCGCCGTGCTGGTCATCCGGCTCACGGAACAGCGGGTCGTCGCTGGTCGCCTGGTCTTGCCCGGTGGTCGTTTTCTGGTCGCGCGGCATCAGCTCATCCTCTCGTTGAACGCTGAGGCGAGACGGCTTCGTCGGTGCCGACGGGGCCGTCCTGGTCAGCCGAAATCCCGTTGGTGGACGCCGGGACGTCCGTGGCCCGCGTCTCCGCGGGGGGCGAAGGCTCGGTCGCGACCGGAGTCTCGGTGGCGACGGGAGCCGTGGAGTCGGTCGGCGGCGCCGCGTCGGCCGGAGCGGTGGCCGGGTCCGGAGTGGCCCCGGTCGCGTCGCTGGTCTCGGTCGCGCCGCGGTTGGCGGCGGTGTCGTCGGGCGTGCCGACCAGCTCGTGGAACAGCTCGCGGTACTTGAGCATGGCGTTGCGCAGGTCGTCAGTGGTGGCGGCCCCGGACCCGGCCCGTTCGCTGATGGCCCGGGCCTCGCGGTACCGGGTCAGCGTCGGCGCGTGATCCACGGACAGGGCGTCCATGGCCTCGTCGTGGTCGTCGGTGGGGTAACCGCGCGTCCGCATGACCGTGGTCACCAGCGTGGCGGCCTGGGTCACCGACTCGGTCGGAGTGTCGACGAACCGTTCCTGAATGGCGTTCCATTCGCCCTGGAAGCGGGCGCTCTCGTCACTGGTCAGCGACCGGATGTCGAGCTTGGCCACGCGCCGCTGGCGGGCGGACAGTTCCGCTTCGGCCTTACGGCGGTTCCCGGTCTCGGACACGACCCGGTCGTACTCGGGGCCAAATTGCTGGCGCAGCCGGCGTCTGCGCATTTCCATTGCACCTAGCGCCACTGCGGCAATCACCACGACGATGACAACCACGATGGCAATCACGGCTCCGGTTGACATGATTACCTCCCGGGTGGGTTGAGCCACACCCCGAATGCCCGGAGGAAACGACACTAAACAGCAAGCCTCGGGTCAATCGACGGCAAAGTCGCCGGTGACCAGGCCGCCCCCGCCGGTCGCGATCACGGGCCGGCCACCTGGCCTCCGGGCCGGACAGACCGGGATGGATCACCCCAAAGCAGTCCGTCGCCCGGCCGGTGGCCGCCATTGGTGACGGCCGAATGGCCCGTCTCGGCCAGCTGGCCGGTGGACCGGCGCCGGCCACTGCCCACCGCCGCACCTGACGGCCATTCAGGCAGGCGCCACAATGCCGGCTGAGCGCCTTCTGACCTGCGGTTCGACCACACTGGGAGGTCGGCCAGAATCACGGCCCAGATTTTTATCGAAGGTCATTTCACTGGCTCGCTGAATGACCGCGGGACAATCCGGCCATCGGCCCCAGGAAGGCCGGCGGGAAGGCAGTCAGGGCTGCCTGACGACTCGAATAAGTGACCTTCGACTAAAGAAAATCGGGAAATGACCATCAGACGGTCAGCGGCGAACGCGTCCTCAGGCCGGGCGGCGGGCGCGCGGGCTGGGCGCACCGGTGTGCGGCAGCCGGCCGTACCACTCGGCCCCGGGGATGACGCGACCCATGATGGCCTGGGAGATGTCCCGCAGCTGTTCGACCTGCTCCGGACGCAGCGCGTCGATGACCAGATCGCGGACGGCGGCCACGTGACCGGGGGCGGTGGCTTCGACCTTGGCCATGCCCTCCTCGGTCAGCACGGCGTTGGTGTACCGGCCGTCACCCGGGCAGGCCTCACGCCGGACCCAGCCGCGTCGCTCGAGCCTGGTCACTACGTGTGACAGGCGGGACAGCGATCCATTGGCCAGCACGGCCAGGTCGCTCATGCGCAGGGTCTGGTCGGACGCCTCGGACAGCCGGGACAGCACCATGTACTCGAAGTGGCTGAGGCCGGCGTCACGCTGCAGTTGCGCATCCAGCGCGGCCGGGAGCTTGATGAACACACCAACCAGGCGTATCCAGGCGTCGCGCTCGTCGTCGTTCAGCCACGGCGGATCGGCGTCCGCCGGCGGCGCTGAGGGCGCGGGACCCTGATCGGGACGATCGGCGGCCATCATGACGCTAGCCTACGCGGAGTAGTCGGGAGGTATGCGGACTCGTTGGTCTGTCGGCAGGAAATGATCACGAATTGGTAACCGTCAGCGGGTCCGAAGATGTCACACCCCCGATCGGGCAACTTGACGATGGGCGGACTCCTTCCTACTGTTAGTTGAAGCTTCAAGTTAAAGGAACGGGGTGACGGCCGTGGGGTCGCCAATGTTTCCCGAGGTGCCAGGCGGGGCGTTCGACCAGTTCGTGGGCGACGCCGAGCTGGTCAGCCAGGCCCAGCGGGTGTGGACGCCGGACGACGGGCCCATGCCCGCGCTCTACCTCAGCCACGGGGCGCCGCCGTTGTTCGACGACGGGCCCTGGATCGGCGAGCTGTTCACGTGGGCGCAGGCGCTGCCCAAGCCGCGGGCCATCCTGATCGTCAGCGCGCACTGGGAGTCGGCGCCGATGATGCTGTCGGCCGCGGGGGCCGGGACGCCGCTGGTGTACGACTTCGGCGGATTCCATCCGCGGTACTACCAGATGACCTACCGCACGCCGGACGCCGGCGACCTGGCCCGGCGGGTGACCGCGCTGCTGCCGGACCGGGAGCCGGTGCACGAGCACCCCAGCCGCGGGCTCGACCACGGGGCCTGGGTGCCGCTCAAGGTGATGTACCCGCTGGGTGACGTGCCCGTGCTGCAGCTCAGCCTGCCCACCCACGACCCGGGGCGGCTGCTGGAGATCGGGCGGCGGCTCCGGCCCCTGCGCGAGGACGGCGTGCTGGTCATCGGGTCCGGGTTCATGACCCACGGGCTGCCGTTCCTGACCCGGGAGATGGTCGTCGAGGGCACGGTGCCGTCGTGGTCGGCCGACTTCGACGCCTGGGCGGCCGACGCGCTCGGCCGCGGCGACGTGGAGACGCTGGCCCGCTACCAGGCCGAGGCGCCGGGCATGCCGTACGCCCACCCGACCGTGGATCACTACATCCCGCTGTTCATCACGCTGGGCGCGGCCGAACAGCCCGACCAGCCGGTCACCACGGCGATCGAGGGCTACTCGCTGGGGCTGTCCAAGCGATCGTTCCAGGTCGCCTAGGAGGCCCCGGAAACCAAGAGTCCGCGCTCGCAGGGCGCCGGCGTGGCCACGCTGCCTCGCCGGACGATCCCTGCGGCACGGTTCTACCCGAACGTACGGTCCGTTTAACAACGATTTAACGTACTGGGATGTAACAAGTCGGACTCAGCGTCCTGAGGCCGGCGGGGCTGCTGGGTTTGCTGGGATTCGTTGCGGGGGCGGCTCAGGCGGGGGCGAGCTTCTGGATCTCGGCCCACAGGTCGCGGTAGGCACGGGTGGCCGGGCTGCGCGGGGCGAACGCGGGCACCGGGGCCCGTTCCACGGCCATCCGCTCGACGACGGCCAGGGCCGGGATCGTGGTGGCCGCGACGTCCTGGCGCTCGGCCGGCAGCTGCTCGGCGATCTCCCGGTGCAGCCGCTTGCGCCGGTCGACCATGGAGAAGAAGGCCAGCACCTCCGGCCGCGGGCCGCTGAAATCGGCCACGAACTCGGTCAGCTGGTCCAGCGTGCGCACGGACAGGGTGGCCGGGATCAGCGGGACCAGGATCAGGTCGGCCGCGTGCAGCACGTTCTCCGAGACCAGGGACACGCTGGGCGGGCAGTCCAGGAACACCACGTCGTAGTCACCGGCCAGCGGCTCGAGCAGCCGGGACAGCTGGCGGACCGGCTTCTTGGCGTCGTCCAGCAGCAGGTCCATGTTCCGGTAGGTGAAGTCGCCGGGCAGCAGGTCGAGGCCGTCGAAGTCGGTGCCCTTGATCGCTCCGTCCAGGGTGCGGGTGCCCTTGATGAGGGCCTTGCCGCCGCCCTTGACCCGGGCCCGGACGCGGAACATGTAGGTGGCCGCGGCCTGCGGGTCCAGGTCCCAGAGCAGCGTGCGCAGGCCATCCTGGGCGGCCAGGTAAGCCAGGTTGACGGCGGCCGTCGTCTTGCCCACGCCGCCCTTGATGTTGTAGGTCGCGAACACCCTCATGCCCGGGTCCCGACCGTGGCCGGGGTGGGCCGTCTGGGGGTGGCGGTCAGCGCGTCCAGCCGGCCGCGGCCCGCGCTGCCCGCGAACGCCGCGAACCGGCCCGCGAACTCGGCCCGGGCCTGCCGCTGCCGCAGCCCGAGCTGGCCCGCCAGCTCCCCCATGGCCAGCAGGGTCGGGGCCGGGGCGGCCTGCCGGGCCAGCATGGCCGCGGCCAGCGACTGGATCTCGTACCGCTGGACCTCGCAGTCCTGGAACTCGCCCAGGCAGTCCTGCAGCCGCTTGAGGTCGCCGACCATGGCCCGCTGGGCCTGCGGATCGTGCAGGCTGGCGAAGAATTCGAGCACGTAGCGCAGCTCCTTGCCGCGTTTGCGCAGGGTATGCAGGCTTTCAGCGGGCGAGTCGCCGGTGATGGCCGCGCCGATTCTGATCACCTTGTTGTAGGCGCGCCGGGTACGGTCGGCGGCCAGCTGGCCGGTCCGGGGGCTGGCCGGGCTGCGGCGGTTGGCCTTGGGCACCAGCAGGGCCTTGCGCCAGTCCCCGAGCACGGTGGCGAACCGGTCCGACCGCAGCCCCCGGTTGAGGGCCCGGCGCGCGGCCGTACGGCGCCGGGTCAGGTACACCCGGAACGGCTCCAGATCGGCGGGCTGGGCCGCCACCAGCCCGGCCGCCCGCGCGGGCAGCTCTTCCAGCTGGACATCGAGGTCGCGCAGCGGGGTGGTGATGTCGCCCAGCCAGCGGAATTCGGAGGCGAAACGCAGGGTCAGCTCGCCGGGCAGCTGGTCGCCCAGCAGCTTGAGCGCGGACCGGGTGCGCCGGACCGCGATGCGCAGGTCGTGCAGGAATTCGGTGTCGGTGTCGTGGAGGACGCCGTCCACGTTGGCTTCCAGGGTGTCCAGCTGCTGGAGCAGCAGGACCGACACCGCCTCCCGGCCGGGCATGGCCGGACGCAGCTTGAGGTCGACCTTGCCGCTGTATTTCGCGGAGTCGCGGCCGGCCGCCTGGAGCACGGCGTCGAGGGGGGTCTGGCGGCTGGCGGTGACCCCGTTGGTGGTGGCCAGGAGGCGGCGGGCCCGGCGGGCGGCGGGCTGGTAGCCGCGGACCTCGCTGACGCTGAGCCAGGCCGGGAGCGAGTCGGTGCCGGGCCGGGTGCCAGGGGGCTGGGCGCCGGGGGGCTGGGTGAGGGTGTCGACGTGCAGGCGGACGACCGTCTTCTGGTCCGGGTTGAGCAGGCGCAGCTCGCTGGTCTGGCCGGTCGCGGTGGCCACCGGGAGCAGGGCCCGGTTGGCGATGATCTTGGCCAGGCGATCTTTGAGTGGGCCTGCGGGGAGGGCTTCGAGGCGGGCGGGCCAGCGGGGGGTCCGGGCGGCCCTGTTGTTGCCGGTGGGCCTGTTGTTGCCGGTGGGGCTGGTGTTGCTGGTGGGGCTGGTGTTGCTGGTGGGGCGGTTGAGGGCGGCGGTGAGCTGGGTGCCGTCCGTGGTGGTGAGCACCAGGTCAATCGCGTTTCGCTCGGTGACCTGCTGGAGGGTGAGACCGGCCCGGTAGAGGCGCCAGTCGAAGGTGTCCAGCCAGATGCGCCGGGCCGGTCGGGCCGGGCGGTCGCCATCGGTCACGGTAAAGGCCGTCGACAATTGCGCCCGTACCTCGGTGAGCGGCTGACTACCGGGTTCAGAAATAACGAAATCGCGCGGGCGGGCCTCCACGTCGCGGACGGTATCACCCGCAGGTGGCCTTATACCAGACGGCCTCAGGCGTGGCGATGAGTAGAGGCGCAGGTCAGGTGAATTTTAGCCGTCTAAATTGTGAACAAATGGACTGAAGCGTGATGGCAAAGGTTTTCCATAGGTTGACTGGGGGTGGGATAGCGGTTACTTTCCGTGTTCGGCCGCCGCCTTGCGGCCGGGGGGTGTGGGGGTGTGGAGCCCAGGGCAATGTGAGGCGCCGGGAGGTTGGCGAGGCCGCAGATACAGGCTGGCCGGGGCGGCCGGGCTGGGTGTCGTGGGGCTCATGATCGATGAACCGTTGCACCCCTTCGAGTGGCGAGGGAGCGGTGTTGGGCGGGGCCGGGGGGCGGGATCAGGTGGCGGGGCCGGGGGTGGCCTCGGGTGATGGGGGCCAGGGGACGCCGGTGAGGGCGGTGATCTCGGTGGGGTGGGGCATGGCGGCCTGGGTGCCGCGCCGGGTGGTGGCGACCGCGGCCGCGGCGCTGGCGGCGCGGACGGCGGATTCCGGGTCGGCCCCGGCCCCGATCGCGGTGGCCAGCGCCCCGACGAAGGTGTCGCCGGCGCCCACCGAGTCCACCGCGCGCACCGGGAAGCCGGGCACAGTGACGGCCCCGTCCGGGCCCGCGTAGGCGGCTCCGGCCGCACCCGCGGTGACCACGGCGCGGGCGGCTCCGGCGGCCAGCAGGTCTCCGGTGGCCGCGGCCGCGTCGGCCAGCCCCGACACCGGGTGGCCCAGGACGGCCGCGGCCTCGATCTCGTTGACCACCAGCCAGTCGACACCAGCGGCGAGCATGTCGCCGACCCGGGGCGGAACCGGAGCTAGGTTCAGCAGGCAGATGAGCGCGGCCGTGCCGTCCGGGCCGGACTCATGGGCCTCGCGGGCCCGGCTCAGGGCGGCGGTGATGGCCGGGGCCGGGATTTCGGCGGAGATGATGAGGACGTCGACCGGGTGGGCGAAGGCGGCCCGGACCTCCTCCTCCCCGGCCGTCTCGTTGGCCCCGGCCGCCACGGTGACCATGTTCTCCCCGGACGGGTCGACCGGGATCAGGGCCAGGCCCGACGCGGTCCCGGGAACCTGCCGGACGGCGGAGGTGTCGACCGCCTCGGCGTCGAGGGCCTCCAGCAACCGGACCCCGAAGTCGTCCTCTCCGACGCAGCCGGCCATCCGCACCTCGGCCCCGAGGCGGGCCGCGGCCACGGCCTGGTTGCCGCCCTTGCCGCCGGGCGCGAACTGGGCCGCGGAACCGAGCACGGTGGCCCCGGGCCGGGGCAGCTCCGGCACGGACACCGAGATGTCCATGTTCATGCTGCCCAGTACGGTGACCCGCGGCGTCGTCGGCATACCCTGCTCCTGCCCGCCGTGCTTGCGCGGCCCGCGGCGGACGACGGGCCGGGCCGGCGCGGGCTCAGACGGGCTTGACGGCCGGGTCCTCCACCCGGCTGGCCCGCCAGGCGAGCACCATGGCCAGCCCCGAGGCGACCGCTCCGGTCAGCATCGCGACCCGGTCGCCGGAAGCCCCGGCCCCGTGGCCGACAGCCACCGCCACCGCCGGCAGCAACGCGGCCCCGATGGCCGCGCCGATCTGACGGCTGGTGTTGATCATCCCACCGACCAGACCCTGATCGCGGTCGGGGACCCCACGGCTGGCGATGACGATCGAGCCGAACGCCGTGCCGGCCGTGCCGAAACCGATCAGCATCACGGCCAGCATGAGCGGGCTGTAGCCGTGGGCGGGCAGCTGGGTCAGGACCAGGAAGCCGGTCGCGGCCAGCGCTGCGGTCACCGCGAGCATCTTGCGGACCCCGCCGAACCGCGCGGCCAACTGGCTGCCGTAGATGCCGGCCGTGAACCCGGCCACGCCCTGCGGGGCGATGGCCAGCCCGGTGATCAGCGGCGACTCGTGCAGCACCTCCTGGAAGTACAGCGAGAGCACGAGCATCTCGCCGCCGTTCCACAGTCCCATCAGCAGGGCCAGGACACTCCCCCGGCGCAGGCCCGCGTGCTGGAACACGTCCAGGCGGATGAGCGGCTCGGGGTGGTGAGCCTCGGCCAGCACGAAGCCCAGCGCGGCCGCGACCGCCACCGCGGCCGAGCCCAGCACCGGCAGGGACACCCAGCCGAACACGTTGCCTTCCGACACCGCGAACACGGCCAGCGCGACCGCGGCGGTGATCAGCAGGGCGCCGCGCACATCCAGGTGCCGCCCGTTCCGGGCATCGCGCAGGTTGGCCGAATGGCCGAGCACCCGCGGCGTGATCAGCGCGGCGACGATCCCGACCGGCACGTTGACCAGGAAGACCGCGCGCCAGCTGGTCAACTCGACCAGGACGCCCCCCAGCACCTGCCCGGACACGAAGCCGAGCGAGGCGGTGGCGCCGTAGAGGCCGAGGGCCCGGGTGCGTTCACGGCCCTCAGGGAAGCTGGTGGTGATCAGGGACAGCGCCGCGGGCAGGACCACGGCCGCGCCGACGCCCTGGATCACCCGGGAGGCCAGCAGCAGCACCGGGTCCTGGGCCAGCCCACCGGACAGCGAGGCCAGCGAGAACGCGACCAGGCCGACCACGAACATTCGACGGCGGCCGAGCAGGTCAGCGGCCCGGCCACCGAGGATGAGCAGCCCGCCGAACGCGATCGCGTACGCGGTCACCACCCAGTCGACCGCCGACGCGGACAGGTGCAACTCGCGCTGGATGGAAGGCAGGGCCACGTTCACGATCGAGAAGTCGAGCACCATCATGAAGCTCGCGACCAGAATCAGGGCCAGGCGGATCATCTTGCGGCGCCGGCCGTCAGGCTCCGGAGCCGTCCCCGAGACCGGGGTGGCGGTTGCGGCACGAGCAACCTTTGGGGCTGCTGCGGTTTCTGAGGTCGCCGAGGCTTCTGGGACTGCTGTGGTTTTCGAGGTGGCTGTTGCTTTTGAGGTGGTTGAAGCTTCCGGGGTTATCAGGTCCTCCGGGGCTACCGGGGTTTCTGAGGCTGCAGGGGCTCCTGAGGCGGGGGCGCCCGGGGATTCGCGAACTGCCGAGGTGAGCGGGGCGGCGGGGGTGTCCGGCGCACTCACGGGACGTTGCGTGTCCTGGGTGCGGTGCACGCGCAGCGTGAAAGGGTGGGCGGACTCGCGATGGCCGCGGGAACGGCGGTGGACCTTCCGGGCGGAGGGAGCATGCAGAGAGGCTGGTCGTGACGACTGTGATCGGCTGGGCCGGCCCGGCATGCGTGACGGCGGCATGATGTCCTTCGAAATAAAAATACGGAACGGTTCGTTTCGAATACCTCTGTCATGAACGGTACCAAGGGAGCAGGTATTCCGGCTCGCCAGATGGGTGAAGGTGACCCAGTGAACACTGATGGGCCGTCGGCCGATGGCCGCGCGGGCATGGGCGGACCGGCCGATCCCGGCGCCGGCGCCCCGGCTGGAATCGGGCCGACCGGTACCGGCCCCGGCGCCCCGCCCGGGAGCGAGCCCGCCGGTAACAGCCCCGCCGCCCGGGCCGGGAGCGGGCCGGAGGGGTCGGGCGGCGACGCCAAAGCGACGGGGGCGGCGCCGCAGCGGGGACGGCCGCGCAGCGAGCAGGCGGACCGGGCCATTCTGGCCGCGACCCTGGAACTGCTGGCTGAACGCGGGATCGCGGGGATGTCGATCGAGGAGGTCGCGTCCCGGGCCGGGGTCGGGAAGGCCACCATCTACCGGCGTTGGTCTTCCAAGGGCGCACTGGCGCTGGACGCCTTCCTGGCCGAATTCCGGGATCAGCAGCCGCTGCCCGACACCGGATCCCTGCGCGGTGACCTACGGGCCTCGCTCCGGGCCTGGGTGCACGCGGTGACCCGCACCCAGGTGGGCCGGATCCTGGCCGACCTGATCGGCGAGATCCAGCACGACAAGGACCTGGCCGTCAGCTACCGCGAGCGCGTGCTCGAGCCACTCCGCCAGCAGCACCGGATCATGCTGGACCGGGCCATCGCCCGGGGTGAGATCCCGGCCGGCACCGACCGTGAGGTGGCCCTGGACCTGATGTTCGGCGCGGCCCAGCACCGGCTGCTGCTCGGGCACCTCCCCCTCACCGAGCAGTTCGTGGGCCAGGTGGTGGACGTGATCGTCGCGGGCCTCCAGGCACTCCAGTCACCCTGATCAAGCTGCGTCACTCAGCCCCTTGTGAGCACGTTTGGAGGTTGCGGGGCAGAGGTAAGTTGCTGGTACGGGATGGGAAGTGATGCCCCGATGGGGAAGTTCGAACGGCAGCTCCGTGACCTGATGTCTTCGTTCCGGTCGGTCTGGCGCTGGCGCGCCCGGTCCGGGCCGGACGACCCCCGGGCCCGCGGCGGGCGGCCGCGACCCGACCTCGGTGACCTGCGCCGCAACGATGCGGGCCAGAAGGCCGAGGAGATGTACCGCGACCTGCGTAGCGGCGAGGCCGGCCGCAAGGCGCAGGAGGCGTTCCACGACCTCCGCGACAGCGACACCGGCCGCAAGGCCGAGGAGACCCTGCGCGACCTGCGCGGCAGCGACACCGCACGCCGGGCGCAGGACCGGGTCCGCGAGTTCCGGGCCAGCGAGACCGGGCGTAAGGCCGAAGCCACCATCCAGGAGGCCGAAGCCGCGGCCCGCGCGGCGTACCTGCGGTTGCGTAAGTCCATGGGTGAGGATCGCTAAAGCTTCTGGCGCCGACGGGGTGACGACGGGTTTCGCCATGACTTCGTCTCATTACTGAAAGTCACTGGCTAACCGCACACACAGTTTGATTTGATGTGCGATTTTCGAACTATCGGAAAACGTACGGCATTTGGGCGGGTTGCTGAGACAACGCCTTGGCCAGCACGTATATGCTTCATTAAGGTCTGGCTTGTTACTAATACGCTACTTGCGGTGATATCGGGCTTGACCAGCCGAAAATGTGAGCGATAACATCATCAAAAGTCACCAGTAGTTCGGCTCCGCTGAGTGGCGGGAGTTTACCGAGCTTCGGCTCCGCGGCTGAGCAGCCAGAGTTACCAGGACTTCGGCCCCTCGGCGGGGAGGCGGGAGCCGGGAACTTCGGCCCCCCGGCGGGAAGGCGAAATTCGGGAGCTTCCGCTCCGCCGCGACAGACAGCAAGCCAGGGCGGACCACCCGGTCTCCGGCCTTGGCGGCTGGGAGCCGGTGGGCTGGTTCCGCTGCGCTACCGGTGTCAAAGGGAGGCCATGGTGCCGTCGTCACCGCGTAACCCGGGCCGGCTGGGCCCGGGCGCCCTGGCGCGGGGCAAAACGACGGCCATCGGCCGCCGCCCGGGGGGCGGACGCCCACCGGTGATGGCGGACGTGGCCCAGCTGGCCGGGGTCTCCCATCAGACCGTCTCCCGCGTCCTCAACAACCACCCGAACGTGCGCCCGCACACCCGCGAGAAGGTGCTCGAGGCCATCCAGCAGCTCGCCTACCGGCCCAACGCGGCCGCCCGGGCGCTGGTCACCCGGCGCACGCACACCCTCGGCGTGATCAGCATCGACTCCACCCTGTACGGGCCGGCCATGATGCTCGACGGGATCGAGCGGGCGGCCCAGCACGGCTACTTCGTGCTCATCGCCAGCCTGCCCGCGCTGGACCGGCGGTCGATGCTGGACACCGTGGACCGCTTCCTCGGGCACTCGGTCGAGGGCATCATCGTCATCGCACCGCAGACTTCGGCGGTGGCCGCACTCAGCCACGTGCCGCCCGACCTGCCGCTGGTTGCGGTGGGTTGTGGCACCCGCGCGCCGCTGACTTCGGTGGCGGTGGACAACGCGGCCGGAGCCAGTACCGCGACCCGGTACCTGCTGGACCTGGGGCACGAGACCGTCTACCACGTGGCCGGGCCGAGCAGCTGGCTGGACGCGCGGGAACGCACGGACGGCTGGCGGGCCGCGCTCCGCGAGGCGGGCACGCCCGAGCCGGAGCCCATCACCGGCGACTGGTCGGCCCGGTCCGGGTACGAGATCGGCCAGGAGCTGGCCCGCCGGCCCGAGGTCACCGCGGTGTTCTGCAGCAACGACGTGATCGCGCTGGGGCTGATCCGGGCGCTGAGCGAGGCCGGGCGCCGGGTTCCCGAGGACGTCAGCGTGGTGGGCTTCGACGACGTACCCGAGGCCGGTTATTACCTGCCCCCGCTGACCACGGTGCGGCAGGACTTCAGTGAGCTGGGCCGGCGCGCGCTGGACGCGCTGGTCGAGCGGATCGCCCACGGTGGCGGCCCCGGTGACCACCTGCGGGTGGCGCCGGAGTTCGTGGTCCGGGCCAGCGCCGCACCCCCGGCCGGGGCCGTGCTGCGCCAGGCTGGACCATGATCGCGCCTACCCCGGGGCGCCTCTTCTGCACGGCCCGGTCGGTATGAGAAGGTCAGCTGACGTAGAAAAGGTTTGCGCAACCGGGCCAGGCGGGTCCGGCGAGGCCCCCAGATCTCTGGTTGACGGGCCTGGTGGAGCAGGACGGGCTGAGCGTCGCCGGTCCCCCGGGCGGCCCGTGGCGGCGGGTTGGTGACGGGCGCTTCAAGAGGCACTGGAACGGGAAACGAGAAGGGAACACCGAGTGGGAGGCGGCCATGGTTGTTAACGCTAACAACGAGCGGTTCGTCGTCGGCGTGGACTACGGCACGTTGTCGGGACGCGCGCTGGTGGTCCGGGTCAGCGACGGGGCGGAACTCGGAACGGCGGTCCACGAGTACCGGCACGGCGTGATGGAGCGAGAACTGGCCGCCACCGGCGAACCGCTACCGCCGGACTGGGCGCTCCAGGACCCGGCCGACTACCTGGACGTGCTCAGGACGGCCGTGCCCGCCGCGCTCCAGGATGCGGGGGTGGACCCGGGCGCGGTGATCGGCATCGCCACCGACTTCACCGCCTGCACCGTGCTGCCCGCCACCACCGACGGCACGCCGCTGTGCCTGCTGCCGGAGCTGGAGGGTCGGCCGCATGCCTACCCCAAGCTGTGGAAACACCACGCGGCCCAGCCGCACGCGGACCGGATCAACGCGCTGGCCCACGAGCGCAAGGAGCCCTGGATCGCCCGGTACGGGGGCAAGATCTCGTCCGAGTGGCAGTACGCCAAGGGACTGCAGCTGCTCGAGGAAGACCCGGAGCTGTACCAGCGGGCCGAGCGGTGGATCGAAGCCGCGGACTGGATCATCTGGCAGCTCACCGGGGCCGAGACCCGCAACGCTTGCACGGCCGGGTACAAGGGCATCTGGCAGGACGGTCACTACCCGTCGCGGGAGTTCCTGGCCGCGCTGAACCCGGACTTCGCCGGCTTCGCCGACGACAAGCTGACCCACCCGATCTCGGCCCTGGGGGCCAAGGCCGGCACGCTGACCGCCGAGGCGGCCGGCTGGACCGGGCTGCCGGAAGGCATCGCGGTGGCCGTGGGCAACGTCGACGCGCACGTGACCGCGCCGGCCGCGCAAGCCGTCGAGCCCGGTCAGATGGTGCTGATCATGGGCACCTCCACCTGCCACGTGATCAACAGCGCCGGGCTGGCCGAGGTCCCCGGCATGTGCGGGGTGGTCGACGGCGGCGTCATCGCCGGCCAGTTCGGTTACGAGGCCGGCCAGTCGGCGGTGGGCGACATCTTCGGCTGGTTCATCGACCAGGCCGTGCCCGCGCCGCTGCGGCAGGAAGCCGAACTGCGCGGGATCTCCGTGCACGACCTGCTCACCGAGCAGGCCGGAGCCCTGCCGGTAGGCGCGCACGGGCTGGTCGCGCTGGACTGGGAGGGCGGCAACCGCTCGGTGCTGGTCGACCACCGACTGTCGGGGGTTATCGCCGGGCTGACCCTGGCCACCCGGCCGCACGAGATCTACCGGGCCCTGCTGGAGTCGACCGCGTTCGGGACCCGGGTCATCGTCGAGTCCTTCGAGTCGTCGGGCGTGGCGGTCACCGAGGTCATCGCGGCGGGCGGCCTGCTCAAGAACGAGCTGCTCATGCAGATCTACTCGGACGTACTGCGCCGCCCGCTGAGCGTCATCGAATCCGACCAGGGCCCGGCGCTGGGGTCCGCGATCCACGCCGCGGTGGCGGCGGACGCCTACCCCGACGTGCCCACGGCGGCCCAGGCCATGGGCAAGGTGCGGCGGGAGGTCTACACGCCGAACCCTGACAATTCGGCCGTCTACGACGAGCTCTACGCCGAGTACGTGCTCCTGCACGACTACTTCGGCCGCGGCGGCAACGAGGTGCTGCACCGGCTGCGGGGGCTGCGGGACCGGGTTCTCGGCACCGGCCCGGACGTCGACACCGAGGGTGACACCACGTCCGGCGCCTTCGACAACAACACGGGAGATTCTTGATGAGCCTGACTGGCGACGGGCGGTCCACCGACGAACTGGTGGCCGAGTTGCGGGTGGCCGTGTCCGACCTGCACGCCGAGCTGCCGCGCAACGGGCTGGTCGCCTGGACGTCGGGCAACGTGTCAGCCCGGGTACCCGGGGCCGACCTGATGGTGATCAAGCCCAGCGGCATCAGCTACGACGACCTCACCCCGGAGTCCATGGTCGTCTGCGACTTCGACGGGAACACCGTCGGCGACGGCTACAGCCCGTCCAGCGACACCGCCACCCACGGCTACATCTACCGGCACATGCCCGCGGTGGGCGGGGTCGTGCACACCCACTCGACCTACGCCACCGCGTGGGCCGCGCTGGGTGAGCCCATCCCGTGCGTGATCACGGCCATGGCCGACGAGTTCGGCGGGGAGATCCCGGTCGGGCCGTTCGCGCTGATCGGCAGCGACGAGATCGGCCGCGGAGTGGTGGCCACCCTGACCGACCACCGCTCCCCCGCCGTGCTGATGCAGAGCCACGGGGTGTTCACCATCGGGCCGTCGGCGCGGAACGCGGTCAAGGCCGCGATCATGTGCGAGGACGTGGCCCGGACCGTGCACGCGGCCCGGCTGATGGGTTCGCCCCAGCCGCTGCCGCAGGACCAGGTGGACGCGCTGCACAAGCGTTACAAGGAGCAGTACGGCCAGCACTGAGCCGCTCTGACTGACTACATCTTGGGGCTGGCCGCGGCCAGGTCCCGTTACGACCAAGGAGACACTCATGGCTGACCGCAGGCCGCGCATCGGCATCCTCGGCATCATGCAGGACCTGTACGACGACGACATCCCGGGCATCGCCCAGCGCCAGGAGGGTTACGCGGCCGAGGTCGCCCAGCACCTGTCCGACGTGGGCGAGTTCATCCCCAGCAAGGCGATCAAGTACCGCGAAGACGCCGAGCGGGCCATGCGCGAGTTCGAGGACTCCGAGGTGGACGGGGTCATGGTCGTGATGCTGACCTACGGGCCGGCCATGCGGGTGGCCCGGCTGCTCAGCGAGACCCACCTGCCGGTGCTGATGGCCAACATCCAGCCGGAACCCTCGGTCACCCCGGCCTGGAACATGGACGACATGACCTACAACCAGGGCGTGCACGGGGCGCAGGACACCGCCAACGCCATGGTCCGGGCGGGCAAGCGGTTCGCCGTGCTCACCGACGACTGGAAGAGCGAGAGCTTCAAGGCCGACGTGGGCCGCTGGGCCCAGGCCGCGGCCGCGGTCACGGCCTGGAAGTCGCTCAAGACCGCGATCTTCGGCTACGCCATGAACGACATGGGCGACATCCGGGTCGACGAGAGCGCGCTGGTCCGCTCGCTGGGCCCGGAGATCCTGGCGGTCGCGCCCGGCGACCTGGTCCGCGGCATCGACGAGGTGACCGACGCCCAGGTCAACGAGGTCATCTCGTTCGAGGACGAGCACTTCGAGATCGACCCGCGGCTGTCCCAGGAGGAGCGCGAAGACCACGCCCGGATGCAGGTCGCGCTGGAGAAGATCCTCACCGACGGCGGCTTCGGCGCCTACACCGCGCACTTCGACGCGATCGGTGAAGACGGCCGGTTCCGGCGGCTGCCGCTGGCCGCCGCGTCCAGCCTGATGGCCAAGGGCTACGGCTACGGCGCCGAGGGCGACGTGCTGGCCGCGTGCATGGTCTACGCCGCGCACCAGCTCATCGGCGACGGCCACTTCACCGAGATGTACGCGATGGACTTCCCGACCGACTCGATCCTGCAGAGCCACATGGGTGAGGGCAACTGGAAGGTGGCCCGGTCCGACCGGCCGGTGAAGCTGATCAAGCGGCCGCTCGGCATCGGCCGGCTGGCCGACCCCCCGACGTTCCTGTTCCAGTTGCAGCCCGGGCCGGCCACGCTGGCCACGCTGGTGTCGCTGGAAGGCGAGCGCTTCCGCATGGTGGTGGCCGAGGGCGAGAACCTCGATTCGCAGGAGCTGCCGGCGCTGGAGATGCCCTACGGCCAGTTCCGGCCGGCTTCGGGGGTGCGCCAGTGCCTGAACGGCTGGCTGCGCAACGGCGGCCCGCACCACGAGGTGATGAACCTCGGCCACCACGCCGCCGACTGGAAGGTGTTCTGCGACATCGCCGGCATCGAGTTCGTCCAGGTCTGATCGGAGCCAGCGACAGGGCGGTCCCGAGGCTGCGGGGCTACCGAGGCTGTCAGGCTGCCGGGGCTGGTGGGGCTGATGTGACGATCGATGCGGATGGTCAGCCGACTGGGGCCGGTGGTGAGACCCCGTTGTGCCGGCGGCGGAGCCGGCGAGCGGGAGACCGGGTGGCGGGAGCAACGGGCTGGGGCGAGCCCGGTCGGCCGGAGTTACGGGATAGAGCGAACGGGCGGCAGCGGTTTAGGATGTGGGCAGCGGCCATTGCGCCGGCCCGCTTCCGAGCCGCCGTTCGCCCACGCCGACTGTGGTGCTTACGGACAAGGGTCTCCGACTCGCGCCGGGCTTTCGCATGGTCGTGACGATCCAGCCGGCCGGGCCGCGTGGGGGTTCGCGCCGTGATGGGACGCACGCCATGACTTCCGATCGAGCCAGGAAGAAGGCGGCCCGCGCGCAGCAAGCCGCGACCGGCCAGCCGTACATGCAAGCCTGGCGCTCGGTGCGGCGCCAGCCCGGAGCGCCGGCCGAGCCGGTGCAGCCGCCACCGATCGAGCCGGAGGCGCACGCGGTCCACCGCCAGCAGTGGGGCGATCGGACGAACTACGTGGTCCAGTACCAGGACGGGTACTACACCTGGCTGACCGACGCCAGCCTGGGCGCGGGGCCGCTGGTACACCGCGTGCCCACCGAGGAGGCCGGGCGCCAGCAGGTGGACGAGTGGCAGGCGACCAACATCCTGCACGCCTCCTGGGGCGAGACCATCGCGCACATTTTCCTGATGGACCCGGCGGCGGGCAACCACATCGTCTACGAAGCCACCGTGGCCGAGGTCGAGGACCTGGGCCTGTGGCTGGCCTGCCGGGACCAGACCGTGGCCGGGCTGACCAGCTACACCCTGGAGCGGTTCAGCGAACTGGAGCCGGCCCTGGCCGCGTTTGCCGAGCGGGCCGACGATGCCGCCGACCAGAGCGAGCAGAACGAGACGTCGAGCATGCCGGACGTGCTGGCCGGAGTGCTCCGGTACCGGGCGGCGAGGGTCCGGGCCGAGATCGCCCGGGCTCGGCTGGGTGACGCGCTGCGGGCGCGCCGACCCCAGGTCGCCGGGGACGGGGGCCTCTCCCCCATGCTGTCGCCGGCCGGCCTGGACCGTGAGGGTCTCGGGGCGGTGCTGGCCGGTCAGGAGTTCGCCTGGCCGGCCGGGCCGGTGGTGCGGCCGCCCGGCTCCCGGCGGCCGGAGACCCCGGTCACCCGGCTGGCCGAGTACACCGTGGCCGGCCAGACGTTCGGCCTGATCTGTTACGTGGACAGCGCGGGCGCCCACTGCGTCGCGGTCGAGCACGATGGTCACCCAGCCTCGATCCAGGACGTCACGGTGGACGAGCGGAACCTGGTCAGCCAGGGTTCCCTGCTGGTTTCGGGGCCGGGCGCCCCGGGCGTGATCTACGGCCGGGCCCACGACAGCGTCACCGCGCTCTACTCGGCCGACCGCGACGGGCAGCGGACCGACTGGCCGATCCACACCGATGAGCGCACCGGCGAACGGTACTTCGCGGTCATCGTCATCCCCGAGACCGTGGCCGACATCGTGGCCGAGGCCCCGGCGGCGAGCGTGTCGCTCAAGCGGTCCTTCACCATGTGGTTCAACCCACCCGGCCGCCGTCCCCGCTACGTCGCTGAGCCAGGCTGACCGACCCGCGGGTTCGGGAACACTTCTTTGCACATGCTGCCCAAAAGTGTTCCCGAACCCGTTCTAAGCGGCGAGGCCGAGAGCGGTTCCCGGACGTAGGGGGCCGGGGCCTGCGGACGCAGAGGGTGGGGGTCATGGCCGCGTCGGGCGGGGGACTCGGGGTGGGGGCGGGAGCGAGAGGCGGTCGCCGGGCTGGGATGCGAGCGGGGACGCGGGGAAGCGGTCTTAAGCCCGGCTAAGGAAAACTCGGGGAATGGGGCGCGAAGCTGAGTCGGCGCATAACGGGATGAATACAGCATCTTGACCTTGAGGATCGGGGCGGCTTACCGTGTGGGCGAACGTTCGCCCATGAGGGTGGGACCGAGTGGACTGAGCCCGAAGGCGGGTGCATGGCGCAGCGGCGGTACGTGTCGATCAAGGAAGTGGCGGCCACGGCCGGCGTCAGCTTCCAGACCGCCAGCAAGGTGCTCAACGGCGGGGACGTCCGGGTGTCGGCCGAGACGGCGGCGCGGATCGTGGCCGCCGCCGAGCGGCTCGGGTACCAGCCCAACACGATCGCGCGGAGCCTGGTTCAGCGGTCCACCGCCACCCTGGGACTGATCGCCAGCGACGCGACCGATGTGGCCATCACGCTGGCTTCGGTGGCGGCCGAGCAGGCCGCGCGCAGGCACGGGCACGCGGTGCTGGTCGGCCACCTGGCCCCGGGCGGGGGCGACGGGGCCAGCATCGTGCGCACGCTGATCGAACGCCGGGTCGACGGGGTCATCGCGGCCGCCCCCGACCTGGAGGAGAACGAGGAGGTCGGCGAGTTGCTGCGGGCGCACGGGCCCACGGTCAGCCTGCAGTCGATTCCGGGTGGCGGGCTGCCGCTGGTGGGTTCGAACCACCGGGACACCGGGCGGATCGCGACCGAGCACCTGATCGGGCTGGGGCACGAGGCCATCGGCACGGTGGCCGGGCTGTTCCGGCGGCGGGTGACCCGGAGCCGGCTGCACGGGTACGAGGACGCGCTGCGGCAGGCCGGGATCGAGCCCGACGAGGGGCTGGTGGCCGAGGCCGACTGGACCCCGGCCGGGGCCGCGGCCGCCACCAAGGCGCTGCTGGAGCGGCGGCCGGAGATCACCGCGCTGTTCGTGCACAGCGACATGATGGCCATGGGGGTGCTGTCCGCGCTGTACGAGGCGGGGCGGCGGGTCCCGGCCGGAGTGGCCGTGGTCAGCTGCGACGACATCCCGTTCGCCCAGTTCCTGGCCCCGCCGCTGAGCACGGTGCGGGTGCCCCTGGCCGAGACCGGCGAGCGCGCGGTCGACCTGTTGCTGCGGATGATCGCGGGCGATCCGGTGCCGGACAAGCCGCTGCTGCTGCCGGTGGAGCTGATCGTGCGCGAGTCCTGCGGGGGGTTGGAGTCCCAGCGAGCGAACAGGAGAGACAGTGACCCGAATCGCGGTTGACCCGGCCCGGGCAGTGGGCGAGCTGGACCGGAACGTCTTCGGCGGCTTTGTCGAGCACCTGGGCCGGTGCATCTACGGCGGTCTGTACGAGGAAGGCTCCCCCCGGTCGGACCAGCGCGGGTTCCGGCAGGACGTGCTCGGCCTGCTGCGCGAGCTGCGCATGGGCGTGCTGCGCTGGCCGGGCGGGAACTTCGTGTCCAACTACCACTGGAAGGACGGCATCGGGCCCAAGGATGAGCGGCCGGCCCGGCCCGAGCTGGCCTGGGGCGGGAAGGAAGGCAAGGAGACCAACCGGTTCGGCACCGACGAGTTCCTGGCCTACTGCGCCGAGCTGGGCACCGAGCCGTACATCTGCCTGAACATGGGCACCGGCACGCTGGCCGAAGCCCTGGACTGGGTGGAGTACTGCAACCGGGAGGCCGGCACCCGCTGGTCCGACCAGCGCGCGGCCAACGGGCACCGCGACCCGTACCGGGTCCGGTACTGGGGGCTGGGCAACGAGATGTACGGCGACTGGCAGGTCGGGGCGCTGTCGGCCGAAGAGTACGTACGCGAGGCGACCCGGTGGGCCCGGGCCATCAAGATGCTCGATCCCCAGGCCCAGCTGGTCAGCTGCGGCATGAACGGATGGAACGACTGGGACCGGGTGGTCATCGACGGGATGGCGCCGCTGGTCGACTACCACTCGCTGCACATCTACACCGGGGCCGACGACTACTGGACCAACGTGCTCGCGCCGCACCAGGCCGAGCGGGCCATCGCCTGCGCCCGCACGCTGATCGAGCGCACCGCCTACGTGAGGAAGATCGCGCAGCCGCCCCGCATCGCCTACGACGAGTGGAACGTGTGGTTCCGCACCGACGACGGCACGCTGGAGGAGCGCTACAACTTCGCGGACGCCCTGGCCGTCGGCACCTACCTGAACATCTTCACCCGCAACTGTGACTGGGTGCGGATGGCCAACCTGGCCCAGATGGTCAACGCGATCGCGCCCATCGTCACCACCCCGGAGACGGCGGTGACCCAGACCATCTGGTATCCCATCCTGCTGCACGCCCAGGCGGCGCTGAACACCGCGGTCGACGTGTACACGGACGGGCCCACCGTCGACCTGCCGGCCGGTTCCGATCCCGGCCGGTGGCCGCACCGGGTCTCCGACCTGGGCCCGTTCCCGATGGTGGACGCGGCGGCCACGGTCAGCTCCGACCGGGGCCGGATCGCGCTGACCCTGGTCAACCGGAACCCGGACCAGGCCGAGACGGCCGAGATCGTGGTCCGGGACCGGGCCTTCGACGGGCCCGTCGACCTGCACACCGTCACCGCGGCGCCCGGCACGGCGCCTGGCTCTTCGTCGGCGGTGCCCGGGGTGCAGGGAGCCCGGGTCGACGAGGGCTCGGAGGCGAGCCAAGGGCGGCACCGTGACGATCACGCTGCCGCCCCAGTCGTTCACCACCGTGGAGGCGGCGCTGGCCATCGACTAACCGGCTGCCCGCCAACAACTGAAAAGCCCGTGCGCCGCCTGGGCCTGGCACGCCCAGGCGGCGGACTTACAACAACACTCCGGCAACCCGCGACAAGGGAGTCAAGCCATCATGTTGTCAAGATCCAGACTACGTGGCCCCCGCCGGGCCATGACACGGCAGGTCAAGGGGCAGGTTACGGCCGGTCTGGCCGGCCTGGCCGCGGTGACCCTGCTGGCCGCCTGCGGCGGTAGCAGCAGTGGCGGCGGGGCCGCCCCGGCCAGCACCAAGAGCAGCGCCGCCAGCCCGAGCGCCTCGGTGCTGGCGGGCGGCGCGTCCTGCAGTTCCAGCGCCACCAAGATCACCTTCTGGGCCTGGGTGCCCGGGATGAGCCGGGCGGTCACCGCGTTCAACAAGTCCCACCCGTCCATCTGCGTCACCCTGGAGAACCCGGGCGCGGGCCTGAACGAGTACACCCCGCTGAGCAACGCGCTCAAGGCGGGCAGCGGCGCGCCGGACGTGGCCGAGATCGAGTTCGACGAACTGCCGTCGTTCGAGATCCAGAAGGACGTCGTCAACCTGGTGCCCGTACGGGGCCAACAAGTACAAGAGCGACTTCGTGTCCTGGGCCTGGCAGGAGGTCAGCCAGGGGTCGGCGGTGTACGCGATGCCCAGCGACGCGGGGCCGGCCGGCTTCTACTACAACTCCAAGCTGATGGCCCAGTACCACCTGAGCCCGCCCGCGACCTGGGCCCAGTTCGCCACCGAGGCGGCCACCCTGCACAAGGCCAACGCCAAGGTGTACCTGGCCAACTTCTCCGCCACCGACCTGCAGTGGCTGCTGACCGCCATGGCCCAGGACAACGCCTTCCCGTACACCTACTCGGGCGGCTCGAAGGTCGGCATCAACTGGACCGGCGCCAACGAGATGAAGTTCGCCAGCTACTGGCAGAACCTGATCAGCTCGCACGTGATCAGCACGGTCAACGACGCCAACAACTCGCCGCTGCCCAACCAGAATCTGGACAACGGCGTGACCGCGTCGTCCCCGCTCAACTCGGCCTGGGCCCCGTCGTACTTCCAGCCCGACGCCAAGAAGACCGCGGGTGACTGGCGCGCGGCCAAGCTGCCGCAGTGGAGCGCCGGGCAGAGCGTGTCGGCGGACTGGGGCGGCTCGACCTACCCGGTGTTCAAGCAGAGCGCCCACCCGGCCCAGGCGGCCGAGTTCTCGGAGTGGCTGACCGGCAGCCCGCAGGCGTGGGCCATCCTCAAGACCTCGCCGTCGGAGCTGTTCCCGACCTACAAGGCGCTGCTGGCCGACCCGTCGTTCAAGAGCCTGAAGTACCCGGTGTCGGGCTCGTCCGAGCCGAACCAGGTGTTCACCGCGGCGGCCGGCGAGATCCAGCCGGTGCAGTGGCCCCCGTTCATGACCGAGGCGCTGAACCAGGCGCTGACCACCTTCCAGCCCGTGCTGTCGGGCAAGGAGACCCTGCAAAAGGCGTTCCAGACCTTCCAGAGCCAGGAGGTCAGCTACGCCAAGGCGCAGGGGTTCACGGTCACCACGGGCGGATGACCCGTGAGTGACACTGCGCTCAGCACGCCGCGGGAGGCGGCCCCCCGGGCCGCCGTCCCGCGGCGGGACGGCCGCGGCTCGGCCTGGTCCCGCCGCCGGGACCGGCGCGGCCTGTGGTTCATCACCCCATTCATGGTGGTGTTCGGCCTGTTCACGGTGGTGCCGCTGCTGTACGCGATCTACGAGAGCCTGTTCACCAGCCGGATCATCGGCGGCACGGTGTTCTCCGGGTTCAGCAACTACAGCACCGTGCTCACGTCGGGCCCGTTCTGGGGCGGGTTCGCCCGGGTGGTGATCTTCGGCGCGATCCAGATCCCGGTCATGCTGGTCATCGCGTTCTTCTTCGCCACCGTCTTCGACCTGGGGGTGGCTCGATGGGGGCGGGTGTTCCGCACCATCTTCTTCATCCCGTTCGCGGTGCCGGTGGTGGTGGCCGCGCTGATGTGGGGGTTCCTGCTGGAGCCGACCTACGGGCCGATCACCCACCTGGCCAACGTGTTCGGCTTCACCGGGACCAACTTCCTGTCCTCCGGGCTGCTGCTGCCCGCGATCATCCTCATCGCGATCTGGGAGTGGACCGGCTACAACTCGATCATCTTGTACACCGCGCTGAAGTCGGTGCCGCGCGACGTGGTCGAAGCGGCGATCCTGGACGACACCCCGCTGTGGAAGATCGTGGTCAAGATCAAGCTGCCCATGGTCCGCCCGGCCATCGTCATGCTGATCTTCCTCAACTCGATCGGCGCGCTGCAGTTGTTCGTCGAGCCGGAGATCCTCAGCTACCAGGGCGGCTCGATCACCAACACCTGGACCCCGGTCGTCGACGTCTACAACACCTCGATCGCCAACGCCCAGTACAACCTGGGCGCGGCCATGGCCGTGGTGCTCGGCCTGGTCATCATCGTCATCTCGGTGGGCTCGCTGTTGTTCCGCCGACGGAGTGGGGAGCTGGCATGAGTGCGCTGTCCGGGGTCTTCCGGAGGCGGCGTGTGACCGAGTCGCGGAAGGAGCGGCGGCGGCGGGAGCGGCAGGAGGAGCAGGACGCCACGATCCCGGTCCAGCTGTACGGGCTGCGCAAGGGCACGGTCCCCCTGATCACCACCGCCTGCGTGCTGTTCGCCATCTTCACGCTGGTCCCGGTGGTCTGGATCATCATCAACTCGACCAAGTCCCAGACCGGGATCTTCACCTCGTTCGGGTTCTGGTTCGCGCGGCCGTTCCAGTTCTTCCACAACTTCTCGCTGCTGTTCCAGAACGTCGACGGCAACGGAACGTACTTCCAGTGGTTCGGCAACACGGTGCTCTACGCGGTGGTCGGCGGGGGCGGCGCCACCATCTTGGCCGGGCTGGCCGGGTACGGGTTCGCCCGGTTCCGGTTCCGGGGCTCCCAGGTGTTCTTCTACATCATCGTGGGCGCCCTGCTGGTGCCGATCGCCGCCATCACGCTGCCGCTGTACCTGGTCTACGCCAAGGCCCACCTGATCAACTCGCCGTGGGGAATGATCTTCCCGAGCCTGGTCAGCCCGGTCGGGGTGTACCTGATGCGGACCTACATCGACCTGTCGGTCCCGCGCGAACTGCTCGACGCGGCCCGGATCGACGGGGCCGGCGAGTTCCGGATCTTCTACAAGGTCGCGCTGCCGCTGATGGTGCCGGGCCTGATGACCGTGCTGCTGCTGAGCGTGGTCGCGGTGTGGAACAACTACTTCCTGCCGCTGATCATCTTCTCCAAGAACTCCCTGTACCCGCTGACCGTCGGCATCGGCGTCTGGTCCCAGGTGGCCGAACGCAGCGGCGGGAACAGCGACCTGTACCCGCTGGTGGTCATGGGTGGCCTGGTCACGATCGCGCCGCTGATCGTGCTGTTCCTGGTGCTGCAGCGTTACTGGAAGGGCGGCATGCTGCTCGGCAGCATCGCCAACTGAGGCTGTTCTGGTGGCGGGCGTCTGATTTTCATATCGAAGGTCGGTCGTTCGAGTCCCTGCTTTATGCGGAGGGGTTGGTGTGTCGGTGGTTTCCGGGTCGGCGGTTCCTGGGTCGGCGAGTTCCGGTTCGGCGGTTCCTGGGTCGGCGGTTTCGATGGAGGGCCTGACCAAGGTGTTCGCCACCGGGGTGCGGGCCGTGGACGGCCTCGACCTGCAGGTGGCCGCGGGCGAGTTCGTGGTGCTGGTCGGGCCATCCGGGTGCGGCAAGACCACGGCGCTGCGGATGGTGGCCGGACTGGAGACGATCACGTCCGGTTCGCTGCGCTTCGGCGACCGGGTCGTCAACGACGTCTCGCCCCGCCAGCGCGACGTGGCCATGGTGTTCCAGAACTATGCGCTGTACCCGCACCTGACCGTGGCCCAGAACATCGGGTTCTCGCTGGAGAACAAGAAGGTGCCCCGGGCCGAGCGGGACCGGCGGGTGCGGGAGGCCGCTTCGATACTGGGGCTGGGTGATCTGCTGGGGCGAAGACCCGGGCAGCTGTCCGGCGGGCAGCGGCAACGGGTCGCCATGGGGCGGGCCATCGTGCGCGAACCAGCGGTGTTCCTGATGGACGAGCCACTATCTAATCTGGACGCCAAGCTCCGGGTCCAGATGCGGTCCGAAATCCTCCGGGTCCAGCAGCGGCTGGGCGAGGCTCGCGGCACGGCCAGCCTGTACGTGACCCACGACCAGACCGAAGCCATGACCATGGGCGACCGGGTCGCGGTCCTCCGGGCCGGGGTGCTGGAGCAGTACGGGACGCCCCGGGAGCTTTACCGGCGGCCCGCGAGCCTGTTCGTGGCTTCGTTCATCGGCTCGCCCGCCATGAACCTGTACGAAGCGGCGCTGGAGCGGGAGGCCGTGGTGGTGGGGTCGCAGCGGATCCCGGTGCCTGGTCATGCTGGGCATCCGGGGCTGGCCGCGTACCAGGGGCGCAAGGTCATCGTGGGGGTCCGGCCCGAGGATCTTGTTGTGGCCGGGGGCGTGGGTGCGGGTGGGGGTGGGGGCGCGGCGCGGGTGCGGGTGCGGGTGGCTCGGCGGAGGAGGCGGCCGGGCTGGCGGCCGATGTCCGGCTGGTCGAGGCCCTGGGCAGCGAGCAACTGGTCCACTTCACAGTGGACGCCCCACAGGTCCGTGGAGACGAGACCGTTTCTGATACTGGTGTTGCTAGTGAGATTTCCGGGAGTGGCGAAGATCGGGTAGCCGAGGGCGAGATTCTGGCCGCTGCGGTGGCCAACGGGGTAGCGGTGACGCCGCCGCGGATGGCGGTTCGGGCCGGCGACCGTATCCGGTTCACGGTCGACCCGGAGGCGCTGCACTTCTTCGACCCCGACACCCACCTGGCCATCGGCTGACCCGGCTGCGCGGTCCGGTGGTGCCGGTCGGGCTTCCTGGGGCCTGGGGCCTGGGGCTGGTGTGACTTGCGGGGCTGGCGGTCCTGCTGGGACGCCTGGGCACGGCCGCGGGCGCGGACGTTTAGAGGCGATGGTGCCATCGCCCATATAAGAGTATGGGTAACGGGCCATCGATCATGGCCGGCCTAGGGCGCCCCGAATCGCGCTGAGGCTAATGGGGTTACTGGGGCTGAATGGCCGGTATCCCCGGGCCGCGCCGGGTCTGCTACCCGGGCGCCGGGACGCCTGAGATCGGAGCAACTGGAGCGCCGCCCTGGTGCGCGCCCACGCGCAGCAGGGTGGCTGGGCTGCCCGTCCCGTCGCCGTCGTCCCGCCAGCCTCAAGAGCCACCAAGCCCGGTATTTGCGGGCAGAAACTGTCGCCAGGGCAGCAGAAACTGCACACATTCCCGAGTGGGCGTGGGCGGGAAGCACCGGGGGCGAGAGCCGAGAGCCTGGAGGACGCGGCGGGCCGAGCCGCGAGCGCCGTGGCCGGGGCACCGGGCGCCTGGGGGTTGGAGCGGCCTGGGGAGTGGAGCGGGCCTGGGGGGCGGAGCGGGCACTGAGGCTGGCCTGGCACCGGCAGGAGCGGGCCAGAGTGGAGCGGGCCTGGGGTATGGAGCGGGCCTGGGGCATGGAGCGGGCCTGGGAGCAGCATGAAGCGGGCCTGCGGGTTGGAGGAGGCCCGGAGGATTCGGACGGACGGGAGGGCGATTCGGGCGGGGCTCTGGGGACGGGCTTGGGACTGGTGGGGGGCGTGGGTGGGGCGCAGTGACGCACACATGAGCGAGGTGTGTTGAGTTTGGTGTGCCCGGCGGTCTTGACGAGGGGCGTAGCGTCTTTCTATGTTTGGGAAAAGGGTTTCCCCCATCGCCCCTGAACGCATCCGAACAGCTCGTTCCCCTCGCGAGCGCAGCGGTCTGCGTCAAGCCCGCCTGCCCTCGTACCGGCCAAGGTCCGCCCGCTTCGGCCTGCCCGCACGCAAGTTCCGGTCAATGACGTCTCGGAGATACATCGATGAGATTCACCGCGCGACGGCTGATCACGGGAGTAGCCGCGATCGCCGTCGCCAGCCTCACGGCCCTGCCGGCTCAGGCCGCAGTCGGGCACACGACCACCGCGGCCCAGCTGGCTGCCCAGACCACAAAGGCCGCCGCGGCCACCCCGGCCGCTCCGATCACGGTGGCCCAGGCAGCCGCTAACGCCGAGATCGCCGTGGGTGCCGCCGCGACCGCCAACTCCAGCGCGGTCGCCGCGGCCACCAAGGCCGGTGAAGCCGCCGCAGGCGCCAACACCAACCAGGCCGCCGCAGGCGCCAACAGCAACCAGGCCGCCGCGGGCGCGAACGCCGGTCAGGCGGCGTCCGGCGCCAACGTCGGCGCCTCCGCACCGCAGGCCACCCCCACCCCTACGGCGCCGAACTACGTACCGAACCCCACGCTCCCGACCAACGCCTGCAACAACTCCAGCCTGCCGCGTGACTTCGGCACCAACTTCGCCACGCCGTCCGACCCGAACGGGTTCGGCTACGCCAACGAGACCGCGATCGGCTGGACCGGCAACTACTACGCCCCGTTCGAGTATCTGTCCGGGTCGTACTTTGCCCGCGGCGTGCCCGACACCTACCAGCAGGGCAGCACCAGCTACTGCGGCCAGATGTACTCGTTCGGCGCCTACACCTACGGGCTGGCGTCCGGCGCGAAGCCCGCGGCCGGGTCGGTGCACTGGTCCATGGCAGACGGCTACCTGCCCGCCATGATCACCTCGTTCACCCGGAACGACGTGGCCATCACGATCACCGACTTCGCTGACCAGCAGACCATCGGCGGCAGCCCGGTGGAGGTCGTCTACACCCGGATCAGCGTGACCAACAACGGCACGGCCACGGCCACCGTGCCGCCGGGCGCCTCCGGCACCGGCCTGGTCGAGCTCGACACCGCGTCTGATGACGTGGCACCGGGCAAGACGGTGAACCACGACTTCGTGGCCCCGGTGGACAACTTCGGCAGCGGGCAGGCCCTGCCCACGCTGACCGCGGACTCCGCCAGCGCCAAGTCCAACGTGTCGACCTACGCCCAGGCTTACGCGCACATGGCCTCGTACTGGCAGAAGCAGGTCGCGACGGCGCCGACGCTGTCGCTGCCCAACGTCAGCCTGGCCAACACCAACAACCTGGCCGACCCGGGCACCGCGATCGACAACGCCTACAAGGCCGCCTTCGTGTACACCCGCGTCGTGCAGACCGCCGAGTCGCAGTTCTCCGCGGCCAACAACTACGACTGGCTGCTGAACCACGACGTGCCGGGCATCCTGGACAACCGGTTCGAGCTCGGGGACTTCTCCGGCGCCCAGAACCTGCTGCTCACGGCCCGGATCTCGGAAGCGTCGAACTTCAACGAGTTCGGGGCCAACTGGTACTGGGACGGGCCGTGGCGGACCCCGCTGGCCTGGGCGCAGTACCTGGAGACGACCAACGACACGTCGTTCGTCAGCACGTACTTCCACGACGACGCCAGTGGCCCGAGCCAGTGGGGCCCGAGCCTGTACACGCTGATGCACACCGACTACCTGGCTCAGCTCAGCGCGACCACCGGGTACCTCAAGCGGTCGAACGACAACGACTCCGAGGGCACCTGGCTGTTCGACGACGAGACGGCGCTGGCCGGGCTGGCCGCCTACAAGTACATCGCCACCCGGATCGGCAACACCGCCGAGGCGACGTGGGCTGACGGTGCCTACACCAGCCTGCTGAACGCGACCAACGCCGGGCTGTCGGCCAACGAGAAAGCCAGCGGGGCCGACTTCCTGCCCTGTGAGGTCAACGTCCCGGTCACCGGCGACCGGTGCAACACGGCCAACGACGCCAACTGGGACGGGTCGAACCTGTGGGGCCAGAACGTCTGGGACATCCTCCTGCAGGGCGGCACGCTCAACGGAATCCTGGGCGACCCCAGCCAGACCGACAACCTGTACGAGACCGGCTTCGCGCGGCTGGCCGGGACCGGTGTCCCGTACCCGTCGTTCGGCGCCTACAGCGGCTACAGCGTCGCCCTGAACACCGGTTACGCGGCGGGCTCGCTGTACGGCACGCAGTACCGCGACCTGCCGATCACCAGCTACGCCTGGCAGATCGCCACCACCACCGGCGGACCGAACGCCTGGTGGGAAGCTAACGGCAGCGCTCCGGACCCGACCAACCCATGGGCCGGGAGCCACGCCGCTCCGCAGTTCGGCGCGGTGCCCTACACCTGGCCGATGGCCGGGCAGACGCAGACCCTGCTGCAGTCGCTGGTCGCGACCGGGCTGGAGTCCAGCACCAACTCCGACGGCAGCTACAGCTACCAGACCGCCCTGTACGTCGGGCGGGGCGTGCCGGACGCCTGGATCACCAACGGCCAGCACATCTCGGTCGGCAACATCACGTCCGCCTACAACGAGTCCACCGGCAAGCGGTCCACCTACGGCCTGAACATCAGCACCAACACGGTGCTCGGCCAGAAGGTGGTCACGGTGGCGCTCACCGGCTCGCTGCCCGGCAAGGACATCCAGGTCCAGCTGCCCGCGTTCGCGGACGAGGGCGTGGCCGGGGTCGTCGGCGGCAAGTACAACGCCAGCACCCACACCGTCACCGTCAACAACGGCCTCCACGCCATCGCCGTGGTGCTGGGTCACTCGGCCAAGCCCACGGCCAGCGTCTCGGTGGCCAGCACGGTCCCGGGCACGCACAACCAGCCGGCCCTGACCGACGGCACCCAGACCACGGCCAAGGCCACCATCACCAACCCCGGTGCCGTCGCCATCAGCAACGTCAAGGCGTCGCTGCAGGTCCCGTCGGGCTGGACCGCCACCCTGGACGGCTCCAGCAGCACGTCGCTGGGCACGCTCAAGGCCGGTCAGAGCGCGACCGTGACCTGGGACATCACTCCCCCATCGGACGCCTCGGGCGGTTACGGCGTAGTCGTCAACGCCAGCTACAGCGCCCCGGCCGACGCGTCCGGCACGGTCAGCGGCGAGCAATGGGTCACCACCCAGAAGCCGCTGCCGATCCCGGCCGGGGATCACCGACTCGGCCCTGAGCGCGACCGCCTCGGCGTCGTCCACATCGCCGTGGACCACGGTCTCGGCCATCAACAACGGCATCTACCCGATCCAGTCCAGCGACGACAACGACCTGACCCCGTACTGGGGTGACTGGCCGGCCACCGGCCAGCAGTGGGTCGAGCTGGACTGGAGTTCGCCGATCACCACGACCGGCAGCCAGGTGTACTTCGCGGACGACGGCGGTGGCCTCGCGCTGCCGGCGTCGTGGCAGGTCCAGTACTGGAACGGGACCGACTGGGTGGCGGTGTCCAACCCGTCCAGCTACCCGGCCGCGGACAACACGTTCAACGACGTCACCTACGACTCCGTCACCACCAGCAAGCTGCGGATCCTCATGCAGAGCGCAGGGACGGCTTCGCTGGGCATGATCCAGTGGATCGTGGACAGCCCGAGTAGTTAGAAGGCTGGCGCCCTGAGCGCCTGACCTGGGCAGGGTTTCCCGCGCCACGGGCGCGGGAAACCCTGCCGCGTGGCGCATACGGGGCTCGGGCGCCGCTCGTTCGTACACGGTGGTACTGGGGCCACCGGGCCCACGTCGGCGACCACGTCCGCGGCGGAGTGTTCAGCAATCCCGATCACGAACGGCAGTACGACATCTGTGGCCCCCGGTCGATCGGTTGCGGTTAAGGCGGGAACGACCCGGACGACGACCGGGCGCTCGTTAAATCAGTTGTGCCGGTGGCCGCTGGTGTGGCACCGTCGCCGTCACAGCACGCAGGAAGCCCCCGGCTGAGCCGGGGCCAGCAGAAGGGAGTGAGACCTCATGTCTACGCCTGTCGTGGGTGGGATCTTCGCCACCCCTTCCGCTACCTTCCTGAGGAGCTTTTCCCGTGCGCGATATGCCGCACTCGTACGAGTACAGCCGGGAGCGCCGCCGCGGTAAGTGGCGCTTACGACGACGAGCCACTTTTCCAGAAGCGCCAGGGGCCTGCCCGGGCGCTGCCGTCGCTCGAGAGCATCGACGAGACCGACGGCCTGCCCGAAGGCGACCGCTGGTCGACCTGGGACCAACCGGACGCCCTGGCCCGCGGGCCCGAGCCCTACCCGGGCTGGCTGGTCACCGAGCTGGCCGCGGTCGACACCGAGCTCGGCATCCTGAAGACCGGTAAGGAAGCCGACGTCTTCCTGCTGCGGCGGGCCGTGCCGCAGACCGGACCGTCCTGCCTCCTGGCCGCCAAACGGTACCGGGACGCTGGGCACCGGATGTTCCACCGCGACAGCGGCTATGTGGAAGGCCGGCGGGTTCGCCAATCCCGTACCAACCGGGCCGTGGCCAACCGGACCGCGTTCGGGCGGGAGGCCCTGGCCGGCCAGTGGGCAGTGGCCGAGTTCGCGGCCCTGGTCCAGCTGTTCCGGGCCGGTGTCCCGGTCCCCTATCCGGTATCGGTGCTGGGCACCGAGGTCCTGCTGGAGTTCATCGGCACCCCGGACGGGACGGCCGCGCCGCGGCTGGCCGAGCTGCGCCCCGAAGGAGAGCAGCTGGCCTCGCTGTGGGATCAGCTGGTCGAAGCCATGATCACGCTGGCCCGGCACGGCCTGGCCCACGGCGACCTGTCCGCCTACAACCTGCTGGTCCACGACGGCAGGCTGGTCATGATCGACCTGCCCCAGGTGGTCGACGTCATCGCCAACCCGCAGGGCCCGGCCTACCTGGACCGGGACGCGGCCAACGTCGCGGCCTGGTTCACGGCCCGCGGCCTGACCGGCGCCGAGCCCGGGCCTGACGAGCTGGGTGACCTGGTCCGCTACGAGGCCCGCCTGGACTGACCTCGATCGCGGTGGATCGCAGTCCGCTGGCTGGGCACTGGCGGCTGTTGCCGGCCCAGGGCGCGTGGGAGGATGAAGCCGTGCAGGCCCCCGTCCGCAGGCACCTGCGGTGGTTGCTGGCCGTAGCCGCCGTCATTGCGGGGTGCGGGCCATCTCACCCCGCGCGGAGTCGCCCGTCTGAAGCCGCTTGGCCGTCACCAACGGCGAGCCCAGCCCGTCTGGTCGGGCCCTGCCGCGTGCCCACAGCGGACCAGGCTCCGGCGGGTATCGCCGTGACCCGGGTGAAGGTCGGTTTCTGGCACGGGGAGAACAGCATCAAGAACCTCATCGCGCTGGCCGACGGGTCGTTCGTCGTCGAGGCGGAGACCCCGGGCACCACGGGCTACAACAACGGACCGGGCCAGGATCACGTCTATCAGGTCAGTGCCGCTGGGCACGTGCTCGCCGAGCGGCACGATTGGGAGGGCGACATGGTGGGCTCCCCGGTCGACCTCTCCTACTTTTTCAGCACTGGGCCAGGCGCCCCGCAGTTGTGGCGGGATCCGGCCGGGGCAACCCACACCGTGTCCGGCGGTCCGGCATCGGCGAGCATCTACTTCCGCGACACGGCGGGCCGGTTCTGGTGGTACGTCGATCACTCCGGGTTGTGGGTCGGAAGCGGCACGGTTCGCGGCGGCAGGCAGGTTGACCTGGGCCGGGATCACGTGATCACCGCGGCCGCCGGATGTGACGGAGCGGTGTGGGCGCTCACCACCAACGGGCACGTCTGGCGCGTCAGCCACGGTGGGCAGACGGCCCGGGTCGTGCTGTCGCTGCCGACCGGAACCGGGGTGGCCGGGTCCGCACCCTACGGAGAGGGAGTGATCACGGCCGTCAGCGACGGATCGGTCTGGATCGATGCCGGCCGAGTGGACCAGAGCAGCTCGCCCCCGCTCATCCATCTCGGCGCGGGCGGGCTGATCGGGGAGGCGTCCGCCGCGACATCGGCGATGGCCATGGCCTGGGCGGAAGGCCCCGACGGAGCTCTGTGGCTATCGACCGCGAAGGATGGGCTGGTCCGGTTGTCCGCGCGCGGCGAAGCGCGGGCCTACGCCGCGCCGCTCACCCAGAACCTGGCGCTGGACGCCTCGGGCCGGCTGTGGTTCGTCTGCCAGCCGGACCTGTGCATCATGACGCCACACTGAGCGGATCCGACCGGCCGGGCTTTCAGGCCTGCCCGATGGCGCCATTGCCCCGCGGTCAACCCCAGCCATCTGGGTTGGGGCTGACCGCGGGGTCAAAGGCTAGTTGAGGCTGATGGTGTCGTCGGAGTCCTCGAGGATTGTGTTGTCACCGGGGTCTTCGCGGTCGGGGGGGTCCTCGATGGCGGTGGTGTCGCTGGTTTCGGTGCCCGCGGCGGTCTGGGCGGCGCGGCCGGGGTTCTTGCGGCCGGTGGACTTGATGGTGAGGCGGCCGTTGCGCATGGTCCCGATGCGCTGGGCGCGGCGGGCGACGGTGGAGTCGTGGGTGACCACGAACCCGGCGTGCCAGTGCCTGCGGTGGGCGACTTGGTCACGGTGATGTCGGTGCCTTCGCCGTAGAGCGAGTGAAGCACGCTGGCTTGGGCATTCTTGACGCCGGACGAGACGGCGGTGACGACGATCACCAGGCCGATGCCGAGGGCCAGGCCCACGGCGACGATTATGGCCTGGCGCATCCGGCGGCGGAGCTCACGCCGGAGGTAGGTCAGGAACATCGGGGGCACTCCTACTGAGGGCAGCGCGCTGGTCGCGCGCGGATGGTCTCAGATAGTGGAGGCAGTTCCTGAGCGAATTCTGAGCGCTATCTCCGGGGAATCCCCGATCTCGGACACGAAATGGTAATGGCGTAAAAGTTCCCGGGTCCGGACCCAATTTTCTTGCCGGAGGGGTGTGGGGGCCGGGGAGAACGCGAAAACGCCCGGGCGCGCGGGGCGCCCGGGCGTTTCGGCAAGGCGGGTGATCAGATGCCGCGAGCGGCCCGGATCGTCTCCTTGAGCGAGCCCATGGTGGCCAGCACGGCCGACGGCTCGTAGCCGCAGTGAGCCATGCAGTTGGCGCAGCGCGGGTCCTTGCCCCGGCCGAACTTCTCCCACTCGGTGGTCTCGATCAGTTCCTTGTAGGTCTGCACGTACCCGTCGGCCATCAGGTAGCAGGGCTTCTGCCAGCCGAGCAGCGAGTAGGACGGGATGCCCCAGGCGGTGCACTCGAAGTCCTGCTTGCCCTCGAGGAAGTCGAGGAACAGCGGGGTGTGGTTCAGCCGCCACTTCTTGCGGCGGCCGTCCGCGAACGCCTTGCGGAACAGTTCCCGGGTCTCGGTCACGCCCAGGAAGTGGTCCTGGTCCGGCGCCTTCTCGTAGGCGTAGGCGGGCGAGATCTGCATCTCGTCGATCTCGAGGTCGTCGTTGAGGAAGTTCATCACGTCGATGATGGTCTGCGGCGTGTCGGTGTTGAAGAAGGTCGTGTTGGTGTTGACCTTGAAGCCCTTGGACTTGGCCAGCTTGATGGCCTCGACGGCCTGGTCGAACACGCCTTCCTTGCAGACCGACTCGTCGTGCCGCTCCTTGAGCCCGTCGATGTGCACGACGAACGCGAAGTAGGGCGACGGCTTGAACTTGTCGATGTGCTTGGGCAGCAGCACCGCGTTCGTGCACAGGAACACGAACTTCTTCTTCTTGAGCAACTGGCTGACGATCTCGCCGATCTGCGGGTGCATCAGCGGCTCGCCGCCGGCGATCGAGACCATGGGCGCGCCGCACTCCTCGACCGCGCCGACGGCCTGCTCGACCGGCATGCGCTGCTTGAGCACGGTGTGCGGCTGCTGGATCTTGCCGCAGCCCGCGCACTTGAGGTTGCACGCGAACAGCGGCTCGAGCTCCACGATCAGCGGGAACTTCTTGTTCCGGGTGATCTTCTGCTTGGCCAGATATGAACCGATGCGCATGCTCTGGCGCATGGAAACGCTCATTAGTGCCGTACCTCCTTGGGCAGGCTGAATCGGATGGACTCCGTCGTGGTGACGCGCTCGTCCACCTCGACCGGGCCGAGCCCGCCGAGCGCGTCGATGATCTCGCTGACCACGGCGGGCGGCGCCGACGCGCCTGCGGTCAGACCGATGGTGGACACCCCGTCCAGCCAGCCGAGCTGAATGTCCTCCGGGCCGTCGATCAGATGGGCGGGGGTACCCGCCCGCTCGGCGGTCTCGACCAGCCGCCGGGAGTTCGATGAGTTGGCCGAGCCGGCCACCAGGACCAGGTCGGCGTCGGCCGCCACCGCCCGGACCGCCTGCTGGCGGTTGGTGGTGGCGTAACAGATGTCGTCGCTGCCCGGGCCGCGGGCGGCCGGGAAGCGATCCAGCAGCGCGCTGGCCACGCCTTCGGCCTCGTCCGCGGCCAGCGTGGTCTGCATCAGGAAGGCGACCTTGCTCTCGTCGCGGGGCCGCAGCGAGGCCACGTCCTCCGGCGTCTCGACCAGCACGGTCGACCCGGGCCGCTCACCCAGGGTGCCTTCGACCTCTTCGTGGCCGTTGTGGCCGATCAGCGCGACCAGGTAACCGTCGTCGGCGAAGCGCACCGCTTCCTTGTGCACCTTGGCCACCAGCGGGCAGGTCGCGTCGACCACGGACAGGCCCCGCTCGACCGCGTCCTCGCGGACCGCGGGCGAGACACCGTGCGCGGAGAACACCACCGGGGCCCCGTCCGGCACCTCGTCCAGCTCGTCCACGAAGATCGCTCCGCGCTGCTCCAGGTCGTGCACGACGTGGGTGTTGTGCACGATCTGCTTGCGCACGTAGACCGGGGAGCCGCGCTGGGCGAGCACCCGCTCGACGATCTCGATGGCCCGTTCCACCCCGGCGCAGAACGACCGGGGCCCGGCCAGCAGGAGCTGCACGGGCGTCGCAGGCGGCGGCCCACCGGTCCAGCACCGGGCCGGCCGCCCGCAGCGAGCGCAGCGCGGCCAGGCCGCCACTGACCAGGCCGGGGTGGACCAGCGGGCGTCCCGGGGTGTCGGAGATGGCCCGGAGCACGGCCAGCGGGCGGCCCTGCGCGGCCGCGGCCAGGGTGGCCGACTCCATGTCCGCCGCGATCAGGCCCTCCCGGGCCAGCGCCTCCCGTTCCTCGCCCCGGACCAGGTGGTCGACGGTGCCGATGCGGCCCGCGCGGGCGGTCAGGCCCGCCCGCCGCAGCTCGCCCAGCAGCAGCGGAGCCGAGGGCACCGGCACCACGGTGGCCGGGTCCGGCCGGCCGTCGCGCACCGTGACCACCTCGGTGGCGACGATCAGGTCGCCCGGGTTCAGGTCCGGGGCCAGGCCGGCGGCGGTCCCGGTGATGGCCATCATCCGGAACGAGTCGGCCTCGATCCGGGCGGCGCGATCGGCGGCCCGGGCCGGGCCGTAGCCGGTACGCAGCACGGCCGGGGCGGCCGCGCGGGCGGCGCGGCGGCCGCTGCCCGCGGCCCGGGCGCTGTCGCGCAGGCCGCGGCGGACAGCGCGGGCCTCGAACCGTAGCGGCGCGCAGACGAGCAGCGGATCAGTCACGGAGTGCCTCCCGGGTGGGCCCAGAGGAAGGTCCCTCGGCCGCGCGCCGCTGGTGGTCCCGCACGTAGCGGCCCAGGGCACTGACCGGGAAAGCCATCCGGTACAGGTGGTAGTTGATGTAGAAGTCGCCGGGGAAGCCGGTGCCGGTGAACTCCGGCTCGTCCCAGGACCCATCGTCGAGCTGGGTGGCGGCCAGCCAGGCCACACCCCGATCCACCGCTTCGTCGGCGCCCCCCGCGGCCAGCAGGGCCAGCAGGGCCCACGCGGTCTGGGAGGCGGTGGAGGCGCCGCGCCCGGCCTGGCTCAGGTCGACGTAGGAACGCAGGTCCTCGCCCCAGCCGCCGTCCGGATTCTGGTGCGCCTCCAGCCAGGTCACGGCGCGGCGGATGACGGGCTTGGACGGCAGCACCCCGGCCGCGATCAGCGCGGGCACGACCGCGCCGGTGCCGTAGACAAAGTTGGCGCCCCAGCGGCCGAACCAGGAGCCGTCCGGTTCCTGGTTCCGCAGCAGCCAGACCACGCCGCGGCGGGCGGCCTTGCTGCCGGCCAGGCCCTCGTGGGCCAGCGCCTCCACGATGTGCGCGGTGACGTCGGCCGACGGCGGGTCGATGACCGCCCCGAAATCGCAGAACGGCAGCTTGTTGACCAGCTCGCGGGTGTTGTCGGCGTCGAACGCGCCCCACGCCCCGTCCTTGGACTGCATGCCGATCAGCCAGCGGACCCCGCGGTCGATAGCGGGCCGGGCCGACTCGGGCGCGGGCAGCGCCACCTTGCGCAGGGCCAGGATCACTTCGGCGGTGTCGTCGGTGTCCGGGTAGTAGTCATTGTCGAACTCGAACGACCAGCCACCTGGGGCCAGGTCCGGCCGGCGCACCTGCCAGTCCCCGGGCCCGGGGACTTCCTCGTTCAGCACCCACCGGGCCGCCTTGACCATGGCCGGGTGGTCGGCGGGCAGGCCCGCGTCACCCAGGCCCACCATGACCAGCACGGTGTCCCAGACCGGTGACTGGCAGGCCTCCAGCCGGTGCACCAGGCCGTCCGGCGTCTCCTCCTTGACCGTGAACCGGTCCAGGCCGGCCAGCCCCCGGGCGATGATCGGGTGGTCCAGCCGGTAGCCGAGCAGGTGCAGCCCGAGCAGGGAGTACACCCAGGGCGGCTGGATACCGCCCCAGCAGCCGTCGGCCTCCTGGCGGGCGATGATCCAGTCCGCGCAGCGGCGCAGGGCGGCCCGCCGCACGGCCCGGCCCGGGCGGCCGATGGCGCCGGTCAGCCCGCGCCGCTCGTAGGTGTGCAGCACCTGGTCGAGCCGGTCGAACAGGATGGCCCACGGGTCGGTCTCGGTGCGCTCGGGGGTGACGCCGGTGCGCAGTTCGTCGATGCTGAACGGCAGCGGCCGGGACGGGCGCTGGGAGCTGACCACGGCCAGGGCCACGATCGTCTGCCGGGCCCAGCAGCCCCAGTCGTAGATGTTCAGCGGGAACCAGGACGGCAGGTAGATCAGCTCGGGCGGGATGACCGGCAGGTCGTCCCAGGACCACTCGCCGAACATGGCCATCCAGATCCGGGTGAACACCCGGCTGGCTTCCAGGCCGCCCTCGGCCTGGATGAACTCCAGAGCCCGCCGCATGTGCGGCTGGTCCGGCTCGTCGCCCGCCAGCTTCAGGGCCACGTAGGCCTCGATCGTGGTGGACAGCTCGCCGGGACCACCGTAGAAGGTGGCCCAGGTGCCGTCGGCCCGCTGCTGGGAGCGGATCCAGCGGGCTTCGGCCGCGGTGTGCGCCTCGTCGGACACACCGAGGAAGTGCCGCATGAGCAGATCCTCGGCGTCCATGGTGACGTTGGTCTCGAGCTCGCCCTGCCACCAGCCCTGCTCGTGCTGCAGGTCCAGCAGGTGGTCCCGGGCGCGCGCCAGCGCGTGGGTGGCCGCATCGCTCACCGAGCCGCCGTCCGGCGTCTGCGTGAGTGCGTGCGTGACCGTCATCCCACTGCTCCTCTCCGAACCCCGTTGCTCCCCGTACTTCGTTTCCGCCGGCCCGTCGCCGACGGCCGTCACCGCGCGGCGGCCGCTACCACTGGCGGGCCGTGATGAACTCCGCGATGGCCATGAACTCGGCCCGTACGTCTTCCGGAATCTGCGCCTCGGCCAGGCACTTGCTGGCCGAGCTGAGCTGCGAGTCGGCCTCGTCCTCGGCCCAGCGGCGGCCACCGGCGGCCTCGATCAGCCCGGCCGCGTGCGCCAGGTCTTCCTCACTGAGCGGCTCCGGCCGGGCCAGCAGTTCGGCCAGTTCGGTGCCCTCAGAGGTGCCACTGTTCAGGGCGGCCACCACCGGCAGCGACTTCTTCCGGGCCCGCAGGTCGGACTGGACCGGCTTGCCGGTCACCTCGGGCGCGCCCCAGATGCCGAGCAGGTCGTCGGTGAGCTGGAACGACTGGCCGATGTGGGCGCCGAACCCGGCCAGCCCCATGGCCAGTGAGGGTGCGGCCCCGGCGTGGATCGCGCCGATGCTGCAGGCGCAGGACATGAGGGCGGCGGTCTTGTCCCCGGCCATCTCCAGGCACTCGGTCAGGCCGACGTCGTCCCGCTTCTCGAAGGCCAGGTCGGCCCCCTGCCCCGCGATCAGCCGCTGGACCGCGACCGACAGGCAGCGGGCCGCCCACACGCCCTGCGGCGCGTTGTCCTCCAGCAGCAGGTCCTGGGCCAGGGCCAGCAGCGCGTCACCGGCCAGGATGGCCGGGCCGACGCCGAACACGGTCCAGGCCGTGGGCCGGTGGCGGCGCTCGGTGTCGCCGTCCATGATGTCGTCGTGCAGCAGCGAGAAGTTGTGCACCAGCTCCACGGCCACCGCCGCGGGCACTCCCTTCTCGGACGGCGCGCCCGCGGCCCGGGCCGACAGCAGGGCCAGCGCCGGGCGCAGGGCCTTGCCGGCCCCGTCGGTGCGCGGGTTGCCCTCGGCGTCGGTCATGCCCAGGTGGTAGGCGGAGACCCGGCGGACCTCCGGGGACAGCCGCGACACGGCCGCCTCCATGGCCGGGCCGACGATGTCCCGGGCCAGGCCCACGCCGGCCGGCATCACAGCGGTCACAGTGTCACTCCCTGAATCTCGCCCGCCGGCTGTCCCGCCGTCAGGTTCTCCTCGCCGTTCAGGGCGCCGAGCCCCCGTCTCAGCTCAACCGCCGCGTTGAGTCCGCTGCGCACCGCGCCCTCCATCGTGTCCGGCCATCCGGTATCGGTCCATGCCCCAGCGAGGGTCAGGCCCGGCAGTGCGGTGGCCGCCCGCGGCCGCAGCCGCCCGCACCCGGGTTCCTGGCGGAACGTCGCCCGCCGCTCCCTGGTCACGAAGAATTCGCTGACCCGCGCCTCCTGCGCGCCGGGCAGCAGTCCGGCCAGCGCCGGAAGGAACATCTCCCGCAGCTTGGCCGCGGGCACGTCGACGTAAGGCTCGGCCGCCGACAGCGAGATGGCCAGGTACTGGCCCCGGTTGCTCTTGCCGTAGCCGGAGATGTCGGTCCGGTCGAACACCCACTGCACCGGGGAGTCGACCGCGGCCGCGAACGGCAGGTCCAGCACCTTGCGGTCGTAGATCACGTGCACGTTGATGATGGGCGAGGTGCCCAGCTCGGGCCAGGTCGCGGCGGAGCTTTCGGCCGAGTCCGGCACCAGCCGGGTCGCCACGTACGGCGGCACCGCCAGCACCACGCCGTCGGCCCGCAGCACGCCGCGCTGTTCCGGAGCCATCTGGGCCCCGTCGCCGCCACCGGCGTCTTCCTCACCGCGGGCCAGCCGGATCAGGTAGCGGGGGTCGTCGCCACCGGGCGCGGCCAGCTCGACGCCAGCCGCCTTGACCCCCAGCCGGACCTCGGCGCCCAGCCGCTTGAGCAGAGCCAGGCCCGCGGTGCCGTGCAGTTCGCCCAGCGGGGCCAGCGGGATGCCGATGTCGGCCGCGTCGTTCTTGCCCAGCAACCCGGTCTTGACCACGGTCGCGGCCAGGGCCAGCGAGGCGTCGTCGCCGGGGACGTTCAGCGAGGCCACCGTGAACAGGTCCCACAGCACCCGCCGGGTCCGCTCGTCCTGCCCGTGCGCGGCCAGCCAGTCACCGAGCCGCTGGTTGTCCAGGGCCGGGTCGTCCGGGTTGAGGAACCGCATGGCCAGCGCGGCCTGACCCACCCGGGCCCGCTCGGCCAGCGACAGCAGCGGGAACCGGGCCAGCGAGGCGCCCAGGTGCAGCGGCCCAGGCAGCCGGTTGCGGCGCAGCCGGGCCGAGCCGTCCGGAGAAAGCACGGTCACGTCGAAGCGGTCCTGGATCCGGACCGAGCCGGACACGCCCAGCCGGGCCAGCAGGCCCTGGTAGGCGGTGCAACAGCGGAGGAACACGTGCTGACCGGTGTCGACGACCAGCGCCCCGCGGTTGAACGAGGTGGTGGCGCCGCCCAGCCGCGGCCGGGCCTCCAGCAGGGTGACGGCCGCACCGGCCTCGGACAGCGCGATGGCGGCGGTGATACCGGCCAGCCCGCCGCCGATCACCACCACCCGCTGCTGGCGACGGGGGCGGACCGAGGTCCCGGGGGAGGTGGTCACGGGCGCCGTCCCTGCGCCGGGGTGGCCGCCGCGGGCGGGGCCGGGTCCACGGCCCGGGTCCGGCGGGGCAGCAGCGGGCGGGCCAGCGAACGCACCGCGACCATCGCCTTCTGGCCGGGGGACAGCGACAGCCGGCCGTGCAGCACGGCCGCGGGCTCGGCGATGATGCGGTCCAGCAGCTTCCGGTAGATGCCGGCCATCGCCCCGGTACACGCGGCGCTGCGGGCGTCCAGCATGGGCAGTAGCTGCAGGCCGACGTCGTACCACTGGCGGGCGCGCTCGGCCTCGAACTCGATGAGCGAGACGAACTTGGCCTCGGCGGCCGCGTCCGGGGCGGGCTCGGCGGCCGGGTCCGGCTCACCGGACGGCTTCAGCGTGACCCCGAACCGGTCCAGGTCCTCGGCGGGCAGGTACACCCGGCCGTTCTGGTAGTCCTCGCGGATGTCACGCAGGATGTTGGTGATCTGCAGGGCCACCCCGAGCGAGTCGGCCAGCGACTCCGCGGTCGGGTGGTCGTCGGACCCGAACACGCCCAGCGACAGCCGCCCGACCGAACCGGCCACGCAGCGGCAGTAGTAGTGCAGGTCGTCGAAGGTGGTGTAGGTGGCGCCCTTGGTGTCGGCCACGCAGCCGTCGATGATCTCGCCGAAGGCGGGCAGCGGCACCGGGAACCGGCGGGCGGTGTCGGCCAGGGCCACCAGCACCGGGTCACTGGCGGGCGGGGCCGCGGCGTCCGGCGTACCCAGGGCCAGCACCTCGGACCGGGCTTCCTCCAGCGCCGTCAGCTTGTCCGGGGCGGACATGGTCCCGTCACCGATGTCGTCGATGCGGCGGGCGAACGCGTAGAGGGCGGCGAGGGACTGCCGTTTTTCCGGGGGCAGCAGCCGGATCCCGTAGGCGAAGTTCCTGGCCTGCGACCAGGTGATCTCCTCACAGGCCCGGTAGGCCTCGGCCGTGCTCGCGGTGCTCGTGCTGTCCACGTCCCTCACCTCCCTCGCAGATAAGCCTGGATGGCCAGGCGGGCCGTCACCCGTTTGTCCGGATGCGGGGTGACCGCCAATACGTCGTGACCGGACCCGGTGATCGCGGCCAGTGCGGCCCGGCCCCCGGCCAGGTAGCCCGCCACCGCCAGCCGCGCGAACCCGCGCAGCGTGCCGACCAGCGGCGCTCCCTCGTCGAGCAAGGCCGACGCGCGCGCCACCTCGTAGGCGACCAGCGCCCGGACCGGCTGCCCCGTCACCGGCGCGGCCAGGTCCTGCTCGGTCACCCCGAACTTCTCCCGGTCGGCCCGGGGCAGGTAGATCCGCCCCTTGCCGAAGTCCTCGGCGACGTCCTGCCAGTGCTCGGCCAGCTGAAGAGCAGTGCAGATGCTATCGGACAGCTGCTCCCGGGCCGGGGTCGCCGCTCCGAAGATGTGCAGGACAACACGCCCGATGGGGTTGGCCGACAGCCGGCAGTAGCCGACCAGATCCTCGAATGTCTCGTACCGGGTGACCAGCTGGTCCTGGCGGTTGGCCTGGATCAGGTCGCGCAGCGGCTCGGCCGGGACGTGGCACTCGGCCACGGTGGTGGCCAGCTCCCGCATGGCCGCCAGCTGCGGGGTGGCCCCGTCGTAGATGCGGTCGACGTCGGCCTCGAGCTCGTCGAGGAGCCGCATCCGCTCATCGGGGGAAACCTCGTCCCCGATGTCGTCGGTCAGCCGGGCGAACCCGTACAGCGCCATCAGGTGGCGCCGGTGGCGGGCGGGCAGGATCCGCATGGCGACCGGGAAGTTCTCGCTGGAGGCCTGGGCGGCCGCACCGAGCGAGACGGCCTCGGCCGACTGGGCCGTGGACGGGGCCGTCGGGGAGACCGCCGTTTGGGCATGCGTGGGCGCAGGCTCAGTTCCGCTCACGTTGCCAGCCATGGGGATATCTTCGGGGCCAACGCCGAATGAATGCAAACAATGACACTCGCGTCACCTGACGCGCGTGTCAAGGATTGACATTGCCGACCCCGAGTTTGCGCGGCGGTCCGGCCATGTTTCCAGATGAGCGGGGCGGGGATTGGCACCCGCGCACCACCATGTTTCACCCCGGTGTGACCGTTTCGCAACCGCCGGAGTTATTTAATTTGCATGGTCGCGGCGCGACATGATAGGCGATGACCGGCTTCGATGCGGGCCGGTCGCTGCTGGATGACCCCGGGCCGGGCGGGCCGCCGGGGTGCCCGGGGGCGACATCTCGGGGATACACGGCGATACAAAGCTGATACATATTCGATGCGTGGTCGCTGCCTATATTGCCACAGGGCAATAGTTCGGCTGCTATGCCGAGGCGGCCTTACCTACACTTCCGCATGACCTGCTATAGCTACCAAAAACTGCCGAATATTCCGCGCATTATCGTTACTAAGCGCTATGCCGTGATGGCAATTCGGCCGGATGAACGATCATTCACGGGAGACCGGGCGGGTCTGGGGGCACGGAGCGCGGGTGCGACGCGGGACGCGGGCGGGGCTCGGGACGCGGGGGTGGGTGGGGCGCGGGCGGGTGGGGGCGGACCTCGGGCGGGGTGGGGCCGGGAGCCGGGGCGGGCGCGGGGAGGGGCGCCGACCAACCTTCGATGGGATTATGAGCGCCAGATGAGGACGAGGGCCTGGTCGTCGGCGCTGCCGATGTCGCGTTGCATGGTGGTGACCAGGTCGCCCGCGCCGCTGCGGAAGCCGCTCTTGACCAGGTGTTCGGCCTCGCCCAGCAGCTTGTCGATGCCGGCGTCGATGTCGCGGCCGGGCGCTTCCACCAGGCCGTCGGTGTACAGCATGAGCGCGTCGCCGCGGCGCAGGACGCCCTCCTCGCTGCTGGTCGGCACCGAGGCCAGGTCGGACACCACGCCGAGCACGATGCCGCGGGCCTGGGTGATCCGCCAGCGGCCGCTGGCCGCGTCGTAGTGCACGGCGGGCAGGTGACCGGCCGAGGCGACGGTGTACTCCCCCGAGGTCAGGTCGAGGGACAGGTGGACCGCGGTGACAAAGCCCTCGTTCCACCGGCCGCGGCGCATATAGGCGTTGGCCGCGGGCAGGAAGTCGCTGGTCGGGACCGAGCCGAGCAGGCCGCCGAACGCACCGGACAGCAGCAGGGCCCGGGTGCCGGCGTCGATGCCCTTGCCGGACACGTCGACCAGGGCGACCTCGAGCGTCTTGCCGTCGGAGTAGGAGACCACGAAGTCGCCGCCGAACGACGCCCCGCCGGCCGGCCGGAGCACCACCTCCGAGCCCCAGCCCTCCCCCAGGGTGGGCAGCTTGCCCTGCTCGCGGATCCGGTCCCGCAGCTCGATCAGCATCTGGTTCCCGCGCAGGCCCTGCAGGCCCAGCTTGGCCCGGGTCCGGGCCAGCACGTCGGCGAACAGCGCGGTGATCACGATGGTGGCGATGATGCCGGGGCCGGCCTTGTGGGCCACGATGTCGTAGATCAGCACGGCGGCGGCGATCACGAACAGGATGCGCAGGGCCCGGACCCACAGCAGCATCCCGCCCGCCAGGATGGGCAGGATCATCACGCCGGGCGAGAACCACCACTCGGACAGGTGGGCCGCGGCCACGCCGATGGCGATCGTGGCCAGCGTGAGACCGAACGCGAGCCGCCGGTTCCGCGTGATGAACTGCCTGCTCACCACGTCCTGCAGCTGCAGTACACGAGCACGCAAACCGTGCGCGGTACGCGGCAGCGGATGGTCCGGACGGGAAACCATGATGGCGGCACTGTATCCGCAATCGCTCCCGGTTCACCGGCCGGCACGCCCCGTCACCTATTGGGAACCAGCTGGCGCGGGGCTAAAAAAGTGGTCATTTGGCCTGCGGCGGTGTAGCAAAGCAGACATGACCGAGGCTTACCCGATCCGGCCGGTGACCCCGGATGAGTTCGACAGTTTCCTGCTGATGGACCAGCACGCGTTCCACGGCTCACCGGTCACGCCCGAGGATCGCGCGCAGACGCTGACCCGGTTCGAGTTCGACCGCAGCCTGGGCGCGTACGACGGCAGCCAGCTGGTCGGGGGGACGGCCATCTTCTCGTTCCGGCTGCGGGTCCCCGGGGCCGAGATCCCGGCGGCCGGAGTGAGCTGGGTTGCGGTGCTGCCCACCCACCGGCGGCGCGGCATCCTGCGGTCGCTGATGCGCCAGCAGCTGGCCGACATCCGGGACCGCGGCGAGGCCCTGGCCGTGCTGTGGGCCGCCGAGGCCGTCATCTACGGGCGCTACGGCTACGGCCAGGCGTCCTGGACGCACGCCTACACCGTCCGCCGCGGCGAGGGCGCGCTGGCCGTGGACGCGCCCGCCGACCCGGCCCTGCGGCTGCGGATCACCGAGGTCGAGCAGGCCCGCGCCGAACTGGGCAAGGTGTACGAAGCGGTGTTCGAGACCAGGCCGGGCTTCTTCCGGCGGAACGACGCCTGGTGGGACCGGTATCTGGCCGACCCGCCGGCGCAGCGGCACGGCCAGTCCCCGCTGCGGTGCGTGCTGGCCGAGGACGACGCGGGGCCGCGCGGCTACTCGCTCTACTCGGCCCGGGGCGGCTGGGATGAGGACTCGTTCCTGCCCGAAGGTTCGATCACGGTCCGGGAACTGCTCGCCACCGATCCGGCCGCCAGCGCGGCGCTGTGGGGCGACCTGCTCAGCCGGGACCTGACCACCGAACTGCACGCGCGGCTGCGGCCGGTCGACGACCCGGTGCAGTTCCAGCTGGCCGACCCGCGGCGGCTGCGCACCGTGTTCAGCGACGCGCTGTGGGCCCGGATCACCGACCTGCCGGCCGCGCTGACCCAGCGCCGGTACGCCCGCCCGGTGGAGGTGGTGCTGGACGTGCGCGACCGCGTGCTGCCCGACAACGCGGGCCGCTGGCGGCTCCGGGTCGACGAGAGCGGGCGGGCCAGCTGCGACCCGGTGGACGCCGACGCGGATGTGAGCCTGGACATCGCCGCGCTGAGCGCGGCCTACCTGGGCGGCACCCGGCTCGGGGCGCTGGCCGCCGCGGGCCGGGTCAGCCAGCTGCGGGCGGGCGCGCTCGGGCAGCTGTCGGCGGCCATGGCCTGGGACCCGGCTCCCTGGTGCCCGGTCATCTTCTAGCTCTGGTAGCCCTTCTGGCTCTGGCGGGCGGCCCGGGGGCCCGTGCGACACTGGGGCCATGAAGGTGTCGCTGAGCGCGGCCATGCGGGCGCGGGACGTGTCCCGGCCGCGGCCGGAGGACGAGGAGGCGGCCAAGAAGGCCGCTAACCAGCCGCCCCCGGGCAATGGCCGAGCGCGGCCCGAGCGAGCCGAGGGCAGCGGGCGCGAGGGTGGCGGGCGCGAGGGTGGCGGGCGGCCGGCGGGCAGCAGGAGCGCCGGTGGCGGCGGGCGGCGCCGCAAGCGCCGTTAGTACGAGCGCCGTCGGGACCAGCGCCGTCAGGACGGGAGCGGGGGCAGGGCGCCGGACTTCTCGTATTCGGCGATCTCGGTCAGCCGCCGCGCGTGCCGCTCGGCCCCGGAGAACTCCGTCTCCACGAAGATCTTGGTGAACGAGATCGCGTCGTCGGCGCTGTACGCCCGGGCCCCGAGGCTGAGCACGTTGGCGTCGTTGTGCAGCCGGGCCAGCTCGGCGGTCTCGGTGGTCCAGGCCAGCGCGGCCCGGATGCCGGGCACCTTGTTGGCCGCGATCTGCTCGCCGTTGCCGGACCCGCCGATCACGATGCCCAGGCTGCCGGGATGGGCGATGACGTTGGTGGCGGCGCGCAGCACGTAGATCGGGTAGTCGTCGTCTTCGGCGTAGCTGGGCGGCCCGCAGTCCACCGGCTCGTGCCCATGACTGGACAGCCACTCAACGAGGCGGGCCTTGAGCTCGAATCCCGCGTGATCAGACCCTAGAAACACCTGCACGGGGAGAGTGTAGGCCCGGGGCTCTGACGCCCCGGGCCCGGATCCGGCTAGCTGAAGATGGGGTCGCGGGTGCGGGAGCGCTTGAGCTCGAAGAAGCCGTCGGTCTCGGAGATGGCCAGCACGCCGTCCCAGAGCTTGGCCGCGGCCTCGCCGCGCGGGATCGGGGAGACCACCGGGCCGAAGATCGAGGTGCCGTTGACCGAGATGACCGGGGTGCCGACCTCGTAGCCGACCCGGTCCATGCCGTCGTGGTGGCTGGCCTTGAGGGCCTCGTCGTACTCGGTGGAGTCGGCCGCGTCGGCCAGGCTCTCGGGCAGGCCAGCCTCCTTGAGGGCGGCCTCGTAGGTGGCCCGCTCGCGCGGGGCCTTCTCCAGGTGGAACTTGGTGCCGAGCGCGGTGTAGAGCTTGCCGAGCACCTCGGGACCGAACTGCTGCTCGGCCGCGATGCAGATGCGGACCGGGCCCCAGCCGGTAGCCAGCAGCTCCTGGTAACGCTCGTCGAGGCCTTCCTTGTCGCTGTTCAGCACGGACAGGCTCATCACGTGCCAGCGCGGCGTCACCGGGCGGACCGCCGTCACCTCGTGGATCCACCGGGAGGCGATCCAGGCCCACGGGCAAATGGGGTCGAACCAGAAGTCAACGACAGTGTTTTCCTGCTGCTGCATGCGCGCTCCTCGGGGCTGGGGCCTGGGTTACGGCTGCGACAACCAGTGGCCAGCCCGGCTCATTCCGCGACCAGGCGGTAAACCGCGTAAGGCCGCGTGGAAGGATGGCAGCGCGCGTCTCACGAGGACGAAAGGGATTGCAAGTGCCAGATAACCTCACGCAGGACGAGGCCCGGGCCCGGGCCGACGTCGTCACGGTCTCGTCGTACCAGGTCGAGCTGGACCTGACCGGCGGCGACACCACGTTCCCCTCGGTCACCGTGGCCCGCTTCCAGGCCGCGGGCGGGGGGTCGGAGACGTTCATCAACCTCACCGCCCCCAAGGTCCTGGAGATCACCCTCAACGGGGACGCGCTGCCGCTGGACGCGTTCGACGGCGACCGGATCACGCTGACCAGCCTGGCCGCCGACAACGAACTGCGGGTCGTGGCCGAGTGCGCCTACTCCAACAGCGGTGAGGGCCTGCACCGCTTCACCGACCCGGCCGACGGCGGCGTTTACCTGTACTCCGACCTGGAGACGTTCGACGCGCACCGGATCTACGCCTGCTTCGACCAGCCCGACCTGAAGGCCAGCTACGAGCTGACCGTGACGGCCCCCGCGGAGTGGCAGGTCATCTCCAACATGGCGCCAGACTCCGAAGAAGACGCGGGCGGCTCGGCCGGAGTCGCGGCCAAGCGCTGGCACTTCCCGCCCACCCCGGTCATGTCGACCTACATCACCGCGGTCGCGGCCGGGCCCTACCACGTGGTCCGGGACAACTACGAGGACATCCCGCTCGGCATCTACTGCCGGCAGTCGCTGGCCCAGTACCTCGACGACGACGAGCTGTTCGAGGTGACCAAGCAGGGCTTCGGCTTCTACCACCAGGCGTTCGGGGTCCACTACCCGTTCGGCAAGTACGACCAGCTCTTCGTGCCCGAGTTCAAGGAAGGCGCGATGGAGAACGCGGGCTGCGTGACGTTCCTGGAGGACTACATCTTCCGGTCGCGGGTCACCCAGTTCGCCCGGGAGGCCCGGGCCGAGACGATCCTGCACGAGATGGCCCACCAGTGGTTCGGCGACCTGGTCACCATGCGCTGGTGGGACGACCTGTGGCTGAACGAGTCGTTCGCCACCTGGGCCGGCACGCTGGCCGAGGCCGAAGCGACCAAGTGGTCGTCGGCCTGGACCACGTTCGCCCAGCTGTACAAGGCCTGGGCCTACCGGCAGGACCAGCTGCCGTCGACCCATCCGATCGCGGCCGACATCGGTGACATCGAGGCGGTCGAGGTCAACTTCGACGGCATCACCTACGCCAAGGGCGCGTCCGTGCTCAAGCAGCTGGTCGCGTACGTGGGCCGGGACAACTTCCTGGCCGGGGTCCGGCAGTACTTCGCCGACAACGAGTGGGGCAACGCCACCCTGGCCGACCTGCTGCTGGCCCTGGAGGACACGTCCGGCCGCCAGCTGACCCAGTGGTCGCGCGAGTGGCTGCAGACCGCGGGCGTGAACACGCTCCGGCCCGAGTACGAAGTGGACGGCCAGGGCCGGTTCACCACGTTCGCGGTCCGCCAGGAGGCGGTGGCCGAGTACCCGGTGCTGCGCTCGCACCGGATCGCGATCGGGCTGTACGACCGGGACTCGGGCGGGCTGGTGCGGCGGCACCGGGTCGAGACCGACATCAGCGGCGAGCGGACCGAGATCGCCGAGCTGATCGGCGAGCAGCGGCCGGACCTGGTGCTGCTCAACGACGACGACCTGACCTACGCCAAGATCCGCCTCGACGACCACTCGCTGGGCACGCTGGTCCAGGCCATCAGCGAGTTCCGGGACCCGCTGCCGGCCGCGCTGGCCTGGTCGGCGGCCTGGGACATGTGCCGGGACGCCGAGATGGCGGCCCGGGACTACGTGCGGCTGGTCATGCTGGGCGTCGGCTCGGTGACCGACATCAGCGTGGCCCAGACCCTGCTGCGCCAGGCGGGCCAGGCCGTGCGCCGGTTCGCCGATCCGGCCTGGCGGGACGAGGGCCTGGAGTACATGGGCGATCGCCTGCACGACCTGCTCATGGGGGCCGACCCCGGCAGCGACACCCAGCTGGCCTACGCCCAGGCCCTGACCGGGGTGGCCCGGACCGACCGGCACCTGAGCGTGGTGGCCGGCCTGCTGGACGGGACCGTGACCCTGGACGGCCTGACCGTCGACACCGACCTGCGCTGGACGCTGCTGCACCGCCTGGTCAGCCAGGGCCGGGCCGGGCTGGAGCAGATCGACGCCGAGCTGGCCCGGGACGCCACCGACGCGGGCGAGCGCCGGGCCGCGGCCGCCCGCGCCGCCCTGCCGGACGCCGAGAACAAGCGCCGCACCTGGGACGAGATCGTGGCCGGGCGGCTGCCCAACGCGATGTTCCGGGCCACGCTGACCGGGTTCGTCAATCCGGACCAGGAGGAGCTGACGGCCCCGTACCGCGACCCGTTCTTCGACGTGCTGCTGGACATCTGGGCCAACTGGAGCTCGGACATGGCCAAGCGGTTCGTGGCCATCGGCTACACGATCTGCCCGACCGACCAGGATTCGATCCACCTCACCGACCGCTACATCTCGCGGAACTCGCCGCCCGCGGCGCTGCGCCGGCTCCTGGTCGAAGGGCGGGACGACCTGGCCCGGGCGCTGCGCTGCCGGGAGCGGGACGCGTTGGCCGACTAGAGCTGGAGGCTCGGGGTGGCCAGAGTTACGAGGTCGTCGAGGCGGCGGAGGTGCTCGTGGCCGTCGGGGGCGGGACAGAAGCCGTGCGGGTCGAGGTGCAGCGGGCGAACCCCGGCGGCCAGGGCGCCGGCCACGTCGTAGCGCAGGCTGTCCCCGACGTGGACGATCGTGCTCCGGTCGGCGTCGGGGAGGCCGAGCGCGTCGAGGGCCAGGGTGAAGATACGCGGGTCGGGCTTGGACACGCCGACCACGGCCGAGTCGAGCACCGCGGCGACGTTGACGCCGCGGGCTTCGGGCCGGACCTCGTCGGCAGCGGGCGCGTAACAGACGTCCAGCCGGCGGAGGGCCTGCTCGACCTGGCCGGTCGAATTGGACACGATGCCGACCGGCAGGTCCAGGGCCGCGATGCCGCGCAGCGCCTCCCCCACTCCCGGCCCAACCTGGGTCCAGGCGAACCCGTCGGTCAGGCCCACGATGTCATCGGCCACCGCGTCGACCTGGGCGGTGGGTACCCCGCAGGCAGCCGCGAAGTCCCGCAGGTACTCCCGCCACCACTGGGCGCCGGGCGGCGTCCGGCGTGGCTCGTCACAGTCGGCCATGGCCCGGTAGTGGGCCCGTTGCAGGTCAGCCAGGCTGGGCTCCAGCCCGGCCGCGTGCAACGGTGGCAGTAGCAGTTCGGGCGACGGGAACAGCAGAACACCGCCCGCGTCGAGCAGGATGGCCTGGACCGGAGGGCGCTCAGGCCCGCTGGTGGGGGCGGGATTTTCGGGCACGGTTCGACCCTACGGTTAACCGCCGGGGCAGGGCACCGACGGCCACCCCGTCGCCATCGCCGTCGCTGGAGCGAGCCGGCGGGCGCGGCGCCACATCCCACACGCTGGGGGCCGGAGGGGCCGATCCGTCGAACGCGCTGACCTCGGTGGCGGCCCGGGCACCGGTGGCGCTCAGGCCACGGGTGGTGCTGATCATCTGCACCTGGTTGCGCCCGTCGCGCTTGGCCCGGTACAGCGCGGCGTCCGCCGCGGCCAGCAGTTCGCTCAGTTCCCGGGTCGAGCCGGCGTCCAGGGCGGCCACGCCGACCGACACCGTGACCTGGACCGACTGGCCGTCCGAAGTCCGCAGCGACAGCCCGGAGATGTGATCGCGGACCCGGTCGGCGATCCGGAAGGCGTCGACGGCCCGGGTGTGCGGCAGCAGCAGCACGAACTCCTCGCCGCCGAACCGGCCGGCCGAGTCGTACTCCCGCAGCATCTCGGGCAGGCAGTGCGCGATCTCGCGCAGTACTTCATCTCCGAACAGATGCCCGTAGGTGTCGTTGACCAGCTTGAAGAAATCGATGTCAAGCACGGCGACCGCGAGCGCCATCCGGGCTCGCACCGCCCGGGCCACCTCGGCGTCGGCCTCGGCCTCCCAGGTGCGCGCGTTCAGCAGGCCGGTCTTGGCATCGGTCCGGGAGGCCTTGAGCAGCTGCTCGTGCCGCAGCGACCGCTGCAGCAACGCGACCAGCGGCAACGACAGCGGGGCCAGGAAGACGTTGGTCGCCACCGCGTAGGCCACCAGCGCGCCAATGCACAGCTCGGCCAGGTCGTTGTAGAGCGGCTCGCGCGCGAAGAAAGTCGAGCGGATATCGAGCAGCGGATCCGACCCCCGCAGAACGATCATCATGAAGGCCTTGTTGATGGTCATGTGCACGAGGACGGCCACGACCAGGGCGCCGCACCAGACCAGCCCGTGCACGATCCCGCTCGGCCGGACCGGCGCCACGCTGTCGTAGATGAAGCGGAACATCACGCCCGCCGCGGCAAACGACAAGCCGGACTGGGCCGCGCTGTAGGCCCGCTTGTAGACGCCGATCTTACGGACCCGCCACTGCAGCAGGCTGTAGTGAACGATGGTCACGACCAGGACGTAAATCGGCGGCAGCAGAATGGCGGCAGGCAGCGCCCAGGCGCCGTAGACGTCCTTGAGCAGGCCGGTGTTCTCACCCATCTGCCGGGTCAGTTCGCTGGTGACCGCGATGCAGCCGACCAGAATGGCGAACAGGATGAGGTCGTGAGCGGTCAGGCGGACCGTCGACGCCGCCACCCCGATAGCCGCCGCGTCGGCCAGGACGGCGAACGCCACCACCGCAGCGAGCCAGTTCGGCAGGGTCCAGAACTCCCAGGCCCGAACGTCCTTCGCCCACCGCAGCAACCACCGGTGAGCGCGCTGCATCGGCACCTCCTCGGCGGACAACCCGGGCTGTGATGGGCGCGATCGCGGGGATCACGGTCAATGCCCCGCAATGTCACCTTCAACAATACCCATAGTCAAGCCTTGGCTACAGCTCGACGCGAGCGGCGGGTCGCCGCTCCCGCTATCTGCGCAAAAGCTTCCACCTTATGAAATCATCCGGTACTGCACTATTTGCGGCATCTGGCACATTTCGTGACTTCGTACCGACATTTCGTAGTCGATGGCCTCACTCAGGCGACAGCGAGAGAGGGGAGCCATGACCCAATGGCACCGTCTGTCACTCTCGCTGTTCGTCTCGTCACAGAGAGATGCACGGGGTGGGCCGCCCGGACCGACCTCACACCGCCCCGCACCCGCCCGCGATGCGGGCGGCGCAGGCCCGGCGGCCGGGCCGATGGCCGATGCCGTCCACCCATCCAATGCCCACGGGAGGAGTTGCCACATGCGCATCGACGGCTGGGGCTGACCCGCACCACCACCCACACACCCGCCCTCCGACTGAAAGGACCCGCCACATGCGCATCGACGGCTGGGGCTGACCCGGATCACACATTCTTCCGTTCCTCGCAGAAAGGACCCGCGCCATGCGCATCGACGGCTGGGGCTGACCCACGGACGACCCACACACCTGCCCTCCCACCGAAAGGACCCGCGCCATGCGCATCGACGGCTGGGGCTGACCCCGCACCACCGCCTACACACCCGCCCTTCTACCGAAAGGACCGCGCTATGCGCATCGACGGCTGGGGCTAACCCACCACCACCCATACACCCGCCCACCCGAGAAAGGACCCGCCACATGCGCATTGACGGCTGGGGCTGACCCCGGACGACCCACACACCCGCCCTCCCACCGAAAGGACCCGCGCCATGCGCATCGACGGCTGGGGCTGACCCGCACTGAGCACGGACCTGGCTGTGGCCGGTCCTGATGACGACACAACGTAGTTTTCGGCGCGCTGGGTCAGGCGCGCCTGGTTCTGGGCGACAGAGCGCGGCCCAGCCACAGGCCGACAGCGGCCTGAAGCACGGCCACGAGCAGGGTGAACACCACCCCGAACACCGCGTGTGGAGGTATGCCCGCCAGTGCGGCTACCACGCGTGCGGTGGCGCCGGCCGGCTGGCCCTGGACGACCGCGGGCCAGTACAGCGGCACGCCCCAGCCGAGCAGGGCCATGACCAGCACGGCGGGCAGGGTGTGACGCAGCCGCCAGCCCGCCCGGGCCAGCAGCAGGCCCACGGCCAGACCGACCACGAACGGCACGAACCACAGCCCGAGTTCGGCCCCGCCCGCGATGATGAGCGTTCCGGCCAGCACGGCGGCCAGCCACCAGCCGGGGCCGACCCCGTCCCGGGACGAGCCGAGCCGATAGCTGCCCCGTTTGCCGAGCCGCCGCAGGTCAGCCACTGCCCGACGCTCCCGAGCCGGTGCTGGTGCCCAGGCTCCAGCGCAGCGAACCGGCCGGGCGGCCGGGGGTGATCATGGGCAGGGTCTGATCCGACCACCACCGGCTGATCAGGTCGTCGTACCAGGGTGAGGCCGGGTTCTCACTCTGGCCGCCTGGGTAAACGCCCTCGGCCACGGCCGGGCCACCCGAGCCCCCGGCGCCCCCGCCGCCCGAGAACTCCACCACCATCCGCCAGGACGGCCCGATGCTGGAGTGCAGGCCGCCTTCGGCCGCGTTCACGGTCCAGGCGTCCCCGCTGGCGGCGCGGGGACCGTACCCGAGGGCGTCGGCCCCGGTCAGCGACGGGAACTGCCGGGTGTGCAGCCGCCCCCAGCGCCAGCTGGACGGGGCCCCGCCCAGCTGGGTGGCCAGGTGGGCCACGGCGGTGCCGAACGCCTGCCGCATCACCTGGGCCGTGGTCCGGTTCCGGCCCGACGGCAGGCGGAACGCGGACGACGCGGGCACCGAGCCAGTGGTCCAGGCGGCCAGGTCCTCGGTCAGGCTGGTCGGCCAGGACGACAGGGCCAGGCCGGCCCGGTCCTTGCTGACCGGGACGCGGGCCGACTTCCACCAGGGCTGGAACGCGGCCGAGATGTAGTCACCCCAGAACGTCCACCAGATCGAGGCCGCGGCCGAGTTCACGGTCATGCCGTCGTTCCAGCTGGCCAGCTGGGTCATGGCCGCCTGCGTGCGGGAATCGAGCCCGCCGCCCTGGCGCAGGGCGGCCAGCAGCTTGGGCACCACGACCTGGGCCAGGTTGTCGGTCACGTTGCCCTGCAGGGCGGTGAAGTCGGCCGGGGTCAGGCCGGACCGGCCGCGCAGCCCGGCGTAGATCTGATTGGCCCGGAAGCTGTTGTCGAAGAAGTCCTCCGAGGTGCCGACGTAGTAGGGGTAGGACGGGCCCACCGGTCGCTGGTTGGCGGTGGCCAGCACGTGCCCGGGCGGGTCGAAGACCTGCGGCACGGCCGCGTAGGGAATGACCCCGTCGATGTCGTCGGCCCCGGTGCCGGACAGCGGCAGCCAGGGGTCACCGTGGGCCACCTGCGGGTAGTAGCCGGCCGAGATCTCGCCGATGTGGCCCTGGTCATCGGCGTAGACGAAGTTCTGGGTGGGCGCGTGCCAGCCCGCCAGCGCGGTGCGGAACTGGCTGAAGTCGCGCGCGGTGTTGATGCCGATCAGCGCGGCCAGATCCGGGGACGGGACGTTGCCCATCCAGTCCACGGCCATGGTCTGCCCGGCCTGGGTCATGATCGGCCCGTGCACGGTGACGTCCACGGTGAGCGAGACCGGGGAGCCGCCCCGGACCGGGATCGCGTAGTGCTCCTTGGTCATCGGCCGCCAGGCGCCCCGCCAGTAGTACTGGCCCGGGTGCCGGGAGCTGGTCTGCTCGGCGTAGAACAACGTGGCCTGGTTCTGGGTATCCGTCAGCGACCAGGCGATGTGCTGGTTGTGCCCGATCAGCACGCCGGGGACGCCGGGCACGGTGACCCCGCTGACGTTCAGGCCGGGCGCGGAGATGGCCGCCTCGTACCAGATGGACGGCAGGGTCTGCGGCAGGTGCGGGTCGCCGGCCAGCATGGCGCCGTTCCCGGCGACCGCGGGCCCGTTGGCCGCCCAGGCGTTGCTGTCCGGCTGCCGGTGGATCTCCCCGGCCGGCAGCCGGCTGGTCTCCGTGAGCAGCTGCCCCGCCGCCGTGGTGACCGCCGCCGAATTTATATGGAAGGTCGGTGCGGTGGCGGCCGCGTCCGTGCTGGCTTCCGCCACCGGGGCGGAGCTGGCCAGGTCGGCCGGCACCTGGGTCAGCCCGAGGTCGCGGTACGGCCCGGGGTCGAACGGGCTCTGCTGGTTGGGCGGGTTGACCGGGAACCAGGCCATGGTCCGGGCTTGACCCAGCGACTTCTCCAGCAGCGCGTAGTCCAGCGGGGTGGTGGTGAAGTCCAGCTCCTGGGTCAGCACACCCTGGACGACCAGGGAGTCCACCGGCGTCCAGGCCGAGGGGTAGACGCGGGTCAGGGAGAACTCGGCCGGCCAGTCGCCCTGGGCTCGCACCTGGGCGAGGTTGTCGTTGACGCCCTGGGCGTAGCTCAGCAGGGCCTGCCCGGCCGGGCTGGACCGCGGGGTGGCCGCCCATTCCCGCTGGGCGGTGCGCAGCAGGCCCAGCCGCAGCTCGAACCGGTCCGAAGCCAGCTCGCTGGGGCCAGCCAGCTGAGCCAGGCGGCCCTCACCCAGGCGCCGTTCGGAGTCCATCTCGGACAGCCGGAAGCGGGCCTGCACGTAGCCGAGGGCCAGGTAGGCGTCGTGGTCGGAGGCGGCCTGGATCGACGGCACGCCCTGCGCGCTGAACGACACGGTGACCGGGTGCTGCAGACCGGTCAGGTGCAGGGTCTCCGGCCCCGAAAGCACGCCGTCCGCCGCCGACGTCCACGCCCCCTGGCCGGGGTCCAGGGCCGCCCCCAGCGGCGGGATCGTGCCGAAGCCGGCCGCCAGCACGAACAACAGCAGGCCGGACACGGCGAGGGCACAGACCACGTTGATGACGCGGCCGGCGCTGTGCCGTCGATTGGGCCGCCGACTGGGCCGCCGCCGGACGATCCGCATCCGATGAAGTTATCCCAGCGGCGGCACCCGGTCCCGCCACGGGTTGGCCTCTTCGAGCTGGGCCGACAGTGAGATCAGGGTGGCCTCGTCCCCGATCCGGCCCGCCAGCATGACGCCGATGGGCAGACCCGCGTCGTTCCAGTAGAGCGGCAGGCTGACCGCGGGCTGGCCGGTCAGGTTGTAGGAGGCGGTGAACGGGGTGAACCGCTTCTGCCGCTCGAAGTTCTCGGCCGGGTCGACCTCGGTGAACCAGCCGACCGGCACCGGCGGCGAGGCCAGGGTCGGGCTCAGTATCGCGTCGTAGCTGTTCATCAGGGCCAGCGCGGGCCGCAGCACGGCCTGCAGGACGGCCTGGGCGAAGATCAGCTCGCCCGCGTTGATGGCGAAGCCGCGCTCGCGCATGTAGCGGGTGAACGGCAGCAGCCGGTCCTCGCGGGCCGGGTCGACCGGGGCCAGGGTGGCGTGGGCGTACCAGAGCGTCTCGAAGAACGGCACCACCTCCGGGCCGACCGGCAGCGTCACGTCCTCCACTTCGTGGCCCAGCTCGCTGAGCAGCGTGCTGGCCTGCTCGTAGGCGGCCACGCAGTCCGGGTGCACCTCGGCCCCTTCGACCGGCGGGGTCAGGGTGCGGGCGATCCGCAGCCGGCCGGGAGCCCGGCGGGTCGCCCCGAGGAACGTCTCCCCGTCCGGCAGCGGGGGCAGCGTGTACATGTCGCCGGGGTAGTTGCCGCTCATCACGTCCAGCAGCAGCGCCGCGTCGGCCACCGTGCGCGCGATCGGGCCGTTCACGGCCAGGCCGAACAGATCCGGCACGATCGGGCCCTCGGACACCCGGCCGCGGGACGGCTTGATCCCGAACAGCCCGCACACGCTGGACGGGATGCGGATGGACCCGCCACCGTCGCTGCCCTGGGCGGCCGGGGCCAGGCGCGCGGCCACCGCGGCGGCCGCGCCACCGCTGGACCCGCCGGCCGACCGGGAAAGGTCCCAGGGTGTGCGGGCCGGCGGACCCATCTTGGTCTCGGTGTAACACGGAAGACCAAATTCGGGAGTGGCCGTCTTCCCGGTGATGACGCCGCCCGCGGACCGGATCGCGGCCACGATGTAATCGTCATCGGACGCCACATTGTCCTCATACACAGCGGAGCCCAGCGTCTGCCGCACGCCCGCCACCATGTTCAGATCCTTGATTGGTATCGGGACACCGAGGAGCGGCGGAAGATCGGACGCGTCGGACGCGTCGGTAACCGCCTTTTCGGCGGCCCGGGCCTGCTCTTCAGCCAGCTCGGCCGACACCGTGTAGAAGGCGCCCACCTGGGCATTCAGCTCGTCAATCCGGCGCAGATAATGGCTGGTGACTTCCACCGGAGAAAGCTGGCCGGTACGGATGGCAGTGGCGAGGTCGATGAGCGTCAGTTCGTGAATCTGCGGCATGTTACCAAATAGTAGACCGCGCACCCCGGCCGAAAATATAAGCATCCCCCACTCAGGGTGAGATACACGTTCCGTAGCGGGATAATTGACTCAACGAGACGCCACTTGCGTTCCGCCTTTGTTCAGTTACTCTGAGCATGTGGAACAGATGACGTGGCATAAGAAAAGCCATAGGTCATCGGCCCCATCGAACAAGCCGGGGCGCGACGGCGCGCGCCCGCCACATTCGTCTGGCGCTGCCGGGCCGCACGCGGACCCGGCCGTCGAGGGGCCGGCCGCCGACCCGCCTGAGACATCTGGCAGACTCGGCGCGCACGAGGCGTCCCATCCGCCTGGCCCACGCGACCCGTGGGATCGGCCGGATGCGCCCGTTCGACCTGATGTGCCTGGCCCCCGCGACGGGACCCGCACCCCAGCCGACTCTGCCCCGGAGCACCCCACGTCCAGCACGCCCGCGCCCGGATCTTCTGGTGGCGACGCCGGCTCCGGCTCGCCCGAGCCGTCCGGTACCACCGAAGGGTCCGCGCCGCCGCCATCCGAGCCTCCCCCCGGGGCCCTGGCCAGCGAGCACGATAGTGCCACGCGCGCGGCCCGCCTGAACGCGGCCTTCCGGTCCGCGACCAGGAACGTCTGGCCCGGCACCGAGGACCGGCAGCCCGCCGATCAGCAGGCCGGGGACCAGCCGGCCGAGGCGGAGCCGGACCCGCCCGCCGACCCGGGCCTGACCAGCTTCGGCCCGCTCGGCGCGGGCGCCCAGTTCAACCGGCAGATCTGGGAGCCGCGGCGGCTGCACCAGGTACCGCACCTGCGGCGGCCGCAGAAGACCCCGGCGCCGCCACCACCACCGCCAGCTTCGGCTCCGCCGCCGCAGGCATCGGCTCCGCCGCCGCGGGCATCGGCCCCGCCGCCGGCCAGTGCCCCGCCGCAGCCGGACGCTCCCCCGCGGCGCCAGGACATCCCCATCAACCGGCCCGCACTCCCGGCCGGTTCCGGTGGCTCCTCGCGGGGCCCGGACCAGCCCGATGGCGCCGGTCCGCAGGCGCCCGGCCGCAAGCGGCGCGAGAAGCGGGAGTCCAGCCGGGCCGCGCGGCACCGGCCCACCACGGGCCCGAGCTACGCGGCCACCAGCGACTACGACGGCACCGACCGCAAGGCGGACCGGGTCAAGGTCGGCGACCTGATGGCCGACAACCGGATGCGGATCTGGCGCCGGCGGCTGCTGATCGCGGTCGTGGCCGGGCTGGTGTTCGCGTTCATCTTCACCTGGCGGGCGGGCCTGACCGCCGCGGTGCTGGCCGCCATCGCCGACGTGATCTACCGGTCGCGGACCACCGCCTCGATGCCGGCATCCGGCGTCCGGCTGACCGGGGCTCAGCGGCGCACCCAGCGGCAGCTGGGCCGGATGGAGCGGGCCGGCTACCGGTCCCTGCACTCGCGGCCCATCCCGGGCAGCAAGGAGCAGATCGACCACTTCGTGGTCGGGCCGACCGGGGCCTACGCCATCGACTCCGAGGCCTGGAAGAAGGAACTCCCGATCCGGACGCGCAACGCCCGCCAGCTCTGGCACGGGCCGTTCAGCAAGAAGGACCGGCTGGAGCACGCCCGGTGGGAGGCGGGCCAGGCCAGCGAGCGGCTCACCGCCGCCCTGGGCCACGAGGTCTACGTGCGGCCGGTGCTGGCCGTGTACGGGCCCAAGGTGCCCTGGAACGTGGCCACCATCCGCGACGTGGACGTGTTCAACGGCGACCGGCTGAAGAAGTACCTGCGCCGCAACGCGCTGCTCAAGGACCGGCCCAAGCTGAGCAAGGACGAGGTCGAGCAGATCTACGCGGCGGCGGCCCGGGAACTCCCGCTCAACAATGCCGATCAGCACGCTCCGGTAGGCTGAGGGAACCTGCGAGCAGGGGCTTCCCTGCGCCCATCAGCTGAACTTCGGAGATGACCGGTCATGCCACCGCTTCGGTCTCGCACTGTCACGCACGGCAGAAACATGGCAGGCGCCCGGGCCCTGATCCGGGCCACGGGCGTCGCCCGTGAAGACATCGGGCGAAAGCCGATCGTCGCGGTCGCCAACAGCTTCACCGAGTTCGTGCCCGGCCACGTCCACCTGCAGGACGTCGGCCGGGTGGTCTCGGACGCGGTCCGGGCCGCCGGGGCGATCCCGCGCGAGTTCAACACGATCGCGGTCGACGACGGCATCGCGATGGGCCACGGCGGCATGCTGTACTCGCTGCCCAGCCGCGAGCTGATCGCCGACTCGGTCGAGTACATGGTCAACGCGCACTGCGCGGACGCGCTGATCTGCATCTCCAACTGCGACAAGATCACGCCCGGCATGCTCATCGCGACCATGCGGCTGAACATCCCGACCGTGTTCGTGTCCGGCGGGCCGATGGAGGCGGGCAAGCCGCTCGGGGCGGCCGTGACCAACACGCCCGGCCGCAAGCTCGACCTCATCGACTCCATGGTCGCCTCGGCCGATCCGTCGGTGTCCGACGCCGAACTGCTCGACCTGGAGGAGGCGGCCTGCCCGACCTGCGGCTCCTGCTCGGGCATGTTCACCGCCAACTCGATGAACTGCCTGACCGAGGCGATCGGCCTGGCTCTGCCGGGCAACGGCACCACGCTGGCCACGCACGCGGCCCGGCGCGGGCTGTTCGAGCGGGCCGGCACGGCCATCGTCGAGCTGACCCGCCGGTACTACGAGGACGACGACGACTCGGTGCTGCCGCGGGCGGTGGCCAACCGGGACGCGTTCGAGAACGCGATGGCCCTGGACGTGGCCATGGGCGGCTCGACCAACACGATCTTGCACCTGCTGGCCGCGGCCCACGAGGCGGAGGTGAACTTCGGCCTCAAGGAGATCGACGAGCTGTCCCGGCGGGTCCCGTGCCTGTGCAAGGTCGCGCCCAGCAGCAACTATCACGTGGAAGACGTGCACCGGGCCGGCGGCATCCCGGCCATCCTGGGCGAGCTGGACCGGGCCGGCCTGCTCAACACCAGCGTGCAGACCGTGCACGGCACCACCCTGCGGGAGTTCCTGGACGCCTGGGACGTGCGCTCGGACTCGGTCCTGGACGAGGCCGTGGAGCTGTACCACGCGGCCCCGGGCGGCGTCCGCACCGTCCAGCCCTACTCGCAGTCGGCCCGCTGGGAGGAGCTGGACCTGGACCGGACCGGCGGCTGCATCCGGGAAGTGGCCCACGCCTACAGCGCCGACGGCGGCCTGGCCGTCCTGTACGGCAACCTGGCTCCGCAGGGCGCGATCGTCAAGACGGCCGGTGTGCCCGAGGAACTGCTGACCTTCGAGGGCCCGGCCCGGGTCTTCGAGAGCCAGGAGGACGCGGTCGACGGCATCCTGGGCGGCAAGGTCCAGGCGGGCGACGTGGTGGTCATCCGGTACGAGGGACCGCGCGGCGGCCCGGGCATGCAGGAGATGCTGTACCCGACCAGCTTCCTCAAGGGCAAGGGCCTGGGCCGGGCCTGCGCACTGATCACCGACGGGCGCTTCTCCGGCGGCACCTCCGGCCTGTCGATCTGCCACGTCGCGCCGGAAGCGGCCCTGGGCGGCACGATCGCGCTGGTCGAGGAGGGGGACCGGATCCGCATCGACATTCCGCGCCGGGACCTGGCCCTGGACGTGCCCGACGCCGAGCTGACCGCCCGCCGGGAGCAGGTGCTGTCCGGCCTGCACGGGTTCCGCCCGGTGGACCGGGACCGTCCGGTCAGCGCGGCCCTGCAGGCCTACGCGGCCATGACCACCTCGGCGGCCCAGGGGGCGTCGCGTGACGTCAGCCAGCTGGCCACCCGTCCCGAGGACACCCAGAGCCGTTGAGCGGACAGGATTTCGTCCGCGCCGCCCGGGAGTCCGACGCCGCCGCGGTGGCGCAGATCCAGGTCGAGTGCTGGCGCACGGGTTACGCCGGGATCATCCCGGACGAGGTACTGGCCGAGCTGACCAGCGACGAGGCGGCCGGACGCTGGCGGGAACGCTGGGCCGAGGCGATCGCCAAGCCGCCCACCAGCCGGCACCGCGTACTGGTCGCCACCACCACCGAGCCCGCGGCGGGCGGTGCCGCCGAGCCGGCACCGGCGCGGGCGGCCGGACCGGGTCATCGCCGGGTTCGCCTCGGCCGGCCCGGCCAGTGACGAGGACCGGTGGCCCGCCACCGACGCGGAACTGTACGAGCTGCACGTGGCCCCGGGCCGGACCGGCCAGGGGCACGGCGGCCGGCTGCTGCACGCGGTGGCCGACAACCTGGCCGGGGACCGGTTCGCCCAGGTGTCGGCCTGGGTGCTGGAAGCCGATACGGCCTTGCAGGGGTTCCTGGAGACCGCGGGCTGGGCCGCCGACGGCGCGCACAGCCACCTGGACATGGGCGCCCGCGTCCCGATCGTGCGGCTGCACACCGCCCTGGAGGTCCCGCCGGAATGAGTGCCGACCTGAGCACCGCGCATCCCCCGGAGGGACCGCGGGTGGCCCAGCCGCGGGACTGGCTGGCCGGGACCCGGCCCCGGACCCTGCCGGCCGCGGTGGTGCCGGTCCTCATCGGCACCGGGGTCGCCTTCGGCTACGGCCAGTTCTCGGCCTGGCGCGCGGTGCTGGCCCTGGTGGTGGCGCTGGCCCTGCAGATCGGGGTGAACTTCGCCAACGACTACAGCGACGGCATCCGCGGCTCCGACGAGCGCCGGGTCGGGCCGACCCGGCTGGTCGCGGCGGGCCTGGCCCGGCCCAAGCAGGTGCTGGCGGCGGCGTTCGCCTGCTTCGGCGTGGCCTGCGTGGCCGGTCTGGTGCTGGCCATCTTCACGTCCTGGTGGCTGATCGTCGTCGGGGCGGCCGCGGTCGCCGCGGCCTGGTTCTACACCGGTGGCTCGCACCCCTACGGCTACCAGGGGCTGGGGGAGGTCGCGGTGTTCGCGTTCTTCGGCCTGGCCGCGGTGGCGGGCACCGCCTACGTGCAGATGGTGGGGTTCAGCTGGCTGGAACTGCTGGCCGCGATCCCGGCCGGGCTGCTGTCCTGCGCCCTGCTGATGATCAACAACCTGCGCGACATCGGTTCCGACGCCGAGGTCGGCAAGCGCACCCTGGCCGTGCGGCTGGGCGACCGCCGCAGCCGGGCCGTCTACATCGCCAGCCTGCTGCTGCCGTTCGTGGCCGCGCTGGCCCTGACCCCGGCCCGGCCGCTGGCCGCGCTGACCGTGGTCACGTTGCCGCTGGCCTGGGGCCCGATCCAGGCCGTCCGGTCCGGCGCGGCCGGCCCCACGCTGATCAAGGCCCTGGGGCAGACGGGGCGTTTGCAACTGGCGTTCGGGATCATGTTCACCATTGGGCTGGCCGTTCGGTTCTGACTACGTTCAGTCACAAAACCCGCCCCGCCGCTGCTCAATTTGGCATCCCTCTCCGGCCTTTGAAAAGATGATCATGACAATGGCGGCCAATGCGGCGAAACGGCTGTTGCGGCGGAAATACCCCTAAACGGGATAGCGGGAGTTCCAGGGCGGATCAGCGTCGCCGTGAGTCGCGATAATGCGGCAACGTGGCGGAATGATCGGGTTTACGCTGGCAAGTAGCGGTGATCAACCATGCTCAGTGAATTCTCCGCGGGCATGGCGAATCGGGAGGTCGAATGACGCATCCCCGCAACGCCCCGGCGGCCGGGGCGGGCGCAGAGAAGGCTGCCTTCCTGCGGGACCTGCGTGCGCTGCGTGACCAAGCAGGCCTGGGCCCCCGCGACCTCGCGGCGCGGGCCCACTTCCCAGAGGACACGCTGACCACGGCGGAAGCCGGCCCGGACCTGCCCAGCTTGCCGGTCCTGCAGGCCTACGTGCGCGGCTGCGGAGCCGCTGAGGCCGAGTGGGAGGACCGCTGGCGCCGCCTCAACGCCGCCGACGGCACCGACGGCGTCGTGGCCCTGCCGACCCGGGCCCCGTCGTCGGCGCGGCAGCCCGCCCGGGTCATGCCCTTCCCGGTCTCGGACCCGAACGCGCCCGAGCAGGACGCCATCGGCTACGGCCTGGCCCGCGTGGCCCGAGGCCTGGTCCCGCTCAGCCCGGAGTCGGGCCAGGCTCCCCCGGACCTGCCGACCCGCACGCCGTTCGGAGGTGCGTCGGCCGGCAACGGAGGGAACCGACCTTCGACTGAATTTTCGGCGTTTTCTGATTTTCCGTCCTCCGGCAACGGTTCCGCCGAGGCGGGCGGCTGGTTCGACCCCACCCCCAAGGACGCGGCCCCCCCGGCATCGCCGTACACCCCGCCGCCGGCCGTGCCGCCGTCGCCGCCCGCCAGCCCGGGCGCACCCACCGTGCAATACCCGGCCGCAAGCGACTACCAGCCCACCGACTACCAGGCTCCCGAGCGCACGTACCAGTCGCCGTCGACCTACTCCCCGCCGCCGGCCGCACCGTCCAGCGCCCCGTTGAGCACACCGTCGGGCCGGCTGCCGGAGGAGTTCCGCACCCCGGTACCGCCGCCTCCCGACCTGCCCGGGACCGCGGGCGGGGCGCCTGCGGGCGGGGCGACCCGGGGCCTGGATGCCGGCGGGTTCGGCAGCAGGTTCGAGGCCAGCGGCCCGGGCTCGGGCCGGACCTCGGCCGGGGCGGGGTCGCCCGGGCCCACCAGCCACCAGGCACCATCCAGCCCGGGTGCATCGGGCACCACACCGGCACCACACACGACACCGGCCAGGTCGCAGCGGCGGACTTCCGGCTGGGTGATCGCCGCGGTGATCGTCGTTCTGATCATCGCCGCCGTGATCTGGCTGGTGCTAAGTCACTAGCGGGGGCGGTGGTGCGTCCGGGGCGCCGGGCGCGTCACCGTTCGTGCCGTTGACCACGGCGGGGGGCCCGAACCTGGGGTCCGGCACCTGCGGGAGTTCCGGCAGTCCGGGATCGGTCACGGCGGCCGCGGTGCCGTCCGGCGCGGCGACGGCGTCCTGTGGCTGGGACGGCGGGGGTGGTGCGCCGGCGTCGGCGTTGTTGCCGAAGGCCGAGCTGATCGACTTCAGCGCGGAGGTGACCTCGCTGGGAATGACCCACATCGTGCTGGCCGATCCCTGAGCCAGTTGGGGCAGGGTCTGCAGGTACTGCCAGGCCAGCAGCTTGGGGTCCGCGTCGTTGCGGTGCACGGCCTGGAACACGGTGCCGATGGCCTGGGCCTGGCCTTCGGCCTTGAGGATGCTGCTCTGCTTCTCCCCCTCGGCCCGGAGGATGCTGCTCTGCTTCTCACCCTCGGCGGTGAGGATCTTCGACTGCTTGAGGCCTTCGGCGTTCAGGATGGCGGCGCGCTTCTCGCGCTCGGCCCGCATCTGCTTCTCCATCGCGTCGACCACGCTGCGGGGCGGGTCGATGGCCTTGATCTCGACCCGGGTGACGCGGATGCCCCACTTGCCGGAGGCGTCGTCCAGCACCCCGCGCAGCATGTTGTTGATCTTGTCGCGGGAGGTGAGCGACTCCTCCAGGTCCATGGAGCCGATGACGCTGCGGAGCATGGTCGCGGTGATCTGCTCGATGGCCCCGATGTAGTCGACGATCTCGTAGTCGGCGGCCCGCGGGTCCGTGACCTGGAAGAACAGCACGGTGTCGATGAGCACGACCAGGTTGTCCTCGGTGATCACCGGCTGGCCCTTGAACGAGACCACCTGCTCGCGCAGGTCGATGGACGCCTTCACCCGGTCCACGAACGGGATGATGAAGTTCATCCCCGGCTCCAGGGTCTTGCGGTAACGGCCGAACCGCTCCACGTTGCGGGCCCGGGCCTGCGGTATGACGCGCACCGAGCGGACCACCACCAGGATGAGCAGGAACGCGATGACGATGCCGATCAGGAGCTCCGCAAGGGCCATGATCACTCCCGGGGGTAGACGAGAGCGGTCGCGCCCTCGATCTGAATGACGTCGACGACGGCCCCGGCCGGAATGACCAGGGTCTCGTCGTAGGAACGGGACGACCACTCCTCGCCGCCGATGCGGACGCGGCCGGTATGCCCGTTGGTCTCGTGCAGCACCAGGGCCGTCCGGCCGACCAGGGCCGCCGTCCCCGTGCGCAGGGCTGGCGGTTGCCTGAGATGGCGTTTGGCGATCGGGCGGACCAGGCCGAGCCCGGCCCCGGAGGCCAGCACGAAGGTGAGGATCTGCACCGGCACCGGCAGCCCGACGGCGCCGGTCACCGCCGCGGCCACGGCGGCCACCGCGATCAGGCCGAGCGTCAGCGTCACGGTCATCAGCTCGGCGGCCCCGAGCACGACGGCCAGGGCCAGCCAGATGATGAGTGCCACCATGGCCACTCCGCATTCCGCGAGGTTCCGCGAGGGTTGTGCACGCTGGGCCGCGAATCACGGCCGGGGCCCGAACGAGCGATGTTCGGGCCTCACTGCGAGGGTAACTCCGGCGGGGCGTATATGGCACTGGTCACACTTTGCTCACCCTTGGTTAAGGGCTCCGGGGCTTGGGCTGGGGCTCGGGTGTCCTGGTCCTGGATGCCCCGGGGCCGGGTCGCACACTGTTTTCTCTGTCCCTCCTGGCTTACTGGTCGCTTCTGGCGTCGGGCTTCCCACTGGGCGCAGGAGTCACGGCACTGCGTGAGCTCGATGGCGTGAGCGCGATGGCGCCATCGCGCGCAATCGGCTTCTGGGAGGGCGGCTGGGTTCTGACGTTGTGGTGCCGCCGCGAGTGCGGGAACCGTTGCGAATGCGCTTTTGATGCGGTTAGAGCCGTATCGAATGCGCGATCGATGCGGTTGCCTGGGACCTGGAGGTTGCGCGAAGGCGACCATCGAGGGGCTGTGGGCCCGGAACAGGCGGCCGGCGCCTCCGGCAGGCGGCAGGCGGCCGTTGGCCGGGCAGGCGGCAGGCCGGGAGGGTCGGGCCAGGGCCCGGGTCGGGGCCAGGCGCCGGGCCCCTGGGGCTGCCGCCGGTACGAGGGCTGGGTGGTTGAGGGTGGATGGGCTGGTGCGGGGGCGGCGTCTGCGCAATCGGTGCTGCTGGAGCGACAGTGAGTGCGCAACCGGTGCGGTGGGGTAAAGCGGGCTAGACTTTGGCCTGGTTAGGCATCCCGTCACCCTGTTACCGGCCGGCCCGAGGGTCACCCTGGTCACATCATGGCGGAAAGTTCGTAATTCGGGCAAAAAGTACATTACGCTTTCTGCTCCGAATGGACATTCCGCCCGCCCTACACTTTTTCACGGGATGTAATACCGCGTAGAGCGGGCGCGTCTGACTCGGAGTCTTCAGGAGGTGCCTGGGTGCAACGTGGTGACGCCGGTCCCGACCCTGACAGGTACGGGGTTGACGGCCGTCCCGCGCCCGACGGCGTGCCTTTGCGGGCTCATTGGCCCGATCCTGGCTGGTCAGACACTGAATGGGCCGAAGCCGAGTGGAACGGCTCCCGCTCCGGCCCGCCGCCCGGCGATCCGCGTGCGCAGCAGTGGGACGAACGTGGTGAGTGGGCCGGGCCGTACGAAGACCCTGGCGCCGGGGGTTCGGGCGGCTATCCAGCGGCGCCGCCCGACGGTTACCCGGGCTCGCATGACGGCGCGGGCCCCGGGCCGCGGGCCGCTCGGCCCCGGCCCTATCCCCCGGCCAATGGAGCTCACTACCAGGCCGGACGGCGAATCCCGCCGACCATGCCGCCGGATCCGGGCGGGCGGCAGCGGCCTTACGGGCCGGGTGGTCCGGGTGGGCCGGGTGGGCCTGGCGTGGCTGGCCGGGCCGGTGGGGCCGGTGGGCCTGTTGGGCCTCGTGGTGCTGGGGTGCCGCAGGGGGCTGGCGGGCCGAAGGGGGCTGGCGGCAGAGGTCGGCGGCAAGGGGCTCGGCGGGCAGCGGTTGAGGCGGCCAGGTTATCCCGGCGGTCCGGGTGCCTTTGCTGGACCGGGCACTCCCGGCGGACCGGGCGGGCCTGGTCCGGGTGCGCCTTATGGGGCGGGGGCCCCTGGGCCTGCTGGGGCGCGTATGCCTCGCGGGGCCGGTGGGCCTGATGGGCGGCGTGCTGGCCGGCGGTCCTATTGGGACTGGCGGGCCGCGCGGGAATGGCGGGCCTGGTACCGAAGTGCCTGGTGGGTACGCCGGGCAGAACGGTGCGAATGGGCACCCGGGGCAGAACGGGTATCCCGGGCAGAACGGGCGAACGGGTACCCGGGGCCGAACGGGGCCAACGGGTATCCCGGGGCCAACGGGGCGGACGGGTATCCCGGGCCTAGTGACGCGAATGGGTACCCGGGGCCGAACGGGGCCAGCGGGTATCCCGGGCCGAACGGGGCCGGCCGGTACTCAGGTCCTGGTGCGGATGGGTACCCCGGGTCTAACGGGGCGGACGGGTACACCGAGGCGAATGGGGTTGGAGCGCCGAACCGGGTCGGTGGGCGTCGGCGGGCCAATGGGATGGGTGTCCCGGGTTCGCCAGGTGGGCCAGGCTCTGGCGGGCCGCGGTGGGCCGGGACGGCCGACTGGGCCTGGCGTCCCGGGCGGGCCGGGCGGGCGCATTAGGCCGGGCGGCCTGGGGCGGCCGCGGGTGGCGAACGGACCGGGGGGGCCACAGGGGAACGCTGGGCCGATGGGGCCAGGCGGAAATGCCAGGCCGATGGGACCGTGGCTGGCAAACGGGCCGATGGGACCAGGCGGGGACGCTGGGTCAGTAGGGCCGCAGGTGGCGAACGGGCCGGTTGGGCCGTACCGAAGCGCTGGGCCCATGGGGCCGGGCGGGAACGCTGGGCCGGCGGGGCCGCGGGTGGCGAACAGCCCAGTGGGGCCGCAGGGGCCAGGCGGGAACATTGGGCCGATGGGGCCCGGGCGGGAACATGGGCCAGTGGGCCGGCGGGAACGGTGGGCCGGGGGGGCCGCAGGGGAACCCCGACGTGGGGGCGGCTCCGAATGGGAGTAGCGGGCTGGGGGCGTCGCCGGGTCGGCGGTGGTCACAGACGGGGCCGATGCCGCGGGTGGACCCGATGACGCCGGGGCCGCCGATGGGGCCGGGGGCGGCGGGGCCGTATCCGGCCGGTCAGTATCCGGCTGGGGCCTATCCGGCGGGGGCGGCTGCGAATGGTGGCTATCCGGGGGCGGGACGGCCGGGCCCCGGGTACAGGGACCAGCGTTACGTCGACGGCAACGGGTACGCGACGGGTCAGTACGCGGACGGGGCCTACCCGGACGGCCGGTACGCGGGCGGGCCGCCGGCCCAGGAGCCGTACCCGCAGACCCAAGGTGCTTACGCGGAAAGCTCGTACGCGGAAGGCCGTTACCCTGAGGCCCCGTACGCCGCTGAGCGCTACCCCGCCGGCCCGGGCCGGGACGGGTATTCGGACGCCTCGTACCCGCGCCGGCCGTACCGGGACGGGTCGTATCCCGGTACGGCCCACGCCGACGACGCGATACTGGGTGGGCGCGGAGCGGGGCCAGGGCGACGGCCAGCGGGGGCTCCGGCCGCGCCGCCCGGGCCACCGGCCCGGCCGCTGCTGCAGGGACAGGCGCTGCCCGCTGATCCGGCGCCGGTGGCCGCTCCTCCCCCGCCGCGGGGACCCGGGCTCGACCAGCCGGTCAAGCCGGGAGCGGCGCTGGCCCTGCGCCAGGAGCCGCCTGCCAAGCCACGGGTGGCGACCCCGCAGGAGCAGCTGGAAGAGTTCGCCAAGGACCTGCGGGAGCTACGGGGCCAGGCTGGTCTCGGCTATCCCGAGATGGCCGAGCTGTCGCATTACACGATGAAGACGCTGGCTTCGGCGGCGGGCGGGCTCAACCTGCCGACGCTGCCGGTGACCATGGCTTACGTGCGGGCCTGCGACGGCAGCGTGGCCGACTGGGAGGACCGCTGGCACCGGCTGGCCGATGCGCTGAAGTCGGCCGACGACGAGACCGGGCCGGCCGCCGCGGCCAAGGGGCCGACCGGTCCCGGCGAGGCCGGGCCGGCCGGAGCGGGCGCAGGCGGCAGGCCGCCCGCGGCTGACCGGCAGGACGCCGCGAGCCCGGAGCCCGGGCGACGGCCGGAGGGCCGGGATGACGGGCAGGCCCGCCCGGAGCAGGCCGGGCGGCCACGGCCCCGGCCGTCACAGGTCTCGACGCCCCCGTCGGCCCCGGAGCCGGAGCCGCCGCCACCATCCGACCAGGTGTACGTGATCACCTCGGCGGCGCCGCGGCGTCCGCGCCGCTGAGGCTGGCGTGCAGGTCAACTCGCTGGGCTACCGAACCGACCTGATGGTCCGGCGGATGGAAGGCAGTGAGGTCACCGCCTACCCGGACCATGTCGTGGTCCGGAGCCCGGGGCACCCGGGCTTCTGGTGGGGGAACTTCATCCTGCTGCCCGTGGCCCCGCAGCCCCGCGAGGCCGCGGGCTGGCTGGCCCGGTTCGCCGAGCTGTTCCCCGAAGCCGGTCACGTGGCCGTGGGTCTGGACACGGCCAGCCCGGAGGCGGCCGAACGGTCGGGGCTGCCCGAGGCCGGCTTGCGCATCGAGCGGAGCACCGTGCTCACCACCGACGTGGTGCAGCCGCCGCCGCACGTCAACGGGTCGGCGGACTACCGGCCGCTGGCCGGGGACGCGGACTGGCGGCAGTCCCTGGACCTGCGGCTGGCGGCCGACGACGGCAACGAGGCCACCGCCAACCTGATGTTCTATGAGCAGCGGACGGCCGACGCGCGGCGGGTGGCCGAGGACGGGCACGGCGCCTGGTTCGGCGCGTTCGACCATGGGCGGCTGGTCGCGCAGCTCGGAGTCTTCTCCGACGGCGGCGGGGTGGCCCGCTACCAGAACGTGGAGGCCGACCCGGACTGGCGCCGGACCGGCCTGGCCGGCACGCTGGTGTGGCGGGCCGGCCAGTGGGCCCTGAGCGAGCTGGGGGCGCGCACGCTGGTGATCGTGGCCGACCCGGAAGCGGCGGCGATCCGGTTGTACCGGTCGGTGGGGTTCCGCGACACCGAGACCCAGATCGCGTTCCAGCGACCCCCGTACGCGGTGTGAGGAGTCTCGCGGCGCGGGTCAGAGGGTGACGGTGCCGCTGACGCAGGTCACGGTGTTGCCGCCGACCCAGACGGCGCCGGCCTCGTCGCGGGTGATGCGGACGCGGCCGCGGCGGCCGATGGCGGTGCCCTGGCTGGCCGTGTAGGGGGCGGTGGCGCGGCCGGAGTCCAGGAGCCAGCCGGCCAGGGAGGCGTTGAGGCTGCCGGTCACCGGGTCTTCGCCGAAGCCGCCCAGGGCCGGGCTGAAGGCGCGGACTTCGAAGGCTTGCGGTGAGCCGTCGGGGTAGGGGCCGACAACGCCGATGTCCAGGTCAGACTCGGTGGGGTGGACGGCCAGGACGGCGTCGGCGCTGGCCAGCAGCACCGCGACCCAGCCGGGGCCGTTGTCGACCCACTGGGCGTCGACCACGTCGGAGCGGTCGAGGCCCAGCACGGAGACCAGGTGGGCCAGGGTCGCGTCGTCGACGGGGCCGGAACGGAGCAGCGGGGGCGCGGCGAAGGCCAGGGTGCCATCGTCGCGGCGGAGCTCGATCAGGCCCGCGTCGCACTGCTGGACGATGACGTCGTCGCGGCGCGGGGTGCCGCCGCCGGACAGCCAGGCGTGACAGGTGCCCAGGGTGGGGTGACCCGCGAACGGAAGCTCACGGCCCGGGGTGAAGATGCGGACCCGGTAGTCGGCGTCGGCGGATTCGGGCGGCAGGATGAACGTGGTCTCGGACAGGTTCGTCCACTGGGCGAACTGCTGCATGGCCTCGGTGTCGAGGCCCTTGGCGTCCATGACGACGGCGACCGGGTTGCCGAAGTAGGGCTCGTCGGTGAACACGTCGACCTGACTGAACGGGCGCTCCATGCCCCCGAGTGTGGCACGCGCCCGGTGCGGGCAGCAGATGATTTTCTGCCGGGTTCCCCGCATTTCCTGCCGTACGGAGCGGGTCCGAGAGCGGGGGAAGAGACCTGAGTGGGGGCAGGGACGGTGGCGTGGGAGGATGAGGGGGTGGTGGTGCCCGCCGACAACCATGTCCATTCCGAGTGGTCTTACGACACCACCGATCAGGCGTCGATGACCGGGGCGTGTGAACGCGCGCTGGATGTGGGCGTGCCCGCGATCGCGTTCACCGAGCACCTGGACTTCACCCGCTGGAGCGCGGCGGACCCGGGGCGGGTGGCCGGGCTGGAGCCGCGGCACCGGAGCCGGATCGCGCCGCTGGATGTCACCGGGTACCTGGCCGCGATCGACGACTGCCGCCAGCGCTTTCCGGACCTGCGCATTCTGTCTGGTATCGAGTGCGGGGAGCCGCACCTGTTCGCGGCCAGCGCGGGCGCGGTGGCCGGGGCCCACCAGTTCGACCGGATCCTGGGCTCGCTGCACGCGGTGCCGGTGCGCGGCCGGCTGGCCGGGGCGCCCGCGCTGTTCGGCACGTTCGGGCCGGACGAGGTGATGCGGCGGTACTTCGCCGAGCTGCTGAAGCTCGTGCGCGGCAGCGACCTGTTCCAGGTGCTGGCCCACCTCGACTTCGCCCGCCGGTACTGGCCGCCGAGCGCGGGCCGGTACGAGGAGAAGGCCTTCGAGGACGAGTACCGCTCGGTGCTGCGGGCGCTGGCCGAATCGGACCGGGCGCTGGAGGTCAACACCAAGAGCCCGCTGGCCTCGGTCGAACTGCTGGGCTGGTGGCGGGACGAAGGCGGCCGCGCGGTGTCGTTCGGCAGCGACGCCCATCAGGACTGGCGGATCGGCGACCGGTTCGACGTGGCGGTGGACGTGGTGGAAGCGGCGGGCTTCCGCCCGGGACGGGACCGGTACGACTTCTGGCGCCGGTGAGAGCAGGCTGGCAAGAGCAGGTGAGCGGCTGATGGGCACACTGAAAGTGCGGATCGGGATCGCGCTCGGCGGGTACGGGGACGCGAGCCGGTTCACGGCCGCGGTCGACCGGCTCGAGGCCCTGGGGGTCGACTCGCTGTGGGTGCAGGAAATGGTGTTCGGTCCGCTGGTCGAGCCGTTCATCGGCATGGCCCACGCGCTGGCCCGGACGTCCCGGCTCAAGGTCGGGACCGGCGTCGCGGTGCTGCCCGGCCGGCATCCGGTGCTGGTGGCCAAGGAGCTGGCCACCCTGGCCGCGCTGTCGCCGGGACGGGTGCTGCCCGCGTTCGGGTTGCAGCCGGCCCGGGCCGACGAGCGGCCCATGTTCCCGGTGCCGCCGGGGCGCCGGGGTGCGGTGTTCGATGAGTCGCTGGAGTTGCTGCGGATGCTGCTGCGCCAGGAGACGGTGTCGTTCACCGGGCAGTACTTCTCGGTGGAACGCGCCAGCGTGGGGCCGTTGCCGGCCCGGCCGATCGACATCTGGACCGGGGGGTCGGCGCCGGGCGCGCTGCGGCGGACCGGGCGCCTGGCCGACGGGTGGCTGGGCAGTTTCCTGACCCCGGCCGAGTCGCAGGCGGCCCGGGAGGCCATCCAGGCGGCGGCCGCGGACGCGGGGCGGGAGATCGAGGCGGACCACTTCGGGATCAGCCTGGCCGTGGCGGCCGGGGAGATCCCGGCGGCGCTGGTGGAGTCGGTGCAGCGGCGGCGGCCCGGGACCGACCCGGCCGCGCTGGTGGCGACCAGCTGGGCCGAGGCCCGGGACATGATCGAGCAGTACGTGGACGCGGGGCTGAGCAAGTTCGTGGTCCGGCCCGCGTCGGTGACGGCCGGGGCTTCCGGAGCCTCGGGGTCATCGGGGGCCTCGGGGCTGGATGAGTTCCTGGAGCAGTTCGCGGCCGAGATGATGCCGCTCCAGAACTAGGGTGCTGACTGATGGGTGCCGTGGAGCTGGTGGTGCGGGAGGCGGGCGGGGCCGAGCTGGACGTGGCCGCGCGGCTGGCTACCGGCGAGCGCGGCGGGGCCGAGGAAGGCTGGCGGGAGCGGTTCGCGGCCGACCGGGACGATGCCGACGCCTGCTTCCTGGTCGCGGTCCTGGGCGGCGGGGCCGGGGTGGTCGTGGGCTACGCGCGGGCCCGGTACTTCGAGCCCCGGCCGGACGCCCCGGCCCGCACGGCCCCGGCCGGGTACTACCTGACCGGGGTCCTGGTCGCTCCGGCCCACCGGCGGCTGGGGGTGGGCGAACAGCTGACCCGGGCCCGGATGGGCTGGGCCGCGGAGCGGGCCGGGGAGATGTGGTACTTCACCAACGCGGGCAACCGGGCCTCGCTGCGGCTCCATGCGGCGCTGGGCTTCGCCGAGGTGACCCGGGACTTCGTGTTTCCCGGGGTCACCTTCACCGGCGGGGTCGGCGTGCTCTGCCGGGCGTCGCTGGTGGTTGCGCCCTCGGGTTGGGCGAATGGGGAGCGCGCCGCTGAACGGCTCCCGCCGCTTCAGGCGATCGGACCTGGGGCGAGGGCGGAAGCGAGGGACGCGCCGCCGGACCGGGACAGGGGTGGCCACCCGCGATAGTGATCTCAAGCCATGAAAAAATGCTCGGCAAGCCGGGACGCGGCGCTTTCCCCGGGACGCGGGTTAGCTGCGCATGATGTTGCCGATGATTCCGCCGACGGCGCCGGCCGCGGCGCTGTTGCCCACGTTGTCGCCGGAGACCTGCGCGGCCACGTAGGGGGCGAGGGCGTGGGCCAGGTTGGGCAGCGGCATCGACTGCAGCCAGATCTGGCCGGGGCCGGTCAGCGCGACCAGGTGGAAGCCGTCCTGGCCGAACAGCAGGTTGCTGACGCCGGGGACCCGGGTGATCTGGAACTGGACGCTGCCCTCGAACATCCCGACGTGGCCGGGGTGAACCATGAGGGTCTGGCCGGCCCCCAGGGTGTAGTGGACCAGCTCACCGGACAGCTCGATCCAGGCCCGGCCTTCGCCATCGAGGCGCTGGAGCAGGAACCCGTCGCCGCCCCACAGGCCACCGCGGAAGGACTGCTGCATGGCGATGGCCGGGGTGATGCCGGCCGTCCCGCACAGCCAGCCGTGCCGGTGCACCAGGTAGGAGTGGCCCGGGGTCACGTCGATGGGGACGATGTGCCCGGGGACCTTGGCCGCGAACGCGACCATGCCCGCGCCGCCCATGGCCTCGTAGCGGGTGAGGAAGATCCCGCCCGCCGCCCATCACCCGCTTGAAGCCCTGCATGAAGCCGCCGCCCCCGGTGGTCTGCGACATCTGCATGTTCGACGTCATCCACGACAGCTCGCCGTGGGTGGAGATGAGCTGCTCGCCCGGCTGCACGGTGACTTCCAGCACCGGCATGGTGGTGCCCTTGATTTCCGCCTGCATGACCGCAAACTACTACCGGGGTCATGGCCAGGCCACCAGGTAGGCCCACCCCGCAGCCAAGCTTCAGCTGAAGCTCAGGTTCGGGCGGATTGACCATGTCTGATTTTCGCTAGCCTGGACCGGGAAGCGCTGGCAGGCTGGGGAACATGGACGACGAGCAGCGGTACGAGGCGGTGGCCGGCAAGGACGCCCGCTTCGACGGCGTGTTCTTCACCGGGGTGACGTCCACCGGGATCTACTGCCGCCCCAGCTGCCCGGCGATCACGCCCAAGCGGGCCAACATGCGCTTCTACCCGAGCGCGGCCGCGGCCCAGGAGGCCGGGTTCCGGGCCTGCAAGCGCTGCCGTCCCGACACCTCGCCCGGGTCCCCGGAGTGGAACGTCCGCGCCGACCTGGCCGGCCGGGCCATGCGGCTGATCGCGGACGGAGCGGTGGACCGGGACGGCGTGACCGGGCTGGCCGACCGGCTCGGATACAGCGAGCGGCAGGTCAACCGGGTGGTGACCGCGGAGCTGGGGGCCGGGCCGCTGGCCCTGGCCCGGGCCCAGCGGGCCCAGACGGCCCGGGTGCTGATCGAGACGACCACGCTCCCGCTGTCCGACATCGCGTTCGCGGCCGGGTTCGCCAGCATCCGCCAGTTCAACGCCACCATCCGCACGGTGTTCGCCAGCACTCCCGGTGAGCTGCGGGACCGCGCGGAAAAGCGACAGAGCGCGGCGGTGCCGACGCCGGGGACGCTCCGGCTGCGGCTGGCCTACCGGCCGCCGATCGACGCCGACCGGATCATCCGGTTCCTGGGGGCCCGGGCCATCCCGGGCGTGGAAGCGGTGTCGGGGGGCGTGTACCGCCGGACCCTGCAGCTGCCCAACGGCATCGGGCTGGTGGCGCTGGGGGCGGGCGCCGGCGCGGGCGCGGGAGACGCCATTGACTGCGAGCTGCAGCTGGAGGACCTGAAGGACCTGGCGCCGGCCGTCCAGCGGTGCCGGCGGCTGTTCGACCTGGACGCCGACCCGGCCACCGTATCGGGGTTCCTGGAGCGCAGCCAGCTGCTGCGGCCGCTGGTCCAGGCCTGCCCCGGCCGGCGCGTGCCCGGTCACGTGGACGGGGCCGAACTGGCCCTGCGGGCCGTGCTGGGCCAGCAGGTGTCGGTGGCCGCGGCGCGCAAGCTCGGGACCCGGCTGACCGAGGCCTACGGCAAGCCGCTGGGGGCCATGTCGGCGGCGGGCCCGGCGGCCGGAGCCGGGGGGCTGACCCATTGCTTCCCGGACGTGGACACGATCGCGGCGGCCGACCCGGACACGCTGCCGATGCCGCGCCGCCGGGCCCGGGCCCTGGTCGGGCTGGCCGCGGCCCTGGCCGCGGGGACGGTCCGGCTGGATTCCGGCGCCAGCTGGGACGAAGCCGAACAGCAGCTGCTGGCCTTGCCCGGGATCGGCCCGTGGACGGTCGGCTACATCCGGATGCGGGCGCTGTCCGACCCCGACGCATTCCTGCCCACCGACGCCGGGGTCCGGCACGGCCTGGCCGCGCTCGGCACCGCGGCCGACCCGAAATCGGCCGCGGCGGTGGCGGAAAGCTGGCGGCCGTGGCGGTCCTACGCGCTGCAGCACCTGTGGGCCCACAACGAGGAGACGCCATGACCGATCCGTTCGTGGTCGCGGACCCGGACGCCGAGCCCTACTGGACCCGGGTCCCCTCCCCCATCGGGCCGCTGCTGCTGATCGGCCGGGACGGCGCGCTGACCGGGCTGTACATGCTGGGCGGGCCGCACGGCAGCACGGCCCAGGTGCCCGCCGGAGCCCGGCGCGACACCAAGGCGCTGGCTCCGGTGACGGATCAGCTCGATGCTTATTTCGAAGGTCAATTGACTGAGTTCGACCTTCGGCTGGCCCCGGAAGGGTCGGAGTTCCAGTTGGCGGTGTGGGCCGAGCTGACCCGCATCCCGTACGGCAGCACGATCAGCTACGGCACCCAGACCCGCCGGCTGGGCAAGCCGCTGTCGGCGGCGCGCGCGGTGGGCGCGGCCAACGGGCAGAACCCGATCTCGGTCATCGTGCCCTGTCACCGGGTCATCGGCGCCGACGGCAGCCTGACCGGGTACGGCGGCGGGCTGGAACGCAAGGAGACCCTGCTGCGGCTGGAGCAGGCTCCGGCCATGATGGCGCTGGACGCCACGCTCTTCTGAGCCCCCGGTAAGTAACTCTCCGTTCATGGACCGCCCCTAGACTGGGGTTTCATGGCCCTCATGGACGAACGGGATTGGTACGCCTCGCTGGCCACGTCGTACGGGTCGGCGGCCGCGCTGATCACCGACCACGACGGCCCGGCCGCCTCGGTGCTGCTGGTCAAGCCGAACTACCGGGACCACTGGAACCTGCCCGGGGGCATGCTCGAGGACGGTGAGCCGCCGCACGTCGGCTGTTTTCGTGAGGTCGAAGAGGAGCTCGGCCTGAGCCTCGACCTCGGCGGGCTGCTCGCGGTGACGTGGGCCGGGCCCGAAGGTGACCGGCCCAAGCCGTCGGTCAGCTGGGTCTTCGACGGCGGGGTGCTGGCCGACCCGGAGGCGATCCGGCTCCAGAAGGAGGAGCTGGATGACTGGCGGTTCGTCGCGCCCGCCGACTTCGGCGAGTATCTGCCGCCGTTCATGGCCCGGCGGGCCCGGGGTGCGATGAGCGGCAGAGCCGCTGGCCGGACGGTGTACGTGGCGTCGGACCGGCCGGAGACCTGACGACCTGGGCTGTTCCTGGTGTGGCCGGTGTGCCGATCTGTATCCAGAAGAACTGCAGGGAATCGGGACACGGCCCGGGTAGCGTCGGCGCGACGGGGATCGACAGTCCACACGAACACGACTTAATGACCAATCTGCATGCCGAGCTGGTCCTCCAGCCTGGCTCCCGGGGAGAATTCGCCCGGCTGGCGCGCGCCTGGCTGACCGAGGCCCGGGCCCGGCTGTTTCCGGAGCTCGACACTGGTCTTGGGGCGGCTGGACCGGCCGGCGAGCCGCCGGAGGACGACGACGCGCCCTGGGGGCCGCCCGGCGGGGTGTGGGCCCGGCTGGTCGTCCGGCAGCAGCCGCAGGCCATCGGCGGGGTCAGCGTCCCGTACTCCCCGCGCCTCTGGCGGCAGACGCTGGACAGTTTGGAACGGAATCCTCCGTTCCAGGTCCGGCTGGAGATGATGCCGCTGGACGCGGCGGGCCTGCCGCTGGACGCCGGGCCGCCGGCGGTGCTGGCCGTCCAGCGCAGCCAGTTCGACCCCCGCTGGGCCCGGTTCGAGGCCGAGGCGCCCGACCGGCTGACCGGCTGGGCCGATTCGCCGGGCTGGCCCCGGTCCTGGGCCGGGTTCGTCCGGGAGCAGGCCGCCGCCACCGGCGCGCAGTACGGGCACGTCAGCGACGACGCGACCAGCCACGGCACCGCGCTCGAGCGGGCCGTGCTGGGGGTGACCGCGGAGCCGCCGGACATCCCCCGGGTCCGGGTGGTGCTGCGCGGTTACTCCTGGGTGACGATCGTGGCCGCTCCGCTGGCCGAGCGGCTGGGCGGGGCCGCGGCGCTGACCGCGTCGGGGGCTTTCTCCAGCGTCGGCGTACTGCCCGGCGGACAGGTATTTCTGCAGGCCACGCCGGATCTGGCCGAGTACGAGGGGGCGGCCATCCGGCGGGTGTTCGAGGTGCTGGCGCCGATACTGCGGCCGGGGCGCCCCGACCCGGAGGCGGTATCGGGCGGCCGGGTCCGGCTGGTGCTGGACCAGGACGCGGCCGACGTGGCGGGCCGCGCGGCCGGCGAGGTCAACCCCTAGGTATCCCGGGGCCGCTTTCGTACAATTCCCCCGTGTCGCAGTGGCGGATCACTTGGTCGAAGGCGGCGTTGCTGCGGGCCATCCGGGCCACCATCGTGGTCCCGGGGCTGTTCGCGCTGGCGTTCAAGGTCATCGGCGACGCGCAGATGACGCTGTTCGCCACGTTCGGCGGGTTCGCCACGCTGATCTTCGCCAACTTCGGCGGCAGCCGGAAGGACAAGGTGGCCGCGCACCTGGGCCTGGCCGTGGCGGGCAGCCTGGCCTTGATCATCGGCACGCTGGTCAGCGGCATCACCTGGCTGGCCGCGCTGGTCACGATCCCGGTGGCGTTCGCGATCTTCTTCGCCGGGGTGATCGGCCCGAACGCGGCCGGCGGGGTGAACGGCGCGCTGCTCGGCTACGTGCTGCCGGTGGCGTCGGCGGGCGGGGCGAGCACGATCGGCCCCCGGCTGGCCGGCTGGTGGCTGGCCTCGGTGGTGGGCACGGCCGCGGTGCTGCTGCTGTCGCCCAAGAGCCCGGGTGACCGGCTGCGGGCCAGCGCCGCCGCGTGCGCGACCACCCTGAGCCGGTACCTGCGGGCGATGGTCCGGGGCCAGGCCACCGACGACGAGCACGACGCGCTGAAGACGGCCGAGCGCACGCTGATGGAGACGTTCTCCGCGGCCCCGTACCGGCCCACCGGGCTGGCCACCGCCGACCAGGCCATGGCCAACGTGGTCCAGGCCCTCGAATGGTCGACCACGCTGGTGGCCGACGCCAGCCGCGAGGGGCGCGACCTGCGCGAGGCCGCCCCGGCCGACCGGGACTTGCTGGAGGTGGCGGCCGACCTGCTCGACGCCACCGCGGGCCTGCTGGGCGGGGCTGGGGCTGTGCTGGGGGACTGCCGGGGCTGGGGCGTCTGGGGGGCAACCCGACTTCGGGCGGCTGGAGACGGCCCGGGCCGCCAGCGCGGCCCACCAGCGGCAGATCACCGGCGACGCGGAGACGGTGCGGGCCGCCGCGGGCCAGGCGTTCCACGCCCAGACCATCGCGGTCGCCGTGCGCAGCGCGGCCGCCGACGCGCTGATCGCCTCCGGGCGCGCGGACCCGGACACGGTCGCGGCCGAGCGGCGGGCCTGGTACGGCCGGCCGGAGATCGGGACGCCGCGGCCGGAGTCCCGGCGGGCGGCCCTGGTGGGCAGCCTGTTCCTGGTCCTGCGCCACGCCAGCCTGCGCTCGGTGTGGTTCGAGAACGCGCTCCGGGGCTCGGTGGCCCTGGCCGCGGCGGTGGCCGTGGCCGACCTGACCGGAGTCCAGCACGGCTTCTGGGTGGTGCTGGGCACGATGTCGGTGCTGCGGTCCAACGCCGCCGCCACCGGGGCCAACGCCTGGCGGGCCCTGGCCGGCACGGTCGTCGGCTTCGCCCTCGGCGCGGCCCTGCTGCTGGTCATCGGCACCGACCCGACCGCGCTGTGGATCGCCATGCCGATCGCGGTGTTCGTGGCCACCTACACCCCGGGCACGGCGCCGTTCCTGGCCGGCCAGGCCGCGTTCACCATCACGGTGGTGGTGCTGTTCAACCTGCTGGCCCCGGCGGGCTGGACGATCGGCCTGCTGCGGGTGCAGGACGTGGCCATCGGCTGTGGGGTCAGCCTGGCGGTCGGGGTGCTGTTCTGGCCCCGGGGCGCGGCCACCGTGGTCGGCAACGACCTGGCCGACTGCTTCCGGATCGGCAGCGCCTACCTGCGGCAGGCGGTGGACTGGGCCCTCGGGGTCAGGACCGAGGCGCCGGACACCGCGCTGGCCGCGGTGACGGCGGGCATCCGGCTGGACGAGGCCCTGCGCGGGTACCTGGCCGAGCAGGGCAGCAAGCGACTGGACAAGGACGATCTGTGGCGGCTGGTCATGGCGACCATGCGGCTCCGGCTGACCGCGCACTCGCTGGCCGGGTTGCACGGCCCCCCGGCCCAGAACGGCCACCTCGACCCGATCGAGCAGCGGCTACGGGACCGGGCCGACCAGCTGACCGACTTCTACGACCGGGTCGCGACCGAGGTCGGGCGCCCGCCGCGCGCACGCTGGCGCTGGGGTGGGAGTGCGGCCGGGGGCACCGCGGTGGCTGGTCCGCCGCCCTTGGAACCGGTCCGGTTCGAGAGCCTCGGCGACGAGTACCCGGTCAACGCCGATGGCGGGGCCGCCTCGGTGCGTGGCGCCACGGTGGCGGCCGAACAAGACGTGGCCATCGCCGAGAAGATGATCGCCGCCGACACCGTCACGGTGGCCGACGCGGCGCCGGCCGGAGAGGCTGGGGCCGCCGGGGCAGCAGGGGTTGCTGGGGCCGCCGGGGCAGCTGGGGTTGTTGGGGTTGCTGGGGCGGAGGGGTCTGCTGGGGTGCTTGGGGTTTCTGGGGCGAGCGGGGTCGGCGGGGCGAGCGGGGTGGGCGGGGCTGGCGGGACGGTGCGGGTCCGGGGGCACTTGCTGTGGGTGCGCGAGCATCTGCAGCACCTCAGCGAGCGGGCCCACACCATCAGCGGCCCGGCCACCAAGGTCGCGGAACTTCGCCAGCGCCCCTGGTGGCGCTGACCGCCGAGCCTGTGCTGCGGGGCGTCGTTCCGGGGCGATTGCGCATTTACCCCGAAAAGAATCGGGGTAAATGCGCAATCGCCTGGAAAGGGGCCGTGTGGCTTGTGCGGTCAGAGATGCGGCGTGGCTGAGTCAGGTGGACTTGGCTGCGCAACAGGGCTCGGGTGTGAAGAGGCCACTGCGAGGTAGAGAGGGGGCCAGGACGGCAACGGAAGGGTGAACGGATGGTGCGGCTTCGGGTGAGTGATCGGCTGGAGAAGGCGGAGGGGCTGGACCGGGTGGTGGGGCCGGTGCAGCAGGTGGTGCAGAAGCTGCCGCCGGGGAAGGTGAAGGACACGCTGCACGGGGTGCAGGTGGGTCATCCGCTGCACCCGATGCTGGTGCAGGTGCCCGTGGGGGCCTTCCTGTCGGCGGGGTTCCTGGACGCGCTGGGGGACGAAGGCGAGCGGCAGGCGCGGCACCTGATCGGGCTGGGGCTGCTGGCCTCGGTGCCGGCCGCGCTGGCGGGGAGCGCGGACTGGGCCGAACAGCACGAGCAGCAAATGCGCACGGGAGTGGTGCACGCGGCGGCCAACAGCGTGGCGATCACGCTGTACACCGGGTCGCTGCTGGCCCGGGGGCGCGGGCGGCGCGGGCTCGGCAAGGCCCTCGGGTACGCGGGGCTGGCCGCGGTGGCGGTGGGCGGGCTGCTGGGCGGGGACATCTCCTACCGGCAGGCGGGCGGAGCCAACCACGCCGAGGAGACACCGCACCTGGTGCCGACCGGCTGGCAGGACCTGATCGCGCTGGCGGAGCTGGCCGAGGGCAAGCCGGCCAAGGTCATGCTGGGCGAGGTGCCGCTGTTCGTGCTCCGGGACGGGGAGCAGGTACACGTGCTGGCCAACAAGTGCTCGCACATGTCCGGGCCGCTGTCTGAGGGAACACTGTCGGACGGGGAGCTGACCGGCGACCGCGATGAGAGGTGTGTCACCTGCCCGTGGCACGGGAGCGTGTTCCGGCTCCGCGACGGGGCGGTCGTGCACGGGCCGGCCACCGCGGATCAGCCCGCGTTCGAGACCCGGGTGCGCGACGGAATGCTGCAGGTGTGCCTGCCGGGGGCCGGATAACCAGGTCAGCGGCCGGTTGGTAGAAACGCGTTCGGCCGGGTAGCGGCCCGGAGTGATCATCACCCCTGACCAGCCAGCCTGGGAAACCACGGCCCGCGCCTTCACCGCCGCCGTGGATTCGGGGCGGCTGGACCTGCCGCTGCCGGGGCACGGGCGGACCCGGGTGCGCTGGGCGGCCCTGGCCGACCTGGCCGAGTCCGATCTGTCGCTGGCCCGGCTGGCCGAGGGCCACGTCGATGCGCTGGCCATCCTGGACGAGCTGGGCGGCCCGGCCCCGCCGCCGGGCAGCCGGTGGGGCGTGTGGGCCGCGATGCCGCCCGGGCCCAGCCTGTCGGCCGAGCGCCGGGACGGCACCTGGTGGCTGGACGGCACCAAGCAGTACTGCTCCGGGGCGCGGGTATGCACCCACGGGCTGGTGACCGCGAACACGGCCGAAGGGGTCCGGCTGTTCGCCACGGAAACCGGGCCCGAGGGGGTACGCCCCGTCCTGGGCACCTGGCCCGCGGTGGGCATGGCGGGCAGCGACACCCTGAACATCCGCTTCGACCAGGTGCCCGCGGAACCGGTCGGGGCACCCGGCGGGTACGTGGCCCGGCCCGGCTTCAACCATGGCGGCGCCGGGGTGGCCGCCTGCTGGTACGGCGGGGCCCGCGGGGTGGCCCGGGCGCTGGCGGGCGCGGCCCGGCAGCGGGATATCGGGCCGCACGGCTTCGCCCATCTGGGCGCGGTCGACATCGCGTTGCGCAGCGCGGCCGCCGCCCTCGACCAGGCCGCCGACGAGATCGACGACGACCCGCTGGACCGCAAGGACGCCGGCTCCCGGCGGGCGCTACGGGTCCGGGCGCTGACCGAAGCGGTCGCCACCGAGGTGCTGAACCGGGTCGGGCGCGCGCTGGGGGCGGGCCCGCTCGGCCACGACGGCGACCACGCCCAGCGGGTGGCCGACCTCACCGTGTACCTGCGGCAGCACCACGCCGAGAAGGACCTGGAACAGCTGGGGCGGCTGGTGGCCCAAGAAGGGGGTGGCTGGTGACGGCGACCGAACCACATCCGATCGACGCGGCGGGCACACCGGAATCCGAGTGGCGGTCCTGGCGGCTGCTGCCCGAGCTTCCCGTGCTCGACGTGAGTAGCTGGCCGAGCGTGGTGGTGGTGGCCGCCCATCCCGACGACGAGGTGCTCGGGGTCGGGGGGATGCTGGCCATGCTGGCGGCGGCCGGGACCCGGATGCGGCTGGTGGCCGTGACCGACGGCGAGGCGTCACATCCGGGCCTGGACCAGGCCGCCGCCGACCAGCTGGCCGAATGCCGGGCCGAGGAGACCTCGAGCGCGTTGCGGGAACTCGGTGCGCCCGCGGAGATCGTCCGGCTGCGCATGCCGGACACCGGCCTGGCCCGGCGGGAAGCCGAGCTGCGGGACCAGCTGGGCGAGCTGGTCAGCGGGTTCGCGATGTGCCTGGCGCCCTGGGACGGGGACCTGCACGCCGACCATGAGGCGGCCGGGCGGGCCGCGTTCGACGCCTGCGCGATGACCGGGACCGGGCTGATGTCGTACCCCATCTGGACCTGGCACTGGGCGCACCCGCGGGACTCCCGGGTGCCCTGGGACCGGGCGGTGCGGGTACCGCTCCCGGCCGAGGTGGCCGAGCGCAAGCGGGTGGCGATCGACTGCTTCACCAGCCAGCTGCGGCCCCGGGGCGACCTGCGCCCGCCGGTGCTGCCGCCGGAAACCGTCGCCCACTTCATCCGCGACCAGGAAGTGCTGATCAGTTGAGCGGGTCAACGCTGGGGGGTGGGCACTTCGACGAGCTCTACGAGCAGTCAGCCGACCCGTACTCCTTCACCACCCGCTGGTACGAGCGGCGGAAGTACGCGGTCAGCATGGCCCTGCTGCCCTGGCCGCGCTACCGCAGCGGGTTCGAGCCGGGCTGCTCGATCGGCGAGCTGACCGCGCTGCTGGCGCCGCGCTGCGAGACCCTGCTCTCCTGTGATGGCGCGGCGGCCGCGGTGGCCACCGCCAAGGCCCGCGTCGAGAAGTTTCCGCAGGTGAGCGTCGAGCAGCGGACCCTTCCGGGCGACTGGCCGCAGGACGCCGGGGCGGGCGCACCGTTCGACCTGATCGTGCTGTCCGAGCTGCTCTACTACCTCAGCGACGAGGACCTGGCCCGCACCGTCGGCCGGGCCGTGGACAGCCTGGCACCGGGCGGCACCCTGCTGGCCGTGCACTGGCGGCGGCCGGTGGCGTTCCACCCGCAGACCGGCGACGAGGCCCACGCGGCGCTGGCGGCCCGGCCGGAGCTGACGTTGCGGGCCGACCACCGCGAACCCGACTTCCTGGCTCAGGTGTACCTGCGGGCCGGGCCGGACTCGGGCTGGGTGGCGGACGCCGAGGGCCTGACGTGACCAGCCCGGACATGACCAGCCCGGATATGACCAGCACGGACATGACCAGCACGGGCGTGACCGGCGACCGGACCAGCGCGGCATGATCGAGGCCGTTGGTGTCGTGGTGCCCGCCCACGACGAGGAGGAACTGCTGCCCGCTTGCCTGGCCGGGCTGACCGAGGCGGCCGCGGTGGCGGTGGAGGAGCGACCCGGCCTGCGGGTGCGGATCGTGGTCGCGGCCGACGCCTGCACCGACGGCACGGTCGCCGTGGCCCGGCAGGCAGGTGCGCCGGTCGTGTCGCTGGCGGCCCGGAACGTGGGCCGGGCCCGGGCCGCGGGCCTGGCCGAATTGCTCCGGCCCGGGTCCCCGGCCTGGGACGGCGAGCCGGCCCCGGAACCCGGTGCCCTGTGGCTGGCCACCACCGACGCGGACTCGGTGGTGCCCGCGCACTGGCTGTCCGGCCAGCTCCGGCAGGCCGAGGCGGGCTGGGACGCGGTGGTCGGCACGGTGAGCGTGGCCGACTGGACCGGCTACCCCGACGGCACCGTGCGCGAGTTCGGCCGGCGCTACGGCACCTGGCAGGACTGGCACCCGCACGTGCACGGGGCCAACCTGGGCTTCACCGCGGCGGCCTACCAGGCCGTGGGCGGGTTCCCGGCCCGGGCCACCGGGGAAGACCGCGCGCTGGTGGCGTCGCTGCAGGCCAGCGGGTTCCGGGTGCTGCGCAGCGCGGCTGTGTCGGTGATCACCTCGGCGCGTGTCCGGTACCGGGCGCCTGCGGGATTCGGCCACGACCTGGCTACCCTGAACGACAGCCCGGGACCACTCCTGGGGCTTCGGGGAGGTTCGGCTGGTGTTTGAGAAGTTCGTGCTGGAACAGGTCGACGTGGGCGCGGTGACGCTGCGGGTCCGGCACGGCGGGGCCGGGTACCCCGTGCTGCTGCTGCACGGGCACCCGCGCACGCACGCCACCTGGCACCGGGTGGCGCCGCTGCTGGCCGCCGACTACAGCGTGGTCTGCCCCGACCTGCGCGGCTACGGCCGCTCGTCGAAGCCGCTGGCCACCGAGGACCACGTCACCTACAGCAAGCGGGCCATGGCCGGGGACTGCCTGCGGCTGATGCGGGAGCTGGGCTACGAGCAGTTCGCGGTGGTCGGGCACGACCGGGGCGGCTACGTGGCGTTCCGGCTGGCCATGGACCACCCGGAGGCGGTCAGCCACCTGCTCATCGTGGACGGGGTACCGATCGGTGAGGCCCTGGCCCGCTGCGACGCGGGCTTCGCCGCCGCCTGGTACCACTGGTTCTGGCTGGGCAACCCCGAGGCCGAGGCGCACCGGATGATCAGCGCCGACCCGGACGCCTGGTACCACAGCGCGGACAAGCGGGCCCAGATGGGCGAGGAGAACTGGGCCGACTTCATGACCGCCATCCACGACCCGGCCACCGTGCTGGCCATGTGCGAGGACTACCGGGCCGGGCTGGGCCCGGACCGGGCCGCCGACGACGCCGACCGGGCCGCGGGCCGGACCATCGACTGCCCGGTCCGGGTCCTCTGGACCACCCGCGACGACATGGAAGCGCTGTACGGCGACGTGCTGGCGGTGTGGCGGCCGTGGGCCACGGACCTGTCCGGCGGGCCCATCGAATCCGGGCACCACGCGGCCGAAGAAGCACCCGGGCCACTGGCCGAGCAGATCGCCGCGCTTGTACCGTCTAAAACATGAGCCCCACGGGACTCGGACGGAAAGTGGGACCCGGGGCGTGACCTTCAATATCTGATCAAGCGGCCGAGGTGAGCATGCGCCCGTTGATTGGCATTTCGACCTACAACGACCTGGCTCAATGGCGCGACTGGTCGTCACCGGCCGCGCTCATCCCGCGGACCTACGTGGATGCGGTGCGGCGCAGCCAGGGACGGCCGGTACTGCTGCCGCCGGGCGGCGACCCCGCCGAGGCGGCGGCGACAGTGGCCGACCTGGACGGGCTGATCGTGTCCGGCGGCGGCGACGTCGACCCGGCCCGGTACGGGGCGGCCGCGCACCCCGAGACCGGCGCGCCCAACCAGGAGCGCGACGACTGGGAGCTGGCCCTGATCGAGGCCGCGCTGACGCAGGCCGTGCCGCTGCTGGCCGTCTGCCGGGGCATGCAGCTGCTCAACGTGGCCCGCGGTGGCACCCTGCTCCAGCACCTGCCGCCGGTGGTCGGGAACGACGAGCACTCCGGGGTGACCTGCGGGTTCGGGCGGCACCTGGTCCAGGTCGGTGCGGCCGGGATGCTGGGCCGGGTGCTGGCCGGCGGGGGCGAGCCGGTCTGGCTGGATGGGCCGACCCATCACCATCAGGCGGTCGACCGGCTCGGCGATGGTCTGGCGGCCACGGCCTGGGCGGCCGACGGCACGGTCGAGGGGCTCGATGTGACCGGCAGCCCGGTCTTCGCGGTCGGCGTGCAGTGGCATCCGGAGGAGGGCCAGGATCCGCGGCTGTTCGACGCGCTGGTGGCCGCGGCGACTGCCGGGGCTGGTGTGACTGCCGGGGCTGGTGTGACTGGCGCGTCTGATGTGGCCAGTGAGACCGCTGGGACAGAGAGGGCGGGGAGGGCAGCCCGGAGCGGGCCGGGCGAACTGGACATGGTCGTTTCCTGATCGCCGGTCTATTCTTGGTCCATTAAGCAGCCGGAACCGCCGCTGCATCAGCCGGGAGGCAGCGCCGCCGTGCCGGAAGCGTCAGCCGCCATCACCGACGCGGTGTTCCGCCCGGTGCGGACCGGCAACGCGTTCGAAGAGACGGTCGAGCGGCTGCTGGACGGTATCCGGCTCGGCGTGCACGGCTACGGGGACCAGCTGCCGCCCGAACGTGAGCTGGCCGGGCGGCTGGGGGTCAGCCGGGTCACGGTCCGGGACGCCCTGCGCGAGCTGGCCGCGGCCGGTTACGTGGAGACGCGGCGGGGCCGGTTCGGCGGCACGTTCGTCACCTACCAGCCGGACCCGATCCCGCACGGCGAGCTGACCCGCACCGTCCAGGACATGGGCGAGCTGCTGACCGACGCGCTGACCTTCCGCCGGATCGTGGAGGCGGGCGCGGCCGAGACCGCGGCCCGGGCCACGCTGTCCCGCCGTCAGCGCGAGGAACTCGCGGCCAGCCTGGCCGCGGTGGAGAGCGCGGATCTGGCCGCCTACCGGCAGGCCGACACCCGGCTGCACCTGGCCGTGGCCGAGGCGGCCGGGTCGGCCCTGCTGACGACGTCGGTGGTCGAGGTCCGGGTGCACCTGGTCGACCTGCTGAACGCCATCCCCATGCTGGAACGCAACCTGGTGCACTCCAACCGGCAGCACGCGGCCATCGTGCGGGCCATCCTGACCGGCGACCCGGACCGGGCCCGGCGGGCCATGGAAGAGCACGTGGACGGGACGGCGGCGCTGCTGCGCGGGTTCCTGGGCGGCCCGGGCGACGCCAGTGGCGCGAGTGACGGGAGTGGCGCGGGGGGTTTGGCGGGCGCAGGTGGCTCGAGTGGCGTGCGGGATTTGGCGGGGAGCGACGCCGGGCGGGACGAACCGGATCTTGACACGGCCCGCCCGTAATGCGTCAATAACCCTAATTCAATGGATCAGGTTCAGGCATATGAGCCGAGTTCTGGCTGATCACCGTCGACCGCCGTTGTCGTAAGCGTCATCCCGCCCGGCCCCCAGGGAGGCTCTGTGTCAGCCGACGAGACCGCTGTTCCCGCCCCCACTCCCCCGCCCGGCACGCCGGCTGCTGACAGTGGCACCGTCATGAGCGATGACGAGCGCCGCCTGCACGACATGGGCTACGCCCAGGAACTGCGCCGGCACATGTCCGGGTTCTCGAACTTCGCGGTGTCGTTCACGATCATCTCGATCCTGTCCGGCTGCCTGACCCTGTACGGCACCGGGATGAACACCGGCGGCCCGGCCCTGATCACCTGGGGCTGGCCGTTCGTCGGGATCATGACCCTGTTCGTCGGGCTGGCCATGGCCGAGGTGTGCTCCAGCTTCCCGACCGCGGGCGGCCTGTACTACTGGTCGGCCAAGCTGGCCAAGAAGAACGCGGCCGCGTGGTCGTGGTACACCGGCTGGTTCAACTTCCTGGGCCAGGTCGCGGTCACGGCCGGCATCGACTTCGGGGCCGCGTTCTTCCTCAACGCCCTGCTCGACCTGCAGTGGGGCTTCGACACCCGGCCCTGGCACACGATCCTGCTGTTCGCCGCGATCCTGGTCGTGCACGCGCTGCTCAACCAGTTCGGCGTGTCCATCGTGGCCCTGCTCAACGACGTCAGCGTGTGGTGGCACATCATCGGCGTCCTGCTCATCGTGGCCGTGCTGGTCTTCGTGCCCAGCCACCACCAGTCGGCGTCCTACGTGTTCGGGCACTTCGTCAACAACACCGGCTGGGGCTCGACGTTCTACGTGGCCCTGCTCGGCCTGCTGCTGGCCCAGTACACGTTCACCGGGTACGACGCCTCGGCCCACATGACCGAGGAGACCCGGGACGCGGCCACGGCCGGCCCGCGCGGCATCGTCACCTCCATCCTGGTCTCGCTGGGGGCGGGCTGGGTGCTGCTGATCGGGGTCACGTTCGCCATCCAGCACTACGGCGCGGAGTCGACCGCGACCGTGCCGCCGGCCCAGATCTTCGTGGACGCCATCGGCAACACCGGCGGCAAGCTGCTGCTGGTCGTGGTGGTGGTGGCCCAGCTGTTCTGCGGGATGGCCTCGGTCACGGCCAACTCGCGGATGATCTACGCCTTCTCCCGGGACGGGGCGCTGCCCGGCTCCCGGATCTGGCACAAGATCAACCCGCGGACCCGGACGCCAACCAACGCGATCTGGCTGGCGGCGGCGGGCGCGCTGATCCTGGGCCTGCCCTACCTGTGGAACACCACCGCCTACGCGGCGGTGACGTCGATCGCGGTCATCGGCCTGTACGTGGCGTACGTGCTGCCCACGCTGCTGCGGCTGCTGCGGGGCGCGGACTTCCAGCCCGGGCCGTGGCACCTGGGCCGGTGGTCGCGGCCGATCGGGATCATCGCGGTGGTCTGGGTCGCGTTCATCTCGATCCTGTTCATGCTGCCCACGGCCTCCCCGGTCACGGCCAAGACGTTCAACTACACCGTGATCGCGGTGCTGGTGGTGCTGGGCTTCGCCACGATCTACTGGTTCGCGTCGGCCCGGCGCTGGTTCAAGGGCCCGAAGGTCCAGGGCAGCGCCGAAGAACTGGCCGCGATCGAGAACGAACTGGAGTCACTGGCCTAGTGGTGGACATCGCGAGCACGAACCAGCGGGCGAACAGCTTCGAACCGATCAGCGCGGCGGTCGCGTCCGGCGAGGTGGACACGGTGATCGTGGCCCTGACCGACATGCAGGGGCGGCTGCAGGGCAAGCGGCTGCACGCTCCCTACTTCGTGGACGAGGTCGTCCGGCACGGCACCGAGGCGTGCAACTACCTGCTGGCCGTGGACATCGACATGAACACGGTGGACGGGTACGCGCTGACGTCCTGGGAGAGCGGTTACGGGGACTTCGTGCTGGTCCCGGACCCGGCCACGACCCGGATGCTGCCCTGGCACGAGGGCACCGCGCTGGTGCTGGCCGACGTGCAGAAGCTGGACGGCACCCCGGTGGCGCCGTCGCCCCGGCAGATGCTCAAGAAGCAGCTGGCCCGGGCGGCCGAGCGCGGCTGGACGGCCTACGCCGGCACCGAACTCGAGTTCATCGTGTTCGAGGACACCTACGAGCAGGCCTGGGACAAGAACTACCGCGGCCTGACCCCGGCCAACCGGTACAACGTCGACTACTCGGTGATGGGCACCTCCCGGGTCGAGCCGCTGCTGCGGGACATCCGGCTCAGCATGGCCCAGGCCGGGATGACGGTCGAGTCGGCCAAGGGTGAGTGCAACCCGGGCCAGCACGAGATCGCGTTCCTGTACAAGGACGCGCTGACCACCTGCGACAACCACGTGGTGTACAAGACCGGGTCCAAGGAGATCGCGGCCGCGCACGGCTGCAGCCTGACCTTCATGGCCAAGCCGAACGACAGGGAAGGCAACTCCTGCCACATCCACCTGTCGTTCCGGGACTCTGACGGACGGCCGGTCATGTCGGGCGACGGCCAGTACGGGCTGTCCGAAACCGGCGGGCAGATCATCGCCGGGTTGCTGGCCGGGCTGCGCGAGCTGACCCTGCTGTTCGCGCCGAACGTCAACTCCTACAAGCGCTACCAGGACGGCAGCTTCGCGCCGACCACGGTGGCCTGGGGCGAGGACAACCGGACCTGTGCGCTGCGGCTGGTCGGGCACGGGCCTTCGCTGCGGATCGAATGCCGGGTGCCAGGCGGCGACGTCAACCCGTACCTGGCCGTGTCCGGGCTGGTCGCGGCGGCCCTGCACGGGGTCGAGCAGGGCCTGGAACTGCCCGCCCCGGTGACCGGGAAACGCCTACGGCCTGGACGGGGCCGCCCAGGTGCCGCGGACCCTCGGCGAGGCGGCGTCGCTGTGGTCCGCCTCGGACCTGGTCGCGGCGGCGTTCGGGCCCGAGGTGGTGGCCCACTACGCCAACATGGCCCGGGTCGAGCTGGACGCCTACAACGCGGCGGTGACCGACTGGGAGCTGCGCCGTTGCTTCGAGCGGCTATGAGCGCGGGCGCGGCGGTGGAGCACGAGGTACTGAATCCGGCGACCGAGGCCGTGGTCACCTCCGTGCCGGAGGTGGCGGCGGCCGAGGCGGAGGCGGCGGTGCGGCGGGCCGAGCAGGCCGCGGTGGTGTGGGGCGGGACGGCCCCGGCCGACCGGGCCCGGCTGCTGCGGGCCTTCGCGGCGCTGGTCGACCGGGACCTGGAACTGCTGGCTCAGCTGGAGGTGGCCGAGGCCGGGCACCCGATCGCCAGCGCCCGGGGCGAGGCCGCCGCGGTCCGGGACGTGCTGCTGTACTACGCCGGGGCGCCGGAGCGGCTGGCTGGCCGGCAGATCCCGGTGGCGGGCGGCCTGGACGTGACCTTCCACGAACCGCTGGGCGTGGTCGGGGTGATCGTGCCCTGGAACTTCCCCATGCCCATCGCCAGCTGGGGTTTCGCCCCGGCGCTGGCGGCCGGGAACGCGGTGCTGCTCAAGCCGGCCGAGCTGACCCCGCTGACCGCGCTGCGGATCGCCGAGCTGGCGGTGGAGGCCGGGCTGCCCGAGGGCGTGCTGCAGGTGCTGCCCGGGCGCGGCCCGGTGGTGGGACGCTTCCTGGTCGAGCACCCGGCCGTGCGCAAGATCTGCTTCACCGGGTCGGTGCCGGTGGGCCAGTCGATCATGGCCGCCTGCGCGGCCCAGACCAAGCGGGTCACCCTGGAGCTGGGGGGCAAGAGCCCGAACCTGGTCTTCGCCGATGCCGACCTGGAAAAGGCCGCCGCCACCGCCCCCTACGCGGTGTTCGACAACGCCGGGCAGGACTGCTGCGCGCGGTCGCGGATGCTGGTCCAGCGGACGGTGTTCGACCGGTTCATGGCCCTGTTCGAAGCGGCCGTGCAGGGCGTGGTGGTGGGTGACCCCGAGGACGAGAAGACCGAGATGGGGCCGCTGATCTCGGCCGCCCAGCGGGACCGGGTGCGTTCGTTCGTGCCCGCGGACGCGCCGGTGGCGTTCCGGGGGTCAGCGCCGTCGGGAGCCGGCTTCTGGTACGCGCCCACCGTGCTGGCCGGGCCTTCGGTGGGCGAGTCGGCGGCGTGGCGGGACGAGGTGTTCGGGCCGGTGGCCTGCGTGGTGCCGTTCGACGATGAGGACGACGCGATCCGGCTGGCCAACGCCACCCCGTACGGGCTCTCGGGCTCGATCTGGACCCGGGACACCGGGCGGGCCATCCGGGTCTCCCGGGCGGTCCAGGCCGGCAACCTGTCGGTGAACTCGCACTCCTCGGTCCGGTATTCGACGCCGTTCGGCGGGTTCAAGCAGTCCGGACTCGGACGCGAGCTGGGCCCGGACGCGCCGCTGGCCTTCACCGAGGAAAAGAACGTCTTCATCGCGACGGACTAGTCGATCGGCGAGTGGCTGATCAGGGGCGGAGAGTGCGAGTGCAGGACCGACTTGAGGGACGGACGGCCGTGGTCACCGGGGCCGGGAGCGGTATCGGGCTGGCCACAGTCCGGCGGTTCGCGGCCGAGGGCGCCCGGGTGGTGGCGGTGGACATCGACGAGCAGGCCGGCAAGAAGGCCGCCGCCGAGGTGGACGGGCTGTTCGTGCGGGCCGACGTGACCGTGGCCGAGGACGTGACGGCCATGTACGCGGCCGCCTTCGACGCCTACGGGTCGGTCGACGTGGCGTTCAACAACGCGGGGATCTCACCGCCCGACGACGACTCGATCCTGGCCACCGGGCTGGACGCCTGGCGCCGGGTCCAGGAGGTCAACCTGACCTCGGTCTACCTGTGCTGCAAGGAAGTCATCCCCTACATGCAGCGGCAGGGCAAGGGCGCGATCATCAACACGGCCTCGTTCGTCGCGGTGATGGGCGCGGCCACCTCGCAGATCTCCTACACCGCGTCCAAGGGCGGGGTGCTGGCCATGAGCCGCGAGCTGGGCGTCCAGTTCGCCCGCGAGGGCATCCGGGTCAACGCCCTGTGCCCGGGGCCGGTCAACACTCCCCTGCTCCAGGAGCTGTTCGCGGCCGACCCGGAACGGGCCGCGCGCCGCATGGTGCACATCCCGATGGGCCGGTTCGGCGAGGCCAGCGAGATCGCGGCCGCGGTGGCCTTCCTGGCCAGCGATGACGCCTCGTTTATCACCGCTTCGTCGTTTTTGGTCGACGGAGGTATTTCCGGAGCTTATGTGACGCCGATCTAGGGCGTTTAGATAATTTTGAATGTCGCCGGGGTGGGCTTTGATCAATTAGCCAAGTCCGGCAGGCTCCAGTATCGTCCCTCCGGTCTTATCCGGCGCTGAGGTGGGGACGAATTGGGCTTTCTTTCGCATTCACGTGGCGGGCGGGCAGGGGGCGCGCTGCTGGCTCTTCTGGTGGTCATGGTCATCGCGGCCTGCGGGTCGTCGGGTACGCCGCGGCCGACCGCCGGACCGGAGCCGGGCCGGGTGGGCGGTTCTTCCGGGGCTTCCGGTTCTTCCGGGGTGGCGGGGGCGGCGGCGGCGCGTTCGGCCCAGGCGGCCCGGGCCGCGGCGGGCGCCGATGACGGCCTGACCAGCTTCGGAGCCACCATGGCGGCGTGGAACGCGCACCACCGGTCCGGCGCCGCCTACTCCAACGTGACCCCGCAGGGCGGCCGGGTGGTCGAATACACGATCACCATCGGCCCCAGCTCCATCGACGCCGCCATAAAGCGGGTAAGGCAGGAGCTACCCGGCGATTCCCGCCAACTGTGGAGGGCCCAGAAAGGGAATTGCTACCAGGTCGAATTGACCAGTGCCACCGTCGGCCACGCATTGGCGGGCCCGGCCGCCGGGGACCCGAGTGGCGGAGTGCTGGCCATGATCAACACCTTGCGGCCCGATGGCTCCACGGAGTACCGGCCCGACGGCGTCAACCAGATCATGCTGTCTCCGGGCAGCTACCCCACGGCGGCCGACGCGCCCGATTGCTGATTCGGGAACGCTAGTTGTGCACATACTGCACAAAAGCGTTCCCGAATACGAGGCCGACCCGGGTCAGGGGGTGTGGATGGTGCGGAGCTTGATGGTGACGGGCATGGCTTCGAGTTCGGCCAGGACTTCGGGGGGGAACTCGGTGGCGATGTCGGTGATGGCGTAGCCGATCTCGTCGCGGGTGCCGAGCATCTGGCTCTCGACGTTGACGTGGTGGTCGGCCAGGACGCGGTTGACCGAGGCCAGGACGCCGGGGACGTTCTGGTGGATGTGGACCAGGCGGCTGGTGCCGACCGCGGTGGGCAGGGCGATGCCGGGCAGGTTGACGCTCAGGGAGGTGGCGCCGCCGGCCGCGTAGTCCTGGAGCTTGCCCGCGACGAACTCGCCGATGTCCTGCTGGGCCTCTTCGGTGGAACCGCCGACGTGCGGGGTGAGGATCACGTTGGGCAGGCCGCGCAGGACCGACACGAACTCCTCGCCCTTGGCCTTGGGCTCTTCCGGGAACACGTCGATGGCGGCGCCGGCGATGTGGCCGCTCTGGATGTTGTCGCGCAGCGCATCGTGGTCGACCACAAAGCCGCGGGACAGGTTGAGGAACAGGCTGCGGGGCTGCATGCGGGCGAACTCTTTGGCGCCGAACAGCCCGCTGTTGCCGGGGCGGCCGTCCACGTGCAGGGTGACGGCCTCGACCGACTCCAGCAGCTCGGCCAGGGTGCCGCAGCGACGGGCGTTGCCCATGGCCAGCTTGTCGGCGATGTCGTAGAAGTACACCGACATGCCGAGGTTCTCGGCCAGCACCGACAGCTGGGCGCCGATGTTGCCGTAGCCGACGATGCCGAGCTTGCGCCCGCGCACCTCGTGGCTGCCGGCCGCCGACTTGTCCCACTCGCCCAGGTGCAGCTTGGCGTTCTTCTCCGGCAGCCGCCGGGCCAGCGAGATGATCTCGGCCAGCACCAGTTCGACCACGCTGCGGGTGTTGGAGAACGGGGCGTTGAACACCGCGACGCCCTGGCGCGAGGCGGCGGCCAGGTCGATCTGGTTCACGCCGATGCAGAACGCGCCCACCGCGGCCAGGTCGGCCGCCGCCGGGGCGTTGAACACCTCGGCGGTGACGTTGGTCCGGGACCGGATGCCGAGCAGGCTGACGCCGGGCAGCGCCTCGATCAGCTCGTCCTCGCTGAGCGCACCGGCCCGCGTCTCGATCTGGTAGCCGGCCTTGGTCAGCCGGGCCACCGCGTCTTGGTGGATGTTCTCCAGCAGTAGCGCACGCTTCGGCGCGTTCATCGTGTGCAGCAACCTTTCCGTCCCCATGGACCGTTCCCCAGGGCGATCCCCGCAGGTCCCTCTAATCTACGCGTGCGGCGACCGGGGTCGCGCGGCCTTATCGGGGGGAGACGCCGGTCACCGATCCGGCGGCCGCCTTGTCGGCGGCCAGCTCGGCGATGCGCTGGCGGACCAGTTCGGCGTCCTCGTGCGGGATCGACTCCAAGATGGCCAGGGCCTGGTCCCAGCTTTCCCGGGCCGCGGCCGAGCCGACCGCGTGCAACTGGGCGTCGCCCAGGCCGATGTAGGAGCCGGCCTCGTGGAAGCGGTCGCCGATCTCCTGGTAGATGTCCACCGCCTGCTGGTAGGACTCGGCGGCCTGCGGGTGATTGCTCATCCGGCTGTAGACGTACCCGAGGCTGTCCAGGGTGTCGGCCTCGCCGCCGCGGTAGCCGATCTCGCGCTGGAACTCCAGCGACCGCTGGCAGTACACCAGGGCCTTCTCGCACTGGCCCAGGTGGGCGTACAGCCAGCCCACGCTGTTCTCCAGGCCGGCCAGGGTCGACGGCGGGCCGATCTCCTCCACCACCCGCATGGCCTCGCGCGCGTGCACCAGCGACTGGGCGTAGCGGCCCTGGTGCTCGAACAGGGCCCCGAAGCCCTGGTGCACGGTGGCCTCGTTGGCCCGGTCCCCCAGCCGCCCGAAGATGTCCAGGGCGGCGGACAGGTGGGACTCGGCCTCGGCGAAGTCGCCGGTGATGACCAGGCCCCGCCCCAGCTCGTAGTTGGCGTGACCCAGGCCCACCGGGTCCCCCAGCCGCTGGGCGGCCTTCAGGGCCTGGCGCTGCAGGCTGATGCACTCGTGCCAGCGGCCCCGGCGGTAGAAGAACGGCGCCAGCGTCCAGGTGATCTGCCAGGCGTAGCGGTCGTTGCCCTCGGCGATGGCCTGGTTGAGCAGGCCGACCAGGATCGGGTTCTCGGCCTCGAACCAGGCCAGCGCGGGACTCCGGCCGGAGAACTCCTCCGGCACCACGTCCGGCGCGGGCGGGTCCAGGTCGAGCGCCTTGCGCAGGCTGTTGGACTGCAACGCCCCGGCGTGCGCGGTGTGCAGGTAATGATCTTCGCAACGGCGCTCGGCGGCCGCGCGGTCGGCCGGGCTGTCCATGGTCTCGGCCTGGTCCACCGCGTAGGCGCGGAGCAGGTCATGGAAGGCGAACCGGCCCGGCACGTGCTCGGCCACGGCGTGCACCCGGGTCAGCTCGCGCAGGGCGGCGTTGGCCTCGGACCGGCTGACCCCGGCCAGGCTGGCCGCGGCGGCCAAGGACACGTCGGGCCCGGGGTGCAGGCCGAGCAGCCGGAACATCCGGGCCGCGGTCGGGCTGAGCTGCTCATACGACCAGGACAGCACGGCCCGGACGTCGGTGGCGGCGTCGCCGGCGTCCAGCATCTCCAGCCGGTTCCGGGTGTCCCGCAGTTCGGCGGCCAGCGCGGCCAGCGAGAAGCCGGGACGGATGGCGGCCCGGCCCGCGGCCACCCCCAGCGCCAGCGGCAGCCGGGCGCACAGCGAGATCAGCTCGGAGGCCGCCTCGGGCTCGGCCGCGACCAGGTCCGGGCCCAGCCGGCGGCCGAGCAGCTCGTGGGCCTCGTCCTCGGTCAGCACGTCCAGGCTGAGCGGGGTGGCCCCCTCGGCCACGACCAGCCCGGTGAGCTGGGACCGGCTGGTCACCACGACCAGCGACCCGGGCGAGCCGGGCAGCAGCGGCCGCACCTGGTCCGGGTCGCGCGCATTGTCCAGCACGATCAGGACCCGCTTGCCGTCCAGCATGCTGCGGAACAGGCCGGCCCGGCCGTCGGTGTCCACCGGCATCCGCTGCGGCTGCACCCCGAGCGAGTCGAGGAAGAACCGCAGCGCGCTCTCGGGGCTCAGGGCCGACCCGGACGGGTCGAAGCCGCGCAGGTTGACGTAGAGCTGGCCGTCCGGGAACCGCTTGGCCACCTGGCGGGCGAACCGGTTGGCCAGCGAGGTCTTGCCGACCCCGGCCGTGCCGGTGATCGCGATGATCTGCACGGTGTCGCGGCCCGGGCCACGGTCGGGGCCTTCGGCCGGCTCCTGGCCGGAGGCGGCCCCGATCAGCGCGAGCATGCGCTCCAGCTCGGCGTGCCGGCCGGAGAAGCCCGGCGCCTCCAGCGGCAGCTGGGCGGGCACCGGGTCGGACGGGGTGGTCGCCCCGGCCGGTGGTGGCGGCGGGGGCGGCGTGGCCGCGGCCGCCGGGGCGGCCCGGCCGGGCGCCTCCAGCGTGGGGTCCAGGGACAGGATCTGCTGGTGGATCCGGCTCAGTTCGGGGCCCGGGTCAATGCCGAGCTCGTCGGCGAGAACCTGCCGGGTGTCGTGGAAGGCCTGCAGGGCTTCGGCCTGGCGGCCGCACCGGTACAGCGCGATCATCAGCAGCCCGCGCATGCGCTCCCGCAGTGGGTGCTCGGCGACCAGCGAGGCCAGCTCGGGCACGGCCTGCTCGTGGCGGCCCAGGTCGAGCAGGACCTCGGCCCGCTCCTCGGACGCGGCCGACCGCAGCTCGGCCAGGCGGACCCGCTCGGCACTGGCGAACGGGCCGGGCACACCGGCGAAGGCGGACCCGTGCCACTCCCCCAGCGCGGCGTCCAGGGCGGCGATGGCCCCGCTCAGGTCGCGCGCGCCGCGCAGCCGCCGACCCGCGGCCAGGCCGCGTTCGAACACGATCGCGTCGACCCGGCTGGTGTCCAGGCGCAGCACGTAGCCACCGGCCGCCGAGGCCAGGACCTGACTCGGACCCCGGCGTGAACGCCCGGGCTCGAGAACCCGGCGCAGCCCGGCCACGTAGGTGTGCACCCCGCCCTCGGCGCTGGCCGGGGCCTGCTGGCCCCAGACGGCGTCGACCAGCTCATCGCGGGACACCACCCGGTTGGCGCGCATGGCGAGCATACCGAGCACGGCTTGCTGCCGGGGCGGGCCGGCCGGCAGCTCCTGGTCGGTGAGCCAGGCCCGGACGGGCCCCAGCACTCCGACGCGCAGCTGGCTCCCGCCGTCCGCGTCATCGTTGGCCATCTGTCTCTCCACGACACGGCCCGGTTTGGCCGTGGGACCAGCATATGTGGGACACATCCAGAAAAAATCCATAACACGTAGGGAGACAGGGCTTTCACTAGAGGAGGCGAGAGACGTACCCAACCGGCGGAACCCCCACCGTCGGCCTACGGTCGGATCGAGCCGTGGTTCCCGCTGAACCAGATAACTGAACTTACTGTGGGACAAACAGTGACGATCGTGACTGGCACCAGTGGTGCGGCCGGATGGGCAACCAGCCGGTTGGCCACCGCGTCGTACGAGACTCTCGGCGACTCGACTGGCTCCGCACGGCTGCTCCGCGACTTGGCCGAACGGCTGCGTTGCGAACGCCTACGTCATTATCTGCACCGGTTGTCCGACCACGAACGGGTGGATGTTCCTGAGGGATCGCACCGCTAGGAACCGACTTCGCTCCTCCCCCCCAGAGCGAATGCGGTCGCCGAACGGGCGCCCAACGATCAGGATTGTCCACCGCTCTCCGGAGGGGGAGTGAACGCCATCCCCCCCAGCGTTCACTCCCCCCCGGAGAAGTAAGCCCCCCGGAGAGTTCTCCGGAGCGGCGGGGCCCAGGGCAGCCCCGAAAGAGGTGGGGCCGGCAGTCCGCCATCCGTCCAGCGCTTGCCGGCCCTTCCTTCCGATAGGTTCTGTTCCGATCAGGGATGCCGCCCGTCACCGAGCATGGCCACGGCATACCAGCCCCAGTACACGCGGTGGTGCTGGATGAGGCCGTCGCGGATCTCCATCACCTCGACCAGATCCATCTGGTCGCCGTCCGGGCTCTCCCGCGGGTACTCCCAGGTGACCCGGGCGCCGTCGGTCAGGTAGCCGACGCGGAACCGCCGCCGCTCGGGTGGCTGATGAGCGAAGACCTGCTCGACGAACGGGCGCAGTTCGGCGTGCCCGCGCACGACACCGTGGCCGGTGCCGAGCAGGTGGCACACCAGGGGGCTCTCCAGGGTGGCGTCCGGCTGGTACAGGGCGAGGGCGGCGTCCAGGTCCTTGGCCCCCAGGGCCTCGTCCCAGGCGTGGAAGATGTGCTCGATGGCGTTCATGGGCCCGACGCTAGGTGGGGGACGCTTTGATCCCGGGCAAAACGTCGCTGCGGCACACTGGGATCATGACCGAACCGGAACCGCAGGCCGACCGGGACCTGGCCCCGGTGGCAGCGCTGCTGGGAGACCGGGCCCGGGTGGCGATGCTGGCCGCGCTGGCCGACGGCCGGGCGCTGCCCGCCGGGGAGCTGGCCCGCCGGGCCGGAATCCACCCGGCCACGGCCACCGCCCACCTGCGCCGGCTGGTCGACGGCGGCCTGGTCCGGGTCCGGGCCCAGGGCCGGCACCGCTACCACGAGCTGGCCAGCCCACAGGTGGCCGCGGCCCTGGAGGCGCTGGCCCAGATCGCCCCGCCCGCTCCCATCCGCTCGCTGCGCCAGCACTCGGCCGCCAGCGCGCTGGCCGAGGCCCGGACCTGCTACGACCATCTGGCCGGCCGCCGCGGGGTGGAGCTTCGCGACCGCCTGCTGGCCGCCGGGGCGCTGCGGGTGGCCGATGACCGCGATCACGTGCTGACCCCGCGCGGGGAGCAACTGGTCAGCGGGCTGGGGATCGACCTGGCCGGGTTCGGCAGCAGCCGGCGGGTGTTCGCCCGGGCCTGCCTGGACTGGACGCAGCGGCGGCCGCACCTGGCCGGCGCCCTCCCGGCCGCGCTGACCGCGCGGTTCCTGGACGATGGCTGGCTGACCCGGGCGGCGTCGCGGGCCGTCCGGGCCGCCCCGGACTACGACCGCCGTCTCGAGGAGTGGCTGCCGGCGGCGGGATAGTACAAGCCGACGTGCGCAACGCCACAAGGCCTACTACGTCTTGTAGCTATAGGCTTTACTACAAGACGTAGTAAACGGGCCAAGGGAGGTCCGATTGACATGGCGGGCATGGGCATGGCGGGCATGGCGGCGGCCAAGACGCTGACGGCTCTGTACCTGAGCACGGGGACCGGCGGGAGCCAGACGGCGGACCCGGTGGCGGCGCGGTCGCAGATGGGTTTCTCGCTCGGCTGGCACATCATCCTGGCCTGCCTCGGGGTGGGCATGCCCGGGCTGGTGCTGTTCGCCGAGTGGCGCGGGTGGCGGACCGGGGACCCGTGGTACCAGTTGCTGGCCCGGCGCTGGGCCAAGGCGCTCGGGGTGCTGTTCGCGGTGGGCGCGGTGTCGGGGACGATCCTGTCGTTCGAGATGGGCGTGCTCTGGGCCGGGCTGATGGACCACTACGGGTCGGTGATCGGGCTGCCGTTCTCGATCGAGGGGTTCGCGTTCTTCATCGAGGCGATCTTCCTCGGCATCTACCTGTACGGCTGGGACCGGCTGTCGCCCCGGGTGCACCTGCTGTCCGGGGTGCCGATCGTGGTGGCCGGGATCCTCTCTGCCTTCTTCGTGGTCACGGCCAACGCCTGGATGAACAGCCCGCGCGGCTTCAAGATCGTGAACGGGCGGCTGACCGGCGTCGACCCGTGGGCGGCCATGTTCAACCCGGCCACCGGCCCGGAGACCACCCACATGATCCTGGCCGCGTTCATGGTCACCGGCTTCCTGATGGCCAGCGTGTACGCGGTGGCCATGCTGCGCGGCCGTACCGACCGCTATCACCGGCTGGGACTGCTGATCCCGCTGACGTTCGGCGCGATCATGACGCCCATCCAGATCGTGGTCGGTGACTGGGCGGCCCGGTTCGCCGGATCGGATCAGCCGCTCAAGCTGGCCGCGATGGAAGGTCTGTACACCGGCGGCCGGCATGTACCGGAGTCCATCGGTGGCTACTACTCGGGCGGCAAGCTGCACTGGGCCCTGCAGATCCCGGACGGGCTCTCGCTGCTGCTGCACCTGACCCCGAACGGGTACGTGACCGGGCTGCAGAGCGCCCCGCCCAGTGACCGGCCGCCGCTGGTGACGCTGATCCACCTGTCCTTCGACACCATGGTGGGCATCGGGTTCGGCCTCCTGTTGCTGGGGGCGTGGCTGGCCCTGGCCTGGTGGCGTACCCGCACCATCCCACCTTCCATATGGTTCTTGCGGGCTACGGCGGTGAGCGGCGTGGCGGCGGTGGTGGCGATGGAAGCGGGCTGGATCGTCACCGAGGTCGGGCGCCAGCCGTGGATCGTGTACGGCGTGCTCCGGGTGGCCGACGCGGTCAACCCGGCGCCCGGGCTGAGCTGGGGCCTGGTCGCGGTGGTCGCGGTGTACGCGCTGCTGACGGTGGTGACCGTGTACGTGCTGCGCCGGCTGGCCCGCAGCCGCCCGGTGCCGGACGCGCCCCAGGAATCCGACGTGACCGGGTACAAGGTGGTCTGACCATGGCGCTCACGCTGCTGGTGCTGATGTGGGTCAGCGTCACCGTCTACGCCGTGGCGGCCGGGGCGGACTTCGGGGCCGGGGCCTGGGACCTGCTGTCCGGCCGGACCGGGCCCGGGGCCCGGCGCCGGGCCCTGATCGAGCACTCGATCGGCCCGGTCTGGGAAGCCAACCACGTGTGGCTGATCTTCGTGCTGGTGCTGATGTGGACCGCGTTCCCGCCGCTGTTCGCGGCGGTGTCGTCCACCCTGTACATCCCGCTGACGCTGGTCGCGCTGGGGGTGATCGCCCGGGGCTCGGCGTTCGCGTTCCGCAAGGCGGTCACCGAGGTGTGGCAACAGCGGATCTTCGGGGCCGCGTTCGCGTTCTCCTCGCTGGTGACGCCGTTCTTCCTGGGCGCGATCGCGGGCGGGGTGGCCTCGGGCCGGGTCCCGCCCGGGCTGGCCCGCGGGAACGTGGTGACCAGCTGGCTCAACCCGACCTCGGTGCTGTGCGGGACGCTGGCCGTGCTGGCCGGGATGTACCTGGCCGCGGTGTACCTGACCGCCGATGCCCGGCGGTCCGGCCAGCCCGATCTGGCCGAGCAGTTCCGGCGGCGGGCGCTGGCGGCCGGGGTGGTGACCGGGCTGGTGGCCGCGGCCGGGCTGGCCGTGGTGCATGCCGACGCGCCACCGCTGTGGGCCGGGCTGTCCGGGCGGGCCCAGTTCTGGCCAGCACCGGCGCTGGTCGCGCTGTCGGGGGCGGCGGGGGTGGCCTCGCTGGCGCTGCTGGCGGCCCGGCGTTATCTGCTGGTGCGGGTCACGGCCGCGCTGGCCGTGGCCGCGGTGCTGTGGGGCTGGGGCGCGGCCCAGTACCCGCACCTGCTGGCGGCGGCGCCCGGCCTGACCGTGGCCCAGGCCGCCGCCGGGCGAGCCACGCTGCAGGCCACCATGATCAGCGCCGGGGTCGGGATCGTGCTGCTGGCCCCGTCGCTGCTCTGGCTGTTCCTGCTGTTCCAGCGGGGGAAGCCGGTCAGCCCGCCGGCTTCATCTTCGACTGCAGAGCGGTGATGCCCGGGGTGCAGACGTTCGACGGCTGGTTGCCGGTGGTCTTGCAGATGGCGGCGGTGATGAAGTTGGCCGTGCCGTTGACCGCCTTGGCCACGTCGTTGCTCGGGTCCTTGAGCGAGGATGCGATCGAGGCCCAGGTCTTGCCCTGGAGCACCGAGGGCTGCGCGCTGGCCCCGCTGATCAGGTACTTGCCGCCGATGTAGACGAACGGGATGGCGCCCTTGCTGTCCGCGGGCACGTACGGGGGTGCGTCGTACTTGGCCAGCAGGGCCTGCTGGGCCGCGGTCGGGGTCTGCAGCTGCGTGTAGCCCTGGCCGTTGGACGTCAGCTGGTTGGTGGTCTCCTCGACCGACGAGAACACGAGGTACTTGCTGGTGTAGCTGGACTTGTAGAAGGTCCAGGTCGGCGTGTTCGGGTACTGGTCGCTGCTGGACGAGTGCGTGGTGCTGAGGTTCTTGAACGTGCCGAACCGGCTCAGGGCCACCACCATGCCCCAGCGTTCGAAGGCGCAGTACGGGCAGTACTCGGCCCCGACGTAGAGCATCTCCGGCTTGCCGCCGGAGGTCAGCGGGGTGCCGTTGGTCAGCGAGGCCGGCGGGCTGGTGACGCTGCCCGCCCCCACCGAGGCCAGCGTGCTGGCCGGGACCGTGGTGGTGTCCTTGACCACGGTGGCCAGGGCGCTGCCGGTCGGGCCGTTGGCGCTGGGCTTGGCGGCGGGCGACTTCTTGTTGGCCGCGAACACCACGAAGACGACCACGACCACCACGACCACGACCACCGCGCCGATGGCGACGAAGATCCGGTTCCGGACCTGACGGCGGCGCTCGGCGGCCCGCTGGGCCGCGATCCGTTCCCGCCGGCTGGCGCCCTGCTTGGTCCTGCTTGCTTTACCCATCGCCCCGCTGGTCCGTAGGTCGGGCGCGCAGCGTCACCACCGCGAGCAGCCCGGCCGCGAGCACCAGGGCGGCCGAGAGGAACAACGCATCGCGCAGGCCGTCGTGGAAGGCAGTGTACGCCGCGTCGAGCACCTTCTGTACGAGGGCGGCCTGGCCCGCCGGGCCGATGCCGGAAGCATTGCTGGACGGGACCTGCCCGGTCTCGACGCCGTTGATGACGACCTTCTGGATGGCGGCGGGCAGGCCCAGGGCGTGCAGCTGGCTGGCGATGCTGGAGTTGAGCTGACCGTAGACCAGCGCCCCCAGAACCGACACCCCGGTCACGGCGCCGATCTCCCGGCTGGTGTTGGTGGCCGAGGCGGCCATGCCGGACCGTTCCGGCGGGACCGCCGCCAGGGCCGACGAGGTGACGGGGACGACCGTGGCGCCGATGCCGATGCCGGTCAGCGCCAGCGCGGTCAGCAGCGGCCAGTAGTGCGGGTGCGGGCTCAGGCTCAGGTCGGACCACCACAGGCCGGCCGCGAACAGCAGGCAGCCGGCCGCGACCGCCCAGCGCACCCCGATGGTGGCCAGCCAGCGCCCGGTGAGCACCGAAGCCACGATCATCAGCGCGGTCATGGGCAGGAAGACCAGGGCGATCCGGTAGCCCGACAACCCGACCACTTCGAAGAGGTACAGCGCGGTGAAGAAGAACACCGCGAAGGTCGCGAAGTAGGTGCAGAACGCCACCACGTTGGCCGTGGTGAAGGCGGCCACCCGGAAGATCTTCAGATCGAGGAGGGGGTGCGCGGCCCGGGACTCCCGCCAGATGAAGGCCACCGCCGCCAGCGCGCTCACCGCGAACAGCGCGATGACCTGCGGCGCGGCAAACCCCGCGGTCTCGGCGTCGATGACCGCGAACATCAGCGTGGCCAGCACGGCCGCGCCCAGCAGGGCACCGGCGGTATCGACCCGATGAGCCTCGGGGTCGGCGCTCTCGGGCAGCACCACCGCGGCCAGGATCAGGGCGGCCAGGCCGAAGACCAGGTTGAACCAGAACAGCGCCCGCCAGTTCCAGGCCCCGACCAGAGCCCCGCCGATCACCGGGCCCAGCGCCAGGGCCAGGCCGGACACGGCCGCCCAGACGCCGATGGCCTGGTCCCGGCGGCGAGGTTCGGTGTAGAGGTGGCGCAGCATGGACAGCGTGCCCGGCTCGCTGGCCGCGGCCCCCAGGCCCATCACGGCCCGGCCCGCGATCAGCACCCCCGGGTTGGGGGCCAGCGCGCACAGCACCGACCCGGCGCAGAACACCCCGGCCCCGGACAGCATCACGATCTTCCGGCCGAACTCGTCGCCGATCATCCCGCACGCGAGCATGACGCTGGCGAAGGTCAGCGCGTAGGCGCCCACCACCCACTGCAGGTCGGAGACGCTCGCGTGCAGGTCGGTCTGGACGCTGCCCAGGGCCACGCTGACGATCGTGTTGTCCAGGAAGGTCAGGAACAGCAGCGTGCAGAGGACGGCCAGGGCCAGCGACGGGCCACCCCGGCGCGAGACCGTGGCGGCCCCGGGCCGGTCCGGGACGGAGTTGCGGACGGAGCTTTGCGGGTCCACCGGCCGTCCTACCCGGTCAGCCTGCGGCACCGGCACAGGCGGTGGGCGCCTTGCCGTTGTTCTCCAGGGTCAGCAGGGCGCAGAAGCTCTGGTCACCGACCTTCCACACACCGCCCTGCTTGACCGCCACCCCGGGCTGGTTCTTCAGCGCCGCGGCCCCGCCGACCAGGATCGAGTAGGTGACCTTGGCCTGGGTGGCCGACTCCACGGTTACCGCGGTCACGCTGGAGGTAGCCGAGGAGGCCAGCGGCGACGAGGCCTGGGCCTGGATGATCGAGGCGAAGGTGGAGCCGTTCTGCAACAGGCTGACCCGCTTGGCCACCGGGGTCTTGGGGTTGAAGAAGGCCACCCAGTTGGCCTTGATCTGGGACGCGTCCGCGGCTGAGCCGCCCCGAGCCACCGCCGGACGACGCCGAGGGCGCGGCCGACGTGGGCGCGGCCGAACTGGCCGCGGAGCTGGCCATGCCGCTGGCCCCGCTGCTGGCACTGGCGGACGGGCTGGAACCCGACGACGAGCCGCCGCTGCTGCCGCAGGCCGCGACGGTCAGCGCCAGCACGGCCACGGCGGCCGGTGCGGCTATGGAGAACACCCTGACGGGCAGGATTCGCATCTGAGCCCTCCCGATGGCTCGTTCGCCGAACTCGGGGACCATAACGCAGGTAGCAGACGACGACTACGCAGAGCGACGTCTGTTGATCCTCAATATTAACGCGTCAGTAGCCATACAGGGCGTTATCGGGCGTTTGCGGCTGACGTGGCTGTCAGGCAGAACTCAGCGACCGTGGAGTCAGCGGAGTGGCTGGCGCTGCTGGACCTGCGGGCTGAGGCCCCAGACCGCGACGGCCAGCCCGGTCAGCACGAACAGCACGAAGGTGATCACGTGCACGCTGGTGCAGTACAGGCAGATGCTGCCGATGTCGAACAGCTCGGCGTACAGCAGGTACAGCACGAAACCGATGCCCGCGATCATCGACGCCAGCCGGAGCATGCCGATCTCACGGCGGCGGGCCATCCAGGCCCACGGGCTCATGATCGCGGCCACGAACACGTAGAAGGCCAGCCCCAGCACGGCGACCGGGATACCGAACACCACCGACTGGGCGCTGGTGGTCACCTTGCCGCAGTTGACCACGCCGGTGGTCTCGGTGCAGCCGGCCAGCGCGGACTCGGTGTAGTGGGCGTAGGTCAGGTAGATCGAGACGCCGAGACCGGCCAGGGCCAGCACGAACGTGGTCCAGCGCAGCCAGGTGGGCGGCCCGGACACTTCGAACTCGGACGGGGTCGCGTCGTCCAGGTCGTCGCGGACCGGCCGGGCCGGCCCCGATCGGGCAGGCACCGGGGCGGGCTTGTTCCGGACCTGGGTGGCACCCTTACGGGCGCCGGGGCCGCCGACCGGGCGGGCGGCGTCGGCGCCGCTCTTGGCCCGGACCGGAGCCGTGACCTTGGCCGTGGTCTTCGCCGGAGACTTGGCGGCGGGCTGGCGGGACTCTTGGCGGGGGTCTTGGCCGCGGCCGCGCCTCGCTTGGCCGCTCCGGACCCGGCGCGGGCCTTGGCCGCCATCAGAGCTTCGCCTCCAGCTTCTTGACCGCCGGGGTGCAGGCCGAGGCCGGCTGGTTACCGGTCACCTTGCAGATGGCGGCGGTGATGTAGTTGGCGGTGCCGTCGATGGCCTTGGCGATCGGGCTGGACGGGTCCTTCAGCGCGGTCGCGATCTGGCTCCAGGTCTTGCCCTGCAGGATCTGCGGGCTGTAGCTGGACCCGCTGATCATGTACTTGTTCCCGATGTCAATGAACGGGATCGCGCCCTTGTCGGACGAGGCCACGTAGGGCGGAGCGTCGTACTTGTCCAGCAGCGCGTTCTGGGCCGCGGTCGGGGTCTGCAGCGTGGTGTAGCTCTGACCGCCGGAGGCCAGCTTGTTGGTCTGCATCTCGACCGGGGAGAAGGTCAGGTACTTGCTGGTGTAGCTCGACTTGTAGAACGTCCAGGTCGACGTGTTGGGGAACTCGTCGCCGCTGGCGGAGTGGGTGGTGCTGAGGTTCTTGAACGTGCCGAACCGGCTCAGGGCCACGACCATGCCCCAGCGCTCGGCGGCGCAGAACGGGCAGTACTCGGCGCCCATGTAGAGCATCTCCGGCTTGCCGCCCGACTTCAGCGCGGCCCCGCTGATCGACTTGGGCAGCCCGGTCACCCCGCTGCCGGCCCCGACCGAGTTCAGCGTGCTGGCCGGGACGGTGGTGGTGTCCTTGACCACGGTGGCCAGCGCGGTCCCGGTCGGCCCGTTGGCCGACGAGGTGGCGGCCTTGCCGTGCGAGTTGACCTTGACCAGCACGAAGGCCAGCACGATGGCGACGACCACCACCACGCTGCCGGTAGCGATCAGAATCCGGTTGCGGATCTCGGCCCGGCGGGCGGCCGCTCGCTGCGCGGCGATCCGCTGCTGGCGAGTGCTGCCCTGCCGCTTGGCCTTGCTTGCCTTACCCATCGCCTGCCGTAACCTGACCTCTCGCTGTGAAACAGTCCGCCGGATGGCGCCTCAGGCCCGGCCGCCGGTCACCCATCATATTGCGTGATGGGCTCATTACGGATGCCTTCCTGAGCGGATTGCCAGTACTCAGAGCTGGTTCATAGCCACGCGGGCCGATGGGCGACTGTGGCGGTTAGTGTCCGGCTCTGAGCACTCCGCCGTGACCCTAGGGCGCGGCGCCGGAAGCGTCAAGAGGGGCGGGCGGCCGCTGTCCACCACCGCTGATGAGCGGGGCGCGGCGTATGACGTTAGCTGCCCGTAACGGGACAAGCCGTGCTATCTTTCGCGAGGAATTTGACCTTGTGGGGGGAAACAACCATGCCTGCCGTGCATGTCGAAAACTTCACGTATGGCCTGCTCAACCCGGTGCTGGGCTATCTCATGTCGTGCCTGGGCGCCTTCATCGGGCTGCGCTGCCTGACCCGGGCCCGGGTCTACTCGGGCGGCCACCGGGCGCTGTGGCTGTCGCTGGCGGCGGTCGCCATCGGGGCCACCGGGATCTGGGCCATGCACTTCATCGCGATGCTCGGCTACACGATCCCCGGCCAGACCATCACCTACAACGTCCCGCTCACCATCGTCAGCATGCTGGTGGCGGTGGCCGTGGTGGCGATCGGCCTGTTCATCGTGGGCTTCAGCAAGAGCCAGACCCTGACCCCGCTGCTGATCGGCGGGGTCATCGTCGGGCTGGGCGTGGCCAGCATGCACTACCTGGGCATGGAAGCCATCAACATCCCGGACATGATGAACTACAACGCGCTGCTGGTCGCGCTGTCCGTGGTCATCGCCATCGGCGCGGGCACGGCCGCCCTGTACGCCGGGCTCAAGGTGCGCGGCATCGGAGCCACGCTGGGCGCTTCGGCGCTCATGGGCGTGGCGGTCAGCGGGATGCACTACACCGGCATGGCCGCGATGAGCGTCTTCGCCAGTTCCTCGGCCGGGGTGTACGCGGCGGGCGCGGCCGGGAGCGGCGCCACCGCGACCAGCTTCCTGCTGCCGCTGGTGCTCGGCATCGCGGTGTTCACCTTCCTGGCCACCATCGTGATCATGCTGGCCCCCTCGGAGGCGGACATCGTGGCCGACGCCCAGCTGGCCAAGCGCCTGGCCGAGCGCCCGATCAGCCATCACCGGCGGTAACCGCGAGGGGTAACTCCCGGTGTTGGTAAATGTCGGGAGCCCAATCGGACAATTGGGGTAATTCGGAAGCGGAATCTACCCCCGGCCGCAGGTGGTCCGCGAGGTGACTACCAATCAATGACCGGAGCCCGGTACGCCAGCACACAGGGCTGTCGAGCGCTATTCACGCGCGATACATAGCTGATTTAGTGACCTTTAGCAAGCGATATCACGTTTAAATATCTTTGACCGATCTTTACTTTTCTTTACGTTGCTTTGGTGTTCGATTCGGTCGGAAAGTATCAGCATCAGACCCGAACCGCGTTCACTCGAACCAAAGAGGAACGCTCGAGCAACGGAGAGACACATGGGTCTTCGCGCCCGGAAGCGTGCGCTGGTCATCGCGGGAAGCACCGCTATTGCGGGCTTCGCGCTGGTGGCACCCGCCTACGCCGCCACGTCGGGCCACTCCGCCACGACCGCCGTCACCTCGGCCCCCACCACCGCCACTGGCGCCCACCTCAACCCCGGTGGCGCCATGAGGCACCTGACCGTACCGCACACCGCAACCAGCGGGACCAGGAACGCCTCCTCCACCAGCACGAACTGGTCGGGTTACGCCGCCACCGGCCGGACCTTCACCAGCGTCGCGTCGAGCTGGACCGAGCCCACCGGCACCTGCAGCTCGGGTGACCAGTATTCGAGCTTCTGGGTCGGCCTCGACGGCTACAACAGCAACTCGGTCGAGCAGACCGGCACCGACGTCGACTGCTCCGGCCGCACCGCGCAGTACTACGCCTGGTACGAGATGTATCCGAATCCCTCGTACGAGATCAACCACACGGTCCGGCCCGGCGACAAGATCAGCGCCTCGGTGACCTACTCCGGAACCAACAGCTACACCCTGAAGATCGCCGACTCGACCCAGGGGTGGACCTACACCACCACCAAGTCGCTGTCGGGCGCACCGCGCTCCTCGGCCGAGGTCATCACCGAGGCGCCCTGCTGCACCTCCAGCGGTGGCATCCTGCCGCTGGCCGACTTCGGGAAGGTCAGCTACACCGGTTCCACGGCCAACGGGTCCACGCTGAGCAGCTTCAGCCCGACCGAGATCACCATGGTCTCGGCCAGCGGCAAGCAGGAGGACAGCACCTCCGCGCTGAGCGGCGGCAGCTTCAGCAACACCTGGATCAGCAAGGGGTGAGGTGACACCCGGGTTGCGCGCTCAGTGGTGAGCTAGCTCAGTGCTGATCTGGTTGAGCTGATTTCTCAGGCGCGATAGCCCACGTTGCGGCCCTCTCGCCCGGACCTGATCCGGCGGGAGGGCCGCCGCGCGCTGGCCGGGCGGCGGCTGCCGGGCCTCTGGTCAGCAGGCTTGTGGTCAGCGAGCCTCTGGTCAGCGGGCTTCGGCGGGCTCATGTGGCCGCGTTCCTCCTCGCTGGTGCCACCCCAGACGCCGTAGCTCTGGTGGCTCTCCAGCGCGTAGTGCAGGCACTGGTCCCGGACCCCGCAGCGGTGGCAGACGGCCTTGGCCGCCTCGATCTGCCGGGCGGACGGCCCGCTGGCCGTGATGGGAAAGAAAAGCTCAGGGTCCTCGGTACGGCAGGCGCCCGCGTCCAGCCACTCCTCGCGGTGCACGGCGCTGGTCTTGATCCCTTGCGTTCCCGTCACTGCGCGAATCCTCCAGTTCTACTGGTGAACGTGCCTGAGGCCCACCGTCCTGCCCGGGCGAGCAGCCAATATGCAGCCCGGTGGAAATTTCTGCGACCGGGCGGCCGGGTGCCCGCTCGTGTGGCGGGGGGATCTACGGGGCGTACGGGGCGCGGGGGGCGGGGTTCGGGAGCCGTGTCTATCAGTGCCGGGTGAACAGCTGGGATCCGGGCTGACCATCGAAAAGTGTGCGTTTTCTGCTGTTCTGGCGACAGGTTTTGCACGCAAACCCGGCGGCCAGGCCGACCTGCCCGCTATCGGAGTCGTGGGTGGGGCCAGGGGCCGCTAGTCGGGGAGCAGAGCGAGGGCCTCCACCTCCAGCAGCAACTCCGGGCGGACCAGGGCGGCCACCTGGACGGCGGTGCTGGCGGGCGGGCGCTCGGGGTCGACATGCTGGTCGCGGGCGATCCGGATGGCCGGGAGGTGGCCGACATCGGTGACGTAGAAGGTCAGCTTGACCACATGCTCGAAGGTCGCACCGGCCGCGGCCAGGCACAGCCGCAGGTTCTCGAACACCTGGCGAGCCTGGGCGGCCGGATCGCCGGCGCCCACCACCTGGCCGTTGGCGTCCAGTGCCACCTGGCCGGACAGCGCGGCCAGCCGGCCGGTCCCGATGACCACGTGGGTGTAGCCCGCCCCGGGAGCCACACCGTCCGGGGCCGCGATGTGAGTGATGTTCGGTTGATTCACACCAGGCATCCTGACTCACGCAAGCACCAGGTCACCAGTCAATATCCGGGATGGGCGCGGCCGGTGGGGTCTGTGGTGGGCGGGCGGGCGCGGGTGGTGGGGCGGGCTACAGAGGCTCGAGGGGAGAGTCGGGGGGGACGGGCATGGGGGGTTGGGCCGGGGCCATGAGGCCGGGTGGGCCGATGTGGCTCACGGGGCCACCGGGGCCAGGGGCCGATGGGGCCGACGGGGCCGACCGGAGCGGTGGGCGGGGCGGGCTGACCGGCGGGTGGGGTCGAGTGGCCGGTGGGCGGGGTCGATGAGCCGGTGGGCGGGGTCGATGAGCCGGTGGGCGGGGTCGATGAGCCGGTGGGCGGGGTCGATGAGCCGGTGGGCGGGGTCGATGAGCCGGTGGGCGGGGTCGATGAGCCGGTGGGCGGGGTCGATGAGCCGGTGGGCGGGGTCGAGGGGCGGGTGGGGGCGGCCGAGGGGGCGGTGGCGGCCAGGGGGGGTGCGGCGGTGGCCGGGGTTGATCCGGGTGGGAGGGCTGAGCCACCGTTCTCGTGGCCGGGGGTGGGCGCGATGGATGGCCCGGAGCCGTCGGGGCGCTGAGGGGGGGCGGGGAGACGCGCGGCGGGGTGGTCGGGCTGGTCGTCGGGATCCTGGACGGCCGGGTCCGAGTGACCGTTGTGCGGGGCCGTGTCGGGGGCCGGGGTCGAATAGCCGTTGGACAGGGCGGGGGCGGAATTGCCGTTGGGCGGGGTGGAGTACGGGCGGTGGTCGCGGAAGTGGGGGTGCGGCAGGTGCACTGGCTCGGTGACGGCCTTGCGGACGGCGGACAGGGCGGGGGCGCGGGCCACCAGGATGACCCCGACGACCAGCGCGAACAGGCCGCCCGCCTGCATGGCCAGGCTGCCGGGGGTGAGCGAGATCCGGTCGCCGAACACCACGATGCCGAGCAGGATGCCCGCCACCGGCTCGCCAGCGGCGATGGTGGGCAGGGACGCGTGCAGCGGGCCGGCGCTGAACGCGTACTGCATCAGCAGGATGCCGACCGCGCCGGTGGCGACCAGGCAGTAGGCCGACCAGCTCTGCAGCAGGCCGGCCAGGCCGTGGTGCTGCAGGATCTGCAGGGTCTGCCGGGTCAGGGCGTCCTGGATGCCGAAGACCAGGCCCGCGCCCAGGCCGGTCAGGGTGGCCCGGCGGCTGTCGTGCCGCTGCCGCCCGGCCTGGACGGCGGCGAACGCGACGCCGGCGATGAGGGCGGCGGCAGGCCAATGGGCGAACGAGCCGAACGACTGCCCGATCGGCTGGGCCGACCGGGCCAGCTCCAGCAGGCCCTCGCCCGCGATCAGCAGGATCGCGCCACCGACCTCGGTGACGCGGACCGCCTGGTGGGACAGGGGCACCGCGAGGATCAGGGCGAACAGCAGGTTCGTGGTCAGCAGCGGCTCGACGATGGACAGTTCGAGGTTGCCGATGGACCACGCGGCCAGCACCTGACCCGCGATCATGGCCACGATCCCGGCCAGCCAGAGCCGCTCGCGGAACAGGTCACCGATCAGCTTGAGGCTGAGGAAGTGGGACTTCGGCGTCTGCTCGGCCGCGTGCTGCTGCAGCACGAAGCCGACCCCCAGCACCAGCGCGGCGACCAGGGTGAGGGCGTAGTCCACGGCTCTCACGGCGCCAACCTACCCGCGGAATTCGAGAACAAGTGCGCGTCCGGCGATGGATTGCCGGGCCGGGGCGGTCATGGCTAGCCGATGCGGCGCAGCTCGGCGCGGAAGCGGCGCGCAGAGTGCAGGTAATGCTGCACGCTGGCGTCGATCCAGCCCTCGGGCCGGACCAGCTCACGAAGCTTGCAGGGCACGCCGAGGGCCAGCGAGGCCGGCGGCACCTTGAAGTCCTCCGGGACCAGGGCGCCCGCCGCGACCAGCGACCCCTCCCCCACGCTGGCGCGATTGAGGGTCGTGGACTCGGAGCCGATCAGGCAGCGGTCGCCAACGAAGCAACCTTCGAGATGGGCATTGTGCCCGACCACACACTCGGACCCGATGATGGTCGGCCACTGCTCGGTGGTGTGGACCACCGTGCCGTCCTGCACCGACGTGCGCGCCCCGACCTCGATGTACCCGTGGTCGCCGCGAAGCACGGCACAGGGCCAGACCGAGGCCTGCTCCCCCAGGCGCACGTCCCCGATGACCACCGCGTCCGGGTGGACGTAGGCGTCGGGGTGGATCTGCGGTTCGACCTCACCCAGCGCGTAAATCGGCAACGGAACTCCCTCCCTGGTCCAGTGTGCCTACCGCCAGGGTAGACGCGTGCGGGCCGGTCACCCAGTAGCCAACGGCTGCTCTTGCTGCTCCTGCAGGCGCTTGCGCTGCGGGACCACCGTGTACTTGGGGTCCCGCGCCGACGCCATACCCGCCTCGAAGATGCCGTAGCGGGTCAGCGCCGACGCCGCCAGCAGAGCCACCCCGGACAGCGCCGAGCCGACCCGGCTGCGGCGGGTCAGCGCGGCCCCGGCCAGGCCGGCCGCGGTCAGCGCCTCGCCGACGCGCAGGATCGTGTTGGGTTTGCCAGTCAGATACGGCTCGGCCTCGGGTCCCAGCCGCCGTTCCAGCAGCTTCTTGGCGGCGAGTTCGACCGTGGAGCCGATGATGGCCAGCCGCCGCGCAGGCTGCTGTTGGGCCGGCGGGGCGGCCAGCAGGCCAAGGCCGCCGGCCGCGCTGGCCGCGGAGCCCGCGAACACGTACGGCATCTCCCGGTGGGCCGAGTGCCAGGCAGGCACGGAGGTGTCGCAGATCAGCACGGCCGTGTAGGTGGCCACAGCGGGCCCGAGCACGGCGGCCGCCGCGGTGGCCGGGGGCCCCACGACGGCGGCGGCCCTGGTGGCCAGAGCGGCGGCGCGCCCGCTGGCTGGCAGCAGGCTGGCCAGGTCGGACACTGCCGCGGCCCCGGCTATCGGGCCGTAGGCGCTGAGGATCCAGGAGCCCATGCTCATCGGCGAGGACGGCTTGAACACCCGCAGCATGTGGTGGAACCGGGCCGGGCGGCCCAGATCGTGGATCAGGAACACGGTCGAGACGCTGATGCCGCCGAGCCCGGCCAGCTTGGCCACCCGGGCCAGGCCCGGCCGGCCGGTCAGCTGGGCCCCGGCGGCCAGCACCGAGGAGGCGCCGGCCAGCCCGCCGAAGAACAGGTAGCCGGGCACGTCCGGCACCTCCCACACCGGCGCTTTGATGATGGGGCGGCCGTAGTAGGACTGGAACTCGGCCTTGGGCACCATGAACTGCTCGCCGCCGCGGCCACCGCGGCCGCCGCGGCGGTGCCGCCCGCGGCGCGGGCCGTCGCCGTTCGGGCTGGCCGCGGTGGCGGCGCGGGCGCCGTTCCCGGCCGCGTCGGCGGGGCCGGCGGGGCTGGCGGTCATCGGCGCCGTCCCGCGAACGCGGCCAGGGCCATCGCGCCCAGGCCGGCCGCGGCCAGCCCGGCGTGCTTCCACATGCTGCCCAGCGCCCGGGTGCTGACCACCGGGTCCGGGGGTAGGCCATAGACCTCGGGCTCGTCCAGCAGCAGGAAGAACGCGCCCGCCCCGCCGATGCCGTTGTCCGGGTCCTCCAGGTACAGCTGGGCCTCGGGGCGGCCCGCCTCGTGCAGTTCGTCGACCCGGGCCCGGGCCTGCTCACGCAGCTCGTCCAGGGGGCCGAACTGGATCGACTTGGTCGGGCAGGCCTTGGCGCAGGCCGGTTCCAGCCCCACGTCCAGCCGGTCGTAGCACAGCGTGCACTTGTGGGCGCCGTTGTCGACCTCGCTGCGGCCGATCACGCCGAACGGGCAGGCGGGCACGCAGTAGCCGCAGCCGTTGCAGATGTCGTCCTGGACCACCACCGTGCCGAACTCGGTCCGCATCAGGGCCCCGGTCGGGCACACGTCCAGGCAGCCCGCCTCGGAGCAGTGCTTGCAGACGTCGCTGGACATCAGCCAGCGCATGGGGCCGTCCTCCGGGCCCGCGGGGCCACTGCCGGCCTGGGCCGGGCTCTGGGCCTGCTGCGGGCCGGGCTCGGCCGGGGTGGGCGGACCGGGGGCGATCTGCTCGATGAAGGCCACGTGCCGCCAGGTGGTGCCGCTGAGTCCGACCGTGTTGTCGAACGACATGCCGGTCAGCTGCAGGCCGTCTTCCGGGACCTCGTTCCAGGTCTTGCAGGCCACCTCGCAGGCCTTGCAGCCGATGCAGACCGAGGTATCGGTGAAGAAGCCCATCCGCGGCGGGTGCTCCCGCCAGCCGGCCCGGTCGGCCGGCTCCTCTCCGCCGGTCAGGCCGGGGTGATCGGTGAGGCTCACTTCACATCTCCGTCCCGGTTTCATCGGTGATTCCGGCCCGCTCCAGGTATGACTGCACCAGCTCGCGCAGGGCCGGGCCGCGCGGCCGACGGCCCGGCTGGATGTCAACGGCCAGGACCTTGGACTCCTGGATGTGCACGTTCGGATCCAGGCCGAAGTGCATCAGCTCGTTGGCGCCGTCGCCGGTGGAGATCCCGTTGCGTCCCCAGTGGTAGGGCAGCCCGATCTGGTGCAGCGTCCGGCCCTGGACGGTCAGCACGGGCATCCGCCGGGTGACCATGACCCGGGCCTCGATGGCGCTGCGCGCGGTGACGATCGTGGCCCAGCCCATGTGCTCCAGGTTGCGCTCGGCGGCCAGTTCCGGCGACACCTCGCAGAAGAACTCGGGCTGCAGCTCGGACAGGTAGGGCAGCCAGCGGCTCATCCCGCCCGCCGTGTGATGCTCGGTCAGCCGGTAGGTGGTGGCCACGTAGGGGAACACGTCCGAGCCGTACTCGTCCCCGCTGGGCTGGTACGGGGTGCCCTTGCCCTTGAGCACCTGCCGCACCGGGTTGCGTTCCTGCTTCGGGTAGAGCAGGTTCTGCACCGGTGAGTCCTGCGGCTCGTAGTGCGTGGGCAGCGGCCCGTCGACCAGCCCAGCCGGAGCGAACAGCCAGGCCTTGCCGTCGGCCTGCATGATGAAGGCGTCGTCGCCGGAGATCGCGGCCACCCCGGTGGCTCCCTCCTCCGGCCGGTAGGACGGTGGCCGGTCGGCGACGAAGTCGGCGATGTCGTGCCCGGTCCACTTGCCCGCGTCCTCGTCCCACCAGACCAGCGCCTTGCGCTCGCTCCAGGGCTTGCCGTCCGGGTCGGCCGAGGCCCGGTTGTACAGGACACGCCGGTTGGCGGGCCAGGCCCAGCCCCACTCGTTGGCGACCCAGTTCTGCTCCCGGCCCGGCTTGCGGCGGGAGGCCTGGTTGACCCCGTCGGCGTAGACGCCGCAGTAGATCCAGCAGCCGCTGACCGTGCTGCCGTCGTCCTTGAGCTGGGTGTAGGAGGACACCGGCTTGCCGTCGGCGTCCCAGCCGTTGACCTCGGCCAGCACGGCCTCGGCGTTGGGCTCCTGCTGCGGACCGTGCACCGGGTAGTCCCAGGTCAGGTCGAGCACGGGGCGGTTCAGCTCGGCATCGGCCTCAGCCGAGTCGGCGGCCAGCTTGGCCCGGATGCGCTGGCCCAGGTAGTAGGTGAACCACAGGTCGCTGCGGGCCGCCCCGGCCGGTTCGACGGCCTGGTGGTGCCACTGCAGCATCCGCTGGGTGTTGGTGAAGCTGCCGTCCTTCTCGGTGTGGGCGGCGGCCGGCATGAAGAACACCTCGGTGCCGATGTCTTCGGTACGCAGCTCACCGCTCTCGATCTCCTGGCCGTCCTTCCACCAGGTGGCCGACTCGATCAGCGAGAAGTCGCGGACCACCAGCCAGTCCAGCTTGGCCATGGCCAGCCGCTGCTGGCGCCCGTTGGCCGAGCCGACCGCGGGGTTCTCGCCGAACAGGAAGTAGCCCGCGACGTCCCCGGCCAGCATGGCCTGCACGGTCTCGTAGGTGCTGTGGCTGCCGGTCAGCCGGGGCAGGTAGTCGTAACAGAAGTCGTTGTCCGGGGTGGCGGCCGGCCCCCACCAGGCCTTGAGCAGGCTGACCATGTAGCTCCGCATGTTGGCCCAGAAGCCGTGGTCCATGCCTTCGTTCTCGACGTAGGTGTCCAGGTCCTCGTTGCCGTGCACGTGGGGCATGGGCAGGTAGCCCGGCAGCAGGTCGAACAGGGTCGGGATGTCGGTCGAACCCTGGATCGAGGCGTGCCCGCGCAGGGCCAGGATGCCGCCCCCGGGACGGCCCATGTTGCCCAGCAGGGTCTGCAGGATCGCACCGGTCCGGATGTACTGCACGCCGACCGTGTGATGGGTCCAGCCCACGCTGTACACGAACGCGGTGGTCCGGTCCCGGCCGGAATTGCTGGTCAGAGCCTCACACACCCGCCGGAAGGCTTCCGGCGAGATGCCGCAGATCTGCTCCACCATCTCCGGGGTGTAGCGGGCGAAGTGCCGTTTGAGCACCTGGAACACCGAGCGCGGGTGCTGCAGGGTCTCGTCCCGGTCCGGGGTCGGGTGCGCCTCGGCGCCGCCGGAGCCGTGCGCTTCGCCCCGGGCGGACTCGCGCACCGCCTGCCGTTGGCCGTTGCCGTTGTCGCCGCCCTTGTTGCCCGGGCGGTCACGGTTGCCCGCGGCCGAGCCGACGTCGCCGCCCTGGTAACGCCAGGCTTCGAAGTCGTAGGTGCGGTGCTCGCGGTCAAGCCCGGAGAACACGCCCTCGAGGTCCTCGGTGTCGGCGAAGTCCTCAGTCAGGATCGTCGACGCGTTGGTGTAGGCCAGCACGTACTCGCGGAAGTACTTCTCCTCGGTCAGGACGTAGTTGACGACGCCGCCCAGGAACGCGATGTCGGTGCCCGCCCGGATCGGCACGTACTCGTCGGCCAGGGCACTGGTCCGGCTGAACCGCGGGTCGACGTGAATGACCTTGGCCCCGCGGGCCTTGGCTTCCATCACCCACTGGAAGCCGACCGGGTGGGCCTCGGCCATGTTCGAGCCCTCAATGAGGATGCAGTCGGAGTTGACCAGGTCCTGCTGGAACGTGGTCGCGCCGCCGCGCCCGAAACTGGTCCCCAGACCGGGGACGGTGGCGGAGTGTCAAATACGGGCCTGATTCTCGATCTGCACCGCTCCGAGCGCGGTGAACAGCTTCTTGATCAGGTAGTTCTCTTCGTTGTCGAGGGTCGCCCCGCCCAGGCTGGCGAAGCCGAGCGTGCGCCGGGTCCGCTGGCCGTCGACCTCTTCCTGCCAGCCACTCTTCCGGGCGGCGATGACCCGGTCGGCGATCATGTCCATGGCCTGGTCGAGGCCGAGCGGCTCCCATTCGGTGCCGTGCGGGCGCCGGTAGAGAATCTGGTACTCGCGGGCGTCGCCGGTGGTCAGCTGGAGGCTGGCCGACCCCTTGGGGCACAGCCGGCCGCGGCTGACCGGGGAGTCGGGGTCGCCTTCGATCTGGGTGACCTGGCCGCCCTGGACGTAGACCTTCTGGCCACAACCGACCGCGCAGTAGGGGCAGATCGACTTGACCACCTGGTCCGCGGTCGCCGTGCGGGCCTGACGCCGGCTGGTCGCGCCGCTCTTGGTGGCGGCGCCCAGGCCGAGCTTGTCCTGACCGGTCAGCTGCCGGTAGACCGGCCAGCCCTCGATCCAGGTACGCATCGCCCACCTCCTCTGCCCTGCCGAGCTGCCCTGCCGAGCCCAGAGATCCTCAGCTAACCACACTCGTTTGCAGTCCTCCTAGCGACCCACCCTTCACAGGCGGTGCTGGACTGCGTACTTGCCGGACCCACTGCGATCTAACCACCGGACGGCGGCTGAATTTCCGGGACGGCCGGGTAGCGGGCCGGGGCGGGTCAGCCGGTGCTGAGGGCGAAGATGTGCAGGGCGGCGTTGTAGCCGGTGACGCTGCCCAGGGTGGGCAGGGTGATCGCCTGGACGGTCTTGCCCGCGGTGAGCGGGATGTTCTGCTCGAAGATGAAGATCGTGTGGCCGGAGGAACCGGTCGGGTAGTTGGCGTAGTTGACGGCGGCCACGCGGGTGTTGGAGTGGCAGGCGGGTTGCCGTTCTGGCCGGAGTCGTACCAGAAGTTGCCCACGGACAGGGTGTAGGTGGAGGTCGAGCCGTCGGTGTAGTAGACGGTGCCGGTGCCGGACTCCGGGGAGTTGTTGGCCGCGGCCAGCACGCCGAGGCTGCCGCCCGACGCGGCCCCAGCCGGCACCGTGATGGTCTGGCCTTCGGCCATGGTGTTGTCGGGCTGGGCCGAGGCCACGCTCGGCCAGGTGAAGGTGTGGCCGCCGGCCGTGACGGTGCCGCCGGGGGTCAGGCCGGCCGCGACCAGGCCCTGAGCCGAATAACTGGTGCCCTCGCCGTCGAAGCCGATGAAGTCAGCCGACGGGTTGGGGTTCGAGTCGTCGGTGATCCCGGTGTTGTTGTAGGTGGCGGCCAGGCTGGACGCGGGCACCTGGACCTGGGCGGTGTTGATCAGGGTCTGTTTCCCGGGCCCGTAGGTCGCGGTGGCCAGCAGGTTCACCGTGCCGCTGGCCAGCCCGGCGGCGGGGGTCGATGGGCCGGTGACGGTGAACGTCTTGGCCGCCCTCCGGCCCGGGGCCACGGTCCCCACCGCGGCCGGGCCGGACGGCGTGACCGTCCAGCCGGGCGGGGCGCTCAGGGACTCGGTGGCCCCGGTGAGCGGGCGCGCGGTCGGGTTGGTCAGCGTCTCCTTGACCGTGAACGAGCTGCTGGCCAGCGTGGTCGACGGCACCGCGGCCAGGGTGGGCTGCGGGCGGGCCGGGGCGCCGTAGGTGGCGGCCGAGTAACCCGGGCTGGCGACCGGGCTGATCGGCAGGCCGCCGGCCTGGTTGCCCGCGGTCACCAGCTTGACCTGGTCCAGGCCACCGCCGGCCTGGTTCAGACCCCAGACCGCGATGGCCAGGGTGTTGCCGCCGTGGTCGTTGAGGATGCCGGCCGGCACGTAGAACTGGTGCTGCGGGCCCACGTTGTTGACGTAGCGGCCGATCAGCCAGCCGTTGACGTAGATGAAGGCCCGGTAGTCGGCGGTGCCGGCCCCGGGGGCGGCCTGGCCGATCTGCACGTCGATGGGCACGTAGCTGTTTTGAGGCAGGCTGAGCGAGAAGCTGGTGCGGTACCAGCCGACACCGGCCGGGACGCCGCGCGCGGACCAGCTGTCCGGCAGCGACACCGACGACCAGCCCTGGTCGGGGTAACCGGGCAGGTCCCAGCCGTGGTCGCTGCCGTACAGGCCGGCCGCGTTCATCACGCCGCGCACCGGGTCCTGCAGGGTGGTGCCGCCCGGGTCACCCATCAGCCGCCAGGTGACCGGGGCTGAGGAGCCGGTCAGCGAGGCCTGGTACAGGCCGACCTTCTCCCCCGACGGCCCCTCCGGGTTGCCGGTGTTCTCGACCAGCACGGCGATCACGTTGTCCTGGCCGGCCTTGACCGCGCCGGCGGGGAACGTGAACGTCTGGGTCTGCGCGCCGGCCGCGTTGCCGGAGCCGAGGAAGGCCCCGTTCAGCCAGACCGAGTAGGCCCCGGTGGGCGAGATGCCGTCGGCGGTGAGAGACACCCCGGTCTCGCCGCCGGTCGCGGTGAAGTGCCCGCGGTACCAGACGAAGCCGTGGTCGTAGCCGTAGTCGGACGCGTACAGGACCGGCGTGCTGGGCGAGCTGGCGTTCGACACCGGGTGGTCGGCCAGCGTCCACGAGCTGTCGTCGAAGCCGGGCTGGGCCTCGGGGGCCTCGGCCGCGAACTTCCAGTTGGTCAGGGTGGGCAGGGTCACGCGGGCGGGCCCGCCGATGCTCCCGGTCAGCGAGCCGTCCGGGTTGGCCTTGACCGCCACCAGGCGGCCGTTCCAGGTCACGGCCTTGGTGCCGGACGGGGGCCACACGGTCAGCGGGCCGGCCTGGGTGGTGTCACCGGTCAGGGCCAGCACCGGGCCGCGGGTCGCGGCCGTGCGGACCAGGTAGCCGCCCTGGACCAGGGCGGTCCCAGCGGCCGTGCTGACCGGCCAGAAGCCTTCGGCGGTGTCGGTGTCGGCGATCAGGAGCAGCAGCGGCGAGGTCCCGCCGCCGCTGATCTCGACCTTGGCCAGGCCCTGGTGCACGTAGTCCAGGCGCAGGTCGCCGCGGCTGGCGTCCCAGGTTGGGGTGACCGACCCGGACAGCACCTTGACCGTGGGCTGGCTGGTGTAGCGGAGCACGGTCTCGCCGTCGGTCCCGGACGGGTCGTACAGCAGCGCGGTGGCCCGGCCGCCGATCGTGCCCTGGGTGGCCAGCTCGGAGGTGGAGTAGACCAGGTGCTGCCCGGCGAACTGCTCGTTGCCGACCAGCAGCCGGGAGTCGCGGCCCTTCAGGGTGATCGTGCCGCTCTGCGGGACCACCGGGTAGTAATCGGCCTGCTGGGCGGCGGTCGGCACGTTGATCGCGTCCACCACCACGGTGTCCGCGGTCGAGGCCGGGTTCTGGTTCCCGCTCACGCTGATGGTCAGCGTGTGCGACCCGGCGGCCAGCCCGGTGGTGCCGTAGAGCACCTGCTGGAACTCCTTGCCGGCCGCCGCGTAGGTGTCCACGGTGGCGACCTGCTTGCCGTCCAGGGCCACGTCGGCGATGCCGCCGTTGTTGTTCCTGGGCCCGATCCACTGGACGGCGGTGCCGTTGAACGTGACCGACACGCTGTCCCCGGCGGTCTGGCTCCAGGACTCGGTGCTGTCGTAGTCGCCGCCCGAGTAGCCGGAGCTGGCCCCGGCGTGAGTCCAGGTGCCGGTGTAGGCCAGCGCGCTGGCGGTGTCGTCGTAGGTGTAGCCCGCGGCTCTGGCTCAGGTTGAGGGCCAGGTGCGAGCTGACCGTCGCGGTCGAGGTGGCGTCGGCCTGGCGCACGTAGACGAACTGGGTCCCGTCGGTGGGGTTGGCCCGGGCCATGGTGGTCACGTCCGGGTTGTCGGCGGCGGGCGCGGCCACGGCCGTGGTCTGGTCCAGCGACGGCACCGACGTCTCGAAGTCGTTGATCAGCTTGTTCTCGCCGAACTTGGACCCGGTGACGTCGTTCGGGTCGGACGCGGTGCCGATCTCGCCGGTCTCCCGGATCGCGGACCCGTAGTCGTAGGACGTGTACACGTCGGGGTCGGGCAGCCAGCCCCAGTTCGTGCCGCCCACCCCCATGTAGTTGCTCTGCATGGTGACGCCCTGGGCGATGTTGTTCTTGTAGTAGACGTTCTCGAAGTCGGGCCCGGTCATGGTGTAGCAGTTGTCGTAGCCGGTCCCGCCCCAGCCGTCGAACGAGCCGCCCTGGTACTCGGGCAGGTAGATCGGCATGTCCGGGAAGGTCGGGTACCCGTAGGGCTGGCCGAAGTTGCTGGTGTCGGCGCAGTTGAAACCGAGCGGGTAGTTGTCGGTGCCGCTGATGTTGACCGCGCCCAGGCCGGAGGTGAACGTCTGCGACCCGCAGCACTGGTTGAACGTGAACGGCACCGTGATGCCGTCCGACTTGGCCTGAGCCTCCAGGTCGGCCATGTACTGCTGGGCGGCCGTGCCCTGGTTGGCGTACTCGTTCTCGACCTGGTACAAGATCACGTCGCCGCCCTTGGTGATCTGGTGCGCGGCGATGATCGGGTCGATCTCGGACAGCCACTGCTCGGCGGCCGACAGGTAGGGCTGGACGTCCGAGCGGTAGCCGTTCGGCGCGGTGAGCACCCAGGATGGGATGCCGCCGCCGTCGGTCTCGGCGTTGATGTAGGGCCCGGGCCGGGCGATGACGTACAGGCCGGCCTGCTGAGCCAGGTTGAGGAACGTGTTCATGTCGCGCACGCCACCGAAGTCGTACACGCCCGGGGCCGGCGAGCTGTAGTCCCAGTCGAAGTACACGGTCACCGCGTCGTAGCCGTCGGCCTTCATCTTCTGCAGGTCATCCAGCCACAGGGACGGGCTCGGGGTTCGCCAGGGGTCGAACTCGCCGGCGGTGACGAAGACCCGCTTGCCGTTTACGAACATCGAGTACTGGTCGTAGCTGACCTGCTGGGGGGCGCCACGGTCCACGTTCTTCGGCGGGGCGATCGGGCTCGGGGTGGCGGGGTTGGAGGTGGCGGGGTTGCTGGTGGCGGTCTTGGTGTTGGCGGTGACGGTGAACGTGTAGGAGGTGCCGTTGTCGAGGCCGTCGATGATGGCCCAGTCGTTGGGGACGGCCGCGGTGACGTGCTGGCCGCCGCTACCGGACGCGGTCACCGTGTAGCTGACCACCGAGCCCGCGCCGGTGGCGGGTGGGCACCAGACCACGGTGGCCGACGCGCTGCCGCCGATGGCCCGCACCTGCTGCGGGGGGCCTACCTGGGCCGAATCCGCCGATGACGGCGAGGCGGCCGGGCAGGAGGCGTCGCTGCCCGAGGGCTTGCGCGGCTTGGTGGGTGGCCGGGGCCGCGGTTTGGGTGCTGGCTTCCGCCTTGGCCTTGGCCGCCGGGGCGGTCGTGGCCGCCTGGGCGAACTGGGGCAGGAACAGGCCCAGGAGCACGATGGCCACGCTGAGGGCTGACAACCGCACCCGCCTGCGAAATTCCATGTTCATCACACCCGCCCACAGCCGCACAGAATCGACAGGGTTCCTCGTCCAAAAGAACTCGCAACCACACGAATGTCAAGGGAGGCGGGGAAATGGGTTTCCTGATCGGCGGGAGGGGCGGTGGGGTTTCCGTGACGAGAGTGGTGCTGGCCGGGCCGGAGGCCGGAGGGCGAGCGGGCGCCGAGGCCGGGCCGGGCGAGCGGGTTACGGGAGACCGGGGCAGCGGGCTGGTGGGCTGAGTGGTGGGGTAGGGGGAGAGTGGGAGTCTTGGGCGTGACCTTCGACCAAGGAAAATGAGGCGGACGTGAGCGGGGAAGCGGGACCGGAACCACCGCGGCGGGACAAGCGGCGCTACTTCGTGCTGATGGGGGTGTGCGTCGCGCTGTTCGTGCTGTCGTGGGCGGTGGTGGACCGGTACTCGGTGCTGGCCGCGGTGATCATGTCGGCGGTGGCGTTGGTGATTCCGCCGCTGGCGGCGATCGTGGCCAACCGGGCCAGCGCGGTGGACCGGCGGCGGCCCTGACCGGAACCAGACCAGGGAGCTAGCTGGCCTTCTGCTCGGCGTAGGCGTAGGCGAACTGGAGGAAGTCCGAGCCGGCCAGCACGGCCAGGGTGGTGGCGGCCAGGCGGGTGGCACGGGGGGCGAAGACGTAGCCGGCCGTGAAGCCGGTGGAGACCCACATGCCGAGGCAGAACGGGCAGGTGACCAGTTCGCCGATGGTCTTGGTGGCGCCGCTGCCCTGGACGTCCTCGGCCAGTTCGGCCGGGCCGGACGTGCCCTCGAACGTGGTGAACGGGGCCCGCAGCGGGCTGGTCACCGGGTCCTTGGCCAGGATCCGGCTCAGCTTGTGGGTGGCCAGCGCGGTCACGGCGGTGTCCCAGGGGCTGATCCGGCTGGGCAGGGCCCGGCCGGTCAGCTTGGCGGTCGCGGCGATGGCGGTGACCACCCCGCCGTACACCGACATGGCTCCGGCGTAGCCGCCGAGCGGGAAGTCCTCACCGTGGGCGTAGCTCTGCTCCTGGCGGCGCCAGCCGTTGGTCACGCGCTCTTTCAGAGTCGTCAGCTCGGGCATGGGGCGTTCGTTACCCGAGATCAGCCCGCTCATGCAGTCGGCCGCGCCGGTGTAGCGCGCGGGCGCCCGGGTAGCGTGGCGGGGTTCCAGCAGGCAGCCAGATCAGGAAGGCCAATCAGGAAGGCAGGTGTAGCCGTGAGCCAGGAGACCGTGGCGGTACTGGGTGCGGGCACGATGGGGGCCCCGATGGCACGAAACCTGGCCCGGGCCGGGTTCGGCGTGCGGGTGTGGAACCGGACCCGGGACAAGGCGGAGCCGCTGGCCAAGGACGGGGCCCGGGTCTGTGACACTCCGGCCGAAGCCGCCGACGGGGCCGGGGTGATCCTCACCATGCTGGCCGACACGGACGCCGTGCTGGGCGCGGTCGACGGTCCGGACGGGGCGTTCCGCACGGCCGAACTCGAGGCCGGATCGGGGCCGGTGGACGCGGACGGGGTGCTCTGGCTGCAGATGAGCACGATCGGGGAGGCCGGCACCGAACGCTGTGCCGACCTGGCCGGGCAGCGGGACGTGGTGCTGGTCGACGCGCCGGTACTGGGCACCAGGCAGCCCGCGGACGAAGGAAAGCTGGTCGTGCTGGCGTCCGGGCCGGCCACGGTCCGGAACCGGGTCCAGCCGGTGTTCGACGCGGTCGGGCAGAAGACGATCTGGGTCGGCGAGGCCGGGGCTGGGACGCGGCTCAAGCTGGTGGCCAACAACTGGGTGCTGACCGTGACCGAAGGCACGGCCGAGACCCTGGCGCTGGCCCGGGGCTTCGGGCTGGATCCGCGACTGTTCCTGGAGGCGATCGGCGGCGGCACGCTCGACCTGCCCTACCTGCAGATCAAGAGCCGGGCCATCCTGGACCAGGACTACACCCCGTCCTTCCGGCTGGCCCTGGCGGCCAAGGACGCGGCCCTGGTCGCGGAGTCGGCCGAACGGCACCAGGTGGACGTGCCCCTGACCGGGCTGCTGCGGGACCGGCTGGCCCAGGGCGCGCGGGAGCACGGCGACAAGGACATGGCCGCGACCTACCTGACCAGCGAGCCCAAGAGCTGACCCGGACGGCGCGGGCTAGACGTGGTCGGCGCGGTCGGAGGTGAGGACGGGGTCGGCGATGCCGCGGACGCGCTCGACCAGGGCGGCGGTGGAACGGCCGGGGAGGTAGTCGACGGTTTCGATGCGGCCGCCGTAGATCTCCACCGCGAGGCGTTCGGGCAGCGTGTCGGGGTCGTGGTCGCCGCCCTTGACGTAGAGGTCGGGGCGCACGGCTTCCAGCAGGTCGGCGGTCTCGCGGTCGTCGAAGATCGTCACGTACTCGACACAGCCGATCGCGGCCACCACCGCGGCCCGGTCCGCGGCCGAGGTGACCGGGCGCCCAGGTCCCTTGAGCTCGCGCACGGTCTCATCCGACTGCACCGCGACCACGAGCACGTCGCCGCGGGACGCGGCCTGCTGCAGGCATTCCACGTGACCGCGGTGCAGCAGGTCGAAGCAGCCGCTGGTCAAGACGATCCGGTGACCGGCGCGGCGGTGTCCGGCCAGGCAGCGGGCCAGGAGGTCAACAGGCCAGATCGAATCAAGTCGCCAGTCCTCGAACCGCACGTAAAAAGCACCACTCTCGCATCGCTGTCAGCGCGTTGCCGTTAGCGCCGCGATACCCGCCTGCCGGCCTGGCAAACGGGTCGGAAGTCCTTGTACTGAACGTTCGGGGTCTTCGGGCCGGAAGGTTCAGAGCAGGGGCAGCGCGGCAAAGCGGTGTTCGGCCCACAGATGGCGCGAAGTCTCCTCCGGGTAGGCCTGATCGGTGACCGGGTCGTCGTAGACGCGGGTGAGCCTGTCCTGCGGGTGGTAGCGGGGCCAGCCGGAGGCCGGGCGGGCGGCCTCGGAGCCGGCTTCGCGGGCGGCCGCGGGTCCGGCCGCGAAGGCGGTCCAGTCGGCGCGCATGGCGTGGCCGACGGCCAGGGCGGACGCGGGCACCGGGTCGCCGAGCATCATCGCGCCGAAGTCGGCCTGCGGGGTGCCGAACACCAGCGGCACGTCCAGGCCGTGGCAGGCACCGAGGCCGCCGCCGGGGGCAGCGCCCGCGCCGGGGGCCGGGTAGGTGAGCTCGTACAGGTAGGTGGTCCCGCCCGCCCGGGCGTGGGCGTCGGCCAGGTGCACGGCCGGCATCCGGAACAGCCAGTCGGAGTAGGCCAGCTCGTACAGCCTGGTGTCATCCGCTTCCGGATAGGCGGCGCGGTAAGCGGCAGCCCCGGGCCGCGGTGAGAAGGCGGCCAGGGCGGCGGCGATTTCGGCGTCGGCCAGGTCGGAGCCGGCCGTGAACAGGCGGCACTCGTCGCGGTTGTGCCCGATGATCAGGTCGACGTCGCGGGCGCGGCCGCGGGCCAGCGCGTCCCACGGGTCGGCCGGCAGGACCTCGCCGTCGACCACCGGGGAGAACGGGGTCAAGGTGTGGGCGACCGCGCCCCAGCGGTCCCGGCTGGCGGGAGCGCCGAAGCTGGCCAGCACGGCCTGGCCCGCGTCGGTCAGTTGCTGGGGGGCGATGTCGGCCAGCGCGCTGGCGTCCGGGGGCTTCCCGAAGTGGCCGGCGGCCGCGGTGGCCAGGTCGGCGGCCAGGTCTTTGGAGAAGAACGTGCCCGGCACGCTCTGGGCGATGGCCCGCCGGAACAGCCCGGCCGCGGCCGGCATGGCCAGCAGCGACACCACCGATCCGGCTCCGGCCGACTCGCCGAACACGGTGACCTGGCCGGGGTCGCCGCCGAAGGCCGCGATGTTGCCGGCGACCCAGCGCAGCGCGGCCACCTGGTCGAGCAGCCCGCGGTTGGCGGGCGCCCCGGTGAGCTGGGCGAAGCCCTCCATGCCGAGCCGGTAGTTGAAGCTGACCAGCACCACGCCCTGGCCGGCCAGGGCGGCGCCGTTATAGCCGGGGGCGCTGGCCGCCCCGGCCACGTAGGCGCCGCCGTAGATCCACACCATGACCGGCAGCCCGGCCGCGGCCGGCCGGGCCGAGGTCCGGCGACCAGACGTTGACGGTCAGCCAGTCGTCCGGGTCACCGGCGCCGGGCGGGGCCGAGATGACGCGGCCCCGGGGCTGGGGTGGCGGGGCGCCGAACCGGTCCGCGGGGCGGAGGCCGGCCCAGGCTTCGGCGGGCTGAGGCGCCTGGAAGCGCAGCGAGCCGACCGGAGGCCGGGCGAACGGGATGCCGCGGAAGACGTTCAGGCCGTCCTCGACGCGGCCGGTGACCCGACCCGTCGTGGTCTGGACGGGCGGGGTCCTCGGGTAGTCGGGAGTGGCCACGGCGCTGGTGGGGTCAGCCGCGGGCGGGTTCGAGGATGACGACCGGGATCTGGCGGGTGGTCTTCTGCTCGTAATCGGCGAACCCGGGCACGGCTTCCTTCTGCCGGGTCCAGATCGGCTCCCGCTCCTCCGGGCCGGCCACGCGGGCGATCACCGGGATGGTCTCGGTGCCCCCGGCGCCGGTGCCGATCTCGATGGTGGCCTTCGGATTGGCCTGCAGGTTGTGGTACCAGGCGGGGTTCTCCGGGGCGCCGGCCTTGGAGGCGAAGATCGCGTAACCGCCGTCCACGGCCTGGTAGGCCAGCGGGCTGACCCGTTCCTGGCCGGACTTGGCCCCGGTGTGGTGCAGCAGGATCAGGTTGTTGGCGGGAAAGGCCTCAACCCGGCCGCCGTGGGCGCGAAACTCGTCGATGACGCGGGCGTTCCAGTCATTGAAATCGGTCACAGTCGGTAGGTTAGGCGGTGATGAAGTTGCCGCGCGAACCAGGTGACCTGCCGTTCGGGGACTCGCTCACCGCGTCGGACGGTGTGCTCGAGGACGAGGGGCACTACGACGGGGTGCTGTTCTCCGGGCTTTCGATCGAGGGCGGCCACGCGGACCTGTCCCGGTTCATGGAGTGCGCCTTCGCCGACGTCACCCTGGACGACGTGAGCTTGCGCAAGGCCCGGCTGAGCGACGTGTGGCTGCGCGACGTCCGGCTGCTGTCGGCCGACCTGGCCGGTTCCACCTGGATGGACGGCACGTTCATCGCCTGCTCGGGCGCTGGCATCCAGGCCTACGACAGCAGCTTCCAGCGCGTGGTCTTCTCCGAATGCAAGCTCGACTCGTGGAACTTCCGCGGCGCGACGCTGCGCGGCGTCGTCTTCGACCGCTGCCTGCTCCGGGACACCGATTTCGGCGGCGCGTCGCTGAAGCAGGTCAAGTTCCCGGGCTGCACGCTGACCCGGACCGACTTCTCGCGGGTGACGCTGGATCGCGTTGATCTGCGCGGGGCGGAGCTGGACATCACGGCCGGGTACGAGTCGCTGCGCGGGGCCATCATGAACACGGCCCAGCTGATGTCGATCGCCCCGGTGCTGGCCCGCCAGATCGGCATCGAGGTCAAGGACTCCTGAGCCCGGGCGCGGCTGACGGCGGCGTGTCAGCGGAACGGGTCCGGGATGTCAGCGGGGCGGGGGCTTGGTGTCAGTGGCGTGTCAGCGACGCCGGGCAGAGTGGAGCTTGACATCGACCGAATGCCAACGAGGGAGGGCCTATGGTCGCGATGATCGAGGCCGAAGGGCTGGAGAAGCGCTTCGGGCAAACGCAGGCCCTGGCCGGGACCGGGTTCAGCGCCGAACAGGGCACCGTCCTGGCGCTGCTGGGGCCGAACGGCGCGGGCAAGACGACCGCGGTGCGGGTGCTGTCGACGCTGCTGAAGCCGGACGCGGGGGTCGGCCGGATCTGCGGCTACGACGTGGTGAAGGACGCCGTCCAGGTCCGGCAGCTGATCGCGCTCACCGGGCAGTACGCCTCGGTGGACGACGAGCTGACCGGCAGCGAGAACCTGGTCATGATCGGCCGGTTGCTGGGGCTCGGCCGATCCGAGGCCAAAGCCAAGGCCAAGGAGCTGCTGGCCCGGTTCGACCTGACCGACGCGGGCAAGCGCGCCACCAAGACCTACTCCGGGGGCATGCGGCGGCGGCTGGACCTGGCCGCCAGCCTGGTCGGCGACCCGCGGGTCATCTTCCTGGACGAGCCGACCACCGGGCTGGACCCGCGGGCCCGCAACCAGGTGTGGGACACCGTGCGCGGGCTCACCGCGAGCGGGGTCACGGTCCTGCTGACCACCCAGTACCTGGAAGAGGCGGACGAGCTGGCCGACCACATCGCGGTCATCGACCGGGGCCACGTGGTGGCCTCCGGCACGGCCAGCGAGCTCAAGGCCACCACCGGCAAGCAGACCATCGAGGTCCGCCCGGTCGACCGGTTCCAGGCCCCCGAGGTGGCCGAGCTGGTGAAAGCGCTGACCGGGGAGACACCCGAGGTCCGGACCGAGACCGGGCTGGTCACGGCGACCGCCGTGGACCCGGCGGTCATGTCGGAGCTGGTGCTGCAGCTCACCCAGCGGGGCATCGTGGCCGCCGAACTGGCGCTGCGGCTGCCCAGCCTGGACGAGGTGTTCCTGGCCCTGACCGGGCACCCGGCCGAAGACCAGACCGACGACGAGAACCACGACGAGCCCAGCGGGGAGCTGGCCGACGCGGGGAGGACGGCATGACAACCCTGGACATTCCCAGCCCGGCCGCACTGCGGCCGGAGCCGCGCAAGCGGATCAGCGGCCGCCAGCTGGTGGCCAACGCGCTCACCCTGGCCTGGCGCAACATCGCCCAGCTCAAGCACTCACCGGAAAAGCTGCTCGACGTCACGCTGATGCCGATCGTGTTCCTGCTGCTGTTCCTGTACGTGTTCGGCGGGGCGGTGGCGGGCAGCACGCACGCCTACCTGGAGGTGCTGCTGCCCGGCCTGGTGGCCCAGATGACGATGTTCGCCACCATGGGTCTGGGCACGGCGCTGAACGAGGACATCCACAAGGGCGTGTTCGACCGGTTCCGGAGCCTGCCCATCGGCCGGTCCTCCCCGCTGATCGGGGCGGTGCTGGGCGACACGGCCCGGTTCCTGACCGTAATCGGTGTGCTGACCGCGTTCGGGTCGGCGCTGGGCTTCCGGTTCCACACCAACGTGCTGGCCGTGCTGGCCGCGTTCGGCCTGGCCTACCTGTTCTACCTGGCGGTGTGCTGGATCTCGGTGCTGATCGGGATGATCGCGCCGAGCCCGGAGACCGTGCAGGGCATCGCGTTCATCTTCATCATGCCGCTGGTGTTCGGCAGCAGCATCCTGGTCCCCAACACCAGCACCTTCCCCGGCTGGCTGCAGGCCTGGGTCAAGGTCAACCCGATCACCCACCTGGCCGACGCGGTCCGCGGGCTGACCGTGGGTGGCCCGACCTCGACCCACGTGCTCTACACGCTGGCGTGGGCGGCCGGGATCGTCCTGGTCACCTTCCCGATCGCGGTGCGGATGTACGCCCGCAAGGTCTGATCGGTCTTTGGGCTGGCCGCCGGTCAGGGGGCCAGGGCCAGGGCGTCGGCCCGGGTGAGAGCGCGACCGCGCTGGTAGGCGGCGGCGAACTCATCCGGGCCGATCGCCGCGCTGACCGTGGCGGTGGTGCGGGTCACCTCGAAGCTGGCCGTGTCCCGGAACCCGTGCAGGGTGTGGGCCAGGCCCAGCAACTCGGCGGCGCGGGACGGCTCGCCCTGGGCCGCGGCCAGGGCGGCCCAGCCCTCGACCACGGTACCCAGGGTGGGGGCGATCGGGATGGGCATGAGGTTGTCGAGGTTGTCGGCCAGCAGTTTGGTGGCCCGGCGGTGCCAGCGCCCGGACTCATCCAGCTGGCCCTCCTGCTCGGCCAGGCAGCCCAGCTTGCTGAACGCCTTCACCGCGGCCAGCCGGATGTCGAGCCGGGTGGTCCGGGGCTCGGCGACCTGACGCGCCTGTTCCAGCAGTTGCCGGGCCGCGGGCAGGTCACCGTCCCGCCGGGCCAGCTCGCTCAGCTCCACGTAGCCGTTGATCTCGTCGTCGTACTCGCCGAACTGCCGGGCGGCCCGGACCCCCTGTTCCAGGTTGGTCTGGGCCGTGGTCAGGTCGCCGGCCGCGGCCCGGGCCCGGCCGAGCGGGATCAGGTGCATCTCGCCCCAGTGGGTGGCCTTACCCTCCACCGCGTACTGGTGGGCCTCCTCCAGGACCCGCACGGCGGCGGCCGGGTCGTCCTCGGCCATGGCCACCTCGCCCTGACCGCCGAGCACCACGATCAGGCCCCACCGGTCCCCCACGGCCTGGAATGCGTCGTAACCCTGGTCGAAGAAGCGGGTGGCGAGCTCGATCTCACCGTCGTTCATGGCCAGGTGACCACCCAGGGCCAGCCCGGCGGCCCGGACCCAGGGATCGCGGTGGTGGGTCAGCTCTTCCATCCGGGACCGGGCCAGGTCGTGGTCCCCGCTGAACATCGCGGTCAGGGCCGGGGTCAGGGCCAGGATCGGATGGGTCGCTCTGGCCGCGGCGACCTGGACCGCGGTCCGCTCCAGGGCCTGGCGCAGCAGGGCCACACCGTCAGGACCGCGGACGAGCGAATTGTCGTCGGCGACCCCGCCCACCGCCGCCGCGAACTCGCTGATCGCGTACTCCTCGACCAGGCCCGGCGGCGGGGTGGGGCCGGCGATCTCCCGGACCTGCCGGGCCCAGTTCCCGCCCTCGGCGTCGAAGTCGAGCATGACCCAGAACCACATCAAACTGGCCACCAGCCGCAGCCCCAGCGGGCCGTCCCGGCGATCGACGGCGTACTGCAGCGCGGCCGAGAAGTTGTCGTGGTCGGCGTCGAGCCGGTCCAGCCAGCGCAGCTGCTCGGCGGTGCGCAGCCGGGGCTCGGCCTCGGTGGCCAGGGCCAGGAAGTGCGCGGCGTGCGCGGCCTGGACCGGCTCCTTCTCGCCGGACTCGGTCAGCCGCTCGTCGGCGTAGACCCGCACGGTCTCCAGCAGCCGGTAGCGCACGTCGGTGTCGCCGGTCGCGGTGACCAGGGACTTGTCGACCAGCGAGGCGACCACGTCGATCACGTCGCTGGCGTAGTGGCCCGCGTCGCCGGCCGGGCCGAGCGGCCCGCACACCTGCTCGGCGGCGTCCGGGGTGGCGCCGCCGCGGAACACCGCCAGCCGCCGGAGCACGGTCCGTTCCGGCTCGCTGAGCAGGTCCCAGCTCCAGTCGACGATGGCGCGCAGGGTCTGGTGCCGGTCCGCGGTGGCCCGCGGGCCGGTGGCCAGCAGCCGGAACCGGTCGCTGAGCCGGTTCTCCACCTGGGCCAGGGTCAGGGACCGCAGCCGGGCGGCGGCCAGCTCGATGGCCAGCGGGATGCCGTCGAGCGCGGTGCAGATGGCGATGACCGGCCGCACGGTGTCGGTGTCGACCGTGAACCCGGGCCGGACGGCCGCGGCCCGGTCCCGGAACAGCCGGATGGCCGCGTAACCGGTGGCCTCGGCGGCGCCCGTGCCGGGCGGCGGCAGCGGCAGCGACGGCACCGGGCACAGGGTCTCACCGGTCACCCCGAGCGGCTCCCGGCTGGTGGCCAGGATGCGGACGCCGGGGGCGTCGGCCAGCACCCGGGCCGACACCCGGGCCACCGCGTCGATCACGTGCTCGCAGTTGTCCAGCACCAGCAGGAGCCGCTGGCTGGCCAGGGCGTCGGCCAGCCGGTCCAGCGGCGGTGGGGCCAGGGCCCGGCGGGCGTCGGACACCCACACCAGTTCGGGGATACCCAGCGCGGCCAGCACCGCGGCCGGGATCTCGGTCGCGTCGCGGACCGGGGCCAGCGGCACGAGCCAGACGCCGTCCGGCATCTCCGGGGCCTTGACCGCGGCGGCCTCCAGGGCCAGCCGGGTCTTACCCGCTCCCCCGGGGCCGATCAGGGTGACCAGCCGGGTGTCCCCGAGCTGCTTACCGACCCGTTCCAGTTCGTCCTCCCGGCCGACGAAGCTGGTCAGCTGGGCGGGCAGGTTGCCGCCGCGCTCCGGCGGGCGGGCCGATTCGTCACCGTCGGGCTGGGGCGGCCGGGAACCATTGGCGCCGTCCGGGGCCGGAGTCTCGTTTTTAAGATATGGAAGGTCGGTCGCGGGGCTGGCCAGCGCCGGATCGGCGCGCAGGATGGCCAGGTGGACCGCGGCCAGCTCCGGTGACGGGTCGACGCCGAGCCGGTCGGCCAGCACGCGGCGGGTCTGGTCGTAGACGCTCAACGCCTCGGCCTGGCGCCCGGCCGCGTACAGGGCCCGCATGAGCTGGCCGCACAGCCGTTCCCTTAGCGGGTGCGCGGCCGCGAGCTCCTCCACGTCGGGGACGAGTTCGGCGCCCTGGCCCAGGGCCAGGCGGGCTTCGGCCAGATCCTCGGCCGCGGCGACCCGGAGCTCTTCCAGCCGGGCGACCGAGCCGGCCGCGAACGGGGCGTCGGCCACGTCGGCCAGGGCCGGGCCCCGCCACAGGGCCAGGGCGTCGGCCAGGAAGGTGACCGCGCGGGGTGCCTCCCCCGCGCTGAGTGCGGCGTGCCCCCGGCTGACCAGGTGCTCGAACGCCACCGCATCGATGCCGGCCGGGTCGATGGCCAGCCGGTAGCCGCCGCTGGCGTACTCGACCAGATCCCGGCCCGCCGCCTGGCGCAGCCGGGAGACCAGGGCCTGCAGGGCGTTGGCGGTGTCGGCGGGCTGGTCGGCCGGGCCGTCACCCGGCCACAGGTCACCGGCCAGCCGGTCCGCGGTGACCGTTTTGCCGCCGGCCACGGCCAGCCGGATCAGCAGGGCACGCAGTCGCGGCCCGGCCAGCGGGGCGGGCTCTCCGGCTGCGTCCCGCACTTCCAGCGGGCCCAGGATGCCGACGCGCACGCTCGTCACCCCCTTCGGCCTTCATTGTCCCAGAAGCGTGAGGGTGCCTGGGGGAGGCTGACGCGGGGGGTGCCGGGTCAGGCCATGCGCTGCAGGCTGCCCAGCACGCGGTCCAGCAGGGCCAGGTCCGGCGGCTGGTGGCGGACGGCCGGCACCGGGCTCGGGGTCCGGCGCGGGTAGGCCTCATCGCCGGGGGCGGCCGGGTAGGGCACGCCCGGGCAACGGCGGGGCAGGAACGCGTCGAACGACTCAACCTGCTCGGGGAGGGCTTCCTCGATGGCCGAACGAGGGTAGGTCTCGGCCTCGGCCTGCGCGAGCACGGGCGTCTCCAGCGCGGCGTGCACAGCCGCCGATACTCCCCAGTTCACTGGCCCCCCCAATGCTTCCCGCAACCTGCCTGCGCAGACAGGCTATGTGCCGTTTCGGGGTGCCGCCAGGACCATCCGGAAAGAAATCGGTAAGTAGAAGATTTCGTAACATTTCCTGACCAACAGTCAGGCCGCGGCCACATTCTGCCAGGTAGAAAGGCTGAGTTGTGTACCGGGGCCTGGAGGTCGGCCCGAGCCGTAACCGCCTGAGGCTTGCCGATCAGCGGCAGGCGGCGGCGGCGCGGGTGAAGGCCTCGCCGCGGTCGCGGTAGTCCTTGAAGTGGCCGAAGCTCGGCGCGGCCGGGGACAGCAGCACCACCCCGTCCGGACGGGCCCAGCCGAAACCACGCGCGACCGCGTCGTCCAGATCCGCACACTCGACGATGCCGTCGAGCTGGGACCGGACGCCGTCCAGAACGGCGTCCAGTTCGGCGTGGATGCGGGGGCCGCTGTCGGGCAGGGTGAGGACCCGGGTGGGTGCGGCGCGGTCGCGCAGGCCGGCCGCGAGCGGCGTGTAGTCGATGCCGCGGTCGTGCCCGCCCACGATGAGGGCCACCCGGCGGCCAGGGAAGGCGTCCAGGGCGGCCAGGGTGGGCAGCACGTTGGTGGACAGGCTGTCGTCCACAAAGGTCACTCCGCCGACTTGGGCCACGACCTGAAGGCGGTGGGCAGTGGCTCGAACCCCTGGGCCGCCGTCAGCGCAAGGCCTGCTTCGTCGGCGGCCTCGGACACGCCCAGCGCCGTGCAGGCAATGCTGCACGACAGCGCGTTGCGGCGGTTGTGCCGCGCCCAGCAGGCCGAGGTTGTCCATCCATGACGCGGCCGGGATCGTCGTCCGCGTGCACCCAGTCGATCCGTGGGCCGAGCAGTGCGGCCCGGGCTCTGATGAGATCACTGTCGCCGTTCGCCACGGTCAGGTCGGCGCCCGGCTGCGAGCACATCGACAGCTTGTCGCGGAGTAGTTGTCGGCTCCGTCGTGCCAGGGCAGATGGTCCGGATGCAGCGAGGTGACCGCGGTGACCGGCGGTGGAGCAGGGCAGATCCGTGGCCTGGTAGCTGGAGACCTCGATGAACCAGTAGTCCCACGGGCCGTCCGTGCACCTCCGGGTCGTACGGCGGCAGGCCGATGTTCCCGCCGACCAGGGCAGCGGTAGCCGAGGCCGTTGAGGAGGTGACCGGCGATCGACGACGGCCGTGCTCTTGCCCTTGGTGCCGGTGACGCAGACCACGCGGTGCGGTGTTGGCTTCGGCAGCCAGAGGCCGAGGCCTCCGGCCACGGGCAGGCCGCGTTCCTCCAGCCGCTGGCATCTCCGGCTTGTACCGGCTGACCCCCGGGGACTTCACCACCACGTCGCACTTTTCCAGGGCGCCAGGCCACCATGACCCGTGCTGAGAACCGGGCAGGCCGTCGATGGCGTTGGATGACGGTTGGTCGTCGACCAGCACCGGCTCGACGCCCAGGCTGGTCAGCTTGCGAACGTTGACCAGGCCCTCGCGGCCCAGTCCGTAGACGCCGACGCGGGCTCCCCGCAGGTCCGACCAGGAGAGCTTGGGACGCGCAGTGATCACGCCAGCACATCCTTGATCGCCGGCGTGGCCGGAATGAAGTGATTGCCCAGCCGGACGGAGCAGTCCTTCCGTGGACGGATGTTCGGGCAGCGCGCCCACCTCGGCGGCTAGTTCCTGGAGCAGTTTGTCCCCGGTCCGGTCTGGGCGCTGCGCCGCGAGCAGACGCGGCGCGGCACTCGTTCACCTCACCCACGCACTCAAACGGCTTGTGAGGTCGACGTACCGAGCAACGCCCGGAAACGATAGGCCAGCGCCGGATCGGCCAGTGGTTCGTGATCGCTGAAGACACGCTCAGGTCCGTGGCGGGCAGGAACGGCGCCAGGATGAGGTCGATGAAGCAGCATTTGTCGCATTGACCGCACCAGTGGTCAAGCCGGAGCGACTTGTCGATGTGAAAGGCACGGTTACAGCTGCGGAAAGTGTCGTGGTACTGACGGAGCTGCGCGAACTGTTCCGCGATCCACAGCTCGGTGCGGGGCCGCAAGGCGGAGAAGTAGTCGGGCATGCCGGGCCCGACGGCAATCCGGCGGTCGCTTCGGCGAGCACGCCGCGGAATCCGGCCTCGAACGACATCGCTCTTCGAATACTGGTGGTTGATGGCCCGATCGCCGTCCTGAACCGTCGCGACCGACGCCGACCACTCGTTGGACATGATCACCGCCTCGCGTCCGTCGAGAACGGCTGCGAGCACCGCGATGGCCGAAATGATTCCGGTCACGGGAACGTGCCCGTTGAGGAAGCCGAGCTCGCGCGAGCGCAGCAGTTGCGGGTCGATCTCACGGTCGGCGCGGACGACCGGCAGGCCGGTCAGCGCGGCGGGCTGCTCGATCGCGTCGAATCGGTCGCCGGGCCGGTTGACGATGAACAACGCCGATATCGCGCATGCGGCCGGACCAGTTCCACCGTGACGATCGAGTCGATGCCACCGCCAAAGGGGATCAGCGCCCGTCCAGCGGGGTGTCCGTGGCCGCGAGGTCGTGACCCGGCCGCAGCCTCGGTCGCATGGGCCCGAGATCCCTTCGATGAGCAGGTCTGACAGGTCGAGGCCATTGCGGAAGGCGAACTCGCCCAGGCCGTCCAGGTAGATACTCACGGAGAAAGGCCCGCTCGCGATCGGTGACGGAAGGCGACCGGGATCGATGACGGGCGGCGCTGCGGTCTTGTAGTACGACACCCCGGCCAGCAGGAACACCAGCCGCGCAGCGGCCTCCACCGCCGGGCGCGGCCCAGCCGTCACTTGGGGCGAGCGTGATCCGCTCGGTGAAGCGGCGTCCGTCCACGCTGTAATGGCATGACAGGTCGCCGGCGGCAGCGTCGATCTCGTACCGCTCGTACCTGAACACCTGACCGCGGCTGAGGGGCTGGGTCACGGTCGCTCCCGGCGCCAAGTCGGGCGATGGCGGCGAACCGGCCGCAGGGACGGGCGGCGCGATCGCTGAAGAAGAGATGGTCCGGCGGCCCGGTGGGCAGGGCCGCCACGGTGATGTGATCGTCGCCGACACCGGCGTCGCGGAGCACGAGCCGGTTCGCTGTCCACAGATCGAACAGGTATTTACCGGTCCCGTCCTCGTGGATGACCTGGGACGAGGCCGCCCCCAGTCCATGCCCGGCCGCGATCTTCACATCCTCGCCAACCTGGTACCGGTCTGGCGGGATGGCGGGGCCCATCGCCGCGATGATGTTCTCCGGGCGCGCTCCCAGCGATCGCATGGTGGACACGGCAGCCTCACTGACTCGCGCCACCGTGCCGCGCCAGCCCGCGTGCACGCAGCTGAGCACGTGCGCCACCGGGTCGTAGAGCACAATCGGCACGCAGTCCGCGACCATCACCGCCAGCACGATACCCGGCTCGGCCGTGACCAGCACGTCGGTGTCCTGAATGGCGTCATCCTGGCTGCGGGAGCCCCGGCCGCGATCCGCCGCGGTGACCACGTGCGCCTGGTTGCTGTGCGCCTGCCGCAGAAGACGAAATCGGCCGGATCGGCATCGAACGCCGCGGCGCCGCCGCCGGTTCTCCAGCACATTGTCCGGCTGGTCTTCGACATGCAGGCTGAGGTTCAAGCTGGCGTAGGGACCGGACGAGACCCCGCCACGCGTGGTGGTGACCAGCACGTCGACATCGAACGGCTCAAAGGCATTCCAGGTGAGGACGTCGAGGTCACCCCGCTGCCGCAGCGCCGACGCGGCCGCCGCCGGTGCCGTCATCGGCCCGTCCTCCTCGTGATCGCCGCATTCACGCGCAAAGGCTACACGCGATAGATGAGCCGCAGGTCCAGATCACGAAGCGGCGGCGGGCGCGAGGGTGAGCCGGAGTTTCTGCGTGACTTGGCCGGTCAGCTCGCCCTCAGCCGCGATTGAGATGGAACCTTCCGTGGTCATGCCGAACGAGATTTCCACCGTGCCCGCCGACAGGGCCCAAGGATCATTACCGCCTGCCGCCGCCTGAACAGCCTCGCGTACGCTGCCCAGCGCCTCGACCAGAGCATCCTGCATGCTGTCGCCGTGTACCAGCCCGGCATCAGGCTCGTCTGGCGGTATCAGCGTGAGGTCGATGGTGTGGATGTCCCGGCTGGAACGTTTCGCTTTCAGGCTGAGCTCAGTGCCGATGAACGGGACACAGAACTTGACACCCCCGCCGCCGGCTTTTCGGCCACGAGTTCGAGTGACAGCTGGACTGACGAAACGCGAGCGACCGGTCGCGAGCTGGTCTGCGAGAAGCCCGCCTCTATCAGAGCGTCCTTGACATCGTCGATGAGCTGATCGACCGGCATGCCGTTACGGTTGGTCTGCACGCGCGCCTTCCCTGGTGGTCTTGGACGGCTCAGCCGAAAAATTCGTTGAACGCCTCGCCGATCAGGCCGTTCACGGTTTTTGAACTCTCGGCCTGGTCGGCCGCCCGGCTGCATATGCCCGCGACGCTGAGCTTCAGCATGAAGTCAACGGCCTTGCTCACGTCCCCGTCCGCGAAGATCGCCCGATCATGGATACCGGTCAGACCCTCCGCGATCGTGCGGCGCTGCTCGAAGGCCTCGGCCCCGAACCGGAAGGCGTCGGCCAGATAACCCTTCTGATCCAGCAGATCGGCGCGGAAGTAAGACACGTAGGCCTGACCTTGCACACAGGCGGCCAGGTGGGGGTGGGCTCGGCCGCGGTATCTCACTTCCCGGAGAGTACGAACGATCTCGTAGGCGCGAATGGCCTCGTTGAGATCCCGGGCGATCTGCTTTCGCAGGCTTTCGCGCTCTTCCGACTGCTCCGGATATAGCTTGGCCAGTTCGTTGTGGGTCTTGGCCAGTTGGATGTTCACGCCGGCGAGGTTGTAGTAGGCGCGCTCCGATCCGAGCCCGTCCGTCGGCTTCGGCGGAACGTTGCGACTGGCTTTCCCGAGATCTTCCGGGTTGTCACGGCGCACGATACGCAGCCGCTCTTCGTACGACAGCCACAGGTTCTCCCGCGCTTCGGACAAAGCCTTTTCGCGCGCTTGAGGATCGCGCAGGTTGCTCGCGATCTGCTGGGCCAGCAGCCAGGACAACGCGTTGCCCTGTTCCCGCATCTGCCGGGCCGCGGGGTCAGGCAACGGTGCCAGCAATGCACGAGCCTCGTTGACCCTGGCGCGGGCCGAGGATCGCTCGGCATCGCTGTATTTACTCCGGTTCTGAAAGACGATCCGGGCCCGGCCAATCAGACATTCAGCCAGTTCGAATGCGTTTCGTTCCGGATTCAGCAGGCCTTCAGCCATCTCGAAGTACGGGCCCGACACCTTGACCGGGCCGCGCCGCTCCCGGACGTGCCCGAGGGCATACCAGAGCAGGCCACACGCATCTGGCGAATCTGTGCGGGCTGCCGCGTCAGCCACATCACCCGTCCGCCCCGCTTCCTGGTCAGGTTCCAGGCGTGCGAACGCCGTGGCGTCCGCCGACTGGATGAAGATGTCCCGTCCGGACTCTGACGACATCAGCCGCCCGACGATCTCGGCTGCGGCGTCAGGCTCGTCCTGCCACGTTTGGTCTCGGATCGTCGCCGCGAACAGCCGGTGCATGGTCAGCGCGGGCGCATCGGCAACCCAGGACGGATCCGCCAGCCTGATGCTGGTCAACGCGTCGGCCGAGCCAGTCTCGATACCGGCCAATGAGAGCAGGGCAGCTTCGCTGATGGCCTCGCGGGGAAACCAGGCCAGCAGGCGGGCCAGGGTCATCAGCTGAGGGGATGTCTCCAGAGCCTGCCGGGCCAGATCCCAGACCAGCCTCGGGCCGTCTTTCTCGCCCAGATCCGCCGTGTCCTCACCAGGCCGCTGATCGAGTCTGGCCAGGACCTCTGCGATCAGGGGACGGCCATCGATCACGTCAGTTAGGTGGGGTGGCAGATGGAGCCGATACAGATCTTGCGACTCCAGGCCCGGCAAGGGCTTGAAAAGCCAGCCGCGATCGTCGGCATGCGCTCGCCAGGCGGGCTCCGTCGTGGTGATGATGACGAACTGGCCAGGGCTGTGCGGAACCGGCATGCGTTCTAGCACGTTGGATTCCGGGCCGCTGTCGCAGTTGTCCAGCACCACCACCCACGGTCGCTCGGCGTCGCGGAGCCTGCGCAGGGCGGCGGATGCGAAGGCCTGATCGTCGCCACCGTCCGGTTTTTCCGTTGTGACGTCGAGTTCCGGCCGCTCGTCACGCTGGGCCTTCTCCTGATTCTCGGCTTGAGCCAGTGACCGAGTGAGCATCTGCCGATCGCTGCAATTGAGGAACCAGCCGCAACCATTGTCGGCCGCGAGGGCCAGCCGATGAGCCAGCATGCTCTTGCCGCGCCCGGGTTTTCCCTGCAGCACTATGACGGCTGGCGGCCGATCGGGGCCGACCTGGCCCTCAAGCTTATCCAGCAGGGCGATGCGGGAGGGGTACTCCACGAAACCGGGAAAAGCAGGGAGATACCCGTGGATGGCCGGAACGGAGCGACCAGCCCGCGGAGTGTAGAAGCGGTGTGGGCGGGACACGTCAACCAGCGCCCACTCCCCCACGCCTCGGCCGAGCACATCCTGAGCGCTGGCCGTGCTAATCGCCTCGCCGAATGAGGCACCAACCGCCAGTCGGCCAGACGTGCGCTCGAGGTGGCGAGCTGCTCGCGCGATGTCCACGGCGATCCAGTCCCCAGCCGAGCCGGTGACCGGGTCTTCGGCGGCCAGGTCCCATACTCCCGGTTCAGCGGGTTCAGCCAGGCGCTCGGTAAATCGTGGCGGTCCGGCCAGCCGATCGGACGATTGCAGAGATTGGGCCATGCTGGTGTCGATCAGGACGAGCGCGTGCCGGGTGGGTCTGGTACGGACGGCGATGAGGGGCCGCATATCCGCGGCTAATGCCATCCCGGCAAAGACGATGGCCAGATCCAGGCAGGTGGCAGGTCCCTGAATCGTCTGGAGCTGGTTTCTGATCCGCTGAAAACCCGGCCGCTCGCCGTCACCGCCGGGCTTGGTGGTGGCCAGCTGGGTCTGGACCGGGTTCCAGGGGTGCAGCGCATAGGGGATCCTTCGGTCACGCAGCGCGTCGTAGACCCGGCTGGCCCGGACCTCGCCCTGGCTGGGCCTGCGCCACCGGTCCAGGCAGTCAGCCGGGACCAGATCCCGTGCCTGTTCAGGATTAACATAGCGGGCCAGGTTGCGGATGTTTTCCTTGGTTACCAGCCAGTCCGGCCAGGCGTCGATTCGCTCCGCTTCGTCCACTGTCCCCCCTGCGAGACGTTCTGCCGTGGTGTGCGCCTATCTTGGCTCCTTTGCAAGATCTACAGGTGTGCTTCGGCGTGTCCGGCGGAACGTGGCGCGTAGCATCGGCTCGTCGCGCACGCCGGAGGGCGGCCGCCCGGGAGGAGGCACACCAGATCGTGCCCGCGGAAAACGAGGCGAAAGACCAGTCTGAACCGGGGTTCGACCCCGTGCCGCTCCTAGCGCCGGCCCCGGGTGAGCTCACCGCTGAACGGCTGGAGGTCCCGCTCCGGCGGTGGGTGGACTCTGAGCCGATGAGGGTTCTGGCCACAGCATCGGGATGGGAGTGGCCCACCGGACTGGACACGGCCGTCCTGATCGGCCGGCTCGCTGAACTTTCGGCGGACTGGGATTTCCGGAAGCAGGGCGGCCACGTTGAACGGAACCTCATCGGCACCGAGCCGGCGGTGGTCAATGGCCGGGAAGTGCCCGAGACGCTGATCACAGCGGCAGCTCAGGCCCTGGGCCTGGTGAACGCGTCGCCGGTGCCCGTGGAGCCGTTCACCGCCCTGGTCGTGCTGTCTGGTCTGGTCAGAGCCTGTGTCAATCGGACCAGGTACGCAGCCGAGCTGATGCACGGCGGCCTTCATGCGAAGTCCGTAGCGGTGCTGGGCGGCCACCGGAACCTGGGGGGAGACGAACCCGCGATGGCGGCTCAGCTGGGCCTGGGCGACTCATTCGACGAGGCTGAGGTCCTGGTGGCGGCGACCAGGGAAGCGTTCGGACTGGGAGAGCCGATCGCCATGGCTGAATCGGCACCGCCCCCCCCGAGCTGGGACGACACTCTGTGGGGCGAGTCCGCCCACTACGACTGGGGCCACGTGGACGTCACCATCGTGCCGTCCAGCGAGCCAGCCACTCGGCGCGTCAACACCGTGGACCAACTGCGGTACTGGGCGCAGCAGCGCGGCATTGGTTCCAGCGACCGCGTACTGCTGCTGACCACGCAGATCTATGTGCCGTTTCAGCAGCTGGCCGGGCTGCAGGTGCTCGGCATCGAGCGGGGCTGCCAGCTGTACTGCTGTGGCGTGGATCCGGACAACTCAGCCCTTCCTGGCCGGAAGTTCGGGGGCCGGAGCTATCTGCAGGAGATCAGATCGGCTCTGCTCGCCGCCCGCGACCTGGTGCAATCGGTACCCTGACCCGAGCCGTCAGCGGGCGCCCGCCGCCGTCTCTTCGGCGGCGCGGAGGACGCGGAGGACGTTACCGCCGGCCAGGGCGGCGCACTCGTCTTCGGTCCAGCCACGGTCGAGCAACTCGGCGAACAGGGCGGGGTAGCGGGACACGTCGCCCAGGCCGGCCGGGAAGCGGGCCGAGCCGTCGTAGTCGCCGCCGAGGCCGACGTGCTCGATGCCGGCCACGGCCCGGATGTGCTCCACGTGGTCGGCCACCTGGGCCAGGGTCGCTTCGGGGAACGGGTGAGCCCGCTCGTACTCGGGGCTCACGCTGCTCCAGGCCGCTATGTCCCGGCGGTCCAGGCCACGCCGCTCCATCTCGGCCAGCAGGCCGAACTGCCACTGGGCGCACTCCGGCGAGACGAAATTGGGGACGAACGTCGCCATGCACACGCCGCCGTTGTCGGCCAGGGAGCGCAGTACGTCATCGGGAACGTTGCGGGGGTGGTCGCACACGGCGCGGGCCGAGGAGTGGGAGAAGATGACCGGCGCCCGGGCCACGGCCAGGGCGTCGCGCATGGTCGAGGAGGCCACATGCGACAGGTCGACCAGCATGCCCAGCCGCTGCATCTCCCCCACCACCTCGCGGCCGAAGTCGGTCAGCCCGCCCGCCTGCGGCCGGTCGGTGGCCGAGTCGGCCCAGCCCACATTGTTGTTGTGGGTCAGCGTCATGTACCGGACGCCCAGCGCGTACAGCGAGCGGAGGACGCCGAGCGAGTTGTTGATGGCGTGCCCGCCCTCGGCGCCCAGCAGCGAGGCGACCTTGCCCGCCGCGAACACCCGCTCCACGTCGGCGGCGGTGGTGGCCAGCTCGAGCCGGTCCGGGTAGGCCTCGATCATCCGGTGCGCGGTGTCGATCTGCTCCAGCACCGCGGTCACGGCACAGTGCCCACTATTGGCCCCGGCCAGGGAGGCGGGCACGTACACCGACCAGAACTGGGCGCCGACCCCGCCCGCGGCCAGCCGGGGCAGGTCGGTCTGGGTCTGCGCCACCGGCTCGGCCAGCCGGGCCCGGACCGGGTCCCCGCCGAACTGCTCGCGCAGGGCCCACGGCAGATCGTTGTGGCCGTCCACCAGCGGGTGGCGGCGCAGCAGGTCACGCGCGCTGGCCTCCAGCGGTGCGGAATCAGTTGTCTGGTCGGTCATCGCTTCACCCTAGCCACACCAGGAACAGAACAGCTGACAAGGATGTCGGCTCGTTCCATAATGCCCTCGGACGCCCGAAGTGCGACGTTTTCGGGGGTTGCGACGCTGTGTCCTTTGGAGCGGGCACATGCGAGGTGGTGACGAGCGACGATGACGACGCCCTACGACACGCGGCCCTGGCTGCGCTACTACCCCGCGGGGGTGCCGGCCGGGGCCGAATTCCCGGACGCCCCGCTGACCGACGTGCTGGACGACGCGGTGGAGCGCTACCCGCGCCGTCCGGCCCTGATCTTCCTGGGCCGCAAGATCACTTACCGGGAGCTGGCCGACCTGGTCGACCGGTTCGCCGACGCGCTGCGCGGCCTCGGCGTGCACCACGGCGACCGGGTGGCGACCGTGCTGCCGAACTGCCCGCAGGCGGTCATCGCGTTCTTCGCCACCCTGCGGCGGGGCGCGATCATCGTGCAGAACAATCCGCTCTACACCGCGGCCGAGCTGCACAACCAGCTGCGGGACAGCGGGGCCAGCGTGGTCGTGGTGTTCGACCGGGCCTACGAGACGGTGGCCGAGGCGGCCCGGGGCACGCAGGTCGAGCACATCATCGTCACCTCGCTGACCGAGTTCCTGCCCCGGTCCAAGCGGATGGCGCTGCGCCTGCCGCTGCGCGCGGCGCGGGAGAAGCGGGCCGAACTGACCGCCGACCTGCCGCCGGACCTGGAGTCCTACCCGCTGCGCTTCCCCGAGGTCATGGCCGACGCCCGGCCCCGGCACGTCCCGGTCCAGGTGGACCCGGCCCGTGACCTGGCCGCCCTGCAGTACACCGGCGGGACCACCGGCACCCCCAAGGGCGCGATGCTCACCCACGCCAACCTGCTGGCCAACGCCTACCAGACCGCGTCCTGGGACCCCGGGTACGTGCCCGGCCAGGAGGTGACGCTGGCGGTGCTGCCGTTGTTCCACGTGTTCGGGCTGACCCTCGGGCTGACCACGACCATGCTCATCGGCGGCACGGTGGTGCTGGTACCCAAGTTCGACCTGGAGCTGGTGCTGGACGAGATCAAGCACCACCGGCCCACGATCCTGCCCGGGGTGCCGCCCATCTACCAGCAGATCGCGGAGTCACCGGACGCCCGGGCGGCGCACCTGGATTCGATCCGGACCTGTGTGTCCGGGGCCATGAAGCTGCGCCGGGAGACCGTGGACAGCTTCCGCCGGGCCACCGGGGCCCAGGTGGTGCAGGGCTACGGCATGACCGAGACCGCACCGGTGATCATGGCCAACCCGCTGAACGGGAACGCCCGCCACGTGTCGGTGGGCGTGCCGATGCCGGGCACCATGGCCCGCGTGGTCAGCGAGAGCGACCCCAGCCAGGCCCTGCCGGTGGGCGAGGCCGGCGAGCTGCTGGTCCGCGGGCCGCAGGTGTTCGCCGGGTACTGGAACCAGCCGCGGGAGACGGCCGAGGTCCTGTCCAACGGCTGGCTGCGCACCGGGGACATCGCGATGATGAGCCCGGACGGCTTCTTCACCCTGATCGACCGCAAACGCGATGTGATCATCCTGGACGGCCTCAACGTGTACCCGTCCGAGGTCGAGGAGGTGCTGAACTCGCACCCCGGGGTCAAGGAGAGCGCGGTGATCGGGGTGCCCGAGCCGGCTCGCGGCGAACGGGTCACCGCCTACGTGGTGCTGGTGCCGGGACTGGCCCCCGACCGGTCTGAGCTGCTGGCTTACTGTGCGGAGCGGCTGGCCGCCTACAAGGTGCCCACCGAGATCACGGCGCGTGACGAACTTCCGCACAACATGATCGGCAAGGTTTTGCGCCGGGTCCTGCGCGACGAGGCGGCGGCGGAGCATTCCGGTCACTCGGCTAGCTAGGTACGCTCATGTACTTGTGAGGTCCATGCAGCTTGACGGGGCCCAGAACGTACGGGATCTCGGCGGGTACCGCACCGCCCACGGGCGCGAGGTGACCCGGGGTGCGGTGTTCCGGGGGGATGCGCTCAGCCAGCTGACCCCGGACGACGTGACTACGCTCGGTAGTCTGCGTCTGCGTACGGTGGTGGACTTCCGGCTGCCCGGAGAAGTGCTGGTCAACGGGGAGGACCGGCTGCCGGACAGCGCCACCCTGGTCCGGCTGCCGGTGCCCGGGGCGGACATCGGCAACTTCTACGACCTGATCGCCAGCGGCGACCACCACCGGCAGCAGGCCGAGCTGGGCCAGGGCCGGGCCACCCAGTTCATGCTGGGCGTGCACCGCGGGTTCGTGGCCGACCAGCGGCAGCGGGACGGGTTCGGCATCGCGCTGCGCATGATGGCCGACGGCCAGCGGGGCCTGCCCCTGCTCTACCACTGCAGCAGCGGCAAGGAGCGCACCGGCTGGATGACCGCGATCGTGCTCACCGCGCTCGGGGTCCCGCACGCCACCGTGGTCGCCGACTACCTGCTGGCCAACGGCATCTACCAGGCCCGGTACTTCAAGCTCGGCAACGACCTGGCCAAGATCGGCATGATGCGCGACCCTGGCCTGCTGCGGCCGATCATGGAACTCAACCCCGGCTACCTGGAAGCCGCGTTCGACGAGGTCGGACGCGTGTACGGGTCGTTCAACGAGTTCATGTACCGCGGGCTGGGCATGGACGAACAGGCCATGGCTCAGCTGCTGGCCACCCTGCTGGTCTGACCGCCTGCTTGCGGCCTACTTTCGGCGGCCGGGGGTGAGGCGGTTCAGCCGCCACCAGGCGATCACCACAAACACGATGGACAGCACGACCATGCCGCCGATATCGGTCAGCCAGGTACTGCTCTGGTGATCCCACAGCGAGTTGATCTGCTGTGACCCGGCGGGCAGAAGGTGGTTGAGGTCAGCGGTGGAGGCCACCGCGGCGTAGCCCCAGCGCCCGGGGATCAGCCAGGAGATCTGGTTGATGCCGGCGCCGCTGACCGCGAATACGCCGCCGCTCAGCATGATCTGGATGAAGATGATCAGCACCAGGAACGGCGTGGCCTGGTTGATGGTCCTGACCAGCGCCGATGCGGCCAGGCCGAGGCACATCGACGCCACCGCGAATACCGCGACACCGATCAGCAACTCGGGGAACGGTGCGCTGGTCAGCAGGGACCCGTGCGTGGGCAGGGGCCGGAAGGCCAGGCCGATGACGGCCACGATCAATGCCTGTACGACCGAGATGACGCCCAGCACGATCAGCTTGGATCCCAGATAGGCGCCGGACGACAGCCCGGCCGCCCGCTCCCGGACGTAGATATTCCGTTCCTTGAGCAGCTCGAAGATCGAGCTGATCGTGCTGGAAAGGCTCACGCCGACGATGAGCATGATCAGCGTCATCGATGCGTTGGTGCCCCGAAGACCTTGACTGCCGGCCACCAGGTAGATCAGGCCACCCAGAATGAACGGCAGCAGTCCCGCGGACAGCACGTAGGCGCGGTCGGAAGCGAGGACACGAGCGTACCGGCGGACCAGCGTGCCGATCTGGCTGAAGCCGCCACCCCGGACCGGCGCCGGGGTGCCCGCCGCCTTGGGCCCGGTAGACACCGCCGACATGGCCTGGGGCCGGGTGACGTACTCGTCGTGGGCGCGGGAGCCCTTGAACTCGGCCGCCCAGTCCCGGTTCGGCTGCCGGTCGAAGGTCTGGAACACCTCGGCCCAGCCCGGCTCGCCGAAGTAGGCCAGCCCTTCCTCGGGCGGCCCGAAGAACGCCACCCGCCCGCCCGGCACCAGCACCAGCAGCCGGTCGCAGACGTTCAGGTTGGCCACCGAGTGGGTGACCACGATGACCGTGCGCCCATCGTGGGCCAGGTCCCGCATCTGCTCCATGACCGACTTGTCCAGGCCCGGGTCCAAGCCGGAGGTGGGCTCGTCCAGGAACAGCAGCGACGGCTTGGTCAGCAGCTCCAGGGCGACGTTGACCCGCTTGAGCTGGCCACCGGAGAGCCGGTCGGCCCGGGTGTCGGCGTGCCGGGTCAGCCCCAGCTCGCCCATGACCTCCTCGACCCGGCCGTTGCGCTCGTCGGCTCCGGTGTCGGGCGGGAACCGCAGTTCAGCTCCGTACTGCAGGGCCCGCTGGGTGGTCAGCTGGGTGTGCATGACGCTGTCCTGCGGTACCAGCCCGATCCGGGTCCGCAGCTCGTCGTAGTCCTTGTACAGGTCGCGGTTGTCGTACAGCACCACGCCCCGGTCGGCCGGGCGCATCCCGGTCAGCGCGCCGAGCAGGGTCGACTTGCCCGCACCGCTGGGCCCGATGATGCCGACCAGGTTCCGCTCCCCGAGCGGGAAGCTCACGTGGTCGAGCAGAATCTTGCCGCCGGAGACTTCCACCACCAGATCCTGCGCCACCAGCGAGACGTCACCGGTATCGATATATTCGCGCAGTTCCCCGTCGGTCAGCCGGAAAGTGGCGTGGCCGATACCAACGATGTCTTTCTCGGTGAGTGTCGCTGACGTAACACGCTGCCCATTGACAAAAGTGCCGTTATGGCTGCCCAGGTCAGCGATCTGGTACTTTCCGTCACTGGTTTTCCGCAATTCAGCGTGGTGCTTCGACACGCTCAGGTCGGAAAGGACGAGTTCATTGTCGTCGGTCCGGCCGATACGCATCCGCGCCGTGGGCAGCGGCAACACCGCCGTCGGCCGCCGGTCGACGCTGAGCCGGTAATCGTCCGGAACCTGCGGGACGGCCGGCCGGCCGGTGCCATTGGCCGATCCGGGGCGCCCGCCCGAGGGTGGCCCCGAGCGGCCGGACGGCGGACCCGCCGGGGGCGCCGGCGGCGCGGCCGGGGGGCGGGCCGCGGCGGCGGGCGGATCGGCCCGCGGGGTGAAGCGGGCCGCGGGCCGGTCATCACGCACCGGAGGCCGATCGTCACGCACTGACGGCCTGACCTCGGGCGTTACCGGCTGGTCAATCCGAGCCGGGCCGGCCGGCGGCCGGACCGGGGCCGGGTCTTCGCGCACCGTACCCAGCTCATCGCGCGCCGCGGCCGGGCCCTCGTGGACCGGCGCGGGCGGGTCGACCAGAACGGTGGTCAGGCCGGCCGACGGTCCCGAGACCTGCGTGGGCGCGTGCACCGGCTGGGCGGCCGGTTCACACCGCAGCACCGGGCCGTCGTCCGCGTCACCGAGCCGAATAACACACTCGGAACTAATGGTGATGCGGTCCACACGCCGGGTACCGACAAATGTCCCATTCGTACTTCCAGTGTCCTCGAGTATCCAGACGTCCTGAACATGCCGAAAGACGGCATGACTCCAGGACACGCGGGCATCAGTGAGGACGATGTCGGACGCCGGATCCCGGCCCAGCCGGTAGTCGGTACCCGCCTGCAATCGATGGTCAGATTGACGGGTACGAACAACCAAGGCCGGGCCAGCCCCCGCCGGTCCGGAACGCAGCGACGACATGTCTACCGAGTGTAGGGGTGACGTGCATAAACCGGAATACGCCGATTGTCTTTTCTCAATTGCACGTTTACTACATTAAGCTTCGTCAGGCCCCCTTCGAGTGGAGCTGATCAGCGTGAGCGATGACCCGACACGACCGGTTCCCTCGGGCTGGCCAGAGCAGCCGCCGCCCTACAGCCCGCCGGGCGGGCGCGGGCCGCAAGACCCGTACGGGCGGGGCGACCGGGACGGTTACTCGGGCGGGCAGGGCAGCCGCGGCCGGCATTCGAGCGGGTACCCGGACGAGCGCGGCGGGTATCGCGGCCAGTACCCGGACGGGTACCAGGACGGCCGGGGTGGCTACCAGAACGACCAGGGCGGCTACCGCGACCGGGGTCGCGACAACCGGGGCAACTACGCCGGCGACTGGGGCCGGACGCCGCAGCCGCCGGCCCGGCCGGAACAGTCCAACGACTGGTCCGGCTGGGAGCAGGGTGACGGCGGGCGGCCCCGCAAGCGGCACCGCGGGCTGAAGATCCTGGCCATCGTGGTCGTGGTGCTGCTCGTGCTGGCGGTCGTCATCGACCGGGTGGCGGTCAAGCTGGCCGAGAACGAGGTCGCCGACCAGATCAAGTCGGCGGGCTTCCCGGTCAAGCCGTCGGTCTCGATCGCTGGTTTCCCGTTCCTGACCCAGGTGGTGGAGAAGAACTTCCACCAGATCGACATCTCGGCCAACAACGTCCGGGAAGGCGCGCTGGAGATCGCCAGCGTCAAGGCCACCATGCACGGCGTGCACGTCAACTCCAGCTTCAACGGGGCCACCGTGGACCAGACCAACGGCATCGCGCTGGTCACGTTCGCCGGGCTGAGCAACGCGACCGGGCTCGGCGACGGGATCAAGCTCTCGAACGCGGGTCAGGACGAGCTCAACGCCACCCTGAGCCTGGGCCCGATCAGCACCAACGCGCTGGCCGAGGTGATCCGGAGCGGGCCGAAGCAGATCGAGGTCAAGATCGTGAGGACGAGCGGCGACCTGCCCATCTCGGCCCTGGGCAACAACCAGGAGTTCACGTTCAGCATGCCCCACCTGCCCGCGGGCATGACCATCCAGAACGTCAGCGTGACCGGAGCCGGCGTGCAGATCTCGATCTCCGGCACCCACACCACGTTCAGCCAGTAGGCCCAGCCGGCCGGGCAGCCCGGCCGGCTGCCGGGCCGGCTGCGGCTGCTCAGACCCGGCGGAACTCGAGCACGCGCTGGGGCAGGGTCCGGCCCGGGCTGGTCACCGGCACCTCCCGGCTGAACTGGTAACCGGCCGAGGCCATCAGGGTCTGGAAGTCTTCCCGGGTCCGCTCCCCGCCCGCTTCGACCGTCATCATCAAGATGTCCATCAGGTAGGACAGGGACGGCTCGGGCGGGGTCGGCAGCAGGTACTCGATCACGACCAGGCCGCCGCCCGGCCGGCTGGCCCGGAAGCAGTTGCGGACGATCTGCAGTGCGATCTCGTCATCCCAGTCGTGCAGCACGTGGCACAGCACGTGCAGGTCACCGCCGGGAATCTCGGTCATGAAGTCGCCGGTGACGATCTCGGCCCGGTCCTCCACGCCCGCCTGGGCCAGCACCGACGGGGCCAGGGTCAGCGCCTCGGCCCGGTCGAGCAGCACGCCCCGGGCCATCGGCGCCACCTGGAGCAGATAGGACAGCAGGATCCCGCGGCTGCCGCCGACGTCGACGATCCGCTGGCACGGGGGCGGGGCGTAGCCAGCGGTCCGCAGGTACCCGGCCAGCGCCGAGGTCTGCACCCCCATGGCCCCGGCGAACCGGGTGGCCGCGTCGGGATGGGCCTGGACGTAGTCCCACATCAGCTGGGTGTCGGCGGGCTCGCCGGTGCGCACCAGCTCGGGCAGCCGCCCGACCGCGTCCCAGGTCGGCGGGAGCATGAACCCGATGACCATGTCCCGCAGCGAGCCGGGCACGTCCGCGCGCAGCCGGTCCGACAGAGCAGTGGCCGCGAACGTCCCGTCCGCGTCCATCCGCACCAGGCCGAACGTTCCCGCCGCCCGCAGCAGCCGGGTCAGCGGCCGCTCGGGAAGGTTCAGCGCCTGGGCCAGTTCGCTGGCCGTCCGCCCCGGCTCCCCCAGTTCCTCGGCGATTCCCAGCTGCGCAAACGTGGTGGTGATCTGGGCCGGCAGGAATCCGCCGACCAGCAGGGCCAGCCTGCGCCCGACGGCATCGTCCGGCCGGTCGATGGCCGGGTCGTGCACGGACACCAATTCCGGGGGCAGGCCCGTGTCACCGGAAGGGGGCAGGCCCGTGTCACCGGAAGAAGCAGCATCGTCTTCCGGGGGAATGGTCTGGCTGGCCATCTGAAGCCTCCCGCTGCCTCATCCCCTTGTCCCCCCGCCGATAACGACTACATCACGGCGGGACGGCCCCAGCAAGATCAATCCAGCGGAGGTCCGCAGCCCGTAATAGTGGTCAGTAGGGTGATAATCCCGGCGCTGAGGAGAGCCCATGCCGCGTCCCGCCGACGCCCGTAACCGGTTCGCACAAGGGCTGTTCACCCCGCTGCCCGGGCGGTACGACCAGCTGGCCGAGGTGCTGTCGATGGGGCAGAACGGCCGCTGGCGGCGGGCCATGGTGGACCGGATCGTCGGCTCCCGTGGGCCCGCCGGCTCCCGTGGGCCGGGCGGGACCCTGGTGCTGGACGTGGCATCGGGGACGGCCGGGGTGGCTCAGCAATTGGCCACGCGGACCGGAGCCCGGGTGATCGGGGTCGACCTGACCGAGCCCATGCTGCGGCAGGGGCGGGCCAACGTGGCCGCGGCCGGTCTGTCCGACCGGATCGCGCTGGTCACCGGGCGGGCCGAGCGGCTGCCGTTCCCGGACGCCAGCTTCGACGCGCTGACCTTCACCTATCTGCTGCGCTACGTCGAGGACCCGCAGGCGACCCTGGCCGAGCTGGCCCGGGTGGTCAAACCGGGCGGCACCGTGGCCAGCCTGGAGTTCTGCGTACCACCCAACCCGCTGTGGCGGGCCGCCTGGGAGGTGTACACCCGGGCCATCCTGCCCGCGGGCGGCCTGCTGCTGGGCGGGCCGTCCTGGCTGCGGGTCGGCCAATTCCTGGGCCCCAGCATCACCGGGCACTACCGCCGCTACCCGGTCCCGTGGACGGTCGAGGCCTGGCAGCGGGCCGGATTCACCGAGGTGGGCACCCGGCTGATGAGCCTCGGCGGCGGCCTGGTCATGTGGGGACAACGGAGTGGCTGAAGCCGGACGGCCGGCCTACTACGCGGCCGGCCCGGGCCGGTGGCGGGACTGGTGGACACTGCTGCACCCGCCGTACACCGCGTGGCACCTGTCCTACGTGGTGATCGGGGCGTCGCTGGCCCCGCAGGTGTCGCTCAGCCACCTGCTGTACGCGGTGGCCGCGTTCTTCCTGGCCGTGGGGGTGGCCGCGCACGCCCTCGACGAGTTGCACGGGCGGCCGCTGCGGACCGCGATCCCGGCCTGGGCGCTGGTGACGGCGGCCACGGTCAGCCTGGCCGGCGCGGTCGGCCTCGGCGTGTACGGGATCACCCAGACCGGCTGGCTGCTGCTGCCGTTCATGGTGGCGGGCCCGGTCCTGGTGGTGGCCTACAACATGGAATTCTTCGGCGGAATTATCCACAACGAATTGGGCTTTGCCGCCGCCTGGGGGGCCTTCCCGGCGCTCACCGGTTATGTGGCCCAGCACGGCACGCTGAGCCTGGCCGCGGTGGCCGCCGCGGGCGCGGCGCTGGCCCTGTCGGCCGCGCAGCGCCGGCTGAGCACCCCGGCCCGGACCATTCGGCGCCGGGCGGTCCATTTCGATGGCACCGTGACGCTGGCCGACGGGACCCAGACACCGATCGGCCCGGAGTTGATCCTGGCCCCATTGGAAGGCGCCCTGCGCGCCATGTCCTGGGGAATGGTTCTGCTGGCGGCCGGCCTGGCCATCGCCCGCCGAACCCGCCTGACCTGACCGGCTGAACTGCCCCACCCGCACCACTATCCACTGGGCAAATGGCCAGCCCAGCGGGCCAGCCGGAAAATCTGAGCGGCTCCCTCTGGTATGGATAGGTCACTACGTGTAATCTCGCAATTCCGGCATGGCTGCTGAGCTGCCTTTTTGTCTGGCGGCGGCCCGGCACCAGCGCCGGGACAAAATTGCCGGGCGAAAGGGTATTCACCAGGCTTAAGACGCGTTCCTGGATCTGCTGCCTGCGAGCCATCGTTGGCTCATAATTGGGCTAGGAGGGCCCGGCGAATGGGTATGAGGGCAGCATGATCAGCTCCATGCCCAGGGCACCCATTTTCCGGCCGCGACGCGCAGCCCGCGCAGCCGGCGGGTGAGACGCCGACAGGAGAGCAGCACGTGACAACCGGCATGACGGTCGACAGCAGCGCGCCACCACAGAATGCGTCGGTGCGGACCATCATCCTGGGTATCGACCACTCCGGTCGCATCGTTCAGCACGACCGGAATGCGCCGACGGTGCTGGGACGCCCCGCCGACAAGCTGGTCGGATCCAACCTGAGCGATCTGCTGCTCGACCCGAGCCCCGCCGACGAATCCGACGCCGTGAGCACGGACAGTAGGCACACGGACGCCAAGAGCGCCGACAGCAAGCGCAGCGGATCCAACGGGGCCAAGAAGGCCGAATCCAACGGAACCGTGCCGCCCCCGGCCGTGGCCGGCGACGACGTGGTGCAGCCGCTGCTCGACGCGCTCAAGGCCGATCGCGAGGGCACCGGCATGCTGTCGATCCGCACCGAGAGCGGCAGCACCCTGGACGCGATCGTCACCGTGCACCCGATGAAGGCCGGCGAAGGCGAAGGCGACGTCGCCGCCACCGTCCTGCTCCGCATCCCGTCCCCGGTGGCCCCGCGGTTCGTGGACCCGGCCCTGATGCGGCAGACCCTGCTGGACGGCACGTTCAAGCGGATCGGCGACAGCCTCGACTTCGACCACGTGGCCCGCGAACTGATCACCACGCTGGTGCCGCACTTCTGCAACTCGGGCGGCGTCGCGGTGCTGGAGAGCCTGATCGGCGACGACGAGTTCCCCTCGCACGGGCCGGACGGCACCCAGCCGCTGCGGCGGCTGGCGGTGGCCAACGATGCCGACGACCCGGCCTGGGAGGCCACGTTCCCGATCGGTGAGATCCTCCGCTACCCCAAGGGCTCGCCCTACGTGCGGTGCATGGACTCCGGCCGGCCGGTGATGGAGAACCGGATCCCGGCCGCCGACGCGGAGAAGCTGGCCGACATGTGGCAGCGCCCGCCCGTGGCCGAGCTGCTCACCGAAACCTCGATGCTGCTGCTGCCGCTGATCGCGCAGGGCACCACGCTCGGCTTCTTCGTCTGTGTGCGCAAGCCGGGCTACCGGTCGTTCGACGCCTACGACCAGGAAATCGGGATGGAGTTCGCGTCCCGGGCCGCGATGTTCATCGACAACGCGCGCCGGTACAACCGCGAGCACGCCACGGCGCTGACCCTGCAGCGGAGCATGCTGCCGACCGGGCTGTCCGCCCCGTCCTCGGTCGACGTCCGCCACCGCTACCTGCCGGGCAGCAAGCTGATCGAGGTCGGCGGCGACTGGTACGAGTCGATCGCGCTGCCGGGCGCGCGGGTCGCGCTCGTGGTCGGTGACGTGGCCGGGCACGGTGTCCGGGCCGCGGTGACCATGGGCCGGCTGCGGACCGCCATCCACACGCTGGCCCGGCTGGAGCTGCCGCCCGCCGAGTCGCTGCAGCAGCTCGACGAGCTCATGCACACGCTGGGCGAACGCGAACCACACTTCGCCACCTGCACCTACGCGATCTTCGACGCGGTCAGCGGCACCTGCGAGGTGGCGGTGGCCGGTCACCTGCCGCCGCTGCTGGTCCAGCCGGACGGCACCAACGAGTACCTGGACGTCTCGCCCGCGCCGCCTCTGGGGGTGGGCGAGGGCCCGATCGAGAGCCGCGTGTTCACCATCGAGGACGGCAGCCTGTTCGTGCTCTACACCGACGGCCTGGTCGAGAACCGCACCCGGGACATTGACGACGGCCTCGGACGGCTGCAGAAGATCTTCAGCGACAGCCCGGCCGAGCGGTCCCTGGAAGACCTGTGCAAGGCCATGCTGGACGGCGTGTACGCCGACCACCAGCGCGACGACATCGCGGTGCTGCTGGCCCGGCTGTCCCGCATCCCGGCCGACCACCACGCGACCTGGACGCTGGGCCGCGAGCTGACCTCGGTCGGCCAGGCCCGGTCCCTGATCCGGGAGCCGATGGAGCGCTGGGGCCTGGAAGACATGGTCCCCATCACCGAGCTGCTGGTCTCCGAGCTGGTGACCAACGCGCTGCGCTACTCCCCCGGGGCCGTGACCCTGCGCATCGTCCGCGAAGGTGCCCTGGTCTGCGAGGTTGGCGACAACTCGGCCGCCCTGCCCCGCCTGCGCCAGGCCGGCCGCGACGACGAGAACGGCCGTGGCCTCCAGGTCGTCAGCCAGTTCGCCTCCCGCTGGGGCGCCCGCCGCACCCGCACCGGCAAGGTCGTCTGGTGCGAGCAGCCCCTGCCCGGCCCCGAGGGCGAACCCCACGTCCTGCCCCTGCACTGATGCCCGGGCAGGAGGCAAGCTTCCGCGCCCTGGTGGGCCGGGTCCAGCACGGGGAGGGCACGGCGTCGCCGGAACTCCGGTCACAGGCCTTCGATAATCAAGGTCTTACCCAACCGCTGGAAACGCTGATCGGCAAGGTTGCCACCGCGCCGGCGACGGTCACGGCCTCGGATTTCGCGGCCGCCGAGGCGGCCGGCTACAGCCAGGATCAGCTGTTCGAGCTGGTGGTCTGCGCCGCGGTCGGCCAGTCGTCGCGGCAGTACGAGGCGGGCCTGGCCGCCCTGGCCGAGGCGCTGGGGGCCGACGATGCGCCCTGACATCCTCAACCACGGCTACCGGCCCGGCACCAAGCTGCTGTTCGCGGTCATCGGGCTGGTTTCCCGGCAGCCGCTGCCGGACGCGGCCAAGCTGGTCTTCTACCGTCCGGACTTCTACGGGAGTAAGGCCAAGGCGTTCACCCACGAGGCCATGCGCGGCCCGTCGGCCTGGTCGGTCGGCGACCGGGAGCTGATGGCGGCCTACGTCTCGGCCGTGAACCAGTCGGCGTTCTGCATCGGCGCCCACACCGCGACCGCGTCGCAGGCCTACGGCGACGCCCCGCGGGTCGCGGCCGTGCTGGCCGACCTGGAGTCGGCCCCGATCGAGGAGCCGCTGCGGGCCACCCTGCGCATGCTCGGCCAGCTGACCGCGAGCGGGACGCTGAGCGCCGACGACCTGCGGGCGGTGCTGGCCGCCGGAGTCTCACCCCAGCAGGTCAAGGACGCCCTGGCCGTCGGCGCCGCCTTCAACACCACGGATCGCCTGGCCGACGCCTTCGGCTTCCAGGTCCTCACCCCCGAAGGCTTCGCCTCCGGCGCCAAATACCTGCTGAAGCGCGGCTACCGCTAACCGCCATGGGTTACGAGGTCGGCCTGGTTGAGGCGGAGTCCCGGCCCACCGTGGTGGTCGCGGCCACCACGACGTGGCCGGAGTTTCCCGCGCTGTGGGGGCAGTTGCTGGGCGAGGTCTGGGGCTGCCTGCGCGCGGGCGGGATCGACCGGGGCTGCCGCAACATCATGCTCTACCTCGACGGCGCACCCTCGGTGGAGGTCGGAGTCCTGCTCGACCGGCCGTGCCCGCTCACCGGCCGGGTGGTGGCGTCCACGCTGCCGGCCGGGACCGCCGCCATGACCGTCCACCACGGCCCCTTCGGGGAGGTCGGGGCGGCCCACGACGCGGTCCTGCGCTGGTGCGCCGCGGCAGGCCGCCAGGCGGCCGGGGTTCGCTGGGAGATCTACGGCCCCCACCACGACGACCCGGCCCAGCAGTGGACCGAGGTCTACTGGCTGCTCTGACGGCGGGCCCGGGCCAGCTTCATGATCGATGGTGCTGTTACCCCTATAAGAGTATGGGTAAAGCGCCATCGATCGCGTGGCAGCGAGCGCTGCTATTCGACGGTGACGCTTTTGGCCAGGTTGCGGGGCTTGTCGATGTCGCGGCCGAGCTTGGCGGCGGTGTGGTAGGCGAACATCTGCAGCGGGATCGTGAGCAGGATGGGGTCCAGCTCGGGGGTGTTGTGCGGCACCTTGATGATGGCGTCGGCCAGGTCGGCGGGGAGGTCGCCGCTGGTGACGGCGATGACGGGGCCGCCCCGGGCGCGGATCTGCTCGATGGTGGAGATGTTCTTCGACCAGAGCTCGTCCTTGGGGACCAGCACCACGCTGGGCATGCTGGAGTCGATCAGGGCCAGCGGGCCGTGCTTCAGCTCCGAAGCCTGGTACGCCTCGGCGTGCACGTAGGAGATCTCCTTGAGCTTCTGGGCCCCCTCGCGGGCCACCGGCCAGGCACGGACCCGGCCGATGAAGAACATGTGGTCGGCCCCGGCGAACTGGCCGGCGATGGTGGCGATGTTGTCCTCCTGGGCCAGGATCTGGTCGATCTGCCCGGGGAGCGCGCGCAGGCCCTCGACCAGGCGGGCCCCTTCAGCGGAGGACATGTCCCGGACCCGGCCCAGCAGCAGGCCGAGCAGGGCGAACGACGAGGCCATGTTGGTCAGGGCCTTGGTCGAGGCCACCGCGATCTCCGGGCCCGCGTGCAGGAACACCCCGTGGCCGCACTCCCGGGCGATGGCGCTGCCGACCACGTTGACCGCGCCCAGTACCTGGCCGCCCTTGCGCTTGAGTTCCTGCACGGCCATGAGCGTGTCCAGCGTCTCGCCGGACTGGCTGATGGCCACGTACAGCGTGTCGGGGTCGACCACCGGGTTGCGGTAGCGGAACTCCGACGCGGGCTCGGCGTCGGTGGGGACCCGGGCCAATTCCTCGACCAGCACCGCGCCCATCTGGCCCGCGTAGTAGGCCGAGCCACAGCCCAGGAACTTGACCCGGCGGATCGAACGCAGCTCGCGAGCGTCCAGACTGATGCCGCCCAGCCGGGCGGTGGCGAACCGTTCGTCCAGGCGGCCGCGCAGGACCCGGCGCAGCGCCTCGGGCTGCTCGTGGATCTCCTTGCGCATGTAGTCCTCGTAGGCGCCCAGCTCATAGTCGCCGTCCTCGGCCTCGACCGTGGTCGGCTCCTTGCTGGTGCGCTGGTTGTCCAGGGTGCGCGTCTGGTACCCGCCGGCGCGGACGGTGGCCACCTCGCCGTCGTCCAGGTAGACGACCCGCTGGGTGTGCCGGACCAGCGCGGCGACGTCGGAGGCGACGAACATCTCGCTCTCGCCCACGCCGAGCACGATCGGGCTGCCGTTGCGGGCCACCACCAGCTCGTCGGGTCGGCGCACGTCCATGACCAGGAGGCCGTAGGTGCCTTCGACCCGGCTCAGGGTCCCGCACACCGCGTCCTCCAGCGAGCCGCCGTTGTCCTTCAGCTCGGCCGCGATCATGTGGGCCAGCGCCTCGGTGTCGGTGTCGGAGACCAGGGTGACCCCGGCCGCGGTCAGCTGGGCGCGGAGCTGCTCGGCGTTCTCGATGATGCCGTTGTGCACCACCGCGATGTGGCCCTCGGTGTCCAGGTGCGGGTGGGCGTTGATCTCGTTCGGCTCGCCGTGCGTGGCCCACCGGGTGTGGCCGATACCCACGCTGGACCGGACCTTGTCGCTGATCTGGTCGCGCAGGTCCTGGACCCGGCCCGCGGTCTTGGTGACCTGCAGCTTGCCCCGGTACACGACCGCCACGCCCGCGGAGTCATAACCGCGGTACTCCAGCCGGTGCAACCCTTCCAGCAGTACCGGCATGGCCTCGCGGCGGCCGATGTATCCGACGATCCCGCACATGGTGCGTCTCCCTCCGGGGGGCCCGTGGGGGCCTGTGTGTCAGCCGTAGACAATTCAGCCGTAGACAATGCGGCGGAGCTGGCGCTCGGTCATCGCGGGCGCGCCGAACCTCCGGGTGTCGATCTCGCCGGCGATCGCCGCCCAGATCTGCGCGTTCTTGACCTGCCGGAGCCGCAGTTCGTGGTGGCGGCGCCGTACGTACTCCTCGACGGTCTCGTCGAAGTACGCGACCACGTCGGCGATCACCCTGGTCGCGGTGGCCGGGGACAGCCCGGTGGTGGCGATCACGTGACGGACGAGGTCGGGCTCCGCCACCGGCAGAGGGTCCGGCATGGCTCCAATGTGCCAGCGCGCCTGGCGGAACAGCAAGTTTCCTGCCCGATTCCGGGCACAGATTTTTCCTATTTGGTCGATCTGGCCGATTATAGGGTAATTGCGCGGGGCGCCGGCCCGGAACTTGGGACCTGATCGGGGTGAAGGCTGGCGTCACCGGCATTAAATGAGAAAATGACCCCATGGGGGATTACCCGGGCGACCCGAAGCAGCAGTTCACCGCGGCCTGGCACGCGGCCACGGACGCGATGGGTCAGTGGCGCAAGCAGGTGACGGCGGCGACCTCCGAGGCCCTCGACAAACTCGACCCGGCCGTCCGGGCCGCGCTGGAGGCGGCCCGGGCCGCGGTGGCCGGGCACTGGGGCGCCTGCCAGTGCCCGTGCACGACGGCGCACCCCCAGGACCAGGACGTGTGCGACGGCAAGGCGGTGCTGACCCGGCGGCTGGGCACGCACCGCAGCGCGGCCAGCGTGCCCATCTGCGCCCCCTGCGCGGTGGCCCAGGGCGTGGCCGAGATGCGCCGCTGAGGAGCGCGGACCGCTCCCCTCGGCTTCGGGTTTGTGGGCATTTTCTGCTGCCCTGACGACACTTATCGCCCGCAGACCTTTGGAGGTGGGGCGTCTGGGCCTGGGGTGACTCCGGGGGTGGGGAGCGGGTGGGCTCGGACGTGTTGATGCCCGGCTCCGTGGGGAGCCGGGCATCGACGGGGTGGTGGGTTAGCTGTTGAGGGTGGTCTTCTGGACCTGGAGCAGGAACTCGGCGTTGCTCTTGGTCTCGCGCATGCGCTCCATCAGCAGTTCGAGAGCCTGCTGGGAGTCGAGCGCGTGCAGCACGCGGCGGAGCTGCCAGATGATCTTCAGCTCGTCCGGCGCCATCAGGATCTCTTCCTTGCGGGTGCTGGACGCGTCCACGTCCACCGCCGGGAACAGCCGCTTGTCGGCCAGCTCGCGGCGCAGCCGGAGCTCCATGTTGCCGGTGCCCTTGAACTCCTCGAAGATGACCTCGTCCATTCGGGAGCCGGTCTCGATCAGCGCCGTGGCCAGGATGGTCAGCGAGCCGCCGTTCTCGATGTTGCGGGCCGCGCCGAAGAACCGCTTGGGCGGGTACAGCGCGGTGGAGTCCACACCACCGGACAGGATGCGGCCGGACGCCGGGGCGGCCTGGTTGTAGGCGCGGCCCAGCCGGGTGATCGAGTCCAGCAGCACGACCACGTCGTGGCCCATCTCGACCAGGCGCTTGGCCCGCTCGATGGCCAGCTCGGCGACCGTGGTGTGGTCGTCGGCCGGGTGGTCGAAGGTGGAGTGGATGACCTCCCCCTTGACCGTGCGCTGCATGTCGGTGACTTCCTCGGGACGCTCGTCGACCAGGACGACCATGAGGTGGCACTCGGGGTTGTTCTTGGTGATCGCGTTGGCGATGGCCTGCAGGATCATCGTCTTGCCGGCCTTGGGCGGCGACACGATCAGCCCGCGCTGGCCCTTGCCGATCGGGCAGATCAGGTCCATGATCCGGGTCGTCATGATGCCGGGCTCGGTCTCCAGGCGGAGCCGGTCCTGCGGGTAGAGCGGGACCAGCTTGTTGAACTCGACCCGGGACTTGGACTCGTCGGGGTCGAGGCCGTTGACCTTGTCCAGGCGGACCAGGGCGTTGAACTTCTCGCGGCGCTCGCCGTCGCGAGGCTGGCGCACCGCGCCCTCGATCACGTCCCCCTTGCGCAGGCCGTACCGGCGCACCTGGGACAGCGAGACGTACACGTCGTTCGGCCCGGGCAGGTAGCCGGTGGTGCGGACGAAGGCGTAGTTGTCCAGCACGTCGAGGATGCCGGCGATCGGGATCAGCACATCGTCTTCGCTGATGGTGGGCTCGGACTCGCCGCCCTGACCGCGCTCACGGCGCCGGTTGCGGTTGCGGAACCGGTCGCGGCTGCGGCGCCGGCCGTTGCCGTCGCCGTCGTCGTAGCCGTCGTCGCCGCCGGACGCGGCCTGCGGTTCGCGGGTCCGGTCCCGGCCGCCGTCGCGGTCCCGGGCACCGTCACGGTCCCGGGCACCCTCACGGTCCCGGCCGCCATCACGGCCGCCGTCCCGCTCCCGGCCGCCGTCCCGGTCACGGCCACCATCGCGGCCGCCGTCCCGGTTGCCGCCGTCGCGGTTGCTGCTCTCGCTGCGGTTGCTGTCACCGCGGTTGCTGTCGCGGCCACTACCGTCGCGGCCGTTGCCGTCGCGGTTGCGGGACTGCTGCCCCTCGCGGCTGTTGTTGCGGCGGCGGCGCTCACGGGGCGCGTCACCCGGCTGGCCGTCGCCGCGGGCGTTGTCGCCGGAGTCCGGCGCCGGCTGACCCGCCTGCGGCTGGGCCACCTGGGCCGCCGCGGCCTGCGCGGGCTGGCCGTTCTGGCTGCCCGGGGCGCTCGGCGGGGACTGGTCACCCGCGGGCTGCTCGAAGCTGAGCTGCTGGGTCGCGTCCGTGCGGCCGGAACGCGATGCGCCATTTCGGCTGCCCCGGCTGCTGCGGGGCGCGGTCTCCGTCGCGGTGTGTGGCTCCATGGCGTCCTGCTTGGGCGGGCGGGCCGCGTCGGCTCCCGCAGACGCGGCGCGCGGGGCTGAGACTTCGGGGCCAGCGCTGGCGGCGGAGCGGGAGGTGCTGGCGGCCGACGTCACGGTCCCGCCCTGCTTCTCCTGGATCGCCGCGATCAGCTGGCTCTTACGCATCCGCCCGGTACCGGGAATGCCCATCTGCTGCGCGACCTGCTGCAGCTCGGGCAGGAGCAGCGAGGAAAGACCTGTCCCCTGACGGCGGCGGCTCTTGGCCGCGGCGGTAGAGCCGGCGGGGGAACCCTCAGGCTCGGCGTTCCCCGAGGACGCCGGACGACCGAGGGGGGTTTCCCCAGGCGCAACCCCTGCGCCAGCGGGGAATTCGGTGGTGTCGCTCACTAATGGTCCTTCCGTGACGATCCTCGGCCGGCGCTGCGGCCGATCGACCGGGCGCCGCGATTCAGCGAGGCCCAGCCGTAGATTCGCTGTTCCCTGATATGCGTCATTGCCCTGGCGCTGGGATGGGATCTTCCTCCATGAGATGTGCCGTGCGTCCGCAGCCGGATCAAGCAAGCTGCCAACCCGCTGCCACCCGTGATCGGGCTTGAGCGGACACAATCTGCTGACGCAAAACCGGGGGGCCACCGCCTGACCCTGGCCATGCTGCCGGCCGGGTCGCAAATGGCTGATGAGCACCTGTCCCACAATGGGGCACCTGGTGCAACACCAAGCCTAACACCCCGAGCGCCCACCGCATTCCCTCACTGCTATCCGTGTGTCGCGGAGTCAGAAAACCAGTACGGACGTGATTGGACAGCACCCGCACGTACTGAACACTGTGGCCGGAGGCGGATGTTCGCAGGCGTGATCACGGCGGTGTGCCGCCTGCTGGAACTGGGCCGCCTTCTTGATCCGGCGTTACGAGTTGGATGCTAGCGCCTCGCCGGTCAACGTCAAGAGCGCTTATGTCCCAGCCAATACCCATATCGCGCACCGTTGAATCCAGCACGTCCAAGCGGGCTGAGCTGGGCGCATCGCCGGCTTCGGGCCGGACCAGGAACGCGAGCACCGATGGTCCGGCCCCGGAGACCACGGCGGGCACCCCGGCGTCGCGCAGCCGCTGAATGAGGGTCGTGGTCTCCGGCATCACCCCGGCCCGGTAGGGCTGGTGCAGCCGGTCCTCGGTGGCGGCCAGCAGGATGCCGCCAGGATCGCTGGCGGTGTCACTGGCGGTGTCACTGGTCAGGGCGGCAATCAGGAGCGCGCTGCGGCCCGCGTTGGTGGCGGCGTCCGCGTGCGGCACCTGGTCCGGGAGCACGCCACGCGCGGTCTTGGTCGACAGTGGCTCCGGGGCGACGATCACGGCGGGCACGATAGCGCGCAGGGGTGACAGCCGGACCGCGCGTGGCCCGTCGGCCCCGGCCCAGGCCACGGTCAGCCCGCCCAGCAGGCAGGCGGCCACGTTGTCGGGGTGGCCCTCCAGCTCGGCGGCCAGTCGCAGCGCGGCCTCGTCCGGCAGCCGCTGCGGGCCGTCGCCGGCCAGGGCCCGCGCGGCCAGCACCCCGGACACGATGGCGGCCGCGGACGAGCCCAGACCGCGCGCATGCGGGATGCGGTTGGCGCAACGCAGGGCCAGGCCAGGTGGTTGCCGTCCATTCAATATTTCGAAGGTCTGGCGCATGGCTTTCACGACCAGATGGGCTTCGCCCGCGTCGGCGGTGTCGGCCCCCTCCCCCGCGACCTCGATGGACAGGCCGGAGTCCGTGACCCAGGCTTCCACCACGTCGTGCAGGAACAGGGCCAGGCCCAGGCTGTCGAACCCGGGGCCGAGGTTGGCGCTGGTGGCCGGGACCCGGACCCGGACCCCCCGGGCGGTCATCAGGTAGTCACGCTGTGTTTCCCGCTCGCCTCCAGGCCGCTCGAAGGCGGCCCCTTCCCTCGTCGCGCCGCGCTCGTTCCTCGCTTGACGCTCCTCAGTCCAGGCACCGCCGCGGCCCTCCGGCTCACTCATACCAAGCCAAGAGCAGCCGCGGCCGCGCCGGAGTCGGCGGAGATGGTGGCGGGCGACGGGGCCCCGGACAGCGCCCAGTCCGGGTCCTTCAGGCCGTTGCCGGTGATCGTGCAGACCACCCGGGACCCGGCCGGGATCAGGTCGGCCTCGCGCGAGCGGAGCAGGCCGGCCACGCTGGCCGAGGAGGCCAGCTCGCCGAACACCGCCTCGTCCCGGGCCAGGATCCGGTAGGCGGCCAGGATCTCCCGGTCGGTGACCGACTGGATCAGGCCGCCGGACTCGTCCCGGGCCTGCTCGGCCTGGCGCCACGAGGCCGGGTTGCCGATCCGGATCGCGGTGGCGATGGTCTGCGGCTGCCGGACCGGCTCGCCGGTCACGATCGGCGCCGCCCCGCTGGCCTGGAAGCCGAACATCCGCGGGGCCTGGGTGGACCGGCCGTCCTTGAGGTACTCCTGGTAGCCCATCCAGTAGGCGGTGATGTTGCCGGCGTTGCCGACCGGCAGGCAGTGCACGTCGGGCGCGTCGCCGAGCGCGTCCACGATCTCGAACGCGGCCGTCTTCTGGCCCTGGATCCGGTCCGGGTTGACCGAGTTGACCAGGGCCACCGGGTACTCGGCGGACAGCTTGCGGGCGACCTCCAGGCAGTCGTCGAAGCTCCCGCTGACCTGGAGCAGCCGGGCCCCGTGGACCAGGGCCTGGGCCAGCTTGCCGATGGCGATCTTGCCCTGCGGGACGAGCACGGCACAGGTCATGCCGGCCCGGGACGCGTAGGCGGCCGCGCTGGCGCTGGTGTTGCCGGTGGAGGCGCAGATCACGGCCTGGGCCCCGCGGCCCGCGGCCGCGCTGATGGCCACGGTCATGCCGCGGTCCTTGAACGAACCGGTCGGGTTCAGCCCCTCGACCTTGAGGTAGACGTCGCAGCCGGTCCGGGCGGACAGCACCGGCGCGGGCAGCAGCGGCGTACCTCCCTCGAACAACGTGACCACCGGGGTGGCCTCGTCGACCGGGAGGCGGTCCCGGTACTCGGCGACCACGCCGCGCCAGGCCCGGCCCGTGGGGCTGCCGAGGCTGACGGGGCTGGTGTGATCGGTGGGATCCTTAGTGCCTGTGGGGCTGGTGGGATTTTTGGTGCCTGTGGTGCCTGTAGGACTGGTGGGACTTTCGAGCTTGGGTTCGGTCATGGCGAGCCCTCCTCACCTTCGACCCGCATCACGCTGGCCACGGCGCGGACCGCGTCGAGAGATTCCAGTTCGCTGACCGTAGCGGCCAGCGCCGCGTCCCGGGCCTGGTGGGACACGATGATCAGCTGCGCGTCGTCGCCGCGGGCCTCCTGGCGGGCGGCGCGGATCGACACGTCGTGCCGGGCGAAGGCGTCGGCCACCCGGGCCAGCACACCGGGCCGGTCGGCCACGTCGATCGACACGTGATAGCGGGTCAGGGTCTGCCCCATCGGCATGACCGGCAGGCCCGCGTAGGTGGTGGCGTCCGGCCCGCGCGTGCCGGCCAGCGTGTTCCGGGCCACCGCGACCAGGTCGCCCAGGACCGCGCTGGCGGTGGGCGTGCCGCCCGCGCCCGCGCCGTAGAACATCAGCGCAGGCCGACTCGGCCTCCACGAACACCGCGTTGTAGGCGCCGCCCACCGTGGCCAGCGGGTGCGAACGCGGGATCATGGCCGGGTGCACGCGGACCGAGACCCCGTCCGGGGACTGGTCGCAGATGGCCAGCAGCTTGACCACGCAGCCCAGGGCCCGGGCGCTGGCCATGTCGGCGGTGGTGACGGCGGTGATGCCCTCGCGGTGCACGTCGGCCGCGGTGACCGCGGTGTGGAAGGCCAGCCCGGCCAGGATCGCGGCCTTGGCCGCGGCGTCGAACCCCTCCACGTCGGCGGTCGGGTCGGCCTCGGCGTAGCCCAGGGACTGGGCCTCCTCCAGGGCCTCGGCGAAGCCGGCGCCGGAGGTGTCCATCCGGTCCAGGATGTAGTTGGTGGTGCCGTTGACGATGCCGAGCACGCGCCGGACCCGGTCGCCGGCCAGCGACTCGCGCAGCGGGCGCAGCAGCGGGATCGCCCCGGCCACGGCCGCCTCGTAGTACAGGTCGGTGCCGTACTCGCGGGCGGCGCCGTGGACCACGGCCCCGTCCTCGGCCAGCAGGGCCTTGTTCGCGGTGACCACCGACTTGCCGGCCTTCATCGCGGCCAGCAGCAGCGACCGGGCCGGCTCGATGCCGCCGATCACCTCGACCACGATGTCGATGTCGGGCCGGGTGGCCAGCTCCATGGCGTCCGCGGTGAGCAGGGACCGGTCGATGGCCGCGTCCCGCCGGTGCTGCGGGCGCCGGACCGCGATACCCGCCAGTTCCAGCCGGGCCCCGGTCCGCACGGCCAGGTCATCGGCCTGCTCGCGGAGCAGCCGGGCCACCTGGGAGCCGACCGAGCCGCAGCCCAGCAGCGCGATCTTCAGGGTCTTGGATTCTGTGTCTGTCACTTCGCCTATCCCACGTCCAGCCGCAGCAGATCGTCCAGGGTCTCGCGGCGGACAATGACCCGGGCCTCGCCGTCGCGCACCGCGACCGTGGCGGGCCGGGGCACATGGTTGTAGTTGCTCGAGATCGACCGGCAGTAGGCGCCGGTCGCGGCGACCGCGATCAGGTCGCCGGGGGCCAGGTCGGACGGCAGGTAGGCGTGCCGGACCACGATGTCGCCGCTCTCGCAGTGCTTGCCCACCACCCGGGACAGCATGGCCGGGGCGTCCGAGGCCCGGGAGGCCAGCGCGCAGGTGTAGCTGGCGTCGTACAGCGCGGTGCGGATGTTGTCGCTCATGCCCCCGTCCACGCTGACGTAGGTACGCAGGCCGTCCACGTCCTTGATCGTCCCGACCTCATAGATCGTAATCGTGCCCGGCCCGGCGATGCCGCGCCCCGGCTCGACCGTGAGCCGGGGCCGGGACAGCCCGGCCGCCTGGCACTGCCGGTCGACGATGTCCCGGATGCTGTGGGCCAGCAGCTTGACCTCGGGCGCCTCGTCCTCGTCGGTGTAGGCGATGCCGAAGCCACCGCCCAGGTCCAGCTCCTCGATCTCCGCGCCGTGCTCGTCCCGGATCCGGACCGCCAGCTCGAGCACCCGGTGCGCGGCCACCTCGAACCCGGCGGTGTCGAAGATCTGCGATCCGATGTGCGAGTGCAGCCCGGCCAGCTCCAGGTCCTGGCTGGCCATGACCCGGCGCACCGCCTCGTCGGCGGCCCCGGAGGACAGCGAGAAGCCGAACTTCTGGTCGTCGTGGGCGGTGGCCATGAACTCATGGGTGTGGGCTTCGACGCCGGTGGTCACCCGGACCAGGACCCGGGGCCGGCGGGCGGGCGGCGTCATCCCGTCCGGGTTGACGATCAGGGCCAGCCGGGCGATCTCCTCGAACGAGTCGAGCACGATGTGCCCCACCCCGGCCTCGACCGCGCGGGTCAGCTCGGCCACCGTCTTGTTGTTGCCGTGCAGGGTGATCTGCTCGGGCGGGACGCCGGCGGCCAGGGCCACCTCCAGCTCGCCGCCGGTGCAGACGTCCACGCCGAGGCCTTCGTCGCTGACCCAGCGCAGCACGGCCTTGGAGCAGAACGCCTTGGCCGCGTAGAACACCCCGGCGTCGGGCCCGAACGCGTCCCGGTAGTCCGAGCAGCGGCTGCGCAGGTCGGCCTCGTCGCACACGAACAACGGCGTGCCGTAGGTCGCGGCCAGCTCGCGCACGTCCACCCCGCCCACGGTCAGCACCCCGCCGGCCCGGCGCGCGCTGCGCGGCCAGACCGCGGCCGACAGCTCGTTCAGGTCGGCGGGCGGCGCGGGCGGGTGGTCGGCGGGCAGCACATCGGCGTAACGCGGTCCCGCCGGATGGGCGACTCGGCTCATGCACAGTCCTTCGTGGTCGGCCTGGTTGGTCGGCTCGGCTGGTCAGCGGGTCACAGGCGGCCGGGGGCGCTGACGCCGAGCAGCTCCAGCCCCGCGGCCAGGCTCGCGGCCGCGGCCCCGGTCAGCCACAGCCGGGCCCGCACCACGGGCTCCCGTTCCGGCCAGGCCGGGCAGGTCACGCGGCACACCTGGTACGTCTCCGCCAGTTCCTCGCAGAACGTGGTGAACTCGTGTGGCCGGCCCCGGCGCGCGGCCCGGGCCACCTGTTCGGGGAGCCAGGACAGCACATCGAGCAGGGCTCGCTCCCTGGGGTGTGCGAGCGAGCCCGGCCGGAACTGCTCCGCCGGTCCCCGGCTCAGGCCGAGGTCGGCGGCCCAGCGCAGCGTCGTCGCAGCGCAGGAGTACGCGTACTGCACAGCATAGGCGGGATTGGCCTCGATGTGCCGCGCCGCGATCTGCGGGTCGGGTGGGACGAGATGTTCGGCCGGGGTGCGGGCCAGGGTGTAGCGGATGGCATCCGGCCCGGCGAACTCGACGGTCTCCCGGACGGGACCAGAGTCACCGAAAGCGGTAAGCCCCACCCCCGACCTTCGATCAAGGAAATCAGACGGGACTGACGCGCCCGCCGCGGCGCCGAGGGCGGCGGTCACCTGGAACAGGACCGTGGTGTGGGCTTCGGTCCACGGGCCGTCACGGGCGGTGCGGGGCGCGGGCAGCGTGGTGTCGTGCAGGGCGTCGCTGCGGGCGCAGGCGGGGCCGGCCGTGGTGACCCTGGTGGCCAGGCGTTCGAGGGCTTCGTCGGTGACGGCGATGGTCAGATAGCCCAGCGGGGCTGGTGTGGCGCTGGCGATCCAGGGGCGGCGGCGGAGATCGGCCGCGATCGCCGCGGCGAGCGGGCGCGGGTCACGCGGGGCCAGGCGCGGCGGGAGCGCGGTGATGTACTGACCGGGGGCGCCGCCGGGGCGCAGGACGGGGTCGCCGGGCGGCGGGATCCGGTGCCCGCGGCGGCGGGCCGCCGCCAGCACCGCGTGGCGCAGGTCGGCGGTGAGCATCGTCGGCCGGTCTAGCCGAGCGGGGTCGGCGGCGCGCCGGCCAGCTCGCGCACCACGCGGATCATCTCGCCCGGGTCGAACGGCTTGGTCAGGTAGGCGTCCACGCCGATCTGGTGTCCGCGCTGCTTGTCGTCCTCCTGGGCCCGGGCGGTGATGAGGACCACCTTGATGTGCGCGGTCTCGGGGTTCTTGCGCAGCTCACCGGCGGTGACCCAGCCGTCCAGCCGCGGCATCATCACGTCCAGCGTGATCACCTGCGGCGCCAGTGCCCCCACCTTGTCCAGGCAGTCCTGACCGTCCACCGCGGTGGCCACGTCAAACCCCTCAAGCGTGAGGTTCACGGCGATAAGCTGCCTGATCACCTCGTCGTCGTCCACGACGAGCACCCGTCCCAGTCCCTGCGTCACGGGCGCGAGAGTATCCGCTCGATGCTCGGTTGTGTGTGCAGTTCGCCCGCGTGTCTCGGTGCGTGTGGCGGCGTGGTCTGGGCGCGCGGTGCGGGCTGGTAAGGTTGCTCCGTTCGTTCGGCCCGTGTGAATCCCTGGGCCGGCGTGGCTGAGCCCCCATAGCTCAGCGGATAGAGCATCGGCCTCCGGAGCCGTGTGCGCAGGTTCGAGTCCTGCTGGGGGCACCTTCTTCACTCAGGCGAGATGCCTTCTGAACAGCGAAGATGCTTTCGCCGGTTACTGAGCACTGCCGCAGCCATAGCCCATCGGCAGCCATCAAATGTCGGGTTCCCGGAATATGGGGTCCGATGTTACAGGTAGCTGACTTCGACGTCGCGGGGCTCGTGGTCGACGAGATGGTCGCAGGTCGGGCAGTACCAGCGGGCCTCGAGAGGGGTGCCGCACGCGGGGTGCCGGGTGGCTTCGGCCAGATCGGCGTGCCCGGCTCCCCAGCGCGCCAGCAGGCGTAGCGCCCCAGCGAGCTCGGCGCCCCCGGCGGTCAGCTGGTAGGCGGACCGGGGCGGTCGCTCCGAGTAGGGCCTGGCGATCAGCAGCCCTTCCCGCTCCAGCCGCTTCAGGCGCTCGGAGAGGATGTTCGCGGCGATACCGGAGATCTGGCCGAGCAGGTCATTGAACCGCTGCGGGCCGCCGAGCAGCGCCTCGACCACCAGCAGCGTCCACCGGTCACCCACCCTGGCCAGCGCCTCGGCCAGCGGGGACGAGCCGTTCTCCTGTTCCGCCATGAGCTGATCCTAGTGCCGGGCACTGACCGCTGAGCGGGGTTAGTAGTAGTTTGCAAGTTACTAGCTACTGGAGGCACAACAGCGATGACAATCCTTGACGAGATCCAGACAAACATCAGGCACCTGGCGGAGGACGCCGGCTCCTCGACGGTGGGCATCGGGCAACGGTGGGGCGTCGGCTCGGGCATCGTCGTGGCCGAGGGCCGGGTACTGACCAACGCGCACAACGTTCGCCGCGATCAGGTCACGGTCACCTTCGCCGATGGGCGGACGGCCGAGGGCAGCGTGGCCGGGCAGGACATCGACGGCGACCTCGCGGTCATCGAGGTCGACACCGGCGACGCTCCGGCGCTGGAGTGGGCCGACGGCGCGTCCACCGCGATCGGGACGCCGGTGTTCGCGCTGTCCAACCCCGGCGGGCGCGGGCTGCGGGTGACGTTCGGGTTCGTCTCCGGCGTGGACCGGACATTCCGGGGCCCGCGCGGCCACCGCGTCACCGGCAGCCTCGAGCACACCGCGCCGCTGCCGCCCGGCTCGTCCGGCGGCCCCGTCGTCGACGCCGAGGGGCGGCTGCTCGGCATCAACACGAACCGCCTGGGCGAGGGCTTTTACCTGGCCATACCCGCCGACGAGGCGCTGCGGACCCAGGCCGACACACTCGCCCGCGGCGAGTCGGCGGCGGCACCGCAACTCGGCGTCGCCATCGCCCCCCGCCGCGTGGCCAGGCGGCTGCGCCGCGCCGTCGGCCTGCCCGACGTCGAAGGGCTGCTCATCCACCAGGTGGTCGAGGACAGCCCGGCCGCTCGCGCCGGCCTTTCTTCGGGCGACCTGATCGTGGCGGCCGCGGGCCAGCCCGTCGGCGGCGTCGACGCCCTGTTCGACGCACTTCGGGGCGCGCAGAGCGGCACCCTTGAACTCCGCGTCGTGCGCGGCGCCGACGAGCGGACCGTGCAGGTGGTGTTCACCCCAGCCAACGAAGACAACTGATCGACGACGTCCCGGTCGGCGTCTCCGATGGCAATGGTCGTCCGCGAGCCCATCAGGGCGTCCAGTGCTTTCTGCACCTCCCGCTCGCTGGCGGTGTCCAGCGCGCTCCCGGCCAGGGTGGCGACCGCGGGGACGGCGGCTACCGCCGCGCCCCGGGCCAGGAACTTGCGGCGACTAGGGCCTGGTGAGGATGGCATGGCGTCCTTTCCTGGGTGGTACAGGGGCCGCCACTGCTCCAATGGCCAGGACCTCCTGCTAGGTCGAGGTGACCGAGCTGATTCCGGTGAATCACTGTGATCCGGTGAGGCCTCCTCACCTTCCGGGCGGCCAGCCGCCCTCGGTCTCATCAGCCCCATCTTCGCCGACCTGTCCGGCCTGCCGCCGCTGATCATCCAGGCCGGAACGCACGAGGTCCTCCTCGACGACGCCATCCGGCCTCGCCCAGCGCGCCGCCTCCGCCGACGTCGAAGTCACCCTCGACATCACCCCCGGAGTACCTCACGTCTTGCAGGCCTACTATCCGATTCTCGACGAAGCAGGCACTGCCCTGAACCGAGCCGGACAGTTCCTGTCAGCCCACCTCGCCGACGCCGAATGCGCCGCGGCCTAGCGAGAAGCAGCCGTGCCTGCTGTGGGCACCTTCTTTTACCTGGTCAGATGGTCGCTGATCTGGGCCTGTGCCGGGTCACAGCATTCGCAGGTGTGCGGTCAGACGGTGCGGGACCGCTTTTTCGGCTTGGGTGCTGAGCGTTCGTCGAGTTGCAGTTCGCGCTCGGCTCCGGGAGTTCCTTCTTTCAGCTGACGGCTCCGCTCCCGCTCGGCGTTGATCTCGGCGCCGAGCAGGATGGCGACGTTCGTGATCCACAGCCAGACAAGCAAGGCGACAGCCGCGCCCAGCGTCCCGTAGGTCTTGTTGTACGAGCCGAAGCTGGCCACGTAGTACGCGAAGGCGGCTGAGGCGATCAGCCAGATGACCACGGCCAGCAGCGCACCGGGCATGATCGATTTGAAACCGCGGAGCCGGGCGTTGGGGGCGGCGTAATACAGCACGGCGATCATGACGATGACCACGATGAGCAGGACCGGCCATTTGGCGATGTCCCAGGCGGTCACGGCGGCCGAGCCGGCCCCGATGGCCGATCCGACCTTGCTGGCGATCGGCCCGGTCACCACCAGCGCCACCAGCACGAGGGCCAGGAGCACGACCAGGATGAGGGTGACCAGCATCTGCAGCGGGCGCAGCTTGATGAACGAGCGGCCTTCCTCGACCTCGTAGATGGTGTTGGAGGCCCGCATGAACGCCCCCACGTACCCCGAAGCCGTCCATAGTGCCGCGGCGACACCGGCGATGAGCAGGATGCCGGTGGTGCCGCTGCCGTGAGCCAGGCTCGCGATCGGCTCCTTGAACGTCTGCGCCGACGAGGCCGGGCCGACCGAGCTGACCAGGCTGGTCAGTTCCCTGGTGATTGTCTGCGGGTTTCCGACCAGGCCCACCAGGGCAATCAGGGCGACCAGCGCGGGAAAGACCGACAGCACCGCGTAATAGGTCAGCGCGGCGGCCACGTCGGTGAGATTGTCTTCCTTGAACTCGCTCAGCGTCCGCTTGGCGGTCTGGAACACCGACCCCTTGCGGGCGTGCGGCGGCCCCTCCGGCCGCCGTGCCGCTGCGCCTGGGCTCCCTGCCTTCGACCGGTTCGCGGCCGGTCTGCTCGGTATCTTCAGGCGAGCCACCGGCCCGGGTAGTGCTTTCGCTTCGATCACTGGTCATCTTGCTGTCCTTTATTGATAGTGGCCGGGCTCCGGCGGGCTGTTCCAGTCGCGCGGGCAGGCCAGGAATCCGGCCCGGGACAGTTGCCCGCCATGACGCCTGGCCACGGTGACGGCCTCCACGTCGCAGGACATGCGGGCCTCCTTGGGACAGGTAGATAGCACCCGCGGCGCTGCGCCGGACTTCGCGCAGCGCCGCAGGCGACTCGCGAGCGCCTTTTCTGGACCCGCAGGCGCCCACTCCCCACAAGCCCGCCAGCTATGCCATCCCCGGCAGGCTTTCCGGCAGCCGCCCAACCATGGCTTCGCCACCGTCGATCCGGAATATGCCTGGAACGCTCCCGCCGGCACCCTCCGGCCGAACTGGAATTTACCCAGTCAGCCGCCGTATTGATTGCTATCGGACGCGGCCTCCGGAAGCAGCCTGGGATTAACCGCTGCACTCATTGCGCCCGTGAGCGCCGCGACTCGATACGCACCGTCAAGCTGTTGTGAGTGCTGGCGCTGCTGGCGGTCTGGGCGTTCGTGGTCGTTGCGCGGACGCGTTGCTGACCGTGACCTTCGCCGGTGCCGGCGTACTGCATCCCGCCAGCGCGAGGACACAAGCGAGCATGGCTGCGCTGCACAGGACACCGAGACGGCATGTACGCATGGCCTAATTCCGTTCCAGCTCAGGGACGGGTCTTCTCGGCGGTAAGTGTGCTGGCCCCGCAGAATCCGGGCCATCAGGGAAGTCCCCCTATTGACCCTGATTTTGATCCTGGCGGGCACAGGTTCAGCGGATGGAGCGGCCTGTCAGTGGCCATAGCGGCGTTGGCGGGCGGCGAAGCTGCGCAGGGCGCGGAGGAAGTCGATTTCCCGGAAGGCGGGCCAGTAGGCCTCGCAGAAGTAGAGCTCGGAGTAGGCACTCTGCCAGAGCAGGAAGTTGGACAGCCGCTGTTCGCCGCTGGTGCGGATGACAAGATCGGGGTCGGGCTGGCCCGCGGTGTAGAGGTGGCGGGCGATATCGCCGGTGGTGAGCTGGTCAGCCAGATCGGTCAGCGTGCCGCCCAGGGCGGCGTGCTCGTACAGCAGGGCGCGGAACGCTTCGATGACCTCCTGGCGCCCGCCGTAGCCGACGGCGAGGGTGAGGTGCCTGCCGCTGGCGCCGTCCTGGCTGGCCTCGACGGCTTGTTTGAGCGCCCGGGCCGTGCTCATCCGGCAGGACGTCCAGGTCACCCGCCACATGCACCTGCCAGGAGGGCAGGCGGTTGAGCCGGTCGACGACGAACTGCTCGATGACCCGCATGAGAAACGCCACTTCGGCGGGGTCGCGGCGGGTGAGGTTCTCGGTCGAGCACATGAACACGGTGACGTGGCTGATGCCGATCCGCTCACACCAGCCCAGCACGTCCTGGGCGTGCTCGAGCCCCGTACTGATGACCCAGGCTCGCGCTGGCCAGGCCCTGCTGACGGGCCCAGCGCCGGTTGCCGTCCATCACGATGCCCACGTGCCGGGGCAGCGGGGCGCCCGCCACCTGACGGCGCAGCCGGTGGGCGTAGAGCCGGTAGACAGGCCCACGTCCCAGGTCCCGCAGAGCCGTCGGTGCCAATGTCATATCGGGGCCGCCCAGGAGTGCTGGCGGGCGGCCCGGACGGTGGCCGCGGCCATGACGGCGGTGACCGCAGGACAGGACCATGGCGCTGCCGGCCCAGTTGGGGGCGAGCGGGGTGGATATGAGCCCGTTGTCGCTGTGGAACAGCCCGGCGTCGGCGGACCGGAGCGCCAGTCCCCACGCGATATCGGCGGCCGTGACCGCGGCTGCGCTCACGCTCAGCATGGTCATGGCCGGGATCTCGGCCTGGAGCAGGCGGCTCGGCAGGTGCACCCGGCGGATGACCGTGGTGATCGCCCAGGCGCAGGTCACCACCACGCCGAGGCCTGTTGCGGTCAGGGCGGCGACGGCGATGAGGTTCGGCTGAGCGCCCGGGTGCCGCCCGGCCAGCCGGGCCGTGATCCAGACGGCGCCGATCCAGCCCAGCGGGGCCGCGGTTCCTGAGGCCAACGGCACCATCAGGCCGCGCCGCCGTTCGACGATCAGTTGGCGGACAATGGCCCAGGCCAGGGGGGCCGCCCCCGCGACCACGGCCAGACCAGCGAGGGCCGCCGCGCCGCGCAGAATGCCTAGGGACACGGCCACCGCCGTATGAGTGTGCGCGGCCGCGTCGAAAGCCGGACCCTCGCGCATCTTGGCTACTCCGGCGACTGCGACCGCGAAGGCGATCGCGGCGCAGGCGACGGTGGCCACTGGCTCCTTGCGCCGCCCGGGCAGGCTGCGCTCAGCCAGCAGGGCCAAGTGGGCACCCAAACCGCCGCGGATGGCATTGGCCAGCAGTCGCGCCCGCATTGGCGGCGTCTCGCCGCCGGTCATGTCGCCCAGCAGCACGCAGAACTCGTCGCGGTAACGTTCGCGCCACGGCCGCGGGTAGAAGCTGACCACGAGCCGGACGGACAGCGGATCGGACCGAGACTGATCGCCGGGTTCCGGTGCGGTCGGCCCAGGCCCGGTCATGCTGGCTCCTGACCTGCCGCCAGGCGGGTGAGACCCAGGTCAGCAACCCGCCGCATCCGGGTCGCCGTCTGGGTCAGCACCCGCTCCCCGGCCGCGGTCAGCCGGTAGGGTCTGCGGCGCTGTTCGGGCGGCAGCGCGGCGATCAGGCCCCGGTCCTCGAGCCGGCGGATCGCCCCGTACAGGGTGCCCGGGCCGAGCTGAACACCGGCCTGCTCAGCTACGTCCCGGGTGATGGCGTAACCGTGTTTGGGGCCCCCGGCCAGGCTGGCCAGAACCAGCAACGGCGGGTCGGACCAGTGATCCAGGCCGTCAGTCACCCAACGCTCCTCATCCGTGCTGGCAGTTTGCACCGCGATGCTGCTACTACGTAGAGCGATACTACGTCGGTCGTAATATGTCAGCAACTACGGACACGGAGTCAGGCGGCCGGGTCTCGTCTCAGCAGCACGAGCACGCGGCCCCAGTCCTGCCAGTAGTACATGGGCAAGATCACGGCGACGTCGTGCTCGTGCGTCGGGCCGGCCGGGCCAGGGCCTCAGCCAGGCTAGGGAAGCTAGGGATCATGCGGTCGACGCCGGTGAGCGCGAAAACCCGCAGGACGAGGGCGCCGTCGGCGACCAGCAGCACCTCACCGCCCACGGCTTCGGCGCGCTGGTGCGCGGCGAGCAGGGCGTGCGGCCCGGACGAATCACAGAACTTGGTCCGGGTCATGTCCACCGCGAGCGTGCCGGGCCCGCTCGCGGCCGCCTGGAGCAGAGCCGACCGGAGCGCCCCGGCGTTCGTAATGTCAATCTCCTCGGGCGTGGTCACCACCGGCACGCCGTCGATCACATCAACCAGGAAACCGTCGTCAGGCATCGGCGCCTCCTGGCTGCTGGGGCCAACCGCTGCGCGGCCGCGCAGGGCCCGGACGAGGGGACCGCATCTCCGGAGCCGGCACCAGGTGCTGTTCATCGCGGTTGTCCGGTCTCAGGCGCGGCCCGATCGGGGCACCTTCAGGATCAGCCCTCGGCCGGTCACGCGTCAATATAGGCGCGAGGAAAATTTCATGTGTTTAATCTCGCGGCAATCCTCTCGCGGGTTGTACACTCAGCGAGTATGGTGAGCGCCGACCAGAGCCGCGGTGCCTGGACGCTACTGACCGGGCACGGGCACGTGCTGGTGGAGATCGCCCGTAATCCCGAAGCCCGCATCCGGGATATCAGCCCGGTTGTCGGTCTGACCGAGCGCTCCGTCCAGGCCATCGTGGCCGACCTGGAAGCCGATGGGTATCTCACCCGCGCCCGCGCCGGGCGGCGCGTCGTTTACACCGTGAACCGGGACAGCCTGTTCCGCCACTCCGCTCAGGACGGACACCGGGTCGGCCCGTTCCTCGACCTGCTGGCCGTCGGCGGGACCGAGGCCAGACCCGGAACAGACGACCAGGACCGGGAAAGGCACAACGGCACCGCATAGCTCAGACCTGGCCGGGCTGCGGCCCGATTTGGGACACGGCGGAAGGGCACGCGAGACGCTGGTCCAGCGTTACCGGTCGCGCGGGTCTGCGCCAGCGGGTACTGCACTCGCCTGCCGGCTACCCGAGCAGGCGCGCGAACGGCCCCTTGTCGTCCTGGCCGCGGCCGGCGTCCGCGGTGGCGCGCAGCTTCCAGCCGTCGACGGCGGCCAGGCTGATCCGCCACAGCCCTTCGGTGCCTTCGCCGGTGGCCCGCAAGTGAAGGTGGTGGCCGGATTCGCTGCTGACGTCCTTGGCGTACTCCTTGCCGAGCAGGCCCGAGGACGGCTGCAGCGCGCTCAGCAGCGGGCTGGCCTCGACCAGGTCGGCGAAGTAGGTCTCTTCCGCGATGAGCAGGCCGGTCAGCACCGTGCCGTGAGTAGAGACGGTCACCGGCACCCCGGCCTGCCGCGATTCGTTGACCGCGTGCACCAGCTGCTGCAGGACCGGGTCGGTGTCATGCTTGGCCATGTCAGCTCCTTCAGATGAGGGCACCAACTTGCTACCCGCCTGCCGCTGACCAACACCTGGCCTACGTCAGCGGAAGGTGCTCCCTTTTGCGTCCTGGCTGATCAGGGGCACGGGCCTGATTCGGGATGGACCGTCCGGGTAGGGCGTTTGTCTCCCGCACGCGACGACGGCCAGTCACGCCTTCCCGCATCGGATACGCGACCTGATCAGAACGAAAGTGAGCATCATGACCGCCACACCTTCAAGCGTCCGCACTGCCGCCCGGGTCGTGCTCGGGCTCGCGCTGGCTGGTTTCGGTGTGGCCCACCTGACCGTCGCACGCAAGCCGTTCCGGGCCCAGGTGCCCAAGAAGATGACCAAGAACCTGCCCGCCAGCGCCGACGACATCGTGCTGGGCTCCGGCATTGTCGAGATCGGGCTCGGTGCGGCGCTGACCGCCCTGCCGAAGGAACGGCGCCGCGTCAGCACGGCCACGGCCGCGTACTTCGTCGCCATCTTTCCCCGGCAACGTCGCACAACTGCTCAAGCACCAGGACGCGTTCGGGCTCGACTCCGACCGAAAGCGGATCGTGCGGCTGTTCTTCCAGCCGCTGCTCGTGCTCTGGTCGCTGTTCGCCGGTGAGATTCTCTGACGCTGCTCATCGCGGAAGGAACGGGAATAGGGCGATGACGACTCAGGCCGGCGGTGAAGGACGGTCACGGCGCAGCCAGCTGCTGTGGGCGGTCGACCGCTGGGCAGGCCGGCCGCTCACGGCCGTCGGCGTGCTGGCCGCGACCGCGCTGTGGGTCCTGCTCAGCGTGATCTCCGGCTTTCCGAGCCGCTGGGAGCAGATCTTCCAAACACTGGTCGCGGCGATCACCGTGATCATGGTGTTCGTCATCCAGCACACCCAGGCCCGCCATCAAGCCGCCACCCAGCGCAAGCTCGACGAAATCCTCCGGGTGCTGCCCGACGCCGACAACGCCCTGCTCACCTTGGAACATGCGTCGGACTCCGAGCTACGGGCCACTCGCCGCCAGCACCGCCAGGTCCGGCAGACCGCCCTGGATCAGTCGGCCAGCCGCGGCGATCAAGAACCCCCAGCAATGACCGTTCGCTAGCCGATGGTATGCCGGAGGACCTGAGGCACGGCGCTGGCTAACAACCGGGGCCACTGGCCGACGCCCGGTTCCGCCCGGCCCCGGAGATCTGCTGCTCCTCTACACGGACGGTGCCTGTGAGGGCCGACCCGATCCGGGCCGCACGGGTCCCCGGCAGCCGATACTCGACGAAGGTACACACCAGGCCGGTATAACCACTGAACTGATCGTCGTAGCGGAACCAGCCTCAAGATTGAGTCCAGCTCTTTGACCAAGGCGGTAAACCGGTTCATCTTCAACGTGACCAGCTCATACTGGCCGTTGCCACGACTCCTTTTTTCGCTGGGCATTGCCGTGACTTTCCGGTCTCGCATCATCGGTCGCGACCACACTGCTCCCTCACTACCCAGGTGACACCTGAGCGCGGCTGAGGCACGGGCGTATCAATCTCAATTCAATATTCCGCGTCAGCCCGATAACACGGCAGGCCAGGTCCGGGCTCAGGGCCAGTTCACCGGGCGCCATGAGGAACTTTCAGCACAACGGCAAGTCGCCTCCCGTCACCTTGACCGGCTTGGTCCGATTTATCGTTAAACGAAGCGAAGGTCTGTGCGAGCGAAATTCTCAGTACGGACGGGGCTAGCCGCACCCGGCAATATCCCCTTTCAATTTTTCCTTGCGGTTGATTCGGCACATTCGTCGACGCTAGGCTGAGATGAAATTGCGTTGCGCAGTTAATGCGTGCCTGGGGGGTGATGGCGTGCGCGAACCTCCTCCCGACCGGGAATGGGGGCATTGTTCGGTTCGCCGGCTTGGCCGGCACCTTCTGGCTGGGCTGCCCGAACAGGTGGACCAGTCCAACGCGGAGCAGATCCGCGACGAATTGCTGGCCCTGATCGATGGCCAGACGCTGGTCCTGGTGGTGGACATGACCGGCACTACCGCGTGTGACCACGCCTGCGGGGATGCGCTGACCAGCGTCTACCACCGGGCCATGGCCAATGGTGTCGGCCTCCGGCTCATCGGGGGTGTGGACACCGTGCTGCGGACGCTGGCCATGTGCGGGCTGGACCGGGTGGTTCCCGTGTACAGGACTCTCGGGGCGGCCCTTTCCGCGACAGAGCCGGCCGATAGCTGCCGAGCCGCCGGCGCGGAGCACGGCGGCGGCAGATCGCAGCTTCCCGGTGGGCGACGTTGGGGTGGAAATGGCGCTGCTGGACGCCGACGGCGTCATCGTCTGGGTCAACAGCGCCTGGCAGGCGTTCACCGCCGCCAACGGCGGTGATCCTGCCACCACCGGCCCCGGGGTGTCATATCTGGACGCCTGCGCCGCCGCCGGCGACCTGGTCACCGCCCGGGTCGAGGGGGCGATCCGCCGCGCCCTCACCGGTGACCTGCCCGGCTCGTTCACCATCGAGATCCCCTGCCACAGCCCCGGCATGGCCCGTTGGTTCGACATGCTGATCTCCTCGCGCCTGGATCCGGACGGGAACAGCAGGGGTGCCACCATCACACTGTCACTAGCCAGAGCGCAGACCAGGGCGCTGCTGGCGGCCAGCCAAACCTGTCCGGGGGAGCCGGGGCGGCCGCTCATCAGCAGTATGGCTGACCGCCTGGCCGGAGTCAGCGATCTGCTGGAGGTCACCGCCACCCGGGCCGACTCACCGATCGCCGACCAGCTGAAGGTCGCCATCGGGGAGCTGGCCACCGTCATCCAGGACGCCCGGGCAGCCTGCCCTCAGCACACAGCTTGATTCATCCGTCACGCCAGCCGCAGAGCCTGTGTGGGCTTCGCGCACAGGGGTCAGGGATGGACCGGGCCGCTGGGACTGCGGTCGCGGCCCTTCCCCTGGAGGCGGACAGGGCCGAAACTGAAGGCTGGCGAGCCGAGGGCAGGAGAATCGACATGACGGCTTCGGCCGGAGACGACACACTGAGCTTCGCGCGGGACGTCAAGCCCCTGTTCCGGGAGAAGGACCGCGACTCCATGCGGTCCGCCTTCGATCTCTTCGACTACACCGACGTCTCCCAGCACGCCGACGCCATCGTCGGCGCCCTGCGCAGCGGAAAGATGCCCTGCGATGGGGCGTGGCCCGCTTCCCGCAGCGAGACCGTTCAACACTGGATCGACCAGGGCAAGCCCGCTTAGGTCCCGGCCGCCTTACCAGCCCTCATAACCTCACGATCACCAAGACCGTGTGATGTCCGCTCACCAGATTTGACGCCAGTCTGGGCGCATGGACGATGAGTTGGTCCGGGTGTGCGCAGCGGCGGCCCGAGTCGCCTGCCGGCGGATGAGCCCGCAGTGCCTGAGGGCCCTGCGCGAAAGCATCGAGCAGGCATGCGACATGCCGGAATACTTCGGCTGGGACCGGAAAGCCACCGCGCACGCGGAGATCGTCAACCTGCTGGCCGACGCGTCCGGAGACCCCGTTCTGACGCTGCTGCTCAGGGACGTTCCAGGCCAGCTGCACGACCTGATGATGGCGGCGGGGCCCGCAGCCAGCGGTATTACCGCAGGTTCCCGCCGTCGGCTGCTGACGCTGCGCGATCTCCTCCTCTTGTGGCGTCAGGTCGGTACGGGTGTCGTCGCTGCGCTTGCGCACCGTCTCGCCAGTCGCCTGGAGCTCTCGCCGGGTGCGGTCGGCGAACGCCTCGGCGGCCGTATCCCCCGGATACCAGGGTGGTACGAGACCCTTCATGGAACCGCTCAGCCGGTTCATGCTCCGGGCGGCCGTGGCCGCCTGGGTGGCAGTGGCGGCGCCTTCGTCGTCCGGCCGTTCGACGCAGCCCGCCGCCGAGTCCGGATGGCGCCTCACCCGGCGGGGTGAGCGGGAGACCAGGAGGGGTCGCGGCCGATGAAGCCGAGCAGCCGGGCCTGGGGGCCGGCGTCCCCCGGCACCTCGACCCTGGGCCCGTACTGGCCGGAGGACGCATGGCCTCCTCGAACTGCTCCATGCCGGCCACCAGCTGGGCGCAGTGGCCGGCGTCCAGCCGGTCGTCCTGGCCGGTGGCCCGGGCCAGGTCCCAGGTGTGCATGAACACGTCGGTGGTGTAGAACTGGTCGACCGCGCGGTCCAGCGGCAGCTCGCCGATGTGGGGGTTGGCCAGCACCCGGTCCGCGGTGGCCGGGTCGTCCAGCAGGGCCTGCACCGCGTCGCAGTGGACCCGCCAGGCCGAGACCGGATCCTCGTCCACCGACGGGCCGCCGGGCAGCTGGATCCCGGCGCCGCCGGAGAGGAACGGGGGGAACCATTCGGTCAGGTGCCGGACCACGTCGCGCGCGGCCCAGCCGGAGACCGGGGACGGGGCGTCCCAGTCGCGGGTCCCGGCGACCCGTTCGGTGAACAGCCCGCCGATCTGCCGGTGCCGCTCCGCGGGGTCCTCAGACAGTGCCATCGTCGACCATCCTCTGTAGTTTCGCGTAACCGTCGTTGACGCCGGTCTCCATGTCGCTGGCCAGCCAGGCGTCCCGGCCCTCGAAGCTGTCGACCAGGGACTGCGAGCGCAGCCGGGAGCGGCCGCCGCCCAGGTCCTCGAACCACACGGTCTCCAGGGCGACGCCGTCGGGCTCGCCCTCGTAGGTGAAGGTCTGCACGATGCGGTCCGGGCGTACGTCGTGGAAGCAGCCGTGGAACGCGTACTCGGCGCCGCTCAGCCGGGCGGTGTAGCGCCAGCTGCCGCCGGTGCGCGCGTCCCAGTGCCCGATCCGGGTGTCGGCCGCGTTCGGGCCGATCCACCGGGCGAACAGCGCCGGGTCGGTGTGGGCGCGGAACAGTTGCCCGGGGGTGGCCGCGAACTCGCGGGTGATCCGGATGATCGGCAGCTTCGGGTCAGCCTCGATGGCCGTCTGGGTGACCGTTGACATCGTCGGCGCCCCCCTCCTCGTCGGTGTGGCTCATGGTCGCCAAGAGGGTGTCCAGGCGGCGGTACCGCTGCTCGGCGCGCTGCCGGTACCGCTCGATCCAGGTTTCCATCTGGGTCAGGACCTCGGTCTCCAGTCGCACCGGCCGGGGCTGCGGCCCCGCCGGCCGGCTCACCAGCCCGGCGTCCTCCAGGACGCGCAGGTGTTTGTAGACCGCCTGCAGGGTCATCCGGTACGGCTGGGCCAGCTGGCCCGCGGTCGCGTCGCCCTCGGCGAGCCTGGCCACGATGTCGCGGCGGGTCGGATCGGCGAGGGCGGAGAAGACCCGGGTCAGCGTGTCGGCGGCCATCATCCCCCTTTTCAACCTCTTGGTTGAAATTGACTCTAGGGCTGGACTCACACCCTGTCAACCAACCGGTTGAAAGTCGTGGCCAATCGGCTTTACTGCCCGCTCCGGATGGTCTTCATGCCGCGGTCATGCCGCCGTCCAGGTAGATGGTCTGGCCGGTGAGATAGCCAGCCTGCGGTGAGCTGATGTAGGCGATGGCGGCGGCGATTGACGTTCGCAAGGCCGCCGGGGTGAGCGGGTCGCAGATGACCCACTACTTCCACGACCGGCACAGCCTCATCCAGGACGGCACGGGCCGCAGGGCCCGGACCGCGGTCAGGCGGCGGGTCCGTCGGGGTAGGCGAACCGGGTCAGCAGGTCCAGCAGCTGGTCGGCTTCCCCGGGCTGGAGGTGCTCGGTCAGCCGACCGACGATCTGCCGGGCGGGCTGGTGGGCGGCGTCGAAGACTTCCAGGCCGCGCGGGGTCATCTCGATCGCGTGGACCCGGCGGTCCCCGGGTACGGGGCGCCGGGTCACCAGCCCCTTGCGCTCCAGGTCGTCGACGACCCGGACCATGGAGGCCTTGTCGCTTCCGGTCGCGGCGACCAGGGCGCTCTGGCTGAGCGGGCCGCGGGCGCTCAGCGCGATCAGGACCGCGAAGTGCCGCAGTTCCAGGCCGTGTGGCCGGATGGCTTCGACCAGCGCGGTCGCGGCCCGGTCGTGGGCCCGGCGCAGCAGCAGGCCCAGGGCGAACGGTGAGGCGTCGCCGGGCAGGTCGCTGGCGCGCGCGACCGGAGGGCTGGCCGGGGCTGTCTTGCGTGGCATGACGGGATCGTATCCTCCATAACTGATTCACGAAAAACTGTCTTACCTGAAACGATTGGCGGCCTGCTGATCCTGGCCCGAGGGCCGCGAGGGCATGGTCGGGATGGCCTGGGGGTGCCGGTGGGCGGACGGGATCGGGTGGGGGCGGAGAGCCGGACGGGGCAGCAGGGGTGGCGCGGACATGGCGTCAGGCGGCCCGGTGACCGGCCCGGCGGGCGGTGGGGGGCGTGGTCCGGCGGGCGAAGACGATGGTTACCGCCACGATCACGGCGAACACCGGCCCGGTCGCGGCGTGGGCCGCGGCCAGCACGGCAGGCTGGTTGGCCAGGTAGAAGACCGCCTGCACGGCCGCGTTGACCACGTTGACCGCCGCGCACACCAACGTCGAGACCACGTAGACCCGGCGCAGCCGGGGCACCTGACGCCAGCCGGCCGGACCGCCGGACACCCGGTTGAGGAGCACCCCGGTCAGCGGGCGCCCGGCCAGTACCGAGGCCACGCAGATCGCGATCACGGCGAACGGCACCAGCGCGGGCAGCAGGAAGAAGCCCCGCTCCTGACCGGTGATCGCGGCCACCGCCGCGCAGGCACCCACGACGGCCAGGCCCGCCAGCGACTGCCACAGGCCCTGGTGACGAGCCAGCCGCCAGCCGAGCCCAGCCAGCGCGGCCACGCCGGCCGCGGCCAGCGCGGGATACAGCGAACTGATCGCGTCCGCGGCCACAAAGACGATCCCGGGGGCGGCCGTCACGACCATGCCGGACACCCGGCCCGGCTTGGTCAGCGTGGCCAGCGCGGCCCGCCCCGGGCTCAGGGCGGCATCAGCCGCATCGGCCTCGGGCGAGCGCGGAACGACAGAGGTCTGTGCCTTGTCCATGGCTCAGATAGTGCCATATGAAACCATCTCATACAAATCTGTATCTAATGATTTAGTTTTACCTGATACTGTCTCGATCGAAACTAAAGTTCATGGGCACGGAGGAAAATCAGATGAAGGTGGTCATCGCCGGCGCGGGCCTGGGCGGCCTGTGCCTGGCCCACGGACTCCGTCAGGCCGGCCTGGACGTGCAGGTACTGGAACGCCGGCCGTCCCCGGCCGACCAGCCCGCCAGCTACGGAATCCACCTCAACCCCCACGGCCTGCGGTCGCTGCGCGCCTGCCTGCCCACGGCGAACTGGGATCAGCTCCTCGCGGCGTCCGTGCCCGCCCTGGATGTGGTGCGATTCCGCGACCAGCAGCTCCGGACCCTGGCCGTGATCAACCACGAGGACCCGGCCGCCGACCCGGCTCTGCACCGGCGGGCGGTCAGCCGGTCCGCGCTGCGCGACGCCCTGCTGCTCGGCCTGAACACCACCACCGGCCGCGCGGCCGATGTGGTGCAGTGGGGCCGCGCCGTCACCGGATGGGACCACGAGCCGAACGGGGGTCTCGTCGTGCGGTGCCAAGACGGCACCGAACAGCCCGCGGGCCTGCTGGTCGGCGCCGACGGCAGCAACTCGCAGATCCGGGCTCAGCGGCTGCCCGGCCTGAACCGGCAGGAACTCGGCATCCTGAACATCGCCGGCCGGGTCCCGCTCACCGCTGACCTGTCCGCCCAGTTGCCCGCCACCTTGACCGACGGGTCGGTCAACAATGTCGTCCCGGCCGGGCCGGGCTGGATGTTCGCCGCTACCTGGCGCATCGACACGGCCGCCGCCCCGGCGGGCCCGGCGCCGGACCCAGCCGCCTTCTTCCTGGTCTGGGCCTGGGCCGCGGCCCGCGAGTCCTACCCCGCCGATGTGGACCACCGCAGCCCGGCCCAGCTGGGTGACCTGGTCGCCGACCGGGTCGCCCGCTGGTCCCCGGCCCTCCGCCACCTCGTCGCCGTCACCGACCCGGCCACCATCGCCCCGGTCTCGCTGCGCACCATGCCCCAGCTGAACCCCTGGACCCCGTCCGATGTCACCCTGCTCGGCGACGCCATCCACAACATGACCCCCATGGCCGGCATCGGGGCCAACACCGCCCTGCGCGACGCCGACCAGCTCCGGCAGGCCCTGCTCGCCCCCGGCCCGGACAGTCTCGTTGCCCGCGTCGGCGCCTACGAAGACCAGATGCGCGGCTACGCCAACCAGGCCCTGGCCCTGTCCACCCGCAACGCCCGCAACGCCGCCTCCCCCAGCCGCCTGCCCCGGATCGCCTTCCGCTCCGCACTGCGCATCGCCGAAGCCGTCCCCCCGGCCAAACGGCGCATGTTCGGCGCTCCGGCCCAGGCCACCCGGTAGGTTCGGGCCTCCGGTCAGGGCAGGCGGGCCAGCAGGGGGGCCAGGGTGGCGGTGGCCTGGCGGATCTGGGGCACGGTGGCGGTCCCGTAGCCGAGGATCAGGCCGCTCATGGTGGGCGGACCGGCGAAGTAACGGTCGAGGGAGAAGACCGTGACGCCGCGGGCGGCGGCCGCGTCGATCAGGCGGACGGCCGGGTAGCCGGGGGGCAGTTCGAGCACCACGTGCAGGCCGGCGGTCTCGCCCAGCAGCCGGAACCCGGGGGGCTGGCCCGCGCCGTCCAGGCCCGCGCCGTCCGGGCCGGCCTCGGTCAGTCCCTCGACGAGGGCGGCCCGGCGGCGGGCGTACTCCAGGCGCATCCGGCGTACGTGGCGTTCCAGGTCACCCGAGCGGAGCAGGGCCAGCACCGCGTGCTGGACCGGCTCGGGCAGGCGGGCCCCGATCAGGGGCCGCCACGCCGCCAGCGTCTCGACCAGCGCGGGCGGGGCGACCAGCCAGCCCGCGCCGAAGGCGGCGGCCAGCACCTTGGAGGCGGTCCCCAGGTAGACGACGACGTCCGGGTCCATGCTGTGCAGGGCGGGCAGCGAGCCCACGTCGTAGCGGAACTCGCTGTCGTAGTCGTCCTCGACGATGACCGCCCCGGTCGCCCAGGCCCAGGCGATGAGCGCCTGCCGGCGGCTCACCGGCAGGCGCCCGCCGAGCGGGTACTGGTGAGCGGGCGTGGTGTAGAGCAGGGCCAGATCCTCCGGCAGTTCCCCGGGCACGATGCCGTGCGCGTCCACCCGGCAGGGCACCACCTCAGCGCCAGCCTGGCGCAGCACCTCGCGGCCGGTGGGATAGCCCGGCTCCTCCAGCCCGGCCCGGGCCCCCGGCGCCAGCAGGCCTCCCGCCAGCAGGGCCAGGCCGCTCGACACCCCCTGCGTGACCAAGACGTTCGCCGCGGTGACGGCCAGCCCGCGGGACCGGCGGAGGTAGGCGGCGATCTCCTCGCGCAGCTCCGGGAGCCCGTGCGGGTCGGGCCAGCGGGACGGCAGGTGGTCACCCGCCTGCCGCCACGCCCGCCGCCAGGCCGCGGGCTCGATCCCGTCGGCCCAGGAGATGCCGGGCTCCAGGGTGATCGACCCGGGCCGAGCGGCCGCGACGGGGGGCGGGACCCGCGCCGGTGCGGCGCCACCCGGGGCACCCGCCGGGACGCCCGGCGCGGCCGGCCCGCGGTCATGCGGCCGGGGCGCGGTCACGGCGGCCACGTAGGTGCCCGAGCCGTGCCGCCCCTCCAGCCAGCCCTCGGCGAACAGGCGGGCGTAGGCGTTGGTGACCACGGTGCGGCTGACGCTGAGGGTGGCGGCCAGGTCGCGGCTGGACGGCAGCCGGTCCCCGGCGCGCAGCACGCCGTCCGCCACCGCCGCCTGGAGCTGGGCCGATATCTGCGTCGCGAGCGGCACGGCACCGGCCCGGTCGACCAGGACCGGGAGGTCAGCCGGCAAAGTGGTCATCATAAATTCCTCTAGATTGGCTATTTGCGCCAGTCCACCTGCCGCCTAGGTTAAGGGTTCATGAGCACCGATACCACCGCCCTGTCCAGCACCCCGCGCACCACCCTGCGCCGCCACCGCGAGCGCGGCCAGACCGACCGGGCCGCGCTGTACGAGGTGCTCGACGCCGGCCTGGTCTGCCACCTCGGCGTGGTCGCCGGCGGCGACCCGGTGGTGCTGCCGACCGCCTACGGCCGCGACGGCGACACCCTGTACCTGCACGGGTCGTCGGCCAACGGGGCGTTCCGGGCCGCCGCTGGGCACCGGGTGTGCGTGACCGTCACCCACCTGGACGGGCTGGTCGCGGCCCGCTCGGTGTTCAGCCACTCGATGAACTACCGGAGCGCGGTCGTCTTCGGCGCCGCGACCCTGGTCACCGGCGAGGACGAACGCTGGCACGGGCTCGAGGTCGTCACCGACCACCTCATCCCCGGCCGCTGGGCCGCCGCCCGGCAGCCCACCAAGAAGGAGATGGCCGCCACCGCGGTGCTGTCCCTCCCGCTCACCGAGGCCTCGGTCAAGGTGCGCGCCGGCGGCCCAGCCGACGAGCCCGAGGACCTGGCCCTGGACGTGTGGGCGGGCGTGCTGCCGATCGCCGTCAGCTTCGGCGCGCCGCAGCCGGACCCCGGCCTGGGCCCGGACGTCCCGGTCCCGGCCCACATCCGCGACCGGGTCAGCTGACCGCGACCGCCTCACGCGGCTCAGCAGCGGGTTTCCCCGGTGCTACAGTGCTGTTCGTACCGCACCGGTAGCGGGTCTTCAGTTCGGGCTGTTTGCTTGCCTTGAGGAGGCCTGCCGTGCCGCAGATCGAGGTCCGTCCTTTCCACCGGCGTGACCGTGACCAGCTCACCAGCCTGGTCAACGCCCACGCCGCGGCGGTGGTGCCGGGTATCGGCGTCTCTGTCGCCGCCGCGCTGAGCGACCTGGAACGCCAGCCGGATGAGTTCATCACCGGGCCGTGGGTGCGCGAGCGGGTGACGCTGGTGGCCGGCCAGGGTCACCGGGTGGTGGCGGCCGCCCACCTGCAGCGCTTCTTTTCCGACGAGCGAGCCGGGGAGTCCTATCGCGGCACCGGCGAGATCCGCTGGCTGGTGTTCTGGCCGGAGGCTCCGGCCGGCAATCCCTACTGGCCCGATGCGACCCCGGCGGCCGAGAAGCTGATCGGGGCCTGCGTGCGCCAGCTGGAACAGTGGGGCGTCACCCGGCAGGACGCGGACGGGGACCTGCCGGTGCCCGGCGTCTACGGGGTGCCCGAGCAGTGGCCGCACGTCCGGGCGTTGTACGAGGGGGCCGGTTTCCGGCATCAGGGGCGTACCGAGGTGGTCCATCTGGCCCGGGTCGAGGACCTGCCGCGTCCGGCCGGGCCGCCGGTACCGGGACTGTCGGTCCGGCGGTCGGTGGGGATGAACGGGACCCGGCTGGCGGCCGTACCTAGGGGACGAGGTGATCGGCTATATCGAGGTCGACATCCGGCAGGAAGGGCAGCGGCTGACCCGCCACGGCGGCTGGGCCGATGTCGGCAACCTGGGCGTGGCCGAGAAGTACCGCCGCCGCGGAGTCGCCACCTGGCTGCTGGGCCAGGCCGCCGGCTGGCTGGAACTGGGGCACGTCGACCGGCTCCTCGACTACACCACGCTCGGCGACCCGGCCCAGCCCGACGACGGCGACCCGGCCCAGCCGGATGACACCGGCTACCGGATGCTGCTGGCCGCGACCGGCTTCACGGAACTCACCCGGACCCAGCGCGCCTGGACCCGCGTCCCACAGCACCACTGAACACCGCCGCGCCACTGGCCATCAGCGGAGGAACACCATGCGGGACAGCTTGCCCGGCGCGAGTGTTTGAATGCTGGGGTGGAAACCAGCGGACCGGACAGCCCGGGATCTGAGCGGATGACGATCAGGCAGGTGGCCGAGCTGGCCGGGGTCTCGATCGCCACGGTGTCGCGGGTGGTCCACGGGCACGCGGACGTGTCCAGTTCGACCCGGGAGGCCGTGCAGCGGGTGATCAGGGAACGCGGCTACCTGGCCGCCAGCCGACCTCGCGGCCCCGGGACCGGCCAGATCGGCGTGATGGTGCCGCTGATCCATCCCGGCTGTTTCGCCGACATCCTGGCCGGCGCGACCGAGGCGCTGTACGAGCACGGCCTGCGCGCCGTTCTCGGCCCGACCCGGCATTCCCGCAGCCGGGAGGTGTCGTTGCTCGGGCAGTTCACGGGCGGGGTCGCGGACGGGGCGATCATCGTCGCGCCCGAGGAGTCCGGCGAGGAGTTCGCGGCGCTGGCCGACCGTGGCTTCCCGGTGGTGATCGTCGACCCGCGGGCCGAGATAGCGGACGGGATCCCGGTGGTGTCGGCCGCGCACTCCGCAGGGGCCACGCAGGCCACCCGTCACCTGCTGGAACTGGGGCACCGGCGGATCGCCGCCCTGGGCGGGCCGCAGGGCTGGATCGCCACCGAGGAGCGGATGCGCGGCTACCACGCGGCTTTGGCCGGGGCCGGGGTGCTGCCCGACCCCGGGCTGGTGCAGTACTCCGACTTCCGGATCGAAGGTGGCCGCGAAGCAGCGGCCCGCCTGCTCGATGGGCCGGACGCGCCCACCGCGATCTTCGCGTTCAACGACAGCATGGCGGTGGGGGTGCTACAGGCGGCGGCCGCCCGCGGCCTGCGGGTGCCGGACGACCTGTCGGTGGCCGGTTTCGACGACACCATCGAGGCGGCGATCACCGTCCCGGCGCTGACCACCGTCCGCCAGCCCCTGGCCGAGCTGGGGCGGACCGCGGTCAGCCTGCTGCTGCGCCAGATGGAGAACCGGCGCCTGGAACCGCTCCGGATCGAACTGGCCACCAGGCTGGTGACCAGGGAGTCCACCGGCCGGCTGAGCGGGTAAGCCGGGTAGTACCAAATCAGGCATTGACCCCCATGTCCGACCTTGTTACCTTCCTTCCGGAAGCTGTTCCGGTAATTTTCCGGGAGGACCGATGGCCACCAGCTCGTCCGTTCGTGCTCTGCGGCTGGCCCTGGCCGCGGTCCTGTCGCTGGCGGGGGCCGCCGCCGGCCTGCTGCCCGCGGTGACCAGCGCCGCGGCCAGCACCACGGCCGCCGCGGCGCCGCGCAGCCTCAGCCCGGACACCCGGTTCTTCGTACCACCGCCCTCGGCCGGGGCCCCGCAGCAGATCGTGCAGCTGCTCAAGCACGGTGACCCGAAAGACGCCGCCCTCATCGGCGAGATGGAGGCGATCCCGCGGGCCGTCTGGTTCGACAGCGGCACACCCGCTCAGGTCCAGCAGCAGGTCCAGCGGACGATGACCGAAGCCGCCGTCGAACGGGCCACGCCCGTACTCGTGGCCTACGACATCCCCGGCCGTGACTGCGCGCAGTACTCGGCCGGCGGGGCGCTCAGCCAGGCGGACTACCAGGCGTGGATCAGCGGGTTCGCCCGGGGCATCGGCAGTGGCCGGGCCCTGATCATCCTCGAACCGGACGCCCTGGGCAACATGCCGTCCAACTGCGGGCTGCCGGCGTCGTCGTACCCGTTCACCGACGCCGAGCGGCTGGCCGAACTGCAGTACGCGGTGAGCGCACTGGAGCAGGACCCGGGGACCCACGTGTACCTGGACGGCACCCACAGCGCGTGGCAGTCGGTCGGCACGATGACGCAGCGGCTGCTGGCCGCCAATGTCCAGGACGCCCAGGGTTTCTTCCTCAACGTGTCCAACTATCAGCCGGACCCGCAACTGCTGGACTACGGCACCTGGATCTCCGACTGCATCGCCATGGTGACCGACAGCGCCAACCCCTACTACAACAATCCGGCCGGGTGCGGCAGCCAGTACTACCCGGCCACCGAGTCGGACTTCAGCACCTGGGACCTCACCACCCAGTGGTACGCCCAGAACATGGGCGACGCCGTCGCGGCCACCCACTTCGTGATCGACACCAGCCGCAACGGCACCGGGCCCGACAGCATGCAGCAGTACGCGGGCGCACCGTACGACCAGCCGGCCAGCGTCGTGACCACCCTGGCCGCCGGGAACTGGTGCAACCCGCCGGGTTCCGGTCTCGGGCTCAGGCCGACCGCCCGGACCGGCGTGCCGTTGCTCGACGCTTATCTGTGGGTGAAGACGCCGGGGCAGTCCGACGGCCAGTGCGACTCGGCCGGCGGCGCCCGGGCCTGGGACTACACCGACTACAGCCAGCCGGGGTGGCCCACGACCGCATCGGACCAGTCCCTGTTCGACCCGCTGTGGGGCATCGACGACCCCGCCGCCGGGGCCTGGTTCCCTCAGCAGGCCCTGCAACTGGCCCAGCTGGCCAGCCCGTCACTACCCGGGCTCTGAGCAGGCCCCTGCGGTCAGCCCTTCATGCGGGCGCCGGTGGGGTCGTAGAAGGGGCGGCGCGAAACGGTCAGCGGATAGCGCTGTCCCCGGCATTCGATAGTGAAATCGGCATCGAGCGGGGCGGACGGATCGATCGTGGCGATGCCGACCGCGCGGCCGAGGGTGTGGCCGTAGCTGCCGCTGGTGCAGTGGCCGGCCGGCTTGCCGTCGCAGAAGATGGTCTCGTCGTGCCGGAGCAGCGGCTCGGGGTCGGCGACGGCCACGAACACCGTGCGGTGCGGCGGGTTCCCGGGGTCGACGGCCAGGGCGGGCTCCTGGCCGGTGAAGCCACCCGGCTTGTCCCGGCCGAGGGTGAAGCGCAGCCCGGCCGAGGTCGGGTCGTCGGCCGGGCCGATGTCGTGGCCGAGATGGCGGAAGCCCTTCTCGCTGCGCAGCGAGTCGAGGGCGAAGTACCCGGCCAGGCGCAGGCCCAGGTCCTGGCCGGCCGCCCACAGGGCGTCGAACACGTTCACGGCCAGGTCGGCGGTGGGGTACAGCTCGTAGCCGAGCTCGCCCACGAAGCTGACCCGCAGCGTGAACGCGTAGCCGTCGGCGACCTCGACGGTGCGGCCGTAGGTGTAGGGCTGGGCCCGGTCCGACCAGTCGGCCGGTGACACCCGCTGCATGAGCTCGCGCGAACGGGGGCCCATGACGGCGATGGTGGCCATGGCCGCGGTCGCGTCGAACACGGCGGCGGCGTGCCCGGCGGCCGCGCGGCGCAGGATCGACAGCGTCTTGTCCTGGGCGCGCGGCCGGGGTGACGACCAGGAACCGGTCGGCGGCCAGCCGGGTCACCGTGCCGTCGAGCTCGATCCCGCCCGCGGGGTTGAGGGCCAGCGTGTAGACGGCCTTGCCGACCGGGGTGTCCAGGCCGGCGGTGAACGTGCGCTCGAGCACGGGCCGGGCCTCGGGCCCGGCCACCTCGAACTTCGCGAACGAGCTGAGGTCGAAGATGACCACGCCCTCGCGGGCGGCGCGGTGCTCGCCGGCGACGCGCCCGAACCAGCCGGGGCGGCGGTAGCTGTACTCGCGGACCGGGGCGGTCCCGGGTTCCTCGAACCAGTTGGCCCGTTCCCAGCCGTTCAGCTCGCCGAACGACGCCCCGAGCCCGGCCAGCCGCGAGTGCAGCGGGGAGCGGCGCACGTTGCGGCCGGTGGTCAGCTGCAGCTGGGGCCAGTGCATCGCGTACAGCCGGCCCAGCCCCTCGCGGGTCCGGTCGTGCAGGAACCTTCGGTTGGACTGGACCCGGGCGAACCGGCGCACGTCGAGCCCGCTGGCGTCGAACTGCGGCACCCCGGACAGGATCCAGGCCGCCAGCTCGCGGCCCACGGCGGGCGCGAAGATGATGCCCTGGGAATTCATCCCGGCCGCCACGAACAGGCCTTCGACCTCGTTGGTCTCGCCCAGGGCGAAGTTGGCGTCGGGGGTGAAGCTCTCGGGGGCGTTGAGGAACCGGTCAAAGCCCGCCGCGGCGATGGCGGGCACGGTGCGCTCGGCGTGCCCGCGGACGGGCGCGAAGTGGTCCCAGTTGGCGGGGAACTCGGCGAAGCCACCGTTCGGGATCCCCGCCGTGCCGCGCGGGATGCCGTCGGGCTCGAACGCGCCGACCAGCAGCCGCCCGAGCTCGTGCCGGAGGTAGTAGCTGTGATCGAGGTCGCGCAGCACCGGGAAGGACGGGCCCACCCCCGCGATCGGGTTGGTCCGGACGTGCACGTGCTCGGCCGCGTACAGGGGTACGTGCGCGCCCGCGGCCGCGGCCAGGTCCCGGGTCCACAGGCCGCCCGCCAGCACGACCACTTCGGCGGCGACGTCGCCCTGGCTGGTCCGGACCCCGGTCACCCGGCCGCCGGCGGTGAGCACGTCCAGCATGCGGACGTTCTCGCGCAGGGCCACTCCCCCGTCGGCGGCCAGCTTGGCGAACGCGATCGCGGCGTAGCCCGGGTTGACGCTGCCGTCGCCGGGAAAGTGCAGGGCGCCCGCGACGCCGTCCCAGGTGGCCAGCGGCCACAGCTGCGCGAAGCGCTGCCCGGTGAGCGCCTCGGTCTCGACGTCGTGCTGGCGGGCGACGTCGCGGGCGTAGGCGAGCTCGTCGACCCGGCCGGGGGTACGGGCCAGCGAGACCGACCCGGACCGGGCGAAGTTGACGTCGATCCCGGTCCGCTCCTGCAGTCCCCCGTACACCCCCAGGCCGTAGCCGGCCAGCTTGGTCAGCGCGCCGGTGGCGCGGGCCCCGGTGACCAGGCCCGCGGCGTGCCAGGAGGTGCCGCTGCCGAACCGGTTGGCCTCCAGGACCAGGACGTCACGCTCGCCCTCGGCGGCCAGGTGCGCGGCCACGCTGGCCCCGACGATCCCGCCGCCCACGATCACGACGCGGGCCCGGCTGGGCAGGGCATCGTGATGGTGGCCGGTCACCATGGCCGCGGTGAGCGAACGGTCAGCAAGCTTTTCCATGGGCTCAGAAAAGCACGTAGACCTTGCGCACGGTCTCGTGGAGTTCCCAGGGGCCGCGCCAGCCGCGCGGGAAGACCGCCACGTCACCGGGGCCGAGGGTGGTCGGGCTGGCCGCCGTCGGGGGTGACGGTCAGCGAGCCGGACAGGATGTAGATGACCTCGGTCTGCTCCTGCGTCCAGTAGGAGGGGCCGGCCGTGCACTCCCAGATACCGGCTTCGGCGCCGGAGGAGTCCGGGGCCGACCAGATGGTCAGGCCGCGGGTGGACATCGGGGTGCCCTCCTCGGTTGCTTCCGCGAGCGGCCCCCAGTCCTCAAGGCCGGCGGCGGCCGCGGCGGCGAGAAAGGCGGTGTCGATGACGGGCGGGGCGTCGGTCACGGTCGGGCTCCTTCTGGACGGGCTCGCCGGGGGCGAACTGTATTGACTAAACATTCAGTCAAAGCCGGGGCCGCCCGTCAAGCCGGGACTGAACTGGGCGAAGCTTGTCCTCAATGTGGTTTCTGTGCCACAGTCCCCCGATAACCAACAGCATCGGAGCACGTCGGGAGGACCCGTGACCACATCCCCCACTGAGGGTTCAGCGCGCGAGCGTGGCCAGTTCCATCGCTGGCTGCCGGTGGCGGCCGGGTCGGTGATCGCCGCGGCCGGGCTGGCGTTCGGGTCGCTGAGCGTGGCCGGGGCGACCACCGGGCATCAGCCGCCGTCGATCGAGCAGCAGGCGGCCAAGGTCAAGGCCGAGGACGCCTACACCCCGGTCAACGGCAACACCGAGCTGAACGTGAACGTGCTCGAAGACCAGGTCGAGCACTACTACGGCTCGGCCAGCGCCACCTTCCCGGTGGTGGGGACGGTGACGGTCCCGTCCAGCACCAGCAACTACGCCAAGCAGATGAAGCAGATCGTGGCCAACGCCGAGAACTACCTGGCTTGGGCCACCTACCGCCCGCACGGTCACGGCAAGCCGGCGGTGGTGTTCGACATCGACGACACCCTGCTCAACACCTACGACTACACGCTGGCCGAGCAGTTCGGCTACACCTCGGCGTCCAACGCGATCTGGGTCAACGCGGCGGCCTTCCCGGCCGTGTTCTACATGCCGCAACTGGTCAGCTTCGCCGCCAGCCACGGGTACGCGGTGTTCTACATCACCGGGCGGCCGGAGTCCCAGACCGCGGCCACGATCAAGGACCTGACCAGCGCGGGCTACGCGGCCCCGCCGGACGGGCACCTGTTCCTCAAGCCGGCCACGGCCCCGTCCTACCTGCACTGCGCCAACCCGTCGTCCTGCACCACCATCGAGTACAAGTCCGGCACCCGCAAGCACATCTCCAGCGAGGGCTACTCGATCGTGGCCGACTTCGGCGACCAGTACAGCGACCTGCTCGGCGGCGACGCCGGCCACCAGGTCAAGCTGCCCAACCCCATGTACTACATCCCCTGACCCGTGTGACGGTGGGTGCGGCTCGCTCTGGCCCGGTGACCGCACCCACCGGCGAACCAGCAGATCGAAGCGTTGGAGGCCCGATCGGTCATGGTGGTCCGCGCGGTGTTGTTCGACATCGGCGGGGTTTTGGAGATCACGCCGGATCTCGGAGTCGTCCCGCGGTGGGAGGACCGGCTCGGGCTGCCGGCGGGGACGCTGGGCCAGCGACTGGCCGACATCTGGGCCGGGGGCGAAGTAGGCATCGTGACCGAGGCCGACGTGAACCGGGTCCTCCGGGATCGTCTCGGGCTGGACGACGGGCAGGTCGCGGGGTTGATGGCCGACATCTGGCGCGAGTACCTGGGCACTCCGAACACCGAACTGATCGAGTATCTCCGCCGCCTGCGGCCGCGCTACAAGACCGGGATCATCAGCAACAGTTTGGTCGGGGCCCGCGAACGGGAGCAGACCGCGTACGGTTTCGGCGATCTGGTCGACGTGCTGATCTACTCGCACGAAGCGGGGATCAGCAAACCTGACCCGAAGATCTACGCCCTGGCCTGCGCCCAGCTGGAGGTGGCCCCGCCGGAAGCGGTGTTCGTCGACGACACCGAGGTCCGGGTCGAGGGTGCCCGCCGGGCGGGACTGCACGCGATCCACTACCAGGACAACGCGCAGGTCATCGGCGAGCTCAACGCTCTCCTGGCCGGCCAGGTTGGTTAGCCATGTTCACCGGCACCGCCCGGGACCGGCGACGGGGGCCAGGTAAGGTTGCCTAATGACAAACCGGCGGTGTGCGCAGTGCGGGACGGTGTTCACGCCGCGCCGGGAGCACGCCCGGTTCTGCTCGCCGGGCTGCCGGGTCGGCTGGAACCATGACCACCTGACCGACGCGGTCGCCGAAGAGCGCGCGCTGGAATGGTCCCTGACCGGCATGCAGGACGTGATCGAGCAGCTGGACCTCGACCGGCCCGCGGACCCGGCGGCCGCGTTCAGCGCGGTCGCCGAGGCGGTGTGGTGGACCACCATCATCGACGCCCGGCTGATCCGCCAGTACATGGACCTCTACGACGCCGTCCTCGACGCCCACCAGCCAGCTCAGCAGCCGATGATCGAAGGCACGCTGGCCGGGCTGCGGTTCGTGCGCAACCAGATGAGCGCGGATGAGCAGCGCCGCTTCATTGAGCCGCCCGCCAGCGTGGACAACGGGGTGGCGGTGACCGCCGCCTGGCGCTGGGCCCACCGGCCCGAACCGCCGCTGTCAGAACTGCCCGCCCACATGCAGCCGTGGGTCATGACCCGCTACCAGGCCTACGAGCAGTGGCTGGCCGACGACAGCGTGGGCCGGGTCTTCCAGCGGGCGGGCGGCTTCCTGAACCTGGCCGCCAGCCGGGTCACGGCCGACGCCCTCACCAATCTCCGGTAGCGGCGGCCTGCCTCAGGCCGCGGTCGGCTCGGCGGCCCCGCGGATCGCCTGCTCGGCGGCGGCGATGACCGCGTCCTCGCCGGAGATCTCCTCCAGGCTGCGGCCGGCGGCTCGGGCAGGACCAGCGTGAGCAGCGCGCCGAGAGCGGACACCCCGGCCGTGAGCAGCAGGGTGCCGCGCAGCCCGAGGGAGCTCTGCAGGACCGGGAACAGGAACACGCCGATGAACGCGCCGAGCTTGCCGACTCCGGCCGAGATGCCGTGACCGGTGGCGCGGACCCGGGTGGAGAACAGCTCCCCCGGCAGGACAAAGGTCGTGACGTTGGGCCCGAACTCGGTGAAGAAATAGCTGATCCCGTAGACCAGCAGGAACGGGGCGACCGTGGTGGTCATCCCGGGGACCAGCCCGATCACGGCGAAGCAGACCCCCATCAGCACGAATCCCACCAGCTGGAGCCGGCGGTGCCCGAACCGGTCCATCTTCGCGATGGCCAGCACGTAGCCCGGCACGGCGGCGACGACGAAGATCGCGAGCTGGATGGCGATGGTGGTCGTCTGGGAGGCGTTCGGCTTGATGAGGCCGATGATCTGCGGGGTCGAGATCGTGTTGCCGTAGTAGGCGTAGTCGAGCAGGAACCAGCAGCCCGCCGTCCCGGCCAGCAGGACCAGCAACCGGCGGCTGGCCAGGAAGGCCCGCAGACCGCTGGCCGGAGCCGCCACCCGCGCGCCGGGCGGGGTCGAGCTGGCCGCCCTGGCCTGGTAGCGGGGTGGTTCGGGCATCTTGCGGCGCAGCCAGACCGCGGCGGCGGCGGGAATGGCGCCCAGGCCGAGCAGGATGCGCCAGGTCGCGGCGGGCCCGGCCCCGCCACCCAGCAGGGTCAGCGCGATCAGCGGCCCGACCACCAGGCCGACGGCCTGGGCCGAGAAGACCAGCGCGACCATCCGGCCGCGGTTGCGGTGGTCGGCGTACTCGCTCATCAGCACCGCGCTGACCGGGTAGTCGCCGCCCACGCCGAACCCGAGCAGGAACCGGAACGCGATCAGCACGGTCAGGGACGGGGCCAGCGCCGATCCGACGGCCGCGACGACCATCAGCGCGGCCGACATCCAGTAGACCCGGGTGCGCCCGATCTTGTCGGCGATCCGGCCGAAGACCAGCGCGCCGAGGAAGGCGGCCCCGAGCATGACCGCGTTGAGCACCGCGAGCTGGCGGGTGTCCAGGTGCCATTCGGATTTCAGCAGCGTGGACACGATGCCGATCACGAACAGGTCATAGGCGTCGGTGAAGAAGCCCATTCCGGAGACCAGCAGGGCCCGCTTGCGCAGGCCCCCCATCGATGATTCGCCGGCGGGTCCGGTCAGGGCTGGGGTCCGGGTGTCGGACACGGGCGATCCCATTCATCTGCGAGAAAGCTGCCGTTAATGACAACGATGGACAGGGGGCAAGAAATCCCGTCCAGAACGGAAGCTACGCAGACCAGGCGAACATACCGCCGACTAAAAAGTGAACGGCGTATGAACTGGGAACGTCTTCGCGTCGACACTGTAGCGGCCTGGCGTGGGCCGCTAGCGGCTGGCCAGTACCCCGTCGAGGGGGACGGAGTCCAGGCCGGTCGCCTCGGCCACGGCCGCGTTGACCAGGTGCCCGGCGTGGGTGTTGATGCCCAGGGCGAGGCTGGGGTCGTCGGTGCAGGCCTGGTGCCAGCCCTGGTTGGCCAGCGCGACCGCGTAGGGCAGGGTCACGTTGGTGAGGGCGTGGGTCGAGGTGTTGGGCACCGCGCCGGGCATGTTGGCCACGCAGTAGAAGACGGAGTTGTGGACCGGGTAGGTCGGGTCGGCGTGCGTGGTCGGGTGGGAGTCCTGGAAGCAGCCGCCCTGGTCGATCGAGATGTCGACCAGGACCGAGCCGGGCTTCATGCGGGCCACCAGCTCGTTGGTGACCAGGGTCGGCGCCTTGGCCCCGGGGATCAGCACGGCCCCGATGACCAGGTCGGCGTCGAGTACGGCCCGCTCGATCTCGTAGGTGTTGCTGGCCACGGTCTGCACCTGGCCGCGGTAGATCCGGTCGACGGTCCGCAGGCGGTCGATGTTGAGGTCGAGCAGCTGCACCTCGGCCTGCATGCCGGCCGCGATGGTGGCGGCGTTCAGGCCGGAGACGCCCGCGCCGATCACGACGACCTTGGCCGGGTGCACTCCGGGCACGCCGCCCATCAGCACCCCGCGGCCGCCCTGGGCCTTCATCAAGGTGGCCGCGCCCACCTGGGGGGCCAGCCGCCGGCCACCTCCGACATCGGCGCCAGCAGGGGCAGCGCCCCGTCCGGGCTCTGCACGGTCTCGTAGGCGATCCCGGTGACCTGGCGGGCCAGGAGTTCCTCGGTGAGCCGCTTGTCGGCGGCCAGGTGGAGGTAGGTGAACAGCACCTGGCCCGGCCGCATCCGGTCGTACTCCTCGGCGATGGGCTCCTTGACCTTGAGGATCAGGTCACCGGTGGCCCACACGTCGTCGGCGGTGGGGAGGGTCTGCGCGCCGGCCGCCTGGTACTCGGCGTCGGTGATCGACGAGCCGAGGCCGGCTCCGGCCTGGATGAAGACGTCGTGCCCGTTGAGCACGAGCTCCGTGACCCCGGCCGGGGTGATGGCCACCCGGTACTCGTGGTTCTTGACCTCGGCCGGAATACCGATCCGCATGATTCCTCCAGTTGCGCTCCCGGCCAGGATCGCTGCCCGATTCGGGTGATGTCACTGATAATCGAACCTGGTTCGTAATTTAGTCCCGAACATGTGTCAGAATTTTAAAATGAAGGTCGATGACACGGCTCCGGCGAAGCGGGTTCGCCCCCGGGTACGCGCGGACGTCAAGCTGGACGAGGCCGACCACAAGATCCTGCGCATCCTGGCCGCCGACGCCCGTACCCCCAACAACGTGCTGGCCGCTCAGGTGGGGGTGGCCCCGTCCACCTGCCTGATGCGGGTGCGGCGGCTCCAGGACGCCGGCGTCATCCGGGGCTTCCGGGCCGAACTGGCGCCCGAGGCGCTCGGCCGGCCGCTGCAGGCCATCGTGTCGGTGCGCCTGCAGGCCCACGCGCGGGCCCGCATCGGCTCGTTCGCGCAGCGGTTCGCCGCCCTGCCCGGCGTGCTCAACGTGTACTTCCTGGCCGGGGTCAACGACTTCCAGATCCACGTGGCCGCCCGGTCATCGGACGACCTGCGCGACTTCGTGGTCAAGAACGTGAGCGCCTCCCGCGACGTGGCCACCACCGAGACCAACCTGATCTTCGATCATTTCCCGGGCACGGTCCTGGCCTGAGCGAGCACCGGCTCTGGACAGCGGCCAAGTGACAGTGGTAGCTTGCGAAAGTGGCGACTAACGCAAGGGAATTGATCACGGTGCTCGGAGAGCCGATGCGGGTCACGATCCTGGAGCGGCTGGTGGTGGCGCCGGCCACCGCCACCGAACTCGCCCAGGACCTGCCCGTGACCCGGTCGGCGGTCTCCCAGCACCTGCAGGTGATGAAGGCCGCCGGGCTGGTCGGTGACACACCGGCCGGGACCCGGCGCGTCTACACGGTCGATCCCGACGCGCTGGCCCTGCTGCGCAGCTACTTCGACAGTTTCTGGAACCGCTCGCTGGATAACTTCCGCCGCGCCGCCGAACGGGGAGACTCATGACCACGCCGCCCGCTTCCACCTCGGTCAGCACCGACATCGACGTCGAAGCCAGCCCCGAGCACGCGTTCCGCGTCTTCACCGAGGGCATCGGCACCTGGTGGGACGAGGGCCACCACATCCTGCGGGCACCCCTGGCCGAGATGGTCTTCGAGCCCTACGTCGGCGGCCACATCATCGACCGCGGCACCGACGGCAGCGAGTGCCGGTGGGCCCGGGTCCTGGCCTACGAGCCGCCGGCCCGGGTCTGCTTCAGCTGGGACATCAACCTGCAGTGGCAGATCGAGACCGACCCCGCGCGCACCAGCGAGGTGGAGATCACCTTCACCGAGGTCAGTCCCGGGCGGACCCGGGTCGTGCTGACCCACCGGCACCTGGACCGGCACGGGGACGGCTGGGAAGGGATGCGGGCCGCGGTCGGGTCGGGCTGGAGCCTGGCCGGCTTCGCCAAGGCGGCCGGTCAGCCGTTCAGCGGGGTCGCGCTCGGGAACGCGCTCCCGGTCGTCACCGACGAAACCATGCGGTCCCGGCTGACCGGCACCAAGCCCTACACCGTGGTGGTGCTGCGGACGACCGCGGCGTTCGCCCGCCCCGCCTGCGACGACCTCATCTGGGAGCACGGGCGGCGCAACATGGCCCTGGTCGAGGCGGGGCTGCTGTCGGTGGTGCTGCCGGTGGCCGACGACACCGACACCGCCGGCTACGGCGTGTTCAACGCCGATCTCGGCACCACCCGCCGTCTCATGGACGACGATCCCGGCGTCCGGGCCGGCATCTTCACCGCGGAACTGCACCCGGTGCGCGGCTTCCCCGGAGCCAGCCTCCCGTAACGGTTTGGAATGGCGTTCAGGCGGCAGTACCGCTCATGGGTTCATTGCCGTGGAGTGCCGCTGGGTGGCGCCGCATCGTGACGGCCTTTCTGGTGCTGAAACTCGGCGTACTGACCTTCAATATGATCCGGTTTCCGGTTTTGCGCCGCCGGCCGGCTGGCGGCGCGCGGCCGGCCGTCTCGCTGCTCGTGCCGATGCGCGACGAAGCCACCCGGCTGGCCGCCTCGGTCCCGGCGATGCTGGCGCAGGAGACCGACGAGATCATCCTGCTCGACGACGAGTCCACCGACGGCACCGGGACGCTGGCCCGGTCGCTGCTTTCCGGGCATCCCCGCGCCCGGGTCATTGACGGTGTTCCGGCCCCGCCCGGCTGGGTCGGCAAGAGCTGGGCCTGCCACCAGCTGGCCAGCAGGGCCGCCGGACCCCTGCTGGTCTTCTGCGACGCCGATGTGCTGCTGGCCGAGGGCGCCATCGATGCCGCCATCGCGGAGATGCAGGCCCAGCGCGCGGACGTCTTCTCGGTCTTCGCCCGGCAGATCACCTGCTCGCTGGGTGAGCACCTCATCACGCCGCTGATCGACGACGTCCTGCTGTGTTTCCTGCCCTTCTGGCTGCTGTCGGCCGACGTGCCCCAGGCCGCGACGGCCAGTGGCGCGCTGCTGGTGTTCACCCGGCCGGCCTACGACCACCTCGGCGGTTTCGCCGCCGTCCGCGGTGAGATCACCGAAGACGTGGCGATGGCCAGGCGGACGCGGAAGGCCGGGCTCAAGCTGGGCCTGGCCCTGGGCGGCCAGCAGGTGGCGACGCGGATGTACCGCGGCTACCGCGAGGTCCGGGCCGGAATGTCACGCGGCCTGCTGCCGGTGACCGGTGGCTCACGGACCCGCCTCGCGCTCGGGGCCGGATGGCACCTGGTGGTGTACACCCTGCCCTGGGTGCTGGCGCCGCGGCGGCGGGCGTGGCTGGTCCCGCTGGTGCTGGGCGTGGCCGAACGGGTCCTGGTCGAGATCAAGACCGAGCGGCGGGCGGTCGGGCAGGCCGTGCTGACGCCGCTGTCGCCCATTGCCGCGGTGCCCATCGTGGCCCGGTCGTTGCGGGGGAATCCGCACTGGAAAGGGCGGCGCTACCCGTGACCGAGGCCCGCTCATGACCCTGCCGGAGCCTCGCACCGCGTACGGCGTCGGTCATATCAGCCGCTGGGGCTGTGACCCGCTGGCCCTGATCGAGGAGGGCGCCCAGCTGGGACCGGTGTTCAGGCTGCGACTGTGGCGGCCGGCCGTGCTGGGGTACTCGCCGGGCTGGAACCGCTTCGTGCTCAGCGACATCAGAACGTTCCGCAGCCGGGGCAGCATGAGCGACCTGTCCCCCTACCTGAACACCGGCGTCGTCCAGCTCGACTCACCCGAACACCGGCGGCGCCGCCGGGAGCTCAACCCGGCGTTCTCACACGGCTCCGTCCGCGCTCTGACCGGCCAGATCGCGGACGTGGTGGCCCGGAGCCTGCCCTCGGGGCCCTTCGACGCGGTGGCGTGGTCGGCCGCCCTGATGCGCGAGATCCTCGAGGCCACGTTGCTCGGTGGCCGGGTCCGGCCGGGGCTGCTGGCCAGCTTCCTCGACCCGCTGGACCGGGCGCTGCCCGCCCCGTTCCTGCGGCGGCCGGTGCTGTTCCGCCGGATGAACGCGGCCATGCGGGACTGCATCAGGCACGCCCCGGCCGGGACGCTGACGGCGGCCTTCCGGGCGCTGCCCAACGGGCCGGAGGAACTGCGGGTCGCGCTGAGCGCCGGTTACGACACCACGGCGCACACGCTGGCCTGGCTGCTGGGCCACGTGGCCCAGCAGCCGGAACTACTGGCCGCCAACGGCCACGCGGCCGTGATCAACGAAGTCCTGCGGCTGTACCCGGCAGGCTGGGTGGGCAGCCGACGCTGCACGGCCGATGCCGAGTTCGGCGGGCACCGCATCCGGCGCGGAACCCTGGTGCTGTACAGCCCCTATCTGACCCATCGCGATCCGCGGCTCTGGGCCGAGCCACTGAGCTTCCGGCCCGAGCGCTTCGCGGACGGTGCCGAAGCCTGGAGTTTCATACCGTTCGCCGCCGGCGAGCGCACCTGCCTGGGACGGTCGTACGCCCAGTTGGTGCTGAGCACGGTCCTGGAGGTGCTGGCCGGGAACGATCTGCGCTTCACCGCCGGGACCATGCGCCCCCGCGCGGGCCTCACCCTCCGCCCGGCCGGCCCCTTGTACCTGGAGCTGAACCGGTGACGCTGCTGGCCAGCTGCGCCGTGGTCACCGCGAGCGCCCTCGCGCGCCGGAGGGCCGGGAACGCGGCCAGCGCGCCCGTCCGCTACCGGCTGTTCCCGGGCCTGTCCGGCTTCGGCGACCCCGGGCACGTCGCGCTCACCTTCGACGACGGCCCCGATCCGGCCAGCACCCCGGCGGTCCTGGACGTGCTGGCCGAGTGGAACGTGCGGGCGACGTTCTTCATGCTCGGGTCGATGGCCGCGGCCGCACCCGGGCTGGCCCGCGAGGTGGCGGCGGCCGGGCACGAGATCGCCATCCACGGCTGGGGGCACCGCGCGCTGGCCTTCGGCCGTCCCGCGACGGTCGACCGCGATCTGGCCCGGGCCCGCGACACGGTGGCCGGGATCACCGGGCAGGTCCCGGCCTGGTTCCGCCCTCCCTACGGAATCCTGCCCGGCGGTGCGGCGGCCGCCGCGCAGCGGCTGGGACTCCGGCCGCTGCTGTGGACATCCTGCGGGTGGGAGTGGGAACGCGGGGCCACACCAGCATCCGTCTTCGCGGCGCTGCTACGAACCCTGGACGGCGGCGGCACCGTCCTGCTGCACGACTCCGACCGGTACGCACGGCCGGGCAGCGCCCGGGCGGCCCGGACGGCGGTGCCAGCGCTGCTGGCCAGCTGTTCCGGCCGCGGCCTGACCGTCGGGACCGTCGCCGGGCACGGCCTGCGGTCGTGAGCGGCGGTCAGGCCTCAGGCGCCGGGGTCCAGGAGGCCGATGGCCAGATGTTCGCCCCAGCGGGGGGTGACGCCGGACGGGGCCAGGACCAGGCCGTCCGGCCGCACCGCAGGGGTAGGCGGTTCGTCACCTCGCTGGGCCGCCTGCACCAGGTCACGCAGCCGGGTCTGGACGTTGCGGTAGAAGCGATGCTGCATCCAGTGCCCGAAGATCCGGAAGCCCCAGCGGACGACGGGGTTGGCGATCCGGGAGCGGCGCGAGTAGCCGGTCACGCGGAACGCGATCTGCCCGGTACCGACGTTCTTGATCACCTCGTAGGTCAGGCGGCCCTGCTCCAGATGGCCCCGCAGGGTCTGATAGCACCAGCCCCAGACCCGCTCGCGGCCGACGCTGGTGTCCCGGGTCTCATCGAGCACCCCGGTGATCCGCACGCCCAGGTAGAAGCGCAGGATCAGGAACCGTCCCTCCAGCAGCATGGTGCGGCCGAGCAGCTCCCCGCCGCCGCGGTACACCGCGCGCAGAATCCGGGCGTCGGCGAACTCGTAGTGGCTGACCAGCTGCTTTGCGGTCTCCCAGGGACCGCCGGCGACCGGGTCGCCCGGCGGCTCGTGGCCGATCACCGCGGCCACGCTGTCCACGTGCCAGCGGCCCTCGGGGCGGCCGTCCTCCGGAGCCCGGGCCGGATCGTAGTTGAGACCCCGATCGTCCAGGCTGTCCAGGGCCGCGGCCTCGTCGACCGGGCCGAGCAGCCACTCCCGCACTACTCGGCGTCCTGCACCGAGTCGCCGATCAGCCAGAACATGGGCGGCCAGAGCCCGACGAACAGCGCGCGGCGCTCGGCGTTGCCGCGTTCGTCCTGGTCGACCGTTTTGGCCCGGATCCACAGCCCGATGCACAGCCCGATGGTGGCCAGCGACGTGGCATGCAGATAGCTGCTGCGCAGGCCGGTGCGCTGCACCGCTTCCGTCACCGTCATCTGGTTTCCCTCCGTGTGACCCCGTCGACCTGGGACGGCTTCCCCGCGTGGCACGATTTAGTCATGTCGTCAACGAGCCGTTCCATCCAGGCCCGGACCGTGCTGAGCTGGCCCGCCGGGATCGCGGTGGTTTCCTGGCAGTACATGTGGCGGACCACACCGCTGCACCGGTCCGAAGTGACCGGGAGCCGGGAAGACCTGCCCGACCCCGCCGACGAAAGCAGCCAGACTGGGGACAACCGCCAGCCCGCCAGCGTGGGCGTCGGCCCGCTGCTGCACCGCACCTACGCCGTGGACATCGCCGGCAGCGACATGGACCCCGCGGTCCTGATCGACCGGGTGGCCGCGCGGCTGAACCAGGTCACGCCCGCGGTGGCCGTCTTCCGCAAGACCCGCGGCCAGGACGGTGAAGGCCAGGTCAGCTACGGCGACGAGTTCGTCGTCCGCATGCCCGGCCCCTGGGACGGCCCGGTGCGGGTGGTGAAGCGCGAACCGGGTTCGTTCCGGCTCGGCACCCTGCAAGGCCACCTGGAGGCGGGCGAGATCGAGTTCCGGGCGACCCGCCAGGGCCAGACCCTGTGCTTCGAGATCGAGTCGTGGGCCCGGGCCGGCGACCGGCTGTCCAACCTGCTGTACAACAAGTTGCGGCTGGCCAAGGAGATCCAGCTGAACATGTGGACGCACTTCTGCATCCGGACCGCGGCCCTGGCCGGCGGACGGCCGCGGGGCGGCGTCACCATCCGGACCCGATGGGTGGACTGGCCCGGCGCCACGGCGCGGTGACCGGGACGAACGGCGTTCAGAGCCACCGAACGGCGTTCGATTCGTTGGCTAGGATGGGGGCATGTCACCGACTCCGCGGGAGCGGCGGGCCGCGCGGCTCGGCATCGATACCGGTCCCCCGGCCGTCCGGCGCGGCCCGTCCGGGGGGACCAAGAAGCCGATCACGGTCGAGGCCATCATCGGCACCGCGTTCGGCATCGTGGAACGCGAAGGCTACGAGGCGCTGACCATGCGACGGCTGGCCACCGCGCTGGAGACCGGCCCGTCCTCGCTGTACGCGCACGTGGTCAACAAGGAGGACCTGGACGAACTGCTCATCGGGCGGCTGTGCGCCGAGATCGAGCTGCCCGAACCGGATCCGGACCGCTGGCGGGAGCAGATCGCCAGCGTGTGCGCTCAGCTGCGCGACCAGTACCTGCGCTACCCCGGCATCTCCCGGGCCGCCTTCGCGGCCGCCCCCACCAACCTGGACATCATCCGGGTCAGCGAGGGCATGCTGGCCATCCTGCTGGCCGGGGGCCTGGACCCGCAGGCCGCCGCCTGGGCGATCGACTCGCTGACGCTGTACGTCAACGCCTACACCCTCGAACTCGCCCTGGTCAGCCACCGGCTCAGCCACCGTGACGACGACTGGGTGGTCGGCCGCGACGAGATGCTGCGCCGGTTCGCGGCCCTGCCCGACAGCTTCCCGCAGACCAAGCGCTACGCGGCCGAACTGACCGCCGGGACCAGCGACGACCGTTTCGGCTTCACCCTCGGCCTGATGATCGACGGGCTAGCGGGACGATGAGCCTCATGGCCGAGTCGGGTGTGGTGCGGGCGGGAGTCCTCGACGTGGCGTTCGAGCGGCACGGGCCGGCGGCGGCTGGCCGGTGGTGCTGCTGCACGGCTTTCCGCAGGACGCCCGCTGCTACGACCGGGTCGCGCCGGCGCTGGCCGACGCGGGGGCCGACGTGGTCGTGCCCTATCTGCGTGGTTACGGCGGCACGCGTTTCGTCAGCGCGGCCACGGTCCGGTCCGGGCAGCAGGCGGCGCTGGCCCACGACCTGCGGGAACTGATCGGCGCGCTGGGGCTGGCGGCGCCCATCGTGGCCGGGTTCGACTGGGGCGGGCGCGCGGCCTGCCTGGTCAGCATGTTGTGGCCGGAGCGGGTGTCCGGGCTGGTGACCGCCTGGGGTTACAACGTGCAGGACATCCCGGCGGCGGGGCAGCCCGGCCCGCCCGAGGCCGAGCGGCGGCTCTGGTACCAGTACTACCTGCACGGCGAGCGGGGGCGGGCCGGGCTGGCCGCGAACCGGGCCGAGTACGCCCGGCTGCTGTGGCGGGAGTGGTCGCCGACCTGGGACTTCAGCGATGCGGAGTTCTCCGCCACCCAACCTTCATTTGATAATCCCGACTTCGTCGACGTGGTGGTCCACTCCTACCGGCACCGCTTCGGGCTGGTCGCCGGGGACCCTGCCTACCAGGCGACCGAGCAGGCGATCGCGGCCCAGCCGCGCATCACCGTGCCGACCGTGGTCCTCGACCCCACCGACGACTACCTGCACGCGCCCAAGCCGCGGGCCGAGCACGAGCGCCACTTCAGCAACCTGGTCGAATTGCGCACGGTCGAGGCCGGCCACAACCTGCCCCAGGAACGGCCGGACGAGTTCGCCGCTGCCGTCCTTGACCTGCACGCCCAGGTCTGACCGAGCCGGTGGCCCGGCGAGCCGTACTCCTGGCCTTGACTCTTAACGTTTAGTTGTGGACACTCGTGTTTAGGTTTCAGGGATGTGAGCGCTAACAATTTCTGAGCATAGGTTTGCTCGGGTGATTTGGTGACCAAGTTCGATCAGCACTGCTCAGGCAGCGTTGTTCGGCTGGGCCGGTTCGGTTGGCGCAGCTGAGTCAGCATTGGAGCTGATCCCCCATGTTCAGACCCTTCATCCGGCGCCGGCGCTTCAAGACCCTGGTGGCAGGGGCGGCCGTGGCCCTCCTGCCGGTGAGCCTCGCGCTGACGACCGCGACGGCACCGCAGGTGGCCCAGGCCGCGCAGACCACCCAGGCCCAGGCGGCCCAGGTCACCGCGAAGACCGCACCGCAGCCCAAGGCCCCGGCCCGGCCGCAGGGGCCCTGTGACATCTACGCCGCCGGCGGCACGCCCTGCGTGGCCGCGCACAGCACGACCCGGGCGCTGTACGCCGCCTACAACGGCCCGCTGTACCAGGTCATGCGCCTGTCGGACCACCGCACCAAGAACATCGGCGTGGTCCGGCCCCGCGCGCGGCCGACCCCGGACGCGGGCGGGTACGCCGACTCGGCGGCCCAGGACGCGTTCTGCGCCGACACCACCTGCCTGATCACCGAGGTCTTCGACCAGTCCGGGCACGGCAACAACCTCACCCAGGCCCCGCACGGCGGGTTCAGCGGCCCGGCCCTGGGCGGGTACGACAACCTGCCGATCGCGACCATGGCCCCGGTGACGGTGGGCGGCCACCAGGCCTACGGCGTGTTCATCGAGCCGGGCATGGGCCTGCGCGACGACGACACCAACGGCATCGCCACCGGTGACCAGCCCGAAGGCATGTACTGGATCGTCGACGGCCAGCACTACAACGACGGCTGCTGCTTCGACTACGGCAACGCCGAGATCGACAGCCGCGACGACGGCAACGGCACCATGGAGACGTCCTACTTCGGTAACGCCACCGCCTGGTACCACGGGCCGCCGCCCGGCCCGTGGGTCATGACCGACCAGGAGAACAACCTGGTCGGCTGCGTGAACCCGGGCAGCACGTCCAAGCTCTGCCCCAACCTGCCCAGCGAGACCTCGCGCTTCCTGACCGCGATGGCCAAGGGCGAGCCGCACCAGTGGGAATCCCAGGCCGGCGACGCCCAGCAGGGCGCCCTGGCCACCATGTTCTCCGGCCCGCGGGTCGACTCCAGCTACGACCCCATGCGCAAGCAGGGCGGCATCGTGCTGGGCAACGGCGGCGACAACAGCAACGGCTCCCAGGGCACCTTCTACGAAGGCGTGATGACGGCCGGGTACCCGACCGACGCCACCGACCAGCAGGTGCAGGCCAACATCGTGGCGGCCAAGTACGCCGTCCAGACGCTGAGCCTGACCCCGGCCTCGGCCACGGCCACGCCGCCGGGGCTGCAGACCTTCGCCCCCGGCTCCAGCCAGGAGTCCACGGTCACCTACACCAACACCACCAGCACGGCCGCGACCAACGTGCGGCTGTCCATTTCCCGGCCCAGCAGGCAGTGGAACGCCGTGGTCGACGGCACCCGGGACGGCTCGAAGACCTATCCCTCGGTGGCCCCCGGGGCCAGCGTGAGCGCGACGTTCAAGGTCACCGCGGGGCCGGTACCGTTCCAGGGCGACCTGGTCGCCAACGCCACCTGGACCGGCTCGGCCAGCCACGCGCGGCAGAGCGCGACCAGCACCGAGCCGGTTCGCAACGTCAGCCCCATCAAGATCAACGAGTTCCGCACCGGCACCAGCACCAACCCGACCAACTCGTTCATCGAGCTGTACAACTCCGGCAGCAGCACCGCCGACCTGTCCAACTGGACGCTGACCGAGCACCCGACCCAGCAGCCCGTCTTCTCGACGGTGACCATTCCGGCCGGGACCAAGCTGGCCAGCCACCACTACTACCTGCTCGGCCTGGCCAGCTCGGGGCTGGCCGCCCCGGCCCGGGCGGGCGACAAAACCGTCAGCGTCAGCAGCACCTCGGGCCTGGCCCCCGGCCAGCAGGTCCAGATCGGCACCGGGTCGTCGGCCGAGACCCGCACCATCGCCTCCATCGCCAGTTCGGGCGCCACCGGGGCCCGGGTGCCCGGCAAGATCGGCAACGCGGTCAAGCTGGCGGGCGACGGCGAGTACGTGGCGCTGCCGGACGGCATCGTCAACGGGCTGCACGACTTCACCGTCTCGGCCTGGGTCAACCCGTCGCAGAACACCGCCTGGTCGCGGCTGTTCGACTTCGGGACCGGCCCCAACAACTACATGTTCCTGACCATGAGCGCGGGCGGCGGGCCGCTCCGCTACGCCATCACCACCAGTGGCAACGGCGCCGAGCAGCAGCTCAACGACACCACCACCCTGCCGCTGAACACCTGGTCGCTGGTCACGGTGACCCTGTCCGGCACCACCGGCACCCTGTACGTGAACGGCCAGCCGGTGGCCACCAACACCAACATGACCCTCAACCCGTCCAGCCTGGGTGACACCAACCAGAACTGGATCGGGCGCTCGCAGTTCGGTGCCGACCCGTACCTGAACGGGACGGTGGACGACTTCAACATCTACGACCGGGCCCTGTCCGCGTCGGAGGTGGCGACCCTGGCTTCGGGCCAGGCGGGCGCGGGCGACGTCGCCGACTACAAGTTCGACGAGGCCTCCGGGTCCACCGCGCTGGACTCGTCCGGCAACGGCCACAACGCGACCATCATCGGGGCCGCGGGGTTCAGCACCCCGCTGTTCCAGCCGCTCCCCGACGGCCCGATCACCGTGCCGGTCGGCTCGACCAACGTGCCGGTGACCAGCACGGCGGGCTTCACGGTGGGCCAGAAGATCGCGCTCGGCTACGGCCGCACGTTCGAGACCGCCACCGTGACCGCGGTCGGCCAGCCGGGCAGCCAGTCCTACCTGGCGGCGGCGGCCGCGGCGGGCGCGACCAGCCTCAAGGTCACCTCGACCGGCGGCATCACGGCCGGGGACAAGATCCGGCTCGACATCGGATCGAAGACCGAGACCGTCACCGTCACCGCGGTCGGCACGGCCGGCGCCAGCGGCACCGGCCTCACCCTGGCCGCTCCGCTGAAGTTCGACCACGCGGCCAACCTGCCGTTCAGCGACCACGGCACCGGGATCAGCTTCAGCCCGGCCACCCGGTTCGCGCACTCGAGCAACGAGCCGGTGCAGGCGCTGGACAGCAGCATCACGCTCAGCAAGCCGCTCGGCCGCGGTCACGCGATCAACACGGCGGTGATCGACGGCGCGGTGACGACCGCCGGTTACCAGGGCCCGCCCGCCCCGGACCAGTGGTTCGGCGGCCCGGCCCTGTCGGCCAACGCGGGCAGCATGGTGGTCCGCAACGCCCAGGGCGTCGCCTCCGACAGCCTCAACTACGGCGGCCTGGTCGATCCCTGGCTGGCCGAGGGCTACCAGGGCAAGTCCGGCACCGGGCAGGAAGGCTGCTTCGTGGCCGCACCGGGCTCGGCGGCCGGCGCGGGCACCAGCGCCATCCGCTCCCCGGACGGCGCCGACACCGACAGCAACTGCACCGACTTCACCACGTCCGACAACCCCACCCCGGGTGGGGCCAACCAACCGTAACTTCCTCAGCCACCCCCGGTGCCCGCTCCAGGCTGCGGGCACCGGGGGTGTTTCATGCCCGGTGCCCGCGCCGGATCAGCTGACGGCAGGACGGCAGACCCGTTTGTCGGCCGTGCTGGTTAGCCTGCCAGGGTGATCAGCGCACTGGCGGTGGAGAACTACCGGTCGCTGCGCCGGCTGGTGCTGGCGGTGGACCAGCTGAACGTGGTGACCGGGCCGAACGGCAGCGGCAAGTCCAGCCTGTACCGGGCGCTGCGGCTGCTGGCCGATTCGGCCCGCAACGGCGCGGTGGCGGCGCTGGCCCGGGAGGGCGGGCTGGAGTCGGCGATGTGGGCCGGCTCGCCGGATGCGGGCCGGTCGATGCGGCGGGGCCGGGGACGGCCGCTCGTCCAGGGCGGGACCGAGCGGCGGCTGCTGCTGGGCTTCGCCGGCGACGAGTTCGGGTACGCGGCCGACCTGGGGGTGCCGCCGCCGTCGAAGTCGATGTTCGGCTCGGACCCGGAGATCAAGGCCGAGGCGGTGTGGGCTGGCCCGGTGCTGCGCCCGGCCGCGGTGCTGGCCGACCGGGGTCCCAGCGGCGCGGTGCGGATCCGGACCGCCGATGGGGACTGGGACCGGCCGCCGTACTACCTCAAGCCGTTCGACAGCATGCTGAGCGAGGTCGCCGATCCGCAGCGGGCACCGGAGCTGCTGGTCCTGCGCGAGCAGATCCGGTCCTGGCGGTTCTACGATCACCTGCGGACCGACGAGCGGGCCCCGGCCCGGACGGCCCAGGTCGGCACCCGGACCCCGGTGCTCAGCCACGACGGCGCGGACCTGGCCGCCGCGCTGCAGACGATCCGCGAGATCGGCACCGACGACACCATGGACGAGGCGGTCAGCAACGCCTTTCCCGGCAGCCGCGTCGAGGTCACCGCCCACGGCGGCCGGTTCGAGCTGACCCTCCGCCAGCCCGGCCTGCAGCGGCCGCTGCGGGCCGCCGAAATCTCCGACGGCACGCTGCGCTACCTGCTGTGGGTGGCCGCGCTGCTGACACCCCGGCCGCCCGCGCTGCTGGTGCTGAACGAGCCGGAGACGAGCCTGCACCCCGAGCTGATCGGGCCGCTGGCCGACCTCATCGTCACCGCCTCGGCCCGGACGCAGATCATCGTCGTCACCCACGCCCAGCCGCTGGTCAGCGCGCTCCGGGACGGCTCGGCCCGGGTGCTCGACCTGATCAAGGAGGACGGCCGGACGTTGCTGGACGGCCAGGGCATCCTCGACGAGCCGCCCTGGTACTGGCCGGACCGCTGAAGGCCCCGACCGCTGACCGATCATCAGACGGTCGTCAGCGAGCCAATGGCTCGGCCGGTTTGCGGTGTCTGCGCTATGGCCCGGGCCGGAGTACGTCCGCGGCCCAGAGCGCGGGTGCGGTCAGGCGCCGGTGATGGTGGGGGTGCCGTTTTCCAGGTGGCCGGTGTAGCGGGCGGACCAGGTGGGGTCGGTGCTGGCGGTCACCGTGAGGTCGTACCAGCCACCGGCGGAGTGCAGGGGGTCGGCGGTGTGGATGACGGTGCGGTGGGCGGGGACGCGGTAGGTGCGCGGCTTGTCGTGGCTGTAGGCGTTGACCGTCACGGTGAAGGTGACCGCCGCGGAGCCCTCGTTCACCAGCGCGAGGAGCAGGCGCGGGTCCCGGTCGAAGCCACCTTCGAAATAATCAATACGGGCCGACAACCGGGCGCCAGCGGCGGCGGTGTCGCCGGTGAAGCGGCGCAGGAAGCGGTTGGGGCCGACGACGGTGATGTCGTACCGGCTGTCACCGGCCGCGGCACCGACCGGGGCGGTGGCGGCCGTGCTGCGGTTCCACACCGAACGGGACGGCTCGACCGTGTACTGGCCGGGGAACTTGGCCGGGTAGTCGGCCAGCGACGGGCACGCCGGCCAGGTTGTTGTAGACGGCGAAGTGGCTGGCCTTGCGAGCGTGGGGGCCGTTGTTGCTGAGGGCCAGCTGGGCGGTCGCGGCACCCCCCGCGGTGCTGAAGCCGGTCAGGTTGGCGTTCGGCTGCACCGGCAGCGGGCGGGCCGGCTTGGTGCCCGGTTCCTGCGACGGCATCGTGTTGCCGTCCGGCAGCGGGACGTACGCGGTCTCGGCGACCAGGGGGCCGGTGGTGGGCAGGTCGGGCAGGCCGAAGACCGGCCTGGTGAAGTCGAAGGCGTCGGTGAGGTCGCCGCAGACCTGGCGGCGCCAGGCACTGACGTTCGGGGAGATGGCGGGCTGGCCGAGCGCGGTCGTCCACTGCTCCAGGAACTGGATCACCGAGGTGTGGTCGGCGGTCTCGGAGGTGACCCAGCCACCGCGGGTCCACGGCGAGACCAGGATGAGCGGGACGCGGAAACCGAGGCCGACCGGGGCCGGGGCGGTCAGGCCGTACTGGCTCAGGTCGGTGCCGCTGACGAACTCGTCCTTCTCCCCCGCCGCGGGCACCGGCGGCGGCACGTGGTCGAACTGCCCGTCGTTCTCGTCGTAGTTGACGATGATCAAGGTCGAGTTGAACACGTCCGGGTCGGCCCCGATGGCCTCGATGACGGCGCGCAGGAAGTAGGCACCGTTGCTGGGCGCGGTCACCGGGTGCTCGGAGAAGAACTGGTTGTCGACCACGTACGACACCTGGGGCAGGTGGCCGGACAGCACGTCGGCCTTGAGCGCGGCCGCGATGTTGTCGGCGTTCTGGGTCTGGACGCCGGTGTCGGTGGTGATGCTGGCGACCCCGTTGGCGTAGAGCGGATTCGACGGGTCGGGGACGCCGGGCTTGCCGGTGGCCGGGTCGGTCTGGGTCGGGTCCATCGTCGCGAACGTCGCGAAGTAGGGCGGGGCGTTGTCGCCGTAGTCGTCGGCGCAGTGGTAGGTCCGCCAGGACACCCCGGCGTTCTGCAGCGTCTCCACGTAGGACTGCCAGGTCAGGAAGTTCCGCTGCAGGTTGCCGCCACCGTCGTAGGCCACGTGCGGGGCGGTGCCGTGGTACCCGGGGTGTGACTGGTCGGCGTTGATCGTGCCGCTCATCAGGTAGATGCGGTTCGGCCCGGTCGCGCTGATCACCGAGCAGTGGTAGTCGTCGCCGACCGTGTAGGCGTCGGCCAGGGCGTAGTGGAACGGCAGGTCGCTGCGGGTGAGGAAGCCCATCGTGGTCGGCCCGGCCTTGGCCTGGATCCAGCCGTTCATCAGGCCGCCGTACCAGGCGCCGTGCTGGGTGAGCCAGCTGTGGTCGGTGCCGCCGTAGTTGGCCGCGCCCAGTTCCGGGCTGGGCGGGACCGCGCCCTTCCACTCGTCGGTGCCGCTCAGCTTCCACGGGTACTGGGTGTTGGCGTCCACCGCCGGGGTGTCCGGCTGCTGGAAGACCGAGTTGCCGCCGGGCAGCAGGATGGTCGACCGGTCACCGAAGCCGCGCACCCCGCGCATCGAGCCGAAGTAGTGGTCGAAGCTGCGATTTTCCTGCATGACGACCACGACATGCTTGATGTCACGGATGTCCCCGTGGCGCTTCTGCGGGCCCTTCTGGCCGCCGCTCTGGGGCTGGTTCGTCTCGGCCGCGGCCGATGAGGCTTCTCCGCTCACCGCGGCCGCACCCGCGATCGCGGCGGCTCCGCCGATGAAACCCCGGCGGGACAGGTCGGACATCGAGGTGACCTCCAGGTCGCTCGCGAACAGCTCAAACCCGATGGGAAGCGCGCAGTTCAGCCAAGGAAGCGCCAGCCAAAACAGCGCCAACGAGGAGGATTCGCTACTCAGTGATGGAGCAGGCCAGCGGCCAGCGAACGTGAGCTGAACAAGTCGTGACCGTCCTGGTCACAGCCCGGGCCGCGGCCGGGTCGCGGGCCGTCAGGGCCGCGGAGGCGGCCCGGGCGGGCGGGCGGCGGCGTGGTGGACGAGGAGGGCGATCTGGACGCGGTTGTCCAGGTCGAGCTTGGTCAGCAGGCGGGACACGTGAGCCTTGACGGTGGCCACGCTGACGTGCAGCTGCCGGGCGATCTGGGCGTTGGACAGGCCCTGGGCGATGGACTGGGCGACGTCGTGCTCGCGGCTGGTCAGCCCGGCCAGCCGCTGGCCAGCCTGCTGGCGCGCGGCGCCGCCGTCGCCGTGGCCGGCCACCAGGGCGATGAGGCGGCGGGCGATGGGCGGGGAAAGGCTGCCGTCGCCCGCGTGCACGGCCTCGATGGCCCGGACGATGTCGGCCGGGGCGGTGTTCTTGAGCAGGAAGCGGGCCGCGCCGGCCTGCAGCGCCCGCAGGACCAGCTCGTCGGCGTCGAAGGTGGTGAGGACGATGACCGCGGGCAGCGCGGGCTGAGTCCGCAGCAGCCGGGTGGCGGCGATGCCGTCGAGGTGCGGCATCCGGATGTCCATGAGCACGACGTCGGGGTGGTGCCGGTCGACGGCGGCCAGGACCCCGCGGCCGTCGGCGGCCGCACCGACCACCTCGACGTGGGCCGCGCCGGCCAGCATCATCGGTCAGGCCGGCCCGGACCAGGTCGTCATCGTCGACCAGCAGGACGCGGATGGGGCCGGTCATCGGATCGGAGCGGGCTGGGCGGCGGCAGGCCGGCCCGCAGCACGAAGTCACCGTGGTCATCCGTGTGGTGTTCCAGGCGGCCGCCGGGATCGACGCTGACGGCGAGGTCGACCGGGGCGCCCGGCGCTGCTTGCGGGCGTTGGTCAGCCCCTCCTGCACGACCCGGTAGGCGGGCCGGCCAACGGCGCCAGGTACGGCCCCGAGGTCGTCGAGACGGAGGTCGGCGTCCAGCCTCATGCCCGCCGCCCGCGATTCCTCGACCAAGCCGGCCAGGTCGGCCAGGGTGGGCTGGGGCGCCGTGGTGTCGTTCCGGGTGTCCTCGCGCAGCACGGTGATCACCTGGCTGAGGTCGTCCAGGGCGGCCGCGGCCGAGCTGCGGATCACCGTGGCGGCCTGGGCGATCTCGGCGGGCGGGGCGTCCGGCCGGAACTCGAGCGCGCCGGCGTGGATGGACAGCAGGGAGAGCCGGTGGGCCAGCACGTCGTGCATCTCACCGGCGATCCGGCGCCGCTCGGCCTCCCGGGCCTGCTCGAACCCGCGGGCCTGGTCGGCGGCCAGTTGCTCGGCGCGCTGGCGCAAGGATGCGACCAGCTCCCGCCGCGCCTGCACGAACCGGCCCGCGCCGAACGCGATCACCCCGAACAGGAAGGCGGGCAGGGCCGGTTTGAAGACCTCGGCGGCCTTGGGGTTGACCAGCGGAAAGGCGACACAGGACAGCACCGTCAGCAGCACGGCGACGGCCAGCGCGACCCGGTCCCGGACGCGCAACGCGACGTTGAACACCGCCACCAGCCCGGCGAACAGCGCCAGCGGCGAGCCGCGGCCAGCACGTTCTCGCCGGGTGACCATCCGGCCCGGCAGGTGCTGGCCGTGGCCGGGCCGGCTCAGACCGTGGCCCTGCTGCTCGGCGTGCTGGCCGTCACCACCGAGTACCGGCACGGCACCATCGTCCCCGCCCTGCTCATCACCCCGGGACGGCTGCGGGTGCTGCTGGCCAAGCTCGTCGTGCTCACCGTCCTCGGGGCGGTCCTCGGGGTGCTGGTGTTCGGGGTGGGGGCCGCGATCGCGCTGCCGGTCCTGGCTGCCCGTCACGTCCCGAGCGGGCTCGACGCGGCCGGGCTGGCCGGCCTGCTCGCCGGCGGGACGGTGGCCACGGCGCTGTTCGCGGCGCTCGGCGTGGGCTTCGGGGCCGTGGTCCGCAACCAGGTCGGCGCGGCCGTGGCCGCGCTGGGTCTGCTCTACGTGGCCGAGCCGCTGCTCGGGGCCCTGCCCGGCGCCGGCGGGGCGATCCAGCGGTTCGGCCTGGCCGGGCTGGCCAGCTCGGTCTCGGCGACTTCGGCGTTCCTCGGGAACGCCCACCTGCTCAGTGCGCCAGCAGGCGTGGGGGTGCTGGCCGGCTACGCCGCCCTGGTCGTCGCGGTGGGCGCGTGCTGTTCCGCGGGCGCGACCTGCCGGCCCAGACGTCCTAGCTGCGGCGTGGGCGGTCAGCGTCACGGCGGAGGGAGGCGGTGGCTGGCAGGCATCAGGGTGCGGAGGTTGTGGGAGTCGGTTAAGAGGCGGACGGCGTGGTCGCGGTGGGCGGGGGCCGGGGCGCTGGCGCGGTTGCAGGTCAGGTGGGCGATCGGGGCCGGAGCGGGGTGTGCGGGGCGACGGGCGGGCTGGAGGCGGCAGCGGCTGGCCGGGACGGCGTGCCCCAGGCGGGGGGCGCGGGTTTCGGGCCGGAGGGCCGGGGCCGGGCTGGCCGCCGCAACCTGGGTGTGGCCGAGGGTGGTCGACATGTGGCGCCAGCGGAGGGCCAGGAACCCGGCCAGCAGCGCGCCGAGGCCACCGCTGACCGCGATGACCAGGGACGGGGGCATGATCTCGGCGGCCGCGCCGGCCACCAGGAGGGCGCCGCCCTGGCTGGCCACCGTGCCCATGCTGGCCAGGCCGAACGCCTGCGACCGGCGCTCGTTGGGCACGCACTCGACGAAGGCGGTGTTGGCGGCGATCTGGTAGATGGCGAAGGTCCCGGACAGGCCGAAGATGACCATCGAGGCGACCAGTCCCGGCTGGAACGCGGTCAGCAGCAGGACCGCGCAGGTACAGGCGGCCATCGGCCCCATCCAGCGCAGCCGGAGCCGCGGGCCGATCTTGCGGGCGAACAGCGGCGCGACCAGGACCGCGCCGACCTGGCCAGACGCCACGACCAGCCCGGCCGCTACCGGGCCACCGGACAGGCGGGCCACATACGGGGCCGCGATACCTTCCGGGATCGAGTACAGCGCGATCAGCCAGCCGAGCATCATCACCGTACGGATGGTCTTGTCGCCGACCAGCAGCCGGACCCCCTCCCCCAGCTGCCGCAGGGCGTGCTGGTCGACCTGGGGCGGAGCGGGCCGGGCCCGGGTGCCGAAGCGGATCAGAACCGCCGAGGCGATGAACGTGGCCGCGTCCAGGCCGAGGGCGGGCCGGGCGCCCAGGAAGGCGACCGCCACTCCGCCCACGGCCGCGCCCGCGACCAGCGCGACCCGGAAACTGGTCTGCATGACCGTGGCGGCCAGGGCGTAGCGCTCGTCCCGCAGCACGTCGGGCAGGACCGCGGACCGGGCCGCTTCGAACGGCGCCTGGGCCATTGTGGTCAGGTAGAGCAGGCCGACCAAAACGGTGATCGGCATGCCCGGGAGCAGCATCACCGCCACCATCCCGGCCCGGATCACGTCGCAGGCGATCATCACCTGCCGTCGCGGCCGCCGATCACCCAGACCGGAGAAGAGCAGGCTGCCGGCCACCCACGGGAGAGAGCCGGCCGCGTAGGTCAGCGCGGCCAGCAGCGGGGAGCCGGTCCGGTGGTAGATCAGCAGGGTCAGCGCGACCAGCGTGAGCCGGTCTCCCAGCTCCGACAGCAGCTGAGAGGCCCACAGGGCCCGGAACTCATGGACGGCGAACACGTCGCGGAAGGTGGCCTGGCGTCCCGGGATAGTGCTCACGGCGACCCTTTCCAGCCGGCGCCGCGCGAAGGTTACGCAAACGGTCTAACCGGTTACTGGTCGCCATAGTGGCAGAAGTCGCCCCAGCGGTCGGTGGCCTTGGACCTATATACGTCAACTGACGGATGTTTCGGCGGCCACTCACCAGGGGCGATGAGGCACGGGCCAGGTCACAAGCGTGCGCTGGTCACAGCCTTGCGGTCGCGGCAAGTTGCTTCCGACATACGTCAACTGACGGATGTTTCAAGGTGCAAGTTGCATGAGACTTGCACAGCAACTCACGAACCTTGCTCGCTCACCACCTCGACCTGTTCCCCAATCATCCGGAGGTGCGGGACATGGTCCCCGTCCCGATGGGGGCACAGCGCCACCGGCTCCGCCACGGGCTGCGGCAACTCGCGCAGGCTGGCCTGGGCCGGCGCGAGCGGTGCCTGCGCGGGCGGTACCGACACCAGCGAAGCCTGAACCAGGGCGGCCTGGGTCCGCAGCGACTGCTCAGGCAGCGTCGCCCCGGCTGGGACCTGGTCGACCTCGGCGACCTCGGGCGGCGGGGCCTGCGCGTCGTCGGCGGCCAGGCCCGGGGCCGGGTGGCGGTAGAAGTTCGGCGTCTGGTCGTAGTCGCGGTAGTAGCGATGGAAGACCGGGGTCGCCGAGGACGCCGCGGGCGGCACGATCCAGGACCAGTCGACCGGGCAGCCCCGGCCGTGCCGCTCTTCCCGGTCGATGTGCTGGAGGAAACGCACCGACTCGGTGTGGTGGTCGGTGATGGCGGCCCCGGCGGCGTCGAAGGAATGCAGGACCGCGACGTTGAGCTCGGTCAGGGCCCGGTCCTTCCACAGCGTCCGGTCGGAGGCGGTGGACAGGCCCATGTGGGCGGCGATCTCCCGCAACTCGTCGTAGCGGCCGATGTCACCGAAGTTGCGCGAGCCGATCTCGGTGCCCATGTACCAGCCGTTGAACGGCGCGGCCGGGTACCGGATGCCGCCGATGTCCAGGTACATGTCGCTGATGACCGGGACCGCGTACCAGCGCAGCCCGAGGTTGGCGAACCAGCGGTAGTCCGGGTGCTCGATGGCCACCTCGAACACGGCGTCGGCCGGGATGTCGTGCATGGTGACCGGCGCCCCGGCCTCCTGCACGAGCAGCGGCAGGAGATCGAACCGGCCCGGGGGCCGGCCGCCCGGCCAGCCGAGGTCGCGGGCCATGCGGGTGAGGGCGGCGTTGGACGGGTCGCCCACGATGCCCCCGCCCACCATGTCGTAGCCCGCGTAGCGGACCAGCTGGGAGCTGATAATCCGCGGGCCCGGGACGTCCGGGGTGTCGGGGGCGAACACGGTGATCATCGGCCGGATCCGGCCGCCGTTGGTCGCCTCGCGCAGATGGGTCACGGCCTCGGCCGCGACGTCCTTGGCCGTGAACACCTCGCGGCGGTCACGGACCCGCAGGCTGTGCCAGTACAGCCGCCCGATGCAGCGCGAGCTGTTGCGCCAGGCCACCCGGGCGCCGAAGGTCAGCTCGGCCGGGGTGTGCCAGTAGCTGCCGGAGAACTCGATCTCCCGGCGGACCTGGCGGATCCGGTGCTCGGGCGACCCGAGGTTGTTCTCCTCGTGGAACAGGGTGATGAACTGCTCGGCGCGGTCCATCAGCTGATCAGCGGCCGATTCGTAGTCCGTGGAAGCAGATGCGCCAGAGTCCGGCAGAGTCCACCCCACCATGAAGGCCTCCCGGGTAGCAGCTTTATGTACTACCAGCTTGGCCGACCGTCTTGCCCCGACCTTGACGCTTACCTTGCCGAGCCTTGGGTTCGGTGTAAGCCCAGGTCAGGAGATGCGAGCGACGTAATCCGGTACCATCGTGGCCAGGCGCTGGCGGACCGCCTCGGCCTCGGGCACCTTGAGCCGTTCGTAGATGTCCAGGGCTTGCCGCAGGGTTATCCGGGCGGCCTCGAACCGGTGCGTGTTCAGCACCGCCTCGGCCATCCCCTCGAGGACCTTGCCCTCCTCGTAGGGATCGCCGGTTTGCCGCGACAGTTGCAGCGCGGTCTCGTAGACGTCGACGGCCTCGCTGTACCGGCCCGACTTGCGGTGGATGCCGGCCATCATGCGCGAGGCGGTCAGCTGCTGGGACAGGTCGCCGACCTCCTCGGCGATCTGGTGCGCCCGCTGGTGGTGGGCCAAGGCCTCGTCGTAAGCGGCTGCGCTCTCGTAGATGGCCCCGATGTCGTTGAGGGCCTCGGCCTGGTCGGGCAGGTCGCCGATCTCCCGGTACATGCCCAGGGCCTTGCGGTAGGCGGCCAGGGCCTCGGCGTGATTGCCGGTGTCGCGGTGGACGCTGCCGATATTCTGGAAGATGATCGCTTCGTCCTGGGTCCCGCCAACCTCACGGACTCTCTGCAGCGCTTCGGTGTAGGCGTCGAGCGCTTCGGAGTACAAGCCGCTGAAGAAGTGGACCCGGCCCAGGTTGATAAGTACCTTGAACTCGCCACGCCGGTCGCCGACCGCGCGGTAGAGGGCTCGCGCCTCCTGCATCTGGGCCGCGGCCTCAGCGTGCCGCCCCAGTTGCCAGCCGCAGACCCCGGCGTGGCCGAGGGTCTCGGCCACGCCCTGCAGGTCCTCGGCCGACTGGAACCGGACCCGGGCCTCGGCGAAACAGGCCACCGCCTCGCGCCACCTGCCGGTACGGAAGTGGGCCAGCCCCACCTGGTCGAGGGCGCGGGCCTCACCAGGCCGGTCACCCTGCGCCCGGTAGATCGCCGCGGCTTCTTCGGCCAGGGAAATCGACGCCTCGGCCTGTCCGGTCAGGTAGCGCATCATGCTCAGGGCCAGGGCGGCCCGCGCGACCCGGACCGGATCGGCGGCCTCCCGGCTGGCCTGCAAGGCCAGGGCGTGGGCTGCGGTCGCCTCGCTCCAGTAGGCCGAGATCTCCAGGAAATCGGTCAGCCGGTCGATCAGGTCGGCCGCCTCGGCCTTCCACTGGTGCCGGTCCGCGTAGCGCGCGACCTCCAGGATGTTGCGCCACTCCGATTCCAGCCAGGGCGCGGCGTCGTCCGCCGTGGCCAGCGGCGATGGTCCGGCCGAAAGGGGGCGGCCCGCGCCGGTCATCCGGCGCCGGAACGGGTAGAGCACCCGATCGGCCTGGTCCGCGGTCTCCAGGTAGTAGCTGAGCAGCCGCCCGGCGGCCTCGTGCCGCTCGGCCGGAGGATCGTCGCGCCCGGCCAGGGTGACCGCGTAGCCGCGGATCAGGTCGTGGAAGCGGAACGACGCACCCGGGCCCGGGGTGAGCAGGTGGTAGTCGAGCAGCGCGCCCAGCGCCTTCTCGGCCTCGGCCGGGGTGCAGTCACCCACGGCGGCCATGACCGGCAGGGTGAAGCTGGCGCACGGGCTGACGCTCAGCCGCCGGAACAGCTGCTGGTGATCGGGCTCCAGTGCCCGGTAGCAGAGGTCGAAGGCGGCGGTCACCTCGGGGGCGGCCGGTTGCGGCTCGCTCCTGGGCAGGCTGGGCAGAGGCGGCAGGTCGGGCAGGTCGGGCAGGTCACGCGGGCCGGGCAGGCCGTGCTGGGCGATGCGGCCCGCAGTGAGCTGGATGGCCAGCGGCAGCCGGCCGCACCGGTCGACGGCGGCCACGATCCGGTTCTCGTCGGCCCGGTTGTCACCGCTGATGCGGCGGAACAGCGCAACGGCCTCATCCGACGGCAGTACGTCAAGGGTCAGCGACCGGGCCCGGTCCGGCGCGGGCAGCCGGCGCCGGGTGGTGACCAGGATCAGGCACCGGCTGGCCGACGGCAGCAGCGGGCTGATCTGGTCGTGCCCGGCGGCGTCGTCGAGGATTACCACGGCGCGGCGCCGGCGCAGCTGAGCCCGCCAGAGATTGATCCGTTCGCCGATCGTCTCCGGTATCTGGGCGGCCGGCACGGACATCATCTGCAGCAGCTGGTAGAGGGCCTCGGCCGGGTCGAGGGGCGGGCGGCCCGGGTCGTGCGAGTGCAGGTTGAGGTAGATCGTCCCGTCCGGGTACTGGTCAGCGGCCAGCCGGGCCGCGCGCACGGCCAGCGTGGTCTTACCCACGCCGGGCATGCCCTTGATGATGGCGATGCCCGGGTGACCATTCCCGGTGAGCGAGGCCAGTTCCCGATCACGGCCCACGAACTCCGGCGTCGCGGGCGGAAGGGTGTCCGGGGGTGCCACCTGGGCCGGACGCCGGCCGGACGGCCGCACAGCCAGTTCGGGATCACGGCTCAGGATGCGCTGGTGCAGGTCGGACAGGGTCGGTCCCGGCTCGGCGCCCTGCTCATCGATCAGGCGCCGGCGGGTTTCCCGGTACAGGGCCAAGGCGTCGGCGGGCCGGCCGCTCCGGCACAGCGCGATCATCTGGTGGCCGACCAGCGTCTCGTCGGCCGGGTACTGAACCAGCAGCTGCGACAGCTCGCCGACCAGTTCGGTGTGCTGGCCCAGCTCCAGTTCGCACCCGACCCGCTCGACCAGGGCCGCCCGCCGTTCCTCTTCGAGCGCGTCGCGCATCCGCGCGGCCCAGTCACCGGGGACCCCGGCCAGGGCCTGACCCCGCCAGAGCCCGTCGGCCTGGCGCAGCATCGCCGCGGCCGGCTCGTAGTCGCCGCTGGCGGCGAGGGTGTCGGCTTGCCGACGCAGCCGGCGGAACTGGAACACGTCGACGGTCTCGGGATCGACTTCGAGCGTGTAGCCCTGGGCCCGACCCAGCAACCGCAGGTCATCACCCACGGCTTGACGGAGCGAGGCCCGGAGACGGGCCACGTAAACGGAAAGACTTTCCCTGGCTTTGGCGGGAGGCTCGGTGTCCCACAGCCGATCAATCAAGGTCTCAACCGGGACCAGCGCCCGCGGCGTGAGCAGCAGCATGGCCAGGATGGACCGGGCCCGGGCGCGCCCCAGGTCCTGCCGCCGTCCGGCCGACCAGAGCTCAATCGGTCCGAGGAGCCGGAATTCCATGATCGCTCTGCATTGTTACCGCCAGTCGGCAGGTCGTCGCCACGACCCGGACCAGGATGTGCCGAAGCATCCGGCCGGGGCTGACTCCCGTTCTCGACATTCTCTTCTTGTATTAAGACAGAAATAGCGGCTCAGGACAATAGTCAGAACACTTGTCCACATTGCGATGCAAGTTGCACGCAAAATCCCAGCAGACAGCCGCCCACCTGGTGAAATCCCATCGCCAGCTGGCGCCAGCGGTCGCTTCTCCCGGTCTTTAATGGCTTCGGCCGGGCGGCCGAGCCCATATTTACGATGCTTGATAAAGGGCCGATAGCTTGCATTTTTTGTTCACCATCCAGCAGCAGCATGGCCCCGTTTTATATGCACATGCATGGCTAAGTTTGCCCTGAGCGACGAGCCTTGGATAGGACCAGAAATTAACCTGATGATTTCTCAGATCATGCACTTCGACGAGGCATTTGCGGTAAATTAGTTAGTGAGACATTCTGCGCAGATTCCACAATCAAGCCATCGGTAAGGGGATCGTCTCGATGAAGTCTCATAATTGGATTCTTCCTGCTGGTAAGCACGCAAAAGCCGGCCCGGCGACCAAGCTCGCGGAAGCGGCCCGAGCCGACACCACGGTTCGGGCCGCCCGGACTGTCACCGCCGCCACCCTGGTGCTAGGCGGCATCGGCGGATTCGCCGAAGGGGCCGTGGCCGCGGTTCACACCCCGGCTGAGCAGGGAAGTTCTGGGAGCTCGACGAGCAGCCACGTCCAGACCAGCGCGCTGATCATCAGCCACGCGCGCGCCATCGCCGATCCCTGGAAGATGTAGCCCCCAGCCGGAGAACGGCGCCACAGTCAAGTGGCGCCGTTTAGCGGGCACGCTTTTCTCAGCGGCGCCCGGCAGCATATCCCATCTGTTTTCGATTTGATGCCGACGTGTATGCGCTCGGCATTTCGCTGTGCTCGGCATTTCGCTGTGCTCGCCGCAGAAGACCCTCGACATAATCTGAGCAGAAAATTCGACCGGCATCATTTATTTTAACAGGGCCGGCCGGACGCATAAAAATGTCAGGGATTTCGGTGGCCAGCGGGACGACGGGGATCGTCCCGCTGGCCACCTTCGGTCAATGCCGCAGATAGGCGCTGCCGTTACCGTTTCCGCGGCTATGGCCGTTTCCAGTGCCGTTCCCGTGGCTGTGGCCGTTGGGGAAGCCTTGGCCGTTGACGACCGGCGGCGGCACCGGATTCGGCTCACGCTGGGCCGCGTCGGCCAGCGACGCGGTCTCCTTGCGCTCCCATTCCTCGATGCCGCGCAAGATCCCCTCGGTGTAGGCCTTCAGATGGGCCCGGTAGACCCCGCTGTAGGTGCGCAGGTAAGCCAGTTCGGCCTGGGCGGCGTGCCACTCCTTCTCCGAATGCGGCTGGTCCGAACCGTTGAGCGCGGACACCGCCGCCGCCCGCGCCTGGGCCTGCGCTTCCTGCATGATCCGGTCCGAGTGCTGCCGGGCCTGGGTCATGATCTCGTCCCGGCGGTGCCGGGTTTCCTTGGTCAGGCGGCTGCTGTAGTCGCGGGCGTCGGCCACGTACTTCTCGGCCGTGACCTGGGCCGTGGACAGGATGCGCACCGCGTGCACGTGCGCGTCCTCGGCGCCGAACAGCACCGAGTCCTCATCACCGTCGGCCTGCCCGGCGATGATCCGGCGGCGGAGCCGCTGGACCTCCTGCCACAGCGACGTCCGCTCGTTGAGCAGGCGCACGAACTCGGCGTGCACCCCGGTCAGGAACTCCCGGACCGGACCCTCCTCGTAGCCGCGCCGTCCCAGCCGTGACGAGGGGAAGACCACGGTCTCCAGCTCGTCAGGGGACATCCGGCCCTGGTCGTTGTCGAACCATGCTGTGGTCAAGGCTCGCTCCACCCGAAATCTTCGATGTGTATGTGGTCCTGGGCCAGACCCGCCGCGGCCAGCGACGAAGCGGCGTTCCGGACCATCGCGGTCGGGCCTGCCAGGTAGGCCTCATGGCCCGACCAGTCGCCGGACCGGCCCACCACATCCGGCAGATCTCCGACCTCACCCGCGAACGAGGGGTCGGCCGACACGACGGGCGTGACGGTCAGCCAGGAATGCTGGGCGGCCATCTTTTCCAGATTTTCCAGGTCGTACAGTTCGTCGGCGTAGCGGGCGCCGAAGAACAGGTGCACCCGGCGTTGCTGCGGGAGGGTGGCCACCTGCTCGAGGATGGCCTTGAGCGGAGCCAGCCCGGTGCTGCCCGCCACCAGCAGCAGGTCGCGGCCGGAGTCGGGCTGGTTCAGGGTGAGCACCCCGATCGGGGGTCCGAGCCGCAGCTTGCTGCCCACGATGTCCGGGCTGGTCAACGCCAGGCTCACCGCGCCGCCGTCGATCAGGCGGACGTGGAACTCCAGCAGCCCGTCCTGGCGGGGCGCGTTGGCCATCGAGTAGTAGCGCCACAGCCGGGGGCGGCTGGCGCACTCGATCCCGACCGACTGGCCGGGCACGTAGTCAATACGCGGCTCGGGCTGGACCAGCAGTACGGAGACGTCGAAGGACCTCGGCTCGTGGGCCACCACCGTGGCCTGGTACCACGGCGGGCGGACCTGCTCGTCGGCCTGGGCCGCCGCCAGCATGACCGAGCCGATGAGCTCGTAGGCGGCGTTCCAATCGGCGGCGACCTCAGGGGTCCAGGACGGCCCGGAGAAGTGTTCCAGGGTGGTCAGCAGGCTGGAGCCCACCGCCTGGTAATGGTCCGCGACCACCCCGAACTTCCGGTGGTCGCGGCCCAGTCCCTCCAGGAACCTGGTCAGGTCGTCGATGCTGTCGACCTGGGCCAGGATCTTGACCAGCGCCTCGGTGAGGTGGTTCCGCTGAGCCGCCATCGACACGGGGAACATGTCCCGCACTTCCGGATGCTTCAGGAACAGGTCGGCGTAGAAGAACAGTGGTAGCTCGTCGCCGTGCACCGCGACCTGGGCGAAGCTTTCGCGCAGCCGGGCAACGTCCAACGGTCCCGCCTCTCTCCGGATTCGTCAGCGGGCGGATCCCGGGGCGCATGCCGCCGCCTGGGGACCGGCTCACCTGCTGGCACGGTGATCGTGCCACTACTTTGCAGAGCAAGTCTCATGCAAGTTGCACTGCAAGACATCGGTCAGGTGACGTATCTACGAAGGAGAAGGGGGGCGGCGGGGTTCGGGAGTCCGGCTCCTGGGGTATGACGCGGGGTCGGCCCGGGCCGGGCGCGGGGCTGGATCAGACCGGGGGCCGGGGGCTGGATCGGGCTGAGGCCGGGGAGGATCAGGCTAGGGCAAGAGCCGGATCGGGGTCGGGCCTGGGGCCGGATCGGGGTCGGGCCTGGGGCCGGATCGGGGTCGGGCCTGGGGCCGGAGCGGGGTCGGGCGGGGCCGGATCGGGGGTGGACATGGCGGCGCATTGGTGGTGGAAGCGGTGCTAGTTGCGCAAGTCGTGCAAACCGCTTTTACGGGGCTGATCCGCCGCTATGCCTCCGACCAGGACTGACGCGGTTAAGCTGACTTCACACCGAAACTGAATGACGACGCTGGGTCGCCAGACTAGGCCCGGCTCGCAACATTTGAGGTGTTTGTAATCCTTTGAGTTAGCAGACATTCATGTAAACCTTGTTCTAATTGAGGTTCAGAGGGGCACATGGGCTGCTAGATTCAGAATAGGCGGCTACTATGTGTGGCCGCTGCTATACGTTCCGTAAGTATTGGCATAATACGACAATCAGTGAGGTAGTCGTGGAAAGACCTACGTTCGCAAGTTCGCCCGAGACGCAGGGTCCGGGTCCTCGCTGGGTCAAGAGCTCGTTCAGCTTCTCCAACGGCAACTGCGTGGAAGTGGCGGGCCTGGGCCGCATGGTTGGTCTCCGCGACAGCAAGGATCCCGAGGGCCCGGTGCTGCACTTCACGCCGAGCGAATGGTCCGCGTTCCTCCGGCGCCGGTAACGCGGTCAGAGCGAGCTGAGCGGAGGGTCCACCGTGGGGCCCTCCGCTTTTTGCTGTCTCAGGCGCTGTTGCGCTGGCTGGCCGCCTGGCTGGCGCCGGACCAGAGCGACTCGGCCGTCTCGAGGATCAGCTCCCGCGAGGACTCGGGGTCCAGGGCGGCTTCGGCCAGCATCTGGAAGGCGATCCGGTGCAGGTAGGTATCGCGCTCGCCTTCCAGGGTGAAGCCGCTCTTCAGCGTCTCCGTGCTCACGACTTCCTGCAGCATGGCGTCGCTGTCGGCCACGAACCCGAAGATGACGAACGACTCGCCGAACACGGTGTGCTGTGAGTCCAGCGGGAGGATCTGGACCGTGATATTCGGCTTGTCCGCCTCCGCCACCAGCCGCTCAAGCTGCTCGTACATCACCTGGTCATTACCGATCCGGCGCCTCAGCACCGACTCGTCGAGAACGACCGAGATCTGCAGCCCATCCCGATCCAGCACCTGCTGGCGCCGCAGGCGGACGTTGACCATGCGCCCGATCATTCCCGGGGGAACGGGCTCGACCCGGCTGTAGCTGCTGATGATGTGCCGGGCGTAGGCCTCGGTCTGCAGCAGGCCGGTGACCACATCGACATGCCAGATGGACATCGATGTCGCTTCGTATTCGAGGCCGATGAACTGCTGGTATTCCTCGGTGAGGCTGTCGCCGTATTCTTCCCACCAGCCCTTTTGGGCCGCGTCCTGGGCCAGTCCGAGCAATAGGGAGCGGCGGGCCCCGGTGATCTCGTAGTAATCGAGGAGTCGCTCGACTTCCTTGGGCCGCAGGCTGGTCCGGGCCCGCTCGTAGCGGCTGATCTTGGAAGCCGACCACTTCAGCGCGGCGGCGACGGAGTCTCCGCTCTTGCCCCGGCTTTCTCTGATCGACCGCAGCTCAGCAGCCAATCGGCGGCGCCGCACCGTGGGTGATCCTGGGGCGATCAACGGGCGTTCCTCCTCGGTGCCGCGGGCAGACTCGTGAGGCGGTCCTGCAGATTTCCCCGAAATTATTGGGGAAACCTTTACTACACCGTACCCACACAAGCTCGCAACCAAGCTTCTGCCCCACCCCCCTTAACGTAGGCCGCCTTTGTTGGGTTCACATTCTTCGTCCGAGCCGGCCTGGCCCTGGCCCGGCCTCCCGGGCGGCATACAGGTGAGCAGGTCACAGTGACAAATAGCGAATGGCGGGTTTCCCGCCAGCCCTTCCGGCCGCGGGCGCAATGCGGCCCGCGCGGGCGCCCAGCCCGACCCGGCCTCGGCTTTGGCCGGATGCACCTGGCATCATCGCCGGACGTACTCCGCTGTTACCCGGGCGCACTCCCCTTCCGGCTGGGACAGCCGGTGCGGTGCAATCCAGTGATCGTCGATGGCCAGTCTTAGGCAGATACCGGCTTCTGTGACTGCAGTAAGGTCAGATGACAGCTGATACAGCAGTGGTGAAACGAGACTGGAGTGGTCAGTCTCGGCGGGCCGGAGCGAACGTTCAACTCGCCATTGCCGGCCTGCCGATAAACCTCGGCGAATGAATTTCGCCGTCTTTCCGAAGCCACATTCCCCGGACACACGACTGGCCTGCCTCGATTAGCCGAATCGAGGACAGGCCGTTAGTCGCGCTTGACTATGGGCGGAAGAGGCAGGTCACCCGTGATAGCAGGTAAGCGGGGACGGCCGCCACCACCGAAGGTGTCTGAGTGGCTTAGTACGGCCGTTGACGATGCCGCGGCAATCGAACCCGCAGCGCTCAGCGTGAGGATTGCGGGAATGATGATGGTACGCTTAATGGACATGGTCCCTCCACGGTATTTCACTGTGGTCAGCGGCCTGCCGTCAGCGCTTCATCGGCCCGGATGGCACATTCCGCACTGTCAGGCTTATCGCCATTATGAGATGATTACGGGCAATAAAGTAAGACCCTGGGCGGAACTTTTCTCTACTAAAAACTGCGCTTTTCCTTTCAGTTTTGTTGAGAAGAAATAATCATTTGCTCGTGCTAGAAAATTGCCAGTAGCCCGTGCGGCGCAAGTATCTATGCAATTTGCACCGCACATGGCCAGCCAGCAATGCCGAAGGGACTCGGCATTGCCGGCCTATAGGTCGAATAAATGTCCGAAAAAAGGGCCGCTTGTTCGATAAATGTTCTGGTAGTAGGGTTCGTCCCATGCCTCCGGTGACGCCGGCCGATCCCCTCGTCGGCCGCGACAACGAAAGAGCGCTTCTGACCGAATTGGTAAAAGAGTTGTCTGTGGGGCGCGGCGGTTCGGTGCTCATCGAGGGCGAACCGGGCATCGGGAAGTCAGCACTGGTGCGAGCGGTGGTCGCGGAGTCCCGCGGCGCGGGCTGCCAGGTGATCTGGGCTTCGTGTGACGAGCTGGGCCAGGCCCTGCCGCTGGTGCCGTTCCTGGACGGGCTGGGCGTGCGCGAACCCTCGACCAATCCCCGCCGGACCACGATCCTGCGGCTGCTGCGCGGCGAGGCCACCACCGACCGGGGCACGGACGTCCCAGCGGCGCTGGCCGAGCAGTTGCTGGCCCTGGTGACCGAGCAGTGCACGATCCGGCCGACGATCCTGGTCGTGGACGACCTGCAGTGGGCCGACCCGGCCAGCGTCATCTTGTGGGGACGGCTGGCCCGGTCGGCCCGGCAGGTTCCGCTGCTGCTGATCGGCATGATGCGGCCGGTACCCCGGCGCGATGACCTGCTGGCGCTGCGGCGCACGGTGGGCGACGCGGCCCGCCTCCAGCTCACCGGGCTCACCACCGACGCCATGTCCGAGCTGCTGGCGACCCTGGCCGGCGGCAAGCCCGACGACGACCTGCTGCGGCTGGCCGACGGGGCGGCGGGCAACCCGCTCTACGCCAGCGAGCTGGTCGCCGCGCTGGACCGAGGGTCGGGCCTGACCGTCTCCGACACCGGCACCGCCACGCTGGCCAGCGGGTCCGCGCCGGGCTCGCTGTCGGCGGCCATCGCCGACCGGCTCGGCTTCGTGACCGGTCCCACCCGCGACGTGCTCAAGGCGGCCGCCCTGCTCGGCATGGAGTTCGCGGTCCCCGACCTGGGTCTGGTCCTGGGCCAGAGTGTGGCCAACCTGGTCCCGGCGGTGGACGAGGCCTGCGCCGCGGGGGTCCTGGCCGAATGCGGCGACAGCCTCACCTTCCGGCATCCGCTGATCCGGGCGGCGCTCTACGACGAGATGCCGGCCCCGGTCCGGGCCGCCTGGCATCGCGACGTGGGGCGGGCCCTGGCCACGGCGGGCGCGCCGCCGGACCGGGTGGCCCGGCAACTGCTCCGGGCCGTCGGCGAGACCACTCCCGGCTCAATGGACGGGCCGCCGGTGGACGGCTGGATGCTGGACTGGCTGACCGGCACCGCCGACACCTTGGTCAGCCAGGCGCCCGGCGTGGCGGCGGATCTGCTCACCCGGGCCGTGACCAGCTGCCCGGCGGGCTCAGACCGGCACGGCTGGCTGGCCAGCCGATTGGCCGACGCGCTCTACCGCATGGGCGACCGGGCCGAGGCCGAGCGGGTGGTGAACCAGGCTCTCGAGCACGTCACCGAGACCGACGTCGTGGTGGACCTGCACTGGACGCTGGCCCAGTGCCGCATGCTGACCGGCTCGGCCGCGGAGTCCCTGCGCACGCTGGAGCAGGCGCTGGCGGCGCCGGGCATCAAGGCCCGGCACCGGGCCCGGCTGCTGGTCCTGGCCGGACGGACCCACACCTACCTGGGCGAGCTGGAGAAGGCGGGCCAGGTGGCCAGCAGCGCGCTGACGGCGGCGGCCGAAGCGGGCGACGACTGGGCCACCGGCTGGGCGCTGCACGTGCTGGCGCTGGTGACCACGGCGCGCGGGGACCTGACCGATGCGCTGCCCCTGTACGACCAGGCGCTGACCGCGACCCAGATCGACCCGGCCCTCACCGACCTCCGGGTGCTGCTGCAGATCAACAAGGCGCTGACCCTGGGCTACCTGGACCAGTACGAGCACGCTTTCGCCGCCGCCGGGCAGGCCCGGCAGCTCGCCGACCAGGTCGGCACCACCGTTCCGGCTGACCCAGGCCCACGATGCCCTGGGTCAGCTGTTCTTCGAGACCGGACGCTGGGATGACGCGCTGGCCGAGGTGGACATCGTGCCTGCGGACCTGAAGGAGCCCGGCGCGGCCTGTGGCGGCTTCGGCATCGCGGCCGTGATCTGCTTCCACCGGGGCGAGATCGAGGCGGCCCGCCGCCACCTGGCCGCGGCCGTCCCGCACGCCGAGCGGATCGGGCACCGGCTCATCGCCCCGCTGGCCCTGGCCCGCAGCCTGGACTGTGAGCGCAGCGGCGCGCATGACCGAGGCGCTGGCCGCGCTGACCGGCGAATTGGACGGAAACACCGAGGAGATCCAGGAGATCGAGGACCTGCTGGCCGACGCGGTCCGCCTGGCCGTCACCATCGGCGACCTGGACACCGCGCGGACCCTGGCCGGGCACGCGACCACGCTCGCGGCCGACTCGGAGATCCCGCACAAGCAGGCCAACGCGCTCTGCTGCCGCGGCCTGCTGGACCACGACGCCCCCCGGCTGCTGGCGGCCGCGGAAAGCTACGAGAAGGCGGGCCGTCCCCTGCTGCGGGCCAAGGCCCTGGAGGCCGCGGCGGAGGAGTTCGTCGGCCAGGACGATCGCACCCAGGCGCGGGCCGCGTTCACCCAAGCGGTGGAGATCTACACCGGTCTCGGTGCGACCGCCGACGCGGCCCGGCTCCAGGCCGCCTTCCGCGCCCACGGCATCCGGCGTGGGCCGCGGGCCAAGCACCGGCAGGCGCGGAACGGCTGGGACAGCCTCACCGCGACCGAGATCAAGATCGCCGCGTTCGTCGAGGAGGGGCTGTCCAACCCGGAGATCGCCGCGCGGTTGCTGCTGTCCCGGCGGACGGTCGCGACCCACGTCTCGCACATCTTGAAGAAGCTCGACGTGCACTCGCGGACCGACATCGCCCGCGAGTCAGCCCTGCGCTCCGCCGCAGCGAGGTGATCGCCGGGTGGTCCGCGTGCGGGCCGGGTGCTGACGGTTCAGGGCCGGGCGGTCCTTGCCGACCACGCCGGGCCGGGCGCCGCCGGGCCGTGACCGCCAGCCACCGCCGTAGTCGGGCCGGAACGCGAGCGTGAAGTAAACCGCCTTGCCCTCGGGGGTGCGGTCACAGCCCCACTTGGCCGCCAGCGTGTCGACCAGCATCAGGCCTCGCCCGGCCTCGTCCTCGACCGAGGCCTCGAGCAGGACCGGGAAGAAGCGGGAGGTGTCGTGAACGTCGACCCGCAGGTGGCCGAAGCAGCAGGTGATGAAGACCGTGATGGTCTCGCCGGTCTCATGCTTGATGGCGTTGGTGACCAGTTCGCTGGTCAGCAGGGCCGCGATGTCCGGGTCGACCGGAACGTCCCAGGCCGTGATGGCGGCCTGGACCTGGTGGCGGGCCTCCGCGACCGCGTTCGGTCCCGTGGTCAGCTGGGCGCGGCGGGAGTGTAGGTCGGTCGGACGGATGGGTGCCCTGGTATCCATCGGGCTCCTTCGTAGGCCGGTTGAAGCCGGCTCCAGTTGAGCTGGCTCTATCCGCTTGCACTACAAATAGTCCTGCAAGTTGCAGATTTAGACATCGGTCAGCTGACCGATATCGCAGTAATGTCGCGGACCGGGGCGCGAAGGACGTCCTGAGGAGGGGCGGGCCGGGCTCCCGGGCCGGGTGCGGACCGGGGTTCCCGGGTGGCGCGGACCGGGAGCGCGGGGAGGCACGGGCCAGGGACCGCGGGGAGGCACGGGCCGGGATTCGGGGGAGGCGCGGGCCGGGCTTCCGGGGTGATGGCTAGGCTGAGGGCTCGTGACCGCCTCCGTGACCAGGCCCATCCGTGTCGGTCTGCAACTGCAGCCGCAGCACGCCGACTATCAGCAGATCAGGGACACCGCCGCGGCCGCCGAGGAGCTCGGCGCCGACGTGATCTTCAACTGGGACCACTTCTTCCCGCTGACCGGGGACCCGGACGGCAAGCACTTCGAGTGCTGGACCATGCTCGGCGCCTGGGCCGAGGCCACGTCACGGGCCGAGATCGGCGCGCTGGTGACCTGCAACGGCTACCGCAACCCAGAGCTACTGGCGGACATGGCCCGCACCGTCGACCACATCAGCGGCGGCCGGGTCATCCTCGGCATCGGCTCGGGGTGGAACGCCAAGGACTACGCCGAGTACGGCTACGAGTTCGGCACCGCGGGCAGCCGGCTCGACGACCTGGCCGGAGCGCTACCGCGGATCGAGTCGCGGCTGGCCCGGCTGAATCCCCCGCCCACCCGCAAGATCCCCGTCCTCATCGGAGGCGGGGGCGAAAAGAAGACGCTGCGGCTGGTGGCCCGGCACGCCGACATCTGGCACACCTTCGGTGACCCCGCGATCGTGGCCCGCAAGGCCGGCGTTCTGCGCCAGCACTGCGCGGACGTGGGGCGGGACCCGGCTGAGATCGAGATCTCGGCCGGCACCGAGGACCCGGCCGCGCGCCCGGAGGAACTGGGCGTGGCCCTGCGGGCCCAGGGGGTTTCGCTGTTCACGGTCAACGCCAGCGGGCCGGACTATGACCTGGCCCCGCTGCGCCGGTGGATCGCCTGGCGGGACGAGCAGAACTCCTGACCTGGGCTGGTCCGGGCCGGCGGCCGGGGCCGGGTGGTCAGGAGTCGGTGGTGGAGGTCAGCGCGGGCTGGCCGCGGCCGAGGAAGAAGATGCCGGGAAAGCCACTGGTCTGGAAGCCCGCGTTGGGGTTGCCCCGTAGCTGGGAGTGCTCGATCTGCATGGTCCCGGTGCGGTCGTTGCTGACGTAGAAGATCGCGCCACCGCCCTCGCGGGCGCTGTTGTCGGAGATGACCGAGCCGTCCACGGTCAGGGTGTAGGTGTCGCCGTCGTTGTAGATGGCGCCGCCGCTGCCGCCGCCGGGAGTACCGGCTTTGGCCGGGTTGGCGCCGTCGCCGATGGCCTGGTTGCCGGTCATGATGCAGTTGATCACGGTCCAGGAGACGCCGATGCTGCTCAGGGCGCCGCCGTTGGAACACACCCCGCCGGTGAAGGTGCTGTCGACCACGTACACCGGCTGGTTCTGATACTGGCTCAGGGCCCGGATGGCGGCCCCGCCCAGATCGGGGCCGGACGAGTCGCACCGGTTGCCGGTGAAGCGCGAGTTGATCACCGTGAGCTGGCCGCCACGATCGAAGATCGCTCCCCCGCCGCCACCGTCGTAGCTCTGGCCGGTGGAGTTGCCGTCGGCGAAGGTCAGGTTCTGCACGGTCAGGTGCGGGGTGGCCTGGTCCTGGCAGTGCGAGGTGGCCCAGCTCTGGGCGGGGTCGCAGGTGTCCTGGTACAGGATGCGGCGGGCGCCGGCCCCGCTCAGCGTGACCTTGCCCTGGCCGTCCAGCACCACCGCGGCGCTGGTGTTGCGGACCTTGGCCGTGGCCGCCATGGTGATCGTCACCGGCTCGGGGCCGCAGGAGAAGGTGATCACCCCGCCCGCGGCCACCGCGTCGACCACGGCCTGGGACGTGCAGCTGGCCGCGGTGCCGTCACCGATCACGTGGTCGGGGTGAGCGATGCTGACCGGCTGACCCGCGGCCGGGACCGCGGCGATGCCGGTTCCGTTGCTGGCCGGCGCCCGTGACGACGCGGCCGGGGCGCTGCTCCTGGGCGCTGGTACGTGCGCGACCGAAGGCGATCCCACCCGCTGCGGGCCGAGCGCCGCCTCCTGGGCCGGCCCGGCCGAGGAGGTGGCGGGCCGGGCGGTCGCCGATCCGCCGGGGCCGGAGGCTCGAGTGCCCGCTGGGCCGGAAGCGGTGCAGGCGGTCAGCGTGGCCGCCGTGAACAGTGTCGCGGAGAGCGCAGTGGCTGTCCTGGTGAGCCGCACGATGTTCGACCATATCCAGATACGCGGTGATCAGGGTTGTTTCTGGTAAAGCGCAGGCCGAGCGCTGCGGGCCGCCCGCGGTCTTGACACCTCAGCGCGGCTCATCGACGATGCTGGTCAGTTGATATGCGTTTGCTTAGTTGCAGTTTCGGCTGTTATCGCGGGATCCGGATGGCCTGCCGGCGCGGGGAAAGGCGAGCACGTTCACCCTGCGCGGAGGAGGATGCGGTGGCCGCAAAGGACGCAGGGGTTCCGGACGGTCTGCGGGTTCCGGATGGTCTGGGGGTTCCGGCGGAGCTGGAGGCTCCGGAGGACGGGGTGACGCTGGCTGATGTGGCCCGGGTGGCCGGGGTGTCGTCGGCAACGGCGTCGCGAGTGCTCACCGGTTCACCGCACGTCCGGCCGGGCACTCGGCAGCGGGTCGAGGCGGCCATGAGCCAGCTGGGGTACGTGCGGCAGCGGGCGGCCCGGTCGGCGGAGTCGCGGCGGACCCGGTCGATCGCGTACGTGGTGTGCGAAGAGAACGTGAAGGTGTTCGCCGATCCGTTCTTCGCCCGGCTGCTGTGGGGGGTCAGCCGGGAGCTGTCAGCAGCCGACCTGCAGCTCATCTTGCTGACCCTGCACTCACCGCAGGAGTGCCAGTCGGTGTCGCGCTACCTGCGCAGCGGGCACGTGGACGGGGCCCTGTTCGTCAGCATGCACGGGCGGCTGCCCCTCGACCTGGACAGCCTGGGCATCCCGCTGGTCCTATGCGGCCGTCCCGCCGACGGCGGGGAGCGCCACGCCTACGTCGACGCCGACAACGTGGGCGGGGCCGAGCAGGCGGTCCGGTACCTGCTCGGCAGCGGCCGGACCGCGGTGGCCACGATCGCCGGGCCGCCGGACATGGCCCCCGGCATCGACCGGCTGCTCGGCTACCGCAAGGCGGTGGCCTCGGCCGGGGTCAGCGACCCGGGCATGATCGCCTACGGCGACTTCACCGGCCTGGCCGGCGAGCAGGCCGCCTTCCGGCTGCTCGATCACCGCCGGAACACCGATGCGATCTTCGCGGCCTCCGATCTGATGGCCATGGGCGCACTGCGGGCCCTGCGCCGGACCGGGCGGCGGGTGCCGGACGACATCGCGGTCATCGGGTTCGACGACTCCCCGCTGGCCCAGCACGCCGAACCCGCGCTCAGCTCGGTGCACCAGCCGCTGGAAGCGATGGCGGCGCGGATGACCCGCGAACTGCTGGCCCTCATCGCGGCCCCGGACCAGCCCCCGGCCCACGTCATCCTCGACACCGAGCTGGTGCTGCGCGACTCGGCCTGACCGGCGTGGGCACGGGCTGGGCCAGCGGCTGGGGCCAGCGGCCGGGCCAGGGGTGCCGGTGTAAGTTTCACGGTCCCGGGCGGCCGCGTAGCAGCACATCGCCGCCTGATCTGCCACGATCTGTACACCCCCTGCGGGCCTGCCTATGGTCACGGCAGCCACATCGGCAATGTCGCCTGGGAGGAGATCCCGCATGAAACAACTCTGGTCCCGCCGGCGGTGGGCCACGGTCGCGGCGGTGACGGCCGCGGTCGCCACCGCCGTCTTCGGCGCCGGCGCGGCCTCGGCCGAACCCGCCGTCCCGGCCGCTCCGGCCGCCACCGCCGCTGGGTCCTGCGGTGCCGGCTACAGCGTGCAAAGCGACTGGGGCAGCGGCTTCACCGCCTCGATCACCGTGACCAACACCGGGACCGCGGCCATCACCGGCTGGTCGCTGTCGTACTCCTACACCGGCAACCAGCAGCTGACCCAGGGCTGGTCGGGCACCTGGGCGCAGTCGGGTCACACGGTCACCGTGTCCAGCCTGAGCTACAACGGGAGCCTGGCGCCGGGAGCTTCCACCCAGCTCGGGGCCAACTTCAGCTACAGCGGCAGCAACGCCGCGCCTGCGTCGGTGGCCTGCACCGCCGCCGGCAGCGGGGGCGGCACTCCCCCGCCCGCGGGCACGATCACGGCCAGCCCGTCCAGCCTCCAGGTGACCCAGGGCTCGACCGCGACCACCGCGCTGAGCCTGTCCACCGCACCGTCAGCCAACGTCACGGTTACCGTGGCGCGGACCTCGGGAAACTCCGGCCTGACCGCCGCGCCGGGCACGCTGACCTTCACCCCGGCCAACTACGCGACCCCGCAGACGGTCACGATCTCGGCCGACGCCAGCAGCACCGGGGCGGCCACCTTCACCGCTTCGGGTAACGGGTACGGCTCGGCCGCCATCACCGCCACCGAGGCGGCCAGCGGCGGCTCGGGCGGAACCGGCGGCCGGGTGGCTGACCCCTACAGCGGGTCCGTGCCGTACCTGAACCCCGACTACACCGCCGAGGTCCAGGCCCAGGCGAGCAAGGACGGCTCCAGTACCGAAGCCGAGGTGGCCAACTACCAGACCGCCATCTGGATGGACCACATCGGCGCGATCGCGGGTGACAGCGGCCGCCTCGGCCTGGCCGCCCAGCTCAACAAGGCCGAGGCCCAGGCCACGTCGGCGGGCAAGCCGGTCCTGGTCGAGGTCGTCGTCTACGACCTGCCGGGCCGGGACTGCGCGGCGCTGGCGTCCAACGGCGAGATCCCGGCCACCTCGGCCGGGCTGACCGAGTACGAGTCCCAGTACATCGACCCGCTGGCCGCGATCGAGGCCACCAGCGGTTACAGCAACCTGCGCATCGTCAACATCATCGAGCCGGACTCGCTGCCCAACGCGGTGACCAACCAGTCGATCTCGGCCTGCCAGACGGCCACGCCCCTGTACGAGCAGGGCATCGAGTACGCGCTGAACAAGCTGCACGCCATCAACTGGACCTACAACTACCTGGACATCGGGCACTCGGGCTGGCTCGGCTGGAGCAGTAACTTCACCCCCGCCATCTCCGAATACGCCAAGGTGGCCAAGGCCACCACGGCCGGCTTCGCCAGCGTGGACGGGTTCATCAGCAACACGGCCAACTACATCCCGACCGTCGAGCCCTACCTGACGGCGACCGAGAACGTGGGCGGCCAGCCCGTCGACTCGGTGCAGTTCTACTCCTACGATCCGCAGATCGAGGAGCTGAGCTACGACCAGGCGTGGCGTTCGGCGGCGATCAGCGCCGGCTTCTCCAGCAGCATCGGCATGCTGATCGACACCTCCCGCAACGGCTGGGGCGGCCCGAACCGGCCCACCGGCGCGAGCACGTCGACCAACACCACCACCTTCGTCAACCAGTCCAAGATCGACCAGCGGCCGTTCCGCGGCGACTGGTGCAACGTGTCCGGGGCCGGGATCGGCGCGCGGCCGCAGGACGCCCCGGCCGACGGCATCCAGGCCTACGTGTGGATCAAGCCGCCGGGCGAGTCCGACGGCACCTACCCCGCCTTCTCGGGCAAGGGTGACCCGCACTGCGACCCGAACGGCACGCAGACCGACGGCAGCGGCAACAGCTACGCGACCGACGCCCTGCCCGACGCGCCCCCGGCCGGCCAGTGGTTCGCCACCGAGTTCAGCCAGCTGGTGGCCAACGCCTACCCGGCGCTGCCCTGACCCCTAACGGAAGAGTGCTGCCCCCGTCCGGGACTCCGGGCGGGGGCAGCGGGCTGATCGGGGTGGGTGGGACTCAGCTGCAGGTGACCGAGGACGGGGGTGCGGCGCCGGTGGTGTCGGTGGCGGTGAAGCCGACCGTGGCCGACGAGCCGGGGGCGATGGACCCGTTGTAGGCCGCGGGGGTGACGCTGACCTGGGAGCCGGACTGGGTGTAGCTGCCGTTCCAGAGGCTGTTGATCTTCTGGTCGCCGGGGAACGCCCAGGCCAGTTGCCAGCCGCTCAGCGAACTGGTGCCGGTGTTGGTCACGGTGACCTGGGCCTGGAAGCCGCCCGACCACGAGTTGACCACCGAGTACGCGGCGGTGCAGCCGGTGGACGGGGGCGGGGTGCCACCGCCGCCGGTGCCGCCGCCACCGCCAGTGCCGCCGCCGCTGCCGTTGACGTTGACCGAGAACGAGTTGGTGGCCAGGCCGGCGCCGCCCTGCCAGAGCTCGAAACCGGCTTCCACGTCGATCAGGTACCAGGACGGCTGGATGTAGCCGCGGCTGATCGCGTCGGCCACGATCTGGTCGATGTCCAGGTTGCTGACCGAGGTGGTACCGGTGGTCATGGTGTAGGAGATGGTGTTCCAGCCCTGGTTGCCGAACCACACGTTGTAGCCGCGGCCGCCGACGGTGGCCGTTCCCACCTGAGAGCCGAACGGCTGCACGCTGCCGTTGTGGTTCAGCCAGATCATCAGCTCGGCCCCGTTGGGCTGCCCCGAGGTGGTGGGGGTGGTGTTGAACCAGATGTCGTAGGCCACGTCGTAGGCGCCGGTACCGGGCTGGGTGGTGTTCCAGCTGGTCGTCACCGCGCCGGTGGTCATGGACGACACCGGGATCGGCAGGCCGCTGCCGCTGGTGCAGGCGCCCCAGTGGCAGCCCTTGTACAGCGACGGGTAACCGCCGGGAGCGCCGTTGGTGGCGTTGTCGATCGAGGAGTTGGCCACGCTGAAGTCGGCGTTGCCGTCGGTGGTGATGCATTCGGAGGCGCCGGACCCCCACTCGTTGTTCTGGACGGTGTACGCCCCACCGGCCACGGCCTCGGTCTGCGAATTGCAGAGGGTGGTGGTGGCCGCTTGCGCTCCGGCCGGGCCAAAGGCCAGACCGAGGGCGACTGCGGCCGGCACGGCCAGCGTGGTGGCCGTCGCAGTGAACTTCCTAGTCCATCTCACGCGGGAACCTCCTGTGGTGCGGGAGGGGTCAGCGTAGGTTCGCCCAGTGGCGGAGACCAGGATGAACCGAGCGTTCACACCATCTTCCCAGGTGAGGATGCTGGACGGCCAGCGGGCGGCATGAAAGGTTCACGCCGGGAGAACAGACCAGAAAGCGGAAAGGATCACTTGTGACGCACCTGAGCGCGTTGTTCATCGGCGGAAACGGCATCATCAGCTCGGCCTGCAGCCGGCTGGCCGTGGCCCAGGGGTTCGACGTGACGCTGCTCAACCGCGGCCGGAGCACGACCCGGCCGCCGATCGACGGCACCAAGACCCTCATCGCCGACGCCGCCGATCCCGGGGCCATGCGGGCGGCGATCGGGGGGCGGGAGTTCGACGTGGTGGTCAACTTCCACGTCTTCGACGCCGAGCGGGCCGCCCACGACATCGAGCTGTTCTCCGGCCGGGCCGGTCAGTACGTGTTCATCAGCACCGCGGCCGGCTACCAGAAGCCGGTCCAGCGCATCCCGATCACCGAGTCGACCCCGCTGCGCAACCCGTTCTCGCCCTACGCGCAGAACAAGATCGCCAGCGAGCTCGCCTTCGGTGCCGCCTACCGGGACCGTGGCTTCCCGGTGACGATCGTGCGGCCATCGCACACCTACGACCCGACCCTGATCCCGCTGGACGGCGGCTGGACGGTGATCGACCGGATGCGGCGGGGCCGGAAGACCGTGATCCACGGGGACGGGACCTCGATGTGGACGCTGACCCACCAGGAGGACTTCGCGCGGGCGTTCACCGGGCTGCTGGGCAACCCCCGGGTCGTGGGTGACAGCGTCCACATCACCTCGGACGAGGCTCTCACCTGGGACGCGATCGCCCAGGACCTGGCCCGGGCGGCGGGCGCGGACGCCGACATCGTGCACGTGGCCTCGGCCCAGCTCGTGCGCGAGATCCCGGCCTGGGAGGGTCCGATCATCGGGGACAAGTCATACTCGCTGGTCTTCGACAACGCGAAGATCAAGCGGCTGGTGCCCGGCTGGACGGCGACGATCCCGTTCTGGCGGGGGGCCCGGGAGATCGTGGCCTGGTACGACGCCCACCCCGAGCGCCAGGTGGTCGATCCCGGCCTCGACCAGGCGCTGGACCGGCTGGTGGCGGCCAACGCCTGATCGGCTTGACGGGCGACCTGCGCCTGGCCGCTTCCACCGGGGAAGCGGCCAGGCGTCGCGCCGTGGCTCAGGAAGAGCCGGACTCGGAGGAGCGCCGGCCTGGTCGGTGACCCGGCCCCGCGCTTCCTGGGCGTGATCGGTCACGTCCGAAGCCCGGGACTGGGCGTCGTCGCGCACCGTCGACGCGGCGTCGGTCGCGGTCTCCTTGACCGACTGGGCCCGCTGCTGCGCGGATTCCTTCAGGTCCTGGGCGGCGTCCTGCCCGGCCTCCTTCAGCTGCTGGACAACCGGGGCGCCCTTGTCGGCGGCCACATCCTTGACCTGTCCGGCCACCTGCTGCTCGGCGTCGGTGGCGGGCAGCAGGGACGCCACCAGCCAGCCCGCTCCGAACGCGATCAGGCCGGCCGCGAGCGGGTTGCCGCGGGTGCGCTGGCGGGCCAGGTCCGGGGCGGAACCGGCCGCGTCCGCGGCCGACGAGGCCGCGCCCGTCACGCTGTCCTTGGCCGAGGAGGCCGCGCCGGTCACGCTGTCCTTGGCCGACGAGGCCGAGGAACTGACCGTGCCGCTCAGGTTCGAGGTTCGATCCGGTGTACCGCCCATGATCCTGTCCTTGAAGTTGGTCACCGCCGAGCGGGTCCGCTGGACCCGCCGTTCCACGATCCGCGGTGGGCTGACCTTCTCGGTCAGCGCGTCGACGTCAGCGCTGAGATTCTGCTGGGTCAGCTCGATGTTGCCGCGGATCTGATCCGGGTCACTGGTCATGTCAGCTCCTCACCGCTCCCTTGATCGTTTCCGGCACTTCCTTGACCGTCTCCACGGTCCGCTCCGGCTTCGGGTTGACCTGCTTGAGCCGGGCCCGCCCGACCGCGAACAGCACGGCGGCGATGACGGCCCAGATGCCGGTGACGACCAGCGCGGCCCAGCCCTGATCCATCAGGTTGGCCAGCCCCCACCAGAGGGCGATGGAGGCGAACAGCACCACCATGTAGCCGGCGAAGCCGGCCCCGCCGAGCATCCCGGCGCCCTTGGCGGTCTTGGTGACCTCCTCCTTGACCTCGGCCTTGGCCAGCTCAAGCTCCTGGCGCATCAGCGTCGACAGGTCCTGCGCCACCTGGCCGAGCAGCTGGCCGACCGAGGCATCGGCGATGTCCGGGCCGGTCACGGGGCCCCGCGTCGTGGATGTCGCCCCGGACACGGTGTTCGGTTGCGGTCTCGGGTCGGTCATCGCTGCCCCGGTCCTTCGTAGCCGGGCTCGGACGGGTACGCCGTGGTCCCCGCGCCGGTCTCGTAGATGGGGTCCGCGGGGTAGGCGACGGTGTCCTCGCTGGCCACGCCGCCAGCCGGGTAACCCGGCTCGGCCGGGTAGGCGGGTGCGGTGGGGTCGACCGGCTCGGTACCGGTGCGGGTAGGTCGGCGCGGCCGGGTAGCCAGACTCAACCGGGGCCGGGTAGGCCGCGCCCGGGTCCACCTGGGATGCGGCCGGGACGCCGGATACGGTGCCGCCACCGGGGCCCGGCTGGCTCCCTTCCTGGCCGTCACTGTTCTGGTCCTTCAGGCCCCGGGTCAGGCGCCCGGCGGCCAGCCCGGCCACCGCGGCCCCGATCAGGAACGTGCCCGGCCGGCGGCGGGCGAAGCTGCGCACCTCGTTCAGCAGATCGCCGGGCTCACGCTGCTCGAGCCAGGAAGCGGCTCCGTGCATGCGATCGGCGGCCTGGCGGGCGAACTCGGTGGCCACCCCGGACTGCCCGCCGTTGGACGCCATCTGGCCGACCTCGTCGGCCACCGAGTGCAACTGCTGAGCGGCCCGCTGCTGCTGGGCCGACGCCTGGCTCTGCGCGTGGCCCTGGGCCTCGCCGAACAGGTCACGGGCTTGCCGGCCGGTCTCGGCGGCCACCTGCCGGGCCTGATCGGTGGCGGTCTGGGCGACCTGGCCGCCCGCCTCGCGGGCGTGCTGGCCGACCCCGGCCGCCTCATCGCGGGCGACGTCGGTGGTGGACCGCTCGGTGGCTGGGTCTTCGGTTCGCGGGGCATACGGCCCCGAGTTCTGGGACATTCAGCACCCTCCCCTGTTAGTCGAGGCACATTGCCTGGGTCAGGGGCGCGAGCTACCCGGGACGAGGCCGGGCAACCCACTCGATTTCCGGCGGCTCGCGCGGGGAGTGGCGGCGCGGCGCGTCGGGCACCAACCGAGGCCTGGTGAGCCCGTTCGCAGCCGGGGCCGGCCGATTACCAGGGGCCGCGGACGGGGACGCGGGACCTGGTGTCGATCAGGGACTGCTGGGCCAGGATGGCCCGCAGTTCGCTGGTCTCCTGGTCGGAGTACTGCAGGAGCAGGGTCTCGAAGTCGCGGCGCTGGGCCGGGGTGGAGTAGGCGGCCAGTTCGCGGCGCAGCCGGGCGTGGTTCCTGCGGTCATCGGTGGTCTCGCCGGGCAGGAACGGAGCGTAGACCAGGGCCATCAGGCCGGGCAGCAGGATGATGTTGCCGACCAGCTGCCCCCGCAGCAGCAGACCCCGGGATGATGAGGGCGGCGCCGAGCAGCGCGCACCGCCAGCGCGGGTTGCGGGCCACCCGCAGCAGGCCGACCACCGCGAGCAGGAACCCGGTCCGCACCGCCCGCCGGAAGCGGCCCGGGCGCCGGGGCACCAGCACGTAGACCACCCGCTCAGCGGATGAACTCAAGACCACGCGGTCCTGCTTCATCGCAGCCTCCGGCACTGTGCCCGCACTCTGCGTGATTTCAGGGTACGCCGCGCGCGCCGGTTTGACCCCAGGGTGACGCCGCAGGATATTTGGTCGCTGATCACTTCAGAGACGATGTGTTCAGGAGGGGCACGTGGTGACAGAAGAGGTTCTGGACACGGGCCGGGCGGTTCAAGTGGCCGAACGGCTCGAGGTGGACAACCCCGACTGGGTGATCATGTATGGCTCGTACAGCCGGGAGTACGTGGCGTTCCCCGTCTATCCGGACGCGCCGGACAACAGCTACTGCAGCGCCAAGGATCCGGGCAAGCTGGATGACCACATCCGCGAGACCGAGCGCCGCCACGGACGAGTCAGGTTAACCGCCGACCGCACCGCCCGCGCCGCCGCTGGCTTTTGTATCCGGAAATGCCGCGGCGGCGCGGCGACTGTGAATACCGTCACTTCGCGCAAATACGCAGGTAGCGGACCTATCGCTATTTTGGGCTCAGTTATTGCTGGACCGGGGCAAACTTCTTTTCTAAGGTGACGAGTGGGTGAGCGCCGGACCACCGTCAAAGGAGCCCCGTGGACGCGACTCGGGAAGCGCCAGACATTCTCTCGGGTGAATTCTCAGCCGACCCATATTCCGCCTACCAGGTCATGCGGGACGACTTTCCGCTGATCTGGCACGAGGCGATGCAGAGCTACATCATCTCCCGTTATGAGGACGTGTCCCGGGCCTTTCGGGACCAGGTGTTCACCACCGCCAACTACGACTGGCAACTGGAGCCGGTGCACGGCAAGACCATTCTCCAGCTCAGCGGGCGGGAGCATTCTCTGCGCCGGGCCCTGGTCGCGCCCGCTTTTCGCGGCAGCGAACTGCAGGAGAAATTCGTGCCGGTCATCGAGCGCAACGCGGCCGAGCTGATCGACGGGTTCCGCGGGGCTGGCCGGGCCGATCTGGTCGCGGATTTCGCCACCCATTTCCCGATCAACGTGATCGTGGACATGCTGGGCCTGGACCGGGCCGATCACGAGCGGTTCCATCGCTGGTACACGTCGATCATCGCGTTCCTGGGCAACCTCAGCCAGGATCCCGTGGTCACCGCGGACGGGCTGCGGACGCAGCAGGAGTTCGCCGCCTACATGATCCCGGTCATCCAGGAGCGGCGGGCCCACCCCGGCGACGACCTGCTGTCCAACCTCTGCCAGGCCGAGATCGACGGCGTCCGGATGAGCGACGAGGACATCAAGGCGTTCTGCAGCCTGCTGCTGGCGGCGGGCGGGGAGACCACCGACAAGGCCATCGCCAGCGTGTTCGCCAACCTGCTGCAGCACCCCGACCAGCTGGACGCGGTCCGGTCCGATCGCAGCCTGATCGGACCGGCGCTGGCCGAGACCCTGCGCTACAGCCCGCCGGTGCACATGATCATGCGCCAGCCCGCCGCCGACGTCACGCTGTCGGGCGGGACCATCCCGGCCGGCAGCACGGTCACCTGCCTGATCGGGGCGGCCAACCGGGACGGCAGCCGGTACGCCCACCCCGAGCGGTTCGACATCTTCCGCGCCGACCTGGACACCCCGAACGCGTTCTCGGCCGCCGCCAACCACCTGGCCTTCGCGCTGGGACGGCACTTCTGCGTGGGCGCGCTGCTGGCCCGGACCGAGGTCGACGTGGGCCTCAACCAGCTGCTGGACGCCATGCCCGACGTGCGGCTGGACCCCTCGTTCCGGCCCGCTGAGCAGGGCGTGTTCACCCGCGGCCCGGCTTCCCTCCCGGTGCTGTTCACCCCCGGGGCGGCCACCTAAGCCAATGCTGGCCCCGGGGGCGTAAGCCCCCAGACCCCAGACCCCCGGGGCTTACGCCCCACTACTCAATACGCCCGGGCTGAACGTGACCGGCAGGGTGAACAGGCCCCGCATCCACAGCGACGGCCGCCACTCCAGCGACGCGGCCGGGACCCCCAGCTCCACGTCGGGGACCCGGTCGAGCAGGACCTCGACCGCGGTCCGGGCCATGACCTCGGCCAGCTCCGGGGCCGGGAACGGGCAGCCGTGCTCGCCGTGCCCGAAGGACATGTGGGCCCGGTTGCGGCCCGAGTCGGCGAACGAGCGCGGGTGCACCTGGGGGTCGATGTTGGCCGCGGCCAGGCCGAGGACCAGCAGGTCACCGCGGCGGATGCGCTGGCCGCCCAGCTCGCAGTCCTGGACCGCGAACCGGCCCACGAAGTTCTGGGTCGGGGTGTCCTTCCACAGCACCTCGTTCAGGGCCTGGTCGGCGCTGCTGCGGCCGCCCTGCAGGGTGAGCGAGAACTGGTCGTCGATCAGCATCAGCCGCAGCGTGTTGCCGATCCAGTTGGCCGTGGGCTGCTGGGCCGCGGCCATGACCACCAGCAGGTCGATGATGATCTCGTCGTCGGTCAGGCCGGCCGGGTGGGCGATCAGCCGCGACGGCACGTCCGGCCCGGGCTCGGCCCGCTTGGCCTGGACCAGGTCCTGGACCCGGGCGAAGTTCCGGGCGTGGGCGGCGTTGGCCTTCTCGGCCACGTCGAGCGAGTCGGCGATGTCCCGGACCAGCTCGGCGGTCTCGCTGCCGGGGATGCCGAACAGCGCGGCCACCACCCGCATCGGGATCTGCTGGGCGTAGCCGGCGATCAGGTCGGCCTGGCCCGCGGCGGCGAACTGGTCGATCAGCGCGTCGCAGACCTGCTCGCAGACGGACCGGAGCACGGTGCGGTCGACCGCGTCGAGCGCGTCCCCGATGGCCCCGGCCCGGCGCTGGTGCTCGCCGCCCTCGGCGAACATCACCGACGGGGTCCAGCCCACGAACGGCATCAGCGGCCAGTCGGCCGGGACGTGGTCCCACTGGTTCCAGCGCCGCACGTCGCGGGCGAACATCTGCGGGTTGCTGGTGACCTGGTGCAGTTCGCGGTAGCCGAGCACGTACCAGGCGGGCACGTCGCCGTCGAGCAGGATCGGGGCCACGCCGCCGAACCGGGACCGCAGGGACCGGTACAGCTCGGCCCGGTCCCCGGCCAGCGCGGCGCCGTAGAAACGGACAGGCTCGGGGGGCGATGCGATGTCGGTCACCGAACGGTCTCCTCGGACAGATGGGTGAGGTACTGGACCAGCGTGATCAGCACGGACTTGGCCGAGTTCCGCTGCCGGGCGTCGCAGTCGATGAGCGGCACGTCGCCGGGGAGCGAGAGCGCGTCCCGGACCTGGTCCAGCCCGGGCGGCGCCGGCTCGAACCGGTTGACCGCGACCACGAACGGCATCTGGTGGTGCTCGAGCCGGTCAATCGCGTACCAGGAGTCGGCCAGCCGCCTGGTGTCGACCAGCACGACCGCGCCCAGGCTGCCCGCGAACAGCTGGTCCCACAGGTACCAGAACCGTTCCTGGCCCGGCGCGCCGAACAGGTACAGGACCCGCTGCTGATCGAGGGTGATGCGGCCGAAGTCGAACGCCACCGTGGTGGTGTGCTTGTCCCCGACCCGGCTGCCGTCGTCGACGCCGACGCTGGCCTCGGTCATGACCTCTTCGGTGCTCAGCGGGGCGATCTCGCTGACCGCGCCGACCATCGTGGTCTTGCCCACGCCGAACCCGCCGACGACGACGATCTTGAGCCCGTGGCTGGCCGTCCGGCGCAGCGGGCGGTAACGGCCCGGCGCCGGGGCCAGCTCAGAGCTTCTGGAGCCCAACGAGCACCTGCTTCAGCATGTCGTGGTCGGGCAGCTGGGCCCGCGCCGTCGTGGTGACCGGCGACCGCCGGACCGTGATGCTGCCCTGGTCGAGCAGGTCGCGCAGCAGCACCTTGACCACGCTGACCGGCAGGCCGAGCACGGCCGAGACCTCGACCACGGCCATCGGGTTCCGGCACTGGCCCAGGATCTTCACGTGCTCGGACTGCATGCCCGGCACCGGGTCCCGCTCGGTCACGATCAGGGACACCAGGTCGAAGGGGTCGTCGTCGCCCAGGGTCCGGCCGCCGGTCACGGTGTAGAGCCGGTCCGGGTTCTCCTGGTCGACCGAGCGCGGGCTCATGGCGCCGGGTTCGGCCGCCGGTGCCGCGGTGCCGCGGTGAGGTAGCCGCCGATCTGCTCCACCAGCTCGTTCATGGTGTGGCCGATCAGCCCGACGTCGGCTTCGTCGTCGGCGATCACGGTCAGGTGAGCGCCCTCGCCGGCCGGGACGATCAGCAGCAGGCCACCGGGGAACTCCACCATGGACTGGCCGGAGCCCACCCCGGCCAGCCCGAACTCGGCCGACGCGCTGATGGCCAGGCTCTGGATGCCGGACGCGATCGCGGCCAGGTGGTCGGCCTGGTCGACGGTGAGCCCGGAGGTGAACGACAGCCGCAGGCCGTCCTTGGACAGGACCAGCACGTGCCGGACGGCCGGGGTCTTGTCGCGCAGGCCTTCCAGCAGCCAGTCCACGTCGCGGTCGTTCATGGGAATCGAATCTGCGCTGGTCATCGGGGTCCTCACTGCGATTCTGGGCCGGCCGGGGGCGGGGGCGTGGGGCCGCCGCGGTTCCGCTCCCCGGTCTGCCGGAAGGCGGCGAAGCGAGCCGAGCGGTCCACCGGGGCGGGAGCGCTGGACGGCGGGGGTCCCTGGGCCCGGGTGGCGGCGGCCAGGGTGGCCCCGCGGGGCCGTTTCGGCATATCCGGACCGGCGGCGGGCGCGGTCAGGACCGGCTCGGACCCGGGCCCGGCGGCAGGCACGGTCAGGACGGGCTCGGGCCCGGCGGCGGCCGGGGTCCGGTCCGGGCCGGGGTCGACCCGGAGCTGGGCCGGGCCGGGGTCGACCCGGGGCTGGGCGATCAGCTGGCGCGGGACCATGACCACCACCCCGCTGCCGCCGCGCGACGACGGCCGGAAGTTCACGGTCAGGCCGTAGCGGCGGCCCAGCCGGCCGACCACGGCCAGGCCCATCCGGGTGCCGGGCAGGGTGGTCAGGTCGAACGACTGCGAGACCAGGTCCTCGGCCCGCTGGCGTTCGCGTTTGCGCATGCCCAGGCCGCTGTCCTCGATGGTGACGACCACGCCGACGTCCTCGTCCTCGACGTACACGTGGACCTCGGAGCCGTGCGCCGAGAACGCGGCCGCGTTGTCCATCAGCTCGGCCAGCGCGTGCATCACGCCTTCGGCGGCGTAGCCGGCCACCGCGGCCGCGCTGACCGAGTGGACCCGGATGCGCTGGTAGGCGTCGATGCGGCCCATGGCCCCGCGCAGGATGGACTCCATCGGGATCGGCTTGGTCCAGCGGCGGCCGGACCGGCCACCGGCCAGCAGCGCCACGCTGTCGGACAGCCGGCCCAGCTGGGACACCCGGTGGTCCAGTTCCATCAGGTCGGCGAACACCTGGCCGTCGCTGTGCCGGTTTTCCAGTTCCCGCAGCTCGGCCAGCATGCGCGTGGTCTGGGCCTGGATCCGGGCGGCGGCGCTGGCGCAGGCGGCCATGGCCGCGGCCCCGCGCCGTTCCGCGGCCGCGACCTCTTCGGCCACCGCGGTCAGCAGGCCGCGGACGGCGGCCTCGCCGGGGTCGGGGATCGCGGCCAGCGCGTCGCCGGCCGAGACGCCGTCATGCAGCTGGTCCAGGACCGCGGGCAGGCTCTGCCGGGACAGCTGGGTGACCGCGGCCTCCAGGCTGGCCCGGGCGGCCCGGTCATCGGCGGCCCGCTGCTCGGCCGCGCCGACCTCGTAGGCGACCTGGTCGAGCAGGGAACGGACCGCCGGGCTGGCCGGTTGCGGCATCCCGCCCACCGCCGCGTCGGCAGGCACGCCCCCGGCCAGCCGCCCGACCAGGGCGGGCACGGTCACCTCGGCGACCTCGGCCAGTTCGCGGCGGAGCCGGTCGGCGTCGGCTCCGGCCGCGCCGATCAGCCCGCGGATGCGGTGCGCGGTCTCGGCGTAGTAGGCCAGGCCGGCCAGGGCGACGGAGAGCACGGCCGCGACCGATCCGGCCCCCCAGGCCGTGGGGTGCCGCAGCGTGTCCGGGGCGTTCAGGACCGCCCACCAGACCCCGGCTCCGGTGGCGGCCAGGGCGGCCAGCAACACGAGCACGGCGTGCTGGGCGGCGGTGCGGTCGACGCGTGGCGGATCGGCCACGGCAGGTGCTGACATCGGTGCTGGTCCTCGCGGGCGGTGCGGGCAGGAACGGCCAGTTCGCGGCTCCGGCACGGCCGCGATCACGCAGGCAGGAATTACACGAGCGTCAGGCCTGCCATCGGCGCAGCAAACAGCAGGTATTAGCGGCGGCGCAGGTTACCAATTCAATGCGGAACCGCTGGCTAACCCGGGCGATTAGCACCTTGAGGACCATACCGGACAGGCCATTTCGTCGCAAGGACCAATGATTTTTATCGAAGGTTGCGATAACGGCTTACGGCGCTGACCGGGCCATTTACCGGTGCCGGACCGAAAAGAAAGCCGCGCCGCAGTGATCGGCCCGGGAAGGGCATCACGGGTTGTTACCGAATTCGCCGGCGTCGGCCGGGAGTCGCGTTTCACCAGGTCGCAATCTGGGGGCAAACCAGGGCAAGCCCCGATAATTTCTGCCAATGAAGAACGTCTGACCACCAGCTTTGACACAGCGTGATGACGCCGCCGGGACGGCTCTGACCGCACCAGATAGCCGAGCCAAATGCCGAACGCGGCGATAACGGGCTGGTCAGGGCTGGATGACCTGGACGGATGGGCGCGAGGATGAGGCCGTCCGGGGTGCCCAGGGAAGCCTGAGCCCGGTGAGCAGTACGGCCCGTGGGGCACGGTCCGTGGAACGCCCGGCCGAAGGGTGGGACGCGGCGAAGAGACCTTCGATATAAGTATGGGAGCTGGCATCCTGGGAAGCTCAGCGGTAAGGGGGACGCCATGAGAGAGGACATCCCGCCGCGGTCGTACGGGCCGCTCATCGAGACCACCGTGCAGGTCGTGACCTGGAACGTCTGGGGACGGTACGGGCCGTGGGAGGACCGGGAGGCCGCGATCGTGGCCACCCTGCGCGGCGCGGATCCGGACCTGGTGGTGCTCAGCGAGTCCTGGGCCAAGGACGGTGACAGCCAGTGCGCCCGGCTGGCGGGGCCGCTGGGTCTGCCCCACCACGCGTTCAGCGGGGTGACGGCCGAGGAGGACCCGGCCGCCCTTTCCGGGGTGGGCATCCTGTCGCGCTGGCCGATCCGGGCCCAGGCCGAGCTGGCCTTCGGCGGGGTTCGCGTCCAGTACGCCGAGGTGGCGGGTCCACGCGGCCCGATCCAGGTGTACGGGCTGGTCATGGACGCCTGGTGGTTCGACGAGAGCCAGGCCCGGCAGGACGCGGTCCGGAGCCTGCTGACCCACGTCGGCCAGCATCAGGACCCGCAGGTGCCGCTGGTCGTGGCCGGGGACTTCAACGCCGACCCGGACAGCGACGAGATCCGCATGGTGACCGGGCGGACGGCGGCGCCCGCGCCCGGGCTTTCGTTCTATGACGCCTGGGAGGTGGCCGGGACGGGGCCGGGCCACACCTGGTCCAACGCCAACCCGTGGGCGACCCAGTTGCTGTGGCCGGACCGCCGGATCGACTACATCTTCGCGGCCGCCCCGCGGCGCGGTGGCGCGGGCCACCCGCGGCAGGCCGCGCTGCTGGGGGTGGAGCCGGTCGGCCCGGTCCAGCCGTCCGACCATTACGGCGTGCAGGCCCGCCTGCGCTACTGACCAGCCGAAACTCGTCCGGTTTGGGTGATGGCCGGGTGACCCATGGGGACTTATGGTGCTGGAGTCAATACTTTCTGTACCCGGTAGCCCGCGCCGGGCCCAGCCGAGAGAGAGCGCTGACCCGGCGGGCCGGCGAGGCCGGCCTTGGTTGGGCCGGACCGGCCCCGGCATAGAGTGCCGGTGTGGCTGAGGACGTGCGGCATTTCCAGGGGCGGGACGGGATCAAGCTGGCCTACCGGGAGACCGGGCAGGGGCGGACGCTGATCCTGATCCACGGGTTCACCGGCACCGGGCGGGTCAGCTGGATCGGGACCGGGTTCGCGGACCGGCTGGCCGACCGCGGGTACCGGGTGGTCATGCCGGACCTGCGCGGCCACGGGGAGAGCGCCCGGCCGCACGACCCCGCCGCCTATCCCCTTGATGTGCTGGCCGACGACGGGCTCGCGCTGATCGACGAGCTGGGGGTGGAGGAGTTCGACCTGGCCGGGTACTCGCTGGGGGGCCGGACCGTGGCCCGGCTGCTGGCCCGCGGGGCCAGGCCCGGCCGGGCCGTGATCGGCGGGCAGGGCTTCGAAGCGGTGGTGCACACCGAAGGCCGCGGCGGGCGGCTGCGGCGGGTCCTGACCGGCTTCGGCACGTTCGCGCCGGGGTCGCCGGAGCAGGCCATGGAGAACTGGATCACGTCCAGCGGCGGCGACCCGGCGGCGCTGGTCCGGGTGCTCGACACCTTCGTCGGCACGCCGCCGGAGGTGCTGGCCACCATCGACGTGCCGACGCTGGTGCTGACCGGGGCGGGCGACGGGCACAACGACACGGCCCGGGCGCTGGCCGAAGCCCTCCCCCGCGGCCGCTACATGATGGTGCCGGGCGACCACCTGACCGCGGTCGGGACCCCCGAGTTCGAGACCGCGATGATCAGCTTCCTGACCGGGCCGGAACCGGGACTGGCCGCCGGTTAGCCGGCGGGCTGCTCCACCAGCTGGGCCAGGTACAGCTGCTCGCCGAGCGTCTCGACCAGCTTGAGCTGGGTCTCCAGGTAGTCGATGTGCCCCTCTTCGTCGGCCAGGATGTCCTCGAAGAGCTTGGCGCTGGTGATGTCGGAGACGCTGCGCATGTACTCACCGCCGCGGCGGAGCCGGTCGACCGCCTCGACCTCGACGGCCATGTCCGACTCGAGCATCTGCGTGATGGTCTGGCCGATACGCAGCGGGAACAGGCGCTGGTAGTTGGGCAGCCCGTCCAGGAACAGGATCCGCTCGGTGAGGATCTCGGCGTGCCGCATCTCATCGATGGACTCGGCCTTGGTGTGCTGGGCCAGCTTCACCCAGCCGAAGTTCTCCTGCATCTTGGCGTGCAGGAAGTACTGGTTGATGGCCGTGAGTTCCGCGCTGAGCTGCTCGTTCAGGAACTCGATGACCTGCTTGTCGCCGCGCATCCGCCCACCCTAGTGAATGAAGCCAACCCGGTCACGCTGATCAGGCCGCGCTGATCAGGCGACGCGGAGGGCGGCCAGCGGGCAGCGGGCCTCGATCAGGCCCTCGATGCGGTCATGGCAGGTGCCGCAGCCGGTGCCGGCGTCGGTCGCGTCCGAGACCGCGTCCACGGTCTCCGCGCCCGCATCGATCGCCGCGTTGACCTCGTCGACGCTCACGGCGCAGCAGATGCACGCGAACACGCTGGGGCCCGATCCTTTCCATCGCGAGCCGCCGGCCCTTCCGGCCCCGGCGGTCGAAGCTATGGTTAGGCTAACCTAACTCTGGCTGGAGGGAAAGGGTTCGGGGAAAGGTCGGTCCGCTAGCGGGAGGGCGAGAGGTGGCCGGGCTGGACCTTGCGCCAGCGGGCCTCACAGCAGGAGAAGGCGCCGAACAGGACCAGCCCGATGGCCACCACCAGCAGCAGCCACGGGCCCAGCGGGGTCCGGGCCAGGGCGCGCAGGGCCGAGTCGACTCCCTTGGCCCGCTGCGGCTGAAAGTCGGCGGCCGCGATGATGAGGAAGATCCCGGAGGTGACGAAGATGACGCCGCGGGCCACGCCGCCGATCCGGCCGATCCAGGTCACGACCTGCCGGGTGCGGGGGCTCATGTCACCGGTGTTCATTTTCTTGAGGAACTTCGTGCGCGCGGCCGACCAGGCCATGGCCAGGCCGCTGGCCGCCAGGACCACGCCCACCACGATCACCGCGGCCCGGCCGCCGGGGTGGCGCATCGCGGTCGCGGTCAGGTCCACGGACTGCTGGTCACTGGACTTCGGCCCGCCGACGCCGATGGCGTACTTGAGCACCCCGAAATCGATGAAGCCGTAGATCACCGCGCGGCCCAGGGAGGCGAGGCGGATGGTGGCCTTGTCTCCGTCGTCTTCGGCCGCGCCGAAAGCCGCCTCGGTCAGCCGCCACACGCACATCGCGGCGAAGCCGACGGCCAGCAGCCACAGCGCCACCTGACCGGCCGGGTTCCGGCCCAGCAGGTGCAGGGCCCCGGTCTGGTCGGCCTGCTGACCGGACTGACCGAACGCCACCTGGATGGCGATCCAGCCGATGATCAGGTACAGCACGCCCCGGGCGACCAGCCCGGCCCGCGCCAGCCAGCGCAGGGCCGGGCTGCTGGCGGCCTGGCGTCCCTTGGACCTGGTGGTGCGGCCAGCTTGTCGATCCTGGTGGCGTGCGGCCGGGAGGTTCATGCCGCCCCGAGTGCCCGGGAGGAAGAAACGTAAACGAAGTAGTAGCTACCGGGCTTGCTGGTCAGCCGGCGGCCGGGGTGGTCTCGGAGAGGCGGCCGGGGTAGAAGGTGCGGGCGGCCTGCAGGAGGTCGTCCAGGCCGGGCCACCAGGGGCCGTGGGCCAGGGAGCCGAGCGCGGTCAGGACCCCGGCCGCCTGCTCCGCCGGTTCGGCGGCGGGGACGAAGGCCACCCGGTGCGGGCGGGCCGCGCGCAGCGGGCCCAGGTAGAAGTCCTGCTCGGTCTGGCTGGTCTGGCCGGCTGGCCGGGTCTGGCCGGGCTGGCCGGGCTCGTCGCCGGAGGCCGCGACCAGGTAGTAGTCGGGCAGCTCGAACTGGCCGGCCCGCCAGGCGGCCAGGGCGGTGGCGGCTTCCTGCTCGAAGCGGGCCGGGCCCTGGGGACGGGCCAGGTCCCACAGGCCCTGCCAGCCCTCGGCCACGGCGGCCAGCGGGTCGGCGGTGACCAGCGCGTAGGGCGAGGTGGCGCTGGACGCCCGGCGCAGGGCGCCCGCCGCGGCGGTCAGGCCATCGCGGTCGGCGGCTCCGTCCGGCTCGGCCGGGCGGACCAGGGTCACGTTCATGGACCGGCCCACGGTGGCCAGCACCTCGGGTGGCACCGGGCTGGCCAGCACGATCACCGTGCAGGAGTTGTGTCGCATCGGCTCGATGCTAACCGGGTCCGGACGCGGGTCAGCCGGGCTCCCGGCCCGGGTACCCGCGGAAGCCACGGCGGACGTAGACGCGCGGGCGCGGCCCCTCGGCCAGGCCGCCCGCGGGCAGGGTGGCCGGGTCGACCCCGACTCCGAGCAGGGTGCGGCTGACCTTCTGGCTGCTGTCGAGCAGGTCGTCGAGGGCGCGGGACACGTGGGCGCCGGTCACCGCGGGCAGGCCGGCCGGCTGGCCCGGGTCGTCGTGCAGCGCCTCCAGCACGCTGCGCCGGATCAGCTCCTTCAGGAACGAGGCCGTGGTGCCGTCGGTCCGCTCGACCGCTTGCTGGACGTCTTCTTCGGTCAGGGCCAGCGGCACGCCCCGGCCGTACAGGGCCAGCAGCTGCTGGCGGGCGGGCGCGTCGGGCAGGCTGACCTCGACGGCCACGTCGACCCGGCCCGGCCGGGCGGCCAGGGCCGGCTCCAGCAGGTCGGCCCGGTTGGTGGTGAGCAGGAACAGCAGGTCGGCGTCGGGCGCCGCGCCGTCCATGGCGTCCAGCAGGTCGAACAGCACCGGGCTGGAGGCCGGGCCCATCGACCGCTCCTCGGCCACCAGGTCCACGTCCTCCAGCACGATCACGGCCGGCAGCAGGCTGCGGGCCAGGTCGGCGACCGCGCCCACCGCGTACAGGGTCCGGCCGGTCAGCACCAGCCGGGTGTAGCCGTCCATCTGGCCCAGCAGGTAGCGGACGGTGTGGGTCTTGCCGGTGCCGGGCGGCCCGTACAGCAGCAGGCCGCGCTTGAGGTGCTGGCCCGCGGCCAGCAGGGCCTCGCGGTGGCTGGCCACGCCGAGGGCGTGCCGTTCGATCCGGGTCAGGACCGGGTCGGGCAGGACCACGTCGTCGCGGCCGAGCCCGGGCGGGGTGGCGAAGCTGAGCACCACCGCGCCCCGGGCATCCAGGCTGGCGTCGAGCAGGTGGCCGCGGTAGACGTTGAGCTCGGAGCGCAGCCGGTCCAGGTCGGCCTGCAGGGCCTGGGCCCGGTCGACCGGCAGGCCCGCCACCTCCACCAGCAGGTCCAGGCGGTGCTCGCTGGGGCCCTGGACCATGACCACGTAGCGGCCCTGGTCGTCGGTGACCAGCAGCACCGCCAGCCGCAGGCAGCCCAGCGTCGAGGCCGGGCCGTTGGGCAGGTCGACCAGGGCGGGCGCGGTCAGCCGCAGCGGCGGCAGCGCCTCCCCGGCGATCATCTGCTGCAGGCTCACGTCGCCGTAGTGCGGCGGCATGGCGATGCCGTGGACGTCCACGGTCCGGCCGGGCCGGGCCGACCAGGCGTCCAGGGCGGTCTGCAGGTTCACGTGCTCGTACCGGGGCAGCTCGCGGGTCAGCACCGAGTAGCGCTGCCCGTCGGCGCCCAGATGGTCGCTGACCAGCGCCGACACTTCGTTCTCGGGCGCTCCCCAGTCGGGCGTCGAGTGCACCCAGTCCAGGAAGCGGCGGAACGCCTTGGCGAACTCACGCGGCTCCTGCTCGGGCCCGTGGCCCGGCTGGGACCCATGGTCGGGATCGGCGGTCACCCGTCCATTGAACCCAGGCGGCTGCCCCGGGCGCGACTGGATTTTGGTCAGCGCGGGACGGCCAGGGTGCGGGCGAGCCAGGCGTTGCGGGTCGCGATCATGGCGTCGGCCAGCGCGGTGCCGGGGGCGGACTGGTCGAAGCCGTGGTAGCCGCCGGGCCAGACGTGCAGTTCGCAGGACCCGCCGTCGGCCCAGATCTGGCTGGCGTAGGCCACGTCCTCGTCGCGGAACACCTCGGCGCTGCCCACGTCGATGAACGTGGGCGGCAAGCCGGACAGGTCGGTGGCCCGGGCCGGGGCCGCGTAGACCGGGACACCGGCCGTGCGGCGGCGGTCGCCCAGGTAGGCGTCCCAGCCGGTGTCGTTGCTGGTCCGGTCCCAGGGGCCGAAGCCGTCGAACTGGTAGCTGGAGGTGGTCTCGTTGCGGTCGTCGAGCATGGGGTAGATGAGCACCTGGGCGGCCAGGGCCGGGCCGTTCTCATCCCGGGCCCGCAGCGTCACCCCGGCGGTCAGGCCGCCGCCCGCGCTGGCCCCGGCGATGGCCAGCCGGGCCGGGTCGTAGCCGAGCTCGCCGGCTGGCCCGGCCTGGGCCGCCATCCAGAGCAGGCCCGCGTAGCAGTCGTCGAGCGGGGCCGGGTACGGGTCCTCGGGCGCCACCCGGTATTCCACGCTGACCAGGACGGCGTCCAGGTCGGTGACCCAGTCCAGCACCTTCTCCAGGCCTGCCCACCGGTTGGGCATGATCATGCCGCCGCCGTGGATGTAGTAGACGGCGGGGCCGCCGGGGCGGCGGTCCGGCCGCTCCAGGATCGCCACCGTGAGGTCGGGCGCGCCGGCGGGCCCGGGGATGATCTGGTCGCGGTACACGACCGGGCGGTCGCCGATGATCTCCGCGGGCGGGATCGGGGGCAGGGCCCGCCGGATCGGGATCAGCGCCGGGGTGATGCTGACCGGGGGCTCGGGCCAGGCCGCCAGGGCGGCGGCCAGTTCGGCATCGTAGGGCGGCACGGGCCGGGACGGCGCTTGCTTCTCCGTGGTCATCGGGGGCTCAGGTCTCCTCGCTGGTGCGGATGTGATCATCTTCTCGCGCCAGCAGGATTCCGCCCAGACCGGGTCAGAGCACTGGTGGGGGGCGATCGGGGAGGTCAGCCGGGTCAGCCGGGCGGGCCTGATGTGGCCGCCGGGCACTACGTGGCCGACGCGGGCCCGGCGTGGCCACCGGGCGCGGCGTGGCCGCGTCCAGGGCGGCCCGCAGCGAGGCGACCTCGGCCGGGTCCATGGTGCCGACCAGCCGAACCAGGGACGCGGTGGGGTCCGGGGTGACCGACAGGGCCTCACTGAGCAGCTGGCCCACGTAGTCGTCGCGGGACCGCACGGCCTGGTACCAGTAGGCCCGTCCGTTCTTCTGCCGGGTCAGCCAGCCCTTGTGGTACAGGTTCTCCATCACCGTCTGCACGGTGTTGAAGGCCAGCGGGCGGTCCTGGTTGAGCCGGTCGGAGACCGCGCGGACCCGGACCGGGACGGCGGCCGCCCACACCACGTCCATGATCGAGGCCTCCAGGTCACCGAACCGGGCCATGGTTCGCCTCTTCTCCCGCCGGGTCATTTGCGGACATCTCAGGCGAACCACCCTATGACTTAAGCACCTTAGGTAACAAGGTATTTGGGACCTTTCGCGCCAAAATACCTAATCACCTTAGGTGTTAAAGTAATGACGGGGCCAGCCGCAGGCACGGCGCCGGAAGGGGACCAGGTGACCGACGAGACTCAGCCGCTGATCCAGGCGCTGGCCCGGGTGCACGGGAGCCTGACCGAGATCGGCACGGTGTGGCGGCGGGTGGCCCCGGACCGGCCCGGCCTCCCCCTGGACCGGCCGCTGCGATTGGCCGACGCGGTCCACGAGCTGATGGCCGCGGCGGGCACGGACCCGGCCGGCCTCCCCGCCCGCCTGGCCGGCCTGGAGCGGGACCTGGCCGCGGCGGCGGCGCTGACCGACGTCCCCGGCGCCCCGGCAGCCGGAGACGCGGGCCTGTGGGAGTACGCCCGCGCCGCACTGGGCCGGGCCCAGGAACTGGCGGCCAGCCCGGGCCGCCTGCCTTTGGCCAGCTGACCTCGCTGGGGTGGCCCGGTTTGGGCGGGTGGTCCGGCTTGGGCGGGCGGTCCGGCTTGGGCGGTGCGGGGGTCCGGCTTGGGCGGGCAGACTGGCTCAGGCGGGTGGCCTGGCTGGCGGCTGTGGGGCGGGCGTCCGGCCGCGCGTGAGGGATCGCCAGCGCCGTCCCGTCACTGACGGCGCTGGCGATCCGCTATTGAGCGGGTGGCCGGATCAAGGCCGCAAGGCGTCCTTGGCGTGCTCACCCGCCTGCTTGAGGTGGCCGCTGGTCTCGTCGACCCGGCCTTCGGCGGCCAGGCGGCGGTCTCCGGCGGCCCGGCCGGTCAGCTTCTTGAGCTTGCCCGCGAGCTCCTGGGCGGTGTTCCTGGCCTTGTCCATCACGGTCATCGAGGGCCTCCTTTCGAGCCTTTCGAGCCTGCGGCCAGTCCACCGCGGCCGGCTGCAGGCGCGGTGAAGAGCCTGTAGAGCCCGTGTGGAGACGCCGACCCGGTCGGCGTGGCACCCGGAAGCCGACCAAGCAGTCGGCGGGCACGGCCACCGGCAGCGGCCTTGGGCCCCAAGCGGTGCAGCTGAACCGCTAAAGCTCCCCACCGGCCGAGCGGCCGGCTATTCAGCCCAGCAGCTGAGATCTATTAGCCATTTCTCCTGGCCAATGCCGGTCCACCCAGGGCACGCTGCGCAACTGGCCAGATCCGGCCAGTATAACTTTCAGCAATAACTTTTGCCGCAATCGTTCTCATCCTCCTGGCAGGATGTGTAATTGCGTCATGCACTTCTGATGACAATGCCTAAGTGGGGGGCGACGACATGGACCGGTCTTCGGCCCAGTCCGGAGGACCCATCGCGGTGCGGTGGCTGAACCGGCATGCGCTGGTCACCCTGCCCGCCCGGATCGACCAGTCCAACGCCGAGCCGATCGGCCGGCAACTGCTGGCCCTGGTCAGCCGCGACCTGCTGGTCCTGCTGGTGGACCTGAGCGCGACCACCGACTGCGGTCACGCCTGCGGTGAAGCCCTGACCCGGGTGTACCAACGAGCCATGATCACCGGAACCGACCTGCGGCTGATCACCGGCCCCGGCACGGCCTGGCCGCTGGCGCGGTAGCGGCAGCGCCCAGAGGATGCTCCGGATGACCGGCCTGGACCGGGTAATACGGACGTACGGCTCGATGGCCGAGGCCCTGGCCGCGACCCTGCCCGCGGACGCTCCGGTCGCACGGGCGGCAGAGGCTCCGGTCGCACGGGCGGCGGACGCTCCGGTCGCCAGGCCGCCGGGCCAGGCCGCCGAGGTGGAAATCGCCCTGCTGGACCGGGACGGGATCATCGTCTGGACCAACCGAGCCTGGCAGGCCTTTGCCGCCGCCAACGGCGGGGAACCAGCCAGCACCGGGCCGGGCGTGTCCTACCTGGACGTCTGTGCCGCCGTACCGGACGACCCGGTCGCCACGCGGGTTCGCGGGGCCGTCCGGCAGGCCCTGACCGGCGACCTGCCGGGCTCGCTGACCGTCGAGGTGCCGTGCCACAGCCCGGAGGTGGCCCGCTGGTACGACATGCTGATCTCGCCCCGGCGCGACGACAGCGGGCAAGTGGTGGGGGCCACCGTCACGTTGTCGCTGGCCCGGTCCCAGGACCTGAGGGCCAACGGCACTGAGGACCGCCAGTCCTGAAGGTCATCGGCCCGGGAGTCGTTGGTCCTGAAAGCGCCGGTCCCCATCCCCGGGTTCGGGGCTAGGCCAGGCCAGGGAAATCTCGCACACTGGCAGAGTGACCTCGGACGACGAAGATAATGTCGGGGGGCCGGAGGCCATCACCCTGGACGACGTACGTCAGCGGCTGGACGGCCGCTGGGACTGCCGCGCCATCACGGCCGGCTTCGTAGGAATTCCGCGGCTGGACGGCGGCACCCCCATACCTCGCTACGGCCGGACCCCGGCCGAACTGCTAGAGAACATCCAGCGAGCCGAACAGCAGTAAGGGCTGGCCCTACCGCTGGGATTGGCGGGGCTGCTGGGGCCGACAAGGCTGCTGGGATTGGCTGTGCCCGCGGGGACGCTGGACTGGTCGAGCCGACGTGACTGACGGGGCCGCTGGGGCGGGCGAGCCGCCGCGGTGAGCTGGCGGGTTGCTGGCCTCTGCGCCAGGCGGGACTGTCGGGCTGGCGGCCCATGGCAGGCGCCGGCAGGAGGCTGCAGGACTGGCGGGGCGCCGGTGGCCCCGCTAGGGCTGGCGGGCCAGGGCCGCTAGGACTGGGCGGGAGCTCAGGGGAGGCGGACGCGGAGGGTTGGTGGGTGGTCTGGGGATCAACCTTCGATGTATGTAAATGTGCGATTATGAGTATTGACGCACGAGGGTGGTGGAGGGATGCTCCGATGTAACCGCGTACATGACAATTGCGCGCAGAAGCGCAGAGTGGAAGTGTTGGGTGATGGGTGGCCTGATTCGGTGGGGCTGGGTTCGGCGGATGTTCGTGCTGGTCGCGGGGCTGGCGCTGGGGGTCAGTGGGTTGCTGACCGGCTCGGTCGTCGCGCAGGCGGCGGGGACGCAGCCGTGTGACATCTACGGGTCGGCCGGGACCTCGTGCGTGGCCGCCTACAGCACGGTGCGCGCGCTGTACTCGGCCTACGACGGGCCGTTGTACCAGGTCCGGCGGTCCTCGGACGGGGGCACGACCGACGTCGGGCTGCTGGCCACCGGCGGCTACGCCAACGCCACCCAGCAGGACACCTTCTGCGCCCACACCAACTGCGTGATCACCGAGATCTACGACCAGTCGCCGCAGCACAACAACCTCACCATTGAAGGCCCGGGCGGCGCGGCCGGCCAGGACGTCGGCGCCAACGCGGCCGCGCTGCCGGTCACGGCCGGTGGCCACAAGGTCTACGGCGTCTACATCGCCGGCACCACCGGCTACCGGGACAACAGCACGTCCGGGGTCGCGGTCAACGGTCAGCCCGAGGGGATGTACATGGTGGCCAGCGGCACCCACGTGAACTCGGGCTGCTGCTACGACTTCGGCAACGTCGAGACCAACACCCGCGACAACGGCGCCTCACACATGGACGCCCTCAACCTCACCACGTTCTGCGGGTCCAACTCCGCGCCGTGCAGCGGCAGCGGGCCCTGGGTCGAGGCCGACCTGGAGAACGGCCAGTGGATGGGCAGCGGCAACAACCCGGCCGACACCGGCAACAACAGCAACTTCGTCACCGCCGAGCTGAAGAACAACGGGCAGAACACGTTCGAGCTGCGCGGCGGCAACGCGCAATCGGGCAGCCTGTCGACCTACTGGAACGGGTCCCTGCCCAGCGGCTATGAGCCCATGCACCAGGAAGGCGCGATCGTGCTGGGGACCGGCGGGGACAACAGCAACGCCTCGGTCGGCTCGTTCTTCGAGGGCGTGATGACGGCCGGGTTCCCGACCGACGCCGCCGACAACTCGGTCCAGGCCAACATCGTGGCGGCCGGCTACTCCGGCGCGTCCAACGGTGAGGCCGCGACCGCGGGCACGATCACCGGGCCCGGCGGCCAGTGCGTGGACGTGATCGGCGACGACACCGCGATCGACCTGGCCACCGTCGACCTGTGGAACTGCCAGTCCTACGCGGTGGACCAGCACTGGACCCACAACTCGGACGACTCGCTTTCCACGTTGGGGCGGTGCTTGGACATCGACGGCAACGGCACCGCGGTCGGGACCAAGGTCGAGCTGTACGACTGCAACGGCGTCGGCGGGCAGAAGTGGGTCCAGCAGGCCAACGGGTCACTGCTGAACCCGCAGTCCGGGCTGTGCCTGGACGATCCGAGCGGCAATACCGCCAACGGGACCGTGCTGCAGATCTACACCTGCAACGGGACCTCGGCCCAGACGTTCTCGGTCAACGGGGGCGGCATGGTCGACGGGCCCGGCGGCCAGTGCGTCGATGTCGCGGGCGATGACGTTGGGGCCGACGGGACCGTGGTCCAGCTGTGGGGCTGCCAGTCCTACGCGGTCGACCAGCACTGGTACCACAACAGCAACGGGTCGCTGGAGACGCTGGGCCGCTGCCTGGACATCGACGGCGACGGCACCGCGGTCGGGACCAAGGTCGAACTGTGGGACTGCAACGGCGTCGGCGGGCAGGTGTGGCAGCAGCAGTCCAACGGGTCGCTGCTGAACCCGCAGTCCGGGCTGTGCCTGGACGACCCCAGCGACAACACGGCCAACGGCACTCAGTTGCAGATCTACACCTGCAACGGGACGGCGGCTCAGCAGTTCGCGCTGAGTTAGCCGGGTTGGGCCGGGAGGGCTTTTCCGTACCCGCTGGCGGAAAAGCCCTCCTCGGCCGGGGGTCTGGGGTCATGCGGGAATCCGCTGGCTGGGCCGTAGGGGGTGCAAATGCGCATTCGCACCCAGCGGGTGAGTGCAAATGCGCATTCGCGCGCATTGGGACAAGTGACTGCCGGGGTCAGAGAGGTGGGTCAGTCCAGGCCGAGGGTGTCGCGGAGGTAGGTGCGGGAGGCGGTGAGGCCTTCGGAGAGGGAGGCCGGGCTTTCTTCGTCGACGCAGAGCCAGGCGGTGTAGTTGATGTCGGTCAGGGCGGCGGCGATGTCCTTGAAGTTGAGGGTGCCGCGGCCGAGGATGCGCCACTCCCCCGCCTCGTAGTCCTTGAGGTGGATGTTGTCGATGACCGGGGCGAAGTCGCGGATCAGGGCCGGGACGTCGGTGACGCCGGATTTGACCAGGTGGGCAGTGTCGACGGTCAGGCCGACGTGATCGGCGGCGGAGAAGAAGACGCCGAAGTCCTCGCGGTGCATGACCGGCTGCTGGAAGTGGTGGTGCAGGGACAGGGCCACGCCCTGCTCGGACGAGTCCCGGCCGGCGGCGGAGAGGGTCCGGGCGAAGGAACGCAGGTCAGCCGGGGTCACGCCGTCGCGGGGGTGGTCGTGGCAGAACACCACCCGCTCGGAGCCGGTGGCGGCGGCGAAGGCGATGACCTCGCGCAGCCGGGCCAGCCCGGGGTCGTCCAGGGTGCCCATGGTGATCAGGGCGCTGGTCAGGCCGGGGGTGTCGCCCCAGGTGGCGGTGAAGCCGGCCGGGTCGCCCAGGTGGCTGGCGTACTGGCCGCCCTTGAGCTGGAGACCGGCGTAGCCCGCGGGCCGGAACTCGGTGAACAGCTGGCGCTGCTCGGCCAGGTCGCGGGTGGGCTTGGAGAAGGCGATCTTCACCGCGGGAGTCCTCCGGTCAGCTCAATGGGGCGGTTGTGGTCGGCGGACGCGTAGGCCGCCTCCAGCAGGGCGATGGTCTTGAGGTTGTCCCGGCCGCTGTTGCTGGGGGCCTGGCCGGTGTCGATACCGTCGAGCAGGCGGGCCAGGCTGCGGAAGGTCGACTCGGGCTTGCCCGCGCCCGCGTAAGGGTTGTCCCACTCGCGGGCGCCCGCGTCATTGGTCCGGACCAGCTTGTCGTAGCCGAACCGGAGCGTGCCCCGCTCGCCGACCACGATGGTGTCGGCCACGGTGACGCGGCTGGAGAAGCTCTCCACGTAGGACACGGGCACGGGCCCGAAGTCGATCTGCACGAAGGCGTCGGTCTCGCCCGCGCAGTCGATGGCCGGGGAGGAAAACGTGCGGGCCAGCACCCGGGTGGCGTCGGCCGGGACGAGCTGGCGGAAGCCGTCCAGCCAGTGCACGCCCATCACCGACAGGGCGTGCCGGTCCTGCTCGATCCGCCAGCCCTGGTCCTGCCGGAACATCAGGTCGAGCTGGGCGATACCGCGCACGGCCCCGATCTCGCCGTCGGCGATGAGCCGGGCCGCGATCCCGAACGCATAGTGGTCGCGGAAGTTCTGGTTCACCGCCAGCCGGACCCCGGCGTCCTCGGCCAGCGCGACCAGGCGGCGGGCTTCGGCGTAGGTGGGGGCCAGCGGCTTCTCGGTCATGATGTGCTTGCCCGCCGCGGCCAGCGCGGCCACCGCGGGCTCGCGCACCTCGCTCGGCGTGCAGACCACGGCCACGTCCCAGCTGCCTGGCGTGGCCGAGCAATTCCTCGACCGAGGCGAAGGTGCGGGGGACGCCGTGTTCCTGTTCGGCCCAGGCCCGGCGTTCGGCGACCGGGTCGCAGGCGGCCACGACCCGGACCCGCTCGGGATGGGCGTGGTAGCCGTCGAAGTGCATGGCCGAGACGTTGCCGCAGCCGACGACCACGGCGTTGTGCACGGTCATCGCGGTCACTCGGCAGCGCCTCCTTGGGGGCCTGCCGGCCGGACCTGGCGGTCCGCGGTGTTGAACGTGATCACGAACTCGCACTCGTCGGAGCCGATGTTGCGGGCCTGGTGCATGGTGCCCAGGGGAACGGAAATCGTGTCGCCGGCCTGCATCTCTATCCACTGGTCGCCCACGCGGTGCTGGATGTGCCCCTTCACCACGTGCAGCACCTCGTCGGAGTTGGGGTGGTAGTGCGGCGGGTTGGCCTGGCCCGGCTTGATGAAGCACTTGCCCACGGTCAGCACGGTGGAGTTGCCCAGGGCCCCGGACACCATCCAGACCAGGCGGCCCCAGTCCTGTTCGTCGACGGTGTAGTCGTCGGGCCGCGCCACGAAGTCAGTCATGATCTGATCGTGGCCCAGGTGGGCAACCGTTTTCCAGGGCCAATTCCGAAGTGGTGGACCCGGCTCAGCGGGTGAACGTCGGCCAGGCGGCGGCCAGCCGGTGCAGGCCGCAGAGCACGTCGGGGGCTGGCGGCGCGAAGCTGATCCGCAGGTGGTCGTCGAGCCCGTCGGCGCAGCTGAACGTGGGCCCCGGCAGCAGCGCCACCCCGGCCCGGTCGGCGGCCTGGGCGAACGCGGTCGCGCCGGGCACCGGCAGCCGCACCCAGAGCGAGGCCCCGCCGGCCGGCCGGTCGAACCGCCACCGCGGGAACAGGTCGGCCACGGCGGCGGTCACCGTGTCCCGGGCCGGGCCCAGCTCGGCCCGGCGGCGGGCCCGGGCCTGGCCGATGGCCGGCAGCAGCCGGGCCGTGACCAGCTGGGCCAGCACCGAGGTGCCCAGGTCCTCGCCGCCCTTGACCGAGGTCAGCGCGGCCACGGTGGCCGGGTCGGCCCGCAGCCAGCCGACCCGCAGGCCACCCCAGAACGACTTGCTGGCCGAGCCGAGGGTGATCACCGGGCCGCCGTAGGCGGCGGTCGGCTTCAGCGGGGGGCCGGGCGGCTCGTCGATCAGCGTGTCGTACAAGGTGGCGTCGTCGAGCACCGGCACGCCGAGGTCGCTGAGGGCCTGGCGGCCGGACACGTCGAGGACCGAGCCGGTCGGGTTGTGCACGGTGGACTGGATCACGACCAGGGCCGGCCGGTGGGCCCGGGCCGCGGCGCGCAGCGCGGCCACGTCGATCCCGGCCGGCCCGCTCGGGACCGGGATCAGCCGGGCCCCGGCCGCGCGCAGGACCTCGATGGCGCCGCGGAACGACGGCTCCTCGATCAGCACCGGGGCCCCCGGCTCGAGCAGGGCGGTGGCCACCAGCCGCAACGCCTGCTGGGCGCCGGAGGTGATGACGATCTGGTCCTCGGTGGTGGGCAGGCCCAGGTCAGCGTAGTAACCGGCCACCGCCTGGCGGAGGGCGGGCAGCCCGGCGGGCAGGTAGCCGTGGGTGCCGACCAGGTCGCGCAGGTCGGCGCCGGACAGCCGGTCGATCTCGGCGGTGACCAGGTCCAGCCCGGGCAGGGCGGCGCTGCGCAGATCGATCCGCGGCTCCACCGAATCAGGCGCGGGGTGGCTGGGCCCGGACCCGGCGGGCGGGGGCAGGAACGACCGCAGCCGGTCATCGCCCCGGCTGAGCGTGTGCCGGCCGGCCAGCGACACGTAGGTACCGTCACCCCGCCGGCTGGAAAATATCCCTTCGCCGCGCAATTCATCGAAGGCCGCTCCGACCGTGTTGCGGCTGACGTTCAGGGTGCCGGCCAGGATGCGTTCGGACGGCAGCCGGGTACCCGCGGGCAACTGCCCCGACCAGACCAGGGCCCGCAGCCGTCCGGTGAGCCGGGTGTGCAGGGCACCCTCGCCCGCGCACCCAGCCCTCCAGCAGCCGGGACAGCTGGCTACGGCCGATGACCGAGGCCACCGGTCGTGAATTGGCTCTCGCCTTTACAGGTGCCATGCAGCGATGATCGTTCAGGTTGCGATCGCAGGGCAATGTGGAAGGGAGTCCGCCGATGGCCACAGTCGTCCTCGTCGGAACGCTCGACACCAAGGGCGCCGAGAACGAATTCGTCCGCGACCGGCTGCGCGCGGCCGGGGTGGACGTGCTGGTGGTGGACACCGGGGTGCTGGAACCGCCGGGCTTCCGGCCCGACATCACCCGGCAGGAGGTGGCCGCCGCGGCCGGGGCCGACTTCGACGCGCTGGTGGCCGCGCGGGACCGCGGCGCCGCCATCACGGCCATGGCCTCGGGTGCGGAGGTCGTGGTCGGCCGCCTGCACGAGGAGGGCCGGCTGGACGGGGCGCTGGCCCTGGGCGGGACCGGCGGCACCTCCATCGCCACCCGGGCCTTCCGGGCGCTGCCGCTGGGCGTGCCCAAGCTGGTGGTGTCCACCGCGGCCTCCGGCAACACCGCCGACTACATCCGCGAGACCGACCTGATCCTGATGCCGAGCGTGACCGACATCGCCGGGCTCAACCGGATCTCGACCCGGATCCTGGCCAACGCGGCGGCGGCGGTGGCCGGGATGGTGCTGGCCGCACCCCTGCCCGCGGCGGCGGGCGGGCGGCCGATGGTGGCGGCCAGCATGTTCGGCGTGACCACCCCCTGCATCACCCGGGCCCGGGCCCGGCTGGAGACCCTCGGCTACGAGGTGCTGGTGTTCCACATGACCGGCACCGGCGGCCGCACCCTGGAGTCGCTGGCCGCCCAGGGCCTGCTGGCCGGGGTGCTGGACGCGACCACCACCGAACTGGCCGACGAGCTGGTGGGCGGCATCTTCTCGGCCGGCCCGGACCGGCTCAGCGCGGCCGGGAAGGCCGGGATCCCGCAGGTGGTGTCGGTGGGCGCGCTGGACATGGTGAACTTCGGCCCGATGGACACGGTCCCGGCCGAGTTCAAGGACCGGAACCTGTACGTGCACAACCCGATCACCACCCTGATGCGCACCACCGCCGGGGAGAACACCGAGCTGGGCACCCGGCTGGCCCGCCGGCTCAACACGGCCACCGGCCCGACCAGCCTGTTCCTGCCGCTGCGCGGGGTCTCGGCCATCGACGTGGACGGGGCGCCGTTCCGGGACGAGGCCGCCGACCGCGCGCTGTTCGGCGCCATCCAGGATGAGCTCGACACCGAGAAGGTCGAGCTGGTCGAGATGGACATGGACGTGAACGACGACCGGTTCGCCGACGCCATGGCCGACCGGCTGCACCAGCTGATCACCAAGGAGTAGCGCATGCCACGAGTTCCCCGCGGTGAGATCCTCGGCCGGCTCCGAGAAAAGGCGGAGCGGCGGCAGCCGATCGTCGGCGGCGGGGCCGGCACCGGGCTGTCGGCCAAGGGCGAAGAGGCCGGCGGCATCGACCTGATCGTCATCTACAACTCGGGCCGGTACCGGATGGCGGGCCGGGGTTCGCTGGCCGGGCTGCTGGCCTACGGGAACGCCAACGAGATCGTGGTCGACATGGGCAAGGAGGTGCTGACCGCGGTCGAGTCGGTGCCGGTGCTGGCCGGGGTGAACGGCACCGACCCGTTCTACGACCCGGACCTGTTCCTGCGCGGGCTGGCCGAGCAGGGGTTCTCCGGCGTGCAGAACTTCCCGACCGTGGGGCTCATCGACGGGACGTTCCGGGCCAACCTGGAAGAGACCGGCATGAGCTACGGCCTGGAGGTCGACATGATCCGGCGGGCCCACGACCTGGACCTGCTGACCAGCCCGTACGTGTTCTCGGCCGAGGACGCGGTGGCCATGACCGAGGCCGGGGCCGACCTGGTCGTCTGCCACATGGGCCTGACCACCGGCGGCGCCATCGGGGCCGAGACGGCCAAGACCCTGGACGACTGCGTGGAGCTGGCCAGCGACTGGTCCCGGGCCGCCCGGGGCGTCCGCGACGACGTGCTGGTGCTGGTGCACGGCGGCCCGGTGGCCGAGCCCAAGGACGCCGGCTACGTGCTGAGCCGGGCCGAGGGGCTGCACGGGTTCTACGGGGCCTCGTCGATGGAGCGGCTGCCGGTGGAGCGGGCCCTGATCGAGCAGACCCGGGCGTTCACGCAGCTCACGTACTGAGCCCACGAGACCGTGACCTTTGACAGTGAGGGCAGGCCAGCGGAGCTTTAGTGCTAAATAGTTAATTAGCACTAAAGGAGAGAATTGGTAGTCGCACCGCACCACACCGGCCTACCCGCCATCGCCGACACCGTCCCCAACATCGCCGTCCACTTCGCCCAGGTGACCAGTACGGCCCCGGGAACCGATATCGCGCAGATAGGGCGGCGCGCCGGGCACCTGGGCGCGTTCGAGCGCGTGGTGCTGCCGATCGCCGAGACCAGGCTGGCCGACGGCGCCACGCGGGCCAAAGACCCGAGTGCTGGACGGACACGAGACCGTCGAGCTGATCAGGTCCTACCACCGGGCTTCGCTGATGGCGCCCACCAGGGGTCACCCCCGGCTCAGCTACCGCGGGCGCAGGGGCTGGCTGATGTTCAAGCTGGCCGCGTTCATCGATGATGTGCGAGACGGCACGGACAACCGCGCGGTCCGCTCGGACGTCTGGTCCAGCGCCGACAGGGCGCGTTCGAGCGCGTGGTGCTGCCGATCGCCGAGACCAGGCTGGCCGACGGCGCCGCGCGGGCCGAAGACCTGCGGCGTCACGGCCACGAGCTGTCCACCGCGCTGCACTGGCTGGACCGTACCGTCACCGGTGATGCCCGGTCCGCGCGACGCCCGGCCAACGAGATGTACGAGGAAGTCCGGGCCGCCACCTGGAAGTACATTCAGGCTGAGCAAGCCCTCATGAGTCCGCTGGCGCGAGTGCTCGACGGCCACGAGACCGTCGAGCTGATCAGGTCCTACGACCGGGCTTCGCTCATGGCACCCAGCCGGGGTCACCCCCTGCTCGAGCGTACCGTGAGCGGCGGGGCTGGCTGATGTTCAAGCTGGCCGGGTTCATCGATGATGAGCGAGACGTCGCGGACAATCGGGCGGTCCGCTCGGTCGTCTGGTCCAGCGCCGCCAAGGCGATGCACGGTGTGGCTGTCCTGAGCTGCCAGTGCCGGGCAGTCCCGCCCGCGGCCTAGGATCGGCGCCGATCGCCAACCCGGGCCGAACCGATCAGCCTGCAGGAGGCGGCTAGCCGTGATGGTGGTCGGGGTGACCGGGCCAGGCCACGACCAGGCTGTCCAGGACATCGTCCAGGCTCTCCGGAACTCGGGCAGCACGGTGCCGGTGCTCATCGGCGGCGCGGCCGTCAACGACGCCGACCACGCCCGGCGTCTCGGGGCGGACGCCTGGACCGGCCCGGACGGCCGGTCCGTCATCACCGCCGTGACTGCCGCCGCGGCCGGGCGGCGCCCAGATCCGCCCGTTCAGGCCCGGGCGGGCTGATAAGCGGCGGCGAGGTAGTCGAGGGTCCGCTCGATGACGTCGCTGGCCCGGCGCAGGTCGGCTGAGCTGGGGGCGGGCTCGGTACTGAGCTGGCCGGTGAGCCGGTGCGGGTCCTCCAGGATCTCCGGGAGGGCCGCGGCGGCCAGCCCGGCACCGATCCGGGCCGCGTCCCGGACCACCTGCGGATCCACCGACCACAGCACCTCGAACGTCCGGTCCGGGTCGGGGTAGCGGTCCTGCCCGGGCCGTTCCCGGGCCACCACGCAGGCCGGGGCGTCGGGAGCGTCACAGATCAGCGTCCACTCCCGGCGCAGCGGCGAATCGCCGGGCACGGCGACCTCGGCGATCCGCCCGGGGCGCAGGCGGCTGTGCGCGAAGTCGGCGAAGATCACGGTGTGCTCGGCGGCGCGGGCCAGGTCGGCCCAGCGCGGCGCGGACGCCTGGTAGAACCGCTGACGCTGGAAGGAGCCGAGCAGGACCGGGCGCTGGGCGCGGGCCGCGCACTCGTCCTCGATCGCCCGCGTCACCGCCAGCAGGGCCTTCTTGGTCAGGACGTGCACCCGGAGGGCCGGGTGCCGGCGGCGGAGCCCGGCGAAGATCGACGGCTCGGTCCCTGCGCCCTCGCCGGTCCCGGCGCTGGCGGCAGCCTGGGCCAGCGCCGCGGACAGGGACAGGCCGGACGCCCGGCGGCGCAGCACCTCGGTGAGCAGGTCGCAGTCGGCTTCGGTGTACCGGCGCTGCCCGCTGGGTGAACGCTGCGGGCGGGGCAGGCCGTAGCGCTGCTCCCAGTTCCGCAACCCCGCCACCGGTATCCCGGTCCGCCGGGACACCTCGCTGATCGACAGCACGGCCGGCCCGGTGCCTACGTCACCGCCGTCGACGCCGCCGATGCCGTCACTGTCCGAGTTCGTCATGATGATGACCACCATTAATCAGAATGATGAAGTATGCTCACTGTAGCTGGATTGGCACGGCGGCGCCGCCGAAGTTCCATTCAGCGGCAGCAGCTGCCGGGGATCCCGGCAGCGGATCCGGCGCGAACCGCCGGGCCGGAGGTGTGAGTTGTCCTCGATTTTCCCGTCATGGCCGGACGACACCGACGATTCGCCGGGTGGCCAGCTCCGCTCAGCCGGACCCGATGACCCCTACTGGGCTTCGGCGGACTGGATGGCCCGCGGCGCCTGCCACGGCATCGATCCCGAGCTGTTCTTCCCGATCTCGGCCACGGGCCGGTCCACGCCGCAGATCGACGCGGCCAAGACCGTCTGCGGCCGCTGCGCGGTCAGCGATGACTGCCTGTCCTACGCCCTGCGGGTCCTGCCCGACGGCATCTGGGGCGGAACGACCCGGGAAGAGCGGATCGCCATACGCCTGCGGCTGGGGCGCGCACGGGTGCCGGCGGAGGGATGAACCGGCCCGACCGCCAGCGGCGGGTGCTCAAGCGGACCGAGAAGATGCTGCTGGCCGACGACCCCCGGCTGGGCTCGCTGTTCGCGTACTTCACCGGGCTGACTCATCATGAGGCCATGCCCGCAGCGGAACGGATCGAGCCCCGGCCGCGACCGGAGCCGCGACCCGTCCCGGCCCGGCGACGCCGGGGGCGCGCGGTCATCGCGGCATTTTTTATTCGGCTGGTGCCAGGTATTTCTCGTCACATTGCTAGAGCTCATCCCCGCGCTTACACTCGCAAATGAGATGCGGGCGGCCATCGTTCTGATGGGCCCAGATCGACTCTAAGCCTGATGGTTGAGATACTTCCCGTCGGGACACCGGGAAAAGCGGTTCACATTTTCCTGTCGCGGCGGTGATCACCCGCACGAAAAAATGCGATTCCAGGAAAAAGACCGTGACGTTCGCGGTCGGCCCGTGTCTTCATAGTGTGAGCACGCCACCACAGCATACGGCGGGACTGGACGGCCGGACCGGGCCGCCGCGGACGGATCCGGCCCGGACGCGGTGGTCGCGAAAAAAGTGTTAGAAAATTCGAAAATGGGGCAGCACTCACAACGCACCAGAAATTGATGGCGAGGGACCCCGGCATTCGATTGCTGAGTTAGCTCATCGCCCATTCTGGTCACGGCCGCCATGGCGGTCACCAAAGATCTTTCACGCGACATTCGCAGACATCGACCGTCGCCCGACATCGTAAATGACCGGCATTTGTACGCCGTCCCCAAAAAGGGCCCACGATACCTGCGCACACCGACCCGGGGCGGGTGTCCGCGTGATCATCCCGCCCCTGGCACCACCTGATCTAAGGAGCACCACCATGACCACCACCAGCGACCTGCAGAACATGGAAGGCCGCACCGCGGTCGACAAGGACGGCGCCAAGCTCGGCAAGATCGGGCAGGTCTACGTCGATGACCAGAGCGGCCAGCCGCTGTGGGTGACCATCAGTACCGGCCTGTTCGGTACCAAGGAGAGCTTCGCGCCGCTGTACGGGTCCCGCACCGACGGGGACAACCTGCAGCTGGCCGTGACCAAGGACATGGTCAAGGACGCCCCCAGCGTCGACCCTGACGGCCACATCGAGGGTGACGACAACGAGGCCCTGTACACCTACTACGAGGGCCACCTCGGCCACGGCAGCCAGGACGCGCCCGTCCAGGACCAGAGCCAGGACCAGGGATACGCCGGGGACACCCGCGAGGACCGGTCCGGCCGGGAAGGCATTCAGGGCCGGGACACCTCCGGGCCCACCACCGATGACGCGATGACCCGCTCAGAGGAGCGGCTGCACGTCGGCACCGAAACGGGCCGAAGTAGGCCGGGTCCGGCTGCGCAAGCACGTCGTCACCGAGAACGTCACCCAGACCGTCCCGGTCAGCCACGAGGAAGTCCGCGTCGAGCGGGAGCCGATCACCGACGCCAACCGCGGCCAGGCGACCTCCGGCGCGGCCATCAGCGAGGAAGAGCACGAGGTCACGCTGCACGCCGAGCGTCCCGTCACCGGCAAGGAGACCGTCCCGGTCGAGCGGGTCCGGCTCGGCACCGAGACCGTCACCGAGGACCACGAGGTCAGCGAGACCCTCCGCAAGGAGCAGATCGACGACCCCGCCACCGACGGCACCGGCACCGACCGCTAAGCGTTCCCCGCTGAGCGTTCTCCGCTAAGGAGTAATCATGATCATCCTCGGCCTGCTGCTGCTGGTGGTCGCGGTCATCTTCGGCCTCGACCTGATCTGGAAGAACCACTTCACGATCCACAGCCCGGCCCTGTTCGGGCAGACCCTGGGCATCCACAACGCCGCCGAGCTCTTCATCCTCGGCGCCGTCACCGGCGCGGTCCTGATCCTGGGGATCGTCATGCTGCTGGCCGGGATGCGCCGCAAGGGCATCAAGGCCAGGCAGCACCGCGCTCAGCGCAAGGAGGCCAGGAGCGCCCGCCATACCCGCGACCAGGTCCAGCAGGAACGTGACCAGGTCCAGGCGGAGAACGAAAGGCTGCACCGCCGGCTTGACCACGCCGACGTCCCGGCCGAGGCCAGCGCGGACGGCCATCCTTCCGGTGCCACCGCGGCGGATTAACGCGGCGAGGGCGCACCGCCCCCGCCAGCCAGACACTGAGCCATCTACACCATGAGGAGTTTCATGAGCAGCAATCGCAACACCGTCATCCGGTCCCTGCACGACCTGGGGGCCGCGGCCTGGTTCGGCGGTTCCCTGATGGGGGCCGTGGCCGTCAACGGGGCGTCGAAGGACGTCAGCAACCCGCTCGAGCGGGCCAAGGTCGCCTCGTCGGGCTGGGCCCGGTGGACGCCGTTCTCCGCGGCCGCGATCGGAGCACACCTGGTGGGCGGGGCCGGTCTCCTGCTGGCGCACCGCGACCGGGTCCGCGGCCAGGCCGGCGTCGGGGCCAACACCGCCGTCAAGACCGCGCTGACCGCGGCCGCGCTGGCCACCACCGCCTACAGCGGGGTGCTCGGGGCCAAGCTGGCCAAGACCGCCGGGGACGACACCTACACCGAAGGTGGCACCACCCCCGGCGAGGCCACTCCCGATGACGTGGCCTCGATCCAGCAGCAACTCCGGATCCTGCAGTGGGCGACCCCGGTGCTCACCGGCGCGCTCATCGTGCTCGGCGCCCAGCAGGGCGAGCAGCAGCGTCCCCAGGAGCGGGTCCGTGGCTGGCTGAAGAACGCCAGCTGACCTCAGCTGACCGTCCGGCGGCCTGCTTCGGGCAGGCCGCCGGTCCGGGTCAGCCGATCGGCGATGTCGTGCACTTTGGTGTTGGTGTCCTGTGAGATCCGGTTTCCGCCCCTTCGACCGGCCCGGGCGCGGCTCAATGGGTGCGTTTGAAAGCGGCGTTCCAGGGGAGCAGAAGACTACGGCGATCTTCCGCCGTGCCGTTCCTGGACCCCGGCGGCTCCGCGGTCACCTGACCGCGTCCGACGCTTAAGGAGTCCGACGGTGCCAGCTCTCTCCGCAGCTCAGGGTGAACCCTGCCCGCCGTCCCGGCCGTCCGGCCGGGGCAGTGAGTACGCGATGTTGTCCCGGCAGGTCCGGCAGGCGGGCTTGCTGGCGGGCCGGCCGCGCTACTACGCGTGGAAAATCGCGCTCACGGCCGGGGCGCTGGCCATCGGCTGGGCGGTGTTCGTCCTGATCGGCGATTCGTGGTGGCAGCTTGGCGTCGCCGCCTTCCTGGCCGTGGTGTTCGGCCAGATCGGTTTCCTCGGCCACGATGCCGGGCACCGGCAGGTTTTCGCCACCCACCGGGCCAACTACGTTCTCGGTGTCCTGTGCGGCAACCTCGGCATCGGGCTCAGCTACGGCTGGTGGACCGGCAAGCACAGCCGGCACCACGCTCACCCCAACACCGAGGGTGTGGACCCGGACGTGATGATCGGGCCGCTGGCGTTCTCCGGCACCCGGGCGCGGGCCGGGCGCGGGGTACAGCGGATCCTGTTCCGCTATCAGGCCTACCTGCTGGTTCCGCTGCTGTTCCTGGAAGGAGCCAGCCTGCACCTGTCCAGCGTCGGGGCGCTGCTCCGGCGGCCGAGGCGGCCGGGAACGAGCGCACTGGGAGACGGCCGTCACTGGGCCTGGGAGGCCGGGCTGCTGGCCGTTCACGTCGCTGGTTACCTCGGCGCCGTGTTTCTCGTCCTGTCCCCGGTCCGGGCCGTGGTCTTCATTCTGGTGCAGCAGGGACTGTTCGGGTTCTACCTGGGTTGCTCGTTCGCGCCGAACCACAAGGGAATGCCGGTGCTCGCCGCCGGGGACAAGGTCGACTTTCTGCGGCGGCAGGTGCTCACGTCCCGTAACGTCCGGGGCGGCTGGTTCACCGACTTCGCCATCGGAGGGCTGAACTACCAGATCGAGCACCATCTGTTCCCGTCCATGCCCCGGCCGAGCCTGCGGCGGGCCCAGCCTCTGGTCGCGGCCTTCTGCGCCGAGCACGGCCTGCCGTACTGCGAGGCGACCCTGTTCGGTTCCTACGCCCAGGCCCTCCGGCACCTCAACGAGGTCGGCAAGCTGACCCGGCCCGGGTCACCCGCCCCGCTGTCGGTCCAGTCCGCACCGTGACACCAGACCGCGGTCACCGGGGTAGGTCAGGCCGGCCCGCACCCGGGCTGGTGCGCTGAATCACGATCAGCATGCTGATGACGGCCACACCGCCCGCGGCGGCCAGGACGGCGGCAGGCGTCCCCGTGGCCCGCACCGGCCTGGCCCACGATGGGATCCGTTCCGCCGACGGCCTTTCCTGGCCGTGGGCGGAGCGGGTGAAGAGCGCGAATCCGGAGTCGAGGCGGAAGTCCTCGGCCACCAGCGAGCGTTCGATCTGGCTCAGCAGCAGCGGCTGGCTGCCGGGCAGCCGCACCAGGCCCTGCCAGCACAGCCGGACGGCCCGTGATGTCCAGCGGTGGGTACCGGCCCCGGGTTTCCGGGGCGCGGCGCCCGGCTGGCCGTCGCGGGCCGCGGCCACGCTCCGGGCCGGACCGAACTGACCAGCAGGATTACCAAAGATGCCCATGGTCCCGGCGTCCTCTCGGCGATCGTCACTGACGCCACCGCCGGGGTCTGGAGCGATGCGGCCACCGCCTCGCTCAAAGTCGCCTGCGCGGTAACCTCTGCGGGCGACTACCCCAGGCGCGCCTGGTGAACCCGGGCCGGCCGAGCTGGCCTTCGCCCGGCCCGATGCCGGCCCGACCTCGGTACGCAGGGCGAACAGCTGGCCGGCACCCTGTTATCGGACCGGGTGTTTCCCGGGCCGCCGCCGCATGCGCAGGGCGGCAAAGACCAGGGCGCCCAGGAATACGACGATCCCGATGATCAGCAGGTAGAGCAGGCCCTTGGCCACCACGCCGATAATGCCCAGCGCGATCGCCACGATCACCAGCAGCAGGAACAAGGCAATCATCAATCCTCCGTTTCGTGCGGCCGCTCAGCGGCCGCCACTACTCGCCGTGGGTACGGGTCAGCTATTCCGGGCCGTTGCCCAGCGCCAGCAAGCCGTCACGGAGCCGCTCGGCCACCGTTTCGGCTGGAACCCCCAGCAGCTCAGCGGCCTGCCGCCAGGTGTACCCGACGGACGCCAGCAGCAGAGCCTCACGCTGCGGCCCGGGCAGGGCCGCCAGACCGGTCGTGTGGGCGTCATCCACTGCGGCCCGGCTGGCGGCGCGGTGCCGCGCCATCGTCATGACCCATTCGAGCCCGCTGCCCTCGGCCGGGCTGAAGCGCGACGCGGACCGCCACACCTCCAGCAGCACTTCCGCCGCCACCTGCTCGGCCCGGGACGGATCCCCGGCGACCTGGCGGGCCACGCCGTACACCGCACCGCCCACCCGATCACAGACCGCCGCGAACGCTTCGCGGTCACCGCGCGCGACCCGCGGCAGCAGGCCGTTCAGGCCTGCCGCGCCCGGCGGCCCGTCCGCACCGCGGGCCGTCGGCGGTCCGGTACCCGCCGTTCGTGAATCACGCTTCTGGCCAACCGCCATGGCTGCCTCACTTCACCCACCAGTGAATGGCCACAGGGCTGCCATGGTCTGGGACAGCACCGCTACCTGACGTCGTGCACCGACGTCACAGTCAAGCTTACCGCCACGGCCGGACAGGCACGATCACCGCGCCGGGCCGCCCGTCCGCCGCGACCGTGACCGCCCCGGACGCGGCTTCGCCTGGCTCCCGGATCAGCTGGAGCGGGACCGGCGGACGGATTCCCAGCTGGCCACGTCCTCCGAACCGTCAGCCACCGCGCCCGCCAGCGCGGCCAGCCGCCGGTTCTGATGCCGGGCCTGACCACGCAGCAGCTCGAACGCCTGCCCCATGTCCAGGCCGAGCCGCTCGGCCAGGAGCCCCTTGGCCTGCTCGATCATGACCCGCGAGTTCAGCGCGCCCTGCAACTGCTCGGCCAGCACCTCCTGGTGCCGGAGATTGCGTTCCTGCAGCAACCCGATCGTGGCCACGTCGGCCAGCGCCTGCCCGACCCGCAAACCGGTCTCGTCGAGCTGACTCGGCGCGAGCATGAACAAGTTCATCGCCCCGATCACCTCGTTCCGCAGCCGCATCGGCAGCGCCTGGACCGCCGCGAACCCGCCCGCGGCCGCGGCCGGTGCGAACGATGGCCACCGATTCTTCGCCGCCGCCAGATTCGGCTCCGACACCGGCTGCCCGGTGCGGTAACACTCCAGGCACGGCCCTTCCTCGTGCTGCAGCTGGAACAGCTCAACCAGGCGCGCCTGCTCGCTCGAGGACGCGATCACCCGCAGCGACCCCCGTTGATCGGCCAGCATCAGCCCGGCCGCGTCCACCGCCAGCAGCCGCACGCAGCGGTCGGCCAGCCCGTGCAGGAAATCGACCACGTCGAAGTCAGCGACCAGCGTGTCGGCCAGCTCGACGAATGTTTCCGCCAGCAGCTGCTCGCGATCTTGGCCCATGCTCATGACGCTCACTTCCACATCGGTTCTGCATCAACCATAGGACCGCACCGCAGCGTCACCGCGCACGGCTGCCCTCGATGGGCTGGTTCGCGAGGTTCACCGGAACCCGGTTCCTTCGGCATCCAGCCGCAGCCGCCGGGCCACCACCGCCGCCGCCACCTCATCCAGCGTCAGGTCGTGCGAGAACGCGTACGCCCGCAGCAGCGCCAGCGCCTCCTCCAGGCCCACGCCGCGCTGCGCGGACAGCATTCCCGTCGCCTGGTACACCCGGGCATGGTCATCGGACCAGCCGTCCCCGGCCCACCCGTCCCCGCCGCCGTCCAGCCCGGCCCGGGAGTTCAGCAACAGCAGCAACGCGACGTCCGCGCACACCAGCACGTCGGCCAGGGCACCCGGGCTCAGCGAACCGGGCGTGGCCCGGTACAGCCCCAGCACCCCGACCCGGATCGCCCCCTGGGCCAGCGGGAACGCGAACATCGCCGCCGCCCCCGCCGCCACGCCCGCGGGCGTGAACGCGGGCCACCACTCCCGCCAGCTGGGCGCGGCCAGATCGGCCACCAGCACCGGGCTGCCGGACCTGAACGCGTCCGAGCAGGGGCCCTCGCCCAGCGTGAACTGCAGTTCCTCCAGCTCGGCCGCTCGCGGGCCGGTGGCGTGGACCAGGGCCCGGCGCGCCGGGTCACTCATCACCGACAGCCAGCCGCCGTCCGCCCCGGCCACCGCGGCCGCGACCTCACAGGCATGCCCGGCCGACACCGGGCCACCTTGTATCCCCGACTGCACGGCGACCAGACCCCATAGCCGGGCCCGCCGCGAATCAGCCACGTCCGGCCACCGGCCCGGGCGGCATCCGTTCCCCGGCCCATCCCGCCAATTCGGGCATCAGCCCTTGCCTCCACTCGGCCGGTCTCTAACGACCGCGACCGAGCCGGGGGATGCAGCCGGCGGGGACCCGGCTAACCACAACCCGACAACCAGGCCACGCAGCCCATTCCTGTACCCCAAACCATAGCCGTCGGGCGGCTGATAAGAAGAAGCGTGACTCGTTTCGAGGGCAAGGTGTGCGTGGTCAACGGGGCGGCGAGCCCGATCGGGCAGGCGGTCGCGAGCCGGTTCGCGCGTGAGGGCGGCACCGTGGTAGGGGTCGACCAGGCCGAGCATGAGGTCGGTGACCTGGCCCTGCGGGCCGACCTGACCGACGAGGCCCAGGTCGAGGCGATGTACGGCCGGGCCGTCGGGACCTACGGGCGGCTGGACGTGATCTACAACAACATGGGCCTGATGGACCGGGCCGACCACTCCGCGCTCGACCTCGACCTGGACACCTGGCGCCGGGTCCAGGACGCCAACCTGACCAGCATCTTCCTGGCCTGCAAGCACGGGGTCCGGCGGCTGCTGGACACCGGGCCCGCCGGCGGCGCGGTGGTCAACGCGGCCTCGTTCCTGGCCGACATCGGCGCCGCCACCGCGCAGATGGGCTACGCGGCGGCCAAGGCCGGGGTGGTCCAGCTGACCCGGGACCTGGGCGTGCACCTGGCCCGCAGCGGGGTGCGGGTGAACGCCGTGCTGTTCGGGCCGATCGAGACCCCGGCCCAGCGAGCGGTGTTCGAACGCAACCCGGGTGCGCTGGAGAAGCGGCTGGTGCACTGGCCGATGGGCCGGTTCGGCACCCTGGACGAGGCGGCCGGGGCGATCGCGTTCCTGGCCAGCGCGGACGCCGGGTTCATCACCGCGGCCGCGCTGCCGCTGGACGGCGGCATCACCCAGGCCTTCACCGTCCCGGAGTAACCAGCGGGGCCGGGGAGCCCGCGCAGGCGGGACCCGTGGCGGCGAGGACCGTGGCGGCGGGGACCGCGCATCCGGAACGGGCCCCGGCCACCAGGCGCTGGCGCCGGGTGGTCCGGGAACTCGGGCTGCTGGCCCTGGTGGCCATCGTGTACGAGGAGGTCGCGGCCCACCTGGTCCAGGCCGGTGGCGCGGCGGCCAGCCACGCGCTGATGATCGTGGGCGCCGAGCGGGCCGTCGGCCTGTTCGACGAGCGGGCCGTGCAGGCGGCGTTCCTGCATGACGACACCATCACCGACGCCTTCAACGCCTACTACGGCGGCACCCACTTTCTGGTGCCCGCGTTCGTGCTGGGCTGGCTGCTGTGGCGCCATCCCGGCCAGTACGGGCGGGCCCGGACCGCGCTGGTGGTGACCTCGGCGGTGGCGTTCGTGATCTTCTGGCTGTTCCCGGTGGCGCCACCGCCCGTGCCGGGTCAGAGCGGCTGCAGGCGCAGGGTCGTCGCGCGGGCCTGATCAGCAATGATCGCGTTGACGTAGGTGCCGGGGTAGCGCCCGTACTTGTCCCGGTAGGCGGAGTCGACCTGGTTGTTGAGCCGGGCGTCGGCCGCGGCCAGGGCCACGTCGCGGCCGACGCCGTCCCGGTCGACGCCGTCGCGGTCGGCGGGGGCTTCGAGGCGACCCTCGGGCCGCTCCTGGACCGGCCGGTACCAGCTGGCCGACGGGCCGTTGACCGAGCGGACGTAGAGATCGCCACCGACCCGGACGATCCAGATCGTCACCGAGCGGCGCAGCGTCCCATCCGCCCGGCGGACCGCGAGCCGGACCTCATCGGCGGTCTCGAACGTGGCCAGCTCGTTCGTGCTCCAGGTGGTGGGCGTGGTCATCGGGGTTCCTCCTCGGGGCGGGCCGCTCTGGGCATGCTCCCATCCCTACCGCTGTGAGCTGGCCTTAACCGTCCGTGAGCGATCCGGCCGGCCCGGGCCGGGCGGACGCGGGCCAGGCCAGGCCAGATTCGGGAACACTTTTTTGCAGATGCGGCACAAAAGTGTTCCTGATCCCCGGAATCCGCGCCCGGGCGGGTGCCGTCAGCGCTTGAGCTGCTCGATCTTGTCCTTGAACAGGGTGGTGGCGATGGCCACCTTGTTCGGCTGGCCCTTGAGGAAGGACTGGGCGAACTTCTTGGCCTGGTCGTAGGCGACCTTGCCGGGCAGCGGGGGCTCGTTGGGGTCGACGTCGATGTCGACGATGGCCGGGCCGTCGAACGCCAGCGCCTCCTTGATGGCCGATTCGACCTTCTTGGGGTTGTCGACCTTGGCCCCGTAACCACCGCAGGCGGTGGCCCAGGCGGCGAAGTCCGCGACCGGCTGCGGGAACCGGACCCCGAACTCGGGGTAGCCCAGCACCATCTGCTCCCACAGGATCTGGCCGAGGGAGCCGTTGTTGTTGATCACGACCTTGATCGGCAGGCCGGCCCGGGCCGCGGTCAGGAACTCGGCCATCAGCATGGCGAAACCGCCGTCGCCGACGTAGGCGATGACCTGGCGGCCCGGGAACGCGTGCTGGATGCCCAGGGCGTACGGGAGGCCGGGGGCCATGGTGGCCAGGTTGCCGGACAGGTAGAACTGGCGGTCGCCGCGGATCGTCCAGTGCCGGGCGGCCCAGGTCGCGATCGTGCCGCTGTCACAGGTGAGGATGGCGTCGTCGGCGGCCAGGTCGTCGATGACCCCCATCGGGTACTGGGGGGCGATCGGGCTGCGCTTGGGGTTCTCCAGGTCCGCCATCTCCGAGCGCCACTTGGCCATGTCCTTCTGGTACTTCTCCAGATGGCCGCGGTCGGACTTGCGGGTCAGCAGCGGGATCAGCGCCTGCAGGCTCTCCTGGGCGTCCCCGATCACCGGCACCTCGGTGGGCATCCGGAGCCCGGCCCGGGTCGGGTCGGCCTCGATCTGGACCACCTTGACCTTCCCCGGCTGCGGCAGGTGCTGGGTGTAGGGGAAGTTGGTGCCGACCATGAACAAGGTGTCGCAGTCCTCGACCAGGTTCTCCCCGGGCCGGGTGCCGAGCAGGCCGATGCCGCCCACCGCGAACTCGGAGTCGTCCGGGATCACCGCCTTGCCGGGCAGGGTCTTGATCACCGGGGCGCCGAGCCGGTCGGCGGCGGCCAGCACCTCGGCCCGGGCGTGCAGCGCGCCCGCGCCGGCCAGGATGGCCACCTTCTCCCCCGCGTTGAGGACGGCGGCGGCCGCCTCCAGGTCCGCGGTGCGGGCCCGGCCGGGCGGGGGCAGGTAGATCGGGGCGGTCTTGGGCGGGCGCGCCGGGGCCACGTGCTGGTACGGGTCGGCGTCGGCGTCGGCGACCTGGACGTCGTTGGGGAAGCTCAGGTGGGCCACGCCCCGGCGGGCCAGCGCGGTGCGGATGGCGATGTCGACCACCCCCGGCAGCTGGGCCGGGTTGTCGACGACCAGGTTGTACTCGGCCACGTCCATGGAACAGCTTGTCGGTGTGGACTTCCTGCTGGTAGCCGGTGCCCAGCACCGAGGTCTCCTGCATGCCGGTGATGGCCAGCACCGGCATGTGGTCCAGCTTGGCGTCGTAGAGGCCGTTCAGCAGGTGGATGGCACCGGGCCCGGAGGTGGACAGGCAGACCCCGAGCTTGCCGGTGGCCTTGGCGTAGGCGGTGGCCATGAACGCCGCCGCCTCCTCGTGGTGGACCAGGAAGAACTTGATCTTGTCGGTGTGCCGGCGCAGGCCTTCCATGATCCCGTTGATGCCGTCGCCGGGGAGGCCGAAGACGGTGTCCACGCCCCAGTCGGCCAGTCGTTCGATCAGTAGCTCGGATGCGATCTGTGCCATGACTTCTCCTTCGCGTATGGGGTCAGGCGGCCCGGTACTTTTCGGCGTCGGCGGCCCGGAACTCCAGGCCCAGCCCGGGGCGGTCCCGGGCCGGGCGGATCGCCCCGCCGGCCGGGTCGAGGGTGCCGTCGAAGAACATCGATTCGATCCGGACGTGGTCGTGGAACCACTCCAGGTGGCGGAAGTTCGGGACCGCGGCCGCCGCGTGGGCGTGCAGGTGCGGCGCGCAGTGCCCGGAGATTTCCAGCCCGAACGAGGCGGCCACCGCCGCGGTGCGCAGCCACTCGGTGATGCCGCCGCAGCGGGACACGTCGGCCTGCAGGCAGTCGACCGCGCCCGCCGCGCACATCCGGCGGAAGTAGTACAGGTCCCAGCCGTACTCCCCCGCCGCCACGTCGGGAGCGACGGCGTCCCGGACCTCGCGCAGGCCGTCCAGGTCGTCGGAGGAGACCGGCTCCTCGAACCAGCGGACATCGAGGGCCGCGGCGGCGGCCATGGCCCGGATGGCCTGCTTGCGCCCGTAGCCGCCGTTGGCGTCCACGTACAGTTCCACGCCGTCGCCGATGGTCTCCCGGGCCTGCTCCATCCGGGCCAGGTCCCGGGCCACGTCCGTCGCCCCAGGACTCCCCGATCTTGATCTTGACCCGGGGGATGGCCTGCTCGATGGCCCAGTGGGTGAGCTGGGCCCGGAGCTGGTCGTCGTGGTAGGTGGTGAAGCCGCCGCTGCCGTAGACCGGGACCTCGTCGCGGACCGCGCCCAGCAGCCGGTACAGCGGCAGGCCGAGCCAGCTTGGCCTTGAGGTCCCAGAGGGCCACGTCGACCGCGGAGATCGCGTAGCCGGCCACCCCGGGGCGGGTCACGTTGCGGACGGCCCGGATCATGGCTTCGGAGCTGCCGGGCACGTCCAGCGCGGGGCGGCCCCGGACCACCGGGGCCAGCTCGTGCTCGATGACCGTGGCCGAGGCGGCCGAGCCGTAGGTCCAGCCGATGCCCTCGGTGTCCCCGGCCCGGACCCGGGCCAGCACCAGCGTGGTGTTGTCCCAGGTCAGCGTGCCGTCACCCTCGGGGGCGTCGGTCGGGATCTGGTACGCCGCGGCGGCGACGGACTCGATGGCCGGGTCGGTGGTCATCGGCTGGTTCCGTTCCGGGCTCCGGCGGCCAGCTGGTCGGCGGCGCGGGCGGCCACGGCCATGATGGTCAGGGCCGGGTTGGCCGCACCCTGGGTGGGCAGCACGCTGCCGTCGGTGATGTACAGGTTGGGCACGGCGAAGCTGCGGCCGGACTGATCGACCACCCCGCTGTGCTCGTCGCGGGCCATCCGGGCCCCGCCGACCAGGTGGGCGTAGCGCTGGATGGTGATGACCTCGTCGGCGCCGGCGGCGTGCAGGATGTCCTCCATCACCGCCTGGGCCGCCTTCGCCTGGGCCCGGTCGTTGTCGCACTGGGAGTAGGAGAAGTTGGCCACCGGCAGCCCGTGCTGGTCCTTCTCCTCGGCCAGCGTGACCCGGTTGCCGGGCTGGGGCAGGAACTCGCACAGCGCGCCGAGCGTGGCCCAGTGCACGTAGTCGCTCATGTACTCGCGCAGCGCCCCGCCCCAGTGGCCCTGGGCGGCGACGTGCTCGGCCCAGGTGATCGGCAGCGGGGAGACGGTCTGGATGGAAAATCCGCGCTGGTAGTCCCGGGCCGGGTCGGTCTCGTAGAACTGCTCGCTGCTGACCTCGGGCGGCGGCGCCTTGTACATGCGGATCTCGGCGTCGAAGCGGCCCGCGGTCTGCGGGGCCCCCTGCACCATCAGGTAGCGCCCGACCTGGTCGAAGTCGTTGCCGACGCCGTCCGGGAAGCGGGGGCAGGCCGAGTTGAGCAGCAGCCGCGGGGTCTCGATCGAGTACCCGGCCACGGCCACCATGGCCGCGCGCTGGAACCGCTCCTTCCCGTCCTTGACGTAGTGCACGCCCAGGGCCCGGCCGTTCTGGGTGTCGATGGCGATCCGGGTCACCATCGCGTCGGCCCGGACCTCGGCCCCGTGGGCCAGCGCGTCCGGCACGTGGGTGATCAGCGGCGAGGCCTTGGCGTTGACCTTGCACCCCTGCAGGCAGAAGCCCCGGTAGATGCAGTGCGGCCGGTTACCGAAACGCCCGTTGGTGATGGCCACCGGCCCGACCCGGGTCTCGACGCCGGCCTTGAGCGCGCCGCGCAGGAAGATCTCGCCGTTGCCGCCGACCGGGTGCGGCCGGTACGGGTAGCCGTGCGGGTCGCCCCAGGGCCAGCGGTCGCCGGCCACCGGCAGTTCCTGCTCCAGCTGCTCGTAGTAGGGCCGCAACTCGGGGTAGGAGATCGGCCAGTCGGCGCCGACCCCGTCCAGGGTCCGGGTCATGAAGTCACTGGGATGGAAGCGGGGCGTGTAGCCCGCGTAATGCACCATCGATCCGCCGACGCCGCGACCGGAGTTGTTCGACCCCATCGGGACCGGGTCGGTGCCGCTGATCACCCGCGGATCGGTCCAGTACAGGACGTGGGAACCGGCCTCGTCGCTGACCCAGTCCTGATCGGGGTCCCAGAACGGGCCCGCGTCCAGGGCGGCGACCCGCCAGCCCTTTCGGGCCAGCCGCTGGGCCATGACCGAGCCGCCCGCGCCGCAGCCCACGATGACCAGGTCGATCTCGTCGGTGTCGGCGAACTTTCGCATGTCGGCGCGCAGCCGGTGGTTGGTGCGGGAGCCGTCGTTGGGCAGCAGCCAGGCCGACTCGTTGCGGTCGCGCACATTGCTCGGGGTGCCGGGCATCAGGCGCCCTCCCGGATCGGGTCACCGGACGGCCTGGCGTCCCGGACCTCGTAGCCTTCGAGCTTGTCCACGCCCGCGTTCTTGTAGCCGCGCGGGTAGGCCGGGCCGGAGAAGCCGATCTCGTTCCAGGCGTGCGGGTGCGCGTACAGCGCGGTGCAGGCGTACCGGGTCCACAGGCTCCAGACGTGGGCCGCGTTCAGCCCGTGCCAGTCGCCGGACTGCCGGTCCTGGACGGCCTGGATGACTTCGAGCTGGTCCTTTTCCGGGGCGTCGGCGAACGGCAGGCCGCAGCGGGTGCGGCTGTCCTGGTCCAGGTAGCCCAGGCTGTCCCGCCAGGCCTGGCCGTCTTCGGGCATGTCCTGGTACCGCCAGCCGTCGGTCTCCCCCGCCGCCAGCCGTGCGTCGACCATCTCCAGCACGGGGATGGCGGGATCGTCCTGCTGGCCGGTCAGCAGGTTGAGGAGGGCCCGGGCGCAGGGGATCTCGTTTTCATCGAAAAACGCCGGCTGCGGGTCCGGCGTCAGCCGCGAGGTGACCAGATCGCGGGTGACCTGGTCCCAGTGCCGGGCCTGCCCGAGCACGTCGAAGCCCGGGAAGCGGGGGCTGCGGTCGGCCTGCTGCCGCTCGTAGTGGCCGGGCTGGGGCGTGTCCGGCCGCGGGGTGTCCGGCCGCGAGGCGTCGCTCACTGTTCGCGGCGCAGGATCGCGGCCAGCAGGCCCATGCCGCCGACCATGGTGACCAGCAGCGGGGCCAGCAGGGGCGGCCCCATCTCCATGTTGTAGCGGAGGTTGGACCAGCCGCCCGGCTTCTGGGCGATGCCGCGGGCGTGCAGGTAGGTGCCCTGCAGGCCGTTGGCCACGATCGCGGCCGAAGCGACGGGCAGCGCGGTCTTGGCCGCCCGCTGGCTGAAGAACCCGGCCACCCCGGCCGCGGCCCCGACCGGGCCCATGGCCACCGGAATCCACATCATCTTGTTGCCGAAGCTGGCGCTGTCGTGTTCGAAGTAGATCTCGGCCGCGGCGACCAGCGCGCCCGCCGCGGTCAGCGCGGACAAGCTGCGCTCGAAGCGCCCGGCTCGCACGTTGCGGACCAGCCGGTCGATGCCCTGCACCGCTGGCGGTCCAGCCTTTTTCGGCATGGCTGCCTCCACTCAGTTGAAGGTTCGGTTACCGGGGACGCGCCGGGCGGCCAGGACGCCGGCGACCGCGAAGGCCGTGGCCATCAGGCCGCTGACCAGGGCCGGGCGGCGCCAGCGGGGCGCGGCGGCCACCACCGGCACCATACTCAGCGCGTGCAGGGCGTCCACGGCCACCCCCAGCCCGAGCAACGGCTCGGCCGGGTAGCCCAGGGCCAGCCCGGCCTGGGCCAGCTGACGGGCCCCGAGCACCCGGACCACCCGCACAGTGGCCGGATCGAGCGGGCCGCCCAGCTGCTGCTCGGCGGAGTAGCGGGGCGCGGCCAGCTGGACCGCGCCGTAGCCGGCCCGGGCCGCGGCCAGCATGGTTTCCGCGCGCAGGCTCACCGGCGGGCCCGCCGCCCGAGCGCGGTGGCCGCGACCCCGGCCGCGCCGGCCAGGCCGAGCAGGGCGCCGCCGAGCACGCCGTGGTGCTGGGACGCCCACAGCTGGGCGCTGCGGGGCTTGGCCTTGTCGTCGAAGCTGCCGTGGGCGGTGTAGTCGTGCCCGCTCGGGCCGTCGGCGGGCTCCCACAGGTTGACCGGGCGGTCCGGGGCCTCGGGCCGGTCGTCCTCCTGCGCCTGGTAGCCGGTCTTGCCCAGGTAGCGGTCGAGCAGGCCGGGCGCGATCGCGTTGGCGATCAGCGTGCCCATGGTCGTCCCGCCCACCCAGTACTCCCGGCGCTTCGGGTGGTCGGCCGCGTACAGCACGCCGTGGGCGGCGACCTCGGGCTGGTAGATCGGCGGCACCGGCTGGGCGGGCTTGGGCAGCCGGGACAGCACCCAGTCGAACTGCGGGGTGTTGACCGCGGGCATCTGGACCATGGTCACGTGCACGTTGCTCTTCTCGTGCAGCAGTTCGCAGCGCAGCGACTCGTGGAAGCCCTGGATGGCGTGCTTGGCCCCGCAGTAGGCGGTCTGCAGCGGGATGCCGCGGTAGGCCAGGGTGGAGCCGACGTGGACGATGGTGCCGGCGTCGCGGGCCTGCATCCGCTTGAGCGCGGCCATCGTGCCGTAGACGTAGCCCAGGTAGCTGACCTCGGTGACCCGCTTGTACTCGGCGGGCGTGATGTTCTTGAACTCGGAGAAGATCGAGGTGAAGGCCACGTTGACCCACACGTCGATGGGCCCGAGGGTCTGCTCGATCTTCTCGGCGGCCGCCTCGACCTGGTCCGGGTCGGCGACGTCGGTCGGGATGGCCAGCGCGGTGCCGCCGCGGGCCTCGACGTCCCGGGCCGCGCCGGCCAGGCCCTCCTCGCCCCGGGCCAGCAGGGCCACCTTGGCCCCGCGGGCACCGAAGGCCAGCGCGGTGGCCCGCCCGATACCGCCGCTGGCCCCGGTGACCACGACGACCTGGTTCGCATGCTCGTTGCCCGGGGTCTCGCTGCTCACGGTCTCGCTCCTCACGGTCTCGCTCATGGTGGTGCTCCTTTGGTAGTCGCTAAGGCCGTCGCGGCCGGCGTCTCGGGCCACGGGCTGGCCAGCCGCTGCGCCGACTCGAGCAGCAGCGCGTGCACAAAGGCCTGGGGGGCGTTGCCGCGGACCTGACGCTGGTTGACGTCGTACTCCTCGGTCAGCAGACCGGGCGTGCCGGCGGCGGCACGGTTGCGCTCGAACCAGCGGGCGGCCTCGACCTCCCGGCCGTGCTGGTGCTCGGTCAGGGCCATGGCGAACCCGCACAGCAGGAACGCGCCCTCGGCCTGGCCCAGCGGCCGTTCATCTTCCCGGTAGCGGTACAGGAAACCGTCCCGGCCCAGGTCCTTGGCGACCGCTTCGATGGTGGCCAGCGCCCGCGGGTCGCTGGCCGGTAGCGCACCGCGGATGATCGGCAGCAGCAGCGCGGCGTCGACCCGCTCGTCACCCGGGGCCCGCTGGAAGCGGCCGGAAGGGTGCAGGCAGTCGGCGGTGACGTCGGCCACCAGCCGGTCGGCCAGCCCGCTCCAGGCCGCTCCTTGCGCTGCGGGCGCGGCGCCGGCGATGGCCCGCAGCCCGGCCGCGCAGGTCAGCCGGGAGTGGGCCCAGTGCCGGTTGTCCAGTTCCCAGATGCCGGCGTCGGGTTCACCGCCGCGTTTCTGGATGGCGGTGATCGCGGCTTCGACCGCTGGCCAGTGGCCCGAGTCGAGCCGGTCGTGCCGGGCCGCCGCCGCGAACAGCAGCAGCGCCTCGCCGAAGGCGTCCAGCTGGAACTGCCGGTTGACCCAGTTACCGACCTTGTCGTAACCGCCGGGGTAGCCGGGCAGGTGCAGCCGGCGCTCACTGGGGACCGGGCCGCCGTCCACGGTGTAGGCCGGCTTGAGCTGCGGCCCGTCGGCCAGCAGCCGCTCGGTGACGAAGCTGACCGCGTCGTCCAGCAGCGGGTACGGTCCGGCCGCGGCCACCGCTTCGCCGGCGAAGCACTGGTCGCGGATCCAGGCGTACCGGTAGTCGTAGTTGCGGCCTTGCTGGGCTCGCTCGGGCAGGCTGGTGGTGGCCGCGGCGGCCATGCCGCCTCCGGCGCTGGTCAGCCCGCGCAGCACCGCGTAGGCGTGACCGGCGTCCCGGTCGGCGATTGTCCCGGACAGGTCGGGCACCGCCTCCTGCCAGGCGGTCTCGGTGGCCTGCCAGATCTTGGCCGAGTCGGGCGGCGGCCCGGTCAGCGGGCGATCGGAGATCTCCAGCACCAGGTCCAGGCGGTCGCCGGCCGGGACCGTGACCTCGGCCCGCAGCCCACCGCCGGACCGGGGGCGCGCCCCCTTCAGCCCGGACCAGCGCAAGTAGAGGGGGCCACAGCGGGCGGTCCAGGCACCGCCCTCGCGCTTGAGGTCGCGCGGCTCGTCCCGCCCGAACCCGGCCCGGGGATCGAAGATCACCCGGACCTTGGTGTCACCGTCGATGGCCTCGACCCGGCGCAGCGTCACCGCCGTGTGCCGGTCACCCGGCATGGCCAGCGCTTCCCGGCACTCGATGGCCTGGGTGGTGGTGATCCACCGGCTGCGCCAGATCAGGCTGCGCGGCTCGTAGTAGCCACCCCACACGAACGGCTGTTCCACCGGGGTGACCGCGTACACCCCGGACCCGCCGATCAGCGCCGAGAACACCGCGTCGGAGTCCCAGCGCGGCGCGCACATCCAGACGAAGTCCCCGCGCGGCCCGACCAGGATGCCGCGTTCCCCGTCGGCCAGCAGCGCGTACTCGGACAGCACGTGGAGCGGGAACTCCGGCGTGCCGTTGCTGTCCGCCACTGCTGCGCCTCCTCCGGGCTGGGTTTGCCGAGTGGGCTGGCCACGGAGAGCCACTTTCCCCGGTGGCCGGGATCATTCACGGTGGCGGTGAGTTATTTCGCTCGGGGTGCCGGGGCCGGACCTACGGCTTCGAGATAGCCGGTCATGCGGCTGAGCAGGCTGGTTGCCCGCCGAAGGTCGGCCGAGGACGACGGCGGCATCCCGGACGGCAACAACCGGGTCAGCCGCAGGCCCGGTGACAGGTGCTCGGCCAGCAGGGCACAGATCAGGGCCGCGTCCCGGACCGCGGCCGGGTCCAGCGTCCACACCACCTCGAACCGGCGGTCACCGTCCGGGACATCGTGCTGGCCGGGCAATTCCCAGCCGGACAGGCAGGCCGGGTAGGACTCGGATTCGCAGACCAGCGACCATTCGCGCCGAAGCGGCGCGGCGGCGGGCAGCGGCAGCGTGATCAGCGACCCGGGCTCCAGCGCCGGGGCGCTGGTGCCCGCCTCGCCGTCGGACTCGGCGAAGACCACGGTGAACCGGGCGGTCCGGGCCAGGTCCCGCCAGCGCGCGGCCGACCCGCGGAAGTGGCGTTCGTGCTGGAAGGCGCCGAACAGCAGGGGCCGCCCGGCCCGGGCGCCGCACTCGTCCTCGATGGCCCGGGTCAGGGCGAGCACGGTGGACTTGCGCAGCACCTGGGGCAGCAGTTCCGGGTGGCGGCGGCGCAGCCCGGCGAACACCGACGGCTCCAGTTCCACCGTGTCCGCCGTGACCTGGGCGATCGCCGCGGGCAGGCCGACCCCGGCCGCCCGGAGCCGCAGCACCTGCTCGATGAGGTCCACGTCGCGGTCGCGGTACCGGCGGTGGCCGCCCGGGCCGCGCCGCGGCCGGGGGAAGCCGTACCGCGTTTCCCACGTGCGCACGGTGGCCGCGGGCAGTCCCGTCCGCGCGGCCAGTTCACTCACGCTGAGGCCATCCGCGGCCATGTCGCCCACCAACCTTCCTATTCAATCTGCAGAGGTTTTATTCAAACCGGCGTTTAAGTATGGCATTCCGGGAAGCGGACCGGCGGCGACAACGAAAGGAGACACGATGATCGAGTGGCTGCACAACACGGGTGTCCGCGCCGAGTGGGCCTACCTGGCCGGATTTGCCAGCATCGGCCTGTCCTTCGCGGCCTGGACGGCCTCGAAGAAGGCGGAGGACGCCGGCACCGACCGGGCCGACCGCTGGGGCATCTTCGTCGGGCACTGGGCGCCGACGTTCTTCGGCCTGGGCAACGCCCTGCGCACCTACGAGAAGTAAGAAGAAGAGCCCACGGCTCTGGACGCGGCGCGGCAGCGAAGCTCCTGCCGCGCCGTCGTGCGTTCCCGGGCGGCGTGGGCGCATCAGCCGGTCAGGGCCTCGTCCACGGTGGCGGCGGTCGGGATCAGCTCGTCGGCCCGGGTCAGGGACAGGACCCGGGCCACCATGGGGCGCGGGGCGACCAGGACCAGGACCCCGCCGGCCTGCTCGAACTGGCCCGCGACATCGAGCAGTACGTGCACGCCGGCCGAGGCCATGAACTCCACGCCGGCCAGGTCGAGCACGACCCGGCTACCCGGCAGCTGGCCGGCTTCGGTCAGCGCGTCGCGCAGCCGGCCCGCGGAGTGCATGTCCACGTCACCGGTGACCGTGACCACCGTCTGACCCGGACCGGTACCGGGACCCAGACGGACCTGGAACGGCGCCTGGTCCGGCAGGCTTTCGCCGTCGGCTGACGGTACCCCGGACACTGTGAAACCGACCCCCCGACGGAACCCTGTGGATGATTGGGACACCACCCTAGTTCCGCCGGTCCCCGGCAGCCAGTCTCTCCGTATCCCTGGTGGGCGCGGCTCAGTCCGACGTCAGGCGCTGGCGCAGGAAGGCGAGGGCCCGGGACTGCAGCCGGGACACGTGCATCTGGGAACAGTGGAGCTTGTCGGCCACCTGAGCCTGGGTCATGTTGCCGTAGAAGCGCATGAGCAGGATCTGCTGCTGGGCCACGGGCAGCTCGTCCCAGTGCAGGCGCACCGAGTCCATGTCCACCGCCAGGTCCAGGGCGGAGTCGTCGGCACCGAGCAGATCACCGGAGTCGCGGTCGTCCGAGACGGAGACCGGCGCGTCCAGCGACTCCGGGGCGAACGCCTCGTGAGCCTGGTAGGCGTGCCGCAGCGCCTCGGCGGTGACGTTCAGGTGGGCCGCGACCTGCTCATCGGTGGGGGTGCCGCCCAGTTCGTGGGCCAGCTCGGCCTGGGCCTTCTTGGCGTTGAGGAACAGCTCCTGGTCGGTGCGGCTGACCCGGATCAGCCAGCGCTTGTCCCGGAAGAAGCGCTTGATCTCGCCGGTGACGCAGGAGTGGGCGTACGGCTTCAGTTCCTGGCGGACCGTGGGGTCGAAGTTGTTGATGGCCTTCATCAGGCCGAGGTAGCCCACCTGGACCAGGTCCTCGTAGTACTGGGCAGGCAGCTGATACTGATGCGCCGAGCTGCGGACCAGGCCCTGGTAGCGGGACACCAGGGCGGTCCGGACATCCTCACCGCGTTGGGGATCGTCCAGCAGCCGGGCCAGCTCAGCGTCGCTGAGCGTGCTCAGATCCGGCGCCGCCGACGGGACGTAGGGGTCCAGGCCGGAGGATGATGGACGAGGGAGAAGGTGAGTCATCGCCGTCCCACTCAAAGAGATCAGAGGCGATTTTCTTCACCTGCGCCCTACTGTAACCCAACCGAGATCTGGCGGTTAGGTCAGGGTCCCGGTCTCGGCCAGCGTCCGGGCCACGTCGGCCACCTTGCGGTTGACCCGCTGGGAGTGCTCGGACAGCAGCTTGAACGCCTCATTGGCGGTGATGCGGTGGCGCTCCATCAAGATGCCCTTGGCCTGCCCGATGGCGTCCCGGTTGGCCAGGGCCCGGCGCAGTTGCTCGGCCCGGTGCGCCTCGGCCAGGGCCAGGGCGGCCTGGGTGGCGAACAGGCGGGCCACGTACTCGTCCGCGAGCGTGAAGGCGGCCTGGTCAGCGGCGTACAGGCTGACCGAGCCGAGCCGCCGGTCATCCACGTAGAGCGGGACGCAGAGCATGCTGGCGACGCCCAGGGACAGGGCGAGCTGAGCGTACTTCGGCCACCGCCTCTCGCCCGTCATGTCGTCGACCCGCACGGTGATCTGATCGCGGGAACTGTCGATGCAGGGGCCGGTGCCCGTTTGCTGCTGCAGCACGTCCAGGGTCAGCGGGGGCTCGCCCGCCACCGCCTGCGGCTCGAACTTTCCTGCCTCGTACAGGTTCACCCCGGCGTACCGGGCCGGGCCGATCGTCTCCACCGCGGTGCGGGCGATGGCGTCCAGCGTCGGCTGCAGGCCCGCCTCGGGCACGTGCAGCGCCCGCCCCAGCCGTTCCAACACAGACCACGAGGCCAGCCCGAGGCTCTCGGGCTCCTCGGGCTCTTCGGTCCACCCCAGGCGTGTCTGTGTTGTCACACCTTCCTCCTCACGGTTACTGCCCCATGCCCAGCGCGGGGACGGGTCACACCACCTGAGCCGATGCCGTCACGGGGCCCGGTGACACCGCCTGAACAGGCGGCCAGCACTGATATAACACCGGATCGGGTAACTGCCAAGCGTCGACTTAGATTTTCTGGTGGCCCACACTCAGGCATATGGCGGGTACCCGCGCGGACTGGGACGACCTGGACCAGGGGTTGTTCAGCATCTCGGCGGCCGCGCAGCAGGCCGGACTGCACCCGCAGACGCTCCGGGTCTACGAGCGCGAAGGCCTGGTCGGCCCGGGCCGGACCGCGGGCGGGACCCGCCGCTACAGCCGCAACGACGTGGCCCGGCTGCAGGAGATCTGCCTGCTGGCCGGGGACGGTCTCAACCTGGCGGGCATCCGCCGGGTGCTGGCCCTGCAGGCCGAGACCGAGCGCCTGCAGACCGAGATCGACCACATGCGCGGCGCCGCAGGTCCGGTACCGGATGGCCACGGCATCCTGCGCCAGGTCCTGGACGCCGTGGACGAGTAAGTCCGACCTCAGATCGGTAACGAGGGCGGCGAGCAGGGCTTCGGCATCGGCGGGGGCGGTGCGAGCAGCAGTGGTCGCGGCCTGGCGGGCGTCCGGGGACAGGCACCAGGCCCAGAGCTCGTCCAGCCGGCCGGGGTCGCCGGCCTGGACAGCGGACAGGATGGCCGGCCATTGCCAGGCGCTCGCCTGCGCGGTGACCTTGCCGCCACCCTCGACCGGGTCGACGGCCAGCGCCGGGAGGCCGGCCCGCAGGGCCAGGGCCAGGCCGTGCAGGCGGGTGGTGACCACGACGTCCATCCGGCTGAGCAGGGTCTCGAACGCGTTCGCGCTGGAGCACAGCCGCCAGTCGCGGGAGTCGAGCCGGGTCTCCAGCGGGACCGGGGCGCAGGTCTTGCCGCCCAGCCAGCCGGTGAGGTTCCCGGTCACCTGCTCGTGGCGGCGGCGCAGGCCGTATTCCCCCTGGCCCGAAGCCAGCACCACCCCGGTCACCGGGACCGGCGGGGCGGGTGTACTCGCTGTCGTGCGCGGCGGCGGGTGGGGCGGGACGGCGGCGGACAGGTCGTACCGCGGCGGCCCTTGGTCACCGTCGCGGGCCAGCACCAGGTCGAAGCCGCGGCAGGCCGGGTCGGTCCGGTCGATGACGCTGACGCCGACCGCGATCCGGCGCAGGGTCGCGAACCGGGTGTGCAGGTCGGCCACTGGCGCGCCGTGCACCGGGCCGCACACGAAGACCAGGTGGGTGTAGCGGTCAGGGGCAGCGTCCTCCAGCCGCAGAGCGCCGGGCCGGAACACCGGGCTCCACGCCACCTCGTAGCCGATCCCGACCTGATCCAGCGCCTGCTCGACCGCGGCCAGGGCCAGCACGTCACCGGCGGTGGCCTCGCCGTGCAGGAAGCTGAACCAGCCGGTGAGCAGGACCGGCCCGGCCGGTGCTGGCCTGGACGGGGCCGACCCAGGCCGGGTTGGCCCGGTCAGTGGTCGTCCGGTCTGGTCATGCGGGCGTGGGCCGCGGCCCGGGCCTGGTCCGGCATCAGCTTGATCCCGGTCACCTGGACCTTGTTCTTGACCGAGCCCCCGATCACCTGGCTGTGGCCGGCCATCAGGGCCTGGAAGCCGTCCTTGGCCACGTCGGCCGGGTTGTCCTTGCCCGACCGGCCGACGGGGGTGCTCTGCATGCCGGCCCGGCTGAAGAACTCGGTGTCGGTCGGGCCGGGCAGCAGGGCGGTCACGGTGACCCCGGTGTCCTTGAGCTCGTAGCGCAGAGCGTGGGCGAAGGACTGGATGAACGCCTTGGACGCGGCGTAGGTGGCGTAGTACGGCCCGGGCATCTGGCTGGCCACCGACGAGGTGAACAGCACCCGGCCCGTGCCGCGGCGGACCATGTCCGGGATCAGCCGCTTGGCCAGGTGCACGGTGCTGCCGATGTTGACACCGATCAGCCGCTGCTCGTCGGCCAGCGGGATGTCGGTGAAGGCGCCGCCGTTGCCGATCCCGGCGTTGAGGGCCAGCGCGTCGACCGGCCGGCCGGTGGCCTCGATCGCGGCCAGGAGCCGCTCGGCCCCGTCCGCGGTGGCCAGGTCGGCCACCACCTCCTGGACGGTCGTGCCGTGTTTGGCCAGTTGCCCGGCGGTGGCGTCGAGATCGCCCTCGTCGGCGGTGACCAGCACGTCGAACCCGTGGGCCGCGAACTGGTGAGCCAGCGCGCGGCCGATGCCGGTGGAAGCGCCGGTGACCACGGCGAACGGCCTGGAATCAGACACGACGTTCCTTCCACCGAGCGGGATCGCCGCGGACGCGGCGCTGACGGGCCGGCTACCCGGCGGCAGGAGCCCAAACCGGCTGGGCGCTTTCCGGCGGGGCGTCAGCCCACGTAGCGGCGGGCGGCCGAGGCGCGGCGGGGCGCGTCGAGCAGCTGGATCCAGGACTCGACCTGCGGCGAGACCGGACGGCGTTCGCGCAGCACCCACGGGAGCCCGCGCAGGGCGGCGGCGAAGGCGGTGGCCGAGGTCAGGTCGCGGGGCACGGTGCCGGCCAGTTCGGCGGTGCGCCGCAGGGCCGGGACGGCCGGGCGGCGCAGCCAGGTGAACCACAGCGTGTTGCGGATGCCGAGCCCGCGCCGCCGGGCCGGGTCGCGCAGGGTCGACGCCTGGTGGTGCACGACCGCGGCGGGCAGGTAGCAGAGCCAGTGGCCGCGGGCGACCAGGTCGGCGCAGAGCAGTTCCTCCTCGCCGCCGAGCCAGAGCCGGGGCGAGAAGCCGCCCGCCGCCCGGAACGTCTCGGCCCGGAGGACCGAGGCGCCGGCCATGATGCTGAGCAGGGCGGGACCGGGCAGGCCGGGCCGGCCGGGCAGCGGGGAACCGGCCAGCTCGGGAGTGATCGGGTCGTCGGTGCCGTCCGGTTCGACCACGATCCGGGCCGTGACCGAGGCGACGTCCGGGTGCGCGTCGAGGGCGTCGGCGGCCCGGGTGAGCGCGCCCGGCTCCCACCAGGTGTCGTCGTCGCAGAAGGCCACGTAGGGCGTGGTGACCTCGCGCAGGGCCAGGTTGCGGCCGACGGCGCCGAGGTTGCTGCGGGCGGCGATCAGCCGGACCTGCGGATGCCGCCAGCGCACGTGGGCCGCGGTGCCGTCGTCGGAGCCGTTGTCGACCACGATGACGAGGGGGTGTTCCGGAAGCCCGGCGAGCTTGCTCAGGGTGCGGTCCAGTTCGGCGCGGCGGTTGCGGGTGATGATGACGACGGTCACGCGCGGGTCAGTGGGCACGGGTGCGCTCCAGCAGGCGGATGTCGGCCTCGACGGTGGGCGGGAGGGGCCGGCGTTGCCGCAGGGCCCGGGGCACGGTGGCCACGGTCTCGGCCAGGGCGCGGGCGGCCATCGGGTCGCGGCGGCGGGCCGCCGCGACCAGACGGGTGGTGTCGGCCAGGGCCCGGGGCCAGGGACGGCGCAGCCAGCCGATCAGGGCGTGGTTCCGCAGTTCCTGGGTCCGGCGGCGGCGGGCGTCACGGGCGGCCGACGGCCAGTGGTTCACGACCACGTCGGACCGGTACACGATCGGCCAGCCCAGCGCGGCCAGGTCGTAGGCCAGCAGTTCTTCCTCGCCGCCGATGCAGAGCATCCGCGAGTAACCGCCCGCGGCCAGGTAGGCGTCGCGGCGGGCCACGGCGGCGCAGCCGAGGAAGCCGAGCACGCGCGGGCCCGGCAGCGATCCCGGCGACAGCGGGCTGGCCGCCAGCACCTCGTTGATCGGGTCGGCGGCCGCGCTCTCCCCCACCATGGTGGCCCCGGCGATCAGGCCGACCTCCGGGTTCGAGTCGAGTACGGCCACGGCCCGGGTCAGCGCGCCCGGTTCCCACCAGGAGTCGTCGTCGCTCAGGGCCACGTACGGGGTGCGGGCCCGGCGGACGCCGTGGTTGCGGGCGTGGGCACCGAGATTGCGGCCCAGGGTCACCACCTCGACCTGCGGGAACGCGCGCCGGACCGCGTCGGGGGTGCCGTCGGTGGAGCCGTTGTCCACGACCACGATCGGCGGCTGCTCGGGCAGGGCGGTCAGGTGGTCAAGGGTCCGGCACAGGCCGGGACGCCGGTTGCGGGTGGCCACCACCACCGTCACTCGTCCGGTTGGCATAGCCCCTCGCTTGCCCGGCGAGACCATTCCAAACCGCCGGTTTGCCCGGTGTGGGCCCGGGTAGCGGTGCGCCTTCGTGACCAGTTACGTCGTGGTGATCCCGACCTTGGGCCGGCCCTGCCTGCAGGCCTGCCTGGACGCGCTGGCCGAGGCCCGCGGACCAAGGCCGCGCCAGGTCGTGCTGGCCGACGACCGCCGGGACACGCCCGATCCGCTGCCGGTCACGGTGCCGGAACAGCTTGCGGACCGGACCGTGGTGGTGACGCTGGAAGGCCGCGGGCCCGCGGCGGCCCGGAACGCGGGCTGGCGGGCCGCCGAGCCGGCCGACTGGGTCGCCTTCCTCGACGACGACGTGCGGGTCGGCCCGGACTGGCCGACCGCGCTGGCCGCCGACCTGGCCGGGCAGCCGGACCAGGTGGCCGGGGTGCAGGGCGTGATCGACGTGCCGCTGCCCGCCGACCGGCGGCCCACCGACTGGGAGCGGGGCACGGCCGGCCTGGCCGGGGCGCGCTGGATCACCGCCGACATGGCCTACCGGCGGACCGCGCTGCTGGCCGTGGGCGGGTTCGACGAACGGTTCCCGCGGGCCTTCCGCGAGGACGCCGACCTGGCCCTGCGCCTGCTCGACCAGGGCTGGGAACTGCGCCAGGGCACGCGGCGGACCACGCACCCGGTCCGGCCCGCGTCCCGCTGGGCCAGCCTGAAGGCCCAGGCCGGCAACGCTGACGACGTGCTCATGAGCCGCTTGCACGGGCGCGGCTGGCACACGCCGGGCCGACGCCGCGCCCGGCCGACGCCGTGGGCACGCGGTGACCACGGCCCTGCTGGGGTCGTCGGTTCTGGCCGGGGCGGCCAGTCTGGCCGGGCCCACCCGGCGCCAGGAGGGGTGGCGCCGGGTGGCCCTGCTCGCCGGGGCGGCCTGGCTGGCCAGCACGGCCGAGTTCACCGCGGCCCGGGTGCGCCCGGGTCCACGGACGCGGACCGAGATCACCACCATGGCCGTGACCAGCGTGCTGATTCCGCCGCTGGCCATCGGGCAGTGGCTGCGCGGCCAGGTGCGGCACCGGCGGGTCACGCCGTGGCCGCCGCCGCCCGCGGCCGTGCTGTTCGACCGGGACGGGACGCTGATCCGGGACGTGCCCTACAACGGCGACCCGGCCCGGGTCGAGCCGATGCCGGGCGCGGTGGCGGCGACGGACCGGCTGCGGGCGGCCGGGATCCGGCTGGGGGTGGTCACCAACCAGTCCGGGGTGGGTCGCGGCCTGATCACCGTGGCCGCCATGACGGCGGTGAACCAGCGGGTCGAGGAGGTGCTCGGGCCGTTCGGCACCTGGGCCATCTGCCCGCACGACCCGGACGCTGGCTGCGAGTGCCGTAAACCCGAGCCGTTCCTGGTCGGCAAGGCCGCCGCCGAACTCGGGGTGGACCCGGCGGACTGCGTGGTGATCGGCGACATCGGCATCGACGCCGCGGCCGCCTACGCGGCGGGCGCCCGGGCCGTCCTGGTGCCGACCGCGGTGACCCGGCCCGAGGAACTGGCGGGCGTGCCGGTCGCGGCCAGCCTGGACGACGCGGTGGCCGCCGTGCTCGGGGAACGTCGCCTGCGCTGCTGGCCGTGACGGCCCGAGCCGGAGCGGCAAGCCAGCGGTGGACCTTCGATCAATTACAGCTTGTAATTGACTGAGGTGAGACGCACAGTACCGATCTTCAGTGCGAAAAGGAACATCAGCAGATCATGCAGGTTTTTAGCTGCTTCGTTTGACTGACTGCCCCTCGGGTAGCGCTGCGCTCTGCAATTGACTGACCAGTAGCAAGATCGCAGAGGGGAGCGGCCGTGGCGGCGGAAAACAGGCTCAGCGGACTCGATGGGCCCATCTGGACACGGGCGGTCGTCACCGGGGGCGCCGGGTTCCTCGGCAGTCACCTCTGCCGCAGCCTGCTGGCCGCAGGCACGGACGTGGTGTGCGTGGACAACTTCCTCACCAGTTCCCCGAACCGCCTGCAGGACCTGCGGGCCGAGCCGGGGTTCGAGCTCCGCCCGGCCGACGTGGCGGCCGGACTGGACGTCGACGGCCACATCGACCTGGTCGTGCACCTGGCCTCGCCCGCGTCGCCGATCGACTACCACCGGTATCCGCTGGCCACCTTGGAGGTGGGCAGCTCCGGGACCAGGAACGCGCTGGCGCTGGCGGCCAGGACCGGCGCCCGGTTCGTGCTCACCTCCACCTCGGAGGTGTACGGCGACCCGGCGGTGAGCCCGCAGCCCGAGGACTACTGGGGCAACGTCAACCCGGTCGGCCCGCGCAGCGTGTACGACGAGGCCAAGCGGTTCGCCGAGGCGCTCACCGCCGCGCACCAGCGGGCCGGCACCGTCGACGCGGGGATCGTGCGGATCTTCAACACCTACGGACCGGGCATGCGCCCCGACGACGGCCGCGTCGTGCCCACGTTCGCCTGCCAGGCACTGCGGGGCGAGCCGCTCACGGTGACCGGGGACGGCCGCCAGACCCGGTCGCTGTGCCACGTGGACGACACCGTGCGCGGCATCCTGGCCGTGGCCGCCAGCGGCCACCCCGGGCCGGTGAACATCGGCAACCCGGACGAGGCCACGGTGCTGGAGATCGCTGAGCGGATCATCGCGCTGGCCGGGTCGGCGTCCGGGATCGAGCACATTCCGTTCCCGGAGGACGACCCGATGACCCGGTGCCCGGACATCACCCGGGCCCGTCAGGAACTGGGCTGGGAGCCGGCCATCGGCTGGGAGGAGGGCCTGTCCAGCACGCTGGCCTGGTTCGCCGCCGAGCTCGGCCTGGCCCCGGGAGCGGAGGTGCGGGTCTGATGCGGATACTCGGGATCAACGCGATCTTCCACGACCCGGCCGCGGCCCTGATCGTGGACGGGCGGATCGTGGCCGCGGCCGAGGAGGAGCGGTTCAGCCGCCGCAAGCACGGCAAGCGTCCGGTGCCGTTCTCGGCCTGGGAGCAGCCGGAGAAGTCGGCGGCCTGGTGCCTGGAGACCGCGGGCCTGCGGCCCGAGGATCTGGACGCGGTGGCCTTCTCCTACGACCCGGCCGACTGCCGGCCCGCCGATGAACTCGGCCTCGACGACCCCTGGGACGGCCTGCGCATCCGGTACGCCCGGGAGGCCCCGCAGTTCCTGGCCGAGGCGCTGCCCGGACTGGACCCGGCCGCGGTCCGCTACGTCCGGCACCACGAGGCGCACGCGGCCTCGGCCGGGCTGGCCGCGCCGTTCGGCGACACCGCCGTGCTGGTGGCCGACGGCCGCGGCGAGGCCGCCTCCCACCTGGCCGGCCGGTACACCGGCGGTCAGCTCGAGGTGCTGGCCAGCCAGGGGCTGCCGCACTCGCTGGGCCTGTTCTACGAGCAGGCCACCGCGCACCTGGGCTTCCTGCACTCCAGCGACGAGTACAAGGTGATGGCGCTGGCCTCGTACGGCAGCCCGCGGTTCGCGGCCGAACTCAGCCGCCTGGTCTACGCCGACGGTGAGGGCGGCTTCCGTACCGAGCCGGTGGGCTGGGACAGCCTGGTCAAACGGCGTCGGCCGGGTGAGCCGCTGACCGCCGAGCACGCCGACCTGGCCGCCAGCGTGCAGCGGGTGACCGAGGACGTGCTGCTTCAGCTGACCTGGTGGCTGCACGGCCGCACCGGCGGCCGGGAGCTGGCCATGGCGGGCGGGGTCGCGCTGAACTGCGTGGCCAACTCGCGGCTGTACGCCGAGGGGCCGTTCGACCGGATCTGGATCCAGCCCGCGGCCGGGGACGCCGGCACGGCCCTGGGCGGGGCGCTGCACCTGGCCGCCGCCGAAGGTGAGCTGGCGGGCCCGATGCCCGGCGCCGATCTCGGGCGCGGCTGGACCGACGACGAGCTGGAAGCCTGGCTGCGCACGGCGGCCTGGCCGTACGAGCGGCCCGCCAGCGTGGCCGACGCGGTCGCGGCCGCGCTGGCCGAGGACCGCGTGGTGGCCTGGTTCCAGGGCCGCAGCGAGTACGGGCCGCGGGCGCTGGGCCGCCGGTCGCTGCTGGCCCATCCCGGCCGCCAGGAGAACCTGGACCGGCTGAACGCGGTCAAGGGCCGGGAGGAGTTCCGGCCGGTGGCGCCGATGGTGCTGGCCGACCGGGCGGCGGCGATCTTCCACGGCCCGCTGCCCAGCCCGTACATGCTGTTCGTGCACGAGGTCGACCGGGCCTGGCGGGACCGCATCCCGGCCGTGGTGCACGTGGACGGGACCGCGCGGGCGCAGACCGTGGACCGGGACACCGAGCCGCTGCTGGCGCAGATGCTCGACGGGTTCGCGGCCCGGACCGGGCTGCCGGTGGTCGTGAACACCAGCCTGAACACGGCCGGGCGGCCGATGGTGGACGACCCGCGCGACGCCCTGGAGTGCTTTGGCTCGGCACCGGTGGATGTGCTGGCCATCGGCCCCTTCATCATCCGCCGCCCGGGAACCACGGGTGCCCGGTCATGACCGGGCGAGTGCTGGTGGTCCGGCCGGACGGGATGGGCGACGTGCTGCTCACCGGGCCGGCCGTGCGGGCGGTGGCGGCCAGCGGGGCCGAGGTGACGTTCCTGGCCGGTCCGGCCGGAGCCGGGGCGGCGGCGCTGCTGCCCGGAGTCGGCACCGTGCTGACCTGCGAGCTGCCGTGGATCGCGCCGGACCCGGGCCCGTTCGACCCGGCCGTGGTGCAGTCGCTGGCCGGCCAGGTGCGGAGTGTGCGCCCCGACACGGCGCTGATCTTCACCTCGTTCCACCAGTCGCCGCTGCCCACCGCGCTGGTGCTGCGGATGGCCGGCGTGCCGCGGATCGCCGCCATCAGCGTGGACTACCCGGGGTCGCTGCTGGACGTCCGGCACCGGCTGGACGAGGACGTGCCCGAGGCCGAGCGGAACCTGTCGCTGGCCCGGGCCGCGGGCTACACGCTGCCGGCCGGGGACTCCGGGCGGCTGGCCGTCCTCCGGGCTGGTCTGCCCGAACCGCCGCCACCGCTGGGGCGGGACGGCGGCTCCTACGTGGTGATGCACGCGCGGGCGTCGGTGCCGGCCCGGGCGCCGTCGGTGAGCCGGGTGGCGGACATGGTGGCCGCCCTGGCCGGGGCCGGGCGCCGGGTGGTGCTGACCGGGTCCGGTGCGGACGCGGCGGCGGTGGCGGCCATCGGCGAGCAGGCCGGGGCGCCGGGGGTGCTGGACCTGGCCGGCCGGACCGACCTGCCCACGCTGGCCGCGGTGCTGGCCGGCGCGGACGTGGTGGTGGCGCCGAACACCGGCGCGGCCCACCTGGCGGCCGCGGTGGGCACCCCGGTGGTCAGCCTGTTCGCCCCGGTCGTGCCCGCGGCCCGGTGGGCGCCGTACGGAGTGCGGCGCCGGCTGCTGGGACGGCAGGACGCGGCCTGCGCGGGTACCCGGGCGCGGGTGTGCCCGGTCGCCGGGCACCCCTGCCTGGACAGCATCGCGCCGGCCGGCGTGGTGGCCGCGGTCGAGGAGCTTTCCGGACGCGTGCCCACCGGGGTGAGCGCATGAGGATCCTCATCTGGCACCTGCACGGGTCGTGGCTGACCAGCTTCGTGCAGGGCTCGCACGAGTATCTGGTGCCGGTCACCCCGGACCGCGGGCCGTTCGGCCTGGGCCGGGCCCGGACCTGGGACTGGCCCGCCAGCGTGACCGAGGTGCCGCCCGCTCAGCTGCGGGAGGCCGCGGTCGACCTGGTGGTGCTGCAGCGCCCGGAGGAGCTGTCGCTGGCCGCCGAGTGGCTGGGCCGGACTCCGGGGCGGGACGTGCCCGCCGTCTATCTCGAGCACGACACCCCGCCCGCCGTGGGCGCGCCGCACCCGATGGCCGGCATCGGCGGCATCCCGATCGTGCACGTCACCCAGTTCAACGCGCTGTTCTGGGACTGCGGCCCGTCGCCGGTGGCCGTGATCGAGCACGGCGTGATCGATCCGGGTCCGGCCTGGACCGGTGAACTGAACCGGGCCGCGGTGGTGGTCAACGACCCGCTGAGCCGGGGCCGGACGGTCGGGACCGACCTGCTGCCCGGGTTCGCCGCGCAGGCGCCGCTGGACGTCTTCGGCATGCGGGTCACCGGCCTGGCTCGCGCGCAGCGGCTGGACCCCGAACGATGCCGGGAACATGAAGACCTGCCCCAGGCCCGGCTGCACACCGAACTGCCCCGCCGCCGGGTCTACATTCACCCGTTCCGGTGGACATCGCTGGGGCTGTCGCTGATCGAGGCCATGTGCCTGGCCATGCCGGTGGTGGTCCTCGCCACTACCGAGGCGCCCCGGGCGGTGCCGCCCGCGGCCGGGGCCATCTCCACCGACCTCGGCGAACTGCACGCCGCCGTACGGATGTTCGTCCACGACCCAGCGGCGGCCCGTGACGCCGGCCGGGCGGCCCGGGAGGCCGCGCTGGCCCGGTACGGCCTCAAACGGTTCCTCCGTGACTGGGATCAGATTCTGCAGGAGGTGAGCGCATGAGAATCGCCATGGTCTCCGAGCACGCCGATCCGACGGCGGCCCTGGGCGGCGCGGACGCGGGTGGCCAGAACGTACACGTGGGCGCGCTGGCCGCGGCCCTGGCCGCGCGCGGCCATTCCGTCACCGTCTACACCCGCCTGACCGAGCTGGCCGCGCCGCGCGTGGTCCAGCTGGACCACGGCGTCACCGTGCGCCGTCTCAAGGCGGGCCCGATCGCGCCGCTGCCCAAGGACGACCTGCTGCCGCACATGCCCGAGCTGGGCATGCGGCTGGCCCGGCTCTGGCGCCGGGACCGGCCCGACGTGGCCCACGCGCACTTCTGGATGTCGGGCCTGGCCACCCTGCGCGGTGCCGCCGGGCTGGACGTCCCGGTGACGCAGACCTTCCACGCCCTCGGGGTGGTCAAGGCCCGGCATCAGGGGCCGGCCGACCCGAGCCCGCCCGGGCGGGTCGCCGCCGAACGGCGCATCGGCCGGGACTGCGACCAGATCATTGCCACCTGCCGGGACGAGGCCAGCGAGCTGGTCGCGCTGGGCGTGCCCGGCAGCCAGATCTCGATCGTGCCGTGTGGGGTGGACGCCAGCGTGTTCACCCCGGAGGGCCAGGCCGGCCCCTGCGGCGGACGGCCGCGCCTGCTGACCCTGGGCCGCCTGGTCGAACGCAAGGGCGTGGCCACCGCGATCGCCGCGCTGGCTCGGGTACCCGAGGCCGAACTGGTCGTGGCGGGCGGCCCGGACCGGGCCGAGCTGGACCGCGACGGCGACTACCGGGCCCTGCGCCAGGCCGCGGATCAGCACGGTGTGGCCGATCGCGTGGTGTTCACCGGCGGCGTCGGCCGGGCCGACGTGCCGGCCCTGATCCGGTCGGCGGACGTGGTGGTGTGCACCCCCTGGTACGAGCCGTTCGGCATCGTGCCGCTGGAGGCGATGGCCTGCGGTGTCCCGGTGGTGGCCAGCGCGGTTGGCGGTCTCACCGACACCGTGGTCGACCGGGACACCGGCTGGCTGGTGCCGCCCCGGGACCCGGCCGCACTGGCCAGCGCGCTGCGCGTGCTGCTGGCCGACCCGGAGCGGCGGGCGGCCATGGGCCGGGCCGGGCTGAACCGGGCCCGGCAGTGGTACGGCTGGCCCCGCATCGCGGCCCAGACCGAGGAGGTCTACGAGCAGATGGTGGTGACGCGGGGGGCGGCTGGAGCCGGCGGGCCGCTGACGGCCGACGGGCCGCTGACGGCGGGAGCGTCATGAGCGCGCCGACGGTGACTGATCCGGAGCTGATCCAGCACGTGGAACGGCTGATCCAGGCGTTGCGCAGCCCGGCCACCGGCCTGACCACCGCTCGGCGCTGGGGCCGGCTGCTGGCCGTGCCGCTACTGGCCGGCCAGCGGCTGCTGGTGGCCGGGAACGGCGGCAGCGCGGCCGAGGCCCAGCACCTCACGGCCGAGCTGGTAGGCCGGTACGCGACCGAACGCCGGCCACTCTCGGCCATCGCCCTGCACGCCGATACCTCCAGCCTGACCGCCATCGGCAACGACTACGGCGGAGCCGAAGCCTACGCCCGCCAGGTGGCGGCGCACGGCCGGGACGGCGACACCCTGCTGCTGCTGTCCACCAGCGGCCGTAGCGAGAACGTGCTGGCCGCCGCGGACCGGGCCAGGTCGCTGGGCCTGACCGTATGGGCCATGACCGGGCCCGCCCCGAACCCGCTGGCCGCGCTGGCGGACGAGGCACTGTGCGTGGCCGGAGCCGACACCTCGGTGGTGCAGGAAGTCCACCTGGTGGCCATCCACACCCTGTGCGAGGCCCTGGACGCGGAGATTGCGGAGGTGACCGCGCCGTGAGCCCACGGCCGACAGCGGGCCCGCTGGTCGTGGTGGGCGACGCGCTGCTCGACCGCGACGTGGACGGTCAGGTGCGGCGGCTGTGCCCGGACGCGCCGGTCCCGGTGCTCGAGGACCAGGCCCCGGCGTGCCGCCCGGGCGGAGCGGCGCTGGCCGCGCTGATGGCGGCGCGGGACGGGGTGCCGGTAGTGCTGGTGGCGCCGCTCGGCGAGGACGAAGCCAGCCAGACGGTGCTCCGGTTGCTGGCTCCGGCGGTGACGGTGGTGCGGCTGCCGCTGGACGGCGCGCTGCCGGAAAAGACGCGGTTCCGGACGGACGGCCGGACCCTGTTGCGGGCGGACCGGGGCGACGGAGCGCTCAGGGCCGACGACGGCCGGGACGAGGCCGCGGACGCGATCGCGGCGGCCGGGACGGTGCTGGTATCCGACTACGGGCGGGGTGTCACCGCTGACCGGAAGATCCGCGCGGCCCTGGCCAGGCAGGCCGAGCGGGTGCCGCTGGTCTGGGACCCCCATCCCCGCGGCGCGGCCCCGGTTCCGCACGCTCGGCTGGTCACCCCCAACCACGCTGAGGCGGCCGCCCTGGCCGGGCTGACCGGGCCACCCGCGCTGACGACGGCTGCCGCTGCCGCCCATTACCTGAGCCAGAAGTGGTCGGCGGACGCGGTCGCCATCACCCTCGGCAAACAAGGCGCGGTCCTGGTCCAGGGCGCGACCGGTCCGCTGGTGGCCCCGGCCCCGCCGCTGGCCGTCACCGACCCGTGCGGGGCTGGGGACCGGTTCGCGGCCACGGCCGCGGTGACGCTCCGGGCCGGGGCGGTGACGTCGGAAGCGGTGACGTCGGCGGTGGCGGCGGCCTCGCTCTACCTGGCCGAAGGCGGGGTGGCGCGCTACAGCACCCCGGAGCCCGGGGAATCAGCCCGCGCGTCCCGGGCACGACAGCAAACTCCGGAGCCTGCCGAGATCGACGGGACGGGGAAGCCGGACGCGGCGGCCCTGGCGCGGAAGGTGCGGGCCGCGGGCGGGACCGTGGTCGCCACCGGTGGTTGCTTCGACGTGCTGCACGCCGGGCACGTCAGCCTGCTGCAAGCGGCCCGGTCGCTGGGCGACTGCCTGATCGTGTGCCTGAACTCCGACGCCTCGGTGCGGCGGCTCAAGGGCAAGGACCGCCCGCTCAACCACGTCGCCGACCGGACGGCGGTGCTGTCCGCGGTGGGCGCGGTGGACGCGATCGCGGTGTTCGACGAGGACACCCCCTGCGCGGTGCTGGATCAGCTGCGCCCCGCTATCTGGGTCAAAGGCGGCGACTACGACGGCCGGGAACTGCCCGAGGCCGGGTTGCTGAAGACCTGGGGCGGCGTAGCGGTCACCGTGCCCTACCTGAGCGGCCGTTCCACCACCGCGCTGGCCGAGGCGGCCCGGGACGACGCGGGTCTGCGCTGACCGTGCTACCCGTTACTCCGCCCCCGCGCATCCTGCTGCTGCGAGCCCTCGGCCTGGGCGACTTCCTGACCGGTGTGCCTGCCTACCGCGCGGTGCGCCGGGCCTTCCCGGACCATCAGCTGGTGCTGGCGGCGCCGGCCGCGCTGGCTCCGCTGGTGCCGCTGACCGGGGCCATCGATGAACTGCTGCCGACCGGCGAGCTGGAGCCCGTACCGTGGCCCGGTCCCCCGCCGGGCATCGGCATCGACCTGCACGGGCGCGGCCCGGCCAGCCATCGGCTGGTGGCCGCGCTGGCCCCGCGGCGGCTCATCGTGTTCGGCGGCGAGCACGCCGGCGGTTACCACGGCCCGCAGTGGCGGCCGGGCGAGCACGAGGTGGCCCGCTGGTGCCGGCTGCTCACCGAGTCCGGCATCCCGGCCGACCCGGCCGATCTCGTGCTGACCGCCCCGGCCGAACCTGGACCCGCCCGCGTGCTGGTCCACCCGGGGGCGGCGGCCCCTGGCCGGCGCTGGCCCGCCGAACGCTTCGCCGCGGTGGCCGGCTGGCTGGCCGACCGCGGTCACCAGGTCCGGATCACCGGATCAGCCGCCGAACAAGACCTGGCCCGGCAGGTCGCCTGGCTGGCTGGGCTGCCCGAAGACCACGTGCTGGCCGGCCGGACCTCGCTGGGCGGCCTGGCCGCGCTGGTCGCGTCGGCCCGGCTGGTCGTCTCCGGCGACACCGGCCTGTCCCACCTGGCGTCGGCGTTCGCGCGCCCGTCGGTGACGCTGTTCGGCCCGGTGCCGCCGGCCGAGTGGGGACCGCCGCGGCACCCACGGCATCAGGTCCTGTGGGCGGCCGAGCCCGGCTATCGCGGCGACCCGCACGCCAGCGGCTTGGACCCGGCCCTGGCCAGGATCACCCCGGACCAGGTCCAGCGGGCGGTGGACCGGGCCCTGCACGCCGCCGGGGCGCCGTCGGGCGCGGGCGGCTGAGGGCTTGCGCCTGACGCCGGGTGAGGTTCTAGCGTCGGGATCATGAGCGAGGCGGACCGGCTGGTCAGCGGGGACGGCCACCGGCGGGCTGGCCGGTGGCCAGGATGGTGCCGGTCAGCGCCTGGGCGGGCTGGCTGACCGGGCGGGGGCTGGTCAGCAGGACCAGGTCGATCTCGCCGACGTCGGGCAGGCCGGCCGAGGCGGGCAGCTCGACCAGCCCGTCCGGGATCAGGCTGCGGGCGAAGATGGCCACCCCGAGCCCGGCCCGGGTCGCGGCCACCACGCCCAGCACCCCGCGGACCGCGCAGGTGACCCGGTACGGCAGCCCGGCCCGTTCCAGGGCCTGCACCCCGGCCGAACGGCTGATGCTGGGCGACTGGTAGACGACCAGGGCGACCCGCTCCCCGGCGCTCAGCCGGGTGCCCGGGGCCGCCGCCCACACCAGCCGGTCCCGGCGGACCAGCCGGCCGTGCCCCTCCCCCGGGGCCTGCTTGACGATCGCCATGTCCAGGTGCCCCGACTCGACCCGGCGCTGGAGCAGGGTGCTCTGGGACACGGTCAGCTCCAGGTCGACCCGCGGATACTGCTGGCGGAAGTCGCGCAGGATGCTGGGCACCGGGGTCAGGGCCAGGTCGTCGGTGACCCCGAGCCGGAGCCGCCCGCTCAGGCCGGAGCCGGTGAAGTAGCCCACGGCCTGCTCGTGGGCGGCCAGGATCGACCGGGCGAACCCGGCCATGGCCTCACCGTCCACGGTCAGCGTGACGCTGCGGGTGTCCCGCACGAACAGCGGCCGGCCCACCGCGTCCTCCAGCTTGCGGACGTGCTGGCTGACCGTGGGCTGGCCGAGCCCGAGGCTGGCCGCCGCCCGGGTGAAGCTGAGCGACTGGGCCACCGACAGGAAGGTGCGGAGCAGCTCCGGGTCGTACACCACGCGGCCTTTCATTGCGATTCGCAATAACACTTATCGGACTAATTTCCTTACTTAATGATAGGCCGCCGGGTTGGATAGAGAGGTACCGGACGACGACGAATTGGATGTTCGTGACTGCCACCGCAAGGTCCCCCCGTCCCGCCTCCCCTTTTTCCGATCCGGCTTCTCACTCCGTCTTCAGCTCGTTGCGGACCCGGAATTTCCGGTTGTTCGCCACCGGCCAGCTGTTCTCCAACACCGGGACCTGGGTGCAGCGCATCGCCCAGGACTGGCTGGTGCTCAGCCTCACCGGCAGCGCGACCGCGGTGGGCGTCACCACCGCCCTGCAGTTCCTGCCCACCCTGCTGTTCGGCCTGTTCGGCGGCATGATCGCGGACCGCTACCCCAAGCGGAGCGTGCTGCTGGTGACCCAGTCGGCGCTGGCCGCGATCGCCGGCGTGCTGGCCGTCCTGACCCTGACCCACGTGGTCGCGGCCTGGCACGTGTACGTGGTCGCCTTCGCCCTGGGGCTGGTCACCGCGGTCGACAACCCGACCCGGCAGTCTTTCGCCAACGAAATGGTCGGCCCGGCCCAGCTGTCCAATGCGATCAGCATCAACTCATCGGTATTTCAGCTCGGCGGCCTGATCGGGCCGGCCATCAGCGGCGTGCTCATCAGCGCGGTCGGGCCGGGCTATTCGTTCGCCATCAACGCCGCCTCCTTCGCCGCGCCGCTGACCGCCCTGCTGATGATGCGGCCGGCCGAACTGCGCACGGTGGCGTGGGACCGCGACGGCGCCGGCAGCGGACTCCGCGACGGCCTGCGGTACGCCCTGACCGAGCCGCGCGTGCTCTGGCCGACCGTGCTGGCCGGGGTGTTCGGCCTGTTCACCTGCAACCTGCCGGTGACCCTGGCTTCGTTCGCCCACTCGGTCTTCCACTCCGGGCCCAGCGGATACGGCCTGCTCAGCGCGACGGTGGCCGTCGGCTCGGTGGCCGGGGCGCTGGTCTGCGCCCGGCTGGCGCGCCCGCGGCTGCGGATGCTGCTGGCCTACGGCCTGGTCCTGGCCGCCCTGGAGATCGGGTCGGCCATGGTGCCCGGGCAGGTCTGGTTCGCGGTGCTGCTGGTCCCGATCGGGGGCTGCACCCTGTTGCTGCTGACTTCGACCAACTCGGTGGTCCAGACCGCCGCTGGTGACACCATCCGTGGTCGCATCATGGGCATCTACCTGCTGGTCTTCATCGGCAGCGCCGCCCTCGGCGGCCCCCTGCTCGGCCTGGTCGACGAGCACGCCGGACCCCGGACCGGCATGCTCCTGGCCGGCGCGGTCCCGGCCGTGGCCACGGTGCTGATCGGCGCCAAGCTGGCCCGCGACCACTCCCGCCGGGCGCGCATCTCGGCGGCTGAGCGGCAGCTGAGCCTGGTGTGACGGTGGAGCTGGATAGCCGCGGCCCGGCTCGTACGCGACCGGGGCCGGGCCTGGGCTTCCCAGGCTGGGCCCTTCCGGGCTGGAGGGTTTCTAGGCCGGGGTGATTTCTGAAGCCGATGGGGCCGATGGGGCCGATGGGGCCGATGGGGCCGATGGGGTCCGGGGGCCGGACGGCGGGCGTGAACGTTTAGTGGCGATGGTGCCATCGCCCATATAAGAGGACGGGTAAAGCGCCATCGATCAAGGTCCAGGCCAATCCGGCGCGCCCGCGCGCACTCCGGGCCGGCCTGCCCATCCCGTCGCCCTCGTCCCGCCAGCCGAACAGCAGGCCGGCCGAGGACGGGTCAAACCGCACGACCTTCGCGGCTTGACCCGGACCGGCCGGTCTGCTCGGCTGACCGGCGGGCGACGGCGACCGGGTGGGTCGGGGTTTCCTCCATCCCAGAGCCCGAGGACCCCGCCGGAGGCATGGTGTTGGAGCCCGGGCCCGCCGGAGGCCTGAGGTTAGGAGCCGGAGGCGCCGCCGGAGGCCTGAGGTTAGGAGCCGAAGGCGCCGGAGGCCTGAGGTTAGGAGCCAGACCCGCCCGAGGCGTGAGGTTGGGAGCCGAGGGCGCCGGAAGCGTGGGGTTCTGGAGCCCCGGGCCGCCGGAGCCCGGGCACCGAAGGCAGCGGGGTCAGCCCTTCCCCGAACCGGGCAGGAGGTCGAAGTTGGAGGGGCCGCGGGGATGGTCGTCGGAGCCGGGGTCGTCGGAGTCCTCGGGGTGGCGGCGGAAGCGGCGCCAGGGGGCGAGGGCCAGGGCCAGCAGGATGAGGCCGAGGACGCCCAGGGCCAGGGGGCCGAGGACGCTGATCGTGGTGATCGACTGGGCGTTCTTGTTGGCCTGGTCGGCCAGGGAGTGGCGGCTGGCCGGGGTCATGCGCAGGTCCAGGCTGACCGCGCCCAGGTGGCCCTGGCCGTTGGTGGCGGTCAGGTAGGAATCGGCCTTGACCTCCTCGTCGACCAGGACGCCGGTGCGGGGGTCGACCCAGAACGTGTTGTCGGCGGTGTAGTAGCGGTTGGCGACCACGTTGCGCGACGGGCCCTTGATGCCGAGCAGGGAGGTGGGGACGCCGGTCATCACGTCGGACACGGTCGGCGGGACGTGCTGGGTGAACTCGTAGGTCTCCACCCCGGTGTCCTTGACCTCGCCGACGTAGTGGGCGGGCCAGGACTTCATGCTGTTGTTGTCGAAGACGGTGTAGGTCTGCTTCTTGGTCCCGATCGGCCAGAACAGCCCGATGCCCTGCTGCTTGATCTGGGTGCTGTCGTTGACCGCAGCCCCGCAGCACTGGACCATCTGGCCGGTGCGGCGGTCGAACGCCGAACGCTGGTAGACGGAGTTGACCACGTTGTGCCGCTGGGGGTCGGCCAGCGACGCGAACGAGTCCCAGACCGCGATCTTGCCGCTGCTGGCCCGCTGGTCGGCGCGGACGGTCAGGGTGTAGGTGAGCGACACGTCATGCCGGGTCACCAGCGCGCCCTCGTCGAAGTAGGAGGCGTGCGGCGACACCAGGATGTCGGTCTCGTACACGTCGTCCGGGGCCGCGATCAGCTGCGGGGCCGCGTAGAACCGCAGCAGCGCGGCCACCACGACCAGGAACGCGCCCAGGCCGAGCAGCACCACCGACAGCCGGCCGCGCTCCTGCCGCTGGGTCGCGACCCGCGTGGGCGGCTCGGGCGGCGGCCTGTTGTCCGGCCCGTCCGGCTCCAGCCGGTCGGGCTCGGTGCCGTCGGCACGCTCGGCCCCGGCGCCCGCACCAGCGCGGGCGAAGACGTTACGAACACTCACCTGAAACCACCGAACCTAAGCTGCGTCCTCGCCGGAATCCCCGGAATCCCCGGCCTGTTCCGGATGCCCTCGCAGGTCCGCCACGTACGGCACCAGCGCGTCACGCAGCGAGAGCTGAAGCGTGGGGTGGGCCTCGCCGGCCGCGGACCGGCGCAGCAGGTCCAGGTGCCGTTGGTCGGACACGGTCTCGCCCTGGTCGGCCAGCATGACCGGGATGTCGTCTCGTACGTGGTAAAGGCGGCGCAGCCGTGGGTTGTACAGGAGACCGTCTTCGGCCAGGTACAGCAGAGCCTGCTTGTCGATCGGGCAGGCCAGCAGGTCCAGCAGTAGCGGGTCCAGGCTCATGGCAGGTGGCCTTTCGGTGGAGGGAAGCGGCGCCGCCAGCGGGCCACTTCCGGCGGCAGGTTGCGGGCGGGTGGCACCCCGCTCGGCAGCGACGGTCAGGACGACCGGGACGAACACGGCGGCGATGCCGCCGATCAAGCGCATGGCCAGCAGCACCGGGCTGGACGGCAGCCGCTCGTGGAACAGCCACGAGCCGATGACGATCAGGTAGCCGGTGCTGATGATGGCGCCGAGCGGGACCACGATCGAGGCCGGGCTGCGCTGCAGCGCGGTCTGGAACAGGACCAGCCCGGCCCCCATGCAGGCCAGCGCGACATAGAGATAAGGAGAAAGAGCGGCCGCGGCCAGCAGCGAGTGGGTGCGGTGGCCGGAGAACAGGCCGGCCGACAGGGCCTTGAGGGCCAGCCCGGCCACCCCGTACATCAGGCCGGCGCACAGGCCGTAGCTGACCCCGGAGACCCCGCGCCGGAAGCGGTGCCGGGCCCGGGCCGCCCGCTGGGCCGAGGCGTAGATGATCAGGCCGAGCACTATCCCGGGCAGCGCGGCCAGGGCCACGCTGAGGCCGTCGGCGTGGGTGCCCGCGTCCGAGCCGTGCCCGCTGGACAGGCTGAGCAGCACCACCGAGACGACCAGCACGGTGATGCACACGACCTCGGTGCGGCCCAGCCGTTCCCGCAGCACCAGCCGGGACAGCACGATCGTCACCACCACCCCGGACGCCTGCAGCGGCTGGGCCACGGTCAGCGGCTCCAGCGACAGCACCACCAGCTGGAGCACCATGCCGCTGAGGATCAGGGCGAACCCGGCCAGCCAGCCGGGCGCGGTGAACAGCGTGCGCAGCAGGGACAAGATCCGGTGGGCGTCGATCGCGGGCAGGTAGGTCAGGGCCCGCTTCTCCAGCACGAAGCCGACGTTGTAGATGGTGGTGGCGACCAGGGCGATCGCGACGCCGAAGTGGGTCACGGCGCCTCCGTGGCGACCGCCGGTCCCGGCCGGGCCAGTTCGGCGATCGCGGCCCGGAAGCAGGCCGCGAAGTCTTCGGCGGCAGCCTGGTCCATCAGGGCCAGCCGGTAGCGGACCGACAGGTAGAGCCGCCCGGCCACGCTGACCGCACCGACGGCCAGGCCGCGCGGCATCGGGCACGGGGGCGCCAGCCACAGCGCCTCGGTCCCGCTGCCGTCGAACGTCGGCGGCTCGGGCAGCACGCCCAGATTGCTGACCAGCGAGGTGTCGGTCAGGACCGGGGCGGCCAGCCCGCGGATCAGCCGCGCGGCGCGCCGTTTGACCGGCACCGGGGCCCAGGCGGTGGCCAGCAGCCGGCTGACCGCGTCGGTCCCGCCGGTGCGGCCGCGGTCGCGGGCGGCCCGGGTCTGCGCGGCCACCGAGGCCAGCAGGCGCGGCGGGCTGGCCCGCCGGGCCGGGGTGGTGATGACCCGCATCAGCCAGGACAGGTTGCCGTCGCCTTGCCAGCGCTGGCCGGGGGTCCGGCCGTTGATCGGGATGGTGACGCTGATCTGGCCGCTGGCCTGGCCGTGGGCGGTGTTCCACCGGTCGATGGCCAGGCACAGCGCCGCGACCAGCAGGTCGTTGACGGTCGGACGGGGGCCGAAGTCGCCCTTTTCCGGCCGGGCCACGGCGTCCTCGATGAGGACGAAGCCGTAGCCGGGGCGGTCCGGCTGGCCGGCCTGGGGCGCGATCCGGGTCACGGTGCCGGGCCAGCGGCGGGGCTTTGGGGCGGCTGAGGTTTCCGGGATTGGTGGGGCTGAGGAGGTGGAGTGGCGGCGTTGCGCATGGGGGGGCGTTGCAAGCGGGGTGGACGTCTTAGGTGGGCTTCTATTGGCGGGCGTTGTAGTTGAGGCGGGCGTGGTTGCGGTGGGCGTTGTGGGGGCGGGCGTTGTGGGTGGGGCGGGGGCTTTGGTTTGGGGGGCTGGGGGGCTGGAGGGGGCCGGGCGGGGAGCGGGCACCTGGGGGATGGAGTGCAGGTGGCGGGCCTGGTGGGCGCGGTCCCGGTAGGCCTGGGTGATGGCGCTGAGCAGGCGAAGACTGGAAATTCCGTCGAAGGCAGTGTGGTGAACCTGCAGGATCAGCGCGTCGTCCGACGGGCCGACGGCCAGGGCGACCCGGACCACGGCCTGGTCCAGCGCGATCGGCCAGGCGAACAGGCGCTGGCGCAGGGCCTCCAGTTCGTCGGGGGTCCGCCAGCTGGCCACGGTCAGCAGGCGGGAGGGGTCGGCGGCCGGGGCGTACCGGCCGGGGGCCGGGGCCTGGCGCCAGTACAGGCGGCGGCCCCAGCGACCGGTGACGGCCAGGCGGCGGCGGGCTCCCGAGTCGGAGCCGAGCGCGGCGGTGAGGGCTTCGGCCAGCAGCTCGCGGTCCAGGTGGCCGTGGGCGTGGAGTTCCCACAGGACCAGGTTGGGCTCCCAGGCGCGGTCGAGCAGGTAGTCCAGTTCCTCGATGGCGGTCAGGCGCTGGCGGGCCGGGGTGGGCGGCGCGCCGGAGTCCCGGGTCAGCGTGGTCACGTGACCTCCTCCGCCGCCGCCGCGGCCGGGCCCCGGCGCCGGGCCGAGACCAGGGCGGCGGCCAGGGCGACCACGGCCGCGGCCTGGGCCGGCCAGCCGAACGCCCCGAAACCGTGGGCCGGGCCGTGGCTCAGTTCGGCGATGGCGAAGCCGCCCGCCACGCACATGCCCAGGAAGGCCAGCCACGGCACCCAGCGCGGCACGGCCCAGCCGACCAGCAGGACCCCGAGGACCACGAAGGCCAGCCAGCCGCTGACCAGGGCCAGCACGATGGTGGCGGCGGCCACCGTGATCCAGTAGGCCCGGGTGCTGAGCTCGTACCGGCCGCGGCTGCTGTAGCGGCTGAGGCCGATGGGGCTGGTGGGGCTGGCGGTTTCGATGGGGTCGGTATTGCGGGGGGAATTGGCGCGGCGGGCGTGGTCGGCGGGGTGGTCAGGGTCGGTGAGGCGGTCGGAGTCGCCGGAGCCGCTGGGGTCACCGGAGCCGCTGGGGTAGCGGGGGCCGACGAGGTCGGGGAGTCGGGGTCGTCGTCGGAGGGCGTCAGGGCAGGCCAGGGACTGGCCGGTCGGGCCCGAGGCCGGGCTCAGGGACGGCCCTGGCGTCGGGCTCAGGGTCGGACGGTCGGCCGGGCTCAGGGGCCAGGCGACGGCGGGTCCAGCGGCGGGGCCAGAGGGCCAGGATGAGCAGGAGGGCGAAGGCCACGAAGGCGACGATCAGCCACAGGTGGTAGCCGTTGACCGGGGTGAAGTTCAGGGTCACGGTGCCGCCGGCGCCGGCCGGGACGATGAACGCCTGCTGCCAGCCGTCCAGGGTGACCGGCGTGAGGGTCTTGCCGTTCAGGCTGGCGGTCCAGCCGGGGGCGGCGGCCTGGTGGACCTCCAGGTAGGCCTGGTCGCCGGAGGCGATGGTGCCGGTGCGGTGCTCGGTGCCCCAGTCCTTGATGGTGAACGTCCGCCCCGCCCCGGCGGTAACGCTGGTGGTGCTCGCGTTCTTCAGGGTGAGGCCGGTGACGGTCAGGGGCAGGCCGTAGCCGGGTGAGGTCAGGAAGTGCCGGCCGGAAGCCAGGGTCAGGGCCGTGCCCTGGGTGCACAGGTGCAGCGGGAGCGACTTGAAGCTGGTCAGGTCGGCCACCGTGCCCGACACCGAGGTCGGGTAGGTCTTGCCGTCCACGGTCAGCGAGGGGCCCTGGCCGCAGGCGAGGTTGACCGCGGTGCTGGGGCTGGGGGTACCGGTGTTCAGGCTCTGCAGGGCCGGGATGGTCAGGCCGGCCAGGCCGACCGGGAGCTGGGTGGCCTGGCCCACCAGCGGGTTGTAGGCGGTGGTGGGCATGACGCCCACGAAGCTGATGGTCAGCTGGCTGGTCTTCAGCGGGGCGAAGCGCAGCACGCCGCCGAGCGGGACCGGGAGGTCGCGGGTGCCGGCCGGGCTGCTGATCAGCACCCGGGTCGGCTGGGCGGCGATGCCCTCGGTGGGCGCGGTCAGGTTGATCTGGCTGATCGACTTCGTCCCGGTCCACTTCAGGTGCAAGCTGGCGTGGGCGTCGGCGGCGATCCAGCCGGCCGAGCTGCTGCCGTTGAGCAGGTTCTGCGGGCTCAGGGCGGCCAGCGAGCCGAACGTCGAGCTGGCCGAGATGGTCAGCTGGGCCGGCCCGGGGTCCAGCGAGGACAGCAGCGAGTCGAGCTGGGTGCCGGGCACCGCGGTCACGGTCCCGGCCACCGTGAACCGCTGCTGGCCCGCGGTGGTGAAGGTCCGGTTCAGGGCGGCCTCGGGCGGGCTGCCGGGCAGGCCGATGGACGAGCCCAGGTCGCGCTGGAAGCTGAACGACGGGGCCGGCCCGGAGCTGGTCTGGGACGGCTGCAGGAACCGGTTGACCCACACCCCGGGGACGGCGATGCCGCTGATGCCCGCGCCCGGACCGCCCGCGGTGCCGCCCTTCGCGGAGTCGATGGTGATCCGCAGCCAGCTGGTGGTGCCGGACGGGATGTTCAGCTTCTGGGTGGCCCCGGTGACCTGGGTGGTGGTGTCCACGTGCCCGGTGGCCGAGGTGACGGTCAGCCGGGTGGCCACCGGCCGGGGCACGTCGTCCAGCAGCCGGATGTTCACCGGCGTGCCCACGTCCATCGGGTGGTTGAAGTTGATCTGCAGCCACTGGCCCACGGCCGAGGTCGGGCTGGCTTCGACCCAGGCCGTGCCCGGGTTGCCGTCGAAGGCGTTGACCGGGTCACCCTGGGGGTACTGGTCCAGCCAGGACCCGGCCGAGGAGGCGGTGACGCTCTTGGCCCCGCGCAGCACGGCCACGGTCTGGTGGCCGGCCGTGCCCGCGGGCAGCAGCTGGCGGGGGGCCTTACCGGCCGCACCGAGCGGGGAGTCGGGCGGGTTGGTCCCGGTGGCGGTGTAGGTGTACGAGGTGTTGTTGTTCGGGAGGCCGAACACGGTGTCGGCCCGGCGCAGCCCGTCGGTGACGTCCTGGCTGGTCGCGGCCTGGGCGTCGGCCTGGCTGTGCTGGCCGGCCACGATCGCGGGCCGGTTCCCGAGCAGGCCCTGGGCCTCCAGTTGCTGGAGGGCGGCCGGGCCGCCGTCGACCAGGGCGGTGCTGGCGGTGGGCAGCACCGAGACCGGCCCGCTGGGCCTCATCGCCGGGTTCTTGGCCTGGTAGATCTCGACCGGGGCGTAGGACGGCTCGATCGCCTGCACCTGCAGGGAGGTGCCCTGGCCGGCCGGGGGCGTGGGCAGCGGGGTGCCGAACGCGGCGACCCGGGTGAAGCCGGACTGGGCCAGCGCGGCGTGGACCACGGCGGGCGGGGTGTAGCCGAGCTGGGCCGGGTCCAGGTCGTTGCGGACCAGCACGTAGCGGACGCCGGCCCGGTTCAGGTAGGCGGCCAGGCCGGGCTGGGCGGTGCCGGACTCGATGGCCTGCTCGGCCCCGTCGACCAGGTTGCTGGCGCCGCCGCCGCTGTACGGGACCAGGCTGGCCTCGGTCCAGGGCGAGCTGGCCAGCGGCTCCAGCGGCTCGTCGATCGGCTGGCCCCAGGTGTAGATGCCGTGCGAGTCGGCCGGGACGACCAGCGTGGTCTGGTCCTGGGCGTGGCTGGCCATGAAGGCCGCGGCCTGCTTCCAGTAGGTCGGGACCTGCTTGAACGAGCCGGGCTGGAGGATCTGGCTGTTCAGGAAGGGCAGGCACAGGCCGAGCAGGGCCGCCACCGCGATGATCACGGCCAGGCCGCGGGCCACCTGGCGGCGGCGCTCCCCGTGGGCGGGCCGCCGCCAGACCCCGCGGGCCAGCACGTGGGCGATGCCCAGGGCCAGCACGGCGGCCAGTACCGGCTCGATCTTGTACACGTTGCGCAGGGCGGACAGCGGGCCGTTCAGCAGCGACTGGACCTGCGGGTGCAGGGGCGCCCCGAGCGGGCCGGCGTAACCGGTCAGCCCCCACAGCACGGCCACCAGCACGGTCCAGCGCAGCCAGATCGCCTCGGGCAGGTCGCGGCGGGCCAGCCCGGCCAGGCCGGTCCCGGCCGCGACCGAGGCCGCCGCCACCGGCCACACGTAGGCCACCATCACCGAGCCGGCCGTCAGCCAGGGCACGCCGAAGTTCAGGTAGGCCACCCAGTTGCCGGCCCCGCGCAGCAGCGCGTCGGCCGAGGTGGTCTGGGTGGTGTTGATGGCCTGCTCGATGTAGGGCAGGAAGTTGAAGCCGTACTTGCCCTGGTACAGCAGGGGCACCAGCCACCAGGCGGTGGCCAGCAGCACGGCCACGATCTCCCAGCCGAGCAGGATCCAGCGGCGGCGGGTCCCGGCCGGATCCTGGGCCCTCGATGGGCGGGTCAGGATGTACAGGCCGGGCAGCACCAGCGCGGCCAGGGTCGAGGCCGCGTTGACCCCGCCCATGCAGGCCACGAAGAACCCGGAACGCGCCGCCACCGACCAGGTGCTCGGGGCGGCGCCGGGACGCCCGCCACGCAACCTTCGATGAAATTGAACTACGGGGCGGCACCGTGGCGGACCAGTAGCGGACGAGCGGCAGCGTGGCCCAGGTGGCGAACACCCCGGGCAGCAGCGCGGCCGAGGTCGAGCCGACCAGGATCGTGTACGTGGGCCAGAGCGCGAACGCCGCCCCGGCCAGCAGCCGGGTCGGGCGGGAGCCGAGGTTCAGGGCTTCGGCCAGCCGGACCAGGCCCCAGAAGCCGACCGCGATCAGGATCGACATCCACAGCCGCTCGGCCACCCACACCGGCAGGTGGATGGCGTGGGCGACCAGGTAGTACAGGCCCATCGGGAAGGCGTAGCCGATGTACTGGTCCTGCAGGCTGCCCTGCCACTCCAGCGGATTCCACAGATGCCAGAGCCGCTGGTAGAAGCCGACCGGGTCGATGTCCACGCCCAGCTTGGTGTCGAACGTCATCCGGCCCGGGTGGGTCAGCAGCAGGGCGATCAGGGCCAGGGCCCAGACCAGCAGCAGCCAGCGGCGGCAGGCCCGCTCGGCCGCGTCACCCCAGCCGCCCCACAGCCAGCGCGGCCGTCGGCCGCCACCCTCGTCGTAGTCGGGCTCGCGGGTGTCGAGCTGGGCGTCCCGTAGCTGAAGTGTCGTCATGCCGTCCGCCGCAAAATCACCAGAAGATTCCAGGTCAGTAGCTCGCGAAGCCCGGGCAGGTGGATCAGGAAGGTGCACCAGCGCGGGTAGTAGCGGGGCCGGGCCTCAACCACCGCGATGTCGGTTCGTTTCCGCAGCAGGGCCAGGACCGGGCCCACCCCGAGCGGGAACATGGTCTGGCCGAAGAGGTTCTTGGGCGGGTGACCGTGCTTGCGGGTGTAGCGGCGGGCCGCGTAGTTCCCGCCCAGGTAGTGAAAGGGCGCGGACTCGTGGCCGCCCCACGGTGACAGCCAGACCGTGTACGACAGGTAGACCAGGCCGCCGGGCCGGGTGACCCGGATCATCTCGTCGACGAACCCGGCCGGGTCGCGCACGTGCTCGAGCACGTTGGAGGAGAAGCAGACGTCCACGCTGGCGTCGGCCAGCGGCAGCCAGTAGCCGTCCCCGATCACGCTGGCCTGGCTGGGTTCCCCGTGGCTGAACAGCTCCTCGGCGTCCGGCTCGACCAGCAGGCACTGGGCCCCGCGCTGCCGGAACATGGACGTGAACCAGCCCGCGCCGCCGCCGATGTCGGCCACCCGGGCCCCGGCCAGCTTGGCGTGCCGCTCGACCAGCGCGACCGAGTCGCGGGCGAGCAGTTGGTAGAAGCGGGCCGGGTCGGACTGCTCGGCGGTGAACGCCGCCAGCAGCCGGGCCGCCCCCACCGGGCGCAGGGGGCCCGATGAGCCGGTCCGGTTCTCCGGGTCCGGCCCGGGGGATGACACCCCGGAAAGGGTGGACGGGGGCGCGTCGGGGGGCATGTGCCGGTCCTCCTTGACAGGCTCCGGAACGGCAGGCTCCGGATCGGCCAGGGCGAGTCCCCCCCAAGGGATCCCTGTCGTCTAGTTCGTTCGAATCGGTCCGGCGCGGGCCCCGCCCCACGGCGGCCGACTCTTTGTTACTGTGCGGTAAGTCACTTCGTTACTGGACGGTAGGGCACTTCGTGAATGTTCGTCAATAAAAACCGGGTAACAACATGCTTGTCCGTCGTTGTCCGGCTACTCGCCGGTTCGATGGGTACCAGACGCTCAACTGCGGTGGGAAGTGTTGACACCCAATCGAAACGGTGTTCATAATCGCCGCTCATGACCCGGGGGGGCCATTCCGCGCCTGAGGAGAGGGTGCATGGAGACCGAACGGTCCCTCGTTTCCCCAGCTCATTACGGACGCACTTCGGCCGTGGACCGAATCCCGCGGCCAGCCCCGCGCACGGGACGCCGCGTGCTGATCGTGGCCTGGCGGGACGTGGCCAGCCCGCAGGCGGGCGGCTCGGAACTGCTGGTCGACCAGCTGGCCGCGGGCCTGAGCGCGCGCGGTGACCAGGTCACGCTGCTGTGCGGCGGGCCGTCGACCGGGCACGCCTACGACGTGGTGCGCAGCGGCGGCCCGTACACGCAGTTCCTGCGGGCGCCGCTGGCCTACCGGCGGCGGGTCCGGGACTGCGACGTGGTGGTCGAGGTGTGCAACGGCATGCCGTTCCTGACCCCGCTCTGGGCCGACAAGCCCACCGTGTGCATGGTCAACCACGTGCACACCGACCTGTGGCCGCTGCGGTTCCGGCCTCCGGTGTCCACCGTCGGCCAGTTCCTGGAGCAGCGGGTCATGCCCTGGGTGCACCGGCGGAACCTGGTCGTGACGGTGTCGGATTCGACCGCCAAGGAACTCCAGGCCCTCGGCGTGGACCGGGAGCGGATCCGGATGCTCAACAACGGCGTGGCCCCGGCCGGGCCATCGGTCCCCCGCTCCCGCCGCCCGCTGTTCCTGGCCCTGGGCCGGCTGGCCGAGTACAAGCGCATCGACCTGCTGCTGCGGCTCTGGGAACGGGTCCGCCCGGTGGTGGGCGGGCGGCTGGTCATCGCGGGCGACGGCCCGGAGCGGGCCGCGCTCGAGGCCATGGCCGGGCCGGACGTGCTGTTCACCGGGCGGGTCAGCGAGCGGCGCAAGCACCAGCTGCTCGGGTCGGCCTGGCTGCTGCTGCACCCGGCCCTGATCGAGGGCTGGGGCATCGTGGTCACCGAGGCGGCCCTGCGCGGGACTCCGACCGTGGGGTTCGACGTGCCGGGGCTGCGCGACTCGGTGGACGACGGGCAGACCGGGCTGCTGGCCCGGACCGAAGCGGCCTACGCCTCGGCCTGGGCCGCGCTGGCCCTGGACCCGTCCCGGCGCGCGGACATGGGCGAGGCGGCCAAGCAGCGGGCGGCCGAACTGCGCTGGTCGACCGCGGTGCGGCACTTCTCCGCCGTGATCGACGAGGCCCTGCGATGACCGCCACGGCCCTCCGGGAGTTCTACGAGGCGCCGGGGACCACGGTCAGCTCCGGACCCGACCGGGCCCGGCGCCAGGCCCAGATGCTGGCCGCCGTGCTGGCCGGCCGGGACGGGCGACAGCGCATCGTCGACGTCGGCTGCGGCGAGGGCACCGCCACCTACCTGGTCAAACAGCTCGACCCGGCCAACACCGTGATCGGCATCGACTGGTCGGCCATGGCCCTGGCCCAGGCCCGGGCCCGTGGTGTGCTGGTGGTGCAGGGCGGCATCGACGGGCTGCCGCTGGCCGACGCCAGCGTCGACGTGGTGATCATGAGCGAGCTGATCGAGCACCTGGTCGACACCGACGCCGCCGCCGAGGAGGCCCGGCGGGTGCTGCGGCCGGGCGGCACGCTGCTGCTGTCGACCCCGAACCTGGCCGCCTGGTACAACCGGGGGCTGGTCGGGCTGGGCATCCAGCCGGTGTTCTCCGAGGTCAGCCTCAAGGGCATCTACGGCCGGCCCGGCCAGGAGGTGGTCGGCCACCTGCGGCTGTTCACCCGGCGGGCCCTGGAGGAGTTCCTGACCGCGCGCGGGTTCGCCTGCGAGCGGATCTGCGGCGCGCCCTACCACGACGTGCCCCGGCCGCTGCGGCCGCTGGACCGCGTCCTGTGCCGCTGGCCGTCGGCGGCCAGCATCCTGCTCGTCCAGGCCAGGCGGATATGAGCGAGCCGGAGGGCCGCGGCGGTGCCTGGACTGAGGAGCGTCAAGCGAGGAACGAGCGCAGGCGCGACGAGGGAAGGCGCCGCCTTCAAGCGGCCCGGAGGCGAGCGGGCAACACTGCTCTTGACACGGTGCCGGCGGGGGCGCCTATCCTACTCGGAAGTAACTTGGGGGACGGAACCCACAGGAAGGGACCAGAGTCGTGCTGACCGTGGTCGCAGTGCTCCTCGGCGCCGTCATCGCCGTCGCCGGGGTGGTGGTCATCACCCATGACGCCACCACCGTTCCCCCGCCCCCCACTCGGCAGCTGTTCAACTACGGCTCCGGCTGATCAGCCGGTACCGGAGCGCTCCCGTGCGCGGCCACCGGCGGACCCGGGGTCTCGCGCTGCTCGGCTCGCTGGCGGGCCTGGCCGCGGTCGCGGCCTGCGCCGGGCCGGCCCGGCCGGCCCCGAATCCGGCCCCGGGCCTGGTGCTGTCGAACTACGAGCGGGCCACCGGCGACACCGTGCCCCGGGACTGCGGCTACAGCAGCCCGCTGCCGGGCAAGCCCGGCTGGAGCCTGTGGCTGTTCTGCGACACCGCGGTGACCAGCGACCAGGGGACCCGGATCGACCGGCTGATCCTGGGCACCGACACCGCGGCGGCCGGCCCCTACCGGGCCGGGCAGGCCCCGACCCGGCTGAGCGAGATCCCGACCCCGCCCGCGGCGGCCGCGCTGCCCAGCGACGGGGCCCCGGAGCCGTTCCTGCCCGCGCCCCAGGGCCTGGTCCGCCCGGGCGGCACCGCGTCCTGTTCGGGCGCGGGCGCGTACCCGGCGGCCTGGATCACCGGGGTGGCCCGGGAGCCGGCCGCCGCCAGCCTGGGCGCAGGCGCGGGCGACCGGGGCCAGCTGCTGATCAGCTACAACGACTACTGCGTGACCGGGGGCTGGCCGGGGCTCGCTGGGCACCGACGTGCCCGGCAGCCTGACCCCGGAAGGCTCCGGCCTGGTCGAGTACGACCCGGCCACCAACCAGCTCGGCCCGCCCGAGCAGGTGTTCGGCAGCCCGCTGGGCCTGGCCCTCCCGGTCCAGCAGGTGCTGGGATCACCGGTGTTCGACGGCGGGTACCTGTACCAGTTCGGGTTCTGCTCGGCGGGCACCCTGCCCAGCGGCTGCCCGGGCGGCAAGGTGTTCATGGTCCGGGTCCAGGCCACCCCGGCGGCCTGGCGGAACCCGCTCAGCTACCAGTACTGGACCGGATCCGGGTGGTCGCTGGACCCGAACACGGCGGCTTCGGTGCTGCCGGCCGGGCATCCGCTCGGGGTCTCGGCCGGTGACTACAGCGCGGCCGGGCACGGGCTGGTCCTGGTCGAGCAGACCAGCCTGGGCGGTGATTTCCAGGTGTGGCGGGCCAGCTCGCCGGCGGGGCCGTGGCGGAAGGTGGCCGCCGGGCGGGTGCCGTGCCGGGCCGCGAAGGCGTCCGGGTCCGGCCGGGGCCAGGCGGCGCCGGGCGCGGGTGATCTGTGCCGGGCGATCATCGGGCACCCCGAGCTGAGCACCCGGAGCCGGCTGCTCGTCTCCTACTTCAACCCTGGCAACGACCACGTGGACACGTCGGCCGTCTCCTGGTGACGCACGGGAAGGGATCTGCGATGACCTTCGAGGACCTGCGATGAGCGCGGCGGCCGAGGTGGCGGCCCGGATGCCGGAACCGCTGCTGGTCCGGCTGATCAGCCTGGCCTACCGCCGCTACGAGCCGGAGATCCGGCGGCTGGACGAGGTGTGCGGCCGCGGCGGCACCATGATCGACATCGGCGGCTGGTACGGGCCGTGGACCCGGCGGCTGCGGCACCGGGCCGCCCAGACCGTGGTCATCGAGCCGACCCCGCTGCACCAGGTGCTGCGGCGCACGCTGCCGGAGCAGGTCGAGGTGATCGCGGCGGCCGCGTCCGACAGCTGCGGCGAGGCCGAGCTGTGGGTGCCGTGCGCGGACGCGGGCGTGCGCGGAGTCTCATCCCTGCACCGCCGGGACATCCACGGCGAAGCGATCAAGGTGCCGCTGGTGCGCCTGGACGACCTCGGCCTGAGCGACGTGCGGTTCATCAAGATCGACGTGGACGGGCACGAGGTGCCGGTGCTGCGCGGCGCCGAGGAGGTGATCACCCGGGATCAGCCCCGGCTGATCATCGAGGTCGAGCAGCGCATCCAGCCGGTCACCGACGTCATCGACCAGATGCGCTCCTACGGCTACCGCGGCTGGGTGCTGCCCGCCCGCTCCTGGGTCCCGGTCGACAGCTTCCCGCTCGCGGCCCACCAGGCCCGCACCGCCCACGTGTCCGAGCGTGGCCTGCTGGCCCGGGCCCTGTGGCCGTCGCCGCGGTACGTGAACTCGGTGCTGTTCCTGCCCAAGGACCAGCTGCCCGGGGTCAGGTAGTCCCGGCCGGAGCCGGACCGGCCGGACCCGGCTCGGCGGTGGCCTCGATGAGGGCGAGCGGCCGCGCGGACCCGGAGGTCCTCCAGCTGGTCGGCCTGGGCGCGGGCCCGGGCCAGCAGTTCGTCCAGCCAGGCGGCGCTCAGCCGGGCGTCGCGGGCGGCCAGTTCGCGCAGGGTCCGCCAGCCCGCGGCCTTGCCCTGGACGCCGAGCCGGAGCAGTTCCAGCTCCTCCAGGCTGCTCAGCGGGGACCGGGTCCGCAGGTGGCCGTTGGGCTTCAGCCGGCCCACCCGCTCCCCCAGCCAGGCCGCGCCGGTCTTGTAGTGCCGCACCGGCACGCCGAGCAGGGCCATGATCTCCAGCAGCGCCCGCCGGTCGGCGTTGATCTCGCCGGCCAGCCGCTGCAGGGTGGCCTGGTCCGCGACCTCGTCGTGGCTGCGGGCGACGCGGTGGGCCAGCCCGGTGCCGACGGTGGCTCCGGCCAAGTGGTCATTCAGATAGATGCCGATCAGTTCGGCCCGGGACCGTTGCATCCCGGGATGCTTCCCCGGCCGGGCCGGGATACGCGACCCGGCCGGTTCGTGATCCAGATATTGCCGAAGGCTGGCGGGCGGGCGTCCGGCCCGCAGCCGAGATTATTGATGAATTCCGGGCCGTCATTCCTAACCCGGTGATCAACGCTCAGGTGAAGTCTCTAGGATGTCTTCAATAGCGTTCATCGGAGATGACACGCGCGCCGTTATCGGCGAGGTTACTGCCATCCGTGGGGGAATTTTTGTATGGTCCTCTCGCTGTTCCCAGTAGTGCACGGGCTGGCATCAATCCCGTCGGTATCCGCGGTGTCACTCAGGAGGGATACCGACGGGGCTGAGCAAAAAAGACGGCGGCCCGGCCCCGACTAGTTGACACGGCCGGTGACCCCGGCCGGTGATACCGGCTGGTGACCGCGGCGTGGCCGCGGCCCTGCTCCGGTGGCGCCGATCAGGGTCACCAAACCTGTCATGAAGCACGGCCACCAACCCGGCCGGGCGCCGTGGCGCTGATCACGATAGACCGTTACTGATCGCCAGAATGGAGTGCGCAATGGCGCAAAAAGTACAGACCCTCTTCATCGACGATCTCGATGGGAGCGAAGCAGAAGGCAGCGTTCAGTTCGGGCTGGACGGCACCGATTACGAGATCGACCTGAACTCCGAGCACGCCGAGGAACTGCGGGCGGCCCTGGGCCGCTACGTGGCCGCCGCCCGGCGCGTCAGCGGCAGTGGACGGCCGCCGAGCCGGTCCGGACGCCGCAGCGCGTCGAGCGACGTCGACACCAAGCACGTGCGGGCCTGGGCCAAGGAGCAGGGCATCGAGCTCAAGGACCGTGGCCGCGTGCCCACCAGCGTGGTGGCCAGGTTCCGCGCCGCGACCGGGAAGTAGGCACCCGCCGAGACCAACCACGCGCGCAGGGGAACCCGCCCCCGGCCGCGAACCCGCTGAACCGCGGGTGCCGATCCGGCTGAGGTGCGGTCGGCTCGTTCGTTTCATGAACGGGCCACCGCCGAGCCGGATCGGCTTTCTTTTTGCCCTCAGGTCCCGGGGATGGTCGGGCCTGTGCGAATTACCTTGGGCGCGATGCGGCGCCGGGGCCGCGCCGGGGCGGCGCGCCGAACGATATTCGGTTTATGGCCGAGGTCCGAAAAACGCGTGCTCGCGAGCCAGAAGGCCGCTGAGCAGCCAACTTCTCGGCGCTGAAACCGCCTCGGCCGCGATCAAGAACCATATTTCAGATCTCGTATGAAGAGATGGTAAAACCTGCCCGCCCGTCCGGTTACGGGTGGTTCTGAGCCGATATGATCTCGCGCATGCGCGGGACCGGCGGGTCTTGACCCGACGGCGAGGGGGCCGGCGCGCTTTGCCCTTTGCCTGGGGCGGGCCCTTTACCGGGTTGCCCAACGAGCACCACGTTAAGTGTTAGCCAATTTACTGGAAGTAACAGAGATTCCGACGGGCCACCGATTTGCCGGTGGCGAAACGTCCGGTCTTCCGTGGCCATTCCGCATTGGCGATCAGCCCCGTTGGTCGCCGCGATCGGCAGTACTGGTCACCGAGATCCGGGCCGGTCTCGCCCCGCTGTGCTGGTCACGATCGGGCCGTCACGATTGGAGACCAGATGGCGGATCAAACCGCTACGTCCCTGCCCAACGCCGGGCCGGCCCATGCCGCCCGGCTGGAGCCGGACGCGATCGGCGTCGCTCAGGACACCGTCATCGGCATGGCGTCGTCCGCCCCGGCCGCCTCGGTCGGGCTGACGCTGGCCGCGCTGGCCGCGGCCACCGCCTACGGCACCGGGCCGATCATCATCCTGACCGCCATCCCCATGCTCATCATCGCCAACGCCTACCGGCGGCTGAACGTGTGGAACGCCAACTGCGGCGCCTCGTTCGAGTGGGTCGGCCGGGCCATCAACCCCTACCTGGGCTTCCTCACCGGCTGGCTGATGATCGCGGCGTACATCATCGCCACCGTCAGCGGCGTGGAAGTGCTCGGGCCCTCGGTGCTGGCCGTGTTCGGGTCCAACTCCACCAGCACCTGGTCGAACATCGCGATCGGCACCGCGGTCGGAGTGGTCATGCTGATCATCGCGGTGGTCGGCATCCGGTTCACGGCCAAGTCCCAGGTGGCCATGGCGGTGGTGGAGTACACGATCCTCATCGTCTTCGCCATCGTGGGCATCTGGGCGGTGGCCAACCACTGGCACGGCACCGTGCACTTCTCCAGCGGCTGGCTGAGCCCGACCGGAATCGGCGGCAAGGGCAGCCTGGCGGCCGGCTTCCTGGTCTCGGTGTTCATCTTCACCGGCTGGGACGGCACGCTGTACGTCAACGAGGAAGTCAAGCACCGCCGGGTCAACCCGGGCCGCGCGGCCATGCTGGCGGTGGTGTTCCTGACCATCATCTACACGCTGTCCGAGGTCGGCCTGCAGGGCGCGGTGTCCCCGTCCAAGCTGCAGAACAACTCGGCCGACGTCCTGGTCTACGTGGCCCAGGCCCTCGGTGGCGGTGGCTGGGCCAAGGTGATGGCGCTGGCCCTGGCCCTGTCGGTCATCGCCACCACCGGTACCGGCATCGTGCTCAGCGCCCGCATCGTGTACGGCATGGCCAGCTACCGGACGCTGCCCAGCTCGCTGGCCAACGTGTCCCGCCGGTTCTCCACCCCGGTCGCGGCCAGCATCCTGGTGGGCGTGCTGATCATCGCCCTGACCTGGGTCTACCTGCTGACCACGTCGGTGCAGAACGCGTTCAACGACGTGGTCGACGTGACCGGCCTGCTGTTCGCGATCTTCTACATCCTGACCGCGCTGGCCACCATCACCTACTACCGGCGGCGGGTGTTCACCAGCGCGTGGGACGCCGTGGCGCTGGGACTGCTGCCGGTGGCCGCGGCCGCGTTCCTGGTCTGGGTGGTGGTCAAGTCGCTGGACGGCGCGCCCGCCTCCGAGGTCTGGTCGCTGATCGGCATCGTCGGCGTCGGCCTGATCCTGATGCTGATCGCCCGGTTCGGCCTGCGCTCGTCGTTCTTCCAGATCGCCCGGGAGAGCGACACCACCACCTCGCACCGAGCCCGCTGACGCCCCGGCCCGGCCGGGTCTTGAGACCCGGCCGGGCCGCAATTAAGGTTCGCCTGGCGTGATACTTCATGAGGAACTGTCACGTACCAGAGAAGAGGCGCTGTGGGAACCAAGCACCTGGCCCGGCAGGCGGAACGTCAGCTCGAACGGCACGGTGACGGGGATTCCCTGTTCTTCTCCGATCGCTGGTTCACCCGGGCCGAGCTGGCCGACCAGGCGGCGCGGTTCGGGGCGGGCCTGGCCGGGCTGGGGGTGCGGCCGGGCGACCGGGTGGTGGTGCTGATGGCCAACTGCCCCGAGGTACTGGTCACCTACAACGGCGCGTGGCGGGCCGGGGTGGCGGTGACGCCCCTGATCTTCCTGGTCAGTGAGGACGAGTTGCGGCACGCGCTGGCCGACTCCGGGGCGGTGGCCGTGGTCACCACCCCCGAGTTCCTGCCCAAGGTGCTGGCCGCCGCGAACGGGGTGGACAGCGTCCGGTCCGTCATCGTCGCCCTCGGCGCCGGGCAGGCCCTCTCGGCCGGCGGGGACGGGCCGCAGGTGCTGAGCTTCGCCGAGGTGGCCGCGGCCGACCCGGGGACCATCGTGGACGCGGACGACGACGACCTGGCCGCGCTGCTGTACACCGGCGGCACCACCGGCCGGTCCAAGGGGGTCCCGCTGACCCACGCCAACCTGTTCTGGTGCGGGTCGTCCTCGCACCAGTCGCCGGGGGCGGACGGGCTGACCTCCACGCTGATGCCGCTGCCGCTGGCCCACGCCTACGGGCTGCTGGTCACCTGCGTGGGCATGCACGCGGAGAGCCCGCAGCAGTCGATCCTGATGCGGTGGTTCGACCCGGCCGGGTGGCTCAAGCTGGCCCAGCAGCACCGGGCCCAGCGGACCACCCTGGTGCCCTCGATGATCCAGATGCTGCTGGCCCAGCCGCTGGAGGAAGCCGACCTGTCGGCCCTGGTCGCGGTGTCCTCCGGGGCCGCCCCGCTGGCCGCCGAGGTCCGGGAGGAGTTCGAGCGCCGGGTGCCCAGCGCCGAGGTCTACGAGGGTTACGGCTGCACCGAGTCGGCGTCGATCATCGCGGCCAACCCGCTGGGCGCGCGGCGCGTGGGCAGCGTGGGCCTGCCCGTCCCGGGCTGCACGGTGCAGATCCGCGACGACGCCGGGCAGGTGCTGGCCCCGGGCCAGGACGGGGAGATCTGCGTCCACTCCCCCGGCGTGCTGTCCGGCTACTGGCGCGCCCCGGACGCCACCGCGGCGGCGCTGCACGACGGCTGGTTCTGCACCGGCGACATCGGCCATCTGGACGCCGACGGCTACCTGTACGTGGTCGACCGCAAGAAGGACCTGATCCTGCGGGGCGGCTTCAACGTCTACCCCCGTGACGTCGAGGACGTGCTGCTCACCCACCCGGCCGTGGCCCAGGCGGCCGTGGTCGGGCGGCCGGACCCCCGGCTGGGCGAGGAGGTGGTGGCGTTCGTGGCCCTGCGCCCGGACACCACGGCCACCCCGGACGAGCTGGTCGAGCACGCGCGGGCCCACCTGGCCGCGACCAAATACCCGCGCGAGGTCCGCGTCGTGCCCGCCATCCCGCTGACCAGCGTGGGCAAGCTCGACCGCAAGCAACTGCGGACCCGGGTGAGGCAGGAAGCTGGTCCCACTGCTAGCTAGCCGGGAACGGGGTATTTAGGCTGGCAGAAACGCTTGCGCGCACGCTGACGACGCGAAGGGCGGCTGATCCGGTGAGTGCTGAACTGTCTCCGGTAACCCGGGACAACATGATCGACAAGATGAGCGAGGCCGAGGTCGACGTCCTGGTCGTCGGAGGGGGCGTGGTCGGAGCGGGTTCCGCCCTCGACGCCGTGACCCGCGGGCTGAGCACGGCCATCGTCGAGGCCCGGGACTGGGCCAGCGGCACCTCCAGCCGGTCCAGCAAGCTCATCCACGGTGGCCTGCGCTACCTGGAGATGATGGACTTCGCGCTGGTCCGGGAGGCGCTGCACGAACGGGGCCTGCTGCTGGACCGGCTGGCCCCGCACCTGGTGCACCCGGTGCGGTTCCTGTACCCGCTGACCAAGCACTGGGAGCGCCCCTACGTCGGGGCCGGGATCGCGCTGTACGACGGGATGGCCCTCACCTCGGGCACCGCGCACGGGCTGAAGCTGGGCAAGCACATGACGCGCAAGCAGGCCCTGCGGCACGCGCCGGCCCTGCGCCCGGACTCGCTCACCGGCGCCATCCAGTACTCGGACGCGCAGGTCGACGACGCCCGGCACACGCTGACCGTGGTCCGCACGGCGGTGGAGTTCGGCGCGCTGGCCGCCAACCGGTGCCAGATCACCGGGTTCCTGCGGCAGGGCGAGCGGGTTTCCGGGGCCGAGGTCGTGGACCTGGAGAGCGGGCGGGCGTTCTCGGTCCGGGCCAAGCAGGTCATCAACGCCACCGGGGTCTGGACCGACGACACCCAGGCCCTGGCCGACACCCGCGGCCAGTTCCACGTGCGCGCGTCCAAGGGCATCCACCTGGTCGTGCCGAAGGACCGGCTGCAGTCCGACACCGGGATCATCCTGCGCACCGAGAAGAGCGTGCTGTTCGTGATCCCGTGGGGCCGGCACTGGATCATCGGCACCACCGACACCGACTGGTCGCTGGACAAGGCCCACCCGGCGGCCAGCTCGCGCGACATCGACTACCTGCTCGAGCACGTCAACTCGGTGCTCAGCTCCCCGCTGACCCGGGAAGACGTGGAAGGCGTCTACGCCGGGCTGCGGCCGCTGCTGAGCGGCGAGTCCGAGTCGACCTCCAAGCTGTCGCGCGAGCACGTGGTCGGCCACCCGGTCCCGGGCCTGGTCGTGGTGGCCGGGGGCAAGTACACGACCTACCGGGTGATGGGCAAGGACGCGGTGGACGAGGCCGCGTTCGGCCTGGACCAGCGGGTTCCGGAGTCCTGCACCGACCGCGTTCCACTGCTGGGCGCCGACGGGTACCAGGCCCTGTGGAACCAGCGCCGCCAGCTGGCCGCCGATTCCGGCATCCACCCGGCCCGGGTCGAGCACATGCTGAACCGGTACGGCTCGATGGTGCACGAGCTGCTGGCCATGATCCGGGAGGATCCGGCCCTGGCCGAGCCGCTGCCCGGCGCCGACGACTACCTGGCCGTCGAGGCCCGCTACGCCGTGACCCACGAGGGCGCCCGGCACGTCGACGACGTGCTGGCCCGGCGGACCCGGATCTCCATCGAATCCTGGGACCGTGGCGTGGCCGCCGCCCCGGCGGTGGCCGAGTTGCTGGCCGGGCCCCTGGGCTGGGACGCGGATCAGACCCAGCGTGAGGTGGACCACTATCTGGCCCGCGTTCGGGCCGAACGCGACTCCCAGACCAAGCCGGACGACGACACCGCCGAAGCCGCCCGCCTGGGCGCCCCGGAGATCCGTCCCCCGGTATCCGTCCGGGGCCTGTGAGCCTGCCCGAGATGTGGGGTGGAGACACAAGGTCACAGTAACGCACATCGGCCGCACCAGCCACCGACCCGAATGTGCGCAATGGCTCATTGCGCACATTGCGGTGGGGTCAGGGGCTGACGCGGGGGAGCTCGGGGACCAGGCCGTGGCCCAGGCGGACCAGGGTCTCGGCCTGGTCGGCGGCGACGGGCATGGCCAGGAGGTAGCCCTGGCCGTACTGGCAGCCCATGGAGACCAGCAGGTCGCGCTGGACCTCGGTTTCGATGCCTTCGGCGATGACGTCGAGGTGGAGGGTCTTGGCGATGCCGATGATGCCCTCGACCAGGGCCAGGCGCTGCTCGGACACGGCGATGCCGTCCACGAAGGACTTGTCGATCTTGAGGACGTCGATGGGCAGCTCGCGCAGGTAGGACAGGGACGAGTAGCCGGTGCCGAAGTCGTCGATGGCCAGCTTGACGCCGATCGCCTTGAGCTCGACCAGGTCGGCCAGGAGCCGCTCGTCCTGGCGGAGCAGCACGGTCTCGGTCAGCTCCAGCATCAGCGACGAGGGTGACAGCCCGGTCCGGGTCAGGACCTGGCGCACGCCGTCGACGAAGCCGGGGTCGCGGAACTGGCGGGCCGACACGTTGACGCTGGCGTACAGCGGGGGGCGGCCGTCGTCCCGGGGCCGCCAGCGGACCAGCTCGGTGGCGGCCTGGCCCAGCACCCAGGACCCGAGCGGGACGATGTGCCCGGTCTCCTCGGCCAGCTCGATGAACTGATCGGGCTGCATCATGCCCCACTCGGGGTGCGGCCAGCGGACCAGGGCCTCGAACCCGGCGATGGCCCCGCTGGTCAGCGTGACGATCGGCTGGTAGGCCAGGGTGAAGGCCGAGGTGCTGACCGCCTTCTCCAGCGCGGCCTGCACCTCCCGGCGCCGGATCATCCCGGCGCTGAGCACCGGGGCGTACCGGCGCCACTGCCGCTTGCCCGAGGACTTGGCGTTGTACAGGGCCAGGTCGGCGTGCCGGAGCAGCTCATCCACGTCGGCGCTGTCTTCGGTGGTGGCCACGCCCACGGTGGCGGTGGTGATCACCGAGCCGTGGGCCAGGTCGAAGGCGTCGCTGAAGGCCCGGACCACCCGCTCGGCGAACGCCTCGACCGCGGCCGGGTCGGCCAGGTGCTCGACCAGCAGCGCGAACTCGTCGCCGCCCAGCCGGGCCGCGGTGTCGGACTCCCGGATCACGGCCGACAACCGGATGGCCGCCGCGACCAGCAGCTCGTCGCCCACGCTGTGACCCATGGTGTCGTTGGTCATCTTGAAGTCGTCGAGGTCGACGAACAGCACGCCGGTGGTGGTGCCCTCGCGCTTGGCCCGGTTCAGCGCGTGCGCGGCCCGGTCCTGGAACAGCAGCCGGTTGGGCAGGCCGGTCAGCGCGTCGTGGAAGGCCCGGTGCTTGAGCTCGGCTTCCAGCTGCCGCTGCTCGGTGACATCACGCAGGGTCAGCACCAGGCCGGCCACGGTGTGGTCGTGCCGCAGGTCGCTGGCCCGGACCTGGACCTGGACGGAGCGCTGGTCGCGGCGGACGACCTCCCAGTCCTCGATCGAGGACGGGAAGCTGGCCGAGCGCCGCAACCGGGCCAGGGCCTTGATGATGGTGTCGCGCTGGCGGTCGGCGACCAGCTCCCACAGGTAGACGCCGGCGGTGTCGATCTCGCCGAAAATGCTGGCCGCGGACGGGGTCGCGTAGCGGACCAGGCCGTCGTCGGCCACGATCAGGATCGCGTCCGAAGTGTCCTGGACCAGAGTGCGGAAGTAGGCCTCGCTGCGCTGGCGGATGACCTCCAGGCTGAGCGCGATGCGCTCGACGGCCAGCGCGCCCTGACCGGCCAGGATCTCGAAGGTGGGCGACAGGTCGGCCAGCACCCGGCGGGCCCCGAACACCATCAGGACCCCGATCAGCGGGTCGCCGGCGGGCCGGTCCCGCAGCGCGAGCGGGCAGAGCAGCACCCCGTCGCCGCGGGGCAGCAGCGCGATGGCCTCGGCGCTGAGCTGGGCGTTGGCCATGAACACCGGCTCGCTGCCGCTGAGCGGCGGCAGCTGGTTCTGGGCCAGCCGATCCTCGGCCAGCCGGGCCAGCCCGTCGGGTTCGCCCAGCTGGGCCGGGGCCGGGTCCACCGCCCGGAACAATCCGTCGTCGCGCACCATGAGCAGGGCGTCGCGCGCCGACCGGGAGCCGGTGAGATCGGCGGCGGCGGTGCGCATGGCGGCCGCGGCCTCGGCCACGGTGGCCGCCGAGGCCAGGGCGGCGCCGGCCACCCGGACCGTGCGCTCCCGGCTCAGCGCACGCCGGTGTGACGAGGCCATGTCCCACAGCCGGGAGGTGACCAGCAGGAACAAGATCGCCGAGAACACCGCGATCACGCTGTCGTCGTAGTTGCGGTGCCGCAGCGACTGGATGAACAGCACGGCCGGGGCGATCAGCGAGGCCAGCATGAGCACGAGCAGCCGGCCGGAGGACGCCTGGGGCCGCTGGCGGGAGGCGGGCTCGGTCAGCTGGGTCATGGTGGGATGCAGTGCGGCCAGACCCCACGCGCCGTAGAGGAGGGCCCAGCCCAGATCGACCACGGTCCCGTTGTGGAACGAGCCGTACAACTGCAGGCCGCCGAACCAGACGTCGGAGACCAGCTCACCGACGGTGCCCAGAATGAGCAACTGGAACGACCGGCTGCGCCCGGTCCCCGGGGCCAGCAGCCGGGCCATCACGGCCAGGACCAGCACGTCACTCAGCGGGTAGGCGATCGACACCGACTTCTGCAGCCAGGACAGCTGCGGATTGTGCACGTAGGGCAGGATCAGGTACATCCACGAGATCAGGCCCAGGCCCACGGTCAGGGTCAGCGCGTCGATCACGCTGCGCCGGTCGCGGTCGGGGTTCCGGTCCCGGATGAAGATCAGCAGCCCGGCCGCGGTCAGCGGGTAGGTGAGCAGGTAGAACACGTCGGCGTAGGACGGGAACGGCAGCGGCTGGTCCCTGATCAGGCCGGCGACCAGGAAGCTGACCTGGCCGACCAGGAAGCTCAGGTTGGCCGCGGCCAGCAGCAGCCAGGGCAGCCGGCGGGCGGGCCGGTTCAGGACGATCCCGGCCAGGATGGCGGCCACGCCGCTCAGCCCGAGCAGGCCCCACGTTTCGGTGCGCAGGCCGGGCAGCCCGTAATAGGCGACGATCAGCACGAGCCACCAGAGGGCGTAGCCCCCCAGCAGCGGCCGCCGTGCAATTACCACATCGTCCCCCCAGCTCAACCTTTCCCCGCGGGCCTGCGTCCCGCCGGCTGGCACTAAATCCCCACCCTTGACTTTCCCCGGCTGCATCACGGCATGCGTGTCACGTCCCGCTCATCTCGATAACCACTTAAGTCACATATTTTCACTGCGCGGTGAATCACGCCATTACCTTCCGATTCATCCTTCGATCCAGGGCGGCCACGGCGTTTTTTACCCGTGCTTGATCATTGCATGACGCGGGAGTGGAACATCTCAGCCGCCCAGGTCCGGGCCGGAACTGGCCCCGGACCCGACCGGCGGCCCAGCCGACCGCCAGGCCGACGGTCAGGCCGGCCGGAGGCGGGCGCCCGGGCCGGCTGGAGGCGGCCCGGAGCCAATATTCGGACCGGCCAAAAAGGTTGCGACCGTCGCCCTTCGGGCAGAAAAACACCTGGCCGAAGATCACCCACCGAGACGACAAATCAGGCCGGCGACCATACCCCGGCATCGCCCGAGCCTGTCCACAACGTGCTCGCCGAACGAGCAGTTTTCACCTATGCCTATTGATAACGAACCGCACTTTACCGCTGCCCAATCGCCCGCGAGCGATACCCGGGAAAACGCATATGTCGTAACCCTGAACGATGTGGGCCAGTATGCGATCTGGCCGGCCACGCGACCGGCTCCAGCGGGCTGGCACACCCGGTCGGCACCCATGTCCCTGGGCGCCTGCCGGGCGCTGATCACGCGGGCCTGGCCGGACATTCTCCCGGCGGCGCCGCGGGCGGACGGCGCCGACCCGGCGAGCCCGGTCCGCCTGGTACCCGAGTGGCTCGCGGTGGCAGCGGGCCGCCATCCCGGCGCGGTGGCGGTGCACGGCGCGGACGAGCTGACCTACGGGCAGCTGCAGCGGTCGGCCAGCCAGCTGGCCCACGCCCTGCGGGCCCTGGGCGCGGGCCCGGGGGTGGTCATCGGATCGGGTCTGGAACGAGGCGGCGATTCGATCCGCGCCCTGCTCGGGATCCTGGCCGCCGGGGGCACCTACCTGCCGATGGACCCGTCGCTGCCCGCGCCGCGGCTGGCCCGGATGGCGGCCGGCGCGGGGGCCAGCATCGTCCTGGTGCACCGGGCCGCGGAAAAGGCCTTCGCGGAGACCAGGGCCCGGCTCGTGTTCCTGGACGAGCTGAGCCTGGACGGGTATCCGGGCACCGCTCCGGCGGTTGGTCTGCGGCCGGACGATATCGCCTACGTCATCTCCACCTCCGGCTCGACCGGCGAGCCGAAAGCGGTGGCGGTGAGCCACGGCGCGCTGCTGTCGGTCCTGTCCGACCTGGTGGCGGCCTACCGGCTGTCCGGCCAGGACCGGGTGCTGCAGCTGGCCCCGCTGAGCACCGACACCTCGCTGGAACAGATCCTGGTCCCGCTGCTGAGCGGGGCGGCCCTGGTGCTGCCGCCGCCCGGGCCGGTGGCCCCGTCCGACCTGCTGGCCCTGATCGCGGCCGGCCAGGTCACCGTGGCCGACCTGACCCCGGCCTACTGGCACCAGCTGCTGGCCCGGGCCGGGCCGCGGGATCCGCGGCTGGGCTCGCTGCGGCTCATGATCACCGGCGGGGACCGGGCCGATCCGGCCGACTGCTCGGCCGCCCGGCGGGCCGTCCCGGGAGCCCGGCTGATCAACGCCTACGGGCTGACCGAGGCCGCGATCACGTCGGTCCTCCATGAGGTGACCGACGACCCGGGCACCGCGGTGCCGGCCGGGCGGCCGCTCGGGCACGCCCAGGTCCTGGTGCTCGGCCCGGACCTGGGCCCGGTCCCGGCCGGGACGGTCGGCGAGATCTACATCGGCGGCCACGGCGTGGCCCTGGGCTACCTGGGCGCCCCGGACCGGACCGCCGAGCGGTTCCTGCCCAACCCGTACCGCAACCAGCCCGGGGCCCGGATGTACCGCACCGGCGACCAGGGGCGCTGGGGGCCGGACGGGCGGCTCGAGGTGCTGGGCCGGATCGACCGGCAGGTGAAGGTGCGCGGCTACCGGGTCGATCCGGCCGAGGTCGAGCACCTGCTGGCGGCCTGCCCCGGGGTGACCGACGCCGCGGTCACCGTGCGGGAACTCAGCCCGGGCGACCGGCAGCTGGTGGGCTACGTGGTGGCCGGGCCGGAATCGGAGGCCGGGCCTGGGCACTGGCGCGACTTCCTGGCTGAGCAGTTGCCCGGCTTCATGATTCCGGACGTGTTCGCTGAGGTCACGGCGATCCCCCGGCGGCCCAACGGTGCCCCGGACGTGGACGCCTGGCCCGGGGCGGCCGCGCCGGGCCAGGCGTCGGCTCCGGGCGACGGGGCCGCGCTGACCCCGGCCCAGGCCGGGATGGCCCACCTGTGGTCGCAAGTCCTCGGGGTCCGGTCACCGGGCTCGACGATGACTTCTTCGCCCTCGGCGGTGACTCGCTCAAGGCCGCGGAGATGATGGCCCAGGCCCGGACGATCTTCGGCATCGGCCCGGACCACGTGCGGGGCCTGACCCGCTGCCTGCTGCGGGACCCCACGCTGGGCGGGTTCGCGGGCGCGGTCCAGGCCGCCCGGGCCGGCGGCGGCCCCGGGGCGGGAGGCGCCCCGGCCGCGGCCGACCTCACCCGGGAGTCCCGGCTGGACGTTCCGGTGCGGACCGGCACGGGGCCGCCGCCCCGCTGGCGGCAGCCGCGCCAGATCCTGCTCACCGGGGCGACCGGGTTCCTCGGCGTGCACCTGCTGCGCGAGCTGCTGTCGGTCCCCGAGGCCCGGGTGCACTGCCTGGTCCGGGCCCGGGACGCGGCGCACGCGCGGGACCGGATCACCGCCGCCGCGGCGCGGTACGGCCTCGGGCCGCTGGACCTGCACCGGGTGGTGCCGCTGACCGGTGACCTGGCCCAGCCCGGCCTGGGCCTGTCCCCGGTGGTGTTCGCCGAGCTGGCCCGGACGCTGGACGTCATCCACCACCCGGGCGCGCAGGTCAACTTCATCTATCCGTACGAGGAGCTGCGGGCGGCCAACGTCACCGGCACCCGGGAACTGATCCGGCTGGCCGGGCTGGGCCGGGGCGTCCCGCTGCACTACGTCTCCACCACGGCCGTGCTGGCCGGGCTGGGCGCGGCCGGGGTGCGCACGGTGACCGAGGACACCCCGCTGGGCCACGCCGACCAGCTCGGGCTGGGCTACGTGGAGACCAAGTTCGTGGCCGAGGAACTGCTGCGGAACGCGGCCCGGGCCGGCCTGCCGGTCACCATCTACCGCCCGCTCGACGTGGGCGGTGACCATCGGACCGGGGCCTGGAACACCGCCACCGAGCTGTGCGCGCTGATCAGGTTCATCGCCGACACCGGGCTGGCCCCGGACATCGATCTGCCGCTGGACCTGGTACCCGCGGACCTGTGCGCGGCCGCGATCCGGCACATCGCCACCCACGAGGCGGCCGCGGGCCACACCTACCACCTGGCCAGCCCGCGGCCGGCCGGGCTGGCCGCGCTGGTGGAGCGGCTGCGCGCACACGGCTACCCGGTGAGCCCGATCCCCTACCGGGCCTGGGTCGAGGAGCTGCTGCGGCAGGCCGTCCGGGACCCGGCCCACCCCATGGCGCCGTTCGTGCCGCTGTTCGTCGACCAGTGCGGCCCGGCCGGCCTCACGGTGGCCGAGACCTACCTGGGCCACGTGTTCCCGGCCTACACCCGGACCCGCACCGACCAGGCGCTGGCTGGCAGCGGCATCGTGTTCCCCCCGGTCGACGCGGCCCTGCTGGACCGGCACCTCGGCCGGCTCATCGAGGACGGCTACCTGCGCGCACCGGCCGGCGGCCTGATGGCGGCGCGCTGGTACCCGGACTGGGATTCGTTTCGAGCTCCGGGCCGAGGTCGCGGACGGCCCGGTCGCGTTCGGCGCCGACCTGAGCCCGGACCGCGTGCTGGCCGCGTACCGGCGCGGGCTCATCCCGTTCCCGGCCGCGGACGAGTACCAGCGCACGCTGCACGAGGTCCGCTACGAGGATCAGGTCGAGGCGGGCGCGATCGGCCTGGTCGGTGATCCGGCCGGCGGCGACCCCTACACGGTGGCCTGGTGGTCGCCGGACCCCCGGCTGGTGCTGGCCCCCGGCCGCGTCCACCTGGGCCGCAACGTCCGCAAGCAGCTGCGCCGCGGGTCGGTCTGGACCACCGCCGACACCGCCTTCGAGCGGGTAGCCGAACAGTGCCGGACCGGCCGGGAGCCCTGCTGGCTGACCGACCCACTGCTGGCGAGCCTGGCCGCGCTGCACGAGAAGGGCTGGGCCCACAGCGTCGAGGTGTGGCAGGACGACGAGCTGATCGGCGGGGCGTTCGGCGTGTCGGCGGGCCCGGTCCTGAGCGGTGACTCGATCTTCAGCCGGCGTCCGGAGGCCGGCCGCATCGCCGTGGCCGACCTGGCCGCACGGTTCGCGGCCGCGGGCGGGGAGCTGATCGACGCCCAGTGGGACAGTGCGTTCCTGCGCTCACTCGGGGCCCAGCCCATCAGCCGCGCGGACTATCTGGCCCGGCTGGGCCGCGGGCCGGCCGAGCGGCTGACCCTGGCCGGCGAGCCCCAGCCGGCCCGGCGGTTGCTGCTGCTGCCGGGCTTATTCGGGCGTGTCGCCGCTGAGGCGCTGCATGTGGTCGGCCAGCACGTACAGGCCGTCCAGGCCGAGCCGCTCCACCACCAGTTCGCGCAGGCCCGCGCAGTAGATGCCGAAGGCGCGCTCGGCCAGGGCCCGGCCGGCCTCGGTGAGCACGGCGTGGGTCACCCGGCGGTCGGACACCGAAGGCTGCCGCTGGATCAGGGCCGCCTGCTCCAGCCGGTCGGCCACCTTGGTGAAACCCCCGCTGGTGAAGGCCACCTGCCGGGCCAGCGTGCTCAGCGGCACGGCTGAGCCGCTGCCGTCGCGGAGCAGCCAGACCAGCGCGAAGAACGCGGGCGCGGGCAGCCCGGTCTCCCGTTCCACCTGCTCGGTGAGCAGGTCGGTGACGTGGGTGTAGCCGCGGACCACGGCCTTCCAGGCCCGGGCCAGGTCATCAGATGAACACAGTTCCGCGGCGGAGCGGTCAACGGGCCCGTCAGAAACGGACTCCCGCGCCACCCTGGTCATTCACTCACTATACGGGGGCAGGTCATGCACAGGAAATCTCTTGTGAGAAAGTTAATTTCTCACTAACGTCGGTTGGACTGGCTGTGTGGCGAGGGGGCGGGCAGCCAAACGGCAAGGGGCCTGGCCGGAAACTGGGGACATCGGCATGACTGCATTGCTTCCCGCGTTCGCGGAGTTTGCCTGATGGCTGCGCGGGTGCAGTCGCCGGGGTCAGCACTGGACCGAGGGGTCGTGGACCACCCGGAGCCGGCCGCGGAAGCACCCGGGGCCGACCGCGGCGGCGCGGCCCGCCGTCCGCGCCGGACCTGGCTGACCTGGAGACGCCTGCCGGTCCTGCTCGAACTGGCCACCCTGGCCGCCGCGTACATGGCGCCGTCGCTGGTCCGCATCGTGCTCACCACCACCCGCAGCGACGCGTTCGGTCACGCGGCCACGCTGTATCAGGCCGAAGTGCAGCTGGGCATCAACGTCGAGCCGTGGTTCAACCACCTGGTGGCACCGCACGCCGCGGCCGCCCTGGCCGTCGGCTACTACTACGCGCTGCTGCACTTCATCCTGACCCCGCTGGCGCTGGCCTGGCTGTACGTGTTCCGGCCCCGGGCCTTCCCCCGGCTCCGGTCCGCCCTGGTGCTGTCCACGATCGGCGCCAACATCGTGTTCTGGACCTGGCCGGTGGCCCCGCCCCGGTTCGCCGTGGGCGGCATGACCGACATCCTGACCGCGCACAACGTCCTCGACTCGGCCGATCCGCACGGTGTCACCGGCGCGGCCAACCTGTACGCCGCGCTGCCCAGCCTGCACGTGGCCTGGGCCACCTGGGTGGCGGTGGCGGTGGTCATGGCCACCCGCACCCGCTGGCGCCACCTGGCCTGGCTCTATCCCGCTGCCACCACCTTCGTGGTGCTGTCCTCGGCCAACCACTTCGTCTTCGACGTGGCCGGGGGCCTGCTCATCACCGGCCTGGGCCTGGTCGCGGCGCGCCTGCCCTGGATCCGTCTCCCCCGGCCCCGGGCCCTGAGCCTGGCCGCCCTGAACGGCGCGACGCTCAGTGCCGCCGCGTTCAGCGCGATGGCCGGAGTCCCCATGCCGCCCAGCGTCATCCTCGCCTCCGCCCGGGCCGCGCGGTCCGCCGCGCCCGGCTCTCCCGGCTCTCCTGGCTCCGGAGCCGGCCCAGGTCGGCGGGGCTACCAGTCCGCCCCGGTGAACCGGCCAGGGCTCAGGAGGTTTGGGTGAGGCCCGCGGCCAGGGCACCGGCGACGGTCTCCACGTAGCGGGCCAAGGACGTGCCCGAGGGCTCGTAGGACGGGTTGACCTCGGTGAAGACGGCGGCGCGCAGGTCGGGCTGGGCGTAGAAGCCGGGCAGCAGGCCGGCCGCCGTGGACAGGGGCAGGCCCAGGTTGTAGTGCGGGAAGTTGGCCAGCGGCAGGTCGCGGGAGTCGATCGTGTCGACGTCGAAGTGGACGACGGCGCCGTCGGCGGCCGCGGCCAGGGCGGCCAGGGCCCGGACCGCGCAACCGGCCGGGTCAGCGCGGACCTCGGGGCCGGAGAAGCGGACCAGGCCCGGCAGTTCCCGGGCCCAGTCGGACCGGTTGGAGTCGGGGTCGGTCTCGTCGTAGCCGAACTGGACCAGGCGCTCCTGGGTGAGCATGGGGAACACCGGGCCGATGCGGGCCAGATCGTTGTCGGCCAGGCCGAGCAGGTGCGCGGCCCCCATGGCGTCGAGCACGCCACTGGAACTGGTCTCCGGGGTGGCCAGGTCGGCGTCGCCGTCCAGGTAGAGCAGGCCGCTGCCGGGATGGTGCCGCAGCACGCCGGCCAGCACGCCCAGGCTGATCGTGCAGTCACCGCCGAGCACCACCGGCAGGCGGCCCGCGGCCAGCACGCCGTCCACCGCGTCGGCGACCGCGCGGGCCACCAGCACCACCTGGCCCAGGCTGCGGGCGGTGGCCGTCACCGAGTCCGGGGTGAAGGTCGCGGTGACCACGTCACCCAGGTCGGTCACGTCCAGCCCGGCCCGGACCAGCCGGGTGACGAACCCGGCCGCACGCAGGGCCGCCGGGGCGTGTTCCTGCCCGGCGTGGTGCGAGCCGGCGCTGGTCGCCGCGCCGATCACGGTCACCGCTGCGGTCATGGGCACCTCCGTCGCCAGGATCTTTCACCGCAAAACGATCATGGGGCGATCATAGGGCGCGGCTCCGGTCCGTGACCGACTAGGCTCAGCTCGTGCTGGACCGGGAACGGGTGCGGAAGGCCTTCACCAGGCCCGACGAATTCACGACGTCGCCGCTGTACCGGTCGCTCAGCCGGACGGTGGCGGCCAGCGACGAACTGCTCGACCTGGCTGGCCAGGGCCGCCCCGGCCAGTACCCGACGTTCCTGTTCTTCGGCGCCGTGCACCGGCTGCTGCTCCGCGGGACCAAACACCCGCTGGCCGACTACTACCCCTCGGTGGCCGGGGCCAGGGCGCTCCCGGCCGGGGAGGCGGGCCCGGCCCTGGAGGCGTTCGGCCACACCTACGCCGAGGAGCTGGCCGAGACCATCCGAACCCGGCTGGTGCAGACCAGCGTGGTGCAGCGGACGCTCGGGCTGCGGATCGGCCTGAGCGCGATCGCCGCGCTGGACCCGGCGACCGGGCCGCTGCACGTCATCGAGGTGGGAGCCAGCGCCGGCCTGAACCTGCGGTTCGACCGCTACGGCTACCGGCTCAACGGCCGGCAGTACGGCGACCCGGGCTCCCCGGTTCAGCTGCTGGCCGCGGTGTACGGCGACGCGCCCCTGCCCGATCTGGACCACCTGCCCGCGATCGGCCAGGTGCAGGGGATCGACCTGAACCCGGTCGACGCGACCGACCCGGACGCGCGCGAGTGGCTGGAGGCGCTGGTCTGGCCGGAGAACCACGCCCAGCGGGAGCTGCTGGCGCGAGCGCTGGCCCTGGCCGTCGCCGACCCGCCGGTCATCCGGGCCGGCGACGCGGTCGACGTGCTGCCGCAGGTGGCCGCGGAACTGCCCGCGGGCCAGGCCCGGCTGGTGTTCCACACCGCGACCCGGCTGCACGTGGCGCCGGACCGCCGTCCCGCGTTCGACGCCGCCATCGAGGCGGCCGGTGCGACCGGGCCGCTGTGGTGGCTGTCGGCCGAGGACCGCCCGGACCCGGACCCCCGGCCCCACCCGGTCCGGGACGGTGCCGCCCTGCGGCTGCGCGACCCGGAAGGAACCACCCGGACCCTGGCCGTGGTGGACGGTCACCTGCGCTGGATCGAGACCCTGGCGACGGCGGCTCGGTAGCCTGACCTCGGAGGAACCCATGGCCAGCGAGATGACGATCCGCTTCGAGCTGTTCGTCGCCGACCGGGACCGGTCGGTCGATTTCTACACCAGCGTGCTCGGCTTCGAGGTCCAGCGCCTGGACGAGTCGCACGCCCTGCTGACCTGCGGCCAGGTCACGCTGGGGCTGGGACGGCAGGCCGACCTGCCGGAGACCGGCGAGGGCCCGGGTTTCACCCAGCAGCGGCTGGACCGGGACCACGGCGCCGGCGTGGAGATCGTGCTGGAGACCACGGACCTGGACACGCTGTACGAGCGGGTCCAGCGCAGCCGTTACCCGCTGGCCGCGCCCATGCAGGACCGCCCGTGGGGCCTGCGCGACTTCCGCGTCGCCGACCCCGACGGCTACTACCTGCGCATCACCACTCCGATGACCCCGGGGGCCGGTGAGCCTCATGAGACGCAAACGAGTGATGTGTTTGATGTGACCTGATGTGGCCTGAGTGGCGGCTAGAGGGGCTTGGGGGCTTGTGCTGGGGCTCAGCGGGGCGGGTCAGGGGCGCGGGGAGGTCTTTGCCGAGGTGGATGGCGCCCTTGGCGGCGGCGTAGATGCCGAAGGGCGGGATCGGGGTGTAGCCCGATGAGCGGTAGAGGGCGACGGCTTCGGGCTGGGCGGAGCCGCTTTCCAGGATGACCCGGCGGTGGCCCGCGGCGGCCGCGGTGCGCTCCAGTTCGGCCAGGAGCTGGCGGGCCAGGCCCCGGTGCCGGGCGGCCGGGGCCACGTACATGCGCTTGATCTCGGCGTCGGCGCCGTGGCTGCGCCAGCCGCCGGAGGCGACCGGTTCGCCCTGGTCGTAGCCGACCAGGAACAGGCCGGCGGGCGGGGTGAACTCGGCCGGGTCGACCGGGGTGCCGTCCTGGCCGCCGTAGCGGACCACGTACTCCTGCTGCACGGCGGCCACGAGCCTGGACGCGTCGGGATCGGCGTAGCCGACCTGTTTGATCAGCAACGGGCAGTGGGCGGGCTTATTGGCCGGACTTCGCGTCCAGCGCTTCCGGGTGCAGACGGCGGTAATGATCGGTCAGGGCCGTGCTCGCCTCGCCGGGCCGGTGAGCCACGGTCTTCGAGCAAATTTGGCAGCGCGTGACCGGAAGTTGCGTAACGGTAACTGGGAAACGTGAAGAATTTGTGTTGCTCATTGTGCTTCACATTATGCCAGAGTTTCTTGGTCAACGCCGGAGCCGGGCCCGGATGAGTTTTGGAATTGCCGAACGGCCGGTAATTGGCTGGAATCGGTCCGCGGCCGCGCGCAAGGCCGCGTCCTCGTCGGGGGCCAGGTCCAGTTCGGCCGCGGCCACGTTGCTCTCCAGTTGCCCGATGCTGGACGCACCCGGGATCGCGGCCACCGCCGGATGCTGGATGACCCAGGCCAGCGCGACCTGGGCCGGGCTGGCGTCGTGGGCCGCGGCCACCTCACGCAGCACGCCGAGCAGTTCGGTGGCCCGGTCCAGGTTCTCCGGCAGGAACAGCGGGTTCCCGGCCCGGAGCCGATTCGACGGGCGGTGGTCCCGGTCGTACTTCCCGCCCAGCAGGCCCTGGGCGAGCGGGCTGTAGGCGATCACCACCCGGTCCTGGGCCGCGGCGTAGGGCAGCAGATCGGCCTCGGGCTGCCGGTGGGCCAGGCTGTATTCGACCTGGTTGCTGAGCACCCGGCCGCCCAGGGCCCGCTCGGCGGCCCGCCACCGGTCCAGTGAGTAGTTGCTGACCCCGACCTCGGCCACGAGCCCAACCGTTTGCAGGGCCCGCATGCCGCGCATGGTGGTGCCGTCGCGGACCAGCGGGTTGGGCTGGTGCACCTGGTACAGGTCCAGCAGCCGGGTGCCGAGCCGGTTGGCGCTGGCCACCGCGCGCTGTTCCACCACCGGGGCCACCGGCAGTACCGGGAACAGCTTGGTGGCCAGGAACACCGACGCCCGCCGGTCACCGAGGGCCCGGCCCAGCACGCGCTCGCTGCGGCCGAACCCGTAGGCCTCGGCGGTGTCGAACAACGTGACCCCGAGGTCGATGGCCCGCTGCACAATCGCTTCGGCATCGCGCTCGGCGTATCCCTGGCCGTAGCCCCATTCCCCGCCGAATTGCCACGCGCCGAGCCCTATCTTGGAAATTTTCGGCGCTGTGTCAACGTCCAGGTAGCGCATAACCGCCCGCTTTCCGCTTTTCTGATTGGGCGTGGCCGCAGCCGCGGCGACTTGGCCAGCTTATTGGCCGTCTTTTTTCAGTGCCTCCGGCTTGTGGACGGCTTCGCCGCCGCTCTTGTCGCTCTCGACCAGGTACTGAGGATCGTCCTGGCTGGCCCGGACCTTGCGGCCGGCCGCCTCGGTGTCCTCGGTGATCTTCTTCTTGACCTTGCCGGTGGCCTCGCTGCCGTGGGACTGCCAGCTGACCTGGTCGCCCTTGCGGAGGTTGTCCGCCATGTCATGTCCCCCTCTGCGGGTCAGGTTTCGGTGTCGGCCGGGGCTTGCGCCGGGGCCGCGGCCGCGCTGCTGGCGGCGGAGTCGCCCGCCGACTGGCTGGCCGCCTGGGCCAGCGCCGCCTGCACGGCGGTCACCGCGGCGTCGATCGCGGTCCGGGCCGTCACCGCGCTGGTGTGGGCCCGGTCGATCTCGCCCAGGCCGATGCAGTCGAACGCCACCCGGGCGTCGTGGATGGCCGCCTCGAGCTCGCGCGCGGCCTCCTGCAGCATCGGGCCGTCACCCAAGCCGTCCGGAATCATCATCGTGCTCCTTCCTGGGGGCCCTCCCGTGGGCCATGGTCTCGGACCCTACCCAGGTAGTCCGGGGTCAGTCACCCCGACGGTGGTGTGGCTGGGCCGGTCAGCCCGGCCACCCCACCTTCGATAAAAACCGGGTCACCCGCCGGAGCGGACGGTCAGTCGATCACGGCCGGGACCGGAACCGGCCCGTCGGCGGCCGCCTCGGTCACCGGGCCCGCAGCGGGAGCGGGCGCGGCCGACCGGCGGGGACGGCCGGTGGCCAGGGCGAAGAACGAAGCGATGGCGGCGATGATGGCCACCGCGGCCGCGACCCGCATGCCGTCGGCCATCGAGGTGACGAAGGCGGAGTGGGCGGCGGCGACCACCTGGTGCCCGCCGGCCCCGCCGACCTGCGTTCCCACCGCGTTGGCGGCGGCCACCGAGCCGGTGGCCACGTGGGTCACGGCTGCGGGCACGTGCGCGCCGGCCAGCAGGCTGGTCAGGTGCGAACGGTAGACCGCGGCCGACAGGCTGCCGACGATGGCCACCCCGAGCGCCCCGCCGACCTCGCGGATCGTGTCGTTGATCGCGCTGCCCGCGCCGGCCTGGTGCGCGGGCACCGTGGTCATGATGGTGTTGCTGGCGGGCGCCATGACCAGGCCCATGCCCGCGCCCATGATCGCGACCGCGATGGCCAGCGGCGGGTAGCTGGTGTGCACGCCGGCGGTGGCGAAGTCGAGCAGGCCGATCCCCATCAGCACCATGCCGGCCGGGATGACGACCCGGGTGCCGAACCGCTTGGCCAGCAGCGGGGAGACCGGGGACAGGGCCGCGGTGGCCAGGGCGAACGGCAGCGCCCGGACGCCGGCCGCCAGCGGGCTGTAGCCCAGCACCAGCTGCAGGTACTGGGTGAGCACGAACAGGCTGCCGAACAGGGCGAAGAACACCACGGTGACCGAGCCGGCCGCGGCCGAGAAGGCCCGGTTCCGGAACACGCGCAGGTCGATCAGGGGGTTGCGGGTGCGCAGCTCCCAGCCGACGAACACGGCCAGCGCGACCAGGCCGCCCGCGATCTCGGCCAGCGTCGTGGTCGCGGTCCAGCCGCGGCCGGGAGCCTCGATGATGGCGTCGACCAGGGCGAACAGCGACCCGGCGATCAGCACCACGCCCAGCAGGTCGAACCGCTGCCGGCTCGGCTCGGCGGTCTCGGGCACGGTCAGCAGCACGCCGATCAGGGCCAGCGCGGCCAGCGGCAGGTTGATCAGGAACACGCTGCCCCACCAGAAGTGCGACAGCAGCAGGCCGCCCAGGGTCGGGCCGATCACCACGCCCGCTCCGGTCACCGCGGACCAGGCCGCGATGGCCTGCGGCCGCTCCTTGGGCGGGAAGACGGCGTTCAGGATGGACAAGGTGGCCGGCATGACGAACGCCGCGCCCAGGCCCATGATCACGCGGGCGGCGATCAGCACGCCGCTGCCGGAGGAGAACGCGGCCAGCGCGCTGCCCGCCGCGAACACGACCAGGCCGCCGACCAGGGAGCGCCGGCGGCCGTAGCGGTCGCCCAGGGCGCCGGCCGGGATCAGCAGCCCGGCGAAGCACAAGGTGTAGGCGTCGGTGATCCACTGCAGCGAGCTGGTGCCCGCGTGCAGGACCCGGGCCAGCGTGGGCAGCGCGGTGTTCAGGATCGTGTTGTCGATGACCACGATCAGCAGGCTCAGGCAGAGCACGAGCAGGATCTGGCGACGGCGCGGGTGGCCGGTGGGCCAGCGCGAGTCGACCTGGCCGCCGCGGGCGCCCGGGTCCAGGCCGGACTGGGGGGCCTGGTTGGTGTCGGTGTCGGGCATCCGACTCTCCTAACGAATGAATGCTTACGAGCGTTGCCTTACAAGCGTGAGTATAAGCACATGAGCTAACGGGTGTAAAGTGAGTTCATGACGAGCACGACCGAGGCAGCGCGCCGCGGCACCGGCGAAACGCCCGCGGCCAGGGCAACCGGCTGGCCGACGACATCGTGCGGGGCGCGCTGGCCATCATCGAGCGGACCGGCTCCGAGGACGCCGTCACGCTGCGCGCGGTCGCGCGTGAGGTGGGCATCGCCGCGCCGTCCATCTACGCCCACTTCGCCGACCGCGAGGCCATCATCATGGCCGCGGTGGTGGGGATCTTCGACGAACTGGCCGACGCGGTGGAAACTGCCGAGGCCGCGGCGGGTCCGGACCCGGTGGAGCGGCTGCTGGCGGGGTGCCAGGCGTACCTGGACTATGGCCTGGGGCACCCGGCGCGGTACGGGCTGCTGTTCTCGCCGCGGGGGCTGGCGCCCGAGGACTACTGCAAGCCGGTGCCGATCGGGGCCGACGGCCAGCCGGTGCTGGAGTTCGGCGCGGAGGCGTTCTCCCAGCTGGTGCAGGGCATCCAGGCCTGCGTGGCGGCGGGGGTGTCAGCCAGTGCGGACGTGCTCGCGGACGCGACCGCGGTCTGGGTGGCGTTGCACGGGGCGGTGGCCTTGCGGACCGCGCTCGCCGGGGTTTCCCTGGCCGGAGCTGGCCGCTTTCAACCGGCAGTTGGTGCTGTCGCTGGCGAAGGTTAAGGGCCATTAAGGCCAGTTTCGCGGTACGGTGTGGCCAGCGGGTGACCTCAGAAACCGCGAAAAAGATACCGAGGACAGCTACCAAGATCACGCAGTAGAAAATCCTGTACTCCCTGCCTGTGAAGATCTTGCAATCCATACTCTCGGGTGACAACGCCATGGACACCAACGCTAGAAGCGTCACCATGGCCAGCAGAACGAGAATGCCGTTCTTCCAGCCTGCCCATTCGGCGAGAATCCCGCCCAAGCCGGAACCAAGTGCCGACGCACCCATCACGACCAGCGTGAATATTCCCAGGACCCTGGCGAGCATGCCGCCGATCCCGCGCTCGGTAAGGTGCGCATTGAGCGCGATGTTTCCCATGGCACCAGTGCAACCGAAAACGAACATTGCCCCGCACAGCATGCGGACGGATCGGCCACCGTCCACTAGGACCAACGCCAGCAAAGCTCCAGTCCATATCCACATCTGCATGCGCAGCCAGGGGAAACCGGGCGCGTTCAGCAATCGCCGCCCTGCCAACGAACCAATCAGACCGCCCACGCCAGAAGCGGCCAGGACCAAGCCGATAGCGAAGGACGGAAGATGCCGGGCGCGGGCTTCCGCAAAGAACATAATAATCAAAGCTTGCGCTATAAGCGTCGTGGTCGCCGCCAACGGCACGGCAGTTCGGGCAAACCTGTCTTTATAGAGGAGATTCAGCGCGGCCATGATGTCCACGGCGAGCTGGCGAAAAGAGCTCCACACCAGATGGCTAACCTGATCGGCCGAGTAACCCGCCTGTAGCCGTCTGTGCCTCAGTTCCGAGTTCTCCTGACCGATACGAAATTTATGAGGGCGGAACAGATGCTGGCGATTTACCTTAACGACCATGCCAATGGAGAAAAGAAAAGAAAGTGCGTCGCAGGCAAACGGAAAGATATGAGCCAGACCAAACAAGAACCCACCCAACGGGCGTCCGATCAGGACGACCAGATGGGTCCTAGCCTCATTCTGGACCAGCGCCGTCGGCATCTGCCGTGAATCAACCAGCGAACACGCATAGCTTCGTTCGGCGAGGGTGGAGAAGACGCCCAGACTCTCTTCTACGACCGCTATCAAGGCCAGCAAGATGACACTCGGCCGACCGAGTGCGATGGCACTGACGACCGTCACGATGGCCAAGCCGCGGCCGGTCTCGCTGAGAAGCATCACCCGCCGCGGGTCCCACCGGTCCACTATGGCACCAGCGGGAGCGTACAGAAGGATGCCTGGCGCGGTGGCCGCGAAGCCTACCAGTCCCGCCGCCAGCGGCGATCGGGTCAGGAGTAGCACGAGCATTGGGTAAGCAATGGTGGTCATCCGGCTGCCGAGCATCGACACCGAGGACCCTAGGAGCAGGCACCGGAATCTCGTATCCTCAGCGCCCGTCGCAGGATGGGCCAGGGCGCGAACGGCAGCGACAGTCAATGCAACACCCCCGGCAGGCTGCGCGGACGACGACGTAGCCGGAACTCGGTGCAGCGGGCGCTGTCAGCCACATTCATGCAAGCGTTCCGCCTCTACCTGGAAAGTTCCGCCTTTGCCTGAAAAAAACCCAGCCCCGCCGACCAGGCCTTAGACGACCAGGAGCAGGGCGAACTCACGGCTAACGACGGCGGAAGACCCACTGCCGCAGCATCTGCGTTTGAGACCCCGGGCCACCGAACCCCAACGCCGCGCCATGTCAGACCGCGGATCTCAGTCACGCGCGGCCGAGCATACCTGAAAGTGGATTCAGATCGGCAGCAAAACAGGCCACGTTAGCGTCTCTTTTGCAGCCATGATCACGCAGCGACACCCCTGCGGAAGCAAAGGGCAAGTGCGATGAAGCCCCACATGGCCGACAGAGTGGGACGCTTCGCGAATAACGGCCTTAATTACTCATTCTAGCCTCGCGTATTATTTAGGAATATTTATTATTTCGTGCTGCCTCTTGGATCCGGATGGGTGCAAGGGATCGGCAATGACGAGGGCGCTCGAAATTGGCTGCTGTCGCGCTCGTTGGGCGTTTCGAGCGAAAGAGTTCTTAACTAATGGGACGACAGGGGACGATGGGGCTGACGGTTCCGCTGGGAGCTTTCTGCAGCAACGCTAGAGCAGTGGCAGAAGAGGCATCAAAAGTGCTCGTAAAGAGAAAAATTTGGCACAGGAACATTATTAGCTTGCGCAACTATATGCTTCAATCAAGACATGAATGCGGCGCCCGGACGCGAGTGGCCCCTCACCCTCGACGTCCCGGCGATCCTTGCCGACGGCTGGAAGCCCTCGCCCTTCACTGAATTTATCGTGAAGATCCACAGCCGATGCGACCTGTCATGCGACTATTGTTATATGTATGAAATGGCTGACCAGTCATGGCGGAATCAGCCGCGGAAAATGTCGGATGAGACGGCAACTCTTGCCGCTAAGAGAATTGGCCAGCACGCTCGTGAACACAGGCTGCCTCGAGTCGCGGTAACCATGCATGGCGGGGAGCCATTGCTAGCTGGCCCGGACACCATCGAACATCTTGTCAGTTTGACGCGGCGGGAGGCCGGGCCCGATGTAGCAGTCGAGGCAGGAATTCAGACCAACGCTGTTGGCCTCAATGACACTTTTCTGCGTTTGTTTGATCGCCTCGATCTAAAAATTGGGGTTAGCCTGGATGGTAACGCCAGGAGTCACGATCGACATCGGCGATTTGCCAGCGGGCGCGGGAGCCATACTGCCGTTCGCGCCGGACTCGATCGGTTAATAGACAAAAAGTACAAACATCTATTCGGCGGGTTGCTGTGCACCATTGATTTGCGTAATGATCCTGTGACCACGTACCTGGCTCTCGCGGATTTCGATCCGCCAGCGATTGATTTTCTGCTGCCGCACGGGACCTGGGCCAGTCCTCCACCCGGCCGCATACCCGATGCGCCCGAGACTCCGTACGCCGATTGGCTCATCGCCATCTTTGACTACTGGTATCGCAGGAAGGGGCCACCTGTCCGATTGTTCGATGAAATTATGCAGCTGGCGTTGGGTGGCACGTCGTCCGCCGAGATGATCGGCCTGTCGCCCACCAGGATTGTGGTCATCGAGACCGACGGCACCATCGAGCAGGGTGACAGTCTCAAGATCGCTTTTCACGGTGCGACTCGTACGGGCCTGAACCTGGCCGACGATCCACTAGACGCTGCGCTGACGCTGCCAGGAATCGTGGCTCGCCAACTCGGGGTCAGGGCTCTGGGCGCCGACTGCCGGACCTGCTCGATCCAGCGAGTGTGTGGGGGTGGCCTCTACGCGCACCGGTACCGGCCTGGCAGCGGATTTGCCAACCCTTCGGTCTACTGCCCCGATCTGATGCAGCTCATCACCCACATCCAATGGACCATGCGTAACGACATCAACTCCCGACAAGGAGGGAATAAGCCGTGACCTTGGGATCTCACTCACTCAACCAGGAACAGCTCCGGAACCTGGCCTCCGGGGGCGGGGGCCAAGCCGTCATGCAGGAGCTCATCGCCGCTCAGTACAGCAAGCACCTGATCCTGCTGCGGGGTGTGGTGGAAGCCGTGTCGGCCGATAGCAAGGAGATCGGCAGGCAGGTTCGGCAAGCCGTGGATCTTCTCAGTGCCGCGCATCGCCGCGATCCGGAATCGACCGCGGCGAGGATTCGTCACCCGGGCTCCGGGGCGTGGGCCACGCGTACGGTCCTCGCGGCGCGCGCGGGCCGAGCCATGCCTGGGGCCGAGCCGTCCAGACTCAGCGGGCTGGCCGCCGCGGCGGCGGTAAGCGCCGGGCTGTGTGCGGAGATCGCCGTGCCGGTGATGGCGGACACGGTGGTCTTGCCCTCCCTGGGGAGCGCCGTCGTGACCGGGGGCGAAGCTGTGGTGAGATCCGGACCGGACCGGAATGAGATCGTCTCCTCGGCTGGCACGGTCCAGGTTCCGTCAGACCCGTACCAGGACGCACCCTCATGGCGGGGAATGCGGCGCCTCGGCACCGGCGACTTCGATGTCCTCCTGGATGACATCGATCCCTTTCGATTGCCTGCCTCGGCCAATGTCGCGCCCCGCTTGACCGACGCCGATGTGGCCGACTGGCAGGCCATCGTCTCTGAGGCGTGGCAACTGCTCAAGGCCGACCATCGCGCCGATGCGGACGAGGCTGCGGCCGTGGTCACCGTGGTCGTACCGCTGGTCGCACCCGAGGAGGGGATATCCAGCTCCAGCTCGGCGGAGGCTTTCGGCGCCATCGCCATGTCCAAGCCGCCCAGTCCACAGAGCTGTGCCGCGACCATCGTGCACGAGTTGCAGCATCTGAAGCTGTCGGCGGTCATCGACATCGTTCCCCTGACCGACAAGGACCGCGGGGATCGTTTCTACGTTGGCTGGCGGGACGATCCCAGACCCGCCAGCGGTCTGCTGCAAGGTGCGTACGCACATCTCGGGCTGCTCCGCTTCTGGCGCCAGGAGCTGCGATCTCGGCGCGGAGACGCACAGCTCACGGCTCAGCGCGAATTCGCGCGATGGCTACCGGCCACAGTGCAAGCTGTCGCCACGCTGGAAGCAAGCCAGTGCCTGACTCCCGAAGGCAGGAATTTCACCGCGGGCATGCGGGATGTCCTGAGCGACATGGTGAGCGAGTCGGTCCCCATCGCGGCGACAACCCTGGCCGAAGCCGCTGCCGTGCGCATCAGCAACAGTGGGAACTGAGAAACGGGCCGATCCAGTAGTGAGCAGCCGCTGCTGGCCGCAGTCAGCGGCGGGCTAGATCGGCGGTGGGTCGAAGTCGAAGTCCAGGCGCCGCCCAACCTCGGCGGCCAAGACGTCCGGGTGATCGGACCCCAGGGTCAGCGCGTAACGATCCATGGTTCCCGATCTCAGTTCCGCGGCTTCACCGGCTGCCTTCTCAGCCTCCAAGTCGAGGACCAGATTCGCCGCGCAGCCTAGCGTGATCGGATGGTCGGGCCCCAGCACCTGGCGAGAGCGGTCCAGTGTGTCCTGACCCAAGGCGCGCGCTGCGGCGGTGTGCCAGAGACCAGCCAGGTCACTGGCCAGATTGACGGCGATGGTGATGGAGTAGAAGTGATCTCGTCCGAGCGCTTTGTAGAGCAGAGCGAGAGCGTCCTCGTTGAGCTTCCGGGCCTCGGTGACTGCGCGCGAGACTCGCCGGAGCAGGGCTAGGTTGCCCAGGCAGCCGAAATTGTAGGGATGGTCAGGGCCGTAGATCTCGGGATATCGAGCCACCGTGCGTTCCGCGAGTGCCAGCGCTGACTCGATCTGGCCCATGGTCCGCTGGATGTTGGTCAGGGCGGTCGCCGCGGCCATCGTGTCCGGGTTGCTCTCGCCGAACTGCCGCAGGGACTGGCTGTAGGCCAATTCGGCGAGCTCCAGTGACCTGTCATAGTCGCTGGCCACCCGCCGTTCTGCGATGGACAGGTCATTGGCGGCCTGCAGGGTCAGATAATGGTCATGTCCGAGATACTGCTGCCCGTACTCGTAGGCGTCTTCACCAAGGTCGCGGGCGTTGGTGAAGTCGCCGCACAACCGTATGGCCCGGGCCAGATTGTTCTGGGTGTTCAAAACGTCGGCCGGGAAGCCTCGCTCGGGATCACTCCACAGGGTGAGGACATCGTTCAAGAGGTCTCTGGCGTCCGGATTGCGACTGGTCAGTGAATAGTCGACACCAAGGTTGTTCAGCACCCTCAGCGTTTGCGGATCCTCGCTCCCAAAGACCGCCTGGTGAAGGTCCCGGGTTTCTTCGTCCAAGTTGCACGCAGCCCGGAACTCTCCGCGCGCCCGCAGGTCGCCTCCATGCGCGTTCATCAGCGACAGGGTCAGGCGATGTGTTTCACCCAAAGCTCGCTGCGCGGTGCCCAAGGTCTCCTCAATGACACGGTAAGCATCTGGGTAGCGGCAGAGACTCCTCAGGGCGTTCCCCAGCAGTAGCCGAGCGGACAGAACGTCCGGGTGGTACGGCCCTGAATCCTCACTCCACTGGTCGATGAACCGCTTGGCCAGGGATACGCAGGTGGAAAAGTCACCCGAGGTGTACAGGTATTGCATCGCGTCCAGAGCGAACGCGCGTACTACTTCGTTCTGGCAGCGCGGCAGTTCGGTGGCCGGAGAGGCGACGTGAGCCAGCAATTCGGAATAGCGCGGCCATAGTGCCCTGTCGCGCGGGTTTCGTGGCGCGGCCGCGGCCAGAATGAGATGGACCTCATGCCGGTAGACAACCTGGTCGGCCTTATCAAGTCCGTCGCGGATCAGCGCCTGAATCAGCCGGTGCACCGAAAGAGTTCGTACGTCGATCTTGACCAACGCGAACCGTGACAGCAGGCGAATCGCTTCGTTGAAGCGGATCTGATCGGCGATCAACTCGCTGACCCGGGTTTCGGTGGCTCGGATACCCCGGCGGAACACATCACGCGGGATAGGTTCCGGGCCGAAATAGGCGCAGCAACGCAGCAGGTCCTGGGCCTGCGGCGTATCTTCTTGCAGCCGATTGACGGACAGCCGCCACGCGGCGGACATCGACAGCGGATAATCGTGGGCCTTGCCCAGCCCCATGACCTCGGTCAGCTGCTGGGAAAGCAACTCCAGATATTCATCGGCCGACATGCCGGTTGTAGCCTGATACGCCCCGGCCTGCTCAAGGGCCAGGGGCAGATCACCCAGTTCTTCGGCGAGGCGGTCAGCATAGGCTGGAGTAAGCCCTCTCCGGACCCGCTTGATCAGGAACTCGACGCTTTCCTTCCGGCTGAACACATCCAGTGGCTCAGATGCGATGAACGCGTCCCACTCGGGATTGCGGGAGGTGACCAGAACGTCGCCGGTGCCTCGCGGAATCAGATCGTTGAGCTCATCCGGCTGATCAGCGTTGTCGAAGATCAGTAGCAAACGGCGGTAAGGCTCTCCCCGGCGTAGCGCGTCCAGGGCGAAGGCTGCCGCCGCCTGGATGCCAGTGGCGGTGGCCCCGGGCAGGCCCAGCCGCTCCGCCAGGCGCGCCAGGGACGACCGCACTAATGGCAACTGATCGGCGGGGATCCACCACACCAGGTCGTACTGGTCTCGAAACCGCCAGGCATACTCGATTGCGACGGCGGTCTTGCCCACTCCACCCAGACCCTGCAGTCCGGTGGTCATGGATTCCTGCTGGAGGACGGCGGCTACCCGGCTCTCGCCCTCACCTGATACGGCCTGCGCCGTGTGATGCTTTCGCAGGCGATCGAGGACAGCTATCCGGCCGGTGAAGTTCTTGTTCTGCTGCGGGACGTTACCCCAGATTTCTGGAATAGCTCGCGGCGAAGACGACGACTCCTGGACCACCATTCCTTCATTTAAGCCCAGCACTCGGAAGCTTGGCAAAGATGGCATGCGTGAAATTAAAGTTAGGCGAGAGTGCAGAGTTACCCGTGTTACTTTTGGTTCGCTAGTTTACCGTGAAACTGTCGGCAGTCGAATGTCAGCCGACAGGACTCGACAAGAAAGCCCCGGAAGTGTATTTCTCAGATAACGCCAACGGCCGGGTATTCCCCGCCTGGGTTCCCCGACACAGGGACCAGGGGTGACGCCGGAGACCTAGGGGCAGGAGCGGCATGACCGACAACATCGAGTACGTGGGGCTGCCCGACCTCAGCCACAGTCAGATCAACGAGATCTTGTCTTCTGGTGAGCCATCACGCCTGGATGCGGCGTTGAACCGCATCCTTGACGCTTCTCAGGAGGGCGATTGCCACGGCTTCAATGCACACATTGCTGGTCGGGCCGCCGGTTGACGAATGGATCTTCATCGAGCGTGAGCATTAGCGAACCGGGAAGGTATATTAAGCCAAGATATCTTCGAAGGCTGGTGCGCTGATACACCAGTGGCAGATGGGCTGCTGTGAGATGACCAGCTCGACAACCAACACCACTGACGGCCCTTACCCTGGCGTGCGCCCATTCACCGAAACCGATGGAGGTCGGTTCTTTGGCCGGGCGGCCGATGCAGCGGCGCTTTCCGACCTGTGGACAACGAACCGGCTGACCGTCGCCGATGGCCCGGTGGCGGTGGGGAAGACCTCGCTTGTCCAGGCTGGTGTACTGCCATTAGCGAAAGAGCGCTCCGATGTTCTTCCGCCGGGGAAGCTGGCGGGAGCCCGGACCCTTCCAGCCGCCGTACTTCCCGGCCACAATCCGTATACCCTCGCGCTCCTGCAATCCTGGGAACCTGATCAAACCGTGGCCCATCTGATCGGGCTCACCATCGCCGAGTTCGTGCGGCGGCGGGCCAGCCAGCATGACCGTACGATCCTGGCCGTCATCGATCAGGCCGAAGAGGTACTGGCCGACTCAGGGCTCCGCTGGTCTTATCGCCGGCGCTTTCTGGAAGAACTGAACGAGGCCGTGCGCACCCAGCCTCGCTTTCACGTACTTCTGGTGGTCAGAACCGACGCGGCGGGACAGTTTGCCGACGTGCTCAACGACGCGGTCAGGTTTCACCTGAAACCGCTCACCCCATCCGCGGCCCTACAAGCGATCATGGAGCCGGTCAGCGGCACCGGGCGGAAATACGAGCGGGAGGCGGCGGAGGAGATGGTTGACGCCCTCCGGGCCAGCCAGATAGCAGTCAACGGGGGCGGGGAGCGCGATTCCTTTGACGACCTGGTCCAGCCGTCGCTGTTGCAGGTGGCCTGTTGCCGACTCTGGGAGTCACTACCATCCGGCCACCAAATCATCACCGCGCGTGATGTTCGGCGGCACGGCCAGATCGACGCGACTCTGGCCACGTACTGCGGGCAGATCGTGGCCTCCGTCGCGGACGACCATGACCTGACCACGGCCCGCTTGCGACGCCTCCTGCTACGCACCTTTGTCACCGAACTCGGCACCCGCGGAACGACGTATGAGCGTCCGGTCGATCCCGTGTCCGGTGTGCCCAGTTCAGCCCTCCGGGCCCTCGAAGACCGGCACCTGCTGTCGGCTGAGCGGCGAGCCGGGCACCGGCGGTTCGAACTGCTCAGCGACCGGCTCATCGAACCGCTGCGCCAGGCCCCGGACGACGAGGCGCCTTTCAGCGAAGTACACGGCCAGACGACCGACGGACGCGTACCTTGCCGCAGCCAGGCGGGCGCTGAATCTCAGTGATCTCGACCTCGCCGGGCGGTACGCCCGCATCGCTATGAGAGTGGCACCCGAGACCGCTCTAGGGATCCACGCCGAAGCCGAGTCACTCCTTGGCAATCTGGCCTACGAGTGTGACGAACTGGATCCGGCCGAACGTCACTATCGCCGTGCGGCCGAATTGTTTGAGGCCAACGGCGACTTCACCACCGTCGCCTATCATCTGGCCGCCCTGGGACAGGTCTTGCTGGCGCAGGACCGGTTCGCTGAGGCAGCCGATCAGATGCGGGCGGCCGTCGAGCGGCTGCCCAATGACCCGGTCATGCAGACCGACTTGGGGCGGGCCCTCTGGCAGTTGGGGCAGAGCCAGACGGCAGCCGCCGTCCTGACGGCGGTCCTCGCCATTGACGGCAGTAACTCGGAGGCCTTGCGGACTCGCGGTGAAATCCTCGCCTACCTCGGTCAGCCCCGTAACGCTCTACTCGACCTGGACCGGGTGAACCTGAGGCATCGGCCGTCAAGCCGGGCCGCTCGCGGACTGGCCCTGGCTGAGCTGGGTGAGCGTTCCGAGGCCAGCCAGGAAATAAAAGATGCCCTGATTGAGGCACCCCGAAATGGCCCGGTACTTCTCTACGCTGCTCGCGTCACCGCCCTGGAAGGGGACAAGGAAGCAGCGAAGGATCTGGCGCTGAGAGCCGTCGAAGCATCCGATCCTTCGCTGCCCCCTCAACAACGCCGTTCGACCATCGAGCTGCTCGATAACGAGCTTGACGGCGACTGATCGAGGGCCGGTGCCGTCGTCTCCCGCTCAATCACCGCCCGCCGAAAAGCTCGTACGCACTGATCGAGTTGCTGGTAGTCCGGCGTGGTATCGCTCTTGACCGCGTCGAGGGACTGATCCGTGTCCTGAATCGTCCGCTGCGCCAGCCGAGTGGCGGCAATCGCGAGGTCGCCAGCCACCTCGCTGAGCCTGGGAGCCAGCAATTCGACGCGCACGGCATTCTGCTCCGCGTCGGCCGCGAGCTTGCGCACCTCTGCCAGTCGGCTGTGGAGGCCGGTTCCCTTGTACTCGTAGTAGTTGGCAACCTGAGTGCGCAGTTGCGCAGCCGCGGCTAGCAGCCCGAGGTACGCCTCCCGCTGATCAGCCGCTTCGCGGTCCTGACGATCGCGCCTGGCCTGACGACTCTCCCGGTACGCCAGCGCGAACTGAGGGATGGAGGCGGCGAGAAGCCCAGTGGCACCGGTGATCGCTGCGACATAGACGGAAACATTGGTCACACACTGATTGTCATCGATTTATGACTAGCTGCGTTGTCTCGGGTGGCGCATGTGCAGCGAGTAACGCCTCCGGACTCTACGTTTCCAAACAGGGGTCGGTGAAAGGGGTACCCTGGCACGAGCCTTCGACCGTGTGGGGATGGTTTTGTCATGGCGTTGCCTGCCCGCCGTCTGTTCTGGCGTGCCCGGCCGCACAGCAGGGTTCGTGGTGCTCGCGCCGGGGTGCTGGCGCTGAGCTTGGCCGGGGTGACCGGCCTGGCCGGGCTGGCCGGGTGCGGGACCAGGCCGGCCGCCGATCCCACCCATACGCTGCCGACGCCGGCGTCGCACCCGGCGTCGCCGCGGACGGCGCACGTGACGCAGGGGGCCACGGTGGGGGCGCGGGCGGTGGCGCCGGCACCGGCCAAGATGTCCTGCCCGGGCTCGGTGCTGGCCCGAATGACCGAGGCGCAGCGGGTGGGGCAGCTGTTCCTGGTCGGGCTGCCCGGTAACGACGTGGCCGGGTCGGTGGCGAGCACGATCACCTCGCATCACTACGGGTCGGCCATTTTCGGCGCCAACAGCAGCGGCGGGGTGGCCGGGGCGCGCACGGTGTCGGACGCGGTGCAGGCGCTGGCCACCCGCTCGGCCACGGCCGGGGTGAAGTTCTTCGTGGCCGCCAACCAGGAGGGCGGCGAGGTCCAGGCCCTGAAGGGGGCGGGCATCTCGTCGATCCCGTCCGCGCTGTCGCAGGGCACGGCCCACGTGAGCGTGCTGCGCAAGGCGGCCACGGGCTGGGGCGAACAGCTGCGCGCGGCCGGGGTCAACCTGAACCTGGCCCCGGTCATGGACGTCGTGCCCGCCGACAGCGCCGCCAGCAACGCGCCCATCGGGGAGCTGGACCGGGAGTACGGGCACGACCCGGCCACCGTGTCCGCGCACGGGGTCGCCTTCTTGAACGGGATGGCCGGCGCGGGGGTGGCCACCTCGGCCAAGCACTTCCCCGGACTCGGGCGGGTCCGCGGCAACACCGACTTCACGTCTTCGGTGGTGGATTCCTCGACCACGGCCAGCGCCGCCGACCTGCAGACCTATCAGGCCGCCATCAACGCCGGGGTGCCCCTGGTCATGGTGGCCCTGGCCACCTACACCCGCATCGACCCCCACGAGCTGGCGGTGTTCTCCCCCACCATCATGCGGAGCCTGCTCCGGGACAAGCTCCACTTCCGCGGCACGGTCATCTCCGACGACATGGGGGCCGCGGCCGCGGTGGCTCACGTGCCGGCCGGGACCCGGGCGGTGGATTTCGTGGCCGCCGGGGGCGACCTGATCACGGCCGAGAGCCTGTCCGTGGCCGATGCCATGGACGCGGCCTTGCTGGCCCGGGCTTCGGCGAGCGCCTCGTTCCGGGCGCAGGTGAACGCGGCGGCGCTGCAGGTGCTGACGACCAAGAACCAGTACGGCCTGCTCCCCTGCTCGAAGTAGCCTTTACCGGGCTTTTTGGTGCTGCCGGGCCAGGGTTTGGGGGGCTTGGGCGGCCCAGGCTTCGTGGACCAGGTCCTGCAGCAGCTGCGGGGACACGGCGTTGAGCTGGACTTCGAGGCCGAGGAAACTGCGGCGCGCGTCCTGGCGGCGAACCGGGGTTGCGTGGGCGGAGTCGGCGGTGGCGCGCGCTTCGGCAGCGGCTTCGGTGATGCAGAAAACGGCGGTGGTCTGGTCATGGCCCATGCCGAGGAAAGTTTTGCCGCGCACCTGCCACTGGGGAACCTTGAAGCGGAAGTGCTGCTTCTCGGTGACCTCGGGCAGTGCGGTCGCCCAGGCCCGGATGGTCTCGGTGGTCGTCTTCTCGGTCACGGGGTCCATCCTGCTACTTCAACGGGGATGTAGTCCCTCGGCGCGAGTCGCGAGCGGGGCTGGTGATGTGGATGGGAGCCGTCGTGCTGGCGGGCTCGACTGGCGGGCTCGACTGGCGGCACCTCAGAGGTTACTGCCGCTTCAAGATCGATTGCTCGGTGGCAGTTTCAGCGGATATGACTGCAAACGCTGTCCGGTAGTGGATCAAGCAACTCGCGGGATTGAGGTTGCAGGAGCGGCCGGGGCCGACGGTCAGGGCTGGGCGGCGGTGAGGGCGGGGAGGTAGCCGTAGCGCTGGCCAGCGGCGGTGGGGTGGTAGGAGTTGTCGATGGGCCAGGTGACGGCGTTCAGGTAGCCGGTGCCGCCGTCACAGATCTGGTGGCCGGCGAAGTCGGGGCGGACGTCGGCGAAGACGGCGCCGTTGCGGGCGGCGGCGGCCGACAGGGCCTGGTCCAGGGCGTCGGCGCCCTGGTTGAGGGCGGTGCGCTTGGTGGTGCCGATGCCCAGGCAGCCGGGCGAGCGGGCCAGGTCGTACAGGTCGGGGTAGCCGAGGAGCACGATCCGGGCCTGCGGGGCCCGAGCGTGGATGGCCCGGAGCACCTGGTCCAGCTGGGCGGGCAGCGTGGTGCGGACCGACCGCTCGGCGCTGGTGACCGCGTCGGTGCAGGCGCTGTTCCACTCCAGGACGCAGGTTTCCATCACGTGGCTGAAGCCGACGTCGTTGCCGCCGACGGTCAGGCTGACCAGGGTGGTCGCGCTGGTCAGGGCGGACAGCTGGTGGTCCAGGACGGTGGCCGTGGTCGCGCCGGCGCAGGCCAGCGAGGTGAACGAGGCCGGGGTGTGCTGGCTGGCCCACAGCTGCGGGTAGGCGTCGGCGCTGCGCTCGCAGTTGCGGCCGCCCGGAGAATAGGGGCCCGCGCCGGTGCCGGCCGAGTAGGAGTCGCCGAGGGCCACGTAGCGGACGGCCGGGCGGCTCGCGGCCGCCACCTTGGCCTGGACCACCACGCTGGCCTCGGCCGCCCCGGCTGCGTCGCGGGTCACCGTTCGCCCCGCGGGCCGCGGATGCCCCGATGGCCGCTGGCGCCCTGGTGGCCGCGCCCGCGGTCACGATGGTCACCAGGGTGGTGACCAGGGCGATAGCAGCCGTAACGGCGGTGACGAGGATACGGCGAGGACGCACAGCAGCTCCGTTGCACTCGGTTACGCCCTCAGTATGCGTGGTAACGCCGAGAAATGGAGTGAATACGCAAAGTTACTGAAGTGACGTGGATGCGTCGGTGGGGAACGGCGGGTAGCGCCGGTTGAGTGAGTCCGGTGGGGCGAGGCGCCGGTCTTGGTCGAGCTGGGTCCGCTGCTGGCCAGGCGAGGAGGGCTGATCGGGCGAGGAGGGCTGGTCAGGCTCCGGAGACTCAGGAGAGTTCTGGACTTCTCGGGGTGATTGGGGCTGGGGCCGGGACTCTGGCGGCGCTTGGGGTTCTCGGGGTGAGGCGTCGGGATCGTGGCCGTGGCTGGGATCGCCGTCCCCGCCGCGGGGATCGCCGTCCCCGCCGGACCCGTCGTCCCCACCGGACCCGGCCGGACCCACCGGACCCGTCTGGGTCGCCCGGGTCGGCGGGGGTGCCGACCAGGATGCTGAGGGCGTGGCGCAGGCCGGTCACGTACTCGACGCTTTCGACCCCGGCCGCGGGCCAGCCCGGGCCGGCGGTGAGCAGGCGCAGCGGGAACGGCAGCAGTGCCTGGAGCACCCGCAGGCCAGCCGTGTCCGGGCGCTGGGACCACAGGACCACGGCGGCCGGGCCAATGTCGCGGACCGCGCGGACCAGGCTCTGGGTCGGGGTGGCGGCCCCGAGCATGCGCACCGGGATCCGGTAGGTGGCCAGGGCCGCCGCCAGCGCCGCCAGCGGCAGCGTGTGATGCTCGGATTCGACGCAGGCCAGCAGGACCACGTCGGTGCCCGGGGCGATGGGCGGCCGCGGCACCCGGTGCAGGGCGCCGAGCATGGCCCAGGACAGGGCGTGCTCGATGTCCATGCAGTCCGGGTCGTCGCGCTGTTCGGCGTCCACGATGGCCAGGGCCGGACGGCACACCGTCTCCCAGGCTTCGACCACGCCACGCCGGGTCATGATGTTGTCGAGCACGACGCCGCAGCGCTCGGAGTCGGCGGCCCGCGCCGCGGCGACCACGTCGGCCACATCCCGTTCGGCCGAGACCGTCTCGGGCTCCCCGGCCTCCACGGTGCGCGCGGCGTCGGAGGCCAGCATGCCCAGCTTGATCAGCTCCAGCATGCGCCGGAGCCGGGCCACGTCGGCTTCGCTGTAACGCCGGTAGCGGCCCGGTTCGCTGCCGTGCGGGCCAATGTTGTAGCGGCGGTGCCACGAGCGCAGCGTCGACTCGGCGATGCCCAGGTGCCGTGCCACCTGGCCCGCCGTCCATGCCGCCCCCGATCCCGGTTCCACGCTCACTCACATGGAACGTAGCTGGTACCGGCGTTCGGCGTAAGCCAGGTCGTCGCGCCAGAGCCGGGCCGCGGCCCGGCGCATGACCGGGCGCAGCGCGGGCGCGGCGGCGCGGGCGAACGCGAAGCCGGGACGCGCCGAGTCGGCCACCACCGCCTCGATGACCGCGGTGCGGGGACGGCCGTCCGGCCCCTTGCCGAGCGGGGTGGCGTGGGTCTCCACCACGCTGCCGACCCCCTCGCCGTCGAGGATGCGCATGACCACGGTGCGCGGCTCGGGGCAGGTGAACTCGGCGGTGACCGGGACGCCCAGGCCGGGAGCGACCTTGAACGTGACCGCGACCAGGAACCGGTCGTCGGCCTCGGCCACGTCGACCTCGCCGGGAGCCGACAGCACGGACAGGCGGCTGAACGAGTAGGGGTGGAACCACGAGCCGTGCCACGGGTCGAGCCGGTTGGCCACCACGTCGGTGGGCTCGCACACCCCGGTCATCGTGGCCACCGAGTCGAGGCTGGTCGCCTGGGGCGGGCGGGCCGGGACGACCGGCTGGTCGAGGGGCTCCTCGCCCCCGACCGCGTCCAGCCGGACCCAGGCCAGCACGCCGTCCTCGTGCACGGGCAGCGGGCTCCAGCCCGCGCCCGGGCCGGGACCGACCCGCAGCCCGTGCCAGCGGCACACCAGCGCCCCGCAGTCCACCGCGGCCCGGGCCATGGGCGCGCCCAGGTGCGGGCAGGCGCCAGGGCCGACCACCAGCCGGCCTTCGGTGTCCCGCCAGGCCACCAGCTCGGCCCCGGCCACGGTGACCCCGAGCGGCCGGTCGCGGCCGACGTCACGGCTGGCGGCCAGCACGAACCAGTTGCCGGAGGGACGGGCTTCGGCCCGCTTGACCGCCGCGTCGATCAGGGCCGGCTTGGCCGCGGCGTAGGTCGGCTGCTGGCGGGCCCACTTGTCGCGGGGAATCGGCTGCAGGGGCCAGCGCTTGGGCCAGCGTTCGGCCCACCGGGCGGGGGTGGCGTTCATTGGCGCATCTCCTCGAGTCTCGTAGGAGACTCTTGGTTTCTTTGGTGTTGCTGTGACTCATGGGGTTTGGGTGGTTCGCGGGATCTTGGGACTCGTGGGATTCCTGTGCTTGGTGGGCTGTGTGCGGGTCTTGGGCGTGGGGGTCTTGAGCTGCTTGGGGGTCGTGTGGGGGTCTTGAGCTGTGGGGGTCTGGTCTGGGGTGGCCCGGGTGGCGGACAGGGTGGCGAGCCAGCGGAGGGGGGCCAGGCGGCCGCGGGTGGGGACGGAGTACAGGTCGTGGCCGGCCAGGCCCCAGCGGGCCAGCAGGCAGTTGGCCGCGTGCCAGCCGGTGCTGGCGGCCCGCTCCATCAGGGCCACCGGCAGGTCGATGCGGATGCCGTCACCGGCCAGGACCAGGCCCGGGAACGGGGTGCGGACCCGCGGGCGGCGGGCGAAGTCACCGACGCCGAACATCGGGCAGTCGGCCCGCCACTGGACCGATTCGGCCAGGATCCGGGCCCGGGACGTCTCCGGGTAGAGCTCGTGCAGCCGGGCCACCGTGCCGGCCAGCAGGGCCGGGGCGGGCGGCGCGGCCGGGTCGCCGGGGGCGGCGTAGGCGTGCAACTCCACCACCGAACCGCCGTGGGCGCGGTGCCAGTCCTGGGCCTGGCGGTCGTAGCGGTCCAGCACGCTGATGTTGTCGAGCGGATCCAGGCCCCCGGTGGCCAGGAACGCGGTCCGCTCCGGGGCCACCGGCCGGTCCAGCCACAGCCGCTGGACCAGGAACGGCGGGGCGGTACGCAGGCCGCCGACCCGCTCCCGCCAGGACGGATCGGCCAGGCCGGGCGAGCGGGCGACGATGGCCTGGAGGCCGCGCACGTCGGTGGCCAGGACGGCCGCGTCGGCGTCCAGCACCCCACCGTCGATATGAACCTGGAAGCGCTGGTGGGCGGCGGGCTCGATCCGGCTGACTTCGGTGTCCGTGCGGACCTCGACGTCGCGGGTGGCCAGGTAGGCGCGCAGCGGCTCCCACAGGGCCACGTCGAAGCCGGCGTCGGGCACGTCGAAGAGCAGGCCCTCGCTGGAACCGAGGAAGTAGATGTGGAACATGGCGGCCAGCTCGGCGGCCGACATCCGGCTGGGGGCGGCGAAGAAGCTGCGCGAGAACACCTCGAAGGCCAGGTGCCGGGCCGCGGACGGGAAGTTGATCCGGCGCAGGAACGTCTCCGCGTCCACCTGGTCCAGCTGCTGGTAGACGCCGGGCACGGACACCGCGGCCAGCGGGGCGGCCGCGCGGGTGTTCATCACCATCAGGTCGCGGGGCCGGAACGTCGGGCTGCGCAGGGCGAAGGCCAGCGCGTTCCACGGCGGGGTGCGCGGCAGGCCGCGGAAGCTGTCCCGGTGCCCGTCCGCGTCGACCAGCGGGTAGTCGGCCAGCGGGACCAGCCGGTCCAGGCCGGGATCGGCCCGGCGCAGCAGCGCGCGCAGGTTGTAGTACTGGCGGAAGAAGGCGTGGAAGCCGCGGCTCATGGGCAGGCCGCCCGCCGGGCCGCCGGGAGCCGGGCCGCCGGGAGCCGGGCCGCCGGGTTCGGTCCAGCCGCCGACCCGGCCGCCCAGGTAGGGCTCCCGCTCGACCAGGGTGACCCGGACGCCGCGTTCGGCCAGGCCGGTGGCCGCGGCCAGGCCGGCGATGCCGCCGCCGACGACCACCGCGTGCGGGCGCTCGGGCAGGGCGCTGGCGTCCTCGGCGCCGGCCGGGGCGACGTGCCGGACCGCGCGCCGGTCCCGGCCGCCGGATCCGGTCATGCTGTGGCCTCTGAGGCTGATGTGACTTGTGGTGCTGGTGTGGTGGTGGAGGCGGAGGCGGGCCGGGTGGCCAGGAACGTGTGCACCACGTCGCGCTGCCAGCCGGTCATGGTCTCGCTGTGCACGCCGGTGAAGCCGGCCTCGCGCAGGCGGCGGCGGAAGCGGCGCGCCCCGTCGAAGCCGTCCACGCTGCGCCACAGGTAGCGGTAGAGGCTGGCGTCGCCGGTGGCGGCCCGGCCGAACGGGATGATCACGCTCCAGGCGACCAGGTGCCACATGGCCCGGGCCTTGAGCGAGTCCCGGACCGAGTACTCGTGCACGGCCAGCGTGCCGCCGGGACGCAGCAGGTCACGCAGGGCGCGGAGCTGGCCGTCGGGGTCGGGCAGGTTCCGGATCAGGTAGGCGGCCAGGATGCCGTCGAACGGGCCGTGCACGCCGGCCTGGGCCAGGTCTTCGACCCGGGAGTGGACGAAGCGGACCGAGGACGGCCACGGCTTGGCCCGGGCCTGGGCCAGCATCTCGCCGGAGGCGTCGAAGGCCACGATCTCGGCCTGCGGAGCCGCCGCCAGCAGCGCGGCCGTGGAGGCGCCGGTGCCGCAGCCCGCGTCGAGCAGGCGCAGGCCCCGGCCGTCGCCCGGCAGCCGCATCCGCCGGGCCGACAGCTGCAGGTGCGCGTGGTAGCCGGGGTTGGCCCCGACCAGCCGGTCGTAGGCCGACGCGCCCACGTCGAAGGCGGCCGGGACGGCCTCGCGGCGGAGCGGACCCGCGTCAGTGGTACTCATGTGCCGTTCCTTTCTGGCGTTCCCACAGCAGGAGGGCCGCGGTGACCAGGGCGAATCCGTAGAGGAAGTCTTCGACGGGGATGTCCCACGGGAACCGCAGGCCGGTCATGGCCGAGCGGCGGTAGAGCACGATCGGCGCCGACAGCTTGGTCAGCCAGCCGTCGACCGGGATCTGGAAGGCCAGCACGATGGCCATGGCCACCCAGTAGGCGGGCCGCCGGAACAGGCCGGTGCGCAGCACGGTCAGCTCGGCCGCGCACACCACCGCGACCGCGGCCACGGCCGGCACCGTGTAGCCGAGACCGGTCACGGCCGCGTCCTGACCCGGCGGCCCGCGCTGACCCGGCGGCCCGCGCTGACCCGGCGGCCGCGACGGCGGGCGACGGCCTGCACGCCCTGGTAGGTGAGGATGCCGCAGACCGGGACGACCAGGAAGAACACCAGCTCCTCGACGGGGATGCGGAACGGCAGGGTGACCCCGGTGACGTAGCGGGGGTTGTAGGTCCACACGTGCCTGGCGATGGCCAGCCCGTCCCAGATCAGGAACACCAGCGCGACCGGCAGCACGGCCCGGGCCAGCCGGGCCGGCTGCCGCCAGACGCGGGCACCCAGCGCTTCCAGCGGCAGGGTGGCGACCAGGCAGGCGGCCATCAGGATCAGGTACTGGTAGTGGTCCATGGTCAGCCGGTGCCCCCGGCTTCGGAGGGGCCAGCGGGACCGGGCAGGCGGGTGGTGCGCATGACCTCCATGGTGGCGCGGTGCCCGCGCCGGGCCCACAGCGCCCGGGCCAGAGCGGGCGCGGCGACCCGCAGCCGCCGGGCCTGGCCGACCCGGGCCCGCTGGGTGAACACCGCGAAGTCCAGGTCTTCGATGCGGTCCAGGATCTCCGAGTACAGGGCCAGGGCCGTGGCCACGCAGGGCCGGGACACCGGCTGCAGGTGGGCGATCCCGCGCTCGGCGTAGCGGTAGATGGCCCGGGTGGTGGCGTGCTGGTCGGCCAGCGCGGCCCGGACCCGGGGGTCGGTCCGCTGGTGCGCCCGGCACCAGCGGAGCAGGTCGGTGTCGACCCCGAACGCGGCCAGTTCGTCGGCGGGCAGGTAGACCCGGCCCCGGTCCAGGTCCTCGGCCACGTCGCGGAGGAAGTTGGTCAGCTGGAACGCCTTGCCCAGGGCGGCCGCGTGCGGCGCGGCCTCGGCACGCGGGCCGACGGTGCCCAGCACCGGCAGGACCTGCAGGCCGATGACTTCGGCCGACCCGTACACGTAGCGATCGAGGGCGGCCCGGTCGGGGTAGCTGGTCACCTCCAGGTCCATCCGCATCGAGTCCAGGAACGCGGTGAACAGGTCCGGATCAAGCTGGCAGCGGCCGGCCGTGTCGATCACCGCGGCCAGGATCGGGTCGTCGCTGTGGCCCCGGGCCAGCCCGTCGAACAGGTCCTGCCGCAGCTGGTCCAGCCGGGCCGCGACCTCGGCCGTGCTGGTGCCGGGGGGCACGTCGTCCACGATGTCGTCGGCCCAGCGGGCGAACCCGTAGAGGGCGTGCACCGCGGGCCGCTGGGCCCGGGTCAGTAGCTTGGTGGCCAGATAGTAGGTGCGGCCGTGCTCGGCGTTCAGCCGCCGGCAGCGCTGGTAGGCGGCCCGCAGCCGCGGATCGGTGAGCCCGGCGGCGTCCAGTTCGGCGGCGATCATGATGACCTCCCAGTGCCGTTTGATTGGGCCGTTTATTGGGCCGGTGATGCGGTCGGCGGCCAGGCGGCCGGAGATCAGCGCGGTGGGCACGCCCACGCCGGGGACGGTGCCGCAGCCGGCCAGGGCCACGTTGTCCACCCCGCGGGGCAGGTTGCCGGACCGGAACGGCCCGCTCTGCAGGAACGAGTGCGCGTACGAGAACGGCGTCCCGGCCACCATGCCCTGCCGGGCCCAGTCGGCCGGGGTGATCACCTGGCGCACGCTGATCTCGCCGTCCAGCCCGGGCAGCAGCCGGCCGGCGACCAGGCTGGCCAGCTGGTCGGCGTAGCCGTCGCCGGTGCGGTCCCAGTCGAGCCGGCCGCGGGCCAGGTTCGGCGCGGGAGCCAGGATGTACAGCAGGTCGGTACCCTCCGGTGCCAGCTCGGGATCGGTGGCGGTCGGACGCGTGACCAGCAGAGATGGATCGCGCATCAGTTGCCCTTGGTCAATTATTTCATCGAAGGTCTGGTCCCAGGCTTGCCCGAACAAGATGGTGTGGTGGGCGGTGTCGGTCCACTGGCGCCGGGTGCCCGCGTGCACCACCACCGCCGAGGGCGACGGGCGCAGGGGCAGCGGTCGCCGCGGCCGGCGGCCCAGCAACTGGTAGGCGGTGGTCAGCTCGGTGGCCAGCACGGCGGCGTCGCACGGCACCCGCAGGCCGCCGGAGGTGCGCACGGCGGTGACGCGGTCGCCGGAGCGTTCCAGGGTGGTGACGGACTGGCCGTAGTGGAACTTCACCCCGGCCGACGCGGCCGCGGCGGCCAGCGCGTCGGGCACGGCCCGCATGCCGCCGCGCGGGAAGTACACCCCGGCCACGGTGTCCATGTAGGCGATGACCCCGTACACGGCCAGCGCGTGCTTGGGCGACTCCCCCGCGTACAGCGACTGGAACGAGAACACCCGGCGCAGCCGCTCGTCGGAGATGAACCGCCCGATGGCAGGCTCCAGGCGGCGGAACGCCCCCAGCGCGACCAGCCGGGCCAGGGCCGGGGTGACCAGGGACAGCGGCGAATCGAAGTTGGCCGCGATGAACTGGCCGAACTCTTGCTGGTAGAGCTCGGTCAGCCAGGCCCGCAGCCGCTGGTAGCCGGCCGCCTCGGCGGGCCCGGCGAACTCGCGCACGGCCGCGGTCATGGCGTCGGCGTCGGTGTGCACGTCCAGCGTGCTGCCGTCGGCGAAGGCGGCCCGGTAGGCCGGGTCCAGGCGGATCAGGTCGAGCCGGTCGGTCAGGTTCTCCCCCACCGCGGCCAGGGCCTCGGCCACCAGGTCGGGCATGGTCAGCACGGTGGGACCGGTGTCGAAGCGGTAGCCACCGGCGTCCAGCGGCCGGCCCGGCCGCCGGGGTGATCGGCGCGTTCGATGACGGTGACCTCGCGGCCGCGGCCGGCCAGGTGCAGGGCGGCGGCCAGCCCGGCCAGCCCGGCCCCGGCCACCACCACGTGGTCGGACCGACCGGTGATGGTCCGCAGCGTTCTCGTCGGCGGCATCGGTTAGTGGGCCCGGTCGGTGAAGCGGACGGCCAGGTCGGTGAGGCTGTCGCGGACGAAGGGGCTGAGGCCGCCGTGGGCCGTGCCGTGGCGGAGGGCGGCGCAGGCGGCGGTGACCCGGGCGCCGATCATCTGCTCGATGCGGACGGTGGCGCCGGTGTCGATGATCAGCTGGCGCCACCGGTCGATGTCACCGTCGGCCAGGTCCTCGCGGTGGGCCAGCTTGGACAGCTCCGCGTCCTGGACCGGGGAGGCCATGTCGGCGGCCAGCACGACCAGGCTGGTGGCCTTGTGCTCGAGCAGGTCGCCGCCGCTCGGCTTGCCGGTGATGCCGGGCTCCCCGAACACGCCGAGGACGTCGTCACGCAGCTGGAACGCCTCCCCGACCAGGCCACCGTATTCGCCGAGCGCGGCCAGGATCGGCTCGCCCGCACCGGCCAGCGCGGCCCCGAGCTCGAGCGGGCGGCGCACCGTGTAGTTGCCGGACTTGCGCCGGGTCACGTCCAGGACCTCGTCCAGGGTGGGATCGCCGCGGGCGTCGTTGACCAGGTCGGCGAACTGCCCGACGGCCAGCTCGCCGCGCAGCGTGTCGTAGCGGGGCCAGCCGCGGGCCAGCACCGCCGGGGGCAGGCCGCTGTCCCGGAACAGCTGCTCGGCCCAGACCAGGCACAGGTCCGCGAGCAGGATGGCGGCCGACTCACCGAAGCGCTCGGCCGACCCGGCCAGGCCCTGGGCCCGGTGCCAGCGGGCCAGCCGCAGGTGGGCGGCGGGCTGGCCGCGACGGAGCGCGGACCGGTCCATCACGTCGTCCTGAAGGAGGGCGAAGGCGTGCACGAGTTCGGTGCTGGCCGCGGCGCGCTGGGCGGGGTCGCTTTCGGCCGCGGCGCTGAGCCAGCCCAGGTAGGTGAAGGTCGACCGGACGAACTTGCCCCGGGTCACGAACCCGGTCAGCAGGTCGGTCAGGAAGGTGGCCCCGGGCACGCCGCGCACGTGTTCGGCGCACCGGTCGCGCACGAAATCGCTGAGTACGGCGGCGGTCTGATGTTGGCGTTCCTTGAGCCATCTGTCCAGGTCAGTGGCTTGAAGCGGCTGCGCGGGGACAGGTGGGGGCGTATCGACGGGGTGGTCCTTCAGTAGCTGACTCACCTGCATGCCTGTGGCCTCCGATCGGGGCAACGTTGCGACGGCTGACCGCTACCCGCGCCAGGCGCGACGAAACGATGCACAAACGATGCAAGTCATCGTAGCTCGCATCAGGTACTGCGCTCGACGGCGGGGTGGATTGCCGCCGGGAACCCGGCCCCAGGTGATGGGGCGCGGGAAGCGGAGTACGGCGGGGTGCTGGCCGGTCACGGTAAATAAAAAAACCCCCGTACCGTGGCGGCACTCGGACGAGGTGCCGCCACGGGCCGACGGTGGCCGTCGCAGAAACGGGACCCTTCCGGCCGCCCCCTCCGGGGCCAGTATTTATCTCAGCTCATGCGGCGCGGCACGAGTTTAAGCCGCCGTGGACAAGCGATGTCAACGGGGGTTTCCGCCCGGGACCAAAGCCGGCAATCCGGATGGGCAGGCAGGATCACGCTGCGACCGGATGCCGATTACGGTCCGGAACTAATAGGCTGCCCGGTGGGCAACGCGGGCAATTGCCCGCGGGGGGTCCGTGCGGGCGGGAGGAGAACTGATGCCAGGAGAGGTGCGGCGGTCTCCGTCGTCCCTGGCGAGCAAGCTCGATCGGCTGTTCGCGGCCGTGCGGCCGGGCGGTCGCGGCGAGTACAGCTACCAGGAGGTGGCCGACAGCATTCGCAGCGAGGGCGGCCCCACGATCTCAGCCACGTACCTGTGGCAATTGCGTAAGGGACTACGGGACAACCCGACCCGGAACCATCTGGCCGCCCTGGCCAGGTTCTTCGGCGTCAGCCCGGCCTACTTCTTCGACGAGGACACCGCCGAGGTGGTGGACGCCCAGCTCAGCCTGCTGGCGGCCATGCGCGACAATTCGGTCCGCACGGTGGCCCTGCGGGCCCAGGGACTGTCGGTGGAGAGCCTGGCCGCGGTCCAGGTGGTGATCGACCACGCGCGGCGGCTGGAGGGGCTGGAGCCCGAGGCCGAGCCGGGTGCGGAACCGGGGTCCGGCACCGGGCTGGACCGTGAAGCGGGTGACCAGTCCGCCGGGGAGGCCCGCGGATGAACCTGCTGCGCCGGAACCGGGTGCGACGGCGCTGCCGGGCGCGGCTCCGCGAGCTGACCCTGCCGGACCCGTTCGACCTGACCGAGCTGTGCCGGTCGGTGAGCATCAGCCGGGGCCGGCCACTGCACGTCCGCGGCATCCCGGGGCCGGCGTCCCGGGCCCGGCCGTGCGGCATCTGGATCGCCACCGACGACGATGACTGGATCTTCGTCGACCAGCAGACCAGCCCGCTGCACCGCCAGCACATCGTGCTGCACGAGCTGGCCCACATGCTGTGCGGGCACGCGGCCGGCGACCTGCCCGAGAACGACATGCTCCGGCGGCTGTTCCCGGACCTGTCCCCGGCCATGGTCCGGACCGTGCTCAGCCGGACCAGCTACCAGTCCGAGCCCGAGCGGGAAGCCGAGGTGCTGGCCTCGCTGATCGTGGCCCGGAGCCAGCCGTCGGCGGTGCCGACCATAGCGGTCACCGACGTGTCGGCGGCCGAGAAGGAGGTCCTGCGGCGCGCGGCCCTGGCCTTGGGCATGCAGCCATGATCATCAGCGCGCTGGCGGTCACCGTGCTGTGGGCGGCCGTCTGGGCCCAGTTCCCGTCCCATCGCAACGTGCCGCTGCGGCGGGCGGTCTGGTACACGATGGTGCTGCTGGCCGCGATCGGCACGCTGAACCTGCCCGCCATCGGCCAGCGGCTCGACGTGGCGACCGGGCTGCCGAACCTGGCCGACGTCATCCAGCACGTGCTGGCCATCACCGCCGCCACGCTGGGCTGGTACTGCGCGGAGCAGGTGCTGGGGGCGGCCCATCCGCAGACCCACTGGTCGCGGTGGATGCGGACCGCGCTGCCGGCCACCACCGTGGCCGCGCTGCTGGTGCTGTTCGCGCTGTCGCCGGCCCGCACCAGACCGACCGACACGGCCGTGTACACCGACTTCCCCATGCAGTACGCGGCCCATCCCCTGGTGTTCGCCTACTGGATGATCTTCGCGGTCTACCTGGGCACCGCGTTCGTGCTCATCGCCCGGCTGGCTGGGCAGTACGGGCACCGGGCGGGCCGGACGCCGCTCGGCTGCGGGCTGGTGCTGATCGCCGCGGGCATGGTGGCCGGCCTGGGCTACCTGGGGGTCGCCACCGGGGCGGTGGCGGCGCACGCGGCCGGCGCGCACGGCCGGTTCATCCACACCGCGCCCGTGTACATCCAGAGTCTGTTCGGCGCGCTGATCGTGCTGGTGGCGGTGGGCAGCTTCCTGCCCGCGACCGGGTACTGCCCCTTCATCCGGCGGGTGGCGGCCTACTGGTCGCTGCGCCAGCTGTACCCGCTGTGGGCCGGCCTGTGCCTGGCGGTGCCGGGGATCGCGCTCGACCCCGTCCCGGACTGGGCCGACCGCATCGACCCGCGCGACCTGCAGGTGCGGCTGTACCGGCGGGTGATCGAGATCCGCGACGGCTACATGGCCCTGACCCCGGTTGACGTGCCCGGCATCGAGGACCTGGTGCGGGACGTGTCCGGGCCGCACGAGCTGAGCGCGGCCGACCGGGCCACGCTGGCCGCCGCCACCCAGCTGGAGCTGGCCCGCCGGGCTGAGCTGCGGGGGGACGCGCAGCTGAGCGGCGGGGCCGGGCTGCCCCCGGCCAACCGGGAGTTCCTGGCCGGCGGGGACCTGGACAGTGAGGTTCGGCTGTTGCGGACGGTGGCGAGCAACTGGACCACGGTCGCGCGGGCGGCCGAGCGGATCGAGCGGGACCGGCTGGCCGTCGGCTGAGCGGGCTGGCGGGCGGCTGGGCCCGGGGGCGGCTGGGCTGGGGGCGGCTGGGCTGGGGGGACGGCCGCGCGGGCCGGAATGGGCGGTTTCCGGCTGCGGTCGCGCCTGGGCGCGGGTCCCCCGAGCAGGTCCGGGCCCAGACCGCCGGGCCGCCCAGCGACGTGTTCTGCCTGGGCAGCGTGCTGGCCTACGCGGCCACCGGGCGCGGCCCCTTCGACGCCGAAGAACGGCTCGCGGTGGCCTACCGCATCGTCCAGGCCGACCCCGACCTGGACGGAATGTCCGGCCCGCTCCGCGACCTGGTCGCCGGGTGCCTGGCCAAGGACCCGGCCGCCCGGCCCGCGCTGGCGCAGGTCCTCGGCGCGGTGACCGCCCAGCTGGCCTCCCCGCTGGACGCGGCGGCCAGCTTCTGGCCGGAACCGCTGGCCGGGCTGATCGGGTCCCGGCAGGACCGGCTGCGGGCCGAGGCCGGGACGCCGTCGGTACCCGGGGCGGCCGCGGAGGGCGCGGCGTCGGCGGAGGGCGCGGCGGTGGAGGCCGCGGCAGTGGAGGCCGCAGCGCTGGAGGGCGCGGCGGTGGCGCCGGGTGCCTGGCCGATGAAGGCGGGGCCACGGCCGGGACCAGGCCGTATCCTGCGCGATCCCGGCCTGGTGGCGATGGCCGCGCTGGCGGTCCTCGGGGTGATCGCGCTGGTGCTGCTGCCCAGCCCGGGCGGATCGGCTGCGCCCGCGGCCGCGTCGCACCGGGCGACCGGCGCGGCGACCGCGCCCAGCTCGTCGGCCCTGCCGGTGGCCCCGACCGGGCCCGGCCCGGTCCGGACCGCCCTGGTCTGCACGGAGCCGCCGGGCGGCTGCACCAGCACCGACCCCACCCAGATGCGGGCCAAGCCCCCCATGATCATCGTCACCGCGAACCAGCTGAGCTACATCGAGTACTTCACCTGGTCCGGCTGGGGTGGCCCGGTCGCGGTCGGCCAGGGGACCCTGTACTACTACCGGTGTCCTGCGACCGCGCCGGACTGCAGCACCGGCGGCTCCTACGCCCAGTACCGGGCCAAGGTCACCGTGGGTGGGCTGGTCCCGGTCAGCCGTCAGTTCAGCGCCTACTCGCGGATGACGGTGTCGGCGCCCGCGGCCCCGCAGACGGTGTTCACGTTCAGCCGGGCCATGGTCCCCTAGACGAGCTGGGCCACGGTCAGGCCGGCCAGGGTCAGCAGCACCAGGGCCGCGGCCCGGCTGAGCCACTTGACCGGGAGGACCTTCAGCAGGCTGCGGCCACCCACGATGGCCAGGCCCGCGGCCACCCACAGGCCGGCGGTGGCGCCGATGCCGACCGCGATGGGGTCGTGGTACCGGGCGGCCAGGTTGGCCGTGACGATCTGGGTCAGGTCACCGAACTCGGCCACGAACACGATCCCGAAGCTGGTCAGCGCGACCGGCAGGAACGCCCGGCGGGGCCGGTGCTCTTCGACGTATTCGTCGCTGTCGGCGGGCTTCTGGCGGAGCAGGATCACCGCGCCCACCACGAACAGCACGGCCACGATGATCTCGGTCGGCTGGTGCGGCAGCAGGGACAGCAGGCCACCGACGGTGACGGCCAGCGCCACCTGAAGGGCGAAGGCGGTGGCCGCGCCCGCGAACACGTAGGCGGGCCGGTACCGGCTGCCCAGGACCAGGCAGGCGATGACGGTCTTGTCCGGGAGCTCGGCGGGCAAAATGATCAGGAACGAGGTGATGATGGCGGCGAGACCCATGGGCTCAGCCCCCTGTCGGTCGGGCCGCCCGGCTCCTTCGGCGCGGCAGCTCACTTCGTCAACTGCGGCCGAAGGTCTCACTCAGGCGTCCTCGCCCCCGGGCACCGGATCCTCGCTGTTGCCAGCCGATGGCGGCCAGCCCAGCGGGGACCGAGATTGTCGGCGTCCCGGCGATGGAGCTACTCCCCTTCGCAGTTTCCTTTTTACCCAGCGTCGGCCGGAACTAACTATGTCAGCTGGCCCACTCGTCCGGCGCCGCGTTGTCGGCTGACTACTGTGATTTGTGGGCACGCTGGAGAAAAGTGAGGGGCGGATCGTGAGCGGTGATGACCTCGGCCGGAAGCTGGACGTCCTGCAGGCGTCGTTCGGGGAACACGGGGTGCCCCGCGCGGTGGAAGACCTGCCTCCGGACAGCTGGGATGAGCTGCCCGGCCTGGCCAGCGCGCCGGAGAAGCACCCGCTCTGGCAGCGGATCCTGGACGAGCTGGCCGACGTGGGGCTGGACTCCTACGGTGACCTGGAGACCGTGCCGCTGCTGCACTTCCTGTCCCGGTATCCCGTCACCGCCTACACCTACCCGGTCGCGCCGGAGCTGTCCCGGGGCGAGCGGCCCAGCCTGGCCAAGCTGCGCGACCTGGCCGGGCAGGGCTACCGGCGCACGGTCAACCTGTGCGCCGAGGCCGTGGGCGGCGACACCCCGCTGATCACCATGGCCGGGCTGGCCAGCACGCTGGACACCGTGCACCTGCCCATCGTCGACATGCACGACCCCACGCTGGCGCAGGTGGTGCAGCTGCTGGACCTGCTGGCCGCGCCCGGCGCCCCGCGCACCTACCTGCACTGCGAGGCGGGCAAGTGCCGGACCGGGGTGATGGTGGCCTGCTACCGGATGGCCGTCATGGGCTGGGATGAGACCGACGCCTTCACCGAGGCGGAGAACTTCGGGTGCTCGGTGCCGCTGCAGCGGGCGTTCATCCAGAAGTTCGCGACCCAGCTGATCGCCCACGCCGACGCGCGCGACCAGCACCGGCCCGACTCGGCGGCCGGGCTGGGCCGGTATCCGCTGAAGCCGCTGGGCTCGGTCCGGGCCACCCCGGCCGAACGCGACGCCACCCTGGACGCGGTGGCCAAGGGCGAGAAGGGCGGCATCGAGTAGGCGACCCCGGGTCTAAGCTCGGCGCCATCATGCCGACCTTGCTGATCGTGCACCACACGCCGTCCCCGGCGCTGCAGGAGATGTTCGAGGCGGCAGCCAGCGGGGCGCGGACCGATGAGATCGACGGCGTCGAGGTAATGGTCAGGCCCGCCTTGACCGCCGGGGCGGCCGACGTGCTGGCGGCGGATGGTTTTTTGCTGGGCACGCCGGCCAACCTCGGATATATGTCGGGTGCCCTCAAGCACTTCTTCGATCAGATCTACTACCCGTGCCTGGAGGCGACCCAGCGGCGGCCGTTCGGCCTGTACGTGCACGGCGGCATGGATACCACCGGCGCGGTCCGGGCGGTGGAGTCGATCACCACCGGCCTGCAGTGGCGGGCGGTCCGGCCCCCGGTGGTGGTGACCGGGCCGGTGGGCCGGGCCGACCGCGAAGCCTGCTGGGAACTGGGCGCGCTGGTCGCGGCGGAGATCGCGGGCTAGCTGCGGGTCAGGAGCGGCCCGCCGCCTTGGCCGGGGTCAGGAGCGGCCGGCCGCCTTGGCCGGGGTCAGGAGCGGCCGGCCGCCTTGGCCGCGGCGACCGCGGCGGGGACGCCGTCACGGTAGGGGTCACCGTGGCCGGGCAGGATCACGTCGGCGTTCGCACCGGTGATTGCGTCCAGTGACCGGAGGGCCTCGGCGGTGTCCTCGTTCAGGCCGGACGGCATGATCTGCGGGCCCAGCCGGCCGGTGAGCGGGTTCTTCGTGCACAGGACGTCCCCGGTGAACAGGATCCGGCGGTCCTCCAGCAGCAGCGCGGCGCTGCCCGCCGTGTGCCCGGGCGCGTGCACGGCGCGGGGGCGGCCCGGGATGTCGATGGTCTCCCCGTCGGAGAAGCTGGACACCTCCTTGATGGGGATCATCTTGGCCGCGCCCCGGCGGCCGAGGGACAGGAAGGTCCGGTAGAACTCCTCCCCCGGGTGCCCGCGTCGACCACGGTGAACTTGCCCGCCTCTTCGATGAGATAGAAGTTCGTGACGCCCTGGGTCAGCAACTGGACGTCCTTGGCCACTTCCATGGTGATGCCTCCCGCGTGTTCTCGCCTCGCGTGTTCTTGCCCCCGGAAAATTGACTTGCGGACCAAAGTTAATCAAATTAACTTAAAGCTAGTCAACTTAACTTCAATGGGCACGGGGGTACTCACGATGAGCGTTTCCACAGTTCAGTCGGCTCCATCGGAGCAGCGGGAGCGGGGCCGGGGGCGGGGGGCAGGCCGGCGGCTTGGCCGGGGGCCGGGCCGGCCTGGCTGGGAGGCTGGCCGGCGGCGGTGGATTCCGATCGCGACCGGGATCGGGTTCACGGTGTCCTGGGTGGCGGGGCTGGCCCTGCCGGTGCCCAACCTGGCCCCGACCGCGTCGGCGGCCGAGATCATCGCCAGGTACGGGCCACACCAGGCTCTGGTTCAGGCCCAGTTCGCGCTGACCGAGGGGCTGCCCGCGCTCGGGCTGGCCGTGGTGGCCTTCCTGCTGGCCGGGGTGGCCCGGCGATCCGGTTCCGCGGCGGGGGCCGCAACCGGACGGACGCGGGCGCGGGTCCTGACGGCGGCCGGGACGGTGGCGGCGACCATTTCGGTGGCGCAGTACGCTCTGGGCGTGATGCTGGCGGGGTGGGCCCAATCGGATAACACTGCGGGGCACGCGGCGGGACACGCCAGCGCGCTGTGGCAGGCCGTCAACCGGCTCGACGGGGTCAAGATGTTCGCGCTGACCGGGCTGGCCGCGGCCGCGGTGGCCCTCACCGCACCCAGCGGCCCGCTGCCGCGCTGGCTGCGCTACGCCAGCCTGACCCTGGCCGTGTCGATCGCGATTTCCGGGGTGGCCTACCTGTTCCTGATCCAGGACCTGGCCTTCATGGCCGACGTGGCCGGACTGGCCCTGCTGGTCTGGGTCACCGGCATGGGCCTGGCCCTGGGCGGGATTCCGGGCCGGGCTCCCGGCCGGGCCGGGCGGTAGCGGGCCGTATGCCCCGAGCCGGACTGAACCGGGAGCGGATCGCGGCCCAGGCGGCCGTGGTCGCCGACGAAATGGGGTTCGACCGGCTCACGCTGGCCGCGGTGGCGGCTCGCTGCGGGGTGTCCCTGCCCGGCCTGTACAAGCACGTCAGCGGCCTGGACGCGGTCAAGCGCGACGTGGCCGTGCTCGGCATTCGCGAGCTGACCGCGGCCCTGGCCGAGGCCGCGGCCGGTCTGGCCCGGCGGGATGCGCTGCACGCCATCGCGGCGGCCTTCCGCCGGTTCGCCACCGAGCATCCCGGCCAGTACGCAGCCAGCGTGCACGCCCCGGCCATGTCGGACGCCGAGTGGGTCGCGGTCAGCGACGCCGCCGTGGGCGTGCTGGCCGCGGTGCTCAAGGGTTACCGGGTCGAAGGGCCCGACATGATCGACGCCGTGCGGATGATGCGGGCCGCGCTGCACGGCTTCGTGTCCATCGAGACGGCCGGGGGCTTCGGCATCCCCCAGTCCGTGGACGCGACCTACGCCCGCCTGGTGGACACCTTGGACTCGGCCTGGTCGACCTGGGGGGCGTAGGCCCCGCGGTACGTACGATGCGGGGATGACCACTCCCCTGGCCCGGGATGAGCCCTGTGTCCTGCCCGCCTCCAGCTTGGGCGAGGCGTGGCTGGCGGTGGCCGGAAAGATCCTGGCCGAAGGCATCGAGAGCCGCTACGACTCGCTCCCGGTCCGGGAATTGTCCCTGGTCACGCTGGTCGTGACCCAGCCCGATCCGGACGATGCGATCATCGCCAGGCACGCCGACCCGGAGCGGCTGGCCTGGATGCGGGCCAACTTCACCGACCACAGGAGGGTGGCCGCCCTGGGGGACGCCGACAGCTACGCCACCCGGCTGTTCGACTATGACCGCACCGGGCGGGACCAGGTCGCCTGGGTCATCGACCGCCTGGGCCAGGATCCGTCGAGCCGGTCGGCGGCCATCACCACCTTCCAGCCCCGCACCGACCGCACGTACATCCCGTGCGTCAGCCTGCTCGACTTCTGGCTCCCGGGTGGCGCGGTGGAACTGGTGGCCTACTGCCACAGCATCGACTTCGGGGCCAAGGGCTACGGCAACCTGGTCGAACTGGCCGCGCTGCAGGGGCTGGTGGCCGGTGAACTCGGGCGCCCGGCCGGTCGGCTGATCATGATCGTGAAGTCTGCCCACGTCTATGCCACCGAGTCCGATTACCTGCGCAAAGTCCTGGCCGCGCAGGCGTAGACGGTTCATATCGGCGGATTTACCTTCATAGCGTGACCGCTACTCAGGTCCCGCTGTCCGGCGCCGCCGCCATGCTCATCGGCCTGGCCGCGCTGGCCGTCACGGTGATCGACTCGGGCTGGATGATCCTGCGCCACGGGATGGTGATGGCGCACGAAGGAGCGCACGCCGCGGCTTCGGCCCTGATGTTCCGTAAGGTCACCCGGATCGGCCTGAACATGGACGCGACCGGCCTCACGCTGCACGAAAGGGCTGGCTGCCTGGGCGGGATCTTCATCAGCTTCGTCGGCTACCTCGGACCCAGCCTGTTTGGCCTGGGAGCGGCCAAGCTGATCGAGAAGGGAGACATCGTCGAGGTCCTCTGGGTGGCCTTGTTCCTGCTGGCGCTGCTGCTCCTCGTGGTGTGGCAGTCCTTCGGCATGCTCACCGTGGCCGCCGCGGGCGTCATCATCTTCCTGATCCTTCACTACACTCCGGTCGCCACCCAGATCGTCGCGGCCTACGCCATCACCTGGCTGCTGCTGCTCTCCGGCGTCCGGGGTATCTGGCAGCACGGCAGCAGAGCGGGCGATGCCGCCAGCCTGAGGAGCCGGACCCTGGTACCGCGGGTGATCTGGTTCCTGCTCTGGCTGGCCGGCACCGCCGCGGCCGTCGCCATCGGCGGCACGTGGCTGATCCTCCGCACCTGACTATCCGCTGGAGGGGCGTGGCCGCTGGGGGCGTGCCCGCTGGGGCGTGGCCGCTGGGGCGTGCCCGCTGGGGCGTGGCCGCCGCAGGCCAAACGCATGGATCGCGCATTTGATGCGGTTCTTACCGCATCAAATGCGCGATCGACGAGGTTCACGCCGGGCGAACGAGTGCTGGGGGAGGTGCAGTGTCGGTGGAGCTGGCTAGCGTGGGGGTGTGGTCACGCTGGAGGAGGTCCGGGCGGTGGCGGTGACGCTGCCGCGGACCTCGGAGCACCTGATCCGGGAGTACGTGAAGTTCCGGGTCGGGAAGATCGTGTACGTCTCGGTGTCGCCGGACGAGACGACCATGGGGTTCGGGTTCCCCAAGGAGGAAAGGGACGCGCTGATCGCGGCCGAGCCAGGCAAGTTCGCGTTGCCGCGGCTGTCGGATCAGCGGTTCCACTGGGTGCACGCGCGCATGGAGGCGCTGGAGCCGGACGAGATGCGCGAGCTGGTCATCGATGCCTGGCAGATGTGCGTACCCAAGAAGGTGGCGGCCGCACGGCTCGGCGATACAGGTCAGGTGCCCAGTGACATCGTAGAGAGGCCGGGAGCACGAAGGGCGTCGTATAAAGGCCGGGAGCAGGAGGGGCGGCGTGCGTGATGGCTGCGACCGATGAGGGTCTGCTGGGGCGGCACGCCGTGTATCCCGGGACTTTCGACCCGGTCACACCCGGCCACCTCGACGTCATCGGGCGGGCCCGGCACCTTTTCACCCGGGTCACCGTGCTGGTGGCGGTCAACGGCGACAAGCAGCCGGCCCGGACGCCATCGGAACGCGCGCACCAGGTGCGCCGGGAACTTCCCGCGGACTGGGCCAACGTGTCGGTCACCGCGTGGGCTGGGTTGACCGTCGCGTTCTGCGAGCAGGCCGGCGCCGACGTCATCATCCGTGGTCTGCGCAACCGGGCTGACCTGCGTCACGAATCTCAGCTGGCCGTCATGAACGAGGCTCTCGGCGTTACCACGCTCCTGCTGCCGGCCGAGCCCGGGCTGGCGGGCATGTCGTCGACGGTCCTGCGCGGGCTCCGCAACTGACTGGCTGGCGCAGGGGGCGCGCGGCTCCATTGCTGTGCCGGGCGAAGCCGCCGGTATCAGGCCATGGCCTGTTCGACCGGGGTGAGCGGGACCGGGCCAGCGGACGGGGGTGGGAACTGGCCGTCGGTGAGCAGGACGGGCGGCTGGGCCATCATCCGGGGTGAGTGGCCGCGGTGCGGCCAGGAGGCGGCGTGGACCAGGAACGGGTGGCACAGGAAGACATCGCCGGCCTGGCCGGTGGCCCAGACGGTGGGGCGGTGGGCGCTGGCCAGCACGGCTTGCTGGGCGGCGGTGGGCCAGTCCAGGCCGTCGTCGCCGGCCGGGGCCAGGATGGGCGGGACGTCGAGGTGCGAGCCGGGGCGGATCCGGGTCGGGGCGTCGTCCGGCCCGACGTCGGTGAACAGGTAGAGCGCGAGCAGGCCCCGGCCACGGGAGCGGATGTTGACCCGCGGGCCGTGGTCGTCGGTGTAGCTGGCTTCGATGTGCCAGCCGGCGTCGCCGGGGTCGGCCAGGCTGGGGAATCGGACGGGTGTGGTGCCGCCAATCCCCGGGTGCCGGATCCAGCGGCCCGGGCCGAGCAACTGGTCGCAGGCCTCCCCGACCAGGCGGGTGCCGCCCGCGGCCACGAACGGCGGGCTGTCCGGGGTGATGATCCGGACCACCGGCTCGGTCCAGGTGGCCGGGTCGTCGCGGCGCGGGCCGTGGCCGGCCAGCTCGGCCCAGATGCCGTCCTGGCAGGCCTCGATCACGTCGGGCGGGATCGCGCCCCGGACGGCGACGAAGCCGTCGGCGACAAATCGGCCGATCTCGTCAGGGCTGAGCACGAGGCCAGGATCGCAGTCGCTGGGAACACGGCACCAACGGTTTTCTGCGTCGCCGTTACCATGGATAAGCGGAGGATTCTCCGCTCCTGACCAGCCTGGGCACGCAGACTTCGGGCGATCACGGGGTGGCGGAGGGAGGAACGGTGCCGGCGACCGAGCCGCGGCCATCGGGGGCGACCGAGGAGCCGGCCGCGCGCGAACCCGGGCCGCCGTCACCGGCAACCGGGCCGCCGCCGGCTGAGGCTCAGGTGTCACGGGTGGCCGGTCCGACGGCGAGGGGCGCGGGGGTGGGCGAGGCGGGGCGCACGCAGCCAGGGGGTGGGCGAGGCGGCGCGGCGCGGGGCGACGCGCGGGCAGAGGAGCGCGGGGAGGCGCGGGAGGGCCAGGCGCGGGCGGCGCGGGCCGGGGGCGAGGGGGCGAGGCGCGGGCGCTCAGGGCGGACGCGCAGCGGAATCGGGAGCGGCTGCTGGCGGTGGCGGCGCGGGCGTTCGCCGAAGGCGAGGCCGAGGTGACGTTGGACTCGATCGCCAAGGACGCGGGGGTGGGGATCGGGACCTTGTACCGGCACTTCCCGACCCGCGAGGCGCTGGTCGAGGCGACCTACCGGAACGAGCTGGCCCGGCTGTGCGACGCGGCCGATGACCTGCTGGCGACCATGCCCGCGGATCAGGCGACCCGGCAGTGGATGGACGGGTTCATCGGTTACATGACGACCAAGCGCGGGATGGCGGACGCGCTGCGGGCGGTGGTGGCCTCCGGCGGCGATCCGTTCGCGGAGAGCCTGGCCCGGCTGGTGGGCGCCATCACCACGCTGCTCGGGGCGGGCGCGGCGGCCGGGACGATCCGGGCCGACGTCCAGCCCCGGGACGTACTGGCCAGCTTGAGCGGGGTGTCGCTGGCCGCGGGCGAGCCGGGCCAGCGGGATCAGGCCCGCCGCATGCTCGACCTGCTGATGGACGGGCTGCGCTACCAGGGGTGACCGCGGCCCCGGTCGCGCAGCCCGTCCGGCTCAACGGTCAGGACCGGCTGTTCACGGGGGCCAGCTGGCTGAACCAGCGGACGATCTGACGGGTCCCGGCCGCACCCGAGCCACTGTGCCGCGAACCCGCGTAGTCGGGGGTGCCCAGGTTGACCGTGGGGATGGTGGCACCGCGAGCGGCGAAGGCGGCCTGGCAGTGGAAGGTGTTGGCGTTGACGACCTGCTCGTCATCGGTGGCGTAGTACAGCCGGGTCGGCACCCGCGGCGCCCAGTTGCACTGGCTGCTGTCGATCCGCAGCGCGGTGGCCAGGGCCCCGGTGGGGTGGCGGAGCAGCGCGTACCCGCGCGGGGTCAGCAGCTGGCTCAGCTGGTCCGGGGTGCCCGCGATCAGCTGGTCGCCGGGGTGGTTGCCGTCCAGCAGGGTCTCGATCGTGCTGGCGTAAGGCGCCTGGAAAACCTGCGCCGGCGAGGTGTAGAAGCGGTGCACCCGGTTCAGGCCGACCAGGCCGTAGGCCGCGTAGAGCACGGTGTACTTCTCGCCCAGCGGCTGGTCCGGGTTGAGCCGGATCAGGTCGCCGTTCAGGATGGCCGGAACCTCGGCGCCGGGCAGGTCGTAGGGGCCGCTGATCGGGGCCAGCGCGCCGATCCGGAAGTACGGGTCGGCGCCGTGGGCCAGCGCCCGGCCCAGCGCGAGCGTGGCCGACCCTCCCTGGGAGAACCCGGTGGCCAGTACGTCGCGGTGCAGGGTGACCCCGTGCCCGGCTTCGTACTGCCGGACCGCGCGCAGCATGTCCAGCGTGGCCGTGGTCTCCGACGGCAGGTCCAGGTACGGGTGCAGGCCCGGCCCGGTGCCGAGGCCGAGATAGTCGGGGGCGGCGGCGGCGAACCCGGCTGACGCGAACGTGTAGGCGGGGGCCGATCCGGAGCCGGTCGGCGACTCGGACGGCGCGTCGCCCCGGTAGGTCGCGGTCCCGTGGTCGTAGGAGACCACCGACAGCTGGCGTGCGCCGCGATCGGGCAGCACCATCAGGCCGCTGGCCGTGGTCGGCCGGCCGGTTGCGTCCACGGTCCGGTACACCAGCCGGTAGCTGCGGATGCCGTACCGCACGGAGCTGGCATCGAAGTCGTCGCCGGTCAGCTCGGACCGCACCGAGGCCACCGTGGGCAGCGAGCGCAGCGGGGTGACCGAGACCAGCTGGCCGCGCTGGTGGCTGGCCCGGGCGCTGGCCGTGGTGGCCGCGGCGGCGCGGGCCGACGAGGCAAAGGCGGGCGCGGCGCTGGTCAGGGCCACGGTGGTGACCCCGGTGACGGCGAGGGCGCCCAGCCCGGCCGTGGCCAGCCGGCGCCGGGGCCCGGCGGCCGGGCGGGGCTTGGCGTGGTGCGGGTGAGGCCAGCGGCGGAACTGGGTCCGGAGCGGCTTGGTGGTGGGGGCGGCGTGCCGGCCGCGGTGCGGTGAGGGCGTCATGGTTCGACGCTAGGGAGATCCGAAGCCGGGAACGATCGGGCCAGCTTGCCGATTCGTGGTGGAGTCCGCTCCCCCCGCGACGGTAGGGAAAAGTCCCGGCCGGCCGCAAAAGGGCAGCTGGCACGGGGTGGATGGCGAGTTAGCGCGGCGGGCGGGTGGCCAGGATCTGGTCGACGCCCATGCGGCCCTGTTCGAAGGCGAGGGCCCCGCCGGCCAGGTAGAGGCGCCAGACGCGGAGCTGCTCGGCCGTGAGCCACTCGGCGACCTGTGGGCGGCGGGCGGCGAAGTTCTGCTGCCAGGCCCGGATGGTGCGCACGTAGTGCTCGCGCATGGCCTCGACCGAGCGGACCTCCAGGGCCGCCTGCTCGAGCAGGCTGACGGTCTCCCCGACCGGGCGCATGTGCATGTCGGGGGCGATGAACGACTCGATGAACGGGCCGCCGCCGGGGGCCCGGCCCGACCGGGACATCTGCTGAATGAGGACCGCGCCGCCCGGGCGGACGTGGTCGTGCAGGGCGGCGCAGAACCGGGGATACTGCTCGGCGCCGACGTGCTCGCCCATCTCGATCGAGGCGACCGCGTCGTAGCCGTGGCCGGTGATGTCGCGGTAGTCGCGGACCTGGACGTCGACCAGCGCGGTCAGGCCGAGTTCCCGGACCCGCCGGGTGACGTAAGCGCCCTGCTGGCCGGACAGGGTCACCGCGGTGACCTGGACCTGGTGCTGCTGAGCGGCGTACAGGGTGAGCGAGCCCCAGCCGCAGCCGATGTCCAGCAGCCGGGTGCCCGGGGCCAGGCCGAGCTTGGCGCAGACCCGCTCCAGCTTGGCCACCTGGGCGTCGGCCAGGGTGGCGGCGGGATCGTCCGGGGCCCACCAGCCGGACGAGTAGGCCATCCGGGGGTCCAGGATGAGCTGGTAGAACTCGGACGGCAGGTCGTAGTGACCGGCGATCACGGCCTGGTCGCGGGCTCGGCTGTGCCGCCGGCCGGACACCTTGAGCTGGCTGGCCGGGGCGGGCAGCGGCACGCCCAGGGCGTGCAGCTGGTACGCGGTCCGCAGAGCGGCCCAGGCGGCGGCCGGGAGGCGGGCCGGCCTGCCGCCTGGGACGTGTGGGTGGCGTGTTGCTCGAGTGACTGAAGTGGCAGAGGTGTCTGTCGAGGCTTCGGGGCGGGCGGCCGCGCGCCACACCTGGCGCAGGCCTTCGTCGAGGTCACCGTCGACGTCGAGGGCCCCGGTGACGTAAGCCTGGGCGAGACCGAGCTCACCGGGGTGCCAGAGCAGACGGCGCAGGGCCAATGGGGACCGCAGCACCAGCACCGGGCCGGTGGCGGGACCTGCCTCGCTGCCGTCCCAGGCGCGGACGCGGACGGGCAGGCCGTCCAGGCCGAACTGGGTGACCAGGCCGGCCAGGAGACCGGCCACGCCGCCCGCGCCCGGTGTGAGCCGGGGGGCCAGGGCGGGGCGGCGGGCCGGGGTGCGGGTCACTGGGCTTTCACCAGCGTCAGCTGGCACACGTCCAGGTAACCGGAGCGGAAGCCAGCCTCGGAGTAGCACAGGTAAAACGTCCACATGGCGCAGAACACCTCGTCGAAGCCCAGGGCCCGGACCTGATCGGCCCGGGCGGAGAACCGGTCGCGCCACAGCCGCAAGGTCTCCGCGTAGTGGGCGCCGAAGTCGTCGCGGTCGCTGATCCGCAGGCGGGTGCGGCCGAGGACGTCCTCGATCGCGGTCACCGAGGGGATCAGGCCGCCGGGGAAGATGTACTTGTGGATCCAGGTGTAGGTGTGCCGGGTGGCCAGCATCCGGTCGTGAGCCATGGTGATGGCCTGCAGGCCGATCCGGCCGCCCGGGACCAGCAGCCGGTCCAGGGCCGCGAAGTAGGACGGCCAGTAGTGACCGCCGACGGCCTCGATCATCTCGGCCGACACGATCGCGTCGAACTGGCCGTCGATCTCCCGGTAGTCGCGTAGCTCCACCCGCACCCGGTCGGCGTGGCCGGCCGCGGCGATCCGGCGGGTGACCAGCGCGTGCTGCTGCGCCGAGATCGTCACCGTGACCACCTCGGCGCCGCGGTCGGCGGCCCGGATGGCCAGTTCGCCCCAGCCGGTGCCGATCTCCAGCAGCCGGGTGCCGGGGCCGACTCCAGCCCGGTCCAGCAACCGGTCGATCTTCCGGTGCTGCGCCTCGGCCAGCAGGTGGTCGGCGGCGACCGGGGCGCCGTCCGGCCCGGTGCCGAACAGCGCCGCCGAGTAGGTCATGGTGTCGTCCAGGAACACCGCGAACAGCTCGTTGGACAGGTCGTAGTGCCGGTGGATGTTGTGCCGGGCGCCGTCCGGGGTGGGGTCGTCGCCGGCCGGGTGGCGATGGACCGCGACCCGGCGCAGCCGCTGCAGCCAGGGCGGGACCAGCTCGCCGACGTGGGCGGCGAACACGGTGAGCAGCCCGGTCAGGTCCGGGCTGTCCCAGTCCCCGGCCATGTAGGCCTCGCCCAGTCCGATCAGGCCACCGGCCCCGAGGCGGCGGTAGAACGACCACGGCCGGTGGAGCAGCAGTTGCGGGGCGTCGGGACCGCCCGCGCCCATGGTCCGGCCGTGCGGCAGCCGGACGGTGAGCGGGAGCCGGGTCACGGCCGCGCGGAACAGCGCGGCCGCGACCGCGCCCCGGACCGCGGCGCCGTTCACGGTGCCGCCGCTGGCACCGCCCGGATGGGCCAGACCCGGCCACCGGGCCTCGTCGATGGCGGGCGCGGCCCGGTGCGGACGGCTGACGATCTGCTGGCGGCTGACCGGCTGACGGCGGGTGGTGCTGGTCACGTGACCCCCTCCTGGGCTGGGTGCTCGGGCCGGGGGACGATGGGCAGGCCGCGGAGGAACAGCCGGATGCCCTGGTAACGGATGCGGGCCGACACGGCCACGGTGGACCACGGGTAGCGGATGGCCGCGCGGAGCAGGCGGCCGGTGGTGGCGGGCCGGCGGTGACCCTGCACCCCGGCCACGAACGAGTGCCCGTCGGGGCGGTCGAGGACCACCGACAACCGCAGTCGTTCGCCGGGCTCGGGCAGGCTCATCCGGTAGCCGCCGTCGACCGGGTAGAACGGCGACACGTAGAACTGCTTGCGGACCTCGGCCCGGCCGCGCTCATCGGGGAAGAGCAGGTAGGCGTGCCGCTGGCCGTAGGTGTTGTGTACCTCGGTCACCACACAGCGCAGCGTGCCGTCGGGGTCGTGGCACCAGTAGACGGTCAGCGGGTTGAACACGTAGCCGAGCACCCGGGCCTGGGCCAGCATCAGCACCTGCCCCCCGTGCAGATCAACGCCGTGCCCGGCCAGGTAGGAATCGAGGTTGGCGCGGATGGTGCGGGCCGGGTCGCCCAGGTGGTCACGGGCCGCGAAACCGGCCAGCAGGCCCAGCACCCGGCCGGGCCGGGGCAGGTGGTCCAGGTCAACCAGCCACTGGTAGCTGCGGTAGCAGAACTGGTTGCGCACCGGCGCGGTGCGGACGTGGCTGATGCGGCATTCGTACAGTGCGGCCCCAGGGGCCAGTGAGGTTGGTGGGACTGCCGGGGTTCGTGGGACTGCCAAGGCTGGTGGGACTACCGGGGTTGGTGCCGGGATTGGCGGGACACCCGGGGTTGGGGCCGGGGCTGGTGTGACTGCCGGGGTTGGTGCCGGGATTAGTGGGACTGTCGGGGTGGGTGGGACTGATGTGCTCGGGGCTGGGGGGACTGGTGGGATTGGTGGGATTTTTGTGGGAGGGG
>CAWHFP010000004.1:0-24228 GCA_963828445.1 uncultured Actinomycetes bacterium
ACGCTCACAGATCGTTCGGCCGCGCCTTGAGGTCGACGCGGCCATGCGCTTCTTCGCGGACATGCTGCAGGCCCACCTGGCGGCGGGCCCCATCGTGCCGCCGGACCCGGATTAAGACCTTCGATATGGAATGGGGCTTGGGTGAGGTTGGTTACGGGTTTGGGTTAATCGGTCGTCTCATTTTGGGACGACCGCTAACCTGTTCAACGCGAGGGGGAGTAGCTCTCCGCCGGGATGCCGACATGCTGGCCTGCTTTGCGGGCCCGGTACCCGGGGCGCGGACGCGGACCGGCGTTGACGCGCTGAGCGAGACTCTCGGCCAGGCAGTGACCCATCGGGGGCTGCCGCGCCGGAGGCTGCCCGGGCGCGGTGCAGACGTCAGGAGCCGTATGAACCTCGCCGTTCTCGCCGCCGCGTTTGGCGTGGTCTTTGTGGCCGAATTGCCAGACAAGACGGCGCTGGCCAGCCTGGTTCTGGGGACCCGGTACCGGCCGGCGTTCGTGTTCGCCGGGGTGGCCGCGGCGTTCGTGGTGCACGTGGTGCTGGCGGTCAGCGCGGGCAGCCTGCTGTTCCTGCTGCCGCACCGCGTGATGCAGGCCGCGGTCGCGGCGCTGTTCGCGATCGGGGCGGTCCTGATGCTGCGGCGCCGGGACGACGAGGACCCGGGCCAGGTTGAGGGCCGGGCCGGGGACGGGGCCGGGGACGGCCGGGAACGCGACGACCGGCCGGGCGACCTCCCGGGCGACCTGCCGGGCGGCGGGTCCCAGGGCGGGGTGGCCACGCTGGTCCGGCCGGTGGCCCGGATCGTGACCCACGTCGGGTTCTGGCGGGTGGCCTGGCGCAGCTTCGCGGTGCTGTTCGTGGCCGAGTTCGGCGACCTCACCCAGCTGGTCACGGCCAACCTGTCCGCCCGTTACCACGACCCGCTGACCGTCGGGGTCGGCGCCGTGCTGGGCCTGTGGGCCGTGGGCGGGCTGGCCATCGTGGGCGGACGGCAGCTGCTGCGGGTGGTGCCGTTCCACTGGATCACCCGGATCGCCGCCGTGGTCATGGCCGGGCTGGCCATCGCCAGCCTGATCGCCGCCATCACCGGCTAACGTTCTGGCCAGGCAGAAGGGGGACAGGCGTGCCGACCAGCCGGCTTGAGGCGTTCAGTGATGGCGTGCTGGCCATCATCATCACGATCATGGTGCTGGAGCTGAAGGTCCCGGAAGGGAAGACGCTGGCGGACCTGTGGCACAGCACCGGCAGCAGCCTGCTCACCTACCTGCTCAGCTTCGTCTACGTCGGCATCTACTGGAACAACCACCACCACATGTTCCAGTTGGTGCGGCAGATCCACGGCGGGGTGCTGTGGGCCAACCTGGCCCTGCTGTTCCTCCTGTCGCTGTTCCCGTTCACCACCGCGTGGGTGGACGACACGAAGTTCGAGCCGACTCCGGTCGTCGTCTACGGCATCAACCTGCTCGCCGCGGCCGCGGCCTACTTCGTGCTGCAGGCGGTGATCATCCGGCAGCAGGGACCGGACTCACCGCTGCTGCACGCCATCGGCCGCGACCTCAAGGGCAAGGCGTCCCCGGTGCTGTACCTGGCCGGGATCCTCTGTGCCCTGCTGATCGACCGGACCGGCCGGGTCGGGGCCGCGATCGGTGAGGGCTTCTTCGTCGCGGTCGCGATCATCTGGGTCGTGCCCGACCCGCGCATCGAGCGGGCGATCCGCGAGCACGACCTTCCGGGGTGAGGGCGGCCGCCGGGCCGGTCAGCCGCTGTGGTGGCCGATCAGGGTGCCGATGCCGTAGGTGATGCCGATGGCCACCGCGCCCAGGGCCAGCTGGCGCAGGCCGGATCGCAGCACGGGCCGGCCGGTCAGCCGCCCGACGACCATGCCCCCGCCGATCAGGGCGACCGCGGTCAGGGCCAGGCTGAACCACAGCACCTTGGCCCCCAGCAGGTAGGGCAGCAGCGGGACCAGCGCCCCGCCCGAGAACGCGAGCAGCGACATCACCCCGGCCGTGACCGGGGCGGGCAGCTCGTCCGGGTCGACGCCCAGCTCCTCGCGGGTGTGCAGCCGCAGCGCGGTGTCCGGGTCCTTGGAGACCGCGGCCGCCATCCGGGTCGCGGTGGCCGGATCGGCTCCGTACTGGCGGAAGTAGTCGGCCAGCTCGGCTTCCTCGGCCGCCGGGAACTGGGCCAGCATGGCCTGCTCCAGCGACACTTCGGACTGGACCAGCTCGTTCTGGTTGGTGACCGAGATGTACTCCCCGAAGCCCATGGAGAACGCCCCCGCCACCAGCGAGGCCACCCCGGTCAGGATGATGGCGTGCGCGGACACCCCGCCGCCGCCCACGCCCGCGATGAGCGAGGAGTTGGTCACCAGCCCGTCGACGGCGCCGAACACGGTCGGCCGCAGCGTCCCGCCGGACACGTCCCGGTGGCGGTGGGACCAGCCCTGGCGCAGGGCGGCCGCCCGCACGGCCTCGGACGGCAATTCTGCCTGGTGCTCGCTCACCGATGACTTCTTTCCGCTGGCCGGTCAGTTCAAGCCGGGGGCCGCTAGTGAAGCCGGGGGTCGCTGGCAGAATAGCCGGGTGGACCTTGGGCTGCGGGGCCGGACGTACATCGTGACCGGGGGCAGCCGTGGTCTCGGGTTGGGCCGGCAGGCCCTGACCGGCGAGGGCGCCCGGGTCCTGCTCAGCGCGCCGCACGAGGCGACGGCCACCGCGGCCGTGGCCCGCCTCGCCGAGGCCGGAGCCGCCGCCGGCGACATCGGCTGGGTGGTGGCCGACAACGCCGATCCGGCCACGCCGGACGGCTGATCGCGGCCGCCCGCGACCGCTTCGGCGGCCTGGACGGCGCGCTGATCAGCGTGGGCGGGTCGCCCGCGGGCACGGTCGCCAGCACCAGCGATGACGCCTGGCGAGCGGCGTTCGAGAGCGTGTATCTCGGCGCGGTCCGGCTGGCCCGGGCCCTGGCCAGGGAGCTGGGCGGCCGGGCCGGGCCGGGGGCGCTGACCGGCACCGGTGGTTCGGTCGTGTTCGTGCTGGCCTCGTCGGTGCGGGTGCCCCTGGCCGAGCTGGCCATCTCCAACGGGCTCTTCCCCGGCCTAGCCGGGGTGGTCAAGACGCTGGCCGAGGAGATCGGGCCGTCCGGGGTCCGGGTGAACGGGACCCTGCCGGTCCGGATCGCCACCGACCGGGTCCGGGAACTCGACGCGCTCAGCGGTGACCCCGACGAGGTGCGGGCCCGGCGGTCGCAGAGCATCCCGCTGCGGCGGTACGGCGAACCAGCGGAGTTCGGGCGGACGGCGGCGTTCCTGCTCTCCCCGGCCGCCTCTTACACCACCGGCGCGATGGTCCCGGTGGACGGCGGGGCCATCCGGTCGATCTAGGTCACTCGGGGCCAGGCTCGACGCAGAACTCGCTGCCTTCCGGGTCCTGCATCACGGTGTGGGTGGTGTCGGCGCCGACCACAGTGGCGCCCAGGCTCTCCAGCCGGGCCACCTCGGTGACCATCGCGCCGGGGGCCACCCCAGCCCGCGGCTTCCACGAAGGCCTTGGCCGGGGTTGAATCCTCGTCCACATCCGAGCCCAGAGCCGCGGCCCAGAACCGGGCCAGCCGCAGGGCGTCGGCGTCAAACGACACGGTCTTGATCAGGCTCGGCATGCCCATAACCTAACCGGTCCTCGAAGATTTCCAGCCAGAGACCAAGCTGTGGGTGCTTGCTGCGGTTGGCCCTGCGACCTCACCTGCTCGACCAACTTCTACGCATGGCGAGCAACGAGGTGCCGCCGTGGATGCGTGAGGCCATCCAGCGAGCGGAGCAGTACCAATCAGCTATTGAGCGCGCGCAGGAGTGACGCCCGCCGGACGCGGTCGAGGGCCGGGACCGCGTGACCAGACATTCGATATGTGAATTTCAGCTTTCGGGGAGGGCGGCGAAATCACGCTTGGCCTTCCGGTACCAGCCCATTCCCTGGACCGGGTGCTTCCACCGGTTCTTCATTTCCGCCAGGGCGGTTTCGTGGGCCTGGTCACCGGCGGCGACCACCTCGTTCAGGTGCTTGTCCTGGGCCTTGATGACCTGGTTGGCGTCGTCGCCCTGGTGGGCGACATCGCACGGGCCGCCCAATTCCTGGCACGTCATGGTTTTCATTTCTCTCGCCTTCCTGGAGTATTTCCGCCTGGTCAAAATCGTAAGTGCTGGCCTTGGCCGGGCGCTTCTCCAAAGCTGATCAGTTCACCCTGCCGGGGTCAGGCCGGTGAGCAGGGCGGTCAGCACGCGGGCCAGGCGGGGGCCGACCTCGACGGTGGCGTGGGCCAGGCGGGGGTCGCTGCGGTAGAGCGCCTGCACCTCGGGACCGGGGGTGGCCATCTGCCAGAGGGCGCCGGCCATGCTGGTCGCGGTGGCGATCACGTCGACGGCCTGGAGCTCGGTCAGGTCGCGCAGGCGGGTGAGCTCGGCGGTGATCGCGTGGACTTCGGCCAGGGTGGCGAGCTTGAAGGCGCGGACGGACTCCAGGGAGACGTTGCGTTCCAGGTTGAGCGGAGCCTGGGCCAGCAGGTCGCAGAACATCGGGCGGGCCACCAGCGAGTCCGCGAACGTGGTGGCGACCGCGGCCGCGGGCGCGGGGGTGGCTGTGTCCGCGGGCAGTTGCCCCAGCCGGGACCGCAGGTCGGCCGACCACTCGCGCCAGCCGATGGCGGTCAGGCGCAGGAAGATCTGCTCCCGGGTTTCGAAGTAGCGCAGCATGGCCGACTTGTGCATGCCGACGGCGTCGGCGATGTCGGTCAGCGTGACCGTGCGGATGCCGCGGGCGGCCCCCAGCTCCTGGGCCGCGGCCAGGATGGCCGACTCGCGCTCCTGCTTGGCCTGGGCGGAGCGTGCCCGCTGAAACCCGGTTGAGGTCATGGCCTCACATTACCGCAACCGAGTTGCGTAAATAATGAAACGGTGTTTTACTAACTGGCATGGCACAGGACAAGCAGCAGGTCTGGTTCATCACCGGGTCATCGCGCGGCTTCGGCCGGGCCCTGGTCACGGCGGCGCTGGCCGCGGGCGATCGCGTGGTCGCCACCGCGCGCCGCCCCGAGCAACTGGAAGAGTTCACGCGCGAGTACGGCGAGCAGGTACTGCCGCTGGCCCTGGACGTGACCGACGTTGCCGCGGTCCAGGCCGCGGTCAGCGCGGCGGTGGCCCGCTTCGGCCGCCTCGACGTGGTGGTCAACAACGCGGGCTACGCCAGCCTGGCCCCGGTCGAGACCGGGGACGAGACCGACTTCCGCACGCAGTTCGAGACCAACTTCTGGGGCGTGTACCACGTGTCCCGGGCGGTCATCCCGCACCTGCGCGAGCAGGGCGGCGGCCTCATCGTGCAGTTCTCCTCGGTGGGCGGGCGCGTGGGCGGGTCGCCCGGTATCGCCAGTTACCAGGCGGCCAAGTTCGCGGTCGACGGCTTCAGCCGGGTGCTGGCCGTGGAGACGGCGCCGTTCGGCGTCCAGGTCATGGTGGTCGAGCCGAGCGGGTTCGACACCGACTGGGCCGGCTCGTCCATGACCATCCACGACATCCCGGCCGACTACGACGCCACCATCGGAGCCATGCACCGCCGCATCCGGGCCAGCACCGCGGGCCCGGCCGGCGACCCGGAGCGCGGCGCCGAGATCATCGTCCAGGCGGCCAAGCGGGACAACCCGCCGTCGCATCTGCTGCTGGGGCAGACCGCGGTGGACATGGCGCTCGACTATTCGCGGCGTCAGCTGACCGAGGCTTCGGCCTGGGAGGACGTGAGCCGGTCGGCCGACTACGGGCGGCCCTACCCGGCCGAGTTCCCGCCCGACAAGCCGGAGAGCTAATCCTGCCGTTGGCCGGGGCGCCTTTAATCGATTGACCGGGATGGTGGGGATGGGGAGACTCGGCGCATGTTTGCCGTTGTCGCTACCGTGCGCATCGAGGATGTGCAGGCCGCGCGGGAGTCGCTGGCCACGCTGCGGCTGAATCTGGTGCCGCGGGCGCCCGGGTTCGTCAGCGCGTACTGGCTGGCGCCGGTGGACGGGATCGGGATGTCGGTCATCATCTTCGACAGCCGGGAGCACGCGGAGGAGGCGGCCGCCTACCCGGTCCCGCCGCTGCCCAGCGTCACCCCGCTGAAGGTCGAGGTCCGCGAGGTGTACGCCAGCGCCTGAGGCCTGCGGGCTGTGGGCGGGACCGGCTCCGGATTTGCGTGCAAAACCTGTCGCTATTACGACAGGTTTTGCACGCGTTCGGCGTTCAGTTGGGCCGGGGGCGGCTCAGGTCACCAGGGCAGCGGGGTGTCGTAGGAGAAGGTGCCGGTGGGGCCGTCGGCCGGGACGGTGGCCAGGCGGACGATGTGCTCGGCGCCTTCTTCCGGGGTCTGGACGCCGGGCCCGCTCAGGCCGTGCAGGTCGGTGGCGGTGAGGCCAGGCTCGACGGCGTTGATGCGCAGCTGCGGCAGGGCCTTGGCCAGCTGGACGGTGAGCATGTTCACCGCCGTCTTGGACGAGCCGTAGACCGGGGCGAAGTACGGGTACTGGAAGCTGTCCGGATCGGTCATGGCCCCGAACGCGCCCAGCCGGCTGCTCACGTTGACGATCACCCCCGCCTGCGACCGGTGCAGCAGCGGCAGGAAGGCGTGGGTCACCCGGACCAGGCCGAACACGTTGACGTCGTAGGCCTCGCGCAGGTCATCGGCGGTCAGGTCGTCGGGCTTGACGTCGCGGCCGCCGATGCCGGCGTTGTTGACCAGGATGTCGAGCCGGTCCTCGCGCCGGGTGAGCTCGGCCGCGGCCGCGTTCACCGAGGCGTCGCTGGTGACGTCGAGCTGGAGCCAGGAGACGCCCAGTTCGTGCGCTGCCGACCGGCCGCGTTCGGCGTCGCGGGCGCCGATGTAGACGGTGTGGCCCAGCTCGGCCAGGCGGCGTGCGGTCGCCTTACCCAGACCCTTGTTGCCGCCGGTGATCAAGGCGATGGACATGGGGCTCTCCCTCGTTTCGTGATTGATGGGCACGTTCCAGTCTTGGCCGCGGGGCGGTCACCGGGGTAAGCCCCGTCTCTCCTGGGAGTGGCAGGGACAGGCTTGACTTTGTGTCGCAAAGTGGCGTTTACTTTATGACGTAAAGCTTTAAGTGCTGACGTGACGTTGTGGGTGGCATGACCGACGACGAACTAGACCCGCTGATCCACGTTCCGACCCGGCTGAAGATCGTGGCTACGCTGGCGGCTCTGCCCGACGGGGACGCCCTGTCCTTCACCCGGCTGCAGGACCTGATCGGGCTGACTCCGGGCAACCTGATCGTCCACCTGCGCAAGCTGGAAGAAGCCGGCTATCTGACCACGGAGAAGACCAGGAACGGGTCGGCGCCGCAGACCACAGTGACGCTGACCAGCCAGGGCCGGCAGGCCCTGGGCGATTACACCGAGACGCTGCGCAATCTGCTCGGCGGCCTGTAAACAGGGTCGGCGCACCGGCCACCGGTCAGCGCGCCCGGGCCGCGTAGCGGCTCCCCCGGACCCGGCGACTCCGTGGTCATGAGCCAACCGTCGTCGCGGCCTGCTGGCCCAGCGTGGCGATGGCGCGCTGGACCCAGTCCAGGCTGGCCTGGTGGACGGCCAGGCCGTGGTCGAGGGCCAGCCCCGGGTGGAGCCCCCCGGGCGAGGGGCCCGCGGCGTAGCGCTCCAGGTCGGCGGTCAGCGCGGCCAGCACGTGTTCCAGGTCCTCCAGGAAGGCCAGGACCTCCGCCCGCGGCAGGACGGGCTCCATCATCACGAACCGCATCAGGTGCAGGCCCAGGTCGCGCGCGGCCGAACCCGGTTCCACCGGGGTTCGCAGCCAGGTCAGGTGGGTCTCACGGCCGTCCGGGGCCGGCTCGTAGACGCGGCGGCGCCGGGGTGACCCGCTGGCGGCGGGCGGGCCGGCCACCCGGATCAGGCCGCGTGCTTCCAGGCGGCGCAGCGCCGGGTAGAGGGCGCCGGAACTGGGCTGGTAGAGGCCCATGGGTGTGGTCGCGAACATGCGCTTGAGGTCGTAGCCGGACGCCGGCGACAGGCAGATCAGCCCGAGCAGCACGTGTTCGAACGACGTGAGCTGGGTTCCGGGCATGACTCCAGGATACGTTGCCGGATAGGTCGAATCGACCTATGCTGACCGAGTGGAATTCGGGCGGCTGCGGCCGATCGCGCAGGTCGTGGTGGTCGACATCGCGGCTCCGCTGGTGGCCTACGCGCTGCTGCGCTCGGCCGGCCTGTCCACGGTGGCCGCCCTGCTGCTGAGCGGCGTGTTTCCCGCGGCGGCGGTGGCCGTGGGGGTGGTCCGGCACCGGCACCTCGACGCCGTCGGGGCCGTGGTGCTGGCCAGCATCGTGGTGGGCGCGGTACTCGGCCTGATCAGCCACAGCGCCAAGCCGGTCCTGGCCGAAGGGTCGGTGATCACGGGGGTGTTCGGCCTGAGCTGCCTGGCGTCACTGCGGACCCGGCGCCCGCTGATGTACGCGCTGGCCCTGGAGTTCACTGGACCGGACACCGACCGGGGCCAGGAGATGGTCCAACTCTGGCACCATGAGGAATTCCGGCACCTGTTCCGGGTCATCACGGCCGTGTGGGGGGCCGGGTTCCTGCTGGAGGCCGCGGTGAAGGTGGTGATCGTCGAGAACACCTCGACCGGGACCGCGCTGGCCAGTTCCCAGGTCCTGCCGATCGTGTGGGCAGCGGTGCTGTGCGCCTGGACCGTGGCCTACGGCAACTACCACCGGAAGCAGGGTGAACGCGCCGCCGCAGCGGCGGCCGGGGCCACTGATCAGGACCCGCCCCAACGACTAGAGCGTTCCTTATACTGCGGGGGCGGATGGTTCACCCCGGCCGGGAGGCGGGGTGTCGTAAGAGGGAACCCGGCGGGAATCCGGGACTGCCCCGCAGCGGTGAGTGGGAACGACCGCCGTCACCAGCACTGGGCCTCATCGAGGCCTGGGAAGCGACGGCCAGTAGGCGGCCTTCGGGCCAGGGTGGCGCCCGCGAGTCCGAAGACCTGCCATCGCCCGTGGGCCGGCCGGCGCGCGGTGATCCGTGGCTTCGCGGGAAAGCCAGGGCGCGGCGAGATGTGCCGTTTGCTCTGACCCGGGTACGCCACGACGGATGGCTAGGCGAGGGAGAGAGCCATATGGACACGACCGTCCTGGGGTACCCGCGGATCGGCGGGCGCCGGGAACTGAAGAAGGCCACCGAAGGCTACTGGGCCGGACGGGTCAGCGCCGGCGAGCTGGCCGCGACAACGGCCCAGCTGCGCCGGCAGACCTGGGAGACGCTGCGGGACGCCGGCCTGAGCGGCGTTCCGTCCAACACGTTCTCGCTGTATGACCAGGTGCTGGACACCGCGGTGCTGTTCGGCGCGGTACCGGAGCGGTTCGCCGGCCTGAACGGGCTGGAGCAGTACTTCACCATGGCCCGCGGGGCCGACGGGGTACCGCCGCTGGAAATGACCAAGTGGTTCGACACCAACTACCACTACCTGGTACCCGAGCTGGGGCCCGGGACCGAGCTGCGGCTGGCCGGCGACAAGCCGCTGCGCGAGTACGCCGAAGCGGCCGCGCTGGGCATCGAGACGCGGCCGGTGGTACTCGGTCCGCTGTCCTTCCTGCTGCTGAGCAAGCCGACCTCACCCACCTTCGATGTCATGGAATTGCTGGAACCGCTGCTCGACGGCTACGCGGACCTGCTGCGGGCGCTGAACGAGGCGGGCGTCTCCTGGGTGCAGCTGGATGAGCCGGTCCTGGCCGCCGACCGGAGCAGCGCCGAACTGGAGGCGCTGGGGCACGTCTACGAGCGCCTCGGTCACCTGGACCGGCGCCCGTCCCTGCTGGTGGCCACCTACTTCGGCGAGATCGAAGACGCGCTGCCGGTGCTGGCGGCCAGCCCGGTCGAGGCCATCGGCCTGGACTTCGTGGCCGGCCCGGGTAACCGCGAGGCGCTGGCCCGGATCGGCGGGATCGGCGGCAAGACGCTGGTGGCCGGGGTCATCGACGGCCGCAACGTGTGGCGGGCCGACCTCGGGCGGGCCCTGTCGACCTGCGCGTCCCTGCTCGGCCTGGCCGGGGAGGTGACCGTCAGCACGTCCTGCTCGCTGCTGCACGTGCCGCTCGACCTGGACGCCGAGACCGCGCTGCCGCCCGAGCTGACCAGCCGCCTGGCCTTCGCCCGGCAGAAGGTGGCCGAGGTGGTCACCCTGGGCCGGGCCCTGACCGAGGGACGGGAGGCCGTCGCGGCCGAGCTGGCCGCCGCGCCGGCCGCGGCCGCGCCGGTGAACGGGCGCGTCCGGGCCCGGCTCGACGCGCTCGGCGACGATGTGGCCCGGACGCCGTACGCGATCCGGAGCAAGGCCCAGGGCGACGGGCTGCCCGCCCTGCCGACCACCACCATCGGCTCGTTCCCGCAGACCGGCGAGATCCGCAAGGCCCGGGCCGACCGCAAGGCCGGGCGGATCAGCGAGGACAACTACGTCGCCACCATGCGGGCCGAGATCGACCGGGTCATCGCGCTGCAGGAGGAGATCGGGCTGGACGTGCTGGTGCACGGCGAGCCCGAGCGCAACGACATGGTGCAGTACTTCGCCGAGCAGCTGGAGGGCTACGCCGCCACCGACCACGGCTGGGTCCAGTCCTACGGCTCGCGCTACGTCCGGCCGCCGATCCTGCACGGCGACGTGCACCGGACCGGGCCGATGACCGTGGGCTGGACGACCTACGCCCAGTCCCGCACCAGCAAGCCGGTCAAGGGCATGCTGACCGGTCCGGTGACCATGCTGGCCTGGTCGTTCGTGCGCGACGACCAGCCGCTGGGCGAGACCGCCCGGCAGGTGGCGCTGGCGCTGCGGGACGAGATCGGTGACCTGGAGTCGGCCGGCATCCGCATCATCCAGGTCGACGAGCCGGCCATCCGCGAGCTGCTGCCACTGCGGGACCGCGACCGCCCGGCCTACCTGGACTGGGCCATCGGCGCGTTCCGGCTGGCCACCTCGGGGGTGGCCGACTCGACCCAGATCCACACCCACATGTGCTACTCGGAGTTCGGCGAGATCATCGGGGCCATCTCCGGGCTGGACGCCGACGTGGCCAGCGTGGAGGCGGCCCGGTCGCGGATGGAGCTGCTGGGCGACCTGCAGGCGGCCGGCTATGAGCAGGGCATCGGGCCGGGCGTGTGGGACATCCACTCGCCGCGGGTGCCATCGCTGGAGGAGATGACCGGCGCGCTGGCGCTGGCCCTGCAGAGCGTCGAGGCGGGGCGGCTGTGGGTCAACCCGGACTGCGGGCTGAAGACCCGCGGCTACCCAGAAACCGAGGCGGCGCTGCGGACCATGGTGGCCGCGGCCCGGCAGGTCCGGGAGTCGGCCAAGGGCTGAGGCACGACACGCCGACACAATATGTGGTGCTAGGTATCGACCCCTGGTTCTACATATGGTGTTCCTCGCGCTGGTTCCGTGATTCAGCCAGAGTCACAAGCGACGGCTGGCAGGCGGCCTCGGGCCGGGTCCATGGCCCGGCCCGAGGCGGGGCCCGCGAGTCCGAAGAAGCCGGCGCGCCGCGCGTAACAGGCGCGCGGCGTCTGGCCACGAGCTCGCGAGGAGAGCCATGACCGTCACTGACGCACGCCCGGACACGACGCCGGACCCGGTCGGGATGCAGGTCCGCAAGCGCAACGGCGACCGGGAGCCGGTCGATGTGGGCAAGATCGTGCGGGCCGTGGAGCGCTACACCAGTGGCCTGGGCGAGATCGACCCGCTGCGGGTCGCGCTCAAGACGATCAGCGGCCTGTACGACGGGGCCACCACCGCTGAGCTGGACCGGCTGTCGATCCAGACCGCGGCCGAGATGACCGGCGAGGAGCCGCAGTACTCGCGGCTGGCGGCCCGGCTGCTGGCCAGCTACGTGGCCAAGGAGGTCCGCGGCCAGGGGGTCGCCTCGTTCAGCCAGTCGGTCGCCCTCGGGCACGCCGAAGGCCTGATCAACGACCAGACGGCCGCGTTCGTCAAGGACAACGCGCGCAAGCTGGACGACGCCATCGACTGGACCCGGGACCACGAGTTCGAGTACTTCGGCATCAAGACCGTCTACGACCGGTACCTGCTGCGGCACCCGTTGAACCGGCTGGTCATCGAGACACCCCAGTACTTCATGCTGCGGGTGGCCTGCGGCTTGTCCAGCACCCCGCGGGAGGCGATCGGGTTCTACCGGCTGCTCTCCTCGCTGGCCTACCTGCCCAGCTCCCCGACGCTGTTCAACTCCGGCACCAGCCACCCGCAGATGTCCTCCTGCTTCCTGGTCGACTCACCCCAGGACAACCTGGACTCCATCTACGCGCGGTACGCGCAGGTGGCCCGGCTGAGCAAGTTCTCGGGCGGGATCGGCATCGGCTGGTCGCGGATCCGGTCCCGGGGCTCGCTGATCCGGGGCACCAACGGCGCCTCCAACGGCATCGTGCCCTGGCTGCGGACCCTGGACTCCTCGGTGGCCGCGGTCAACCAGGGCGGTCGCCGCAAGGGTGCGGCCTGCGTGTACCTGGAGCCGTGGCACCCCGACATCGAGGAGTTCCTCGAACTGCGCGACAACACCGGCGAGGACGCCCGCCGGGCCCACAACCTGAACCTGGCCAACTGGATCCCGGACGAGTTCATGCGCCGGGTCGAGGCCGACGAGCTGTGGTCGCTGATCGACCCGGACGTCGTGCCCGAGCTGCCCGACCTGTGGGGTGAGGCGTTCGACACCGCCTACCGGCGGGCCGAGGCCGAAGGCCGGTACGTGCGGCAGGTCAAGGCGCGCGACCTGTACGCCAAGATGATGCGGACGCTGGCCCAGACCGGCAACGGCTGGATGACGTTCAAGGACGCCTGCAACGCCAAGTGCAACCAGACCGGGACCAGCGGGCAGGTGGTGCACCTGTCCAACCTGTGCACCGAGATCACCGAGGTGACCACCGACACCGAGACCGCGGTCTGCAACCTCGGCTCGATCAACCTGGGCCGCCACCTGACCGCCGGCGACGGCGGTGCTCCGGCGATGGACTGGGACAAGCTCCGGGAGACCGTGCGGACCGCGGTCCCGTTCCTGGACCGGGTCATCGACCTGACCTTCTATCCCAGCGACCAGGCGGCCGCGTCCAACCCGCGCTGGCGGCCGGTCGGGCTGGGCGTGATGGGCCTGCAGGACGTGTTCTTCGCGCTGCGGCTGCCGTTCGATTCGGCGGACGCCCGCGAGCTGTCGGCCCGGATCGCCGAGGAGATCTACCTGACCGCGCTGGAGGCCTCGGCCGAGCTGGCCGAGCAGTACGGGCCGCACCCGGCCTTCGGCCAGACCCGGGCGGCCGCGGGCCAGCTCCAGCCGGACCTGTGGGACGTCAAGGGCACCGAGGCGGGCCGGTGGAAGGCGCTGCGCAAGCGGGTCAGCCAGACCGGGCTGCGCAACTCGCTGCTGATCGCGGTCGCGCCGACCGCGACCATCGCCTCGATCGCGGGCTGCTACGAGTGCATCGAGCCGCAGGTGTCCAACCTGTTCAAGCGGGAGACCATGTCCGGGGAGTTTCTCCAGGTCAACACCGCGCTGGTGACCGAGCTGAAGCAGCACGGGCTGTGGACGGCCGTGATCCGGGACCAGATCAAGCGGGCCGAGGGCTCGGTCCAGTCCCTGGCTGAGCTGCCGGAGGAGACCCGGCAGCTGTTCCGCACCGCCTGGGAGCTGCCGCAGCGGGCCCTGATCGACCTGGCCGCGGCCCGGGCGCCGTTCATCGACCAGAGCCAGTCGCTCAACCTGTTCCTGGCCGCGCCGACCATCGGCAAGCTGTCGTCGATGTACCTGCACGCCTGGAAGAGCGGCCTGAAGACCACGTACTACCTGCGGTCGCGCCCGGCGACCCGGATCCAGCAGGCCACCGTCACCCTGCCCGGCCCGGCCAGCGCGGCCGCCGCGGTCACCGCGGTCACCGCCGTGTCGGCCGACGAGGCCGTGGCCTGCTCCCTGGAAAACCCCGAGACCTGCGAGGCCTGCCAGTGACCACCACCACGAGCACGGACCGTCAGCTGCTGCTGGACCCGGGCATGGACCTGACCCTGCGGCCCATGCGCTACCCGCAGTTCTACGACCGGTTCCGGGACGCGATCAAGAACACCTGGACGGTGGAAGAGGTCGACCTGCACTCCGACCTGGCCGACCTGGCCAAGCTGTCGCCGGCCGAGCGGCACCTGGTCTCCCGGCTGGTGGCCTTCTTCGCCACCGGGGACACGATCGTGTCCAACAACCTGGTGCTGAACCTCTACCAGCACGTCAACTCGCCCGAAGGGCGGCTGTACCTGTCCCGGCAGCTGTTCGAGGAAGCCGTGCACGTGCAGTTCTACCTGACGCTGCTGGACACCTACGTGCCAGACGAGACCGAGCGGGCCGAGGCGTTCGCGGCGGTGGAGAACATTCCGTCCATCGCCCGCAAGGCCCAGTTCTGCTTCCAGTGGATCGACTCGGTCTTCGGGCTGCAGGAGCTGCGCACCGCCGAGGACCGGCGCTCGTTCCTGCTCAACCTGATCTGCTTCGCGGCCTGCATCGAGGGGCTGTTCTTCTACGGCGCGTTCGCCTACGTGTACTTCCTCCGGTCCCGCGGCCTGCTCAACGGGCTGGCCTCGGGCACCAACTGGGTGTTCCGGGACGAGTCCATGCACATGGCGTTCGCGTTCGAGGTGGTCGACACCGTGCGGCGGGAAGAGCCGGAGCTGTTCGACGACAAGCTGACCGAGCAGGTCCGCCAGATGCTGGCCGAAGCGGTCGAGTGCGAAGTCCAGTTCGCCGCAGACCTGCTCGACCAGGGCGTGGCCGGCCTGTCCCTGGCCGACATGCGGTCCTACCTGCAGCACGTGGCCGACCGGCGGCTGGCTCAGCTCGGCATCGAGCCCATGTACGGGTCGGCCAACCCGCTCGGGTTCATGGACCTGCAGGACGTCCAGGAGCTGTCGAACTTCTTCGAGCGGCGCGTGTCGGCCTATCAGGTCGGGGTCACGGGCGACGTTTCCTTCGACGACGACTTCTAGCTTCTTATCAATCGCCAGGGCTGGCGCGGCCGCAGACCGGCCGGGCCAGCCCTGTCCCTTTTAGCGCTAAGGCAATTGCGTGCCGCTAAAACTTTTTACCAATGTGCGTGGTAAAGATGGTTAGTTGTGGTTAAATACCAACGCATATACGGGTGGGCCAGCTTTGCCGACCATTAAGACGGCCTTCTCGGCAGAGAAGCTTTTCCTAGAGGAGACAAGATGGCGCAGAAGGTACAGGTCATGCTGCTGTGTGACCTGGACGAGGGCAATGTCGACGCCGACGAGACGGTGCAGTTCAGCCTGGGCAGCACCGCCTATGAAGTAGACGTGTGCGCCAAGCACGCGCAGCAAATTCGTGAGGGTCTGGAGCCGTTCGTGGCCCACGCCCGCAAGGCGGGGACCAGCAGCACCAGCCGCCGGCGGCCACGCACGGCCGGGGCCCGGCAGCAGACGGCCAGCATCCGCACCTGGGCCAAGGATCACGGCATGCAGGTCAACGAGCGCGGCCGCATTCCCGCCAACGTGGTCAAGGAGTACGAAGCTGCCCACTAACGGCCGCGGAGTCCTTTCTGAGGTCCGGTCCGGCCGATTCACGGATTTGCTGTTTAGCGCCGGACCGCCGCCGTGGCACCAAAACTCGGGCCTTGCCGCCGCGGGCTAATAGCCCCGATGATTGCCCGCCCCGAACGACCATTCAGCCGACCCGATCGAGGGCTCACGGCGGGCCGACCGGGCGCCCAGCCCGGGCATCCGTAAAATCACAGGTCATGAAGCCACTGCGGAAGATCATTGCAGCGCTGGACGCCTGGCAGCGCCGGGGCCGGATCGGCGTTCCGTACGCAGTGGTGAAGAAATTCGGGGACGACAACGCCAACCTTCAGGTGCTGGCGCTGGCCTGGTACGGGTTCACCGCCATCTTCCCGCTGCTGCTGGTGGTCATCACGATCTTCGGTTTCGTGGGCCAGAAGTCCCTCGGTACCACCGTGCTCACCACGCTGCACAAGTTCCCGGTGGTGGGAGAGCAGTTCAGCCCGACCAGCGGCAGCCAGTTGCACGGCAGCACGTTCGGCCTGGTCATCGGCCTGCTCGGCCTGATCTACGGCGCGCAGGGGGTGACCCAGTCGGCGCAGCAGGCCATGGCCACGGTCTGGAACGTGCCCCAGACCAGGTTCACCGGCTTCGTCCCCCGGCTCGGGCGCAGCCTGGCCGGGCTGGTCATCATCGGCGGCACGTTCCTGGTCAACGCCGCGCTCAGCACCTACGCCACCGGCGGCACGTCCAACTACGCGATCAGGGTGCCGGTGCTGGCCGGGCTGCTGGTGGTGAACTTCGTGCTCTACTTCGGCGCCTTCTACGTGCTCACCCCCAAGGTGGTGGGCCCGCGCGGGCTGATCCCGGGCTCCATCCTGGGCTCGATCGGGTTCACCGCGCTGCTCACGGTGGGGACCGGGCTGCTCACCCACCAGCTCGCCAACGCCAGGGGCACCTACGGCACGTTCGGCGGGGTCATCGGCATCGTGGCCATCCTGTTGCTGCTGGCCAAGGTGTCCATCTACGCGGCCGAACTGAACCCGGTGCTGGCCCGCAGGCTGTACCCGCGGGCCCTGCCGATGGTCGATGAACCGACCAACGCCGACTTCCAGGTGCTCATCGACCTGGCCCACGCCCAGGAACGCCGTAAGGACCAGGTCATCGGGGTCGGGTTCGGCGAGAACGCGGTGGTCGCCGCGGCCGCCGACGCCGGCCAGCAGGCCAAGGGGCGGCCCCTGTCCTGAGCGGCGGCTCGGTTCAGGGGGCGGGTCAGCTCAGGCGGCGGGGACGGTGACGCGGGTGGCGAGCAGGCGGCCCTCGCGGGCGGCCTTGCGGGCCTCTTCGAAGAAGTCGGGCGCGGCACAGGCGAACAGCGTCCGCCCGTCGGCGCCGCCGAGGGCGCAGGCGTAGACCGGCGACCCGGGCCGGAACTCGTCGGTGATCTCGCCGCCGTCGCGGACCCGGATCACCCGGTCGCCCACGCCGTCGGCAACCCACAGCTCGCCGTCGGCGTCGAGACAGCAGCCGTCCGGGGCCACCTTGGTCTCGGCCAGCACCTTGTCCATCGGGCGCTCGGACGGGAGCGGGGCGAACTCGGCCCACAGGCGGCGGTTGATCAGCCGGCCGTCGTCGGTCAGGTCGAAGGCGGTGATCCGGTTGCCGAACGTCTCGTTCACCACCAGCACGTTGCCGCTGGTGATCACGGCGCCGTTCGGGAACCACAGGTCGTCCGCGACCTCGGTCACGGTGCCGTCCGGATCGACCCGGTGCAGGGACGCGGTCTCCAGCGGCGAGCCGCTCATCAGGTCGAACCCGAAGTTGCCCACGTAGGCCCGGCCCTGGCCGTCGACCACCATGTCGTTGGCGTGCCCGGTGGCGTGGGCACTCAGGTCAGCGTGGGTGACCAGGGTGCCGTCGGCTTCCCGGCGCAGGACCCGGCGATCGCGCATGGACACCACCAGCAGGCGCCCGTCCGGCAGCCAGCCCAGGCCGGCCGGCTGCCCGGGCACCTCAGCCTCGGTGCGCAGGTCCGAGCCGTCTTCCCGGGCCGACAGCACCCGGTAGGTGTAGAAGTCGGAGAACCAGATGCGGCCGTCCCGCCAGCGCGGAGCCTCCAGGAACGCGAAGCCGCTTGCCACCGTGGCCGGTTCCGTCATGATCGCCTCCAGGTCTGTTCAGGCTGGGCAGTCCAGGCCGGTTGGGGCGGCCCGGTCCGGCCCGGCACGCTGACGTTACGAGCGACCGTAGTCGTCGTCCAGGCGGACGATGTCGTCCTCACCGAAGTAGTCGCCGTGCTGGACCTCCACGAACACCAGCGGCCCGGGCCCGGTGCTGCGGACCCGGTGGGCCACCCCGACCGGGACGTCGACGCTGTCACCCCGCTGGACCTGACGATCGCGGCCGTCGAGGGTGACCACCCCTCCCCCGCTGACCACGAACCAGTGCTCCGAACGCCGCTGATGCTGCTGGTAGCTCAGCCGGTGGCCCGGCTGGACCTCGATGGTCTTCACCTTGAAGTCACCGGCCTCGGCCAGGACGGTGTAGGCACCCCAGGGGCGCTCGGAGCGATCGGTCACCGGGCCCATCATGCCAGGCCACAGGGGCTCTAGCGGTGGTCGCTCCAGGTGCCACCGTGCTCGCGGGCGTACTGCTTCTGCTTCTTCGGCGAGTCGGCGTAGTCGTCGTACAGATCCTCGGCCCGGCGGTTGTGCCCCCGGGTCAGCCACCGCTTGTTAACGCCGACCATGGACAGGAAGCCGTAGATGGCCACGGCCACGGCGATGAGAAAGAGGACTGTCTCCCACCACGGCATGTCAATCACCTCGATACGCGAGAACGCGTTACTACTTCGGACGCGTACCCGCGACCTTCGATGGTAAACGGGTTAACCTGCGGCGATAGAACTCCGCCGGATCCAGTATTTCGTGGCCGTGGCCGAGGAGGCGCACTTCGGCCGGGCCGCGCAGCGGCTGCGGATGGCTCAGCCTCCGCTGTCCCAGCAGATCCGGGCGCTGGAGGCGGAGATGGGGGTGGTGCTGTTCCACCGCACCACCCGCAAGGTGGAGCTCACCGCGGCCGGGGAACGCTTCCTGGTCCGGGCCCGGGCCATCCTGGCCGAGGTCGACGACGCGGTCGCCGAGGCCGCCGACGTGGCCGACGGGATGCTGGGCAGGATCGCGATCGGGTTCACCGGCTCGGCCACCTACGATCTGCTGCCGTCGCTGGTCCGGGTGCTCCGCGCCGACCTGCCCGGCATCGAGCTGGACATCCACGGCGAGATGCTGACCCCCGATCAGGTGACCGCCCTGGCCGACGGGTCGCTGGACCTGGGCCTGCTGCGGCCGCCGGTGCACAGCACGGCCATCGACGTCCAGGTGCTGCGGCGTGAGCTGCTCATCGCCGTACTCCCCGAGCACCACGGGCTGGCCGGGCGGGACCGGGTCCAGCTGTCGGACCTGCGGGACGATCCGTTCATCAGCTACCCGTCCCAGCACCGCTCGGTGGTGTACGAGGCGGTCATGGACGCCTGCCAGCGGGCGGCTTCGTCCCGGCCACCGGGCACGAGGTGGCGGAAACCTCGACGATGGTCTCATTCGTGGCCGCGGGCCTGGGGGTGGCCTGGTGCCCGCGTCCGTGCAGCACCTGCGGATCACCGGCGCGACGTACCGGCCGCTGGCCGGGACGGCCCGCGAGGTCGAGCTGGCCCTGGCCACCCGGTCCGGCGAGACCTCCCCGCCCGTGGCCCGGGTCCGGGCCCTGGCCGCAGCGCTCATCAGCGACCAGCACAATCAGGACGATTAGGACGCCGAGAGTCTTAATCGCGAGCTTTTTGTATTTCACAGGCCCCGGCATGAGCGAGGATCGGTCAGGGGGACATGAAAATCACCAAGGTGGAGGCGATCCCGTTCGCCATCCCCTACCGCAAGCCGCTGCGCTTCGCCTCTGGTGAGGTCACCGAGGCCGAGCACGTGCTGGTCCGGGTGCACACCGACGAAGGCCTGGTGGGAGTGGCCGAGGCGCCGCCGCGGCCGTACACCTACGGGGAGACCCAGGCGTCGATCCTGGCCATCGTCCGCACCGTGTTCGCCCCGCAGGTGACCGGCCTGTCCCCCTACGAACGTGAGCAGATCCGGGTCCGGCTCGACCGCACTGTCGGCAACCCCACCGCCAAGGCCGCCATCGACATGGCCGTCTGGGACATCATCGGCCAGGCCAGCGGGCTCCCGGTCACCGAACTGCTGGGCGGCTACGGCAACCGGATGCGGGTCGCGCACATGGTCGGGTTCGCCGAGCCCGCCGAGATGGTGGCCGAGGCCGCCCGCGTCGGTGAGCGGTACGGCATCACCACGTTCAAGGTCAAGGTCGGCCGGCGGCCGATCGACCTGGACGTGGCCGCCTGCCGGGCGCTCCGCGAGGCCCTCGGCGACCAGGCCGAGCTGTACATCGACGGCAACCGGGGCTGGACCGCGGCCGAGGCGGCGCGCGCGCTGCGGGCCCTGGCCGGCCTGGACCTGCAGTTCGCCGAGGAGCTGTGCCCGGCCGACGACGTGCTCGGCCGCCGCTGGCTGGTGGCCCAGAGCCCGATCCCGATGTTCGCCGACGAAAGCGTGCCCACCGCCGGGGACGTGACCCGCGAACTGCTGGGCGGGTCGGCCACCGGGGTCAGCATCAAGACCGCGCGCACCGGCTTCACCGGCTCGCACCGCATCCTGGCCCAGTGCGAGGGGCTCGGGGCCGACGTGGTGCTGGGCAACCAGATCGACGGCCAGCTCGGGTCGCTGTGCAGCCTGGCCTTCGGGGCCGCGTTCGAGGCGACCACGCGCCGGGCGGGTGAGCTGTCCAACTTCCTGGACATGAGCGACGACCTGCTGGCCGAGCCGCTGCAGATCCGGGACGGCACGCTGCGGGTCGGTGAGGCCCCCGGCCTGGGCGCCGAGATCGACGAAGACAAGCTCGCGCACTACCGCACCGACTGACTACCAACGAAGGGAAGCTGTCATGACCAGCACCGAAGAGAAGGCGACCGCCGCCGCCACCGGCGCCGCCGCCACCGAGCGCTTCCGGACCGACAAGGCCGGGGCCACCGACACCTCGCCCGAGCGGGTCAGCCTGCTGGCCCGTGAGCTGCTGGAAGCGGTGCACGGCATCATCCGCAAGTACGACGTCACCTACCCCGAGTACGACGCGCTCAAGGCCTGGCTGATCCAGGTCGGCGCGGACGGCGAGTGGCCGCTGTTCCTGGACGTGTTCGTCGAGCATGTGGTGGAGGAGGTGGCCAGCGAGTCCCGCGTGGGCAGCAAGGGCACGATCGAGGGGCCGTTCTACGCCCCGGGGGCACCGGAGTTCGGCGCCGAGGCCACCCTGCCCATGCAGGACGGCGAGCAGGGCACCCCGCTGGTGTTCCACGGCCAGGTCCGCGCGGTGGACGGTACGCCGCTGGACGGGGCCGAGGTGGACATCTGGCACTGCGACGACGAGGGCTACTACGCCCAGTTCGCACCGGGCATCCCCGAGTGGAACCTGCGCGGCCGCATCACCGCCGACCCCGACGGCCGGTTCCGCATCCACACCATTCAGCCCGCGCCGTACCAGATCCCGACCGACGGGGCGACCGGCGCGCTGATCCGGGCGGCCCACTGGCACGCGTGGCGACCGGCACATTTGCACATGAAAGTGTCGGCCCCGGGGTACCAGCTGATCACGACGCAGCTGTACTTCCCCGGCGACCCGCGGGGCGATGACGACATCGCCCCGGCGGTCAAGCCGGAACTGATGCTGGACCCGAAGCCCGCGGCTGACGGCCACGGCGTCGACGTGGAGTATGACTACGTGCTCGACCCGGCCTGATTAGGGTTGTCTGAGCCCGGCATGCCCGTGGGTGTGCCGGGCCTGCCGTTGCCGGACGTGCTGGAAAGGAGCCGTACCCGCCATGCTCTTCGCGGTGACGATGGACGTCGACCTCCCACCCGACCTGGACCCCGACGTCCGCGCCGACATCCTGGCTAGGGAGAAGGCCTACAGCCACGACCTGCAGCGGGCGGGCAAGTGGCCGCACATCTGGCGGCTGGTCGGCCAGTTCGCCAACCTGAGCATCTTCGACGTGGACAGTCACGAGGAGCTGCACGACATCTTGTGGAACCTGCCGCTGTTCCCGTACATGACCGTCGAGGTCACCCCGCTGTCCCAGCACCCGTCGGACATCGCAGCCGCGCAATGAGCGCGGCGGCGATCGTGCCCGACACCGATGCGGCGGTGGCGGGCATCCGGGACGGCGCGACCGTCCTCATCGGCGGGTTCGGCAGCGCCGGGCAGCCGATCGAGCTGATCGACGCGTTGCGCCGGTCCGGGGTGCGCGATCTGACCGTGGTCAACAACAACGCCGGCAACGGCGACACCGGCCTGGCCGCGCTGCTGGCCACCGGGCAGGTCCGCAAGATCATCTGCTCGTTCCCGCGGCAGTCCGACAGCTGGGTGTTCGACGAGCTGTACCGGTCGGGCCGGATCGAGCTCGAGCTGGTCCCCCAGGGCAACCTGGCCGAGCGGATGCGGGCGGCCGGCGCCGGCATCGGCGCGTTCTACTGCCCGACCGGGGTCGGCACCCCGCTGGCCGAGGGCAAGGAGCACCGGGTCATCGACGGTCGCGAGTACCTGCTCGAATACCCCATCCAGGGCGATGTCGCACTGGTCAAGGCGCACCAGGCCGACACCCTCGGCAACCTGGTCTACCGCAAGACGGCCCGCAACTTCGGGCCGGTCATGGCGACCGCGGCCGCGCTGACCGTGGTGCAGGTGGACGAGGTCGTCGACGCCGGCCAGCTTGATCCGGAAGCGGTGGTGACCCCCGGCATCTTCGTGGACCGGGTGGTGGCTCTGCCGGTGGGGGTGCCCGCGTGAGCGTGGAGAACCTGGATCGGGAGCCGCTGGACCGCCGCGAGATCGCGGCCCGGGTGGCGGCCGACATCCCGCCCGGCGCCTACGTCAACCTCGGCATCGGCCAGCCCACCACGGTGGCCGACTACCTGCCCGCGGACCGTGGCATCATCCTGCACACCGAGAACGGGATGCTCGGCATGGGCCGGGCCGCGCACGACGACGAGATCGACCCCGACCTGATCAACGCGGGCAAGGTGCCGGTCACCGAGACGCTGGGGTGCAGCTACTTTCATCACGCCGATTCGTTCGCGATGATGCGCGGCGGCCACCTCGACGTCTGCGTGCTGGGCGCGTTCCAGGTGTCGGCCGGGGGTGACCTGGCCAACTGGAGCACCGGCGAACCCGGCGCCATCCCGGCCGTCGGCGGGGCCATGGACCTGGCCATCGGGGCCCGCGACGTCTACGTGATGATGAGCCTGTTCGCCCGGGACGGCAGCCCGAAACTGGTCTCGGCCTGCACGTACCCGCTGACCGGGGTGGGCTGCGTCAGCCGGGTGTACACCGACCACGCCGTCTTCGCCCTCCACGACGGGCAGGTGGAGATCGTCGAGACCTACGGTGTGACCTTCGATGATCTGATGAAACGCCTGCAACTGGGCGGCTAGCCAGCTGGTTCCTGCCCGGTCAGCTGGCCTGCTCCTGGCCGGTGAGGCGGAGTTGCTCCAGGTCAAGACGATCCTCCGGCCGGGCAGCCGGGCTAGCCTGGGCGGATGACTTTTGCGGCACCCGTCAGCGGCATGGCGTGGGTGGACTCGCTGCCTGCTGAATTGGCTGGGCAACGGCGCGTGCTGGCCGGGCTGCTGGAGTTTTCGGCGGCCGCGGCCGGGGTGACGTCGCTCAACGTGGGCTGCTCATTGGGCCGGGGCGCGGGTGACGCGCTGTCCGACATTGACGCCGCCCTGGGGATCGCCGCCGAGCGCGGGCGGGCCGGCGCGGCCGAGGTGCTGGCGGCCGAAGCCGCCGTGGTGGCCGAGCTGCCGAAGCTGGGCCCGGTGGTGGACGTGCTGCGGCACTCGATCAGCCGGGGCGACCGGTTCGCACGGCGGGTGTTCGCCCAGTTCTCCGACGGCCCCCAGCTCGACCTGGCCGTGGTCGCCGAAGCCGAGATCCGGCGCGGCGACGCCGCCCCCGACTTCCTGGCCGTCTACCAGGCCGACGGTGCGCTGACCGCCGAGGTGCTGGCGGCCGGCGACGAGAACCCCTCGGCCCTGGTGGCCACGGGCGAGCAGGTCCGGGAGTGGGCCTTCTTCGGCTGGTGTGCCCTGATCGACCTGGCCAAATACCTCCGGCGCGGCTCGCGGTGGGAGGCGCAGGCCCGGCTGGGTGAGGCCCGCGACCAGATCTGGGCCCTGTGGGCCGCGGCCACCGGCGCGACCTATCCCTGGCACGGCCTGTCCCAGGTGCTCGACCAGGACCCGGAGCACCTGCCGCCCGGCATCGAAGCCACCGTGGCCACCCTCGACCCCGCGGCCCTGCTGGCGGCCGCCCGGGCCAGCGCCACCATCTTGACCCAGGTCAGTGCGGCCGCCGCCGAGAAGTACCCCACCGACCTCCCAGCCGCCATGGCCGCCTACGTCACCGAGGTTCTGGCCAGCCTGCAGTCCCCGGGCCTCCTCGCCGGGGGGCTACTGGGCGCGGAGGATGCGGTCGATGTCCCAGAGGTGGTGGTGGGCGTCGTGGGCGTTGTTGCGGG
>CAWHFP010000005.1:0-315598 GCA_963828445.1 uncultured Actinomycetes bacterium
TCACCAGTGCACCCCCAGGGCGCGGGCGGCCTCGACGCCGGAACGGCAGCCGTCCTCGTGGAAACCCCAGCCGTGGTAGGCCCCCGCGAACACCACCGACGGCGAGTTGAGCTCGGGCAGCCGGCGCTGGGCGGCCAGGGACTCCGGGGTGTAGACCGGGTGCGTGTAGTCCATCCGGTCCAGCACCCGCTCGTCGGCCACGGCCCCCTCGCCGCCCAGGGTGACGATGTAGTCCTCGGCGGCGTCCAGCCGCTGCAGCCGGTTCAGGTGGTAGCTGATCCGGGTCCGCTGCTGCGGGCCGTCGCAGTCGCTGAGCTGGTAGTTCCAGGAGGCGCGGACCCCGGAACGGCGCGGCAGGAGCCGGCGGTCGGTGTGCAGCAGGGCCGGGTTGGCGGCGTACGGAAACGCGCCCAGCACCTTCTCCTCGACCGGGGTGGGATGGGCCAGCAGGCTGAGGGCCTGGTCGGCGTGGGTGGCGATGACCACGTGGTCGAACGCGGCGGTGCGGCCGTCACCGTCGCGGACGGCGGCCCCGTCCGGGAACCGGTGCACGGCCCGGGCCGGCGCCGAGGTCTGGACGGCCGCCAGCCGGCGGGCGATCTCGCGCACGTAACGCTGGGAGCCGCCGGTGACGGTCTTCCAGGTCGGCGAGCCGTGCACCGACAGCATGCCGTGGTTGCGCAGGAACTCGAACAGGTACCGGGCCGGGTAGTGCAGGGCGGTCCCGGGCGGGCACGACCACACCGCGGCCACCAGGGGCAGTGCGAAGTGACTGCGGAAGTAGGCGGAAAAGTCCCCCTCGGCCAGGAACTGGCCCAGGGTCATGTCGTCGTCCCGGCCGCCGGCGTCGAGCAGTTCCCGGGCCCGCAGGTGGAAGGCGGGGACCTCGGTGAGCAGCTTGGTGTAGCGGGCCCGGCCGCGGGTCAGCCCGGGCAGCAGGCCGCGCGGGCCGCGGTGACCCGCGTACTGCAGGCCGCATCCCTCGCAGCGGACGGACATGCTCATCTCGGAGTCCTGGCCGGGCACGTCCAGCTCGGCCAGCAGCCGGGTCAGCAGCGGGTAGGTGCGCTCGTTGTAGACGATGAAGCCGGAGTCGACCCCGTGGACCAGGCCGTCCGGCCCGGTGACCTCGTGGGTGTGGGCGTGCCCACCCAGCCGGTCATCGGCCTCGTACAAGGTCACGTGGTGGCCGGACCGGGCCAGGACGTAGGCGGCGGTGAGGCCGCTCACGCCCCCGCCGATGACGGCGACGAATCGTTGGTCAGTGCCGGATGCGGGCACCAAAGTAATCACCCCCAGAACTGCTGGCCACGTGCTGGCCTGGCTCTTGGTTAAGCGGCCAGGCCGGCAGAAAACGTCACGGACCCGGGTCAGGTCGACAGCGGCATGGCCAGGATCGGCTTGGTGGTGGGCTTCAGGGTCCCGCCGGCCGGTTCGACGGTGACGCCGAGCGAGTAACCGTGGACGTAGCCGGAGGCGACGACCGGGACCGTGCGGCCGTGCGCGCCCGCGGTCAGCAGGCCGGACGGCTTGGCCAGGTTGTCCGGGCCGAGCAGCCACAGCTCGTAGACCTGGCCCGCGGACAGTGCGGGCAGCCCCGAGGTGACCACGACCAGCTTGGCCTGGCTGACCGAGAGGATCGCGGACACCGACCCGCCCGCCGAGGTCTTGCTGCTGACCAGGTGCAGGTCGTTGGCGGCCAGCACCGAGTCGATCTGCGAGTTATGGGCCCGGGCCGCGGTGAGCTGGTTCTCGATGGCGCTCAGCCGCTGCTGGGTGTTGTGCTGGTTGATGCCGAACACCCCGGCCACCGCCACCGCGGCCGCCGCCACCCCGACCGCGATCCGCGGGATCCAGGCGTTGTGCGGCGCGTAGGACCGGCGGGCGCGCCGGGCCGACCGGGCCGACCGGATGGCCCGGGGCCCGCTGCGGGCCGGCCGGTTCTCGGTGATCGGCGGGAGCTGGCGGGTCCGCTCGGCCGCGGCCAGGACCCGGTCCCGCATGGCGGCGGGCGGCCGCTCGGCGGTGGTCAGGGCCAGCCGGGACGCGGTCTCGCGCAGGCCACGGACCTCGGCGGTGCAGGACCCGCAGTGGGTCAGGTGCCGCTCGAACTCATCCCGCTCTTCGGCGGGCAGCGCGTCCACCGCGTAGCTGCCCGTCAGGGTGTGCAGGTCATCGTGCTGCAGCCTCACCAGCTCACCTCCATGCAGTCACGCATCCGGATCAGCCCGTCGCGGATCCTGGTCTTGACGGTGCCCAGGGCTACCCCGAGCAGCTTCGCAACCTGCGGATACGTGTACCCCCCGTAGTAGGCCAGGCGGACCGCCTCGCCTTGCAGTTCAGTCAGGCCGTCCAGGCAGCGGCGGACCCGTTGGCCGTCCAGGCTGGCTTCGACCGCTTCGGCCACATCGTCGGGCCCGGTGACCGGGTCCGGAGCGAACTTCTGCTCCCGCTGAGTCGCGGAAGTCTCGCTCCGAACCCGGTCCACGGCGCGGCGGTGGGCCATGGTCAAAGCCCAGGCCACCGCGCCACCCTTACTGGCGTCGAACCGCGACGCCGTACGCCACACCTCGAGCAGTACCTCCTGGGCAACCTCTTCCGACTGCGCCGGGTCCCGGAGCACTTTCTTGATCAGCCCGAAGACCGGAGCACTCAGTTCGTCGTAGACGGCCTCGAACGCGGCGTGATCGCCGCGCGCCACCTGCGACAGGAGTCCCTCCAGGGTCTGGCCCCTCCCCTCCTCGGGGCCAGGACCTGGCTGAGGTGACCGCATGCGGGGTGCATCCATGCCAGTCATTCGGAGCGGACGGGTGGGCGGATTGGTGCGAATTTTCGGCCAATCCGAAGTGCTCCTGGGTCCGAATGACTAGCCGTGATGACAAAAAGGAGTCTGCTGGCGACACTGCGCCACCGGCTGGCCAGTGCGCTGACCGGGGCGCTGTGCGGGTTGCTGGCGGCCGCGGTGGCGCTGGGGGTGGCCGAGCTGATCTCCGCGATCACCGGCCCGCTCGGCAGCCCGGTGGTGGCGGTCGGCGAGGTAGCCATCGACATGACTCCGATCCCGGTCAAGGACTTCGCGATCGTGCACTTCGGCACGCACGACAAGACCGTGCTGATCACCGGCATCCTGGTCCTGCTGGCCCTGTTCGCGGCGGTGGTCGGGGTGCTGGGCCGGCGGTGGCTGGCGGCGGGCCTGGGCGGGATGGCGGTCTTCGGGGCGCTGGGCGTGGGCGCCGCGCTGAGCAGGCCCGATGCGGGCGCGGCCGACGTGGCACCGACCCTGGTCGGGGTCGCGGCAGCCATGATCACCCTGGTCATTCTGGTCCGTACGGCGCGCGATGGGAAGATCACCATGCGCCGGCCGCAACCGGAGGCGCTGAGCCTGGTGGCGACACCGGGTGCTGTGGAGCCGGTGGGGTCGGCTGGTTCTGCGGGGTCGCAGGGGTCTACGGGGTCTCTGGGGATCAAGGAACCGCAAGGTGCCGCTGGCCCGGACGGGCCTGGCCGGGAGCCGCCGGGTGACGAGCCGGGGCTGAGCGGCCAGCCCGGGTTGGGCGGCGAGCCCGGGAACGAGCCCGGCCCGGGGCCGGGCTCCGGGTCGGGGCGGCGGACGTTCCTGATCGCCGGGGCCGGGGCGGCCGTCGTGGCCGCGGCCAGCTACGGGGCCGGGGACGTGCTGTTGCGGCGGTTCAGCGCGGCCGGGTCGCGGGCCAAGGTACGGCTGCCCGCTCCGGCCCGGGCGGCCGGGCGGGCGCCGGCCGGGGCCGAACTGAAGATCCCGGGACTGAGCTCGTTCTACACGCCGAACGCCAGCTTCTACCGGGTCGACACCGACCTGGTGCTACCCCAGGTGTCGCCGGCGGACTGGAAGCTGTCCATCGGCGGCATGGTCGAGCGGGAGATCGAGTTCAGCTTCGCCGAGTTGCTCGACCAGCCGCTGACCGAGGCCGACATCACCCTGACGTGCGTGTCCAACGAGGTCGGCGGACCCTACGTGGGCAACGCCCGCTGGCTCGGGGCCAGCCTGCCCGCCCTGCTGCGCCGGGCCGGGATCAAGCGCGGGGCCGACCAGGTACTCAGCACCTCGACCGACGGCATGACGATCTCGACCCCGGTGGCGGCGATCATGGACGGCCGGACCGCGCTGCTGGCCGTGGGCATGAACGGCCAGCCGCTGCCGATCAAGCACGGGTTCCCGGCCCGGATGGTGGTGCCCGGCCTCTACGGCTACGTGTCCGCGACCAAGTGGGTCACCCACCTGGAGGTCACCACCTACGCGGCCAAGAAGGCGTACTGGACCCAGCGCGGCTACGCGGCCCAGGCGCCGATCAAAACCGAATCCCGCATCGACGTGCCCCAGCCGCTGTCCCAGGTCAAAGCGGGCCAGGTGGCCGTGGCCGGGGTGGCCTGGGCCCAGCACCGCGGCATCGAAGCGGTGGAAGTCAACGTCGACGGCGGCCCCTGGCACCAGGCCCGGCTGGCCGCCGCCGACGGCATCGATACCTGGCGACAGTGGGTGTGGGCCTGGGACGCCCGTCCCGGCCTGCACACGCTGCAGGCCCGCGCGACCGACGGCACGGGAGCGACCCAGCCGTCCCGGCGTGCGCAGCCCTTCCCCAATGGCGCCAGCGGCTGGGACTCCACGGTGGTCACCGTCACCTGACGGCGGCCGCTCGTGGAACGTCCCCGTTCGCACCCGAAGAAGACAAAAAGAACCGAAAAAGAGGAGATCTCATGAACAAGACCCGCATCCTGGCCATCCCCGTCGCCGCCGCCGCGCTGGCGGTGGGCACCGCCGCCTGCAGCAGCGGCTCCAGCGGCACGTCGGCGTCGTCCTCGTCGCCGGCCAAGGCGTCGTCGTCATCGATGCCGTCGAGCTCGTCGTCGATGGCCTCATCGATGCCGTCCGGCTCCGGGACGACCGCCATGAACTTCGGCTCCGGCTGCGCGTCGGTGCCCAAGTCCGGGGCGGGCAGCTTCACCGGCATGTCCACCGCCCCGGTGGCCACCGCCGCCTCGGCCAACCCGGTGCTGTCCACGCTGGTGACCGCGGTCAAGAAGGCCGGCCTGGTCGACACGCTGAACTCGGCCAAGGGCATCACGGTGTTCGCCCCGGCCAACTCGGCCTTCGCCAAGATCCCGGCGGCCACGCTGAACAAGGTGCTGGCCAACAAGGCCGAACTGACCAAGATCCTGACTTACCACGTCGCCTCCGGCCGGATGACCCCGGCCGACCTGTCTTCGGGTAAGCCGATCAAGACGCTGGAGGGCGGCACCGTGACCCCGGCCGGGTCCGGGACCAGCTTCACCGTCAACGGCGCCAAGGTCGTGTGCGGCAACGTGCAGACCGCCAACGCCACCGTGTACATCATCGACACCGTCCTGATGCCGAAGTCCTGACCTCGGGACCCCCGGCATGGCCGGAGCGGACTGGCCCGCGTCTCAGCCTGGGCAGCCAGGCGGGATGCGGGCCAGCAGCACGGTGACGTCGTCCTCCTGGTGCCGCAGCGACTCGATCAGCGTGTCGCAGGTGCCGGCCAGGTCCCCGTGCTCACCGGAGATCGCCGAGCGCAGGGCCAGCACACCCTTGGTGAAGGACCGGGTCCGGCTCTCGACCAGGCCGTCGGTGTACAGGGCCAGCACCGCGCCGGGGGCCAGCTTGATCCGGGCCTGGCCGAACTGGCCGATGCCCAGCCCGACCGGCAGCCCGGCGGGCAGGGCGGGCAGGTGGGTGCGGCCGTCCGGCAGCGCCAGCACCGGCGACAAGTGGCCGGCCAGGGACATCGTGCAGGAGCCTTCGGCCGGGTCGACCACCGCGTAGACGCAGGTGGCACACGTGCCGCCGGGCAACGCGGCGGCGCTGCGGTCCAGCCGCGCCATCAGCTCGGCCGGTTCCAGGTCCAGGTCGGCCAGGGTGTGCGCGGCCGCGCGGAGCTGGGCCAGCAGCATGGCGGCGGTGAGCCCGTGCCCCATCACGTCCCCGACCACCAGGCCGGTCCGGCCGCCGGGCAGGGCGACGATGTCCCACCAGTCGCCGCCAACCAGGTGACCCGGGGCCGGCAGTGACCGCCAGGCCACCTCGACGTGGTCCGGGACCGGCGGGGCAGCCGGGGCCAGGCCACGGCGCAGGGCCTCGCCGTCCCGGCGGCGGCGGGCGAACTCGGCGGCGTCGGCCACGCTGGCGCCGGCCCGGGCGGCCAGGTCCGCGATCGCGGCCACCTCGGCGTCGGAGTAGGCCGGGTCGGAGCGGTCGGCCCGGGACACCACCAGCGCGCCGACCACGGTGCCGTGCGCGGTCAGCGGCACGGCCAGGAAGCATGCCTGGCGGCTCAGCACCTCGCGGCCACCGGGCCGGATCCGGTCCAGCACCGTGCGGTCCATCTCGGTGAACCGCTGCGGGCCCGCGCCGGACAGGCACCGTCCGTAGTGCGAGTCGGCGGTGAACGCGAGCAGTTCGCCGGGGGGCAGCGCGGCCTCACCCAGCTGGCCGTCCTCGCGCCGGAACCGGTTGGCCAGGCGGCGCACCACCAGCTGGCCGCCCGGGTCGTTCTGGCCGGCCACCAGGCGCTCCAGTACGAACACGGCCCCGCCCACCCCGTAGCGGGGCACGGCGATGTCGAGCAGCAGCCCGGCGATGTCGGTCAGGTCCAGGCTGGTGCCGAGCCACTGGCCGTTCTCCCCGGCGGCGTCCGCGGTCACGGCGTTCCCGGTGGAGCGGGTTTGCGGCCGACCCCGCCCAGGGTGTCCACGGGCACGGCCGGGAACGGGGCCGGGTCCGGGTGCCACTCGTGCACCGGAACCACGCCCGGCTCGACCAGGTCGAGGCCGTGGAAGAAACCGGCGATCTCGGCCGGGCTGCGCAACTGGTAGGGCACGGCCCCGGTGTCGGCATAGTTCTCGCCGGCCTCGATGTGCGCGCCGCCGGTCCGGACGCTGTCGGCCAGGGCCAGGTAGCTGCCGGGCGGGAACGCCGCCAGCAGCCCGTCCACCACCGCCTGGGCGTCGGCGTAGCTGCTGACGTGGCCGAGCACGCCCATCAGCAGCAGCGCCACCGGCTGGTCCAGGTCCAGGGTGCCGGCCGCCGCGGCCAGGATCTGGCCGGGCTCCCGCATGTCCGCGTCGACGTAGGCGCAGGCGCCCTCGGGGCGGCTGGACAGCAGGGCGCGGGCGTGGGCCAGCACCAGGGGGTCGTTGTCGACGTAGACGATCCGGCTCTCGGGCGCGACCCGCTGGGCGATCTCGTGGGTGTTGTCGACCGCGGGCAGACCGGTCCCGACGTCGAGAAACTGCCGGACCCCGGCCTCGGCGGCCAGGTAGCGGACGGTCCGGGCCATGAAGTAACGGACCGCGCGGGCCGTGTCGACGATGCCGGGATAAGTCTCGCGGTATTTGTCGCCCGCGGCCCGGTCCACCGGGTAGTGATCCTTGCCGCCGAGCCAGTAGTTCCAGATCCGGGCCGAATGCGGCACCGTGGTGTCGATCTTCGACGAAGGCGGAACGTCACGGGCGGGACGGTCGTCGGTCACGAACAACTCCTGATGAGACGCCATAACTGCGGTTTACGCGACAGGCCGCGGTTCCTGCCAGAACACCTAAATCGGACCGTGCTGCACCTGAGCTGTCAGCGTTACAGCACGTCAGATGGTAATTCTGACCGCGCCGCCGACAATCGTATCCGGGAAAGTCCGCGATGCGTCCCGTCGTCCATTATCAGTGCGGCCGGATTGCTGATTTGCATCGAAGCACACCGGCATTTGTCATTATTGTTGGTATGTCCCAATCGGGGTGAGGCTGATATCGCGGCCAGGAGTCCGAGTGCAGGTACCGGAGGGGCCAGGGTGACGGCTGGACCGCAGCCATCCCTGGGTAGCAAGGCGCCGGGCGGCGGCTTCTGGCCGGCCGACGGCGTCGACCTGAGCGACATCACCGACGATGTCCTCGGCATCGCCGTACCCCGGTTCGCCGACGGCGCGGCCGTGTTCGTGCTCGAACGGCACCTGGCCAGCGCGGCGGCCGGCGCCAGCGCGGAAGCCGGCCCCGGCTCCGATCCTGACCCTGACTCCGGACCGCAGGCCATCGCCCGCCGGCTGGGCAGCCGGTTCGCGGGCCCGCCCGGCCTGGTCGCCCCCGGCGCGTTCCCGGCCGGGGAGGTGGTCGCGTTCACGGCCGCCTCCCCCTACACGCGGTGTGCGGCCAGCCGGCAGCCGGTCCGGTTCAGCCGGCCCGATCCCACCACCCTGGAGCGGGCCCGGCCCGCGGCCCGGCAGGCGCTGGGCGCCCACGCCGACTTCCTGGCCCTGCCCATGACCACCCAGGACGGCGTGCTGGCCGGGCTGCTGGTGGTGAGCCGGACCGCGGACCGGCCGCCGTTCAGCGACGGGTGATGTGGGGGGTGACCTCGGCGGCGAGGCGTTCCAGCTGAGCGGTCTCGTCGAACAGGGCGGTGAGCAGGATCAGCTCGGCGCCGGCGTCGGCCACCGCCTGGACGCCGCGCACGCAGTCCTGGGCCGGGCCGGTCACGGTGACCGGCATCAGCGTGGCGCCGAACGCCGGTCCGTAGACCTCGGCCAGACCTGCGGCCATCCGGGTGCGGGCCCGCTCGGCGTCGTCGTCGATGCCGATGTAGATCCGCTTGGCCACCGGGAAGGAGGCCGGATCGCGGCCCTGCTCGGTGAGGGCCTGGCGCAGCACCGTGACCTGCTCGGCGAACGCCGCCGTGGTGCTGGACCCGGCCCCGAAGAACCCGTCGCCGAGCCGGGCCGCCCGGCGCACGGCCGGGGCCGCGGCGCCGCCGAGCCAGATCGGCGGGGTGGGCTTCTGCACCGGCTTCGGTTCCATGGTGGCCTCGCGCAGCTGGTAGAACTGCCCGTCGAAGGTGACCTCGGGCTGGGTCCAGAGCGCCCGCATGATCTCGATGCCCTCGGTGAACCGGGAGATCAGATGGTCCCCGGTCATGCCGAACGCGGGGAACTGCCGGTACTGGCCGCCGCTGCCGAACCCGATCTCCAGCCGGCCCCGGCTGAGCTGGTCCAGGGTGGACAGGCTCTTGGCCAGCTGGGCCGGCTGGTGCAGCGGGCTGATCCAGACCGAGCAGCCCAGCCGGAGCCCGCCCCGACCGGAGGTCGAAGGCGGAGCAGCGCAGGCGGCCGCGAACGTCATCGTCTCGATGGCGTTGAGCCGGGGCGCCCGGCCGAAGGTCTGGTCCATGGCCCAGGCGCTCTCGAAGCCCAGCTCCTCGGCGCGCAGCACGTAGGCGGCGAACGCGGCCGGGTCGAAGGAGCCGTCCGGATAGTGCTGCGGGAGGGAGATCGCGAAGCGCATGGTGCTCACGGTAGCGCCCCGGTCCCCCGCGTCGGCGGGAGACCGGGGCGGCCCCCGTCAGCTGGTCACACGCTCTTCTGGTAGGAGCGGAAGGTGGCCACCGAGATCGTCACGCACACCACGGCCAGGGCCAGCAGGCCACCGAGGCGGATCCCCACCGCGGACCAGTCAGTGGACGCGGCCAGCGCGTCCCGGCCGGCCTGGACGGCCCAGTTGAGCGGGTTGCAGCGGGCGATGCCCTGCATCCAGCCGGGCATCAGGGTGGCGGGCAGGAACGCCGAGGACAGGAAGGTCAGCGGGAGCATGAAGAACACGTTGATGCCGATGACCGCCTCGCGCTGGCGGACCAGCATGCCCACCGTGTTGGACAGCGCCCCGAACACGTTGCCGATCAGGATCGAGGCCACGCCCACGATGACCGCGCCCAGCACGCCTCCCGGGTAGCGGGCGCCGCCGGCCAGGCCCAGGGCCAGGATGATGATGGTCTGGATGGTGGTGGTCACCGCCTGCTCGGCCACGTTCGCGTTCATCAGCGCGACCCGGCGGGCGGGCGAGACCAGGAACCGGTTCAGCGTGCCCCGGTCGATCTCCTCCATGGCGTTCATGCCGGCCCACATGTTGCCGTTCATGGCGTTCATGGCCACGATGCCGGGGATCAGGTAGGCCAGGTAGGAGCCGTGGGCGCCGAAGCCGGGAATGTCGATCACCCGGCGGAACAGCTGGCCGAACAGGAACAGCCAGATCACCGGCTGGACCAGGCCGACCGCGATGAACGCGGGCTGGCGCAGGACCGCGTGCAGCTTGCGCCCGGTCAGGTACCAGGTGTGCCGGAGCGTGGTGCTGAGCTGGTTCTCGGGGCGGTATCGGTCCAGGGGCGGCGCGGTCGGGGTGGTCCCGGTGGCCGGGGTGGTGGTGGTCATGACTGGGACTCCTCGTTCTCGGCCAGATTGGTGATGTCCGGCTCAGATGCGTAGCGGTGGCCGGTGTGGCGCAGGTACACGTCGTCCAGGGACGGCCGGGCCACGGTCACCGCGGCCACCGGCACGCCGGTCCGCTCCAGCGCGGCCAGGATGCCGGGCACGGCCGACGCGCCGTCGTCGCTGCGGGCGCTCAGGGCCCGGCCGGTGACCCGCAGGTCGCGGACGTGGGCCAGGCTCTCCAGGACGCTGGCGGCCCGGGTGACGTCGGCGCCGGGCGGCAGTTCCAGGTGCACGGCGTCGCCGCGCAGGTCACCCTTGAGCTCGTCCGGCGAGCCCTCCGCGACCACCGTGCCGTGGTCGACGATGGCCAGCCGGTCGGCCAGGCGATCGGCCTCTTCCATGTAGTGGGTGGTGAGCAGGACGGTCATGCCGTCCTGGCCGGCCAGCCGGTTGATCTCCTGCCACATGGCGGTCCGGGCCTCCGGGTCCAGCCCGGTGGTCGGCTCGTCCAGGAACAGGATCTCCGGCCGGTGGACCAGGCCCAGGGCCACGTCCAGCCGCCGCTGCATGCCGCCCGAATACGTCTTGACCAGGCGGTGGGCCGCGTCGGCGAGGTCAAAGTGGGCCAGCAGCTCGTCGGCCCGGGCTTTGACGGCGGGACCGCTCATGCCGAACAGGTGACCCTGCAGGATCAGGTTCTCCCGGCCGGTGGCCATCGGGTCGCTGCCGGACCGCTGGGCGACCACGCCGATCATGCGGCGCACCTGGTCCGGGCGCTTGAGCACGTCCACGCCCTCGATCCGGGCCGAGCCCGCGTCCGGCCGGGCCAGCGTGGTCAAGATCTTGATCGTGGTCGACTTGCCGGCCCCGTTCGGTCCCAGCAGGCCGAAGATCGTGCCGCGGTCGACGGTGATGGACAGGCCGTCGAGGGCCCGGACCGGCTGGGTCTTGCGGCCGTGCGTGGCGTAGGTCTTGACCAGGCGTTCGGCGGCGATGGCGACGCCGGTTCTGGTCGGGGGCCTGGTGGTGATGGTTTCTGCTGAAGGCATGGCGATACTGCTCCTCCGGTCGGTGGCGCTTGGTTTGGCGGTGCCGCTTGGTTCAGCGGTACCGCGGGCCCGGCCGGTGGGAGCCTGTCCAGGTAACCTGGACGTGCGCACGGCCGGCCTTCGGCCCGGTGGTGACGCGACCCCGGCCCGGTGCTCCGGATCTTGGCGGTGAAAGGGCACCGGCCGGGGAGTCTTTGTTTCTGGCTTTTATCGGATCTGGCTCATGGGGCCTCCCGGGGGCGGTCTTCTGGGGCGCGGCCTTCTGGGGCGCGGCCTTCGCCGATGTTGAGGACGGCCCGGTCGGCCTGGGCCCAGTCGGCGTCCTGCAGTTCGGGCGGGAACTCGCCGTTCTCGTGCACGCCGCGCCACAGCTTGAGGTCAGCGAACGTGCCGTCCTTGAGTTCCTGGGCCAGGGCGCGCACCCAGTCGGCCTCGGCTCGCTTCATGGCCAGCACGTACTCCGACTCCAGCAGGAACAGCCGGGGCAGCTGGTGGCTGGCCGCGTGCTCGAGGACCGCGCTGGTCCCCACGATGTCGAGCTCCAGGGCCTGCAGCCGCTCGGCCAGCAGCCCGGCCAGTTCGTCCGGGTGCACCGCCGCGATCAGCGACAGCGCGGCCGCGAACACCGGGTACTCCTTGACCGGCTCGCTGATCAGCTCGCGCAGCCGCTCGGCCAGTTCCTCGGCCCCGTCCTCGGTCAGGCGGTAGACCGTCCGTTCCGGGCGGTGACCCGCGCGCTCGGTGCCTTCGGCGGCGACGAAACCGCGCTGTTCCAGGTCTTGCACCACCGTGTAGAGCGAGCCGTACCTGATCTTGATCACGTCGTCCTTGCCGCGGTGCCGCAGCAGCCGGGCGATCTGGTACGGGTGCATCGGCCCGCTGTGCAGCGTGGCCAGCACGGCCAGCGCGAGCGGACTGGTGAGCTTGCGCTTACGCGCCATGGGCCGGCCCTCCTCTGGGGTTCCTGGGGTCTCGCTTGGGGTGCTCGGTATGATGCTGTGACGTATATTCGTAGACGAGTATACGTAGGTGGATGGTCGCGATACAAGTTATATCGCGAGTTGATTTGGGGCGCTAGGAGCGCGCGGTCGATCGCCGTGGACTCCGGGCCTGAGTCCGGAGTCCGGGTTCAGGAACACTAATGAGCACATGCTGCATAAAAGCGTTCCCGGACCCAGAGTCCACCCCGGGTCCGGGAACGTTTGGGTCTCGTGTGATGGATGGGCCGCGGGGGCGAGCGACCGCCTGAGGGCGGGGACGTCCGGGTGTCCCCGTGGGCGGGGAGCCGGGACTCGGTGGGTGAACGAGGCGGCTGTGACTGAGAGCTCAAGGGGGCCCGGGCGCAGGACTGGCCAAGTGGCCGGAGGCGCGGCTTGGGGTGGGTAATCCCTTTGACTCGTTTTGCTTGGGCGAGCTACTTTTAGCTTATGCAAGCAAAAGTTGGTGGTCAGAGGGGCCGGGCTGGGGGGACGGACAGCAACTGGGCTCGGGCCGACGGGGGTCAGGGCCCGGAGAAGGGCCAGAACGCGGGGGCCCGGTCCGACGAGGCCGAGGGGCCGGAGGCCCAGGGGCCCGGAGAAGGGGCAGAAGCCGCGGGGGCGCGGGGGCGCCGGGCGTCCGGGAAGCGGTCGGTTACGGAGCAGGCGCGGCGGGCGCAGATCGTGACGGCGGCCATTGCGGTGATCGCGGAGGGGGGGTACGGGCACGCCTCGTTCGCGCGGATCGCGGAGCGGGCCGGGCTGTCCAGTACCGGGCTGATCTCCTATCACTTCGCCCACCGGGGCGAGCTGATGGAGCAGGTCGCGGCCCGGGTCATCGCCGAGATCACCGAGTTCATGGGCGAGCGGATGGCCGGGGCCACCGGAGCCGCGGACGCGCTGCGGCGCTACATCGACGGGAACGTGGCCTTCGTGGAGACGCACCGGGCCGAGATGAAGGCCTTGCTGGAGATCTTCCTGGGCGGGGCGTTCGAGTATGACGCGGGCCAGGACCGGGCGGCCAAGTCACCGGTGGAAGACATCCTGCGCGCGGGCCAGGCCAGCGGGGAGTTCCGGAACTTCGACCTGACCGTGATGGCCACGATGATCCAGCGGGCCGTGGACGGGCTGCCGTTCCTGCTCACCGACGACCCGGACTTCGACACCCGGACCTACGCACGCGAGGTCATCACCGCGTTCGACCTGGCCACCAGGGCCGCGCCGTGAGCGCGCCGAGCCGCGAGACGACGCCGCCGCGGCGGCGGCCGCGGCCGCAGGCTTCAGCACCGGCGCCGCCGCCGGCCAGCCTGAAGCGGCAACTGGCACTGCTGGTGCTGGACGTCGGCGCGCCGGTCGGCTTGTACTACGGGCTGCGGGCCGCGGGCCTGTCCACCCTGGTGGCGCTGGGGGCCGGGGCCGTCGTGCCCGCGGTCGGTGTGATCATCCAGCTGCTCACGCGGCGCCGGCTCGACGGCGTGGGCGGGGTCGTGGTGGTCAGCGTGCTGGCCACCATCGTGCTCTCGCTCATCACCGACAGCCCGCGGTTCCTGCTGGCCCGGGACGGCTTCATCACCGCGTTGTGGGGGCTCTGGTTCCTGGCCACCCTGCGGGCCCGCTGGGGCCCATTGTCCCGGCGGCCCGCGGCGTTCGCGCTGGCCCGGCCGCTGATGGAGGGAAGACGCCCGTTCGGCTCGGCCTCCTGGGATGACGTGTGGGCCAGCGAACCAGCCTTCCAAAAAATCTGGCGGGTGAGCACGATCATCTGGGGCGCGGGCCTGCTGATCGACGCCGTGCTGCGGGTGCTCATGTCCTACACGCTGCCCGTCTCGGTGGTGCCGGGGCTCGGCGGCGCGCTGTGGCCGGTGACGTTCATCGTGATCCAGGTCGTGACCAACGTGTACTACCACCGGGCCGGGCTGTACCGGCTGCTGGGCGCGCCGATAAGCGGTTGGCGTCCCGGCGGCGGCGTGCCACGCTCAGGCGAGTGAGCGACGAGGCGGAGCGGGAACGGCTGCGGCTGACGTTCGATGAGGTGGCGACGGCGTACCAGGCGGCGCGGCCCGACTATCCGGCCGCGCTGTACGAGGACCTGCTGGCGGTGACCGCGCTGCCGCCCGGCGACCGCATCCTGGAGATCGGCTGCGCCACCGGCAAGGCCACGCTGCCGCTGGCCCGGCGCGGGTTCGCGATCACCTGCATCGAGCTGGGCGCGGACCTGGCCCGGGCGGCCCGGGCCAACCTGGCCGCCTACGACGTAACGGTGGTGGCGGGGACGTTCGAGTCGTGGCGGCCGGCGGCCGGGGAGTTGTTCGGCCTGGTGTTCGCGGCCACGGCCTGGCACTGGATCGACCCGGCCGTCCGCTACCAGCGGGCCTGGGCGGCGTTGCGGCCGGGCGGGCACCTGGCGTTCTGGTCGGCGTCGCACGTGTTCCCGGACCGGGGCGACCCGATCTTCGATGAGCTGCAGGCCGTGTACGACGAGATCGGCGAGAGCAAGCCGGACGACGCCGTGCAGACGCGCCCGGGCGAACTGCCGGACCAGGCGGCCGACATCGAGGCCAGCGGCTTGTTCGATGTGGTCCACGTCCGGCAGTTCGACTGGGAGATCCGCTACACCGCCGAGGAGTACATCGCGTTGCTGAACACGTTCTCCGGGCACATCGCCATGGCCGACTGGCAGCGCGAACGACTGTTTTCGGTCATCCGGGCCCGGCTGGGCGAGCGGCCGGACGGCCTGCTCCGGCGGCACTGGGGCGCCGTGCTCCAGGTGGCGCGGCGGCGAGAGGCGCCCGCAACCGGCTAAGCCGGATGGGCCGTTGGCTTGTGCCCTCAGGCGTAGTTGGTCTCAGGCGGCGATGAGCGGGTGCGCCTTCGCCTGTTCGTACAGCGGCTCCGGCGCCAGGTCGATGTCATTTGGCCACACCACAGTCCCGGCTTCAGCATCGACCGTGACCCGGGAGAAGTAGGCAGGATCGTTCAGCGGGGCCAGGACGCCAGTCCACTGCTCCGCCGAGAAGTCCACGTCGCCCGCCGTGCCGTCGGTGAACAGCAGGCGCAGGACATGGTCTCCCACCACGGCAACCCCGGCGACAACCGGCAGGTAATTCACGCTCACATCCCAATGTTAAGCCAGGGGCTCGATACCGAGCAGGGGCTCATTCCGCCGGGCTCGTTCCCAATCCGCCAGCAGCTCACCGCGGCGAAGCGCGGCCCACTCTCGGACAAGGCGCAACGCCCTGCCGTCAAGGCTTCCGGCCAGTACTTCACCATCCACCGAAATCGAAGCGCGCTGCCCGGCGTGATAGGCGTGAAAATGGGCTACCGGGTGGTCACGCTCGTTCCAGTACATATAGATGACTACGCCGTAAAACGTACTGATGCGTGGCACGTCTTGACGGTAACGAGAAACTGGCCTAGGTGGTGAGGTCCTGGCGGACCATGGTGGCCAGGGGGTCGTCGTCGAGGAAGCCGCCGGACTGGTGGGCCCAGAGGCGGGCGTAGGTGCCGTCCAGGGTGAGCAGGTCCTCGTGGCGGCCCTGCTCGACGATCTGGCCGTGGTCCAGGACGACCAGCTGGTCCATGCGGGCGACGGTGCTCAGGCGGTGGGCGACCACGAGGGCGGTGCGGTCTTCCATCAGGGGCCAGAGGGCCTGCTGGACCAGGATCTCGCTCTCGGAGTCGAGCGCGCTGGTGGCCTCGTCGAGGAGCAGGATCGGGGCGTCACGCAGGATCGCGCGGGCCAGGGCGACGCGCTGCTGCTGGCCGCCGGACAGCTTGACGCCGCGCTCGCCGACCATGGTGTCGAAGCCTTCGGGCAGGTCGTCGGCGAACTCGGTCACGTAGGCGGCCTCGGCCGCCCGGCGGATCTCGGCCTCGGTCGCGCCGGGCCGGGCGAACGCGATGTTGTCGCGCAGCGTGCGGTGGAACATGGCCGGCGCCTGCGGCACGTACGAGATCAGGCCGCGCAGGTCCGACTGCCGCAGCTTGCTGATGTCCTGGCCGCCGATCAGGATCCGGCCGCCACCCAAGTCCATCAGCCGCAGCAGCAGCCGGAGCAGCGTGCTCTTGCCGCCACCGGACCGGCCGACCAGCCCCAGCCGGGTCCCGCTCGGCACCGTGAGGTCGAGGCCGCTGAACAGCGGCGGCGCGCCCGCGTGGGCGAACGTCACGTGCTCGAAGCGAACGTCGCGGGCGGCCGGGCGCAGCGGCTCGGGCGCGACCGGGTCGACCACGGTCGGCGGGGTCAGCAGCAGCTCGGTGAACTGCGCGGCCTCGGTCAGCGAGCTCTCCATCGACCGGTAGATCTGGTTGAACTCGAACATGATCTGGGTCGCGTTGGAGTAGTAGGTGAAGGCCACGATGATCGCCTCGACACCGTGCCGGCCACCGCCGAGGGCGACGGCCAGCAGCAGGCCGAGCACGTTGGTCAGCACGGACATCGGCGCCACCAGGGTGTCGATGCGCAGATTGGCGTAATCCCAGGACCTTAGCGACTTCTGCCGCTGGTCGGCCACGCGCGACTGGTGCTCGGCGGCCTCGCGGTCCTCGGCCGCGAACGCGCGGATGGTGTCCATGTTCATCAGGCTGTCGGCGACGTGCCCGGATACCCGGGCGATGGCTTCCTCCCGCTGGTCGACCAGCCTCTGCCGGCGGCGGATCAGGGGCGCGACGCCGACGCCGGTGACGACGAGCAGGCCGATGAGCCCGGCCACCAGCCACGGGTCGAAGCGCCACAGCACCACCGAGGCGAACACCAGCGGCACCAGGCTGGCCACGACGTTGAACACCAGATTGTCGGTGAAATCATCGAACCGGGAGGCGAAGCTCAGCACCCGCTTGGTCAGCGAACCGGCAAAGTTGTCGTGGAAAAAGGCCGCGTCCTTGGCCAGCAATTCGTCCATGCCGATGACATAAAGGTTCTCGATGCCGCGGCTGTCGACCCGATTCAGGCAGTGGATGCCGATCCGCCACAGGGCTTCGGCCAGAAGGAGCACGCCGGCAAAGGCGATCAGATAGGTCATGGCCGCGCCGAGGCCCAATGAGCCGTGGCCGACCAGGCGGCCCACCAGCTGCGCGACGATCAGCGGCGCGATGTAGGAATTGCAGGTGCTGCCCAGGGTGGGCAGCAGCATTCCCGGCACCGTGAAACGCCACAGGCGAGCCAGCTGGGAACCGTAAAAGCGCAGCGCGAGAACGACCGCCCGCTTCCGGGCGGGCGAACCGCGATTGATTTCCGGCGCCGTCATTGTTCTCATCCCCCAGCCATCAGCCTGGCTATGCTGCACGACAATGGGCCTTCATTGCGACAGGTTTTTTGGCCGTTCAGCCCGTAGAGTCTGTGACCTGGTTCGTTGACGAATCCATAGGTGGCCCGGGCAGGCCGGGGCCGGGTTGGGGATGGCCATGAAGTTTCGTGCGGTGGTGGAGCTGAACGGGAAGACGGCGACCGGAATCCCGGTGCCGGACGCCATCGTGACCGGGCTCGGGGGCGGCAAGCGGCCCAAGGTCCAGGTGACCATCAACGGGTTCAGCTACCGCAGCAGCGTGGGCTCGATGGGCGGGCGTTCGATGTTGCCGGTCAGCGCGCAGATCCGGGACGGAGCCGGGATCAACGCGGGCGATGACGTCGAGGTTGACCTGGAGCTGGACACCGCACCGCGCGAGGTGACCGTGCCCGACGATGTGGCCAAGGCGCTGGCCGCGGCCCCGGCGGCCCAGGCCGCGTTCGAGAAGCTGTCGTACAGCAATCAGTCGCGCTGGATCATCTCGGTGGAGGACGCCAAGACGGCCGAGACCCGGCAGCGGCGGATCGACAAGATGGTGGCCGAGCTCACACCGTGATGCCGGCCCGGCCGCACCGGGCGATGATCTTCCGCAGGTCGGTGATGCCCGCATGAGCAGAGCTGACATCAAGGATGCCTATATAACGGAATTCGTCAAGTCAGCTACTCCGGGTGATCACAGTCGGCTACTTGGCGTGATCATCGATTACGATCGGTAAGATCTCCTTCTCCTTGCTCCTTACCCGAGTCCGCCACGCTCGAACAGGTGTTTGACACACTTGATGGACTCGGGCAGGGTGGGGATCACCTCATCGAACATCATGTTTGAATGACACGCCACACGGTTCCAGCCTTCGCGGGGCCAGCCACTGAGGCGGGCGATGCGTGTCAGCCAGATTGGGCCAGCCAGCCAGTGCTGGCCTCGGGGGCGTAAGCCCCCAGACCCCCCGGGGGCTTACGCCCCCCATTAGACCGGGAGGAGCCGATCGTGGGCCAGAAGACCGTCCGATTCAGCGACCTGAGCGGACAGCTCATCACCGAGGAAGACACGCTCACACGGGTGGTCGTACTCGAGCACCCCGAGCTGGGAGACAGCCCGGTCGAGTTCGAGGCGCTGCTCGACGAGGCCCAGGCCATCGAGAAGTCGGCGGTGCGGGTCGCCGTGCTCGAGCTGCACCTGCCGGGCGAGGACGAGCCGCGCCGGGTCACGGTGGACCTCGATGCGTTCGACGCGATGGCTACCGACACCGCCATGAGCGAGCTGCTGATCACCGCGCGGCCGGCCCGGAAGTCGTCCCGGACCGCGTCCGCGACCAGCAGCCGCGGCAGCCGGGCCAGTGCCAGCGCTGGCGCCAGCGCCGGCGCCAGCAAGGTCAACTACGCGAGCCTGGAGCACGCGGGCGAGCCACACAAGGGCAAGATCACCGACACCGAGAAGCAGCTGGTCCAGGAGCACTTCGACGAGGTCAACGACCGGCTGGTCAGCCAGGGGCTGCGCACCATCAGCCTGGCCGACCCCGATCACGTCGAGCGCTACGGCCTGGCCGACCTGGCCCGCGAGCAGCTGGGCGAGCAGGACGCCCTGCCGATCAAGGAACTGACCAGCGAGCGGGACGAGGACTTCGTGCCCGAAGAGGACGAGGCCCTGGCCAGCTGAGCAGTGTTGGCCTCGGGGGCAAAGCCCCCCAGACCCCTACGCGGGCTTCGCCCGCGTAGCCCAGCGGGCCCCCGGCGTTGGCGGGGGCCCGCTGGGTGGGGCAGCTCACAGTGCCCACTGAATACGGTTCGGCTAGTATGTTACTGTCGAGTAACAAGCCAGGCCGACAAAACAGGCCGATGAGCGGAGGAATCGTGGGCATCCCCTCCACCACCCTGGACCAGGTCCAGCCGGCCGCGCTGACCGCGGCCCTGGACGGCCGCTGGGCGGGCCTGCGGCAGGAAGTGCGGGCCCAGCTGGCCGAAGCCGACGTGCGGGACCGGTCGGACCTCAGCACCGAGGAGTACCGGCGGCAGACCCTGGAAGGCCTGCGCCTGCTGGCCAAGACCGGCCACTCGCGGCTGGGCTTCGCGCGCGAGTACGGCGGCCAGGACGACCCGGCCGGGTCGGTGGTCGCGCACGAGATGCTCGGCTTCGGCGACCTGTCGCTGATGGTCAAGGCGGGCGTGCAGTGGGGGCTGTTCGGCGGCGCCGTCCAGCTCCTCGGCACCGAACGCCACCACCGGAAGTACCTGCGCGACATCATCGACCTGTCGCTGCCCGGGTGCTTCGCCATGACCGAGACCGGGCACGGCTCGGACGTCCAGCACCTGGGCACGACCGCCACCTACGACCCGGCCACCGGGGAGTTCGTGGTCAGCACGCCGGTCCCCGGGGCCCGCAAGGACTACATCGGCAACGCGGCCCGGGACGGCCGGATGGCGGTGGTGTTCGCCCAGCTGATCGTGGACGGGACACAAGGGGCCGGTCACGGGGTGCACGCCCTGCTGGTGCCGATCCGGGACGCGGACGGGCGGCCCAGGCCCGGGGTGGAGATCAGCGACTGCGGGCGCAAGGGCGGCCTGAACGGCGTCGACAACGGGCGGCTGACCTTCGACGACGTGCGGGTGCCGCGGGAGGCGCTGCTCAACCGGTTCGGCGACGTGGACGCGGACGGTGTCTACCGCAGCCCGATCGAGAGCGACGGCCGCCGGTTCTTCACCATGATCGGCACCCTGATCCGGGGCCGGATCTCGGTCGCGGGCACGGCCGGCAGCGCGGCCAAGCGGGCGCTGGCCATCGCGGTCGCCTACGGCAACCAGCGGACGCAGTTCGAGCGGCCCGATGGCTCGGGTGAGGTCACCCTGCTCGACTACCGGGCCCACCAGCGCAAGCTACTGCCCGCCCTGGCCACCAGCTACGCGCTCAGCTTCGCCCAGTACGAGCTGGCCGGGGCGCTGGACGAGGTGAGCCGCCCGGTGGAGAACGCCGAGCCGGACGAGCGGCGGCAGCGGGAGCTGGAGTCCCGCGCGGCCGGGCTCAAGGCCGTCTCCACCTGGCACACCACCGCCACCGTGCAGACCTGCCGGGAGGCCTGCGGCGGGGCCGGCTACCTGGCCGACAACCTGCTGATGACGCTCAAGGCCGACACCGACGTGTTCACCACGTTCGAAGGCGACAACACCGTGCTGCTCCAGCTGGTGGCCAAGGGCCTGCTGACCAACTACCAGAGCGACTTCGCCGACCTGGGCCCGCTGGCCACGGCCCGGTTCGTGGCCGAGAAGTTCGCGGGCTCGCTGATCGAGCGGACCGCGGCCCGCGGGGTGATCGAGCGGCTGACCGCGGCGGCGCCGGGCCGGGACGACGAGACCGTGCTGTTCGACCGGGCCTGGCAGGTGCGCGCGTTCGAGGACCGGGAGCAGCACCTGGTCGACGGGCTGGCCCGCCGGCTGCGCCGCGCGGCCGCGGCCGCGGCTGGCGAAGGGGGTGCGACCGCCGCGTTCGCGGTGTTCAACGACGCTCAGGACCACCTGCTGCGGGCGGCCCGGGCCCACGTGGAGCGGGTCGTGCTGGAGGCGTTCCTGGCCGGCCTGGAGCGCTGCCCCGACCCGGCCGCCCACGCCCTGCTGAGCCGGGTGTGCGACCTGTACGTGCTGGCCACCATCGAGGCCGACCTGGCCTGGTTCCAGGCCCACGGACGGCTCACCCCGACCCGGGCCAAGTCCGTGACCAGCGCGGTCAACACCCTGTGCCAGCAGCTCCGCCCGCACGCGCAGACCCTGGTCGACGGCTTCGCGATCCCGCCCCAGTACCTCGACGCCGAGATGCTCCGCCCGGCCTGAGGCCGCCGGGCGGCCGCTACTCGATGGCGGCCAGGTCTTCGGGGGTGACGGGGCGGGCTTCGGCTTCGGAGACGGTGCGGACGATGGCGAAGGACTCGGGGGGGAGTTCCAGGACCGGGCCGGCGTGGTTGACCTTGGCCGAGGCGAGCAGGACGACGTCGACGGGGCGGTCGAGGCGGATGTTGTCGACCTCGGCGGCCAGGTTGCAGACGACGCGGAGGCTGCCGCGGTGCAGGACCAGCCAGCGCTCCCCCGGGCCGGTGCGCACGGTGAACTGGTCCAGGCGCGGGTCGGCCAGTTCGGGGTGCGTGTGGCGCAAGGCGATCAGGTCCCGGTACAACTCCAGCAACCCACGGTGCTGACCTTCGATAATCTCCGACCACTTCAGGGTGGAGTTCTCGACGGTGGCGGGTGACATCGGATCCGGGATCTCCTCTGAACCCCAGCCGTGGGCGGCGAACTCGGCGCGGCGGCCGTTGCGGACGGCTTCGGCCAGGCCAGGGTCGGGGAACGAGGCGAAGAACTGCCACGGGGTGCTGGCCGCCCACTCCTCCCCCATGAAGATCATCGGCGTGTAGGGCGAGCCCAGCACGATGGCGGCGCCGCAGGCCAGCAGGCCGGGCGAGACCTTGGCCGACAGCCGGTCGCCCTGGGCCCGGTTACCGATCTGGTCGTGGTCCTGCAGGTAGGCCAGGAAGCGGTAGCCGGGGATGCGGCGCAGGTCGACCGGGCGGCCGTGGGTCCGCTGCCGGAACGAGGACCAGGTGCCGGCGTGGAAGTAGGCCCGGCGCAAGGTGGTGGCCAGGGCGTCGGGGGCGGCGAAGTCGGCGTAGTAGCCCTGGGTCTCGCCGGTCAGCTTGGCGTGCAGGGCGTGGTGGATGTCGTCGCACCACTGGGCGGTCAGGCCGTAGCCGCCGGCCTCGCGCGGGGTGACCAGCTTGGGGTCGTTGAGGTCGGACTCGGCGATCAGGCTCAGCGGCCGGCCGACCCCGGCGGACAGGGCGTCCACGGCGGCCGCCAGCTCTTCCAGCAGGCCCAGGGCCCGGCGGTCGACGATCGCGTGCACCGCGTCCAGCCGGAGCCCGTCCACGTGGAAGTCCCGCAGCCAGCTCAGCGCGTTGTCGATGACGTAGCGGCGGACCTCGTCGGAGCCGGCGCCGTCCACGTTGAGGGCCGAACCCCACTGGTTCTCGCCCGCGAAGTAGGGGGCGTACCGGTCCAGGTAGTTACCGGACGGGCCGATGTGGTTGTAGACCACGTCCAGGACCACGCCCAGGCCGCGGGTGTGGCAGGCGTCCACGAAGCGCTTGAACCCGTCCGGGCCGCCGTACGGCTCGTGCACCGCGCCCCACAGCACGCCGTCGTAACCCCAGCCCGCGGTGCCGTCGAAGGCGTTGACCGGCATCACCTCGACCAGGTCGATGCCCAGCTCGGCCAGGTAGTCCAGGCGCTCGATGGCCGAGTCGAACGTGCCGCCCGGCGTGAAGGTGCCGATGTGCAGCTCGTAGATGACCGCCCCGGGCAGTGCTCGTCCGGTCCAGGCCCGGTCGGTCCAGGCGTAGGCGGAGTGGTCGTAGACCCGGGACGGCCCGTGCACGCCGTCCGGCTGCCAGCGCGAGCGCGGGTCCGGGAGCGGGGTGTCGTCCTCGTCGAGCACAAAGGCGTAGTCGGTCCCGGGCTGAAGCGGGTCCGGCCCGTGCCACCAGCCGTGGTCGTCCCGGGTCAGCTCGGCGTCGAGCCCGTTGGCGCGGAGCCGGACCCGGGTGCGGTCGGGCGCCCAGACGGCGGGATGCCAGACGGAGGAGCGGACGGACGTCACTGGTCACCTCGCACGAGAAGGGCCACCGGGTACCGGGACAGCAGGGCGTCGAGCGGGATGGCCCCGGCGCCCATGGCCCGCCCGGTGAGCAGGTCGGTCCAGGCCACCCCGGCCGGGCCGGGCAGGGTCAGGGTGGTGCCGGGCCAGCCGCCGGACCGTTCCAGGGTCAGCGGCCGCCGGGTGGCCACGGTGACCAGGCGCGCGGCCCCGCGCTCGAACGCCACCGCGTGGCCGGCGGCCGGGCCGTCGGCGGCCAGCGGCCGGTAGCCCTCGAACAGCTCGGGCCGGTCCCGGCGCAGCCGCAGGGCCGTGGTCACCACCAGCAGCTTGGCCGCGCCGGAGGTGTCGACGGCGGGCCGCCAGCCCGCGTCGATCCGGGCCAGCAGCTCGCGCCGGTGCCCGAAGTCGACCGGGCGGCGGTTGTCCGGGTCGACCAGGGACAGGTCCCACAGCTCGCTGCCCTGGTACAGGTCGGGTACGCCGGGCATGGTCAGCTGGACCAGCTTCTGGCCCAGCGCGTTGGCCCAGCCCGCGGGCTGGATCCAGCGGACGAAGCCTTCCACGTCGGCGATCAGCCCGCCGTCGGCCAGCACGGTCTGGGGCCAGGCCGCCACGGCCTGGTCGAATTCGGCGTTCGGCTCGGTCCAGCTGGTGGCCAGCTTGGCCTCGCGGGAGGCCTTCTCCAGGTAGCCGCGCAGCCGGTCGGGGCTGATCGGCCAGGCGCCGACCAGCGACTGCCAGGCCAGCAGGTTCAGGGTCGGCTCGGGCAGCCGGGCCCGGTCCGACCAGCGCTGGACGGCCTCGGTGAACTCGGCCGGGACCTCGGACAACACCGCCAGCCGGGCCCGGACGTCCTCCGAGCGCTTGGTGTCGTGGGTGGACAGCGCGGTCATGGTGGCCCGGTGCGGGCCCCCGGCCAGGGCGGCGGCCCGGCGGTGGAACTCCTCGGGCGGCACTCCGAACCGGCCCGGGTCCCCGCCCACCTCGTTGAGGGCGACGAACCGGTTGTAGCGGTAGAAGGTGGTGTCCTCGACACCCTTGGCCATCACCATGGCCGCGGTCTGCTGGACCCGTTCGGCCAGCTCACCGCCGGGGTCATCGGTCATCCGGGCTCACCAGCGCGGCGATCGCGGCGGCCAGGTCCGGTACCCGGCCGGTGGCCTCGGCGGCGGCGTCGCGGAGCGGGCCGTCCTCGCCGTCGGCCAGGTAGGACCGGTACACCGCGAACGAGGCCAGCAGCTCGATGACCGCGGGCTCGAGGTCGTCACGGCCGCTGCCGAAGGGCAGGTCGCGGGCGGCCACGGCGGCGATCCGGCGGACCTCGGCGCGCAGGATGTGCTCGGCGATCCAGCGCTTGGCGTCGTACTCCATCGCGCGCAGGTCCTGCGGACCGCAGGTGGCGGTGGCCAGTTCGGTCAGCGGGCGCTCGCCGGCCGGGTCCACGAACAGCCCGCCCACCAGCCGCAGCGTGTCGTACCCGGTGGTGCCGGCCACCGGCCAGCGCCCCGGCGGCGGCATGGCCTCGTCGGGGCCGAGGATCTTCTCCACCACCCGCCAGGCCGACGGGGCCGCGCTGGCCAGCCGGCGCAGGTAGCGGCCGGGGTCGGCCAGGCCGTCCGGGTGGTCGACCCGCAGGCCGGTGACCAGGCCCTCCCGCACCCAGCGCAGGATCAGGGCGTGGGTGGCGTCGAACACCTCAAGGTCCTCGACCCGGACCGCGGCCAGGGTGGTGATGTCGAAGAAGCGCCGGTAGTTCAGCTCGGTGTTGGCCCGGCGCCAGTCGACCAGCCGGTAGTGCTGGCGCTCGTGCACCTGCTGCGGGGTGCCGTCGCCGGTGCCGGCGGCGATCGGGAACCGCTGGTCGTAGTAGGCCAGCTGGCCATCGACGATCTTGAGGTCGGCGACCGCGGCGTCGTCGGCCAGCACCGGGACCATGATCGGCGGCCGGGTCCAGTCGATGTCGAAGAAGCGCGCGTAGGAGGAAGCCGCCCCGTGCTCCAGCACATCCCACCAGGCCGGATTGGCCTGCGGGACGGCGATGCCCTCGTGGTTGGGCACGATGTCCAGCACCAGCCCGAGCCCGGCCTGACGCAGCCGCTCGGAAAGCCGGGCGAACCCCGGCTCGCCGCCCAGGGGCTCGCTGGCCCGGGCCGGGTCGACCACGTCGTAGCCGTGGGTGGAGCCGGGCGCGGCGGCCAGCACCGGCGACGCGTAGAGCGCGCCGATCCCCAGGTCGGCCAGGTAGCCGGTCAGGTCGGCGGCGGCGGCGAAGTTCAGGTCCGGGCCGAGCTGGACCCGGTAGGTCGAGCTGGGCTGGGTCACCCGGTCCGGTGTGGTCACTCGTTCGGCTCGCTGCGCTGCAGGACGACCAGGGACCGCCCGGCCACCTTGAGCGTGGCCTTGGCTTCCACCACGCGCGCTCCCTCCAAGAGGTCGAAGCTGCTGCCCGCGGTGACCGCGCCGAGCGGCGGGGTGATGCTGCTCAGCGGGCCGAGCGAGGTGACCCCGCCGAACGTGCCCCCGGCGGCCGGGACCTCACCGGTGGCGGTGTCGAGCACGACCGCCCAGCGCTCGCCGTAGGGGCGACCGGGCAGCACCATGGTGACGTCTTCGGGGTCGGCGTTGAAACCGAGCAGAAATGAACTGTCGATGACCGGTTCGCCGCGCAGGTCGAGGTCGGGGATGCCGAGGCCGTTCAGGAACACCATGACGCAGCGCCCGACCGGAGCCTCCCAGTCCTGGTCGGCCATCTCGGTGCCGGTGGCGCTGAACCAGACGATGTCGCGCAGCTCATCACCCTGGACGGTCCGGCCGGCGAAGAACCGGCGGCGGCGGAACACCGGGTGGGCCCGGCGGAACTCCGACACGGCGGCGGTGAACGCGGCCAGGTCGCCGAACTGCTCGCCGCGCTCCCAGTTCACCCAGGAGATCGGGTTGTCCTGGCAGTAGGCGTTGTTGTTGCCGCCCTGGGTCCGGCCCATCTCGTCCCCGCCCAGCAGCATGGGCACGCCCTGGGACAGCAGCAGCGTGCTGATCAGGTTGCGCTGCTGCCGGGCCCGCAGTTCGTTGACGCCGGGGTCGTCGGTCGGGCCCTCGGCCCCGCAGTTCCAGGAGCGGTTGTCGTCGGCGCCGTCGCGGTTGTCCTCGCCGTTGGCCTCGTTGTGCTTGTGGTTGTAGGAGACCAGGTCGTTGAGGGTGAAGCCGTCGTGCGCGGTGATGAAGTTGATCGACGCGGCCGGGCGCCGGCCGTCGTGCTGGTACAGGTCGGACGAGCCGGTGATGCGGGACGCGAACTCGCCCAGGCTGGACGGCTCACCGCGCCAGAAGTCCCGTACCTCGTCGCGGTACTTGCCGTTCCATTCGGTCCACAAGGGCGGGAACTGGCCGACCTGGTAGCCGCCGGGGCCGACGTCCCACGGCTCGGCGATCAGCTTGGACTGGCTGACCACCGGGTCCTGCTGGACCACGTCGAAGAACGCGGCCAGCCGGTCGACGTCGTAGAACTCGCGGGCCAGGGTGGCGGCCAGGTCGAACCGGAACCCGTCCACCCGCATCTCGGTGGCCCAGTAGCGCAGCGAGTCCATGATCAGCTGGAGCGAGTGCGGGTGCCGGACGTTCAGCGAGTTGCCGGTGCCGGTGTAGTCCATGTAGTACTGCGGGTCGTCGTCGACCAGCCGGTAGTAGGCCGCGTTGTCGATGCCGCGGAAGGACAGCGTGGGCCCGAGGTGATTGCCTTCGGCGGTGTGGTTGTAGACCACGTCCAGGATGACCTCGATGTTGGCCTCGTGCAGGGCCCGCACCATGGCCTTGAACTCCTGGACCTGGTTGCCGTCGCCAGCCGCGGCGTACTCGGCGTGCGGGGCGAAGAAACCGATCGTGTTGTAGCCCCAGTAGTTGCGCAGCCCCCGGTCCTGCAGGACCTTGTCGGTGAGGAACTGGTGCACCGGCATCAGCTCGATCGCGTTCACGCCCAGCCGGGCTCAGGTGCTCGATGACGGCCGGGTGGGCGATGCCGGCGTAGGTGCCCCGCAGGTCCTCGGGCACGGCCGGGTGCTGGTAGGTGAGGCCCTTGACGTGGGCCTCGTAGATGACCGTCTCGTTGTAGGGGATGTGCGGCGGCCGGTCGTTGGCCCAGTCGAAGAACGGGTTGATCACCACGCCCTTGCACATGTGCGGGGCGGAGTCGTCGTCGTTGCGCTGGTCCGGGTCGCCGAACTGGTAGCCGAACAGGGACTCGTCCCAGTCCACCTGGCCGGTGACGGCCTTGGCGTAGGGGTCGAGGAGCAGCTTGTTCGGGTTGCAGCGCAGCCCCTGGCCCGGGTCGTTCGGCCCGTAGACGCGGTAGCCGTACTGCTGGCCGGGCACCACGTTGGGCAGGTAGCAGTGGTGGACGAACCCGTCCATCTCGGTGAGCCGGATGCGGGTCTCGGCGCCGTCGTTGTCGAACAGGCACAGTTCGACCTTCTCGGCCACCTCGGAGAACAGCGCGAAGTTGGTCCCCGCGCCGTCGTAGGTGGCTCCGAGGGGGTACGGATTGCCTGGCCACGGCGGCATAACGAAACTCCTCGATGGTCGGGCCGCCCGTGCGGCCGGCACTCAGGGCAGCATAGGACGGCCCCGACATTTTCGTGTTTGGTGACACAGACCCGCGCGCCCATTGTGGCCGGGGTTACTAACACACCGATCAGCGCGCTAGGACGGCACCGCCGGCTGCTCGGCCGCCACCGCGGGGGCCGGGACCACGTCAACGCCAGCGGGCAGGACCGACCCGAAGGCCGGAGTGACGGGTCCGCCCCGGTTCGGCAGGCCCGGCAGGCTCCCGGCCTGCACGGCGTCCCGCACGAACCCGATCAGGCGGCTGGCGGGCACGGACAGGACCAGCACGGCCAAGCCCACCCAGAACAGCGGCCAGGCCTCGTCCAGGACGGCGAACGCGCCCGCGAAGAAAGCCACGACGATCACGGCCACCAGCAGCACGGAAGCGGGCTTGCCGTACCGGTGGGAGCATCCCCCGCTCGGTACCTGATCGCCCGGGGCGGTGGCGTCGTCGCCCCGCCCGTGGGTGTGAAGGTCCATAGCCCTCCGTTTGCCCTTTTCCGTTGCTCTCAATCCTGTCACCGCAGTTGGCTCCTGACCAGCCTGTGGTTCGTCTGGAATTTACCCGATGGGCAGAGCGGCCCGGATTTTGGCCGCGTACTCCTCGGCCGGGTGTTCGGCATCGTACGGGTGCCGGGGGCCGAGCCAGAAGCGCAGGCCGTCCTTTTTCCGGCGCGGGATCACGTGCAGGTGCAGATGCGGTACGGACTGGCTGACCACGTTGTTGATGAGGATCATCGACCCGTCCGCGCCCAGCCCGTCCTCCACCGCTCGCTCCAGCCGCTGGGCTTCGGTGAAGAACTCCCCCACCCGGTCGGCGGGCAGGTCGCTGAGCAGCTGGATGTGGATCTTCGGCACGAGCAGGGTGTGCCCGCGGAACAGCGGCCGGTGATCCAGGAACGCGATCCAGTGCTCGCCCTCGTCGATAACGTCGGCTTTGGCCTCGCCGTTGATGATCGCGCAGAACACGCACGGCTTGGACTTGGTCTCCTTGGCCTTGGCTGTATCAGCCTTGGCTTCATCGGCCTTGGCTGCCCGGCTTGGGCCCCGTCGCTCATCGGGCCATGCTAGCGAGCGGGTAGGGTAGCCCCGTGCTGAGCCGCAGTGACCTCGAGGCGATGTCCTCCCCTGAGCTTCACGACCTAGCCATGCGCCGGGCCCTGCACCACGCGGACGTCGGCTTCCTGTGGCAGCTGCTGCGCGAGATCCCGGCCGCCGAGGCGGCCGAGGGCAACCCGGGCCGGACCGGCGCCGACCTGTACCGGATCTCGGCCCTGATCTCGGACGCGCTGGGTTCGGGCGAGGGCGAGACCGCCGAGGCGCTGCGCCCGCTGTACCTGGACTACCTGGAAAAGCACAGCGACGACATCCCGCCCGAGAAGCCGGTCACGCCGGGGGCTCCGGGCGCCGCGGGGACTCCGGGCCCGAGCTAGACGCTGACGTCCATGGTGGGGTCGAAGCGATAACCCACCCGGTGCTCGGTGGTCAGGCACTGGCCGAAGTCCGGGCCGAGCTTGCGCCGCAACCGGCTCACGTGCACGTCCACGGTGCGGGTGTGGTGGCGGGAGTTCTCCCGCTGACCCCAGACCTGCTGCAGCAGGTCGGCCCGGCTGAACACCTGGGCCGGGTTCGCGCTCAGGAACGCCAGCAGCTCGAACTCCTGGTAGGTGAGCTGAACCTCCCGGCCCCCCAGCCACACGCAGCGGCGGGCGTGGTCCACGACCAGGCCGCCGTCGGCCCGCTGCGGCGCCTGCACCCGGTCCCGGGCCACCCGGGCCGGGACCGTGTAACCGACGATGGCCAGTGAGCTGTCGGTGCCGGGGATCGGCACCACGGCCAGCAGCGTGCCACCCGAGCCGGGCTCGTCCGGGCTGGTCAGGCCGTCCAGTCCCGCGGGCAGGACCGCGGCCAGCTCGGGCGGCAGGTCCGCGGGCAGGCCGGGCTCGGGACGCAGCGTCCCCTCGGGCAGGACCGCGCCGAGCGCGCGGGCCGCGGCCGGGATCACGGTCCGGGCCGCTGCCCTGGCCGGGGCCTGGGCCGGGGTTCTGGCTGGGCTCTTCGCCGGGGCTTTGGCTGGGGCGGCGGGGAGCTGGGTCTGGGCTCGGGCCTCGGTCACGGCGCGCTCCGGGGTGACCTGCGGGGCCGCGGCACTGGAGAACGGCGTCGGCGGGACCGGGCCCGGGTGGGTGGGGGCGGTATCGGGGGTGGCAGCTGGCTGGTCCGGCCCGGGAATCTGGAACACTCGGGCGGCGGCAAGCAGGTCGGTCGGCATGGTGACTCCTTCACGTACATGGCGGGCGGGCCCTCTTTCCGGTACGCGACAGCCGGTCCGGCGGATGGCGGATCGGTCAGCGCGGCCCCGGACACTGGGCACTGGCCACCCGGACGAAGTCCACGTGGCCGCGCCGTACCAGCCGCAAAGCAGTAGTCACCCTGCATATCCTACTTATTAGGTGGGTTTAATCAAGATTGAAGGTCGAAATCTGCGTGACCACCACTGTGAGCTGCCGTTTCATCGGGCGGTTAGGGTGCCGGTGTGAAGGTCTACATCAGCGCGGACATGGAGGGCGTCAGCGGCGTGGTCGACGCCGGAGACGTGCAGCCGGGCGGCATCGACTACGAGCGGGGCCGGGCGCTGATGACCGAAGACGTCAACTCGGCCATCCGCGGGGCGCGGGCGGCCGACCCGGCCACCGTGGTCACGGTGAACGACGCGCACGGCCCCATGCGCAACATCCTGCCCCAGCAACTGGACCCGCAGGCCCGGCTGGTGCGGGGGCGGCCCAAGCTGATGGGCATGCTGGAAGGCCTGGACGGCGGCTACGACGCGCTGGTGTGCATCGGCTACCACGCTCGGGCCGGGACCCTCGGCGTGCTCAGCCACTCGTTCATGGGCCACGAGATCGAGGACATGTGGCTGGACGAGCGCCCGGCCGGGGAGATCGGCCTGGCCCAGGCGACCGCGGCCGCGCTCGGGGTGCCGCTGGCCGTGCTGTCCGGCGACGACGCCGCCTGCACCGAGATGACGGCCTGGGCCGAGGGCGTGACCACCGTTCCGGTGAAGTACGTCCGGGACCGGTTCGCGGCCGAACTCCGGCCGGTGCCGGAGGCCCAGGCCGCGATCGAGGCCGGGGTGACCCACGGGCTGGCGCGGCTTCCGGCCGTGGGCCCGGTGAACCCCGAGGCCACCCTGGCCATCCGCTGGCAGTCGGCGTCGGTGGCCCATCAGCTGACCGCCGTCCCCGGCACCGAGCTGCGGGACAGCCGGACCGTGGCGGTCAGCGGGCCGCTGCCCCGGCTCTACCGGCTGTTCGGGGTGTTCATGCGGGTGGCCACCGCCCTCACCAACCAGCCCCCTTACTGTTAGCGACGGTCAGCGACTGTTAGCGGAGCCAGGCGGCGCTGCCGTCGGGAAGCTCGCCGCCGTACCAGGACTCGATGATGCGGCGGGCGATGGAGACCGCGGGCGGCAGGGCCAGTTCCCCGGCCTCCAGGACCCGGAGCAGTTCCTCGCGCGAGTACCAGTGCGCTTCGGTGATCTCGTCCGCGTCCACATGGAAGGTGAGGTCACCCACGGCCCGGGCCCGGAAGCCGAGCATCAGGCTGCGCGGCAGCGGCCACGGCTGGCTGCCCAGGTAGGTCACCTGATCCACGGTGATGCCGACCTCTTCGTGCACCTCGCGGGCCACGGCGTGCTCGGCCGACTCGCCCGGGTCCACGAACCCGGCCAGGATCGAGACCCGGTGCTCGGGCCAGGCCTGGTTGCGGGCCAGCAGGCAGCGGTCCTCGTCGTCGCTGACCAGCATGATCACGGCCGGGTCGGTGCGCGGGAAGTGCTCGGTGTTGTCGGCCGGGCAGGTGGTCGAGTGACCGCCCGGGTTGACCACGGTCGGGGTGCCGTCGATCGGGCAGTGGGTGTGGGTGTCGTGCCAGTTGGCCAGGGCCACGGCGTGGGTCATCAGGCCGGCGTCCCGGTCGTCGAGCAGCGACCCGACCTCGCGCAGGGACAGCGGCCGCGGAGTGCTGTCCCGTTCCGGGGCCTCGCGGCCCGGGCCGGTGCCGCGGGCCGCGGGCGGGTCGTCGGGCGCGCCCTCGATCGGGCCGGAGACCCCGTAGTAGACGGTCTCTCCGGCGTCGGTGGTCTCCACGCCGAGCAGGAAGCGGACCCCGTCCGGCGCCTCGCGCGGGGAGACGAAGACCAGTTCGGCCCGGCCGCCCACCATCCGGACCAGGGCCCGGCCGCGGTGCACGACCAGCACCCGGGTGTCCTCGTCGGCCCAGGTCGAGTCCAGCCAGACGTGGTCGAAGCGTTTTTCGGTGGCCCGGTCGACGGTCTCCCGGGCCAGGATCAGTTCCCCGAGCGGCCCGGCCGCGGCGTCGGCGGTCACGAAGGGGACCCGGACCGGCCCGAGGCCAGGTCCTGCCAGAGGTACGCGGCCGCCTCGGCCCCCTTGAGCAGCAGGTCCATGTCCACCTTTTCGTTCGGGGCGTGGATGCGGTCGCCGTCCAGGCCGACCGCGACGAACACCAGCGGGGCGCCCAGGACCTCGGCCAGGTCGGCTTCGGGGCCGCTGCCGCCCTCCCGCGGTGAACAGCACCTCGCGGCCGAAGGCCCGGGCCATGGCCCGGCGGGCGGCCTGCACGGCCGGGGAGTCCACCGGCGAGTGCGACGGGCGCACGCCGGGACCGGGCAGCACCACGCGGGCTTCCACCCCGGGCGGGGTGTGGTCGGCCACGTACTCCTGCAGCCCGGCCAGCACGTCGGCCGGATCCTGGTCCGCGACCAGCCGGAACGACAGCTTGGCGTGGGCTTCGCGCGGGACGATGGTCTTGGTGCCGGGGCCGGTGTGCCCGCCCCACATGCCGTTGATCTCGGCGGTGGGCCGGGCCCAGATGCGCTCCAGGGTGCTGAAGCCCGCCTCGCCGGTGGCGGCGCGACTGTCGCCGGCCTCGGTCAGCCAGGCCTTCTCGTCGAACGGGAGCTGGGCGAACATCTCGCGTTCTTCGTCGCTGAGCGGCAGCACCCGATCGTAGAAGCGGGGCAGCGTCACCCGGCCTTCGTGGTCGTGCAGGCCGGCCAGCAACTGGGCCAGGGCCTGGAGCGGGTTGGGCACCGCGCCGCCGAACGACCCCGAGTGCAGGTCGCGGGAGGGCCCGGTCACGTCGATCTGGGCCTCGGCCAGGCCGCGCATGCCGGTGCACATGGACGGCACCTCCCGGGACCACATGGTGGTGTCGGAGACGACGATCAGGTCGCAGCCGAGCCGGTCCCGCTGCTGGTGCAGCAGGCCGGGGAAGTGCGGGGAGCCGGATTCCTCCTCGCCCTCGATCAGCAGCTTGAGGGTGACCGGCGGGGCGTCCTGGCCGGACGCGGCCAGGGCGGCGCGCACCCCCAGCGCGTGGAACAGCACCTGGCCCTTGTCGTCGGAGGCGCCCCGGGCCAGGATCTGGCCGTCCTGCTCGACGGGATCGAACGGCGGGCTGTGCCATTCGTCCAGCGGGTCGATGGGCTGGACGTCGTGGTGACCGTAGATCAGCACGGTGGGCGCGCCCGGGTCAGCCGCCTTCCACTCGGCGAACACCGCGGGCTGGCCGGGAGCATCGGGGGTCCCGGTGTCCCAGATCTCGGCGACCGGGAAACCGGTCGTGCGCAGCTGGCCGGCGAGCCATTCGGCGGACCGGCGTACGTCGTCGCGCCGGGCCGGATCCGCGGAGATCGACGGAATGGCGAGCCACTCCTTCAGATCCACGAAAAAGGCGCTGGCGTTCTCCTCAACGTACGTCCGGGGGTCCATGGGGCCACTCTAACCAGGCCGGACCGGTCAGCCCTGAGCGCGTCCGGCGGGCGAGACGGTCAGCGATTGGGTGCGGTATGCGCGGAGTGCGCGGTGACGGACTGGCAGCCGGCCAGCAGCACCGAATGGCACTGGCTGGCCGGAGCCTGGTTGGCGGCCGAGGTATCGACGCGGCTGAGCGCGGAGAAGACCGCGACGATCGCGCCCAGCGCGCACACGGTCACGATCACCGGCAGGATCGCGACCAGGCGGGCCGGCCAGCGGCGGGCAGCAGGGCCAGGGTGCTCGCTGGTCTGGTTACCGGGCCGGGGCTGGCCACTGGGCCGTGGGCTGAGGCTGAACAGGTGGCCGGGCTGCGGCTGAGCACCCCGGCTGGACGGGGTGGCGCGTCCGGGCGATGGCGCCGGACCCGGGCCGCGGGGCGGGACCGGCGGGTAGAGCCGCCAGCGGGCGGCGCGGATCCCGGCGCTGGCGAACAGCCGCCGGAGCCTGCTGGGGGCGGTCAGCAGTTCCCGCTGGGGCATGGCCTCGGACTGGGTGAGGCGGTTGAACATGGCCAGCTTGGCGGCCAGCTTCGGATCGCAGCGGCGGAGTTCCTCTTCGATCCGGGACAGCGCGCGTTCTTCATCCGCCGCCAGGGCCATGCCGGCCTCCTCGGGGCTACTCGTCGGTCACCATTGAGAATCTGCTATCCGATGTACGGCGTTTCTACCGTTTTGGTTCGTAAAAATTCGTCCGGACGGGGGTCCGGTCGACGGCGAGCCGAACGGATGAGGCGGGTGATGACTCAAGCGGCAGGTGGGATCCGGGGAGGGCGCGCCGAGGAAGGGTCGGGCGGGGGTGGGCCGGGGGGTGGGTGACGCGGTCGCGCGCCGGGGTGGACCGCGGGGCGGTTACCGGCCGGCGACCTGGCCTTCCAGGACGGCGGTGATCCGCGGGCCCGCGCTCCGCCAGCCGCCGCCCATCATCTTGCGGGCGAAGAGCTGATGGGGGTCATCGGGGTCGAAGCCGGTGTGCTCGATGAACAACCGGGTCCCGGCACCCTTCGGGGGCCAGCGTGAACGTGACGGTCGAGTCCAGATCGCTGGGGTCGTCGGGCGCGGCCCGCCAGGCCAGGGAGAGGCTGACGTTTTCTTCGAAGGCCAGCACCTCGCAGTGCCCGACGCCGCCGAAGCCCGCGCCCGGGATCGGGTCGGTGCGGAAGGTGAACCGGTGCCCCACCGCAAGGCGGAAGTCGTTGGGCATCAGCCAGCGGGCCAGCAGACCGGGATCGGTCAGCGCCCGCCACACCCGGGCGGGCGGCTGCGGCAGGAACTCGTCCACCCGGATCGCGCCCAGGTCGTCGGTCATTCGTCCTCCAGGGTCTGCGCGCAGGGCCTTGAGCCGGCTCCGCCAGAACCGCTCGTACGGGTCCAGCCAATCCTGCAGTTCCGCGAACGGCGCGGCGTCCAGCTCGTAGTGGCGCTCGCGGCCGGCCCGCTGCTCGCGGACCAGGCCAGCGTCCTTGAGCACGCGTAGATGCTCGGAAACGCTCGGGCGCCGCATGTCGAAGTGGGCGGCCAGGTCGCTGACCGAGCGGGGACCGTCCAGCAGCAGGTGCAGGAGCTCACGCCGGGCCGGGCTGGCCAGCGCGGCGAACACGTCGTCGGTGCGCGGGCTCATACGACGAGGATAGGTAGGACTTTACCTACCAGTCAAGGGTAGGGAAACGCCTACCGGTTGGTGGCGGTGTGGGCGGTGTGGGCTGGGGCGGATGAGCAGCCCTGGACCCAGGCGATACCGCAGGCGGCGTCGCCGTGGCCGGCAGGCGGGCCGATGCGGCTGAGCACGGTGACCGAGATCAGGATCATGAACAGCACGAACGCGGCCATGGCCATCGGGGCGTACTGCACCACGCGGGAGGGCCGGAGCCGCTCGCGGAGCGGCATCTCGAGGTGGGACACGCGCCGGTTGAAGCTGGCCAGCGCGGCGGCGAGCTTGGGATCGGAAAGGTGAAGCGCCCGCTCGATCTGTCCGAGCAGGCGCTGCTCACTACGTCCCAGGCCCATGCCTTTACCTCCGGAGGATGCTCGGCTGGAGGCAGCGGGGGGCCACCCACGACGACATGGGCTGATCTCCAGCGGTATGAAAGCTGTCGCGCCCGCCGGAGGCCGCCACACTGCGGCCCGGAACATCAGTTCCCCGGACGTCGGCGTTGGTCCGCGCCCGGGCGGCAGCCACCCAGTTGACCAGATATGCCTGGTCAGCACGGCAATGCCCACAGTGTACGGGGTGTCGGCGGCTGATGCCGCCCACCTGGGCCAGATGGTCACGAGATGATCACGGCTAGACCGTCGGTGCTGGCCGGGGCCGCCCCGGGGGAGGAAGCCGGGGCGGCGTGGCCAGGTGAAAACGGGTCAGGCGGAAGCGGGAGCGCGGGACTGGCCGGCGGCCGCGTGGCCAGTGGGCTCGGGCACGGTGTCGCGGCGCTTGCGGACCGCGGCGGCCAGGCCGTTGAGCACGCCCGCCGTGGTGTCCATGTCCATGCAGCCGTCGGTGATGCTCTGCCCGTAGACCAGGCCGTCCAGCGGGCCCGGCTCCTGGCGGCCGGCCTCCAGGAAGCTCTCCAGCATCACGCCGACGAGCCCCTGCTCACCGGCGGCGATCTGCTCGCCCAGGGCCTCGGTCACGATCGGCTGGCGCCGGTAGTCCTTCTCGCTGTTGCCGTGGCTGGCGTCGACCATGATCCGGCGGGGCAGCTTGGCCTTGGCCACCAGGTCGAGGGCGGCGGCGACGTCGGCCGGGTGGTAGTTCGGGCCCCCGCGGCCCCCGCGCAGGATGATGTGGCAGTCGCTGTTGCCGGTGGTGTTGACCACGGCCGCGGCCCCGGCCGGGGTGACACCGAAGAACGTGTGCGTGGCGGCCGCGGCCCGGCAGGCGTCGATCGCCACCTGGGCGTCGCCGTCGGTGCCGTTCTTGAAGCCCATCGGCATGGACAGTCCGGAGGCCAGCTGGCGGTGGATCTGGCTCTCGGTGGTGCGCGCGCCAATGGCCCCCCAGGCCACGGCGTCCGCGATGTACTGCGGGGTGACCGGGTCCAGCCACTCGCAGGCCACCGGCAGGCCGAGCTCGACGATGTCCAGCAGCAGTCGGCGGGCGGCGCGCAGGCCCTTGTGCACGTCGTAGCTGCCGTTCAGGTCCGGGTCGTTGATCAGGCCCTTCCACCCGGTCACGGTGCGCGGCTTCTCGAAGTAGACGCGCATCACGATGAGCAGGTCATCGCGGAGGGAACGCTGGATCTCGGCCAGCTGGCGGGCGTAGTCGAGCGCCGCGACCGGATCGTGTACCGAACAGGGGCCGACGATGACCAGGAGCCGGTCGTCGGCCAGGTCCAGCACGCGGCGGATGTCCGCGCGACCCTGCTCAACCGTGGTCTCCCGGTCGGCGCCCATGGGGAGCTCGGCCAGCAGCGCCGCTGGCGCGAGCAATGGTTCGTAGCCGGCGATACGCGTATCGCTGGTGTGGTGGGACATGGTGTCTCCTCCCGGCAGAGCGACACCCGCGACCTGGGAGCCAGTCTGCCCATACATGACAAAGACAGAGGCAGATCGCCTCTGTCTGTCTGGCTCCAGGTGAATCGTCAGCGCTGGTCGGCGCGGCTGGCTACACCTGGAGCCAGCGGAAAGCGCCAATACCATCGTGACATGGGCCCATGCTACACGGACCTTCAGGGGTGCGCGGACCCTCCGGGAGTTTCAGCGATCTTGGTCAGCGCCCCCGGCCGGGCGGCCCGCCCGAGCAGCAGGCAGACGGTGGCCACCGCGGCTTCGACGGCCAGATCGGCCAGGGCCCAGACCAGCGGCCGGCCCGCCGGTGACGTGCACACGTCGAACCAGGCGTCGGAGGCCATGAGCGCGGCCGTGGCGGCGGACACCGGGACGACCCGCTGGTCTCGCCGCCGGGCCAGCCAGGCGGAGGCACCGAGCCCGACGGCGATGGCCCCGTCCAGGCCGGCCCAGACCAGCGGCCAGTGCCGCGCGGCGATGGCCGGCGGGAGGGTGAGCGCCAGGTAAGCGCTCCACGGCAGCAGGACCACCCCGGACACCGCGACCAGGGCGATGGCCCACGGCAGCAGCCGGCGATAGCGGGGCGGCGCCGGTGACGCGGGGGGCGCGGACGAGGGTGGCGCGGACGGCAAATCGCGTTCGAGCAGCATGCGGGCTCCTCCTGGGCAGGCGCTTCGCGAGCCAGCGTAGGCATTGCAGAATCTCTTTGCAAAACTATTTTGCAGAGAGATTCTGCGAGGGGGGCCAAGGCCGGTAGGGTGACGTCATGGCCAGCAGCGACGCACCCGCGGGGGCAGGCGGGGAGCCGGGGGCGGCCGCGGACTCCGGGGCGGCCGGGACTCCGGGGCAGCCCGGGACTCCGGGGCAGCCCGGGACTCGGGAACGGCTGGGCACTCGGCGGCGCACGGCGGCCCTGCCGGGAGCCAGGGCGGCACGAGCGATCCGGCGGGGAGCCAGGGCGGGACGAGCCGCGGGGCGCGGCCGGGGACCAGCGCCGAGCGGACCGCGTTCTATCAGGCGCTGACCAATCCGGTGCGGCGGAAGATCCTCAGCTACCTCGGGTACTACGGGGCGGCCAACTCGGCCAGCGTGGCCCGGGCGCTCGGCGAGAGCACCGGGACGACCAGCTACCACCTGCGCAAGCTGGCCGAGCAGCGACTGGTGGAGGAGATACCGGAGCGCTCGGCCGGGCGGGAACGCTGGTGGCGGCCGCTGCCCATCCAGCACCAGGCGGCGGCGCCGGGCGAGCAGAGCGAGGCCGAACGGGCGGCCTACGCGGAATGGAGCAGCCAGCGGCTCAGCGACGACATCGAGCTGTACATCCGGGCCCTGGCCGACTACGACGGGCCCCAGGGCTGGGTGCAGGGATCGCGGCACAACACGTTCATGACCCGGGACGAACTGCTGCGATTCTTCGGTGAGTACCTGGACCTGCTGGACCGGCACGGGCATGACCGGGCGGACGCCCCGGCCGGGGCGCGGGCGGTGGCGATGCGCTTCCTGGCCGCGCCGGCGCCGGACGAGGCCCCGGGACCACCGCCCGGGCCCGCTGATCACGTGAGGAGCTGACGATGCTGGTTGCGTTCTCGGTGACCCCGCTCGGGGTGGGAGAAGACGTCGGGGCGATCGTGGCCGAGGCGGTCCGGGTGGTCCGGGCCAGCGGGCTGCCCAACCGCACCGACGCCATGTTCACCACCATCGAAGGCGAGTGGGACGAGGTGATGGCCGTGGTCAAGCAGGCCACCGACGCGGTCGCGGCCCGGGCCCCCCGGGTCAGCGTGGTGGTCAAGGCCGACCTGCGCCCGGGCGTGACCGACGGCCTCACGGCCAAGGTCGAGACCGTCGAGCGGTACCTCAGCTCCCCGGAGTGACCAGGCCCGACTCGTAGGCCAGGACCACGGCCTGGGCGCGGTCCCGCAGCCCGAGCTTGGCCAGGATGCGGCCGACGTGGGTCTTGGTGGTCTGCTCGGCGATGACCAGGGTGTCGCTGATCTCGGCGTTGGACAGGCCGCGGGCGATCAGCCGCAGCACCTCGGTCTCGCGGGCGGTCAGCACGGCCAGCCCGGCCGGCGGGGGCGCCCCGGCCGCGGGACGGCGGGTGAAGTCCGCGATCAGCCGCCGGGTCACCGACGGCGCCAGCAGCGCGTCGCCGGCCGCCACCACCCGGACGGCGTGCACCAGCTCGGCGGCGGTGGCGTCCTTGAGCAGGAAGCCGCTGGCCCCGGCGCGCAGCGCCTCGTACACGTAGTCGTCCAGGTCGAACGTGGTCAGCATCAGGATTCGGGGGACGTGCGGGACTGATCCGACCGGCGAGTCTGACGGGATTTCTGTGCGGTGTGGGACGAGGGAGGTTTTCGGAGTGGCCGGGGCGGACAGGATCTCGCGGGCGGCGGTCAGGCCGTCCATGACCGGCATCCGGACGTCCATCAGGACCACGTCGGGCCGCAGTTGCCGGGCGGCGCGGACGGCGGCGGCGCCGTCGGGGGCCTGGCCGACCACCTGGATGCCGGGCTGCGCGGCCAGCACCGCGGCGAACCCCTCGCGGACCAGGCCCTGGTCGTCGGCGATCAGGCAGCGGGTCATGGGGCGGCGCTCACCGGCAGCCGGGCCGACACCACGAAGCCGCCGTCCGGGGACGGCTCGGCCGACAGCGACCCGCCCAGCAGGGCGACCCGCTCGCGCATTCCGGTCAGCCCGTGCCCGGTCCGGCGGCTCCCCTCCCCCGCCGTGACCGGCCCGGTGCTCCCCGCTGGGCTGCCCACTGTGCTCCCTATTGGGCTCCCTATTGGGCCGGGACCGTTGGCCACCTGGAGCAGCACGCCGTCGGCGCGATGGTCCAGGGACACGGTGACCGGGGCGCCCTGGGCGTGACGGCTGGCGTTGGACAGGGACTCCTGCACGATCCGGTAGGCGCACACGCCGACCGCGGACGGCACCGGGCCCGCGGCGGCGAGGGCCGGCCCGGACAGGATCGACAGCTCGACCGGCATGCCGGCCTGGCGGGCGGCGTCGATCAGCACGGGCAGGTCGGCCAGCTGGGGCTGCGGGGCCCGCTCGGCCGGCCCGTCGTCGCGCAGCACCCCGAGCAGGCGGCGCATGTCGGCCAGGGCCTCGCGGGCGGCGGCGCTCAGCGAGCCGAACTCCTCCCGGGCCGGCGTGGGCAACTCGGCCAGCCGGTAGGGGGCGGTCTCGGCCCGCACCGCCAGCAGCGACAGGTGATGAGCCACCACGTCGTGCAGTTCCCGGGCGATGCGGGCCCGCTCCTGCAACACGGCCCGGCGCGCCTGCTCCAGTTCGGCCTGGTCGGCCTGGTCGGCGACCAGGCGGCGGTGGGTGCCCACGGCGTCGACGGTCACGGCCAGGGCGGTGAAGGCCAGCGTGCCCAGGGCCCCGATGGCCAGGCCGCGCAGCCCATGGCCGACGTACAGCCACCACGGGATCAGGCTCAGGGCCCACATCCACCACAGCACCGGCCGCGGATGACGCAGCCCGGCCACGCCGAACACCACCAGCAGCAGCGGCACCTGCACCGGGTCCCACGGCTCGGGCACGCTCCACCACGCGCCGATCAACGGCACCAGCAGCAGCCCGGCCCAGGCGATCCGCCAGCCCAGCAGCGGGTAGCGGACGGCCAGCGGCAGCGGCGCCACCACGGCCAGGGCCACGATCACGGTCAGGACCGACCACAGGGCCGGGCCGCCCAGCGCCATCACCCCCGGGCGGAGCAGGGTGGGAACCCGGGCCAGGAAGACCGGGCTCTGGCGGATGGTGACGGTCCGCTGCCCGGGAACCACGGCGATCTTGGCCACAAACCAGCTGGTGGACAGCTGAGCCAGGTTGGTGAGGCCGAACAGGCTGATCGTCGCGCACCCCACCGTGGCCAGGACCAGCCCGGCCCGGGCCGCGCGGCGCCGCCCCGGCGGGCGCCGCGTCCGGATCGGGGCCGGGTCCGGGGCGATCAGGATCTGGATCAGCCCGCGCCCGATCTGGCGTGCGACCCGGCGGGCACGCCGCATGGCCGGCCCGGGGCCGGGCATCGGTTCCACGCCGCCAGCGTAGATCGGTTCGGGCCGCCCGGTCGTCCCCCCGCGGGTGTCATACCGGGGTATGACGCAGCCCGGTTCCGGGCCCGCGGTCGGCCGCCAGTATGAGCACGGAGTTGGCTCCGCCGGGTGACGACGCGGGGCAGGGGCCGGCGGCAGCCTGCCATCGTGACCAAACCTGACCGGCTCTCCCCAACGGCCCAGCTCACCGCGGCGGCCGTCACAGGCACGGGGCCCGAACGGCAACAACCGGGTATGGCGCGGCAATCGGACGAGCGGGATACGGGTCAGCCGGGCGGTCTGCGGCGGCGGGCGTTGCTGCGGGCCGGGCTGGCCGCCGGGGCCGGGCTGGCCGCGGCGCCCATGGTGGCGGGGTGCGGGGCCGGGCCGCCGACCCGCCCGGCCCGCGACCCGGCCCCCGAACCGCCGGCGCTGGGGGACGCCTTCTCGGGGGGCTGGCTGTTCGGCGGGGAGTACCGGCCCGGGGCGGAGGCCGCGGACTACGACGACCGGAGGTTCACCCCGGTGTCGCTGCCGCATTCGGTGGCCGAACTGTCCTGGGGCGGGTGGGACCCGGGCCAGTGGGAGAAGGTGTGGATCTACCGCCGGCACTTCAGCAACCCGCTCCCGGGGCCCGGGCGGGCCGGCTGGCGGGCGTTCGCCGAGTTCGACGCGGTCATGGTCAGCGCGGTGGCGGTGCTCAACGGCCACAGCATCGGGTCCCACCAGGGCGGCTATCTGCCGTGGTCGGTGGAGCTGACCGGCCACCTGGCCCCCGGGCCCAACGTGCTGGCCGTCATCGTGGACGCGCGCTGCCTGCCGGTGCCGCCGATCGCGCCCGGCCAGGGGCCGGACAGCATCGACTTCCTGCAGCCGGGCGGGATCTACCGGGAAGCCGCGCTGCGGGTGGTGCCGCCCGCTTACCTGGCCGACCTGTTCGCCCGGCCCACCGGCGTCCTCACCAGCTCGCCGGCCGTGGACGTGCAGTGCACCGTGGACGCCGCACGCCGGGGCGCGGCGGCGCCGACGGCCACGGTCACGGCCGAGCTGCTGGACGGGGAGCGCGTGCTGGCCCGGGCCACGCAGCCGGTCCGGCTGGGCGCGGGCCGCAGCACGACCCGGCTGCGGCTGGACCGGTTCGGCCCGGTCCAGCTCTGGTCACCGGACCACCCGCGCCTGTACACGGTCCAGGCCACCGTGGCCGGGCCCGGCCAGGCCGCCCACCGGAGCGAGCGGCGGATCGGGTTCCGGGAGGCGACGTTCGCCGTGGACGGGTTCTACCTGAACGGGAAGCGCACGGTCATCTTCGGGCTCGGCCGGCACCAGCTGTACCCCAACCTGGGCCTGGCCGCGCCGGCCCGGCTGCAGCGCCGGGACGCCGAGCTGCTCCGGACCGAGCTGAACTGCACCATGGTCCGCTGCTCGTGCTATCCGCAGTCCCGGCACTTCCTGGACGCCTGCGACGAGCTGGGCCTCATGGTGTGGGAGGAGACCCCGGGCTGGGGCTGGCTGGGCGGCGCCGCCTGGCAGGAGCAGGTCCTGGCCAACGTCCACGACATGGTGATCCGGGACCGCAGCCGCCCGTCCGTGATCATCTGGGCCACCCGGCTCAACGAGACTCCGGACAGCCCGGGCCTGAACCGGCGGGCCCGGCGGCTGGCCCACCAGCTGGACGGCTCCCGGCCGACCACCGGCACCATGCGGGTGCACAGCACGGCGGGCTGGGCCGAGGACGTGTTCAGCTACGACGACTACAACCACACCAGGCCGGGCAGCGCGAACCTGGACCCGCCCCTGCCCGGGGTGCCGTACCTGGTCAGCGAGGCGGTCGGGGCCCTGGACGGGGCACCCACCTTCCGCTGGAACGACCCCGACACCGTGCTGGCCAGCCAGGCCCTGATGCACGCCGAGGCCCACGACACCGTGGCCCGGCCCGGCGCCCGCTACGCGGGCCTGCTCGGCTGGGTCGGGATGGACTACGCGTCCATGCACCATGACGGGCGGCGGATCTGGGACCGGCTCAAGACCCCCGGCGTGCTGGACTCGTTCCGGGTGGCCAAGCCGGGCGCCGCGATCTACCAGAGCCAGGTCGACCCGGCCGTCCGGCCGGTGCTGCAGCCCACCTTCGGCTGGGACTTCGGGCCCTTGTCGCCGCCGCGCGGGCCGGGGCCGGGCGCGATGATCGCGACCAACTGTGACCGGGTGGAGGTCTACGTGGCCGGGCGGCACGTGGCCACCGGGCGACCGGACCGCCAGCGGTTCAGCGCGCTGGCCTACCCGCCGGTGTTCGTGGACCTGACCGTGGACGGGGCGGACCGGCCCGAGCTGCGGATCGACGGCTACCTGGGCGGCCGGGTCGTGGCCAGCATCCGGATGTCGGCCGACCCGGCCCGGGACCGGCTGGCGGTGACGGCCGGCCACGCCGCGATCGTGGCCGACGGGCGGGACATGACCCAGGTCACGTTCCGGGCCGTGGACGGCTACGGCCACCGGCGCCGGTACGCGACCGGGACGGTGGCCCTGACCCTGGACGGGCCCGGCGACCTGATCGGAGACCAGCCGTTCGGGTTCGGCGAGTACGGCGGGGTGGGCGGGGCCTTCGTCCGGTCCCGGCCCGGGCGGGCCGGGACCGTGCGAGTGAGCGCCTCCCACCCGGCCCTCGGACGCGGATCGGTGACGATCAGAGTCACCGACCCACCTTCGATAAATAAATCTGTTTAGAGCTGACCGACGCTGGTGACGCGGAGGACGGCCGTGCCCGCCTCATCGGAGGCGTCGAGATCGGCCTCGGCGCTGATGCCCCAGTCGTGGTGGCCGGCCGGATCGTCGAAGATCTGGCGCAGCTTCCAGATACGGGCGGTCTCGGCCGGACCCGATGATGGGCACGGCTCGATGATGAGCAGGGCGGGGCCGCGGGCGTTGGGGCCGGTGCCGATCTCGTCGTGCTCGTCGAAGTACGGCTCCACCGCGTCTTCCCAGGCGTCGGCGTCCCAGCCGTGGTCGGCGTCGAGTTCGCCCAGCTCCTCGTAGTGGCCCAGGGCGGCCAGCTCGACCCGGCGGAACAGCGCGTTGCGGACCAGGACCCGGAAGGCCCGGACGTTGCCGGTGACCGCGGGCGGCTGGTCGTCGCGGGCCGCCGCCTCGGCGGGCTCGGCGTCCGGGTTGCGCAGCCGCTCCCACTCGTCGATCAGGCTGGAGTCGACCTGGCGGACCATCTCGCCCAGCCATTCTTCGAGGTCGATGAGCTCCTCGGTCTTGGCGTCCTCGGGCACGGTCTGGCGCAGCGCCTTGTAGGCGTCGGCCAGGTAGCGCAGCACCAGGCCCTCCGACCGGGACAGCTGGTAGTGCGCGATGTACTCGGTGAACGTCATCGACTGCTCGTACATGTCGCGGACCACGGACTTGGGGGCCAGCTCGTGGTCGGCGACCCAGGGGTGGCCCTGGCGGTAGACGCCGAAGGCGTGCCCGAGCAGCTCCTCCAGCGGCTTGGGCCAGGTCACCTGGTCGAGCAGCTCCATGCGGGTGTCGTACTCGACGCCGTCGGCCTTCATCTGGGCGACGGCCTCGCCGCGGGCCTTGAACTGCTGGGCCGACAGCACCTGGCGCGGATTGTCCAGGGTCGACTCGATGACCGACAGCACGTCCAGCGGGTAGGACGGGGATTCCATGTCGAGGAGGTCGATGGCGGCCAGCGCGAACGGCGACAGCGGCTGGTTGAGCGCGAAGTCGAACTGCAGGTCCACCGTGAGCCGGGCCCGGCGGCCCAGCGCGTCCGGCTCGGCCAGCTGCTCGACCACCCCGCCGGCCAGCAGGGCCCGGTAGATCTGGATGGCCCGGTGGATCAGCGCGCGCTGCGAAGCCCGCTCCTCGTGGTTGTCGGTCAGCAGGTGCTTCATGGCCGCGAACGCGTCGCCGGGGCGGTTCAGCACGTTCAGCAGCATGGCGTGGCTGACCGTGAACCGGGACTTCAGCGGCTCCGGTTCGGACGAGACCAGCCGTTCGAAGGTGGGCTCGCCCCAGGACACGAAGCCCTGCGGCGGCTTCTTGCGGACCACCTTGCGCCGCTTCTTGGGGTCGTCGCCCGCCTTGGCCAGCGCGGTCTCGTTCTCGACCACGTGCTCGGGGGCCTGCACGACCACGGTGCCGACGGTGTCGTAGCCGGCCCGGCCCGCGCGCCCCGCGATCTGATGGAACTCACGGGCCTGCAGCAGCCGGGTCTTGGTCCCGTCGTACTTCGACAGCGCGGTGAACAGCACGGTCCGGATCGGCACGTTGATGCCGACCCCGAGGGTGTCCGTGCCGCAGATGACCTTGAGCTGGCCGGCCTGGGCCAGCGTCTCGACCAGACGGCGGTACTTGGGCAGCATGCCCGCGTGGTGCACGCCGATGCCGTGCCGGACCAGCCGGGACAGGGTCTTGCCGAACCCGGCCGTGAACCGGAAGCTGCCGATGGTCTCGGCGATGGCGTCCTTCTCGGCCCGGGTGCACACGTTGATGCTCATCAGCGCCTGGGCCTGCTCCAGGGCCGCGGCCTGGGTGAAGTGCACCACGTAGACCGGGGCCTGGTGGGTCTCCAGCAGTTCCTTCAGCGTCTCGTGCAGCGGCGTGAGCACGTACTCAAAGGTCAGCGGGACCGGCCGTTCCTCGGACCGCACCACCGCGGTGGGCCGCCCGGTGCGCCGGGTCAGGTCCTGTTCGAAGAACCGGACGTCGCCCAGGGTGGCCGACATCAGCACGAACTGGGCCCGGGGCAGCTCCAGCAGCGGCACCTGCCAGGCCCAGCCCCGGTCCGGGTCGGCGTAGAAGTGGAACTCGTCCATGATGACCTGGCCGACGTCAGCCTCGGCGCCGTCGCGCAGGGCGATGTTGGCCAGCACCTCGGCCGTGCAGCAGATGATCGGGGCGGACGCGTTCACGCTGGCGTCGCCGGTCATCATGCCGACGTTCTTGGCCCCGAACGTGTCGATCAGGTTGAAGAACTTCTCCGAGACCAGCGCCTTGATCGGGGCGGTGTAGAAGCTGCGCTGCCCGTCGGCCAGCGCGGCGAAATGGGCGCCCGCGGCGACCAGGCTCTTACCCGACCCGGTCGGGGTGCTCAGGATGACGTTGGCCCCCGAGACGACCTCGATCAGCGCCTCTTCCTGGTGCGGGTACAGGCTGAGACCCTGGCCTTTGGCCCAGTCGGCGAACGCGTTGTAGACCGCGTCCGGGTCAGGAGTGGGGGGTAGTACGTCGGTGAGCATCTCTCAATTCAACCAAGTTTCGGCAGCGCGGATTCCACGTCGCTGATCAGGTACTCCGCGCCGCAGGATTCGGCCAGGGACGGGCCGAACCGGGCGGCGGGGGTGTAGGCGCCGGGGCCGGGCCGGTTCTGGCCGGGGCGACCCTCGTCGGGGCGGTTCTGGCTGGCGAGCAGGCGGCGGGCGACCTCGGCGGGCACGGCGCCGGTGAAGGCCTGGGCGTCACCGAGGCGGAGCCAGCCCTCGCGGGTGGTGCCGTCGGACCAGTCGAGGCGGGCGTGGGCCCAGGAGTACTCGCGGGGGCGTTCGCGCGGCTTGAGCTGGACCCGGGCCAGCCGGCGGCGGGCGAAGGCCCGGATCGGGTCGAAGGCCAGCAGCGTGACGGCCACGGGCAGGATCACCCGGACGGCGGGTGAGGCCGGGATCTCGCTGGAGGCAGAGATGACGTTGGGGGCTCCGCTGGCCCGCTGGGCGGCGACGAGTTCGCCGAGCGGCATGGCCGTGGTGGTGACGTTCGATCCGTCGGGGAGGGTGAGGGTGGTGGGGTCGCCGGCCAGGCGGGCCCTGGTGAGCTGGCCGTTGGTGTAGCGGCGCCCTTGGTAGCGGCCTCGGCCCTTGGCGTCGGGGAAGCCATCGACCATGGTGGCGGCCAGGGCCTCGCCCAGGGGGCCTGCCTCGATGGCCAGGGAGGGGATCATGTCCACTCTGACTTCGGCTGGGGCCGGCCTGGTCGGGGGCTGGTCCCGCATGAGGTTGACGACGACGCTCTCGGTGGCGGTGACGCCGAATCCGGCTCCGGTGACCAGGGTGCAGCCGGCGGCTCGGGCCTGTTCGTTGAGGCTCAGTACGGCGGTCACGGCGGCCACGTCGTTGGCCAGGTCGATGTAGTGGCTGCTGGCGGCCAGGCAGGCGCGGGCGATCGGCTCGGCAGTGGTGGCGAACGGGCCGACCGTGTTGATCACGATGGCGGGCCGGTCGCGCCGGATGGCGGCGGCCATCTCGTCCAGGGAGGCGGTGACCAGGGTGCGGGGCTGAACATTGATATCGAAGGTCGCTTCGGTGGCTGCCTCGGTGCTGGCCTGGGCCGCCGCGGCCAGGCGGGTGGCGTCCCGGCCGGCCAGGACCGGGGTCAGGCCGCGGGCCATGAGCTCGGTGGCGATGACGCGGCCGCTGCGGCCGGTACCGCCCAGAATCCAGACTTCGGTTTCCATGACCACTCCTTGGGCGTTCCTCGTGGGCGTTCCTCGTGATGACATGGCGTGTCATCACTAACATACCCGGTGATGACATGGCGTGTCATCATTTACAGTGGGGCCATGGGCAGATGGCGGCCGGACACACGCGAGCGCCTGCGGCAAGCGGCGGCGGAGTTGTTCGCCGAGCAGGGATTCGCCGCGACCACGGTGCCGGAGATCACCGCCCGGGCCGGTCTCACCACCCGGACCTTCTTCCGGCACTTCGCCGACAAGCGGGAAGTGATATTCGGCGGCGAGGAAATCCCGGCCCTGGCCACCCGCCTGATCGCCGACGCGCCCGCGTCCCTCGACCCCGCCGCCGTGATCATCGAGGGCCTGCGGACCGTGGCCGAAACCCGGTTCGAAGGTCGGCGTGAGGAAGTCCGGCTGAACCGGGAGATCATCCGGTCGGACCCGGGCCTGGGCGAGCGCGACCTGCGTAAGCGGGCCGACCTGGCCGCGGCCATCCGGGCCGGCTTCATCAGCCGGGGCGTGGTGCCCTCGACCGCGGCGCTGCTGGCCGAGAGCACGGTGACCGTCATGTTCGTGGCGTTGGACGAGTGGCTGGACCAGGACGGGGACCGGGGCGAGAACCGGAGCCTGTTCGAGATCATGATGGACACGTTCGAGTCACTGCAGGGAGCGCTGGGCTCGTTCTCGCCTGCGGGCTGAGGCGTCAGGCGCCGGGACGGTGGGTCAGGCGGGCCGGTCGCTGGGGCGGGCGCGGTAGAGCACGTGGCGCTGGAGGCGATGGCCGGGCAGCGATGGGTGATCGAAGTCGTCGGCTGGGTCGTGGGTCATGCCGATGCGGCGCATCACCGCCTGGGACCGGACGTTGGGCACGGCGGTGAACGAGACCACCTCGGGCAGGTGGTGCCCGTCGAACCCGACGGCCAGCGCGCGGCGGGCGGCTTCGCTGGCGTAGCCGTGGCCCCAGGCCGGGCGGGCCAGCCGCCACCCGACCTCCACCGCCGGGGTGAAGTGCGCCTCGAAGCGGGGCACGGACAGGCCGGTGAACCCGATGAAACGGCCTTCGAGTTCGCCGGGCTCGGTGACCTCGACGGCCCAGAGGCCGAAGCCGTGCGCGTCGAAGCCGGACTCGATCCGGTCCACGAAGGCGTCGCTCTCGGCCCGGGTCAGCCGGGCGGGGAAGTGTTCCATCACCTCGGGATCGGCGTTCAGGGCCGCGAACGGCTCGCGGTCGGCTGGGCGCCAGCGCCGGAGGAGCAGGCGCTCGGTTCGTAGTCCGGCCGGGCCGGTGGGCTGGGCAGGCCGGGGCCGATCGGTGGGCCCGGGCGGCTGGGCCGGCTCGGTGGGCTCGGCCGGCCCGGGCGGCTCGGTGGGCGGTGGGGTCATGGGGTGGCCTCGGCGGGGACGGCCTCGATGAGGGCGGCCAGGCCGGCTTCGTCCAGCAGGTCGGCCGGGCGGACGGTCCGGTTGGGCCGGACGTAGTGGAAGGCGGCGCGCACCCGATCCACCGGTACCCCGGCCAGCGCGGCCCAGGCCAGCCGGTAGGCGGCCAGCTGGACCGCGACCGCGTGCCTTTCCGGTTCGGACTTGGGTGGCTGGCCGGTCTTCCAGTCGACCACGTCGACCAGCCCGTCGGGAGCGTCGTCGAACACCGCGTCGATCCGGCCGCGGACCAGCCGGTCGCCGATCAGCGTCTCGAACGGGACCTCGACCTCGCGCGGCCAGCGGCCGGCCCAGTCGCTGGCCTCGAACTTGTCGCGCAGGGCGGTCAGGTCGGCCTCGGCTTCGGCTTCGGCGCGGGCGGCGGGGCTGGTGCCGTCGCCGTGGCCGTCGCTGGTGCGGTCGCCCAGGCCGAGCAGTTCGTCGGCGCCGAACAGGTCGTCGGTGTCGATCAGCCGCTGCTGGCCGAAGCGTTCCTCCAGCCACTGGTGGAACGCGGTGCCGCGACGGGCGTAGGGGGCAGGCGGGCGCGGCATGGGACGGCGCACCTGGCGGGCCAGCTCGGCCGGGTCCCGGGCCAGTGTGACCAGCGACGACACCGACAGGTGCCCGGGCAGCGTGACGCGCAGGCCGCCGTCGGCCCGGCGGCGTTCGCGCTCGGTCAGCAGTAGCTCGGCGTCCCGCTGCCAGGCCGCGACCAGGGCCTGATCGTCGGGAGTGAGCTCGGCGTCCTCGGGGGCGGTGCCGGCTGTGGCGGTGTCGGCGGGGACGGTGCCGGCCGGGGCGTCCTTGTTTTCGGAGGGGGCGGGGTGCTTGATGGCCGCGGTGACCAGTTCGGCGGCCTCGCGGACGGCTTCGTAACGCTCGCCCGCCGGAGTGGCGGGCCAGTTCTCGGCGGCCGGCTCGGCCAGGGCCGGGTTGACCGCGTCCTCGTCGGGCGGGGCCGCCCACTCGTCGATGCGGCCGGTGCCGGCCTGGCAGGCGCGCCGGACCTCGTCGAGGAAGGGAGACGGCCCCAGCAGGCTGGCCCCATCACCCCACCAGTAGCCCGAGCAGCCCAGCCAGAACGCGGCCCGGGTCGCGGCCACGTACATCAGCCGGCGCTCCTCGGCCAGGTCGCGGTTGGCGCAGCGCTGAGTGAAGGCGTCGACCGAGGCCGGGTCCAGGTCCCGCAGCGACGGCAGGTCGGCCGAGTCACCGCGCAGGCCGAACGGCAGCAGCCGCGGGTTGTCGGTCCAGCGGGTGGACAGTCGCGGGCGGGCCGGGAAGACCTGCGACCGCTCCCCCGCCGACAACCCCGGCACCAGCACCGCGGCCCACTGCAGGCCCTTGGAGGTGTGCACGGTGGCCAGCTTGACCGAGTCGGTCTCGCCGACCCGGCCGGTCTCCAGGCCGAACTCTTCGGTCTCGGCCGCGGCCAGATAGGCCAGGAACGCGCCCAGGGTCGGCTCCTCCCGGGAGCCCGCGAAATCGTCGGCCGCGTCGGTGAAGGCGTCCAGGTCGGCCCGGGCGGTCAGCGGGTCCGCGCCCGGGCGCGAGGCCAGTTCGATGTCGAGGCCGAGGGTGCGCTCGACCTCACCGATCAGGTCGGGCAGGGGCCGGCCGAGCTGGCCGCGCAGGGTGCGCAGCTCCCCGGCCAGGATCCGGAACCGGGTGTAGCCCGGGTGCGAGTACGCGGCCGGGTCACCGAGGTCGTCGAGCGCTTCGACCAGGCTGCCCGCGTCGGTGGTCAGGTCGGTCAGGGCCTCGGCCAAGGCGTCGGGGTCGTCGGCGGGGGCGGCGGCGGGCTCGGGACGAGTCGCGGTCTCGGCCTCGGCCTGGTCGGCGCGGGCCAGGGCCCGGGCCCGGCGGCCCAGGGCGACCAGGTCACGCGGGCCGATCCGCCAGCGCGGGCCGGTCAGCAGCCGGACCAGCGAATCCGACCCGGCCGCGTCGTTCAGCACCCGCAACGTGGCCACCACGTCCTGTACCTCGGGCACGGTGAGCAGGCCGCCCAGCCCGACCACCTCGACCGGGATGTCCCTGGCCTCCAGGGCGCGGCGCAGGGCCGGGAACTGGGACCGCTTGCGGCACAGGATCGCGATATCCGACGGCTGGACCAGGGCCTTGCTGCCGTCCGGCCACGGCTGGCCGTCGGGAGCGATACCGGGCGGCAGCATGAGCAGGCGCTTGACCCGGCCGGCCACCCATTCGGCTTCGGCGGCGATGGTGTCCAGGAGGGCGCAGGCCACCCAGCCGCGGCCCTCGCGGTCCGGGGCGGCCTGGAGCCGGGGCACGTCCGGGGCTTCGGCCCGTAGCTGCTGCTGCAGCACGGCGGCGGTGTCCAGGACCCGCCCGGCGTTGCGGAAGCTGGTCGACAGCAGCTTGACCGGGGCGGGCCAGCCGGCCACGCCCGGGCGCGGGGTCTTGGGCAGGACCGGGAAGTCTTCCGAGAAGCGGCGCAGGTTGCCCGCGCTGGCCCCGCGCCAGCCGTAGATGGACTGGCACGGGTCACCGACCGCGGTGACCGGGTGCCCACCGCCGAACAGGGCCCGCAGCAGCACCAGCTGGGCGTGGCTGGTGTCCTGGTACTCGTCCAGCAGCACCACCTGGTAGCGGCCCCGCTCGGCCAGCCCGACCTCGGGGTGGCGGGAGGCGATCCGGGCCGCCAGGGCCATCTGGTCGCCGTGGTCCAGGACCTCGCGGCGTTTCTTTTCGCTGGCGTACTGAGCGGCCAGCGGCAGCAGTTGCTCGCGGGCGCGCTGGCTTTGCCGCATCTTCTTGACGTAGGCCGGTACCTTGCCGCCCAGCGCGGCCTGTCGCTGGTCGAGCCAGTCGCCGATGGCCTGCACGTCGGCGGGCTCGCGCAGGTGCTCGCTGAGCTCGCCGGACAAGGCCAGGACGGCCGCGGTGACGGTGGGCGGGCCCCAGCCGATGTCTTGCATCGGGCCGTCGTAGGCGGCCACGATGCGGGCGGCGAGCTGCCAGGACTCGGCCGGGGTGATCAGCCGCATGGACGGCTCCAGGCCCTCCCGCAACGCGTGGTCGGAGACCAGGCGGCCCGCGTAGGCGTGGTAGGTGCTGATCACCGGGTCGCCGGCGAACGGGAGCGCGGTGGGGTCGTTCGGGTCGGCGGGCGGGCTGGCGGGCGGGCCGGTGGGCGGGGTGGCGGCGTCGGTGGGCTGGCGGCCCGGGGCGAGGCCGGAGCGGCGCAGGCGGTCCAGCCGGGAACGGACGCGTTCGGCCAGTTCGGCGGCGGCCTTGCGGGTGAAGGTGAGCCCCAGCACCCGGTCCGGCCTGACCAGGCCGTTGGCCACCAGCCACACCAGCCGGGCGGCCATGGTCTCGCTCTTGCCGGACCCGGCGCCCGCGATGACGGCCAGCGGCTGGGCCGGGGCCGAGATCACGGCGGCCTGCTCGGCGGTGGGCTCGGGCAGCTCGAGCAGCCGGGCCACGTCCTCCGGGCCGTACCGGGCGGTCACGGCTCGACCTGCCCGCCGCCGTCGTTGACCGGGCAGGATCCGGCCACCGGACAGGTCCGGCAGCCCGGGTTGACCCGAGCCTGGAACACCGGGCCCGCCATGCCGGCCGCCACCGTCTCCACCAGGTCTTTGGCCCACCCGGGCTCGTCGTCATCCCCGAGGGCCCGCTGCGGCTGAATCTTGGCCCGCACCGTGTACCCGGCCTTGCCCACCTGGACGAGCTCGGCACCGCCCGGGTCGGTCAGGCCGAACCGTTCGAACGCGCCCAGCAGCACGGCCAGCTGGTACACCCCCAGCTGCGGGTGCCGCTCGAGCTCCTCCTCGCGGGGCGCGCTGCCACCGGTCTTGAGGTCGACGACCACCGCGCGGTCCTGATCGTCCTTTTCCAGCCGGTCGACCCGGCCGGTGATCTGCACCTGCCCGATCTCGACCTTGAGGGCCTGCTCGACCGCGACCAGCTCACGCGGGTTGGCCGCGTGCCAGTCCAGGAAGCGGCGCACCATCTTCGCGGCCAGTTCGCGCTGCTTGGCGCTGTACCACACGCTGCCGAAGTCCAGGTGGTGCCAGATGTCGTCGATGCGGCTGTCGATCTCGGCGTCGTTGGCGCCCTGCGCAGCCAGCACCGCGGCCGCGTGGATCACCGTGCCCAGGTGCCGGAGCACGTCCGACCGGCCCGCTCCCGCGGCCGACTCCAGCAGCCAGCGCAGGCCGCAGCGGGTGAACGCCTCGACCTGGGACGGGGACAGCCGGACCTGCTCGCCCGGCTTGGCGATCGGCCCGTCGTCGGACAGTGAGGTCAACGCGTACCAGTGCGACGGGTGGGCCCCGCGCGCCCCGGCCTGGGCCAACCGGGCCAGCTGGGCGGCGGCGGCCTCGCGGACCGGCTGCGGGCGGCTGCGGTCGGCCGCGGCCCGGCGCAGGTCAGCGGTGAGCGCGGCCAGCGACAGCCAGCGGTGACCGGGCTCCAGGGCCCGTTCGGTCTCGATGTCGTCCCCGGCCAGCTCGGCCAGGAACCGGGACGGCCGGGTGTCCGAGCCGTCGCCGCCGACGGCGGTGACCAGCAGGCTGCGCTTGGCCCGGGTCACGGCCACGTAGAACAGGCGGCGTTCCTCGGCCAGCAGCTTGGACGCCAGCGCCGCCGCGGCCGCATCGTCGGCGGCGGCGCCGATGGGTGCGCCCGACGCGGCCTCGGCCAGCTCGTCCACCCCCAGCAGCGAACCGCGCAGCCGCAGGTCGGGCCAGGTCTCCTCCTGGACGCCGGCCACCACGACCAGGTTCCATTCCAGGCCTTTGGAGCGGTGGGCGGTGAGGATGCGGACGGTCTCGTCCCGGGTGGCCTGCGCGGCCAGGGTGTCGCCGGCGATCTCCTGGCCGGTCAGGCTTTCGACGAACAATTCCGGCGCACCGGGCGGCAGCGTGTCGGTGAAGCGGGCCGCGGTGTCGAACAGGGCCAGCACCGCGTCCAGGTCGCGGTCGGCGGCGGCGCCCGCGGCCCCTCCCGCGGCGCTGGCCGCTTGCCAGGTGGCGGCCAGGCCAGATTCTTCCCAGACCGCCCACAACACTTCTTCGGCGTTGCGGCCGGCCTTGATCGTGTCGCGAGCCACGGTGAGGAGCCGGCCCAGCTTCTCGGCGGGCTCGGCGACCTGCGGCGGGACCAGGGTCAGGGCGCGCGGGTCGAGGATGGCACCGGCCAATGGCTCGGCGGGTGGCAGGAGGGGGCGGCTCAGGCCGGGGGCGGCTGGGGGGCTGGGTTCGGGCTGTGCCGGGCCGGCCCCGGTGCCGCCTGTGGCGTCGGTGGCGCTGGTGGCGCTGGTGGTACCGCTGGTGCTGGTGGCGCGCAGCCAGCGGCGGAGCCGACGCAGGCCGAGGGCGTCGGTGCCCCCCAGAGGTCCGGTGAGCAGCTCGGCGGCGGTCTGCTCATCCAGCGTGGACGGCCGGAGCGCGCAGCGCAGCAGGGTCAGCAGCGGCCGGGTGCCGGGCTCGTCGGGCAGCGGCAGCTCGTCGCCGGCCACCGACACCGGAACGCCGGAGGCGGTCAGGGCCCGGCGCAACAGAGGCACCTGGCGGGTGGCCGAACGGACCAGGATGGCCATGTCCGACCAGCTCACCCCGTCGGCCAGGTGGGCCCGGCGCAGGGTGTCGGCGATCAGCGCGGCCTCCTGGGAGGCACTCTCGGCCACCACGATGCGGACCGCGCCCGGCTCGGCGTCCGGGCGCGGGGTGAGGTGCCGGTGGCTGGCGGCCGAGCCGGGCCGGGCGGCCGACGCGGCGGCGGCCGACGGGGCAGCGGCCGACGGGGCGGCGGGCAGGCGCTGGGCGACCCGGCGGGAGGCGGCCAGCAGCACCGGGCCGCTGCGGCGGCTGGTGCCCAGCGCGACCACCGGCGCCGGGCTGCCGTCGGGGGCGCGGAAGCGGACCGGGAACTCGGTGATGGCCCGCACGTCGGCGCCGCGGAAGGCGTAGATCGACTGGTCCGGGTCGCCGACCGCGATCAGCTCCCGGCCGTCCCCGGCCAGGGCCTGCAGCAGCGACTCCTGGGCCGGGTCACTGTCCTGATACTCGTCGACCAGCACCACGTCGTAGGCTTCCCGCTCCCGCTGGCGGACGGAGGCCCGGCTGAGCAGGGACGCCGCGATGCGGACGATCTCGGCGTAGTCGTAGGCGGCCACCGGGGCCAGGTCGAACCGGGCCGCGTACCGATCCAGGAACCGGCCTGCCGCCACCCAGTCCTCGCGGCGGCGCTGGCGGCCCAGGGCGGCCACCCGCCGGCCGTCCAGCCCGCGCTCGGCCGCGCGCAGCAGGAAGTCCCGCAGTTCCTCGGCGAAGCCGCGGGTGGCCAAGGCGGGCCGAAGGGCGGCCGGCCAGTAGGCACCGCCGTCACTGATCTCGCCCCGGAGCAACCGCCGGACCTCCAGCAGTTGCTCCGGCCCCGACAGCAGCCGGGGCAGTTCCTCACTCATGAGCAGGAACTCCCGGCGCACCAGCGCGTAGGCGTAGCTGTGGAAGGTGAACGCCAGTGGCTCGCGGATGGTCCGGCGCAGTCGTCCCGCGATCCGTTCCCGCAGCTCACCGGCGGCCTTACGGCTGAAGGTGAGGACCAGCACCCGAGCCGGGTCCACCTGCCGGGCCTCGATGCGGTGGGCCACGGTCTCCACGATGGTCGCGGTCTTACCGGTGCCCGGCCCGGCCAGCACCAGCAGCGGTCCGCCGGTATGCCGGACGACCTGCTGCTGGGCGTCGTCAAGCTGCAGCCGGGCCCCGGTCGCGGCGGGGTGGCGGACCAGACGGTACGGCTGGGTGCTTTCCATCGCTAAGAATTTCAGCAGATGGGACCGACATTCTGCCGGGGTTTCCGCGGCCAGCTGACGTCGGCCAGAGCGGGCCGCCGTTTTGTCAGACCCTGGTGACATCATTCGAACATGATTTCGGATGGGGTGACCGTTCGGGATCGGGTGCTGGCTGAACTGGCCGCCCTCGGTTCCGCGGACGGTGACGCCCTGGGCCTGCTGACCCAGGTCCGCCAGGTCGCGGTCTTCGCCGATCAGGTGCTGGGCGAGCTGGCCCGGCTGGCCGGGATGGTGGACCGCACCGGCGCGTACGCCGAGGCGGGCTACTCTTCGGCGGCGGCGTTCCTGCGGCACGGCTGTGGCCGCTCGGCCGGGCGAGCCGGGGAGCTGGTGGCGCTGGGCCGGGCCCTGCCGCGGCTGGCGGCCACCGGTCAGGCCGTGGCGGCAGGCTCGATCTCGTTCGACGCGGCCCACGTCATCAGCCGGGCCGCCAGCCAGATCAGCGAGGACGCGGTCGCCGCCGCGGCCGAGCAGGAGATGCTGACCGCTGCCACTACCGGGCGGCCCGGCTCCCGTTCCGCGACTTCCGCCCTCGACCCGCGCGAACTGCGGCGCCTGGGTGAGGACCTGACCTACCGGGCCGACCCCGACGGTGTCGAGGAACGCCAGCGCAAACGGTTCGAGCGCCGGTACCTCAGCTTCGGCCTGACCCTGGACGACGTGGGCACCATCAGCGGCGCCTGCGGCGACCCGCTCTCGCTGGAGATCATCAAGACTGCGGCCGAGGCGTTCGGCCCACCCGGCGGCGCGGAGGATTCCCGGACTTCGGCCCAGCGGCGGATGGACGGCCTGACCGCCGCCTGCCAGGCCGCCCTGGACTCCGGTCGCGCCGGGACCCGCCACGGGGCGATGCCGCACATCACCGTGCTCCTCGACGCATCCGCCCCACCCGATGGGTCCGCCGTCGGCGGCTCCCGGCTGCCCGGCGCCAGTGAGGCGGATCAGCAACGGACCGGGCCCGCCCGTACCGGGCGCGGGGCTCTGCTTACGGCCCGACAGGTCCTGGCCCTGGCCTGCCGGGCTGAAGTCTCGGTGATCCGCTGGCGCGACGGCCTGCCCCTGGACGTCGGACGCCGCTACCGGACCGAGACCCCAGCCATACGCCGCGCCCTGACCGCCCGCGACCGCGGCTGCCGCTGGCCCGGCTGCGGCCTCCCCGCCACCTGGTGCACCGCCCACCACATCCGCCCCTGGAAACACGGCGGCAAGACCCGGCTGCCCGAACCTGGTCCTGCTCTGCTTCGTGCACCACCACTACTTCATCCACCAGCTCGGCTGGACCTTGAGCGGCCGCCCCGACGGGCTCTTGCACTTCACCCACCCCGGCGGCTACCTCACCCTCGACAGCCCGCTCCCCTTCCGGACCGCGGGCCGGAGTCCGTAAGCTGCCCCGCGGGTCGCGCCCGCGAGCCAATCGCGCGATCGTCAGGGCCAGGCGGGGTTCCGGCGCGGGGCGGTTCAGTCCGGGATGTCGGGGCTATCCGGGCCGGGGGCCTCCAGGCCGCGCCAGCGGGCCCGGCGCATGTCCACCCGGAACGTGGCGCCGTCGGCGGAGGCGCGGAGCGGCGTGCCTTCCTTTTTGTACTGGCGCAGGGCGGCGCGTTCGTGCCCCGGCACCATGGAGCCATCGGAGTGGATGACCCGCCACCAGGGCACGGCGCCGCCGTGGGTGGACATGACCCGGCCGACCCGGCGCGGGCCGAAGCGACCCAGGTATTCAGCGATGTCGCCGTAGGACATCACGTGCCCGGGCGGGATCGAGTCGACCACATCCAGCACGTCACTGGCGAAGTCGTCGATCTCGGCTGGGGCGGGGTGGTCGTGTTCACTCATCGACATCGGACGGGTGCCACCAGCCGGACGGAGCCCGGTACCCCTCGGAATCACGGGACTCCTCTGGGCTGACGAGGCTCCTCGGGCTCACGGGTCCCGCCGGACTCTTTGGGCTCGTGAGGCTCCTCGGACCCGCGAAGCTCCTCGGACCCGCGAGGCCAGCGAGGCTCCTCAGATTCGCGGGACTCATCAGAATCCCGCGGTCATGGGAATCGCGAGGCTCGCGGGACTCTCGGCGCACCCGGAGGGGACGAGTTGGCTGGGCGTCGGAAGGCGCCTGGGCTGACGGTGTCCCCGGGGAGGCGGGGGTCTGCGATGGAGCAGAAGTCCGCTGCGACGTGGGAGTCGCCTGAGGTTGCCGGGACGGAGAGGGCTCACGGGACTCAGATGCCTGCCGAGACTGCGGCGACCCGGGTGCCTGAGACGTCAGCGGCTCACGGACCCCAGGCGCCGGGTGAGATTGGGGCGCTCGGGGCGGCACAGACTCGCGAGACTCAGGTGACTGAGTAGGCCGGGATGGCAACTGCTCGTGAGGCTCGAACGACGGACGGGTTGGCGGCGCCTGAGGTTCTCGAGACGGCAGGGGCTCGTGCGGCTGGAACGATGGGCGGGGCCGAGCAGACGGCGTTGTCCGGGACGGCAGGGGTCGCTGCGACTCAGGCGGTGGGCCGGATCGATGTGACTGCGGTGTCCGGGTCGGCAATGGCTCGTGCGGCCGCGGCGTCTGGTTTGGCTGCGGGGCCTCAGGGTGCTGAGCGGAGCCGGGCGATCGGTCGAGAGCAGGCGACGGATCGAAGCTGGCCGACGGACCATAGGTGGGCGCGGCGCCGTAGCGAGACGAGCCGGGCTCAGGCTGCCCGGACTGGGGCGAGCCGGGCTGGAGCGAGCCGGGCTGAGGCGAGCCGGGCTCAGGCTGCCCGGGCTGAGCGGGGTCGGATTGAGCCCAAGGGTTGGCCGAGCCGGGCTGGGTCGGCGCCGATCGGGCGTGGTCCGACTGAGCCCAAGGCCGAGCGGAGCCGGGCTGGGCCGGAGCCGGCTGAGCGTGGTCGGATTGGGCCCAGGGGTTGGCGGCGGGTTGGGGTGGACGGCCGAAGGAAGCGCCGGTGACGGGGACTGAGGCCGGGCTGAGCTGGGCGTTTTCGCGGCGGCGGAGCTGGTTGAGGACAGCCAGGCGGCTGACCGCGGCGGCGACCAGGGCCAGGGCGGTGACGGCCAGGACGGCGAACAGGATGAGCTGGCCGGAGCCGCGCGGGGTGACCGGGTCGGCGGCCACGGCAGCGGGGCCGCCGCCGAAATTGTGGCTGGCGGCGGTGCCGGTGGAGCTGGCCCGCTGGTGGGCCAGCTGGCCGGCGGCGGTCAGGGCGGCGGCCGCGTTGACCGTGCCGAAGCCGACGTTCTGGTCGTAGCCACCGGCCGGACGATAGTGGGTGGTCGAGCTGAGCGCCTTGGCCAGCAGATCCGGGGCCAGGCCCGGGTACCGGGCCTTGATCAGGGCCGCCACCCCGGCCACCAGGGCGCAGGCGGGGCTGGTGCCGGTGACCAGCCAGTACTGACCGTCGCGGCCCTGCGCCGAGATGTTCACGCCGGGGGCAGCGACTTCGACCGACAGGTTGTTGCTGGAGAACCCGGCCACGTGGCCGGTGGAGCTCACGGCGGCCACGCCGATGACCCCGGGATAATCCGCCGGGAACTTCAGCGGGGCGTATCCCTGTTTGCTGGCCGACGAGGTGTCGCCGGAGTTGCCGGACGAGGCGACCACCGCCACGCCGTGCCCGTAGGCGTACTGCAGGGCCGACCGGACGCTGGCGCTGGGCGCGCTGTAGCCGATCGACATGCTGATCACGTCGGCGCCATGGTTGACGGCGTACGTGATGCCCTTGGCCAGCGACTCCTGGACGCTGTCCTCCTGCTCGGCTTCGTACTTGCTGTACTCGGGGTCGTTGCGGTCCGGGATGACCCGCACGGACAGGATCTTGGCCTTGGGGGCCACGCCCATGATCCCGTCGTCGTCATCGAAGCCGTGACCGTGCCCGGCGATGATCGAAGCCATCCAGGTGCCGTGCTGGCCCCAGTCGGGGTTGCTGGGTGACGTGTCCACCCCGGTGTAGTCGGGGCCGGACACCACCGAACCTTCCAGGTCCGAGACGCCGGAGGTGACCCCGCTGTCCAGCACGGCGATGGTCGTGCCCTGGCCCTGGCTGCCCTCGTCCCAGGCCTGGGGCACGTTCATCATGTTCAGGGCCCAGTCCTGGCCGTCGCGCACGGAGTCGGCCGAGGCGGCCGGCACCCCGACCGCGCCCGCCAGCGCCAAACCCCCCGCGCAGGCGGCGGCCAGGCCGAGGGCGGTGGCCCGGCGCAACCTCAGCATCCGGGTGTCCCGGGGCAGTGGGGCGTGGGCGGAGGTGTGGCCAGCGTGCTGGCCACGTTGTTCTGGACCGCCTCGGCGGCCGCGGTCATCTCGCCCTTGGCGTAGCCGTCCTCACCGATGCTGACCTGGGGCCGGCCGTCGGCGTAGCCGGCCGCGTACATGATCACGTAGGGCCCGGCGGCCCGGCTCGCGGTCACCTGGCGCTCTTCGTTCCCGAACGATCCGGCCGGGGTGCCCGCGAACGTGGCGCTCTCCAGGCCGGGCGGGGCCGGGACCGTGCCCTTCTTGCTGGCCTGGTTGAGGGAGGCGGCGGCGGCCGAAGCCTGGTTCGCGCTGCCCAGCACGGCGACGCCCACCGTGATCACGTAGGTGGCGGACTCGTCGGTGTAGGTGGCCCGCAGCACGGCCTGGCAGCCGCCAGCGTTCAGCACCCGGGCCGCGGCCGGGTCGGTGGCGGCGTCACAGGTGGTCTGAGGAGCGATGCCGACCCGGGCGGCCTGCAGGCTGACGTTGGTCACGTCGGACAGGTCCTGGGCGGACAGGTCATAGTGGACGCCGGCCGGGAAGATGTCGCCGGCCGGCAGGGTCCGCCAGCGCTTGCTGACCTCCCAGCCGGTGATCTGCCGCTGCTGGGCCGCGCTGAAGTGCCGCGGCAGCAACTGGATGGCCAGCCCGGTCAGCGAGACGACCAGCCCGATCCCGCCGAAGATCGCCGCGACCAGCGCGGCGGTGGTGCCGAAGCCGCGGCGGTGAGGGGGCCGGGCCGCGCCGCGGGGCGAGCGGCCGGGCCGTTCCGGAGCCAAGGAGCTGACCCAGCCAGGCGACGAACGGCCGGGCCGGCCAAGAGGCCGGGAGCGGGGCCCGTCATGTGAGGAGCCGGGACGGTCGGGCGACGGGGAGCCGAAACGGTCGGACGGCGGGGAGCCGGGCCGGTCAAGAGATGAGGGGCCGGGGTGGTCGGGCGACGCGCGGCCGGGTCGGTCGGGGGGTGGGGAGCCGAACGCGCCGGGACGGCGCGTCGAGCGTGGCTCGTCACGCCACGCATCCGGCTCGGTGGGCACACAGGAAATGTTACGGCCTGGTCTGACCAGGCTGGCGCCTCTTTCAGGCTGATCGTGGCTCGGTCAGGCCCAGGTCCGGGTCGAGCCGGAGCCAGCGCGTGATCTGGATCGACTCCAGAAACGGCAGGTCGTGGCTGACCACGATGAGCGCGCCGCCGTAGCTGGCCAGGGCCGCGCTGAACTGCCGGATCGAGGCAAGATCGAGATTGTTGGTCGGCTCGTCGAGCAGCAGCAACTGCGGCGGCGGGTCGGCCAGCAGCAGCGCGGCCAGAGTGGCGCGGAACCGCTCGCCGCCGGACAGCGTGCCCGCCAGCTGGGCGGGGCGGTCACCGCGGAACAGGAACCGGGCCAGGCCGGACCGGACCTGGTGGACCGTTGCCGCCGGGGCCCGCAGGCGCACGTTGTCGAGCACGCTGAGCGAATCGTCCAGCACGTCCAGCCGCTGCGGCAGGTAACCGACGCCGCCGCCGATCGCGGCCACGGTCTGGACGGTGACCCCGGGCAGCTCGGCCTGACCGGCGAACGCGCGCAGCAGGGTTGTCTTGCCCGCGCCGTTGGGGCCGGTCAGCGCGATCCGCTCCGGGCCCCGGACGATGAGCTCGTCGACGAGGCCGGGCGCGAATCGGGTCCGGGTCGCCTGCCACCCCACCTTCCATATGGGTAACGGGCTGAGCTGGAGCGGGACGGTCACCGGGGCGCCAGGCGGTACCGGTGAGGCCGCGGGCGGTCAGCACGTTCCGGCCGGCGGGCACCACGCTGCCGGGCAGCGCGACCTTGATCTCGGCGTCGGGCCGGGCCGTCTCCTTGGCCTCGTTCAGCCGGTCCTGGGCCTTGGCCAGGCGATCCTCCTGGACGTCGCGGAGCTTGCCCGCCGACACCTGGGCGCTGCGCTTCTTCGCGCCCATGACGATGCGGGGCTGGCCGCCGGACGCCTGCTGCTTCCGGCCCATCCGCTCGCGGCCGGCCAGCTTGGTCTGGGTGTCGTTCAGGTCGCGGCGCTGCTGGCGGACGTCGGCGGTCGCGGTCCGGACCGCGCGCTCGGCGACCTCGCGCTCGGCGGCCAGGACTTCCTCGTAGGCGGGGTAGTTGCCGCCGAACATGCGGATTCCGCCGTGCGCCCCCATGGGCGACAGATCGGCGAGCTGGTCGACCCGGGCCAGGAGTTCCCGGTCGTGGCTGACGACCAGGATCACGCCGGGCCAGGCGTCGATCGCGCCGTACAGCCGGTGCCGGGCGTCCCGGTCGAGGTTGTTGGTCGGCTCGTCCAGCAGCAACACGCCCGGCCGGGCCAGGAGCAGCGCGGCCAGGTGCAGCAGCACGACCTCGCCGCCGGACAGCTGACCGGCCGGGGCGTCCAGGTCCAGGTGGCCCAGGCCCAGCTTGGCCAGCTCGGCCGTGATGCGCTCCTCGATGTCCCAGTCGTCGCCGACGGTGGCGTAATCGTGTTCGGCGACGGAACCGGCTTCGATGGCGTGCAGGGCCTGGCGGGTGGCGGTCACCCCGAGCAGGCCGGACACGGTGGCGTGCACGTCGAGGGTCAGGTCCTGGGGCAGGTAGCCGACGTCGCCGTCGGTGCGCACCGTGCCCGCCCGCGGGCGCAGCTCACCGGCGATCAGCCGGAGCAGGGTCGACTTGCCGGAGCCGTTGGCGCCGATCAGGCCGGTGGTGCCGGGTCCGATGGCCAGGTCGAGGCGGTCGAACACCACGGTGCCGTCGGGCCAGGCAAAGGACAGGCCCGTGCCCACGATGGAAACATGGGGAGAAGACATGGTGCGGCTCCACAGGAGGTCGGCGGGCGCGCGGCGGATGGCGGCGCGCGGGGCGGGACCTCAGAGCAGCAACGGATCTCCCTTGGACGACGTCAGGACGCGCACCAATATAGGTGCGCGTCCTGACGGGGTCGAATGATTTTCAGTAGGTGGGCAGGCTGGGGTCGACCTGGTTGACCCAGGCCAGCACGCCGCCGCCCACGTGCACGGCGTCGGAGAAGCCTGCGTCCTTGACCACGGCCAGCGCCTCGGCGCTGCGGGCCCCGCTCTTGCAGTGCAGCACGATCCGCTTGTCCTGGGGCAGCTTCTCCAGGGCGGCTCCGGACAGGAACTCGCCCTTGGGGATCAGCGTGGCCCCCGGGATGGAGACGATCTCGTACTCGTTCGGCTCGCGGACGTCGACGACGAAGATGTTCTCGTCGTTGTCCATCATGTTCTTGAGGTCCTTGGCGGTGATGGTCGAGCCCTGCACCGCCTCCTGGGCCTCCTCGGAGACCGCGCCGCAGAACGCCTCGTAGTCGATCAGCTCGGTGATGGTCGGGTTCTTCCCGCAGACCGGGCACTCGGGGTCCTTGCGGACCTTGACCGACCGGTAGTTCATCTCCAGGGCGTCGTAGATCATCAGCCGCCCGACCAGCGGGTCGCCGATGCCGGTGATGACCTTGATGGCCTCGTTGACCTGGATCGAGCCGATCGAGGCGCACAGCACGCCGAGGACGCCGCCCTCGGCGCAGGACGGAACCATGCCGGGGGGCGGGGGCTCCGGGTACAGGCAGCGGTAGCAGGGGCCGTGCTCGGCCCAGAACACGCTGGCCTGGCCGTCGAACCGGTAGATCGAACCCCACACGTACGGCTTGCCCAGCAGCACGCAGGCGTCGTTGACCAGGTAGCGGGTGGCGAAGTTGTCGGTCCCGTCCACGATCAGGTCGTAGGGACGGAAGATGTCCAGCGCGTTGTCGGAGTCCAGCCGCTCCTGGTGCAGGATGACCTCGACGTACGGGTTGATCTCCTGGATGCTGTCCCGGGCCGACTCGGCCTTGGGCTTGTCGATGTCGGAGACGCCGTGGATGATCTGCCGCTGCAGGTTGGACTCGTCGACCACGTCGAAGTCGACGATGCCGAGCGTCCCGACCCCGGCCGCGGCCAGGTACAGCAGCGCGGGCGAGCCCAGACCGCCGGCCCCGACCACCAGGACCTTGGCGTTCTTGAGCCGCTTCTGGCCACTCATGCCCACGTCGGGGATGATGAGGTGCCGCGAGTACCGCTTCACCTCGTCCACGCTGAGCTCGTCGGCCGGCTCGACCAGGGGTGGCAACGACACAGTGCTCTCCAGAGGGTGGTCGCGATCAGTGCGGCGGGCCCCGAGAGGTGCGCCGACTTACATAACTGGGAGGGCCTGCGGGTCATTCCCCGGGTGGCCCAGGACGGCAGGCTCGCGCCGATCGTAGCTCTGCTCCGGCGCGGAGACCATCCGGCGGAACTCGGCCGCCACCGCCTGCGGGCGTTCCATCTGGGCCACGTGGCCGGTACGGGGCAGCACCACCACCCGGCTGCGGGGGAAGGACCGGGCGGCGCGGCCCGCCATCCGCGGGTCGACGATCTTGTCGTGGCTGCCGTAGATGACCAGCGCGGGCGCGTCGACCCGGGCCGCGTCCCGCCACAGTGAATGGCGGCCCAGGCGCAGGTATTCGGCCACGATGGAGCGGGCGCAGCGGATCAGCACCGCGTCGCCGTAGGTCAGGGTGTCCCGCCGCTGGACCTCGGCCACGTCGGCGGCGATGCGGTCCGGGTGCACGCAGGTGCCGTCGAAGTAGATGGTGGCGATGGACGCCTCGACCCGGGCCAGCGGGGACATCTGCTGCACCCGGCGCAGCAGCCAGGAACCGAACCTGGGCACGCACAGGGCCGGGAAGCGGGCGGTGACCGGGCGGACCCACAGGTCCGGCATGGCCGGGGCGACCAGAGTCAAGGTCCGGATCAGGTCCGGGCGGGTGGCGGCGACCCGGGTGCAGACCGCGCCGCCGAACGAGTTGCCGACCAGGTGCACCGGGCCGCGGCCGCGCTGCTCGATGAGCCGGGCCACCAGCGCGGCCTGGCCGCTGACCGTGCAGCTGGCCTCGGCCGGCCGCGAGAACCCGAAGCCGGGCAGATCCAGGGCGTCACTGGTGAAGGCGGGGGTCCCGGTGGCGGCGTCGGGGCGGCTGAGCAGGTGCATGAGGTCGGTCCAGTTGGTGGACGAGCCACCGAAGCCGTGCACGCACAGGACCGGCTCGGCACCGGCTTCGGCTTCGGCTTCGGGCGCCGCCGGCGCGGTCCGGACGAATACTTCGGTCTCCCCCAGGCTGACAAATTCGCCAGGCCACACCGGATTCGGTGTCATCGACCGCCTCCCCGCCACCGTTAACCGCCCGCGCGTAACCGCCTACGCGCCGCCGTTCAAGGTTAATCAACCGGGCGTTAACCTCAAAGACCCAGTTTGGGCGGTGACGCGAAGTTGGCGGGTCACGACGGTGGCGTTACGTGTTCACCTGCCCGTCAGCGGGCCGTGGCCAGGCTGGCTCGGAGCAGCTCCGTGAGGTCGGTCACGTTCGGGGAGCGCGGATAACTGCCGGGGCTGCTGGGTCTGGTGGGACTGTCGGGGCTAGTGAGGTCCCGGGGGCTGTCGATGTCTGCGGGGCTGGCGGGGTGGCCGGTGGCCTTGTGACGGACGAGGTCTTCGAGCTGGTCGCGGTAGCGGTCGTGGTGCCCGGCCGGGTCGAATTCGCCGGTCATCGCGGTGATCAGGTCAACGGCCAGGGACAGCTCGGGAGCCGGCTGGCCGGCGGGCGGGGGCGGGTCCCCCGGGTCGGTCAGCTCGTCCGGAGTGAGCAGGGTCTGCAGGACCAGGCCCGGGCCGCGGGCCCAGACGGCGGCCCGGGCCTCGCGCTGGCGCAGGGTGATCGTGGCCACCGCCACCCGGCCGGACCCGGCCAGCGCGGCCCGGAAAAGCTGGTAGGCCCGGCCGGCGCCGTGGTCATCGTCCGCGGTCAGGAAGTAGCTGCGCGACACCAGCAGGGGGTCGATGGTGCCGGCCGCGACGAAGCAGCGGACTTCGATCCGGCGGGCGGCTTCGAGCGGCAAGGCGGCCAGGTCCTCATCGGTCAGCGGCACCAGGTCGCCATCCGGCCGCTGGTAGGCCTTGGCCACGCCCGCGTAGGGCACGTCGGCGCCGCAGTCGGTACAGGAACGGCGGAACGTGATCCGGCCCCCGTCCTCGGCGTGCACCTGACGGAACGCCAGTTCCCGCGGCCGGGTGGCCGGACCGAGCCGGACCGGGATCTCCACGAGACCGAAGACCAGCGTGCCGGCCCACATACTCTGCATGGCTCGGGTAGTACCCCCGCAGGTCAGTCGGTAAAAACCGGCCGTTCGAGGTATTACGAACCACGTAAAGAAGCCCAAACAGGTCCGAAAATGCGCAGTGGCTGGGATTTCACGGGCTACGATGACCGATCCCTGGCTTCTGGGGCGAAACCGGGGTCCCGGCTGAAATGATGGGCGGACCTGTGCGGCCTGGGGCACGGTCCCAGGCGGGGGGATGGGAAGGTGAGCCATATGCCCGAGTTCGATGTTGTCGTGCTCGGCGGCGGGACCGCGGGCGTGCACGTCGCCGCCGAGGTCGCTTCCGGGGGCCGGTCAGTGGCATTGGTCGAGGCGGGCCTGGTCGGGGGTGAGTCCCCGTACCTGGCGTGCCTGCCCTCCAAGACGTTGCTGGAGGCGGCCGGCCGGGGTGAGGCCTGGGAGAACGCCGTGGCCCGGCGGGACGACGTGACCAGCCAGCTGGACGACACCACGGCCGCCAGCCGGCTGGCCGAGGCCGGGGTCACGCTGCTGCGCGGCACCGGGCAGGTCACCCAGCCCGGCACGGTCGAGGTCACCACGTACGGGGAGAACGAGGAGCCGGGCGCGGGCCAGCAGATCGAGCTGACCTACACCGACCTGGTGCTGTCCACCGGCAGCGAGCCGGTCGCCCCGCCCATCGAGGGCCTGGCCGACATCGCCGCCTGGACCAGCGCCGAGGCGCTGAGTGGCCCGGACCTGCCGCGGCGGCTGGTGGTGCTGGGCGGTGGTTCGGCCGGATGTGAGCTGGCCCAGATCTACGCGGCGTTCGGCTCGCAGGTGACCCTGGTCGAGACCGAGGACGCGCTGCTGCCCGCGGAGGCCGGCTTCACCGGCGAGATTCTCGCCGACGCGCTGCGCCGGACCGGGGTGGACGTGCGGCTAGGGTCGGCCGCGGTCAAGGCCGAACGGCTGGACGAGGGCCAGGCGCTGACCCTGGCCGACGGGACCCGGATCGAGGCCGACCGGGTGCTGCTGGCTACCGGCCGCCGGCCCCGGGTCGGCGGCCTCGGCCTGGACAAGCTGGGGGTGGACCTGAAGCCGGGTACCGCGGTCCCGGTCGACAGCACCTGCCGGGTGCTGGCCCAGGGCGGCGACGGCGCGGCGGTCGGGTTGTGGGCGGCCGGCGATGTGACCGGGCTGGGCACGCACACGCACACCGCTCGTTATCAGGCCGGGGTGGTGGCCGCGAACATTCTGGGCCAGCGCCGCGAAGCCGACTACCGGGCCATCCCGCGCGCGGTGTACACGATGCCGTCGGTGTTCGCGGTCGGAGCCTCACCACGCGGGGCCGCCGAGGCCGGGATCAGCCTGGTCACGGCGGGCGCCGACCTGGCCGGCACGGCCCGGGCCCGGGTGTCGGGCACCGACGCCGGGCGGGTCGAGCTGTACGCCCACCCGGAGTCCAAACTGCTGCTGGGCGCGGCCGCGGTCGGGCCGAACGCGCCGGACTGGATGGGTGAGGTCACGGTGGCCATCCGGGCCGGGGTGCCGCTGTCCGTCCTGACCGACACCGTGCACGCCTTCCCCACCTTCAGCGAGGCCCTGGAGCCGGCCCTGCGGGAGCTGGCCGGTAAGCTCGCCACCCAGCCGGCGGACCAGGGAACCACCCAGGGATTCACGGGGTCCAGCCGCCCGGGTGCGGAGCAGGCCGACACGGGACCGATACCGATGGCGCCGGGCGACCCGGCCGAAGCTGCGCGCGCTACCGTGGCTGAGCCGCGCGAGCCCCAGCCCCACGGTGTCGCCAGCAATGGGGCAGCCGGCCACGGGACCGCTCCCAACGGGGTGGCCGGCACCGGTGCGGCCAACAGCGATGCGAGGAGTGCCGCAAGTTGAGCGAGATGGACATCGAGAAGCCCGCCGACGACGCGCAGGAGCAAGAGCGCGACCTGGTGGAAGAAGACAGCGAAGAAGTCCGGCCGGAGCGCGGCGGGCTGCCGTTCGACGCCAACGAGGCCGACGCGGCCGAGCAGGGCATCACCGTCGATGACGACGATGAGGACTACCGCTGACCAGCGGGCAGCGCAGGCGGGCCTCAGCGGCGGAAACTAGCTGGCCTGGCGGCATGGCCGTACCATGGCCGGAAACGCGGACAATAGTCCGGCATACCGCTCAACCCCTTCGGAGACACTGGTGACCGCAACTTCCGACGCACGCCCGCGAGGCGCACGGCTGCCGCGGCAGGCCCGCCGCCGCCAACTGCTCGGAGCCGCCCAGGAGGTCTTTGTCTCCCAGGGCTATCACGCGGCCGCCATGGACGAGATCGCGGAGCGGGCCGGGATCAGCAAACCCGTGCTCTACCAGCACTTCCCGAGCAAGCTCGAGCTGTACCTGGCCCTGCTGGACGAGAGCGTGGACGCGCTGATCGACACGGTGCGCAAGGCCCTCGAGTCCACCACCGAAAACAAGCAGCGGGTGGTGGCCACGTTCGGCGCGTACTTCGGTTTCGTGGCCGGGCAGGGTGGCGCCTACCGGCTGGTGTTCGAATCCGACCTGAGCAACGAGCCCATGGTCCGGGAGCGGCTGGACCGGTCGGTGCAGGAGTGCGCCGAGATGATCAGCGACGTCATCGCGGAGGACACCAGCATCCCGGAAGAGGCGGCCCAGCTGCTCGGCGTCGGCCTGGTCGGTACGGCCCAGGTCACCGCGCGGTACTGGCTGCGCACCGGCCAGCAGATACCGCAGGACGAAGCCGAGCAGCTGATGGCCCGGCTGGCCTGGCGGGGTATCAGTGGCTGGCCGCTGGCTGACAGTGCTGGCTGATTGGGCTGGCTGACCGACGGCGACCGGGCTGCCGACGAGGCCGGCTGACAGGGCCCGCTGCCCTATGATCTTCGACGTCGGCTGACCAACTTCGACGCTGACTGACCTACTCATCAAGGAGCACTGTGGAAGTCAGGATCGGAGTCCAGTCGGCCCCGCGCGAGCTGGCCGTGGAAACGAGCGCTTCGGCCGATCAGATCGAGCGCGACCTGGCCAACTCGCTGGCCAACGGCGGCTTGTTCACGCTGTCGGTGGACAAGGGCGGCAAGGTGCTGGTCCCGGCGGACAAGATCGCTTACCTGGAGTTCATCGGGGCCGAGGGCCGCCCGATGGGTTTCGGCGCCTGAGATCCGGCGCCACCGCCGCAGCCTCAGCGACTGACCGGCGGCTTTGGTCCGATAGCTGGCCGGTGGGCCGGTTTCGGTCCTTGTACCACACCTGTACCCGCGCCGCGACCTGCGCGGGAAGCTAACTGCTACACTTTGCGTTATCCGTGGTACGGATGCGGCAACCGCAGCGCGCCGAACGTGGCGCGGCAGCGGCCCGCTGCATCAGCGGGCGTTTCGGTTGTTTCAGCGTCAGCGACATGGCGTGACCAGCGCGCACGGAAGCGCGCCACCCCGGTCGCCGTCCACGCCGATGGCTTAACCGGCTAGCACCGGCCAGCATGGTCCGGCGAGCTTTAGCCGGTGACAGCGGCACAGCCAGGGGCGCCCCCGGATACGGACCAGCGCCGCAACGGTCCTGACCACGCGGCGACAAGACGACGGACCCTCCGCTCGCCACCCGAGGGCGGCAGGCCAGGAGGGGATCGATGGAGGCTGAACCCCCTGACAAGCGAAACATTGGCCGGGCAGCGAGCGCCGGAGGAATCCGACGCGGTGAGTGACAGCCCGGACAGCCAGAACGTCCTGCTGGACGAGGTGGCCGAACAGACCATCACCACCACCGACGAACCCAAGGACGACGCGCACGCGGTACCTTTCCGCGATCTCGGCGTCTCCGACACGATCGCCGAGGCCCTCGAGGCCGCGGGGATCTTCAAGACTTTCCCCATCCAGGCGCTGGCGCTGCCAATCGCCCTGGGTGGTTACGACATCATCGGCCAGGCCCGCACCGGCACCGGCAAGACGCTGGGCTTCGGCATCCCGCTGCTGCAGCGGCTGGCCGCCGGCGAGCCGGCCGGCCAAGTCGCCGCTCGCGCTGGTCGTGGCGCCGACCCGGGAACTGGCCATCCAGATCGCCGACGACCTGCGGGTGGCCGGCTCCGGCCTGGGCACACGGGTGCTCACGCTGTACGGCGGCCGGGCCTATGAGCCGCAGATCGAGGCGCTCAAGGCCGGCATCGACGTGGTGGTCAGCACCCCCGGCCGTCTGCTGGACCTGGTCGGTCAGCGGCACCTGGAGCTGGGCCACGTGCAGGTGCTGGTGCTGGACGAGGCGGACAAGATGCTCGACCTGGGCTTCCTGCCCGATGTCGAGCGCATCCTGCAGCTCACGCCGGACAGCCGGCAGACCATGATGTTCTCGGCCACCATGCCGGGCGAGGTCGTCACGCTGGCCCGGCGGCACCTGCGCCACCCGACCCACGTGCGGGCCGAGACGACCGAGGCGCCCGCCGCGGTGCCCCAGACCCAGCAGCACGTCTTCCGCACCCACCAGATGGACAAGATCGAGGTGCTGGCCCGGCTGCTGCAGGCGGACGGGCGCGGCCTGACGATGGTGTTCACCCAGACCAAGCGGGCCGCCGACCAGGTGGCCGGTGCGCTGGCCACCCGCGGGTTCGCGGTGGCGGCCGTGCACGGCGACCTCGGTCAGGGCCAGCGCGAGCGGGCCCTGCGCGCGTTCCGCAGCGGCAAGGTCGACGTGCTGGTGGCCACCGACGTGGCCGCCCGTGGGCTCGACGTGGACGACGTGACGCACGTGGTCAACTTCGAGTGCCCGGACGACGACAAGGCCTACCTGCACCGCATCGGCCGGACCGGCCGGGCGGGCAAGGACGGGGTCGCGGTCACCTTCGTGGACTGGCGTGACATGCAGCGCTGGAAGCTGATCGACACCGCGCTCAACCTGAACAAGGCTGAGCCGGTCGAGACGTACTCCACGTCCGACCACCTGTACACCGAGCTGAACATCGCGCGCGAGGTCACCGGCACCCTGCCCAAGGCCATGCGCAGCCGGGAAGGGCTGGACGCCGAGGCCGTCGAGGACATCGGCGAGACCGGCGGTGGCCGGGGCGAGCGCGGCGGCCGTGACGGTGGCCGCGGTCGCGACCGGTCCCGGCGCGGTGGCCGGGGCGAGCGCGTTGGCCGCACGGCGGCCGGGCCCGCGGGTCACGACGACGACAGCGCCCCCCGGGAGCGCACTCGCACCCGGCGGCGCACCCGGAACGGACAGGATGTCCGGGCCGGGGCTTCGGCCGGGGCCGGGGCTTCCTCGCCCTCGCCGGAGGGCGCTTCGGCGGCTTCGGCTTCGGCTTCGGCGGCCGTGGAGTCCCCGGACGGTACGGCGCACTCCGCCGACGGCGGCACCGGCCGCAGCCGGCGGCGACGCCGGTCGCGGAGCGGCAGCCGGTCGCACGGCGGCGGCGAGTCGCACGGCAACCAGCCTTCATCGCCTTCATCGCCTTCATCGCCCTCGTCGTCTGACGGGCCCGAGGGCGGCGGCGAGTAAGCCACCTCCCGAGCCATCATCAGCGGGCTGGCCAGCGCAGACCCCCGGGCCGAAATCCTCGGCCCGGGAACTTCCGAGCTGGCCAGCCGACGCATGACTGTAATCCGGCCGTCATAGGCCCGTGATTGGATGGCTCGCAGATGCTTCCCCGTTCGTCTATCCAGCATGGGCATGAGTACAGCTCGGCTCGATAAGGGTTCCCCACGGTGAGTACACCTACGTCCCTCAGCCTGCCCGACAACGTCCGGCGAACGGTCATCGAGACCAGCCGCGGAGGTTTCGCGGCGCTCGAGGCCATGCCCGGCACCGGAGTCTGCGAGCGGCAGCCCGCGCTCCTCGTTCCCGGTTTCACCGGGAGCAAAGAGGACTTCCTGAACATCTTGCACCAGCTCGGTGCGGCCGGGCGCCGGGTGCTCGCCATCGACCTGCGCGGGCAGTACCAGACCCCCGGCCCCGACGACCCGGCCGCCTACGCCATCGGCGCGCTCGGGGCCGACGTGGCCGCGATCGTCGCAGCCGTGGCCGCCCGGGTGGCCGCCCCGGCGGGCCCGGCCGGTCCGGACGGCATCGGGCTGGGTCCGGTGCACCTGGTCGGGCACTCGTTCGGCGGCCTGATCGTCCGGGAGGCCATGCTGGCCGGCGCGGCCAGCGTCGGCTCGGTCACCCTGATGAGCTCCGGCCCGGCCCAGCTGACCGGCTCGGCCGCGGCCGAGCTGACCAGCCTGCTCAGCTACCTCGACGGCAACAGCCCCGAGGTGATGCGGCACACCATCGAGCAGATCTGGGACACCGCCCTCGGCCCCCAGGCCGCCGCGGCCGGGGTTGGGCCCGAGATCGTGGCGTTCCTGCGCGAGCGGATGCTGGGTAATGCTCCGGTCGGCCTGCAGATCATGGCCCAGTACCTGCTGCGGGCGCCGGACCGCACCACCGAGCTGGCCGGCGCGCTGCACGTCCCGGTCCTCGTCCTCTACGGCGAAAACGACGACAAGTGGGAACCCGCCGCCCAGGAAGAGATGGCCGGCCGCCTGGGCGCGACCCGGGTGTGCATTCCCGGCGCCGCCCACTCCCCCGCCGTCGAAGCCCCCGAGACCACCGCCAGCGCCCTCAACCGGTTCTGGCACGCCGCCGAAGGTGGCCCCGACCAGGCCCGCCAGCGCACCGGCACCGAGGCGTACCGCGGCTAGCCGTCCGGCCCCGGCCCTGGCCCTGGCCGACCGGGCCCGGGAACTCTGGGAGGACCTCGGCGGGGCCAGGTTTGCTCCCCGGCTCAGCGTGGCGGTGTCGCCCCGGTCACGCATGTGCCCGCCGGGCTGGGCCGGCGTCGTGGTCATCGACGGCATGGTCCTGGCCACCGCGCCCGACCGGGAGACGGGCCGCCGTATCGAGCACGCCCTGAGCGGGGTGCCAGCGGACCTGCTCACCGACGCCGACGTGCTTTCGCGCCGCCTGCCCATCGCCGAGATGCGGGGTCCGGCCACGCTGGCCTATCTGGACGCGGCGGAATTCCAGCCCCGGCCGGGCGGCCTCACCATCACAGCGTTGAGCCTGGATCATCCGAACCTCCGGCAGTTCCTGCGGGCGGCCGACCCCGATGACCTCGAGGAAAGCGGCCTCGAGGAGCTCACCACACCGGCCTTCACCGTCCAGGATCACGGGCAGGTCGTGGCCGCGGCCGGTTACCGGGACTGGCCGGGCCACACCGCGCACGTGGGTGTGCTGACCGCCGCCGCGGCCCGTGGCCGCGGCCTGGCCCACGCCACCGGGTCAGCCGCCGCGGCCCACGCGATCGAGAACCGCAGGCTGCCGCAGTGGCGGGCCCGGGTCGAGGCCTCCCAGCGGATCGCCCGGGCGCTGGGATTTCGCGACCTCGGCGCTCAGGTGAGCCTGCGCCTCGAAGACTCCGCCTAGGGGCCGGCCCTGGGCCCGGGCGGTCTCGCCCTGGTCTCAGGCGGTCTCGTCGGCCAGGCCGTCCCAGGGCTTGCGGGGTGAGGAGGCGGCCTGGCCCTCGGGACAGTGCTGGCGGAAGTCGCACCAGCCACAGCCGAAGCCGGTCTGGGGCGGGAAGACCTCGTCGTAGCGCTCGGCGGGCAGGCCGCCCTTGTAGGCGTCGTCGGCCGCGGCGCACTCGGCGGCGATGTCCTCGGCCCGGCGCAGGTGCCGGGCCAGCGTGTCTTCGGTGTGTTCCCAGGCCAGCACGTTGCCGGTGGGCAGGTGGTGCAGCTCAACCCGGTGGCAGGTCCGGCGCAGCGAGCGGGCGGCGGCCACCGCGTAGACGGCCAGGGCCAGCGAGCTGCGGGCGTCGTCGGTGGTGAGCAGGTGGCGGCCGGTCTTGTAGTCGACCACCACCAGCTCGGTGCCGTCCTCGGGGACATCGTCGGACAGTGTTTGCTTTATTTGGGGCCGCTCGTCGAGTCGGTCGATGCGGCCGGACACCGCGATGCGGTCGGTGCGGGTGGCGACCGTACGCTCCACGCCCCGCGGCTCGTCGGCCGGGTCCAGGCCGGCCACGTAGGTCTCGACCATGCCCCGGGCCCGGACCCGCTGCCGGGCGGACTGGGCCTCATCGGCGAAGCCCTGGTTGATCCAGCCGTTGTCGAGCAGGTCCCCGGCCACGGCCACGGTGCGGCGCTCCAGCGGCAGCCGCCACCACCCGGCCAGGGCGTTGTGCACGCTGGCGCCGACGCTGTTGTGAGCCCAGGCCGGTCCCTTGGACGGCGTCGGCCGGTCCAGGTAGTTCATCCGGTACCGGCGCGGGCAGTCCAGCCAGGTGGTCAGCCGGGTCGGTGTGCAGGAGTACAGCTTCTGCGGCATCCCGCCGAAGCTCAGCTGCTCCATGGCGTCGCTGGTCACCTTGTCTCCATTGCTTTCCGCCCGGTTCGCAAGCTATCAGCCGCTACCGACAGTTTGGTGACGGTCTCGCTACTGGGAGAGAACCCCAGGTCAGGATGGGTCCGGTCAGTGTTGGTCCGGTCAGTGCTGTGAGGGTCCGGTCAGGCTTGGCGCGCGAAGGCGAGGACGGCGGTGGCGATGAGCTGGACGGAGATAGCGGCCAGCAGCAGGCCGCTGATGCGGGTGAGCAGTTCGACGCCGTTGTCGGTGAGGACCCGCTGGATCACCGTGGAGAACCGCATGGCCAGCCAGACCACGACGAACACGGCCACGATGGCCAGGGCCAGCGCCACCAGGTGACCGACGCCGTGGACCTGCCGGACGAAGAGCATGGTGGCCACGATCGCGCCCGGCCCGGCCAGCAGCGGGGTGCCCAGCGGCACGAAGGCCACGTTGGTCCGGGCCCGCTGCTCGGAGGTGGGCTCGTCGGACTTGCCGGTCAGCAGTTCCAGCGCGACCAGCAGCAGAAGCAGGCCGCCCGCGCCTTCCAGGGCGGGCAGTCCGACGCCGAGGTAGTGCAGGATGGTCTGCCCGAACAGGGCGAAGGCCACGATCACGCCGAAGGCCACGGCCGCGGCCTGCCAGGCCAGCTTGCGCCGGGTCCGCGGCGACCGGCCCCGGGTCAGGCCCAGGAACAACGGCACCGTCCCCGCCGGGTCGATGATCACCAGCAAGGTGACGAAGACTTCGGTGAAGAACTTCACAGCAAGTCTCTGACCTGCGTGTCTGCGTCACTTGGCAACGTCTGAGGGCACATCCAGGGCACTTCCCTCGTGTCCGATTCGCTTGAAGAACTGGTCCATGGCCGTGCGGCCGCGATCGTCAGCGTCGGGCATCAGGTGAGCGTAAGTGCGGTGCACGGTCTCGACCGTGTCCCCCAGCCACGCGGCCACGGCCACGATATCGGCCCCCTTGCTCAGCCAGGTGGAAGCGGCCGTATGTCGCAGGACGTGCATGCCCTGGTCTCATGCGGCCTTGCGCTTCTCACCCCTGGCGCGAGGCGGTGTGATTCCGGCCTTCTCCTGGGCCGGGTGCCACTGCGACTGGTCGAACCCTGGCCCCTTCCAAGGGCGGCGATCGGGCCGGGTGACGATTAGCCGGAACGTCACCGGGTCGCCATCTGGCACCTTCCACGGCAGCGTGACCGGGACGGGCGGAAACCGGTCGATGTGATCGGCCAGCACCGGGACCAGGGACGTGGCGAGGGGTACCGCGTGCTCCTTGCGGTTCTTGACCAGGGCGAAGCAGGGCACGCCCTGGACGACGCGGACCTGACGGCGCACATAGACGACCGGATGAGAGCCCGAGAGGTCGAGGTCACCGAGAGCCAGCCCGAACAATTCGGCTTGCCGCATGCCTGTACCTGCTCCGAGGTACGGAAGGACCGCGTATCGGGGCTGGAGAGCGGCCGACATCGCCTCGACCTGGGCGAGCGTCCAGGGCTGAACCTTCTTCCGTTCGGCCTTCGGCCGCCTAACTGATTGCGCCCGCGTCGGGTTCCGGCTGATCAGCCCGTCGTCTAGCGTGGCGAGTACCCACCGGGGTCAGCGCTGCCGAGCCAGCCGGACCTGGCCCGGCAATACAGGCTCAACCAGACGTCGATCAACCGGGCTATCGCCCTGCTCCGAAGCGAAGGCCTCATCCGGGTCGAGCATGGCCGGGGCGCGTACGTGCAGGAGATACCGACCGTCAAGCGGGTCCGGCGGATTCCCTACGGCAGCAGCGGCGGAAGCAGCTTCGCCGAGGAGATGCGGAAGTCCGGGCTGGAGCCTCGCGCCCCGCTGGTCGATCTGAGCACGGTCGATGCACCGGCTGATGTTGCCGAGCACCTGAACATCTCGGCAGGTGATCCGGTGGTACGCCGCACGAGGCACATGTTCGCCTCTGACCGCCCGGTCCAGGTCGCGACCTCCTACATACCCTTGGGGATCGCGGGAAGTGAAGACATCGCGCTGCCTGACACTGGGCCGAGGGGCCTATACAAGAGGCTTGCTGCCCGGGGCTACCAGGTCGTCAAGTTCGCCGAGGAGATCGAGGCCAGGCAGCCGCGGCCGAGCGAGGCCGAGTTCCTCGGCCTGACCGAGGCCCAATACGTGCTGGAAGTCGCCCGCATCGCCTATGCAGAGGACGACATGCCTATAGAGACCGTGATCAACGTCTTTCCCAGCCAGCAATGGCGGCTGTCCTACGAATGGCCAGCCGAGCAGGAGAACGGATTCCATGACTGACCTACCGCGTCACTCGGTCAGCGTCACCGGAGTAGAAAAAAGAAAAAAAAAAAGAGAGCTAAATATAAAGGTAAAGAAGAAGACAGATGTGTTCCGCCGGGCGGCGTCCTGGAGCTGGACGAGACACCGCCCGAGGCCGTGACACGGGAAGTGCTCGAAGAGACCGGCATCAAAGTCCGCGCCGACCAGCTCACGGGCGTGTACAAGAACATGAAGCTCGGGGTCGTGACTCTGGCGTTCCGGTGCAGCGTGATCGGCGGACACTCCCATACGACCGATGAGGCAAAGCAAGTCGCCTGGCTTACCGTCGATGAGGCGCAGCGGGCCATGCCGGAAGCCAGAGCCGTCCGGGTCACCGACGCGCTCAGCTCAGACGGGCCCTTCGTTCGTGCTCACGATGGCACACACCTGTGTTACAACTTTCTCTACGGCTTCAAGGGCGCGCCAAGGCGCGCCGGGCCTGACAGCCCTGGACCTGGAGCGTGAGAAGCGGGCGCGAGTCATCGCGGGGGAGATGAACGCCAGAGTGCGCCGCCATAGGCGGCCGGGGTCAGGGCCGGGCGGCGCACCGTAGGCGGTGCGGCAGCTTTCGTCGCGCCCTTCGGGCGGAAGCCCTGCGGCGCGCCGAGCTGCCGCGCCCGGTAGGCCCCGGTGACCGGCCGCATGCGGTGCCCGCCGTATCGCCCGCCGCCGCGCCCGGCGCGAGGACCAGGCCGTCACGCACGCGCCAGGTGCGCCGACGCCGGGAAAGTCGCAGCGGCGGGGGCGGAACGCCGCGCATTGTCCGGGCTGGCCCCTCCAGCGTCAACGGTGCTTCGCATCCCGCTGCGCGGGACGCGCCTGCGGCGCGCCGTTGACCCTGGAGCCTCTGCCGACCCAGCGGGCCTGAAGGCAAGGGCCAGGCCGAAGGCCAGGCTCGAACTACACGCGGCGAACCTTATCCACGACGGTGCGCTACGCTGCAGCAACGCTACGGTCTCTTTGCTATGTAGCATTTTGCAAGGTATTTTTTTTTTAAGCGATGCGGCTGGAGACGATAGAGCGTCATGCGATGGTGGAGGAGCAGCCGCATATGCAGCGAGTCCGGTTGCGACGGCAGCCTCGAAGACGACCGCTATGAACAGGTCACCGCGAGCAAGCGAAACAAGCACAGACATGGCGACGCCGACTGCGGCGAGAAGTCCCACCATGCTCCGGGGCATCGGCCCTCCTGCGGTGTCAACTAGCATGACACCCAATGCGCTAGATAGCCGACCAACAGCGACCGGGAGGGCACATCCGGGGCACATGACCGCAGAGCAGCCACGAAAGCGAGAACTGGTAAGAGCCAGCGCAGGTCAAAGCGTATCGAGAATGCACAGGTAGGGAAGGGATTCGGTGAAGAACTTCACGGGATGACCTTGGCACATCAGGGCACGGGATGACCCACCGGAGGACTCGCGCCGCTTCCGTGTCTGACGGCGCGGGCACTCAGCTGCTGCCCAGCAGGGGTGGCAGCACCGGGCGCGGCTGGCCGCGGTCACCGGGCCGGGTCTTCGGCTGCGGCACCTCCTGGGTGCTGGCCGACACCGCTTCTTCCAGCTGGGCCAGCCAGGCCAGGTGGCCCTGCAGCGCCTGGCGGCCTGCGGCGGTGAGCCGGAACCACGTGCGTGGCCGCCGGCCGACCGCGCCCTTGCGGACTTCCACGTATCCGGCGTCTTCCAGCACGCGGGACTGTTTCGACAGCACCGAGTCGCTGATCCCGGCCGCGTCCCGCAGCGCGGCGAACTCGACCCAGTCCGCGCCGGCCGCCAGCAGCCCGCAGATCGACAGCCGGGTGATCGGGTGAATGAGCGGGTCCAGCCGGGCGGTCACGCCGCCCCGCCACCCTCCCGCAGCACCTGCCGGATCCCCCGCAGCCGGGCCCGCACGAGGGCCAGCTCCGCGACGATCCCGAGGGCCGCGACGACGATCGCGGCCGCGATCAGGCCGTGGCGGATCAGGGAGCTCTCGGCCGAGATGGCGGCCAGGCTCACCACGAGCATCGCGATCATGGCGGGACGGCCCGGGCGATAGTAGAAGAGGCCATCGCGCAGCACGCGCAGGAGCCGGGGTCCCACCTTCATGCCGGTGGCCTGGTCCAGGCCCCACTGCAGCAGGAAGGCCAGCGGCAGGGTGGCGGCCGCCAGGGCCCAGTAATAGCCCTGGGGAAGATACCGCGTCGCGAACGGGCCCGCGAAGACCAGTGCGTACCCGACGGCGGTACCGACCAGGAACCACCACGGCAGCCGCAAGCGGTCCGCCAGCCGGTTCCGCTGCCGCTGCAGCAGATCCAGCGCGGCCGGGTCTCGGGCCACATCATCCATTGGGGCTCCTTTGGCATGTACTTTCCATTAGGAAAGTACATGACGCGTCCGCGCACGGCAAGCTGGACCCAGGCTGCGGCCGCGCAGCCGACCGTGACGCGGCCGACGGGCCAGCCCGCCGGGCATTACCTCGGTTCACCCGGGTTACCCACGCTGGTCGCGGGGCGTGGCCCGGGGGATCAGCATCGGGTGACGGCCGAAGGCCGCTCGCGTAGGGGAGATGCTGACATGTCGCTGCATGACCGTGACGCCATCCGGCAGGCTCGAAGAAGTGGTGTTCGCGCACCACACGCTGAGCCAGGAAGTGCCCAGTACAATTCCCGGCCGAGAAGATATCGGCCAAGTCCGCGTTATCGTGCATTCTCATCGGGTAAAGCACCTTATGAGGCGGCAGCCCTGGAAGCTTTTTGCCATCGTGTGGAGCGAGATCCTCATCGTTGTCCTGCTGCTTTACTACGCCACCGATCAGGACAACATCGGCCGAAGTGTTTACAAAGCCATTGAGGTTTTCTCAGCGACTTTACGTGGTCATCTTGTACGGGTATTGGACTAGGGCGGAGGCGCGCTGTCGCCGGCTGGCAGGTCCGGGGGCTGCCGATTACGTCCTCGCGGATGGGCTGCCTGCTGGATTCCCTGGACCGTGGCTACCGGGTGCTGGGATTTGCTTCTCCAGTTACTGGAGGAGCCAGACTGACGCCATGGAGAACGACGGACCTCTTCTGACGATCGGTGAGCTGGCCAGGCGTGCCGGCGTGCCGGTGCGCACTATCCGGTTCTGGTCGGATAGCGGGCTGGTGCCGCCGGCCTCGCGGACTGACGGCGATCGCAGGCTGTACGACGCGGCGTGCGTGGCCCGGCTGGAACTGGTGACGACCTTGCGAGAGCTGGGCGTGAGCCTGGCCAATGTCCGGCGCGTACTGGGCGGCCAGGTCACCGCCGCGGAGGTGGCCGCTATCCACCTGGAGGCGCTGGACACCGAGATCCGGGCCCTGCGGCTGCGCCGGGCAGTCGTGGCCGCCGTGGTGAAGCGCTCTGCCGACGGAACGGAGATGGGCATGATCAATAAGCTGGCACGACTGTCCGCGGCCGAGCGGCAGCACATTATCCATGACTTCCTCGCGGAGGTGTTCGCCGGGCTGGACCCCAGCCCGGCGCGGTCCACCCGCTGGGCCGCTGCGCCGGACCTGCCTGATGACCCCTCGGCCGAGCAGGTCGAAGCGTGGGTCGATCTCGCCGAGATGGTAACGGACAGGGACTTCCGCGAACAGGTCCGGCGGGTCGTCGCCGACGTCGGCATCCCGGTCCAGTCCGGCACCTGGCTGGCCGACGTCGAGCGGGCACAGGACGAGGCCGAGGCGGCCCGCCAGCGGGGAGTGCCGCCGGCTCCGCCGAAGCGGCCCAGATCGTGGAGCGGATACTGGCGGGCACCCCCGGCGGCCACCGTCGGGCTGAGCTGCTGGCTCAGCTGGAGGCCGGCACTGATCCCCGGATCGAGCGCTACTGGGAGCTGACGGCCATCATCAGCGGCCGCGGCCCGTTCCCGTCGCTGCAGCGCGCCCTTGAATGGCTGGCCGCCGCGCTGCGCGCGAGCCAGGACCGAAAGAAGGAGAGCCAGTGATCGAGGTCCGCGGGCTGACCAAGCGCTACCGCTCAACGGTCGCTGTCGACCGGCTCAGTTTCGACGTGCCACCGGGTGCCGTGACCGGTTTCCTGGGCCTGAACGGCTCGGGCAAGTCCACCACCATGCGCATGATCCTCGGCCTGGACGCCCCGGACGCCGGGCACGCCCGCATCGGCGGCCAGTCCTACCGCAGCTTCGCTGGCCGCTGCGCGAGGCCGGAGGACTGCTGGAATCCAGGGCCTTCCACCCGGGCCGGTCTGCCCGCGCGCACCTGGCCGCGCTGGCGGCCAGCAACTCCATCAGCCAGTCCAGGGTCGCCGAGGTCCTGGAGATAGCCGGACTGGGATCCGCAGCGGGCAAACGGGCCGGGAAGTTCTCGCTCGGCATGGCGCAGCGTCTCGGCATCGCCGCGGCGCTGCTGGGAGACCCGGCCGTGCTGCTGCTCGACGAGCCGGTGAACGGCCTGGACCCGGAGGGAATCCGCTGGATACGCGGCCTGCTCCGGTCACGGCCGCCGAAGGCCGGGCAGTCCTGGTCTCCAGCCACCTGATCAGCGAAGTGGCCCTGATGGCCGACCGGCTGGTCGTGATCGGCCAGGGACGGCTCCTGGCCGACACCACGGCGGCTGAGCTGTCCAGCCGGGCCCCCAGCCTCGAAGAGGCCTTCCTGCAACTCACCGGCGATAGCGCCCAGTACCAGGCAAGGAACATGTCATGACCGCCCACACCAGCCACCAGCCATCCGGCAGATACCGATTCCGGCAGCTGGCCCGGATGGAATGGATCAAGCTGCGCAGCCTGCGCTCCACCTGGCTCACCCTGGCCATTGCCGTCACCGCGTCAGCGGGCATCGCCCTCGCAATAGGCAGCAGCAGCACGACAAGCGGCGGCATGTTCGTCGGCAACACGCTGGTCGGCATGCTCATCGGCGTGCTGCTCATCGGGGTAGTCGGCGTACTGGCCATGACCAGCGAGTACACCTCCGGGACCATCCGCGCCACATTCGCCGCCGCGCCACACCGGCTCCGGGTCCTGGCGGCCAAAGCCGCGGTCGTTGGTGCGGTGGCGCTGATCACCGGCGAGGCAGCAGCATTTCTGTCCTTCTTCGCAGGCTGCATGACCCTGCGCCACGGCATCACCGCGCCAGCCCTCAGCCAGCCCGGTGTCCTGCGGGCGATCGTACTCACCGGAGCCAGCCTCAGCCTGATCAGCCTGTTCGGACTCGGCCTCGGAGCGATCATCCGGCACACCGCCGCGGCGATCACCGTGGTAGTCGGAATTGTCTGCGTCGGCGGGCCGCTGAACCTCGCTATCCGGCCCTACCTGCCGATTTACATAGTCAGCCACTCGCTCAGCGCTACGACGCCGCTATGCCGCCCCGGCGCGGCGTCATGCTGGCTGTCAGCCTGGAGCGGACTCGGAATGCTCGCCATCTACGCAGCCATCGCCATGGTCCTAGGCGCGCTGATCCTCGCCTGGCGAGATGCATAAGCCGCAGGCAACGCTCCCGCCCCTGCGAAGGCTCCGCGTGATTACCTATCGTGTCACTCTTGACGTCCCGCTCCAACTCGTGATCAAGGTTTCGAACCTCCTGAGGAAACGCCGGAAGGAACTCGGCACCAGGAACGGAACCGCGCCCTGACCTGCTACCAGCAGGCCGTCTTCATCCTCGCCTGGTTCCGCGACAGGCCGGGCCTCTCCCGCCTCGGCCAGGGCTTCGGGATCCGCAGGCCACCGCCTACCGGTACAAGGATGAGGGCGTCGAAGTCCTCAGGGCACTGGCCCCCACCCTGCACGACACCCTGGAGAAAGTCGCTGAGCAGGGACTTCCTACCTGATCCTCGACGGCACCCTCATCGCCTCCGACCGCTGCTCCGACAAGAAAACCAGCAAGAAGGGCGCAGAAATAGACAAATGGTACTCGGGAAGGTGCACCACCACGCCGGCCTCGTCCAGGCCCTCACCGGTCCCTCCGGCATCCCGCTGTGGGTCTCCGCCGCGCTGCCCGGCAGCACCCACGACATCACCGCCGCCCGCCAGCTCGTCCTCCCCGAGGCCCCTACCTGAAAAAGGTTCCGATCCTCGCCGACTCCGGCTACGAAGGCGCTGGCGCCGGAGTCCTCGTGCCCGTGAAAAAACCCCGCAACAGCGAACTCGACATCAACACGAAAACCCGCAACATGCTGCTCCGCGGAGCCCGCTACCAGGGAGAACGCGCCTTCGCCCTCATGTCCCAGCGATGGCGCGCCATCCGCCACGTCTCCGCCGACCCATCACAGATCGGCGACATCGCCGAGTCAGTCCTCGTCCTCACGCAATTCGAGCACAAGATGATCAGCTGAAAGTCGCTGAGAAAACCTCATTGGTATTGCCCTCGTCATTGCCATGATCGCGAGCGCCGGTCTGACCTGGAGGTTGATCCACGGCCGCCGCCCGCCCAGCCGGAGCATCAAGCTGTAAGGGCCGCCGCGCCAGGGGGCGAGGACGAGATCAGCCGCCGACCGCGGTGGCGTCGGCCAGGATGGCGGCCACCGCGGCCACGGCCGGTTCGGCGTCCGGGCCGGTCGCGGACGTGGTGACCTGCTGGCCGCTGGTGGCGCCCAGGCCCATCACGGCCAGCACGCTCTTGGCGCTGACGGTGCGGTCGCCCACGGTCAGCGACACGTCGGCGTCGAACTTGGCCGCCGCCACCGCCAGCTGGCCGGCCGGGCGGGCGTGCAGGTCGCCGGCCAGGGTGATGACCTGGGTGATGGCCGATTCAGAGCTTGCGGGCATGCCACGCCTCCTCGGCCGCGCCGCGCACGGCTGCGATATCGACGCCGGCGGCCGCGGTCACGGTGGCCGCGACCACGCCCTCGATGAACGGGGCATCGGCCAGCTCGACCGGCCCGGGCAGGTCGTCGGGGTCGGCCAGCAGCGCGCGCACGGTCAGCACCGCGCTGCCCAGGTCGGGCACGACCAGCACGCCGGCCCCGCGGTCGGCCTGCTTGATGGCGTGGGCGACCTTGTCCGCGCTGGTGCCCAGGCCACCATCGTCGGTGCCGCCGGCCGGGATGACCGGCACCGTCCCGCCGGCCACCTGGCTGGCCAGCTCGGCGGCGCCTTCAGCCAGCGCGGCGCTGTGAGAGACGAGAACGATCCCTACTGTGGCGTCGGGGTTCATGATTTATCCTGAATGGTGTTCGACATTGCCGAAAGGTTCGCATGATTCAATCGGTGGACCGCGCCGTCCGCATCCTGGCCGTGCTCGGCTCCGGGCCACCCCGGCTGGGCGTGACCGAGATCGCCGACCGGGTCGGCCTGGCCAAACCCACCGTGCACGGGCTGCTCCGCACGCTCGAACAGCACGACCTGGTGGCCCAGGACCCGGATACCGGCAAGTACAGCCTCGGCCCCGGCGTGGTCTCGCTGGGCAACAGCTTCCTGGGTGGCTCCGAACTGCGGGCCCGGTCGCTCCGGTGGACCGAGGTGCTGGCCCGCAAGGCCGGGGAGGCGGTCTGGGTGGCCACCTTGTCCGGCCCGCGGGTGATCGTGCTGCACCACGTGTTCCGCCCGGACGACACCGTGCAGATCCTCGAGGTCGGGGCGACCATCCCCTGGCACGCCTGCGCCCTCGGGCACGCCATCGTGGCCCACCAGCCCGCCCCCGAGCAGGCCCGCGCGCTGGCCAGCGACCTGGTCCCGCTGACGGGCCGGACCCGGACGACCAAGGCGGCGCTGCGCCGGGCCCTGGCCCAGGTGCGCAGGCAGGGCCTGGCCGTCGAGGACCAGGAAGCCACCGTGGGCGACGCGGGCATCGCGGCGCCGATCTTCGGCCGCGATTCGGTGGCCGGCGCGGTCGGGGTGGTCGGCGCGGCCGACCGGCTGCTCATCCCGGCCGCGGGCCAGCCGGACCTGGACCGGCCGGACGCCGTCCGGCCCGACGCCGCGCGCGCGGACACTGCTGGCCTGAGCGGGGCCCGGCCCGACCTGGCCCGCGCCGTCCAGGAGGCGGCCCGGGCCATCTCCCGTGATCTGGGCGCGGGTCGCGGCAGCCCGCTGGGGCCGGTGCTCTCCGCCCTGAGCTGACCGGCCCTGAGCTGACCGGCACGCCGGGCCGCCGCTCACGGTGAGCTCACCGGAGCGGATGGAGCGGCGGCCAGCACGGCGGCGGCCTGATCGGCGCAGCGGGCCGAGTCGGCCCCGGCCACCCAGGCCGCGACCGGCGGCACCCGGGCCGCGCCGACACTGAACGTCCGGATCCCCAGTCCCAGCAGTAGCGGCAGCACGGCCGGGTCGGCGGCCGCGTCCCCGCACACCGAGACCGGAATCCGCGCGGCCGCGGCCGCCGTGGTCACCCGGGCCAGCAGGGCCAGCACCCGCGGGTCGGCGGCCAGCGCCGGGCTCATCCGGGGGTCGGCCCGGTCAATGCCGAGCACCTCGCTGGTCAGGTCGTTGGTGCCCACCGAAAAGAACCCGGCGGTGCTGGTGAACGCGCTCAGCCCCGCTGCTGTGGACGCGACTTCGACCATCATGCCAAGGACAAGACCTTCGATATCATCCTGCGCCGCGACATTGGCCAGCGACGCAGCAACGTCGGTCAGCTCGCGGACCGTGGTGACCATCGGCACCATGATCCGCAGGTCGGTGTCCCGGCCGGTGGCCAGGATGGCGCGGAGCTGATCGCCGAGCGCGTCGGGCGCCGCCAGCAGGCTGGTCAGCCCGTTCGCGGGCTTCGGGCCGGATGACTCAGCCAGGAACGGCGGGACCTTGTCGCCGGAGAAGTCGAGCAGGCGGACCACGGCCGGGCGGCCCGCCAGCAGGCTCAGCACCGGGCGCAGCGCCGCCTCATGCTCGGCCTGGGTGGGCCAGGCGTGGGCCCCGACGAACGGGATCTCGGTCCGCAGCAGCCCGACCCCGGCCGCACCCGCGGCCAGCCCCATCCGCACCTCGCGGGCCGAGGCCGCGTTGACCAGCAGCGTGACCTCCTGGCCGTCGGCGGTGCGATGTACCAGAGGGGCGCTCGGGTCCGATGAGGCTGATGTGGCTTGTGAGGCCGATGAGACCGGCGGGGCTTGAGTGCCTGGCGGGGCCTGAGTGCCTGGCTGGGCCTGAGTGTCGGGGCTGAGTTGCTGTGGCCTGAGTGGCTGGCGGGTTGCTGGGGCTGGCGCTGCGCCGGGAGCAGAGTCCGGGTCGAGGATCAGGCGGGCCCGGGTGGGGTCGGCGGCGTCGATCAGGACCGGGCGGCCGGGCGGCAGGTCGAGGACGGCCGGGTCGACGCCGGCCAGCATGGGCAGGCCCAGGCCGCGGGCGATGATCGCGGCGTGCGAGCTGGCCCCGCCGGTCACCGAGACCGCGCCGGTCAGGCCCTCGTCGGCCAGCCGGATCAGGTCGGCCGGATCGACCTCGCGCTGGATCAGGACGAAGTCACCGGCGGGCGGGGGCACGGTCGCGGCCGAGGTCAGCTGGGCCACCACCGCCTGCCCGACCTGGCGGACGTCGTCGGCGCGGGCGGCCAGGTCCTGGTTGGGCAGGGCGGCCAGGATGTCGGCCTGGGCGGTGGCCGCGCCGGTCACCGCGGCCACCGCGTCGGCCCCGGCGGTCACCGCGGCCACCGCCGCCTCGACCAGGGTCGGGTCGCCTGCCATCAGGCCGCCGATCTCGACGATGGCGGCCTGGTCGTCCCGTTCGTCGGCGCGGAGCCGCTCGGCCAGGGCGAACCGCTCGGCGGCCACGGCCGCGAACGCCGCCCGCACCTCGTCCGGGGTGCCGGGGCCGGCCGGAGCCGCACCGGCCTCCACCGGGACCGCCTCCCCCAGGTAGACCTGGCCGGTGGCCACCCCCGGCGAGACCATGCGGCCCGGGAAGGTGACGCCCGGGCTCAAGGGACCGCCCTCATGGGGCGGCCAGGACGGCGTCCCGCAGCGCGCCCAGGATCAGCGCCGACGACGCCGCGCCGGGATCCTCGTGGCCGACGCTGCGCGGGCCCAGGTAGCTGGCCCGGCCCTTGAGCGCCTGCATGGAGACGGTGGCCTCGGCCCCGGACTGAGCCGCCGTCACCAGCGCGCCCAGCGCGTCGGCGGCCGACTGCCCCTCGGCCACCGCCTTGCTGAACGCGCCGGTGGCCGGGGCCAGCACGTCGACCATGGTCTTGTCGCCCTCTTTGGCCGCGCCGAGCTGCTGGATGCCGGCCAGGGCCGCCTCGAGCGCGGCCGCCAGCGCGGCCAGGTCCACCTCGCTGGCGTCGCCCAGCGACTTGCCGGCCCGCCGGAACGCGGTGCCGTAGAGCGGACCGGAGGCCCCGCCGACCTTGGAGATCAGCGTGCGCCCGGTCAGCGTGAGGACGGCTCCGGGGGTGGCCGGCGGGTCCGCTTCCAGCGCGGCGACCACGGCGGTGAACCCCCGGTCCAGGTTGGCGCCGTGGTCCGCGTCGCCGATGGCCGCGTCCAGCTGGGTCAGATGGTCGCGCTGGTCCCGGATCACGGTCGCGATGTCCGTGATCCAGGCGCGGAAGACGTCAGCATCCATGGTTTCTCCTCCGGGCGGCGCTGGTGGCAGTGCTTACCCTCAGCGTCCCCAGCGAAGCCCGGGCGTGTCCACTGGCGCGTCCCACAACCGGGTCAGGTCGTCGGTGAGCTGGGTGACCGTCACCGAGAAGCCCTGCATGTCCAGGCTGGTGATGTAGTTGCCGACCAGGTTGCGGGCGATCCGGGCCCCGTGGCCCTCGATGTAGCGCTGGACCTCGGCGTACATCACGTAGAGCTCCATCAGCGGGGTGCCGCCCATGCCGTTGACCATGACCAGCAGGTCCCCCGACAGCGGCATGTCGTCGCCGATGGCGTCGAGCACGGTTCCGGCCAGGTTGTGGGCGGTGGTGATCGTGGTCCGCTCGCGGCCGGGCTCGCCGTGGATGCCGATGCCCAGCTCGATCTCGGACTCGGCCAGCTCGAAGCTGGGCTTGCCCACGGCCGGGAGCGTGCACGAGGTCAGCGCGACCCCGAACGAGCGGGAGCGCTCGTTGACCTCGCGGGCGATGGCGGCCACGTCGGCCAGGGGGGCGCCCTCTTCGGCCCGGGCTCCGGCGATCTTCTCCACGAACACGGTGGCGCCGACGCCCCGGCGGCCCGCGGTGTACAGCGAGTCCTGGACGGCCACGTCGTCGTTGACCACGACCGAGACGACCTCGATGCCCTCGTCGTCGGCCAGTTCGGCGGCCATCTGGAAGTTGAGGATGTCGCCGGTGTAGTTCTTCACGATGTGCAGCACGCCGGCGTCGCCGCTGACGGCCTTGGTCGCGGCCAGCATCTGGTCCGGGACCGGTGAGGTGAACACCTCGCCGGCACAGGCCGCGTCGAGCATGCCGTAGCCGACGAAGCCGCCGTGCAGCGGCTCGTGGCCGGACCCGCCCCCGGACACCAGCCCGACCTTGCCCGGCCGGGGGGCGTCGCCGCGGATCACGACCTTGTTGTCGGCGTCAAGACGCAGAGACGGGTGCGCCGCGGCCAGGCCGGCCAACGCATCGGTGACCACATCGTCGGGTGCGTTGATGAGCTTCTTCATACGGTGCTCTCCCAGATCGGGCCCGGTAGATCGGGCCAGCCCTGAAGCGTGTTCGATATCGTCGAACACGGTTCTGGTCGCAACCTATGGCGGCCGGGCCGGACCGTCAAGAGCCCCCGGCCCGGGCCGGGCTGGGCCCGGCTCCGGCTCCGGCGGCCTGGTGCCGGTCAGCCCCAGGGCCGGGCCGACCGGGCCGCCCAGTACTCCGCGGGCGGCTCGGCCAGATCCAGCGCCGACAGTGTTGACTCAGACAGCGGGCCGACCGCGAGGGCGTCCAGGTTGGACTGGAGCTGCCCCGGGGTCACCGCCCCGGACAGGACCACGGTGGCCCAGGGGTTGGCCAGCACCGCGGCCAGGGCCATCGCGTCCTCGGTGACGCCCTGGCTGGCGGCCAGCTCGGTGAGCGCGGGCGGGGCCTGGCCCGGCACCAGCCGGCCGTTGGCCACGGCCTCCTTGACCAGGACCGGCCAGCCCGCGTCGGCCGCCTCGGCCGCGGCCGGGCCCACCGACGGTTCCAGCAGGTTCCAGGTGACCTGGGCCGCACCGAACACCGGCTGGCCGTCGACGGTCACGGTCAGGGCGTGGCGCAGGGTGTCGGCCTGGCCCGGGCCGCTGGTGGTCAGCCCGACCAGCACACCGTCCGCCCGCAACTGGGCCAGCGCGGCCAGCAGTTCCTGGTCTTCGAACAAGCCGGAGTCCAGGGTGGCCGAATGGACCTGGTAGAGCGCGATCCGGTCGCCGAGCCGGGCCCGGCTCTCGGCCAGCTGGGTGGTGAACATGGCCAAGGAGTGTTCCTTGACCTCGTGCTGGTCCGCGTCCAGCTGCCAGTCGCCGACGTAGCGGTAGCCCCACTTCGAGCCGACCACCACGTCGGGGTGGTCGCGGGCGGCCAGCCACTGGCCCAGGAACTCCTCGGCCCGGCCGTAGGACCGGGCCGCGTCGACGTAGCGGATCCCGGCCGCGTAGGCGCAGTCGAGCACGAGGAACGACTGGTCGCGCAGCCCGTCGACGCTGCGATTGGGCAGGTCACCGCCGCGGCCGGCGGTGATGTAGGCCGGGCGGCCGAGTGCGGCCAGGCCCAGCCCGATGCGGGAGACCAGCGGGCCGCGCGAGCCCAGGGTCGTGGTCGGTACCGGCATCATCCCTCCTGGATGGTTGCTTGGCCGTCGCGGGCGGCGCCCTTCCGGGTCCCCCGGTAGCCGGGGTGCACCCCGGCGGCGAGCCCCTGCGCCTCGGCCAGCCGGGTGAGCAGCCCGTGCAGCACATCCTGCTCCTGTGGGCTGAGCCCGGTCATCAGGTCGGCCTCGTGCGCGCCCCCGATCCGGCCCAGTTCGGCCATGAACCGGCTGCCGTCGCCGGTCAGGTAGAGGGCGTAATGGCGTCGGTCGCCGGGGTTGCGGCGGCGTTCGAGGAGCCCCCGGTCTTCGAGGCCGTCGACCAGCAGGACCAGCCGGCTGGGCGGGGTGCCGAGCTGCTTGGCGATGGCCTGCTGGCTCTGGCCCGGTGACCAGGCGACCAGGCGGAGCAGGCCGGCCTGGGCCGGGGTCAGGGACAGCTCGCTGATCCGCTGGGCGAACCGTTGGCCCGCGTGCGCCCCCAGCTGAGCCAGCAGGAACGAGTTCCCGGGCCCACGCCCGGGCGGGCCGGCCTGCGGGGCCGGTTCCGCGCCGGGCCCGGCATCGCGCGCTGAACCGGTGGGCACGCCGCGTTCCCGGCCGGGCCTGGGGTCACGCGCCTGGGTCGCCATGCCTCCCATCGTATTCGCTTGACAATGATATACAGGAATTAACTATTCTTCTTTTTAACGATTATCGAAGGTCACGAATGGGAGAACCTGATGAGTGACACCTCACGACCGGCCCGGCGCCCGGCCCGCCAACCGGAGCGGCGGTTCGGCAGCCTGATCTTCCTGGTCGCGGTCAGCCTGCTGCTGCCGCGGTCCCGGCCCGCGCTGCGCGACCCCGCGGCCTGCCCGCCGGCCCCGGCGGCGGCGTCATGATTTCGCGGTCCAGGGAAAGAAATTCGGCCTGCGCGGTGAGATTCGGCGGTCCCGGCGGTCTGTATAGGTGACGGCACCCGCCGTCCACCGTGACCTGCCTACGTTGACCTGCCCGGGTTGACCTGGCTGGGTCGACCTACCTGGGGTGAGGCGGCGTGCGCATCGAGTACCGGCTGCTGGACCGGGCCGTGAGGTACGCGCTGTCCGCGGCCGGCCACGCGACCCCGGGGCGGCTGACCGCGGCGACGCCGTGCCCCGAATGGGATCTCGGCCGGCTCCTGGCCCACCTGGGCGACTCACTGGATGCGCTGGCCGAGGGGCTGTCGGTCCGTTCCGTCGGCCTGGTCCCGACCTGCTGTGGCGCGGAGGGCTCCGCGGGGGCGCCGTCCGCGCCAGAAGCAGGCGACGGCGAGGGGCTGATCGCCGGGCTGGCCGTTCGGGCCGCCGTGCTGCTGACCGCCTGCGCCGAGGTCCCGGGCGGGCAGGAGCCAGTGGCCGTGGGCGACCAGTTGCTGACCACCAGCGTGGTCGCGATCACCGGCGCCATCGAGGTCGCCGTGCACGGCTGGGACATCTCGGTGAGCTGCGGCGACCACGAGCCGGTCCCGTCCCGGCTGGCCACCGAATTGCTGCCGTACGCGGCGCTGCTGGTGCCCCGGCACACCCGTCCGGGCCTGTTCGCCGACCCGGTCCTGGTCCCCCGGCGGACCAGCGCGGGCGACCGTTTGGTGGCGTTCCTGGGCCGCCAGCCCGCCGGGACGACGATGACGGCGCCGGAACCCGGCGATTCGTGAGGTTCAGGCCGGGCCGGTGGGCTGGACGGCGCCGCTGGCCTGGGCGAGGAGGCGATCGAAGTCCTCGGCCGGGGTGGTCTCGGCGCCGAGGATGTGGCCGGTGAGGTCGCCGTGGTCATCGCTGCCGCCGGTGGGGACCAGGCCGAGTTCGGCGGCCAGCACGCGCAGGCGGCCCCGCACGGCGGGCGCCTGGTCGGGGTGCCAGACCTCCAGGCCGGTCAGGCCGGCCGCGGCCATGGCCTCGATGACGTCGTTGGCCACCTCGTAGCCGTCGGAACGCGGGTGGGCCAGCACGCTGACGCCGCCGGCCGCCCGGACCAGGGCGATGGCCGCGGCCGGGTCCAGCGCGTACTTGTCCTCGTAGGCGCGGCCGCCGTCGCCGATCCACTCGGCGGTGAAGGCGTCGGCGGGCGAGCCGATCGTGCCGGTGTCGGCCAGGGCGCGGGCGATGTGCGGACGGCCGACCACCCCGTCGCCGGCGATCGCCGCCACCTGCGCCCAGGTCACCCCGGTGCCGAGCGCGGCCAGCTTTTCCACCATGACCCGGGCCCGCCGGATCCGGTCGTCGCGGATGCTGTCCATCGCCTCGGCCAGCGCCGGGTAGGCCGGGTCGAACAGGTAGGCCAGCAGGTGCAGGCTCTGGCCGCCCTGGGTGCAGGACAGTTCCATGCCCGGGACCAGGGTCAGGCCCGGGGGCAGGGCCGCCCGGGCCTCGGCGTGCCCGGCCACGGTGTCATGGTCGGTCAGGGCGACCACGTCCAGACCGCGGGCCCGGGCGCGGGCCATCACCTCGGCCGGGGGGTCGGTTCCGTCCGAGGCATTGCTGTGGGTGTGCAGGTCGATGCGCACCGGGCCATCTAAGCACTGACGGGGCTGCGGGGGGCTTGGCCCCCGGGCTAACTAGGGGGGCCCTTTGGGCTACGCGGGCGCAGCCCGCGTTGGGGGTCTGGGGCTTGGCCCCCGAGGCAAACCGAGGGGGCCCTTTGGGCTACGCGGGCGCAGCCCGCGTTGGGGGTCTGGGGGGCTTGGCCCCCGAGGCAAACACAGACGGGCGGCAGGCTCGGGGCCTGCCGCCCGTCAGGTGGCCGGTGACTCTAGTTGTCAACCAGTGCTTGGGTGATTACTTGAGCGCGCCCAGGTCGAAGCCCCACTCCTGGTTGTCGAACACCACGCCGTCGGAGTAGGTGTTCTCCGGCTGGACGTTCAGCACCGGACGCGGCAGGTCGGTCGGGTTGCCGGCCGGGTAGTTCAGCACCTCCGGGTTGGAGAAGCTGTTGGTCGCGCCGTTGATGAGCGGTTCGTCGCGACCGGAGAAGCTGTGGCCGTCGTGGGCGTAGTTGGCGTCCTGGTCCACGGCCCACAGCGAGTTGGAGTACGCGCCACAGGGCTCCAGACGCACCTTGAAGCCCGGCGCCGGCACCTGGCCCGGCCAGGTCGACAGGCAGAACCCGCTGTTCACGCCGTACGGCGAGTACTGGAACTGGAAGGCCGGGTCCTTGCCGTAGGTCTTGTCGAACGCCGCGGTGACCAGGCCGTAGTTCTTGTAGAAGCTGTCGACCGTGCCCTGGAACCGGAAGGTGAAGTCCAGGGCCGGGTCGCTGTTCGACCCCTGGAACAGGATCACTTCGTTGCCCGCCACCGCGCGCTGCTGGTACACGTCCACGTAGTAGTGGGGGCCGTACTTCTGCGGGTACAGGCTGATGCAGTGGTTCCCGCAGGGCGGGGTGGCCGCACTCGCCGTGAGCGTGCCGGCCATGCCAAGGCCACCGCCGACCATCGCGAACGTAGCGGCGCCGGCCGCGAGCTTTGCCTTGAACGACATTCGGGTTCCTCCCATGGAACGACAGCCGTGCTTCGGGCACGGGGTGAAAGGGGGTCCACCCCCCAGCAGTAGTCAGCAATGAGTAGTGAAATAACTCCGGAGAGTGCTGACACCTGCTCGTGGGTGGTCCACGCCGGGGAAAAGCGAAAATGAGGGGGCCGGGACCGGATCCGGCCCGGTCGGGCCGGCCGCGTCGGCCGGGCCGGTCAGGCCGCGGCAGGCCCGGTGATGAGTGGTCGCGACATGATCAGCGACCCGTTACCCAAGTGACGCGTGTTCGGTATCAGCGTCACCGCCGCGCGACATGCGGCATTGCTACTGTTTGCCACGATCTCCGTCCTCCTGTGCAGGGCGAGATTGAAGGCCCTGTCCGGTGAATTGCGGTCACCGGACGGGGTCGCTTTATTTGGCCGCTCTACTGTGTCGATCCTGGGGCCGCCGGGTGGCGGCATATGGGTCTTGTACTAACAAGACGCAGCAGAGCGTGATCAGGTTGACACACAGATGAGTTTTAGCTGTCCGTGATCGAATCTTGGGCTTGTTCGTATCTGAGGACTTACCGAGTGTATCCATGGCAGACCGTGAGGCAACCGTCCGCAATCGAACCGTGACCTGCTTTCCCCGTCTTGTCCTGCGAAAACTCCGTTTTGCGCGACAGCTTGGACGGGAACGCCGCAACCCGGACAGAGGACCTCAAGCCAGTCACAGAAAGTTACTGAAACTAGGACATTCGGGCGGTGTTCGCCACCGGAAATAGGGCTTGGACGGCCGGGAAAGGTCTTGAATGGCCCAGCCGGCCGACAATCTGTGACCCTGAGCACGCGGGGCTGAAGACCGTCAGCATTGGTCATTACGGAAATTAAGACCACAGGGAAGGATTCGATTCAGCCGATGTCTTCTCGTCGAATTCCGTGCGTGGGCGGCATCATCCGGGACGAGGCCGGCCGCCTGCTGCTCATCCAGCGTGGCCACGACCCCGAGGCGGGCCGCTGGTCCCTGCCGGGCGGCCGGATCGAGCCCGGGGAGTCCGACGCGCAGGCCCTGGTCCGGGAGATGCGGGAGGAGACCGGACTCACCGTCGAGCCGGGCCCGCTGATCGGCGCGGTGGAGCGCCCCGGGCCGGCCGGCACCGTGCTGGACATCCGTGATTACGCGGCCACCGTCACCGGCGGAACGCTGCGCGCGGGCGACGACGCCGCCGACGCTCGCTGGGTGCCCGCCGCTGACGTGCCGGACTGGCCGCTGACCACGGCCCTGGCCGAGACCCTGCGTTCCTGGGGCGTGCTCTAGGCCGCCGACCGAGTGGCGAGACGCGGCGCCGTCTGGACTGGCGAGCGAGGAACGAGCGAGGAGGGAAGACGGTGCCTCAAGCGTCTCGCCGGCGAGCGAGGCCATCAGCACGGCGCTCGAGGCCGGCCGCGCGGCCCTTGAGCGCGACCCGGAGGGCCATCTTGCGCATGGCCTCGTCGATCATCTCGTCGTCGAGCAGCACGGCCCCGCGCTGATCCACGGTGGTGGCGTGGTCGTAGGCGTCGAGGATCCGCTCGGCCCGGTCGTAGTCGGCCTGGCCGGGGGTGAAGGTCTCGTTGGCCGCGGCGACCTGGTCCGGGTGCAGCACCCACTTGCCGTCGAAGCCCAGCGCGGCCACGCTCCCGGCGGCCCGGCGGAAGCCGTCGACGTCGCGCACCTTGACGTACGGGCCGTCGATGGCCTGCAGGCCGTGGGCGCGGGCGGCGACCAGGATCCGCATCAGCGGGTAGTAGAAGGCGTCGCCCGCGTACCCGCTGTCGGCCTGGCCCACGGTCAGCGAGGGCATGCCGATGCTGGCCATGAAGTCGGCGGGCCCGAAGACCAGCGACTCCAGGCGGCCCGAGGCGGCCGCGATGGCCTCCACCGCGGCCAGCCCCTGCGCGTCCTCGATCTGGGCATCGATACCGATCGGGTCGCCCGCCCGGCCGGTGGCCTGTTCGGCCTGGGTGAGCAGCAGGTCGAGCCAGACGACGTGAGCCGGATCAGCGACCTTCGGCAAAATAATCACGTCCAGGGCGGCACCGGCCTCCTCGACCAGTGCGATCACATCCTGGTAGGCCCACGGCGTGGTGGCGTCGTTGATCCGCACTCCCCGGATCCCGGCCCGCCACGACCCCGAGGTGAGCGCGGCCACCGCGTGGCGCCGGGCGTCGTCCTTGGCCGCCGGGGCCACCGCGTCCTCCAGGTCCAGGAACATCTCGTCGACCGGAAGGTCCCGGGCCTTGGCGATGAAGCGCTCGCTGCTGGCGGGAACGGAGAGGCACGACCGGCGCGGCCGGTACCTGTCTGCCATGGCACGAGCCTAGGGGCCGGCCAGGATCGGCCGGGCGGCGGGGACGGTCAAACAGCGGGTGAGCGGCACGTGAACTTATCGCCGCGGCGGCCCGCAGAGATCAGTTTGCGACGTTTGCCCACATAGGCTTTTCCCTGCCTATGCGACGCCATCCCGCGCGCCCTCGCGCTGCCCGTACCCGCGGCCACGCCGCCCGGCCCGCCGCCTGGCTCATCGTTGGAGCCCTCACCGCTGTTTCCCTGGCGGCCTGCGGCAGCGGGTCCGGGTCCTCGGCCAGCCCGGCCGGCGAGATCAGCATCTCCACCGGCGGCTGCGGCGGCGACTGGCATCTGGATGCCCCCGGCTGGCACACCTTCCAGCTGCACAACTCGGCCTCCGACGCGGCCGAGGTGGAGCTGATCAACCCGGCCACCGGCGCGGTCTACGACGACGTCGAGAACCTGGGGGCGGGCACCACCGCCCCGCTGCGGCTCAACGTCGGCTCCGGCTCGTACGCGTTCCGCTGCCTGATCGAGGACACCGACGCGATCACCGGGCCCACCGAGAGGGTCCCCGGCCACGCCAGCGGGGCGACCGCGATCCTGCCGGTCACCGACGATGACCTGCTCGCCCCGGCCAGCGAGTACCACAAGTACGTCACCACCGGCCTGGTCACCCTGGCCGGCCAGGTGAACACGCTGAACCAGGCCATCCAGGGCGGGAACCTGCCCGCGGCGCGGTCGGCCTGGCTGCCCGCCCACCTGACCTACGAGCGGCTGGGGGCGGCGTACGACTCGTTCGGCGATTTCGACGGCGAGATCGATGGCCGGGCCGACGGCCTGGTCGGCGGGGTCAATTCGCCCGACTGGACCGGCTTCTACCGGCTGGAGTACGGCCTGTGGCACGGGCAGAGCGCGGCCAGCCTGAAGAAGCTGTCAGCTCAGCTGCTCCACGACGTGGGCGCGCTGCGGAAGTCCTGGCCGAGCACCCAGATCGACCTGCTGAACATGGGGCTGCGCACCCACGAGATCCTCGAGAACGCGCTCCAGTTCGAGGTCAGCGGGCATGACGACTACGGCAGCGGCACCACGCTGGCCACCACCGGAGCCAACATCACCGGGACCAAGGTGCTGCTGACCGAGCTGCGCCCGGTGCTGACCCCGCGCTACCCAGACCTGCCCGCCGTCTACACCTGGCTGAACCGGCTGCAGAAACTGATCGACGCCACCCACACCAGCCAGGGCTGGACGGCGGTCTCCAAGCTGCCCACCACGACCCGGCAGGACATCGACGCCGCGATCAGCCAGTCGCTGGTGGAGCTGGCCCCGATCGCCGACATCACCGAACCGCGGAGACAGTGATGCCTGAGGACCACGAGCAGCCTGAGTCTTCGGGGGCGGATGAGGCCGCGGGGGGTTCTGGGGCACCTGCGCCGGGGCGGCGGTCGTTCCTGCGCGGGGCGCTCGGGGCCGGGGTCAGCGCCGGGGTGGCCGGGGCCGCCCTGGGCGCGGCCGGCGGCTACGCCTACCGCGGGTCCCAGCCCACGCCCAAGACCCAGGTGGCCGCGGACCTGGCCGCGACCGGGCGGCTGCCCGCGGTGCCGTTCCACGGCCGGTACCAGGCCGGCATCCTGCCTGATCCGCAGCCCGCGACCACGGTGGTCTCGTTCAACGCCACCGCCGAGGGGCGCGGCGAGCTCGCCGATCTGATGCAGGCGCTGACCAGCCGGGCCCGGTTCCTGACCAGCGGCGGGCCGCCGCCTCCGACCGGCATCGGGGCGCCGCCCTCGGATTCGGGCACGCTCGGCCCCGCCGTGGTCCCGGATGGGCTGACCGTGACCGTGGGCGTCGGGTCGACGCTGTTCGACGACCGGTACGGGCTGGCGGGCCGCAAGCCCGGCAGGCTGACCCCGATGCGCACGTTCCCCGACGACGCTCTGGACCCGGCCCAGGTCGGCGGCGACCTGGTGGTGCAGCTCAGCGCCGGGCACACCGACACCGTGCTGCACGCCCTGCGGGACATCACCCGGCACACCCGGGGCGCCATGCAGATCAACTGGCGGATGGACGGCTACACCAGCCCGGCCCGCCCGGCCGGGACCATACCCCGCAACCACTTCGGGTTCATGGACGGTATCTCCAACCCGGCCGTCACCAGCGCGGCCACCATGAACCGCCTGGTGTGGGTGGACTCCAGGACCAGCGGCGAGCCGTCCTGGACGGCGGGGGGCAGCTACTTCGTGGTCCGGCTGATCCGGATGCTGACCGAGTTCTGGGACCGGGTCTCCATCGCCGAGCAGGAACAGATGATCGGCCGCCGGCGCCCGTCCGGGTACCCGCTGGACGCCAACTCGATCCACGCCGCCCCGAACTTCGCCCTGGATCCCAACGGCGGAGCGATCCCGCTGACCGCGCACATGCGGCTGGCCAACCCGCGGACGCCGCAGTCGGCCGACAGCCGGATCCTGCGCCGGGCCTACAACTACGACCGGGGTGTCGACAGCGTGGGCAACCTGGACATGGGGCTGCTGTTCACCTGCTTCCAGCAGGACGTCAAGCGCCAGTTCGAGGCGACCCAGACCCGGCTGATCGGTGAGCCCATGGTCGACTACATCACCCCGTTCGGGGGCGGCTACTTCTTCGCCCTGCCCGGGGTGGCCGACGAGCGCGACCATTTCGGCCGCGCCCTGCTCGCCTGAGCGGTATCGGCCTGAACTGGCGTATCCGTACCGGGCTCAGGGGCGACCAGACGCACCGAAGTTAATTCTTGTCCGTTCGTTTGCTTTTCGGTCACTACCGGGTCGACCCCGGATCATCCGGTTTCGAGAGATTTTGTCTGTTACGTTCCACGGCGCGCCTGCTTCCGGCCGGCGCGCCGTGCGCGCGTCCAGTCTGCTCATTGAGGGAGAAGAGGGACATATGGGCGACAGCCCAGCGACACCCCCGGCCGTGGCTGACCGGCCGCGGCGGAAGCGGATCCGCCCCTTCGTAGCCGTCGCCGCCGCCACCGTGCTGGGGGCCTCGGCGGCCGTCGGTGCCACCGTGGCCAGCGCCAGCACGGGAGGACACTCCGACGCGGCGCCCACGCCGGCCAAGGCCTCGGCCAGCGCGTACAAGATCGTCGCGCCGACGGCGAGCCCGATCAAGCACGTGGTGGTGCTGTTCGACGAGAACGAGTCGTTCGACCACTACTTCGGCACGTACCCGAAGGCGGCCAACACCGACGGCACCAAGTTCTACGCCAAGCCGGGCACGCCGAAGGTGAACGGGCTGAGCCCGTCGCTGCTCACCCACAACGCGAACAGCTACAACCCGAACCGGCTGACCCACTCCGAGGCGCTGACCTGCGACCAGAACCACGGGTACACGCCGGAGCAGGAAGCGTTCGACGGCGGCAAGATGGACAAGTTCGTCCAGGACACCGAGACCGACACCTGCACCGGTGAGTTCGGTGAGCCGGGCCTGGTCATGGACTACTACGACGGCAACACGGTCACCGCGCTGTGGAACTACGCCCAGAACTACGCGATGAGCGACAACAACTACGACACCAACTTCGGCCCGTCCACCCCGGGCGCGATCAACGTGATCTCGGGCAACGACGGCGGCGCCTACGCGGTCAACCCGACCACCGGGGCCAAGACCACCGACGCCGGCACGGTCAGCGCGCTGAACAGCCAGGGCCAGGGCACCATCTTCGGCGACCTCGACCCGGCCTACGACGACTGCTCGGACAGCAGCCACACCTCGACCAGCCCGGTCGGCGTGGAGACCGGCAAGAACATCGGCGACCTGCTGAATGAGAAGCACGTGACCTGGGGCTGGTTCCAGGGCGGGTTCGCGCCGACCAGCACCAACAGCGCGGGCTACGCGGTCTGCGGCGCCGAGCACGAGAACGTCGGCGGGGCCGAGGTGGCGGACTACTCGCCGCACCACAACCCGTTCGAGTACTACAAGTCGACGGCCAACCCCAAGCACCTGCCGCCGTCGTCCGAGGCCATGATCGGCCGGACCGACCAGGCCAACCACGAGTACGACCTGTCGGACTTCTACACCACGCTGAAGGACGGCAACATGCCGGCCGTCAGCTACCTGAAGGCCGCTGAGTACCAGGACGCGCACCCCGGCTACTCGGACCCGCTCGACGAGCAGAACTTCATCGTCAACACGGTCAACAAGATCGAGGAGTCGAAGTTCTGGAAGTCCACCGCGATCGTCATCACCTACGACGACTCCGACGGCTGGTACGACCACCAGAACTCGCCGCGGCCCAACGGCTCGCACGACAGCACCGCTGACCAGGCGGTGTGCACCAACACGCCGACCCGGCTGGGCTCGTTCCAGGACCGCTGCGGTTACGGCCCGCGCCTGCCGCTGGTGGTCATCTCGCCCTACACCCGGTCGAACTACGTCAGCCACAACGTGACCGACCAGTCCTCGGTGGTCAGCTTCATCGAGAACAACTGGCTGCGCGGCCAGCGGATCGGCCACGGCTCATTCGACGTGCTGGCGGGCAACCTGGCCGGCTGGGGCGGGGTGCTGGACTTCCACACCCGGCCGAACTTCAAGCCGCTCATCCTCAACCCCACCACGGGCGCGGTCGTCAAGCAGTAGGGCGGCCGACCAGAACCACGATGCCGCGGTGGCCGGAGCAGCCAGCTCCGGCCACCGCGGCCCTGTTTTAAGCGCTGATGTCACGATGAGTACAGCGCTCGCGACCAAGCGTGTGTTACACCCCTTGTTTCGCCCAGGTGGCCGTGGCTCCGTAGCATGAGGGCATGACGTCCCCCACCATGTCCCCGCCAACGGCCGAGCAGGTAACCCGCGCGCTCGCCGGCGTGAACGACCCGGAGATCCACCGGCCGATCACGGACCTCGGCATGGTCAAGAACATCGAGATCGCACCGGACGGCACCGTCCGCGTCGACGTGTACCTCACCGTGGCCGGCTGCCCGCTGCGCGACACCATCACCCGCGACGTCACCGCGGCGGTGAGCGCGCTGGAGGGAGTGTCCCGGGTCCGGGTCGAGCTGGACGTGATGAGCGAAGAGCAGCGCAAGGCGCTGCAGACCCAGCTACGCGGCGGCCAGCCCGCGCCGGAGATCCCGTTCGCCCAGCCCACCTCGCTGACCCGCGTGTTCGCGGTGGCCAGCGGCAAGGGCGGTGTCGGCAAGTCCTCGGTCACCGTGAACCTGGCCGCGGCCCTGGCCGAGTCCGGCCTGTCGGTGGGCCTGGCCGACGTCGACATCTACGGGCACTCGGTGCCGCGGATGATGGGCGTGACCGGGCGGCCGACCCAGGTCGAAAAGATGATCATGCCGCCGTCGGCGCACGGGGTGAAGGTCATCTCGATCGGGATGTTCAAGGAAGGCAACACCCCGGTGGTCTGGCGCGGCCCCATGCTGCACCGGGCCCTGCAGCAGTTCATGACCGACGTGTACTGGGGCGACCTGGACGTCCTGCTGCTGGACCTGCCGCCGGGCACCGGCGACATGGCCATCTCCGTGGCTCAGCTGCTGCCCAACGCCGAGCTGCTGGTGGTCACCACCCCGCAGCTGGCCGCGGCCGAGGTCGCGGAGCGGGCCGGGGCCCTGGCCACCCAGACCCACCAGCGCATCGCCGGGGTCATCGAGAACATGTCCTACCTGGTCTGCCCGCACTGCGGGGAGCACCAGGACGTCTTCGGCTCCGGCGGCGGCGAGACCGTGGCCGGCGCGCTGACCCGGATCACCGGCACGCCGGTCTCGCTGCTGGGCCAGATCCCGATCGACGTCCGGCTCCGCCAGGGCGGCGACGAGGGCGTGCCGCTGGTGCTCAGCGACCCGGACGCCCCGGCCGCCCAGGAACTCGCGCCATCTCCGACGCCCTGAGCACCCGCGCCCGCGGCCTGGCCGGCAGGTCAGCTGAGCATCTCCCCGCTGAGCGGGGCAAGCCATGTCCCGCCGCGAACCGATAGCCGCCGACCAGGTCGCCGGACTGGTTCAGCATCGTCTCCATGCGGGCCGGGGGGCGGTCGGCCCACAGGCCGATGGCGCCGATGAGGACGGCGCAGCGGCCGGTGCTGGTGATCAGGTCGCGCCAGGGCGGGGCCTGGCCGCATTCGCCGGCCCACCGGAGCGACCCGTCGGGGGCGGTGAGCCGGGCCGCCCGGTCGGCGGACAGCTCGAGCCGCCAGCCCGGGGCCGAGGCGAGCGGTTCAGCCAGGTCGATCGTGTACGGGCCGGCCGGGGGCATCGCGGTGACCGGGGTCAGTCCCTGGTTCAGCAGACCGGAGACGAAGCGGCCCGCACCCTGGCCGGGGTCGCGGCCGGCCAGGTCGGGCCGCCGGTCGAGGATCAGCAGGGGCAGGGGGCCGTCCGGGCCGGGTAGCTGATCGGTCAGGGCGCGAAAGCCCGCAGCGGTCCCGGGCCCGCTCAGGTCGCTTCCATGTCGAAGGGGGGCTCTTCGCCGGGGAGCAGCGCGGGTGAGGAGCCGTTGGCGGCGGCGGCCGCGGTCGCGGTGGCGGTGCTGCTGCCGTTCAGGTCCATCTCGCTGAGCAGGTGCTTCTGCACGAAGTGGCGCGGGTTGAGGTCTTCGATCTCGAAGTCGGCGAACTCCGGGCCCAGGCCCTCGCGCAGGTCGTTCTTGGCCCCCTCGGCGATCTTGCGCAGCTCGCGCAGGCCCTTGCCGGCCTTGGCCGCCATCTTGGGTAGCTCGTGCGGGCCGAAGACCACCAGGGCAATGACGGCCAGCACCAGGATCTTGCCTATCGACAGGTCGAACACTGGGGCTCTCCATCGCAGCTCACGAGCGGGGACGGTTCTCGTCCCGCAGTCCACTCTAAACCGTCGGGCGGACTGGCGGGCAGAGGCGATCGGTCGGGTAGGGAACGGAAAATCGTCGGAGGGTCAACGGAACGGGTTGGCCAGGGTCGCCATCCGCCCGAACCCCCGGGACAGGCGGTCCCAGAAGCCGCGCGGCGGATCATAAGGCAGGGTCCCGACCGCGTCGTTCAGCGTGGCCCGCGGGGCATCGGCCATGACCGTGAACACGAAACCGTGACCGGCCCAGGTCACGCTGCGCTGGTCGGGCTGGCCCGCGTAGACGGTCCGGCCGGCCAGAGTGATCTTGTGGTAGCCGGTCAGCTTGGGGGCCAGGTTGCCGCGCTGGACGAAGACGGACACCACGTACAGGCCATCGGAGTAGCCCAGGTCGAGCACGGGACCGGAGCGGGTCGTGGCCACGTCCGCCTCGAACAGGGCCAGCTGGCCGGGCAGCGAGCCGGGGGCGGGCCAGCCGCGGCCCCGCATCTGGGTCACGTCGACCGCGGTGAGCTGCTGGGCGGTGGTGGCGGGCACGGTCGTGGGCGGCTGGGCCGTGGCCGAGCCCACCGTGAGGTCGATGAAGGCGTCCTCGCCGATCAGGTGGGAGCCGTCGTCGAACACCTCGCGGCGCAGCGGCAGCTTGGTCGCGGTGTCCAGCCAGAACCGGGCGGCCAGGGAGCCGTCCTCGCGGACCGCTTCGACCAGCTCGGCCGGCCGGCTGTCGGCCGAGGCCGAACCGGTGTAGGCCAGGTCGTAGTGGCTGCCGAGCAGGGTCACCAGCTGGCCGGTGACCCCCAGCACGCCCTCCGGGGTCTGGCTGTCGGGGTCGTCGGACATGCTTGCCGCCGCCGGGCCGGCCACCCCGGCCGGGGTGGCCTGGACCAGGGTGTCACCGCCGCTGCGGTGCCAGACGTTGGCCACCAGCGTGCTGTTCTGGCCGTTGACCCCGGTGGCCGACACCATCTCCACCCCGTGGTAGGAGACGTTGGAGCCGGCCTGGGCCGCCTCCTCGAGCAACTGCAGGCCGGGGCCGCCGTCCTGCGGGGCGCTCGGCTTGAGATCGGGCGGCGGCGGGACGGCGGCGGCCCTGGTGTCGGCGACGTCCCGCACGGCCGGGTGGCGGCCGCTGCTCACCAGCAGCAGGCACGGCACGGCCAGCAGCGCCAGCGCGGCCACCACGGCCGGCCAGCGGCCCAATGGGAAGCGCAGCACGGGTGGCCAGTTCACGGGAGCGCGCTGGTGCCGGTGAATACGGGACTGGGCGCGTTGGCCGAGCCGCCCAGCGGGACCTGCCCGGTGGTGATCGCGTGCTGCACGCTGTACAGCTGGACCGGCGGCGTGACCCGGGGGCCCGGGTTGTCATCGGTTCCGCCCATGGTGAAGGCGGTCACGCTGAGCCCGGCGAACACGCAGGACACCACGCCGAGGGCCAGATAGCGGCCCCGGTGGCGGCCCGGCCGGGCCGGACCGGGCCACGGCTGGGGCCGGGTCCGGTGCTGGCCCGGGGCACGGTCCGGAACCCCGGCCGGACGCGGGCGGTCAGCCGCCGGGCCCGCCGGCGGGGCGGGACCGGGGCACCGGGCTCGGCGATCCTGATCAGCCGGGCGGTCAGCGCGTCGTCCGGGCCGACCTCGCCCAGGCCGCGCACCCGCTGCTTCAGCGCCCGCAGCTCACGGGCCTCGGCCCGGCAGGTCGCGCACCGGGCCAGGTGCGCGTGCACCCGGTCGCTCTCCTCCGCGCTGAGCTCGCCGTCCACCAGCGCTGACAGCCGGTTCCCGAGGTGGCTCATGAGGTCGGCTCCCCCCGCTCGGCCCGGGTGGCCGGCGCGCCCCGGCCGACGCCGGGGCGGCGAGGCCGGCGGTGCTCCAGGGCGGCCCGCAACTGGGAACGACCCCGGTGGATGCGGCTCCTGACCGTGCCGATCTTGACGCCCAGCGTGGCCGCGATCTCTTCGTAGGACAGGCCTTCGATGTCGCACAGCACCACGGCCGCGCGGTACTCGGGGGCGAGGTCCCGCAGCGCGGTCTGGATGTCGCTGTCCAGGTGGCGGTCGTCGAACGCCTGGGCCGGGGTCGGGTCTCCGCCGGACACCCGGCCCTCGACGTCCTGCCCGAGGTTCTCGAACCGGATCCGCTGCCGCCGCCGGGCCAGGTCCAGGAACAGGTTGGTGGTGATCCGGTGCAGCCAGCCCTCGAACGTGCCCGGGGTGTAGCTGCCCAGCGAGCGGAACACCCGGACGAAGACCTCCTGGGTCAGGTCCTCGGCGTCGTGCGGGTTGCCGGTGAGCCGGTAGGCCAGGCGGTAGACCCGGGCCGAGTGGGTGCGGACGACATCGTCCCAGCTGGGCGCGGTCCACTCCGTAGCCGGAGTCGGACGCGGGCCAGCCTCGTCCACGGCGATCTCCCTTGCCTCGTCCCGCACGGTCCCCAGCACCATCATCCCTCCGAAAAGGGGGCCTTACCTGCCGCATTACCTAACGGTTCGGCCGGCCGAATTGGTTCCCGGGGTAGGCGCCGGGCGCTAGGCTCCCTGTGCGGCCGTTTTCTGCCCGGGGAGGAAGTCATCGCGAGCGTACAGGCGGCCCTCGGGTATGTGGACGGTTATCTGCCCGAGGACGAACCACTGCTCGAGGCCCGGGCCAGCGCCGAGGACCTGGGCGGCAGCGAGCCGGTCCGGCCGGCCAGCGGGGCCACCCTGCGGTTCCTGGCCGCGGCCATCGACGCCCGCACCGTGGTGGAGATCGGCACCGGCTGCGGCTCCTCCGGTATCTGGCTGCTCCGCGGCATGCGGCCGGACGGCGTGCTGACCAGCGTGGACGTGGAGCCGGAGTGCCAGCGGATGGCCCGTAAGGCGTTCGCCCAGGCCGGGTTCGTGACCAACCGGTACCGGCTGATCCTGGGCCGGGCCCTGGACGTGCTGCCCCGGCTGTCCGACGGCGCCTACGACCTGGTGTTCTGTGACGCGGACCCGCGCGAGTACCCGGACTATCTGGAGGCCGCGCTCCGGCTGCTCCGGGTGGGCGGCATCGTGGCCTTCGACGACGTGGTGGTGCCCCCGGACCTGGCCGGCCTGGAGCCCGCGGAAGCGGCCGACATCGAGGTCTCCTCCCCCGCCAGCTGGGGTGCCCCCGACTCGCCCCAGGCCCGCGAGGTGGCCGAGGTGCTGCGGGCCGACGACCGGCTGATCCCGCTGTTCGTGCCGGTCGGCGAGGGCCTGATCGCCGCGGTCAAGCGCGCCTGAGCGCTGGGGCGCCTGAGCGCCAGGCGGCCGCGGGGGCCAGCCAGTGCAGCAGCAGGCGGGTGCCGAAGCCGGTACCGCCCTTGGTGAGCTCGCCGTCGTCGGAGCCGGAGCGGGCCGCGCCCGCGATGTCGAGGTGGGCCCAGCGGCGGCCGCCGGTGAACTCACGCAGGAACAGGGCGGCCACGATCGAGCCGGCCTGGCCATTGGTGGCGCCGTTCATGCGGCTGGGCACGTGGGCCAGGTCGGCGGTGATCGACGTGAGCGCGCTGGTGTAGTCGTCGGGCAGCGGCATCCGCCACAGCCGCTCGCCGGTGGCCTGCCGCGCCCGGAGCCGGCCTCGCCGCCGGACCCGGTATCGTCGCCGGACCCGGGGTCACGGAACGGCCGCAGCTGCGGCCGCCGCACCGGAACCGCGATCAGCGACGCCTCGGCCGTTCCGCCCGCCGCGGTCAGGACATCATCGAGCCCCGGCGGCCCGGTCGCGGGCTGCGGGGTGACCTCGATATCAACCGGCAACGGTCAACTGGAGCTGGGAACGACCGTTTTCAGGGCATCGCCCAGCGCGGCAGCCTCGTCAGCGGACAGCTCGACTACCAGCCGGCCACCACCTTCGAGGGGCACGCGCATGACGATGCCACGTCCCTCTTTGGTGACCTCAAGCGGACCGTCACCTGTCCGCGGCTTCATCGCCGCCATCCTGCACCCCTTCTCCTAGGATCCGCCGGACTCATCTGACTTCTATCACCCTGCGGTCCCAGCGCCAGCGGCGGAACCCGGCCAGTCTCACCCGTCTCTGTCAGTCGCCCTATTATCCCGTGTTCGGACGCAGAATGGTAATGATCGCGTTCGGGCGAGGCGTCTGGGGTGCTGCGACACCGGGATTCCCCGGTGCCCGGTCCCGGCCGGCCATGATGATCCGGGAGGACGACGATGACCGACACGGTGCTCTACGAGACGGCCGGCGACGTGGCCGTGATCCGCCTCAACCGGCCCAAGGCGCTCAACGCGCTGACCGCCGAGATGAAGGTCGGACTGCTGGCCGCGCTCCAGCGAGCCGCCGGCGAACCGGTCCGGGCGGTGCTCCTGACAGGTAACGGCAGGGGCTTTTGTGCAGGTCAGGACCTTGTTGAGCATGCCGGAAAGCTCGAGTCGGGCGCGCCCGCGCTGAACACCGTGCAAGAGCACTACAACCCAATCGTGATGGAAATCGCGACCATGCCCAAGCCCGTTGTGGCGGCAGTGAATGGCGTGGCCGCTGGGGCTGGCGCGGGCCTGGCCCTGGCCTGCGACTTCCGCCTCGCGGCCGCGGGCGCCACCCTGGTCATGTCATTCTCGGCGGTCGGATTGGGTCCGGACACCGGCGTGTCGTGGACGCTCTCCCGGCTGGCCGGCCCGGCCACGGCCGCCCAGCTGCTGATGCTGGCCGAGCCGGTGCCGGCCGAGCGGGCGCTGGGGCTCGGGTTGCTGACTTCGGTGCTGCCGGACGACGAGCTGGCCGAGAACGCCCTGGACCTGGCCCGGCGCCTGGCGTCCGGCCCCACCGCCGCCTACGCCGCGATCAAGCAGGCCCTGCAGTTCGCCGCGGTCCACAGCCTGGAGGAGTCCCTGGCCGAGGAGGCCGTCCTGCAGGGCGCCCTGGGCCAGACGGTCGACCACCGCGAGGCCACCAAGGCCTTCGTCAACAAGGAACGGCCGCGCTACGTGGGGCACTAGGGGCTGCTGGGACGCTTGAGATTTTGGGAAATCCGCGATTTCTGGGGCTCGTGGGACTTGGCTGCTGAGGTTTCTGCCATGTCTGGGCCTTGCCCCGGTAGTTCTGATTCGTCCAAGCGGGAACCCAGGGCCGGCCCGGACCATAGCTACCAGGATGAAGCCGGATCGACGGGAGCATGCATGCAGGTGATAAGAATCATCACCGACCTTCGAGTAAATGATCTTGATGCCGCTAAGGAGTTCTACACCCGGTATCTGGGGCTGAGCTCCGAGGAGTTCAACCTGGGCTGGGTGGCCCGGTATACCTCACCCCGCAACGGGGAGCGGGTCCAGATCCTGACCCGGGACGCGGCCGCGCCGGTGGATCCGGTGGTGTCGGTCCAGACCCCTGACGTCGAGGCGGCCTACCAAGAGGCCCAGGAACTCGGGTACGAGATCGTGCACCCGCTGACCGTGGAGGCGTGGGGGGTGCACCGGTTCTTCGTGCGGGCGCCGGACGGCAACGTCTTCAACGTCGTGGGCCATCCGCACGAGAAGTAGCCTCCGTACCGGAACCCCAGACGCCGGAACCTCCGGCGCCGGAACCCCAGGCACCGGAACCTCAGGCGCGCAGGTGGTCGTGAAAGAAGGCCAGGATGCGGTGCCAGGAATCCTCGGCCGCGGACTCGTGGTACTTCATGCGGGCGGCCCCGGCCAGCGGGGCCAGGGCGGCGGGGGTCTGGTTCATGAACCGGTGGCCGGCCTCGGGGTAGACCTTGATGTCGTGCGGCACCCCCAGGGCGGTCAGGGCGCTGGCCAGGCGGGCCGGCGGCTTGGGGCCCATGGGGTCGCGGGCGCCGTAACTGCCGACGATGGGGCAGGCGTCCTTCAGGGCGGCTTCGGCGTCGGCGGGGACGTCGCCGTAGTTGGTGCTGACCGCCGTGAAGCCGTCCCGGGGCGCGCACAGCAGGGCAAAGCCGCCGCCCATGCAGAACCCGATCGCACCGGTCTTGCCCGAGCAGTCGGACCGGGAGGCCAGCCAGGCCCGGGCCGACTCGATCGCGGTGAAGGCGGGGCCGGACCCGGCCCGAAGCTGCTGCATGGCCCCACGCACGCAGCGGACCCAGTTCTTACCCAGGTACAGATCGGGGGCGAAGGCCAGGAAACCCTCACCGGCCAGCCGGTCGGTCTGGTGCCTGATGTCCTCGGTCAGGCCGAACGCCTCGTGGATGACCACCACGCCGGGCCAGCGCTCGGGGGGCGGCACGCTCCCCGGTCCGCCAGGTACCGCCAGGTGGCCATGAACCATTCCGCCGTCGCCGGGATAGGGGAGATCAGGCATGCGCACAATGTCTCATACCGTCCGGACCCGGTTACCAAGCGCCCTCGGCTAGCGCCCCGCCACGGGGGCGGGGCGCGGGCCGGAGAGACGCGGGGAGGGGCGCTGGCCGGAGCCGGTCAGCCGACCGACGGCCCGAGACCCATCGACTGCGGGGTGCTCGAGTCGGGCGATGGCTGGTTGAGACCCTCGTCCAGCGGGCCGTACTCGGTCATCAGGGCGGCGCTGCCACCCCACGGGGTCTGCTCCTCGGCGACCAGGGTGTTGGTGGTGAGCAGCAGGCCCGCCACGGACGCGCCGTTCTGCAACGCGGACCGGGCCACCCGCAGCGGGTCGATGATGCCCAGCTCGATCATGTTGCCGTAGCGGCCCTCGAGGGCGTCGAAGCCCTCGTCCACGGCCATCTCCTTGACCTTGGCCACGACCTCGGTGCCGTTGTAGCCGGCGTTGGCCGCGATCAGGTAGGCGGGCTCGGTCAGCGAGTGCCGCACGATGTCGGCGCCGATCTTGTAGTCGCCCTTGACGTCCAGGTCGTCCAGGGCGCTCTCGGCGTGCAGCAGGGCGGCGCCGCCGCCGGCCACGATGCCCTCGGCCATGGCGGCCCGGGTCGCGGACAGCGCGTCCTCCACCCGGTGCTGCAGTTCCTTGAGCTCGGCGTTGGTGGGCGAGCCCACGCTGATCACCGCGACCTTGCCGGACAGGGCACCGATCCGCTCGTTGAGCACGTCCTCGTCGATGCCGAACTGGGCCCGGTCCCGCTCGGCCCGCATCTGGTTCAGCCGGAACTCGACCGCCTCCCGGGAGCCGGCCCCGCCGATGATCGTGGTGTTGTCGGCGGTGACCCGGACCTGGCGGGCCCGGCCCAGCTGGGCCACGGTCATGGTCTCCAGGGTGAACCCGGAGTGCCGGCTCAGCACCTCGCCACCGGTCAGGGCGGCGATGTCCTCCAGCTTGTGCAGCCGCCGGTCCCCGAAGCCGGGCGCGCGCACGGCCACGCTCTGGAAGGCGCCGTTCACGTGGTTGTGGACCAGCATCGACAGGGCGGAGCCCTCGACGTTCTCGGCGACCAGGATCAGCGGCCGCCGGTCGCCCCGCATGATCTTGTCCAGCAGCGGCATCAGGTCCTGGACCTTGGTGATCTTCTCGCTGCAGAGCAGGATGTACGGGTCGTCGACCACGGCTTCCAGGGCGGCCGGGTTGGTCACCATGTAGGGCGACAGGTAGCCGTTGTCGAACTCGAAGCCCTCGACGAAGCTGACCCCCATGCCCGGGACGGGAGCCTCCTCCACCGTGACGATGCCGCCGGTGCCCACGGTGTGCAGGGCCTTGGCGATGACCCGGCCGACCACGTCGTCGTCGTTGGCGGAGATAGCAGCTACGCGCGTGTAGTCTTCCTCGGTCTCGATCGGGTGCGCGACCCCGTGCAAGTACTCGACCAGGTGGTTCACGGCCAGGTCGATGCCCCGCTTGACCAGCACCGGGTTGCCGCCGCCGGCGATGGCCTTCATGCCCTCGTGCACGATCGCCTGGGCGATCACGGTGGCCGTGGTGGTGCCGTCGCCGACGATGTCGTTGGTCTTGATCGCCGCTTCCTTGACCAGCTGAGCGCCCATGTTCTCGAACTGGTTCTTCAGGTGGATCTCCCGGGCGATCGTGACACCGTCGTTGGTGACAACCGGGGTACCGGTGATCTTCTCCAGGATGACGTTGCGGCCCTTGGGCCCCAGCGTCGACTTCACGGCTTCGGCCAGCTGGTCGACGCCGGCCAGTAGCAGGCTCCGGGCTTCCTCACTGAAACGCAGTTCCTTGGCCATTGGTTGGTCCTCCTGGGACTACTTATTACGTGTGCGGCGAAACGGGGCGGCGGGAAACAGCCAGGCCGTCGGGTGGGTCAGGGAACGAGAATGGCCCGGCCGCGGACGCGCCCCGCGTCGAGGTCACCCAGCGCTTCGACCGCGGCGTCCAGGGGGTAGGTCCGGGTGTGCAGGGTGACCTTGCCCGCCTGGGCCAGGTCCATCAGCTCGACCAGGTCGTTGTAGGTGCCGACGATGTTGCCGACGATGTTTCGCTCGGTGGAGATGATGTCCAGCGTCGGGATGTGCAGGGTGCCGCCGTAGCCGATGACAAAGTAGGAGCCGCCCGCGGCGGTCATCTCAAACCCCTCGTTCTCGGCGCCCTCTTCGGCCACGAAGTCCAGCACCACGTGAGCCCCGTTGCCGTTGGTCAGGTCCTTGACCGCCTGGACCTGGTTCCCGTCGGCGACCACGGTGTGGTTGGCGCCGAGCTGTTCGGCCAGCTTGAGCGCGTCCGGGTTGCGGTCGACCACGATGATCCGGGTCGCGCTCAGCGCGGCCAGGGACTGGATGCCGATGTGGCCCAGGCCGCCGGCGCCGATCACGACGCAGGTGGTGCCCGGGTAGAGCAGCGGCAGGGCCTTGCGGACCGCGTGGTAGGCGGTGATGCCGGCGTCGGCCAGCGCGGCCACGTCCTTGGGCTGGGTGGACGGGTCCAGCTTGATGCAGGCCCGGGCCGAGGTGAGCAGGTATTCGGCCATGCCGCCGTCGGTGGAAAGGCCCGGGAACGTGCTGTTGATGCAGTGCATGTCGTCGCCGGCCCGGCAGGCGTGGCACAGGCCGCAGGTGGGCGTGGGGTGCAGGATCACGGTGTCGCCCACGGCCACGTTGGTCACGGCCGAGCCGACCTCGGACACCCAGCCCGCGTTCTCGTGGCCGAGGGTGTAGGGCAGCGGCGTGCCCATCCGCTCGTCCCACTGGCCCAGGATGATGTGCAGGTCGGTGCGGCAGACACCGGCCCCGCCGATCTTCACGATCACGTCCAGCGGATGGGTGATCTCAGGGTCGGGCACGTCGTCGATCTGCGGCGACTGGTTGAACGCGTGCAAGCGGACGGCCTTCATTGGTCCTCCTCAGCTGTGCCCTCGACCGTGCCCTCGATTGGGACCTCACCTTGGCCTCGGGTGTTGTCGTAGCGGTGCTGAAGCATGCCGCGGCAGATACTGCCGTTGGATTCGATGCTGATCCGGGTCAGCCGGGCCTTGCGCAGGTGCAGCTCGGCGGCCTTGCCCTCGATCGGCCCGCCGGTCTTGGGGTCGATCAGCACCAGCGCGTCGTCGCCGGTGGGCAGGCCCAGGTCGGCGCGGCGCTGGCGGAGCCGGTCCAGCTCCCGGGACGGCGGCAGGTCACCCAGGGTGAGCCGGGGCAGCTCGCCGGGCTCCAGACCCGCCGCCAGCAGCGGCCGGGTGACCAGGTCGGTACCGGCCATGATCGCCTTGCGCAGGAAGTCCGCGCGCAGGTCGTGCAGTTCACCGACGGCCTCGCCGTCGAACGACCGGGCGAAGCCGGCCTGGGCGGCCACCCCGCCGTTGATCTGGTCGGAGGCGAAGTGCTCTTCCAGCACCACTTCCGCGTTACGGACCCCGGGCAGGCCGGCCACGGCGTCGTAGGCGTCGGCCACCATGAGGAACGCGAAGTTGGGCGCGCAGAAGTAGGTCGGCAGCCGCAGCCGGACCTGCACGTCACCGGCCGCGGACTTGGCCACCGAGGTGACGAAGCCCAGGGACGTGATCGGCTCGTCCAGCTCTGGGTCCCGGACGGTGGCCAGTGCTTCCAGGAGCTTTGGGTGGGGGGCGCGGGGGGTTGTCCCCCGGGGAACAGTGCCGGCACGGTCGCCGGCCCGGGGAGCTTGGTCCCCGGGCCGGCGCCGGTGTCGGTGATTGAAGCGGTCATGCCCCCGCGACCGGGGAGCCGTCGACGAGCTGGGCGTCGTCCTGCTCAGCAGGCTGACCACCGGTGTCGTCCTTGAGCCGGTACTCGGCCGGGACCTCGATGTCGTACAGCTTGGCGGCGTTGAGGCCGAGGATCTTCTTCTTGCCCTCGGTGTTCAGCCGCGGGTAGTCGGCGAACTCTTCGCGGTCTGGCATCTTCCAGTCCACGAAGCCCTCGACCTGCCACTTCGGCTCCCAGATGCCGTAGTCGCTGCCGAACGTCATCTTGTCCTCGCCGACCCAGAACAGCAGTTCGCCCATGACCTTGTTGAAGAAGTTCGGGCGGGCGTGCATCAGGCCACCGATGACCACGGACAGGCCGGCGTAGACGTTGGGCTCCTGCGTCGCCATGAAGCAGAAGTCCTCGATCCGGGGCAGGCCCACGTGCTCGACGATGAAGTTCAGGTCCTGGAAGTCGGTCGCGGCGTGGTCGACGTCGGATACGTCGAACGCGTCCTTGTCCAGCGGCCAGATCGTCGGGCCCTTGTGTACGTGGACGTTCTTGATGCCGAGCTCCTGGGCGGCTTCCAGGAACCGGTAGGTCGCGGGGTCGGAGAGCTTGTAGCCGCGGGAGCCGTTGTTCCACTCTGCGGTGTACAGCTTGATGCCCTTGGACCCGTAACGCTCCACGTTGGCCCGGAAGGCCTTCAGGCCCTCGTCACCGTCGCGGGGGTCGAACCGGGTGTTGTAGATGAACTTGCCCGGGTGCTTCTCCCCCATCGTCGCGTTCTGCTCGGTGGTGTTGAAGCCGGTCGAGTACCACTCCTTCAGGTACGTGGGCTGGAAGATCGCCACGTCCACGTGCCCGTCTTCGAAGACGTCCTTCATCAGGTCGTCCTCGGAGTACTTCTGGAAGTGCTCGATCGTCCAGTGCGTCTCGGGCGGGCCGAGCGACTGGTAGGCGTGGAAGCATTCGATCCAGCCCTTGGCGTACTGCTCGGCGCCCTTCACCCAGTTCTCGGGCGACGCGTCCCAGTAGTGCATATGGCTGTCGACGATGAAGTACTTCTCGCCGTCCTTTTCGTAGGCCATGGAGCCTCCTTGCCGATGGTGGGACTAGCTGCGCACGGTGAGGTCTTTGAGGTCGAAGCCGATGTACTCGGCCGCGTCCTCGGGGTTGGCGAACATGATGGTCCGGTCGTCCTCGTGGATCATCCGGCCGTAGTGGGTGGACATGTTCTCCTCGAACTCGGCCGAGTCGAACCAGCCCTCTTCCTCACCGGCGGCCTCGGAGATCTCGTCGTAGACGAAATCCATCCGGCCGATGGCGTCGACGCGGATCATCGACGGCAGGTGCCGCACCGTCACGTTGTCCTTTTCCCCCATGACCTTGGCGACAACCGCACCGACCTGGTTGTTCATGAGGGTGACGCCGCACTGGTTGGACGCGGTGTTGTCCGACTTGAACGGGCTCTCGTTGGTCGTGGTCACTGGCCAAGCTCCTTCGGTACGTCCAGGTGCAGTTCGGAAAGAAGAGCGGCGAAGCGGTTCTTGACCGCGTCCAGGCCGTCCTCGAAGCGGGGCGGCTTGGAGTCGGGCTGCGACCAGATCGGCTGCAGGGTCCGGGCCGCGGCGATGGATCGCGCCGTCCAGGTGGCCAGCCACTGGTTCAGGATCTGCTTGTTGTGGTCGGCGAACTCGCGGTCGCTGGTCAGCAGCTCGAACATGTTCCGGGTGTAGCGGAGGTCGCGCTCGGCGAAGTCGTACTCGGCCACGCCCACGATCGTCGGCGTCACGAAGTCGCCGTTCCGCGGGGCCGCGTGCTGCACCAGCTGGCTGCGGAACAGCTCGCCCACCAGCGGCTCGAAGACGATGTTGGAGGCGAAGATGGCCTCACACCAGTCGTCTACCGCGGTCAGCTGCTCGGCGGTCTCGCGGACGCCCTGCCACTGCGGGTCGTTGTTCCAGGCCTCCAGGTGGGCCTGCCCGTCGAAGCTCGGGATCTCCTCGGTCAGCGTCAGGTTGTACAGCGCCAGGTCCTGGGCGGACCGGATCCGGTGCATGCTGTTCACCGAGATCGCGTTGTTGTGCATGTTGGTCGGCGCCCGCCGGTTGGCGTTGGCGTACAGGTACAGGCCCAGGCCGTGGTCGACGTGCATCCAGGCGCCCACGTTGCGCTCGACGAACTTCACCCAGTTCTGGTTCCACTGCTCGAACGCCTTGGACTGGCGGGCGTTGTCAATGTTCTGGTTGACCTGCCGCACCACGTTCGAGTTGTAGCGGTAGAAGGTGAGTTCCCACTCCTCGTTGGGGTCGCGGAACTCGTGCCAGCCGGTGGCCGGCCAGTCGTAGCCCTTGCCGCCGGAACCGGGGTAGCGCTCGGGCTCGGGGCGGTCGGAGCCCCACGCCTTGAGGACGGTCCAGTCCAGCGGGTAACCGCCGCGGCCGTCGGAGAACCCGTACAGCCAGCCCTGGGAGAGGTAGTGGCGTGGGTCCGGCTGGACCTCGACCGTGACGTCCTCGTAGTGGGACTGCTTGCGCTTGGCCGGGGTGAAGTAGTTGTACCGGCGGGAATCGGAGTCGGGGAAGACCTTGGCTCCGGCCTCGGCATCGGTGAATACGGGCTTGGGTACGCTGCGCTCTTGCGGAGTAGTCATGAGACCTTCTTTCGTCGATCTGGTGTCGATCGAGCTCATTTGCTACCGGAAGAGGCGCTCTGTCTGGCTCAGAACGCAGCTCGGGCTCCGGGTTACCTGCTTCTTTGCTTGGGGCGGTGATCCCGCTAGGGCGGGGTCACTGCCCGGGCTCGCCGGTGGTGGTGAACTTGTCGTAGTACACGCGCTTCTCCTCGACGCCCAGCTGCGTGAGCAGCGGCACGGCCGCCTCCACCATCGGCGGCGGACCGCACACGTAGGCGTGAGCCCCGGACAGATTGTCGACGTGCCGCTTGACGACGTCGGTGATCAGTCCGGTCTCCCCGTCCCAGCCGTCCGCATCGGACGCCTCGGACAGCGCGGGGACATAGGTGAAATCGGGCAGCTTCTGCTCCAGGTCACGCAGTTCTTCCTCGAAGCACAGGTCCTGGCGACCCCGCGCGCCGTAGAAGAAGGTGGCCTTGCGCTCAAGACCGCGCTCGGCCATCTGCCGGAGCAGGGACAAGATCGGCGCCATGCCGGCCCCGCCGCCCACGAACACCAGGTCGCTGTCGCCCTCGCGGAGCGTGAAGACGCCGAACGGCCCGGTCAGGTCCAGCCGGTCGCCGACCTGGACCTTCTTGTCCAGGAAGTGCGAGAACTGACCGTCCGGATAGACCTTGATGACGAACTCGAGCAAGCCGCCGTCGCGGCTGTTGGTGTTGGCCATGGAGAACGACCGCACGTCTTCGGTGTCGGGGATCGTGATGTCCATGTACTGGCCCGGGAAGAACTTGATCTCGGCCGGCTCGACCAGCTTCAGCACGAGGTGGCGCATGTCGTGGGTGACCGGATCGTTGGCCACCACCTCCGCCACGCCCTCCTGGATCGGCAGGCCGGAGCGGATCATGTCCTCGTCGTAGTTGAGCAGCTCGATGGTCACGTCCTCGTAGACGTGAGCCCGGCAGAGCAGGGTGTAACCTTCCTCCTTTTCGTAGTCGGGCAGGGCGAAGGTTGAGTACCGGTCGTGCTCGATGTCCTCGCCGTCGAGAACGAACGACTTGCAGGCGGCGCACTGGCCCTCCTTGCAGCCGTGCATGAGCATGATTCCCTGCTCGGCCGCGCCGCGCAGGACCGTCTGCTCCTCGTCAACCTCGATCTCGACCCCGACCGGCTCGAAGCGAACGAGATGTTTCTCGGCCATTGCCACCTCTTGACTAGGGCTGCGCGAGACGGGAGGGCCAAAGGCGTCCCTCCGGCCCTCCCGCCACGCGGATTACAGGGCTCTACTCAGGCGGATGTCAGTCGTCCGCGGGAGCAGGCCGGCCGGGCCCTGCTTGATGTAGTCGGCGTGGAAGGCGTCGCGCTGCTCGGGGGTCCACTCGTTGAGCAGCACGTTCGGGCTCTGGACCGGAGGCATGCGGCGCAGGTGGTCCAGCGTCCACATCTTCTTCGGGTCCAGGTCGAGGTGCGGCTGGGCGGTCATGGTCTTGCCGTCGTCGCGGACGAAGCCCATGTCGCTGACCACATCGGCCCAGTTCCAGCCGTGGTAGAGGGTCTCCCATTCGCGCTTGCCGATGAGCTGGCCCATGTTCGGGGTCTCGCGACCCTGGTAGGTCGGGCGGAACGCCGTCGCGTCCGTCCAGTGGCAGGGCTCGGAGCAGTAGGTGCGCCACTGCCCGTCGACCTCGTCCATGACCATGTCCTCGCGGACCAGACACGGGACCATGCAGGTCCAGCAGCGGTGCGGGTACACGTAGTCGACGTTCTCGGCCACGATCGGGTGGTGACCGTTCGGCGTGGACAGGCGGTTGTAGTTCTCCCACCACTTGCCGTACTTGTCATACCAGCCCGGGTACTTGTACTCGAACCACTCGAAGTCCTCGTCCGTCATCGGGTCGATCCGCCAGTAGTTGGCGAGCCAGCCGGTGGCGAAGAACTGCGCGACTTCGTGCACGTAGCCCTTGTTCCAGATCTGGTTCCAGGACTCCTCGATGAGGTCGTGCGGGATGACCAGACCGTACTTCTCGAGCGGCACCAGGTAGCTGCGGTAGTAGTCGTCGTAGATCCACCGACGCCACATCTCCGCGTAGGACTCCCGGTCCTTCCGGCGGTCCTTGGTGCCGTACTCGATGAACGTGCCGATGGCGGCGTCCACCACGCGGTGGTTGTTCCACCAGGCGTAGCGCAGGTCGCGCTCGAGCAGCTGGTGGTTGCTCTCATCGCTCAGGGCCATGAGGAGCGTGGCGTAGCCGTTGCTGATGTGCCGCGACTCGTCGCTCTGGACGCTGTGGAACACCGTCGGGAGCAGGTAGTCGCCGTTGGCGGCGGCTTCGGCGGGCATGGCCACGAACAGCGTGTTGGTGAACGCGGTCTCGGCCACGATGGTCAGGTAGATGCTCGCCGCGGTGATGGCGTCACCGGTGATGAAGCCCTCGGCGAACTGGCGGCCGATCGTCCCGCAGTAGTCACTCTGGAAGTTGCGGAGGCTGTTGTTGAAGCCGGCCGGGTCGATGTAGTTGTTCATGTACAGGCGCTTGAGGTTCTGCTGGATCGTCGAGTGGCGAACCTCGTCGATCATCTGGATCGCCTGGCCGTTGTGCAGTTCCGGGTTCGGGACCGTGCGGAACAGCAGCGGCATGGCCCGGGCGGCCGAGATCTCCGGCAGCGGAATGATGGACAGGAACAGCTTCTGCCACTCCAGCCAGCGCTCCTGCACCTGGCGGAACATGTTGCCGCGGATGGCGCCGTCCTGGGCACCGTAAACGCGGTGGTCCTTCTCTTCCTGCATCGGGAAGTAAGACCGGAGGACCTGCTTCAGCGGGTCCTTCTTCTGCGCCTTGCGGAATGTGTAGTCCGTGCCGTACTGCGAAACCGGCTCGTGATACTGCGGTTCCCAGGACAGCTCCTGGATCTTCTGGTGGGCCTTAGCCACACTCTGGCGACTCATCGTCACCCCTTTCCTCTTGGCTGCTCCGGCTGCCCTCCCGCGCAGCCCTTGGGCGGACGTGATTCACCCGCCCCCACGAAAAGTCGTCGTGTGCTGGATCACACCTCCTTCCCAGGAGGTATGCGCTCTCGAAATGAGACACATGCTCTGACCTGGGGAAACCAGGCCATCTTCAGGTTCGGCCGGGTGCCGTCTCCGGTATCAGCCAGGTATCGGCCTGATTTCAGCCGCATCTCAGCTTTCCGGGAGGCGGTCCGGTCAGCGTTCCGGTCAGCGTTCCGGGAAGACCGCACCGCGCAGTTCGGCGAGCTGGTCCTGAACGGTTTCCGCGACGTGCCGGTTGCCTTCGGCGGCCGGCGTGACGCCCAGGCAGCGCAGCAACTCAGCCGCGGGCTCCCCCGGGTCGCCGCCTTCCCCCAGCGTGGGGTGCAGGCCCTGGCCGGCCAGGTGATGGAACACCAGGTTGACGACGCTCCACGGATTGAACGTCTCGTCAGCCGTCCCATTGGCCGTCTCGGACTGAGATTGCTCTGGCTCCACTGGCATATTTTCTGGCACCTCCTGGCGCATGATCGACGTAGCGACGTGATCCGGGCCGACGTGGTGCGTGATCGGCGTGGTGCCGGGGCGGTGTAGCCCGCATCCTCCGCCCCGAACGCGGTGGATGCAATACGCCCGAGCCAACGCCGGCGCTGCTACCTCGAAGGTCTCAACTTGAGACAGCACGATGCGAAGGGGCGTTTACGGTTTCGTTTAACTTGGTATCAGCCACGTGAACGGATGCTCACTAACCGCAGGCTGAGCCTCCAGCCTGAGACATCCGTCCGCACGGTTCGGGAGGCACCATGGTGCAGGCAGCAGTGCCGCTGCAGGCAATGAGCGGCAGCGCCCGGCTAGCGAAGGCCAGGGAGCGGTTCCTGGCTGCCGAGCCGGTCGGGCTGAAGGAAGTACGCGAGCCGATCCTGGCCTCCTGGCGCCGATCCCGCGAGTGGAGCGTGGCCGCCGACCGTATCGACCTGCGTTACACCCGCGACCCCGATCCGGAGACCCTGCTGGCCCGCAGCGCCGACCCGGTCCTCCGGCAGCTGCACGAGCAGCTCGACGGGCAGCCGATCAGCATCATCCTCACCGACTCCAACGGGCTCGTCCTGTCCCGGCTGACCGCCGACCACGACCTGGAACGGCACCTGGACGGCGTCATGCTGGCCCCCGGTTTCAACTACTCCGAAGACCTGGTCGGCACCAACGGCATCGGCACCGCGCTGGAGGCGGGCCGGGCCACGCACGTGTTCGGGCACGAGCACTACGCCGAGCATCTGGAGGGCCTGGCCTGCGCCGGGGTGCCGATCCACCACCCGATCACCGGCAAGACGGTCGGCGTCATCGACCTCACCTGCTGGCGCAAGAACGCCGACCCGCTGCTGGTCGCGCTGGTCAAGAACACCGCCGACCAGATCACCTCGTCCCTGCTCAACGGCTCCAGCGGCCGCGAGTTCAACCTGCTCGAGGAGTACGTGCGGGCCTGCCGCCGCACCGGCGGGATCGTGCTGGCCATCGGCAACGACGTGGTCATGATGAACGACTACGCGCGGCGCATCCTCGACCCGGCCGACCAGGCCGCGCTGATCGGGCAGGCGGCCGAGGTGCTGACCCGGCGCAGCACGGGCGCGGTCACCGCCGACCTGCCGACCGGCCTGCGGGCCCGGATGTACTGCCGCCCGGTGGACACCGACACCCCCTACGCCGACGGCATCGTGCACGTGAAGCTGCTGGAAACCGCGCCGCGGCCGGCCGCCACGGCCAGCGGCAAGCAGGGGGCCAAGTCATCGATGTTCCTGCCCGGCCTGGTCGGGTCGGGCGTGCTGTGGACCCGCGCCTGCCGGGAAGCCGAGGTCGCCTACGACTCGGCCGAGTGGCTGACCCTGGAGGGTGAGCCCGGGGTGGGCAAGATGGCCCTGGCCCGGGCCGTGCACCAGCGGCGCAACCCGGCGGGCCGGTTCCAGGTCATCGACGCCGCGTCGGCCAAGGGCAACGACTGGCTGGTCACCGCGCGCAGCGAACTGCTCGACAGTGAGGGCATGCTGGTCATCCGGCACGTGGACGAGCTCAACGTCAAGCAGGTGCACGCCCTGTCCAGCGCGCTGCAGGAGGCGCGGGCGGCTCGCCGCCACCGGACGCTGCGGGTGGCGGTCACGCTGAACCGGAAGGACACCCGGGCCGACCTGACCAAGCTGCTGCGGTTCTTCCCGGCCACGGTCGAGCTGCCGCCGCTGCGGCACCACATCGAGGACCTGCAGGAGCTGGTGCCGTTCTTCCTGGCCCGGCTCAGCCAGCACGGCCGGGTGGTGTGCTCACCCGAGGCCATGCAGCTGCTGCTGCGGTCCAGCTGGCCGGGTAACGCCGGGCAGCTGTGGCAGGTGCTGCGCAAGGTCGTGCAGCGCCGCCGGGCCGGCTCGATCCAGCCCAGCGACCTGCCGCCGGAGTGCTGGACGGTGAGCCGCCGGCTGCTCAGCCCGCTGGAGTCGATGGAGCGCGATGCGATCGTGCAGAGCCTGCTCGACTGCGACGGCAACAAGGTGAAGGCGGCCGAGGCGCTCGGCATGTCGCGGGCCACCATCTACCGGAAGATCCACGAGTACGGGATCGTCACCCCGGGCCCGACCGCCTCGACCGCGTCCTGATCAGGCGGCGGGAACGGCGGCCTCCTCGGCCGCGTCCACCAGCGCGTCCGGGAAGTTGTCTCCGGTCCCGCAGAACACGCGGCGACCCTCGGCGCGGGTCCGGCGCAGCATCACGGTGAAGCGCTCGCCGGTCTTCTCGGTGCAGATCACAAAACCGTCGTCCAGCAGGCGGGACGTCAGATCAATCAGGTCACTCATCCTCGGCCACTTCCCACACCATGCCGCCGACGTACCTAAAGTCATGGCGCACACGCTGTGTGTAATGTCGCTTACTGACGAGTCATGGTAACCACGAGACTCGGCCGCCTGCAGGCATCTCGCCGCACAAGTCCCTATGATCTTCCCGACTTTCCGGGCTACCAATTGCGGCGCAACGTAGCTGAGCTGCGCAGATGTATTCTTTAGGGAAGAATTTCGGTAAGCCCGGCCAACCCGGAAATCTTTGCCCTATTAGTCACTCGTCACCGTTTTGTCGCTATTTAGCAGATAATCAGTAACGGCAACGGGCTTAATCCCCCGGTCAATCCACCCGGGTGGGCAGCACCGTATCAATGGGCGTGCTCCGTCTTCTGCCTGCCTTCGGCGCCGCAGAGCGGTCGTCAACGCCCCGTACGCCCACACCTACGTACTCGAGGACACCTACCTGGCCGCGCTGGCGGCGGGGCTCGCGGACAACGACTTCGACGACCTGCCGACTACGCAGAATCAGCAGCGGGAGGCCATCGTCGCCTGGCGGACCGCGCTTCAGGTGGCCGCGGCCCGGGTCGGCTACGTGCTGCCCGCCGACATCCAGCAGGCCGGCCGGGGCGAGATCGCACCTGGCCTGAATGGGAGCTAGCTCGTCGCCTGCTGGCCCCCCTGCTGGCCGCCTGCTGGATCGCGGCGGCGTAGCCGTCGATCAGGATGTCCAGGGTCTTCTGGAACCGGGACGCGAAGTCCAGGCCGGCGCCGGTGCGGATGACTTCGGCGAAGTTCGGGTACTCGGCCGGGTCGGGAGCGGGCGGCTCGCTGTCGTGGGCGTCCTCGTGGCCCGGGGTCTGGCCGGCTTCCGCCAGGGTGTGCCCGACCACGAACGTCATCACGCTGTTGACCGTGTCCATGGCCCAGGCCAGCGGGACGCCCTGGCTGGTCATGATGGCCAGACCGCCCTCCAGGATGCGGAACGCCCCGGGTGAGTTGACCGGCCGGGTCGCCACCACCCCGAGCAGGCCGGGGTGGGCCAGCAGCACGTCGCGGAACCGGGTGGCCACCGCCCGGACCGCGTCCGGCCAGCGCTGGCCCGCGGCCGGGACGAGCTCGCCCGCGGTCTGCTCCAGCACCCGTTCCACCATGCCGTCCAGCAAGGCGGCCTTGGTCGGCACGTAGTGGTAGAGCGTCATGCCCTCGACGCCCAGGGCCGCCCCCAGCTTGCGGGTGGACAGCGCGGTCAGGCCGCGTTCGTCCACGAAGGTGATCGCCGCGTCGAGCACCTTCTCCCTGGTCAGCCCGGCTCGGGGTCGGGCCCGGCGGTCGGGCACGGCTACCTCCTGACGATTCAGCGTTGACTTATCTTGCAGTGCAAGATTAACTTCTGGGCACTCAGTTTTCTTGCAGTGCAAGATTATATCGAAGGTCATTTCCCTGAGGAGTCACCGACATGATGCTTATCGCGTGCATGGCCCGTCGTCTCCACGCCGACGTCGACTACGCCACCTTCCGCCGGGCCTGGATCCCGGACGAGATCATCGACGGCGATCCGCGGCGCCGGGTCCTGTCCGGGGTCAACCTGGAGGACCCGCGCGACCTGTTCACCATCGCCATCATCGAGGACGCCGACCCGGCCGAGATCCCGATGTGGATGGAGCGCATCGCCCCGGTCGAAGAGCGCCGTCACGAGCGCATCAAGCACCTGGTCGGTGAGCCCACCCTGAACGCCGTCTACCAGGTCGTGGGCGACGACGACCTGTCCCAGCCCATCCCCGCCTGAGCCTGGGATACTTCCTGGGTGCCTCCTGCGGTGATGATCTCGGCGCACTCCGGTGGCGGGGAACGGGCCCAGCCGGGGTCGCCAGCCGCGTACCAGGCGGTGGTGACCTCCGGAGCCGAATACGCCGAGTTCGACGTGCGCCGGGCCGGCGATGGGACGCTGCTGGCCCAGCACTCGGCCGCGCGTCCGGACGGGCCGCCGGCCCTGACGGCCGCGACGGTCATGCAGATCCTGGCCGACGGCGGCGTGCGCGGCCACGTGGACCTGAAGGGCGTGGGCTTCGAGCGCGAGGCCGTGGAGCTGGCCCTGGCCTCGTTCGGGCCGGACCGCTTCGTGGTCACCACCGCCGATCCGGAGTCGGTGGCGGCGGTCGGGGCCTCGTTTCCGGGGGTTCCGGTCGGGCTGTCGGTGGGGTTCGGGCCGGCCTCGATCACCCGGGACCTGCGGCGGCTGCGCTGGCCGCTCTCCTTCCCGCTGGCTGCGGTCCGGGCCAGCGGGGCCAGCTGGGTGGCCATGAGCTACCGCTACGCGCGGCCTGCCGTGCTGGATCGCTGCCGGGCGGCCGGGCTGCAGATCATGGTCTGGACGGTCAACGACGACCGGCGGCTGACCCGGCTCCTGGGCGACCCGCGGGTGGCGGTGGTGGTGACCGACCGGCCCGAGCACGCGGTCGCGCTCCGGGCCCAGGGAGCCTAGGGTTCCCGGGCCGGGCCGGGGCCGGGGCCTGGCCGGTCAGTCGGGCCGGGGCCCGGCTGGTCAGTCGGCCGGCAGCGTCGAGGCCCACTCGGTCAGGATCTTCACGTACCGCGGCGGGTCGAAGGTGTGCATCATGTGCAGCGCGTCCGGGGTGGACACGTAGTCGACCTGCACCCCGGCCGACTCCATCAGCTTCCGGGCCTGTTCGGCCTGCAGGTCGGACACCGCCCCGATCAGGTCGCCCGTCTCGGGATCAATGGCCCGGAGGTGGTGGGTCATCAGCACCGGCGTCTTGACCTGCGGGAGCATCCGGTCGTGCGGGCAGTTGAGGGCGACGGTCCCCTCGTAGAACACCCGGGCCCACTCGGGGTCGTACTCCTTGAGGTTCTGCGCTGGCTCCTCGGTGCTCGGGAACAGCTGCAGAATCTTCGACTTCGACGTCCTGGCCGCCGCGCTGAACCCGGCCCAGTCCCCCACGCGCCACTGGTCGCCCAGGTAGTCGCGGTACAGCTCGAACATCGGGCCCGCCGCCTGGCGGATGTTGTGCCCGACCGCGGGCACGAGCTCCGAGGCGAAGAACGGGGCGTCCTCGCAGAGCACGCCCCGGATCTGCCCGGGCATGGCGTAGGCCGACAGCCAGGCGGCCAGCAGCCCGCCGGAGGAGTTGCCCGCCGCGATGACCGGCCGCTTGATGACCAGGGCGATGAAGCGGACCAGGTCGTTGCCGAAGTTGTCCAGGCTGTATCGCTTGGGCGTCCAGCTGCTGCGGCCCTGGCCGCGCAGGTCCACCGCGAACACGTGGAAATCCTCGGCCAGCAGGCCCATGGCCTCCTCGTAGCCCCACCACGACCCGGTCTGCTCCGGAATCAGCAGCAGCGCCGGACGATCGGGCGACCCGGTCTCGGCGTAGTTCATGCTGATCTCACCGAGGTCGACCTGCTGCTCCGGAAACGCGTGCGGGACAAACACATCCCGCGCGGCGGGGTTCCCTGCCATCGCTGCCTCCCTGGCCACCACGATTCGAGCCACCAAGCTTTATTCGAAACTTAACACCTGATTCGATTCTTAGCGACACGGCCGGGAGACATCCGGGCGGCACAGTGGGGGCCACCCGAGCGACACGGCGGGGAGACACCCGAGCGAGTCGGCTGGATACGGCGCGAACGGCAAAACGCACCGGACCTTCGGCAGATCCGGGGCATCCACCAACCCACGACCAAACCCTGCGCGAGATCCAGGGGTTCGGAACACAAACGTGCCGGACCTCGACGAGGTCCGGCACGTTACAAACGCCGATACCCCGGACCTCTAGTGAGGTCCGGGGTATCGGGTGGTTTCGTGGAGGTGGCGGGAATTGAACCCGCGTCCTTCAATGCATCACCAGGGCTTCTCCGGGCGCAGCCTTGCTTCGATTTTCTCGGCCCCAGCATTCACGCAGGCAAGATGCTGACGGGCCCAGTCACTGTTCGATGTCCCCAACCAGTCCCGTGACCGGGCTAGCAGGTAAGCCCTCTAGCTGATGCCAGACACCGGGTCGAGAGCGTCCCCGGGCTGACAAGCGTCTAACTCGCCTCAGGCGGCGAGAGCGACGCTAGTGCGCGTTTTATTGGCACTTATTCGTTTGCGGTCGCGTGATTTACGAGGTCACAACCGCAACCCTCGGCCCGCTTCACCTAGATCAACCATCGAAGTCGAAACCGATCACCCCCTATGGAATTATCAGCCGGACGTCGCCAGGGCGTCCTGCTCCGCCCGACCGTACACCGATAACACCGAACCGCCAACCCAGATTCCCGCGACCCCCACGTGCCCAACCCCAACCTTCCGGTGACCACCAGGAGGGCCGGCCTGAGGCACCAGCGGGCCCACCTGCCGTGGGTGGCCGATGCGATGCGTGGGGTCGGCCGGGCGGCGCCCACCGCCAGAACCAACCGCATCGATCGCGCATTCGCTACTGCTAGAGCGATTGCGAATGCGCGATCGACACTGTTCCGACCGAGCCAAAAGATCTTGGTCACGAGTCCGTAACGGGAGTCGCACGTGCGTCGCGGGTTGCTCATGTGGCTGAAGGTGAGCACGGGGCTCTGGAGGCGCGATACCGGTCGGAGTCGGGGATGGCCGGCGGGGCGCGCGGGGTGGCCGGAGGCTGGGGGCCTAAGCGGGTGGCCGCGGCGGGACGCGCGGGGGGTGGCGGGAGGCCGGAGGTGGTGGGGTCAGGAGCCGGCTTGGAGGGCGTTGAGGAACTGGCCGGCCAGGATGGAGGCGGAGATGTCGTGGGAGGAGCTGGCGATCAGGACCGTGAAGGCGATGTTGCCGCGGAAGCCGACGAACCAGCTCTGGAACTGGGTGTGGTGGCCGGTGCCGGTCTGGACCAGGGCGGTCTGGCCGTAGACCGAGCCGCCGCCGGTGACGTTGGCGCTCTGGCCGGCCCCGGACGTCACCGTGCTGCGCATCAGGGCGCGCAGCGAGCCGAGGGCGCTGCCGGACAGCGGGGCCTGGCTGGATGAGGGCTTGTCGGGCGGGTTACTGACCAGCACCGGGGCGTGGTAGACGCCGCTGGCCACGGCGCCCGCGACCAGGGCCATGCCGAGCGGGCTGACCTTGACCCCCTGGCCGATGGTCTCGCCGGCCAGCTGACCGTCGTTGGCGGCGTTGGGCACCGAGCCGGAGAAGGCTTGCAGCGGCAGCTGCCAGTTGGCGCCGAGGCCGAAGCCCTTGGTCGCCGCGCGCAGGTCGGAACTGCTCAGCCGCCGGGACAGGCCCGCGAACGCGGTGCCGCAGCCCTGGGCGAAGTCCTGGGCGAAGGTGGCGTTGCTCCCAGACGACGAGGACAGACCCTGATCGCTGAACAGCTGGCCGCCGACGTTGGCCGAACTGGTGCACGGGACCTTGGTGCTGGTGCTGGTGCCGCTGCCGAGCAGGGCGGCGGTCGACACGATGGTGAACGCGGTCCCCGGCGACAGCTGGGCGTTCAGCGCTCCGCCCGCGGGCAGCTTCACGCCGGCGGCCTGCTGGCCCGCGACGGCCAGGATCTGGCCGGTGGTGGCCTGGACGGCGACGATCTCGGCCGACGCGTTGGGCACGGCGTTCAGCGCGGCGGAGGCGGCGCTCTGCACGGACGAGTTGATGGTGGTGGTGATGGGCAGGCCGTCCTTGCCCGGCCACCGGCGCAGGACCGCGGTCTGCTGGCCGCTGGCGTTCTCGGCCACGATCTGGGTGGTCGGCGAACCCGCCAGCCGGTGCTGGTAGGCCGCCTGCAGCCCGGTCAGGCCGATGGTGGTGCCCGGCTGGTAGGAGGCACCCTCGTCCCGCAGCCGGCTGGAGGCCTCGCTGCCGACCGTGCCGACCACCTCGCTGGCCTGGGAAGCGAACAGCCGCTGGGTGGCCCGGTGCACCATCAACCCCGGCACCTGGCCCAGCTTGGCCGCCATCTGGGCGTACGAGGCCGGGTCCAGCGACAGCAGGGTGAGGAACTGGCCGGGCGGGGCGGCCTGGATCTGGCCCAGCACCTGGCTGGGGTTCAGCTGGGTGACATCGGCCAGGTCGTTCGCGGTGGTGGTGGCGTTCTTCAGTGCCTTGGGCCAGACGCCCACCTGGTACACGCTCGACGGGACCTGCAGGGGCTGGCCCTGCGCGCTCAGCACCGCGGCCCGCTGCGGCACGGCGGTCACCACGGCCAGCCGTTCACCCGGGCCGAGCTGCGGGTTGATGACGCTGGGGGCCCACACGATCTTCCAGCCGGAGCCGGTCTTACGGAGCGCGAACCGGCCCTGGTACTCCCACTGGTGGCCGCCCTCGCCCAGGTTGACCGAGGCGGTGAAGTGGGCCTCGGCGGTGTCGCCGTGCTGCTGCAGCGACCCCATGGACAAGAACATGGCGGTCGCGTCGAGCTGGGTGAAGGCGTCGGACAGGGCGCTGGCCACGGTGGCCTTGCTACCGGTGGTGTGGCCGGCCGCGGCCTGGTAGTTGTGCTGCTGCCAGTCCAGCAGGAACGCCTGCACCGTTCCGGAGGGGGACGGCTCCTGGCCGAAGCCTTCCAGGAAACCCGCCACGACGATGCCCACGAAGACCACCACCGCGACCAGCCGGATGCGGCGGGCGCGCATGGACAGGCGGCGGGCCTTCTGCTGGCTGCGCGCGGACGGCGGGCGGGGCGGCAGCGGCGGCCGCTGATCGGGCGGCGGGGCCGTGCTGCGGCCGGGCCGGGGCACGATCCGGACCGAGCGGCCGGTCCGGGCGTGGCTGCCCCGGCTCCCCCGGTCACGGGTGTGAAAGGACACCGGCCCCCTCCCCGTTACCGTCGCCGCCGGAGCGCACGGTCCACCTCCCTGGCTGCGTCCTTGGCCGCCAGGTCGTGCCGTTTGTCGTAGGTTCGCTTACCCCGTCCGAGGCCCAGCTCAACCTTGGCTTTTCCGTCCTTGAAGTACAGCTCGAGCGGCACCAGGGTCAGACCCTGCTCGGCCACCTCCGAGGACAGCTTGTCGATCTCACGCCGGTGCAGCAGCAGCTTCCTGGTCCGGCGGACGTCGTGATTGGTCCAGGTGCCCTGGGTGTACTCGGGGATGTGGACGTTGTGCAGCCACACCTCACCGTCGGAGATCTGGGCAAACCCGTCCGCGAGCGAGGCCCGGCCCGCTCGCAGCGACTTCACCTCGGTCCCGGTGAGCACCAGCCCCGCCTCGAAAGTGTCCTCGATCCGGTAGTCGTACCGGGCGCGGCGGTTGCGGGCGACTACCTTTCGCCCCTGCTCCCGAGCCACGTCGCTCCTATCCGCTCATGTCAGATACGCAGGTACCGGCGGAGAGTCAGGAACGACGTCGCGCCGCACAGCACCACGCCCACGCACATGGCGAGGACGATGACCTCGATGAGGTCACCAGCACTGAGTCCTACGTTAAACGTGAAGTACTGCTGTAGGTTATCCAGCCACAGCGACTTCACGGCAATCAGCAGGCCAGCGGCGACCGCCCAGCCGATGAGGCCGGCGATCACCCCCTCCAGCAGGAACGGCAGCTGGATGTAGAAGTTCGACGCGCCGACCAGCCGCATGATGCCGGTCTCCCGGCGGCGGTTGAACGCCGACAGCCGGATCGTGTTGGCCACCAGCAAGGTCGCGGCGATGAGCAGGACCAGCGCGATGATCACCACCGCGTTCCGGGCCCCGTCGAGCAGCTTGTAGAACTTGTCCAGGATGGACCGGTCATCGATCACCGAGTCCACGCCGGCCTTACTGGTCACCGCGTTGGCCACGGTGCCGTAGTCGGTCTGCGGGTTCTTCAGCTTGACCTGGAACGAGTCCGGGATGTCGCCCTGCTGGACGGTGTTCACGAACGACGGGCTGTTGGAGAACTCCTGCTTGAACCGCGAGTAGGCCTGGGCCTGCGTCTCATAGGTCACGTTGGCGACCTGAGGCATCGCGGTGAGCGTCTGCTGGAGCTGGGTCCGCTGGGCCGCCGTGGACGGGCCGTTCTGCTTGCACTGGACGCTGACGCTCTGGGCGGTGCACAGGTAGACCGAGATCTCCACCTTGCCCTGCCAGTAGGTCCGCGTGCTGTCGACCTGCTTGATGAACAGCAGGCCAGTGCCCAGCAGGGACAGGCTGATCGCCACGACCACGATGAGGGCCACGGTCATGGTGAGATTCCGGCGCAGGCCGATCCAGATCTCCTGGAGAACGAACTGTGCACGCATACTCGCTAATTCCTCGCAGTCCTGCTTCGTGTGGTGGTACCCCGGCGAAGGTCGCCGGAGACGGTGCCCCGCGGGTCAGGCTACGGCACCTCAGTACGCCTGGCCGTACACACCGCGAGACTGGTCGCGGACCACCTTGCCGTATTCGAGTTCGATGACACGCTTGCGCATGGAGTCGACGATGGCTGCGTCGTGCGTGGCCATGACCACGGTGGTGCCGGTCCGGTTGATCCGGTCCAGGACCTTCATGATGCCGATCGAGGTGGCCGGGTCGATGTTCCCGGTCGGCTCGTCGGCCAGCAGGATCATCGGCCGGTTGACGAAGGCCCGGGCCATGGCGACCCGCTGCTGCTCGCCACCGGACAGCTCGTCCGGCATCCGGTCGTGCTTGCCCTCCAGGCCGACCAGGTCGATGACCTCGGGCACGACCTTGCGGATGAAACGTCGGGGCTTGCCGATGACCTCCAGCGCGAAGGCCACGTTCTGGTAGACGTTCTTGTTCGGCAGCAGCCGGAAGTCCTGGAACACGCAGCCGATGCGGCGCCGGAGCATGGGCACGCGCCAGTTGGACAGCCGGGCCAGGTCGCGCCCGGCGACACGGATCCGGCCGTCGGTCGGCCGTTCCTCCTTCAGCACCAGACGCAGGAACGTTGATTTGCCCGAGCCGGACGGGCCGACGAGAAAGACAAACTCGCCTTTCTCGACCCCGATGCTGACGTTCTCCAGGGCCGGGCGGCTCTGGCTCGGGTAGATCTTGCTGACGTTATCGAAGTTGATCACAGGACCATCACAGCGATGTCGGAAATGGATGAGAGTCGCAGCGCCTGGACCGGCGGTCCACCAGAGAAGCGGCCATCCAGGCGGTTAACGGGTAGCCTGGAATCGTCAATGGAACAGTGTAGGGGGAAACCAGCGAGCAGAGCCCTATAACGCTCCAAGTGCACTGATCGATCGGCCGGAAGGACGCCCATGAGCTGCGAACACCTTGCTTGTGCACGATGCGGGGGGCCAGTGAGCGAGGGCCGCTGCCCGGCCTGCCGGGCCACCCGGCAACAGATGCACCACAGCCACCCCAACTACACCCCCCACATTCTCATCGCCTCGGCGTTGCTGATCGTTCTGCTGACCGTCCTGGCCGTCCACGGAGTAATGGGCTAATGGTCATACCTTACGGATTTCTAGCCTGACGAAAGCACGGAATCTTTGTTCTGACGGAGCGCGATCTCTGGTCTGACGGAGCACGGTCTTGGTCGGACGGAGCACGATCTTTGGTCGGACGGAACTGAGCGCGGGCTGCGGCGAGGCGGTCTAACCGGCCCAGCGAACCGGGCTTCAGCCCGGTGAGTGGCCGGTAATACGGTCGGCACCGCAGCGGGGCGCGAAGCGCACCGGGGGGTACGGGGGGTCGTCCCCCCGGGAGAAAACCGCCCCCGGAAAATCACTGCCCGTTCGCGCCACGCCTCAGCCAGCGGATCTCGGCTTCGATGAAGTCGTCGATCTCGCCGTCCAGGACCGCGGTGGTGTTGCCGGTCTCGAAGCCGGTCCGCACGTCCTTCACGTTCTGGTAGGGGTAGAGCACGTAGTTGCGGATCTGGGTGCCCCAGCTGCCGGTGGTCTCGCCGCGCAGGGCGGCCATCTCGTCGGCTTCCTCCTGGCGCCGCCGCTCCAGCAGCTTGGCCTGCAGCACCGCCATGGCCGAGGCCCGGTTCTGGATCTGGCTGCGCTCGTTCTGGCAGGAGACCACGATGCCGGTCGGGATGTGGGTGATCCGCACCGCCGAGTCGGTGGTGTTGACGCCCTGGCCGCCGGGACCGCTGGACCGGTAGACGTCGACCCGGATCTCGTCGTCGTTGACCTCCACGTGGTCGGTCTGCTCGACCACGGGCACCACGTCCACGCCCGCGAACGACGTCTGGCGGCGGCCCTGGTTGTCGTACTTGGAGATGCGGACCATCCGGTGCGTGCCGTGCTCGCCGCGCAGGGTGCCGTAGGCGTACGGCGACTTGACCGCGAACGTGGTCGACTTGATCCCGGCCTCTTCGGCGTAGGAGATGTCGTACACCTCGGTCGGGTAACCGTGCCGTTCGGCCCAGCGCAGGTACATGCGCTGCAGGTTCTGCGCGAAGTCGGCGGCGTCGGCCCCGCCCGCCTGCGCGTTGATGGTCATCAGGGCCTCGCGCCCGTCGTACTCGCCAGCCAGGAGCGTGCGCACCTCGAGCTGGTCGACCTCCTTGCGGAGCATGCTCAGCTCGCCCTGCGCCTCGGCCCGGGTCGGCTCGTCGTCCTCGCTCTCGGCCAGCTCAAACATCACCCGGGTGTCGTCGAGCCGCTGCCGTAGGTTGTCCAGCCGGGCCAGCTCGCCCTCCACGTAGGAGAGGCGGCGGGTGACCGACTGTGCGTGCTGCTGGTCGCCCCACAGGTCCGGGTCGGCGGCCTGATCGCGTAGAGTAGCGGCTTCCTCCCGCATAGCATCGGGATCGAGTACCGCTTCCACCGTGGCGAGCTTCGACGACAGTTCCGAGATCTCATCAGTGGGATCGGTAGCTGCCATGGCGGACAGCCTATGCGAGGGAGTGCCTGCGGGCGTATGCCGGCACGGGGGCGGTCTCGGCCCCGGTATCCTGCCAAACGGGTCCGCGCCTGGGCGGCACACCCCATAAGCTGACCGTCAAAGCACGACAGCGGAGGATAAAGTCGGGTCGGTTTCCCGTTTCCCGATGGACACGAACATGCGAGCGACTCTAAACCGCATCCCCAAGGCGATGCTGGCCGTGCTCGGCCCCCTGACGGCACTGGCCCTGCTGCTGTCGGTCCAGGGCTGTGGCACCATGGCCGACGCGACCACCACCGCGGCCGGGCCGACCCATGCCGCCGCGCTGAAGGTGTTCAACTCCTACGTGACCGCCAACAAGGTCGCGGTGGCCAACCACGACCAGCTGCTGGCCGAGTCGCTGGTCAGCAGCGCCCAGGTCAACATCCTGCAGTCGCAGTACCAGGTGGCCAGCAGCACCGGGGCCGAGGTGACCGCGCCCAGCTACGGCAAGCCGACCCTGTACGTGCCCAAGCTGACCACGTACCCGCAGTGGTTCATCGCGGTGGCCCCCGAGTACCCGGCGCACGGCGGCGCGACCAAGACCGCGGTGATGGTGTTCGACCGCACCGAGGCCAGCGACAGCTGGACCCTGAACGGCACCGTGCAGCTGAACCAGAACGCCCCGCCGCTGAACGTCAAGCTGGACCAGAACGGCTACGCCACCCCGCTGGCCACCACCGACAAGGACCTGCTGTTCCGGCCGGACGAGGTGGGCGCCATGCAGGCGTCGCTGGCCGACGACGGCCCGTACAGCGCGGCGACCAAGGTGGTCCAGTCCGGCCCGCTGACCACCGGTTACTACTGGGCCAACGCCGCCTACGCCAAGCAGGTCCGGTCCCAGCACCTGGTCTACACCTGGCAGATGGAGGGGACCAGCTTCCCGTTCTTCGCGCTGCGGACCACCGACGGCGGGGCCATCGTGTTCTACACGATGTCGCTGAACCAGCAGACCCAGCCGGTGACCAAGCCGCCCGCGCACCCGAAGAGCCCGCTGCCCGCCATCCCGGTCCGGGACGAGTACAAGCCGCTGCTCACCCAGGATCAGCTCCAGACCCCGTTCACCATCGAGTTCGACGGCGGCTCCACCCTGCAGTACCTGGCCGTCGACCCGCCCAGCGCCAGCAACGGCAAGGCCGCGGGCAAGCTCCGCATCGTCGGCAGCGGCGGCGGCCTGACCTACGCGGGCGGTAGCTGAGCACCACCGCCCGCGTTGCCGGGGTCAGTCCTGGTGCGGGAGTGAGCTGGAGGCGACCAGGGCGCGGACCGCGCGCAGGGCCACCGACAAGGTGGTGAAGGTGAACCGCTCGCTCTCCCAGATCTCGCCCAGGGTGCGGGTGGCCCGGCCGACCGCGGCCGCGTTGTGCTCGGTCCAGGCGGCCAGCCGCTCCTCCGGGGTGCCCACGCCACCGACCGACAGCACGTCGCGGGTCAGCGCGGCGTGGGCGGCGTACAGGTCGTCGCGCAGCGCGGCCCGGGCCATGCTGCTCCACCGGTCCTCACGGGGCAGGGCGATGATGCGGTCCCGGAGCCGGGCGATCTGCAGCCGGTCGGCCAGGTCGAAGTAGACCTCGGCCGTCTCCTCGACCCCGCGGGAGGTGCTCCCGGCCGTCTCCACGATGTCGAAGGCCGAGTAGGTGGGGACCATGCCGGCCACGGTCTCGGCCAGCTCGGGCGGCACGCCGCGGCCCGCGAACGAGTCCCGGCGCTGCTGATGAGTTTCGGCGTCCCGGCCGGTCAGCAGCTTGGGCAGCCCGGACCGGACGGCCAGCACGCCGCTGGTGAAGTGGTCCACGGCGGCGGTGATGTCGACCGGGAAGCGCCGGTTGTAGATCAGCCAGCGGCAGGCCCGCTCGGTCAGCTTCCGCCCCTCCAGCAGCAGCGCGATCTGGGTGCCGATGTCCACCGTGCCGTCCAGGGCGGTGACCTCGCGCCAGAAGGCCGGCATGCCGAACACGTCCCGGGCCACCAGCCAGGTCCGGGTGATCTCCGGAACCGACGCGCCGGTCTCCTCGTTCAGCCGGAACGTGAACGTGATGCCGGACGTGTCCACCATCTCGTTCACCACCGAGGTGGTGATGATCTCGCGGCGCAGCGGGTGCGTGCCCATCCGGCCCGGCTGGGTGGCCCGCAGCGGGGCCGGGAAGTACTCGGTCAGCTCGCGGTGCAGGTACGGGTCGTCGCCCAGGCCGGAGGCCAGCGCCTCCTCGGTGGCGGCGATCTTGGTGTGGGCCAGCAGCAGAGCCAGCTCCGGGTTGGTCAGGCCCTTGCCCGCCGACCGGCGCTCGGCGATCTCCTTGTCCCCCGGCACCGCGTCCTGGCCGCGGCGCAGCCGCTTGTCCCGTTCCAGCTGGCGCAGGTAGCGCGCGTGCACGTGCAGCATCTGCGGGCCCTGGGCCCGGGCCGTGGCCAGGGCCATGTTCTGGCCGTAGTTGTGCCGCAGCACCAGCGCGGCGACCTCGTCGGTCATCTGCTGGAGCAGGTCGTTGCGGGTGCCGGTGGTGATCTCACCGTCCCGGACGGCCTGGTCGAGCAGGATCTTGATGTTGACCTCGTGGTCGGAGGTGTCGACCCCGGCCGAGTTGTCGATGAAGTCGGTGTCGACCAGGCCGCCACCGAGGGCGAACTCGATCCGGCCCGCCTGGGTCAGGCCCAGGTTGCCGCCCTCGGCCACCACCCGGGCCCGCAGGTTGGCCGCGTTGACCCGGACGCTGTCGTTGGACCGGTCGCCGCAGGAGTCCTGGGTCTCGGCGGTGGCCTTGACGTAGGTGCCGATGCCGCCGTTCCACAGCAGGTCCACCGGGGCGGTCAGGATGGCCGAGATCAGCTCGTCCGGGGACAGGGCCAGCACGCCGTCGTCGATGCCCAGGACCGCGCGGGCCTGCGGCGACAGCGGCACCGACTTGGCGCTGCGCGGCCACACCCCGCCGCCGGCCGAGATCAGCGTGCGGTCGTAGTCGGTCCACGACGAGCGGGCCAGGGCGAACAGCCGCTGCCGCTCGGCGAAGCTGACCGCCGGGTCGGGGTCGGGGTCCAGGAAGATGTGCCGGTGGTCGAAGGCCGCGACCAGCTTGAGCTGGTCGGACAGGAGCATCCCGTTGCCGAAGACGTCGCCGGACATGTCCCCGACCCCGGCCACGGTGAACGGGTCGGTGGCCGGGTTCAGGCCGAGGGTGGCGAAGTGGTTCTTGACCGACTCCCAGGCCCCGCGGGCGGTGATGCCCATCTTCTTGTGGTCGTAGCCGACCGAGCCGCCGGAGGCGAAGGCGTCCCCCAGCCAGAAGCCGTACCGCCCGGCGATCTCGTTGGCCACGTCGGAGAACGTGGCCGTGCCCTTGTCGGCCGCCACGACCAGGTAGTGGTCGTCACCGTCGTGCCGGACCACCTCGCGGGGCGGGACGACCCGCTCACCCTCCAGGTTGTCGGTGATGTCCAGCATGGCGCTGATGAACGTCTGGTAGCAGGCCAGCACCTCGCCCTGGTAGGACTCGCGGTCGGACGGGTCGGGCAGCCGCTTGCACACGAACCCGCCCTTGGCCCCGGACGGGACGATGACCGCGTTCTTCACCTCCTGGGCCTTGACCAGGCCCAGGATCTCGGTGCGGAAGTCCTCCAGCCGGTCCGACCAGCGCAGGCCGCCGCGGGCGACCCGGCCGAACCGCAGGTGCACCGCCTCCAGCCGCGGTGAGTACACGAAGATCTCGAACTTCGGCCGCGGTGCGGGCAGACCCGGCACCTGGCCCGGGTCCAGCTTGACCACCAGGTAGGGCGCGTAGCTGGGCACCGCGCAGGACAGGCCGGCCGCGCCGGTGGTCTGGTTCACCATGGGCTGGGCCCCGGTGCGGAAGTAGTTCGTGCGCAAGGTTCCCTGGATCAGGGCCAGGTAGGAGCGCAGGATCCGGTCGTGGTCCAGGGACACCACGTCGTCCAGTTCACCGCGGATCTCCTCGACCAGCGCCTCGCTGCGCTCGGCCTCCCCGGCCTGGTGGGCCGGGTCGAAGCGGGACGCGAACAGCTTGGCCAGCAGCCGGACCACCGGGACGTTGGAGCGCAGCACCCGCTGGATGTAGCCCTGGCTGAACCGGGACCCGGCCTGGCGCAGGTAGCGGGCGTAGGCCCGCAGCACCATGGCCTCGCGCCAGGACAGGCCGGCGTCCAGGACCAGGGCGTTGAAGCCGTCGTCCTCGACCTCGCCGTGCCACAGCGCGCACAGCGCCTGCTCGAACTGCTCGCGGCCGCCCTCGCTGCGGGGCCGGTCCCGCCACGCTCGGGACTCCGCGCTCAGGCCGAAGTCGTAGATCCAGAACGGCTCGGGGCCGGTGAACTCGTAGGGGTGCTCGTCGACCACCTCCAGGCCCATGTGCTGCAGCTGGGGCAGCACGTCGGACAAGATGATCGGCGCCCCGGTCCGGTACACCCGCAGCCGCCAGTCCCCGGCGGCCGGGTCGTGGTCGTCGCGCAGCTGGACCGCGAACCCGTCGCCCGGGTCGGCCGACTCGGCCAGCTCCAGCACCCGGCGCAGGTCGTCCACGGCGTCGGTGGCGGTCACGTCGGCCTTGTAGGTCTCGGGAATCCCGGTCGCCAGCCGGTCCAGCAGCAGCTTGGCCCGGTCGCTGCCGAGGACCCGCAGCGCTTCTTCCTCCAGGTCCTCGCTCCAGGACCGGACCGCGGCGGCGATCCGCCGTTCCAGCGTGGCCGCGTCCACGTCGGGCAGCGGCTCGCCCCGCCGGCCCCGGACCACCACGTGCAGCCGGGCCAGCGCGGACTCCCCGACCATGGCGCTGTAGTCGACCGAGGCGCCGTCCAGGGCGGCGCGCAGGATCTCCTGCACGCGCAGCCGGACCGCGGTGGTGTACCGGTCCCGGGGCAGGAAGACCAGGCACGACATGTACCGGCCGTAGGCGTCGCGGCGCAGGAACAGCCGGGTCTGCTTGCGCTCCCGTAGCCGCAGCACGGCGGTGGCGATCTCGGTCAGCTGGGCGGTGCCGATCTGGAACAGTTCCTCACGCGGGTAGCCCTCGAGGATCTCGACCAGGTCGTTGCCGTCGTAGCTGTCCGGGGTGACCGCGGCCGCGGCCAGCACCGCGGCCAGCTTGCGCCGCAGCACCGGAATGCGGGCGACCGACTCGGTGTAGGCCGAGTGCGTGTACAGGCCGAGGAACCGCCACTCGCCGATGACCTGGCCGTCGGAGCCGAGCTTCTTGACCGCCACGTAGTCCAGGTACTTGTTCCGGTACACGGTGGACCGGCTGTTGCCCTTGGCCAGCACCAGTCGCCCCGGGTCGGCGGCCTTGGCCCGGACGTCCGCGGGCAGGGCCGCGAACGACTCCGAACCCTCGCGGTCGTGGCGCAGGAAGCCGAGGCCGGCGCCGGCCACCGCCTTCAAGGTCATGCCGTCGTCCCCGGGCACCAGGTCGTACTCGCGGTAGCCGAGGAAGATGAAGTGCCCGTCGGCCAGCCAGCGCAGCAGCGCGCCCGCTTCGGTGTCTGATCCCTCCGGGCTGGCGCTGTTCATCGTGTGGGGCTCGGTCCGGCCCGGGAGCAGGCCCGGCTGGGGCGCGTCGGAGTCGCCGTCCAGGCTGACCGCCAGCGATGCGGCGGCCGCGGCCATCTTGGGCTGGTCCTCGACCGTGACCCGGACGTCGTCCAGCACCCGGCACAGGTCGGCTTCGAGCTCGGACAGCGGTACCCGGTCGCCCAGCCCGGCGATCTCGATGTGCATCCAGGACTCGGTGAGCTCACCGGGGGTGCTGTCGTCGGCGGTCCCGTTGACCGGCCCGGTCACGCCGTGCAGGGCGCCGGTCACGTCGCGCCGGACGACCAGCCGCGGGTGCAGGATCAGGCTGATGTCGGCCTGGTGCCGGTTCAGCTCCATGGTCACCGAGTCGACCAGGTACGGCATGTCGTCGGTGACGATGTCGACCACGGTCCGGACCGGGCCGAAAGCGGCGATGGCCGGGGCCTGGGCGCCGGCGCCGTTCGGAGCCGGGCCGCCGGTCGCCTCCGGGTCGGCGTCGGTCACCCGGACCAGGGCCCGGCCCTGCGGGCGCTGGGCGGCCAGGGTCGCGTGCCGGGCCGCCACCGCGGCCAGTTGGTCGGGTCCGAACGAGGCCAGGTCCTCGGTGGCGACGTGCCGGTAATAGGCCCGCAGGAAGCCGGTCAGATCACCCACGGCGGCCGCGGTGCCACCCAGATCTTCCGCTTCCGAATGCGCCGCCCGATCGAGGGCAGCATTCCTGGTCTCGTCCACAGTGTCCGACATCTTTGTCATTCCCCATGTGTCGACGGGCGCGGCTCGCGCTGGGCCGCGCGCCACCCGCTGTCTGTGTGGTCCTACTGCACAGAAAGCCGGCGTATGTAACGTAATTACCGCTTTTGAGTCCGGTCGCCAAGCGGGGCGACCCGGACTGGACCACGCTCCGGCACCATCGTGAACTGTAGATACACCTCTACGTTACGATCTGGTTTCCCTTAGTAACCAAATCTGGGCCCCGGTGCGGGCGGCAGGCGGCGGGCTCGGTCCCGCTGCCAGGCATCAAGGCTATCCGGGTCCTGGACCGCTGGGGGCGAAGTGCGCGAGCACATCCGGGTTGGCCAGGGCGTCCGGATCGGCGGCCTCGGCGACCGGGGTCCCGAGCAGGATCTTGCGCACCGGGATCTCCAGTTTCTTGCCCGACAGCGTGCGCGGGATGCCCGGCACCTGGTGGATCGCGTCCGGCACGTGCCGGGGCGACAGCTTGGCCCGCAGTGCGCCGCGGAGCCGGCCGGTCAGGTCGTCGTCCAGTTCAGCGTCCGGAGCCAGCGTGACGTAAAGCACCAGCCGCCCATCGCGGCCGAGCTGACCGGTGTCCACGACCAGGCTGTCGGCGATCTCGGGGAAGGCCTCGACCACCCGGTAGAACTCGCTGGTCCCCATGCGGACCCCGCCGCGGTTCAAGGTGGCGTCGGACCGGCCGTAGATGACGCAGCCGCCATCGGGCAGGATCTTGATCCAGTCGCCGTGCCGCCAGTAACCCGGGAAGTCGGTGTAGTAGCTCTCCCGGTAGCGGGTGCCGTCCGGGTCGTTCCAGAAGCCGACCGGCATCGACGGCATGGGCTCGCTGATGACCAGCTCACCGACCTGCCCGGTGACCGGGTGCCCGGAGCTGTCCAGGGCTTCCACCGCCGCGCCCAGGCAGCGGGCGGTGATGACCCCGGAGCGCACCGGCTTGACCGGGACCGGGCCGACGAAACCGGTGCACAGGTCGGTGCCGCCGGACAGCGAGCCCAGTACCACGTCGCCCTTCACGTGCTCGTAGACCCAGCTGAAGCCTTCCGGCGGCAGCGGGGACCCGGTGGAACCCACCCCCCGCAGGGCGGTCAGGTCGAGGTCCCGGCCGGGCGACAGCCCCGCCTTGGCGCAGGCCAGCAGGTACGGGGCGCCCACCCCGAAGTAGGTGACCCGGTCCTGCTGCGTCAGCTGCCACAGCGCGTCGGTGCCCGGGTAGGTGGCACTGCCGTCGTAGGCCACCGCCGTCGCCCCGACCAGCAGCGCGCCGACCAGGAAGTTCCACATCATCCAGCCGGTGGTCGTGTACCAGAAGAACACGTCCTCCGGCCCCAGATCCAGGTGCAGGGCCAGCGCCTTCAGGTGCTCGAGCACGATGCCGCCGTGGCCGTGCACGATCGGCTTGGGCAGGCCGGTGGTGCCCGAGGAGTACAGCACCCAGAGCGGATGGCCGAACGGGACCTCGGTGTACTCGGGCTCGGTCCGGCCGTCCGCGTCGCCGAACGTGTCCCAGTCCAGCACCGGCACGTCGCCGAAGCCGTCAGTACCGCTCATCGGGCCATCGGGCCGGCGCTGCGGCGGGCCCGCCAGCACCACCGCGGACAGGCCGGGCAGGGCGGCGGCGATCTGGCCGACCACGTCCTCGCGCCGGTACTCCTGGCCGTTGTACCGGTAGCCGGGCACCGCGATCAGCACCTTCGGCTCGATCTGGGCGAACCGGTCGATCACGCTGGCCGGCCCGAAGTCCGGCGAGCAGGACGACCAGACCGCGCCCAGGCTGGCCGCGGCGAGCAGGGCGATCACCGCGTGCGGGCCGTTGGGCAGCAGCCCGGCCACCCGGTCGCCCACGCCGACCCCGGCGGCCCGCAGGCCGGCCGCGATCCGGGCCGCCTCCGCGGCCAGCTCACCGTAGGTCAGGGAGCCATCAGCGTGACCTTCGATATGGAAAATAAGCGCAGTACGGCCGGGATCGGTCCGTGCGGTGCGGAGCGCATTCCTGGCGTAGTTGATGGTGGCCCCACCGAACCACCGCACGTCCGGCATGCGGCCTTCGAGGACCGGGCCGGAGCCGCGGTCGCCGAGGACGTCGAACCAGTCCCAGATCGTCGGCCAGAACGCGGCCGGGTCCGCCGCTGACCAGCGCCAGAGGGCGTCGTAGTCCTGGGTGTCGATCCCGCGTTCGGCGGCCAGCCAGCGCTGGTAGGCGGTGACCCGGGCCCGGTCGACCGCGTCCGGGCCCGGAGTCCACAGCAGCTCGCCGTAGCCCGGCTCCAGCATGCCCTCGTCGTCGATCAGCATGACCTCAGCATCGGCCCTGGGTCAGGTCCGTGCCAAGCGACGTGCGTCACAGCCGGCGCTCAGGCCGCCTTGGCCTTCTTCTTCTCGTCCTTCTTGGCCTGCTTCTCGCGCTCCTTGGCGGCCTCGGCGGCCGAGTCCGTGCCGGGCCAGATGCCGGTCAGCTTCAGCGTGGCCTCGGCCCCGGCCCGGTCGACCGCCGCCTTGACCACCGCGAAGATCGCGCCCTGGACGGTCGCGGCGATCAGCACCTCGGTCCAGCTCTTCTGCACGTCGGTCGAGTCCGGGGTGTCGTCCTCGTGCGCGACCAGCTTCCAGACCTGCTTGAAAATGGCCCCGGCCAGGATTCCGCCGATCACGCTGATGATCAGGCCGAACGGCTTGTAGAGCAGCTTCATGACTTCCTCCGGCGCTTTCTGATCAGAATAAAGCTGATCAGGGCCACGCCGACAGCGGCCGCGGCGGCCACGGCCTGGCGGGGCGACGTGCGCGCGGCCGCGTGCTTGGCGGCCCGCTGCACCGGCTCGGGAGTCACGTCACGGACCTTGCCGCCCACGACGGTCGCTCCGGCCTGCAGCTGGTCCTTGGCCCCCTTGACCGTGGCGCCGTTGGCGGTGGCGGCCTGCTTGGCGTCGTTCGTCTTGGCCGCGAGCTGGCCGCGGGCCTGAGCCGCGCGGGCGGTGGCCTGCTCCTTGGCCTGAGCCGCGCGGGCCGTGGCCTGCTCCTTGGCCTGAGCGGTGGTGCCCTTCAGCTTGTCGGTGAGCTGACCGACCTTGTCCTTGGCCTGGGCCTTGACGTCGGCCTTGGCCACCAGGGCCTCGACGGTCTCGCCGAGTTGCTCGCGGGTGCGCTCGATGTCCTGTCTGAGCTGCTCCGGGTCGTCGGGGACGCTCTGGGCGTCCGCCGGTTCTTCAACAGTCATCGGTGAGCTCTCTCCTTAACTTCCTCAACGTCGGCCTTCGCGCTGTCGATGGCCTCCTTGGGCACCGGTGGCGTGGCCTTGCTCAGCCGGCTCTTGCCGACCAGGGCGGCGATGCCGGCGACGGCCAGCAGAGCCACGCCGATGATCAGCGCCGCCAGCCAGGCTGCGACCACACCGCTCAGAGCGATGATCGCGCAAGCCAGCAGGCAGCCAACAGCGTAGAGCGCCACCAGCCCGGCGCCGGCGAACGCGCCGGCGCCGATGCCCATTTGCTTGCCCTTGCTGGTCATCTCGACCTGGGCCAGCTTGATCTCGTCGCGCACGAGCCGGGGCACGAGTGCGGTCATTTCCTTGACCAGTTCCCCGGCCGACCGGTCGTCGGCCGCAGCGGTCCGGGGCACGGGAGCCGGTGTGTTGCCTGCGGTCTGTTCCATGAGTTCCACCCTTCGCTGACGCGTGGGGAGGCTCTACCCCCTGATTATCAGCCGTAACCCGCAGGGTGTCGGGGGCGCGAGGCGTAATCAGGTCCAGAGCTGGCCGCGGGTCAGCCGGTAGACCTCGGAGGCCAGCCGCTCGGGGTCGGTCAGGTCCGGCAGCACGGTGTCCGCGCCGGCCTGGCGCAGCTCGGCCACGGTGGAACGCCCGCTGGCCACGGCCACGCTGGCCGCCCCGCCCATCCGGGCCGCCTCGACGTCCCGGACCGAGTCGGCGATGTACACGGAGTCGTCGTCAGCCGCTTTGACCTCGTACTTCTCGGCCGCGCGAGTCCGGGCCACCCGGACCAGGGCCCCCTTGGGGTAGGACTCGGAGCCGTAGCCACCGACGGCGAAATCGAAGAACTGCTCGAGGCCGAAGGTCCGCAGCTTGAGCAACGCGTTCGGCTTGCTGGTCCCGGTCAGCACGGTCTGCACCACCCCGTCCAGCCGGGCTACCGCCTCCAGGGCCTCGTGCGCCCCCGGCATGGCCTGGCCTTTGGTGGTGAGCTCGTCGCGGCGGGCGGCCATCGCGGTGGCCAGTTCGGCGCCGAACGGGGCCAGCAACTGCTCGGACGACCCGAGATCGCTGACGTCGACCCCGTTCAGGGCCAGCGCCTCGAAGAAGATCTCCGACTCCGACCGCCCCGCCATCTGCGGCAACTGGATCAGCCGCCGCCCCGTCACGGTCCGGAAGGCCTCCGCGTACGCATCCCGCGTCACCCGGGTCACATCGACCAGCGTCAGATCGATGTTCCAAAGAGCCAGCCGGTAAATGTGACGCCTCCGTCGGGGGTCAGGACTCGAGTACGCCGGGGGCACGGGCGCACTCCGGAAGTCTACGGGCGGGTAGCCCCCGCCGGGGGTCCGACGGCCGGGAGGGTCCTCGGGCTCCCGGGGGTTCGGGAACGCTTTTGGGCAGCATTTACCTAAAAGTGTTCCCGAACCGGAAGCCGGGGCCGGGGGCGGTCAGCCCATGTGGGGGTAGCGGTAGTCGGTTGGGGGGGTGAAGAGCTCTTTGAGGGCGCGGGGGCTGGTCCAGCGGGTCAGGTTGAGGAGGGAGCCGGCCTTGTCGTTGGTGCCGCTGGCCCGGGCGCCGCCGAAGGGCTGCTGGCCGACGATGGCGCCGGTGGGCTTGTCGTTGATGTAGAAGTTGCCCGCGGAGAAGCGGAGCACCTCGGCGGCGCGGGCGATGGCGGCCCGGTCCTGGGCCACGACCGCGCCGGTCAGGGCGTAGGGGGCGACGTCGGCGGCCTGGGCCAGCATGTCCTCCCAGGCTTCGTCCGGGTAGGGGTGCACGGCCAGGATGGGGCCGAAGTACTCGGTGGTGAACACCTCGTCGGCGGGGTCCGAGCACTCCAGCACGGTCGGCGAGGTGAAGTAGCCCTCGTGGTCGTCGGTCTGGCCGCCGGTCAGGATGCGCACCGCGGGGCGGCTGCGGGCCCGCTCGAACGCGGCCGCGTGCTTGGCCAGGGCCCGCTCGTCGATCACCGCGCCCATGAACAACGACAGGTCCGAGGACACGTCGCCCATGGTCAGCGACTCGACCTGGTCGACGAAGTCGTCGCGGTGGCGCTCCCAGATCGACCGGGGCACGTAGGCCCGGGAGGACGCCGAGCACTTCTGGCCCTGGTACTCGTAGGAGCCGCGGATCAGGGTCGGAGCCAGGATCGACTCGTCGGCCGAGGGGTGCACGACCACGAAGTCCTTGCCGCCGGTCTCGCCGACCAGGCGCGGGTAGCCGCGGTAGTCGGTGATGTGCTCGCCGACCGTGCGCCACAGGTGCTGGAACGTCGCGGTCGAGCCGGTGAAGTGCACGCCGGCCAGGTCCCGGTGCGGCAGCGCCACCCGGGACACGGCCTGGCCGTCGCCGGTGACCATGTTGATCACGCCCGGGGGCAGGCCCGCCGCCTCCAGCAGGCGCATCAGGTAGTGCGCCGACAGCTGCTGGGTCGGCGACGGCTTCCACACCACCACGTTGCCCATCAGCGCGGGCGCGGTGGGCAGGTTGCCCGCGATCGAGGTGAAGTTGAACGGGGTGATGGCCAGCACGAAGCCTTCGAGCGGCCGGTACTCCATGCGGTTCCAGGCGCCCGGGGCGGACTGGGGCTGCTCGGCCAGGATCTGCCGGGCGTAGCTCACGTTGAACCGGAAGAAGTCGATCAGCTCGCAGGCCGCGTCGATCTCGGCCTGGTAGGGCGACTTGCTCTGGCCGAGCACGGTGGCGGCGTTGAGGGTGGCCCGCCACGGGCCGGCCAGCAGGTCGGCGGCCTTGAGGAAGACGGCGGCCCGGTCGTCGAAGGACAAGCGACCGCCAGGCCGGGGCGGCGGCCAGGGCCGCGTCCACGGCCGCGGACACGTCGGCGTCGGTGGCGTTGCCCAGCTGGCCCAGGACGTGCCGGTAGTTGTGCGGCTGGACCACGTCGATGCGGTCGCCGCCGCCCATCCGGGTCCGGCCGCCGATGGTCATGGACAGTTCGGCCCGCTCACCGGCCAGCTGCTTGATCTTGGTCTCCAGCGCGGATCGCTCGTGGCTTCCCGGCTGGTACTGCCGCACCGGTTCGTTCACCGGCCGCGGCACGTTGCTGATGGCGTCCACTACGGTCGCTCCCCGCATGACTAACACTGCTTGATCGGATGCTGGGAGGCTACCGCCGCCCCGTTACCGGAGGAAGCACAGCTACTGGAGGAAGTACAGCTCCTGGGTGGCGTACCACTCGAGCTCGTGGCCTTCGGCGCTGTCCACGGTGAAGCGGGCGTCGTCGTCGCCGTCGCCGGCCGCGTCCAGGGCGGCCACGGCGGCGCGCACGTCGTCGGCGGCCTCCAGCGAGTCGACGTGGCCGGCCGCGACCCGGGCCAGCGGGATGGCGCTGAGCACCTGGACCGCGGCCGGGTGCCCGCTGGCCTTGCCCAGGTCGTCCTCGGCCACCTCGGCGACCAGCACGACCCGGCGCGGGGGCGCGTCGGACTCGGCTGGCCAGCTGGCGCAGCGAGGCCCGGGATGCCTCCAGCAGCGCCGTGTACTCGAGTTCTTCCAGGTCGCCGCTGGCGTACCACTCGCGCAGGGCGGGCGTGACGGCGAACGCCGGCTGCGGCGCCGGGCCGATCTCACCGGCTTCCAGGGCCGCGGTGAGCCGCGGCAAGGTGGACGGCAGGTATACGCGCATGGGATTCCCTCTGATCAGGCTGATCAGAGTGTGCCAGGTCGCTGGCGGACCGGGCGGGGATTAGGCCTGACCGTGACCGTCGCCGTGATCATCGGGCCGATCACCAGGCCGATCACGCCGAGGCCCGTCCGCGCGGCGCGGGGTGCCGCCCAGCGCGGTGACCACGGCGGTGACCGCGTCCTCCAGCGGTACGTGCTCCCACAGCCGGACCACCTGCCAGCCCGCGTCGGCCAGGGCGGCGTCGGCGGCCCGGTCGCGTTCGGCGTTGCGGAGCAGCTTGGGGTTCCAGTAGCCCTGGTTGACCGCGGGCTTGGACCCGTGCTCGGGGCAGGCGTGCCAGAAGCAGCCGTCCACGAACACCGCGACCTTGCGGGCGGTGAACGCGATGTCGGGCCGGACCCGGCGCCCGGGCAGGTCGAGCCGGTGGTCCTTGCGGAACCGGTAGCCCATCCGGTGCAGGGCCCGGCGCAGGGCCAGCTCCGGCTTGGTGTCGGTGCGCCGGATGGCGCGCATGTTGGCCGAACGGCCGGGACTCGAAGCGGCCGGGTAGGCCGGCGCTCGGCCGGGCTCAGCAGCGGGGGGCTCGGCGGCGGGGGACGCCATAGCAGCCAAGGCTAGACCGCCAGGGCGGCGCCGGGAGGTCACCACGAGACCTTCGATATAAGTTCAGATCCTCAGCAGCGTGGCCACCCGTTCGGTGGTGACGGCCGGGTCGGAATGGTGCACGCCGGTCATGCCCACGGCCTCGGCGGCGCTGATGTTGGCCTGGACGTCGTCCACGAACACGCAGGCGGCCGGGGGCAGGCCGATCAGCTCGGCCGCGTGCCGGAAGATGTCCGGCTCGGGCTTGCGCATGCCCACCTCGCAGGAGATGACCACGCCGTCGAACAGCTCGGGGAAGTCGGTGCGGTCGTACCACTCCGAACCCCAGGAATTGGACAGCAGGCAGGTCCGGACGTCGGCCGCGCGGGCCTTGCGCAGCAGGTCGTACATGGCGGGCACGGTCTCGGTGGCGGCGAACATCCGGCCCAGCAGGCCCTCGGCGGGAACGGGACTGCCGTCGGTGCGGGTCAGCCGGGCGGCGAACATCGCCTCGAACTCGGGCACCGAGCAATCGCCGCGTTCCAGGGCGTGCACCGGGTTGGCCGCGACCTCGGGGCCGCCGTAGGCCTCGGTCAGCCAGGGACGCATGCAGGCGACGTAGCTGTCCCAGTCGATCTGGTCGGTTTCGACCCAGACCTTGACCGTGCTGAGGATCGAGTTGGTCAGGACGCCGCCCCAGTCGATGACCAGGCCGCGCAGGAGGGCGGGAGCTGCGGGGTTCGTCACATCTGCGATGGTACGGCCGCCGCGGCCTTGCCTTATTCCCTATATGTCCAGTTGACTTAATAGGAAGCATCGCACACGATTGGGGCGGGCCAGCCCCCGACACACCACGGAAGAGGTTCTCCCCGTGTCGATATCCACAGGTACCAGCACGACCCGGCGGGGCAGCCCCGCTGACGAGGGGGCGCCGGACGCGGGCGCACTGCCGATCGCCGGGGTCACCGGGGGGCGGACCGCCTCCGGACGCTCCCGGGGCAAGGGCTGGCGGCGGGCCGGGTGGCTCCGGCTGGTCAGCCCGATCGTGGTGCTCGCGCTGTGGCAGATCCTCAGCACCACCGGCGTGGTGTCACAGCAGAAGCTGCCCTCGCTGACCACGTTGTGGACCACCGCGGTCCACCTGATCACCACCGACTCCCCCACCTACGGGACGCTGCAGCACGCGATGCTCATCTCGCTGGAACGGGTGGCCATCGGCTTCGTCATCGGCGGCGGGGTCGCGGTCATCCTGGCCACCGTGGCCGGGCTCAGCCGGGTCGGCGAGAACGCCATCGACCCGCTCATGCAGGCCCTGCGGACGCTGCCCCTGTTCGGCCTGATCCCGGTGTTCATCGTGTGGTTCGGCATCGGCGAGTCGCCCAAGATCACCCTGATCGCGCTGGCCGCGGCCATCCCGCTGTACCTGAACACGTTCGCCGGCATCCGCGGCGTGGACGGCAAGCTGGCCGAGCTGGGCCAGGTGCTCGGGCTCCGGCGCAGCGAGATGATCCGGCAGATCATCCTGCCCGGCGCGCTGCCCACGATCCTGATCGGCCTGCGGCAGAGCCTGGGCACGGCCTGGCTGGCCCTGGTGGTGGCCGAGCAGATCAACGCCAACGCCGGGCTCGGCTACATCATCAACCAGGGCGAGACGTTCCTCCAGCAGAACGTGATCTTCGTGGCGCTGATCGTCTACCTGATCCTGGGCCTGATCACCGACTACATCGTCCGCCTGATCGAGAGGAGGGCGCTGACGTGGCGACGCGGGATTCTGGAGTCATAGCGGCCGGCCCGGCACCTCGGGGTCCGCTGACCCGGTGGTGCAGACCCGGGGACTGAGCCGGGCCTTCGGCGAGCACGTGGTCCTGGACGACCTCGACCTCGACATCGGCCGGGGCGAGTTCGTGGCCATGATCGGCCGCAGCGGCACCGGCAAGTCCACCCTGCTGCGCGCGCTGGCCGGGCTGGACCGGGACACCAGCGGCGAGCTGGTGGTCAACGCCCCGGTGTCGGTGGTGTTCCAGGAGCCGCGGCTGGTGCCGTGGAAGAAGGTGGCGGCCAACGTCTCGCTCGGCCTGCGGGCGGCCGACCCGCGCGCGGTCGCGCGGACCGCGCTGGACGAGGTCGGGCTGGCCGACCGCAGCGACGCCTGGCCGCTCACGCTGTCCGGCGGCGAGGCCCAGCGGGCCGCGCTGGCCCGGGCCCTGGTCCGCGACCCGGGCCTGCTGCTGCTGGACGAGCCGTTCAGCGCGCTGGACGCGCTGACCCGGATCAGCATGCACCAGCTGGTCCTGTCGCTGTGGGAGCGCCACCAGCCGGCCGTGCTGCTGGTCACCCACGACGTGGACGAGGCGCTGGCCCTGGCCGACCGGGTGCTGGTGCTGTCCGACGGCAAGATCGCCCACTCCGCGCACATCGCGCTGGACCGGCCCCGGGACCGGGACCACCCGGACCTGGTGGCCCTGCGGATCCGCCTGCTCACCGAGCTGGGCGTGGCAACCCACGACGTTTCCTGACGAAGAGGACCTTCTCATCATGATCAGCTCATTGCGGGCCAGACGGGCCCGTGCTCTGTTCGCCGTGGCCGGAGGGGCGGCCGTGCTGGCCGTGGCCGCCTGCTCCTCCTCGGGCGGCTCCGGCTCCGCCGCGGGCGGCTCGTCGTCGTCCGCGTCCTCGTCGGGCGGTGGCAGCTCGACGGTGAACGTGTCCTCGGTCACGCTCAACATCGGTGACCAGAAGGGCACCGGCGCCGAGGCCCTGCTGCAGGCGGCGGGCCTGATCAACAAGCTGCCGTTCAAGGCCAAGTGGAGCGACTTCACCTCCGGGCCGCCGATGCTGCAGGCCATGGGGTCCGGCTCGGTCGACGTCGGCGGGGTGGGCGACGCCCCGCCGGTGTTCGCCGCGGCCGGCGGCGAGAAGGTGACGATCGTCGGCGCCCGCACGGCCGGTCCCAACGGCGCGGCGCCTGGTCGTGCCGAAGAACTCCTCGATCACCTCGATCTCCCAGCTCAAGGGCAAGAAGATCGCGGTGTCGCAGGGCAGCTCGGCCAACTACCACATCCTGACCGTGCTCAACAAGGCCGGGCTGACCACCAAGCAGGTCACGCTGGACTACCTGCAGCCCGCCGACGCGCTGGCCGCGTTCAACTCCGGCCACGTGGACGCCTGGGACATCTGGTCGCCCTACATCGAGCAGGTCACCGCCCAGAACGGGGCCAGGATCCTGGTCAACGGCAGCGGCTACGGCAGCAACTACTCGTTCGAGGTGGCCTCGCAGGCCGCGCTGGCCGACAAGGCCAAGGCGGCCGCGATCGGCGACTACCTGAAGATCCTGAACCAGGCCTACGTCTGGTCCGACACCCACACCGCGACCTGGGCCAAGCTGTGGGGCGACGCCACCGGGCTGCCCGCCACCGTCATGAACAAGGCGGCCACCGACGCCGCCAACAAGCCCGCGGTGATCAACAGCAGCGTGATCGCGGACGAGCAGCAGCTGGTGACCAACTTCTACAAGGCCGGGCTGATCCCCACCCAGGTCAAGATGTCGGACTTCACCACCGACCAGTTCAACAACACGGTCCCGGCGGGGGGTTCGTCGTGAGCTTGAAGTTCCACTGGTTCCTGCCCACGTCCGGCGACGGCCGGTCCATCGTCGGACGCGGGCACAGCGTCCCGTTCGGCCCGGACGGGCTCCCGGTGCCGAACGCGCCCGCGCACGCGGCCGCGACCGCGCTCCGGCCGCCGGACATCGACTACCTGGCCCAGGTGGCCCAGGCGGCCGAGGCCAACGGGTTCGAGGGCGTGCTCACCCCGACCGGGACCCACTGCGAGGACGCCTGGCTGACCACGGCGGCGCTGATCCGGGAGACCCAGCGGCTGAAGTTCCTGGTCGCGTTCAGGCCCGGGCTGATCTCGCCCACGCTGGCGGCCCAGATGGCCGCCAGCTACCAGCGGATCTCCCGCGGCCGGCTGATGCTCAACGTGGTCACCGGCGGCCAGGCCGAGGAGCAGGCCCGGTTCGGTGACTTCGCGCCCCACGACGAGCGGTACGCCCGCACCGGGGAGTTCCTGGCCGTGGTGCGCGGGGCGTGGAGCGGGACGCCTTTTGATTTTGAGGGCGATCACTACCGGGTGGAGGGGGCCACCGTGCTGGCGCCGCCGGATCCGCCGGTGGAGGTGTACTTCGGCGGGTCCTCGCCGGCCGCCGGGCCGGTCGCGGCGCGGTACGTCGACACCTACCTGACCTGGGGCGAGCCCCCGGCCCAGGTGGCGCAGAAGCTGGCCTGGATCCGGGAGCTGGCCGCGGCCGAGGGCCGGTCGCTGCGGTTCGGGATCCGGCTGCACGTGATCAGCCGGGACACCGCCGCCGAGGCCTGGGCCGAAGCCGACAAGCTGCTCAGCTACCTGGACCCGGCCGAGGTCGCCAACGCACAGCAGCAGCTGGCCAAGAGCGAGTCCGAGGGGCAGCGGCGCATGCGTGAGCTGCACGAGGGCTACCGGGGCTCGGGGTCAGCGACCGACCTGGAGATCTATCCGGGGCTGTGGGCCGGGATCGGGCTGGTCCGCGGGGGTGCGGGCACGGCGATGGTGGGGAGCCACAGCCAGGTGGCGGATCTGATCGAGGAGTACGCCGCGCTCGGGATCGAGGAGTTCATCCTGTCCGGGATCCCGCACCTGGAGGAGGCTTACTGGTTCGGTGAGGGGGTGCGGCCGGAGCTGAAGCGGCGCGGGTTGCTCGGGGCCAGTGGGTCCAGTGGGGCCAGTGGGTCCAGTGGGGCTAGCGGGTCCAGTGGGGCTGCCGAGACGCAGCTGGTTACGGCGTAAGGGGCGGCCCTCGGGGTCTCAGTCGGTCTGGGTGACCTTGCTGAGGCCCCGGGGGTGGTCCGGGTCCAGGCCCAGCCGCCGGGCCAGCGCCTCGGTCAGCAGCTGTCCGGCGATGATCAGCCCGATCGGGGCCAGCCACTCCGGCAGCCGCGGCCCGGGCACCGCGTAGGCACACTCGGCGGCCAGGGCGGCCCCGCCGCCGATGCCGTAGGCCGGGGCGCCGGACTGCGTCACCCGCTGGGCCAGGGCCACCGCGCCCTCCAGGGCCGGGCCGGAGTCGGCCGCCATGACCACGGCCGGGGTGCGCTGGTCGACCACGGCGATCGGGCCGTGCAGCAGGTCGGCGAAGGACAGCCCCATCGCGCGCAGGTAGCACGCCTCCTTGAGCTTCAGGGCCAGCTCCAGCGCGGCCGAATAGGCGTAGCCGCGGCCGGAAACCACGGCGCCGTCGACGGCGGCCAGGCCGTCGATCAGCGGGGTCAGGCTCTGGTCGGCCGGGCCGGCGTCGTCGGCGTAGTCGGCCAGGAGGCGTTCGATCTCGTCGGGCACGTTGCGGAGCTCACCGGCGTCGACGGGCTGGCCGGTGGCGACCCCCTCCTCATCGGCGTTCAGGGCGATGCCGAGCACGGCCAGGGCGGCCAGCTGAGTGGTGAACGTCTTGGTCGCGGGCACCGCCCGCTCGATCCCGGCCTCGGTCACGAAGGCCACGTCGGCCTGCTCGGCCAGCGGCGAGCCCGGGCCGTTGGTGATGGCCAGCGTGCGGGCCCCGCAGTCGGCCGCCCAGGCCATGGTCTGCACGATCTCCTCGGTCCGCCCGGACTGCGACAGGGCCACGGCCAGCACCCCGGACAGGTCGAGCCGGGCCCGGTAGGTGGTGGCCACCGACGGCGAGGCCAGCGTGGCCAGCCGCCCGCCCCGGACCTGGGTCAGGTAGCTGCCGTAGACGGCCGCGTTGTCGGAGGTGCCCCGGGCGATGAACAGCACCTGCCGGGTGTCCCGGCCCAGCGCGGCGACCTCGGCCACCCGGGGCAGCAGCGAGTCCAGGGTGGCCCGCAGCGCGGCCGGCTGCTCTTCGATCTCGGCCCGCATCCGGGTCTGGGTTCCGGGTGTCGTCACGAGGACCCCTTCGTTGTCGTGTGTCAGTAGGCTCGGTGGCCGGCGATCCAGGTGGCCTGGGCCCGCAGCCCCTCACCCAGCCAGGTCAGGTCGGCGCGGGCCCCGGGCGCGATCCGGCCCAGGTCAGGCCGGCCGATGAGGTCGGCCGGAATGCGGGTCGCGGCGGCCACCGCCGTGGGCAGGCTGACCCCCACGCTCACCATGTTCGACACCGCGACGTCCATCCGCAATGCCGAACCGGCCAGCGTGCCGTCCGGCCGGATCGGCGGCACCCCGTCCCCGGGCGGCAGCTCGATGGGCTGGCCACCCAGCGTGTACTGGCCGGGCGGCATGCCCGCGCAGGCGGCGGCGTCGGTGACCAGGACGATCCGGCCCGGGGCGGCCGCGAAGGCCACCGCGCAGACCGGGGCGGCCACGTGCACGAAGTCGGCGACCAGGCCGCTGGTCAGGCGGTGGTCGGCCAGGGCCTGGCCGACCACTCCGGGTTCGCGGTGGTGCAGGGGGCGCTGGCCGTTGAACAGATGCGTGACCATGCGGGCCCCGGCGTCGGCGGCTTCGGCCACCTGGCGGGCCAGGGCGTCGCTGTGACCCACGCTGACCAGGACGTTGTGTTGGGTGAGTTCTCTGATGGCCTGGATGGCCTGGGCGCGTTCGGGAGCCAGGGTGAGGATCTTGAGGTGGCCCTGGGCGGCGTTGAGGAGGCCGCTGACCGCCTCCGGGGTCGGGTCGGTCATCCAGTCCCGGTTGTGGGCGCCGCCGCGCTTGGGGCTGATGAAGGGGCCTTCGACGTGGACACCGAGGACGTGGGCGCCGGGGTTTCTGGGGCGGCTGCCGGGTTGGCCGGGGCGGCCGGGGCGGCCGGACAGGGCGGGGATGATGCTGGCGGCGGCCTTCAGGCTGTCGTTCAGCGCGGGCAGCGGGGCGGTGATGATCGTGGGCATGAACGCGGTGGTGCCGGTCTCGGGCAGACGGTCGGCCACCAGCCGCCACCCGGTCTCGTCGGCCACGTCGAACTCGACCCCGTAGTAGCCGTTGATCTGGAGGTCGACGAAGCCCGGGACCAGTGCGCCACGATCCAGGTACTCGTCCGGGGTGCGCGGCGGGTCACCGGGCTCGACCGCGGTGATGCGGCCGTCTTCGACGAGGACGTAGCCGGGTGAGAGGACGGTCGCGTCCGAGTTCGCCGTCAGGATGCTCTGAGCCGCGATCAGCAACTCGGCCAACTGCGCTCGACTCCTCTCCACCTGGGTGGCCAGGTGCTCCACCTGGCTGGCCAGGTGCTCTGCTGACCCGGCTTCGCCGGGCGACCCAGCCCAGTATGCCCCACCACTCCCTAATAGTAAACTTTCTTTCCAGTTGTCTCGGAGGCGGTGGGCGCGGCGGATGGCGGTTGCGGCGCCCTCCCCATCGCCGCGGCCGCCGCGGGCCGGGCCCTGCGCCCCGTGCGGCACCCGGAACAGGCTCACGTCGTTGTTCCGGAGCAGAAACCAAGCTAGGCCCGTCGAAAGCGTGTGCAGAATTCGTGTCGCGAAACTGGAATTTCCACACGGTTAGGCAAATGACGCCGATGTAATTATTAGTGGGCGTGAACGCCGCGGCTCATAACGGCGCAGCCGTTGCGGAAAGAATGTCACTGGTGACCGGTAAAACAGAGATGTGCCAAAAATGGCACGATCGGTAGTGCCTCACTGGCGGGTGCGTGGCGATCGACATCGCTGGGCGCGAGGCAGTTCAACTGGTTTCCCGGAGGGACCATGGACGACTCGCCATCCGACGCAGACCCCCAGCCTGGACTGCTGTCGCCGTATCCGTTCCAGGTGCCGGACGGGGAGCTTCGGCCGCTGCCCGAGCCCAACCCCGAGCCCGATCCCATGGCCATCCGCCTGGTGCCCGTGCCCAATTGGCTGCCGCCCTATGACGATGAGCTACCCGGCGCGCAGAATGACACCAATCAGGCCAGCCAGATCTGGGCCACCGGCATCTATGATCGGCCACCAGTTGTGGCCCGTGAGAATGACGAATTGAGCGCCGGGCAATACGAGGCCGCGGACCCGGATGGGCCAGGCCCGAGCGAGACCGACCAAGAGACCGGCCGAGGGGCCGGCCAGCCAGCTACCGACCAGCCGGCCGAGAAGGATCAGCGTCCCGGCGGCGGAGCGGCCGGGGACGGCGTTGGGCAGTGGCCGAGCCAATTCGCTCAGGTGCTGGCCGAGACCCTGGCCGGGGCTCGGCCCGCCAGCCAGCTGACGCCGTGGACCAACGAGCGGGCCCGGGCACACATCCGGCGGCTCGGCCCGCTGCTGGCGGTGGACCGGCGGCCCCGGGTGCAGCGGGTGCGGGCGTCGCAGCCGGCCCGGGACGTGGTGGAGGTGGCGGTCGTCGCGGAGTTCGGGAGCCGGACCCGGGCCCTGGCCGCCCGGCTGGAGCGGGCCGGCCCCCAGCCGGCCACGCCGGGGCGGCCTGGACGCGAGGCCCGCTGGCTCTGCACCGCGATCGAATCCGCCTGACCCGCCGTGGCCGGACAAGCCCGCGGCCCGGCCACCCCACCGAGGGGCGGCCGGGCCGCGGGGACTAACGAACGGAGGTGACGCCTAGACGGTTTCCTGGTTACGCGGGTCGCCGTGGCAGCGCTTGAACTTGCGGCCGGAGCCGCAGGGGCACGGGTCGTTGCGGCCGACCCGGGCGAAGTCGGCGCTGGCGGGGTTGCCTTCGACGTGGCTCTCCACGTGGGTGCCACCGTCCACGGACGGAGCCGTGTACTGGAGCGAGGAGCTGCGCCGCGGGGCCAGGCCCGCCGGCAGGCCCGTGTCGTCCTGGGGCACGACCGGCTGCGCCCCGGTGTTGCCGGTCGAACGGTGACGGCCGCCACCGGACCGGGGTGCGTTGCCGGAGCGGGCCGCGTTGCCGGTCCCGCCGGAGCGGGCCGCGTTGCCGGAACGCCCGCCGCGGCCGCCGCCACCGCCGTTGGCACCGTTACCGTTGGCGCCGTTGGCCCGGCGGGAGGCGGGAGCAGGGGCCGCTTCGGGCTCCGGCTCCGCGACGGGCTGGCTCACCGCGGCGTGGGGCGTCGAGGTGACCTCGGGGCCGGCCGACATCTGGATGCCGCCGGCCACGACGGCCGGGCCCTGGCCCTCGGCGCCGTCGATCGCCTCGTCGGTGACCGGGTTCTGCTGGACTTCGACCTGGAGGTTGAACAGGGCGCCGACGGACTCTTCCTTGATGCCGTCCATCATGGCGTTGAACATGTCGAAGCCCTCGCGCTGATACTCGATCAGGGGGTCGCGCTGGGCCATGGCGCGCAGGCCGATGCCTTCGCGCAGGTAGTCCATCTCGTAGAGGTGCTCACGCCACTTGCGGTCGAGCACCGACAGGACCACGCGGCGTTCGAATTCCCGCATGATCTCGGGGGTCAGCTCTTGCTCGCGGCGCTCGTAGGCCGCGTTGGCGTCCTCGATGACCATGTCGGTGATCAGGTCGGAGGTCAGGTTGGCCTTGCCACCCGCCTCCTCCTCGACTTCCTCGACCGTGACCGCGATCGGGAACAGCTGCTTGAACGCGCGCCACAGCTTGTTCAGGTCCCAGTCTTCGGGGAAGCCTTCGGCGGTGGCCCCGTCGACGTAGGACTCGATGACCTCATCGGTCATCCGCTGCACCTGCTCCTTGAGGTCCACGCCCTCGAGCACGTCGTGCCGCTCGCCGTAGATGACCTTGCGCTGGCGGTTGAGCACGTCGTCGTACTTCAGGACGTCCTTGCGGATCTCGAAGTTCTGCTGCTCGATCTGGGTCTGGGCCGAGCGGATGGCCCGGGTGACGACCTTGGACTCGACCGGGACATCGTCCGGGATGTTGAGCCGCTCCATGATCGCCCCGACCCGGTCGGAGTTGAACATCCGCATCAGGTCGTCTTCCAGCGACAGGTAGAACCGGGTCTCGCCCGGGTCGCCCTGGCGGCCGGAACGGCCGCGCAGCTGGTTGTCGATACGCCGGGACTCGTGGCGCTCGGTGCCCAGCACGTACAGGCCGCCCAGCTCGACGACCTCTTCATGCTCCTCGGCCACGGCGCGCTTGGCCTTGGCCACGGCCTCGGGCCAGGCCGCCTCGTACTCGTCCGGGGTCTCCAGCGGGGACAGGTCGCGCTGGTGGAGCTCCAGGTCGGCCAGGAAGTCCGGGTTGCCGCCGAGCATGATGTCGGTACCGCGACCGGCCATGTTGGTGGCCACCGTGACCGCGCCCTTGTGGCCGGCCTGGGCCACGATCGCCGCCTCACGCTCGTGGTACTTGGCGTTCAGCACCTCGTGGGCCACGCCGCGCCGCTTGAGCATCTGCGACAGGATCTCGGACTTCTCCACGCTCACCGTGCCGACCAGCACCGGCTGCCCCTTGCGGTGCCGCTCGGCGATGTCCTCCACGCAGGCCTCGAACTTGGCCACCTGGGTCTGGTAGACGACGTCGGAGACGTCCTTACGGATCATCGGCCGGTTGGTCGGGATCGGGACCACACCGAGCTTGTAGATCTGGTGGAACTCATTGGCCTCGGTGATGGCCGTACCGGTCATGCCGCCGAGCTTGTCGTAGAGCCGGAAGTAGTTCTGCAGGGTGATCGTGGCGAGAGTCTGGTTCTCGTCCTTGATCTCCACGCTCTCCTTGGCCTCGATGGCCTGGTGCATGCCCTCGTTGTAACGCCGGCCGTGCAGGATGCGGCCGGTGAACTCGTCCACGATCAGGACCTCGCCGTTCATCACGACGTAGTCCTTGTCCTTCTTGTACAGCTCCTTGGCCTTGATGGCGTTGTTCAGGAAGCTGACCAGGGGGGTGTTGACCGGGTCGTACAGGTTGTCGATGCCGAGGGTGTCCTCGACCTTCTCCACCCCGGACTCGAGGATGCCGACGGTCTTCTTCTTCTCGTCGACCTCGTAGTCACCCTCGCCGTCCTCACCCCGGCGCAGCCGCGGCACGATCTTGGCGAACTCGGTGTACCAGCGGGCGCTCTGCTCGGCCGGGCCGCTGATGATCAGCGGGGTCCGGGCCTCGTCGATGAGGATCGAGTCCACCTCGTCGACGACGGCGAAGTTGTGGCCGCGCTGGACGCACTCTTCCAGGCTCCAGGCCATGTTGTCGCGCAGGTAGTCGAACCCGAACTCATTGTTGGTGCCGTAGGTGATGTCGGCCGCGTAGGCCTTGCGGCGCTCCTCCGGCGGCATCTCGGCCATGATCACGCCGACCTCGAGGCCGAGGAACTGGTGGATCCGGCCCATCCACTCGGCGTCGCGCTTGGCCAGGTAGTCGTTGACCGTGACCACGTGCACGCCATCGCCGGTGAGCGCGTTCAGGTAGGCGGGCAGCACCGAGGTCAGGGTCTTGCCCTCACCGGTCCTCATCTCGGCGATGTTGCCGAGGTGCATGGCCGCGCCGCCCATCAGCTGCACGTCGAAGTGCCGCTGGCCGAGGATCCGGCGCGCGCCCTCGCGCACGGTGGCGAACGCCTCCGGCAGCAGTTCGTCCAGGGTCTCGCCGTCCTCGTAGCGCTGCTTGAGCTCGCCGGTCATGCCGCGGAGCTCGTCGTCGCTCATCGCGAGGAAGTCGTCCTCGATCGAGTTGATCTGTTCGGCGATCCGCTTGAGCTTGCGAAGGAGCTTGCCTTCGCCAGCCTTCAGGACGCTGTCTAGGATGACTGGCACTTCTTGTCGCGCTCCTCGCGGATTGTCTGGGTTCCGACGCCGCCCGCGCGGGCCGGGCCTGTCCTCACGGATCAAGGGCCAGCCTGGGACAGCGGGGATAAGCGGCCCCGTCAGTCATGGTAGGCGAGTCACGGCCCGAAACCGAGTCCGTGCAAGAAGTCGCGGCCGGGACGTAATCGTCAGATGCGGGGACCGGTGGCGGCCCCCGTATGCTCGTCCCACAATAATATGTGTCGCAGGCCGTGCCGGGTCTCCGCCGCGGATGGCGACCGGGCCCCGAGGTAGCGGAACGAGAGGAACGTACATGACCGAGCAGCCGGGATCGGGAGCGCAGTCGGGTAACACCGTCAGCGCGGTCGCGCCCGAGTCGATCGGGCCCGCGCCGGAGGAGTCGCCGCTGGGCCACGCCGCGGCCCTGGCGCACCAGTCGTTCCACGGCCGCCCGGTGTCCTGGGTCGCGGTCGGCATCATCATCGTCGGTTTCGTCGTCGGTGGTCTGGCCTTCGCGTCCCCGCCGACCTGGTGGCTGGTCTACACCGGTGGCGGCATCGCGCTGCTCGGCTTCATCGTGGCCGGCATCGCCCGGATGAACGACGACTGGTACTGAACCAGCCCTTGGTACGGAGCCAGCCCTGGCCCGGGGACGGCGCGGGACCTGACCGCCGTAGCCGGTGCCGGCCGGCGACCAGCCTGCCCGGGCGCGTCGCGGCTCGTTTTTCATTAGTCGAAGGTCGCGTGGTGACCTTTCGGTCCCCCCTGGCGCCCGGTTTTGTCGTACCTGGTGGTTACGATCGCCGTGTGCCGCCAGTCCCGACCGCGCCCAGCCCCATTTCGGCCGCTGAAGCCGTGCCGCTCAGCCTCGACGATGCGCGGCGCCTGACGCTGCGCGCGCAGGGGTTCATCGGGGCCACGGCCCGCAAGGGCGGCGTGCCCGCCATGCTGCGCCGGGTCGGCGGGGTCCAGCTGGACACGATCAGCGTGCTGGCCCGCTCGCACGAGCTGGTCGCCTACGCCCGGCTGGGATCGGTGCCGCGGGCCCGGATCGAGCGGGCCTACTGGCACTCGTCGCCGCCCCAGGCGTTCGAGTACTGGGCCCACGCGGCGTGCGTGCTGCCGATCGAGGAGTGGCCGTACTACGGGTTCCGGCGACGCTGGTACCGGAACCGGGGCATGCGCTGGCACCAGGTGTCGGAGCGGGCCTGCCAGCAGGTGCGGGCCCAGCTGGCCGCCGAGGGCCCGCTGACCGCCACCCAGCTGGGCGGGGCCAAGGGCGGCGGGCCGTGGTGGGACTGGTCGGAGACCAAGGTGGCCGCCGAGTGGCTGCTGGACATCGGTGAGCTGGTCTGCGTCCGCCGGGACGGCTGGCGCCGGATCTACGACCTGCCCGAGCGGGTGCTGCCCCCGGAGCTGCTGAACGCCGACCCGTCCGACGCCGAGTGCGTCAGCCACCTGGCCGGGGTCGCGGCCCGGGCCCTGGGCGCGGCCACCCACAACGACCTGGTCGACTACCACCGGCTGCAGAGCGTGCTGAGCAGCCAGCCGAGCCGGAACGGCTACCTCGACGACGCGGCCCGGGCGGCCGGCCTGGTCCCGGTCACGTTCCCGGGCGCCCGCTCCCCGGTGCCGGGCTGGGCCGATCCCGCCGCCCTGGCCGCCGAGGCGGAGGCGGGCCGGGAGCGGCACCGGGTCACCCTGCTGTCCCCGTTCGATTCACTGGTGTGGGACCGCAAGCGGACGTTGCGGCTGTTCGGCTTCGAGCACAGCCTGGAGGCCTACGTGCCCAAGGCCAAGCGGGTCCACGGCTACTTCGTGATGCCCCTGCTGGCCGGCGGCCGCCTGGCCGGCCGGGTCGACCCGGCCCGCGAAGGCAGCACCCTGGTGGCCCGCAAGCTCACCCTGGACCGCCTGTCCGCCGCCGAGCCCATGGCCCGCGCCCTCCGGGAGGCCGCCTCCTGGGTCAACTGCGACTACGTCGAACTGGAACAAGTCCACCCCGAGCCCGCCCGCGCCCTCATCCTCAAAGCCCTGAAGTAGCTCACGATTGCTCGCCCGGATCGGCGATCTCGACGATGAAGCGCGGCGCGTCCGGATCATCCGGGAGCCTGCGCCACTTGGCGGCGTCGAGCGTCAAGATCGGGCAGATGGAGGCATCGGCCACGGCGGCCACGTGCGCGTCCCACGGGTCGAGGCCGGTTCTGGCCACGGTGGACGCGAGCCGGGCGGCTTGATCTGCGTCGCGCAACGGCGCGACTTCGGCTTTACTCAGCTGTTCCAGGCCGTGCAGGGTGGCGTCCGCGTCTGCGTTGCGCACATCCAGGGACGCGGCCGCCATCGCCAGCACGGGGAACACGAGCGGGCGGCCACGGGCGTCGAGCTCCAGAATTAAGCCCGATACCTCGCTGTCGGCCCGGGCGATCGCGGTAAGCACGCTGACGTCGAGAATGTACGGCGTCGGGACCGCACCCGAGTCCTCGGTCATAGGTCCCGGAAAGCGGCCACCTGCGCCTCTACGTGGGCGGCCATGCGCGACACCTTGGACCGGTCGGCCCGGCCGGCGATTTCCTTCAAGTGGTCCAGAGCGTGCCGGTCACGCTCAGCCTTCTCAGCCAGCGCGTCGTTGAACACGGCCGAGACCGAGGTGGCCCGGCCCGCCCGGACAAGCTGCTCGGCATAGGCCGACAGGTGAGGATCCACCGTGATGGTCAAGCGCGCCTTGGGGTCGCTCATACTCGAATCATACTGCGGTGCGGGCGCTCGTCAGCGGAGCTCGATGAGCTTCTCGCGGACGGCGATCATGACGGCTTCCATGCGCGAGTGGATCTGGAGTTTCTCCAGGATGTTGCGGACGTGGTTCTTGACCGTGTTCTCGGAGATGAAGAGCTCTTTGGCGATGTCGCGGTTGTTCATGCCGCGGGCGACCAGCTTGAGGACTTCCATCTCACGGTCGGTGAGTTTGGGCGCGGGGACCTGCTGGGGGCGTTCTTCCTCGGCGTCCCGGCGGTTGAGGGCGGCGAACTCGGTCAGCAGCTTGCCGGCCATGGAGGGGTTGATCAGCGACTGGCCGCCGTACACGGCCCGGACCGCATCGGCCACCTCGTCCAGCGGGATGTCCTTGAGCAGGTAGCCGCTGGCGCCGGAGCGGATCGCCTCGAAGAGGTCCTCCTCCTCGTCGCTGATGGTCAGCATGACGATCTTGGCGCTGGGGGCGGCCTCCTTCATGGCCCGGGCCGCCTCGATGCCGCTGACCTTCGGCATCCGGATGTCCATGAGCACGATGTCGGGCAGGGCCTCCCCGGCCCGGGTCACCGCCTCGGCGCCGTCGCTGGCCTGGCCGACCAGTTCGAGGTCCGGCTCCTCGTCCAGGACCGAAGCCAGCCCGCGCCGGAACAGCGCGTGGTCATCGGCGATAAGAACGCGGATCGGGTCGGGGGCCCTCCCGCTGGGCTGCTCGCCGTCGGGAGCACCGGAACCCTCGCTCACGCTGTTTCCTCCCACCTACGTCGGCCGACCGGGGACGGGCTCATGAAGCCCGTCCCCGGCCCAGCCGCCGCGTTGCTCATGTCCCGACTCTGGCCGAGACATGCCATCGTGCGCAAATCAGGCGCGCCGGGGTCAGCGGGGGCGCTGACCCACAGCGGTACCGCGTCCGTTCGTTACGCGGAGTCTTCCATCAATCGAATCACCCCGTAGTCATAACCCCGGCGCCGGTACACCACGCTGAACTGGTCACAGTCCCGATCGTGGAACAAGAAGAAATCGTGCCCCACCAGTTCCATCTCCAGCAGAGCCTGGTCGATGGTCATCGGGTCGGCGTGGTGCAGCTTCTCGCGGACCACCACCGGGCAGTCGCCTTCCATCTGGATGGGCACCAGATGAGCGGTGGTGGTCTCCTCCCCGTCCGGGCCGTCCTGGACCCCGGCGGGCCGGTGTCCGTTGCCAGCGGCGGCCGGGACCGGGGCGGCGTCGGCCAGTGGCTCCGGTGGTCCGACCGGGTCGGGTGGCACGGGTTCGGCCACGGTGGTGCTGCCGGCCGCCACCGCTCCGGACCGCACCACCTCGCGGTCACCGTGGCGGGCGTCCTTGCGGCGGTCGCCGGTCCGGCGGAGCCGGTTCTCCAGCTTGGCGAAGGCCAGGTCGAGCGCGGTGTAGCGGTCGTCCGCGGCTGCTTCGGCCCGGACGACCGGGCCACGGGAACGGATGGTCAGCTCGACCCGCTCCCGGCCCTTGGACTGCCGCGGGTTGCGCTCCTGCGTGACCTCCACGTCAATCCGGATCGCCTTGTGATCCAGCTTTCCTATTTTGGCGAGCTTGCCTTCCGCGTGCAGACGGAAGCGCTCGGGGATGTTAGTGCGCCGGCTCCTGAAAACAATGTCCATGGCGATCCCCTCGGTAGGCGATTTCTTGCGGCACCCGCCCGGCCGACCTGGTCTTCGTCCCCACATCCGCCTGCTGAGAGGTTCGCGGCATCTCTGTGGCCACTACTGCTCTTCTCCCGGCCCAGCAGACCCTGTGTCCGCTGGCGGGGCAGGACTTACTTCTAAGCCGCACCGTGATCGGTCGACGAGAAGTCGCCTTACGTGGGCCGTTTAGCCTGCGGCTGGCATCGGCTAGCCAGGACGGGCGCATCCCCGGAGACGAGCTCAGGGGGTCCTGCCTGGCGCAACCACGGACCCGGACGGGTGCCATGACGTGAACGGTAGCCGTATCCGGCCCGATTGTCAGTAGGAGAAATTAGACCAAATGTAACTGGCCGATTACGGGAAGTTGCCTTTCGGCGTTTGAGTTCGCATAACGGACCGGTGGAGTTCCCGTAACGACCAGGAAACCGACACGCCGCAGAGTCCGGATGGCCCGGGGCCGTGGGCCGGAGGTGGCTGGGGGTGGCGGGGCGGTCACCGAGGCGGAGCCTGCTAACCCGGGTAGACGGGAGCCCGGCCGGAGGCGACCACGCCGCTCCACAGGCCGTTCGGCGGAGTGGCCAGCGTGGTCAGCTGGCCGCTGGACAGCCCGGCCACCAGCGGGTTGGCCGCGCCGTCGGCGGTGATCGAGGTGATCCCGGCGGTGGCCGGGAACGCGGTGATGTTCTCGCCGTTGACCGACACCTCGTCCAGCACCGGGTGGCCGCCGGACTCCCGCAGGGCAATCACGTGGTCGGCGTCGTACCAGGTCATCGTGGTGAAGTTGAGGTTGTCGGCGCTGATCGGGACCGGTTCCCCGATGGAGGCCTGCTGGCCCGAATGGACGATCGCGGCCATCAGCAGCCGGGCGCCGTCCTGGCCGCCGGCCAGGATGACGCAGCGCACGCCGTCCGGGGCGACCTTGAGGGCGGTCGCCTTGTCCCCGGCGGGCAACGCGGCGCTGACCGGGACGGGCGGCCCATTCTGGGTCGGCACCATCCAGATCCGGCCGTCCCCGGTGACCCACAGGTCGTCGCGCCGGTCCCAGCTCAGCGAGCCGAAGTTACCGGTGGACCGGAGCGTCAGCGTGCCCTTCTTGTCCAGCGACCCGGTGTACAGGGCGCCGCCCGGCCCCAGCCCGGCCACGTACCGGCCGTCCGGCGACACCGCGATCTGGGTCAGGGTGATGTTGCCGGTACCGGCCTGGCCCGCCACCAGCGCCCCCTGGGGCGCGTTGGCCTGGGCCGACCCGGACTGCGACCGGACCGCGCCGTGGCTGTCGAGGTAGTAGAAGCTGGCGTGGGCCGCCGCCGACGGCACGTAGCTGCTGTAGGAGCCGATCTGCTGCACCGGGTTGTCCTGGCCAACGCTCCACGGGCCGCCGGCCAGCTCCACCTCGACCGACTGGATGGCCGGCTCGTCGCTGCTCGATCCGGCCAGCGTCCACAGCAACTGGGCCGACATCTGGCGGACAGCGTCCTCGCCGGCGTCGGCGGCCGCGCCGCCCAGGTTCACCACCGCGGTGCCGCCGTCCAGGGACACGCCGAGCAGTTTGGTGTTCTTCGGGAACGCGGTCCGCGCCGCGCCGGCCAGCCAGCCCGACGGCGCGTGCGGGGGAATCAGGTCGTCGATGAGCTGGTGGACCAGGACGGCCGGGGTGGCCTCCTCGGGGACGTACACCGGGTCCGGCACCAGCGTCTGCATGGCCGGGTCGAAGAAGTAGATGTTGCGCGGCTGGTAGACGTGCACGAAATCGGACTGGGTGAGCAGCACCTGAGGAGGCAGGTAGGAGATGCGCCACTGTTTGTTCTTCTGCTGGACCAGCGTGAACTTCTGGCCGGTGTCCTTGCTGTGCGAGGAGATCGAGTACTGTCCGCTGCCGGACAGGCTGCCCAGGACCGTGCCGCTGACTTCGACGGTGATGGTGCCGGTGCCCGCGGTCTGACGCGACTGGCCAGCCTCGGCGGGTAGCCGCTGGGCCTGGCTGATCTGGCTGTACACGGTGACGGCCAGCCCGGGTTGCCACTGCTGGCTGGCGTACCGGGTCAGGTACTGCCGGGCCACCGCGTGGTTGTTGGCGAAGCTGGCGTTGGCGGCCAGGAAGCCGGACACGATCTGCTCCGGCGTCCAGTTCTGGCCCGGGGACACCGGGATCGTCTGCAGGTAGTACTGGCCGTTGCCGGCGTTGGTCTGGGTGACGTTCACGGACTGGACGTGGCCGCTGGTGGGCACGGTGACGCAGCCCGTCACCAGCACCGCGAGCACGGTGATCAGCGCGGCCAGGCCGGCCGTCCGGGGCCGCCGGGAAGTCCTAGCCAAGCGAGCCCACCCCGGTGCCGCCCATGGGCCCGCCGATGGAGCCGGGGGCGCCTCCGCCCACCCGGCCCGCGGTACCTCCACCCACTCGACCCACCCCGGGCAGGATCTCGCCCAGCGCGGTGATGGTGTCGGTGTCGTCGGGCACCAGCGGCAGCGGTGATCCGACCAGCTTCTGCCCTGACTTGCGCGGGATCGTCAGCCGGAACACCGATCCCTTGCCGGGCATGCCCCACGCTTGCAGCCAGCCGCCGTGCAGCTGAGCGTCCTCCAGCGCGATGGCCAGGCCCAGGCCGGTGCCGCCGGTGGTCCGGGCCCGGGCCGGGTCGGCCCGCCAGAACCGGTCGAAGACCAGCTGGTCCTGGCCGGGCTTGAGCCCGACGCCGTGGTCCCGCACGGCCACCGCCACCGCGTCCCGGTCCGCGGCCACGGTCACGATGACGTCGTGTCCCTCGCCGTGTTCGACCGCGTTGACCAGCAGGTTACGCAGGATGCGCTCGATCCGGCGGCGGTCGGCGTCGGCCATGCAGGGCTCGGCGGGCAACCGGAATTCGATCCGGCCGCCGCGCCGCTCGGCCAGTTGCTGGGCGTCGTCGGCGGCGCGGCGGGCGATGTCGCTGATGTCGACCGCGTCCGGGTCCAGGGTGGCCGCGTTGGCGTCGTACCGGCTGATCTCCAGCAGGTCCTCGAGCAGGGACTGGAACCGGTCCAGCTGGCCCTGGAGCAGCTCGGCCGACCGGGCTCCGGCCGGGTCGAACGAGTCCTTGGCCTCCAGCAGCACGTCGGCGGCCATCTTGATCGTGGTCAGCGGGGTGCGCAGCTCGTGCGACACGTCGGACACGAACTGGCGCTGGAGCTGGGACAGCTCTTCCAGCTCACGCAGCTTCTCCTGCAGGCTGGCCGCCATGTCGTTGAACGACGTGGCCAGGGCGGCCAGGTCGTCGGCACCGCGGACCCGCATCCGCTCGCCGAGCCGGCCCGCCGACAGCCGCTGGGCGGCCTGAGCGGCGTGCCGGACCGGGATCACCACCCAGCGGGTGACCAGCGAGGCGATCAGGGCCAGCAGCACGATCAGGGCCAGCCCGGCCCCCACCAGCACGCGCTGGACCAGCTGCAGGGTCTGCTGCTCCTGCGTCATGGGAAACAGGTAGTACAGCTGGTAGTAGTTGCCCAGGGGGGCGCCGACGGCCAGACCCGGCTGGCTGCCGCGGCCCACGGTGGACACGATCATCGTGGGCGCGTAGAAGACCCTGCTGGAGTCCTCGTTTACCTGCTCGGCTCGCACGCTGGCGGCCAGCGCGGCCGGGATGCTGCCGGGGTCCACCCCGCCCGCGACGCCCTTGCTGTAGGTCGTGCCCTTGCGGACGTGGACCTCGATGACCACGTCGTAGCTGCTGTTGTTGCCGCTGGCGTCCTGGAGTTCCTGGGCCGTCGGGTACAGGAACTGGTTGGCGATGGCGGTCGAGGTCGGCTTCTTGTCCAGGTTGGGAGAGCTCTCGGCCACGGTCAGGCCCTGCGACACCTGGGCGGTGGCCGACTTCTCCTTGTTCAGCAGCAGCCCGTCGGCGATCTGCTGGGTCAGGAAGAACCCGAGCACCGCGATGACCAGCGCCGACAAGGCCAGGGTGGTGGTGACCACCCGCAACTGGAGCGAACGGCGCCAGCGGAAGCGCAGGTCCTCGGCCCGCTCCCGCTGCCACTTGCGTCCCGCCTTGAGCAGCCGCTTGGCCCGCCCCGGCAGCCGCTTCCCGACCTCCCGGACCGGCCGCGACTGCCGGACGATCTTGTACCAGCCGCGGCGCTTCTTCTTCCTGGGCTTGCTCTTGGCTTTGGCGTTCTTGTCGTTCTTGGGGTTCTTGCCGTTCTGGCCGGGCTTGTTCCCGGCTCCGGGCGCGCCTGAGCCCTGGGCCGCGCCACCGGCACCCGGCTCGCTACGGCCCTGCTGTTCGGCCGCGGTACTAGGCGCAGTCACCCCCACGATCGCTCATCGGGAGCAGCATAAGCCGTCCCTTCGGGTTCAGCCAGCAGTGTGAGCCGGACAGGGTTCGATCAGGCAGCCGTGATCACCGGCTGGCCCCAGGGCCGGCCGGTGGTGTGCGCCAGGCCCGCGGACGGGCCCCGGGGTCAGGCCGGGCCGGCCTTGTACCCCACACCGCGCACGGTGACCACGATCTCCGGCCGCTCCGGGTCCCGCTCGATCTTGGCCCGGAGCCGCTGTACGTGCACGTTGACCAGCCGGGTGTCGGCGGCGTGGCGGTAGCCCCAGACCTGTTCGAGCAGGACCTCGCGGGTGAAGACCTGGCGCGGCTTGCGGGCCAGCGCCACCAAGAGGTCGAACTCCAGCGGAGTGAGGTTCAGCGCCTCGCCGTTGCGCTTGACCGAGTGGCCAGCCACGTCGATGCTGATGTCTCCGATCTGCAGCATCTCCGGCGCGGGCTCGTCCGTCCGGCGGAGCCGGGCCCGGATGCGGGCCACCAGTTCCTTGGACTTGAACGGCTTGACCAGGTAGTCATCCGCGCCCGACTCAAGACCGAGCACGACGTCAACCGTGTCGGTCTTGGCGGTCAGCATGACAATGGGAATCCCCGACTCGACCCGGATCTGGCGGCAGACGTCGATCCCGTCGGTCCCCGGCAGCATCAGGTCCAGCAGGACCAGATCCGGGCGGGACTCACGGAATGCGTCCAGCGCCTTGTCCCCGTCCGAGACAAAGGTTGGCTCGAAGCCTTCGCCACGAAGCACGATCCCCAGCATCTCGGCCAGGGCCGCGTCGTCGTCGACGACCAGCACACGTCCTTTCATGGCCCTATAGTTCCACGTGATCGGGCATGGGGAGGCCATAGCGCGAAGGCCGGGTGTCGTTCTGCGGTTCGGGCATACCGGGTGAACCGGTCGCGTGCCAGTATGGTCCGCACCGATGGGGGCAACAGTAAGGACCGCCGCAGTGGCCGAAGACCGCGGATCGAGCGACCCGGAGCGGGCTGACCAGCCCGCTCCCGGCGGAGATCAGACCAAGCCGTGGTTCCCGCCCGCGGACGGCCAGCCCTCCACCGGTTTCACCGAGCCCCCAGTGTCTCCTGAGTCTGGCGGGGCAGCTGGGGCTGGCGGGGCAGCTGGGGCTGGCGGGGCTGGCGGGTTTCCGGGACCGGACGGGGCTCCGCCTGGCCCGGGAGCCCACGGGCAACCCGGGCCGGGGGCTTATGGCCAGACCCGGAGCCGGGGTCCTACCTGGCCACCTCCGGGCCGGGGTCCCGTACGGGCAGCCGGGACCCTACGGACCGCCCGGGGCTGGCTTATGGCCAGCCCGGGTCCGACGGGCAGCCGGGGCCTTATGGGCCAGCCGGGGCCTTACGGCCAGCCGGGGCCTTATGGGCCGCCGGGGCCTTATGGGCCGCCGGGACCCTACGGGGCGCCCGGGCCGTACGGGCAGCAGGGGCAGTACGGGTACGGGCCGTACGGGCGGCCGCCCGCGCCCAAGCCTGGTGTCATTCCGCTGCGGCCGATCAACGTGAGCGAGATCCTGGACGGCGCGTTCACCGCGGTGCGGCGCAATCCCCGGGCCACGCTGGGCCTGGGCGCGATGGTCATGACGATCTACGGGATCGCGGCCGCCATCGCCGAGCCCAGCGCGGTCGGCGGCTTCAGCGCGTTCTCCCGGTTCAGCCGCAACCAGGCGCAGAGCCAGGCCGAGCTGAACCACCAGCTGAACAGCTTCGGTCACCAGCTGGTCGGGCTGCTGGTGACCTACCTCATCCTGATCGTGGCCAGCCAGCTCCTGACCGGCATGCTGACCGTGGTCATCGGCCGGTCCGTGCTCGGTGACCGGGTCACCATCGGCCAGGCCTGGCGCCAGACCCTCCCCCGGCTGCCCGCCATGCTCGGGGCCATGGTCCTGCTCCTCGGGCTCATCGTGGTCATGTGGGCCGTCTACGCCGGGCTCGGGGTCTTCTTCGGGACCGGGCTGAACGCCAACGGCGCCGTGCTCGGCGGCTACTTCATCATCGTCGGCATCATCGTGCTCTGCCTCACCGTGTGGCTCTGGACCTCGTTCCTGCTGGTCAACCAGGTGGTCGTGCTGGAGCGGGCCGGGCCCGTGCGGGCGCTGGCCCGGTCCTGGCGGCTGGTCCGCGGGAGCTGGTGGCGAGTGTTCGGCATCAGCCTGCTGGCCGGGCTGATCGTGGCCATCACCGGCGCGATCTTGCAGCTGCCGTTCAGCATCCCGGCCGGCATGATCACCTCCCACGCGGGCACGCCGCTGCACCCGCCGCTGCTGGCGGTGATCATCGGCACGGTCGGCATGATCGTGGCCCGCACCGTGACCGGCGCGCTGCAGGCCGGCGTCTACGTGCTGCTCTACGTCGACCTGCGGATGCGCAAGGAAGGCCTGGACATGGCGCTGCGCACCGCCACCGACGGCAGCGGCGCCGGCGCCGGGACGCCCGGCGACGAGTTCGCCACGGTCTGGCGCCCGTCTCGGCGATGACGCGATGATCGGCCGCCGGGCCGCCCAGCGGCTGGCCGAGCAGGAGCTGGCCAAGGGTGTGTACCACCCGCACCAGTCGTTCTGGTCGTGGCTGCTCAGCTCGGTCGAGCGGCTTTTGACGTGGCTGTTCACCACCGGCAACAACGTGGTCCCGGGTGGCTGGTGGGCGCTGGTGGCGGTGGCGGCGCTGGTGGTGGTGCTGGCCGCGGTCGTGCTGACCCGGTTCGGCCCGGTGCGCCGGTCCCGGCGCCGCCGCGCGGGGCCGCTGGCGGGCGGTACCGCCCTGTCGGCCCGCGATCGGCGGGCCCGCGCGGCTGATTACGCGGCGGCAGGTGACCTTCGAAATGCGATGATCGAAGCTCTGCGGGCGATCGCTTCAGATCTTGAGGAGCGCGGGGTGCTGGTGCCCGATCCGGGTCGCACCGCCGACGAGTTCGCGGCTCAGGCCGGGCGGCTGATGCCCGGGCACGCGCGGGCGCTGGCGGGGGCGGCCCGGTCGTTCGATGACGTCTGTTACGGAGGGCAGCCCGGGAGCCGGGCCGGGTACGAGCGACTGCGCGACCTGGACACGGCTCTGCAGGCCACCTCCCCCACGTCCACCCCCTCGTCGGTGGTGCCCGCGTGACGGGCATGGTCGCCGAGGCTGCCGAGGCTGGAGTGAGCGCCTGGGGTTACTGAGGCAGGCCGGGCCCCGGGTGGCTGGCGGCGGTGGCGGGGGCCGGCCGTGATCATCGGGATCATCCTGCTGGGCGGCATCATCGTCGGGCTGGTCCAGCCGACCGGGGGCACCAACGGGTACCTCGATCCCGGTGACGCCCGTCCCGACGGGGCCCACGCCCTGGCTCAGCTGCTCAGCGAGCGGGGCGCGACCATCACCCGGGTCAGCTCGGCCACGGCCGCCGTGGCCGCGGCCCGCGCCGGCACCCCGACGGCGGGGCGGCCGGTGACGCTGCTGGTCACCACCCCGCAACTGCTCACCCCGAGCCAGCTGAAGACGCTGGCCCGGGCCCCCGGCAATCGGTTCCTGGTCGCGCCCGACGCCGCCACCCTGGCCGTCCTGGCCCCGCGGGTGAGCGAGACGAACACTCCCGAGGTCCAGACGCAGCCACCGGGCTGTGCCCTGCCCGCGGCCCAGCGGGCCGGGAGCGTGCAGGCCGGCGGCCTGGCCCTGCGCACCACCGCGGCCGGCGCCTTCCGGTGTTACCCGGGCCCGAATCAGCCGTCGCTGGTCCAGTACACCGCGGGCGGCCGGACCATCACCGTGCTCGGCACCGGCATCCCCCTGGCCAACCAGTACCTGGCCGCGCAGGGCAACGCGGCCCTGGACCTCAACCTGCTCGGCCGGGCCCAGATCGTCTGGCTGGTGCCCAGCTTGCCGCGGCCCGGATCGATCGGGACCGGCGGGCGCGCCTCGTTCGTCAGCGTGGTGCCGGCCGCCGCCTGGCTGGTCCTGCTCCAGCTGGCCATCGCGGCCGTGCTGGCGGCGCTGTGGCGGGGACGGCGGCTGGGCCCGGTGGTGGCGGAACGGCTGCCGGTGGTGGTGCGGGCCGCCGAGACCACCGAAGGCCACGGCCGGCTGTACCAGGCCCGCGCGGCCCGGGACCAGGCCGCGGCGGCGCTGCGGCAGGCGGCCCGGGACCGGATAATTCGTCTGCTCGGCCTGGCCGCGACGGCCAGCGACACCACCCTGGCCGCGCAGGCGGCCGCGCGCACCGGGCGGACCGCGGACGAGATCATGAACCTGCTGGCCGGCCCGGCGCCCGCCAGCGACCCGGCGCTGACCGCGCTGGCCGACGACCTGGACACGCTGGAGGCAGAGGTGCGGAGCCGGTGACCACCGATCCCCGGGAGGTGCTGGGCGCGGTACGGAGCGAGATCGCCAAGGCCGTGGTCGGCCAGGATCAGGCCGTGACCGGGCTGATCATCGCCCTGCTCTGCCAGGGCCACGTGCTGCTCGAAGGCGTGCCCGGCGTGGCCAAGACGCTGCTGGTCCGGTCGCTGGGCACGGCGCTGGCGCTGGAGAACCGGCGGGTCCAGTTCACCCCGGACCTGATGCCGGGCGACGTGACCGGGTCACTGGTCTATGACGCCAAGACGGCCGAGTTCGAATTCCGGGCCGGCCCGGTGTTCACCAACCTGCTGCTGGCCGACGAGATCAACCGGACCCCGCCCAAGACCCAGGCCGCGCTGCTGGAGGCGATGGAGGAGCGGCAGGTGTCGGTGGACGGCGTGCCCCGGCCACTGCCCAGCCCGTTCCTGGTCGCGGCGACCCAGAACCCGGTCGAGTACGAGGGCACCTACCCGCTGCCCGAAGCCCAGCTCGACCGGTTCCTGATGAAGCTGACCGTGCCGGTGCCCGGTCGCGACGAGGAGATCAACCTGCTGGCCCGGCACGCCGGCGGGTTCAGCCCCCGCGACCTGACCGCGGCCGGCCTGCGCCCGGTGGCCGGGGCCACCGACCTGGACCAGGCGACCAAGGCGGTGCAAACCGTCCGGGTGGGGCCCGAGGTCACCGCCTACATCGTGGATCTGTGCCGGGCCACCCGGCAGTCGCCGTCGCTGCGGCTGGGCGCCTCCCCGCGCGGCGCGACCGCCCTGCTGAGCACCAGCCGGGCCTGGGCCTGGCTGGCGGGCCGGGACTACGTCACCCCCGACGATGTGAAGGCGCTGGCCCGGCCGACCCTGCGGCACCGGATCCAGCTCCGGCCCGAAGCCGAACTCGAAGGCGCCTCCCCCGACGGTGTGCTGGACGGCGTGCTCGGCGCCGTGCCCGTGCCCCGCTAGGCGACCCGGTGGCCCTGACCGGCCGGACGGCCGCGCTGGCCCTGGCCGGGACGCTGGTGGTGCTGGCCCTGCGCTCGGTGACCGGGCTGGTGCTGGTGGAGGGCCTGCTGCTGGCCGGGGTGCTCGCCGACCTGCTGCTGGCGGTCCCGGTCCGGGCCGTGCGGGTGTCCCGGCGCGGCGACACCAAGGTCCGGCTGGGTGAGACCGCCCGGCTGACCCTGACCGTCAGCCACACCGCGTCCCGGCCGCTGCGGGCCGTGCTGCGCGACGCCTGGCCGCCCAGCGCGGGCGCGTCGCCGCGCCGAGCCCGGCTGGCGGTCCCGCCCGGTGGGGCCGCCGCCGTCGAGACCTCCCTGACCCCGACCCGGCGGGGCGACGCGTCGTCGGTGTGCGTGGTGGTGCGGTCGTTCGGCCCACTGGGGCTGGCCGCGCGGCAGGGACGGCTGGCCGTGCCGTGGACGGTGCGGGCGCTGCCGCCGTTCCGCAGCCGTCGCCACCTGCCCGAGAAGCTGTCCCGGCTGCGCGAACTGGACGGCCAGCACCGGTCGCTGCTGCGCGGCCAGGGCAGCGAGTTCGACTCGCTGCGCGAGTACGTGATCGGCGACGACGTCCGCTCCATCGACTGGCGCGGCACCGCCCGCCACTCCGACGTGCTGGTCCGGACCTGGCGGCCGGAACGCGACCGGCGCATCCTGGTCGTCCTGGACACCGGGCGGACCATGGCCGGCCGGGTCGGCGACGCGCCGCGGCTGGACGCGGCCATGGACGCGGTCCAGTTGCTGACCGCGCTGGCGGCCCGGGCCGGGGACCGGCTGGACCTCATCGCCATCGACCGCCGGGTCCGGGCCCGGGTGTCCGGGGTGGGGCGTTCGGCGGTGCTGGCCGCCGTCACCGACGCGATGGCCCCGCTGGAGGCCGAGCTGATCGAGCCCGATGGCGCCGCCCTGGCCAGCGCGGTCCTGGCCCAGGCCCGCCAGCGCAGCCTGGTCGTGCTGCTCACCGACCTCAACCCGGCCGCGGTCGAGGCGAACCTGCGGCCGCACCTGCCGGTCCTGGCCGCCCGGCACCAACTGCTGCTGGGGGCGGTGGCCGACCCGCGGGTGGACGCGCTGGCCGCCGGCCGCGGCTCGGCCCCCGCCGTCTACGCCGCGGCCGCGGCCGAACGGGCCCGGGCCGGCCGGGCCCGGATCTCGGCCGAACTGCAGCGGCGCGGGGTGGTCGTGGTCGACGCCCCGCCCGACCGCCTCCCCCCGGCCCTGGCCGACGCCTACCTGGCCCTGAAGGCGGCCGGCCGGCTCTGACGGCGGCCCGGGCTCCGCGGGCGGCGGCTGAGGCGACCCGGGCTTGCGGGGCGGCTGGGACGGCCAGGGGCCCGGCACCGGGTGGCCAGCTCGCCGCCCGGACCAGGCCCGGATTGGGGCTGGCGGGGCCGGGAGAGCTGAGTCCACCGGACCATGGGGGTCAAAGGTGCTTCAGGGGACGCAGCCGCGCCGCGGCCCATGCTCGGGGGCGGGGCGGGACGGGTCACGGCGAGGCGGGGCGTCCAGGCCATAAGGACGCTCAGCCCGCGGTCGGATCGCCTCGCGGCGGGCCGGGGTGGTTACGGTCGGGGCGGGTGAGCGGGGCGGCGCCGGAGGGGGAACCGGAGTACGGCCGGGGCGGGCCGGTCACGGTAAATAAGGGGTGGGAGGGTCAGGTGGTGACGGGGAGGGTGTCGGGCGGGGTGTCGATGTCGGGGGTGTGGCCGGCCTGGACGGCGCGGCGGCCCAGGAGGAGGACGTAGGTCAGGAAGGCCAGCTCGGCGACGGCGCCGATGGTGATGCGGGCCCAGGTGGGCCAGGGGGCCGGGGTCACGAAGGCTTCGATGATGCCGGAGACCAGGAGCACGCCGATCAGGCCGAGGGCGATGGTCACGGTCGAGCGGCCCTCTTCGGCCAGGGCCACGGCCCGGGTCCGGTCGCCGGGGTCGATGATGGTCCAGCCCAGGCGCAGGCCGGCCGCGGCGGCCAGGAACACCGCCGACAGTTCCAGCAGGCCGTGCGGGAGGATCAGCGAGAAGAACAGCCCGCCCTTGCCGTAGCCGATCATGAAGCCGGCGTCGAGCCCGGCGTTGACGGCGTTCTCGATCAGGACGAACACGGTGGGGATGCCGAGCAGGATGCCGGAGATCAGGGCCTCGGCGGCCACCCAGGCGTTGTTGGTCCAGACCTTGGCCGCGAACGACGAGGCGGCGTACTGGGAGTAGTAGCCGCGGAACTCGGAGTTGACCAGCTGGCGGGCCTGGGCCGACGGCAGCAGCCGGGTCTGGACACCCGGCGAGCGGGCGATCCACCAGGCCACGATGACCCCCAGCACGATCGAACCCAGCGCCGAGGCCAGCCACCACCAGCGGGCCCGGTAGGCGGCGGCCGGGAAGCCGATGACCAGGAAGCGGGTGACCACGCTCCAGGACGGGGTGTGGGACCCGGTGATGGCGCTGCGGGCCCGGGCCACCCGGGTGGACAGCTGGGCGGCCAGCACCGGGTCGTGACCGGCCGAGCGCACCGACGACAGGTCGGTGGTGGTGCGCTGGTAGAGGTCGACCAGCTCGTCGACCTCCGGGCCGGACAGCCGGCGACGCCGGCGGACCAGCGTGTCCAGGCGCTGCCACTGCGCCCGGTGCGCGGTCTCGAAGGCATCGATGTCCACGGGCAGGAGACTAACGTGCCCATACCGGTTAGATTGCGGGCCATGGAAAGCGTCGTCACCGGCGAGGCCGTGGTCCTCGAGGTGCCGGTGGCCCGGTTCCCGAGCCGCCTGCTGGCCATCATCATCGACCTGGCCGTCCAGGTCGTGCTGCTGGCCGTGCTGTTGTTCGCGGTGGGCCTGGCCCAGGCGGGCGGGCTGGACGACGCGTCGGTGGCCGCGATCGGGCTGGTCGTGACCATCGGGGTCATCGTCGGCTACCCCACCGTGTTCGAGACGCTCAGCCGGGGCAAGACGCTGGGCAAGCTGGCCCTGGGGCTGCGGGTGGTCGGCGACGACGGCGGGCCGGAACGGTTCCGCCAGGCTCTGGTCCGGGCCCTGGCCGGGGTGATCGAGATCTGGGCCCTGGCCGGCGCGCCGGCCCTGATCACGTCGCTGCTGTCGGCCAAGGGCAAGCGGCTCGGCGACCTGTTCGCGGGCACGTTCGTGATCCAGGAGCGGCTGCGGGCCGCGCCCGGGACGGCGATCACCATGCCGCCGCCGCTGGCGGCCTGGGCGGCGTCGGCCGAGCTGTCGCGGCTGCCCGACGACACCGCCGCCATGGCCCGCAGCTACCTGAGCCGGTACTGGGAGCTGTCCCCGCCGGCTCGCGAGGAATTCGGCCGGCGGATCGCCGCGCAGGTGGCCACCCTCGTCTCACCGCCGCCGCCGTACGGCACGCCGGCCGCCGCCTTCCTGTCCGCCGTTCTGGTTGAACGTCGGTCGCGTGAGCTGGCCAGAATGAACCGGGCGCCGGCGCCACCTCCTCCCCCGCCGTCCGCGCCGCCTCCGCCGCCGCCCGCGCCGGCGTCACCCGGGCCGGAGCCGCCTGGCAGGGGCGGGTTTATACCGCCTGCCTGATCTTGCGGGCGGAGCCCGCGTCGGGGGGTCTGGGGGGCATCGGCCCCCGAGGCCAGCACGGTAGAGTCTCCAGCCATGGCAGACGGTGCGATGGAGGACGGCTGGGCCCAGGCGCTGGAGCCGGTGGCCGGGCAGATCAAGGAGATGGGCGACTTCCTGCGGGCCGAGGTCGCGGCCGGGCGCACGTACCTGCCCGCGGGCGAGAACGTGCTGCGCGCCTTCAAACAGCCGTTCAACGACGTCCGGGTGCTGATCGTGGGGCAGGACCCCTATCCCACCCCGGGGAACCCGATCGGGCTCAGCTTCTCGGTGGCGCCCACGGTCAAGCGGCTGCCGCCCAGCCTGGTCAACATCTTCACCGAGTACCGCGACGACCTGGGCTTCCCGGAGCCGTCGAACGGCGACCTGACCCCCTGGACCGAGCACGGGGTGCTGCTGCTGAACCGGGTCCTCACCGTGCAGCCGCGCAAGCCGGGCTCGCACCGGGGCAAGGGCTGGGAGAAGGTCACCGACCAGGCCATCCGGGCGCTGGCCGCGCGGGGCGGGCCGCTGGTGGCCATCTTGTGGGGCCGGGACGCGCAGAACCTGGCCCCGCTCATGCCGGACGTGCCGAAGATCGAGTCGGCCCACCCCAGCCCGTACTCGGCCGACCGCGGCTTCTTCGGGTCGCACCCGTTCAGCCGGGCCAACGAGCTGCTGGAGAAGCAGGGCGGCGCCCCGGTCGACTGGCGGCTTCCCTAAGCCCGCCACCCGCGGGTCCGGAACGACCGTGGTGGGTACCCCCTTGCCCTTTTCGGGTCGCCGCTCTACCGTTTAACTATGGAGATAGATAAGGGGGTAAGCCGGATCTCGTTCCGGCTCGACTCCGGCTCGGGGGTCCCGACCTACCTGCAGCTGGTCCAGCAGGTGGAACAGGCCCTGCAGCTCGGCTACCTGGCCCAGGGCGACCAGTTGCCGCGGGTCAAGGACGTGGTGGGGTCGCTGGCCATCAACCCCAACACCGTGCTCAAGGCCTACCGGGAGCTGGAGCACCGCGGCATCGCGGCCGGCCGGCCCGGCCAGGGCACGTTCGTGCAGACGGCCCCCAGCGTGGTGCCGCTGGCCGAGCTGACCGGGCTGCGCAAGAGCCTGCTGACCTGGCTGGGCACCGCCGACCAGGTGGGCCTGGACGCGGACGGCATGACCGCGCTGTTCACCGCGGCCCTGCGGGATTTCCATGAGCGTCGCGCGGCCGCCGGGGCGCCGCGCGGCTCCTCGGGCCGACCACCGGGCCGGATCGGGTGGCGGGCCAACGGCGGGAGACGGCATGAACATCATCGAGACCACCGGGCTCGGCCACCGTTTCGGCCGGACCTGGGCCCTGCGCAACTGCTCCCTGGCCATTCCGGCCGGGCAGGTCGTCGCGCTGGTCGGGCCGAACGGGGCGGGCAAGTCCACCCTGCTGCACCTGGCCGTCGGGCTGGTCCGGCCGACCGAAGGGGACGTCCGGGTGCTGGGCGGGCGGCCGGCCGGGTCACCGGAAGCGCTGGAACGGGTGGCGTTCGTGGCCCAGAACGCGCCGCTGTACCGGAACCTGCCGGTCCGGGACATGGTGCACCTGGCCCGGAACCTGAACCCGCGCTGGGACCAGGCCCGGGCCGACCGGCGGCTGGCCGCGCTGGACATCCCGCTGAAGCGGAAGGTCGGCAAGCTGTCCGGGGGCCAGCAGGCCCAGGTGGCGCTGACCATCGCGCTGGCCCGGCGGCCCGAGCTGCTGGTACTGGACGAGCCGCTGGCCCCGCTGGACCCGCTGGCCCGGCACCAGTTCCTGGCCTCGGTGATGGAGACGGTGGCCGAAGACGGCATCTCGGTGCTGTTCTCCTCGCACGCGCTGACCGAGCTGGAGCGGGTGGCCGACTACCTGGTCCTGCTGGCCGGCGGCCGGGTGCAGGTGGCCGGGGAGGTCGGCGACCTGCTGGCCACGCACCGGACGCTGACCGGCCCGGCCGACGAGGTGGGCCAGCTGGGACCGGCGTTCGAGGTGGTGCACGGCCTGCAGGCCCGGGACCAGGCCCACGTGCTGGCCCGGTTCCGGCCCCCGGCCGCCGCGCCCGACGGCTGGCAGCCGCACCCGGTGACGCTGGAGGAGCTGGTGCTGGGCTACCTGCGGGAGCCGTCCGCCTCGGCCCTGCCCGGCCCGGGGGCCATGCACCCGACCCAGTTCACCGGGGCGACCCCGTGACCACCCTGGCCGCGGCGTCCGGCGCCGACCGCGTCGAGGGCGGGCGGCCGCCATCGGCGCTGGCCCGGCTGGCCTGGGTCAGCTGGCGCCAGCACCGCGCCACCCTGCTCGGGCTGGCCGCGTTCCTGGCCGTGGTGGCGGGGTGCGGGGTGCTGGACGGCCTGTGGTCGCAGGGCACCATTTCCGACCCGGCCGGGAACTGCCACCTGGTCCACGAGTCGATCCCGTGCCAGGCCACGCGGCTATCCTCCTCGTCGGATCCCGGCCTTCTACCTGGGCTCCTGGTCCCGCTGGCCATCGGGCTGTTCCTGGGCGCGCCGTTGCTGGCCCGGGAGTACTCGGCGGGCACGTTCCGGTTCGCCTGGACGCAGGATGTGGGCCGGGCCCGGCAGACCGCGACCAAACTGGTCCTGCTCGGGCTGGCCGTGCTGGTCGCGACGGCGCTGGTGGGCTGGGTGACCTGGTGGGCCAGCAGACCCGTACCCGGCCAGGAAGCGCAGTTCAGCCTGGGCTGGGTCCCGGTCGTCTTCGGCGCCACCGCCGTCACCGGGGCGACCACCGCGCTGGCCAGCTACGCGGCCGGCGTGCTGGCCGGCGCGGTGACCCGGCGGGTGGTCCCGGCCATGGTCGCGACCGCGGCGGCGCTCATCGTGCCCGCCCAGTTCGGCTACGACCGGCTGTACTACTGGATGCTGGGCTTCGGCGCGCGCCGGGCGACCGACCCGGCCCTCGGGGCCAGCACGTGGACGGCCCGGATCGCCAACCCGGGCCACCCCGGCGGGCGGTTCAGCCTGCACTACCCGGTCGGCCGGACCGAGTACGCGCTCGGGCACGCCGGTCCGGTGGCTGGACCAGGGCTGGTACGCCGACGCCCACGGGCACCCGCTGCGCGGGGCCGCGCTGACGCGGGTGCTGCAGCACCCGGGCCAGCTGACCCGGCTGCACGACACGTTCTGGGTCAGCTACCAGCCGGTCAGCCGGTACTGGCTGTTCCAGTCCGTCCAGGGCGGCGCCGAGCTGGTGCTGGCCCTGCTCCTCGGCGCGCTGGCCATATGGCTGGTCCGGCGCCGGAATGCGTAGGCCGTCATGACGTTCACCGACCTCCCCGCCGCCTTCGCCCGGACCTCGGACGGATCCTGGCTGCGCCGGCTGACCTGGGCCACGTGGCGCCAGCACCGCGCGACCCTGCTCGGCCTCGGGCTGTTCCTGGCCGCGGTGGCCGCGGCGGTGATCGTGGCCGGGCTGCGCATCCACCAGCTCAACGACGGTGCGCTGCGGGCCGGGTGCCCGGTCAACGCGGTGATGACCGCGCAGTGCCGGGCGCCGCTGCGGCCGTTCGGCTTCGGCTGGATCCAGAGCTACCAGGGCTACCTCCAGCTCCTGCTGCCGCTGGTGCCGGTGGTGATCGGGATGTTCGCCGGGGCGCCGCTGCTGGCCCGGGAGTACGCCGACGGCACCTCGCACTTCGCCTGGGTCCAGGGGGCCGGGCGGACCCGTCAGGTCCTGACCAAGATTCTGCTCCTCGGGCTGGCGGTGCTGGTCGCGGCGGCGATCATCGGCTGGCTGGTCCAGTGGTCGGCCGGCCCGGTCGTGGCCCGGTCGCTGGACTTCGACCGCTGGTACCCGGCCCTGTTCAACAGCTCGCCGCTCACCCTGGCCGCCCTGGCCGGGCTGTTCTTCGCGTTCGGCCTGCTGGCCGGGGTGGTGATCCGGCGCCCGGTCCCGGCCATGGCGGTGACGGCGGCGGCCGCCATCACGTTCCTGGTCGCCACCTACAACCGGCTGCACTACTGGCTGCTGGGTCTCGGGCTGCGGCAGACCCCGGACCCGGCCCTGGGCCAGCAGGCCTCGGTCGGGATCTCGACCGGGCCTGGCAGCCTGGTCAACCTGCACGAGGCGGCCCGGCCCCGGGTGCCCGGGCCGATCGGCAGCTTTCTCGATCAGGGCTGGTACACCGGCCCGGACGGGCGTCACCTCAGCCAGGCCGCGGCCGTGCGGCTGCCGTACCACGCGGGCCTGATGGCCCGGCTGCACGACAACTTCTGGGTCAGCTACCAGCCCGGAGGCCGGTACCTGCTGTTCCAGTCGGCCCAGGGCGGGGCCGAGCTGCTGGTGGCCATCCTGCTCGGCGTGCTGGCGGTCGGGCTGATCCGGCGCCGGCGGGCGTAGCGCGGATCAGGAGCCGAGGCGCCAGGATTCGCGGTAGGCGGCCTGGGCCGGGGTGAGCGTGTCGAGCTGGGTGCCGATGGCGGCCAGTTCCAGCCGGGCCGCCTCGGCGTCGAGGGCCTCGGGGACCTCGTGCACGGCGGGCGGAAGCTGGTCGGCGTGACCCGCCAGCCAGGCCAGGGCCAGCGCCTGGACGCCGAAGGACAGGTCCATGGCCTGGGCCGGGTGCCCCTCGGCGGCGACCAGGTTGACCACGCGGCCCTCGGCCAGCAGCAGCAGGCGCCGGCCGTCCGCCAGCTCGAACGAGTCCACGTGCGGCCGCAGGTCGCGGCGCACGGCCACGGCCAGGTCGGCCAGGGCCCGGACGTCGATCTCCACGTCGAAGTGGCCGGCGTTGGCCAGGATGGCCCCGTCCCGCATCACGGCCAGGTGCTCGGCCCCGATGACCTCGGTCGAGCCGGTCACGGTGATGAACAGGTGACCGGCCCGGGCCGCCTCGGCCATGGGCAGGACCCGGAAGCCGCGCAGCACCGCGTCCAGCGCCCGCACCGGGTCGATCTCGGTCACGATGACCTCGGCGCCCAGGCCGCGGGCCCGGTCGGCCACGCCCCGGCCGGAGGGGCCGAACCCGGCCACCACCACGGTCTTGCCCGCCAGCAGGGTGTTGGTGGCGCGCAGGACGCCGTCCAGGACCGACTGCCCGGTGCCGAACGTGCTGTCCACCAGCCGCCGGGTCGCGGTGTCGTTGGCCGCGACGACCGGGAACCGCAGCGCCCCCTCGGCCGCCATCCGGCGCAGCCGGATCACGCCGGTGGTGGTGGACTCGCAGCCGCCACGCACCCCCGGCAGCAACTCGGGATGCTGGGTGTGCAGCGTGTTGACCAGGTCGCAGCCGTCGTCCACGACCAGGTCGGGGGCGCCGGTCAGGGCCTGCTCGATGTGCCGGTAGTAGGCGGGCCGGTCCACGCCGGCCCGGGCGAAGACCGCGATGCCGTGCCGGGTGGCCAGGGCGGCGGCCACGTCGTCCTGGGTGGACAGCGGGTTCGACGCGGCCAGCGACACGCTGGCCCCGCCCGCGCGCAGCGCGCGGACCAGGATCGCGGTCTCGGCCGTCACGTTCAGGCAGGCGGCCACGGCCAGCCCCGCGAACGGCTGCTCGGCCGTGAACCGCGCCTGCAACTGGGCCAGCACGGGCATGGCCCGCTCGGCCCACTCGATCCGGGCGCTGCCCGAATCGGCCAGCAGCGGGTCGGCGATGTCACCGAGCCCGGCCGCCTCGTACTCGTAGGGCCCGTCCAGGCCGGGGGCGGGCCGGACCGCCGCCCGGGGCCGGGACCGGCTGCCGGGCCGCGGCGTACGCGGCCCGGCAGCCTTGGCGTTGGTCATCCGGTCAGTACCGGTACTGGTCGCTCTTGTACGGGCCGTCGACCGGAACCCCGATGTAGTCGGCCTGCTCCTTGCTCAGCGTGGTCAGCTTGACCCCGAGCGCGTCCAGGTGCAGCCGGGCCACCTTCTCGTCCAGGTGCTTGGGCAGCACGTAGACGCCGACCGGGTACTGGTCGGTCCGGGTGAACAGCTCGATCTGGGCCATGACCTGGTTGGTGAAGCTGTTGGACATGACGAAGCTCGGGTGCCCGGTGGCGTTGCCCAGGTTGAGCAGCCGCCCCTCGGACAGCACGATCACCGCGTGGCCGTCCGGGAACACCCACTCGTCGACCTGCGGCTTGATGTTGACCCGCTTGATGCCCGGGGTCTTCATCAGGCCGGCCATGTCGATCTCGTTGTCGAAGTGGCCGATGTTGCCCACGATGGCCTGGTGCTTCATCTTGGCCATGTGCCCGGCCATGATGATGTCCTTGTTGCCGGTGGTGGTGACGAAGATGTCGGCGCTGTCGACCACGTCCTCGAGCGTGGCCACCTGGTAGCCGTCCATGGCCGCCTGCAGCGCGCAGATCGGGTCGATCTCGGTCACGATGACCCGGGCGCCCTGACCGCGCAGGGACTCCGAGCAGCCCTTGCCCACGTCGCCGTAGCCGCAGACCACGGCCACCTTGCCGCCGATCAGCACGTCGGTGCCGCGGTTGATGCCGTCGATCAGCGAGTGGCGGCAGCCGTACTTGTTGTCGAACTTGGACTTGGTGACCGAGTCGTTGACGTTGATGGCCGGGAACAGCAGCGCGCCGTCACGGGACATCTCGTACAGCCGGTGCACGCCGGTGGTGGTCTCCTCGGTGACGCCGATGATCTCCTGGCCCACCTTGGTCCACCGGTCCGGGCTGCTGGCCAGCGACTCGCGCAGCAGGTCGAGGATGACCTTCCACTCGTCCGGGTCGTCCTCGGCCGCTGACGGCACGCCGCCCGCCCGCTCGTACTCGGCGCCCTTGTGCACCAGCAGGGTGGCGTCCCCGCCGTCGTCCAGCAGCATGTTCGGGCCGTCATGGCCCGGCCAGGTCAGGGCCTGGTTGGTGCACCACCAGTACTCCTCCAGGGTCTCGCCCTTCCAGGCGAAGACCGGGATGCCCTTGGGGTCCTCGGGGGTGCCGTCGGGGCCGACCACGATCGCGGCGGCCGCGTGGTCCTGGGTGGAGAAGATGTTGCAGCTGGCCCACCGGACCTCGGCGCCCAGCGCGGCCAGGGTCTCGATGAGCACGGCGGTCTGGATGGTCATGTGCAGCGAGCCGGTGATCCGCGCCCCGCGCAGCGGCTGCTTGGCCGCGTACTCGGCGCGGGTCGCCATCAGGCCGGGCATCTCGTGCTCGGCCAGGGTGATCTCCTTGCGGCCGAAGTCAGCCAGCGACAGATCAGCAACCTTGTACTGAAGCGGTCCGGTGGACAATGCACTCTCCTCGTTATTTCGTCTTGCTCGGGTGGCGGCCGGTGCCCGGCGCCAACGCACGGTATCGACGGTATGGGACGCGGGAGGTCCGGCGCACGGTTCTGGGCCTGTATTTAACAAAAGAATGTAAGCTTTGCGATTATGCGCATCTCAGAGGCAGCCCGGAGGCTCGGTATGTCGCCCCGGATGCTCCGCTACCGGGAGGACCTGGGGCTGCTGCCCCGGATCCGTGGCACCGGCCACGGCCCGGGCCGTGGCCCCCGGCACCGTCAGTTCACCGAGGCCGACCTGCACGCGGTGAACGCCGCCCTGCAGCTGGAACGGCGCTATCAGATCAGCCCGGCGGCCCTGGCGTTCGGCCTGCGGGTGCTGTCCGAACCAGGGGCGCGGGCCGCCGTGGCCGACCTCAGCCGCCGCCTGGGCCGCCTGCCCGAACAGCCGGGCCGGGCGCTGGACTTCGAGCAGGAGCGGGCCCTGCGCCTGCTGGGCCGGCCCGCCCGGACCTCATCCGCGGACGGGGCGCTACGGGGCTGACGAGCGACGGCGAGCGAGCCCAAGGAGCCGAGCCTAGGGAGCACTGCCTTCTTGGGGAAGCTGCTGGGGTAGCGGGCCGGTGCCGCGCGGGTAGTCGGGGCCGGTGTACTCGCCGTTGGCGCGGTGCACGGTGCGGATGGCCGGGTCGGTCTCGTCGGCCTTGGACTCGCGGTAGACGTCGGGCTCGAGGTAGATGACGTGGGCCATGGGCAGGGCCTTGCGGACCCGGCTCTCGGCGGCGTCGATGCCGCGCACGATGTTCTCCCCGGTGTCACCGGCCCGGATCGCGACCTTGGCCGCGATCATCAGCGAGTCCGGGCTCAGGTGGACCGTGCGCAGGTGGATGACCCGTTCCAGCTCGGGACCGTCCTCCAGGGCCTGCACGATCGTGCGCTCGGCCTCGTCGCTGGCGGCCTCGCCGATGAGCAGGCTCTGGGTCTCCCGGGCGACCACGATGGCCACGCCGGCCAGCAGTACGCCGATGGCCACCGAGCCGCCGCCGTCCCAGGCCTCGTTGCCGGTGAGCTCGGACAGGCCGACCCCGGCGAAGGCGAACACCAGGCCGAGCAGGGCGGCGGTGTCCTCCAGCAGGGTCACGATCAGGTCCGGCTCCTTGATCCGCCGGATGAAGGTGAACCAGCTGCGGCGGTGCCGGAGCTTGTTGGCCTCCTTGACCGATACCCGCAGCGAGGAGGCCTCAAGGATGAACGACAGGCCCAGCACGCCGAATGCGATCCACGGAGTGGTCAGCGGCTCGGGCTTGATGATCTTGTGGACGCCGTCGTAGATGGAGTACGCGCCGCCCACCGCGAACAGCACCACCGACACCAGAAAGCCGTACAGGTAGCGTTCGCGGCCGAACCCGAACGGGTGCTCCTCGGTCTCGGCCCGGTCGGCCCGGTTCCGGCCGACCAGCAGCAGGACCTGGTCGCTGCAGTCGGCCAGCGAGTGCACGAACTCGGCCAGCAGCGAGGCTGAGCCGGTGATCAGGAACGCGACCAGCTTGGCGATCGCGATCCCGACGTTGGCGGCCAGCGCGGCCAGGACCGCGAGCATGCTGCCGGACCGCTTCTTCTTCGGGGCCGGCTGGTTCTGGGCAGGCGGGCCGGGCGGCCCATCGGGTTTCGCGGTCGCGGTCGCCGCGCGGGGTTCGCGCGACGGATCGTGAATCTTGATGCCGGCTTCCTTCCCGGACGGAGCCTAGGAGATCCGCTCCTTCAGCTCCTGAATGACGTGGATCGGGGTCGGGTCCACACCGGAGGCAATGCCCAGGTAAACGGTGGCGTAATCGATGAGCGGCACCACACTGGCGAACCGCAGCAGCGGGTGCTCACCGGTCATGGTCAGCTCGGTGACGCGGACACCACGCTCGGTGGCCAGCTCGGCCGAGGCCGCCCGCCGCCGGGCCACCTGCGGGTGCTCGGACGGGTCGGCCAGCAGCACCAGCCGGAGCGGGTAACCGGACGCGGCGTCCAGCGCACGGGCGGGCGCGTACGGCCCGTCGAACGCCACCACCTGGTTGTGGTTGGCCTCCGGCAGTTCCCCGGCGATGCCGGGGTACTTGGCGTTCTCGTTGAGCTGGGCCGCGAACCGGCGGGCGGCCACCGCCGCCAGCGGCGAGCTGCCCCAGATCATCGGCAGCGTGCCCATCAGGTCCAGGGCCAGCGACTTACCCGGGTTGACGAACGACTCGCTGCTCGGGCGGCACTGGAACGCCAGCTCCTCCAGGGTGGCCGCGGTCTGCTCGTACACCTCCGCGCCGACCTCGATGAGGCCGGCCTGCTCGGCCACGACAACCAGCGGGATGGCCAGCGCCCACAGGGTCGACCGGGGCATCCCGGCCGAGGTCACCGGCACGAACGGCGCGCGGGCCTGGGTGGCGATGGCCTCCAGGGGCGACCCGGCCGCACCCACCCCGAGCAGATGGCAGCCGCGGCGGGCCGCTTCGGTGGCGGCGGCCAGCGTCTCCTCGGTGGAGCCGGAACACGACACCGCCACCACCAGGTCGGCGGCGCCGACCCAGCCCGGGAGCTGATAGTCGTGCGTGGTGACGATCTGCGTCGACGCGGCCGAGCCGACCAGCGTGGCCAGGATGTCACCGGCGATGCCGGAGCCGCCCATGCCGGCCACCACGATGGCCCGGGGCCGGCCCGCCGCCGTGACCGGGGACAGGTCGACCTCGGCGCAGGTGCGCACGGCCGTCCGGACCTGAGCCGCGGACGAGGCCACCTGGCGCAGCATGCCGCCGGGGTCGGCCGCCTCGACCAGGCCCTCGTCGTCCAGCCGGTCGGCCGCGAACTCGTCGGCCAGGCCGCCGTCGTCCAGGCCGGTCAGATCTCCGCCGCTGGTCACGCCCCCGCCCCGGGCTTGCGGGCCTCGTCCACCAGCAGGACCGGGATGTCGTCGCGGACCGGGTAGGCGTAGCCGCACTCGCCGGTGCAGACCAGCTCGCTGGCCTCGTCGTCGGGCCGCAGCTCACCGCGGCAGTTGGGGCAGGCCAGGATGTCCAGCAGCCAGTCGTCGAGCTTCACGTTCTGTCTCCCTCTCGGCCCGCGCCCCGGACCATCGCCAGGACCTCGTCGCGCAGTGATTCCATGGTGGCCTGGTCGGCCCCTTCGACGTTGAGCCGCAGCAGCGGCTCGGTGTTGGACGGCCGGAGGTTGAACCACCAGTCGGGGGCCTGCACGGTCAGCCCGTCCAGCTCGTCGCTGGTCACCTCGGGCCGGGTGGCGTAGGCCATCCGCACCTGGGCGGTGATCCCGGCCTGGTCGGCCACGTCGCTGTTGATCTCGCCGCTGGCGCTGTAACGGGCGTAGCGGGCCAGCAGCTGGGACAGCGGCCCGTCCTGCTGCCCGAGCGCGGCCAGCACGTGCAGCGCGGCCAGCATGCCGCTGTCGGCGAACCAGAAGTCGCGGAAGTAGAAGTGCCCGGAGTGCTCGCCGCCGAAGATCGCGCCGGTGCGGGCCATCTCGGCCTTGATGAACGAGTGGCCGACCCGGGTCCGCACCGGGACCCCGCCGTTCTCGGTGATGATCTCGGGCACGGCCCGCGAGGTGATCAGGTTGTGGATGACGGTGGCGCCGGGCTCACCGGCCAGCTCGCGGGCGGCGATCAGCGCGGTCAGCACCGACGGGGACACGATCTCGCCCCGCTCGTCGACCACGAAGCAGCGGTCGGCGTCGCCGTCGAAGGCCAGCCCGAGGTCGGCCCCGGTCTCGGTGACCTTCCGCTGCAGGTCACGCAGGTTCTCCGGGTCGATCGGGTTGGCCTCGTGGTTCGGGAACGTGCCGTCCAGCTCGAAGTACATCGGGACCAGGTCGATGGGCAGGCCCTCGAACACGGTGGGCACGGTGTGCCCGGCCATGCCGTTGCCCGCGTCGACCACGACCTTCAGCGGCCGGATGCCGGACACGTCGACCAGCTTCTTGAGGTGCTCGGCGTAGCCGCTGAGCAGGTCCCGGGCCACGACCTGGCCGGGCGCCGCGTCGCTGGCCGGCACCCCGGCCTGCACCATCTCCTGCAGCTCGGCCAGGCCGGTCTGCTGGCCGACCGGCTTGGCCCCGGCCCGGCACAGCTTGATGCCGTTGTAGCGGGCCGGGTTGTGGCTGGCGGTGATCATCGCGCCGGGGACCCCGAGGTCGCCGCTGGCGTAGTAGAGCATGTCGGTGGAGCCCAGGCCGGCCGCGATGACGTCGGCGCCCTGGGCGGTGACCCCGCGGGCGAACGCCGCCGCCAGCGGGGCTGACGAGGTCCGCATGTCGTGCACGGTGACGATCTGGCGGGCGCCGGTCAGCCGGGCGTAGGCGGCCCCGACCGCCTCGGCCATACCCTCGTCCAGGTCGTCGGGTACGACACCGCGAATGTCGTACGCCTTGAAGATCTCCGCCATGAGCCCCGAGCCTACCGGGTGGGCCGGGGGTCAGGTCGTCGGCTGACGGCCCGCGGTCTCGGTGGACGGCTTGGCCTCGGGCGGGGCCGAGCGGACCATCCGCAGGTGCTTGCGCCGGCCGACCTCCACGCCCTGTCCGACCGGCTCGGAGCCGGGTGGGCGCTGGCGCTGCTGCTGGGACACCTCACGGACCGCGTTGGCCAGCGCCTCGAGGTCGTCGACGCTGCTCTGGACCGGGTCCCCGGGCAGCCGGACCACGTCCCAGCCCCGGGGGACGGTGAGCCGCTCGGCGTGCTTGGCGCAGAGGTCGTAGCAGTGCGGTTCGACGTAGGCGGCCAGCGGGCCCAGTACCGCGGTGGAGTCACGATAGACGTACGTGAGCGTGTAGACCGGGGGTTGCTTGCATGCGGTGCGCGAGCAGCAACGCGAACTCACCGACCCACCTCACTCACCTGATCGTCCCGGGCACGCGGACCCGGTGCACCCCGTCGACGGTAGCTGGCCGGGGTCGGTAACGCCACCACCCGGGGCACTCTTCACGATCGTGTCTTCGCGGTCGGCCGGTGCCGGAGATACGCTCAGTAGCTGTGCAGGCCGAACAGAAGAGTTCCGCGGCCGGACGGCGCCGCGTCCGGCGCCGGGACCGGCATGGCCGCGGCCTGCGGGGGCGGCTCGTCCCGACCGACGTCCCGCTGTACCGCAGCCGCGCGCAGCAGTTCGATGACCTGGTCTTGGACGCGGTGGCGCGGCTGGAGCCGCGCTGGGAGTCCGAGCTGTCCGGCATCGAGTTCGCGGTCCAGGAAGTGCCCGACGAGGAGATCCGCGGCGATGACCTGGTGCCGGTGCCGCTGGCCCGGATCGACCCCGGCGAGAGCGATCCGAACGCGCCGTCCGGGGCCCGGTCGCCACGGATCGTGGTCTACCGGCGCCCGCTGCTGGCCCGGGCCGAGGACGAAGACGAGCTGAGCGAGCTGATCTTCGACGTGGTGGTGGAAGAGGTCGCCGAGCTGCTGGGCCTGGACCCGGACACGATCGATCCCGGCTACGCCAGCGGCGACTGAACGAAGCGGAGCCGGAACCGGCCCGCCCGCGAACGGCGTCGCCGCCCCGTCGGCCCAGGCTTCATCGACCCGGCGCCGGCGGAGCAGGCTCACACCGCTTCTGCTTCTATGCCTTCTCGCTTCAGACGCCGACGCTCCCGCTCCGACATACCGCCCCAGATGCCAAACCGCTCGTCGTTCTCCAGCGCGAACTCCAGGCACTCGGACCGGACCTCGCAGCTGCGGCAGACCTTCTTGGCCTCCCGTGTCGAGCCGCCCTTCTCGGGGAAGAACGCCTCGGGATCGGTCTGGGCACACAAGGCCCGGTCTTGCCAGCCAAGCTCCTCGGCGTCGTCTGAGCACTCCCCATCGTGCTCAAGCTCCAACGGAACGATCTCTAGTGGAACGGCCTCTAGTTGGACGATGACCTCAGACACGCGCACCTCCTACCCCTGGTGGGGGCCCCCGGGATCACGCCCCTCCCCAAGGGGCGCGGTACTTACAACAGTGAAATTACACCCGCGTGTCTTGCGTTGAGTCAAGCCCGCTAGGTGATATTGGCCGCACTAATGTTCTGTCGTGACCGATAAGTTCCCGAAGATTGCCGCCAGTCCGTTGCCAGGCCGTTAGCAGACAGCATCGGGATTACTACGCACAGCGAGAAATCCGCGGCCTCGGGGGTGGGTCATGGGCGTCGGCGTGGCTTTCTGTGGGCTCGGGTGGGCTGCGGCCGCCCGGGGTGGGTGACGCCGGAATCGCGGGGTTCCAGGGTCCGGAGTCCCGGGGTTCCGGAGCCCCGGAGTCGCGGGAGCCCGGGCTGGGTGGATGCCCCGGGTCACGGGGTTCCGGCACCCGGGTTGCTGGGTGGCCGGGAGCGCGGGGTGCGGTTCGGGCACCGGGGCGAGCCTGGGACACTTCAGGTATGCGGATCACCGTGCTGGCCGGGGGCGTGGGCGCTGCGCGCTTCCTCCGCGGCCTGAAGGTCGCGGCACCGGACGCGGACATCACCGTGGTCGGGAACACCGGCGACGACATCACCCTGTACGGGCTGCGGGTCTGCCCCGACCTGGACACCGTCATGTACACGCTCGGCGGCGGCATCAACGAGAGCCAGGGCTGGGGCCGGGCCGGCGAGACCTTCGAGATCCGGGACGAGCTGGCCGCCTACGGGGCCGGGCCGGACTGGTTCACCCTCGGGGACCGGGACTTCGCCACCCACATCGTGCGCACCCAGCTGCTGAACGACGGGCACCCGCTGTCGGCCGTGACCGACGTGCTCTGCCAGCGCTGGCAGCCCGGGGTCCGGCTGCTGCCCATGTCCGACGACCAGATCGAGACCCACGTGCTGGTCGACGAGGGCGAGGGCCGGCACTACGTGCACTTCCAGGAGTGGTGGGTCCGGCTGCACGCGGCGGTGCCCGCGGCCACCATCGTGCCCGCCGGGGCGGCCGACGCCCGGCCCGCCCCCGGCGTGCTGGCGGCCATCGAGGCGGCCGACGTGGTGCTGTTCCCGCCGTCCAACCCGGTGGTCAGCGTGGGCACGATCCTGGCCGTGCCCGGCATCGCCGACGCGGTCGCGGCCAAGACCGTGGTCGGGGTCTCGCCCATCATCGGCGGCGCCCCGGTGCGGGGCATGGCCGACGCCTGCCTGACCGCGATCGGCGTGGAGACCTCGGCCGTAGCGGTCGGCGCGCACTACGGGCCGGACCTGATCAACGGCTGGCTGGTCGACGACCAGGACAAGGAGGCCGCCACCGACCCGGCGCTGGCCGGGATCGAGGTGCGCGTGCTGCCCCTGTACATGCGCGACCTGGCCGCCACCGCCGAGATCGCCCGGGCCGCGCTGGACCTGGCCGCGGAGCTGTCCGGATGAGCGGGAACGCGACCGGCGGGGCTGCTGAGGCTGATGGGGTCCGCGAGGGTGGTGTGGTTGACGAGGTTGGTGGGGCCCACGAGGCTGGCGGGGGCCACGAGGGTAGCGGGGGCCACGAGATTTCGGTGCGGGGCGTGACCGGGCTGCCCGAGGTCACGGCGGGCGCGGACCTGGGCGCGCTGCTGGCCGGCGCGGTGGGCGAACTGCGCGACGGCGACATCGTGGTGGTCACCTCGAAGATCGTCAGCAAGGCCGAGGGCCGGACCGTGACCCAGGACCGGGAGGCGGCCATCGACGCCGAGACGGTCCGGGTGGTGGCCCGGCGCGGCGACGCCCGGATCGTGGAGACCCGGCACGGCCTGATCATGGCGGCGGCGGGCGTGGACGCCTCCAACACCCCGGCCGGCACCGTGGTGCTGCTGCCCGAGGACCCGGACGAGTCCGCCCGGCGGCTGCGCAAGGCCCTGCGCGTCCGGCCCGGGGCCCGGGTCGGGGTGGTCATCACCGACACGCTCGGCCGGGCCTGGCGGGTGGGCCAGACCGACACCGCGATCGGCGCGGCCGGGGTCCGCCCCATGATCGACTACCGCGGGACCGAGGACAGCTTCGGCAACTCGCTGGAGGTCACCCTGGCCGCGGTGGCCGACGAGATCGCGGCCGCCGGCGACCTGGTCAAGGGCAAGGCCCGCGGCATCCCGGTCGCGGTCGTGCGCGGCCTGGCCGACCTGGTCACCGACGAGGACGGCCCCGGGGCCGCCGCGCTGATCCGGAACCCGGCCGAGGACATGTTCCGGTGGGGGGCGGCCGAGGTCGTGCTGGCCCGCCGCACGGTCCGGGACTTCACCCCCGACCCGGTCAGCCCGGCTGCGGTCCGGCGGGCCATCGCCGCCGCCATCACCGCCCCGGCCCCGCACCACAGCACGCCCTGGCGCTTCGTGGTGCTGGAGTCGGCCGCGGCCCGCGACGGCCTGTGCGACGCCATGCTGGAAGCCTGGATCGCCGACCTGCGCGGCGACGGCTTCACCGAGGAGCAGATCGCCCGCCGGGTCCGCCGCGGCGAGCCACTGCGGCGGGCGCCCCTGATCGTGGTGCCGTGCCTGGTCCTGGACGCGGCCCACACCTACCCGGATGCGCGGCGGAACGCCTGCGAACGGTCCATGTTCGAGGTCGCCATGGGGGCCGCGGTGGAGAACCTGCTGGTCGGGCTGGCCGCCGAGGGCCTGGGCTCGTGCTGGATCTCCAGCACGCTGTTCTGCCAATCGGTGGCGGCGCAGGCCATGGGGGTCCCGGCCGACTGGCTGCCCATGGGCGCGGTCGGGGTCGGGCACCCGGCGTCGGCCCCGGCGTCCCGGCCGCCGCGCGACCCGGACGACTTCACCCTGACGCTCTGAATCGGAGTGGGACGCAGGCCGCGACCTTCGATATGGGTAAAGAACTCCTGGTGGGGGGAGCCGGTCAGGTGGCGATGACCGGGAGGGGTGAGCGGATCGAGGCGCACACGCCGTCGCTGGCCGCGGCGGCGTCGAGGCGCTCCTGGCTGACCTGGCCGTAGAGGGTGGTCCGCTGGCGCATGGGGCGGCCGGTGGGCGCGACCATCTCGGCCAGCTGGCTGATCGTGCGGAACGAGCCGTTGTCGGCGCCGGCCATCCGGCTGATCGTCTCCTCCATCAGCGTGCCGCCGATGTCGTTGGCGCCGCCGGTGAGGATCTGGCGGCACAGGTCGTCGCCGAGCTTGACCCAGGAGCACTGGATCGAGTCGATCGCCCCGTGCAGCATCAGCCGCGACACCGCGTGCACGGCGCGGTTCTCGCGGGCGGTGGGGCCCGGGCGGGCCAGGCCGGCCAGGTAGATCGGGGCGCTGGTGTGGATGAACGGCAGCAGCACGAACTCGGTGAAGCCGCCGGTGCGCTCCTGGATGCCGCGGATGACCCGCAGGTGCCCGACCCAGTGCGCGGGCGTGTCCACGTGCCCGTACATCATCGTGGCCGAGCTGGGCAGGCCCACCTCGTGGGCGGTGGAGATGACCTCGATCCAGTCCTTGGCCGGCAGCTTGCCCTTGGTCAGGATCCAGCGGACGTCGTCGTCCAGGATCTCCGCGGCCGTGCCCGGGACCGAGCTGAGACCGGCTTCCTTGGCCCGGGTCAGCCACTCGCGGACCGGCAGCCCGGTGCGGGACGCGCCGTTCACCACCTCCATCGGTGAGAACGCGTGCACGTGCATGTCCGGGCTGCGCCGCTTGACCTCGGCCGCGATCTCGAAGTAGGCCGTGCCGGGCAGGTCCGGGTGGATGCCGCCCTGCATGCAGACCTCGGTCGCGCCCGCCTCCCAGGCCTCCTGGGCCCGGTCGCCGACCTGCTGCAGGGACAGCGTGTAGGCGTCGGCGTCGGTGCGCCGCTGGGCGAACGCGCAGAACCGGCAGCCGGTGTAGCAGACGTTGGTGAAGTTGATGTTCCGGTTGACCACGTAGGTGATGTCGTCGCCCATCACGTCCCGCCGGATGTTGTCGGCCAGCGTGGTCAGGGCCTCGAGCGCGGGGCCTTCGGCGGCGAGGAGGGCCAGGGCCTGATCGTCGCTCAGCGCGGCCGGGTCCTTCTCGGCCTGGCGCAGGGCGGCCTTGACGTCGGCGTCGAGCGGGGCGGGCGCTGGTGCCGCCAGCCGGGTCTTGACCTCGTCCCAGTCGCCGTAGACCTCGGCGAAGTCGTCGCGCCGGTCGTTGGTGCGGCCGGTGCTGTCGATCGTGGTGAACAGGTCGGTCCGGCCCGCCTCCTGCCAGCCGCCGTCCGGTTCCTGCCAGGGCCGTCCCTGCGGCATGGCGTCCTCGTTGGCCAGGCCCGTGGCCGGGTCCACCAGCGCCTGGACGTGACCGGCCAGGCGCGGGTCGAGCCAGGGCTCGCGCAGGTAGGGCGGGTAGATCGTCAGCCGCTCCCGCAGCGTGAACCCGGCGTCGGCGGTGATCTGGGCCAGCTCGTCGATCTGCGGCCAGGGCCGCTCCGGGTTCACGTGGTCCGGGGTCAGCGGGGACACCCCGCCCCAGTCGTCGATGCCGGCCCGCAGGATCAGCCCGTACTCGTCACCAATGAGGTTCGGCGGGGCCTGGACCCGGGCCTTGGGCCCGAGCACCAGCCGGGTCACGGCGATCGTGGCCGCCAGATCCTGCAGCTCGGCGTCGGGCACGCCCCGCATCTTGGTGTCCGGCTTGGCCCGGAAGTTCTGCACGATGACTTCCTGGATACCGGCGTACTCCCGGGCGACCTGGCGGATGGCGAAGATCGACTCGGCCCGCTCGGCCAGGGTCTCGCCGATGCCGATCAGGATCCCGGTCGTGAACGGCACGTTGACCCGGCCGGCGTCCTCCAGCACCCGCAGCCGGACCTTCGGGTCCTTGTCGGGGCTGCCGAAGTGGGCCTGGCCCTTCTCGGTGAACAGCCGCGCCGACGTGGTCTCCAGCATCATGCCCATGGACGGCGCCACCGGCTTCAGCCGCTGGAAGTCGGCCCAGCTGAGCACGCCCGGGTTGAGGTGCGGCAGCAGCCCGGTCTCCTCCAGCACCCGGATGGCCATGGCCCGGACGTAGGACAGCGTGTCGTCGTAGCCGCGGGCGTCCAGCCATTCCCGGGCCTGCTTCCACCGGTCTTCGGGGCGGTCGCCCAGGGTGAACAGGGCTTCCTTGCAGCCGAGTTCGGCGCCCTGCCTGGCGATGGCCAAGACCTCGTCGGGCTCCAGGTAGATGCTGTGCAGCTTGTGCGGGACGGTGGCGAACGTGCAGTAGCCGCAGCGGTCCCGGCACAGGCGGGTCAGGGGGATGAAGACTTTTCTGGAGTAGGTGATGATCTGGGGACGGCCGGCCGCTTCCAGGCCCGCGTCGCGGGTCCGGCTGGCGTAGCCGAGCAGCTGGTCCAGGTCTGTGTTGCGGGCCTGCAGCAGGATCTCGGCCTCGCCGGCGTCCAGGGCCTTGCCGTCCCGGGCCCGGGCCAGCGCCCGGCGCATGCCCGGCTGAGTCTCAGCGGAAGACGTCACCCATCATCCCTTCGTCCCTTTGTCCTGTCCGTGGCCGGATGGCCGGGCAGGCCGTCGGCTGACCACCCAGCTCGACACTACGCCGCGGCTGGGACAGCCCTTCACCACGCTCAGCCATGATCGTGGCGATCCTGTTCCCGGCCTGCTGTGGGAGGGGCGGCGCGTGGGGCGTTCGGTGACGGAGCTGCGGTGTGAGCGTGGCAGTTACCGGAGCGGGAACCGGAGTACGGCGGGGTGCTGGCCGGTCACGGGAAATGATCAGAAGTGGCGGTAGTCGCGGACGGACATGCGGGGGCCGCGGCGGGGGGCGCGGGCGCCGCTCAGCTCGAGCAGGCGGGTGACGCGGTAGCGGTGGCCGGGGAACGGGGCCAGCAGGGCCAGCATGCCGTCGTCGTCGACCCGCTGGCCGGCCAGGGCCCAGCCGACCAGCTTGGGCAGGTTGTAGTCGCCGACCGAGACCGCGTCCGGGTCGCCGAACGCGCGCTGCATGGTCTCGGCCGCGGTCCACACCCCGATGCCGGGCAGCAGTTGCAGGCGCCGGCTGGCCTCGGCCGCGTCGAGGGTGACGATCTCCTCCAGGCGGCCGGCCACGCCGCAGGCCCGGCCGATGGTGCGGGCCCGGACCAGCTCCACCCCGGCCCGGTGCCACTCCCAGGACGGGATACGGGCCCAGACCCGGGGCGGCGGGAACACCCGCATGCCCGGCGGGGCCGGGCCCGGGGCCCGGTAACCGAACTTGGTCAGCAGGATGCGCCAGGCCCGGTGGGCTTCGAGGCTGACCACCTTCTGTTCCAGGATCGCGGGGACCAGGGCTTCCATGACGCGGCGGCTGCGGTCCGATGCGGAGGCCGGTGTGGCGGGCGGCCAGCTCGCGCACCAGCGGATGCGGAGCCGGGTCGAAGCCGTCGCGCTGGTCGGTGGCCCCGAGCATGTCCGGCAGCGAGTCGAGCAGCCAGGCCGCGCCCGGGCCCCAGGCGGCGGCCGCGATGTCCCGGCCCTGCTCGGGCAGGACGCGCAGGGTGGCGGGGCCTTCGGGGGTCAGGGAGGTGCGCCAGACGGCGCCGGCCCCGTCGATCCGGTAGGTGGGGTCGCCGCCGCCGCGGCCGTGCACCGACAGGGACAGGCGCACACTGATGTGGTGCGGGGCGTGCCAGTGGCGTGTGAGGGCCTCGTGAGGCTGGCGCGGTTTGGGGGGCTGGCGGGGTGCCTGTGATTGCTGTGACTCGTGGGGATCCGGGGGCTCGTGTGGCTCGGGGGGCTCGTGGGAGATGAGGCGCGGGACGGGGACCGGGGTGGCGGGGGGAAGCGCCGGGGCGGTCATGTCAGGCGTCAGGCGTCGGAGGAGAACCGGACGGACGTGGGCTCGAGCCGCACGCCGGGCCACAACCGCAGGCCGCGGGCCAGTTCGTTGCCCGCGCCGACCACGGCCCGGTCGCCGATGACGGCCCCCTCGATCACGGCTCCGGCCTCAATGTGCGACCCGGCCCCGAGGATGCTGTCCCGGACCACCGCGCCCGGGCCGACCCGCGCGCCGTCGAACAGCACGCTGCCGTGCACCTCGGCTCCGGCGGCGATCTGCGCGTCCGCGCCGACGGTGGTGCCGCCGTCCACGCTGGCCCCGTCGGCCACGGACGCCCCGGGCAGGGCCAGGTAGGGGCCGGCCGGGCCGGGCAGCGCGGGCGAGGCCAGCGTGCCCTGGACCAGGTCGCTGGAGCCCTGCACGAACGCGGCCGGGGTGCCCAGGTCCAGCCAGTAGGCGGTCTCGACGTAGCCCATCACGGTCTGGCCGCTCGCGATCAGGCCCGGGAACGTCTCGCGCTCCACCGACACCACCCGGCCGGCCGGTATGGCGTCGATGACGGACCGGTTGAACACGTAGCAGCCGGCGTTGATCCGGTTGGTCACCGGGTCCGGCGTCTTCTCCAGGAACGCGGTGACCCGGCCGGCCGAATCGGTCGGCACGCAGCCGAACTGGGACGGGTCCGTCCACCTCGACCAGGTGCAGGGTGACGGCCGCGTCGAACTTGCGGTGCACGTCCAGCTGGGCGCCCAGGTCGTGACCGGACAGCACGTCACCGTTGAGGATCACCACCGGGTCGTCCGGGCCGGAGCGCAGCAGGCTGGCCGCGTTGCGGATGCCGCCGCCGGTGCCCAGCGCGACCTCCTCGTAGACGTAGTCGATGGACAAGCCGAGCGCCCGGCCGTCCCCGAAGGCCTCGCGGAACATCTCGGCCCGGTACGAGGTGGCCAGCACCACGTGGCTGATCCCGGCCGCGGCGGCCCGGGCGAACTGGTGGCACAGGAAGGGCACGCCGGCCGTGGGCAGCAGCGGCTTGGGCGCGGACAGGGTCAGCGGCCGGAGCCGGGTCCCCTGCCCCCCGACCAGCAGGATCGCTTCGAGTGGTTCACGCGTCATGGACGGGTCGCCTCACGGTCGTCGGTCAGTGCTGTGGGCCCGCGGGCCCGGGGCCCGCGGGCCCGGGGTCACACGGCGCTCTGCTGATCGGCGCCGGTCTCGGCGGCGCGCCGGTAACAAGCCAAGTGTGCCTCGGCCGAGGCGGCCCAGGTGAACTCCAGCGACCGGGCGTGTCCGGCCAGGGCCAGCGCCTCGCGGCCCACCGGGTCGGCCAGCATGCCGCGCAGGGCGGCCTCGATGCCGTCGGCGTCCGGTTCGGTGTAGGCGACCGCGTCCCCGCCGACCTCGGGCAGGGACGTGCAGTGGGTGGTCAGCACCGGGGCCCCGCAGGCCATCGCCTCCAGCACGGGCAGGCCGAAGCCCTCACCGCGGCTGGGGTAGGCGTACACCAGCGAGCCGCCCAGGAACCCGGGCAGCATCGAGAACGGCAGGTACCCGGGCCGGACCAGGCGCAGGTGCGGCGGGACCGCGGCCACCGCCGCGTCCACCTCGTCGCTCCAGCCGCCGCCGCCCGCCAGCACCAGCGCGGGCGGCTCGTCCAGATCGGCCACGGCTCCGGCCCAGCCCTTGATCAGCGCGGCCACGTTCTTGCGCGGGTCCAGCGCGCCCAGGAAGGCGATGTACGGCTTGCCGTGCAGCCCGAGCCGGTCGGACACCTGCTCGACCTGCTGGGGGTCCGGCCGGTGGAACAACGTGTGATCGACGCCGTGGTAGGCCACGTCGATCCGGGTCGGGTCGGCGCCCAGCACCCGGACCAGCTCGTCGCGGGTGGCCTTGGACGGCACGATGAGCCGGGCCGCGCGGCGGACCGCGGTGCGGATGGCCGACTTGTAGAACACCGAGGCCACCGGGCTGTGCAGCTCGGGCTCGGTGAAGAACGTGAGGTCGTGGACGGTGACCACGGTCGGCCGGCCCGGGCGCAGCGGCATCGAGTAGTGCGGCGCGTGGATCACGTCCGCGTTGACCTGCTGGGCCAGCACCGGGAGGCCGGACTGCTCCCAGGCCAGCCGGGCGGCCCGGTGCGTGATCGTGGGCGGCGCGGTGACGACCTCGGCGTCGGGGATCATGCGCCGGTAGCGTTCCTCGTCGGACCGCTGGCAGGCGATGGCCAGATCGGTGTCGACCGCGCCCAGCGCGACCAGGAGCCCGTCGACGTAACGGCCGAGCGCACCGCGGTCAGCCGGTACCTCTGTCGCGTCAACCAGCACACGAGGCGCCACGGCCGCATCCGCTCCTTTCCACCCCACTACGGGCACTGAGCGCCGTATTCATAGTTCGGGAGGTCAGCAACGCTGTGGATGTCCCGTCAGCATCGAAGCCTACGCCCTTCCCGCAGCGCTGGGCAGCGCCAATACTCACCTGGTAACCGCCTCTCCGGCTGAGGGGGCCACGCTGTTCACCGTGCCGTTCACCGCGCTGATCACCGGGCCGCCATCCGGGCGGCGGCGGGCCCGGATCAGCACGATCGCGCCCTGGTCCTGGCGGGTAGCCCGGTCGGCCGCGGCCACCAGCGGGGCCAGCGGGGCGGCGGCGTTGAATCCGACCTTGCCCCCGTGCGCCGACAGGGTCAGATACAGCCGTTCTGACCAGCTCGAACGGAACTGGTAGGCGTACTCGGCCACGTCCAGGCCGCGGTCGGCCAGGAGCTCGGTGAGCTCGCCGTGGGTGTAGGTCCGCTTGACGTGGTACCGCCTCGCGTGGGCCTGGAACAGGTCCGGCCACTGCGCCTTGCGGCTCAGCGTGTCGGCCGACATGACCAGCTCGCCGCCGGGGGCGAGTACCCGGGCCATCTCGCTGAGGGCCTGGGGGCCGTCGTCGAAGTGCTCGATCGCGCAGATCGACATCACCCGGTCGAACGATCCATCAGGAAAGGGCAGCCGCAGGGCGTCGCCGAGAACCAGCGCCGGAGCGTGGGCCAGCTGAGCGCCCCGGCGCAGTTTCGGCCCGGCGATGTCGATGGCCACCGCGTCCGCGCCGCGGCGGCGGGCCTGCCCGGCCCAGTAGCCGTCACCGCCCGCCACGTCCAGGACCCGCAGGCCGTGCAGGTCCGGGCCCGAGCCAGCGCAGCAGGGTGCCTGCTTCGCGCCAGCGGCACACGTGTACCTGGTGACCCGCGAACGCGACCGCGTCCGTAACGTTCATGAGGGCCAGACTATGGCCTAGACCATCTAGCCCAGGCCGGATCGGGTCAGGGCGGTCAGCGCGTCCTGGGTGTTGCGGCCGGTCACCACCCGGCCGCCGTAGCTGAGCAGCACGGTGCCCAGCGTCGGGGTCCGCCCGGTCCGGGCCACGTACATCGGCTCGGCGTACAGGAACCCGTGGCCAGCGGGCAGGCTCACCAGCGGGCCGGGGATCACCGTGACCCCGCGATGGCGCAGCCGGGCCACCGCGTCGATGGCCACCGGGTCGCGCCGGAACACCGCCTGGATCTGGCTCGGCCCGGCCACGACGGTGCTGGGGGGCATCTCCATCAGCCGGAGCGTGCCGTAGCCGGGCCGGGAGGGATCGCTGGCCACGGTGAGGAAGGCGGCCAGCGCGGTGCTGCCGGTGCGAGTGTAGGAGGCGGTGCGGGAGGACTCCTGCGACCGCTGCCCGGGCAGAAACAGGTTCAGGGACACCGGCTTGCCGCCGACCACGGTCCAGGCCCGCAGCCCGTGGTAGAAGGCGGCCGCGGTGTTCACGTGATAGCTGGCCAGCGCCTCCCGCTGCAGGTCGAACAGGTCGACCGGGTAACGCAGGTGGGCCCGGAGCACCCGGGGCATGTCGCGGCGCGGCTCGATCAGCCCCGGCAGCGCCTTCATCCAGGTCCGCAGGATCGGGTCGGTGGTGTCCCACTGGTAGAGGGTGACCCGGCCGGAATCGGCCTGGACCACGGCCTTGACCGCGTCGCGGATGTAGTTGACGTCACCGCGGCCCGGGCCCTCCGGGGCCGAACTGCCCACGGTGGCGGCGGTGATGTCGAAGCGCGCCGAGGCCGGGTAGCGGTCGGTGGTGGTGTAGCCGTCCACCACCCAGTCGAGCTCACCGCCCACCACCACCGGGTAGACGTTGCCGTCCAGGGTCAGGAACGGGGCCAGCTTGGCCACCCGGTCCAGCGGGGTGCCCAGGTACTTGTGCCGGCCGGGCCAGAAGCGGGCGTGGTGCCGCAGCCGGGCCGGCAACTGAAAGCCAACACTGTGCTGTATGCCGCTCTGCAGCGAGGTCAGCACCGGGTCGTGGGCGTGCTTGGGCGGGGCCGGGACACTGGCGGGCGGGGCCGGGCCGGTGCCGGTCGGGTAGGTGCTGATCCGGACCTGGGTCAGGCCGAACGCCTCCCGCGTGCCGGCCAGCTGCCGGCCCAGGTAACTGGTCTCCCGGGCCAGTTCGTGGGGCTTGACCGAGAACTGTTCGACCGTGGCCGGGTACACCCCGCCGAGCAGGATGGCCGACAGCACCAGCAGGCCGAGCCCGACCGCGGGCAGCAGCGGATCGTGCCGGGCGGCGGCGGCGAAGAACAGCCCCGCGCACAGGGCCGCGATCACGGCCAGCACGGTCTTGGCCGGCAGCACCGCGTGCACCGACGTGTAGGAGGCACCGCTGGTGATCACATCGTGGGAGGAGAACTCGATCCCGTACCGGTCCAGCCAGTACGCGGCCGCCTTGAGCAGGACGAGGAACCCGAGCAGGCCGAACAGCTGAGCCCGGGCGGCCGGGGTGATCTGGGTGTCGCCGGGCCGGAACCGCAGCCCCCCGTACAGCAGGTGCACGGCGGCCGCGGCGACCAGGGCCAGCAGGACGGCGGCGAACAGGAAGGCCAGCACCAGCCGCAGGAACGGGTAGACGAACACGAAGAACGAGATGTCCAGGTGGAACTGGGGATCACGGCGGCCGAACGAGGTCCGGTTCGCGAACTGCACCCAGGTCGCCCAGGACCGGGACCCGGCCAGCCCGGCCAGGGCCCCGGCCAGCAGGAGCGTCCCGCCCAGGACCCGGCCCCAGTTCTGGTCCAGCGCCGTCCGGGCCCGGGCCAGCCCGGACGCGACCAGCATGTCCGGCAGCAGCGGGCGCAGCGCCCGGGCCAGCCCGGCGCTGAACCCGGTGACCAGGGCCACGAAGCCGCCGGTCACGCCGAACATCGCCCACCGGACCCCGTAACTGACCCGGAACACCTCGGCGAAACCGAGCTTGCGGAACCACAGATAGTCGGTCGTGGTCCAGACAACCGCGGCCGCGACCAGCAGCAACGCCGCGAACACACCGCAGAGGACCCGGATCCACCGGGCCATCGGCAGCGGGCCGCCCAGCGGCGGGCTGGCCGGCGTCTGCGGTCGGGGGGCCACGCCGGACCAACTTACTCGCGCCCGGAAAAGTTCCTGATCATTGCGGCCCCTTCCGCCCGGGCGTAGCCAGGGCGTAGGGCTACCCGTCAGCGGGCTACCCGTCAGCAGGACGGGACCGGCTGGCCCGCCTTCAGGTGCTGCAGGGCGGAGATGGCCCCGGACAGCGTGCTGACCTTGACCACCCGCAGCCCAGCCGGCACCGCGCCCTTGGTGTCGGCGCAGTTGCCCGCCGGCGCCAGGAACACGGTGGCGCCCGCGTTCCGGGCCCCGATCATCTTCTGCTGGATGCCGCCGATGGGTGAAACCGCCCCGTTGGCCGAGATCTCCCCGGTGCCGGCGATGAACTTGCCGCCGGTGAGGTTCTCCGTGCTGAGCTTGTCGATGATGCCGAGCGCGAACATCATGCCCGCGCTGGGCCCGCCGATCTGGCCGATCTGGATCGTGACCGTGAACGGGAACTTGTACTGGTCCTGGACCCCGATCCCGAGGAGGGGACGCCCGTCGACCTTCTTGGCCATGAGCTGGACCTGGGTGGTCTGGCCGCTCCGCTGGACGGTGACGGTGATGGGCCGGGCCGCCTGCGCCTTGATCTGCGCGGTGAGCTGGCTGGCGTTGGTGACCGGCTGCCCGTCCACCGCCTTGATCACGTCCCCGGCCTTGAGCTTGCCGTAGGCGGGCAGGCCCTTTTCGACGCTGACCACGCCCGCCATGGCCTGGTACTTGATGTGCAGCTGGCTCAGGGCGGCCGCGGTGGCGGACTGCTGCGAGCTGGTCATCTCGGTCTGGTCCTGCTGGCTGACCTGCTGCTGCGACTGCCCGGGCGCGAAGATCTCGCTCTCCGGCACCACCGCGTCGCGGGAGTCCAGCCAGGCCCGCAGCGCGGTGAACACGTTGAACCCGTGACCGGGCCCGCCCTCGTAGGTGATCGAGACCATGTTGAGGTGGCCGCTGGTCGGGTGCACGGTACGGCCGCTGATGGTGATCAGCGGCTTCCCGGACTGGTCCTTGCCCAGCGTGTTCAGGGTGGGGCCGGGGCCCAGGATGACGTAGGGCACGGAGATGCGTTCTGCGACGAGGATGGCCACGATCACCGCGATGGCCGAGATGCAGAGCGTCAGCGTGCGGCGGGGCATGACCGGAAGACTACGCGCAACCGACCCATTCGCTGGAACCGTCCCCGAGCCGCTGGTGCTTCCAGATGGGCACCGTGGCCTTGAGCTCGTCGATCAGCATGCGGCAGGCCTCGAAGGCGTCGCCCCGGTGGGCACAGGACACCGCCACCACCACGGCCAGATCGCCGATGGCCAGATCGCCGACCCGGTGCACGGCGGCCACCCCGAGGGCGGGGAACTTGCCCGCCACCTCCTCGGCCACCCGGCGCAGTTCGGCTTCGGCCGACGGGTGCGCTTCGTAGCTCAGGCCGGTGACCGGGTCGCCGTGGTCGTGATCGCGGACGGCCCCGGCGAACAGCGCGATCCCGCCCGCCTGGTCGTGCTGGACGGCCTGGTGGACCTCGTCCACGGACAGCGGGGTGTCGCGGATGGCGACCAGCCGGACGGTGCTCATCTGGGCGATTCTACCGGGCGGTCAGGCGCCGCCCTTGCGGCGGCGGCGGGCGGCCCGGTAGATGGCGGCGGCCCCGACCACCGCCCCGGCCCCGGCCGCGGCGCCCGCGGCGGTGATCGTGGCCTCCTTGCGGGTGATGCGACGGCCCGCCACCGCGTGCCGGCCGTCCCGGCCGGCCAGCAGGAACTCCAGCACCTCGGTGTTGCCGTACTCCGGCTGCCAGCCCGTCTGGCGCAACGTGGCGCAGTCCACCACCCAGGGGTAGACCACGTAACGCAGGTCGGCGGCGGGGGCGGGGGTGACCCCGACCCGGTGCAGCCGCTGCGCGGTCCCGAAGGTCAAGCTGGCGGGCAGCTCGATCCCGCGCAGGCCGCTGAGCTCGTAGACCTGCTCCTGGTCCAGCCAGCCGTCGCAGCCCACCGCGAAGTGGCCGGTCACGTCGCCCGCCACCGCCAGTTCCAGCGCGGAGACCAGGTCGTCGAGGTGGCAGAACTGCCAGCGCGGCTCGCAGCCCTTCACGGTCAGCAGCCGCGGCGCTTCGAAGTGCCGGGTCACGATGGTGTCGATCTCCTCGCCGACCAGGGCCGCGGGCCGGACCACGGTCAGCTCCAGGCCCGGGTGGGCGCGGGTCGAGCGGTCGGCCAGTTCCTCGATCTCGAGCAGGTCACCGGCCACGCTGCTGTCGATGTCGGCGGCCAGCGCGGTCCCCTCGGCCAGCGGCACCGGGTTGTCCGGCTTGGCGCCGTACACCATCGTGCTGGTGACCAGGATCACCCGGCCCACCCGGCCGGCCGCGGCCGAGGTCAGCACGGTCTGGGCGCCCCGCACGTTGAACGCCCGCCGGGCCCGGTGCTCGGCGTCGGGAGCCAGGTCCAGGTCGGTGTGCACCACCACGTCCACCCCGGCCAGGCGCCCGGCCAGCGCGGGGTCGCGCACGTCGGCCACCCGCCAGGTCACCCCGCGCACGTCACCGCGGTGGTCGTCGATGGCGACCACCTTGCGGACCCGGCCGGACTCGGCCAGCCGGGTGATCAGAGCCCGGCCCACCCCGCGGGCCGCCCCGGTCACCGCGACCACCGGGTGCTTGCCCTCGGTTTCCTGGCCGTCGTCGGTGTCCGGCCGGGCCGGTTCGGCGGTCACGTTGCCCGCCTACTACTGCGCCGTGGGCGAACCTGGCCTGGTGCGTTTCTCAAATTAGGCTGCTTCCGAGATAACGTGGACCGTCATGACCCTTCCATCCTGCCTGAGAGGACGGACAAATGACTGATCGTCCGTTCGGCTTCGGCCCGCCCGACCCTGAGCGGCGGCCGGGGGACCCCGGAGGAACCGGTGGCCAGCCACCCAGCGGAGGCGGCGGCGGTGGCCAACCGCCCGGTCCCGGCGGGCCTGGCGGCCCGTTCGGCGGCGCCAACCCGTTCGGCGATCCCCAGCAGTTCGCCGACGCGCTGCGCCAGTTCGCCGACCTTATGTCCTGGCAGGGCGGCCCGGTCAACTGGGACCTGGCCAAGAACGTGGCCCGGCACGCGGTCGCGGCCGCTGGTGACCCCAGCGTGCTGGACTCCCAGCGGCACGAGATCACCGAGGCGCTGCGCCTGGCCGACCTGTGGCTGGAAGAGGCCACCACCTTCCCGTCCGGGATCAAGACCACCGCGGCCTGGAGCCGGTCGGAGTGGGTCGAGGCCACGTTCCCGGTCTGGTCGAAACTCTGTGAGCCCATCGCCGCCACCGTGGTGGACGGCATGAGCAGCATGATGCAGGTCGACCCGGAGCAGCTGGAAGGCGCACCCGAGGAGCTCAAGCAGGCGTTCGGCGCCTTCGGCGGCGGGCTCGGCGGCTTCGGCGGCCTGGGCGCGATGATGAAGCAGGTCGGCGGGGCGATGATCGGCGGCCAGGTCGGCGCGGCCGTGGCCGAGCTGGCGGGCGAGGTCACCGGGTCGTTCGACATCGGGCTGCCGCTCGGGCCCAAGGGCACCGCGGCCCTGCTGCCGCCGGGGGTGGCCGCGTTCGGTGAAGGCCTGGGTATGGACGCGGGTGAGGTGCGGCTGTACCTGGCCCTGCGGGAGGCCGCGCACCACCGGCTGTTCGCGCACGTGCCCTGGCTGACCGCGTACCTGTTCGGCGCGGTGGAGGCCTACGCCAAGGGCATGACGGTCGACCTGTCCCGGCTGGAAGAGGCCATGCCGCAGATCGACATGAGCAACCCGGAGGCCCTGCGCGACGCGCTGGCCGGCGGTGAGCTGTTCCGGCCCGAGAACACCGAGGCCCAGAAGCTGGCCCTGGCCCGGCTGGAGACCGCCCTGGCTCTGGTCGAAGGCTGGGTCTCGACCGTGGTCGACGCCGCCGCCAAGGACCGGCTGCCGCACGCCAGCGCGCTGGCCGAGGCGATCCGGCGGCGCCGGGCCACCGGCGGCCCGGCCGAGCGGACCATGGCCACCCTGGTCGGCCTGGAACTGCGGCCCCGGCGACTGCGCGAGGCCGCCACCATCTGGCAGGGGCTCACCGACGCCCGCGGGGTGGAGGGCCGGGACGCGGTCTGGGCCCACCCGGACCTGATGCCGACCGCCGAGGACCTGGACGACCCCGAGGGCTTCGTGCGCGGGCGGCCGGAACTGGACGTCTCCGAACTCGACTCGCTCGCCGAGGGCGCGGGCGGCGAGGGTGAGTCCGGCCCGAAGGATGAGACTGAACCGAAGGACGAGACTGAACCGAAGGACGAGACCGGTCCGGAGGCCGAGGGTTCCGACGGGCCGAAGGAGTCCTGAGGCCGGCCCCGGCCCCGGCGGGGCCAGAAATCTTTTCTCCACAAGCGGTGGAGGGCGTTCGGCCAGTTGGCAGCGGGCGCCCACAATTGCGCGCGGCCTAATCCACAGGCTGACGAACGGGATTTCCCCAGCAACACGCCGGTCTCTCCCCACGTCTTCCACAGGGTTATCCACAGGCTGTGTTGACGCCCCTCCCCCGGGGTTCCTAGTGTCGCCAGCAGGTTCCCGGATGCGCGGGTACTGGTCACTTTGGCAGGGGCACCCGTCGTCAGGGGAAGGGGGACGAGTGCCCCGCGATAGCGATCTGGCGGTCCCGGTTCAGACTGCCCGCGCATCCGGGTTCGCTGTTGGCGATGAGCTAGCGGTCGTTGCGGGCCAGCTGGGCGGCGCGGAGGTCGGCGTGCATCTCCCAGGGTGGGCTGGGCAGGACGTGGCCGGTCTCCAGCAGCGACTTGAGGTTGGCGAACACCGCGGGCCAACCCGCCGAGATGGCCTCCAGCGCGTCCTGGCCGGCCAGGTTCTCGTGCCTGACCGTGAGCCGCACGATGTCGTGGTATCGCTCGATATCGAAGGTCACCACCGAGGGTCCGGCCGCCGGTGCCTCGCCCGGCGCGTCGAAGGTCAGGACCAGCCGCTCGGGCGGCACCGACTCGATGATCGTGCCCACCACGTCGGCGATGCCCGAACCGTCCACCCGGACGTGCTCCCAGGTCGAGCCGGGCTGCCAGTCGGACACGTTGCTGTGGCCCCAGAACTGCGCGGTCAGGTCGGCGTCGGTCAGCGCCTGCCACACCCGTTCGGGTGAGCTTTCGATGTAGGTGACGTACACGTAACTCGGCCTGCTGGTGCTGTCGGCCATGGTCTCCTCCTCCTGCTCAGCCTGGTCTTTGATCGCGCTCAGCGCGGCCAGCCGCGGGCGCTCGAACTTCCCGATCCAGCGCCGCTCGATCTCCCACAGCGGCACCGGGTTCAGGTAGTGCAGCTTTTCGCGCCCCCGGCGGGTCGTGGTGATGAGGTTCGCGGCCTCCAGCACGCCCAGGTGCTGGGTCGCCGACTGCCGGGCCATGTCCAGCGGCCCGCACAGCTCACCCAGCGTCTGCCCGTTGCGCTCACGCAACCGGTCCAGCAGCGCGCGCCGCGTCGGATCCCCCAGCGCCCGGAACACCGCGTCCTCGTTTCCTTCGTCCACCACCCTCCCAATATGCAGGTAATTACCTGCATAAGTCAAATGGGGGCCGGGGACGCGAGGCGCGCGGCCGGTTGGGGCGGCTCGGGTGAGTTTCTTTCGGCACAGAAGCTGCTTGGAATCACTGGCGTGCCTGGGGGCGGGGGGATTGTCGGTGGGGCGGGTGACCATGCGGGCATGAGACCAGTGCTGAGGGCGGGGCTGCGGGCCGTGTGGCGGGACCGGGACACGCTGCAGATCGGGGTGGACCCGCGGCGGGCGGTGGCGCTGTCCGGGATGCGGGGCGCGGCACCGGTGATCGCGCTGCTGGACGGGAGCCGGGACTGGGACGGGGTGATCACCGCGGCCCAGGAGGCCGGCATCTCGGTCAAGACCGTGCACCGGGTACTCGGCCTGCTGGCCGGCGCGGGCGCGCTGGCCGACTTTCCGGCCCGCTCGCTGGGCGGGCTGACCGCGCCGGTGCGGGGACGGCTGACCACCGAGCTGGCGGCGGCGTCGCTGGCCTACGGGGACTCCGACGGCGGGGCGCGGACGCTGGCCCGGCGCCGGCTGGCCTTCGTCCGGGTGCACGGGGCCGGGCGGATCGGGACGGCGGTCGCCGGGCTGCTGGCCGCGGCGGGCGTGAGCCAGGTGGCCTGTCAGGACAGCGGGCTGGCCCGGCCCCAGGACCTGAGCCCGGCCGGGCTGGGCCTGCCCGACCTCGGGCTGCCCCGGGCCGACGGGGCGGCCCGGCTCATCGGCCGGGTCGCGCCGGACGTGCGAACCGCCGACCGAGGGGAACGGCCCGACCTGGCCGTGCTGGCCGGCCCGGTCGACCCGGCCGCCGCGGGGCGGCTGGTGCAGGCCCGGATCCCGCACCTGCTGGCGGTGGGCGGCGAAGGCGTGGGCGTGGTCGGGCCGCTGGTCCAGCCGGGCCGGACGGTCTGCCTGCGCTGCCTCGACCTGGCCCGGGCCGAGCGGGACCCGGCCTGGCCGTTGATCCTGGCCCAGCTGGCCAGCCAGCCGGATGGCCCGCCCGCCTGCGACACCGTGCTGGCCGCGAGCGTGGCCGCGCTGGCCACGGCCCAGGCCCTGGAGTTCGTCGACACCGGGCGCCCAGGCCGGGCCGTGACCGACGGCGCCCTGGAACTGGTCGTCCCCGACTGGCAGTGGCGGCGCCGGTCCTGGCCACCGCACGGACGCTGTTCCTGCCGGGAAGGCACCCGGGTGTCATTACAACTGGTCGGGATGACGCAGAATCGGAAGGGTGAGTGATGACGATGTACCTCGACGCGCGGTAACGCGCAACGCCAAGCTGGCCGGCCTGCCGATCGGATACATGGGCCGGGCGGCCCTCGGGTTCGGCAAGCGGATCGGCGGCCGCAGCGCCGAAATCGTCGCCCAGGAGATCCAGCAGCGCACGGCCGAGCAGATCTTCCGCGTCCTCGGCGAGCTCAAGGGCGGGGCCATGAAGATGGGCCAGGCGCTGTCCATCTTCGAGGCCGCGCTGCCGCCGGAAATCGCCGGGCCCTACCGGGCCACCCTGACCAAGCTGCAGGAATCCGCGCCGCCGCTGCCGGCCCGGACCGTACACCAGGTGCTCACCGATGACCTGGGCGAGACCTGGCGGGAGAACTTCACCGACTTCGACGACCGGCCGGTGGCGGCCGCGTCCATCGGCCAGGTGCACCGGGCCACCTGGCGGGACGGCCGGTCGGTGGCGGTCAAGATCCAGTATCCCGGCGCGGGCAACGCGATCATCAGCGACTTCAACCAGCTGGCCCGGATCGGCCGGTTGTTCGGCGTGCTGGCACCGGGCCTGGACGTGAAGCCGCTGCTGGAAGAGCTGCGGACCCGGGTCGCGGAAGAGCTGGACTACGAGCTGGAGGCCCAGTCCCAGCAGGCCTTCGCCGACGCCTACCGCGGCGACCCGGACATCTTCGTACCTGACGTGATCTCCGCCACCCGGCACGTGCTGGTGTCACAGTGGATGGACGGCACGCCGCTGTCCAAGATCATCAGCGACGGCACCCAGGAGCAGCGGAACCGGGCCGGGATCCTGCTGGCCCGGTTCTTGTTCTCGGGCCCGGCCCGGGCCGGGTTGCTGCACGGCGACCCGCACCCGGGGAACTTCCGGCTGCTGGACGACGGGCGGCTGGGGGTACTCGACTTCGGTGCCGTAGACCGGCTGCCCGATGGCCTGCCGCCGTTCTTCGGCCGGCTGCTGCGCATCATGGGCGAGGAGCAGCCGGACGTCGAAGCGGTCGAGCGGGAGCTGCGGGACAACAACTTCCTGCGGCCCGGCATCGACGTCGACCTGGAGGCGCTGCAGGCGTTCCTGGCCCCGCTGGCCGCGCCGTCGAAGGCGGAGTGCTTCCACTTCACCCGGGAGTGGCTGCGGGGCGAGGCCGCGCGGGTCACCGACCTCAACGCCTCGAACATCTCCCGCAAGTTCAACCTGCCGCCCAGTTACGTGCTCATCCACCGGGTCACGACCGCGGGCATCGGCGTGCTGTGCCAGCTGGAGTGCGAGGGCCGGTTCCGGGATGAGGTGCTGCGCTGGATGCCCGGCTATCTGGATGAGCCGGACGAGGGACGGCGCTCGCTGCCGGTCGGCTAGCCGGGGTCGAACCCACGAGCCGGGCGGCCGGCCATGCCGCCCAGGGGGAATGGGTCCTCGGGTTCGTCCGTCGTCACGGCCGCCAGTGCGGTTGGTGACAGCTCAGCTGAGGTCGGTCTCGATGTCAGCACGTCAGAAACGCGGAACGGCGGAACCGTCAGCTGCGGTCCCCGGGATCGCCCGGCGGGTCCGTGCCGTCACGCCACTCACCACCGCGTTCTCGCGCATATCGACGTTGCCTGGCTGGTGAATCAGCGAAGTTATCGTAAAGGTTTTCGGCGGTCCGATAGCTTACGTAGGTTTCGCGAGTGAGGATCTGCCGGCCAAGTCCGATCAGCGAAATGAATCCCCAGATTGCGATCACCACTGCTATCAGAAAAAATGCGTAACCCCACCATGGCATCAGCACCAACTCTATTCGTGAGCCCGCCCGGCCTGTCCGCCGCGCACCGGATGACTTCACCGCAACTCCGAAGGTAAGGAACGAGGCGCGTAGATAGCCAGGCAGTCTGGTCAGCAGACTCACCGGTAAAGTACGCAGCCAGGGCTAACCACGCGATAGCACAACCATCATCCATCAATGTCCTGAACAATGAAGGTCGATGTGACGGCATGCCGGCCCGGCGCCGTAAGAATTCATGTGCAGATTGCCGGGAAGAATTCCTGACCCGTGCGCATGTTTCCCATTACGCTGCTGATTCATGGCGCGGACGTGTCATCTGGAAGGCCATCCAGGATTAAATACCATGTCGTAATGCCTGATGCCGCTCAAGGGGATAACCATGACAGCACACGAAACCGGAACGCGTGAAGAATGGCTGGCGGCCCGGCTTGAGCTGCTTGAGGCCGAGAAGGCCCTGACCCGGCGCAGTGACGAGCTCGCGCGACAGCGGCGGGAGCTGCCGTGGGTCCCGGTCAACAAGGAGTACACCTTCGAGACCGAGAAAGGATCGGCGTCGCTCACCGAGCTGTTCGCCGGACGCTCGCAGCTGCTCACCTATCACTTCATGTTCGGGCCCGACTACACGGCCGGATGCCCGACCTGCTCAGCCATCGCGGACGGCTTCAATGGCTCCGTCGTCCATCTGGCCCACCACGATGTCACCCTCTGCGCGGTGTCGAGAGCCCCGCTCACCAAACTGCAGGATTACAAGCACCGGATGGGCTGGACTTTCCCCTGGGCCTCGTCGTTGGGCAGCGATTTCAACTACGACTTCCACATCTCGCACACCAAGCAGGAATGGGAGTCCGGATCCGTTGAATACAACTTTCGCAAGTGGCCGACCCCGGACTCGGCCGAGTCCCCGGATCTGGATCAGTTCGGTGCCAGCGTTGGGACCGACTGGCCGACATACCGGCAGGAAGGACCGGGCATGAGCGCGTTCGTGCTCGAAGACGGCGTCGTTTATCACACCTACTCGGCCTATGAGCGCGGCATCGACGGCCTGTGGGCCATGTACCAGTGGCTCGACCGAGCGCCTTTGGGCCGTAACGAGACCGGCTTCTGGTTCCGCCGTCACGACGAATACGGCAGCTGACCGGCTAAGGTCCTGGTGTTGTTGCCGCTAACTGCGCGGCGCTGAGCTGAGCTTGGATCTGACGGCCTTCAGGAGCGCCTAGCGCTGAAAAGCGCCTGAGCGCCTCCTCGAGGTGCGACCGGGCTCGGGTGTGGTCACCGATGGCCTGGTGCGCGCAGGCCAGGCCATGGTGGGCGCGGGCTTGCTCGTTCAGGTCGCTGACCTGTTCGGCCAGATGGAGCGCGGCCACATGGTGGCCAACAGCGTCCTCAAACTGGCCCATGGCAAGGGAGAGTTCGCCAAGTCCGTCACGCGCTTCGGCTTCACCGGACAGATCACCGCCGCGCCGGAACAAGATGAGCGCCATTTCATGGTGCGCTTTCGCATCTTGATAACGGCCCAGGTGCTGCTCGGTGACGGCAAGCCGTGTCAGCGCCGCGGCCTCACTCATCGGATCGCCGATCTGGCGACTGACGTAAAGGGCTTCCTGGGTGTGCTCAAGTGCCTGCTGGTACCTGCGCCGGTTCCTGTCGACCGCGCCGAGCCGCATCAACGCCTGAGCTTCGATGTATCGATTCCCGATCTGGCGGGCCAAGGCCAGGGCCCGGCGCTGCTGGTCCCCGGCCCACTGGTAGTGCCCCAGGCGGCGAGAAACGACGGCGAGGCTGCTCAACGCGGTGGCTTCACGCGACTGGTCGCCGGCCTTCCGGAACATTGCCGCGGCCTGCCGAAGATGTCCGGCGGCCTGCTGGTGGTGTCCCTGCACCAGGAACATATAGCCCAGATGGTCCAGAGCGCTGGCTTCCGCGATCTTGTCCGCCGTGCGCCGTGAGGCCCGCAAAGCGTGGCCCTCAATGGAAATCGCCTCAGCGACGCGGTTGCCATGCTCGAGATAAGGAAAAATCGCGGAGGCCAGGCGACAGGCCTGGCCGGGCCAGTCGTCGTTTGCCATCTGCACGGAAGCGGCCACCAAATTGCCCAGTTCCGTGCCCAGCCATGTGCTCGCTGACTCATTGGTTTCAATAGCTGGGGAGTCACCCGTCCAGGGGCCGTCCGGCCGGTGGTAGCCGCGAGCAGCGAACAGCGTCGCCACGGCGGCGACAGTAGTCTGCAGGTAATACTCGAACAACCGGCTCAGTCCAGCCAGGATTTCCTGGTCAGGGGACTCCGTGGCGCCATGGTCCTGACGACCGCCGGTGGCGTGCTCGCGGGCGTAAGCGCGTAGCAGGTCATGCATGCCGTACCGGCCCGGTCCGGCGGACTGTAGGAGATGGGCCCGGGCCAGCTTTTCCAGCATCTGGCCGGCGTCCTCGGCTGTCGTGCCGGTAAGCGCGGCCGCGGCGTAGCTGTCAAAGTCAGCACCAGGATGATGGCCCAGCAGCCGGAACGCCCGAGCGACCGCCGCCTCCAACTGCCGGTAGGACCACGACAGCACGCTCTGAACGGCAGTGTGCTCGTCGCCTCCCGCATCCAGCAAGCCCACTCGATGCCTCAGATCAGCTAGCTGACCGGCCAGCGTGGCCAGCGGCAGCAAGGGATGCGCGACCGCGAGCTCAGCGGCCACCCGCAGCGCCAGTGGAAGCTGGGAGCAATAGCTGACCAGAGCCGCCGCCGCCCGCGGCTCATCGGTCACACGCGCGCCAATCAGGTCATGCAGAAGATCAACCGCTTCCGCGGAGGGAAGCACGTCCAGTTCGAGACGGGAGGCACCCTCTCGGGCCACCAATCCGGCCAGCGGATCCCGGCTGGTAACCACGACCGCGCATTTGCCACCGCCCGGCAGCAGTGACCTGACCTGCGCCGAGCCACTGGCGTTATCGAGCACTATCAGCACCTGCCGGTCGGCGAGCAAGCCGCGGTAGATTGCCGCGCGTTCGGCTGTTCCATCCGGGATACTCAGCGCCGCCACTCCAAGCGCGCCCAACAGGTAGGCCAGTGCGTCTGCCGGGCTGACTGGCGAGTCCGGACCATAACCGCGAAGGTCAATGTACATCTGCCCGTCCGGGAACTGCTCCGCGGCATCGTGGGCCCACCGGACGGCGAGCGCGGTCTTACCTACCCCCGGAGACCCGCTGATGATCGCTGTGGACGGGTCTCTCCCCCGCGAGCCGAGAATCCGGGACAGCTCGGCCAGCTCACCCCGGCGCCCAACGAAAGAAGACACCAACCCCGGCAGGTGCCGCGGCGCCGTCAACGACCAGTTGGCAACGTAGGGGGTAACTGAGTCCACATACTCCGCGCTGACGGCGGGCCCGGCCTTGAGCGGGCGCCGCGCAGCGGCGACGAACTCAGCCCGCGCAGTACCGCGCAGTTCCAGAGCGTCGGCAAGCCTTTCACACGTGCTTCGATAGGGCTTCCGGGCACGCCCTCGCTCCAGGTTCCCAATCGTCCGGACGCTCACCCCCGATCGCTCAGCCAGCTCTTCTTGTGACAATGCAGCCAGCAGGCGCAAAGAACGTATTCGCGTCCCGAAAGCGCTCGGGTCCTCAGCCATCCGTAACCTCGCGAACCACCAGAGCAACGTAAACCATCCAATGATTCTCCGATCCTGGCCACCATATACCGCTGTCCCGGCGAACTGCCGAGGGTGGCTCAGGACGCGAGGGCGGTGCGGCAGCGGCCCGCGGTCAGAGGAAATCCTGCTATGCCGATCCGCCTCCAGCCGTCGACATTGCCGATGGTTTGCCGGGTGGTTTGCCTGGGCTGCGCCGTTGCGGTCGCTGAGACTGGCCTGAGTCTGTGTGGCTGGTTCAGGTGATGACCGGAAAGGAGCTGGCGACAGTGCTTTCACCAGCGGGACGCGAGGCTGCGGAGCGGGGCCGGTCAATTCGCCGGACACAATCGTCCTGAAGTTCCGGCCGGCCAAGCAAACTGTCGAAGGAGACGCAGATGCCCGTGGGAAATGTGCCCGAAGTAGTGTCGCGCGAGGAGTGGCTCATCGCCCGGGAGGAACTGCTGTCCCGGGAGAAGGAACTGACCCGGCACCGCAACGAAGTCAACGCTGCCCGGCGCCGGCTGCCGATGGTCCGGATCGACAAGCCATACACGTTCGAGGGCCCGGATGGGGCGGTCACCCTGCCCCAGTTGTTCGAGGGCAGGCCGCAGCTGGTGATGCACCATTTCATGTGGATCAACGACATCGATGCCGATGGGAGCGAACATCCGCGCGACGCGGGCTGCGCCAGCTGCTCCTCGGCCGCTGACGGCATCGGGAACGTGCGGCAGCTGAATGTCCGCAACACCACACTGGTCGCGGTGACCCGGGCGCCGTACAAGAAAATCGCCGCGTTCCGCGATCGGATGGGGTGGACGTTTCCCTGGTACTCCTCGGCCGGCGGCGACTTCAACTATGACTTCCACGCCACCGTCGACGACCGCATGGCGCCAGTGCGGATCTTCTACCGAACTGAGGCTCAGATGGCCGAGGCCGGGCAGCCGTGGACAAAGGGTATGCGCGGTGATTGGCCGGGAATCAGTGCGTTCCTCATGGTCGACGGCGTGGTGTACCACACCTACTCCACCTTCGGCCGAGGCATCGAAGAGTTCCATAACGGCTACCCCTATCTCGACCTCACCGCCCTCGGCCGTCAGGAGGCGTGGGAAGAACCCGAGGGACGCGCAACTCCGCTCGGCCTGCACGTCGGCGGCCCGAACATGCGCCTCCCCGACGAATACGACCAGGCCTAGCTACTTCAGGGCATCAGGAGCCGCACGCCGGCGTGATCGAAGGCCGCTGAAAGCGACGGCCAGGGCACACAGGGCCCCGGCGCCCCCGCCGATCGCGATCACCGTGTCCGGGGCGATGTGCTCGGCGGCCGTACCCGCCAGGATGATCGCCGCGCCCTGGCTCAGGCTCATGCCGCCCTGCGCGATGCCGAAGGCCTGGCTGCGCCGACCTGGAGGAGTGGCCTGCACGAACGAGGCGTTGGCCGCCAGCTGATAACACCCGAAGCAACCGGACACGGCCAGAATGACCAGTACACCGGCCAGCCCGGGCCCGGTGGCGAACATGACGAGGCAGCCGCACGCCGCGACGGCCAGCGGCCCGGTCCACTTCACCCGCTGGGGCGGGTCCACGAAGCGGCTGAAGCCGAGCGCGCCGGCTGCTGTCCCGAACGCTGAGGCGGCAAGGATCAGACCGGCCGCCACCGCGCCGCCGCCCACCGACCTGGCCAGCGGCGTGGCCACGCCCTGAAAGAGTTCGTAGAACGCGCACAGCCAGCCGAAAAGCATGGGCGTGCGCATCGCGGGGTTTCTCAGCGTCAGCCGCAGGCCGGCCGCTACACCCGCCGCCAGCCTGGGCTCGGGGCCGCGCCCGCGGCCCGGGCGCTGGGACGAGGGTGTGTCCACCGGCCGCGGTACCGGCCGGGCTCTCACCCATGCCCTGGTGATCAGCGCCGAGGCCCCGAACGTGGCGGCATCGGCGACCAGGGAGGGCCGCACGCCGAGGAAGCCGACCGCGATCCCGCCGGCAGCGAACCCGACAACCTGAGCGAACATGACAGTGGTCATCGTGACGGCAGTGCCGAGAACGTAACGGTCGCCCTTCAGGATGTCCGGGTAGATCGCCGCCCTGGCTGCGAGAAACACCGCGCCGAACACAGTTACCACGAACAGCAGCACGATCAGCGGCACCAGCGGCACACCGGGCAGGGCCATGACGGCCACGAGCGCGCCGCTGGCCAGGTCGGCGCCGACCATCACCTGGCGCCGGGGCCACCGGTCGGCAAGGCCGGACAGCGCTACGCCGCCGAAGAACGTCGGCACCACGCTGGCGGCGAATGTGATGGCGGCCAGCAGCGCCGACCGGGTGCGGTCGTACACCAGGACGGTGAGCGCGACCCGAGCGAGCTGGTCGCCGGTCACCGACAGCACCTGCGCCGACCACAGGGCACGGTATTCGGCCAGCCCGAACACGTCGCGAAACCTCGCCCTCGCCGGGACGTCTGCCGCCGCTACGCTCTCCATTCGCCCGCCATCTCGCTGCCGGTCAAAGAAGTGGCTCGCGGCCGACTGGCCGCGAGCCATCGCACCCTGCCAGCCGGGCTAGGCCCATATAACACGCATGAAATGCCTCCATTCAGATCGGTTGTGCCTGATGGCGAGGTCGCGCAGGATACGCATGGCCAGCCCGCACCGGCGTCACGTGTTGATGCGGATAACGTGCTTCTTCCGGGCGCCACCGGAATGGCAGCTCGACTGTGATGTCAGCACTTCGCACGCCGCGACGGCCCCAGTGGCGCGAGGTGGCCGCGATCATGTGACCGACCGCGGATCACCGCGCTCAGCAAGCCGGACCGCTCAGTTCTGTGTCCTTGCGTCCGTCCGGGCATTGGTTCCAGAAATGTACGCTCAACCCCAGGTGCTAAACATGCCTCTCCCTTGCTCGGTTTGGCGCAGGACGAAGAAGTAAGATTCAGCCCCAGTGCGTTGTACGCACCGCATCCCCCTTACTGTTCGGCAGCATGAAGCCTTTCGGATGACTCACACTTCCAGGTTCATGCAGGCGAAGGAAAGAGACCAGGAAATCTGATCGGCATAGTATCGGCAGACTCTTCCTGTACATGTGCCCCCTGATTCCAGCCACCTCTGACAGCTGACGACGGTAAACCACGGCTCGCCGCCGGCGGCGAAGCAAACCAGCTGGCCTCCTCATCAGCGCCTGGCCTGCGACGGAGGCGCGCGTTCTGACCATTGGCCAGAAACCGTGGAATCGCCGTCAGACGGTGCGCGGCGTTTGGAGATTTATATTCAGAACAACCATCCTGGGGGAAGCGGTGGACAGCGTGTCATGCGGGACCCAGGACCTGATCGACGTTTCTGCCGGGCGGATCCGCGAGATCCAAATGGGCGCTCCGGCCATTGGCGTGACGGCGCCGGTCGGTCTCAGTGCTGCGGAGATCGGCTTGCTCGCGCGGCGGGCACTGAGGCGCACAGAACGCCGCTATCTGCCTCGCGGTGCCGGCATACCGCGCCCATCGCGGCCGTTAGGAGATGATCATTTCTGCGCCCTCCGCCGGTCGCTCGCAAGCAGGGATGGATGTGCGATCATCTTCAGATGAAGATGACAATGCGGTGTGAGATATTTCCGCAGAATCTCGATGTCATCGTCGACTTCTACACCCGGGTCCTGAATTTCAGCGTTACAAAAGACCAGCGCGATGACAAGGATGCATACGTCGCACTGAGGCGCGGCGAGGTCCACATCGGGGCCTCCCAGCGGCCGCTTCCGGCTGCGCCTGCTGAACGGCGTCCGCCCACAGGCGTGGAATTGGTGCTTGAGGTGGATGACGTCGTGGTGGAGCGTGACCGGGTCGTGGCGGCCGGATGGCCGCTGGAAGAGGATCTCCAGCGTCGCGCATGGGGATTGACAGACTTCCGGATCCTCGATCCAGCCGGTTATTTCTTGCGCATCACCGACCGCACGCCATAACCCGCAGTATGCCGGGTCACTGACGCAGAGCCTTCTTGCGGCCTGGGCCAGGATGAAACGAGGCGCCCGCCGGCCGGTCGGCCAGCGGGCGCCTCGGGGGCGTCCTCCCGGGTCATACCGGGAGCGCGGCACGCAGCCGCGCCTCGGTCCGGCGGGCCACGTCGGCCCGGTGCTCGGCGCGCTCAGCGCGGCGAGCCACCCGGCGCAGGGCCCGGGACTGGCGCGCGGGGCGTGTCCGGGACGCCTCTCTCAGGAGACTTCGGTGTCGTTCGGTTGCCATTTGCTCGGTCAGATACATGCTGTCCGCATCCCTCAACGTCTTCGTTGTCGTCCGGCCGCTGGTCCGCGTGGAGCCCATCCACACGGACCTAGGCGGCCACCTCGGTCTTACGGGGACGGCCCCGGGGCCGCTTGCGCGGCACGACCGTCCCGTGCAGAACAAGTTCTCCGCCCCACACGCCCCATGGCTCGCGGCGCTTGAGCGCGCCAGTCAGGCACGCCAGCCGGACCGCGCAGTCACGGCAGAGCGCCTTGGCGCTCTCGACGTCCTGCGGTGATTCGGCGAAGAACAGTTCCGGATCTTCGGTGCAGGGCAGGTTCATCCCGGCCAGCTGGATTCCCCCGGAATCCGCCGGACCCGCCATCAATCCCTCTGCGTCCGCGCTCGCGGCGGCATTGGGCCACTGCATCGGAGCCAACCCCTCTCGTCTGCATCCCTCGTGGTGCGAAAAACTCGCCCGTCCGGAGGGACCGTGGCCCTAAAAACACTTAAGGCCGCGGACCCTGTGTGTGGGTCCGCGGCCTTGAGGAGTTCCTGCCGGCTCTTAGGCCGGAGGTCGTTCCCTCAAGGGTGGATGCGAACCCGATCCGCCGTCGCCATTGGCGACAATGCGGGTCATGTACTTGTAGTTGGAGTGGACAGTCGTGTCCCCTGGCTTCGTGGCAGTCGGCGCGACCGTGTCGACGGCGCACTTGGCCTGGATCAGGCCAAGGTCGGCGTTACGCGGCCGCTTGGTGCCCACGGCCCCCATGAGCCAGGAAACGGGCAGGCCAAAGGCGCCGATGCCCTGCGGGGCGGCGCTCAGCGGTGCACTGCCGCTCGCGGCGTGCTGCTGCACGACGGCCAGATCGGCGTAATCCTTAGTCATCACTGGGCACCTCCCTTCGGGGTATCGACTAGTGGCCCAGACGCATGCGTGAAGCTTATGACCGCCCCCTCGCAGCGGGCAACTTATTTTTGACCTGGACTTTTGGGGAAATTTTCGGCCGTTCTGAACACCCTCGATAGGTGAAAAATCAAGCACCCAGAAGACGCTCGAATGACGATAGTTTGAGCGGCTAATAACCTCAATATTTGTTGAGGTTCAAGGAGTCGTTCGAGGTCTCGGGGTTTAGCGGGGGCCGGGGGTTGCGGTTAGGGCTTGGTGCGGATGAGGCCTTCTTGGACCACCGAGCAGACCAGGCGGCCGTCGGGGTCGAAGACTTCGCCGCGGGCCAGGCCGCGGGCGCCGGCGGCGACGGGGGACTCTTGGGCGTAGAGGAGCCAGTTGTCGGCGCGGAACGGGCGGTGGAACCACATGGCGTGGTCCAGGCTGGCGCCCTTGGTCTTGCCGTCGGCCCAGGACAGGCCGTGGCCGAGCAGGACCGAGTCGAGCAGGGTCAGGTCCGAGGCGTAGGTCATCAGGCACACGTGCAGCAGGGGATCATCGGGCAGTTCGCCGTTGACGCGCAGCCAGACCAGGTTGTCGGTCCGGCGCAGGGACGGGTCGCGCTCGGCTTCGAAGGTCAGCGGGCCGGCGTAGCGGACGTCGATGGGGCTGTCGCGGTACGGCTCGGGCATGGTGCCGAACAGCTTCTCCATCCGGTCGATGGTGGGCTCGATCTGCTCCGGCGGCGTCACCTCGGGCATGGTCTCGGAGTGCTCGGGCCCGGGCTCGGGGTGGTGGAACGACGCGGACAGCGTGAAGATCGTCTTGCCGTGCTGGATGGCGGACACCCGGCGGGTGGTGAACGAGCGGCCGTCCCGGACCCGTTCCACCGTGTAGACCAGCGGCACCGCCGGGTCGCCGGGGCGGATGAAGTAGGCGTGCAGCGAGTGCACCGGCCGGTCCGGGTCCACGGTCCGGCCCGCCGCCACCAGGGCCTGCCCGGCGACCTGGCCGCCGAAGACCCGCTGCACCCGCTCGTCGGGGCTGCGGCCGCGGAAGATGTCCAGCTCGATCTGCTCCAGGTCGAGCAGGTCCAGCAGCGCGTCGAGCTGCTTGCTCATGTCCGGTTCACCAGCTTCTTCGTGGTCGGGGCGGACCGCAGGGCGGCCAGGAAGCGGGACGGCTCGCCGCCGCGGGCGCCGGCGCCCCGGCCACCCGAGCCGCCGGGTCCGGGGCCGGCCCAGGACAGGTAGAGCCGTTCGCGGGCGCGGGTGACGGCCACGTAGAGCAGCCGGCGTTCCTCGTCCTGGGCGGCCGGGGTGCGCGCGTACACGATCGGCATGACCCCCTCGACCAGGCCGGGCAGGATCACCGTGTCCCACTCCAGGCCCTTGGCCGCGTGCATCGAGGCCAGCGTCACGCCGTCCAGCACCGGGGCGTGGCCGAGCACGGCCCGCTGGGCCAGGTCGGTCACGAAGTCGGTCAGGGTGGCGGCGGGGCGGGCGGCGGCCATCTCGTCGGCCAGCTGGGCCACGGCCCGCAGCGACTCCCAGCGCTGGCGGCTGGTCCCGCCGCCCGCGGGCTCGGCCGGGGTCAGGCCGAGGCCGGACAGGACCGTGCGCACCTCGGCCGGGAGCGACCCGGGTGCCTCGCCCTCGGCGGCACCGCGGACCGCGCCGCGCAGCAGCATGATGGCCTGCTTGACCTCGGGCCGGTCGTAGAACCGTTCGGTGCCGCGGACCTGATAGGGCAGCCCGGCCGCGGACAGCGCGGTCTCGAACCGCTCCAGCATGGCGTTGATCCGCACCAGCACCGCGATCTCCCGGGCCCGGTGCCCGCCCGCGATCAGCTGCTGGATGGTCCGGGCCACGGCGGCGGCTTCCTCCTGCTCGTCGCCGTAGCCGGCCAGCACCGGCTCCGGGCCGGACGGGCGCTGGGCCACCAGTTTTCCCCGATCTGCGCTGGCCCGGACCGAACTGGCGCGGCCCGCGCCGGTCAGGTGGTTGGCCAGGTTGACCACCTGGGGCGTGGACCGGTAGTCGCGGACCAGCCGGATCACGGTGGCGTTCGGGTATTCGGTGCCGAACCGGGTCAGGTACTGGTGGGTGGCGCCGGTGAACGAGTAGATCGTCTGCTGCGGGTCACCGACCACGCACAGGTCGTCCCGGCCGCCCAGCCAGGCGTCCAGCAGCAGCTTCTGCAGCGGGTTGACGTCCTGGAACTCGTCCACCACGAAGTGCCGGAACATGCCGCGCACCTGGTCGCCGGCGGTCCGGCTCTCGGTCACGATGGCCGCGGTGAGCTCGAGCACGGACTCGAAGTCGATCAGCTGCTGTTCCCGCCGCAGCCGCTCGTAGGTGTCGTACATGGCGGCCACCCCGTCGGCCCCGAACGGGCCCGGGCTGCGGCCGGCCTGGGCCGCGGCGGCCACGTAGCCGTCCGGCCGGACCTGGCACACCTTGGCCCACTCGATCTCGGCGGCCACGTCGGACAGGCCGCCCTCGCCGGGGCGCAGCCGCAGCACCCGGGCCGACTCGCCCAGCAGCGGCAGCTTGGAGTCGACCAGCCGGGGCGGTCTGCCCCCCACGACCCGGGGCCAGAAGTAGGTCAGCTGGCGCAGCGCGGCCGCGTGGAACGTGGTCGCCCGGACCGCCTCGGTGCCCAGGCCGACCCCGCCCAGCAGCCGGAGCCGGGACCGCAGTTCGCCCGCGGCCCGCACGGTGAAGGTCAGCGCGAGCACCCGGGCCGGGTCGGCCACGCCGGTCAGCGCGGCGTAGGCGATCCGGTGGGTGATGGCCCGGGTCTTGCCGGTCCCCGCACCTGCCAGCACGCACACCGGGCCCCGGGTGGCCAGGGCCACCTCCCGCTGCTCGGGGTCCAGGGCGGCCAGGACCGCGTCGGCGTCGGCCAGCCGGTGTGGTCACGTTAGGCCGCGGCGGCGCGGGCGGGCAGCCCCTGCAGCCAGTCGATCAGCAGCCGGTTGGTCTCGTCCGGGCGCTCCTGCTGGACCCAGTGGCCGCAGCCGTCGAGGATGTGCGAGCCCACCAGCCCGGGCAGCGTGCCGGCGAAGTTGGCGATCGAACCGGCCTGCCAGGTGGTCGGCCCGTCGAGCTCGCCGCCGATGAACAGCGAGGGCTGGGTGATCGGGGCGTGGTGCCAGGCGGCCAGGTCGACCCAGTCCCGGTCGACGTTGCGGTACCGGTTCAGCGGGCCGGTCAGCCCGGTGCGCTCGAACTCGCCCGCGAAGAAGTCCAGGTCGGCGTCGGACAGCCAGTCCGGCCGGGCCAGCCCGGCCGGGAACCGGTCGGCCAGCCGCCCGCCGGGCCGCACGAACAGCATCGGCACGATCTCGTCCCGGGACACCGCCCCGCCCGACAACGCGGCGTAGATGCCGGTCAGCCAGGTGCGCACGTCCGCCTCGATCTCGGCTTCGGCCCGGCCCGGGGCCTGGAAGTAGCTGATGTAGAACTCGCCGCCGTGGCCGTCGTCGAGGGCGGCCAGCACGTCGGTCGGGCGCCGGGAGCCGCGCGGGGAGTACGGGACGCTGAGCAGGCCCACGGCCGTGAACACGTCGGGGCGCAGCAGAGCCGAGTTGGCCGCGATCGGGCTGCCCCAGTCGTGGCCGACGACGATGGCCTGCTCCTCGCCCAGGGCCTGGACCACCCCGACGTTGTCGGCCACGTGATCCAGGATCCGGTAGGCGGCCACGTCGGCGGGCTTGGACGAACGCCCGTAGCCGCGCACGTCGATGGCCACGGCCCGGTACCCGGCCGCGGCCAGGGCCGGCAACTGGTGACGCCAGGAGTACCAGGACTCCGGAAACCCGTGCACCAGCAGGACCAGCGGGCCGCGGCCCTGCTCGGCCAGGTGGATCCGGCCGCCGGGCACGGAGACCAGCCGGTGGGTCACAGTGTCAGCCACACCGGTCATCGTAGGGCCCGCGGGAAGGCATCGCGGGTTTCCGGTGTTGCATCTGCTCGTACGGGGGCCCTGTAACGGCGACGACTGAAGGAGACAGCAGGTGTCGGCTCCGCTGACCATGTACACGACCCAGTGGTGCGCGTTCTGCAAGCGCCTCAAGGCCCAGCTCGCGCGGGATGGGATCGAAATGACCGAGGTCGACATCGAGCGCGACCCGGCCGCCGCTGAGTACGTGATGAGCGTCAACGGCGGCAACCAGACCGTGCCCACCGTCGTGTTCCCCGACGGCAGCGTGATGGTGAACCCCTCAGCCATCCAGGTCAAGAAGCGGCTGGCCGGCCAGGCCGTCAGCGGCTGAGACCTGTTCGCGGACGGAGCCGGCCCGGACCGGGTCGGACCTCCGCGGGCCGGACTCGATTAAGGCCGGAAGTCCCGCTTCACGTCATTAAATATTTGCGAAGAACGCGGACAATTCGGGTACCCGGGCGTACCAGTGATGCTCCCGGCGAGGTCAGCAAGCCGGTGGCGGCTTAGTCGCTCCGCTATATTGACGGGTGCCATACGGGGCTTCGCAATTGATTACCCCCAGCCGAGCCGGGCGGTAATGACGCGCGGCGGGCAGTTCGGGGAGGGGTTGAGAAGGGCAGCCGCACATGAGCGGGACCAAGCCGGACGAGACCGTCGTCCGCCGATCCGGACGGGGCTGGATCGTAGGGGACGAGGCCGCACCCGATCTGACCAGCGCCATGGTGCTGGCCGATCTGCTCGCCGCTGACCTGGCCTCCTCGGCGCCGGTCGCGGCCAGCAAGCCAGCGACGCGGCCCGCGCACCCACTGGGTGAGACGGCCGAGGAGGATGAGGCGGCCCGCCTGGCGGTGACCGTGGCTCAGCTGGAGCACGCGCTGACCGCCCGGGTGCGGGTCGAGCAGGCCATCGGGGTGCTGGCCGAACGGCACCGGTTGCGCACACGTGACGCGTTCGATCTGCTGCGGAACGCGGCCCGGACCCGGGGCCGGCGGGTGATCGATATGGCCGAGGAGGTCGTGGACAGCACGGCCAACTCGCTGCTGCGGCTGCCCGAGGAGCTCGAGCGCAAGCCGGAGCCGCGGGCCCGGATCCGGGCCGCCCGGCGGTCACGTCCGGTCGGCTGACTGTCAGAGGGTGCCGCTAACGTCCGTCGAGACACGCGGGCTGATGCCCGGTGACCGGGACGCCTTTGCGCCACACTAGGGCCAGGCAGAGCAGCAGGAGGAGGGCCCGCGTGACGGATCTTGAGGTGGTCGAGATCTGCGCGGGAGCCGGCGGGCAGGCGCTGGGCCTGGAACGAGCCGGCTTCGAGCACGCGCTGGCCGTCGAGCTGGACGGCTCGGCCTGCGCCACCCTGCGGGCCAACCGGCCCGCCTGGAAGGTGGCCCAGGGCGACGTGGCCGACCGGGCCGTGTGGGAGCCCGACGCCTACGCCGGGGTCGACCTGCTGGCCGGGGGCGTGCCCTGTCCCCCGTTCACGGTGGCGGGCCGGCAGCTGGGGGCCACCGACGAGCGGGACCTGTTCGCCTGGGCGGTCGAGCTGTGCGGGCAGATCCGGCCCCGCGCCCTGCTGCTGGAGAACGTGCGCGGGCTCAGCCTGACCCGGTTCGCCGCCTACCGGCAGCACGTGCTGGACCGGCTGCGCGAACTGGGTTACGTGCCCGGCTGGCAGCTGCTGCACGCGGCCGACTTCGGTGTCCCCCAGCTGCGCCCGCGGTTCGTGCTGGTCGCGGTCCGGGCCGCGGACGCGCCCTGGTTCCGGTGGCCCAGTCCGCTGGGGGCTCCACCGCGCACCGTGGGCGAGACCCTGCGGGACCTGATGGGGGCCCGGGGCTGGCCCGGCACCGACCGGTGGGCCCGGCGGGCCGGCGGCATCGCCCCCACCATCGTGGGCGGGTCCAAGAAGCACGGCGGCGCCGACCTCGGCCCGACCCGGGCCAAGCGGGCCTGGGCCGAGCTCGGGGTGGACGCCCTCGGCCTGGCCGACCAGCCGCCCGGGCCGGACGACGACCCGGCGCTGGCCCCCAAGCTGACCTGCGAGATGGTGGCCCGGCTGCAAGGCTGGCAGGACGACTGGGGCTGGGAGTTCTCCGGCCGCAAGACGGCCCGCTACCGCCAGGTCGGGAACGCGTTCCCGCCCCCGGTGGCCGAGGCGGTCGGGCACGCCATCGGCCAGGCCCTGCGGCACGACGGGGAACCGCTGGCGCTGGACGCGGAGGGTTCGGCCCACGTGCATGACCCGGTGTTCGCGGTGCTCCGGGGGCGGCCCGGCTTCATGACCGTGAGCGAGATCGTCACCGCGGCGCACGGACGGCCCGGCCCCCGGCTGAGCGGGCCGGCCGTGCGGCGGCGGCTGGCCGACCTCGGCCGCGACTTCCACCTGGAGGTCGCGGCCGGGCCGGACGAGCCCGCCTACCGGCTCGGGGAGTTCAAGGCCTTCCTCGGCCAGAGCGATCACGTCCGGCACGAAGCGTTCAGCCTGAGCCGGTCCAGGATCAGTTGAGCGGTCAGCTGGCCTTGCGGTGCTGGTCGAGGAGGGCGGCGCGGATGGTGGCCGGGGTGACGTCCAGTTCGGCCAGGATCCTGAACACCAGGCCGTCCCGCATGCTGGTCAGGGCCAGGGCCAGGTGTTCCATGCCGATGTAGTTGTCGCCCAGGCTGAGCGCCTCGCGGAGCGAGAGTTCCAGGCTCTTCTTGGCCCGCGGGGTGAACGGGATGTGGCCGCGAACCTGGGCCGGTCCCGGACGGCCGGGGCGGCGGGCGGGGTGGCCACGGCCCCGGCGGCGCAGCAGGCGGCGGTGCAGTGGTCGCCGCGGCTCGCACTGATAGCTGCGGGACGCGGCCCGGCTCAGGGCGCCCGGGCCGAAGGTGGCCTCGATCCGGGTCCGGACCTCGTCCAGGTCGATCCCGATCGAGGCCAGCGCGTCGGCGTCCAGACCGGCCAGCGGATTGGCCGCTGGGTCGGCCGGGGCCGGCGCGAGACCGCCGGGCTGGGGGCTGGGCTGGCCGCCGGGCTGGGCGTCACCCTGAGCCGAGGGGCCGAGCGGCTGGCTGCGGGTCAGCCGGGCGAACGCGGCCTCGGTCCGCTCCGGGGTCAGCCCCAGGTCGCGCAGGACCGCGCTGACCGGGTCCTCCTCGTCACTGACGATCCCGAGGAACAGGTGCTCGGGGCCGATGAAGTTGTGGCCGTAGCGGCGCGCATTGTGCTGCGCCTGCACGACGACTTGGCGGGCCCGGCCGGAGAAGCGTTCGAACATCATCGCCTCCCGATCAGGCGGCCGTACTTGCGGTGGACGGTCTGCTTGGTCACGCCCAGCCGGCTGGCGATGTCCTGCCAGGACCAGCCCAGCTCACGTGCGTTTTCCACCTGGAGAATCTCCAGGCGTTCGGTCAGCGCCCGCAGGGCGGCCACCGCTCGCAACCCGACTTCGGGATCGTTGCTGGCGGCGCCCTCGGCTATTTCCAAGGTCGTTTCCATAGCCGTCAGCATAAGCTGACGAGGCCGGGTGCGTCAACATATGCTGACGATTGGTGTGGGGTGGGGGCGGGAAGAGGTGGCTGGCGTGGGGTCGCGGCGCACCGGGGCAATGCCGGCATTGCACCGGTCAGGGCCGGGGCAATGTTGACATTGCCCCGGTTGGGTGGCGGCCGGGCCGGGGCGGGGCGGTCAGGGGCGGGGCGGCCTGGGTCAGGGGGTGGGGGCGCCGGCGCTGGGGGTGGGGGCGCCGGTGCTGGGGGTGCTGGCTAGCCGGCGGGGAGCTTGACGCCGGCGTGGGCCCAGGGGCGGGTGAAGCCGACGACCTGTTTGTCGCCGCCTGCCGAGCTGGCGGCGCCGTAGCTGGACACCCGGATCGGGAAGCCGGTCGCGTAGGCCTCGATCATCTTGCCGCCGCCGATGACCAGGCCGACGTGGCCCGGATCGGTGGCGGTGCCGTCCGAGCCGGCGAAGAACACCAGGTCCCCCGGCTCGACCTGGTTGGCCGGGACGCTGGGACCCCAGGCGAACTGGGCCTCGGAGGTCCGCGGAATGTTGATGCCCGCCGCCTCGTAGGCCATCATCATCAGCCCGGAGCAGTCGAAGGAGTCGGGCCCGGTGCCGCCCCACAGGTACGGCTTGCCGATCTGCTGCTGGGCGAAGGAGATGGCCTGCGACACGAGCTGGTTGGGCACGGTGTTGGAGCCGCCGCCGACCACCGTGCCGGCCAGCTGCACGCACGAGGCGGTGGTGGTGGACGGGCTGCCCACCGCGGCCGACACCGAATAGCCCCCGCCGGCGTAGCGGTTGGCGTTGCCCTCGACCGCCGTGACGTAGGACTGCAGGTGGTTGTAGGAGAAGATCGCGGCCGACGGGTTGGACAGGACGCCGTGGGCGAGCAGGTCCTTGGCCGCGCCCGCGATGGCGTCGGCCGGATCGTAGACGCTGGCCACGCCGTCGCCGTCCTCGTCGGTGGCCACCCCGGCGACCTTCTCCGAGGCCGGGTGGCTGGGGGCGCCACCCCAGGTGTTGCCGGCCGCCCCGCCGATCCCGATCTGCATGGGACCGGCCGCGCCGAAGCCGTTCTGGCCGCTGTGGACGCCGGGCAGGCTGGACCGGCCGTTGTTGCTTTCCACCGTGCCGATCCCGGCCAGGATGACCCAGGGCACGCCGAACTGCTTGCCGACCTTCTGGTACGCGGCCAGGTAGTTGGCCGGGATGGAGTTCTTGGCCTGGCCGCTGACCTGGGACTGCAGCTGGTCCTTTTCCTGCTGGGCGCTGCCGGAGCAGCCGAATCCGCCGGTGCCCGCCGAGTAGAGCAGGCTGGACCCGCCGACCAGCATGGGGATGGTCAGGAAACCGATCATGAGCAGCGCGACCGCGCCGATGATGACGATGACGACGACCTGGCTGGCCCCCGCGTCGCGGTCGCGGCGGATCATGTATTGCCTGCTGAGGCGGGTTCGATGTCGTAGACCTGCCAGGAGTTGCCCTGACTGGTGACGGTGACGGCGTACTGGTTGTTGTTGGTGGTCGTGCCCTGGGTGCTGGTCAGCTTCTGGGTCCCGTTGACCACGAACGTGATGCTGCCGCTGCCGAAGGTGCGGATCGAGCTGATGGCCGCGCCGCCGGACGAGACCTGTTTCTGGCTGGTCCGGGTCTGGGCCACCCCCAGGGTGGTGTAGCCGTTCGTCAGCGTCTGGGCCAGCTGGCTGGTGATGAGGCCGTTCATCGGGGCCAGGTAGGCGCTCACGTTCTCGGTGTAGGTGAACGTGTTGTAGTCCTTGGTGACCTGGGTGGCCACCGCGGCCGCCTGGCCCAGGGACTGCTGGGTGAACGGCAGCCACTGGTAGATGTTCACGTTGCCGGACGCGCTCGGCTGGGGCGCGGCGGCCGCGGACGGAGATCCGCCCGACGGCGACCCGCCCGCGGCCGCCGGGGTGGACGGCGCGGCCGACGGTGACTTGGACGCGGACGGCGACTTACTGCCGTGCGGGGTGGCGAGCAGGTAGATGCCGAGGCCGGCCAGCACCACCACCACGACCGCGAACACTGCTTTCTGCTGGCCGGGCGACAGTTCCATCGGGCCGGGCTACTTCCTGCGCCGGGCCGGGCGGAGCCAGAACGGCTTGGGCGCTTCGGACTCGGGCCCGTTGGCGCCGTTGCCGTCCCGCTGGCCTTCTGCTGGAGGCGCCGAACCGGACGAGCCGCCGCCTTCGCCGGACCCGCCGCCCATCCAGCCGCTGGACGGGCGGATCGGGCCTGGTTCCCAGCGCGGGCGGCCCGATGGGCCGGCCCAGGGACCGCTGCCGCTCTGGCCGGGTGGCCGGGCCCAGGGACCGCGGCCGGGCGAGCCGTTGCCGTTGGACGGGCGGGAGCCACCGCCGGACGAGCGAGACCCGCCGGCGCCGCCACCGGACGAACGGGAACTTCCGCCACCGCCACCGCCGCCACCGCTGGTGCCGCGGCTGCGGGTGGCCGACGAGCGGCCACCGCCGAAGATGCCGGGGCCGGGCGCCGGGCCGGGCGCGGGACCCGGTGACGGCGGGGCCGGGGCCGGTCCGGACGCGGGCGGAGGCGGAGCTTGGCGGGTGGGCCGGGCGCCGGACGAACCACCGGCCGAGGGCCACCAGGACCCACCGGAGCGGGTCTGGCGGCCGCCGCCGGAGCCACCGCTGGAGGCACTGGAAGAGGCGGCGCGAGGCTGGCTGGCCGCAGGGGCCGCGGGGCCGCGGGGGCGGGTCGCGGCGGCGGCGGGGCCGCGGCCGCGTTCGGCACCCGCAACGTCGCACCCGGGCGCGGCGGCGCCTCACCGGTGCGGGCGGCCACGCCGCTGCGGGCGCTGCCGCGCGACCAGCCGGACGACGACCCGGCCGGAGCGGCCTCGCCGGTGCGCGGCGGCAGGTTGAGCGGTGGCGCACTGCGCTGGCCGCTGGCTCGCTTCTGGTCCAGGCCAGCGACGTCCGCGGTCGGCGGCGGTGGGTCGTGCGCCCTGAGCGGTTTCGGCGGCGTCGGCGTCGCCGGGCGTTCCGCCCGCGTGGGCGCGCACCCGCTCGGCGGCCTCGTCGGCCACGGCGCCTGAGGCCGTCCCGGCGGCGGCGGCCGCCGACTTGCCCGCGGCCGCCTTGCTGGCCGCGGCGCCGGCACCGACCGCTCCGGCCGCACCGACGATGCCGGCCGCCAGCGCGGCCGCCTCACCCGGATTACGGCGGGCCCAGCGGCCGACCCGGTAGGCCGCGACCCCCGGCACGGTGGCGGTGGCCGCGTCCCGGGTGACCCGGCGGAAGGTGGTGCCGGCCCGCTGCAGGCTGACGTCGGCCCGGTCCTGGGATCCGATCACGCCGTAGCCGACCGACGAGAACAGGTGCTGGAACGGCTTGCGGTAGATGAACACCGCCACCGTGACCAGGGCGATCATCAGGATCTTGAGCGCCCAGGGCAGCACCGAGTCGGCGGTGCCCATGATCAGCGAATAGCAGTACAGCAGCACGCTCAAGGCGATCGCGACCGCCACCTGTTTCATCAGCACCCCGACCAGCATCTCGAACCAGCGGATGGCGATGATCCGGCCGAATCCGGGGTGGGTGCCGATGATCAAGAAGAACGGCCCGGCGATGAGCAGCAGCAGGAAGCCGAGTTTCAAGATGATCAGGGTCAGCGAGATCAGCAGGATGAGCAGCCCGGCCACCAGCGACGCGAACAGGGCGGCGAAACCTATCTCCAGCCGCGAGGTCCACTGGTTGCCCTGGAACAGGGAGTAGACGCTGGGATCGTTCTTCTGCAGGTCGTTGGCGATGCCGTTGTAGGTCGCCTGCTTGGCCTGGATCAGCGTCGAGGTCGGCTTCTCGTTGGTCGCGATGGCCTGCGACCACAGCAACTGGCGGCCGAACTGGTTGACCACGGTCTGCGGGGCCTGGGCCGAGGTGGCGTACTGGGTGGTGCCCAGCTCGCCGTCCAGCCACGGCTTGCAGACCAGCACCGACCACAGCTCGTTGGCGTTCTTGTCGACCAGGCCGTTGCTGGAGGTGAAGCTGAAGTCGCCCGTGGCGATCTGCGGGTCCTTGCCCTGCACCGGCACGCAGTTGGCATTACCCGGGTTGGGCAGCTTGGCGAAGGCGACGTTGAGAACCTGGGTCACGCCGTTGGAGACGGTGGTGCCCACGCCGGTGAAGTCGGCGGGCCGGCCGATCAGCCAGATGGCGGCGGCGCAGGCCACCACCATCCACAGGGTGCCCTCGAGGGCGCGGGTGGCGCGCTTGCGGACCAGGCCGTTCCAGGCCATCCAGATCGCGCCCAGGATGATGACCGGAGCCAGGTACGGGAAGTAGATCGCGTTGCCCAGCGCGCTGATCAGCCGGTTGGTGACGCTCTGCAGCCACTTCAGGATGCCGTTGCCGGCCGCGGACTGGTAGACGGTGATCGTGACCCGGTCGATCGACTTGGAGGCGTCGAAGACCATGCCGGCCACGTTGTTGCCGATCAGCGAGGTCATGTCCGAGCACTGCAGGCCGTGCGCGGCCCAGAATTGGCCGGCCACCCCGTAGCTGTCGTAGAGGGTGTGCCCGGCGGCCGCCGAAGCCGGCGGCTCGATCAGCGCGTCGATGCCGCCGTTGGCCTGCTCCGGCTGGGGCAGGGACGGCTGGCACACGTTGTTCAGGTCACCGATCAGGCCACTGGATCCGGACGAGCACAACCCGAGCAGGCCGCCGATGTCGCCGATGCCCGGGACCGAGCAGACGCCGCCGGCGGGCGCGTCCTTGGCCGTCGTCGTGATCGGCGTCGTAGCCGCGGCCGTCGCGCCCGTCGCGGCCGGGGTGGCCGGCTGGGTGGCGTTGGTGCTGCTGCTGGCGCCCAGGACGCTGGCCGAGGCGAAGGAGCCGGCGGCGTAGGCCGAGATGATCAGGACCAGGCCCAGCAGGGCCACCACCCGGCCGGTCCAGGCCCGGCGGGGCGTGCGCGCGTTCTTACGTGGGGGTGTCACTGGCTCCTCGCCTCGCCCGCGGTCTGTGTGGCTGGAACGCCCTCGTCGGCGCGGTCTCCACTACCGTCAGGTTCTTCCTCGTAATCGTCACGTGCGTCGGCGGCTCTCGGTTCAGATCCCTCGTCTGGCCGGGACCGGGTCGGGTTGGTGTCCAGCCAGCGCTGCAGCTCGGCCGAGGCCAGGTCGATGCCGATCCGGCCCGCCCGGCCGTCCAGGTCCCGGAAGATCGCCTCGCCGTTGCCGAGGGCGCGCAGCACGGCCCGGTGGTCGTCGGAGGACTCCACCCCGAGCAGTGACAGCACGCTCTCCACCTCGGTCCGCTCCGACGAGCGGAACGCGAAGACGCTGGAGATACAGTTCGTGACCTGCTCGTTCAGCAGGTCACGGGCGTTCTGCGAGACCAGGATCAGCGAGGTGTTCCGGGACCGGCCCATCCGGGACACCTCGGGCACCAGCTTGGCGCCCTCGGGCGTGGCGGTGATGGCCCAGGCCTCGTCCAGGAAGATGGCCTTGGGCATCCGCCGGTCCATGCCGTTCAGCAGCCTGCGGGCGAACTGCGACACCAGGTACAGCAGGGCCACCGACAGCCGCTGCTCGTAGGAGTAGTCGTCGCGGCTGATCGCGGTGTCGGGCAAGGTGAGGCCGCCCAGGGTGAACACGGTGGTCCAGCCCTCGGCGTCGACCTGCTGGTTGCCGGACGGCGAGAAGCACAGCCGGGCCAGCCGCATCTCCGAGATCGAGCGCATGACCGCGCCCAGGTTCTTCGAGGCCGGGTCGTCGGCCTGCTCCAGGTGCCGGACCACCTTGGCCAGGCTGGGCCGCGGCTCGCCGGCCACCACGCCGACGGCCTGGATCATCGCGCTCTCGCGCTCCTCGCTCATCCGCGGCAGCAGCAGCCGCAGCGTCTCGGTGGCCATGGTCCGCTTGGTGGCCAGGTCATCGCCGAACGAGAACGGGTCCAGCAGGCCCGGGGCGGCCGATCCGAGCGACAGCACCCGAGCCCGGCGGCCGCGGGCCTGCAGCAACCGGACCAGCGAGGTCGCGTCGCCCTTGGGGTCGATGACCGCGACCGTGGCCCCGCGCAGCGCCAGCTGGTAGATCATCAGCAGCGCCAGCGTGGTCTTGCCGCCGCCGGGCTCGCCGGTGATCGCGATGGCCGTGGGCCGGTTGCGCGCCGCGGCCAGCAGCGGGTCAAAGTGCACGACGGCCCGGGCCCGGCCGAGCGTCTCGCCGATGTACGGGCCGATCCAGCCGGTGGCGTCGGCGATGCGGTCGCCCAGGTCCACGGTGGCGGTGGGCATGCCCCCCGCGATCGTGTACAGCGGCTGGCGCTGCAGGTAGGAGTTCAGCCGCACCCGGTCACCGGGCAAGGACTCACACAGCAGCGAGAACTGGTCGCCGGTGGAGTTGACGATGTCGATGCCGATGTCCCGGTAGTGCTCGACCACGGCCTCGACCCGGCGGACGCACAGGTCCTTGGTGGGCGCGGTCACGATCAGCCGGTGCCAGCCGTACACGAACGGCAGCCGCTCCTTGGTGATGCCGTGTTCCAGCATCCGGGCCGCGGCGATCTGCTCGGCCAGCGCGATCGGCGCTTCCACGCCCGCCTCGCGGATGTGCGCGTCCATGTCCCGGGCGTGGGCCAGCCGGCGGCCGACGTCCTTGCTGGCCTTGGCGGGCGGGATCAGCTTCATCCGCGAGCTGATCTCGACCGGGAACGGCAGCGAGTCCGCGTAGTGCAGCCACGGCTCGCCGTCCGGGAACGACATCACGTCCGGGAACCGGGAGAAGGACAGGAACGCGGCGTAGGAGTCGCCGGTGGTGTGCTGCAGCCGCAGCAGCGTGCGGCCGTTGTGCACCTGGCCCTCGAACAGCCCCTCGATCTCGCCCGCGCCCCAGGTCCGCTTGTTGCTGGCCGACGGGGGCGGGTCCCCCAGCGAGCCCATCAGCCCGTGCCGCATCAGCCAGGCCAGCTCGTCGGCGGTGGCGTGCCGGGCCGCGAGCGCGCTGGCCGACAGGGCCCGGCCGATCCGCTCGGCCTGGTCGGTCCACTTGGCGACCTCACCCCGGCCGACGGCCTCGTCCTCGACGCCCAGCTTGCGCTCGCCGCTCTGGTACAGCGAGATGAACTGGGACAGCACCCCACCCGAGATCTGCGCCCGCATGCCCCGCTGACCCAGCCGGACCCCGAGGTAGATCTCCTTGCTCCAGAAGTCCTTGGTCCACACGTGCTGGTAGGACTCGTCCAGGTACTCCCGCCAGCCCGCGCCCCCGTCGGCGGTGGCGTCCAGGCCGGTGGCCCACTCGGCCGCCGGGTAGGAGCGGTGGGCGACGCGCAGATGCACCTCGGCGTCCGGCATCCGGATCGCGGCCAGGGCCACCGTGATGTTGGTGGCCAGGGCCTCGCGTTCTTCCGGGGTGGTGAACTCGTACGACACCGACGGCAGGCGGAAGTAGGCCCAGGCGTGCGTGTCGGTGAGCAGCACCCGGTCGTCGAAGTACCGGATGGCCAGCCGGCTGTTGCTCTTGGCCCGAGGAGTCACTGCAGAACCTTCCGGGGAACCGGGGCGGCGGCCAGGCCCGCGATCAGGACGCCCGCCAGCGCGGTGTAGGCGTGCCGGGCCTGCGGCCGTAGCGACGACGCGTCGGCGGCCCCGGCCGCCAGGTTGTCGTCCCAGGGGATGCGGACGATGGCCCGGCACCGCCCGCGGGCCACGGCCTCAGCCTGCTCGACATCGTGCATGCTGGCCTTGCTCACGCCGTTCACCACGGTCACGGCCCGCTGGGACAGCTCGGCGTAGCCGTGCCCGCTGAGCCATTCCTGGGTCATTCCCAGCGACCGGGGCGCGTCCGAACTGGCCGGGGCGACCAGGACGAGCTGATCGGCGATGGCAAGAATGCGGGTGACTTCGGCGGCACCGGGATCGATCAGCGTGAGCTGGTAGCGCCGGCTGATCCGCCGGGCCAGGCGCTGGTAGTCGCGGTCCTCCGGCAACGTGGGCGACGCCGGGTCGGCGTCACCGGTGATGACGTCGAGGCGGGCCTGGTGACCCGGGTCGTCCGGGTCGCCGGGGCGGCCACTGGCGGGCGCGTCCTCGGCCACCAGGTCGGCCACGGTGAGCACCGGCGCGGTCTGGGCCTGCCGGGACAGGCTGGTGTGCCCGGGGTTGAGGTCGATGGCGGCCACCGGGTCCTCGCGCAATGCGGCCAGGACCTGCCCGGTCATGAGGGCGGTGAGGGTCTGGCCTGCCCCGCTGGTGCAGCCGAGGAAGACGATCCGGTGCGGGGCGTTCAACGGCAGCCGGGCCCGGTCGCGGTCCAGGCTCTCGCGGTCGGGCTGGCCCGGGCCCTGTCCACCGGGGACGACGCGGACCTTGCGCTGCCAGCCGTCGATCCGGCCGGGGCCGGACAGAGCGCGTTCGATCGACGGGACCTGGCGGAGACGGGCGGCTTCGGCCTGGCGAGCGGCCTCGGCCCGGCGGGCCTCGTCGGCCTGGCGGGCCAGCTCGTCCTGGCGGGCGGATTCGGCCTGCCGAGCGGCTTCGGCTTCGCGGGCCGCTTGAGCGGCGCGGGCTTTCTCGGCTTCGCGGGCGGCCTGGGCCTGACGCGGGCTTCTTCGGCTTCGCGGGCGGCCTGGGCCTGGCGGGCCGCTTCGGCTTCACGGGCAGCCTGGGCCTGGCGGGCCTTCGCGGCTTCGCGGGCGGCGCGGGCCTCTTCTGCCGCGCGGGCCTCTTCGGCGGCACGGGCGGCTTGGGCCTGGCGGGCCACTTCCGCCTCGCGGGCCGCGGCTTCTTCGGCCCGGCGGGCTGCTGCGGCTTCTTCGGCCTCGTGAGCTTGCTGTGACTCGTGGTCCGGCTGGGAGCCGGCCGGTGCGGCGGGCGTCGCGCGGACTGCCGTGGCGCGGGCTCGGCCGTCGGCGCGGGGTCGGGCAGGCCATCAACGGCGGTGGCCTCGGCGGAGGCCGAAGGCTCAGCGGCCGGGGCGGGCACGGGCAGGCCATCGATCGCGGTGACCTCGGCGGCATCGCCGGGCTCGGCGGGCGCGGGGATCTCGGCCATCGTCGGCGTCTCGGGCGTTACCCGGGTGTCGCTTGGGGCGGCGGTTGCAGACGGGGCGGTGGGCTCAGGCGGGGCCGCCGTACCAGACGGGGCCGGTCGGCTCAGACGGGGCGGCGGGGTTCTCCGCGGCCGGTGGGGCGGCCGCGACCTGGGCCGTACGCCGCGGGCTCGACGGACGCCGCGGGCTCGGCGGGTGCCGCGGGCTCGACGGGTGCCGGAGCCTGAGCCGAGGCCGGGGCCTGAGCCAGAGCGGGAGCCGGAGCCTCGGGCAGCTCGTCCAGGCCGGGGGGTGCGGGCAGCTCGGTCTGGGTGGGCAGCTCGGCGGGGTCGGTGAGCTCGGCGGTGGCTCCGGGGTCGGCGGGCAGGTCAGCGCGGGTGGGCGCCGGCTCGGCGGCGGCAGCTGCGGGCTCGGAGGTGTGAGCCGCGGGCCGGGGAGCGGGAGCTGCGGGCTCGGAGGCGGCCGCGGTCTCGGGCGGGTGAGCCGGCGCCTCGGGACCGGCGGGCAGGTCGATCCGGGTCGGCGCGACCGCCTCGGGGGCCGACACGGAGGGGGCCATGGGCGGCACCGGGGCCGGGGCGGGCGCGATCGTGCGCGGCTCGGTGGGTGGTGGAAGATCGGTGGGCCCGGCGGGCAGCACGGGCGGGGTCCGGGGCTCGGGGGGTGCCGGGACGGCCTGGGCGGCGGACGCGGCCGGGCCGAGCGCGGCGGCCGGGCGCGGGGGCGGGGCCGTGGGGCGGCGGAGGCCAGCGGGCCGGCCCCACAAGGGGACGGCGGCCGGGCCCTGGGGCTCGTGGGTCTCGTGCGACACCTCGATGGGAGGGGGCGCGATGGGCAGCGGGCGGGCCCGGCCGCGCGGCTGGTTACCACGGGCCAGTTCGCGGCGGTCGGAGCCGCGGCTGCCGCGGCCGTTGCCGGTCTGCCCGGCCCAGCCGGGCTGACGGCCGGGACGACCAGGCCGTTCGGAGCCGACCGCGACGTCCTGGGGACCAGCGACATTCTGGCCAGCGGACACGGCCCGGCCCCGGGTGGCGGCCGGGCGGCCGGGCGCGGACGCGGACCGGCTCCCTGACCGGCTCGGAGCCTCCGGGCCTGCCCAGGCCGGGTCAGACGGCCCGCGCAGAACCTCGCCGGTAATAGCAGCGCGCGCTCCCGCCGGACGGCTGGCCGGGTCATACCAGGCGGGCCGGGCCGCGGCGTCGCCGGGCTCGTAGCCGGTCCAGCGGTCCGGGTCGGCCCAGACCGGACGGCCCACGGGGCGGTCCTGGCCGGCCCGGGCGCGAACTGGGCCGCCCGCACCAGCGCGTCCCCGGGCCCGGGCTCGCGGACCCTGGGCCGTCGTGGCGTCCAGGCCAGCCTGCGGCCACACTCGCGGACCAGCCGATGCGGTCTGCGGAGCCAGGTCCGGCGCGGTCCGCTCCCGCCAGGAGCGACGCGCGCGGCCCCCGCCGTCCCGGGCCCGCCCGGTACCGCTGGGCAGCGCGGGCGCGCCGACCAGTTCGGGCTCGCGAACCTGGCCGGCCGCTTCGGCCTCGTCGGCCAGGATCGGCTCCTCGACCGGGGCCGGGAACCGGTGCCAGACCTTGGCGTAGACGCGGATCTCGTTGCTCTCGGCCAGCGGCACCATGCGGGCCCAGGTCCGCGGCTCGCCCACGTACCGAAGCTGGGACCCCAGCAGCTCGTGCAGCCGCTTGTTCTCGAGGACCGGCCGGGTGCACAGCCAGGTGAGCACGCCCGGGGGCAGCACGTAGAGCGCCACCAGAGTGTGATTGAACGGAACGCCGATCGCGGCGAGCGCTACAACATACGGAACCGTAATCCCACAGAAAACTGCAATCCAGCTGATCGGCAGCGGCATCGGCAGGCGAAAATCGTAAAGCTTGTAAAGCCTCTTCTCGATCCGCCAGATGTTCGTATAAGTGGGCAGGTCCACGAATGTGCGCTCCTTCGGCCGTACGGGGGGTGCCGTTACGGGGCTAGTGGACTCCGAGCGCGTTGGTGATTCCGGTGGCCAATGCCTGGACGATGCCGGGCGTGTAGAAAACGACGGCGATCAGGACGGCGAGCACGATGAACTGCACGAAGCGGGTGATCTCCCGGGTGAACAGGAAGAACAGGGCGACGATCCCCACGATGCCCAGGAAGAGCGGCCCGAACAGCCCTTGGAGATAAGTGACCAGGCCTTGGGTACTCAGGGCGACCGGTGACCCCACGGCCAAGAGGTGGAACGCCATTAATCTTCCCTTCCGGGATCATCAGCTATAAGCCAAGCGGGCGGCCGGAGCCGGCCCGCGCTCGATTTACAAAACGGCTGGATCACCCACAATGGTTCAACGAGCCGCCCGCGGGCGACCCGCGCGGTAAGGAGGGCGACGCTTGCGTGCCTCATGAGTTTCCCGCCTGCTGACCCTGCACCGACGCCCTGATGGCCTTCACGAACCATTTGCCGCCCTGGTCGACGACGGTCAGGTCGTAGGTGCTGTCCAGCTTGCCCTGATCGGCTGGCTGGCCCGCCAGCTGCCAGGTCACCGTGGCGGTGATGTCCCGCGTGCTGCCGCCCGCGGGCACGGTCAGGCTGGAGATTCCCTGGTAGGTCAGCTGTCCGCCGAGCCCGGTCACCGCGGCGCCGGGGGCCAGGAAGCGGTTCAGGGTGGCGCTGTCCCCGCTCGCGTAGGCCTGGAAGAACGCGGGCAGCTGCGCGTTCAGCGCGGCCTGGGCGGTGGGGTCGGAGTTGGCCGGGGTGGGCGAGGGCGGGGACGCCTGGGCCGGGGCGGGCAGCCAGGCCGGTTCGCCGGACACGGCCACCGAACCGTTCGCGGTGTAGATCGGCACGCCCAGCTCCATGAGCTGGCTGTTGACGGTGGCCAGGATGGTGACCACGGCCCGGGTGCTGCTCTGCACGGAGATCCCGGCCACCTGCTCCGACTCCAGCTTCAGGACGCCAGATCCGTTCCAGCCCAGCTGCGGATCGGCGCCGCTGATCGCCCCGGGCACAAAGGCGGCCAGCTCACGAGCCCGCTGATCGGCGGTGGCGGGGTTGAAGTTCAGATAGGCCGAGCCGAACTGCAGGGCGTAGGCCTCGGCCAGGGTCGCCGGGAACTCCGAGGTCGCGCTGCCGGCCGGAGAACTGCTCCCTGAGCTGCCGGAACGCGAGGCGGGGGTCTCGTTGAGGACGATCGCCATGATTCCTCGATACCCGATAATCAGCAGGACAGCCCAGATAATGGCTCGCACCGTCCAGACCAGCCACCGGCCGCCCCCGCCGTTCCAGGTGCGACGGGGCCGCCGGCCTGGTTGTTCCGGTGTCCCGCTGCCCATCTCCGGGGCATCTGCGTACACAGGTGACCGCGCTGCGTCATCAACGCCCGAACCGCGAACCATCACACCTCCGCCCGTTGCGCGTGGGGCTACCATCCGGGCACACTCCGCCCCGGAGATCTTAACGTCCATTGTGCGTTATAAAAACCCGGCCGGGGAGGCATTGTTCAGGCTGACAGAGCCTGCGCGCAAAATCGATCAATTACTGGGATCGCGTGCTGCACAGGGAAACGTAAGGCCTTAACGGCAACTCTAAGACCTATGGTTAGCCGTTTGTGGCGAATTGCCTGCCACATCATTGCCATAGCCACCTGACCTGCGCAAACGTGCCGGAAGTCGGTGACGATGGGGCGCGTGTTGCACACGCCTCGTCGCCGGCCCAGCCCTATTGAGGCACCGCGCACAGCACTATCCCACTGAACTATCCCATCGGCCTATACCACTGCCCTGCCGCCGATCCACCGGCCGGACCGCCCACCACGCCCGGGCGGCAGCTCCGGTAATGGCGCGGAACGGCACCCCGGCGATCCCATCCTGACCCGGACACCCACCCTCCGTCAGCTCGGCGCGGCCCTGAATAGAACAAGTTTTCGAGTTCCCGGACAAGCAGGATCATACATTCGAAAAAATGCGATGGCAAGGGATTTTGGTGCGAAGCGGTCACCGGGTTCCGGCACCAACCAGGAGGAGGCAGACGGGAAGTGGCAGCGATTCGGTCGAGGGTGCCGGCGCCGACGCTGGCGGGCCCGAAGCTCATCCTGGCCGGAGAAGCCGGGTCTGGTTGTCGCTGGTGAGGACCGGGCGCAGGCGGTGACCGGCCACGACGCGGCAGTCGGTCCCGACGAGGGGAATCCGCCCGCCGTTGAAGCTAGCGCGCCGGACGAGTGGCTTGGCGCAGGATCGCCGCTATGTCGTCCGCCGAGTCGAGGTCTCCGGCGGCAACCGCCATCACGAGGTTGTAGGCAGCGTCATTGGTCAACGTCAGGCGGCGGCCGTTGAGCCCGCAGAAGGCGATGACCGCGGTCAGGGCGAGTCGTTTGTTGCCATCGATCAGAGCATGGTTGCGGGCCACCGAGTGGAGCAGCGCCGCTGCCTTGCTGTCGAGGTCGGGGTAAGCGTCCTTCCCGTAGACCGTGGCTTGAGGCCGGGCCACCGCCGCTTCGAGCAGGCCATAGTCGCGCACCGCGTACTCGGGGCCCAGTGTCCGCTCGGCCACGTAAAGCAACTCGGCGAGCGTCAGGTAGATCACTCCCCGAGCCGCCGCAGCGCCTCGGCGTAACGAGGCAGCTCTTCATCAAGCACTTGGTCCAGCAGTTCGGACCGGCTGTGATTCTCGATGTATTCCCTGATGGCCTGCCGAGCCACCTCCTGCATGGAACGCTGCTCAAGCTCCGAGCGCCGCCGCAGGGCCTCGGACTCGTCACCGGCCAGCCTCAACGTCATAGCCATACATTCATGGTATCAACCCTGATACCACCGGCAAGCGGTCATGGGTCGAAGTCCGAAACTCCGGGTTACGCTGTTGCGGAAGAGCGATGAGTTCGGGGCGCGGGGCGCGTCTGACCGGACATGATCACCACGACCACCGCGCGGCGGATGTTCGAGCTGCTGGAGCCGATCTGCCTGGTCACTTTCATGGCCGATGAGTGCAACCAGGAGCTGGCCGCGCTCGGCCATCAGACCTACTGGGACGGTTACTTCGCCAGCCGCGCCGCGCCGTTGGGGTGGGTGCCGGCCCAGGTCGTGCACGCGGCCTTTTACAGCTTTGCCGACGGCGAGGCCGCGCGGCACATCCCGAGTGCCTGGGAGACGATCCCACCCGAGGCATCCGTCGCCGCCCGGACGCGAGGCAGCGGGGCCTCCCTGCGACGGATCCTCGGCGCTGAGGTGGCCGGCTCCCCCGGCCTGGCCCGCGCGGCCGAGCTGACCACCAAGGCCGCGACCAGCGCGCCCACGGAAGGGCGGATGATGTACGCCGGAATGCGCACGCTTCCGGTGCCCAGCGACCCGGTCACCCGGCTGTGGCACTCCGCGACCATGCTGCGCGAGCACCGCTGCGACGGGCACATCGCCGCGCTGGTCGGGGCGGGCATCGGCGGCACGGAATCCCACGTACTCTCCGCGCTGGACCTGGGCATCCACCCGCCGGAGTCGTTCGGACGCATCCACCACCTGGCGAAGAAGCGGCTGGCCGAGGTCATGGACGGGCTGCGCGAGCGCGGGCTCGTCGACGCCGGCGGCTACTTCACCGACGCCGGCCGCGAGACCAAGCAACGCATCGAAGACCTCACCGACGAACTCGCGGGGCCGCCGTACGACGCGCTGTCCCCCGCCGAGCTCGACGAGCTGATGGCCGGACTCGAACCCATCACCGCGATCCTGGTGGCCACGGGATCGCAATGACGAACCGCGACCGTGCTCAGACGTTGAAGCGGAACTCCACGACGTCGCCGTCCCGCATGACGTAGTCCTTGCCTTCGATGCGGGCCTTGCCCGCCGAACGCGCGGCCGCGACCGAGCCGGCCGCGATCAGATCATCGAAGGACACGATTTCGGCCTTGATGAATCCGCGCTGGAAGTCGGTGTGAATGACCCCAGCGGCTTCCGGCGCGGTGGCGCCGATGGGGATGGTCCAGGCCCGGGTCTCCTTGGGGCCGGCCGTGAGGAAGGTCTCCAGACCCAGCGTGCGGAAGCCCACCCGGGCCAGTTGGTCCAGGCCGGGCTCGCCCAGGCCGAACTCGGCCAGCAGCTCGGCGGCCTCCTCCTCGGGCAGCTCGGCCAGGTCGGCCTCGGTCTTGGCGTCCAGGAACACCGCCTCGGCCGGCGCGACCAGCTTGGCCAGCCGCTCCCGCAGGCCCGGGTCGGCCAGTTCGTCGGGGTCGGCGTTGAACACGTAGATGAACGGCTTGGCCGTCAGCAGCTGCAGCTCGCGCAGGTCGGCCAGGTCGATGCCGGCCGCGGCGGCCCCGGCGAACAGCGTGGTCCCGCCGTCCAGGACCTGCTGGGCCTTGGCCGCGGCGTCGGCCGCGCGGACCTTGTCCGGGTCCTTGCTGAACTTGGTCTCCTTGGCCAGCCGGGGCGCGGCCTTCTCCAGCGTCTGCAGGTCGGCCAGGATCAGCTCGGTGATGACCGTCTCGATGTCACGCTCGGGCGACACGTCCCCGTCCACGTGGCTGACGTCGGGGTCGGTGAACACCCGGACCACCTGGCAGATGGCGTCGGTCTCGCGGATGTGGCCGAGGAACTGGTTGCCCAGGCCCTGTCCCTCCGCCGCCCCGCGGACCAGCCCGGCGATGTCGACGAAGCGCACGGTGGCGGGCACGATCCGGGCCGAGTCGTACAGCTTGGCCAGCTCGGCCAGCCGTGAGTCGGGCACGCCGACGATGCCCACGTTGGGCTCCACGGTCGCGAACGGGTAGTTGGCGGCCAGCGCCCCCGCCCGGGTCAGCGCGTTGAACAGAGTGGACTTACCGACGTTGGGCAACCCGACGATGCCGATGGACAAACTCACGCCCGTAAGTTTAGGGGCCCGGACCCATTACTGTGTACGCCCGCGTGGCAACCCGGCTTCGCCCCTGGTAGCTGCCAAAATCGGACAGATGAGCGCGATCATGCTGATTGCCGGGCTGGCCCTGGGAATGATCATCGGGGCGGCGATCGGCTACCTCTACGCGGGGCGGCGCCTGGCCGCCGCCACCGAGCGCGCTCACGCGGCCGAGGAACGGGCCGCGCTGGTCGACGGCCAGCTGGCCGAGCGGTTCCAGAGCCTGTCGGCCCAGGCCCTGGACGCGAGCACGGCCCGCTTCCTGGACCTGGCCGAAGGACGGCTGGAGAACCGTCAGGCCGCGGTCGAGCACCTGGTCGGGCCGCTCAAGGAGACGCTGGCCCGGCTGGAGGCCCAGCTGCACGATTCGGACGCGGCCCGCCGGGCCTCGCACGCGGCCCTGGCCGAGCAGGTCAACATCAGCCGGCACACCACCGAGCAGCTCAGGAACCAGACCCAGGCGCTGGTCACCGCGCTGCGGCGGCCCGAGGCCCGGGGCCGCTGGGGCGAACTGCAGCTGCGGCGGGTGGCCGAACTGGCCGGCATGGCCGCGCACTGCGACTTCGACGAGCAGGTGGCGGTGGCCGGCGAGCAGGGCGCCCAGCGTCCGGACATGGTGGTGCGGCTGGCCGGCGGCAAGAACATCGTGGTCGACTCCAAGGTCTCGCTGGCCGCCTACCTGGAGGCGGTGGAAGCCGCCGACGAGACCGTCCGCGAGGCCCGGCTGGACGCGCACAGCAGGCACGTCCGCCAGCACGTGGATCAGCTGGCGGCCAAGGCCTACTGGACCGCGCTCAGCCCGTCCCCGGAGTTCGTGGTGCTGTTCATCCCCGGCGAGGCGTTCCTGGCCCCGGCCCTGGAACGCGATCCGGGCCTGCTGGAGCACGCGCTGGGCCGCCGGGTGCACATCGCCACCCCGACCACGCTGGTCACGATGCTGCGGACCGCCCAGTACGCCTGGCAGCAGGAGGCCCTGTCGCAGAACGCGCGGGCCGTGTTCGACCTGGGCCGGGAGCTGCACGGCCGGATCGCCGGGCTGGGCCGCACCGTCGACCAGCTCGGCCGCAACCTGACCCGGACCGTGCAGGCCTACAACCAGACGATCGGGTCGCTGGAGAGCCGGGTTCTGGTCAGCGCCCGCCGCCTCAGCCAGCTCGGGGTAGTCGACGGCGAGCTGACCGCTCCGGCCCCGGTGGACGAGGTGGCCCGGGGCCTGTCGGCGGCCGAGCTGGCCCCGGAATCGCCGGAAATCAGTCACCAAGATCAGCTGGTCGACGCGCCACAATGGACGTGATTGCGGCCATGGCCCGACGGGAGGGTGAAGCGCAGGCGTGCCCGAGTACAGCAGGCAGGGGGCGGCCCAGCCGCGCCCTGTTCCCGTCAGCGACGTCAGGAGCCGCGTGAACCGGCCCGAGGCGGCCCGGGCCGCCGCGCCCAAGGCGCCGTCCGTCCCGCGTCCGGCCGGGTCAGCCCGGCCCGGGCGGCCGACCACCTACGGCCGCAGCCCGGTGGCGCCGCGGCCGCGGACCGCCCCGGGCGCCCGCTCCCCCGGCGCCCGGCCCCGTCCGGCCGACGCCCCGGCCAGTGGCGCGGCCGTGCTCCGGCTCACCGGGCGCGGCGCGATCCTGGGCCTGTTCGTCGTGTTGTTCCTGGGCATCCTGATCTCCGGCTGGCTGAACTCCGGGATCCCGGCCGACCTGCTGTTCCTGCTCGGCTGCGGCGCGATGGCCTGGTACACCAAGCCGCGGGACCTGCTGTCGGTGTCGATCTCGCCACCGCTGGCGTTCTTCTGCGCGTGTGTCCTGGCTAAGCTGATCACGTCGTCGGGCGGGACTTCGGCCGCCGAGGGCATCCTGGTCACGCTGGCCACGTCGGCCCCCTGGCTGTTCGCGGGCACCGCTCTGACCATCGCGATCGCCCTGCGCCGCGGTCTGCTGGACAACATCCGCGACCTGCGGGCGAGCCTGCAGGGCACCCCGGGCGGAGAGGCGGCGCGGGCCGATGAAAGAGCATGGCGCCGCTGACCACACGCACGGGACGCATGGGCACCATGAGGTGCATGGGGACGACGGGGTTCACCAGCACGGCGGAGTTCACCGGCACGGCGGGGCCCGAGGGCGGCTGGGGCGGCTGCGGCATGAGCTGAATCATGCGCTGCGCCCGCACACCCATGACGCCTCGGCCAAGGTCGACCGGGCCATGGAAGCCTCGGCCCAGGGCATGCGGACGCTGTGGATCTCGCTGGCCGGGCTGGGCGCGACCGCGATCCTGCAAGCCTGCGTGTTTGCGCTGTCCGGGTCGGTGGCGCTGCTCGGGGACACCATCCACAACGCGGCCGACGCGCTGACCGCGGTGCCGCTCGGCATCGCGTTCCTGGCCGGGCGGCGGGCGGCGACCCGGCGCTTCACCTACGGGTTCGGCCGGGCCGAAGACCTGGCCGGCATCGTGATCGTGGTGCTGATCGCGCTGTCGGCGGCCGCGGCCGCGGTGGCCGCGGTCGACCGGCTGCTGCACCCGGTCCACGTGTCCCACCTGCCCTGGGTGGCGGGGGCGGCGGTGATCGGCTTCGTGGGCAACGAGTGGGTGGCCCGGTACCGGATCCGGGTCGGGCGGGCCATCGGCTCGGCCGCGCTGGTGGCCGACGGGCTGCACGCCCGGACCGACGGCTTCACCTCACTGGCCGTGCTGATCGGGGCGGCCGGGGTGGCCCTGGGCTGGCGGCTGGCCGACCCGGTCGTCGGCCTGCTCATCACCGTGGCCATCCTGGCCGTGCTCAAGGACGCCGCCCGGGAGGTGTTCCGGCGGCTGATGGACGCGGTGGACCCGGACCTGCTGGCGGTGGCCGAAGCCGCCGTGGCCGGGGTGGACGGCGTGCTCGAGGTCAGCCGGCTGCGGATGCGCTGGATCGGTCATCACCTGCACGCCGAGGTCACGATCGTGGTCGGCGGCGAGCTGAGCGTGCGGGCGGCCCACCGGGTCGCGGTCGGGGCCGAGCACGCGCTGCTGCACGCGGTGCCGCGGCTGACCACCGCGCTGGTGCACGCCGACCCGGCGCCGGGCGGTCCCAGCGATGCGGACGACCCGCACGCGCTGCTGGCTCACCACCACGGTGAGCCGGGGAGTTAGCCCTGGCCGCGGGTGCGCGGCGGGCGGATCTCGCGCGGGAGCGCGAACGACATCCGCTCCTCGATGGCCTCGACCTCTTCGACCTCGCCGAAGCCGTGCGCCGCGAGAAAGCCCAGCACCCCGGTGACCAGATCTTCGGGCACCGACGCCCCGCTGGTCACGCCGATGGTGGTGACGCCGGCCAACCAGCCTTCATTAATTTCGGCGGCGTCGTCGACCAGATACGCGGCATCCGCGCCGGAGTCCTTGGCCACCTCGACCAGGCGAACCGAGTTGGACGAGTTCTGTGAGCCGACCACCAGCACCAGGTCGGAGGCGGCGGCGATCTGCTTGACCGCGGCCTGCCGGTTCTGGGTGGCGTAGCAGATGTCGTCGCTGGGCGGGTTGATCAGGCCGGGGAACCGCTCCTTGAGCGCGTTCACGGTCTCCACCGTCTCGTCCACCGACAGCGTGGTCTGGGACAGCCAGACCACCCGGTCCGGGTCGCGGACCTCGACCGAGTCGGCGCCTTCGGGGCCGTCGACCAGGCGCACGCGGGTGGGGGCCTCGCCGGTGGTGCCCACGACCTCTTCGTGACCCTCGTGCCCGATGAGCAGGATGTCGTAATCCTGGGACGCGAACCGCCGGGCCTCGTTGTGCACCTTGGTCACCAGCGGGCAGGTGGCGTCGATCACCTGCAGGCCGCGCTCGGCGGCCTCGTCGCGGACCGTGGGCGCGATCCCGTGCGCGGAGAACACCACCACCGAACCACGCGGGATCTCGTCGGTTTCGTCTACGAAGATCGCCCCGCGCTTCTCCAGGGTCCGCACGACGTGCAGGTTGTGCACGATCTGCTTGCGGACGTAGACGGGGGCGCCGTAGCGCTCCAGGGCCATCTCGACGGTCTGCACAGCCCGGTCGACACCGGCGCAGTAACCGCGCGGCTTGGCGAGCAGGACACGCCTGGTGGTCGCAGACATGCCCCCATCGTAGGCGAGGCCGGGGACCACCTTCCCGGCCCCCGCCCCGGCCGGGCCGGCCCGAGACCGCGCTGACCACGGATTGTTGCGGGGGGCCAACATAGCCGGCAAGATACCCGGCAAGGAACACGCAACGGTAAAGAGCGCAAGCAAATCCCGAGCGTATGAAATCCTTGAGTATCCGTCCCCTTTCTGGGAGAGATCAAATATGCGTTTCCCGCAGGTCAGCGACAAAGTCCAGGAGGCGCCGGCGAACGCGTTGCGGTCGGTGTTCGCAAGAATCGGCCAAGTCCTCCTCATCACCGACCGGATGAAGAAAAAGTCCGGTGAATCCGAAGCCGAGTCCGCTGGGACGCCGGAATCGGCCGGCGGCACGGCCAATGACGAGGCCGCGACCACGACGGCTGGTGAGGCGACCAAGGAGGCCGCTCCGGCCGCTACGGCCCCGGCTCCGGCCAAGCCGGCCGACGTGACCGCGGCCGCGCCGGCTCCCGAGGCCAGTGCCACTGCTGAGGCTGGCGGGGCTGCTGGGGCTGGCGATGTTGTTGCGGCTGGCGGGGCGGTTGAGGCCGCTGGGACGCGGCTGCTGCTGGGACGCCCGCCAAGAAGGCGGCCACGCGCAAGCCGGCCACGAAGAAGCCCGCGGCGCCCGCGACGGACAAGGCCGCCAAGACCCCGGCGACCGGAAAGCCGGCGGCCAAGCGGGGCACGTCGACGGGCAATGTCCGGGTGCTGCCGGAGGACGAGGCCAAGACCACGCCGGTCACGGCCCGGAAGCCCCGGCCCCGGAAGCCCACCAGCACCGGGACCACCGCCCCGGCCGCGGCGACCCCGGAAGTCGTGGCCCCGGAAGTCGTGGCCCCGGAGGTCGTGGCCGCACCGGAGGGCCCGGTCAGCACGGACGCGGCGCCGCTGGCCAACTACGACACGCTGACCGTGGCCTCGCTGCGGGCCCGGCTGCGCAACCTGTCCATCGATCAGGTCCGCGCGCTGATCAGCTACGAGCAGGCCCACGAAAACCGGGCCGACGTGATCGCGATGTTCGAGCGGCGGGTGGCCAAGCTCGAAGCTCCGCAGAGCTGAGCCGGCCGGGTCATGGCGCTGGAAACGTCGGCGGAAGCCCCGGTCCCGGTCCGCACCGTCCTGCAGCTGGTCGGCGGCTGGGTGCAGCGGCTGGGCCGGATCTGGGTCGACGGTGAGATCGCCGAGCTGGCCCGGCGGGGCGGCACGGTGTTCATCACCCTGCGCGACCCGGCCGCGGCGGTGTCGGTCCGGGTGATCTGCGCCCGGACCGTGTTCGAGTCGATCCGGCCCGCGCCGAGCGAGGGGGCCCGGGTGGTGGTGCACGCCAAACCGGACTTCAACGCGACCCGGGGCTCGTTCGCGCTGACCGCGCTGGACATCCGGCCGGTCGGCATCGGCGAGCTGCTGGCCCGGCTGGATCAGCTGCGGCAGAAGCTGGCCGCCGAGGGCCTGTTCTCGCGCGAGCGCAAGCGGCCGCTGCCGTTCCTGCCCCGGGAGATCGGCCTGATCTGCGGGCGCGACTCCGCGGCCCAGCGGGACGTGCAGCGCATCGCGGCCCGGCGCTGGCCCGCGGTGCGGTTCCGGGTCGAGCAGACCGCGGTCCAGGGCTCGCACGCGGCCGGGGACGTGATCCAGGCGCTGCGCCGCCTGGACGGCGCCCCCGGCATCGACGTGATCATCATCGCCCGGGGCGGCGGGTCCCTGGAGGACCTGCTGCCGTTCTCGGACGAGGCGCTGCTGCGCGCGGTGGCCGCCTGCCAGACCCCGGTGGTGAGCGCGATCGGGCACGAGCAGGACGTGCCGCTGCTGGACCACGTGGCCGACCTGCGCGCGGCCACCCCCACCGACGCCGCCAAGCGGGTGGTGCCCGACGTGGCCGAGCAGGTCGCGCTGATCGAAGGCCTGCGCGACCGGGCCCGGCGCTGCGTGCAGGGCCGGATCGAACGCGAGCTGTCCTGGCTGAGCTCGATGCGGTCCCGGCCCGCCCTGGCCCACCCGGTGCGCGAGGTCGAGCGCCAGCAGGAGCAGGTCGCGGCGCTGACCCAGCGGGCCCGGCTCAGCCTGCGCACCGCGCTGACCCGGGCCGAGGACGAGGTGTCGCACACCCGGGCCCGGCTGCTGGCCCTGTCCCCCGCGTCCACGCTGAAGCGCGGCTACGCGATCGTCCAGCACGAGGACGAGCACGTCGTGCGGAGCGCGGCCGAGGTCACCGTGGGCGAGGCCCTGACCGTCCGGTTCGCCGAGGACCAGGTCGGCGTGACCGTGGGCCAGCCCCCCGGCTGACCGCGCCGTCGTTGCGGGCCGTCGTTGCGGGCCGGTTCTGTCGGGGGCCGTTGGTAGGTTGAGGACGTGGCGACCAGCAAAACCGAACCGGCCAAGGCCAAGCCTGCGGAGGCCGGGCCGTCGGACGCACTGTCCTACGAGCAGGCCCGGGACGAGCTGGCTTCGGTGGTCAAGCGGCTGGAGGCCGGGGGCCTGACCCTGGAGCAGTCGCTGGAGCTGTGGGAGCGCGGTGAGCGGCTGGCCGCCGTGTGCGGGCAGCTGCTGGAGGGCGCGCGGGCCCGGCTGTCGGCGGCGACCGCGGAGCGCGCCGGTGACGGCGACGACGAGGACGACCGGCCGTTCTAGCGGGCCGGGCGGAGCGAGGCGGCCAGCGTCCGCAGCTGGGCCGTTGACGCGTTGCCGGTGACGACCAGGGTGGCGCCGCCCGCGGTGGTACTGGCCAGCGACCGCTGATCGCGGGCCGCGGTCACGGATGGGGTCCAGGTCCGGCCGTTGATGGTGACCGGCGGCTGGGCCGTGCCGCTGTTGGTCATCCGCCGGATGAACGGGCCGGCGGTGGCGTTGGTCTCCTCCAGCGCGGCGAACGTGCCGGACGGGGTGGCGAAGCTGAGCCGCCAGGTGACCGTGCCCGCGCCGTTGGCCCCGCCCACGGCCACGCCGGAGCTGACCGGGGTCCACGACCGCGGCAGTCCAGCCGGGGCCAGCACCTGGTAGGAGGCGGTGCGGGTCATGGTGGCGAGGTCAGCGCGGTAGCTGATCTGGACCGGCGAGCTGGCGTGCTCGGGCGGCACGATCACCAGCGCGGCCGCGGACAGCAGCACGCAGGTGGCGACGGCGCGGAACACGTGGTGCCTCAGGACCGGCCGGTCATGTCGATGCGGGCGATGACCTCGATCACCCGGTCGGCCAGGGACCGGGCCGCGGCCAGGTCGGCGCCGAGCGATACCTCGGCCACGGCCAGCATGAGCGCGCCGGTGAGCACCACGGCCACGGCGTCACCGGCGGGGTCGGTGCCGCGGCCGAAGAACTCGGCGTTCTTCTCCGCCCACTCGCGCTGCCGCCGCCGCATGATCAGCTCGAACCCGGGCGGCCCGTCGCCCCGCATGAACAGCGCGGACAGGTCCCGCTCGGCGATGCAGCCGTCCAGGTAGGCGCGGGCCCCGGCCAGGAACAGCTGTTTGGGGTCATGGCCACCCTGCTCGCGCAGCTGCCGGACCGCGGTGCGGGTCCGTTCGGCCAGCCGGGTGTGGAACTCCTCGAACAGGGTCAGGAACAGATCGGCCTTGCCGGTGAAGTGGTGGTAGAGGCTGCCGACGCTGGCCCCGGCGGCGGCCACGATGTCGGTGACGTTGGCTTCGGCGTACCCGCCCGAGGTGAACGCGGCCCGGGCCGCGGCCAGCAGGGCGGCCCGGGTGGCCGCGCCGCGTTCGGACGGGCGCGAGTCCGGGCTCCGCAGTTCGGGGCGACGCGAATCCGGGGCACGGGGCGTCGCGGTTGGTTCGGTGTCAGCTGACATCGGTCGTTCTGGCCCTCCAGGTTCCCCGGTTCAGGTGACCAGGCTACGCCGATGGGGTAGCTGCATAGCATCAGCAGAGAACCCGATCTTGAAAGGGGCGGCTCCGATGACTGCCAACGACTCCGTGGGCCCGAATTCCGCCGTGGACCCGCTGCCCGAGCCCGAGCACGACGCACCCGACCGCAACCTGGCCCTGGAACTGGCCCGGGTCACCGAGGCCGCGTCGATGGCCGGGGCCCGCTGGGTCGGCCGGGGCGACAAGAACGGCGCCGACGGCGCCGCCGTCAACGCCATGCGACTCCTGATCAACTCGGTGTCGATGCAGGGCGTGGTGGTCATCGGGGAAGGCGAGAAGGACCAGGCCCCCATGCTGTTCAACGGCGAGGAGGTCGGTGACGGCACCGGGGCCGAATGCGACGTGGCCGTGGACCCGATCGACGGCACCCGGCTGTGCGCCAACGGATCACCGGACGCGGTCTCGGTGCTGGCCGTGTCGGCCCGGGGTTCGATGTTCGACCCGTCGGCCGTGTTCTACATGAACAAGCTGGCCACCGGGCCGGAGGCGGCCGGGATGGTGGACGTGAGCGCGCCGCCCGCGGCCAACATCGCCGCCGTGGCCCGGGCCAAGGCCTGCTCCCCGCACGACATCACCGTGGTCATCCTGGACCGGCCGCGGCACGCCGAGCTCATCGAGCAGGTCCGCGCGGCCGGGGCCCGGATCAAGCTCATCACCGACGGCGACGTGGCCGGGGCGATCATGGCCGCCCGGGCCGGGTACCGGGGTGGACCTGATGCTCGGCATCGGCGGCACCCCCGAGGGCATCATCGCCGCCTGCGCGCTGAAGTGCCTGGGCGGCGTGATCCAGGGCAAGCTGGCCCCCAAGGACGACGCCGAACGGCAGAAGGCGCTGGACGCCGGGCACGACCTGGACCGGGTGCTGACCACCGACGAGCTGGTCGCCTCGGACGACGTGTTCTTCGCCGCCACCGGCATCACCGACGGCGAACTGCTGGAGGGGGTCCGCTACCGCGGGGCGGTCGCGACCACGCACTCACTGGTCATGCGGTCCCGGTCCGGCACCATCCGCAGCATCAAGAGCGAGCACCAGCTGTGGAAGCTGCGGGCCTACAGCTCCATCGACTTCGACTGATCCACGGTTCTGCTGACCTGTTGGCCGACTGATCCACCGACTGAGGAGTGGGCATGACCGACGCGACCGACGACCGCCGTCCCGCCATGGAGTCCGCGCTGGCCCGGGCCGCCGCCCATGACGTCTCGCTGACCCGGTTCCTGTACGCCGACCACGGCGGCATCATCCGCGGCAAGGCGGCGCACAGCTCGGAGCTCGAACCGCGGATGGCCAGCGGCATCGGGCACACGGTGGCCATGATGGCCATGTCCATGCTCGACCACCTGCAGCCGGTGGACGGCATGGGGCCGGTGGGCGAGGTGCGCATCGTGCCCGACCCGGCCACGTTCGTGATCCTGCCCTACGCCCCCGGGGCCGCGGCCATGTGCGCCGACCTGGTCAAGCCGGACGGCCAGCCGTGGGAGGCGTGCGCCCGGACCTTCCTCAAGCAGGCCATCGCCGCCCTGGCCGCGGAAGGGTTCGCGATGAGCGCGTCGTTCGAGCCCGAGTTCACGCTGGGGCAGCGGGTGCCCGGCGTGGACGGCGGCCCGGACCGGATGGTGCCCAGCGACGACAGCCTGTGCTACTCCACCACCGGCTTCCAGCTGGCGCACGACTACATCATGGACGTGGTGGCCGCGCTGGAGGCCCAGGACCTGCCGGTCGAGCACGTCTACCCGGAACTGGGCCACGGCCAGCAGGAAGTGGTGATCCGGCACGCCCCGGCCCTGCGCGCGGCCGACAACCACCTGCTGTACCGGGAGACGATCCGCGGGGTGGCCTTCCGCCGCGGAGTGTGGGCCAGCCTGGCCCCCAAGCCCATCGCCGACCAGGCCGGCAACGGCACCCACCTGCACGGCTCGCTGTTCGAGGTCGGCCCGGACGGCGCCCCGACCGGACGGAACCTGTTCGCCGACGCCAGCGACCAGTACGGGCTGTCGGCCACCGGCTACCACTTCATCGGCGGCGTGCTGGCCCACCTGCCCGCCCTGGTCGCCCTGACCTGCGGCAGCGTCAACAGCTACCGGCGGCTGGCCCCGCAGATGTGGGCGAGCGCGTTCGACATCTACGGCATGGACAACCGGGAGGCCGCGGTGCGCATCTGCTCGGTGCTCCGCGGCGACCCGGCCAGCTCCATCAACCTGGAGCTGAAGCCGTCGGACTCCAGCGCCAACCCGTACCTGGCCCTGGGCGGTTTCATTCAGGCCGGACTGGACGGCATCCGGAACAAGCTCGACCCCGGCCAGGCCGTCAACGTCGACCCGGCCACCCTGTCGGACGACGAGCGGGCGGACCGCGGCATCAAGCGGCTACCGTCATCCCTGGGCGAGGCCCTGGACGCCCTGGAAGCCGACGAGGTGCTGATGAACGCCCTCGGCCCGCTGCGCAGCCGCGCCTACCTGGCCGTCAAGCGCTCCGAGGCGGCGGACTTCGCCGAGCACGACGCCGACTACGAGTGTTTCCACCACTTCACCAAGATCTGACTTTCTGGCCGGGAGGCTGACCGATGACCCCATACCACTGGCTCATGACCCTGCAGGGCGGCAGCGCCACCCAGCCGGTGACCATGAGCTTCAGTGGCGTCACCGACGTGGATTCCGGCGACAGCCGGCTGGAGACCTTCACCAAGCTGTTCAAGAACCTGGCCGACGACGACGAGTACAGCTTCGTCTTCAGCGGCGGCGCCCCCGCGGTCGTCTTCTTCAGCCTGGAGCCCGACAGCCTGGGGTGAGGCGGGCCGCGGGCTCACACGCGCCACACATCCCGCAGGCCTCATTTCTTCGGAAGCTTCCATGATCGATGTACGTTTGCGCACCCTGGAGGGGTAGTAAAAGCGCCATCGATCATGGTCGAGCGCGACCCGATGCTGGCTCACTGGCGCCACACGGCGTGCTGGCGGGTCTGGTGATGCAAGGCGAGTCCACTGAGGCGATCCCGGAGCCAGGGTGCGGAGCCTGGCGGGCGGGGGCCGGGCCTTCCAGCTAACGAGCCGGGCTGGGCGCCGCGCGCGGCGGGTGAGGCTGAGGATGCGGAGCGGCCCGCTGTGACGGGTGGTTCGCGGGTGAGGCTACCCGGGGGCGCGGTTCCGTGGCGATGGTGCCATCGCCCATATAAGAGTATGGGTAACGGGACATCGATCATGAGCGGCCCGATGCCAGCGGGGCTGGCGGGCCCAGGACGCGACGGCTCGTGGGGCGACTGGCTTCCCGGTGGGCATGCAGGATGTGCTGCGCGGCGGGTGATGCCGGCGAGATGGCGGGCCAATGTGACGGGTGGGTCGCACGGGGTGGGTGGGGCCTGGAGTCGCGGTATGCGGAGGCGGGGATGGTAGGCCAATGTGACGGGTGGGTCGCGAGGTGGACGGGGCGCCGGAGTCACGGGAGCGGGGCGGGCGGGATGGGTACCGCGGGCACGGGGCTGACTGCGTGCGAGGCGGAGTCGCGGCAGGCCGGGCGGGCTGGCCGGACGCGTCGGTGGCGGCGGTTCGCGGGCAGGCCGGACGCGGGTGAGGCGCGGCAGGCGGCGGGCCGCGGATGAGGGGCGGGCCGGGGCGCGGGCAGGCCGGGCGGCGGGGCGCGGCAGGTGGCGCGGGAGGCGGCTGGGCAGGCGGGGCGACGAGGCCGGGAGGCTGGCGCGGGCGCGAGGCGCGAGGCCGGGAGGCTGGCGCGGGGCGCGGGGCGCGAGGCCGGGAGGCTGGCGCGGGCGCGAAGCCGGGAGGCTGGCGCGGGGCGCGAGGCCGGGAGGCTGGCGCGGGGCGCGAGGCCGGGAGGCTGGCGCGGAGCGCGAGGCCGGGAGGCTGGCGCGGGGCCAGGGCGGGGCGCCTCGGGGGTGGTGCGCGGGGGAGCCGCAGGCGAAGGGGGCGGGACATGGTGACCTGGCTGTTATGTGAGTTTCGGGCTGGGGCTATTGACAGTGGAACGCTGGTCGTCAATTATTCAGTAATCGATTACTTGGCTGATCACCAGATTGTGTTTGAGACCGCAAGCAACGGCGCGAGCGGGAGGAATCGGCACGGTTCATGCGAAGCAACCGAGTGGCCTGTCCGGCGCGGCCAGCCCTGAGCGACTCGGCTTCGGCCGGGTCGGGGCCGGGCGATTGGCCGCTTCCGGGGCTCCGTCCTGCTTCCGCCCTCCGCCAGCATCACGTCACCCGGACAGCAGACTCTCTGACCCGCTCCGGTGGGCCCCGCAGGCGCGGGCCAGCGGCAGCGGTGGGCGGTTACGCCAGGAAGGAAGGCACGGCATGACGGACCAGCGACCGCGTGCGCGCGGACAGGAAAGATCCGGATCGGAGCCGTTGGGACGGCGGGCGATCAGCCGGCGGTCACTGCTGTCCGGCAGCCTCAAGGCCGGTGCCGCGGCCGCCCTGGCCGGGCCGCTGCTGGCCGCCTGCGGCTCGTCGGGCGGCGGCAGCGGCGGCTCCTCCGCGGACGACGTGCTGACCATCGGGCTGCCGGTGACCCCGAAGGACCTGGGCCAGACCACCAAGTACCTGCAGGCCTTCGAGAAGAAGACCGGCATCCACGTCAACTCGTTCACCACCAACACCGCCACCAACACGTGGGTCTCGGTGTTCCAGGAGGTGTCCACCCGGCTGGCGGGCGGGCAGCCGATCGACAGCGCCTACATCGCCACCGAGGGCATGCGCCTGTTCGAGGAAAAGAACGTGCTCGAGCCGCTGGACAGCTACATCGCCACCGACAAGGCCGCGGTCAACAACTTCTACGCCGACGTCAACCCGACGCTGCTGGCCAACTTCCGGAAGCTGGACGACATCGGTGGGCACACGTACTTCATCCCGATCGGCTACAACGTGATGTCGATCTGGTACAACCGCAAGCTGTTCTCCTCGCTCGGCCTCAAGGAGCCGGCCCCCGGCTGGACCTGGGACGACTTCCAGACCGCGTGCAGCAAGATCGCCGGTTCGAGCCCCAACCGGCTCGGCTTCGCGATCGGGGCCCCGGCCCCGGGGCCGTTCACCGACGTCTACCCCTGGGTGCTGACCAACGGCGGCGGGATCCTCAACGCCGACCAGACCCAGTGCACGGCCGACAGCCCGGAGTGCATCGAGGCGGCTGCGTTCGTCCGCAACCTGGTCAGCAAGAAGTGGACCAACCAGCCCGGCGGTACCTACAACGCGTTCAACTCGGCGGCCGCGGGCAACCTGGGCATGTTCGGGGCCGGCATCTGGCCGAACACCCAGCATCCCGCTGTCCCAGAGCCAGATCAACTCGCAGTTCGCGATCGTGCCCTGGCCGCAGAAGACCAAGCAGGGCACGCCGGTCGGGGTGGGCGGGTTCCCGATGTTCAAGTCGACCAAGAACAAGAAGGCCCTGTGGGAGTTCATCAAGTACACGATCTCCGAGGAGTTCCAGCACGGGCCGGTGGTCAACTTCGGCGGTGACATGCCGATCCGGCAGTCGGCCGCGCGGAGCGCGTCGTTCCTGAAGGGCTTCCCACCCGGGACCGAGCACTTCAGCGACGAGCTGTCCTACTCCACCATGATCGTCGGCGTGCCCAACGGCAGCGCGGTGGAGAACGAGATCGGCACCGCCTGGGAGCAGATCCTCACCGGCGCCACCTCGCCGGACGCCGGCATGAAGTCCATGAAGACCAACGTTGCCTCGCTCATGACGCAGCAGGTCTGACCCAGAGGAGCCCAGGTGCGGGTCCGTCCAGACAAGACCCTGACCCAAGCGGGCGCCGTGGCCGCCGGCACCATGCCGGCGGCCCAGGCGACCCGGGCGGCCGGGACCGCGAAAGCTGCCACCGGCCGCCGCGCGAGCGGCGTGGCGACAGCTTCTTCGCCCGGCCGCCGCCGGCCGCGTAAGCACAAGGGCCTCGGGCGGCGGCAGCCGCTGGCCGCCTACCTGCTGCTCAGCCCGGCCCTGACCCTGTACATCGCGTTCATCGGCATCCCGCTGGTGGGGATCGTGCTGATCTCCTTCGTGCAGTGGGACCTGATCTCCCCGCCGCACTTCGTGGGGCTGAAGAACTACCAGGCCATCGGGCACGACCATCAGCTCGGGCAGACGCTGTCCAACACGTTCTTCTTCACCATCATGACCACGGCCCTGCACATCGTGCTCGGGCTGGCCCTGGCCCTGGCCGTGACCACGGTGCGCTCGCGGGCGGTGCGCTTCTGGGCCCGGACCGCGATCGTCACGCCGTTCCTGATGTCGGCGGGCGTGGTCGCGCTGATGTGGTCGTACATCATGGCCGACACCACCGGGCCGCTCAACTACTACCTGCGCAAGATCGGCCTGCACCCGCCGAACTGGCTGGCCTCGGGGACCTGGTCGCTGCCGTCGCTGGTCATCATCGACCTGTGGGCCACGCTCGGGTTCACGTTCATCATCTTCCTGGTCGGCCTGCAGTCGATCCCGGCCGAGCTGTACGAGGCGGCGTCCATCGACGGGGCCGGGGCCTGGACCAGGTTCCGGCGCATCACGCTGCCGATGCTGTCCCCGGCCACGTTCATCGCCTCGGCCACCGCGTTCATCGGGGCGTTCGAGATCTTCACCTGGCCGCTGATCGACACCAACGGCGGCCCGGGCGTGAACACCCAGACGATCCTGCTCTACATCTACCGGGACGCCTTCCAGAACTACCAGTTCGGCTACACCGCGGTGGTGTCGCTGATCAACGTGGCCATCCTCGTCAGCTTCGTGGTCGTGATGGGCCTGCTGGCGCGGCGCTGGGTCCACTACGAGCGGGTCTAGGAGGCCAGCCGACATGAGCCAGTCCCAAGCCCTGCGCCCGGTCGTGGGCCCGCGCCGGCGGCGGCGGTTCGAGCCGTCGCAGTGGATCTTGTCCGCCGTCCTCATCATCGTCGGGGCGGCCATGCTGGTCCCGGTGCTGTGGGTGGTGCTGCAGTCCTTCGAGACGCCCAGCGAGCAGACCTCCATCGCCCCGATCTGGATCCCGACCTCGGTCACGGTGCACAGCTACCAGACCCTGTTCAGCTCGGCCCCGTTCGCCTGGAACCTGCTGAACTCGGTGGTGGTCACGGTGGCGGTGGTGGTCGGGGCGGCCGCGGTCAGCGTGCTGGCCGCCTACGTGTTCGCCCGGATCGAATTCCGCGGCCGCGAGGTCCTGTTCACGCTGTTCCTGGCCGCGCTGACGCTGCCCAGCCAGGTGTCGGCGGTGCCCAGCTTCGTGGTCATCAAGTACCTGCACCTGCTGAACAACCAGCTGTCCCTGATCATCCCGGCGCTGATCCAGGTGGTCGGGGTGTTCCTGCTCCGGCAGCACTTCCGCACCATCCCCACCGACCTGGACGACGCGGCCCGGATCGACGGGGCCGGGCACCTGACCATCATCCGCCGGATCATGGTGCCGCTGTCCTGGCCCGCGATCTCGGCGGTCATGGTCATCACCGGCCAGTACATCTGGAACGACTTCTTCTGGCCCAACCTGTACATCAACAGCACCAACCGGATGACCGCCCCGCTGGCCCTGTACAACCTGGAGTCGGTGGCCGGGGGCGGGCCGATCGGGGCCGTGTTCGCGGGCCTGTCGGTGCTGTGCGTGCCGTGCGTGATCGGGTTCGTGTTCCTGCAGCGCCGCCTGATGGAAGGCATCGGCTTCCGCGGCATTTCGCGCTAGATGAGTTCGAAGAGGCCAGTGTGACGAATGAGGTTGATGTGACGCAGGAGGCGGGCGTGGGGCGAGAAGGGCAGGCTGGTTTCGCGGGGCCGGAGGGGGAGGCCGGGGCGGTCGGCCTGGGCCAGGCCGAGGCCTGGCCGGTGGCCCGGAGTTACACGGGAGCCGAGCTGAACCGGATCAGCTTGCCGCTGGGCGGGATCGGGACCGGGACCGTCGGGTTCGGGGGGCGGGGGCAGTTCCGGGACTGGGAGCTGGAGAACCACCCGTCCAAGGGGCTGACCTCGGCGCTGACCTTCTTCGCCTGCCGGGTCGCCGGGCCGGACGGGGCGTCCCCGCAGGCCCGGATCTGCGAGGGAGCCCTGTTCGACGAGGAGGTCGAGGGCTGGCAGGGGTCACCGGCCCCGCTGGCCGGGCTGCCCCGGTTCGGGCGGTGTGAGTTCCAGGCCAGCTACCCGTTCGGGCGGGTGGTGCTGTCCGACCCGGACTTCCCGGTCGAGGTGGCCGTGACCGCGTTCAACCCGCTGGTGCCCGGGGACGACGAGGCCAGCGGGCTGCCGCTGGCCTTCTTCCGTATCACCCTGACCAACCGGGCCAGCGAGCCGATCGAGGCCGACGTGATGTTCTCGGCCGAGACCCTGCCCGGGCACACGCTGCGGGCGGCCGGGGAGCCGAGCCGGCCGGACGTGGCCGCCCGGACCGCGCCCGGGCTGGCCGGCGTGCTCCTGTCCGACCAGGCCATGGACCCCCGGCACGAGGAGTGGGGCACGATCGCGGCCGCCGCCGTCGGCGAGGACACCTGGACCGGCCCGGCCTGGGGCATGGGCAAGTGGAACCAGGGCCTGTTCGCCATGTGGGAGGGCTTCCTGGCCACCGGGCAGCCCGCGCCGGGGACGTTCGGGCTCGGCAGCCACGGGCCCACGGTCGAGGCCGCGGTGGCCGGGACGGTCGGGGCCCACCGGACGCTGCCGCCGGGGGGCCGGGCCGAGGCGACGTTCCTGCTCGGGTGGCACTTCCCCAACCGGCGGGCCTGGGTGGGCGGGTCGCAGGGCCCGCGCGGCCTGGCCGGGCCGGAGATCGTCGGCAACCACTACACCACCCTGAGCACCGACGCCTGGGACGCGCTGACCCGGCACGCGCCGCGGCGGCCCGAGCTGGAGGCGGCCACCCAGCGGTTCGTGTCCGCGTTCTGGTCCAGCGACCTGAGCGCCACGGTCAAGGAAGCGGCCCTGTTCAACCTGAGCACGCTGCGCAGCCAGACCTACTTCCGGACCGCCGACGGGCACCCGTTCGGCTGGGAGGGCTGCCTGGACGACGCCGGCTCCTGCCTGGGTTCGTGCACCCACGTGTGGAACTACGACCTGGCCACCGGGTACCTGTTCGGGAGCCTGGCCCGGCAGATGCGGGAGCTGGAGTACTCCTACGCCACCGGCGACGACGGCGGCATGAGCTTCCGGATCCTGCTGCCGCTGGACAAGGCCCGGGACTACCCGCTGACCGCGGCCGACGGGCAGTTCGGCTGCGTGGTCAAGCTGTACCGGGAGTGGCAGCTGAGCGGCGACGACGACTGGCTGCGGGCGCTGTGGCCGGCCTGCCGGCGCTCGATCGAGTTCGCCTGGATCGAGGGCGGCTGGGACGCCGACCGGGACGGGCTGGCCGAAGGCACCCAGCACAACACCATGGACGTGGAGTACTTCGGGCCCACCCCGGTCATCCAGAGCTGGTACCTGGCCGCGCTGGCCGCGGGCGCCCGGATGGCCGCGGCGGCCGGCGACCCGGAGTTCGCCGCCACCTGCCGGGACGTGCTGGCCAGCGGGCAGCGGCTGACCGAGGACCAGCTGTTCAACGGCCGCTACTACGAGCAGAAGATCATCCCGCCCGGGGACTTCAGCCGGGTGGCGGCCCGGCTGCGGTCGGACAGCATGGGCGCCGAGCAGGCCGACCACCCCGAGTTCCAGATCGGGGACGGCTGCCTGACCGACCAGCTGCTCGGGGACACCTGGGCCCGGGTGACCGGGATCGGGCCGGTCTTCGACACCGGGCACACGAAGACCACGCTGGACACGATCCACCAGCTGAACTACGTGCCGGACTTCGGGGCCTGGACCAACTACATGCGCACCTACGCCGTGCACGGCGAGCGCGGGCACATCGTGATGGCCTACCCGAACGGGCGGCCCGAGCACCCGATGCCCTACTGGCCCGAGGTGTGGACCGGCCTGGAGTACGTCTACGCCATCGGCCTCATCCAGCAGGGCCGGGCCGAGCTGGCCGAAGACGTGGTGGCGGCGGCCCGGGAACGGTTCAGCGGGCGGCGCCGCAACCCGTTCGACGAGGCCGAGTGCGGCCACCACTACGCGCGGGCCATGGCCAGCTGGGGCCTGGTGGTGGCGCTGACCGGGTTCGGCTACGACGCCCGCCAGGGGCTGATGACGTTCGCCGAGGCGACCCGGCCCGCGCGCTGGTTCTGGTCGACCGGCTCGGCCTGGGGCACGATCCAGCAGACCCCGGGCGGCCCGGACGGCGGCCGGGTCGAGCTGGAGGTGCTGTCCGGTTCGGTCCGGGTCGAGCGGCTGGTGGCCGGGGACCAGGCCTTCCGGCCCAAGGCCGGGTCAGGGGGCCCGATGCTGGCCGCCGGAACCGTCTGCGAGCTCGAAAAAGCCAGTTGATCGAAGGTCTCAGCCTGGCCTTCCAGCCAGGCTGAGACCTTCGACTGATAAATGGTTTTAAATCGTCCCGATGATGTCCACGTCGATGTCGAGGTAACCGCAGACCGCCTGCAGTTCGGCGGTGATGTCACCGGGGACGGCGTGGATGTGGTTGGCGCTGAACCGGGTCAGGAACTCCTCGGCGCTGGCGTTGAAGCGGGCGAACGCGTGCGGCCACTCGAACGTCGACTGCCGGGCCAGCCGGTCGGCGGTGGCCGCGTCGAACTCGCGGAACTCCCCGCGCAGCAGGTGCATGCGGTAGCGGCCGGACTTGCGGGTCAGCCGGGCGAACGTCATCTCGCCCGGGGCCGCGATGTGCTGGACCGAGGCCCCGCCGGCCGGGAAGTACAGCACCTCCGGGTACAGGTGCACGCGGGCCAGGTTCTCGGCCGGGTCGTCGCTGCGGGCCGCGAACCAGGTGGCGTGCTCCCCCGAGTTGCACAGGTCCCACACGTCGAACTCGGCCTCGTAGTGGCGGACGTCGGCGAACAGCACCGGCGTCCCGGCCAGGCCCTTCATGATCTGCATGGTCAGCGCGGCGTCCATGTCGGACTCGGTCGAGCAGACCAGCGTCTCCTTGGGGCCGTCCCAGTCGTAGGGGTCGTTGAGGAAGGCCTCGGCCACGTCCATCGTGCACCAGTTGTTGGTCATCTCCGGCTGGCCCTTGATGCCGCAGAAGTCCAGGTGCCACTCGTCGGCCAGCTCACGGACCGCGTAGTACACCCCGATCTGGCGTTCCAGCAGGTCGGGGGTGAGCTTGGCCCCGTCGTAGTGGACCCCGGCGGCGCGGGCCTCCAGCCACAGCCGGGCCGCCTTGGTCCGGGCCGGATCGACGGCCGAACCGCGCCGGACCAGCTCGTACTGGTCGATGTCCTCGATGTCGATGCCGAACTTTTCCATCCACTGATCGGTGTTGGCCACCGTCGTGTACATGCCCATCGGCCGGCCGCCGATCCGGCCGAAGGTGCGGCCGCGCAGGCCCTGCGCGACCCCGGCGGCCCGGGCCAGCTGGCTGAGCCTGCCGCCCACCGCCGGGTCGGCCGGGTCACCCCAGACCCGGCTGTGCGGGCGGCCGATCTGGTCCAGGCCGCCGCCCGCGGCCAGCATGCCGACCATCCCGGGGTAGACCGGGTCGATGTTGGAGAACAGCGCCAGCGGCCCGCGGACCTGGTCCGCGAACAGCATCGAGAAGTGCGGGAAGGCCCAGACCGGATAGTTGATGACGGTCAGGTCGGGCCGGGTCGCGGCCAGTTCGCGGCCGAGCCGGACCGCGTCGACGTTCGAGCTGAGGTCGCCCTGGCCGGTGAAGACCTCGTGACCCGCCTCGCGCAGCGCGGCCACCAGCCGGTCCTGCACCTCGAGCCCGAACGGCCCGACCTCCTCGTGGACGAAATCACGGCCGTCGGACGCGGTGGCGATGGCGATGCGGGCCATGAGGAGACTTCCTTCCGAAGGGGGCCCCGGCGGGGCGGAGAGGGGAGCTAGCGGCGGGCGGTTCCGTCCGAGCGGCGGATGATCAGTTCCAGCGGATAGACCTGGTGCACCGGCTCGAACTCCTCCCCGGCCGCCCGCCGGATCAGCAGCTCGGCGGCCTGGGTGGCCATCGGCCGGATCGGCTGGGCCAGCACGGTCAGGGGCGGGTCGAGCAGCTCGGCCCAGTCGGGGTTGTCCACGGCGATGACCGAGATGTCGTCGGGCACGCGCAGCCCGCAGTCGCGGATGGCCTGCAGGGCGCCCAGGGCCATCAGGTTGTTGGCCACGACCAGGGCGCTGGGCGAGTCGGGCCGGCCGAGCAGGCCCCGGACCGCTTCGCGGGCGGCGTCGCGGCGGAACCCGCCGTCGACCACGATCCGGTCCAGGGCGGCCCGCTCCACCGCGGCCAGGTAGCCCTCCTGCCGCTCGCTGCCGGTCTCGACCTCCGAGCGGCCGCCCACGAACGCGATGCGACGGTGCCCGGCGTCGATCAGCCGCTGGGTCGCGGTCTGCACCGCGGGCACGTTGTCGGCCACGATCAGGTCGGTGGTGGCCCGGGTCAGGGCCCGGTCGATGGTGACGACCGGGATGCCCAGCTCCCGCAGCTCGTCGATGCTGCCGTCGGGGTCGGACGGGGACAAGATGATGCCGCTGACCCGCTCGTCGGCCAGCATGGACAGGTAGGCCTTCTGCCGGGCGCCGTCCTCGTCGGTGTTGCAGACCAGGACCCGGTAGCCCGCGGTCAGGGCCACCACCTCGACGACCCGGACCACCTCGGCGAAGTGGGGGTTCTCGATGTCCGGGACCACGATGCCCAGGGCTTCCATGTGCTGGCGGCGCAGGTTGCGGGCCAGCCGGTTGGGCCGGTAGCCGAGCGCGTCCACGGCGGCGCGGACCCGGCGGCCCAGTTCGGGGTCGACCTTGGGGTCCCCGTTGAGGACCCGGGACACGGTGGCCACGGACACCTGGGCCCGCTGGGCCACGTCCTTGATTCGTACTGAGCGAGGGCGTTCCGGCGGTGGCATGGCTAGATAATCTCCAGTCCGTCCGCGTCCGGCAACGCGGGGAACGGACCGGCGGGCAAGGTCTGGTACCAGTAGGCCACGCTGGCGATGTCGTCCTGCAGGGGCAGGTACCGACGGCCCGACCGCCAGCCCAGGGCCTGCATGGTCACGCGCAGGTCGGAGCCGAACCGGATCGGGTCGGTCAGGTGCCAGCGGTACATGCTGAACCGGCTCTGGGTCAGGTTGGGGTCGGACCCGTCCGGGAGGTAGGCCAGCGGCAGGCCCGCGTACGGGGTGGTGAAGGTTTTGTAGGCGTTGTTGACCCAGAAGTTGTACGAGCCCAGGAAGTAGTCCTCGGTGCCGGTGCTGGCGATGGTCGGCCAGTCGCGGTCGCCGTCCAGGAAGAACTTCAGCTCGCCCTCGCCCCACCAGCCACCGCTGTTCGAGCCCCAGGCGACCGAGGTGCCGACGTAGTGCCCGCGCCCGCTGACCTGGTCGAGGATGGTGTGCTCGGTCCCGTAGGCCAGCGGGTTGCTGCGCCGGAACTGGGCGTGGAAGTAGGCGGCGTCGGCCGGGAACTCGGTCAGCTCGTAGTTGATCTGGTAGTAGATCGTGGCCCTGGCGTCGGAGCGGTTCTCCATCGTCACCCGGGCCCGGCGCCGGAACGGCATCTCCCAGAAGCTGTTCAGCGCGCTGCCCGGGTTCACGCAGACCGGCAGCGAGGAGATCTGGGCGTGCCCGCTCCAGCCCAGGCCGCCCCAGCCGGAGGCGAAGAAGTCACCGAGCGGGCATTCGACCGACGGCTGATCCTGGCCGTCCCAGTAGAAGCGCAGGATGAGGCTGCGCCAGGCGGCCCCGGCCGGGGTCAGCCAGAGCTGCCGGATCACCCCGGGACCGTCGATGTCGGCCAGGTCGATGGTGGCGCCCGGCTCGAGGTGGACGTAGGGCGAGACCTTCCAGCCCTGGCCCAGGTCGCGGGCGGCCGCGCTGGCCACGCCCTCGTGGTCCTGGGCGGCGGCCCCCTTGGCCCCGGTGCGGTTCTCCGGCGAGATGGTCCGGGACTGCGCGTCGGTCAGCCGGGACAGCCCACTGACTCCGAACGTCATCCGACACCAGCCGACATGCGCACCTCAGCCCAAGGTTCAGCCCGGTCCGGGCCTGAGTAATCGATTACTGCATCGTAGCTACGGGGCATCGGGACGTCAATAATCCAGCCCCGGAGACGGCCGCGGGCCCGCCACCACGTGGAACGCGGCGGCGGGCCCGGCGGCCGTCGGGTCGTCAGCGGCGGGACATTAGCCGGTCTCGCCGCGCAGTGGCGGCGGGCTCTTGGTGGCATCACCGACCGAGGTGGCCGCCTTTTTGACCAGGCCGAGCGGGCTGGCCACGTCCTCCAGCGATTTACCCTCGGCGTTCACGCCGAGGAAGATCTCGACCAGACCGCCCAGGATCATCGCGCCCGCACCGAGCATGTAGCCGAAGAACAGGCTGTTCCGGTCCTGGCCGGTGCCGATCAGGTGGCCGTACAGGTGCGTGCCGAGGAACCCGAAGCACTGCGCGATGGCGAAGAACACCGCGATGGCCTGGGCCCGGACCTCGAGCGGGAACACCTCGCTGGCGGTCAGGTAACCGGCGCTGGCCCCGGCCGAGGCGAAGAAGAAGATCACCGCCCAGGCGATGGTCTGCGTGGTGGCGTTCAGCGCGCCGTTCTTGAACAGGATCGCGGAGATGACCAGCAGGAGCCCGGAGATGATGTAGGTGCCCGCGATCATCTTCTTGCGGCCCAGGGTGTCGAACAGCCGGCCGATGGTGAGCGGCCCGAGCAGGTTGCCGGCGGCGAAGGCCAGGAAGTAGTACGGGGTGCTGCTGGCCGGGACGTGGAAGAAGAACTTCAGCACCAGGCCGTAGGTGAAGAAGATCGCGTTGTACAGGAACGACTGCGTGATCATCAGCGCCGCGACCAGGGTCGACCGGCCCGGATAGTGCGAGAACAGCACCCGGAGCAGGGCCAGGTAGCCGATCTTCTCGGCCGGCTGGACCTCGATGGCCTGGTCGTCGGGCACCGGCCCGATCGGGCCCTTGGTCGCCTCCACGTCGTGTTCGATCTCGGCGATGCTGGCCTCGGCCGCCTCCTCGCGGCCGTGCATGATCTGCCAGCGCGGGCTCTCCGGCAGGCTGCGCCGGACGTAGATGATGACCAGCCCCAGCACCGGCCCGACCAGGAAGGCGGTCCGCCAGCCCCAGTCGACCGGCAGGTGGTTCAGGAACACCAGGGTGGCGATGGTGCCGATGATCGAGCCGGCCCAGTAGGTGCCGTTGACCGCGATGTCGATCCGGCCTCTGTACCTGGCGGGGATCATCTCGTCGATGGCCGAGTTGATCGCCGCGTACTCACCGCCGATGCCGCTGCCGGCCAGGACCCGGGTCGCGTACAGGAAGATCACCCAGCCGCCGCCCACCTGGGTGGCGGCGCTCAGGCCGCTGCCGATCAGGTACACGCCGAGGGTGACCATGAACAGGTTCTTGCGGCCCAGCTTGTCCGACAGCCGCCCGAACACCAGCGCGCCGATGACCTCACCGATGAGGTACCAGGTCGCGATGTCGGCGGCCCGGCCAGCCGACAGGCCCAGGGTGTTCTTGTCGGTCAGATCGGCGCTCAGGTTGGCCGCGATCGTGATTTCCAGGCCGTCCAGGACCCAGGCCACGCCCAGAGCCATGACCATCTTGGTGTGGAACCGCGACCAGGGCAGCCGGTCGATGCGGGCCGGAATCACGCTGCGGATGCTTCGACCCTCAGCGGTGCCGGACGCTGACGTCATCGTCCACCTCCGTCTAGGCGTTTTACTGCGCGGCTATTTACCCGAGTTGATGGACTCCACACCGGCGTTCCGACCTGGATCGGAACGTTTTTCCGGCCCCGGAAACCGTTGTCGTCGACGCACGATATAGTTAGCTCTGTGAAAGATGTAGATGGCGGAGCGCGCGGGACGGGCTACGCAGCGCTGGCGAGTGCGGGCCCGGCGAAGGCGACGCCGGCGGGGACGACGCTGGCGGAGCGGCCGGCCGCGCAGTTGGCGGCCCAGTTGCTGACCGCGGTCAGCGCGGTGCGGCGGACCACCCGGCGGGCGGCCCGGAACGCCTCCCCCACCGAGCCGCTGCCCCCGGCCCGGTCCGAGCTGCTGCGGCTGGCCGCCCGCCAGCCCGGCATCACGGTGGCCGAGGCCGCCCGTGAGCTGCGGCTGGCCCCCAACACGGTGAGCACGATGGTCGGCCGGCTCACCGACCAGGGCCTGCTCACCCGCGGCCGGTCCAGTAGCGACGGCCGGACCGTCCGGCTGAACGTCACCGCCGCCGCCCGGCAGCGGCTGGCCCGGTGGAAGGACCTGCGCGCCGAACTGGCCGGCCAGGCCCTGACCCAGCTCCCGGCCGGGGACCGGGACGCGATCGCCGCCGCCGTTCCGGCCCTGACCCGGCTGGCCGAGCAGATGGAAAGCGTGTGACCGGCCCCGCCCCCGGCCCCGGCCGCCTGCCCGCGGTGGAGTGCGACCAGATCACCTACACGTTCGGCTCCCACACCGCCGTGGACCAGCTGGACCTGGGGATCGAGCCGGGCGAGACGTTCGGGTTGCTCGGACCCAACGGGGCCGGCAAGACCACCACCATCCGGATGCTGGTCACGCTGCTCAAGCCGATGTCCGGCCGGGTCAGCGTGTTCGGCATCAACGCCGCGGCCCAGCCCATGCTGGTCCGGCGGCTGATCGGCTACGTGCCGCAGTTGCTGTCGGCCGACGGCACCCTGACCGGCCGGGAGAACGTCGAGCTGTTCGCCCGGCTGTTCGACGTGCCCCGCAAGCAGCGAGGCGACCGGGTGGCCAGCGCCCTGGCCGCCATGGGCCTGACCGACGCGGCCGGCCGCCGGGCCCGCACCTACTCGGGGGGCATGATCCGCCGCCTCGAACTGGCCCAGGCCCTGGTCAACGCGCCGCGCCTGCTGGTGCTGGACGAGCCGACGGTCGGCCTGGACCCGATCGCCCGCACCGACGTGTGGGACTACATCACCAAGCTGCGCGACGAGCACAACATGACCGTGCTGATGACCACGCACTACATGGACGAGGCCGACATCTACTGCGACCGGATCGCGCTCATGCACCTGGGCCACATCCGGGCCACCGGGACCCCGGACGAGCTCAAGGCCGCCCTGGGCGACGACGTGACCCTGGACGAGGTGTTCCGGCACTACACCGGCGGCACGCTGGACGACGGCGAGCCGGAGAAGGGAGGGATCCGCAGTGTCCGTAACACCCGCCGAACCGCGCGCCGCCTCGGTTGAGCTGACCGTGCCCAGCGGCCTGGGGTTCGAGATCAAGAGCCTGTTCAGCCGGATCGTCACGCTGTGCTGGGTCGAGCTGTGCAAGATCAGGCACGACCGCTCTGAGCTGTACACCCGGGCCATCCAGCCCGCGCTCTGGCTGCTGATCTACGGCGAGACGTTCACCCACATCCACGCCATCCCCACCCCGCAGGGCGTCTCCTACCTGGCCTACCTGGCCCCCGGCATCATCGGCCAGTCCGCGCTGTTCGTGGCCATCTTCTACGGCATCCAGATCATCTGGGAGCGGGACGCCGGGGTGCTGACCAAGCTGATGGTGACCCCCACGCCCCGGTCCGCGCTGATCACCGGCAAGGCGTTCGCGGCCGGCGTTCGGTCGGTGATCCAGGCCGCCGTGGTGGTGGTGCTGTCCGCCATCCTCGGGGTCGCGCTGACCGGCAACCCGCTCAAGCTGCTGGGCACCGCGGTCGTGGTCGTGCTCGGGTCGGCCTTCTTCTCCTGCCTGTCCATGACCATCGCCGGGCTGGCGCTGCAACGCGACCGGCTGATGGGCATCGGCCAGGCCATCACCATGCCGCTGTTCTTCAGCTCCAGCGCGCTCTACCCGGTGCAGGTGATGCCCGGCTGGCTGCAGGCCATCACCCGCTTCAACCCGCTGTCCTACGAGGTCGACGCGCTGCGCGGGCTGCTGATCGGCATCCCCACCAACCTCGGCCTGGACTTCGGCGTCCTGATCGGCGTGACCGTGGCCGGCATCATCGCCGCCGCCGCCCTCCTCCCCCGCCTGGCCAAGGGCTAACTGGCCAGGAAGGACTCCCAGGAGAGCGGGAGCGGGACGGCAGCCTGACCTGATCGGCCTTCGGCCCGGACCTCGATCCAGGCGTCGGCCAGGCTCAGCGGCGGCAGCACTTCCAGACACAAGGCGACCTCGTCGTCGGCTCCCGCCTGGCCGCTGACGCGGGTGACGTGCCAGCGGCCATTGCCGTCCAATATCCATATCGAAGGCCACGTGTACAGGTCCGGGTCCAGCTGGATCCGGCCGGCGGCCGGCCCCGTGCCGTACAGGTGCAGGAAGGTGCCGCCCGCGCAGTTGTGCAGTCCGAGCAGGGTCAGCCGCAGCCCGTCCAGCTCGGGCAGGGCGGCCGTGGCGACGGCACAGCCATCGGGCACCCGGGCCGACCCGGATTGCTGGTACTGGGTGAGGACGCTGAGCCAGCGGCCGGGCAGATCCCGGGCGGGCGTGGCGGCTTGGGCGTGGGCGGCGGCTCGGGTGGTGATGCCGTGGCCGTCGACGCCGAGGCGGGCGCACAGCGCGGCCAGCTGGCCGGGGAGCGGACTGGCGGCCGGGAGGGCGCCGGCTTCGGTCAGCGCGGTGACGATGTCGCCGAGCCCGCTGGCGATGATGCCCAGGTCGGGCGGCCTGACGTGGGGCCCGTGCAGCCAGGGATCGCGCGGCTGGGCTGGTACCGCGGCCAGCAGCCGGGCCGCGATCGTGGCGAGCAGGTGCTCACCGGGGCTGTTCGTGGCCGGGCTGACCGTCACGTGGGAGCCATCGGGCCGAGTTTCGTTTCTCGCGGCCGTCAGCAGGATGCGGACGCCAGCCGACCCAGCTGGGCCGGACGCCAGGTCCAGCCAGCGTGGATCGTGGCTGGGCCCGGAGCGGACCATGAGCGTCCAGCCCTGGACGGGACTGCCGATGCCGCGGATGCTGACCGGATAGGTCCGGCCCCGGTCGTCGGTGGCGGTCAGCGAGTCGAACAGCCGAGGCCCACCCGGCTCCCAGCCGCCGGACGCCGAGCGGGTCCGCGCGACCACGTTGAACTGCGGCCCGGTCACGACCCGCGCGTAGGACAGCAGATAGAGCTGGGCCGGGCCGTCGACGCCTTCGAGCTGGATGATCCGCCCGAGCGGAACCGGCCTGATCACCGGCCCGGGGCCCGGATGGCGCGCCAGCACGACCCGGCGCGCCGCCATCCGGCCCGCCACCGTGTCCCGGACCATGAGCTCGCTCAGCACCCTGGCCGCCCCACCCGGCCTTCGGCCGCCGCGAGCCAGCTCGAAGGCGTCCAGAATCCGATCCGCGGTGCCCGGATCCAGGGCCCCGACGATGACCAGCGCCTGAGCGACCCGGCGCACCCGCCCGTCATCCGCGCCGGTCAGCAGTTCCGTCTCAGCCAGCCGCCGCAGCCACCTCTCCGCCCCTTCGCGGTCCACCTCATCAGTGTCCCTCGCGCCCGCGTATTCAGGCGATTCGCGCATTCACCCCGATTCTTTTGGGGGCAAATGCGCAATCGCCTTGTTTGGGTCTGTGACGGGCGAGATAGATGGGGCCGCCGGGGCTGGGCCGCCGAATGCGAGTCGATCCAGGAAGCCAGGGCACGGGACCTGGGACCTAGGGGCCAGCGGGGCCCGGGGCCTAGGTGCCAGCGGGGCCCGGGGCCTGGGGGCCAGCGGGGCCCGGGGTCAAGCACCAGTGGGGCGGGATGGCCCGCCGGGGCCCGGGGCCAGGGCACCAGCGGGGCGGGACGGCCAGCAACGCGGCTTGGTGTCTGCCCTTGATGCTCACGCGAGTCAAGTGGCCGGAGCCGCTGGAGGCCGGGCTTTAACTGGTGCGTGGTGACCTGGGGCTCAGCGCAGTCAAGGGATGGGCACCCAGGATGGCGCAGGACCCGAGGGCGTGACCTTCGAGATGAGCAGAGAACGTAGTAGCGGCGGGAAGAAGGCCGACGGCGGGGTGTGCAGCGGGAGCGAAGGCTCAGCGGCGGCGGGAAGAAGGCCGTCGGCGGGCAGGGGGCGCGGCGGCAGGGCCGCGCGGGGGGTTCGGGGGGTCGTCCCCCCGGTAGATATCGGCCGCGGAGGATCGGGAAATTGGGCTGAAAGCCCAATGAACAGGGCTGGGCTGCGGCGGCGCCGCCTGCTCGGCCACACGCGGACGGGGGCACCGCGTGGCGAGCTGGCTTCGCGCGGACGGGGGCACCGCGCGGCGCGGCGCCGCCGCATGGCGTCACAATACAAGGACGGTCATCCGTCATCAAGTCATGACATGAGGTGACGTGTCGCCCGGGCGGGCGGGGGGTTCACGGTGACGCGCCGCCCGGGCAGGGCCGGGGGTTCAGGGTGACGCGCCGGCCAGGGCCGGGTGGGGGGTCAGGGTGACGGGGCCGGGGGGTCGGCGGGGCGGGGAAGGTCGGTGAGGCTGGCGCTGGCCCCTGCGATCGGGTGGCCGGTGGCGCCGGTCCAGTCCAGGCAGATGGCGATGGCGTCGTCGGCCAGGTCGGTGCCCTCGCCGTGGGCCAGCAGGTCGCTGATGACGAAGCGCACGGCCTCGTTGGGGTCCTGCATCCGGGCGCTGCGCAGCGCGGCGGCGAGCGGGCCGTCGCCGTAGAGCGCGCCGCCGGGGTTGCGCGCGCCGTACAGGCCGTCGCTGATGATGATGAGCCGGTCCCCGGGGACCAGGCTCAGGGACTGGGTGCGGTAGCGGGTGTCGCTGAACATGCCCAGCGGCAACTGCTCGTCGAACGTCAGCGGCTCGATGTCGCCGCCCCGGACGCGGAGCGCGCGTGGTGAGCCCGCGTCGACGACTTCGGCTTCGCCGGTGGACAGGGCGATGCGCAGCAGCAGGGTGGACGAATGGGCCTTGCCGCCGTACTGGCCGTAGACGATGCCGTTGGCCAGCTCGGCGGCCTCGGCCGGGCCGGCCCCGGAGCGGCGGGCGTTGCGCAGCGAGTTGACCGCGAGCTGGGTGAGCAGGGCGGCGCCGATACCGCTGCCCATGCCCCCGCTGACCGACAGGGTCAGGTACTGCCGGGACAGCGACCAGTCGAAGTTGTCGCCGGACACCGTGTAGGCCGGCTCCAGCTGGCCGGCCAGCGAAAACTCCTTGGACGCGCAGGTACGACCGGGCAGCAGCTCCCACTGCAGCTCGGCCGCGATCGTGAGCCGCTTGCGTCGCCGCACCTCGCGGTAGACGTCGGTGGCGGTGTCGGCCAGCCGCAGGGCCCGGCCCAGCGTGCCTGCCACCAGGGCCAGGTCGTCGGTCAGGGCCTCGTCGGCGCCGGCGGGCAGCCGGGCGGCCAGCACGCCGGTCCGCTCGCCGTACACGGCCAGCGGCAGGTAGAGGTGATCACCGTCACGGACCAGGCGGACCGCGGCGTAGGCCTGCCCGGCCGGGTGGTGGTTGACCAGGACGGCCGGGCCGCCGCTGCCGTCACCGAACGGGACCAGGTGCGACTGGTGATAGTCGATGAGCAGGACTTCGGTGCCGGACACCCCGAGCCAGGCGTCCACGGCGGTCCGGGCGGCCTCGATCAGCATGGGCGGCTGGGCGGACCAGATGGCCCGTTCCACGGTCTGGCGGTCTACGGTCATGGTCTATCCCGTGCGTTCGGTGGCAGCCAGGGGCCAGGTTATGGGGGTCAGTCGACCACATGATGGGTGCTTTGTGGCGCCCGAGTGTGCAAGAGTTAGTCCATGGCCTCGGACAAGGCTGACCCGGCCGCAGCTCAGCGGGCGGCGGCCGAGGTGGAGGCGACCGCCGAGGCTCTGGTGGGAATCTGGGCGCACGTCGCCGAGTCGCTCGACGTCCGCGTCTCCCCGACCCAGCTGCGAGCGCTCACCGCGGTGGGCCGGTACGGCGAGCTTAACCTGAGCCAGCTCGCGGAGACTCTGGGCGCGCTGCCGTCGTCGGCCAGCCGCCTGTGCGACCGGCTGGAAGCCGCCGGTCTGCTCACCCGGGACACCGGGCGAGCCAGCCGCCGCGCCGTCAGCCTGCGGCTGACCCCCGAGGGCGAGGCCCTGCTGGAGCAGGCCCGGACCAGCCGCCAGGAGCAGATCGCCCAGGTCCTGGACGCCATGAGCCCGGCCGACCGGACCGACCTGGCCCAGGGCCTGGCCGCGTTCCAGCGCGCGGCCGAGCCGGAGGGACTGCCGGCCGCCTCGTCCGACGGGAACAGAGCCCCGGGCGGCGGTATCCCTTTCTCCATATCCGCGTGAAGCGGGACAAGACCGAACGCGGCGGTCACTGAGTCCGGACCCGGGCGCGCCCATGGGCGCGCTCATTGGCGTTCCGGGGTCAGCTGGCAGATCAGCAGGCAGGTGTCGTCCTCCCGGCTGCTGTCGGCCAGCATGACCTCGCACACGGTGTCGGCGATCTGCTCCGGGCCGCCCGCGGCCGCCCCGAACACGTCGGCCAGCTGGTCGATGCCGACGTCGATGACGGCGTCGCGCCGCTCGATCAGCCCGTCGGTGTAGAAGATCAGCGTGGCCCCGGGCCGCAGCGGCACCGGGATGGCCTCGAAGGTGTGGTCGAGGGGCAGGCCGAGCATGGGGCCGCGATACTCCAGCCGGCGCACGGAGCCGTCGGTGTCGCGCAGCAGGGGCGGCGGGTGGCCCGCGGTGGCCAGGCTCATCTGGCCGTCGGGACTGACCATGGCCAGGATCGCGGTGGCGCAGTGGTCGGGGTCCAGGTGCCGGATCAGCCCGTGCAGCCGGGTCAGCACCTCGCCCGGATCGGCCAGGTCCATGGCGTAGGCCCGCATGGCCGTCCGGAGCTGGCCCATCAGCGTGGCCGCGGCCAGCCCGTGCCCGGCCACGTCGCCGACGGCCAGGACCAGCGTGCCGTCCGGCCGGTGATAGGCGTCGTACCAGTCGCCGCCCACGTTCAGCCCGATGACCGCGGGCAGGTAGCGGGCCGCGCAGTCGGCGCCGGGGCCGGTCGGCAGCTCGGTCAGCATGGCGTGCTGCAGCTGCTCGGCCACCTCGCGCTCCTGCTCGAAGCGCAGCGCGTTGGCCAGGGCGGCGGCGGCCCGGCCCGCGGTCTCGGACACGATGACCACGTCGTCGTGGGCGAACGCGCGGCCGGGCGGGGTGACGGTGAGCACGCCGAGCACCGTGCCCAGCGAGACCAGCGGGACGACCAGCATCCCGTGCTGGCCGGTGTCCGGGCCCGGGGTCAGCTGCTCGACCCGGCGGGTCTCCCGGACCCGGCGCACCGCCGGGGGCGCGGCCGGGTCGGCGGGCTCGCCGGGCAGGACGGCGGGCGCGCCGTACAGCTCCAGCTGGCCGCTCTCGGCCACCAGCCACACCTCGGTGGCCTCCGCGAACCTGGGCACCAGCAGGGTCGACAGCCGGGACAGCACCTGCCGGTGGTCGAGCGAGGCGCCGAGCACCGCGCCGACGTGGCTGAGGAAGGCCAGCCGGGCCCGGGCCGCCTCGGCGGCACCGCGGGCCGCCTCGGCCGCGGCCCGGGCGGCCTGCTCGGTCTCCAGCAGCTCGCGCTGCCGTTCGCTGCTGCGGGTGAGAAGTTCGGCCTGGTCGGCCAGTTCCGCGTGCAGGGCCAGCAGGCCCTGGTCGGTGCTTTCCAGCTCCTGCCGGTGCCGGATCAGCTCGGCGTCCTGCCCGGCCACGATGTCGAGCAGGGTCGGGACCGCCTCGTGGGACCAGATGGACCGGTACTCGGTGGGCAGCCGGACCTCGGCCAGGACCTCGTCGTCGACGGTCACCACGGCCACCCGGTGACCGTCGGTGTAGACGAGCGGGCAGGCGACCCGGGCCGAGGCGCCGTCGCGCAGCCGGGACCACAGCGCGGCCACGGCGTGGTTGCGTTCCTCGGCGCCGGCTTCGAGCGAGGTCAGCAAGGTGGCCAGGTTGGCGCAGATCTGGGCCGGGTCGCTGGCCGGGTCGGGGGCCGAGCCGTCCCGCGAGCCGTCTCGTGGGCCGTCCCGTGGGCCGCGGGTGCGGGCCGAGAAGAGGGACTCGTCCGGCATCAGCGCGCACCTCCGGCCAGGACGACCACGGCGGCGTCGTCGCCCCGGGTGGCGGCGTCGCGCCAGACCAGGGTGGCCAGGACGGCCGGGTCGTGCCGGGTCACGCCGGGATAGCGGGACACGTCCCAGGACGAGCGGATGCCGTCGCTGTGCGCGGCGAACAGGCTGTTGTCGTGCCAGCGGGTGACCGCGGCCTGCGGTCGCAGCCGCTGGCCCAGGCCGAGCGTGCCCATGCTGGAGACCAGCCCCCAGGACTGGCCCCGCCGGCCCGAGGCCTTCGAGAGGCCCGAGTCACTGGACAGGCCCGAGGGGCCCGCGGTGCCGGGGGCGCCCAGGCGGGCGCCGATGTTGCCGACCCCGCTGTAGGTGAACCGGCCGCCGGCCAGCCGGGCGACGCCGGCCACCGCGCCCCGGCCCCCGGCCAGCTGGCGGTTCAGCTGGCCGAGCAGGGCCACGGGGTCACCGGCCTCGGCCGGGCCGGCTTCCGTGATCGTGTGCAGGCTGACGGCGGCGGCCTTGGCCGCGTCCGGGCCGTGGCCGAGGCCGTCCACGATGGCCACGGTGAGGCCGCCCGCGTCCTCGATCACGGCCCAGGCGTCACCGCTCTCCTGCTCCCCCGGCCGGGCGGCCAGGATGCCGCCCACCCGGGCCGGGCCGGCCATGACCTCGGCCCCCGGGCCGGTCCGCGCGATGACCACCGTGCCCGCGGCGGCCGCGGTGAACAGGTCGAAGACCCCGGCCGCGCGCTGGCAGGCGCCCAGGCCACCGCCGAGCGAGTCGGCGGTCGAAAATCCGTCGGCCATGGCCGCGGGCACGTCCGGGATGCCGGGGCCGTGGTCGGTCGCGGCCAGCTGGACCCAGGCCGCCGGGCCCGGGTCGGTGGCGGTGGCCACCAGCCGGCCGTCGCGGCCGTAGCGGGCCAGGTTGGTGGCCAGCTCGGTGGCGATCAGCGCGCAGGCGGCCCGGTCGGCCGCGCTCAGGCCGGCGTGGGTCACGGCGGCGTCGGCCATGGCCACCGCGGCGTGCACGTGACTAGGGTCCCCGACCGGTAGATCCCAGCCGGCCGTGACCGCGAAGGCCGCGGTCATGGCCGGAAGGACATCCGGGGCCGGATCGGCGGCAGGCCGGGCGCACGCGAACCGGGCGCGGGCCGGCTGGGCGCGGCCCACATGGTGATGGTGACCGTGGTGCCCGCACCCGGGGCCGACTCGATGCGGAACTCGTCGACCAGCCGCCGGGCCCCGCCCAGGCCGAGCCCGAGGCCCTGGCCGGTGGTGTGCCCGTCGGTCAGGGCCTGGTCGATGTCGGCGATGCCGGGACCGTGGTCGGAGACGACCAGCCGGACCCCGCGCAGCGTGCCCGGCACCGGCTCGACCAGCACCTCGCCGCCGCCGCCGTGCACCACGGCGTTGCGGGCCAGCTCGCTGACCGCGGTCACCAGCTTGGTCTGGTTGACCAGGCTGAACCCGGCGTCGGCGGCGGCCCCGCGGGCGGCCTCGCGCACGGCCATCAGGTCCACGTCGCTGCGCACCGGGAGCGCGGCGCGGGCGGTGCCGATGCTCATGGGCCGCCTTCGGCCAGGGCCGGGAACGGCACCGGCGCGACGCTCGTGCCGAGCATGGCCATGGCCGCCTCCAGGGACCGGGCGGTGCGCGTACCGTCCAGCCGAAGTCCCATCTCCACCAGGGTAATGGCCACCGCGGGCTTGATGCCGGCCACGACCGTGCTCGCGCCGAGCAGGGAGCAGTCGGCCGCGATCTCGGTCAGCACCCGGCCCAGGTAGGAGTCGACGATGGCGACCCCGGACACGTCCAGGACGACGCCGGTGATCCCCCCGGACGAGACAGCGTCGCCGACGTCGTGGCGCAGGGCCACGGCGACGGCATCGGCCAGGTCGCCCTGAACGCTGACGATCAGGACCGGCCCGAGGCGCAGAATCGGGATGCGGTCCACGTCAGCCGCCGGCTCCCAGCGTGACCCCGGTCCGGGCCAGCCCGTACTTCAGCGCGTCGGACAAGGTGGCGCGGGTGGTGATCTCCCGCAGGTCGATGCCCAGGTGCACGATGGTCTGCGCGATCTGCGGGCGGATGCCGCTGATCACGCACTCGGCCCCCATCAGCTGAACGGCCATGGCCGTCTTCATCAGGTGCTGCGCGACCAGGGTGTCGACCATGGGCACACCGGTGATGTCCAGGATGGCCACGGCGGCCTGCTCGTCCACGATGCCGGACAGCAGGCTCTCCATCACCACCTGGCTGCGCACACTGTCCAGGGTCCCGATCAGCGGGACCGCGACGATGCCCTCCCACAGCCGGATGACCGGAGTGGAGATCTCCATCAGCTCCATCCGCTGGCGGGCGACCACCTCGTCGCTCTCGCCGAGCAGGACGACCATCGCGACCACCCGCAACGACCCGATGAGCTCGGTCATCGCGACCAGTTCGGCGGGCACCGTGACCGCGCCCGGGTGGCCGTCGAAGATCGCGGTCACCGGCTGCCGGAGCTGCCCGATCTCGTCCAGCACCTGCTGGAGGTCGCCGCCGGAGCGCAGTCGCTCGGAGGTGATGCGGGACAGCACCTCCCGGACCGCGGCGAAGCCGGGGGCCCGGAAGTCATCGGTCCGGCCGGATCTGGCCAGCTCGCCCAGGGCCTCGAGGAGCCGGCCGGCCTCGGCCATCGACTCGTCGCGCTGGCCCCCGTAGACCGTGGTGAACAGGGGAAGGTCGGCCCACCCGCGCACGATCTCGTCCTGCCGGGCCGCCAGCGTCTCCGCCACCTTGGCCGCCGCCTGCTCTGAACTCACGCCTATGTCCTCCGCTCCGGTGCGCACGGCCAGACGTTTGCCGCGCGGCAAATCTTATCGACGCGCCCGCCCTCGTGAGTGACCGTGCAAGTGATTCGTCCGCTATTGTGACCGGCCCGTGGCCGGGCCGGCCCCGGCTCGTGGCCCGGGCCAGCGTCCTAAGCTGGTGGAGACCACGAACAACCGGTGAGGAAACCTGCCCCCATGCCCGAATTCGGCTACTCGGATCTGCTGCCCCTCGGTGACGACGACACTCCCTACCGGCTGCTGAGCACGGAAGGCGTCCGCACCCGGGAGGCGTTCGGCACGACGTTCACGGAGATCGAGCCGCAGGCCCTGACCTTGCTGACCAGCACGGCCATGCACGATATCGCCCACCGGCTGCGGCCCGGCCACCTGAGCCAGCTGCGTTCCATCCTTGATGATCCCGAGGCTAGCCCGAACGACCGTTACGTCGCGCGCGACCTGCTCAAGAACGCGTGTGTCGCCGCGGGCGGGGTGCTGCCCATGTGCCAGGACACCGGGACCGCGATCGTGATGGGCAAGCGCGGCCAGCACGTGCTGACGGCCGGCGGTGACGAGGAGCACATCGCGCGGGGCGTGTACGACGCCTACACCCGGCTCAACCTGCGCTACTCGCAGATGGCCCCGCTGACCATGTGGGACGAGAAGAACACCGGCAGCAACCTGCCCGCCCAGGTCGAGCTGTACGCCACCGACGGGAACGCCTACAAGTTCCTGTTCATGGCCAAGGGCGGCGGGTCGGCCAACAAGTCGTTCCTGTACCAGCAGACCAAGGCGGTGCTGAACCCGGACCGGATGCTGGAGTTCCTGGAGGAGAAGATCCGCTCCCTGGGCACGGCCGCCTGCCCGCCCTACCACCTGGCCATCGTGGTCGGCGGGACCAGCGCCGAGTTCGCGCTGAAGACGGCCAAGTACGCGTCCGCCCGCTACCTGGACAGCCTGCCCAAGGAAGGCTCGATGCTGGCCCACGGCTTCCGCGACCTCGAACTCGAGCAGCAGGTGCTGGAGCTGACCCGGCGGATCGGCATCGGCGCCCAGTTCGGCGGCAAGTACTTCTGCCACGACGCGCGGGTCATCCGGCTGCCCCGGCACGGCGCGTCGCTGCCCATCGCCATCGCGGTGTCCTGCTCGGCCGACCGGCAGGCGCTGGGCAAGATCACCCCGGACGGGCGTGTTCCTGGAGCAGCTGGAGACCGACCCGGCCCAGTACCTGCCCGAGCCCACCGAGGCCGACACGTCGGCCGAGGTGGTGCGGATCGACCTGAACCGGCCGATGGACGAGATCCGGGCCGAGCTGTCCCGGTACCCGATCCGGACCCGGCTGTCGCTGTCCGGGCCGCTGGTGGTGGCCCGGGACATCGCCCACGCCAAGATCGCCGAGCGGCTGGACGCGGGCGAGCCGATGCCGGACTACCTGCGGGACCACGCGGTGTACTACGCGGGCCCGGCCAAGACCCCGGAGGGCTACGCGTCCGGGTCGTTCGGGCCGACCACGGCGGGCCGGATGGACTCCTACGTGGAGCGCTTCCAGGCCGCGGGCGGCTCGTTCGTGATGCTGGCCAAGGGCAACCGGTCGGCCGCGGTGACCGAGGCCTGCCAGCGGCACGGCGGCTTCTACCTGGGCTCGATCGGCGGGGCCGCGGCCCGGCTGGCCCAGGACTGCATCACCCACGTCGAGGTGCTGGAGTACCCCGAACTCGGCATGGAGGCGGTGTGGAAGATCGAAGTGCGCGACTTCCCCGCCTTCATCATCGTGGACGACAAGGGGAACGACTTCTTCGCCGACCCGGCCGGACCGCCGCTCACCATTGGCCGCAGACCGCAGTAAATCGTGCCCCGCTCGTCACCTAATTCCCATTGAACTCTGACCGGTTACCAAGGGACCAAGGGGCTGATCCCGTGTATCGTCCGGCTATGCACGCTATGGCGGGCACGGGGCGCGTCATCGCGGGGCGCTACCGCCTGAAAGAGCCCATCGGGCGGGGCGCGATGGGCACGGTGTGGCGCGGCTGGGACGAGATTCTGGACCGCGAGGTCGCCGTCAAGGAGCTCCGCATCACCGAGGGGCTACCCGAGGAAGAGCGGGCCAAGGCCTATCAGCGGACCCACCGCGAGGCGCGGACCGCGGCCCGGCTCAGCCATCCCGGGCTGGTCACCGTGTTCGACGTGGCCGAGGAAGACGGCCGCCCGTGGATCGTGATGGAGCTGGTCCACGCCGAGTCGCTGGACCAGATCATCGCCAAGTCGGGGCCGCTGCCGCCGCCCAAGGCCGCCGACGCCGGCCGCCAGCTGCTGTCCGCGCTGGCCACCGCGCACGCGGCGGGCGTGCTGCACCGGGACGTCAAGCCGAGCAACGTGATGCTGGCCGACAGTGGCCGGGCCGTGCTGACCGACTTCGGGATCGCCACCTTCGAGGGCGACTCCCGGCTGACCCAGACCGGGATGGTCATGGGGTCCCCGGGCTTCACCGCCCCCGAGCGCATCCAGGGCAACTCGGCCACCCCCGCCTCGGACCTGTGGTCGCTGGGGGCCACGCTGTACGCGGCGGTCGAAGGCCACGGGCCGTTCGACCAGGCCGGCGGGGCCATCACCACCATGTCGGCCATCATCAACAACGAGCCGCCCACGGCGCCGGCCGCGGCCGGGCTGGGCCGGGTCATCGACGCCCTGCTGCGCCGCAACCCGGCCGAGCGGCCGGACGCGGCCACCGCGGCCCGGATGCTGGGCGCGCTCGGGCCGCTGCCGGACGGACCGGGCAGTACTTACACCCCGACGGCCACCTCGTATCCGCCGGTGCTGCCGCGCCAGCCGGAGGCTCCGCCCGCGGGGCCGGCGGCGGGAGCCGCGGTCGGATCGGGAGCTGGGTCCGCGGCGGGCGGGAGTGGGCCGGACGCCGGCGGCGCCGAGGCCGTCCTGGACGCCAGCGCCGGGTCCGGGGCCGGGGCCGGGGCGGCCACGGTGACGCCGGAGGCGGCTGGGCCCGGCGAGGCCAGTGGGGCTGGAGGGCCAGCTGGGGCTGCTGGGGCCGGAGTTGTTGTTGGGGCCGGTGAGGCTGCCGGGTCTGCGCGTTGCTGGAGGTGCTGCCGGGCCTGCCGTTGCGGGAGGTGCCGGCGGGGCTGGAGGTGCTGGCGGGGCGGCTGAGTCTGGTGTGGTGCCGGGTACCTCGGTTGACCTGCCCGCTCAGGAAGAGCAGACGATTCCGTCGCTGCAGCCCGGGGCGGGCCAGCTCACCGACCGGTCGCCGGCCCCGCCGCCTCAGCCCGCGCGGCCGGCCCCGCCGCCGCTGCCGATGGGTCCGGCCCACGCGCCGCCGCTGGCGTCCCAGGTGCCGCCGATGCCGTCGCAGGTCCGGCCGGCGGCCATGACCGGCCCAGGACGGCGCGACCGGCACACCCTGCGCGCCGTCCTGATCGCCGCGGCCGTGGTCATCGTGGCGGGGGCGGTGGCCGGGGTGCTGCTGGCCCTGCGCGGGCACGGCCACGGATCGGGCAGCCAGCAGGCCGGCCAGTCCAACGCCGGCACCTCCGCCGGCGGCACGGCCGCCCGCGATCCGCGCACCCCGGCCGCGGCCGCGGCCGGGACGGCCAGCGACGGCCCGCTGCCGGCCGGGTGGACGTGGTACACCGCGCCGGCCTCGTCCATGGGCACCAGCGCCGGGTTCAAGCTGGCCATCCCGGACGGCTGGCAGCCCGCCCGGGAGTCCAGCGGGCGGGGCTACGTCTTCGAGGCGCCCAGCGGGGGCACGCTGCTGCAGGTCGACCTGACCCCGCACACCTTCGCCGACATGGTGAAGGAGGCGCACTACCTGGCGGGGGAAGCCCCCAAGCAGGGCAAGTTCCCCGGCTACGCCGACCAGGTGATCCGGGCCACGCCGGTTCGCGGCCAGGCCGGGGCGTCGTGGGGCTTCACCTGGCAGGACTCCAAGGTCGGTGAGATCCGGTCGCTGGACCTGATGTACATCGCCCAGACGTCGGGCGGCCCCCAGTCCTACGCGCTGTACATGACCTCACCGGCCCCGACCTTCAACAGCTACCTGCACGACTTCACCGAGGAGATGCGGACCTTCCGGCCCCTGTCCTGACCGCGTTGGCGACCGGGTTCAGTACCAGCCCTTGGCCTGCTCGTGGCTTTCCGCGGCGCACGGTGACCCGTAGGTGTCCTTGATGTAGGTCAGGCCCCACTTGATCTGGGTGGCCGCGTCCGACTTCCAGTCCGGGCCCGCGCTGGCCATCTTCGACCCCGGGGTCGGCCTGCGGGATCCCGTAGGCCCCGGTGGACGGGTTGGTCGCGGTCACGTTCCAGCCGCTCTCGTGCTGCCACAGCGGCTCCAGGCAGGAGAACTGGCTGGACGACCAGCCGAACGACGCCAGCATGGACTTGGCGACCGATTCCGGGGAGCCGGAGCCGGCCGGGGCCGCGCTGGCCGAGGCCGCGCTGGCCACGGTGAGCGCGCCCGCCAGGGCGGCGACCGTGAGCTTGTTCCGATTCCGGGTGATGATGAGCCGGTCCCGCGACAAGGTGACCCTTCAGCTGGTCACGCGCGGCCGGGCTCGGCTCGCGGCGCGACTTCCTTCGCCCCTGGGGTGCCCGGGCCGCCGCGATGGGCGGCCGGGCGATCGCTCGTGGACATGGCGCGGGGCAGGGCACCGGCCGCGCGGAGCGGCCATCCTCGAGCAGGGCGCTGACGACCATCCACCATGCCGGATGAATGAAGCGACCATGACCAGAATCAACAGTGATCTGGATCACATGCACGGTATTCAGCGGTCATTCCAGCGCGCCCTCGGGCCTCCGGCCTGCGGAAACATTACTCTTTTGCCGTCTGGCCCTTATTACGGAGCAATCACACGCGGGCCATGCCCATTACCCCGCGAAGCTCAATATTTTTATCGAAGGTCTTTGAGTGCTTCTTTCGGCCATTACCAATGGTACCGGTAATATTAAACGCAAAGTAGCGTATCAAACTCAAAGAGTAATCTTACGAAAATGTGACGGCCGGGCGGAAAACCGGGCACGAGGGGACAGCACGGTATATCGCCCATTCGATACGGGCGGCAGGCCGGACACCGGTCCGTCCAGGCCCGGGCTCAGCGGCCCGGGGTTCAATCCGGACCAGCACCGGGCCGGTTTAGTAATAGTTGTTGGCTTCCTCGAAATCCCAGGCGGCGCAGGGCGAGCCGTAAACGTCCTTGATGTAACCGAGCCCCCACTTGATCTGGGTGGCCGGATTCGTCAGGTAATCGGACCCGGCGCTGGCCATCTTCGACGCGGGCAGCGACTGCGGAATGCCGTAGGCACCGCTCGGATTCTCGGCGTCATAACGCCAGCCGCTTTCCCGGTTCCACAGGCTCTCCAGGCAGCTCATCTGCGACGTGGAGAAGCCGAAGTCGCCCAGCATGTTGTAGGCGATCGACTGGGCCGTGCCCGGGTCCGGGGCGGCCACCGGCGGCGGGGCGCTGCCTCCCGAGGTCGAGCTGGACGAGCTGGACGAGCTCGACGAGCTGCTGCTGGACGAGGCCTCACTGGCCTTGACCACGGAAGATGGCGTGACGACCTTGGCCTTGGCCACCACCGTGACCGTACGTGAGGCCTGGCTCATGACCACCGCCTGCTGGTGCTCCTGCTGGAGCAGAGCGACGGTCTTGGTGTTGGTGATGGCTTCCAGGCCGGCGGCCGCGCCTGAGGCACCCGAGGAAGAAGGGCCCATCATCCAGGCGGCTGCGGAAACGCCCCCCACCGCGATTGCCGCAACGACTGCTGCCGGAAGAATGACCCCGCTACGGCGAATAAAGCGATTAGTTCGCCGCCCACTTCGGGCACCTGTCCGGTGTCGTGACAAGGCAATCCTTTCATCAGCCAAGTGCACCGAACGGGTCCGTCCGGGCACATAGACCGCTGCGGTTGCACAAGGCAGCGAATCTGAAGGTCAAGCACTTTCCCGGCTGAATGAACGTCAAATGCGAATGACGTAGCGCATTGACTACAGCGGGATTGCGTAAGGAGCACTTACCGTCGGCGACCTAGACTGCCAGAAAAGGGGGTGGGGTCCGCAACCGATTCGCCGAGGTTCCTCGGCGAGGTTGACCGGCAGTGCTGTGACCTTAGTCACATCTCACTGACGGTGTTTTCATCACCACCAATCGCGATATTTCCACCCGTAACAGGAGGGCGCCCGATGACGGACAGCAGTGCGACCGCGGCCGGCGGCCAGCGAAGCGAATTGCCGCTGCGGGGCCTGCTGGTGGTGGCGCTGGAACAGGCGGTCGCGGCTCCGTTCGCCACCCGGCAGCTGGCCGACCTGGGGGCGCGGGTCATCAAGGTGGAACGCCGCGGCGCCGGAGACTTCGCCCGCGGCTACGACCGGTCGGTGCACGGCCAGTCCAGCTACTTCGTCTGGCTCAACCGGGGCAAGGAAAGCCTGGAACTGGACGTCAAGGAGCCCGGCGACCGGGCCGTGCTGACCGCGCTGCTGGCCCGGGCCGACGTGTTCGTGCAGAACCTGGCCCCCGGCGCGGCCGGGCGGCTGGGGCTGGGCGCCGAGGCGCTGCGCGCGCGCCACCCGGCCCTGATCACCTGCTCGGTGTCCGGCTACGGCGACCAGGGCCCGTACCGCAGCAAGAAGGCCTACGACCTGCTGGTCCAGTGCGAGGCCGGCCTGCTGTCGGTGACCGGCGGCCCGGACGCCCCGGCCAAGGCGGGCATCTCGGTGGCCGACATCGCGGCCGGCATGTACGCCTTCAGCGGCATCCTGACCGCGCTGTACGAACGGGAGCGCACCGGCCAGGGCACCAACGTGGACGTGTCCATGCTGGAGGCGCTGGGCGAGTGGATGAGCCAGCCGGTCAACTTCACCGTCTACGGCCAGCACCCGGCCCGGCGGACCGGGGCCCGGCACACGTCGATCTCCCCCTACGGGCCGTACACCGTGGCCGGCGGCGGGCAGGTGTTCATCGGCATCCAGAACGAGCGCGAGTGGGCCGTGCTGTGCCAGCAGATCCTGGGCCGCCCCGAGCTGATCACGGACGAGCGGTTCGCCACCAACGTCGACCGGGTCGCCCACGACACCGAGCTGACCGCGATCATCGAGGCCGCCCTGGCCGGGTTCCCGGCCGACCGGCTCACCGACCGGCTCGACCAGGCCGGGATCGCCAACGCCCGGCTGCGCACGCCCCAGGAGTTCGCCGAGCACCCGCAGCTGGCGGCCCGGGACCGCTGGCGCGAGGTGGACACGCCGGGCGGGCCGGTCCGGGCCCTGCTGCCGCCGGTCACGGTGCCGGGCCGGGAGCCGCTGATGGGCCCGGTGCCCGCGCTGGGCCAGCACAACGAGGCCATCCGGGCCGAGCTGGGCCTTCCCCGCGACCGAGACTGACGGCCCCTCCCCTTCCCCTGGACTGAGACTGACCACCCCTCCCCTTCCCCTCGCCGGCAAACTGCACCCTCTCCCCTTCCACTCCCCTGCCAAACTGCATACAGTTTGAGGGGAACGAGGAGGGCGAATGAGCAAGGCGACGGCGGCCATTGTCGGGCCGGGCAACATCGGCACCGACCTGCTGGCCAAGCTGCGGCGCAGCGAGCACGTCGAGGTCCGCTACATGGTCGGGGTCGACCCGGACTCCGACGGACTGCGGCGGGCCCGCAAACTCGGGCTGGAGGCCTCGGCGGGCGGCGTGGACTGGCTGCTGGCCCGGGACGAACAGCCGGACCTGGTGTTCGAGGCCACCTCGGCCCGGGCCCACCAGGCCAACGCCCCGCGCTTTGCGGCCGCGGGCATCCAGGCCGTGGACCTGACCCCGGCCGCGGTCGGACCGCTGGTCTGCCCGGCGGTCAACCTGGACCAGCACCGCGCCGCCCCCAACCTCAACATGATCACCTGCGGCGGCCAGGCCACCATCCCGCTGGTGCACGCGGTGTCCCGGGTGACCCCGGTGCCGTACGCGGAGATCGTGGCCTCGATCGCGTCGCGTTCGGCCGGGCCGGGGACCCGGGCCAACATCGACGAGTTCACCGTGACCACGGCCCGGGCCATCGAGCAGGTCGGCGGGGCCGGCCGGGGCAAGGCGATCATCGTCCTCAACCCGGTCGACCCGCCCATGATCATGCGGGACACGGTGTTCTGCGCCATCTCCCCCGACGCCGACCAGGCCGCGATCGCCGAGTCGGTGCTGGCCATGACGGCCGAGGTGGCCCGCTACGTGCCCGGCTACACGCTGCGGGCCGAGCCGCAGTTCGACCCGCCTAACGACACCTGGCCCGGCTGGGCCCGGGTGGCGCTGTTCCTGGAGGTCCGCGGCAACGGCGACTACCTGCCGCCCTGGGCCGGCAACCTGGACATCATGACCGCGGCCGCGGCCCGGGTCGGCGACCTGCTGGCCACTTCGGCCCGCACGGGGGTGACGGCATGACCGATCAGGTTCGTATTACCGACTCGACGCTGCGGGACGGGTCGCACGCCATGCGGCACCAGTTCACCGAGGGCCAGGTCCGCGCGGTGGTGTCCGCGCTGGACGGGGCCGGGGTCGAGGTCATCGAGGTCTCGCACGGCGACGGGCTGGGCGGTTCCTCGTTCAACTACGGGTTCTCCGGCACCGACGAGATCCAGCTCATCCGGGCGGCGGTGGACGAGGCGACCGCGGCCCGCATCGCCGTGCTGCTGCTGCCGGGCGTGGGCACGGTGGCCGACCTGAAGAACGCGCAGGCGGCCGGGGCCACGGTGGCCCGCATCGCCACCCACTGCACCGAGGCCGACGTGTCCGTCCAGCACTTCGGGGCCGCCCGCGACCTGGGCATGGAGACGGTCGGCTTCCTGATGCTGGCCCACCGGCTGGAGCCGGCCGAGCTGGCCCGGCAGGCCCGGATCATGGTCGACGCGGGGGCCCAGTGCGTGTACGTGGTGGACTCGGCCGGGGCGCTGGTCCTGGCCGGGGCCCAGACCCGGGTGCAGGCCCTGATCGACGAGATCGGCGGCCAGGCCCAGGTCGGGTTCCACGGTCACCAGAACCTCTCGCTGGGGGTGGCCAACTCGGTGCTGGCCGTCCAGGCCGGAGCGGCCCAGATCGACGGGGCCCTCTGCGCCCTGGGTGCGGGGGCCGGGAACGCTCCGACGGAAGTCCTGGCCGCGACCTTCGATCGAATGGGGGTGCGTACCGGCGTGGACGTGCCCGGGGTGCTGGCCGCGGCCGAAGAGGTGGTCGTCGCCATTTATTGTGCGGCGGCCGTGGATGGACCGGTCCTCGATCGTGCAGGGCTACGCCGGGGTGTACTCCTCGTTCCTGCTGCACGCCCAGCGAGCGGCCGAGCGCTACGGCGTGCCCGCCCACGCCATCCTGGAAAAGGTGGGCGAGGCCGGGTACGTCGGCGGCCAGGAGGACATGATCATCGACGTGGCCCTGGCCCTCCGCGAGGAGCGTGAACTCGCTGGTCAGGACGGCACTGGCCGGCCAGAGTGTCGAGTAGAGCCTAAAATCGGGGCATGAGCCGGTGGGAGCCCAACGCGCGCGGCCGGCTGGAACAGGCCGCGGCCGAGCTCTTTGCTGAGCGCGGCTACGACCAGACCACGGTGGCCGACATCGCCGAACGGGCCGGCCTGACCGAGCGGACGTTCTTCCGGCATTTCAGCGACAAGCGCGAGGTGCTGTTCTCCGGTCAGGAGCAGTTCCGGGACAGCTTCGTCAGCGCGGTGGCGGCGGCGCCGGCCGGGGCCACGCCGGTGGAGGCGCTGGCCGCGGGCCTGTACGCGTCCGGGGAGCGGCTGCAGAGCCGGGCCGAGCTGTCCCCGCACCGGCAGGCCATCATCGACGCGCACCCGGAGCTGCAGGAGCGCGAGCTGATCAAGATGGCCCGGCTGGGTGAGGCGGCCGCGGCCGCGCTGCGCGACCGCGGCGTGGCCGAGCCGGCCGCCACGCTGACCGCGGACACCGGCATCGCGGTGTTCCGCATCGCGTTCGCCCGCTGGCTGGCCGAGGGGGTCGCGCGACCGCTCCCCGAGGTCATGAAGGAGACCCTCGGGGAGCTGGTCGCGCTGTACGCGCCCCCGGCTGCGGCCCCGGCGTCCACGCGCGCCGGTCAGCTCCCGGTGACCGGGGTGATGTTGTAGTTGGCCCGGAACAGGTTCTCCGGGTCGTACTGGGCCTTGACCCGGCCCAGCCTGGCGTACTTCTCCGGGCCGCCGAGGGCCTCCACCACCCGGTCCAGCTCGTCCATGTTCAGCATGTTGAAGTAGACGCCCCGGCCCAGCCAGGGGTCCAGGTCGGCCACGGCGGCGCGGGTCCGGGCCATGTAGTCGGCATCGTGGGCCGGGTCGTCCCAGCGCATGGCGAAGTTCAGCCAGAGCTGGTAGCCACGGTTGGAGAACGCGGTGGCGTCCTCGGCCACGTCGCCGATGGCGCCGCCCAGGCCGATCAGCTCGACCTCGCCCTCCATCGGCATGTCGCTCCAGAACCGCACCAGCGTGTCGATGGCCTGGTCGGACAGGTCTTCGACGTGGGCTTCCTTGGTGTAGTAGCGGTGGCCGTCCTCGAACTCGACGTCGATCAGCTTCTGCACCCCGGCCGCGAACGGCAGCACCGTGGCCGCCGACACCGCGGGCCGGCCCACCGACCGGAGCCGGTCGATCAGCTCCACCCCTTCGGGGGCTTCGGCGTCCTCCAGCCACATGGCCACCAGCATCAGCAGCCGCTTGCCGACCAGCTCCGGCGGCACGAACGGCAGCGCGGGCATGTCGTGCTTGAGGGCCGCGTGGTAGCCGACCGAGCGGGGCAGCGTCGGGTACAGGGCCCAGTACTCGCGCAGGGCCTGGGCCGCGTCCTCCACCTCGTAGAGCGCGACCCCGATCCGCATCATCGGGCCGAACTCCTGGGCCCGGAACGTGAACCGGGTGACGATGCCGAAGTTGCCGCCCCCGCCGCGCAGGGCCCACATCAGGTCCGGGTGGTCGGCCTCGGTGACCTCGATGACCTCCCCGCTGGCCAGCACCAGCTCCAGGGAGACGAACTGGTCGCAGGTCAGGCCGTAGGGGCGGGAGAACCAGCCGATGCCGCCGCCCAGGGACAGCCCGGCCACCCCGGTCTCGGACATGATGCCGGCCGGGACGATCAGCCCGTGCGCGGAGGCGGCCGCGTCCACGTCACCCAGGCGGCAGCCGCCGCCCACGTGGACCAGCTTGTTCTCCGGGTCCACGGTGACCTCGCGCAGGCCGCTCAGGTCGAGGGTCAGGCCGCCCTCGGACATGCCCTTGCCGGCCACGTTGTGACCGCCGCAGCGGACCGAGGGGTACAGGCTGTGCTCGCGGGCCACGTTGACCGCGGCCACCACGTCGGCCGTGCTGGTACAGCGCAGGATCAGGCCGGGACGCCGGTCGATCATGGCGTTCCACAGCTGGCGGGCCGACTCGTACTCGGGGTGGTCGGGGCCGATGATGTCGCCCTTGAACTGGCCGTCCAGCTGCTGGGTGATGCGGGCGCGCAGGTCGGCGTCGATCAGCGTGGCCGCGGGGCTGGTGAGATCAGTCATGCCGTCACCGCCTCTCCGGTCTTGATCCGGCGCATGGCGGCCAGGGTGGCCGCCACCGCCTTGAGGTAGTCGCCGGTCATCGAGTCGGCGTACTCCTGCTCGCCGGCTGAGCCACCTTTGACGCCCTGGACGACCAGGGCGAAGCTGAACCGCAGCCGCAGGTCGTCACCGTCGCCCTCGATCTCGTTGGCGATCGTGCCCAGCACCGGCCCGGCGATCCGGGTGAAGGTGACCCGGTGCGGCTCCTCCATGGTGATCCGTTCGGTGAACCGCTGGCCGCGGAAGTCGATGTCGCGGTCGAAGGTGGTGTCGCTGATCCGGTCGGTGACCTCGCAGTAGGTCATGCTGGGCACGAACGGCAGCGCGTTGTTGGCCTTCAGGACCAGGCCGTCCCAGACGTCAGCCCGGGACAGCTTCGGCTCCCCCGGCTCGTTCGCCGGGAGGGCGTGCGAGACGAAGATCATGATGTTCCTCCGGATGAATTGACCACGGTGTTTTCCAAAGTCCCCAGGCCGTCCACGCTGGTCCGGACGACGTCGCCCGGCCGCAGGTACAGGCCGCGGCTGGCCCCGACCCCGGACGGGCTGCCGGTGGCGATCACGTCGCCGGGTTCGAGGGTGGCCACCTCACTGGCCGCCGCGATCAGCTCGGCGACCGGGCAGACCATGTCGGCGGTGGACTCGTCCTGGTGCAGCTCGCCGTTGACCCACAGCCGGACCCGCAGGTCCTGCGGGTCCGGCACCTGGAAGGCCGGGGTGATGCCGGGGCCGAGCGGCAGCGAACCGTCCAGCGACTTGGCCGCGAACCAGTCGTAGACGAACGGCGCGGCGGTGACGTCCGGCCGGCGGTGCAGGCCGCGGGCGGTGATGTCGTTGGCCACGCAGTAGCCGGCCACGGCGCGCAGTGCGTCTTTTTGGGCGATGTCCCGGCCGCCGGTGCCGATGACCACGGCCAGCTCGGCCTCCCAGTCGAGCCGGGACCGGTCCGGGGCGCGATCCACGATGGGGTCGGCGGGCCCGATGATCGTGGTGCTGGGCGCCTTGAGGAAGAAGAACGGGCGCCAGCCCTGCTCGGGGATCTCCACCCCCATCTCGCGCATGTGGCGGCGGTAGTTGACCCCGGCGCAGAGCACCTTGCGCGGCCAGCGCAGCGGGGCCAGCAGCCGGTCGTAGGTGACCGGCGGCGCGCCCGTCACCTCCAGGTCGCGCAGCACCGGCTCGGCCTGGTCCCAGTCGGCCAGCAGTTCCATCATGGTCGGCCAGCGCTTGAGCTCGGGCGGCCCGGCCAGCGAACCGTCGGCCCGCAGCACCGCCAGCCCGGGGGTGCCGTCGCGCTCGTAGGTGCACAGCTGCCAGGTCATCTGGGTTCTTCTCCTTGGCTGGGTTCCGGGGCTGGCGCGGGGGCCGGGCTCAGGGCGGAGACGCCCGCGATCTGGTCGAGCACGCAGGCGATGTCCAGGGCGCCCCAGCCCTCGGCCACCGCCTGGTCGAACACGGCCTTGGCCGAGCTGAACACCGGAGTGGGCAGGGCGGTCTGGGCCGCGTTGGCCTCGATCTGCTCCAGGATCGGGTGCAGCGTGCTGATCGGCCCGGGCGCGGGCGACCAGGTACGGGCCCGCATGACCGGCCCCCGCTGCCGCCAGATGGCCGACGAGCCGATCGACTCGTCCAGCGTCCGCTGGACCAGGTCCAGGTCCAGGCCCCCGCGCCGGGCCAGTTCCATGGCTTCGGCCGCGGCCACCGTGTGCACGGCCAGCAGCAGGTTGGCCACGTACTTCATCAGCGCGCCGGTGCCGAACGCCCCGGTGTAGACCCAGGGCCCGGCGATGGCGTCCAGCACCGGCCGGACCTGCTCGGCCGCGGCCTCGGACCCGGACACGAACGTGGTCGCGCGCCTGGCCACCACCAGCGGCGGGCCGCCGCTGATCGGGCAGTCGAGCAGCTCGCCGCCGGACTCGGCCACCGCGTCGCGCACGGACCGCTTGCGTTCGACGTCCACGGTGCTCATCTCGATGTGCACGGTGCCGGGCCGCATCGTGGTCAGGGTGCCGTGCGGGCCGCAGACCACGTTGGTCACCGCGTCGGCGTCGGGCACGATCGACAGCAGCACGTCCGCCTCGGCCGCGACCTCGGCGGCCGAGGCGGCCACCGTGCCGCCGGCCTCGGCCAGGTCCGGCGACCCGGAGCGCCGGTAGCCGATGACCTCGAAGCCCCGCTCCATCAGGTTGCGGGCGATGGGCAGGCCCATCACACCGAGACCGATCACGCCCACTCGCTGCATCGCTGCCTCCTTGCAGCCCGTCTTGCCCTTGCCGTCTTGCTTGTTGTTGCGGTCTTGCTTGTTCTGGCGGTGGCTAGTGCCAGTCGTAGGTGCCGGTGCCCAGGCTGACCCGGACCCCGATGCTGCCCTCGTTGAGCCGCCACCGGTACAGCTCGAACGTGCGCAGCCCGTGCCGGACGAACGGGTCGCCATCGGCGATCTTCCGGGCCGTCTCCTCGTCGGGGACCCGGAGGATCGTCAGGCCGGAGCCGGGCCCGGTGCCCGGTCCGGACAGCAGCGGCCCGGAGGCCAGCAGCACGTCGCGCCGCTCCAGGTCGAGCAGCCAGGCGACGTGTTCTTGGACACAGGCTTCGATGGCTGCCAGGTCGGTTCCGGGCCGCGGGATGGACCGGACCAGCCAGTAGTCACGTCCGAGCAGCCGGGCCAGATCGACCCCGGCGGCTGGCTCCTGGCTGCTCGTCATACCTCAAAACTGTATGCAGTTTCGCGGCGGCGTCAACCCCTTCGCGGGACCAAACTGTATGCAGATCGACCGGGATCAGGAACAATGGAGCCCATGGCCCGCGTCGTTGAGCTTCCTGACATCCGCAAGGTCGACCTGCCGGAGGCCCGGCAGGCCATCCCGCACGTGCACGCCTACCTGCGGGAGTGCATCCTCGACGGCACCCTGACCCCCGGCACCAAGCTGTCCCAGGTCAGCCTGGCCCGCCAGCTGGGCGTGAGCCGGACGCCGCTGCGCGAGGTCCTGCGCATGCTGCAGGAAGAGGGCCTGGTCGAGATCGAGCCCAACCAGCGCACCCGGGTCGCGGGCCTGGATCCCCAGGAGCTGGACGACGTGTACGCCAGCCGCATCCTGCTGGAGACGCTGGCCCTGTCGATGACCATGACCGCGTTCGGCGCGGCCTCCCGCAAGGAAGCCAAGCGCCTGCTGACCGCGATGCGGCGGGCGGCCAAGAGCGGCGATTTCGACGCCTGGTTCGCCACTCATGCCGACTTCCACCGGCTGTTCACCGCCGGCGCCGGTGAGTCGATGAAGCGCCAGCTCCAGACGCTGGCCGACCGGACCATCCGCTACATCCGGATCTACCAGGTCTCCGACCCGCACAGCTGGCAGACCGCGGGCGACGTCGAGCACGCCCGGATCCTGGAGGCCCTGATCGCCGGCGACGAGCCCGGCGCCCTGGTCGGCATGGCTCACCATCTGGCCCGCACCGCCCTCCGGGTGCTGGCCGACTGCTCCCCCGACTACGCCCCCACCGCCGTGCCCCACGCCGTCGCCCTGATCGAAGAGGGGCGCGCCCCGGCCGTTCCCCTCACCAGCGTCAGCTAGTCAGGGCTGGGCGGCTTCCTGGGGCTGGGCGTCTTCGGGCTGGACGGTGGTGCCGGTGAAGAACTCGATCAGGCCGCAGGGGGCACGGTCGCCGAGGCAGAGGTCCACGATCTCGTGGGCGTCGGCGGATTCGGCCTCGCTGCGCGGGAACATGACCGCTTCGTAGGCGGTCAGCGCGGCCTCGACGTCGCCGGGGTGGGCGGCGATGGCCTGCCCGAGCTCGGCGCCATCGAGCATGGCCAGGTTGGCGCCCTCACCGGACGGCGGCATCAGGTGCGCGGCGTCCCCGAGCAGGGTCACGCCGGGTACCCGGTCCCACCGATGGCCATCCGGGAGTGCGTAGATCATGCGCGCGACCGGCCCGGTCTCGCCGTCGGTGATCAGCGCGACCAGCTCCGGCGCCCAGCCCTCGAACTCGGCCGCGACCCGGGCCGTGGCCGTGGTGGCGTCGGTGAAGTCGATGGCGGCGAACCACTCGGCCGGGTGGACCAGCTGAACGTAGGTGTGCAGGACGCCCCCGGCCTCGCGGTGGGCGGTGATCCCTTTCCCGGGGGTGAGGGCCATCATCCCACCGGCGCCGACGGCCGCGGCGGCCGCGGGATGCCGCTGGTCAGCGTGCTGTAGATAGGTCTCGACGAACGTCAGGCCGGCGTACTCGGGCCTGGCCTGCGACAGCAGCGGCCGGACCTTCGACCAGGCGCCGTCGGCCCCGACCAGGAGATCGGTGGTCACGGCCGTCCCGTCGGCGAAGCTCAGCCGGTGGCGGCCGTGGCCCAGGGGTGAGACCGTGGTCAGCTTCTTGCCCCACTGGACGGTCCCGGCGGGCAGGGAGTCGAGAAGGATGCGGCGCAGGTCGCCGCGGAGCGCCTCGGGGCGCCCGTGCCGGCCGTCGTCGGACTCCTCGTACAGCACCTGGCCCCGCGGGTCGAGCACCCGGGTGGCCTCGGCGCCCTCGTGGATGATGGCGTGGAACTCGTCGGTGAGGCCGGCCGCGGCCAGGGCGACCTGCCCGTTGTGCTCGTGCATGTCGAGCTGGCCGCCCTGGGTCCGGGCCTGCGCCGACGGCTCCGCCTCGTAGACCGTGGCCGCGATGCCGCGGACGTGCAGAACGCGGGCCAGGGTGAGGCCGCCGAGACCGGCCCCGATGATCGCGATGGGTGTCGTCATGGTGATGCCCCCTTCCGGGTGTCGTTTCGTGGCGTTCCGTGTCGTTTCGCCGAGCTGCTTTGGAACGTTGTTCCATAGCCATCTTGGAACATCGTTCCAACTATGTCAAGATGGTGTCCATGGCGGCCAGGACCAAGCGGGCGGAACGGCGTACGGACGCGCTGTCCAAGGAGCGGATCGTCGAGGCGGCGATCGAGATCCTCGACGTCGACGGCGAGAACGCGCTGACCTTCCGCGCCCTCTCGGCTCGCCTGGCCACCGGGGCCGGGGCGATCTATCACCATGTGGCCAGCAAGGACGCGCTGCTGGCCACGGCGACCAACGGTGTCGTCAGCCGGGTCGTGGCCGACGTGGACCGCGGGGCGGAGCCGCGGGCGGCGATCCGGGCCCTGGCCGTGGGCATGTTCGACGCGATCGACGCCCATCCCTGGGTGGGGACCGAGTTGTCCCGGGAGCCGTGGCAGTTCGCTTCGCTGCAGGTCCTGGAGGGCTTCGGCCAGCAGATCACGGCGTTGGGAGTCCCGGCGCGAGCGCAGTTCGACTGCGCATCGGCCCTGCTGAACTACGTTCTCGGTCTGGCCGGTCAGTACGCCGCGGGCGCCCGCCTGCTGGCGGGCGTCACCGACCGGGCGACCTTCCTGGCCACCGTGGCGGCCCGGTGGGCCCAGCTCGACCCGGCCGAGTATCCGTTCGTGCGCCAGGTGGCGGCCCAGCTACCCGGGCACGACGATCGCGAGCAGTTCCTGGCCGGGATCGACCTCATCCTGGCCGGCATCACCAGCGTCCAGTGAGCGGCGGGGTTCTGGGCTGGGGGCCGCGGCTCGGCCGGGGTCACGAGGAGCGGGCCGGGGGGTGGCTACTCGGGGGCGAGGAAGGGGTCGACGGCGGTGAGGAAGTCTCGGGTCTTCTCGATCATGGTCCAGTGGCCGCAGTTGGCCAGGATGTGCAGGCGGGCGTCCGGGAGCAGGTCGATGAGCTGGGCCGAGGAGACGCGCCACGGGACCACCTGGTCGTCGCGGCCGTGGACGAGCAGGACGGGCTGGCTGATGGCGGCCAGCTCGGAGCCGGACAGGGCCAGGTCATCGACCCAGCGCTGGCGGGGCTCGGGGAACATGGCGGCCCAGGAGTCGCGGACCGGCGGGTTCAGGCTGGCCTGGTAGCGCAGCCCGACCAGTTCGTCGGTGATCAGGGCCCGGTTGTGGGCGAACAGGCCGATGACGTGGCGCATCTGCTCGGTGCCGGGGGTGTAGCCCCAGATCTCGTTCAGGCCGTAGGGCAGGGCCATGGCCACACCCATCGAGCCCATGGTCACGATGCGGCGCACCGCCTCCGGCCGCGCGGCCGCGATGGACAGCGCGATCGCTCCGCCCATGGAGTTGCCGATGATGTCCACGGTGTCCAGGCCGAGCGTGTCCAGCAGGGCCAGCGCGTGCTCGGTCCAGGCCGCCCGGCCGTAGGTGCGCGGCTCGCCGGTGGCCGTGCCCCCGAAGCCCAGCTGGTCCGGGGCGATGACCCGGCGGCCGGTGCTCAGGGCCGGGATGACCGGGCGCCAGTTGGCCAGGCCGGTCACGCCGGGGCCGGAGCCGTGCAGCAGGACCAGGGGCGGGGCGGCCGGGCCGGGCCCGGACGGGTCGCCGGTGTCGATCACGGCCGTGCGGACTCCGGCCACGTCAAGCGCGACCGTGTTCATGCTCGCCGGAGCGAGGTCGGTGGTGGTCATCGGGTGCGGCCTCCGACGGGCTCGGGTGACGGGGTGGACGGTTCTGCCGGGGCCGGCGGCGGGGTGGCGGCCGGGGCGGGGTCGACCAGCTGACGCTGGGACGAGACCCGCTTGGTCGGACCCAGCCACATATCGATCGAGCCGGGCTCGTCCGGGTCGAACGTGCGCGGCGTCCAGGCCGCGTCGTCCTCGATCCGGCGCACCCCGAACGAGTACTCGTAGGTGAACCCCTCCGGGCCCAGGAAGTAAAGGAAGATCGCGGTCGACTGCGGGTGGCGCCCGGGGCCCATCTCGATCTGCACGCCGTGGTCGAGCAGGAAGTGCCAGTTCCGGAACACGTCGTCGATGGAGGCGACCTGGAAGTTCATGTGGCACAGGCCGGGGGTGTCGGCCTGGAAAACGGCCAGCTTGTGGTGCACCGGGTCGATCCGGAGCAGGCAGGCCTTGTCCCGGATCCAGTCGGAGACCTTGGCGTTGAACCGGGTGCTCCAGAACCGGTGGGCGTCGTACACGTCCGGGGCATCCAGGCACAGGTGCCCGAACTCCGTGATCCCGGCGGTCCGGCTGAACGCCACCGGGCGGGCCACGTTCTCCTGGTCGATGACCAGTTCCAGGTGATTGCCGAACGGGTCGTCGAACCCGATGAACTCGCGCACCCGGCGGGACCGGGCCTGCTCGGCGGAGCCCCGCCGGACGGTGATGCCGCTGCGTTCGAGCTCGGTCTCGGCCGCGTCCAGTTCGTCCGGCCCGGCCACCGTGAAGCCGGAGGCAATCACCCCCGACCGGCCCTCGACCAGGGACAGGCAGTGGTGCCGCTGGTCGGCGCGCAGGTGGGCGACTCCGGGTTCGGTGGATTCGGCCAGTTCGAGACCGACGATCTCGGTGGCGAACCGGGTGGCGGCGGCCAGGTCGGCCACGCCGGAGCGGACGTAGGCGATATCGGTCAGCGTGATCATCAGGCGGGTCCGTTCAGTCTGTTCGGTCCGTTCAGCGGCGGGCGGGTCAGGCGCACCGGTCAGGCGAACACCGGGGTCAGGTCGATGTAGATCTGCCAGTCGCGGACCAGGTCGCCGTCGAACTCGAGGATGTCGGCGTTGGGCACGGTCACGTGCTTGCCGTCCTTGCGCACGTACTCGACGTCGATCTTGGCCACCATGGTGTCGCCGGACTCGATCACCTTGATCAGGTGGTGGGTCAGGCCGTCGATGGTCGACCAGAAACCGAGCACGGCCTCGCGGACCGCGTCCTTCCCGTGGATGGGCTCGGCGTTGCCGAACCGGAAGGTCACGTCCGGGGTCAGGTGCTTGACGAACCGTTCGACGTCGAACGAGTCGATGTCGGCGAACAGGGTCTTGGAGTCGCGGTTCATGGCTCTCCTCCGTTGGAGACAGCGCGGCCTGGTCGTAAACTGCATACAGTTTAGGTCGGAGGCGGCCAGGTGGGAAGATGCCGGAGCCACAAAATGGCGTGAAACGGCCGGGACGCGGGGGGTCGTTGCGCGGGGAGGTGCCGCGATGACGTGCGGTGCTGGAACGGGTGGGGCGGCGTGGGGAAGGTGAGCGATGGCCGAGGATGAGGGCCGCCGGGACGAGGTGGCCGAGGCGGGCCGGGTGCTGGCCGGCCTGGGGCTGGTGACCGCGTTCGGGCACGTGTCGGCGCGAGCCGGGAATGCGATGCTGATCACCCCGGCCGCCGAGCTGGGCGAGGTGGCCGCCGACCGGGTGGTGCGGGTGCCACTGGACGCCGGCGTGCTGCCGGCCGGGGCACCGGCCGAGGCCTGGGCCCACCTGGCCCTGTACCGGCGGCGGCCCGACGTGGACGCCGTTGCGCGGGCCCAGCCACCCAGCGCGTTCGCGGCCGGGGCGGCGGCGGACCCGGGAGGCCGGGGCATCGAGCCGCTGTACGGGCAGGCGGCCTGGCTGGGTGAACGGGTCCCGGTGCACGACGATGCCCGGCTGCTGCGATCGATGGACCTGGCCGAGGCGGCCGCGGCCCGGCTGCCGGACGGCGAGGCCCTGCTGCTGCGGGGCAACGGGGCCATCACCGTGGGCGCCGGACCCGGGCTGGCCGTGGCCCGGATGTGGCTGCTGGCCGCGGCCTGCCAGGCGTTCCTGGCCGCCCGGGCGGCCGGGCCGGTGACGCCGCTCAGCCCGGCCGAGATCGAGTCCTGGCGGGCGGTGTCGGGCGAGTTGCTGCCGCGGCTGTGGCACCATCTGCGGAGACGCCCACGAGGGCAACGGCATGGTTACGATGACGCCGGGGGAACCGGTTGAGGTCGGCGAAACAGGAGCCCGCATGACCGTGGAACCTGGCTGGATACCACCAGGGATCGACACCGCCAAGGCCAACATCGCCCGGGTCTATGACTACTGGCTGGGCGGCAGCAACAACTTCCGGGCCGACCAGGACGCGGCCCGCGCGATGATCGCCGTCGAACCCCGCATCCGGGCCATGGCCCGGGCCAACCGGGATTTCATGGGGCGGGCCGTGCGGTTCCTGGCCGCGGAGAACGGCATCCGGCAGTTCCTGGACATCGGCTCGGGCATCCCGACCGGCCGCAACGTGCACGAGGTGGCCCAGGAGGCCGCACCCGGGTCGCGGGTGGTGTACGCCGACGTGGACGAGGTGGCGGTGGCGCACAGCCGGCTGCTGCTGGAGAACAACCCGGACACCGCGGTCATCCAGGCCGACGTGCGCGAGCCCGGGCCCATCCTGACCGCGCCCGAGACCCAGCTGCTGATCGACTTCAGCCAGCCGGTCGGGCTGCTGCTGGTGTCGGTGCTGCACTTCCTGAACGACGCCGACGACCCGTGGACCGTGATGGCCCAGCTGCGGAACGCGCTCGCACCCGGGAGCTTCGTGGTGCTGAGCCACGCCACCGGCGAGGCCAGGCCGGACGTGGCCACGGCCGTCAACACCGTGTACATGAACAAGGTCGCGGCCCGGGGTGACCATCGGTCCCGGGCCGACATCGAGCGGCTGTTCGACGGGTTCACGCTGGTCGAGCCGGGCCTGGTCTACGTCAGCCAGTGGCGCCCGGATGAGCCGGCCGACCCGGGCGACGACGGATCCCGGCTGTGGCTGCTGGGCGGCGTGGGCCAGCTGGACCCGCCCCGCTGAACCACAGCGGCTGAACTGGGCTTACTGTCGGCGGGGTGGACAGTGGTGCGGACGGCGGCATCGCGGTCGCCTTCCGCAAGGGCGACCCGGACAGCCTGGCGCGGGTGTACCAGCGCTGGGGGCCGCTGGTCTACACGCTGGCCCGGCGGGCCCTGGGCACCCCGGAAGACGCCGAGGACCTGGCCCAGCAGGTGTTCGTGGCCGCCTGGCGGAGCCGGGACACGTTCGACCCGGAGCGGGGCGCCCTGCCGGCCTGGCTGACCGCCATCACCCGCAACAAGATCGCCGACCAGTTGCGGGCCCGGCAGCGGGAGGCGGCCCGGGTCCAGGGCGCCGCGCAGGAGGCGGTCCAGGAAACCCCCACGCTGGCCCCGGACGACCTGGACCAGGTGGTGAACCGCATCGTGCTCGCCGATGAGCTGGGCCAGCTGGGCGAGCCGCAACGGATGATCATCATGCTGGCCTTCTACACGGACCTGACCCACGAGCAGATCTCGGCCACGCTCGGGCTGCCGCTGGGTACGGTCAAGAGCCATATTCGCCGCACGCTGCTGCGGCTTCGGACCAGGCTGGAGGCGGACGGTGGCGCACACTGACCCCGAGCGCCTGGCTCTGATCGCGCTGGGCGAGCCGGGTGCCGACGACGGGCACGCCGCGGGCTGCCCGCAGTGCCAGGAGGAGCTGCGCCAGCTGAGTTCGGTGGTGGCGGTGGCCCGGAGCACGACGGAGCCGGTCCAGCTGGAGACGCCGCCTGCCGCCCTGTGGTCCCGGATCGCCGCCGAGGCCGGTGTGTCCACTGAGTCTCATGGGGCTAATGGGACCAGTGGGATTCATGAGCTTCGTGCTGTTGATGTGGCTGGCGTGGCTGGCGGGAATGGAGTTGCGAGCGGGGGTGGGGCTGCTGGGGCTGGCACTGAGCGGGAGGCTGGGGATGCCCGGCGGGGGCGGACGCGGCGGCGGGCGGTGCTGGCGGCGGCGTTGATCGTGGCCGCGGCGGTCGGGGCTGGGATCTGGGGCGGGGTGCACGCGCTGACCAGCCCGGGGACCACGGTGGTGGGGCAGGTGGCGCTCAAGCCGCTGCCCGAGTTCCCGCAGTGGTCGACGGCCAGCGGTACCGCGGTGATGGCCACCGGGCCGCACGGAAATCAGGTCACGGTGACGCTGGACGCGCCGGACCGGGCCGGGTTCTACGAGGTGTGGCTGCTGGCCAAGGACGGGCACAGCATGATCTCCCTGGGCGACCTGGGGACCGGGCACACCGGAACCTTCGCCATGCCGCCCGGGGTCAACCTGAGCAACTACTCCCGGCTCGACGTGTCGCTGCAGGCCTACAACGGCAGCACCCAGCACGCCAAGGCCAGCGTGGTGCGCGGCGCGCTACCGGTGGGCCGGTAGGGTTTGGTCGCCCGCTTGGGCTGGACCGCGAAGGAGACACCGTGACCACGAGCGCCGACCAGATCGACTCGGCCCTGTCCGCGCTGAGCGACTCGCACGACCGGCTGGCCGCCGCGGCCGCCAAGGCGGCCGGGAACGGGGTGACCGGGCCGTCGTACTGCACGGACTGGTCGATCGCGCAGGTCCTGTCGCACCTGGGCTCGGGGGCGGAGATCTTCGGGCTGAACGTGGAGGCCGGCCTGCACGGCCGCCCGGCACCGGGCCAGGAGCAGTACCAGCACGTCTGGGACGTCTGGAACGCCAAGAGCCCGCAGGACCAGGCCCGGGACGGGGTGGCCGAGGACGGCGAGCTGGTCGAGCAGCTGGCCGCGCTCACCCCCGAGCAGCGGCAGAGCTGGCGGCTGGACCTGTTCGGCGCCGAGCGGGACCTGCTCGGCGTCCTGCTGCTGCGGCTCAGCGAGCACATCATGCACACCTGGGACGTGGAAGTCATGGTGGACCAGCAGGCCATGCTGCCCGGGGACGCGTCCGGGCTGGCCCTGGACTTCCTGCCCGAGCTGGTCGCCTACGTGGGCAAGCCCACCGGCGAGGAGCTGCGGGTGCACGTGACCACCGAGCACCCGGAGCGGTCCTTCGAGCTGGCCATCGGGCCGGACAGCGTGGTGCTGGCCAAGGCCGGACCCGAGCCGGGTGCGGGCGACGCCACCCTGCGGCTGCCCGCCGAGGCCTTCGCCCGGCTGCTGACCGGCCGCCTCGACCCCGAGCACACCCCGGCCGTGCAGGCTCAGGGCGTGGACCTGGACCAGCTGCGGGCGGTGTTCCCCGGCTTCTGACCCCGCTTTCGGGCCTGTTGGGCCGTGGGCGCCCGTGTTAGTTTGTGCCGGTGCGACACCGTTGTCCTCTTCTGGTAGCAACAGTCCTGGCCGCGAGTGTGATCGGCCCTGTGGCCGCCCAGGCGGCCACCACCCCGGCCCGCCCGGCGGGCGCGGTCAGTGACCCGGCCGCCCTGGTCGACCCGCTGGTCGGCACCGGCAGCGGCGGCGACGTGGTCGGCCAGGTCGACACGTTCCCGGGCGCGGACCGGCCGTTCGGCATGGTCCAGTGGAGCCCGGACACTCCGTCGCGGCCCGACGGCGGCGGGTACAGCGACAGCGACTCCAGCATCACCGGCTACAGCCTGACCCACGTGTCCGGGCCGGGCTGCGCGGTGGCCGGGGACTTCCCGGTGCTGCCCTTCACCGGCACGCTGCCCGCCGACCCGGCCACGGCCACGGCGCCGCTGCGCCACAGCACCGAGCGCGCGCACCCCGGTTCTTACGCGGTCACCGCGGGCGGGATCCGGACCCAGCTGGCCGTGACCGACCGGACCGGGGTGGCCCAGTTCAGCTACCCGGCCACCAACTCGGCCCAGCTGCTGTTCAAGGTGGCCGACAGCGCCAACGGGGGCTCGGCCGCGACGTTCCAGGCGGTCGGGAGCCAGGAGGTCACCGGGTCGGTGACCAGCGGCCACTTCTGCGGCCAGCCCGACAGCTACACGGTGTACTTCGCGGCCCGGTTCAACCGGCCGTTCAGTTCCTCGGGGACCTGGGGCGGGACCAGTGCGGCCCAGGTGACCAGGTCGCCGGGGAGCACGAGCGTGACCGAGCACGGAAAGCAGGAACCCAGCAAAAAGACCTTCGATATGGAGAAGGGCGCTACCAGCGATCAGCAGGGCGCTGGGGTGGTGGCGGGCGGCTGGGTGAACTTCGACACCAGCCAGCACCAGAACGTGGGGATGCAGGTCGCGGTGTCGTACGTGAGCACGGCGGGGGCGCTGGGGAACCTGGCCGCCGAGGCGCACAGCTGGAGCGTGGGGACGGTGGCGGCCCAGGCCACCGCGGCCTGGAACCGGCAGCTGGGGACGATCGCGATCCGCGGGGGCAGCCCCACCGCGCAGGCCGAGTTCTACACCGCGCTGTACCACGCCTCGCTGGAGCCCAGCCTGTTCAGCGACGCCAACGGGGAGTACATCGGGTTCGACAACAAGGTCCACCGGGTCGCGGCCGGGGCACGCCCAGTACGCCAACTACTCGGGCTGGGACATCTACCGGTCCGAGGTGCCGCTGCTGGCCACCATCGACCCCAAGATCTCGGCCGACATGGCCACCTCGCTGCTGAACGACGCCGCCCAGATGGGCGCGCTGCCCAAGTGGCCGGTGGCCAACGGCGAGAGCGGGGTCATGAACGGCGACGCGGCCGATCCGATCCTGGCCGACACCTACGCGTTCGGGGCCCGCGGCTTCGACACCGGCGCCGCCCTGGCCGACATGGTGGCCGGGGCCAACGGCACCAGCAAGGTCGGGCAGGGCTGGTACGTGGAGCGGCCCAACGCCGCCGCCTACATCGCCAAGGGTTACGTGCCCAACGTCGCCTCGGACTCGATCAGCCCGGTGCCCAACGGGGCCTCGGAGACGCTGGAGTACGCGCTCGACGACTTCGCCATCTCCCGGCTGGCCGGCAACCTGCACCAGAGCGGCACGGCCAGCACGTTCAGCAAACGCTCGCAGAACTGGGCCAACCTGTTCGACACCGCCGACGGCGGCTACATCGAGCCCCGCGACGCCGCGGGCGCGTTCCCGTCCGGCCCGCCGGTGCCCGCCAACCTCAGCGGCTTCGGCCAGAGCGGCTTCCAGGAGGGCAACGCGGCCCAGTACACCTGGATGGTGCCGCAGAACCTGGCCGGGCTCATCGGCGGCATCGGCGGCGACCAGGCCACCAACTCGCGGCTGGACACCTACTTCAGCCAGCTCAACGCGGGACCGAACCTCCCGTACCACTGGCAGGGCAACGAGCCGGCCCTGGACACCCCCTGGGTCTACGACAGCACCGGCGAGCCCTGGCGGACCCAGCAGGTGGTCGGGCAGATCATGAGCCAGCTGTACTCGCTGACCCCCGGCGGCGAGCCCGGCAACGACGACCTGGGCGCGATGAGCTCCTGGTACGTGTGGGCTTCGCTCGGCCTGTACCCGCAGACCCCGGGCGTGCCCCTGCTGGTGCTGGGCACGCCGCAGTTCCCGCAGGCCGTGATCCACGGCGCGTACGGGACGCTGACCGTGACCACCCACGGGAGCGGCGGCTATGTCCGGAGCCTGGCCGTGGACGGCCGCACCAGCCAGCACACCTACGTGGACGCCAGTAAGGTGCACCGGCTGGACTTCGGGCTGACCGGGAGCCCGGACCAGACCTGGGGCACGGCGGCCGGGGACGCCCCGCCGTCCTACGGGGCCGGGCCGGTGACCTTCCCGGCCAGCACGGCCGCTTCGTTGTCGGTCAGCCCGGGCCAGGTCCGGCTGGCGCCCGGGTCGTCCGCCCCGGTGTCGGTGACCGCCGACAACACCAACGGTTCCAGCGCGGCCGCGGTGACCTGGACGGCCACCGCTCCCGCCGGGCTGACGGTGACCCCGGCCAGCGGCACGATCAGCGCCCCGGCCGGCGGCACCGCGTCGGCCAGCGTCACGGTGGCGGCCGCGGCCAGCCTGGCCACCGGGTACTACCAGGTCACGCTGGCCGCCTACGCGGCCAACGGCGCGGTCATCCCGCCGGTGACGCTGCTGGTCACGGTGGCCGCGGCGGGCCAGTCGATCCCGACCGCGTACGTGTCCAACTACAGCGACAACACGGTCACCCCGGTCGACACCCGCACCGACACCGCCGGTCCCCCGATCGCGGTCGGCAGCGGGCCGGACGGCATGACCGTGGCGGGCGGCGACCTGTTCGTGGCCAACAACAACAGCAACGACGTCACCGTCATCGACACCACCACCAACGCCGTGGTCAAGACCATCGGTGTCGGCAGCGTGGCCGCCGACGTGGCCGCCACCCCGGACGGCAAGACGGTCTGGGTGACCAACTTCGGCGACGGCACCGTCCAGCCCATCGACGTGGCCACGCTGACCACGGGCACCGCGGTCGCCGTGGGCAGCCAGCCCGAACGGCTGGCGGTCAGCCCGGACGGCAGCCAGCTGTGGGTGGCCAACCAGGGCAGCGGCACGGTCAGCGACGTCAGCCTGGCCACCGGCACGGTCGCGCACACGATCACGGTCGGGGCGGCCCCGTTCGGGGTGGCCGTGACGCCGGACAGCGCCCACGTCTACGTGACCAACGGCGGCTCGTCCTCGGTGTCGGTCATCGACGCCGCCAGCGCCAGCGTGACCGGGACCGTGACCACCGGGGCCGACCCGCAGTACGTGCAGATCAGCCCGGACGGTTCGGTGGCTTACGTGGCGGACTTCGGCGCGGGCGGGGTCACCCCGATCGCGCTGCCGGGCAACACGGCCGGGACGTTCATCCCCACCGGGTCCGGGGCCTACGCGGTCGGGTTCGCCCCCGGCGGCGCGACCGCCTGGGTGGTGAACACCAACGCCAACACGGTCACCCCGGTGACCGTGGCCACCGGGACGCCGGCGTACGTCGGTGACCGTGGGCAACGTGCCGGACGGGGTGGCCGTCACCGGGTAGGTCCGCGTCGCCCAGCGTCAGATGCTGGCCGGGCGGTTGCGGACGCGCAGGTAGCGGGCGGCCAGGGCCGGGCCCAGGCCCCAGATGGCGTAGGCCCAGGGGGTCGCGAAGGCGACCGGGATCGAGATCAGGAACGAGGCGATGGCGGCGTACCGGGCCGCGTTGTCCGGGTGCCGGGCCGAGGCGGGTGTGTCCGCCCGCAGCAGGTGATCCTGGGCCAGTTCCCGGCCCAGCCGGACCAGGCAGGTCAGCGCGACCGCCTGGACCGCGGCGTAGATCGCGAAGCGGACGCCGAAGCCGTCGGTCGAGGCGGCCAGGGTCCGGGCCGCGAACGGGGTCAGCACCACCATCAGCAGCCAGACCATGTTGATCCCGATGACCTTGTCGTTGACCCGGTTCACGTACCGGAAGATGGCCCGGTGCGAGCCCCAGTGACCGCTGATGACCGCGAAGCTGATGAAGAACGCGAAATAGCCGTTCCAGTGCTGGCCGAGGAACTTCAGCACGGCGCCGTTGCCGCCGTGCCTGTCCGGGATCGGCAGGTCGAGGGCCAGCAGCGTGATGGCGATGGCCACCACCGCGTCGGAGAACACCACGACCCGGTCGGCCGAGCGGGCCTCGATCTCGGGCGAGTCACCGGACCGGTCGTCGTGGATGCCATCGGGGGTTTCAGGAGCGGGCATGGGTGAGATTGTCGCAGTCGCTACCATGCGGGTGTGGCCGACATCGACGTCCAGACACCGTCCATCGCCCGGGTCTACGACTACCTGCTGGGCGGCAAGGACAATTTCGCCGCCGACCGGGCCGTGGCCGAGAAGCTGATGGCCGCGGCCCCGCTCACGGTCGAGGTGACGCGGGAGAACCGGCAGTTCCTGGCCCGGGCCACCACCTGGGCCGCCCAGCAGGGCATCAGCCAGTTCGTGGACCTGGGCTGCGGCATGCCGACCGTGCCCAACACCCACGGCACGGCCCAGCGGATCGACCCGTCGGCCCGGGTGGTCTACGTGGACAACGACCCGGTGGTGCTGGCCCACCTGCGCGCGCTGGCCGCGCACGGCAACCCCGGGGTGACCGTGGTCGACGGGGACGTGCGGCAGCCGGGCCCGATCCTGGACGCGGTGGCGGCCGGGGTCGACCTGTCGGCCCCGGTGTGCCTGCTGGTCGGGTTCCTGCTGCACTTCTTCGCGGCCGAGGAAGCCCGCGACCTGGTGGCCCGGTACACGGCGATGCTGGCCCCCGGCAGCTACCTCATCCTGTCGGCCGGCCGCGGCGACAGCGACGCGGCCGACAACGGCTTCGGCGCCTACTCCTCCGGCGGCATCACCGTCCACAACCACTCGGTAGCCGAGTTCACCGGCTTCTTCGGCGACCTGGAGCTGGTCCCGCCGGGCGTGGTCGACAGCCGGGCCTGGCAGCCGGGCGTGGCGCAGCCGGTGGCCCTGCCGCCACGGGACGGGCAGGTCATCGTGGGTGTGGCCCGGGTCGGCTGACGTTTCGTACCGCGGGGGCGACGGCAGTGCGCCGAGACAAAGCTGCCGCGCTTTTTGCCGAAGCTATTGCCGAAAATTTCGGCAGCGTAACTTCCCTCCCATGAGCCTCTACGACATCATCGGCGGCGCCGACGCCGTCCGCACCGCGGTCGACGACTTCTACACGCGCGTACTGGCCGACCCGCGGCTTGCGCCGTACTTCGCCACCACCGACCTGAACCGGCTCAAGGCCCACCAGCGGTCGTTCATCGCCGCCGCCATCGGCGGTCCAGAGCTCTTCTCGGGCCGGGACATGAAGACCACGCACGCGGGGTTCCGCATCAGCGACACGGAGTTCGACGCCGTGGTCGGTCACCTGGTCGACACGCTGGCCGGGCTGGGTGTGCCGGACGAGACGATCGGGCAGATCGGGGGCGCGCTGATGCCGCTACGAGCGGACATCGTGACCGCGCGGGAGCTGGCCATTTAGTACCGGCGGGCGGCCACCGGAGTCGGCTCACTCGGGCTCGTAGACCACCTGAGCGTGCTGATGCGTCAAACAGGAGCGCTCGGGACCGTCGGGACCCTGCCGTAGCGCCGGAAGGGCACATATCCCGCCAGCCCGGCAGCGCTGGCTGCAGGTCGGCGACCACCTCACTTGGTCTGATCGATCCGTTTGAGCGGACTCCGGCCAACCACGACAAAGCTCAGGGCAGCGTCAAACGACTCGCCCAACTCCCAGTCCATTCCTGGACCCACCGCCACCACGCGTCCGCTGGATGCTATGTAGGCCGGGTATTGGACAGACCAGAATCCGATCGGCGAATAATTCTCGCCATAATCGTGCTCAAGCCTTTCCGCCTCGTCCAGGGCGCCAGAAGACGACTCCACCGGATCGATCTTCAGGGAAGACGGCGGCTCCCGTGAGTCGAGACTGTTAATGCAGATACCGCCGTAGCTGAGCCAGATCTCCCGCGCCAGCTGATTGATCGTGAAGCCCTCACCCTCTAGAACGCGCACCCACCTCGACGTGTCTGATGACCGGCCTTCATGCCAGCCTGCGGAGACGAGTGCGTCCATCACGGCATTGTCCATGATCACCAGCTTCCCCCGAGCCTTTCGATCAATTTCTGGCAGCTTTCTTTACATGGACTTGCGGCGATCCCGCTCGGTTCATCTGATGCTAGTGACCTGATCTGAAGGGTTCTGAAGCTTCCGCCGTAGATTGCGCCGGGGCCCTCCGCAATCTCGGCTTCATTAAGCGCACACACTTCTGAACATCCGCGGTGTACCGCGACGCGCAGAGCTCCGCTCAGCGCGGAGTCCGGGTCGACGTCGACACCTGCTCCGGACGTCGTCCGCCCGAAGTAGCGTAGCCCGCTCGGGGACGTGTACTCAGTCACGAACCGCGGAGTGGCTGCCTGATTTGCGCCCCGGTTGGCCTCTCCGTATTCCTCGAGCGTTACCCCGTCAGGGGCCGGGCCTGGTTCCGCGCTGACTCCACAGTTGTGGACGAGGACGGCGGCAGCGTCGGTATCGACGTAGAAGTCGTGGTCGTTGTTGCCGGGGACGGTGAGGTCCCACATCCAGCCGGTGGTGACCTCCGGCGCCCAACCGCCCAGCACCGTCGCCGGTCCCCCACTGGGTGTGCGCAGGTGGGTCCCGTAGCGGAGGGCACTGGCCTTGATCCAGCGACCGGGGTGTCCGCCGGTGCCCGGGGCCCAGAACAGGTGGTTGCGGGTGGTATCGATGACCGCGGTCCGGCCGGAAGCCCGGACTTGCAGGTCGTACAGGTTGGAGTCGTGGTGAACCAGGACCGTGGTGACCGTTTCGGCCTGGGTCTTGCCGGTCTTCGTGTTGGTGGCCAGCACCTTGTCGCCGGCCTTGAGCTGGCTGATCGGGACCGCGGCTCCCGAAGCGAGCAGCACCTTGGTGCCGGCGGTGAAACTCTCGCCGCCGCAGGTGGCGGCCTCGGCTAGGCCGCCGTCAGCGGCGGCGTCGGCGCCGATGTCGGCGAAGCCGCTGCCGATCAGCACCACGTTGCCGGCGGCAGCCAGGCAGCCGGCCACGGTGGGATGGGTGACGCAGGTCGCGATGCTCTGCAGGACCGGGCCGATCAGGGCGGTCAGCGCCGAGGCGGCGACATCCGCGGCGGCCTGGGCGACCTTGGCCAGCGCGGCCTTGGCCTTTCGGCAGCTGGGGATGTCAGGCGTGGTCGAGCAGGTACCACCGCCCGGGTTGGTCGGCGGACCGGCGGTGCCGCCCGAACCACCCGAGCCCGAACTCTTGCTGCCGGGCTTCTTCTTGTGGTTGGCCTGGGTCTGCTTTTCCTCGCGTTGCTCCTGGTCGTACTCGCGCTTCAGCTTCTGGTACTCGGCCTCGTCCTCGGCCACGGTCTTCTCGGCTTCGGCGGCATCGGCCGCCAGGGACTTGGCCGTGGCCGCCTCCTCGGCGGCGGTCCGCACGTCGGCCTCGGCCCGGTTGTCGGCCGACACCGCCTGGTTGTGGGCGTTGTCGTACTGATGCCACAGCCGTGCGGCCACCTTGTTGAGCGCGTCGGCATGGGCCTTGGCGGCCAGGTAGGCCTGGTGATCCGCGATGGCCAGCGCCTTGGCCTTTTCGTAGTTGGACACCCGGGTCTCGTACGCGGCGTAGGCGATGTTGTAGTCCGAGATCTCGGCCTGGGCCTGGCTGACGGCGGCTGAGGCTCCGGTGCTGGCCTGAGCCTGCCCCCCGGAGAACCCCCCGACCGCAATGCACGGCCCGTCGCCGCAGGCCACGCCAGTGACCCCGAAGCTGCTAGCGCCGGAACTTCCGCCCGATACGATCGCGTTGCTGACTGCCGAGTAGACGCCTGGCGAGGGCTTCGCGGGCGCGGAGCCGATCTCGCTGTAGGCGGCGTTGGCGGCGCCCTGCGCCTGCTGGTAGGTGGCCAGCGCCTGCTGCTCCTGGGCCTCGGCCTGCTGAGCGGCCTGGGTGGCCATTTCGGCCTGGCTGCGGATCTGGCTGGCCTCGTTGTTCAGCTCGCTGGCGTAACGGACCGCCGACGAGGCGGTGGCCTCAGCATGGGCGGCGGCCTCCTTGGCCTGGGCCGCTGCCGTCCGGGCCCGGGCGGCGGCCTCCTTGGCGTCGGCCAGGCGGCCGGCGGCCGCGTTGACCTGAGCCAGGGTGACGGTGCCGTTGCCCGAGCCACCACCCGACGGGGAGTGGCCGGTGGGGTCGGTGACCGAGACCGGGTTGTCGTCGGCGTAGGCGTAGGGATTGCCGGCCGGCGTGGTGTCGGCGTTGATGAACCCGCCGGTCGAAGGCTTGTAGAACCGAGCCCCCATGTCGACCTGGCCGGTGGCCGGGTCGGTCCACTGGCCCTGGTAGCCCAGCTCGACCGTGGGCCCGGTGTGGGCGATCGGGTTACCCCACGGGTCCCAGGTGCTGGAGCTGGCCATCGTGGCGCCGGCCGCGGTGAACGTGCCGGACAGGTCGTCGTGCTGGTCGTTCAGGGCGAGGGTGCTCGTCCCGCCGGTGGTGTGCACCCCGACGAGGGCGCCCGACGGGTCACGCGAGTACGTGGCCGCGGAGTCCGACGCGATCTGACTGGTCATCCCGTCGTAGGTGAGCGAGATGGCCGAGCCGCCGTTGGCCTGACTGGAGGCCTGGACCAGCCTGCCCAGGGCATCGTAGGAGAACGACGAGCCCGCGTCGGTGATCTGCTGCCCGTAGGCGTCCGAGCCGAAGGTCGCGCTGCCGCCCGGGCCCGTCTCGCCGGTCAGGTCCCCGTCGGCGCTGTAGGAGTAGGTGTTGCTGCCGTCGGAGGTCAGCTCGTCGCGGGCGTCATAGCTGTAGGTGGCGCCATTGTTGCTGGTCAGGTTGCCGTCGTCGTCGTAGCCGTAGGTTTTGGTGGTGGCCGTACCGCTGGCTGGCGTGGCCGTCCAGGAGGTGAGCCGGTTGGCCTCGTCGTAGCCGTAGGTGTTGGTGACGGACCCGGTCCCGCCGCCCGCGGTGGCCAGGCCGGACGTGGTGATCGAGGTGACGTTGTCGTTGTTGTCGTAGCCGTAGCCGATCGCGGCGACCTGGCTGCCGCCCGCAGTGCTGACCGAGTCGGACGACAGCCGGTGCAGGCCGTCGTAGCCGAAGTTCTGCGTGTCGTTGCCGGCGCCGTAGGAGATCTGGGCCAGTTGGTCCAGGTTGTTGTAGTGGTAGGTGCCGGTGCTCCCCGAGGCGGCATCGGCGTCGGTGAGCAGCCGTCCGGCGGTGTCGTAGGTGAAGCTGGACGTTCCCGCGGCGTCGGTGGCCGAGGCGAGTTGGTCGCTGGCGTTGTAGGTGAACGAAGAGACGCCGGCCGCCCCGGAGGCCGACAGCAGCAGGCCACGGTCGTCGTAGCCGAACAACTCGGAGGTGGCCGGCTGGTAGCCGGCGCTGCCGGAGGTGCCCACGGCGCTGGTCGTGGCGGTCAGCAGCCGCCCGGCCTGGTCATAGGTGAACGCCTTGGCTGCGGTGGCTGCGGTCGCGCCGGTCCCGGACTGGCCGGTCAGATCACCCATCGAGTCGTAACTGCTGCTGATCTGCACGCCACCCGGCAACTGCTGCTGGACCAGATCCCCGTCGCCGTCGTAGGTATCGGTGGTGGTGGAGTCGGCGGCGCTGCTGTGCGCCGCCGTGGTGGGCTCGGTGATGGTCTGGGGCAGGCCGAGGGCGTTGTAGCTGGCGTAGCTGGTGTGGCCGTTCCCGTCGGTGAACGAGGTCGGGTCACCGGCCAGGTCGTAGCCGTAGCCGACCGTGATGCTGTGCGTGGCCGAGGTCGGCTGGGTCTGCGCGGTGACCATCCCGGTCGCGTCGTAACTGACCGTGGCGGTGTAGCCGCGGAAGTCGGTCAGCGACTTGATGTTGCCGTCGTTGTCGTAGACGGCCGAAGCGGTCCGCAGCACCGCGCCGGTGCCGCTCAGGTCCGCGGTCGCGGTCTGCCGCCCGGCCGGGTCGTAGGTCGCGGTGCTCGCGGTGCCGTCCGGCGCGGTGACCTTGGTCAGGGCACCGTCCAGGTTGTACGTGTAGTTGGTGGTGTTGTTGGCACCGTCGGTGGTGGAGACCGGCTCGCCGAGGGCGTCATAGGTGGCCTTGGTGGTCACCGAGGCCGGGCTGATCTCCGAGGTCTGATTGCCCGCGTCGTCGTATTTGTACTGTGTGGTGTAGGCGGCAGAGGTGTTCTGCCGGACCAGTTCGGTGCTGGTGACCTGCTCGCCGAGGTAGTCGTAGGTGGCCTGGGTCTGGGCCCCGGTCGGGTCGGTGACGCTGGTCTGGTCCCGCCGGTGTCGTAGCCATAGGTCCACACCCCGTTGTCGGGATCGGTCTGGCTGGCCAGGTCGCCGAGCTGGTCGTAGCTGTCCTGGGTGACATTGCCCAGCGGGTCGGTGGCCTTGGTCTGTTCGCCGAGGCTGTTGTACTTGACGGTGGTCGTGCCGTTGACCGGGCCGCTGGCGCCCGGCGGGGTGTAGGACGGGTCGGTGGTCGACACCTCGCGACCGTCCTGGTCGTAGGCGGCCTTGCTGACGTTGCCGTCCGGTCGACGGACTCGGCCGGGTCACCGAACGTGTCGTAGCCGGTGGTCGCGACCGGGTTGGCGGTGACCGGTTGCGCACCGGTGCCGGTCTGCGCTTGCACGGCCGGGCTGGTCACGACGACCGGCGGCCCGCCTCGTCGTTGGCGATGTGCGTGGTGTTGTGGTCCGGGTCGGTCTCGGAGACATCAGGCCGCGCTGGTCGCGGGTGACGCTGGTGGTGAGGTTGGTGCCGGCGTCGCTGGTGGTCTGCGACATCTCCTGGCCCAGCGCGTTGTAGGTCGCGCCCGGTTCTGGGTGACCCCACCGCCGGTCAGCGACTGGGCGGTGACGTCGCCGGCCGGGTCGTAGGTGTTGCTGGCGTGCGGTCCACCCCGGAGGGGTCCGTGGTCTGGGCGACGATCTGGTCGTCGGCGTCGATAGGTGTCGTTGGTGACCAGGCTGCCGGGGCTGGTCTCGGTGACCCGGTTGCCCGCGGCGTCGTAGCCGTAGCTGGTCAGGTGCGACGCGGTGTGCTGGCCGGGTCGATGACGTAGCTGGAGGCGAGCAGGTTGTCGCTGTAGTACGTGTAATTGATCGTGGCGCCCAGCGAGTCGGTGACCGACGCCAGCCGGCCCGCGGGGTCGTAGGCCCGGGACTCGAGCACCAGATTGTCGGCCGGCGAAGGGTTGGCCGGGTTGCCGGTGTAGCCGTCCAGCGTGGTGGTCAGCAGTTCCCCGCGGCGTCGTAGCCGAGGCGGTCACCTACCGGCCGGGTCCCTGGCCGTGAGCTCGTCGCCGAGCGCGTCGTAGGTGTAGGAGGTGGCGTTGGTCAGCGCGTCGGCCGAGTCGCCAGCTGGCCGTGGGAGTTGTAGGTGTCGGTGGTGGTCCGGGACGGATCTCCGCCGGTGGTGTCGCTGACCGTGGTGGTCAGCACGTTGGCGTCGGGGTCGAAGGTGTAGGTGGTGACCTTCGGTGTGCACCGCGCCGGTCACCCGGTCGGTGACCGGCGGGTCGGTCTCGGTGACCAGCCGGTCCCTGGCCGTCGTAGGCTGAAGCTGGTGGTCAGGCCGTCCGGGTAACGTGTCCGAGACCTGAGTCTGGCTCAGCTTGCGGCCAAGGTTGTCGTAGGAGTACCTCGTCACCAGGCCGAGCGGGTCGGTGACCTGCATCACGTCGCCGGCCGAGTCGTAGGCGTAGCTGGTCACCCCGCCGCCCGGGGTGTCACCGAGGCGAGCAGTCCCCCGGGCTCGGTGCCGCCGCCCACGGCCGCCTCGGTGCCGGTGGTGTAGCTGTAGGTCGTGGTGCAGCCCGACGGGCAGGCCAGGGTGGGCGGAGTGGCCTCGGTGGCGATCTGGCCGGCGGTGGTGTAGGTGGTCACCGTGTCGTAGGCGGGGTCGGTCGGCGAGGACGAACGGGCGTCCCGCGAATCGGTGGGCTTGTCGTTGCGCGGGTCCAGCGGGTTGGACAGGTTCTCGTAGTAGGAGGCGTACGAGGTCTGGCAGTTGTTGACCGCGGCGCACGTGGTGGTGGAGGTCACGTTGTTGTGCGCGTCGTAGGTCATATAGCTGGTGTCGCCGTCGGGGTCGGTGATCGTCAGGCCCGCAGCGCCGAGTCGTAGCCGTAGGAGGTCACCCCGCCGAGCACTCCAGTGGCCTGCACCAGGGCCCCGCTGGCGTAGGTGTACACGCTGTTGGCCTGACCGGGTCGGTAACGGTGATCGTCTGGGTGTTCAGCGTCGGCAGGGTGACCGAGGCGGCGGGCTCAGCGGGTTGGTGGTGCCGGAACTCGGGGCGGTAATCTGGGTGGTCAGCGCGCAGTAGTCGCCGGTGACCTGATCCGGTGTGAGCTGGCGGGTGTAGAGCGACACGTCGGCGATCGACCCGGTGAAGAACCATCGGGCTGGGACGGCTGGCTGCCGGAGGACCGGTGCCGACGTAGGCGTGTAGCCGGTCGGCAGGCCACGGCCGGCTTGGTGATCTGCTCGCTGTCGAGCGTCGCGCCGTCCAGGTACAGGGTCGCGGTCTGGCTGAACGCTTCGAGGTCGTGGTGCCGGGGCTGAGGGTGAGAACCGCCTGATGCCACTGCCTCGTCGACGGCCTTGCCCCGGGCAGATGCCGAACAGGCCCCGTTGACCAGCGTGGTGCCGATCTTGGCTTCAGGCAGCCGCCGTGGGCGATCCAATCGACATCGGCTCGCCGCCGTATGCGGCGTGCTGGACGACAGCAGCGTGCCGTTCGCCGTCTGGAACCACAGCTCGGCCGACTCGGCCCCGTTGCCGCCGAAGTACCCGCCGGGGATGCTGACCTGCGAGCTGCTGCCGTAAAAGCTGGCGGCGGTGCCGTCGGCGAAGCCGGTCGGCCCGGCCACGCCGAGCGTCACGCTGGTGTAGGTCGCCGCGGGCCGCGGGCTGGCCGCGGTGGTGGCGCCGCCCACCAGGTCGTGGGCGAGCGGGCCGGCGGTGTCGTTGAGCGGCCAGAAGTCCTCGGGCAGAGCTCATGACCGCGTCGTCGTAGGCCGCCGAGGAGGCGCCTGGACCGGGCTGCCGTAGTCCCAGTGCCGCCCGCGGCGTCGGTCAGCGTGGCGACCCGGTCGTTCACGGTGTCGTAGGTCGCCGAGAGTTCGGTGCGCCGGGCCGGGCTGGTGACTGGTTCAGCTCGGCGGCCTGATGGTCTCGGCCGCGTACTGCGCGGCGACCGTCCCGATACTGGGCAGCTGGTTCTGGTAGATCGACAGGTCGGCCAGGGACCCGTTGAAGTACGGCCAGGCGACTGGGCCGAGCAGCCGTCACCGCAGGAGGATCATGAACATGCCCGCGCCGAGTACCGCGTAGTCGCCGGCGGGCAGGCCCACGCTCGAGGTCCCGCTGGCCACCTCCCCGCCGTCCAGGTACAGGGCCTGGCCGGGGACCAGCACCGCCTGGTGCCAGGCCCCGTCGTTGACCGCGGCCGGCGACGACATCGAGGACCATGTAGGGCGGGAAGCTGACGGTCTCGCCGATAGCTGCACCCGTTCAGGTCGCCGTTGCTGCCGATCCACAACAGGGGCAGGGCGCGTTGGTGGTGCAGCCGGAGCAAGGGTGGACGCCGGGCAGGGACGAGGCGAGGCCCAGCAGCACCCCGGATGCCTGGGTGGTCTTGAACCAGATGCTCACCGCCAGGTTCTGGGCGGCGCTGCCCAGCACCCGGCCGCTGCCACCGGCTGGATGCATGAGCTGGCCTGGCCGGCGGTCGGGCACCACGCCCCGTCCAGCGGAATCCAGGAATTGGTCCCGTTGAAGCCGGTGGCGGTCACGCCCGCGACCGGGCCGGCCACGCCGGGCGTGGTGCTGAACTCGGCGGCGGGCGGGTCCATCGTGGTCAGGTCGTTGATGGGGACCTGGTTGGGCGGCACTCGTGCCGGCGGCGTCGTTCAGCCGGTAGTAGCTGGCCGGGTTGGCGTTCAGCACCGAGGTCGGGGCGTGCGAGCCGTTGGTGACGTAGCCGTAGGTGGTACACGCGGTGGTGGTCCCGGCGGGCACACCGAGCTGAGCAGGTCCCCGTTGTATCTGTAGGTCCAGGTCAGCGCGGTGCCCGGCTGGCCGGCGGTGACCGGGTCGGTGGCCACCGTGGCCACATGGGGGTGCGACGCCCCGCTGGGGGTGGACCAGGTCAGGTGCAGGGCCCGGCCCGAGGTGCGCTGGTGATCGTGGCCAGCGAGCCCGCTGTGTAGCCGAACGTCTCAGCCTGGCCGATGCTGTCGGTGATCTGCGAAATCAGCCAGGAGGACCCGCTGGCCTGCGCGAAGTGGTAGGTGGTGCCGGTCTGGTCGGTGACCGAGAAGCCGCCGCCGGACACCGCTGACACCACCGCGTACATGCTCTGCGGCGGCGCGTACCCGCCCGCGGCGTTCTTGGCGAACCGGAGCTGCTGCCCGTCGGCCAGCGTCAGCACCAGGGCCCCCGACCCGTCCGGGTCCGGGACCAGCGACATGTCCAGCATCGAGGACCAGCCCGCGCCCAGCGCCTGGGAGGTCCGCGGGTCCAGCGAGTTGTAGGTCCGCACGATCGACAGCGGCGGCCCGACCGTGGCCACGCTGGCGTCGGTGGCCTGCTGGGAGACGTTGCCGGTCCTCGGGTCGATGGTCTTGCCGGAGCCGTTGTAACCGCCGCCGCCCAGGTCCGAGGTCATGATCGGATTGCCGTCATCGGCCTGGTAGGCGTTGCCGAGCCGGTTGGAGATGGCGGCTGGGCGTTGCCGACCACGAACGAGATCGGCGTGGTCCAGGTGGTACCTGAGCCGGTCAGCGACGGGGCGGGACGGCGTCGCTGACGGTGACCGGCCAGTAGTAGGTGGTGCCCCAGGTCAGGGCGGTGTCGGGGTCCAGCTGTTGCCGTTGCCGCCCACCCAGCCGGACGACTGCAGCACCGTGGCCGTGCTGGCGTTGGGCCCGTTGAGAATCCGGAACGCGTAGGAGAACGTCGGGCTGGCCGGGTAACCGCCCGGAACGACCGCGGAGGCGCTCAGCTGCGGGTCTGGCTGTTCACGTCGGTGCCGGGCAGCGGCTCCTGCTCGTTGACCTGCGGCGGGTACTGCTGAATGGTGTAGGGCGCGCAGTACTCGTTCCCGCCCTCGGCCGAGAAGTACCCGCCGGTGGCGTGACCACATCCCAGCAGATCTCGTACGAGCCGGGCTTCTCCGCCGGGGTGACACTCTCCACCGTCGCGGTCCCGCCGGGGGCCACCGCGGCGTGATCGGCACGTTCGCGCCCGAGCTCAGCGGAGTCCGGTCCCCGTGGTGTCACCGACGGGAACACCTTCGTGCCCAGCGCGTACCCGCTCCAGGCGCCGGTCCCGTGTTGTCAGCGTCACCGCGATCCGGCCGGTCTGATCGGCCATCGGCACCGTGTCGAAGGTGGACGCCACGCTGTAGGACGCGTTATCGGTACCGGTGGCGACCAGGTCGGTGTGGGTCGTGGCCGCGATCAGCGCCGCCGTCCCGGTGGCCGACGGCGATGGTGAGGGCGATAGCGAGGGCGATGGGGATGGGGGGGTGGCCGGGGACGCCGGAACCGATGACGGCGGCGCCGATGGGGACTGGTGCCGGCGACCGGGGCGACGAGCCGGGCTGGGCCGGACGGGTACCCGGCGTGTGCGTGACCGAGCCGGTCACCAGATGCCCGGCCGCCCGGCGGGCCGACCCGTGCTCACCAGGGTCCGGCTCCCCACCGGCGGCTGAACCGGGGCCGGGACCGGAGCCCGGTGGCCCTTCGTCACGTGCGTGAGCCCGCGCGCCCGGGTCGCGGACGCCGGGACGTGGTGGGCCTGCCCGGCCGCGGACCCGGTGCGCTGCGCTGGGCCCTTGGCGTAACCGAACATCTTGACCGACGGGCCGCTCCCCGCAGCCGCGGTGGGCGCGGCGAACGCATCCGGGAGGCAGAGGACCGCCGACCACAAAACCACCAAGACAAACGTCACCGTCCGTAGCCGTCGGCGTGAGCGGGCCGAGCCCACACCCCGCTGCGGAGTGGTCTGGTTCGAGTAACCCGGCATGTGTGACTCCAGGAGGGGCCGCTGGCTGGTCGGTGACGACGGGACCGGGTCAGGACCCGGCGGGCTGAGCGTGCGCGGCCAGGGCGCGGATGGTCTGGCCGATCCGCTCGGCCGCCTGGGCGGCCGGGACCACCACGGTGTTCGGAGCGGGACGGGCGGGACCCGCGCCTGGCGTCGGTCGGAAGAGGAACCGCTGGTGCGGATCGGCCTTAACGGCCCGGGACACCGCGGTGGTAAGGCTGCCGGTGGCGATGATGACCCCGCACCGCCGCTCGACCAGCGCGTTGAGCATCGGCCCGGCATCGGTGGACCCGGTGTCGGGCAGGTAACTCACCATGACGTGGGTGGCTACGGACGCGGACTGCATGGCCGTCCAGACCGGGGCAGCGGAGGTGCCGGGAGCGATGCCGCTGGGACCGGTCAGCAAGCAGGCTGTGACGTTCAGGTACTGCCGGGCGCGGGGCGGGGGCCGAATGCGGCCATAGGCTCCAGGTGGTGAAACCAGCGGCCACGGCCACGACGACGGCCGTGGCCGCCCACAGCCACCGCCGGTACCGGTGCTGGTGCTGGTGCCGGTGCACGATCAGGCCCAACCGCATCGGCTCTCCCCGTGGTAACGCTCTGCGTTTGTCAGCCGGATCGTAAACTGAAAACAACAGTCTCGAACAGGAAAAATAAGTGGAAAACTACCGGAAAAGTTGTGCCGCCATGGCCGAGGTTGCCCCTGGTCAATGGGGAGGGAAATCGGAGCTGATGTTCCTGATCGTGCCGACTGATCCGGGTAAGGAAACCCTGTGACCACAGAAAACGTCGGCCGCCCCCGCATCACCGTGCTGGGTACCGGCTACCTGGGCACGACTCACGCAGCGTGCCTGGCCGAGCTGGGGTTCGAGGTGCTCGGGGTCGACGTCAACCCGGTGCGCATCGACAGCCTGAGCCGGGGTGAGTTGCCGTTCCACGAACCGGACCTGGAGCCGCTGCTGCAGGCCGGGCTGAAGTCGGGCCGGCTCTCGTTCTCGACCTCGTACGCGGACGCGGCCGCGTTCGGTGATGTGCACTTCATCTGTGTGGGCACGCCGCAGCAGGCGGGCTCCAACGCGGCCGACCTGTCCCAGGTGCACGGGTGCGTGGACGAGCTGGCGCCGCGGCTGGACCGGCCCTGCCTGGTGGTGGGCAAGTCCACCGTGCCGGTCGGCACGGCCGCGGGGCTGGCCGCGGCTGACCCGGCTGGCTCCGGCCGGTGACGGGGTCGAGCTGGCCTGGAACCCGGAGTTCCTGCGCGAGGGGCACGCGGTCCAGGACACGGTGCGGCCGGACCGGA
>CAWHFP010000006.1:0-10604 GCA_963828445.1 uncultured Actinomycetes bacterium
AATTGTCTGGCAGAGTCAGCTCGGGGCATGAATGGCAGCTATCGCTGCATCAAGATGGTCGACTCTTTGCTTAGCTAAAAGAGCTAATCTTGACCGCTTTCGTCGTCCTCAATCTCAAGCTCGCCACCGCCAAAGTACAGGATTCTGCGCATCGGGTCATCTAGAAGCTCAACATAGTCTTCGACGGTAAGATCTCTTGCCCGCCGCTGTTGCCTAGGCGGGTTGGCTCGATTAACTTCGCCCACATTGGCAATTTGCGGGCGCAAGATCTCATCTCGCGCATGCTCCATCAAATCCGCCTCTACCGTGGCTCGCCGCAGATGCTGCTCTTTCAATGCGTTAGTTAGTTGTATCTCTCTTAGCCGCTCGGGGGCCATGGCTCGGCTCTCCTCTAGTGCCTGACGGCGCTCACGTCTATCTTGGCCTGCAGCAAGGAAGTCTGTCCAGCCTTTGAGGGCTATCAGTATTCGATTATTAGCAGTGGCCGCGCCCCCAATAATGGCGCCTCCGATGCCGAAAATCATCTCCAACGGGGAAGAGAATGAGATTCTTTTGACCGGAAGCCTATCTTCTGCACTAAGCTCGCTCCATCGCCTAGGGCCGAAACGGGTAGTCGGCATCGGCACTCGCTCATATCCCGGTAGGATCGCTACGGCCACGATGTCATAAGTTAGAGACAAGTCTTGCGCCACTATAGACAATGAGTTCAAATCGCCGACTTCGGTGAAGCCCGGAAATCTCAGTGCAGTTGATAGTTCAGGTTCAGATGCACTTGTCATTACTCATCTCCGGCATGGATTAAAGAATAAGTACCGCCAATATTTTGGCCGACGCTGAGCATCACTACAGGGCGGCTTTGAGGTGACCCTCGGCCCTCGCATGTTCTGAGTGCCATCGAGTCAGTGTGCCAGCCTTGCTCCCAGCAGCCGGAGGCAAATGAAGAAGTACGTAACGATCGGCGGAGTAGGGGTGAACACTGTCCCCCGAAAGGACCGCAATTGACTGGACATCCTGGATGACCGCCTTGACACGGGTGGGCAAGCCCGGGCCTGGGCCCACCCCCAGCTCACCCGCGGCCACCGGCCCGCACCCGGCCCCCAGCCCGCACGCGGCGGCCAGTTGGGACGCGGCCGTGGTGGCGGAGTCGCTGCACCACCCGGAACGCTTCGCGGCCATCTACGACCGGTACTTCGCCGACATCTACCGGTACGTGGCCGGGCGGCTGGGGCCGGACGTGGCCGACGATCTGGCCGCCGAGACGTTCACCGACGCCTTCCGCAAGCGGGCCCAGTTCCAGCCGAGCCGGGGCGCGCTGCGGCCCTGGCTGTACGGGATCGCCACCAACCTGGTGGCCCGGCATCGGCGGCTGGAAGCCCGGCGCCTGAGCGCCCTGGCCCGTGCGGACCGCCGGGCCACCGCCGAAGCCGACGACCTGGCCGACCTGGCCGACCAGGCTGCGGCCCGGGTCAGCGCCCAGCAGCTGCGCAAACCGCTGGCCCAGGCCCTGGCCCAGCTGCCGGACCACGACCGTGACGTGCTGCTGCTGGTCTCGCTGGCCGACCTCAGCTACGAGGAGGTCGCGGCGGCCCTGGGCATCCCACCCGGCACGGTCGGCTCCCGGCTTAACCGGGCCCGCCGCAAGGTCCGCACCGCCCTCGATCGCACCGCACCTGAGGAGACACCATGACGATCACTGATCCGGAAGACGCGGTGCGTGCGCTACTGACCGAAGCGCCCCCGGCCGCGGCCACCACCCAGCAGGGCCGCGGCCGCTTGCTGGCCCTGGCCACCCAGGCCGAGACCAACCCCGCCAGCACCGTCTCGGCCATCTCGCGCCGCCGTCGGCGTCGGGCCCTCACCATCGGCCTGCCCGTCACCGCGGCCGCCGCGGCCGTCACCGCTATCGCGCTCGTCGCCGCCAGCAGCGGTACCGGGGCCGGTCCCGCTCAGCCCGGGACCGCGCACGCCGGCGGCCCGAGCACCGGCGCCACGTCGGTCAAGGCCAAGCTGCTGGCCGCGATCGGCGCCGCTTCCGGTCAGCTGCTCTACGTCCACTCGACCGAAACCGTGGCGGGGGAGCGCTCCACCGAGAACATCTGGCTGTCACCGTGGGGGGCCCAGGCCGGCCAGACCCAGCGCATGCGGCTGGAAAGCCCGGGCGACCAGGACGTCGAAATGATCTACACGATGCCCGCCGGCGGTGGGACCAGCGGCGCGCTGACCACCAAGGGCAAGGGCGCGGTCGAAGGCCGCCTCATCGACGTCGAGACCCGCCTCGGGACCTGGTCCGACCAGACCCGGACCTCGGTCACAACCGGGTCACCGGTGGAAACCGCGGCCCAGCTGCGCCAGGAGATCGCGTCGGGCCAGCTGAAGGTGGTGGCGCACACCGAACTGGCCAGCCAGCCGGTGCTGGAGTTGCGGCACACGTTCGACAGCCCGCCCGGCAGCGGTCCGTGGACCCGGACCCTGTGGGTCAGCGACCGCACGTACCTGCCGGTCCGCGCTCTGTCCAGCTTCACCGAGGGCACCAGGGGCACCAAGGGCTTCACGACCGACATCATCGCGGTCAGCTACAAGTTCCTGCCCGCCACCCCGGCCAACCTGGCCCTGCTCAAGCCGGTCATCCCGGCCGGCTTCACCCAGACCGCCAAGCCGCCGAGCTACCCGCACGGCTGAACGAGCCACCCAACGGCTAGAGATCCACGGTGGCCCGCACCCGGCCGCCCCGTCCGGTCACGATGACCTCCAGGGCGGTGGCGGCCGGGTCCAGGGGCGGTACCAGCGTCACGTCCATCACCACGACCTGCCGGGTCACGCTCTGCCAGTGCAGCCGACCCACGTGCCAGCGGCCGGTGTCGCCCCGGGCCCACCAGCTGAACCGCGGCTCCGGCGCGGGGTCATTGCTGGGCGACCAGCCCCAGGCCAGCAAGCGCAGGGTGGCGGACTCCGCCGTCGACACCAGCCCGGCCACCGCGAACCGAACGCCATCCAGCACGGGCAGCACAGCTGTGGTAGCCCAAGCCCGATCCGGACCGTCCTGCCGGCGCCGGTTGGCCAGCACGTCCGTCCAGGCCGCGGGCAGGTCGGCCGGGCCCGGGCCAGCTCCGTCGTCGTCATCTCCGAGGCGCGCGGTCAGGGCTGTGTACCGGCGGATCGCGGGCGAGCCGACCGCCAACAGCCCGGCCGCCTGGACGGCATCGGCCATGACAATGGCCTGGCGCCGGTACCGGACGTCGGGGCTGGGCCATGCTCTGGCCCAGAGCAGGCTGGCCGCCAGCGCATCCAGCACCTGCTCTGCCCGCTCCTCAGCCGCATTCGGCACAAGGGCATCGGCGGTCACACCGGCATCCCTCGCCGCATCGGCCCCGGCTTCGATTTCGACCCAGATGGCGACTGACCCGTCGACGGTCGCGACGTCCAGTCGGGTCAGGGGCGCGGCGTCGGCGGGCAGCAGCACCGCCAGGCACCACCAGGTCCCGTCGCACGTGCCGCCACCGTCGATCTCGCCTGGGTAGCGGCGGTCATCATTGACGGTGAAGGTCAGGCCCAGGTCGGACAGGCTGTACGGTCCGAACGGCCCGATCGGGACCTGGTCCCGGAGTGGGCGCCGATCCGGGCTGATCCGGCCCGCTACCGTGACGGTCAGACCGCGCCCCGGTGCCGCCGCCACGGTGAGCAGGTGCAGGATCTCGCCGGGCCGGCCGCTGGGCATGGTGGCCCCGACCGGCTTGATCCGCAGTTCGCCGTCGGGATGACCAGGCGGGCTGGGCCGCCGCTCCCGCCAACGTGGATAGGGGACGCCGTGCAGCGAGGGCCAGAGCCGCTGCTCACGGATGGCCCGCGCAGTGTGCAGCTGGCCGAGCACTTCATCGGCGGTTTCCTCGCCGATCGCGCCCAGGGCGACGAGCACATCGGCCGCCGGCTCGACCCGGGCTTCCCCGCCCTGGCGCAACTCAACCTCGGCCAGCCGCCGCAGGTGCCGCTCGGCCTCAGCGCTCACGACCTGGCCGCCCAGCCAAACCTACAAGGGGATGTTGCCGTGCTTCTTGGGCGGCATGGTCTGCCGCTTGGTCCGCAGCGAGCGCAGGGCCCGGGTGATCTCGGCCCGGGTCTCGGACGGCTTGATGACCGCGTCCAGGTAGCCGCGTTCGGCCGCGATGTACGGGTTGGCCAGAGTGTCCTCGTACTCGGTGACCCGGCGGGCCCGCACCGCGTCCGGGTCGTCGGCGGCGGCCAGCTCCCGCCGGTACAAGATGTTGACCGCGCCCTGGGCGCCCATGACCGCGATCTGCGCCGTCGGCCAGGCCAGGTTGATGTCCCCGCCCAGGTGCTTGGACCCCATCACGTCGTACGCCCCGCCGTAGGCCTTGCGGGTGATGACCGTGACCTTGGGCACGGTGGCCTCGGAGTAGGCGTAGATCAGCTTGGCCCCGTGCCGGATGATGCCGTTCCACTCCTGGTCGGTGCCGGGCAGGAAGCCGGGCACATCCACGAACGTCACGACCGGGACCGAGAAGGCGTCGCAGGTCCGGACGAACCGGGCCGCCTTGTCGGAGGCGTTGATGTCCAGCGCGCCCGCGAAGTGCATGGGCTGGTTGGCCACCACGCCCACCGAGGCGCCCGCGACCCGGCCGAACCCCACGATGATGTTGCTCGCGAACCCGGCGTGCACCTCCAGGAATTCCTCGTCGTCGAGCACGCTGGCGATGACCGTGTGCATGTCGTAGGGCTGGTTGGGGGAGTCCGGGATCAGCGCGTCCAGCTCCAGGTCGGCCGGGGTGATCTCCTCGGCCGCCACCGGATCGGCCGGGGCGTCCACCACCGGTGGCTCCTCCAGGTTGTTGGAGGGCAGGTAGGACAGCAGCTCACGGGCGAAGTCGAAGCAGTCGTCCTCGTCCCGGGCCTGGTAGTGGGCGACCCCGGACTTGACCGCGTGGGCGTGGGCCCCGCCCAGTTCCTCGAACGTGACCTCCTCGCCGGTCACCGTCTTGATCACGTCGGGGCCGGTGATGAACATGTGCGAGGTGCCGTCGACCATCAGGGTGAAGTCGGTGATGGCCGGGGAGTAGACCGCGCCGCCCGCGGCCGGCCCCATGATCAGCGAGATCTGCGGGACGACGCCGGACGCGATCGTGTTGCGGTAGAAGATCTCCGCGAACAGGCCCAGCGCGACCACGCCTTCCTGGATGCGGGCGCCGCCGCCGTCGTTGATGCCGATGATCGGGCAGCCGACCTTGAGCGCGTGGTCCATGACCTTGACGATCTTGGTCCCGTAGACCTCGCCCAGCGACCCGCCGAACACCGTGAAGTCCTGGCTGAACACGCAGACCTGGCGGCCGTCGATGGTGCCGTGCCCGGTGATCACGCCGTCCCCGTAGGGGCGGTTGGCCTCGATGCCGAAGTCGGTGGCCCGATGCCGGGCGAACTCGTCGAACTCCACGAACGAGCCGGGGTCCAGCAGCCGCTCGACCCGTTCCCGCGCGGTCAGCTTGCCCCGGCTGTGCTGCTTCTCGACCGCCTGCTCGGACCCGGCGTGCATGGCCTGCTCGCGGCGGCGTTCCAGGTCGGCGAGTTTGCCCGCGGTCGTGTGCAGGTCGGCGGCTTCCGAGGCGGGCTCGGGGACATCAGCGACATCACTGGTCATGGGGGTAAGGGTAGCGGGAGTGGTCCAGACCCTTTCGCTACGCTTGCCGCGTGACCGCAGATCCCGCCAGCCCGACCGTTCCCGAGCCGATCAGCCGGGACTTTGACCGGTACCAGATGCCCGAGCCGATGCGGCACGACGTCCGGCTGCTGGGCAGTCTGCTGGGCGACGTGCTCCGTGACGCCGGCGGCCAGGATCTCCTGGATGACGTGGAAAGACTCCGGCACGCGGTGATCGAGGTGCGCCGCGATCCCCAGAGCCGCGACCCCGGGGCCAGTTCGCTGGACGACATCGCGGCCATGGTGGCGGCCTGGCCGCTGGACCGGGCCGAGCAGGTGGCCAGTGCCTTCACCGTCTACTTTCACCTGGCCAACCTGGCCGAGGAACACCAGCGGATCCGGACCCTGCGCGAGCGGGACAACGGCGACCGGCCGCTGTCGGAATCGCTGGCCGCCACCGTGACCGAAATCCGCGCCGAGCAGGGCGAGGACCGGCTGGGCGAACTGCTGGACGGGCTGCGCGTGCACCCGGTGTTCACCGCCCACCCGACCGAGGCCCGCCGCCGCGCGGTGGTCGCCTCGCTGCGCCGTATCTCGGGGCTGACCGACGCGCTCGACGACCCGCGGACCGCGGCCACCGACCGGGCCGAGACCCTGCGCGAGCTGCACGAGCAGATCGACGTGCTGTGGCGGACCTCCCAGCTGCGGGTCAAGGCCATGGACCCGATCGACGAGGTCCGCACGGTGATGACCGCGTTCGATGAGACCCTGTTCCGGGTGGTCCCGGCCCTGTACCGGTCCATGGACCACGCGGTGGCGGGCGACGAGGCAGGCCGGATCCCGACCGAGGTCCCGGCCTTCCTGCGCTTCGGCAGCTGGGTCGGGGCCGACCGGGACGGCAACCCGTTCGTCACCGCCCGGGTCACCCGCGAGGCCGCCACCATCCAGGCCGAGCACGTGCTGCGGGCGCTGGAGCGGGCCACCGACCGGATCGGCCGGTCGCTCACCCTGTACGAGAGCGGCACCCCGGCGTCCGCGGCCCTGCACCGGGCCCTGGACGTGGCCGAAGCCGCCCACCCCGAGCTGATCGGCGAGATCACGGCCCGGTCGCCGCAGGAGCCCTACCGGACCTACCTGCTGTTCGCGGCGGCCCGGCTGGACGCGACCCGGGTCCGCAACGCCGACCTGGCCTACACCGGCCCGGAAGAATTCCTGGCCGATCTGCGCCTGGTCCAGGACTCGCTGGCCGCCAGCGGGGCCCGCCAGCAGGCCTACGGGGAGCTGCAGCACCTGATCTGGCAGGCCGAGACGTTCGGCTTCCACCTGGCCGAGCTGGAGGTGCGCCAGCACAGCGCGGTGCACGAGCGGGCCCTGGCCGAGGCCCGGGCCGGTGGCACGCTGTCCGCGGAGACCGAAGAGGTCCTGTCCACCTTGCGGGTCATCGCCTGGATCCAGCAGCGGTTCGGGGTCGAGGCCTGCCGCCGCTACATCGTGAGCTTCACCCGGTCCGCCACCGACATCGCCAACGTCTACGAGCTGGCCGAACTGGCCCTGCCGGACGGCAACGCCCCGGTGCTGGACGTGGTCCCGCTGTTCGAGACCGGCGCCGACCTGGCCCACTCGGCCCAGGTGCTGACCGGCATGCTGGAGCTGCCGCCGGTGGCCGCGCGCCTGGCCGCCAACGAACGCCAGCTGGAGGCCATGCTCGGTTACTCCGACTCGGCCAAGGAACTGGGCCCGGCCAGCGCGACCCTGCGGCTGTTCGACGCCCAGGCCGAGATGGCGGCCTGGGCCGAGGCCAACGATGTCCGGCTGACCATGTTCCACGGTCGCGGCGGCGCCCTCGGCCGCGGTGGCGGCCCGACCGGCCGGGCCGTGCTGGCCCAGGCGCCGGGGTCGGTGGCCGACCGGTTCAAGGTCACCGAGCAGGGTGAGGTGATCTTCGCCCGCTACGGCCAGCCGGTGATCGCCCGGCGGCACCTGGAGCAGGTCACCTCGGCCGTGCTGCTGGCCTCGTCACCGGCGCGCACCGGCCGCAACAGCGAGGTCTCGGCCCGGTACCGGCAGGTGGCCGACCTCATCGACGACGCGGCCCGCCAGGCCTTCCGGGCCCTGGTCGAGTCGGTGGGCTTCGCCGACTGGTTCGCGCGGATCAGCCCGCTGGGCGAGATCGGCGGCCTGCGCATCGGCTCCCGGCCCGCCCGCCGCGGCCTGTCCCAGGTCAGCCTGGAGGACCTGCGCGCCATCCCGTGGGTGTTCGCCTGGTCGCAGACCCGCATCAACCTGCCCGGCTGGTTCGGGCTCGGCAGCGGCCTGAACGCCGCCATCGGGGCCAACGGCCACGCCGCGCCCGGCCTGGCCGAGCTGCGCCAGGCCTACCAGGAGTGGCCGCTGTTCAACGTGCTGCTGGACAACGCCGAGATGAGCCTGGCCAAGACCGACCGCCGGATCGCCGAACGCTACCTGGCCCTGGGTGGCCGGGAGGACCTGTCGGCCCGGGTGCTGTCCGAGTACGACCTGACCCGCCGCCTGGTCCTGGCCGTCACCGAACACGACCGCCTGCTGGCCGACCGCCCGGTCCTGTCCCGCGCCGTTGCCCTGCGCGACCCCTACGTGGACGCGCTCTCGCACCTGCAGCTGCGCGCCCTGGCCGCCCTGCGCGGCCCCGCCGCCGACGACCCGGCCGAGCGCGAGCAACTCGAGCGCCTGCTCCTCCTCACCGTCAACGGCGTCGCCGCCGGCCTCCAGAACACCGGCTGACCCTTATCCGCATACGTCCGCCATGGGCGTTATCGCGCCCGGAACGTAACTCTGGCCGACATAAGCTACGAAATTACTCTGAGTAATTTTTCAACTGCATCCTGTAAACCGAGTTAGCCCTCTGCGCGTCTCTCTCACAGTAAGACACTGCTAGTTAACTCAGTGTTACAGGGGAGAGAAACACACATGCGACGTACCCGCCGGATTATCGCCGCCGCCGGAATTCTCAGCACCGCCGGAATCGCCTCGGTCGCCGCCGCCACCATGGCCGGCGCCACCACCAACCAGTGCGTGAACAACGGCCACGGCTACTGCTACACCCAGGAGGTCCACAACACCAACCTGGTCATGTCGACCAGCGGTTACGGGGCGCACAACGGCACCCAGGTCGTGGTCGAGAAGCAGAGCTCCAAGTCCACCGACTCGGACTTCCTGGCCGGCCTGGCGCCGTTCCCGACCACCAGCAACGCCAAGATCTTCGAGTACGCGCCCAAGGGCCACGTGTCCGGCTTCTGCGTGACCGAGGGCAAGAACGACGAGCTCGTGCTGGACTACTGCAACGGCTCGGCCAGCCAGGCCTGGGACGCGACGCCGAGCGGTGCCGCCTACGAGTGGATCAACGAGGCCACCGGCGACGCGATGACCGACGGGTCGAAGGCCAGCAACAACCCGGGCAACGCCGGTACCCAGCTCACCGGCCAGAACCCGACGGGCAAGAAGAACCAGCTCTGGGACGCAGTCAACAGCTGACCCAGCCGCTCCATGCCACTGGGCCCGGCCGCCGGATCGGCCGGGCCCAGTGGCATGTCACCAGGCTTTGCGGAAGAAGACCCGGGAAAACCCTTCGTCCCGGGCCCGATGGGTCTCGACGTAGCCACGCCGCGGGTAGTAGGCGATGTTCTCGGTCATGGCCTCGTTGGTGGAGAGCCGGATCTCCGGCCACCCACGTCGACGGGCTTCCTCCTCGGCGAACGCCAGCAACCGGGAGCCCGTACCCCGCCCCTGCTCCGACGGGCGGACCGCCACGTTCTCCAGCAGCGCAGCGCCGCGACGTCCGAAGCCGTGGCCGGTCGTACGGTGATCACGGCCCCAGCCTAGGCAGGCGCCTTATTTCCTATCGAAGGTCGCTTCGCTGGCTCCCTCCCTCTCCGGTTCCGGGTCGTCCGGGCCTGAGTACCAGGAGGCGAGGCGGCGAACGGCCCCGGACATGGCCTGGCGGAGTTCCGGGGGCTGGAGGACCTCGGCTTCGGGGCCGAGGGCCAGCAGGTCGAGCACGGCGGTGTCGAGCGGCGAGATCCGGATCGGGGCCCGGGCCGGAGGGCCGCCGGGATCCTCCGCCGGCTCCGGGGACAGCGCCTGCCTGGCGCGGGTCCGGTCGGGGTCGAACCCCTCCAGCAGCGCGAACCCGCCGTGCCGCCCCCGGGTCGCGTAGACCGGGATGCCTGCCGTGCTCAGCGCCTCCAGGTCCCGCAGGACCGTGCGCGGGCCGGTCGCCGGACAACCCGGTCGGCGGCTGGTACGGGCTCAAGAAGGGGCTGCGCGGCCGGTTCGGCAACTACGTGCCGCCGGTGCTGGAGGCCCTCGGCCTGGCCGAGGTCGAGCACAAGCCCGCAACAACCGGATGCGCGCGATCTGAGCCGCCTGGCTGGCTGGCAAGATGGCCAGCATGACTGAGGCGGCTGACGGGCTGGGTGGCACGCGGGTACTGGGCGAGGCCGACTTCGCGGTCCCGCTCGACGACCGGTATTTCGAGGACTACGCCCAGGGCGCCGTCTACGAGTACGGCTACGCCAGCGTGACCGCGGACGAGATCGTCGAGTTCGCCCGGCGGTTCGACCCGCAGCCGATGCACGTCGACGCCGGGTGGGCGCCACCGGGCCGTTCGGCGGCCTGATCGCCAGCGGCTGGCACACCGCCGGGATCATGATGCGGCCGTTCGCCGACCACTACCTGTCCCCGGTGGCCGGCCCGGCTTCACCCGGCGTCGACGAGGTGCGCTGGCCCAGCCCGGTGCGCCCCGGCGAAAAGCTGCGGATGCGTACCACGATCGTGGAGACCCGGGGGTCGAGGTCCAAGCCCGACCGGGGCCTGATCCGGACCCACGGCGAGATGTTCGCGGGCGACCGCCAGGTCCTGGCCCTGACCGCCCTCAACTTCCTCCAGGCCCGCGCAACCCCGGACTGAGCCCAGCCCCAACC
>CAWHFP010000007.1:0-144203 GCA_963828445.1 uncultured Actinomycetes bacterium
GTCGCGATGCTCTGCAGGACCGGGCCGATCAGGGCGGTCAGCGCCGAGGCGGCGACATCCGCGGCGGCCTGGGCGACCTTGGCCAGCGCGGCCTTGGCCTTTCGGCAGCTGGGGATGTCAGGCGTGGTCGAGCAGGTACCACCGCCCGGGTTGGTCGGCGGACCGGCGGTGCCGCCCGAACCACCCGAGCCCGAACTCTTGCTGCCGGGCTTCTTCTTGTGGTTGGCCTGGGTCTGCTTTTCCTCGCGTTGCTCCTGGTCGTACTCGCGCTTCAGCTTCTGGTACTCGGCCTCGTCCTCGGCCACGGTCTTCTCGGCTTCGGCGGCATCGGCCGCCAGGGACTTGGCCGTGGCCGCCTCCTCGGCGGCGGTCCGCACGTCGGCCTCGGCCCGGTTGTCGGCCGACACCGCCTGGTTGTGGGCGTTGTCGTACTGATGCCACAGCCGTGCGGCCACCTTGTTGAGCGCGTCGGCATGGGCCTTGGCGGCCAGGTAGGCCTGGTGATCCGCGATGGCCAGCGCCTTGGCCTTTTCGTAGTTGGACACCCGGGTCTCGTACGCGGCGTAGGCGATGTTGTAGTCCGAGATCTCGGCCTGGGCCTGGCTGACGGCGGCTGAGGCTCCGGTGCTGGCCTGAGCCTGCCCCCCGGAGAACCCCCCGACCGCAATGCACGGCCCGTCGCCGCAGGCCACGCCAGTGACCCCGAAGCTGCTAGCGCCGGAACTTCCGCCCGAGACGATCGCGTTGCTGACTGCCGAGTAGACGCCTGGCGAGGGCTTCGCGGGCGCGGAGCCGATCTCGCTGTAGGCGGCGTTGGCGGCGCCCTGCGCCTGCTGGTAGGTGGCCAGCGCCTGCTGCTCCTGGGCCTCGGCCTGCTGAGCGGCCTGGGTGGCCATTTCGGCCTGGCTGCGGATCTGGCTGGCCTCGTTGTTCAGCTCGCTGGCGTAACGGACCGCCGACGAGGCGGTGGCCTCAGCATGGGCGGCGGCCTCCTTGGCCTGGGCCGCTGCCGTCCGGGCCCGGGCGGCGGCCTCCTTGGCGTCGGCCAGGCGGCCGGCGGCCGCGACCTCCGAGGCGGTGACGCTGCCCCCGCCCGAGGACGCGGACGGCGAGTGCCCGGACGGGTCGGTGATCGTCATCGGGTTATCGTCGGCGTACGCGTCAGGTTCCCGATACCGCCGGCCGGCGTAGGTGTCCTCGTTGATGAACCCGCCGGCGGACGGCTTGTAGAACCGGGCGCCCATATCGACCTGCCCGGTGCCCGGATCGGTCCACTGACCCTGATAGCCGACCTGGACTGGCCCGGAGTGGGCAGCGCGCCCCACGGGTCGTAGGTGACCGAGCCGGTCATCGCCGTGCCCGCCGCCGCGAACGTGCCGGACAGGTCGCCGTGCTGGTTGCTCAGCGCGAACCTGCACGCCCGCCCGCGGTGTGCACCCCGGTGATCTGCCCGGCCGGATCCCGGGAGTAGGACGCCGAGGAGTCCGAGGCGACCTGGTTGGTCATCCCGTCATAGGTCAGCGCGATGGCTGCCGCCTTGCCCTGCCTGGCGTCCTTGACCATCCGGCCCAGGGCGTCGCACGAGAACGAGGAGGCCGCGTCGGTGATCTGCTGGCCGTAGGCGTCGGAGGTGTAGGTGCGCTGCCGCTCGGACCCGTCCGCCGGTCAGGTCGCCGTCGGCGGTGTAGGTGTAGGTGTTGCCCGTCGGAGGTCAGCTCGTTGCGGGCGTCGTAGCTGTAGGTGGCGCCGTTGTTGCTGGTCAGGTTGCCGTCGTTGTCGTACCCGTAGGTCTTGGTGGTGGCCGACCCGCCGGACGGCGTGGCGGTCCAGGAGGTGAGCCGGTCGGCCTTGTCGTAGCCGTAGGTGTTGGTCACCGTCCCGGTCCCGCCGCCGGCGGTGGCCAGGCCGCTGGTGGTCATCGAGGTGACTTGTCGTTGGCGTCGTAGCCGTAGCCGATGGCGGCCACCTGGGTGCCGCCCGGGTGGTGATCGTGTCGGAGGTCAGCCGGTGCAGGTTGTCATAGCCGAAGGCCTGGGTGTCTTTGCCGGTGCCGTAGGAGATCTGGGTGACCTGGTCCAGGTTGTTGTAGCTGTAGGTGCCGGTGGTCCCGGAGGCGGGGTCGGCGTTGGTGGCCAGCCGGCCGGCGGTGTCGTAGCTGTAGCTGGACGTGCCCGCCGCGTCCGCCGCCGAGGCCAGCTGCCCGCTGCCGTTGTAGGTGAAGACGGAGGTGCCGGCCGACCCGGACGCTGACAGCAGCAGCCCGCGGTCATCCCAGCCGAACGACTCCGAGGTGGCGGGCTGGTAGCCGGGGTCCCGGAGGTCCCGGCGGCGCTGGTCGCGGCGGTCAGCAGCCGCCCGGCGTTGTCGTAGGTGAAGGTCCGGGCCGCGGTGGCCGCGGTGGCGCCGGTGCCGGACTGGCCGGTCAGGTCGCCCATCGGGTCGTAGCTGTTGGTGACCTGCACGCCGCCGGGCAGCTCTGGGTGACCAGGTTGCCGTTGGCGTCGTAGCTGTCGGTGGTGGTGGAGTCGGCGGCGGTGTTGTGGGCGGAGGTGGGGGCTCGGTGATGGTCTCCGGCAGGCCGCGGGAGTTGTAGGTGGTGTAGGTGGTGTGGGTGTTCCCGTCGGTCAGCGCGGTCCGGTTGCCGTCCAGATCGTACTCGTAGCCGACCGTGATGCTGTGGGTAGTCGACACCGGTTGGGTTTGCGAGGTGAGCATCCCGGTCGCGTCGTAGTCGAGGTGGTGGTGTTGCCCAGGAAGTCGGTCGCGGGGGTGATCTGGCCATCGGGGTTGTAGACGGCTGATTCGGTTCGCAGCGCCGTGCCGGCGGCGTTCAGGTCCGCTGGCCCGGTCTGGCGGCCGGCCAGGTCGTAGCTCGCCGTGGTCGCGGTGCCGTCCGGCGCGTCATCTTGATCAGGTGGCCGTCCAGGTCGTAGGCGTAGGTGGTGGTGTTCCCTGCGCCGTCGGTGGTGGAGGTCTGCTCCCCGACCGCGTCGTAGATGGCCTTGGTCGTACGCCGGTCGGGCTGGTCTGCGAGGTCTGGTTGCCCGCGTCGTCGTAGCCGTAGTTGGTGGTGTAGGCGGCGGAGGTGTTCTGCCTGACCAGGTCGGTGGTGGTGACCATGCGGCCGAGGCTGTCGTAGGTGGCCTGGGTCTGCGCACCGGTGGGGTCGGTGACGCTGGTCTGCTCGCCGGCCGGGTCATAGGTGTAGATCGTGGCCCCGCTGCCCGGGTCGGTCTGGCTGGCCAGGTCGCCGAGCTGGTCGTAGCTGTCCTGGGTGAGGTTGTTCAGCGGGTCGGTGACGGTGGTCTCCTGGCCCAGGGAGTTGTAGACTGACCGTGGTGGTGCCGTTGACCGGGCTGGTTGAGCCGGGCGGGGTGTAGGACGGGTCGGTGATCGATATCTGTTGGCCGTCGTGGTCGTAGCCGTACTTGGTGACGTTGCCGTTCGCGTCGGAAGTCTCGGCCCGGTCGCCGAACGTGTCATAGCCGGTCATCGTGACCGGGTTGGCGGGGACGGGCGCGCGCCGTTGCCGGTCTGGCTCAGCACGGCCGGGCCGGTCACGACACCGGCCGGCCCGCCTCGTCGTTCGCGATCGTGGTGATGTTGCTCGGCCGGGTCGGTCTCCGAGGTCACCAGGCCGCGTTGGTCGCGCATAAGCTGGTGGTCAGGTTCCCGCCGCGTGTTGTCGATGGTCTGCGACAGGTCCTGGTCCATCGCGTTGTAGGTCATCGTCTCGGTCTGGGTGACGCCGCCGCCGGTCAGCGTCTGGGTCACGACGTTCCCGTCGGGGTCGTAGCTGGCGGTGACCGAGCGGTTCACCCCGGACGGATCCACGGTCTGCGAGGTGATCTGGTTGTCGGCGTTGTAGGCGGTGTTGACGACCAGGCCCCCGGGGCGGTCTCGGAGATCCGGTTGCCGGCCGCGTCGTAGCCGTAAGTGCTGACGGTCTCCACGCGGTGCTGCTGGGCGGGCCAGACGTAACTGGACGCGAGCTGGTTGTCGCCGTAGTAGGTGTAATCGGTGGTGGTGCCCGTGACGTTGGTGACCGAGGCCAGCCGTCCCGCCGGATCGTAGGCCCGGGATTCCTGACCAGGTTGGCGGCCGGTGACGGGTTACTCGGGTTGCCGGTGTAGCCCTGCAGCGTGGTGGTCAGCAGGTTCCCCGCCGCGTCGTAGAGGTAGGCGGTGGTACCCCGGCCGGGTTGGTCTGGGTGGCCCGTTGCCGAGCGCATCGTAGGTGTAGGTGGTGGTGTTGTTCAGCGCGTCGGCCGAGGTGGCCAGCTGGCCGTGCGTGTTATAGGTGTTGGTGGTGGTCCGGGACGGGTCCCCGCCGGTGGGGTCGCTGATCGTGATGGTCAGCACGTTGGAGTCGGGGTCATAGGTGTAGGTGGTCACCTTGGTGTGCACCGCGCCGGTCACCCGGTCGGTGATCGGCGGGTCGGTCTCGGTGACCAGCCGGTCCTGGCTGTCGTAGGCATAGCTGGTGGTCAGGCCGGCCGGGTAACGTGTTGGAGACCTGGGTCTGGGTGAGCTGGCGGCCCAGGTTGTCGTAGCCGTACTTGGTCACCAGGCCGAGCGGGTCGGTGATCTGCATCACGTCGCCGGCCGAGTCGTAGGCGTAGCTGGTCACTCCGCCGCCGGGGCGGTGATCGAGGCCACCAGGCCGGCGGGCTCGGTGCCGCCGCCGACGGCGGCCTCGGTCCCGGCGGTGTAGGCGTAGGTGGTCTTGCAGCCGGACGGGCACGCCGGGGTGGGCGGCGTGGCCTTCGTCGCGATCTGGCCGGCGGCGGTGTAGGTGGTGACCGTGTCGTAGGCCGGGTCGGATGGCGAGGAGGACCGGGCGTCCCGCGAGTCGGTCGGCTTGTCGTTCCGCGGGTCCAGCGGGTTGGACAGGTTCTCGTAGTACGACGCGTAGGAGGTCTGGCAGTTGTTGACCGCCGCGCACGTGGTGGTGGAGGTCACGTTGTTGTGCGCGTCGTGGGTCAGGTAGGTGGTGTCGCCGTCCGGGTCGGTGATCGTCGAGGCGCGCTGGGCGGCGTCGTAGCCGTAGGAGGTCACGCCGCCGAGCACGTCGATGGTCTGCACCAGGGCCCCGCTGGCGTACACGTACACGCTGTTGGCCTGGACCGGGTCGGTGACCGTGATCGTCTGGGTGTTCAGGGTCGGGAGGGTGACCGAGGCGGGCGGGCTCAGCGGGTTGCTGGTGCCGGACTCGGCGGGGTAATCTGGTTGGCCAGCGCGTTGTAGTGGCTGGTGACCTGTCGGTGTGAGCTCGGTGGTGTAGAGCGAGACGTCGGCGATCGACCCGGTGAAGTCGGAGTGCTGCCGTTCGGGCCGTTGCCGATGTCGGCGTGTACCCGGTAGGGGAGGCTGCGGCCGGCTTGGTGATCTGCGCGGTGTCCAGCGAGGCGCCGTCCGCGTACAGGGTCGCGGTCTGGCTGAACGATTCGAGGTCGTGGTGCCGGCGCTGAGGGTGAGGATGGCCTGATGCCACTTGCCGTCGGCGGCGTTGCCCGCGGAGCAAGCCGAATAGGGCGCGTTGAGCGGCGTGCTGCCGATCATGCCTTCAGGCACCGTCGCTAGAGGCGATCCATAGCGATACCGGCTCCCGCCGTTCTGCCCGGTGCTGGAGGACAGCAGCGTCCCGTGCGCCGTCTTGAACCACAGCTCGGCCGATTCGGCCCCGGTGCCGCCGAAATACCCGCCGGGGACGGTGACCTGCGAGCCGGTGCCGCCGAAGCTGGCCGCGGTGCCGTCGGCGAAGCCGGTCGGCCCGGCCACGCCCAGCGTGACGTTGGCGTAGGTCGCCGCGGGGCGCGGGCTGGCCGCGGTGGCGCCGCCGACCATGTCGTGGGCCAGCGGGCCGGAGGTGTCGTTGAGCGGCCAGAAGTCCTCGGGAAGACGCCATGACCGCGCTGTCATAGGCGGCCGAGGACGCGCCTGGACCGGGCCGCTGTAGTCCCAGTGCCGCCGACGGCGTCGGTCAGCGTCGCACCCGGTCGTTGACGGTGTCGTAGGTGGCGGACAGCTCGGTGCGCCCGGCCGGGCTGGTGACCTCGTTGAGCTCGGCGGCCTGGTTGGTTTCCGCGGCGTACTGCGCGGCGACCGTGCCGACGCTGGGCAGCTGGTTCTGGTAGATCGACACGTCGGCCATGGACCCGTTGAAGTACGACCAGGCGGCGGGACGAGCACCCGTCACCGCGGAGGTACCAGACAGCCCGCGCCGAGCAGCGCGTAGTCGCCGGCGGGCAGGCCCACGCTCGCGGTGCCGGTGGCGACCTCCACGCCGTCCAGGTACAGGGCCTGGCCGGGAATAGCACCGCCTGGTGCCAGGCTCCGTCGTTGACCGCGGCCGGGGAGGACATCGCGGACCGAGTGTAGGAGGAAGCAAACAGTCTCGCCGATAGTGACCCTGCAGGTCGCCGTTGCTGCCGATCCACAGCAGGGGCGGCGCCGGGGTGGTGCAGACGGAGCAGTGGACGCCGGCAGGGAGGTCGTCAGGCCCAGCAGCACCCCGGACGCCGTGCTGGTCTTGAACCAGACGCTGACCGCCAGGCTCTCGGCGGCGGCCCAGCACCCGGCCGCTATCGCCGGCTGGATGCACGAGCTGACCTGGCCCGGCGTGGTGCACCAGGCGCCGTCCAGCGGGATCCACGAACTGGTGCCGTTGAACCCGGTCGCGGTCACCCCGGGACCGGCCCGGACACGCCGGGGGTGGTGCTGAACTCGGCGGCCGGCGGGTCCACCGTGGTCAGATCGTTGACCGGGACCTGGTTGGCGGCACCTGGTGCCCGCGGCCTCGTCGAGCCGGTAGTAGCTGGTCGGGTTGGCGTTCAGCACCGAGGTCGGGGCGTGCGAGCCGTTGGTGACATACCCGTAGCTGGTGCAGGCGGTGCTGGTGCCCGGCGGGCACACCGAGCTGAGCAGGTCCCCGCTGTAGCCGTAGGTCCAGGTCAGCGCGGTGGCCGGCTGGCCGGCCGTGACCGGGTCGGTGGCCACCGTGGCCACGTGGGGGCGCGTCGCCCCGCTGGGCGTGGACCAGGTCAGGTGCAGCGCCCGGCCCGAGGTCGCGCTGGTGATCGTGGCCAGCGCGCCCGCTGTAGCCGAACGTCTCAGCCTGGCCGGTGTTGTCGATGATCTGGGAGATCAGCCAGTTGGACCCGCTGGCCTGCCCGAAGTGGTAGGTGGTGCCGGTCTGGTCGGTCACCGAGAACCCCCCGCCGGACAACGGGGCACCACCGCGTACATGTCCTGCGGCGGCGCGTACCCGCCGGCCGAGTTCTTCGCGAACCGGACCTGCTGCCCGTCGGCCAGCGTCAGGACCAGCGCCCCCGACCCGTCCGGGGTCCGGGACCAGCGACATGTCCAGCGGCGATGACCAGCCGGCCCCCAGCGCCTGCGAGGTACGCGGGTCCAGGGAGTTGTAGGTCCGCACGATCGACAGCGGCGGGCCGACCGTGGCCACGCTGGCGTCGGTGGCCTGCTGGGTGACGTTCGCGGTCCTCGGGTCGATGGTCTTGCCGGATCCGCTGTAGTTGCTGCTGCCCAGGTCCGAGGTCATGATCGGGTTGCCGTCATCGGCCTGGTAGGCGTTACCCAGCCGGTTGATGATGGCGGCTGGGCGTTGCCGACCACGAACGAGATCGGCGTGGTCCAGGTCATGCCCGAGCTGGGCAGCGGGGGGGCGGGACGGCGTCGGTGACGGTGACCTGCCAGTAGTACGTGGTGCCCCAGGTCAGGGCGTTCGGAGTCCAGCTGTTGCCGTTGTTCGCCACCCAGCCCGAGGACTCCACCACAGTGGCCGTGCCGGGGTTGGGCCCGTGATGATCTGGAACGCGAAGGAGAACGCGGGCTGGCCGGATATCCGCCGGGGATGACCGCCGAGGCGGTCAGCTGCGGGTCTGGGTGTCCACGTCGGTGCCGGGCAGCGGCTCCTGCTCGTTGACCTGCGGCGGGTACTGCTGGACGGTGTACGGCGCGCAGTACTCATTCCCGCCCTCGGCCGAGAAGTACGTGCCGGGGGCGGTCACCACGTCCCAGCAGATCTCATACGACCCCGGGTTCTCCGCGGGGGTGACGCTTTCCACCGTCGCGGTCCCGCCCGCGGCCACCGTGGCGCGATCGCCACGTTCGCCCCGAGCTCAGCGGCGTCCCGGTCCCGCTGGTATCCCGGACGGGAACACCTGCGTGCCCAGCGCGTACCCGCTCCAGGTGCTGGTGCCGGTGTTGGTCAGCGTGACCGCGATCCGGCCGGTCTGATCGGCCATCGGCACCGTGTCAAAGGTCGACGCCACGCTGTAGGACGCGTTATCGGTCCCGATGAGCCAACCAGGTCGGATCTGGTCGATAACGATCGTCGCGCATCTGCATCGAGCCCGAACAGCGATGGTCAGGGCGATCAGCGAGGGCGATCTGGATGTAGAGATGACCAGGACGCCGGAACCGATGACGGCGCGCCAATGGGCTTGGCTGCCGCAGCGACCGGGGCGACGGGACCGGCTGCGGCAGGAACAGGTGCCCGGCGTGTCGTCGACCCGGCGTGCCGCCGGATGGGGGCCGCCCGCAGCAGGCCCGAGGCCGTGTCACCAGGTACGGCTCCAGCGGCGGCGGGCCGGGCCCCGGACGGACCCGTCAGCCTCGTCGCGTGCGTGGGGCCGCGCGGCCGGGTCGCAACACCGGCACGTAGTAGGCCTGCCCGGCCCGCGGAGCCGGTGCCGCTGCACTGGGCCTCGGCGTGACCGAACATCTGACCCGAAGCCAGCCGCTCCCACAGCCGCGGATGCGGCACAGCGAACGCATTGCGAAGACAAGGACCGCGGACCACAGAACCACCAAGACAAACGTCACCGTCCGTGACCGTCGGCGTGAGCGGGCCGAGCCCACGCCCCGCTGCGGAGTGGTCGGGTTCTGAGTGACTCGGCATGTCTGGCTCCAGGAGGGCCGCTGGCTAGTCGGTGACGACGGGACCAGGTCAGGGCCCGGCGGGTTGAGCGTGCGCGGCCAAGGCGCGGATGGTTGCCGATCCACTCGGCCGCCTGGGCGGCCAGGACCACCACGTGTTCGGAGCGGGACGGGCGGGACCCGCGCCTGGCGTGGATGCGAGAAGGAACCGGTGACCCGGATCGGCCTTAACGGCCGGGACACCTCGGCGGTAAGGCTGCCGTGGCGACGATGACCCCGCCCGCCGCTGGACCAGCGCGTCGAGCGTCGGCCCGGCATCGGTGGACCCGGTGTCGGGCAGGTACTCACCATGACGTGGGTGGCTACGGACGCGGACTCATGGCCATCAGACCTGGGCGCGGAGGTGCCGAGGGCGATGCCGCTGGGACCGGTGAGCAAGCAGGCTGTGACGTTCAGGTGCTGCCGGGCGCGGAGCGGGGCCGAATGCGGCCGTGGGCTCCCAGGTGGTGGAACCAGCGGCCACGGCCACGGCGACGGCCATGGCCGCCACAGCCACGCCGGTACCGGTGCTGGAGCTGGTGCCAGTCCACGATCAGGCCCAACCGCATCGGCTCTCCCCATGGTAACGCTCTGAGTTTGTCAGCCCGATCGTCAACTGAAGACAACAGTCTCGAACAGGAGAGATGAGTGGAGATGCCGGAAAGTTGTGCCGCCATGGCCGAGGTTGCCCCTGGTCAATGGGGAGGGAATCGGAGCTAATGTTCCTCATCGTGCCGACTGATCCAGGTAAGGACTACCTGTGACCACAGAAAACGCCGGCCGTCCCCGCATCACCGTGCTGGGTACCGGCTACCTGGGCACGACTCACGCGGCGTGCCTGGCCGAGCTGGGGTTCGAGGTGCTCGGGGTCGACGTCAACCCGGTGCGCATCGACAGCCTGAGCCGGGGTGAGTTGCCGTTCCACGAACCGGACCTGGAGCCGCTGCTGCAGGCCGGGCTGAAGTCGGGCCGGCTCTCGTTCTCGGCCTCGTACGCGGACGCGGCCGCGTTCGGTGATGTGCACTTCATCTGTGTGGGCACGCCGCAGCAGGCGGGCTCCAACGCGGCCGACCTGTCCCAGGTGCACGGGTGCGTGGACGAGCTGGCGCCGCGGCTGGACCGGTCCTGCCTGGTGGTGGGCAAGTCCACCGTGCCGGTCGGCACGGCCGCGGGGCTGGCCGCGGCTGACCCGGCTGGCTCCGGCCGGTGACGGGGTCGAGCTGGCCTGGAACCCGGAGTTCCTGCGCGAGGGGCACGCCGTCCAGGACACGGTGCGGCCGGACCGGATCGTGGCCGGCGTCATGAGCCCGGCTGAGGGGCGGCCGGGGCGGGCCGAGCAGGTGCTGCGGGAGGTCTACGCCGAACCCATCGCGGCCGGGACCCCGTTCCTGGTCACCGACCTGCCCACCGCCGAACTGGTCAAGGTGGCCGCCAACGCCTTCCTGGCCACCAAGATCTCGTTCATCAACGCCATGGCCGAGGTGTGCGAGGCCACCCACGCCGACGTGACCATGCTGTCGGAGGCGCTGGGCCACGACCCGCGGATCGGCGCGGCGGCCCTGCGGCCCGGCCTCGGGTTCGGCGGCGGCTGCCTGCCCAAGGACATCCGGGCCTTCATGGCCCGGGCCGAAGAGCTCGGCGTCGAACCGGCCTTGTCGTTCCTGCGTGAGGTGGACGACATCAACCTGCGCCGCCGGGCCCGCATGGTCGACCTGGCCCGCGAACTGCTGGGCGGGTCGTTCGCCGGGCGGACCGTGGGGGTTCTGGGCGTGGCGTTCAAGCCTGACTCGGACGATATTCGCGACTCGCCCGCCCTGGATGTGGCGGCCACGATCCACGGACTCGGCGCCACCGTGACCGTCTACGACCCGGCCGCGCTCAGCCACGCCCGCCGGGCCCACCCGGAGCTGGGCTACGCCGACTCGGCGGCGGCCGCCGTGGCCGGGGCCGACGTGACCCTGCTGCTGACCGAGTGGGAGGAGTTCCGGGAGGCCGACCCCGAGGTTCTGGGGCAGGCGGTGGCCCAGCGCAACATCGTGGACGGGCGGAACGCGCTCGACTCCGACCGGTGGCGGGGGGCGGGCTGGGCGTACCGGGCGCTGGGGCGCCCGTGAGCCCGCAAGTCATCCAGCCACAGCAGTGTCGGGTCTTTTCTGCCCTCCTGGGCTGGCCCGGCGCCGCGGCCTGCCTGCCACCAGGGCCGGGGACATTTCCCCGCCACCTTTATTTACCGTGACCGGCCAGCACCGGCCGTACTCCGGTTCCCGCTCCGCTCCCGGCGTGCGCACACCGCCACCACCCGGCCGAGCCTGACCGCCGGTTCCGGTCCGTGACAATTTCCGCACAGCCCTGCGCTCTCGCATGACAAGCGCACAGTCACCGCTCCCGCCAGCATCGCCCGGCTGACATCGATCATCAACGCAGACGTCCCAGCGCCCCCGTCCGTGGTGGGAGGGATGAGCGGCGGCCCGGTGACCATCGCGTACACGCTGCGCTTCCCCCAGGCGCCACCGCCGACCGTCCGCCGTCGTTACGCTCGGCGGCTGCCCGCGGCCTACGCCACAACGGTCAACGGCAAGCAGCAGCCTTCCTGCGGGACAACGGCAAGCTCCGCACCGCGGCCTGCGCCTTGCTCGCATCCGGTACCCGATCGGCGTTTTGACCGGCTGCCGGAACAACACCTCACCGTTCACCACACAATCTGACACCGCGACGGCGCCAGAGACGGCACGGCTCATCTCCGTCGGCCGTGCCAGTGGCGGGGAACGGGAGACCGGAGAGTCATAACTGGCTGGCTGCGACGGTCACGGGAAACGGGTGCCAAGCTGGTGAGGTCTCGCAGTCGCCTCTCGGCTCGGTTCATCTCAGGCCGGGCCCGGTCCCGTCACCGGCCGTCCTGACCTCTGGCCGCAACGAGGGCCGTCAGGCTGGCTGCCTTGTGATACGGCTCGCGGAGTGTCATCGCGGCAGCTCGATGTCCGCCCAGGCCGCTTCCCACAATGTGCTCACGGTCACCCGGATGCTCTTCCGGGCCGAGGGCACGGGCGGCCAGAACCAGAAAGTGCCGCTGCCCTCATGGCCGGGGAAGCCCCGCCAGTCGCCGGGTATGCCCTCGTGTTCGTCCCCGGCGTCATCGGTGGCCCGGACCTGAAAGCAGGGGGCGATCATGGGCAGGTACGCCCCGTGTACCCAGGGGTGACCGTACAGCTGGATGCGCACCAGGTCATCGGTGGCGGAGACGCTCTCGATCACGGCCGTGGCGTGTTCCAGCGGCAGCCGCACGGCCAGCCTGCGGTGCTCGGCAACCCGGAACCTGGCGGCCCGCTGGTAGGCGCGGCGACGCCACAGGTGCACCAGCTGACCGTGCCAGCCAGGGTTGCTGCCGGGGGCCGCGCGCAGCAGAGTGCTGGTGACCGGCAGCGCACCCACCGCGATCAAGCTGTCGGCCACCGAGGCGAGAATCCTCGCCGTCTCCTCCGGTCCCGCTTCGGCCACGGTGCCGGAGGCCTCCATCGAGATCCTGGTGACCGGCGCGAGCGCGGCCAGATAGCACTCGGCCGGGGTCGGCCACGGCGGGTTACTCCGTCCTACCGGAACCTGCGCCGCGGACGGCAAAGCGACCCGGCCCGAGACACCCCCGATCGTGGGCGCCAGCTCAAACCAGGCAGGCTCGCCGGCCGGATCGCGGGCCACTGGCACGTGGCCGTGCCACTCCTGCTCGCCCAGAGAGAGATCCCGGCTCCAGCCCACACCCTCGGCGTGCAGCTCATGGGAGTGGCCCGCGTCGTCGGTGAGCGAGATCTCCGACATCGCCTGGGCCATCACCACGCGCGGGGCAGGCGGGTTGACACGGAGACCGGGATCGGGAGCGGTCGCGCGGAAGCTCAGCTGCCATCCCGTTGAGGTCAGCTTCACCCACTCAAAGCACACCTCGGCCACCGAGGTCGGGCAGCAAACCCCGGCCACGGCCACCAGCACCGGGACCTCGCGCAGGCCGCCCGGCCCGGCCATCCGGGCCTGCCAGTACCCATCAGCGCCCGGCCGGACCGTCAGCTCACCCTTCGTGACCCCCCAGGTGTCCCCGAAACCTTCGCGCTCCAGCGCCGACTTGTGGTCCGCCAAGACCGCCTCGGCCCGCGGCTCGGCCAGCAAGCCCAGCATCACGAACGCATTCGCCACCGCCATCAGGCCCAGCGACTCGGGGAACAGCGGCCGGTGGGGCGCCCGCTGCAGGGCCTCGGCCGCCAGTGACCGCAGGCAGTCTTCTGCATCCAGGGGATCCTCGGGCATCGCCAGGAGTCTATGACCATGCCGCACAGGCAACTAGCCCCTGCCGACGCGCGTTGTCGAGCGTGCCCGGTCACTCCTCGCCCCCGCCACGCGGTCCGAGAAGCTGGGCTTTCTAACTGATCACCAACAAGAAGCCTCGCAGCCCTTGACATCCGGTCATGGTAAGCGGAAAGTCGAAGCCACTAAACCGATTGCCCAGAATAGCGGGGGTGATCGCGAGAGGTGGCACCACTCAGCAAGGAACGCGCGGGACCGAGCACGCCGCCATTCGCCCGCGGCCGCTGACGAAGCCTTCGGCATTCATCTGTACCAGCGACCCGTATAACATTGTCGCGCCCGGTCTCAGGCTCACCTTGATCTATGGTCTATGCCTCAAAATTTCCGCAGCCAGCCAGTTCTCCGAAAGTGATAAGGGCACCGCTCAAGGCTCAAACACCGTGAGTGCCCCGTCCGCCGCAGGCGCTGCATTCAGTCACCCGGGAGGTATCATGCACATCAGGCAGCTAGCGCGCAACGCCGTGTTCATCGCGGTAATGGCTATCGTCACGGCAGGCCTCTCAGTCGGCGTAGCACAAGCCACGAGCGCGGCGCCCACGAGCATGGCACCGGTGTCGTCCGTGGCCCATAGCGGCAAGCCCCTCATGCCGTCTTGGTGCCCTGGTGAATTCTGTGCCATTGGGCAGCTAGGAAGGTATGAAGGAGTCGTGCAGGAGTTTGGCTGTGCAGGCGATGAAGTCCACTATGCCGTAAACGGAGCTGATGTTTATCTAATGGTTAACAATTGCTCTCATGCGGTATATTACTATTATACGTCCGGCGGCGATGGCTGCGTTAACCACAATAGCGCCAAGGGTGGTTCAGGCAGATTCTCCACTATCAAATACTACTACGTGGCGACGTGGGCAAATTGTTAGCGGCACTTGCACGGACGACGCACCCTCGAGGGTTCCTCGCCGTTGGCAAATCCAGCAGGAGAGTGATCGGAATTCCCTGACCTCACAATGATCACCAAAGGCAGGCGCGGTTGCCCCGGGAGTGTGCTTTACCTCCGGGGCAACCCGCCCGGATAGCTGGAAGGGCAGCACAGCGTCTTGCCGTAGCGGGCGGCAGCAAATGTGCTGAGCCGTGGCACTGCCGCCATCAACTCCGGCTTCGGACGCCCTTCCGCTGGGTTTGCCTTACGATCATCAGCTCAGGCCGAGGACACCACCCAATGCCGCCGGCGACGAAACGGCGGGCCTGGCACGGCTCATCTCCGTGGGCCGTGCCAGTGGCGGAGAACGGGAGGCCGGAGAGTCATGACTGGCTGGCTGCGACGGTCACGGGAAACGGGTGCCAGGCTGGTGAGGAAGCCGGCCCGGCCAGCCGCCGGCCGGATCGCCCGAGGGGGCACCGGCGCGGTTGCCGCGGCGGGGATGGTGCTTGGCTCCTGGCTGTTTGCCCCGGCATCGGGCGCGCAGATCGCCGGGACCGGTCAGCCGCGGTGGGGCGGGCCAGCGGTCGAGTGGGCCGGGTTCGCCGCGAACGCGCAGCACACAGCCGTGGCCCGGAAACGGCCTCAGCCGTTGCGCCGGATCCGCTGGCGGGCGAAGGTCGATCTGGCCCCGGTTTATGTCCTTGGGACGCTGCCGATCCACTACGGCTCCCCGATGATCACCGCGGCGAACACGGTGCTGGTCCCGACGCGGGTAAGCGCCAAGGCCGGGTTCGAGGTCGTCGCGTATTCCGGGGCCAGCGGCGTGCGGCGCTGGTCGCTTGACACTGATTACCGGCCGCCCGCGTTCACCGGTGGTTTCGGTGTCTGGACGCCTCCGCTACCCGCTGTGCTGACGTCCGGCACAGCCCTGGCAGTTGCCGGTGCGGGCGGGACAGTCCTGGTCCGCCAGCACGCCAACATGACCGCCGGTGCGGTGCGGCGGCTGGTGTTCTACGGCGCGGCTCAGTGGAAGGCTCACCGGCCGGCCTACGACAAGGCCGTGCAGATCACCACGCCGCTGACCGCGGGACCTGACGGGTCGGTGTACTTCGGGTTCACCGTGACCGGCGCGACACCAGCGCACCTGTCCAGCGGGATCGCCCGGATCGACGCCCACGGCCACGCGACCTGGATCACCGCGGCCGCCGCGGCCGGCGGCAACCCGGCCATCACTGGCGTGGCCCTCAACGGCGCCCCGGCGCTGTCGCCCTCCGGCGCGACCGTGTACATCACCGTCACCGCGGGCCCGGTCACCGGTCCCACCCGCGGCATCCTGGTCGGGCTCAACGCCACCACGCTCCAGCCACGATTCCACGTCCTGCTGAAGGACCCGGTCACCGGCCTCCCGGCCACGATCTCGCCCAGCTCGTCCGCCTCACCGACCGTCGGCCCGGACGGCGATGTGTACTACGGCGTCCTGGAGAATCCGTTCCCGAGCCACGACGGCCGCGGCTGGCTGCTGCACTACAACGCCACCTTGACCCGCACCTTGATCCCGGGATCCTTCGGCTGGGACAACACCGTCTCGGTGCTGCCCGCCCGCGCGGTGCCCGGCTACCACGGAACCTCGCCCTACCTGCTGGTGTCCAAATACAACAACTACTACGACCTCGGGCCGCACGGCAACGGGCACAACCAGGTCGCTGTGCTCGACCCCCGGGCAAGCCAGAAAGACCCCTACGCCGACACCCGGGTCATAAGGGCCGTCCAGACCGTCCTGTCGCCCGTGCACGAACCCGGCGAACCCACCGGAGCGCGGTATGAGTGGTGCATCAACTCGGCCGTGGTCGACCCCGCCGACGACTCGGTGATCGCCAACAGCGAGGACGGATCGGTCTACCGCTGGGACCTGGCCAGCAATACCCTGGCCGAAAAGATCCATCTCAACGCCCCGCGATCCGAGGCCTACACCCCCACCCTGATCGGCCCCGACGGCACCGTCTACGCCATCAACAACGCCACCCTCTACGCCATCGGACGCTAACAGGACCGCGCTTCTGGCTGTAGCCAGCCAGGTCACAGGTGAACGGCCGCCAGCGGCCCAGCTGGCCCGCCGCCACGAACACCGAAGGGGTTGATGCGCCCGCAGCTCCTCGTGAGGGCTTCACTCGTTCGGTCCGGCCGGATCGGATCAAGCGTGGTCGGCCGCTTCATATCCGGCGGGCCCTACGGCATCGACAAGTCCGCTCCATCCCGCGGAAGGGCAACCGCCAGTCTCTCCTGCTTCCCGAGAGTGCCGGCAAAGGGATCAGTGCGTACATGCGGGGGGGGCGAGCGGGCGGGGCGGCGGGGGTCAGCTGGCCGGGGGTCAGGGGGCGGGGGCGAGGACGGCGACGTTGGTGCGGCCGCCGTCGACGTCGATGACCGTGCCTTGCACGAAGGCGGCTTCGTCGCTGGCCAGGTAGACCGCGGCGTGGGCGATGGCGTCGGGGGGGCCGGGGCGCCCGGCCGGGGTGCCGTGCATCATCGTGTCGCCGGGCCGCGTGTCGGGGGTGGGCTCGTGCACCACGCCGGGTGAGATCGCGTTGACCCGGACGCCGGACGGGCCGAACTCGGCGGCCCAGGCCCGGGTCAGGGTCTCCATCGCGCCCTTGCTCGAGCTGTACAGCGCGCCGACCGGGATGCCGAGGCGGGCGATCCACGAGCCCAGGTTGATGATGGCCCCTCCCCCGGCGGCGGCCATGGCGGGCGCCACCGCGGCGGTGAGGAAGAACGGGGCCTTCACGTTGACCGCGTAGACCTGGTCGAAGGTGGCCTCGTCGGTGCCCGGGGTGTCCGGGCCGGGGTAGATGCCGGCGTTGTTGACCAGGATGTCGATGCGCCCGCCGAGGAGGGCGGTGCTCAGCTCGGCCAGCTCACGGCTGTGGCCGGCCCGGCCGTCCAGGTCGGCGGGGACGAACCTGGCCCGGCCGCCGGCCGCCTCGATCTCCTTGACCACGGCGGCCCCGCGGTCGGGGTTGCGGCCGGACACGGCCACGTGGGCACCCTCGGCCGCGAAGGCCAGGGCGATGGCGCGGCCGATGTTGCTGGTCGCCCCGGTGACCAGGGCGGTCTTGCCGGACAGGCGGCCGGTTGCGGTGGGGCCGGTTGATGTTTGGACCATGCGGTCCACTGTAGGGGCGATAGAATGGACCGTCAAGTCCAGTTAGCGGCAGCGTACGGTGTGGGGGTGGAGCGCGTGCTGACGTCGAAGGGGACCGCGACCCGGCAGCGCATCGTGGAAGGCGCGGCCGCCCTGGTCCGGGATCAGGGCGCGGCCAACGTCAGCCTGGACGACATCCGCGCCGCCACCTCGACCAGCAAGAGCCAGCTGTTCCACTACTTCCCGGACGGCAAGTCCGACCTGCTGCTGGCGGTGGCCCGGTACGAGGCCCAGCAGGTCCTGGACGACCAGCAGCCCATGCTCGGCCAGCTGACCAGCCGGGCCGCCTGGGAGGCCTGGCGGGACCGGGTGATCGAGAAGTACCGGGCCCAGGGCCCCGGCTGCCCGCTGTCGGCCCTCACCTCTCAGCTGGGCCTGGCCGACCCGGCCATCCGCGACGTGGTCACCGACCTGTACGCGCGCTGGCACGAGTACCTGGCCGACGGGGTCCGGGCCCTGGTCGCGGCGGGCGAGCTCGACCCGGGCACCGACGTGGCCGGCGTGGCGACCACCCTCTTGACCGCGGTCGCGGGCGGGGCGACCCTGCTGATGGCCACCGGCGACATCAGCTCGCTGGAAACCGCGCTGACCGCGGCCGTGGGCGATCTGCGCCGGAGCGCGGGGCGGGACTAGCCTTCGTCGGCGGTGCGCCGAGCCCGCAACGCCTCGCCCTTGGCCCGGGCGGTGGCGGCCAGCTGGTCCTGGAACTGCCGCATCCGGCCCTGGAGGTCGAGGTTGGTGGCGGCCAGGATGCGGACCGCGAGCAGGCCCGCGTTGCGGGCTCCGCCGATGGAGACGGTGGCCACCGGTACCCCGGCCGGCATCTGCACGATCGACAGCAGGGAGTCCATCCCGTCCAGGTGCTTCAGCGGCACCGGGACCCCGATGACCGGGAGCGGGGTGACCGCGGCCAGCATGCCGGGCAGGTGGGCCGCGCCGCCCGCGCCCGCGATGATGACCCGCAGGCCGCGCTCGGCGGCGCGGCCGCCGTAGTCGATCATTTCCCGGGGCATCCGGTGGGCCGACACCACGTCGGCCTCGTAGGGCACACCGAACTCGGCCAGGGCGTCGGCGGCGGCCCGCATCACCGGCCAGTCCGAGTCACTGCCCATGACCACGCCCACGAGCGGGCTGGCGCCCGGGGCCCCGGGCGCCGGGGTGAACGGCGTGCCCATCAGTCGCCGTCCTCGTGGCCCCAGCGCAGGTAGCTCACGGCCCGGCGGGCCCGCTCGCGCAGTTCCTCCGGGTCGTCGCCCAGCACGGTGACGTGGCCGATCTTGCGGCCGGGGCGGACGCTCTTGCCGTACAGGTGTACCTTGACCCCCGGGTCCAGCGCCATGACGTGCACGTACTTGTCGTAGAGGTCGGGGTCGGTGCCGCCCAGCAGGTTGGCCATGACCGCGTAGGGGGTGGTCATGGCCGGGTTGCCCAGCGGCAGGTCGAGCACGGCCCGCAGGTGCTGCTCGAACTGCGAGGTGACGGCGCCGTCGATGGTCCAGTGGCCGGTGTTGTGCGGGCGCATGGCCAGCTCGTTGACCAGCAGGCCGTCCGCGGTCTCGAACAGCTCCACGGCCAGCAGGCCGGTCACCTTGAGCGCGTTGGCCAGGCGCAGGGCCATGGCCTGGGCCTGCGCGGTCAGCCCCGCGGACAGCCCGGGCGCGGGCGCGATCACCTCGCGGCAGATGCCGTCGACCTGCACGGTCTGCACCACCGGGTAGGCCGCGCCCTGCCGGTGCGGGGACCGCGCCACCAGCGCGGCCAGCTCGCGGACGAACGGCACGTGCTCCTCGGCCAGCAGCGACAGGCCCAGGTCCAGCACCTCGGCGGCCTCGGCCGGCGAGCCGCAGACCCAGACGCCCTTGCCGTCGTAGCCGCCGCTGACGGCCTTGAGCACCACCGGCCAGCCCACCTGCCGGGCGAACTTCTCCACCGTGACCAGGTCGCGGACCGGCTCGTAGCGCGGGCAGGGCACGCCCAGCTCGGTGAGGGTCTCCCGCATGGCCAGCTTGTCCTGGGCGAAGCGGAGCGCGGCCGGGCCCGGCCGGAGCACCACCCCGGCCTCCTCCAGCGCGGCCAGGTGGGCCGGGGGCACGTGCTCGTGGTCGAAGGTCACCACGTCGCAGCCGGCCGCGAAGGCCCGCAGGTCGTCCAGGGACCGGTAGTCGCCCACCTCGACGTGCGGCCACACCTGGGCGGCACTGTCGCCGGCCGAGTCGGCCAGCAGACGGAACCCGACGGCCAGCTCGGTCGCGGCCGGGCAGGTCATCCGGGCCAGCTGGCCCGCGCCGACCATGCCCACCGTGGGGGGCTCCTCCAGCGGTTCTGTCACGGGCGTAGCTTATGAGCTGGGCAGTGCCGCCCGCACACCGGGCGCAATGCGCAAACTTAACCTCCCCGATACATTTTCTCCGCGCCCAAGAGCCTATGATCAGCGCATTTACGGCGAGCCGGAGGATGACGTGGCCATCAACGACCCTGATACGCCTGTGATGACCGAGGACGTACCCGAAGGTGCCATCGTCCGGGAAGGCGAGTACGGCACGCGGGTGGTGGCCGTCGAGCCCGGGGGCGCCGAGTTCATCCCGCTGCACGAGCGGCACGGCCGCCCGCTCCAGCTGTTCTGGACCTGGGTCTCACCCAACATGGAGTTCGCCACGATCTTCGTGGGCGTGCTGGGCGTGGCCGCGTTCGGGATGAGCTTCTGGCAGACGTTCCTGGCCATCGTGGTCGGCACCGCGCTGGGTGGCGTCAGCCAGGGGCTGCTGTCCCAGCAGGGCCCGTTGTACGGCGTGCCGCAGATGGTGCTGAGCCGGCTCGGCTTCGGTTACTGGGGCAACGTGCTGCCGGCCGGCCTGAACTCGATCACGGCCGGGATCGGCTGGTTCGCGGTCAACAGCGTCAGCGCCACCTTCGCGCTCAACACCCTGACCCACCTGGCCAAGCCGGCCTGCCTGGTCATCGTGGTCCTGTTGCAGGTGGCCGTGGCGTTCTTCGGCCACAACCTGGTCCACGTGTTCGAGCGGTACGCGTTCCCGATCCTGACCATCATCTTCCTGATCGCCTCGGTGGTGGTGCTGTCCAAGGCCCACCCGGGGGCGCCGCACAAGACGATCCCGGGCGCGTTCCTGATCGAGATGGGCGCCGCGTTCGGCTACGCGGTCGGCTGGAACCCCTACGCCTCGGACTACACCCGCTACATGAAGCCGACCGTGAACAAGACGGCGGTGGCCTGGTGGGCGTTCCTGGGCCTGTTCCTGTCCTGCGTGCTGCTGGAGACCGTGGGCGCGGCCGCGGCCACCGTGCTCAGCCCGGGCGCGGCCCTGGGCGACAACCCCACCGGTGCGTTCACCGGGCTGATGGCCACCCCGCTGGCCGACCTGACCCTGCTGGCCATCTGCCTGGGCGGCATCTCGGCCAACGTGCTCAACATCTACTCGGGGGCGCTGTCGTTCGTGGCCCTGGGCATCAAGCTGCCGCTGGCCCTGCGCCGGGCCCTGGTGGCGGTGGTGTTCGGCATCATCGGGTTCTTCGTCGCGCTGAGCGGCCTGCACGACGCGGCCACCAAGTACAACAACTTCCTGCTCGTCATCGCCTACTGGATCGCGCCCTGGCTGGCCGTGACGTTCTGCAGCCGGCTGCTGCGGGCGCGGCAGGCACCGGCCGAGCTGGAACCACTGTTGTTCGACAGGAAGTACACGAACTGGGCCGGGCCGGTGGCCATGCTGGCCGGCATCGTGGTCTCGATCATCTTCTTCTCCAACCAGACCGAGTACATCGGCGTCGTGCCCAAGCACGTGGGGTCGGCCGGGGACCTGACCTTCGAGGTGGGGTTCCTGCTGACCGCGGCGATCTACCTGGGCTGGCACGCCATCGCCGACCGGCGGCCGCGCGGCGTTTCCGCGTAGGTGCGGGCCGGTAGCGGAGCGGGAAGCGGAGTACGGCCGGTGCTGGCCGGTCACGGTGAATAAAAATGTGAAGCGGGCCGGTCCGGCTGGAACCGGGTCAGGCGGGGCCGCTGCGGGACGGCTGGGGGCGGCGGGACACCGGTGGGTTGCGGGGCAGGAACACCGCGAACACCGGGGGCCGCTGCCGGACCAGCACCACCCGGCCGCCGTCGGCCGCGGCCATGGTCCGGGCCAGCGACAGGCCGAGCCCGGTGCCTTCCGGCCGGGTGCTGACGCTGCGCTCGAAGATGCGGGACACCAGCTCGGGCGGCACGCCCTTGCCCTGGTCTTCGACCTCGATCACGGCCGACTTGGTGTTCTGTGAGGTCCGGATCTCGACCGGGCCCGCCCCGTGCATCAGCGCGTTGTCGACCAGCGTGGCCAGCACCTGGGCCACCCCGCCCGGGGTGACGTGGGCCCGCAGCCCGCGCTGCCCGGTGACCACCAGCTTGCGGCCGGCCCGGCGGAACGCGGGCTCCCACTCCACCACCTGCTGGTCGATGACCGCGTCCAGGTCGGTCAGCGAGGCGGTCCCGGCCGTGGCCCGGCGGGACGGGTCGAGCAGCTGGCTGACCACGTCGGCCAGGCGCTCGGCCTGGGCCAGGGCGGCCCCGCCCTCCTCGCGCACGGCGTCCGGGTCGTCGGCGGCCGCGATCACCTCTTCCAGCCGCATGGACAGCGCGGTCAGCGGGGTGCGCAGCTGGTGGGAGGCGTCCACGGCCAGCTCCCGTTCGGCGGTGAGCAGGCTGGTGACCCGGCGGCCCGCGCTGTCCAGGCCGTCGGCCACCTGGTCCAGCTCGGCCACGCCGTAGCGGCGGCCGATGGGCCGGGGGTCACCGGACCGCAGCCGGTCGGCCGCCTCGGCCAGCTCCCCCAGCGGCCGGGACAGCCGGTGCGACAGGACCAGGGCGGCCGCCACCGAGACCACGATCACCGCCGCGCCCAGCCCCAGGACCAGGGCCTGGGTGTCGGGGTCGGCCACCGCGATCGTGGGCACGCCGACCACCAGCACGGCCGCCACGGTCAGGCCGACCATGGTCAGCAGGAGCCGGCGCCGCATGCCTTTCTCCGCCTGCCTTTCTCGCTGGCCTCAGTCGCCGCGCTCGAACCGGAACCCGACCCCGCGCACGGTCGTGATGAAGCGGGGGCTGTGCGCGTCGTCGCCGAGCTTGCGGCGGAGCCAGGAGATGTGCATGTCCAGGGTCTTGGTCGAGGTCCACCACTTGGCGTCCCAGACCTCGCGCATGATCTGCTCGCGGGTGATCACCTTGCCGGCGTCCCGGAACAAGATCCAGAGCAGGTCGAACTCCTTGGTGGTGAGCTCCAGCTCGGCGTCCCGGTGCCAGGCCCGGCGGGCCTCGGGGTCGATGCGGACCCCCATGACGACAGCGTTGTCCGCGGTGCCGCGGCGGAGCAGGGCCCGCACCCGGGCCAGCAGCTCGGCCAGCCGGAACGGCTTGGTCACGTAGTCGTCGGCCCCGGCGTCCAGGCCGACCACGGTGTCGACTTCGTCGGCGCGGGCGGTCAGGATCAGCACCGGGACCCCGTGGCCCTCGGCCCGGACCCGGCGGCAGACCTCGAGCCCGTCCAGCACGGGCAGGCCGATGTCGAGCACGATCAGGTCGATGCCGTCACCGAGGGCACGTTCCAGGGTGGCCGGGCCGTCGGCGGTGACGTCCACGTGGTAGCCCTCGCGGCGGAGCGCGCGGGACAGGGGCTCCGAAATGGACTCATCGTCCTCGGCGAGCAGAACGCTGGTCATGACCTGATCGTAGAGCGTCGGCGGACCCGGGCGGGTCAGGGCGGTCCGGCGCTCACAGGTCGGCGACAGGTCGCGCGGCCGCCCACGTCCAGCCGCTCGAACGCTGGCCCCGTTGGGCTTGCCGGCCAGCCCGAACCAGTTGCCCAGCATGCCGATCCCGATGTCGTTGAGCAGGGCGTCGTGGATGGCCAGCCCGCGCCGGGGCGCGACCGCGCGGGCGTAGTCGATCATCTCGCCGACCTTGAGCCAGGGCCCGCTGACCGGCAGCAGCAGCGTGTCCACGGACGCCTCCGGCACGGTGTAGGCGTCGCCGGGATGGAACACGGCGTCGTCGAACAGGAAGCCGGTGTTGGGCACGATCGGGATCTCCTGGTACAGCAGCTCGTGCTCCTGGCCGTAGACGTGCACGCTGAACCCGGCCACGTCCACGGCGTCACCCTCGCGCACGGTGCGGACCCGGTCGCCGAACTCGGCGAACTGGGCGGTCACCGATTCGTTGGACCACAGGGTCAGATCACGGTTGGCGGCCAGCGCGGCCCGGACCACGTCCACGTTCAGGTGGTCGAAGTGCTCGTGGGTGACCAGCACGGCGGCGGCGCCGTCCAGCGCCTCCGGGCCGGTCCAGTTCCCGGGGTCGACGATGACGCTGGTGCCGTTCTTCTCCAGCCGTACGCAGGCGTGTTCGAGCTTGGTGAGGCGCATGATCCGACCCTAGTAGCCGTCGTCCGGGCGGTCTTCGGGGCCTGCCCCGTGCTGCTCCTGCTCGACCAGGTCGAACAGGATGGCCTGGACCCGCTCCACCTGCGGGATGTCGGTCAGCACGATCTGGCCGTGCTCCCCGGGCGACTCGACCACCAGCCGGCCCGCCCCGACCAGCCGGTCGAGCAGGCTGCGGCTGAACGACACGTCGCTGATCCGGGTGAGCGGGATGTCCCGGCCGCGCCGGGCCACGATGCCCTCCCGCACCCGGAGGCGGCCGGAGGTGAGCTCGTAGGTGGTGGTCTTCCAGACCAGCAGGGGCCGGATCGCCGCGATCAGCAGCAGCACCACGGCCACGGCCAGGTCGGCCAGGCGTTCGGTGCCCGCGTGGGGGCCGGACGGGATGACCACCGCCACCGCGATCGCGGCCGCCAGCACCAGCACGCTGAGGAACACTGGGCCCACCAGCACCTTCCAGTGCGGGTGGAGGACGAGGACGCTGCGTTCGGGGGTGCTGTCCGGCCCGGGTTCCTGGCCGGACGGCCACGCGTCGAGAGCCATGGGCATCAGCGTAGATGCCGGACATCGCCGGCGCTGACCGCTTCGCGGCGCCGGGGGGCGTGGGGGGCTTGGGGGCCCTGGGGACCCTGGGGGCTCTCGACGATCAGCTGGCCGTCGGGGTCGAGGCCGACGGCCCGGCCGGCCGTCACCTGGCCGCCAGGCCGCTCCACCCGCACGTCCCGGCCGACCGTGGCCGACAGGTCCAGGTAGGCCCGGCGCAGTCCACTGCTCTCCGGGTCGCCGGGCGGGTCGGCCCGGCGCCAGGCCTGGTACCAGTGTTCGAACTCGCCGAGCAGCTCGGTGAGCAGGGCGGCCCGGTCCACGGAGGTGGCGTGTTCGAGCCACAGGGAGGTGGCGGGCAGCGCGCCTCCAGTGGCCGGTTCCGGGAGCTCAGCGAGGGTCGTGGTGACGTTGATGCCCAGTCCGACCACGATGGCGTCCCCGGACTGCTCGGCCAGGATGCCCGCCAGTTTGCGGTTGGCCACCAAGAGGTCGTTCGGCCATTTGAGGGTCGCGGGGACACCGGTGACCCGGCGAACCGCGGTGGCCGCGGCCACCCCCGCCAGCAGGGGCACCCAGCCACGCCGGGCCGGGGGCACCTCGGCCGGGCGAAGCAGGACCGAGAACATCAGCGCCGAACGGGGCGGGCTGACCCAGCGGCGTCCCATCCGGCCTCGGCCCTGGCGCTGTTCCTCGGCGATGAGGACGGCGCCTTCGGGGGCGGGTCGGCGGTTGCTGGGCTGACTGGGTGGCTCGGGTGGCCAGGTCGGTGTTGGTGGAGCCGGTGCTGGTGACGACGGTGAGGTCCTGCCACAGGGCGCCGGGGCGGATGAGCGCGGCCCGGAGGGCCGTCTGGTCCAGGGGGGTCCGGGGCGGCGGCGGTTCCTGTTCGGTGGCGGCACCGGCCGGGCCGGAGGAAGCCGGGCCAGAAGCAGTCGAACCGGAGGCGGTGGGGTCCGGGGCCGGATCTTCGTTCGCGGTGCTCATGACCCCGCCTATTGTGCTCCTCCGCACCACCGGTCACATGATCCATTGCTCGGTGGCATCGTCAGCGAATACGACGGCAACCGCTGCCCGGCGATGGATCATGGAGGATTCGGTACCCCGAGAAGCGGCGAGGGGCCCCGCAGTCGCGGGGCCCCTCGCCGTCGGCCGGGCCGGATCACCGGAGAGCCGGGATCCAGCTGACGCGGTCAGTACTGGTTGCCCTGGTTCTGGTCGCCGTACTGGCCGCCCTGGTCACCCTGGCTCTGGTCGCCTTGGCTCTGGCCGTAGCCGCCCTGGTCGCCCTGGCTCTGGTCGCCGTACTGACCGCCCTGGTCGCCCTGGCTCTGGCCGCCTTGGTCCTGGCCGTAGCCACCCTGATCGCCCTGGTTCTGGTCGCCGTACTGGCCACCCTGGTTGCCCTGGCCGCCCTGGTCCTGGCCGTAACCGCCCTGGCCACCCTGGCTCTGGTCGCCGTACTGGCCACCATCCTGACCCTGCTGGTCGCTGTAGCCGCCCTGGTCCTGGCTCTGGCTCTGGCCCTGGTCGCCGTACTGACCCTGGTCCTGGCTCTGCTGCTCGTCGTTGAAGTCAGGCATGGTGCCCCCTCCGTCGTCGGTTTGGCCCATCCTTCGTACGGTGGCTTCGCCTGCCCGGGGTATCGACCATCAAACCGATCTGGACCGCATGTTCGTCCAGTCGAAGCGCGTGTTCGCCGCCGCTCAACGGCCGGTGCCGCTGATACGGACATGAACACAAAAAGGGCCCCGCTCGGCGGGGCCCCCTTCGTATCCAGCGTTACTGCTGGTTCTGGTTCTGGTTCTTGTCCTGGTCCTCGACACCGAGGTAGTTCTCGGCCTTGTCCTCGCCGGACTGGATCTGGCTCTCGTGGCCGCCACCCGTCTTGTCGTTGGCGAAGTCGGCGGCCTTGTCGAGGCCCTCGTCGGACTGCTTGTCGTGCGAACCGGCAACGTCCTTGGCCTTGTCGGCCATCTCACTGAAGTCAGGCATGGTGCCCCTCCGTCGTCAGGTTGGCTGGGCGTTCTCCGTACCCGGTGCGCGCTTCCCCGGTGATTGATCGCTAAACCGGGCCCACCAGCCGGGCGCGCCGGGGCCGAGCCGGTCAGTTGTCGATGCGGATGCGCAGACGGCGGAAGCCTTTGCCCTTGTTCTCGACCTTGACCACCTGGATGCGGCCGACCTGACGGGTGGAGGCGACGTGGGTGCCGCCGTCGGCCTGCTGGTCGAGCCCGACGATGTCCACGATCCGGACGTCCTTGACCTCCGGCGGGACCAGGTTGGTGGCGGTGCGGATGATGTCCGGCAGCGCGAACGCCTCGTCCCGGGGCAGCACCCGCACGTCGATCCGGCGGTCGGCGTCGATCTCCAGGTTGCACTGCTCCTCGACGGCCTGCCGGAACCCGTCCGGCACCTGCGGCAGGTTGAAGTCCATTCTGGCCGTCAGCGGTTCCATGTTGCCGCCGGTGACCAGGGCGCCGAAGTCGCGGAACACCACGCCGCACAGGATGTGCAGGCCGGAGTGGGTGCGCATCAGCGCGGTGCGGCGGTCATCCTCGACGGCGCCGCGGACGGTCGAGCCCACCGGCGGGAGGGGGTCGTTCTCGGCCGGGATCAGGTAGAGGTCATCGGCTTTGCGCGCGCCCTCGATGCGGGTCTGCACGCCGCCCCAGATCAGGACGCCGTGATCCGGGGGCTGGCCGCCGCCGCCCGGATAGAAGGCCGACCGATCCAGCACGATCCCGTCCGGGCCGGACGCGAGCACGGTCGCGTCCCATTCGCGCAGGGTCTGGTCGGCCAGGTCAAGCCGGTGGGTACGTCCCTCATTGTCCGCCACCCAGGCAGCGTACCGCCGGGTCAGGCGACGCGGCGGCTGGCCAGGTAGCGGCGGATGTCGGCGGTGTCCTCGTCGCTGTGACGGTCGAGGATCGCTTCCAGGTCGTTGAGCTCGGACTGGGTGGTGTAGCTGTCCAGTTCGTGCTGCAGGGCGCGGCGGGCGGCCCGGGTCTCCCGGAGCGCGGTCAGCCGGCGGGCGAGCGGGTTGCTGGTGTTCTCCATTTCTGTCTTCCATCTACTAGTCGGTTTTTCCTTCCCTTCCAGTGTCATGACGAATGACCCATGCGTCCAATGACTAAAAGACAACGAATTCATGAGCTAGCGTCATGTCTATGGACACCGATGCGCTGCGCTGGTTTCAGCAGGTCGCCGACGGGACCACGGTCACCGAGGTGAGCGAGCTGGAGGAGGTCACCCAGTCCGGGGTGTCCCGGGCCCTGGCCCGGCTCGAGGCCGAGGTCGGCACCCCGCTGCTGCAGCGGTCCGGGCGCATCCTGCGCATGACCCACGCCGGTTCGGTGTTCAAGCACCACGTCGACGCGATGCTGCACCAGCTGGACGACGGGATCGCCGCCGTCAACCAGCTGCTCGAGCCGGAGACCGGGACCGTGGCCCTGGCCTTCCAGCACTCGCTGGGCACCTGGCTGGTGCCCTACCTGGTGCGCAGCTTCCGCACCGCCCACCCGCAGGTCCGGTTCGAGCTGACCCAGGTCCGGGACGAGCTGAACTCCGCGGCGCTGGCCGGGGGCCGGGCCGACCTGGAGATCGGCACCCGGCGGCCGCACGACAGCGCGCTGCAGTCCCGGCAGCTGGCCCTGGAGCCGCTGCGGCTGGCCGTACCCCGGGACCACCGGCTGGCCGGGCAGGGCCAGCTCTGGCTGACCGAGGTGGCCACCGAGCCGTTCATCAGCCTGCGCCCGATGTCGGCCCTGCGGCGGCTGACCGACGACCTGTGCGAGGCGGCCGGGTTCCGGCCCGACGTGGTGTTCGAGGGCGACGACCTGTCCACCGTGCGCGGCTTCGTCGCCGCCGGGCTGGGCGTGGCCGTGGTCCCGGCGCCCCGGGCGGGCTCGCCCGAGTCCGCCACCGGTCCCCTGGTCCACCTGGAGATCCTCGACCCCGGCGCGGTCCGGGAGATCACCTTGACCTGGTCGGCCGAGCGCCGGCTGCTGGCCGCGGCCGACCTGTTCCGCCGCTACGTGCTGCGCCGGGCCACCGCGGGCCGGGTGCCGACCCTCTCCTGAACCCGCGCGGTGATCCAGGCCGCGATCTGGGCCCGGGACCGGACGTCGAGCTTGCGCCGGATGTTCTCCACGTGGGCTTCGGCGGTCCGCGGCGCGATGGCCAGCCGGGAGGCGATGGCCTGGTTGGTCAGCCCGTCGGCGATCAGCGCGGCCACCTCCAGCTCGCGGCCGGTGAGCCGCGGGCCCGCGGGCAGGCTGAGGAAGCCGAGGGTGGCGTCCCGGACCTCGGTCCAGGCCCCGTGGTAGAAGAGGTGGCTGCTGCCCGGCAGCGGGACCAGGGTGGCGCCGGGGATCAGCGCCGCGACCTCCTGGCCGAGCGCGAACGCGGTGGCCTGGTCCGCCTCCCGGTGCAGGACCAGGGTCCGGGCCCGGATCGAGGGCAGCAGGCCGGCCACGTCGGTGCCGTAGTACACCTCGAGCGTGCGCGCGGCCACCGGGGCGGTGGCGCAGGCCCGCTGGGCCTGGGTGAACGCGGCCACGTCCTCGGGGGTCGGCCCGCCGATGAAGATGCTGGCCAGCATCGTCGACCCCAGCCCCCAGTGGGCCCGGACCAGGGCCACCAGCGAGTCCCGGACCGCGTCCGGAGCCAGGTCGCGGCCGCGGGCACAGGTCCCGTACAGCACCAGCTCCTCGACCCGCTCCGGGTACCGGGCCGCGATGGCCGCCGCCAGCTGGCCGCCCTGGGAGGCGCCGAACATCGCGAACCGGCCCGCCCCGGCACTGTCGGCCACGGCCAGCGCGACCGCGATCTGGGCCTCGAACGACAGGCTGGCCGGGTCCGGATCGGGTGCCCCGCGGCGGGCCGACAGGCCGCAGCCCGGCTTGTCCCAGCGGATCACGGTGAACCGCTCGGCCAGGGCGGCCACGAACGAACCGAACGCGAACAGTTCGAGCCCCTGGCGCAGGTGGGTCACCCAGCCCGAGTCAAGCAGCAGCGGCGGCCCGGAGCCCTGCGCCGACCAGGCCACCCGGCCCGCCGGGGTGACGCAGTACCGGACCGTCTGCATGACCGGTCACCAGGGCATGACGCGGGCCGGGCGGGCGCCCAGCGGCCGGGGCTGGCGCAGCGGCGGCGCGGTCCGGTCCCAGGTCCGCCGCTCCTCCCGCTGGGCCCGCAGCGGCTCGGGCAGCCGCACGACCAGGAAGCTGTCCGGCCAGTCGGCCGCGGTGTAGCCGGCCCCCAGGTCGACGTGGTGCAGCTCGATCTCGGCCAGCCGCCGGACCAGGATCTCGCGGGCCGGGAACGGGTCCAGCCCCGGGACCCAGTCGATCACGGTGGCCCAGGCCTGGTCGGACAGCTGCCGGCTGACCGTGCGGAAGGCGTTGTCGGCGGCGGCCAGGTCGTCGAGCAGGTCGCCGCGGGTCTGCCGGGCGCCCGCCTCGATGTCGGCCGCGCGTGCCTCCGGGCTGGCGTAGGCGGCCCTGGGCTGCCCGGTGCGGGCGCCGATCAGCAGGTTGCGCAGCGCGTCGGAGCCGCGGGCCAGATGAGCCAGCACGTGGGCCCGGGTCCAGCCGGGCAGCAGCGACGCCGCCTGCAGGTCGCTGTCATCGATGATCCGGGCGGTACCGAGCAGCCGCTGGCTGGCGAAGTCGATCTGGTCGGCCAGCGGCTGGAGCGCGGGGTCCATCCGCCCACTCTAAGCCGACCCGCCTGGTCAGGGCGTTCGCAGTTTGGAACGCAGCCGGGTCAGGTCCTCGTCGCTCAGCCCGTGCGCGGTCAGCCAGGCGGCCGCGCCGCCGAACTGGCGGTCCAGCTCGGCCAGGAACGCGGTCATGGTGTCGGCCTGAGGCTTGTGGGAGTCGTCGGACTTGCGGTTGATGTCAGCCGAGTAGGTGACCGACCGGCGCAGCCGGGCCAGCAACGGCGCGGTCCGGTCGCCGGTGGCCGCGTAGTCGGCCGCGATCGCGTCCGGCCCGACCCCGGCCACGCTGAGGGCCAGGGCCACCACCACGCCGGTACGGTCCTTGCCCGCCGCGCAGTGCACCAGCGCGGCCCCGCGGGCCCGGGCCACGCTGCGCAGCGCGTCCACCACCTGGTCCGGGCGGTCCTCCAGATAGCCCAGGTAGTGACCGGTGATCGCGTTGTCCGGGTAGCGGGACCGGTCACGCTCGCCCCGGGTCAGCAGCACGTCGGCGACCGCGTCGGTGGCCAGGCCCTGCTCGGGCAGCACCGGGTGGTGCCGGTGTTCCACCGAGGACACGTCGTCGAGCGGAGCCGGCCCCTCCGAGTGCAGTTCGGCCGTGCTGCGCAGGTCCACCACGGTGGTCAGCCCGAGCTCACCGGTCAGCTTGGCGATGTCGGCTGCGGTCAGGTCCTGCAGGTTGTCCGAGCGCAGCAGCCGCCCGGGCACGATCTTGCCGCCGTCCTCGGTGGGCAGGCCGCCCACATCGCGGGCATTGGCGGCACCCTCAAGATCAATCCACGGCATAACCTTCATCCTGGCCGGCCAGAGCTCCGGCGCACAGGGGTTCAGTCCAGGCCGCGTTTGCCGGGGGCCCAGAACGGCTTGGTCCGGACGGCCTGCCGGGGCCAGCCCCGCTCGGACACGAAGTGACGGCGCAGCAGCTGGACGGTGCGGGCCTCCCCGGCCAGGTAGGCGGCGCCGGGCTCGTTGGGCAGCTCCAGTCGCCGGGCCGCCTCCAGCAGGCTGGCCGACGCGACGGCCGGCCGCCCGTCCCGGTACAGCCAGGGCACGTCCCGGGTCAGGGGCAGCCGGTCGCCGGGCCCGGCCACCTCGATCAGCGAGTAGGCCGGGACGCTGTCGGGCAGCGCGGCCAGCATGGCCCCGAAGGCCACCGCGGCCGCCTCCTCACCCGCGAACACGTGGTACGGCGCGTCGCTGGTGAGCACGAACGAGCCTTCGGGGCGGCCGAAGGTGACCGGCTGGCCGGTGCGCAGCTCGCGGGCCCAGCGAGCGCCGGGACCACCGGTGTCGTGGTCCAGCACGCACAGCTCCAGGCCGCCGTCGTAGCGCCAGATCGAATAGGTCCGCAGGATGTCCCGCGGCCGGCGCCAGTTGTGCGGATCGAGCAGGTCACTGACGTGTACCCGCACCTGCTGGCCCGGAGTCCAGGTCAGCCGGGCCACCTCGTCGCCCTCGATCCGGATGCGCCGCAGGTGCTCGGCCACCGGCTCGATCGCGGTGACCTCGCCGGTGACCGAGATCGCGGTGAGCACCCGGCCCCCGATACGCCGGGGCCGGGCCGGGGAAGTCGGCGCGGTCATGGGCGACACGATATAACTTGACCAATTAGATGATCAAGCTATATCGCGATATTGAAGGTCGGGGCCTGAGTTCCCCGTCGGGTGGGGCTGGGCTCAGTCCGGGGTTGCGCGGGCCTGGAGGAAGTTGAGGGCGGTCAGGGCCAGGACCTGGCGGTCGCCCGCGAACATCTCGCCGTGGGTCCGGATCAGGCCGCGGTCCGGCTTGGACCTGGACCGCCGGGTCTCGCAGGATCGTGGTCCGGATCCACAGCTTTTCGCCGGGGCGCAGCGGGCTGGGCCAGCGGACCTCGTCGATGCCGGGTGAAGCCAGGCTGGCCACCCGGGACAGGTAGTGGTCGGCGTACAGCCGCATGAAGATCCCGGCCGTGTGCCAGCCGCTGGCGATGAGGCCGCCGAACGGCCCGGTGGCCGCCCACCCGGCGTCCACGTGCATGGGCTGCGGGTCGAACCGCCGGGCGAACTCGACGATCTCGTCCGCGGTCACGCTGGCGTAGCCGTACTCGTAGACGGCGCCCTGGGCGTAGTCCTCGAAATACCGGTCGTCGAGCGGGACCGCGAAGTCGGCCTCGCTCAGTACCCGCGTGCCACCCAGCCCGTCTGCCGCCTCAGTCATGCTGGCCATCTTGCCAGCCAGCAATGCGGCTCAGATCGCGCGCATCCGGTTGTTCCTGGTGTTGTGCTCGACCTCGGCCAGGCCGAGGGCCTCCAGCACCGGCGGCACGTAGTTGCCGAACCGGCCGCGCAGCCCCTTCTTGAGCCCGTACCAGCCGCCGACCGGGTTGTCCGGCGACCGGCCCCAGGCCTCGACGGTGCCCCCGGCGGCGGGCTTCTGCTCGTCCGCGTTGCCCAGCGGCACCCAGTCGCCGTGCTCCTTGAGCATCGCGTGCAGATCCTCGATGCAGCGCAACCGGTAGCGCAGCTGGGTGGTGCCCACCTGGACGACCAGGGCGGCCGGGTCGGCGTCCGGGTCGCGCCAGGCTTCGAAGTCGGACCTACCGGGCGGCGTGCTCAGGATCCAGGGATCAGAAGCGGTCCCGGAACCGGCAACGTTGCTGGTCATCGTGGTTTCCCCCTCGGTTGGCCGATGCCAGTCAGTATGGCAGCCAATACCTGACATCTCCTGTCATGATTTCGGTCTAGACTCGCGCCATGGCGGTCAGCCGGCTCATGACCCTGGTCAGCCTGCTCCAGGCCCGGGGCCGGATGAGCACGACCGAGCTGGCCACCGAGCTGGAGGTCTCACCGCGCACGGTCCTGCGGGACCTGGAGGCGCTGAGCACGGCGGGCATCCCGGTCTACGCGACCCGGGGGCGGCACGGCGGGTTCGCGCTGCTGGAGGGGTTCGACCCCGACCGGACCCCGCGCCGGCGCGAAGTCCGCGGAGCCGGCGGAGGGTCCCGGCCTGCCTCCGGCCCGGGCCCTGATCCGGATCTCGCCGCGCGGCCGCCGCCTGGCCGCCCTGCTCGGCCGCCCCGAAGGCCTGCGGTGGCGCCGCCAGAGCACCCCGGTCCCGGGCCGCGACGACTGGCGGGAAGCCTGGATCCGCATCGGCCCGCTCGACACCGCCGTGCTCGACCTGCTGGCCCTCGGCCCCGAAGCCGAGGTCCTCCAGCCCCCGGAACTCCGCCAGGCCATGTCCGGGGCCGTTCGCCGCCTCGCCTCCTGGTACTCAGGCCCGGACGACCCGGAACCGGAGAGGGAGGGAGCCAGCGAAGCGACCTTCGATAGGAAATAAGGCGCCTGCCTAGGCTGGGGCCGTGATCACCGTACGACCGGCCACGGCTGCGGACGTCGCGGCGCTGCGCGCGGTGGCCGAGGCGGCCTACCGGAACAGGGGCGGGGTACGGGCTCCCGGTTGCTGGCGTTCGCCGAGGAGGAAGCCCGTCGACGTGGGTTGCCGGAGATCCGGCTCTACACCAACGAGGCCATGACCGAGAACCTCGGCTACTACCCGCGGCGTGGCTACGTCGAGACCCATCGGGCCCGGGACGAGGGGTTTTCCCGGGTCTTCTTCCGCAAAGCCTGGTGACATGCCACGGGCCCGGCCGATCCGGCGGCCGGGCCCAGGGCATGTAGCGGCTGGGTCAGCTGTTGACCGCGTCCCAGAGCTGGTTCTTCTTGCCCGTCGGGTTCTGGCCGGTGAGCTGGGTACCGGCGTTGCCCGGGTTGCTGCTGGCCTTCGACCCGTCGGTCATCGCGTCGCCGGTGGCCTCGTTGATCCACTCGTAGGCGGGACCGCTCGTCGTCGCGTCCCAGGCCTGGCTGGCCGAGCCGTTGCAGTAGTCCAGCACGAGCGCGTCGTTCTTGCCCTCGGTCACGCAGAAGCCGGACACGTGGCCCTTGGGCGCGTACTCGAAGATCTTGGCGTTGCTGGTCGTCGGGAACGGCGCCAGGCCGGCCAGGAAGTCCGAGTCGGTGGACTTGGAGCTCTGCTTCTCGACCACGACCTGCGGTGCCGTTGTGCGCCCCGTAACCGCTGGTCGACATGACCAGGTTGGTGTTGTGGACCTCCTGGGTGTAGCAGTAGCCGTGGCCGTTGTTCACGCACTGGTTGGTGGTGGCGCCGGCCATGGTGGCGGCGGCGACCGAGGCGATTCCGGCGGTGCTGAGAATTCCGGCGGCGGCGATAATCCGGCGGGTACGTCGCATGTGTGTTTCTCTCCCCTGTAACACTGAGTTAACTAGCAGTGTCTTACTGTGAGAGAGACGCGCAGAGGGCTAACTCGGTTTACAGGATGCAGTTGAAAAATTACTCAGAGTAATTTCGTAGCTTATGTCGGCCAGAGTTACGTTCCGGGCGCGATAACGCCCATGGCGGACGTATGCGGATAAGGGTCAGCCGGTGTTCTGGAGGCCGGCGGCGACGCCGTTGACGGTGAGGAGGAGCAGGCGCTCGAGTTGCTCGCGCTCGGCCGGGTCGTCGGCGGCGGGGCCGCGCAGGGCGGCCAGGGCGCGCAGCTGCAGGTGCGAGAGCGCGTCCACGTAGGGGTCGCGCAGGGCCACGGCGCGGGACAGGACCGGGCGGTCGGCCAGCAGGCGGTCGTGTTCGGTGACGGCCAGGACCAGGCGGCGGGTCAGGTCGTACTCGGACAGCACCCGGGCCGACAGGTCCTCCCGGCCGCCCAGGGCCAGGTAGCGTTCGGCGATCCGGCGGTCGGTCTTGGCCAGGCTCATCTCGGCGTTGTCCAGCAGCACGTTGAACAGCGGCCACTCCTGGTAGGCCTGGCGCAGCTCGGCCAGGCCGGGCGCGGCGTGGCCGTTGGCCCCGATGGCGGCGTTCAGGCCGCTGCCGAGCCCGAACCAGCCGGGCAGGTTGATGCGGGTCTGCGACCAGGCGAACACCCACGGGATGGCGCGCAGGTCCTCCAGGCTGACCTGGGACAGGCCGCGGCGGGCGGGCCGGGAGCCGATGCGCAGGCCGCCGATCTCGCCCAGCGGGCTGATCCGCGCGAACCAGTCGGCGAAGCCCACCGACTCGACCAGGGCCCGGAAGGCCTGGCGGGCCGCGTCGTCGATGAGGTCGGCCACCTGCCGGTACCGGGCCGAGACCTCGCTGTTGCGGCCGGTGCGCGCCGGTGACGAGGCCAGCAGCACGGCCGAGGTGACCTGCTCCAGGTGCCGCCGGGCGATCACCGGCTGGCCGTAGCGGGCGAAGATCACCTCACCCTGCTCGGTGACCTTGAACCGGTCGGCCACCGACCCCGGCGCCTGGGCCAGCACGGCCCGGCCGGTCGGGCCGCCACCGCGGCCGAGGGCGCCGCCGCGACCGTGGAACATGGTCAGCCGGACATCGTTGGCCTCGGCCCAGGCCGCCATCTCGGCCTGGGCGTCGAACAGCCGCAGGGTCGCGCTGGCCGGGCCCAGTTCCTTGGCCGAGTCGGAGTAACCGAGCATGGCCTCCAGCTGGCGTTCGTTGGCGGCCAGGCGCGCGGCCACCGGCGGCAGCTCCAGCATGCCGGTCAGCACCTGGGCCGAGTGGGCCAGGTCGGCGCCGGTCTCGAACAGCGGGACCACGTCCAGCACCGGGGCGTTGCCGTCCGGCAGGGCCAGTTCGGCCAGCTCGTAGACGTTGGCGATGTCGGTGGCGGACCGGGTGAAGCTCACGATGTAGCGGCGGCAGGCCTCGACCCCGAACCGCTGCTGGATCCAGGCGATGACCCGCAAGGTGGACAGGACCTCTTCGGTCTCCGCGGACAGCGTGCCACCGGCCCGGGCCTCGGCCAGGGCCCGCTCGTGCACCGCGCTGTGCTGGCGCACCTCCAGCTCGGCCAGGTGGAAGCCGAACGTCTCGGCCTGCCAGATCAGGTGCTGCAGCTCCCCGTAGGCCTGCTGGCGGGCCCCGCTGGCGGCCAGCGAGTCCTGGACCAGGCGCAGATCGGCCAGGAATTCTTCCGGGCCGGTGTAGGCCAGGTCGGCGTTGCGGACCCGGGTCGCGTCCAGCCGGGCCGCCGCGTACAGCAGGTAGGTCCGGTAGGGCTCCTGCGGCGACCGGGCCGTGATCTCACCGATCAGCTCGGGGTGGGCGGCTTCGGCCACGTCCAGGGCCCGGTGCAGGGCCGCGGACGCCGGGGTGCCGCTCTCGTACAGGGTGAGCGACCGGCCGATCCGGTCGGTGGCCCGCTCCAGCGCCCGCAGCACGTGCTCGGCCTGGATGGTGGCGGCCTCGCGGGTGACCCGGGCGGTGACGAACGGGTTGCCGTCCCGGTCGGCCCCGACCCAGCTGCCGAAGCGCAGGAAGGCCGGGACCTCGGTCGGGATCCGGCCTGCCTCGTCGCCCGCCACCGCGTGGTCCATGGACCGGTACAGGGCCGGGACCACCCGGAACAGGGTCTCGTCGAACGCGGTCATCACCGTGCGGACCTCGTCGATCGGGTCCATGGCCTTGACCCGCAGCTGGGAGGTCCGCCACAGCACGTCGATCTGCTCGTGCAGCTCGCGCAGGGTCTCGGCCCGGTCGGTGGCCGCGGTCCGCGGGTCGTCGAGCGCGTCGGTCAGCCCCGAGATGCGGCGCAGCGAGGCGACCACCGCGCGGCGGCGGGCCTCGGTCGGGTGGGCGGTGAACACCGGGTGCACGCGCAGCCCGTCCAGCAGCTCGCCCAGCCGGTCCTCGCCCTGCTCGGCGCGGATTTCGGTCACGGTGGCGGCCAGCGATTCCGACAGCGGCCGGTCGCCGTTGTCCCGCTCGCGCAGGGTCCGGATCCGCTGGTGTTCCTCGGCCAGGTTGGCCAGGTGAAAGTAGACGGTGAAGGCACTGGCCACCTGCTCGGCCCGGTCCAGCGGCCAGGCCGCCACCATGGCCGCGATGTCGTCCAGCGAACTGGCCCCGGGGTCGCGGCTCTGGGGATCGCGGCGCACCTCGATCACCGCGTGCCGGAGTCTTTCCACGTCATCCAGGAGATCCTGGCCGCCGGCGTCACGGAGCACGTCGCCCAGCAGGCTGCCCAGCAGCCGGACGTCGTGCCGCATCGGCTCGGGCATCTGGTGCCGGTCAAAGTCCCGGCTGATCGGCTCGGGAACGGTCGGGCTGGCGGGATCTGCGCTCACGCGGCAAGCGTAGCGAAAGGGTCTGGACCACTCCCGCTACCCTTACCCCCATGACCAGTGATGTCGCTGATGTCCCCGAGCCCGCCTCGGAAGCCGCCGACCTGCACACGACCGCGGGCAAACTCGCCGACCTGGAACGCCGCCGCGAGCAGGCCGTGCACGCCGGGTCCGAGCAGGCGGTCGAGAAGCAGCACAGCCGGGGCAAGCTGACCGCGCGGGAACGGGTCGAGCGGCTGCTGGACCCCGGCTCGTTCGTGGAGTTCGACGAGTTCGCCCGGCACCGGGCCACCGACTTCGGCATCGAGGCCAACCGCCCCTACGGGGACGGCGTGATCACCGGGCACGGCACCATCGACGGCCGCCAGGTCTGCGTGTTCAGCCAGGACTTCACGGTGTTCGGCGGGTCGCTGGGCGAGGTCTACGGGACCAAGATCGTCAAGGTCATGGACCACGCGCTCAAGGTCGGCTGCCCGATCATCGGCATCAACGACGGCGGCGGCGCCCGCATCCAGGAAGGCGTGGTCGCGCTGGGCCTGTTCGCGGAGATCTTCTACCGCAACACGATCGCGTCCGGCGTCGTCCCGCAGATCTCGCTGATCATGGGGCCGGCCGCGGGCGGCGCGGTCTACTCCCCGGCCATCACCGACTTCACGCTGATGGTCGACGGCACCTCGCACATGTTCATCACCGGCCCCGACGTGATCAAGACGGTGACCGGCGAGGAGGTCACGTTCGAGGAGCTGGGCGGGGCCCACGCCCACGCGGTCAAGTCCGGGGTGGCCCACTACCAGGCCCGGGACGAGGACGACTGCTTCGACTTCGCCCGTGAGCTGCTGTCCTACCTGCCCTCCAACAACCTGGAGGAGCCACCGGTGGTGGACGCCCCGGCCGATCCGGTGGCGGCCGAGGAGATCACCCCGGCCGACCTGGAGCTGGACACGCTGATCCCGGACTCCCCCAACCAGCCCTACGACATGCACACGGTCATCGCCAGCGTGCTCGACGACGAGGAATTCCTGGAGGTGCACGCCGGGTTCGCGAGCAACATCATCGTGGGGTTCGGCCGGGTCGCGGGCGCCTCGGTGGGCGTGGTGGCCAACCAGCCCATGCACTTCGCGGGCGCGCTGGACATCAACGCCTCCGACAAGGCGGCCCGGTTCGTCCGGACCTGCGACGCCTTCTCGGTCCCGGTCGTGACGTTCGTGGACGTGCCCGGCTTCCTGCCCGGCACCGACCAGGAGTGGAACGGCATCATCCGGCACGGGGCCAAGCTGATCTACGCCTACTCCGAGGCCACCGTGCCCAAGGTCACGGTCATCACCCGCAAGGCCTACGGCGGGGCGTACGACGTGATGGGGTCCAAGCACCTGGGCGGGGACATCAACCTGGCCTGGCCCACGGCGCAGATCGCGGTCATGGGCGCCCAGGGCGCGGTCAACATCTTGTACCGGCGGGAACTGGCCGCCGCCGACGACCCGGACGCGGTGCGGGCCCGCCGGGTCACCGAGTACGAGGACACCCTGGCCAACCCGTACATCGCGGCCGAACGCGGCTACCTGGACGCGGTCATCAAGCCGTCCGAGACCCGGGCCGAGATCACCCGGGCCCTGCGCTCGCTGCGGACCAAGCGGCAGACCATGCCGCCCAAGAAGCACGGCAACATCCCGCTTGTAGGTTTGGGCTGGGCGGCCAGGTCGTGAGCGCTGGCGAGGGAGGCCGAGACGGCTGGCGCGGCACCTGCGGCGGCTGGCCGAGGTTGAGTTGCGCGCAGGGCGCGGGAAGCCCGGGCTCCGAGCCGGCGGCCGATGTGCTCGTCGCCGCTGGGGCCGGCCGATCGGCGAGGAAACCGCCGATGAAGTGCTCGGCCAGCTGCACACTGCGCGGGCCAGCCCGGGTGGAGGCGGCCGGCGATGTGCTGGCCTTTCTTGGGGCGGTCGAGGAGACCACAGCCCAGAAAGTGCTGAACGTCTCTCAACCGCGCAGGGTCCGTGAGCAGCGGCTCGGCCCTCGCTGCACGGCGTCCCCTATCCACGGGCGGGAGCGGCGGCCCGGCCCGCCCGGTCATCCCGACGGCGAACTGCGGATCAAGCCGGTCGGGGCCACCATGCCCAGCGGCCGGCCCGGCGAGATCCTGCACCTGCTCACCGTGGCGGCGGCACCGGGGCGCGGTCTGACCGTCACGGTAGCGGGCCGGATCAGCCCGGATCGGCGCCCACTCCGGGACCAGGTCCCGATCGGGCCGTTCGGACCGTACAGCCTGTCCGACCTGGGCCTGACCTTCACCGTCGATGATGACCGCCGCTACCCAGGCGAGATCGACGGTGGCGGCACGTGCGACGGGACCTGGTGGTGCCTGGCGGTGCTGCTGCCCGCCGACGCCGCGACCCTGACCCGGCTGGACGTCGCGACCGTCGACGGGTCAGTCGCCATCTGGGTCGAAATCGAAGCCGGGGCCGATGCGGGCGAGGGATGCCGGTGTGACCGCCGATGCCCTTGTGCCGAATGCGGCTGAGGAGCGGGCAGAGCAGGTGCTGGATGCGCTGGCGGCCAGCCTGCTCTGGGCCAGAGCGTGGCCCAGCCCCGACGTCCGGTACCGGCGCCGAGGCCATTGTCATGGCCGATGCTGTCTAGGCGGCCGGGCTGTTGGCGGTCGGCTCGCCCGCGATCCGCCGGTACACAGCCCTGACCGCGCGCCTCGGAGATGACGACACGGAGCTGGCCCGGGCGGGCCCGGGGCGACCGTGCGGGGCCGGACGAGTGCCGGCCTGGGCGGACGTGCTGGCCGGCCGGCGCCGGCAGGACGGTCCGGATCGGGCTTGGGCTACCACAGCTGTGCTGCCCGTGCTGGATGGCGTTCGGTTCGCGGTGGCTGGGCTGGTGTCGACGGCGGAGTCCGCCACCCTGCGCTTGCTGGCCTGGGGCTGGTCGCCCAGCAATGACCCCGCGCCGGAGCCGCGGTTCAGCTGGTGGGCCCGGGGCGACACCGGCCGCTGGCACGTGGGTCGGCTGCACTGGCAGAGCGTGACCCGGCAGGTCGTGGTGATGGACGTGACGCTGGTACCGCCCCTGGACCCGGCCGCCACCGCCCTGGAGGTCATCGTGACCGGACGGGGCGGCCGGGTGCGGGCCACCGTGGATCTCTAGCCGTAGCGGTGGCTGGTTCAGCCGTGCGGGTAGCTCGGCGGCTTGGCGGTCTGGGTGAAGCCGGCCGGGATGACCGGCTTGAGCAGGGCCAGGTTGGCCGGGGTGGCGGGCAGGAACTTGTAGCTGACCGCGATGATGTCGGTCGTGAAGCCCTGGGCCCTGGTGCCCTCGGTGAAGCTGGACAGAGCGCGGACCGGCAGGTACGTCCGGTCGCTGACCCACAGGGTCCGGGTCCACGGACCGCTGCCGGGCGGGCTGTCGAACGTGTGCCGCAACTCCAGCACCGGCTGGCTGGCCAGTTCGGTGTGCGCCACCACCTTAAGCTGGCCGACGCGATCTCCTGGCGCAGCTGGGCCGCGGTTTCCACCGGTGAGCCGGTTGTGACCGAGGTCCGGGTCTGGTCGGACCAGGTCCCGAGGCGGGTCTCGACGTCGATGAGGCGGCCTTCGACCGCGCCCTTGCCCTTGGTGGTCAGCGCGCCGCTGGTCCCACCGCCGGCGGGCATCGTGTAGATCATTTCGACGTCCTGGTCGCCCGCGGCTTTCCAGCCGCATGCGCTGGGTCTGGCCCGGCCTGGCCTCCCACGGTGACAGCCAGATGTTCTCGGTGGAGCGCTCCCCCGCCACGGTTTCGGTCGAGTGGACGTAGAGCAGCTGGCCGGAAGCGGCGCCGATCGCGGCCAGCAGCTTGGCCTTGACCGACGTGGCGCCGGTGCTCGGCGCGCGGCCGCCGGCGTGCGCGGTCCCGGGCTGAGCGGGACCGGCCCCGGTACCGCTGCTGGCGGCGACGAGCGCGATAGCGGTGACGGCCGCGGCGGCCGCGGTGACGGGCAGGCCGATGGTGAGGGCCCGACGCCGACGGCGGCGCGAGATGGCCGAGACGGTGCTGGCGGGGTTGGTCTCGGCCTGGGTGGCCAGGGCCAGCAAGCGGTCGCGGCCCTGCTGGGTGGTGGCCGCGGCCGGGGGCGCTTCGGTCAGTAGCGCACGCACCGCGTCTTCCGGATCAGTGATCGTCATGGTGTCTCCTCAGGTGCGGTGCGATCGAGGGGGGATGGAGGGGAGGCGGTGCGGACCTTGCGGCGGGCCCGGTTAAGCCGGGAGCCGACCGTGCCGGGCGGGATGCCCAGGGCCGCCGCGACCTCCTCGTAGCTGAGGTCGGCCAGCGAGACCAGCAGCAGCACGTCCCGGTCGTGGTCCGGCAGCTGGGCCAGGGCCTGGGCCAGCGGTTTGCGCAGCTGCTGGGCGCTGACCCGGGCCGCAGCCTGGTCGGCCAGGTCGGCCAGGTCGTCGGCTTCGGCGGTGGCCCGGCGGTCCGCACGGGCCAGGGCGCTCAGGCGCCGGGCTTCCAGCCGCCGATGCCGGGCCACCAGGTTGGTGGCGATCCCGTACAGCCAGGGCCGCAGCGCGCCCCGGCTCGGCTGGAACTGGGCTCGCTTGCGGAAGGCGTCGGTGAACGTCTCGGCGGCCAGATCGTCGGCCACGTCCGGCCCCAGCCGCCCGGCCACGTACCGGTAGATCTCGGCGAAGTACCGGTCGTAGATGGCCGCGAAGCGTTCCGGGTGGTGCAGCGACTCCGCCACCACGGCCGCGTCCGCCGCGGCGGCCGCGTGCGGGCCGGGGGCGGGCGGGCCGGGGGTGGGCCCAGGCCCGGGCTTGCCCACCCGTGTCAAGGCGGTCATCCAGGATGTCCAGTCAATTGCGGTCCTTTCGGGGGACAGTGTTCACCCCTACTCCGCCGCAGGACAGAATCTTCTTCAGGCCAAGGCCGAGGCCCAGGCACAGGCTAGGCGAACTGCTGCTGGCCCAGAACCGACAGCAGCTCGAGCTTCTCGTAGCCCTCGGTGTGCGGCGGGGCGGTCAGGACCAGCAGGAGCTGGGACTGATCCTCGGTAAACAGCGCCTGGCAGTCCAGCTCGATCGGGCCCAGCTCGGGGTGCACCAGGATCTTGTGGTCGGCGAAGCGCTGGGCCACCTCGTGCCGGTCCCACAGGGCGGCGAACTCCGGGCTGGCCTTCTGCAGGGCCCGGACCAGGTCGCCGGCTGCGGACCGTGGGCCCATCAGGCCGTAGGCCGCGCGCAAGTTGGCCACCTGGGCCCGGCTCTGGCGGGGCCGGTCGTCCTCGGGGTAGATCAGCCGCTCGGCCGGGTCGGTGAACCAGCGGTAGATCTCACTGCGGGCCAGGCCGGTGTGCCGGGACCGGTCACCGAGCAAGGCCACCGCCATGCGGTTCTGGACCAGGGTCTCGCCCAGGCTGGAAAGGATCATGGCCGGGGTGTCGTCCAGCCGGTCCAGCACCCGCATGAGCGCCGGGGCCACGTGGCTGGCCGCGGTGACGGCGGCGGGCGGGTTGTGCCCGGCGACCCGGAACAGATAGTCGCGCTCGTCGCTGGTCAGCCGGAGCGCCCGGGCCAGCGAGGCCAGCATCTGCGCGCTGGGCTGCGGGCCGCGCCGCTGCTCCAGCCGGGTGTAGTAGTCCGTGGACATCAGCGCCAGCTGGGCGACCTCTTCGCGCCGCAGCCCGGGCGCCCGACGGCGGACACCAGCGGGCAGCCCGACGTCGGCGGGCTGCAGGGCTTCGCGGCGGTGCCGCAAAAAACCGGCCAGTTCTGCTCGGTCCATGAGGCCATTATCCGGCCGGGTCGGAGCGGCAACCAGGGATCCCCGGTCCCCCGATAACCGCTCTCTGCCCCCGCCCGGCCGCGCGGCCCAGGCTGGAGCCATGAACATCTCCGGGAACACCATCTTCATCCCCGGCTCGACCAGTGGCATCGGCCTCGCGCTGGCCCTGGCCCTGCAGGCCCGGGGGAACACCGTCATCGTCGGCGGCCGCCGCACCGACCGGCTCGAGCAGATCACCGCCGAACACCCCGGCCTGGACTCCGTGGTCATCGACACCACCGACCCGGCCAGCATCGCGGCCGCGGCCGAGCAGGTGCTGGCCCGGCACCCGGACCTGAACGTGCTGATCCCGATGGCCGGCATCATGCAGGCCGAGGACTGGCACAAGCCCGAGGGCTTCCTGGCCTCCGCCGAAACGGTGATCACCAGCAACCTGCTGGGCCCGATCCGGCTGATCGCCGCGTTCATCGAGCACCTCGAGGCCCAGCCGGCCGCCACCATCGTCACCGTGTCCTCCGGCCTGGCCTTCACCCCGCTGGCCGTCACCCCCAGCTACAGCGCGGCCAAGGCCGGGATCCACATGCTGAGTGAGGCGATCCGGTTGCAGTACGCCGACACCAACGTGCAGATCATCGAGCTCGAGCCGCCGTCGGTCCGCACCGAGCTGATGCCGGGCCAGGAGACCAACGAGCAGGCCATGCCGCTGGACGAGTTCATCAGCGAGGCCGTGGGGCTGCTGGCGTCCGAGCCCGCCGCCAAGGAGATCCAGGTCGAGCGGGTCAAGTTCCTGCGCTACGGCGAGGCCCGCGGCGACTACGACCAGGTGGTCGCGACGCTGAACGCCACCGACCCGCACGGGAAGTAAGCCCGGCACCTGAGCGCGCGAGCCCGTGGCTCTTGCGCATCGCCGCCCTGCCGCCAGACACCAAGGAGAAAGATCATGCCGTTCGCCAACTTCAAGGTGCCCGCGGGCACGCTGACCGCCGAGCAGAAGGAAACCATCGTCCACCGCACCACCGACCTGTACGCCGAGCTCTACGGCGAGCGGGCCCGGGCCAACACCATGGTCCTGGTCGAGGAGGTCCCGGACGGCGGCTGGGGCATCGGCGGCAACGTGCTCACCCTGGCCAGGCTTCAGGGCGATGACCGCTGAGAACTGAGCGCGGGAGCGCGGTCAGCTGAGGCCGTTGGCGGACAGGAATTGCTTGGCCACGGTGGCCGGATTGTCGTGGCTGTTTTCCACCGCCGAGTCCATGGCCCGGACCGCCTGGAGGGTCAGCAGCGAGTCGACCCAGTTGAGGGTCTGCGCGAAGGCAGGCCCTTCGGACTTCAGCAGTGACTGCTTCACCACCGGCACGACGTACTGGAATCCGAAGATGGCCTTGGGGTCGTTCAGTACCGTCAGCGACTTGCTGGAGAGCTGGGCGTCGGTGCTGCCGCCCAGCACGGCGTTGATCGACCCCTGGTTCAGCGCCGTGTAGTAGGCACCGATCGCGTAGCCCTTGTAAGCCACGCCGGTCAGGCCGTACGCCTTCTGCATACCGACCAGGCCCTCGTACCGGGTACGGTCCTCCGGCGGCCCGCCCACCGTCACGCCCTTGCCATGGGCGCCGACGTTGGCCAGGTCAGCGATCGAGGTCAGGTGGTGCTGCTGGGCGAACGCGGTCTTCACGATGATGACGTTCTTGTCGTAGAACGGGGTCGCGGTGAGGATCGTGCCGGACCGGCTGGCCTGCTCGAAGGATTTGGCCTCGGAATAGGTGGCGGCCGCCGACGTCGGCAGCGGCTTGCCCGCGACCGTCGAGACGATCTCGCCGGTGTACTCCGGGTAGAGCTGGATCTGGTTCGACTTGAACGCGGTGTCGATGATCTCCGAACCGCCGATGTTGCCCTTCAGGGTGACCGTGAAGCCCTTGGCCTGCAGGGCCTGCTGGTAGAGCGCGCCGAGAAGGTACTCTTCGGCGAAGTTCTTGTCGCCGAGCGTGATCGACGGCTTGCCCTTCCCCGGCTGGCCCGCGGGCAGCTTGGCGCCGCCGCCGGCTGAGGCGGACGAGGAGCTGGACGACGAGGCGCTTGAGGAGCTGGCCGGAGACGGCCCGGAGCTGCCGCAGGCGGTGGCGGCCACGGCCACCGTGGCCAGCGTGGCCGCTATCCCACCGCCGCGGCGAAGACGATCACCGTTGGCTCTCGCGCTGACAGTGCTGCGCATGGTTGCTCCTCTTCCTGGTTCCTGGGTCCCGGTTGCTGGCCTGATCCGTTCTCTTCGTGTGCCTGATGGCCTCCAACTTGCCCCGAATCGGCTGGTTTCCCATTACCCGGCCGCGGTTTCCGGAACCACCGCGGTTTCGGCCGCTACCCGGCCGCGTCGGCCCGCACTGATCCTGAGCCCCTTCGGCACCAGCAGCCGCTGCAAGCCAGCGAAGATCAATTCGCCGATCACGGCCAGCACGATCGACACTGCGGTCGCGGCCAGCACGCCCGCCAACTTGTAGCTGCCCTGGTTGGTGATGATGTCCCCGAGGGTGCCGTCGTAGCCGGCGAACGCACCGACGTAGGCACCGGCGATCACGTAGACCGAGGCGGTGCGGACCCCCGCCATCACCAGTGGCACCGCGTTGGGCACCTCGACCCGGACAATGATCTGCCACCAGGTCAGGCCCATGCCGCGGGCGGCTTCCACCATGCCGGGATCGACGCCGTCCACGGCCACGTAGCTGTTGGTGAGGATGAGCGGGATCACCAGAACGACCAGCGCGACGAGGATGTTGACGTAGCCGCCGCCGTACAGCGCGATACCGAGTGCGATCACGGCCAGCGTCGGCAGCGAGCGCAGCACGTTCCCGCCGTTGATGGCGAGGAACGACCACCGGTGCAAATGGCCGACGACCACGCCGATGGGGAACGCGATCACGAACGCCACCGCCAGCGCCACCACGCACAGCTCGGCCTGATTGGCCGTCTCCGAGAGCAGCATGCCCGGGTGGGCCCGGAAGAAGTCACCAATCTGCGCCAACGTGTGCATCAGTTCCTCGCCGCCCGTACCCACGGGGTGATGGCCCGCTGCACCAGCACCAGCAGCGTGTCGGCGATCAGGGCGAGCACGATCAGCAGCAGGCTGGGCGCGACCAGCTCGGTGGTGAACCCACTCTGGATCGCGTCGAAGATCGGCTTGCCGAGCCCGAGCGAGGTGACGTCGGCGGCAATGGCCGCCAGTGCGATCACGGTGACGGTGGCGACCCGGACCCCGGCCATGATCGAGGGGATCGCCAGCGGCAGATTGACCCGCAGCAGGATCTGACGGGGCGTCATCCCCATGCCCTCCGCCGCCGCGGTGGCCTCCGTTGGCGTGGCGTGCAGGCCGGTCACGATGTTGCGGAACAGCAGCAGGAAGGTGTACCCGACCAGGCCGATCTCGATCGTCGTGAGGCTGAGCCCGGTGAGGGGCACGAACAGCAGGAACAGGGCCAGCGACGGGATCGTGTAGACGAACGTGGCGAACGCGATGAAGCCGCTCTCGAACCAGCCGCGCCGGTAGGCGTACAGCCCCGCCGCCAGCGAGACGGCCAGGCCGATGACGACCGCGATCACGGTCATGTAGATGTGCTGGATCAGCGCGGGTTGCAGCAGCGAGCCCCAGTTCGAGGTGAACCACCCGACGCAGAAGGTGGCGCTGTTCTTGCAGCTCGATCCGCCGAAGGTGGGAATGACCGGGCCGCCGCCGGCCAGCGGGGTCACGGCTGCTCTCCGCCGCCGATCGGGCCGCCGACCGGGCCGCCGACCGGGCCGCCGACCGGGGCCGGCTCCGCCCCGTCGGCCCGCGCGGCGGAACGGAGCTGATCGAGCGTGACCGTGCCGAGGGCGGTCCCGTCATCGCCGGTCACGACGACCGCGTCCGCGCCGCTGGCGAACAGCGCCGACAGCGCGACGCGGAACGTGGTGGCCTTGGGTACCCGCGGCAGCGCCGGGTCGGTAAGCGCCGGGTCGGTACGCCCCGGGGCGGGCCGAGCGTCCGCGCCGGGGCGGCCCATCAGCTCGCCGACCTGGCGCAGCGCCAGCCGTTTGAGCCCCCGGTCGGCGCCGAGGAAATCGGCGACGTAATCGTCGGCCGGGTGCGCGAGCAGTTCGTCGGCCGGCGCGTACTGCGCCAGCACCCCACCTTGACGCAGGACAGCGATGCGGTCCCCCATCTTGATGGCCTCGTCGATGTCATGGGTGACGAAGATGACCGTCTTGCCCACCCGAGCCTGCAGGCCGAGGAATTCATCCTGGATCTCGGCCCGGGTGATGGGGTCCAGGGCACCGAACGGCTCGTCCATCAACATCACCGGGGGGTCGACGGCGAGCGCGCGGGCGAGGCCCACCCGCTGCTGCTGCCCGCCGGAGAGCTGGGTTGGGTACCGCGTCGCGAACGAGCGGTCCAGGCGAACCAGGTCCAGTAGCTCCTCGACGCGGCCCTGCATCCGGTCCTTGTCCCAGCCCAGCAGTTTGGGGACCACCATCATGTTGCCGGCGATCGTCATGTGCGGAAACAGGCCGATCTGCTGGATCACGTAACCGATGTCCCGGCGCAGGGTGATCGTGTCCACCGACCGGACACTGCGGCCGCCGATGAGGATGTCACCGTCGGTCAGCTCGATGAGCCGGTTGACCAGCTTCATCGCGGTGGTCTTGCCGCCTCCCGAGGGGCCGACCAGGCAGCAGATCTCACCGGCGGGGACGGTCAGCGAGAGGTCGCGGAGGGCGGGGGCATCCTGGCCTGGATACCGTTTGGTCGCGTTCTGGAACGTGATCTCGACCGCGGCCCGGCGCGTATTGTGCATCGGAGTCACCTTCCAGGGACTTTGTCCTGTCGAGGTTCCCGGAAAGCGTAGTGGCCTGGTGGCCGACACGCGACCCGCCGGACCTGGGCCGCCCGCTAGGGCCTGGTGAAGTAGCGCCGTCCGGCCGGGGTGATCCAGCACATGACACCGGGACTGGGTTGGGTGAGCCGCCAGCCCTGAGCCTGTTTACAGCGATGGTGGTGACGGCACAGCGGTCCCAGGTTGCATTCGCAGGTCGGGCCGTCCTGATCGTACGGCGTCGTATGGTCCAGGTCGCAGCGCGCGGCGGGCTGGCCGCAACCGGGCCCGGTACAGGTTGGCGTGCGAGCCATGATGAGGTGCCGGAGGAAGCGGCTGGGCTGATAACCCGGCTCGCGGTGCCGGTGATCGCAGCTACCCCGGGCCAGGGGGCTGATGGTGATGGCGAGGCCGTCGGGCCCGGGTTGGGTGAAGCTGGGTGGGCGTCCGGGGATGCAGCCGTGCCCGATGGCTTCCCTGCCCCCGCCGGTGACGGTCACGCAGAAGCGGCTGGCCGGGTGCCCGGCCGCCAGCGTGGCCAGTTCCCGGGCCAGCTCGGGGTCGACCGGGCCGTAGCCGGCCACGTGGCCGGGCTGATGGCCCAGCCCCAGGTGAGTGGCCAGTGGCACGGTCAGCGTGACCCGAGCGGCCAGCGGGGGCGGGCCTTGGGCGGGAGCCGGGTCCTGGCCTGGTGTGGAGTCCTGGCCGAGCAGGGCATCGAGGTAGGCGCGGGCGCGGAGTTCTTCCAGCGAACCGGGGAGGCCGGCCTGGCGGAGGACCCGGGCCTGGTCGGTGAGGCGCTGGTCGGCGGCCAGCACGTCGGCAGGAGGCAGGCCGTAGCCGGCCAGCGCGGCGGTGCCAGCGTCCTCGGGCCAGCGGCGCACTCGCGGATCTTTCTGGGCCTGCTCACGCCGCCGGGCCGCAGCCTCCGGATCGGCGGCCAGCACCGCGCGGGTCACGGCCGCGCGCAGCTGCCCGGTCGTCTGCTGCCCGGCCCGAGTCAGGATCTGCGCTTCGACGGCCCGGGCCTGCTCATTGGTCAGGACGCGGGTGGACTCGGCGATCAAGCGGGCCTTGGCGCGATCGATGAGGCCTTGTTCCAGGGCCCGGGCGGTGCCGGACAGCCGGGTGGCCAGGTCCAGGGCCAGCTCCTGGCAGGCGTCGGCGGCGCGGCCGGTCAGGGTCAGGGCCGCCGCGAGCTCATCGGAGATGAACTCGCTCAGCTGGGCCGGGAAATCCCCGGAGGCGGCGGGCGGAGTCCGGTCGGCGGGACGCCGACGGGCCAGTTCCGCGACCGCGGTCAGCAGGCCGGAAGCACACCAGGACTCCAGCCGCTGCCAGGCCCGCAGCACGCCAATCAGTTCGTCATCGTCCAGCTCGGTCAGCCGTCCATCCCGGGTGGCGGCATCAGTCAGCCCGGCCAGCGAACCGCTGGGTGCGCTCGTGTCCAGCACGGCGCCGGACTCAAACCCTGAACCGGATGACGGCGGGTCCGCGACGGCACGGGACATGAATCCCGCGGCCAGGGTCTCGCCCATGGCGGCAGTGGCACGGAGCTTCCGCTCGGTGTCCACTTGGTCAAACAGTTCCTGGATAGGAACGTTCGCATATTCGGGCGGGCAGGCGGACTCGGCCGATGGGGCGCCGGCCATAAGGCTGAATCGCCACCCTGGTCGCGAGGAGAAATCACGACCGCCGCTCGCCGCAATGTCCGGTGTCCTCATTTCTCACCGCCCCATACGCCCGCTGATGAATTATTGCGAACATACTATCGAATCGGAGCAGAATAGGATAGAGCCACGGCCACATAATTTATCCGTGTGTGTTTATCCGGGCACAGATAAACGACATTCGAAAAAATGGAAGGTCAGACTATGTATTAGCTGTGTTAATTGCTGCGCCAGGCCTCACGGCCCAGCGCACCGTGGGCGGCGGGACCGCGTCGTTAGCTGGGTGAGGCCGATTTGTCGCGTTCCAGGTGGTCGAGGACGCGGGCGAAGTGGTCACCCAGGGCCTCGGGGACGTGCTGCGACATGGCCTGGGCCAGCATTGCGTCCACCGCGGTCTGGGCCAGCGGGCGGAGCCGGCGGGTGATCGCGGCCACTTCGGCGATGTCCTGGCCCTGCAGCAGGCCATCCTGGACCCGGCCGGCCAGCACGTACCGGGTCACGGTCCCGGCCAGGTCCTGGGCGGCCACGTCGACCTGGGCCCGCAGCCGTTCGGCCAGGTCGAGCACGGCGGGCAGCGGCATGCCCGCCGCCACCAGCTCGGCGCCCGCGTTCAGCAGCCGCGGGCTCGGCACCCGGTAGCGGGCGCCATCCGGCTCCAGCAGGCCCAGCTCCACGGACCGCGCGATATTGGCCGGAGTGGACTGGTCGCCGAACAACTCACCCAGCCGGGCCGCGGTCACGTAGGCCGGAACCTCGTCGGACCAGGGCAGGCCGACGGCGGACTCCAGGTCGAGGATCTCGGCGATGTCGCCGCCACGTTCCCACACGCTCAGCAGCTCGCTGATGGTGGCGAAGGTGTAGCCGCGCTTGAGCAACTGGCCGATCAGGCGCAGCCGGGCCAGGTGGGCGTCGGTGTAGATGCCGACCCGGCCGTCGCGGCGCGGCGGCGGCAGCAGGCCGCGGTCCTGGTACACCCGGATGTTGCGCACGGTGGCGCCAGCCAGCCGGGCCAGCTCGTCGATCCGGTATTCGGCCATGAGACAACCTTACGCAGGGTGGACACTTACTCGTTGCATTGAGACAATGTCCATTGTAATGTTTGGTGAGGGGGCCGGGTTGGTGAAGGGAGTCCCGTGACCCGCAAGACCCTGAGGGGGCTGGCCGAGAGCCAGTCTCTGGCCGGCAAGACCGCCATCGTCACCGGCGCCTCGGGCGCGTTCGGGTCGGCGACCCTGCGGGTGCTCAAGTTCCTGGGCGCCGGTGCGCTGGGGCTGGACCGGGTCCCCGGCCCCGACGTGCTGGCCTGCGACGTCACCAGTGCGGAGCAGGTCACGACCGCGGTCGGCGACGCCATCGAGCGGCTGGGCGGCGGCCTCGACATTCTGATCCACTACGCGGGGGTCGGGCCCGCGGTCGACGTGGGCCGCGCTCCGGACGCCGAGGTCCGGGAAGCCCTCGACGTCAACCTGCTCGGCCCCTGGCGGGTGACGGCGGCCGCCTTGCCAGCGCTGCTGGTCTCCAGCCGGCCCCGGGTCATCATCACCGCGTCCCTGCTGGCCGGGGTGACCATGCCGTTCACGGCGGCCTACACCGTGTCCAAGCGGGCCCTGACCGCGTACGCCGACGTGTTGCGGCTGGAGTACGGCACCCATCTGGACGTGACCACGGTCTACCCCGGTTACGTGGACACCCCGATCCACGACCGGTCCCGCGCGGCCGGGGTGTCGCTGGACGGCCTGGTCCCGGCCGAGCAGGTCCGGGACACCGTGCTGACCGCGGTCGCGGCCGCCGCCGCCGACCGGCCACCACGGGACGTGGCCTCGACCGGGCCCGGCCAGGGCGCCCGGCGGCTGGCCCGGCACGCGCCCGGTCTGCTGGACCGGGCGGTCAGCGCCCGGGTCGGCCGGCTGGCCCGCCACGACCAGTTCTCCGGGGCCGCGCTGGCTGCTGGCCTGCGCGACCGGTACCAGAAGGAGCTTTCCGCATGAGTACAGCCTCGCTGCGCGTCACCGACCGCGAGGACATCGCCGGGCGCCTGCTGCGCTCCTCGGCCAAGGCGTCCTACGACCCGCTGACCACGATCGACTGGGAGACGCCGGTCGACCCCGACCGGTACGCGATCCCGCCCCACCGGGTGTCGCTGTACGGGACCGAGCTGTGGGACCAGCTCACCGAGGCCCAGCGCAAGGAGCTGTCCCGCCAGGAGGTGGCCAGCGTCGCCTGCGTGGGCATCTGGTTCGAGGCCATCCTCATGCAGATGCTGATCCGGCACGCCTACGACCGGGACCCGACCACCAACCACGTGCAGTACTCGTACACCGAGATCGGCGACGAATGCCGCCACTCGGTGATGTTCGCCCGGTTCGTGACCAGGATGGGCGCGCCCTACTACCCGCTGGACCGGGTGGGCCGGTTCCTGGGCCGGTTCTTCAAGACCACCTCCAACGGGCCGCTCACGTTCAGCGCCGCGCTGTTCGTGGAGGAACTGCTGGACCAGATGCAGCGCGAGATCATGGTCGACGAGGACCTCGAGCCGCTGACCCGGGCGGTGGCCCGGCTGCACGTCACCGAGGAAGCCCGGCACATGCGCTACGCGCGCGAGGAACTGATCCGGGACTGGCCCAAGCGCCGGGCCCTGACCCGCGCCTACAGCCGGCTGGCGCTGGCCCTGGTGGCGCTGCACGCCACCGAACGACTGATCCACCCCGGCTGCTACGCCAAGGTCGGCCTCGACCCCAAGCAGGCCCAGAAGGTGGCGGCGGCCAACCCGCACTGGCGGGAGTCCAAGACCTGGTTCGCCCGGCAGGCGGTGGAGACGTTCACCGCGGCCGGCCTGATGTCGTCCCGGCTGAGCCGCCGCATCTGGCGCAAGGCCGGCCTGATCGGCCCGGCGGGCCCGGGAGCCGCCGCGTGATGCCCGACTTCAGCGTGGCCATCATCGGCTCCGGCTTCGGCGGGATCGGGATGGCCGCCCGGCTCAAGCGGGCCGGCGTGCACGACCTGGTGGTGCTGGAACGCGACGAGGCGGTGGGCGGCACCTGGCGGGACAACTCCTACCCCGGCGCGGCCTGTGACGTGCCCTCGCACCTGTACTGCTTCTCGTTCGCGCCGAATCCCGGCTGGTCCCGGAGCTTCTCCCCGCAGCCGGAGATCTGGGCCTACCTGAACCGGGTCGCGGCCACCGAGGGGGTGACCGGGCACATCCGGTTCGGCCACGAGGTCACCGCCGCCCGCTGGGACGCGGCCGGCTGCCTGTGGCACCTGGACATCCGGGGTCGCCGCCCGCTGACGGCCCGGTTCCTGGTCAGCGCGGCCGGGCCGCTGGCCGACCCGATGATCCCGGACCTGCCCGGGCTGGAGAACTTCGCGGGCACGGTGTTCCACTCCGCGACCTGGGACCACCAGCACGACCTGACCGGCCGCAAGGTCGCGGTCATCGGCACCGGGGCCTCGGCCATCCAGTTCGTGCCCCGGATCCAGCCCCAGGCCGGGCGGCTCGACCTGTACCAGCGCACGCCGCCGTGGATCATCCCGCGCCGGGACCGGGCCATCACCCCGGCCGAGCAGTGGCTGTTCCGGAACCTGCCGCTGACCCAGAAGGCGGCCCGGACCGGCATCTACTGGGGCCGGGAGAGCTACGCGCTGGGGTTCACCAAGCGCCCGGCGCTGATGCGCGCCGCGGAAAAGATCGCCCTCCGGCACCTGGCCCGGCAGGTCCCGGACCCGCTGCTGCGGGCCCGCCTGACCCCGTCGTACCGGATGGGCTGCAAGCGCATCTTGCTGTCCAACGACTTCTATCCGGCCCTGACCCAGCCCAACGTGTCGCTGGTGACCGACGCCATCGCCGAGATCAGGGACAAGTCGATCGTCAGCCGGGACGGTACCGAGCGGGAGACGGACACGATCATCTTCGGCACCGGCTTCCACGTCGCCGACTTCCCGGTGGCCCAGCGGATCTGGAACCAGGCCGGGGTGTCGCTGGCCCAGCAGTGGACCAGCGGCGCACCGGGAAGGGGACCGGACGCGTTCCGGGGCACCACCGCACCCGGGTTCCCGAACCTGTTCGTGCTCACCGGGCCCAACACCGGGCTCGGCCACAACTCTCAGGTGTTCATGATCGAGGCCCAGATCCGGTACGTGGCCGGCGCGGTGCGCTACGCGCGGGAACGGGGCGCGGCCCGGGTCGAGGTGCGGCCCGGCCCCCAGGCCGCCTACGACCGGACCCTGCGGCGGAAGATGCGGAAAACGGTGTGGGAGACCGGCGGCTGCCGCAGCTGGTACCTGGACGCCGACGGCCGCAACGTCACGCTCTGGCCCGACTTCACCTGGGCTTTTGCCTGGCAAACCCGGAGGTTTGACCCAGCCAGTTACGAAGTCTCCGATTCCTGACCACATGCTGGCACGGTGCGCGGCGGTGGCCCGGCCACGTCGGGTCCTGGCCTAGAGTCGGATCAAGATGAGCGAATACGGAGCACCGGTCCCGCTGCTGGCCCGCTACGCCGTGATGGTCGACGTGGGCTACATTTTCGCGGCCGCGGGCGAGCTGCTGCTCGGCACCAGCTCGCGCCGGGACTTCCGGGTCGACGCGGTCCCGCTCATCTCGGCCATCAGCAAGCATGCCGACGAACTGGTGCGCGGCGAGCTGCTCCGGGTCTACTGGTACGACGCGGCCCGGGACCGGGTGCCCACCATCGACCAGCGGGTCATCGCCCAGCTGCCCCAGGTCAAGCTGCGCCTGGGCAACCTCAACGCCCGCGGCCAGCAGAAGGGCGTGGACGCCCAGATTCGCGCCGACATGGAGGCGCTGGCCCGGCACCGGGCCATCACCGATGCGGTGCTGGTGGCCGGGGACGAGGACATGGTGCCCGCGGTCGAGGCGGCCCAGGCCTACGGGGTCCGGGTCCACCTGTGGGGCATCGACCCGCCCTACGGCACCAACCAGGCCGAACGCCTGGTCTGGGAGTCCGACACCGTCGAAGTCCTGGACACCGCGTTCGTCCGCCCGTACTTCACCCGCCAGCCTTCGGCGGCCCCGGACGAGTCGCCCGGGAGCCCCGGCAGTGCCGTGCCGTCCCCGGCGCAGTTGTTCGGGGACCGGACGCCGCCCCGGCCGCCGAGCAAGACCCCGCACCTGGCCTTCCCGGTGCCGGGCGCGCCCGCGCCCGGCACCCAGGTTCCGCCGGTCGAGCCGCCGAGCCCGCCGCCGGTCCCGGAGACCTCCACCGAGACCACGGCCCCCGGCTGGGCCCGGAACGGGTCCGGGTCGAGGAGGCCGGTGAGCACGTGGCCCAGAAGTGGCTGCTGACCCGGGGCACCGACAACATCCGCGACCTGCTGCCCGGCCCGATCCTGCCCCCGGTCATCGACAAGGAGCTCCTGGTCGAGGCGGAAAAGGAACTGGGCCTGTCGCTGCGCGCCTACCAGGAGGCCCGGGAGTGGCTCCGGGACGCGTTCTGGGGACGCCTGCACCGCGAGTTCGGCCTGGTCCCGCCCCGGCCCCGCGACTAGGCCCGGAGCCCTTCACCAGTCACAGGCCCGCCGCTAACCGGTCGGGGACGGGATCGATCATCTGCATCCAGACCTGCTCAGGACGGCCCCGCCCCTCGATGCGGATCGGCTCGTAGCCCACCGGCCCCCCGTACGGACGGATGGCGGTGTCGTAGACCGAGGAGGAGACGATCATCCCCAGGTTGGCCCGGCTACTGCTGATCGCCTCAATCAGGGCTGGGACCTCCAGCAGTTCCCCGGCCCAGCCGAGGCCGCCCTGGTCCGTCGCCTGGTCGAGGCACTCCACCGGGCCGGTGTCGACCGCGATCCGCAGCTGGATCTGAGCGCACATGTTGTAGAGGCGGTTGTGCAGGCGCAGCGCGGCCGGCAAGGTCTCGGTGAGACGCGCCATGATGGCCGACGTCGGCACGGCCGGAGGGACGACCACCAGCATGCCGTCGTCCCGAGCCTCGAACCGACAGCCGTCGCTCATGCCGGTCAGAGCCGAGCGGGTCATCTTGACCATCGCCTCGTGCATGATGTGGCGGTCCCCGGCGCTGCGGAGTAGCCGGCCGAATTCCAGCATGCTGGTGGCCACCACGGTCGACCTCGCCCCGGCCCTGGTATCGGGCTCCCGGCCGGGAGGTTGCGGGGCCTCATCGTGGCCCGGGTGCCGGAACAGGACTGCCTCCGGGCCGCTTGGTTCCACGGCCAGCCGGTCCCTGATCAGCTTCTCGATGAAGGCCGAGACTTCGGGGTATGCGCTGATGAACGCGGCGAAGTCCTGGGACCGCATCACCAGCGCGCGGACGGGCCGGCCGCGACCACCGTGGCGGAACGGATGCGGGCCTGCAGGGCTGCCCCCTCACCGATCAGGTCTCCCGGGCCACGATGGGCGACCACCCGCTGGCCGGCACCCTCCCGGACCGAGACCTCGGTCCGGCCTTCGAGGATGACCACGATGCGGTCGGCCGTCTCGCCCTCGCGCATGAGCACCGTCCCGGGGCCAAAGGTCTGTTCCCAGGCAAGTCCGGCGAACATCTCCTGCCCGGCCGGGTCCAGCTCACGCCAGAAGCTGCCCCGACGCCCGGCGGATCCCCACCGGGAGGGCCGACCCGGCAACCGGACGGGTTTTCTCCACCTGGTCCGATTGTGTGAGTCGGCGCTGCTCCGCTCCACCGTCCGGTCGAGCGTCACAGTGAACGATCGTCCTCCGAGCGACAGGCACAGGACGCTTCCGGACTTTCCGGCCGCCTCCGGAGCGGCCGCGGCCGTGGCTGGCCCCCGCGCAGCCACGGCCGCCGACGGCGGAACGGCCTCCGGCGCTGCCACCACCGCGCCGGCCGGGACCTTTGGTTCCGCTTTCCGGAGCGCGCGCTGCAGCCGCTCCTCAATTTCTTCCGTGCCTACCCGCGAAGTGACCTCGTCGGCCAGGTCAAAGACTGATCCGAACAGGTCCTTCCAGGTTTCCTGCTCATCCCCGTGGTCACGCGCAGGATCGTTGTCACCGCTCATCGGGCCTCCTCCCCGTGTGCCGTTGCGGTAATTTCCGCACCGTTGGTTTCGGCGAGATATTTCCTCAGGCGCCTGCGGGCTGCGCTCAGGTTTTGACGAACAGCAGCGGGATTCTTGCCCAGCAACTCCGCGATCTCGGCTGGCCTCAGGTCGTCAACAATGCAGGCCATGACCTCACGTTGGGCGGGCGGGAGCTGCTCCAGCAGCTCGAGCACCCAGGTCCGCTGCTCCCAGATCGACTGTCCGGTGAGTGTAGTTGGGCTTTTCCCCGGTTTCATCCGGCGGTACGGGAATCGTCCACCGGGCTTCCTGCTTCTTTTTGATCAGCCAGTGAGCGGCGACCTTACGGACGTAGGCGGGCGGGTTCTCGATCGATTCCCATCTCCGGCAGGCCACCGTGATGGCCTCGTCCATCGCTTCCTTGGCCAGATCCACGTCACCCGCGGCCAGGAACATGATGACTCTCAGCAGCCGCTGGTAGTGCTCGCGGTAGAACGCCTCGAGCTCATCCATGGCCGCTCCCGGCCGGTGAGCCTGACCGGGCGCGACCCGCGGGCGGGGCCGGCGCCCGGGATACGGCAGTCCTCACCCTCACGGCACTCCCCTCGGACCGGCACGCCCGGGTCGGGCCCGCTCTGTTAATGAGGTCCGGAGAGCTGCCCTGGTGTGAGGTGACACGGTGAGATTTTTTCCACCGGCGACCGCGCTAACCGCCGAGCAGGAGGATGACGGCCAGGATGACCGCGGCGGCCGCGGCCACCGCGGTGACGAGTGCGGAGTGGGTGGCCAGGTAGTAGACACCGGTCACTCCGGTCAGGGCACCGTTGATGACCAGGAGGACGGTGCTGACGGCGCCGGCGCTGGCGGGGGCGCGGGCGGCGGGGCGGCGCGGGGCGGCCGCGAAGAGAACTACCCATAATCAGCTCCGGAGGACACAGCGCGCGATCGCGCGCTTACATATAGGAGGTCCACCGGGGCCGTCTACGTGAGGCCCGTTACCCGGCCGTAAGCTGAGTCGTGCCCGACCAGCCCGCCCGCTCCGCGTGATCCGGGGCGATGCCACCCCCGAGGAAGTCGCCGCCATCCTGGCCGTCCTGGCCGTGCGGGCCAGGAGAAGCACGGGGCGGGAAGCCCCGGCCCACCAACCTTCCATATGGGCGGACAAGAGCCGGCTGATGCGGGAACCGATTTCGCCCAGCCCAGCCGGCTGGCGGCGGTCGGCCTTCCCCCGCTGAGGGGAAGGCCGACCACTACCGGTCGGTCAGGCCAGACGTTCGGCGATCAGCTCGCGGACGCGGCTGGCGTCGGCCTGCCCGCGGGTGGCCTTCATGACCGGGCCGATCAGGGCGCCGATGGCGCTGGTCTTGCCGTCACGGATCTTCTGGACCACGTCCGGGTTGGCCGCGATGGCCGCGTCGACCGCGGCCAGCAGGGCGCTGTCGTCGCTGACCACGGCCAGGCCGCGCGTCTCGACCACATCGTCCGGGTCGCCTTCGCCGGCCAGCACGCCGTCGATGACCTGGCGGGCCAGCCGGTCGTTGATCGACCCCTCCGCGACCAGCGCGGCCACCCGGGCCACCTGGGCCGGGGTGATGGCCAGCGCGGTCAGCTCGGTGCTGCTCTCGTGGGCCCGGCGGGACAGCTCCCCCAGCCACCACTTGCGGGCGTCGGCCGGGCTGGCCCCGGCGGCCACCGTCTCGGCGACCAGATCGATGGCGTCGGCGTTGCGCAGCGCGGCCAGGTCCTTGTCGGACAGGCCCCATTCGTCCTGCAGCCGCTGGCGGCGCACGGACGGCAGCTCCGGCAGCGAGCGGCGGATCTGCTCCACCCACTCGCGCGGCGGGGCCATCGGCACCAGGTCCGGCTCGGGGAAGTACCGGTAGTCCTCGGCCTCCTCCTTGCTCCGGCCCGACGTGGTGATCCCGGTGTCCTCGTGGAAGTGCCGGGTCTCCAGGGCCACCGCGCCGCCGCCGTCGAGCACGCCGGCCTCCCGCTCGATCTCGGAGCGGACGGCCCGCTCGACCGAACGGAGCGAGTTGACGTTCTTGGTCTCGGTCCTGGTGCCGAGCACGCCCGACCCGAGCGGAGCGATGGAGGTGTTGACGTCGCAGCGCAGCGAACCCTCCTCCATCCGCACGTCGGACACGCCGAGCGAGCGGAGCACGTCCCGCAGCTCGGTGACGTAGGCCCGGGCCACCAGCGGGGCCAGCGGCCCGGTGCCGGTGATGGGCTTGGTCACGATCTCGACCAGCGGGATGCCGGCCCGGTTGTAGTCGACCAGCGAGTAGTCGGCGCCGTGGATGCGGCCGGTGGCCCCGCCCACGTGCAGCGACTTGCCGGTGTCCTCTTCCATGTGCACGCGCTCGATGCCCACCCGGACCTGGTGCTCGACACCGTCGGGGTCCTCGACGGTGATGTCCAGCCAGCCGTCGGTGCACAGCGGCTCGTCGTACTGGGAGATCTGGAAGTCCTTGGGCATGTCCGGGTAGAAGTAGTTCTTCCGCGCGAACCGGCACCACTCGGCGATCGAGCAGTTCAGGGCCAGACCGATCTTGATCGCGTACTCGATCGCGGTCCGGGACGGCACCGGCAGCGAGCCGGGCAGACCCAGGCAGGTCGGGCAGGTCTGGGTGTTGGGCTCGCCACCGAACACGGCCGGGCAGCCGCAGAACAGCTTGGTCCGGGTGCCCAGCTCGACGTGGGTCTCCAGGCCGATGGTCGGCTCGTAGCGCGACACCGCCTCGGCGTACGGCACCAGGGTCGGCGTGGTCATCGGCCCGTTCCCTTCGCAGTGTTGTCGGCGGCGGAAAGGCTGGCCGGCCCGGTGGCGTCGGCCAGCAGCGGGTGGCCCCAGCGTTCACCGAACGCGGCCTCGGCCGCGGCCGCCACCCGGTAGGCGCGGTCGTCGGCCAGCACCGGCGCCATGATCTGCAGGCCGACCGGCAGGTTGTCATCCGGCGACAGGCCACACGGCACCGACAGGGCCGCGTTCCCGGCCATGTTCGACGGGATCGTGCACAGGTCGGCCAGGTACATGGCCATCGGGTCGTCGGCTCGCTCCCCGATCCGGAACGCGGTGGTCGGCGTGGTCGGCGAGACCAGCACGTCGGCCTGGCCGAAGGCGGCCTCGAAGTCCCGCGCGATCAGCGTCCGGACCTGCTGGGCCTTGCCGTAGTAGGCGTCGTAGTAGCCGCTGGACAGCGCGTAGGTGCCGAGCATGATGCGCCGCTTGACCTCGGCGCCGAAGCCGGCCTCGCGGGTCAGGGCCATCACCTCTTCGGCGCTGCGGGTGCCGTCGTCGCCGACCCGCAGCCCGTAGCGCATGGCGTCGAACCGGGCCAGGTTGGACGAGCACTCGCTGGGCGCGATCAGGTAGTAGGCCGACAGCGCGTAGGTGAAGTGCGGGCAGGACACCTCGGTGACCTTGGCCCCCAGCGACTCCAGCAGCTCCACCGCCTGGGTGAACCGGGCCAGCACCCCGGGCTGATAGCCCTCGCCGGACAGCTCGGTGACCACGCCGATGCGCAGGCCTTCGACGTCGGCCTGGCGGGCGGCGGCCACCACCGGGGGGGCCGCCTCCGGGATCGAGGTGGCGTCCATCCGGTCGTGGCCGGAGATGGCCTCCTGCAGCAGGGCCGCGTCGAGCACGGTGCGGGCCAGCGGGCCCGGCGTGTCCAGCGAGGATGCGAACGCGATCAGGCCGTAGCGGGAGTTGCCCCCGTAGGTCGGCTTGACCCCGGTGATCCCGCACACCGAGGCCGGCTGCCGGATCGAACCCCCGGTGTCGGTGCCCACCGCCAGCGGGGCCTCGAACGCGGCCACCGCGGCGGCCGACCCGCCGGACGAGCCGCCCGGCACCCGGTCCAGGTCCCACGGGTTGTGGCTCGGGCCGTAGGCCGAGTTCTCGGTGGACGAGCCCATGGCGAACTCGTCCATGTTGGTCTTGCCCAAGATGATGGCGCCGGCCTCGCGCAGCCGCTTGGTGACGGTCGCGTCGTAGGGCGGGTGCCAGCCTTCGAGGATCTTCGACCCGGCCGTGGTCGGCATGTCGATGGTGGTGAACACGTCCTTGAGCGCGACCGGGACGCCGGCCAGCGGACCGAGTTCTTCCCCGGCCGCCCGGCGGCGGTCGACCTCGGCCGCGGCGGCCAGCGCCTGCTCGCGGGCCACGTGCAGGAAGGCGTGGACCTGGTCGTCGGTGGCCGCGATCCGGTCCAGGTGGGCCTTGGTCACCTCGGTGGCCGAGACGTTCCTGGCCTTGAGCTCGTCGGACAGCTCGGCCGCGGTCTTGCGGGTAAGTTCACTGCTCATGGTGGATCAGTCCTCCGCCAGGATCCGCGGGACCTTGAACCGCTGCTGTTCGACCGCGGGGGCCTGGGACAGGGCCTGCTCCGCGGTCAGGCACGGTCCGGGCTCGTCTTCGCGGTACACGTTGGTCAGCGGCAGGGCGTGCGAGGTCGGGGGGATACCCTCGGCGGCGACCTCCTGGACCCGGGCGACCGCCGAGATGATCTGGTTCAGCTGAGGCGCGAGGTGATCCAGTTCCTCGTCACTGAGGGCAAGCCTCGACAGCCGAGCCAGATGGGCGACCTCGTCGCGGGTAATGGACATGCCGCCATCCTAGAAGGACTGGCTGCCCGCCCCGACCCATTTACACGGCGTTAACCCTCCGCGGGTGCGGGCTCTTCAGCCGGTTCCTCGGCTGGCTGCGCGGCTGGCTTCTCGGCCGGCTCGGGTTCTGGCGGGCGGACGGCGTCCGGGCCCTCGGTCAGCAGCCGCTGGAAGCCGGCCTCGTCCAGCACCGGCACGCCGACCTCGACGGCCTTGTCGTACTTGGAGCCGGGGTTGTCGCCCGCGACCACGAAGCCGGTCTTCTTCGACACCGACCCGGTGACCTTGCCCCCGGCCGCGCGCACCGCCTCGGCCGCCTCGTCCCGGCTGAGCTGCTGCAGCGACCCGGTGATCACCACCGTGACCCCGGCCAGCAGCTTCTGAGTGGTCCGGTTGGGGTCGAAGCCTTCTTCCTCCATGCGCACACCAGCCGCGCGCCACTTGTCCACGATGGCCCGGTGCCAGTCCACGCCGAACCAGTCGACCACCGAGGCCGCGATGGTCGGGCCCACGCCGTCGACCGCGGCCAGTTGTTCCTCGCTGGCCGACGCGATCACGTCCAGCGAGCCGAACTCGGTGGCCAGGGCCCGGGCCGCGGTCGGGCCGACGTGGCGGATGGACAGCGCGACCAGGATGCGCCACAGCGGCCGCTGCCGGGCCACCTCCAGGTTGGCCAGCAGGCGGCCCGCGTTGACCTTGAGCGTGCCCTCCTTGTTGACGAAGAACGGTGAGGTCTTGAGCTGGTCCTCGGTCAGGCTGAACAGGTCGCCGTCGTCGGTGACCAGGTGATCGTCGAGCAGGGCGGTGACCGCCTCGTAGCCGAGCACCTCGATGTCGAACGCGCCCCGCCCGGCCAGGTGGAACAGCCGCTCCCGCAGCTGGGCCGGGCAGGCCCGGGTGTTGGGGCAGCGCGTGTCGGCCTCACCCTCGGGCCGGACCAGTTCGGTGCCGCAGGCCGGGCAGTGGGTGGGGAACACGAACTCGCGCTCGTCCCCGGTGCGCAGGTCCACGACGGGTCCGACGATCTCCGGGATCACGTCACCGGCCTTGCGCAGCACGACCATGTCGCCGATCAGCACGCCCTTGCGCTTGACCTCGTCGGCGTTGTGCAGGGTGGCCATCTCCACGGTCGAGCCGCTGACCTTGGCCGGCTCCATCACCCCGAACGGCGTCACCCGGCCGGTCCGGCCCACGTTGACCTGGATGTCCAGCAGCCGGGTGTTGACCTCCTCGGGCGGGTACTTGAAGGCCATGGCCCAGCGCGGCGCCCGCGAGGTGGCGCCGAGCGCGCGCTGGGAGTCCAGCCGGTCCAGCTTGACCACCACGCCGTCGATCTCGTACGGCGGATCGTGCCGGTGCTCGTTGTAGAAGGCGATGTACTCGTGCACCGCGGCCAGGTCGGGCACGACCTTGATGCGGTCGCTGGTCGGCAGGCCCCATTCGCGCAGCCGGTCGTACCAGCCGGACTGGGTCTCGGGCGGGCTGGTGTCCGGCGGGAAGCCCTCGACCCGGCCCACCCCGTGCACGATCACGTCGAGCGCGCGGCTGGCGGTGACCCGGGGATCCTTCTGCCGCAGGGAGCCGGCGCCGGAGTTGCGCGGGTTGGCGAAGGCCGGCTTGCCCGCCTCGGTCAGCCGCTGGTTCAGCTCCTCGAACGCCTTGACCGGCAGGAACACCTCACCGCGGACTTCCAGGGTTTGGGGGTAGCCGGTGCCTTTCAGCTGGGCCGGGATCGAGTCGATGGTGCGGATGTTGGGCGTGACGTCTTCGCCGGTGCGCCCGTCCCCGCGGGTCGCGCCGCGGATCAGCCGGCCGTTCCGGTACACCAGCGCGATGGCCAGGCCGTCGATCTTCAGCTCGCACAGGTACGGCCCGGTGCCGCCGCCCCTGGCCGCGCGTTCGGCCCAGGCGTCCAGTTCCTCGGCCGAGAACGAGTTGTCCAGGCTGAGCAGCCGCTGCAGGTGCTCGACCGGGGTGAACAGGGTCGACACGCCCCCGCCGACCTGCTGGGTGGGCGAGTCGGGGGTGCGCAGCTCGGGGTACTGGTCTTCCAGGCTCTCCAGCTCACGCATGAGCCGGTCGAAGTCGTTGTCCGAGAGCGTGGGCGAGTCCAGCACGTAGTACCGGTGCCGCGCCTCGGTGATCTGCGCGCTCAGGTCGGCGTGCCGCTGGCGCGCCTCGACCGGTGTCTCGTTGGCGTCAACCGGGCCATCTGGCTGGTCTGGTTGGTCTCGTTGGTCGCTCATTCCTCGTCCCCCGTCGTCTCTTCGGCCAGCTCAGGGACTATTCTCGCTGCTTCGCGGGCGTGCTGGAGAGCTTCTACGGCCCGTGTCGGGGATGCGCCGGCCAGGCCGCAGGCGGGGGTGACCACGATCTGGCGCGCGGCTTGGCTCGGGTTCATGCCGAGGGCACGCCAGAACCGGAGGATCTTTCTTGCCGTGGCGGCGGGTTGGTCGTCTCTGGTGTTCCTGGGCAGGACGGTGCGCACGGCACCGGCAAAGATGCCCTGGCCCGCGTCGGCGATCTCGGCGATGGCGTCGCCATCTTCCCGCCGCACCAGGCTGAGGTCGAAGGAGATCGCATCCGGCCGCGCCGCCATGATTATTTCGAAGGCTGGTGAGCTGGCGCAGCAGTGCACGACGGTGTAACCGTGGGCCGCGGCCAGGACCGTTCCCAGCCGGTCGGAGATGATTGCCTGGTCCGGGGCCGCGATCCGCGACAGCCCGCTGGCGGTCGGGATCTCGCCATTGACGACCGCGGTGAGAGCGGGCTCGTCGATCTGGACGATGAGGGTCGCGCCGGGAACGCGCTTGGCCACGTCGGCCACGTGCGTGGCGATCGCTTCCGCCAGGGAGGCGGTCAGGTCGTTGACGGCACCTACGTCCGAGAGCGCCGGGTTGAGGGTCTTGGCCAGCTCGATGTTGGCCGCGAGCGTCCAGGGGCCGGTGAGGCTTATCTTCAGCGGGCCCTCGTAGCCGGCCAGCTGCTCTTCCATGACGTCGAGGTCACTGGACAGCATGCTCTGGGCGGTGCGCATGACCCGGCCGGGCCGCTCCGCGATCCGCCACCCGCCGGTCGTGGTCTCGACCGGGATGTCGACCAGGAGCGCGGCCGTCCGGCCGATCATGTCCGCGCCCGGCCCCCGGTTGGGGAGCTCCGGCAGGAAGGGGAAGTCCGGCAGCTCATCGACCACCGTGCGGGCGGCCTCGGTCGGATCGGTGCCCGGCATCGACCCGATCCCGGTCGCGCTGCCCAGCTGCCAGGGGAAGTCTTTGCTTTCGGCCCCGTTCTCAGTCACGCTGCCGAGCTTAGAGCCTCGGGCCGACCTTCCCGGAGGTGTCGTCTTCGGCTTGGCTGACCCCGACACTGGGCCGGCCGTCGATGTCCAGCACCCGGACCCCGACCCCGTTGATGCGCCGGATGCCCTGGGCCAGCCGGCTGGCCGGATCGTCCCGCAGCGTGACCACGCCCCGGCGCCAGGCCAGCTGCCCCTCAGCCCGGAGCCAGGCCGACAGCTGAACGCCCTTCACTTCGCAGCCGACCTTCCGGTAGATGTCCGGCCGGGCGTCCTGATGGTGGTACACGACATCGCTGTAGAACCCGTCCGAAACCACGAACGCGCAGGCGTCCAGCGAGCCCGCCAGGGCCGCCTTGAGCGGCGGCGCATCGACGAGCCGGAAGGTGTGGTCAATGGCCGCGCCGGCCACGCCATGCCAGCGCGCCGTACATGGCTTTCCGTAGCACCAGCCGGTCAGCATTGGTCCGGACCGGATCGGTGGATTCGGTGATGTCCGCCACCACAATGGCCCCGGGTGGCCGTCAGGCCGGCTGCGCAGGCCGAGCGTCGGTTCGGCCCGGACCAGGATCGGCTCCGTCCGGGTCAGTATCGGCATCGGGGTGCGCATCCAGGCCGAGACCGGCGTCTGCTTGACCTCGGTACTCGATCGTGCCGGTAGCAGCTCCGGGTGCGCGTCCGGGTGGTGGTAGATGACCTCGCTCGAAGAACCAGGTCCGAGGACGATGAGCCCGCACACGCCGGTCGAGGTGGCGAGGGCCGTCCTTGAGCGGCGCGGCGTCGGCCAGCCGGAAGGTGTGATCGACGGCGGCCCCGACCACGCCGTGGCCTGTCGAACGTCACCTCACCCGCGTGGAGCGCGACCCGCAGCCGGACCTGGGTGGCCGCGGCCCGGGTCGGCGTCCTGCTGGCGCTCCGATCGCGGTGTTGTGGGTCGGCCAGCGCCGTCTTCGAGCCGGCTCGAGCAGGTCGGTCGACCAGCCGGCCCTTCGGCACCTCGGGGGTGGACACCAGCACCAGCACGCCGTCGCCCCGGTCCTCGTGGTAGTACTTCAGCCAGTCCTGCCAGCGGACGGCCCGGACAGCGGCTTGTACATGGCCTCCCGGATGACCACCCGGTCATGGTTCGTCCGCAGGGGGTGATTCGACTGCTCGATGTCGAACACCAGGATGGTGCGGTGGACGGCTTGGTAAGCGGCCATGTCCCCTCCCGCTCCGTTCAGCACATATCAACCATCGTGCACCGAACGTCTCAAGAGCGAATGCAGGGCGACTGGACGCCGACCGCGGCCGCCGCTACTCTTCGACCGCGACCGGCTCGGCCGGCTCCGGCGGGCTCGCCCCGGAGGGCCGACCGTCGATGTCCAGGCACCCGGACCCCGACCCCGTTGATGCGCCGGATGCCCTGGGCCAGCAGGCTGGCCGGATCGTCCCGCAGCGTGACCACGCCCCGGCGCCAGGCCAGCTGCCCCTCAGTCCTGATCCCCGCCGCGACGACCAGGATGATCCCGAAGAAGATGCCGCCCCCGAAGGTGGCCACCCCCACTGCCGTCATTAAGTCCATATTGGCCATGACCACTGGCCTCCCGTACTCTCCGGCGGCACCCGCTCCGCCCGTTGGACCCTTACTCTGGCACGGCGGCGAGGCCGCTCACACGGGCGAAGGTGCCAGCCTGACCAGGACCTTCGACAGTTACCGTTGGGTAGGAGTTGCTGAGAGTAAGGCAGAGCGCTCCAGAGCCAGCCGGGGCTCGGGAACCCGGAGCCAGGCCGACAGCTGAACGCCCTTCACTTCGCAGCCGACCTTTCGGTAGATGTCCGGCCGGGCGTCCTGATGGTGGTACACGACATCGCTGTAGAACCAGTCCGAAACCACGAACGCGCAGGCGTCCAGCGAGCCCGCCAGGGCCGCCTTGAGCGGCGGCGCATCGACGAGCCGGAAGGTGTGGTCGATGGCCGCGCCGACCACGCCATGCCGGTCGAACGCGACCTCCCCAGCGTGCACCGCGAGCCGCAGGCCCCAATGCACGTGCATTCAGAGTCCCGGTGCACCGTTCCGGGTGAGCCGTCAGGCCGGCTCGCGCAGGCCGAGCGCCGGTTCAGCCCGGACCAGGATCGGCTCCGTCCGGGTCAGTATCGGCATCGGGGTGCGCATCCAGGCCGACACCGGGGTCTGCTTGACCTGGCACTTGACGTGCTGGTAGCCGTCCGGCCGGGCATCCGCGTGGTGATAGACGACATCGCTGTAGAACCAGTCCGACACGATGAGCCCGCAGACGTCGGGCGACTTGGCGAAGGCGTCCTTCAGCGGCGCGGCGTCGGCCATCCGGAAGGTGTAATCGATGGCGGCGCCGACCACGCCATGCCGGTCGAACGTGACCTCACCCGCGTGGACCGCGACCCGCAACCGGACCTGGGTGGCCGCGGCCCGCACCGGCTCCTGCTGGGCCACGATCGCATTGTGGCTGGCCAGCGCCTCTTCCAGCTTCTCGGGCAGGACGGTCACCAGCCAGCCCTTCGGCACCCGGGGGTGGATGACCAGCAGCACCCCGTCACCGCGGTCCTCGTAGTAGCACTTCATCCAGTCACGCCACCGGAACGCGCCGGTCAGCGACTTGTACATGGCCTGGCGGATGATCACCCGGTCACGGTTGCGCCGGAGCGGATCCGTCGAGTCCGCGATGTCCACCACCACGATCGCGCGGTGCACCGAGTTGTCCACGGCGTGGCCCCAGCTCGGCGTCATGGCCGAGCCGGGGCCGTTCGCCCCGGGAACCAGAGTGGTCAGCCGCTCCCTGAGCCGTGGTCGCCCCTGCATGATCACCTCACCCGGCCCCGTGGCCCCGGCCGCCCCCGCGAGGGCCGGGGCCGCTGGCTCGCCGCCCAGCGCTGTCCCAACTGCTTCAGAGCCCGGCGCCGTTCCCGGGTGGCCCGGAAGCCGTTCGACGCGAATCCCCCGGCGACGAAGAAGATGGCGAGGATGATCGTGATGGTCAGCGGCCCGGCCATGTCGGCCTCCTCGTGTCGGCGAGGTACGGGGCCGGCGTTGCGCCCCGGGTCCTGACACTGACCCGTCGAGCTCCCGCCCGGGCCAAGCCTTGAGGTGGCACCCGCAGGCCACCCCGCATCGAGGTCCGGTGGATGTCCAGGACCACCGCCCCCACCGTTTCGAACGCGGCCCCGGCCGCAAACGATGCGGTCAACCAGATCGCCACCGCCACGAACGTACTGGCCATGTCGGCCTCCCCGCCTTGCCCCGCCCGCGGTGTCGCCACCGCGCGTCCCTCACAATGCGGGCCGCTTCCGGCGATTCTTCCGGACCGTCAGGAGCGGCGAGCGCGCCCCGCCCGCCTCACCAGGCGCTTGAGGCGCGGTAGCTGGGTACTTCGACTCCGGATTGATACCAACAGTGCTTGCGGTCCCATTCCGACCACCAAGTCAGGCTGCTAGAATCATTCCACTTGATTTTGCTGTACCAGCCATACCAACCTCTTGCACAACTAGATCTGCCCAGACCCCCCAGCGCGCAAACCCGGATAGTCCTAGTCGTTGGTATAACTAGGATGGTTACCAGAGTAGTTACTTGAACAGAAACCTGAAGCGGCAGCAGAAATGCTCTTGACCTGGGATAACGGATCAATGATGATGATCGCGGTGAACTTCAGCCGAGCTGACCGTCGATTCTGGCCTGGCCTGAAGAGCAATCTGCTAGCCTCAGCCAATCAAGTCCAGCTATTCAGGTCATCCCAACCTTTGGCTACAGCTCACAACGACGTGACCAACCGAGGACCTGCTCAGTGGAGCTGCCCTCGGACCTCCGGGAAGGGGATCCATGGCTGACCCCATCTATCGGCGCATCGCCGAGCAGCTGAGGCAAGAGATTGAGTCAGGCGAGATGGGACGGGGCAGTCAGCTGCCGACCGAACTCCAGCTTCGCGAGCGGTTCGACGCGTCACGCAACACAGTGCGCGATGCCATCAAGACGCTCATCGCCCTCGGACTGGTCGAGACCCGGCCCGGCCAAGGCACCTTCGTAACCCGCAAGATCGACCCGTTCGTCACGGTGTTGTCCGAGGAACCCGAAACCGGCTTCGGCGGCGGCGAAGGCGCGGCCCTGTTGTCGCAAGTCAGCGGAAACGTCACGGACTTCACAGCCAGCGACCCTCGGGTGGAGATTCAATCGGCGACGGGCGAGATATCCGCACGACTCGAGGTCGCTGCCGGCACGCAGGTGGTGAGCAGGCACCAGGAACGGCGGATCAAGGGCATCCCGTGGTCTCTGCAGACCACGTTCTACCCCATGCGATTTGTCCTCGATGGCGCGACCAAGCTCATCGAAGCCACTAACATCTCCGAAGGCGCGGTGCGCTTCCTGGAGGAGAAGTTCGGTCTCAAGCAGTCGAGCTACCGGGATTGGGTAACGGTGCGGCCCCCCGACTCCAACGAAATAGAATTTTTCGAGCTGCCTTCAGACGGTCGCGTTTCCGTGTTCGAGATCTTTCGTACCGCGTACGATCAGAACGGCAAGCCGATGCGGCTCACCATCACCGTATTCGCTTCCGACCGTAATCAGTTCATCGTCAATGTCGGTGATGTCCCGCCACCAAAGCTGGGCATTGAGTAATGCCTCCTCAACTGACGTTATCCGTCCACTTCAGGTTAATGGTCAGCCGAATTTTGTAATGCCATTTTGTCCCCGAGTAACATTCAGTCTTTCTGTACCACGTAATCGCACTATTATCACCGTCTGCCATTTCGCGTGCTTCTTTCCCGATCAACGACAGCACATCAGCCGCGGCCACCTATGGAGCCCAACCGACCATGCGACCGAACAACCCGGTGTCTTCCCCGGTCCAGGCAGCTTCGCCGATCAGGACGACAGGCGCGCCCGATGAGGACATGCTTCAAGCCGTGCGGCTGGAGATCAACCGCGGCGGCCCCCTGTACGTCCGGCGGGCCCGGCCGAACGACCTGGGCATCATCACGCGCATGATCGACGACGCCAAGGCCCGGCTGCGCGCGCTGGGCACCGATCAGTGGTCCACCGATTGGGCCGACACACAGGGCCGTAGTCGCCACGACCGGGTGAAGCATTCGCTCGTGAACGGCAAGACCTGGGTGGCCATGTTCGCGTATCAGCACAAGAGCCAGCCGGTCGTGCTCCCGGTCGCAACTGTGACGATCGAGAAGACCGCTAATCCGGCGGTGTGGACGAACTCTGAGGCGACGGCGGAGCCCGCGGTGTACCTCGGCCGCTTGGTTACGGCGGAGGGCCTCGGCGGCCTTCACATCGGCTCGCGCATGCTGGACTGGGCCGGTCAGCACAGTGCGGAAAGCTACGGCGCCAAGTGGATCCGGATCGACGTGTGGACCTCGAATAAAGCCCTGCACGAGTATTACGAGAAGCGCGGCTTCGAAGACTGCGGCTTGGTCCCGGACATACACTACCCATCCCGGAAGCTATTTCAGCGTTCAGCCGGTTACGACAGCGGCAACGCAATCAAGATTTGCGAAGTGGACGCACCAGTTTAGCCCCACCAAATCGCTTGTTCAGTTTTCAGGCGGGTGAAGTCATCATGAGATCTGCCATTAAGCGGGCGGCATCGAAGTGGCTTGCGGCGCGACAGCGGACCGCCACCAGAAGGCGCGGAGTCGCAGCCTTCGCTCTGCTCGGCGCAGGAAAATTTTCTGGAATTCACTCCACGGAGATTTTCGTGCTGGTTTTTGTAGTCGTTCTGATCCCAACCCTGGGTTTCACCATCATTCAGATTGTTCTGGCGATGAAGGGCCGTCGCGTGGTGTCCTCACCTGACGATGTCCGCACCTTGATGCAGGCGAATTCCACCGCCTTCACGCAGTTCTTTGCGGCTATCTTCCGGAAGCTGCGCACTGATGACGTCTATCCGCAGCCGACCATCCACGGGGCCGATGCCGACGTCGCCCCGCGCGACCAGCAGCAAGCCATCGAATCGGCTGGTGGCATCGGTACCCGCGCTTTCTGGTTCTGCCTGGAGCCGACCGAGCAGGCCGAGTTGGCCCGCGCAGCCGACCAGCGGAAATACGGTGCCGGTTTCACGCTCTGGCGCCAGAACGAGCGCGCCGACTCGGTCATCGTCATCAGGTCGGGGCAGACCCTCATCCTCATCGGCGACGCCTACGGTGACAAGGTCATCGCCGTGCGCACCGCGGGCGACATCGTCGGCGAGCGGGCGGCTCTTCGCGAGGGTCAGCGATCGGCAACGGTGGTCACGGCCAGCCCGGTCTGGGCCTACGTCATCTCTACCAGCGCCTTCTCGCGCATAGTGGCCCGCCATCCGCACATACTCGAGGTTCTGGAAGACCAGATCTACGGCAGGCTCACTGAACACCCGGTGACCCCGACCGGCCACGCCGAACTGAGCTTCAGGGGTGAGAACTGCTCGATCTGCCTGGTCGACATCGCGGCGTTCACTGATCCGTCGCGGACCGATGCGGACCGCCAATCCGTGCGCGCGGCTCTGTACGAAATGTTGCCGGCAGCTTTTCGCGCGGCTGGGATCCCCTGGCTCGGCTGCTACCGTGAGGATCGCGGTGACGGTGCACTGATCATCATTCCTCCCAGCATCCCGACGAGTGCGGTGATCGATGCGGCCGTGACCCATCTGGCTCGCCGCCTCTACCAGCACAACGAGAGAGCCGGCGTCGGCACACAGCTTGCCCTTCGGGTCGCGGTCAGCGTCGGACCGGTGGTGGCCGATCAGAACGGGGTGTCTGGACGCGCCATCGATCAGGCGGCGCGCCTGATCGAGGCGAAGACGCTGCGAGCGCAGGTCAAGGCGACTTCGGCCGAACTGGGGCTAATTATTTCCACCTTCGTCTATGAAACGGCCATCAGCCCGAATCTGCCGCAGGCCGATCTGGGCCGGTACCGCCGGGTCAGATTCCGGGTGAAGGGAACGAAACTGACGGCCTGGATGTGCCTGTGCGAGTCAGGGCCCAGTGGCCACGGATGCTCCTCGGGCCCGCTGCCTAACCGTCCCGCAGCTTAATTCACAGTCGCCACGTCAGCCTCTTGAGGATCAGTTGAGCGTTTCCGTGACAGCAGACGCATTGGCGTGACCAGTAGAAACTTCGCTATGCGGACAACCTGTCAATAGTGGACTTCGGCAAATTTCAAATTTTTGAGAGCCCGCTGGTCAGGCCAGGTGAGCGCACAAGACCAGGTCACAAAGGTATAGACAACTGCCGAATACAATCGCAGTCCAGCCCGTCACGATCCGTGCACAATCAATAACGGCATGATCACGAATGCCGGGTCATAATGAGGCCACAAGCGTTGCCGACAACGATGCCGGCAATGCCAGTCAGGCGGGACATCTAAGGTTGGACAAGAAAGGCCGCATGATGGCGAAAAGGCACGGTCGTCCCTCACTCCACTACCGCTACGAGCACTACGACCCCCGCTGACGCGGTGCACGTAGCCGTCGGCGCTGCTAGCCGGTCTTTCGGCCCGCAGCACCGGCGGTTCGTTGTATGACGGGCCACTCAAGTTGCAGCCCGGGAGCTAGGAAACGACTGGGACCCGGGTGGCGGTGATGGTGGCGCTGCCCAGGACGGCGTCGCCGTCGTAGAGGACGGCGGTCTGGCCGGCCGCGACGCCCTGGGCGGGCTCGGTGAGGGTGATGCTGCAGGTCCTCGCCGTCCAGGACGGCGGCGGCGGGGTAGGTGCGCGCCGTGGGCGCGGAGCTGGACCTGGCACTCGCGGGGCTCGGTGAGGGGGGCGCAGCCGGTCCAGACCGAGTGCTGGGCGGTGATGTCGCGGACCTCCAGGTCGGCGGCGGTGCCGACCGTGACGGTGCGGGAGACGGGCTCGATGGACAGGACGTAGCGGGGGCGGCCGTCGTCGGCGGGGCGGTCCAGGTGGAGGCCGCGGCGCTGGCCGATGGTGAAGGAGTAGGCGCCGCTGTGGGTGCCGACCGTTTCCCCGGCGGTGTCGACGATGGGACCGGGGGCCTCGCCGAGGTGCTTGGCCAGGAAACCCTGGGTGTTGCCGTCGGCGATGAAGCAGATGTCGTGGGAGTCCGGCTTGTCGGCGACGGCCAGGCCGCGGGCCCGGGCTTCCTCGCGGACCTGGGTCTTGGTGGTGTCGCCGAGGGGGAACATGGCGTGGGCCAGCTGGTCGCGGGTCAGGACGGCCAGCACGTAGGACTGGTCCTTGCCCTGGTCGACGCTGCGCAGCAGCCGGCCGTCCTCGATGCGGGCGTGGTGGCCGGTGCACACGGCGTCGAAGCCGAGGGCCATCGCGCGGTCCAGGACGGCGGCGAACTTGATCTTCTCGTTGCAGCGGACGCAGGGGTTGGGGGTGCGGCCCGCGGCGTACTCGGCCACGAAGTCCTCGACCACGTCCTGGTGGAACCGCTCGGCCATGTCCCAGACGTAGAACGGGATGCCGAGCACGTCGGCGGCGCGGCGGGCGTCGCGGGCGTCCTCCAGGGTGCAGCAGCCGCGGGCGCCGGTGCGGTACGAGCTGGGGTTGGCCGACAGCGCGAGATGGACCGCGGTCACGTCGTGACCCGCGGCCACGGCCCGCGCGGCGGCGGTGGCCGAATCAACGCCGCCGGAGAGGGCGGCCAGCACGCGTAGAGAACTCATCGCCATTGAGGGTATGCGGTTTTTGAGGGTATGCGCTCTCAGCGGGAGGCGGCGCGGCGGGCGCGTTCGACGGCTTCGCCGATGACCGCGGCCACCGCGTTCACCTCTTCCTGGGTGGAGGTGTGGCCGAGGGAGAACCGCAGCGAGCCGCGGGCCCGGTCCTCGTCGGCGCCCATGGCCAGCAGCACGTGGCTGGGCTGGGCCACCCCGGCGGTGCAGGCCGACCCGGTCGAGCAGGCGATGTCCTTGGCGTCCAGCAGCATGAGCAGGGCGTCGCCCTCACAGCCGGGGAACGAGAAGTGCGCGTTGCCGGGCAGCCGGGACGGGCCCGCGGGCGGCCCGTTCAGCACCGCGCCCGGTACCGCGTCCAGGATCTGGCGGATGAGGTCGTCGCGCAGCACGGCCAGCCGCTTGGCTTCCGCCTCGCGCCGCTCGGCCGAGATGACCACGGCGGTGGCGAAGGCGCGGATGGCCGGGGCGTCCAGGGTCCCGGAGCGCACGTCGCGCTCCTGGCCGCCGCCGTGCAGGACCGGCACCGGCTCCACGCCCCGGCGGAGCAGCAGCGCGCCCACGCCGATGGGACCGCCCAGCTTGTGGCTGGTGACGGTGAGCGCGTCCGCCCCGGACTCGGCGAAGTCGACCGGTAGCTGGGCCGCGGCCTGCACCGCGTCGCTGTGGAACAGGATCCCGTGCGCGTGCGCGGCCGCGGCCAGGTCCGCGATCGGCTGGACCGCGCCGACCTCGTTGTTGGCCCACATCACGCTGACCAGGGCCACGCCGGCCGGGTCGGCCTCGATGGCGGCGGTCAGCGCGGCCGGGGTGAGGATGCCCTCGCCGTCCACGTCCAGGTACTCGGCGTCGGCCCCTTCGTGGCTGTGCAGCCAGCGCACCGAGTCCAGCACCGCGTGGTGCTCGATCGAGCTGACCAGGACGCGGCGGCCCGCGTCCTGCCGGGCCCAGTACAGGCCCTTGATGGCCAGGTTGTCGGCCTCGGTGCCACCGCTGGTGAAGACCACCTCGCTCGGTCTGGTGTTCAGCACCTCGGCGATCTGCTCGCGGGACTCTTCCACCACCCGGCGGGCCCGGCGGCCCGCGTTGTGCAGAGACGACGGATTGCCAAGCTCAGCGAGCTCCTCGGTCATCACCTCGATGGCCTCGGGCAGCATCGGCGTGGTCGCCGCATGATCGAGGTAAATCACGAAATCAGCCTAGCGGGCCGCGGCGGTCTCGCCGCCACGGCCCGCAATCGACGCGGCTGGTACCGGCATCAGTTGCCGGACCGCTTCTGGATGTCTTCCATCAGCTGGGGGACCACGTTGAACAGGTCGCCGACCACGCCGTAGTCGGCCAGCTCGAAGATGGGCGCCTCGGGGTCCTTGTTGACCGCGATGATCGTCTTCGAGGTCTGCATGCCGGCCCGGTGCTGGATGGCCCCGGAGATGCCGATGGCCATGTACAGCTGGGGCGAGACGGTGGTGCCGGTCTGGCCGACCTGGAACTTGTGCGGGTACCAGCCCGCGTCGGTCACCGCCCGGCTCGCGCCGACGGCGGCGCCGATCGAGTCGGCCAGCTTCTCGATGATCTCGAAGCCTTCGGCCGATCCGACGCCGCGGCCCCCGGAGACCACGATCGCGGCCTCGGCCAGCTCGGGCCGCTCCCCGGTCTCCTGGACGACCCGGTCGGTGACCTTGGCGCCCTTGGCCGCCTCGCTCACGGTGACGTCGACGTTCTGCAGGTCGGCCGCTGCCGGGGCGGGCTCGGCGGCCACCGAGTTGGGCCGCACGGTCACGATCGGGGTCCCGGTCTTGACCGCCGAGTGCACGACGGTGGCCCCGCCGAACACCGACTGCTCGGCCACGATCTTCCCGTCGTGGGCGGCCACGCCGACCGCGTCGCAGAGCATGCCCTGAGTTGGTCTTGACCGCGAGCCGGCCGGCCACCTCCTTGTTCTGCCCGGTGGAGGCCATCAGCACCGCGGCCGGGGAGACCTGCTCGACCAGTTGGGCCAGGACGTCGGCCTCGGGACCGGTCACGTAGTCGTTGACGTCGGCGCCGGTCGCGACGTAGACCTTGGTCGCGCCGAACTCGGCCAGCCGCGGCTGACCCTGCTCGGCGCCGTCGCCGACCCACACCGCGGCGGGCTCCCCGAACTGGCGAGCCAGCGTGAGCAGCTCGCCGGTGACCTTCTTGACCTCGCCGTCGGAGTGCTCGGCCAGGACCAGAACTTCTGCCATGCCGGTGCCTCCTAGATGAACTTCTGCGTGACGAGGAACTCAGCGACCTTGTTGCCGCCGTCCCCCTCGTCCTTGACGATGGTGCCGGCCTGGCGCGGCGGCCGCTCGGCGAAGTCGACGACCTCGGTCGCGGCGTTGGCCAGGCCGACCAGGCTCGTGTCGATGCCGGCGTCGGCGCAGCTCATCACCTGCATGGGCTTCTTCTTGGCCGCCATGATGCCCTTGAACGACGGGTACCGGGGCTCGTTGATCTTCTCGACCACGCTGATCACCGCGGGCAGTGCGCCCTCCACCGTCCAGTAGCCGTCCTCGGACTGGCGGTGGATCGTGATCGACGACCCGTCGGTCTCGACCTCCGACGCCAGCGACAGCTGCGGCACGCCCAGCCGCTCGGCCAGCATGGCCGCCATCGAGCCCATCCGGGCGTCGGTCGACTCCGCGCCCAGCACGACCAGATCGAAGCCGATCTGCTGCAGGACCTGGGCCAGCGCGTACGAGGTCTGCAGCACGTCCGACCCGGCCAGCGCGTCGTCCAGCAGGTGCACGGCCTTGTCGGCGCCCATGGACAACGCCTTGCGGATCGACTCGCTCGCCTTCTCCGGGCCCATGGTCAGCACCGTGACCTCGCTGCCCTCGTTCTTTTCCTTGATCTGCAGCGCTTCTTCGATGGCGTACTCATCAAGCTCGTTGATGAGCCCGTCCACGGACTCGCGATCCAGCGTGGCGTCGCCGGGCTTCAGTTTGCGTTCGGCCCACGTGTCCGGGACCTGCTTCACGCAGACGACGATGTTCATGCGCGACGCCTACCTCCCTGGTCTGGGTTGTTCACATCTACCTACAGCCTGCCAAATGCCGACGGCTTCATGCCACGGGGGCCCGGCTTGTGTTCGGTCACAGTGTATTACCGCTTAGTAACTTGGGGGGTCGTTGGGGTGTGAGGGCCTGGGCGTATGTGGTGCGGGTGTGCCGGGCCCGGTGCGGTGGCGGGCCTCGGGTGCGGGGACGCGAGCGTTCGGAAGGTGCTGGGACACGGGGCCGGGGAGTACGAGGGCGGGCAAGCGACTGGGGTTGTGGGCGATAAGTGTGCCTGACGACCTTATCACCGCAAACTAGCGCCTGCGGGGTAATGGGGCGGGTGGTCAGGGGCTGGTGGTGCGCTCGGCGGCTTCGACGACGTTGGCCAGGAGCATGGCGCGGGTCATGGGGCCGACGCCGCCGGGCATGGGGGCCAGCCAGCCGGCGACTTCCACCACTGGCGGGGCCACGTCGCCGACCAGGCCGGCGTCGGTGCGGGTGATGCCGACGTCGAGGACGGCGGCGCCGGGCTTGACCATGTCCGGGGTGAGCAGGCCGGGCACGCCGGCCGCGACGATGACGATGTCTGCTTCGCGGGTGTGGGCGGCGAGGTCCTTGGTGCCGGTGTGGCAGAGGGTCACGGTGGCGTTCTCGCTGCGACGGGTGAGCAGCAGGCCCAGCGACCGGCCCACGGTGATGCCGCGGCCGATCACGGTGACGTCGGCGCCCGCGATCTCCACGCCGTAGATCCGGAGCAGCTCGACGATGCCGCGCGGGGTGCAGGGCAGCGGGCCGCGCTCCCCCAGGACCAGGCGGCCCAGGTTCATCGGGTGCAGGCCGTCGGCGTCCTTGGCCGGGTCGATGCGCTCCAGCACCGGCTGAGCCGCCAGGCCTGCCGGCAGCGGCAGCTGGACGATATAGCCGGTGCAGGCGGGGTCGGCGTTGAGCTCGTCGACCACCGCTTCGACCTGCTCCTGGGTGGCATCGGCAGGCAGGTCACGCCGGATGCTGGCGATACCCACCTCGGCGCAGTCACGGTGTTTGCCGTTGACGTAGGCCCGGCTGCCCGGGTCGTCGCCGACCAGCACGGTGCCCAGCCCGGGCACGATGCCGCGCTCGGCCAGCACCGCCACCCGTTCCTTGAGCGCGCTGCGGATCTCGGCCGCGGCCGCCTTGCCGTCCAGGATGTTCGCGGTCATCGGACAGTGCCTTTCGGTCTCAACCAGGGCCGGATCATCAGTGGTAGAAGTGCCGCACGCCGGTGAAGTACAAGGTGATGCCCGCCTCGGCGCAGGCGTCGATGACGAGCTGGTCGCGGATGGACCCGCCCGGTTCCGCGATCGCGGTGACCCCGGCCTGGGCCAGGACCTCGATGTTGTCCGGGAACGGGAAGTAGGCGTCGCTGGCGCACACCGAGCCGACGGAGCGATCCCCGGCCCGGGCCACGGCCAGGCGGCAGGAGTCGACCCGGTTGACCTGCCCCATCCCGACGCCCACCGACGCGCCGCCGGAGGCGAGCAGGATCGCGTTGGACTTCACGCTGCGGACCGCCCGCCAGGCGAAGGCCAAGTCGTCCAGGGTGGGCTGGGCGAGCGGTGTCCCGGTCTTCAGCTCCCAGTGGGCCGGGTCGTCGCCGGGCTGGTCGACCTGGTCGGTGGTCTGCACCAGCAGGCCGCCGCTGACCTGGCGCCACTCGGTCCGCGGGCCGCGGTCCGGCGGCGGGCAGACCAGCAGCCGGACGTTCTTCTTCTGGCTCAGGATCTCCCGGGCCTGGTCATCGTAGGCCGGGGCCACCACGACCTCGGTGAAGATCTCGGCGATCTGACCGGCCAGCTCGGCGGTGACCGGGCCGTTGACCGCGATCACCCCGCCGAAGGCGGACTGCGGGTCGCAGGCGTTGGCCTTGCGGTGGGCCTCGGCCAGGTCGGCGCCGACCGCGATGCCGCACGGGTTGGAGTGCTTGATGATGGCGGCACAGGGCGCGGCGAAGTCGTAGGCGGCGCGCCGGGCGGCGTCGGCGTCCACGTAGTTGTTGTAGGACATGGCCTTGCCGTGCAGCTGCTCGGCGGTGGCGATCCCGCCGTCGCCCGATTCAGGGCCGGCCGCGGCCCGGACGTACAGGGCGGCCCGCTGGTGCGGGTTCTCGCCGTAGCGCAGGATGTCGGAGCGGGACCAGGCGTCGCCGAAGAAGTCCGGCCAGCCGTCCTCGCGGGCGGGCTCGTCCGGCGCGTAGCTGCTGGCGAACCAGGACGCCACCGCGCTGTCGTAGCGGGCGGTGAGCGCGAACGCGGTGGCCGCCAGGCGCTGGCGCTGAGGCAGGGTGAAGCCACCGCCGCGCAGCGCGGCCAGCACCTCGGCGTACTGCAGCGGGCTGGTGACCACGGCCACGCTGGCGTGGTTCTTGGCCGCGGCCCGGACCATGGCCGGGCCGCCGATGTCGATCTCCTCCACGCACTGCTCGGGCGGCGCCCCGCTGGCCACGGTGGACTCGAACGGGTAGAGGTTGGACACCAGCAGCTGGAACGGCTCGATGCCCAGGTCTTCCAGCTGGTTCTGGTGCTCAGGGCGGGTCAGGTCGGCCAGCAGCCCGGCGTGCACCGTCGGGTGCAGGGTCTTGACCCGGCCGTCCAGGGTTTCGGGGAACCCGGTCAGTTCCTCCACCTTGGTGACCGGGACGCCGGTCCCGGCGATGACCCCGGCCGTGCTGCCGGTCGAGACGATCTCCACGCCGGCCTCGTGCAGGGCCCGGGCCAGTTCGTCCAGCCCGGTCTTGTCGTAGACGCTGACCAGCGCACGCTTGATCTCGATCGCGCTCAACTGCCGATCCTCACCTTCCTGCCGGAAACGGACCATCCCTCGCGAACCATCCGGCCCACGGTCTGCACGAGCAGGGCGCGCTCGGAGACCTTGATCCGTTCGTGCAGCGAGGCTTCGTCATCGTCGTCGTGCACCGGGACGCTGGCCTGGGCCACCACGGGCCCGGCATCCACCCCCGCGTCCACGATGAGCACGGTGCACCCGGTCACCTTCACCCCGTAGTCCAGGGCGTCCCTGACCCCGTGCATGCCGGGAAACGACGGTAGCAGCGCGGGGTGGGTGTTGACGCAGCGGCCACCGTACGTGGCCAGGAACGATGGCCCTACCAGCTTCATGAACCCGGCCAGCACCACCAGATCGGGCGCCTGCGCCCGGCAGGACTCGGTCAGCGCCGTGTCCCAGGCCGCACGGTCCGGGTAGTCCTTGACCCGGTGCACGAACGTGCCGATGCCCGCCGCCGCGGCCCGGTCCAGGCCCGCGATGCCGCTCCGGTCGGCCCCGACGGCCACGATCTGGGCCCCGAACTGCTCGTCGGCGCAGGCGTCGAGCAGGGCCTGCAGGTTCGTGCCCGCACCGGAAACCAGTACCACCAGGCGTGACCGCATGGGCCCTACCTTATTGGCAGAATGGGGGGCCTATGGCTCCACCACCCTCTCGTCCCCGCGGCCCCGCACGCCAGCAACCCGCGTCCCCGCCCGACCCGGCCGTACAGCAGCGGGCGTGGACGGCCATGGCTCTCGGCCTGCTCAGCCTGCTGGCGTTGTTCCTGGCCAGTGGCCTGCGGCACGCGGTCTACGTGGTGGTCGCGACGCTGGTCATCGGGGCCCTGGCCGCCTGGCTGGGTGGCACCGCCATGTCCCGGGCCCGCCGGGGCCGGACCCGCCGGCCGGGCGGCGCGGTGGCCGGGATCGTCCTGGGCCTGCTCGGCCTGGCCTTCAGCGGGCTCACGCTGATCGTGTTCGCGCTGTTCTGGAACCAGCTGTCCACCTACTACAACTGCGACAGCGCCGCTAACACGCTGACCGCGCAGCAGGCCTGCCAGCACCAGCTCAGCCGGACGATCAGCACCGACTTCGGGCCGTTCTCGGCCAAAGGCTGATTCGGGAGTGGCCGGTGGGATCGCTGTGACTTGTGGGGCTGTAGTGGGCTGAGCTGGTGGTGGGGTCACGGCTGTCGGCCCCGCCGTCAGTCCGGGTCACGGTCGTGGGCCTCGGGATCAGTCCGGGTCACGGTCGTGGGCCCCGGGGTCAGTCCGGGTCGCGGTCGTCGGCCCACGGATCCAGGTAGATGCGGTGGCCGCCCGCGTCGTCGGTCTCGTCGACCACGGACGCTCCGGCTGGTTCATGCGCGGCTGCGGGGGCGGCCGGGCGTACCGCGAAGAACTCGCCGAAGCGGAAGCCCGCCTCCGGGTTCCGGCGCAGCATCCACCAGTTGGCCAGCCCGGCCGCGACGGCCGCGGTGACCCCCATCTCCAGGATCGCGACCAGGGCCACCTGCCAGGCGGACGGGCCCACCTCGGCCAGCCGGCCGTTGCCGAGCGGGCCACCGGACAGGGCCGCCAGCAGCCCGACCGCGGCCCCCGCGGCCGCGCCGGAAGCGAAGCCCCAGGCCGGGGCGGCCTCCAGCGTCGGGGTGGGCATGACCCGGACGGTCAGCACGCCGCCGGCCACCGCGGCCAGGTAGGGCACGGCCAGCACGAGCAGGGACAGCCAGGCCGGTACGGGCCCGGACGGCAGCGCGGCCAGCATCGGAAACGCGGGCAGCGAGCCCAGGGCGGCCCCGGTCGGGGCCACCACCGTGCCCGCCCCGAAGGCGAAACCGGGACCCAGGCAGAAGGCGATACCCCAGACCACGGCGTTGGGCACGAAGGCGATCTCGGTCAGGAGCAGCAGCAGCGACCCGATCGGGCCGGGGGACAGGGTATCGGTGAGCGCGCGGAACTGGCCCAGGTGCGCGATCAGCGACCCGATCGACAGGACCGACCCGACCGCGATGAGCAGGCCCAGCGTGGCCAGCGCGCCGATGGTCACCGAGCGGGAGCGGACCGGGAGCAGCCGGATGAGCCGCCGCCACGGGGCCAGCGCGTGCGCGCCGCCCAGACCCCCGGCCACCACCGCGACCAGGAACGGCTCCAGTACCGCCAGCGACAGCGACGGCGTGGTCAGCGAGCTGCGGGCGGCCAGGGCCAGCGCGCCGGACAGCAGCGCGTAGGGCACGGCCAGGGCCAGGGTGGCGTAGCCGACGTGCCGCAGCCGGGCCACGTCGCCGGTCCGGACCACCCAGCGCCCGGCCCGCCACAGCAGCGCGCCCGGGATGAACAGCAGCCCCAGCGGCAGCATGCCGATGTGGCCCGCACCGCGCAGGGTGAAGCCGACGTGGTGCGCGGCCAGCCAGATCGTGATGGCCACCCGGAGCACGCCGGGCAGGCCGTTGCCCAGGCCCGCGTGCGGGGCGGTGATCCAGCCGATGGCGACCACCGTGGTCAGCAGCGCGACCCCGGTCGCGCTGACCGCGCCGGCCGCGATGGCGCCGGTGATGACCAGCGGCCGCCGGTAGGCCCCCGCGTCAGGTCCGGCCCCGTCCGCGGAACGGGCACGGCCAGGAGCCTGCGGGGAAGCAGTCACGCCCCCCATCCTGGCCACGGCAGAGGGTGATCATGGGGAGGCGCGCCGGGCGGGGCGGGGGTGAGTGGCCGCGTCGGGCGGAGCGAGGGTGAGATGGGGGCGCCGGGTGGAGCCGGGGTGAGATGGGCGCGCCTCCCCCGGGCGGGGGGAGGCGCGCCGGGGCTTACTGCTTGCGGAAGGCCTCGCGGGCCAGGACCGCGGTCTCGCTGGGGGTCTTGCCGACGCGAACGCCCGCCTTCTCCAGGGCTTCCTTCTTGGCCTGGGCGGTCCCGGCCGAACCGGAGATGATCGCGCCCGCGTGGCCCATGGTCTTGCCCTCGGGGGCGGTGAAGCCGGCCACGTAGCCGACGACCGGCTTGGTCACGTGCTCGGCGATATAGTCGGCGGCCCGCTCCTCGGCGTCCCCGCCGATCTCACCGATCATCACGATGGCGTCGGTCTCCGGGTCTTCCTGGAAGGCCTGCAGGCAGTCGATGTGGGTGGTGCCGATGATCGGGTCACCGCCGATGCCGACCGCGGTCGAGAAACCGATGTCGCGCAGCTCGTACATCATCTGGTAGGTCAGCGTCCCGGACTTGGAGACCAGCCCGATGCGGCCCTCGGAGGTGATGTCGGCCGGGATGATGCCCGCGTTGGACTTGCCGGGCGAGGCGATGCCGGGGCAGTTCGGGCCGACGATCCGGGTGGCGTTGCCGTTGGCGATGGCGTAGGCCCAGAACTCGGCCGAGTCGTGCACCGGGATGCCCTCGGTGATGACGATGGCCAGCGGGATGCGGGCGTCGATGGCCTCGATCACCGCGTCCTTGGTGCGCTCGGCCGGGACGAAGATCACCGACACGTCGGCGCCGGTGGCGGCCATGGTGTCGGCCACCGTGCCGAACACCGGCACGTCGGAGCCGTTCAGCTCCACGGTCTGCCCGGCCTTGCGCGGGTTGGTGCCGCCCACGACCTGGGTCCCGGCGGCCAGCATGCGGGCCCCGTGCTTGCGGCCCTCCGAACCGGTGATGCCCTGGATCAGCACCCGGCTCTGGCTGGTGAGGAAGATGGCCATCTCATGCTCCGTTCGCGGACGCCAGCTCGGCGGCGCGCCGGGCGGCATCGTCCATGGTCGCTACCTGCTCGACCACGCCGATCCCGGCCTCGTCGAGGATCCGGCGGCCCTCGGCCGCGTTGTTGCCGTCCAGCCGGACCACGATCGGGTGCCGGACCTGCTCGCCGCGCTCGCCCAGCATGCCGATCGCGGACACGATGCCGTTGGCCACCGCGTCACAGGCGGTGATGCCGCCGAAGACGTTGACGAACACGCTGCGCACCGACGGGTCGGACAGCACGATCTCCAGGCCGTTGGCCATCACCTCGGCCGAGGCGCCGCCGCCGATGTCGAGGAAGTTGGCGGGCCGCATCCCACCCGCCTCCCCTGCCCCCTTCAACTGCTCACCGGCGTAGGCCACCACGTCCAGCGTGGACATGACCAGGCCGGCGCCGTTCCCGATGATGCCGACCTCGCCCTCCAGCTTGACGTAGTTGAGGTGCTTGGCCTTGGCCTGGGCCTCCAGCGGGTCGGTGCTGCTGTCGTCGGCGAAGCTGGTGAAGTTGTCCTGCTGGCGGAACGCGGCGTTGTCGTCCAGGGTGACCTTGCCGTCCAGGGCCAGCACCCGGCCGTCGGCCGACAGGATCATCGGGTTGACCTCGACCAGCAGGGCGTCCTCGTCGGTGTACACCGCCCACAGCCGCTCGGCCAGCTGGGCCGCGCCGGTGACCGCCTCGGCGGGCAGCCGGCCCGCGGTGACGATCTCGGTGGCCTTGTCGTGATCCACCCCGGTCAGCGGGGACACCGGGATCCGGGCCACCGCCTCGGGGCTGGTGTGCGCGACCTCCTCGATCTCCATGCCGCCCTCGACCGAGCAGATGGAAAGGAAGGTCCGGTTGGCCCGGTCGAGCAGGAAGGACAGGTAGTACTCCTGCGCGATGTCGCTGGCCTCTTCGACCAGCACCTTGTGCACGGTGTGGCCCTTGATGTCCATGCCGAGAATCTGCTGCGCGATCTCGTAGGCGGCCTCGGGGCCGTCGGCCAGCTTGACGCCGCCGGCCTTGCCGCGGCCACCGACCTTCACCTGCGCCTTGATCACGACCTTGGGTTGCCCCTTGGCGGCGAACTCGGCCGCGATGTCACGCGCCTCTTCGGCGGTGTGCGCGACCTTGCCGCTCGGCACGGGAACGCCATATTCAGCGAAGAGCTCCTTCGCCTGATGCTCGAACAAATCCACGTCTGACCGTCCTCGGTCTTTCGCTCGGGGTCCGCGGCGGTTACCATCCGGGGTCCGCCCCGGCCAGCCTAGTCCGGTTCGATCCCGGTCGTGCTGGCCGGTCGCTCAGCGACGTTGTGAAGTGGCTCTCAGCGCTGGCCGGTCAGGACCGGCGGGCCGCGGCCGGGGCCAGTTCGTCCTGCACCCATCCGGTGATGGCGCGGGTCGGGGTGCCGGGGGTGAACACCCGGGCCACGCCCAGCTCGGTCAGCTGGGCAATGTCCCCCGCGGGGATGATGCCGCCGCCGAACACGGTGATGTCGGTCGCGTCCTGCTCCCGGAGCAGGTCCAGCACCCGGGCGAACAGGGTCATGTGCGCGCCGGACAGGATGGACAGGCCGATGGCGTCGGCGTCCTCCTGGATGGCGGTGGCCACGATCTGCTCCGGGGTCTGGTGCAGGCCGGTGTAGATGACCTCGACCCCCGCGTCCCGCAGCGCCCGGGCGACCACCTTGGCCCCGCGGTCGTGACCGTCCAGGCCCGGCTTGGCCACGACGACCCGGATGCTGCCCATCCACCAGCCTCCTGTGCTGTCTCAGCCGCTGCCGCGGCGGAGCTAGAGCTTTTGCAGCGGCGCGTACCGCAGTACCAGGTGTTTTACCCCATACTCCGAGCCGAAATCGATCTTGGCCTCGGCGCGGTCGCCCACTCCGTCCACGGACACCACCGTGCCCAGCCCGAATTTGTCGTGCGTGACCAGGTCCCCCGGGGACAGCGCGGGCACGTTCCGGTTGCCGGGCGAGGCCACCCCCGGCCGCTGGGCGGCCCGCTCCATGGCCGGCGGGGTCGCGGTGCGCTCGTCCCGGCGCCACTCCAGCAGGGGCTCCGGGATCTCGCCCAGGAACCGGGACTGGCGGTGGAACGAGGGCTTGCCCCACCACATCCGGGCGATGGCCCGGGTCAGGTACAGCCGCCGCATGGCCCGGGTGATCCCCACGTAGGCCAGCCGCCGTTCCTCCTCGAGCTCCTTCTCGTCGGTGGCCGAGCGCTGGTGCGGGAAGACGTCCTCTTCCATGCCGGTGAGGAACACCACCGGGAACTCCAGGCCCTTGGCCGTGTGCAGGGTCATCAGGGTGACCAGGCCGCCGCGCTGCTCGCCGTCCGGGATCTGGTCGGCGTCGGCGACCAGCGACACCTGCTCCAGGAAGTCGGCCAGCGTCCCGTCCGGGTGCTGGCCGTCGAACTCGCGGGCCACCGAGACCAGTTCGGCCAGGTTCTCGATCCGGCTCGCGTCCTGCAGGTCGGTCGACTCCTCCAGCGCGGTCTGGTAGCCGCTGCGGTCCAGCACGGCCTCGGCCACCTCGGCCACCGGGGCGTCGGCGGACAGCTCGCGCAGCCCGTCGATGAGGGCGTTGAACCGGCGGATGGCCTGGGCCGACCGGCCGGCCAGGCCGGGCACGTCGTCCGGCTGGGCGAGCGCCTCGGCGAAGGTCTTCCGCTCCCGCTGGGCGAACGCGGCCACGTAGTCCTCGGCCCGGTCGCCGATGCCGCGCCTGGGCACGTTGAGGATCCGGCGCAGCGACACCTCGTCGGCCGGGTTGGCGATCAGCCGCAGGTAGGCCAGCAGGTCGCGGACCTCGCGGCGCTCGTAGAACCGGACGCCGCCGATCACCTTGTAGGGCAGGCCGACCCGGATGAACACTTCCTCGAACACCCGGGACTGAGCGTTGGTCCGGTAGAAGACGGCCACGTCGCCGGGGGTGGCCTCGCCCGCGTCGCTGAGCCGGTCCACCTCCTCGGCCACGAACGCGGCCTCGTCGTGCTCGCTGTCGGCCACGTACCCGGTGATCAGCGGGCCGGAGCCCTGGTCGGACCACAGGTTCTTGGGCTTGCGGCTGGCGTTGCGGGACACCACGGCGTTGGCCGCGGACAAGATGTTCTGGGTGGAGCGGTAGTTCTGCTCCAGCACGATGACCCGGGCGTCCGGGAAGTCCTGCTCGAACTCCACGATGTTGCGGATGGTGGCGCCGCGGAAGGCGTAGATCGACTGGTCGGCGTCGCCGACCACGCACAGCTCGGACTTGTCCTCGGCGTGCGCGCCGACCAGCTCGCGGACCAGCACGTACTGGGCGTGGTTGGTGTCCTGGTACTCGTCCACCATGACGTGCCGGAACCGGTGCCGGTACTCGGCCGCGACCTCGGGGAAGCCCTGGAACAGGAACACCGTGTTCATGATCAGGTCGTCGAAGTCCATCGCGCCGGCCGCGGTCAGCCGCCGCTGGTACTCGCCGTACGCCTCGGCCAGCCCCTTCTCCCGGGCGGTCTGGGCCCGGGACCGATGCGTCTCGTGGTCGACGAGCTCGTTCTTCAGGTTGGACACCTGGCCGTGCAGCGCCTTGGGCGGGAACTGCCGGGCGTCCAGCTCCAGCTCCCGGCAGACCAGGGCCATCAGCCGCTGCGAGTCGGCCTGGTCGTAGATGGAGAACGAGGACGGGTAGCCGAGCCGCTTGGCCTCCCGGCGGAGGATGCGCACGCAGGCCGAGTGAAAGGTCATCACCCACATCGCCCGGGCCCGCGCGCCGACCAGCTGAGCCACCCGGGACGCCATTTCCCCGGCCGCCTTGTTGGTGAAGGTGATGGCCAGGATCTCGCTGGGCAGCACGTCCCGCTCGGCCAGCAGGTAGGCGATCCGGTGGGTCAGCACCCGGGTCTTGCCCGAACCGGCCCCGGCCACGATCAGCAGCGGGCTGCCGGCGTGGATCACGGCCGCGCGCTGTTGCGGATTCAGCCCGTCCAGGAGAGATTCAGCAGCCGTTGCGGTCACTCCACCAGCGTAGGCGCTGGGCCCGACAACGCGCGCGGCAACTCGCACGCGATCGTGGCGTGCCCGCCTTATGCCGAAGGGGCTGCCGATGCATTGCGGGGGCCAGTGACTACTGCCCCGAGCCAACCCGATACCGTTAGTTCTTTTTGCCCTCTATAACGTATTTGTTGAGCGATTTGTGTACGGGTAACACCCCATTTCGATACTTTAAGCGGACCTCCTGTGACCGCGGTCCTGCCCCTACTGGCGGCACCGGAGTTCGGGTTCACACGCCTCTCGCCAAGGGTAAGGATGCCTAACACCAACGGTCAGGGCGCTGATCGACGGCGTGGACCGTCCATTCGCCGTCCCCTCTACCTTCTCGTCACCGTCCCCCTGCTGACGGTGCTCGGCCTGTACGGCTTCGTGCTGTACACCACGGTCGGGGACGCGATCAACCTGGACCGCGCCCCCAATCTGATCAACGCGACCTCGGTTCCCGCCGCGCAGTTCGACATCAACATCCAGAACGAGCGCAAGGCGTCGATGGTCTATCTGGCCGCTCCGACCGCCGCCAACAAGGCTCAGCTGGCCGCCGCCCAGAACGCGACCACCCAGGCCTTCCCCTCGTTCCAGGCCAAGATGACCGGCGCGGCGACCACGGACGCGGCGACCTCGGCCGAGCTGACCGTCATCCATCAGATGCTCAGCAGCATCCAGGGCCTCAGCAAGATCCGCCCGGCCATCACGGCCCGGGCCATCCAGCCCACCGAGGTGTTCGGGGCGTTCAGCAACATCCTGGTCGAGGAGCTGCAGCTCTTCGTGAAGGAGAACGCCAGCCTGACCAACGCCAAGGCCGCCACCCAGTCGCTGGCCGTGATCAACAGCACGGAGTCCCGGGAAGCGCTGGAGCAGGAGGACTCGCTGATGTCGGCGGCGCTGGCCGCCGAGCACCTGGACACGACCACCCGGGTTGAGGTGACCCAGCTGGCCGGCGGCCGGCAGGCCCTGTGGCAGGCCACCATCACCCGGCTGCAGCCGGACAACCTGTCCGTGTTCACCGGGGCCATGAACAAGTACGCCCCCGCCAGCGTGCAGACCGCCATGGCCAATCTCGAGGCCGCGGTCGGCGCCGACACCACCCTGTTCCCGCCGTTCAAGGCGGCCCAGTGGGACCCGGCGGTCAAGGCCATGACGGCCGGCATGTTCAACGCCGGGGTCCAGGCTTCGGAGTTCGAGGTCAGCCAGGACCATAAGGTCACCAACGCGGCCTGGCGGCGGGTGGCATTGTCCGGCGGCCTGGGCCTGCTCGGCCTGATCCTGTCCGTCCTGCTGTCGGTGCTGATCGGCCGTCGGATCGTCCGCCGCCTCGACCGGCTCCAGGGCTCGGTGGAGACGCTGGCCAACCAGGAGCTCCCGGACGTGGTGGCCCGGCTCCGGCGCGGCGAGGACGTGCCGGTCGACCAGATGACCAGCATCGCCTCGGACCTGGGCAAGGACGAGATCGGCCGGGTCGGGCGGGCGTTCGACGCGGCCCGGCACACCGCGGTGGAAGCGGCGGTCGGCGAGGCCCGGATGCGGCGCGGCGTCAACGACGTGTTCCGCAACCTGGCCCGCCGCAACCAGTCGCTGCTGCACCGCGAGCTGACCGTGCTGGACGGCATGGAGCGGCGGACCACCGACCCCGAGCAGCTCGAGGACCTGTTCCGCCTCGACCACCTGACCACCCGCATGCGCCGCCACTCCGAGGGCCTGATCATCTTGTCCGGGGCGGCGCCGGGCCGGGGCTGGGTGCACCCGGTCCGCATGATCGACGTGCTGCGGGCGGCCGCGGCCGAGGTCGAGGACTACTCCCGGGTCACGGTGACCACGCCGTCGCAGGCCGCGCTGACCGGGCCGGCCGTGGCCGACGTCATCCACCTGCTGGCCGAGCTGATCGAGAACGCGACCACGCTGTCGCCGCCCTACACCCCGGTGCGGGTGTCCGGGGACATGGCGGCCAGCGGCTTCGCGGTCGAGATCGAGGACCGCGGCCTGGGCATGGGCGAGGCGCGGTACGCCGAGCTCAACCACCGGCTGGAGAACCCGCCCGAGTTCGACGTGTTCAACAGCGAGCAGCTGGGCCTGTTCGTGGTGGGCCAGCTGGCCAAGCGGCACGGCATCCGGGTCACCCTGCGCCCGTCGCCGTACGGCGGCACCACCGCCATCGCGCTGATCCCGAACACGCTGGTCGGCACCGACGACGGCTTCATGGAGGGCCTGCCCGCCGGGGCCTCGGGCCCGGCGCCGTCCTTCCCGGCCGCCGAACCGACCGCGCCCGCCCAGCTCACCGGCGGGCCGTCCTGGGGTGCGCTGCCCCAGGGCAACGGGAACGGGACCGGTGCGGTCCCGAACGGCAACGGCGCCACCCTGGCCGGCCCGGACGGCCCGGCCGATCCGTTCGATTCCTACACCAGCCCGAGCTTCAGCGGCGAGCCGTACGCGGCCGCGGGCAACGGGGCCGGGAACGGGGCGGGCCATGGCCCGGGCAACGGGACCGGCGACGAAGCGGGCTTCGGCTGGCTGACCCCGAACGCGGAGCGGTCCGCGCCCGGCGGCCAGGACGCCGCGGGCGAGCCGGAATTCGGCCGTCCGCAGGAGCCCAGCAACCCGGAGGAGGCGCCGCCGTTCGGCACGATCAGCGACGGCCCGTCCGAGACCGGCCTGCCCTGGCCCTACGACCGCCCGACGCCCGCCGGTAACGGGGCTCCGGCCGGGAACGGGGCGCCGTCCTTCACGCCGCGCGACTCCTACGAGCCGCCGCAGCCCTCGTTCACGCCGAACGACACCGAGTCGGGCTACCCGGCGCCACGATCGCCGTTCCCGCCCGCGCCGTTCCCCGGCGGCGAGCCGCCCTACCAGCCGCCGCAGCCGGCGGCCGAACCGTCGTTCCCCGGCGTCCCGGCCGCGGAGGACGCGCCGCCGCAGACCGACTCGCGGCCGTCGCTGCCGCTGCGCCGCCGGTCCGGGTCGCGGCAGGCCGCGGCGCCGGAGGCACCGCAGTTCGGGTCCGAGCCGCCCGGCTTCAGCCCGGCCCAGCCGCAGTCCACCGAGCCGCAGCCCATGGAGCCGCAGTTCAGCACGGAGCAGCCGCAGCCGCGGTTCACCCCCGAGCCGGCCGCCCCGGTGGCGCCCGGACCCGTGGATGAGCACCCGGACGGCATACCCGCCGACGGCGGCGACTACAAGGGGCTGCCCCGGCGGGTGCGCCAGGCCAACCTGGCCCCGCAGCTGCGGGACGCGCCGGCCGCCGCCGGGAGCCAGCCGGAGGCCGCGTCCAACGACAACGTGGCCAACCGGTCACCCGATGACATCCGCAGCGCTCTGTCCGCCATGCAGCGGGGCTGGCAGCAGGGCCGCAGCGCGACCGGCGAGGGCGCCGGGACCGACAGCGTGGCATCCGGCCACCTGCCACCGGCCGAAGGGGAGGCCAGCGATCCAAACCGCGGGGGGTCCGATGAAGGCTGATCGAAAACCCGGGGGCAATCGATGACTCCGCATTACGTCAACAAGGGCGGCGAGCTCAGCTGGCTGCTCGATGACCTGGTTAAACGCGTGCCGCAGGTCGCCAAGGCGGTCATGCTGACCCAAGACGGCCTGGCCATCGGCGCGTCCGCCGGCCTGTCTCGCGAGGACGCCGAGCACCTGGCCGCGCTGGCGGCCGGGTTCCAGAGCATGGCCCGCGGCGCCGGCGAGCACTTCGGCGGCGGCCGCGTCCGGCAGACCATCATCGAGATGGAGTCGGCGTTCCTGTTCGTCAGCGCGGCCGGCCACGGCACCTGCCTGGCCGTGCTCAGCACCGGCGACGCCGACATCGGCCTGGTCGCCTACGAGATGGCGATACTGGTCCGCCGGTCGAACGAGCACCTGGGGGTGGCGGCCCGGCCCTCGGGGGTGCCGGGCGGCGGCTATCCGCAGGGCGGCAGCAACGCGCCGCACAGTGGGGGCTACCAGCAAGGCGCCCCCTATCAGCAGGGCTACCCCGGGCCGGGCCCGGGCACCGCTTACCAAGCCCCGCAGCCACGGGTCGCACCCGCACCGAACTCCGTGTATGCGCCCTACCCGACGCCGGCCGGGAGTCCCGGCCCGGCGCCGCACCCGGAGTGATTCACGCTATGCCGAGCCCTGAGGAACGCTGGCTGGATTCTGAGGCCGGCCCGATCGTACGTCCCTACGCGCTGATCGGCGGCAGAACTCGGCACGCTGGTGAGAAGTTCGACCTGGTCGCGACCGTGAGCGCGACCCACAAGACGATTTCGGATCCAGCCGCTCTGGGGCCTGAGCAGATGTGGGCGCTGAACCTGGCCCGGAAACCGACCACCGTCGCTGACCTGGCCTCCGAGCTGAACCTTCCGCTGGGAGTCGTCCGGATCCTGCTCGCCGACCTGCGCGACAGCGGTTTCATCGTCATCCGTTCCCCGGAGGCCGGGCAGGGCCACCGTGACACTTCCATTCTGAGAGAGGTGCTCAATGGCCTACGGGCACTTTGAGCCGGCGTCCCCCGCCGGACGTGGACACACGGCGATCAAGATCCTGCTGGCCGGCGGCTTCGGAGTGGGCAAGACCACGATGGTCGGCGCGGTCAGCGAGATCAAGCCTCTCCGCACGGAAGAGCCGCTGACCGAGCGCGGGATGAGCACCGACAACACCGCCGGGGTGGAGGGCAAGACCACCACCACGGTGGCGATGGACTTCGGCCGGATCAGCCTGCGCGAGGACCTGGTGCTGTACCTGTTCGGCACGCCCGGGCAGCAGCGTTTCTGGTTCATGTGGGATGAGCTGGCGGTCGGGGCCCTGGGCGCGGTGGTGCTCACCGACACCCGCCGGCTGGCCGACTGCTTCCCGGCCGTGGACTACTTCGAGCGCCGGGGCATCCCGTTCATCATCGCGGTGAACTGCTTCGAAGGATCGATCAGCCACGACCCGGACGACATCCGGGTCGCCCTCGACCTGGACCCGGGCTTCCCGGTGGTCCTGTGCGACGCCCGCAGCAAGGACTCGGCCAAGGAAGTGCTGATCGCGCTGGTCGAGCACGTGCTGATGTCAGTCGAGGAAGCCCCGGGTCAGCCGGAGGCGGCCGCCCGCGGCTGAGCGGTACGAAGCCCACGCCGTGACGGGCTCGGTACGGACGTGGGACCCGGCGAAGCGACCTTCGATATGAATAAATCCGTCGGCAGGACGGCCCACACGGCTTTACCGTGGCCTTCGATGGGGCTCCAGCCCCACACGGTGCTCAGCGCGTTCACGATCTGCAGACCGCGGCCGCTCTCCCGGACCCAGTCCGGCTGGCGTGGGGTGGGCGCGTCGTCGCTGGCGTCGATGACCGCCAGCATGACCTCGCTGACCCGCTTGAGCAGGCACAGCTTGAGGATGTCGGGCTCGGACCGGCCCGGCTGGCTCGGCTGGCTGGACCAGGCGTCCCAGGCCCGCGGGTGCGGGTGGACGTTCGGCCCGTGGTCGGGCCACCCGGCCGCCTGCGGCACGGTTCCGTGCTGGACGGCGTTGACCACCAGCTCACCGATGATCGTCTCGGCTTCGTCCACGAGTTCGCCGAAGCCCCAGGCCTGCAGGATCTCGCGGGTGAAGTGGCGGGCCGCGCGGGCCGACTCGGGAGACGCGGCCAGTACACAGGAGGTGACAGCGGGTGTTTCCCACCACGCCGACGGTACCGGCAGCAGGGCCGGGGCGTTGAAGCCCGGCTCGGAGTCAGCGGTGCCGCTCACAGCCAAGTCTGTCGCCTGTTCATTGCCATGTAGGAGTGCACGTCAGGACCATGCTGCCTGATACATTGTGCAAGTGCAAGGCCCAATGCACGTTCGTTTGGAATGTGCATTGTGCGATTCTAGATGTACGCGGCCAGTGCTTTTGGGGGTTCTGGGGGCCGCGTTCACCGAGGGAGCCACGTCATGGATGAGCCGTACAACGGGATGCCGGCCACGGGGCTGGGCCAGCTCAGCTGGCTCAAAAGCAGGCACAGCAATCCGAGCGGCAACTGCGTCGAGGTCGCCTGCCTACCCGGCGGGGAGGTGGCGGTGCGCAACTCGCGCTTCCCCACCGGCCCGGTCCTGCTCTACACCCAGGCCGAGATCGCGGCCTTCCTGCAGGGCGCCAAGGATGGGGAGTTCGACTATGTGCTGTCCTGAGCCCGGGCGCACCGGACGGTGACCGCAAATACGGCGCCGTAAGCCGAATTGGCCCCCACGGCGAGCATGTAACCTAATCGAGGTCAGCGCGTGATAGCAGCCGTTATGCCGGACCCCGGAGACTGGTTCCACTAACGAACTGCTTAACTGGCCGGTAACAAAAAGGCATGTCAAAATATGACATGCACTCTTTGCAATCCCAAGATCACGTGCAAAACTTGACCACGCGTTGCTATGTGTCAACGACCGAGGGGTGGCGATGAGCGCGTCCGAAGGCGCTGCCTGGGAGGGGCCGGTCCGGAATTTCGGTCGGCGTGCAAGTGGGCCGACGGTCCAGCGGATTGTCCTGGGTGCCCAGCTTCGCCGGCTGCGAGAGGCCCGGGAGATCACCACGGAGCAGGCCGCCGAGGCCATCCGGGGCTCCCACTCCAAGATCAGCCGGATGGAACACGGCCGGGTCGGCTTCAAGGACCGGGACGTCGAAGACCTGCTCACCCTGTACGGCGTGACCGAGGCCAGCGACCGCGACAGCCTGCTCAGCCTGGCCCGGGAGGCGGGTAACCCGGGCTGGTGGCACGACTTCGGTGACCTGCTGCCGCACTGGTTCGAGCCGTACATCAGCCTCGAGCAGGCCGCGTCGGTCATCCGCAACTACGAGGTGCAGTTCGTGCCGGGCCTGCTGCAGTCCCCGGCCTACGCCCGTGAGGTCATCCGGCTCGGCCACCCGGCCATCAGCGCCGACGAGCTGAACCGCCGGGTCGACCTGCGGATGGGCCGCAAGCGGCTGCTGTCCCGGCCGACCGCGCCGCGGCTGTGGGCCGCGCTGGACGAGGCCGTGCTGCGCCGGCCGATGGGCGACACCTCGGTCATGCGGGAGCAGGTGGACCACCTGCTGGAGATGACCGCGAACCCGAACGTGACGCTGCAGATCGTGCCGTTCAACGTGGGCGGGCACTCGGCGGCGGGCGGGCCGTTCTCGATCTTGCGCTTTGCCGAGCCCGAGCTGTCCGACGTGGTCTACCTGGAGCAGCTGACCAGCGCGCTGTACATCGACAAGCCGATCGAGGTCGACCGCTACCTCGAGGTCATGGAGCGGCTCTGCGTGCAGGCCGAGACCGCGCCGGACTCGATCACGCTGCTGGAGAAGATCCGCGACGAGCTGCCCTAGATTTTTTATATCGAAGGTCACGAGCGAGGCCCCCACCAATGGTGGGGGCCTCGCTTCGTTATGGCTCTCAGTGCGGCGCGCCGGGCAGGCCCTCCGGGGTCTCCGGGACCAGGGTCGGGGTGGCCCGGGTCAGCGTCTGCTTCTTGAAGAAGGCGGGCAGCGCGATCCGGCAGTAGATGAAGAAGATCAGGCCGGCCAGGGCCGACACGAAGAACACCATGAACGCGCCGCCGATGTGCCAGTCCGGGTAGAACGGCATCTTCCACGAGGTGTAGCTGTTCTCGGTGCCGACGTCCCAGTCCTCCCACAGGCTCCAGATGCCGGCGAAGTACATGATCACGCCGCCCAGGAACGGCAGGATGCCCTGCATGAACAGGTCGCGGGGGGTCTTGGTCAGCGTCTTGCGGTAGTACCAGACGCAGGTGAACGCGGTCAGCCCGTAGTAGAGGGCGATGTACAGGCCGATCGAGGTCACCGCGTCGGCGATGACGTTGCCGCTGGACAGGTAGTTCATCAGGACGTAGAGGACGATCGAGATCCCGCCCATGGCCACGGTCGACACGGTGGGCGTCAGGTACTTGCCGTGCATCTTGGCGAACGACTTGGGCAGCGCCTTGTAGACGGCCATGGACAGCGTGGTCCGGGCGGTAGGCAGGATCGTGGTCTGGGTCGAGGCCGCCGCCGAGCTCAGCACCATCAGCAGCAGCAGCCGGGTCAGGAACGTCCCGAAGGCGCCGCCGCCGAACACCGCGCTGCTCAGCACGTTGAGCACGTCGCTGGCGTTGTCCGGGTTGCCCAGGCCGATGCCCTTGGTGCCGATGCCCGCGAACGACTGGGCCGCGAAGATGACCAGCACGTAGGTGACCAGCAGGAGCACGGTGGAGATGATCGCGGCCCGGCCCGGGGTCTTGGTGCGGTCCTGCGGTCTCCTCGTTGACCGCGACCGCGGTGTCCCAGCCCCAGTAGATGAACAGCATCAGCACCAGGCCGCCGACGAAGGCCTGGAAGCTGGAGATGTGGAACGGGTTCAGCCAGGACCAGGCTGGGGCTGATCGAGACCGACGGGTGGTTGCCGATGCCGACCCGGACCAGGGCCACCACCGAGAACACCAGCAGCATCCCGACCTCGATGGCGAGCAGGACCCGCTGCAGCCGGGCCGAGACCTCGATGCCGCGGTAGCAGATGTAGGTCATGGCGATGATCCAGACCACGCCGACCAGCAGCACCCAGCCGCTGGTGGGGTTCTCGCCGATGCCCTTGGCCCCGAACAGCAGGAACACGTACTGGCCCGGCGACCTGGGCCAGGCTGGCCATGACCAGGATGTCGGCCGCGATGATGGCCCAGCCGCCGGCCCAGCCGGTCTTGGGCCCGAACGCCCGGGTGGCCCAGGTGAACGTGGTGCCGCAGTCGGGGTCGGCCTTGTTCAGCTCGCTGTACCCGATCGAGGTCAGCAGCATGGGCACGAAGGCCAGCACGGCCACGATGGGCGACCCGAGGCCGACCGCGGCCACGATGAAGCCCAGGGTGGCGGCCAGGCTGTAGGCGGGCGCGGTCGAAGCCACGCCCATGACGATGCTGGACACCAGCCCGAGGGCGCCGCCCTTGAGGCCCTTGTCGGTCTGCTCTTCGGCAGGCCGCAGAGACTCTTCAGCCGTGGTCATCTGGTGACCCCCCTCCTCGCCTGCTGTTTCATCCGCGGGTGGGCGCATGAACCTTTGACGACGGTTCTAGCACATGATTTCCGTATGGACGAGGTTTTCAGTTGTAACAGGTACATTTCGCTAACGGAAGCAGTGGGCGATAGGCCTCTGATCTACGGCATCCGTAGCCCCGATGCCGTTCGAAGGCGGTCCGGGACCGGTCCGTAAGATCGCCCTGTGCAAGAAGACGCTGGGCAAGAAGACGCTGACATCAGCCGGGTCCTGGCCATCGCCGCCCACCCCGACGACCTCGACTTCGGTGCGGCCGGCACGATCGCGGGCTGGACCGCGGCCGGCCTGGAGGTGGTCTACTGCATCGTGACCGACGGGGACGCCGGCGGCTTCGACGAGTCGTTCCCGCGCGAGGAGATGGCCCCGCTGCGCCGGGCCGAGCAGACCGCCGCGGCCAAGGCCGTGGGCGTGGACGACCTGCGCTTCCTGGGCTACCCGGACGGCATGGTCGAGGCGACCCTGGGGTTGCGCCGGGACCTGGCCCGGGTCATCCGGCAGGTCCGGCCGGACCGCGTGCTGTGCCCGAGCCCGGAACGCAACTACAGAAGGATCGGGACCAGCCATCCCGACCACCGCGCGGTCGGGTCGGCCGCCCTGGACGCGGTGTACCCGGACGCGCGGAACCCGTTCACGTTCCCCGAGCTGGTCGCGGACGAGGGCCTGGCCGCGTGGATCGTGCCCGAGGTGTGGATCGCGGGCGGCGGGCCGTCCCCCAACCACTACGTCGACGTGACCGGCACCTTCCCGCGCAAGCTGGCCGCCCTGCGGGCCCACCAGAGCCAGACCGGGCACCGGCCCGACCTGGAGGACATGCTGCGGCAGCGGCTGGCGGCCACCGCCGAGCGGGCCGGGTGGCCGGCCGGGAGCCTGGCCGAAGCGTTCCAGGTGATCGAGACGGCCTGACCGATGGGTCGGGCCTACGCGGTCTACAGTGAATAGTTGCCATCTACCGAAAGTGAACCTGCCATGGCCATGGAGCTCGACCACTCGTTCACCGTTCCCGTCCCGCCCAGCCAGGCCTGGGACGTCCTGCTCGACGTGCAGCGGATCGCCCCCTGCATGCCGGGCGCGACCGTCGACACGGTGGAGGGCGACGACGTGGCGGGCCGCCTGAAGGTGAAGGTCGGCCCGGTCTCGCTGACCTACAAGGGCACGGCCACGTTCAAGGACCGCGACGAGGCCGACCGGTCGCTGCTGGTCGAGGCGGCGGGCAAGGAGATGCGGGGGTCCGGCACCGCGTCGGCCACCGTCCGGGCCGCCCTGGCCCCCGAGAACGGGTCCGACGCGGCCACCCTGGTCACCCTGCACACGACGTTGAACGTGACCGGGCGGCCCGCGCAGTTCGGCCGGGGCGTGATCGCCGAGGTCGGGTCCCGCCTGATCGACAAGTTCGCCGACAACCTGGCCAAGCAGCTGGCCAGCGGGACCACCGCCGCCGAGGCTGACGCGCCTGCGGCGACTGGCGGAGGCCCCGGCGGCTGCGTGGGGCGCCTGGGGCTGCGGAGACGGCTGGGGCTGCGGAGACCACTGGGGCTGTTGAGACGGCTGAGACTGGGACGGCGGCGGCGGAGTCGGCGCCGGTGGAGACGGCTTCGGTGCGCCGGCCGCTGCGGCGGCCAGCGCGCCCGCGGCCGAAGCTCCCGTCCGGACTCCGACCGTTCCGACGCGGGTCCAGCCCGCGCCGGCTGCTCCGGCTCCGGCCGACGCGGACCAGGAGGACTCGCTCAACCTGCTCAGCCTGGTCGGCCCGGTCATCGCCAAGCGGGCCGCGCCGGTGCTCGGGGCCGTGGCCGGTGGCGTGCTGGTCACCTGGATCGTCCGCCGGATCCGGCGCCGCCGGGCGTCCTGAGGCGTCGCGTCCTAGCGGACGACGACGTCGGTCACCGGCAGGGACGAGTCGGCGGGCAGGTCGAGCGGCGAGGACGGCAGCTCGCGGCCGGCCAGCTCGGAGCCGAGCGCGGCCACCATGGCGCCGTTGTCGGTGCACAGGCCGGGCCGGGGCACGCGCAGGCGGATACCCGCCTTGGTGCAGCGTTCCTCGGCCAGGGCCCGCAGGCGGGAGTTGGCGGCCACGCCGCCGCCGATGACCAGGTGGTCGACGCCGTGCTGGCGGCAGGCCTCGACGGCCTTGCGGGTCAGCACGTCGGCCACGGCCTCCTGGAAGGAGGCGGCGACGTCGGCGACCGGGATCGGCTCGCCGTGGGCCTCGACCCAGCGGGCCACCGCGGTCTTCAGGCCCGCGAACGAGAAGTCCAGGGTGCCGTCGTGCAGCTTGCCGCGGGGGAAGCTGATCGCGGCCGGGTCGCCGCTCCTGGCCTCCTTGTCGATCGGCGGCCCACCCGGGAACGGCAGGCCGAGCACCCGGGCCACCTTGTCGTAGGCCTCGCCGGCCGCGTCGTCGACGGTGGCCCCGAGCGGCTTGACCTCGCCCGCCACGTCGGGGACGAGCAGCAGCGACGAGTGGCCGCCGGACACCAGCAGCGCCACCACCGGGGCCGGCAGCGGTCCGTGCTCCAGCTGGTCCACGGCCACGTGCGCGGCCAGGTGGTTGACGCCGTAGAGCGGCTTGTTCAGGGACAGCGCGTAGGCCTTGGCCGCGGCCACGCCGACCAGCAGCGCTCCGGCCAGACCCGGGCCGGCCGTGACCGCGATCGCGTCCACGTCGGCCAGGGTGACCCCGGCCGTGGCCAGGGCCCGGTCCACCGCCGGGACCATGGCCTCCAGGTGCGCGCGGCTGGCCACCTCGGGGACGACGCCGCCGTAGCGGGCGTGCTCGTCCACGCTGGAGGCCACCGCGTCGGCCAGCAGTTCGTTACCGCGGACCAGGCCCGCGCCGGTCTCGTCGCAGGAGGTCTCGATGCCGAGGACCAGGGGGCCGGTCATCGGGCCACCTCCGGCGCCAGCTCCCGGCGCATCACGATGGCGTCCATGCCGGACGGCTGGTAGTAGTTACGGCGCACGCCGACCTCCGCGAAGCCGAACCGGCGGTAGAGGTCCTGGGCGCGCGGGTTGTCCGCGCGCACCTCCAGGAACACCTCCCGGCAATCCTTGCGGGCCGCCTCGTTCAGCAGGTCGGTCAGCAGCGCCGACCCGGTGCCCTGCCCCCAGTGCTTCTCATCGACGGCCAGCGTCAGCACTTCCGCCTGACGGCCACCGGGCAGCATCATCCCGGCGTATCCCACGAGCGTGTTTCCTTCCTCAGCCGCGACGTAGTGGCGGCCGCGTCCCTGCATGGCGAGTTCTTCGGCGAACATCCCCGGCGACCAGGCGTCGTCCGGGAACAGCGTCCGCTCCAGGTCCAGGACGGCGGCCAGGTCCTCGTAGCGGAGCGGTCGCAGGGTGGTCACGAGGTGACCCGTTTGGGCTTGCCCGGGATCTGCGCGTCCGGGCGGCGCAGGTACAGCGGCTCCGGCGGCAGCAGGCCTGTCACGCCCGCGCCGCCGTCGGCCAGGCGCTCGGCGGCCAGGGTGGCCAGGACCGCGGCCGACGGGTGCTCGGGCCAGATCGACTGGCCCAGCGCCGGGTACAGGCTGACCGCCTGGCCGGCGATGGGCAGGCCCGCGGGCAGGTCGTCCGGGCGGTTCACGGCCGGGCCGTCCAGGCGCTCACCGGCGGCCGAGTAGCGGGCCCAGTAGAGCTCCTTGCGGCGGGCGTCGGTGACGGCCAGGAAGTCCTGGCCGGTGGCCTGGGCATCGACGGCGGCCCGGGCCAGCGCGTCCAGGGTGCAGATCCCGTGGACCGGGATGCCCAGGGTGCGGCTGAACACCCGGGCGGTGACCACCCCGACCCGCAGGCCGGTGAACGGGCCGGGGCCCACTCCGACCGCGATCCCGGTCAGGTCGCGCGGTTCGGCGCCCGCCAGGACCTTGGCGATCGACGGTGCCAGCAGCTCGCCGTGCCGGCGCGCGTCCACCGTGGACGTCTCGGCCAGCACGCGCTGGCCGTCGTGCAACGCGACGGTGACGGCGGGGGTGGCGGTATCGAAGGCAAGCAGCAACACGGATGCACAGCCTAGTTGACCCCGCCAGTTCCGCAGGCCAGTTCGGTAGGCCAGTTCAGGCCAGTTCGGCGGGCCAGTTCAGGCCGCGGTGGCGTTCTTCACCGGGACGGCCGGGTCGGCCAGGCGGTCCGGGTCGACCGGGGTGCCCGCGGCGATGACCCGGCGGCCCTGCAGCAGGTCCCGAGGCCGATCCACGGCCAGCAGGGCCACCAGCCGGTCCCCCGCCAGCCAGCAGGCCGTCCACGGCCCGGGCTCGGTGGCGTCCGGCCCCGGCCCGCGCCAGAGCAGGCGGTCGGCGGTGGCGTGGTAGCCGGCGTACTGCATGGTGCGGCCGAACTGTTCGGACCAGGAGTACGGCACCGGGTCGTACACCTGCCCGGCGCGTCGCCACGGTCGTCGGCGATGATGTTCGCGGCCACCACCTCGGGCGCGTGCAGGGCGATGTCCCAGTGCTCGAAGCGCAGGCGGCGGCGGTAGCGCCGGGACTGGAACGACGCGCAGTCGCCGGCCGCGAACACCCCGGGCGCCGACGCCCGCAGGCCCGGGTCGACGGCCACCCCGTTGTCCAGGGCCAGGCCGGAGTCTTCCAGCCAGGCGACGGCGGGCCGGACGCCGACCGCGGTGACCACCTCGTCGGCCGGGATCCAGCCGCCGTCGCGCAGGGCCAGGCCGCCGTCCTCGACCGACTCCACGAGGGCCGAGGTGCGCAGGTCGATCCCGGCCGCCGCGTACCAGGGCACGGTGCGGGCGCCCACCTCGGCGCCGATGGCGGCGGCCAGCGGGGTGGGACCGCCCTCGACCACCGTGACCCGGCAGCCGCGGGCCGCGGCCGCGGTGGCCAGCTCGGCGCCGATCCAGCCCGCGCCCACGATGACCAGGCGGACCCCGGGCCGGAGCCGGGCCCGCAACTCCAGGGCGTCTTCGTGGGTGCGCAGGAAGCGCTGGCGGCCCGGGCCGGGCAGCACGATGGGGGCCGCCCCGGTCGCCAGCACCACCCGGTCGTAGGGGTACTCCCCCGCTTCGGTGCGGACCCGGGCCGCGGCCAGGTCCAGCCCGGCGGCGGGCTCGCTCAGGTGCAGGTCCACCGCGAGGGCCGTGAAGTCCGCCGACAGCGTGGTGTCCAGCTCGGCTTGGAGTTCGGCGGCGTCCGGTTCCCCGGCCAGGGCCGCCTTGGACAGGGGCGGGCGGTCATAGGGCGGGCGGCTCTCGGCGGCCAGCATGGTGATCGGGCCTTCGAAGCCGCCGGAGCGGAGTTCCTCGACCGTCCGGAGGCCGGCCAGTCCCCCGCCAGCGATAACGACCTGCATGACGACATAGGGTAGAGGTGCGCGGGAGTCTGGTGCCGACCGGACTGAGAGGGAAGCTGGGGAGCTTCCGACCGCAGGAACCTGATCCGGATCATGCCGGCGAAGGGAGCGACGTGGCGCGAGTATTCATCGCCGGCGGCGGCGTGATCGGCCTCAGCATCGCCTGGCGCGCGAGCCAGGCCGGGTTCGACGTGACCGTGGCCGACCCCGATCCCGGCCAGGGGGCCAGCCACGCGGCGGCGGGCATGCTCACCCCGGTCTCCGAGGCGGCCTACACCGAGAAGGAACTGTTCGGGCTGGGTGCGGCGTCGCTGGCGCGCTACCCGGCCTTCGCGGCCGAGCTGACCGGAGCCACCGGGCGGCCGACCGGGTTCCGCCTCACCGGCACCCTGCAGGTCGGCTACGACCACGACGACCTGGCCGTCATCGACGAACTGCGGGATCTGCACGACAGCCTGGGCGTCCCCGGCCAGCGGCTGACCGGGCGCGAGTGCCGTCGGCTGGAGCCGATGCTGGACCCGGCCGTGCGCGGCGGCCTGCTGGCCGAGGCGGATGGCTCGGTCGACCCGCGCCAGCTGACCCAGGCCCTGCTGGCCGCGGTGGACCGGGCCGGGGTCCGGATGATCCGGCAGCCGGTGACCCGGATCGAGGGGCGGACGGCCCGGCTGGCCGACGGCACGGAGGCCGGGGCGGACTGGGTGGTGCTGGCGGCCGGGTGGAACTCGGCCGGCATTGACGGCCTGCCCGCGGGGGCGGTGCCGCCGGTCCGGCCGGTCAAGGGACAGGTCCTGCGGCTGCGCGGGCCGGCCGGGTTCCTGAACCGGTCGGTGCGCGGCGTGGTCCGGGGCTCGTCGGTCTACCTGGTGCCCCGGGAAGACGGCGAGCTGGTGGTGGGGGCCACGCAGGAGGAGCTGGGCGAGGACACCCGGGTGACCGCGGGCGGCCTGTGGGAGCTGCTGCGGGACGCCCGGGCGCTGGTGCCGGGCCTGACCGAGCTGGAATTCACCGAGGCGGTGGCCCGGCTGCGGCCGGGCACCCCCGACAACGGCCCGGTCCTCGGGCCGTGTCCGGCCGACGGGCTGGTCCTGGCCACCGGGCACTTCCGGAACGGCGTGCTGCTCACGCCGGTCACCGCGGACGCCATCGTCGGCTACCTGACCAACGGGCAGCTGCCCGAGGTGGCGGCGCACTTCACCATCGAACGGTTCGCAGGAGGCAGCGCGTGAACGTGATCGTCAACGGCCAGCCGGTCGAGCTGAGCGACGGCGCGACCACCGCGGCCGCCGTCCAGGTGCTGACCAGCGCGCCCAGCGGTATCGCGGTCGCCGTCAACGGCGCGGTGGTGCGGCGCAGCGAATGGGAGTCCACGCCGCTGGCCGACGGCGACCAGGTCGAAGTGCTGACCGCGGTCCAGGGAGGCTGAACCATGACCGATCCCCTCGTCATCGCGGGCGAGAAGTTCGGCTCGCGGCTGATCATGGGCACCGGCGGCGCCCCCAGCCTGGAGGTGCTGGACCGGGCGCTGGCCGCGTCCGGCACCGAGCTGACCACGGTGGCCATGCGCCGGGTGGCGCCCGGCGGCGGGCCGTCGGTGCTGGGCCTGCTGGCCGAGCGGGGCATCCGGGTGCTGCCCAACACCGCGGGCTGCCACACCGCCGCCGACGCGGTGCAAACCGCCGAGCTGGCCCGGGAGGCCCTCGGCACCGACTGGGTGAAGCTCGAGGTGATCGCGGACGAGCAGACCCTGCTGCCGGACCCGATCGAGCTGCTGGACGCGGCGGACATGCTGGTCAGCCGGGGGTTCACCGTGCTCCCGTACACCAACGACGACCCGGTGCTGGCCCGGCGGCTGGAACAGGCCGGGTGCGCGGCGGTCATGCCGCTGGGCGCGCCGATCGGGTCCGGGCTGGGCATCAGGAACCGGCACAACATCGAGCTGATCGTGGCCGCCGCCGGGGTGCCGGTGGTGCTGGACGCCGGGGTGGGCACGGCCAGCGACGCGGCCATCGCCATGGAGCTGGGCTGTGACGCCGTGCTGCTGGCCACCGCGGTCACCCGGGCCCGCGACCCCGAGCTGATGGCCGAGGCCATGCGGCACGCGGTCATCGCCGGGCGCTGCGCCCGGCGGGCCGGGCGGGTCCCGGAGCGGCGTTACGCCCTGGCGTCATCCCCGCCCACTACCCGCTAATACGTGCCAGCCCGGGTAACCGCCTCGTACAATTGGCCGTGATGGACGCTACCCTGGCAGATCCCCTGGTTGGACGGCTACTCGACGGCCGCTACCAGGTGGAGGCGCAGGTCGCGATGGGCGGCATGGCCACGGTGTACCGGGCCATGGACACCCGGCTCGACCGCCAGGTGGCGCTCAAGGTCATGCACGCCGACCTGGCCCGGGACGAGGAGTTCGTCAACCGGTTCATCGGCGAGGCCAAGTCGGTCGCGCGGCTGTCGCACCCGAACGTGGTGTCCGTCTTCGACCAGGGCCGGGACGGTTCCTACCTGTACCTGGCCATGGAGTACCTGCCCGGCCGCACGCTGCGGAACCTGCTGGACGAGCGGGGCTGGTTCCCGCCCCGGGAGGCGCTGGGCATCATGGTCCCGCTGCTGTCCGGCCTGGCCGCCGCGCATCGGGCCGGGCTGGTGCACCGGGACGTCAAGCCGGAGAACGTGCTGGTCGCGCCGGACGGCCACCTCAAGGTGGTGGACTTCGGCCTGGCCCGGGCGCTGACCATGGGTAACCAGACCCGGACCGGCCAGATCATCGGCACCGTCGCCTACCTGGCCCCGGAGCAGGTCACCGGCACCGGCGCGGACGCCCGGACCGACATCTACGCGGCCGGCATCGTGCTCTTCGAGCTGCTCACCGGGACCAAGCCGCACACCGGCGAGAGCCCGCTGTCGGTGGCCTACAAGCACGTCAACGAGTCGGTCCCGGCCCCGTCCCGGCTGGCGGGCGGGATCCCGCCCGAGGTGGACCGGCTGGTGCTGCAGGCGACCAGCCGGGACCCGCGCGGGCGCCCGGCCGACGCCGATGAATACCTGCGCTCCCTGATGGAGGTGGCGCGCGGGCTGGGCAACGACTGGCCCGGGCAGGCCCAGGGCGCGGTGGCGATCAACGACTGGGCCGGCTACGGCGGGGCGCCCAGCCAGTACGGCGAGCCGAGCCAGTACAGCACCCAGGTGCTGAACGGGGCGCCGCCCCCCGCTGACGGGCGGACGATCATCGCCCAGCGGGACGGCTGGCCCGAGTCACCGGGGCACCGCGGGCCCGGGCACGGCGCCCCGGCCCGGCGGATCGGGGTGTGGATCGCCCTGGGCGTGCTGCTGCTGGCCGCGGCGGGCGCGGGCGGCTGGTGGTTCACCCAGCGGGCCAACACCAAGGTGCCCACGGTCGCGGGCATGACCGTGAGCCAGGCCATCGAGCAGCTGCACCAGGACGGCTTCTCCGTACATGAGGCCAACGCGGTCACCAGCAACACCGTCAAGGCCGGGGACGTGGTGCGGACGTCGCCCGCGGCCGGGGCCAAGCTGCACAAGGGCTCGGCGGTCACGCTGGTCCCGTCGTCGGGGCCCCGGCTGATCAAGGTGCCGGACGTCAGCGGCCAGCAGCTGTCCGACGCCAAGCAGGCGCTGCGGAACGACGGGCTGACCGTGGGCTCGGTGCACAAGGTGGCCTCCGCGTCGGTGGACGCCGGGATCGTGATCAGCACCACCCCGGCCGCCGGGCTGACCTGGCCGCAGACCAGGCCGGTGACGATCTCGGTCAGCGAGGGTCCGCCCCTGCCCAACTTCGTCGGCCAGAACGTGTCGGCCATCCAGGGCTGGGCGGGCCAGAACGGCATCCAGCTGAACGTCCAGCAGGACACCAACAGCGACCAGCCGCAGGGCACGATCACCCGGCAGTCCCCGGCCGCGAACACGCCGATCACCCAGAACGAGACCGTGACCGTGTTCGTCTCGACCGGGCCGCCGCAGGTCAATATCCCCGACGTGACCGGCCAGAGTGTGAACGACGCGCGCAAGCAGCTGGAGCAGGCCGGGTTCAAGGTCAACGTCAACAAGATCGGCCCGTTCAACAAGGTGCTGACCGAGAACCCCACCGGCCAGGCCCCCAAGGGCACCACGATCACCCTGTTCACCGGCTTCTGATGAGCCTGATCGGGGCGCACGTCTCGGTCGCGGGCGGACTGGCCACCGGTGGGCTGGCCTACGCGGCGGCGGTCGGCGCCGAAGCCCTGCAGCTGTTCGTGACCAACCCGCGGGCCTGGGCCACCCCGCCCGGGGACCCGGGCCAGGACGCGGCCCTGCGGGCGGCGGGCCTGCCGGTCTACGTGCACGCGTCGTACCTGATCAACCTGGGCTCGGCGGACGAGCTGACCGCGGCCCGGTCGGTGTCGGCGCTGGGCCACGCGCTGGGCCGGGGCGCGGAGATCGGCGCCCGCGGCGTGGTCGTGCACACCGGGTCCGCGGCCGGGGCCGACCGGGACACCGCGCTGGCTCAGGTGGCCAGCGGGCTGCGGCCGCTGCTGGACAAGCTGGGCGACGACGATCCGGACCTGCTGCTGGAGCCGATGGCCGGGCAGGGTCAGATGCTGTGCGCCGACCTGGGCCAGCTGGCGGGCTACCTGGACGTGCTGGACTGGCATCCGCGGGCCTGCGTGTGCCTGGACACCTGCCACCTGTTCGCGGCCGGCCATGACCTGACCGCCCCCGGCGGCGACCGAGGCCCTGGTGGCCGCGCTGGGCGACGCGGCCGGCCGGGTGCGGCTGGTGCACGCCAACGACTCGGCCACCGGCTGCGGGTCGCGCCGGGACCGGCACGCCAACATCGGCGCGGGCCAGATCGGCGCGGCCCCGTTCGGCGAGCTGCTCCGTCACCCGGCCCTGGCCGACGCGCCGTTCATCGTGGAGACCCCGGGCGGTCAGCAGGCCCACGCCGCCGACGTCGCCACCCTGAAGGCCCTCCGCGGCTAGCGCCGCCGGTTCAGCGGACGCCGCAGAGCAGCCGGTTGCCGCCGCGCTGCCACAACGTCCCGACCTCGGCGAAGCCCGCGGCCTGGAGCGCGTCCACGTGGGTGGCCAGCAGGCCGGAGGGCGAGCCGTGGTGGTTGGCGTCCACGGCCCGCTGGGCCCGCTCGGCGACCAGGCCGCTCAGGGCGGGGTCAGCCGCGGCCGCCTCCCACCAGCGGGTCCAGCCCTCACCATGGCCGTCCGGGAACCGGCGCTGATCCTCCCGCTCGATCAGCTCGTGCTCCAGGCGGACCAGGGTCGTCGCGGCGGGATCCGAGCCCAGGTGGTCGCCGTCCAGGAACAGGCCGCCGGGTCGCAGCACCGTGGCCAGCGTGACGTACAGGTGGCGCAGGTCGGGTGCGGTCAGCCAGTGCAGGGCGGTGGTGCTGACCGCGGCGTCGGCCGGGCCGGCCAGGGCGGCTGTCCACTCGCCGCCCCGCAGGTCGGCGTCGACGAAGCGCAGGCCGGGGCGGCTCCCGTACGCGGCCCGGCCGAGGGCCAGGGTGACCGGGTCGGCGTCCACGGCCACCACGGTCGCCTTGGGCAGGCGGTCCAGCAGCCGGACCGACAGGGAGCCCGGGCCGCAGCCCAGGTCGATCACGACCGGATCCTCGCGTCCGGTGCCCACCTCCACCGCGTCGATCAGCGCGGTGAACCGGTCCTCCCGGTCCGGCAGCAGGTCCTCCTGCTGGCGCTCCCAGCGTTCGATCCAGCCGAGTGCGGTGTCCTGAGCGAGTTCAGTCATGCCGGAGCCTCCCTGGCGTGCCTGTCTATAATGATTTAGGCAGTGACAACGTACGCTTCGAGGATGTGACTGGTCAAGTGGATTACAACAGTCACACGGACGCGGTGCTGGCCGTGACGGTGGCCCTGGTCAACGCGCTCACGGCCGGTGAGGCCTACGGGAAGGCCTACTCCCCGCCCACCGGAGATGACCGGGCCGTGGCGGCGCGGACGGCGCTGAACGCGGACGGGGTGGCCCGGCCGCGGGCGCTCACCGCCGCCGAGGCCGACGCGCTGGCCGGGGTGGCCGGCGAGCTGCGGACGGTATTCGAGGCCCTGGCGGGCGGGAACGTGGACGGCGCCGCCGGGCGGGTCAACGGGCTGCTGGCCCGGACCGGGGCCCACCCGTACCTGGACCGCCACGACGACGAGCCCTGGCACCTGCACTACCAAGGCACCGAGAAAGACCTGGCCACCGGCTGGGCCGCGGGCTGCGCGGCCGGGCTGGCCGTGGTGCTGGGCGGTCCGGAATGGCGCCGGCTCGGCATGTGCACGGCCCCGCGCTGCGACCGGGTGTACGTGGACACCTCGCGCAACGGGACCCGCCGATTCTGCTCCACGGCCTGCCAGAACCGGGTCAAAGCGGCCCTTTTCCGGGAACGAACCGGCGGGTCCGCTGGTTACGCCGAGGGGACGAAAAACCGCTTGTCCGCCTCCTGAGCTGGCGGTTAGCCTCGTTCGACCCCTCAGAAGAGATCGGAAGCCCCATGCTCGCCCGCCGTTTCCCGGTGCTCCGGCGCCGGGATTTCCTGCTGCTCCTGGCCGACCGGTTCATCGCGCCGGGCGCCATGGCGTTCTCCATCGTGGGCGTGTCGTTCGCGGTGCTGGACGAGGGCGGGACGCCGGCCGACCTGTCCTACGTGCTGGCCGCCCAGATCGCCCCCTGCCTGGTGTTCTGCCTGGTCGGTGGGGTGATCGCCGACCGTGTCGCACCGCAGCGGGTGATCGCCGCGTCGAACCTGCTGATCGCGCTGGGCGAGGGCACGTTCGGCATCCTGGTGCTGACCGGGCGGCCGCAGCTGTGGCAGATGATGCTGCTGGAGGTGCTGACCGGAACCGGCATCGCCACGTTCTACCCGGCCTCGCAGGCACTGCTGCCGTCGCTGGTCCCGGACGGAGAACTGCAGCAGGCCAGTTCGCTGAGCCGGCTGGCCATGAACATGGCCATGATGGGCGGGGCCGCGGTGGCCGGCGTGGTGGTGGCCGCGGTCGGCCCGGGCTGGGCGCTGACCATCTGCGGGGCCGGGGTGACGGTCACCGTGCCCATGCTGCTCAGCATCAAGGGCGGGGCGTTGTCCCGCGAGCCGTCCGGCACCAGCATGCTGCGCGACCTACGGGAGGGCTGGTCCGAGTTCCGGTCGCACACCTGGCTGTGGGTCATCGTGGGTCAGTACTGCCTGGTCATGATGGCCTGGTACGGCGGGTTCGAGGTGCTGGGCCCGGTGGTGGCCAAGGCTCACCTGGGCGGCGCGGCCGCCTGGGGCGCGGTCATGGCCGCCGAGTCCGTGGGCCTGGTCGCGGGCGGCCTGCTGTCGCTGTGGCGGGCCCCGAAGCATCCCATGCGGCTGGTGGCCGGGTCCGGGGTGGTGCTGGGCCTGACGCCACTGGCGCTGGCCATGCTCTGGCCGCTGGCGGTGGTGTGCGTGGTTTCGTTCGTGGTCGGGACGGCCACCGAGTACATGATGGTGGTCTGGACCGTGACCATGGCCCGCAACATCCGGCCCGAAGCGCTGGCCCGGGCCTCGGGTTACGACGGGCTGGGCTCGATGATGGCCACCCCGGTCGGCGCGCTGATCGCGGGACCGGCCGCGACCCACTACGGGGTGGGGCGGGTCCAGTACGTGGCGGCGGCGCTGATCGCGATCGTGTCCCTGCTGGCGCTGCTGCCCCGGGACGTGCGCACCCGCACGGACCCGCCGCCGGTCGGCCTGGAAGCCGAAGTCGAGGTGGCGGCGGGCCCGGTCGGGTGAAGGTGCCTCAGCCGAAGAAGGGCTCGGCCTCGGCGTAGCGCTCGGGTGGGACCGTCTTGAGCTCGGCGGTCGCCTCGGTGAGCGGGACCCGGATGATGTCGGTGGCCCGCAGGGCCACCATGTTGCCGAAGGCCCCGTCGTGCACGGCGTCGATCGCGTGCACCCCGAACCGGGTGGCCAGCACCCGGTCGAACGCGGTCGGCGTGCCACCGCGCTGGATGTGCCCGAGCACCGCGGTGCGGGCCTCCTTGCCGGTGCGCTGCTCGATCTGGTCGGCCAGCAGCTGGCCGACGCCGCGGTTGGCCAGCCGGGCGTGACCGAACGAGTCGACCCCCTGGTCCTCAGCGGCGAACTCCTCGTCGGCGGGCTGCGCGCCCTCGGCCACCACCACGATCGGCGAGTACCGGGTCTGGAAGCGGTGCTCGACGTACTTGCAGACCTGCTCGATGCTGAACGGCTTCTCCGGGATGAGGATGACGTTGGCCCCGCCGGCCAGGCCCGCGTGCAGCGCGATCCAGCCCGCGTGCCGCCCCATCACCTCGACGATCAGCGCGCGGTGGTGGCTCTCGGCCGTGGTGTGCAGCCGGTCGATGGCCTCCATGGCGATGTTGACCGCGGTGTCGAAGCCGAACGTGTAGTCGGTCGCGCCCAGGTCGTTGTCGATGGTCTTGGGTACCCCGACCACGTTGACGCCCTCGGCGTACAGCTTGGTCGCCGCGCCCAGGGTGTCCTCGCCGCCGATCGCGATCAGCGCGTCCACCCCGAGGCCGGCCAGGTTGTCCTTGATCCGCTCGGCCCCGGAAGGACCGTTGCCGCTGGTCGCGAACGGGTTGGTCCGGGACGTGCCCAGAATCGTCCCGCCCCGGGGCAGGATGCCGCGTACGGCCTGCACGTCCAGGGGGACCGTGTCCCCCTCCAGCGGACCGCGCCAGCCGTCGCGGAAGCCTACGAACTCATACCCGTACTCCTGCACGCCCTTGCGCACGACGGCACGGATCACAGCATTCAAACCGGGGCAGTCGCCGCCTCCGGTGAGGACTCCCACTCTCATGGCGCCAACCTTAGTGGTTACCGGGTGGCCCGGGTTACAGTTCGCCGCCGGGCGGCGGCTCTTCCTGAGCGCGGGCCGTGGGCTCGGCGGGCAGGCCGCGGGCCAGCTTCTCCTTGGCCGCCTGGGCGTACATGTCCACACTCTGCTGGCCGGACAGCTTCTCGATGACGCGCATGATCTCGTCGGTGACCTCACGCAGGGCGCGAGCGTCCGAGGCCATGCCGTAGAAGCGGGAGAAGTCGAGCGGCTCGCCGTAGCGGACCCCGGGCCGGACCCGGAAGTTCGGCTTGATCTGGCCGGACGGCATGAACTCGAACGTGTTGATCATCGCGCACGGGATCACCGGGACCTGGGCGTCCAGGGCCAGCCGGGCCACGCCGGTCTTGCCCTTGTACAGCCGGCCGTCCGGGCTGCGGGTGCCCTCCGGGTAGATGCCCAGCAGGTTCCCCTCCGCCAGCACGCGCAGGCCGGTCCGCATGGCCCGCTCACTGGCGGCGCCGCCGCTGCGGTCGATGGGGACCTGGCCCAGCGCGCTGAAGAAGGCCCGGCTGATGAAGCCCTTCAGCCCCTTGCCGGTGAAGTACTCGGACTTGGCCAGGAAGATCACCTGGCGCCGCAGCGGGAGCGGGCCGAAGAAGTGATCGGAGAACGACAGGTGGTTGCTGGCGATGATCGCCGCCCCCTGCTTGGGCACGTTGCGCGCGCCTTCCGCCCGCGGGCGGAAGATGATCTTCAGCGCCACCCCGAGGGTGAGCTGAGCCAGTTTGTAGTACACGCCCAAATATTCGCATGTTCGGCGCGGTTTTTAACCCCACGCGGGATGCGATCTGGCCGCCCGCATGCGACGATGCCTAGCACCGGGCCGTTTGACCAGGGGAGGAACATGGGCCTGCTGCCAGGTGCGCAACCGTTCTCCCACCAAGGTGGCGCCACCGGCGTGCTGCTGTGTCACGGCTTCACCGGCAGTCCCCAGTCCCTGCGGCCGTGGGCCGGGTTCCTGGCCGAGGCGGGCCTGAGCGTGTCGCTGCCGCTGCTGCCCGGCCACGGCACCAGCTGGCAGGAGATGAACCACACCACCTCGGACGACTGGCTGGCGGCGGCGGAGACGGCCCTGGCCGAGCTGCGGAGCCGGTGCGACGAGGTGTTCCTGATGGGCCTGTCCATGGGCGGCTGCCTGGCCCTGCGGCTGGCCGAGACCGCACCCGGGCCCGACCTGCGCGGCCTGGTCCTGGTCAATCCCTCGCTGGCCCCCGACACCAAGCTGTTCCTGGTCGCGCCGCTGCTCAAGCACGTGATCAAGTCGATGCCGGCCATCGGCAACGACATCAAGAAGCCGGGCGCGGACGAACTGTCGTACGACCGGGTGCCGGCGGTGGCGGCGGCGACCTTGCCGCGGCTGTGGAAGGCCACCGCGCGGGACCTGCCCCAGGTCAGCCAGCCGGTGCTGGTGTACCGCAGCACCGAGGACCACGTGGTGGGGCCGCCCAGCATGCGGGTGCTGGAGGCGGGCCTGCGGCCGGAATTGCTGACGGTCCGGGCCTGTCATGACAGTTACCACGTTGCGACAATGGACAATGACGCGCAGGCTATTTTCACCGGAAGCTTGCAGTTCGTCCGGGAGCACAGTGTTGGTCCTGGAGTGGCTGATTCAAGAGGGTCTGTCCAGGAGGGGAGGGGCGAGGCGAGGACGTGAGCAGCGGCGAGAATGAAGAAGATGCGGCCTGGCTCGACCTGATCGCGCGCTTCGAGGCGCCGGCGGCGGGTCAGACGTGGCCCGAGCGCGAGAATCTGGCCGAGCCCGGGACCGCCCCATCCGAGGCGTCGATCCCGGACGCCTCGCAGGTCAGAACGCCCAAGGCCCCGGAGAGACCGGACGAGCCGCAGGCCAAGGCGCGGCCGGTGCCGGTCGACCCGCCGTTCAACGCGGACCTGACCGCGCCCGATTTGACGGCGCCCGACCTGGCCGCACCCGATCGGGCCGCACCCGATCGGGCCCGGCCCGATCGGACCGGGCCGGGCCGGACGGCGCCCGAGGCGCGGCCGGCGCCGGAGATGCAGGAAGAGCACTACTTCCCGCCGCCACCGCCGCCGCTGCCCAAGCTGGACCCGGTGACCAAGGGGGCCTGGGCGGCGCTGTTTGGCGGTCCGGCTTACCTGCTCATCGCGACCGCGGTCGGCTGGACGGTGCCCGCGGTGGCCGCGTTCTTCGCCATCGGCGCGTTCGTGGGCGGGTTCGCCATCCTGGTCATGCGCATGGGGGACGAGCCGCGGGACGGCAACGGCCCCGACGACGGCGCGGTCGTCTAGGAAGCCACCGCGGCGTAGCGGCGGGCCAGGTCGGCCGCGCCGACCACGCCCGCGTCGGCGCCCAGTTCGGCCAGCCGGACGTGGGCCAGCGGCCGGTAGCCGCGGCCGACCAGGGACCGTTCGTAGGCCGACCGGGCCGGCTCGATCAGCAGATCGCCCGCTTCGGAGACGCCGCCGCCGATGATGAAGCAGCCCGGGTCCAAGATCGCGGCCAGGTCGGCCATGCCCTGACCGAGCCAGTTGCCCACGATCTGGAAGCAGCGCAGCGCGGCCGGGTCGCCCTCCCGGGCCGCCTTGGTGACCTGGGGCCCGGAGATGCCCTCGGGGCGGCCACCGCCCAGCTGGAGCAGGCGCATCGCGCCCTCGGGGCTGCGCCGGGCGAAGTCGCGGGCCTCGGCCACCAGCGCGCTGCCGCTGGCGTACTGCTCCCAGCAGCCGCGGTTGCCGCAGCCGCAGAGCCGCCCGTCCGGCACCACCCGGTAGTGCCCGGGCTCGCCGGCGATGCCGTAGCGGCCGTGGTAGAGGTCCCCGTTGATGAGGATGGCCGCGCCGATGCCGGTCCCCACGGCGATCATGATGACGTCCTGGTAGCCGCGGGCCGCCCCGAACCGGGCCTCGGCCCAGAGCCCGCTGTCGGCGTCGTTCTCGACGAACACCGGCAGCCCGACCCGTTCCTGCACCGACTCCCGCAGCGGCTCGTTGCGCCAGGCCAGGTTGGGGGCGAACAGGACGGTGGAACGGTCCTCATCGATGAACCCGGCCGCGCCGAGCCCGACCGCGTCCACGTCGTACGCGGCGGCCAGCTCGGTGACCACGTCCGCGATCACCTGGGCGGTCCGGGCCGGGCTGGCGGCCGGGGTGGAGCGTTTCAGCTTTTCGATGATGTGCCCGTCGGCGTCGACGACGCCGGCCGCGGCTTTGGTTCCCCCTACGTCAACGCCGATCGTCAGGCTCACGACCGGCATCCTCCCATCTGGAGGCCGGTCTGGTTGGCGGGGCCTTCATGGCCGACTCAAACGCCGAGTAGGCCTCCTGGACCACCGACGCCAGCGCGTCGCTGGCGCCGGTCAGGGTCGAGCCCAGGCCGGAGCCCGCACCCTGGCGCTCCCGCATCCGGCGCGCGGCCCGGCAGACCGGGCACCAGGCGCACTCGGGCGCCTCGTCCTCGGGCCGGTTGGTGGCGGTGTCCCACACGTCGGCCTGGGGGCGGTCCTGGCCCAGAGCCCGGCGGACCGAGCCGGTCATTTCCTTGGTCACGCTGCGCGCGCCGGTGCGCATCAGCCAGCGCTGGAGGTCGCCCAGCGGGTCGGGTCCGGTGTCCCGTTCGGTCACCTTGGGGCCTCCCTGTTCGTTCGTGCCTACTGTCGAGCGTACCTCTACCAGCGCAGGACATAAGGCACGCCGGTGGCCCGGAAATGCCCCACGTTGATGCATTCGGTGACGCCGATCCGGGCCCGGTGGGCCAGCGGCTGGTGCACGTGGCCGAAGAAGGCGTAGCGGGGCCGGGTCCGGCGGATCACGTCCAGCAGGGCGGCGCTGCCCCGCTCCATCCGGCGGGCCACGGTGTCGTACAGCAACTGGGGCACGGCGGGCGGGATGTGCGTGCAGAGCACGTCAACCTGGCCGATCGCCGCCAGCTTGGCCGCGTACTCGTCGTCGCTGACCTCGTGGGGCGTGTGGTAGCGGGACCTCAGGCCGCCACCCACGAAGCCGAACGTCCAGCCGTCCAGCTCGGCCCGGGCCCCGTCCAGGACCTGGTGGCCGGGTTTGAGGTGCCCGGCCCACATCCGCGGGATGTCGACGTTGCCGTAGGTGAGGTAGGTGGGCTCGGGCAGGGCCGCGAACAGGTCGGCGTACTGGCGCATGGCGGCACCGTTGATGGCCTCGCGGATCGAGCCGTCGGGCAGGCCCTCGGCCAGCCGGGCCGACAGGGCCCGGGCCTCGTCGAAGCGCTTTTCCCGGCGCAAGGTCATGAACTCGCGGGCCTGCTCGGCGCCGAACAGGTCGGCGAAGATGCCGCGCCGGTGGTCCGCGTAGTCCAGGAACAGCAGCAGATCCCCCAGGCAGATGAGCGCGTCCGCGTCGCGGGCCGCGTCCGGCAGCGCGTCGGACCGGCCGTGCACGTCGCTCACCAGGTGAATCCGCATGCCTCCACGCTAAGCCCGGGACGTGTGTGAAGGCAGGCCGGCCGGACGTAGCCTGGATGTGTCCGGCCGAAGACTACCGGCCAGTAGCTTTACACGGTACGGTCGTGGCATCGCCCAGGCCCTGAAGGAGAGAGTGTCGTGCGCCAGCACACCATCCCGGCTCTTGTGGAGATCCCCAGCACGGCCAATCTGGCCGGCATCGTGACCGCGCGAGCCACCGACAACCCGGGCCAGGTCGCGCTGCGCCGCAAGAGCGGCGAGACCTGGCAGGACGTCACCATCGGTGAGTTCCGCGACGAGGTGACCGGGCTGGCCAAGGGGCTGATCGCGGCGGGCGTCGGGACCGGCGACCGGGTGGCGCTGATGTCCCGCACCCGGTACGAGTGGACGGCCCTGGACTTCGCCATCTGGACGGCGGGCGCGGTGGTCGTGCCGGTGTACGAGACCTCGTCGGCCGGGCAGGTCGAGTGGATCATGAGCAACTCCGGGGCCAAGGCCATCTTCGTGGAGAGCGAGGCGCACGAGGCCATCGTGTCCGGCCTGCGCGACCGCCTCACCGCCGTCGAGCACGTGTGGCGGATCGAGGGCGCCGAGGAAGGCGAGGGCAAGGCCCCGGGCCTGGACGTGCTGCGGGCCGAGGGAGCGTCGGTCGGCGACGACACGGCGGCCGAGCGGGCCGCCGCGGCCGGCGCGGACGACCTGGCCACCATCATCTACACCTCCGGGACCACCGGGCGGCCCAAGGGCTGCCAGCTGAGCCACCGCAACCTGCTGTCCGAGGTGCGCAACGCCAGCGCGGCCGCCCCGGAGATCTTCAGCACCTCGAACAGCTCGACCCTGCTGTTCCTGCCGCTGGCGCACGTGCTGGCCCGGATCATCGAGATCGGCTGCCTCGACGACGGCGTCGTCCTCGGCCACAGCCCGGACGTGAACAACCTGCTGCCGGATCTGGGCTCGTTCCGGCCGACGTTCCTGCTGGCCGTGCCCCGGGTGTTCGAGAAGGTCTACAACGGTGCCGAGCAGAGCGCCGACGCGGACGGCAAGGGCGCCATCTTCCGGCGGGCCGCGCAGACCGCCATCGACTTCAGCCAGGCTCAGACCGAGCAGGCCCGCGGCGGCCGCGGGCCGAGCTTCGGCCTGCGGGCCCGGCACGCGGTCTTCGACAAGCTGGTCTACGTGAAGCTGCGGCACGCCGTGGGCGGCCAGGTGCGGTACGCGGTGTCCGGCGGGTCCGCGCTGGGCGAGCGGCTGGGCCACTTCTTCCGCGGGGTGGGCATCACCATCCTGGAGGGCTACGGGCTGACCGAGACCACCGCGGCGGCCACCGTGAACCGGCCCAACAGCAACAAGATCGGGACCGTGGGCCAGGTGGTGCCGGGCGACGCCATCCGGATCGCCGACGACGGCGAGGTGCTGATCAAGGGCCCGACGGTGTTCCCCAGCTACTGGCAGAACCCCGAGGCGACCGCGGAAGCGCTGACCGAGGACGGCTGGCTGCAGACCGGCGACGTCGGCGAGCTGGACGACGAGGGCTTCCTGCGCATCACCGGCCGCAAGAAGGAACTGATCGTCACCGCCGGCGGCAAGAACGTGGCCCCGGCCCCGCTGGAGGACCGCATCCGGGCCCACCCGCTGGTCAGCCAGGCCATGGTCGTGGGCGACGGCAAGCCCTTCGTGGCCGCGCTGATCACCATCGACGAGGAAGCGTTCCCGGCCTGGAAGCAGAAGCACGGCAAGCCGGCCGACGCGACCATCAGCGACCTGCGGGACAACAACGACCTGATCGCGGACGTCCAGGCCGCGGTGGACGACGCGAACTCCACCGTGTCCCGGGCCGAGTCGGTCCGCCGGTTCCGCATCGTCGACGGTGACTTCACCCAGGAGAACGGGCAGCTCACCCCGTCGCTCAAGGTGCGCCGCAACGTGGTGGTCAAGGACCGGGCCGCGGACCTCGAGGCCCTCTACGCCAATGCTAGCCCGTTACGCCAGCTACGCCGTCAGCAGCGCGTGCAGGCGGCCCGCGACCCGGGACCAGTCCCACTCCTGCTCGGTCCAGGCCTGGCCGCGCTGGCCCATGGCCCGGGCCCGGGCCGGGTCGGCCAGCAGGGCGATGATCCGCTCGGCCAGGGCGGTCACGCTGCGGCCGGGCACCACGTAGCCGGTCTCGCCGTCCAGGATGGCGTCGGGGGCGCCGCCGGAGTCGCCGCCGATGACCGGCAGGCCGGCCGCTGACGCCTCCAGGTAGACGATGCCCAGCCCCTCCACGTCCAGGCCGGCCCGCCGGGTCCGGCAGGGCATGGCGAACACGTCCGCGGCCGCGTAGTAGCCGGGCAGGTCGGGCACGCTGCCGGTGAACGTGACCGAGGCGGCCACCTCCAGCCGGTCGGCCAGCCGCTGCAGCTCGCCGCGGTAGGGCCCGTCGCCCACCAGCAGCAGCCGCGCATCCGGGATCGCGGCCCGCACCGCGGGCCAGGCCCGGATCAGGGTGTCCTGGCCCTTGCGCGGGACCAGCCGGGACACGCACAGCACGATGGGGCCGCCCGCGGGCAGGTCGGCCGGCTTGGCGTCCCGGAAGGTGGCCACGTCCACGCCGGGCGCGAGCCGGACCATGCGCGCCGCGGCCTGCGGGGACATCGCCCGGGCCAGCCGGACCCGGAAGTACTCGCCCAGGTAGGTCACCACGTCGACGGTGTCCCCGATGCGGTGCAGCAGCTGGCGAGCGCCGGGCAGCATGGCCCAGCCCGCTTCGTGCCCGTGGGTCAGGGCGATCTGCCGGGTGGCCCCGGCCCGGCGCAGGGTGGGCGCCAGCAGCCCCAGCGGCGCCGCCGCCCCGAAGATGACGGTGTCGCAGTCGTACTCGTGCAGCGCGGCCACGGCCCGGCGGGCCACGGCCGGGACCGGGAGCATGAGCGAGGTCGGGTGCCGGACGACCGGGAACGGCTGGCGGCTGTCGAAGGCCTTGGCCCCGTCCCAGGCCGGGGCGTAGACGGCCACCTGAGGCAGCAGGCCGGCCAGCCCGTGCACGAACGACTGGATGCCCCCCTGCCGGGGCGGGAAGTCGTTGGTAACGATCAGCGTGCCGCGCATAGGGCCCGAGTCTAGGGCTCCATGCGCGGCACGCTGGAGGGTCAGCGCAGAGCTTACGGGCGGACGGCGCCGTCCTCGTTCTGGGCGTACCAGTCCTCGCTCATCGGGATCTCCTCGACGACGGCCCCGGTATGGGGCGCGTCGACGATCTTGCCGCCCCCGACGTACATGGCCACGTGACCCTCGCCGTCGTACAGGATCAGGTCACCCACCTCCAGGGAGGACAGGGAGACGTGGGGCAGGGAGCTCCAGTCGTCGTAGGTGGTACGCGGGATCGAGACGCCCGCGGCCGCCCAGGCGGCCTGAGCCAGCCCGGAGCAGTCGTAGCCGGAGCCGCACGGGCCGGTGCCACCGTACGTGTACGGGCAGCCGAGCTTGGACAGGGCGAAGTTGGCGGCCACGCCGCCCTTGGTGGCGTCGGACACCGTGGTCGTAGGCGTCGTGCTGCCGCCACTGCCGCCGACCGAGTTGGACTGGACGGTCTGCTGCTGCGACGCGGTCAGGTTGGCGTACACGGCCTTCTCGTCGGAGAGCGACTTGCTGGCCTTGTTCTTCTGGGTCAGCTTCTGCTTCTCCACCGCGGCCAGCGCGTCCTTGCTCCGCTGGGCCTGCTGCTGGGAGTCCTTGAGCTGACGGGCCGCGACCAGGAACGCGCTCAGCTGCTGATTCCGGCCCTGCGAGATCTCCTGCAGCAGGGAGGCGCCGCTGAGCACGGTGTCCGGGTTGTTGGACGTCAGCAGGCCGGCGATCGAGGTCATGTTGCTGTTCTCGTAGCTCTCGGCCGCGATCGCCGCCACCGCGCCCTGCAGCTTCTTGAACTGCACCTGGTTGGCGGCGACCTTCTTGTTGGCGGCGGCCAGCTTGGCCCGGGCCTGCTGTGACTGCTGAGCAGCCTGGTCGTACTGCTGGTTGGCCTGGTCAAACTGCGAGTTCAGCTGGTTGACCCTGGCCTCAACCTGGGTGATCGACGGCTCGGGCGCTGCACCGGCCGTACCCGCGTAGGTGGCCAGGCCTGCGACGGTCGCCAGACCAGCCGTGGCGGCCACGCAGATCTTCAGCCGGGTCTTGAGGCCCGGTAGCGGCGTACGCACGTGCCAGACACGCTCCTTCGGGAAAAACTTAGGTCCGCTCCCCGGCGGGATCTTGCCGACAGTGAATGCCCAGGGGCAAATCGGGTGGTGTAACCGGGATGAGACCATAGTGAAAGCATTTAGCCGTTTCAAGCGCTTCGGCGAGAGTCGCCCCGATTTCACCGATTACTGCGTGAGCACGACTTCATAACGCTACAATCGCGTCGGCCAGCTCACCCACCGGGGTGGGCCGGTAGCGCAGCGGTGGCACCAGACCGGCTGTGGCCAGCACATTCAGTGCTCGCAGCTCCTGCGCGGCGAGCGCCTGACGCTCTTGATTATCGTCCTGATTGCCCTTTCGAGTGCCCTTACGGGAATATTCTCGCCGGTCATTCTCGGTAACCACGGTGACCAGGCAGTAGTCACATGCCACCAAATGGAACTCACATTGTGAGCAGTCGATAACCATCACGTCTCCGTTCCGTAAGAAATTGACGCGGCCCACGCTAGGGACGGCCACTGACATTCCGTGCTCACGGCGTGCCGCAGGGCGAACTGTCGGTGGTGGCCCCTAGCGTGGGATTTGTGACCGAGCTGGCTCCCCTCCGGGACAGCGCCTGGACGCCCGGCGTCCCGGCGCCACCGCTGTGGCAGCGCACGGCCGCCAGCTTGACCCGGCTGGAGTACGTGATCGTCGACGTGGAGACCACCGGATGGTCTCCGGAGCAGGCCCGGATCACCGAGATCGGCGCGGTCCGCATGCGGGCCGGGCAGGTGCTGGGCGAGTTCTCCACCCTGGTCGACCCGGCCATGCCGGTGCCAGCGGACATCGAGGCCCTGACCGGGATCAGCAATCAGATGGTGGCGGCCGCGCCCGGCCCGGAAGAGGTCATGCCGGCCTGGCTGCAGTTCGCCCAGGGCAGCGTGCTGACCGCGCACAACGCCCCGTTCGACCTCGGGTTTCTCACCGCTGCCTGCGGGGCCTGCGGGCTGCCGTGGCCGGACTTCGCGGTGCTGGACACGGTGGCGGTGGCCCGGCAGGTGCTGGTCCGGGGCGAGGTGCCGGACTGCAAGCTGGGCACGCTGGCCGCCTACTTCGAGACCCCGGCCGCGCCCTCGCACCGGGCGCTGGCCGACGCGCGGGCCACCGCGGCCGTGCTGGACGTGCTCATCACCCGGCTCGCGCTGCTCGGTGTCCGCACCCTGGACGACCTCAGCAACTGGCTTTCGGTACCCTGACCCGGTCCGGCACAGCGTTCATCAACTGGGTTCATCAACTGGCAGGAGGCAGCCGTGGTCACTGCGATCGTGTTGGTGAAAGCCGACATCCAGCTGATCCCCGAGGTCGCGGAGCAGGTCGCAGAGATCGCCGAGGTCAGCGAGGTGTACTCGGTCACCGGTGAGTTCGACCTGGTGGCCATGGTGCGGGTCCGCGCCCACGACGAGCTGGCCGACGTGATCCCCGGCAAGCTCAACAAGGTGCCGGGCGTGACCCACACCGAGACCCACATCGCGTTCCGGGCCTACTCCCGGCACGACCTCGAGGCCGCGTTCTCCCTGGGCGTCTAGCTAGCCCTTGGCCAGGCGCTGGCTGGCCGCGATCCAGCGGTCGAGCAGGGCCGCGGCCGCGCCCGAATCCACCGCCTCGGTGGCCCGCTCCAGCCCGGCCGACAGCATCGGGCAGAGGTCCCCGGGCCGGGCCACCCCGGCGTCGGCGGCCAGCGCCGCCGCCGCGTTGAGCAGCACGATGTCCCGGACCGGGCCGGGCTCACCGGCCAGCACGGCCCGCATCACGGCCGCGTTGTGGGTGGCGTCACCGCCCCGCAGCTGATCCAGGGAGGACCGGGCCAGGCCCAGCTCGGCCGGGTCGAACTCGGTGGCGGACACCTCCGAGCCGTGGGCCAGCCAGATGGCCGAGGTGGTCGTGGTGGTCAGCTCGTCCAGGCCGTCCCCGCCGTGGAACACCAGCGCGCTGGAGCCCCGGGCCGCCAGCACGCCCGCCAGCACCCCGCCCATCCGGCCGTCGGCCACCCCCACCGCGTGGGCCTGCGGCCGGGCCGGGTTGGCCACCGGGCCCAGAAAGTTGAACACCGTGGGCACGCCCAGCTCACCGCGGGTCGCGGACGCGTGCCGCAGCGCCGGGTGGTAGAGCGGGGCGAACAGAAAGGCCACGCCGATCTCGTCGGCCAGAGCCACGCTGGCCGCGGGCGGCAGGTCAATGACCACGCCCAGCGCCTCCAGCACGTCGGCGGCGCCGCACTTGGAGCTGGCGGCCCGGTTGCCGTGCTTGACCATGCGGGTGCCGGCCGCGGCCGCCACCACCGTGGCCATGGTGGAGATGTTCACGGTGTGGGCGCCGTCGGCCCCGGTCCCGACCAGGTCGGTGAGCCGGCCTGGCACCGAAATCGGGGTGGCGTGATCCAGCATCGCCTGAGCCAGACCGGTCACCTCGGTGGCGGTCTCGCCCTTGATCCGGAGCGCCACCGCGAACCCGGCGATCTGGCTGCCGGTGGCCGCGCCGTCCATGATCTCGTTCATGGCCCACGCGGCCTCGTCCGCGGTGAGCGACTCCCCTTTGACCAGCGCGCCAATCACCGCTGGCCAGGTCATCCTGGCCTCCACAACCGGCCGATCAGGCCAGGGCCCGGGCCCGCATCAGGCGGGCCAGTTCCCGGGCCAGCTGGCGCGGATCGATCGGATGACTGGTTACCGCGTCCGCCCGGGACCAGGTAGCCAGCCAGCCATCATCGGGCCGCCCGGTGATGAGCAGGACCGGTGGACAGTTGTAGATCTCATCCTTGGCCTGGCGGCAGACGCCCATTCCGCCCGCGGGCTGCGCCTCACCATCCAGGACCATGACGTCGGCGCCACCGGCGTCCAGCAACCGGAACAGAGCCGGCTCGGTGGCGACCTCGATTACCTCGGCATCCGGTGCGTCAGGCTCCGGGCGGCGGCCAATGGCCAGCCGAACCTGCGCACGGGTGTCGGCATCACTGCTATAGACAACGACCTTCACAAAAATAAATGCTACTGAGTTGGGGGGGCGGCTGCCCAACGCCTACGGGTTGTCGTAATAATGACGTCGTGGCGACAGCATCCGTACGCGAGGCCGTACCTCGTACCCCGGCCAACCGGCCCAACCTGGTCAGCGTGGGCACGATCATCTGGCTGTCCTCCGAGCTGATGTTCTTCGCGGCCCTGTTCGCGATGTACTTCACGGTCCGCTCGGTCTACAAGGGCGAGGGCGTGCACTGGCCCGGGGCGCACCTGGACGTCCGGCTGGGCTCGATCAACACCACCGTGCTGCTGCTGTCCAGCGTCACCTGCCAGATGGGCGTGTTCGCGGTCGAGCGCGGCCAGGTGGGCCGGCTGGGCAGCATCTTCAACGTGGCCAAGTGGGGCCTGCGCGAGTGGTACGTGCTCACGTTCCTGATGGGCCTGTACTTCGACCTCGGCCAGGCCTACGAGTACCACGACCTGGTCAGCAAGGAGCATCTGACCATCTCGTCCAGCGCCTACGGCTCGGTGTTCTACATCCCGACCGGCTTCCACGGCCTGCACGTGGCCGGCGGCCTGGTGGCGTTCTTGTTCCTGCTCGGCCGGACCTACGCGGCCAAACGCTTCACCCGTGAGCAACAGATCAGCGCGATCGTCGTGTCGTACTACTGGCACTTCGTCGACGTCGTGTGGATCGGGCTGTTCACCACCATCTATCTGATCCACTGACCCGGATGCGGACGGGGTGACCCAGTTCACAGCCCGTCGCCGCATCCGGCCGCATCTGAAGCGACGAAGTATCCAATGAACAACTATCCGGAAATCCGAGGGCAGCAGTGAGCTGGATCACCGCGCGGCGACGTCGCCCGATCTTCGGCTACGCCGCCGTTCTGATGGCGCTGGTCGCGGTCGGCAGCCTGTACGCGGCGGTGACGGGCATGGGCAGCGGCAGCAGTGCGTCGGCCGGCTCGGGCTCGTCGTCATCGCAGATCACCGAGGGCAAGGACCTGTTCGCGGTCTCCTGCGCCAGCTGCCACGGTGAGGACGCCCAGGGCAGCAAGGTCGCGCCCAGCCTGGTCGGCGCGGGCGCGGCCGCCGTGGACTTCCAGGTCGGCACCGGCCGTATGCCGCTGAAGGAGACCAACGCCGAGGCGCCGCGCAAGCCACCGGTCTTCAGCCAGTCGCAGATCTACGCGATCGCCGCCTACGTGGCCTCGCTCGGCGGGGGCCCGTCGATCCCGACCGGCCAGCAGGTCAGCACGGCCGGGGCCAGCACCGGGCTGGGCCAGAGCCTGTTCAACGCCAACTGCGCCCAGTGCCACAACTACGCCGGGGCCGGCGGCGCGCTGACCGAGGGCAAGTACGCTCCGCCGCTCACCCAGGCCACCAGCAAGCAGATCTACGAGGCCATGCTGACCGGTCCCGAGGCCATGCCGGTGTTCAACGACAGCACGATCACCCCGCAGAACAAGCGCGACATCATCGCGTACGTGGAGCAGACACGATCCGAGGCCAACCCGGGCGGGTTCAGCCTCGGGCGGGTCGGACCCACCACCGAGGGCCTGGTGGCCTGGCTCGGCGGCATCTTCGCCCTGGTCCTGGCCGCCCTGTGGATCACCGCCAAGCGCCGAGACAAGCGCGTGGGAGAAATCACCGATAACCGATGAGCGACAACGACGCAGACCTGGAAAACGCGCCCGAGGAGCGGCGGCCGCACCGCGTGATCGGCACCCCGCCGCCCGCGGCCGGGATACTCACCGACCCCGGACGCGACGACGGCGAAGACGAGGGCACGGCCCCCGAGCCCTGGATCCCGGCCGACCCGCCCGACCTGGTCTCGGCCAAGAACTGGGAGCGCGTGGCCGCGCTGCTGTTCATCCTCTCGTTCCTGGCCAGCGTGGGCTTTATCGCCGCCTACGTCGGGCTGGAGGTCGGCACCAAGAACGGCGACGTGGTCGACGCCACCCTGCGGTCCAACCTGGCCCTGGGCACGGCCATGTCCGTGGCCTTCCTGGCCATCGGCATCGGCATGGTCATCTGGGTCCGGTACATCATGGCACCGGTCGAGGTGACCGAGGAGCGGCACCCGATGGCCTCGGACCCCGCCGACCGGGCCGCGTTCGCCGAGACGTTCATCGAGGGCGCCGAGGCCAGCCAGATCACCAAGCGCCCGCTGCTGCGGCGCACGCTGCTGACCGCGGTCCTGCCGGTGGCGGCGGCGCCATTGATCGTGCTGCGCGACCTCGGGCCGCTGCCCGGCACCAGCCTGCGGACCACGGTGTGGAAGAAGGGCACGCGGCTGACCGTCTACGGCAGCAACAAGCCCATCACGCCGGCCGACTTCAACTCGCCGGGGGGCATGATCACGGTCATCCCCGAGGGGTACGCCGACAACGACGAGGTCCTGGTCCAAGGCGACCTGCATCCTCATCAAGATGGAGCCGGGCCAGCTGAAGATCCCCACCCGGTACAACGACGGGGTCAACGGGCCGAAGACGCTGATCAACTCCATGAACTGGACGGTCGACAACATCGTCGCCTACTCTAAAATTTGTACTCACGTCGGCTGTCCCGCGGCGCTGTACGAGCAGACCACGCACAAGATCCTCTGCCCGTGCCACCAGTCGACATTCGACGCCACCACCGGCGCGACGGTCCTGTTCGGGCCGGCCCCGCGTCCGCTGCCGCAGCTTCCGATCACCACCGACGCCGAAGGCTACCTGGTAGCCCAGAGTGACTTCCAGGAACCGATCGGGCCAAGCTTCTGGGAGCGGGGATGACCACCACCACCAAAGGCCGACTGGAGATACCGAAGCCACTGGCCAGGCAGGCCGGGGAGCTGGACGACCGGTTCCACGCGGCCAAGGGCGTCCGCACCTTCATGCGGAAGGTGTTCCCGGACCACTGGACCTTCCTGCTCGGCGAGATCGCGCTCTACTCGTTCATCATCTTGATCCTGACCGGGATCTTCCTGACCCTGTTCTTCCAGCCGAGCATGACCCAGGTCGTCTACCACGGGTCGTACACCAAGCTGGACGGCGTCCGGATGAGCCAGGCCTACCAGTCGACGCTGAAGATCAGCTTCGACGTACGCGGCGGCCTGCTCATGCGGCAGATCCACCACTGGGCCGCGGACCTCTTCCTGGCCGCGATCATCTGCCACCTGCTGCGGATCTTCTTCACCGGCGCCTACCGCAAGCCACGCGAGACCAACTGGCTGATCGGCCTGGGCATGTTCACGCTCGGCATCTTCGAGGGCTTCCTGGGCTACTCGATGCCGGACGACCTGCTGTCCGGCACCGGCGTCCGGATCGCCGAGGGTGTACTGCTGGGCATCCCGGTGGTCGGTACCTACCTGTCGTTCTTCCTGTTCGGCGGCCAGTTCCCCGGCGACGAGTTCGTGATGCGGTTCTACATCATCCACGTGCTGCTGATCCCGGGTCTGCTGCTGGCGCTGGTCAGCGCGCACCTGTTCCTGATGGTGCACCAGAAGCACACCCAGATGCCGGGCGAGGGAAAGACCAACAACAACGTGGTGGGCCAGCCCGCCTACCCGTACTTCGCCATCAAGACCGGCGCGTTCTTCTTCTTCATGTTCGCCGTGCTGGCCCTGATGGGCACGTTCGCGCAGATCAACCCGGTCTGGCAGCCCGGCCCGTACATGCCGACGGCCATCTCGGCCGGTTCGCAGCCCGACTTCTACATGGGCTTCCTGGAAGGCTCGCTGCGAATCTTCCCCAGCTGGACCTGGGACATCGGCGGGCACACCATCGCCTGGGACGTGTTCGTACCGGCCCTGGTCATCCTGGGGTTCCTGTTCACCGTCCTGGGCGTGTGGCCGTTCCTGGAGAGATGGGCGACCGGGGACAAGAGCTACCACAACGTCAACCAGAAGCCGCGTAATGCTCCGACCCGAACGGGGGTCGGCATGGCGGGCGTGGTGTTCTACGGCATCATGTGGCTGGAAGGCGCGAACGACCTGATCGCCGACCACCTGCAGATCTCGCTGTACACGACGACCGAGTTCGCGCGGTACGCAGTGTTCATCGGGCCGGTGGTGGCGTTCTTCCTGACCCGGCGCATCTGCATCGGGCTGCAGCGCCGCGACGCCTCGATGATCACCCACGGCGTCGAGAGCGGCATCATCCAGCAGCTGCCCAACGGCGGCTTCATCGAGGTCGAGCGTCCGCTCAGCGAAGAGGAGCTGGCCGCGATGGTGTCGCCGCCGCCGGCGCCGCTGGAACTGCCGCAGGACATCGACGACAACGGCCTGCCCCGGCCTGCGTCGCGCAACCCGGTGGGCAAGCTCCAGGAGCGGATGCACGAGGTCTTCGCCGAGGGCATCTCGCTGGCCCCGCCGGCCAACGGCCACGGCAACGGTCACGGCACCAACGGGCATGGCACCAACGGTCACAACGGCCACGGTGAGGTCGAGGGCGGCGAGCGGGCCGCGGTCGGCAGCGGCCGGTCCGGCGAGAGCCCGGCTGACGACGAGGCCTGATTCATCCATCGAAGGTCACTGATTCGAGTTACCGCCAGCGGCGGCCACCCAGTGGGTGGCCGCCGCTGGCGTTTCCGGCCGGTCAGCCGCTCACGCGGTTTCGCCGCGCAGGGTGAACGAGCCCAGCCTGCGGACGGCCAGGGCCAGGGTCACGGCGGTGGCCACGGCCCCCAGCACGCAGGCGGTGGCCAGGCCCACGCCGGGCTTGAGCGCGTGGCCGGGGGCGATCGAGGCGGCCACGGCCAGGCCGTAGTGGCTGACCGACAGGATGCGGGCCCCGCCGACCACGTTGGCCAGCACGCCCTCCCAGATGACCACGTAGGCCAGCCCGGCCACCAGGGCCCGCGAGGTGGCGGTGGACAACCAGACGAACAGGGCGTTGTAGACCGCCGCGGCCACCAGGGCCCCGGCGAACAGGCCGAGCGCCAGCCGGGGGCCGGTGGCGATCAGCCCGGCCAGCAGCTCGGGCAGGGCGGCGAACAGCATCGTGACCACGGTGGCGACGATGAACTTGGTGGCGATGACGGCCCGCCGCGGCACCGGCGTGGCCAGCAGGTGGACCACGCTGCCGTCGTCCACCTCGGCGCCGAGCACGCTGGTGCCGATGATCAGCGCGGTGAGCGGCAGGACCACCGAGAACCCGAACGTGCCCAGGATGCGGGAGGGCCAGGTCGGGTCGGACGAATGGCCGATCCGGAGGATGGCGGCCAGGCCGATCAGGATCAGGGGCGCGATCGCGTACAGCACGGCCCGGCGGCGGCCGAGCGCGGCCCGCACCGTGATCGACGCGACGGTGGGATTGAAGATCATGACTTCCCCTCGAAGGCGGGCGCGACCAGGTAGGCGAAGACGCTTTCCAGCGACTCGTCGGCGGGCAGCAGTTCCCGCAGCCGGATGCCCTGGTCACGGCTGAGTCCGGCGATGTCCAGGCTGAACGCGCCGTAGTCGGCGGCCTGCACCCGCAGGCCGTCCGGGGTGAGCTCCACCCCGCGGACCGCGGGCCGGCCGAGCAGGGCCGACCCGAGGCGGCGGTCGTCGTCGCTGCGGACCACGAACACGTGCGGGCGGCTGGTCATGAGCCGCCGGATGGCCCGGAAGTCGCCGGAAGCCGCCAGCCGGCCCGCCACCATGACCTGGATGGTGCCGGACACCTCGGCCACCTCTTCCAGGATGTGGGAGCTGAACACGATCGTCCGGCCCGCCGCCCCCAGCCGGCCGATCAGGTCCATCATGTGCAGCCGCTGGCGCGGATCCATGCCGTTGAACGGCTCGTCCAGCAGCAGCACCTCGGGCTCGTGCACCAGCGCGGCCGCGACCCGGATGCGCTGCCGCATGCCCTTGGAGTAGGTGCCGATGCGCCGGTCCATCGGGCCCACCATGTCCACCAGCCCGATGGCCCGGCGGGCGGCCGCGGCCGGGTCCGGCAGCCGGTGCAGCCGGGCGCTGGCCAGCACGAACTCCCGGCCGGTCAGGAAGGTGTAGGCCGACTCCCCCTCGGTGACCAGGCCGAGGACGGTGTAGACGTCGGGACGGCGCCAGGCCGGGGCCCCGCCCACGGTCAGCTCGCCCCGGGACGGCTCACCGAAGCCGGCCATCAGGTGCAGCAGGGTCGACTTGCCCGCGCCGTTGGGCCCGAGCAGGCCGGTCACGCCGGGGCCGATGGTCATGGTGACGTCGTTGACCGCGACCACGTTGCCGTACCAGTGCGAGACGCCGCGCAGTTCGATGGCGGTCATGACGCCACCGCCCGGTACCGGGCCACCAGCGCGGCCAGGCCCGCCGCGACCAGGGCCAGCAGGAGCACGGCGTAGCCGGTCCCCCAGCTGCCCCCGGGGGCGGCCAGCGGGCCGGGGTTGGTGCTGCCCAGCCACATCCGCACCCCGTCCAGCAGGGCGAACGGGCTGACCAGGGCGGCCGCCCTGGGCGCGATGGTCGACAGGACCTCGGACAGCACGAAGGTCAGGAAGAACAAGCCGGCCACGCCCCCGGCCGCGAAGGCCCGGCGGCCGCTGAACGAGGCGATGGCCAGGGCGATCGTGGCCAGCACCACCGACCACAGCAGGCCCAGGGCCAGGCCGGACAGCAGCAGGGTGGTCTGGTGCCACACGGCGCCGGGCCCGTGCACGCCGACGATCGTGCCCACGTACAGCAGGAGCAGGGGCACGTCCAGCATGATCAGGCAGGCCCCGGCCAGCGCGGCCAGCTTGGCCAGCGGGTAGTCGGCCGGGCGCAAGGGGCGGGCGAAGTACAGCGGCAGCACCCGGTGCCGCAGGTCCCGGGACACCAGCTCGGGAGCCTGGGCGGCCAGGAAGATGGTCATGGCCACGGCCCGCACCGGGTAGGAGTAGAGGTCGTAGGAGAACGCGCGGGTGCCACCCCGGGCCACGATGAAGGCGTTGATGACCGCGGGCAGGCACAGCAGCGCGAGCGCGCCGACCGGGACGATCTTGGCCCGGGCGCCGCGGCCCAGCCCGAAGGCGGCGCGCAGACTGTAGCCGGTCAGGGTGCGGATGATGGCCGCCCGGCCGTACCGGTCGCCGGTGTACCGCTGGTAGCCGAGGTCGTGGATGACCCCGGTCGGGCTGGGCGCCACCTCAGCCGACATGGGTCACCTCGGGGGTTTCGGGCTGGTCAGAGCGGTCGGGACGGAACAGCTCCTCGACCCGGTGCCGGCGCTGTTCCATCCGGGCCAGCGCCAGCCCCAGGTCGGCCACGGCGTCCCGGATCACGTCGCAGGTCGACTCGTCGGTGATGGGGACGACCAGGCCCCGGCCGGACGGGCGCGGCTCCAGGCCCCGACGGCCCAGTTCCCCGGCCAGGTCGGCGGTGCGGTCGGCGACCTCGATGACCAGCGACTGGCGGGCCTGGGTCAAGCTGGTCAGCGGCCCGGCCCGGAGCAGCCGGCCGGACTCCACCGCGACCAGGTAGTCGCAGATCTGCTCGATCTCCCCCAGCAGGTGCGAGGCGACCACGACCGACAGGCCGAACTCGGCTCCGATCCGCGCCACCAGCTCCAGCATGGCGGTCCGCCCGGCCGGGTCGAGCCCGTTGGTCGGCTCGTCCAGCAGCAGCACGCGGGGGTCCCCGGCCAGCGCCTGGGCCAGCTTGACCCGCTGCTTCATGCCGGTCGAGTAGGTGCCGATGGCCCGGTAGCGCTCCTCGTGCAGGCCGACGTGGCGCAGCGACTCGGCCGCGCGTTCCCGGGCCGCCACCGCGGGCAGCCCGGACATCCGGGCCATGTGGGTGACGAACTCGGTGGCGCTGACGTCCGGGGGCAGGCAGTCGTGCTCGGGCATGTAGCCGATCAGCGTCCGGGCCGAGGCGCAGTCCAGGCCCAGGACCCGCGCCAGTCCCTTGGTCGGCGGCACCAGCCCGAGCAGGATCTTGATCAAGGTGGACTTCCCGGCCCCGTTGGCCCCGATCAGGCCGGTGATGCCGGGTGGTATCTCGACGGTGAGGCTGTCCAGGGCGGTCACGCCGCCCGGATAGCGTTTGGTGAGGGCGATGGTTTCGATCACCCTGTCAGCCTGGCCCGCGCGCGCCGGGCCCGTCATCGGCCACCGGAGCGAACCTGATCGGGCCGGATACGCCCGCAGGCGTAGGCTCGCTGGCCGACGCGCGCGTAGGGCCTGCGCGGTTACCGTAGAGCTGTGACCAACGAAGGGCGGGTGCGGCCGCCATTGACGGCCCGGCTGCGCCGGTCGCACTGGATCGCGCTCGACTGCCTGGCCGCGGTGCCGACCGCGGCGGTGCTGGCCGCGAGCACGTTCGTAGCCGACCACGAAACGGCCCACGCCCTGCCTGAGCTGGCCCTGGCCGTGCTGCTGGCCACGCTGTGCGCGGTGCCGGTGGCGCTGCGGCGCATCCGGCCGCTGGCCGCCTTCTGCGCCCTCCTGGTCCTGGCCGCGCTGGTGGGCATGCTGGTGAACGAGCGCGGGGAAGCCGCCGCGCTGGCCTTTCCCATCGCCTACGTGCTGTACCTGGTGGCGGTGACCTACCGCCGGCGGGTTTCGGCCTCGGCCTTCGTGGCCGCGCTGGCCGTGGTGGGCGTGCTGACCTTCGCCGAGGGCAACGCGTCGACCACGCTGATCCCGATCGGCCTGCTGCTGATCGTGTTCGGAATGTTCGGGTCGATGGCCCGGCAGCGGCGGGCCTACGCCAGCGGCCTGCAGGAGCAGGTGGCCAGCCAGGCGGTGGCCGAGGAGCGGCTGCGGATCGCCCGCGAGCTGCACGACGTGGTGGCCCACAGCATGGCCGTGATCGCGGTCCAGGCCGGCTTCGGCCAGTACGTGATCGACAGCCAGCCCGGGCAGGCCCGGGAGGCGCTCAGCGCCATCCAGGGCACCAGCCGGGACGCCCTGGACGAGATGCGCCGGATGCTGTCCGTGCTGCGCCAGAGCGACGCCAACGGCGCCCAGGCGGCTCCAGAAGCGCCGCTGCGGCCCGCGGACGGCCTGGCCGACCTGCACCGGCTGATCATGCGGGTCGGGCACGCCGGGGTGCACGTGGACCTGCAGATCACCGGGCAGCCGGTGGACGTCCCGGCCAGCGTGGGCCTGTCCGCCTTCCGTATCATCCAGGAGGCCCTGACCAACGTGGTCAAGCACGCCGCCACCCCGGACTGCCAGGTCCGGCTGGACTACCGGGAGCAGGAACTGAGCCTCGAGATCCTCGACGAGGGGGACGGCACGGCCCCGCCCGGCCCGGGCAGCGGCCACGGGCTGATCGGCATGCGCGAGCGGGTGCTGCTGTGCGGTGGCGAGTTCAGCGCCGGGCCCCGGCCGGACCGGGGCTTCCGGGTCGCGGCCACGCTGCCGCTGGCGGCCGAGCCGGTGAGCGCGCTGTGACGCTGCGGGTGGTGGTCGCGGACGACCAGGCCCTGGTCCGGGTGGGGTTCCGCGGCATCATCGAGGCCACCCCCGGCTTCACGGTGGTCGGCGAGGCCGCGAACGGCCAGGAAGCGATCGAGGTCACCCGGCAGGCCGAGCCGGACGTGGTGCTGATGGACGTCCGGATGCCGGTCATGGACGGCATCGAGGCCACCCGCCAGATCATGACCGGGCCCGGAATCAACGGCGCCGGTGGGGTGCGGGTGCTGATCCTGACCACGTTCGACCTGGATGAGTACGTCTATGCGGCGCTGCGGGCCGGGGCCAGCGGGTTCCTGCTCAAGGACACCGACCCGGCCGATCTGCTGACCGCCATCCGCGTGGTGGCGGCGGGCGACGCGCTGCTGGCCCCCAGCATCACCCGGCGGCTGATCGGCGAGTTCGCCCGCCTCCCGGACGCGGTCCCGGCCGCGCAGCCGGACAAGCTGCTGGGCTGCCTGACCGAACGCGAGGTCGAGGTGCTGACCCTGGTCGCCCGGGGCCTGTCCAACGGCGAGATCGCCGACCACCTGGTGATCAGCCCGGCCACCGCCAAAACCCACGTCGCCCACCTGCTGGCCAAGCTGAACGCCCGCGACCGCGTCCAGCTGGTCATCCTCGGCTACCAGTCCGGCCTGGCCAAAGTCACCTAGACCCCGCATCGATCCCGGACCCAGACCCCGACCTTCGATATAAAAAATCTGCAGCAACCTGGCTGCGGCGGCTCAACTGCCGGCATGACCCGCAGTGGAGCGGGGCGGGCAGGGGTGCAATGTCGAAATTGCTCCCCTGGGAGGGGTGGCTGACGGGGTAGGCGGGGGTGGGTGTCTTGTGTGGCTGCTGTGGGCGCGGGTTGCGGCGAGGCGGTCTGGTGGCTGAGCGGACTGGGGCCATCGCACGGCGGGCAGGGGGCTGACGGGCAGTGGAGCGGTTTGACGCTCAGTGGCGCGGGCTGCGGCGAGTCGGCCTGACCGGCCCAGCGAACCGGGCCGGAGGCTCGGTGAGTGGCCGGTAATACGGCTGGTAGCGCAGCGGGGCGCGGAGCGCAGCGGGGGGTCCGGGGGGTCGCTCCCCCGAAGAAATCAGTGCGCGTAGTGGCCGCGGTAGTACTCGAAGACGAAGCCGATGGCGGTGAACATGGATCATCAGGGCGCCGATCAGGAACAGCCACCAGCCGACGGCGAAGCCGAACGCGGGATCGGCGCAGGAGAAGCCGACGAACAGCGGCCACCAGCTGTGCGGGCTGAAGAAGCCGATCTCGCCGGTGCCCTGCTCGATCTCGCCCTGGTGGTCGTCTTCGGGCCGCTCGGGCAGCCGGCGGCCGGTGAACAGCACGTAGAACCCGGTCAGGATGGCCAGCCCCACCGCGAAGGCGAGCGCGGCGGTGCCGGTCGGGTCCTTGGAGTAGTACCAGTAGATGATGTCCGCGCCGCCGAAGAAGGTGGCGCAGCCGAGAAACAGCCAGCCTTCAACCTTCATGCCATTCTCTTTCTGTTGAGCCTCATGGGAGGGCGGGGGCTAAGCATCGTGGGCGGACGCCGGGAGCTGGTTCTGGTTCTCGACCGGCTCTTCCAGGGTCTGGGTCAGCCCGCGGGCGGCCAGGCCGCTCTTGACGTGCGGGTAGTGCAGCTCGAAGGCCGGGCGCTCGGACCGGATCCGCGGGATGCGGTAGAAGTTGTGCCGCGGCGGCGGGCAGGAGGTGGCCCACTCCAGCGAGCTGGCGAAGCCCCACGGGTCCTCGACGTTGACCATCTCGCCGTACCGGTGCGTCTTGTACACGTTGTAGAAGAACACCAGGATCGACAGGGTCAGCACCCAGGAGCCGATCGGACGACATCTGGTTCAGCAGCGTGACGTTGCCGGGCAGGTCCGGGTAGTTGGCGATGCGCCGGGGCATGCCCTCGACGCCGATCCAGTGCTGGACCAGGAACGTCAGGTTGAACCCGATGAACATCAGCCAGAACTGGATCTTGCCGATCCGGTCGTCGAGCTTCTTCCCGGTCATCTTGGGCCACCAGAAGTAGAAGCCCGCGAACATCTCGAACAGCACCGTGCCCGCCAGCACGTAGTGGAAGTGCGCGACCACGAAGTAGGAGTCGCTGACCGCGAAGTCCAGCGGCGGCGAGGCCAGGATGATGCCGGTGATCCCGCCGAACAGGAACACGATCAGGAAGCCGACCGCGAACAGCATGGGCGGCTCGAAGGTGAGCTGCCCCTTCCAGATCGTCCCGGCCCAGTTGAAGAACTTCACCCCGGTGGGGATGGCGATCAGGAACGTCATGAACGAGAAGAACGGGAGCAGCACGCCGCCGGTGGTGAACATGTGGTGGGCCCACACGGTCATCGACAGGCCGGCGATCGAGATCGTCGCCGCGATCAGGCCCTTGTAGCCGAACAGCGGCTTGCGGCTGAACACCGGCAAGATCTCGGTCGCGATGCCGAAGAACGGCAAGGCCAGGATGTACACCTCGGGGTGCCCGAAGAACCAGAACAGGTTCTGCCACAGCAGCGGGCCGCCGCTGGAGGCGTCGAACACGTGCGAGCCCAGGCGGCGGTCGATCTCGAGCACCAGCAGGGCGGCGGCCAGGGTGGGGAAGGCCAGCAGGATCAGCATCGAGGTGAGCAGCGCGTTCCAGGTGAAGATGGGCATCCGGAACATGGTCATGCCCGGCGCGCGCAGGCAGAAGATCGTGGTCACGAAGTTCACGCCGCCGAGGATCGTGCCCAGCCCGGACAGCACCAGGCCCATGATCCACAGGTCGGCGCCGATCCCGGGCGAGTAGACCGCGTTGGTCAGCGGGGTGTAGGCGTACCAGCCGAAGGCGGCCGCCCCGCCCGGGGCCAGGAAGCTGACGATCAGAATCAGCCCGCCGAACAGGAAGAAGTAGTAGCTCAGCAGGTTCATCCGCGGGAACGCCACGTCCGGCGCGCCGATCTGCAGCGGCATGACCACGTTCGCGAACCCGATGAACAGCGGGGTGGCGAACAGCAGCAGCATCAGCGTGCCGTGAATGGTGAACAGCTCGTTGTACACCTGGTCGGAGACAACCCGGTTGTTCGGCTCGAACAGCTGGAGCCGGATGATGATCGCCATGATCCCGGCGATGATGAAGAAGCCGAACGAGGTGATCAGGTACATGTACCCGATGACCTTGTGGTCGGTGGACGAGAGCCAGCCGGACAGCACCCCGCCCTTGGTGTCCGACCGCTGCCGCGGGATGATCGGGGAACCGGCAACCGGCGGCTGCTGCTCGATCGTGCTCACTTGGCACCACTCCTGATTGCCGTCTTCGCGTCCTGGCCGCCACCGCTGCCGCCGAGGCCGTTGTTGCCCGTGCCGCCGGTGCTGCTGGGCTCCGGGGCCGGCTGCCCGTTGGACGGCGAGCTCTTCTTCTGGGCGGCGATCCACTGCTGGAACTGCTGCGGGGTCACGACCTTCAGCGTGAACAGCATGCGGCTGTGGTACAGGCCGCACAGCTCGCTGCAGTGACCGGTGAACGTGCCGGTCTTGGTCAGGTTGACCTCGAAGTGGTTCGGGTGACCCGGGATGACGTCCCGCTTGAACAGGAACTCCGGCACCCAGAACGAGTGGATCACGTCCGGTGAGGTCAGGTTGAACCGGACGGTCTCGCCGGTCGGCAACTCCAGCACGGGCAGCGGGCCGGGGTACATGACGCCGTTCTCGGTCACCTTGTACTGCGGGTAGTTGAACTGCCAGCTCCACTGGTAGCCGACCACGTTCACGGTCACGTCCGAGGAGGAGGTCAGCGTGTCGATGTAGTCCTCGTCGCGCGCGGTGTAGTAGAAGAGCACCGCGATCAGCACGAACGGCAGCGCCGTGTACAGGATCTCGATGGGCAGGTTGTACCGGACCTGCGGGGGCAGGTGGTCATCCCCCCGCCGCCTGCGGTGGAAGAGCACCGCCCACAGGATCAGGCCCCACACCGCCACCGCGACGGCCATACCGGCGATCCATGAACCCTGCCAGAGGTGGAGCGTGACCAGCCCCTGCTTGGTGATGGGGTTCGGGAAGCCGACACGCGTGAACGTGTCGTTCGTGCAGCCGGTCAGCGCGACCAGCAGCACCGCGAGTCCGGCCGCGCGCGGCACCCAGCGGCGCGGCTGGCCTGCGCGTCCGCGGTGCGGAGCGGGGCGGTTGGGAGTCAACGGAATGTGCCTTCCAGGCGGGTGTCTGCGGTTCAGCGAGCCGGTGCTCACGGTCCTTCTACAGCGTGTCGTGGAAACAGTATCGCGCCTGGGCGGGCTTACGTCGGGGACCCCCGGCGTTTTTCCGGGCCGCCCCGGGTGCGGGCCCGGTACCTGGGCGGACGCCACGGCAAAACATGACGGATTGAATCCGAATGACTTCAAAACGTATTCTTGAGCGTAGGACACTGGTGTCAGGGCATCATTGGGGTGTGGGCGGGATTTCATGAGCAATCGGTGGTTCGGGCGCGGTGACGCGGGCTCGCCGGCGCCTGCGGCGGCGCCCTTGTCCGCTCCGGTTCCGGCCCCGGGGCCGGAACCGGTGGCCGAGGGGCCGCTGGTCACCATCGACGCGCTCGGGCGTAAGTGCCCGATCCCCATCATCATGCTGGCCCAGCGCATCAACGAGGTCCCCATCGGCTCGATCATCGCGGTGCTGGCCGACGACCCGGCCGCGGAGAGCGACGTTCCGGCCTGGTGCATGATGAAGTCCCACGACCACGTGCTGACCCAGCCGCTGGAGCGCGGCTGGGCCATCATGATCCGGCGCGGCTACTGAGCCGTGAGCCGCCAGCTGGCCGGCTCGGCGAAGGCGGCTAGGCCGTCAGCTTGGCGAAGGCGGCGCGGGCCACGGCCAGCGAGCCCGCCGACAGCTGGTTCATCGACACCGGCCCGTAGTCGCCGTGGTTGGACTTGTCCAGGCCGTTCAGGGTCGCGGTGATCAGCACGTTCTTGTAGCGGATGACGGTGGTCGCCACGTCGGTGACGGCGCCTTCGATGTTGTAGGCCTGGGTCGCGGTGAACGCGGCCATACCCAGCCCCTTGACCACCGTGACCTGCGCCTTGGGGGCGTCGGTGTTGGGGGCGGGGTTCTGCTTGTCCTGCAGGGCGGCGGCGTAGGCGTCGATGGCCGCGAACGTGGCGCTGCCGTTTCCGCTGGCCAGTCCGCTGGGGGTCTCGGCCCGGATGTCGAGCTCGAGCAGCCGGTAGGTGGGGCGCTGGTCCAGCGTCCAGTTGCACTGGCTGTCCTGGGCGCCGTACAGGGGCGGCGGTGCGGCCTGCTTGGTCTTACCGGGCAGGTAGCTGGACAGCGTGCTGGCCGGCACCGCGGGGCAGGCCGACGGCACCTTCTGGATCTCGCCCGGCAGGAACGTGGTGATCAGCGAGCCGGGGGTGACCGAAGCCGGTTTCGAGCCCGGCACCACCAGCACCACCACGATCACGGCGACCAGGACGACGACCGCGGCCGGGACGCCCCAGACCAGCCACCGGCGCCGCTGGGCCCCGCGCCGCCGGTTGCGGGCGCTGCGCCGCGGCGATTCTTCGGGCGCGTCCGGGCCCAGCTGGTCGTAGCGCTGCTGGTCGTAGCCCTGTTGGTAGGGCTCGCCGTCGGGGGACGGCTGGCCAGCGGCGGACCAGTCAGCGGGTGGACGTGGCGGGAGTGACCCCTGCTCTGTCACGGCGCGCCTCCGAGGAGAGGTGTCAGACCCGGACGATCCTATGGTGATCGGCGGCCCAGCGGGGGCCGATCCCGGTGAGCCGGACGATCCGCCCGTCGCCGCGCAGCTCGATGGCGACCTCCAGCCGGTCCTCGGACAGGCCTTCGGCCAGACCTTCGCCCCACTCGACCACCGTCACCGAACTGTCCGTGCTGGCGTCCAGATCCAGGTCGTCGATTTCCGCCACCCCGCCCAGCCGGTAGGCGTCCGCGTGCACCAGGGCCGGGCCGCCGCGCAGCGACGGATGGACCCGGGCGATCACGAACGTCGGCGAGGTGATCGGACCGCGGACGCCGAGGCCGTCCCCGATCCCCTGGACCAGGGTGGTCTTGCCCGCCCCGAGCGGCCCGCTCAGCACCAGCAGGTCACCGGCGTGCAACTCGGCCGCGAGACGGCGGCCCAGGTCCCGCATGGCGTCGGCGGTGGGGATCTCGATGGTCTCGGTCGTCGATTCAGGCATCTGTCCGTCCGCCCTGATAGGTCCGCGGCACCCGGCCGCCGATTCCGGTGGCGATCTCGTAGGAGATGGTGCCCAGCCGCTCACCCCACTCCTGCGCGGTGGGCTCACCGTCGTCGCCCGGCCCGAACAGCACCACCTCATCCCCGGGTGCGACGGGCTGGTCGCCGAAGTCGACCACGAACTGGTCCATGCACACGGTCCCGGCGATCCGCCAGCGCTGGCCGCGGGCCTGCACCAGCGGCTGGCCGATGGCTCCGCGCGGCACGCCGTCGGCGTAGCCCAGCGGGACCAGGCCGAGGGTGGTGGCCGTGCTGGTGACGTAGCGGTGGCCGTAGGAGACCCCGGTGCCGGGCGGAACCCGCTTGACCTGGGCCAGCCGGGCGCGCAGGGTCATGGCCGGGCGCAGCCAGCCGGGCGCGCCGCCGGGCAGCGTGGACAGGCCGTAGATGGCGCCGCCCAGCCGGACCAGGTCCAGGCGGGATTCGGGCACCGTGATGGCGCCGGCGGTGTTGGCGATGTGCCGCACCTCGGGGGTGACCCCGGCCTTCTCGGCCTGGGCGGTGGCGTCGGCGAAGCGGGACAGCTGGGCACCGATCGACGGGTGGCCGGGCTCGTCGGCGCAGGCGAAGTGGGACCACAGGCCGGTGACCTTCACCAGGCCGTCGGCCTGGGCGGCCAGCGCGGCGTCGACCACCGCGGGCCAGTCGGCCGGGGTGGCGCCGCCGCGGCTCAGGCCGGTGTCGGCCTTGAGGTGCAGGCGGGCGGGGCGCTGCGCGCGCTGGGCGGCGGCGGCGATCTGGTGCACCAGCGGGACCGAGCCGGCCGTGAGGTCGATCCCGGCCCGGATCGCGTCCTCCTGGGCGTTCTCGGCCAGGGCCATCAGGACCAGTACCGGCACGGTCAGCCCGGCCCGGCGCAGCTTCAGGGCCTCGGCCACGTGCACCACGCCGAGCCAGTCCGCGCCGCCGGCCACCGCGGCCCGGGCGGCCTGGGTGCTGCCGTGGCCGTAGCCGTCGGCCTTGACCACCGCCATCAGCTGCGGGCCGGGGACGCGTTCGCGCAGGACCTCGACGTTGCCGGTGATCGTGCTCAGGTCGACGGCGGCTTCGGCGTGCTGGGCCGCGGTCATGCGCTGTCTTCCGACGACCGGACCGAGCGGATGGCGCCGGGCAGGGCGCGGACCACGTCGCTGGCGCCGATCGGGGCTCCGTCGGCGGCCTGGCGGGCGGCCACCCCGTGCAGGAAGGCGGCGGCGGCCGCGGCGTCGGGTGGGGTCAGGCCCTGGGCCAGCAGCGCGCCGGCCAAGCCGGACAGCACGTCACCGGAGCCGGCCGTGGCCAGCCACGGGGTGCCGGTGGAGTTGACCCGGTCCGGGTGGGCCCAGGGGCTGTCCGGCGGCGAGCAGATGACCGTGGTGGAGCCCTTGAGCAGCACGGTGACGCCGAGCGAGCGGGCGGCCGCGCGGGCGTGGGTGAGCCGCTGGGCCTCGATGTCGGCCCGGTCGGCGCCGGTCAGCCGGGACAGTTCCCCGGCGTGCGGGGTGATCAGCGTGGGCGCGGTCCGGCGCAGCAGGTCGCGGTGCTCGGCCAGGATGGTCAGGCCGTCGGCGTCGACCAGCACCGGCAGGTCGGTGGCCAGGATCGCGGCCAGCAGTTCGGCCGAATCGTCCCCGGTGCCCATGCCGGGCCCGGCCGTCCAGGCCTGGACCCGGCCGACCGATTCCAGGAAGTCCTTCGCGGTGGTGTGCTGCCAGCGGTTCACGCCTTCGGCCGGTTCGGGCGGCAACGAGGTGATCACGGTTTCCGGCCACCACTGGCGGACCACCTCCACCGCGGGCGGGGCCGAGACGAAGCGGATCATGCCGGCGCCGCCGTGGATGGCCCCGCCGGCCGACAGCACGGCCGCGCCGGTGTACTGCTCGCTGCCGGACACCAGGCCCAGCACGCCGCGGCGGTACTTGTCGGAGTCGGCGGTGGGGACGGGCAGCAGGGCGGCGATGTCGGCGGCCTGGGCCGCGATCACGTCGGCCGGGCCCGGGTCCAGGCCGATGTCCACCAGTTCGGTCACGCCGGCGTAGCCGGCGCCGGGGTCGATGAGCAGGCCCGGCTTCCAGGTGCCGAAGGTCACGGTCACGTCGGCCTGGACGGCGGTTCCCGCCACCGCCCCGGTGTCGGCGTCCACCCCGCTGGGCAGGTCGACCGCGACCACGGTGGCGATCGACTGGCCGGCCTTCGCGGCCAGCGTGGCGTAGGGCTCACGGAGGCCGCCCTTACCGCCGATGCCGAGCATGCCGTCCAGGATCAGGTCCGCGTCGTCGAGGGCCCGGTCCAGCGACGGGTCCTCGGGACCGATGATGCGCCCACCGGCGGCGCGCAGGTCGGCCGCGCCCTCCGGGTGGAGCTTTGATCCGGCCGCCACGGCCAGGACGGCGGCACCCCGGCGGGCCAGCCGGGCCGCGGCGTACAGGGCGTCACCGCCGTTGTCGCCGCTGCCGGCCAGCACCACGACGCGGGCCCCGTAGACGCCGTCCAGCAGCTGGGCGCAGACCACGGCCAGGCCGGTCGCGGCCCGCTGCATCAGCGTCCCGTCGGGCAGGGCGGCCATCAGTTCGGCTTCGGCGGCCCTCACGTTGGCCACCTCACGAGCATCGCGCATGGAACTCAGGCTAGGGCGCGGCGGATGGTGTCGGCGACCTGGTGGGCGATGCGGTCGGCTTCGGCGGTGTCCACGGCCTCGACCATGACCCGGATGATGGGCTCGGTGCCACTGGGCCGGACCAGGATGCGGCCCGAGGTACCCAGGGTCTGCTCGGCCTCCTGCACGGCCGCGGCCAGCTCGGGCGAGGTCGCGGCCCGCTCCTTGTCCCCCGGGACGTTGATGAGGACCTGCGGGTAGCGGGTCATGACCTTGGCCGCCTCGGCCAGGCTGACGCCCCGGCGGGCCAGCACGGCCAGCAGGTGCAGGGCGGTGAGCACGCCGTCGCCGGTGGTGGCGTAGTCGGCCAGGATGATGTGCCCGGACTGCTCGCCGCCCAGGCTGTGCTGGCCGGCCAGCATGGCCTCCAGCACGTACCGGTCGCCGACCGGGGTCTCCACCACCGCGATGCCCGCGTCGTCCATGGCCAGCCGGAAGCCGAGGTTGGACATGACCGTGACCACGACGGTGTCCCCGGCCAGGCGGCCTTCCTGCTTGAGCTCGGCGGCCAGCACGGCCAGGATCTGGTCGCCGTCGATCACCTGGCCGTCGGCGTCCACGGCCAGGCAGCGGTCGGCGTCGCCGTCGTGGGCGATACCGACGTCGGCGGCCTGGGACCGCACCACCGACGCCACCGTGTCCAGGTGGGTGGAGCCGCAGCCGGAGTTGATGTTGTCCCCGTCGGGCTCGACCCCGATCGCGATGACCTCGGCCCCGGCCCGGCGCAGCGCCTCGGGCGCGATGGCGTAGGCGGCGCCGTGCGCGCAGTCGACCACCACCCGCAGGCCGGCCAGGGGCGGCTGGGCCGGGATCGGGCCGGAGCCCAGCGAGGCCACCAGGAAGTCGAGGTACTTCTCCTGCTCGGCCTCGGCCTCGATGGCCCGGCCGAACCCGTGCGGCGGCACCGGACCGGGCTGGCCCAGCCGCGCCTCGATCTGGTCCTCGACCTGGTCGGGCAGTTTGCGGCCACCGCGGGCGAAGAACTTGATCCCGTTGTCCCGGGCCGGGTTGTGGCTGGCCGACAGGACCACGCCGAAGTCGGCCGCCAGCGCCTTGGTCAGATAGGCCACGCCGGGGGTGGGCAGCACGCCGAGGCGGAGCACGTCCACCCCGGAGCTGGCCAGCCCGGCCACCACGGCCGCCTCGAGGAACTCGCCGGACGTACGGGGATCACGGCCGACCACCGCGACCGGCCGCCGGTCGCCCGCTGGCGCGAGGACCTGGGCGGCCGCGACCGCGAGGTCGAGCGCGAGTCCGGCCGATAGTTCACTGCCCGCAACTCCGCGAACACCGTCTGTGCCGAACAGTCGGCCCACTACAACCACCGCTCCCCGTCTGCGAGTTCTGCCCTAAGGAGGACGCGCGACGGCGACACCGAGAGTACGAGTGCGCGAAGTCGCGACAACAGCACGGCCACGCTGGCGGACCGCCAGCGTGGCCGCACCGGCGGACTACCGCTTGGAGTACTGAGGCGCCTTACGGGCCTTCTTGAGGCCGTACTTCTTGCGCTCCTTGACCCGGGCGTCCCGGGTCAGGAAGCCGACCTTCTTGAGGGCCGGGCGGTTCTCCTCGTCGATCAGGATGAGCGCCCGGGCCACGCCGAGGCGCAGCGCGCCCGCCTGGCCGGTGACGCCGCCGCCGGTGATCAGGGCGATCACGTCGAACTGACCCTCGGCGCCCAGGGTGACCAGGGGCTCGCTGACGATCTGCTGGTGGACCTTGTTGGGGAAGTACCCCTCCAGCGTCCTGCCGTTGATCGTCCACTGCCCCGTACCGGGCACCAGCCGGACCCGGGCGATGGCCTCCTTGCGCCGCCCGGTGCCGGCCGCCTGGCCGGTGGTGACGGGGCGGCGGACGGCCTGACCCGCCTCGGCGGGCGTCTCGCTCGTGTACTCGGAGGGAGCGTTCTCGCCCTCGAGTTCCGCGTTCTCGGCGCCTACCTCGTCGACGGGCGCTTCCACACCTGTGGGCTCAGCCACGGTAACTTCCTCGTGCTTCCTCTAGTTACTGCGAGACCTGGGTGATCTCGAACGGCACCGGCTGCTGCGCCGAGTGCGGGTGATCGGGCCCCGCGTACACCTTGAGCTTGCGAAGCGTCTTCCGGCCGAGCGAGTTCTTCGGCAGCATGCCCCGGACCGCCTTCTCGACGATCCGCTCGGGGCGCTTCTCCATAAGTTCGCCGTAGCTCATCGAACGGAGGCCGCCCGGGTACCCGGAGTGCCGGTACGCCCGCTTCTGCTCCAGCTTGTTACCGCTGAGCGCGACCTTGTCCGCGTTGATGACGATCACGAAGTCACCGGTGTCCACGTGCGGGGCGAAGATCGGCTTGTGCTTGCCGCGCAGCAGCACGGCCACCTGGCTGGCCAGCCGGCCGAGTACGACATCGGACGCGTCAATGACGTGCCACTGCCGCGTGATGTCACTGCCCTTCGGGCTGTACGTACGCACAGTCGTGCCTTTCGCATGTGGGACTTTGGTCAGGAACCCGCGCCGCAGTCACCAGAACTCTGAAGAGGAGTACCAGACCGCCGCACTGGCCACGCCCGGGGCGCATACGCCTGACCGGACGTCACGTGCATGCTCACACAACACATGGACGCGAATGCCAAGAATACTCGGAGTTCAGGGTAGTTGGCAAAGCGATGGGAAAGCTGGGGCTCCGAACGGTACGAGAGCGCCCAGTTGCTAAATGTAACGGAAAAATATCGCGACCACCTTGCTGACTCCCAGAGGGACGATAACCTCATTTTTATGGGACACCGAGGCACTGAAGGCTCTCGCGCGCCGGAAGACAGGCCGGGCCAGCAGTACGCCGCGGCGCCGTGGGACGAAGAGGCCGGCTACGGGGACACCACCTACGCCAGCCACCAGACCGGGCCACAGCCGCAGGGCGGGCCCGCGCGGGGCTATCCGCCCGCGCCCGGCCAGCCGAACCCGGTGTACCCGCAAGGCGACTTCGACTCCTGGAACGACGCTCCCGGCGGCGACCACTGGCAGGGCCAGGCGGGCGGCGACTGGGGCGAGCCGGGGCGGACCGGCGAGTGGGCGGCCAGCCAGACCGGCGAGTGGGCCCAGGCCGACGCCGAGCCTCAGCCCTGGGGTGAGGGCAACGGGCAGTGGGACGCGCCCTACGGCCAGTGGGACGAGCAGGGGCACTTCCACCAGGGCCGCCGAACCGGGCCCCAGCCCGCGGCCAGTGGTCCCCAGACGGTGGCCGGTGGCTCCCAGACCGTGGCCGGCTGGGAGAACTCCGACTTCCCCGGCTACGACGACCGGCGGTACGCCAGCCAGGACCTGGACCCCCGGGATTACGGCCGGGACGAGATCGACGACGGCAGTGACCCGTCGCGGCGGCGGCGCGGCCGCGGCGGCGGCGGCGGCACCCGCGGGCGCAACTCCAAGATGAAGGTGATCCTGCTGACCGGGGCCGGGGCGGTCGTGGTGGCCGCGCTCGGCGCCACCGCGTACACCTTCCTGACCGGGAAGTCGGGCAGCCCCAGCACCTCGGGGGCGGGCGTGACCGCGCCCAAGCTGCCCGCGCCCACGGCCTCGGCCACCGCGCCCGGGTCCAAGTACGGCAAGTGGGGCTTCATCACCAGCCGGGCCACCGACGGCACGCCGCTCACCGCGGCCGAGCTGTACCCGGCCCAGTTCGAGATCAACAACAGCTCGTTCCAGCGGACCACCGACCGCGCCGACACCAACTGCAACTCGGCCCTGTTCGGCACCCAGCTGCAGAAGGCGGCCAAGGCCTACGGCTGCAACCAGGTGGTCCGGGCCAGCTACGTGTCCAGCGACCAGACGATGATGGGCACGATCGGCGTGGTCAACCTGACCAGCTCCAACGACGCGGCCAAGGCCGGCAACGCCTCCGGGTCCACTGACTTCGTGACCCCGCTGAACGGCAAGACCGGCCCGACCAAGAACCTGAGCCAGGGCACCGGCGTGGTGCAGGCCGAGTTCAAGGGTCACTACCTGATCCTGATCTGGGCCGAGTTCACCAACCTGAAGGCGCCCACCAGCGACAGCCAGCGGAACCAGCTGGAGCAGTTCTCGGCCAACCTCATCTCCGGCAGCGCCAACATCGCGCTGAGCAACCGGATGGTCAACGGCCACCCGCAGGGCTCGGCCTCGGCCTCGGCGTCGGCCTCGAAGAGCTAGCGCACCGGCGGCGCGGGCCGGACCCGGCGGGTCGCGGTGGCCCGGGCCGCCAGCTGAGCGGGCGGCGGATACCGCACCTCGGCCAGGCACAGTCCGTGCGCCGGGGCCACGTGCACCGCGCCGTCGCGGACCGCGGCCGACAGCAGCTGGCGGGGCCAGCCCGGGTCGCGGCGCTCCTCCCCCACCGCGATCAGCGCCCCCATCAGCGCCCGGACCATGTTGTGGCAGAAGGCGTCGGCCACCACGGTGGCCACCACCACCCCGCCGGAATCGCGGGACCAGTCCAGCCGGAGCAGCCGGCGAACCGTGGTGGCGCCCTCGCGGCGGCGGCAGAAGGCGGCAAAATCGTGTTCGCCCAGCAGCGGGCCGGCCGCGGCGTTCATTCGTTCCAGCCGCAGCGAGCGCGGGTGCCAGAGGGTGTCGCGGCGGCGGAGCGGATCGGCGGCCGCGGGGTTGTCACACACGCGGTAGCAGTACCGGCGCCAGAGCGCGGAAAAGCGGGCGTCGAACCCGGGGGGCGCCTCGGT
>CAWHFP010000008.1:0-715118 GCA_963828445.1 uncultured Actinomycetes bacterium
GCGCCTGACCTGCGGCTTTACCTGGTCTTACGTGCCTTGGGCTGGTTGCGCAGCAACGGTAGGTATCTAGGCAGCTGGTCCCGGTCGTGGCCCGCGATCACATTTGTGTGCTGCGCGGATGCGTCATAGGGCGGTGCGCCGAGGTACTACAGCACTAGCCCGCAGACAACTAACGATCTTTAACGGTGTGGGTTACCGGTGCCGCTGATGTGCTGTGGGTATGCCGGAAGGTATGAGGTATCCGGATGGTGGCGGGCTGGATGCGGCTGAGCGGGCTCGCCGGGAGCAGGTGCGGCTGTCAGCCGCGGAGTTAATCGAGGCCGGGGCGAGCGACCGGGAGGTGGCCCGGCATTTCCGGGTGTCGCGGATGTCGGCGAACCGGTGGCGGCGGACGCTAGCCGCAGGTGGCCGGGCCGCGCTGGTATCCAAAGGCGCTGGCGGCGCGAAATGCAGGCTCACCGCCCGCCAGCTGCGGGAGCTGGAGACGCTGCTGGACGCCGGGCCGGCCGTGCACGGCTGGGGTGAGGACCAGTGCTGGACGCTGGCCCGGATCACCGAGGTGGTGCACCGCCGGTTCGGCGTGGACTATACGCTGGCCGGGATGGATCTGCTGCTGCACCGGATCGGCTGGAGCGTGCAGGTCCCCGCGCGGCGGGCCGCCGAACGGGACGAGGCGCGGATTGCCGCCTGGCGGGAGGAGACCTGGCCCGTGGTAAAAGAACCGCGGCGGACCTGGGCGGCTGGATCGTCTTCGAAGACGAATCTGGCCAGGGCTTAAGGCCGCCCAGAGGCCGCACCTGGGGACAGTGTGGCCATACCCCGGTGGTCACGGTGACCGGCGGTAGCAACAGGCGGGTCTCACTCGCGGCACTGATCGCTATCAAGCCCGGCTGCCTGCCCCGGCTGATCTACCGGGTCCACCGCAGTCGCGGGCGCGGCGAAGACCAGCGCAAAGGCTTCACCGAGACGGACTATGCCCAGCTGCTGGACGCTGCCCACCAGCAGCTCGGCGGACCGGTGGTGCTCATCTGGGACAACCTCAATACCCACGTCAGCGCGGCGATGACCGAGCTGATCGCGTCCCGGGACTGGCTGACCGTGGTCCAGCTGCCGCCCTACGCTCACGAACTCAACCCAGTCGAGCTGGTCTGGTCCCACCTCAAACGCTCCCTGGCCAACCTGGCCAAACGCGACCTGGCCCAGCTGACCGTCCTGGTCAAGACCCGCATGAAACGGATGCAGTACCGGCCCGGCCTCCTCGCCGGGTTCCTGGCCAGCACCCACCTAGACCTCGAACCCTTCAGTAACCCCCACGATTAAGGATCGTTAGCTGCGTGCCGCAGGTGGCGGGCTCAGGCTAGGAAGGCTGGAGTGTGGCAGACCGCGTACGGCCGGATGAAGTCCTCGGAGATTGGTCGACCTGTGCTCCGCAGGCGAAGCGATGGCTTTGGCTTATGGGGAGTGATCGTTCTGAGGTTCGAGTAGGTGCAGGCGGTTGTCCGGCTCTCCTCATTGATTGTGATGTCGTCGACGGTTGCCCAGTAGATGAGGCCGGTGTCCTTCTCTGCACCCGAGAACACGAGCGGCATCAGCTCGCCCGACCGGCGTGCCTGGTCCCACAGCAGGCGACCTGTTGTCCACGCCTTATTTTCGGCGAGGACGTCTGCACTGCTCGTGTTTGCCTGCGCGTCGAGCTTGTCTGAATGGAGCATCGTATAGACGCAGAAGCGGGAAAGGTTGCCCATCAGATTCTGCTCTCAGTCGGTAGCCAAGGTCATGTAGTACTCACTCTGGCACGTCCTACTGCGAGACGGCGGAGACTCGGACCCGGTGGGCCACCTCGGTGGTTGGCAGCTCCCGGTAAGAGATGCGGCTGATCTGCTTGTCGTCCAGATAGGGACCGATTGAAGCCAAGTCGCCAAGATAGGTCGGCGTGCGAGCAGCTGGAAGAGGTCAGGGTGCCGGGCCCGATGTGGTTGGCGTCGTACACTCAGCGCATGAGCGTCACGCGGGATGAGCTCCACCACCTGGTGGATCAGTTGCCCGAGGAACGGCTCGCGCCGGTCCTCGAGCTGATCCGTGGGGATGCGGCCTCTGGGCGCAAGACACGGGCCGCGGACACGCTGGAGCATGTGCGGGAACGCATGCACGGCGTCATCGGTATCGATGAGGAACTGCAGCGCCTTCGCGACGAGGGTCGTGGCTGACGCTTACGTGGTCGACACCGGCGTGTTCTTGCGCTGGTTCGTTGATCAGGATGGGTTCGAGCACGCCCGGGAACTTCAGCGGAAGCTAGTCGATGGCGCGGCCACGGTTGAGACGGTGGATTTCGCCAGGGTTGAGGTCGCGGGGGTCCTGCGGAAGAAGGGCCTGCTGGCTGGACGGCTCACGGCGGAGGAGTTCACCGCAGCGGTCCGCGTCATTGATGACCTCGGCGTCGTCGTACACGAGACGACCGCTGACCGGCTGGAGCGCGCTGCCTACCTGTCGGCCCAGAAAAACTTGGGGATGTACGACGCCGTCTTCGTCCAGCTCGCCGCGGAACTGGACATGCCGCTCCTGACAACCGACGCCAGACTCGAGCGCGCCGCCACGGGATCCGCGCCGATCGAGCTCCTACAGGGAATCCAGAAGCGTGACCCGGCCTGAACCGGTCGCGCCGAGTACTGTACGGGAGAGCTGCCAACTGACCAGCCGAAGCTGGAACCGTGGAAGCCGAGCTGTATTGATTTGGGCAGGGGCAGCGTGCCCGTTGCGTGCCCGGTCGAGGGGGCGTTCGGGGTGATTCACGGTCACTCACGGGTTGCCGCGCCCCACCACTGACCTGCAACGAGGCTGATCAGCGCGAAGCGCCCTGGGATCTTCTAAGCAGCCGGTCGCAGGTTCGAGTCCTGCCGGGCGCGCCTGACCAGCGGTTTCAGCCCGAATCTGCCCTCCGCAGGTGGTTGCGCAGCGACGACAGGCATTTAGGCAGCCGGCCACGGCCGTAGCCTTCGGATAACCGCTGTGAACTGGGCGGATACATGATCGGGTGTGGTTTGCCGAGGTGGCTTAGCGCTTGTGACCAGATAACTGTCTACCTTTGATGGCGGCGACCACCAGCCGGATCTAAGGCTCGGGCCGTTCATCACCATCCAGCCGCCGCACCTGCCTGGGACCAGGCGACGCGTTGGACCTTCCATCCGTAATGTGTTACTAGAGACAACGGCCCGGGTCGGTCACGCCCCGGTCATAGATCTCGTTCTTCAGGGCGCCGAAGGACGACTCTGCAGGCATGCTGGGGTCATGCTGGTCCATCTCGACACCGATCTCGGCGGTGACACTGACGACGCTTGCGCTTTGGCCCTCCTGCTGGGCCAGGCCGCAGGAGAGCTGGTCGGCATCACGACAGTTGCCGACCGAGCCGGACGCCGGGCTGGGTACGCCCGCCACTGCCTCAGCCTCGCCGGACGCGACGGCGTCCCGGTGATAGCGGGGGCTGGGCAGTCGATGACCACGCTGCAATCCGCCGAGCCGGTGGCCGATGATGAGCGCTACTGGCCCGGTGGCCTGCCATGCTGCCCGTCACCGCCGGGAGCTGCGCTTGACCTCCTGCTCCGCAACCTCGAGCGGGGCGCGACGCTGGTCGCGATCGGCCCCTGGACAAACCTGGCCCTGCTGGAGATTGCCCGGCCTGGCAGCCTGAACCGGGCGCCGGTCGTGACGACGGGCGGGTGGACCGGGCTGGCCACTGGCCTGCCCCCGTGGGGGCCGGAGATGGATTTCAATGTGCAATGGGACACCAGGGCCGCCGAGGTGGTCGCAGCCACCGCCGATCTGACCCTGGTTCCGCTGCCCGTCACGCTCAAGGCGCATCTGCGCGCGGCCGACCTGCCGCGCCTTCGTGCTTCAGGTGCGCTCGGCGAGCTTCTCGCCCGCCAGGGCGAGGCACACGGCCACGACTTCCAGATGGCCGAGATGGGACGGCTCCATGCGGGCTTGCCTGATGACCTGCTCAATTTTCAGTACGACCCCGTGGCCGTCGCCGTGGCGCTGGGCTGGCCGGGCGCGATCGTAGAGGAGACACGGTTGCAGCTTGTCCACGATGGCGAGCTAGTGCGGTTCCGGCCCGGGCCTGCCGGACGGCCCATGCGGATGCTGACAGATCTGGACTCGGGCAATTTCACCGAATACTGGCTCAACGCTGTTGAGCGCTCGGCCCTGGAGAGCTTCTAAGCAGCCGGTCGCAGGTTCGAGTCCTGCCGGGCGCGCCCTGAGCTGCAGCTTTACCCCAATCCTTCGCTCTCCCGGCGGTTGCTCAGCGATGGCGAGCGCCGAGTCGGCGCACGGAAAGCGCGTCGAGGCCTTCCCGGTCGGCGAGCCCGATCGTCGCGGCGGTGATCTCCGCGCGGCTGCGCTCGGGCCGCCACGGACAAGTCTTTAGCAAGTCATCCCGCAGAGGCAGATCGTTAGTGAGTCACAAGCGGTTCATGCTCACCACCGGCAGCAAGCGCCACAACAATGACACTGAGATCGTTTCGAGAGCCGAAATCCCGCCCCCAGGTTTGACTTTTTCAGGTTTGCCGAGCTCCAGCGGGGAAACAGTTTTCCTGATTCTTTCCGGAGGCGGCCCCATGGAAAGCGCCCTCAGGCATCAGCGAGCAGTGGCTCCGGTGGGATTGACCGCCGACGCGGCGACCACTTTGCGTCCCTTGCCGCTTTCCGCCAGCCGGGTCGTCGGCGGGTTCTGGGCGCGGCGGCAGCAGGTGAACAGGACGACTGCCATACCCGCCGGCCTTCGTCGCCTGCGCGAAAGCGGGGCATTCCGTAACCTGCGCCGTGCGGCCGGCCAGGACCAAGGCCCGTTCGAGGGCCCACTGTTCATCGACTCGGACGCTTACAAGTGGCTGGAGGCGATCGCCTGGGAACAGGGCCGCCTACCGTCGAAGGACCTGGCCGCTGAGCAGGCGGAGGCGACCGCTCTCATCGCTGCGGCACAGCAGCCCGACGGTTACGTGAATTCCTACGTGCAGGTGGTCACGGGCGGCGCCGCCCAGTTCACGAACCTGACGTGGGGCCACGAGCTCTACTGCGCCGGGCACCTGATCCAGGCGGCGGTGGCCCAGCACCGGGCCACTGGGGATCGGGAGCTGCTTGAGGTCGCCGTCCGCTTCGCCGATCTCCTGGCCACCACCTTCGGCCCGGGCAAGCGCTCCGAGCTGGACGGGCATCCGCTTATCGAGATGGCCCTCGTTGAGCTGTACCGGGAGACCGGTGCCACCCGCTACCTCGAGCTCGCCCACCATTTTGTCGAGGCTCGCGGGCATGGCTGGGCCGCCACCGGTCCGGAGCCCCGGTCGCGGTCCTACTATTCCGACCGGGTGCCCGTGCGTGCGGCGAACATGGTCGAGGGTCACGCGGTGCGAGCGCTGTACCTGGCCGCCGGGGCCGCCGATCTCGCCGCCGAGACTCGCGACGACGAGCTCCTCACCGCGTTGCGACGGCAGTGGGAGGCGATGGTGGCGACGAAGATGTACGTCACCGGGGGACTAGGTTCCCGCTGGGACGGTGAGGCTTTCGGTGACCCATATGAGCTTCCGCCGGCCCGGGCGTACTGTGAGACCTGCGCCGCTATCGCCAGCATCCAATGGGCCTGGCGGATGCTTCTGCGGACCGGCGATACGCGCTACGCCGACCTTATCGAGCGGACGCTGTACAACGCCTTCCTGCCGGGCGTTTCTCTCGACGGCACCGCCTACTTCTACGCCAACGCGCTCCAGGTCCGGTCCGGGGCGGACGACGACGAACCGCGGAACCCGGCCAACGGCCGGGCCGGGTGGTTCGGTGTGGCCTGCTGCCCGCCCAACATCATGCGCACGATGGCGAGTCTCGGCTCGCTGCTGGCCACCAGCGACGATGACGGGATCCAGGTCCACCAGTACGCGGGGAGCACGATCACCGCAGACCTTCCCGCCGGTCCGGTCGGTCTCGCCGTGGCGACGGACTACCCCTGGGAGGGGCGGATCGAGATCACGGTGCGGGAAACCCCGGACCAGGACTGGAGCCTTTCCCTGCGGATACCCGGGTGGTGCACCGACGCCGAGGCCCGGATCGGGGAAGCCGTTGTCTCCGAGCCCTGTGACCCAGGCACCTACCTGCGGCTGCGCCGACGCTGGGCGGCGGGCGATTCTGTGGTGCTCGATCTGCGGATGCCGGTCCGGCGGACGGTCGCTCACGAGCGCGTCGACGCCGTCCGGGGCTGCGTGGCCGTGGAGCGGGGCCCCCTGGTGTACTGCCTGGAGCAGGCCGATCTTCCCGCTGATGTCCCGGTCGACGACATTCGGCTGGTCGGCGAGGGTACGGCGATGTGGAAGCCCGATCTCCTGGAGGGGGTCACCGTCATCGAGATGACGGGACGAACAGCGCCGGACCGTGCGCCCCTCTACCAGGCCGAGACCGCAGACACGGGCCAGCCGGGCCACCTTGTCCAGCTCACGGCTATCCCTTATTTCGCCTGGGCCAACCGCGGCCCCGGTCCCATGCGGGTGTGGATTCCGCTGGAAGTGCCCAGCAGCCACGGGTAGGAGGGTGACCCTATGCGTACCGGACACCGTCGTCCGCCGATCGCCCGGCCACGGCCGCGGACACGGGCGTTGCTGCTACTGCCCGCGCTGGCGGCGGCGCTGGGCCTGGCCGCCTGCGCCGCCCCCACCGCCTCCATCAAGGTGACCACCTCCGGCTTCGGGGACAACGCGACCGGAGTCGTCCAATTCTGGGACCGCAGCACGACCTCGCCCTTCGGCAAGCTGCTCGTCCAGCGTTTCAACGCCACGCACAAGAACCTCAAGGTCGTGCTGACTCCCGTACAGGACACCCAGTACGTCACCAAGCTGGCGACTGCGATCCGCTCGGGATCACCCCCGGACCTCGTCGGCATCGACGACATCAACTCCCAGCTGTTCATCTACCACAAGGTGTTTACCGATCTCACACCGCTCGTCAATTCCCTTCCGGAGAAAGACAGGCTCAGCCCGGGAGCGCTGAATCTGACCACCGAGAACGGCCATTACTACGGCACCCCCTATGTCGCCGACATGTCGGTGCTCTGGTACAACAAGACGCTGTTCCGGCGGGCCGGCCTGAATCCGGACAAGCCGCCTGCTAATTACGCTCAGATCCTGAGCGACGCGCGGAAGATAACTGCCCTGGGTCACGGGACCTACGGATTCGCCTTCGGTGGGCGCTGCGAAGGCTGCCTCGGCTTCACCGTGCTGCCGGACATCTGGGCCGCCAAGACCCATCTGCTCAATGGGCAGCCGGGTCACGAAACAGCGTTCATCGAGGGCAACAAACCGCTCGAGCAGACGCTGACCCTGTACCGGCAGGTGTGGGCGCAGGGCCTGAGCGACCCTGAGTCGAAGGTCGAAACCGGCGTGACCTGGGGACAGAACTTCATCGCCGGAAAAGTCGGCATGATGGCCCTGGGCTATGGCCCGATCGCCGCGGCCCCGGCCAGTTTCCGGTCCCAGATCGGGCTGACCCTGCTGCCTGCCCCCAGCGGCGGGGGGACCTCCACCTTCGACGGCGGCGCGAACTTCGGCATTCCCACCGGTTCCAAGAACCCTTCAGGAGCCTGGGAATTCATCAAGTTCGCCCTTCAGCAGGAGCAGCAGAGCCTCGCGCCCAGCGCCGGTTTCGAGCCGACCCGCAGTGACGTTGCCACCCCACAGTTCCGGGCGAAGTATCCCTTCGTGGCCGACATGCTGACCGGCCTGCCGCGCGGTTATGCACCAAAGACCATCGTCTACAACACGACCTTCAATCAGCCGGGCGGCCCCTGGCTGAACATGTTCACCGCAGCCGTCTTCGACGGCAACGTGGCGGGCGCGATTCGCACCGGGCAGAGCGCCTTCACGACCGCCATCAATCTCGGGAAGTCCTAGCGGTAACCGATGGAGGTGAACCGCAGATGACACAGGAAACAGCAGGCACGATTTCGCGGAGGCGCCGGGCCGGGCTCGGCGCACCGGACGCCACCCGATCCAGAAAGGGGCGGCGGACAGGAATAGTGCGGCAGCCGAAGATGGGCATGCTCTTTGTCGCGCCGGCCTTCGCGTTCGTGGCCGTCTTCGTTCTGTTCCCGCTCGGCTTCGCGGTCTACATGTCCCTGACCAACTGGCCACTGATCGGCTCGTACCATTTCAGCGGCGTGAGCAATTACGCGGCCCTGGGCAAGGACCCCGGTTTCATCCATTCCGTGCTGTTCACGCTGCTGTACACCGGGATCGTCACCATCCCGATCCTGATCGTCGGGTACGGGCTAGCTGTCCTGGTGCGGTCGAACCGGCGCGGGTCGGTGTTTCTGCGGACCGCGTTCTTTCTGCCCTATGTCGTCGGGCTCTCCACGCTGAGTTACATCGTGCTCCTGGAGTTGCAGCCGAACTCCGGTGCCGTGAACTGGGTGCTCGCCCAGCTGCATCTGACCAACGGGTCGACCGCCTGGCTGGTGAACACGAACCTCGCCCTCGCCGCCACCTGCGTGCTGGTCGTCTGGTTCGCCTCCGGCCTGACCATGGTCCTGCTGGTCGGCGGGATGCAGAGTATCTCCGGCGATCTCTACGAGTCGGCCGACGTGCTGGGCGCCTCATGGTGGGAGAAGGAGCGGTACATCACGCTGCCGCTGCTGCGGCCGACGATCGCGCTGAGCCTGATCATCTCGATCATCGGCTCATTCCTGGCCTTCAACCAGTTCTTCATCCTGACCCAGGGCGGGCCGGGGACGAGCACCTTCACGGTCGTCATGTGGATCTACCAGACGGCCTTCGTCCAGCTGCACGTGGGAGCCGCGGCCGCGATGTCCATTGTCCTGGTCGCCGTGGTCGGCCTCATCAGCGCGGTCCAGTTCCTGCTGCTCCGCAGTAACACCTGAAGGAGGGGTCATGGCCACCGTCACCGACACCGCCGCCGCTACCGTCGGCCGGACCGGGCAAACGCGGGGCAAGGGCGGGCCGCCGGGCCGCTCCACCATCGTCTACGTGATCACCGGCACGGTGCTGGCCGTGCTGTTCCTGCTGCCGCTCGTCTGGGCCGTGCTCCGCTCGTTCCAGCCGCCGGCCGCCATCACGGCGAGTCCACGTGCCAGCGACTTCACCCATCTGACCATCGCCAACTACTCCGGGCTGATCACCGGCGGCATCCACATCCTGCGCTACGTATGGAACAGCCTTCTGGTCGCGGGCGGGACGGCGGTGCTGACCGCCGTGCTGGCCACGCTGGCGGGGTACGGCCTCGGGCGCGCCCGCTTCCGGTTCCGCGGGGCGAACGTGATCTTCGCGCTCATCCTTGTCACGCTGATGGTGCCCTTCCAGGCCATCGTGACGCCGCTCTTCCTGGAGCTCAGCTTCCTGCATCTGCTCGACAGCCGGATAGGGCTCATCCTCTTCTACAGCACCTTCAATTTGCCGTTCGGCGTGTTCGTCATGCGCAACAGCTTCGTGGCGGCGCCGACCGAGCTCGAGGAGGCCGCGTACTGCGACGGCGCAACGGTCCTGACGACCCTGCGCACAGTCCTGCTGCCGCTGGTCCTGCCGGGCGTGGCCACCACGATGCTGTACGCCTTCCTGTTCGCCTGGACCGAATTTCTCGGCGCTCTCACCTTTCTCACCAGCATCAACAAGCTGACCCTGCCCGTCGCCCTGCTGAACGTCGAGACCGGCACCTTCGGCACGGTCAACTTCGGCTTCCTGATCGCTGGGGCGGTGATCGCCATGGTGCCCTGCGCCGTGCTCTATATCGCGCTCCAGCGCTTCTACGTCACGGGCATCACCGCCGGCGGAGTCAAGGGCTGACCGGCCAGGCCAATCTCATCGAAGGACTGACAATGGCTGAAATCGAACTCTCGAACATCGACAAGGTCTACGAGGGCGCGGACGCCCCGGCGGTGCACGACCTCAGCCTGCAGGTGGCCGACGGCGAGTTCATGGTGCTCGTCGGCCCGTCCGGGTGCGGCAAGACCACGGCCCTGCGGATGGTGGCGGGCCTAGAGGAAATCACCGATGGCGAATTGCGCATCGGAGGCCAGGTCGTCAACGACGTGCCGCCACGCGGGCGCGACATCGCCTTCGTCTTCCAGACGTACGCGCTGTACCCGCACATGACCGTCCGCGACAACATCGGCTTCGGGCTCAAGCTGGCCAAGGTGGACAAGGCCACCCGCGACAAGCAGGTCCGCGAGGTCGCCAAGGTTCTCGACCTCGAAGAATACCTGGACCGGAAACCGCGCGCCCTGTCCGGCGGTCAACGGCAGCGGGTTGCGATGGGCCGCGCGATCGTCCGCCAGCCGCAGGCCTTCCTGATGGACGAACCGCTGTCCAACCTGGACGCCAAGCTCCGCGTGTCGATGCGGGCCGAGCTGGCCCGGCTACAGCGTGACCTGAATGTCACCACGATCTACGTCACACACGATCAGACCGAGGCCATGACGATGGGCGACCGGATCGCGGTCATCCGCAGGGGCGAGCTTCAGCAGGTCGGGCCGCCCACCGAACTGTTCGGCAGCCCACGCAACCTTTTCGTAGCGGAGTTCATCGGCAGCCCATCGATTAATTTGGTCGAATCCCGCCTGCGCGCGGAGGACGACGACTCGCTGTACGTCGACATCGGCGGGCAGCCCATGCTGATCGATCCGAAGACGCTCAGCCAGCAGCCGGCGCTGCGCGGCTACGCCGGTAAGCCGCTGATCGTGGGCATCCGTCCGCAGGACTTCGAGGCCGCGGGGACACCTACGGCACGGCGCGGTTGCCAGCTCCGGGTGAAGGTCGAACTGGTGGAAGCCCTCGGCACCGAAACCAACGTGCACTTCTGCGTCGATGCGCCGCCGGTCATCACGGACGAGGTTCTCGAGCTGGCGGCCGATCTGGGCAAAGACGAGGCTGCTCGGTTCGAGCAGCGGGCCCGCCGGGGCCGCAACGAGTTCGTCGCCCGCCTAGATCCGAAAAGCCAGGTCAGGACAGGCGATGTCATTGACCTCGCGGTGGACACGGCCCAGCTTCACTTCTTCGATCCGGCGACCGGTGAGGTAGTCCGCTAGCTGTGTGCCCCCAGCAGACTAACGAGGTGATCGGTAGAGCCGTCCCAAACGACAGCAGAAGTCCGAGCTCCACGCTTCGCGCCCCTTCAGCGGCCCGTGTGGTCCGACCAGGTAACTTTGGCTACAACGCTCACCCCTAGCCTGGGCTTTCGCTGGTGGCTGGGCGGATCGTGCCGCTGACCGGTGCCACGGCGCGGGCCGCGGTGGCGTATCTGCGGGTGCGGCGGTCGCACCGGCTGACGGGGACGGCGGCGCTGTAGCTGGGGACGCGGAACCGGGGGCGATGACCGAGTCGGGGCTGTACCAAATGCTGCAGCGGCGCGCGGAGCAGGCCGGGTACGACCCTGACGTGCATCCGCACCAGTTCCGACACACGTTTGCCCATGACTGGCTGGATGGTGGTGGGGCTGAGGGCGACCTGATCCGGCTGCGATGGAGGGACCTGCTATGGCAAGCACTGCATCGGTCCTCTCCCCGCCGGTCCTCACCAGCGGGCAGGCGGGCCTGCCCATGATGGACCATCTACAGACCGGGGAAGACCGGGGAAGACCAGCCGCCGACCTGGCCGCTGACCGGTCCGTGGGCACGCTGCATCACCCTCGGGCGGTCCGGTCGTGGCCGCTGCTGGTCCTTGCCGCCCCGAATGCCATGTCGCCAGACGACTCGCTCTTGCCTCACCGACTGACAGCCGAAATGTGGTCGCGCGACCGCGTCGCGTAGTTGGCCGGTGCCGCTGTGGCCGCGAGGATGACGATGACCAAAGCCATCGGTACCGCAGTGTGGTCACCACCGAGTCCGGCCAATGGTGCGATGACGCCAGCCAGCGCCCACTGCAGGCCACCGAGCAGTGCCGAACCGGTTCCGGGATGCTCGGGAACTTGGTTCGATGCCAATGCGCCGGCGTTCGGCCCAACTAGGCCTTGGGCGCTCATGAGCACGAAGAAGCGCACGATCGCGATCCACATGCCGTGCCGATCCATATGGCCCCGATCAGCAACATGAGCCCGGCAGCCGTCGTTGCCGCCAGACCCATCGCGATCAGTCGCTGAGCAGGCACGCGATGCGCAAGTCGCGCTGCCAGCAAGGTCGCCACGGTTAGCCCGATGGCATTGGCCGCGAAGTCAATTGAGTAGACGATCGGCGCGAGCCCGTTCATCGACTCCAAGATGAAGGCCGAAGTCGCAACGTAGGCAAAGGTGACGCCCATTGAGACCGCGAAAGTAATAAGAAAGGCGACGAAGCGGGGTTGGCGAAGAACGCTGCCGACGGGACGGGCGACCGCAGCCAGACCCCCACTGAGGCCCTGCACCGCGCGAGCGATCAGCATGAAGCCGAGGGACGGGGCGAACGCGCAAGCCAACGATGCCGCCGTCAGCACCGCCAAGGCGACTAGGAGCGGCCGGCGCTGGCCTCGCGCGTCGGAAACGGGGCCGCCGATGAGCTGACCGACCGCCATGCCGACAAAGAACGCCGTCAGGGTCAGTTGCACCAGCGATGTGCTCGTCGCAAGGTCGTGCTCGACTGCCGGGAAGGCGGGTACGTACATGTCGGTCGCGAGCGGCGCGATGCTGGTGACGAGCATGACGGCGGCCAGTACCGCCCGGCTTACTGGTCAGGTCGGCGTAGCCGCCCCGCCGCCAACTCGTGGAGCCGCCGACCGAGACTGCAAGATCATTCCGTCCTCGCTGCTGCTTCCTGGTAGTAATCGGCTGCTACGTGGTCGAGCCAGGTCACAACTTCGCCCTGGTCGTCGGCTTCCTGGATGGCGACGTGCGCCATGAACCGTGCCGGCGTCGCGCCGTGCCAGTGCTCTTCGTTCGGCTCGATGTAGACGACGTCTCCGGGTCGGAAGTAACTTCACGGCGCTGCCCGTCGAGGCCTTGAGCGCCGCTCAGGCACATCGCGCCATGACCGGCCGCCGCCGGGACAGCATCAAATCAGCAAGTATGGCTCCGTCTCGCGAACAGCGGGATTAGTCACTGCGTCAGTGCGCGTGGCTAAATTTGCCCTGGGAGCCGGCACGGAATTGCCGGACGCTTTGCGCTCGCCGACATCGCCTGATTGCGCGCGGCGACCGGCCAGCCGGTCGGTATCGCAGGCGGGGAAGCTGTTCCTGTCGACGACATCGCGGCCATCCTGGCGTGGCCAAGCACCTCCCCGCGGCCGGGGTGACTCCTCCTGCTGCGGTTCGGCCCCTCACTTCGCCGACGTGCTCTGGATGGCGAACCGCTTGCGGTAGGTGGTGGCTGGCAGCCCGTAGTGAGCCTTGAACCGGCGGGCGAAATTACTCTGATCCGGCCAGCCGACCGCACGCCCGATGCTGGTGATCGATTCGTCGGAGTGGAGCAGAAGTACAGCGGCGTGCTCGGCGCGGAGCTGAGCCAGATACGCCATCGGGGGCAGCCCGGTGGCAGTCTTGAACAGCCGGACGAGGTAGCCGGGGGCGATGTGCAGGTCGGCCGCCAGGTCGGTCAGGGCCCAAGGACGAGACAGATCAGCCTCCAGCGCGTGCATGGCCCGGACAACCGCCGGATGCCCAGCCCCGGACAGTTCGGGTAGCGCGCGGCCGGTCCCGGCCACCACCTGGCCGAGTTGGCCGAAAACCAGCGACAGGCGGCCAATGATGTCGGCCCGATGGAGAGCCAGCGGACGGTGCCGGAGCGCGGCCAGGGCATCGAGGTGTGTGAGGCAGCTGCGAAAGACCGCCTCGGGAAGGCTGATCGTGAGGACGCCGCGGCCGGGCGGAGAGCACGGGCCGGCCCAGAGCAAATACCCCAGCAGCGGATCCTGGCGGGTCCAGGCTAGTTCCTGGTGCAGGAGCTCGCTGCTGAAGCAGCAGTTATAGACCTCGAAACGCTCGCATTTCTCATACCCGTGCCAGACACCCGGCCGCAGCAAAATGACATCACGGGGCACCACGTCCTGCCGGCCGGACAGGCAACGGTGCGTGGCCTTGCCGCTGACCGCGAAGGCCACCTCGAAGAAGCTGTGCGTATGCACGGGGCTGTCCCACCGGTGCAGGTAACTCCCCGCATACGCGGGCATGTGCTCAGTGAGATGGAACAAGCCGTGGCTGATTCCGACGGGCGGGTCTTCGTCCACCTCCGCACGGTAACCCTCGCCGGTCGCCGAAGTTAATTTCAGGCAAGTAACGGTTCATCTCGGCCTAGTGACGGCCAGCCCGCACGGCAATGATCACCCTCATACACCAACAATCGCCAAATCGAAGCACGGTGCTGCCGATGGGCCTGTCCTTGGGATCGCCGGCGGCAGCCTCCTCATTCCCCTCTTGGCCCAGTTCACCGCGGCCGAAGTCGTCACCCACGGCCGCTTCCCGGGTGCCCGGGACACCGCGGAAGCGGTCTTCCCCGTCGGTTCCGGGACGCACGGATCTTCCGGGCCACTCGTGAGCGGCACCCGTTCCTGACAGGAAGGATCCACCATGAAGGATCGACGGAGCATGATCAGCCGAATCCTGCTGTCCGGCACCGCCGCCGCGCTGCTGAGTGGTCTGGCGGTCGTCCCGGCGCAGGCCGCGGCCCATCATCAGCCGAACTGGGAGTCGTACCTGGAGCAGCCCCGGGCCAGCGACGTCCGCCCGGTGTCAGCGACCATCCTGGCCGGAAGCGCCACCAACCCGCGGGCGCTGACCCGGACCGGTCACGGCACGACCACGCTGACCGTGACCTCGGCCAGCCAGCCGGCCACCGTGCTGCTGGACTACGGCGTGGAAGTCGAGGGGTCGCCCTACCTCCGCGTCCAAGGCGTCTCCGGCAGCACGCCGGCCAGCGTGTCCCTGGCCTTCAGTGAGTCCCGAACCTATCTGCGCACGCCGCCCGGATCAGGGCCTGTCACCGGGGATTCGGCCTTCCAGCCCCGCTCGGTGTCGCTCAGCGTGGCGGGGGCATCGACCCCGACCAGCGGGTTCATGGGCGGATTCCGCTTCGAGGCCATCACGCTGTCCACCCCGGGCACCATCGTGCTCAGCGGCGCGGGCGTGCAGTTCGGCGGCGGCTATCTGGCCACCGCGAAGGACTACCAAGGCTATTTCACGTCGAGTTCGGCCGCTTTCACCAGGATGTACTACGACGGCGCCTACACCGAGCAGACCGACATGCAGCCCGCCGGCCTCAACGGCGCCGCCGAGCCGTCAGTGCTCGACGGGGCCAAACGCGACCGCGCGATCTGGTCGGGAGACCTCAAGATCGAAGGCCAGGGCATCGCCGACACGCTCGGCAGCAACGGCGACAACTACGTGAAGCAGTCCCTGCTCACCCTGATCACCAGCAGCCAACAAGGTGGTGGCCTGAACGCCGACACGCTGGGCCGGACCGGGCCCTACAGCAACTCTTACTCGTCCTGGACGCTCGACGCCGCAGCGACCTACTACCGCAACACCGGTGACACCGCCTTCGCCCAGCAGGTGCTGCCCCGGCTGGAAGGCCAGCTCGCGTACGACGCGACCTTGGCCGACAGCGACGGGCTGATCGTCACCAGCGCGCAGATCTCCACCACCAACGGCGGTTACGACTGGGACTTCTACGACGGCGCCAAGACCGGGGTGGTCACCGCGTTCAACGACCTGTACTACCAGTCGCTGCGGGACGGAGCCTACCTGGAGACCAACCTTGGTCACCCGGACCGCGCCGCAGCGTACGCCCAGACCGCCGACCACGTGCGGGACGCGATCAACGCTCAGCTGCTCAATCCGGCGACCGGTACCTACTACCTGAGCGAATCCGATCACACCACCTTCGCGCAAGACGCCAACGCGCTGTCCGTCCTGTTCGGCATCGCGCCCGCCAGCAAGGTCCCCGGCATCCTGGCCGCGCTGAAGACGCTGTGGACGCCGCACGGCTCAGAGCCGTTCTCCGGGACCACCTACAGCAACCTGATCAGCCCCTACATCACCGCGTTCGAGGTGGCGGCGGACTACCAGACCGGCGACACCGCGGACGCCGAGCGCCTGCTGCATCTGACCTGGGACCAGATGATCGACCCGCACAACCCGTTCTTCACCGGGACCATGTGGGAGAACATCGGTCCCGACGGCACCGCGACCGAAGCCCGCACCAGCCTGTCCCACGGCTGGTCCTCCGGCCCGACCCCGATCATGACCAGCTATGTACTCGGCGTGCAGCCGGTAGACCCTGGTTACCGGACCTTCACCGTGACGCCGCACCCTGGCACCCTCCAGTGGGCCGAGGGCGCGGTGCCGACCCCATACGGGCAGATCTTCGTCCACTGGGCCAGGACCGGGCACCGGCTCTCACTGACGATCACGGTCCCCGCGCACGCCACGGCCTTCATCGAGCTGCCCGGCGGCCACCAGGTGACGCTGCCAGGTGGTGCGCATGGAGCCCAGCGCACCCTGACCGGATGATGGGCGTCGGACCAGATGCTGATAGATGGCCCGCGAGATTGGTGCCATCGGGCTCGGTACGGCACAACTCCACCACGTTGACCCCGGGTGCCACTGGCCGACAGCGTGGGCGCCCTCGAGCAGTTGCGCCAGCAAGGCAAGATCGCGGCGATCGGATTGTCGAACGTGACCATAACCGAGCTGGACAACGCACTGACCATCGCCCCGATCGCCACGGTTCAGAACCGGCTCTCCTGCATCGATCCCCGTGATCTTCGCACCGCGCGGGCGTGCGCGGAGCGGCAGATCACCTACCTCGCCTACTCACCCCTTGGCGGGCAACCCGGCATACCACCCGACGTGGCGGTCGCGGCCGCCAACGCTCTTGAAGACTTCCGCTACGCGCTGTCCCCTTGAGGAGAAGACATCATGGCGATCAGACGCAGGCAATCCGGCACCCACCCGTCGCGGCGGGAATTCATCGGCGTCGTCGGAGGCGCCGCAGCCCTGACCTCGATTCCTGGACTGCGCTCATCCGGCGCCGTTCCCGCCCTGTCAGAGGGTGATGCGCACAGCAAACGGGCAATTACCGATGGCAGGTCACCGGCCGACGCGAGCCTCACCGCTGAAAGAAGGTCTTTCATCTCGCCGTCCGCGGTGACCAGCGTCCAGGGCAACGTGCAAAACGCCCATGCCCTCGTCAATGGCGGTACCGCGACGCTGACCGCCAAGGCAGGCGGCACGGCACCGCTGATTGTCCTCGACTACGGCGAAATCGTCGGCGGCCAGCCGCAATTTTTGGTGAGCAAGGTAACCGGGGACGTCACCTTGCAGGCGATCTACTCCCAGTCGCTGCCCTATCTTCTGCCGGGCGGCGACGGTTTCGGCACCAGCAGCAACGCGGGCGAGCGCACCATCTCATTCGTCGGGGTTCCAGCGGGAGCGCAGCTTTCCCGGGTGGAGCATTACCAGCTGACCGCCGCTGGCCCGGTCAGGGGTCACCTGCTGCAGGCAGGCCAGCGGTTCCAGGCCGTCACGCTGCTCGGCTCCGGTTCCATCCAGGTCAGCAGGGCCGGCTTCCTTCCGAGCTTCCGCCTGGACACTCCCGATGATCCCCGGGTAGGCACGTTCACCTGCAGCGACGCCAACCTGGGCAAAATCTGGCAACTGGGCGTCCATACCGTCAACGCCTGCTCTGTCCCGATCGGCTCGGTACCGCCCTTCTATGAGGCCACCCCCGAGGGCCTGCTTGCCTACGGCTGCGAGTACGCGGCCTACCGCCCGGGCAACGGCTGGACGGATTACACAGTGTCGTTCGGCATTGAGATCCTGCAGAACGAGGCGGCCTGGCTCGTCCGCAGCGACTCCATGAGCACCGGCACCATGATGGTCCTGTGCGCCGGTGACGACACGCTGCCGATCAGCACCCCGAACACCCTGCGCATCTACATCGAGAATCAGGGGCCGCAGGCGCTCATCGCGGTGATACCGATGCCGTTCAAAGTCGCCGCCAGCACCGTGTACCCGATCAGCGTCACGGTCACCGGGAGCACACTGACCGTGGCCATCAAGGGCACCCAGATTTACAGCGGCACCGTGCCTGGCATGGAAGCCAGCGGCAGCTTCGGCTTCGCCAACGCCCAGGGTGCCTTGTCGCGGGCGACCGGCCTCACGGTGACCAGCTCCACGGGAACGGTGCTGCTCAGCGAGAAACTCACCGGCCCGGGCACGCAGCACTTCATCGACGTGTGCCTGGCCGGCACCAACGTCACCCCATCGATCATGGACGGTGCCATGCGCGACCGCCTGGTCTGGAGCGGCGACATGGGCATCAGCACCCTGACCGTGCTGTGCAGCACCTTCGACAACCAGTACCTGACCGGTTCGGCCGAGCAGTTCTTCCGCTACCAGCTGGCCGACGGCAGTATCCCCATCGCGGTCCCCGCGCAGGCAAGGGGGCTGCCGGTGACCGGCTCGTCCGGGCCGCCGCCCAGCCTCAGCACGCAGGACTACACCATGATGCAGGTCACCGACGCCTACCACTACTGGATGTGCTCCGGCGACACCGGATGGCTAACGGAGAACTGGAAGTCAATCCGGGGCATCATGACCTGGCTGGCCGGCCAGGTGGGGGCGGACGGCCTGATGAGCGGGGCGGGGCCGCTGGCCACGCAGATGTCCACCAACGCGCACTACTACGGCTGCCTGCACCAGGCCCAGCAGATGGCCACCGCGGCGGGCGACACCGCCTCGGCGCCGGCGTACGCAGTCGCTGGCCCCGCACGATCGGCAAGCAGGATCAATGCCCTGCTGTTCAACCGGGCCGCGGGCATGTACAGCGCCTCAACCGCCCAGCCCACCGTCTTCGACGAAATCGGCAACGGGTACGCCCTGCTGTACGGTTTGCCCGCGCTGGACCCCTCGATCGACGCCGAGACGCTCGCCAAAAACCTGACCAAGGCGCTGGCCGGGCCGAAGGGCCCGTGCGAGGACTCCTCGCAAGTGCCCGGCGGCAACATCGCTCCCTACGAAGTCGGCTGGGAAGTCCTCGGCCGGCTGGCCACCGGGCTGACTCAGGGCGCGCTGGACCTCATCCGCCAGGTCTGGGGCCTCATGCTGCCGCAGAACACCCCCTACTACAGCGGCGGCTGCTGGGAGTACATCGCCCAGACCGGCCTGCCCGGGCTGGCCGCCGGCACCAGCCTGGCCCACGGCTGGTCCGCCGGCGCCACGCCCGCACTGTCCCGGTACGTGCTCGGCGTCCGCCCGCTCACCCCTGGCTACCGGACCTTCCTGGCCGAACCGCAGCCGGGCGACCTGAGCTGGGCCCGCGGGCGGGTGCCAACGCCCAGGGGGCCGGTCGCCGTCGACTGGACCGTGTCCGCGCACGCGGCGGGGAGTGTCACCGTGACCGTCGACGTCCCGCCCGGCACCCATGGCTACGCCGGTGTCCCGGCCAGGGGCACCCGAGGCAAGGTCAACGGGATCACCACCGCACCGGTGCGGGTCCCCGGCTACGCCAGCCTGGACGGCTACCGCTACTTCGGGCCCCTGCCGCCCGGCCGCCATACGATCGTGGCTTGCTGACCTCATCCGGGCGCGGGCTGCCGGGACCAGCTTGCTGCCTTTAGCGCAGGCTGGCGCGCCGGGTGTGTTCCAGGTCGCGTTCGCGCGTGTTCGGCGCGAAGACAATGCCGGCGGCTCCAGACGTGACCAGCAGGAAGGCCAGGACCAGCGCTAGCACCGGGAAACCGGCGTCCTGCACCGTCGGCAGCAGCAGGCTCCAGCCGCCGCGGCCGATGTGGAACATGACACCCTGGGCGGTGGAGCGCAGCCGGGTGCGGCTGGCCAGCACGATCGATCAAGGCCATGGAGATTCCGGCCACGGCCAGGGCGGTGCAGGCGAACCACCCAGATTGTGCGCCTGAACCGATACCTGCCCGCAGTGCTGGCCGGAGACGACGACCTGGTGGCCGCGCCTCAGCCCGCAGAGAACCAGCCACGCACCGGCAGGTCCCGTTCGTTGCTGCCGATGCTGACGCGGTATGCGCCGGGTGCGGTCTTCCAGCTGCTGGCCGCGGCCTGGTAGTAGCTCATGTCCCGGCGGGTGATCTCGAAGGTCAGCCGTTGGCTCTGGCCGGCCCGCAGGGTCACCTTCCGGAAGCTCTTGAGCTGATAGGGCGGCTCGCCGGCGGCGGCCGGGTCGGTGAGGTACAGCTGGGCCACCGCAGCGCCGGCCCGGTGGCCGGTGTTGGTGATGGTGACCTGGGCTGTCTCCTGGCCGGAGCGTTCCCGGTGAAGCCTGAGGTCGCGATAGCAGAAGGTGGTGTAGGACAGGCCATAGCCGAACGGGAACAGCGGCCTCTGGTGGTTGACGTCGTAGTATCGGTAGCCGACGTCGATGCCTTCGGTGTAGTCAACGTCGGTGCCGTTGCCCGGGAACTGGTCGTTGGGGGTGAGCACGGTGCCGCCGTGGGCGACGCCCTGGCTGGCATCGGCGGGGAAGGTCTCGGGCAGGTGCCCCGAGGGATTGACGTCGCCGAACAGCAGCGCGGCGATGGCGTTGCCGTCCTGCTGGCCCGGATACCAGGCCTCGAAGACGCCCGCGACCTGCTTCAGCCAGGGCATGTAGGCCGGGCCGCTGGTGTTGAGCACCACGATCGTGCGCGGGTTGGCGCGGGCCACCGCGTTGACCAGCTGATCCTGATCTCCGGGCAGCCCCAGGGTCTGCAGGTCGCTGCCCTCGGCCGAGTAGTTGCTGACGAAGACCACCGCGGCATCGGAGGATTTCGCGGCGCTGGCCGCGGTCTGCCAGCGCAGGTTCTCCTGCGGGGCCCAGGTCACTGCGGCGAGGGCGGACGGAGCGCCCGGGAATCCGGACTGAGCAATGGCCGCGCTCAGGCCGGTGACGTCGAGCGTGAACGGGATGGCTGCGCTCTTGGTCAGGCTGGCCAGCCCGGTGAACGTCGAGCCGGTACCGGGCGCGTAGCTGACAACCTTGCGGCCGCCGATGGACAGCGTGGCGTGGCCGCCGGCGGTGAGGCCGAACTCCGCGGTGCCAGTGGCGTCCGGGGTCAGGGTGGCCCGGTAACTGACCGACCAGGTGGACACCCCGGCGCTGGCGACGATGGCTGGGACGCTGGTGACGTCCAGGCTGGTGACGGTCTGCGATCCGAGCGGGGCACCGCTGGCGGCGGAGCCCGCGTAGTACGTTGCCGTCCAGCCGGCCCCGCTGCCCGACGCCGGCGTGAAGCCGGTGTCTGGCAGCGCGGACAGCACCCGGTAGTTCGCGTTGCCCTGCGCGTAGGTGACGCTGGCGCCGGACCGCTGCGCGCGGGCTGTGATGCCGGCCAGCGGGGTGACCGGGTTTGTCGCGTTGACCGCAGCGGAGCCGCCGCCGCCGTACATCGCATCGGCTCCGGCGTCATCGCCGATCACGGCGACCGACTTGATCCGGCCGCTGAACGGCAGCACGTTGCGGTCGTTCTTGAGCAGCACCGCCCCCTGCTCGGCGGCGGTCAGCGCGACCTGGTTGTCGGCTTGTGTACTGACGTTGGTGTTCGCAGCCGCCGACGGCACCGGATACGTGCGGTCGAACACGCCAACGCTGAACATGGACCGCAGAATGCGGTACACCATGTCGTTGATCTGGGCCGTCGTCACCTGGCCGTCGGCGACCGCCGCGGCCAGCGGCGCGCCGTAGTAGTCGGTGCCGAATCCGGCGCCACCGGGCATGTTCATGTCAAGCCCTGCTTCGACCGAGGCGACGGTGCTGTGGGTCGCGCCCCAGTCGCTCATCACGAAGCCCTTGAATTTGAGTACCGCGTCCAGTGTGCCGGCCAGCGTCTGCGAGTTCTCGCAGGCCCAGGCGCCGTTGACCTTGTTGTAGGAGCACATCACCGCGCCGGCGCCGGCGTCGGAGTCCGCCTGGAACGCCGGCTCGTAGATTTCGGCGAGCGCGCGCTGGGAGACCCGCACGTCAATCGAGTTGCGCAGCGTCTCCTGATCGTTGGCGATGTAGTGCTTGGGAGTCGCGATCACACCCGCGCTCTGCACGCCGGTCACGTCCGCGGCCGATATCTGCGAGGACAGGTACGGGTCCTCACCGTAACCTTCGAACGCGCGGCCCCCGTACGGCGTACGCAAGATGTTCAGGTTCGGCGCCAGCGAGACCTGGTGCCCCTTGGCCGCCTGTTCGGTGCCGTCGGCCGCGCCGACCGCCTGGGCCGTGCCGGGGTCCCACGTGGCCGCGTCGTCAGTGCCATCGGGGAACTCGGTGACCCCGGTACTGCCGTTGCCGACGCCGACCGCCCCGTCGGCCAGGTACAGGTCGGGGATACCGAGCGCGGGGATGCCCTGGATGTGACCGGCGTAGCCCGCATTGAACGCGAACCCGGTGCCGTCCACCATCTGCAGCTTCTGCGCGAGCGTCATCTGGGCCAGTAGCTCGCTGGCGCGCTGGCCGGGTTCCTGCCGGGAATTCAGCCACGCGTGCGCGTACTTCACGGACGAGGCGGCGGCCGGTGCGGATTGCGCCGCCGTTAAGGCCGGGACGGTGATCGTGACGGCCAGGGCAGCAGCCATTACGGCCGGGCGCACCAGACTCTTCCGTCCAGCGGATGTCCCCATGAGCTTGTCCTCTCAGCAGGAAGTGGCCTGGAACCGATGACGCCCCGGGCGGACGTCAGGCGCGGGCGTTGACGAGCGGGGGCACCCTGAACGGGACGTAGGGCTCGAAGGCGCCCAGGCCGGTCCGGGTTGCGGCGGCGTTCAGGGCCGCGGGCTGGGTGACGTCACCCCAGCGTCCGGTGTCCAGCCGGTGCTCCAGCGCGTGGAGCGCGGCGACGTAACCGGACGGCTGGAAGTTGCAGTGCCCGGTCGTGTCGACGAAGGCCTGCCGGAACTCCCCCGCCGAGCCGGCCCGGATGACGCGGTGCAGGTACCAGTTCTCCTGCTCCACCGGGACCAGCTGGTCGTAGATGGTGTGGATGTCGAATTCCGGCACGGCCAGGCGGCCGGTGACCATCGAGGTCCGGGCCAGGGTGACGATCGCCTGCGGATCGGGAGAGATGCCGGCGTGACGGGTCAGTGTGGCCAGGTCGCGGGTCAGGCTGAGCCCGGCGGCGCGGTACAGGGCCCGCACTTCAGGCAGGAAGCTGCTCCGGGTGAGCGTCCGGCCGTAGTCCACGCCCCTGGTGAACGAGCTGTTGCCGCCCGCGGCCAGCTCGATCTGGTAGCGCCCCGAGATGATGAACGGCAGCACGAACTGGGCGAGCTCGTCGGCCTGCTGCTGTTCTTGTGCGGCGTAATCGGTGCGGGCGGGAGGGTCGCCGCCGTTGTACCAGACCGGCTCGTTGAGCAGGGCGGCGGCCAGCGCGATCCGGGCCCGGCCCGGCGCGGTTTGCTGGGCCTGGTTGACGATCGCGACCAGCGCCGCCGCGGCCGCACTGGCCTGGCCGGCTGATGCGTACCGCACCAGCTGGATCCGCTGGCCGGGGGCGAGCAGCTCGTTGAGTGCGTACTCGCCGTCCAGCTGGTAGTTGTTCAGGCTCAGTGCCCCGGCGACCAGGCCGCAGGTGGTCAGCGTGCCGTTGATCCGGCCCCGGCCGTCCTGGGTTTCCAGCGCGCTGACCAGGCCGCCCATGGACGTGCCCCAGGCGATGACCCGGCGCGGATGACCGGTGATGCGCTCAACTGTCGCGAGCGATGCGAACTGGTCGGGCACTGCTGAGGACAGCGCCCACCAGGAAGGACCGGAGTACGACGAGCCGACCAGCGCATAACCCAGCTGGAGCAGGTCGGCCTGGGTGGCCGGGTCGGGTGCGTCCGCGGCGGCCAGCGGCCCGAATCCGTGGCTGTACAGGATGACCGTGCCGTTCCAGGCGGGGGCCGCCGGGACGTCCGCGACCCAGGTGGCCCCGTCGGTGAGTGAGCCGGTGTAGTGCGTGCTGGCGGCCGGAGCCGCGGGCACGGCCGCAGCCTGGGCCGCTGACGCACTGGGCAGCACGGCGAAGGTGACCGCGATGACCGCGGCAAGGGCGCGGAACAGGTGCCGTCTGGGCATCGGGACCTCTCCTTTGAGAACCACTGACGTCGGTCGGGCCGGGAAACGAGAATCTCACAAGATCCGACATCTGTACAGGTTTCCTGTTCGACAGGTTTCCTGCTATACCGGCCATGGCCGTGCTGACCGGGCCGGGTTGCTGGCAGACTGACGCACAGGCCTGCCTGTGATGACGAGACCGATCCGGGGAGATGAGTGCGTGGCCAGCTCCGCCGAGCAGTTCGCCGAGGTTGCCGGGGCGATGCCGGAGGCGCCCCGGAAGGCTGCGCCGCGCAAGGTCACCTCCCCCAAGGGCGGCCCGCGCTCGGCGGCCGAGCCCACGCTCATGTACGTGATGAAACAGGTCGAGTTGGCTACCCGGGCGCGCCTGGACGAGCTGTTCCGGCCGATCGGCATGACGGCCTTGCAGTACACGGCGCTGACCGTGCTGGAGCGGCATCCTGACATGTCGTCGGCGCAGCTGGCGCGCAACTCCTTCGTGACCGCCCAGTCCATGGCCGACATGGTGGCCGCGCTGGAGGAACGCGGGCTGATCGAGCGGCACCGCGACGCGGCCGACCGCCGCCGGCTGGTCCTGGCGCTGACCGAGGACGGCCGGGCGCTGCTGCGCCGCTACCGGCGCAAAGTGGGCGCACTGGAACGGCAGATGCTGGCGGGCCTGACCGATGAGCAGGTGTCCGAGCTGCGGCACAGCCTGGGCGCGTGCCGAGCCAATCTGACCGGCCGTCCGCCCCGCTGACCGCACAAGAAATCCGGTTTCCGCCGATCTTAAATCAATCAGGAAACCTGTACATCAGATCACTGATGTGACAGCCTTCACGTCAAGCCGGACCAAGCTCCGTTGACGGTGGAGGTCACCGATGACTTCGCTCAACCCCCGTATGGATAACGTGCGCGAGCACGGCGCCGCTCACGAGCTGACCCGCGGTACCTTGGTCGCCGCTGCGCTGGCCGTCTGCCTGGCGCAGGTCGCTCTGGCCATCCCCGCCGTGCTCAACGGCCTGTTCCAGCAGGATCTCGGGACCACTTCCTCGCAGCTGACCTGGATCTCCGACGCCTTCCTGGTCCCGGTGACCTTGCTGGAGCTGAGCTTCGGGGCGCTCGGTGACCTGTTCGGCCGCAAGCGGCTGCTGGTCGGCGGGGCGCTGCTGCTGGCCATCGGTGAGCTGATCGCCGTGCTCACCCCCGGCGCGTCCTCGTCCACCGGTACCCGGGTGCTCGTGCTGTGGGCCGGCCAGATCATCGCCGGGATCGGCGCCGCCGCCATCTTCCCCACCTCGCTCGCCATGGTCGCGGCGGGCACCCACACCGCCGCGCACCGGGCGCGGTCGATCACGATCTGGGCCGCCGCCCTGTCGGCCGGCGGATTCATTTCGCCGGTGCTCGGCGGGCTGGTCACGAAGATCAAGTTCGGCAGTGACCCTGCGGCCAGCTGGCGGTGGGGGTTTATCGCGGTGCTGATCCTCGCGCTGATCAGCGCCGGGACATCGATGGTCCTGGCCCGGGACTCCTCGGCCCCGGCGGGCCGGTCGCTGGACTGGCCCGGCCAGGTGACGATCGCGGTGGCCCTGTTCGCGCTGCTGTTCGCGGTGATCCAGGGGCCGACCAGCGGGTGGCGCAGCGGCCAGGTCATCGGCGGGTTCGTCCTGGCCGCCATCTTCCTGGTGCTGTTCATCCTGGCGGAACACCGCTCGGCGGCCCCGCTGCTGCGGCTGACCCTGTTCACCAACCGGGCGTTCGCGATCGCGTCGATTGTCACCGTGGTGGCGATGTTCAGCTTCCTCGGCACGGCCTACGCAACCAGCATCCGGCTGTCCTCGATCCAGGGGTTCACCCCGCTCAGGACGTCGATCGCATTCGTCCTGCTCAACGGCATGGCGTTGGTGCAGATGCCGGTCACGTCCCGGGTGCTCGAGCGGTACAACCCGAAGTGGGCGCTCGGCGGCGGCGCCCTGCTGATCGGCGCCGGTGATCTGTGGATGTCGCGCATCTCCGCCACGGACATGTCGATCGCGCCGGTCATCGCACCGCTCATTCTCATCGGCATCGGGTTCGGGTTCGCCGTGTCCGCCCTGACCGCGGTCGCGGTCAACACGGTGCCTAATCACCTGGAAGGGATGGCCAGCGGCTCGACCAGCATGCTGCGCGACTTCGGCTTCACCCTCGGCCCCGCCGTGATCGGCGCGATCGCGCTGAGCCAGGCCGCCGCGCGGATGCAGAGCAAGATCGCGGGCAGCCCGGCATTGCGCCACGCACTGGCCGCGTTCAACGCCGCCCCGGCGCACGCGCCAGCCGCGCAGAAACCCGCGCTGGAGGCGGCGGTCGGCGCGGTGAACTCCGGGCCGCTCGGCGCCAACGCGGTACCGGCCACGATCAAGCTGCCCAGCGGCAAGACGGCGCCATTCAACCCGCTGAAGGACGTGGCCTTCCACGCTCTGGACCACGCCTACTCCACCGGCTATCTGGTCGCCGGAATCTGCGCGCTGGCCGCGGCGGCGCTGACGTTTCTCGCCCTCGGCGGCCACGGCGGCGATCCGCAGATCACCTGGGAATCCCTGGCCGAACAGTGAGGAAGGCGATCACATGACCCGGCTGGCCGGGAAAACAGCCATCGTGACCGGCGCCGGCCGCGGCCTCGGGCTCGCCTACGCCCGCGCGCTCGCCCAGGCGGGCGCGGCCGTGGTCGTCAACGACGTGGACGCGGAGGCGGCCGCAGCCGCGGCGCGATCGATCACGCAGGCGGGCGGCGCCGCGGCCGTGCACGTCGCGCCGGCCGGCAGTACCGAAGCCGCCGAGGCCATGGTCCAGCTGGCCGCGGCCGAGTTCGGCAGGCTGGACATTCTGGTGACCAACGCCGGGATCCTGCGGGACACCGTGCTGTGGAAGATGACCGACGACAACTTCGACGAGGTCATCGGCGTTCATCTGCGAGGCACGTTCACCTGCGTCCGGGCCGCCGTCACCCGGATGCGGGAACAGGGCGAGGGCGGCCGCGTCATCTGCGTCGGCTCGCCCACCGGGCAGGTCGGCAACTTCGGCCAGACCAACTACGCCGCGGCCAAGGCCGGCATCGTCGGCATGGTCCGCACCTGGGCGCTGGAGCTGGCCCGCGCGCAGATCACGGTGAACGCGGTCATCCCGGTGGCGGCCACCGCCATGACCGAGACCGCGCCGTTCCTCAAGCCCTACGTGGACGCGCTGAAGGCCGGTGATCCGTTGCCCCCGTACGCCCGGCGGGAGCTCAGCTTCGGTCCGCCGGAGGATGTGGCGGCCCTGATCGTGTTCCTGGCCTCACCGGAGGCGTCGGGCATCACCGGTCAGGCCATCGGGCTCGGCGGCGACCGGCTGGCCCTGTGGTCCCACCCAGCTGAGGCGGTCGTCGCGTTCGCCGACGGCGGGTGGAGCGCCGACGCGATAGCGCAGGCATGGCCCGAGCAGTTCGCCGGCCAGCAGCAGGCCGTCGGCCAGCACTTCCCGGAGCCGTACTGATGAGCCTTGGCATCGGCGCGGTCGAAGCCATCGACACCCACGTGCACGTCGAGTCGGACGGGCACGGTCACACCGCGCTGGACCAGCAGCTGCTCGACGCCTCGGCCAGGTACTTCAAGGCCGGGGTCAGCCGGACGCCGACGCTGGAAGAGATCAGTGACTACTACCGGGAGCGGCGGCTGGCCGCCGTCGTGTTCACCGTTGACGCCCACACCGCGACCGGCCACCCGGCGCTGTCCAGCGAGGACATCGTGGCCCGGGCGGCCGCGCACGCCGGCGTGCTCATCCCATTCGCGTCGGTGGACCCGCACGACGGGCCGTCCGCGATCTCCCGCCTGCGCGACCTGGCCGCCGCCGGTGCCCGGGGCCTCAAACTGCACCCATCCCTGCAGGCATTCGCGCCCGACGACCACGCGCACTACCCGCTGTACGAGACGGCCGCGGAGCTGGGCCTGCCGGTCATCTTCCACACCGGGCAGACCGGTATCGGGGCCGGGCTGCCCGGCGGCCGGGGCATCAAGCTGCGTTACGCCGACCCGATGCTGATCGACGACGTCGCGGCCGACCATCCGTCGCTGACGATCATCCTCGCCCATCCATCGGTCCCCTGGCAGGACGCGGCCATCTCCATCGCCACCCACAAGGCCAACGTCTACATCGACCTGTCCGGCTGGTCCCCGAAGTACTTCCCGCCGCAGCTCATCCGGGCTGCCAACGGGCTGCTGAAGCACAAGGTGCTGTTCGGCTCGGACTATCCGGTCCTCACCCCGGACCGGTGGCTGGCCGACTTCGCCGCCCTGGACATCAAGCCCGACGTCCGGCCGCTGATCCTGCGGGACAACGCGGCCCGCGTGCTGGGCCTGGAACTGCAGGGACCGGCCGATGCCCGATTACGGAGTCGGCAGCTGGCCGCACCGCCGGGCGCGGATCAGCCCCGAACGCGTCGCGCTGCGCCAGGACGGCCGCGAGCTCACCTACCGGCGGCTCGCGGACGAGGTGGACCGGCTGGCCCGGTCGCTGGCCGCCCGCGGCATCGGGCCCGGCGACCGGATCGGCTACCTCGGCCGCAATGACATCGCCGGGTTCGAGGTGTTCTTCGCGGCCGGGCGGCTCGGCGCGATCTTCGTCCCGCTGAACACCCGGCTGACCCCCGCCGAAGTCGACCACCTGCTGGACGACGCCCGGCCAGCCGTCCTGTTCCTCGGCCCGGAGCAGGCCGGCGTGGCCGGGCAGCTCAGCCAGCCACCACGGCTGGTACTGGTCGACGGCGATCAGCCGGGCAGCATAACCACCCTGATCGGGGCCGGGCAGGATCTGCCGCCGCTGGCGACGGAGGTGGGCCTGTCCGACGACGCAGTGATCCTGTACACCAGCGGCACCACGGGCGCATCCAAGGGGGCCGTGCTCAGCCACGCCAACCTGACGTTCAACACGATGAACCAGCTCGCGCACGCTGACGTGCTCGGCACCGACACTGCGCTGTGCATGGCCCCCCTGTTCCACGCGACCGGCCTCGGCCAGGTCAGTCTGCCGACGCTTTTCAAGGGCGGCACCGTCGTCATCGCGACGAAGTTCGACCCTGCCGAGATCCTGGCCACCATCGCCGGACAGCGGATCACATCGTTCTCCGCGGTGCCGACCATGCTGCAACTGCTCTGCGACCATCCCGATTTTGCGGTCACCGACCTCAGCTCGCTGCGCTACGTGATCTACGGAGGGTCCGCGGTCCCTGAACGCGTCGCGGTCGCCTGGCAAGATCGCGGCGTCCCGATCCTGCAGGGCTACGGGATGACCGAGGCGTCACCGGGTGTCTACCTCGCGGTGGCCGAGGGCGCGGCCGGCCGGCCGCTCTCAATCGGGTTCCCGCACTTCTTCACCGACGTCCAGCTCGCGACACCGGCAGAAGATCCGGTCGAATCAGCCGCGGCCCCGCCCCGCCAGGGCGAATTGCTGGTCCGTGGGCTGAACGTGTCCCGGGGGTACTGGAACCGCCCGGCCGAGACTGCGGCGGCCTTCCGCGGCGGCTGGTTCCGTTCCGGTGATGTGCTGCAGATCGCCGATGACGGCTGGGCCTACGTGGTGGACCGGATCAAGGACATCGTCATCTCCGGCGGCGAGAACATCTACCCCGGCGAGGTCGAGGCCCAGATCAACGCGCTGCCCGGGATCACGGACTGCGCCCTCATCGGGCTGCCCGATCCTCGCTGGGGCGAGGTCGGGCTGGCCTTCGTGGTGACATCGGGGACTCAGGACTGGACCGAAACCACGCTGCGCGACGCGCTGCGCGCCGAACTCGCCTCCTTCAAGATCCCGAAGTACGTCCGTTTCGTCGACCAGCTACCCAGGACCATCACTGGCAAGGTCCGCAAACAGGACCTCCGGGCCACCATCGCAAGGGACGCGCATGCCGACCATCGTTGACACTCTGGACGACCTCACCGGGCTGATCGGGCAGCGGCTGGAGCCGAGTTCCTGGGTGGAGGTCGGCCAGCAGCGGATCGACGCCTTCGCAGAGGCGACCGGTGACCACCAGTGGATCCACACCGATCCTGAGCGGGCCAAGGACGGGCCGTACGGCGGCACGATCGCACATGGCTACCTGACCCTGTCGCTGCTCATCCCGATGTGGACGGAGATCCTCGAGGTCCGCGAGGTGACGACCAAGGTCAACTACGGCCTGAACAAGGTGCGTTTTCCGGCCGCGGTGCCCGCCGGCTCGAAACTGCGGGCCACGGCGACACTGGCCGCCGTCGATCCAGCCCCCGGCGGTGCGCAGCTCACCGCCGACGTCGCCATCGAAATTGAAGGCGCCCCCAAACCGGCCTGCATCGCGCAATTGCTGGTCCGGTTCCTGCGCTGAGCCTAGTCGTGATCGAGACGGTACCCAATCTGCCGGGGTTTCCGCCCAAAAGGCCTTTGCTGGCGATCTTCGGACTAAGAGACGGCGATGCGATCGGCGCTTACCCGCACATAATGATCTTGAGCGTGGAACTGGTGCGGCTCGTGCGGTCTGCTGTAGGCGTCAACGGTCTGCTGCGTGCTCATCACGCCGGGGTGGTCAAGCGCAAGGTTGGCACCTTGCGGCAGCATCCTGGACGACTCCACCTCGCATTAGAACGTCACCCGGTCGACCATGTATCCCAGGACAGGCGCCATGATCAGGCAATCTGCCTCGGACGCACTCGAGCAATCGGCAGACAAGGTGATATCGGTGACGGAGATCCAGTTACCATTCATAGTGAAGGCTGTGGCCTGGGAATGGGCGAAGAAACTGCTTCAGAACGGCTAGAGAAACTGCTTAATAGCATCTCGGATGACGACTAATCATTTGTCACCTGCATTTATTCTCTGTTAGCATTCCGGTATAGCGTTCTGGCCTTCTAAGCAGCCGGTCGCAGGTTCGAGTCCTGCCGGGCGCGCCTGACCTGCGGTTATACCCGGCCATGTGCTCACCGCGCGGTTACGCGGCGACGATAGGCATTCAGGCAGCCCGCTGACACTCATCTACCGGGAATTAGGGCTGCTACCAGTACAGACATGGATCAGCCGTGGCGCCTGGTGGCGGCTCCAGCGCTCACACAGCAGACAACCGGCAATTTCAGCAACAGCGGCCGCTGGCCGGCGCGCCGAGCTACGTCAGTTCGTCCTTCCCCAGCTGGTCAGCGTGGCGGACACCGGTCGCCGTAACCTGCTTTCCTGAGAAGTACGCGGACTGAGCAGGTGTGAATCCGCGCCCCGACGAGCACCGCCCCGGCCGCAGCCGCGAGGAAGCCGCACAGCAGCAGCGCCGCCCGGTAGCCGACGGCCTGAGCCGCCGAACCAGCGACGATCCCCGCTATCAGGGAGCCGCCGGCGACCGTATTGGAGAACAACGTGGTGGCGCGGCCAGTGCTATCCGGCAGTAGGTCCTGGAAATACGTGATGCCGAGCGCGCCCACCACGGCGATGGCGATGCCCCGGGCGACCTGGGCCACGACGAGAATCGGCAGGCTTGGTGCCGCGGCCATGAGTGCGAAGTAGCCAGCGAACATCGTGAGGCCGAGCAGGATCGGCCGCTCCCTGCTCATGTGTTTGGGCAACAGCAAGAGCGCGAGCGCGGCCGGTATCTCGGCCAGCGCACAAACGCTGAACAGTAGTCCCACATCACCGTCGGGGCGCCCCAGCGCCCTGGTGACATAGAGCGGGAGGACCACCGACCCGGAGTACATGGCGGTGTGGAACAGGGTGAAACTCAGCACCGCAGGGACGACGGACCGTGTCGGCCTCGGCGGCCGCGGCGGCCCGGCGGGTCGGCTGGCGGCCGGGTGATCCCCCGGCCGCATGGGCCCAAGCAGCAAGAGCGGTACGGCCACCAGGCCGAAGCTGCCGGCCGCCGCCAGGAACAGGGCCGGGAATCCGCGCCAGGCCAGGGCAACGCTGGCCAGTATCGGGCCGATCGCCCAGGCGAGAGACCACGCCGATCGCAGCATGGGCGTGCCACTGACGCCGGTCGGACGATCGTGGTCGAGGTACCGGCGAGCCAGCGTGAACAACTGGGGAAAGGCCGCACTTCCGGCCCCCAGGAACACCACCGCAACGACGAGCAGCAATACGTAGCTGTGGGTCACCGTTAGGAGCAGATAGCCGATCGCGGCTGCGGTTACCGCAGCCAGTGCAGGCACCCGCCCGGGTATCCGGTCGTAGCGCCGACCGAGCCAGGTAGCGGAGACGATTCCGCTGACCGCCGTCAGCGATACGAACACGCCGATCGCGAACGGCGTAAGCCGCAGCACGTCGGCGCCGAACAGAACCAGATACGACCCGGCCATCGACTCGGCCATGCCCAGCAGCAGGACGCCGCTCAGCAGCTTGGGCAGCGGACGCCGACGACGGATCTTGGTGCCTGCCTTAATCGTGGCGACCATGATTCCCTCTATGCTTGTTTAACCAGTAGCAAGAGAGTCAAGGCGGCGAGCCGCTCGACGACGCTCGGTCAGCCGACGGATCTTGGCCTGCGTCCCGCAGTCCGCCATCTGGCACCAGCGGCGCGAGCCGTTACGGCTTCGGTCAAGGAATATCCAGCCACAGCCACCCTGCTCGGCCGGGCACCGGCGCAGCCGGTCCGGGTCAGCAGCGCGGAGCAGGTCAACGGCGGCGTCCGCGGCACGATCGGGCACTAGCGCGGCCGGTGCCTCCCCGAGGATCAGCCGACCGATACCAGAGCCGTCCGGCTCCAGCGACAGCGTTGAACGCCCTATCGCCGCGGCCCAGTGCAGCTGCAGCTGATCGAGCCCGGCCAGCGCAGCGGGATCATCCACTGGGGCGGCGCCAATGGCTGCCAGCACCACGGCATGCAGCGCCTCACGCACCTGCCCGGTGGCACGCAGCGCTCGCTCGCCGGCTCCCGGCTGGGCGGCCCATACCCGCCCGGCCTCCTCCCCCTCGGCGACGTCCACGAGGCCGGCGCGGCGCGCCCAGGCCAGCAGGGCCGCGGGATCCGCGAGATGGTCATGTGGCCGTACGTCAGCCTGCGGCACGCGGGGCTCGACGGTGTTCACCAGGTCCAAGGCCGGGTGCCCGCCGACCAGTTCAAGCTCTTCCACGTCCGCGTACATAGCAAAAAGCTACCACTCAAACGGTATTTGAGGGAAGCGGAATGGGTTGCCAAGCGACGTCGAACTGGTGACGAACATGAAGCCATACCTGGTGCCGGGGCCGGATCACGGCGTGGGTTCGCCCGGGCACCAGCCGGGCTGGGAGTGCCTGATTGAGCTGGACGGCGACAGCCTGCCCGGGGCCTGCGGCGAGATGGCCAGTCCGCGACCCAGCCGCCGGGACGGGCCGGGCTGGCCAGATCCATCAGGCACGGGAGCCGGGCCGCGTCGATCCCAGCGACGACGCTGGCGTGGGCGTCAAAGGCGGTCCCTCTGGCGGCCCGTGTCTGGTGACCAGACAACTGCGGCTATGACGCTACGGTGCGACCATGGGGAGGTGATTCCGGCGCCGTAGCTGCGGCGGATGCAGATCAGCGAGTTCACCGTCTGGCCGCGTACCGGCTGATCAGAGTTCAGCACCGCGGGATGAGGACGGGCACGCGGACGGTGCGGGCCGCGCTGCCCGGGCCGGTCACAGTGAGACTGACACAGGCCGGGCGGGTCACCAGGATCCCCCCGGTGTAGCCGGTGTAGCGAGAGCCGCAGGTCGGCAGGCGCACGCTGCGCGGGGGCGGTGGCACAACAGGCTTGGCGGACGCGGCCCCCCACGCGGCCGGCGACGCGTAGAACAGCCGGGCCGATCCCGGGCTGGTCACCGTGACGACGCGGTAGGGCCTGCCCGCGGGAGCAACCGCCAGGTAGACCTTCCAGACCAGGTAGCGGTGCCCGTCGCTGCTCTTCCAGGCCGGCAGTGAGTCGTAGCCGTTCGTGTCCCCCGCGAGCGCGGCGCTCTGGACTTCGTTGACGGGCTGCGCCGACGGGTCCGCCGACTGCTGCCCCGCAGACGCGGCGCAGGAAAGTGCCACGGAAGAGAAGGCGCGGGCCGGGGGCGGCGTATGGGCGGCCGGCGCATGAGTAGCGGTGCAGCCGACCACGGCGACGACGACGACGGAACACAGGACCGTGGCGCCTCCCTGAAAACACCCACCACGCGATACCCGCAATTCACACCTCCCGCATTAGATATTCAGCGGATCTTCGCGCCCGGCGCGACCCAGAAGATATCTTCTGGCCAATTACCACCGATCGAATGCGACATGTTGACACATGTCGTTAGAAGCGTCACCATACCACTCAGACCTTTATTGTTCGCCAATTAACAACAGCGCCCGTCGTGCCGACATGCACGCCGGAGCGGTCACTTCCATGGTCATGAGCTTAATTCGCGCGGACCGGGCGTAATCTTTCGTGATTTGTGGAATTTGGATTTGTGTTCGATTTCAGGCCTGATGAACTGGAGCGGCCGGCCTGGTAAGGCCTCTGGCCACGGGCGGCTGAACGGGGATTCCGACCGTGCAGTCGACGATAGAGCAGAAAGGCCGGACGATGACACCCACCTATGCCGCGCTTCAGTCACCAGACGTGCCGAAGGGCTTTCAGCTGATCGGCCGCGAGCAAGGCATCTCCGCAGGCGAGTTCTGGGGATCTGATGATCAGATCGCCATTCGGTACCGGCAGCCACGAACGATGTGGGGCCTCGGCTCTGAGATAACGGTCTGCTGGACCTCTCAGCGGAACATAATGCTCACCGGTACCACGAATCGGGTCGGCATGCCGGTGACCGTGAACGGCCTGCCAGGTACCTACCACGACGGCATGTGGATGCCGGGACCGGGACCCGATGAGGTGCGGTTCGAGCCGAACGGAACAGCCCACTGGGGACGCGACCTGGTCCACTCGATCACGCTCAAGACCTCCGGTGGGGCATATGGCCTTCGTGCTCCGCGCACCCTCGTCCCGAACCTGGATGACCTGATCCGCATCATGTCCTCCGTCCAGGTACTCCGGTCAGCCTCATGACGTTGTCGTTAACGGCCATCTTCACGGCCGCGGTTTTCCTGGCCTCCGGACTCGGGAAGCTCACTGCTCGCGGCGCGGTCAGTCCCTTCATCGAGCAGCTGGGCATTCCGCGGGGCTGGCTGCCGGTGATCAGTTCGATCATCCCAGCCGTGGAGATCGTCCTCGGCCTGCTGCTGGTCACCGGCTTCGCGATCCGGCCGACCGCGCTGGCCTCTGCCGTCGTGGCGGCGGCCTTTCTGGCCGCACAGCTCGTAGCCCTGGCGCGGGGCGGTACCGCCGCATGCCGTTGCTTCGGTGCCCTGGACACCGCGCTGCGGCCCGCGCTGAGCACCCTCCGCGCGGCGGTGTTCCTGGCCGCCACGATCGTCCTCGCGGTCCTGGCCGCGGGCTCCTCGCCGCGGGTGAGCCCGGCCACGGTCACTGCCGGGATCCTCGCCGCCGTGAGCTACATCCTGGCCTTCCACCTGATCAATGAGACAGCCGCCCTCGTGAGCCGCGACCGCCAGATCCACGAAGGGCTGGTCGCTGCGGCGAAACGGCTTGAACGGGTCTAGTTCCCGGAGGTGTGCGTTGCAGACATTCTTGCTTGTCAGCCTTTGCCTGGCCTGGGCGCTCCTCGTCATCCTGGCCGCGGCGGTGTTCGCCCTGTACCGGCACTTCGGCCAGATGTACCTCAGTAGTCCGGCCGGGCGTACGGATCAGGGACCCGAGATAGGGACGCCGCTGTTGTCCATATCCCGGGAGAGCCTCGATGGGCAGCGGATCCTGCTGCCCGCACCAGGCCCGAGCGTCCTCTTGTTCGCCGATACCTCGTGTGACCTGTGCTCGGCGATACGCGACGAGCTGGGTGTTCTGGACCCCTATTCCAGCAAGCTCCAGGTGGTCGTGTTCTGTGCCGGGCTCACACAGGATGTCGTGGCGTGGGCGAGCCGCGTGCCCAGTTACGTCCAGGTCATCTCGGACGACCGCGCAAGTGCCGCCCAGCATTTCCGCGTCTCGACACTGCCCTTCGCGATCGCGGTCGGGCTCGGCGGTGAAGTGAGAGCGAAGTCAATTGTGAACGGCGATGAAGGGCTCCTGTGGGCCGCCGAGCACGCACTAGACATCACAGTCAGCGAAGAACCGTCGGAGGTAGCGAGCGCATGAAAAACATCACCGAAGAAGTCGCTCCGTGGCTGGCGCGACGGACGAGCAGGCGTACCTTCCTGGGCCGGGGTACCGGAGCGGCATTCGGCGTGATGGCGGGCCTCGCCGTCGGGGCGCCGCGATTCAAGAATGTGCCGGACGCCGCACCATGCGGGCCGAGCCCGAATTGCCGGAGTTACAGCTCATCTTTCTGCGGTCCCGGCAGCACGGGCACCAACTGTGAGTCGGGCTCCGCCTTTTCCTGCTCGAAGAGGAATTCCGGGTGCCACTCGGCCGGTGATTATTGCTGGTACAACGGCTCGGTCAAGTGCTGTGACTGCACCTGCAGCTGGTTCGGCGGCGGCAGCGGGACGGTCGCGTGCATCTGCTGGTCGTAGCCATTCCCCGGGTCTACGTCCGTAGCCTCAAGGCCAGCAAAGAGGAACCGAGGGAAGCGTGCTGGAATACCTGCTGAGCATTCTCTTCGCCGTGCTTCTCGGCGTGCAGGGAATGCGGACCTCTTGAGGCTGGAACGCCGCCATTCACGCGGCGCTGCCCTCAGTTCGGGGGCCGGAGTCCGGAGCGGCTTGGCGCCGCACGCTCGCGTGGCATGGCCTCGGGCTCGTGCTCGGGGCACTCCTGTCGTCCGGCCTTATCTATCTGCTGGGCGTGCTCTGGCGGCCCAGTCTGCTCGTCGCGGGCTGCCTGGCCGCCGCCCTGGGTGTCCTGCGTTTCCTCTTCCCCGACCGGGTGGCGGCGGGCGGCTTCAAGGTGCCGCGGGACTGGGCGGCCTGGGGGATCGGCCGCTTCCTCGGCGCCTTCGGCCTGCTGCTCGGGATGGGTTTCGTCACCACGATGCCGTCGCCGGCGATGCTGGCGCTGTTCGTCGTGCTCTGGCACGCTCACTCGCTCTGGTTCACCATCGTGACCTTCGAGGCGTTCGCGATCACGCGCGGGCTGACGACATTCGCGGCGCTCTCTCTGCAGGCCCGCGACTCCGACGATATCGTCGCCGCCGCGGACACCCTGGTGGACAAGCTGAGGCACGTCCCGAGAGCCGAGGCGGCCGTCGCCATCGCCCTGGGCATCACCCTGCTGGCCACCGCGGTGTAACTAGCGGCCGCCCGAGTGCAGCCACGGGCCGGCGATCACGATGGCGTCCAGCACCGGCAGCAGCTGGTGATTGTCCCCAGCCTGCCCCCGGGCTGACCAGCACAGGCAGCCGGCGTCCCCGCCGGTGAGCCCGGCCATGCGGCCGGCCAGGCCGCAGCGCCCCTGTACCGGGCCACCAGCCTGCCAACCCAGCCGTGGAAACCCAAAGGCCCGGGCCACCTCCTCGCCTGAGACTGGCTCTCCACCACCACCGCCGTGATCACCAGCCGCACCTCCGGCATCGCCCGACCCGGACCAGCCGGGTATTCCTATGTCCTGAGGCTGGACACTGCCGGGCGCGCTCGCGTTCTGGCATCAGGCAGTCAGATGTCCAGGGCATTCACTCCGGGCAGGTCACCAAAGCGTGCCTTCGGGTCCCGGCTGAAGATGGCCCGGCCGGTCTCAGCGGCGTGCGCAGCGATGATCAGATCGTGCGCACCGCGCGGTGTGCCCGAGCGCCGTGCGTGAGCCAGCAGGCGACCATGATGGGCCGCCGTGACTTCTGTGTAGTCGAGGACGTTGACCGCGGACGTGATCGCGGTCAGGGCCCTGGCCCGTTCAGCCGCGCGCTCAGCGGTGTCAGCCATTTCGATTCCGGCACGGTATTCGGCGACCGACACCGACGCGATCGCGAGATCGTCCTCATCCAGGGCCAAGCGGTCGATCGTGCCGCGCTCGTAAGCGATCAGCATGTTCGTATCACGGACTGCCCTCTCCCCCGCTGACGTGTGGCTGGGCAGGTCGCGATGGTCCGGTCGGCTATCTTCTCAGCAGTAGGTCGCCGGTTCGAGTCCTGCCGGGCTCGCCTGTGTGATCTCTCAAGACGGAGAGGACACCGTGAACCTTCATTGGGTTCGCGGTGTTTGTTTTTTGGGCCGGGTGGGCTGATAGTTCCTGGTGGGGCAGGGATGGATGCGGCCGCTGGGTGTTGCAGGCGGTGGTGAAGGTGTCCAGTAGGGTCTGCAGCTGGGTGATCGTGGCGGGTTGGGGCTACTGGGCGGTCAGCCATTTCTTCATGGTCTGCTGGAACCGCTCCACCGTGCCCCGGGTCTGGGGGTGGTTCGGCTTCCCGTTTTTCTGGGTGATCCGGAGGCGGCGGAATTCGTTCTCCAGGCCGTTGCGCACCCGGGCCTCGTTGGCCGCGGGTGTGGTTGACCTTCTTGAGTGGTTGATGTCGATTCAACCGACCTGACTCAGCGGACGCATCGCATTCGCCGATATGCCCTGGTGCCGGTCCGCTCCCCGGTCTCCGGCTCTACGGGGTATGCGGCGACTCCGGCGCGCGCCTGCCGGCAGCCAGGCGTGCGGGGCGGGCCAGACCAGCCGCAGAATCTTGTGTCCAATTTCGGCCGCATCTATTGCCTTTCGCCGGGTTTGGCTGTTGGATTTTGGTGATTGAGACGTTTCAATGCTGGTGGCGCTGCGTCAGGTCGCGGGGCAGCGGGAACGCCAGCCGGGTCTTTAGCCTCACGCCAAAGGCAGGTAACACGTGATGACGAGGCAACGCCGCCGGGCATCTTCACCACATCGGGCCGATTCCCCCGGCAACCCGCGCAGACGCCGACTGCGGGCCGCCGCCGCGGGCGTGCTCGCCCTGGCCCTCGGGGTGCTCACGCTCACCGGGGCCACGACGGCCAGCGCCCTGCCGTCCCGGCACGCGGCCCGGCCCGGCCCGGCGACGCCGGCCGTCGGCTCGCTGACCGCCGATCACTCGACCGATCCCCTCGGGATCGATAATGGCCATCCGCTGCTCGGCTGGGTGATCACCTCGGCTGCCCGGGGGGTCTCGCAGAGCCAGTACGAGGTCCGCGTCGCCCAGGACAAGAACGACCTGGCGAGTGGCCGGGACCTGGCGTGGGACTCGGGCACCGTTAACTCCGCGCAGTCGTTCGACGTGCCCTACGGGGGCAAGGCGCTCGCGTCGCAGACCCGCTACTACTGGCAGGTCCGCGTGCGGGACAACGACGGGAGGCTCTCGCCGTGGAGCCAGCCCGCGTGGTTCGAGACCGCGTTCCTCAACCCGAGCCAGTTCCAGGGCAGCTGGATCACCAGCCCCACGGCGGCTAGCGGCGACGGCAGCGAGTTGCTGCTGCGCAAGGACTTCACGCTGGCGAGCCAGGGTCACGCGGGCAGCCAGGTCATCACCCGGGCGCGCCTCTACGTTGCGGGCCTCAGCTACCCGTACATGTACGTCAACGGGCGCTCGGTGACCAGTAGCGTGCTGAACACGGCCTTTACCACCTACGACAAGACCGTGGACTACAGCACCTACGACGTCACGAGAATGGTCCGCTCCGGCTCCGACTCGCTCGCGGTGAGCCTCGGCAACGGCTTCTACGCCGGAGGCGCCGACGACTACCCGGCCAGCGGCGAGTCCTGGCAGTCAGCCGAGCCCACGCTGAAGCTCGAGCTCCAGGTGTGGTACGCCAACGGGACCTCGGCTCAGGTGGTGAGCGACAGTTCCTGGAAGGTCACCAGCGGTCCCACGACCGCCAACTCTCCGGCCGCCGAGACATACGACGCGCGGCTGGCGAAGCCGGGGTGGAACCAGCCCGGCTATGACGACAGCGGCTGGAGCGGCGCCGCGATCCTGCCCGCGGCGAGCTCGGTCCCGTCGTATTCCGGGACCCCGGCCGCGGACTGGATCTGGAACACCGCCGACGCGGCCAGCACCACCACCGCGGGCACCATCTACCTGCGCAAGACCTTCACCGTCACCGACCCGTCGGCCATCTCCAGCGCCGTCCTGCGGGTCAACGGCGACGACGGTGAGACCACCTTCGTCAACGGGACCAAGGTCACCAGCTCGCCGGCCGACGTGACCAACGGCTGGCAGACCTCGCAGGTCGCCGACATCAAGTCGCTGCTGGTCGCGGGCACCAACGTGATCGCGATCGAGGGGCTCAACATCTCCGCGAACGCTAGCGGCGTCATCGCGACCGCGCAACTGGGCTCGACGCGGATCGTGACCGACGGGACCTGGAAGGCCCTCCCAGGCACCCCGGCCAGCCCGCCCGCCGGCTGGAACACCGCCAGCTTCGACGACTCCGCCTGGCCCGCCGCCAACGTCCTCGGCGCCTACGGTATCGCCCCCTGGAACACTGGCGTCCAGAGTCCGGTGACCGCGCCCGCCGGGGTCCTGCGGGCGGACCTGATCCCGCCGGTCGAGCAGACCTCGACGATCAAGCCGGAGAAGGTCACCAGCCAGCCCGGCGTGACCGTCCCCGTCCCCGCCTACTCCGGGACTCCGGCCGCGGACTGGATCTGGAACACCGCCGACGCGGCCAGCACCACCACCGCGGGCACCATCTACCTGCGCAAGACCTTCACCGTCACCGACCCGTCGGCCATCTCCAGCGCCGTCCTGCGGGTCAACGGCGACGACGGTGAGACCACCTTCGTCAACGGCACGCAGGTCACCACCTCACCGGGCACGGTCGACAACGGCTGGGAGACCTCGCAGGTCGCGAACATCAAGTCGCTGCTCGTCGCGGGCACCAACGTGATCGCGATCGAGGGCCTGAACACCGAGGCCAACGCGAGCGGGATCATCGCCGCGGTTCAGCTCGACACGACCCGGATCGTGACCGACGGGACCTGGAAGGCCCTGCCCGGCACCCCCGCCAGCCCGCCCGCCGGCTGGAACACCGCCAGCTTCGACGACTCCGCCTGGCCCGCCGCCAACGTCCTCGGCGCCTACGGTATCGCCCCCTGGAACACCGGCATCCAGAACCCGGCGGGGCCGTCGACGGTCTACGACTTCGGGATCACCACCTCCGGGTGGGCGCGGATCACGCTGCAGGGGACAGCCGGGACCGAGGTTCAGATTAAGTACTCCGAGCAGCTCAACCCGGACGGCACGGTGCAGAGCGAGGGCAACGGCAGCGCCGGGCAGACCGACACCTACATCCTCAAGGGTGGCGGTCCCGAGACCTACCAGCCGAAGTACGGCTGGAAGGGCTACCGGTACGTCGAGGTGACCACCAGCGCGGCCACCGCGGGCGGCGCGCCGCCCCCGCTACCGAAGGTCGTGTCGGTCACCGGCGTGGTGGTGCACACCGCCTTGGCCACGTCGGGTGACTTCACCAGCTCCAGCCGCCTGCTGAACGAGATGCACACCGCCCAGGTGAACACGATCCTGAACAACCAGTACTCCTACGGCTCGGACACTCCGGTGTACGAGAAGGGCGGCTGGACCAACGACAACGGCGACTACTCGGACTCGGAGATGGACAACTTCGACGCCGATGCCTACTACACGCACATGATGCAGAACTTCGACGACGCGCAGGACCCGGCGGGCAACATCGGGGTGCTCGTCCCGACGCCGCCCGGCGACGACAACGTCGACCCGCTATGGGGAGGCTCGTTCCTGCTGATCGAGTACAACATGTACCGCAACTACGACGATCTCTCCGTGATCCGCCGCGACTACAGCCACCTGGCGGCCTACGTGGACGACATGGCCAGCCAGATCGCGCCGGCCGGCTACATCTACCAGGGCACGACGTACGGCGACTGGGTGGTCCCGCCCAATGACCCCAACCCGCCCTCCAGCCAGATGCTGGGCACCATGTTCCTCTACCGGGAGACCGAGGACCTGGCCATCATGGCCACGGCGATCGGCAACACTGCCGGTGCCAGCAAGTATGACGGCCTCGCGACGACCATCCGCACGGCCGTCAACAACGAGTTCTACGACGCGGCCAGGCATGAGTACATCGACCCGGTCGGGCTCGACTCCCACGCGTATGGCGGACCCAGCGGGGTCATCACCTCCACGGCCTACGACCAGACGGCCAACGTGTACGGCCTCGCGTTCGGCCTGGCCCCAGCCGGGGACCAGCAGGCGATCGCGGCCGGCCTGGCGGCCAGCGTCACCGCGGACGGGAACCACCTGGCCACCGGGGCCAACGGATCGAAGTACATCCTCCCGATGCTGACCGATTACGGTTACGGCAACCTCGCCTACCTGGTCGCCACCAACCCGACCGCTCCCGGCTGGGGGCAGTGGTTCCTGCAGTGCGGCGCCACCACCATGTGGGAGGCCTGGGAGGACAGTTCGTGCGCTACGGCCCGCTCCCGTGACCATGCCTTCATGGGGACCGTGGATGACTGGCTGTTCTCCGGTGTCGCCGGGATCTCGGCCACGTCCCCCGGCTTCCGCACGGTTCAGATCGACCCATCCCCGGCCGGCGGCCTCACGCACGCGTCGGGCTATGAGACCACGCCACTGGGCCGGGTGAGCTCAGCCTGGACCCGCTCGGGGACGAGCCTCGACCTGACGGTCCAGGTCCCCGTCGGCTCCCGGGCGTCAGTGTGCGTCCCGGCCGCCACCGCCCAGTCGGTAACCGAAAGCGGGGTCCCAGTCGGCCGCGCCCGCGGCGTGACCGTGACCGGCATGCAGGGCTCGTGCCTGCAGGTGCGGGTCGGGTCGGGCTCGTACCGGTTCCGCTCGACAGTGTCCTAGCGCTCTCTCCCTCTCCTACCGCGAAACCACAGCGGCCCGCCGTCGGTCACGGCGGGCCGCTGTCGTGCCGAGCCTTCCATCAAGAGGCGTGGTCTCTCGGGACATGGAAGGCACCGCGAACCTGCATCAGGTTCGCGGTGCCTTCTTGCGGGCCCGGGCGGCCGCCCGGTGGGCCGGGGACCGGTGCGGGCCCGGTTAGAGCGAAACCACTGATCAGGGGCTAGGCGCCGGGGAGGGCACGGGTGTGCTCGATCTGGACCGCCTGGAGGGCGGACGGGTTCAGGCCGAGCAGTTGCAGGATCGTCGGTGCGATCTGAGTCGTTTCCACGGGGTGACTTGACCGGCCCCAGTGGACGGTGCCGGGCGCATAGACGATGAGCGGGACGTCCCGGTCGGCCGGGTTGTCGCCGCCGTGCTCGGCGATCTTGCTGCCGGTCGTGTAGATCGTGCCGACCTGCGAGATCGCGAATACGTCCGGGTGGTGCGGGTCGGACTTCGAGACGCCGAAGAACTGGGCCGCCTGCTGGCCGGCGTAGATCGCGCGCAGGCCGGAGTGCTGGACGGTGATCGTCTGGCCCTGGAAGTTGACCGCGGGGGCGGTGTGGGTCCACAGGTAGTTCTTGGCGAAGTCGGTCGCGGCCTGCGAACGGTCCGACAGCCACCAGAGCAGGCCGTCGTCGTCGGCCTCCTGGACGACCAGGGTCTTGTTGCTGGGATGCAGGGCGGCCCAGGCGGCGTTGACCCCGGCGATGATCGGGGCGTCATTGATCCGCTGCAGCTGGCTGTTGTTCTGCGGCGACTGGCCGTGCTTGGCGGTCAGGACGATCGCCGTCGAGCTGGCTTCGCCGTCGGCCTGGATGGTGTCGGCCATCCGCTGGAGGGCGTTGTTGACGTAGCCGAGCGCGCTCTGCAGCAGCGGCCCCGGTACCTGCTGGCCGTCCACGGTCAGGTACCCGCCGGCCAGCGACGGGCCCTCGGTGTACTTGCCCTGCGCGTTCGGGCCGATCAGCACGGCCGGGGAGGTCTTCAGCTTCTCGGCGGTCGAGACGGTCTGGAAGTTCATCCCGTAGATGGCCGGCGTGCCGACCTTCGGCCCGTGGCCCGAGTGCTCATGGCCGTTGATCCAGTTGACGACCGCCTGGACCTTGTAGGCGTCGTACTGCTTGGTCGCGGCGTTGTCGTCCGTCCACGCGCCGTCGACCGGGTACGGCACCCCGTTCGGCTCGACCGCCTGCGAGTCGATCTCCGGCCCGAAGAAGTCGTCGATGCTCATGCCGTTCGAGCCCGGGCCGTTGAACGACGAGTAGATCGCGTGTTTTTCCGCGAAGGCCGTGCGCAGGCCGGCGTGGTGGATCACCTGGAAAATCGTGTTGACCCCGACGAAGTCCCACGGCTGGATCGGCTGGCAGGTCTTCGGGTTGACCGGGAACGTCGCCGGGTTCAGACCCGACTGCGGGTGCGGCGTGAGGTTCATGATCAGGGCCGGGTTCTTGTCCACGCCGCCCGGGTAGATCGAGCCGCCCTCATCGAAGGAGGGGAAGGTGTTGCCGCTCCCGTTGTTCAGCAGGTCCGGCACGGCGGCCAGCTTGTCGTCCGGCGAGTCATAGATCACGTTGCCGCCCGGGACCGGCCCGGAGCACTTCGTCGTTCCCGGCGGGAAGACGCCGTGGCTGTACTCGTCGTCGTAGTAGATGCCGGTGACCTTGGGGTCGCCGCCGGTCACGATTCCGGTGCCGCCCGGATCGGAGTCCGACGGGTCGGTGGTCTGCGCGCCGGTGTACTCAGCGCCGCCGGTGGCCAGCCGCGCGAGCTCCGAACCGGGATGGTGGGCGACGTACCAGTTCAGGTCGGACTGGTGCATGCCGTCGACCGATATCAGCAGCACATGCTGGATGCCGCGGGGGTGGTGCCCACTGGGCTGGCTCGGCTGGGTGGTCGCGGCCGACGACACCGCGGTTCCCGCCAGGGCGGTCCCGGCCAGAGCAGCGGCCACGCCCGCGGTCATCGCGCCCAAGCGCTTAGGTGACCTGGGATTTGATTTCTTCTGTCGCACGGTGTTCCTCCCGGGCACGGTCGTTCGCCGACGCCCAGAAGACACGGGTACCGGTCCAAAACGGAGAGCCGGTGACCGTGATCTGAATGGAGGATGACAATTACTACCGTGACGGTAGTAGAACTCAGGCGCCACTACGAGCGGTCGAGGGTGATCGAGCGTTCGAGAGGGGTGCGAATGGCGGGAGTGACGGTGGCGCCGTGGGGGCCGGGTCGAGCGCGGGCAGCAGGGACGCGGCGCGCTCGGGACCATGCCGGTGGGCGCCGAGTTCGGGAAGCTGCGCCGGGCGACCGGCAAGGCCCTCGAGCAGCAGGCGCTGCGGGCCTGACCTGAGAGCAGCCCGCTACCAGGCGCGGCGCTGGGTGAAGACGTAGACAGCGCCGTAGCCGTTGTTGAAGAACGAGGCGCCGACCAGGGCGGTGGTGCCCGGGGCCGACAAGGCCAGCGATGCGCCGAAACCGTCGCCGGGGACCGAATCGGTGAGCCGGGCGGTTTGGGACCAGGTGCGGTGGCGCAGCGTGTACGCGTAGGCCTCGCCAATGTCCGAGCTGCCTTCGGAGGCGCTGGCCAGGGCGGTGGTGCCCTGGCGGGACAGCGTCACCGAGATGCCGAAGTTGTCGCCGATCGCCAGGCCGGGCGCGGTGAGCTCGGCGGTCTGGGACCAGGTGCCGCGCCGGAGCGTGAACACGTAGGCGGTCCCGGTGCTCGTGTTGTGGAAGGGCGCCCCGGCCAGGATCGTGGTGCCCGCGGCGGACAGGGCGACCGAGATCCCGAGCCCGTCGTTGGCCGCCCGGGTCAGCTCGGCGGTCTGCGACCAGCGGCCATGCCGCAGCGTGAACACGTACACGGCGCCGGCGTCCTCGTGGCGGACGGAGTCCCCGACCACGGCCGTGGTGCCGGCGGCGGACAGGGCCACCGACGAGCCGAAGTCGTTTTCCGGGGCGGCGTCGGCGGCGGTGAGCTCGGCGGTCTGAGACCAGCGACCGTGCCGCAGGGTGAACACGTAGGCGGCCCCGGTCTCCGAGTGGTGCCCCATCGAAGAGGCCAGGACGGTGCCCCCCGAAGCGGACGTGGCCACCGAGAACCCGAAGCCGTCACCGGACGCGGCGTCGGCGGCGGTGAACTCGGCGGTCTGAGACCAGCGACCGTGCCGCAGGGTGAACACGTACACGGCGCCGGTGTTCTTGTTGTGCAGCTCGGCCCCGATCACGGCCGTGGTGCCCGCGGCGGACAGGGCCACCGACCCGCCAAAGTCGCTGAACTCGGCCCCGTCGGCGGCGGTGAGCTCGGCGGTCTGGAGCCAGTGGCCGTGCCGGAGGGTGTACACGTAGGCGGCCCCGGTGCCCGTGTTGAGGCCGGCCGCTCCGACCAGGGCCGTGGTGCCCGCGGCGGACAGGGCCGTCGCGTGCCCGAGTTCCCCGTCGGGGCCGCTGAGCCTGGCCTGCTCGGACCAGCCCGCGGGCCGGCTCGACCCTTCAGCGGCCGATGCGGCCGGAACCATCACTCCCAGCACGAGCAGGGGCGCAACCAGTACCGCGAGACCCCTCGCCAGCAACCCGCGGATCCGCTCCATTGCGCTCCCTCAGCCAAATGTCCGCTGTGACGTCCGCCATCGTATTGGCCGGCTGTGTCCGTGAATAGCCGCCGCTCGCGGGTACGGGTCAGGGGGTGATGGCGACGGCGGCGGGGGCGGTTCCTACCTTGATCGTCTGGCCGGGAGTGCTGGTGGCGGTCCGGATGGGGGTCACCGTGTCGGTGGGGCTTCTGAAGTCGCCCATGTCGGCGACGTAGATGGTCTTGCCGTCGGGGGTGATGGCCAGGGCGGAGGGGACACGGCCGGCGTTGATGGCCGGGCCCGGCTGGTTGGTGGCGGTCTGGATCGGAGTCACCGTGCCCGGGTAGCCGACCAGGCCCTGGCTGGCGACGTAGGCGGTCTTGCCGTTGGGGCTGATCGCGATGGCGTCGGGGGCGGTGCCGACGCTGATCGCCGGTTCGACCCGGCCGGTGGCGATCTGGATCGGGGTCAGGCCGCCGACGCCCTCGTTGGCGACGTAGGCGGTCTTGCCGTCGGGGGTGATCGCGATCGCGACCGGGTCGCGGCCCACCGTGATCGGCGGGCCCGCGGCATCGGCGGCGGTCCGGATGGGGGTCACCACGTCCGAGGTGCTGCTGACGACGAGGGCGGTCTTCCCGTCGGGCGTGATCGCGATGATCGCGGGGCCGCTCGCGACCTTGATCGCGCGGCCCGCGGTGTTGGTGGCGGTCCGGATCGGGGTGACCGTGCCCGCGGTGTCGTTGGCGACGTAGGCGGTCTTGCCGTCCGGGGTGATGGCGATGGCCGAGGGGCCGCTTCCCACCGTGATCGCCGGGCCGGCGGTGTCACTGGCCACGCGGATCGGGGTGACCGTGCCCGAGTGGAAGTTGGCGACGTAGGCGGTCCTGCCATCGGGGGTGATCGCGATCGCCACCGGGTCGCGGCCCACCGCGATCGCCTTGCCCGCGGTGTTGGTGGCGGTCCGGATCGGGGTCACCGTGCGGCTGTCCTGGTTGCCGACGTAGACGGTCTTCCCGTCCGGGGTGATCGCGATGGCGTAGGGAGAGACACCCACCTTGATCGCCTGGCCGGCGGTGTTGGTCGCGACCTGGATCGGGGTCACCGAGCTTGCCTGGGAGTTGACCACGTAGGCCGTCACCGGCTGAGCCGGCTGGGCCGGGTGAGGTGGATGAGCCGGGCTCGACCCGCAGGCAGCCGACGTAAGGGCAGCTCCCGCCACCATGGCCCACGCCCCAGGCGTCATGAGCTTTCGCCGTGCGGTCACTGACCCGGACCCGTTCCGTCGAGCAGGGCGGCGAGCTTCTTGGGGGCGAGCATCCGGTAGCTCTCAGTAATGAGCTCACGGATCTCGGCCCAGTCCGGATCGCCAGCGAGCAGCACTCCGATGCGGTCGCGGCCAGCGCGCGGGACGAAGAACGGATGGCCAGCGGACAGCAGCGCCTCGCGTTCACCGTCACGGGCCCGCAGGACCAGCAGCGGAACGGGATCGCCGTCCGGATCCTCCACCGCGACCAGCAGGCAGAACGATCTCCGGCGGACGTCGAACGACTGCGCCGTCGATCTCGTCCGGACCCGTGAAAGATCCACCCGGACCGTCACCTCGGGCAGGGTCAGGCACAGCGCGCGGATCCGCTCGACGATGCCAGGCGGAACCTCTACTTGCGCGTCCACGCCGGAGTCCCTGGTCATGGACCAAGTGTCTCTCTCCTGGCTCGCTCCTCCCCCAGCGACGCGGCGCCGGGTCAGCTAGAGGGCCTGTTCTTCCAGGAGGGCCTTGAGGTTGCTGCCGCCGGCATCGAACTGGCGCTGGGTCAGCCGGGCCACCAGAGGCTCGGCCACTTTGAAGAAGCCGCGGCTCTCGCCCCGGCAGTGAACGGTCAGCTTGGTACCTGAGCCGTCGGGCTCCAGCCGCTGGTCGACCTCGAGGAAGTACGGGCCGCCGGTGGTCCTGGTGGCCAGCTGCTTGTTCTCGGCCATAGCCGTGCACGTGACCGGCGATTCGTAGCGCCGGCCCAGGAACGTACCCACCCAGACCATCGCGTCGCCCACCTCAAGCGGATCTTCGCTGGTCCGCTGCACTTCCAGCAGTCCCGGAGTCCACATCGGGGCTTTGGTGACGTCCCGCAGTACCGCGAAGACGACTTCGACCGGGCGGTTGATGACGGTGGTTACTTCGAATTCGTTCACTGGGCTCCCCCATCTGCCGTGCGATTTGTGACTGTCCAGGACAGCCTTACGCCGCGTGGGCAGGGCCGAAAGGGTACTGACACCAGGAACACGGTGGTGGCAGCTGCACGGGCGGAAGGCAGCACGCCACAGTGATTCGCACCGAGACGACGCGGTGATGACGAACAAGCCTGCGGGCCAATATGCAGGCCAGCAGACGTCGCTGACCATCACCGGCGCCACGATCGGGACGTGGCCAAAGACCCGGCCGACCGCTTTGCCAGCGCCGGGGCGCTGGCGGACGCGGCTCAGGAAGCTCTGCTGACCAAGGCGCCGTCCCCCGCCCCGCTATCCCGGGCTCCGGCCTCGCCACCCTGGACTCCCGCCCGGCCACCTCGCCCACCGGCTCCGCCCGCGCAGGCCCCCGCCGGGGATCGGGCCGCTGCGGGGCAGCCACCGGACCCCGGACCGGAGCCGGCCGACGTCCGCGCGACCGTAAGCACCCCTCACCGGGCGCCGCCCGTTCGCGTCGCACCGGGAGACGCAGGCCGTTCGCCAGGCAGCCCGGCCACCCGCGGGCCGGCGCGCGGGGGCGGGTGGCGCCGCCGCGGCCTGCTGGTGCTGGCCGGTGCCGCGGTCATCGGCGTCGTGGTGGCGCTCGTCCTGAACTTCGCCAAGCCAGACAACGGCGTGGACAAGGCCCGGAAAGCGCGGGCGGCCAGCAGTGTTCCCGCCGTCCCCGCCAGCGTCGCCAGGCCCACGGTCGTGACCAAGACAACGGTCGGGAAGTCGGCCAACTCGGTCGCGGTCGCCCCGAACGGCAAGTTCGCCTACGTCGCCGATCAGGACGCGGACGAGATCGCGGTGCTCAATACGGCCACCAACCAGGTCTCCCGGATCATCAACATCCCCCAGGGCGCGCCTCAGTTCGTCTCGTTCTCGCCCAACAGCCAGTACGCCTACGTCAGCATCTACAACACCAGCAGCTACGACAACGACAGCGCCACAGTGCACCTGGTCGACTTCGTGAACACCGCCACCGACGCCGTGACGGCCCACGTGCAAGTGGACAACGACAAACCGGGCCCCTCGACGACCAGCCCGGACGGACGATACCTGTACGTGCCGAATCACGACATGACGATGGGATCCGCCCACGGGAACATCGTGGACGTCATCGATACGGTCCAAAAAAGTGTGGTCGCTCGCATTTCCACCCCGATGAATCCGCACTGGCTCGTATTCAGCAAGGACGGGCGGTACTTCTACACCTCGGACCACATGGCCGGCCAGGTCTCCGTGGTGAATGCCAAGACCAACAAGGTCACCAAGAACATTTCGGTTGGCGAGACCCCCCACGGCGAAGCCCTCTCCCCCAGCGGCAGCCGCCTGGCCGTCACCAGCTGGAGCGGTAATGAGGTCTTCATCGTCAATACCGTGACCGACAAAGTTGTCGCGCACGTTGCGGTCGGGAAGAACCCGCAGGCTGACGCCTATTCGCCGGATGGCCGCCATCTCTACGCGGTGAACAACCTGAGCAATACGGTCACGGTGATCGACACCGCCGACAACCGCGTCACCGCCACCATCTCGACCGGTAAGGCGCCGACGAGTATTTCGGTGCTGCCCAATGGGCGCCGGGCCTACGTCAGCGACCAGGCCGACGGCACGGTGGAAGTTTTGGACATCGCCAAGTAACTCCTGGGGTACTGGCACCAGGGGCACCTGAGGCGATGGGAGCATGATGGCCACCCGATTCCAGCTTGTCATCGACTGCCACGACCCGGAACTGATGGCCCGGTTCTGGGCGGCGGCGCTGGGGTACGTGCTGGAACCGCCGCCGGAGGGGTTCGCGACCTGGGATGACTGGCGGCGCGACATTGGGCTGCCCGACAGTGAGCTGGGCCTGGGCGCGGACAGCATTATCGACCCCGACGGCGGCGGGCCGCGCATCTGGTTTCATGCTCGGCCGGACGCCAAGGTGGTCAAGAACCGGCTCCACCTCGACATCCACGCCAGCGGCGGCGCCGGCACGACCGACCGGTCGGCCCCGCTGGCCACCCGCCGGCAGCGGGTCGACGCCGAGGCCCGGCGGCTGACCGGGCTGGGGGCGACGTTCACCGGCGTCCTGGGGGACGACGACGACGGCCTGGATCATTACGCGGTGGGGATGCAGGATCCCGAGGGCAACGAGTTCGACATCAACTGACGCCCTGGGCCTGCCCGGGGCTGCTGGCGGTGAGGGCGGTGGTGAAGGCCTGGATTCTGGGGTGGGCGGCGGCGCCGCGGCGGACGGTGGTGAAGATCTGACGCCGCGGGTGTCCGGGCAGCCGCCGGGTGCGGACGCCCTGGTGATGGGCGGCGCCGGACAAGGCGGGCAGCAGCGCGGCGGCCAGGCCGCTCTCGACCAGGCGCAGGTGGACCTGCAGGTCGGTGGAGGTGTAGCGCACGTCGGGCTCGAAGCCGGCCTGCCGGCAGACCGCCGTGGCCCATTCGCGGGCGGTGGTGCCGAGCGGTTCCATGGCGAACGGGCGCGGCGCCAGGCTGCCGAGCGGGCGGTCGCCCCAGCTGGCCGGGAGGGTGAGCCAGAGCTCGTCGGCGAACAGGTCGTGGCGCTCGGTCTCCCCGGAGCGGGCCAGCGGGAAGCCGGGGTACTCCTCGCCCACGATGAGGTCGAACTCGCCCGCGACCAGGGCCGGATAGGCCCGGTCCGGTTCCAGCTCGGTGACCTCCACCCGCAGCAGCGGGTGCCGGGGCTCCAGCTCGCTGAGCGCGGGCGGGACCAGGGCCAGGACCGCGGTCTGGAAGGCGGCCACGCGCAAGGTCCCGACGATCTCGTGCAGGGACTGGGCCAGCGCGGCTTCGGTGCGCTCCATCTCCTCCAGCAGGACCGCGGCGTGAGCCACCAGCAGCTCGGCCTGAGCCGTCAGCCGGACCCGGCGGCCGGACGGCTCGAGCAGGCGCACCCCGGCCTCTTTCTCCAGCGTGGACAGCTGCTGCGACACCGCCGACGGGCTGTACGACAGGGCCTCCGCCACCGCCGCGATGGTGCCCCGGCGGGCCAGTTCCCGCAGCAGCCGCAGGCGCCGGAGATCGAGCATGACCGCACCCCAAATCATCAGCCTTCCTTAAGGATATTGCGCAAATTTCCGCGCTGGACCTGATGAGTTAACGGGCCCGAGAATGGCGGCATGACCTCGTGGTACTGCCAGCCGGCCGCCCGCGACTGGAGCTGTTCCTCCGCACCGGGTGACGCCGGCGCCTTTCACCGGTCGCTACCCGGCTACGCACCGACCCGGCTGGTGCCGGTGCCCGAACTCGCCGCCGAACTCGGTGTCGGCCAGCTGCTGGTCAAGGACGAGTCGTCGCGGCTGGGGCTGGCCGCGTTCAAGGTGCTGGGCGCCTCCTGGGCCTGCCATCAGGTGCTGCGCCGGCAGCCCGGGGCCCGGCTGGTGACCGCCACCGACGGGAACCACGGGCGGGCGGTGGCCCGGATGGCCCGCTACTTCGGGGTCCAGGCCACCGTGTTCGTGCCGGACGTGATGCGGCCCGGGCCCGTCGCGCTCATCACGGCCGAAGACGCGGACGTGGTGCGGGTCGACGGCGACTACGACGACGCGGTTCGCCAGGCCGCGGCCTTCGCGGACCAGCCCGGCCGGGCCCTGGTCCAGGACACCGCCTGGGCCGGCTACGAGCAGGTTCCGGCCTGGATCGTGCAGGGTTACCAGACATTGCTGGACGAGGTCGACACCCAGCTGGGCCGGGCCCCGGACCTGGTGGTGGTCCCGGCCGGGGTCGGGTCGCTGGCCGAGGCGGTGGTCCGGCACTACCGCCGGCCGGGCGCCGCGCATCCGCGCGTGCTGGTGGCCGAACCCGACAGCGCGGCCTGCGTGCTGGCCAGCCTGACCGCCGGGCAGCCGGCCACGGTGACCACGGCGGACACGGTGATGGCCGGGCTCAACTGCGGCACCGTCTCCAGCTCGGCCTGGCCGGTGCTGCGGTCCGGCTGCGACGCGGCGGTGGCGGTCGGCGACCGGGACGCGCTGCGGGCCGTGGCCGACCTGGGCCGGCTCGGGATCTCCTCCGGCCCCAGCGGCGCGGCCACCCTGGCCGGGGCGCGGGCCGCGCTGACCGACCCGGAGCGGCGGGCCGCCCTCGGCGTCGCCGATGACACCGCCGGCGACACCGTGGCCGTCCTGCTCAGCACCGAAGGGAACCCGCGGTGACCGGCCCGCTGGCCGCGAACGCCAGCCGCATGACGGCGCTGGACCTGCTCGACGCCCTGGTCCGCATCGACTCGGTCAATCCCGGGCTCGATGCCGCGGTGGTGGCCGAGCCGACCGAACGGCAGGTGGGCACCGCCCATCGGGGCTTTGCCTGGACCGAGGTCACCGTGACCGGGGTGGCCGCGCACGGTTCCCGGCCCCAGCTCGGCGCCGACGCGATCCTGGCCGCCGGGCCCCTGCTGGTCGCGTTCGGGCGGTTCGACCACGACCTGCGTGGCCGGCCGCACCCGTTCCTCGGGCCCGGCAACCTGCACGCCTCACTGATCAGCGGCGGCACCGGAGAGTCCACGATCCCGGACCGCTGCCGGTTCACGGTCGAACGCCGCACGCTGCCCGGGGAAACCCAGACCCGGGTCGAGGCCGACGTGGCCGAGCTGATCGAACGGAATCGGCCCGCCGACCCGCGGGTGACGGTCAGCGCGCGCACCGTCCTGTTCCGGCCGGCCATGGAGACCCCCGCGACCGAACCCATCGTCCAGGCGCTGATCAACGCGGCCGGCCCCGGCACCGCCGTGGCCCCCATGTCGTACTGGGCGGACTCGGCCTTCCTGGCCGCGGCCGGCGTCCCCACCGTGCTCTACGGACCAGAAGGCGAAGGAGCCCATGCCGACACCGAATGGGTCAGCCGGGCCGGCACCAGCACCGCCGCCGCCGTCCTCACCCGGCTCGTCCAGGATTTCTGCGCTTGAGGCCCGGGTCCCGGCCCCGGCGCTGGTGCTGGGGGGCGTGGTCGGGCTGCAAGGCGGGGCCGCGATAGCGACCACGATCATCCCGGGCGCGGGGATCGTCGGGGTCGTCATGATGCGGCTGGGGTTCGGCGCCGTCGGGCTGATCCCGCTCGGCCGGCCCCGGCTGCGGCGCCTGGACCGGCGGACGGTCTGGCTGGTGATCGTGGTGGGCACCCTGCTGGCAGCGCACCACCTGCTCTTCTACACCGCGATTGACCGGCTGCCGCTCGGGGTCGCGGTCACCTGTGAGTTCACCGGCCCCCTCACCGTCGCCCTGGCCGGGTCCAAGCGCCGGATCGACGTGCTGTGGGCGCTGCTGGCCGCGGCCGGGGTGGCCGGGGCGGCGGGCGTCACCGGCGGCGGGCCGATCAGCGTCATCGGCATCGCGTGCGGGCTCGGGGCGGGAGCCTGCTGGGCCGGGTACATCGTCGTGTTCCCGCGGCTGGCGGCCGGCCCCGGGCGCAGCAGCGGGCTCACGCTGGCCACCGGGTGGGCGGCGCTGATCATGGTGCCGCTCTGGCTGGCCACCGGGCCGGGCCGGATCTTCACCCCGCGGATACTGCTGCTGGGCGCGGTGGTCGCCGTGGCGTCCGACGTCATCTCCTACAGCCTGCAGAGCGAGGCGCTGCGGCGGCTGCCCGGCAGCTTGTTCAGCATCCTGACCAGCACCGAGCCCGCGGTCGGGGCGCTGTTCGGGCTGGTCGCCCTGGGCCAGCAGGTCAGCGGCGTGCAGTGGGCCGGGATGCTGGCGGTGGTGGCCGCCTCGATCGGCGCCACCGTCATGGCGGGGACGACCCGATTGTCGCCGTGAACTGCTCCACCGCCTGATTGACGGCGGCGGAACGGATCGACTCGAACAGGTCGAAGTCGTGGTGGGCACCGGGTAGCTCGGCGTAGATCACCGGGCGGCTCGACACCGCGCGGACCCGCGCCACGAAGGCTCGCGCGGCCGATGCGGGCATCAGCATGTCCTTCTCGCCGTGCACCACCAGCATGGCTGGCATGCCGCCACGCGGTGCGAGGTCTCCGTAGTAGCCGTAGCGGCAGATCAGGCCCGCGACGCCGGTCTCGCCCTCGCACACCGCCCGGACCGCCAGGTAGGCGCCGGCCGAACTGCCGGCGAGGAACAGCCTTCCGGGGTCGGCGCCGTACTCCGCCGCGTGCGCCCGAGCCCAGGCGATCGCGTCGCGCACGTCGGCCACCTGACCGGCGACCGTCACCGCCGGCTGAAGCCGGTAGTTGGCGCTCAGGCAAACGAAACCGCGCTGACTGGTCAGCTGCCGGATCAGGGGCCGTGCCTCGCGGGCCTTGTCGCCGGAATGGAAGCCGCCACCGTGGAAGTGCAGCAGTACCGGCGCGCCGGCCGGCCGGTCGCGACGGTGGTACACGTCCAGGGTGCGCCGCGGCCCGCTGCCGTAGGCGAGGCCGCGCATCCGGACCACGTCGAGCCGGCCCGGGAAGAACGGAGCGCGCAGGATGCGGCCCCACGGTCGTCCCGGCCTGCCGCCATTGCCCAGCGCCGTGTGCGCACGCAGCGCGCGGTGCACCATGACCGCCAGGCCGGCCAGCGCCAGCAGCGCGACCGCGGCGCCGGCCGCACCGGCGGGCGACCCGAGATCGCCCTCGGCCAGCGCCAGCACGGTCGAGGCGATCAGCAGATAGCCAACGATGAACGGTAGTTCGCTGGCCAGCACCGCCGGGACGGCAGCGAACGAGCCGAGCCTGCGCCACCGGGTGAGCCCGCACGCCACACCCCAGGAGATGAACGCGACCGTCCACCAGTAACCGACCGGCATCAGCCACCGCCCGCCACGAAAGTCCGCACCGTGTGCTCCTCTCCAGTACCTGGTCAGGCAGGACCTTACGAGGCGGCGGCGAAGCAGGCGTCACCCGAAAGTGCACAGATCGACGGGAAACTCCGGGGGCGAAGCGAGGCACCAAAGTGCCGGCCCGGAAACCCGGGTCAGCGGGCGGAACGGTCGCTGGCCGGGCGGCGGCGGAGGGCGGGGTCGAGCAGGGCGGGCGGCCGGTGGGCCTGGTCGAGGGTGCCGACGTCGGTGCCGGGCGGGACGATCTCGTCGATGCGGTCCAGGAGGTCGTCGCTCAGGGCGACGTCGACCCCGGCCAGCAGGTCGTCCAGCTGGGCCTCGGTCCGGGCCCCGAGCAGGGCGCTGGTCACCCCGGGGTGCGCGATGGTGAAGGCCATGGCCAGGTGGGTCATGGGCATCCCGGCCTGGGCGGCGAGCGGGATGAGCTGCTCGACCACGTCGAGGCGGCGCTCGTCGCGGAGGTGCTGGACCAGGGCGGCCCGGCGCAGGTCGTTGTGCTGGCCCTTGCGGACGCGGCCGGTGAGCAGGCCCTGGCCGAGCGGCCCCCACACCAGGGTGCCCAGGCCGTAGTGCTGCGCGACCGGGAGCACCTCGCTTTCGATGCCCCGGTTGAGCAGCGAATAGACCGGCTGTTCGGTGTGGAATCGCTCCAGGCCGCGCCGTTCGGCGACCCACTGGGCCTCGACGATCTCGGAAGCCGGGGTGTTGGACGACCCGATGGCCCGGACCTTGCCGCTGCGGATCAGGTCCGACAGCGCCGACAGCGTCTCCTCGACGTCGGTGGCCGGGTCGACCCGGTGGACCTGGTAGAGATCGATGTAGTCGGTCTGCAGCCGGCGCAGCGAGTTCTCGACCGCGGTCATGATCCACCGGCGGGACGTGCCCCGCTGGTTGGGGTCCTCCCCCACCGGGCGGCCGAACTTGGTGGCCAGCACGACGTGGTCGCGGCGCCCCTTGAGGCCCTGGCCGACGACCTCCTCCGAGTCGGCGTAGGCGTCAGCGGTGTCCACGAAGTTGATGCCCGCGTCGAGCGCCTTGTGCAGGACGCGGATCGAGTCGGCCGGGTCGGAGTTGCCGACCGAGGTGGCGAACATCAGCGTGCCCAGCGCGTACGGGCTGACCTTGATGCCGGTCCGGCCCAGGGTGCGGTAGTGCATGACGGTCACTCCTGCCGTAGAGTGCAAGTAAGCGGAAAGCCCTTCCGTTACTATATGGAAAGCTTTTCCGTTTATGCAAGCGGGGCGGGTGAACGGAGGACGGTTGTGACCGAGAGCGCGGCGACGCGGCGGCCGCGGGCCGACGCTCAGCGCAACGTGGCCGCCCTGCTCGACGCGGCCAAGGCCGTCTTCGCCACCTCGGGCGTGGACGCCCCCGCCAAGGAGATCACCGACCAGGCCGGAGTGGGGGTCGGCACCCTCTACCGGCACTTTCCGCAGCGCTCGGACCTCGTGCTGGCCGTGCTGAAGCACGAGATCGACGCCTGCGCCGACGCCGGGGCGGCCCTGAGCGCGGCCAGCCCGCCCGGGGTGGCGCTGGCCCAGTGGATCCAGCGTTACACCGAACTGGTCGCGACCAAGGCGGGGCTGGCCTCGGCCCTGCAGTCAGCCGACGCCGCCCACCAGGCGATGCGCGTGCACTTCCATCAGCGCATGGAGCCCGTGCTCGAAGCCCTGCTGGCGGCGGCCCGGGCCGCCGGTGAGATCCGGGCCGACGTCACCGCGGCCGACATCCTGTACGCGGTGGCCCTGCTGTGCCAGCCGATACCCGGTGCGGGGCCCGGTTACAGCCAGCGCCTGGTCGGCATCTTCGTCGACGGGCTCCGAGCCTAGGGGCGGACGCCCGGCCCGGACACCAGGGCCTGGCGCACGATCGCGGTGGAACCGGTGCCGGGGCTGGGGCACTGGCACTGGGCCGGGAACCGCTCGGCGTAGCCGGTCAGCTGGTAGGTGTGCGGGTTGAGGAAGATCTCCGCGGTCCAGCCGCCACCGGGATAGTCGTGGTCGGTGAGCACGAACGCGGGGCCGTGGCGACCGGCGGCGTCGACCGCGTCCTGGTCCACGGTGACGCCGGGGATGTCGCCCAGGGCCCGGTACAGTTCGGCGGCCACCCTGGGCGGCAGGACGTAGCCCATCAGCGTGCCCTCGATCCCGTTGAAGGCGTTCCAGGCCAGGTCGGCCTGGGTGTAGTGGCCGCCGCCACCGGGCTTGCGCATGGCCCACGTGACCAGGGCCTTCGGGTCACCGGGCAGTTTGCCGAGGTTGGCGTAGCTGACCAGCCCGCACGGGCAGGCAGCGCTGACGACCAGCTTGCCGCTGGACGAGTAGGACGCCTGCCGGGTGCTGTCGGCCGTGGTCCACTGCTCACTGGTCTGGCGGTGGGTGGCGGCCGGGACTGCGGTCACGACTACCGTTCCCCGGCCGGTGACGTGCGGCTTCTGGGGCGCGGACGACCCGGACACTGTCTCGCCGCCTCCGGCCTGGATCATCCCATCGCTCCACACCGTACAGGGTGTACCGGCTCGCAGGGAGGAAGAGCCCAGCACGGGGATAGGAACGTTGCGGGTCTGGCCGTGCACGATCTTCAGGTGGCAGGCGAAGGTATGAGTGGCTGGTGTGGTGTCCTCGTTCACGGTCTTCGTGTAGACCCACTGGCTGGCCGGGATCACGGGCCGGGCCGCGGCCGCGGCGGCGGCCAGCTCGGCCAGCAGGACCGCGCTGACCGAGCGCGGGCTGGAGCCCGGCGTTCCGGCCGGGCCGGGCGTTCCGGTCGCGACCGGGCCGGTGGGCGCGGTGCCCCCGAGCCCGGCGAGGAGGCCGGCGGCGAGGGCGAGGCTCATCGCGGCCGCGACCGCGAACCGCCAGTAACGCCGCCCACCCAATCGGCTCAGCCGCCGGCGCTGGCCGGGCTCGGTGGCGGCCGGACCCCCGGCCGCCTCGGCGCTGATGCGCGCGGTAAAGGCGGCCTCGGCCTCGGGGGTGACGCCGGCCGACGGGATCCCGGACCGCAGTTCGCGCAGCAGCGTCATCTCATCCATCGCTGGGCTCCTCGCATAGGGCGGACGGATCGGCCTCGCCGAGCGCGCGCCGGATGGCTCGCCGGGCCCGGCTGACCCGGGACCGCACGGTCCCGGTCGGCACCCCGAGCGCGAGCGCGGCCTGCTCGTAGGTCACCTCACCCCAGGCCACCAGCAGCAGCGTGTCGCGGTGTTGCGAAGGCAGCTTGGCCAGCGCCGCCGCCAGCCGCCGGCTGGCCGCGCTCGCGCTGACCTCGGCGTCGACCCGGTCGGTGAACGGCTCGGTGAGCGGGTCGCGGCCGGTGCGGGCCAGGGCCCGCAGCAGCCGGGTCTCGGACCGGCGGTGGCGCCCGATCAGGTTGGTGGCGATGCCGTACAGCCACGGCCGGGCGTCGGCACGGGCCAGGTCGTAGCCGCTGCGCTGCCTGAAGGCGACCAGGAACGTCTCGGCCACCACGTCTTCGGCCGCGTCGGCGCCGATGCGGCGGGCGACGTAGCGCTGGATCTCGGGTCCACGCTGCCGGAACAGCACGGCGAACTGTTCCGGCTCATCCCACGACCGCCGGATGATCTCCGCGTCGCTGGCCAGGGAGCCCTTCATCGGTAAATCCTCTGCGCGCAGCACCCCATGTCCGTACTTGCCCGCCGCGGCCATGATGGTTCCCTACCCGGTGGCCTGGGCCAGCAGGCCGTCGACGAAGGCGGCCAGGCCCGGCGGGTAGATGTCGCGGGCGGCCAGGGTGGGCCACTGGTCGCCCAGGGCGGCCAGCCGGGGCAGGCGCGCGGCGTCGAAGCGGCCGAAGTCGATGTCGCGCCAGATGCGGCCGCTGGCCCGGCGGCGGGCGGTGTTGGCCCGGACCAGGATCTCCCCCACGGTGAAGTACCACAGGCTGCGAAAGACGTCGACGGCCTGTTCCGGGGTGCAGCCGTAGTCGATGGCCCCGGCCACGATGGCTTCGACCATCCACAGGGTCGATTCGCCGAGCAGGCCGACGAAACCGTCGGCGGTCAGCACGTCGGCGGCCCACGGCCAGGCCGCGAGGGCGTCGTGCTGGGCGGTGGCGGCGGCGATGATCCGGTCCCGCGGGCCGGTGGGCAGCTGGGGGCGCGGGAGCTGGTCCACGTACTCGTTGAGCAGCAGGATCAGCAGGTCGTCCTTGTCCCGCACGTGGTGGTACAGGGTCGTGGCCCCGATACCGGTCTCGGCGGCCAGCCGGCGGATGGTCAGTTTCTCCCAGCCGTCCCGGTCGATGAGCTGGCGGGCGGCGGTCAGGATCTCGGCGCGAGAGGTCACCGGCGGGCGGCCGGTGCGGCCGGGTGAGGGGGCGGATCGAGGCACGGTCCCATCATGGGCCGCCGGCGCCTCCGAACGCCAAACCGGCGTGGCCGCGAAAACTCTGTTTACGCCGGGCTGGCCCCGGATGTACTTTTGGAACATGTTCCTAAAGTCTACTCAACCTGTTTCCCAGCCCGCCCTCACCCTGGCCGCGGTGGCCGTCGTGCAGTTCATGGTGTCGCTCGACCTGTCGGTCGTGAACGTCGGACTGCCGCGGATCGCCGCTGGTCTGGGCTTCAGCGCGGTGGGTGTGGCCTGGGTCATCTACGCCTACGCGCTGACGTTCGGCGGGCTGCTCCTGCTGGGCGGCAAGGCCGCCGACCGTTACGGCCGCAAGCGCATGCTGCTGGCCGGGCTGGGGCTGTTCGGCCTGGCCTCGCTGGCCGGGGGCCTGGCTCAGGCCCCGGGCCAGCTGGTCGCGGCCCGGGCCGCCCAGGGCGTCGGGGCGGCCGCGCTGGCGCCGGCCGCGCTGGCCCTGCTGACGGCCACGTTCCCGTCGGGCCGGGCCCGGGTCCGGGCGTTCGGGGTATGGAGTGCGATGAACGCCGCCGGGGGCGCGTTCGGCGTGCTCCTCGGCGGCCTGCTCACCCAGTACGCCAGCTGGCGCTGGGTGATGTTCGTCAACGTGCCGATGGCCGCGGTCGCCCTGGTCCTGGCCGGGCGCGGGGTGACCGCCCACCGGGCCGTGGCCGGCGGGGCCGGCCCGACCTTCTCGGGGCGGTCCTGGCCACGGGCGGGGTGTCGCTGCTGGTGTTCGGCGTGGTCCGGACCGACCAGTACTCCTGGGGCTCCCCGGTCACCCTGACCACGCTGGCCGTCGCGGCCGCGCTGCTGGCCGCGTTCGTCTGCACCGAACGGGTTACGCCGGCCGAGCCGCTGGTCCGGCTGGGCCTGTTCACCAACCGCTCGGTGGCCGGGGCCAACGCCTACAACCTGCTGGTCGGGGCGGCCATGGCCGCGGCCTTCTACTTCGCGTCCTTCTACCTGCAGCGGGTGCTCGGGACCGGCCCGGCCCGGACCGGGGCCGAGTTCCTGCCCTTCGCCCTCGGGGTGATCGCCGGCTCGGTGCTGGCGGTCAAGCTCGGTTACCGGTTCGCCGCGCGGACCCTGCTGATCGCGGGCGGCCTGCTGACCGCGGCCGGGTTCGCCTGGTTCGGCCTGATCAGCGCGGACGGCAGCTTCGTCACCGACATCCTGGGGCCCTCGATCGTGGCCAGCGTCGGCTTCGGGCTCTGCCTGGGGCCGGTCGTGTCCACCGCCACCGCCGGGGTCGCCGCGGGCGAAACCGGCACCGCATCGGGCCTGCTCAACAGCTCACGCCAGATCGGTGCCTCGATCGGGCTGGCCGCCCTGGCCACGGTGGCGCAGCACCGCACCGGACACGCGGCCACGCCCCGGGCCCTGAACGCGGGCTACGCGCTCGGCCTGACCCTCAGCGCCGCCCTCCTGCTGGCCGCGGTCGTCATCGCCGCCACCGTGCTGCCCCGGATCCGCCCGCCCGCGCGGGCCGGCCAGGCCGGCGGCCGGGGTGCTCCCCTACCTGGCCGGGCTGGTCGCTATCACGCTGCTCGGGAAGGAACGTCATGAACTCAGCCGGTGAAATCCTCCGCCGTGACTTCGGCGGCGACATCGTCGAACCGGGCGCGGCCCAGTATCCAGCGGTCAGTGGCTCGCTGCTGGCCCGGGGCGATCCGGCCCTGGTGCTGCGGCCCGCCCGGACCGGAGACGTGCAGGCCGCGGTGAGGTTCGCGGCCCAGGCCGGGCTGGACCAGGCCGGGCCAGCCCAGACCGGACCAACACTGGCCGTGCGCGGCGGCGGTCATGGCTTCGCCGGCTTCGGCACCAACGACGGCGGCGTGGTGATCGATCTCAGCCGGCTGGCCGCCGTGGAGGTCGTGGACTCCGATCGTGGCCTGGTGCGGATCGGGGGCGGCGCCACCTGGGGCCAGGTCGCGGCCGCCCTGGCCCCGCACGGCCTGGCCATCTCCTCCGGCGACAGCAAGGGTGTCGGAGTCGGCGGGCTGACGCTGAGCGGCGGCATCGGCTGGAAGGTCAGGAAGTACGGCCTGGCCCTGGACCAGCTGACCGCGGCTGAGGTGGTCACGGCCGGCGGGGAGGTCGTGACCGCGAGCGCGCGCGAGCACCCGGAGCTGTTCTGGGCGCTGCGCGGGGGCGGCGGCAACTTCGGGATCGCGACCGCGTTCGAGTTCGCGGCCCACCCCACGACCGACGTCTTCTTCGGCACCATCGCCTTCCCGGCTTCGGAGGCGGCCACCGTGCTGGCGGGCTGGGTGGACTACCTGCGGAGCGCGCCGGACGAACTCACCGCGACCGTCGAGTTCGCCAACCCGTTCGCGGGCGGCCCCGAAGCGCCGGTCGAGATCCACCTCGCCTTCGACGGCGATGATCCGCATCGTGCCGCCCGGGCCATCGACCCGATCCGCCGGCTCGGCACCGCGAGCCACGACGATGTCGCGCTGGTCCCCTACCCGGACACGCTGGAGGAGGTCCAGGCGCCGCCGCCCGCGATCCAGATCGTGCCCCGGAGCGCCTTGGCCGACCGGGCCTCGGTACCGGAGGTGCTGTCGATTCTTATCGAAGGTGGGATGGCGGGGCTGCCGGCCGCCATCTCGGTCCGGAGCCTGGGCGGTGCGGTGTCCCGCGTCCCCGGCCACGCCACCGCCTTCGCCCATCGCCGGGCCGAGCTGATGATCATGACGACCAGCGCGGGCCCGCCGCCGGTCCTGGCCGCGGGCCGCCCGGCCCTGGACGCGCTGTGGCGACGGCTCACCCCCCACGTGAGCGGCCTCTACGCGAACTTCCTGGCCACCGCGACCCCGGATGATGTGGCCGCCATCTACCCCGCCCAGACCTACCAGCGGCTGGCCGCGGTCAAGCGCCGGTACGACCCGTCCAACCTGTTCGCGGCCAACCACAACATCCGGCCGCAGCCGGACTGAGCGGAGGTGGCTGGCCCAGGTCGAAGTGATAGGCGTCCCCGTCCGCGAGCACGGCCAGCGACAAGCCGTCCGGGCCGGTACCGAGGCCGGTGGCGTACAGGTACGCCCCCGGGACGGCGGCGCTGAACGCGACCCACTCCAGCGGGTCCTGGCCCAGCTCGGCGGCCTGAGCGTCGGTCGGTATCTGGTAACTCCTGGGGCGGCCGGTGGCCAGGCGGACGTAGGTCTTGACCATGACCAGGGCGTCACCGTCCCGGCTCCGGTGACCCAGGGACACCCACCGGAGCGGGTCGCCGATCTCGTCGCCGAACAGTTCCAGCCACCGCTGCCCCGGCCACGACCGGTCCAGGCCGTAGACCGGGAACTGGATCCGCGGTGACACCAGTCGCTGCCCCGAGCCGGGACCGTTACGCATCATGCCTCCCGCCTCCGGCTGGCCTGGCGAGCACCGGCACCGTAACCGGCGGCCGGGTCAGAGGGCGGCGAGGGCGTCGTTGAAGGTCGCCGACGGGCGCATCACGGCGGTGGCCTTCTCCTCGTCGGGGCGGTAGTAGCCGCCGATGTCGGCCGGCTGGCCCTGGACGGCGAGGAGCTCGTCGGCGATGGTGGCCTCGTTGGCGGCCAGCGTCTCGGCCAGGTCCTTGAACGCGGCGGCCAGGTCGGGGTCGTCGGTCTGGCTGGCCAGCTCCTGGGCCCAGTACAGGGCCAGGTAGAAGTGGGAGCCGCGGTTGTCGGTGGTGCCCAGCTTGCGGCCGGGGCTACGGTCCTGCTCCAGGAAGGTGGCGGTGGCCCGGTCGAGCGCGGCGGCCAGCACCTTGGCCGCCGGGACACCGGCGTAGTCGGCGTACTGCTCGAACGCGGGCACCAGCGCGAAGAACTCACCGAGCGAGTCCCAGCGCAGGTAGTCCTCGGCCAGCAGCTGCTGGACGTGCTTGGGGGCCGAGCCGCCGGCCCCGGTCTCGAACAGGCCGCCGCCCGCGATCAGCGGTACCACCGAGAGCATCTTGGCCGAGGTGCCGACCTCGAGGATCGGGAACAGGTCGGTGTTGTAGTCGCGCAGCACGTTGCCGGTCACGGAGATCGTGTCCAGCCCCTGCCGCATCCGGGTCAGCGAGTACTCGGTGGCCAGCTGGGGCGACAGGATCTGGATGTCCAGGCCGTCGGTGTCATGCTCGGGCAGGTAGGCGCGGACCTTCTTGATCAGCTCGGCGTCGTGGGCGCGGGACTCGTCCAGCCAGAAGACGGCCGGGGCGCCCGTGGCCCGGGCCCGGGTGACGGCCAGCTTGACCCAGTCGCGGACCGGGATGTCCTTGGTCTGGCAGGCGCGCCAGATGTCGCCCGCCTCGACGTCGTGGGTGAGCAGCGCCGCACCGGCCGAGTTGACCACGCTGACGGTGCCGTTGGCCGGGATCTCGAACGTCTTGTTGTGCGAGCCGTACTCCTCGGCCGCCTGCGCCATCAGGCCGACGTTGGGCACGGTCCCGATGGTGGCCGGGTCGAGCGGGCCGTTCTTCTTCACGTCGTCGATGACGGTCGCGTACACCCCGGAGTAGGAGGAGTCGGGGATGACCGCGAGCGTGTCGCCCTCGGCCCCGTCGGCTCCCCACAGCTTGCCGCCGTTGCGGATCATGGCCGGCATGGAGGCGTCCACGATCACGTCGCTGGGCACGTGCAGGTTGGTGATGCCTCGGTCCGAGTTGACATAGGACAGCCGCGGGCCCGAGGCCAGGGCGGCCTCGAACGCGGCCCTGATCTCGGCGCCATTGGGCAGCGCGTCCAGCCCGGCCAGGATCGAGCCGAGCCCGTCGTTGGCCGACAGCCCGGCCGCGGCCAGGTCGTCGCCGTACTTGTCGAAGACGTCGGCGAAGTACGCCTTGACCGCGTGGCCGAAGATGATCGGGTCGGACACCCGCATCATCGTCGCCTTGAGGTGCACCGAGAACAGCACGTCCTCGGCCTTGGCCTGGGCCACCGCGTTGCGCAGGAACGCCCGCAGGTAGGCGGCCTGCATGACGGTGGCGTCGACGACCTCACCGGCCCGCACCGCCAGCCCGGCCAGCAGGACCTTCCGCTCCCCCAGGGTGGTCTCGAGGACGATGGAGAGGGTGTCGTCGGCGGGCACGGTGACCGACTTCTCGTTGTTCCGGAAGTCGTGCTCGCTCATGGTGGCGACCGAGGTCTTCGAGCCCGCGCCGAAGGGCTTGTTGACGCTCGGGTGCTTGCGCGCGTAGTCCTTGACCGAGAGCGGGGCGCGCCGGTCGGAGTTGCCCTGGCGCAGCACCGGGTTGACCACGGAGCCGATGGCCTTGCCGTACCTGGCCCGGATCTCGTCCTGCTCCGGCGTCTTGGGCGACTCCGGGTAGTCCGGCAGGTCGTAGCCCTTGGCCTGCAGTTCCTTGATGGCCGCCTTGAGCTGCGGGGCCGAGGCGGAGATGTTGGGCAGCTTGACGATGTTGGCCTCGGGCTTGTCGGCCAGCTCACCCAGTTCGGTCAGGGCATCGTGGGCCAGGCCGAACTGAGCCAGGATGCGCCCGGCCAGCGAGATGTCACGGGTTTCGATATCGACACCGGCCTTGTGGGCGTAGGCCGAAACCACCGGGAGGAAGGAGTACGTCGCCAGCAACGGCGCCTCATCGGTTTGGGTGTAGATGATCGTGGCCATCTCGCTGCTAGCTCCTGCTCTCTAGAATTCGTCTCGACGTCAAGCTACCTCGTGGCCCACCCCGACCACCAATCAACCCACGCAAATAGCCGGGCCGTGGGCGGGCCCGGGCCGGCGCCTGGCGGTCAGAAGCCGCGGAAGTCGGGGCGGCCGTGGTGCCACCACAGCAGCACCACCTTGCCGACGATGGTCGAGCCCCGGATCGGCCCCCAGTACCGGCTGTCGCAGGAGATGGCCCGGTTGTCACCCAGCAGGTAGAACTCGCCCGCCGGGACCCGGTAGGGGTGGGCGCGGCTGGCTATCGGCGGACCGAGCGGGTCGTCGGGCGGCAGGTAGGACTCGGCCAGCGGCCGGCCGTTCACGTAGACGTGGTTGCCGGACGAGTAGATCGTCTGCCCGGGCAGCGCGATGACCCGCTTGACCAGGTCGCCCTGCTGCGGGCCGGGACAGTGGTCCAGCGGCGGGTGGCTGAACACCACGATGTCGCCCGCGTGCACGCCGGACCAGGTGAAGAACGCCTTCTGGACCACGATGCGGTCCTTGACGCTGAGGGTCGGGACCATGGACGTGGACGGGATCCAGAAGCTCTGGACCACGTACGTCCGCACCAGCAGTGCCACCAGGGCGGCGGCCAGGATCGTGATCGCCGCCTCGGCCAGGGTGCGGAGCCGCCGCCGTCGCCGGTCAGGGCCCGTACGGCCCGGGCCGGCCTCGGCGGGGCCGGCGTCAGCAGGAGCGGCCATGGGCGGCGGCCGGGATGATCAGCTGCGGCCGTCCCCGGTCCGGGGTCAGCGCGGGCACCGTGGCCGGTGAGCTGGAGTGGCAGGGGGTACCGGCCCGGCTGGTGCTGGCGGCACGGGCGGGGCCGGCCGAGGCCAGCAGCCCGGTCGAGACGCCCAGCGCACCGGCCGCGACCAGCAGCGCGCAGGCCACCGCGCTCACGCGCCGGCCGGGGCGCGGCGTCAGCCACTCGCGCCCGGCGCCGGCCAGGTAGCTGCCGGCGATCGCGGCGGCCGGGGTCCCGTCCCTGATGAGCAGCGCGGCCAGCTCGGCGGCCTCGTCGCCGTGCCGCCGCCGCCAGCGCGCCGGGTAACACCGCAGCACGGTGTGTACCAGCCGGGGAGCCGGAGGGCCGTCCATCAGATGCCGCCCAGCTGCAGCCGCAGCCGCCCGGCCGCGCTGACCCGCTCCAGCGAGTCGAGGTGCACGCGCAGGGCGGCGGCTCCCGGCCCGGTGATCTGGTAGGGGTGGCGCCGGTCGTCAGCGGGCAGCGGCTCGATCAGGCCGAGCCGCTCGAGCCGGTCCAGTGCACCGTAGAGCGTGCCCGGCCCGAGCTCGACCCCGGCCAGCTCCTTGATGTCCTGGATCAGGGCGTATCCGTGCTTGGGCCCGTCGGCCAGGCTGACCAGGATCAGCACCGAGGCCTCGCCGGCCCGCCGCAGCACGTCCGCCTCGGCCTGGCCGTCCCGTTTGCCTACCGCCATTGACCCTCCTAATACGCTGACCAATATATCAGTCAACGTAATAGAAGAGCCAGGTCCGGCGGCGAGCTAGACGAACAGGGGGTCGGCGGCGGTCCGCTGGTAGAGCTCGCTCATGGCCACGTCGTCGGGGGCGTCGGCGAGGCGGCTGGCCGCGTTCAGCACCTTGGGCAGCAGGTCGACGTCGCCGACGCTGCACAAGAAGGTGCCGGTGCGGCCCAGGGCCCACCAGACGGCCAGGTCGATGTCGGCCTGCTCGGTGAGCGGCTCGTACCAGGTGGCGGCGGTGTGCTCCCGGCCCGCCCAGGGGCGCAGGGCGATCGACTTGATCGTCTGGACCGCGACCCGCCGCTGCCGGCAGGTGTCGTAGAGGGCGTTGAAGTTCTCGGCGTAGTAGTGGTTGGCCATGGTGACGTAGTTGTAGGGCAGCAGTACCGAGTCGAAGTCGAACCGGTCCAGGCTGCGGCGGTGGGTGGCGGCGATCTGGCTGCCGTGGCCGGTCACCCCGATGTAGCGGATGAGGCCCTGATCGCGGGCTTCCAGCGCGGCTTCGAGGGCGCCGCCCGGGCTCAGCGCGATGTCCCACTCGATCGGGTCGGCCAGCGCGTGCAGCTGCCACAGGTCGACGTGGTCGACGCCCATCCGGTCCAGGGAGCGGTGCAGCTCCTCGCGGGCCGCGGCCGCGGTGCGCTGGTCGCCCTTGGTGGCCAGGAAGAACCGGCCCGGCTCGCGCTGCAGCCAGGGCCTGATGCGGACCTCGGCGTCACCGTACTCCGAGGCCACGTCCAGGTGATTCACCCCGTACTCGAGCAGGACGTCCAGCGTCTGGTCGGCGGTCCGCTGGTCGACCTGGGCCAGCGACGCTCCGCCGAACACCACCCGCGTGCTCTGGTGGCCGGTGCGTCCAAACTCCGCCTGTGCGATGGGCATGAGACCTCCCGGGGTAGCCGTGACCGATGCGTACAGTCTGAATCCTATGATCGAGGATGTGGCTGACGACCTTGAGGCACTGGCCGGCCAGCTGACCGAAAGCCTGGCCAGCCTGGACAGCGCCCTGATCGCGTTCTCCGGCGGGGTGGACTCCTCGCTGGTGGCGGCGCTGGCGGCCCGGGCCCTCGGGGACCGGGCCCTGGCCGTGACCGCGGTCTCCCCCGCCCTGGCCACGGGCGAACTGGACGGGGCCCGGGCGGTGGCCCAGGCGGTCGGCGTCCGGCACGAGGTGATCAGCACGGCCGAACTGGAGCGCGAGGACTACCGGCGCAACGACCAGTTCCGCTGCTACTACTGCAAGACCGAGCTGTACGACCGGCTGGCCGTGGTGGCCGGGCGGCGGGGCTTCGCGGCCGTGCTGTCCGGAGCCAACGCCGACGACACCGGCGACTGGCGGCCGGGCCTGCGGGCCGCGGCCGAGCACGGGGTCCGCCATCCGCTGCTGGAAGCGTCGGTGGGTAAGGCCCAGGTCCGGGCGCTGGCCGAGCGGCTCGGGGTGCCCAGCGCCAGCAAGCCCGCCTCCCCCTGCCTGGCCTCGCGGCTGCCCTACGGGACCGCGGTCAGCGCCGGCGTGCTGGCCCAGGTCGACCGGGCCGAGCTGAGCCTGAAGCAGCGCGGCTACACCGAACTGCGGGTCCGGCACTTCGGTGAGCTGGGCCGGGTCCAGCTGGGCGCGGCCGAACTGCCGCGGGCGGCCGACCCGGACGAGCACGCGGCCGTGCTGGCCTGCGTCCGGGCCGCCGGCTATCAGCGGGCCGAGATCGACGAGCAGCCGCTGCGGTCCGGTTCGCTGAACCTCGACATCACCCCGGTCCGCCATGCCGGCTGAGGAGCCGGGCCGGCCGCCGGACAAGGCGGCCGAGGGGGGTGGCGTACCGCTGGGCGAGTTCGCACTCCTGGACGTGGACCGCCGGCGGCGGACGGGTGTCCCGGAAGTGGTGTTCGGGGAGGGCAAGACCCCCGAGCAGATCTTCACCCTGCTGGCCGAGCTGCGGGCCCATGATCCCGAGGCGCCGGCCTTGGCCACCCGCTGCCCGGCCCGCGTGCTGGACGGCGCGGTCAGCCGCTTCCCGGGCGAGGTCGTGCACACCGATCCCGTGGCCGGCACGGTCGCGGTCGGGTCCCTGCCAACCGCGTGCGGCCGGGTGCTGGTGCTGACCGCCGGGACCACCGACCTGAGGGTGGCCAGGGAGTGCACGGCCACCCTGGCCGTGCTGGGCGTCCACGCCGATCTGCTGGCCGACGTGGGCGTGGCCGGGCTGGGGCGGCTGCTGGCCCGGCTGGAGGACCTGCGCGCGGCCGAGTGCGTGATCGTGGTGGCGGGCATGGACGGCGCCCTGCCCAGCGTGGTGGCCGGGCTGGTCAGCGTGCCCGCCATCGGGGTGCCGACCAGCGTCGGCTACGGCGTGGCCGCGGGCGGCCTGGCCGCGGCGGCCAGCATGCTCGCCTCCTGCAGCCCGGGCCTGGCCGTGGTCAACATCGACAACGGGTTCGGGGCCGCCGTGCACGCGGCCAAGATCATCCGCGCGGTCCACCGGTGACGGCACCGGCGGCCGGCCCGCCGGGGGCGGCCTACATCGACGCCACCGCCGGGGTGGCCGGCGACATGCTGCTGGCCGCCCTGCTCGACGCGGGCGCGGACACCGGCCGGGTCAGCGCGGTCATCGCCTCGCTGGGGGTGCCCGGTCTCGGGCTGCGGACCGAGACCGCCCGCCGGGGTGGCCTGGCCTGCCTGCGGGCCGTGATCACCACGCCCACCGTGACCGACCGGGAACGGCACCTGGCCGACGTGCTCGGGCACGTCGAGGCCAGCGACCTCGGCCCGGCGGGCCGGGAACTCGCGGCCCGGGTGTTCCGGCTGCTGGCCGAGGCCGAGGGGGCCGTGCACGGCGAGCCGCCGGAGCAGGTGCACTTCCACGAGGTGGGCGCGTTCGACTCCATGGCCGACGTGGTCGGGTCGGCGGCCGCGCTGGAGGACCTCGGGCTGCTGCGGCCGGGTGCCGTGGTCAGCTGCTCGGCGCTGGCCGCGGGCAGCGGCACGGTCCGCAGTCGCCACGGCCCCCTGCCGGTGCCGGCTCCGGCCGTGCTGGCGATCGCGGCCGCGGCCGGGCTGACCCTGGCCGGCGGCGACCTGGCCGGCGAGCGCACCACCCCGACCGGGGCCGCGCTGCTGGCGGCGGCGGCCACCCCGGGCGGGTTCCCGGCCATGGCCGTGCGGGCGGTGGGAACCGGCGGCGGCGGCCGGGACACCCCGGACCGGCCCAACATCACCCGGGTCGTCGCCGGGGCGGTGGCCGGCCCGGGGTCGAGCACCGCTCGGGACCGGCGGGAGGAAGAGGTCACCGTGGTCGAGACCACGGTGGATGATCTGGACCCACGGATCTGGCCTTCAATATTGCAAGCGGTCAGAGCGGCCGGAGCCTGGGACTGCTGGTGCACCCCGATGATCGGACGGCACGGGCGGCCGGGACAGGTGCTGACCGCGCTCTGCGCCGAACCGGTCCGGCCCGCGGTGGCGGCGGCGATCTTCGCCCACACCGGGACGCTGGGCGTCCGCTGGTCGCGGATGAGCCGGCTGACCGCCGCCCGCCGGTCGGTGCCGGTGGAAGTGGGCCCGGCCGGCAATCGCCAGGTGGTCACGGTCAAGGTGGCCGGCCCGACCGGCGGCGCGGGCGGCGAGGCGGGCTTCGGCACGGCCACGGCCGAGCTGGCCGAGGCGGAAGCGGCGGCCCGGGCGCTGGGCTGGCCGGTGCGGGCGGTCTGTGCGGCCGCGGTCGCCGGGTACCGGGACGCGGCCGGCGTCACGGGACCGACCGGTCAGGCCTGAATGCGAACCCACCAGAGCGCACGTGAACCGCGCCGGAAAGCCACCTCTTCAAACCGGAAGTCTTAACCCGTAAAGTTCCGGTTGGCGGGGGCGGCCGACACGGGTGGGTGGCGTGCGTCATGGCGGGCGATCGCGGGGCAGGACCCGGCTCGCGGCCGCCGCGAGGGGCGGAGACGGAGCCCGGTGACGACCCGGCCGCGCTCGGCGACCGGCTGCGGGCCCACCGCCGGTCGGCCGGGATCTCACAGCAGGAGCTGGCCGAGCGGTCCGGGCTGACCGTCCGCATGATCAGCAACCTGGAGAGCGGCCGGACCCGGTGGCCGTTCCCCAACTCGCTGCGCCGCCTGGCCGATGCCCTGGGCCTGGACGAGGCGACCCGGGCGGAGTTCCTCGGCGCGGCCCAGCGGCGCCTCCGCCCGGCCGCCGCGCCCGCCCGGCCCGGCCCGTCCACCGGCCGGGCCGCCGGCCAGTCCACCGGCCCGGCCGGGGCGAGGAACCCGGTGGTGCCGAAGCAGTTGCCGGCCCCGTCGCCCGCCTTCGCCGGGAGACAGGCCCAGCTGACGGCGCTGTCCCAGGTGCTGCACGAACCGGACGGGGCCGCGGCGGTCGTGACGATCAGCGGGGCCGCGGGCGTCGGGAAGACCGCGCTGGCCGTGTACTGGGCGCATCAGGCCACGGACCAGTTCCCGGACGGTCAGCTGTTCGCGGACCTGCGCGGCTTCGGCCCGGCGCAGCAGCCCGCGCGGCCAGCCACGATCGTGCGCGTGTTCCTGGACGCGCTCGGAATCCCGGCCGACCAGGTACCCGTGGCCGAGGAGGCCCAGTTCGGCCTGTACCGGAGCCTGCTGGCGGATCGGCGGATCCTGGTCGTCCTCGACAACGCCCACGACGCCGCCCAGGTGCGCCCGCTGCTACCGGGCTGGCCCGGCTGCCGGGCCATCGTGACCAGCCGCGACCAGCTCAGCGGACTGACCGCGATCGACGCCGCCCGCCCGCTGACCCTCGACGTGCTCAGCGACGCCGAGGCCCGCCATCTGCTCGGGCATCGCCTGGGCCCGGCGCGGGTCGCGGCCGAGCCCGCCGCGGTCACCCACCTGCTCCGCTCCGGCGCCTGCCTGCCGCTGGCGCTCGGCATCATCGCCGCCCGCGCCGCGACCCGGCCCGACCTGACCCTGGCCGAGGTGGCCACCGATCTGGACACGCGCCCGGGCCTGGACGCGTTCGCGGACGACACCGACCCGGCCGCCGACGTCCGGGCCGCGTTCTCCTGGTCCTACCGGCAGCTGCCGGACGGTGCCGCCCGGGCGTTCCGGCGGGCGGCCCTGCACCCGGGGGCGGACTTCGACCGCTACGCCGTCGCCGCGCTCACCGGCACGACGCCGGGGCCGGCCGGGGCGCTGCTGGACGCGCTGGCCCGCGGGGGCATGCTCCAGCCGGCCGGGCCGGGCCGGTACCGCATGCACGACCTGCTGCGCGGCTACGGGTACGAGCTGACCGCCGGGCCGGGGGGCCAGGACGAACGCCGGGCCGCTCTGACCGGCTTGTTCGATTACTACGTGCACACCGCGGTCGTCGCGGTCAGCACCGCCTTCCCGGCCGATCGCGACCGCATGCCCGCGGCCGCCGCCGTGCCCGGGCCGGCCATCACCAGCGAGGCCGCCGCGCTGGCCTGGCTGAGCGGCGAACGGCCCAGTCTGGTCGCGGTGGCCGGGCACGCGGCCGGGCACGGCTGGCCCGGTCACGCCATCCGGCTTTCGGCGGCCCTGTTCCCCTATCTCGAGACGGGCGGCCACTACCCGGAGGCCCTGGTCATCCACGGTCACGCCGGTCAGGCCGCCCGCCAGCTCGGCGACCGGGCCGCCGAGGCCAACGCCAGCAACTATCTCGGCGTCATGGACATGCGGCAGGGCCGCTGGGACCGGGCGTCCGCCCATTTCGAGCGAGCCCTGCCGCCGTATCGCGCGGCCCGTGATTACGTGGGCGAGGCGCGGGTGCTGGGCAATCTGGGCTTCGTCGGATCCGTGCTGGGCCGCGACGACGCCATCGGCCAGATGCAACGGGCGCTGGGCCTGTTCCGGGACCTGGGTGACCGCAGCGGTGAGGCCCGGGTCCTGGCCAGCGTGGGCTTCCTGCACCTGCGGCAGGGTCGTTACGCCGAGGCCGCCGATCACCTCCAGCGGTCGGCCGCGCTGTGCCAGGACACCGGGGACAAGGGCGGCGAGGGCCGCGCGCTGGGCAACCTCGGCGAGGTCGGACTGCGCCAGGGGGATCATCCCGCGGCCGAACGGCACCTGCGGCGGGCCATCGCCTTGTTCCGTGAACTCGGCGACAAGATCAGCGAGGCCGACACGCTGGCCAGCCTGGGCCTGGTGGCGCTGGGGCAGAACCGGCCGGGGCAGGCCGAGGCTCACCTGCGCCAGGCCCTGGAGCTGTGCCGGGAGACCGGTGACCTGTCCAGTGAGGCCGCGGTGCGCAACGGCCTCGGCGAGGTCCTCCTGGTGACCGGCCGCCTCGCCGAGGCCCGGACCGAGTACGCGGCCGCGCTGGCCGTGGCCACGACCAGCAGCGAGCGGTACGACCAGGGCCGGGCCCACGACGGCCTGGCCCGGGCCCACCAGGCCGGTGGCGACCCGGGCCGGGCGCGCCGTCACTGGCGGGAGGCCCTGGCCTGCTACGAAGCCCTCGGCGTCATCGAAGCCGGCCCGATCCGGGCCCGGCTCGGCCGTACCGCGGCTCCCACCGTCACCGCCACCGAGCCCTGAAAGCGGGCCCGGCAGCACAATTCTTTTCCGGAAAGCGCGGTCGGCGGGAGCTGGTTCGGCCGGTGGACGATCCACTGGCATCTCGGCCTCACCGTGGCCAACAGCGAGGCCGACCTTCCGCAAGGGGCCTTCTCCGTCTGCGAAACCGGCCGCCCCTGCCGCTACGACGCAGCCGCGCCCGGGGCCCGCAGCGGACGGGGGCTGATGATGACGTTTCCGCGCACGCTGCTGCCGTTGCCCGAGGAGGCGTTGCGGCAGGTCACCGGCGTAGCCATGGCGGCCGGGCCCGGAATCGGGACGCTGGCCCCGCAGCTCCTGGTGCAACTGGCCAACGGCATCGGCCACTACACCCCGGCCGAGGCGTCACGCCTGTCCACCGCGGCGCTGGAAGTACTCGCCGTCCGGCTGGCCCACGAACTGGGTTCTGACCGGTCGGTACCGCCCGAATCCCGCCACCGGGCCCTGCTGACCCGTATTCACGCCTTCATCCAGCGGCGCCTGGGCGACCCGGAGCTGTCCCCGGAGATGATCGCGGCCGCCCATCACATCTCCCTGCGCCTGCTGCACAAGCTGTTCAGCGAGGACGGCGAGACCGTGGCCGGCTGGATCCGGGCCCGGCGCCTGGAGGGCAGCCGCCGCACCAGTACCGTCTGACCTGCGCTCCGGCCCACCACGCGACCACGGTCACTTGAGCGAGAAGCTGGCGATGCGGAGGTCGCCGGTGAAGACCAGGTAGACGTCGCGGATACCGGTGGCGCCGGTCAGCCCGGTGCTGATGCCGGTGTAGTGGTAGACGTCGCCGGTGCTGGGGACGGTGGCGGTCCCGATCACCGGGCCGGTGGCCGGGTTGTCGAGGCGGAGCTGGATCTGGGCCGGGCCCGGAGTGCCCTTGGCGACCTGGGCGGTGAAGGTGGCCGGGTGGTCGCGCAGGTCCGAGCCGGCGAACTTGATCCACTGGCCGGCCGCGGTGGCCCCGACCGCGGTGCCGCTGGCCTTGGACTGATCCACCAGCTGGGCTCCGGAGTAGTCGTCGAAGTTCTCGGCCGGGGTCGCGACGGCCAGGTCCCGGGGCGGGATGACCGCACCGTTCACCTGGAGAATGGCGTGCGCGGCGGGGCCGGCCGAGGAACCGCCGGCCATCAGGTCGAACGGGGACCGCTCCACCACCCACTTGCTCCTGGTCACGTCCCAGAACGCCAGGTCGCTGGCCTTGACCCGGAACTGCACCGGCTTGGTCTGGCCGGGGGCCAGGTCGACGTTGGCGAAGTCAATCAGCTTCTTCAGCGGCTGCTTGACCCGGGACCGCTCCTGGTGGGCGTAGAGCTGGACCACGGCGCGGCCCGGCCGCGAGCCGGTGTTGGTCACGTCGACGGTCGCGGTGACCTGCCCGGTCCCGGACATCTGCGGCCGGGAGAGCCGGAGCTGGCCGTAGCGGAACGTGGTGTAGGACAGGCCGTAGCCGAACGGGTAGAGCGCGGGCTGGCTGGAGTACAGGTAGGTCTGGCCGGACTTGATGATGTCGTAGTCGTTGATGCTGGCCACCTGCGACTGCGACCGGGGCCAGGTCTGGGTCAGGTGCCCGGACGGGTCGTAGTCGCCGAACAGCACGTCGGCCAGGGCGTGGCCGGTCTCCTGGCCGGCGTGCGTGGTCCACAGCACCGCCGGGTCGTTGGCCTGCTCCCAGTTGATCGTGGTCGGATAGCTGTCCTCGACCACGACCACCGTGTGCGGGTTGGCCTTGGTCACCGCTTCCACCAGGGCTTCCTGGCTGTCGGCCAGGTTCATGTCGGTGCGGTCGTGGTCCTCGCGGCCGTTGATGAACGGCATCGAGCCGACCACCACCACCGCCGTGCCGGCGCTCTTGGCGGCCTGGACGGCGCTGCCGATTCCGCTGGTCACCACGTCCTTGTCGAAGTGGGCGGCGGCGGCCGGGGTGGCGGCGCCAAGGGTGAGCGAGCCGTCCGCGGCCACCGTGGCGTACACGTTGGGCCCGAACCAGCTCTCGGCCGAGTCGTAGCCGGCGTACTGCAGCACGTAGGTGCCGTCGGGCTGCGGGTCCAGCTTGAACATCTGCTGGACGTACCAGCCGTTCGGCTGGGTCTGATCGTTGACGAAGCCGCCGTTTTCGTAGTTGACGTACTTGCCGTTGGCCACGGCGCGCAGGGTCAGGATCCCGCTCCCCCAGCCGAACGTGTCGAACTGCGTGGCCGGGGCGGCGGCAGTGGCGGTCTCGGCCAGCTTGGCCCCGCTGGCGCCGGTGCCCGCGGCCACGTACTTGCCGGTGGCGACGTCCTTGAGCGCGACGCGGTCGACGCCCTCGGTGCCGGTGACGGTCGCGCCCGCCCCGAGGCGCTGGGTGATGCCGTCCAGCGGGGTGACCTTGTACGGCAGGTTGCCGCTGTACCAGTCGTTGTACAGGGTGTTTTCCAGCGGCCCGATGACCGCCACCTTCTTGGTGGTGGCCGGGTTCAGCGGCAGGGCCTGGTGGTCGTTCTTGAGCAGCACCATGGCCTGGTCGGCGGCCTGGCGGGACAGCGCCCGATGGGCGGCGTCGTCGATCACGCTGGGGGTGATCTTGGCGTACGGGTTGAGACCGGGCGGGTCGAAGTCACCGAGGCGGAACCGGATCGACAGCACGTCCGAGGCCGCCTTGTCGATGTCGGTCATGGTCAGCAGCCCGTCGTTCAGGGCCGAGGTGACGGCGTCGACGGTGATCGAGGAGTCGGTGTTGTCGGCGGTGAAGCTGTCGATCCCGGCCTTGATCGCGGCCGCGTCCACGTGCTCCAGGTCGGGGTAGTAGTTGTCGTCACCGGTCCCCGGCAGCAGGTTGTCGGGCGCCCCGGCGTCGGTGACGTTCATCAGCGGCTGCTTCGACCAGCTGCGCTCGAGGCCGTTCAGGTCGGGGTCCACGGTGTTCGGCCGGCCATTGACCTCGTTGTAGGAGGCCATCACGCCGGTGGCCGCGCCCGCTTCGAGCGGCCCGCGGAACGGGGCCCGGTCGTACTCCTGCAGCACCCGGGGCGGCACCTCGGACGAGCTGACCGAGCGGTTGACCTCGTTGTTGTAGGCCAGGTAGTGCTTCAGGGTCGGGGCCGCCTGCAGGTAGCGCGGGTTGTCGCCCTCGATGCCCTGGCCGTAGGCGGTGGCGATGGCCGAGGTGAGGTAGGGGTCCTCCGAATAACCCTCCTCGTTGCGCCCCCACAGCGGGTTACGGAGCAGGTTGACCACGGGCGCCCACAGGTTGAGCCCCCAGACGGCCGGGTTCTCCGCGTTGTAGCCGCGCGCGTCCTGCCCGACCGCGTTGCCGACCTGGTTGATCAGGGCCGGATTCCAGGTGCTGGCCAGGCCGACCGCCTGCGGGAACGAGGTGCCGTCGGAGTCGACCACGTTCCCGCTGTTGTTGAGGTCATTGGACCAGGCCACCCCGTGCAGAGCTTCGGTGCCGGTCTTGAACCCCGGGATGCACAGCGGCGCACCGATGGCGGGCTGGTACTGGTGCAGGAACCCGATCTTCTGGGCGGTCGTCAGCCGCCCGAGCAGGTCGCTGATCCTGGTCGCCATGGGCAGGCGCGGGTTGCGGAACGGCAGGCTGGGGTCGCACGCGGCCGCGCGGGCCGGACCGGCCGTGGCCGTGGTCGCCACCGCGGTCAGTGTGGTGAGGGAGAGCGCGGCCGCGGCCACTACGGCGTAGAGCTTTGATCTGCCTGGCACGGCAGGACCTCCGAATCGCCTCGGTGCGTTCCAGTGTCAGCCTGTGAGGAAGTTGGTGTTTCGAAGCGCTTCGACTCACCTGAATCGGACACTAACGCTCATCCTGGGCGATTGTCTACCGGGCGGCCGTGCTGCCGCGGACGGTGAGGGACGGCGGGATCAGCCGCACCTGGCCCCCGGTCGCGTCGTCGCCGCGGGTCATCCGCTGCATGAGCAACTCGACGGCGCGGTGGCCGAGATCGGCGGCCGGGATCGTCACCGACGTCAGCCGGGGGGCCGTCTGCTCGGCGACCTGATCCGGGCACAGGGCCACGACCGAGATGTCGGCCGGCACCGCCCGCCGGTAGGTGCCCAGCAGCGACATGAGCGGCGGGATGACGGCTTCGTTCTGCACGATGAGCCCGGTGGTGTCCGGACGTTCGTCGAGGAGCTTTTTCAAGGTGGCGGCCACCGCCTCGTAGCTGCCCTCACACGGGCGGTGGACCAGGTCGATACGCTCGGCCGCTGTTTGTACCCCTTGCCGCGTGCGCTCGGCGAAACCCGTACGCCGGGCGTATACGGCCTCGGCTTCGCCGATGAAGGCCAGCACGCGGTGGCCGAGCCCGGTCAGGTGTTCCACGCACAGCCGGCCCGCCGCCGCGAAGTCAAGGTCCACGCAGTCCAGCCCGGCCGGGGTGGCCGGGACCCCGATCGCGACCGCGGGGACCCCGCTGTCCCGGGCCGCCTCGATCCGGTCGTCGGCCAGGCCGATGTCGGTGAGGATCACCGCGTCGGCGCGCGCGGTCGAGGCCATGCGCTGGATGCCTGCGGGCCCCTCGTCCGCGGTCAGCAGCAGCACGTCGTAGCCGAACTCGCGGGCCCGGGTGGTCACGGCGATGGCGATCTCCATCATGACCGGCACGTACAGGTCGCCGCGCAGCGGCAGGGCCAGCGCCAGGACGTGGGCCTGGCTGCTGGCCAGGGCGCGGGCGCCCGCGTGGGGGTGGTAGTTCAGGGCCTCGATGGAGCGCCGCACCCGGTCCCTGGTCGCGGGCGACACGGACCGCTTCCCGCTCAGCACGTAGGAGACCGTGCTGGCGGCGACGCCGGCGTGCCGGGCCACGTCAGCAAGGGTCGCCATCGCCGTCCTCTCTCCGGAGGACGATATCGCGGCGGCCGGTCAGTGCGTGGCGAGCGGTCAGTGCGTCGCTATCGGTCAGTGCGTGGCGCCGTAGATGATCATCGCCACGCCGAAGACGACCATGACGGGTTCGATGACGGATTCGGGGCTGGATTTCAGCCGAGGCCGCTGCCGGATTGACTAGGCGAGCAGGTTGGGCTGGTCGGCCAGCCAGAGCCAGGTGCCATCGGGCTGGCGGCGGGCGATCTCGGCGGTGGCGCCACCGTCGAACCGGGCCGAGGTGAGGGCGAGATCGCCGCAGCGCACGGCCGGGTTCACCGTGGCCGCGAACGGCGGCGGGTCAGCCAGTAGTGCCGTGTAGAAGTCCCGGAGCGCGGCGGCACCCCGGATCAGCTCACCGGTGGGCGTGGCCATGACCGCGCCGGGCTCGTACAGGGCGACAACTCCCTCGACGTCACCGGCCCGGGCCCGGTCCAGGAACAGCCGGCCGAGGTCTTCCGGCGCTCGCGCCGGGGTGCGGTCAACGGCATCCACCTGGCCAGGATGGCACGAGCGGGCGCCGCTGGCGGACTGCTGCTGCTCACCTGGGGCGGCGTAGGCTCGCGCGGGTGGAAGAGGCAGCGTCGGCGCCCCGGGCGCTGCGCATTCGCGCCCGTGAGGACGGCGACCTGGAGCGGTGCGTGCGGGTGCTGGCGGCCGTGTACGAGACGGGCGGCTACCCGGCGAACTGGCCGGCCGATCCGGCCCGGTGGCTGACCCCGGACGGCATCGCCGGTGCGTGGGTGGCCACCACGGCAGCGGCGCCGGTCGCGGGTCATCTGATCCTGCGGCGGCCGGACGCTGACCCGGCCGCGGAGGGAGCGGCCGAGGTGAGCCGGCTGTTCGTGGCCCCGGCGGCGCGGCGGCAGGGGGTGGCGCAGGCGCTGCTGGACCAGGCGATCGACTGGGCCACCGCGAACGGGCTGGACCTCGTGCTGGACGTGACCGATGAACTCCGGGCCGCCCGGGCCCTGTACGAGCAGAACGGGTTTCAGCTGACCGAAACCACGGTCGCCGGCTGGACCGCACCCGGCGGGCAGCCGGTCACCCTCCACCGGTACGTGCGGGCCCGGGCCCGGTTACAGGTCGTCCTCGTCGCGCGGCGTCTGGAAGTAACGGTCGTCTTCCCTAATGGTGGCGTCGTCGGCGGCGGCGGCCCGCTTCTCCGCGTCGACCCGGGGGTCGTCGTACCCGGGCGGTCGCAGCCACGGGCTCACTCCCCCGACGGTCCCCCGGCCACTCCGCCAGGAGAGCACCAGGGCGATGATCCCGACCAGCAGCACGATGATGCCGGCCACGTTCACGCGCAGGCCGGGGATGGCGCCCGGTGAGATGGCGAACGCGAAGATGGCGCCGATCGCGATCACGACCAGGGACGGGCCGATACGGAGGTTCACGGCATGTAGGTACCCAGTTTCGCGGCCGGGCCCGCAATCGGGCCCGGCCGCGAAAGTCCCTAGCGCTCGGCGGCCTGGGTGACCGGCGCTCGTTCCGGCCGGCGGTCGGCGTGGCCGGGCCACCAGGCCCGGTTGCCGATCAGGGCGGTCAGGCTGGGCGAGAAGAACATCGCCATCACGAACGCGGCCAGCGCGATTCCGGCCGCGACCGCGAACCCGACCTGCTCCAGGATCGTGTTGCCGGCCAGGGTCAGCGACGCGAACGTGCCGGCCAGGATCAGGCCGGCCGCCCCGATCGTCGGCCCCGACTGCCGGATGGCGTGCGCGGCCGCGTCGTGCGGGTTCATCCCGGCTCTGGCTTCCTCACGCAATCGCGCGATCATGAGGATGTTGTAGTCGGTGCCCAGCGCCACCACGAACAAGTACATGTAGATCGGCAGCAGGAACACCAGGCCCGCCTGGCCGGCCAGGTTCTGGAACACCAGGACCGTGGCCCCCAGGGTCGCGGCGAAGCCCAGCCCCACCGAGACCATCAGGTACCACGGGGCCACCGCGCTGCGCAGCAGCAGTCCCAGGATGAGCAGGATGATCACCGCGGCCACCGGGAACACCACCGCGTAGTCGTGGTTGACCGCCCGCTGGATGTCGGCGAACACCGCGGTGGTCCCGCCGACCAGCGCGAACGTACCCGGCGGGGCGGCCGCGTGCGCGTCCGGCCGCAGTTTGTTCTTGAGCACGTTGACGGCGGTGGTGGAGTCCGGGTTGTAGGACAGGGTCACGGTGTACTCGGCGGTGGCGCCGTCCTTGCTCACGGTGGGCGCGGCCACCGCGCCCACGCCCGGCATGGTCTTGAGCTTGGTCCCGTAGGACGTGAGCTCCGACGACGACAGCGAACCGGAGTTGGCGTGCAGGTAGATCTGGGTCGGGTCGGTCGCGCCCGGCGGCAGCCCCTTTTCCAGGGTCTTCAGCGCGGTCACCGACTCCGCGCTGGACGAGATCCCGGCCGAGGCCAGGTCGAACGTGGGCTTGAAGTTGAACGCCCCGACCCCCAGGGCGATCAGCACCAGACCGGAGACGAGCGCGAACACCGCGGGCCGCTTCCCGACGGCCCGGCCGACGGCGGCGAAGCGGGCCCCCTTCGGCTCCCGCTTCCAGGCCTTGGACGGCCAGAACACCCGCGGGCCCAGCAGCGACACCACCGCCGGGACCAGGGTCAGCCCGGAGATCAGGGTGACGGCCACCGCGATGGCCAGCGTCGGCCCCAGCGACCGGAACAGGCTCAGGGTCGACAGCAGCAGGGCCAGGAACGCGACGATGACCACCCCGGCCGCCGAGGCGATGACCTCGCCGACCCGGTGCACCGCGTTGATCATTGCCTGCTTGGGGTCGTCACCGAGGCGCAGCCGTTCCCGGTAACGGAACATCAGGAACAAGATGTAGTCGGTCCCGATCCCGAACAGCACCACGATCAGCAGCGTGGTCACCGAGTTGTCCGCGTTCAGGTGCAGCGCGTGGTTGACGTCGGCGATCAGGCCGATCGCGACCTCGGCCACGACCCCGATCACGATCAGCGGTAGCACCGCGATGATCGGGGCGCGGAAGATCAGTAGCAGCAGGACCAGGATCAGGATCAGCGTGGCCAGGAAGACGATCTGCTCCGCCTTGTTGCCGGACTGCTGGCTGTCCAGTTGCTGGGCCGCGGTGCCGGTCACGCCCTCGGACAGGCCACTGTTCTGCATCAGCGGTTTGATGTCCGCGCGCAGCACCTTGATCGCGTTGCCGGCGCTGTTGGAGTTGGCGTTGAGCACGCTGTTGTTCATCGCGACCAGGGCCGTCTGCACCAGCCGGTTGGGCGAGGCCGGGCCAGCCTTGACGGCCAGGATGTTCTTGATGTGCTTGGCGTTCAGGGCGGCCGACACCGAGGCCACCTTGGCGACGTCGGCGCTGGTCAGTTTCCCGCCGTCGGCCCGGGCGAACACGATGATCGCCGCGTCCGCGGTCACGTCGCCCGCCTGCGGGAACGCCTTGTCCTGCAGGCTGGACGCGCGGATCGACTCGTAGCTGCTGGGCAGGAAGCTGGATTCGTTACTGGTGGTGGGCAGCGCGGGCGCGGTCGCGATGATCGCCACCGCGGCCACCACCCAGAGCGCGATCACCCGCCACGGGTGCCGCACCACCATTCGTCCCAGCCCGGCGAAGAAGCCGCCGCCCCCGCGGTCCGGATCCCCCTCCGAACTCGCCGTTTCGCGCCCCTGCGTCCCCGTCGTGTTGGACACGTACCCGTCCCTCTCCGCTTATGGCCTTCGGCTCACCGCACACAATGCCGCATCCCGGCAGTCACCGCATAACGCGTTTCCGGCTCGGCGCGAGCCCGGTGTGAGCTGCCGGGAGCCCAGCGTGAGCCAATGGCCCACCCCGAACTTTGCCCGGCAAAGTTTTGCTGGTAAGGCCTTGCTTTGCGCGACAAAGCGGCGTTTACTTTGTCTCATAAAGCTCGATGTGAGAAAGGGAACACCCCGAGGAGGGATCATGAGTACCACGATGACGGACAACGGCAGCGACTTCGATCCACAGCAGGCGGCGGCCCTGCTGAACCAGACCACCCGGCAGGCCCGGCGCGAGCTCGAGCCCTACCCGGCGTGGCAGCTGGCGACCAGGGCGGCCACGGCCCTGATCGGCTACGGCGCGATCTGGCTGAGCGTCCGCGGGCAGCACCCGTACCAGTACCCCACGGCCGCGGTCGCGCCGGTCGGCGTGGTGATCGGGGCGATCAACATCGCCGCGGTCGTGGCCACCCGTAAGCACGCCACCGCCGGGGTGACCGGGCGGTCCCGTATGCGGCCGGCCGAAATCGCGATCATCACCGCGGTCATGGCCGGTGTGGTCGCGGCCATGATCGGGCTGATCAGCGCCGGGGTGAGCCACGGGATCGTCTACGGCCTCTATCCGGCCTCGGCCCCGCTCATCGCGGGCGGCCTGACCTGGGCAGCCATCATGGCCCGGCGGGGCAGCCGGCCGGAGGCGATCCGGCCGGCCGGCATCGCCCTGGTCGGAGTGGCCGCGCTCCTGGCCGGACCGGCCACGGCCTGGCTGATCTGCGCGGTGGGCGTGTCCGCCGTCCTGCTGGCCGGCGCCGCGCTCACGGCCCGCCGCCAGCGCGCTTGATGGCGACGGCCATGACCGACATCGGATTCGATCCGGTGATGCACGAGCCGGAGCGGCTGCGGATCGCCGCGACGCTGGCGGCCCTGCCCGTCGGCGACGCGGTGTCCGTCAGCCGGCTGCGGGACCTCACCGGGCTTTCCCCGGCCCGCCTGGACTCGGGTCTGGGCGTGCTGGGCCGGGCCGGGTACGTGCACACGGGCGACAGCGGCGGCGATGTCACCGGGGCCATCGCCGCCCTCACCGGCCCGGGCCGGGACGCGCTGGACCGGTACGCCACCGCTCTCCGGCGACCCTGGCGACCAGGACCGGACGTGCGCGCGGGCGACGCCGACCGGACCGCGGCCGCCGCGGCCCTGGCCGAGCACTACGCGCAGGGCCGGCTGACCTTCGATGAGTTCAGCCTGCGCCTCGAGGCCACGCTGACCGCCCAGACCCACGGCCAGCTGGCCCGGGCGGCCGAGGATCTGCCGGGCTGAGAGCGTAGGTTCGACGGCGTGGACACCTCACCGGCGGCGGATGACGGCCCCGTCTTCGCGCTCAACCTGTTCGACCTGGCCGGCAACGACGAGTACCTGGCTTACTCGCGGCGATCGGCCCGGGAGGTGGCCGCCCACGGCGGGCGGGTGGTGGCCCTCGGACGGTTCCGGGAGTCGATCACCGGCGACGCCGAGCCGCGGCAGGTCATGATCCTGGTCGAATGGGCGTCCCGGGCGGCGTTCGACAGCTACCGCGACGACCCGGCCCTGGCCGACCTGCACCCCCACCGCGAGAACGGCACCTCGGGCTACGTCTGGCAGCTGTTCGACCGGCTGGACGACCTGCGCGGCCTGCTCCACCGGTAGACCGCGGCCCAGTTCGGCATTCGGCGGCGTGAGCTACCAGTCCAGGTCGGCGGCCACGAACGGGGTGTCCTCGGGGGCGGCCTTGCGGGCGGCCAGCACCTTCCTGGCGGTGTCGCCGACCGGGATCCGGAACGGGGCCCGCCGCCCCTGGTCCACGGTCTCGGCCACGGCCGCGGCCATTTCCTCGACGGTGATCGGCGCGGACCGGAAGGCGCTGATCTTGCCCAGCAACGGCTGGTAAGGATTGGCCTCGTCCAGGTAGACCGCGGCCCGTTCGGCGCCACCGGACGCCACCGCCCCCGGCTGGAGCACATGGACCGAGACGCCGAAGTGGCCCGCTTCGATGGCCAGGGTCTCGGCCAGCGCCTCCAGGGCCCACTTGCTGGCCCCGTAGGCCCCGATCAGCGGGATGACCAGCCGCCCCTGGATGCTCGAAACGAAGATCAGCTGGCCCGACCCGGCCCTCCGCATGCCCGGCAGCACGGCCTGCGCGACGCGCAGCGCGCCCAGCGTGTTCAGCTCGATGAGCTGCCGCACCGCCGCCAGCGGAATCGTCTCCACGGGCGCCCGCACCGTGGCCCCGGCGTTGCTGACCAGGACGTCGACCGGGCCGGCGGCGGCCATCGCGGCGTCGACCGACGCCTGGTCGGTCACGTCCAGGCCCAGCCGCAGCGCGGCCGGGACATCACGCAGCGCCGATACGTCGCGGGCGGTGGCGATCACCTCATGACCGCGCTGACTGAGCGCGGCCGCGCTCGCCCGGCCGATGCCCCGAGATGCTCCGGTGATCAGTACACGAGCCATGGCGACCAGCCTCCGTAGCGACCTTCGATATAAATATGTCGGCCATCATACTTATGAGCGCAGAATGAGCAAGCAGCGGGGAGGGGCGGCGGCCCACGCGGCGGGTCGCCGCGCGACGGGGTGGGGTGTCAGCGCGAGCGGCGCGGTCCAGGCAGGGCGCGGGTCCCGTGGCGGGCGGCGCGGGTCTCAGGGCGAGTGCCGCGTGAGTTGAGGCGAGCGGCGCGGGAGCCAGCGGAGCGGCACGGGAGTCGGCGTCAGCTTTGTGCGGCGGTCAGCTGGGCGGGGAGTCTGGGTGAGCGGCGCGGCGCAGGGAGTCGGGTGAGCGGCGCGGCGCAGGATGTCAGGGTGAGCGGCGCGGCGGAGGGAGTTGGCGGGTGGCGACGTGGAGGGGTCAGCGGGAGCGGCGGGGCGCGGACTTGGCGGCGGTGGCCTGGGCCGTCAGGATGGCCCGGACGGCGTCGAAGGGGGTGGGGCTGCGCAGGGCGCGCGCGGTGACCAGGGCACCTTCGGTGGCGGCGACGACCGCGTCGGCCAGCTGGCGGGCGGCGGCGCGGTCCAGGCCGAAGTCGACGAAGTGGAACGCCAGGCGGTCGATCATGGCCGCGAAGGCGTGACGGCTGGTGGCCTCGACCTCTGGTGATTCCTCGCGCGCGGCCTCGGTCACCAGCGGCGCGATCCCGCAACCGCGCGAGTAGTCGCTGGCCACCAGGCCGTCGCGGCCCAGGTCGATGTAGTTCTCGATCAGCTGCGCGGCCGAGTCCGCCTGCTCGGCGGCCTGGTCGATGTATTTCACCTGCTCGTGGGCGTGGGCTTCGGCGGCCTCGATGGCCAGCTGGGCCTTGCCGCCCGGGAAATGGAAGTACACCGAACCACGGGGCGCGGCACTGCGCTCCAGCACGTCAGAGATGGCCGTCGCGTGGTACCCGCGCTCCCGGATGAGCTGCTTGGCGGCCTGGACCATCCGCTGCCGGGCATCCGAGCGCTGGGCCATGCCGCACCTGATCCTTATTTTGGCTATGCCGACAGACATATATTACCGAATGTCGGTGGGCTGGCACCCTGTCCGGGACGGGACAGTCCCCGCCGGGACCATCGGCGCCTCGGCCGGTGGCCGGAATCAGGACGGCAGTACGGGGTGCGGGGCGCCGTGGGCGAGCGGGAACAGGACCAGCCGGTCCCGGAGGCTCCGGCGGAGCCGGTGGACCGGGTCCAGGTGCAGCCAGCGAGCCAGCGCCGACGAGTGCGGCCGGCCGGTCAGCAGCAGGACCGCCGTGTAGTCGTGGCTGCGCACCTCGGACCGCACTATTTTGACCAGGTCGTCATCGTCGCTGATGATGCCGTCGGCCTGGCAGCCGATGGCGGTCAGGTGGCGCACGGTGAGGTTCATCCGGTGCTCGGCCGCGGCCGCGATGTCGTGCCGGGGCGTGGGCGCGATCGGCATCTTGCCGATCCCCGCGCCGAGCAGCATTTCCATGGCGGGCAGCTTGGCCGTGCTGGTGTCGGCCAGGGACAGCACCACGGCCTCTAACGGCCCCTGCTCCTGCTGGGCGACCAGATAGTTGATCGGCTCCAGGTCGAACTCTTCGTCGGCGGCCAGGAAATCCATGTCCAGCACGACCAGATACCGTCGCATGCCCATCACTTCCCCTGAGGCTGACGGCTTCATGCTGGGGCTACCCGGCCGCCTCGGCCTGAAACGGCGGGCAGGGGAACAGGGAGTCCAGGACGCGGGGGACGTTGGCTTCCAGGTCGCGGGCGGCGATGGGGTCACCGCCGAGGTGCTTGATCAGGGCGTGCTGGAACAGGCCGTCGAACATGGCGTAGGCCAGGGCCGGGGTCACCGCGGGCGGCGTCTGGCTGAGCTCGGCGAACCTGGTCACGACGCGCCAGATCATGTCTTCCAGGCTCTGGTCGATCTCGCGCGCGGTGGCGCGGAACGCGTCCTCGAACTGGCTCTGATTGCGCAGGTCGTACCAGAGCCGGTGCATGGGTGCGTCCTTGCGCAGCGTGCCGGCCATGGCGGCCCCGAAGCCGTACTTGAGCTCGTCGGCGGTGGTCGCGGTGGCCACGATGTGGTCGTAGTGGGTGACGCATTCCGTCTTGCACTGCCGCACGCAGAAGGTGATCAGCTCGAACTTGTCACTGAAGTAGTAGTGCAGGACCCCGTGCGAGAACTCCGAGTTCTGCGCGATGTCGCGCAGGCTGGTGCGGGCGTAGCCCAATTCAGCCAGGGTCTGCAGGGCGGCCACAGCCAGCTGGGCTCGGCGCTCGGCAAACTTGTCCACCTGCCGGCGCGCGACCCGGTCCCGGTTCTGCTCCTTGACCTCGATCAATGTGTGGGTCCGATCATTGCGGGGGTACAACCAAAGTACCAGCCCGGGCCGAAAAGCCGGGCTCGCCGAAGCCAGATCCGGCTGGCTGACGGCTGGCCACCTTCTTCTGGACGATCGTCATATCTTCTCTTGACAACTGTCAAGCCTCGCGAGAAGGCTATGGACACGTCACATCCTGTGTCCGGCGGCGGCGCGGCCGCGGAAAGAGGTGCCTGGTGAGCGTGTACGAACTGACGGGGCGGAAGGCGCTGGTGACCGGCGGCGGCCGCGGGCTCGGCGAGGGCATGGCCCAGGCGCTGGCCCGGGCGGGCGCGTCCGTGGTGATCGGCGACATCCGCGAGGACCTGGGCAAGACCTGCGCTGACGCGCTGCGAGCGTCCGGGGCCACGGCCGAGTTCGTGCAATTGGACGTCACGTCCGACGCGAGCTGGGAGCGGGCGATTCCGGAGGCCATCAGCCACCTGGGCGGCCTCGACATCGTGATCAACAACGCCGGGGTGGAGATCACCAGCCTGCTGGCCGACCTCGACGCCGACGATGCCCGCAAGATGCTCGAGGTGAACGTGCTGGGCACGGCCCTGGGCATCAAGCACGGCTTCCGGGCCATGCGGCCGGGCGGCCCGGCCGGCCAGGGCGGGGCCATCGTCAACGTCGCCTCGGTGGCCGCGACCATCGCCTTCCCCGGCATCGCCATCTACTCGGCCACCAAGTCGGCCGTGGACCGGCTGACCCGGGTGGCCGCGATGGAGGCCGGCAACCTCGGCTACGGGGTGCGGGTGAACTGCGTCTATCCCGGACTGGTACCGACCGAGATGGGCGCCCAGCTGGCCAACGACGTGGCCACGATCGGCTTGTTCGAAAGCACCGAGGCCGCGGTCGGGGCGGTGGTGGGGCTGACCCCGCTGGGGCGGCTGGGTGAGGTGGCCGACATGGCCGACGCGGTGGTGTTCCTGGCCTCGGACGGGGCCCGGTTCATCACCGGCGCGGGACTGCCCGTCGACGGGGGCATGGGCATGTAACCCTGCTGGTCCACCCGATGACCAGCAGAGAGGCCAGCAGAGAGGGAGGCCGTCGCATGCGGCTGACCGACTACCTCGACAAGGGCGCCTCCCTCGGGCCGGAGGCGCCCTGCCTGACCACGGCCGGGCAGACGCTGTCCTACGGCGACGTCCAGCAGCTGTCCTGGCAGATCGCGAAGGCGCTGGGCCGCTCAGGGGTCAGCGCCGGGGACAAGGTCGCGATCTTGTCGGCCAACGACCCGGCCGCGTTCAGCTGCGTGTTCGGCATCTCCCGGGCCGGGGCGGTGTGGTGCCCGGTCAATCCGCGCAGCGAGGCGGCGGAAAACCGCGACCTGCTCGACCTCTTCGACTGCCGGTGCCTGATCTTCCAGGCCGCGTTCGGCCCACTGGTGGCGAAGATCGTGCCCGATCTGCCCCAGCTCACCACCCTGGTCTGCCTCGACGACGCCTTCCCGAGCGCCCTGTCATTTCGGGAGTGGATCGGCGCCGAGGCCGCGGAACCGGAGCCGGCCGGACCCTTGGAACCCGGCCGGCTGGGGGCCTGGGCGACTCCGGCGCGGGTGGCTCCGGCGCGGGCGGCTCCGGGGCGGGCGATGACCTGGTGATGCTGGTCGGGACCGGGGGGACCACCGGACGGCCCAAGGGGGTCATGCTCACCGGCGGCAACATCGAGACGATGTCGGCGCTGACGCTGATGAGCTACCCGTTCCGGCCCCGGCCGCGCTACCTGGCCCTGGCCCCGCTGACCCACGCGGCCGGGGTGCTGTGCTTCCCGGTCATGACGCTGGGCGGCGAGATCGTGATCATGCCCAAGCCGGACCTGGGCGAGTTCCTGGCCCTGGTCGAGCGGCACCGCATCACCCACACGTTCCTGCCGCCGACGCTGATCTACATGCTGCTCGGCCAGGCCGGCCTGGACCAGACCGACAAGACCAGCCTGCAGTGCCTGTGGTACGGCGCGGCCCCGATGTCGGCCAGCCGCCTGGAGGAGGCCATCAACCGGATCGGGCCGGTCATGGGCCAGCTGTTCGGCCAGACCGAGGCCCCGATGATGATCTCGACGCTGGCGCCCGCCGAGCACTTCCGTGACGACGGCTCGCTGGCCACCGAGCGGCTGTCGTCGGCCGGCCGCCCGACCCCGCTGACCACGGTCGCGATCATGGACGACGAAGGGCGCCTGCTGGGCCAGGGCCAGCGCGGCGAGATCGTGGTCCGCGGCTCGCTGGTCATGGCCGGCTACTACAAGAACCCGGACGCGACCGCCGAGGCCTCCCAGCACGGCTGGCACCACACCGGCGACGTCGGCTACCTGGACGAGGACAACCTGCTGTTCATCGTCGACCGGGCCAAGGACATGATCATCACGGGCGGCTTCAACGTCTACTCGGCCGAGGTCGAGCAGGCGCTGCTGGCCCACCCGGCCGTGCAGGACTGCGCGGTCATCGGGCTGCCGGACGACAAGTGGGGCGAGCGGGTCACGGCCGTGCTGCAGCTCCGGGCCGGGCAGTCGGTGTCCGAGGCCGAGGTGCGGGCCTTCGTCAAGGAGCGGCTGGGCAGCGTCAAGGCGCCCAAGCAGGTAGAGGTGTGGCCCGACCTGCCACGTTCCAAGGTCGGGAAGATCCTGAAGGCTGAGGTCAAGGCCCAGCTGAAGGCAGCGGCCGAGTAGGGCGGGCCCGGCCGCCGGCCCGCGGAGGGGGCGAGGCCGGTGGCCGGGGCCCGCCCGCGGCTGCGGTGTGTCGTTTGGCTGGCGCTGGGGGTCGGGTGCTGGGTGGCTGGGTCTGGCTTGGCGGCTGGGCCTGCGATCATGGGCGCATGCGGGACGTGCTGAACCGGCCGGCCGCGCCGCCGGACGACACGGTGCGGTACGGGCCAGGGCCCGAGCAGGTGGCCAGCGTGTGGCGGCCGCGCCCGGGGTGCCCTGGCCACGGCGCCGGTGGTGATGTTCCTGCACGGCGGCTTCTGGCGGGCCAGCTACGACCGGACGCACGTGGGGCCGCTGGCGGTGGCCCTGGCCGAGGCGGGCTTCCTGGTCTGCGCACCGGAGTACCGGCGGACCGGCGGTCGGGTGCGGCGGCTGGCGGGTGGCCGGCGACCTTCGACGACGTCGCGGCCGCGGTGGATGTGCTGCCGGGGGTGCTGAGCGATCTGGGCGGGCCGCCGGCCTCGGCCGGGTTCGTGCTGGGCGGGCACTCGGCCGGCGGCCACCTGGCGCTGTGGGCCGCGGCCCGGCACCGGCTGCCCGCGGACTCACCGTGTGCCCGGGGCGTCGCCGGGGTCGCGGGGATCGTCGCCGATCTGGGCGGTGGTGGCGCTGGCCGCGGTGAGCGAGCTGGCCACGGCCGACCAGCAACGGCTGGGGAACGGGGCCGCCGGGGCGCTGATGGGCGGGTCGGCCGCGGCGTATCCGGACCGGTACGCGCAGGCCGATCCGGCCGGGCTGCTGCCGATCGGAGTCCCGCTGCGGGTGATCCATGGCCGCCGCGACGACGTGGTGCCCGCGGCCATGAGCCGGTCATTCGCGGACCGGGCCCGGGGCGCCGGGGACCAGGTTCACGGGCGGGAACTCGCGGGTCAGGACCACTTCGACCTGATCGATCCCGAGTCGGCGGCGTGGGACACCGTCCAGGCGGCGTTCGGCGCGTTTGGCCGTCCGGATCGCGGTTAACATCCCGGGCGTGCCCCTTCACATCTCGGGAAAAGCCCGGCGCGAAGCGGACCGGCGGGCCGGTCTGGCCATGGCCTCGCTGCTCGATCCGGCCGGACGGGCCGAGGTTGACCAGTTCCTGGCCTGCGGCAAGCCGATCATGGCCATCAAGCGGGTCCGCGAGCTGACCGGGCTGCGCCTGAACGACGCCAAGCGCGTGATCGACTCGATCCAGGCCTGAGCCGCGGCCGGCCGGCGTGGGCGGGGCTCGCGAGCGGTGGGGGCTCTGAGGCTAGTGGGGCGCACGCGATGAGCGGCCAGCTCGTGCAGACGCCCTAACGGAGCGTCAACGTGCCACCCTGCCCGACTGGGGGTGGAGCTGCGGTGGGTGCAAGCGCGACATCGCATCCACCCTGGGGTGGGTGCGCCAGCGAACGGGGCGTTGGGGCGGCGGGCTGGCGTGGGGGGTCAGGTAGGGGCGGGGGAGGGAGAAGTGGCGCATGCCGTCGGCGGCGCCGTCGTCGTGGAAGCCAGCGTGGAGCAGGACGCCGGCCGAGGGGGTGTTGGACTGGTCGGTCTCGGCGATGATGCGGCTCACCTCGGGGCGGGACCAGGCCAGGGCGCAGATGGCCACCGCTGACTCGCCGGCCAGGCCGCGGCCGCGGTGCGGCTCGGCCAGGCCGTAGCCGATCTCGACCGTACCGGCCGGGTCGGGCGGCCCGTGGAAGCCGATGTCGCCGATGACCTCGCCGGTCTCGCGCAGGACGATCTGGAACATGCCCCAGGCCGGGACGCGGTCGTCGGCGGCGTCCCCGCTGGCCTCCGCCCCGCGGATCAGCATGCGAGCGGCGATCCGGGTGCCGGGCAGGGGGTAGCCGGGGGCCCAGGCGGGCCAGGCCGCCTGGTCGGTCTCCGGGTCGGCCAGGACGCGGGCCAGTCCCAGCGGGACCGGCTGCAACTCCACACGCTCGCTGACCTGACCGGCCGGGCGGACGAACGGGGTGGTGCGGGCCAGCGCGGTGAAACCCAGCCGTTCGAGGATGGGCCGGCTGTCCTCGGTCGCGTCGACCTGCAGGTAGCGGTAGCCACGGTCCCGGGCCAGCCGGGCCCGGTAGGCGACCAGCGACCGGAACAAGCCCCGCCCGCGCCAGGCGGGCAGGGTGCCCCCGCCCCACAGGCTGGCGAAGTCCCGGCCGGGCGGGAACTCGATCCGCCCGGCCGAGACCGGGGTATCCCCCGCCGCGGCCACGACCGCCTCGACCGGGTGGGGTCGCGATCCCAGGGCGGCCATGATGGCGGCGCCGATCGCGGCGTGCTCACCGCCGAAGACCTCGTCGTGGACCCGGACCACGGCGGCCGCGCCGTCGGCGTCGGTGACCGGGACCAGCCGCACCCCGGCGGGCGGCCCGGTCTCCAGGTCCAGGTCCGCGATCTCGGCGACCAGGAGGGTCTCGGCCGGCTCGGCGGCGAATCCCGCCACCCGCAACCGGCCGGGCAGGCCGGGTGGCTGGTCGTAGGAGTAGTGCTTCCACTCCCAGGCCCGGGCCGGGCCGAACCGGCGAACCTGAGCCTCGATCACGGCGTCGGGGTCGATCCCGGCCAGGTCGGCCCACAGCACACCGTTCCAGCCGTGGTCGTCGGTGACGACCCGGGTCAGGTGGGCGGTCTGCTCGATCCGGGAGTGCGGCTCGGGGGCCGGGTCCCGGCGCATCTGGCGGTCGAACTCGGCCCGAACGGCAGCAGAATCCACCGCGACATTCCATCACCGGGGGGCCGGGCCGGCCAGTCAATTCCGGCCACGAGCCGGCGGAACACCGGAGCGGGCGGGGCCTGGCCGGAGCGGGCGGGCGGGGGTCGGCAATACTGCAGGCATGATGATTGGCGTAGGGCTCGACGCCCGGCTCGGGCTTCCGTTCGATCAGTTGCGCGCGGCGGCCCGGGAGGCGGAGGGGCTCGGGTTCGAGAGCCTGTGGACGCCGGCCGGGGGCGTGCCGGACTCGTTCCACGTGTGCGCGGCCTGGTCGCAGGACACCGCGCTGCGGACCGGGATCTCGGTGGTCCCGGCGGCACGGATGTGGACCCCGCCGGCCCTGGCCGCCCAGGCGGCCACGCTGGCCCAGCTGTCGGCGGGGCGGTTCGTGCTCGGGCTCGGCACCGGCGGCTACGGGCCCGGCTTCTGGGACTCGGTGGGCCTGCCCAACCGGCCCATCGCGGTCATGCGCGAGTACGTCACCCAGGTCCGGGCGTTGCTGGACGGCCAGAAGGTGGAGAGCGGTGAGGTCATCGGCGGGGCCGGGCACGGCGCCCCCGGGTGGCCGCAGACGGCCGCGCTCGGGGTCAAGGACCTGCCGCCCGCCCCGGTGTACCTGGCCGCGCTGGGCCCGCAGATGCTGCGGCTGGCCGGCCGGGCGGCCGACGGCGCGCTGCTGAACTGGGCCACCCCCGAGCGGATCGAGGTCAGCCGGGCCGAGATCGACGCGGGCTCGGCCAAGGCCGGCCGCGACCCGGGCACGGTCCCGATCACCATGTACATCCGGGTCTGCATCGACGACGACGTGGACGCGGCCCGGCAGGCGTTCGGCGCCCAGGTCCTCGGCTACGCCATGGCCCGGCCGGGCATGCCGAAGAACGCGGGCTACCGGGCCCTGTTCGCCGAGATGGGCTTCGACGCCGCGCTGACCGAGCTGGAAGAGCGGCAGGAGCGGGGCACCGGCCTGGCCGAGCTGGTCAAGGCGGCCCCGGACGAGATGCTGCAGGCGGTCGGCTACTACGGCCCGGCGGGCCCGGCCCCGGCCGCGTTCGCCCGGTTCAGCCGCGGGCTGGACGAGACCATCGTCCGGGTCATCACCGCCCGTCCCGGGCTGGAGCCGGTGGCCGAGGCCATGACCGCGCTGACCCCGGCCCTGATCCGGGCGGCCGCGGGCGGTGCCTGAGCTTCCGGAGGTCGAGTCGGCCCGGGCGGTCATCGAGCGGGCCGGGCTGCGGCGCCGCATCGTGGACGTCGACGATTCCGACACCTTCGTCTGCCGTCCCCACCGGCCCGGTGAGATCAAGCGGGCGCTGCTGGGCGGGGAGCTGGTCACCGCGATGCGGCAGGGCAAAAGTATGTGGTGCCCGGTGGGCGGGGTGGCGGATCCGGTCACGCTGGGGATCCACCTCGGGATGTCGGGCAAGATCGTCATCGCCGACCCGGGCGGGACCGAGATCGACGGCGGCGACTACTGGGAGGGCCGCCGGAAGCCGGGCGACTACCGGTGGGCCCGGTTCACGCTGACGTTCGCGGACGGGGGCCGGCTGATGCTGGTCGACCCCAGGCGGCTGGGCCGGGTGCGGCTCAATCCGCCGGTCGAAGCGCTCGGCCCGGACGCGCAGCGGATCACCCCGGCCCAGTTCCGGGCGGCCGTGACCACCGGAACCGCCCCGGTCAAGGCCCATCTGCTGGATCAGGACCGGATCGCCGGGATCGGCAACCTGCTGGCCGACGAGATCTTGTGGCGGGCCCGCATCCACCCGGCCCGGGCCGCCGGGAGCCTGTCCCCCGACGAGCAGAGTCACCTGCTGCGGGCCTTGCGGGACGCGGTCCGGATCGCGCTGAAGGACGGCGGGGTGCACACGCTGGAGATCATCCCGTTCCGGCACGCGGGCGCGGCCTGCCCGCGCGATGACGCGCCCATGGCCACCGGCACGGTCGGCGGCCGGACCAGCTGGTGGTGCTCGGCCGAGCAGCGGCTGGCCGGGTTACCGGACCGGCCGGCCAGCCGATCGGGCCAGGACGGCGGCGCCGATCGCCCCGGCCAGGTCGCCCAGTTCGGCGGCCACGATGGGCGGAGTCCACTGGTAGGGAGGCCGGCGGTCCAGGGCCGCGGTCAGCGGGCCGGTGAACAGGTCGAGGTACTGCGCGGCCGAACCCCCCAGCACCACCCGGTCGGGCCGGAACAAGGTCAGCAGCGTGCCGAGTCCGGCCGCCACCTGCTGGCCGTAGCGTTCAAAGGACCGCGCGGCGCGGGCGTCCCCGGCCCGGGCGGCGGCGGCCGCGGCGGCCGGGTCGCCACCGACCAGACCTTCCAGCGCGGTACGGGAGGCCGCCTGTTCCCAGCACCTGGGCAGGCCGCAGTAGCAGAGCACGGGCGCGTCGCGGACGGCGAGGTGGCCGCCCTCGGGATGGGTGCCGTCCCCGGCCCGGGCCAGCTGGCCGCCGGTGATGACGGCGACCCCGATCCCGGTGCCGAGGGTGACGGTGACGCAGCAGTGGCTGCCCCGCCCGGCCCCGTAGGCGTACTCCCCCATCGCCGCGGCGGCGGCATCGTTGTCGATCACGCAGGCCCAGCCGGCCTGCTGGCGGACGGCCCGGCACAGATCGACGCCGGTGTAAGGCGGGCAGGGTGGCCTGGTTGTCGATGATGCCGTCGACGGTGATGGGCCCGCTGGCGCCGATCCCGGCCGCGCTGACGCCGTGACCACGGGCGATGTCGGTCAAGGTGGTGAGCAGGCCTTCCACCGCGCGGCCGGGCTCCCCCACCGCGGTGGGCACGCTGGCCCGGCGGACCACCTGGCCGCTGGCGTCCAGGACCACGACCCGGGTGCCGGTGCCGCCCAGGTCCACGCCGAGGGTCGCGGTCACAGCGCGGTCGTGATCTTGCTGCCGTAGGCGAACGCGCCCGGGGTGATGCCGCGGGCCCGGGCCAGGGCCACGGTCAGGTGCTGGGCGACCACGGCGCCGTGGGCCAGCTGGGCCAGGGTCCCCGGCGGCGGGCGCAGCCGGAGCGCGGCCCCGGGCAGGTCGAGGCCGGCCACGGCGATGACCGCCGAGCCGGCCTGGATCAGGTCAGCCCCCAGCCGCCGCAGGGACGGGTTGGCGTCCGGGTCGTCGGTGCCGTAGAGCACCGCGGTCAGGCCGGGCCCGGCCAGTTCCAGCGGCCCGTGCCGGAACTCGCCGCCGACGAAGCCCTCGGCCGCGACCTTGGCGCCCTCCTTGACGATCAGCCCGGCGTACAGGGCGGTGGCGGCGTGGTCACCGAACCCGATGCAGGCCAGCCGGGGGTTGCCCGCCGCGACGTGGCTGGCGGCCAGTGGGGCCAGCGCGCCGAGGTCACCGGTCTGCTCGACGGCCTTGGCCACGGCCAGCAGGTCGTCCGGCGCGGTCCCGGCCAGGGTGGAGGCCAGCAGGTCGTGGGCGGCCAGGGTGTTCAGGTAGCTCTTGGTGCTGACGGTGGCCTCGTCCCCGCTGTGCAGGCCGACGACCAGGTCGGCCGCTGCCGCCAGGGGGCTGGCGCCGTCGTTGGTCACCGCGACCAGGGTGGCGGGCCGCGGGCCGGCCGCCAGCAGGCTGACCACCTCGCCGCTGGCCCCGGACTGGGACGTGACCACGAGCAGGGTGTGCCCGGTGACCAGGGCCGGGGTGTCCAGCAGCTGGCCGGTGTCGGCCCACCAGGCGGGCAGGCCCCGGCCGGCCAGCCGCCGCCAGGTCGGCAGGGCGGCGTGGTGCGACGAGCCCATGCCGGTGAGCACGATGCGGTCGTAGCCGGACGCGTCCAGCCCGGCCAGCCCCGGGACCGGCCCGGCGTGGGCGAAGGCCCGCAGCGCGTCGGGCTGCTCGGCGATGTTCCGTTCGAACGGTGTCGGGCTCATGGGCGGTGCGGCTCCAGGGCGAGGTTGGCCCGGTCTGGGTGGGCCCGGTCTGGGTGGGCCCGGTCTGGGTGGGCCCGGTCCAGGTCGGCCCGGTCCAAGTGGGCAGGGTCGAGATTGAGCAGCTTGGTGGCGACGCGGGCGCCGATCATGGCGGTGGGCAGGTTGATGTTGCCGCGGGTGATGGCGGGCATGATCGAGGCGTCGGCCACGTACAGGCCATCCACGCCGTGCACGGCCCCGGCGTGGTCGACGACCGCGGCCGGGTCGCGGGCCGGGCCCATGGCGCAGGTGCCGGCCGGGTGGCAGTAGCTGACGATGCAGGTCAGCGGGTCGCGCTCGGGCCGGTGCTCGTCGCCGAGCAGGGCGGCCAGTTGGCGGTCGCGGGTGATCTCCCGCAGCAGCGCGAGGGCCTCGGCCAGCACGGCCCGGTCGTGGCCGCCGGGGTCGGTGCCGTAACGGTGGTCGATGCGCGGGGCGGCCTGCGGATCGGGACCGCTGATCAGGACCTGCCCGGCCGAGATGGCGCGCATGGCCCCACCGTAGAGGCTGATCGGCGGCAGGTCAGGATGCCCGCTGTTGGCCCCGGCCACCATGAACACGTGGATGTCGTAGGGGCCGTCGTCGCAGCGGCTGGAGCGGGCCCGGCCGACGGTCTGCTCGTCCGGGTTCCAGGCCTGGGCGGCCAGTTCCCCGGCCAGGCCGGGGCGGCCGTGGAAGTCCAGCTCGACGCAGGCGTGGTCGAGCAGGTGCCCGCCGACGCCGGGCCGGTCGGCGGTGACCTCGATGCCGAGACCGCGCAGGTGGCCGGCGGGGCCGATGCCGGAACGCTGCAGCAGGGCCGGTGAGTGGTAAGCCCCGGCCGCGACGATGACCCGGCCGGCCCGGATCGTGGCCGGCTGGCCGTCGGGGCCGGTGACCTCGACCCCGGTGACGACGCCGTTCCTGGTCAGGACGCGGTGGGCCAGGACGCCGCCCGCGATGGTCAGGCCGGGCCGGTCCCGGACCGGGTCGAGGAAGGCGAAGGCGGCGTTCCAGCGGACGCCGTCGACGATGTTGACCGGCATCGGGCCGATCCCGGGGCCGGCCTCGAGGTCGTCGAGGTCGTCGGCGAACGGCAGGCCGGTGCGGACACCAGCGTTGACGAAGGCGGCCTGGGCCACGGTGAGCTCGTCCATCCGGTAGCGGCGGACCCGGAGGCGCTCGTGGGCCCAGTCCAGCAGCGGCTCGACCGTGGCCGCGTCCCAGCCGGGGTTGCCGGCCGCGGCCCAGCCGTCGTAGTCGGCCCGGGCGCTGCGGGAGACCGTGCAGCCGTTGTGGGCCGAGCAGCCGCCCACGATGCGGGCCCGGGGCAGGTCCAGTGCCTGGGGCGGGGCCGAGGTCAGGTCCCAGTCGTGGGACAGCGGGATCGACTTGGCGTCCAGCATGTCGGCGGGCCAGGCCGCGGGGTCGAACGGCCCGTAGTCCGGGCCCGCGTCCAGGACCAGCACCGGCTCGTCGCTATGAGCGGCCAGCAGGCCGGCGCAGGCGGCGCCGCCGGTCCCGGCCCCGATGACGACGGTGCCGGTGTGACTGGGCAGGGAACTGGTCATGACGAAGTCCTTCAGGCTCAGGCGATGTGCAGGACGGTCCCGGCCGCGACCACGTTGCGGTGCTCGGCGGCCAGGCCCGAGTCGGTGACGATGAGGTCGGCGGCGTCGAGGGCGGCGATGCGGGCGAACGCGGTCTGCCCGAACTTCGATGAGTCGCAGGCCACGATGCAGCGGCTGGACGAGGCCAGGGCGGCCCGCTTGACCGCGGCGTCCTCGACGTTCCACTCGGTCAGGCCGGCCGAGGCGTCGACGGCCGAGACGGTCATGACGTAGGTGTCGAACCGGTGGTCGGCCAGGGTGCGCTCGGCGGCCGGCCCGGTCAGCGACAGCTCGCCGGGCCGGATCAGGCCGCCGGGCACCATGACCCGGGTGTTCGGCGAGGAGGCCAGGATGTCGGCCACCCGCATGTTGAGCGCGCAGACCGTGAGGTTGCGGCCGGCGATGGCCTCGGCGATGGCGGCGCCGGTGCTGCCCCCGTCCAGGACCACGGTCTGCCCGTCGGCCAGCCGGTCGGCGACCTCGGCGGCGATGGCCCGCTTGGCGTCGGGGTGGAGCCGGGCCCGGAGGGTGAAGGGCGGCTCGAAGCTGCCGCTGGCGGTGCGGGTGGCGCCGCCGTGGGTCCGGCGCAGCAGGCCTTCGGCTTCCAGCTGAGCCAGGTCCCGGCGGATGGTCATTTCGGAGACCGAGAACCGGCTGCTGAGGTCGGCGATCGTCACCTGCCCGCGGGTGTCCAGCAGGTGCAAGATCGTCTGCTGGCGTTCCTCGGCTGGCACCGTGGTGCTCCCTTCGTTGGGCCCAGGAGGGCGAGCGGCGTGCGGCTCAGTCGACGTCGGGGAGTTCCCCGGCGCGGGCCATCCAGCCCCGGTGGCCGGGGCGCAGGTTGCGCCCGAACAGGACCAGCGCGCCCAGCAGCAGGTAGCCGGCGGCGATGGCGGGCGCGTAGGCCACCGGCGCGGCGGGCAGGGGCACGATGCTCTTGTAGCCGATGGTGATCAGGGCGACGGTGGAGATGACCGGCGCGACCACCAGCGGCAGCACGCGGAACTGGTCCGGGTGCCGGTCGCGGAAGAACTTGAACGCGGCCACGTTCATCAGGATGAAGATCGGGATGTAGACGAACGTGCCGGTGGTGCCGAGCAGGTTGAACAGGTTGTAGGGGCCGAGCGGCAGGCCGACGGCCATCGCGATCGTCACCGCCACCGCGGTCTGGACCAGCACGGCCACGACCGGGGTGTGGTAGCGCTGGCTGACCCTGGCCAGCGGGGCCGGCAGCGCCCCGGTGCGGGCCATGCCGAAGATCGTACGGGTGGAGCTGGTGGTGCAGGCGATGCACACCCCCAGGCCCGAGTTGACCAGGGCGATCAGCACGATGATCGAGCCGCCGCTCCAGAGCCGGTCGGCCAGCACGAACGCGGGCGCGGTCGGCGAGTTGGCCAGCGCGGCCAGGTTGTGGGTACCCCAGCCGATCTGCAGGCCCCAGGCGCAGAACACGTAGAACGCGCCGATCAGGATCAGCGAGCCCGCGATGGCCATCGGCACCAGCCGCTTGGGGTTGCGCGACTCCTCCCCCACCGCCGCGGCCGACTCGAACCCGGTGAAGGCGAAGATCGACAGCACGATGGCCAGGAAGAACCCGGACGAGCCGTGGATGTTGGCCGGGTTGAAGCCGCCGGCGTTGACGCCGCCCGGGCCGGGATTGAACACCCCGGTCAGGGCCAGGCCCAGCCCGACGCAGATCTCGAACAGGGACATCGTGACCAGGAAGCGGACCGAGATGACGATGCCCCGGTAGGCGCAGGCCAGGCAGATGGCCAGGATGGCCAGGGCGTAGGCCCACCAGGGCAGGCCGAAGCCGTACTTGGCCGAGAGCTCGTCGTGCAGCACGGCGCCGGTGAACGCGGCCAGCGCGGCCGGGACCACGGTGACCATGATCGCGTACAGCCAGCCGGTGATGAAGCCCCAGCGGGGGCCGATGCCCTGCGACACGTAGGTGTAGAACCCGCCCGCCGACGGCAGGTAGCGGGCCAGCCGGGTCATCGGGACCGCGATGATCAGGCAGACCACGAACGCGGCCAGGTAGGTCAGCGGGGCGGCCTGGCCGGCCTGGCCGGTGTTGAAGGCGATCGTGTAGAAGATGCCGAGCGTCGGCGAGATCTGGGCCACCGACTGCATGAGCACCCCGGCCAGGCCGACAGAGCCCTTGCGCAGGTCGGTGTGGACGACGGTCACCGGGTCCGGCGCGAGCGCGCCCGGTGAGCGAGGGACGGAATCCTCTATGGCCACAGCGGCCTCCACGGGGGGTCGGGAGCGAGACGGCGAGGCGCCCGGCTGTTCAGTCGAACAAGCTTGATGTTCACTTTCACATTTGACTTGTTCGATGTCAAGGAAGCTGTTCGATTTAACGTGCGTTTAACGAGCGCGGCTGACGACTGGGGCTTTTGGTGGGGAGGGGGCACGGGGGGCGCGTGGTGCGGAGGAGGTGGCGGGTCATCGGCTTCCGGCCTGGGGAAGCGGCGGGCCGGGCGAAACGGGGGCCGGGAAGGGCCCGATAGCGGGCGATGGCGTGGGGCCCGCCGGGGTGGCGGCTTGGGGGCGGCGGGGCGTGGGAGTCCCACACTTCGGGTGATCGGACTCGGAGGGTGGGCGGGAGCGAGGGGCGCGCCGCCGGGCGCGGAGGTAAGGGGCCGCCGGGGGACGTGGTCTCAAGCCGTAGGGAAATGACAGTCAGGGGGATGGGCGCCGGGGTGGGGCGGGACGGGCGCGGAGGGCGCGTTCTTTGGGGTCGGACGGTTCGCCGGGCGGGCGGAGGGAGCGCCAGAGCAGGGCGGCCGCGTAGGAGCGGTACGGGGACCACGGGCGGGCGCGGTCGCGGACCTGGGTGGGGGTCGGCGGGCGGTCGAGGGACCAGAGGTGCTGGATGGCCTGGCGGAGGCCCTGGTCGGATTCGGGCAGCACGTCGGGGCGGGCCAGGTTGTGGATGAGGAACGTCCGGGCCGACCACGGGCCGATGCCGGGGACGGCGGTGAGGCGGGCCACCACCTCGGCGTCGGGGACGGTAGCGAGGTGCTCGAGGTCCAGGGGGCCGGACAGCTCGGCGTCGGCCAGGGCGACGGCGGAGGCGGCCCGGGGCGCGGACAGGCCGCAGGCGCGCAGCCGGCCGGGGCCCAGCGCCGCGACGGCCCGGGCGGTGGGAACTCCCCCGCCGGTGGCGGCGATGATCCGGTCGTAGACGGTGAACGCGGCGACGGCCGAGATGCGCTGGCCGACGATGTGCAAAAGCATGGCCGCGAACTGGCTGGTGCCGGTGCGGCCGCCGTCGTGCCAGGCGAAGGGCGGGACCGGGCCGTAGACGGCCAGGACACCGGCCAGCACCGGGTCGCGCCGGGCCAGTTCGGCGTAGGCGCGGTCGTCGTCCGAGGTCACCAGGGCTCCGGGAGTGGGGTTGACGGCCCATTATGGCCTGGTTACGTTGCCGCCATGGCCAGGGCAGAGCGGGGCGGCGGTGCGGGTGGCGCGCATCTACGGGGAGGACGCGGACTCCGCCGGGGCGCGGATCCTGGTCGACCGGCTGTGGCCGCGCGGGGTGAGCAAGGTGGCGGCGGCGCTGGACGAGTGGTGCCAGGCGGTCGCGCCGTCCAACGAGCTACGGCACTGGTACGAGCATGACCCGGCCAAATTCGGCGAGTTCACCGAGCGCTACCAGCAGGAACTGACCGACCCGGAGCGGGCGGCGGCGCTGGACAGCTTGCGGGAGTGGCACGCGCGCGGGCCGGTCACGCTGCTGACCGCGACCAGGCAGGCCGACATCAGCCACGCGGCCGTGCTGGCCGGAATCCTCCGGGCCGGGTAGCGGGCTCAGTCCCCGGGCTCGCGGCGGAGCAGGTAGGTGTCCATGATCCAGCCCTTGCGCTGGCGGGCTTCGGACCGGGCGCCGGCGATCTGGTCGGCGACCTCCGGCAGCGGACCCGCGATGAGGATCTCGTCCGGCGTACCCAGGTAGGCACCCCAGAAAATCTCGATATTTTCATTGGAAAGTCGCTGGTAGGCGTCCCGGGAATCCAGCATGACGACCACGTCGTCGGAGCCCGGCGGCCACTGCCCGGCCAGGCGGCGGCCGGTGGTGATGGTCACCGGGGCCCCGACCCGGTTGAGGCCGATGCGGTGCCGGGCGGCCAGCGCGGACACGCTGCTGATGCCGGGGATGACCTCGATGTCGAGGGGCAGGCCGCGGTCGGCCAGGTCGGCCAGGATGGGCAGGGTGCTGTCGAACAGGGCGGGGTCGCCCCAGACCAGGAAGGCCCCGGTCTCGCCGTCGGCCAGCTCGCCGGTGATCGCTTCGGCGTAGGCGTCGGCCCGGCGGCGGCGCCAGTCGGCGACGGCCTCGGGGTAGCCGCCGGACGCGGTCCGGTCGCGTTCGGGGTCGGCGATGGCCACGGTCCGGTACGGGTGGCCGTGGACGTAGCGGTCCAGGATGTCCTGGCGCACGTCGAGCAGTTGCTGCTTGGCCTCGCCCTTGTCCAGGATGAAGAACACGTCGGCCTGGTTGAGCGCGTCCACCGCCTGCATCGTGACCTGGCGGGGGTCGCCCGCGCCGACACCGATGACCGAGATCTTCGTCATGGACCAGCACCTTACGATGCAGGCGTGACCAAGCGTGTGCTGGTCCTCGGCGGCACCGGGGAGGCGCGGGACCTGGCGGCCCGGCTGGCGGGCCGGTCCGGCCTGGAGGTGGTCAGCTCGCTGGCCGGGCGGACCAGCGAGCCGCGGCGGCCGCCCGGGCGCACCCGCGTCGGCGGGTTCGGCGGGCCGGACGGGCTGGCCGGCTGGCTGGCCGCCGAGGGCATCGGCGCGGTGGTCGACGCCACCCACCCGTTCGCCACGGCCATGACCGAAGCCGCGGTGACGGCCACCGCCCGGCTCGGGGTCCCGCTGCTGGTGCTGCGCCGCCCCGGCTGGACGGCCGGGCCCGGCGACGACTGGCGGCGGGTGCCGTCGCTGGCGGCCGCGGCCGCGAACCTGCCCGGCCAGCGCGTCCTGCTCACCGTGGGCCGGGGTGGGGTACGGGCCTTCGCCGCCGACCAGGACCGCTGGTTCCTGATCCGCTCGGTCGAGGTCCCGGAGCCGCCGCTGCCGCCCCGGGCCCAGGTCGTGACGGCCCGCGGCCCGTTCACGGTGGCCGGCGAGCTGGTCCTGATGCGCGGGCACGGCATCGACGTGGTGGTCACCCGGGACAGCGGCGGCAGCCAGACCGCGGCCAAGCTGGCCGCGGCCCGGGAGCTGGCGCGGCCGGTGGTCATGGTCGACCGGCCGCCGGCCCCGGCGGCGCCCACCGTGGCCACGGTCACCGACGCCGTGGCCTGGCTGGAACGCGGCGGCCCCACGGCGGTGGGCCGGTGAGCTGGGGGTACCTATACTGCTCGGCGATGAACGCTGCTGCTTACACCCTGGAACCAGTCGACGACCTCGGCCCGGACGAAACGGCCGGGGTGCGGCGGATCTTCGAGGACGGGTTCGCGCCCCACCTGCGGTCCGAGTTCGGCACCCTCACCACCGGCCGCGAGCCCGGTGAGATCCCGCTGGCGCTGATGTACGAGGGGCAGCCGCGCGGGTTCGTGATGCTGCGGCCGCTCGGCGGCACCGGCTGGATGTTCCTGCGCTACTTCGTGGTCGACCAGCACGTGCGCGGCCAGGGCCTGGGCGGGGTCATGTGGGACCAGCTCATGGCCCGGCTGCGCGGCGACGGCTACCCGCTGCTGGTCTGGGACGTGGAAGATCCGGACGAGCCCGGCCCCGACCCGGACGAGGTGCGGATCCGGCAGCGGCGGATCGCCTTCTACCGGCGGCACGGGGGGCGGGTGCTGCCGATCGCGGGGTACGGCAACCCGCACGGGGACGAGTGGACCCCGATGCGGCTGATGGCGGCGCCGACCGCGGACCCGGCCGGGGACGGGGCCGCGAGCCTGCCGGAGACGGCGGCCGTGCTGGGCGCGGTGTACGAATTCCGCTGGCGGCTGGGTCCCGCCGATCCACGGGTCAGCGCGACCCGGGTCACCGACGAGCAGAAGGGCCAGTGACATGGTGGTCGAGTACGAGCTCGCCGACGCGGTGGCGTGGATCCACCTGAACCGCCCGGAACGGCTCAACGCGGTCGTGCCCGAGCTGACCGCCGCCCTGGTGGCGGCGTTCGAGCCGGGCCGGGACCGACCAGGCGCGGGTGATCGTGCTGGCCGGCTCGGGCCGGGCGTTCTGCTCCGGGCACGACCTGAAGGAGAAGCTGCCGCCGGAGTCCCTGCTGGCCACCCGGCGGCGGGTGGAGCAGATCCAGGACGTGACCCGGGCCATCCGGCGGTTCCCGGGCCCGGTCATCGCGGCCGTGCACGGCTACGCCCTGGGCGCGGGCTGCGAGTTCGCGCTCGGCTGTGACCTGGTGGTGGCGGCCGAGGACGCCCAGTTCGGGTTCCCCGAGGTGTCGGTGGGGCTGAGCGTGACCGGCGGCATCTCCCGGCTGCTGCCGCTGCTGGTCGGGCCGGTCCGGGCCAAGGAACTGCTGCTGCTGGGCGAACGGTTCGGCGCCGCCCGCGCCCAGGAGTGGGGGCTGGTCAACCGGGTCACCCCGGCCGGTGAGCACGAGCAGGCCGCGGCCGAGATCGCGGCCCGGCTGCGGGACCGGCCCGCGCTGGCCCTGGCCCTGGCCAAGCAGGCGCTGGACCGGGGCGCCGACAGCGCGCTGGACGAGGCGATGGCGGCCGAGGTCGACTTCGCCGCGCTGACCGTGGCCCCGGAGGCGGGGGCCGGCGATGGCAACTGAGCCGGCCGGCGAGCTGCCGGGCACGCTGGCCGAGGCGGTCCGGGTCGCGGCCGAGCGGTGGCCGGACCGGGTGGCCTGGCGGTTCGATCCCGGCGACGTGCTCACGTTCGCCGACGTGGACCGGCTCACGGCCGGCTACGCCCAGGTGCTGGGCGAGCGGGGCGTGCGGGCCGGGGACCGGGTGGCGCTGCTGCTGGCCAACGAGGCCGCGTTCCCGCTGACCTGGATCGCGCTGTCGTTGCTGGGCGCGGCGGCCGTGCCGCTCAACACCCGCTACCAGACCGCGGACGCCGAGCACGTGCTGCGCGCCTGCCGGGCCTCGGCCATCGTGACCGGGGAGCAGTTCCGGCCCCTGCTGGACCGGCTGCCCGCCGACGTGCCCGCGCTGGGCCGGGTCATCACGGCTCCGGAGCTGGCCGCGGAGGGGGCCCGGGCCGCGGTGGCGCCGGCCACCTTCCCGCTCCCCGATCCGGCCGGGACGGCCAACATCCAGTTCACCTCGGGCACCACCGGGCGCCCCAAGGGCTGCGTGCTGCCGCACTCGTACTGGACCCGGCTGGCCGGGAGCCTGGTCACCGACTTCCCCCGCCTCGGCGCGGGCGACGTGATGCTGACCGCCCAGCCGATCAACTACATCGACCCGCAGTGGAACGTGGCCGCCGCCCTGCTGGCCGGGGCGGAACTGGTGATCCTGGACGGGTTCCACCCGTCCTCGTTCTGGGCCAAGCTGCGCGAGCACCAGGTGACCTACTTCTACTGCCTGGGGGCCATGCCGGGGCTGTTGCTGCGGATGCCGCCCGACCCGGACGACCGCCGGCACCGGGTCCGGGTCGTGCAGTGTTCGGCCATCCCGCCCGCCCTGCACGCCACCCTGGAAGAGCGCTGGGGGGTGCCCTGGTATGAGTGTTTCGGGATGACCGAGACCGGCGCCGACCTGCGGGTCACCGACGCCGACCACGACGAGCTGGTCGGCACCGGGTGCCTGGGCGGGCCGGTCAGCTACCGGCAGGTCCGGATCGCCGGGGCCGACGGCCAGCCGCTCCCTGCCGGGCAGACCGGGGAGATCACGCTGGCCGGGCCGGGGATGATGGACGGCTACGACGGCGACCCGGAGGCCACCGCCGCCGTCATGCGGGACGGCTGGTTCCACACCGGCGACCTGGGCTGGATGGACGAGGCGGGCCGGGCCTACCACGCGGGGCGGCTCAAGGACATGATCCGGCGGGCCGGGGAGAACGTGGCCGCCCGCGAGGTCGAAGAGGTGCTGCTGACCCACCCGGCGGTCCAGCTGGTGGCGGTGGTGGCGGTGCCGGACGAGATCCGCGGCGAAGAGGTCAAGGCCTACTACGTGACCGCCGGCCCCGGGCCGCTGGGCCGGGGGCCGAGCCCGGGGAGCTGGCCGCCTGGTGCGGCGAGCGGCTGGCCCGGTTCAAGGTGCCCCGGTTCTGGCAGCCCGCGGCTGACCTGCCCCGGACCGACTCCCAGCGGGTGATCAAGAAGCAGCTGGCCGAGCTGGCGGGGCCGGTGTTCGACGCCGCCACGGGAACGTGGCAGGGACGTTCATGAGCGGGCCGTTCCAGTGGCTCAGCCCGGTGTTCTTCGACGAGCTGGATTTGAACGGCGCGCTGCACAACTCCCGGTTCGCGGTGCACGTGGAACGGGCCCAGTCCGCGCTGTTCGAACAGCTCGGACGGGGCTGGACCAGTTACGCCGACCGCGACCCGGACCTGCGCTACGTGGTGCGCGAGCTGCACGTGGAGTTCCTGGCCCCGCTGGAGGCCCCGGGGTCGCTGCTGGTCGAGCTGTCGGCCGGGAAGCTGGGCCGGACCAGCGCCACCTACCTGTTCCGGTGCGCCAACGCCGGCACCGGGCAGACCCTGGCCCAGGGCCACCGGGTGATCATCAAGATCGGCCAGGACGGGCGCCCGGCCCCGTGGAGTGACTGGTACCGGGAGACGTTCCAGAGCCTGGAGGTGGCCGATGCCTAGCCCGCCGTTCGAAGCCGACCTGTTGCTGGTCAACGCGAACGTGCTGACCATGGATCCGGGCCGGCCCCGGGCCGCGTCGGTGGCGGTGGCGGGCGGCCGGATCCTGGCCGTCGACCCGTCCCGGGAGCACCTGGGCGCGCGCGAGGTGGTGGACCTGGCCGGGGCCACGGTGCTGCCGGGTTTCCACGACGCCCACAACCACATGGCCTGGTTCGGGCGCACGCTGACCGAGGCCGACCTGCGCCCGGTGGTGACGCCGGCCCTGGACGACGTGTACGCCGCGGTGACCCGGCAGGCCGAAGGCACCGCCGAGGGCGACTGGGTGACGGGCGCGGGCTACGACCAGAACAAGCTGGGCGCGCACCCGGACCGGGACGGCCTGGACCGGGCCGCCCCCGGGCGCCGGGTCTGGCTGCGGCACACCTCCGGGCACATGTGCGTGGTCAGCAGCGCGGTCCTGGCCGACCTGGGCCTGGCCGACCGGGCCCGGGACGTGCCGGGCGGCCAGGTCGTGACCGACCCGGCCGGGCGGCCGACCGGGCTGCTGCAGGAGACGGCGCAGGAGCTGGTGGCCGACCTGGTCCGGCCCTACCCGGTGGCCACCCTGGCCGACGCGATCGACCGGGCGGGCACCCGGTACCTGAGCGAAGGCATCACCAGCGTCACCGAGGCCGGCATCGGCGGCGGCTGGATCGGCCACACCCCGGTCGAGCTGGCCGCCTACCAGACCGCCCGCGACCAGGGCCGGCTGCGGGTCCGGGTCGAGCTGATGGCGGTCAGCGATTCGCTGCACCCGCTGGCGGCTCACCCCGACGACGGCCTGGAGCTGGGGCTGGACCTCGGCATCCGCACCGGTCTGGGCGACGACTGGCTGCGGATCGGCGCGATGAAGATCTTCACCGACGGGTCGCTGATCGGCCGGACCGCGGCCCTGACCGACGACTTCGCGGGCAGCCCCGGCGACCGGGGTTACCTGCAGGCCGACGGGGACCAGCTGGCGGCCACGATCATCGCCGCGCACCGGTCCGGCTGGCAGGTGGCCGCGCACGCGATCGGGGACCGCGCCATCGACCTGGCCCTGGACGCCTACGCCGAGGCCCAGCGGCGGTACCCGCGGCCGGACCCCAGGCACCGGATCGAGCACTTCGCCATCGTCCGCCCGGACCAGGTCACCCGGGCCGCCGGGCTGGGCGTGGTCCCGGTCCCCCAGGGCCACTTCGCCACCGAGCTGGGGGACGGCTTCCTGGCCGCGATCGGGCCGGAGCGCGCCCCCTGGCTGTACCGGCAGCGGTCGCTGCTGGACGCCGGGCTGACCCTGACCGGCAGCTCGGACCGGCCGGTGGCGGCGGGGGCCCCGCTGCTCGGCGTGCACGACATGGTCAACCGGCGCACCGGGTCCGGGGCGCCGTTCAACGCCGGCGAGGCGATCACCGTCGAGGAGGCGCTGCGCGCCTACACCTGGGGTTCGGCCTACGCCAGCCACGCCGAGCGGCGCCGGGGCACGATCGCCCCCGGCTACCTGGCCGACCTGACCGTGCTGGCCGAGGACCCGACCGCGGTCAGCCCCGACCGCATCGCCGGAATCAGCGTGCTGGCCACGCTGGTCGGCGGGGTGGCCGGGTTCGACGCCACCGGCAGCTTCGGGGTTGACGGGGCGCCTGCTCACCCGTAGCGTCCGGGGTGCGTGACGGCGCGAGGAAGCTGGTGCAAGTCCAGCACGGTCGCGCCACTGTGAGCCAGCCGTAAGGGCTGGTGAGTCAGACACTTCGCCGTCACGATGCCGTCCATTTCGAGCAGGGACGCACGATCCCTGAAGGAGGCTTCACCCCCATGGCGACCATCCCCGCCCCCGGTACCCATCCCAAGCCGAGGGTCATCGTCTCCCCCGAGGCCCTGTCCGGTACCCGGATCGCGCTGATCCTGGGCATCACCGTGCTGGTGGCGCTGGGTATCTACTACTTCGTCGGGATCGACGAGGGCATGACCTCGCTGTTCGGCAAGACCATGGTCATCCACGAGTGGGTGCACGACTCGCGGCACTTCCTCGGCTTCCCCTGCCACTGACGCCGCGGCCGGTCACCGACCATGGAACTACGCATCATCGGCCGGGGCGCGCTGGCAGGCGTGATCGCCGGCGTGCTCGGGTTCGTGTTCGCGCGCATCTTCGCCGAACCCGTCATCAACCAGGCCATCGCCTATGAGTCGGGCCGGGACCGCTGGCTGGCCCTGCTGAACAAGGCGGCGGGCCGGCCGGTGGCGGCGGACGGGCCGGAGATCTTCTCCCGGAGCATCCAGTCCACCATCGGCGTCGCCACCGGGATCATCGCGTTCTCGGCCGCGATGGGCGCCCTGATCGCCGTGGCCTACCTGGTCATGCACGGCCGGTTCAGCGTCCGGCCCCGCAACCTGATCTGGATGATCGCCGCCTTCGGGTTCGCCGGCGTGTACCTGCTGCCGTTCGTGAAGTACCCGGCCAACCCGCCCGCGATCGGGCACACCTTCACCATCGGCACCCGGTCCCAGCTCTACCTGACCATGGTGTTCGGCTCGCTGATCCTGCTCGGCCTGGCCGTCTTCCTGGCCCGGAAGCTGATGCCGCGGTTCGGGATGACCGGGGCGATCGTGCTGTCCGCCATCGCGTTCCTGGTCGGGTACGGCGTGCTGATCGGGCTGCTGCCCTCGCTGGGCAACCTCGGGGCCAACGTGGCCCACGCGAACCAGTTCGGGTACGCCCGGGCGGCGACCGAGACCCCGCAGGCGATCACCAACATCTTGTCCACGCCGCTGCACGCGGGCGGCAAGACCATCGCGCCCGGGCAGATCGTCTACCCCGGGTTCAGCGCCGACGTGCTGTGGAAGTTCCGCTGGTACTCGATCCTGAACCAGCTGCTGATCTGGACCACGATCGCGCTGGTCTTCGGCTACCTGCTGGACCGGTTCCTACGCCCCTCCGGGCTCGTCCCGGGAACGGCGGGGACGGCCGGGACGACGGATCTGCCCAGCAGTACCGGGCATCCGGCCGGCGTCGGCCAGGGCGCGCCGTAGCAGGAACTCGATCTGGGCGTTGGTGCTGCGCAGCTCGTCCCCGGCCCACCGGGCCAGGGCGTCGTGCACGGCCGGATCGAGCCGGAGCAGGATGCTCTTGCGTTCGGTCACTGGTAGAGCGAGCCCGTGTTGACCACCTGCTGCGTCGCCTGCTCGCTGCACAGCACCACCAGCAGGTTCGACACCATCGCGGCCTTGCGCTCCTCGTCCAGTTCGACCACGTCCTCCTCTTCCAGCCGTTGCAGGGCCAGCTGGACCATGCCGACCGCGCCCTCGACGATCCGGTAACGGGCCCCGACCACCGCGTTGGCCTGCTGCTGGCGCAGCATGGCCTGGGCGATCTCGGCCGCGTAGGACAGCCGGGTCAGCCGGGACTCGATGATCGTCACCCCGGCCGCCTGGACCCGGGCCGAGATCTCGTCCGACAGGCGGCTGGTGATCTCGTCGGCGTTCTCGCGCAGCGACAGCGTGTCGCTGTCCCCGGTGGTGTAGGGGTAGCTGGAGGCGATGTGCCGGACCGCGGTCTCGGTCTGGGTGGCCACGAACTTGACGAAGGCGTCCACCGAGTAGAGCGCCTGGGCCGTGTCCTTGACCTGCCAGACCACCACCGCGGCGATCTCGATGGGGTTGCCGTCGGCGTCGTTGACCTTGGCCATCGGGGTCTCGTGGTTGCGGATCCGGGTCGACACCCGGCGGCGCTCGGCGAACGGGTTGACCCAGTGCAGGCCGGGCTCGCGGATCGTGCCGCGGTAGCGGCCGAACAGCTGGACGACCCGGGCCTGGCCCGCCACGACCGGGGTCAGCCCGCGGAAGGCCAGCCCGGCGGCGATGAACACCAGCGCGGCCAGCACGATCAGCGCGGTGCCCGCGCCGCTCTTCAGCGCGATCCCCGTCGCCAGCAGCGCGATGGCCACCAGCACGGCCACGACGCTGGCCACCAGGATGGGCACGCCCGGTGCCGACCAGGCCTTGCGCTCGGTGATCGGCTGGGAGGGCAGCACCTGGGCCACCGGCTCCTGAACGCTCATCGCCATCACTCTCCGGTTGACGCCTCTGCTCGTGAATATCTAGCATAGTGATATCACATTAATTCAGCGTCACGGGACGGTGGCCGCCTGCTGGGCTGCGCCGGCGACGCCGTGGTGTTCGGCTGTCTCCGGCCGTCTGTCTCCGGCCGTCTGGGCCGGCCGGAGACAGGCCGGGTCGGGTCAGGCGTTGAACGACTTGCGCAGGGTCGCGACCGAGATGTGCGGCCAGCCCAGGTCGATGTTGACCGGCGGAGTGCCGTCGGTGGGGTTCAGCTTGGTGAAGATGGGGAAGTCGAGCTCCACCATCTGGGCGTACTGGAGTTGCGGGTACGGGGCCCGGTGCCGCGGGTGCACGGTGGTGATCCAGAAGGTGGCGTAGATCAGCGCGGTGTGCGCGTTGTTGACGGGCTGGTTGTTGACCGGCACACCCTCCAGGAACTCGATGTTCTCGACCCCGCCGTCGGCGTCGGTGACGGTGACGTCCTGGGTCGGGCCGCCGATCTTGGCGTCCGGCTGGGTGTTGAACTTGATGGTGGCCCGGCTGGCGATGTTCAGCGCGACCCCCTCGAACTCATCACCATGGTCTACCTGCTGCTGGATCTGGGCCTGCAGCAGCGTGATGGGATCGTTCACCACGTCCTGCATCTTCACGCCGTCGATCTCGACCGGCAGCGGTGGCTCCGCCGGGTTGGTGTCGAACGGGCTGCGCGGGTTGGCCGGGCCCGATCCGTCGGCGATGTTGTATTCGTCGAAGGCGGCGATCACGCCGGGATTGGCGGCGGCGGTGCCCGCGTCGGAGGAGCCGGCCGCGTTGAGCGGGCCGCCCGCACCGAACGGGGTGCTGTTGAACGACGGGAAGACCGAGCCGTTGTACGGCGAGCCGTGGCCCGGCAGCGTGGGCGGCCCGGTGAACGGCGTGGCCGTGCCCGAGGCCAGCAGGGCATTGCCGTGCGGGATCGAACCCATCCGGTGCACGATGCGGGGCGGGTCGTTCGGATTCTCTTCCGGCGGGAACGTCGTCCCGGGCTGGACCACCCACAGGCCCGGCTCGAGATGCAGCGCGCCGCCGGTGTGCTCGTCGTGGATCTTCTGGAGGTAGTCGACCCCGAACAGGTTGATGTCGTCCTGGCCGAAACCCCGGTTGGGAATGGCGGACCCGATCGGGGACACGCGGAAGTTCTCGTGGGTCTGGTTGAGCTGCAGATACAGGTTGGCCCGGTCGTGGAAGTCCGGGCGGGCGATGAGGTTGAACCCACGGCCTTCCCAGGTCCCCACCAGGTTGGCCAGTGGCCCGAGGTCCTGGAGCACCTCGGCGTTGTCGGGAGCCAGGCGGACGGACGGTATCCGCGGTGTGGCGATGGTCATCAGTTGCCTCCCCTGGGCATAGCGATCCATCGGTCTTAACCGCTCAGAGGCGGCGGGCCGCCGTCTGATACACCGTGCCGTTCAGCTGAGGCTGGCAGGCGCGCCGAGGGTGAGGGGGCCGGGGGTTTCGACCTGGGCGTAGGCGCCGAGGCAGGGGGCGACCATGTCGAGGTCGGGGACGGTGATGCGGTTCTGGGCGAGCAGGGTCCGGACCGCGCTGGTGCGGCGGGGCAGGTTGCCGTGGGCCAGGGTGGGGACCGCGCAGCGCGGGGTGGGGATCATGATGCGCAGGCGGGCCGGGCCGACGGCCACCGTGCGGCCCGGCCAGTCGTTCTCGGCGTAGGGCTCGACCCCGGGCAGGTCCAGGACCAGGTTGGGGCGGTAGCGGATCAGCTCCTCGCCGACGTGGGCCAGGGTGGCGGTGGTGATCAGGTGCACGGGCGCGAAGTCGACGAAGTTGGTGCCGGTGGTGCCCGCGCCGAGCTGGAGCGTCCGGTAGGGGACGTCGGCGTCGTCGCCGGCCGCGATCACGTCTTCCGGGTCGGGGCGGCCGATGAGGGCCTCATCGGGGCGGACCGTGGTCAGCCGGACGTCGCGGTCCAGCGCGCCGGACAGCAGCCGGGCGGCGCTGGCGTCGGACACGGCCACCGAGTCGCCGCCGGGCAGCAGGATGCGGGGCGAACCGTTGTTCCACTCGGCGCCGAAGGCCAGCAGCCCCCGCCACAGCCGGGGATGCTTGGCCGTGGCCACGTTGCCGGTTTCGGTGTCGATCACGGCCGCGAACCGGTCCCCCTCCAGGCCGGTGGGGGTGAGCTGGACCGCGGTCAGGTCCTCGCCCAGCATCGACTTGACCGGGTAGCGGCGCAGGGCCACCACGGTTCCGCCCTCAGACACGGTTGCCTCCCTGGTGCTCGCGCTGGCGGTGGTTGCGGGCCTTGGCCCGGTTGCCGCAGGTGGCCATCGAGCACCAGCGGCGGCGGTGGGACCGGGTCCGGTCGTAAAACCACAGGGTGCAGGTGGGGCCCTCACACGGCCGGACCAGTTCGCGGTGGCCGCTGGTGAGCAGCTGGGCGGCGGCCTCGGCGGGCGGGACCAGCAGCTGGGCCGGGGTGTCCCAGGAGCGGCGTTCGGTGACCACCGGGCGGCCGTCGCCGTCCGCCTCGATCCGCGGGAACCGGTGGTCGGCGGCCAGGATGCCGTTGAGGTGATCCCGGGCCGGGGCGGGCCAATCCGCGCCGTCGCCGGCCGCCCAGGCGGCCACCCGCGGGCGCAGCCATTCACGCAGCTGGACGGCCTGCGGCCGCGGCCGCGTCCAGGTCGGCCGGGCTGAACCGCGCCGCGATCCCGGCCCGGTCGGCGGCGTCGATGAAGCCGGCCCGCTCCAGCCAGGCCAGGTAGGCCGGGCCGCCGGTCAGCAGCTCGACCGGGTCCCGCACCGGGGTGGCGATGCTGTTCAGGAAGTCCAGGGCGGGATGATCCCCCAGGCCGACCGTGTCCACGCCGTCCACGCACGCTCCTTGCTAACCGTTATCTGACTCATTGACAGGTTAGTACCGCCAGACTAACGTGCCCTGCGTAACCTCTCAAGTGATTTTTTAACGGTTAGCAGAGGAAGGGACGGGCCATGCCTGCCATTCGCCACCGCCGGATCAGGATCGACGACCTGGACGTGTTCGTCCGCGAGGCCGGCGACCCCGGCCGGCCCACCCTGGTGCTGCTGCCCGGCTACCCGTCCAGCACCCGCGCCTACGTCCGGCTGATCGACCGGCTGGCCCCGGACTGGCACACCGTGGCCATCGACTACCCCGGCTTCGGCAGCTCCGACCCGCTGCCCGGGACCCCGACCTTCGACCGGCTGGCCGACGTCACCGGCCGGGTCATCGACCAGCTGGGCATCGGCGACTACGCGATCTACATGTTCGACTTCGGGGCCCCGGTCGGGTTCCGGATCGCGCTGCGCCACGACCAGCGGGTGCGGGCCATCATCACCCAGAACGGCAACGCCTACGCCGAGGGGCTCGGCCCGGCCGTCGAAGGGCTGGGCATTTGGTGGCAGGACCGCGCGGCCGGGCAGCACTTCGCCGACGAGACCGTCACCCTGGCCGGGACCCAGAGCCAGTGGCTGGCCGGGGCGCACGACCCCGAGCTGATCGACCCCGAGCAGGCTCTGGCCGACCAGCTGGTCATCGACCGGCCGGGCCGGGCCCAGTACATGCAGGACCTGCTGTGGGACTACCAGACCAACCCGGTCCGGTACCCGGACTGGCAGGCCTGGCTGCGCCAGCGGCAGCCGGCCGTGCTGGCCATCTGGGGCCAGAACGACCCGTTCTTCATCCCGGCCGGGGCCCGGGCCTACCAGGGTGACGTGCCCGGGGCCGAGGTCATCCTGCTCGACACCGGCCACTTCGCCCTGGAAGAGGAGGCCGACACCATCGCCGAGCACACCGGCCGCGTGCTGCGGGCGGCGTTCTAGGACTCGGGCACCGGGCGGGTGTGGTGGCGGCCCTTGATCAGGATCACCAGCGCGATCGCGGCCAGGGCGGGCAGCAGCGCGGCCGGGCGGGCGTGCCGGATCAGGATCGTGCCGCAGGCGGCCCCCACCACCAGGGTGGCCAGGCCGAGCGCGGCCGTCGGGTCGGCCTGGCGGCCCTTCCCGGTGGCCAGCGCCTCGACCAGGTTGGTCAGGGCCCCGGTCATGTAGGTGGTCGAGGGGTTGCCGGCGATGGTCCGGGCGGCCGCTCCCTGCATGCCCAGGCACACCCCGGCCACGATCAGCAGCACGTCGGTGGCGGCCGCGGGCGGGTGGGCCCGGTAGCCGATCCAGCCCGCGTTGACCGCGATCAGCAGCACGCACTCGGCCGCCAGCACGATCGTGGCCCGGCGCGGCCACTCCTCCGGAGGCTCGCCGGCCTCGGCCCGGCCCGCCAGCTGGGCCAGGCGGCTGCCGATGGCCACCCCGAGCACGTAGCCGGCCACGGCCATGACCGCGTGCAGGGCCGGCTCCAGGGTGGTGGTGCCGATGCCCCGGCCGACCAGGATCAGGTTGCCGGTGATCACGCTGGTGAACGCGCCGCCGATGACGGTCAGGGTGACGGCGTCCACGCACCCGCTGGCGAAGGTGAGCAGGCCGACCAGATACAGGTGGCGCGGACGCTGCGGGTGCTCGGCCATGTGCCGACTTTAATGTGTTGGGGCTGGTGTGACCGGGCACACATCGGACGGGGGAAACAAACGAAGGAGCAGCCTGCGTTTACCGCAGCGGTAACGCAGACAGCTACTTCGTTTTTGTCTAGTCCGTCACGAGGGGACTCCATGACCACGCCAGACACGTCGACGGCCGCGGCCCAGGCGGGCGGCCCGGCCGGCGCCAACGACGATCCGAACTACCCGCGACGCTGGATCATCCTGGCCGTGCTGGCCACCGCCCAGCTGATGGTGGTGCTCGACGCCACCATCGTCAACATCGCGCTGCCGCACGCCCAGGCCGCGCTGCACTTCTCCAACGTCGACCGGCAGTGGATCGTCACCGGGTACTCGCTCGCGTTCGGCAGCCTGCTGCTGCTGGGTGGCCGGATCGCCGACCTGTTCGGTCGCAGGCGGGTCTTCCTGATCGGGATCATCGGGTTCGCCGCGGCCTCCGCGTTCGGCGGCGCGGCCCAGAACTTCAGCATGCTGCTGACCGCCCGCGTGGTCCAGGGCGCGTTCGGTGCCCTGCTCGCGCCGGCCACGCTGTCCCTGCTCACCACCACGTTCCGCGACCCCACTGAGCGCACCAAGGCGACCGGCATCTACGGCGCCGTGGCCGGCGGGGGCGCGTCGGTCGGGCTGCTGCTGGGCGGCGTCCTCACCGAGTACCTGGACTGGCGCTGGGTCATGTACGTGAACGTGCTGATTGCGGCGTTCGCGTTCGCCGGCGGCGTGGCCCTGCTCAAGCAGGTCGCCATCACCGAGCGTCCCAAGCTGGACCTGGTCGGGACCGTGCTGGAAGCAGTCGGCCTGTTCGCCGTGGTCTACGGGTTCTCCAACGTGGCCATGTCGCCCGGCAGCACCGGCTGGACCAAGCCCGCCACGCTGATCTCGCTGATCGGCGGGGTCATCCTGCTGGTGGCGTTCGTGCTGGTGGAACAGCGGGTGGCGCATCCCCTGCTGCCGCTGCGGGTCCTCACCGACCGCAACCGGGCCGGCGCCTACCTGGCCATGTTCCTGGCCGCGATCGGCATGTTCGGCGTGTTCCTGTTCCTGACCTACTACCTGGAGGAGACCCTCCAGTACAGCGCGGTCAAGACCGGGGTGGCCTTCCTGCCGCTGACCCTGATCCTGGTCGTGGTGGCCGGGGCCGGCAACGTGATCCTGCTGACCCGGGTCAGCCCGCGGATCGCGGTCCCGTCCGGGCTGGTGCTGGCCGGGGTGGGCATGGCCCTGCTGACCAACATCGGCCTGCACGGCAACTACGTGGCCGACGTGCTGCCCACGCTGCTGCTGGTCGGGATCGGGCTCGGCCTGGTCTTCGCGCCCGCGTTCACCCTCGGCACCCTGGGCGTCGACCGGGACGACGCGGGCGTGGCCTCGGCCACGATCAACGTGGCCCAGCAGATCGGCGGCTCGATCGGCACCTCGCTGCTGAACACGATCGCGGCCACCGCCGCGACCAGCTACATCACGGCCCACGCGGCGTCGATCACCTCGGCCGCGGGCAAGCAGCTGGTCACCGCGAACGGGCTGATCCACAGCTACCACGTGGTGTTCTGGGTCGCGGCCGGGATCTACCTCGGCGCCGCGGTGCTGACCGCCCTGCTGCTCCGGTCGGGTGTGGCCATCCCGCGCGAGGGCGCCGGGACCCAGGCGCCCGCGGTGCACGCCTGATGGCGATCTCCGCGGCGGACGTCGGGGAGCCGCGGCGGCTCCGGGCGGACGCCGCCCGCAACCGCCAGCGGCTCATCGACGCCGCCGCGGAGGTGTTCGCCGCCCGCGGGCTGGACGCGACCCTGGACGAGATCGCCCGGCACGCCGGGGTCAACGTGGCCACCGCCTACCGGCACTTCGCCAACAAGCACGAGCTGGCCCGCGAGTTCCTGCGGCAGTGCGTGGACCGGGCGGTGGCGCTGGCCGAGGAGGCCGCGGCCGAGCCCGACCCGTGGGTGGGGCTGACCCAGTTCCTGGAGCGGTCGCTGGACATGATCGCGTCCAACCGGGCCCTGGTCGACGTGCTCAAGCGGGAGTACGGGGCCGAGCAGTTCGATGAGCTGCTGCAGCGGACCACCACCCCGCTGGACAAACTGCTGGCCCGGGGCCAGCAGGCCGGGGTGATCCGCGGTGACGTGGCCGCCACCGACTTCCCGGCCATCATGGAGATGCTGAGCGCGGTCACCGGCGTGGGCGTCCCCGGGCTGCCGCACCGCTACATCGCCCTCATCCTGGCCGGGCTGCGCCCCGGTCCGGACGCGCTGCCCGGTCAGCCCCCGACCGAGGACCTGCTGCGGCAGGTGGCCGCGGCCAAGCACTAAGCCGCGTAATCGGCCAGGTCGATGTCGTTGGCCTTGTTGTCGGTGTACTTCATCATCAGGCCGAAGGCCCGGGAGCGCAGGAACCAGTTGCGGGCCCGCAGGCCCAGCGCGGTCCGCGGGGCCATGAACCGGCCGGCGTTGACGGTGCCCGCGATCTTGGCGTAGCCGCGCATGATCTCGTCGTAGCGGGCGAAGGCGACGGTGTGGTCTCCCCCGGCCCGGGCCAGCTCGCCGGCCAGCACGTAGGCGCCGACCACGGCCAGCCCGGTGCCGAAGCCGCCCAGGGTGTTCCCGTAGGCGGCGTCGCCGAGCAGCGCCACCCGGCCCGCGGTGTAGCGGCCGTCCATCCGGACCTGGGCGATGGCGTCGAGGTAGAAACCGTCGAGCTGGCCCAGGCCGGCCAGCATCGAGGGCACCTCCCCGCCCAGGCCCGCGAACTTCTCGGCCACCAGCCGCTGCTGAGCGGCGGCGTCGCCGCGGTCGTAGTCCAGTTCCGGGGACGCGAACACGTACAGCTGCGACGCCTTGGACCCGCCGCAGACCGCGAACCGGCCCGGCGCCATCCAGGCCCGGGCGGTGATCCGCTCCGGCCGCTGGCCGTCGTCGGCCAAGCCGGGAGCACCGGCCACGCTGTAGTAGTAGCCCAGGTGGTGCACGTAGTCGCGTTCCGGGCCGAAGGCCAGCCGCCGGACCCGGGAGTGGATCCCGTCGGCCCCGATGACCAGGTCGAAGATCTGCGCCGGGCCGCGGGAGAAGGTGACTTCCACCCCGGCCGGGGTCTCGGTCAGCGTGGTGATCGAGTCGCCGAAGCGGTAGTCGCAGCCGTCGGCGGTGCGCTCGTACATGATCGCGGCCAGGTCCCCGCGCAGGATCTCGACGTCGCCGCCGGTGAACTCGCCGCTCATCACGGCCCGCTGGCGGCCGGCCGCGTCCAGGCACACGGTGTCGGTCCGGCCGGTCTGCCGGCGCTGGATCTCGTCCCAGATCCCCATCCGCTCGAGCACGGTCCGGTGGGTGCGGCCCTTGAAGTCGACGGCCTGGCCGCCGGGCCGCAGCGCGGGTGCCTTCTCGACCACGGTGACGTCGAAGCCGTACCGGCTGAGCCAGTAGGCCAGGGCGGGACCGGCGATGCTGGCGCCGGAGATGAGGATGTTCTGGTTGCGCATGAGGTGCCCCCTTAACTGCGTCTGTTGGACGCTAATTAGCGTATGCTGGACGCAGTTTGATGGTCAAGCCGTTTCTGCGGGAGGATGGAGCCATGGCCACACCCAGCGCGCTCGACCTGCTGTGGGGCACCCCGCAGCGACCCCGGCGCGGGCCCAAGCCGTCCCTGTCCCGGGAGCGGATCGTCAGCGAGGCGATCGCCCTGGCCGACACGGACGGCCTGGCCAGCCTGTCCATGCAGCACCTGGCCGAACGGCTGGGCTGCGCCAAGATGGCGCTGTACCGGTACGTGCCCGGCAAGGCCGAGCTGGTCGCGCTCATGATCGACGCGGCCATCGGCGACCCGCCGCCGGCCCGGGAGTCAGCGGCCCCCGGCGAACCGGGCTGGCGGCCCGTGCTGCGGCAGTGGGCGACCACGATCTTCGGCCGGTACCGGGCCCATCCGTGGTCGATCGAGGCCACCACCGGCGCGCGGCCGAACGGCCCGCACGAGATGGCCTGGCTGGAGCGGGCGCTGGCCGCGCTGGCCGGCACCGGCCTGACCGGCGCCGAGCGGCTGGACGCGGTGGTCCTGCTCAACGGCCACGTCCGGAGCCTGGTCCAGGTGGCGCCGCCGGGCCAGGAAGACCTGGAACAGGAGATGGCCCGCCAGGCCCTGGTGGCCCTGTCCGCGCACGCGGACCGCTACCCGCAGGTCATGGCGGCCTTCGCCGACGGGCCCGGACCGGGCGGGCGCGACAACGCACTGGAGTTCGGGATTGACCGGATCCTCGACGGCCTGGCCGCCCTCATCGCCGAACGCGCGGCCGGGGCGCCGTCGGCCGGCGACCGCTGAGCATCCGGCCCCGTTTCCGCGAAAACCCCCACGTTCAGAGAATCTCAGACTAAGACCTTCGATAAAAATGTTGACATGTATTGGATTGTGACGGATCGTCGGGGCGGGACGGGTGGTTGACGGCCGGGCGGAGGTCCGATGCGATCACGATGGAGCAGGCTGGCCGGAGCGGTGATCCTGGTCGCGGGGGCGGCCGCCGGGCTGGCCCTGCCGGCCGCGCCGCGAGCCCTGGCCGAGAACAACGGGCTGGCCACCAGCGCCCCGCTGATGGGCTGGAGCAGCTGGAGCTTTCTGCGCAACGACCCGACCGCGGCCAAGGTCGAGGCCGAGGCGGCGGCGCTGAAATCCAGCGGCCTGGCCGCCCGCGGCTACGACTACGTCAACCTGGACGACTTCTGGTACCAGTGCCCGGGCAGCCAGGGCCCGAACGTGGACGGCTACGGGCGCTGGGTCACCGACACCTCGAAGTTCCCGGCCAGCGGGTCGACCAACGGCATCCAGGCCGTGGCCGACTACGTGCACAACCTGGGCCTGAAGTTCGGCTTGTACGTGACCCCCGGCATCTCCAAGCAGGCGGTCGCGCAGAACACGCCGATCCAGGGCACCTCCGACACCGCCGCCCAGATCGCCACCACGACCGGGGAGAACAACTACAACTGCGGCGGCATGACCGGCATCAACTACAGCGCCCCCGGAGCCCAGGCCTTCATCAACTCCTGGGCCGACGAGCTGGCCTCCTGGGGCGTGGACTACGTGAAACTGGACGGGGTCGGCTCGTTCGACCTGCCGGACGTCCAGGCCTGGTCGGCCGCCCTGAAGCAGACCGGGCGCCCCATCGCGCTGGAGCTTTCCAACAGTCTGAACATCGCCGACGGGACGACCTGGTCAGCCCTGGCCAACGGGTGGCGGACCACCGGCGACATCGAGTGCTACTGCAGCAGCTCGGGGAGTTACCCCCTGACCGACTGGGGCAACGTGTCCGGCCGGTTCGACGCCGCGGCCAGCTGGCAGCCGTACGGCGGGCCCGGCGGCTGGAACGACTATGACTCGGTCGAGGTCGGCAACGGCAGCAACGACGGGCTCACCGCCCCGGAACGGCAGACCCAGCTGTCGCTGTGGTCGCTGGCCAGCGCGCCGCTGCTGCTGGGCACCGACCTGACGGCGCTGGATTCGGGTGACCTGGCCCTGCTGCGCAGCAGCGCGGTGATCGCGGTCGACCAGGACGGCATCCCGGGCGACCGGGTCATCGACAGCGGCAGCGAGCAGGTCTTCGACAAACGCCAGCAGAACGGGACCTGGGACATCGGCGTGTTCAACACCGACACCTCGGCCAGCCATACGTTCAGCGTGTCCCTGGCCCAGCTGGGGCTTTCGGGGTCGGCCAGCCTGACTGACCTGTGGAGCGGGGCTTCGCTGGGCACCTCGTCGGGGACGTTCACCACCACCGTCGCGCCGGGCGGGGTCACGCTGGTGGCCGCGGTGCCCACGTCGGGGACCGGCGGGACCGGCGAGCTGGTCAGCGCGCAGTCCGGGTTGTGCCTGGACACCACCGGCGGGGGTTCGCCGGGGCCGTACGTGTTCTTCCCCGGCGACGGCGAGGAGATCTGGGGCTGCAACGGCGGCATCAACCAGGAGTACTCCCCCACGCCCGCCGGTGAGCTGCGGGTCATGGGGGCCACCGAGTGCCTGGACGTCTACAACAACCAGACCGCGCCGGGCACCAAGGTCGAGCTCTGGCCGTGCAACGGGGGCGCCAACCAGAAGTGGACGGTGGCGAGCAACGGGACCATCGTCGGGCAGCAGTCCGGGCTGTGCCTGGACGTCACCGGGGCCGCGACGGCGGCCGGGACTCCGCTGGAGATCTGGACCTGCAACGGGCAGTCCAACCAGCAGTGGTCCTGGGCCTACCGCTAGCGGGTCAGGGTTTGCGGGCGACGGCGCCGTAGTAACCGACTTCGGCGGGGAGGGGGCGCAGGGGCTTGTCGGGACGCCACTCCGACACCGGCACCAGGCCCGGGTCGACCAGCTGGAGGCCGGCGAAGGCGAGCTTTTCGAACTCCTCGGCGGTGCGGGTCTGGAACTGCAGGCCGGCCTGGTGCACGGCACTGACCCCGTCGGCGGCCGCCCGGGCCTCGTGGAAGTCGGCGGTGGTCTGGGACGCGACCAGGTAGCTGCCGGACGGCAGGGCGGCCAGCAGCCGGGCCACGACGGCGGCCGGGGCGGCCGCGTCCGGGGCGGCCGCGTCCGGGAAGAAGTGCAGCACCGCCACCAGCATCAGCGCCACCGGCTGGCTGAAGTCCAGGGTCGCGCGCACGGTGGGGTGGGCCAGGATCGCCTCGGGGTCGCGCAGGTCGGCCTGGATGTAGGCGGTCTGGCCCTCGGGGTGGCTGGCCAGCAGGGCCCGGGCGTGGGCCAGCACCATCGGGTCGTTGTCCACGTACACGACGTGGCTGGCCGGGACGATGGACTGGGCCACGTCGTGCACGTTGTGCGCGGTCGGCAGCCCGGATCCGATGTCCAGGAACTGCCGGATCCCGGCCTCGGCGACCAGGAAGCGCACGGCCCGGCCCAGGAAGGCCCGGTTCTCCCGGGCCCCGGTGCGCGCGGTGGGGACGGCCTTCAGCAGCTGGCCGATGGCGTCCCGGTCGGCCGCGAAGTGGTCCTTGCCCCCCAGCAGGTAGTCATACATCCGGGCCGGATGAGCCCGGGTCGCGTCGAAGTCCGGCAACCGCGCAGCCTCCGGTCAGATCAACGATCCCCCTATTACGGGCAAATCCTACTGGCCCGGCCGGAGTCCTTGGTGATCTTGAACATGCCGGCCGGCCCGCCGGGAGGAGGGCTCACGGGGTGGAGTCGGTGATCTCGACGGGGTCGCCGACGTGGAGGTGGCCGGGGGTCTCGGGGATGAGGTTCTGCCCGAAGACCAGTTCCTTCCCGAAGCGGCGGTGGCGGGCCAGCATGCGCAGGGGCTGGCGGCCGCGGGCGCCGGTGGACTGGTCGGTGGTGATGACCACGCAGCGGCCGCACGGCTTGGCGACCCGGAAGGACACGTTCCCGATCCGGATCCGGCGCCAGCGGTCCTCGGCCCACGGCTCGAACCCGGCCACGACCAGGTTGGGCCGGAACCGGTTCATCGGCACCGGCTGGTCGCCGTCGGCGGTCAGCCAGTCGCCGAGCTGGTCCAGGGAGCCGGTGCTGGTCAGCAGCAGCGGGAAGCCGTCGGCGAAGTTGACCACGTCACCGGGCCGGCCGTAGCCGGGGTCGACCGCGCGCCGGGTCGGGTCGTCCAGGTAGACCAGGCGGGCTGGCTGGCCCAGGTAGGCCGAGAACCAGGCGTCGGCCCCGGGGCCGGCCCCGGCGGCCAGCATGGCCGCATCCCACACGGTCACCTTGACCAGGTCGGCACCGTCCGGGACCGGGACCGTCAGCGGGCGGTGGCCTTCGGCCGAGGCGAGAAGGGCGCCGCCGGACCCGAAGTTCAGGTCGAGCCGGGCCAGCGAGGCGTGCTCGCGCTGGCTGATGAAGCGGAAGTTCTCGTCGACCAGCATCCAGCGGCGGTCTCCGGCCAGCCCCCAGGGCTCGACCGCGGCCGCGCCGAGGTCGAGGCCCCGGCCGCCCTTGAGCGGGTAGATGTGAATCGAGGTCAGCATCCCCTCCATGATGCGGCTACTTGATGGCCAGGGCGTTGGGCGGGGAGCCGATACCGCCCCGGCCGTTGAGCGGGGCGCTGGTCAGCAGGCACTCGAACACGCCGTCGTCGGCGCAGTCGGCGGCCAGGTCGCCGAGCTGCCACAGCTCCCCCAGGGCCATGCCGAACTGGCCGATGAGGACCCGGTGCAGGAAGCCGAACGGGAACGCGGCCGGGGAGCGGTCCGGTGGCCACACCTCGACCGCGAAGGTGTCCGAGGCGATGGCCACGGCGCCGCTGTCCCACAGGTAGCGGGCCATCTCCTCGGTGTGCTCGACGCCGGGCGCGCGCAGGTTCCGGGTCCAGTCGGCCCGGTCCTCATACGGCTGTTCGGTGTACCAGCCCAGGAAGCCGGTGTGCAGCAGCAGGATGCAGCCCGGTGAGTAGGACAGGCCGGTCACGGCCCGGGCCAGTTCCAGGTCTTCGACGGTGAACGCGGTGCCGGTCCCGGGCCGGTACTCGCGGCCGGCCGCGGGCAGGGCCCGGGCCACGTCGAGCACGATGGCCCGGGCCACGATCCCCTGGCGGGCCCAGAAGTCGATGGTGTTGCGCCGGCCGGTGAGCACGTCCTCTTCGGTGGCGCCGTTGTAGAAGGAGCCCGGCGAGTAGGCCATGTGGGCCAGCGAGTCCCACTGGCTGGAGGTCTGCGGGTTGAAGTTGTCGTAGACGTCGTCCAGGCCGGCCACCGGCCCGGGCCCGTGGATCAGCGTGTGCCGGGGCTTGCCGCGCCGCACCGCCAGCGGCGGGTCGACCGCGTCCAGCGCCGCGTCCAGCGGGAACACCGCGCCCCGCCGGACCAGCCGGGTCGCGGCCAGCACGGTCTCCGGGGTCTGCTGGTTCATCAGGCCGAGCGAGTCGTCCGGGCCGAACAGCCCCCAGCCGCTGCGGCCGCCCAGGTCGGCGGCGGGAAGATCGTCGTAACGGGGCAGGCGGCCGTCCGGTTCGGTCACGGGTGCTCCTCTGTGCGGGGTGAAGATCGTCCGCCTCTCATCCTGGCCGAGGAACGGGCCGGCGTCGATATGGGTGAGCGAGCCCGTACTCCTGTTGAAAAACGGTGAGTAGGTCCGCACACCTGTTTTAATTGTATTGAAAACGTTGACATCTAGCCGTCACCGTCAATGATGTTGGCATGGCAGACAAGGATGTTTCCGGAGCGGCCGTTTCTGGACGGACCGGCGCCACCCGCCGTGCGTTCCTCTCAGCCTCGGCCGTCACCGCGGTCACCGTGCCCCTCCTGGGCGGAACGGCGGTAGCCGCCACCGATCTCCCGGCGGGCGGCCAGAAACAGCAGCCCGACCCGGAACTGCGCAAGCTGCTGCGCCAGATCGACCCCGAACGGATCAAGGCCACGATCTTGCGACTGGTCCAGTTCGGGACCAGGCACACGGCGTCCAGCCAGACCGATCCGGTGCGCGGGATCGGCGCCGCCACCAACTGGGTCTTCGAGCAGATGCAGGCCGCGGCGGCCCCGTCCGGCGGGCGGATGACGGTGGCGAAGCAGACGTTCGTGCAGCCGGTGTCGTCCGAGATCCCGGTGCCGACGACGATCACCAACGTGATCGCCACGCTGAAGGGAACCGCCACCCCGGAGCGGTTCTACGTCATCACCGGCCACCTGGACTCGCGCGTGACCGACGTGCTCAACTTCACCAGCGACGCCCCCGGTGCCGACGACGACGCGTCCGGGGTCGCGGTCGTCCTCGAACTGGCCCGGCTGTTCGCCACCCACCAGTTCCCGGGCACGGTCGTGCTGGCCACCGTGGCCGGCGAGGAGCAGGGCCTGTACGGCTCGGCCCACATGGCGGCGCAGATGAAGGCGGCCGGGAACGACGTGCAGGGCATGTTCAGCAACGACATCGTCGGGGCCAGCCAGGCGTTCGACGGCACCCGGCCCGACCCGTTCAGCGTCCGGCTGTTCGTCGAGGGTGTGCCGACCGACGTCACCGCGGCCGAGATCTCGACCCTGCAGGCGACCGGCGGCGAGAACGACGGGGTCACCCACCAGCTGGCCCGGTTCGTCACGTCGGTGGCCCCGGCCAGCCTGACCGGCATGAACATCCGGGTCATCTGGCGGCGCGACCGCTACCTGCGGGGCAGCGACCACCTGTCCTTCCAGGCCGAGGGCTGGCCGGCGGCCCGGATCACCGAGCCGCGGGAGAACTTCAACCACGAGCACCGCGACGTCGGCGTGGTCAACGGCGTGCAGAACGGCGACCTGCCCGAGTTCGTGGACTTCAGCTACGTGGCCCGGGTGGCCCGGGTCAACGGCGCCGCCCTGTGGGCCCTGGCCACCAATCCCAGCACCCCGAAGAACCTGCAGATCCACACGGCTCCGCCGACCGGCTTCGCCGGCACCAACCTGACCACGCTGACCTGGGACGCCAACCCCGATCCGGACCTGGCCGGGTACGAGGTCGTCATGCGCGAGACGACCAGCGCCGACTGGACCAGCTCGATCCCGGTCGGCACCGCGACCACCGTGACCCTGGACATCTCCAAGGACAACGTGCAGTTCGGCCTGCGGGCCATCGACCAGGCCGGGCACCGCAGCCCGGCCGCCTTCCCGCAGGTGGTGTCGACCTAGGCGGTGTCGACCTGGGCAGTGCCGACCTGGGCGGTGTCGACCTGGGCGGCGCTCTAGGCGGCGGCGAGGAACTGGTTGACCTCGGCGGCGAAGCCGGACCAGTCCTGGAACAGGAAGGCGTGCCCGGCGCCGGGGTAGAGCTTGAGCTGCGAGCCATGGACCAGGCGGTTCAGGGTGTGGCTGTTGGCCGCGGGATCAAGCTGGTCCTCGGCGCCGTCGGCGATCAGGGTGCGGGCCGAGATCCGGCTCGTCTTCAGTCCGGCGGCGTCGAGGCCGTTGTCCCAGTCGGACAGGGCGAGGCGCTGCGGACCGTCGGCTGAGGCCGGGGCCTTGGACGTGGTCGGGTATTCGGCGATCGCGGCCCGGGCCGCGTTGTAGGCGCCGGTCTGGCTGGCCGGGAAATCGCCGCCGTTGACCGGGGGCGCCGACGACGGCGCCGCCTCGTCCTGGCCGTTACCGGGGAAGGTGGCGCACAGCACCAGGGCGCCGACCTGGGTGGGGTGCCGGACGGCCAGGGCCTGGGCGACCGTGCCACCCAGCGACCAGCCCAGCACGGCCGGCCGCCCGAGGCGCAGGGCGGTGATGAGCGCGCTGGTCTGGTCGGCCATGTCGTCGACGGAGTACGGCGCGGGCAGTGACTGGGTCCGGCCGATGCCGGAGTTGTCGAACATCACCACCCGGTGGTGCTCGGCCAGGGCGTGCACCAGCCGCGGGTCCCAGCCTTCCATGGTCAGGCCGTAACCCATGATCAGGACCAGCGGTGACCCGGTCCCGACGACCCGGTATCCGACCGGGCCCAGCCGGGTGCGCGCCGCCCGCACCGGCGCCGACACGACCGAAGCGGTGCCCGGGGCGTCTTTAGGCCGGGACGAGGTGCACGCGGCCAGGGCGAAGCAGGCCAGGGCGGCCACCAGCAGTAAGGCGCATCCCCGGTGCCGGTCAGCCCGCATGGGCCAATGCTAGAAGCGGGAGGGGTTCATGGCCAGGATCCGCCGGGGGCGCTAGCGCGGTTCTAGGGCCGTGCTAGCGGGCGGGGTCAGGCTCAGGGGCAGCTGATCCGTCCTCCCGATTGGTGAAAACCATGGACCGCACAGCCAGGTCTTTGGCCGTACTCGCGGCCGCGCTGGTCTTTCTCGGTGTGCTGGCGACGTTCGCGCCGCGGGCCGGGGCGGCGCGCACGGCCAGCACCAGCAGCCAGAAAACCCTGCCCGCGGCCACCGGACCGGCGATGACGGTACCGAAGACGCCGCACACGGCCCGGCCGCTGGCCAGGCTCGGGGTAGATCAGGGCGCGGCCGAAGCGGCCGAGCAGAGCGCCGCCCGGACGGCCCGCAAGACCGGCCAGCCGGTGACGGCCAGCTCGCTGACCACGGGCACGACCACGGTGACGGCCGAGCCGTCCGGCGGGTTCCGGCTGCAGGAGTACACCCTGCCGGTGCGGGTGCGGCACGGGGACGGCTGGGTCCCGGTGAGCACCCGGCTGGTCCGGGCCGCGGGCGGGCTGTCGCCCGCGGCCGTGCCCGGCGACACGGTGACGTTCTCCTCCGGCGGCAGCCAGGCGCTGGCCGCGATATCGGCCCGCGGGACACGGCTCGCGCTGCAGTGGCCGACGGCCTTGCCGGCCCCGGTGGTGTCGGGCTCCACCGCGACCTACCGGAACGTGCTGCCCGGCGTGGACCTGGTGGTCACCGCCCTGTCCGCGGCCACCGGCGGGTTCAGTGAGGTCCTGGTGGTGCACGATGCGGCCGCCGCCCGTGATCCGGGCCTGACCCGGCTGGCCCTGCGGGTGAGGACGCACGGAACCCAGCTGCGGCCGGCCGCGGGCGGTGGCCTGACCGCGCCCGTGACCGGCCAGGGCTCCTACCAGGCCGCGGCCCCGAGGATGTGGGACTCGGCCCCGTCCTCGAAGACCCGGCCCGGGCCGTCGTCCTCGTTGGCCGGGCCGGGCCGGGACGCGCAGACCGCGCCGGTGACCGCCGCGATGTCCGGTCAGGGGGCGACGCTCACGCTGGCCCCCAGCACCAGGCTGCTCAGGTCGCCCGGCACGCGCTTCCCGGTGTACATCGACCCGTCCTTCTCCTGGCACCCGGCCTACGGCTACGAGCAGGCCTTCGACCCGGTGCAGTCCGACTGCCCGGCGTCCCACTTCGATGACAAGGCCGACTACCCGGACACCCCGGTCGGCTACAACGACTTCGAAACCCCGACCCAGCAGTGCGACGTGCAGTCCACCGACTACTCCTACTACCGGGAAAGCCTGCCCGGCGTGATCGCGGGCTCGGGCGTGCACCTGCACACGGCCTCGCTCCAGGCTTTCGAGGCCTATTCGTCCGACTGCACCAGCACCGCCGCGGTCACCCTCACCTGGACCGGCGGGATCAGCAAGGGCACCGGCTGGGCCAACCGGCCCGGCGCCACCACCGAGAACACCGACGTGACCGACAGCGTCGGGCCGGACATTCAGAAGAACTCGTCTGGCACGGTGACCGGGGAAAGCTGCAACACCACTTACGTCGAGAACGACCAGGTCACCGTGCCCGCCCCGTTCAACGTGCTGACCGACCTCGGCCACCTGCGCGGCAAGTCGTCGACCTTCACCTTCCGGCTCGGCGAGCCCGGCAACACCGATGACGCCGAGCACAAGCAGTTCACCGACAACCCCGACCTGCAGATCACCTACAACGACACTCCGGCCGTGCCGGGTGCGCTGAAGGCCACCGCGACCAGCGCCGGCACCGCCAGCGTGGGCTGCGACACCAGCTACAAGGGGTCCGGCTCGCCGCTGCCGCCGCCGATGGGCAAGAGCGCGTCGGTGAACGGCCCGTTCCTGTGGGCGACCTACAACGATCCCGACGGTGACATGGTGCAGAGCACCGTCGGCTACTGGCAGTACAGCGACCCGTCGGAGGCCGGCAGCGTGTCGGCCGGGCCGGACCTGGCCACCGGCAGCACCCCGGTGGCGGCCGAGGTGCCGCCCTCGTACACCTCGGGCCTGGCCAACGGGACGGTCATCGCCTGGCACGCCGACGCGACCGACGGCGTCTACACGTCGGCCTGGTCACCCACCTGCTACTTCTCGGTGTATCCGCACGATCCGGATCCGCCCGCGGTCACCGCCGGCTTCGACCAGACCACCGCGCAGAGCATCGGCACCACCCTCAGCTTCACCATCACCCAGTCGGGCACCGACTCCGATCCAGCCACCAGGTTCGTCTGGAGCGTGGACCAGCCGCCGCCGACCACCGGGACGATCCCGGCCGCCCAGACCTGCACCACCGCGGCCAGCTCGGCCTGTGTCATCTCCGGCGGCCAGGCCACGGTGAAAGTCACCGTCCGGTCGCCCGGGCCGCACAACCTGTGGGTCTACGAGCAGGACACGGCCGGCAACGACTCGGGCATGACCAACGCCGCGCCCACCGGGATGACCTCGACGTTCACCGGCGCCGGTGACCCGCAGACCACGTTCGACAACCCGTCCGGCAGCCTGCAGGCCAACTTCGCGGACGCCCTGACGGCCGGCGGCAATTCGATGATCTCGAACACGTCCGGCGCCAGCTGCGGCGCCGGCAGCGGCGACGGGAACGGCAGCGAGTTCAGCGCGGCCAGCCTCACCGGGGCAGGCTGGACCGCGAGCCACCCGGTCACCGTGGACGGGGCCACGTTCACCGTGCCCGGCTTCGGGACCTGCGGGGCCGACAACGTGCTCGCCGCCAACCAGGAGATCGGCACCGGATCAGCGGGCGGGCAGGGCAGCGCGCTGGTCTTCCTGGCCACCTCCACCGGCGCCTACGCCCAGGTGCCCGGGCTGGACAGCGCAGTACCCGACAGCGGGGTCCTGAGCGACGACAACACCGCCCCCAGCGTGCCCGGCGGCGTGCCGGTTACCGGGGCCGGGTGCACCGACGCGGTGGCGCTGGACGTGGCCCAGTCCGGGTGCGTGCCCGCGTCCGGCACCGTCAAGTACACCAGCAGCTGCCCCGAGAGCCAGCAGGCATACGACCTGACCGTGCCCGACTGGGAGGCCGGGCCGTCGGACATCGCCGCGCTGACCGTGCCCCAGGTGAGCACGGCCAGCGGTGCCTCGGCCACGACGGCGAAGATCTACGCGTTCGCGGTGCCGCTCAACGGGTCGTGCACGGTCTCGGCGGTGGACCTGCCCGACGTGGGCAGCACGGTCAGCGCCCAGGTCGCGGGCAGCGGGTCGAGCACGGTCACCGAAGCCCAGCCCGGCCTGCACATCTTCGGCATGGCGATCCGCAACACCACCACCGCGACCCCGGCCGCGGCCGGCAGCCCGGTCTCCGCCCCCTCCGGGCAGGCCTGGACCGGCGCGTTCGCCTCCCCGGTCGAGGACGCGTTCGGGCCGCCCAGCGGCCGGACCTGGGGGAACCAGACGGTGCGGATCGGGCTCTCGCCGACGATCAGCGCCCCGGCGGGCACGGCCAAGGTCCGGATCCGGCTCAGCGACCCGGGCTTCCTGTCCGGGGACAAGACCGGCCCGCTGCAGATCGGGGCGGCCACCATCGCCCAGGCCTACTACGGCGCGATACCCGCCCAGACGCCGGCGACGCTGACGTTCGGCGGCTCGGACGCGGTGACGATCCCGGCCGGCGGCGACGTCTACTCGGATCCGCTGACCCTGCCGTTCGCGGTCACCGCGGGCAAGGACGTGCTGGTCAGCCTCTGGATCCAGAACTCGTCGCTGCCTTACCTGCCGGAGAACTCCTGGTCCAGTGGCGCACTGACCTGGTTCGCGGCCGCCGGGTCGGGGTCGGCCCAGCAGGCCCAGGACACCACCGGCGCCCCGTTCACCGGGTCCGGGTCCTACGTGTCCGGTTCGACCGTGCTGCTGACCGGGCTGGACGTCACCACCCCCGCGACCGCGGCCAGCCCCGGGGCGCCCACCGTGGTGGTGGCCGGGGACAACGTGATCGACGGCGGCAGTTCCGGCGCGCTGTCCGATGCCGGGGACGCGCCCAGCGAGCGGCTGGCCGGCCAGCTGGCGTCCCAGCGGCTCGCGGCGGGCTCCGGCGTGGTTGACGCCGGCGTCGAAGCCAACCAGGTGCTGGCCGACGGCACGGTCACCGGCGGGGTGAGCCTGCTGGCCCGGCTGGACCGCGACGTGCTCAGCGAGCCGGACGCCGGCACGGTGATCATCGACGAGGGACTGGAGGATCTGCTCCGCGACGGGTCGGGCAACGCGTCCGGCTCCACCGATCTGGCCGCGGGCAACCTCGCCGACGCCTACCAGGGTCTGCAGACCCAGCTGAACGCGTTCGGGATCCAGGTCATCCTGACCACGCTCACGCCCTGCGCGGGCTACGCGGACAGCAACGTGGGTGACTCTTGCTCGACCGGAACCGGCGCGACCGTGGACGCCAGCAGGCTGGACGCGAACACCGCCGTCTCCGCTCCGGTGGCCTGGAACTGCTGGGCCGACCTCGACGCCGCGGTCACCAACGGCTCCAGTCCCGAAGGGCTGGCCGCGGCCGACAACGCCGGTGACGGCGTCAACCTCACCCTCAGCGGCTCCGGGTCCGGATACACGGCCCTGGCCCCCGCCACCTCCGACGCGGCGACCTCCTCCTGCATCGGGCCCAGCACATCCCCCCTGCCCGCCGTCCCCTGACGGCCGCCGGTCTGAAAGGGCGTCATCATGGCTTCTTCTTTTAGGCGTTCGCCCGGGTGGCGGCCGGACCGGTTCAGCCGGACCGCGCGTTTCGGGGCGCTGCTGACGGCACTGCTGATGGTGCTGCCGCTGCTCGCCGGGATGGCGGCGCCGTCGCCGGGCGGCACGCACACGCCCGCCCGGCTGCGGCCGCTGGCCGCGCAGAAGCCGGTCCGGGTCCACGCGGTCAAGCCCCGGACGGTGCACGTACCTGCGCCGCGGGACGAGCCGCGGACCACGGTCCGCTGGCCGGCCGCGGGGACGGCCACGGCCACACTGAGCGCCGGGACGCCGGGCGGCAGCGGGAAGAGCACCGGGGCCAGGGCGGGCGCGTCGCCAGGGTCGGGGCGCGCGGGGACGCTTCCGGTCTGGGCCGGGCCGGCCGCCACGCCGGATCCGAGGGCGGCGGCGGGCGGCGCGCGGGACACGTCGGCCGTGACACCGGGGAAGGTCCAGGTGTCCATGGCGTCCCGGAAGGCGGCCACCGCCGCGGGCGTAAGCGGGGTGATCTTCACCGTCTCCGGCGCCGGAGACGCGGCGGGCGGGCCGGGCGCCGGAGGCGCCGCGGGCGGGCGGGTGCACGTCAGCCTGGACTACGCGTCATTCGCGGGTGCCGACGGGGGTGACTTCGGGGCCCGGCTGCACCTGGTGGAGCTGCCGGCCTGCGCGCTGACCACGCCGCAGCTGGCCCGCTGCCGGACTCAGACGCCACTGGCCTCCGCCGACGACGTGACCACGTCCCGGCTCGGCGCCGACCTTTCCCTCCCGGCCACTGGGATGGCCGCGGGCACCGCCGCGGCGCCGGCCGTGGCGGTGGCGGCGACCACCGCACCGTCCGGGTCGGCCGGGAGTTACGCGGCGACCCCGCTGTCGGAGGCGGGCGCGTGGTCCGGGGGCGACTCCAGCGGCGCGTTCACCTACTCCTACCCGATCAGCGTGCCACCGGTCCCGGGCGGGCTGGCCCCGCAGGTCAGCCTGGGCTACAGCTCGCAGGCGGTGGACGGGCTGACGTCCGCCACCAACAACCAGGCGTCCTGGATCGGGGACGGCTGGGACTACCAGCCCGGCTACATCGAGCAGGACTTCCCGTCGTGCGGGCAGCAGACGTCGCTGCCCAGCACCGAGCAGACCGGCGACCTGTGCTGGTCCTCGAACCGGACCGTCAGCCTGTCGCTGGGCGGCCAGCAGACCACGCTGGTCGACGACGCCAGCACCGGCTGGCACGCCGAGGCGGACAACGGCGACCGCATCCAGTACAAGACCGGGACGGTCAACGGCACCGACGACGGCGGCTACTGGGTGGTCACCGACCCCGACGGCACCAGCTACTACTTCGGGCTGAACCAGCTGCCCGGCTACGCGTCCGGGTGATCCCGGGACGAACAGCGCCTGGACCGCGCCGGTGTACGCGACCGCGTCCGGGCAGCCCTGCTACAACGCCACCTTCGCCGATTCGCACTGCGCGCAGGCCTGGCGCTGGAACCTCGACTACGTCACCGATTCGCACGGCGACGCCGAGGCGTTCTTCTACAACACCGAGACCAACTACTACGCGGCCGACAAGGGCACCACGGCCAGCGCCGCCTACACGCAGGCAGGCGCGCTCAGCAAGATCGAATACGGACTGCGGGCGGGCAGCGTCTACGGCGCCACCCCCGCGGCGCAGGTCACCTTCACCACCGCCACCGACCGCACGGACGTCCCGGCCAGCGGCAGCGGTGACCTGGCCTGCTCGTCGGGCGCGGCCTGTGACGTGCAGTCGCCGACGTTCTGGAGCAGATACCGGCTCACCACGATCGCCACCGAGTCACTGAACGGCGCCACCCTCGAGCCGGTGGACTCCTGGGCCCTGGCCCAGGACTACCCGGACCCCGGCGACTCGACCACCGCGCGGTCGCTGTGGCTGGACTCGATCACCCGGACCGGGCAGGACGGGACCGCGGTGTCGCTGCCGCCGGTCACGTTCGCCGGCGAGGCGATGGCCAACCGGGTGGAGACCACGGCCGAGCTGAACGACGGCTACTCGATCATCACCCGGCTGCGGATGAAATACATCACCAACGAGACCGGCGGGGTCACCACGGTCACTTATGACTCGGCTCCGTCGTCGTGCACGTCCGGGAACTTCCCGGCCCCGGACGCCAACACCACGTTGTGCTACCCGGACTACTGGACGCCGCCGGGGGCCAGCAGCCCGATCGAGGACTGGTTCAACAAGTACGTGGTGACCGGGGTCACCGAGCAGGACACGGTCGGCGGCGGGCAGCCCGTGACCACCCAGTACACCTACTCGGGCGCGGCCTGGCACTACGACGACGACACGCTGACCCGGTCGGCCCAGCGCACCTGGGACCAGTGGCGCGGGTTCCGCACCGTCACCACCGGGACCGGCACCTCCCCCGACCCGGCCACCAAGAAGACCGACACCTACTTCCAGGGCATGGACGGCGACTACCAGTCCGGCGGGGGCACCACGTCGGTGTCGCTGACCAGTGCCGAGGGTGGCGAGACGGTCACCGATGCCGACCAGTTCGCGGGGCAGACCTTCGAGGAAATCAGCTACGACGGGTCCGGCGGCGCGATGGTGACCGACACGGTCACGGTGCCGTGGACGAGCACGGCCACGGCCACCCAGGCCCAGCCCGCCCCGCTGCCGTCGCTGCGCGCGTTCCTGACCGGAACCGCGGCAACCAAGGCGTTCACCGCGCTGGCCCAGGGCGGCAACCGGGAATCCGACACCACCTACACGCACGATTCCTACGGGCGCGTGACCACGGAGTCCAGCGTCCCCGACACCTCGAACGCGTCCGAAGACACCTGCACCACCACCAGTTACGCCACCAGCACCTCGGCACTGGCTGCTTGACCTGCCCGCCGAGGTGACGGTGGTGTCCGTGCCGTGCGGCACCACCGTCAGCCTGCCGGCCGACGCGGTCTCCGACACCCAGACGTACTACGACAGCTCCACCACGCTGGGCGCCGCGCCGTCCGCGGGCGACGTCACCATGACCCGCCTGGCCACGTCGTACAGCGGCGCCACCCCGGTGTTCACCACCCAGTCGACCGCGACCTACGACGAGTACGGCCGGAAGCTGACGTCCGCGGACGCCGACAACCGGACCACGAAGACCAGCTACACTCCGGCGACCGGCGCCGAGCCGACCACGGTGGCCGTGACCGACCCCGTGGGGCTGGTCACCACCACGGCCTACGACCCCGCGCGCGACCTGCCGCTGACCGTGACCAACCCGGCCAAGTGGGTCACGAGCGAGACCTACGACGCGCTGGGCCGGCTGACCGGGGTGTGGAAGCCCGGGCATCCGGAGCACACCGTGCCCGCGGACGAGACCTTCAGCTACACGGTGAGCAACACCAAGCCCTCGATGGTGACCACCAACACCATCACCGACACCGGCGGCTACCTGCCCACCGAGACGCTGTACGACTCGCTGGGCCGCACCGTCGAAACCCAGGCCGAGACCCCGGACGGCGGCAGCGACGTCACCGACACCGCCTACAACTCCGACGGCTGGCAGGACCTGGTCTCCAACGCCTACTACATCAGCGGCGCTCCCAGCGACGCCATCCTGACCGCGCCGGACGACCAGGTCCCCTCGCAGACTGGCTACGTCTACGACGGCGACGGGCGGATCACCAAGCAGATCTCCTACAAGTTCGCCGCCGAGACCTGGGAGACCGACACCAGCTACGGCGGCGACTACACCACCGTGGTGCCCCCGTCGGGCGGGACGGCCCAGACCACCTTCACCGACGGCGAGGGCGACACCTCGGTCATCGACCAGTACCACTCCGGCGTCCCGGCCAGCCCATCCGACGCCAGCTCGGACTACGACCAGACCCGGTACACGTACACGCCCGCTCGCCAGCTGGCCGCCATCACCGACGCGGCCGGTAACAAGTGGGGATACCAGTACAACCTGACCGGGGACCAGATCTCCGCGTCCGACCCGGACACCGGCACCTCCACCAGCAACTACGACCCGGCCGGCCAGCTGCTGAGCACGACCGATGCCCGCAGCAAGCAGGTCAGCTACACCTACGACGCCGACGGGCGGAAAACCGCCGAATACGACACCAGCGGCGGCGCCGCCGAATCCGGCGCCGACGAGCTGGCCTCGTGGGCCTACGACACCCTGGCCAAGGGCCAGCCCACGTCCTCGACCAGCTACGTGGGCGGCACCAGCGGCTCGGCCTACACCGAGGGGGTGCTCGGCTACGACAGCTACGGGCTGCCGACCGGCACGGAAACCGTCGTCCCGGCTTCGGCGGGCGCCCTGGCCGGAACCTACAAGCAGGGCGACTCGTACAACGCCTACGGCGACCTGCCGTCGTCCTACTCCGACACCGCCGCGGCCGGCCTGCCCGCCGAGACCGTGCAGTACGGCTACGACACCGCCAGCGACCCGGTCAGCCTGGGATCGTCGCTGTGGTTCTACGTCGCCTCGCTGTCCTACACCGAGCTGGGCCAGCCGCAGCAGTACGCCCTCGGCACCACCAACGAACCAGTGTGGATCAAGGACGCCTACGACCAGGAGACCAACCGGCTGACCAGCAGCGAGGTGCAGGCGGGCACGACCCCGCAGACCGTCGACGCCACCTCGTACGGCTACGACAACGACGGGAACTTCACCTCCGAGTCCGACACTCCCGCCAACGGCCCGAGCCAGGTGCAGTGCTTCCAGTACGACTACCTGGGCCGGCTGGCCCAGGCGTGGTCCCAGGGCAACGCCGGGTGCGCCAGCACCCCGTCGCAACCGGCCGAGGGGGGCGCCGCCCCGTACTGGGAGTCGTACCAGTACAACGACCAGAACGACCTGACCTCGGAGACGTCCACCCCGCCGTCCGGGGCGGCCACGACCACGACCAACTCCTACCCGCCGGCCGGGTCCGCCCAGCCGCACGCGGTGACGTCCCAGCAGGTCGCGGCGCCGTCCGGGACGACGACGACCGGCTACAGCTACAACGCTGACGGCGACACCACGTCGATCACCCCATCGGCCGGCGCCACCCAGAACCTGAACTGGAACGACGCCGGCCAGCTGACGTCGATCAGCACGGCGAACGGCGGGACCACCGGTTACGTCTACGACGCCGGCGGCAACCTGCTGCTGCAGACCGACCCCGGCACGCGAGACCCTGTACCTGCCCGACGAGCAGCTGGTGCTCAACACGTCCACCGGCCAGCTGTCCGGCACCCGCTACTACTCCGTCGGCGGCCTCACCGTCGCGGCCCGCACCTCCAACGGCGACGTCCAGTACCTGACCGGCGATCAGCAGGGCACCGACACCGTCGCCATCGACTATTCCAGCCTGGCCGTCACCCGCCGGTACTACGACCCGTACGGGAATTCGATTGGGTCGGCGCCCTCGTCGTGGCCGGGGACCCGGGGATTCGTGGGCGGGACGGCCGATGCCTCGACTGGGCTGACCAATTTGGGGGCGCGGGAGTACAACCCGGAGACCGCGGCGTTCGTCTCGCCGGACTCGCTGATCTCGCCGGACGACCCGCAGGACCTCAACGCCTATGCGTACGCCTCGGACAGCCCGGCCACGGACTCGGACCCGAGCGGGCAGATGTTCTGCAACGGGGGTGGCTACTGCGGTGGCGGCGTCTCCGTCAGCCGCGGCCACTCCTCGGTGAGCGGTGGTCCCGCACCTAACCTGCCTCCGGCCGCAGGTGGGGCGTGGTACAACCCGTCCGATCCTCCCAGCAATGGCAGTGGGGACAAGGACACGTGTCGCAACTGCACCTCTGACGCGGTGGATGGCGGCTTTGTTGACTCTGTCCTACGCGGGATCGACGGGCTCTGGAACGACAGCCCTGCCGGAGAGAACTCCGGTTTCAGCCTCAACTTGGCCGGCAAGTGGGACAGCTGGTGGGACGGCTTCACCGGCATGGCACCCGACGGCGCGTACGCCTACGAGATGGGGCTCGACAGCGATGCCATCTCCATAGCGGCATTTGCCATACCGGGCGCCGACATCGCCGACGCACTCCGCGCCGGGGATCTCCTCGGCGCGGAGGCCGCACCGACTCTGGAAGACCCGCTTGCTACGGTTCCTACGGGCGCCTCACAACGCATACTGACACCGCATCCGGACGGAGGCTCTCAAGTCGGTATTGAGTACAAATGGATCAACGAGGAGGGACAGACTGTTCGCTTCCGAGTTCACGGACCCGATGGAACAGCCCCTCCCGGCTCGAATTCAGCACAGGGCATCACATACCGTATACAGGTGGGCGCACGCTATATGGATAATGAAGGAAATCTCTATCCTAGGAATGTTCATAATCCAAACAGCTCGAATTACGATCCCGATGCAGCGAACGCAACACACATCCCATGGCCATTCGGGGTGCCACCACCGTGGACCCGGTGAATTTAATGGGCTACGACACCAATCAAGTCCTTAGCCTGTTGAAAAACTTGACGTCTGCGTCAGCAGAAATACGGGACTGCACTGCCGACAGAGTCACGGACTGGCCGCAAGCATTCGACGAGATGCAAGCATGGGTCGTTGCGCGCGTTCTGCTATGGCTTGCGACCGTGGAGTCCAATGACGCGGCACAGGAGGCTCAACTTCATGCACTCGCGGAACTTGCTGAGATCGGCCGAGTTCCCGGCGACGTCCTAGACGACGTGACCCAGATATCGCGAAACCGCCTTCGCGGTTCATCGGTCGAGCACTTTGACTACCTGACTTCCTTGAACGATGCACGTTAGCGAGCTTCCCAGAAAACAACCATCTGATAAGTAACACGGAAGCCCGGCCACTGCTTCATGACGTGAAGAAGCAAGGAATAATTCGTCCTGAATCTTTCGATCCGAGAACGCCGCGGGCAATAAGCACTAAACTCGCGGATTCGGCAGTCCGTCGGATGAGCGGTGGGATTGAGAGGGGACCAGGAACTGGTCGGGGTCTGGTCGCAGGCTTGGAGTTCCGGCTGGAAGCCTGGTGTATCTCCGTCGGACAGGTGCAGGTTGGACTCGGGTTGAGGAGGGCACCGTCGGAGAGCTGGCGCACTGCTCATCGGCTGCGAGGCCCGGCTCGGTCGGCGGGGCGGGGACGTCGGCTAGGTACCGACGGTTAGGACGACGTTGCCGGTCTTTTGTTTGGTCTGGACGTATCTGGTCGCGTCGATTGTGTCCTCCAAGGGGTAGCGGCGGTCTATGACCGCGCGGTACTTTCCGTTCTCGATGAGCTGGCTGAGGAACACGACGTCCTGCTTCGTGTAGCGGGGAGGGATCGGGAAGACTACTTTCTTGTCCGCGAACCGGGAGGTCCACAGGGCCAGCGGCACGTTCCGCAGATGGTCGGTCGCCAGGTATGCGCCGCCCGGTTTGAGCGAGCCCCGGCAGCGCCCGAATGATTGCATGCCGACGGCGTCGAAGATGACGTCGTAGGTCTGGCCGTTCCTGGTGAAGTCGTCCCGCGTGTAGTCGATGACCTGGCCGGCTCCGATCGAACCGACGAACTCAGCGTTCTTGGCGTCGCAGACCGCGGTGACGCTGGCCCCGAAGTACCTGGCGAGCTGAACGGCCGCGGTCCCGATGGAGCCGGACGCGCCGTAGATGAGGACGCTCCGGCCTTTCCGTACGTCCGCCGGCCGCAGGCAGCCGAGGGCCAGGATCGCCCCGTCACACACCGCCGCGGCCTCCTCGAAGCTCACGCCGATCGGCTTGCGCGCCAGCGGCCCGCCCTCCGGCATGCACACGAACTCAGCGTGCGCGCCGAACCGCCACACGTTGACGCCGAAGACCTCGTCACCCACCGCGAACCGGGTGACGGCGGCACCGGTCGCCTCGACCGTGCCTGCCAGCTCGGTCCCCAGGATTTTCCACTTCGGCCGCCGGAGACCGCTGACCAGGCGGCTTATGAACGGCTCACCCGCGCGGACTCCGCAGTCCGTCCGGTTGACGGTCGTGGCGTGGATCCTGACCAGGACCTCGTCCGGCTTGGGTACCGGCCGCTGGCGACTTCTTCCAGCCGCAGGACCTCGGGCGGTCCGTACCTGTCGCAGATGACTGCTCTCATCAGCCTCGCCCCGGCAAGTCTGCAGTCCCCCGGTCTCGCAGTTGCTGACGATAACAGGTGATGTTCGAAAGAGTGTCTAGATGACCGGCGGGGCCGGGAGGGTCCAGGACTGGTCGGGGGCCTGGTCGCACGTCTGCAGTTCGAGCTGGGCGCCGGGGGTGGCCGAGTCGGCCAGGCAGAGGCCGGACTCGGGGTTGAGGAGGGCGCCGTCGGAGAGCTGGCGCCACTGCTGGGAGTCGCTGCCGTTGCAGTTGAACAGGTCGACGGGGCTGCCGGCGGTGTTGCCGGAGTAGGCGACGTCGAGGCACCAGGTGTTCTGCAGGCGAATGGAACCATCGGCTTCGACGATCCAGTCCTGGGAGGCTTGGGAGTCGGGGACGTCGTCGTCGCAGGCGTGGGTGTCGATCGTGTTGCGGTCTTTGAGACGGCTCTCGAAGTTGTCTAGGCAGAGCTGGGTGTCCTGGGCGGTGATATCACCCTGGGAGGCGGGCCGGGTGTAGGGCAGGGCCCACTCCTGGGATGCGAAGTTGCCGCAACTGCGGATCTCCAGTTGGGTGCCGACGGTGGTCGATCCGTTCGGGTCGTCCAGGCAGCGACCGGATTCGGGGTTGATGTAGTTGCCGTCGGCCTCGGCGACCCACTGCTCGGAACCACTGCCGTTGCAGTTGTAGATGTCGACCTTGGTGCTGTCGGCGGTGCCGGAGTGGTAGACGTCCAGGCACCAGGTCAGCGGGGTGCCCTTGGACGACAGCAGATGAATGGTCCCGTCCGGCTCGCCGATCCACTGCTGGGAGTCGAAGCCCCCGGCGCAGGTATTGATGTCGACCGGGTTGGAGTCGGCCAGGGTCCCGTCCTGGTTGTCCAGGCACAGGCCGAACTTCGCGGAGTGGATGACACCGGGCAGGCCGTCGTGGCTGGACAGGGCGAGCGGGCCGGCCGGGGTGCCCAGCCCGCTGGGGCCGTCGTAGCCCGGCCCGGCCGTGCACAGATACGCGGACGACCAGGGGCAGGTGCCGCCGGACGGCAGGTCATCACCCGAGGTCACGTCGTTGATGCTGACCGGGTGGCCGTACTGGTAGGGGTACGCGGCCGGGGAGCCGGACGACGGGCCGTCCAGGGCGTAGGCGCCGGCGATGATCGCGGCGGCCACGGTGGTGCCACCGATTCCGGAGCCGCCCTGCCAGCCGCCCTCGCCGTCACTGTCGTAGACGGCCACGCCGGTATTTGGATCGGCGTCGGCGGACAGGTCGTTGTCGGTCCGGCGGGCACAGCCGGTGTCCTGCTGCCAGGACGGTTTCGGCTCATACTGCGAGCACCCGGACCCGGTGGCGCCGCCAGGCGGATCGTCGGCGCTGTCGTTCCAGACGGTCTCGGTCCAGCAGCGGCTGCTGCCGGAGCAGGTGGCTGGAGTCAGGGTGGCTGGAATCAGGGTGGTGCCACCGACGGCCACCACCCCGGGTGAGGCGGCCGGATAACCGACCCCGTCGCCGTTGCCGCCCGCAGCCGCGGTGATGACCACGCCCGGGTGATCGAAGTAGGAGCTGTCGGCCGAGGTGTCGGCGGAGTTCTCCGGTTGCGCGACCCCGACCGTGACCACGCCGGCTCCCAGCTGGACCGCCTGGTCGACGCCCCAGCCGATGTCCGCGATGGACGCGCTGGCCGTCTGGACCAGCAGGACGCGGCAGTTCGGGCAGGTGGCCGAGATCATGTCCAGCTGGCTGGAGGTATTCAGGCTCCAGGTCAGGTCCTCCGGCGGGTCGGTGCCGGTCTCGGCCACCTGCTGGAAACACTTGTCCGCGGTGGTGCAGGGGGCCAGCCCGTACTGGGCGCGGTAGACGCACAGATCGTTCTCCGCGTTGGCGTCGCTGTAGGGGGCCACCACGGCAACGAGCATCCCCGATCCCGACGTAGCCGACGGCAGCTGATAAGCGCCTTGAAGCTGCGGCGGGCCGTACCCGGTTGGGCTGCCGCAGGCCGCGGCGCAGGCAGCGGGGGTCGCCGCCGCGCCGGCCATACGGCCGGTCTCGGGGCGCCCAGGCGGCCGTCCGCGACCCGGAACTCGCGGCGGGCGCGGACGTCGCGAGCGCACAGACCGCCCGGTCCGGGCCGATGGCATTGGCGCAGGCGGGTTCGGCGACCGGCGCGGACGCCGCGGCCGGGGCCACGGCGGCGGCGGCCGCTCCTCCCGCGGCCAGGGCCAGGGCGGCCAGGGCGGCCAGGACCAGCCGGAGCCATACGGTACGACTCATCTGCTTCCTGCCTTCCACGGCCGGTGACATCGCTCACGCGCATGCCGGGCTCAGTCAATGGCTCGGTTCCGGTCGCCGTCAACGGCCTGCGGGTGCGTGCTAGCGGCGTGCTAGCGATGTCCTAGCCGCGGATCCGACCATGGACGCATCACCACGATGGGGTCTGCCATGTCACTGGATCTCAGCACGATCGAGCACGCCGCTCACGGGCCGGATGAGCACCGGCCCGGAGACCGGCCACCCGGTCGGCGTGCGGGATGGTGTCTCGTGGCGGTGGGCGTGGCCTTGATACTGGCCGGCGCCTCGGCCGTGGCGGTGCTCGTACTGCCCTCGGCGCTGCGGCCCGCTGGATCGCTGACCGGGCAGCCGGGGCACGGGGCCGCCGTGGTCCGGACCGGGGCCACCGCCACCCAGGGTGATCGGCGCCAGGGGCCGGGTCCGTCGACGACTCCGCCGGGCCTGCCGTTGCCGGGGCGGGCAGGCCTGATGCCGGGCCGGAGAGCGGCCAGACCGGCTCCGGCCCCGGATGCACAGAACTCGACGGCGGCCGGCACCATGCCCCCGCCCGGCTCTGCGCCACCAGGCGTCCCGGCCCACCGGGGGCCGATACCGGCGTTCCCAACGTCCGCGCCGGGGGTCACCATCAAGCCGTCGTCCTCGGCTACCGCGTCATCGGCGGGCCATGCTGCCGTGCCTTCCGCGTCAACGACGCTGCCGACCAAGCCGAGCCCGCCGACACTGCCCGCCACTTCGCCGGCACCGTCCGCTACACCAGGTTCTTGAAGGGCTGCCATGTCACTGGATCTCGGCACGATCGAGGACTCCGCTCCTGGGCCCGATGAGGACCGGCCCGAAGACCGGCCGGGCAGGCAGGGGATCTGGCCTCTTCTGGCGGTGGGCGTGGCCGTGATCCTGGCCGGCGGCGCGGCCACGGCGATGCTCGTGCTGCCCTCCGGACTGCGGCATGCTGGGATCCCGACCGGGCAGCCGAGGCACAAGCTTTCCGCGGATCGCAGCCCGACGCCGGCGGCCCGGCGCGACCCGCCCAGCCAACGCGGCTCGCTCAGGTCATCGGCTCCGGCCGTGCCCTGGCCGATCCTGGCCGCGAGCACTCCGGCTTCGATCCCGGGCGCGGGCCGTCCGCAACCCGTGCGCAGCAGCCCCGCCGCGGCACCGCGGGCCACGCCCCGAGGACCGCGCCGGCCTTCCCCACGGCCATGCCTTCGCCGGGAACGTCAGCGCTGCCGGGGCCCGGGATACCCACTTCGAGGCCCGAGCCCTGGTCAACGCCCCCGGCTGCCCTCGGTGCCACCAGCGCACCACCGGCAACCAGCTCGCCCGGTCCATGACCAGGCCGGGGCTCTACGCCGGAAGACCGGAAGCTGCCTTGGGTTGTTCCGGTTCGCTCAGCCGGGCGTTCAGCTGCTCGGCTTCCGGGGTACCGAGGCTGGCCTGCATGGCCAGTGCCAGCCGCCACTGGCAGCGGGCCTGTTCCCCATCGCCGACGGCGGCCAGGGAGTCACCCAGCCCGCGATGAGCGCAGGCTTGCTGGTCGCGGTCATCGACCCGGATGGCCATCTGCAAGGCGTCGCGGTAGACCACAGAGGCCGGCCCGGGTTGGCCCGCCGCTGACAGCACTACGCCGCAGGCGTTGAGCGCGCCCGCCTCGCCCGCCCGATCACCGATCTCGCGGAACCGGGCAATGGCCGCCCGGAGATGCGTCACGGCCTGGGTGTACCGCCCCCGCCAGCACTCGACCGCACCCAGGTTGGTCAGGGCGTGCGCCTGGCCAAGGTGGTCGCCAGCCTGGTCGTAGACCGCGACCGCTTCGGTGAGGAACGTGGCCGCCTCGGTGTACCGTCTCCGGTGCCACTCGGCGACGCCGAGGCTGTCAAGCACCGTAGCCTCGCCGTGCCGCTCCCCCAGCTGCCGGTACATGGCCAGGGCTTCCCGCTGATGGCGGGTGGCCAGCTCTGGAAACCCCTGCTGGAACAAGGCGATGCCCAGGCTTTCCAGGGCCCGCGCCTGGCCGAGGCACTCGCCGGCCAGGCGGAAGATGCCCAGCGCGGCCCGCTGCCGTTCGGCCGCCCGGCCGTAATGGCCGCGGCACGAGTCGATCACCCCGAGATTGCTGAGCGCACGAGCCTGCCCGATCTGGTCACCGGCCCGCCCGAACAGGGCCAGCGATTCCTCCAGGTGGGCGGTTGCCTCGTCGAAACGGCCCAGCCGCCAGCCTCCGCCGCCCAGCCTCAGCAGGGCCGACGCCTGCGCGGGCAGGTCGCCGGTCTTCTGGGCGGCCGCCAGCGCCACGGTGTGAACGGTCACGGCATCCTGGTGATGGCCGCCGCTGTCGAAGTAGCGGAACAAGATAGCCGCGAGCCGGATGGCGTGGCCGGGGAAGCCCTCAGCGGCCGCCAGAGCGGGCAGGGCCACCAGCGTGGCCCGTTCAGTATCCAGCCAGGCCCGGGCCGCAGTCGCGTCGGGCATGGGCGGAACCAGTGGGACGGACGCCGACAGCACGGGCCGGCGATGCCGTTCGGCGGGGGCCAGGGCGTCCATCGCAGCCGCGGCGACGGCCAGGTAGTGGTCGAGAAGACCAGCCAGAGCCGTACATCGGCCAGGCATCCTCTTCGCTGGATTCGGCCAGCTCGCGAGCGTAGGCCCGGAGCAGGTCGTGGAAAGTGAAGCGGCTGGGGCCGAGCCTGGTGAGCAGGTGTGCGCCGGTCAGCTCGTCCAGCAGGGACGCGGCCGGTCCGGGGGCCAGGCCGATGAGGCTCGCGGCTGCTTCACGGGTGAAGCTCGGGCCAGGATGGAAGCCGAGCCGCCGGAACATCCGCTGCCCGGCCGGGGTCAGGCTCTGATAGGACCATGACAGCACGGTCCGTACGCTGGTCGCGGCGTCACCGGTGGCCAGCGCGTCGAGCTGGCGGGACGTTCCGCGCAACTCAGCCAGGAGGCCAGCCAGCGGCAAGCCGGGATGGCAGGTCGCGCGGGCCGCGACCACGTTGAGCGCGAGCGGGAGCCGGGCGCAGGACTCGATCAGCTCATCGACGGCCTGCGGAGCTCCCGCCACACGGTCACGGCCCATCCGGCCCGCAAGCAGTTCCCGGGCCTCGGGTGGCCGGAGGACGCCGAGCGTCAGCGGCAGGGCGCCCTCGGCGGTGACCAAGCCGGTGAGCTGGTCGCGGCTGGTGACCAGGGTCAGGCAGCCGGCCGCGGCGGGCAGCAGGGGCCGGACATCCTCAGAATCGCGGGCGTTGTCGATCAGGATGAGCATCCGCTGCCCGGCCAGCAGGCTACGGAACAGGGCAGCCTGGCCAGCCACGTCGGCGGGCCACAACTCGCGCGGAACCCGCAGCGCGGCGAGGAAACCGGAGAGGGCTTCGCCTTCGGTCATCCGCCTCCCAGCCGCCGAAAAGCCGTGCAGGTTCACGTAGAGCTGGCCATCGGGAAACCGCTCGGCCACCCGGTGAGCCCACTGCACGGCGAACGCGGTCTTGCCCACCCCGGCCGTACCGCTGATCGCGATGATCAGCGGATACTCCCGGCCAGGGCTCCCAGTCAGCAAGCTGTCCAGGGCCCGCATTTCCGCGGCCCGGCCCGCGAAGTGAGCGATACCACTGGGCAGCTGGCGGGGGGTCAGCGCCGGGGCCGGGTACAGGCGGCCCGTGCCAGCTACCAGCGCGCCGTCATTCTTCTCCGGGACCATGTCCAGCAGTGGATCTGCGGCCAGGATCCGCTGATGGAGCGATGTCAGCTCCGCGCCTGGCTCTACTCCGGCTTCACTGATCAGCACCTCGCGTGCAGCCCGATAACAAGCCAGGGCGGCCGCCTGCTGGCCGTCCTGGTACAGGGCCAGCATCAGCAGAGCATGCATCCGCTCCCGCAACGGGTGAACCCGGGTAAGCCGACGCAGTTCCGAGATCGCGTCCGCGTGGCGGCCCAGCCGGAGGCCGGCATCGAAAGACGTCTCCAGCGCCTGCAAGTGCATTTCGGTCAGCCGGGGCACCTCCCGCTGCGCGAGCAGATCTGATCCCGCGTCCACCAGTGGCTCGCCCCGCCAGAGGGCCAGAGCGGCGGCCGCTTTGGCGGCGGCGGTTTCCCAGCATCCGCCCAGGGCGGCGGCCCTCGCCTCACCCAGCCGGGCCCCGAAGCACCACACGTCGATATCGGCGTCGTCGGCCGTGATCAGATACCCGCCCGCCCGGGTGATGATCAGCGGGCAGCCGGCCCGGGCCAGCGCCTGGCGCAGTCGCTTGACGTAGTTCTGGATGCTCACCCGCGCCGACGCAGGCGGCCGGGATCCCCACAGGCATTCGGCCAGCTCATCGACGGACACCACCTGGCCCGCGTTGAGCAACAGCATGGCCAGCAGCGCCCGCTGCTTGCCGGCCTGGATCGGCAGATCGTCCCCGTTGGCCCGCGCGAAGAGCGGTCCTATTAAGCCAAAAGTCATCCGCGTCACCGTTGGCACCTCCTGTAACCCCCGTTACGTGCCAAACGCGTACGAAACAAGATTCTACTTTGTGCCCGCACAGACAGTCGAACAATCCGCTCCAATTCACCGTTAGCCAGCCGGCGGGCGCGGGCGCGGGACCGCCGCTCGTGCTAGCCGGGTGCCAGTCCTGCGCTAACCCCGGTGCCCACACTGGCGGCGAGGGCAGGTGCGGTGCCGGCCCGGCCCGGCCCGGAAGGAGACCACTCATCCCCGGGGAGATGTCCCTCGTGCCCGGCGAGCCGGTGCCCGATCAGAACTGGACCGGCTACGTCGCCACCGGGAGCTGGTCGGGGGCCAGCTTTCCCCAGGTCTACGCGGACTTCACCGTGCCGTCGGTCAACTGCACGGCGACCCCGAACGGGTCGGTCAGCCACTGGATCGGCCTGGACGGAGCGGGCTACAACCTCGCCGCCAGCAGCAGCCTCGAAGGCGAGGGGGTGACGGCGCAGTGCGTGAACGGGACCGCGTCCTACTTCGCCTGGTGGGAGACATACCCGCAAGCGCAGACCGCGGCGGCGACCGTGCAGCCCGGTGACGCCATCAACGCGGACATCATGTACACGGCGGGCGCCCCGGATCCCTACGCCTTCAACCTGAGCGACGTGACGACCGGCCAGGGCTTCTCGGTCAAGAAGGCCTGCGCCGCCACGACCTGCCTCAACTCCTCGGCCGAGGTGATCACGTCGGCTCCCTCGGACCAGGCCAGCACCCAGGCGGGCGACGTCGAGCCGCTGGCCGACTACGGCCAGGAGAACTTCATCCGCATCGGGCTGGAAGACCACAGCCAGCAGTTCGGCGGCTTCACCGCGAGTTACTGGGTGACCCACGAGGTGTACGGGCCGAACATGGGAGGCCTAGTGATCAACGGGGACAGCGGCGTGCTCTACGGCGGCGCCGCTTTCTACAATGCATGGCCACCGGTCGTGCAACCCGCCTCGAGGTGATCAAGGGCGCGGGCAGGCCGGGAGGCCGGGGTCAGGGAGCCTCGTCGGGCATGTGGCCGAACAAGGGCTCGTCGGGTGAGCGGAGATCGGCGGTGGGGAGGCCGCCCGGGTACAGCCGCCGGACCTTGTCGGTGACGGCGATGGCCACCTCGACGTGCTGCTGGCGGCTGGCGGTGTAGAACGCCTGCGCATCCGAGTTCAGCTTGGGCAGCGCGTGCAGGGGCTTGTCGCTGACCGCGAGCAGGGTGGCGGTCGGGACCCGGTAGCGGAACCCGTTGGCGGCCACCGTGGCCGACTCCATGTCCACGGCCAGGGCCCGGGAGACGTTCAGCCAGTCCTCGACCGCGGACAGCTGCAGCTCCCAGTTCCGGTTGGCGGTGGTGAACACGATGCCCATCCGGCTGCGCAGGCCCCGCTCCAGCAGCTCGCCGAGCAGCAGGTTGTTCAGGGCGTAGTTGGAGATCACCGGCACGCTCAGCGGGAGCATGTCGTCCAGCACGTGGTCGTCGCGCATGTAGGCCGAGGCCAGGACCAGGTCGCCGACCTCCTGGTGGTTACGCAGGCCCGCGCAGTGCCCGATCATCAGGACCAGGTCGGGCCGGAGCACGGCCAGGTGGTCGGTGATGGTCTTGGCGTTGGACGGGCCGACGCCGATGTTGACCATGCTGACCCCGGCCCGGCCCGGTCGCTGGTGGTGCCAGGCGGGCATCTGGCGGCCATCGGCGTCGGGGCCGACGCAGCCGGGCAGCGCCCGCCGGAACTCCTCCACGTGCCAGGAGTAGTTGGTCAGCAGCACGTAGCGCTGGAAGCTCTCGGCCGGGGTCCCGGTGTAGTGCTGGAGCCGGTCGATGGACAGGGCCATCCGCTCCGGGCTGAACAGGAACAGCTTCTTGCGCCGCAGGTCGCGGCGGGTCTCGTCCACGGCCGGCCCGATCCTGGGGTCGCGCAGGTCGATGACCTTCCGGCCCCGGCAGACCGAGATCCGGGCCCCCTTGCCCGCCAGCCGGCCCAGTTCCCGCTCCAGGTACCAGCGGATGGCGTCCGGGGCCGCGAACTCGCCCTCGAGCACGCGATTGTGGGCTGACCAGGGCCGTTCCACGGTCAGCTTCGGGTAGTGGCCCGCCTGGTAGGCCGCTTCCATGGCGTCGCAGAGCCGCTCGATCTCGGTCCGGTGATGGCCGTCCACCAGTTCCGAGAAGTCCATGGTCAGGGTCATGGAGTCATCTTGCCAGCCTTGATCGCCGGACGCCCGGGAGCGGGCGGGCCCGGGACTCAGGGCTGCGCCGGAAGGGCCGCCCACCAACCTTACATATGTATAATAGATATATGAATGTAAGTAGTCTGGGTTCCGGGCCGGTGCTTCTCGCATGAATGCCAGCCATCGCCGGCCGTGGCTGATCCTGGCCATCTGCTGCATGAGCCTGCTGATCGTGGGCACCGACGCGACCATCGTCAACGTGGCGCTGCCCGCGATCCGGCGCGGGCTGCACGCCTCCCTGAGCGGCCTGCAGTGGTCGGTCGACACGTACACGCTGGTCATCGGCAGCCTGCTGATGGCTTCGGGATCGATGGCGGACCGGTTCGGCCGGCGCCGGGTGTTCCAGATCGGGCTGGTGATGTTCACCCTCGGGTCGCTGCTGTGCAGCCTGGCCTGGAACATCACGGCGCTGGTGGTCTTCCGCGGGGTGCAGGCGCTGGGTGGGTCGATGCTCAACCCGGTCGCGCTGTCCATCATCAGCAACACGTTCACCGAGCCGCGGGCCCGGGCCCGGGCCATGGGCGTGTGGGGCGCGGTGTTCGGGATCAGCCTGGCCCTGGGCCCGGTGATCGGCGGCCTGCTGGTCAGCGACGTCAGCTGGCGGGCCATCTTCTGGATCAACATCCCGATCGGGGCCGCCGCCATCGTCTTGACCAAGCTGTTCGTGCCCGAGTCGCGGGCCGGGACGCCCCGGCGCTTTGACCCGTGGGGGCAGGGGCTGGTCATCGCGCTGCTGGCCAGCCTGACCTACGGGGTGATCGAGGGCCCGTCGGCCGGGTGGGGCTCGCCGCTGATCGTGGCCATGTTCGTGGTGGCGGTGGTGGCCGCGGTGGCGCTGGTCCGGGTCGAGTCGCGGCGGTTCCAGCCGCTGCTCGAGGTGCGCTTCTTCCGCAGCGTGCCGTTCAGCGGGGCCAGCGTGATCGCGGTGCTGGCGTTCGGCGTGCTGGGCGGCTTCCTGTTCCTCAACACCTTGTACCTGCAGGACACCCGGGGGTTCAGCGCGCTGCACGCGGGCCTGCTGACGCTGCCCATGGCCGTGCTGATCTTCCTGTTCGCCCCGGTGTCGGGGCGGCTGGTCGGCTCGCGTGGCCCGCGCCTGCCGCTGGTGCTGGCCGGGCTGGCCATCATGGCCGCCTCGCTGCTGCTGATCCGGCTCAGCGACGGCACCCCGGTGCCCTGGCTGCTTTTCGTTTACGTGATCTTCGGGCTCGGGTTCGGGCTGGTCAACGCCCCGATCTCCAACGCCGCCGTATCGGGGATGCCGAACAGCCAGGCCGGGGTGGCGGCCTCGGTGGCCTCGGCCAGCCGCCAGGCCGGCTCGGCCCTGGGCGTGGCCATCACCGGCTCGCTGGTGGCCGGGGCGTCCAACGCCGGCCTGGCCGCGGCCAGCCACGCGGCCTGGGCCGTGCTGGCCGCGTGCGGGCTGGGCATCGTGGTGCTGGGGTTCGTTTCCACCGGGCCGCGCGCATCCGCGACGGCGCAGCGGGTACGTGAGATCCTGGCCAGCGAAGCTGCTGACGGGGTGCCGGGCCCGGCGGTACGGGAGGAGGGGGCTCATGGCGCAGTCGACGCCGCGTGACGATCAGGCCAGCCGGGTCTGGCTGGCCCTGCGCGAGCTGGCGGCCAGCTATCCGTCGCCGCAGCTGATGCGGGACGCCCTCAACCTGGGCCGCGGCAGTGGCCGGGTCAAGGCCCTGCTCCAGCTGGCCGAGACGCCGCTGTCGCTGAGCGGCCTGGCCGAGGCGCTGGGGGTGGACGCCCCCTACGCCACCCTCATCGTCGACACCCTGGAAGAACGCGGCCTGGTCGAGCGGCACCCGGACCCGGCCGACCGCCGCCGCAAGCAGGTCGAGCTGACCCCGGCGGGCAAGGAAGCGGCCGGGCGGATGCTGAGCATCCTGCGGGAGCCGCCGCCCGGGTTCGCGGCGTTGAGCTCGTCGGACCTGGATCAGCTGGAAGAGCTGGTCGGGCGGATCGTCGGCGGGTCCGAGGCCGCGGGCCACGGCTAGGGCGGCGGGATCAGGTGGCTTCGGCGTCGTAGGGCGGTTCCTGGCCGGCCGCCAGCGTGGCGGCGGGGGTGCGGCCGGCGGCCTCGGCGGGGCTCGCGTGCTCCTGGCTCAGGTCGCTGAGCAGGTGTTTCTGGACGAACCGGCGGGGGTTGAGGTCGTCGAGGTCGAAGTCGGAGAACTCGGGGCCGAGGCCCTCGCGCAGGTCGGTCTTGGCCCCCTCCGCGATCTTCCGGAGCTCGCGCAGGCCGCTGCCGGCCTTGGCGGCCATGGCTGGGCAGCTCCTTGGGGCCGAACACCACCAGCGCGATCACGGCCAGGATGAGCAGCTTGGGCAGGGACAGATCGAACACCGGTCATCTCCGTCGGACAGGCCTCGCGGCTGGCCCGGGGCCGCGAGATATCGCGGACCCGGGCCGTCCGGTTGGCCGGGTGGCCGGTCAGCTGCTGGTGTGCAGCTGACCGTTGACGCCGTGCGGGTAGAAGCCGCCCGAGTTGGCCACCTTGGGCGTCAGGTAGACGACGTTGAGGACCTGGCCGGGGGTCCGGCCGAAGGCGATGCTGTTGGCGTCGGCGGGCACGATGTTGGCCTGGCCGTTCATCGTGATGCCCTGGTCGTCGTCGCTCGGGCCGTCCAGGCTGTCCCGCGCGTTGGAGATCGCGTTGGCCGCGCTGGCCAGCCCGCGCTCGAACAGTTCGGTGCGGATGGTCGCCGCGTGGTAGGCCTCGACGGCGAGGATACCGGCGGCCGCCCCGAGATAGGTCTTGTTGCTGATCAGCGGCGCGGCGCCCTTGTACGCGGTGACGCCCACGTCCTCGAAGATGAACGCGCCGAGCAGGAAGTTGTTCTCGTTGGCGTAGACGTCAAAAGTCTGCCCCGGCTTGATCAGGCCCGCCGCGGTGGCGGCCGCGGTGAAGCTGGTGTTGATGTTGATCTCCGGCTGGGCCACCGCCGCACCGCCGAGCGCGCCGCGCAGGAAGCGGACGTGGTCATACTCGTCCTTGGCGATCTCGGTCGCGAACTGGCGGACGGTACTGCTCTTGAACGGGACGGCGTGCCCGCCCTCGACGCGGCCGTGGCTGCCCTTGCCGGTGGTCAGGTTGTTTGGCAGGCCGCAGCCGAAGACGGCGTGAGAGTAGAACTCGGCCTCGAGGTACTCCAGGTTCAGCGCGAAGTTCAGGATCGCGCTGTCAGATATCGCGCCGGAGCTGGTGGACGCGGACGCGCTGGTGGCTTCCACCCCGCCCAGCAGGCCCGCGCCGACCACGCCCAGCCCGGTCGCGCTGGCGGTCTTGAGGAACCGCCGTCGGTCGGCGGGATTCTCGGCGCTGCGGTCAATCAGCTGCGCCACGTAGTTCTTTCCGAACATCGATGTCCCCATCCCGATTGATGATGATTACCGGGTTATTCGGAGCGTGACGATCAACGGATCGGAGCCGAGCGGGATTTTTTCTTGACCAAGCCGGAGCGATGGCGGGTCCGAATGTCCGGGCGTGAGCGGAAATGACGGCCGGGCAGGCGCTTCAGACCCCCGCGACCCCGAATATCTGAACAAGCTCATCGCCGCCGTGGCCCGCGGGGAGGACCGCGCCTTCGATCAGGTATACGTGCAGCTCAACGGGCCGATCTACCGTCTGGCGCTGGCTCTGGTCCGGGACGCGGCCCAGGCCGAGGAGATCACCCAGGAAGTCCTGGCCGAAATCTGGCGTCTGGCCGGACGGTTCGATCCGGGCCGGAGCAACGCGGTGGCCTGGGCACTGATGATCGCCCGCCGGCGCAGCATCGACCGGGTACGCTCAGTCACTGCTGACGCCAGCCGCGAGCGGAGGATCGCGGCCGCCTCAGTGGCGTGGGACCAGGTCAGCGAGGCGGTGGAGGACGGTCTCGACCGGGAGAGCCTGCGCCGGAACCTCGGCCGGCTCAGTGACCCGCAACGGCAGGCCATCGTGGCGGTGTTCGACGAGGGCCACACCATCGCCGAGGCGGCCCTGATCCTGAACATCCCGGCCGGTACGGTCAAGAGCCGGATCCGGGCGGCGGTGACCAGCCTCCGGCGCAGCATGAGAACTGAGTGCTGAAGATTTGCCGGGGTGGTCCTCAAATCGACCCCGCTGGGCAATCCGGCGGGTCCGCGGCACCGAAGGCTTGGTAGGTGGCGCAGCGACGCCGGTTCATTTCATTCGGGCTGAGAAGCCCCGACCGCGGGAAACGTCCCGCCGTAAAGGACAGACATGATTGGCGACCTGTTCGACAGCCCGTGGAAAATCCTGATCGTCGCCGTGGTGCTCATCGTGCTTTTCGGATCGGCCAAGCTTCCCGGCGCGGCCCGTTCACTGGGCAAGTCGATGCGCATTCTCAAGGCCGAGGTCAAGGACCTTCACGAGGATGGGACCGAGCCGACGACGGCCACCCAGCCGGCGGTCGCGCCCGCGGTCACCGCGCAGCAGCAGCTGGCGGCGCAGCAGCAGGTGGCGGCTCAGCAGCAGGTGGCGGCGCAGCAGGCCCAGCAGGATCTGCTGGACGTGCAGGCTCAGCAGCGGATCGACGACCTCCAGCGGCAGCTGGCCGAGCGAGGAGAACCGGTCGCCGGGGCCCACGCCGCCCAGCGCACCCAGCAGCCGGGCTAGGGCCGGGGAAGACACCGGGACGCCGACATGGCGAAGCTACCCGAGGCGGTGCTGGGGGCACGCGTGGCCGGTTCCCGCGTGCTCGAGGCATCGCGGCAGGCCGGCCCGGATGGCCGGATGCCGCTCATCAGTCACCTCCGTGAGCTGCGCAACCGGCTGCTCAAGGCGGCGCTGGCGCTGGTCCTGGCCATGGTGGTCGGGTTCGTGTTCTTCCATCCGATCTGGGCCTTCGTCAACCACCCGTTCTGCTCGGCCAGTATCCGCGGTCATTCCGGCTGCAGGGTCGTGGGTGACCAGCTGGTCGTCACCGGGGTGTTCGACCCGTTCATGCTGCGGATCAAGATCGCGTTCTTCGTGGGGCTGATCGCGGCCTCGCCGGTGTGGCTGTACCAGGTCTGGGCGTTCATCGCGCCCGGTCTGTACCGGCGGGAAAAGAAGTGGGCGTACCTGTTCGCGGGGATCGCCGCCCCGCTGTTCGCGGCGGGCGCGGTGCTGGCCTACGTCGTGATGAGCCGGGGCCTGAAGTACCTGCTCGGGCTGTCGCCTCAGGGTGTGCTGGTGCTGCCCAGCATCGACACCTACCTGAGCTACTTCCAGGGCATGATCCTGGGTTTCGGGCTGGCGTTCGAGCTGCCGCTGGCCCTGGTCATCTTGAACGTGGCCCACATCCTGACCCACGCCCGGTTCGCCAAGTGGCGGCGGCTGATGCTGTTCGGCGCGTTCCTGTTCGCCGGGATCGCCAACCCGAGCCCGGACCCGATCAGCATGCTGCTGCTCGCGGTCCCGTGCGTGGTGCTGGTCGAGGTGGCCGAGGTGGTCATCTACTTCAACGACCGCCGCCGGGCCCGGACCGCCGACCCGTACGCGGAGCTGTCCGACGACGAGGCCGCGCCCGCTGGAGATGGACGACGACCACAAGGTCGCTCCCTAAAAAACTGGGTGGTCCGGTCGAACCGGATCGTGCTCGGCTCCGAATTACAACGACTGGGTTACCCTGGCCACCGCCGTCTGGACTCCGCGGCGGACTGTGGTTACTTTCAGCTACTGTTCAACTACGCTCCGTGCCTGGACTTCTGCAGGCGGCCGGCCCAGTCGAATGTCCCTCCGCGCGGGCCCGTCCGGTGCATCGGCATCGGCAACACGCCCGTGCGGGCTGTTGCTTCGCGACTGAAGGAATGGTTCATGACTCACGAAGACCCGGAAATCCAGCCGGCCGCGTCCGCGGCGAAAGCGCGCCTGTCCCGCCGCGGCCTGCTCCGCGGCGCGGGCGGTATAGGCATCGCCGGCGTGGCGGGCGGCCTGCTCATTGACGCCGGCACGGCCTCCGCCGCGACCACGAGTACCGCGTCCGCCAGCCACGCACCGGCATCGGCCAGCGGTCCGCTGGTCGCGCACGTCTACGACATCAGGACCGGCGAAGTGGATCTCTTCACCGGTGAGGAGCACGTGCGTGTGCACAACCCGGCCCTGGCCCGGGCGCTGACTCAGGCCGCGACCACCGGCCGCTGACCGTCTCACTCCAACGAATATCTGAGGTCCAGGGAATGTCATCGCACAAGGAAGCGCCGGGCATCGTCAACGACGCCGCGGCCGACAACACCGATGTGTACGCGTTCGTGTCTCCGGACGATCCGAGCACGGTCACGCTGATCGCGAACTTCGTCCCGCTCGAGGACCCCGACGGCGGCCCCAACTTCTTCGAGTTCGGCGACGACGTGCTGTACGAAATCCACGTCAGCAACTCGGGCACCGCCCGGCCGGACATCAGTTACCAGTTCCGCTTCCGCACCGAGATCCGGAACGAGAACACGTTCCTGTACAACACCGGGCCGATCACGTCGCTGAACAGCGCCAACTGGAACCGCCGCCAGTTCTACTCGATGGCCCGGGTGGACCGGCGCGGCAAGCAGACCCTGGTATCCGACGCCCCGTGCCCGCCGTGCAACATCGGCCCCGGCTCCACCCCGAACTACGCCGCGCTGGCCACGGCGGCGGTGACCAAGCTCCGCGGGGGCGGCCAGGTGTTCGCCGGGCAGCGGGCCGAGGGCTTCTACGTCGATCTCGGGGCCATCTTCGACCTCGGGGACCTGCGGCCGTTCCAGCAGCTGAACGCGTTCAACAAGATGCCGGCGTCCGGGGGCATCAACTCCACCAAGGAAAAGAACATCCACTCGATCGTGCTGCAGGTGCCGAAGAGCCAGCTCTCGGCCAAGCATGACAACTGGAAGGACTCCCGGGCCACGATCGGCGTCTGGGCCAGCGCCAGCCGCCAGAAGACGCGGCTGTACAACACGCCCAGGGCCGGGGAAGTCACCAACGTCGGCCCGTTCACGCAGGTCTCCCGTCAGGCCAACCCGCTGTTCAACGAGGTCCTCAACCCGCTGGGCAAGAAGGACCTGTTCAACGCTACGCAGCCGCACAACGACAGCCAGTTCGCCCAGGGGGTCGCCCACCCGGAGCTGTCGACGCTGCTGCCCGTGCTCTATCCGGGCGTGTTCCCGCACCTGGACAAGCTCAACAAGTCGGGCAAACCCCGTGCCGACCTGGAGGCGATCCTGCTCACCGGCATCCCGGCCGGCGTCGTCAAGGCTTCCAGAACTACACCGGCCCGACCCAGGCCGACATGCTGCGGCTGAACCTGGCGATCCCGCCGACCACCAGCAACCCGTCCAACCTCGGGCTGATCGGCGGGGACCCGGCCGGCTACCCGAACGGGCGTCGCGTGTTCGACGACGTCACCACGATCGAGCTCCGGGCGCTGGCCGGGGCGACGTATCCGCTGATCGACAAGACCTACAAGCCCGACGCGGCGGCCGGGGCGATCACCCCGGGCCTGACGTCTTCCAACACCGACGTCACCGCGGAGAACACCGAGCACTACCTGCCCACCTTCCCCTACCTGGGTGTCCCGCACGCCGGCTACGACGTGCCGCTCGACAACACCCCGGCCAAGGTCAGCAGCTACTAGCGCACGAGCTGTCCCCGCCCGGCGCATCCGGCCGGGCGGGGACGTCAGCGCCGGTGCCGATACGGACGGAAGCGATGACCGAGCAGTCAGCTCATGCCACCCAGGCCGCGGTGATCCTCGACATCGGCGGGGAGGTCGGCGCTCTGGTTCTGTACACCGGCGCCGAGGACGACATGGCCGAGATCGAGATCAGCCCCGGCACCGACCCGGCCGCACCACGCAGCCACAATCAGGTCCACCCGCGGCGGGCCCCGGCCGGTACCGTCTACAGCGCCGTCTATCCGGCTCTGGCCGCGGGTGAGTACACGCTCTGGCGGGATGAGCACACCCCGGAAGCCACGGTCGTCATCCGGGGGGGCCAGGTCACCGAGCATCGGCTGTCGGCCCCGCTCGGGGCCCGGCGCCACTCCCATGAGCACGGCGGGCACCGGCACGCCCATGGGGGCGATAGGCGCCGGCGTCAGGAGGCTCCCGCGTCCATCAGGCCCGGGGCGTCGAACCGCACGGTGACCAGCGACTTGCCGCTGGCAGTACGGGCTACGGCCACCGCGGCCGGCCGGTAGGCCCCTGCTGGGCATGCAGGAACGCCAGCACCGCTGAAATGCCCGCGGGCGAGCTGGCGCCGATCTCGGCCCCGCGCAGCGGAACCGCCGGGCTGGCCTCCGGCTGCGGCGCATCGAACGCCAGCAGCCGGACCGGCATCCCGGCCGCGAGTACCGACAGGGTCGCCAGCAGGCGGGAGTCGGCCCCTCCGGCCAGCAGGACGGCGCGGGCGGCCGGTGCGACCTGGATGTTCTGGTCCCGGAGCAACTGCGCTCCGGCCGAGACGAGGAAGGCGTGCTCGGCGGTGAGCCGGGCGTTGAAGGCGGCGGCGCCGTCCGGGGCGGTCATGCGGACCTCGACCCGATCGGCCCCGGAGCCGAAGCCCGCGATCACCAGCGGCGCGAAGGCCGTGGCCAGGCTGGTCCCGAACTGGTGCCGCAGGGCCGGCGTGGAGACGACCAGACCGGAACCCAGCGGACGGCCGGCCGCCGGCGGCAGCGTCCTCAGCTGGGTGGCCGGAATGCTGGTCTCCCGCAGTTGCCGGCACATCGCTGGATCGCACGAGACCGTCACGCCCGGGCTCACCTGCTGGGCGATCCACGCCGCGGCCTGCGCGCGGTTCGCCGCCCCCGGCTGCGGCGGGGCGAACGGCCCCGGCTGCCCGGCTCCGGCCGCGGCCAGCGCGCCGCCGATCACGATCGACAGGGCACAGAGCGCGCCCAGGGTGACCGTCCACCGCTGCCTGCGGCTGGCCTGGCCCCATCCGACCGCGCGGCGGAGGCCGAACCACGGGCGGGTCACGAGCACGGCCATCGTCAGCTGAAGGCGCCGGGCCGCCGACGGTGCGTATCCGCTCATATCTGGCATTCGGGCCGGACCGGCAGCCAGATTGGTCAGGAATCAGCCGGTTCTCGGCCACTCCTTGGCCTGGGCCTGGCCAGAAAATCGTGACCCGGCGCAATCCAAGCCCCCAAACGCGACGAATACCCCGTACAGCACGATCTCAGCCACCATGGCATCGATTGGCGGGGCGTCCCCATGCGGTCCACGCGCGTACGACCGGTCACGCTGATCCTGGCCACCGGTTTCTTCCTCATCTTCAGCGGCGTCACCGCCATCGTCATGGCCGTCGCGTCGTCGGCTTCGGCCACGCCGTCGCCGCCTGTTGGCGTCCAGCCGGCCACGCCGTCGGCCTCGGCCACGCGGTCGCCGGGCGGGGCGCCCAGCACAGCAGGCGCCGGGGCAGCCGGCGACGAGCACCCCGGCCGCGCCGTCCAGCCCGGCTCGATCGTCCGGCCCGGCCGTCACACCGTCCGCGCCGCGCCGCGCCGAGCAGCACCAGCAGTCCCGCGGCTTCCTCCCCCGGGCGGGCCGGTGGTCAGCCGGCACGGTTCTTCGCCTTCATCGCCATCAGCCACGCCCAGCCCGGCACGCTCGGGCACGCCCGCGCCCTCCAGGGCGGCACCGGCCAAGCCTTCCGTGACCGTCTCGGCGTCGGCGACGAACGTGCCGCCGGGCGGCACGATCCTGTTCGGGATCTTCGCGTCGGCCGGTTCCTGGGAGGCCGGCGAGATCACGACCGCGCTGACCACCAGCTCGAAGGCACCGGCGTTCAGCGCGCCGGAGTTCACGATCGCGGGTTGCACCTGCCACCTGGCCAGCGCCAGCTACGAGCTGACCCTGCCGGCCGGACCACCGGCCGGGCCGCAGATCGAAGCGCGGGTCAGCGTGCCCACGACCGCCCCGGCCGGGGAGACGATCCGGTTCTCCGCCACCGTCTCCGTCGCCAACGGGAGCGGTTCACCACTGACCGCCACGGACAGCGCCCCCGCGGTCACCGTGGCGGCGGCGCCGCATCGCCGGGCCCGCTGCCAGCCCGAAGTCACCAGCGGCCTCCTCGTCCCGGGGTTCGACGGCGGGGGGCTCGTCTTCGGGTGGCTCATCGTCGGGTGGCTCATCGTCGGGTGGCTCGTCGTCCGGCGGCTCGGCTTCGGGCGGCTCGGCTTCGGGCAACCTGGGCGGGACGGCATCCGGCCCACTGGGAACGGCCAGCGGCGCTCGGCGCGGCGTTGACCGGCGGCGTCGGCGCGGCGGCCATACCGATCGGGGCACTCCCGATCATCGGTTCCGGCGCGTCTGGGCGCACGATCAACGTTCCGGCGGGCAGCGCGGCCAACCTGTTCCCGCAGATCACCCCGTCCTCGGCCCCCAGCCACGGTGCCGACAACGGGGCCCGGCGCCCAGCCGGGCCAAGGAGCCGTGGCCGCCGCCGCGACCAGCCCGATCTCGCTGACCGGCACCCAGCTCGGGTCACAGATCATCGGCCTGATCGTCCTGCTGCTCGGCGTGGCGGTCGTGGCCACCGGTGTCTCGGTGCGCAAGGTACAGGCCGCCGGGAAGCCCAGCACCTAGCGCCACTCCCCCGGCGGCGGCAGCACTCCCCGGCGGCCAGGGCCGGGGCCGGGGTCGCGGTAAATCAGGTGCGGTCAGTGCGGGCCAGCGGCTAGGACTGGGCTATGCCGGAGCTGATTCTGCCCGATGGCCGGGTGCAACTGTCGTTCCTGACCGCGATGAAGGAGTTTCAGGCCGAGGGGCGGGGTGGGCCGTCGGACAACCACTCGATGCTCGGCCGCGAGATCCAGCTGTGGGGCGACCGGTGGGAGGACCCGGCCGTGTTCGCGGAGTACGCCGCCTGGCTGCGGGCGGACGCGCGGGAGGGCTCGACGCGGCCGCCCGGGTTCGTGCCCGCGACCACGATGTGGTGGGCCGACCGCGACGAGTATCTGGGGCGGATCACTATCCGGCACCGGCTCACGCCGTCGTTGCTGCTGGTGGGCGGGCACATCGGCTACGACGTCCGGCCGTCGGCCCGCCGCCGCGGCCACGCCACCCTGATGCTGGCCGCGGCCCTGCCGGTGGCCCGCGGCCTGGGTATTGACCGGGCCCTGCTCACCTGCCATACCGGCAACATCGGGTCGCGGAAGGTCATCGAGGCCAACGGCGGCGTGCTGGAAGACGAACGCGACGGCATGCTCCGGTTCTGGGCCCCGACCGGGTGACGGGGCCGCTGGCCGGGAGGGCCGACCGGTCCGGAGGGCCCACTGGCCGAGAGGCTGGCGGGCCGGTAGGAGAGCATGGGCTGCATGCGGGTGACGGTGCTGGGCGCGGGGGCGGTGGGGCTGACCACGGCGATCCGGCTGCTGGAAGCGGGCTGCGACGTGCGGGTGGTGACGGCGGCGCCGATCGAGGCGACGACCTCCTGGATCACGGCCGGGATCTGGTTCCCGACCCACGTGGGGCCGCCGGACCGGGTTGCGGCGTGGGGGGCCGGACCTTCGATGTGCTGGCGGAGCAGGCCCGGGAGGCGGTGCCGGGCGTGGTGATGCGGGAGTCGCTGGCCCTGTACCGGGAGCCGCCGGGGCGGCCGGACTGGACGGCGGCGGTGGGGCCGGTGCGGGACGCCCCGCCTGGCGAACTTCCGGCCGGGTACCGGTACGGGCTGCGGTTCGCGGTGCCGCAGGCCGAGATGCCGGTGTACCAGCCCTGGCTGGCCGAGCAGGTGCGGGAGCGGGGCGGCGAGATCGTCCGGCAGCAGGTCGGTGACCTGGCCGAGCTGGGTCGGGAAGGGCTGGACGCGGTGGTCAACTGTCCTGGGCTAGGGGCCAGGGAACTGGTCGGCGACCGGTCCGTGTATCCCGTGCGGGGGCAGATCGTGCGGGTCCGGAATCCCGGGGTGACCATGTCGGTGCGGGATGAGCACCACCCGGCCGGACGGGCCTACGTGCACCCGCGGAGCACCGATTGCATCCTGGGCGGGACGCTGGAGGAGGATCAGTGGGACACGACTCCGGACCCGGCCACGGCCGAGTCGATTCTGGCTCGGTGTGCGGAGATCGTGCCGGAAGTGGCGGGGGCTGAGGTGATCGAGACCCTGGCTGGACTGCGGCCGGGGCGGCCGGAGGTGCGGCTCGAGGAAGGTGAGCCGCTGGCGGGTGGAGTCCGGGTGCTGCACAACTACGGGCACGGCGGGGCTGGCATCACGTTGAGCTGGGGCTGCGCCGAGCACGTCGTAACGCTGTTGCGCCCCTCAGGGTAGTGATGGGCGCTCAGGTCGGGGGACGAAGATCCAGGCCACGTCGTGCGGGTCGCGGCCGTGATCGCCGAGGTCAACGCGGCGGAACTGGTCAACGGGCAGCCAGTAGTCGATGTCTTCGAACACCGGAGCCGATAGCAGGACCGCAAGGTGAGCCCGCGGATGTTCGGCCAGGGCCGCTCGTAATGGCGTGCTTTCCGCCAGCTGCCCAACCTTGGCGATGGCCTTCCCGCCATAGCCACCGGCCGTGAGGAGCGTGGTGACGCCCTCGTGAAAAGCGAGCCGAAACCGAATATTCAGCCCGTTGAGAGCCTGAAACAGGCCCGACACCAGCGACGAAATCACCTGGGGTTCGTTAATGCCGACGGGAAAGACCCCGATTTGCCCGGCGCCACGCTGGGCCAGCAGCGTCCGGCCAAGTCCCAGTGAAGCGCAAACCTCGGCAAACGCCGCAGTCCCACGTTTCTGGGCCAGGGCCCGTCGGCTGGCGTCGTCCCCGCTGGTCAGATCGATGTCGTAGGCGACGCACAGGCGCCGGATGGCGGGGAGGTCGTCATTCATGCCTTAACTGTGCCCGGCAGGCGATAATCACATCCCGTCAATTGACGGGTTTCCGGTTGCTTTGCCGAGCACCCGGCACTAAATCCAGCGCGTCAGGATTGGTAATCACGATCTGCCGATAGCCGGTCTCTACTACTCCGTCAAGCCGAAGCTCCCGCAGCGCCTTCTGGACCGAAGGCTCCGACGCGCCGACCATTGCCGCAAACTCAGGCTGAGTGAGCTCATACTGCAGCACGATGCCGTTAGCCGCGGGCTGGCCATAAAGCCGTCCCAGCTCACTCAGCACCCGGGCGAGGCGAGTCTTCACCGGCAGGCCACTGAAATCGATCCGCCGCCGGGTGGCCCATCGCAGTTCGTTGGACAGGGACCGGCACACCGCGACGGCTACGTCGGACCGGCGGTAGAGGAACGTGAGGAAGTCCTGCTGGCTCAGCACTCGGGCAGTGGTCACGCCGGCGCTGATCACCGTGGCCGAGCGAGGCCCGTTGTCCAGCGCGGCCTGCTCGCCAATGAGCGCGCCGCCGATGCGCAGGGACAACAGGGCCTGGCCACCTTCCTCGGTCAAGCCGACTATTTTGACCCAGCCGTCCACCAGGACCACGACAAAGGTGGTGGGGTCGCCCTCCCCCATGAGGGTTTCATCGGCCGCGTATTGCCGAGACCGGCCGAGAGCCAGCAGTTCTTCCCGCGCGTCTTCGGCCAGCAGGCCGAGAAACGTCTGCGGCGGCCAATTCACCGGCCGCAGGTCCGGGCGTCCATCATCGTGGTAAGTCATGCCCGTCTCGCCCCTCCATCGGGTAGGTGTACCGCCCGAATATCGGCGATCAGGGCAAATCGCGATACCTGCGTATCTGGACCGAATGTACCCAGAATCCGTAATCCAATGTGGTTCGGTCATGGCCTCCTGATTTTTGCTGAAGCAGTGAACGGCAGGAGGAGGCAGCCGTGGGGCAACGGACCGGAACAAATGCGGCTGATGAGACTGGTGAGCAGAATGAGTGCCCGCACTGCGGCAGCCAGATCCGGCCAGGCACTCGATTCTGCACCCGATGCGGATTCGAGCTGGGACCAGACCGACGCCCGCAGGGGCCAGGTGCGGCCGAGGAAGTACAACGCGCGTGGGCGACGCGTATCCTGATCGGCGCCATTGTCGCCGCCGGTTTGGTCGTCGGGATCACTTTTGTGACCCATCCGTTCGGCCACGGGCATCCAGCAGCCGAGGCATCCCCGGGCCGATCGGCGGCTGCATCTCCGCCCACCGCCTCGCCGTCGCCGTCAGTGTCGGCCTCGGTTTCGGCGCCCTCCATCACGGAACGGCAAGCAGCGGCGAACCTCGCGGTGCTGCTCGGCCAGAGCGGGAATGAACGCCAGGCGGTGAGCGCCGCGTTCAACGACGCTGACCAGTGCGGATCACGGCTGGACCAGGACGTTCAGACATTCCAGGGGGCCGCGGCAGCACATCAACACCTCCTGTACGAGCTGGCTCAGCTGCCCGGACTGGGTGTTCTCCCCCCGGCCATGGAGCAGGACCTGAGGGCCGGTTGGCAGGCTTCGGCCAGCGCCGACAGCGACTACGCCCAGTGGGCCCAGGACCAGCTCGCCGACGGGTGCACGGCCAACAGCCAGTCCGACCCGGGCTACAGGGCGGCCAACGCACCCAACCAGCGAGCCACCGCGAATAAGACTGCCTTTGTCCGGCAGTGGAATCCGCTGGCCCGGGCCTACGGCCTGCCGACCTACTCGCAGGGCAATCTGTGATGGGGGACGGGCCGCTGATCAACGGTTACGGTCTGCGGCGACGGGGCCGCTGGCTGGCCCCGGCCGCACCAACCCCGGTCACGCCCGGGAAAAGGGCCGTTGATTTCGCCTGGCGAGTCCATGACCTGCAGGCGAACTGGGCCAATCATGCCGACGTCAAGGCGTCGATCCTGCTTGTCCTCGAGGGAGGCGCGCTGTACGCGGTCGTCTCCGCGTTCAGCGCCGATGGCTTCCTCACCAGGCTCAACGGGCGAACAGGGCCCTTCGCCTTCGCCATCACGGCCGGTATCGGGGCGCTGCTGCTGGCCATCGGGGCCGCGGCCCTGGCCATCTTTCCCAGGCTCGGGCCCGGTCAGGAGGCGGGCCGCGCGTCGCACGCCATCTACTTCGGCGACCTCCGCCGCTGGTCGCCGGCTGAATTGGGCGGCCACCTCGTGGGCCTGGCTGAGGACGACGAACTCGAAATGCTCAGCCAGCAGCTCACCAGCATGGCCAGACGGAACTGGGTCAAACACCGCTGGGTGCAGCTCTCCCTGGTGCTGTCCCTGACCGGAATCCTCATCATCGCCGTTTCCGCTTTGGTCTCGGCCACCAACTGAACGCCCGTCCCTGGTGAGCGGAGAATCTCGTGGACCAATTGATCTGCGCCAATAGGAACTGTGGCGCCAGCGTGCGGATGGACGATCAGTTCTGCGGCATCTGCGGCACACCGGTAGCGCGGCAACCCATGCCCGGGTCACCCATAGGGAATACGGCTCCCTTCGACAGCACCCATGGGACGCCCTCCGCCAACGGCGAACCCACTGATGGCGGCAAGACCCCATCCCCACCTACTGGTGGCGTCGCCGGGTCGCCGAGCACAACTTCACCTGACGAGCCGGAAGGGCAGCCGTTCTTCAGCCATGAGCCCGCCCACCAGTCTGGCCCGCTCAGCACAGCCACACTTTCGCTCTGCGCGGCGGCCTATCTGGACTATGGGTTCGCCAACAAGGTCATCCTTGAACTGCTGATGACCCACCGGGCAGTGGCGCCCTCGGTCAACTTCGATATTGGACCCGTCTTGAGGCACTGCCTGCGGGCGCGGCGGCACATTCTTCTCCGGGACATCCTGCTCATCGTCATTATTCTGGCGGGGCTGGTGATCAGGCCGTTGCCCACGCTCGACGTCCTGTTGTTCACGTTCGTCCTCGGTGGTGTGCTTCCGAGAGTCAACCATCACCAGAGCAGGTTCTGGGCACGCTTGCTCCTGATTTTGGCCGCGGTGGTCATCGGTGGGCTGGCTGTGGTATTTACGATCTTCCTAATCGTGGGGAGTTTCGTCTCGGCGGTGTTCTCGGGTGAAATCTCAACGACTCTGGTCACGGGACCGGCCGCCCTGGTGGGGACGTTCGTCATCCTGGTCGGAGCACTGGCCGCTACGGAATTTGTGTACCTGCTCACCACGACACGAGCACTGCTCACGGATTCACAGCAAGAGGTGCAGTCACACCGCAACTTGTCCCGCGCCACCGAGCGGCGCATGGCGGTGATCGAAGGCGCACAGTGGGGCAACATTACGCTGCACAGCGGCTGGTTCCCCTTTATCGGTACCGGAGACCAGACCCAAGCGCACTGGTCGATTGCTACGCAGTTGCGCACCAGAGCAGCCAGCGACAAGGACCGGGGGGATGACCCGGGCGAGATCGACCCAGTACATCTCCAGCAGGCTATCCGCCGACGGCTTTGCACCCTCAACGACCCCGGCCAGCCGGAAAATAAGCGAATCGCTGCGCTGACCGTGTCTGACCGGCTGGTGGGAACGGGCTGGCTATCGGTGGGGAACCCCCTGCTGGACTCGCAATTGAAGACTCCCTACTCGCACGCGTCCGAGGAAGCGGTCGATGCGCTGATCCGGCATCCTCAGGCCAGCCTGCGTTACTACCAACAGGTGTCGGTAAACGACAAAAGCCCGGTCGTTACCAGCGGCGGCCGGACGGTGATCAATGAAATGGACCAGGAGGTAGCAGTCTCAGCGTTTGTCTATGCCGCGATGGAAGGTGGCATGCTCTACCTTCAGTTCGTCCTGACCGCACTGCCACCTATCGATGACATGTACCGGATCGACAGAACCGGCTTCGTCACGTCAACGTCCAGGGTGCTGCTATTCACATTCCAGCGTCTTTTCTCCTCGGTCGTTACCGCGGTGCCGGGACTGTACGGCGCATTCCGGCTCTGGCGCAGAGAACGGCAATCGGAAAAGCGGTACGGGTCGAGAGCCCGCGCCAACTACGGAGCCCAGATCAGCGTCCGCGAGCTTGGGACCGCCACCGACTTCAACCGGTATATACAAGTGCTCGACGTCGAGAAATACAACATGATCATCTCGCAGGTCCTGCTGAATGCCGTCACCGACTATCTGGCCGAAAGAGGGATTGATACATCGGCCTTCACCGGCATCGCCCAGAACATCATCAACAACATCAACAACGGAACCGTCTACGGCAACCTCAATCAGCAAGCCGGTCAGAACAACAGCGTCAACAACCCGCCCAACCCCGGCTCAGGCTCCTGAGCAACGCACCCAACGAGAGGCGCCGCCATGAGTAATTCCAATTCCAACTCAGGGACGGTCTACGGCTCGGTGAACCAGCAGAGCGGTGACAACAACACAATGCCTGGCTGGGCGCAGCCGCCCCGCGAGACAACGGACCGGCCCGACAGCCCGGGTGGCGGACCCCAGCATGCGCTGTACGCGTTCGCCGACATCGTCGGGTACAGCTCACTCAATGCGCGGCTGCAGCGCCTCGGCCAGCAGGACCTGGTCGACATGTTGCGACGTGGCTCAGCCGAAGCAGGCGTCGAGCCAGGAACCATCGCGGCGCAGGATCAGGGCGACGCCCAGCTGCTGACGTTCCCCCAAGGCACGGACGCCGCCAAGGTGCTGGCTGTGCTGCCTCGTTTCCTCAATGAGGAACTCGGGGTTCGCAATCGGGACATGGCCGGGCACGCTCAGATGCGGGTCCGGCTGGCCTTCGCCATGGGCGTGAGCGTTCGTGGAGCAGCGGGTCTGGTCGGGGATGCACCCATCGCTGTCGCTCGCCTGGCTAGCTCAGAGGTGTTCCGGAGGGTGATGCGAGTCGCGCCGCGAGCCCGGTGCGGGGTGCTGATCGATGACTACCTGCATGCGCAGCTGGTGAAGCCGGGATTCCGTGCCGACATCGATCCCGACGATTTCGTAGCCCTCCGTGTCCAGTATCCGGACAAGGGCTTCGACGCACCGGCCTGGATAAAGATGTTCGGGTACTCGGGCCAGCAGCTCAGGGGCCTGCTGGGCTAGAGATCGCGCCGCATGGAGAGGCGGGGCCAGCGGTCCAGGCCGTGGGCGGCCTCGGCGCGGCGGATTTCGCGGAGGCCCGGCGTGACTTCCGGTTCGGGGAGGGGCCGGAAGCGATGGGGTGGTCGTCGGCGTCGGCGGTGACCCAGGCGCGGGCGGCCTGCTGGTAGCGGGTCAGCTCTGCCACGGTGAACGGGGCGTCGTCGGCGATCTCGGGCATGCCGATGGCGCGGAACGCCTGGCCGGCCGAGCGCTCGATGTCCTGCAGGGTCGCGAAGTCGGCGGGGGTGGCCGGGCGGATGCGCATCAGGTGGTCCCGGGGGGTGGGCCGACCGAGTCCCGGTGGACCAGGCTCATGGGGTCGCAGATCATCACGTCGGCGGCGGTCACCGGTCCTGGGCGTCGATGCGGGCGATCAGGGCGTCGACGGCGGTGCTGCCCAGCTCGGCCAGGGGCATGGCCACGCTGCGGTGAGCTGCAGGTCCCGGGCCGCGCAGGCCCGCCGGGCGGCCAGTTCCCGGCGGTGCACGGTGTCCACCTCGACCGGGCCGTCGATGAGCGCCACCCGCTGGTGCCCCAGCGCGGCCACGTGGTCCAGGAACAGCCGCACCGCGGCCGGCTCGTCCATGACCACGTCGTTGCCGCGCTCGGGACCGCGCCGGTTCACGTAGACGCGCGGCACGGCCAGCAGCCCCTCGGCGCTGCCTTCGGTGTGGGCCGGGATCCGCAAGGAGGTGGCCAGCAGCAGGCCGTCGGCCCGGCTCTCGTCGACCAGGTAGCGGTAGGTGCGCCAGATCTTCTCGTAGATCTCCGGCCGCACCGACTGGGCCGGGTCGCCGTTGAGGACCCGGGACACGGTGGAGGTGTGCACGCCGACCGCCTCGGCGATGTCGACCAGCCGGGTGGTGCGGCGCCCGGACCTACGCGGAGCCGGGACGGGCGGCGGCGCGGTCACACGGTCTCGGCGACGGTGCGGGTCAGCAGGATCGACGCGCAGAACGAACGGAACGTGGCCAGCGGGTCGTCGCCGCGGTAGCGCAGTTGCCGGGGCCCGTTCCGTTCCACGCCGCGTACCCAGCTGGCCGCCTCGGCGATGTCGGTGGTGCGCACGTCCACCTCGAGCACGGCCTGGCCCAGCGGCGGCGGCGTCGCCTCGGCCGCGCCGCGGACGGCCGTTTCCGCCGCCTGGAAGATCAGATCGCAGGCCCGCGCCGGGTGCAGGCTGTGAGCGGCGATCCGGCTGACCGGCTCCTTGACCACCGCCGAGTGCACGCCGGGGATGAGCGCCTCGGTCTCCTCGCAGGCCACCCGGTCGCCGGTGACCAGCACCACCGGCACGCCGTAGTGCGCGGCCACCAGCGCGTTGATGCCGGCCTCGCCGGTCACCACCCCGTCCAGCCGGGCTTCGGAGACCGCGCGCGGGTTGTAGGTGTGGGACAGCCCGGCCGGAGCCCCGATCGAGCCGTGGTAGGAGACGAACAGCACGGCGTCGAAGCTGCCGTCCAGCCCCTGCATCATGTAGAGCGGCTTGTGGCTGCCCGAGATGTAGGACGCCTGCCCAGCCAGGGCGTCCGGCGGCAGGTTACGCATGGTGGAGTGCGAGTCGTTGACCACGATCTCGGTGGCCCCGCCGGCCACGGCACCCTCGATGGCCGCGTTGACCTCGGCCAGCAGCAGCCGCCGCCCGCGACCGCTTCCGGGCCGTCGCCGACGCACTGGGCCCAGTCCACGACCCCGGCCGTGCCCTCCATGTCGCTGGACAGAAAAACCTTCATGCTTGCTCCGGACGGTCGGGGCGGACGTGGTGGCGGGTACCGGAGTGAAAGCGTAGTGGCAGGCGGCCTGGTGCCCGGCCTCGCCCGGCCCGTTGACCAGGGCCGGGTCCTCTCGCTCGCACCGAGGCTGGGCTATCGGGCACCGGGTCCGGAACCGGCAGCCGGCCGGGATGTTCAGCGGGCTGGGCGGGTCACCGACCAGCGCGGGCGGCCCGGCCTCCCCGGCCGGATTGTCAGCAGTGTTGCTGGACAGACGTGGGATCGCGGCCAGCAGGCCCCGGGTGTAGGGGTGGCGCGGGTCGCGGAACAACTGCTCGGTCGGGGTGGTGCACCCGCAGCAGTTCTCCGAGCATGCTGCCCACGGTCAGCCGCGGGTTGAGCGATGAGTACGGATCCTGGAACACCATCTGGATGCGGCGCCGGTCGTCCCGCGATCGGTGGGACGGCAGCACGCGGCCTTCGAGCTGGATCTGGCCACGATCGACCGGCTGCAGCCCGGCCAGGGCCAGGGCCAGGGTGGACTTGCCCGATCCCAACTCGCCGGCCAGGGCCAGCGCCTCGCCGCGGCGGACCTCCAGATTCCGGGGTCCCTCGGAGATCTGCTGGCCCACCCGCATGACCGGGTTCAGCGCGCTCATCGGCTCCTGGAAGATCATCGAGATTTTGGGGCCGCGGACCCGGTTCAGGGTGTGCTGGTCCAGCGTGAGCAGGTCGGTGCCGTCCAGCCGCACCTGCCCGGAGGCCACCTGCGCCTCCGGCGGCAGCACGCCCAGCACGGCCTTCAGGTCATGCTCTTGCCGGACCCCGACTCCCCGGCCAGGCCGAGGGCCTCGCCCCGGGGTACCTCGAACGAGACCCCGGCCACGGCCCGGACCACCCCAGGCCGGCTGGCGATCCGGACCCGGAGGTCTGCTACTTCGAGCACATTGCTCCGGACCCGGCTGGGGCTGGCCGACGCTCCTCGGCCCCCGGCCACCCGCAGCCGCTATTCCCATAATTCTGATCGGGATAGTAATGTTTGCGAGACGGGACGCCCGGGAGGAGCAGCTGATGGTGGTGCTGGCGCAGGATCTTGCTGAGCTGAGCGACGAGTTCGCGCTGGTGGACGAGGCGGCCGCGGAGGCTGGGCGGGCCGGCCGATGCCCCCGGGTCCGCCGGAGCTGGGCCAGCGTCCCAGCCGGGGGGCACATCAGCGGCGTCATCTGGGGTGAGGACTCCCCCGAGCTGGTCTTCCTGCACGATCGCCGGGAGAGCGCGCGGGCCTGGGACACGGTGGCGCTGGCTTCGGGCCGGCCCGCGGCCGCCATCGACCTGCCCGGGCACGGGCGCTCCGGCTGGCGCCGGGACGGGCGGTACGAACCGGCCCGGATCACCCCGGCCGTGGCCGAGGCCATCCGGGCCTTCGCCCCGCGGGCCCGGCTGGTGGTGGGCACCGGGCTGGGCGGGCTCACCGCCCTGGCCGTGAGCCGGCGCTACCCGGGCCTGGTGCCGGCCATCGCCTTGGTCAACACGCTGCCGGGCGCGCGGGCGGACCGGGCCCGGCCCGGCTGGGGCGCGGAGCGGTTCGGCGGCCCGGACGAGGCGTTCGGCGTGCTGGCGGCCCGGCATCCGGAGCGGCCCCGGCCGGCGTTGCGCCGCGAGGTCCGCCACGAACTGGTCCGGGACCCGGACGGGTCGTGGGTGTGGCGGCACCATCCCGGTAACCTGCCCGCCCGGCCGGACCCGGGCCCCAGCCTGGGCCCGGACCCGGCCTGCGACGAGCTGGCTCAGCTGCCGGTCCCGGTGACGCTGGTCCGCAGCGGCGGGGACGGCCCGCTGCCCGAGGCCCAGCTGGCCCGGCTGCGGCAGCGGGCCCCGCAGATCGGCCTGGTCACCGTGGCCGGGACCGGCCCGGATCTGGCCGCCATCCACCCCCGGGAGCTGGCCGCGGCCCTGGACGGCCTGCTCGGCGGGCCGGTCAGGGGCTGGGCCCGTCAGTGGGCCAGCAAGCGGGCGGCCAGGCGGTCGCGGATGAAGCGGGCGGCCCGGTCCAGGGCGGCGTCGGCCTCGTCCAGGTGGCCTTCGTAGAGCTGGAACACGTGCGGCACGTCCGCGGTGACGTCGAGGATCACGTCCACCCCGGCCGCCGCGGCCCGGGTGGCCAGCCGGGTCGAGTCGTCGAGGAGGATCTCGTTCGACCCGACCTGGACCAGCAGCGGGGGCAGGCCCGCCAGGTCGGCGTACACCGCCGGGCTGAGCAGCGGCTGGCGCGGGTCCTGCCCGGCCAGGTAGAGCGGGGTGAGCTGGTCCAGCGCGGCCCTGGTGAACAGCGGGTCCACCCCCTCCTTGGTGGTCATGCTGTCCCCGCTGCGGGTGGCGTCCAGCCCGGGTGAGAACACCGCGATCCCGGCGGCCCGGGGCAGGCCCGCGTCCCGGGCGGCCAGGGCGGTGCTCACGGACAGGCCGCCGCCGGCCGAGTCGCCGGACAGGATGATCTGGTCCGCGGGCACGCCCTGGCCGAGCAGGTCGCGGTAGGCGGCCAGCCCGTCCTCGATGGCGGCCGGGAACGGGTGCTCGGGCGCGAGCCGGTAGTCCAGCGAGACCGCGGGGACGCCGGTGCGCCGGACCAGCGCGGCGGTCAGCCCCTGGGCCGTGGCGGGCGAGCCGACCACCCAGGACCCGCCGTGGAAGTACAGGATCGCCCCGCCGGCCCGGTCGCGGTCGGGCGTGACTTCCAGGGCGGGACGGCCGCCGAGGGTGGTGGCGGCCAGGCTGACCCCGGCCGGCGGCGGCCCGGCCATCAGGGCCGCGAACGACTCGCGCTGCTCCGCGATCGGGCGGCTGGTGTCCAGCCCGCCCGACCGGAGCTGGGTGTCCACGGCGGTGCGCTGCTGCTGACTCATGGTGTCCTCCTGGCTAAGCTCAGGTCGGCTGACTACTCAGTGGAAAGACCTTCGATATAAAAATATTCCTAGGAATAACCTTCTCTCAAATTTTTATGGAAGGAAGCCGGTGACGGAGCTGGCGCGGGTGTTCGGGGACCTGGTCCGGTACGAGACGCGGCTGTACAACGCGCTCGAGAAACGGCTGCGGGCCGAGCACGGGCTGACCATGGGGCAGTTCGAGTTCCTGCGGTTCATCGACGGGCGGGACGACGGCCGGGTCAACGACCTGGCCCAGGACATCGCGATCACGGTCGGGGCCACCAGCAAGGCCGTGGACCGGCTGGAGGCGGCCGGCTGGGTGAGCCGGCGGCCCAACCCGGCCAACCGGCGCTCCTCGTTGCTGGCGCTGACCACGGCCGGGCGGCGCCTGCTGGCGGCGGCCACGCCGACGGTGGAGGCCGAGCTGCGGACCTGGCTGGCCGATCCGCTCGGGGCGCGCGACCTCGATCAGCTGGCCACCAGCCTGGCCCGGCTGCGGCAGACCATGGCCGACGCGCGGGCCGGCCAGCCCACGGGGTGACTCTCTCCACTATCATCGGAGCGCCGCCGAGGCCGTGTCTGGACCGGCGAGGCCGTATCTGATCTGGGGAGAATCTGGGCGTGAACACGACCGGTTCCGTTGACGCTGTGCTGGCCAAAGCCGAGGCGGGAGGGGTGCGTGGCGCCGAACTGGCCACTCTGCGCCGGCGTCTGCACCAGCTGAGCGAGCAGCAGAGCGGGCTGCTGCCCGGCGACGAGCTGGAGCCGCTGGCCGACCTGCCCAGCCTGGACGAGCTGCCCGAGCCCCCGGCGGCCCGGGCCCGCGAGGTGCTCGACCAGCTGGTGCATCGTCAAGCTCAACGGCGGGCTGGGCACGAGCATGGGCCTGTCCGGCCCCAAGTCACTGATCGAGGTCAAGGCGGACAATGACCTTCCTCGACGTCATCGCCACCCAGGTGCTGGCCCTGCGCCAGCGGCACGAGGGCGTCCGGCTGCCGCTGCTGCTGATGAACTCGGCGATCACCCAGGGCCCCTCGGTGGACCTGCTGCGCCGCCGCGGGCTGGAACTGCCGGGCCTGCCCCTGGACTTCCTGCAGGGCCGGGAGCCCAAGATCCGCGCCGACGACCACTTCCCGGTCGAATGGCCGGCCGACCCGGACCTGGAGTGGTGCCCGCCCGGGCACGGTGACATCTACCCGGCGCTGGAGGCCAGCGGCACGCTGGACACGCTGCTGGACGCCGGGCTGCGGTACGCGTTCGTGTCCAACTCCGACAACCTCGGGGCCATCGCCGACGTCCGGATCGCGGACTGGTTCGCGGCCGAGCAGGTGCCGTTCGCGCTGGAGGCCACCCGGGGCACGCCCGCCGACCGCAAGGGCGGCCACCTCGCCTCCTACCAGGGCCACATCGTGCTGCGGGAGACGGCCCAGGTCCCCGACGGGGACGACTCGTTCAGCGACGTCGAACGCTGGCGCTGGTACAACACCAACAACGTCTGGATCGACCTGCGCGCGCTCAAGGACCTGCAGGCCAGCGACCAGGCGGCGCCGAGATCTGCCGCTGATCGTCAACCGCAAGACCGTGGACCCGCGCGACTCGTCCAGCACCCCGGTGATCCAGCTCGAGTCGGCCATCGGCGCCGCGATCGGCTCGATAGCCGGAGCACGGGCGATCCAGGTGCCGCGGACCCGGTTCGCCCCGGTCAAGACCACCGACGACCTGCTGGTGGTGCGCTCCGACGCCTACGACCTCACCGACGCCGGGGAGATGAAGCCGACCTACGAGGGGGTCGGGCCGGTGGTGTCGCTGGACAAGGACTACTACCGCCTGCTGCCGGACTTCGACAAGCGGTTCCCGTCCGGGCCGCCGTCGCTGCGGCGCTGCCGCGCGTCTGCGGGTTGAAGGTGACGTGACGTTCGGCGCCGGGGTGGTGGTCGAGGGCGACGTGAGCCTCACCGGACCGCGGCACATCGACGACGGCGAGATCCTCGGCGGCTGATGCTGAGCGGCTGACCCTCGGTGGCTGACCCTCGGGGCTGATCCTGGGGTTGCCGGGCTCGTGGCGGTAAAGTAGCTGGTCACGAGTCAAGGCCCCGGGGGGAACCGGTGGGTGACGACGGGCACGGCGGGTTCGTCGGCCGGGACGGCGAGCTGGCGGCGGCGGGCGAGGCCCTGGCCGCGGCGCGGGCCGGGCGGCCCCGGATCCTGGTCGTCGAGGGCGAAGCCGGCATCGGCAAGACCGCGCTGCTGCACCGGTGTGCGCGGATGGCCCCGGACGCGGCGGTGGTGTGGGCCAGCGGCGACCCGGCCGAGAGCGGCCTGGACGGCGGGCTGGTCCGGCAGTTGCTGGCCGCCCTGCCCGATCAGCCGGAGGCGGGCCGGGACGGGCTGAGCCTGGGAGCGGCGCTGCTGGCCGGGGTCGGGGCCCTGGAGGAACAGGCGCCGCTGGTCATCCTGGTCGTCGACGACCTGCACTGGGCCGACCGCACCTCGGCGCAGGCCCTGCTGTTCGGCCTGCGGCGGCTGCGCAGCGACCCGGTGCTGGTCCTGCTGGCGGCCCGGCCCGGCCGGCTGGACCAGCTGGGCGGCAGCTGGACCCGGCTGCTGGCCGACGGCGACCGGGCGCGCCACCTGCGGCTGACCGGCCTGAGCCCGGCCGAGGTGGTGACGCTGGCCGCGGCCAACCGCTGGGACCTGACCACGGAGTCCGGGGCCCGGCTCCAGCAGCACACCGCGGGCAACCCGCTCTACCTGCTGGCCCTGCTGGCCGAGTTGCCGGCCGACGCCTTCGCCGGGGACACCGCCCACCTGCCGGCTCCGGCCGCCTACGCGGCGGCGGTGCTGAGCCGGCTGGCGCGGCTGCCCGCCCCCGCCCGGAACCTGGTCCGGGCCGCGGCCGTGCTGGGCACGCGCGCCCCGGCCCGGGTGGCCAGCGCCATGGCGGGCCTGGCCGATGGCACCAGCGCGGCCGACGCGGCGGTGCGGGCCCGGCTGCTGGACTTCCCGCCGGGCCGGGCCCGGGATGAGCTGTGTTTCACGCATCCGCTGGTCCGGGCGGCGGTGTACGAGGATCTGCCACCGGGCGACCGCCGGTGGCTGCACCTGGCCGCGGCCGGGCTGGTGCCGGCCCCGGCCGCGTTCGCCCACCGGGTCGCGGCCGCGGCCGGCGGGTTCGACGGCGAGCTGGCCGCGGAGCTGATCGAGGCGGCCGCGGCCAGCCAGGCCACCGGGGCACCGCGCCAGGCCGCGCAGTACCTGGCCTGGGCGGCAAAAGTCGACAGCGACCAGAGCCGGGGCGAGCAGAGCCTGTTCGGCGCGGTCCGGCTGCTGATCTGGACCGGCGACGTGCAGGCCGCGCTCGAGCACGCCGAAGCGATCGACGCGCGGCCGCCCGGGCCGGACCGGCGGTACGTCCAGGCCATCTTGGCCGTGTCCCAGGGCTGGCTGGAGCACGCCGCGGCCGAGCTGCGGTCGCTGGCCGGCACCGTCACCCCGGCCGGCCAGCCCGCCCTGTACGGCCACATCACCGCCGCCCTGGCCTTGGCCTACGCCTCGCTGGGCGACGACGAGGCCTCGCTGACCTGGGCCGAGCGGTCCCGGGCGGTGGCCGGGCACGTGCCGGACGCCGACGCCCTGGCCCGCCAGGCCCTGGCCTGGAGCTACGCCAAGACGGGGCGGATCAGCCGGGCCCTCGGCCTGCTGGCCGACTGCTCGGCCCGCAAGCCCGAGCCCAGCGGCTTCGACGCCGAGCTGCTGACGGTGCGGGGGGTGGTCCGGAACTGGGCGGGCGACTTTCCCGGGGCGATCGAGGACCTGCGGGCCGTGCTGCGCTGGCACCGCTCCGGGGTGACCACGATCGGGCTGACCAACGCCTACGCGGCCCTGGCCGAGGCCGAGTTCCGCCGGGGCGACTGGGACGCGGCCGCGACCCACGTCGAGGTGGCCATCTCGCTCGGCCGGGACCTCGACCACACCTGGTTTCTGTCCTACGCCCACTGCGTGGCCGCCTACCTGTACGCGGCCCGGGGCGAGACCGAGACCGCGGCCGGCCACGCGGCCGCGGCCCAGGAGGCGGCCGGGCTGGCCCCGTCCATGGAGGCCCTGGCCTGCGCGGCACTGGCCTACGCCCACGTGGCCTGGGCCCACGCGGACTGGGCCGGGGTGATCACCGCCCTGGGCCCGCTGGAACGCGGCGACTTCGGCACCGCCGCCCGCTATCCGAACCTGGCCCTGTGGCGTTACCGGCTGGCCGAGGCCTACCTGAACGAGGGCCAGCCGGACCGGGCCCGCACGCTCCTGGCCGACAGCCCGCAGACGGCCTGGGGCGGCGTGATCCGGGCCGACCGGGCCCGGATCGACGCGCTGGCCTGGCAGCGGGCCGGCCAGCCGGACCGGGCGGCGGCGGCGTTCGAGGCGGCGGGGGCGGGGATGGGGGCGCCGGGGCCGGGCTCGCGGCGCCTGGGCCACGGGCTGCTGGCGCTGGACTACGGCCGGTTCCTGCTCGGCGAGAAGAAGCGCCGGGCGGCGGGGACGGCCCTGCTCACGGCCCGTCGGATACTGGGCGGGCTGGGCGCGGCCGCGCTGACCGAGGTGTGCGACCAGGGTCTGCAGGCCTGCGGGGTCCTGGTCCCGGTCCCGGCCGGGGATCAGGAGAGCCAGCCGAACCTGGACGCGCTGACCGCGCGCGAGCAGGTGGTGGCCCGGCTGGTGGCCGCGGGCATGACCAACCGCGAGGCCGCGGCCGAGCTGTTCGTCAGCGTCAAGACCATCGAATACCACCTGAGCGTCATCTTCACCAAGCTGCACATCCGGTCCCGGCGGGAGCTGATCGCAGGTCACCGGGCGGCTCAGGGTCTGGCTCCCGGCGCGGCTCGGGCTCCGGTCGCCCTCCCGGACTAGGGTCTTTCCCTAGGGACATCCGGGCCCCTCCCACCGCATCCTGGCAATCAGGCTCAGGGCTGGGGGGCTCATGAACATGCTGCTGGAGCGTATCGGCGCGTTCTCCGCACGCCGCTGGTGGATCGTGATCATCGGCTGGGTCATCATCCTGGGCGGCCTGCTCGCCGCCCATCACGCGACCAACGGCGAGTACGTCAACAACTACACCGTGGCCGGTACCAGCTCGGCGGTCGGCAAGGACACCCTGAGCAGCTCGTTCCCGCAGCAGAGCGGGTACGCCGGGCAGATCGTGTTCCACGCCACCAAGGGCACGGTGTCGGCCCAGCAGGCCGCGGTCAACCAGTCGGTGACCAACGTGAGCAAGCTGCCGCACGTGATCAAGGCGGTCAGCCCGTTCGCGTCGGCCAGCTCCGGCCTGGTGTCCAAGGACGGCACGATCGCCTACAGCAACGTGTCCTGGAGCGTGAACCCCAACTCCCTGGACACCACGTACCTGGATCAGCTGAACAAGGCGGTGGCCCCGGCCAGGGACGCGGGCCTGCAGATCGCCTACGGCGCCGGGGCCGGCCAGATCGGGCAGGCCAGCCACGACCTGACCTCCGAGATCATCGGGCTGGGCTGCGCCCTGGTCCTGCTGCTGTTCATGTTCGGTTCCCTGATCGCGGCGGCGATCCCGCTGATCTCGGCCATCTTCAGCGTGCTGGCCGGCCTGTCGCTGCTGGGCGTGCTGGCCTCGGCGATGACGTTCCCGACCACGGCCCCGACCATCGCCACCCTGCTCGGCCTGGGCGTCGCGGTCGACTACGGCCTGTTCCTGGTGGCCCGGCACCGGGAACAGCTGGATACCGGCATGGACGTGGTCACCTCGGTGGCCCACTCGGCCGGGACCTCGGGCGCGGCCATCGTGGTCGCGGGCGGCACGGTGGTGGTGTCCATCCTCGGCCTGTACGTGTCCGGGGTCGCGTTCGTCGGGTCGCTCGGCCTGGCCGCGGCCATCGTGGTCGCGCTGACCATGCTGGCCGCGCTGACCCTGGTACCCGCGTTCATGGGCGTGGCCCGGACCAACGTGCGCTCGCTGGGCGCCCGGTTCCGGGCCCGGCGGGCCGGGCTGAGCGCGCGGGAGCAGGCGGCCCAGACCGCCGCGGCCACCCACGACAAGCACGAGCACAGCGCGTTCGCCCGCTGGGGCAAGAAGGTCAGCGACCAGCCCTGGCCGTGGGCCATCGCCAGCGTCCTGATCCTGGTCGTGCTGTCGATCCCGCTGTTCTCCATCACCCTCGGCCAGCCCGACAACGGCACCAACCCCACCTCGGAGAGCAACCGGCAGGCCTACGACCTCATCTCCCAGGGCTTCGGGGTCGGGGTCAACGGGCCCCTGGTCGTGGTGGTCAAGCTGCCCAAGGAGTCGTCGCAGCAGACCCAGCAGCTGCTGGGCACCATGCAGCAGAACGTGAAGAGCACGTCCGGGGTGGCTTCGGTCAGCCCGGCTCAGGTCAACTCGGCCGGGACCGTGGCCTCGTTCAGCGTCATCCCCACCACCCGGCCGCAGGCGACCCAGACCGAGCAGCTGGTGCACCAGTTGCGGGACACCGTGCTGCCCAAGTCGAAGGTGACCACCTACGTCACCGGCACCACGGCCGGGACGGTGGACTTCAGCGAGCGCATCACCAGCCGGATCCCGTGGCTGATCCTGACCGTGGTGGCCATCGCCTTCGTGCTGCTGACGGTGGCCTTCCGGTCGGTGGTGATCGCGGTCAAGGCGGCGGTGTTCAACCTGCTGTCGATCGGGGCCGCCTACGGCGTCATCGTGGCCATCTTCCAGTGGGGCTGGGGCGCCAGCCTGATCGGCTTGCACACCACGCTGCCGATCCCGGCCTACGTGCCGATGCTGGTGTTCGCCATCGTGTTCGGCCTTTCCATGGACTACGAGGTGTTCCTGCTGTCCCGGGTGCACGAGGCCTGGGTGGCCACCCGCGACGCCCACCGCAGCGTGGCCATTGGCATCGGCAGTACGGCCCGGGTCATCACCACCGCGGCCGCGATCATGGTGGTGGTGTTCGCCAGCTTCGTGCTCGACACCGACCCGACGGTCAAGATGCTGTCCATCGGCATGGCCTTCGCCGTACTGATCGACGCCTCGCTGGTGCGGATGATGCTGGTGCCCTCGGTGATGGCGCTGCTGGGCGAGCACGCCTGGTGGATGCCGCGCTGGCTGGAGCCGATCGTGCCGCACCTGCAGCTGGAGGGGAGCACCGAGCCGCTTGCTTCGGGTTCGGGTCCGGGTGAGCCGGAGCCGGAGCCGGTGGTGGAAGAGGTCGCCGTGGAGGAGGTGGCGGTCGAGGAGGTCGCTACTCCTCCGGCGGAGGTGGCCTCTGGTGTGAATGGGACTGCTGCACCGGATGGGACTGCTGTGCCAGATGGGACTGCTGTGTCGGATGGGGCGGCGAAGGCGGGAGTGGCGGCGGAGCCAGGGGACGGGTCGGGGGCCGGGCCTGCAGCTGGGCCAGCGGCCGGGCCTGCAGCTGCGGCCAGCGGTGGAGACCGTCCCGGAGACAGCTTCGGAGCCGAAGTCGGCGACGGTCCCGGAGGCAGATCCTGGGGTCAGCTCACCGCCTGCTTCACCAGGGCGGTGATGCGGTCCTCGACCTCGGGGGTCAGCTCGGCCAGGGCGTAAACGGTCGGCCACATGGCGCCGTCGTCGAGGTGAGCCGCGTCCTGGAAGCCGAGGGTCGCGTACCGGGTCTTGAACTTCTGCGCGGGCTGGAAGAAGCAGACGACCTTGCCGTCCTTGGCGTAGGCGGGCATTCCGTAGTACGTCCGCGGCGCGAGGCTGGGGGCGGTGGCCTGGACGATGGCGTGGATCCGTTCGGCCAGGGCGCGGTCCAGGTCCTTCATGTCGGCGATCTTGGCCAGCACGTCGCTCTCGCCGTCGGCCGGGCTGGCCTTGGCCTCACGGGCGCGGTCCTTCATCGCGGCCCGTTCGTCGGCGTTGAACGCCTTGGGCTTGGTGCTCCTGGCTGGCTTCTTGGTGTCGGCCATGGTGGGCTTCTCCCTGGTCTTGTTCCTGGTGATGACTTCAAGGCTAGGGAGCCTCAGCTGGGAAGGCTTCTCCGAAACTGACCGATCAGGCGGGCGGGGTCCAGCGGGTGACGGACGAACCGACCCGGACCATGAGGCCGGCCGGGGCCAGCCGCAGCGCGGTGTTGCGGACGGTCTGCCGCCAGCCGGGGCCGAGGTCAGCCCCGACCCGGGCCACCGCGATCGCGGAGCGGACGGTCCGCTGCCCGCGGGGCCGCCTCGTGTGGTCGAACGCGGCCAGCGCTGGCCCCAGCGCCGCGCCGGCCCGGGCCGGGGCGCCGATCATCCGGCCCACGCAGACCGCGTCTTCCAGGGCCAGGGCCGCACCCTGGCCCACGGTGGGCAGGCAGGCGTGGGCGGCGTCCCCGATCAGGACCACCCGGCCGGCCGTGTAGGAGGCCGGTCCGTGCGGCAGGTGATAGACGTCGTTGCGGATGAGCCGGTCGGCCAGGGTGGCGGCCAGCAGGTCATGGACCCAGGCGGGCCAGCCCGCGAAGCGGTCCCGGGCCGCGGCCAGCTCGTCGGGGAACACCGCGCCGGCCGGGTGCCGGAAGTAGCCGTACCAGTAGGTCTCGTGGTCGCTCAGCGGCAGGGCGCCGAACTCGGCGGCCGGGCCCCACACCGCGGTGAACTGGTCGGGGGCCGCGGGCTCGGGGATCACCGCGCGCCAGCTGGTGCTGCCGCCGTAGACCGGCCGGACCGCGGGGAACAGCTGGGTGCGTACGGCGCTGCGCACCCCGTCGGCCGCCACCACCAGGTCAGCCCGGGCGGTGCGGGTCGTCTGGGTCTCCTGGGTTGTCGGCCCGGAGCGCCAGCTGACCTCGGCCCGGTCCCCGTCCGGTGCACCCGGCCGGACGGAGGTCACCTCGGCCCCGGTGACCAGCTCGGTCCCTTGGTTCGCGGTGGCCGCCTGGTGCAGCACCGCGTGCAGGCGCTGGCGGTGCTGGCCCCAGATCGTGGTGACCGTGTCCCGGCCGTCCCGGGGCGCGGGCGCGTGCATGACCCAGCGGCCGCTGGTGTCCTGGAAGCCGGCGGTGACGGTCCGGTGCCCGGCGGCGCGGACGGCGTCGCCCAGGCCGAGAGCCTCGGCGGCGGCCATCCCGTTGATGGTCAGGCCCAGGCCCGCTCCGACCTCACCGAAACCCGCCGCCCGCTCCAGCACGGTGACCCGCCAGCCCGCCTGGGCCAGGGCCACCGCCGCGGCCAGGCCCGCGATCCCGCCCCCGGCCACGATCGCGGTCAGCTCATCGGATGCCATGTGTTCCACCCCGTTCGGGCCGCTCAACCGGTACGCGACGCACGCTACTACCGGCTGTAGTAGCGGGCAATCGAGTTTCTGGCGAGGGCGCCGGAGTGGGCGGGCGCGGGCGCGCGGGGCAGGCGCGGGCGGACAGGCGCGGCGCGCTGGTGGGCGGGCGCGCTGGTGGGCGGGCGCGCTGGTGGGCGGGCGCGGGTGGACGGGTGGACGGCGGGCAGGCGCGGGCGCTTCTTGCTGTTATCAAACTTGGTCTCGATGGGCGATGGCGCCATTACCCATATAAGAGTATGGGTAAGGCGCCATCGATCTTGCTCGGCGGAATCCGGTGGGCCCGGTTCATGGTGGGCCTGGCCCGAGTGAGGGCCGGCGAATGGTGGGCCCGGTCATGGCGGGCCCGGTTCATGGTGGCCTAGTCCAAGTGAGGGCCGGGAAATGATGGGCGGCAGGTGGCGCGGTCTCCGATGTCACGCTGGTCACTGGCTTCGCACTCGCCGCGAGTCCGGGTTTCACTGGAGCACAAGCAGGACTTGCTCCAGTGAAACCCAGGTCGCCTCAGTGACGGAACAGGGCCAGGTTGATGGCGTTGGCCATGGCCTGGTAACCGGCGTCGTTGGGGTGCAGGTGGTCGCCGCTGTCGTAGGCGGGCAGGATCTGGTCCGGGCTGGCCGGGTCGCGCACGGCCTGGTCGAAGTCGATCACGCCGTCGAAGCCGTGGCTGGTGCGGATCCACTGGTTGACCGCTTCGCGCTTGGCCTCACCGGCGGTGGAGTAGTAGGCCGAGCCCTGGAACGGGGTCAGGGTCGCGCCGAAGATCTTCAGGCCGGCGGCGTGGGCGACCGCGATGATGTGCCGGTAACCGGCGATGATCTGAGCGGCCGACACGTCGGTGTTGGGCGCGGTGCAGCCGGAGTCCGGATCCTGGCTGAAGCCGATGTCGTTGATGCCTTCGAGCATGATGACGTAGCGGGCCCCGCTGCGCTCGGCCACGTCCCGGAAGAACCGGGACTGTGCGTTCACGCCGAAGCAGGCCGAGTCGTGGAGGACCCGGTTGCCGCTGATGCCCTCGTCGGCCACGGCCCGGTTCTGACCGGCGGCCAGGAACCGGCGAGCCAGGTCGTTGGGCCAGCGGGCGTTGGCCCCCACGGTGGACTGGTAGCCGTCGGTGATGGAGTCGCCGAACGCCACCACCCCCGGCGGCGACGCCGGGCTGGCCTGAACGTCGACGTCGTCCAGGAAGTACCAGCTCTGGCTCTGGGTGGTGAACGCGGCGGCCGACTCGCTGCCCGCCTGGTCACCGGCTGAGACGTAGTTCACCTGCTGGGCGTCGCTGTGGTAGGTGGCCGGGCCGGTGGCGGACGCGGTGTACAGGCTGACCGCCAGGTCGGTCTCGGCCGGGACGTTGAGCGCGACCGGGTCACTGACCACTTCGGCGCCGGGCCGGATCGTGACCGAGGCCCGGCCGCCGAAGGTGACCCGGCGGTTGGTACCCGCGGTGACGGCGGCGCCGCCCGCGGACCGGCCGATGTCGACCTGGCGGAAGGTGACCGGCTGGGTGCCGAACACGTTGGACAGGCGCACCCGGGCCGAGCGGCCGGCCGCGCTGGTCCAGACGATGTTCCGGATGGTCTGGTTGCTGAACCCGGCCGAGGAGAAGTCACTGGCCGAGGTCAGGCTGGGCGGCGTGGCCGGCGACGGGCTGGCCGCCCAGGTCGACACCCAGCGGCCACCGCCGGGATGACCGGCGCTAGCCGCGCTGGCCGTGGCCGCGGGCACGGCCAGACCAGCGGCCAGGGCCGTCGTAGGCGAGCAGCGGAAGACCAAATCGGCGCATGGACACCATGTGCGCACTCCCAATCTCGGCATTGAGACACAGAGAGCCTAAAACGCACAACAAGATCAATCAAGGTCACCCAAAGTCTCGCTGGAGGTGGTGTTGGTCGCCGGGGGTGCGGGCGGTGAGGGGGCGCGGGCGGAGCAGATCGAGCGAGGTGCGCGTAGTGAGGAGGTGCGGGTGGCGCAGGTGGTGCTCGTGGCGCAGGTGGTGCCGTGGTGCGGGTGGAGCGGGGGTGCGGGGGTGCGGGTGCGTGCGGGTGGAGGCCGGGTCCGCGTGGTGCGGGGGCGCGGGTGTGCGGGGGCGCGCGTGGCGAGGTGAGGGGTGCGGGAGTGCTCGTGTCGGGGGACTTTGGGCGGGGGAGAGACCTGAGTCCCGCCTGGCGCCGGGAGGGCGGCAGGCGGGACCCAGGGGGAGGTTAGTTCTGCTCGTAGAGGGCGGTGAGGGCGCCGCGAGCCAGGGTGTGGCCGAGCAGGTTGAACATCAGGAACGCGGGGGTCGCGCCCGGGTCGACGTCCAGGTGGGGCGTGTCCAGGGCGTGCACCACGAACTGGTAGTGGTGCACGCCGTGGCCAGCGGGAGGGGCGGCGCCGATGTACTGGGGCATGCTGGCGTCGTTGCGCAGGGTGACGGCGCCGCCGGGGAGGCTGAGGCTGCCGGGGTCACCGGCGCCGGCGGGCAGGTCGGTGACCGAGCCGGGGATGTTGAACACGGCCCAGTGCCAGAAGCCGCTGCGGGTCGGGGCGTCCGGGTCGTAGCAGGTCACGGCGAAGCCCTGGGTGCCCTCGGGGAACCCGCTCCAGGACAGCTGCGGGGACCGGTCCTCGCCCCCGGCGCCCATCACCCCGCTGACGTGCGGCTGGGGCAGCGCACCGCCGTCGGTGACGTCGGTACTGGTCACGCTGAAACTCGGAGCCTCCGGGAGACCTTCGTAAGGGTTGGGTACGTCCGCCATTGGACTTCCTTTGTTCGCGATGGATAGTGAAAGCCAGACAGCATTCTCTACGGTCGGCGCGGGAGAGATGGATGGCACCCACAGTGAACCGGTGGGGTCCCTGCGAACCGGCCAGCCGGCCGAGCTGGTGGCCATCTTCCGCGGCCGGGGCGCGCCGTGGTGGATCGCGGGCGGATACGCCATCGAGCTGGCCGTGGGCCGGCCACTGCGCGACCACGGCGACATCGACGTGCTGCTGCTGCGCCGGGACCAGCTGGTGCTCCAGCAGGCCCGGCCGGACTGGGACTGGCAGGCCGTCGAGCAGGCCGGGGATCAGGACGAACGGCTGCGTCGGTGGCGGCCCGGCGAGTACCTGGCGCCCGGTGTCCGCGAGCTCTGGGCCGCGGGCCCGGGCCAGCCGTGGCGGCTGGAGATCGTGCTGGACGAATCCGAAGGCGGCGACTGGGTGTCCCGGCGCGACTCGCGGGTCCGGCGGCCGCTGGCCCAGCTGGGCGCGGTGACCGGGGACGGTGTCCCGTACCTGGCGCCGGAGATCGCGCTCTACTACAAGGCCGGGGTGCTCCGGCCCAAGGACGAGATCGACTTCGCCGCGGTCCTGCCCCAGCTGCGGCCCGCAGCGGGTCTGGCTGCGGGACGCGATCGGGCTCAGCTGCGGCCGGGACCATCCGTGGCGGGCGCGGCTGGCCGGCAGCGGCTGACCAGGGCCTGGTAGAGGCGCGGCGGAACCGGCAGGAAGCCGCTGGTGCGGCGGGCGTACTCGGCGTAGCCGGGACGCCGGGCCATGGAGCGTTCGAGCAGGCGCTTGCCGGTACCGGCCACCAGCAGCCCGATCATCAGGGCCGGGCTGATCACGGTGAGCAGGCCGGGCCAGCGTTCGGCGGTGATGAGCCACAGGCCGGTCCACACGGCGGCGTCGCCGAAGTAGTTGGGGTGCCGGGTCCAGCGCCACAGGCCTTCGTCGATGAGCTGGCCGTGGTGGGCCGGGTCGCGGCGGAACCGGTCCATCTGGTGGTCGCCGACGGCTTCGCAGGTCAGGCCGAGCAGCCACACCGCCACCCCGAGCCAGCCGATCGCGGCCACCGGCCCGGGCTCGGCCAGGCCGACCTGCAAGGTCAGGGACACGAGGTACAGCACCAGAGCTTGCGGAACGAAGATGAACCGCACCGCGTTCAGCGCGGGCGAGCCAGGATGCTTGGCCAGCAGGTCGACGTAGCGCGGGTCGTCGCCCTTCCCGGCGCTGCGGCGGCCCACGAACCAGGCCAGCCGCAGGGCCCAGACCGCGACCAGTCCCAGCAGCAGGCCCTGCCGCAGGGGGTCGCCGGACCGGCCGGCCGCGGTCGCGCAGGCCACCGCGGCGACCAGCAGGAACCCCAGCGGCCAGAGCGTGTCCACGATGTTGTTGCGGTGCAGGGCCCGGGCCAGCAGGAAACCGGTCAGGGCCCAGACGGCCACGGCGCCGGCGCTGGCCGCCAGCACCGGCCACACGTCATTCCAGATCACGGGCACGGACACCTGGCGCGGGGCGGGTGCGGCGCGCGGGCCGGTGACCGGCGACGGCGGCCACCAGTTCGAGCGCGGCCCAGCCCGCCGCCACCGCGGCCACCTTGGCTCGCGGGCCGGGCGGGACCACGCGGCCGAACCAGACCGCGTCGGCGCCGTCGGCGATGACCCGGGCCGCGGTGAGCACGTTCATCGGGTAACCGGGCGGGGCCACGGCCAGGGCGGCGGCCAGCGCCGCGTCCCGGGTGCCGATGGACCGGGTCAGCTCGGCCACCGCGGCGGGCACGGTGCCGTCGTCGCTGGTGAGGCGGCAGGGCCGGGCCAGGATCTCGGGCCTGATCGTGATGGCCACGCTGTAGGCGGTGGTCGCGATGGCGACCGCCCGCACCGGCCAGCCGTCCCGCCAGCGGAAATTGGGCATGCCCCTGGGCTACCCAGGCCGGGCTGAAGCATGCTCTGACCTGGGTTTTGGCGAACGGCCGGGCTCGGTGGGACGGTTAGTTGGGGTCGATGCCGTGACTGGCCAGGAGCTTGCGCAGGCTCATCACGGCGTCGGCATCGAGAGACTTTTCGCTGCCGTGCCGGTGCAGCACCTCGGTCTCGCCGCCCAGGGTCACGGCCAGGTTGCCGTGCCGCTCCTCGATGTCGCCGACCGCGCCCAGCAGCCCGATGACGTCCTGCCACTCCACGTTGTGGCTGACCGGGTGGGCGAAGATCTTGTTCAGCGTGTCGCGGTGGTTGTTGCTCAGGTCAGGCGCGGCCATGAAGCCCCCTCCGGGCTTGGGATCTCGTCAGTGCCCATCAGCGTAGTGGCCGCCGTTTCCGGCCGATCAGGGCCGGGTCGCGAAGGCGGCCAGCTCGGCCAGGGCGGGCCGGTAGCCGTCGGTGGTGTCGGCTTCGATCAGCGGGACCGGCAGGCCGACGCGGTCGAACGCGCGCAGCCGGTCCAGATAGGCGCCGGCTTCGGCCGCGGTGGGGTCGGCGTGGACCCGGCGGTGCTGGTTTTCGGCCCGGCGGCGCAGGCTGCGAGCCAGGGCCAGTTCCGGGTCCACGACGCAATGCACGACGCGGAGCCGGGCCCGGTCCTGCAGCGGCTCCAGCCCGGGACGCCAGAGGCGGTCCTGGAACGCGGCCTCGGCCACGGTGGTCGCTCCGGCGTCGAGCAGCATCCCGATTATTTCGAAAAACGCGTGGTTGGCCTGCCGGGACAGCTCGTCGTCCCGGCCGGGAGCGACGCCGGGGTCGGTCGCGGCCAGGCCTTCCTTGATCTCGTCGCGGCAGATCGCGGGACAGCCCACGGCCGCGGCCAGCCGGTGCGCCAGCGTCGTCTTGCCCGCGCCGGGCATTCCGCTGACCACGATGAGCGCGGGCCGCCGGGGCGCCATCACCGGCCGGGGGCCGGGGGGTGATCGGCCAGGCCGGCCAGGATGGCCTGCTCCTGGGCGGGGGTGAAGCCGGACTCCAGGGGTGGCTCGCCGCGGGCGCGGTCCCAGGCCAGGGTGTCGGCGGCGGTGGTGAGCAGCGGGGTGGCGGGCAGGCCGGCCGCGCGGGCGCGGGCCGGGCTGCGCTGCTGGGACGGCCAGTCGGCCCGGACCAGGGGGAACATGGGGGGTGCCAGCGCGGGCGGGACCGGGACCAGCTCGACGACGGTGCCGGCCGCGGTGGCGCAGGTGGCGATCAGGCCGGCCAGGGTGGCCGGGTGGGCCGGGCCGACGGCGTGGAAGGCGCCGGGACGCTCGTCGGCCAGCAGCTGGACGACCAGGCGGGCCAGGTCGCGGACGTCGACGAGCTGGACGGGCTGAGCCGGGTCGGCGGGCAGGGCGACCCGGCCACCACGGGCCGCGCGGCGGACCCAGTAGGTCAGGCCGCGCTGGTTGTCGTGCGGGCCGGCCACCTTGCCGGGGCGGACGATCGTGGCCCGGTCGCCGTAGCGGGCGGTCACGTCGTCCTCGCAGGCGACCTTGAGCGCGGCCGTAGGTCTCGCCGTTGAGCTCCTCGGTGTCCCGCACCGGTGGACGGCGCGGGGTGTCCTCGGTGGAGCCCGGGCCGACGCCTTCGGTCTGGTAGACGGCGTGACTGGAGATGAACAGGTACCGCCCGGCCCGGTCGCCGAGCGCGTCCATGGCCTGCCCGACGTGCCGGGGGACGTAACCGCTGACGTCCACCACCGCGTCCCAGCGGTCGTCGCCCAGGGCCGTGTAGTCGCCGGTGTCCCGGTCGCCGCGCCGCCGGGGCAGGCCCGGGAACAGCCCGGTCCCGGTCTGGCCCCGGCTGAACAGGGTCACGTCGAAGCCGGTCCGCAGCGCGTCGTCGACGATGGCCCGGCCCACGAACGAGGTCCCGCCCAGCACAAGAGTCCGCACGGGGCAGGACCCTACTGGGCCGGGGCGCGCCCGGCCCACGGGTTATCCCGGCGGCGGCGCCGTCAGCCCTGGCCGGACGCCACCTGGTAGACCCCGTAGACGGTCATGGCCACACCGCCCACCGCGACCTGGGGCGGCCACCAGACGGGCCGGCCCGGGTGTCGATCTCGGCCCGGTCCGGGCGGCGCGGATCGTAGATCACCGGCACCTGCTCACCGGGCCGGGCGATGATCTGGCGGCTGCCATTCCTGGTCACGGCCTCGACCTCCTGGCCGTCCAGGGTCCGGAAGGCCAGCACCGCGTGGTAGGTGGTGTAACCGCCGCCGCCCTGTTTCGCGTGCGAGTGCCAGCGCAAATCGGTCACGGTGCCGGTCACGGTGCCGGTCACGCGCTGCCCGGTCCGGGTCAGCCGCCGGTGCTGCCGGATGATGATGACGCCGAGCACCGCGAGCACCAGGCCAGCCAGCAGGAACAGCATGCGGTCACCGTAGCTGGCTGGCCAGAACCGTGGCCACGGTCTGCTCGACGGCGGCCGGGGCGGGTGGGCCACTGTCGCGCCCGGCGAACAGCAGGTGGGCGGCGCCGAGCAGGGTGGGGGCGAGCGTTCCGATGTCGGCGTCCCCGGCCAGGCGGCCCAGGTCACGTTCGGCGGCCAGGTAGGCGGTGAGCATGGCGGCCGCCTCGGACAGCAGCGGGACACCGGTGGGCGTGGTCGCCCGCAGCCGGGCCCGCAGGTCGTCCCGGAACGTGATCAGCGCGACGATGTGCAGCGCCACCGACCCGAACAGGTCGGTCAGCGTCCCGGCGAGGTTGCCGATCACGGTGCCGGTGCCCGCCGCGTCGAGCAGGGCGGCGGCCTGAGACTGCAGCCGGGTGATGCGGTCCCGGACCAGGTCAGCCAGGAAGTCGTCGAAGTCGGCGAAGTGACGGTGCAGCACCCCCTTGGCGCAGCCGGCCTCGGTGGTGACCGCCCGGCTGGTCAGCGCCTGCGGGCCGTCCCGCAGCAGGATCCGCCCGGCGGCGGCGAACAGCTGCTGGCGCGGGTCGCGCAGGGCCACTCCGGTCGGCACCGGGCACCGTCCTTCGCTGGGAGCGAACCGCTCTGGTCGAGTGGGCGGTCGCCCATTTAGGGTGGGCGCATGCCCACTCTACCGGGGCCCGGATCGGGGTCCACCGCGCCAGGGTCGGGGTCCACCGGGCCAGGATCGGGGTCCGCTGGGCCAGGATCGGGGTCCGCCGGGCTCTGGTCGGAGGAGTTCCGCCAGGTGGCCACCTCGTTCGGCAGCAACGCCCAGCGGTATGACCGGGCCCGGCCCAGCTACCCGCGGGCCATGGTGGACCGGCTGCTGGCCGAGAGCCCCGGCACCGGTTCCGGAGTCAGGGCTGGCGCTGGGCCGCGGGTGCTGGACGTCGGGTGCGGGACCGGCATCGTGGCCCGCCTGTTCCAGGCGGCCGGGGCCGAGGTGCTCGGGGTTGACCCCGACGAGCGGATGGCCGCGCAGGCCCGGGCGGGCGGGCTCGAGGTCGAGGTGGCCCGGATCGAGGAGTGGGACCCGGCCGGAGCGACGTTCAATATGGTGGTGGCCGGGCAAGCGTGGCACTGGATCGATCCGGTGGCGGGCGCGCGCACCGCCGGACGCGCGCTTGAGCCCGGTGGGCGGCTGGCCGTGTTCTGGAACAGCTTCCGGCCCCCGCCCGGCCTGGGGGAAGCCATGACCGCGGTGGTGCAGCGGGTGCTGCCGGACACCCCGCTCCGGAACGGCCTGCCCGGCCCGGACGGGTACGCGCGGCTGGCCGATCGCGCTCTCGGCGGGATGCGCGAGGCCGGCGGGTTCCAGGACCTGGACACGTGGTTCTTCGACTGGGAGCGGCCCTACACGCGGGACGAGTGGCTCGATGCCGTGCCCACGTTCGGCGGCAACAACCAGCTGCCGGCCGCCCAGCGGGACGAGCTGCTGGCCGGGGTGGGCGCCGCCATCGACGATATCGGCGGGCGCTTCACCATGGGCTACACCACGGTGGTGGCGACCGCGGTCAAGCTGGGCCAGGCCGCCGCGAATTGAGGCCAGGAACTGGCCGCAATGCCTTCTAGCGTGCAGGTATGACGACCTCGCAGACCATTGAGCCGTTCCGTATCGACATTCCGCGCAGCGACCTGGACGACCTGTCCGCGCGGCTGGCCGCGACCCGCTGGCCGGGTGAGGTGGCCAAGGCCGGCACCGCCTACGGCATGCCGCTGAAGGTGGTGCAACGGCTGGCCCAGCGCTGGCAGGACGGGTACGACTGGCGCGCGCACGAGGCCCGGCTGAACGAGTTTCCGCAGTTCATCACGGACATTGACGGGACCAGCGTGCATTTCCTGCACGTCCGGTCGCCGGAACCGGAGGCCCGGCCGTTGCTGCTCCTGCACGGCTGGCCGGGATCGGTGGTGGAGTTCCTGGGCATGATCGGCCCGCTGACCGACCCGCGAGCGCACGGTCTCGATCCGTCGGTCGCGTTCGATGTGGTGGTGCCGTCGCTGCCCGGGTACGGGTTCTCCGGGCCCACCACCGAGGCGGGCTGGGACAGCGCCCGGATGGCGCGGGCCTTCGCCACCTTGATGAGCCGGCTCGGGTATGAGCGGTGGGGCATGTCCGGCGGGGACGCGGGCGCGCTGGTCGGCCGCGAGCTGGGCATCCTGGCCCCGGACGGCCTGATCGGCGTGCACCTGCTGCAGATCTTCGCGTTCCCGTCCGGCGACCCGGACGAGGCGGCGCGCCTGACCGACAAGGACCGGGAGAGCCTGTCCGGCAGTACCGCCGACTTCCAGAGCAAGGCCGGCTACCAGGTCATTCAGCAGACCCGGCCGCAGACCCTGGGCTACGGGCTGACCGACTCCCCCGCGGGCACGCTGGCCTGGAACGCCGAGCTGTGGACCGGCTGGGGCGACTACGCCGCCTACCTGGACGTGGACACCTACCTGACCCACGCCAGCATCTACTGGTTCACCCGGACCAGCGTCTCCAGCGCCCGGCACTACTACGAGGACGCGCACAGCGGCGCCGGCTACCGCGACGCCCCCAACCGGGTGCCGACCGCGGTCGCGGTGTTCCCCGAGGACTACCGGACCGTCCGGGCCTGCGCGGAGCGGGCCAACAACATCGTCCGCTACACCGAGTTCGAGGCGGGCGGGCACTTCGGCTATACGACCCACCCGGATCTGGTCGCCAGCGACCTGCGCGAGTTCTTCGCCAGCCTGGACTGATCCAGCTCGGCCCGGAGCAGGGCCGCGGCCGCGGCCAGGTGACGGCTGAACTCGTCGTCCCGCGGCGCATCCTCCAGCGCCGCCCGCCTCGCGGACCTGCTCCCCGGTCGGGCCAGATCGGCCTCGGCTTGGCCGCGCTCGGCCGGATGCCAGCTGGACGTCATCGTCATCGCCTCCGGCCCCGTATGGTACGCCTCCGGGCCGCGGTCACCGTTTCAGCCACGCGGACCGGGATACGCTCGGGGTGCGGGGGGCCTGGAACCGGGGAGGAAAGCCGTGAAGAGATTGCTCGCGGGGGCGGCCGCGCTGGTGACCGCCGGGCTGCTCATGGGCCCGCTGACCGGACTGGCCAGCGCGGCCGGCGGGGCTGGCACAGCTGGCGGGGCTGGCGCGGCCAGGGCCAGTTCGCTCAGCGACTGCCTGGGGGCCCATCACGTGTGCGTGGCCGCTGACGCGCGGAAGGCGCTGTCGGTGAGCGCGCAGGACAAGCTCGAGCAGCAGATCGGCAGCGACCCCATCTACATCGTGGTCGCGGCCTCCGGGAACAGCGGCTACAACGCCGCCATGGACCAGATCATCAGCGACCTGAGCAGCCACGACCAGTTCGCGGTGGGGTTCTGGGATGTCCGGCTGGATCACTTCGGCGCCGACAACCAGGGGCTGCTGCCGGACGGCCGGGCGGCGTCGATCGCCACCACCGCGGTCCAGGACCACCGCAGCGCGCCGGACGCGGCCCTGACCGAGTTCGTGACCCAGGTCAAGCAGCAGGAAAACACCTCCGAAGGCTCCTCCGGCGGCGGATCCGGCTCGTCGAGCGCCTGGATCCCGGTGGTGATCGTGATCGGCATCCTGCTGATCGTGGGCCTGCTGATCGGCCTGTTCATCGTGCGGCCCCGCCGGGCGCGGCGGGCCCGTCAGCTCAAGGACGCCAAGTCCGCGGCCCAGGACGATCTGCTGGCCCTCAACCAGCAGATCACCGACCGGGACAGCAACGTGGCCATCCAGCGGAACCCGGACGCCGCCGCCGAGCAGGCCGCGGCGCTGGCCGCGTACGAGCGGGGCACCGAGGCCCTGGACGCCGCCCGCAAGCCCACCGACATGCTGGCGGTCAGCCGGAACATCGCCGAAGCCCAGTACCGGCTGGCTGCGGCGGAAGCGCTGGCCAACGGGCAGCCGCGGCCGGAACGGCGGCCAGCCTGTTTCTTCGACCCGCGGCACGGCATGTCCGTGGCCGACGCGCCCTGGACCCCGCCCGAGGGCGGCCCGATCCGGGACGTGCCCGTGTGCGCCATGGACCTGCACAAGATCGAGCAGGGCATCGAGCCGGAGATGCGCCGGGTCGAGCAGACCGGCTCGCCCACGCCGGTCTACTACGCCAACTCCGGCTTCGCCCCGGCCTACTGGGGCGGCTACGGCCTGGGTCCCGGCCTGTTCACCGGCTTCCTGCTCGGCGAGGCGCTGTCCGGGCCGGGCTGGGGCTACGGCTGGGGGCCGGGCTGGGGCTGGGGTGAGCCCGGCGGCTGGGACGGGGGCCCGGGCAATGGCCAGGACTTCGGCGGCGGGGACTTCAACGGCGGGGGCGACTTCGGGGGCGGGGACTTCGGCGGCGGCGGCGGGGGACTTCGGCGGCGGCGGCGGCGGGGACTTCGGCGGCGGGGGCGACTTCGGCGGCGGCGACTTCGGCGGGGGCGGGGACTTCGGCGGCGGCGGCGGGGACAACTTCGGCGGCTTCTGAGCAGGCCGCGGCGCGAGTCAATCGGGCGTCAATCGCGGTGGCTTAGCGTGTCAGGGTCCGCTCGGTTCGGCACGGGAGCCCAGACACGATGGACGCTGACCAGATCGCGAGCTCAATGGCTGACCTGTGGGAGTCGCTGCTGCCGCGGGTCCCGGGCCTGCGCATGGCGCGCAAGGGCGGGGCCTACGCCTTGGTCAACAGCGAGCCGTCACCGGTCAACGGGGTCTACTTCGAGCGGCGCGACCCGGACCCCGGCACCGTGGCCACGCTGCTGGACGAGGTGGCGGCGTCCGGGCTGCCCTACATCCTGCAGACCCGGCCCGGTCACGACGGCCGGTTCACCGGACCGGTGGCCGACCTGGTGGCCGGGCGGGGCATGAGTCCGGCCGAAGCCGTGCCGCTGATGCTGCTGGAAAGCGCGGACCTGCGGCGGCCCGCACCGATCGGCGGTTTCGCGGTGCGGCCGGTCACGCCGGCCGAGGTGCCGCGCTACATCCCGGTGGCCGCGGCGGGCTTCGAAATGCCCGCCGCGCCCCTCGAGCAGCTGATCAACCGGGATGTGCTGGCCGCCCCGGGCGTCCGTGGTTACCTGGGCAGCTGGGACGGCGAGCCGGTCACCACCGCGGTCAGCCTGACCTTCGGCGCGCTGACCAGCCTGATCAACATCGCCACGGTGCCGGGACAGCGTGGCCACGGCTTCGGCACCGCGATCACCGCGCACGCGGTCAGCGAGGCCCGGGCGGCCGGGTCCCCGTGGTGCTGGCTCCACTCCACCCCCGACGGCTACCCCGTGTACCAGAGACTCGGCTTCCGGACGATCGAGACCGCGGCGACCTGGCAGTCGCCGGAGTAGCGGCGGTCAGCCGGCCGGGCGAGCGTGGCCGAGCCAGCCGAGCGGCGGCTCGGCCAGGGCCTCTTCGGCCAGCTTCCGGCCGGTAGTGGTGTGCAGCCGGCTCAGCGCGGAGTCGATGAAGGGCTGCACGTCGCGGTGGCCCTGGGTTTCGTACTCCCGGGCCTGGAGCAGCATCTCCAGCTTGTCCGCGTCCCGGGCGCACCGGGCCTCGGGGGTCTGGCCCGCCTCGTACTCGGCCACGGCCGCCCGGATCAGGCGGGCCAGGGCGGGTGGCAGGGGGCGGACCTGATCTTCGGTGATCTGGTCGTGCGGGACGCTGGTGACGTAGCGCTGGGCCAGGTGGGGCAGGTCGGTGGTCCGGGTCTCCTGCGAGTCGTGCCACAGGGCCAGGAACGCCGCGCGCTGCGGGTCCGCCCCCTCCGCGCTGGCCAGCACCGTCGCCACCACACTGGCCCGGAACGAGTGATCGGCCACCGACTCCGGAGTCCGCACCCCCAGCTGGAGCCACCCGGTTCTGGGGTAGCGCTTGAGCAGCCCCAGCTCGTACAGGAACCTCGTCGTCTCGGTCACCGGCTCATTGTGCCGGTGCGGCTGGCGTATTCGCGGGCCACCTCCACCCGGGAGCGGAGGTCCAGCTTGATCAAGATGTTGGAGACGTGGGTCTGGACGGTGCGGCGGGAGACGTAGAGCTCGGTGGCGATGTCGGGGTTGGACAGGCCGCGGGCGACCAGTTCGGCGATGCGGGTCTCGGACGGGGTGAGGGCCTCCCAGCCGGTGACCGGCCGGTGGCTGAGGGCGCGGGGGCCGCGGCGGATGCCGTGCGGGCGCAGGCGGGCCTCGGTCCGGCGCAGATCCCAGCGGGCCCCGAGGCCGAAGTACAGCTTGATCACGTCGTTGAACACGGCCCGGGCCTGAGTCAGGTCGCCGCCCGCGGCCAGCCGGACCGCGGCTTCCTCCAGGGCGGTGGCCCGCTCCAGCGGCCAGCCGTGCTCGAGGTAGCTGGCCGCCGCGGCCAGCAGGCCCACGGGGTCGTCGTCCAGCTGGGCCCGGCAGCAGCGGGCCGAGGCCAGCTTGCCCGGCTGCGGGTCGCTGGCCGCGTCGGCCTCGCTGGCGGCCACCGCGGCGGCGGCCAGGTCCCGGTCGCCGTGGTCCAGGGCCACCCGGACCAGGTGGGGCAGGAGTTCATGGCGGGTCTCCTGGCCGGGGATGGGCGCCGGGTCCAGCCAGGTGGCCATCAGCTCCAGAGCCCGGCCGGTGTCCCCGGCGGACTCGGCCCGCAGCGCCCAGGCCGCGGTCAGCCGCCAGTTGGCCGCCGACCCCGGGCAGGCCGACGGCTCGTCCACCCCGGTGGCGGCCAGGTACTCGTCGGCCTTTTCCCGGTCGCCCCGGTGCAGGGCGATGAGTGCGGCCAGCGCGGCCGGGTTGAGGTTGGACCAGTTGCTGAGGAACTCCGGCTCGATGCCGGCCAGGTGCACCAGCGCGTCGTCCCAGGCGCCTTGCAGGTAACAGGCCTCGGCCGCGGTGGCCAGCAGCCCCACCGCGCGGAACGTGCCCGCCCGTTCGGCCAGGACCAGGGCCGAGGGCAGCGACTCGGCCACGTCCGCCCGGCGGCCCAGGGCGGTCAGGTAGTTGAGCCGGTTGTTGAGCAGAAGCAGGCGCAGGTCGGCCGATTCGGGATCGTGGCCCAGCCCGGTCAGGGCCTCGTCGATCAGGCCGAGGGCGGCCGGGGCGTCGCTGACCAGGGTCAGCGCGTGCAGCGCGTAACCGGTAGCCAGCGGGTCCCCGGCCTGCCGGGACTGGCGGAGCGCGGTCCTGGCCATGGCCCCGGCCTCACGGGCCCGGCCCACGATGGCCTGCAGCACCGCCGACCAGGCCCCCAGCCGAGCCTGGTAGGCGGGCGGAATCCGGGTGTCCATCGGCGCCAGGGCGATCGGCAGCGCGTCCTCCAGCCGGCCGATCCGGCCCGCCGACCGCAAGGTCAGGATCCGCATCCGGGTGGCCAGCAGCGGGTCGGCCGCCCGCCGGGACACCTGGGCGGCCAGGTCGGCCGCCTGCTCGTCGCGGCCCAGCCAGAACAGCAGCTGGGCCCGGCGCGCGGCCAGCACGGCCCAGGCCCGGTCGTCGGGGCCGGCCGAGGACAGGACCCGGTCGATCAGCTCGGCCGACACCTGCGGGACCGCGGACAGCGTGGGCTCGGGCACTTCGGCCAGCCACTCCTGCACCCAGCGTTCGTTGTGGTCGGGGACGGCGAGCAGGTGCCGGGCCACGATCTCCGGGCGGGCTCCGGCCGCGGCCAGTTCGCGGGCGATGTGCCCGTGCAGGGCGGCCCGGGACACCGGCGAGATCTGCTCGACCAGCACCTGCTGGATCAGCTCGTGCCGGAACTTCAGCCGCTGGCCCGCGGTGACCACCACACCGGCGGTGATGGCCTCCTCCACCACCCCGGACAGCGCGGCCACCGACTGCCCGGTGGCCACGGCCAGCTCATCGAGGTCGAAGTCGTGGCCGAGGAGCGCGGCCCGCCGGAGCACGCTGGCCGATTCCTCGGTGTAGAAGCGCAGCCGGCTGCCGATGGCCAGGGCCACCGAGCCGGGGGTGGCCCCGGAGTCGCCGTGGAACTCGGCCACGCCGTCGGCCCGGGTGACCTGCCCGTCCCGGACCAGGGCGTCGACCAGTTCGCGGACGTACAGCGGATTGCCCCCGGCCCGGGCCAGCTCGGCCCGCAGGGCCGGGCCGGGCCGGGCGCCCGCGATCTGCCCGGCCAGCTGGGTCACGTCGTCGGGGTTCAGCGGGGCGAGGTCCAGCACGGTGCCGCCACGCTCGCAGACCAGATCACCCAGCCGGGCCACGGTGGGCCGGTGCGCCGCGGGCCGGGTCGTGCCGATCAGCAGCAGCGGGATCTGGTCGGTGGCCCGGGCCAGCCGGTTCCACACCAGCAGGCTCGGCTCGTCGGCCCAGTGCAGGTCCTCGGCGGCCAGCAGCACCGGCCGGTCCGCGCAGTACCGGTCGACCAGCTCGAGGATGCGCTCGCTGGCCGCCAGCACGGCGTCGATCGCCCCGGAGTCGCTGGCCTCGCCGCGCAGCAGCCGGGCGATCATCACCTGGCGGGGGTCGGCCGACCGTTCGGAGATGCCCAGGCAGTCGGCCATCAGCCGGAGCGGGAAGGCCTGGGCCAGTTCGTCCCCGCTGCCCCGGAACACGCGGCAGCCCGCGGCCGCGGCCTGGGCCGTGATGACGTCGGCCAGGGCTGATTTGCCGATGCCGGGCTCGCCCCCGATCCAGGCCAGGCCGCCCCGGCCACCGGCGAGCGCAGTGACCAGCTCCCCCGCGGTGGCCAGTTCCCGGTCGCGCCCGGCGAGCTCCGCCGCGGTGGGTCGGGACATACCGCAGAGCCTAACCGTCGGTGGGCGGTCTGGGCGGGTTTGCGCCACAGTCCGTAACCTCGGCCGCAGCCGGGCGCCGGGCGGGTCACGGCGGGCCGGGCGGGCCGGGCCGGGCGACGCTAAAACATCCGCCAGGTTGCCGATGCCGGGGGCACGGGCCGACCGGCAGGATCGCCAGTATCAGGGACTCGTGCGGATTCGGGGGGATCCGCGACCTAATCCGGGTCCGGTGACACGGGGAGGTCGGAAATGACGGCGGATCTGCGTTTCGCGCTGCTGGGGCCGGTCCGGGCCTGGCGCGGCCAGACCGAGCTGGATCTGGGCGCGCCGCAGCAGCGTTCCGTGCTGGCGGCGCTGCTGCTGGCCGAGGGGCGCCAGGTGCCGATCGGCGCGCTGATCGACGGGCTGTGGGCGGCGGACCCGCCCCGGACGGCGGCGGGCACGGTCCGCACGTACGTGTCCCGGCTGCGCCGGGTGCTGGGCCGCGCCACGGGGGACGGCCTGACCGGCGGGCCGGCTGAGCTGGCGGACGGGCTTCCGGACCGGCTTCTGGACGGGCTGATCGAGTCGGCGGGCGACGGGTACCGGCTGGCGCGGGGTGATTTCGGGCTCGATCTGGACTCGTTCGTGCTGCTGACCGGCAAGGCCCGGGCCAGCCACGCCGACCCGGCCCGGGCGGCCCGGCTGCTGCGGCAGGCGCTGGCCCTGTGGCAGGGCGAGGCGCTGGCCGGCCTGCCGGGCCGGCTGGCCGAATCGCAGCGGGACCGGCTGGCCGACCTGCGGATGGCGGCCCTGGAGGAGCGGCTGGCCCTGGACATCGAACTGGGCCGGCCCGGGGCGGCCGCCGCGGAACTGCCGGAACTGCTGGCCGGTGACCCACTGCGGGAGCGGCTCACCGAACTGCTGATGCTGGCCCTGTACCGGTCGGGCCGGCAGGCCGACGCGCTGGCCGCGTTCGGCGTCACCCAGCGGCGGCTCGCCGACGACCTGGGCATCGACCCCGGGCCCGGCCTGCGGACCCTGCACGAGGCCATCCTGCGCATGGACGTGAGCCTGGTGCCGCCCCCGGCCGCGCCCGTGGCCGCGGTGCACGGCGGGCCCGGGCCGGCGGCCGCGGCGGCACCAGTCCAGTCTGCGCTGGTGCGTGCGGCCCGCGGGCGGCCGGGTCACCCTGGTCACCCACGGGCCCCGGCCGGCCGTGACCCGGGCCATGGCTCCGGTGCCGCAGCTGCGGGCGGGGTGAGTCAGTAGCCATCAAGGGCCCGTCGATGCGATGTTGACCGGCTGTCGACCCGGGGCGGGCACGGTAGGTCCGGCCGGTGCGGGCGGGGGCCCGCGAACCAGCCGGCCTGACGAGGGAGACCTGATGGCGAAGTACGAGCGGCATTTCGACGGCCGCGAGATGGTGATGGTGCACGACACGTTCCGGCGCGAGTTCGGCCTGCTGCCGGGGGTGGTGCGCGCGGTGGCCACCGGTGACGTGGCCCGGGCCGGGGAGGTTGCCGCCCACCTCGACCTGGTGGCCGGGACCTTGCACCATCACCACCAGACCGAGGACGACGCGGTCTGGCCGCTGCTGCTGGTGCGCTGCCCGGAGCAGATCGTGCCGCTGGTGCAGCTCATGGAGGACCAGCACGCCAGCGTCGCCGCCACCGGCCGGAAGGTCAGTGCGGCGCTGGCGGGCTGGCGCGTGAGCGCCTCGGCCGGGGCCCGGTCGGCGCTGGCCGGAGCCCTGGACCGGCTGGTCCCGGTGCTTACGGAACACCTGGCTACGGAGGAGGAGCGAGTGGTCCCGGTGATGGAGCTGCACATCACCATGGGCGAGTGGGACCAGATCCTGCAGAAGGCGGCGGCCGGGACCGACCCGGAGGTGCTGCCCCTGACGCTGGGCATGCTCTTCTACGAGGGTGATCCTCAGATCATCGAAGGGGTGCTGGCCACTGTGCCGCCCGAGGTGCGCGGCGGCCTGTGGGATCAGGCGCAGAAGGCGTACGCGGCCCACGCCGAGCGGATTCACGGCACGGCCACGCCGCCGCGGAGCACCGAAGGGTGACCGGCCCGGCGGGCCGGTCCGGCGGGCGGTGCCTGGTCAGGCGGCGCGGGCGGGCGCGGCGGCCTCGTCGTGACGGCGCGGGGTCACCTCGGCGGGCACCGGAGCCGGCTGGCGGTGGCCCCGGCTCAGGCTGGTGGCGAACAGGGACAGCAGGCCGGTCAGCCCGGCACCGCCCCCGATGACGCCCCAGAACAGCGGCCAGAAGTCAGCATGGAGAAAAAGCACGGGAACCTCCCGGAGTAGAACTTGCACATCCATGTGCAAATATACTTAAATGCACATGGGTGTGCAAATAGTGGAGGTCAGGGCGCTGACGGTCCGGCGGCCGGGCGTGGTGGCCTCCGGCCCGAGGTAGTTGCCGCGGGGGTGCGATGTGACATTGCACCCAGCGGGGTGGGGGTGATGTCACATTGCCCCCATGGGGGACGTGGCTGGCGGGCCAGATGGGCGTTACGGTGGCCTGACATCCGAGCCGCAGGGGGTCAACGATGACGACCGGGCGCACGCCGGAGGCGCCACCGGCGCAGCCGCGGCGGAGTCATGCGCGGTCCAACCGGGTCCGGTTGCTGGCGGCGGCGCGGGAGGAACTGGGGCGGGACCCGGACGCCAGCCTGGACGAGATCGCGCGGGCGGCGGGGGTGGTGTGGGCGTTACGGTGGCTGACATCCGAGCCGCAGGGGGTCATCGATGACGACCGGGCGCACGCCTGAGGCGCCACCGGCGCAGCCGCGGCGGAGTCATGCGCGGTCCAACCGGGTCCGGTTGCTGGCGGCGGCGCGGGAGGAACTGGGGCGGGACCCGGACGCCAGCCTGGACGAGATCGCGCGGGCGGCCGGGGTCGTCCGGCGCACGCTGTACGGGCACTTCCCGAACCGGGAGGCGCTGATCGACGCGCTGGCGGACCGAGGCCCAGGAGCAGCTGGAAGAGGCGTTCACCGGCGCGCGGCGGGCCGACGCGGATCCGCCGACGGCGCTGGCCGGGCTGATCCTGGCCTCGTGGGGCGTGGGCGACCACTACCGGATGCTGATCTCGCTGGCCCGGCGGCGGCTGGGCGAGGAGCGGCTGCGGGCAATCCTGGCCCCGGCCCGGGCCGAAGCGAGCGCGATCCTGGCCCGCGGCCAGCAGGACGGGTCGTTCGGCACGCACCTGCCCGCGCCGGTGCTGGCGCTGGCCACCGAGTCGGTGGTGCTGGCCCTGCTGGAGAGCCAGCCGCCAGCGCAGGCATCAGCACAGGCGTCAGTACCGTGGAGCGATCCCACCGGCGCGGCCGCGGCCACGGCGGTGCTGGTCACGGCGGGGGTGAGCCCGGCCGCGGCCGCGGACTATGTCCGGCGGCGCTCAGGACGGGCCGCTGAAGTCGACCTTGGCCGTCTCGGCGGTGCCCGCGGTGCGGCCCGGCGCGCCGGTGAAGGTCCAGTACAGGTTGGTGTGCGCGATGACCTGATCCACCGGGGGCGCACCCCACTGGGACTTGTCGCCCGCGGTGTGCGCGTCGCTGACCAGGGTGGCGTCGTAGCCGCGGGCGAACGCGCCGTGCAGCGTGCAGCGGATGCAGGCGTCGGTCTCGGCCCCGGTCACCACCAGGCGCCCGACCGCCAGGCCGGCCAGCACGTCCTCCAGGTCGGTGGCCTCGAACGAGTCGCCGTAGCGCTTCCCGATCACCGGCTCGCCGTCGCCGGGGGTCAGCTCGGGCACGATCTCCCAGTCCGGGCTGCCCGTGATCAGCTCGTCGTCGGCGGAGTGCTGGACCCAGACCACCGGCACCTGCTCCTGCCGGGCCCGGTCCACCAGGCGGCCGATGTTGGCCACCACCGCGTCGCGCTGGTAGGCCTCCCCGACCACCCCGTTCTGCACGTCGACGACCAGTAGTGCGGTGTTGGGCCGATTCTTCAGCGTGGTCATGAGGCAACGGTAGCCGGGACCACCGACAATCCGGGGCCGGAAGGGGCGGCCGGGGGTCAGGTCCAGTGGCCGGCCAGGGCGGGGGTGAGCTGGTCGGCGTAGGCGTCGAAGGAGGCGGCCATGGCCTCGGGGCCGGGGCTGCCCTGCTCCCGCCACTCCCGGCTGGCCAGGAAGCCGATGGCGCCGAACAGCGCGGCCAGCAGCCGGGGGCGCCGGTCGGTGGCCGGGTCGACACCCTCGCGGGCGGCCAGGACCCCGACGATCTCGCCCTCGTGGTCGTGCAGGAACCGGAAGTTCGCGGCCAGCAGGGCGGGCGTGGCCTCGATCAGGCGGATGACCGACAGGTAGGTCTCGACCTCCCCGGCGCCCCCGGCCACGGACACCTGCTCGGCCAGCGAATCGTGGAACGCGCCGCGGATCGCGGTCAGCGGCTCCTCGGCCGCGGGGCGGGCGGCCAGGAAGCCCAGGAACAGCTCGGTGCGCTCGCGGATGAACGAGATGACCAGGTCTTCCTTGCTGGCGAAGTACCGGAAGAACGTCCGCTCCGACACGTCGACGGCGTCGGTGATCTCCCGGACCGCGGTCTGGTCGTAGCCCTGCCGCTCGAACAGGCCGAGGGCCTCGTGCAGCAGGGCGTCCCGGGTCTGGCGCTTCTTGCGCTCGCGCCGGGCCGGCTCCAGCTGAGTAGCGGACGAACTCATGGTGACAGCATACGTCAGCTAGTGACCAGAGTCACTCGTTGCCAAGTGTCATTGAATGACATAATGTGGCCGAGGCGGACCCGGAGGGAGAAACGATGAGCACACGTGGGCTGCGCGGCAACCCGCTCCTGACGCTGATCTCGGTGGCGCTGGGCGTGATGATGGTGGCCCTGGACGGCACGATCGTGGCCGTGGCCAACCCGTCGATCCAGTCGCACCTGCACGCGTCGCTGGCCGGCATCCAGTGGGTCACCAACGGCTACCTGCTGTCCCTGGCCGTCACGCTGATCACGATCGGCAAGTTCGGCGACCGGTTCGGGCACCGGCGGGTGTTCTTGATCGGCGTGGTCGGCTTCGGGCTGTCGTCGGCGGCGATCGGCCTGTCCGGTGACATCGCCGGCAACCTGGGGCTGATCATCGCCTTCCGGGTGCTGCTGGGCATCTTCGGCGCGATGCTGCAGCCGACCGCGCTGGCCCTGCTGCGCAACACGTTCCCGGCCCACCGGCTGAACAGCGCGATCGGCATCTGGGGCGCGGTCCTGGGCGCCTCGACCGCGGCGGGCCCCATCGTCGGCGGCCTGCTCGTCCAGCACATCAACTGGGAAGCCTGCTTCTACGTCAACGTGCCGGTCGGCATCATCGCCCTGGTGGTCGGGACCCTGGTCCTCAAGGAGACCCCGCCGTCCCCGGTCCGGTCGTTCGACTTCCCCGGCATCGGGCTGCTCTCGGTGGCGCTCTTCGCGCTGGTCTGGGGCCTGATCAAGGGCTCGTCCTACGGCTGGGGCAGCGGCAGGACCATCGGGTTCTTCGCGGGGGCCGCGGTGGCCATGGCCCTGTTCATCTGGCGTGAGCGGCGGACCAGCGAGCCGCTGCTGCCGCTGCGCCTGTTCCGCTCGGTGCCGCTGTCGGCCGGGGTCGTGCTGGTCATCCTGCTGATGTTCGCCCTGTTCGGCGCCATGTTCTTCATGACCTTCTACCTGGAGAACGTGCACGGGTACGACCCGGTCAAGACCGGCCTGTGGCTGCTGCCGATGACGGCCATGCTCATCGTGGGCTCCCCGGTCTCCGGCTGGGTGCTGACCAGGCTCGGCCCGAAGATCCCGCTCTGCGTGGGCATGGTCTTCGCGGCGGTGGCCCTGTTCGGGCTGTCCCGGCTGACCGCGACCTCGGACCCGAGCAGCACGGTGCTGTGGTTCATCCTGCTCGGCCTGGGCCTGTCCCCGGTCATCGTGGGCGCCACCGACGTGATCGTGGGCAACGCCGCCCGCGAGCTGGCCGGGGTGGCCAGCGGCCTGCAGTCCACCGCCATGCAGCTCGGCGGCACGCTCGGCACCGCCATCCTGGGCAGCATCATGTCGGCCCGGGTGGACAGCCTGCTGCCGGCCCGGTGGGCGGCGGCGAACCTGCCGCACCTGACCGGAGCCCAGCTCAGCCAGGTGGAGAGCGCGGTCCAGGTCGGCGTGGCCCCGGTGCCGCGGGGCGTACCCGCCCAGGTCGCGGCGACCATCGCCCGGGTCAGCCACGACGTGTTCACCAGCGGCATGCAGACCGCGTTCCTGGTGGCCGGGATCGTGGCCGTGGCCGGGGCCCTGGTGGCGTTGCTCACCCGGCGCCCGGACGAGCAGCCCGACGACGAGGCGCCGGCCGTCGCGCCCGCCCAGACCGCGGAAGTGAGCTAGCCAGCCGGCGCTAGCTGGCCCAGGGGCCGACCCCGGCGACCCGGGTGACCTGGTAACGGATGATCCAGCCAGGTCCCCGGGGGCGGGGAATTCCGCGTCCGGGGCCATGTAGACCTTGCGCAGCTTGGCGTACGACGGGCTCACCGTATCAATACTGATCACCCTCTTGACGTGACCACGGCCGGGTCGAATAAGGTGTGGCTGGCCTTACTTAGGTAAGGCTTACCTACGGATCGGGCAGGAGGGCTGGCGTCAAGTGCTGCCTACGTTTGTCATCGGGCTTCGGGAGGGGCTGGAGGCGGCGCTGATCGTCGGCATCATCGCCGCGTTCCTCGGTCAGCAAGGCCGCCGGGACGCCCTCCGGCAGGTCTGGCTGGGGACCGGCGTCGCCGTCCTGATCTGCATCGCCATCGCCATCGCGCTCCAGGTGATCTCGCACGACCTGCCGCAGCGGCAGCAGGAGGGCCTGGAGACCGTGGTCGGGGCGCTGGCCGTGATCATGGTCACCTACATGATCATGTTCATGCGCAAGCACGCCCGCGGCATGAAGAAGGAACTGGAAGGGGCGGCCGCATCGGCCCTGGCCAGCGGGTCGAGCCGGGCCCTGGTGATCATGGCGTTCCTGGCCGTGCTGCGCGAGGGCTTCGAGACGGCGGTGTTCCTGCTGGCCACCTTCAACGCGTCCGGCGACGCCACCACCTCCTGGCTCGGCGCGGTGATCGGCATCCTGCTGGCGGCGGCGATCGGCTACGGGATCTACAAGGGCGGGGTCCGGCTCAACCTGGCCCGGTTCTTCAAGGTCACCGGCCTGGTCCTGGTGGTGGTGGCGGCCGGGCTGGTCATGACCGCGTTCATGACCGCCAACGAGGCGGGCTGGCTGAACTTCGGCCAGGCCCAGGCCTTCGACCTGTCCTGGCTGGTGCGCCCGGGCACGCCCCTGTCCTCCCTGTTCACCGGCGTGCTGGGCATCCAGCCGTTCCCCAGCTGGATCATGGTCATCGCCTGGCTGGTCTACCTGGTCCCGATGGTGCTGATCGTGGCCTGGCCCGCCCGCCGCCGGACCCCGCCGCGAGCAGTGACCCCCGCCCCCGACCTTTCACAAAAAATAGAAGGAGTCACCCCTCGTGAGGCTTGACGGCAATCGGCGACCCAGGCGCGGCCAGACATCCCGCCTCACCGCCATGATCGCCCTGGTAACTGGTGCGGTCGTGGTCGCCGCGGGCTGCTCCAGCTCGGCTTCCAAGTCCAAGACCACCGCTGATTCGGGCAAGACGACGACGGTCAATGTCAGCCTCACCCCGCAGGGCTGCCAGGCCAAGCCGGCCACGGTGGCCACCGGTGACGTGCAGTTCAACGTGGCCAACAAGAACGCCAGCGCGGTGACCGAAGCCGAGTTGCGCACGTCGAACGGAAGCAAGATCCTGGGCGAGCAGGAGAACCTGACGCCGGGCCTGTCGGGTGGGTTCGAGCTGACCCTGGCCCCCGGCTCCTACGAGCTCAACTGCCCGGGCGCGGCCCAGGAGCACTGGAAGTTCACCGTGACCGGCAAGGCCACCGGGGCGTCCTGGCAGTCCAACCCGCAGCTGGCCGCGGCGGTCCGGGGCTACACGGCCTACATCGACCAGCAGACCGCGGACCTGGTCTCCTCCAGCCAGACGTTCTGCCAGGCGGTCAGCGCCGGGAATCTGAACCAGGCCAAGATCCTCTACCCCAAGACCCGCGTCTACTACGAGCACATCGAACCGGTGGCCGAGATCTGGGGCACGCTGGACACCGAGATCGACGGCCGGTGGGAGAACCCGGTCACGGTGCAGAGCCAGTTCATCGGGTTCCACCGGCTCGAGCAGCTGATGTGGTCGGACAACACCCTCAAGGGCGCGCCCGCGCTGTGCTCGGGGCTGGTCAAGCACGAGCAGCAGCTGCTGACCCTGGTCAAGAGCGCTCAGTACAACCCGCTCGAGCTGGCCAGCGGGGCCACCGACCTGGTCAACGAGGCCGCGACCGCCAAGATCAGCGGCGAGGAGGAGCGGTACTCCAACACCGACCTCCCGGTGTTCAAGGCCAACGTGGACGGGGCCATGGAGGTCGTCACCCTGCTCACGCCGTACCTGCAGAAGAAGGACCCCAGCCTGCTGGCCCAGATCAAGCAGCGGGACGCGGCCGTGCTGACCGCGCTGAGCAAGTACCAGGCCAGCCCGGGCTACGACGACACCGGCTACGTCGAGTACTCGACCGTGCTGGACGCCCAGCGCCGCACGCTGTCGTCCTCGGTCAACGCGCTGGCGGAAACCATGTCCAAAATCTCGAGCCAGGTGGGCACCGCCTAAATGACCGACGAAGTGACCAACGGCCCGGCCGGCCCGGATGACCACGACGGCCAGCCGGCCCGGCCGTCCCGGCGCGGGCTGCTGGCCGGGGCTGGCCTGTTCGGCGCGGGCGCGGTCGCGGGCGGCCTGGGTGGCTACTTCGGCCACTCCGGCGGCGGCAGCGCCGCGGCCAACACCAGCGACGTGGTCGGCGACAGCGACCAGACCGTCCCGTTCTACGGGACCCATCAGGCGGGCATCGCCACCCCGGCTCAGGACCGGCTGGCCTTCGGCACCATGAACGTGGTGTCCGGGACCAGCCGAGCCGACCTGCGGGACCTGCTCAAGGACTGGACCACGGCGGCGGCGCGGATGACCGCCGGGCAGCTGGTCGGGCAGGACACCCAGCCGTACTCGCCGCCGCTGGACACCGGGGAGGCGGTCGGCTCCCCGGTGTCCCGGCTGACCATCACCGTGGGCTACGGGCCCTCGCTGTTCGACGGGCGGTTCGGTCTGAAGGGCAAGAAGCCCGCCGCGCTGACCCAGCTGCCGGCCCTGCCCAACGAGAACCTGGACCCGGACTACACCGACGGCGACCTGTGCATCCAGGCCTGCTCGGACGACCCGCTGGTGGCGTTCCACGCGGTCCGGAACCTGGCCCGGATCGGGATGGGCGTGGTCGAGCACAACTGGATGGAGCTCGGGTTCGGCCGGACCTCCACCACCTCCACGGCCGAGGCGACCCCGCGCAACCTGCTCGGGTTCAAGGACGGCACCCGCAACATCAAGGCCGAGCAGACCGAGCTGATGAACCAGTACGTCTGGACCGGGCCGGAGTCGGGGCAGGCCTGGTTCCACGGGGGCAGCTACCTGGTGGCGCGGAAGATCCGGATCTTCGTCGAGAACTGGGACCGGGACTACCTGCAGGACCAGGAGCACGTGATCGGCCGGTCCAAGGTGGCCGGGGCTCCGCTGTCGGGCGGGACCGAGTTCTCCGAGCCGAACTTCGCCAAGAAGTCGGCCACCGGGCTGGGACCCGCGATCCCGATGAACGCGCACATGCGGCTGGCCAGCCACGAGCACAACGGCGGGACCCGCATCCTGCGCCGCGGCTACTCGTTCACCGACGGCATCGACCCCCAGCGGGGCACGCTGCTGGGCGGCCTGTTCTTCATCGCCTTCATGCAGAACCCGTCCCAGTTCATCAAGCTGCAGAACTCGCTGGCGGCGGACGCGCTGAACGAGTACATCCAGCACACCGGGAGCGCGGTGTTCGCCTGCCCGCCGGGCCTGAAGCAGGGCCAGTCCTGGGGCGACACCCTGTTCGACTAGCACTGTAGTTCGGCTAGCACTGTTCGGCTGGGGGTGGCCTGGGAGATCATGGCGGGATGACGGAGGAGCAGACCGAGGTCCGGCTGGCCTACGGCGACGACGGCCTCACCGTCCGGTTCCCGGCCCGCCGGACCACCGTGGTCGAGCCGTCCTTCCGGCCGGGGGTCGACGATCCCGGGCGAGAGCTGCGGCGGGCCCTGCGGGAACCGGTGGCCGGGCCGCCGCTGCGGGCCCGGGTCAAGCCGGGGCAGACCGTGGCCATCGCCATCTGCGACGCGACCCGGCCACAGCCCCGGCGGCCGATGATCGAGGCCGTGCTCGGTGAGCTGGACGGGGTCACCGCCCTGGACGACATCGTGATCCTGGTCGCCACGGGCACGCACCGGGGTAACACGGCCGGCGAGATCCGGGCCATGCTCGGCGACGAGATCCCGGGCCGGGTCCGGGTGGTCAACCACGACGCCCGCGACCGGGACTCGCTGACCTGGTGCGGCCGGTTCGGGGCCGGCGTGCCGGTCTGGCTGAACACCGAATGGGTCCAGGCCGACATCCGCATCACCACCGGCTTCGTCGAGCCGCACTTCTTCGCCGGTTTCTCGGGCGGCCCCAAGCTGGCCGCGCCCGGCCTGGCCGCCCTGGACACCGTGCTGGAGTTGCACAACGCGGCCCGCATCGGGCACCCCATGGCCCGGTGGGGCGTGTGCGAGGGGAACCCCGTGCACGACGACGTCCGGGCCATCGCGGCCGGCACCGGGGTGGACTTCTGCTTCGACGTCATCCTCAACCGCGACCAGGCCATCGTGGCGGCGTTCGGCGGCGACCTGCTGGCCACGCACGCGCAGGCCCGCGAGCTGTCCCGGTCACTGAGCATGCGCCCGGTCCCGGAGCTGTTCGACGTGGTGGTGACCACGAACTCCGGTTACCCGCTGGACCAGAACCTGTACCAGGCGGTCAAGGGCATGTCGGCGGCGGCCCAGGTGGTCAAGCCCGGTGGCGCCATCATCTGCGCCGCCGAGTGCCGCGACGGCTTCCCCGACCACGGCTCCTACCGGTCGGAGCTGGCGGCGGCGGACTCCCCCGACGCGCTGCTGGCCAGCATCGAGGCCCGGGCCGAGACGATCCCGGACCAGTGGCAGATCCAGGTCCAGGCCGGGATTCAGGCCCGGGCCCGGGTCGGCGTGCACACGTCGTTCCTGAGCGAGGCCGAGCTCCGGTCGGCTCACTTCCAGCCGGTCGGCGACATCGCCGACGCGGTCGCGGTCCGGCTGGGCGAGGCCGGGCCGCGGGCGCGGGTCTGCGTGCTGCCCGAGGGGCCGCAGACGATCCCGTACGTGGAAGCTCCGGTGCTGGCGGGCTGAGCCCGTTCGCCCAGCGCCAAGCGGCTGTCGCTCCGGCGCCCCGGGCGGTTAGTGTTTGGTCCGTGTCGGGCATGACTCGGCCGGCGCGGTACGACGGGCACGCCGACTGGTACGAGGACTGGAACCGGCCGCACGCCGAGCGGTACGCGGCCGAGATCCTGGAATTGCTCGGGTCCGGTGACGGCCTCTGCCTGGACCTGGGCTGCGGCGCCGGCCACTACTTCGGCGCGCTCGCCGCCACCGGGCGGACCGTGGTCGGGCTGGACTACTGGGCCGACCAGTTGCGCTTCGCGCGGCGCCGGTCCCGCGCGATCGTCCGGGGCGACGCGGCTGCGCTGCCGTTCGGTGACGGCAGGTTCGGCACCGTGGCCACCATCTGGCTCTCGACCGACGTGGACGACTTCGGGGCCGTGGGTGGCCGAGGCGGCCCGGGTGCTCCGGCCCGGGGCCTGCTCGGCTGCTTTCTCGCGCACCCGTGCTTCAACGGGCCGCACATTGAGTGGCTGGACGACGGTGGGGTCCGCGCCCATCCCACCTACCGGCAGGCCGGCTGGCAGTCACCCGCCCCGTGGTGGGGCCGGTTCGTCCGGGCCAGGGTGGGCATGCGGCAGTATCCCCTGGCTGACCTGCTGAACGCGTTCATCCGGGCCGGGCTGGCCATCGAGCACGTCGCGGAAACCGGTGACCGTGCGGTGCCGACCATCATGGCCATGCGGGCCCGGAAGGCGGCGTGATGGCGGCCGAGCCGGGGGCGACCGGGAAGGCGCCGGTGTTCGTACTGGTGCACAGTCCGTCGGCGGGGCCGTTGACGTGGCAGCCGACGGCCGAGCGGTTGCGGGCACTGGGGCACGAGGCGGTGGTGCCGGATCTGCTGGGTGTCGCGGACGCAGCGCCGCCGTTCTGGGCCGCGGTGGTGGACGCGGTGAACGGGGCGCTGGCCGGGCTGCACCGGGACCAGCCGACGGTGCTGGTGGCCCACAGCAATGCCGGGCTGTTCATGCCGCTGCTGGCCGCGCAGGCCGCGCGCCCGGTGCGGACTTGCCTGTTCGTGGACGCGGCGATCCCGGCCGTGACCGGGGGGAGCCCGATGGTGCCTCCGGAGATGACGGGCTTCCTGCGCGGCCAGCTGGACGGCGATCGGCTGCGGCCCTGGCTGAGCTGGTGGGACGAGGCCGACGTGGCCGCGATGTTCGCGGGCGCCCCGGCTGTTCCTGGGCGCGCGGCCATCGAAGCTGAGCTGCCGCGGCTGCCGCTGACCTATTTCGAACAGCCGGTCCCGGTGCCGGACGGGTGGTCCGCTGAGGTGGGGTGCGGGTACCTGGTGTTCGGCCCGCCCTACGACCGGGAGGCGGACGAGGCTCGGTCCCGGGGCTGGCTGGTGCGCGAACTGCCCGGGCAGCACCTGCATCAGCTCGTCGACCCACCCGGGACCGCCGGTCAGCTGGTGGCCATGGCTCAGGCGCTCGCGGCGATGCCACCAGGTAGCACAGGGTGCTACAGTTAAGTTATGGGTAGCCAGCCTGAGATCACGCAGCGCGATCTGCGAATCAGGTCGCGAGAGATCATGGATGCCGTCGAGCACGGCCAGTCCTTCACGGTCACGCGAGACGGGCACCGGATCGGCGAACTGATCCCGCTGCGCGCGCGGCGGCGGTTCGTGCCGAAGGCAGAGTTCGCGGCCACCTCACGGGGCGCCGCATCCGTCGACCTCGACAGGTTCCGGGCCGACCAGGAGGCGGCCGCAGACCACGACGCAACCAGTGCCTACGACCGGTAAGCAGCCCCGTCAGGGGTTGCTGGACACCAACATCATCATCCTTCGCAAGTGGATCCAGGCGGAAGAATTGCCGGATGAAGTGGCGATCAGCGCCATCACCCTGGCCGAGTTGTCCGCGGGCCCGCACGAGGTCCGCTCCCTACCGGGGTACCCCGCAGGCGAGGAACACGCCGAGCGCGCCCGACGGCTCGACATCCTGCAGCGCGCTGAGAGCGAGTTCGACCCGATTCCATTCGACGCCGAGGCCGCCAGGATCTACGGCCGGGTGACAGCGGCCGTCGTCGCTGCGGGGCGCAAGCCACGACGCCGGGCCAGCGATTTGATGATCGCTTCGACGGCCATAGCGGCTGGGCTGCCCTTGTTCACCACCAATCCCGATGACTTCCGCGGCCTTGACGAACTGGTCGCAGTAGTCGCAGTGACCAGGCCCGCGGTCCCGCACGAGCGCTGAGCGCTCAGCAGGGCGGGCGGAGTTTGATGGTCTCGGCGAACGCTTGCCAGGTGCCGGCCGGGAACAGCAGGGCCGGGCCGTCCGGGTGCTTGGAGTCTTTGACGGCCATGCCGCCTGCCGGGCAGCCGGGCGCAGGTGATGCACGCGCCGTTGGCGTAGGACTTGCTGCTCTTGAACCAGGTGAGCTGGGATAGTTCAGCACTGTTCATCGGTCACGGGCCTTCTATCAGTGGGGGGACGCAGGTGTCGGGGAGGCCCCAGGGGTTGCGGTCTTCGGGGGCCCAGGACTCGCGGTGGCGTTCGTGATCGGACTGGCTGGAGACGCCGCCGGCCATCGGGAGGGCGCCGGGCGGGTTGTGGCCGGCTGAGGCGGGAGCCGCGGCCAGGGTGGCCGGGGAGGTGGGGTCGGTGCCGGGCTGGAGCGGGAGCACGCCGCCGGACAGGCCGCTGTCCTGGTCGACCGGGCCAGGGGTGGCGGGCTGCCTGGCCCGGGTCGGGCGGGCGGTGACGCTGGAGATCAGCGGGGCCGGGGCGGCGGCGCCCGCGGGGGCGGGGGCCGGGTCGGCGGCGGCTTCGGGGACCGTTCGGGCGGGCTCGGCGCTCGGGGCCGGGGCGGCGCTCTGGAGGCGGCTGGCCAGCGGGGCCGGCTGAGCTGGGCCCGATGTGGTCGCGGGACTGGCTGGGCTGCCGGGGCCGGTGGGGCTCGCGGGGTTGCTGGTGCTCATCAGGTTGGCCGGGCCAGCGGGGCTGCCGGGGGCAGTGAGGTCGCTGGTGGCGGTGGGGTTGCCGGGTGGCGTGGGGCTGTTGGGATTGTTGAGGCTGGCGAGGTTGCCGGGAGGCTGGGTTGCCGGAGGCCGGGCTGCCGGAGGCCGGGTTGCCGGGAGCCGGATTCCCGGGAGCCGGGTTGCCGGGAGCCGGGTTGCCGGGACTGCTCGGAGTTACCGGGAGCCGGGCCGGGGGTGGCCGAGGCGAGCTGGGCGGCGCCGGCGCCGCCGATCTCGGCGGGCAGGGCGCCGTTGGCCCGGACCAGGGCCGCGCTCAGGCTGGTCAGGTACTGCTGGGCCTGCCTGGCGTCGGACGGATCGCGGAAGGCGGGCACGACCTGGGTGCCCAGCCAGGTCAGGACCGACCCGGTCCGGGTGGCCTGGGCGGCCAGGGTGGCCGTCTGCGTGTGCAGCTGCTGGAACTGGGTCTGGGCCCGGCGCGCGGCCGCCCCGGACCAGTGCTGGGCCAGGGTCTGGGACTCCTGGGTCAGCTGGGCGGCCATGGTGTCGAGCTCCCGGCCCAGGGCCGTGTGCGCGGCCCCGGCCGCCTGGAGCGCGGCCGGGTCCAGGCCGTGCAGGATCCGGGCCACCTCGGCGGCCGGGAGGCCGGCCCCGGCGTAGGCCGGCACGTGGGCCGTCGTGACCTCGTAGCCGGTCATGAGGCGGCCACCGCGCGGACCGCGCGGGTGCTGTCGGACTCGGCCGCGTCGTAGGTGGCGGCCGAGTCGGCCAGGTTGGCCGCGGCGGCCTGGTGCGCGTCGGCGACCTGGCGGGCCGCGGCCAGGCAGCCCTGGTGAGCCCGGGCCAGGTTGCCGCTGAAGGCGTCGCCGGTGGGCCAGCCGCCCAGGGAACTGGCCCCGGGCCCGGCGGCCTGGACCCGGGTCACCGCGGCGTCCAGGGCGGTCAGGCCGGTTCGCAACCGGCCCGCCACCGAACGGAGGACGTCGCGGTGGACGGCGAGGGTCTGGTCGGTGCTCACGGTGTGCCCCACTCCATGAAGGTCCCCTCCCCCGGGGTCAGCCGCCCCAGAGGGCGGTGTTGCGCGACTCGGCGTTCATGTAGTTGTCGTTGGCGGTGCCGATCACCGCGCCGAGCTGGCTCAGCACCTGGGCCATGTTGGCCATGGCCGCGTTCCACTGGGTCTGGGCCTGGTAGTAGGCGGTCTGGGCCGAGCCGTCCCAGCGGGACAGCGAGGAGCGCAGCTGGGACTCCAGCGAGGAGACTTCGGTCTGCAGGGACGAGTAGGTGCGCTGGAAGTCGGCTTCACCCTGCTGCAAGGTGCCGAACACGGCCATGGTGTATTCGCTCATCGGCGTGCCCCTATCCGTTCAGCAGACCCGCGACCCGGGTCACCTGGCTGGTGTTCGTCTCTTCGGTGCTGGTGTAGGTCCCGTGGGTGGAGACCAGCTTTTCCTGGATCGACTGGAGCGCGTTCAGCACCTTGGCGAAGTCGGCGGTGAACGCCTCGTAGGTGTTGCTGAACGCGGTCGCGGCCTGGCCCTGCCAGCCCCCCTGCAGCTGGCTGGCGTAGCCGTTCATGCTGGATTGCAGTCCCTGGATGACCGAGACCGCCTGCTCGACCTGGCTGGCCGCACTGGCCATCGCTGCCCGGTCAACCGCGGATTCACCGGATGGCACCCGGCTCACCTTCCTTCTGTTCGGCTCGAATTCCCCGTCACCTGACATGAACGCGGGGACGCCAGCCACGGTTCATTCGATATAAAAATGGGCGCCGGCCCGTTCCGCCATGAACCGCACCCGGTCCCCGGCCGTGATCCCCGATATGACCGGACGCGGGGAAAGGTGACGCGATGGCGGACGGATTCTCGGTCGACCGGGCCGCGCTGAACGCGACGGCGCAAGGCATCAACGACACGATCGGGTCGCTGAAAGGCCTGGGCCTCGACGAGACCGGCGAGGTCGGCCGCGGCTTTTCCGGGCTGGCCCTGACCGGCCTGCAAGCCGGGCAGTCCGACCTGGCCGGCGCGTTCGGCGACTTCTGCGACCGCTGGTCGTGGGGCGTGCGCTCGCTGGTCCAGGACGGCAACCAGTTCGCCGCCCGGCTCGGCCTGTCGGCCGGGATCTACCACGACACCGAGCAGTACCTGACCGGCGTGGCCAAGAACGTCACCGTCGCGCTGGCCGGGGACCCGCACCTGACCGACGGCCAGGCCGCCTCGGCTTCGTGGTCGCAGGACGCGGCCGGTATCACCGGGGCGCAGACCCCGGAGGGCGACCTGACCTGGTCCCAGGTCAGCAGCCAGGCCGCCCAGCAGTGGAAGCAGGTCGGGCAGGACGAGCTGAACGGCCCAGGCGGCGTGTACCGCGACATCTGGAACGCCACCGGCCACGGGCAGGGGTGAACGGCGATGGGCAACCTGTTCGGCGAGCTGTGGGACGACGGCAAACGAGCCCTCGGGGACGGGCTCAACGACGGCGCGCACCTGATCGGCGACGGGCTGAACGCGGCCGGGCTGCAGGGCGCGGCCCAGACCGTGGACACCCTGGGTGACAAGGCCGGCTACCACCTCGGCGCCGACGTGGCCGAACTCCAGCTGGGCGAGACCACCGACCCGGCCGAGCTGGTCCACGGCGATCCGGCCGCGATCCGGTCGTCGGCGTCGAAGCTGCGCACGTTCTCGGGGGCGTTCGGCGAGACGGCCGGCGGGCTGCGCGGCCTGGACACCGGGCACTGGACCGGGGCGGCGGCCGACGCGTTCCGGGCCAAGTTCGCCCCGCACCCGGCCCAGTGGCAGGACGCCTCGTCCGCGACCGGGACCGCGGCCGGGGCCCTGGAGTCCTACGCCGGCGCGGTGGAGTCGGCCCAGGGCCAGGCCCGCCAGGCCATCACCCTCTACGAGCAGGGGCAGCAGGCCAGCGCCAGCGCCCAGGCCGCCTACAACGCCAAGGTCACGGCCTACAACAGCGCGGCCCAGGCCTACAACACCAAGCTGGCCAGCGGGCAGGACCCGGGGACCGCGCCCACCGAGCCGGGCGCGTTCAGCGACCCGGGCCAGGCCATGCGGGATCAGGCCGCGCAGATCCTGGGCGACGCCCGCCGCGCCCGGGACGCGGCCGCGGCGGCGGCGGCCAGCGCGATCCGGCCCGCCACCGGGCTGGCCCCGGCCGAGCCGTCGTTCTGGTCCCAGGTCGGCGACGACTTCGCCGACGGCATGCAGGTCGCGAACCTGGCCGACGTCTCGTTCGCGGGCGGGATCGTGAACGGCGCCGCCGACATCGTCAAGTTCGGCCGGACCCTGGACCCGATGGACCCGTGGAACACCGAGCACCCGGCCGAGTACGTGGCCGGCCTGTCCAGCACGGCCGCGGGCCTGGCCGAGGCCGGCACCAACCCCGGCCAGCTGGTGCAGGGCCTGGTCGGCACCGGCTGGGGCAGTGACCCGTTCGCGGCCGCGGGCCGCCTGGTCCCCAACCTGGCCCTGGCGGTGGGCACCGACGGCGCGGGCACCGCCGCCGACGCGGGGAGCAGCGTGGCCGAGCGGGCGGCGCTGGGGACCAGCGAGGACGCGTCCACCGCCGGTCTGGAGGGGCTGGCCGACGACCCGGAACTGGCCGCGCAGCCGCCGGGCAACACGGTCACCGCGGGCGACCCGATCGACGTGGTCACCGGGGACGTGGTGCTGGCCGCGACCGATCTGACCCTGCCGGGGGTGCTGCCGCTGGTGGTGCGGCGCCGCCACCGCTCGTCGTGGCGGGCGGGCCGCTGGTTCGGGCCGTCCTGGATGTCGTCGTTCGACCAGCGGCTGCAGGTCAGCGGCGACCGGGTCATCGGCGTGTTCGACGACGGCCGGGTGCTGGTCTGGCCGCGGCCGGACCAGGGCTCGGACGTGGACGCTCCGGACGAGGGGGCGCTGCCGGTGGCAGGGGCGCCGTGGGCGCTGCGCCGCCACGACGGCGGCGGCTGGACCGTGACCGACCGGCAGCGCGGCCTGACCTGGTGGTTCGAACGCCGGGACGGGTACTTCTGGTCCGCGGCCGGCGAGGGTGAGCTGCCGCTGGTGGCGGTGACCGACCGGGCCGGGCACGAAATCAGCTTCGGCTACGACGAGAACGGGGCGCCGGCCGGGATCCGGCATTCCGGCGGCTACCACGTCCGGGTGCTGGTCACCGGCGGCCGGATCGCCGCCCTGGCCTGCGGCGAAACCGGGCTCCGGTACGGGTACGACGCCGACGGGCACCTGGCCGAGGTGGTCAACGGATCGGGCCGGCCGCTGCGCTACGGCTACGACCCGGCCGGACGGCTGACCGGCTGGCAGGACCGGACCGGGTCCGCCTACCAGTACCGCTACGACCCGGCCGGGCGCTGTGTGCGGGGCGACGGGCCCGGCGGGACACTGTCCGGCACCGTCCGCTACGACCCGGAGGGGCAGACCACCACCTGGACCGACGCGGCCGGGGCGGTCACCACGTACCACCTGGACGGCGCCTACGTGGTGGCCATGAACGACCCGCTCGGCCAGCTGTCCCGGTGGCGGCACGACCGGCGTGGCCTGCTCACCGAGCACACCGACCCGCTCAGCCGGGTCACCCGGTACGGCTACGACGCGGCCGGCGACCTGTGCGTGGTGACCCGGCCCGACGGGGGCCAGGCCCGGGCCGACTACGACGAGCGCGGGCTGCCGGTGCGGCTGACCGATCCGGCCGGCCACACCTGGGAGCAGGACTACGACGAGCAGGGCCAGCGCATCGGCCTGACCACGCCGGACGGCGGCGTGACCCGGTTCGGCTACGACGAGCACGGCCACCTGGCCTGCGTCACCGATCCCGAAGGGGCGGTCACCGGCGTCCGCTGCGACCTGACCGGCCTGCCGGTGGAGATGACCAGGCCGGACGGCGGCCGGACCCGGATCGAACGGGACCCGCTGGGCCGGGTCACCCGGATCACCGGGCCGGACGGCGCCGTGACCGAGCTGACCTGGACGCTGGACGGGCGGCCCGCGTCCCGGGTGTTCCCCGACGGAACGTCCGAGTTCTGGGACTACGACGCCGACGGTCACCTGAGCCGCCACCTGACCCCGGCCGGCGGCCTGACCAGGTACGAGTACGGCCCGTTCGGCCAGGTCGCCGCGATGACCGGCCCGGACGGCGTCCGCAGCAGCTTCCGCTACGACCACGCCCTGCGCCTGACGAGCGTGGTGCACGCCGGCTTGACCTGGGGCTATGAGTACGACGCGGCGGGCCGGCTGGTGGCCGAGACCGACTACAACGGCGCCACCACCCGGTACGCGCACGACCCGGCCGGGCAGCTGGTCAGCCAGGTGAACGCCTGCGGCCAGCGGGTGGCGTTCCGTCATGACCAGCTGGGCAACGTGACCGAGCGGATCAGCGGCGGGACCACCACGACGTTCGGCTACGACCTGGCCGGGCGGCTGGTCTACGCGCGCAACCCCGACGCCGAGGTCTGGCTCGACCGGGACGCGGCCGGGCGGATCACCGCCGAGACCTGCAACGGCCGCACGGTGACGTCCGGTTACGACCGGGCGGGCCGGCGGCTGCGCCGGGTCACGCCGTTCGGCACGGTCAGCGCCTGGGAGTACGACACCGCCGGGCAGCCGGTGCGGCTGACCACGGGCGGGCACGAGCTCCGGTTCGGCTACGACGCGGCCGGGCGGGAGATCGTGCGTGAGCTGCCCGGAGGCCTGGCCCTGGCCCAGGACTGGGACGCCTGCGGGCGGCTGACCGTGCAGGCCCTCACGGCCGGGCCGGGCCAGCCCGAGGGGCCCGTGGTGGCGGCGGGGGCGGCCGGGCCGGACGGGCCGGACGGTGACCGGCGGCTGCTGCAGCGCCGGGCCTACGCCTACAACTGCGACGGCCTGATCACCAGCCTGGACGACCTGCTGCAGGGGGCGCGCACGATCAGCCTGGACCGCGGCGGCCGGGTCACCGCGGTGACCGGCCCGGACTGGGCCGAGCAGTACGCCTACGACCCGGCCGGCAACCTGACCGCGGCCAGCTGGCCGGCCCCGGCCGACCTCGGTTCCCGGCTGGGTGCCGCGGTCAAGGGCCCGCGCGAGGTCACCGGCACCCTGGTCACCCGGGCCGGGCGCGTCCGCTACCGGCACGACCGGCAGGGCCGGGTCGTGCAGCGGCAGGTGCCCCGGCCCTCCCGGCGGCCGGACGTGTGGCAGTACCAGTGGGACGCGACCGACCGGCTGGTCGCGGTGACCACCCCCGACCACACCATCTGGCGCTATCGCTACGACCCGTTCGGGCGCCGGATCGCCAAGCAGCGGCTGGGCCCGGACGGTGAGGTCACCGACCAGACCGACTTCAGCTGGGACGGCCCCCTGCTGGCCGAGCAGTCCACCACGGTCCGGGCCGGCGCCGCCGTCCGCCACCAGGTGGTCAGCTGGGACTACCGGCCCGCCAGCTTCACCCCGCTCACCCAGGCCGAGCACTGCGCCGCGGGCGAGCTGAGCGAGGCGCCGCAGGACCAGATCGACCAGCGGTTCTACGCCATCATCACCGACCTGGTCGGCGCCCCCACCGAGCTGGCCGCCCCGGACGGCACGCTGGCCGGATCCCAGCAGCATTCGGTGTGGGGCAGCACGGCCTGGCGGTCCGGCCAGGCCCAGACGCCGCTGCGGTACCCCGGTCAGTACGCCGACCCGGAAACTGGGCTGCACTACAACAACCATCGTTACTACGACCCGGAGGCCGCGGCCTACCTGACGCCCGACCCGCTGGGGCTGGCGCCGGCGCCGAATCCGCACGCCTACGTGGCCAACCCGCTGATGCTGGCCGACCCGCTGGGGCTGATGCCATATTCGGCGCCGGTCGGCGAGGTCTGGCGTCGACGCCAATCCGCTGATCCGCGGTTCTCGGACTTCGGCGAGCTGGGCGAGCTGGACGAGATGCTGGCCGGAAGGTCGCTCGACGGCTCACGCCAGGCCCACGTGGAGTACCTGCCAGCAGCGGCGACGCCGCGCGTCTGGGTGAGTTCATGGCCTCGCTGCGGGGGCAGGATCGGATCCCAGGATGACCGATGAGGTAGCGGCCGGGCTGCGCGCTCAGGCCAGCTCGTGAGGGACGCCTTCGGGAACGCGCGTGCGACTCGGGGTCAAGGACAGCTTGCAGTGAGTACTGGATCGGCCATGCAGGACGGTCTTTCGCTGATCACGGAGGACCGGCAGATCGATAGGCATTCCCGCGAGCCATCGGCTATCCGTGCTGGAGCCATTGCTCATGAGGCGTACAACACGGTCGTCCTGCCGGACGAGGAGAAATGCCCGCACTGCGGCGCTGTGATCCGGCGGCGGGTGCAATGCAAGTACGGGGATACCTGGCAGCACGACTGCATGATCGGCGACCGCATCAGCGGTGGACCAGCGGGGAACAGGCCCGGCCTGGTGAGTGGCACTCGGCTGCCTGAGGATTGCCCGGTCGTGCGGAAATGACCTTGGCGGAGTCTTGGACGTCGTGATCCGCGATGGCGTGATCAAAGACGTGGTGCCGGGGAAGGCGCGAACTACATCGACGCTGGTACGCGAACTACGTCGTGCTCGAACCTGGTATCGACCTCGACTGGAATCCAATGGTGACAGCGCGGCCTTTGCCGGAGGGATCGGTCGTGACCGCGCGGGTCACGGGGCATCAGGAATGGGGCGTCGACGTGGTGGTGTTGCCGCCGGCGCCGGAAATTGCCGGGACCATCGACGCGATGAACGTGACCGATGAGCGGCCGTTCGAGCCGTTCACGGACTATCCGGAGCTGGGGCAGATCGTCCGGGCCGTCGTCATGCCTTATCCGCCCGGCGGCCAGCTGCGGCTGAGCACCCGGAACTCCGATCTCGACCGGGTCCTGGACGACGAATCCCGCGGCTAACCGGCGGCGGCCGGGGGCGGGGCGGGTTTGGTGGCGGCGGCGGGGCTCAGGGGTGGGCCGGAGGGGAGCAGGTCCAGGAGGCCGGCGGGCAGGGCGGTGGCCTGGGTGGCCAGGTGGTAGCCGAGCACGGCGGCGACGCGCTGGGCGGGGAGGGCGTAGCGGGTGGCCCCGGTGAGCAGGAAGTACGACGTGATCCCGGTGCGGCTGGGGCCGGGGGCGGCCCCGATGAGGGCGCCGTGGGCGGGCGGGAGCCAGACCTGGGCCAGCGCCGCCGCAGAGGTGGCTCCGGTCGGGGTGGCGCCGGCCGGGACGCTGGCGCCGGTGACGATCCGCGGTTGCAGGTCGGGTGGGTAGCTGACGCACACGTCCGAGGTCACCGGGGACAGCGTGGGCACGGTGGCGGGCAGGCCGTGCCGCGGGATGGCCGTGCCGGACAGGTCGGCGGTGGCCGCCGACGGGGTGACGGGGCGCTCGGCCGGGGCCCCGGGTTCGCGTTCCAGCAGCTGGGCCTGGGTGCCGTCGATCTGGGCCAGTTTGCCGTCGGCCAGCAGCACGTAGTACTGGGCCACGGCACCGCCCGCGCCGGCCTGGGCGAAGATCTGGCCCACGGTGGCCTCGGTACCGCCCGGGCCGGTGACCGTGTTGCCCTGCCCGTCGATCCGGGGGGCGGCGAAGTCCGGGCCCTGCGGTAGCGCGTTCAGCCAGGCCAGCGGGACGGTCTGGACCCGCATGGCCGGGAACAGCGTCTGCGCGATCCGGGGCTCGATGGCCAGGCGCTGGCCGTTCCACAGCACCCAGACGTCACCCTGGCCGGTGGTGACCAGCGCGGCCGACGCCGGGCCGAGGGCGGTCCCGCCCACCGCATGGCCGCCGACCAGGGTGGTGCCGCCGGACGCGGCGCACACCGCCCACGGGCCGGTGACCAGGTTGGCCGGGGCCGGGAGGTCCTGGGGCAGGCCGGGCACGCCGATGGTGGGGCCGAGGGAGTAGCGGGACAGCCCGGCCGGGGTGGCCTCGACCCGGCGGACCTGATCGGAGTCCAGGGCCAGCAGGGCGGACGGGAAGTTCAGGGCCGGGCACAGTTTGCCGTGGTCGCACGGGACGTAGGCGGTGCCGCTGCTGCTGTCGATGACCAGCGTGCCCGCCTTGGTCAGGTTGCTCGCGCTGGCGGGCGCGATCAGGCCCAGCACCGCGAACACGGCCGCGGCGATCGCCCCGACCAGCAGGCTGGAGACCAGGCCGGTGTTCAGCCGGCGCAGCGGCTGGTGCGGAGAGTCGGGCTCGCCGGTGATCAGGGCCAGCGCCGAGCGCTGGGTCATCAGCCGGTGCGCCTGCAGCAGGTCCTTGTTGGTCGGCACGGTCCCCGCCTATCCGCCGAGGCCGTGCAGCAGGCCGAAGATCCCGGCCACCCCGAGGGCCAGCGGGACCAGGCTGATGATCAGCAGCGTGTCGGTGACGTCGGCGGCCCGGCTCCAGAACGGCGACGGCCGGTGGCCCGGCCGCCAGACGCCGGTCCCGGCCACCAGCGCGGCCGCGGCCACCAGGGCCAGCAAGACCGGGGCGGCGGCCGGCAGCCCCCGGCCGGCCGCGGACGACCCGGCCAGCGTCACCGCCAGCCAGATCAGGGCGCCGTAGCCGGGGATCATCAGCCACAGCCGCTGGGCCCGGCCGCGGAACACCCGGGCCCGCAGCAGCAGGGCGCAGGCCAGGGCGGCGGTCAGCACCGGGGCCAGGCCACCGTGGCTCAGCCCGAGCACGACCGCGGCCCCGCCGCTCAGCAGGCCCAGGCCGGAAACCAGGCCGGTCACCACCTGGTCGGCGGACCGGGCCCGGACCGGCAGGTCGATCGGCTGGGTGTCGCCGTCCCGGTAGCGGCCGGACCCGGACGGGGGGTCGTCGCGCAGGTCGTCGGCGCTGGCCGGGACGGGCGGCAGCGGCAGCCGGGCCAGCCGGAACGCCACCGCCGGGATCAGCGGGGTCAGGGCCAGGGCCGGCGCCACCACCAGGCCCGCCGCGCCCGCGGCGGTCAGGCCCGGCCACAGCCAGGCCAGCGCGGCGGCCACGGCGCCGAACCCGCCGGCCACGGCGACCCCGGCGAACACCGCCGGTCCGTGCGCGACCACGATGGCGGCGATCAGCGCGGCCATGGTCAGCAGGACGAAACCCGCCAGCACGGCCACGGCGGTGACGTGGCTCAGCGGCTGGGCCCGCAGCGGCGCCAGCACCCCGGCCGCGAACGCGAACGGCAGCGCGGTGTAGCCGAGCACCGCCCCGGCCCCGGCGTCACCGGCGGCCCGGGAGGTGGCCGCGCCCGCGGCCAGCAGCAGCACGGCCAGCAGTCCGGCGGCCAGCGCGGGCCCGGTCCACGGCGGCCCGGACCGGAACAGGATCACCGCCCCGGCCGCCAGCGCGGCGGCGGCCGCGGCCAGGGCCACCCGGCGGCCGTCAGCCAGGCTCCAGCGGCCGGGGCCGTCGTGCACGCTGGCGATCTCGTCGGCGATGTCGTCCGAGACCACCGGGGGCAGCGCGTGCCGCCAGGGCCGCAGGTACAGCAGCTCACCGTCGGCCAGCCCGGCCTGAGCCGGAGTGGCCGGCGGTTCGAACGGCGGCTGGCCCAGCCGCTGCAAGGCCCAGCCTTCGGGGGCTTCGGCGACCGCGGCGCGGTCCAGGCCGGCGTACAGGGCGATGCCCGGGAACAGGTCAGCGAACGGCACGTGGGCGGGAAGGGCCAGGTCAACCCGCTTACGCGGGCTGACCACGGTCACCCGGCACAGCTCCGGGGCCACAGCTTGGGTCATGCGCACTCCCCGTTAGTTGTCTTCCGGATTGAACGGAACCGCCCCCGCGAACGGTTCATTAGGAGAAGAGAAAGGGGCCGGCATGGTGATGACCGCCGGGGAAGACGCCAGCGCGGCTGACGGCACGCTCGCTCCGGAGCTGCCGCGGGGCGAGATCCAGCTGCAGTCCCCGCCGGAACTGCCGGAGGTGACGCCGGACGGGATGGGCCAGGCCCTGATGTACCTGCCGATGGGGGCGATGACCATCGGCATGGTCGCGGTCATCGCCGGCGGCCACGCCAGCCCGGTGCTGTTCATCGGCAGCGGGGCCATGGCGGTGGGCATGGCCGGGATGATGGTCGGTCAGCTCGTCCGCGGCCGCGGCGACCGCAAGGTCAAGATCAACGGGCAGCGGCGTGACTACCTGCGTTACCTGAGCCAGCTCCGGCGCCGGGTCCGCCGGGCCGCCGAGCAGCAGCGGCAGGCCCTGGAGTACCGCGGGCCCGACCCGCGGTCGCTGCCGTCGCTGGTCGCGGCGGGCGCTGGCCAGCTGTGGCACCGGACGCCAGGCGGCGAGGGGTTCGGCTGTGCCCGGTTCGCGACCGGCACCCAGGCCCTGGCCGTGCGGCTGGTCCCCCCGGACTCCAAACCGATCGAGGACCTGGATCCGCTGTGCGCCGGGGCGCTGCGCCGGTTCATCCGGGCCCAGAGCCAGGTGCCCGCGCTGCCGGTCGAACTGTCGCTGCGGTCGGTGACCCGGATCGTGCTGACCGGCGACCGCGCCGCCGCCCCGGCGCTGGCCCGCGCGCTGATCGCCCAGCTGGCGGTGTCCCACTCCCCCGCCGACGTGCGCATCAGCGTGTGCGCCCCCGCCGACCGGATCCAGCGCTGGGAATGGGTCAAGTGGCTGCCGCACAACCGGCACCCGACCGAGCAGGACGCGGCCGGGCCGGTGCGGCTGATGAGCCCGTCGCTGGGCGGGCTGGCCCCGATGCTGGGCCTGCGGGACCGGCCCCGGTTCCCGGCGCCGGCGGCCCGGGACGCGTCCGGCCCCGGGTCGCTGCCGCTGCACGTGGTGGTGACGGACGGGGCGGCCCGGGAACCCGGGGTCGAGCTGGCCGGGATCGACGGGGTGGTGGTCATCGACCTCGGCCCGGCCAACGGCGAGCAGACCGCCGGGCCGGGCCCGCTGACCTTGCACGTGACCTGGGACGCGGTGCACCGGGTGGGCCGGGACGGGGCGGCCGACGGCTACATCGGCCAGCCCGACCTGCTGTCCCGGCTGGAGGCCGAGGCGCTGGCCCGGCAGCTGGCCCCGCTGCGGCCCGCGGACGCGGGCGGGCCGGCCGACGACGCGCTGGCCGCCGACACCACCCTGACCGACCTGCTCGGGGCGGCCAGCCCGCGTGAGCTGGACGTGGCCGGGCTGCGCCGGGCCCGGGCCCCGCGCGACCGGCTGCGGGTGCCGATCGGGGTGGACGCCGACGGGCAGCCGGTCGAGCTCGACCTCAAGGAGTCGGCCGAAGGCGGGATGGGCCCGCACGGCCTGGTCGTCGGGGCCACCGGGTCCGGCAAGTCCGAGCTGCTGCGGACGCTGGTGCTCGGGCTGGCCCTGACCCACTCGGCGCAGGACCTGAACTTCGTGCTGGTCGACTTCAAGGGCGGCGCCACATTCCTGGGCCTGGACCGGCTGCCGCACACCTCGGCGGTGATCACCAACCTGGCCGACGAACTGCCGCTGGTGGACCGGATGCGGGACGCGCTGCAGGGTGAGGTCGTCCGCCGCCAGGAACTGCTGCGGGCGGCCGGTAACTTCGCCTCGCTGCGGGACTACAGCGCGGCCCGGGCCGCAGGCGCGGAGCTGCCCCCGGTGCCCAGCCTGTTCGTGGTGCTGGACGAGTTCTCCGAGCTGCTGGCGGCCAAGCCGGAGCTGATCGACCTGTTCGTGACGATCGGGCGGGTCGGCCGGTCGCTCGGCGTGCACCTGCTGCTGGCCTCGCAGCGGCTGGAGGAAGGCCGGCTGACGCGGGCTGGACACCCAGCTCTCCTACCGGATCGGGCTGCGCACGTTCTCGGCTCCGGAGTCCCGGATCGTGCTCGGGGTGCCGGACGCCTACGAGCTGCCGTCACGCCCGGGGCACGCTTACCTCAGGGCCGACACCAGCGAGCTGATCCGGTTCAAGGCGGCCTACAGTTCGGGGCCGGTCGCGGGCATGGGGGCAGCGGCGAGCCAGACCGCCGATCGGCCCGGGCGGCGGGTCAAGCCGCGGGTCGCGCACTTCGGGCCCGGGTATGTGGCGCCACGGTATGAGGATGCTCCAGTGGCCAATATGACTAGTGGGTCTGATGGTTCTGGTAGATCTGATGTGACTAGCGAGGCCGAAGTTGCTGGTGGGGCGAATGGGCTTGAGCGCGGGATGCTTGGGTCGCGGGAGCCTGGGTCGCGGGAGCCTGGGTCGCGGGGGCCTGGACGGGAGGCGGGGCAGAGCCTGCTGGAGGCGGTGGTCGACCAGCTGTGCGGGCCCGGGCCGGTCGCGCACCGGATCTGGCTGCCGCCGCTGGACCAGCCGCCCACCCTGGACCAGCTGCTGGCCGTTCAGCCGTTCGACCAGCCGGGGCCGGCCGGGCCGCCGCCGTTGCGGGCCGTGCTGGGGATCGTGGACCGGCCGTTCGAACAGCGCCGGGAGCCGTTGCGGGTGGACCTGGCCGGCAGCGCGGGCCACGTCGCGGTGGCGGGCGCCCCGCGCAGCGGCAAGTCCACCGTGCTGCTGTCCCTGATCGGCTCGCTGGCCCTGACCCACTCCCCGGCCCAGGCCCAGTTCTACCTGCTCGACTTCGGCGGCGGGTCGCTGGGCACGCTGGCCGGGCTGCCGCACGTGGGCGGGGTGGCCAGCCGGCGCCAGGGCGACCGGGTCCGGCGCACCGTGGCCGAGGTCCGCACCCTGCTCGAGCAGCGCGAGCGGGAATTCAGCGAGCGCGGCATCGACTCCATCGCCACCTACCGCGCGCTGCGGGCCGACGGCGCCATCGCCGGGGACGGGTTCGGTGACGTGTTCCTGGTCGTCGACGGCTGGCTCACGCTGCGCCAGGACTACGAGGAGCTCGAGCAGGCCGTCACCGCGCTGGCCGCCCGGGGCCTGGGCTACGGCATCCACCTGGTGGCCGCGACCAACAAGTGGTCGGAATTCCGCCCGGCCGTGCGTGACCTGTTCGGCACCCGCCTGGAGCTGCGCCTGGGCGACCCCTACGAATCCGAGATCGGCCGGGCCGCCGCCCGCAACGTGCCCGCCAGCGCCCCCGGGCGCGGGCTGACCCGGGACGGCCTGCACTTCCTGGCGGCCATGCCCCGGGTGGACGGTCAGACCACCGCGGCCGCCTTGCCCGAAGCCATCCGCGAGCTGGTGGCGCAGGCGGCCGCGGCCTGGCCCGGCAGCGCCGCCCCGCCGGTGCGGATGCTCCCCGACGCGCTCCCGGCGGCCGGGCTCCCGGCCCCGGCCGCGACCGGGTCACGAGTGCCGTTCGGCATCGACGAGAACGCGCTGGCCCCGGTGTTCCTGGACTTCGGCACCGACCCGCACTTCCTGGTCCTGGGCGACACCGAGTGCGGCAAGTCGAACCTGCTGCGCCTGGTCACCGCGGGCATCACGGCCCGGTTCACCCCGGACCAAGCCAAGATCATCTTCCTGGACTACCGGCGCGCGCTGCTGGAATCGGCCCAGGTCCCGCACCAGATCGGCTACGCCACGTCCTCGGTGGCCGCCACCGCCCTGCTGGACGAGGTGCGCGGCGCGCTCAGCACCCGGCTGCCGCCGCCCGACCTGACCCCCGATCAGCTCCGGTCCCGCTCCTGGTGGCACGGCTCGGACCTGTTCGTCATCGTCGACGACTACGACCTGGTGGCCGGGTCGGCCAACCCGCTGCTCCCCCTGGCGGAGTTCCTGCCCCAGGCGCGGGACGTCGGCCTCCACGTCATCCTGGCCCGGTCGGCGGGCGGGGCCGGGCGGGCGATGTTCGACCCCGTGATCCAGCGGCTGCGCGAGATGGGGTCCCCCGGCCTGATCATGTCGGGCAGCAAGGACGAGGGCGCCCTGCTGGCGGGGGTGCGGGCCGCGCCCCAGCCCTGCGGCCGCGGCTTCCTGGTCACCCGGCGCGAAGGCTCCCGCCTGATCCAGGTGGCCATGGCCGCCGACGCCGACGCCGACGAGGAGCCCGACCCCGACGAACACCCGTCCGGCCAGTACCCGGTTATCGCTTAGGACGGTGAGGGCCGCTCATCCTTACCGCCACGACCGCCACGACCGCCACGCGTTGACAACCCCGGGTTGACTTGACAACGAGGGGTTGTCATACTGGCGTCATGGTCAAGTACTTCGAATCACCGGCCCACACGGCGCTGCTCGGGGAGCTCAAGGAGGTCCGCGCGGCCGCGATCGAGCACGCCCGCGCGGCGCAGGAGCTGTCCCGGCAGCGCCGCCGGCTGATTGACGCACTGCTGGCTGAGGGTTTCTCGCAGGCCGACCTGGCCCGGGAGCTCGGTGTGACCCGCCAGGCGATCCAGAAGATGGTCGCAGCCGGTCAGGACGGGCCGCGCCGGTGACCAGGCAGCGCGGCGTGGTCTACGACGTCGGGCGGTCAATGGGTTCCCTGTCCATGAGCTGGCGGCCCGATTACACGGAGGCCCTGATGCGCCGGGAACTGGACATCATCCGGACCGGCCTGCACGCCAACGCCGTGCGGCTGGCCGGCCGTGACCCCCGCCGCCTGGTGGCCGCGGCCGGCTACGCGGCGTCCATCGGCCTCAACGTGTGGCTGGGCCCGGAGTTGTGGAACGCCACGCCACGGCGCACCCTGTCCTACCTCACCGAGGCGGCCGCCGCGGTACGCCGCGTGTACGGCGGCCCGGTGAGCTACAGCGCCCTGCCGTTCGAGCGGGTCGACTGGGACCACTTCGACGTGGTCGGCCTCAATTACTACCGGCAGCAAGCCCTCACCACTGACCAGTACCTGACCAAGATCAGCCAGCTCCAGGCCTCAGGAAAGCCCGTCGCCATCACTGAACTCGGGTTCGCGGCCTGCCGGGACGGCGACGACCCGAAACTTCTCAGCACCTTCAACGCGGCACCATTGTCCCTGCTGGGAGCGCAGATACCGGTGATAAGGCAGCACATCCGGCCGCGGGTACGGACGGTGCACACCCGAGATGAGCAGGCCCAGGCCAGGCTGCTGATCGACCAGCTCCGGCTGCTGGAGCAGGCGGGCGTCGACCGCGCGTTCGTCATGAGCTTCAGCTTCCCGCTCGCGCCCTACAGCGAGGACCCGGGCCACGACCTGGATGCCACCGCGCTCAGCATCGTCCGAACCCTCCCGCGCGGCCAGCACGGCACGACCTATCCCGGCGTGGGCTGGGAACCCAAACGGGCCTTTCACGCCGTGGCCTGCTATTACCGCGAGCAAGAGGGCTAGGGGCTGGCCGGGGGCGGGCCGGGGTGCCAGTGGCGGCGGCGGCCGGCCGGGACGATGACGGCGAGGGCGACGGCCAGGAGGGCGACGGCTCCGGCGCCGGCGGCGATGGGGAGGGCGATCGACGCGGCGGCGCGGTCGGGGCGGGGAGCGCGGTTGATCTGGACCGCTCCCCCGGGCTTGGCGGAAGGCGGCGACGCCGACGCCGGAAGCACGGCCGTGACCGCCTCCACCGGGTTGATGAGGCCGTGGCCGGTGCCGGGGCCGGAGCCGCCGTCGGCGGTCGCTTCGATGCGGGCCACCACCTGGGACTGGGTCAGGCCGGGGTGGGCCGCGCGGACCAGGGCGACCGTGCCGGACACGAACGCGGTGGCGAAGCTGGTGCCGTTACTGCCGGGGTTGTAGGCCTGGGGAAAGTCGCCCGGGTAGGCGGCGGTCACGCCCACGCCGGGGGCGGTCACGCTGACCGGGGTGCGGGTGTCGGAGAAACTGGCCAGCGAACCGTCGGCACCGACGGCGCCGACCGAGAGGACGCCGGGGTAGGCGGCCGGGAAGAACGGGCCGGACCCGCTGCTGGAACTGTCGTTACCCGCGGCGGCCACCACGACCACGTTGCTGGACTGGGCGAAGGCCACGGCCGAGGCCAGCTCGGGGGTGCTGACCGTGGTGGCCAGGGACAGGTTGATGACCTGGGCCCCGGCCGCGACCGCGGCCCGGATGGCCTGGGCGGCCAGCGCGCCGGGGAAGCTGTCCGAGTTGGTGATCTTGATGGACAGGACCCGGGCGGCCGGGGCGACGCCGGCGAAAGAAACCCCGGTCACCGGGGCGGCGGCGATGATGCTGGCCACCGACGTGCCGTGACCCACACAGTCCGCGCCGGCCGGGACGCCCAGCGGGGCCGGAGCCAGATTCAGGCCTTCGATAAATCTGGTTCCGAACTGCGGGTTGGCGTCCACCCCGCTGTCGACCACGGCCACCGTCACCCCGGCGCCCCGGGTGAGCGGCCAGGCGCTGGTGAAGCCGAGGGCCTGCTGGGCCCAGGGAGTGGCTTTCGGGGCCAGGACGCCGCGGGAACCGGGGCAGTCCCCGACCGGGCTGGGCAGCGTGGATCCCGGGTCAACGGCGGCCAGGGCGGGGGTGGCCAGGGGGCGCGAGCGGCGAGGCCCAAGCCAAGGCTCAGCGTGAGGCTCAGGGCCAGCCCGGGCCGCGCGGCCACCCGCAGGGCCAATCGGCGTCTCATACCTAGGAGTACGTATCTGCCGGCCCCTGGTTCGGGAAGCTACCGGGAAGCTAGAGGACGATCCACTGGCGGCCGTCGATCAGTTCCCGGACCGCGTCCAGGTGGCCGGCGTGGGTGGCGGTCTCCTTGATCACCCACAGGATGACGGTGCGCAGGTCGGGGAAGTCGACCCCCCAGGCCTGCCACTGCGGGTCCGGCCCCCGGGGCGGCTGGTCCAGCGCGAGGACGTCCTCGGCGGTCTCACCCGGCGCCAGCTGGAAGTCGGCGTCCTTGCCGTCGGGGAAGACGTCCCGCGACCGAGGGACCGCTTGAGCAGCTCGGTTTCAGGATCCATGACGGGTCAGACTAGAGCGGGCCGAGCTTTTCATCGGTCAGGCGCTCCAGGATCTCCCGGCCGATGGGCAGGGCCGCGGTGGCGGCCGGGGACGGGGCGTTGAGCACGTGCAGCACCGCGCCCGGGCCCTGGCCCTGCTCGGCGAACAGGAAGTCATCCAGCAGGGTGCCGTCGGCCCGGACCGCCTGGGCCCGGACCCCGGCTCCGGCCGGAACCAGGTCCTGGGCCCGGACCCCGGGCAGCATCCGCTGGATCTGCCGGACCATGGCCCGCTTGGACAGCGAGCGGGTCACCTCACCCAGGCCGTAGCGCCAGTGCTGGCGGGCGACCCGGGCCATCCCCGGATAGGTCAGCGACCGGGCCAGCTCGCGGGGGCGGACCGTGCCCCACGAGTAGCCCTCGCGGGCCAGGGCCAGCACCGCGTTCGGGCCCGCGTGCACGTGCCCGTCCACCCCGCGGGTGGCGTGCACGCCCAGGAACGGGAAGGCCGGGTCGGGCACCGGGTAGATCAGGCCGCGGACCAGGTCGGCGGCGGGCCCGGTCAGCCCGGAGTACTCGCCACGGAACGGGATGATCCGGACCCCCGGGTCGGCGCCGGACGCCACCGCCAGCTCGTCGCTGTGCAGGCCGCCGCAGACCACGGCCTGGCCGGCCAGCAGTTCGCCCTGGTCGGTGTCGACCACCACCTCACCCGCGTGCCGGATGGTGCGGTGCACGGTCCGGCCGAGGTGGATCTCCCCGCCGGCCTTGACGATCAGCTCGCCGAGCTTCTCGGCCACGGCCCGGTAGTCGCAGATGCCGGTGGACGGCACCCACAGGGCGGCGATGCCGCGCACGTGCGGTTCGTGCTCGCGCATGCCCGCCGGGTCCAGGCGGTGATTGGCCACCCCGTTGGCGTGGCCGCGGCGTTCCAGTTCGGCCATGCGCGGCAGTTCTTCGGGCTCGGTGGCCACCACCAGCTTGCCGCAGACCTGGTGCGGCAGGTCGTGCTCGCGGCAGAACGCCACCGTCTCGGCGCAACCGGCCGGGGCCAGCCGGGCCTTGAGGCCGCCGGGCGCGTAGTAAAGCCCGGAATGGATCACGTTGGAGTTGCGTCCGGTCTGGTGGCGGGCCAGGTGCGGCTCGCGTTCGACCACCGCGACGCTCCGGCCGGTTCTGGTCACCGCGTGGGCCGTGGCCAGGCCGACGATGCCCCCGCCCACCACCACGACGTCGTATTTCCCCGTTGCTCCCACGGGCACCATTATGCGGCCGGGCGCCCCCGTGGACGGGTCCGGCCGCACGTGGCGAGCGGTCTAGTGGGCGGTGGACAGCGGGTTGGGCTCGTGGTGCTGGTAGTAGCGGCTGGCCCGCGGGGTGAAGATCAGCACCAGGGCGGCCAGGCCGGCCACGCTCTGGGCCAGGTCGATGGCCGCGGCCACCGGGGCGATCCGGAACAGGCCATCGGCCACGGAGACGACGCCCAGCAGGGTCATGAGGGCGGTGAAGGCGAAGTAGCTGAACCGGGCCAGGTCGTTGCCCCGGCTGTTGTACAGGGCCATCCACAGCCACAGCACCAGGAGGATCGGGGCCACGATCCGGTCCGCGGTCAGCCGGCTGGCCAGCGCCTGCCAGTCGGCCGCGGTCACGGCCGGGTAGGCATGCCGGATCTCGTCCCGGATGAAGAAGCTCCCGGCCGTCACGTAGAGCAGAGCCACGAACTCCAGGAACGCGCAGGCCAGCATCAGCCGGACGGCCGCGACCAGGGCGCGCGGCGGCGTGCTCGGCGGGCGCAGCCGCATCCACAGCGCGCCCTTGAGCAGGTCGGCGGCGGCGCCGGGCCCGGGCCGGGTCTGCCCGTCCTGGGCGCAGTCGAGCAGCACGGCCAGAATCTCCTCGGAGTTCTCGGCCCGGAACTTGCGCGGGTAGAAGGCCAGCAGGCGCCGGTACCGGCGCTCCAGGTCCGCTGATCCGTTCATGTCATCAGCCCTCCGGCCAGTCCGGGGTTCAGGCGGCCCGGGCGGAGGCGGCTCAGCGCCACGGCGGCGTTGGCCTGCAGGCGGCCGGCCTCATCGGCCAGCCGCTGCCCGCCCTCGCGGCTGAGCCGGTAGTAACGGCGCAGCCGGTTGTCGACGATCTCCTCGCGGTCGACTTCGATCAGGCGGTCGGCCCGCAGCCGGTCCAGAGCCGTGTACAAGGTCCCGGGCCGCAACTCGACGCGGCCGCCGGAGATCTCCTTGACGTCGGTGATGATGCCGTAGCCGTGCTGGCTGCCGTCGGCCAGTGCGGTCAGGATCAGGAACGTCGCTTCCTGCATCGCACGGTTGCTCATGTCTTCGTTATATATCGCTCAACTGACTATTGGAAGACGCGCGGAGCATTTTTATTCATCGAAGGTGGGCGGGTTCGGCTCCCGGGCCGGGACGGGGTCGCCGGGCTGGCGGGCGAGCAGGCGGGTGGGAAGGCGGGCGCCGGCCAGCAGCGCGATCACGCTGACCAGCAGGGCGAAGCCGAAGGCGAGGGCGACGCCGTCGCGGTGGCCGAGGCCGTCGGCCGAGGCGGCCACGATCGCGCCGCCGACGCCGGTGCCGACGGCCTGGCCGAGCACGTCGAACAGCTGCAAAGCGGAGGTGGCCCGGCCCTCCTGGCCGGGGCCGGCCCGGTCCAGGGTGGTCACCGACAGCGGGGCGTAGGCCTGGCCGATGCCGAACCCGGCGATGGCCCAGGCCGCGACGCCGAGCGCGGGCGGCACCGACGGCAGCAGGGTGACCGCCATCAGCACCAGCCCGGTGAACACCAGCACCTCACCCAGCCGGACCAGGCGGCGCGGGCCGAGCCGGCCGATCCAGCGGGCCTGCACCCAGGCCCCGGCCGTCCAGGTCATGGTGGCCGCGGTCAGGGCCAGCGCGCCCAGGCCGGTGGGAGCGTGCCGCACCACGGTGATGGCGTACGGGACGTAGGCGTCGCCGGCGAAGAACGAACAGGTCAGCAGGCCCCGGCCGAGGATCGTGGCGGGCAGGCCGGAGCGGGCGACCAGGGTGCCGGGCGGGGTCAGCCGGCGCAGCGACAGGACCAGGACCAGGCCGCCCAGCAGGGTGCCCGCGATCAGCAGCGGGAGCCGGCCGGAACTGATCGAGGCCAGGGCCACCCCGGCCCCGGCCACCACGCCGAGCACCGGCAGGTACGGCAGTTCCGGGTGGCCCGCCGCGGTCGGGCGGGGCACGCCCCGCAGCGCGTACACGGCCAGCAGGCCGGCCACCACCACCAGCGGCAGCAGGCCCAGGAACACCCAGCGCCAGCCGACCGCCGCCGCGACCAGGGCGGCGATGGCCGGGCCGATCAGGCCGGGGATGACCCAGGCGGTGGACAGCACCGCGAACATGCGCGGCCGGCAGCCGTCCGGGTAGCCGCGGGAGATGGCCACGTAGGCCACGGCGGGCACCACCCCGGCCCCGAGACCCTGGACGGCCCGCCCGGCCACCAGCACGGCCATGGTCGGTGCGGTGCCCCCGATGACCAGCCCGGTGGCGAACAGGCCCAGGCCGGCCAGCATCGGGCGGCCCAGCGGAACCCGGTCGGCCAGCGTGCCCGCGACCACGATGCCGATCAGGCTGGACAGCATGAACGCGCTGAACACCCAGCCGTACAGGCGCAGGTCACCCAGGTCGCGGCTGACCACCGGCAGCACGGTGGCGACGGCCAGCGCCTCGAACGCCACCAGCGTGACGGCCAGGACCAGGCCGACGGTCAGCGGCCGGCGTTCGGGGGTCCAGATACCCCCAGTTCCCCCGGGCGGAGGCTCCGGGGGCGTCTGCGCGGCCCGTGCCGCCTGGTCCGTACTCACTCTGGGCAGCGTAAAACCTCAACCGCAGTTGACGTCAATCCGGTATCGCCCCGGCTGGCAGGATGAGCCTGTGGCTGAGGACATGCGGGCAGTGGTGGTCGGGGCGGACGCTTCGGTTCGGGTCGAGCGGGCCGGGGTGCCGGGGCCGGGGGCGGGGGAAGTGCTGGTGGCCATGACGGCGGCGGGGATCTGCGGCTCGGATGTGCGCGCGGTGCAGGGGCTGCATCCGTTCGTGGGGCTGCCGTACCACCCGGGGCACGAGGTGACCGGGACGGTGGCCGCGGGCGGGCCGGGGACCTCGACGGCGGCGGGCACGGCGGTGGTGGTCAACCCCGTGCTGTACTGCGGGGTCTGCCCCCGCTGCCGGCAGGGCCAGGTCAACCTGTGCCGCCAGATGGCGGTGTACGGGTGCGGCACGCCGGCCGGGGGGATGGCCGAGTACTTCGTCGTGCCCGAGCGCAACGTGGTCGCGGTACCGGACGGGATGACCGCGCTGCAGGCAGCGCTGGTCGAGCCGCTGTCCACCCCGGTGCACGCGGTCCGGCTGGCCGGGCCGGACCTGACCGGGCAGACCGTGGTCATCCTGGGCGCGGGCACGATCGGGCTGATGACGCTGGCCGTGGCCCGGCAGCACGGGGCGGCCCGGATCGTGGTGACCAACCGGTCGGCGGGCAAGCGCGAGCAGGCGCTCCGGCTGGGCGCGGACGCGGCCTTCGACCCGCGCCCGCCCGGGGCCGGCCAGGCCATCGTGGCCGCGCTGGGCGGGGAACAGGCCGACGTGGTGTTCGACTGCGTGACCGTCCAGGACACCACGGACCAGGCCTTCGCGCTGGTGCGCAAGGGCGGCACGATCGTGGTCGTCGGGGTGCCGGCCGGCCCGGTCACCGTGCCCCTGCCCGACCTGCAGGACCGCCAGATCCGGGTCCAGGGCAGCGCGGTCTACCTGCCCGAGGACTACCCCGAGTCGATCGCGCTGCTGACCAGCGGGGCGGTCCGGGGCCGACGACCTGATCACCGCGCAGTATCCGCTGGACGAGGCGGCGGCGGCGTTCGCGGCGGCCGCGTCCGGGAGCCAGATCAAGGTCGTCCTCACCGCGCCCTAGCCCGCTGGTCCGACCGGGTCATCGCGCTGATCGACGACGCGGACCGCGGGGCCGGTGATGAGCCCGCCGGCCCCGCGGGAACGCCGCCCCGGGCTGGGGAGCCAGGAAGCGACCTTCGATATGAATGAACGAAGGCCAGGAGGCTGGCTGGCCGGTAACGGGTCAGATGGCCGTCTGCCAGGGAGCCGTGCCGCACTCCTGCTTGACCTGGCCCAGCGCGTTGATGATCTTCATCCCGTAGCTGCCGGAGTTGGGATTGTGGTAGTTCGCGTAGTAGCTGTCCACGTTGCCGGCGATGGTCTGCTCGGCCTGCTTCAGGGTGGGCGTGATGCCCGACTCGGACTGGTCGTCGATGAAGACCCGGGCGTTCTTCTTCAGGTTGCTGGCCAGCTGGGCCTGGCGGGCCTCCTGCACGGTCAGCGTCGAGGTCGCCTTGGCCTTGGCCGCGCCACCCATGATCGAGTTCAGGTCGTGGTTGATCGCGTCGCAGGCGGCGGTGCCGGTGGCCGGCCCGGTGGTGGCCTGCGGCGAACTGGCCGCACTGGCGGCCGGGCGGCCCCCGGTGCTGGGCGTGCTGGCCGCGCTGGGGTGCGCGCCCCCGCTGCTGCTGCATCCGGCCACCGCTACGGCGGCCACGGCCATCGCGCCGATGGCCAGCCTCTTCCTCATCGTGTGTTCCCCCCTCAGGGACGGCAGATATCTCGGTTGCCGACCCTAGCCGGTCCGGTACGGTGCGTGACCACTCTTCAGCTATCTGTACACATTCTCGAAGGTTGGGTATTCGGGCCCATAGGTGGGCGAGCCGGGCCCGGCGGGCGTGGCGGCCCCGGTGGCGGGCCTGGGACAGCTCGGCACGCGAGCCCGGAAGGCACCGGCTTAAACACGGGCACTCCGGGTAAGACGGGACCGCTCAGTCAACGGCGACGAGAGGGTCTCTCATGCGCTTGGCCGGATGGCTTTCTGGTCGATCCCGGGCGGCGGTGGCGGCGGTGGCCACGCTGTCGCTCGGCGGTCTCGCGTTCGCGGCGACGGCGCCAGCGGGCGCCGCCACCACCAGCACCGCGGCCACGGCCGCGACCACGGCGCCGCCCTACAGCTGCGCCCCCAACGGGCCCACCGGCAGCCAGACCGTGTACGGCACGTTCGGCGACGCCAGCGCGATCGGCTGGGCCGGCAACAGCCAGGGCGTGGTCGGCTGCCTGGGCGGCAGCTTCTGGGTCGACACCAGCGGCGCCAACGGCGGGCCCGGCAGCGCCAGCACTTCGGCGGTCACCGGCACCACCTACGGATACGGCGTCTACGACGACAGCAAGACCTCCTGGGGCAACGCCGACGGCTACCTGCCCGCGCTGGTGACCAAGTTCTCCCGCGACGGGGCCAGCATCGCCATCACCAACTTCGGCGACAAGGTCACCGTGGGCGGCCACGACTACGTGTTCATCTACAGCCGGGTCGCGGTGACCAACCCGACCGGCCAGGCCATCACGATCGACCCGCAGGCCTCGGCCGGGCTGATCCCGCTCAACTCGGCCTCCGACACCGTCCCCGCGCACGGCACGGTGAACCACGACTACGTGGTGCCGTCGGACAAGTTCGGTGGCAGCTACGCCTACCCGGCCAACAGCGCGATCACGGCCGCGGGCGGCTTCGACCAGCACTACGCGCACATGAAGTCGTTCTGGAACGGCCAGCTGGCGGGCATCGCCCAGATCACCCAGCTGCCGGACGCGAGCCTGATCAACGCCTACAAGAGCGGGTTCATCTACACCCAGATCATCCGGTCCGGCACCGAGCTGAAGACCGGGGTCAACGGCTACGACCAGGAGTTCAGCCACGACGTCATCGGCATCCTGGCCAACCTGTTCACCCAGGGCTACACCAGCAACGCGCACGGGCTGCTGCTGCGGGCCCGGCACGTCAGCGGCAACCAGCCCCAGTACCTGGACGGGGTGTGGACCTACCCCTGGGTGTGGGCCATCTACCTGCTCAAGACCGGTGACCTGAGCTTCGTGAAGGCCAACTTCGCCACCGAGGGCGCGGCGGGCAAGACCGAGCCGAGCATCAAGGACACCGCGCACACGATCGCCGCCGACCGGACCGGCCCGGGCGGGATCATGGAAGAAACCAACGACATCGACGCCAACGGCTTCTGGACCATCGACAACTACGAGGCCCTGATGGGCCTGTGGACCTACCACTGGCTGGCCCAGCAGGTCGGCGACTCGTCCGAGGCGTCATGGGCGCTGTCCCAGTACAACAGCCTGCTGGCCGCGACCAACAAGACCCTGAACGCCACGATCTCGGCCAACCACCTGAACTACCTGCCGTGCTCGATGACCGAGCCCAACACCAGCAACCGCTGCGTCAACGCCGAGGACGCCAACTGGGCGGCGCCGTTCCTGTTCGGCCGCTGGGCCTGGGACGGTTACCTGTTCGGCGCCCCGCTGAACGGGCCCGGGGTCTCGCTGATCGACGCCACCTACAAGTACGGGTTCGGCCGGCTGAAGGGCGCGCTGCCGGCCAACACGTTCGGCGGCTACCCGACCCAGTACTACACGACGGCCTACAACGCCGGCTACGGCGAGTGGGGCCTGGCCAGCAACAACTACCGGGACCAGGGGATCTTGTCGTACCAGTTCATGGTGTCCAACGGGCAGGCCGGGCCGTTCTCCTGGTGGGAGAGCGAGCAGTTCCCGAACCCCGGGTCGCCGTGGACCGGCACTCACCCCGAATCCGGCAACGGTTCGTCCCCGCACGCCTGGGGCATCGCCAACGCCAACATGGTGCTGCTGGACTCGATCGCGGCCCAGCGGGCCGACGGCTCGCTGGTGGTCGGCCAGGGCATCCCGTCGTCCTGGCTGACCTCCGGGAAGGCGATCACGGTCAAGAACTTCCCGACCACCGATGGGCACCACATCGACCTGACCATCAAGGGCAGTGCTTCCGCGGGCGGGGGCTCCTCGGTGAGCCTGACCGTCAGCGGGAAGACGGCGGGGCCGGTGCTGCTCCAGCTGCCGGCGTTCGAGGGAAACATCGCTCACACCAGCGCCGGGACCGCCAATGCCAAGACCGGCTCGGTGACCGTGCCCGCCGGGACCACGTCGGTCACCGTCCAGCTCAGTCACGCGGCCAGCTGATCTGAGTGGCTGAGCTGGTTGGGGGGCTGGCTGGGGGGGCTGGCTCGCGGTTATCGTGCTGGTATGCAGCGGCAGGAGTTTCACCGCGGGGACCGGGTCGAGGCGACCCGGTCCCTGGGGTTCCTGCCGCGGGTGCCGGCGGGCAGCCGGGGCACCGTGCTCAGGGCTGGTGTCGAGCCGCTGCAGGTGGAGTTCGATGAGTTCTCGCGTGGACATGCGGGTGACGGCGGGGCCGGGGCGGCGGCCGGTGATCACGCGCACGGTGCGGCCGGACGAGATCATGAAGGTGCCGGACCAGCGGCTCCGGGGGCTCCGGCAGTTGTAGCGGCCCGGCCGCTCCGGCGGCTGCGGCGGCTCCGGCAGGGGTAGATCAGGCCGGTGACGCGCCGGCCGGGCGGCTCTTGCTGCCCCGGGCGACCGCGGCGTGGCGCCGGTCGGACTGGATCTCCGCCAGCGACTTGCCCGCATTGCGGGGCGCGCCGAGGACGCCGATGGCCCCGGCCACGACCAGGAAGCCGGTGAGGATCCAGGCCAGCGGGGTGAACCCGATCTTGACGATGTCGGGAACGAACAGGCTCCAGATGCCCAGCCCGATCCGCACGATCGCGAACATGAAGCCCTGGGCGGTGCTGCGCAGCAGGGTGGGGAACAGCTCCCCGCTCCACAGCTGGAAGAACGACTGGGCGCCCCAGCCGCCGCCGAACCCGGTCAGGATCACGTAGGCCAGCGCGATCGGCAGGGTGAGGTGGAAGACGGCCAGCAGCCCCATGCCGATGATCTGGACCAGGAACGACGAGGCCAGCATCTTGCGCTGGTCGAGCCGGTCCGAGTAGCGCATGAACACGAAGTAGATCGACACCACGCCCAGGAAGAAGCTGGCCGCCTGCAGCCCGTCGCTGACGGCCAGGGTCTGCGAACCCACGGTGTGCAGGATGAACGGGAAGAAGAACCCGTTGGTGCCGGCCCACAGATTCCAGATGCCGTACATGCCGACCAGGAAGGCCATCGCCTTGATGTTGCCGCGGCTGAACAGTTCCCGCAGCTGCCCCCGGGTCGCCGCCGCGGCCTGCCCGGCCGTGGCGCGGGCCGTGGTCCACACCGACGACTCGCGCATCCGGAACCGCAGCGCCCACAGCACGAGGGCCAGGACGACCAGGTGCGCGAAGATGATGCGGGCGCCGAGGATCCCCAGCGGGGACAGGGCCACGCCGGCCAGCAGCACCACGACCGGGCCCATGTACCACAGCACCTGGGCGACCCCGCTGTGCTGGCCGCGGCGCCGGTCCGGGGCCATCTCGCAGATGATCGTCCAGGAGGCCGGAATGTCGGCGCCGACGGCCAGGCCAGCCAGGACGAAGCCGACCACGAGCATCCACGGCCTGACCGCGAACACCAGGACCAGCATGCCGGCCGCGTAGACCAGCATGTCCCACTGGTAGATGGTCTTGCGCCCGACCTTGTCGCACAACCGGCCGCCGATCAGGGCCCCGACCCCGGCGGAGATGGCGTTGGAGCTGAACGCCCCGATCAGCCCGGTGAACGTGCTGGTGAGATGGAAGATGCTGGTCCACAGGGCCAGCGCGGCCGACCCGGCCACGATCGACCCGGCGTCAATGTAGTTGGCCAGCCCGGCCAGGATGGTGTTCTTCCACTCGTCCCGGGGGCTGGCGCCGGGGGTCCCGGCCGTGGGGGTCCCGGCGGCGGGGGTCCCTTCCGCAGAGGTCCCGGCGGCGGGCATGTTTTCAGGTTCAGTGGTCACGGCACCGTGTCCCTTCCTGATGCGGCAGATCGCTGTCCTCAGCGGCGTTCAGTCCTGCGGCCCACCTCCGGGGTGCGACATATGAAACGTTTCAGGGGTACCGAGAGGGTATTCCCGGTGGAACCGGGATCAATCATCAAGGGGCTGGCCGGGCAGTGCCCGAAGGGGCTCGCCGGCTGGACAGCGGCCCGGCGAGCGTGGTCGCGATCGGGTGCGGCAGGAACCAGACGCGCGCGTGCCAGGAGCATCCGTGGTACCCGGAGGCGATCATGGTCCGGCCCCGCTGACCCCGAACGGAGCGGCCGGGCTGGAGCTGTGCCTGTCGATATTCGACGGTTATGACCTGGACAGCGCGGCCGCCACCCGCGCGTGATCGACTTCATCTTCGGCGCCGAGCATCTCAGCGAGAAGGACGAGGTCATGCGCAACGTCGAGCTGATCCTGGACGGTATCGCCGCCCGCCTGCCTCAGCCACCTGGTGGTGGCGGGGCGATGGGTTGGCGGGCTGGGTGGCCAGGCCAGCGGGCTGGGTACCAGGCGGGCGGCTGGGGGCCGGGCGGGCGGTTCAGATGTGGCGGGCGCGGCCGGGGTGGTCGGGGTCGACCAGGTCGGCGTACTCCGGGTGGGCCTCGATGAACTCGGCCGTGAACGTGCAGAACACGGTGACCTTGCGGTTCTTGGCCCGGAGGTCGTCCAGGGCGCCCCTGGACAGCGCGGTGGCGACGCCGTGGTCGCGGTAATCCGGTTCGACCCAGGTGTGGGTCAGCACGGTGCGGTTCCCCTCGATCTCGTAGACCAGGGTTCCCACCACCTTGTCCCCGACCCGCGCCTCATAGGTCCGGTTCTCCGGGTTGTCCCGCACATCGATGGTGGTGGTCTCGTCCATGCCTGTATTCAACCAGGACGGGTGTGCGCTTGGGCTCACAGTGGGTGGCCGGTGGGGCTCTTGGGAGTGGTGAGGCCGGAGCCGGGTCCTGGCCGCCACTCTCACTGGCCTCAGGGGCACCGGTGTTTCAAGATCCATTCCCTGGCAGCGTTGTCAGCCGTATTCACTGAAACTGCTGCCGAGCAATGGATCATGAAACTTACGTTGTGGCGCGTGACGGGTGAGCGGAGTGGGCGCCGGGTCCGGGGAAGCTGGGCCGCGCGGGGCTCCGGCGGTCCCGCGGAGGAAGGGCCGCGTGGTGTGCTGGCCAAGCGGCCTCCCGAGGGCCTCACTGGAGCGAAAGCGGGGACTTATCGGCCGGTTCGGGACTGCCAGGTGAGGCGGGGAGGGCCCGGGAGGGGTTACTCGAGGAGGCGTTCCCACATGATGACGTCGCGCCAGAGGCCGCCGAGGAGGATCTGGGAGTGGGCGACGCCGAAGGCGGTGAAGCCGTTGTTGGCCAGGACGTGCTGGGACGCGGTGTTGTCGAGCTGGGTGGTGGCCTGGGCCCGGTGCAGCCGCAGCTCGTTGGTCATGAGGTCGACGGCCAGGCCGACCGCGCGGGAGGCGTGGCCCTGACCCTGGCGGGTGGTGGCCACCCAGTAGCCGAGCGAGGCCCCGCGGACCGGGCCGTACTCGATGTTCTGGACCGTGACCTGGCCGATCACCTCGGAGCCGGAGAGGATCACGGCCGGCCAGATGTCGCCGCTGGCGTGCCGGGACAGCAACTGCTCGATCCGCCGGTGCTGGCCCGCGGGGGTGAAGAAGCCCGCGGGCCGGAACGGCTCCCAGCGCTCGAACGCCTCCTCATCCCGGCTCAGGTGAGCCGAGATGGCCTCGGCATCGTCGCCTTCGATCAGGCGGATGCTGGTGGGTCCAGAATTCACCCCGTCAGGGTACGGACCACTGCTGGTTGCTGCCGCCGTTACAGGTCCACAGGTCGAGCTGGGTGCCCGCGGCGGTGTTGAACGCCGGGTCGTCCAGGCACTTACCGGACACCGGGTTGACCAGTTCGCCGTTGACGGCCAGCCACTGCTGGTTGGCGCCGCCGTTGCAGGTCCACTCCTCGATCAGCGCGCCGTCGGCGGTGCTGGCCCCGGTCACGTCCAGGCACTGGCCGTTGATGCCGACGGTGCCGTTGCCGTTCATGGTCCAGGTCTGGGCGGCCGGGTCGTTGTCGCAGGGCCACAGCTCGACCTTGGTGCCCGGGCTGGCCGAGCCGCCGGTGACGTCCACGCAGTCGGCGGTGTCGGCGCCCGCCACGATGTGCCCGGACGGGGTGGCCGACCCGGCCAGGGCCACGGACAGGTTGTCGAACTGGTCGGTCTGGTAGCCGGACGTGCCGAACCCGACCATCCCCGAGGCGTAGGACGAGTCGGTGACCGTGCCGACCGTGGTCCCGTTGATGGCGGCCGAGATCGAGCTGCCGTTGAAGGTCAGGGCCAGGTGCTGCCAGGTCCCGGTGCCGGGCGCGGCCACCGTGCCGCTGGCCAGCGTGGTCAGGGTGTCACTGGTGTTGTTGCGGACGATGGACCAGGCCCCGGTGTTGCTGAGCTGGAGGTAGTACTCGTTGATCCCGGCCGGGCCGAAACTGTGCTGGGTCCCGGCCCGGCCGATCAGCTGCACCGAGCCGGCCTGGGCGATCAGCGCGTCGGCCGAGACCGTGTAGTTGCTCCAGCTCAGGTTGCCCCCGATGGTGTACGGGTTGGAGTCGCCGTCCCACTCGATGGGCTTGGTCGCGGCCTGCTGCTGGACGCACCGGCCGGACCGGCCGGCCGCGCAGGGCCCGACCTCGAACGCGCCCTGCTGCTGGGCCAGGTAGCGGGGCTGCTGGCCGACGGTGTCGCCGTCGAAGTTGTCCGCGTAGGGCAGGGTCAGCGTGCTCTGGCCCGGGCTGGCCGCGGTGCCCTTGCCCTGCCCGCTGGTGGTGGTCAGCGTGTAGACGTAGCCGGGCTGGACGGTCAGCGAGTAGCTGCCGCCCGACGGCGTGATGCTGGCCTGCTGGACCAGGTTGGTGGCCGCGCTCGGCGTGTTCACGTCGGTGGCCCAGACGTGCACGGTGCCGGTGGACAGGCCGCCGCCCACGGTCACGTTGACGGTCTGGGCCGCGGTGGCGGTGGTGGTCTCGATGATGGTCGAGTAGTCGGTCCCGTTGGCCGACTTCAGCGAGACGTAGCTGCCGTTGGACTCGGCTCCGCCCAGGTAGCCGGAGCCGGTGTTGAGGAACTGCCAGCCGGGCTGGGTGAACTGGGTGACCTGGGCGGTGGCCCACAGGCTCTCCCCCAGGCTGTAGGCGCCGGACCAGGGCTGGTTGGCCAGGATCAGCCCGTCGGTGTTGTAGGGCAGGTCCGGGTAGACGGCCGCCACCACCGGCCAGTTGATGTACGCGGTCAGCCCGGCGTCGGTGTAGCCGCGGGTGATCGAGCGGATCAGCGCGGGCGCGCCCGAGTTGAGGTCCTGGGACCCGTTCTCGCTGGCCCACAGCGGCTTGCCGGTGCTGGTGGCGGTGGCGTTGCCGGGGCAGGTGTCGGCGTTGCCGCCGTCGCCGCCCTGGCAGGGATAGTGCACGCCGATGATCGAGACCGCGTTGGCGAACGCGGAGTTGGACGCGATGTCGCTGGCGATGCTCCAGTCGCTGTCGGCGCCGACGATCTGCACCGCGGCGTAGCCGTCGGCGTTGAGCGTGGACCGCAGCTGCTCGTACCAGGCGATGTTGTAGCCGCGCTCGTTCCAGCCGCCCAGGTAGTTGATGGTCAGCCCGTCGCTCTTGGCGCAGTTCAGCCAGCTGACCAGGTAGTTGATCATGTCGGTGGACCAGAAGTTGCCGCCGCCGATCCAGCCCGGCGCGCCCCAGGCCAGCCCGTACAGCTTGATGTTCGGGTTGCGGGCCTTGGCCTGTTCCATGAGCCAGAACTCGTACCCGTTGCCGCAGCTGACCGCGCCGGAGGCGTGCTCGATGCTGGATTCGGAGCCGTCGGTGGAGTTGGTGTCGCCGCCGATCTCGACCTTGAGGATCTGCAGGTCGGCGCCGTAGTCCGGCTTGAACAGGTAGTCCAGGATCTGCTGTTGCTGCGCGGCCGGGTAGTCGGTCAGCAGCCGGGTGTTGCCGCCCCCGCCGCTGATGGCCCCGATGCCGTCGAAGGTCCGCCCGGCGCTGGTCCCGTTGACGCTGATCGTGGTCGCGGCCGTGGCGGCCGGGGCCGCGGCCGCTGGGATGGCGGCGGCCGGGACGGCCAGCACGCAGCAGGCGGCGCCGAGCACGGCGGCCGCGGCCAGGGAGACGGGCCGGCCGAGCAGTCGCTGGATTCTGTGCATTCCTGGCCCCTTAAGCCCATATATGGCCGTCGGTTCCTGATGAGAAGAGGTCGCAAAAGTTTGAACCTCTGCGTTTATTCAGGCACCGGATCGGGGTCCGGTCAAGAGTGCCGCGCTAGCGGCTGGTGCACCACGGAGTGGCCGGGGGCGACAGCTGGGGCATCCGCCACGCGCTGGCCGCCTGGGCCACGACCGCGGCGGCGTCCTGGAGCGGGGACCCGGTACGAACCGGGCGGCCGGCCAGGAAGTCGCGCACCGTCTGCTGCACCCCGGGCTCACCGAGCAGGCCGCCGTGCAGCGCGGCCACCACCATCGTGTGCGCGGGCAGCTGACAGGCGGGCAGGGTGAGGCTGTCGGCCAGCGGCACCACCGCCAGCCAGCGCTTCGGGTGCAGGCGGTTCTCCCGCACCGCGGCCTGGGCGTAGCGGGCCCCGACCTGGTTGACCGAGTTGATCAGCTTCTCCGCGCCGGAGGTGCCGAACGGGGACAGGCCGCCGACGAACCAGACCACGGCCTGGAGGGCGTAACCGGGCACGGCGCCGCGAGCGTCGCGGTCGTCGGACGGGTAGCTGACCTGGCCCGGGTTGACGATCGGGCTGAGCAGGACCACCGACCCGATCGGCACGTCCGGGTGCCGGGCCAGCATCGCGTACACGCCGAGCGTGCCCTCGCTCTCGGCCACCAGGCTGACCGGGCGCCCGGTCTCGGCGTGCAGCTGCTCGACCTGGGCCGCGATCCGGTCTCCGAGCTGGGACAGCGGCAGGTCGCTGGCGGCGGCGTTCTGCGGCAGGGGGCGGCCATCGGGGCCCAGGCCCCGGTAGGAGAACTGCTCGGCGAGCGCGCCGCCCCCGATGCCGCGCAGGGTGGCGGCCGAGGAGCAGCAGGTCGAGCCGAACCCCCGGATTTCCAGGACCGGCGACCGGTTCGCGGCCACCGGGCCCGCCGCGGGGTGAGCGGCCGGCGGGGCGACGGCGGTTGGTCCGCCGATGCTGGCCTGGGAGCCGCTGGGGTCATGGTGCGGGGCGGAGGCGACCGCGAAGCCGGCCCGGGCCACCCCGAGGACCAGGGCGATGGCCAGCACCACGGCCATCGGGGCGACCGGGATGCGGCGGGTGGTGGCGGACCGCCAGCGCGGGGCCGGGGCCGCCGTGGGCGCGGGCGGCGGACTGAGCGCGGCGGCCTGCGCGCCCGGCGCGATGGACAGCGACTTGGTCAGCGGGCTGGTCAGCGACGTCGTCACCCCGTACCAGGCGCGCGCGTTGACCACCCCGACCAGGCCCGCCACCGGGATGGCCCACCCGGTGGGCACCCGGTTGATCAGCAGCGAGGCCGCGGACAGGACCAGGAACTCGGCCAGCAGCCAGGCCGCGGCCCGCAGCGGCGGCAGCGTGCGCCACCACCAGCTGGCCGCGCTGCCGTGGCTGAGCAGCAGGCCGTACAGCATCAGCACCGGGAGCACCCCGAGGAACGGCCAAGAGAACGGCAGCAAGGCCACCCCGAACGTCAGCGCGACCAGCGGGGACAGCAGGAGTACCGCGCAGATGGTGAGCACGATGCTGGACCCGAGCAGCAGGGTGGGCCGGGGCCGGGCCAGCTCGCGGGGCCAGGCCAGCCAGGCCAGGATGGCGTCGAGCACGCTGCGGGCGGCCACCATCGCGAGCAGGGTCAGCATGAACCGGGGCCAGGTGCCACCCAGCCCGAACAGCCAGCGCAGGTCGTGGAACACCGCCAGCGGCGCGAGCGCGGTCACTTCCGGTGACAGGGTGCGGGCCGCGGGCGCGGTCACGTCCACCGCGGCGGCCTCGGCCATCGGCACGGCCACGGCCACCGCGATCAGCGCCGGGCGGCCCAGGAAGCCGCGGGCGGAAATCCAGCGGCTGAGCAGGGGAAAGCTCCCGCGGCCGGGACTTCGGCGCGCGCCGGGGTCCCGGCCAAACCCGGATGTCTCCGGTGGGCCGGTCATGTCCCCGCCGCCTGCGCCCCCGTCAGGCATCGCGAGGAATGGACCTCATCCGCAACATAACGATCACCCCGCGTGACGTCGTGTTCCGGGGCAGCGGCGCCGGGGTCCGGGGCGCTACTGCCAGTTCTTTGATCGTAAGCCGGGGCGGCAAACGCTTTATTTCCGGGACCGCCGGCCGCCCGAAGCCGGGCCCGGCCCCTCGCGGAGAAACATAACTAAGTGATATAAGTAGCTTATGAATCGGCCGGCGGGATCATCCCAGGCGTGGGACGGGCGGGCGCCAGGAGCGAACGGCCCGGCGCCAGCGAACGAGGTGACGCCGGAAGATGACGAGCTGGCGCTGGGGGTCGCGGCCGGGATCGAGCGGCTGCTGAGCCTGCTGCGCTGGCTGACCCCACCGGACGGGCTGTCGTTCACCGCGGCGGCGACGCTGGCCACGCTGGACCGGTCCGGGCCGTGCCGGCTGACGCTGCTGGCGGTGAACGAGGGTGTGACCCAGCCCGCCATGACGCAGCTCGTCGCACGGCTCCAGGACGCGGGACTGATCGCCCGCGCCTCGGACCCGAACGACCGGCGGGTGGTCGAGGTGAGCATCACCGCCGAGGGCTCGGCCCTGCTGTCCCGGCGCCGGGCCGCGCGAGCCGGGCGGCTGGCCGGGATGCTGGCCCGGCTCAGCCCGGAGGATCAGGCTGCGCTGGCCGCGGCTCTGCCCGCGATGGACGCCCTGACCAGCCAGCGCGAACCGAACGTCGCAGAACGGAGCAACACGTGAGTGGCACATCCGGGGGCTCGGTCGCGAGCCCGTTCAAGCAGCCGAAGGCCGTGTTCGCGGTGGCCTTCGCCTGCGTGGTGTCGTTCATGGGCATCGGCCTGGTCGACCCGATCTTGCCGGCCATCTCGAACAAGCTGCACGCCTCACCCAGCGAAGTGACGCTGCTGTTCACCAGCTACCTGGTGGTCACCGCGGTGGCCATGCTGATCACCAACTGGGTGTCCAGCCGGCTGGGGGCCAAGATGACCCTGATCGCCGGCCTGATCCTGATCGTCATCTTCAGCGCGGCGGCCGGCGCCGCGCCCAGCATCAACGCCATCATCGGGTTCCGGGCCGGCTGGGGCGTGGGCAACGCGCTGTTCATCGCCACCTCGCTGGCGGTCATCGTGGCCTCGGCCAGCGGCGGCTTCGCGGGCGCGATCGTCCTGTACGAGACCGCGCTCGGGATCGGCATCGCGATCGGGCCGCTGCTCGGCGGGACCCTGGGCACGATCAGCTGGCGGGGCCCGTTCTTCGGGGTCGCGGCCCTGATGGCGATCGCCCTGCTGGCCACGGTGGTGCTGGTGCAGGACATCCCCAAGCCGGCCCACAAGACCAGCCTGTCGGCACCGCTGCGGGCGCTGCGGCACCGCAGCCTGCTCACCATGTCGCTGACCGCGCTCTGCTACAACTGGGGCTTCTTCACGGTCCTGGGCTACGCCCCGTTCCCGATGAAGCTGACCCCGATCGAGCTGGGCCTGGTGTTCACCGGCTGGGGAGTCCTGGTTGCGGTCTTCGCCGTGTTCGGGGCGCCGCGGCTGCAGGCCAGCCTGGGCATCGCCCGCACCATGTACCTCAACCTGTTCGCGTTCGCGCTGGTCGTGCTGGCCATCGCGATCTGGACCACCGACCGCGCCGTGCTCATCCCGGCGGTCATCGTGTCCGGCATCTTCATCGGGGTCAACAACACGGTCACCACCCAGGCCGTGATGACGGTCTCCCCGGTCGAGCGCCCGGTCGCCTCGGCCGCCTACAGCTTCGTCCGGTTCATCGGCGGCGGCCTGGCCCCGTACGCGGCCGGGCGGCTGGTCGAGGCGATCAACATCCACGTGCCGTTCTTCATCGCGGCCGGCGCCCTGGTGGTGGGGATCGGCGTGCTGGCCACGGCCCACTCGCTGCTGGGCGAGGCCGAGCGGGTCCAGGCCGCGCAGGCTGGTGCGGCCACCCCCGAGGCCGAAGAGGAGGAAGCGGTGGTCATCGCGGAGGGCTCGGAGACCTGACCCAGAGCCGGAGTTCAGGCGGAAGGGTCCGGCCGGGGGCCCAGACCTGACGTTGACGTCAACATCCGTTACGATTCACCTGGCCATAATCGCTTGTCGGTGAATCTGGGGAGTTGTATGTCTGTGGCGGGAAAACCGTCAGCTGATCCGGTTACGTCGGACCGCCGGGGCGTCAATTACAAGTGGATCGCGCTGTCCAACACCACGCTCGGCATCCTGATGGTGACGATCAACCAGTCGATCCTGCTGATCTCGCTGCCAGACCTGTTCCGGGGGATCAAGCTCAACCCGCTGGTGCCGGGGAACACCTCCTACTTCTTGTGGGTGTTCATGGGTTTCCTGCTGGTCACCGCGGTGCTGGTGGTCAGCCTGGGCCGGGTGGGCGATATTTACGGCCGGGTCAAGATGTACAACCTCGGCTTCGCCATCTTCACGATCTTCTCGATCGCGCTGTCGGCCACGTTCTTCACCGGCTCGGCCGGGGCGTTGTGGATCATCATCATGCGGGTGTTCCAGGGCATCGGCGGCGCGTTCCTGTTCGCCAACTCGACCGCGATCTTGACCGACGCCTTCCCCGAGGACGAGCGGGGCAAGGCCATGGGCATCAACGGCATCGCCGCGGTGTCCGGCTCGTTCCTCGGACTGCTGCTGGGTGGCGTGCTGGCCCCGATCGAGTGGCGGCTGGTGTTCCTGGTCTCGGTGCCGTTCGGGCTGTTCGGCACGGTGTGGGCCTACCTCAAGCTGGTGGACAACGGGGTGCGCCGGCAGGCCAAGATCGACTGGCTCGGCAACTTCCTGTTCGCCGTCGGCCTGATCGCGGTGCTGGTCGGGATCGTCTACTCGCTGCTCCCCTACGGCGGCCACCCGACCGGGTGGACCAGCCCGTTCGTGCTGAGCATGATCTTCGGCGGCATCGCCGTGCTGGTGCTGTTCGCCTGGGTCGAGACCAAGGTGCCGGAGCCGATGTTCCGGCTCGGGCTGTTCAAGATCCGGGCCTTCACCGCGGGCAACATCGCCGGCCTGCTCGGCGCCCTGGGCCGGGGCGGTATCCAGTTCATGCTGATCATCTGGCTGCAGGGCATCTGGCTGCCGCAGCACGGCTACAGCTTCAGCCAGACCCCCCTGTGGGCCGGCATCGCCATGGTCCCGCTCACCATCGGCTTCCTCATCACCGGCCCGCTGGCCGGGTGGCTGTCCGACCGGTACGGGGCCCGGCTGTTCGCCACCTTGGGCCTGGCCGTGTCCTGCGCGGCCTTCCTGTTGCTGGAACTGCTGCCGATCAACTTCAGCTACATCTGGTTCGCCGTGCTCATCCTGGTGTTCTCGGTGGGGATGGGGCTGTTCTTCTCGCCGAACCAGGCGTCGGTCATGAACAGCCTGCCGCCGGACCAGCGCGGCGCGGGCGCGGGCATGCTGAACACGTTCCAGAACTCGGCCACCGTGCTGTCCATGGGGCTGTTCTTCACCATCGTCACGCTGGGCCTGGCCAACAACCTGCCCAAGCACCTGTACAGCGGGCTGGTGGCGGCGGGCGTCAACCCGGCCGCCGCGCACACCGTGGCCAACGAGCCGCCGATCGGCAGCCTGTTCTCGGCCTTCCTCGGCTACAACCCGGTGCAGCAGTTGCTGGCCCCGACCGGCGCCCTGCAGAAGCTGTCGCCCGCCCAGGCCTCGTACATCACCGGCCGGACGTTCTTCCCGAAGCTGATCGAGCAGCCGTTCGCCGACGGCCTGCACCTGGCCTTCACCTTCGCCGCCATCGCCACCGTGATCGCGATCATCGCCTCGGCGGTGCGGGGCAAGCGCTACCTGCACACGGAGCAGCCGCTGGTGGACGAGCTGGCCGAGGGGGCGGCCGAGTCCGGCAGCCTGCTGGGCCTGGAGCCACTGGCCACCGACGGGCAGGACGCGCCGGTCACCATCGGCCAGGACCCGGCCGCGGCCCACGGTCCCCACGGTGGCCATGGTGCTGGCGGGACAGCTGGGGTCGGCGGGGCTTCCGGGGTCAGCGGGGCTGCTGGGGTCGGCGAGGCCTCTGGGGGTCAATGGGACCTCTGGGGGCAATGGGAGTTCTGGGGTTGGCGGGACGGCTGCTCCCAGTGCGGGGACACCGGCGGCCGATGGGTGAGGCGGAGCAGGCGCCGGAGGACGGGCCGCTGCTCGGTATCGGGGCGGCGGCCCAGCGGCTCGGCGTGTCCGAGCGGGCCCTGCGCTACTACCAGCAGCTGGGCCTGCTCGTGCCGGCCTCAACCACCCCGGGCGGGCAGCGCCGGTTCTCCCCGGCCGACCTGGCCCGGGTGGAGCGGATCCGGGAGCTGCAGACCCTGCTCGGCCTCAACCTGGACGAGATCGCGGTCGTGCTGCACAACGAGGACCGGATGGCGGAGATCCGGCTCAGCTGGCACGACGAGCGGACCAGCGCCGAGGAACGCCGCCAGCTGACCCGGGAGTGCGTGGTCCTGCAGGAGGGGCTGCGGGCCACCGTCGAAGCCAAGCGGGTCGCCCTGGATGAGTTCCTGGCCGACCTGGACAGCCGCATCGGCCGGGGCCGGGCGTTCCTGGCCGAGCAGGACGAGCCGGTCAGCTGACCGCGGCCGCGGCGGCCAATAGCGGGCGGGAGTCAGCTCAGGGCGGTGGCGTAGACGACGACGTTGCTCAGGTAGGAGTGGCGGGCCCAGTCGAACGTGCCGCCGCAGGTGATCAGCCGGAGCTGAGGCCCGGGGACGGAGCCGTAGACCTGGGCGGTCGGGAAGTGGTCCTTGGGATAGAGGCCGACCCCGGTGACGGCGAAGACGGCCACGCTGCCGTCGGCGCGGCGGACGTAGACCCGGTCGCCGGGCCGCAGCAGGCTCAGCCGGTAGAACACGGCCGGGCCGTCCACGCTGTCGATGTGCCCGGCGATGACGGCCGGGCCGGTGGCGCCCGGGGGCGGGCTGCGGTCGTACCAGCCCGCCACGTCGAACCGGTCCGGGACCTGGAGGCTCCCGGACGGCGTGAGGCCGAGCCGGATGAGCGGGGTGCTCACCCTGATGGACGGAATGGTCAGCGCGACCGGTGCGGCCACCGAGGCTGATGTGGCCACTGGGGTGTTGCGGGATGCCTGTTGGTGGTCGGGAGTCGGTTGAGGTTTTCGGGGCGTGGGGCGGTCGAAGTTGCCGAAGTTGTACTGGATGACTGGTGTGACTCCTGTTTTGCGGGGAGCCACGGCCAGGGCCACCGACCCGCAGGCGATCACGGCCAGGCCGGCCACGCAGGGTGACCAGAGCCGTGACCGCCTGACGGCCGCCGCGCATCAGGTCCGCTGGCTGCTGCTGGCCCGGGCGGCGCGGAAGCGGCGGGCTCCGGCCAGGCTGAGCAGAGCACCGGCCACGATCACGGCCAGCCACGGCCAGGGTGCGGGCGCGGGCCGGGGCGCGGTGCCGCCCAGCCCGGTGGCGGCGCCGCCGGCCGGGGCCACCTGGCTGCCCGCCGCGTCCTCCAGGTCGGTCAGCCGCAGGCCCTTGGAGCCGTCCAGGACGACCAGGGTGTGGATCGAGTCGGCCGGCACCGGCATGTTCATCGACGCGCGCTCGCTGTTGCCGGTGACCTTGGCCTGGTCGTGCCCGGCGGCCACCGTGCGGTAGGTGCTGACGCTGGCGAAGTCCAGCTGGTGCAGGGTCAGGTGCCCGAGCGACACCGTGACCACGTGCTGGCTCAGCGAGGCCTGGATCACCCGGACCAGGGCGTGCCCGGCCGGGGCGGTGATGGTGTCGTCGATGACCTGGAGGCGCAGTCCGGCCGCGGGCCCCATGCCGGCCACGGTGTAGGCCCGGCCGCGGTTTACCTCGAACCCGGTGGACAAGATGGGCTTGGCCGAGCCGCGGGCACCGGCCGCGCGCATCGACACCGTGTACTCCCCGGCCGGCACCTGCTCATACGGCGAGACCGTGCCGTAGCTGACGTGGTGCAGGACCACCCGGGCGGCCGGGTTGCCGAAGTTGTACAGGTACACGTCGACCGCGGGCGCGTTGGGCGACAGGTGGGCCAGCCGGATCCAGCCGGTGGCCGCGTCCGCCGCACCGGCCGGGGCCGCCAAGGCGGCGGAGCCGGAGATCAGCAGCAGCGCGGCCAGCAGCGGGGCCAGCATGGCCACGGCCCGCCGGGCCGTGCTGGGCAATACGTTGTTCATGAGTCCCCCTCGGAACGGCCGGTCAGGGAGCGGCCTGGGCGTTGAGCAGGCCGGCCGGGCTGGGGGCGGCGAACTCGATGGTCAGTACGGGCCCGCCCGCCGGCCGGGTGATGGCCGCGTGCGCGGCCAGATACGGCGAGCGCTGGGCTCGCACGAAGGTGAGCATCGGGCCCAGCGCGGCCGGCGCCGCGGTCAGCTGGACCGTGCGCAGCGGCGTCCCGGACCCGGCGCCGGGTCCGGATCCGCCGAACGACACGATGCGCAGGGACTGGTCGGCGGCCAGGGCGGCCAGCGTGACCAGCAGCCGGCCGTCCACCTGGCCTGCCCGCAGCGCGGTCCGGGCCGGGCCGGCGATGGAGAGGCGGGAGTTGCGCAGCAGCTGACGGCCGGCCGTCTGGCGGGCGGCCTGGTCCGCGGCCAGGGCGGCGGTGAAGGCCCCGGCCCCGTCGGGGGCGACCGAGCGGACCTGGATCTGCTGCGCGCCGGTGCCGAAGCTGGCGATGACCTGGGGCGCGTACACGCTGGCGAGCCGGGCGCCGAACTGGGCCCGGATGGCCGGCGTGGCCAGGACCACATCAGAGCCGAGCGGATCGGACGCCCCGGACCGCAGCACCAGCAGGTCCCCGGCGGGCACGCCGTGGGTCTGCAGGGCCGTGCACATGGCCGGGTCACAGGACACGATGGCGGCCCGGCTGACCTGATTGGCCACCCAGGTGGCGGCCTGATCGCGGGCGACCACGGCCGGGCTGGGCGGGCCCGCGGTGCTGACCGAGGAGGACAGCCGGTCGGTGTTCAGCGCGCCGCTGGCGGCGGCGGTGAGGAACGCGGTCACGGCCACCGCCACGGTGGCCACCACGTAGGGAGTGAGCCGCCGCCGCAGCCGCCGGGTCGTGGAGGGCCGGGGCGCGCGGTGCCGGCCCTCGGCCACCGCCTGCTGTTCCAGCTCGCTGGCCCGGAGCAGGTGGAAGCGGGCCTCGCGCTGGGCGTGCCGGTCCTGCGGCCAGGAGGTGAGCCGCCAGCGCCAGTACTCGGCGGCGCGGTGGTGCGCGTCGGCCAGGTCCGCGTCGCGGCCCCGGGCCGCGAGCAGTTCGTGCACGCCGGTGGCGGTGGCCGGGTGCACCGACACCACCAGCGGGTCCGCGCCGTCGTCGGTCCACGGGTCGGCCTCGAGCAGGCCGGCCGCCCGGACTTCGTCCAGCAGGCTGGTCAGCTCGGCCGGGCTGTACTGGCCGACCGGCAGCAGCAGCACGTCCCGGCCGATCGGCGCGCGGTAGGCCGAGGCCCGGGTCAGCAGCCCCTGCGCGGCCGGGCTGAGCCGGTCGAACAGCTCAGCCAGCAGGATCCCGGACGCGGCCAGGGCGGCCGCCTCGGCCGCGGGCGGGGTCAGCTCGGTGGGCACCGGGACCGGGGCGTCCGGGCGGGACGCGGGCGGGCCGGCCGCGGCCAGCACCGGCCCGGTCAGGCCGTCGGCCAGGTCGGCGAAGGCACGGCCGCCGTGGGCCAGCAGGCGGTCCAGGTACTCCATGGCCCGCGGGTGGCCGCCGAGCAGCCGCCAGACCAGGTCCAGGTCGTGCTCGCCGAGCAGGTTCAGCGCGGGCAGCGAGGTGGCCAGCTCGATCGTGCCGGCCCGGGACAGCGGGCCGAGGTGCCGGAAGGCGATCCGCGGGCTGGCCACGTCCGGCACCGCGAACTGATGGCGGCAGGTGATCAGCAGGCGGCCCCGGTGCGGCCGGGACGCCCAGGACGTCAGCAGCTCGACCAGTTCCGGGTCCCGGATCGTGCAGGTGCCGGCCTCCAGGACGAGGTTGTCGTCGAAGTTGTCCAGGACCAGCAGGACCGGCACCCGGCCCAGCACGTGCTGGCGGAGCAGGCTCATCCGCCGGGTCCAGGGCAGGTCGGGCCGGTCCGCGGCCGCGATCGCCTCGGCGGCGGTGCCGCCCCGGTCCGTGGCCAGTGGGTGGCGGCGCACGGCGGTGGCCACCGCGGCCAGGAACATGTCCGGGGTGACCTCGCCGGTCACGGTGGCGGCGGCACACTCCGGATCGTGGTGGGGGACGCGCGCCGCGATCTGCGCGGCCAGCACCGACTTGCCGATGCCACCGACCCCGTGCACGACCAGGCCACCCACGGTGGGCCCGGCCAGTTCGGCTGACCAGCGGCGGCGCTCGGCCGACCGGATCGGGAGCGCGGGCACCGGGGGCGGGCCGGTTTCGGACGCCTTGGCGTGCCGTCCGGCGCCGGGCAACCGGACCACCTCGGCATCCGGCGCGTCCGGGGTCGGCGCGCTATCACCGGCCGTGGGCGATTCGCCAGTTAATGCCGAGTTGCCCGGACGCAGCCGAATTATTTTCCCGGACATGTCGGGCACCGCCCTCCCGCATCAACCAGTAAGTATTGGTCCCTCAGTTGTATAGCACGCCCGGTGCGTTTATAAGGGGCTTCTCTGGCACTCTCATGCCTTTTCTTACCAGGCCGGTTTTAGCGGGTGAGAGTATTTTCACCAATTCTTATGATTAATATATTTAAGGTGGGTTGGAGGAGTTTGCCCCACGGTGCGGAGATCATCACCACGGAGCGGGCGGTCTAGCCATTGACCTGCGGCGATGCCCGGGGCCGCGCAGAAACGCCGGCCCCGGGCACCACCAATTACCGACGGCGTGAATCAGCGGCGCCAGTTCCACCCACTGCCGATCCCGGCCAGGTGCAGAGCCACCAGGGCCAGGCCGACGAGCATCAGGCTGGTGGGGTCAAAAATGGCACTGACCGCCGTGCCAGTGGCGTTGATAATGAAAGCGATCGCAAAAAGAATGGCCGCGATAATGGCGAGCATGGCAGGTCCTTCCAATTAGCAGGTGGCCGGGCCGCACGGACGGTGAAACGCGAGGTCACCGGCTGACCGGGCGGCCGCCACCTGTCCAGTTGAGGGGAAACGGGGTGAGTCACCCCGATCAGGCGGCCGGGTTTTACCCGCCAGCCGGGTCATTAATCGAACACGTCAGGTAATGGCTGCCGATCTGTTACCCAGAGCCAGATTCAGACCTTCAAAAAGAGCCTGACCTGCGTAAATACCGCAGGCCAGGCATTGACGGTTTCGTAACGCATTGAATGGCGCCGGCCGGGCACTTAACGGTGGTGACGTCGAATACCTGGCCCCGGCCCGGACGAGGCCTGCGCGCGCCGCGCCGGACGACCGCGGTCCTGGTCGCCGCGGCGCTGGCGGTGGTGGCGCTGATCGTGGTGGTGGCGGCCACCCAGAGTTCGGGCGGGACCGGCTCCGGGCCGGCCCCGGGCACCCGCTCGGTATCGGTCACCGCCGCCCGGGTCGGCGTGGTCGACCTGGAGGGCGTTCCGGGCCAGCTCACCATCACCGGCTCCGGCACCAGCCAGGTACGGCTGACCGGTCAGCTGCACTGGAGCGGGCACGCCCCGGCCGCCTCGGTCCGCACCGACAGCAGGACCGCCGGGTCGGCCCGGGCCCTGCACCTGGACTACGTGTGCGCCGACTAACAGCCCCTGCACGGAGGACTACCAGCTCAGGGTGCCCGCGCACACCACCGTGGTGCTCAGCCAGCCGTCCGGGCATGTGATCATCAGCGGGCTGAGCGCCCCGCTGCGGATCAGCGCGGGCAGCGTCGACGTCAGTGCCACCGGCCTGCGGTCCCCGTCGCTGACCGCGACGATCACGTCGGGCCATCTGGCGGCGGCGTTCGCCACCGCGCCCAGCCGGGTCAGCCTGGCGCTGACGTCGGCTCAGGCCACCCTGCACCTGCCCCCCGTCACGCCCGGGTACCAGCTCAGCCAGCAGGTGAGTTCGGGGTACGTGAACGTCGGGGTGCCGCGGGCGGCCAGCTCACCGCACCAGGTCAGCGTGCGGATCAGCTCGGGCGAGCTGGAACTGCTGCCCTAGGTTCCCCCGGGACTGGGCTACCGGGGCCGGAGCTGCGGGTAGCTGGCCACCTGCTGGTCCAGCCGCGGCGGCCCGGTGACGACCAGGGCCCGGGCCTCGGTGGCGCTGGTCACCGTGAAGCCGTGCGGCACGTCCCGGGGCACGAACACGAAACAGCCCGGGATCACGGTCCACCGCTCATGCCCGCAGAAGGCGGCCAGTTCCCCGGCCAGCAGCAGGAACATCTCGTCCTCGCCCGCGTGGGTGTGGGCGGGCACGACCAGGCCGGGCGGGTAGACGGACTCCATCACGGCCAGCTGGCCCTGGGTGTCCTGGCCCGAGGCTTTGATGACGATCTCGGCGCCGTGGAAGTCGTAGGCCGCCCCCTGGAACGGCCTCAGCATGTAACCGGCCACGCTGGCCCACCTCCTACCGTGCTGATCACGCGGGATGCTGGGACGCCGCGGCCACGGGGTCCAGGTCGGCCGGGCGCAGGAGGTGACGGGGCTGCGCCGCGAACGGGGTACTGCGGTCAATGGCCAGGTCAGGCCCGATGTGCAGCATCTCACCTGGGCCGATGAGCCGCCAGCCCGGGTCGTCGTCCATCCGCTCGGTGGCGATGACCACCGAGGGCTGGCCGGCCAGCTGATCCGAGCGGGCGTTGATCCGCCCGCTGCGGGCGGCCAGCGGTGCCCCGCCCGGGCCGGGGGCCGCCGCGGTACCACCGGCCGGGCGGTCGAGCACGTACAGCTCGTGGGTGGCCGGGTAGCGCAGCGCCCACAGGCCGGTGGCGGTGGCCAGCACCAGGTTGACCGCGTAGACCGGCAGCTGATCGGCGATCCAGCCGATAGCCCTGATCAGGCCCGCGCTCACGTCCCCGTCCTGGCGCCGGGTCTCCGCAGTGATCAGGGCGAACACCCGCTCGCTGTCGGTCTGCCCGGCCACCAGGTCCGCGGTGCCCAGCTCGGCCAGGCGCCGGTCCAGCCGGTCCAGGCCCTGCACCACGCCGTTGTGGGCGAACAGCCGTCCGTCCTGCCGGAACGGGTGGGTGTTGGCCAGGGTGCGGGCGCCGGTGCTGGCGTAGCGGACGTGGGCCACGAACGTGCTGCCCCGCAGGTGCCGGGCGGCCCGGGCGAACTCGGTGTCCTGCCAGGCGGCGATGGGCTGCTTGTCGACCCGCGGGCGGCCGTCGGGGCCGAAGCACCCGATCCCGGCGCCGTCCGGGTTGCGGTGGCTCTGGGCGTCGAGGCTGTCCGGCGCGTCCAGCAGCCAGAACTCCGCGTCGGCCGCGCCGCCCGCGTGCAAGCCGAACAATCGGCACACTGCGCGATCACCTCCGGGCCGGCCCGCCGTGCCGGTCACGCGTAACCGGGCGCCGGGCGAGCATAATGTCTGCTGAGCTAGTCTCCCCCGGCTAGCCCCGCAACGGACGAAGGACCGGGACGGAGAACCAGTGGTGTTCGAGGCCGATGACATCCGCGAGTGGCGCGGTCACAACGTGGTCGATGACTCTGGCAACAAGATCGGTGAGCTGGAGGCGCTGTACGTCGACACCCGCACCGACGAGTACGCCTTCGCCACCGTCAAGATCGGCCTGCTGTCCCGGCAGCGGCTGGTGTTCGTGCCGACGGCCGGGGCCACCGTGGGCCCGAACTACCTGAAGGTGGCGTTCGCCAAGAAACTGGCCCGCGACGCGCCGTCCATCGACACCGACGGGGAACTGCTGGCCCAGGACGAGCCGGCGGTGTTCAGGCACTATGAGCTGCCATATGATGCGGGCGAGACCGAGCGCCTGCTAGCCCGGCGGTAACCAGCGGCTCAGCGGGGAAGGACACCACCTATGGCGCTGTTCCTGTTCATCATCATCATCGCGATCGCCCTCGGCATCCTGGGCGTCGTGCTCAAGGGCCTGTTCTGGCTGCTGATCATCGGCATCGTGATCTTCCTGGCCAACCTGGTGTTCGGCGGTATCCGCCTCGGCAAGCGCCGCGGCACCCGCCTCGGCCGGTAAGGCCGCGGCCGCCCGCAGGGCGCGGCGGTGGGCCTGGCACCAGCGGCGGGCCCGGACCATGGTGCCGCCGTTCTCGTTCCAGGAGTCGATGAAGCCCGCGTGGCCCGCCCGCACGCCCTCGGTGATGATCGCGCAGTCCCAGTCGTGGTTGGGCAGCACGGCCTCGGCCACCTCGGCCCGCTCGGCGGCGGTCAGCCCGTAGGCGTCCAGCAGCAGCCGGAACCGGGACAGCGCCCGGCCCTGCCGGGGGTCGGTGACGTCCTGCTCGTCCCGGAGCGGGCACCAGTACCGGGCGGCGGCGGCCAGATCCCAGCTGACCCCGCCCGGGCCCGCCAGGTCGAAGTCGATCAGGGCCACCGCCCGGCCCGCGCGGAAGATGACGTTGGCCGGGTAGATGTCGTTGTGGCTGACCAGGCCGGAGGTGAACCGGGCCGGGATGGCGCGGGGCCAGCGGTAGCCGGCCGGGTTGAACGAGGCCGCGGCCTGGTGGTAGCGGTGGAGCAGCCCGGCGATGCTGACCAGCGCGGGGTCGGTGAGCGTCTCGTCGGCCAGCGGCGCGGTGGCGGCCTGGCCCTCGATGTAGGACAGGGTGTCGGTGGCGGCGTCCGCCCCGAGCAGCCGGGGGGCGCCGTCGAAGCCCACCGCGGCCAGGTGCGCGAGCAGGGCGTGGGTGGCGGCCCGGTAGGGCGTGGCCGGGCGCCGGACGGTCTGTCCCACCCGGAAGACCAGCCCCCGGTTGGCGGTCCCGCCGGTCAGCGGGGTGACGGCCCCCTCGGTGGCCGGCCCGCCGGTCACGGCCCCGGCCCGCGCGCCGAGGTCATCCGCTGGCCGGCGCGGCCGCACGATCGGGCGGGCCGGCGCTGTCGAGGAGATCACGGGCGAGACTGGTGTGCGTGACCAGACCATTGACGACCTTCCCTCGCAAAACGGCCAGGACCGACGAGGTCTTCCCGGCCCCGTAGGCCACCGCGAGCACGCTCGGGATCGAGGCGAGCACCGGCCCTGGCGTGATGATCATCCTGCTGTCGAGTGGGGTGGCCAGGGGCGTGCCGCTGGCGTCGAAGAACGCCCCGCCGATGTCGGTGTGCACGCCGATCGCGGCCATGGCCTCGCGCTCGGCCGGGGTCAGCGCGTCGTAGATGGTGGACAGCCCCGGCTTCCAGGCGCCGATGCTCAGCATCGCGATCGTGACCGAGGGGACCAGGGCGAAGGCGTCGGCCACGTCGGGCTGGCGCCGGATCGCGGCCGCGGTCTCCGGGTCGGCCACGATCATCGGCGCGTAGAACACGTGCGCGCGGCCGCCGCCGACCCGGGCCACCCCGCGGACCAGGTCCAGCAGGTCACTGCCGTCCGGCGAGGGTACGGCCCCGGTGAGCTGGACGATCGGGCAGGGCGGGAACCGGGTCAGGGCGGCGGTGAGCCCGCTCAGCGACCGGGCCCAGGCCATGCCGAGCACGTCGTCCGGGGTGATGATGTCCATCAGCGCCTGGCCGGCCGCCTCCCCCAGCCGCTGGCGCAGCGCGGGCACGTCGTCATCCGGGAAGTCGAACACGAACGCCTGCCGCAACCCGAACACCGAGCACAGCTCGGCCGACAGCCCGGCGTCCAGGTTGCCCCCGGGCAGCCCGATCTCGATCCGGACCATGCCGCTCTCGCGGGCCGCGTCCAGGAGCCGCGCGACCCGGAACCGGCTGATGCCGAGCCGGTCGGCGATGTCGACCTTGGACAGCCCCTCCAGGTAGTACTGGCGCGCGGCCCGGGCCGCCAGCACCACTTCCGACGGCCGGTCGACCGACAGTCCAGGCACGTTCCGCCCCATCTTCGCATCGTAACCAGCGCTCATTTGAGCGTCCAGGTCTCAGTTTGGCACGAGATCTTGACGACCCCCAAGGGGCGGGAGAGTGTATTGAAGCAAATGAGCGTATTGCGCTCATTTGAGCGCAACGTGCTTGTGTAGCAGGACGTGTTTGTGACGCGATGCAAGCCTGGACAAAGGGGACACGATTGTGAACTGGAGACGGCAGCCCCAGCGGCGCGGCGCCGCGCTCGCGGCCGGGGTGGCGCTGGTCAGCCTCACTGCGACCGCCTGCGCGGGCGCGGGCGGTTCGAGCAACAGCGGCGGCGGCAGCAGCAGCAGCAGCAGCACCACCAAGGGCGCGACCATCCACGTGCTGATGGTCAACAACCCGCAGATGATCGACCTCGAGCACCTGACCGCGGGGAACTTCACCAAGCAGACCGGCATCAAGGTCAACTTCACCACGCTGCCCGAGGACAACCTGCGCGACAAGGCCAGCCAGGAGTTCTCCAGCCAGGCGGGCCAGTACGACGTGGCCACGCTGTCGAACTTCGAGATCCCGTTCTACTCCAAGAACGGCTGGCTGGCCCCGCTGGACAGCTACATCAGCAAGGACACCGGCTTCGACCAGTCCGACATCCTGAAGCCGATCGCCAGTTCGCTGACCGGCTCGGACGGCAAGGTCTACGGCGAGCCGTTCTACGGCGAGTCGTCGTTCCTGATGTACCGCAAGGACGTGTTCGCGGCCAAGCACCTGACCATGCCGGCCAACCCGACCTGGAACCAGGTGGCCGCCCTGGCCAAGGAGGTCGACCGGGGCCAAGCCGGGCATGAAGGGCATCTGCCTGCGCGGCCAGACCGGCTGGGGCGAGGTGCTGGCCCCGCTGACCACCGTGGTCAACACGTTCGGCGGCACCTGGTTCGACCAAGGACTGGACGGCCCAGGTCGACTCGGCCCCGTTCGAGCAGGCCACCAACTTCTACATCAACCTGGTCAAGCAGTACGGCGAGACCGGCGCGTCGCAGTCCGGGTTCACCGAGTGCCTGAACGACTTCCAGCAGGGCAAGGTGGCCATGTGGTACGACGCCACCTCGGCCGCGGGCTCCCTGGACGGCTCGGGCTCGCCGGTGGCCGGCAAGGTCGGCTACGTGCCCGGCGCCGGTGGACAAGACCAAAGCCTCGGGCTGGCTGTACACCTGGGCCTGGGCCATCGAGAAGGCCAGCAAGAACCAGGCCGCGGCCTGGAAGTTCATCTCCTGGGCGTCCGGCAAGAGCTACGATCAGCCTGGTCGGCCAGAAGCTGGGCTGGGCCCAGATCCCGCCCGGCACGCGGACCTCGACCTACTCCAACCCGAACTACCTGAAGCAGGCGAGCGCGTTCGCCAAGCCGACGATCACCGCAATCGACAGCGTCGACCCCAGCAACCCCGGCGTGCAGACCGCGGCCGACGTCCGGCATCCAGTTCGTCGACATCCCCGAGTTCACCGACTTCGGGACCAAGGTGTCGCAGCTGGTCAGCAACGCGATCGCGGGCCAGATCAGCGTGAGCAACGCGCTCAAGCAGTGCGCAGAGCCTGGCCCAGTCGGCCGGTAGCAAGTACAAGAAGTAACCCGCCCCGGAGCGGGACCCGGGTGCCGCCGTGAGGGACGGCGCCCGGGTCCTGGTCGGCCTGGCTACCGAGAACGGGAGACAGACGAACATGTCGAGCAGAGTCCTGGCGGCGCGGCCGGGCGTGTCGGCCGCCCCGCGCTCCCCGGTTCAGCGCCGAAGCTCACCGCGCGGCGGGCCGCGTGGATGCGGCGGCTGCCGCTGCTGCCCGCGCTGATCTTCATGATCGTGGTGACCCAGCTGCCGTTCGTGGCCACGCTGGTCATCTCGTTCATGCGCTGGAACGCACTGGAACCGAACGACACCGGCTTCACCGGCTTCAGCAACTACAAGGAGGTGTTCACCGACTCCTCGCTGCGCGGCTCGGTGATCGCCACCGTCATCGATCACGGTCAGCGTGGTGCTGGTCAGCCTGGCTATCGGGCTGGGCATCGCGCTGCTGCTGGACCGGAAGTTCCACGGCCGGGCCATCGTCCGCACGCATCATGATCGCGCCGTTCCTGATCGTGCCGGTGGCGGCCGCGCTGCTGTTCGAAGCAGCGGCATCTACAACCCGAACTACGGCCTGCTCAACGGCACCATCACCGGACTGACCCACCTGTTCGGCGGGCACAACCCGGCCCAGCCGGACTGGATCCAGACCCAGCCCGAAGATCGCGGTCGAGGCCGCGCTGATCTGGCAGTGGACGCCGTTCATGATGCTGATCCTGCTGGCCGGGCTGCAGTCACGCGATCCCGAGGTCATGGAGGCGGCCACGGGTCGACGGCGCGACGCCGTGGCAGATGTTCCGCTACGTCACCTTCCCCCACGTGCGGCGTTACCTCGAGCTGGGCGCGCTGTTCGGCACCATGTTCATCCTGCAGAACTTCGACTTCGTGTTCACCATCACCTCGGGCGGGCTCGGCACCGCGAACCTGCCGTACACGATCTACCAGACCTTCTTCAGCGCCCACGACTACGGCCTGGCCTCGGCTCAGGGTGTCGTCGTGGTGGTCGCGTCGCTCATCCTGGCGACCTTCGCGCTGCGGGTGGTCTCGTCCCTGCTCAAGCGAGGAGGTAACCCGATGACCGCAGCGACCGCGGGCCGCGTCGCGCGGCCGGCCACCCTGCCCCGGCGCCGCCGGCTGCGGCAGCGGCGTCCAACCTATGGCTCGGCCTGCTGGCCTGGGTCATCGGGCTGCTGTTCTTCGTGCCGGTGGCCTACATGGTGCTGACCTCGTTCCACAGCGAGGCGGCCGCGGCCACCAACCCGCCGAGCTACGGCGCGGCGCCTGACCCTGAAGGGGTACAAGGAGTTCTTCGGCATCGGCACCGGCACCAGCCCGTGGCCGTCGCTGATCAACTCGGCCACGGCCAGCATCGTCTCGACCCTGCTGGTGCTGATCCTGGCCATCCCGGCCGCCTACGCGCTGGCGGTCAAGCCGGTGAGGAAGTGGAGCGACGTGCTCTTCTTCTTCCTGTCGACCAAGTTCCTGCCGCCGGTGGCGGCGCTGCTGCCGCTCTACCTGTTCGCCAAGCACATCGGGCTGCTGGACAACATCTACCTGCTCGTCATCCTCTACACGTCGATGAACCTGCCGATCGCGGTGTGGATGATGCGCTCGTTCCTGAACGAGATTCCCAAGGCGCTGCCCGAGGCGGCCTCGATCGACGGGGCCAACCTGATCACCCTGCTGCGCAAGATCATCCTGCCGATCGCCTCGCCCGGGATCGCGGCCACCGCGCTGATCTGCTTCATCTTCCGCTGGAACGAACCGCTGTTCGCGCTAGGTGCTCACCGCGACGGTGGCCCAGACCGCACCGGTGTTCCTGACCAGCTTCGTGACCAGCGAGGGGCTGTTCCTGGCCCAGGTGTGCGCGGCCGCGACCATGATCTCGCTGCCGGTGCTGATCGCCGGCTTCGCCGCCCAGGACAAGCTGGTCCAGGGCCTGTCCTCGGAGCCGTCAAATGAGAGCCGCGGTCATCGCTGACATCAATACGGTGGAGATCACTACCGTGGACGATCCCGCTCCCGGTCCCGGTCAGGTGGTGGTCAAGGTCGCGGCCTGCGGGCTGTGCGGCACCGACCTGCACATCATGCAGGGCGAGTTCGCGCCCAAGCTGCCGATCATCCCCGGGCACGAGTTCGCCGGGGTGGTCAGCGCGGTCGGGGCCGGGGTCACCGGGATCGGCAGCGCCCCGCCGTTGCGCGAGGGTGACCGGGTCGCGGTGGACCCGTCGCTGTACTGCCACGAGTGCCACTACTGCCGGATCGGGCACGACAACCTGTGCGAGCAGTGGGGCGGCATCGGGGTCACGGTGGCGGGCGGGGCGGCCGAGTACGTGGCGGTGCCCGCGGCCAACTGCGTCCGGCTGCCCGACCACATCGCCACCGAGGACGCCACCTTGATCGAGCCGCTGTCCTGCGCCGTGCGCGGCTACGACGTGCTCAAGCAGCAGGCTCGGGGCGCACGTGCTGATCTACGGCGCGGGCACCATGGGCCTGATGATGCTGTCGCTGGCCCAGCGCACCGGCGCGGCCGGCGTGGACGTGGTCGAGCTGAACGCGGACCGCCGGAAGCTGGCCACGAGCCTGGGGGCGAGCCGGGTGGCAGCGTCGGCGGACGAGCTCGACCCGGCCGTACGGCTGGGAGGTGGTGGTCGACGCCACCGGGAACGCGCGGGCCATCCAGGACGGCCTGGAGCGGGTCGGCCCGGCCGGGACGTACCTGCAGTTCGGGGTGGCCGACTACGCGACCCGGGTCACGATCGACCCGTACCGCATCTACAACAAGGAAATCACCATCACCGGGTCCATGGCCGTGCTGCACAGCTACGAGCGGGCCGCCGAACTGTTCGCGGCCGGGGTGCTGGACCCGCGGACGTTCATCACCGACCGGCTGCCGCTCCAGGACTACGCGGCCGCCATCGAGCGGTTCAGTTCTGGCGCAGGGCTCAAGACGCAGGTGCTGCCCTAGCCCGGGGCCGCGGGCTGGGGGCCCGTTGGGCTACGCGGGCGCAGCCCGCGTAGGGGGTCTGGGGGGCTTGGCCCCCGAGGCCAGCACTATTCGAGGTCGCTGCCCTCGGCCAGCACGGCGGCGACGAGGTCGCGCAGCGGCCCGACCAGGCCGCGCTCGGCGACCTGGATCGAATGCTGGCCGTCGCTGACCTGGTACACCGGCCGGCCGGGGTCCGGGTTGTAGGGCGGCGGCAGCTCCAGGTTGGCCCGGTCGATCAGCTGGCGCCAGCGATCGGCGTCCGCGCGTTCCTCGGGCTGGACGCTCGCGCGGCGGATGCTGCCGTCGCCGAGGATGCGCGTCACCTCGATGTTCATCGCTCTAGTGTGTCCGGAATCCAGCGCCATGACACCTCCCGGCTGCGAATGAGAATGGTCTGTCCATCCCGGGAGCCGCTCGGCTGTCCGGAAGATCCACTTTTACGCCGGGTTTTCTCAGGTTCGGAGCGCGAAAGGCGATCGTTTCCTGTGAGGCTTCTCACCCGGGACACCGCCGGGGCCCGGGAGGGTTAGAAACCGGCCGGACGGGGCATCCGGACCGGGCATGTCTGTACTTCGACCTGTGGCCCGGCCCATGATGGCCGCGATCTTCATCGTTCAGGGCATCGACTCCCTGCTGCACCCGGACACCAAGGCCCCGGCCGCGGAGAAGGTGGTGCGGCCCCTGGCCGAGCGGGTGCCCGCGGTACCGGACCAGGTGGAGCAGGCGGTGCGGCTCAACGGCGCGGTCCAGGTGCTGGCCGGCTCGCTGCTGGCCATCGGCAAGTTCCCGCGGCTGTCGGCGGCGGCGCTGGCGGCCAGCCTGGTGCCCACCACCGCGGCCGGGCACCGGTTCTGGGAGAGCGACGACAAGCAGGAACGGGCCCAGCAGAAGGTCCACTTCCTCAAGAACCTCTCCATGCTGGGCGGCCTGCTCATCGCGGCCGGGGACACGGCCGGCAATCCCTCCGTCGTGTGGCGCAGCAAGCACGCGGCCGAGACCGCCAAGCGGGAAGCCGCGCTGACCGCCAAGAGCGTACGGGTCGGGGCTCAGGCCGTGTCGGCCAAGGCCGAAGCCAAGGCGGCCCGGGCCCAGGCCAAGGCCGCGCGGGCGGCGGCCAAGACGGCCGCCCGGACTTCGTCCCGCACGGCCAAGCTGACCGCCAAGGGCGGCGTCGCGGCCGGTAAGGCCAGCGCGGTGACCAAGGCCGGCGCCAAGGCGGGCAAGAAGCTGACCGACGCCCTCCCCGTCGGTTAGAGAGCCGGCGGCCGGCCGGGCCCCGGGAAGCCGGGGCCCGGGGCTCAGGCGATCCGGCGGGCGCCGGGACCGGGGCGGGTGGTGACCTCGCGGGCCGAGTCCAGTTCGTGGCCGGCGTCGCACTCCAGGTGCAGCCGGACCGGGGCGCCGCAGTCGCGGTGGGCCAGTTCCAGCGGCGCGCCTTCCGGGCCCTGCGCGTACTGGTCGCCGAAGTGCATCAGCGCGACCATGATCGGGTAGAGGTCGAGACCCTTGGCGGTCAGCCGGTACTCGTGCCGGGCGCGCTGGCCCGCTTCCTGGTACGGGACCCGGCGCAGCAGGCCCTCGTGCACCAGCCGGGACAGCCGGTCGCTCAGGATCTGGCGCGGGGCCTGGGTGCGGCGCTGGATGTCGGCGAACCGGCGGACGCCGCTGAACGCCTCGCGGAGCACGAGGAACGTCCACTTCTCCCCGATGAGGCTCACGGTGGCGGCCACCGCGCAGTTGGCCGGGTCGTAGTCCAGGATCCAGGGCTGTGCCATGACGCCATGCTAAATCTAGTTGACAGACTCAGCAATCCGGGCCCATTCTGAGTCTGTGAACGGAACTCAGCCGGACGGGCGTCCGGGATGGCAGGTCCGGCCGGCCAGCGCGGCGGACACCGACGCGCTGCGGGTGTTCCTGACCGGGCTCTCGCTGCGCACCCGGTACCTGAGGTTCTTCGCCGGAGTGCTGCCGGTCAATCCGGCCTTCCTGGCCCGGATGACCGGATGCGCCACCCCGCGCGGTGAGCGGGTCGACGCGCTGGTGGTGACCGCGGCCGACGGCCCCGGCCCCGGCCCCGAGGTCGTCATCGGGCACGGGATGGCCACCGACACCCACGACGACGCGGGCCGGGCCGTGACCGACATGGGCGTGGTGGTGGCCGACGCCCAGCAGGGCCGGGGGGCGGGGTCGGCGCTGATCCGGGCCCTGACCAACCGGGCCCGGGCCCGGGGCGCGACCATGATCATGATGGACGTGCTGGCCGAGAACCGGGAGATGCTGGCCCTGATCGAGCACTACTTCCCGGTGGCCCGCTACGGCCGCACCGGACCGTACGTCAGCGTCCACGTCCAGCTACCCAGCGCATCGGAGGAACCCGCACGTGAGCCTGCCATCGTCGCCAGCCGAGGAGATCTCCCCCGAGCCGAACCAGCACGACCGGACGCGGACCTACCAGTGGGGTGACCCGGCGGTCTCGGCGGCGGCCGCGCGCCAGCTCGACGGGCTGGCCTTCTTCCGGGAGATCGCGGCGGGCACGCTCCCGCCGCCGCCGATCATGTCGACCCTGGGCTTCGAGGCGGTGTCGTTCGACCCGGGCCGGGCGGTGTTCGCGTTCGAGCCCACCGAGTACCAGTACAACCCGATCGGTTCGGTGCACGGCGGGGTCTACGCCACCCTGTGCGACTCGGCCTGCGGGTGCGCCGTGCACACGCTGCTGCCGGCCGGGGCCTACTACACGTCGCTGGACCTGTCGGTCCGGTTCATCCGGCCCATCACCTCGACCACCGGCCGCCTGGTGTGCGAGGGCACGGTCGAGAACATCGGCGCCCGCACCGCCCTGGCCACCGCCCGGCTGACCAACGCCGACGGCAAGCTGTTCGCCCACGCCACCAGCAACTGCCTCATCGTCCGCCCGGACCAGAACGGGCGCTGAGCGCGTGGGGCTGCCGCGCAGGCTGAGACCGGTGAGGTTGGCTGGGGGCGGCCACGTTTCGGGGCGAATGCGCATTTACCCCGAAAAGAGTCGGGGTAAATGCGCATTCGCCCCGGTAATCGCGGCCCGGCGCGGAGGGGGCGGGGGCGCTCCGGCGGGCCGGCGGGGCGCTCCGGCGCTCCGGCGGGGCCGGAGGGGCGGTTACTTGGGGGGGTCCAGGTGGTAGACGTGGCAGGCGTTGGCGTACATGACCAGGTCCGTCGTGTCTTCGTCGGGGCACAGGGCCGCGACGGCGCGGGCGTTGCGGGCGATGCCGGGGATGCCGGGCCAGTCGGTGGCGAAGATCATCCGGCGGGTGAGGCGGCCCCAGTGGTGGCGCTGGTAGTACTCGCGGAGGCGGGACGGGGGCAGGCCGGACAGCTCGATCCAGACGCGTTCGCTGGCCAGGGCCATGAACGCGGCGGCGTCGTACCACCAGCCGCGGCCGCCGTGGGCCAGGACCAGGTTGAGGCGCCGGAAGTCGCGGAGCACGTCGTCCAGGACGATCGGGTCGGCGAACGTGTTGGCGGCGCCGGGGAACGTGCTGGTGCCGCAGTGCACCACCACCGGCAGGCCGGCGTCCTGGCAGATCGCGTAGGCCGGGTACAGGGACCGGTCGTTGGCCCAGATGCCCGCGTGCACCGGGTGGATCTTGAGCGCGATCGCGCCCAGGTCCAGCTGACGCTGGAGCTCGTCGTCGACCGGGTAGTGCAGGTGCGGGTTGAGGTTGGCGGCCAGCTTGATCCGGTCCGGGTTATGGGCGGCCAGCGGGACCATGTCCTCGATGGCCTGGACGCCGGTCACCCGCGGGCTGTACTCGGCCAGCACCATGGCGACGTCCACCCCCTCGCCGGCCAGCAGCGCGTCGAACCGTTCCGGGACCACCGTGCCGTCGGCGTCGTACAAGCTGTTGACCTGGTCGATGGCGCCGAAGTCCTTGGCCCACTCGTCCCAGGCGACCTTGACCGTGGGCCGCCGGGCCGGGTGCAGGTGGACGTCGATCAGCGGGCGGCCGTCCAGCATCAGCGGTCCCCTCCGGGGGCCCGCCGGTCGGGACGGGGCCGGATGGCCAGCCGGACCCGGCCCTTGGCCACCAGCTTGCCCGCCGCGTCGGTGATGCTGACGTCCCACAGCTGCAGGGTCCGGCCCTGCTGGGCCGCGCGCGCCTCGACCTGCAGGCGGCCCTCGGTCACCGGGCGGACGAAGTCGGTGAAGTTGTCCACGCCGACCGCGAACTGGCCCAGGTGGTAGACGGACGCGGTGGCCCCCACGCTGGCCGCGGTCTCGACCGCGCCGGTGTAGACCGCGCCGTGCACGATGCCCATCGGCTGGTGGTGCTCGGGGCCGGCGTCGATGTGCCCGGTCAGCCAGGTGCAGCCCTGGCCGCTGTCGCTACCGTAGTCGTCGATGATCAGGCCCAGGGCCGCGGTGAGCGGGCTCTGGGGGATGTCGCGAAAATTGAGCGTGGGCACCGGGGCAGCTTAACCGGCCCGTTCCGGCCGATCGCGAGGTGGGCGAATGATCGAAGCGGTGGTGTTCGACCTGGACGGCGTGCTGGTCGACTCCGAGCCGGTCTGGGAGCACGTGCGGCGCGGGCTGGTCGAGGGGTACGGCGGCCACTGGGCCGACGACGCCCAGCAGCGCCTGATGGGCATGAGCACCCACGAGTGGGCCCGGTACCTGAGCGAGGACCTGGGCATCGGGCTGCCGCCGGACGAGGTGGCCCGGCTGGTCATCCGGGCCATGGCCGGGCAGTACCGGCACCACCTGCCGCTGCTGCCGGGGGCGGTGGACGCGGTGCGGCGGATGGCCGGGCGCTGGCCGCTGGGGCTGGCCAGCTCGTCGCCACCGGCGCTGATCCACACCGTGCTGACCACGGCGGGGATCGCGTCCCTGTTCAAGGCCACGGTGTCCACCGAGGACGTGGCCGAGGGCAAGCCCGCCCCGGACGTCTACCTGACCGTGGCGTCCCGGCTCGGGGTGGAACCGGGCACGGCGGCGGCGGTGGAGGACTCCAGCAACGGGCTGCGGTCGGCGGCCGCGGCCGGGCTGCACGTCATCGCGGTGCCGCGGCCGGAGTACCCGCCGGCCGCGGACGCGCTGGGCCGGGCCCAGGCCGTGCTGGGCGGCCTGGACGAGCTGACCGTGGACCTGGTGGCCGGCCTGGCCTGAGCGGGGCCGCGCGGAGGCGGCGGGCTCAGTCGTCCAGGGACTGGACCAGGATCCGGGACCCGGGTGGGGCGATCTTCACGTAGTCGGCCGAGGCGGCCTGGCCGTGCTTGCTGGCCAGGGCGGCGTCGAGCGCGTCCCGGTCGGCGAAGTACAGCTCGGTGACGCGGTACCAGAGCGGGTCGCCGCCGTCGGCTTCGGCGATGATCCGGCCGGTCTCCACCTTCTGCAGGCCCGGGAAGGCGTGCACCAGCGGCAGGTGCTGGTCCCGGTAGTGCTGTTCGAACACGTCCGGGTCGTCCGGCTGGGTGTAGAGCACCACGAGTTTTACGGTCATGGCAGGACCGTACCTCAGGAGACCGCCCGGGGCCGGCGGGCCTTCCGGATGGCCTGTTCCAGGTCGTCGCGGGTCATCTTGGACCGGCCGGGGATCTCCAGTTCGCCCGCCAGCGCAGCCAGCTGGGTCTTGCTCATCTCGGACAGGTCCTGCTCGTCCTCCTGTGACGAGCGGGACCCGCGGGAAGACTGGGACCCACGGGAAGACTGGGACCCACGGGAAGATTGAGACTGGCGGGACGGGGGTTGCGCAGTGTTCTTTTTTCCCTTGGCCTGCTCCACGCTCTGGCGCAGCATCTCGGTCAGGTCGACGACCTTGGACGCCCGCGGGGCCGGGGCCGCGGCCTCGATCTCCTCGCCGTTGCGCTTGCTCTCGATGAGCTCCTCGACCCGCTCGCGGTAGGTGTCGTGGTACCGCTCGGGGTCCCAGTCGGTGGTCATCGACTCGATGAGCTGCCGGGCGATGGTCACCTCGCGCGGTTTGGCCGTGCGCCCGGTCGGCTCGTAGCCGGTGCCCTCGACCGGATCGCGGATCTCGTCCGCGAAGTACATGGTCTCCAGGGCCAGGATCTTCTCCTGGGGCCGGACCGCGACCAGGTATTCCTTGCTCCGCATGACCAGGGTCGCGATCCCGACCCGGTTGGTGGCCGACATGGCCTGGTGCAGCAGCTCGTACGAGCGGTCGGCCCCGTCCCCGCGCGGGGCCAGGTAGTAGGTCTTCTGGAAGTAGATCGGGTCCACCTCGGACAGGTCGACGAAGTCGGTGATGTCGATGGTCCGGGTCCGGCCCGGCTCGACCGACTCCAGCTCGTCGTCGCTGACCAGCACGTAGGTGTCCTCGTCGACCTCGCGGCCCTTGACGATCTCCTTGAACGGGACTTCCTGGCCGGTCCGCTCGTTGACCCGCTTGTAGCGGATGCGGTCGCTGGTCCCCTTCTGAAACTGGTTGAAGTGCACGGTCCGGTCCTCGGTGGCCGCGTACAGGCCGATCGGGATGTTGACCAGCCCGAACGCCAGCGCGCCGCTCCAGATAACTCGCGCCATCACTTCCTCCTACCCATGCGCCCCCGTGACCGTCAATTGTGCCTGGTCATCACGGTGAGTGGGAGATCGGGGAGCCGCACCGGTCAGATCGAGCCGGAACTCAGCGAGCCTGGCCGCCACCGCCCAGGGGCAGCCGCTGCGCCCGGGCCTGCATGATCACCCGCTGCACGGTGTAGGTCACGGCCAGGTAGAGGAGAAGGGTCGCCCCGGCCAGCCCGCCGTTGGGGTTGTGCGGGTCGATCAGGAAGTCGATGCCGAAGTGCGCGGCCAGGCTCAGGATCCACAAGATGCCGGTCAGCCAGTTGCCCTTGCGCCAGGGCTGGCCGTCCTGCATCCACAGGTGAACGGTGGCGGCCCGGAGGGCCCCGAGCACGGCCGCCACGACCAGGCTGCCCGCCAGCGCACCGTAGGCGATGCCGCTCGGGTGGTGCTTGTTCAGGTATTCGACCAGCTCGATCAGGCCGATGACGCCCAGGATCAGCGGCAGCCGGAAGTTCGCGTTGAGGGGCTGGGCGCGTAGTTGCCGGACCACGAGCAGGGCCGCGACCGCCACGCCGATCAGGATGGAGATCAGGGTTGTCGATGTCACGGCTTTCACGCTAGGCCGGCCGGGCTGCGGTGGCAGGTGCCGTCCGTCCAGAACCGCCCATGACATCCGTCATGCCCGGTTCCGGCCCCGGCCCGGTGGTGACGGGGGGTGATCACCGGCCGCGTGAGCCCGGCCGCAGATCGGCACGGTGCCGCCCGGGCGCTCCGTTTGCCGGAGCTGGCCCCGGGCGCGTTCAGGCCGGGCTTCGGTGCTTTCTGCAACTTGCATCAAAATATGAGTTGACCATTGAACCGAACCGTGCATTGCATCTGTCTGAAGCCGGTCGCCCAGGGTTAGCATTGGCCAGATACCGAAAAATCCGGTGAATGGCCAGGAGGGTGGAACCGGTGCCCGAGCCCGCCAGCCCCACCGTGCGCCGCCGGCGGCTGGCCGCCGAGCTGCGCCGGCTGCGGGAACGCGCGGATCTCACCGGTGACTACGTGGCCGGCCAGATGGGCTGGTCGGCCTCGAAGGTGTCGCGGATCGAGAACGCGCACAACGCACCCCGGCCCACCGAGATCAAAAAGCTGCTGGCCCTCTACGGCATCGAAGGCCGTTACGCCGACGAGCTGATGGAGCTGGCCCAGGAGGCCAAGGGCAAAGGCTGGTGGAAGGCGTACTCGGACGCGCTGCCCGACCTGCACACCGCCTACATCGGGCTGGAGGCCGAGGCCACCGCCGCCTCACACTGGTCCCCCGAGGTCGTGCCGGGCCTGCTCCAGGCCGAGGACTACGCCCGTGAAGTGCTGCGGACCGCCAACGGGGCCGCTCCCCCACGCGAGATCGAGCGCATGGTCGAGGCCCGGATGGTCCGGCAGCGGCTGCTGCAGCGGGACCCGCCGTTCGAGTTGACCGCGGTCATCGACGAATCCGTGCTGATGCGGCTGATCGGCAGCGACGCCCTCATGGTCCAGCAGATCAACCGGCTGCTGGAGGCGTCCGAATACCCGCACCTGAGCCTGCGCATCCTGCCGCTGAACGGGGTGCACCCGGTGGTGGCGGGCGCGTTCATCCTGCTCCAGTTCGGCGCGGTCCACGAGGTCGGATACCACGACATCGCGTACGTCGAGCACTTCACCAACGCGGTCTACATCGAGGCCGAACGCGACACGTTCCAATTCCAGATCGGCTTCAAAAAGCTCAGCGAGGCCGCGCTCGATGAGGATGCCTCCCGCGACCGGCTGATGGAGGCCCGGGACCGCTGGAAATTATCGGCGTCGCGCGATTGGCCGCATTGACGGACGAATATCACTGATTAGCCGGTTCGTTCAGTGCTGCGCAGTCTACCCACCTTCCATATTATTAATTCTTTTAAATGCCGCCGTGAACGGCAATAACCTATTGTTTTAGCCGAACCCACCGATACGGGTCACGGCCTGTGTACCGCAGGTCAGGCCGCCTGCGAAGGGGACTCAGGCGGCTCCGCCCGTGCAACTGGCTTCGCAACTGTCATCGCAACTGGATATGCGTCAAATGAGCTTTTCAAAAGGCAGGTCTCCACTAGGCTCACGCTCAGGCCTGGTGTCAATTAATTGTCTGCCTCAATCTCAGCCAGAGGTGTGCCAACGATGCGTTCCGTCAATAAGCAGGACGCTGAGCGATTCAGCGCCGACTCCACCGACGCCACCTGGCGGACGAGTTCCCGGTGCTCGCACGGCGACTGCGTGCAGGTTGGATCGCTCCCGGCCCGGGCCGTCGGGGTCCGCGACACCAAAGCCCGGGGCGGCGGCCCTGACCTGGTGTTCGCCCCGAAAGCCTGGCGTTCCTTCATCGCGGGGGTCAAGCGGGGCGGGACCACGCGCTGAGACCGCCCGGCGACGGCGCCACCGAGTTCCGCTGGGGGCACGGAAAGTGGTACAAGGGGGGCGTGGATCAGCTTCGGGTATCGGTGTCTGGCGGCGACTCCTACATCGTCGTCGCGCTGGCGGGCGAGTCCGATGTCTACACCTACGACCAGTTGCGCGGCACCCTGGAGGCCGAGGCGGCCAAGGGGATCGCGCTGCTGGTGGTGGACCTGGCCGGGCTGGAGTTCATGGACTCCACCGGGGTCCAGGTGCTGCTGGACATCCGGGTCATGATGAATGGCCACGGCGGGAAGCTGGTGCTGGCCCGGCCGCAGAACACCGTGGCCCGGGTGCTGAACCTGGTCGGGGCCGACCAGCTGATTCCGGTGTTTCCCTCGGTGGAAGAGGCGATCGGCACGCCGCTCAGCTGAGCGGCCTGGGCCGCCGGCGAGGCCCGCTGATCAGGAGTGCTGGGCCACGTTCGTGGCCAGCTGCGACGCCGACAGCCAGCCGTCGTGCGACCAGACGATCTTGCCCTGGGCGTTGGTGAGGGTGAACCAGGGCTGGTCCTGCACCCCGTAGCCGTCGGCCACCCGGCCGGTGGTGTCCAGGGCCACCTGGTAGTCCAGGGGCTGCCCGAGACCCTGGAGGTAGGCCCGGGCCGCGGTCGCGCTGGGCTCGGTGACCGCCTCGTCGACCGCGGTCAGCGCGGGCAGGTGCCGGGCCGCGGCCGTCCTGGTGTACTGGTTGAGCCCGAGGAGCTGGGACTTGAGGTCGCCGATCTCGGACAGCCAGGTCGCGAAGAACACGGTCAGCCGGGCCTTACCCGGACCCAGGGTCACGGCGGCGCCGGGCTTGGTGGTGGCCAGCCGGACCGTGTCCTTCGGGGTCTGCCCGGTGATGTAGGCCAGCGACTGGGCGTGGGCCAGCACCGGGTGCCCGGGCAGCAGGGTGGCCAGCTCCTGGGCCAGCACCTGGGCCGACTGGGTGATGCTGGAGTACGCCATCGGGGTCAGGTAGACGGTCCGCTCGCGTCCCTGCGGGTCGATCACGTACAGGGCCGGGGTGTGGTCGATCTCGTCCCCGACGACCTTGGCGTAGATGTCGAAGGACTTCCAGGCCGCCTTGAGCTGCGGCAGCGTGCCGGTGAGGAAGTCCCACCGGTTCACCATGTTGTGGGCCCGGGAGTAGCCCAGCACGTCGGCGGTGCTGATCGCCTCGGGGTTGGCGTCGATGCCGAGCAGCTGCACCTGGTCCCCGGCCTTACCGAGCATCTGCTTGGCCTGCAGCATGGCCAGCGTGGTCAGCGGGCAGACCGTGGTGCACTCGGAGTCGACGAACCCGATCACCACCGCCTTGCCGCGGAACTGCCGGAGCGACATGGGCTGGCCGAACTGGTTGGTCAGCTTCACGTTGGGCGCGGGAGTGCGGCCCAGCGACGTGCCCTGGTCCAGGTTGGGGTTGGCCGCGGCCGCGCTGGAGCTGGGCGACGCCGCCGACGAAGAGCCGGTGCCGGACCCGCCGCCGGCCTGGCGCAGCCGGCCAGCGCGAGGGCCGCCGTGACCACGGCCCCGGCGACCAGCGTGAACCTCCGTGACCTGAGCCTGGCAACCATGCTCCCGAGGCTACTACGGGGCGTCGTTGTGGGTGACCGGGACGCCCGCTTCGGGCGGTTCCGACTCCGCCGGCTCTGCCGGGAGCGGCTGGCTGGCCGGGGCGTGGTCACGTTCCACGGCCAGGGACGGGCTACCGGGCACCGCTCCGCGGCGGGAGGCCGCGGGCTCGCGGCTGTCGACCGGCTCGTCCCCGACGATGACCGAGCCGCCGTGGTTCCAGGTCATGTAGCGCCAGCCCAGGTTGATCAGCGCGGTCACCCGGTTCCGGCCGCCGAGCAGGTAGAACAGGTGCAGCCCGAGCCAGCCCAGCCAGGCCAGGATGCCGGTGAAGGTCGGGCCCAGGGCCAGCTCGATGACGGCCGAGTTGCGGCCGATCGTGGCCGCCTGGCCCTTGTCGTGGTAACGGAACGTCTCGGTCGGCTGCCCGGCCTCCAGCCGCATGATCTGCCGGGCCGCGAACGAGCCCATCTGGATCGCGGGCTGGGACACCTGCGGGGTGGGGTGGTCAGTGACCAGCCCGACGTCGCCCGCGGCGAAGATCCGGTCCTGGCCCTGGATCCGCAGGTCCGGCCCGACTTCGAAACGGCCGGCGTGGCCCTGGGGCAGACCCCAGTCCTTGGCCTCGGGCGGCACGGCCACCCCCGCGGTCCACACGGTGATGTCGCTGCGCAGGTCCCGGCCGTCCTTGAGGATGACCCGGTCCGGGGTGACCTCGGCGATCGCGGTGTCCAGCTGCACGTCGACCCCGCGCTTGACCAGCTGGTGGTGGGTGTAGTCGCGGAGCTTGGGCTTGAACGGGCCGAGCAGGGAGGAGGTCATCTCGACCACGCGGACGTGGATGCGGGCCGGGTCGACGTCGGGGAACGTGTCGCGCAGCACCTCGTCGCGCAGCTCGGCTATGGTGCCGGCCAGCTCCACCCCGGTGGCGCCGCCGCCGACCATGGTGATGGCCAGCTGGGCATCGGGTGCCCCCTCGCTCAGCCGCTCGACGTCGGCCATGAACCGGTCCCGCAGGGTCACGGCGTCGTGCCGCGTGTAGAGGCCGTAGGTGTACTCGGCGGCGCCCTTGATGCCGAAGTGCGACGAGGCCACGCCGGTGGCCAGGACCAGGTAGTCGTAGCCCAGCTGGCGGCCGTCGCTCAGGGTGATCTGCTGCTGGCCCGGGTCGATGGCGGTCAGCTCGCCGCGGACGTAGCGGGCGTGGTGCTGGCGGGCGTAGCCGCCGACCGCGTAGGACACGTCGCCGGGGTTCAGGCCGCCGGTGGCCACCTGGTACAGGAGCGGCTGGAACGTGCTGTACAGGTTCTTGTCGATGAGGGTGACCTGGTAGCCGGATTTCTTCAGGGCCCGGACCGCGTAAAGGCCGGCGAACCCGGCCCCCACGACCACGACGCGCGGGCGGTTACCGGTCTTCTCCAGAGTCATGAGCTTCCTCTCCCCGTGCCGTCCGAGCGGAAACCGGAGGGACACCGGATCCGGCCGGATTGCCTTCGGCCGGGGTGGTTTCGGCCCGCGTGGGTATTTTCTCATCCGCGTTCCCGGGCCGTGGGAGAGGGCTCACATGCACATCGATGGTCTCGTTCTTGCTCCGGTCCTCGGCCTGGGCGTACAGCTCGTAGGCGCGGACGTCCTCCTTGGTCAGCGGGGGCGGAGCCAGGCTGCGGGGCCAGAGCCTGCGCACCCAGACCACGTTGGTCTCGGCCACGTACAGGGTGGCTTCGGCCTGCAGGTACAGCCAGGCGATCAGGCCCAGCACCACGCCGATGGTCGACCCGTACAGCGACCGGCTGTGCGCCAGCTGGTGGGTGACGTAGTAGCCGCCCGCCAGCTGCAGGATCTGCCAGACGATCCCGCCCAGAACGGCCCCGAGCCGCAGTTCCCGCCAGCTGATGGTCCGGGCCGTGGCCAGCCGGAAGGCCAGCCAGAACACGCCGATGTTGAAGGCCAGGGTCACCGCGGTCCCGGCGGCCTTGAGCGCGAACCCGGGCAGGATCGTGGCCGTGCTGATGAAGCCGGACGCCACCGAGGTGGCGATCTCCCCCACCCCCACGACCAGGATCAGCCCGAAGCTGCGCAGCCAGGACCAGGGAAAGCCGGGGCGATTCTCCCGGGGCACCTCCCACACCGAGTTGAGCGCGTTCTGGATCGCGTTGGCCACGCCCCGGGTGCCGAGCACGGTCAAGATCACGCCGAACACCAGCGCGACCCCGGTCTCGTGGAACGACTTGATGCTGTTGGTCAGCAGCGTGGCGAAGCCCGGGTAGTCGGTCAGGGCCCACTTGATCACCTGGTCCTGCAGGTGCTGGTTGTCGCGCAGCACGATGCTGAGCACGGTGAACAGGATCAGCAGCAGCGGGAACAGCGACACGAACGCGTAGTAGGCGACGAGCGCGGCCAGGTTGCCGGCCTGGTCATCGCTGAACTTCTTCCAGACGCCGACCAGGAACGACAGCCCGGGCAGCCGCTGCTGGAACCGGTCGACGAACTTGATCGCCTTCTCTGCCGGGTTCATCGACCGGACAACTACCCCATTTGCGGGCGGTCCATCCCGTGGTGTTCGGTGCTGGTCAGCGGGGTCAGCGGGGTCAGCGGTATCAGCGGGTCAGCGGGTCAGCGGTAGATGGCGACCAGCTCGGGGTCCAGGCAGAGCCGGCCGGACGGGGCCGGGGTGGCCGAGGCCGAGGTGGCCGGGGCCGGAGGGGGTGCTGGGGGCGCTGGTGCTTGGCGAGCTGCTGGTGCCGGGGTGCTGCTGGTGCTGCTGGTGCTGCTGGGTGAGGGGGTGGGGGTGGTGCTTCCGGTGCTGGTGGGGCTGCTGGGGGTGGACGGGGACGGGGATGGGGCCGGCTTCGGGCCGAGCTTGCCGCAGGCGGCCACGATGACCTGGGCCCCGTCCGGTTCGGCACTGCCGCCCAGGCCACCCAGGTCCACGAAGTAGTGCGGCCAGGGCACCCGGGACGCCGTCCAGACGACCTGCTGGGAGCTCACGTCGTAGCCCCAGGCCTCGCCGTTCGCGCCCTGGTCGAGACCCAGGGCCACGCCGTTGCGCACCGCGAACAGCCCGGCCGAGCCGGCCACCGCCGACCCCGAGGCGCGGGCCAGCACCTGGCCGCTGGCCGGGTCGACCTCCAGCAGCGAGGTGCCCTGGGTGAGATAGAAACGCCCCTGCGACGGGTCGGTGCTTTCCGGGACGACCCCCCGGAGCGACCAGAGCCAGAGCCCGGTCAGGCCGTCATAGGCGGTCACCCCGCTGTTCGAGGAGAACAGCACCACGTTGCTGACCACGCCGCTGAGCGTGCCGTGGAACGCGGTCGCGGCCGGCCGGACCACGTTCTCCACCCCGGTGGACAGGTCGATCCGCCGCAGCGCGGTCACCGGCTGGCTGCCCAGGTAGCCGCCGGCCGCCACCGTCACGTACAGGTCGGAGCCGTCCACCTGCCAGGACTGGTCGGCCGACCCGGTCGGCCGGCGCCAGCGCGGCTTCCCGGTGCTGTTGTCGAAGGCGGTGACCGCACCCGGCCCGACCACCACCGTGGTCTGCGTGGTGGCCCACACCGCGCCGCCGAACCGGGTGGCCGAGTACCAGTGGCCCTGCTGCCCGGTGGTGCTGCTGAACACGATCTCGGCCCGGGACGCCCCGCCGGGCCCGTACGAGACCCCGGCCGTGACCACCCCCGGCCACACCCGGACCGACACGATGGCCGCGCCCGCCGGGAACCCGGGCAGTTCGTGATCCCACTGGAGCCGGCCGGTGCTGGAGCTGTAGGCGCGCAGGCTCATGCCCACCCCGACCACGGCCAGGCCGTGCCCGACCGCCACGTAGGCCTGGCCGCTGACCGGGACGGTGCCGCTCAGCCCGGCGCTGGCCGTCCAGGCGCCGGGCAGCTCGCGGGACCAGAGGATCTTGCCCGCGGGCCCCACATGCCGGCAGTGAGTGTGGCAGGAGGTGGCCGACGGGACCGAAGCCGACCCGATCACCGGGTACGGCACCAGGGCCACGGCCAGCAGGGTCGCGGCCAGCACCGCGCGCCGGGCCCAGGTGAAACGGCGGGCTCCGGCCCGGCTGGCGTTCCTTGCAGCCGCCGGACCCGGATGATGACGCGGGCCCGGGCGCGGCGGAGCGTCCGGGCGACTGAATCGCGCGCCACCACCCCGCCCTCCGTCCCGGCCCCCGGCCTGGTTGTGCCCGCCGACTGCCCCAGTCCGGCGCATCGAACCTGGCCCCCCACGGTAGGGGCAAACGATGCCCGTGATGGCTGAGATAACCGGAATTAGACCTGATCATGAGACATCGCTCAGCCTGGTGCCCTCTCGGCCCAGTCTCCCCCGCTGGTGAGCGCCCTGCGAAACTGCTGAGGTTTCCGAGGCTGGTGTGACTGATGTGACTAGCGGGCTGGGTGCCTCGGTGGCTGGGCGCCCGGGCCGGCGGGTGGCGTCGGGTGTTTGGGTGGCTCGCGCGCCGGGAGGTCCGGGGCTGGTGTGGTGAATGGGCGCTGCCGTGCGGGTGGGATCGGCTGGCGACGCCTCTGGAGTCACTGCTGTTTCAAGATCCATCCTGTGGCAATGGATCAAGGAACTTGTGTGGCCAGGGTGACGGGTGCGCTGGGGCCGGGCGGTTTCGGGGTTTCCTCCATCCCAGCGCCCGAGGCCCCCCGGCGGAGGCAGGAGCCCGAGTGGTCTGTGTGACTCGCGGGGCGCGGCGGTGGGTGGCCGGGATGGGGCCGGCGGGGTGGGCGAAAGGCTACTTGGCGGCCAGCTTGCGGAGGCGGGTGTGGGCGGCGGCGATGTCGTAGCGGCGGCGGGACATGCCGGACCAGGGGTCGTCGACGGTGGCCAGGCGCTCGGGGGCGGTCCGCAGGGTGAACTGGGCCGGTGACAGCGACGGGTTTTCGACTTCGGACCAGTGCAGGGGGGTGGCCACGTGGGCGCCGGCGCGGGCGCGGGCGGTCCAGGGGGCGACCACGGTCTGGGCGTAGGCGTCGCGCATGACGTCGGCGTAGACGCGGTGGCCGCGGGCCTGGATGCGCTGCTCGACGGTGACCACGTCGGGGTGGCGGGCCGCCAGCACCTGGGCCGCCTCGCGGGCGAAGGTCCGGGTCTCCTCGAAGCCCTGCTTGCGGTTGAGCGGCACGTGCACGTGCAGGCCCTTGCCGCCGGTGGTCTTGACGTAGGCGGTCAGGCCCAGCTCGTCTTCCACCAGCTCGCGCAGCCACAGCGCGCACTGGCGGGCGGCGTCGAAGCCGTCGTCGCCGGGCGGGTCGAAGTCCCACACGACCTGGTCGGCGCACTCCAGGCTGTCCACCCGGGACAGGAACACGTGGAACTCGATGACCGCCTGGTTGGCCAGGTAGACCAGGGTGGCGGCCTGGTCGCAGACCACGTGGCGGAGGGTGCCGCCCTCCTTCTTGACCTCGACGCTGGTGATCCAGTCCGGGAAGTACTTGCCCGGGTTCTTCTGGAAGATCCGCTGCTTGGTGATGCCGTCCGGGTACCGGGCCATGGCGATGGGCCGGTCCTTCAGGTACGGCAGCATCGCGTCCGCCACCTGGGCGTAGTACTCGACCAGCTCACCCTTGGTGATGCCGTCGCCGGGAAACAGCACCTTGCCGGTGTTGCTCAGCTCGAAGCTGTGCCCGGACGCCGTGACGTGCCGGCCGTCGATCGTGACGCCCGCGCTCCCGGTCCGGCTCACTGCGGCACCTCCCGGACCACCTCGGAGGCGGCCTTGTCCCGGCGCAGGCCCTGGAAGCGCGGGTGGCGCAGCTGCAGGTCCCGGGTCCACTCGGAGAAGCCGATCTGGGCCACCAGTTCCGGCCGGACCCAGTGCACGTCACGGTGGGGCGGGTCGCCGTGGTCGAACGGCGGCTGGTCCTGGCCGAGCTCTTCCATCTCGGCCAGCAGGCTGCGCAGGGTCTTGGTGTCGAAGCCGGTGCCCACCTTGCCCGCGTAGGCCAGCTTGCCGTCCGGGTCGTAGTACCCGAGCAGCAGGGCGCCGAAGGCGACGCGGGACCGCTGCGGGTCGGTCCAGCCGCCGATGACGAACTCCTGGTTGGTCTCGCACTTGAACTTCAGCCAGTCCTTGCTGCGGCCGGCCCGGTACGGGGAGTCGGCCAGCTTGGCGATCAGCCCCTCCCAGCCCGCCTGGCAGGCCTCGGCGTAGAACGCCTCACCCTCGGTGTCCCGGTGCTCGGTGAACCGCAGCGGGTCGTCGAACGACAGCAGGCTGGACAGCACGTCCTTGCGCTCGCGCAGCGGCCGGGGCCGCACGTCCCGGTCGCCGGCGTAGAGCACGTCGAAGATGTAGTAGAACACCGGCACCTTGCGCAGCAGCTGCGGCCCGGGACTGGTGACGTGGATGCGCGACTGGAGCAGCTCGAAGCTGGTCTCGCTGCCCTGGAAGGCCACGATCTCGCCGTCGATGATGAAGTCCTGGCTGCCCTGCTCGCGCAGGGCGGCGGCGATCTCCGGGTAGTTGGCCGAGACCTCCTTCTGGTTCCGGGTCATCATCCGGACCTGGTCCCCGGAACGGAAGGACAGGCAGCGCTCGCCGTCCAGCTTCCGCTCGTACAGCCAGGCCGGGTCGGAGAACCGGTCCCGCGTCAGCGTGGCCAGCTCCGGCTCCAGCCAGTCCGGCTGCGAACCCTGCTTCCCCCTGGTGCTCATGCTGGGCTGCTCATCCGGTCGCGTCCTCCCTGGCCGCGGCCGGGTCAGGGCCGCGTGTCGGTCTCTCCGTCGGGTTTACCCGGTGCCGCGTTGCTGACGATCCGCACCGCTCCGGGACGGCCGTCTTGATCATCGTCCCCCGGGTTCTCGGTCGCCGCCACCTGCACCCCCGGCGCGTCGGGTACGTCGCCCTGGGGGGCGGGGCCGGACGGCATCATGTCCTCCACCGCCTTGCCGGGCCCGGTCTCGTCGGGTTCCCGTTCCATGGGCTGGGCGTCCTGGACCCGCTGCAGCGGGGCGTTCCCGCCGCCGCGGTTGTCGTCGTGGCTGGCCGGAATCGGCTCGTCGCGGGCCTGGTTGGTCTGCTCGCCGTCGTACGGTCCCTGCGATTGGGTCATGTCCACCGCCCTACCCGGGTTTGAGACCCGGACACGCAGGAAGCCGAAACGTGTCCGGGCTGGACGTTTATCGCGCGCGTGCGGGGCAGGACCACATCAGGTGTTTCGCGAAACTCCAGGAGACTTCATGGCCACAGGCCTGGCCGCACGTCCGCCCACCGCCCAGCGCGAGGAACTGAGCATGCTCGAAGACGACGAGCTGCTCCGGATGATCCGCGGCCTGCCGCGCGGGGACGAGCTGCGGTCGGGGGCCTGCGAGGCCCTGATCGATCGCTACCAGCGGCTGGTCCGGTCGTGCGTCCGGCAGTACCAGAGCAGTCCCGAGTCCGCGGAAGAGCTCATGCAGGTCGGGTACATCGGCCTGCTCAAGGCGATCAACAACTTCAACCCGGACTTCGGTGGCAGCCTGCCCGGATACGCCCACCCCTGCGTGACCGGCGAGATCAAACGGCACTTCCGGGACAAGCGCTGGCAGGTCCACGTACGCCGGTCGGCCCAGGAGCTGCTGCTGCAGGTGCGCTCGGCCACCGAGGACCTCACCCAGCAGCTGGGGCACACCCCGGCCGACGACGAGCTGATCGCCCACCTCGGCGTCGAGCCGGCCGAGCTGCGCGAGGCCCGCCAGGCCGAGCTGGTCTTTCACACCTACTCACTGGACGCGCCGGTGGGCGGCGGGCAGGAGCAGGTGGAGCTGGCCGACCTGCTCGGCACGGACGACGAGGACCTGGCCCGGGCGGTGGACATGGACGCCATCAGCGCCCACTGGAGCGAGCTGCCCGCCCGTGAGCAGCGCATCCTGACCATGCGGTTCTACGGCAATCTGACCCAGGCCGAGATCGGCGAACGGCTCGGCATCTCGCAGATGCACGTGTCCCGGCTGCTGACCCGGTCTCTCGGCTACCTGCGGGAACAACTGCTGACCGAGGGCGGGGCCGATTCCGGCGGTGCCGACTGACATTCGGGCCGATAAGCACCGGCCGGCGGCTGGCGTAAAAGGCGAGCCGCTGGGAAGGCTGACGGCACCATGACGATCACTCCCCGGGCCCCCGCGTGCCGCACCCCGGCAACAGCGTTAATTCGGTACTGTTCCGGGCATCTTGGGTACACCTATCACCGGTCAGCCCCATTTCCACGAGCTAGGCCTGAGCATTTCTCCGGAAAGGAGAACTCCCGATGAGGATCGGCATCAGCCTGTTCTGGCTCGCCGTCGGGGCCATTTTCACGTTCGCCGTCACGGCCAACACGTCAGTGTTCAACCTGCACATTTTCGGCATCGTCGTCATGATCGTGGCCCTTATCGGCCTGCTCACGCCGAAGCGCGGCTACGAGTGGCTGGGCCGCCGGGTCTACGTCAAGCGCACCCGCCGGGGCGGCACCACCCAGGTGGAGCAGCGGGCCTACCCCCCGTACGTGCTGCAGAACCCGGGCACCGGCAACGCCGAGTCCGGCATCCCGGACCGGCCCAGCCTGGAGCCGGACCCGGAAGTGGGCCGGCTTCAGGACCCGATGCAGTCCGAAGTGGACCCGGCCGAAGAATCGCGGCACGCCCGCTCCCCGGCCGAGGAGATGGCCACCGAGCGGGCCAACACGTACTACGCGGAAGACCCGGACCCGGCGGGTTCCCCGCCCCCGGCGCCGCCGCGGCAGGTGGGCCCCAACGACACCGAGGTCATCGAGGACGTGTACGAGGAGCCGCCGCGCTGACCGGTCCGCCCGTGGCGGGCCGGGCCGCGGTGGTCAGCGCAGCTCGATGATGGCGGCCGAGCCTTCGCCGTCGTCCTGGTCGTCGTCTTCGTCGCCGCCGGGCGGGCCCAGCACCCGCAGGGCCAGCACGGTCAGGTCGTCCCGCATCTCCCCGGCCGAGAACGCCTCGGCCCGGGCCTGGATACCCGCGACGACCTCGCTGGCCGACCGGCCGGCCATCCGGACCAGCTCGTCGGACAGCCGCTCCTCGAAGTAGCGCAGGTCCGGGCTGCGGGTCTCGGTCAGGCCGTCGGTGAAGAAGAACAGCGTGTCCCCCGGGGCCAGCGCGACCTCCTCCAGGCCCGGCTGGGCCTCGGGGAACAGGCCCAGCGGCAGCCCGCCGCCACCGGTCATCTCGACCCGGCCGTCCGAGCGGATCACGGCCGGACCGGGGTGGCCGGCCGTGCCCAGCGACACCTGCAGACCGCCCCGGCGCCAGGCCAGCTGCGCGGTCTTGGCCGTGACGAAGCGGCCGCCGGGCTCGGTGGCCAGCAGCACGTCGTTGGCCCGTTGCAGGACCTTGACCGGGTCCGGTTCCCAGTGCGCGATGACCCGGATGGCGTACCGGGCGGCCGCGGTCAGCGCGGCCGCCTCCTCGCCCTTGCCGGTGACGTCGCCGATGGTGAGACCCCAGCCGTCCGGGGTCTGGTACACGTCGTAGAAGTCGCCGCCCACGTCCATGCCTTCGGTGGCACTCATGTAGGCGGCGGCCAGCTCGATCCCGGGCACGTCCGGCAGCACCCGGGGCAGCAGGCTGTTCTGCAGCGCCTCGGCCACCTCGGACCGCCGCCGGAACAGCCGGTCGACCCGGATGGCCACGGCCAGCTGGCCGCCCAGTTCTTCGGTCAGGGCCAGGTCAGCGATCTGGAACGGGCCTTCCCCGGCCCGGCGGCACAAGGTGATGACGCCGTAGCCGCGGGCCCCCTCGGCGATGGGCACGGACAGCACCGAGGTGGCGCCCAGCTTCATCAGCAGCGGCACGCCGTCGGGCCCGGCGCCCAGCATGCTGGTGTCGTCCGAGCGGGCCTGCAGCAGCGACTTGCCGGTCTCGTGGACCTGGGCCGGGAGCGTGCCCGGCTCCGGCTCGGTGTCCCGCACCAGCCGCGCGGTCAGTTCGGACTCCTCGCCGGGCGGGCCGACCGCGACCTGGCGGCGCAGCCGGCGGCCGCGGATCACGTCCACGATGACCCAGGAGGCGAACTCCCCGGCCAGCAGGCGCGCGCAGCGCTGCAGGGTCAGGGACTCGCTGAACGAGCTGTTCTCCAGCAGCAGCCGGGTGATCGCGGTCAGCAGGTCCATCCGCTGGGCCATGGTCCGCACGGCCCGCATGGTGGCCGCGCTGGCCCCGTCGGCCGCGGCCGGCGGGGCCGGGTCCTGGTCCTGGGCGCTCCCGGCCCGGCCCGGCGGGCCAGGCTTGGGGGCGGCCGTGCGCGCCGAGGCCATCGAGGCTGGAGTGGCGCGTGAGGCGGCCGGTTTTTTGGAGCCTTTTGCGGCTTTTGCGGTTCGCGAGGTTCGCTGGGGCTGGCGGGGTTGCTGAGGTCTTCCCTGGGACTGAGGGGGTTCCTGAGGTTGCCTGCGAGTTCCTGAGGTCCCTGGGGTTCCTGAGGTCCCCGGGGCTCCTGAGGCACTTGGGGCTCCTGAGGCCGCGGCGGCGATCTCGGTGGCCAGGATGGTCTGGGCGGCCGGCGTGTTCTGGGCGGCCGGGGTGACGTCCGGCTCCTGGGGCTCCGGGAGCAGCGGGACGTCGTAGCTGGCCGTGACGAGCAGGACGCTGGAGTCCTCGGGCAAGGTGATCGGCTCGACCGTGAGGCGGACCGGGACCACGCCGTCCGCGCCGAGCAGGCCGGCCTCGGTCTGCCGGGCCCGGCCCGTGCGCGCGGCCGCGACCAGGTAGGTCTGGACCGCGGCCCGGGACGGCAGGTCCACGAACACCGTGAACGGCTTGCCCGCCGCGTAGGCCGGGCGGGAGCCGATGATGTCGCTGGCCCGGTTGTTGACCCGGCGCACGGTGCCGTCGCGTTCGAGCAGGAACAGCGCCACCGGGGCTTCCTGGAACACCGCTCGCAGCAGGCGCCGCTCGGCCCGGGTCTGCTCGGACGGCGCCTCGGCCCTCCGGGCCGCGTTCTGGGCCTGCAGCGCGGTCAGCGCGTCGATGGCCCCGTCCAGCTCGGCGAAGGCCGCGTGCAGCAGGGGCTGGATCTGGGCCCCGGGCAGGCCGGCCGCCTGCTGGAGCGCGTCCCGCCGGGCGGCCAGCTCGGCGAGCTCGGACTCCGGCGGCTCAGGGCCTCCCGATGGTGGCATGGCTGGTCCGTTCGGGGTTACTCGGTGGGAATCATTGAGTGGGCTCGGCCGCGCTGATGTCGGCCAGGGCGGAATCCTCGCCGCGGCTGACGGCCAGGTCGCCGATGGACACGATGCCGACGATCCGGCCGTCATCCATGACCGGCAGCCGCCGGACCGCGTGGGCCTGCATGACCCGGGCCGCGTCGTCGGCCTCGTCGTCGGCGCCGACCGCGATCAGATCGGAGCTGACCAGCGGGCCCACCGGAGAGTCGGGCAGCGCCGACTCAGCCACGGCCCGGACCACGATGTCGCGGTCGGTGATCAGGCCGCAGAGCCGGTCCCCGTCCACCACCAGAACCGCCCCCACCGCGGTGTCCCGCATGGCCTGAGCCGCGTCGGCGATGGTCTGGTCCTGCTGGAGCACGATCGGCTCCGCGGTCATCACATCGCGCACCTTGGTCACTACAGTCTCCTGTTCTGGGCTCGGCGCCGGGTTTACGCACCTTAAGGCACACCGTATTCAGCAGCCGCGCCGGCCTCGTTTGGCCTAGGGAAGAGGGGGTACCGCGTCGTACAGTGAAAGCCGATTGCGCAACCACTAACGGCATTGTGCAGTGCCGCTTTTGACCTTAGGGGCAGATATCTCATGACCAGGCCGATCGGGCCCGACGACGGGCCGCCGCAGACGCGCCCGGTAGTGGACGTACGCACGCTGTGGGCGGGCGGGGTGGCCACTGCCATCGTGGCCGCGCTGGTCGCGCTGGTCGGCGTGGTGGTCTGCCGCTGGCTGTTCAACATCCCGCTGCTGTCGCCGGAGAGCCAGGGCACCTACGGCGACGCCCACACCACCGACGTGGTGATCCTGGCCGCCGCGGCCGCGTTGCTGGCCACCGGGCTGGCCCACCTGCTGCTGACCGCGGCGCCCCGGCCGATGACCTTCTTCACCTGGATCGTGGCCCTGATCACGCTGCTCATGGTGCTGTTTCCGTTCAGCACCTCGGCCCCGATCTCGCAGAAGGTCGCCACCGCCGCCGTCGACCTGGTCATCGGCTTCGCCATCGGCTCGCTGCTGAACGGGGTCGGGTCCCGGGCCGTCCGGCAGCGCCGGGTACCGCCCCGCGGTGGCTACGACGAGTACAACCAGGACACCTACCCGCAGCAGGGCCAGCCGGGCGGTTACTACAACCAGGGCGGGAACAACCAGAGCCAGTGGGGCCCGTCCGGGCGGTCCCGGGGACCCGCTAACTGAGGTCGCGGGCCGGGCGGGGGAAGCGCTGGGCGGCCCGGACCCCGGTGAACGTGATCAGCTGGAGGGGAGAACGTGACTGAAGTGGCCCGCGCGCCTGGCTTCGGGGAGCCGCTGACGGCGGCCCCGGACACCGCGGAGTCGGTCCCGTTCCACCGCGACCTGTCCCCGCTGCGCCACCTGGTCCGGGACCGGGCCCGCGCGGCCGGGCTGGCCCCGCACCGCGTGGTCGACCTGGTGCTGGCCGTCGGCGAGGCCACCGCCAACACGGTCCGGCACGCGGGCGGCCCGGGCATCCTGCGGATCTGGCAGGACGAGACCGAGATCGTGTGCGAGGTCAGCGACGCGGGCCGGCTGGACGACCCCCGGGCCGGGCGGCTGCCCCCGCCGGCCGGCACCCGCGGCGGCCAGGGCCTGTGGATCATCCACCAGGCCTGCGACCGGGTGGAGCTGCACTCCTCCGACGCCGGGACCGTGGTCCGGATGCACATGCGCCGGGACACCTGACCCGGGGACCCAGACAGCACAGAGCCCGGTCACGCCGTCCGTGACCGGGCTCCACTGTGTGACCTTCGATATATATAAAAATTGAAGGTCAGTTACGTGCGTCCTCCTCAGGGTGGGCGAGCCCCAGCGCCTCGAGCAGCTCGTGCGTGCTGTGGTAGCGGGACCGGCCGGGCAGGGCCGAGACCCGGGCCACCAGGGCCGGCGAGCCGCCGTCGCGGTCGAGGATGGCCAGCAGGTCGTGGCGGCCGAGCGGGAACTCGTCCCGGGTCAGCTGCCGGGCCAGCTCGCTGCGCAGGTCGATGGCCTCGTCCTCCGACAGCGTGGCGGTCGTGTCAGCCTGGAACAGCTCACGCTGGTCGCCGGTGGGCTCGGGCTCGCGCCACTCTTCGCTGCGCGCTTCCTGCGGGTCGGCGCGGACCAGGTCCTCGGTCTCCTGCGCCAGCTCATCGTCGCGCTGCGCTCCGTGCTTGGTGTTTCCGCGTTCCATCAGGCCTCCCTGCTGTCGTCGGCCAGTTGCGGCAGTACCTGCCCAGCGTAGAACTCGAAGAACCCCTCGGCCGACCCGCCCACCTGCTGGACGAACACCTCGTCGAAACCCGCGTCGAGATACTCGCGGATCGCGGCGGTGTGCACCGCGGGGTCGGGACCGCAGGGGGCGGTCACCATGTCCTCGGTCACCAGCGAGGACACCGCGCCAAAGTGCCGCGGCAGTTCGAGCAGCTGCGCGGTCTCGCCGGGCAGGAAGTCGTTCGGCCAGAGCCGGTGAAAGGTCTTGCGGGCCCGGCCCTCGTCGCTGTCCCAGGCCACCTTGAGGCCGCCCAGCGCGGGCTTGTCCCCACCGCCGCTGTCGCGGAAGGTGCGGACCAGATCGGCCTCGGGCGCCACATTGATGTAGCCGTCACCGATCCGGGCCGCGAGCTCGGTGGCCTTCTCCCCGAACCCGGACACGTAGATGGGCGGCGGCGCGGCGGGCCGCGAGTAGAGCCGGGCGGTCTCCACCGTGTAGTGCGGACCGTGGTGGGTGACCAGCTGGCCGGTGAACAGCTCCCTGATCACCGCGACGGCCTCCGCCAGCATCTCCAGCCGGACCTCGGCCGCGGGCCAGCGCTGGCCGGTGATGTGCTCGTTCAGGGCCTCCCCGCTGCCGACGCCGAGGACGAACCGGCCGTCGGTCAGCACGGCCGACGTGGCGGCGGCCTGCGCGATCACCGCCGGGTGAATGCGAACCGTGGGGCAGGTCACGAAGGTGGTGATCGGCAGCGAGGTGACCTGGGAGATCGCCCCGATCATGGACCAGACCAGGCCGGACTGGCCCTGCTCGTCCAGCCACGGATGGAAGTGGTCGGAGATGGCCAGCGCCTGGAATCCCGCCTGCTCGGCCAGCCTGGCCTGGCGGACAAGCTCGGCGGGATCGTACTCCTCGGACGAAAGGAAATAGCCGAACCGGGCCACGAGGGCTCCCTTCTGAACTGCGATCTTCTGACCTGCGGTGAAGGGATGCCGCTACCCGGTGTCAAGAGCGCTACACCGGGTATAAAAGCGGGGCCGTGACCAGGCTGTGACCTGCCGATTGTTTGTCGCACGGCAATAAGGGATATGCTCTTCCCTAGCGGTGCCTACGACGCAGGCACGCACGCGCTGTCCGGCGCACTCGCCTCTGGTGAGTGCCGGGGCCAGGCGTCGGCACCGCCGATTCCTCTCTTCTCCCCCGGCGCCCCGGCCTTATTCATGACACTGCTTCATGATCTGGGCTTGATGATCTGGCGGGTCGCTGCGACTGCAGACGTAGCTGATGCATCACTTGCCGCGAGGAGTCAAGAACTCATGAAGATCGCACTCGTTGCCGAAGACGCCACCCCCCTCTTCCACGCCACGAGTAACGAGCCCGCCACCCAGGAGACCCGGGTGGCCGCGCTGGCCAGCGAACTGGCCCGCCAGGAGCACGACGTCACCGTGTACGCCCGCAAGGACGGCGCGGACCTGCCCGACACCGACAAGCTGCCCAGCGGTGCCATCGTCGAGTACGTGACGGCGGGTCCGGCTGAGCCGCTGGCCGACGAGGCCCTGCTGCCGCACATCCGCACGTTCGCCGACGTCCTGGCCGCGCAGTGGCAGGACGACCGGCCCGACGTGGTGCACGCTATCGGCTGGACCGGCGGGCTCGCGGCCCTGGCCGCCACCCGCGACCGCAAGATCCCAGTCGTGCAGACGTTCCACTCGCTGCGGGCGGCGGAGCGGCGGCACCACATCGCCGACGACGGCTCGACCCTGGCCGAGCACGCCGCGACCGAGACCGGGGCCCGGGACCGGCTGGAGCGGGCCGTGGCCCGCAGCGCCGACCTGGTCATCGCGACCAACGAGGACGAGGTCTCCGACCTGGCCGGGCTGGGCGTGCCGCGGTCCGGCATCAGCGTGCTGCCGTTCGGCGTCGACTCGGCCTTCTTCAGCACCGAGGGCCCGATCGCCCCGCGCGGTGAGCAGCCGCGGCTGATCGCGGTGGCCACCCACCTCAAGCGGGACGGGCTGGAGACCGTGGTCCGGGCCCTGCCCGAGATCCCCGAGGCCGAGCTGATCATCGTGGGCGGCCCGGCCCGGCCGATGCTGCGCCAGGACCCGGAATGCTGCGACCTGGCCCGGCTGGCCGGCCACCTGGGCGTGGCCGACCGGGTCAAGTTCGCCGGCCAGGTCAGCCAGGACGACATGCCCGCCCTGCTCCGCTCGGCCGACCTGATGATCGACGTGTCCTGGTACGAGCCGTTCGGCATGGCCAGCCTGGAGGCCATGGCCTGCGGCACCCCGGTCATCGCCTCGGCCATCGGCGGCCACCTGGACACCGTGGTCGACGGCACCACCGGCCTGCTGGTCACGCCGGGTCAGCCCAAGGCGCTGGCCCGCCGGATCCGCAAGCTGCTGGCCAACCCGATGCTGCTGGAAGGCTTCGGCATCGCCTCGGCCGACCGCGCCCAGGCCCGCTACAACTGGGAGCGCATCGGCCGCGAGACCATCGCGCTGTACAGCAAGACGCAGGCGCCGGTGGTGGCCCCGGTCGAGACCGACGCCGACGAGGAGCTGGACGAGGCCATCGAGCAGGCCGTCGAGCGCTCCAACGCCGCGTAAGCAGCACGGAAAGGAACGGCCGGGCCCTCTCCCGCTTGGGCCCGGCCGTTCCTTCGTGTCTGGCTTTCGTGTCTGGGGCTGGACGGCTGGGTCGGGGTCAGGCGGCGACGGCTTCGCGGTCGGCCAGCTTGGACCGCAGGGTGCGACGGGCCCGGTGCAGCCGCGACATCACCGTGCCGATCGGGGTGCCCATCATGGCCGCGGTCTCGTGGTAGGTGTAGCCCTCCACGTCAGCCAGGTAGACCACGGTGCGAAAGTCTTCCGGCAGCTCGCGCAGGGCCTGCCGGAGCGCCTCGGCGGGCATCCGGTCCAGCGCCTCGGCCTCGGCCGAACGCAGGGCGGGCAGACCCGACGGCCACAGCGGCAGCGCCATCCGGTCGACCAGGTCCTCGCGGAGCAACATCGGGGCCCGGTCCCGGCGCCGGTAGCCGCTGATGAAGGTGTTGGTCATGATGCGGTAGAGCCAGGCGCGCACGTTGGTGCCCGGCTCGAACTTGCCGAACGCGGCCCAGGCCTTGGCCATGGTCTCCTGGACCAGGTCTTCGGCGTCCTCGCGGCCTCTGGTCATCCGGACCGCCACCGGGAACAGCTGGGCGGTGTAGGGCACGGCCTCGTCCTCGAAGCGGGCCACCAGTTCGGGCGGGGGACTCTCCATAACTAATTCGTGCCCCGAAAATTGCGGCTCTACCAGGCCGCGGGCATTTACGGTCCGCTCCGCGGGCCTGGAGCCGGGCCCGGGGCCGCGGTCAGGTCGGGGGGGCATCCTGGGTCTCGAGGATGTTCCGGGCCACGTCGGTCACCTTGACGTGCTGGGTCTGGGATATCCGGCGCATGCGCTCCAGGGCTTCGGCCGCCGAGCAGCCCAGGGCATGCATGAGGATGCCCTTGGCCTGGTCGACCACGGCCCGGCTCTCGACCGCGTTGCGCAACTGGACCGCCTCCCGCTGCGCGTCGCCGTAGGCGGAGGCGTTGGCCAGCACGGCGCCGCCGAACGCGGCCAGCGTCTCGGCGAACGGCGCCTGCTCGCTCTCGAACGCCCCGGCCCGCACGCCCGCGATGGACAGCACCACGGTCAGCGGCGGGATCTCGTGCACCAGAGCCAGCTGGGAGCGGACGCCCCGGCACAGGGCTTCGGTCATCCAGTCGGCCCAGCGGGGATCGTGCAGCGTGTCCCGCACCGCCACCGGCTGCCGCTCGCGCAGGGCCTGGATGGAGGGGCCGGCGCCCGTACGCAACTGGTGTTCGGCCAGGTCAGCAAGGTCTGGGTGGGTGGAAGTCAGGCCGACCAGCTCTTTGTCGCGCCACAGCATGGCGGTGGCGCCGCAGCAGCCGTTGACCTCGCGCACGGCCAGCTCGGTCAGCCGGTTCAGCGACCGCATCTGCCCGGAGTTCCCCACGCTCAGCAGGTCGGCCGCGTCCCGGGCCAGATCGTCGATCAGCACATATCCTCCGTGGCCCCCGCCGTTGTCTGGAGCGGTGTGGCCCGTGCCTTCATTCAAGCACGTCCGGGACATATTTGTCACCCGGCAAATGTCACGAATCGGACTGCCTGCTGATGGGTGCCGGGCGCGCCGCCGGACGGGCGCCGGGTCGGTGGCCGCGTCGCCGCTTCTTGCTGTTATCACGCGGAAGAGGTGCGCGGGCTCCCGGCTTTGTGGGTTTGGGAACACTTTTCTGCAGATGCTGCGCAAAAGCGTTCCCGACCTGGAGTAACGGGCCTCGGCGGGTATCGTGCGGGCGGTGGAGATCGAGGTGCGGGGCAGCGGGGGCGCGGTGGGGTGGCCGGAGGACGGCTGCCCGTGCGCGTCGTGCCGGGGGGCCGCGGGTGCGGGGGAACGGAGGGCTCCGTTCCGGTTGGTGGTGGACGGGGTGCTGGAGCTGTCTGTGGGGCCAGTTGGGCCGCTGGGACCCGAGGGATATGTGGGGCACGTGAGGTCTGAGGGGCCTTTGGGGTCCGGGGGTGCCGATGTCGCGGGATCTTTGGGTCCGGGGGTGCCGGCGGGGTATCGGGTTCGGGGGCTGGACGGTGGGTGGGAGGTGACCGGGCCGGACGGGGCGCGGTTGCTGGCGGGAGCCAGGCCGGAGGGGCCGGAAGGGGTGGCCCGGTACGACGCCGCAGTGCTCGACCTGGGCGCGTACCCGGAGCAGCTGGGGCTGCTGCGGGCCACGGGGGCAGTGACCGAGGAGACGCTGGTGCTGGCCGGGTTCGTGGGGCACCAGGTCCGGTCCGAACGCGAGCTGGCCCGGCGGTGCCGGATCTGGCGGGCCGTCCTGCCCCGGGACGGGGACACCTTCACCGCGCCGGGGCCGGCCAGGCTGGCGCCGGCCGGGCCGCGGGCGCAGCGGGTGCTGGTGCTGGGCGGGAGCGGATCGGGTAAGTCGGCCGAGGCCGAGTGGCGGCTGGCGGCCGAGCCGGGCGTGACCTACGTGGCCACCGGGCCGCGGCCGGGGCCGGAGGACGCGGAGTGGGCGGCCCGGGTCGCGGCGCACCGGGAACGGCGTCCGGCCTGGTGGCGGACGGTGGAGACGGGGACCGAACCGGCCGCCCTGGCCCGCGAACTGGGCCGCGCGAACGGCGCGGGCGGCGCGGGCGGCGCGGTGCTGGTCGACAGCGTCACCACCTGGCTGGCCGCGGCCATGGACGAATGCGGGGCCTGGGACGGGTCGCCGGCCGCGGCCGGGCGGCTGGCCGGGCTGGTCAGCGAGCTGGTGACGGCCTGGCGGCAGACCCGCCGGTACGTGGTCGCGGTCAGCGACGAGGTGGGCCTGAGCGTGGTGCCGCCGACCCGGGCCGGCCGCATCTTCCGCGATGAGCTGGGAAGTCTCAACCAGCGGCTGGCCGCCGACGCCGACGAATTCGTCGTGATGGTCGCTGGCCGGCGGCTCGTAACCGCAGACTGACCAAACGGCTCTTGCGGGCCGGAAGGTCGCCATTTACGCTGCGATAACGATCCGGGCGTCCGCATGGCCGCTCGGCTGGCACGGTACGGGCGGTGACAGTTACCGTTAAGCACAGAAGGGGTCTACGGGGGAAGACCGGCCCCCCGCGACCGACAGCTGACTCGGAGGCAACGCCATGACGCGCGTCGTTGTCGTCGGCGATCTCATGACCGACGCCGTCGCCCACGCGCTGTACCCGCTGGCCCGTGGCAGCGACACGGCCGCCACCGTGTCCATGCACGGGGGCGGTTCCGGAGCCAATATCGCCGCCTGGCTGGCGGTGGACGGCAACGAGGTCGCGTTCGTCGGCCGCCGGGGCGCGGACATCGCCGGGCGGAACCGCGACATGGAGCTCATGGGCTACGGCGTGGATGCCCGCCTGGTCATGGACCCCGAGCGGCCCACCGGGACCTGCGTCGTCATGATCACCCACAAGGGTGAGCACACCATGCTGTCCGACCCCGGAGCCAACTCGGCGCTGTCCCCCGACGACCTGCCGCGCGACCTGTTCGCGGGCGGCAACCACATGCACGTGTCCGGGTACACGCTGCTCAGCGAGGGGGCCCGGCCGGCCGCGCTGGCCGCCATTCAGTACAGCATCCGGGCCGGCATGTCGGTCTCGGTCGACGCCGCGTCGTCCGCGCCGCTGGAGCGGGCCGGGGCCGAACCGTTCCTCGAGCTGAGCAACGGCGCCACCCTGCTGTTCGTGAACGAAGCCGAGAGCCAGGTGCTGACCGGCCGCGACGACGCCGAGCAGGCGGCCCGGGTCCTGACCGCCTGGTATCCGCAGGTCGTGGTCAAGATGGGCGGCGACGGCGCGCTGTTCTACGCCAACGGGCGCCCGCCGGTGCAGGTGCCCGCGCCCCCGGTGGACCGGATCGTGGACGGCACCGGCGCGGGCGACGCCTTCTGCGCCGGGTTCCTGGCCGCCTGGCTGGACAAGAAGCCGCCCGGCGAGGCCCTGTCCAGCGGCTGCCGCCTGGCCGCGCACGCCCTGGGCCTGGTCGGCGCGCGGCCCGTGCTGTAGTCCATGTCCGACTACCTGCGCGGGCTGTTCGGCCTGGACGGCCGGGTCGCCCTGGTCACCGGCGGCAGTTCCGGGATCGGCCAGGCCATGGCGGCGGCGCTGGCCGGAGCCGGGGCCCGGGTGGTGGTGCTGGCCCGCGGCGAGGCCGACCTGAAGGAGACCGTGGCCGCGCTGGCGGCCGACGGGGGCACGGCCGCCTGGGTGAGCGCGGACCTGGCCGACCGGGCCGCGGTGGCGGCCGGGGCCGGCTCGGCGGCGGCGGCGTTCGGGGAGCCGGACATCCTGGTCAACTGCGCCGGGATCAACCTGCGCCCGCCCCTGGCCGAGCTGACCGAGGACCAGTGGGACCAGACCATGGCCGTGAACCTGACCGCGCCGTTCCTGCTCGGCCAGCGGTTCGGCCCGGGCATGGCCGCGCGCGGCTGGGGCCGGATCATCAACGTGACCTCCCAGCAGTACCACCGGGCGTTCGGCCGCAGCGGCGGCTACGGCGCGTCCAAGGGCGGCCTGGCCGCGCTGACCCGGTCCCAGTCCGAGGCCTGGTCCCCGTCGGGAGTCACGGTCAACTCGCTGTGCCCGGGGTTCGTGCCGACCCGGCTGAACGCGGCGGTGGCCAATGACCCCGAGCGGTCGGCGGCCATGGCGGCCCGGACCATGACCGGGCGCAACGGGACGCCCACCGACTTCGCGGGGGCGGCGGTGTTTCTGGCCAGCGAGTCGGCGGCGTTCGTCACCGCGCAGACGCTGTATGTGGACGGCGGCTTCTCGGCCACCTGAGGAGCCAGGGGCCTGGATGGGCCCGGGCGCCGGGCGCGGGCGATGAGGGCGGGATTCGGCGGATCTCTCGTTGGCTGTTGACAGAATTAGTTTGGAAAGTATACGAACTAATGGTTGGCGGGGGGTCAGGCCTGCGGTCACCGGCAGCGTGACAGGAGTTGACAGCGATGAGCCGAACCTTCCGTCGTCACTGGGCCCGTGGGGCCACCGCGATCGCCTCGGTCATGGCCCTGACCTGGCTCGCCACCGGCGCCCAGGCGCTGGGCGCGGCCGGCGGCCCGCACGCCGCGAAAGCCGGCCCGGCGGCGGCGCCGTCCCTGACCGCGAGCGCGGCGAACCCGGCCGCTGCTGACCCGGGGGCCAGCAACCTGTCGAACCTGGGGGCCAGGGGCTGGCAGGTGCAGAGCAGCGCCGACGCCACCCAGACCGGGGGCGCAGATCTCCACCCCCGGCTTCAGCACCGGCGGCTGGCTGCCGGTGGCCAACGACGACGCGGGCGCGCCCGGCACCGAGATCGAGGCGCTGGCCCAGAACGGCCGGTGCCCGGGCGACCCGGGCCTCCAGCCGGTGAACCAGAGCCCGGCCAGCACGCACAGCGTGTTCTACTCCACCAACCTGCGCAGCTGCTACGGGTACATGGACTCGGTCGGCGCGGACACCGTGGCCGAGTTCGCGGTGCCCTGGTGGTGGCGGACCGACTTCACCCCCCACCTGCGGCCGGGCCAGGCCGCCGATCTGATCATCAACGGGGTGATCGGCTCGGCCGACGTGTGGGTCAACGGACACGAGGTCGCGTCGGCCAGCACGGTGACCGGGGCCTACTCACAACAGTCATTCGATATCAGTAAAGACGTCCGGTCCGGGGTGAACTCACTGGCGATCGAGGTCAACCCGAACAACCCGCAGACCATGTTCACCCTCGACGACGTGGACTGGAATCAGATCCCGCCGGACAACAACACCGGTATCCAGTTCCCGGTCCAGCTGTCGGTGGCGGACGCGCTGACCGTCGGCAACGCGCACGTCGTGCAGAACAACACGGCCAGCCTGAGCCGGTCGGCGCTGACCGTGAAGACCGACGTCAGCAACGACGGCGGCACCGCCCAGAGCGGGCGGGTGGCGGCCACGATCAGCCCGCCCGGCCCCGGCGCGGCGATCAAGGTCGCGCAGAACGTGACCGTGCCGGCCCACTCCACCAGGACCGTGACCTTCGCGCCGGGCCAGTACCCGGCCCTGACCATCGCCCACCCGCGGATCTGGTGGCCCTACCAGCTGGGCGGCCAGCCGCTCTACACGCTGCGCACCTCGGTCTCGCACGGCGGGCAGGCCCTGAACTCCACCAGCGAGGAGTTCGGGATCAGGACCGTCACCTCCTACCTGACCAGCGGCACGTCCCCGGGTGCACCGAGCGGAGCCCGGGCCTTCAAGATCAACGGCGTGCCCATCGTGATCCGCGGCGGCGGCTTCTCGCCCAACATCTTCCTGCACTACTCGGCGGCCGACATCGCCAAGCAGATCGCGCTGATGAAGAACATGGGCGTCAACACCATCCGCCTGGAAGGCCACATCATGCCGGACGACTTCTTCCGGCAGATGGATCAGGCCGGCATCCTGATCAACGCCGGCTACCAGTGCTGCGACGCCTGGGAGCTGCAATCGAGCGGGCTGACCAGCGCGGCCGACTACCAGATCCTGCGGAACTCGGCGCTGACCATCGGCACCGAGCTGCGCAACCACCCCAGCGTGTTCAGCTTCCAGTGGAGCGACCAGCCGCCCCTGGCCGAGCAGGAGTCGGTGACGCTGGCCGCCCTGGCCCAGGCCGACTTCGACGATCCGGTGATCTCCTCGGCCGAATACAACTCCAGCCCGCGGCTCGGGCCGTCCGGGGAGAAGGAAGGGCCGTACAACTGGGTGCCGCCCGACTACTGGTACGACACCACGCACTACGCCACCGACGACTCCACCCAGACCAACGCGGGCGGCTCGTGGGGACTCGACAGCGAGCAGAGCGCGGGCGACACCATCCCCACCGCGGACTCGCTCAACCGCTTCATGTCCCCGGCCGAGCTGTCCGACCTGTGGCAGCAGCCGGACGCCAACCAGTACCACCTGAACTATGAGCCCAAGTGCAGCGTGGGCTACTCGTTCGGGACCCTGTGCAAGTTCGACACCGCGCTGACCAGCCGGTACGGCTCCTGGTCGAGCCTGAGCCAGTACATCGAGCTGGCCCAGGCCCAGAACTACGAGAACACCCGGGCCCAGTTCGAGGCGTTCATCGACCACTCCACCAACAAGCCGGTGCCGTCCACCGGGACGATCTACTGGCAGCTCAACAAGGGCTGGCCCAGCCTGCTCTGGAACCTCTACGGCAGCGACGGCGACCAGGCCGGCGCCTACTTCGGCACCCAGGAGGCGAACCGCTCCCTGCACGCGCTGTACGCGCTGGACAACGGCACCGTGACCCTGGACAACCTGTCGGGCGCGCGGCAGGCGGGCCTGTCCGTGCAGTCCAGGGTGTACAGCCTGGGCGGGAAGCTGCTCGACGACCAGACCGCGCGCGGGATCACCCTGGCCAGCCAGCAGGTCCGCAACCAGGTGCTCACGCCCACCGTGCCCACCTCGGCCCAGGCCCAGGTGTACTTCGTCGAGCTGGTGCTGAGCCAGCACGGGAAGGTGGTGGACCGCAACGTCTACTGGCTGTCCACCGTGCCGGACGTGGTCAACTGGGCCAAGACGCTGGGCCAGCCGTCCGGGGTGATGACCCAGTACGCCAACCTGAAGGCGCTCCAGACGCTGCCCGCGTCCTCGGTGGTGGCCACGGCGGCCACCAGCCGGCGGGCCGGGCCGGACGGGCACGACCTGGCCAGCCAGGTGACGATCACCAACACGTCCGCGTCGACGGTCTCGTTCCTGCTCCGGGCGGACGTGCGGCGGGGCACCGCGTCCGGTCACGTGCTGGCGGGCGACAGCGAGCTGCAGTCCTCGCTCTGGCAGAACAACGACATCACCCTGTTCCCGGGCGAGTCGCAGACCCTGACCGTCAGCTACGACTCGGCCGACCTGCACGGGGCCGTGCCGGTGATCAGCGTGTCGGGCTGGAACGTGGCCGCCACCGACGTCGCGGCGCCGATCCGGTAGCCCGGAGCGGGCGGACCGGGCCGGGAGGGGGGCGAAACGCCGGGGATATTGGGCTTATTTGGTCGCGGCGAGCGGCACAATGGCGGCATGGCCCGACGTTCCGCAACCCCACCTCCCCCGCCTGATTTCGAAGAGAACATCGTAGACATCGATGTTGCCGAGGAGATGCGGGGCAGCTACCTCGAGTACGCCTACTCGGTCATCTACCAGCGCGCGCTGCCGGACGCCCGGGACGGGCTCAAGCCGGTGCAGCGCCGCATCCTCTACCAGATGAACCAGATGGGGCTGCGGCCCGACCGCGGGCACGTCAAGTGCGCCCGGGTGGTCGGCGAGGTCATGGGGCGGCTGCACCCGCACGGGGACAGCGCCATCTACGACGCGCTGGTCCGGCTGGCCCAGCCGTTCGCCATGCGGCTGCCGATGGTGGACGGGCACGGGAACTTCGGCTCCCAGGGCGGTGACGACCCGCCCGCGGCCATGCGGTACACCGAGGCCCGGATGACGGCCGCGGCCATGGAGATGGTCAACTCCATCGACGAGGACACCGTCGACTTCCAGGCCAACTACGACGGCCAGGAGCAGGAGCCGTCGGTGCTGCCCGCGGCGCTGCCGAACCTCCTGGTCAACGGGGCGGCCGGCATCGCGGTGGGGATGGCCACCAACATGGCCCCGCACAACCTGGGCGAGGTCATCGCCGCGGTGCGGTACCTGATCAAGCACCCGGACGCCAGCCTGGACGCGCTGATGCGCTACATCCCCGGGCCCGACCTGCCCACCGGCGGCAAGATCGTCGGGCTGGAGGGCATCCGGGACGCCTACGAGAGCGGCCGCGGCATCTTCCGCACCCGGGCCACCTGCCGGATCGAGCAGATCACCCCGCGGCGGACCGGCATCGTGGTCACCGAGCTGCCCTACGGCGTCGGCCCGGAGAAGGTCATCGCCCGGATCAAGGACATGGTCCAGGCCAAGAAGCTGACCGGCATCACCGACGTCAAGGACCTGACCGACCGGCACCGGGGCCTGCAGCTGGTCATCGAGATCCGCAGCGGCTTCCACCCCGAGGCGGTGCTGGCCGAGCTGTACCGGCTGACCCCGATGGAAGAGACGTTCGGGATCAACAACGTGGCCCTGGTCGACGGCCAGCCCCGCGTGCTCGGGCTGCGTGAGCTGCTCAGCATCTACGTCGACCACCGCATCGAGGTCGTGCGGCGGCGCAGCGAGTTCCGGCGCCGCAAGCGCCAGGACCGGCTGCACCTGGTCGACGGCCTGATGATCGCGCTGCTGGACATCGACGAGGTCATCGGGGTGATCCGGTCCAGCGACGACTCGGCCGCGGCCAAGCAGCGCCTGATCGCGGTGTTCGACCTGTCCGAGATCCAGGCCCAGTACATCCTGGACACCCCGCTGCGCCGGCTGACCCGCTTCGACCGGATCGAGCTGGAGCGGGAGCGGGATCAGCTGCGCCAGGAGATTGACGAGCTGACCGAGATCCTGTCCTCGGACGACCGGCTGCGCGACGTCGTGTCCAGCGAGCTGGCCGACATGGCCAAGCGGTTCGGCACCCCGCGGCGGACGGTGCTGCTGGAAGGCAGCGGCGCGGCCCTGACCGCCGCGGTGCCGCTCGAGGTGGCCGACGAGCCGTGCACGGTGCTGCTGTCCTCCACCGGGCTGCTGGCCCGCACGGCCCCGGGCGCGCCCCCCGACGAGGGCGGGTCCGACGGGTCCGAGGGCCGGGCCGCGCACGATGTGGTGGTGTCGGCGGCGCCGTCCACGGTGCGGGGCGAGATCGGCGTGGTCACCTCGGCCGGGCGGATGATCAAGCTGAGCGTGCTCGAGTTCCCGGCCCTGCCGCCCAGCGCAGCCTTCCCGGGCCTGTCCGGCGGCACCCCGGTCAGCGAGTTCACCGAGCTGGACAAGGGCGAGACCGTGGTCGCGCTGGCCTCCCTGGACACCCCGCAGGCCGGCCTGGCGCTGGGCACGGCCAGCGGTGTGGTCAAGCGGGTCCAGCCCGACTATCCGCAGAACCGCGACGAGTTCGAAATCATTACTTTGAAGGACACGGACCGGGTTGTCGGCGCGGTCCAGCTCACCAGTGAGGACCAGGATCTGGTGTTCATCAGCAGCGATGCCCAGCTGCTGCACTTCCCGGCCTCGGCCGTCCGGCCCCAGGGCCGGTCCGCGGGCGGGATGGCCGGGATCCGGCTGGCCGCCGGGGCCAGCGTGATCTGGTTCGGCGCCGTCGCCCCGGCCGCGGCCTCGGCTGAGGGGGCCGGGGCGCTGGTGGTCACCGTGGCCGGGACGGACGGCGCGCTGCCCGGGACCGGGACCGGGTCGGTCAAGGTCAGCGACTGGGGCGAGTTCCCGGCCAAGGGCCGGGCCACCGGCGGCGTGCGCTGTCACCGCTTCCTCAAGGGTGAGGACGCCCTGACCCTGGCCTGGGCGGGCGCGGCGCCCGCGCTGGGGGCCACCGAGGCCGGCGTTCCAGTGGAGCTGCCGAGTGAGCTGGGGCGGCGGGACGGGTCCGGGATTCCGCTGCCGGAGCCGCTGGCCGCTCTGGGCGGGACGCCAGCGGCCGCCGGGGTTGGTGTGCCCGTCGCGGCCGGCGGGGCCGGTGGTGCTGGTGGTGCTGGTGGTGCGGGCGAGGCTGGTGAGGCGGGTGGGGGCGCTTAGATGGCTGGCCGGTGAGGCGGGTGAGATGGGCGAGGCGGCCGGGTCGATGACCCGGGCCAGCACAGATCGCGGAACACCGCGTCACCGCCAGCCGCCCGGCCGAAGCCCAGCACGTCATAGGCACGCGACAGGGCATCGAGCAGTCAGCCCATCCGCGACGCGGCGACCGGCAGCGGCCCGCCTGGAAAATACTTGCCTAGCCGGAAAGCTCATGTTACTTTCCAGTTGGGAAAGTATTTCCGGCAGGAGACCACCATGAGTGACGCACAGCAGCAGCCCCAGGCCGCCGGACCCGGGGCGACGGCCGCCGGGGCGGCCGCCGAGCTGGCCGAAATCCAGCGGCGGCAGGAACGGGTCATCAGGGCCGTGCTGGTACCAATCTGGTACTGGTGGGTGGTCGCGGCCGCGATCGTCGCCATCGGCGCCGCCAGGGACAGCGGGAACCTGGTCGTGCAGGCCACCGTGATCCCGCTCGCCGTGCTGGTCATGGCCGTGCTGACCGGCATGATGATCCCTGTGGTGCGCCGCCGCGTCCAGGTGCACGACCCGCAGACCGACGGCCGCACGGCCGCCGCGATATTCGCCATGATCGTGCTGGTCGACGGGGTGACCATCAGCGTCGCGATCAGCCTGGCCGCGGCCCACGTCCCCCATCCGGTCACCATCGGCTGCGCCGCCGGGGCAGCCGTGCTCGTGATCACCGGGCCGCTGGTGAACCGGTACCTGCGCGGGCTCATGCTGCGCCAGGCCCGGCAGCAAAGGACCGGCGCGCCGCAGGCCACAGGCACATGAGCCCGGCTGGTTTCGATGAGCTGATTCACGCGCCGACGCGGCTGGCGATCGTCTCGCTGCTCGCGGCGGCGCAATGGGCCGACTTCAGGTACATCCGCGACGAACTCGGCCTGTCCGACTCGGCGCTATCCAAACAGCTGTCCACCCTGGAGTCAGCCGGCTACGTCGAGATCCGCAAGAGATTCGTGGGCAAGCGCCCGCGCACCTCGGCCAGCCTCAGCACCGCCGGCCGCCAGGCATTCGAGCAGCACGTCGCGGCCCTCCAGCGAATCATTGCCCGGTCACACCAGGACGGCGACGCCCCGCTGGCCGCCGAGGCCGACCGCGGAATCCGAGGGTGCTGACCCGGCCGGCCCGGTGGGCTAGCGGGTGCGGCCGGTGTAGGAGGGGGAGCCGAACACCACCGTGTCGGGGGCGAAGGCGGGTTCGGGCACGACGCCACGGGGGTGGCTGGGCAGGGGCGCGGCCGGGATGGCTCCGCTGGCGGCGGCGGCGCGGCGGGCGGCGGGGCTGGGCACCCCGCGGTCGGCACTCACCGTGACGGTCAGCGCGCCCAGCAGGTCCTGGGTGGCCCCGGTCGGCTCGTCGGCCAGTTCCCAGCCGCGGACCACCGCGACCCCGGCCGGGCCGGGATCGAACTGGCCGCTCGCGAAGCAGCCCGCCCGGTCTAGTTCTTCCAGGTCAGGATGGCTTTCCGGCAACCCGGAGATGCAGCCTGCCGCGTCCAGCAGGGCCACTACGCAGCGTGCGGCCCGGATCGCGCTCACGCCGGGAGTGTCCAGCCGCCACCAGGCCTGCGTACGCACGAAGTGAGCCACCATCATTGCTCTCGTCACGAAGAGTGAGAGTATCTAATACTCAGAGTGACTGAGGCTCACTTTCATTATTACTCTCAGTAGCTGCTGTGACGGGGACCGGGGCCTGGTAGCGGGTGAAGGCGGGCAGGGCCAGGCAGACCAGCCCGACCGCGCCGACGCAGAGCACGCCGCCGGAGACCAGCGCGAACCGGGTCGTGGTCGCGCTGGCCACCGCGCCCGCGCGGAGCTGGCCCGCGGACGGCCCCACCGCGTAGCTGAGCAGTTCGACGCCGGCCAGCCGGCCGCGCAGGGCGTCCGGGATGGTCTGCTTCCACAGCAGGTCGCGGAAGATGCCGCTGACCATGTCGGCCGCTCCGGCCACGACCAGGGTCACCAGCGCCACCGCGATGTCCGGGGCCAGGCCGAAGGCCACGATGGCCAGGCCCCAGCCGCAGGCGGCCAGCGCGATGGCCAGGCCGGGCCGCCGCACCCGGTTCATCCAGCCGCTCGGCACGGTGACGGCGAACGCGCCGATGGACGGGCAGGCGAACATCAGGCCCACCGCCCAGCTGGCGTGCAGGCTGACGGCCACGAACGGGAACAGGGCGGCCGGGTAGGACATGGTCATCGCGGCCAGGTCGGCCAGGTAGGAGCCCATCAGCTCGGGGCGGCCGCGGGCGTAGCGCAGGCCGGCCAGCACCCCGCGCAGGCCGGTGGCGGGTGGGTGCTCCCCCGCGTCCGGGGCAGGCACCGGGCGCAGCAGCATCAGCAGGGCGAACGAGACCGCGAAGCTGCCCGCGTCCAGGCCGTAGACCACCGCGGGACCGGCCCCGGCGGCGAGCACCCCGCCGAGCGAGGTACCGCCGATCACGCTGAGGTTCTGGGTGCCGGACAGCAGGGCCACGGCCGCGGTCAGCCGCTCCGGGGGCACGACCCGCGGGATCGACGCCTCCACCGAGGGTCGCTGCAGCGCGGCCAGCGCGTTCATCGCCGCCACCACCGCGTACAGCGGCCACAGCAGCGTCCGGGGCGCCAGCGAGTCGGCCAGCAGCAACAGGGCGCAGAGGCCGAGGGCCGCCTCGCACCAGCGGATCACCCGGCGCCGGTCCAGCCGGTCGGCCAGGACCCCGCCGTACAGGGCGAACACCACCAGCGGGACCAGCTCGGCCGCGCCCAGCAGGCCGACGGCCAGGGCGGACCCGGTGAGCTGCTTGACCTGGACGACCAGGGCCACGTTGGTGGCCTCGGTGCCCAGCAGGGTGACCGTCCCGCTGCCGAACAGCACCCGGAAATCCCGGCTGGCCAGCGGAGACAGATCCATCCGCAGCCAGGAGGCGCTCACCGGGCAGTCACCGGCGGCACGCTAGCAAGCCGGCGCTGCGGGCGTCGACGTGTTTTCCGGCCCGCAGCGACCGGCTCACAGCCTTCTGAGGCCACACAGAGCCGGGCATCGGTCAGCCGTCAGTTCCACCGCTGACCCTGGCGGTAACGGGGACCGGCCCCTGCGGCCCCCGGGAAAGGGAGGCACGCATGCTGCCCGGACGGGCCCGCCACAGCGCCGGAGGACAGTACGTGCCGACCCGATGCGGGCTGGCCGGGCCGGCTCCGCCCGGCCGGCCCGCGATTCCGCCCGCGGGCGGGGCCGCCGCGCGCCGGAGAGCCCGGACGGGCCGCTCAGGTGTCGATACGGGACATGTCCAGCTCGGACGCCCCGCCCACGATGAAGTCACGGCGGGGGGCCACCTCCGACCCCATCAGCAGGCTGAAGATGTCGCCCGCGACCGCGGCGTCCTCGATCCGGATCCGGCGCAGGGTCCGGTGCCGCGGGTCCATGGTGGTCTCGGCCAGCTGGCCGGCGTCCATCTCACCGAGGCCCTTGTAGCGCTGGATCGGTTCCTTCCACCGCTGACCGCGGCGCTCCATGTCCAGCAGCACCCGGCGCAGCTCGGCGTCGGAGTAGGTGTACCGGTACTTGGCCTGGCCCTTGCGGGGGTTGGACAGCTCGATGCGGTGCAGGGGCGGCACGGCGGCGAACACCCGGCCCGCGTCCAGCAGCGGGCGCAGGTAGCGGTAGAACAGCGTGAGCAGCAGGGTCCGGATGTGGGCGCCGTCCACGTCGGCGTCGGACATGAAGATCACCCGCTGGTACCGGGCCGCGTCCAGGTTGAACGCGGAGCCGGAGCCGGCCCCGATGACCTGGATGATCGACGCGCACTCGGCGTTCTTGAGCATGTCGGCCAGCGAGGCCTTCTGCACATTGAGGATCTTGCCCCGGATGGGCAGCAGGGCCTGGAACTCCGAGCTGCGAGCCAGCTTGGCTGTGCCCAGGGCCGAGTCGCCCTCGACGATGAACAGCTCGCTCCGGTCGTCGGCGATCCGGCAGTCGACCAGCTTGGCCGGCAGGGACGAGCTGGCCAGGGCCGACTTGCGGCGCTGGTTGTCCCGGTGCTCGCGGGCCGCGATCCGGGCCTTGGCCGCCGAGATGACCTTCTCCAGCAGCGACCGGGACTGCTGCTTGGCGTTCCGGCCCTTGGCCTCGAAGAAGTCCTTGAGCCCGGCCGAGACCACCTGAGCCACGATGCGGGAGGCGGCGGGGGTGCCGAGCACCTCCTTGGTCTGGCCCTCGAACTGCGGCTCGGGCAGCCGGACGGTGACGATCGCGGTCATGCCCTCGAGCACGTCCTCCTTGGTCACCGCCTCGTCGCCGTTCTTGAGCAGGCGGGCCCCGCGGAGCTGTTCGTTGAGCGTGCGGAGCAGGGCCCGCTCGAAGCCGGACACGTGGGTGCCGCCGTGCGGGGTGGCGATGACGTTGACGAACGAGCGGGTGATGGTGTCGTAGCCGCCGGTCCACTGCAGGGCCACGTCCACGTCGAGCTGCCGGTCGACCTCGGTCGGGGTCATGTGGCCCCGGTCGTCCAGGACCGGCACGGTCTCGGTGAAGTTGCCCGCGCCCTCCAGCCGCAGCACGTCGGTCACGGCCTCGCCGGACGCCAGGTGCTCGCAGAACTCGCTGATGCCGCCGTCGAAGCGGAACTCGACCTCGCGCGGGCCCGCGGGAGTGGCGGGGTCGGTGAGGGTCAGGGTGGCCGCGGTGCCGGCGGGACCCTCGGCGCTGGGGTCCGTGCCGCTGGCGGGGTCGGTGGTGACCGCCGGGGTGGCCTGGAGCGGGGTGGTGAGGGGCGCGTCCGACTGGGCGGCCGGCCGCTCGTCGCGGATGTAGATGGCCAGCCCGGGCACCAGGTACGCGGTCTGCCGGGCCCGCTCGGTGATGGCGGTGAAGCTGAACCGGGCGTCGCGCACGAAGACCTGCTTGTCCGGCCAGAACCGGGTGCGGGTGCCGGTGACCTTCTTGGCCACCCGGCGCAGCTGGCGGAGACCGGCCCGGCGGGTGAAACTCGCGCTGGGGGTGGGGTCACCGTGGTCGGTGAACTCACCGGTGACGCCGCGCCGGAAGCTGGCCGCCCAGGTGTGGCCGCCCCGGTCCACCTCGATGTCCAGGCGCGAGGCCAGCGCGTTGACCACCGACGCGCCCACTCCGTGCAGGCCACCGGAGGCGGTGTAGGAGCCGCCACCGAACTTGCCGCCCGCGTGCAGCCGGGTCATGACCAGTTCCACGCCGCTGAGCTTGGTCTTGGGCTCGATGTCGACCGGGATGCCGCGGCCGTTGTCACGCACCTCGGCCGACCCGTCGGCGTAGAGGATGACCTCGATGCGCGAGCAGTAGCCGCCCAGGGCCTCGTCCACCGAGTTGTCGAAGATCTCCCACAGGCAGTGCTGCAGGCCGCGGCCGTCGGTGGAGCCGATGTACATGCCGGGGCGCTTGCGCACCGCGTCCAGGCCTTCCAGGACAGACAGGTGCCGGGCGGTGTAGGCGTCGCCCTGCTGCCCCTCCCGGGTGGTTGCCGCGGACGAATCGGGGGCGGCGGCCAGCGTGGTCACGGGCGGCAGATCTCCTTCGGGCACAGGGCGGACAGGTCGGCGTTAGAACAAAGTTGCGGGTCTCTCACCGCAGACTAGCCCGCCCCGGCCACTGATGTCCCCAGGCACGCCGCAACCCGGCTCCGCAAAGGGCTCATGATGGTGCATGTCACGCGCTGACGCCGTAATCGGCGGGGAAGCGCAACCCCTGATCGGTGTGATCTGCGGAACTGGTCTTTCGCTGTCGGCGTACGCAACGCCAGGAGGGGAAGGCTGACGGGTGGGTAAGTGTTGTGGTGAGCTGTAAGGACAGCAAAGATCACTAGCCAGCCGGATGCAGAAGTCCGGAGGCACGAGGCGAGGAAGACTACGTTGACCGGAGTTCTAGCCCCCACCCAGCCGCTCACGGCTGCGGACGTGTGCGATCGCTGCGGCGCCCAGGCGTACGTCCGTGTCATGCTCCCGAACTCACTCGAGCTGATGTTCTGCGCGCATCACGGTCGCGAGCACGCCGAAGCGCTCGCGAAGGTGGCCAGCGAGATCCAGGATGAGACTCAGCGACTCTCGGAACCGTCCAACTAGGGCGTAGCCGGAGCCGACAATATCCGTGCGTCCCGAGCGCACGGTGCATAGCAAAGGCAAAGGAGCCGGACCGAGCTGATGCTCGGTCCGGCTCCTTGTTTTTCCGTGCTGTTCCTAGTCCAGGTAGTCGCGCAGGACCTGGGACCGGGACGGGTGCCGCAGCTTGGACATGGTCTTGGACTCGATCTGGCGGATGCGTTCCCGGGTCACCCCGTAGACCTTGCCGATCTCGTCCAGGGTCTTGGGCTGGCCGTCGGTGAGGCCGAACCGCATCGACACCACGCCCGCCTCCCGCTCGGACAGCGTGTCCAGCACCGAGTGCAGCTGCTCCTGGAGCAGAGTGAAGCTCACTGCCTCGCCGGGCTGAATCGCCTCGGAGTCCTCGATCAGGTCGCCGAACTCGCTGTCGCCGTCCTCGCCGAGCGGGGTGTGCAGCGAGATCGGCTCCCGGCCGTACTTCTGGACCTCGATGACCTTTTCCGGGGTCATGTCCAGCTCGGCGGCCAGTTCCTCCGGCGTGGGCTCGCGGCCCAGGTCCTGCAGCATCTGGCGCTGCACCCGAGCCAGCTTGTTGATGACCTCGACCATGTGGACCGGGATGCGGATGGTCCGCGCCTGGTCGGCCATGGCCCGGGTGATCGCCTGCCGGATCCACCAGGTGGCGTAGGTGGAGAACTTGTAGCCCTTGGTGTAGTCGAACTTCTCGACCGCGCGGATCAGGCCCAGGTTGCCTTCCTGGATCAGGTCCAGGAACAGCATGCCGCGGCCGGTGTAGCGCTTGGCCAGGGAGACGACCAGCCGCAGGTTGGCCTCGAGCAGGTGATTCTTGGCCCGGCGGCCGTCCTCGGCGATCCACTCCAGGTCGATCCGCGCATCGGAGGCCAGCCGCAGATCCTCGGCCAGCTTCTCCTCGGCGAACAGGCCCGCCTCGATCCGCTTGGCCAGCTCCACTTCCTGCTCGGCGTTGAGGAGCGGTACCTTGCCGATCTGCTTGAGGTAGTCCTTGACCGGGTCGGCGGTGGCACCCGCCACCGCGACCTGGGCCGCGGGCAGGTCGTCATCGTCGTCGCCGAAGACGAACGTCTCGTCGTCGCCCTCGGTGGCGGTCTTGGCCGCGTTATCGGCGGGCGCGGCGCTCTTGGCGTTGGCGGTGCCGTTGACGGCGGCGGCCACCGGCGCCGGGCCCTTCTTGACGCTGGCCACGGGGATGGCCGTGTCCTCGGCGTCGTCGGGGCCATCGTCAGCCGCTTCGGCGTCGCCGTCGCTGCTGCTGTCCTGGTCGTCGGAGTCGTCGTCCTCGTCGATCACGACGGCGAGCGACTCGTTGATGTCCGCGTCGTCGACCGACAGCTCGTCGAAGTCGACCTCGTCGCCGAGATCTTCCGCGTCCTCCAGGTCGACCACGGCCACATCGCTGGCGGGGCCATCCGCCGGGCCGTCACCGTTGCCGTTCACGTGGCCATTCACCGCCGCCGGGCCAGATCCGTTCACGGCGGCTCCGTTGGCGGGAGCTCGCGTGTCCTGACCTGACGACGGCCGGGAGCGCTTCCGCGCCGCGGAGTCAGCGCGTACCACCACGGTCACCCCTTCCTTCGCTGGCTAGCAGCATGCGCGGCCGCGAAGTGCGGCCCGCATGCCGGACTGGCGACCGGTACCGGCGCCTTTCCTGCGTGCATATGGCGAGAATCGGTCCTCCCGCGAGGGTCCGGATGCATGCACCAAGCTGGAAGACAGCACCAGCGTGCGCTGGGGACCGCCTGCACGTGACGCGCGAATGCAGCCCACCCGCCTCCCTACTCACACCACCATAGGTGGCTGCCGAGGATGACTTGTACATGACGACGCACGAAAACCCGCATTCGGGCGCTCGCACAGATGCGACGCATAGCGTCCGTCCACTATTCCCAGCGGGCCTCATTCCGTGTCTTCCCGCTCGCGTTCGGGGACATGCAGCACCAGCACCGTCACGTCGTCGTCCTGCTCGTGGCCTGCGAGCATCGCATCCACGAGGTAGCTCAGCAGCCGCTCGGGATGGTCCACCACGCCGCTGCGGGCGCGGGCGGCCACGGCGACCAGCTCATTCAGGCCGGAATCGAGGCCACGCAGGCGGTTCTCGACCAGACCGTCGGAATACAGCACCGCGGTGCCGCCCGGGGGCAGCCGGAACGGGTGCTGCTGCCGCGGGCTCGGCCAGCCCAGCGGAGTCCCGGCTTCGGTTTCGTCCAGGTACGGCTCGGTGCCGGGGCCGAGCCGCAGCATGGGCAGGTGACCGGCGTTGCCCATCAGCCCGTCGCCGGTCTGCGGGTCGATGACCAGGTAGGCGACGGTGGTGACCTGCTCTTCCAGCTCGGTCGCGCTGAACAGCCGGTCCAGCCCGGTCAGCACGGCGGCCGGGCGCGGATCGGTCAGGGCCAGCGCGCGCAGCGCGTTGCGGACCCGGCCCATGCCCGCCGCGGCGGTCAGCCCCTTGCCCATGACGTCGCCGACCGTGATGGCCATCCGGCCGTCCGGCAGCCGGAAGCTGTCGTACCAGTCGCCGCCGATCTCCATGTTGCGGGTCACCGGCAGGTACCGGGCCTCCATGACCAGGCCGGGCACGATCGGCAGCTGGTCCGGCAGCAGGCTGCGCTGCAGCGTCTCGGCGGTGGTGTGCTCGCGTTCGTACATGGCGGCCCGCTCCACCGCCAGGGCGCACTGGCCGGCCAGCGCCTCCAGGAAGACCCGCTCCTCTTCAGTGATCTTCCGCGGACGGCCGAACGAGAAGCGCAGGGCGCCCAGCGGCGCGCCCGCGGCCAGCAGCGGCAATCCCGACCCAGGACCGCTCGTCCTCGCCCGCGACGCGTCTCCAGCGGGGCGTCTTCCAGCAGCGCCCGCAGCGCGCCGGGGTCCTCGGCCAGCACCGGGCGGCGGGTGGCGATGGCCCGGGTCATCAGGCCCGGGCTGTCCAGCAGGATGTCCCGGGTGGCGGCGGACTGCCCCGGTGGCATGCCGGCCGGGGTTGATCACCCGCAGGCGGCCGCCGTCCAGCAGGGCCACGGCCGACCGCTGGGCGCCGATCGCGGTCCGGCCGACCTCGGTGATCACCTCGACCACCTGCTCGACGGTGAGCGCCTCGGCCAGCATCGAGGTGGCCTGCTGCAGCCGCGCGGTACGCAGGGCCGCCGCGGACAGCTGCTCGGTCAGCCGGCCGCGCATCTCCTCGGCCTCGCGCTGGCCGGTGACGTCGGTGTTGGCGGCGACCCATTCGACGATCTTGCCGTCCCGCTCGATCGGGACCGCGCGCACGTCGTAATGGCGGTAGGAGCCGGCCCGGGTGCGGACCCGGTACCGGTCGTCGAAGGTCTTGCCCGAGGTCACGCAGGCCTGCCAGTCGCGCTCGACCCGGTCCCGGTCCTCGGGGTGGACGGCGTCCAGCCAGCCGCGGCCCAGGTACTGCTCCTGGGTCTGGCCGGTGACGAAGCGCCACTCGGGGCAGTCCTCGATGATGTCGCCGCCCGCGTCGGCCACCCACACGACCTGGGCCGCACCCTGCACCAGCGACCGGTAGCGCTCCTCGCTGCGCCGGATCGTCTCCTCCGGCTGTCCCTGGCCCTCCAGGGGCCGCCCGGCCACGTCCACCGCGATCAGCACCACCCCGCTGACCTCGCCGTGGGCGTCCCGGCAGGGGAACCAGGACAGCGCCCAGCGCGCTCCCTGCTCGGACTCGAACACGGGCTGGCCGTCGGACAGCACCCGGCGCCCCGCGGACTCGGCCCGGGGGCCGAGGGCGGCCGCCCACACATCGGCCGGGGTCCGCCCGATATGCTCCTCCGGGCTCAGGTCGTGCATCCGGGCCAGGGTGTGGTTGACCCGGCGGAAACACAGGTCGGGACCGAACAGGGCGAAGCCGATCGGCGCCTCGCGCAGCAGGGTCTCCAGCAGCGCGGCGTCGGCCGTGTCCAGTTCGGACAGGCGTGGCTGTGGCACCGACGCGTCGGCGCTGGGCACATCGGGGGCAGCCCCATTAGGGCCGGCCGCTTCGGGTCCCGTCCCGGTGGGGCGAGCCGTGGGCGGAGTGGCCGTGCCGGGGCTGATCATGTCCGGGCTCATCATCTCTGGGCTCACCGCGGGCACCGGTGCCTCATGCACCGACCTGCCATCGGCGGCTCCTCCCTGCTCCCTCGATGCCTGCCGTTCGGTCCGCGAGCCGTGCAGCCCGTGATCGGGCCGACGGTCATGGACGCGGTCACGGCGAGCGGGTTCGCGCCCGCGCCGCGGCCATTTGTTCTATCGTCCCTGGACGGCCGCCAGCGTGGCGGCATTTCGCAGCAGTTATTCACCCAAGCGTGCCACATTCCCGGCACCGTTGCGGCCAGGTGACGATACCTGGTGGCTGGTGAAGGCGATGTTGCGGGCCAGGACGTGGGCGGGTCGGCGACTTTGGCCTCATTCCGGGCTTTGAACGCAACACGCCGATTCTGCCCGAAACTACAGCGGGCATTGCACCGTAGCGTAGCGTCCACGTGAATAGATCTGAGAGGCTATCAAGGTGAGTCCGCAGAGCCGACGCAGACAAGGTCCCGGCGGAGGCCACGGCCCAAAACATGCCACGGCGGCCGCCCCGCCCCCGAACGCCCTTTTTGAGGAGCTTCTGCGCGCGGCGCGTGAGCTGCTGGCCGTGCGCAGCCCGCTCGATGCGGAGCTGATGGTCAGCGAGCTGCTCGGCACCTGGTGGGGGCAGCGCCGCGACAACGCGCGCGGCGCCGACGTGGAGCGTCTGGTCGGCGAGGGCCTGGTCGACTTCGCCGCCCGCCGCAGCAGCCCGGCCGCGCTGGCGCTGCTGTCCGGCATCGCCTGCCTGGGCACTCCCCGGCAGGCCTCCAAGGCCGAAGAGGCCGCGCTGGAGCTGATGGAGCGCGGGGTGCGCAGCCCCAACTGGGCCCAGCACCTGGGCGCGGTGACCGGCTCGGACTGCTACCTGAACAGCGACGTGTTCGGCGACACCGACGAGGTGGTCTGCTTCTTCAGCTATGACGGCACCGAGCCGCATGCGCTGGTCCTGGTGGTGGACTACAACGTCGGCGGGATGATCCGCGACGGCTGGGTCACGTCCCAGGTCACCAAGCTGCTGGAGCTGTGCCGCAAGCCCGCCGAAGACGGGAGCGGCTTCCGGCCGCTGGACCCGCCGGTGGCCCGGCGGCTGCTGGAGGCGGCGCTGGCCAAGACCGACGCCGCCGACAGCCCGCCGGTCAGCGAGTCGTTCGCGTCCTATCACGCCTTCATCCGGGCCCGGATCAGGGCCCTGCCGCCGTCGCGCGGGCCCGCGGGCCCGGTGGGGCCGGGCGGCAGCACCGGCAAGCGACGGCCGTGGGGCAAGGACCGGCGGGCCATGCTGGCCGCGGAGTTCCTGGCCTCGGACGAGGCCGAGGACCTGTCCGACCGCAGCTCGGCCAGCCACTGCGCCGACCGGATCATCGACTACGGCTGCGACCAGGACTCGGGCCGGCCGCTGCGGATGAGCCCGGTCAAGGTGGACACGTTCCTGCTGGACTGGCTGCCGCGCAAGGTCATGCTGTCCGCGGCCGAGCAGGAAGCCATGCCGCACGTGCTGCTGGCCTGGGTGCGCTGGGCCGGCCGCCGCAGCGACCAGGGCGAGAAGGAGGCCGTGGCCACCCTCGACGCGGTGTTCAACGCCATGGGCCCGTTCAGCCGCGCCTACCGTGACCCGTCCGAGTTCGGCCTGGATTCGGCCCTGGTGGCCCGGCTGCTACCCGACGGCGACCTGGAGGCCCTGCCCCGGCGGGCGTTCGCGTTCCCGCTGCTGCACGGCCAGGTGAACGGCGTGGACCTGGCCACGCTGGACCCGGCCGACCCGGAGGACCAGCGGGCGCTGCTGACCGCCGCGCACCAGGCCGAGGCCGAAGAGACCGGCGCCGAGCCGGACGGTGAGCAGCACCTGGAACAGCACCTGGACCTGGCCGGCCGGCTGTGGCGGGGCGAGCCGGCCAGCCTGTGGGAGGCGGCCCAGCGGTACCTGGACGCCGACCAGGACCGGCACGTGGTCCTGCACCTGCTGATCGAGGTCATCGAGGCGTCCGGGGACAGCCAGAGCGCGCTCGACCAGGCCCTGCGCGGGCTGGGGCCGGAGCCCGGGGAGTGACCGGCGAGCCCCCGGCCATCGACCTCAACGCCGATCTGGGGGAAGGGTTCGGGGCCTGGCGGCTCGGCGACGACGAGGCGCTGCTGGGCGTCGTGACCAGCGCGAACATCGCGTGCGGGTTCCACGCGGGTGACCCGCTGATCCTGCGCCGGTGCTGCGCGGCCGCGGTCGCCCGCGGCGTGGCCATCGGCGCCCAGGTCTCCTACCGGGACCTGGCCGGGTTCGGGCGCCGCGAGATGGACGTGCCCGCCGACGAGCTGACCGCCGAGGTGCTGTACCAGATCGCCGCGCTGGACGGGATCGCCCGCGCCGAAGGCGGCCGGGTCCGGTACGTCAAGCCGCACGGCGCGCTGTACAACCGGATCGCCCGGGACCCGGTCCAGGCCCGGGCGGTGACGGCCGCGGTGGCGGCCTACGACCCGAGCCTGCCCATGCTCACGCTGCCCGGCAGCGTCGCGGCCCAGGTGGCGGCCGACGCCGGGCTGCGGGCCGCGGCGGAGGCGTTCGCCGACCGGGCCTACACCCCCGAGGGGACCCTGGTGTCGCGGCGGGAACCGGGCGCGGTCCTCAGCGACGTCGCCGAGGTCACGGCCCGGGCGGTGGGTATGGCCACCCGCGGCCAGGTGACCGCGATCGGCGGGCAGGAGGTCGCGGTCCAGCCCGAGTCGATCTGCCTGCACGGGGACACGCCGGGTGCGGTCGAGCTGGCCCGCTCGGTCCGTCGCGGGCTGGAAGAGGCCGGGGTGCGGCTAGCGTCGTTCACGTGAGGTACTGATTGTGAAACGCAGCGTGAGCGTGCGGGCGGCCGGGGACGCCGCGCTGCTGGTGCGGGCGGACGCGGACGCGGGGGCCCCGGCCCGGCTGCGGGCCGCAATTTTGGCCGAAAGTTTCCCCGGGATTTTGGACACGGTTCCCGGGGCAGAAACCGTCCTGGTCATTGCCGAGCCCGGTCATCCCGATCTCCGCAATTTGGCGAGCCGGCTGGAGGAATTGGCCCGGGAGGTATCGGCCGGGCCTGATTCGGCTAGCACCGGCGCGGCCAATGTTGCCAATGAGGCCACCGGCCCGGCGGCCGAGATTCCGGTGGTGTACGACGGGGCCGATCTGGCCGAGGTGGCCGAGGAGACCGGGCTGAGCCCGGAGGAGGTCATCGCCCGGCACGCCGACCGCGAGTACCTGGTCGGGTGGCTGGGCTTCTCCCCTGGCTTCGGCTATCTGACCGGGCTGGATCCGGCGCTGCACGTGGCCCGGCGGGAAACGCCGCGGACCTCGGTGCCGGCCGGGTCGGTGGCCATCGCGGGCCCGCTGGCCGCGGTGTACCCGTCGGCATCGCCGGGTGGCTGGCGGCTGCTGGGGCGAACCTCGGTCCGGTTGTGGGACGAGCGCCGGGAGCCGCCCGCGGCCCTGGCCCCTGGTCAGCGGGTGCGGTTCCGCCCGGTGGACGAGGCCGGCGAGCCACTGGACCTGTTCCCGCCGGGCAGCGCGGCCCAACCGGAGCCGGAAGAGAAGCCGGAGCCACCTGGTCATGGCCGGGTGATTGAGGTCGTGCGGCCGGGCCCGCTCGCGGTCGTGGCCGACCTGGGCCGGCCCGGGTACGGGCACCTGGGCGTGCCCCGGTCCGGCGCCGCCGACCCGGATCACCTGCGGCTGGCCAACCGGCTGGTCGGCAACCCCGAGGACGCGGCCGCGGTGGAACTGACCCTGGGCGGGGCCGTGCTGCGGTTCTGCGCGCCTCCCGGCGCGAGCCCGGCCTGGGTGGCCCTGACCGGGGCACCGGCCCCGGTGCGGCTGGAGGGCGGCCGGGGCCCGGATCGGGTCGGCGGACGCGTGCTGGCCGATGGCAGCGGGCTCGGGGTGCCGTTCGCGGTCCCGGCCGGGGCCACGCTGACCGTGGAGCCGCCCCGCACCGGGGTGCGCAGCTACCTGGCCGTACGGGGCGGCCTGGCGGTCGCTCCGGTGCTGGGCAGCCGGTCCCGGGACACGCTGTCCGGGCTCGGGCCCGCGCCGCTGCGGGCCGGGGACCGGCTGCCGATCGGCCACCGGGGCGGCTGCGAGCCCATCGTCGCCGACGTGGCCCCGGCGGCGGCGGCCACTCCGGGGCCGGCCGAACTGCGGATCGTGGCGGGACCGCGCGACGACTGGTTCACCCCCGAGGCCCGGCAGCGGCTGCGCAGCGCCGTCTACCGGGTGACCAGCGACAGCAACCGCTCTGGGCTGCGGCTGTCCGGCCCCGGTCTGCCCCGGGCCCGGGCGGGCGAGCTGGCCAGCGAGGGCATGCCGCTGGGCGCGCTGCAGGTGCCGCCGAGCGGGCAGCCGATCCTGTTCCTGGCCGACCACCCGGTCACCGGCGGCTACCCGGTCATCGCCGTGGTGGCCACCGCCGACATCGGCCGGGCCGCCCAGCTGCGTCCCGGCGACGAGATCCGCTTCCGCCTGGTCCCGGCCCCGGTCGGCTAGTCGGGCTGGGGAGCGGCCAAGAATCCGGTGGCCCGGTCGCCGGCCAGCTCACGGTAGGCGGCGCTCAGGTCGGCGGCGGTGACGGTGGTCAGGTCGGCGGCGGTGGCGCTCTCGCCGAGGTGGACCACGCGCACGTCCCGGTGCGCACAGGACCGCTCGAACAGCGACCGGGCGAACCGGCCGTTGCCCAGCTCGTCGATGAGCCGCTCCTGCCCGGCGTGCTCGAAGATCAGGTCCAGCATCTGCTCGGCGCCGGGGTCGAACTCGTCGCCGGCCCGGTCCTTGAGCAGGACGGCGATCTGGGTCAGCTCGGCCGGTGAGTAGCTGGGGAACTCGATCCGGGTGCCGAACCGCGAAGCCAGCCCGGGATTGCTGCGCAGGAACCGGTCCATGTCGGCCGAGTAGCCGGCCAGCACGATGACCAGCCGGTCCCGATCGTCCTCGGCCCGCTTGAGCAGGGTCTGCACGGCCTCGGCGCCGAAGGCGTCGCCGCCGGTGTAGCCCGCGTTGTACAGCGAGTAGGCCTCGTCGATGAACAGCACGCCGCCCAGGGCCGAGTCGATCAGCTTGCCGGTCTTGATCGAGGTGGCACCGAGGTGCTCGCCGACCAGGTCGCCGCGCTGGGCCTCGATGACCTCGGGCCGCACCAGCAGGCCCTGGGCGGCGAAGATGCGGCTCAGGATCCGGGCCACCGTGGTCTTGCCGGTACCGGGCGGCCCCATGAACACGAAATGCCGGGTGGGCGGCTGGGACGGCAGCAGCTGGGCCGCGCGCAGCCGGGCGACCTGAAGCTGAGCCGCGATCGCCTGCACCTGCTCCTTGACCGGGTCCAGCCCGATCAGCTCCCGGAGCTCGGCCAGCGCGCTTTCCACGGTGGGGGTGTCGGTGTAGCCGCGCAGCCGGGACGTCAGCTCGGCGAAGGCCCGCTGCAGGTCCCCGGGCTCGATCGTGACCAGGTCCTCGGGATCGGGCTCGGTGCCGCCGGTCATCACCCGCACGTCCCGGGCCTGCCCGGCCTTCTCCAGCAGCGAGCGGATGAACCGGCCGTTGCCCAGCTCGTCGGTCAGCCGGCGGCGTCCCACGTCCTCCAGCATCTGCCACAGCGCGAGCCGGGCCTCGGTGTCCAGGTTCTCGCTGCGCTGGGCCAGCAGCGACTCGGACAGGGTCAGCAACTCGGCCGGCGCGTAGCTGGAGAACTTGATCCGGGTCGCGAACCGCGAGGCCAGGCCGGGGTTGGTGCCGAGGAACTTCTCCATCTGCTGCTCGTAGCCGGCCAGGATGATGATCAGGTTCTCGCGGTCGTCCTCGGCCCGTTTGAGCAGGGTCTGCACGGCCTCGATACCGAACCGGTCGCTCTGGCCGTCGCCCTCGTTGACCAGGCTGTAGGCCTCGTCGATGAACAGCACGCCGCCCAGCGCCGAGTCGACCAGCTCGTTGGTCTTGATCGCGGTCGCGCCCAGGTACTCACCGACCAGATCGGCCCGGTGCGCCTCGACCACGGTGGGCTTGTCCAGCAGGCCGAAGGCGTAGAAGATCTTGGCCACCACCCGGGCCACCGTGGTCTTGCCGGTCCCGGGCGGGCCGAGAAAGACGAAGTGCCGCATGGGCTTCTCGGTGACCACGCCGGCGATGGCCCGGCGCCGCGCGGCCTCGATGGACGCGGCGATCGACCGGACCTGCTCCTTGACCGGGGCCAGCCCGATCATGCGGTCCAGCTCGGCCATGGCCTCGGCCACCGAGATGTCCGGCAGCGGCTCGGGGGCGGCCTGGTCCCGGCCGCCGGGGTCGGTGTACGAGGGCGCGGCCGCCTGGGCCCGGACGCCGTAACCGGCGTGGGCCGCGCCGGCGGGACCGCCCGCCCCGGGCAGGGGCCCGGCACCGCCGGGACGGCGGGCCGTCTCGGCGCCGTACAGGTGGGCCTCCTGCGACCCCTTGGCCAGCCGCCAGACCAGCACGATGCAGCCGATCAGCCAGGCGGCGGCGATGCCGATGAAGGGCTGGTCGGGCCACAGGCGCAGCGCGGCCACGCCGATGGGCACCGACCAGACCAGGGCCCAGGCCACCGTGCGGCAGGGCACGTGCCAGCGGGCCAGCGGGCCGATGTGGGCCCCGGCGGCGATCACGAACGGCATGATCAGCAGCAGGTAGATCCAGGAGCTGGAGGTGGCGGCCAGGCCCGCGCCGACCAGGCCCCACACGGCCACACAGACCGAGGCCAGCACGCTGCGGCGGGCCTTGACCACCGCGTAGACGCCGTAGGCCATGGCGGCCAGCAGCAGGATGCCGATCTCCGGGCCGAAGAAAATGATCGCGAGAACGACCAAGCCGATTTTCAGCGGCAGCGGCGCGCGCCGAAAACGACCGAGAACGCCGGCGAGCCCTTTGGGAACGGCCGGCGTCGCGGGCTGAGCTCTGTCGTTTGGCAGCATCTCGCTTCCTCGCACACCTAATCCCCTGTATAGCGCATTACCCGCCGTTCTCGACAGCACACGGCCGGATACGGCGAGTGATGTCGCGTCGCTCCGCTTTCACAATCAGTTAGGGACGGGCCGTAGCTGCTCCCCCATGATGGACCACCGCGCGCCATGGGCGTCAAGCCTGACGTACCGGGGCGGCCAATAAAGCTGATGTCCCGGCCGTTTTTCCGTACCGGGGAAAACAGGCGTCACACCCGGCGAGCGAGATCGATTTCGTCCCGAAGCGGAATTCCGTAATCGCCAACCGGCGGAATTTCCGGCCTTTCCGCCCGGGCCCGGTCGACCGCGCCGGGGCGGAGCGCCACCAGCCGCAGCCCGCGCCGCTGATAGAAGCGGATCGCGTCCAGGTTGTCGTTGGTCGTGGTGAGCCGGATCTCGTGGCAGCGCAGTTGCCGGGCCTCGACCGCCGCCGCCTCCATGAGCAGGGTGCCCACGCCGGCCCGGCGCTCCAGCGCGTTCAGCGTGACCACCTCGAGCACGCCGCCGGCCACGTGGAAGGTGAGCAGGCCGACCAGCCGGCTGCCGCGCTCGGCGATCAGGCCCGGCAGGTCGGAGGGCCGGTACACGGTCTGGTGGACGATCTGGGTGGCCGAGCCCCACAGTTCGGTCATGAGCCAGGCGATCGTCGGGCGGTCGGCCTCGACGGCGGGCCTGACCAGGATCTCCGGCTGCTGCATCCTGGTCATTATGCCGGTGATCGCGGCCCGGAAACCGGGACGCTTGTGACTGTTGTGACTGTTGTTTCCCTTTGGTCCGGTTGCTGACACGCGCGCCACGTCCGGCGGGCCATATGGCATTGTTGCCTCGGAGCCAATCACGGACGAATAAGCCCAGGATCCCTGGGGTACGGGAGGCGTCATGGCATTCCAGAGTTCAGATCCGGCCGAGGGGTTCCGCCGGGACCGGCGTGAGCACGGCGGTGCGCCGCAGCACCTCGACGACGACCGTCTCGCCCGCGAGGCCGAAGAGGAGCGGGTCGAAGCGGGCGTCGACGCCTACGACCCGGACGAGGTCCCGCCCGCCACCGACACCCCGCCGCTCGACACCGACGTCCGCGACACCGAGCAGTACCAGGAGGAGCGGGCCGAGTTGCGGCGCGAGGAAGACAAGGACGAGGTCCTGATCGAGGGCGAGCGCCAGCAGTTCCCGCCCAGCAGTTATGAGTAGGGGGACGACCCAGTGGGCCTGGTCGAATGTGAATTCGAATCCTGAGCCTTAGCGACTGGGCTTGATGGCTGCTGGTTGTGGTCGGCGCGGGGGTCGTTGAGGAGGTCGTGGATGGCTTGGGGGGTGGCGTCGGTGATGGTGGCATGGATGGTGAGCTGGTGTTTGTCGCGGTTGTAGACGGCGCTGACGTCGAAGATTGCCAGTAGTTTCTCGGTGAGGGTGTCGGGGGCGTTGGTGAGGATGTCTCCGAGGGTGGGCAGCTCGTCCAGCAGCGCCGGGTCATCGTTCTGCTCGTCGGCTGGTGCCTCCAGGGTGGCCAGGTCGGTGGTGATGGTGGTGCGTTCGGTGTAGAGCTCGGTGAACCGGGCGCGGATGCGGTTGCGCAGCGCCTGGGCGGCGGGGTCGGCCGGGGTCGGCAGGAGTTTCCAGCTCAGTCACCAACGCGGCCTCGGCGGTGTCGATCTTGTCCAGTCGCTTGCGGAGGGCCTGGGCGCGGTTTTGCGTTGCGGGCGGCCTGGGCGGCGGCGGTGGCCGGGATGGTGGCGTTGAGCATGGGGGCCCGGTCGGGGCCGAACACCCGCTCGGCGAAGAACCGGGCCAGCGCTTTGGTGAGGGTGTCTTCGCGGACGCCAGACGCTGCGGTGGTCGGGGTAGGCGGCGGCGTGGCGGCGGATGCCGGGGTCATGGGGGCACCGGTAGTAGGTCGTGGTGGTGGTTTTGCGGCGGGTCGCGCCGCTCATGCGGCGGTGGCAGATGGAGCAGTAGATCCGGGACCGCAGCTTGTAGCGGCGCCCGGGCCGGGTGGCAGGAGTGCCGGGGTCGCGGGTGCTGCCGTGCCGCATGCCGATCTTCTGCGCCTCATCCCACATCTCCTTGGGCACCAATGCGTCGTGGGTGGGTTCGGGGGTCCAGATCCATTCGCTGGCCGGGGTCCAGACGCGGGTGCCGCCTTTGTGGCGGCGGCGGCCCATGACCTGGTGCCCGGTGTACTTGGGGTTGGACGAAGATCTCGTCGACCAGGCCGGTCGACCAGGCTCCGGAGGGCGGGACCGGGTACAGGTGGGGGGTGGCCGGCGAGGCGTTTGCGGATGGTGGGCTTGCCGAGCCGGTCGATCACGCGCCACCGGTAGATCTGGGCGATGACGGGCGCGAAGATGGGGTCGGGGACCAGGCGGGTTTTGGTGCGGCCCTCGGCGGCTTTGATCGGGTTGGGGTGGGGGTGTTTTTCCGCGAGGTACCCGGTGGGGACTTTTCCCAGGTTCCACCCGGCCAGGGAATGCTCCCGCAGCCCGTCCCAGACCTTGCCTTTCAATTGGAGCCGGTACCATTCGGCGACGCCTTGTTTCACCCGGCGTACCAGGACGGTGGTGGCGTTGATGCCTTCCACGCTAAAGGGCTCGTCGGTGGCGAACAAAGGGATGCCTTCGTTTTGCAGTTCCCGTTCCAGTTTCAGGGAGCTGTACATGTCGCGGGCGCTGCGCTCGATGTCCTCACAGACCACGAACGCGAACGCCGGGACCGGCGACTTGGCCTCGGCCAGCAGGTCGGCCAGGCCGCCGTCGCGGGCGATGCCGGCGGCCGCCGCGATCTGCCCGGGGTCGCCGAGGCCGCGGTCCTCCAGGTCCAGGCTGCCGGTTTCCACGTCCCAGTAATAGGAAACGATCTGGCAGCCCGGCGGGCAGCCACGCGGTCGCGTTGCGGACCTGGCGGCGCAAGGACGCCACCGGGTCCTGCAACCGTTCAGCTGGAGGTCCGGCCCAAGAACGCCACCGGGACCAGGCCGCCCGGCCCGGTGGTGGCGGCCAGCGCCTGCGGGATTGTCGGCCATAGGCGGTCATGGCACTGCCTCACTTTTCCTGGCTCGGCGCGGTACTGGCGTGCCCATTGCAGCAGTTCCCGGATTACTTCGGCCTGCCGTTCGTCCAGGTCCCGCGCTTTCGGCCCGGTCTCTATTTTTATCTTGTACCGGACTTTCATTCCGTCCGGCCTTTCCCTCTCCCTCAAATTATAGGCGATAATGCCCTGATTCCGGAATCAATGGCAGCGGCATTATCCGGGCTGCTTTTCTGGTGGTTCCGTGTGCATTTTCCGGCCTTTCATTAAATGGGCGCGCCAGCGCATAGGGGTGGCGGGCCTGGTCCATCCCGTCGCCGTCGTCCGGCAGCCGGGAAAGCAGGCCGGGCGAGGACGGGTCAAACCGCATGGGTTTGGCGGTTTGACGCGGACCGGCCGGTCTGCTCGGCTGACGGGCGAACGACGGCGACCAGCGGGATGGGGCAGGACTCTTGGGTTTTCCTCCATCCCGGAGCCCGAGTTCCCGCCGGAGGCATCGGTCTTGATCTTCATCGCCCAGGTGGCGGGGCCAGATCCGCGCGGGCGGAGAAGAAGAACCAGATGATCAGCCCGGTAACGATCGCGGGGCCGGAGGCCTGGCCGGGGATCAGGGCCAGGACAGCAGGGACAGCAGGGCGGCGGCCAAAGCGCGCAGGAGCAGCCGCAAGGGCCGGCCGTGCCGGATGCGGGCCGGGATCAGCCGCAGGCCCGGCCCCAGGTTCGCGCCGGGCCATCGGGCTGGCGGCGGCTCCGGGGCTGGGACGTGGGGTTCGGTGACGGCGAGGTCGGCGTAGGCCTCGGACCGGCCCCAGCCGGTGCGGAGCTGGGCGTAGGCGGTGGCCGCGCGGTGTAGGCGGCCACGTCGCCGCCGTCGGGCCGGTCCGGGTGGGTCTGGGCGGCGATGTCCCGCCACGCCGTGCGGACCTGAGCGTCGCTCAGATCGGCACGGACCGGAAGCCCCAGCACCTCGAACGGGTTCACCGGAACACTCCCGGGCCGAACACGTCATCCAGGGTCCCCGGCCCGGTGGCGCGGCCTGCTCGGGTTCGGGTGGCGGTGCGGGCGGGGGAATGATGACCGATGGGGCCCGGGCCGGCGGGCAGCGGCAGCGGCGAGGGTTTGGGCCGGGCGATCTGGACGTAGGTGGCGCCGCCGCGGTGGATGTAGCAGGCCTGCCCGGTATCGAGGGTACGGATGAGGGCTGGGGTCGGCGGTCCAGGTGTGCTGGATGCGGGTGGTGCCTTCATCGCCCCAGGTGGCGCCGATGAGCTTGTGCGCTGATTCCAGCACCCGGCGGGTGCCGGCCAGCTGGATCACCGGTTCGGGATAGGGGGTGTGCAGGAGCCAGATCCCGCCGTCGGCGGTGGCCGCGATCCGGTACCGCTCATCGTCATCGGCGCCGAGGCCTTGCCAGGACTGGGCGGAGACCTGGACGCCGAGGCCGAGGGACCGGCCCCGTTCATAGAGGTTGCGAGATCGGGACCCGGCGGGAGACGGCGGAGTAGTCGTCGGCGGCGAGCAGGATCGCCCGCCGCTCGCTCTCTGGGTCGGTGGCGGCGTGGGCGACCAGTTCGGTCAGCGCCATCGCCTGGGCTTCGGCCACCGATTGCTCGCGGGTGCCTTCCAGGATGCAGTACCAGACATCAGCGCCGTGAGGGTGCCGGGCCCGTCAAGGGCGGGGCCGAGGCGGGTGAGCAGGGTTTCGTAGCGGAGCTGCGATGTCGCCCAGGTGGGGGCGGGCGGCGCGGATGCGGATCATGGCCGCTTCGTGGGCGCCGTCGCCGTAGGCCGATTCGAGCCATTGGCTGTCGAGCCGGTTCAGGAAGCTGGCCGCGTCGGCGGGTGGGCCGCCGGGGGCGGCCAGGGCCAGGTTGACCACGGTCTGCATCACGTCGGTGTAGTAGGCGGCGGCCCCGGTGCCGGTCTCGACCATCTGCAGCAGCAGCACCCCGAGGTCGCGGGGCGGCAGGTCCCACAAGCACAGCCGGGCCTCATCGGGCCAGATCGCGACCCGGCGGGCGCCGACCCCGTGCAGGAGGCGGCGGGTCCGTCGGCTTTGACCCGGGCGTCCGGGCCGCCCTTGCAGTCCAGGACCACGAGCAGCGGCCGGTCCCCCTGCTGGCGGGTGTGGGTGGCGAGGGTGGCGGCGTACCAGCCGGCCCACAGCCGCATCATCAGGTTCGTCTTCCCCGACCCGGAGGAGCCGATGATCACCGAATGGCGGGAGAACGAGCGGGCCGGGACGGCCAGCACGGGCCGCCAGCGGTGGCCGATGGCGCGGATGGTCGCGCCGACCGCGACCAGGCCCCGGCCGGTCAGCAGCGGCACCGTGCCGGGGGCGGCGGCCCGGCCGCGGGCGGAGCGGACCTGGTGGCGCCACTGGCGTTCGTCGAACCAGACCGGGGCCGAGGCGGTCTGCCCGGCCAGGCCGGTGGTGACGGCGTAGATCCGCCACGCCCACCACACCCCGCCGAGCGCCAGTCCGGCCGGGACCGCCACCGGGGCGACCAGCAGCCCGGCCCGCAGGATCGCGTGGGCGGCGAGCAGCCGCCACGCATCGGCCCAGTCGTTGACCGGGGCCAGGGCGACCGCGGGCCAGGAGCGCAGCCGCAGGCCCTGGCCGGTGAAGTAGACGGCGGTCATCGGCAGCGACCAGGCCGCCGCGTGCCACAGCCGGGCCGGGGGCCAGCCCCGCAGCCACGCCGCCCCATACCCGATGGCGGCGACGACGGTGACGGGCCAGGCGGCGACGGCGACGGCGGCCACGAGCAGCCAGCCGGTCAGCTTGAGGAGCTGGCGGAACAGCCAGATGGCGAGGGTGAGTTTCAGCCAGCCCCAGATGCTCACCGCAGGGCGCCGGGGGGCAGGTCGCGGGCGACCATCCGCTGCTGCAACTCTGGCGGGAAGCGCGCCGATGGAGCGGGTGACGATCGAGATGGCGGCCGGGGCGACCAGGTAGACGATCTGGGCGTAGCGGGGTCCAGCTTGGCGGGTTCGGCGGGCCCGTAGTCGCTGGTGCGGGCCAGCATGCCCCGCATGATCCCGACGTGCGGGCCAGTGGTTTGGGGGTCAGTTCGGCTTCGATGGCCCAGATCTGCCCGGCGTAGGGTGAGCCGTCCAGGGAGGGCCAGTGGATTTCGGCGTCGGGGACGTGGGCGATGCCGACCTGGCCGCCGGCGGCGGCGCGGATGCGGCGTTCGCTGCGCCACCACGCCCGCCCCTCCTGGTAGGCCTCCCCGGACTTGGAGCCAGAGCCGGACGGCCAGGACGGCGCGGATGTGGGCGAGCCGGGTCACCGAGGGTTCCTTGGCGGCATAGGGCAGGCCGAGCAGCCGCATCCCGGCCGGGGTCGAGCCAGCACCAGGCGGGGCCTTTGCCCAGGGCGCCGGTGTCGACCCAGCCGGCGCGTCGCCAGCGGGCGAAGATGCCCCGCAGCCGTTCCTCCCGCACGCCGAGGGCGTCGGCGAGCAGGTCAACGGGGGCGCCGTACTGGTCGCCGAGCAGGGTCAGGCCGGTGATGTCGCGGTCGGTGAGCTTGATCGTCCCGGCGTCGGCGCGGCGCGGGCCGGGTGGGTGGCTGGTGCGGCAGGCATGGCTGCCGTTGTAGCCGGACGGCCCTGTTGACGGTCACCGGAACGAGTCTTTCTTCGGCAATGACTTCGGCAGCACACGCCCGCCAGCAGGGAGAAGGCGGCAGCGGTGACGGCGGTGCGGGCATGCGCGGGCCGGGACCGGAGCGGGAACCGGAGTACGGCGAGGCGCTGACCGGCCACGGTAAACAAAAATGCCGCGAAAGCGGCGAGTGGTCCGTATGAGCGGCGCTGGGGGCGTGGTCATGGCTTGACTGCGACGCCAGCCAGAATCTGCCCGGCGCGGTTGTAGAAGGGAGCGGGGGTACGCGAGCCGGGTTGCCAGGCGCGGGCGTCGGTGATGCCGGGGCTGGCGAGGTTCAGGCCGGTGAAGAAGCTCGCCACCTGGTCGCGGGTGTGGTTGTGGAGCGGTGCGGCGTGGTAGGTGCGGGTGATCTGGTCCGCGATGGCGGGGTCGCCGGCGCCGACGGTGATGATCACGTGCGAGCCGGGGGCCAGCTCGTCCACGTACTCGGTGACCAGGTCGCGGGCGGTGGTGGCGTTGTAGAAGTGCAGGACCATGGCCAGGATCAGGCAGACCGGCTGCTCGAGGTCGATCCCGGCGGCGCGGGCCGGTCAGCACGGTGGCGGGACGGCGACGTCGGCATTGATGGCGTGGACATGCGGGTCGGCGGTAGCAGGCCAGCGCCCGCAGATGGTTGATGACCACTGGGTCGTTGTCGACGTAGACGACCAGGGCGGAGTTGTCGAAACAGGCGCACGATGTTGTACCGCGGGGACGGTGGGCAGGCCGGCACCCAGGTCCACGTACTGGCTGATGGCCTGGGCGAGCACGTAGTCCAGGGCGCGGACCAGGAACCGGCGGTTCTCGCGGACCATCTGCCGGGTGCCGGGGTAGATGGCCAGCAGCTTTTCGGCCAGGTCCCGGTAGGCAGCGAAATTGTCTTTACCGCCGAGCAGGTAGTCGTAGGCGCGGGCGATGTTGGGGCGGGAGGTGTCTGGCGGGTCAGCGGTGCCGTCGGTGCCGGGGGTCGTTGGGGCGAGGCACGCCAATGGCGGCCAGGGGCGGGGATGGGCATACTGGGGTGGCCTTCCTGAAATTGGGAGGGGAGGCGGCGGGGCCGGGCGGGTCTTTGCCGAGAGACGCCCGGCCCTGTGCTGTCAGGGCTGGAACTAGCCCGGTGGCGGCCCGGTGGCCAGGGTGAACCAGGTGACCCAGCCGGCCGGGCCGTGATGAGTACCGCAGGTGGTGGACAGGGCCCGCAGCAGGAACAGGCCGTGCGGGGCGCCGGTAGCAGACAGGTTCCCGTCCGAGCCGGACCCCTGGTCTTCTACCTGGCGTGTATGCTGTGCCGGTAGGTGGGCCCGGACGGTGAAGTGCCCGGCTGGCGCTGGCTGAATGGCTGACTGCGTTGGCGCGAGTTCACTGGCCAGCAGGACCGCGGTGTCGGCGCCGGGCTCGCGTGCAGGAAAGCAGCCAGCAGCGCCCGGGCCTGGCCGACCTGATTGTCCCGGCCTAAGAACGCCGCCTCGCAGAAACGCCACTGGGTGGCTGGTGCCGGCCGGGCAGGGTGGCGTGGTCAGGCATTGCTGTCCTCCTGAGCTGGGCGCGTTTGTTGTCGGCCTATCGGCATGTTGCGGTAACGGTTGCTTGCCGATGACTGTCATGCTCTTCGGAAGTATGCCGTAGCCTAGAATCCATTGACAAGTAACGTTTGGTAAATTACCAAAATCGGAGTGCCTGTGATGCCGGTCCGGCCCAGCCCCACCGTGCGCCGCCGCAGGCTGCGCTACGAGCTGCGCCGCTTGCGCGAGGAGCGCGGCCTGACGATCGAGCAGGTCCAGGAGCGCAGCGGCGGCGACATCGAGGCCCCGACCATCTCCCGCTGGGAGACCGGCGACCGCAGCGTCCGCCCCACCGACCTGCGGCTCCTGCTCGACATCTACGACGTCCAGGGCGACGAACGCGAGGCCCTGCTCACCCTGGCCCGCCAAGCCAGGGAACGCGGCTGGTGGCAGCCCTACGGCGACGCCATCCCCGACTGGTTCCAGGTCTACGTCGGCCTGGAAGCCGAGGCGCCAGAATCCAGCGAGTACGCCGCTGAGCTCGTGCCCGGCCTGCTGCAGACCGCCGATTACTACCGGGCGTTCCTCACGCCGCCCGGCTCGCGGCAGCGACGATGAGGTCGACCGCAAGATCGAGGTCCGGCTCGCCCGCCAGGAACGGCTGACCGGGGACGACCCGCCCGAATACTGGGCCGTGCTGAACGAGGCCGTCTATCCGCCGCGTCGTCGGCGGCCCCGGGCGATGCGCGAACAGCTCGAGCACATCGCCGAGAAGGCCGAAGCTGGCGCACGTCAAGGTCCAGGTGCTCCCGTTCAGCGCCGGGGCGCACCCCGCGATGGACGGAGCCTTCAGCATCCTGGGCTTCCCCGAGGCCGCCGACCCCGACGTGGTCTACCTGGAGAACCAGGCCGGTAGCCTTTACCTGGAAGAAGAACCTGAGATCGACCGGTACACCCGGATGTTCAGCCACCTGATCGCCAAAGCGCTCGACACCGGAGGAATCCCGGCGCCTGATCGCGCGTGTGGCAGACGACTCCGGGAATGAAACCGACCGAGGGAGGTGCGGGATGACCGCCACGGACGCCTGCCATCGCCCCGCGCCGCATGGCGGAAAAGCACCCACAGCAACAACGGCGGCAACTGCGTCGAGGTAGCGAACAGCCTGTCGGCCGTGCTCGTCCGTGACAGCAAGAACCAGGACGGGCCGCGGCTGGCCTTTGGCGCGGCCACCTGGCGTGCTTTCGCGCACCGTATCAGCGCGGCGGACGAGTCTTAACCGGCTACTCGCTTATCCGCTCACGCGCGAGGGGGCCTCTTCACATCTGAAGACGCCCTCTCTCGCCGTCCGCCGCCGCGCCCAGGACGCCGTCTGCGGACAGCTTTCGCGGAGCGCCCACGTGTCGGACCCGTACTTGACCTTGATCTTGTTCTTTATGTTCTTCGTTTTTTCAGTGCTTTACCTGGCTGGCTGCCGTTCTGTGGAGCGCTTAATGACCTCGGCCGCTCGAAGAGGGGGTGAGGTCAGGAAGCGGGTACGGAGCGGGTTGAACGGCAGCCAGCCAGGCCAGCGGCGCAGCCGCTGCTCGTATGGTCCCGCACCGGGGCCATATGCGGTCGGGGGGCGGCAGGTGGCCCGCGTGCGGCCAGCATGCTCGTGTGAGACGCCAGCTGAATCTGCCCAGCAACGGCCATACGAGTTTTCCGGTGGCAGCTAACGCGATTACTTGGCGTGACTGCCACTGATGGTATAGGAGCGCAGGCAACCGCCGATCTGCGCGGGCATCAAGGCAGCCGTGATCTTTGGTTGAGCCGCTCGGCTCGGCTGGTTCTTGCACTGCTTCGGGCTGTATGGATGCGGTTTTGCCGTTCCCTTAAGTGAGCGTGACACGAAACTGTCGCCCCTAAGCTCTACTCTCTCAGAGGGTCGCATGATCTGTGATCAAAAAACTCGGACATCGACTTGTTGATCCGTTCAGGAACATCTGGCATCGCCCGAGAGTGGGGATTGAAGTGACGGAAGGCCTTCTCTTCGACGCAGGCGACGGCAGCCAGCGGACCGCATCTTCAGATCCGGCTACGCTGGCAAAGCAGCGAAGCAGGTGGATTCGGCAGTTCTCAGCTGCCCCGAATCTCCAGTGCGCGAAAGACCAGATGTTCCCGCTCACCCTAGAACTCGTCCAGAAGATCTCCGATGGTGAAGCGGTCGATCCCGACGCGCGTCCGGTGCTTTCGCACAGTGAGTCGTCGAGGACTTGGCGGGACTACTCGTCCGCCCTGCGCACCATGGGGCTCGCCAGACTCAGAAGGGCGCTCTTGACCTGACCGCCGATGGTGCCGAACTGCTCGCAGACCGTCACGTTCACGCCTCGGATCCCTGATGGCTGATCGGTACCGGCTATTCGCGGAAGCTCTCGGCCTCCTTGTGCGCGAACCCCTGACAGTTGAGGAGGCCAATTCCAAACTGGTCGAGTCGTATTCCCTCGACTGGAAGACCGTCGGCAACACGCGGCTCCGGATGACGTGGCTGGAAGTCCTGGGCCTCATTGAATGGCTTGGCGGCCGGAAGCAGAGCGCGACTCCTGAAGGGCGCAAGCTTTTCTCTACCTGGGAAATTGTCACTCCCGCAGCTCTGGCGGTTCCGGACGCAAGCGAGGCGGCTGACATTCCTGAAGCACCGGATGAGATTGCTGCACTTCTCGACCGGCTTTCGATGACACCGGGCGCGCAGGATGCTAGGAAAAATATAATATAAAAAAAAAAAAAAAAAAAAAAAAAAAAAAAAAAAAAAAAAAAAAAAAAAAAAAAAAAAAAAAAAAAAAAAAAAAAAAAAAAAAAAAAAAAAAAAAAAAAAAAAAAAAAAAAAAAAAAAAAAAAAAAAAAAAAAAAAAAAAAAAAAAAAAAAAAAAAAAAAAAAAAAAAAAAAAAAAAAAAAAAAAAAAAAAAAAAAAAAAAAAAAAAAAAAAAAAAAAAAAAAAAAAAAAAAAAAAAAAAAAAAAAAAAAAAAAAAAAAAAAAAAAAAAAAAAAAAAAAAAAAAAAAAAAAAAAAAAAAAAAAAAAAAAAAAAAAAAAAAAAAAAAAAAAAAAAAAAAAAAAAAAAAAAAAAAAAAAAAAAAAAAAAAAAAAAAAAAAAAAAAAAAAAAAAAAAAAAAAAAAAAAAAAAAAAAAAAAAAAAAAAAAAAAAAAAAAAAAAAAAAAAAAAAAAAAAAAAAAAAAAAAAAAAAAAAAAAAAAAAAAAAAAAAAAAAAAAAAAAAAAAAAAAAAAAAAAAAAAAAAAAAAAAAAAAAAAAAAAAAAAAAAAAAAAAAAAAAAAAAAAAACCTGATCGCCCAAAAAAGGAATCCCTGAAAAAAAAAAAAAAAAAAAAAAAAAAAAAAAAAAAAAAAAAAAAAAAAAAAAAAAAAAAAAAAAAAAAAAAAAAAAAAAAAAAAAAAAAAAAAAAAAAAAAAAAAAAAAAAAAAAAAAAAAAAAAAAAAAAAAAAAAAAAAAAAAAAAAAAAAAAAAAAATTTTTTTTTTTTTTTTTTTTTTTTTTTTTTTTTTTTTTTTTTTTTTTTTTTTTTTTTTTTTTTTTTTTTTTTTTTTTTTTTTTTTTTTTTTTTTTTTTTTTTTTTTTTTTTTTTTTTTTTTTTTTTTTTTTTTTTTTTTTTTTTTTTTTTTTTTTTTTTTTTTTTTTTTTTTTTTTTTTTTTTTTTTTTTTTTTTTTTTTTTTTTTTTTTTTTTTTTTTTTTTTTTTTTTTTTTTTTTTTTTTTTTTTTTTTTTTTTTTTTTTTTTTTTTTTTTTTTTTTTTTTTTTTTTTTTTTTTTTTTTTTTTTTTTTTTTTTTTTTTTTTTTTTTTTTTTTTTTTTTTTTTTTTTTTTTTTTTTTTTTTTTTTTTTTTTTTTTTTTTTTTTTTTTTTTTTTTTTTTTTTTTTTTTTTTTTTTTTTTTTTTTTTTTTTTTTTTTTTTTTTTTTTTTTTTTTTTTTTTTTTTTTTTTTTTTTTTTTTTTTTTTTTTTTTTTTTTTTTTTTTTTTTTTTTTTTTTTTTTTTTTTTTTTTTTTTTTTTTTTTTTTTTTTTTTTTTTTTTTTTTTTTTTTAAAAAAAAAAAAAAAAAAAAAAAAAAAAAAAAAAAAAAAAAAAAAAAAAAAAAAAAAAAAAAAAAAAAAAAAAAAAAAAAAAAAAAAAAAAAAAAAAAAAAAAAAAAAAAAAAAAAAAAAAAAAAAAAAAAAAAAAAAAAAAAAAAAAAAAAAAAAAAAAAAAAAAAAAAAAAAAAAAAAAAAAAAAAAAAAAAAAAAAAAAAAAAAAAAAAAAAAAAAAAAAAAAAAAAAAAAAAAAAAAAAAAAAAAAAAAAAAAAAAAAAAAAAAAAAAAAAAAAAAAAAAAAAAAAAAAAAAAAAAAAAAAAAAAAAAAAAAAAAAAAAAAAAAAAAAAAAAAAAAAAAAAAAAAAAAAAAAAAAAAAAAAAAAAAAAAAAAAAAAAAAAAAAAAAAAAAAAAAAAAAAAAAAAAAAAAAAAAAAAAAAAAAAAAAAAAAAAAAAAAAAAAAAAAAAAAAAAAAAAAAAAAAAAAAAAAAAAAAAAAAAAAAAAAAAAAAAAAAAAAAAAAAAAAAAAAAAAAAAAAAAAAAAAAAAAAAAAAAAAAAAAAAAAAAAAAAAAAAAAAAAAAAAAAAAAAAAAAAAAAAAAAAAAAAAAAATAATATTTTACCACTACCGCAAGCACGTTTGTGCCGGATAGCCCCTGATTAGCGCCGGTTCGGCCTGGAACGGTCTTGTTCGTCCAAGGCCGGCTACGTAGGTTTTAAAAAAAAAAAAAAAAAAAAAAAAAAAAAAAAAAAAAAAAAAAAAAAAAAAAAAAAAAAAAAAAAAAAAAAAAAAAAAAAAAAAAAAAAAAAAAAATTTTTTTTTTTTTTTTTTTTTTTTTTTTTTTTTTTTTTTTTTTTTTTTTTTTTTTTTTTTTTTTTTTTTTTTTTTTTCGCCTCTAGTGTCCTGAGTCGTTGATGCGTCGGCAGTAGGCGGCGAGGGTGTGGAGGATCTCGTCGGCGGTCTTGGTCCACACGAACGGCTTCGGGTCCTTGTTCCACTCGTTGATCCACTTGCGGATGTCGGCTTCGAGTTCGGTGACGCTGCGGTGCGCCGAGCGGCGGAGCTTGCGGTTGGTGAGCTCGGCGAACCAGCGCTCGACCAGGTTCATCCACGAGGAGCTGGTGGGCGTGAAATGCAGGTGGAAGCGGGGGTGGCGCAGCAGCCACTGCTTGATCGCGGGGGTCTTGTGGGTGGCGTAGTTGTCCAGGACCAGATGCAGCTCCAGCCCTCCGGGACGGCGGTGTCGATGAGCTTGAGGAACCGCAGGAACTCCTGGTGGCGGTGCCGCCGGTAGGGCTGGGCGATGACCGAGCCGCTGGCGATGTCGAGGGCGGCGAACAGGCTGGTCGTGCCGTGGCGGACGTAGTCGTGAGTCATCCGGGCCGGGGTCGTGGGCAAGATCGGCAGGCAGGGCGCGGTCCGGTCCAGGGCCTGGATCTGCGACTTCTCATCCACGCACAGGACCAGGGCGTTCTCCGGCGGGCGACAGGTAGAGGCCGACGACGTCGCGGACCTTGTCGATGAACTGCGGGTCGGTGCTCAGCTTCCACGTCTGCACGAGGTGCGGCTTGAGGCCGAACGCCCGCCAGATCCGCGAGACCGACGACTGGGACAGGCCGGTCTCTGCGGCCATCGACCGGGTCGACCAGTGTGTGTCCTGCCCGCGGCCCTTCTCGTGAGCGTCGCGTGACGAGCAGCTCGACCTGCTCATCAGTGATCTTCCGGGTGCTCCGGGCCGCGGGTCATCACCGAGGCCCTCCAGCCGGCGCCGATGAACCGGCCCCGCCACTTGCGCACGATGTCCCGCGACAGCCCGGTCGAGCGGCGACCGGGTAGCGGCGCAACGCTTCGCGCAGGTTAGCACGACGCGCCCGCTAGCCAGCGGTTGAGCGGTGCTTACGAGACAAAGCTATAGCGAGCGCGCTCAGCATAGACAGAACAGCGGAATAGCTTGGGCTCGGCACAAGCTAAGCTACAACTGCAAATTCTTCAATGACTCAGGACACTAGTTTTTTTTTTTTTTTTTTTTTTTTTTTTTTTTTTTTTTTTTTTTTTTTTTTTTTTTTTTTTTTTTTTTTTTTTTTTTTTTTTTTTTTTTTTTTTTTTTTTTTTTTTTTTTTTTTTTTTTTTTTTTTTTTTTTTTTTTTTTTTTTTTTTTTTTTTTTTTGGGGGGGGGGGGGGGGGTGAGCCTTTGACGACTCAAGCTCAACCAGCCGCTCATCGGCCTTCTTGCTGCCGTCGTTGCAATCGCCGTAGTCGTCGGGTTGCTCGCCAATACCTCCCACGCCGTCGCCTCGTCGTCAGGGTAAAACGGATAATTCCGTAAATATCAGCCGATAGGTGCGATAATTGGCCCGCAAGGCAGCGGCGTGTCTATGGACACGTCATGCGTGAGCGCTAGTAGTGCGTTTTGCAGGTCAGCCGTGGGCATAACTTAGAGAGCTCTGGCTGCGCTTACGGAATCATGGCAGAATTATGGGAGTGAACCGGATCAGAGCAACCTGGCGTGAGCTAGAGAAGCAGCCGCTTATGACCGCACTGTTCATGCTGGCTGAGATCTGCAGCGTCGCACGCCTGCTCTGCTATCGGTTCCTGAGCTGTTCCGGGTGGGGCCGCGCTTGGCGATATCGTCTATGACCTGGCGATTGCCTACGTTGGGGCTTGGGTCTTCAACTTGCTCGTCGTGATCCTTCCGCGCCTTCGCGACCGGGAGCGGGTCCTAGAGGGTGCAGGCCAGGTAATAGGACGGCTATGTGCGATTGGATTGCGCATGACGAGCGAGCTGGGCTTGAAGTCTGGTGAGTTTGCGGATCTGGCGGATGCGGGTCAGGTCGAACTATTCAATCTCAGGCTCCAAGATCTCTCAAATACGGAAGAGTCGAGCCTGATAATCTTCGGAGCCGACGGATTCCGGCTTGCAAACTGGCATGAGTGGACAGTGCACAAGGCCTTGAAGACTGAGAATCTTTACCGGTCGCTGATTCCATATTTTCCCTACTTCGAGAGTGAACTAATTCGGCTCGTGAATAGGTTGCTCTGTCCATCTTCGTTGACCAGGCGAGAGAACTTGCTGGGGTGCGTGTAACGGGGGGCAGCATGGGCGGCGTCGCTCGTCCGCTCGCGGAGTTCATTACTGCGTGCAGGGAACTGCGGGTCTACTACGACACCCAGGTGATCATGCAGGACGGCCCTTATGACGACAACATCGTGGGCGAGGTGGCCGCCCAGTTGTGAGCGCTGCGGCATCGTGCCGACGAAGGTGAGCCAGTATTAGCCACGGTCGGCACGGGAGAGCAGTGGAGTTGAAGCGGCGCACGCTCAACCAGCTTGCAGACATGATCTGCGGCAACTATGAGGCGGCCGAAAACTTCTTCCTGTACCGCAGCAGCAGCTACCTGACAGAGTTCTTCGAGGAGAGCGAGACGGACTACTCTCACGACGGATCGACGCGGGCATGGTGGGTGGCTGAAACCTGAAGGCCATCTTGACCGAGCCGCCCCGGACGCCAACACGCCGCCGGACACCTTCGCCCGCGTCATCGGGCGCTGATGGATCAGGAAGACGCCTCAACGAGGGGCACGACCGGCCCGGCGCCTTGGAGATGCTCAACGCCGCGCTGGCGCGCGAAGGCTTCGAAGCGTTCTACGCCGAAGACAGGCAGTGCTACCTGCGCCACATGGCCACGAACACCGTAGCGATGCCGGGGCCGAATCCGCACCGGCCGTTCTCACCAGCCGAGGTCGAGCGGCGCGAGCAGCTGGCAGCTACCTTGCGACGGCGTCGGAAGACGAGCTGATCGAGGAGGTTTTGCTGCCGCTGTTCCGCCAGCTTGGCTATCACCGCATCACGCCGGCCGGACACAAGGACAAGGCGCTGGAGTACGGCAAGGACGTTTGGATGCGCTACACCTTGCCGACGCAGCACCGGCTGTACTTCGGGATTCAAGCCGAGAAGGGAAAGCTTGACGCTTCGTGCATGTGCGGGGCAGCAAGCCAACATCAGGGAGATCTATCAGCAGGTGCTGATGATGTTGGGCCATGAGATCTTTGATCCCGAGATCGGCAAGCGCGTGTTGGTGGACCACGCTTTCATCGTGGCTGGTGGAGAGATCACCGAAGCAGCGCGCACTGGCTCGGCAACGTCTAGATGACCTAAGCGCAGTCAGATCATGTTTATGGATCGCGACGACATCCTGAATCTTTACGTCGTTACCACCTGCCGTTGCCGACGGCGGCCTGGCCGAGTGCGGGCGGTTTCTCCGACGAGCCACCGTTCTAAAGGTGTGGTGGTCGTTCTAGGCGCGGCCGCAGCCTGCCAGAGTATGACGAGTGTTGGTTACTCCCGGCCCGGCGTTGATCGGCGGTATCTGCGCGACACCCTGCGTTCCGTGCATACCGATGTCTCTAATTTGTGGACCGGCGGCACGCCTGGCGGCGCATACCAACGTCTGCTCGCCTACCTTCAGTGGGCCGATGAGGCGGCGGGGAGGCTGGGCACCTTGGTCAGTGGCGAAGACCTTGACCGGCTGGTGTTTACCAAGCGGTATGAGCTGCTGCTTGACGGAATGGGCATTATGACCAGAGACGACACAGCGGTACAGCGCGTTGTCAACGGCATGGTGAGAACCCAGTTGCAGGAGCGGGTCACAGCCTTTGAGTCGGCCGTCGCTGCCCTGGAGGAACAGATCAGCCGGTGGTCGGGACTCGGGCAGTTCATCATGCCCGATACCAGTTTCTACATCCAGCATGACGCCAAGCTTGAAGACGCGGACTTTTCAGAGCCGTCCGGCCCGCGGAGCGCCGATCACCGTGTTGGTGCCGATCGTCATTGTGGATGAGCTTGATCGGCTCAAGGAGAGCAAGAACCGCCACGTCCTATGGCGTGCCGGTCACACCCTGGGCCTGCTCGACGGCTTGTTCAAGAGCTTTACTCGCCCGGCACGCCTGCGGTCCGACGACTTCTCAGCGCTGAACACCGGCGGTATCCCCCGGGGGGAAGTAACCGTCGATCTGCTCCTTGATCCTCCCGGACACGTACGCCTGCCGATCAACGATGATGAGATCGTTGATCGAGCCGTGACAGTTGAACCGCTTGCGGCTCGCAAGGTCACCCTGCTTACCTACGACACCGCCCAAGAAACTGAGTGTGGGCATCGGCGAGGAGCCGAAGGAGTAGCACACGATGCCAAGGACCTCCGATTAGCAGTCGAGTTGACACACACGAAGTTCAGGACTCATGGCCATGGTGTCTTCTTTGTAGCCTCCAGCGGTCAGATCCAGATGGCCGCCAGCACTTGTGCCGTCCAGGCCATCCGCTAGACGCGGCAGAAACTTGACGGGTGCGGTGCCGGGGTTGCGGCGGCTGCCTGGTGCGGCGTGGGCCGGGTGGATGGGTCATCCACACGGTTGGTGCTGTTCCGTGCCAGACGGCGGGACCGGGTACTAGTGCGGCGGTGCTCGTCCCGGCGGTGCTCAGGGTGGTCCTTGCTGGCTGCGTAAGCTACAGTGACGGAGAGCCGTTCAAAGCTGCATCGCTTGTTCGATTATTAGCCTGCGGCCTGGGGTCGAGATTTCCCATTCGGGGTGGGACGACCCCCCTGAACCCCCCGGTGCGCTTCGCGCCCGCGCGGTGGTACTTCGCCGTAGTACCGGCCGTTCGCCCGGACCTCCGGCCCGGGCTCGCTGGGCCGGTTAGGCCGACTCGCCATAACCCGCTGTGGTGCCGTCAAGGCTCTGCTGGGCGCCTTGCCCCTGCTGGGCGTGGATGAGCGCGTGGCCGGCTTCGGTACGGGTGTAGAGAACTGAGCGGCCGGACCGGCGGCGCTGGACCAGGCGGGCGTCCAGCAGCACCTTCAGGTGGCGGCCGACCGAGCCCAGGCCCTGGCCGGTCAGGGCGGTCAGCTGGGTGGTGCTCAGCGGGGTGCCCAGCAGCACCAGCACCTGGGCCCGGGCCGGACCCAGCAGGACACTGAGCGCGTCCGGGACCGGCGGCGCGTCCCCGGCCAGCACCCCCGAGCAGGGATAGACCAGCGCGTACCGGTGCGGCTCCTCCCAGGACACCCAGCCACAGGACGGGGTGACCGGGACGAACAGCAGCTGGGCGCCGGCGATCTGCCGGGGCGGGTAGTCCAGGGCGTTGATCTGCAGCCGCCCCTCCCCCAGCCAGCGGGTGCCGGGCCGCAGCCGGTCCAGGGCACCGGCCCAGCCGTCCCGTCCCAGCCGGGCCGTGCGGGCCACGATGTCGGCCTCGATGATCCGGCGCCGCCGGGGCCAGGTGGGCCGGACGGTCTGGTCCCACACCCAGGCCAGCAGGTCCGCCGCCAGCCCCGGCAGGTCCTGGCCGTCGAGGGCGGCGGGCAGCGGCGCGTCCAGCTCCGCGGCCAGGGCGTCCCGGGTGAGCTGGTTCCCGCAGGCCCGGAGCTGAGTCAGTTCGGTCCCGAAACCGGGCTCACCCCGGCCGGCCAGGGCCGGGGGAATCGTGAACAAGCCCGCGATCCAGCGGGGCCGGACCCCGGTCTCGAGCAGCAGCGCGGCGGCCGGGTCGGCGGCCAGCCGGGCCCGCCAGGCGGCCCGGTGCGTGTCCAGCCAGGCCCGCTCGCCCGGGTGGGCGGCCCGGTTCCGGTGCAGCACGATCAGCGCGGCCGTGGTCTCGGCCAGCGGCGACGGCACGAACCGGCTCCCGGCCAGGGTGTCCGCGCTGACCTGCCACCAGCCCACGTTTCGCCTCCCGGCGAAACAATAACGCGCCCGCGAGCGGTCTCCGACACTCCAGGCATGCGCACGTACACCGAGTTGTTCCGGACCCGCGAGTTCGCCCCGCTGTTCGTGACGGCCTCGGTGCAGATCGCCGCGCAGACCGCGGCCGGGCTGGCCCTGGGCACCCTGGTCTACTCGGCGACCCGGTCCCCGCTGCTGTCGGCGCTGGCCATGTTCGGCCCGGCGCTGGCCCAGGCGGCCGGGGCGGCGGCCCTGCTGTCGGCGGCCGACCGGCTGCCGCCGCGAGCCACCCTGGCCGGGCTGGCCACGGTGTCCGGGCTGGCCGCCGCGGCCGAGGCCATCCCCGGCCTGCCGGTGGCGGCCATCTTCGCCATCGTGCTGGCGGCGGGCACGATCGGCTCGGTCAGCGGCGGAGCGCTCTACGGGCTGCTCAACGAGATCCTGCCCCGCGGCGGCTACCTGCTCGGGCGCTCGGTGTTCAACATGGCCGTGGGGGTCATGCAGATCTGCGGCTACGCCGTGGGCGGGGTGCTGCTGGCCGTGCTGTCGGCCCGGGGCACGCTGCTGGTGGGCGCGGGCCTGTCGCTGGCCGCGGCGGTGCTGGCCCGGTTCGGGCTGAGCCGCCGGAAGCCCCGGGCCAGCGGCCGGCCCTCGGTCCGGCAGACCTGGCGGAACAACCGGCGGCTGTGGTCCAGCCCGGCCCGCCGGTACGTCTACCTGGCCCTGTGGGTCCCGAACGGCCTGATCGTGGGCTGCGAGTCGCTGTACATCCCGTACGCGCCCCGGCACGCCGGCCTGCTGTTCAGCTGCGCCGCGGCCGGGATGCTGGCCGGCGACACGCTGGCCGGGCGGGTCTGGCCGGAGCGGTGGCGGCCCCGGCTCGGGGCCCCGCTCCGCCTGCTGCTGGCCGGGCCCTACCTGATCTTCGCCCTGCACCCGGCGCTGCCGCTGGCGGTGGCGGCGATCGTGCTGGCCTCGGTGGGGTATTCGGCCACCCTGATGCTCCAGCAGCGGCTGATGGCCCTCACCCCCGAAGATCTGAGCGGCCACGCCCTGGGCCTGCACTCCTCCGGCATGCTCACCATGCAGGGCCTGGGGGCCGCCCTGGCCGGCCTGGTGGCCCAGCTCACCTCCCCCGCGCTGGCCATGACGATCCTGGCCGCGATGTCGGTGGCGGTGACCCTGGCCCTGGCCCCCGGCCTGCGCGACCGGACGGATCGCTAACCGCCAGCGAGTCCCGGGCCGGAGGCTCGGGCGGGCGGCCGGTGGTGCGGCTGGGACCGTAACGCGGGTTCCGGGGGGTCCAACCCAAACCTCAGCACCCGTAACTTCGGCCTAACCAGCCCGTGCGGCAGACCCGGATCGATGCCGCTACTGATGCGCCGCTGTCTGCAGAAGCTGCACGTCGATGCCAAGGTGGGCCGACAGTCCGTTGCGCCCGTCCTCGGTGATGCGGACGGCACGCTCGCCTTGCTTGATCCGCTGGATCCAGCCCTTGGTGAACATCGCTTGCGTGACGGCGGCGCCCAGCGCGCCCGCCAAGTGGTGGCGGCGGGCCGTCCAGTCCACGCAGGCACGCGCCAGCAGACGCCGGCCGGTCGGCAGCGCCGTGCAGGTGATGCCGAGGGGTTCGGTGCGGTCCCAGGCCTGGCGGTCAACGGTGAGCCCGCTGTCTCCTTCCTGGCGGATCAGTCCACGGTTCTTGAGCGCTTCGGTGAGCGCCACGCCGACATCGCCGGCAAGGTGGTCATAGCACAGCCGCGCGTGGCCAAGGGCCTGTTGCCGGTGGACCGAGCGCAGGGAAGTCGGCGGCCTGGGCGGTGATATGGCGGCCAGCGACTCCACCACCTCGGCGACTTGCCGTCCGCGAGGCTGTAGTAGGTGTGCCGCCCGCACTTTTCCGCGACCACAAGACTGTGCTCGGTGAGCCGCGCCAGATGCTCACTCGCCGTCGAGCGCGAAACGCCCGCTCGCCGGGCAAGTTCGCTGCCGGGCAGGCGCAATCCGCCCGCCAGCGCTGCGACCATCGCCATCCTCGACGCGTCACCGAGCAACCCGGCGATAACAGCTATATCGGGTCCTTCCGCCATTGTTCGGTCCACGCCGGACAGTTTACCGGCTAACGTCCCAGCTGGAAAAAAGGCAAGGGGTCGCGAGGGCATAAGAAGGGGCAGACAAGATCATGGCAAAAAACGTTATGGAGTACCGGGGTGAATATGAGGACAAGCTTTACTGGGAGCGCGTTGACCGAAACCTAGGGTGGCTCGGCGACACCGAAGTCGAGCAGCGTAAACGGCAGGCGAAGCTGCGGGAAACAACCATCGGGATCGCGGGAACCGGAGGCATCGGTGGCGCAGTGGCGACGCGGCTTGTCCGGATGGGTGCCCGGCATCTGAAACTCGCGGACCCGGACGACTTTGATGTGACCAATATCCAGCGCCAACTGGGAGCCTCGCTGGACAACGTCGGCCGCAACAAGGCGGAAGTGGTGGCTGAGCAGGCGTTCGAACTGAGCCGCGACGTGGACATCGACGTGTATCCCGACGGCATCACTCCCAAAAACGCACAGGACTTTATGGACGGGTGTGACTACGTCATGGATCAGATGGAGTTTTGGCAGGTCAAGAACCGCTATGCGCTGCACAGGGCGTTTCGCGCTAGCCGCCAGTGCCGCTGATGCTCAAGATCCCCACCGTCGGGCACAAGGTGTTCGTCTTCACCTATACGCACGATTGGATGCCCATCGAAGAGGTCTACGGGATCGACGAGGATGCTCCCATCACGCCGGATTTTACTCGCCGGCTGATGGAGCGGATCATGCCGGAGGTGCCCGACTATCCCAGTGCCAAGACGCTTGATGAGTGGTTCGTCGGCATGCAGCGGATGCCGATATTCGGCGCGTGCCCGCCTCTGGCGGAAGGAATTCTCACCGAGCGACTGGCCCAGGAGATCATGGACATCCCCGGCAAGACGCCGCTCCCCGTCCAGCCTGGTTATGCCGTCTTCGACTCACTCACATGGACAGCTAAAACGGTCGAGAAGGCATGGTGGGCTGAATGAGCCAGACCAGGCGGGTGGTCTTGTTTTCCGAGATCAACTCCAAATTCGGGATGCCGTTCTTCGAAGACCTGGCCATTCATCCCGATATCGATGTTGTGGCGGTCGTCACCAGCCCTGAAGGGCGGCTTTGCGACTACTACGTCGGCGAGCCCGATCCAGCGGACATCGCCGATCGTGCACGCTGGCTCGGCGTACCGGTCCTGCGGCCGAAGCGGGTCAACGATCGCGCAGTCGTCGCGGCGCTGCGCGCGGCGGCGCCTGACTACCTGGTCATCGCCAACTATCAGCAGATCTTCCGAGAGAGCTGCTCGACGTACCCGCGAAGGCGACGGTGAACTTCCATCCGAGCCCGTTGCCCCGCTATGCAGGGCTTGCACCGTTTTTCTGGATGGCCCTAGCCGGCGAACGTGAGTCCGGGGTGACGGCGCTGCTCACCGTGCGCGGGGTCGACGCCGGCCGGTGCTTGATCAGCGGCAGGTCAAGCTGACAGGAATGGAAACTGCCCGCGAGATCCGCGACGCCCTGTTCATCGAATCCAGGAAGCTGCTGCACGACATGATCCCGCGCCTTGCAGCCGGCGACCTCCGCTCGACGCCGCAGGACGAACGCCGCCGCACATACTTCTCCAGCCCACAGCCGCAGGACATGCGCATCGACTGGGCCGGGCCACTCGATCGGGCGCTCCGGGTGATCCGTGCCTGCAGCCCCCGGCCCGGTGCGGCGGCCACAGCCGACGGCTCGATCAGGATTCATGACGCCCGTGTTATACGTGGCCTTCCCGCACCGAGCCAGCCCGGGCAGATCATTTCCGACCCCGATCACGGCCTCATCATCTCGTGCGCCGATAGCTGGCTCCAGGTGGTTTCCCTCACCTGGGATCCGTCTGCGGGCACACCACACGGAACCGGCGCGCTGCCCGAACAGATCGCCACGGCGGTCGCCGCGATCTAGCCAGAAAAGGAAGCAGATGGCCACAGTCACCGACGCAGCCGCCTTGGCGGTCAAACGCGAGCAGATCGACTCGGTTGACGCCCGCATTGTGGAGCTTCTCGCCGAGCGCGCAGCGATCGTCCGGCAATTGCCGGCGCTTAAACGGGGCCAGACGGCGATCCGGTGCCCGGAGCGCGAAGAACAGGTCATCCGGCGCATCCGGACGCAGGCCCGGCACGAAGACCTTGATCCTGATACCGCCGAAAGGATCTACCGGGCAGTGATCGCCGCAATGACCGACCTGCAGGCCAATTTGCTGGCGCAAGCGCCGGAAACCCGCAGGTGAACGTTCCGTCAGCGGCCCTCGGCGGCTGAACGCCCGCCCATTGAAGGGGAAGGGAACATGATCGTTGTCATGCGGGAAGGGGCCAGCGAGGAGGACCTCTCCCAAACGCTGAAGATGGGCCTCCGATGGGAGAAACCTTCCTCAGCACTGCGATATCGGCAGCAGGAAGGTACTGCTCATCCCGAACTGCGATCCGCAGACCGCCGAAGGCGTCGGCGCGCTCGCCGCGGTCGAAAAGGTACTGCCTGCCCTGTCCGGGGCGCCACTGGCCAGCCGTGAACTGCTCGGCACTGCCACCACAGTAACGGTCGCCGGCATTGATATCGGCGGCGGCGACTTCACCGTGATAGCTGGGCCGTGCGCGGTGGAGAATCCAGATCAGCTCGGGCGGACTGCAGCCGCCGTGCGGACCGCGGGTGCGGCGATCTTGCGCGGCGGCGCCTTCAAGCCCCGGACGTCGCCGCACTCGTTCCAGGGCCTTGGCCAGCGAGGGCTGCACATCCTGGCCGAGGTCAGCAAAATAACTGGACTGCCGGTCGTGACCGAAGCGACCGACATCACCGCAATCCCCGATGTCGCTGGCGTCGCGCACATCCTGCAGATCGGCACTCGCAACGCGCAGAATTTCACGCTGCTCCGCGAGGCTGGCCGAACCGGCAAACCGGTACTGCTCAAACGAGGTTTCGGCTGCACTATCGACGAATGGCTGCAGGCCGCCGAATACGTCCTGCGGGAGGGCAACAACCAGGTGATCTTGTGTGAGCGAGGTATCAGAACCTTCGAACGGCATACCCGTTTCACTCTTGATCTCGGCGCCGTTCCCGTCGTCAAGCGACTCAGCCACCTTCCCGTCATTGTCGATCCCAGCCATGCAGGCGGTCACCGCTACCTGACCAAGCCCCTCGCCCTGGCCGCGGCGGCCGTAGGCGCCGACGGCATCATGGTGGACGTCCACCCGGAGCCAGCGACCGCACGCTGCGACGGCGCACAGGCACTGGACTTCAGCGCTTTCGATGACCTGATGACGGGCTTGCGGAGTGTTCTCGCCAGCTTGGGCAGGCACGTGGCCCAATCCCGCGGTACCAAGAGTAACGACTGGGAAGACACCCTTACAGGCGACCTGCATGTACCGGAGCAGGCCAGCTGGCCGGATAACAATGATCACCGGTCAGCGGCCGATCGACGCTACGCGCGTGGCGAGCTGAGCCAGCAGGTACCGGCCGCCGGCAATGAGGAATCCCGCGCACACCGATCACCACGCTTCGGCGAACAGCGGAAGGTGAGCAGCATGGCTGAGGTCGCCGGCACTGCGGGCGCGGCAAACACCGCAACGGTTCGCGCCCGGCTCGCAGAACGCGGGCTGAGCCTGCCGCTTCCGTGGCGCTTGCCACCGGACGCACCGATCCCGGCGAGCCTTGTACGGGTCGCCGGTGGGCAGATCTTCGTCTCCGGGCATATCCCGCTCGACGACAACGGCACGGCGGCGGGGCCCGCAGGACGTGTTGGCGCTGAGGTCGACCTGCCAACCGCGCAGCAGGCGGCGGTCCGGGCGCTTCTCGGCATTTTGGCAAGCCTTGACGACGCCCTCGGTGACCTCGGCGAAATCGCCGCATGGTGCCGCCTGACCGGCATGGTGCACGCCACCGGGCAGTTCGCCGACTTCCCCGCCGTCTTCAACCCCGCGTCCCAGCTGCTGCTTGATGTGTTCGGTGCCGAAGCCGGGGCGCACAGCCGGGTCGCGGTCGGTGTCGCTGGGCTGCCCTGGAACATGCCGGTCGAGATTGAGGCGCAGCTGTTGCTGGGCGCGCGACCGCGGCCAAGCGGATAGCCGGGCTGTAGCGCCTGGCGAGCACGGTTCGGTAAACACCGAACAATTTCGGCGGAAGACTTATGCTCATGAGCGACTCACGCATCGATCCCCGGCCGCCATGGAGGACACGGCACCAGAAACCGGGCGGGAGGCCGGTACTGGCCGGCGCCGCCGCGGCGCTGTGCTGGCGATCATGTGCGCTGGCATGTTCCTGGTGCAACTCGACGTGACGGTCGTCAACGTCGCTTTGCCGCACATCGGCACCGCGCTGCACGCCGGAGTTGCCGGGCTGCAATGGGTCGTCGACGCCTACACGGTTGCCCTCGCCGCACTGCTGCTGACCGCCGGGGTCGTCGGCGACCGGATCGGGCACCGGTTCTCTGTACTGACCGGGCTGGTCTTGTTCGGCCTGGCGTCCCTCGGCTGCTCGGCGGCACCGAACATCGGCGTGCTGATCGGTTTCCGGGCCCTGCAGGGCCTGGCCGCCGCCGTACTGCTGCCTGGCACGCTGGCGGTCGTCAGCCGGACGTTTCCCGAGCGCGCCGAACACGCCCGGGCGCTCGGCATCTGGGCTGGCATCTCCGCGCTCGCCCTTCCCACCGGGCCTGTGCTCGGCGGTGTCCTGGTAACGGCGGCGGGCTGGCGCACCGTGTTCTGGATAAACCTGCCGGTCGTGGCGATCGCATTCACCGCGGCGATCCGCCTGGTCGGCGCCGATGACGGCAACCGTGCCGCACGGCTTGACCTGCCGGGAATGGCTACCGCCGCGCTGGCGCTCGGTGCGCTGGTGTTCACCGTTATTGCCGCCGGAACGTCCGCTTCTGCGGCGGTGACGGCGGCCGGGGCGGCAGTCACCGTGATCAGCGGGGCGGCATTCATCTTCCGTGAGCGGACGGCCACCGCGCCGATGCTGCCGCTCAGCCTGGTGCGGACGCCACCGTTCGCTGGCACGAACGGCGTCGCCGCCGCGATGAACTTCGTCGGCATCGGTGTCATTTTCGTGCTGACCCTATACCTGCAGCAGATCCGTGACCATAGCGCGCTGATAGCTGGCATCATGCTGCTGCCGCTGTTCGCGCCACTCGCCGTGATGGCTCCAATTACCGGCCGGATCGGCGCCCGCACCGGCCCGCGGCTCCCCATGCTCGCCGGGCTCATCCTCGGCACCGCCTGGCGGGGCGGCGCTACTACTCATCACCGTGCACGGCCCCTACCTGGCCCTGATGCCTACCCTGCTCGGCATCGGTCTCGGTATGGGCCTGCTGACTCCCTCGGTGGTGACAGCCGCGATGCGCACCTGCCCGCCGGACCGGCAGGGCCTGGCCAGCGGGACCAACAACGCCGCACGGCAGGCCGCCGGAGCATTGGGCGTCGCGGTATTCGGCGCCATAGCCGGAAACCCCGCCCACCCTCACACTTTCGTATCGGGACTGCACGCCATCGCGATCCTCAGCGCGGCTCTTTGGGTCATCAGCATCGGCATCACAATCTGGGCGGTTCCCGCGACGCCGGTGAAACGGCCCGTAGCCAGCTGATGCGGCTGCCGGGCGGCCTGCCGCATCATTCAGCGAAAAGACGCCAGCCAGGCCATCTCACATGGCCTTTGATGACAGGGTTCTTACCAACGCTCGCACTGGGACGGCTTGATGTGGCCCGACCTTCCTGTGAGCGGGTTAGGGGGTTCTTATGTCGGCTTGAAGTGGCCCCATTTGCGGGGGTGCGGTGAGAAGTTCGTGGTGGTATAGCGCCCTCAGCGAGGAGGTCTGCGTGACAGCCATCTCCTGGCTGTAGCCGCGGTCATCCGCGCCCGGCACCCAGCCAGAGATAAATGATCTTGGGCAGCCAGCCAGGCCATGATCAGACCGGAGATGACCCGGCGGCGGGGTCGTGGACATCGTGGCCGGCGAGATCGTGGCCACGCTGGGCATCATGGGCATGTCGCCCAGGGCCATGAAGATGGTCTGCGACTCCGGGACCTCCGGGGCCCCTCAACCTCACCTCGACGATGACCGCCGCCACCGAGCGGAAGATGACGACCAACATCTTGGTGCCGACGGTCGTCTGCTCCTTCCCGTCCAGCCTGCCGCCGTTCATCGCCGTGGTCGGTGCCTCCGGCCCCGCCCGGCCATGCACGACGGCCACGCCCTGATCACTGCGGCCCGGGCTATGGGACCGGACCTCGAGCACCGGCCTGAGAGCTGGTGTTCGTCAGCGAGGGTCGGGACCAAGGGGGCCGCCGTCGGGCAGCGCGACGGGCCCGCCGTCGGGCCGCCCGAGCGTGATGCCGCAGTGGCCGCAGATCACCCAGCCGCTGGAATCATGGTTGTCGCCGGACGGAAGGTGCTCCCCGCGCTGAGCGCACTCGGCCTGCTGGCGGTCGGTGCGCTCATGGAAGTTGATGGCTACCTTGACCGCCTGGTCGTCCAGGACGAAATAACCTCCGCCCCGTCTTTCCCGCATGCCGGCTGTCTCCAGCTCCAGGGCGACCGTGGTGGTCTCAGAGCCTGTAGATAAAGGGGCATGCGAGCGATCGTGGCGTGAACGTCGCGATTCGGTCACTGCGCGGCGTGCTGGTGCGGGACGTGAAGGAGTCCCTGGTAGCTCAGAGGTTGTCGAAGCCTTCCGTACCACCAGGGACCCGCGTGCCTGTTTACCGTGTCGCGGCGGGTTCGCCACCTCGTGCGTCTCGCCGGGCTGCTGGTGCCGTGACCGCGGCCGTCCTACCCCTCTGACCTGACCGATGCCCAGTGGCAGACGCTGGAGCCGCGGCCCGGTCGTCCCCCCCGGACTAAAGGTGGGCGGCGGTCCAGCAGGTGGCGGCGGTGTGGCAGTTCTCCATGGCGGTGAGGGCCCGGGGCAAGCTGGCCGGGATGCCCTGGGCGGCTAGGTTGTCCAGCTCGTAGGGGTCGGTGGCGGTGTCGTAGTACTCCTGGCCGCCGTTCGCGTACTTGACGTAGAGCCCGCTGGCGGTGCGGACCGCTTCGTAGGAGGGCGGGTCCGCGTGCTGCTGGTTCTGGGCGTCGGGGTCGCCGGGGGTGTCGTCGGGGCCGTGGTGCTCGATCAGGATGGCCTGGCGCCAGTCAGCGGGGTTCTGCCCGTGCCACACGTCAGCCAGGCTGTGCCCGTCCACGGTGCTGGCCACCGGCACCCCGGCCAGGGTCTCCAGGGTCGGGGCCAGGTCGATGTTGGAGGCCAGCTGGGTGGCGGTCCGGCCCGCCGGGACCCCGGGACCGCTGACGACCAGCGGCACGTGGATGTCGGTGTCGAACGCGGTCTGCTTGCCGGGCAGCAGCCGGTACTCCCCCATGTGGTAGCCGTTGTCCGAGCTGAAGACGATGTAGGTGTTGCCGGCCACCCCCTTGGCCTTCAGCTCGGACTCCAGGTGGCCGATCAGGTCGTCGACGGCGAGGTCGGCCTCGACCCGCTTGCGGTAGTCCTTGACGATGCTCTTCTGCTGCTTGGTGGTCAGCGGGCTCCGCTGGGCCAGCCACGACGGCGGGCTGGCGGGCAGCTTGTCGTAGGCCGGGGTCTTGGGGTAGGCCACGGTCTGGGCCGCATGGGCGTACCGGGGCGCCGGGGTGTACGGCGCGTGCGGCGCGAACGTGGCCACCTCGAGCATGAACGGCTTGTGGGCCGAGGCCGAGGAGTCAATGAACGAGCCGGCCTTGCCGGACAGCACATCGACCAGGTAGTCGTCGGGCTGATGCCCGTAGTGCACCTGCTTGCCGTCCTGGTTCAGCGTGTAGTTGAACTCCGGGTAACCGTTGCCGGCCACGTCCCACTCGTTCCAGCCGGGCGGGATCGGGTCGCTGGGCTGGTAGCCGTTGAGGTACTTGCCCATCATGGCGGTGCGGTAGCCGGACTTCTGCAGGGCCAGCGCGAACGACTTGCTCTGGTCGCCGTGGGCGTTGTAGGTGGCGTAGCCGCCGTCCTTACCCGAGTTGGTGAAGACCCCGTCGTCGTGCGGGTACTCGCCGGTGAAGATGGCCGACCGGGACGGGCAGCACAGCGAGTCGACCACGTAGTAGTGGGACAGCGTGGTGCCGGCCCGCTGCAGGCCCACCACGTGGGGCATGTGGCTGACCAGGTTCCAGGCCAGGTCGTCGGTGAGGACGAAGACGAAGTTCGGCCGGGCGCTGGTGCCGCCCGCTGGCCGAGCCACTGCCCGAGGCGGCTGGGTGCGCCGCGCCCGAGGAGGTGCAGGCCGCGGCCAGGATGACGGCCGTCAGCAGTCCGATGAGCGCCGTGATACGCCGGGTGATGGTCACCCGGCCACGCTAGGCGACAGTCCTGGACCAGGACAGTCCTCACATGGGATTCCCAGGGTAAGCTCACCGTATGCCCAGCGGCGACGAGACGGTGGCCGAGCAACTGGCCACCGTGCTGCGCGGGTACCGCAAGGCGATGAGCGCCGCGCTCACGGCCGAGGACTACGGGCCGATCCAGCCCGCGGCGACCTGGCTGCTGCTGGCCATGGACCGGGAGCCGGGCACGGTGGGGGCCCTGGCCGCCCGGCTGGGCCTGACCAAGCAGGCGGTCAGCCGGCTGGCCGACCGCCTGGTGATGCTGGGCTACTGCGACCGGCGGCGCGACGAGGCCAACCGGCGTCAGGTCCTGCTCCGCACCAGCGCGGCCGGGGCCCGGGCCGCGGCCGTGCTGCGGGCTGGGCTGGACCGGGCCGACCAGCGGTTCCTGGGCGGGCTCGGGGCCGCCGAGCGCGAGGCGTTCCAGACCGCGCTGGCCGCGATGACCGGGCTCGCGCTGGCGGGCGGCGCTCCCGGCCGCGGGGATCCCGTGGTGAGCGACGAGGCCGAAGAATGAGCGGCCCCCGCCCGGCCCGGGGCCCGAATCGGATCGGTAAGGGCCGCGAACCAACGTTAGATGTAATAAAGGGCTCAGGCAGACCCGTCCGGAGCGGGTTCGGGCGGAGCGGGGTCGGAGATGTCGGCCACGGTGGCGTGCAGGAAGCGCAGCGCGTCGTCGGCCGGGACGGCCAGGGCCACCCCGTGCTGGCCGGCCCCCAGCGTGATCTCGTGGCCGCGGACCCGCTCGTCGGCGACCACCGGCCAGGCCGTGCTCGCCCCGAACGGGGTGATCGTGCCGCGCTCGTAGCCGGTGGCCTGCCGGGCCACCTCGGCGCTGGGCAGGGACAGCCGGCTGACCCCGAGCAGCTTGCGCAGCTTGGGCCAGGAGATGGCCCGGTCGCCGGGGACCAGCACGAACACGTAGTCGTCGTCGGCCCGGCGGACGACCAGCGTCTTGATCACGCCGGCCGGAGTGACACCGCGGAGGCGGGCGGCTTCGGCCAGGCTGGCGGCCGGGCCGTGCCGGATCACCCGGTACGGGAGGCCGGAAGCCTCGGCCGCGGTCAGCGCAGGGTTGACGGGGCTGGTCACGGCGTCAGTATTCCGTGTGGTGGTGGCGGGCGCCCGCGGGGGTGAAGGTGAAGCGGTCCGCGAACGGGCGGCTGGGCCGGGGCTGGGGTGGCGGACGGCCAGCAGGATGGGCTCGTCGTGGACGGCCCGGCGCGGGGCAGCGGCCGGCTGCGGGCGGTTCCACAGGTGGAAGCAGGTCAGGAACTGCGGGCCGCCGTCGGTGGTGGGCGCGGCCGGCGCGGCCGTGTAGCCGAGGGTCTTGGGATAGTACGGGTTGGTGCCGCCGAACCAGATCGATGGCGGCCCGAAGGTGGCCAGGACTTCGGCGTGGAGATGCGTCAGGCGGGGGACGTGGGAGCGTCCCCCGCCTGGGCGGGTGGTGGTTGGCGAGCCCGCGCGGGCCGCCGGTGGGTGGGTTAGCTGCAGCCGGAGGTGGAGCCGCAGCCTTCGCAGACGTAGCAGCTGCCGGCCGGGCGCATCTTGGTGCCGCAGGTCAGGCAGAGGGGGGCGTCGGCGGTCCGGCCCTGCTGGGACTCGATCAGCTCGGTGGTGGTGTGGGCGCTGCCGGAGGCCGGGAGGGCCTGGGGTGCGCCCTCGTGGGTCTCGCGGGCCGGGTGCACCGGCTCCACCGGGATGGACTGAGCCATGGCCTCCGGGTCGACTGCGTCGGTGTCGTTGAGCGCGGCCGGGTCTTCACCGTTCAGCTGGGCGCTGCGCTCGTCGGCGGACAGGATGCTCATCTCGGCCCGCTCGTCGTAGGGCAGGTGGTCCAGGGCCAGGCGGCGGAAGATGTAGTCCATCACCGAGCTGGCGATGCGGACGTCCGGGTCGTCGGTCAGGCCGGCCGGCTCGAACCGCATGTTGGTGAACTTGCCCACGTACGACTCGAGCGGAATGCCGTACTGCAGGCCGACCGAGATCGCGATCGAGAAGGCGTCCATCACGCCGGCCAGGGTCGAGCCCTGCTTGCCGAGCTTGAGGAACACCTCGCCCACGCCGTCGTCCGGGTAGTTGGAGACGGTCATGTAACCCTCGGCGCCGGCCACCGAGAACTTGGTCACCGTGGCGGGACGCTGCCGGGGCAGCTTGCGCCGGATCGGCCGGTGCACGGCCGCCTCCACCGCCTCGGCCACCTTGGCCTCGACCTCGGCCTTGACGTCCTGCTCGGTGACCTTCTTCTTGGACACCGACAGCGGCTGGCCGACCTTGCAGTTGTCGCGGTAGATGGCCAGCGCCTTGAGGCCGAGCTTCCAGCCCTCGAAGTAGATCTTCTCGATGTCCTCGACCGTCGCGCTCTCCGGCATGTTGACGGTCTTGCTGATCGCGCCGGACAGGTGCGGCTGGACCGCGGCCATCATCCGGACGTGACCCATCGGGCTGATGGCCCGCTCGCCCATGGCGCAGTCGAACACCTCGTAGTGCTCCGGCCGCAGGCCCGGGGCGTCGACCACGTGGCCGTGCTCGGAGATGTACTCGGTGATGGCCTCGATCTGCTCGGACTGGTAGCCGAGGTTCTTCAGGGCCCGCGGCACGGTCAGGTTGACGATCTGCATGGAGCCGCCGCCGACCAGCTTCTTGAACTTGACCAGGGCCAGGTCCGGCTCGATGCCGGTGGTGTCGCAGTCCATCATCAGGCCGATGGTGCCGGTCGGGGCGAGCAGGCTGGCCTGGGCGTTGCGGTAGCCGTTGGCCTGGCCGAGCCGCTGCGCCTCCTGCCAGACCGCGGCCGCCTGGCCCTGGATCTCGCGGTCCATCGAGCCGACCAGCCGCACGTTGCCGGTGGCCTCGGCGTGCTTGCGCATGACCCGCTGGTGGGCGGCGGCGTTGCGCTCGTAGCCGTCGTAGGGCCCGACCACACCGGCCAGCTCGGCGGACCGCTTGTAGGCGGCGCCGTTCATCAGCGCGGTGATCGCCCCGGCGATGGCCCGGCCGCCCTCGGAGTCGTAGGCGTGGCCGGTGGCCATGAGCAGCGCGCCCAGGTTGGCGTAGCCGATGCCGAGCTGGCGGAAGGCCCGGGTGGTCTCACCGATCTTCTCGGTCGGGAAGTCCGCGAAGCAGATCGAGATGTCCATCGCGGTGAAGATCAGCTCGGTGATCTTCCGGAACCGCTCCACGTCGAAGGTGTCGTCGTCGCGCAGGAACTTCAGCAGGTTGATGCTGGCCAGGTTGCAGGAGGAGTTGTCCAGGTGGACGTACTCCGAGCACGGGTTGCTGGCGGTGATCCGGCCCGACTCGGGGCAGGTGTGCCAGTCGTTGATCGTGCCGTCGTACTGGATGCCGGGGTCGGCGCACGCCCACGCGGCCTTGGCCACCTTGTGCAGCAGGTCCTTGGCCCCGACCCGGTTGATCACCTCGCCGGTGCGGCGGCCGAGCAGGGCGAAGTCGCGGTCGTCCTCCACCGCCCGCATGAACTCGTCGGAGACCCGGACCGAGTTGTTGGCGTTCTGGTACTGGACGCTCACGATGTCCGAGCCGCCCAGGTCCATGTCGAACCCGGCGTCGCGGAGAACCCGGACCTTCTCTTCCTCGCGGGCCTTGGTCTCGACGAACTCTTCGATGTCGGGGTGGTCGATGTCGAGGACGACCATCTTGGCCGCCCGCCGGGTGGCGCCGCCGGACTTGATCGTGCCCGCCGAGGCGTCAGCGCCGCGCATGAACGAGACCGGGCCGCTGGCGGTGCCGCCCGAGGACAGCAGCTCCTTGCTGGACCGGATCCGGGACAGGTTCACACCGGCCCCGGAGCCGCCCTTGAAGATCAGGCCCTCTTCCCGGTACCAGTTCAGGATCGAGTCCATGGTGTCGTCCACGGCCAGGATGAAGCACGCGGAGACCTGCTGCGGCGAGGTGGTGCCGACGTTGAACCAGACCGGCGAGTTGAAGCTGAAGACCTGGTGGATGAGCGCGTACTTCAGCTCGTGATCGAAGACCTCGGCGTCGGCCTCGGTGGCGAAGTAACCGTGCTTGCGGCCGGCCGCGACGTAGACGCCGACCACCCGGTCCACCAGCTGCTTGAGGCTCCACTCGCGCTGCGGGGTCCCCACCGCACCGCGGAAGTACTTGGTGGTCACGATGTTGGCCGCGTTGATGGACCAGAAGTCAGGGAACTCGACGCCGCGCTGCTCGAAGTTGACCGTGCCGTCGCGCCAGTTCGTCATGACGACGTCGCGGCGCTCCCAGGTCACCTCGTCGTAGGGGTGCACGCCCTTGGTGGTGTGGATGCGGTTGACCCGCAGCCCCTTGCGTGCGCTCTTGCTCTTGGAAGCAGTGGTCCCGCTCACCGTCTCCGTCATGCCAAAAGCCCCCTTCTGCAGCCTCACCCGGGCCACTCGTCCTGTTCCAGGTCGTTTCACAAATTTCGAAAACTTAAGGCGCGGTCACCCGCGCTGGTGCTCGTCCCGCAGGGACTCGATCTCCTTCTCGAAGTCGGCCAGCGACTCGAATCCCCGGTAGACCGAGGCGAACCGCAGGTACGCGACCTCGTCGAGCTCTCGCAGCGGGCCCAGGATGGCCAGGCCCACCTCGTGCGAAGGCATCTCGGCGCAGCCCCGGGACCGAATCGTCTCCTCGACCTGCTGGGCCAGGATGGCCAGCTGGTCCTCGTCGACCGGGCGCCCCTGGCAAGCCCGGCGCACACCCCGCACGATCTTGTCCCGGACGAACGGCTCGGTCACCCCGCTCCGCTTGGCCACCATCAGGATGACCGTCTCCTGAGTGGTAAAACGCTTTCCGCACTCAGGACATGCCCGGCGGCGGCGGATCGCCACCCCGTCCTCGGCCGTCCGGCTGTCGATCACCCGGCTATCCGGATGCCGGCAGAAAGGACAGTGCATGAGCGACCACACCTCCGAACGGCGCTACCGGCCTGTGTCCAACCTGTGGACACAAGCTGTGGAGAAAACACAACGGTGTAACTACTAGATGTTGTGGTTACCGTAGACCACCGCCCCCAGTGGTCGCAAGCGCCGCCGGCGTGTCGCCGTAAAACGCCGGCGGGATAGCGTCTGCGCAGCCCACCCGGCGTGTCGCCGTATTGGGTCGCCGTAGCGGGCGGGCTGGTTCGGCCGGGTGCTCAGGGTGCCATGGCCGGTCAGCGACACGCCCGGGCTCGGCGGGGACCGGTGCGGGCCGACCCCAGATGTGGGGGTCCGTCCGGGAGCCGGGCCTACTGGCGCGGCACCCAGAGGCGCTGCCCCACGGTCACGGACGCGCTGGACAGGTGGTTGGCGGACAGGATGTCCTGCACGACCGTCTGCGGGTCGGCATCGGGGTGGGTTCGCTGCGCGATCGACCAGAGCGTGTCGCCGGGCTGGACGAAGACCCGCGTGCCGGTTGCGTGGGCGGCGGCGGGCGCGCTGGCCTGGGCCGCGGTGGCCCCGGCCACGAACAGGCCGGCCAGCAGCAGGGCGGCCAGCACGGCCAGCACCACCCGGCCGCGCCGGGTCAGGCGGATGGCCGGCCGGGCCGGCGGCAGGGCCGGAGCCGCGGCCGGGACGAAGCGGGCCTTGGCCACCGTGGCCAGCCAGGCCTCGTCGGCCGCGGCGGCCAGTCGCATCTCGGCCACGGACGGGCGGGTCGCGCCCGGCCGGGGCGGCAGGGCCAGGACGGTGGACGCGGCGTCACGGCGCGCGCTCATCGCCCGGGCGCCCTCGTCGCCGGTGAAGCGCTCGCCGCCCCCGGGGAACGTCCAGTCCCCGTCGGGCAGCCGCTCGTTGCGGTTGGGAAAAAGCTGGCGCACCGGCGTGGCGCGGCGCGCCCGCCGGGCGGATGCTGTGGCCCTCGTGCGGTGGTGGTCCCCCGACGGCGGCTGCTCCACAGGAAGAGCACTCATGCCGACCTCCTCATCAAACGTTCTTTCGATAAGCGGTCGTCCGATCGTATACCTGTTCGATCGAACGAAGCTACGACATCTTTGTACCGGGCGGGTCTGACATTTTGCCGACACGTCGAACAGATGTTTGAGGTCGAGGGACGCAACCGTTACTCTCGGCTTCAGATAGGCAATAACCGGATTGGAAGGTCGACGATGGACAACGGCAGTACGGATAACGCCGCCACGGGCGCCGGCGCTGCGCCGCGGCCGAAGGGAAAACCCGGGCGGAAACCGAAGGGCAGCGTTCCGCCGGTGGTGACGGTGACTCCGGACAAGCCGGAGCCCGGACACGTTCTGACCTGGCGGCAGCGGAAGGTGCTCCAGGTAATTCGCGATTCAGTTCAGAAGCGCGGATATCCGCCGTCAATGCGGGAAATTGGTGAAGCGGTCGGGCTGACCAGCACCTCGAGCGTTTCGTACCAGCTTTCGACTCTGCAGGCGAAGGGATATCTGCACCGGGACGCCGGACGCCCGCGCACGGTGGAAGTGCGGCTGCCCGGGCACTCTCCGGTGCGGCCCGAGGTGGAGGCCGAGGAAGAAGAGGCGATGCCGCCGGCCGCGGGCGCCTTCGACATCCCCTCGCAGGAGGCGGCCTACGTGCCGCTGGTCGGGCGGATCGCCGCTGGTGGCCCGATCCTGGCCGAGCAGCGGGTGGAGGACGTGTTCCCGCTGCCCAAGCAGCTGGTCGGCGAGGGCGAGCACTTCCTGCTCAAGGTCAGCGGTGATTCGATGATCAACGCCGCGATCACCGACGGCGACTGGGTGGTGGTCCGGGCCCAGCCGGACGCGGAGAACGGCGAGATCGTCGCGGCCATGGTCGAGGGTGAAGGTCCCGAGGGCGAGGCCACGGTCAAGACGTTCAAGAAGAGCGACGGGCACGTGTGGCTGATGCCGCACAACCCGGTCTACGCCCCGATCCTGGGCGACGACGCGTCCATCCTGGGCAAGGTCGTCGCCGTGCTGCGCCGGGTGTGAGCAAGGGCCGGCCGTTCCCCCCGAGGGTGATGGACCGGCCGGCCCTGGATTTCAGTTCGCGACGATGTTGACCAGCTTGGGTGCGCGCACGATGACCTTGCGGATGGACTGCCCGCCCAGCGCGCGGATCACGCCCGCGGCCGACAGCGCCGCTTCCCGGAGGTCGTCCTCGGCGATGCCGGGCGCCACCTCCAGCCGGTCACGCACCTTGCCGTTGACCTGAACCACGCAGGTCACCGACTCCGCGACCAGCAGGTCCGGGTCGGACCGCGGCCAGCCGGCCTTGGCCACCGAGGCCTCGCGGCCCAGCAGCTCCCAGCATTCCTCGGCCGTGTACGGGGCGAAGACCGACAGCAGCACGGCCAGCACCTCGGCCGCCTCCCGCACCGCCGGGTCACCGGCGCCCGGGCCGGTGTCGATGGTCCGGCGCGCCGCCGTGACCAGCTCCATCAGCCGGGCGACGGCCACATTCAGCCGGTAGGCCTCGACCAGCCGGGTCACCTCGTCGATGGTGTGGTGGGTGACGCGGCGCAGGTTCAGGTCACCGTCGGCCACGGCGGTCCCGGCCGCGGGCGGGCCCGCGGCGGCGACGTCGGCGGCCAGCCGGTAGGCCCGGCCCAGGAACTTGACCATGGCCTCGGGCTTGACGTCGGCCCAGTCGATGTCGTCCTCGGGCGGGCTGGCGAAGACCATGGTCAGCCGGATGGCGTCCACGCCGTGGGCGGCCAGCTGCTGGCCCAGGTCCACGCCGTTGCCCAGCGACTTGGACATGGCCTTGCCGCCGTTGATGACCTGGCCCTGGTTGAGCAGCCGGGTGAACGGCTCCCGGAACTCGGTCAGGCCCATGTCGTGCAGCACCTTGACGAAGAACCGGCTGTACAGCAGGTGCAGGATCGCGTGCTCGACGCCGCCCACGTACAGGTCGACCGGGGCCCAGCGGCGCAGCTGCTCGGGGTCGAACGGGGCGTTCTCGTCGTGCGGCGAGCAGTAGCGCAGGAAGTACCAGGACGAGTCGACGAACGTGTCCATGGTGTCGGTGTCCCGCTTGGCCGGGCCGCCGCACTTGGGGCAGGCCACGTTCACCCAGTCGGTCGCCGCGGCCAGCGGGGACACGCCCTTGGGGGCCAGGTCGGCGCCGCGCAGGTCGGGCAGGACCACGGGCAGGTCCTCCTCCGGCACCGGCACCTCGCCGCAGGCCGGGCAGTGAATGATCGGGATCGGCGTGCCCCAGAACCGCTGCCGGGACAGCAGCCAGTCGCGCAGCCGGTAGTTGACCGCGGTCCGGCCCAGCCCCTTCTCGCCCAGCAGCTCGACGATCCGGGCAATGGCCGCGCCCTTGGACATGCCGTCCAGCGGGCCCGAGTTGACCAGCTCACCCTCGCCCGGGGTGGCGACTCCGGTCTCGGCCGGGTCGGCCAGGCCGGTGTGCACCACGACCCGCACCGGCAGCCCGAAGGCCAGCGCGAAGTCCAGGTCGCGCTGGTCGTGCGCGGGCACGGCCATGATCGCGCCGGTGCCGTAGTCGGGCAGCACGTAGTCCGCGGCCCAGACCGGGATCGGCTCGTCGTTGACCGGGTTGATCGCGTGAACCCCCAGGAACACGCCGGTCTTCTCCCGGCCGGTGGCCTGCCGCTCGATGTCGGTCAGCTTGCGGACGTCGTCGACGTAGGCCTGCAGCTCGTCCTGCCGGTCCGGCGTGCACAGCTCGCTGGCCAGCGGCGAGTCGGCCGCGACCACGAAGAAGGTGGCGCCGTACAGCGTGTCGGGACGGGTGGTGTACACGGTCACCGGCTCGTCCCGGCCTTCGATCCGGAACTCGACCTCGGCGCCTTCGGAGCGGCCGATCCAGTTGCGCTGCATCAGCAGTACGCGGTCCGGCCACTTGCCTTCCAGATCGGCGGCATCGGCCAGCAGCTGGTCGGCGTAGGAGGTGATGCGGAAGTACCACTGGGTCAGCGTGCGCCGCACGACCTCGGTCCCGCACCGCTCACAGCGGCCGTTGATGACCTGCTCGTTGGCCAGCACGGTCTGGTCCTTGGGGCACCAGTTGACGTAGCCGTCCTTGCGGTAGGCCAGGTCCCGCTCGTAGAAGCGCAGGAACAGCCACTGGTTCCAGCGGTAGTAGGCCGGGTCACAGGTGGCCAGGCGGCGCGACCAGTCAAAGGACACCGCATACCGCTTGAACGACTCGGCCTGGGTCTCGATGTTGGCGTAGGTCCAGTCGGCGGGGTGGGCGTTGTTCCTGATCGCCGCGTTCTCGGCGGGCAGCCCGAACGCGTCCCAGCCGATCGGGTGCAGCACGTTGCGGCCCAGCTGGAACCAGTAGCGCGCCATGGCGTCGCCGATGGCGTAGGCCTCGGCGTGGCCCATGTGCAGGTCGCCGGACGGGTAGGGGAACATGTCGAGCAGATAGGCCTGCTCGCGGGGGTCGGCCGGGTCGTCACTGGCCCGGAACGGGTCCAGCTCGGCCCACCGGGCCTGCCACTTCTCCTGAATCGCCCGGGGGTCGTAGCGCTGCGCTTCAGCGCTGTCCGCGGCTGTCATGGTTCCCTCACCCTGTCTGGCTAGCACCGTCGTCTGGCTAGCACCGTCTGGTCCGGCTCAATTTGTGCTCGTATGTGCTTTCCGCGCGCGCCCGCGTGCGGCAATGAAAAGGCCCCCCGCTGCACGAGGGGCGGCCACGCTGACGGTCTGGTCAGCGCGGCTAGCTAAGGAGCAGCCGGACGGCTCGCATGGCCCGAGGATAGCGCATGCGTACCACGGCTGCGGGCTCCGCTGACCGGCCGAACGGGGCCCGGTGTGGCATCAGACCCATGTCGGCAATAGCGGCCATGCCGCATTCATAGCGGACATTGGCCCGCAGAAATGAATTTGCCCCGGGAATCGGTAAGTCATTTCAATGTCCCTTGACCGGCAATAACGAGCCTCAATACAGTGAGGCCTCGCCGGCCCCCGCCAGCAGCACCAGCCGGCCCAGCAGACGGTCCGGCCGGTTGAGCGACGAGTGCTCCGGCCGCCTCGCACAGCCAGTATGTCGGCCAGTCCCTGGTCCGGTATGCGCAGCCATCATGGGCGGATGAGCCCGTTTCCATGACGTTCTATGACGCCGTTGGAATGCTTTTACGGCTACGCGTGTGCCAGCACCGCTTGGGACGTGATTATTCCGGTTCGGTGAAAATGGGCATCTGGAGAAAGTCAGAAAGCGCACCGGCGGCCACGCCCGCGCTTTTCGCGCTGCGCGGTCAGGACCGGCGGTCGCTGGCCGCCACGCTGGAGCGGCTGGCCCTGATCGCGCCGCGGCTGTCCGGCCCGGACCGGCAGGACCTGGCCGCCCAGTGGTGCCGGGAGGCCGCGTCCGAAACGGGGGCCGGGGCCTCCGGGGCAGGGCAGCGTGCGGCGGGGGACGGCGAGATCCGGGTGGCGTTCCTGGCCGCGAGCAACGATCAGCTGGTGACGCGGGCCCGGCTGGCCGCCGACCTGGTCAGCGCGGTGCGGCCGGGACCGGTGACCCGGGAGGGCGGGGTGTACCTGTCCTGCGGGGCCAGTGGCCGGGTGGCGCTGGTGTTCCCGGGCGGGAACGGCGTGCCCGCCGCCGAGGCGGCCGCCCTGGCCACGTCGTTGCGGACGCTGGGCACGCTGGACCGGTTCGGGGTCACGGCCGCGGCCGCGGTGGGGGCGGGGCTGGGCGAGATCACCGGCCTGGTGTGGGCGGGCAGCCTGGCCGCTACCGAGGCGTCGCGGCTGATCACCCAGCACGGTGAGCTGCGCCGCGCGGCCGGGATGACCCGGACCGCGCTGGCCCGGGTGCCGGCCTGCTATCTGAGCACGACCAAGCTGGCCGTGGCCTGCGGGCTGTTCGTCGCGGCCTACGAGGGTCCGCACTCGCATGTGCTGGGCGGCCCGGTGGCTGCGGTCCGCGATCTGGCCCGGCAGGCCGACGCGCTCGGGCTGACCGCCGACGTGCTGGCCGCGAACCACGCGCTGCACACGCCGGTGATGGCACCATCGGTGGCCCCGCTGCGCAGCGTGCTGGGCCAGGTCCGGTTCGGGTCGCCGCGGCGCCGGCTGCTGTCGACCGTGACCGCGCGCCCGCTGACCGGGCAGGACGACCTGGCGGCGCTGCTGTGTGCCCAGCTCACCAGCCCGGTCCGGTTTCGCGAGGCGCTCGCGCAGGCCGCGGACGGGGCGGCCCTGCTGGTCATGACGGCCCCGGACGACGCCCTGGCCGCGGCCGCGGCCTGCTCGGGGGTGCCGGTGGTCAGCTTCCCGGCCGACGGCCAGGGTACGGGGGCCTGCGCGGCCGCGCTGTTCGTGGCGGGCGCGCGGCCGGACGTGGCGGCCCTGGCGCCGCCACCGTCGTCACTCCCGCGAGACCGCCGGGCACCCGCGGGGGCGGCGGCGCCCTTGGGCCGAGTGGCCGGTGTGATCGGGGCTGCCGCAGGGACTGAAGTGGCAACTGGGGCCGGGACGGGCACTCGGGCCGGGGTGGGTGGCGTGGCCGGGGTGGGTGGCGTGGCCGGGATACGCGGGCGGTTCCTGGAGACGATCACTACGCTGCGGCCGGGAGCCGAGCTGCGCGGCGAGATCCGGCTGTCGGCGCAAACCGACCCCTACCTGGCCGACTACCTGGTGGACGGCCAGCCGGTGTTCCCGGCGGCCATGGGACTGGAAGCCATGGCCCAGGCCGCGTCGGCGCTGGCCCGGCAGCCGATGCGCAGCGCCCGTCACGTCCAGCTGGGGCAGCCGGTCCCGGTGGCCGGAGACGGCGAGACCCTGCTGCGGGTCCGGGCCCGGGCCATCGCGGGCGGGGTGGAGACGATCCTGCACGCCGGGACCGGGGCTCAGTTCGCCGAGTGCGCCCGGGCGGTGTTCGTCGCGGCCAGTGAGTCCGGGCCGGCCCGATCCGGCGTGCCGCCGGAGGGCGACCACGGAGGGGGCGAGCCCGCGCCGCCGCCGTCGCTGGTGGACGGCGCGGACCTGTACGGCACGGTGTGCTTCCAGACCGGCCGGTTCCGCCGGGTGGCGATCGTGTCCGGGCGGCCGCCCCGGTCCTGCCGGGCCATCGTGCGCGGGCACGATGACGCGCCGTGGTTCGGGCAGTTGCCCGAGGCCGCGGGCCTGCACGAGCTGATGCTGGGCAGCCCCGGCCTGAACGACTCCGCCCTGCAGGTGGCGCAGGCCTGCGTGCCCGGCCGGGTACTGCGGCCGGGCGGGTGTGACTCGCTGACCGTGACCGGAACGCAGGTCCGCGGGGCGGTCGAGTTGCGGGTGTTCCTGATCTCCGGGCCGGCCGGGCGGCCGGGTCCGAGCGCGGACGCCGTGGAGCCCGCCGAGTACGTGTGGGACATCCACGGCTACGACAATTCCGGCCAGCTGGTGATCGCGTGGATCGGGCTGCGCATGCGCGACGCCGGGCCGCTGCCGTCGCGGCGGCCGCGCACCGGGCAGGCCCAGCGCCGACCGCAGGCTGCGGGCGCCCCGCTGGCGGCGGTGCCGTCCTCCCCCGGCCCCGCCCGCCAGCCCGCTGCGTCCGCGCGTGACCGCGTGACGCCGGCGGGCGGGCGGCGGGCCGGCTAACTGGCGGCCGCGGCGACCGAACCGGCGCCTGTGCTCTGGCCGTCAGCCGTCGCGGGCGCGGACCGGACCTCCCAGTCGGGGCGGAGCGGCATGCCGGACGTCCCGTCCGCGGTGAGCTTGACCCCCAGCACCTGGTGGAGCTGGATCTGGTTGCGGTCGAAGCCGAGCCGGGAACCGGCCATGTACAGGCGCCACACCCGGGCGGTGCCCTCGCCGACCTCGGCCACCGCTTCCTTCCAGTGCTCGTCGAGGTTGGCGCACCAGGCGGCCAGGGTCTTGGCGTAGTGCTCGCGCAGGTTCTCCTCGTGCCGGACCTCGAAGCCGGTGTCGTTCATCAGCGAGATCAGGTAGCCAGGGCCCTCCAGTTCCCCGTCGGGGAACACGTAGCGGTTGATGAAGCCGCCCACGTTGGCCGCGGGAGCGGTGTTGTCCGGGCGGGTGATGCAGTGGTTGAGCAGGCGGCCCTCGGGCTTCAGCTTGCCGAGCAGGAACTCAAAGTAGCCCGGCAGCTGGCGCATGCCGATGTGCTCGGTCAGGCCGATCGAGCTGACCGCGTCGAAGTCGGTCTCGGTCACGTCCCGGTAGTCCAGGTGGCGGACCTCGGCCAGCCCGGACAGGCCCGCCCGCTCGATGGCCTGCTGGGCCCAGCTGGCCTGCTGCTCGGACAGGGTGGCCCCCAGCGCCTTGACGCCGTACTCGCGGGCGGCGTGCATGACCATGCCGCCCCAGCCGCAGCCCACATCGAGCAGGCGCATCCCCGGCCGCAGGCCGATCTTGCGGGCCACCAGGTCGAACTTGTGGGCCTGGGCCTCTTCCAGGGTGGCGTCCGCGGTCGGGTAGCAGGCACAGGTGTAGGCCATGGACGGGCCGAGCACCCACTCGTAGAACTGGTTGGACACGTCGTAGTGGTGCGAGATCGCGGTGGCGTCCCGGCCCTTGGAGTGCCGCAGGCCGGTCAGCCACCTCCGGTTGACCTGCACCTCCTGCGGTGGCGGCGCGAGCCGCGGATACAGCGTCCGCGGCCCGCCGAGCTCGCGGAACAGCCGGATCCGCTCGGCCACGGAGAGGTCCGTGTTCTGCGCATTGGCCATCCCGGCCAGCGCGGTGTACATGTCACCGTCCACATCGAGGTGGCCGGAGACGAAGGCCCGGGCCAGCCCCAGCTCGCCGGGGGCCTGGGCCAGGTAGGACACGGCGGCCGGGGAGCGGACCGTGATCCGGACCGGAGCATCGTGTGCTCCGGCTCGGCTGCCGTCGTAGGCCACGAACTCAACCGGGGCACTCGCCCCCACGAGGGTCTCGAATACTTCCGCCAACGCCATGAGTGTCTCGCTTCCTCGAATCAAACCATGGGGTCCGGGTCAGCGTCCGCGGACGCACTTCTCGTACAGGCCGGGCAGCCGGCCATCCGGGTCGTACTCGCGCTTCAGCGCTTCTTGGGCCACGACGTTGTAGAGCCGGTTGAAGTCGTCTTCAGAGTAAAACGAGGTCGAATACAGCGACTTGTGGCCGCCCAGGGCCCCGACCTCGTCCTCGATCAGCCGGTTGTAGTAGCCGTCGCCGCGGCCGGGCGGCAGCGCGACCTGGCCCCAGAAACCGAAGTTGACGTACACCTCGCCCGGCTTGAGCGGGTACAGCGGCCAGTCCCGGTCGCCGCGCAGCCGCAGCGGGCACAGCCAGACCGGGGTCATGCCCACCTGGCGGCCGAAGAAGGTGAGGAAGTCGGCGCCCTGCTCGACCGGGATCTCCACGTCCTGGATGACGTCCTCGCGGGCCGGGCGCTGCCGGCCTTCGTTGAGGGCGGCGGTCAGGCCGAGCCGGTGGTCCAGGGCGACCAGCTTCCGGTACACGTCGCTGCGGCGATAGCGGCGCGGCCACAGGGCCCGGATCAGGGGCTTCTGCACGCCGAAGGGACGTGAGCACCAGAACCAGTCGGTGTCCCACCGCCACAGGTAGTCGCGGATGGCGAGGAAGTCCTCGTGCGGCCCCTGGATCGAGGTGTAGTAGACGTGCTGGCCGGTGTAGTCGCTGCGCCAGGGGGCGACGTCGCTGTAGGTGCCGACGGTCAGGTACAGCTCGTCCGGCCCGAAGGCCACGCCGTCCAGGAAGTCGGCCCGCTGCCCGCGGTAGCTGCCCTCGGCCGCGATCTCGGTGATGGCGTCCATGCAGGCCCGGGGGGTGCGAAACGGGAAGTGGCGCAGGTGCACGAACGGATGGACCGGCTCCAGCTCGATGGTGAGGGAGAGCGCGTAGCCGAGCGTGCCGTAGGAGTTGGGGAACCCGGCGAACAGGTCGGCGTGCTCGTTGTCGGGGGTGGCGGTCACCACCCGCCCGTCGCCGGTCAGGATCTCCAGCTCCAGCACGGACTCGTGCGGCATGCCGTTGCGCAGCGAGGTGGACTCGATGCCCAGCCCGGACACGGCGCCGCCCAGGGTGATGGTCTTCAGCTGGGGGACGACCAGCGGCATCAGGCCGAACGGCAGGGTCGCGTCGCAGAGGGCCTCGTAGGTGGTCATGCCGCCGACCACGGCGGTCCGGGTGGCCGGGTCGACGGTGAGCACGTGATCGAAGGCGGACACGTCCAGGCCGGGGTAGCTCTGGCCGCTCCGGTCGCGGGCCGGGTCGCGGAACCGGAACAGGTTCGACGTGCGCTTGGCCAGCCGCACGGGGGCGCCGGGCGGGATCGTCTCGTACTCCCGGCGCAGCGCGGCCACGGCCGCCCGGTGCGCGGCCATGGCGGCGGCCGGCTCCTTGCGAGCGACTTCCGTCACGCGCGTCTCCTCTCTCTGGCCCGGGCTGGGTCCGCGAGCGGTTGTCCGCGATACGGCCGCGGAACTCCAAACCGGGCAAAAACCTCAGGCAGTTTATCCAAGCGTGACCTTTAGTCCAGAAGCGCGCCAGGTGAGAGCCCTTGTGCTGGTGGGATCGGCCGACCGCGCCTCACGGGTCCGGGCGGTGCCCCGGGCGTCTCGGCAGCCTGGGAGTACCGGGTGTCTCAGGAGTGCGGGCGCTGCCCGGCGATGGATCAAGAACCTTGTGGGGGCTGAGGCGACCGCGCTGGATGGGCGCCTGGTTCTCGGTGAGGCGTTGGCCACGGCAATCGCCGGAGCCGGTTCCGTCAGGGGGCTGGGGTGGTGCCGGGGAGGGAGTCGAAGCCGTCGTCGTCGGCGTAGCTGGCGGCGACCTCGTCGGGGGTCATGGGCAGCCGGGCCAGGGACGGGGGCGCGCCCGCGTCGATCGTGTCGCGGAGCAGCAGGGCCATGGAGTAGCCGGGGCTGACGGCCAGGGCGCGGTCCAGGGCCACGTTGGCCAGCGCGCCGTTGCCGGACTGCCAGGCGGTGAAGGCCAGCAGGCTGGCCGGGGCCGGGAGGTAGGCGGGCTCGGCCCGGCGGACCACGTCGGTCCAGAGCCGGGTGTGGGCGTCCCGGAAGTCCGGGTCCATCCGGGACCAGGCGTCGTCGCGGACCCGCAGGCTGGTCAGGGCCAGGGCCAGCCAGGCGACCTGGTCGTCGGTGCCGAAGCGGCCTCCGCCGCGGTAGGTGACCAGGGCGTCGGTGACCGCGCTCAGGCCCTCGAGCAGGACCAGCCGCCGGGCGGCGCGGGCCCGCCCGGAGCCGGATGCCTGCCTGACCAGGCTGGCCGCGTGGGCCTCGGCGCGGCCGGTGGCGTCCCGCATGGACCGGCGGGTGATCCCGCCCAGCGGGCCGATCGACGCGGTCAGCGCGGCCCGGTCGGGCAGGACGGCCGGCCCGGCCGCGCCCATGGCGGCGCCGGCCGGGTGGCCGGGCTCGAGCGGGACGCCCTGCGGCGGGCAGCAGTCCGGGTTGCGGCACAGGTAGGACCAGTAGCGGTCGTTCTCCACCCGCAGCACGTCGCGCAGTTCGAGGCCGGCCCGGCGGGCCGCCTTGCGGATGGCGTCGGCGAACGGGGTGACCAGGCGGCCGGGGCCGTAGCCGATGGCCACGGCCAGCGCCTGCTGCTGGCCGGTGAGCACCGAGACCGCGTGCTGGGCGATGTCGCGGGCCACGCGGGGACTCGGGCGGTCGGGCAGGTCGAAGCGGAGGGTCACGTGAATGCGGTCCCGGGGCGGGCCGGCCCCGATCACGATCAGGCTCTTCCGGGGCACGAAGCCGAGCAGGTGCGGGACCACGGCCAGGACCGCGGCCGGGGAACCGATGCGGACGGCCGATGGGCCGCCGGGAGGGCTGCCGGGGGGTGGGGGGTTCTCGGGCGAGGGGTTGGTGTTCATGCCGCCAGGGTGTGCGGGGCGGCGGGAGAGAGGCCGGGTGAGGGGGCCGGGGTGTGGGGAAGGGCCGGCCGGGCACAGGCGGGAAAATGGCTCTTGACGAGGGGCGGAGGGGTAGTCCCCCAGGTCAGAGGGCTATGCCGAGCAGGGCGTCGACGGTGTCGCGGACCAGGCGGCGGTCGGCGGCGGTGGCGGCGGCCGGGTCGGCGAGGACCTGGGCGGCCCAGTCGTCGACCACGGCCAGAGCGCCGGGGGCGTCCAGGTCGGCGGCCAGGTGCTCGCGGACGCCAGCCAGGACGGCTTCGGCCGCTGAGGATACGCCTGGGGCTGGTGGGGCGCCTGGTGTCTCTGATTCTGGGGAGGCGTGGGGCTGGGATGCTGGTGGTCGCTGGGCTTGTGATGCTGGGGAGGCTGGTGTGCTTTGTGGTGCTGGGGCGGTCGCGGGCTCGGGGTGGTGGCGGTGCGCCAGCGGGTGAGGCGGGCGCGGGCGGCGGCCAGGCCGGGCTCGGTCCACTCCCAGTTGTCGCGGTAGTGGTGAGCCAGCAGGACCAGGCGGACGGCCATGGGGTCCTCGCCGCCGGCCACCAGGCGGGACACGAAGACCAGGTTGCCCAGGGACTTCGACATCTTTTCGCCGTCCAGGGCCACCATTCCGGCGTGGGCGTAGACCCGGGCGAACAGCGGGCCGGGGTGGTCCGCGAACGCCACCCGGGTGTGCGAGGCGCTCATCTCGTGATGCGGGAACACCAGGTCAGAACCGCCCGCCTGGACGTCGAAGACCATGCCCAGGTGGTCGGCGGCGATGGCCGCGCACTCCACGTGCCAGCCGGGGCGGCCCCGGCCGAACCGGGACGCCCAGGACGGCTCGCCCGGGCGCTCGGCCCGCCAGACCAGCACGTCGAGCGGGTCTTTCTTGCCGGGCCGGTCCGGGTCGCCGCCGCGTTCGGCCGACAGCTCGCGCATCTGGCTCAGGTCCAGGCCGGTGGCCGAATCCGGCCCGGACAGCTCACCGAACCCGGGGTCGGCGCCGCGGGCGAAGTAGATGTCGCCGTCCAGGTCGTACAGGGCGCCCCGGTCGGCCAGCCGGTCGGTGAAACGCTCGATGACCGGGATGGCCTCGACCGCGCCGATCAGCTCCGTGGGCGGGATCACCCGCAGGGCTTCCATGTCCTCCCGGTACAGCTGGGTGTCCCGCTGGGCCAGGTCGCGCCAGTCCTCGCCGTCGCGGTCGGCCCGCTCCAGCAGCGGATCGTCCACGTCGGTGACGTTCTGGATGTAGGTGACCGGGTGACCCGCGTCCAGCCAGGCCCGGACGAGCAGGTCCCAGGCGGTGAAGGTGGCCGCGTGCCCGATATGGGTGGCGTCGTACGGGGTGATCCCGCAGGCGTACATGGAGGCGGCCGCGTCGGGCGGGCCGGCCGCGGCGGCACGCAACTCGCCGCTGGCGGTGTCCCGGAGCCGCGGCTCGGGGCCGCGTCCGGGCAGCCGGGGAACGCTGGGGCGACGCCAGGAATCCATGCGGCCAGGCTATCTCGCCCGGTTGGGCATGATCGGCGTCGGTCAGGGGGCCAGGCTCTCGGCCAGCCGCGGCGGCGCGCCCGTGCTCACGTGCGGCGGGGACGGCGGCGCGGACCGGGCCGGGTCGGCCCGGGCGGCCTGCTCGAACGCGTAGGCCAGCCCGATCAGGCGCGGCTCGCTCCAGCGCGGGCCCATGAACGACACCCCGACCGGCAGCCCCCACACGTAGCCGAACGGCAGCGTGACCGCGGGGAAGCCGCCCACCGCGGCGGGCGTGGAGGTGTGGAACACGTCGTGGTCGCCGAGCGCGTAGTCGGTCAGCCAGGCCGGGCAGGCGGTCAGCGAGAAGATCGCGTCCAGCCCGTGGGTGATCAGCGGCGCCTCCACCGCGCCACAGGCCAGCGCGGTCGCCTCGGCCCGCAGGGTCCGGTAGCCGGGGTCGGTCAGGTCAGCGGACACCGCGGCCGCGCGTTCGAACACCTCCTGCCCGAACCGGGCCAGGACCAGGCTGGCGTTGCGCTGGTTGAACCCGATCAGGTCGGCCAGGGTCGCGTGCTGGACCCCCGGGCGCCCGGCCAGGTACGCCTCCAGGTCGTGCCGGAACTCGGGCAGCAGCGCCCCGAACTCGGGGATCCCGATCTTCTCGGCGTCCGGCAACTCCACCGGATCGATGACCACCGCGCCCTGCGCGCGCAGCCGGGCCACCGCCTGGTCCAGGACCGCGCCAATGGTGGCGTTGGCCCCGGCCGACCCGGCCCGCCACACCCCGATGCGCGCCCCGGCCAGCGCGGCTGGATCCAAGGCGGCTCTGTAGTCAGCCGGCGGAGTAGACCTTCCATCGTTGCCGGGGGAAGCGGAAGCGGCGGGATCATCGGGGTCGGCGGCGGCCATCACGGCCAGCAGGGCCGCCGCGTCGGCCACGGAGCGGGCCATCGGGCCGGCCGTGTCCTGGGCCGCGGAGATGGGCACGATGCCGGTCCGGCTGACCAGGCCCAGCGTCGGCTTGATGCCGACCACGCCGCAGGCGCTGGCCGGGGCGACGATCGAGCCGTCGGTCTCGGTGCCGACCGCGAGCGGGGCCAGGCCCGCGGCCACCGCGGCGGCCGAGCCGGAGCTGGACCCGGACGGGTTCCGCTCCAGCGCGAACGGGTTGGCCGTCTGGCCGCCCAGCGTGGACCAGCCGCTGGTCGGGTGGGTGGAGCGAAAGTTGGCCCACTCCGACAGGTTGGTCTTGCCCACGATCACCGCCCCCGCCTGCCGCAGCCGGGCGACCAGGAAGGCGTCCCGGTCCTGCGGGCCGCCGAGCAGGGCGGGCGAGCCCGCGGTGGTCGGCATGCCGGCCACCTCGACGTTGTCCTTGACCAGGACGGGAATGCCTTCCAGGGGGCCGCGGGGCCCGCGTTCGGCCCGGACCGCGTCACTGGCGCGCGCTTCGGCGGCGGCGCCCTCGTTGACCGTGATCACCGCGTGCAGGGCGGGGTTGAGCCGGGCTATGCGCTCGGTGTAGAAGGCGGTGACGTCGGCCGCGGTGAGGGTCCCGGCCGACATGGCTCCCTGCAGGCCGGCGACGGAAGTACCGGGCGTTCCAGGGGATCCGGCGGCTCCGGTGGTTCCGGGCGGGGCTGAGGTGTCCGGCATGCGGGCAGAATAACGAAACTATCGGGATCGGTCACTGGTTGTGGGGGCCGGGCGGCCGGGGCTAGGCGTGGGTGAGGACCCAGTGGGGCAGGCCGGGGAGGAGGAGAAAGGCGCCGGCGATCAGGGCGCCGATGGCGATCACGGCGAAGATGAAGACCCAGGCGCCGCCGGGGACGCCGGTGAGCAGGGCCAGCTGGTCGGCGTCGGAGGCCAGGGCGCCGGAGGCCCGGCCACCGCCGCGGCGGCGACGGCGCTGCAGCTCGAAGATGGGCCGGACCCCGCCGAACAGCAGGAACCAGGCGACCAGGTAGGCGAACAGCTCCTGGGCCCGCAGCGAGGCGAACCGGCTGACCGCGAAGACCACCACGGCGGTGGCCAGCACGGCCAGGAAACCGTAGGCGTTGCGGATGGCGATGAACGCCGCGGCCAGCAGCAGCAGGACCAGCCAGAGCAGGAACGTGGCGTGCCGGACGGCCAGCAGCCAGGCCGCGCCCAGGCCGAGCAGGGACGGGAAGACGTACCCGGCGGCGGTGGTGAGGACGAGGCCGAGACCGTAGGGCTTGCCGCGGGACGACGTGACGCCCGACGTGTCGGAGTGCAGCCGGATGCCGTCCAGGCGGCGGCCGCTGGCGATCGAGACCACGGCGTGCCCGCCTTCGTGGGCCAGGGTGACCACGTTGCGGGAAACCTGCCAGACCCGGTGGCTGGCCACCACGACGAAGGCCACGGCCGCGGTCAGCGCGACCAGCCAGGTGGCCAGGACCGGCCCGGTGGCCGTGACCCGGTCCCACAGGTGGGCCAGCGTGGTCACGGCAGCCAGCTCACGTGGCCGTGCAGCTCGGCGTAGCCGATGAAGGCGCCCATGTCGATCAGGGTGTGCGCGATGACCAGCGGGGTGACCCGGCCCCAGCGGCGGTAGAGCACGCCGAACACCACCCCCATCACCGCGTTGCCGAGGAAGCCGCCGAAGCCCTGGTACAGGTGGTACGAGCCGCGCAGGGTGGCGCTGATCGCGATGGCCCGCGAGGAACGGAACCCCAGCTGGTCCAGGCGGCGGAGCAGGAACCCGATGACCAGGACCTCCTCGAGCAGGCCGTTCTGCGCCGCCGAGAGGATCAGGATCGGGATCCGCCACCAGACGTCGGGCAGGTTCTCGGCCACCACGTTGAGGTTGAAGCCCAGGTGCAAGGCGGCCAGGACCCAGCCGAGCCCGATGCCGCCGATGACCGCGGCCACCAGCGCGCCGCGGGCCAGGTCCTGGGCCTTGTGCCGGCCGTCCAGGCCGATCACCGACGGGGTCTCACCCTCGCGCGCGATCAGGTACAGCGCCAGCACCACCGGGGCCACGCCGAGCAGCGTGTTGGTGAGCTGGAGGAAGAAGTCGAGGGTGGGGCGGCCCGGGGCCAGCGAGCCGTTGAGGGTCGCGGTCTGCTTGCCGAGGGATTTGGTGGCGGTGAGCGAGCCGATCAGCTCGACGAAGGCGTAGAGGCCGCTGCCGCCGAGCGAGACGGCGAAGACCGCGATGATCTCCCACCAGAGGAGGCGGCGGGTGGGCCGGACCCAAGGGCCCGCTGAGGTCAGTGGGGCTGATGGGGCCGACGTTGTTTGTGTGGCCGGTGTTGTTTGTGTGGCTGGTGTGGCTGATGGGGAGGCCGGGTTCAGCGGGGAAGGCCGGACTTCAGCGGGGAAGGCGGGGTTTCTGGGACTGGCGTGACGGTGGGGGCGGCCGGGTTTGACGGGACGCCGGAGTCAGATGAGGCGTCTGCGGGGTCCTGGCCGTCGGTCATCGGACGCACTCTAGCGGCAGAACCTCTGGAACTGAGGGCCAGAAACCTGGAACCTAGCTCAGCAGTTCGTCGAAATCCCCGTCGGCGGCGCCACCGATCAGCGCCTCGATCTCGGCCTTGGTGTAGATCAGGGCCGGACCCTCGGGATCACTGGCGTTCCGCACCGCGACCCCGCCGTCGGGGAGCCGGGCCATCTCGACGCCGGTGCCGTCGGTGGTGGTGGGCTGCCAGCGCAGGCCGGAGAGCTGCGTGGCTGGAATTCCGTTGTAGGGCTTAGCGGCGGGGTCTGGACCGTGAGCCGTGTTCATAGCGTCAGGCTGTCCTCAGCTGTCAGAGTTCCTTCAGGATCGCGGCCAGGATGTCCTGCGTCCGGTCGGGCGAGGTGCCCTTGACGCTGAGCCGCTCCATGACCTCGCTGTACCGTTCGACGTCTTCCCGCTTGTCCAGGTACAGCGCGCCGGTCAGCTGCTCGATGTAGACGATGTCGCTCATGTCCGCCTCGGGGAACCGCATCACGGTGAACGCCCCGCCCTCGGCGGCGTGGCCGCCGAAGGTGAACGGCAGCACCTGCAGGGTGATGTTCGGTTCGCGGGTGGCCGCCATCAGCCGCTCGATCTGGCCCTGCATGACGGCCTTGCCGCCGATCGGGCGGCGCAGCGCGCCCTCGTCGACCACGGCCCACAGCCGGGGCGCGTTCGGCCGGCCCAGCAACTGCTGGCGGCGGGTGCGCAGCGCCACCCGGCGGTCCACCTCGTCGTCGGCGGCCGTGGGCTGGCCCTGCTTGATCACGGCCCGGGCGTAGTCCTCGGTCTGCAGCAGACCGGGCACGAACTGCACCTCGTAGACGCGGATGAGCTCGGCGGCTTCCTCCAGCCCCACGTAGATCTGGAACCAGTCCGGCACCACGTCGGAGTACTTCTGCCACCAGGCGGTCGAGTTCGCCTCGCGGGCCAGCGAGATCAGCTGGCCGCGTTCGGATTCGCTGGTGACGCCGTACATGTCGAGCAGGTCGACGACGTCCCGCTCCTTGAAGCTGACCCGGCCCAGCTCCAGCCGGCTGATCTTGGAGCCGGACGCGCGGATCCGGTACCCGGCGTCGTCACGGGAAATCCCCCGGGCCTCACGCAGCTTGCGCAGCTGGGAGCCGAGGAGGATACGCAGGACCGTCGGGCCACTGCCCGGGTGGCTGGGAATCACCCCAGCGCCCCGCGACCCGGAATCCCGCGACCCTGGCTACAGTGGCCCTGGCTCAGGCACCGTCGGCCGCGCCCCCACGCCGACATGATGCTCACCCCACGCTCAGCTGCCGTGTCACCTGGCTGCCGTGCTCCGCGGCGGCCCGCCGTGCACGTGCATCGTCCCTTGCGGCTGCAAGATGTACTCGGCATGATACCGCCCGGCCGCACAATTGCACGAACTTCCGGCGTTCCGCGGTCCCGCGTGCCGCCCGCCAGCGCGCGACACGGGCGGAATGTCCGCTGGATATCGTTTCCGCCGCCCGTCCCGCGGATCCTAGCCTCGGGCCCGGCATGCCACTAGGCTCGGGCGGTGTTACCGGGCAACGACGGTGCGGGCCCGGCCCGCATGCCGAGCCCAAGCGCACGCTTTGGAGCGAAGATGTACGAAAATTACCCGTCGGCCGAGGCGGGCGGGCAGGTACCGGAACCGGCGCCACGCGGAGAGCCGCCGACGTCGCTGCAGACCGCGGTCCGGCTGATGTACGCCGGCGCCGGGATCAGCGCGATCAGCTTCATCCTGGGCCTGGTCACCATCGGCAGCGTCCGGCACACGCTGGAGAAGCAGTACCCGAGCTACTCCGCCTCCAAGATCAGTTCGCTGGTGAACGCCGAGATCGCGATCGTCGTGATCGCCGGCATCATCGGCGTGGGCCTGTGGCTCTGGATGGCCTGGGCCAACAAGCGCGGCAAGAACTGGGCCCGGATCACCGGGACGGTGTTCTTCGGCCTGTACACGCTGGACCTGATCCTGGTCGCGGCCCGCGCGGCCAGCGGCATCTCCACCGTGTTCGCCATCGTCACCTGGCTGGTCGGCCTGGGCGCCACGATCATGCTGTGGCGGCGCGATTCGAGCGCGTACATCAACGCCCAGCAGCAGGCCTATTAGCCACCCGGCCGCCGCCCGCCCCGGCCGGGACACCATTCCGCGTGCGGCCGGGACGCTCATTCCGCGCTACGCCCCGGCCAATGGCCGGGCGGTTAATTCAGCGGTTCCGGGGACGTAACACGAGCCCTTGCGGAAAAGTCTGCCGACGCGGGGTCAGACCATTGTTTTGAATTTACGGTGCGACCCCGGACCCTTTGTGCCGGGGTATTACCGCCCGCGGTTACCGGGCGGCGGGCCGGGCGGGCCCGGTCGCGGTCACCAGCCACTGGCAGGCGATCGCGGCCGCGGCGACCACGTTGAGCGAGTCCACCCCCGCGGCCTGAGCGCCCGGATCCATGGGGATGCGGACCGCCTGGTCGGCCACCCGCCGCCAGCGCGACGAGAGCCCGTCCCCCTCGGTGCCCAGCAGCAGCGCGGTCCGCTCCCCCGGGCTGGCCGTGAGCTGCGCCGTTTCCCCAGCCGCCACCCCTGCCCCAGCTGTCCCAGCTTCCCCGGCGGGCTGCGGGGCCGGAGGGCACGGGGCGGCCGGAATCATCGGCACCGCGTCCGCATCCGGGGTGAGCGCCAGCAACCGGAAGCCCGCCGCCCGGACCGTGTCCAGGCCGCCGTGCCAGTCGTCCATCCGGGCCCAGGGCACGGCGAAGACGGCCCCCATGGAGACCTTGACCGAACGCCGGTAGAGCGGATCAGCGCAGCGTGGGGACACGACGACCGCCCCCACGCCCAGGGCCGCGGCACACCGGAAGATCGCGCCCACGTTGGTGTGATCGACGATGTCTTCCAAGATCAGGGCGGTCCGCACCCCGGCCAGCACCTCGGCCACCGGCGGCAGCGGGCGCCGGTCCATCGCCGCCAGCGCGCCGCGGTGCACGTGATAGCCGGTCAGTTGCTCGGCCACCGGCGCGGGCACCGCGTAGGCCGGTCCCCCGCAGGCCGCGGCCAGGTCGGCCAGGCTGGCCGCCCGCTGCTCGGTGGCCAGCAGCGAACGGACCCGGTAGCCGGCGGCGGCGGCGCGCCGGATCACCTTCTCCCCCTCGGCCACGAACAGCCCGTGCTCGGCCTCCAGGCTCTTGCGCAGTTCGGCATCGGTCAGCCGCACGTAGTCGCTAAGCCTCGGATCGGCCGGATCGGAAACGTGAATGAAACAACGCACGATGTCAGTGTCGGGATTTTTGCCTGACGTGTCGATTCACACTGTCCTATCTATGCGATTTGCCCGAGTTGACCGGCTAGCCGGCAATATTACCGAGCGGCCACCTATGGACTATTCGTCCCCCATGACGTAGCAATTGGAAGAAGGTCTAGACCTTGGGGAGAGTGGCTTGTGGTTGACGCATGGATGCCGGGTGCCCGGTGCCTCAGAGCCCAGACGGACGGCGGGATGCTGCGAGGCGGCGCACCGCGAGTGGTCTGGCAGGCACTGGGCGCGGATCCACGTCAGATCCCGGCCGGCTCGGCCGCGCAGCGGCTGTCCCAGGACGGCCGCCCGCCGCACCTGGTCTGGAACCCGCTCTCCGGTGACATCGTCCAGCTGATCCCGGTGGTCCGGGCGGCCTGCTCGCTGGGTGGCCCGGAAGGGCTCGACCACCGGGTCATGAGCCCGGCGAGGCCGGACGGCCCTGATGGCGCGGATGGCGCCGCCCCTGGTAGCGACCCGGCCAACCGGCAAGGCCGGCTGTGCGTGCAGGTTTGCGTGGTGGCCTGGGCCTGGGAGCCGTTCACCGACGGGCCCATGCACGGCGCCGAGGCCCTGCTGGACTGGCTGTCGTCCTGGGGCGTGCCGTCCCGCTGGCCCGCGGGCCGCCCGGCCCCGTTCATGGCGGCCCGGTCGGCCGAACGGAGCCGCGCCCACTGGTCGATGGGCGGGCACTTCGGCGCGTCACAGGTACCGGGCTGGGACGCGGCCGGCCCCGGGCACATCGAGCCCGCCCTGCTCGGCGGGGCCACGCCGGCCTGCCCGGTCATGACCGGCCGGCGGCCCACGCTGACCGCCGCGCCCGCGGCGATGAGCCGGGGCCGGCGCATGGCGCTGGAGACCGTGATCAGCTCCGACATCGACTCGGTGGCATCGGTCGCGTCCCTGGCCAACGCGCCGTATTAGCCGCACAGCGGCAGTTTCCGGCGACCCGCTGCGACCCTCCGCCGAGTGAATGAAACATGTCCAAATGATTTCGAGCCTGCCGCCACAGGTTCCGATAAGGGCCTAACCTGGGATAATGAACGAACGGCTGGTGTGGATCGACTGCGAGATGACGGGCCTCGACATCGAACGAGACGCCCTGATCGAAATCGCGTGCCTGGTGACCGACGGCGAGCTGAACATTCTCGACGAGGGCGTGGATGTCATCATCAAGCCCCCGCCCGAGGCCGTCGACCAGATGAGCGACGTGGTCCGCACCATGCACACCACCTCTGGCCTGCTGGAAGAGCTGGCGGGCGGGGTGACCATCGCCGAGGCCCAGGACATCGTGCTCAGCTACGTGCAGACGCACATCAAGGAGCCGCGCCGGGTCCCGCTCTGCGGAAACTCGATCGCCACCGACCGCTGGTTCATCGCCCGCGACATGCCCCAGCTCGACCATTACCTGCACTACCGGATGGTCGACGTGTCCAGCATCAAGGAGCTGGCCCGCCGCTGGTACCCGCGGGTCTACTTCGCCAGCCCGGCCAAGCGCGGCGGCCACCGGGCGCTGGCCGACATCACCGAGAGCGTGCAGGAACTGCGGTACTACCGCGAAGCGGTGTTCGTTCCCCAGCCGGGCCCGGATTCCGCCACCGCCCGCGAGATCGCCGCCCGGCACACCAGCCCGGCCCCGGAGTAGGGCGGCGGCCCGGGCCCGGTGGGCGCCGGGTCCCCGGTTCAGGGTGGCCGCCGAGTCGCCGGAACCGGCGGTTGCTGGTAAGTTCTCTGTGCCGCGCGGATCCACGCGGCCATGGTGGGTGTAGCTCAGTTGGTTAGAGCACCAGGTTGTGGTCCTGGGGGTCGTGGGTTCGAATCCCATCATCCACCCCAGCGAAATCGCGGGTCAGAAGGCCCGGTCATGATCATGGCCGGGCCTCGCGCTTTCCGGGCGCGCCGGGTCAATGCTGGCCATCGGCCCAGGTGGCCGCCACTATGTCCTTGTGAGACGGCGAGGGTGGGGTGCCGTAGCGGGCGCGGTGGGGGCGATCAGCCTGACCGCGTGCTCGCTCACGTCCTCGCCCCGGACGGCCAGCACGGACGGGCCGGCGGCGCAGTCCACCACCCCGGGCCGGACGCCGGCCGTGGCCCGCTCGGCATCGGCGCCCCCGGCCCCGGCCAGTACGGCGGCGGCCGCGGCGGGCCGTACCATCGCGGCCGCGGACGCGGGCTCAGTCACCATCGCCGCCGTGGGCGACATGATGCTCGGCAACACGCCGGACCTCCCGCCCAGCCCGGCGACGTACCTGGACCCGGTCAAGCCGATCCTGGGCCACGGCGCGCAGATCGTGTTCGGGAACCTGGAAGGCACGCTGACCACGGCCCCGGGCAGCAAATGCAGCCCGAAGAGTGCCGGGAAGACCTGCTTCGCGTTCCGCGATCCACCCGGGTACGCGCGCTACATCGCCGAGGCCGGGTTCACGGTCCTGAACGACGCCAACAACCACGCCATGGATTTCGGCCCGGCCGGCCAGGCGCAGACGGTGCAGACGATCCACGCGGCGGGCCTGGCCCAGACCGGGCTGCCCGGTGAGATCACGCTGGTGACGGCGCACGGAGTACGGGTGGCGTTCCTGGCTTTCGCGCCCTACGGCTACACGGCCAGCCTGCTTGACCTGCCCGCGGCCCGGGCCCTGATCCAGAAGGCGGCCAGGCAAGCCCCGGTGGTGGTCGTGTACATGCACGCCGGCGCCGAGGGCTCAGCCGCCGACCACGTCACCGGGCACGAAGAGACCTACGCCGGGGAGGACCGGGGCAACCCCGAGGCGTTCGCTCATCAGGCCATCGACGCCGGGGCCAGCCTGGTCATCGCGAGCGGCCCGCACGTGCTGCGCGGTATGCAGTTCTACCGCGGGCACCTCATCGCCTACAGCCTGGGCAACTTCGCCGGTTACGGCAACTTCGGGGCGGGCGGCACCCTCTCCCTGAGCGCGATCCTGCACGTGACGCTGTCCGCCAGCGGGCAGTTCGAGCAGGGCCACCTCTACCCGCTCCAGCTCAGCAGCCGGGGCCAGCCGATCCCGGGCGGGGAGGCGACCGCGTTCGTCACTCAGCTGTCTCAGTCGGATTTCGGGTCCACGGCCGCGCGGATCTCAGCCGCCGGAGCCATCCAGTCCCCCTGATCCGGGCCGGGGGCGGCTCGGTGGTGAGCAGGCGCAGGGCCAGCGCCGGGTACAGGGCCGCGGACAGCAGGCCCGCCGCCAGCAGCGAGGCGCTGGTGGTGGTCGAGATGAGGTGGGCGGTCACCCCGAGTTCGGTGGCGACGATGACGAAGGTCAGGGAGGTGGCCTGCATCAGGCCCGCCACGGTGGACCGGCGACGGCCGATCAGGCGCGTGTAGGCCAGCGCGGGCCCGCCCCGCACGACCAGCAGCGCGACCAGGAACAGCGGCACCTCGGCCAGGGCCACCGGGTGGCTGAGCAGGGCCCGCAGATCGAACTGCACCCCGGTGGCGATGAAGAAGATCGGGATCAGGAACCCGAAGCCGATCCCCTGCAGCTTGGTCTCGAACTGCGGATGCGGGCGGCGGCCGTTGAGATCGATGGCCCGCACCAGCAGGCCCGCGGCGAACGCACCCAGGATCGACGCGAACCCGAACTGGTAGGCCAGCACCCCGAAGGCCAGGGCCAGGGTGAGGGTGGCGCGCACCCGCAGCTGGGCGCTGCGGTCTTCCAGCCGGTCCAGCAGGCGGTCCAGCGCGTCCAGCCGGCGGACCTCGCTCAGCGCGAAGGCCAGCACCGCCAGCAGGGCCAGAAAGATCACCAGCGAGGCCAGCCGGCTGGCCGAGGTGCGGGACGTCGCCGAGAACAACAGGGACAGCAGCAAGATCGTGGCCACCTCGGCCAGCGCGGCCGCCGTCATGACCAGCTGCCCGAAGCGGGTGGCCTCCTCCCCCGCGTCCTTCAGCACCGGCAGCAGCAGCCCGGCCGACGTCGACATCAGCACCACGGCCAGGAACAGCGGCTTGCTGGTCAGGCCGGCCCCGCTCAGCGCGAAGCCCGAGCCGATGGCCAGCCCGGCCGAGGCGGCGAAGGCCAGGCCGGCCGTCCGGGCCAGCGGGCCGCGCAGGCCGCTGACGTCGATCTCCAGGCCAGCCAGGAACAGCAGCATGCCCAGGCCCAGGTCGCTCAGGACGGTGATGGCCGCGTCGATGTGCACCCAGCCCAGCACGGACGGGCCGATCACGATGCCCGCGATCACCTCGAGCACCGCGCCGGGCACGGGCAGCCCGGGCACCAGAGCCAGCACCACCGGCACCAATACCGAGACGATGCCCAGCACGAGCACGCCGGTAAAGGAGATAACCACGGGCCCACCCCCCGCGAATATCGGACGGCCCGATGGCGCACCACGAGATCCGCTCCACCACGATAACCCGGGTCTCGGGCGGCAACTAGTTGCTGACTTCAAAGTAGAACGCGCTCAGATTTTGTCGAAAATGGCCACGTCTGCCTCCGGATAAATGGCCGGCGTTCACCGCGGCCCGGCGCCGGGTCCGGCCCGGCCGGGGCATCGGCCCACCTGGGAGCGCGGTACCGGACGCCTGGCCGTGAACCTCGCTACCGGCCCGGAATCAGGGCGATCTTTATGTTCGACACGGCGGCGCGGTTACGTGACAGGGCAGGTAGGGCGGATTAGCGTCGCGAATTGGTCAGATTATGGCCGCGAAATTCGTGGGCGCGGACAGCGGAGGCGACAAGGAGGGATGCGTGCCCAGGCCAATTAAGGGCGATCAGCGCTATCTGCCCGGGCTCGATGGACTGCGCGCGCTGGCGGTCATGGCCGTGGTCGCCTATCACCTCGGCCTGGGCTGGGTGCCGGGCGGAATGCTCGGCGTCGGCGTCTTCTTCACCCTGAGCGGCTACCTCATCACCGACCTGCTGCTCGCCCAGTACCACCGCACCGGGCGGCTCGACCTGACCGACTTCTGGCGGCGGCGGGCCCGGCGGCTGCTGCCCGCCGTGCTGGTCATGCTCATCGTGGTCATGGCCTGGGTCACCGCGCTGGACCGGTCCCAGCTGCCCGCGCTGCGCGGCGTGGCCGTCTCGGCCCTGGGCTACGTCGGCAACTGGTGGCTGATCGCCCAGCACAGCTCGTACTTCGCCCGGTTCGGGCCGCCATCGCCGCTGGGGCACCTGTGGTCGCTGGCCGTGGAAGAGCAGTTCTACCTGGTGTGGCCGTGGCTGCTGTGGCTCGGATTGCGCTGGACCCGGGGGCGGCCGGGTGGCCTGGGCCTGCTGGCCAAGGGCACGCTGCTGCTGGCCCTGGCCTCGGCGGTGGAGATGGCCCTGCTGTACAGCCCGGGCTACGACCCGACCCGGGTCTACGACGGGACCGACACCCGGGCCTTCGCGCTGCTGATCGGGGCCGCGCTGGCCTTCGCCTGGCCCAGCCGCCGGCTGACCGGGCACGTCGCCGACGGGGCCCGCCGCATCCTGGACGCCGCGGGCGGGGTCGGCCTGGCCATCATCGGCATCCTGATCCTGGGCACCAACGAGTACTCGGCCTTCGTGTACCGGGGCGGCATGGTGCTGCTGTCGGTGGCCACCCTCCTGGTGGTGGGGGCGGCCGCCTCGCCCGCCAGCCGGGTCGGCCAGATCCTCGGCGTCCGGCCGCTGCGCTGGATCGGGGTCCGGTCCTACGGCATCTACCTGTGGCACTACCCGATCATCGTGCTGACCACCCCGGCCAACGGGCACGTCTCGTTCGCGCGCGGCACCCTGCAGCTGACCGCCAGCATCCTGGCCGCCGCGCTGTCCTGGAAGTACATCGAGGAGCCGATCCGGCACGGCGTGCTGGGCCGGACCTGGAACCGGGCCCGGGCCTCCGGCTGGCGGCTGGCCGACTTCCACCTGGCCCACCTCAACCCGGCCGGCCGGGACCTGAGCCCGGCCGGACGGCGCCGGTGGGCCGCGGCCGCCAGCGCGGTCGTGGTCTGCGGGGTGGCCGGCGCCGGGCTGACCGGCGCCGTGCAGCCGGGTTCGGCGGCCCAGCTGGCCACCGGGTCGGGGCCGGCGCCGCGGTCGCAGGCAACCACGTCGTCACCCCGGGCCTCCGCCGCCGCCAGCCAGCCCGCGGGCGGGGCGAGCCGGGCGGCCAGGACCCCGGCCGCGACCGCCCCCGCGGCCGGGGCCGGGGCGAGCACCACGCCGGCCAGGACGTCCTGCCGCAGCGTGGTGCACATCGGCGACTCCACCTCGGACGGCCTGGTCTCCGACGACTACCTGCCGAACCCGCAGCAGCGGATCGGGGCCCAGTACGCCAAGGTCGGCGCGACCCGGATGATCACCGAGATCTCCGGCGGCCGGTCGATCGTGGAGACCGTCGGCCACCAGGCCAACGCCTACGACGTGGCCAAGCAGCTGGTGGCCGGCGGTTACCGGGGCTGCTGGGTGCTGGCCCTGGGCACCAACGACACCGCCGACGTGGTGGTCGGCTCGGCGGTCGGCCGGGCGGCCCGCATCCAGAAGATGATGTCGGTGATCGGCAACCAGCCGGTCCTGTGGGTGAACGTCAGGTCCCTGGTGGCCAGCGGCCCCTACGCCGAGCCCGGGATGCAGCGGTGGGACACGGCCCTGACCCAGGCCTGCCCGCGGTACCCGAGCATGCGGGTCTACGACTGGGCCGGTGTCGCCCAGGACCGCTGGTTCATCTCCGACGGCATCCACTACACCTCGGCCGGCTACGCGGCCCGGTCGGCCGGCATCGCGCACGCGCTGGCCGAGGCCTTCCCGGCGCAAAGTTCGCAAACAGCGGGTTCCGGCTGCGAAGTACACTAAATCGCTCACCACCCTCCGTAATGGTGGCGTAATTCGTTATGTTTCCGGGGCGTTTACAGTGCCCTGATCCCCTTGACCGTTTTCCCAGGTCGGAGTTTGCTAGTCAGGTTGGTTTCGGTGCGGTTCTCACAGAATCTGGTACCTGAATGGCATCTATGAAATTTGTCCGCCGGAGTGTCCTGGCCGTGGTGGCCAGCGGCGCCACCGTGCTCGGCCTGGCCGCGGCCGCGGCCCCCGCGTCCGCGGGCGGACCTCAGTCCGGGCGGCACTATCTGAGCGGCACCACCCCCCAGTGGCTACCCAAGGCCCACAACGCCGGCGCCACGTCCTCGTCCGCACAGGTGAGCTTCGGCGTGGTGCTCGGCCTGCGGAACGAGTCCGGCGCCGAGGCCGCCCTGCAGGCGATCTCCACCCCCGGGAGCGCGAGCTACGGCAAGTGGCTGTCGAACCAGGCGTTCGACAGCACCTACGCCCCGGCCAAGGCCAGCGTCAGCGCGGTCCAGAGCTGGCTCAAGGGCCAGGGCTTCGCGGTGACCCAGACGCTGCCCAGCGGCCAGCTCGTGGAGGTCAGCGGGACCGCGGCCCAGGTGGAGAAGACGTTCGGCAGTCAGCTGGACAACTACACCTACCAGGGCAAGACCGTGCGGTCGAACAACAGCGAGCTGTCGCTGCCGTCCGGCACCCCGGCCGCGGTCACCGCGGCGGTCGCCGGAGTCGTCGGCATCGACCAGGGCAGCACGCTGAAGCAGCCCGCCGACACGCTGCCCGGGCCGCCCGCGGGCGCCCGCTACGGCGTCCAGCCCTGCTCGGCCTACTACGGGCAGAAGATCGCGACCGACAAGCCCCCCGCCTACGGCAAGCACCAGCCGTACACGGTCTGCGGCTACGTGCCGCAGCAGTACCAGTCGGCCTACGGCGAGTCCTCGCTGCTCAGGGCGGGCGTGACCGGCAAGGGCGTGACGGTGGCCATCACCGACGCCTACGCCGCGCCCACCATCTACCAGGACGCGCAGAAGTACAGCCAGGTCCACGGTCAGCCGGGCTTCACGTCGGGACAGTTCCGGCAGATCACTCCCGGCCCGAACGGGTACTCCCTGGAGGGCCCGAACGACTGTGACGCGCAGGGCTGGTACGGCGAGGAGACGCTGGACGTCGAGGCCGTGCACGCGATGGCGCCCGGCGCCAAGATCGTCTACGTCGCGGGGGCCGACTGCCTCAGCGGCCTGGACGACGCCTGGGCCAGCACGATCGACAACCACGTGGCCAACGTCATCACCAACTCGTGGACCTCTGGCGTTGACGACCTGGCCGACCTGGGCCAGTCCTACGTGGACTTCTACCAGCAGTTCTCGCTGGAGGCGGCGCTGACCGGGATCACGGTCAACTTCTCCTCCGGTGACGCCGGCGACCACACCGCGGGCGGCACCGACCTGTCGGCCAAGACGGTCGAGTTCCCGGCCGACCTGCCCTACGTGACCGGTGTCGGCGGCACCAGCGTGCTGATCGGCAGCAAGGGCCAGCACCTGGCCGAGTACGGCTGGCAGACCGACTACTCGCAGCTGACCAACGGGGCCTGGACGCCCACCCCGCCCGGGACCTACTCCTCCGGCGGTGGCGGCGGCACCAGCATCCTGTTCCAGCAGCCCTGGTACCAGAAGGGCAAGGTGCCGGCCAGCATCTCCGAGGTCAACGGCAAGACCCCGATGCGGGCCGTGCCGGACATCTCGGCGGCCGGCGACCCCAACACCGGCTTCGAGGTCGGCGAGACCCAGGTGTTCCCGGACGGCACCTACTGGGACCAGTACCGGATCGGCGGGACCAGCCTGTCCTCGCCGCTGATCGCCGGGGTGGTCGCGGTGGCCGACCAGTTGGCCCACCGCTCGCTGGGGTTCATCAACCCGCTGTACTACAAGCTGCTCGGTACTCCGGCGCTGCACGACATCGTGGCGCCGAAGTCCCCGGTGGCCCAGGTGCGGACCAACTACGCCAACAGCCTCGACAACTCGCAGGGCAAGACCTACGAGCTCGGGACCATCGACGTGCAGAGTTCGACGCTGCACGACACCAAGGGGTACGACGACGAGACCGGCGTGGGTACGCCGGACGGCCCGGCGTTCTTCCTCGGTGCGGCGCTGCTGGGATCGCACCACTGACGCCGTTCGGCTGACGTCACCGGTCAGGCCCGGGGTTCGCGAGAGCCCCGGGCCTGACCTTCGATATATGCGGTGGTAAAGGTTTTGAAGAGTCAGGAACTGGCGGAGCCAGCCGTCAGCAGCTGCTCCAGTTCCGCGGTCGTGATGACCCTGGCCTGGCGGGGAAAGATCTTCTCGGTCAGGAACTCGTGCACGCCGGGCACCGGGTCGGCGCTGGCGTCGGTCAAGACGAAGACCCGGTAGTCGCGGTCGGCGGCGTCGCGCACGGTGGACAGCACCACGCCGCTGGTGCTGATCCCGGCCAGCACCAGCGTGTCGATCTGGTGGGCGCGCAGCTGGCCGTCCAGGTCGGTGGTGGAGAACGCGCCGACGCGGGTCTTGCGGACGCCGATGTCGCCGGGCTCGGGCGCGACCGACTCGTGCACCGCGGTGGCGGGCGAGTCGGCGTGCATGGCCCGCCCGCTGGTGGCCACCAGGGCGGCGAACTGGCTGGTGGGCGGGATGGCGTCGAAGTCGGCGTCGTCGAAGGCCACCCGCACGTAGCCGATGCGGCCGCCGTGCTCACGGACCGCCGCGATGGCGTGCGCCACCCGGGCCAGCAGCGCCTCGGCGTCGTCCAGGCGGCCGATGATGCCGTTCTGGTAGTCCATCACCAGCAGTGCGGTCCGCCGGGGGTCGATGGCCGGAGTCGGGTCGGTCATGAGGTCCTCTCAATCGGGGTGGGCGCCGCCGCCTTGGACGGCGTCGGGGGTGCCTGGGACGGCGTCGCCGACGCCGGGTCCGCGGGCGGGACGTACCGGCCGCCGCGCAGCAGCGAGGCCAGGCCGGCCAGCACCGACAGGGCCGCGGCGACCACGAACACCACGACCAGGCCGTGGTGGAACGGAGCCGAGATCAGGCTGGGAAAGAACTCACGGCCGGTCAGCACGGCCCGGTGCGCGGCCGACAGCGCGGACAGGGCGTGGCTGCCGGACAGCAGGCGTTCGACCGGGTTGACCCCCAGCACCGCGGCGAACAGCGACGAGACCGGCGGCAACGACCCGATCTGCTGGGCCACGCTGTGCGCCACGCCCTGCTGCTGCAACCCGGTGCTCAGCGTCCTGGGCAGCGAACTGGCCAGGCCCGCGATCATCAGCGAGAAGACCACGCCGATGGACAGGGCGGTGCCGGAGTTCTGGAAGGTGGACCGCATGCCGGACGCGGCGCCGCGCTGCCGGGCCGGGACGCTGCCCATGATGGAGGAGGAATTGGGCGAGGCGAACATCCCGCTGCCGATCCCGTTGGCCGCGATGAACAGGGCGAACGCCCAGTACGGGAAGTTGACCGGCAGCAGCATCAGGCCGATGAAGCTGCCCGCGAACACGGCGGCACCGGAGGTGGCGATGCCGCGCGAGCCGAACTTGTCGGACAGGTAGCCCGAGACCGGCCCGGAGACCAGGAAGCCCGCGGTCAGCGGGAGCAGGAAGATGCCGGCCCACAGCGGGGTGTCGCTGTAGGCGTAGCCGTGCAGCGGCAGCCAGATGCCCTGCAGCCAGATGATGAGCACGAACTGCATGCCGCCGCGGGCGATCGACACCAGCAGGCCGGCCAGGTTGCCGAAGGCGAAGGCCCGGATCCGGAACAGGCCGAGCTGGAACATCGGCTCTTGCGATGTGGGTCTCGATGACGCCGAACACCACCAGCAGGGCGACGCCGCCGATCAGGCCGGCCAGCACCCAGGGGTTGGTCCAGCCCATGGTGTCGCCGCCGTAGGGCTGGATGCCGTAGGTGACGGCGATGAGCACCGCGCTGAGGCCCACCGCGAAGGTGACGTTGCCCCACCAGTCGATGCGGGCCGGGTGCCGCTCCCCGTTGTCGCGCAGCCGCAGGTAGGCCCAGATCGTGCCGTAGATCCCGACCGGGACGTTGACCCAGAACACCCAGCGCCAGTCGATCGCGGACAGCAGGCCGCCGGCCACCAGCCCGATGAACTGGCCGGCCAGGCCGGCGATCTGGTTGGTGCCGAGGGCGAACCCGCGCTGTTCGGCCGGAAAGGCGTCGACCAGGATCGCGGCCGAGTTGGCCATCAGCATGGAGCCGCCGACCGCCTGCAGGATGCGCCAGCCGATCAGCCAGTCGGCCCCGCCGCCCGCGCGGAACGGGTCGAACGACAGCAGGATCGAGGCCACCGTGAACACCACGAACCCGGCGTTGTAGATCTTGACCCGGCCGTACATGTCGCCGAGGCGTCCGACCGTTACCACCAGCACGGCCTGGACCAGGCGGTAGCCCATGATCATCCACAGCAGGTAGCTGATGTTGCCCGACGACAGCGGGTCCAGGTGGATGCCGCGGAAGATCGCGGGCAGGGCGATGATCACGATCGACCCGTCCAGGGTGGCCATGAACATGGACGCGGTGGTGTTGGCCAGGGCGACCCACTTGTAGCGGTCACCGCGGGTGTCGGCGGGCGCGGGTGCGGGTGTGGCGGGCTGGTCGCTGGTCACTGAGTTCTGACCCTCCTGGGGTGCTAGATGCTCTGGGCGAGGCGTTCGAGCAACGGCGTGGCCTGAGCCAGCAGGCGGACCTCGTCCGGGGTGAACCTGGCCGCCAGGGCCTCGGCCAGCTGCTGGTTACGGGCGTTCCGCTTGTCCTGCAGGATCCTCAGGCCCGTCTCGGTCAGGGAGAGCACGACCCGCCGCCCATCCTGCGGATCCGGGTGCCGGGCCACCAGCCCGCGGGCCTCGAGCCCGGCCAGGGTGGCGCCCATCGACTGCGGGCTGATCTGCTCCAGCTTGGCCAGCGCGCTCGACGTGGTCGGGCCGCCCCGGTTCAGCCGGGTCAGGGCCGCGTTCTCGGGCAGGGTCAGCTCACCCGGCTGCTGCTGGCGCATCCGCCGCAGGAGCAGCCCGATGCTCTCCCGCAACGCGGCCGCGACGTCGCTGGTGTCTGGCTCGATACTCATGTGCTAAGTCTAGCCTTATAAGCTTCTCCTTATCAAATTGAAGGTGGGGTGGATGAGGTGCCGTTCATGATCGATGGCCCGTTACCCATACTCTTTTAGGGGTGATGGCACCATCGCCCCTGAAAGTGGCCACTGGGTGGAGGCCTGTGGGGATGACTGACGCGACGGTGCGGCGAGTGGACTTCGGGTACTTCATCCGGCCCGCCGAGGAGACCGGCACGGGGGCGCCACGGGCGGAGCCGTGCCTGGGCTACCTGATCCGGCACCCGGACGGGGTGGTGCTGCTCGACACCGGGATGGGCGCCCACCCGGACGTGGACGCGCACTACCGCCCGCGGCGGCAGGATCTGGAAACGGCGCTGGCCGGGGCGGGGGCGACCCTCGGCGACGTGGGGCTGGTGGTCAACTGCCACCTGCACTTCGATCACTGCGGCGGCAATCCGCGGCTGGCCGGGCGCCCGGTGTTCGCCCAGCGGACGGAGCTCGACGCCGCGAGCGCCGACGGCTACACGCTGCCCGAGCTGGTGGACGCGCCGGGCCTGCGGTACGAGCTACTGGACGGAGAGGCCGAGATCCTGCCCGGAGTGTTCGTGGTCCCCACCCCCGGGCACACCGCCGGGCATCAATCCCTGGTCGTGCGGCGGGCGGACGGGACGGTGATCGTGGCCGGCCAGGCCCACGACACCGCCACCGCGTACAGCGCTGACGCGCTGGCCTGGCGGGCACACCGGGACGGGCACGCCCCGGGGGTCCCGGCGCCGCCCGGGTGGCTGGACCGGCTGATGGAGTTCGACCCGGCCCGGGTGGTGTTCGCGCACGATCAGGCGGTCTGGGTGCCCTGATCGGCCTGGTCCGGGACCCCCGGAGCCGGGCTCTGATGCGACCGGGGCTGCGGACGCGGCTGGAACCCGCGGAACTGAGGAGCGGGCGGCGCCGGAACCCGGCGTGGCAACGGCGGGGACTCGTGATCCTGCGGGCCCGGTGAGTTCGGCGCGGCCGGGGCCGGGGATTCGGTCGACGGCGCCGGGCCCCAGGGGGCGGCCGATCCGGGCCGGGCCGGCCAGTTCGACGGGGGTGCCGGGGAAGGCGGCGCGGGCTGGCCCAGCCGGCCGGACGGATTGCGCTGCCGTAGCAGAGCAGCCGGGGACAGTGGGCTGGTCCGGGCGGCCCGGTGCCGGGCCGGCGAGCTGGACCGCATCGGCAGGCCGGAACCGGACTGGACCGGTGGGGTGGCCGGGGCCGGTGGGGCGGCCGGGCTCTGGCGGGCGGGCCAGGCTGCGCTTGATGGTGGCCGCCGGACCGGCAGGGCCGACGGGGCCGCGGGCGAGGCGGGCTCGGCGGGGCGGGCAGGCTGAGCCGAGGGGGGCTGCTGGGGTTGCTGGGGCGGAGGGGGGGGCTGAGCTGTTCGGGTTGGCTGGGCGGCCGGGACGGGCTGGGCGGCCGAGGCTGGTGGTGCGGAGGGGTCAATCGGTGCTGGAGTGGCGGCCGGGTTGAGGGGGTGCCTTCGGCTGGAGGAGCGTCCGGGGTGGCTGGGGTGGAAGGGGCGGCCGGGGCTGCCGGGGTGGAAGAGGCCGACGGGGGCGAGGCGGGTGGGCTGGGGAAGAGGACCTGGGGGACGCGGTCCAGGCGGAGGCCGAAGTGGTCCCGGTAGGCGGCCAGGATGGCTTCGTCGGTGGGCAGCCGTTCCTCCCGCCGGTCACCGTCGGCGGTGGTGATCAGGGTGTCGCCGCTCAGCGTGATGCGGCCGGACTCGGTGAGCCGGGAGCAGATCGTGCTGTGGGTGAAGTGCGACTCGGGCGAGGTCTGCTGCCACCAGCAGGTCGGGCCGAAGTCGGACTGGGAACGCACCCGGCGTTCGATGCGGTACTGGGGCTTGCCGTCGCGCAGGACGTCGACGTCGCCGTCGTCGGTGTCGGCGAGGAGGAACTGGCCACCCGGATCATCCTGGTCGTGCCGGCTCTCGAACAGCAGCGGGTACACGCTGTTGCTGCCGAAGCCGACGTCGACCAGCCAGGGGCCGGCGCCGTCGGTGGTGCGCACGATCAGGGCCATGTGGTCGAGCGGGACGCCAAGCTGGCCGTCGCTGTAGACCCGGGCTGCGACCCGGGTGACCTGGCAGTCGAAGCTCTGCAGGAGCAGGGCGAACGCCCCGTTGAGCTCGTAGCAGATGCCGCCGCGGGCCCGGTACACGATCTTGTCGATCAGATCCAGGGCGGCCAGGGAGATCGGCTCGTCCAGGTGCATGCTCAGGTTCTCGAACGGCACCATCAGCTGGTGGGCCCGGTGCAGGACGTGCAGGGTCACCGTATCCGCGGTCAGCGGCCGCGGAACCGCGATGCGCTCCAGATACGCGCTCCACACCGTCTCGTCCATGAGTCCCCTCCCAGCGGCCGCGGGACGTGAGCTGCGGCCGTCAGTACTGATCATGGCAGGGATATGCGTTTGTGCTTGTTATATACGGTTATCCAGTGGACGAAACGGATTGGGAACGTCGGATTGAGACGGCTTGGGCGGCCCAGCGTGAGCTGAGCGAGACCGATTTTCTGGCCCTGATCGAGCAACTGGCCGGGGAACTGCCCCCCGGCGACCCCATCGGGCTGTTCGAGCGGGCCTCGTCGCTGGACGCCACCGATCACCCGGACATGGCCATTCCCCTGTATGAGCAGGCTCTGGAGCGGGGACTGCCGGCCGGCCGGCGCCGTCAGGCGGTCATCCAGCTGGCCAGCTCACTGCGGGTCACCGGGCAGGCCGAGGAGAGCGCGGCCCGGCTGGCGGCCGAACTCGACACCGGCTCGGATGAGCTGGACGACGCGGTGGTGGCGTTCCTGGCCCTGGCCCTGGCCGACACGGGCCGGGAGCGGGAGGCGGTGTCGGCCGCCCTGGCCGCGCTAGCGCCCCACCTGACCCGCTATCAGATCTCGGTGGCCAACTACGCCCGGCTGCTGGCCGAGCCGGAAAAGCGCAGCGGGTCCCCGGGCTGACCCGGGGACCCGCGGTGAGCTGAGAATCAGGCGCGGCCGATCAGGTCGACGGCGACAGCGAGGCCGTGGCCACCACGTCGAGGTGGACGCCCACTGACATCAGATTGTCGATGCTCAGGTTGCAGCCGCCGTTGAACTGCCGGGGCACGGAGACGTTCCCGCTCAGGGTGGCGGTGCCGGGACCGGTGAGGCCGGCGTAGGCGCCCGTTCCCCCAGTGACCTCCAGGTCCGCGTTGATACGAATGGTCCCGGAGCAGGTGCCCGGGTGCAGTTTGGTCGTGATGTTGGTGGGATCGAGCGCGATCGTCTGCGTGCCCTGGGTGAGCGACACGGTGGCGCCGAAGCCGCTGTTCAGGTTCAGGCTCGCGGTGCCGTTGTCGAAGAACCCGCCGGTCACCTCGACGTTCACGCTGTTGGCGAGGGTGTTGCTGAACCCGCTGATCCGCTCGTACACCGGGTAGTGCGCGTGCGGCTGGGCGGTGCTGGCCATGGCCGGCGCGGCCGCGAAGCCGGCCAGCGCTCCGGCCGTCATCCCCGGGACAGCCACCGCCAGCGCCAGCCTCCTGATTGCCTTCTTCTTCTGGATCCCCATGTGAAACGTTCCTTCCCCCGTACACCGATGGTCATAAACGGCGAGTTATCTACCGATCGCTCTGAGTAGTTGTTCGCCAAGGGAAACTATCAGAGATGGCTGGCGAGTTTCGGAAAGGGTCCGAGGGTCCCTACCGCTCGGCCGAAAAGCATGGTAGGCGGCGAGGGCCCCCGGGCTGCCCCGGGGACCCTCGGCCAGTTGCTCAGTACCGGTACACCTCGGCCGAGGCCACGAACGTGGTGTGCGCGGTGGAGGGGATGACGTTGAAGGCCGAGCTGCAATGCCCGTTGACCCGGGGCACCGTACCGGTCTCGGTGACGCTGGCGCTGCCGTAGCCGTGGTAGCCGTAGTACTGACCGGTCCCGCCGTAGATGTAAAGGCCGGTGTCGATGTGGTAGGTCACCCGGCAGGTGGCCGGGTTCACCTGGGGCGGGTGGGCACGAAGCCGAGACTCAGGTACTGGCGGCCCTGGCCGAGGTACAGCGTGAAACTGCTAGGGCCGGGGCCGGTCGAGCGCAGCGTGCCGTTGTCGAAGAAGCCGCCGGTGACCTGAACGGGCAGGGAGTTCATGAGCCCGTTGCTGTACCCGCTGATCCGCTCGTACCGGACCGGCGCGTGCGACTGGGCCGTGCCGGCCATGGCCGGCGCCACGGCGAAGCCGGCCAGGGTCCCGATCGTCACCCCCGGGACGGCTACCGCCAGCGCCAGCTTCCGCATGGTTTTCCTGGTGATCCCCATGAAGCTCTCCTCCCCTAGAAGACCTTACGAACGGTGGGTCATTGAACGATTGCTCAATGTAATGACCCGGCAGAGCGACTATCGGGCGAGCGGCAAGTTACGGACAGGGCCGAAGGTCCCTATTGACGAACCGAAAAAAAATGGCCGGTGGGCGTTAGCCCCATGGCGTCATAATGCGGACGTGACCTCGCACGACCACGCCGGGCCGACCGCACCCGGCCATCCCGGCGTCACGCTGCGGCCGCTGGCCGAGGCCGACCTGCCCCTGATCTCCCGGTGGCTGGGCCAGCCACACGTGGCGCAGTGGTGGCGGGATCCGGCCGACCTGGAGTCAGTCCGGGCCCAGTACCGGCCGTGCCTGTCCGGCGCCGACCCCACCGAAGTCTTCGTGATCGAGGTGGCGGGCCAGCCGCCGGCCTGATCCAGCAGTACCTGGTGGCCGACGAGCCGGAGTGGGCCCACGCGATCGACGCCACCGGGGCGGTCACCGGGAGCGCGGCCGGAATCGACTACCTGATCGGCGAGCCCGCGTTCACCGGCCACGGCCACGGCACCGCCGCGATCAGCGCGATCACGGCCCGGGCCTTCGGCCGCTACCCGGACGCGGACGCGGTGGTGGCCGCCCCGCAGCAGGCCAACGTGGCGTCCTGGCGGGCTCTGGAACGGGCCGGCTACCAGCGCTGGTGGGGCGGGCAGCTCGACTCGGACGACCCCGGCGACGCCGGCCCGGCCTACCTCTACGGCATCCGCCGCCCGGCCTGAGACGCAGCCGCCGGACCCGGGCCCGGCCTCGACCCGGCCGTGGCGTTTGCCCGCTTTTGACCCCCCATTTGGTAGAGTCCCCATGCCAGCAGGGCGCTGACGGCGACGGCCGGAGGTCTGATGAGCAGTGGCGGAACGCCCGACGATGCTCCAGGTCTTGGTCTCTCGGCTCGGGAGGCCGAGATCATGGCCCTCATCGCTGGCGGCCACACCAACGGCGAGATCGCCACCCGGCTGTTCCTGGCCGAGAAGACGGTGAAGAACCACGTGAACCGGATCTACTCCAAGCTCGGGGTGGGCTCGCGGCACGCGGCCATCGATCAGTGGCTGGGCCACGTGGCCAGGGTCAGCGGCTAACTGGGCCGGACCGCTTGGCTGACCGGCAACGCAGATGGTGACCTTCGATGAATTCCTGATCTTGATCTTGATCTGCCGCTACCCACTTCTTGCTGTTATCAAAGAAGGTGAGAGCTGCGGTGCGCGGTCACCTCTGTATCCAGCGAATATGCTGGCCTGGACAGCTAGGATCCAGCCCGCCTTCAGGTTTCCTTCAGGCTAAGGAACGACACTACGGAGCATGGACATGGTGACCACCGATGAGGGGCCGCGGACGGACACCCGGTTGCTCGTTGTCGAGGACGAGCCCAACATCCTGGAGCTGCTGTCGGCCAGCTTGCGCTACGCGGGCTTCGACGTGGTCACCGCGGCCGCGGGTACCGAGGCCGTGCAGGCCGCCCAGCGGCACCGTCCCGACCTGATCGTGCTCGACGTCATGCTGCCGGACATGGACGGCTTCGACGTCGTCCGCCGGCTGCGCAGCGGCGGGGCCCGGGTCCCGGTGGTCTTCCTGACCGCGCGCGACGCCACCGAGGACAAGATCCGCGGCCTGACCCTGGGCGGCGACGACTACGTGACCAAGCCGTTCAGCCTGGAAGAGGTCATCGCCCGGATCCGGGCCGTGCTCCGCCGCACCAGCGGCGAGGGCGCGGAGCCCACCCCCCGGCTGACCTTCGCCGACCTGGAGCTGGACGAGGAGAGCCACGAGGTGTGGCGGGCCGGTCAGCAGATCCAGCTCTCCCCCACCGAGTTCAAGCTGCTGCGGTACTTCATGAGCAACGCGAACCGGGTGCTGTCCAAGATGCAGATCCTGGACCATGTGTGGGACTACGACTTCCGCGGCGACACCGGCATCGTGGAGTCCTACGTGTCCGTACTGCGGCGCAAGATCGACACGGTGGAGCCGCGGCTCATCCACACCCTGCGCGGAGTCGGGTACGTGCTCAGGCTGCCGTCCTCGTAGGACTCGTTCCTCATGGCAGTCGAACGCGCTGACGCGGCTTTCGCAGCGGACACCCCTGCGGGTCAAGCTGATCACGGCGCTGCTGGCTCTGGTCGCGCTGGCCCTGGCCATCATCAGCTTCACCAGCACCGCCGTCTTTCAGAGATACCTGGAAAACCAGGCTGACTCGCAGCTCAAAAGCCTGATGACCAATACGCAGAACCGGTTGTCTCCTGGGGAAAACCGCGGCGGCTACCAGGGCCAGTACATTCCCACCACCGGCTTCATGGTTGAGGTCCTGGACGCCAACGGAAATCGGCTGTCCGGCGGCATGAGCTCGACCACTGGGTCGCCGCCCGCCGTCCCGACCAGCACAACCTGGCTTCATGCCCATCAGAACCGGCCCGTGACGGTGCCAGCCCGGAGCGGCAACGACAGCTGGCGCATCCTGTTCGTGCAGATCCCGAACGTACCCGTCCAGTACACCCAGGACGGCCCGACTTACACCGAAACCCTCACGCTGGTCGTGGGCGAGCAGATCGGCAACATCGACCGGCCCATCGGCTATCTGGGCTGGCTGGACCTGGTGGTCAGCCTGGCCATCATGCTCGGGCTGGGCGTGGTCAGCGTGGCGGTGGTGCGGACCAACCTGCGGCCTTTGGACGACATCGAGGAGACCGCCCAGGACATCGCGGCCGGTCACCTGGACCGCCGGGTGCCGGACCGTGACCCGCGCACCGAGGTGGGGCGGCTGGGCCAGTCGATCAACACCATGCTGACCCAGATCGAGACCGCGTTCCACGCCCAGCAGGAGTCGGAAGAGGCGGCGGTGCAGTCCGAGGAGCGGATGCGCCGGTTCATCGCCGACGCCAGCCACGAGCTGCGGACGCCGATCACCGCGATCCGGGGCTTCGCCGAGTACTACCGCCAGCGGGGCGGGGTCATCAGCCCCGAGGAGGGCAGCCGCGGCAGCCTGGCCCCCGAAGACCTGGACCGGATCATGCAGCGGGTCGAGGGCGAGGCGGCCCGGATGGGCGTGCTGGTCGAGGACCTGCTGCTGCTGGCCCGGATGGACCAGCAGCGGCCGATCGAGCACCGGCCGGTCGACCTGCTGGTGCTGGCGGCCGACGCGGCCCAGGACAGCCGGATGATCGCGCCCGGGCGCACCATCAAGCTGGACGTGGAGCCGGGCCGGGCGTTCCTGGTCAACGGGGACGAAGCCCGGCTGCGGCAGGTCATCAGCAACCTGACCAGCAACGCCCTGAAGTACACCCCGGACGAAAGCCCGATCGAGGTCCGGCTCCGTTCCGGCCTGATGCCGGGCCCGCCGCCCTTCCCGGGCGGTCCGGCTCCGTCGGTTCCGGCGGCGATCCTGGAGGTGGCCGACCAGGGGCCGGGGCTGACCCCGGAGCAGGCGCAACGGGTGTTCGAACGGTTCTACCGGGCCGACACGCACCGGAACCGCAACAGCGGTGGCAGCGGGCTCGGCCTGGCCATCGTCAGCGCGCTGGTGGCGGCGCACGGCGGCACGGCCACGGTGGAGTCAGAGCCGGGCCAGGGCGCGACGTTCCGCATCACGCTGCCGCTGGCCCCGGACGCGGCCGCCAGCGAGGTGGACCAGGACGAGGCCGGCCAGGACGAGGCCGGCCCGGGCCAGGTGGGCCAGGGCGACGCCGAGACCGACACGGTCACGTTCGGGTCCTAAGCCGAGCCAGCGCGGCGCGGGCGGCGGCCAGCGTCTGGTCGCGATAGCCGGCGCCGAACAGGCAGACGTGCACCAGCAGCGGGTGCAGTTGGTGCAGCGGAATGCGGGCCCGCCAGCCCGGGGCCAGCGGCGCCTGCTCCGGTGTAGGCCCGTAGCACCGTGGTCAGGTGCGGCGCGCCGAACAGGTCCAGCATGGCCAGGTCGGTCTCGCGGTGGCCGCCGTGCGCGGCCGGGTCGATCAGCCAGCCGCGGCCTCCGGACCACAGCACGTTGCCGGACCAGCAGTCGCCGTGGATCCGGCTGGGCGGCTCGTCCGGGCCGGCCAGGTCGCCGATCCGGGACAGTACCTCTTCGACCAGGGCGACGTCGCCGGGGCCGAGCGTGCCCTGGCCGGCGGCGTGGCGCAGGTACGGGCGCACCCGGCGGTCGGCGTACCAGCGCGGCCAGCCCTGATCGGCGGGCCACGGCGTGTTGTCCAGCGGCAGGCTGGCGATGAACCCCGGCCACGGGGCACCGAACTGGTCCGCGCCCGCCGTGTGCAGCCGGGCCAGCGCGCGGCCGAAGCCGGCGGCCGCTTCGGCCGTGGCCGGCCCGGGCGGCAGCCAGGACAGCACCACGGCCTGGTCGTCCCCGCCCAGCACCTCGGGAAGGGGCACGGCCCCGGCCTCGGCCAGCCAGCGCAGGCCATGAGCCTCGGCGCGGAAGGGGCTGGTGGGGGTGTCAGGGCGGGTGGGGGTGGCTATCTTGGCGAAGACCTCGCGGCCGGTGGCGAGGGTGGCCCGGTAGTGCTGGGTGCCGTGCTGGGCCCCGGCCGGGCGCAGGTCCCGGACCGGGGTGCCGGTCAGCGCGGCCAGGCGGGCCGCGACCGGGCCGGACGCGGAGCCTGCCGGGGCGGCGGTGGGCGGCACCGGGTCAGGCCGGGGCGTGGCCGGCCAGCAGGACGCCGAGCTGTTCGGTGAGCTGGCGGGCGCCGCGGCGGATGAGCTCCAGGGCGGTGGCGAAATCATCGGCGTCGCCGCCGTAGGGGTCGGGGATGTCCTGGTCGGGCCCGAGGCCGCCCGCCGCACCGAACAACTGGACCCGGTCGTCCGGGACGCCGGCCTGGGCGGCCATTCGCCGCAGGTCAGCGCGGTTGCGGTGGTCCATGGCCAGGAACAGGTCCCGGTCCGGCAGCCAGGAGGCGTCGATCTGGCGGGCCCGGTGCGCGGAGCCGTCGTAGCCGCGGCGGGCCAGTTCGGCGTGGGCCCGGCGGTCCATCGGGTGGCCGATGTGCCAGTCGCCCGTCCCGGCGCTGTCGACCACGACCGCGTCGGCCAGGCCGGCCTGGGCCAGCTCGGCCCGGAGCACGATCTCGGCCATGGGCGAGCGGCAGATGTTGCCCAGGCACACCAGGCAGACGGTGTACGGCGCGCTGGGGACGCGGGGCGGCGGCAGCGCCGCGGCAGAGACGGACATGCCTCACAGCATGCCCGATCCCCGGATCGGTTGTTACTGGCTGATGGTCCCGGTCACCGGTTCCTGCGGCGCGGATGGCTTCCCGGGCCAGGACCGGTTCCGGCGGGCCGATGGCTTCCTGGGCCAGGGCCGGTTCCGGCGCCACGGCCTTGGCCCCCGGCGCCGGGTCCGGGCCGAACCAGGTGTCCAGCCAGCGCGAGAACGTGCGGCCGTGCTGCTGCATGGGCTTTTCCACGAACCGGTAGGACAGCCAGCTGACGGACAGCAGCACGGCCATGAACACCGCGGCCAGCAGGACCTGCACCGGGAACGGGTGCGAGCCGTGGGTGAGCGGGATCTTCTTGTAGAACTGGATCAGCACCGGGTGGATCAGGTACACCGAGAAGCTGATCACCCCCAGCCAGGCCAGCACGGGCGGAATCTGCTTGTTCCGGCAGGCCATGCCGATGGCGAAGGCGTACAGCGGGTACAGCCGGATGGGCCGGGGCCGGGCGCCGGGATCAGGGGTGCTGGGTGGCGGCCTGGGCCAGGGCGGGGACGAAGGGGGCGCCGTCGATGGTGCCCCAGCCGCTGGCCAGGTCGTAGCCGGGCTGGGCCGGGTAGCCGGTCACGTTGCCGAAGGAGTTGTTGCCGGTGGTCACGTCGACGATCCCGGTCTTCTGCGGGCCGTCCTTGAGCCGGCTCTCGGCGCCCAGCGTGTACAGCGCGCCGTCGATGTTGCCGAGCGGGTGACCGGCCTTCTGGCTGGCCAGCGCGACCACGCCCGCGAAGATCGGGGTGGCCTCGCTGGTGCCGCCGAGGATCTCCCAGCCCGCGCCGCTGGGCTCGAAGCTCTGGTAGATCCAGGCCCCGCCGCTGACCGCGGCCGACATCGAGATGTCGGGGGTGCCGCGGTGACCGTCGACCACGCTGCTGACGCCGTTCTGCCAGGCGGGCTGGCCGAAGACGGCGGACTGGCCGCCACCGCCGGCGCCGTATTCGTCGTTCCAGACCTGGTCGGGCTGGATCTTGTTGCCGTCCTGGGCCAGTTGCAGCTGGGTGCCGCCGACCGAGGTGACCAGCGGGTCGGACGAGGGCCAGGCCACCACCGGGAACGGGTACAAGGTGGCGCCGTCGGCCTTGTCGTTGGTGGCGCCGGAGTCGCCGGAGGCCGCCAGCACGGTGACGTGCCGCTTGACCGCGTCCTGGAACGCGTAGCGCAGGCCTTCGATGCTGGCGTAATTCCCCTGGCTGAAGCCGGGGAAGGTGTTCTCGGTGGCGCCGAAGCTCTGGCTGATCACGTCGACCTTTCTGTGGTCGATCACCCACTTGATGGCCGCCATCATCTGCGGGAAGCCGGTCACACCCTCGGTCTCGGCCACCGGCGTCTCCACCACGTCGATGGTGGCCCCGGGCGCGATGGCGTGCGCGTACTCGACGTCGAGGGTGGTCTCTTCGGCCCAGCCGTCCATGGTGGCGTTGGACTTGTTGAACTGCCACTGGCCCAGCTTGAACTCGTTGAGGGCGGGCGGATTGGGCAGTCCCCACTGCTGGTCGAAGGCGCGCAGGTCCTTCGAGATGGTCGGCGACCCGAACGAGTCGACGATCATGATGGTCTGGCCCTGGCCGGTGATGTTCTTCTGGTCCAGCGGGGCCAGGTTGTAGGCCACCCGGTACTGCAGCGGGCTGTAGCAGCGCAGCTTGATCGTGGCCAGGCAGCGGGCCGTGCTGAGCGGGCTGGGTGACTGCAACTGGATCATGGACTGGCCCGCCACCGACGGGATCGGGGTGACAGCACCCCCGGCCGCGGCCGCGAAGGCGGCCGGGCTGGCCACGGTCTGGTGGGTGAACGTGACCGGGCGGCCGGGATGGGCAGCCGAGCCGCGGGCGCTGGCGGCTGAGCCGGGGAGCACGGCCAGGGCGGCCAGCGTGATCAGGGCGGCCAGCCCGGTGATGAGGCGCAGCACCCGGCCCCGCGGCCGCGAGCCGGCGACGGCGGGCCTGGCGGACCGGTGAGGGGCAAGCCTGCGGCCAGGCCCGGGCCCCGCCCCACAGCGTGGGCCAAGCCCGCGGAGGCTCGGCAGCATGGTGCTCCTCATCGGCACGGGGCGCCGACAGCCGGCGCACCACCGCTCACCGTCTCATCCCAGCGCGGATTCGCCCATTACGCAATGCGCAGGTGGCGTGTCTTGACCTAAGCTTTGCTTCCCTTTACCTAAGGTAGTTCTAATTTGTTGGAATGTTAGCTATTCCAACCATTTCCACTCGCCTGTGACCCCGGTCAACTGGCCACCGGAAGCCCGGCGCCGAGCCGTGGGCGATGGGCCAGCGAGGTCAGATGGGCTAACGCCGCGAGGGCGGGGGCGCCGGCGGGGACATTGCGGCCCGGCCGGGGTGGATCGGTGACGGCGGAATCCGGGCGATGTCAGTCATGCCGAAGCGGCGCATGCACACGATGTTCGCAAACTCGAACATCGTCCGTTAACCAAACCTTCAGTTACCATCAGGCCGGTAGTAGCGGATTTCTCTGTAGATTTCCCGTGTGCAGACCGCAGAAATCCTGAATCAGCCCGGCGCGGTGCGTGCTCGTCGGATCACGAAGTATTTCGGTGACGTCGTCGCGCTCGACGGTGTCGATCTGGATATCGCCGCGGGTCAGATTCACGGGGTGGCCGGGCCGAACGGCGCGGGGAAGACGACGCTGTTCGGGCTGCTGCTGGGCCTGGCCGTCGCAGACCACGGCACGCTCGAGGTCCTGGGCCTGCCGGTCCGGCGGTCGCTGGCGGCTCCGGATGGTGTCACCGGCTTTGTTGACGGCCCCGGTCTCTACCCGGCCCTGACCGCGCGCGGGAACCTGGCCGCGCTGGCCGGTCTCCGCCCGGCCGGCGCCCGGACCGCGGGGATCGACGATGTCCTCGCGCAGGTGGGGCTCACCGATGTCGCCGACGACAAGGTACGGGGCTTCTCCCTCGGGATGCGTCAGCGGCTCGGGCTGGCCGCCGCCCTCCTGACCAGACCGCGGCTGCTGGTGCTCGATGAGCCCGCCAACGGTCTCGACCCGGCCGGCAAGAAGCACGTGCACCGGGTCCTCACCCAGCTCGCGGCGGACGGGGCCACGGTGGTGCTCTCCAGCCACCGGATGGATGACCTGGAGGAGCTGTGCTCCGAGGTCACCATCCTCGCGACCGGGCGGGTCGTCTTCTCCGGCCCGCTGGGCAAGCTGGCCGGCGAGAAGGAAGAACTCGACTACCGGTTGCTGACGTCCGACATCGACGCCGCCCGCCGGATCGCCGCGGACACGGACGGCATCCAGCTGGCCGGCGGCGCCGGGACCGCCGGGCACCGCGAGGGGCTGGTGGTGCGCGCCCGGGTGCCCGCTCTCGATGAACTGGTGCCGCGGCTCGTCCACGAGGGCATCGCGGTGCGCGAGCTGACGCCCGTGGTCTCACCGCTTGAGTCCGCCTTCCTCGCCCTGACCGAGCAGGAGGGCGAGCAGCCCGCCGAGCAGCAGGAGTCCAGCCGATGACCGCCAGTACCGCCCCGGCCCCGGACCCCACCCGCGAGGCCCCGGCGGCCCTCCGGGTCCCGGTCACCCGCGCTTACCGCTTCGAGCTGGTCAAGCTGCTGGCGCAGTGGCGGCTACGGGTGCTGATCGTCTTGTGCTGGATCGGGCCGGCGGTCACCGTCGTCGTGGTCAGCGGGCAGAAGACGCTTCCGTCCGACACGCTGTTCGGCCGCGAGATGCACGCCACGGGCTGGGCCGGAGCGCTGGTGGTGCTGGTCTTCGCGGGCAGCTGGTTCTTCCCGCTGCTCACCTCGCTCGTGGCCGGGGACGTGTTCTCCGCCGAGGACCGGCTCGGTACCTGGCGCCACCTGCTGGTGGCGGTCCGCTCGACCCGGCGGATCTTCGCGGCCAAGGCCCTGGCCAGCCTCACCGTCCTGCTGATGTGCCTGCCCGGGCTGGCGGTCTCCGGCATCGTCGGCGGCCTGATCGTCGGCAGCCGGCCACTGACCGGCCTCGACGGTCATCTCCTGTCGCCCGGCGACGCCGCCGGGAGGCTCCTGCTCGCCTGGCTCTGCGTGCTGGCCCCGATCCTGGCCTTCGCCGCGATCGGGCTGCTCGCGTCCGTCATCTTCGGCCGGTCCCCGATCGGGCTGCTCCTGCCCGCCTTCGGCGGGCTGGGCATGCAGCTGGCGTCCCAGGTGCTGCCGATGCCGGTCGCCGTCCGGCTGGCCCTGCCCAGCTTCGCGTTTCTCTCCTGGAACGGCCTGTTCACCAGCCCGCCGATGCTGGGTCCGCTGCTCACCGGCATCGCCGTGAGCCTGGCCTGGGCGGTCACCGCGACCGCGCTGGCGTACGTGCTGTTCATGCGGCGCGACTTCACCAGCCTGGCCAATGACGGCTCGGTGCGGCGCGCGATCACTGTCGGGATCCTGCCCCTGCTGGGGGTGTGGGCGCTGTCGGCCGGAGTGGTGGCCGCGGCGACCGGGGCCACCGGCTCCGGCATCGACGCCAGCAAACTGCAGCAGTCGCTGGCCACGTCGTTCGCCCACATCTACCCGGTGCAGGCCCGGGAAGTGAGCCAGCTGCACGTCACCGCGGCGCAGCTGCGGACCACGGCGTCGTGCACCAAGGGAGGCGGGCTCGAGGCCCAGGAGGGGCCCGGAAACGACTGGCGCTGCACCGTCTACTGGCATCTCCCCGGCGTCAACGACGCGACCGGACAGGCCATCTACCAGCTCGACGTCAACGCCAACGGGCGCTACGTCGCCGACGGCGACGGGCCGAACGAGGTGAACGGCTACTACGTGGTGCACGCCTCCTACGGCGACGCGCCGAACCCGCTCTGGCAGTTCGACGGCCTGGTCGACCTGCTCTCCGCCACACCGAAGGGATGACCCCCGAGTGCAAGTAAAACGTCATCGGAAACGGGACGGGGAAACCTCGCTTCCGCGCCGCCGCTTCGGCGGCCTCCGGCTGCGCACGGTCACCGTGGTCTCGACCGTGGCCGCCCTCGCCCTGACCGGGACCGGGATCGCGGTCGGTTCGACCATCTGGCTGGGCACCGACCATGTCGGCCAGAAAACCAGCCAGGGCCTGGTCGTGTCCGACGACCAGGTCATCAAGCCGCTCGGCCAGCGCCTGGAGACCCAGTTCGGCAAGTTCATGGGCTCGACGGTCAGCCCGGACGGGCGGTTCCTGGCCGCGACCAGCACCGACAAGTCGGTGGTGCTGCAGATCTTCGACCTGAAGTCCTACAAGCTCATCTGGACGGTCGGCTCCGCGTCCCTGATCAACCAGACGCTGTCCGACGGCACGGTCGGGCAGGTGGGCCCGACGTACTCGCCGGACGGCAAGTACCTCTGGCTGCCGGAGCAGGACGCCCTGACCCGGTTCCCGGTCAACGCCGACGGCACCCTCGGCACCCCGGTCCGCTTCCCGTACCCGACCGTGGGCACCCACCCGTCGGGCAACAACGCGGTCCAGACGCCCAACTCCGTGCTGGTGGGCCAGACCGTGTACTCGCCCGACGGGTCCACGCTGTACGCGGCGTTCAACGGGCAGAACACCGTCGTGGCCATCGACCCCGGCACCGGGGTGGTCGAGCACACCTGGAACGTCGGCATCGCCCCCCGTGGGCTTGCCTTCGTGGGCAACAAGCTCTACGTCAGCGACGAGGGCGGCCGCCAGGCCAAGCCGGGCGAGACGACCATGGGCTCCTACGGCAGTGCCGTACCCGCCAACGGTTACCTGGGCACGTCGACGACCGGAGAGGTCAGCGTCATCAACACCGCCGACCCGACGGCGGCGGTCGGATCGATCGCGGTCGGCCTGCACCCGACCGCGATGTACGCCACTAGCAAGGCGTTGTTCGTGACCAACACCAACAGCGACACCGTCTCGGTCATCGACCCGGCCAAGGACCAGGTCGTGCAGACGATCGAGACCAGGCCGTGGCCGGAGTCCACGGTCGGGTACGCGCCCGACGGCCTCGACCTGACCAAGGACGGTCACCTGCTGGTCACGCTGGGGCGGGCCAACGCCGTCGCGGTCTACCGTTACGACGGCGTGGCCAAGGACCCGGTCAGCTACATCGGCCTGCTGCCGACCGACTACTACCCGGCCGACGTGGCCAGCGCCAACGGCCAGATCGTCGTGACCAACACCCGCGGCATCGACGCCCGCGGGCCCGCCATCACGACCTACAAGGGACAGGGGACCGTCCCCGTGTCCGGCCACGACACGCACAGCACCACCGCGTCCCTGACCCGCTTCACCCTGCCGAGCGACCTGAACATCGCGCGCGACACCGCGACCGTCTTCGCCCAGAACGGCTGGGGCAAGAACGACGTCCGGCAGGCCAAGGGCAAGAAGACGGCGCCGGTCCCGGTCCCGGTCCGCATCGGTGACCCGTCCACGATCAAGCACGTCTTCCTGATCGTGAAGGAGAACCGCACCTACGACCAGCTGTTCGGCGACCTGGGCGAGGGTAACGGCGACCGGACGCTGACCCAGTTCGGCGAGAAGGCCACGCCGAACCAGCACGCGCTGGCCAAGCAGTTCGGTGACTACGACAACATCTACGACATCGGCACCAACTCCTCCGAAGGCCACAACTGGCTGATGCAGGGCGACGCCCCCGAGTACAGCGAGTCGCAGGCGGGCGAGTACCAGCGCAGCTACGACACCGAGGAAGACGTGCTGGGCCACCAGCGCTCGGGCTTCCTGTGGACCGCGGTCGAGTCGGCCGGCGCGACGGCCCGGAACTACGGCGAGTTCGAGTACGTGGAGGGCAAGCCGTCCGGTACCTGGCAGCAGTACTACTGCGCGGCCAAGAGCGTCCAGAACGGTGGTGACCCGGCCCAGCTGACCGCCCCGGACCTGAAGGGCAACTACGGCTCGGTGATCCCGTCGCTGAACGCGATCGCCGACCCGCAGTCGCCGCCGTTCGACCTGACGATCCCGGACATCTACCGCTACCAGATCTGGAAGCAGGACTTCGAGAAGAACGGTCCGGCCAACTTCAACATGATCTGGTTCTCCAGCGACCACACCGGCGGGCCGACGTCCCCGGAGGCCGGGGTGGCCGACAACGACCTGGCTACCGGCGAGATGGTGGACACGATCTCGCACAGCAAGTACTGGAAGGACTCCGCCATCTTCGTCCTGGAGGACGACAGCCAGGACGGTGCCGACCACGTCGACGGCCACCGCGCCCCGGTCCAGGTCATCAGCCCCTGGGCCCAGCATGGCAAGGTGATCAACACCTACTACTCGCAGATCTCGGTGGTCCGGACGATCGAGCAGATGCTCGGCGCCCAGCCGCTGAACGAGAAGGTCGCCGCGGCCACGCCGATGTACGACGCCTTCACCGCCAAGCCCAACTACGCGCCGTTCAACGCGGTGCCCAACCAGATCCCGCTCACCGAGGCCATCACCACCCCGCCGGCTTGCGGCCTGGACACCCTGGGTGTGACCGGGGCCGCGGCCAAGGCGCTGAACAAGGCCGAGGCGGCCAGGACCGCGGTGCCCGCCAGCGAAAAGGCCACCGCCGCGGCCTGGCAGGCCTGGCTGGCCAAGCAGCACACCAGCGGCAACGGGGCGATCCCCGACTACGCCAACCCGGAACAGATGAACCGGTTCACGTGGTACCAGGCCCACCAGTGGGCGACGCCCTACCCGGGTGACTCGAAGATCTACACCCCAGCACAGGTGCCCGGGGGTTCGCTCCCGAGCCCGGACACCAACTGACGGGCCTCCGGGTCACGCCACAACTGAAGATCGTCGCAACACGACGGCCCGCCGGATACCCCGGCGGGCCGTCGGCTTCGGGCGGGATGCCCGGTTTGCAGTAGGGACCGGCAGGCAATAGCATGACTCGGCAGCACGCGCCGCTAGCTCAATTGGCAGAGCAGCAGACTCTTAATCTGCGGGTTCGGGGTTCGAGTCCCTGGCGGCGCACTGATAGCATCGACCTGGGGTCCACGGCCCCAGGTTTTTCTTGGCCGGCCCCGGGTCCCGAAAAAATAGGTTGCTGGATGCATCACCAGGCGCTAGGGGCCCTCCGGTTCAGTGACGGCCAACTGTCACCACGTCCGGGAGACCAGCCACCGTGAGTACGAGCTATGCGTGACGGCCCAGCTGCCGTCGGTACGAGCTGAGCAGGCATGACGGTGCGGACGTCGGGCAGACCGGGTGGCTGCTGCTGGTCGGGCAGCCGCGGAGGCTGCGGAGCCAGCGGCGCGGCCCGGCTGGCGGGCCGCGACCACCGCGCACGAGTGCCTGCGCGTGGTCAAGGCGGCCCGCAGCGGGAGCGACGGGAAAAGGATCTGGAGGGTGAGCCGATGGCGGGCGCCGCAGCGGTCGAGCAGGACATCCTCCGGGCCGAACTGAACGCGGAAACCCTGGCCGGGCACGGAGCGGATGACGCCGATCCACCGGGAGGCCGGGCCCATGCGCGATGACCGGGATGACGATCAGCTGCTGGCGGCCTTGCGTACGGCCGTGCGGGCGCGGGAAGCCGTCCCCGCCGACTGGATCGAGATGGCCCGGGCCACCTACGCCTGGCACACCATCGACGCCGAACTCGCCGAGCTGACCCTCGACTCCGCGGCCGGCCTGGGGGCGAGCGCGCCGGTACGGTCCGAAGCGGCGGGCATCCGCTCGCTCGCGTTCAGCTCGGCCCACCTGACCATCGAACTGGAAGTCACCGGCGAGGGCTTGCTCGGGCAGATCCTGCCGCCCCGGGAGGGGACGATCGAGGTGCAGACGCAAGCAGGCTTGGCGGACACGGCCCGGGCGGACGTGACGGGCTGTTTCTTTGTCGAGCCGGTCCCGGCGGGCCGATTCCGCCTGCGCTGCCAGACCACGGACAACATTGACGCCGTCACCGTGTGGGTCACGCTCTGACCGAGCCCGGGTCAGCAGCCGAAGGCCACGAACGAGAGCGCGGTCGCCGCCGCCAGCGGGTCGCCGTTGGCGGTCGGCCGCGCGGCCAGCAGCGCCTCGGGCAGGGTGGCCCCGGTTTGCAGGGCGGCGTGCAAGGCCAGCATCAACGGCACCGCGGCCGAGTCGTTCACGGGCACGACACTGGCGATGATCCCTGCCGCGCCGAGCGGGATCAGGCTGCTGACCAGGCCCAGCAACTCACCGGCGCCCACGGCCGCCGCCATCCCGGAGTCGCAGCTGGACAGGACCAGCTGGTACGGCGCCCGGCCCAGGCGCTCGAAATCGTGCACGATGAGCGGCCCGTCGTCCAGCCGCACCGATGAGAACAGCGGGTTGTCGGCCCGGAACGTGCCGTGGGCCGCGATGTGGGCCAGCCACGCGCCGTCCAAGGCCTGAGCACGCGCTCAGCGGTGGCGCTGCCCTGGCCGAGCAGGACCGACTCGGGGTACCGGGACTGGAGCTGCGTCACCTCCGCGCCCCCGGTGGCCAGCTGAGGGCCAACGACCAGGGCGACCCGGCGCTGGGGCGGCGGCTTGGCCCGGCGGGCGCGGATCCAGGCCGCCGCCGACGGCGCCAGGGTCACCGGGCGGTCCCGCAGCGCGGGCATGAGCATCCACGGCACGGCCCCCAGCCGGCCGGGCGGCACGATCACGACCGGGCCGGAGCCCAGGGCCGCCGCGGCCGAGCCGAGCAGCTCGGCCTCCAGCATGACCCCCCGGTGAGCCAGCACACGCCCGTCGTCCGGTCCGGCCGGCCGGTGCGCGAGGCGGCGCAGCACGAAGCGGCTCAGCTGGATCTCGCGCTCGGCCACCGCCCCGACCGTGTGCAGCCGCACCCGCCGGCCCGCGACCACGATCGCGTGCAGGAGGCCGTCCAGCTCCACCAGCTCGACCAGGCTGGTCTCGCCCAGCTCATCGAACAGGTCACCCAGCTCGAAACGGCCCGGCGGCCCGGTGTTGCCGCCCGGCGACCGCCGGATCCGGGCCTGCACCGTGTTCTCGAGCCGCCGCCGCTCGTGTTCGAGGGCGTTCCGGCGGGCACCGGGCTCGTCGCTCTCGCTGAGCAGGCGGGTCACGGTGCGCAGCGCCTCCAGCTCGGCGGTCAGCTCGCGATCGTGCCGGGGCGGCGTCGTCCGGGGAGCCAGCGTGGTCGCCCGCCACCGTTCGCTCCAGAACAGCAGCCGGCGCACGTCACCGCGCCGGACGGCCTCGCGCTGGGCCAGGCGGGCCAGCTCGGCACCGTGGGCGGTGCCGTAAGCGCGCAGCTCGGTCGCGCCCAACGTCGTCTGGTGCTCATCGAGCGCGTCGAACCCGCGGGCACAGGCGGCGGCCGTGCCACGAGCGCGGGCGTAAGCGTCGGCCTGCAGGGCCCGGGCCAGCCAGGCCACGCTGCGGGTCAGCGGTGGCCGCCGGCGGCGGGACCGGGCGGCCTGCTCCAGGTGCCGGTCGGCGTCCACGGCCTGACCCCGGGCCAGCGCGACCTGCCCGGCCAGCAGGTGGGCCGGCAGTCCCTCGCCGGCCCGGGCCGCGTCGAGCTGCGCGGCGAGCTGCTCAGCCGACCGGAACAGGCGCGCCGAACGCTCACCGGCCGCATACCGGGCCTGGGCCAGAACAGGCCGGCCCGGGCCGCCCAGACGTCGCGGCCCTGGGCCCGGAACAGCTGGCCGGCCCGGCGCGCCCGCTGCTGGGCGGCGGCCGGGTCACTCGCGGCCAGGGCGGCGGTGGCCGCCACGAACACGAGCTCGGCCGTCTTGTAGGGGATACCGCCACCGGGGGGCATCCGGCCCAGCGCGGCGTCGGTCTCCCGGACCGCTTCGGCCGCCAGGCCGGCTGCCAGCAACGTCCGGCCGCGGTCGATGGCGAGGTCGGGGTTGGTCTCGCCCAGCTCGTCGTAGCGCGTCTCCGCTTCGTCGAAGTAGGCCAGCGCCTGCGGAAGGTCACCACGGGCCAGCGCCACCAGTGCACGGTTGTGCCTGGCCATCGCGTACTCAAAGTCCTGCCCGCTGGCGTGGAACAGCTCTTCGCTGCGGGCGTAGTCGGCCGCCGCGCGCCGGGGAGACCGAGAGCCAGAGAAGCCTCGGCCCGCCAGTTCAGCGACCGCGCCTCCCACACCGTGTCGCCGGCCCGGCGCAGGTGGGGCAGGGCCCGGCTCAGGTCCTCGTGGGCGTCGCGGAACCGGCCCAGGTGCTGGAGGATGGTGGCCCGCCGCACCAGCACCCGCCCGGCCAGTTCGCCGTGCGCGGCCGCCACCGCCTGGTCGAGCAGGGCCAGGCCTTCCCGGCTGCGGCCGGACCAGGCGAGGGCGGTGGCCAGGGTGGCCTGGACGTCGACCTCACGGTCGGGCCGGCCGGACGCGCGGGCCAGCCGCAGAGCTGTCGCAGCTCGGTGAGGGCGGCGGACAGATCACCACGGTCACGCAGGACGATCCCGATCGCCTGGTGCGCGAACGAGGCGTCGTGCGAGCCGGGCCGGTCCGCCAGCACGGCCCGCGCCGCCAGCAGGGCGTCCTGCGGCCGCGACAACGCCAGCGACAGCAGCCGGCCCGGATCGGCCGGCAAATTTACCCCGTCATCATCTCGGCCCTCCATGTAAATGATGTTAAACAGTGATCAAGGCCAATCAAATGCGCGATAGGGGGACGTCGTGACCAATGACGAAGAAGCACGTTATGAGCCGAGAAGCCCTCTTGAAGCCCAGATTGATCTGATCCTGAATGGCACCCACGGTGCGAGTGGGCTGCCCGGCGCGGCAATCTGGCCACCCGATTGGAACGACCGGGAAAAAGACCAACGTTGACTACGTGGATTACCTGTATCGGGACAACCACATTCTCGTTCGCGACGAGGATGTAGACCGGGTCCGAGAGGTCGAGCCGAGCGAGCCGGTGCGGGACCGGAGCAGCAACCTGCGCGGCCTGACCCTGCTTCAGCTGACCGACCAGCAACGGTCCGTCGACGAGGTCTGTGCCCGGGTGGACCGGGAACTCGGCGAGGGGATCGCCACCCCCGATCACATCTTCTACGTCTGCACCGGCGGCACGTGTCCCGCCACCGAGCCGGAACCGGTCCCGGGCGGCGCCCGGCCCGACCCGGACGTGGAGACCGGGCCCTGCGACGGCCACGGCGTGTTCGTGGCCGTGCTGGACAGCGGCCTGGTCGACGACGCGGCCACCCAGCACTCCTGGCTGGCCGGCGTGACCGGTGACCCGGAACCGATCGACCCGGCCCACATCCCGCCCTACGCGGGTCATGGCACGTTCGTGGCCAGCGCGGTGCGGACCATGGCGCCCGGAGCCGAGGTCGAGGTCCGCCGCACGTTCCAGAAAGTAGGCGCGCAATACGAATCTGACCTGGTCAAACAGTTTTCCGAGGAGCTGAGAAAAGGCGCGAATATCATCTCGCTCGACTTTGGCAGCAACACCCGGCGCGACATTGCTTCGCTGGGTTTCGACGTGGTGGGCGAGCAGCTGAGAGAATAGCCGGGCGTCGTGCTGGTGGCCGCCGCGGGCAATGACGGGTCACGACGCCCGTTCTGGCCGGCCGCTTTCTGCTGGGCGGTGGGAGTGGGCGCGCTCAGCGCCAACTGGCGCCACCGGGCGCATTTTTCAGCAATTACGGTCCGTGGGTGGACGTCTACGCGCCCGGCGAGGGACTGGTCAACGCCTACGCCAACGGCGAGTACTGGTACACCGAGCCGCCCAATGTCGGCCTGCACAGACATTTCGACGGCATGTGCCGGTGGAGCGGGACGTCCTTCTCGACGCCGCTCGTGGCCGGGCTGATCGCGGCCCGGATGTCCGGGACCGGCGAGAGCGCCCCGCAGGCGGCGGACGCGCTGCTGGCCCGGGCTCAAGCGCCAGGCGATTAGGGGAGTGGGACCAGTGCTCCTGCCCGGGCAGGCCTGGGGGGACGGGCCCGGGCCGTGCTGCGGTGACGGGTCCGGGCAGTACGGGTTCGGCCACGGCGGCGGGGCCTCGGGGCACCATCGCCATCATCATCACCGGCCGCGGTGACGGGAGAGGCCGGGCGGTGAGCCCGATCCGGCCCACCCCTACTTCCTGCCTTCGTGTTTTCCGGCGCTCAGCCGGGCTGTGTCAGCCGTACAGGCGCTCGAAATTGCGAAGTCGCCCCAGGGCTGGTCGGTGGCGAACAGGATCCGGTCGCCACCGATGCCGCGGCGGTCGATCTCGGCCGCCAGCCAGTACGGAGCGAACCCGATCGACCAGGTCAGGTCGGTGTAGACCTGCTGCGGGCACCGGCGCAATGTATCACCGTGCGCCCGAGGATCAGTGCGCCATATGCCCCGCTGTGGTTCGCCACCGTGTAACTCTTCGGCCCGGCGCGGCCAGAGGCGGGTCAGCCGGGGACGGCGCGGAATGAACGCCCACATGGCCGCGGCCGCGGCGAAGCCGACCAGGCCGGTGACTGCGATCCCGGAGGCCAGCCCGGCGACGCCGGTCACCGCGGAGAGGATCACCGGGCCGAGGGCGGGGCCGCCGTCGGACAGTTCGCGCCACAGGCCGAGAAACGTCGGGCGGCCGACCTCCGGCGAGACGTCGGCCGAGCGTGATGACAATGCCGGAGCCGATGCCGTTGCCGAAGCCCATCACGATCGCGGCCAGGCCCAGAGTCACGCCCCGTGGGTCAACGGCATGGCCAGGAAGGAGAGGCCGATCACGATCGCGCACGGGACCGCGACCAGCCGCGCCCGTAGGTGTCCATGACCTTGCCCGCCGGGTAGAAGGTCGCCACGTCGACGAGCCCGGCGATGCCGTAGATGACCGAGTGGCGGTGGGTGACAGCCCGAGGTGCGCCGCCCACAGCGGGATGACCACCTGCCGGGTCTGCCGGATCGCCACAGCAGGACGACGCCCAGGCCGAGCGTGGCGAAGACGCGCCAGTACTGCTGGAGGATGCCCCCGAGTCACCTCGGCCGCGGCCGCCCGGCGCTCGCGGTCTTCTCCAGGTCGGGCACCCGGTAGACGATGACGGCGGCGCCGGCATCGCGGCCAGGCTGACGAGTAGGCCCCGGCAGCCCCCACATCTTCACCGCGCCCGCGCCGACGAACGGGCCGGCGAACATCCCGATGCGGAGCATGCCGCCCAGGGTCGACAGCGCCCGGGCCCGCATCGGCGGCGGCACCACCTCGGTCAGGTAGGACTGCCGGGCCAGCGTGTAGACCGAGCTGGCCGCCCCCAGCAGCAGCACCCCGAGGCCGAACACCGTCAGCGACAGCGCGCCCTGGCCCAGGTTGACCAGGCACAGGATCAGGCCGGCGACGGCGACGGCCGCGGCCACCAGCATCGACTTCCGCTCCCCGATGCGGGTGGCGAGGATGCCGGAGGGGATGTTGGTCACGATCGAGCCGATGCCGAGCAGCGCGTTGATCAGCGCGGCGATCGCGGTGCTGGCGCCGCGGTCGATCGAGCTCAGCGCGATGACCGGCAGCATCGCCCCCTCCGCGAGCCCGAACAGGGTGGCCCGCCCCAACGCCGCGACCGCGACCGAGCGAAGGCTGAATTCCTCGTCTCCGCCGGACGCTGCGCCGGGATCCGGCGGGCCGGGGCGGCTCACCGGAGGCGGGGCAAATACCGATCATCGCCCCCTATCGTCCTACCGCCCCGTGCAATCCGTTCGGCCCGGCCCCGGTCTGCCGTGCCCCGAGCGGCGGCACCCCCCCCCCCCCCCCCCCCCCCCCCCCCGCCCCCCTCCGGAGGGATACGCCATGACCACCATCGACAGCCTGCTCGCGGCCCTGCCTCGGGCGAGGTGACGGTCATCGACCTCACCGCGCCGCTGTCGCCGCAGACCCCGGTCCTGCAGCTGCCGCCGCCGTTCGCGAACACGATCCCGCTGTCCATGGAGAAGGTGAGCGACTTCGACGACGCGGGCCCGTTCTGGGGCTGGAACAACATCCACCTCGGCGAGCACACCGGTACCCACCTGGACGCCCCCACCCACTGGGCCACCGGCCGCCACGGCACGCCGGTCGACCAGATCCCGCCGTCCCGGCTCATCGGCCCGGCCGTGGTACTGGACTTCACCGCGGCGGTGGCGGCCAACCCGGACTTCCTGCTCGAGCCGGAGCACTTCGAGGCCCACGTCGCGGCCCACGGGCCGATCCCCGACGGGGCCTGGCTGCTGTTCCGGACCGGATGGAGCCGGTTCAACCGGGACGAGGCCGCGTTCCTCAACGCCGACGACCAGGGACCGCACACCCCCGGCGTCTCCCCGGCCGGGGCGAAGTGGCTGGCCGACTCCCCGATCACCGGGTTCGGGGTGGAGACGGTGGGCATCGACGCCGGCCAGGCCGGCGGCATGGAACCGGCGTTCCCGGCCCACAACCACCTGCTCGGCGCGAACAAGTACGGCCTGACCCAGCTGGAAAACCTGGACCGGCTGCCGCGGGCGCGGTGCTGGTCTCCCCGCTGCCGATCGTGGCGGCACCGGGTCCCCGGCCCGGGCCTACGCGATCGTGCCCGCATGACCCAGACCGTGGCCGGGGCGGTCGGCTCGGTGCTGGCCAGCCTGGGGGCGGGCACGCGTTCGGGGTGGTCGGCAGCGGCAACTTCCACGTCACCAACGCACTGCGCGCCGAGGGGGTCGAGTTCACCGCGGCCCGGCACGAGGGCGGGGCCGCGTCCATGGCCGACGGCTACAGCCGCCTCGCCGGCCGCCCGGCGTGCTCACCCTGCACCAGGGGTGCGGGCTGACCAACGCGATGACCGGGATCACCGAGGCGGCCAAGAGCCGCACCCCGATGATCGTGCTGACCGCGGACACCGCCGGGGCGGCGGTCAACTCCAACTTCCGGATCGACCAGGACGCGCTGGCCGCCAGCGTCGGCGCCGTCGCGGAGCGGGTCCACGGCCCGGCGTCGGCCGTGGCCGACATCACCCGGGCCTTCACTACCGCCGTGCACGGACGCCGGACCGTGGTGGTCAGCCTGCCGCTCGACGTACAGGCGGCCCCGCTGGCCCGCCGCTGCCGCTGGCCGGGATGGCCGCCCCGGCCCCCGCCCGGCCCGCCGCCGCGGCCGTCGAAGACCTCGCGCTGCTGCTGGCGGCGGCCGAGCGTCCCGTGTTCATCGCCGGGCGCGGCGGGCGCGGGGCCGGGCCGGAGATCGCCGCCCTGGCCGGGCAGGCCGGAGCCCTGCTGGCCACCTCAGCGGTGGCCAACGGCCTGTTCAATGACGATGAGTTCAACCTGGGCATCTCCGGCGGCTTCGCCACTCCCCTGGCCGCCGAGCTGATCACCGACGCCGACCTCATCGTCGGCTGGGGCTGCGCCCTGAACATGTGGACGATGCGGCACGGCACGCTGATCGGCCCGGCCGCCAAGGTCGTGCAGGTCGACGACGACCTGGCCGCGCTGGGCGCGCACCGCCCGGTCGACCTGGGCATCCTCGGCGACTGCGCGGCGACCGCGACCGACACGCTGGACGCGCTCTCGGTTGCCGGGCCGGACGGGGCCGGACCGGCTACCGGACGGCCGCGGTCGCGGGCCGGCTGGCCGAACGGCGCTGGTGGAACGAGACCCCGACCGGCGATCTCGGCACCGCGGACCGGATCGACCCGCGTGAGTTCAGCAAGGCCCTGGACGGGTACCGCCCGCGATGGGGTGGTATCGGTCGACTCCGGTAACTTCATGGGCTATCCCAGCGCCTACCTGCGGGTACCCGATGAATTCGGGTTCTGCTTCACCCAGGCGTTCCAGTCAGTCGGGCTCGGGCTGGCCAGCGGCATCGGCGCGGCGCTGGCCCAGCCCGGCGTGCCGGTCATCGCCACCGGCGAGGCGGATTCCTGATGGGCGTGGCCGAGCTGGAGACCGCGGTGCGGCTCGGCCGGCCGATGGTGATCGCGGTCTACGACGACGCCGCCTACGGCGCCGAGGTGCACCACTTCACCGGGGCCGACCACGGCGCGGTCACGTTCCCCGACCGTGACCTGGCCGCGATCGCCCGCGGCTTCGGCGCGACCGGGGTCACCGTCCGGGGCCGGGACGACATGGCCGCGGTGGAGGCCTGGAGCCACGACCCGGACGGGGTCCTGGTCATCGACGCCAAGATCGCCAGCGACGGCGGCTCCTGGTGGCTGGCCGAGGCGTTCAAGGGGCACTGAGGAGGACGCCCCCCCCCCCCCCCCTCCGCCCCCCTCTCCCCCTCCTTTCCCTCCTCCCCCTCCCCCCCCCCCCCCTCCCCCCCCCCCCCCCCCCCGGCCGGCATGCCCGTGCGGGCTCGGGGATGACTACGAAGCCTGCTGCGGTCGCTTTCACGCCGGCACCCCGGCGCCCACCGCCGAGGCGCTGATGCGCTCCCGCTACAGCGCCTTCGCTGTCGGCGACGCGGAGTACCTGCGGCGGACCTGGCACCCGTCCGGACGGCCGGTTAGCGACTCGACCTCGACCCGGACGTGCACTGGCAGCGGCTGGCGGTGCTGGAGACCGAAGATGGCGGGATTTCGACCAGACCGGGACGGTGACGTTCCGGGCAGTCTACGTCCAGAACGGGCAGCGCGGCGTCCTGGCTGAGAAAAGCCGGTTCGTGCGCCAAGACGGCCGCTGGGTCTACCTGAGCGCGATCGGCTGACTCCGTCCAGGGGGGCCGAATGCTGGCCCTCTGTGCCGCATCGATTACGGACAGCCAACAAAACCCTCGTGGGCCGCTAGCATGCGGTCATGGCCAGAGTCGGTGTGTGCGAGGACGATCCCGCGATCCGCCGAATTCTCGCGGACGGCTTGCGTATGCATGAGCACGAACCCGTAGTGGCGCATAACGGCGCGGAGGCTGTGCGGCTGTTTTCAGGCGACGAGCGGGTGGATGTTCTCGTACTGGATATCGGGCTTCCCGATTCCGACGGCCGTGATGTCTGCGTGGCGCTGCGCGGTGCCAGCAGGGATCGCCACGGCTCTCTTTCTGACCGCGCTGGACCAGATGCATGAGAAGCTGGCCGCGTTCGCGGTGGGGGCAGACGATTACCTCACCCAAGCCGTTCGAGGTCGCGGAATTGATGGTCCGCGTTGAAGCACTGGCCCGCCGCCGCCGCTCGTGCGCCCCCGCCTCAGGCAAACTCGTCCTCGACCCGGCCCGGCACTCCGTGGTGTACGCCGACGCCGGGGTGCGGCTGACTCCCACGGAATTCCGCATGCTGGCGGCGGTCACGTCCCGCCCAGGAGAGGTGGTGCGCCGCCGCGTGGTGATCGCCGCCGCCTGGCCCGATGGCGCTCAGGTGCATGACAACACGGTGGATTCCTACGCGACCCGCATTCGGCGCAAGCTCGAGCGTGTGGGCTCGCCTGTCCAGCTGCGGACGGTCAGAGGCGTGGGATTCGAACTGCGGTGAAGAGTTTCCGGTTCCAGATCGTGGCGTCCACCGTGCTGCTGGTCTCGGCGGTCATGGCCGCCGTGGTGCTGGGCACGCAGCTGGTTCTGGAGCTGGGCGAGCACCATCCCGGGGCACGGTCGCCGTGGAACATCCTGCTGGATACGGGGATCGTCGGCGCTGGCGGTGTGGTGCTGTCCGGGTGGGTGGCCTGGCGTGTCTCGCATCGGGCGCTCAAGCCGGTACGCGACATGGCCGAGCGGGCGGAGGACTGGTCGGCGCAGAATCTCGCGCGCCGCTTCGACCTCGGGCCGCCCGTCAACGAAATCAGCCAGCTTGGCCAGACTCTCGATCATCTGCTCGACCGGGTCGCGCAGGCGATCCGCGCTGAGCAACGGTTCAGCGCTGAGCTCGCGCACGAGATCCGCACACCGCTGGCCGCGATCCGCGGGTCCGCCGAGCTGGCGCTGCTGGGAAAGCGGCCGACCCCGAACTTCGCACCGACCTGGCCGAAATCGCGGACGGAACGCAGCGCTTGGCCGAGGTGGTCACCGCGCTGCTGGAACTAGCGCAGAACCCGGGAGGCGCACTCCAGGCGACAGCCAGTCCCGATGCGGTGATCGCCCAGATGTCGGACTCGTCCCCGATCAGATCGAGCTTGAGCTGACGGGCTCGGCAGCACCGATCGCGGGCGCTCTCGCCCTGGTGACCCGGGCGCTGGCGCCGCTCGTGGAGAACGCGGGCCAGCATGCTGAGAAGCGGGTCACGATGGACCTTCGCGCTCCTGATCTGATCGAGATCGCGGTCAGCGACGACGGACCTGGCGTGCCGCCCGATCTGCGCGAGTCGATCTTCGATCCAGGGGCCAGCACCCAAGGATCAAGTGGCCTCGGACTGGGCATCGCGCGCCGGGTCGCCAGATCCCTGGGAGGCGACGTTGTTCTCGACGGTGATGAGTTCGTGCTGCGCCTTCCCCGCGCCTGGACATCCGATACTTCTCCTGACGGGGACCACGCGGCTAGTCAGGAAATCGCAGGGTTCAGCCACCGATCCTGATCGGCATGAGCACTCAAACGATTCCGCCGTTGCCGAAGACACGGCAGCTCCTGAACAAGGTGCCCGAGGTCACGATCTACTTCTGGATCATCAAGTGCCTGTGCACGACCATCGGCGAAACCATGTCCGACAACCTGATGGGAAGGTTCGCCGTCGGTGGCGCCAACGCCACACCCGGCCAGCTGCAGATCGCGCTGTACGAGGTCGCCGCGATCACCGTCATCGTGCTGATCGTGCTGCTCACGATTCAGCTCCAACTCAAGCGATACGTTCCGATCGTCTACTGGGCCAACATCGTGGTCATCAGCGTCCTCGGCACCCAGATCACCGACATGTTCGAAGGCCAAGGCGACGTGCCCAACCACATGTGGGCGATCGCCATCGTGTCGGTCACGCTTCTCGGCGCGGTGTTCCTCGCCTGGTGGCTGGTCGAGCGCACCCTCTCCATGCACTCAATCCGCACCGCCCGGCGGGAAATGTTCTACTGGCTGGCCATCTTGACCACCTTCGCGACCGGTACCGCGGTGGGTGACCTGATCGCCGAAAAGTTCAGCCTTGGCTACCTCACAACGCTGGGGCTCTTCGCCGTCATCATCGCGATCATCGCCGCGCTGTGGAAGTCAACCCCCATCAACGGCGTCCTCGCGTTCTGGCTCGCCTACATCATGACCAGACCGCTCGGTGCCTCGACCGGAGACTGGCTGGCCCAGCAAGGCAACCAGGGGCTCAACCTGGGCACCACGACCACGAGTTACCTGTTCCTGGGCACGATCGCGGCGCTCGTCATCTACCTGCAGATCAGGAAACCAGACGTGACGCCAGTGCAACTGGTGAACGCGGACGCCGTGCATCAGCCAAACCAGGTCAGGCGCTGAGCAGGCGGGTGGCGTTGAGCCAGACCGTGAACGGGTTGACCCGGTCCGGGTACATGGCCAGGGTCTTGGCGAAGAACTCCTCCCGGCTGGGCCCGGCGGCCAGCAGCTTGGCGGCGTCGTCGAGGTAGCGGCGGGTGGCCCCGGACACCTTGACGTCGTAACGCAGCGAGCTCGGTGCTGATGACATATTCAAAGCGTATTTGACTCTGCCAAGAGGCCTTATTTGGCAAGGATTGTCGCAGTTCAGGGGGGTTAGGTACCGACTCGTGAGCCAGGAGCGTGAAACCTGGCGGAAACATGGGACGCGTTTTCTTCACACGGGGGAAATACGATGGCGAAATTTACGAAACCCCTTTTGCCGAATCTAAGTCAACGGATGGCAAAAGGAGAGTTGTGTGAAGATAGATACTCGTTCGACCGCCTGGATGCTGGCGGCCACCGCCCTCGTCCTGTTGATGACGCCTGGCCTGGCCTTTTTCTATGGCGGCATGACCCGGGCCAAGACGACCTTGAACATGATGATGATGTCGTGGATCGCCATCGTCACCGTGACCATCGCCTGGGTGCTGTACGGCGACTCTCTGTCGTTCAGTAAGGGCAACGGGTTCATCGGCGGCTTCGCGTACCTCGGAGAGCACGGGCTGGTCAACTCGGCGTCCCGGGTGGCGGGCATCCCCGACCTTCTCTTCTCCGTCTTCCAGCTGACGTTCGCGGTCATCACCGTCGCCCTGATCAGCGGGGCCGTCGCCGACCGGACCAAGTTCGGGGCCTGGGCGGTGTTCACCGTGGCCTGGGCCACGCTGGTCTACTTCCCGGTCGCCCACTGGGTCTGGGGCGGTGGCTGGCTCGGCGGCCTGGGCATCGAAGACTTCGCCGGCGGCACGGTCGTGCACGTCAACGCCGGTTCGGCCGGTCTCGCCCTCGCCATCGTGCTCGGCAAGCGGCGCGGCTGGGGCAAGGACCCGATGCGGCCGCACAACCTGACGCTGACGCTGCTCGGCACGGGCATCCTGTGGTTCGGCTGGTTCGGCTTCAACGCGGGCTCGGCGCTCGCGGCCGACAAACCGCCGGACCGGCATTCATCGACACCCAGGTCGCGCGGCCGCCACGGCCGGCGGCTGGCTGCGATGGAGTGGTGGCGGGTCGGCAAGCCGACCACGCTGGGCGCGGCCTCGGGCGCGGTGGCCGGCCTGGTCGGGATCACGCCCGCCGGCCTTCATCGTCCCGTGGGCGGCCATCGTGCTCGGCCTGATCGCCGGTGTCATCTGCTGCTACGCCGTCGGCTGAAGCGGAAGATCCGGTCGACGACGCCCTCGACGTGATCGGCGTGCATCTCGTCGGCGGGGCGTTCGGCGCGATCTCGCTCGGTTTCCTGGCCGCTTACCCCCTGCTCGACGGCCAGCACAAGGGCCTGTTACAACGGCGGCGGGGTCAGGCAACTCGGGGTCCAGGTGCTGGGCCCGGTCGCGGTCGGCCTCTACTCGTTCACGGTGGCCTGGATCCTCGGCAAGATCATCGACAAGACGATGGGCTTCCGGGTCTCCGAAGAGGACGAGATCACCGGCGTGGACCTCACCCAGCACGCCGAGACCGCGTACGACTTCCTCATCAACCAGCTCGGCCACGCCGGTCACACGGACGCGCCGCGACCGGCCGTGAACGGTGCGGCCCGGGACGGGGCCGACCGGGAAGGAGCCGATCCCGACGCGGAAACGGAGTCCGTGCGCGGGGTGCACTGACCCCGGCTGACCACCCGGGTCCCTCCTGGCCGCCAGCGCCTCGGGCGCGCCGGGAGGGACCCGGGAGCACGTGCAGGCCCGCACCGATCGGTGCGGGCCTGCTGTGCGTGGGAAGCGGGTGGGCGCGGCTACTGGCGGGTGAACACGGCGTGCACCGCCATCGTGCTGTGGTTCCCGGCAATGCCGAGGAAGTTCCAGGTCAGGCCGAACTCGCGCCGGTCCACCTGCAGCTCGCCATCCAGCGTCACCTCGTCACCGGCCCGGGCGACCTGGGCGTCGACGGTGGCGGGCCTGGTGTTGCCGGCCACGGTGAGCTGGCCCGTGAGCCGGATGCCTCCGCCGGACGGGGCCGCGCTGTCGACGGTGAAGGTGATCTCGGGGTGGTGTTCGATATTAAAGAAGGCCGGTGAGCGGAGGTGCTTGTCTCGCGTGGGGTTCTTGGTGCTGATGGACTCGGCGCCCACGGCCAGGACCCCGCTGACCTCTCCGGCCGGGGTGACCGTCCCGCTCCCGGTCACCTGGCCGAAGGAGCCGTGCAGCGGCAGCAGCCCCCAGGTGTGCCGGGTGGTGAGCCGGACCTGCGACCGGGCCGGGTCCAGGGTCCAGGACCCGGCCAGTTCGCCGCTGCGCAGCAAGGCTTGCAAGTCGGTTTCGGTTAGCGGGCCCGATGGCGGCGTGGCCATGGCGCTCTCCTTCTGGTGTGAGCTTCGGTTACCCCTGGTACGGCGTACCCGGTCTAAGGGAGTGGCAGCCGTTTGCGGGCTTCGTCGTAGAGATCGGCCGGGAGCGGGCCCTTGGCCGCGACCTCGAGGTTGCCGGCCAGGTGGGCCCGGTTGGACGTGCCGACGATCGTGGTGGTCAGGCTGGGGTGGCTGAGCGTGAACCGCAGCACGAACTCCATGTTGCTCATGCCCGCCTCGCTCAGCAGGCTGGCGATGCCGGAGTCCTCCCAGTTCCGCTGGCCGAGCCCGGGGTCCTGGCTGAGCGGCCCGGTCCGCCAGTTCTTGTCCTCGGCGGCGCGCCGCGGGCGCGCCGCGGATGAACGTGCCCGCCCGGCCTGGGCGGCTTCGGTGATGAGCTGCTCGTGGTCGCGCTGGACGGCCGAATAGGGGATCTGGAACACGTCGAACACGCCCATGGCGATGTGGTCGGGCAGGTGGGCGGTCCGGACATGCCGATGAAGCGGACCTTGCCCTCGGCCTGCAGCTCGCGCGCTGACGGTGGCCTGCTCCAGGGTCGCCGGCGGGCGACATGTGCACCTGAACCAGGTCGAGCCGGTCGGTGCCCAGCCGCCGCAGCGACTGCTCGACGTCGGCGCGGACGTTGGCCGGGCGGTAGTCGTGCTGGTAGGGCGGGGTCGCGTCGGCGGGCGGATTGAGCGGGCAACCGCACTTGGAGGCCAGGAAGAACTCGTCCCGGCGGTGGCCGAGGTAGCGGCCGATCAGCTCTTCGCTGCGGCCGTAGTCGGGGCTGGTGTCGATCAGGTTGATGCCGCCGTCGAGGACCGCGTTGAGCAGGCGGCCCGCGTCCTCGTCGGCGATCCCGGGCCCGCGCGGCTGGCCTCTCAGCTCCATGGCGCCGTAGCTGAGGATGGTCACGTCGGCGCCGGTCCGCCCGAGGGTTCGTGTGCTGATCGCCATGCCCCCACGCTATCCCTGGGGCGTACGGGGTCCCGGGGGCCTGTGGGGTCCGGCCCAGAAGGGCCTGAGGGTGCCGGTGACTCTGGTTAGTGACCTTCGGTATAAAACTGTGGACTCAAGCTGGTCCGGGCGGCTCGGCGACCTCACTGCTGCTCGCCGTGCTGCCATCACCCTGGTTTGCTATCATAGATTGATAGCATCGATAGCAAGGAGTGGTACCAATGGCGGCGCTCAACATTCGGAACCTCGATGAGACCGTGAAACGGCGCCTCCAACTACGCGCGGCTCGTCATGGCCACTCGATGGAAGCCGAGGTGCGCGCGATCCTCGCTGAAGCCGTTCGTGAGCCTGCGGACTCGGCCGGTCTGTTCACCGCTCTCCTCGATCGGTTCGGCGCCCTCGGCGGAGTCGACCTTGACCTGCCCGAGCGCAAGGAGCCAGCCCGCGCCGCGGAGTTTCCCGCATGATCATTGTCGACACCAATGTGGTTTCCGAGCTGATGCGCCCGGAGCCCGCGCTTGGGGTCGCGAGCTGGGTCCGGGACCGGGACCGGCACGAGTTGCGCACCACCGCCGTCACCGTGGCCGAGATCCGGTACGGCATCGCCCGGTTGCCGGACGGGCGTAGAAAGCAGGTCCTGCTGGCGGCGGCCGATGAAGTATTCGAGGCCTTCACCGACCAGGTGCTGCCGGTCGATGACCGCGCCGCCGAGCAGTACGCGGTCATCGCCAGCAGTCGCGAACGGGCCGGGAAACCGATTGGCGGCTTCGACGCGCTGATCGCAGCGGTCTGCCGCGCTCACGGCGCCACCCTGGCGACACGCAACGTGCCTGACTTTGACGGCACCGGAATTGAAGTCGTAAACCCCTGGCTTCAATCGCCAGCGTGACCTCCGCCTGCTTGGACCGCCAGCGGTAACCCAGCTCGATCAGGGCCTGAGCAGTTGGTCGAGTTGCCGGGCCACGGGGTTGTTCTGGTCGGTGGCGAGGAGGATGGCCACAAAGGCCTGGGGGCCGAAGGGAACCAGCTCGTCGCGGATGGACGGATCTGCACCACGCTTCCACGAGCAGCGGATCACCTCCAGATCTGGCTCCAGGATCGCCGAGTCCGGGCCCTTGTCCAGGCCGAGCAGGGCGCAACATCAGGCTGACGCCGCGGTGAAGGAGGCCGCGCACGACCTCGGTCCGGCCCGTGCTGGCAGGCGTCGGACGAACGCCTCGGCGATCGTCTCCTACGAGATCGGTCAGCCACAAATGCGGGCAGAGAAAGGGCCGAAGTCAGCGGGCTGCGGCCGCCGAGCCACGGTCCCAGGCGCGGAGAGCATCCACTGAGTCCCTCGAGACACCCCCACACCAGGATCCACCCACCCACACACGGCGTAGGTTCCAGAGCGCCTACAGACGGTGCCGTGCTCCAGCGAGCAGTTCGACGACCCTACGTGTACCCAGTCCAGGTCATAACGTCTCCAGCAGGGTCCGGGACCGCCATCTTCCAGGTGCCAGGGTCAAGCACCAGCGCGGCGCGGCCAGGGGCAGTTCTTCCACCAGTTCCAGGTGCGGGCAGAGCAGGGTCAGCAGAGGTCCAGGTTGGTCGCCTTGCCGATCGGCGCAGCGTCGACTTCACGCGCGCGCCAGTTCCTCGTCAGCCGGCGCGGATCGCCTCATGCCGCAGGCGAGCATGTCCAGCAGGTTGTTCAGCCTGCCAGCGGATCAGCTCGGCCAGGGGGCCGGTCTTCACCACCAGCAGGGCTTCGGCCTCCAGGCGCAGGCGCCGAACAATTCCTAGCATCACATCATCAAGATCGCGCCAGGATTACGTCGCCAACATCGGGGGGGCGAGAGGTCGGGAAGAAGACCACCCAGGCAGATGATCGACCACACATCACAAAGCTCATCAGCGAGAGCAGCAGTTCGCAGCAGAGTGCCGGGTTCGTTCGGCCCGCGGGCGTTTCCAGCGCCGCCTAGGATTCGTTCCGGCGCAGGTCTGTGAGCAGAGCATCAGGCCTAGGTCGACGTGCTGGCAAACCCGGCCTGGTCCCACAGCCGCGTCGACCAGCCGGTCACGGCAGTTGCTCAGGCTCTCGATGTAGTGCCTCGAAGACCTTCAGACCAGTTCCAGAACTGCATTGTTCCTGGGCAAGAGCAAGTTTCAGACTGTGGCGTCACTGAGCAGGAAGACCACAGCAGTCCGGTCGTTCCCGGCACGTCAGCAACCCGGGCGCGGGGGGCAGCGTCGCCCGCTTCGTACGCGCGCGGCAGGTGCTTCGCCTGCTTGCGGTCATGCTCCAGGTCCGGATGGGCCGGCAGCTCGGAATGACGATCGGGCATCGCAACCTCCTTCGCCGCCGAGGTCCGCTTGCCCGGCCGGAAGAGGCTGGTCGTGTCCGTGCGTTCCGTGTGCTCGAAGAGCGAAAATCCTGCCCGCGGACTTGGCCGCGCCCTTCGCACGCTCCATTCACACTAACGACCGGCTCTGGGCCGGGCAACCGCCACTTTAGAGTGGCTGGGCCTGGCCGGCGGTGCGGGTGAAGACGGCGCGGTCCAGTTCGCGGCCCTGCTGGTTGATGAAACGCAGGGTCATCGTGGTCCGCTGGCCCGGGCGGGCCGGGATCACGTCGAGGGCGATGAAGCCGTAGTCGGCGTACCGAGCCTGCGACCAGTCGACGGTCTCGAAGGTCTGACTGAAGTCCTGCCCGGCCACGTAGGGCCCAGTCTGCTTGGCCGCGTTGGCGGTGACCATGGCGCCGCTGCCCTTCCCGGCGGCGAAATCGCGGTCGGTCTCGTTCGGGGCGCTCCAGCCGTAGCGCGGCGTGCCCGCCGTGCCGACCGTGGGCTCGGGCATCGCGGCCCGGCTGGCCGCCGACTCCGAGCCGGTCACTACGGCCCCCAGGCCGCGGCCCGCGAGTCGAGGTTCGTCGACCTCATCCTGGCCGGGCTGGAGACGGGCGGCCAGGGGCGCGGCCGGTCAGGTGGCCACGCCGACCGGGCGGCGACGGCGGTACTGGTGGGGGTCGACGCGGCGGGAGGACTCGGTCAGTGGCTGGCCGTTGGTCTCCGGGGCCCAGAAGAACGAGGTCACCCCGCCGATCAGGGAGACCGCGCCCATGATGATGAGCACGGCCGGGGTGCCGACCGAGTCCTGGATGGTGGGCAGCAGGAACGTGCCGAAGGCCGCGGCCGCGCGGCTGGCGGCGGTCGCGACGCCGGCTCCGGAGGCCCGGACCGAGCTGGGGAAGATCTCCTCCCGGTAGATCCCGGGCAGGATGGACATGATGCCTAGCGGGGCGCACGAGAGGCCCGGACACCGGCGGAGCGGGACCGCAAGGGTGAGCCGGGACAGCAGGTCGTTGATGGTCGCGTTGTGGGCGGACCGCCGCAGGGCGTCGTGCCATTTGTTGTTGAGCGGGCCGAACCGGGCGGGGCCGGTCTCGGCCCGGCGTTCGTCCAGCAGGTAAGCCATGCGGGCCAGATCCAGGTCACTGCGGTTCTTGGCGGCCAGCTCGGCGCTGCGAGATTCGAGGGCGATGCGGGCCTCGTAGATCTCCAGGATCTCCTCGGGGTGGCGCTGCCGGACCTGGAACCCGCGGGTCGAGCGCTCGATCAGCCGTCCCGGGCCAGCCGCCCGAGCGCCTCGCGGACCGGGCGGGGTGCGGGACACCCCGTACTTCGTGCTCAGCGCGGTCTCGAGCAAGATCGTCCCCGGCGGGAACACGCCATCCAGGATGTCCTTGCGCAGCCGCGCGTACTGCACGTCGGTCGAGTCGTACGGGGGCGCCCGGCCCGGCTGACGATTGGACTGACGGCCGGGCTGACGGGCTTGCGGCAGCGGATCCGCCGTCTCATGCGCCGGCCTGGGTCTGCTTCGGCCACGATCGCATGCCACCTGCCTCGTCGAGCGGTCCGCCGGCCGTTGGCTGGCGCGTTCCGTACCGTACCCCACCGGGTCCGGTACGACCCTGAAGGCCCAGTTCAGCCCGGTTGACCAGCCCGGCTGACCAGGCCGGTTTCGGGGCCGGGGGCCGGGTAGCGGGGTTCCATGCCGCAGTGGATGAGCAGGTTCCTTTCCGTGATCGGCGTCGGCGGCAACAAGGCCGAAGCCGACGTGTCCTACGACCCCGCCCTGGACGAGAACGCCACCGGCGGCGAGAAGGGCGCGGGCGGCTCCGACCTCAGATAGGCCGCGGGCTCTGACCACGCCTGTGCGAATTTTTTTTTTTTTTTTTTTTTAAAAAAAAAAAAAAAAAAAAAAAAAAAAAAAAAAAAAAAAAAAAAAAAAAAAAAAAAAAAAAAAAAAAAAAAAAAAAAAAAAAATACGCCGGGGGGCGCGGTGGCCGACGGGCGCGTCGCCTGATTGCTGACCACGTAAGGCAGTGAACGCGGCGAGTCGGGGCGCGGATGGCCGCGGCGTCGCCGATACTACGCAACACGTAGTATCCGGCTGACCTGGGCGTAAGAAATTAGTGTTGTTTGTGTGATTGACCGGAAACCTTCCGCGCTTTAGCGTCGGCAGAACCTCGGAGTGTGTGGACCTCTGTCCGTTCCGTGGGGCCTGGACGTTGAACGAATGGGGAGCCGGATGAAGCAGCCGTTGCGTTCCTGGCGAGCCGCCCTGGTGGGGTCGGCCGTCGTGGGGATCACGGTGTCGCTGGGCGGGATCGCGGCCGCCGGGACACCACAGCACCTCAAGGGCGCGGCCGCGCGGGAACAGGCCCGGGCCGCCTACGTGCGCACGCACACTAACAGTCCGGCCGACAGCGGGCCGACCAACAACCACACCCCCGACGACTCCGACCTGGCCGACCAGTTCGCCCAGTACGAGGCGGAGCGGACCGCCCCGGCCGGCGCGGTCAGCGGGGACGCGCTGACCGCCGCCCAGCAGGCGGCGTCGGCGCTGCCACGGGCCGGCGGCGCCTGGCAGGAGTTCACCAACGAGCCCTACAACGGGCAGCCCAGCAACTACACCGACCCGTTCTGGTCGAACGTCGGCGCCGGCTTCTCGCTCGTCGGCGGCCGGACCACGGCCCTGACCACCGACCCGGGACGGCACCTGGTTCGCCGGCACCGCCGACGGCGGCGTGTGGCGGTCCACCGACCGGGGCGGCACTGGACGCCGGTGTTCGACGCGCATGCCGACGCTGTCGATCGGCGCGCTGGCCGTCGACCCGGCCGACGGGTCGCTGTGGGTGGGCACCGGCGAGGCCAACGTGTCGCAGGACTCCTACGCGGGCACCGGCGTGTACCGGTCCGACCAACGACGGCGCGTCGCTTCACCAGGGTCGGCGACACCTCCTCGGGCAGCAACCCGATCGCGACCCGCGACCGTGTTCCGGCTCGCCTTCGACCCGGCCGGCGACGCCTACGCGGCCACCGACAACGGGCTGTTCCGGTATCCGCCGCACTCGCGGCAGTGGGCCGAGGTGCTGGACCCGGCCGGCCCGGACGACAACCCGCCCTACGACCAGCAGGTCACCGACGTGGCCGTGCAGCCCGGCTCGGGCGGCAAGGAGGTCATCGCCGCGATCGGCTGGCACGGGCCGGGCAACACCGCAGTACAACGGCTTCTACCAGTCGACCGACGGCGGCCTGACGTTCGCCAAGGTCACCCCGACCGGCGACATCGACGCCACCGACATCGGCCGCACCACGTTCGCCTACTCGGCCGACGGCTCCAAGCTGTACGCGATCGTCCAGTCGGCAGCGAGCAGGCCGCCGGCGAACGAGACCGTGCTGCAGGGCATCTTCGTCGCCTCCGGCAGCTCCGGCCAGCGCCAGCGTGACCGGGCCGTGGACGAAGATCGCCGACGAGGCGAAGCTGGCCGCGTCCGGCTCGGCGCTGGCCGTGGGCTCGGGTTACGGCGTCGGCGTGCAGGCCTGGTACAACCAGGACCTGGCCGTCGACCCGGCCAACCCCAACCACGTGTACGCCGGGCTGGAGGAGGTCTTCGAGTCCACCAACGCGCGGCAGCACCTGGGTCACCGCCAGCCCGTACTGGAACTACGGCCTGGCCTGCGCGACCAACGGCGGTGCCCGAACACCACCCACCCCGACCAGCACGCCATGATGATCGCCGACGGCAAGATCGTGATCGGCAACGACGGCGGCGTCTACAGCCGGCCGCTGTCGGACGACCAGCAGTACGGCGACTGGACCGACCTCAACGCCACCCTGCGCAACTTGCAGTACTACGACGCCCGGGCCGGGAAGCTCGGCGACGGCCACCGCGGTGTGGGGCGGCCTGCAGGACAACGGCACGTCGGTGCTCACGCCAGGGCACGCAGCCAGATGGCCGAGCCGGCCGGCGGTGACGGCTTCTACGTCATCGTCGACCCGCGCAACGCCAACCGCATGGTCGGCGAGTACACCGACGGCGCGATGTACTCCTCAACCGACGGCGGCCACACGTTCGCCGACTACGTCAGCCCGACCTGCGCGGCCCAGGACACGGTCGGGGATCGCCCGCGTCCCGGACTGCGATCCCGGGCGCCCGGTTCGTGACCCCGCTGGTCCCGGACCAGCAGAACACCAACGTGTGGGTGACCGGCGGCCAGTACGTGTGGGTGACCAAGGCCGGCTGGAACACCAGCTGCACCGACACGGCCTGCTCGTGGCAGAACGTCTACGACACCGGGGCCGGCAACGCGGTGACCGCGCTGTCCTCGGCCGGCGACGGCAAGGTCATCTACGCCGCCTGGGTGGCGGCGGCGGCAACCCCGGGCCCGACGTTCGCCTCCGGCATCGCCACCAACTACGGCGGCACCTGGCACGAGGTGAACACGGCCGGGCTGCCCGACCGGTACATCGCCGGCGTCACCGTCGACCCGGCCAACCCGGCGCACGCCTACGCCATCTTCAACGGCTACTCGCGCCGGTTGGATCCCCGGTGGCGGCGTGGGCCACGTGTTCGAGACGTACAACGGCGGGAAGTCGTGGACCGACATCTCGGCCAACCTGCCCGACATCGCCTCCGACGCCCTGGTCATCAGCCACGGCCAGCTCGCGCTGGGCACCGACGCCGGGGTGTTCACCGCCCGCGAGGGCCGCGGGTCGTCCACGCGCTGGTCCCGGCTCGGGCTACGGGCTGCCGAACGCGGCCGTCGACGACCTGACCCCGGGCCCGGACGGGTACGTCTACGCCGCGACCCACGGCCGCGGAGTGTGGCGGATCAGGTTCTGATCGCGGAGATCCGGGGGTGGGCCGGTGGGCCTGCCCCCGGATTTCGCGTGGGCTCGGGGCGGAGTGGTGCCCACATTCCTCTTATTTCTAATCTTTTCCTTTTTGGCTGGTGCTTGGGCTGGGCGGCCGGCCACGGCGTGTCAGCCGGCGCGGATGCCGGCCAGGTCTTTTCACATGGCCGCGCGAGTCGGCTGACCAGCACACCCCACCTGGAGGACGCCCGGGCCCAGGCCGCCTACGGGCAGCACAGCTTCGTGGGGAAGATCCTCGAAATCCACCAGGAACTGCCGGGCCGGGTCCACATCGTGCTGGTCCGCGAGCCCGTGGGTTACTGATTTACGCTGGCGTTTACCCCGGTGGCAGGCCTGGCGCCGACCGTTAGCCGCCAGGAGTTCACCTGCGTTTTCTACCGTTTCGGCACATGGACGAACCGAACGAGCTTGAGCGCGAGCCGGGTCAGCCGCGGGTCTCGCGACGCATCTTCCTCACCGGCGTGGTGGGCATCGGCGCCGCGGCCGGGCTGGCCCGGACCGGGGAAGGCGTGGTCCGGCCGCAGTCGGCCAGCGCAGCCACCGCGCCCAGCGGACCGCCCACCACGACCCTGCCGCTGCCCACCACCACCGAGCCCGAGCAGCTGTTGCTGACCTGGGGCGCCGACCCGGCCACGTCGGTCACCGTGTCGTGGTTCGCGCCCGGGACGGTGGCCCAGCCCGCGCCCACGCTGCGGTACTCGACCGAGCCGATCACCGAGGCCAACCCTGGGCACCTGATCAAGCTGCCCGACCCGAAGCCGCTGGACGTGACCGAGCGGTACCACGAGGCGGCCTCGGTGAGCTTCACCGACGGGCTGAACAGCCAGACCACCTACGCCTACCACGCCCAGCTCACCGGCCTGCGTCCCGGGACGAAGTACTACTACGAGGTCAGCGACGGGTCGAGCACGCCGGCCACGGCCGGTTCCTCGTTCTCGACCGCGCCCGCGGGCCGGGCCCGGTACCGGTTCTCCAGCTACGGCGACCTGGCCACCCCGTCCTGGGACCTCAACACCTCGGGCAACATCTGGCACGAGTCGTGCGACAACTCTTACTACGCCGTGAGCGCGATCGAGAACCCGGGCGACGGCCGTGGCGCACCCCTGTTCCACCTGCTCAACGGCGACCTGTGCTACGCCAACCTGGACATCTTCAACGCACCCGGGGTGTGGCGGGACTTCGGCATCAACGTGGCCCGGTCGGCGGCCAACCGGCCCTGGATGCCGGCCCTGGGCAACCACGAGACCGAGTTCGGCACCTGCGACCACGCCGGTCACCCGGGGCACGCCCCGGGCGGGATCGCGGCCCAGGCCGCGGCGGGCAACTACTGGAACGGCCCCTACGGTTACGGCCACTACCTGACCCGGTTCCTGCTGCCGGACAACGGCGTGACCAACCACGACGGCAACCACCTGCGCGGCAACTTCTACAGCTTCAAGGTCGGCACGGTGGCGTTCCTCTCGCTGGACGCCGACGACGTGATCTACCAGGACGGCGCGTCGGCCTACCTGAACGCCACCCCGGACGCCGGCGCCCGAGGTCACCTCGTCCGGGGTGTCGATCCCCAACGGCACGGTCACCTATAACCACGGCTACACCGGCGACCTGGCCATCAAGAAGTCCGACAACTCGGCGGTGCCCGACTTCAGCCACGGGCGGCCCAACCTGCAGACTGCTGTGGCTGGAGCGGACGCTGGCGCAGTACCGCCGCGACCGGGACGTGGACATGATCGTGGTGTTCATGCACCAGTGCGCGTTGTCCACCTCGGCCCCCGGCAACGGCTCCGACCTGGGCATCCGCCGGGCCTGGCTGCCGCTGTTCGACAAGTACGAGGTCGACCTGGTGCTGTCCGGCCACGACCACGACTACGAGCGCAGCTACCCGGTCCGCGGCTACGACAAGGGTGAGCACGGCACGGTGGTCTCCCCCAACCCGGACCAGACCAAGGGCGAGGCGGTCGACACCCGCCGGCCCAAGGTGGCGGCGACCAAGCCGGGTAAGGTCAGCGGCCTGCCGGCCTGGAACACGGCCGAGGGCACGGTGTTCCTGGTCCTCGGCGGGGGCGGCACCAACGGGCCGACCAACACCTACGGCGAGGACACCGCGGACGGTCTGCCCCAGGCCAAGGTGATCACCGAGCGCAACGCCATCACCGGCTCGGAGGCGGCGGGCTTCACCCGCAACGCGGCCGACTCGGTCGAGGACGCGCCCTGGTCGGCGGCCCGCAACGTCACCGACGCCTACGGGTACGCGATCTTCGACGTGGACCCGGGCCACGGGCGCGGCCAGACCACCATCACCCTGCAGTACTTCGCCATCCCGGCGGTCAGCAACGAGGCCGGCTCGGCCCACGACGGCACCACCACGCTGCCGTCGGCGCCGGTCGAGACGTTCGTGTTCGGCCGCAAGGTCAAGCACGGCTGACGGCCGTCACCGCGAACACGAGGTGGCCCGGAGGACCTGGTCCTCCGGGCCACCGGCGTCTGCGGGCCGTGATCAGGCCGCGGGGCGGGTCTGGCGGGGTCAGTCCTGGGCGGGTTGCTCGGCGAGGGTGATGACGCCGATGGCCTGGGCGGGCGACATGCCCAGGTCGGCGGCGACGGCCACGGCGGTGTTGCGCTCGGACTCGGTCAGCGGACCGTCCGCGGTGCCGACCCGGATGACCTCGGCCAGGAACCACTCCTTGGCGTCCGGGGTGAGTTGCTGGGCGACCTGGCCGATGGCCTGGCCGACAGCTTCGGGGGACTCGGCGCGGTCGTGGTCCAGGTTGCCGTCGGCGTAACCCTGGGCACCCGCACCCAGGATGACGGCCACCGCGCGCTGCCGGGCGGCCGCGTTGGCCGGGTCACCGGACTGGAGCATGGCGGTGGCGGCGGCGCGCATGCCCGCGGGCAGCGCGGCCTGCATCTGGGCCGCGGTCGGCAGCTTGAGCACGTCGACCACGTAGCGGGTTTTGCAGGTCTGGCACTGGACGTGCTCGCCCACCTTGGTCAGCGGGATGACCGGGATGAAGAACAAGGTGAACCACCGGCGGCCGGCCCGGAGCCGGTACTGTGCGGTCGCCGCCACAGTTGCGGCAGTGGAAGACACCTTCGCCGATGGTGCGGAAGAAGACCCGCAGTCCCCAGATAAGCAGCAACGATCATCCCTCTTGTCGGTGGGCGGACAGCCGGCCTCAGTTCCTGGTGGTGGCCACTGACCGGACCAGTCCTTCGCAGAAGCAAACCGTTCCATGATTCCGCAGGTCAATGGCTTACCGGTGAATCCACTGGAAACGTGATCAATCCGTGCTTGGCTGCCGCCCGGCCGGGCGGGTTGACGCTGGGGGGAGGGCGGAGCGGCCGCCGATGGTGGATCGCGGCGGAAATTGGGTCTTGCCGTGACGTTATTTGAGAGTTACACCTCGTATGACAACGTTATCGATCACGAGTGGCGCGGGGTGGGCGGTGCTTGCGGTCGTGGGCGCGGGCCTGGTGACACGCGAGCGCGATCTTCGTGAGCGCGCTTCGCGGGCGCGGGCTCGTGACACGCGGGCTCGTGGGCGTGGGCTCGTGCAGCGGGGGGCCTGGTGAAAGGTGCCGGCATGCTTGGCTTGATCCCGTTCCGGTCCATTGTCTTCCGGGGGCTGCGCTCCCCCGTGGCCTGGGTGGCGGCGGGCGCGCTGGCGTCCGGCGGCCTGCTGGCGGGGCCGGCGGCGGCCACGACCTCCGGCCCGGTGGCCGCCCGGGCCAGCGACGCCAACACCAGCGTGTGCAACATCTACTGCGACGGGCGGGATCCGGCCGACGCGGCCGGGGACCGGAACGCGGCCACCGCGACGGTGTGGAGCCGGGTCATCGAACTGCACATCTCGGACGGCGACGACATGGCCTGGGGCAGCATCGACGACGGCTCCCCCACCGACGAGGTCTGGCTGGACCGCTCCTTCGACGGCGGCCAGACCTGGGCCAGCGGCTCCAAGCTGGGTGACACCACCATCCCCAGCGGGGACACCGGCTGGCGGACGCTGATGTACAACATCGACAACCCGTCCGCTCAGGGGGTCGGAGCCGTCCGGGCCTGCGGCAAGGCCGGGAACCGGGCCGAGATCGCCTGTACCCCGTGGTTCCGGTCGACGGTGCACGCGGCCACCCCGGCGGCGGCCTCGGTGACCGCGCTGATGCAGTACTTCAACCCGGCCACCGGGCGCTGGTCGTCCACGCTCGGCTGGCAGGACGCGAACGCGCTCACCACCGTCATCGACTACCTGCAGCGGTCCGGCGACTCCAGCTACGCCTACGCGATCAGCGACCTGTGGAACGACAACCACTCGGCCGGGTTCACCGACGCCTACATCGACGATGACGGCTGGTGGGGACTGGCCTGGCTGAAGGCCTACCAGTACACCGGCAACTCGGCCTACCTGTCGGCCGCGGAGAACCAGGACAACGTGATGAGCCAGTACTGGGACTCCACCTGCGGCGGCGGGCTCTGGTGGTCGACCGCGAAGACCAGCAAGAACGCCATCGAGAACGAGCTCTACCTGGAACTGAGCGCCGCCCTGCACAACACCCTGTCCGGCGACACCACCTACCTCAGCCGGGCCGAGCAGGAGTGGAACTGGTTCGCCGGGACCGGCCTGATCAACTCCAGCCACCTGGTCAACGACGGGCTGAACTCCTCGTGTGCGAACAACGGCGCCCCGACCTACACCTACAACCAGGGCGTCATCCTGGCCGGCCTGAGCCAGCTGAGCACGGCCACCGGAAACACCTCGCTGCTGACCACGGCGAACGCCATCGCCACCGCCGCCACCAGCCACCTGACCAGCAATGGCATCCTGGTCGACCCGTGTGAGCCGAACGGCTGCGCCAGCGACGGGTACTCGTTCAAGGGGATCTTCGCCCGCGACCTGGGCGAGTTCGCCCGGGCCACCGGGACCACCGCCTACAACGCCTTCCTGGCCCGCCAGGGCGCCTCGATCCAGGCCAGCGACACCAACGGAGACGGGCAGTCCGGCCTGTACTGGGCCGGGCCGCTGGCCGACCTGGGCTACCCCAACCAGCAGTCGGCCGCGGACGCCCTCACCGCCGCCCTCGGCACCTGAGCGGCGGTGACGGCGGGCCCGCGGTCAGGCCGGGCCTGATCAGGCGGGCGGCTGGACGTGGTCCCGCCAGGTGTGGGCGGGTTCGTAGCCGAGTTCGCGGCGCGCCTTGTCGATGGTCATCAGGGTCTCGAACTCACCGACCTCGCGGGTCAGCTTGACCCCGGGCCAGACCTGGGCCATCAGGTCGGCCGACGGCGTGGTCATCACGGTGTCGGCGTTGGCGATGATGTAGCTGCGGGCCCCGCTGACGTCGGCTTCGAGCGCGCGCCACATGGCCTGGGCGGCGTCGCGGGCGTCGATGTAGCTCCACAGGTTCCACTTGCGCAGGTGCGGGTCGGCCCAGGCCTTCGGGAACTGCTCCACGTAGTCCTCGGGGTAGAGCACGTTGGACAGCCGCAGCGCGACGAACGGGATGCCGCTCCACTGCGCCAGGTGGGTGGCTTCGGTCTCGCCGACCACCTTGGACAGCGAGTAGGTCGTGGTCGGCCGCGGGTAATGGTCCTCGTCCATCGGCGCGTACCAGGGCGGATCCTTCTCGAAGTCCAGGCCGAGCGTGGTCTCGCTGGAGGCCCAGACCACCTTCTCGAGCTGGTTCTGGATCGCGGCCAGGAACACGTTGCTGTTCATCGTGGTGTTGGTGCTGAACGTGTGGGCCGGCGGAAACAGCCGCGGGGCCGGGATGTTGGCCAGGTGCACCACGGCGTCGACCCCGGACAGGAGTTCCACCGCGTCGCCGTAGTGGGTGAGGTCGCCGCGGGTGTAGGTGAAGCCGGGCCGGGAATTGGCCGCGGGCAAGGTGGGCGGGTGCGGCACGATGTCGGTCGCGAGCACCTCGTAGCCCTGGTCGAGCAGGACCTGAGTGGCGACCCGTCCCGCCTTGCCGGCCGCGCCCGTCAGGCAGATCTTCCTCGGCATGTTTCTCCCGTCGTTGCCGTACGTTCCGGGCACCATGATGCTCCTGTGCTGTCTGGTGCGATGCGTGTGGGCTGATGTCCACGCATGACGACAGTGATCAGCGCACTTCGTTGGAAGATGGTGGGGAAAAGGGTTGCTTCGGTGTTGGATCCGGGCTTACCGTCCGAATGTCCGGCAACGGCAGGGATGACGGAGGCGGCTCGATGCGACCCTGGAACGGTGTAGTCATCGGCCTGGCCCTGGCGGCCGGAATGCTGTCTGCGGCCGCGGTCCCGGCCGGGGCGTCCGCCGGGGCGCCCGGGTCTGCCGGGGCTCATGTGACTGCTGTGACTGGCGGGGCTTCCGGGGCTGGGGCGGCGGGCGCGGGGGCCGGGGCAGCGAGCGGGGCCGGAGGGCTGGCGTTGCTGCCGGATGGGCTGAACGTGGCGATCGGGGCCCGGGTCAGCGCCAACTCGGGGGCGGCGCCGGGATCGGCGCTGGCCAGTATCGATGACGGGGACGGGACCACGCGGTGGTGCCCGTCGAGCCTGGGCTTGCACCGGGTGACGCTGGACCTGGGGCGGGTCGTCCAGCTGACCGGGACCGGGGTGACGTTCTCCGGGGAGGAGGGCAGCGACGGGTCGTTCTACAGCGTGGCGGCCGGGCTGAGCCCGGGCCACGAGACGGCGCTGCCGAACCAGGCCGCCGACGACCGGAACACCATTGTCCAGGGCCCCCTGTACCTGTTCGCCGGCTCCACCGCCGACCCGGCGGGCACCGTGGCCGCCCGGTACGTGACCCTGACCTACCAGGTCCCGCGGGAGCAGGACATCTGCGTGCAGGAACTCCGGGTGTTCTCCACCAGCGCGGAGTCCCGGCCGGGCCTGGAGCTGGGCGACGACGTGTCGGGGGCGGCCGCCAGCACCGCCGGCTACACGGTGAACGGGCAGGCGGCGCCGCTGCTCAGCATCCTCCGCTCCGGGGGCACCAACTACGGCCGCCTCCAGCTGCTGGTCAACCCGGCCGGCGGCGCGATGGGCCTGGCCAGCGACCTGGCCGCGGCCACGCAGCTCAAGGCGGCCGGGATGAAGGTGTTCCTGGACGTCGAGTACTCGGACGCCCCGACCAGCTCCACCGCCCAGGCCACCCCGGCCGCCTGGGCCGGGCAGCCGCTGGCCACGCTGGCCCGGACCGTGCAGAGCTACACCACCTCGGTGCTCAGGGCGTTCGCGGCCAACGGCACCCCCGTGGCCCAGGTGCAGATCGGCAACGACGTGACCCAGGGGCTGCTGTGGCCCACCGGCCAGCTGAGCGCGGGCCCGGGCGGCCCGGGCTGGGGTCCGCTGGCCACCCTGCTCAAGGCGGGGGTGGCGGGCGCGCGGGCCGGTAATCCGGCCCGGAACCGGCTGGCGGTCCAGATCGGCATCGACGCCGGGGCCGACACCACCAGCTCACTGGACTTCTTCGATCATGTCGAGGCCGCGGGCGTGACCTTCGATCAAATTGGGGAAACCTACTCGCCCTGGACGCAGGGTCCGCTGACCAGTCTCGAAAGCACGCTGCGGGCCCTGATCACCCGGTTCGGCAAGCCGGTGGTGATCAGCGCGGGCCAGTTCCCGTACGCCGACGTGACCGGGTACGGGAGCTACTCCGACACGGTGCCCTACCCGGACACGCTGCCCGGGTACCTGATCACCCCGGCCGGGCAGGCCAGCTACGAACGCGACCTGGTGTCGTTGCTGGCCGCGCTGCCCGGCGGGCTGGGCCGGGGCGCGTTCTACCTGGCGCCGCAGACCGCCAGCGCCCTCGGTGAATTCACCCCGGCCGGCGCGGCCGAGCCCGCGGTCGACGCCTACCGGGTCGGCTCCGGAGCCGCCGGCCAGGACCCGAGCGTGCCGCCGGTCAGCGCGGTGCCGGCCGGGACCCCGGCCGCTCAGCCGTCCCAGCCCGCGACCACCGGGAACGCCGCCCTACCGGGGACGCTGCCACCGCTGCCGTCCGGGCTGAACGCGGCCATCGGCGCCCACGTCAGCGCCAACTCCGGCGCGGCCCCGGGCACGTCGCTGGCCGGAGTCAACGACGGCGACGGGACGACCCGCTGGTGCCCGTCCAGCGCGGGCGTGCACCAGGTCACCGTGGACCTGGGCCACGTCGAGGACGTGACCGGCACCGGGATCACGTTCTCCGGCCAGCAATCCGGCGACGGCGCCACCTACAGCGTGTCGGCCGGGGTCAGCCGCCCGGGCCAGAGCGCGTTCCCGCATCAGGCCGCCGGCGGGCAGAACGATATCGCCCCCGGCGCCCAGTACCTGTTCTCCGGGTCGGCGGCCGACGTGAGCGCCACCGTGCCCGCCCGGTACCTGACCCTGACCTACCAGGTGCCGCGCGAGGAGAACATCTGCGTGCAGGAGTTCCGGGTGTTCGTGCCGGCCAGCGCGCAGCAGGCGGCCAGCCTGGAGACCGGGTCCGACCTGTCCACGCTGCTGTCCGACACCGGCACCTACACCCTGGACGGGCAGAGCGAGCCGATCCTGAGCATCTTCCGCAGCGGCGGCCTGAACTACGTGCGGCTGCGGCTGTGGGTCAACCCGGTGTCCGGGTACTTCGGGGTGCCGTCCGCGTCCCCGTTCTGCGCGGCCAGCGCCTGCCCGGACCTGGCCAACGACCTGAGCATGGCCCAGCAGGTCAAGGCGGCCGGGATGAAGATCCTGCTCGACATCCACTACTCCGACACCTGGGCCGACCCGCAGCACCAGAACGTGCCCGGCGCCTGGCTCGGGGAGACCCTGCCCCAGCTGGCCGCCTCGACCCAGAGCTACACCAAGTCGGTGATCCAGGCCTTCGCGGCCAACGGGACCCCGGTGTCGCAGGTGGCCATCGGCAACGAGATCACCGAGGGCATGCTGTGGCAGTTCACCCAGCTGTCCGCGGCCACCCCGGCCGGGGCCACCAGCATCCCGGTGGACAGCGCCAGCGGCATCAGCGCCGGCGACACCCTCTACATCGACTCGATCCCCAACAGCAACAGCGTGGCCGGGGTGGCCGACCCCAGTACCGACATCGTCACGGTCAAGGCGGTCAGCGGCAACACGATCACCCTGACCCGGCCGCTGGCCCACGCCCACGCGGCCGCCGCCACCGTGCAGGACGTGCAGGACTCCGGGCACCTGCTGTTCAACGACAGCACCGGCACCGCCGACTGGAACTCGCTGACCACCCTGATCAAGGCGGGGGTGGCCGGGGCCCGGGCCGGCAACCCGGCCGGGAACCCGCTGCTGATCCAGCTGCACATCGACCGGGGCGGCGACAACGCGGCCGCCACCGACTTCGTGTCGCACATGGTGGCGGCGGGAGTGAGGTTCGACGTGATCGGGCTGTCCTACTATCCCTGGTACCACGGGCCGATGACGGCGCTGAAGGCCAACCTGACCGCGCTCATCGACCGGTTCGGCAAGTACGTGATGATCTCCGAGGACCAGTTCCCGTACAACCCGATCGGCGGCTACGGCCAGTACAACGCGGCCAACGCCAACTACCCGGACACGCTGCCCGGATATCTGGTCACGCCAGCCGGGCAGGCTTCCTACCAGCGGGACCTGGTGTCGCTGGTGGCGTCGCTGCCGGGCCACAAGGGCCTGGGCGTCTTCTACTGGGACGGGGACAGCGACAGCTACCAGGGCATGTTCGCCTACCCCGGCATCGCCCAGCCGGTCATCGACGCCTACCAGATCGGGACCACGCCCCGGTAGCGTCCGGGGGTGCGCCCTGACTCGTTCGCCGCGCGGGCGGCGACCTACTCGAACAGCGTGTGGCATGCCGAGCTGGCCGAGAGGTTCGCGGGCTGGCTGGGGCTGGGGCCCGGCCTGACCGTGGTCGACGTCGGCACCGGGACCGGGTTCGCGGCGCTGGCCGTGGCCTCCAGGGCTGCTGGGGCTGGTGGGATCAGCGGGATGGCTGGGGCGGCAGGGGTGCGCGTGCATGGGGTGGACCGGTCGCCGGCGATGACCGGGGTGGCCCGGGAGCGGGCTGAGGCCGCGGGCCAGGGCGGGTCGGTGACGTTCGCGGTCGGGGACGGGCACCGGCTGGGGCTGCGCGATGGATGCGCCGACGTGGTGTTGTTCGTGACATCGCTGCACTACATGACCCCAGGCCCGGCCCTGGCCGAAGCCGCGCGGATCGTCCGCCCGGGCGGCACGGTGGCCGTCGCCACCCTGGCCACGGGGACGCTGGTCCCGTCGGCGCTGTTCCGCGCGCTGCTGGCCGAGCACGGGATGGCGACCAGGGACCAGATGGCGGCCATCGGGAGCGAGGACCAGCTGACCGCGTGGCTGGGCCGGGCGGGACTCGGCCCCGTCGAGACCGGCCGGGACACCCTGCGGCTGGCCGAAACGGACCTGGCCGACGCCTGGCGGGTCAACCGGACCATGGCCGCCCGGCGGCTGGCCGACTGGCCCGAGGCCGACGTGGCCGCGCTGCGGGCGGAGTGGGAGGCCCGGGCGGCGGCCGCACGCGCCGCCGACGAGGAGGGGTTCCGGACCATCACTATGCTCATGGCCCGTGCCCGGCGACCTGATCGGTGACCCCTTGTGGGCGGTGCTGATCCCGCCCCGGCTGGCGCGGTTCCGGCGGCTGGCCGGGCTGGGCGACACCGCGCTGACCACGGATCTCACCGGGTTCAACAAGTACGTGCTGCTGGCCGGGGAGCGGGTGTTCCTGTTCCCGCGTGAGCAGGAGAACGTGGCCTGGTTCGAGCACGAGCTGGCGGTCTGCCAGGCGCTGACCGCGGCCGGGTTCGATCTGGCCCCGCGGGTCCACCACCGGTGGCGGGACCAGGACATCTACCCGTACCCGTTCGCCGAGGTGACGCGGCTGACCGGGACGCGGCCCGCCGACCCGGCTGCGCTGTTCGGGCCGCTGGGCCGGGTCCTGGCCCGGATCCACCAGGTCCGGCCGCCCGACCTGGCCTGGCCACGGCGGCCGGGCCGTCACCAGCGGCCGGACCACCGCTGGCTGGAGCGTGCCCTGGACCCGGCCACCAGCGGCGAGGCCGCCGCCGAGGCAGCCCAGCGGCTGGACCGCCCGGACTGCCGGCCGCGCTGGCGAGCCCGGCTGGCTGCGGCGGCCGCCCTGGCCCCGGTGCTGATCCACGGCGACATCCACGAGGACCAGCTGCTGGCCCGCGACGGGGAAATCACCGGGATCCTGGACTGGGAGACGGCCCGGGTCGGCCACCCGTTCCGGGACTTCGATCTCGGCGAGTGGGGCACGGAACTGTGGCGCGTACACCGCGGCGACTTCTCCCTTCTGTGGGCCACGGCCTGGCGGGAGTACGCCGCGGTCCGCGGGCTCGACCCGGATCCGGCGCCGCTGGAGACCGCGTTCCGGCTCCGGCAGGCCCTGGCCCTGCTGGACGAGCCCCGGGACCCGGCCGTGGTCGGCACCGTGGCCGAGCACCTGGCCGCGATCAGCTGACTGCGCTGACCCACCGGCCACGCAGGTCCCAGGGGTCCCTCCACCGTTATTTTCGTTTCGGGCAAAAGCGCATTTACCCGAAACTAGGGGGTGAAGCATTGCCCTGATGGCCGAGCACGGGGCCAGTGGGGCCCAGGGGTCAGTGGGACCACGGGGTCAGCGGGACCACGGGGTCAGCGGGACCTGGGTCAGCGGGACCAGCGGAGGATGAGGGGGTCGCGGCGGCGGGCCAGTTCGAGGAGACCGTCGCGGGCGGGCTTGGGGAGGGGGCCCAGGGGCTGGCGGGTGGCCTCGCTGGTGATGATGCCGCCCTCGTGCAGCAGAACCTTGGCCGCGCGCAGGCCGCACTGGCGGTTCTCGAAGTGGATGAGCGGGAGGTACTCCTCCCACTGGGCGGTGGCCTGGTCGCGGTGGCCGGCCTGGTAGGCGCGGACCACCTCGCCCAGGATGTCGGGGACGCTGCAGCTGGGCATGGTGCCGCGGGCGCCCGCGTCCAGGTCGGGCAGGAGCGTGATCGACTCCTCGCCGTCGAACGGGCCGGGCAGGTCGTCCCCCGCCAGCGCGATGACCTCACGCAGCTTGGCCGCGGTGCCGGGCATCTCCACCTTGACGTACTGCACGGCGGGCAGCTCGCGGGCCAGCTCAGCCAGCTGGGCGGCCGACAGCCGGGTGCTGCTCAGCGGGGCGTCCTGGATCATGATCGGGATGTCGATGGCGTCGGCCACGGTGCGGAACCAGTCCCGGACCGCGGGCCCGTCCACGCTCATGGTGGCGCCGAAGAACGGCGGCATGAGCATGACCATGTCCGCGCCGAGTTCCTGGGCCCGGCGGCTCCGGGCGGCCGCGATCCGGGCGCTGTAGTGGCTGGTGGTCACCACCACCGGCAGCAGGCCGGCCAGGTGGCTGAGCACGCGCTCGGTGACCTGGTCCCGCTCGGCGTCGGTGAGCGAGAACTGCTCGGAGTAGTTGGCCAGGATGCAGACCGCGTCGACCCGGGCGTCGACCAGGAAATCCATCACCCGGGCCTGGCTGTCGAGGTCGAGGGTCTCGTCGTCACCGAACGTGGTCGGCGCTACCGGAATCACGCCGCTGATCATGGGCCGCCCCCGGGATTGGTCCTTTGAGTCGGCCTATGGTCTCATGTCGGTCGTGGTAACCGGAGACGCGAGGGATCTGTTCGTAGCAGTCGCGGGCGCGGCCGCCGCCCTGACCGGGCTGCTGTTCGTGGCCATGTCGGTGACCCCGCGCGCGGCCAACGGCCGGCCGCGGAGCGTCATTCACCAGGTGCGGTCGGCCGCGGCCCTGCTGTCCTTCACCAACGCCCTGGGCATCTCGCTGTTCAGCCTGGTGCCGGGCAACAACGCCGGCTACCCGGCGATAGGCTTCGGCCTCGTCGGCACGCTGTTCACCCTGGCCAGCATCCGCTCGCTGCTGGCCGATGCCTCGGCCCGGCACCGGTTCCTGGGCCAGGTGACCCTGATCGGCGGGTTGCTGGCCGTGTTCGTCATCGAGATCATCGACGGCCTCAGATTGCGCGCGAATCCGGTCAACCACAGCGCGCTGGACACCATCGCCAACCTCACGATCGTGTCGATGCTGCTCGGCGTGGCCCGGGCCTGGGAGTTCGTGGGTGACCGGGACACCGGCATCTGGTCCTCGATCGCGGTGCTGGCCACCGGGCGCGAACACCCGCTGACCGTGCCGGGCGAGGAGCCCGCCGAGCCCACTGACCACGGCAAACCCGGCGATTAGGCTGAAACCATGGTGAGACGCGTCGACGACGAGGACGTCCGGGCCGCCAGGCTGCTGGACGCCCAGGACAAAGCGGCCCAGCTGTTCACCGAGATCGGGACCCGGGGCATCATCCGGCCCGGGGTGACCGAGGTCCAGGCCAGCGACGAGATCCGCGACCTGGCCGCGGACATGTTCGGGGTGGACCGGCACTGGCACAAGCGGATCGTCCGGGCCGGCCCGAACACGCTGCAGCCCTACCGGAAGAACCCGCCCGACCGGGAGATCGCCGCCGACGACATCGCGTTCGCGGACTTCGGGCCGGTGTTCGAGGAGTGGGAAGCCGACTTCGGGCGCACGTTCGTGCTCGGCGGCGACCCGGTCAAGCAGCGGCTGCGGGACGCCCTGCCGGTGGTGTGGCAGGCCGGCCGGGAGTACTTCCGCAGCCAGCCGGAGGTCACCGGGGCCCAGCTGTACGCGCACATGGTCGAGCTGGGCGAGCAGGCGGGCTGGGAGTTCGGCGGGGAGATCGCCGGCCACCTGGTCGGGCAGTTCCCGCACGAAAAAATTGACGGCGACAAGATCGAGTCCTACATCGCGCCCGGCTCGGACGAGCCCATGCGCCGCACCGACCGCAGCGGCCGCACCTGTCACTGGATCCTCGAGGTGCACCTGGTCGACCGGGAACGCCAGATCGGCGGCTTCTACGAGGAACTGCTCGACCTGGGCTAACGCGTACGGCATGGCCTATCCAGATGAGCGGGTCGAACCGGGCGGCCCGTGTCGTGCCGAGCCGAGCCTGGCGAGGCGAGGAGAGACCGGGAACCAGAGCCGTTTCCATGTTGATCATTGAGCCGCGCCCGGCGGATCGGGGTGCTGGCGGATGATCTCGACGAGCAGAACCCAGGCGTTGTAGACGGCCCCCAGGAAAGCTGTGAGAGTTCCCGCCAGCATGAAGTACAACCCGTAGCCGTGCCGGACGGTGAGCGTGATGCCACCGGCGAGGAACAGCAGGGCAGGCAGCTGGACGTTGGCTATCCGGGACGCGAACCACCAGGCGGGGTCGGCTGGATCGTCGGGGCCATGACGCAGCTGGACGCGCAGCACGGCGAGCGACATCAGGCCGGCGCAGGTGATGACCTCGATGCCGAGGGCTTCAGAGGTCTGCGGGGCGAGCGCGAGGCTGGAGACGGCGAGGACGAGCAGCAGCAGGGACAGGGTTTCGGCGGCGCGGGCGGGCAGGTGGGGGAAGGAGAGGATCTGCTTCAGGTTGATCGAGACGGCCACGAAGAGCAAGCCGGTAAGGGCGGCGGCCGCCCCTACCTCAGCGATGAAGAAGTTCTGCCACGCGGCGGTGCCGTAGGCGTTCACCGCGCCGGGTGGCCGGCGGGCCCGGGGCCGGGGGGCAGCGGTGGCCCGACGACGGTCGTGGCGTGGCGGGCATTGATGGCCGTGAGCGCGTCGAGGTCGAGGGGGTGAGCGTGCATGACCGGAGCGGCCTCGTCGAAAAACGGCTTCATACCGCCGGGCACGAACGTGAGCAGCATGGTCGAGGCCGTCTCCGCGGCGTTGACCCAGGTGTGTGCGGTGCCGCGAGGCACGAACAGGAAGCTTCCCGGTTCGGCGATGACCTCGGAGCCGGCCACGGCAAACCGGAACGCTCCGGCGAGCACGTAGAAACATTCCTCGACGGTCGCGTGGACATGCAGGGGCGCCCCCGAGTGGCTCGGCTGGGCGGTGAGCTCGAACTGATCGAAGGCGCCGGTGGTCGCCTGGGTGGCCTTCCACACGAGCAGTTCGGTGGGGCTGAACTGCAGGGCGTCACCCTCACCAGGCGGGGTGACGATGGGAAGGATGGACATCAGGATGCCTCTCTATTCGGGATCCGGGGCAGCTCGAGCGCGGAGTGGTCCCATCCGGCCAGGGCGGTCGTGCGGGCGTAGGTAGTGGTGAAAAACTCCAGCGCAGCCGCGTCCGGGTCGGTGCGGGCGAGCAGCTCATCCCACGGCAGGACGAACTCGCCGGCCCGGGCACCCACCGGGCCCGCTGCGGATCGGGCTGTATGGTCTCCACCCCGGCCGGGGCCGGGGACAAGTAGGCGTAGAGCACGGCGTGCGGAGAGGCGGAGTCACCGGGCCAGAAACCGATCGCGAAGTTCTCCTGATCCTCACCGAAAGCCTGAATCATCGCGGAGCCGGGCCGCTCAACCGGGCCAGACGGCATCGGGCCGGTGGTCATACCGCGGCAGGTGAGGGTCAGGGCGACGTTCCACCATTCGTTGAGGAACGGGGTCAGCGCCAGCTTGGCCTTGCCGATGACCTGGGTCCACAGGTGCAGGGTGTCCCGGGTTTCCGCCCACTGCTCGTAGGGCAGTCCGGGCCAGCGTACGTCCACCAGGAAGCCCTCCCAGGCGCGATGGCGCCAGCACCGATGCCGCGAGAAACAAATACTTCGTCAGCGAACTATCTGCGGCGAGTCTGGCACAGCTGCCCGGCTGAGGCAAGCGTCCGCAGACCGGCCCGCGCCCGGTCACGCCAGTTCAGCTGGCTTGCACCCGGTCGTGCTGATCGAGCGCGACGCGGATGCTCTGCCAGCCGGCCGCGATGGCCTGCTTCTGATCCGGATCGAGCGGGGCCAGGAACAGCCGCCGCACATTCGCCGCATGCGTCTCGCGCGCCGCGGCCAGGCGGGCCCGGCCGGCCGCCGTGAGGGTGGCGATGAGGACACGGCCATCGCCGGGAGACGACACGCGGCGGACCAGACGCTGCGCTTCCAGCACTCCGACAATCCTGGTCAGGCCGCTTCGGCTGAGCATGGCGACCTGGGCCAGGTCAGACATGCGCAATTGGCCGCCGGCCGCGGAAAGCTTGAACAGCACTTCGTACTCGACCAGGGCCATGCCGTGGGTGGCAACCAGGTCGGCGTCGAGCAGCCGCATCAGCCGGGTGTGAACCTCAAGGAAGCCGCCCCAGACCGCCAGGTCACCTGGGCCGAGCCGGGGCGCCACGGCGCCGGCTGTTTCGCCGGGCCGATCAGAGGCCGGGTTCGTCATCGTGCCCTGGCCTGTGCTGACCGCCGGGGCCTTCTCGCTTGGCACCATAACGAGCAGCCTAGACCGCGGCCGGAGTAAACGCTTCGCCAACGAACTACCAGCTGACGCCACGTCATGCGCGGGACGGCCCCGCCGGGCGCCGGAGCGCCACTACGCCATCAGCCCTGGGCCCACCGGTGAGGCCGCGCCGGCCCGGCCAGGGATCAGCGCTGCGGGCGCTCGCGACGCCTGAGGACCACCAGTACCGAGATGATGAAGACGAGCAAGATCGCCGAGATGATGTAGTTCAGCATGCGGTCGCCTCTCCGTTATCAGGAGATTAGCAAGCAGATCAGGCGGGCAGCCCGGCCAGCACGGCGTCCAGCTCGGTGAGCAGGCGGCCCGCGTCGGCCTCGGTGAAGACCAGCGGCGGCCGGACCTTCAGCACGTTGCCGTGCTCGCCGGTGGCCGAGATCAGCACCCGGCGCTCGCGCAGGCCGTTGACCACGGCGGTGGCCGCGGCCGGGTCCGGCTCCTGGGTGCCGGCGTCCCGGACCAGCTCGACCCCCAGGTAGAGCCCGGACCCGCGGACGTCGCCGATCACCGGGTAGCGGGCGGCCAGGCCGGTCAGCTCGGCGCGCAGGAACGCGCCGACCCGGCCCGAGCTGGCCAGCAGGTCTTCGTCCCGGATCACGTCCAGGGTGACCTGGGCCGCGGCCATGGCCACGGTGTTGCCGCCGAACGTGTTGAAGTAGCGGGTGTCGCGGCCGAACCCGGCCACCACCTCGGGGACGACCAGGACCCCGGCCACCGGGTAGCCGTTGCCCATCGGCTTGCCCATGGTGACGATGTCCGGGTCGAGGCCGTGCCGCTGGTAGCCCCACATCCGCTCCCCGGACCGGGCGAAGCCGCTCTGCACCTCGTCGGCCACGAACAGGCCCCCGGCCTGCCGGACCACCTCGGCCACCGGGCCGAGCACGTCGGTGGGCTTTGTGTAGATGCCGTCGGAGGAGAACAGCGAGTCGGCGATGAACGCGGCCACCCCGTCGCCGCGCCGTTCCAGGTCGTGGATCTGGGCCGCGACCTGCCCGGCCAGCCAGGCGCCCAGGCCGGGGGCGGGCCGCCGGTAGGAGTCCGGGGCCGGGACCCGCCGGACCCAGGGGTCGAGCGGCGAGCCCTCCCCCAGCGACGGCGAGATGCCCGCGGTCAGGTCGGAGTTGCCGTGGTAGGCCTCGGCGGTGACAATGACACCGCGCTTGCCGGTGTGGTGCCGGGCCATCCGCAGGGCCAGGTCGTTGGCTTCGGACCCCGTGCAGGTGAACATGGCCTGCCCGGCCGCCCCGATCCGGCCCGAGTGGGTGCCCAGCAGGTCCTCGGCGTAGTCCAGGATGCCCGGCTGCAGGTAGCGGGTGTGCGTGCAGAGCGTGCCGAGCTGGCTGGCGATGGCCTCGGTGACCCGGGGATGAGCGTGGCCGACCGAGACCACGTTGTTGTAGGCGTCCAGGTAGTCGCGGCCGTCCCGGTCGTACAGCAGCACGCCGCGGGCCCGGGCCACTTCGACCGGCTGGGTGTAGAACAGCCGGTAGGCCGGGCCGAGCAGCCGCTGGCGGCGTTCGACCAGGGTCCGGGTCTCGTCGTCCAGGCCTGCCGCGGTGGCCGGGTCGAACGCGTTGTTCATCTTGCCGCGGCCACGGGGGGCGGGCCCATCGTGGGTCGGCACGGTCAGCTCAGGCATTCGGACACCTCCGCCATCGAATGATCCAGGAACCAGCCGAGCTGGGCCCACCCGGGCTCGGTGTTGCGCAGCAGATAGGGAGCGTTGGCCGGGAACTGGGCGGCCCGGTGGGTGCTGATCAGCGCCCGGGCCACCACCCGGGCCATGACCAGGTGCGGGATCAGCCGCAGCTCGGCCGGGGTCAGGTCGGCCCGGGACCGGTAGCCGTCCAGCACGTCCCGGCCGTCGGCGAAGATGTCGCCCGTGAGCACCGCGCCGCCATCCCGGGGTAGCTGGTTGAGCAGCGCGGTGGCCACGTCGATGGCGATCGCGGTCCGGGTGGCGTCGCCGAAGTCGATGATGCCGGTGATCACGTCGGGCCGGTCCGGGTCGGCCAGCAGGTTGGACTTGTTGAAGTCGTTGTGCAGTACCTGCCGCCGCAGCGCGGCCACCTGGCCGGCGATCCCCGCGAACCGGTCCAGGCCGCGGGTCAGCGCGGCCCGGCGGTCCGGGTCGGGGATGCTGCCCAGCAGCGGCCGCAGCGCGGGCAGGTGCTGGACGTCCCAGGCCACCACCGGGGCGTCGGCCGGGTGCGCGAACCCGGCCGTGGCCAGCCGCAGCCGGGCCAGCAGCGCACCGACGGCCCGGCGCTGGGCCCGGGTGGAACCGATCCGGTCCAGCGGGACCCCCGGGCACCAGGTCAGCAGCCGCACGGCCCGGCGCTGGCCCGCCTGGTCGGTGACCGTGGGCCAGAGCTGGCCCTGCCGGTCCGGCAGGACCCGGGGCGCGGGCACGGCCGGGTCGGCCCGGGCCACGTGGGCGAGCAGCCCGGTCTGGAAGCTGATCCCGTCCGGCGGCTCGGCCGGGTGGGCGACCTTGAGGGTCCAGCCGCGGCCGTCCGCGGCGGCCAGCCGGAACGTGTCGTCCTTCTCGGTGGCCAGGCGGGTCGCCGTCACGCGCAGGCGGTAGCGGTCGCGCACCAATTCCTGGGCCTCGGACTCGGGCATGACGTGGTGCGCCAGGGCCAGGGCCGGGTCGTAGCCGGCCGGGTCGCCGGCTGAGCTGGTGAGCCTCACCACCCCACCTTCAATCAAAATTGGGCACGGCCACCCGCTGGCCGCCCAGCAGGGCGGACTGGTGGGCGGCGATGCCGGTCGCGGTCCAGTTGGCGGCGGTCACGTCGTCGACCAGCGGGGCCCGGCCCGCCCGCACGCTGGACACGAACTCGTGCACCAGGTGCGGGTGGGAGCCGCCGTGCCCGCCGCCCTGGACGAACGAACGGTGCCCCGCCCCGGCCAGGGTGACCTGGCGGGTGTACCGGCGGATCGGCGCGGGCAGCAGATCGGCCCGGTCCGGGGCCTCGACCCGGGTCGCGGTGACCGGGCGGCCACGCCCCTCGGCGCCCGGCGGCCCCAGGGTGAACAGGACGGGATGCTCGCGGTCTTCGAGTTGCGGCCACTCGATGGCCTGCTGGTCGCCGTAGATGGAGAAGGACTCGGTGTAGGAGCGGGCCAGCTGGAACAGCGACCGGGTGATCTCGACCACCGTGTCCTGGCCCGCCACCTCGACCAGGGCGCTCTGGACCGGGAACGAGTCGCCGTACGGGCCATTGCTCTGCCCCTTTTGCCGCCCGCCGCCGAGGGCGCGGACCGCGGTGGCGCGGGTGCCGAGCAGGGCCAGGATCGGCGCCACCGCGTGGGTGGCGTAGTACATCGGCGGCAGGCCCCGCCAGTAGGACGGCCAGCCGGTCATGTCCTGGAAGTGGGTACCGCGGGCGTAGCTGACCCGGCCCAGCGCCCCGGAAGCGGCCAGGTCACGGGCCCAGAGGAACTCGCGGGTGTAGACCGCGGTCTCCATCATCATGTAGGTGGTCCCGGCCGCGCGGCGGGCGGCCACGATGCGGGCCAGGTCATCGAACGACAGCGCCATCGGCACGGTGCAGGCCACGTGCTTGCCCGCGGTCAGGGCCCGCACCACCTGGTCGGCGTGCGCGGTCAGGCCGGTGACGATGTGCACCGCGTCCACGGCCGGGTCGGCCAGGGCGGCGTCGAGATCGGGGTAGACGGGCCCGGCCCCGAACCGCTGGGCGACCACGGCGGCCAGATCGGCGCGCAGGTCGGCCACGCCGACGCTGGTCACGCCGGGATGGTCGGCGTAGATCGGCACGAACTCGGCCCCGAACTCCAGCCCCACCACGACCACCCGCATAGGGAAAAGCTTTTCGCCCGGATGGGGCGGTGTCAATCGGAGGCGGGCAGGATCTGGCGGGGGACGCCTGGTGGGGTGTCGCGGCGGCGCCACTCGCGCGGGTAGCCGGTCGAGACCTCCTCGAACCGCACCCCGTCGTACCAGGTGGTGCGGGGTATGTGCAGATGGCCGTAGACCACCGCGGCGGCGTGGTACTTCCGGTGCCAGTCGTGCGTCCGGTCGGTCCCGCACCATTGCGCGAACGGCGGGTAGCGAAGGACCCGGGTCGGCTCGCGCACCAGCGGAAAATGGTTCACGAATATCGATGGAAGGTCGGGATCGAGGGTGGCCAGCCGCTGCTCGGTCTCGTCGATCCGGCTCCAGCACCACGCCTCCCGGCTGGGCCACGGGTCGGGGTGGAGCAGCCGCTCGTCGCTGCACACCACCCCGGTGTCGTAGGCCATCTCCAGGGCCTCTTCCTTGCTGCGGGCCCCGTCCGGCCGCCAGGAGTAGTCGTAGAGCAGGAAGGTCGGGACGATGACGGCCGGGCCGCCCGGGCCGTCCCACACCGGGTACGGATCTTCCGGGGTGATCACCCCCAGGTCGCGGCACAGCCCGACCAGAGCCTGGTAGCGAGCCTGACCGCGCAGCTTCACCTCGTCCCGGCCGTGAGTCCACAGTTCGTGGTTACCGGGCGCCCAGACGACCCGGGCGAACCGCTCGGCCAGCGTGCGCAGCGCCCACTCGACGTCGGCGAACCGCTCGGCCACGTCGCCCGGCACCAGCAGCCAGTCCCGTTCCGAGCGCGGCCGCAGGTCGGCCAGGAGCGCGCGGTTGTCCCGGTAGCCGACGTGCAGGTCGCTGAGGGCCAGCAGGGTGGGTTGAGCAGGCACTCGATCGAGCATGACACGTGCTGTCCCACCGGCCGCGGCTAACCCCCCATAATGGACGGCATGAGCGGCTGGGACTTTCACGGCATCGACCCGGGCGAGCAACTGCCGGACATCGACACCTCGGTGGCGCACTCGGCCCGGATCTACGACTACATCCTGGGCGGCAAGGACAACTTCGAAGCCGACCGCCGGGCGGCCGAGGGCGCCATGAAGGCCAACCCGAACCTGGCCTCCGGCATGCGGGAGAACCGGGCCCTGATGCGCCGGATGACCGCGTACCTGGCCGCCGAGGCGGGCATCCGCCAGTTCCTGGACATCGGCACCGGCCTGCCGACCAGCCCGAACATGCACGAGATCGCGCAGGCGGTCCGCCCCGACAGCCGGATCGTCTACGTCGACAACGACCCGATCGTGCTGGCCCACGCGCGGGCCCTGCTGACCAGCAACGCCGAGGGGAACACGGCCTACATCCACGCCGACCTGCGCCAGCCCGAGAAGATCCTCAGCGATCCCCGGGTGATCGAGACCCTGGATCTGTCCGAGCCGGTCGCGCTGATGATGTTCGGCGTGCTGCACTTCATCCCGGACGAGGACGACGCCCACGGCATCGTGAAGCGGCTGCTGGCCGGCCTGCCCAGCGGGAGCTACCTGGCGGTTCAGCACGCGACCCGGGACTTCTACGCCGAGGGAGTGGGGGCCGACCGCAGCTACCGGAACGCGGGCATCGCGTTCCAGTACCGGACCCGGGCCGAGTTCGAGCGGTTCGTGGACGGGCTGGAGCTGGTCCCGCCGGGGCTGGTGCCGATGATCGAGTGGCGGGCCGAGAACGAGCGCCAGCCGCGGCCTTCGATGAGCGAGGCCGGGGCCTACGCCGCGCTGGGCCGTAAACCCTGACCTGGGTCTCCCGCCGGGGTGATCCCCGCCTTCTGCCCGCCTGACCGGCAATCCCGGCGCGAGCGGCACTCGTATCCCTGGTGTGGATTGCGACAAGTTCCCTGATGTCGCGGCGGAACTGGCGCTCGGCGTGCTCACCGGCCGCGAGCGGGCCGAGGCCGTCCCGCAGCTCGACCGGTGTGACGCCTGCCGGGAGGACGTCCGGGAACTGGCGTTCACCGGCGAGGAACTGCTCAAGCTGCTGCCGGAGGTGACGCCCCCGGCCGGGTTCGCCTACCGGGTGCAGCAGGAACTCTGCTTCACCGGGCACCGTCGCCGCCGGCGCGGGTCCCGGTCCCGGCTGGCCCGGTCCCACCTGCTGGTGGCGGCGGCCGCGGCGGCCGTGGTACTGGCGGTCGGGGGCGGACTGGGCGGCTGGGCGGTCCGCGGCGGCGCCGGGCCCGGGACCGTTGCGGGGGCCGGGGCTCAGGCGGCGGGGGCGGCCGCCTCCGGGGCCGGCCGCCCTGCATCCGGCCACGCTGACCACGGCCCGGCATCAGGCCATCGGCCGGGTGTATCTGGACAACCAGGGCTACCTGGGCAGCAGCGGCTGGGTCTACGTGTCGGTCGACAACGGCACGGGCAACGGCATGGTGGTCTGCCAGCTGCTGGGCCAGGACGGCCGGGTGACCACGATCGGGTCGTTCGGCCTCGACGGCGGTTACGGTTACTGGGGCAGCCCGGAATCGATGCGGGGCACCGCCGTGGTGGGCGCCCGGTTGCTGGCCAAGGACGGCCACGTGCTGGCTTCGGCCAGGTTCGGGTCCTGACTTCGCGGCCGCGACGAGGTCCGAGTGGCTCGGGTCGGCGCCTGCGGCGCTTCTTGCTGTTATCAACCATCCAGCTGGCGCTGGGACGGAGCGGCGGGCGGGGTTACAGGTCCAGGATGATCGTGGTGGGGCCGTCGTTGATCAAGCTGACCTTCATCATGGCGCCGAACACGCCGGTCTCGACGTGCGCGCCCAGGTCGCGCAGCGCGGTCACCACCGCGTCCACCAGCGGCTCGGCCACCGGTCCGGGCGCGGCCGCCAGCCAGGACGGGCGCCGTCCCTTGCGGGTGTCGGCGTAGAGCGTGAACTGGCTGATGACCAGCAACGGGGCGCCAACATCGGAGCAGGACTTCTCCCCCTCCAGGATGCGCAGCCCCCACAGCTTGGCGGCCAGCTTGGCCGCCTGATCGGCGGTGTCGCTGTGGGTCACGCCGACCAGAACCATCAGGCCCGGCTCGTCGATGGCGCCGGTCACCCGGCCGTCCACGCTCACGCTGGCCTGGGTCACCCGCTGCACGACCGCTCGCACTCACTACCTCCCCGGGTCGTCCGGTGGCAGCAGCGTACCGGTGCGAGGATGGGGTCCGTGGAACAGGAAACAGTGCGAACAGACGTGAACCGGCGCTGGGACGACGAGGTGCTGCCCAGCCTGGCCGGGCTGGTGGAGATCCCGGCGTTGTCGCCGGCGTTCGACCGGGAGTGGGCCGAGCACGGCCAGCTGCGCCGGGTCGTCGATCACGTGCAGGCGTGGATCGCCGCCCAGGGACTGCCGGGCGCCACGCTCGAGGTGGTCGAACTGGCCGGGCGGTCGCCGCTGCTGCTGGTGGACGTGCCCGCCACGGCCGGGGCCGGGGACCACGGGACCGTGCTGCTGTACGGGCACCTGGACAAGCAGCCGCCGGTCGGCGGCTGGGCCGAGGGGCTGGGGCCGTGGACGCCGGTGTTCCGGGACGGCAAGCTGTTCGGCCGGGGCGTGGCCGACGACGGGTACTCGGCCTACGCGGCCACCACCGCCCTGCAGGCGGTGCACGCGGCCGGCGGCGAGCACGCGCGGGCGGTGCTGCTGCTGGAGACCGGCGAGGAGTCCGGCAGCCCCGACCTGCCCGCGTACATGGAGCACCTGGCCGGGCGGCTGGGCGACGTGACCTTCGTGGTCTGCCTGGACGGCGGCGGCGGTGACTACGAGCGGATGTGGCTGATGAACAGCCTGCGCGGGCTGGTCAAGCTGACCGTGACCGTGCGGGTGCTGGACGCCGCCCAGCACTCCGGGCTGTCCAGCGGCATCGTGCCCAGCTCGTTCCGGATCCTGCGCCAGCTGCTGGACCGGGTGGAAGACGACCGCACCGGCGAGATCCTGATCCCCGAGTTCAACGCGCCCATCCCGGACTCGGCCCGCGCGGCCGCCGGGACCCTGGCCGCCATGGACCCGGGCGGCCCCCAGCGGATGTTCCCGCTGATCAACGGCATGCGTCCGGCCGCCGAGGATGACGTCGAGCTGATCTTGAACAACACCTGGCGGCCCACGCTGTCGGTGACCGGCGCGTCCGGCCTGCCGGAGCCGGCCGACGCCGGCAACGTGCTGCGCACCCACACGTCGCTGACGCTGAGCCTGCGCACCCCGCCGCTGGCCGACGCCAAGGCGGCCGGGGCGGCCCTGGTCCAGGCCCTGACCACCGACGTCCCCTACAACGCCACCGTCGAGATCACCGACTTCGTGGCCGAGAACGGCTGGAACGCCCCGGCCTTCGCGCCCTGGCTGTCCGCGGCCATGGACTCGGTCAGCGACCGGGTGTTCGGCAAGGAGTACGGCACCCTGGGCATCGGCGGCTCGATCCCGTTCATGGAGATGCTCAGCCGCCGCTACCCCGCGGCCCAGATCGTGGTCACCGGCGCGCTCGGGGCCGACTCCAACGCCCACGTGCCCAACGAGTGGCTCGACATCGCTTTCGCCCGGCAGATCACCCAGGGGGTGGCCCATCTGCTGGACGCCCACGCCCGCAGCTAGGAGGCTGCGCCGGCGAAACCCGGGTCAGGTGCCCTTGGGGCGGTAGGCGAGGCGTTTGCGGGCGGTTTCGCTGACGCCGGAGCGTTCGTTGCGGGCGGCCAGCTGGCGGGCTTCGTCGAGGTCGACGGGGGTGAGGAGGCCGTTGGCGAGGAGGAAGCCGGCCAGGTTGCGGGAGTGGCCGCGTTCGTTCCAGATCAGGCCCTGGAGCTGCTTCTTGTAGTCGGAGATGGCGCCCTCGCCGGAGAGGTCCAGGGCGACGACCACGTCCATCATGGGCACGGTCGCGGGCGCGGACTGGCCCCGGATGTACTCCTGGTAGTAGAAGGCCATGGCCAGGCGGGCGGTGCCGTTCCGCTCGAACCACGTGCGGACCCGGGCCACGGCGTCCTCGCCGGGCGAGCCGCCGGACCCGGCCGAGCGGCCGGCCAGGACGCGGCCGTCCTGGGTGACGGGCTGGGTGTCGGTGGGGGCCCCGGGCGGGACCGCGACCGGCTCGGCGGCGAACTCCAGCCGGAGCCGGACCACCCACTTGGCCACGCTGACCAGCCAGGGTCCCTCCTCCAGCACGAACGGGAGGGCCTCGTAGTGGGCGGGGGCCATGGGCAGGATGTGGGTGGCCGTCTTGCGGACGGCGTCGGCGTCCGGGGCCGGGGCGGCACCGGCCGGGTCCGGGGCCAGGTAGGTCCGGTAGGTGGTGTCGCGGCTGAACAGCTCCCAGCGGTGGTGCACGTAGCGCAGGCCCGCGCAGCGCGGTGAGCGGTGCAGGGTCAGGTCCTCGTTGCCGCTGAGCAGGCCGCGGTCCAGCCAGGTGATCTCGTCGGGCGGGCAGCGCGTCCAGTCCCCGCGCACCACCGGGTACACGAAGAGGTGGCCAGTCGTCACGAAGACGACAATATCGGGCCGCGCTGGCTGGCCGCCGGGGCCAGCGGGGCTCAGCCGATCTCGACCTCGGACTGGAGCGCGTCCGGGCGGGTGCCCCAGCGGATCGAGTCGCCGCTCTGCACCGGGTGCTCGCCGGTCACCGCCTGGCCGTTGACCGTGATCCCGTTCATGCCCAGGTTGGTGACGTACCACTGGCCGCCCTGGTAGGTGAACTTGGCGTGCTCGCGGGACACGGTGGGCACCTCGGGCAGGCCCAGCTCCACCGCCCGGCCGCGGCCGGCCCGGGCCCCGGAGACCGTGGTCTCGGCCACCTTGCCCCCGGTGACCAGGCGCAGCGGCGGCGTCGCGGAGTGGCTGCTCTCCATCATGGTCGGCACCCCGCCGCCGAACGTGGCCGTCCGGTCCTGGGCGTGGGTGGGGCCATCGTCGGCCGGGTGGCGGCCGTAGCCGCCGTGGTCCGGCACCAGCTGAGGCCGGGGGTAGCTGACCGGGGCGGGCGGCGGCGAGGGGGGTTCCGGCAGCATCGGGCGGGCCGGGGGCGCCTGCCGGTCGTCGTAGCCCTGCGGTCCATCGGGGGCGGCGTAGTTGTTGACGGGCTGGCCCTGGCGCAGGCGGAAGCGGCCCGGCGGTATGGCCGGGTCGGCGATGATCCGCACCTCGACCGGGCCCCGGCGGGCCAGCCGGGCGTGGTGGGCGGCCACCGTCTCCTGGTACACCTCGGCGGCCGACTCCATGACCACGCTGGGGTCCATCCGCTCGCCCAGCACGGCCAGGTCGTCCGGGTTCATCCGCAGGTCGACCACGTCCGGGGCCAGCAGCGTCCCGTTGGGGGTGGTCACGAACACCTCGGGCAGGTGCTTCAGCGCGACCTGGAGCACGTCCTGGCCGTCCCGCCACGGCCGGGAGGAGACCCGCTGCACCCACGGGTGGTCGCGGTTCACGCCCAGGGCCCGCAGGCCGAAGAAGGCGGCGGCCCCCAGCGCGGCCAGGGCGATCAGGAAGATGAAGGCCCCGGCCACCGAGCCGGTGGCGATCCACAGGATGATCCAGAGCAGCACGACTCCGGCCGCGATCTGCCACCGCCGCCGGTTGCGTGGCGGCATGGAAGTCCGGGCCGGGCGGCGCATCGCATCCCCCCGCTGGTTCATCAACCACCGTCCTCGTTATCGGTTTGCTATCTACCGTGCCGCAACCGCGGCCCCGCGTCCGCCGATTGCCGCATCCAGATGTCGAGGATGCCCACTTGCCCGCGCGCGAGTCAACGAATCCGGGTCAGCTTCCAGACATCTGGAATTTGAGAGGACACGCAGGTCAGGGGGTTTCGGGCCGGGCCGGTACTCAGATCGGGTAGTGCCCGGTGCCGTCCCGGGTGGTGATCCACTGCACTTCGGTGAAGTCTTCGATTGATCCGGGGCCGGACCGGCCCCAGCCGCTGTCCTTGGTCCCGCCCAGCGGCAGCTGGGGCTCGTCGGCGATGGTCTGGTCGTTGACGTGGACCACGCCGGAGTCGATCTGCCGGGCCAGGTTGAAGCCACGCTGGTTGTCGCCGGTGATCAGCCCGGCCGACAGGCCGTAGCGGGTGGCGTTGGCCACCGCCACCGCCTCCTCGGCCGTCTCCACCGGCTGGGCCACCAGGACCGGGCCGAACGTCTCCTCCTCGTGGATGCGGGCCCCGGCCGGCACGTCGGCCAGCACGGTGGGCTGGTAGCACGGCCCGTCGGCCTGGCCGCCGGTCAGCACGGTGGCCCCCGCGGCCACGGCCTCGTTGACCTCCTGGGCCACCCGGTCCACCGCGGTCGCGTTGATCAGCGGCCCGATGATCGTGCCCGGGGTGGCCGGGTCGCCGATCGGCAGCGACTTGGCCCGGGCCACCAGCCGTTCGACGAACGTGTCGTAGACCGGGCGCTCGACCAGCACCTTGCGCGCGTTCATGCAGATCTGGCCCGAATGGAAGAACGCCGCGAACGCGGTGGCCTCGACCGCGTAGTCCAGGTCGGCGTCGGCCAGCACGATCAGCGGGTTGTAGCCGCCCAGCTCGAGCACGCACCGCTTGAGGGCCCGCCCGGCCCGCTCGGCCAGGATCCGGCCGGTGGCCGAGGAGCCGGTGAAGTTGATGCAGCGCACCTCGGGGCGCTCGAAGAACTCGTCGGCGATCGGCACCGCCTCGCCCGGGGCGTGGGTGACCACGTTGATCACGCCGTCCGGGAAGCCGGCCTCGGCCATGATCTCCGGGATCAGCAGGCCGGCCGAGACCGGCGCCTCCTCGGACGGCTTGAGCACCACGGTGTTGCCGAAGGCGACCGGGTTGACCACCGTGCGCCAGGCCAGCACGTGGGCGCCGTTCCAGGGCGAGATGCCCGCCACCACCCCGAGCGGGCGCCGCAGCGCCATCGCGAACGTGCCCGGCATGTCGGACCGGATGACCTCGCCGACCGGCAGATAGCCCCAGTTGGAGGCCTGGCGGAGCAGCCGGGTGGCGGTCAGCACCTGGAAGCCGGCGAACCCGCCCGCGCAGCCGGTCTCGGCGGCCAGCAGCTGCTTGATCTCGTCGGCGCGGCGTTCGACGATGTCGGCGGCGCGCAGGAACAAGGCCTGTTTCTCGGCGGGCGGCAGGTCGGCCCAGGCCGGGAAGGCGGCCTGGGCGGCGTCGACCGCGCGGGCCGCGTCGGCCCGGGTACCGGCCGGGACCCGGGCCACCACCGTGCCCCGGTAGGGGTCGAAGTCGTCGAACAGCTTCTCGGCCGAGACCCACTCGCCGCCGATGTACTGCCGGTATTCCTGCACTGCTCGCCTCCGGGCGTGTCGGGCCGTACCACTCAGGTGTGACTCTATCGGGGCGTTTTCGGCCTTGAGCAGGGCGTCTGCGGAGGCTGAGGACCCGCTCCGGCCCGGAGGCGGCAGGCCACCCTGGATGCGGGCGAGAGCCAGCGCAGAGAAAAAGCCCATAACGTCGTCCGCCCGGCGGAAACGGGCTTGAAAATGACAGTAAGCCAAGGACTATGAGCTTTAGCCGGTCCGTTTCTGAGCCGCGTTTCTCGGCGGAAGCTCTGCTATAATTAACGCCTTCCGGGACCGGGACCGCGGTCTGTGCTGGGCGCGGCCGACGACGATGTGCTGGAACCCGGGACCCGGAGGCCTGGCGGACGCTCGCGGGGCGGTGAACCCGCGCTGGTTACCGGCACCCTCAGCCGCGACCTTCGATATCAATAGATTTTTTAATGAAGGCCGGTAATTGGCTCTCAGAATGTTATGAGTGAGCCCTTACAGAGGTGACCATGGTCCTCATATGCGGTGCATATGAAACATTCAGAGACGCCGAAAAACGCGACCGCAATATGGCGGCTATGAAGCCACTCGATATCGTCGCCGAACCAGGACCCGACGTGGCTGATCGCGCCGTCTTCACACCACAGGTGGACATTGTGGTCCCGGTCAAGGACGAAGAGCGCGATCTGGCCCCCAGCGTCCGGCGGCTCTGCGCCTTCCTGCGCGACGAATTCCCGTTCTCCGCCCGCATCACGATCGCCGACAACGGCAGCACCGACCGCACCTGGGCCGTGGCCACCGCCCTGAGCCGGGAACTGCCGGGGGTGGCGGCCGTGCACATGGACGAGCCGGGCCGGGGCCGGGCGCTGCGGGCCATCTGGTCCGGCAGCGACGCCGACGGTGCTGGCCTACATGGACGTGGACCTGTCCACCGACCTGAACGCGCTGCTGCCGCTGGTCGCGCCGCTGCTGTCCGGGCACAGCGACGTGGCCATCGGCACCCGGCTGGCCCGCGGCTCCCGGGTCGTGCGCGGACCGCGCCGGGAGGTCATCTCGCGCGGCTACAACCTGCTGCTGCGGGCCTCGCTGGGCGCCGAGTTCAGCGACGCCCAGTGCGGGTTCAAGGCCATCCGCCGCGACCAGGCCCGGGCCCTGCTGCCGCTGACCGAGGACACCGGGTGGTTCTTCGACACCGAGCTGCTGGTGCTGGCCGAGCGGGCCGGGCTGCGCATCCACGAGGTCCCGGTCGACTGGATCGACGACACCGACTCGCGGGTCGACATCGTGGCCACCGCCCTGGCCGACCTGCGCGGCATCACCAGGCTGGGCCTCGGGTTGCTGCGCGGGACGATCAAGGTCCCGGCGTTGCGGGACCGTGCCGCCGGGAATTGGGCGGCGGGGGCGTTCGGCGCCGCCGGGTACCCGCGGGGGCGGTCGGGACGCGGGGAACTGGGCTGGCAGCTCGCCGGGTTCACCGCCATCGGCGTGGCCAGCACCGTGGCCTACCTGCTGCTGTTCCTGCTGCTGCGCAGCGTCATGCCCGCCCAGGCCGCCAACGCGCTGAGCCTGCTGGTCACCGCGGTGGCCAACACCGCGGCCAACCGGCGGCTCACGTTCGGCATCCGGGGCCGGGCCCAGGCGGCCCGGCACCAGGTCAAGGGGCTGATCGCGTTCGCCATCGGGCTCGGGCTGACCTCGGGGGCGCTGGCCGGGCTGCATGCGGCCGCGCCGGCCGCGGGCCGCGGGACCGAGGTGGCCGTGCTGGTCGTGGCCAACCTGATCGCCACCGTGCTCCGGTTCGTGCTGTTCCGGAGCTGGGTGTTCGGCCGCTCCGGGTCCGGGGCCGGCGCGGCGGCTCCGGGGGTTTCGGGATCTGAAGTTGTTCCTTCTTCTGACGGGAGCTTGTCGTGACCGCCACCACCACTCCATCCGAGGTCTCGGCCCGCGGGCGGCACGAGCCACCGCGCGGCCGGGCCAGACGGCTGCTGCGCGGCCCCGACGCCGATCCGCGCTGGGTCCGCCCGGCGCTGCTCGGGCTGCTGGCCCTGACCGCGTTCCTGTACCTGATCGACCTCAGCCGCAACGGCTGGGGCAACGACTTCTACTCGGCCGCCGTCCTGGCCGGGACCAAGAGCTGGAAGGCCTTCTTCTTCGGCTCGTTCGACAGCTCCAGCTTCATCACCGTGGACAAGACCCCGGCCTCCCTGTGGGTCATGGAGATCTCCGGGCGGATCTTCGGGGTCAACTCCTGGAGCATGCTGGTCCCGCAGGCCCTCGAAGGGGTGGCCTGCGTGGGCGTGCTGTACGCGGCGGTGCGCCGCTGGTTCGGCCCGGCGGCCGGGCTGCTGGCCGGGCTGACCCTGGCCTTGACGCCGGTGGCGGCCCTGATGTTCCGGTTCAACAATCCGGACGCGCTGCTGGTGCTGCTGCTCACGGTGGCCGCGTACGCGGTCGTGCGGGCGCTGGAGAACGGCCGGACCCGGTGGCTGATGCTGTGCGGAGTCCTGATCGGGTTCGCGTTCCTGACCAAGATGGCCCAGGCGTTCCTGGTCGTGCCGGGGTTCGCGCTGGTCTACCTGTGGGCGGGCCCGGTGCGGCTGCGGCGGAGGGTGGGGCAGCTGGTGCTGGCCGGCCTCGGCATCGTCGCCGGCGGCGGCTGGTGGGTGGCGATCGCCGAGCTGGTGCCGGCCGCGGACCGGCCGTACTTCGGCGGATCGACCAACAACAACATTCTGCAGCTGGCCATCGGCTACAACGGCCTCGGGCGCCTCGACGGCAGTGAGACCGGGTCCGTCGGCGGCGGCGGCGGTAACGGCGGCGGCTCAGCTTTTGGGGGCTCGACCGGGATCACGCGGCTGTTCGGATCGGAGTTCGGCGGGCAGATCAGCTGGCTGCTGCCGGCCGCGCTGATCGCGCTGGTGGCCCTGCTCTGGGTGTCCCGCCGGGCGGTCCGGACCGACAGGACCCGCGCCGCCGCCCTGCTCTGGGGTGGCTGGCTGGTCGTCACCGGCGTGGTGTTCAGCTACATGAGCGGCATCATCCACCCGTACTACATGGTGGCGCTGGCCCCGGCCATCGCGGCCCTGGTCGGCATCGGCGCGATGGCCCTGTTGAAGCCAGCACTGTGGGAGCGGACGCTGGGCTGGGTGGGGCGCGGTGTGGTCGCGGGCGCGGTGGCGGTGACGGCCGGGTGGGCGTTCGTGCTGCTCGGCCGGTCGGCGACCTGGCTGCCGTGGCTGCGGTGGGTCATCGTGGTCGGCGGGGCGCTGGCGGTGCTGGGCATCATGGCTGGAGGACGGCTGCGCTCTCGGCCGGGGCGGCTGGGGCTGGCGGGGGTGCCGGTGGTCTTGGCCCTGGTGGCCGGGCTGGCGGGGCCGGCGGCTTATGCGGCTGAGACCGTGGCTTCCACCCACACCGGGTCGATTCCGTCGGCAGGGCCGACGGTGGCGGGCGGAGGTGGCTTCGGCGGCGGGGCCGGCGGGCCTGGTGGCGGCGGGGCTGGTGGTCCGGGTGGACCGGTGGTACCGGGACCGGGCGGGCTGGGACTGGGGCTGCTGGTGGGACTGGGACCGGCTCGACGGGCGGGACCGGGTCGCGGACGGGGACGCCGCCCAGCGGGTCTGGTTCGCGGACCGGGACGCCGCCCGGGATGGGCACAGGGACCGGGACGGGACTGGGCTCGACGGGGACCGGCTCCACTGGGACCGGCTCGACGGGGACCGGCACTCGGGGCGGACCGGGCGGGACCGGCGGCACGGGCGGCACCGGGGGTCCCGGTGGCCTCAGCGGTGACACCCAGGTCAGCAGTGCTCTGGTGAAACTGCTGGAGCAGGGCGCGTCCGGCTACACGTGGGTGGCCGCGACCGTGGGCTCGCAGGAGGCCGCGCCGCTGGAACTGGCCACCGACGGCCTGCCGGTCATGGCCATCGGCGGGTTCAACGGGACGGACCCCTCCCCCACGCTGGCGGAGTTCAAGGCCATGGTGGCCAAGGATGAGATCCACTACTACCTGGGAGCCAACAGCCAGAGCTTCGGCGGCGGCAACAGCTCCTCGGCCATCACCACGTGGGTCGCGGCCCACTACACCAAGGAGACCGTGGGCGGCACCACCGTCTACGACCTCACCAAACCCAAGAGCTCCTAGCCGCCGGGAGTTCTGAGGGCAGGAGGCCCAGGTCCACGCCGGTGGACCTGGGCCTCTCCGCGTACCGGTTCTGGACTCCAGCAGCTCCGTGACCCACGTGTCCCATGAGACTGGTGGGACCCGCGATTGGCAGCAGCGGGGTGGTCCGTTTCTGGGCGATTGCGCATTTACCCCGAAAAGAGTCGGGGTAAATGCGCAATCACCTGGATTGGAGGGATGGAAGCCGGGCTGGAAGGCTTAGCGCGGTGGGTCAGTAGTGGGCGGTGATACGGCGGGCGGGACCGTTGATGGTCATGAGGCCGCCGTAAGGCAGGACGTACTGAGGGTCGGTGTGGCCGAAGTCGACGTTGAAGACGGCCAGGGCGGCGGGGTGGTAGGTGGCCAGGGCCCGGAGCACAGCTTCGCGCTGGTCGTCGCGGTAGCGGGTGCGGGCGGCGGGGTCGGCGGGGTCGCCGAAGAGGGCCGATTTGGCCCGGGCGACCAGGATGGCGGGGAACTGGGCCAGCAGGCCGCGTTCGCCGAAGTCGCGGAGCATGCGGAAGACCGCTTCGGCCGAAGGCCGCTCCTCGGAGGTCTCCAGCAGCAGGATGCAGCCGGCGTAGTCCTCGACCGGGCGGATCCAGCGGGTGGCGGCCAGGTTCATGTGCAGGATTTCCAGGTTGCCGCCCCAGGTGGGGGCGGTGACGACCTGGTCCGGCTGGTGCCAGAGCCAGCCGGGACCGGGCTGCTCGGCCGGAAACGTGGTCAGCGCGGCCGGGTCGGCCCAGTCCAGCTCGTCCTCACTGAACGTGGCGGCGGCCCGCAGGTCCAGGTCGCCGCCGTCCAGCAGCGCGGCCCGCAGGGAGGTGACCGAGAGCGGGTGCAGGCCACCGCCGCGGCCCAGGTGCATCATGGTCGAGCCGCCGTGCCAGCTGGCCAGGCCCAGGTTCCACAGCCAGTTGAGCAGGTTGGTGTTGTCGCTGAAGCCCGCGAACGGCTTGGGGTGGGCCGCGACCAGGTCCGGGTCGAGGAACGGCAGCACGGTGAGCTGGTCGTCGCCGCCGATGGTGGCCAGCAGGCCGGCGATGCCGGGGTCGGCGAACGCGGCCATCAGGTCGGCGGCCCGGTCCTGGGGGGTGGCGCCCAGGCGGCGGGTGGTGGGGTACTCCACCGGCTCCAGGCCGAAGTCCGCGCGCAGCCGGCGCATGGCCAGCTCGTGCACGGCCGGGAACGCGGCCGGGGCCGCGAAGGACGGGGACAGCACGGCCACCCGGTCCCCCGGGGTCAGCTTGGGCGGCGGCCTGAGGTCGGGACGCATGCCGCCCGTGTTACCACTCCCAGTGAAAACCGACCACCGCGTTTTCCAGCGCCTGCAGGAAGTGGTGGGCCGAGTTCTGGGTGTCCAGGTCCACCCGTTCCTGCTGGTCGACGGGTCCGTCGATGCCGTCCCAGCTGGCCCACCACACCGCCGCGGGCAGCCGGGCCGGGTCGAACTCGACCCGGAGGTCGACGTTCTCCATCCGGCGCCGCACGGCCCGCCGGTACTCGGCGTACTCCCCGACCAGCTGGGACGGTGCTGCCTGCTGATAGCTGAACGTGGTGACGTACTCCAGGGTGGCGGTCTCCCCGTAGCCGAGGGTCCGGGCCAGCAGCAGGTCGGTGGCGAACACGCCGCTGGTCACCTCGCGGAACGCCGAACCCAGGCCGGTGCAGCCCTGGACCAGGTCGATGGACAGCGCGCTGGTGTCGTACAGGTAGGGGATTTGCTCGACCTGGTCGGTGATGGCCTCGACCACCTGCAGGGTCCGGGTCCGCAGGGGCAGGCCGTCGGCGCCCACCCGGTGGTGGTCGTGCACGGACAGGGTCCGGTGCTGGGCGGGCCCGATCGCGCTCTCCAGTTCCTGGCGGGCCGGCCCGCGCAGCGACCCGGGGCCGGACAGCACCCGGGTCCGGGCCGAGCCTTCCCACAGCTTCCAGAGCTGATCCTGCTCGAACCGGGGCAGGTCGAAGGCGTCGATGAACAGCCGCAGGGCGGCCTTGCTGAGCAGCTTGCCGGACAGGGCCCGGGACGCGGTGTCCTTGAGCTGGCGGGGCAGCACCTCAGCGTCACCGGATCGGCGCGGGTACTCCCACAGGTGACGGGCCAGCACCTCGGCCACGGCCAGCTGGTTGATGTGCCCGGGCCGGCTGCGTTCGGCGTACTGCTCCCAGGCGCTGCGGAACCGCCCCGGCCGCAGCAGGAGTTCGCGCAGGTAGGCCGCTGCTGCCTCGCGGGGGCCGCCGTCAGCCAGGTCGGGTGCGACGGAGACCGATCCCATCGGCGCCTCTCATCCCTCTCACCGGCTGAGAACTAAGCGCGACATATACCGGTTACTGTACGACAGCTGGTCTCGTTGAGGGGGCGAGATCATTTCCGGCGGAGAAGTGATTCCGCCTGAACATGCCTCCGGCCGGCACCCGGAGGCCGAGGTTTCCCCGGCCGGAGGCATGTCCAGTAACTAAACCGGTCTAGGAGCTACGCTCCCAGGTCACCGTGAACCCGTTGCCGCTGCCGTTGAGCGCGCCGGGCTGGGCCTTGACCGCACCCGAGTTGTTGATCATGGTCAGCTCGTCGTCCGGGAAGCTGGAGATGACCCCGGACGTGGATCCGGAGGTCACGGTGGCCCCGCTGGCGGTCCAGCTGTGGAAGTTGGTCAGCGGTTCGACCCCGCTGGAGCCGCTGGGCGCCTCGGCGATCCATTCGGCGCTGCTGGCCGCGCAGCTGGAGCAGGACTGCGTGGTGGTGAAGCTGTTGGCCGGGTGGGTGGAGTCGGTGACGGTCAGCTGGTAGCTGCTGCCACTCTTGGTCACCGAGGTGCTGATGCTGTCCCCGGGGCTGACCGAGGAGCCCACCACCTGGATGGCGTTCGACGGGTACATCTCCCACCAGGTGTAGTAGTACGCGGCGCTCCGGTAGCACTCGATCAGCGTGCCGTCCTGCTCGACCGAGCTGCTGGTGTAGCCGTCGATGCCGATCCAGAACGCGGCCAGCGACTCGGTGGAGGTGCAGCTGGCCGACGGCTCGGTCCAGTTGCCGGTGATCTTGCTGTAGGTGTGGCCGCCGGTGCTGTCGTCGGCGTAACCGGACCAGTTGGTGCTGCTGACCTGGTTCAGGGCCGAGACGCCGCTCCGGGCCGGGTGGGCCAGGGCGTGGCCGGACACCGCATGGTTGTTTCCGTGCTCGCCGATGACCAGTTGTTTGATCGCGTTGCGGGCCGCGGTGGCGGCCTGGGCACTGGGGCTGGACGCGGTGGCCGGGGTGGTGGCCGTGCCGGCGGTGGCCGTGCCGGCCACACCGAGGAGCGTGCCCAGCGCGGGCACACAGGCGATCGAGCCGATGAGCACGAGCCTGCGCAGACGATGGTGCATAGCGGGAATGCCTCTCGCCCGAGGCGGCCGGGGTAGCCGCTTGTATGCAGGATCGTACGTTTTGTAACCATTACCGACAATACGCGATGTGTTACTTTTTGTTTCTATTTGGGTGGCCGCCGGCGGCCGGGTTCAGTGCGGGCGGCCGGTGACGGCGACCGAGACCCCGACGCCGATCATGGCCAGGCCGCCGGCCCCGCCGACCATGGCGAAGCGGCGCGGGGAGCGGGCGAACCAGGTCCGCAGGCCGCCGGCGGCCAGGGCCCAGGTGCTGTCCGAGGCCAGGCCGATGGTCACCGAGATCAGGGCCAGCAGCAGCATCTGGACCGGGACGTGGCCGGCCGCGCGGTCCACGAACTGCGGCAGCACCGCGCCGAACAAGATGAACGCCTTGGGGTTCGTCACCCCGACCAGGAAGCCGTCGCGGACCGCGCGGGCGTCGCCGCGGGCGGGGACACCGGCCGAGAAGGCCTCGGCCAGCGTGGCCCGGTGGCGGATGGCCTGCACCCCCAGATAGATCAGGTAAAGGGCACCGGCCAGCTTGACGGCCAGGAACACCTGGGCCGAGCGCTGGACCAGCGAGCCCAGGCCGAGGGCGACGCAGGCGGCGACCAGATAGTTCCCGGCCACGTTGCCGCACACGGTGGCCAGCGCGGTCCGCCGCCCGTAGGCCAGCGCCCGGCCCACGGTGAACAGCACGCTGGGACCGGGGATGACGATCAGAATGGCCGACGCCACCGCGTAAGCCAGCACGTATCGCTCGGGAGGCACGCTCCCACGCTAACCCGGACGGCCCGGGACGGCCCAGGCGGTTTCGGCCCCGGGGCCTGGGGGCCGGGGTCCGGGGCCCGGGGATCAGGCGGGCTTCTGCTCGCCGGCTTCGACCGCGACCGGGAGCCGGTTCTCGGCCGGGGGCAGCGGGCAGGTGGCGAACTCGGTGTAGGCGCAGGGCAGGTTGACCGCGTGGTTGAAGTCCAGGGTGACCGTGCCGTCGCCGGCCGGGGCGGCGACCGCCAGCGAGCGGTTGGCCGCGTAGGTGGTGACCCCGGAGGTCGCGTCGGTGAACAGGATGTTCAGGGCGCCCGGGGTCTGCCCGTTGAACGCGGTCAGGTGCAGTCGCTGCCCGTCCACCTCGAACTCGACCTGGCCGGGGGCCTCGTAGACGTGCTGCAGTCCCTCGACGACGGCGCCCACGGTGACCTGGCGCGGCTCGGCGAACGGCTGATAGCGGCCGGTCAGGACCCAGCGCGGGTCCGGCTCGTAGGCCGGGGTGCCGGGGTAGCCGGTGCGCAGCGGGTGGTCCGGGTGGCGGGGCCGGACGATGTCGTAGCCGCCGCGCTTGGCCACCTCGATGACGGCGTCACCCCAGGTGACGTCGACGTTGCCGCGTTCCGGGATCGGGGCGAAGGTGTGCTCGCCACTGATCGGGACCCCGTCCACGGACGCTTCCTCACCGTCGTCCAGGACCACGGTGACCCGGCCGTCCTTGGTGCTCCAGGCGCCGGGAGCGTCGTCGAACCGCTCCGGCTCTTCGCCCAGCCAGTGCCGCCCGGTGATGGCCAGGAAGCCGTGCGGGCCGGCCCGCCGGGCCTCGTGGGCGCGATGCCAGTCGCGCCAGTCGTCGGTGTAGGCCGTGGTGTCCAGGTCCTGAACCGTCATACTGGCGACAATCGCCCGGCCGGCCCGGTTATTCCGGCCGGGTGGTCCGCCGGGCGGCGGGCTGGCCGGGCTGACCGGGTCGGCGGGCTAGGTAGTGTCCTGCCGATCTTGTGATCGGGGGGTCATGATGGTGGGGTGCCTGGTCGTGGTGAGCTGACGGACAAAGCGTGGGCGGTGATTGAGCCTCTGCTGCCGCCGCGGGGTGGGGCGCGGGGGCGGTGGCGTGATCACCGGCAGGTGATCAACGGGATTTTGTGGAAGCTGCGCACGGGTGCGCCGTGGCGGGATCTGCCGGAGCGGTATGGGCCGTGGAAGACCTGTCATGAGCGGCTGCGCCGGTGGACCGCGGACGGGACCTGGGACAAGATCCTTTCCCGGGCGCAGGTCCGCGACGATGGGCAGCCGGTCGAGTGGGTGATCTCGGTGGATTCGTCGGTGGTGCGGGCGCATCAGCATGCGGCGGGGGCCCGGAAAAAGGGGGCGCTGCGGCCTGGCCGGCCGCACGGCCGGGCGCATGGGCCGCGGTCGCGGTAACGGACGGGGAGGCGCTGGGCCGGTCCCGGGGCGGCTGGTCCACCAAGATCCATCTGGCCGTGGACGGGCGCGGCCGTCCGCTGTCGGTGCTGATCAGCCCCGGGCAGGCGGGGGACAATCCCCAGCTGCTGCCGGTGCTGGACGCGATCGCGATCGGCGGTCCGTGCGGCGGGCGTCCCCGTAAGCGCCCGGATCTGCTGCTGGCCGATAAGGGCTATGCCCACGATTCCACCCGGGTCGCGCTGCGGCGCCGGGGTATCCGCCACGCCATTCCCGAGCGACGCGACCAGCAAGCCCGGCGCGCGGCCCGTGGTTCACGCAGCGGCCGGCCGCCCCGGTTCGACAAGGACGCCTACAAGCAGCGCAACGTGGTCGAACGCTGCTTCAGCCGGTTCAAGCAATGGCGTGACCTGGCCACCCGCTACGCCAAACGCGCCGCCATCTACCGCGCCAGCCTCGTCCTCATCGCCGCCATCATCTGGCTCCAATGATCGACAGGACAGGCCCTAGTCCGAGCCAGGGCCTTCGTCGCCGCTGAGCTGCTTGATGCCGAGCGAGGTGTGCCCAAGCTCGACATCCGCACGGCTCGCTGTGGCCAGCAATACGAATTCGTCGCTGGCACCGTCAGTGACTACAGGTGCTCCGCAAACAAGTTACCCATGAGAGGACTGCAGCACTGTCTGCGATGCTGACATTGCGGTTGGCTCGATGCAGGCTTACAGGGTGGGCGATGAGCGGGCCGAGACTTACTTGCGACGGCTGACCGAGGTCGTGCTGCGGCAGGCAGCTGGTCAACTTCGTGCCCTGGATGCCGCGGCTGGGAATGACGTGTGGTCGGATCCGGGCATGGCGCCATTCACTGTCGCGGAGAGTGCGCAGTGGAACGTCGGACGGGTTGCACGGATTCTCGTCGCAGCCGGCGTGCTCGACAGGAACGTCCTCGCCCGTGTCGAGTCTGACCTTCATGCGGCCATCTACACCCGGTCGCGTCTCCTGCTGAACTGGGAGCGAAGGCGAGGAACGCTTCACCGCACCCTGTTCGCGCCGTCGCGCCATCCGTCAGCGGCTAGCTTTCCTCCCCGAGCCATGCGGGTGACGCCTGTTGGCCGAACGCTGACGGTGGCCAGCGATCCCGTACCGATCACGATGCATCTGCTGTCGTTGGTGCGGACCGAGACCGAAGCTGTGCTCCCTGCCGTTGTGCACAAGCGCTGTCCCCTGGATGACTCTGCTACGGATTACCTGCCCTACGCTGCTGTCGGCTCGCTTCCGTTGCCCTATGACCAGCTGTGGGCAGTGGACGACCGGGAAACCCGCTACGCAGTCCAGCTCGAAGGCAGTACCAACGGGTCGGCGACCTGGCAGGGCATCGCCCGGCTCACACCCGCACCCCCGCGAGACGCTCGGTGGCTTGACCTGATAGGCGACGGAACCGCCCTGATACGGCTCCCGCTGTCGGCGTCGCTCGGTTGCCGGGTCAGTCCGGCGCTTGAGTCGACGGTGACGCCCGGCGAACGGTTGCTCCTGCTGACAGCCGAACGCATTCTGGCCGACGAGGACACCAGCAGGCCTGTCGCGGGCCAAGACCACGGGGGAGCTGCCACGGGTCCCCAGCCGGGAGAAATCATCGCAGTACTCACCGAATCGGGTGCGATCGCTCCGGGGAGTCTTCTTGCCAGTCAAATAGCCGCGCTGTGCCAACGGCTCGGCCGAATCGGGCATGGCATCACTGTGCCTCCGGCGCCGGAAGTTCCGACCCCGTGGGCCAGCGTCATCACGCAACGTGACGCTCAGTGGCCTGGAAGCGGTCGTGAAGTGTTCGCGCCGCTCGCCGCTGTCCTTCCGGACTTCGATGGGGCGCGGTTCACCCTAGCTGGGCTGAGCACGACGGCGGGAAAGAGCTACCTGCATCTGGTCAGCGCTGGCGCGCCACGGCTGGCGGAATGGTTTGCATCTGACTGGACGCCCGGTTTCTCCTGGTGGGTTAGGGACGGTAACGGGAGTTGGCATGTAGGCATACCCGGTGAGCCGTATGGACCCCCGGATGGCATGCAAGCGTTCCAGCTGAGGTTGACGCCGCCGCTTATCGCGATTCCGTGCGACGCGGAGGTGGTGGTGTCCGGACCAACGGCACAGGTCCAGTCGGTGGTGCCTATTTACCCGGTTCCGGAGCCAAGCAATTAGCCTCGCGCTTTCGCCTGGAGTTAGCTGGGCTAACGATTTAAAGTAAAAAGTGTCTTTGGCCTGGGAGGATGGGGCTTGTTGAAGGTCCTATCCGTTACCAGCCGAAGGCACTTTTCAGATGAACAATAGCGCACGCGGTCGCCGTGTCGCCGTGTCCGCCGACGGCCGGGGGCTGGTGTCCCAGGCCGGGGCGGTGCTGCTGTGGGAGACGATGCGGGTGACTGGCCTGGGCCGGGGACTGTCTGCTGCCCTGCAGCCATGGCGGGCGTCCCGGGCGGTGCATGACCGGGGAAAATCGTGACGGACCTGGCTGCGGCGCTGGCGCTGGGCGGGGACTGCCTCGCCGATATCGCCGTTTTGCGGGAGCAGCCGGAGCTGGCCGGGCCGGTAGCGTCCGATCCGGTGGTCTCCCGGCTGGTCAAGTCGCTGGCTCAGGAGCTGCCACAGGCTCTTGAGGCGATCCGGGCCGCTCGCGCGGCGGCGCGGGAGCGGGCCTGGGCGCTGGCCGCAGATGCCGGGCCGGGCGCGGATGGCGGCCTGGTCACGATCGACCTGGACGCCACCATCGTGATCGCGCATTAGGACAAGGAACAAGCCGCCCCGACCTGGAAGAAGACCTTCGGCCACCACCCGATGACCGCCTGGGCTGACCACGGCGAGACCGGAAACGGGGAACCGCTGGCCCTGGTTCTGCGACCCGGGAACGCAGGCTCCAACACCGCCGCCGACCACATTGAGACCGCCCAGCTCGCCATCGCGCGGCTCCCGGACCAGCTGCGGCGCAAGATCCTCGTGCGCACCGACTCCGGCGGCGGCACCTCATGAGTTCCTGACCTGGTTGACCGCACCGTCGCGGCGGCTGCACTACTCCGTTGGCATGACCATCACCGAGGACATGCAGGCTGCGATAAGCAACGTCCCGGTCGGCGAGGTGACCACCGCCGCCATCCGGCTGCAGGCCCTCCCATCCGGCTGACCAGCCCGGACCGCCCCAACGACGAGGAAGGAGCAACCCCGGGGACCCGTGGAACCCCGCCCACTCGGCGCGACAGCCGGGCAGCCAGCAACGGCCCGCACCCGAAACCATCACCAGCCGAACAGCTCAGGCCGGCACCTCAGCCACACGAAAGATCGAGGTTAGTGAGACCCGCGACGTGATCGGCTGACGCTGCGGTCCGGCCGAGAGGCCAAGAACGCTGCGGAAAGCAAATGTTAAGTGCCGGCTTTCGGCCCTGGCCAAGCAGGCGTACGCGTGGTAAGTCACAGTCATGCGGGTAATTGTCTCGTACCCGCATCGTTCACATGCGCTGGGCCCTGAGGCGGTCGCACCGGATATCCCTCGCCGAGCACCCACTCCGCGTCGACGCACAACCAGCCACAGGCCTCAGGCCGGGTACCAGCCCCTGGCGGCCGGACCCGCACCCACCAACCGAGGGAGATCAGGCCCACATACAGGAGGTGGCCAGATGTTAAGGCCCAGACGGTGGCTCTTCATGCTCGCAAGCCTGCTACTCGCCTGCGGATCGGCTGCCGCCGCGGCTGGTCCGGCGCATGCCACGCGGGGACCGCAGATTTGCAATGCCCAGAACACAGACCTATGTGCAAACGCCCGGAATGGCGACCACACGCCGGGTGACTACGTCATTCTTTATACGAACGGCGATCCGAACAACACGTTCCAGGCGGGCCTGCTCACCGGGATATGCGGCGGATATGTCAAGGGGTACCAGGATGGCGCGTGCCCGTTCGCTAACGGCAGTGGCCTGAACGACCGCTACGCCGGCGATGCAATCGCCCAATTCTACGATTACACTTCCGCTCTCGAATATGACCCTCCGCTTTGTATCGCCGACTCGGGAGTCGGCTCAGGATCGGCCGGGCTCGGCACGTGCAGCTGGGTTCAGACCAACTACGGGTGGGGCGGATCCACCGGCGAGGTGTTCATTCTCAGCGGGGTGAAGAACTTCCTGGACATGGGGGTCAGCCCATTCTGGGCGGTGAACTATCACTACACGGCCATCGGTGCGTGCGGAGCCAACAAGCCAGCCTGGATGATCGGTCCCACCAAGGGCGTAGCAGCCTACCTGAACAGTTGCACCGCAAAGAATCAGTGGTTCCAGACTCCGTAGCCAACTAACCCGAACCGAAAGCGTGAGTGAGGGCCGGCCACGTCCCTGGCTGGCCCTTACGCTTCGCGCTGATGAGTCTGTCGTTGACAGAGTCTTGGACGTGCCCGTTGACGGCGGATGGTCTGGCACGTCCAGACTTGGTTGGCGTGTCATGCGCAGCGGTAGAGAATGCTCTGTATGATCTCGCTACCGGTATCGGTGGAGTTTGCGCGTTCCTCGGTCTGCGCGGTCTGCGCTACCGGCGCGTACACCCACGTGGACCTAATACTGGTCGACGAGATTCCCCAGGCCAGCAGGCGCTGGTAGCCAACAACGCACCCGCCGACCTGTTCGACCTCTTCAGCGCCGTACAGCGCCTCCTGGGCCGCATCGACCCCGTGAACCGCCGTGACATCAGCGACGCCCTGCTGACCTGGATAGGAACTCGCCAGCCAGGCCGACCACTGCAACAGCAGCCGCATACCCCGACATCGGTCACCACCATGACGACGGCAAACCACGCATCACTTACGCCCAGCGGCTGACCAGGAAACTTGTTGTGACCACGTTGGCTCAATGCCGCCCGCCATCCGGGCCAGCGAGATGGCGCCGTGTTGTGGGCGTTGAGCTGTGTCAACGATCTTGGACAGTTTCCCGGTTGTTGATCATGCAGCGGCTGCTGCGGTCTGGAACTCGGTGAGGGCCTCGGCGGGGGTCCGGTAGCCGAGGGTGGAGTGGAGCCGTCTGCGGTTGTAGAAGACCTCGATGTAGTCGGCGACCGCGGACCTGGCCCGGGCCCGGTCCGGGAAGGACTGCCGGTAGTACATCTCGTTCTTCAAGGCCGCGAAGAAAGATTCGGCGGCGGCGTTGTCGTAGCAGATCCCAGTGCGCCCCACGCTGGCGCGGACGCTGTGGGCCTGGCAGAACCGGGCGAACTCAGCCGAGGTGTACTGGGCGAGTTCAACCGGTTGTTGCAACACCGGGCTGTTGGAGCGAGCGTAGGTGTTCCTCGAAGACTTCGGCCGGGGTTTTCCAGTCGAGAATCTTGCGGGGGCGGTTGTTGATTGCGAGGGCGACGGCTTCGAGGTCCCCGGCGGACCACCGGGACAGGTCGGTTCCTTTCGGGAAGTACTGGCGGAGCAGCCCGTTGGTGTTCTCGTTCGTTGGCCGCTGCCACGGCGAGTGCGGGTCGGCGAAGAAGACTCTCGTCCCGGTGTCGAGCGCGAACTGGGCATGGCCGGACAGTTCTTTCCCGCGATCCCAGGTGAGGGTCTTGCGCAGCTGCCCGGGCAGCTTGGTCATCGACGCCGTCAGCGCCGTGGTTCATCGCGATGGCGCCGTAGCCGCCGAGAGAGGGGCCGTTCTTTACCGGCAGCTTCTCGCCCCAGCCCTCGAGCCGGGGCAGGTGGACCAGGATCGTGGACCGGCTGCTGCGTTCGACGAGCGTGCCGATCGCGGATCGGCCTGTCCCGATGATCAGGTCTCCTTCCCAGTGCCCGGGGACGGCGCGGTCGGCGGCCTCGGCAGGCCGTTCGCTGATCACGACGTCCGCGGTGACGTGGCCGTGCGGCTTGTTCCGCGACCGTGCCCGTGGTTCCCGCAGCGCCCGGCCGGTGCGCAGGCACGCCACCAGCTCGCGTTTGAGCGCGCCACGCCCTTCGATGAACAGCGCCTGGTAGATCGCCTCGTGGCTGATGCGCATGGACTCATCATCGGGGAACTCGACCTTGAGCCGGTTGCTGATCTGCTCCGGGCTCCACGCCGTCGCCCACCGCCGGTCCTGCCGGTGCGGCTTGTTCAGTCCCTTCCACGCGGGCGTCTTTGGCCCGGCGACGAGCGTGCCGTCGGCTCGGCGGACGCTTCCGGCGAGTCGTTCCTGCACGTACTTACGCAGCCTGTCGTTGCTCACGAGCTTCGCTGTCTTCGGGCGTTTCGCGGCCTGCTGCGCTTTCCACTGCGCCACCAGAGCCCGGTACTCCTGCTTCCCGCTCCTGGTCGCCGCGTTGCGGCGCAGCTCTCGTGAGATCGTCCCCGGGTCACGGCCGAGCCGGCGGGCGATCTCACGCACCCCGGCGTCCTGGGCACGCAACAGGGCGATCTCCTCACGCTCGGCGAACGACAGATAGCGGCCCGTCGGCTCGGCCAGGCTCAGCGGCGGCATCCCGCCAGCGTGGCGGAACCAGCGCGACCCGACCGGCCACGACACGCCCACCGACTCCGCAGCCTCGGCCGTCGTCATCCCGCTAGCGATCAGCCGCCAGAACTCCCGCTGCACCGCACGAGACGGCTCCGGCCGGCCCGGTGACCGCATCGGCGGCCGCAACGCCCGATCCGCCGCCCACTGCCGCCGAGCACCCGCCGGCGCCTCAGGTATCTGCTCCCTTGCCGTGCCCCATCGCACACCTCCGTGATCGAGGTGTTGCGACGACCGGTTGAATCCGCCCTGGGTTCCGCGGTCGGAGTGGAAGATCGCCCCGGGCTGGACGTGGCCATGGGTGATAGCCATGGCCAGCGTGTCGGTGACCAGGCTGGTCCGCATGTGGGTAGCCAACTGCCAGCCGGTCACCATCCGGGTCGCCAGGTCGATCACCGCCGCCAGGTACAGCCACCCTTCACCAGTGCGCAGGTAGGTGATGTCACCGACCAACCGGGTGCCGGGCGCGGCGGCGGTGAAGTCCCGGCCGATCAGGTCCGGGCTGGTCACCGGCTCCTCACCGGGCACGGTGGTACGCCCGTAGGACCGCGGCTGGCAGGCTTTCAGCCCGAGTTCGCGCATCAGGTCCGCGACCAGGCCCACGCTGCACGGATGCCCGTTCCGGTTCAGCTGGGCGGCCACCCGCCGGCACCCGTAGGCGCCCCGGCCGTCCTCGAACGTGACTTTCACCAGCCCGGCGAGTGCGCGCCGCCGGGCCGCGGTGGGGGTCTCGGCCTGGTGGCGTCGGGCGTAGAACGACGAGCGGGGCACGCCCAGCAGCTGGCACATCCAGGGGGAAAGAGCCGGGTCAGGCTCTGGAATTTCCCGCCGCCAGGCGTTCACCCAGTTGCCCAGGGTCCCGTCATGGATTCCCAGGTCCCGGGCCACCTCAGCGATCGGCTTACCCGTCTCGATGACCATCTGCACAGCCTCAGCCTTGAACTGCGGGCTGAACTTGCGGCGATGCTCTGGCATACAACAGATCCTCTCAGCTGGACCGAGAGTCACTGTCCAAGATCTTTAATACACCCCATATGAAACAGGCCCGGCACCGAGTCTGCCGCATCAGCAACCCGGCAATATTAGCCGAGCTGGCGGAAGATGCCGGGCGTGGCGGGCGCGCTGGCCAGCACGGCCTCGATGTTCTCCACCGAAGCCCGCGACTCCCGGTGCAGCCGCCCGATGTCGAGTCCCTCGTCGCCGGTCAGCAGCAGGACCGCGGTCCGGCCCACGGCGTAGATGGCGACGTAGCCACCGCTGCTGCGCGTCACCGCCTCGCGCAGCAGACCCTGCCCGGCCTCGCTGGCCATCCGCTGGGCCACCCCGAGCCACGCCGCGGCCAGCGCGGCCAGGTTGTCCGGGTTGACGTCGTCCACATCGGCCCTGATGATCAGGCCGTCCCGGCTGGCCACGGCGGCGCCGGTAATGCCGGTCACCCGGTCCCGCAGGTCCTGCATCTCGTTGAGCAGTTCGTCTTCGGCCACCAGCGACCCTCCCTCTCGTGCTGGCCCGGTACCTCTGGCTTTTCGCGTTTCAATCCCCGCTGGACCGAGGTCTCAGCAGCCGCAGCAGCACGGACATGTCCGCGCCCGCGTCTTCGCCGTGCCGTCCCCGGCGGCGCCGGGTCAGGCCGTGGCCGCCCGGGCGGTCACCGTTGGCGGCCTCGGCGGGCGGGGCCGGCGCACTGGCGGCGGCCGGCTCCGCGGGCTCACCGTCGGCGACCGGCTCGTGGTGGCGGTTGCGGCGGCGGGTCGCGGTCGGCCGGATCGCTGGCGCCAGGTTCGCTGGCGGCCGGAGCCGGTTCGGCGCGGGCGGTTTCCGCCGGGGCCGGGCTGGCCGGGGCCGGGCTGGCCGGGGCGGTGCTGGCCTGGGGTGGCCGGCGAGGACGGGGCGGCCCGGTGTGAGGTGGTCACCAGCAGTCCCTCGTGCTGCATGCGCCCCAGTTCCAGGGTGGTCGCGTAGACCCCCCGGCCCAGGGCGAAGGCCAGGTCGCGCGGGGTACGGCGCCCGTTGGCCAGGGCTAGTAGCTCGTCCCGGCCGCCACCCAGGACAAGGTCGGCCGGCACCACGCCCGGCGCGGGCTGGACCCGGGCCCGCTGGTAGCCGGTCAGGCCCGGGATGGCGGCCAGCGCGTTCATCCGCCGCTCGGCCTCGGCCAGCAGCCAGGCGGCCTCGGCGGGCGGGTCCAGCGGCAGCAGGACGCTGACCGGCCCCGGCTCGGGGCGGCACTGGTCGACATAACCGCAGGCCAGCACGAACAGCGCGTCGGCCACGGCCATGCGCAGCAGGGCCTCGAGTTCACCGGCCCCGATCAGGCCCCGGGTGGTCAGCTCGGCCGACATGGCGGTCCCGGCGGCCGCGGCCGAGAACGCGGCCTCCCAGCCATCTTCGGGCACCCGGCCGGACTTGAGCACCAGGACCTCCAGGCTGGGCGCGCCGGGGGTCTTGATGCCGATGATCTCCCCACCGGACAGGTAGATGGTCCCGCCCGGGTCCCCGATCACCTGCAGCACGCCGGTCAGCCCCACGGCCGCGCTGCTGGTCAGGGACTCGCGCAGCACGGGGTCGGTCACGGCGTCGGCGAGATCGTCAATGGCCATGACTAGGCCAGCACCGAGGGCGCGGCCTGGCCGATCCGCAGGGTGGCCAGGGCCGGGTTGGCGTGGGTCCGGTCCACGTCGACGAACAGCAGCAAGCCCTCGCCCGGCCGGCGTGCGTCCAGCACCTTGGTCAGTTGCAGGCGGCCCGCGGTGTTGAGCGCGATCTCGTCCAAGCCGCCGCCGGGTCGCTGCGGGCCCTGGGCCGAGTCGGCCGCCCGCGCCTCCTGGGCCACGCTGTCCGCGATCGCGGGCAGGGCCGCAGGCTCATCCCCGGCGGACCGCACCACCATGCCGGTGGCCAGGTCGATGAGGGCCGCGGAGCGGACTCCTTCCACGGCCAGGATGCGGCCAAGGGAGTCGTCAAGGCTGGACACTGTTTCCTGCTCCCCCCACCCGGCCAACCAGCGGAAACCGGCACGAATCAGCCGGAGTCAGGAACATTCAAGCAGGCCACGCGAGTGGCCGGGGAACCAACCACCGGGTAGCCACCCGGTTTTTGGCAGGATTTGGGGTAGTTTCGGACCGCATCCGGCGGCTCAGAAGTCAGCCCGAAGCTGGGCCGGGAATCGGTCGCGGCTGGTCGAGACCGGTGCGACACCGTTCCCACCTGGGGCTTAGCCTCACAATCGGCGCTAATGGTGAAATTTAGTAAAAATTAGGCGTCATTCACCCCGCCCGAAACGGGCCAGTTCACTAGCCTGGCTGGGATTGCAGCCGGCGTGAAGCGTCAACCGCGACAGCGACCGCTACCGCCGGCCAGCTGAGACAGCGTGACCAGGACTGGGTCCCAGAACTGGCAGGCCAGATCAGCGGGCTAGCTCACCACGGGTTAGCCGCGCCGGGCCGGCCCACCGGGGTCGGCCCGGCACAAGCCGGTGACAACGTGGGCCAGCAGACGCGGCCCAGGATGGTGAAGGGGCGGGGCATGAACATTGAGACGGCGCTCAAGGAAGCGATGACCATCGACGGCGCACTCGGCGTCGCGCTGGTGGACTGGGAGAGCGGCTTCTCCCTGGGCAACCTGGGCGGCGGCAAGTACCTGGACCTCGACCTGGCCGCCGCGGGTAACACCGAGGTGATCCGGGCCAAGATGCGGACGATGGACTCGCTGCAGCTGAACGACACCATCGAGGACATCCTGATCACGCTGCACAAGCAGTACCACCTGATCCGGCTGCTCAACAGCCCGGACGGCAGCCAGAAGATGTTCCTCTACCTGGTGCTGGACCGGGACAAGTCCAACCTGGCCCTGGCCCGTCACCGGCTGACCCGGATCGAGAAGGACCTCCAGGTCTGAGGTAGCCAGCGCTACCGACGGCTCCGCTACTGGCCCGGGTCCCCCAGGATCTGGGCCAGTACGCTGTCCAGCCACTGGCGGGCCTGGGCCGCGTCGGCGGGCGCGGCCAGCTGCCGGGCCGCGATGTACAGGTCCGGCCGGACCAGCAGCACGCCACCGTCATCGATCTCGCGCAGCCCGGCCCAGGTGCCGTAGGGGTCCTCGTAGGGCTGGCCCGGGCCGATGGACACCGGGGTGATCTCCAGTCCGCGTTTGGCTCCGAGCTCGGCCGCCGCGTCGAGCCAGGGCTGGCCGCCGATCCCGGTCACCACCGCGAACCGGCCCTGGCCGGCCAGGTCCAGAGTGGAGATCCGGTGGCCGCCGACCGTGACCCAGGTGTGCGGCAGCTTGGCCCCGGGCCAGGTGCAGGGCTGGGCGAACAGCTCGGGGTCGCGGCGGAACTCCGGCATCGGGGTGCCGTCCGGCAGCACGGCCGCGGACGCGTAGCGGTGGTTGTGCTCGACGCCGTGGGCGTCGAACTCGTAGGCCTTGTAGGCGATGGCCTCCCGCAGCGCGGCGCGGATCTTCTCGCCCTCGGGCCCGGGCTCCTTGCGCTTTTCCAGCTGCCGGCCGAGCCGGGCCACGTCGGTGGTGTCGGTCAGGTCGAGCGCGGTCAAGATCTTGCCGGTGTCGACGATGGACTGGTTGGCCCGCTCCACGATCTGCCGGGCCACCGGGGCCCGCTCGACGTTGTAGGTGTCCAGCAGATCCGGGGTGGCGGTGCCGGCCACCACCAGGGCCAGCTTCCAGGCCAGGTTGTAGGAGTCCTGGATCGAGGTGTTGGAGCCGAGCCCGTTGGTGGGCGGGTGCCGGTGCACGGCGTCGCCCGCGCAGAACACCCGGCCGCGGGCGATGGTGGTCGCGAACTCGTGGTTCACCGTCCACGGCGAGGCCGACTTGACCCGCATCTCGAAGTCCTCGGTGCCGACCAGCTTGACGGCCAGCTCGCGGACGAACTCGTCGGTGAACTCGGGCGGCCCGGCCGCCACTTCGTAGCCCCACATCAGCATCCACTCGTGCCACGGCTTGATCATCCGCAGCACGCCGAGGCCGACGCCCTCGCGCTCGGCCCCGGGCTGGAGCATCCAGTACAGGACCGAGGGCCGGTACTCCACGAAGCGGGACAGGTCGGCCTCGAACACGATGTTCATCGCGCCGGCCACGGCGCCCGGGCCCTCGAACGGCAGGCCCGCGTCGGCGGCGACCTTGCTGCGGGCGCCGTCCGCGCCGACCAGGTACTTCGACCGCACGGTGTACTCGGCGCCGGTCAGGCGGTCCTTGACCAGGCTGGTCACGCCGTCGTCGTCCTGGGTGTGGCTGAGGTACTCGGTGTCGAAGCGGATCTTGGCCCCGCGTTCCTGGGCCCCTCGGACCAGGATCGGCTCGGTGATGGTCTGGGGCGCGTCCAGCATGGTGCACGGGCTCTGCAGCTCGTAGTTGGCGTGCCGCTCGGTGTCGGTGCCCCAGGACGGGATCCGGCCCAGTTCCTCCCCGGCCAGGCTGAGGCAGAAGGTGGTGTTGCCCATGGATTCCCACGGGGTCGCCGCCTGCATCAGGGTCTCCTCGAGGCCCATGTCGCGCAGCGTCTCCATGGTGCGCTGGTTGGTGATGTGGGCCCGGGGGCTGTCGGACAGGCGCCCGTACTTGGTGATCATCAGGGTCCGGGTCCCGTAGCTGGCCAGGAACAAGGCCGCGGCCGCTCCGGCCGGTCCCGAGCCGACCACCAGCACGTCGGTCTCCACTGCTGCTGTCGCCATCGCCAGCCCCTCCACCGTCCCGTACACCTGTCCGCTCTGCGGTTAGCGCCACCTTCCTGTGCCCGGGCCAGCCGTGTCAAGTGGTTGAGGCTTCATCTACCGGGCGGTTCGAAGGCCGGCCGAAGGCAGCGGCGAAGTCGGTGGCGAACTGCTGGTAGGAGCGGGCCGGCCGGCCCAGCAGAGCAGGGACGTCCCCGGACAGCCAGGCCGCCTCGCCTCCGGCGATCAGGGTGAAGGCCTGGGCGTTCATCGAAGTCGGCGTGGGTGACGGCGGCACCCGCGGCGGCCAGCGGCGCGGCCTTCCTGGGGTCGCGGACCATGGCCCGTACGGGCTGGCCCTGCTGCCGGAGCAGGCGGACCGCCTCCGAACCGACCTTGCCGGTGGCGCCGGTGACCAGAATCATGCGTCGCCGCCCTTCCGCCGGGTCCGGGCCCGGCCATCGATTGGATCGTACGATCCATTAGTGGTCACTATGGCCAGCCGCAGAATGGATTGTCAAATCCATTTTTATGTAAGGTGGGAGACATGGCTGGAACTGAGCGGCTGACTCCCAAAGGCGAGCGGACCCGGGGGCGGATCGTGGCCGCGGCGGCGCGGCTGATGCACGAGGGCGGGGTGGCCGAGACCACGATCGAGGACGTCAAGGCGGCCGCCGGAGTCAGCAGCTCGCAGCTCTACCACTACTTCGCGGACAAGGAGCAGCTGGTCCAGGCGGTCATCGACCACCAGGCCGATGCTGATCGTGGGCAACACCGAGCGGGCCGGGCTGGGGACGCCGGCCGGGCTGCGGGCCTGGCGGGACCTGGTGGTGGCGCAGGCGGCGCGCACGGCCGGGCAAGGGGGCTGCCCGCTGGGGTCGCTGGGCGGTCAGCTGGCCGAGACCGACCTCACGGCCCGGGGCCAGATCGCCGGCGGGTTCGGGCGGTGGTCGGAGGCGCTGCGGAACGGGCTGCGGGAACTGCACGCGGGCGGGCAGCTGCGACCCGGGCTGGACCCGGATGAACTGGCGGTGACCCTGCTGGCCAGCCTGCAGGGCGGACTGCTGCTGGCCCAGGTCCAGCGGGACACCCGGGCGCTGGAGACCACCCTGGACACGTTTCTGGCCCTCACCCTGGCCCCGTGAGGCTTCTGGTTCTCTTGTGATGGCCGGCGCTGTCGAGGTGCTGGGCCGGGCGGCCTGCCCGGCTTGTCCCGGGACGCCGGCGGTTCAGGCCGGCACGCGCTGACTATGGCGCGGCATGACGCCGTGTTGCTATCATGCGGTGCATGGTAGCTGGCGGAGCACAGGTGGACGTGACGCAGGTGGCCCAGATGCGCCGGGGGCTGCTGCCGTACTGCGTGCTGGCCATGCTGCGCGACACCGAACGTTATGGGTTCGACCTGGTGCAGGCGCTCGGTGCGGTCGGCGGCGTGGTCACCAGCCAGGGCACGATCTATCCGCTGCTGGCCCGGCTGCGCCGGCAGGGCCTGGTGGGTACCACCTGGCGGGAATCGTCGGCCGGGCCGCCCCGCCGCTATTACCAGCTCACCCCGGCCGGACAAGCCGCACTGGCTGACTTCGCCCGGGAGTGGACCCAGCTCAAAGACAGCGTCGATGCTCTTCTCGGCACCGGAACGAAGGACGCGACATGACCGATGACCAGCTGGCGGCGGAGTACCTGAAGCGGCTGCGGCGCGCCGCGGGCGGCCTTCCCCGGGCGCGCCGCAGGGAACTGATCGAGGCGATCCAGGCGCATATCGACGAAGCGCGCGCGACGGGAGCCGTGCCGTTGCGTGCTGTGCTCGACGACCTGGGCGAGCCCGGGGAGATAGCCGCCGCAGCTGGCGGTGGTGTGAGGGCCGGGGCGGGCGGGCACCAGATCGCCGCGGTTGTCCTGCTGCTGGCCGGGGGGGCGGTCTTCTTCATCGGCTGGTTCGCCGGGGTGGCCCTGCTGTGGACATCGGACCGGTGGCGCTGGTACGACAAACTGCTCGGCACCCTCGTGTGGCCCGGCGGCCTGGCCGGAGTAGCGATTTACGGGGCATTGTTCGCCACGACCAGCGGTGGCAGCAGCCGCGTGTGCAGCGGCGCGGTCGGCCAGGCGGCGACCTGCGTCACCCAGGGCAGCGGAGGGCTGCCCGATTGGCTCTGGACCTTCGTCATCGTGCTCATCGTGGCCGCGCCGATCGCCGTTGCGATCCGGCTGTTGCGCCAGGCCCGGCGGACGCCCAGCCAGGACGAGCCGCTGATCCCCGAGCCGTCCTCTAGCCCGCTCCCTTCCGAAGTCCTGGAACGTCAAACCTGTCTGCCCGCCGGGCGGCGGGGACCGCACTAGCTCTGGGCGGTGGGGCGGACGACGATCTCGTTGACGTCGACCTCGGGGGGCTGGCTGATGGCGAAGGCGATGGCCCGGGCCACGGCGGCGGGCGGGATGGCCAGGCGATCGCGGGTCTCGATGAACTGGGCCCGGACACCGGGGTCGGCGGCGCCGTGCACGAAGTCGGTGTTGGTGAAGCCGGGTGAGACGACCGTGACCCGCAGGCCGGCGCCGGCCTCCTGGCGCAGCCCCTCGGAGATCGCGCGGACCGCGACCTTGGTGCCGGAGTAGACGGCCTGGGCGGGCACGGTCTTGTAGGCGGCCGTGGACGCGACGTGCACGAACTGGCCGCTGCCCTGCTGACGGAACACCGGCAGCGCGGCCGCGATCCCGTACAGCACGCCCTTGATGTTGGTGTCGATCATCTCGTCCCAGTCGTCCACCCGCAGGTCATCCAGGGGCGAGACCAGGCCCACGCCGACGTTGCTGACCATGACGTCCAGCCGTCCGTAGCGTTCGCGGGCCAGGCCCGCCAGCGCGGCCAGGTCGGCCCGGCGCCGCACGTCGGTGGGCCGGTAGGCGGCCTCTCCCCCGGCGGCGGTGATCCGGGCGGCCAGGTCGGCCAGGCGTTCGGCCCGGCGGGCACCCAGGACGACCCGGGCCCCCTGTCCGGCCAGCAGCTCGGCGGCGGCCGCGCCGATCCCGCTGCTGGCCCCGGTGATGGCCACCACCTTGCCCTCGATGCCGTTCGCCATCCTGACCTCCCGCCTAACCGGACACGTGTCCGGATCGTTAGATCAAGCGTACCGGACGAGTGTCCACTTAAGGCGGGAGGGGGTTGTGGACAGCTGTCCGCTTAGAAAAGCTCCAAAAAAGAAAGGGCTGATCGACGTTGTGGACGGGTGTCCGCTTAGGTGGGCGGGGGGTTAGGGTGGGCGAGTGGCGCCTATGCGGTCGGACGCGGAGCTGAACCGGCTTCGGATCCTGGCCGCGGCGGTGACCGCGCTGGGTGAGTCGAGTGACGCGACCATGAACGCGATCGCCCGGCGGGCCGGGGTCGGGCAGGGCACGATGTACCGGCACTTCCCGAACCGGGAGGCGCTGCTGCTGGCGGTGTACCGGCAGGACGTGCAGGCGGTCATCGACGCGGCGCCGGCGCTGCTGGGGCAGTATCCGCCCGATCAGGCCCTGCGCCGGTGGTTCGGGCGGCTGGCCAGTTACGGGCGGATCAAGCACGGGGTGGCGCAGGCGGTGGAGGCGGCGACCCGGGCCGACCTGTCCAGCGCCTGGTACGGGCCGGTGACCGGGGCGATCACGCTGCTGCTGGAGGCGGGGCAGGCGGCGGGCCAGATCCGGGCCGACGTCGACGCCGACGAGGTGCTGCTGCTGGTGGGCTTCTTGTGGCGGCTGGACAACGAGGGCTGGGAGAAGCGGGCCGCTCACCTGCTCGACCTGGTCATGGACGGGCTCCGGGCCTGACGCCGCTCAGTCGGCGGGGCGGACGCGGAGGCCGTCGAAGGCGACCGCGACCACGGTGTCGGCCAGCTGGCCGGCGGCGGCCGGGCCGCGCGGGCGGTACCACTCGATCAGGGAGTTGACCAGGCCGAACAGCAGCCGGGCGGTGACCGCGGGGTCGATGTCGGAGCGCAGATCGCCCTCGGCCGCGGCCTCGGCGACCAGACCGGCGACCAGGCGGTCGAACTCGCGGCGGCGGGCCAGGGCCTCCCGCTCGACCTTGGTGTTGCCGCGCACCCGCAGCAGCAGGGTGACGAAGGGCAGGTTGCCGGCCAGCACCAGGACGCTGCCGCGGACCAGGTGCTCGAGCCGGTCGATGGCCCGGCCGTCGACCTGGGCCAGCTTGTCCAGCTCGGCGAACAGCGCGTCCATGGCCCGGTTGACCGCCAGCCGGAGCAGGTCCTGCTTGCTGTCGACGTGGTGGTAGATGGCCGACTTGGTGATGCCCAGCTTGCGGGACAGGTCCTCCATGGAGGTGCCGTCGTAGCCACGCTCGTTGAACAGCTTGACCGCCACGGCCAGCAGCGACTCCAGGTCGTAGCCGGGCCGGCCGCGCCGGGCCGGTTTGGGCTGGGCCGGTTTGGGCTGGGCCGGGGCGCTCATCGGGGCCGCTGGTCGATGACCCGCCGCATCTTGCCCACCGAGCGCTCCAGCGTGTCCGGGTCCACGACCTGGACGGCGACGGTGACCCCGACCCCGTCCTTGACCCGGGCCGCGATCTCGGCCGCGGCCGGGTCACGCCGGGCCGGGGGGGTGCCCGGGCCCGCCTCGACCAGCACGGTCAGCTGGTCCATCCGGTCCTGCCGGGTCAGCAGCAGCTGGAAGTGCGGCGACACCCCCTCGGTGACCAGCACGATCTCCTCGATCTGGGTCGGGAAGACGTTGACCCCGCGCAGGATGATCATGTCGTCGCTGCGCCCGGTGACCTTGTCCATGCGCCGGAACGCGGGCCGGGCGGTGCCCGGCCGCAGCGCGGTCAGGTCGCGGGTGCGGTAGCGGATGACCGGCATGGCCTCCTTGGTCAGCGAGGTGAAGACCAGCTCCCCGGTCTCGCCGTCGGGCAGCACCTGCCCGTCCAGCGGGTCGATGATCTCCGGGTAGAAGTGGTCCTCCCAGATCGTGAGGCCGTCCTTGGTCTCGGCGCACTCCTGGGCCACGCCCGGGCCCATCACCTCGGACAGCCCGTAGATGTCGACCGCGGTCAGGTCGAGGCGGTCCTCGATCTCCCGGCGCATCTGCTCGGTCCAGGGCTCGGCCCCGAAGATCCCGACCCGCAGCGAGCTGGCCCGGGGGTCCAGGCCCTGGCGCTCGAACTCGTCCAGGATGGTCAGCATGTAGGACGGGGTGACCATGATGACCTCGGGCCGGAAGTCGGTGATCAGCTGGACCTGGCGGGCGGTCATGCCGCCCGAGGCCGGGATCACGGTCGCGCCCAGCCGTTCCACGCCGTAGTGGGCGCCCAGCCCGCCGGTGAACAGGCCGTACCCGTAGGCCACGTGCACCTTGTGCCCGGGGCGGCCGCCCGCGGCGAAGATCGACCGGGCCATGACCTCGGACCAGGTGTCCAGGTCACGCTGGGTGTAGCCGACCACGGTGGGCTTGCCGGTGGTGCCGCTGGAGGCGTGCAGCCGCCGCAGCTCGCCCTCCGGGACCGCGAACATGCCGAACGGGTAGTTGTCCCGCAGGTCCTGCTTGGCCGTGGTCGGGAACTTGCCCAGGTCGGCCAGGTCCTTGCAGTCGTCCGGGTGCACTCCGGCCCGGTCGAAGGCGGCCCGGTAGAACGGCACCCGCTCGTAGGCGTAGCGCAGCGTGTGCTGCAGCCGCTCCAGCTGCCGGGCCTGCAGCTCGTCCCGGCTCAGCCGCTCCGGCGCGGTCAGCTCGCCGGGGGCAGGCGCGGGCAGCAGATGCTCGGTCATGGCACCTCCGGTGCAGCGCTGTTCGTGGCGCGGCTCCGGCCACGGAATTCCGCGATGATGTCACGATCGCGGCGGATGGTCACGTCGTAGATGCCGTTCCGGCCGTAGCGGGTGCGCATCTCGGCCGTGGCCACCAGCTCGTCGCCCAGCCGGGCGCTGGTCACGAACGAGATCTCGGCCCCGGCCGCCACGGTCGCCTGGCCGTGGCTGTTGCAGGCGCAGGCGAACGCGGTGTCGGCCAGCATGAACAGGTAGCCGCCGTGCGCGATGTCGTGCCCGTTGACCATCGCGCGGGTGATCCGCATCCGGACCTCGGCCGTACCCGGCCCGGTCCGCAGCAGCTCCATGCCCAGCGAGCGTGAGGCGACGTCGCTGTTGAACATCACCTCGGCCTGACCAGCCATGACAATCCTCTCGACGGTCTCCCGACTGACCGAACGGACGGTAACTAATTTAGCCTTTCGCGACCCGGATCGGGAAGCTAGTATGGGTAAATAATTCCCGAACGGTCGGTCGGTTAATCGAGCTGGCGGGCGACGGAGGCAGGTGACGATCGGTTGGTGGCGGAGATGAGCCAGGACGGCGCGCCGGTGCTGCGCAGCTACACCGGGGGCAGCTGGCGGACGGGCGACGGCGACGGCGCGCCGCTGCACGACGCGGTGACCGGCGAGCTGATCGCCCGGGTCAGTTCGGCCGGGATCGACATGGCGGCCGCGCTCGACCACGGGCGCCGGACCGGCGGCCCGGCCCTGCGCGAGCTGACGTTCCACCAGCGGGCGGGGCTGCTGAAGGCGCTGGCGGGCCACCTGCGTGAGCACCGGCCGGAGCTGTACGCACTGTCGGCCCGGGCGGGATCGACGCGAAGGGATGCGACCTTCGATATAGATGGAGGCATCGCGGTCCTGAGCGCCTACTCGGGTATCGGGCGGCGCGAACTCCCCAACGACGTCGTGTACGTCGACGGCGCGGTGCAGCCGCTGAGTAAGGGCGGCACGTTCGCGGGGCAGCACATCGGCACCTCCCGGCCCGGGGTCGCGGTCCAGATCAACGCGTTCAACTTCCCGGTCTGGGGCCCGCTGGAGAAGCTGGCCCCGGCGTTCCTGGCCGGGATGCCGAGCCTGATCAAGCCGGCCAGCCAGACCGCGCACCTGACCGAGAAGCTGGTCGAGCTGATCGTGGCCTCCGGGCTGCTGCCCGAGGGCACCGTGCAGCTGATCTGCGGCAGCGCGGGCGACCTGCTGGACCACCTGACCGAGCAGGACATGGTGTCGTTCACCGGGTCGGCCGCCACCGCCCAGCGGCTGCGCACCCACCCGGCCGTGGTCCGGCACGCGGTGCCGTTCAACGCCGAGGCCGACTCGCTGAACTGCTCGATCCTGGGCCCGGACGCCACTGTCGGCAGTGCTGAATTTGACCTGTACGTGGACCAGCTGGTGACCGAGATGACGGTCAAGGCCGGGCAGAAGTGCACCGCGATCCGGCGCGCCTTCGTCCCCGCCGACCGGCTCGACGAGGTGGCCGCGGCGGTGGCCGGGAAGCTGGCCGGGGTCGTGGTGGGCAACCCGGCCGACCCGGCGGTCGAGATGGGCGCGCTGGCCAGCCTGGAACAGCGCGAGGAGGTCCGCCGGTCGCTGAAGGCGCTGGCCGCGGCCGGGCGGATCGTGTCCGGCGACCCGGAGCACGTCGAGGTGACCGGGGCCGACGCCGAGCGGGGCGCGTTCCTGGCCCCGATCCTGCTCCGGGCGGACGACCCCGATCGGGCCGAGCCGCACGAGGTGGAGGCGTTCGGCCCGGTGGCCACGCTGCTGCCGTACCGGAGCACCGAGCAGGTCATCGCGCTGGCCGCGCGCGGCCAGGGCAGCCTGGCCGGATCGGTGGTGACCGGCGACCCGGGCTTCGCGCGGGACGTCGTGCTGGGCGTCGCGCCCTGGCACGGCCGGCTGCTGGTGCTCGACACCGGCGATGCCCGCGAGTCCACCGGGCACGGCTCACCGCTGCCGGCCCTGGTCCACGGCGGCCCCGGCCGGGCCGGGGGCGGCTCGGAGCTCGGGGGCGTGGAGGCGGTCCGGCATCACCTGCAGCGGACCGCGGTCCAGGCCAGCCCGGCCATGCTGACCGCGATCACCGGCCGCTGGGTGCCGGGCGCGCCGCGGTCGGAGGGCACGCACCCGTTCCGCAAGTCCCTGGCCGAGCTGCGGGTGGGCGACACCGTGGTGGCCGGGCCGCGGCCGGTGACCCGGGCCGACATCGACCACTTCGCCGAGTTCACCGGGGACACCTTCTACGCCCACACCGATGAGGAGGCGGCCGCGGCCAACCCGCTGTTCGGCGGGATCGTGGCCCACGGCTACCTGGTGGTGTCGTTCGCGGCGGGCCTGTTCGTCTCGCCCGAGCCGGGGCCGGTGCTGGCCAACTACGGGCTGGAGAACCTGCGCTTCCTGACCCCGGTCAAGGCGGGCGACGAGCTGACCGTGACCCTGACCGCCAAGCAGATCACCCCGCGCGAGAACGCGGAGTACGGCGAGGTGCGCTGGGACGCCGACGTGACCAACGGCGGCGGTGAGTCGGTGGCCCGCTACGACGTGCTGACCCTGGTGGCGAAGGAGTGGACATCATGACGGCCGACCTGGAGGCGGGCCTGGAGCAGCGGTTCGAGGGCACCATCGCCCGCGACCAGCGGATCGAGCCGCGGGACTGGGTGCCGGACAAGTACCGGGCCTCGATGATCCGGCAGATCGCCCAGCACGCGCACTCGGAGATCATCGGCATGCAGCCGGAGGGCAACTGGATCACCCGGGCCCCCTCCCTGCGGCGCAAGGCCATCCTGCTGGCCAAGGTGCAGGACGAGGCGGGCCACGGGCTGTACCTGTACTCGGCGGCCGAGACCCTGGGCGCGGACCGGGACGACCTGACCGACCGGCTGATCACCGGCCGCCAGAAGTACTCCTCGATCTTCAACTACCCCACGCTGAGCTTCGCCGACGTGGGGGTGATCGGCTGGCTGGTGGACGGGGCCGCGATCTGCAACCAGGTGCCGCTGTGCCGCTGCTCCTACGGCCCGTACGCCCGGGCCATGATCCGCATCTGCAAGGAGGAGTCGTTTCACCAGCGGCAGGGCTACGAGCTGCTGATGACGATGATGCGGGGCACCGACGGGCAGCGCGAGATGGTGCAGGACGCGGTGAACCGGTGGTGGTGGCCGTCGCTGATGATGTTCGGGCCGCCGGACGCGGAATCGGCCAACACGGCCCAGTCCATGGCCTGGAAGATCAAGCGGCACACCAACGACGAGCTGCGGCAGCGGTTCGTGGACATGACCGTGCCGCAGGCCGAGGCGCTCGGGGTGAGCCTGCCCGACCCCGACCTGCGCTGGAACGCCGAGCGGGGCGAGCACGACTTCGGCGCGGTCGACTGGGACGAGTTCAAGCAGGTCGTGTCGGGGAACGGGCCCTGCAACGCGGAGCGGGTGGCGCAGCGGCGGCGGGCCCACGAGGCCGGGGCCTGGGTGCGCGAGGCGGCCGCGGCCCACGCGGCCAAGCAGGCCGCGCGGGCGGCGGCGAAGGAGGCGGCGGCGTGAGCGCGGAAGGGGCTTCCGGGGGCCGGGCCGGGTGGCCGCTGTGGGAGGTGTTCGTGCGCGGCAAGCGCGGGCTCAACCACGTCCACGTGGGCTCGCTGCACGCGGCCGACGCCGAGATGGCCCTGCACCACGCGCGCGACCTCTACACCCGGCGCAACGAGGGCGTGAGCATCTGGGTGGTGCCGTCGGCCGCGATCACCGCATCCTCGCCGGACGAGAAGGACCCGTTCTTCGCCCCGTCCGGCGACAAGGTGTACCGGCACCCGACGTTCTACGAGATCCCCGACGACGTCCCGCACATGTGAGCCCGCGATGACCAGCGACCGTGTTTCCGACGAGAACGTGTACGACGCGATCACCGAGGCCAACGACGACGCGCGCTGGGCGTTCGGCACCGGGTTCAGCGACCCGCTGGCCGGCATCGACACCACCGTCCCGGACGGGGTGGACGGGGCCGACCTGGCCGCCTACTCCCTGATGCTCGGGGACGACGCCCTGATCATGTCGCACCGGCTGCAGCAGTGGTGCACCAACGCCCCGGAGCTGGAGGACGAGGTCGCCCTGGCCAACATCGGGCTGGACCTGCTCGGCCAGGCCCGGCTGCTGCTGGCCCGGGCCGGGGCGGCCGCGCCGGGCCCGGCGGGCGGTGGCGGGCCGGACGAGGACACCCTGGCCTTCCACCGGGATGAGCACGAGTTCTTGAACGTCCGGCTGGTGGAGCTGGAGAACGGGGACTTCGGTGAGCTGATCACAAGGCTGCTGGTGTTCTCGGTGTGGCGGCTGGCCCTGCTGGCCCAGCTCACCGGCTCGCGCGACACCGTGCTGGCGGCGGTGGCGGCCAAGGGGGTCAAGGAGGTCACCTACCACCGCGACTACGCGGCCCAGTGGCTGATCCGGCTCGGCGACGGCACCGATTTCTCCCGGGAACGGGCGCAGGCCGGGCTGACCGAAATCTGGCCCTACGTGCCCGAGCTGTTCGTGGCGGGCGCGGTGGAAGAGCGGCTGGCGGCGGCCGGGGCCGGGGTTTCCCCGGACGAGCTGCGGGGGGAGTTTGACCAGGTCATGGGCCAGGTTCTGGCGGCTGGCGGGCTGGACTGGCCGGAGGCTCCGGCCCGGGCCGGGGTGTCGGGACAGGCCGGGCGGGACGGCGTGCACACCGAAGCCATGGGGTATCTCCTGGCCGAAATGCAGAGCATTGCCCGCGCGCACCCGGGGGCAACGTGGTAACCCTATATAACGAACTGATAAAGGGAAGCCGAGCGACCGGAGGTGCCCGTGTGAGTGAACACCGTGTGGCCGAAGGGGACAGAGTGACCCAAGGGAGCGCGGCGGGGCGGCCGGGCGCGCGGGCCGTGACCGAGGTCGAGGTCGAGGAACGGCCGAGCGCGCGGGCGGTGGCGGAGGCGGTGACCGACCCCGAGCTGCCCATGCTGACCCTGGCCGACCTGGGCGTGCTGCGCGAGGTGACCGAGGACGGCGACACGGTGACCGTGGCCATCACGCCGACCTACAGCGGCTGCCCGGCCCTGGACACCATGCGGGACGACCTGGTGCACGACCTGCGCCAAGCCGGGTACGGCCCGGTGGAGGTGCAGACCGTGCTCACGCCGGCCTGGAGCAGCGACTGGATCAGCGCCGAAGGCCGCCGCAAGCTGACCGCGGCCGGGATCGCCCCGCCCGGCAACGCGCCCACCCACCGCGACCGCGGGCCGGTGCCGCTCACGCTCAGCCTGCCCAGCCGGCACGTGCACTGTCCCCACTGCGGGTCGGCCGACACCGGGCTGGTGTCCTACTTCGGCGCGACCGCGTGCCGATCGCTGTACAGCTGCTGCACCTGCTCGGAGCCGTTCGAGCACGTCAAGGAGATCTGAGCCATGACCGTGGCCACTCCCCCGTCCCGGCCGCCGGGCCGGCGTCCCGGCTGCGCGGCGAGTTCCACCCGCTGCGGGTGGCCGAGGTCAGCCGGCTGTGCGAGGACGCGGTGGCCATCACCTTCGACGTGCCGGACGAGCTGGCGCCGGCCTACGCCTTCCGGGCCGGCCAGTCGCTGACCCTGCGGCGCCGGGACGGCGAGCGGGAGGAGCGACGGTCGTACTCGATCTGCGCGCCGGCCGGGGCCCGGCCGCGGATCGGCGTGCGCGAGGTGCCGGACGGGCTGTTCTCGACCTGGCTCGTGCACCAGGTCCGGCCGGGCGACGAGATCGAAGTCGGCCCGCCGGCCGGCGCGTTCACCCCGGACCTGACCGAGCCCGGCCACCACGTACTGATCGCGGCGGGCTCCGGGATCACCCCGGTGCTGTCGATCGCCGCCACCGTGCTGAAGGCACCATTGGGCGACCCGGCGTCCACGGTCACCGTGTTCTACGGCAACCGGCACACCGAGACCGTGATGTTCGCCGACGAGCTGGCCGACCTCAAGGATCGCTACCCGGCCCGGCTGGAGCTGGTGCACGTGCTGTCCCGCGAGCCGCGCGAGGCCGAGCTGTTCACCGGCCGGCTGGACCCGGACCGGCTGCGCGCTCTGCTGGACGGGCTGGTCGACGTGGACCACGTGGCCCACTGGTGGCTGTGCGGGCCGTTCGAGATGGTGACCGCCACCCGCGACCTGCTGGCCGCCCGCGGGGTGCCCGCTGACCGCATCCACCGCGAGTTGTTCTACGCCGGTGACGAGCCACCCGAGCCGGTCAAGCACACCGACGCCCCGGTGGAAGGCCTGGTCACCGAGGCCACGATCACCCTGGACGGCCGGTCCACCACCATCGCCCTGCCCCGCGACACCACCGTGCTGGAGGGGGCCCAGCGGTCCCGCCCCGACCTGCCGTTCGCCTGCAAGGGCGGGGTGTGCGGCACCTGCCGGGCCAAGGTCACCGCGGGCGAGGTCCACATGCGGCGCAACTTCGCGCTGGAAGATGCGGAACTGGCCGACGGCTTCGTGCTGACCTGCCAGTCGCTGCCGGTCTCGGACACCCTCGCGGTCAGCTACGACGCCTGAGCACCGGCGCACCGCACCGACCGCGGGCCGCCAGCGCGAGACCGGGTGGGTGACCTGGGCCGCGAGTCGATCGGCGTGCGCTTTCCATTTCACTGGGCCTTCCGGTACGCACCGTACCGGGAAGTATGCCGGTGCCAGCGGCCTGCGTCACCCTCCGGGCCGGAACACGGCCCGCACGCAGCCGTCCTCCTTGTCCTTGAACATCCGGTACCCGGCCGGGCCGTCGTCCAGCGGCATAACGTGGGTCGCCAGGTGGCTGGCCCTGACCTCACCGCGGGCCATCCGGCCCAGGATCTCCGGAATGTACCGGTGCCCGTGCTGCTGGGCTCCGCGCAGGGTCAGGCTCTTGTTCATCACGGCGCCGAGCGGGAACTTGTCGACCAGTCCGCCGTAGACGCCGAGGACGAAGACTCCGCCGCCCTTGCGGCAGGCGTAGATGGCCTCACGGACGGCCATCGGCCGGTCGGTCTCCAGCCGCAGCTGCTGTTTGACCTGGTCGTAGAAGTACTGCGGGCCGGCACTGTCGCCCTCCATGCCGACCGCCTCGATGCAGATGTCCGGGCCGCGGCCGCCGGTGCGCTCGCGCAGTTCGGCGATCACGTTGTCCGCCTGGTAATTGATCGTCTCCGCGCCGATCACGGTCTCGGCCTGGGCCAGCCGCTCGGGCAGCCGGTCGATGACCATGACCCGCTCCGCGCCCTTGAGTATGGCGGCGCGGGCCGCCATCTGGCCGACGCCACCCGCGCCCCAGACCGCGACGGTGTCCCCGTCCCGCACCCCGATCTGATCCACCCCGGTCCAGGCGGTCGGGGCCGCGTCCGAGGCGAACACCGCGTCCAGGTCGTCCACGCCGTCGGGGATGGTGAACGCCCCCTGGTCGGCGTAGGGCACCCGGACGTACTCGGCGTGGCTGCCCGCGAACCCGCCCATGGCGTGCGAGTACCCGAAACAACCGCCGACTGGGGAACCCCACAGAGCTTCGGTGATAGCCGGGTTGGGGTTGCCGTTGTCGCACAGCGACCAGAGCCCCTGCTGGCAGTACCAGCAACGGCCGCAGCCGATGAACGAGCAAACCACCACCCGGTCGCCGACCCGGTGCTTGCGCACCTCCGGTCCTACCTCGACGACCTCGCCGATGAACTCGTGGCCCAGGACGTCACCGGCCCGCATGGCCGGAATGTAGCCGCCGATCAGATGCAGGTCCGAGCCGCAGCTTGCGGTCAGCCGGACCTTCAGGATGATGTCCTGGTCGTTCAGGAGCTGCGGGTCAGGAACGGACTCCACCGCCGTCTCGTTGACACCCCGCCAGGTCAGTGCCTTCATGTCACAGCACCCCCTCGGCGCCGGCGCGACGGGTGACGGCGCTGAGAAGCTTGCTGCCCGGGGTCGAGGTGCGGCGGCCCGTGGGCTGTGGGTCCACCCGCAGCACCTCCCCGGTCTCCAGCAACTGCTTGCTCTCCCGAAGCGCGGCCCGGACCTGCTGGCGTGGGTCACCGCCGGTAACGCGGCTGACCGACGCCCTGGCCCCCGACGGCTCCGGTTCGCGCAGGCGGGCGGCGAGCTCGGTGCCCTTACCGTCAGCGGCCCGGCTGATACGGACCTCGATCGCGTCGCCGAGTTCGGCCAGCGGGCGGGGCAGCGTCCCGCCCGGGGCCACCTGGTCCTCGGGCTTGGCGATGGTCACCGCCCGCCAGCGGTTACGGGGCTCGGCTCCGTCCGCGTCGGCGGCCGTGTCGGGGCGGACCCGGCTGCGGCGGACCGCACGGACCAGGACGCCGAGCCCAGCCGCGGCCGCGGCCACCTTGATACTCGTCCTCATACTGCGCCTCCTTCGGTGGCACCGGGACGGTGCTCGCTGACAGGGACGCCCTGGCTACCCGCCCGGCCCGGCGACATGCAGCCTGCCGTAGCGTGGTGTCGTGGATATCACCCAGCTGATCCTCGACGACCACCACGAGCAGCGGCGGCTGTTCTCGATCCTGGAGCAGATCGACCGCGGCAACACCGCGGCGCTGTCGGCGGTGTGGGACCGGCTGGCCGCGTTCCTGGACCTGCACGCGCAGGCCGAGGAGGAGATCTTCTACCCCGAACTGCTGCGGGTGGGGATCGCGGCCCACCGCCGGGAAGGCATCGAGGACGAGACGCTGGACGCGGTCAAGGACCACAACGAGATCCGGGACGCCGTGGCCGAGGTGGCCAACCACGCGGTCGGCACCGACGACTGGTTCCAGGCCGTGGCCGGGGCCAACGAGGCCAACAGCGACCACATGGGCGAGGAAGAGCGCGAGGGCCTGACCGACTTCCGCCGGCTGGCCAGCCTGCAGCGCCGCCACGAGCTGGCGGTCCAGTTCGCCGACTACGAGGCCCGGCACTACGCGGGGGTGGAGCCGGTCGACAAGGACCCCGAGGGCTACGTCAAGGCCCAGGAGCAGGCGCTGGCCGAGGACGGGGACGGCTCGCTCAGCGTGGGCAGCCTCAAGAAACGCTGATCAAACCCTTTTTATCGAATGTCGTTACTCTGAGTAGCGCTCTGCTACGATTCTTCCTACGCTGAGTAGCGAAACTTCCTTCCGGAACACCGGAGCCATGCGGCGTGACCAAGCTACTCAGCGTGATGCTCCGAATACCCACGTTCGCATGGCAGTTTCGTACAAGGGGAGAACAGTGTTCGGAAAGAACTACGTAGGTCAGCTGATCAACCGCAGCGCCGAGAACGAGGCGGACCGCCGCCGGTTCCTGCGCAGCGCCAGCGCCGCGGGCCTGGGCGTGGTGGGCGCGGGCCTGCTGGCCGGCCTGCCGTCGACCGCGGGCGCGGCCGAGAAGGCCAAGGATGAGGCCAACTCGATCTCGGACAGCGCGGTGCTGAACTTCGCGCTCAACCTGGAGTACCTCGAGGCCGAGTTCTACCACTTCGCGGTCTACGGGCGCGGCCTGCCGAACGACATGACCGGTGGCTCCGGCCGCCGCGGCAGCGTCAAGGGCGGGCACGCGGTGCCGTTCAAGACCCGCGCCATCCGCGAGTTCGCGACCGAGATCGCCGGTGACGAGTACGACCACGTCGCCTTCCTGCGCAAGGCCCTCGGCGGCGCGGCCGTGTCCCAGCCCGAGATCGACCTGAAGAGCAGCTTCACCGCGGCCGCCCGCGCGGCCGGCCTGATCGGCTCGCACCAGTCGTTCAGCCCGTTCGACAACGAGAACGACTTCCTGCTCGGCGCGTTCCTGTTCGAGGACGTGGGCGTGACCGCCTACAAGGGGGCCGCCCCGCTGATCAGCAACAAGACCTACCTGGGGGCGGCGGCCGGCATCCTGGCCGTCGAGGCCTACCACGCGGCCACCATCCGCACCACCCTGTACGACCGCGGCCTGGCCGGCCCGGCCAACGCCATCTCCAACGCCCGGGACAGCCTGGACGGCCGGGGCGACGACGACCAGGGCATCACCATGAACGGCAAGGCCAACATCGTGCCCACCGACGGCAACGGGATCGCCTTCGGCCGGACCCCGGGCCAGGTGCTCAACATCGTCTACCTGAACCCCCGGCCCGCCCACTCCGGCGGCTTCTACCCCGACGGGGTCAACGGCCAGCTCAACATGAGCTCCTGACCGCTTCGGCGTGACCACGGCCGCCCCGGGCTCCGGCCCGGGGCGGCCGTTTCATGACCGGCGTAGCCTCGAACGGTGGAGTTCAGCAAGGAACTGCGGGACGACGTGCTGGCCGGGGAGATCACGGTGTCGTTCCGGCTGTGGAAGCGGCCCAAGGTCAAGGCGGGCGGCCGCTACCCGGTCGGCCCGGGCGGGGCGCTGATCGAGGTGGACGCGATCGAGCTGGTCCCGTTCGCCGACGTCAGCGAGGCCGACGTGCGGCGGGCCGGGGAGCCGGACCGGGAGACCCTGCGGCGCCGGGCCGCCCACGCGGGCCCCATCGACGACGGCACCCTGCTGTACCGGGTCGAATTCCACCCGGTCTGAGCCCGGGCTGGGAACCACGGGCGGGTGGCCATTCGTCGTCGCGGCGTTACGATCGGTATATCCCTCAGTCAGGGCCGGAGGCGATCACCATGGCCCGACAGTACAAGTACCGCGCGCTGGTCCGGCTCGATCCGGACGCGGCCGGAGACCACGACGGCCCGCTGTTGCCGGAGCCGGAGGGCCGGGTGGTGGTCCGCGCCCGGCACCACGACACCCACACCAGCAAGATGTTCAGCGCCCTGGTCAGCGGGGCCGGTGAACAGGTGGTGACGGCCGGCCACAGCGTCGAGCTGACCGTGACCGTCCGGGGCGAGGACGTCGAGGAGTACCTGGAGGCCGGGGACAAGTTCGCGCTCTGGCGCGGGCACGACATCGGCCAGGGCGTCATCTCGCGCCGCCTGCACACCTGGATCAGCAGTCCCTGACCTGGGGTAATACTGAGGTGTGACCAATTGGGTCCTGCACGTCGACCTGGACCAGTTCATCGCGGCGGTCGAGGTGCTGCGCCATCCGGAGCTGGCCGGGCGGCCGGTCGTGGTCGGCGGCGACGGCGACCCGGCCAAACGCGGCGTGGTCAGCACCGCGTCGTACGAGGCCCGCGCGTTCGGCGTGCACTCGGGCATGGCCCTGCGGCGGGCGCGGCGCTGCTGCCCGGACGCGGTGTTCCTGCCGGTGGACCGGGAGGCCTACGAGGAGGTCTCGGCCGAGGTGATGGCCGCGCTGCGGGCCTCGGGCGCGGTGGTCCAGGTGGTGGGCTGGGACGAGGCGTTCCTGGGGGTGGACTCCGGCGACCCGGAAGCCTTCGCCCGTGACCTGCAGGCCCGGGTCAAGGCGGCCACCCGGCTGGACTGCTCGGTGGGCATCGGCCAGAACAAGCTGCAGGCCAAGCTGGCCACCGGGTTCGGCAAGCCCGCCGGCGTGTTCCGGCTGACCAGCCAGAACTGGTTCGCGGTGCTGGGCGACCGGCCCACCGACGCGCTGTGGGGCATCGGGGCCAAGACCGCCCAGAAGCTGGCCGCCCTCGGCCTGCACACCGTGCGCGAGCTGGCCGCGGCCGAGCCGGACGCGCTGGCGGCGGTGTTCGGGCCCACCACCGGGCCCTGGCTGGTCCTGCTGGCCAACGGGCGCGGCGAGCAGACCGTGGACGACACGCCCTACCGGGCCCGCTCGCACGGGCGGGAAGTCACCTACCAGCAGGACATCACCGACTGGGCCGAGGTCACCGACGAGGTGGCCCGGCTGGCCGAGACGGTGGCGGCCGAGTTGGCTGGGGCGCGGGGTTAACGGGTCGAATGGTGCTGGTGGGGTTGATGGGGTGGGAGGAGTCAGCCGCAGGGGCAGGCCGCGGGGACGGAGGCTGGGCGGAGGGCCCGGCGCGTGCGGGTGGTGGTCAAGGTCCGGTACGCGCCGTTCATCACCGTGACCCACGGCCAGCCGCTGGCCGGGCCGACGGTGGCCGCGGCACCGATCCGGGCCGCGGCCCTGGCCGCGCTGGGGCGGTTCACCCCGGGCCGGCCGGTCCGGCTGCTGGGAGTCCGGGCCGAGTTCGCCGGACCGGCCCAGCCCGCTGACGACTGGTACGGTACGATCGGCGGGCTGGTTTGGATGCTCCGGTCCGGACCGAGCTGGGATCGTGACCGGTCGTGCCTGTGTCGTGATCAGTCGGGAATTGTTAACCTGGCCGTTCATATCGCGTTGCTTTTGGGTGTTGACCCGGTCGGGTGGGCCACAAGAGTCATCAACATGACAATGTCGCGCACTGGCCATCGCCTGCTGCGGGCGGCCGTCGCGTGTGGGGTGGGACTGTTCTCCGTGGCGGGTGTCGCGGTGCCAGCGTCCATCGCCAGCGCGGCCCCGGCCAAGCCCAGCACGCAGTCGAAGACCGTCACCATCAGCAGCTCCGGGCTCAAATCCGGCGCCATCAAGCACGTGTGGCTGATCATCCTGGAGAACAAGTCCTATGACGCCACGTTCACCGGCCTGAACCAGAACAGCTACCTGTGGAAGACCCTGCCCAAGCAGGGCGTCCTGCTCAAGAACTACTACGGCACCGGCCACTCCAGCATGGACAACTACCTGTCCCTGGTGTCGGGCCAGTCCCCCAACGAGGACACCCAGGAAGACTGCAGCGTCTCCAACTTCACCATCGGCCCGAACTCCACCATCGACAGCAAGGGCTCGATCTTCAGCAACAAGAACTTCGGCCAGGTCAGCTCGCCGGCCAACGCGCGCCCAGCCCAGCGGGGCCAACGCCCCCAACGGCAAGAACGGCTGCACCTACCCGACCGACGTGCCGACACTGTTCAACCAGCTCAACGCGGCCGGCAAGACCTGGAAGGGCTACGCCCAGGACATCGGCGGGGCCCAGACCCCGGCTCGACGTCGTTCCAGGCCGGCCTGGTGCCCAACCGTGAGGACGCGGTGTGCCACGGCCCGGGCACGCCGGCCAACAACCCGGACACCAACCCGACCAACATGTCGGCGGACTTCCCGGCCGGCGTGACCACGCTGACCGCGGCCCAGCCGAACGACCAGTACGTGGCCAAGCACTTCCCGTTCCCGTGGTTCCAGTCGCTGACCGGGTCCAGCGCCAACGGCCCGGCCCTGAACCAGCCGGCCAACGGCGGCACCAACTGCGACGCCAACCACACCGTGAACCTGGACAACCCGCAGACCGGCCTGGTCCACGACCTGAAGAGCGCCACGGAGCACCCCGGCCTTCAGCTGGATCACCCCGGACAACTGCAGCGACGCCCACGACGCGGTGTGCAAGGGCAACAACCTGTCCGGCGCGTTCAACAGCAACGGGACGCCCGAACTACAACTCCCCGCAGCCGTTCGTGCCGGAGTCGACCACGCCCAAGAACTTCACCGGCGGCCTGTACGCCTCGGACCTGTTCCTGAAGTACTACATCCCGCTGATCGAGCAGTCCCAGGCGTTCAAGCAGGGCGGCCTGATCGACGTCACCTTCGACGAGGCGTTCCCGCCGTTCACCTACACCGGGAACAGCTTCAACGACGCCAACAACTACCCGCCGACCCGGCAGGACCAGCCGAACGCGGCCGAGTCGATCAAGACCGACACCGCGGGCGAGAACCTGTGGGGCCGCAACGTGCACTACGAGCCGACCGGCCCGAACTCGACCCTGGGCACGAACCGCCAGGGCGACCAGCTGTACCCGGGGCCGGGTAACAACGCCTTCATCGACCGGCCGCCGGTCTGTACGTCGACCACCCCGGTCAAGGTGCCCGCCGACTGTGTGCCGGGCATCGTCCGGGGCGGCGCGGGCAGCCCGCCCGCGGCCCGGACCGACACCGTGACCGGCACCAGCTCGTCCAGCATGATCACCGACGCCACGATCGTGTCCGACGACACCGGCCGCGCCGTGACCGGCACCAACGTCCCGGCCAACTCGTTCGTCGGCGCGGTGGTCAACACCGGCCCGCTGACCGCGGCCACGCCCACCAGCCCGGTCACCACCGGTTCGTTCCAGCTGGTCAGCCAGGACGGCACCCCGGTCAACCCGACCGGCCCGCTGAGCAGCATCACGCTCAGCGCCGAGGGTGACCCGGCCGACCTGGCTCCGGGCCAGACGGCCGACCCGCTGTGGGACGCCACCGACCCGACCACCGGCGGCGGCGACACCGGCAGCGTGCTGATCAGCCCGTTCATCAAGCCGGGCACGGTCTCCACCGTCTACTACAACCACTACAGCTGGCTGCGCACGATGGAGGACATCTTCAACGTGTCCGCCGGCCACGACCACGCCAAGCTGCCGGCCGGCACCGTGTCCGGCGGCCTGGACCGCCAGGGTCACCTCGGGTACGCGGCCCAGCCGGGCTGCGGGCCTTCGGCCGGGACGTGTTCAACCACCCGAGCGGGTACGGCTGCGGCTGCGGCAACAACAAGCTGACCGCGCTGACCGTGGCCGGGCACCGGCTCGTCCGGTTCCTCGCCGGGGCTGCTGGCCCTGGAGATCGGGGCCCCGCTGGCCGCCGTGCTGGCGGTGGGCGGTTACCTGTGGGCCCGCCGTCGCGGGATGTTCCAGCCGGGACGGGTGTGACGCTCGCCCGACGCGCAGGCCTGGTGGCCGCCACCCTGGCGGTGGCGGCCACCTCGGCCGGTCTGGCCGGGTGCGGCACCAGTCACCCGGCCCACCCGGCCCACCCGGCCGCGGCCCGCGCGACCCCGCTGGGCAGCTACCCGTCGTTCCTGCCCAAGGACACGCTCAACCAGGGCACGGACGACCGGCTGACCGGCACCGTGCAGCGGCCCGCGCTGACCAGCGAAGGCGACGCGGTGAAGGTCAAGACGTCCACGTTCTCGGTGCTGGCCACCGTGAGCGGCCCCCAGGTCCCGGGCGAGGGCCTGCCCTTCCAGGCCAGCGCGGACACCTGCACCTGGACGGTGACGCTGTCCGGGGCCACCGGCCCGGTGCCCATCAAGACCGCGGACTTCACCGCCATCGACGATCGGGGCCACGTGTACCAGCCGGCCTTCGTCAAGGGCCAGCCCACGCCGCCGGCCGAGCTCAGGCCGGGCCAGCAGGTCACGTTCGAGCTGCGGGCGGTCGAGGCCACCGGGGAAGGCCTCATGCGCTGGGCCCCGGACGGCACCCACATCGTGGCCAAGTGGGACTTCGTCGTCGAGAATGACTGACATGACTGGACCAGCGCGGCAGATGTGGACGTTGTTCGAACCGGTGCACGCGGTGACGTACTTCGCGCCCGAGGCGCTGGAGGCGTTCAAGGCCGCCGGGCTGCGCGGGTTCTGGCGCGGGTACTTCGCGGGCCGGGCCGCGCCGCTGGGGGCGGCCGGGCCGGAGGTGGTGACCGCGTCGTTCTACAACTTCGCGCCCGCCTTCGTGGCCCGGGCGCTGCCGTCGGTGTGGGACCTGGTCGCGCCCGCCGACGCACTGTCGGGTCCGGCGCGAGGGGGCGGCGGCCGCGCTGGGCGTGCTGCTGGCCGGGCGGGAGAGCGAGGTCAAGACGGCGGTGGGCCTGCTCGAGCAGGCCCTGGACGGCCTGGACTACCCGGGCCGGCCGCTGGCGGCGGCCAACGGGGCCCTGGCCCCGGCCACCAATGACCTGGAGCGGCTGTGGCAGGCGGCCACCACGCTGCGCGAGCACCGGGGCGACGGGCACTTCGCGGCCGTGCTGGCGGCCGACCTGGACGGGGCCGAGGTGCTGGTGCTGCGCTGCGGCCTGGACATGTCCCGGGAGACCATGCAGCCGATCCGCGGCTGGACCGACGAGCAGTGGGACGCCGCCGCCGGCCGGCTGGCCCGGCGCGGGCTGCTGGACGACGGCGGGGTCATCACCGCGGCGGGCCGGGACGTGAAGGCGACGGTGGAAGAAGCCACCGACCGGGCCGCCGCGCGGCCGTGGGCGAACCTCGGGGAGGCCGGGGTGACCGAACTCGCGGCGGCGCTGACCCCCCTGGCCCTGGCCTGCGCCGCGGTCGTCCCCTACCCGAGCCCGATCGGCGTGCCGGAGCCAGCGAAGTGACCTTCGATATATAAATTCGACGCGGGCCGGGAGTGGTCCCAGTCCGACAGGAGCGTGCGCAGCGCCGCGATCAGAGCCACCGGCTGGTCCAGCATGACGTGGTGCCCGGCGGCCGGGATCTCGATGACCGGCGCCACCCGGCCCAGGCGGTCGTACATGACCTCGCTCATCTGGACCGACACGATGCCGTGCTCGGCCCGGAACAGGGCCACCCGGCAGTCCAGCCGGGTCAGCAGGGCGGCCCCGAACGGCTCGCGGGCGAAGATCCGCCGGTCGAACTTCCAGGTCCAGCCGTCGCCGTCGGGGGTAGGGGCGCACGGAGGTGGCCGCGATGTGGGCGGTGATCCAGGGCAGGGTCGGCTGGGGCGGGACCGGGCGGAAGTGGGCAATGGCCTCGTCCCGGGTCGGGTAGACGCGCAGCGGGCCGAAGGCCCGGCGCTCCCGGGCCGCGGTCTCCTCCGGGGTCAGGTCACGGTCGCGGACCGGTGAGTCGATGATCACCGCGCCGGCGAGCTTCGGCCCGTAGAGGCTGGCCAGGCGCAAGGTGGCGAAGCCGCCCATGCTGTGCCCGATCACGACCGGGGGCTCGGTGACGCCGGCGTCGGCGGCCACGGCCAGGATCTCGCGCGGCCAGGTGTCCAGCGAGTAGTCGTCGCGGCGGCCGCTGTCGCCGTGCCCGGACAGGTCCAGGGCCAGCACCCGCCGGTCGCTGGCCAGCAGCGGGGCGATGTGGTCCCACCAGTGGGCGTGGGCGCCGCCGCCGTGGACCAGCACGATGCCGCGCGGGCTGGGCTCGCCCCAGGCCAGATAGGCGATGGAAGTGCCTTCCACGTCGACGCGGCGGGCTTCCGGTTCGGTGGCCAGGGCCTTGGTGAACCACTCGGGCGGGCCATCGGGCGGATCGGTGGCGGGGGACGTCATGGCCACACGTTACGGGGCGGCCGCGGCCAGGAGGTCGGCGGTGACCTGGCGGCTGCGCTCCTCGGTCAGGCCGAAGCTGACCGGGTAGACGATCACGTGGTCGACGTGGCGGCCGAACTCGGCCAGCTTGGCCCGGACCTGCTCGGGGGTGCCGGCCGCGGCCATGCTGTCGACCATGGCCTCGGGCACGGCGGCGGTCATGGCCGGAATGTCGCGGGCGGCGAAGGCGGCCCGGATCTTCTCCCCGGCCGCGCCGAAGCCCGCCGCCTCGACCACCGTGCCGTAGGTGCGCGGGGCCGCGTAGAAGCCGAGCTGGGCGGCGGCCTCGCGGCGGGCCTGTTCCTCATCGTCGGAGACCGAGCAGATGACCATGGCCGTGATCTCGACCCTCGCCGGGTCCCGGCCGGTCTTCTCGGCGCCGGCCGCGATGACCGGGCGGACCACCTCGTCGAAGTAGGCCGGGGTGAACAGGGTGTGGCCGATGTAGCCGTCACCGACCCGGCCCGCGACCTCGATCATGCGCCGGTTGACCCCGGCGGTGAAGACCGGGATATCGGTGCGGAGCGGGGCGCTCATCTCGGCGGTCGGGGTGATGTCCACGTGGTAGAAACGGCCGTCGTGCCGGACCGGGCCCTCGTGCAGCCGCCACAGCTGGCGCAGCAGCGGGATCAGCTCTTCCATCCGGCTGGCGGGCCCGGACGGGTCGACGCCGTGCCAGTTGGACATCATCTTGGTCGTGCCGGTGCCCAGCCCGTAGACCAGCCGGCCGCCGGACAGCTCGTCCAGGCTGCGGGCCTCGGTGGCCAGCACCAGCGGGGTCCGGCCGACCCCGTAGGCGATGGCGCTGCCGATCCGGGACCGGCCGGTGGACTGGGCCATGGCGGCCAGGGTGACGATCCCGGACCGGGTGTAGAACTCGGGACTCCAGGCGGTCTGGTAGCCGCGCCGCTCGGCTTCGGCGGCGACGGCGGCCGCGTCGGCGACGCCGCCGCGCAGGATGGCGAATCCACGGGTGGCGTCGGGCACGGGGCTCCTAGCTCTGGTAGTGGGTGGCGTGCTGGTCGCGGACCAGGTTCTTCTGGATCTTGCCGGTGCTGGTCTTGGGCAGCTCGTCGACCACGATGACCGCCTTGGGGGTCTTGAACCCGGCCAGTTGCTGGCGGACCCCGGCCAGGAGGGCGTCCGGGTCGATGGTCACGCCCGGCTTGGCCACCACCACGGCGGTGATGGCTTCGGTCCAGCGTTCGTGGGGCAGGCCGACGACCACGGCTTCGGCCACGCCGGGCTCGGCCGCGTACACGGCCTTCTCCACCTCGATCGAGGCCACGTTCTCCCCGCCGGTCTTGATCACGTCCTTGTACCGGTCGGCGAACCACAGGACGCCGTCGTCGCCCATCCGGCCGACGTCGCCGGAGTGGAACCAGCCGTGCGCGAAGGCGGCCCCGGTCGCTTCCGGGTTGTCCAGGTAGCCCTGCATGGTGGACGGGCCGCGGTAGACGATCTCGCCCAGCTCGCCGGGCGGGAGCAGGTTCCCGCCCGGGTCCATGATGCCGACCTGGACGCCGGTGATCGGGGTCCCGACCGCGCCGATGTGGCTGAGCTGGTGCTCGGGCCGGAACAGGGTCGAGCACGGCGACATCTCGGTCTGGCCGAACAGCAGCGCGAAGTCGCAGTTGAAGCCGTCCAGGCAGGCCCGGATGAGCGCGTCGGGCATGGGGGCCATGGCGTAGACGGCCCGGCGCAGGGAGCTCAGGTCGCGGCCGGCGAAGCTCGGGTGCTCCAGGGCGGCCCGGTACATCATGGGCAGGCCGAAGGCCTGGGTGATCTGCTCGGTCTCGATCAGGTCCAGGAACGACCGGGGCTCGAAGCCACGCAGGACGTAGATGGTGGCGCCGACGAGCACCGCCGGCGTGCAGAACGCGTTCAGCTGGGCGGTGTGGAACATCGGCATCATGGCCGCGAACCGGTCGTCGGCCCGCCAGCCCGAATCCAGCGCGGCCGACATCGACTCCAGGTAGATGCCCAGGTGGGTGCCGACCACGCCCTTGGGGAAGGACGTGGTGCCGGAGGTGTACAGGTAGCTGATGGCGTCGCGGTCCTCGACCACGCACTCGGGCTCGCTGTCGGTGCCGCCCGACTCGGCCAGGGCCGCGAACGTGGTCCAGTGCCGGTCGGCCGGCTCCTGCTCGTAGGCGGCGCCCAGGCCAGGCAGGACGATGACCTCGGCCACGCCGGCCACCTTGGCGATGGCGTCGTGCAGGGGGTCGGCCAGCTGGGTCTCGACGGCCAGGCCGCGGGAGCGGGAGTGGTCGAGGACGTAGGCCACCTCGTCCGGGCGCCAGCCCAGGTTGATCGGGACCGCGACCACGCCCAGCTTGGCGCAGGCGTAGTACAGGGCCAGGAACTCGGCGCTGTTGCCGGACGCGAGGCCCAGGGCGTCGCCGCGCTCGTAACCCAGCCCGGCCAGCCCGTGGGCGAGCCGGTTGACCAGGGCGTTGAATTCGGCGTAGGTCCAGCGCCGGTCGCCTTCGACCACGGCCGGGTGGTCCGGGCGGGCGGCGGCGCTGCGGGTCAGCGAGTCGCCGATGTTGACCCGCTGGATCAGGTTGCGCGCGAGGTCCACGGCGCCTCCTCTGGTACGAGCTCTAGTACGAGCGCGGGAGGCCCAGGCTGTGCTGGGCCACGTAGTTCAGGATCATCTCGCGGTTGACCGGGGCGATGCGCAGCAACCGGGCCAGGCCCCAGTACGGGATCAGCCCGTACTCGGTGGCCACCCCGTTGCCGCCGTGGGTCTGGATGGCCGCGTCGCAGGCGGCCAGGGCGGCCTCGGCCGCCGCGTACTTGGCCATGTTCGACGCCTCGCCGGCGGGCTGGCCGTGATCGTGCTGCCAGGCGGCCTGCCGGGTCATCAGCGCGGCCAGCTCGGTCTCGATCTTGGCCTTGGCCAGCGGGTGCGAGACGCCCTGCAGCGCACCCATGGGGGCCGACCAGATCTTCCGGTCGACCGAGTACCGGCTGGCCGTGGTGAGCACGTGCCGGGCGATGCCCACGCCGAGGGCGGCGCCGGTGATCCGCTCGGGGTTCAATCCGTGGAACACCTGGCGGAACCCGTCGCCCTCGGTGCCGACCAGGGCGTCCGCGGGCAGCCGGACCTGGTCGAAGTGCAGGGTGTACTGGCGCTCGGGCAGCATCAGGTCGACCGGGAGGATCTGCTTCCCGAACCCGGGGGCGTCGGTGGGCACGACGAACAGCGACAGCCGCGTCTTGCTGTTATCAGGCTCTGGTATTGCTTTGCTGTTATCAGAGGGGGTCTTGCTGTTATCAGGGCTGCTGGTTTCCAGGGTGCGGGCGACGACCAGGACGGCGTCAGCTTCTTCCACTCCGGAGATGTAGTACTTGGTGCCCGACAGCAGCCAGTCGTCACCGTCGCGGACCGCGGTGGTGGTGAGCTTGTGGGTGTTCGACCCGGCGTCGGGCTCGGTGATCGCGAACACGACCTTGGACGTGCCGTCGGCCAGCCCGGGCAGGTGGCGCTTCTTCTGCTCGTCGGTGCCGAACTCGGCGATCACCTCGGCCGAGATGGCCGACGACACCAGCAGCAGGAGCAGCGGCGTGCCCTGGGCGGCGATCTCCTCGCAGACGATCTCCAGCTCGACCAGGCCGCCGCCACCGCCGCCGTACTCCTCGGGGATGTTGACCCCCAGGAACCCGGCCTGGCCCAGGGCCAGCCACAGCTCCTGGCAGGGTTCGCGGCGGGCGGCGTGCTCGGTGTAATACCTGGGGCCGAAGTCCCCGGCGATCTCCGCGACCGCCGCGCGCAGGGCCCGGTGCTCGTCGGTCTCGGCAAAGTCCACGATGACTCCCGCGTGCGGCGCTGATTAGTGAAGGCTCCTTCACTAGCGACTCTAACGGGAAGCTGCCAGACTGGCTAGATGGCACCATCACGGCCGCGGGACCCGGCGCGGCAGCGGGTCCGGGACCCCGGCCGCAAGCAGCGGATCCTGACCGCGGCGGCCGAGCTCAGCGCCCGGCGCGGGTTCCACGCGATCTCGATGGCCGACATCGGCGCCGAAGCCGGCATCGTCGGGTCCGGGATCTACCGGCACTTCGACAGCAAGACATCGATCCTGGTCGCCATGCTGGACCAGGTCATGGACCGCATCGCCTCGGGCGGCGCGCAGATCATCGCGGCCGGGGGCGACGACGATTTCGTGCTCTCGGAACTCGTGCGCGACCACGTGGCGACGGCCATCGAGGACCGTGAGGTGCTGGCCGTCTACCACCGCGAGATCCACACCCTGCCCGAAGAGGACCGGCGCCGGCTCCGCCGCCGTCAGCGGCACTACATCGAGGACTGGGTCCACCTGCTGGCCCCGCTCCGGCGTGACCTGGCCGACGGCGAACTGCGGCTGGCCGTGCACGCGGCCATCGGGGCCATCCAGTCGACGTTGTTCTTTCACAGCGGGCTGCCCCAGGATGACCTGGCCACCCGGCTGGAGGAGATGGCCCACGGGTGCCTCGGCATCGCGGTGGTGCCGGGCCGGCCCGCGGCCGGGGGTAGTGAACTGTCGTTGACTACCGCCTGAGGGCACGGGGTCGGGGCGGCTGAGGTGCGGCGCATTCTGGTCACCGGGAGCACCGGGGCGGGCAAGACCACGCTGGCCCAGGCGGTGGCCGGACGGCTGAGGGTTCCGTTCCACGAGATGGACGCGCTGGCCCTGACCGGACCCGGCTGGGCCGAGAACCCGCGGCTGGCCGAGGACGTGGCCGCGATCAGCGCCGGGCCGGGCTGGGTGTTCGACTCCCTGGGGTACCCGCCGGTCAGGGACCTGCTGTGGGGCCGGGCGGACGGCGTCGTCTGGCTCGACTACCCCCGGCGGGTGGTGATGGCCCGGGTGCTGCGGCGCTCCATGGCGCGGACGCTGCGGCGGCGGCGCGTGTTCGGGGGCAACGTCGAGACGGTGGGGCTGTGGTTCACGCGGGACCACCCGGCCTGGTGGGCCTGGTCCCAGTACGACGCCCGCCGGGCCGAGATCGCGGAACGGATCGATCGGTTCCGGCCGCCGGAGGTGGTGCGGCTCGGGAGTCCGCGGGCGGCGCGGGAGTGGCTGGCCGCGCTCACGCCGGAGCCCAGTGGCGAGCGGGCTCCGGGTTAGATCGAGTCCCAGTGGGGTGGGCGGTCCCCGTAGAGGCGTTCGTCATCACCGGGGTCCGGGCGCTCACCCCAGGCCGAATCCGTGTCCTCGGCACTCTGATCGGGCCGGCTGGGCCGCTGGGGCGTTTGGGGCCGTTGGGGCGGCTCGGCGTTGCCGTCCTGAGCCGGCTGTCTGGCGGTCGTGGGCCGCTCGTTATCTTGATCCGGGTCCAAGCCGATCGCCCTCCTTACTTCCTGCTCCGTACGGCCAGTTCCATGATGACAGGCAGAACCCTCGCGAGGGCTGCTCATGAGCCCGCACGCCTCGGGCCTGGTCGTCCGGCTGAGGGATCAGAGCCAGGTCTCGACCGCCACCGACCGGATCCAGCCGAACCCCTGCCGGGCGGCGTCCGCGAACTCCAGCCGGGCGGTCACCAGACCATCTTCTACCGGATGTATCAGAAGCGGCGCGGGCGCCTCCGTGAGTTAGGACGGTGACCCGGCCTGCGCATCGCGGGCGGGCTGTTTGACGGGAGGGCGATGATGGCTGCTAGCGACGTGGAGGACCAGCCCTGGGAGGGGGGCGTGTCCGTACCGGTGCTTCCACCCCACGTTCCGCTGTTCGACAGTGCGGCCGTTGTCGTGGCCCAGCAAACCGATGCCCAGGCCGGTGTCGCCGTCGCCTACAACCGGGGCATCTTCACCCGGCAGGCCTGGTCCACGGGCCATCCGGTGCCCGGGGTCATCGAGGTGCTGCCCCCGTCGGAGGTCCGCCAGGTCCGCGACCAGATCCGCGCGCAGCTGGGTGTCCGCGGGGACGGCCTGGATCACCTGCCGCTGCGGGCCTTCCTGACCGTGGCCGACGTCTACCTCAGCCCGGAGCCGTCCGCTCGCTACGCGGCGGCGGTCTTCGGGACCATCGCCGAACCGGCGCCGGGCCAGCTGGCAGGCACGGTGACCTATCCCGACGGCGTGGCCGGGACCGTGGTCGGCAGCGCCACCGGTGTGGCCGGAGAGTCACACCTGGGACTTCTCCCCCAGAATTTCCTGGCCCCGCTGCGGACCGGTGACGTCCGCTCGCTGGCCTTCCATCTGGAAAAAGCGCTGACCGCGGGCGACCTCGATCCGCTGTGGCAGCACATGCTGGCCTTCGTGCAGCAGGCGGCCGCCTGACCGATCCTCCGGCCTGCGCCGCGGGTCATTCCTGGCGGAGGGTGGCGGCGGGGTGGACGCGCATCGCGGTGACGGCGGGGCCGATCGAGACGAGCACGGCCAGCACGATGGCGGCCGGGACGATCAGGGCCAGGAGCAGGCCCGGGGTCGAGACGCCGGGGACCACGCCGAGCCGGCTGGCGAACAGGCGCCAGGCCAGCCAGGCCACCAGCCCGAGGGGAAGGCCGGCCAGCAGGGTCACCAGGGCCAGGGTGGTGGCCTGCCAGGCCACGGCCCGGCCCAGATCGGCCGGGGTGAAGCCCAGCGTCTTGAGCACGGCCACGTCGCGACGGCGGCGGCGGATGGACGTGGCCAGCAGGTGCCCCACGGTGAGCAGGGCCAGGACGGCCAGCACCGAGCCGAGGATGACCGGCAGCTCCTGGATCTGCCCGAAGTTGACCAGGTCGGTGGGGGTGGCCGGGGCCAGGGTGAAGAAGTTCCGGTCGGCCGCGATCAGCCGGCGGTTGAGACGGTCCTGGGCGGCGGGCCCGGCGCCGGGCCGGAAGGTCACCGCCATCACGTAGGGCAAGCGGGCCTGGCCGCCCGCCAGCCGGACCAGCCCCTGGCGGGTGACCATGACGCCGTCGCCGAGGTGGGCGCTGACGTCACCGGGGGGCAGGACCGCGGTCCCGACCATCCGGACCGGCACCAGGGGCGCGTCCGGGTGCTCGGCGTTGCCGGTCAGGGTGGCTCCGGGCCGGACACCGAGCTGGGCGGCCGTGCTGGCCCCGAACGCCACCTCGTCGGCTCCGGCCGGTTCCCGGCCGGACAGCATGGCGGCCCCGAAGGTCCCCTTGACCGGGGTGAACGCGAACCCGAGCACGTCCCGGCCCCGGAACTGGAAGTCGACGCCGGTCTGGATGAAGGCGGCGGTGGCCACGTCCGGGTCGGCCCGCACCACGGGCCCGGCCGCGTGCTCGGCGCGGGGACCGTTGTTGTTCCAGATTTCGGTGTCCCAGGTGACGCCGTACAGCGGCGGGGACGCGAGCAGATGGCCGAGGCTGGCCCCGAACACCAGCGCGGCCACCATCGCGGTCAGCCCGACCACGGCGCCGCCGACGCTGGTGCGGACCGGCACGCTGGCCGGGCCGCGCCCGCGCTCCATGGCCATGCGCACCCCGGCCGTGAGCGTGACCGGGAACCCGGCCCGGGCACAGGTGTCGGCCACGACCGAACGCCGGGCCAGGGCGGGCTCGTCGCGGCCGCTCAGCGCGGCCGCCGCGGCCCGGGCCGTGCGCCAGGCCGGCCACAGCGTCAGCAGGACCACGACCGCGATCGTCCCGGCCAGGGCGGTGAGCAGGACCGGGATGTCGTAGGCGAAGCCCGGGGCCGGGTCGGCCGTGCGGGCCACCCCGATCGGGGTCAGCGGCGACAAGGCGATGGCCACGCCGACGGCCAGCACGGCCCCGGCGGCGCCGATGGCCGCGCCGCGCAGCACGGTCAGGCCGGCCAGCTGGCGCCGGGTCATGCCCAGCGCGTGCAGCACCGGGTAGCCGGTGGCGTCGAGGGCGATCTGCCGGGCCAGCAGCTGCGCGAGGACCAGCACGGCCACCAGCGCCAGCAGCCCGGCCAGCAGCCACAGGCCGACCGCGACCAGGTGGATGGAGCGGTTGACGTCGCGGGCCTGGTCGGCGAGTGGCTGCACGCCGACCTCCTGCTGGCCGCCGAGCGCCTGGAGCTGCTGCTCAGCCTGGGCGGTCTGGCCGGGGCGGAGCCGGATCAGGCTGAACTCGTAGCCCGCGGCCGAGGTCCGGTGGGCCTGGTAGAACGCCGGGGTCAGATAGAAATTCGGCTCGTTGTAGTAGCTGTTGCTGGGGTGCGGCGGGAACTGGCCGGGCGCGGCCACGATGCCCACCACGGTGAAGGCGGTCCAGATCGGGCGGCCGGTCAGGTCCGGGTCGCGCGGGTTGCCGTGGCGGGAGGCCACCAGCGGAATGCGGAGGCGCTGGCCGATCCAGGTGTGGGGCATGGTGAAGTCGGCGACGGCCTCGTCGGCCCGGGCCGGGTCGGGCAGGCGGCCCCGCAGCAGCTTGGGCCGGTTGAGACCAGTGCCGTAGGCGCGCCCGTCCGGCGAGGCGACGAGTACGTACCCGACGTCGGCGGCCGGCCCGTACACCCGGAACGAGTCGGCCTCGGCCACCGGCGGCAGGGCGGCCACGGCGGCGGGATCCAGGGTGGCGGCGTCGGAGTTGGGCACGAAGTCTTCGACCAGGTACTGGGCCGCGTGGTTGGCGGTCACGAACCGCGCGTAGGCGTCGTCGGTACGCCGGGCCCCGGCCGCGGACGCGGTCACCACGCCGGCGAACACGCCGATCAGCAGGGCCAGGCCCAGCCAGGCTCGCCAGCGCCGCCGGGCCTCGGCGCCCGCCCCCACCCAGATCGCGCTCACGAGGCCATCAGACCGCGGGCCGGCCCGGGGCGGCAAGGATGCTCGCCGCCCCAGGCCCGGTGATGCCAGCCCCACCCGTCCTGGGGCGGGCCTGGTCGCTGGTGCTCAGCGGCCAGGCCGGCCGGCGGGCGGACCAGACAGTCAGTAACGCACGGAGGTGGCGGCGGTACCCAGGCCCAGACCGCCGGCGAACAGGGTGGTGCCGAGGGCACTGTTGAGGGCGGCGGCCGCGCCCGCGGTCAGGTCGACCGTGATGCCGGTGGCGGTGAGGCAGTGCTTACCGGCCGACAGCTTGGCGTGGGCCAGGCTGAGGGTGAACAGGGCGACCCGGGCCGACGGGTTGCCGTTGACGATGCCGGTCAGGTCGCCGTGGGTCAGGTCGATGATGAAGTTGCTGACCTCGACCTGCTTACCGGTCTTGACGTCGGCGAACAGGATGCCGCCGCGGTGGTCAATGGCGCCGCCGAGCGGGCTGAGGCTGACCTTGCCCCCGGTCACCGGGAACGCGAACTTGGCCGCGGGCGAGCCGTTGACCAGGGTCAGCCGCTCGGTGCCGGGCGCGATCCCAATCGGGACGATGCCGTTCTTGATCAGCGTGACGGCGATCCCGGGCGCGGTGGTCACCGTGGTGGTGCCGCCCCGGAGCCGGACCGACGAGTGGGTGCCGGCCGGTGATTGGGTGCTGGCCGAAGCCGTGGCCGTGCTGAACAGCGGGGCCAGCAGCAGGCTCGCTCCGGCCGCCGCGACGGCCAGGCGTCTGAACATGCGCATGATGTCTCCCTTCGTTGGGTGAAGTCACCGATTAGTTCGGCCAGGGAGAAGCGGCGGATGCACGCGGGGCCGCAAATCAGTCGAGACGATGGATGCGGTATCAACATGCCGCTCGATGACATCAGGGTCGTCGTGCGCACCCGCGACGCCACCCCAGCCTTCAGGGAGCGGGCGGGTCCGCGTGGCCGGGGGCGGCCTCCAGCGATTCCCGGGCCCACTCGTCCGACCACTGGATCAACGGGCGGAGGGCCTGGTACGCCCGCTGCCCGATCGGGGTGAGGACGTAGCGGCTGTCGGGAAGCTGATCCAGCAGCCGGGCGTCCAGCAGTTCGGTGAGCCGCTGGCGCAGCACGCTGGAGGACATGTTGTCGCAGCGCTGCTGCAGCGGCCGGAAACCGAGTTCACCATCGCGCAGCTCCCAGATGATGCGCAGGCTCCACCGGCGCCCGAACAGATCCAGCGCGGCCATGAGCGGCCGGCCGGAGGCGGAACCTCGGACCGGCTGGCCCGGTCGGGGGGTCGGCATCGGGTGCACTCCATCGAGGTTGACGCTTCGGATTTAGAAACGCTACCATGCCTGGCATCGCTTCTAATTCAGAATCACTACGGGAGGTGCTCGATGAACGCGCTGACCACGCCGTGCCGGGACACGGACGGCCTGATCGATACCTACGTCGGCGCGCTGGCCGCCGACGACGCCGATACGGCCCTGACCACGCTGAGCACCGACGCCGTATTCCAGAGCCCGTTCCACACCTGGAGCCGCCGTCACGTGCCCAGCGTGTTCCGCGCACGCGGCCGCGCCTTCGGCGACCTGCGGGTCGGCCCCGTGCTGCGCGACCGCGACCGGGCCCTCATTCTCTGGCGCGCGACGGTCGACGGCGCACCGGTCGAAGGCGCCGAGCTGGTGTCGATCAGCGACGGCGCCATCGGCCGCATCGACGTATTCCTGCGGCCCGCCACCGTTCTCGACGCGGTGTACCAGGCGATGGTGGCCGCCTGGCCGCGATGACGAGATGCCGCCGGGAAACGAGGAATCATGGATTGCACACGCAGGCACACCCTGATCACGGGATGCTCGTCCGGCATCGGCCGCGCGACCGCACTGCGCCTGGCCGCGGCCGGCCACCACGTCTACGCCGGGGTACGTCACCCGGCCGACGGCGACCAGCTGACCCGCCAGCACGTTCCCGGCGCTGAGCTGACCCCGCTCATCCTGGACATCACCCAGGCCAGCCACGTCGCGGCCGCGGCCACCGCCATCGCCGGGCACACCGGGCCAGCCGGACTGGACGGCCTGGTGGACAACGGCAAGGACTCCGGCCGGCTGGCCGTGCTCAGCAAGCTGCCCACGCCCGTCCTCGATGCGGTGCGCCGTCGCATCTTCGGGCTGCCTGCCCCCGGTTCCCTCGCGCCCGGGCCCCCGGCCAAGCCGGCCTGACCACCGGTCAGAGGCTGTGGGCCGCTCTTCGGCGTCGCCGGCCGGCCGGCGGACGCGGGCCCACAGGGGCGGGGCGACCGCGTCGATGGCGAGGGCCTCGGCCAGGACGGTGCCGACACCCATGGCGACCCCGCTGACGATGTCGGTGAAGTAGTGGAAGCCCTGCGCGATCATGGCCACGCCGACCGCGGTGGCCAGCACGTAGGCGGCCGCGATGAGCAGGTACCGGACGCGGTCGCCGCGGCGGAAGAGCAGGACGGCGGCCAGGGTGGCCAGGGTGAACACGGCGGTGGCGTGGCCGCTGGGCATGCTCAGCGCGGCTACCGAGACCAGGTGCCCGTCCGGCCCGAACCGGGCGCCACCGATGGTCCGGCCGATCAGCGGCTTGAACACGTCCTCGGTCAGCAGCGAGGACACCGGCGCGGCCAGCAGGGCCAGCACGGCCCCGCGCCACCAGCGGGCCAGGACGCAGGCCAGCGCGGCCGCGATCGTGACCAGGGTGACCTCGACCGGGTCGCCGAGCCAGGTCAGCACGGTGAGCGGGAGCGAGGTGATGCCCACCCGGGCCTTGACCCAGCTGTCCACGGCCGCGTCCAGCGGGCCGGCCGCGGTGTGCCCGGCGTAATGAACGCCGAGCGCGGCCACCACGGCCACGCAGAGCAGGATCACCCCGGTCAGCACGATCCGGGCCCGGGCGGCGACCAGGGCGCGGGGCGGGCGGCTCACCTGCGGCTGCCGCCAACGCCCCCACGCCATAGGGCTCAGTGTATGAACTGAGCGTGACCAGCCCGGTCGTGACCAGCCCGGCCGTGACTGGCAGGGTCAGGTGAGGTGGCCGTACATATGACACGGGCCGGGCGGGACGCCTGACGGCGGGCCGGCCCGGAGGCCAGCCCGCCGTCGCTGGTGTTGCGGCCGGGCCCAGTGCGCATGATCGCGGCCGGGGCCGCGGGCCGTGGTTCTGCTAGTGCTCGAGGGCGGCGTCCAGGGTGATGTCGACGCCGGTCAGGGCCTTGCTGACCGGGCAGCTGGCCTTGGCCCCGTTGGCCGCCTCGGCGAACTGCTCGTCGTTCAGGCCGTCAACCTCACCCCGCACGGTGAGCTTGATGCCGGTCAGCTTGAAGCCGCCCGCGGGGTCGGGGCCCAGGGAGACGTCGGCCTGCACGTCGAGGGCCTGCGGGGTGCCACCGGCCTGGCCGATCAGCGCCGACAGCTGCATCGCGTAGCAGGCGGAGTGGGCGGCGGCGATGAGCTCCTCCGGGCTGGTGGCGCCGTTGGCCTGGTCGGCGGCCCGCTTGGGGAAGGACATCTCGTAGGTGCCGAGCTTGGAGCTGGTCAGCTCGACCTGACCAGAGCCCTGCTCCAGGGTCCCGGTCCAGGCCGTGCGAGCGGTACGGGTAGGCATCGTTGCTCCCTCGCGATGGGGTCATTGGTTCACTGCGGACTCTATTACCCCAGCGCAGGAAGGTATTCAGGAGGCCGAGTGGCTGCCGGTCATGAGGGCGGCCAGATCCTCCGGGGCCAGGAACGACGGCGGCGGGGGCGGCCCCCAGCTGAACAGGCCCCGGGCGCCCTCCAGCACCTCGGGCTTCCACAGCTGGTCGTCGATGATGCAGTCCATGTCGGAGTAGTACTCGGAGAAGTTGCCCGCCGGGTCCTTGAGGTACCAGAAGAAGTTCGACCCCGCGTGGTGGCGGCCCATCCCCCAGATGTGCCGCTCCGGGTGGTCGGTCAGCATGGCGGCCGCGCCCCGGCCGACCTCGTCGATGTCGTCGACCTGCCAGGACGTGTGGTGCAGGAAGCTGACCGGGGCGTTCAGGGCCAGCAGGTTGTGGTGGTCGGTCGAGCAGCGCAGGAACGCGCCCGCGCCCTTGATGTAGTCGCTGGCCTTGAAGCCGAGCCCCTCGGTGAAGAACGCGGTGGTGGCCTCCAGGTCGGTGGTGCCGACCACGGCGTGGCCGAGCTTGCGGGGCCGGACCGGTTCCGCGCGCAGGATGCCGGGGGCCCGGTCGTCGTGGCGTTCGGTCCGGCCGGGGCCGTTGTAGGGGGTGGCGGGCACCGCCGGCTGGGTGAGCCGGTCGGCCACCTCCAGCGTGGCCCGGACGCCGGTGGCCTTCTCGACCGCGCTCAGGCTGGTGGCGGTGCGGTCGGCCGTGATCCCCAGCCGGGCCAGGCTGGCCGCCACCCGGGCCAGGTCGTCCGGGTCGTCCACGCCGATGTGCAGCTCGACCAGGCGGCGGGTGGCGGCGGGCACGACCCGGAGCTGGCGGCCGCCGTCCTGGGTGGCGAACCAGCCGTCGCTCTCGGGCCGCAGGCCGAACTCGGTGTAGTAGCCCGCGGTCTCGGCGACATTGGGGACGCCCATGGTGACCGAGGTCAGGCGGTGCAGGCTCATCGTTGATCCCTTCGGGCTCTCGCGCGGGCCGGGCCCAGCCAACCGGCTCAGACCAGCGGGGTGATCTTGTCTTCCACCCCGAGCAGGGCCTTGCCGTAGATTTCGTACCCCACCAGCGGCGACACGATCGCGTGCCGGGCCGCGGTGGCCGAGTCGCGCCAGATCCGCTGGAGCGGGTTGACGTCGGCGAAGCTGCCCGCGCCGTGGGCCGACAGCAGGATGTCGATGGCCCGGGTGATCTTCTCGGCCACGTAGCCGGTGTCGGCCCGGACCCGGGCCCGGCCCAGGTAGTCCAGGTACTCGCCGCTGGCCGCGGCCTGGTCGATGTCGTCGGCCGCGCGGTAGGCGTGCAGGTGCGCGGTGTCGATCATCATCGCGGCCTCGGCGATCTGCAGCTGGAACGCCACCGAGTCGGCCTGAGCCTCGAAGAACGTGTAGGAGATCGGCTTCTTGGCCGCCTTGGACCGGACCAGGTCCAGCGCGGCCCGGCCCAGGCCGAGCTGGGGGCCGATCAGGACCAGGGCCAGGATCGGGACCAGGGCCGAGCGGTAGAAAACCTCGTCGGTGTGCTCGGTGCCGTAGTGCCCCTCGATGGCGGGCGGCACCGACATGACCCGGTGCGCGGGCACGAACACGTCGTCGGCGACCAGGCAGTTGCTGCCGGAGGACTTCATGCCGGCCACGAACCAGGTGTCCTCGACCACCATGTCGGCGGCCGGGATCAGGGCCACACCCTGGTCCTTGATGTCGCCGGACTCGTCGGTGACGGGGATGCCGAGCACGGCCCAGCTGGCGTGCCAGGAGCCGGAGTTGTAGTACCAGCGGCCGGTGATCCGCCAGCCGCCGTCGACCTTGACCGCCTGCGCGGTCGGGGCCAGCACGCCGGAGACCAGGGCGTCCGGGTCGGCCTTGAACACGTCGTCCTGGGCCTGCGCGGGGAACAGGCCGGTGATCCAGGAGCACACGTTGAGCAGGGTCACGACCCAGGACGTGCCCCCGTCGGCCTCGGCGACCTTGGCCGACACGTCGAGCATGGTCCGCATCGAGGTCTCATAGCCGCCGTAGCGGCGCGGGGTGGCGACCTTGAACGCGCCCGCCTCGCGCAGGGCGTCGATGCTCTCCTGCGGGACGCGGCGGTCGGCTTCGCCCTGGGCCGCGTTCTTGGCCAGCAGGTCGTGCAGGCCGGCGATGCGGTCGAGCAGTCCGTCAGCAGGCGGGGCGGTGATGGTCATGGGTCCTCCTCAGCGCATGAACGCGGCGATCTGGTCGGTGATCGGCCGGGGGGACCGCACCGCGAATCGGGAATGGGTGCCGTAGGTCTGGTCGGCGTAGACGAGGGGGGCCGCGTCGGAGCGGCGGGCCTGAGTGATCAGGCCGAACAGCAGCCGGTGGTCACCGGCTTCGACGTCGCTGTAGAGCTCGCAGGCGGCCCAGCCCGAGGCCGCGCACAGCCGGGGCAGGCCGTTCTCCGGCTGCCAGCGGACGGAGGCGAACCGGTCCACGCCGCGCCGGGCGAACAGCACGGCCACGTCCTCCTGGCCGTGGGCCAGGATGTTGACCCCGAACCGCCCGGTGCGCTGGATCCGGGCCAGCAGGCTGGACCCCTGGTCGAAGGCCACGCTGATCAGCGGCGGGTGCCGGGACAGCGACGCGAACGCGCTGACCGTGGAGCCGGCCGGGCCGTCGGCGTCGGCGGTGGTCACCACGGTGACCGGCGCGCAGACCCCGGCCATCAGCGAGCGGAACTCGTCGTCCGTGACCATCGGCTCACCTGCCCGAAACAATCATGATGAATATGATGCTGGGCGCGGCCGCCGGCCTTGTCAAGACAATCCATTACATTCATCATGGTTAATTACCAGCCGAGGAGACGAGATGGCCCAGCGCCCGCCCGGTCCCGCCGAACGCCGCCGTCTGACGTTCCCCGAGGCGCCCGAGGTGGACGAGACTGCTGAGGCTGATGCGACCAGTGTGGTTGCTGAGGTTGGCGGGGGCATTGGGGTTGGCAGGACTGGCGGTAAGACAGGGGCTGACGGGGGCGCGGGGGCTGGCGGGGGGCCTGCGGAGCGGGGGCACCTCGCGGATGTGGATGAGCCGGCCTGGCGGCGCGGGGACTGGGAGCGGGCCGCGGCCGCGCGGGCGGACGGGACCCGGCAGACCCGGACCGAGCTGGCGGCGGCGCGGCTGGCGGCGATCGCGGCCGCGGCCGGGCCCGGTGACCGGCTCGGGTCCAAGGATGAGCTGCGCAGCCAGTGCGGGGTCTCGGTGGGCACGTTCAACGAGGCCATCCGGCTGCTGCAGGCGCGCAAGCTGGTCACGGTCCGGCCCGGGCCGGGCGGCGGGCTGTTCGCGGCCGAGCCCTCCCCCATGGTCCGGCTGGGCAACTCGGTGCTGGCGCTGGACGCGGAGGAGACCTCGGTGGCCGACGCGGTCCGGATCCGGGAGGCGCTCGACCCGCTGATCATCGAGGACGCGCTGTGGCACGCGTCCCCGGCCGACCTGGCCCAGCTGCGGGCCCAGGTGCAGCGGATGCACCAGGCAGCCGAGGCCTTGGACCCGATCGGCTTCATCCGGGCCAACTGGGGGCTGCACGCGCGGATCGCCGCGCTCAGCCCCAACGTCATGCTGCGCTCGCTGTACACCAGCCTGCTGGACCTGATCGAATCCCACACCCTGTCCGTGCTGCCGGTCAGCGAGCAGCCGCTGCTGGACTACGTGGCCCAGCGCTACCAGCTGCACGCCGAGCTGGTCGAAGCCATCGCCGGCCGGGACACCGGCCTGGCCCTGCACCTGATCGCCGAGCACAACACCACCGACCTGCTCAGCCCCCGGCCGGCCCTGCCGTCGCCGGGCTGACCGGCGGGCTGGGCCGGCGATAGCGTCGGGGGCATGGACGCCACCGAACTGGACGCGGCCGACCCGCTGGCCCCGGTCCGGGCCCGTTTCGCGCTGCCGGACGGGGTCATCTACCTGGACGGGAACTCACTGGGGGCGCTGCCGGTGCCGGTCACCGAGCGGCTGGCCGACGCGGTGACCCGGCAGTGGGGCCAGGACCTGGTCCGGGGCTGGAACGACGACGGCTGGTGGGCCGCGCCGGAGCGGATCGGGGACCGGATCGGGGCGCTGATCGGGGCCGGCCCGGGCCAGACCGTGGCCGGGGACTCGACCTCGGTGCAGCTGTTCAACGCGCTGACCGCGGCGGCCCGGATGCGCGCCGGAGCCATCGTCACCGACGCCGGGCAGTTCCCGACCGACGGCTACGTGGCCGACTCGGTGGGACGGCTGCTGGGCCGGGAGGTGGTCAGGACGCCGGACCCGTACGCCGCGCTGGAGCGGGGCGACGTCGCGGTGCTGGCCTGGTCCACGGTGGACTTCCGGACCGGCGAGCTGTGGGACACGGCCCGGCTGACCGCGGCCGCGCACGACGCGGGCGCGGTGATGGTGTGGGACCTCTGCCACGCCGTGGGCGCCCTGCCGCTACAAATGGACCGCGACCGGGTCGACCTGGCCGTGGGATGCAGTTACAAGTACCTGTCCGGCGGCCCCGGCGCACCAGCCTTCATTTATATTGCGGAACGTCATCAACCCGGACTCGATCAACCGCTGACCGGCTGGAACGGGCACTCCCGGCCCTTCGACATGGAACCCGGTTATCGGGCCGCGAGCGGGATCGCGCGGGCCCGGATCGGCACGCCGCCGATGCTCTCGATGCTGGCTCTGGACGCGGCGCTGGACGTGTTCGATGGGGTGGATCTCGCGGCGGTCCGGGCCAAGAGCCTGCGGCTGGGCGAGTTCTTCATCGCGGGCGCCGATGACGTGCTGGCCGGGCTGGGCTTCGAGGTGGTCACGCCGCGGGCGCCGGAGCGGCGGGGCAGCCACGTGTCGCTGCGGCACCCGGACGCGCTGCCGCTGATGGCCGCGCTGATCGAGGCCGGGGTGATCGGCGACGTGCGCCCGCCCGACCTGCTGCGGTTCGGGTTCAACGCGCTGTACACGTCGTTCGGCGACCTGGCGGGCGCGCTGGAGATCCTGCGCGACGTGCTCACCTCGGAGCGGTACCGGGAGCCGCGGTTCCAGGTCAGCCCGGTAGTCACCTGAGGGCGGAGGGGCGGGTCAGCGGAGGCCGTGCCAGCGGCCGTGACCTCTGACCTCCTGACGGAGCAGGGCCAGGTGGGTGTCCGGGCCCGCGGTGGGTTCGGCGGCCATGCCCACCGGCGGGGTGATTCCGCCGGTGGGCGCGTCGCGGCGGAGCCGGAACTCGTCGCGGATCGTCTTGGCCCAGAACAAGGCGCCCATGACCGCGAAGAGCGGCCACTCGAACGTGTAGGCCCAGCTCAGGTTGTTGCCGCCGAGCGCCCGGTGCAACTGCCAGTCACCCAGCCAGCACATGCCCCAGAAGGCCACGACCGCGAACGCATGCCAGGCCAGCCACCGGGGCGAGATGAGGAACCGCCACCGGGGAGCAACGCTGGTCTGCGCCATCAGCGGCCCCAGGGCAGCAGCGCGGTCACGGCCACCACCGCGAACAGCAGAGTCAGGTAGGCGATCGATTGGTGGAACAGCCGCATGGCGGCCCGGTTGCTGGCCACGGCGTCGCGGTCGCAGACCCGCGCCCGCAACCGGTGCGCCCCAGCCAGGAACCAGGCACCGAGCCCGGCCGCGCAGCCGCCGTACACCCAGCCCGCGTACGGGATCAGAACCAGCGTTACCGCCACCATCGCGTAGGAGTAGAACAGGATCTTCCGCGCCACCACCGCGGGCGGCGCCACCACCGGCAGCATCGGCACGCCCGCGGCGGCGTAGTCAGCACGGAACTTCATGGCCAGCGCCCAGAAGTGCGGCGGCGTCCAGAAGAAGATGACCGCGAAGAGCACGACCGGGGCCAGGCCCACCCGGCCGGTCACCGCCGCCCAGCCCACCAGCACCGGGAAGCAGCCGGCCGCCCCGCCGATCACGATGTTGGACGCCGTCCGGCGCTTCAGGCCGAGGGTGTAGACGAAGACGTAGAACAGGATCGCCCCGTCGGCCAGCGCCGCGGCCAGCCAGTTCACGGTCAGGCCGAGCAGCAGGGTGGCGGCGGCCCCGAGCACGATGCCGGACACCAGCGCCTCGGCCGGCCTGATCACGGCGTTGGCCCCGGTGGCGGCCAGCGGGCGGCGCGACGTGCGGCGCATCAGCGCGTCGATGTCCCGGTCGATGAAGCAGTTCAGCGTGTTCGCGCTGCCCGCGGCCAGGGCGCCCCCGGCCAGCGTCGCGGCCATGAGCCAGGCCGACGGCAGGCCGCGCTGGGCCAGCAGCATCGTCGGCAGCGTCGTGACCAGCAGCAACTCGATGATCCGGGGCTTGGTCAGGGCGAACAGCGACCGGGCGACCAGGCGTGCCGGGCGCCGCGTACGGCCGCCCGCGGGGACCTGCACTGGGCCGGGCAGCAGGTCCGTGACGGGCGTCATGCACTGTCCCCGGTGTCGTCGGCGGGGGGCGTGGCGTCGGCAGGGGGCGTGTCGTCGCTGGGTGGCGTACCCTCGGCCGCCTCGTCCGAAGCGAATTCGGGGAGCGCGGCCGGGTCCTCCGCCAGCGCGGCCGACACCGCACCGGCGGCCTCGACGCCGGACTCCGTGGTTCCGCCGCCCTCGGCGAGCGGCAGCCCGGCGGCGATCGCCGCCGCCGCGGCCGCCTCGGGACTGGGCGGGCCGACGTTGGCCACGGGGGTGACCCGGCGCGCCGGGACCCGGGCGTGCGGACGGCCGATCAGCACGATGTACAGGACCGCCGCGATGACGCAGAACAACAGGAGCGGGAACGCGATGGTCAGGTAGGCGCCGCCCTGAGTGTTGTCGGGCACCGAGGCGAGAATGGTTCCAGGCACGCAAAGCCTCCTAAGCCGTCAGGTAGAACAGCACCCAGAACACGACCGCCACCACGGCCAGGTAATTCCAGAGCACGGTGAACGCGCTGAGGCCGGACTGGAACCGCTGCACGGCGAACGCCTCGGCGTAGGTGGGCGGCTGCTCCACGAAGGAGATCTCCGGGATCACCCGTACCCGCATGATCAGCGTCTCCAGCCAGATCATGGCGCCCAGCAGCACAATGAGAAAGACCGGGGTGGCCCCCACGAAGACGCTGGCGAAGCCGGCCCGGCCCGGCTGGAAGGGCAGGTTCATCAGTTCCCACACCTGCAGCCCGACCGCGGCCAGGCCCAGCGCCAGGGCCACCACCGCGCCGCGCTGCCAGGCGCTCTTGCGGCCCGCCTTGATCCGGGCCAGCCCGACGTGCTGGACCACCGCGCTGAGCACCACCAGAGCCATGATCACCGCGCCGGCCCAGGGCTGCGGGCCCTTGAACCCAGGCGGGTGCCACAGGCCGTGCGAGTTCACCGAGCGCAGGTAGAAGTAGGCGAACACGAAGCAGCCGAACCCGAACGACAGACTGCCCAGGGCCAGCCGCACCCCGGTCCACGTCGCGTTCAGCGCCGCCTCGTGGTAGAAACCGGCCTCCTCGGACGCCCGGGTCACACCCTCCGGGGCCGGCGGGGGGGTCAGCGGGCTCGCCGTGTCGGTCATCCCTTCGCCTCCACTGCTTCGGTCTCGGCCCCGGCGTAGGCGATGCTGAGCACGCCCAGGGGCGGATCGAGGTCGGCCACCGGCGGCGCGCCCGGCACGCCGTACTCATAGGGGCCGGAAAGAACCACGGGTACCCGGGCGAAGTTGCCGGGCGGCGGCGGCGAGGCGATCTGCCACTCCAGGCCACGGGAACGCCAGGGGTTGCCCTGCTCCGGCACCCGCGCGATCACGGTGGAGTACACGAAGTTGATCACGAAGATCAGGATCGAGCCCCCGAGCAGGAAGGCGGAGATCGAGACCCAGTCGTTCAAGGTGGTCAGGCTGCGCGCGTAGGTGTAGACCCGGCGGGGCTGACCGGACATCCCCACCGCGAACAGCGGCAGGAACGTCGCGTTGAAGAAGATGAACATGGTCCAGAAGTGAATCTGGCCCAGCCTCAGGTTCATCCTGATGCCCATGATCTTGGGCAGCCAGTAGTAGAGACCGCCCATGAACGCGAAGATCAGGCCGCCCATGATCGTGTAGTGGAAGTGCGCCATCACGAAGAAGGTGCCGTGCTCGGTGGTGTCGGCGGGCACGTCGGACAGGAACACCCCGGAGATCCCGCCGATCAGGAAGTTGAAGAAGAAGCCGAGCGCGAACAGCATCGGCACCGTGAACCGGATCTTCGCCTTCCAGAAGGTGCCCATGGCCACGAGGAAGATGAACCCGGTCGGGATCGAGATCAGCTCCGTGGTGAGCATGAACACCGGCCGCATGTCGGGGTTGATCCCGCTGTCGAACAGGTGATGCTGCCAGACGAAGAAGCTGAGCAGGGTTACGCCGACCATCCCTGCCGCCGCGACGCGGTAGCCGAACAGGGGCTTGCGGCAGAACACGGGGAGGATCTCGCACACGATCCCGAAGCCCGGCAGGGCCAGGATGTACACCTCGGGATGGCCGAAGAACCAGAACAGGTTCTGCCACAGGTAGCTGCTGCCGCCGAGGCTATCGGTGAAGAACGCGGTCTGCACCGTGCGGTCGGTGATCAGCATGTACATGGCGCCGACCAGGACCGGCGCGGCCAGCACCATCAGGAACGAGGTCGTCAGGATCGCCCAGACGAACATCGGCAGCCGGCTCCAGCGCATCCCCGGGGCCCGGTAACAGATGATCGTGACGATGATGTTGAAGCCGAGCAGGATCAGCGACAGCCCCATGATCCCGAACGCGACAGCGTAGGCGTCCGCGCCCTGGGTGGCCTCGATCGACAGGGGAGCGTAACCGGTCCAGCCGAACGGGAACCCGCCGAACAGCAGGCCCGACAGCAGCACGAGGTAAGCCGCCGGAGTGAGCCAGAAGGACAGCGCCTCGATCCGCGGGAACGCCATCCGCTTGGAGCCGATCATCAGCGGCAGCAGATAGTTGCCGAGCGGCCCGAGGATGATCGAGCTCAGCATCATCATCATCATCGTGCCGTGCTCGCCGACGATCGCGGTGTAGGTCGCGGAGCTGAAGACGTGGTAGGAGGGCGACAGCAGTTCGGTCCGGATGGCTATGGCCAGCAGGCCGCCGGTCAGGAAATAGCCGACCATGCCGACCAGGTACTGGATGCCGACCACCTTGTGGTCCAGCGAGTACCGGAAGTACCGGGCCACGCCGGCGACGGACGCCTGCGCCTCCTCGTCGGCGTGCACCGGCCGGCCGGTCATCTGCCGCAACAGGTCGTTGAACACGCCCAGCCCGGCCAGCCAGCCGACCGTCCCGAACACGTAGCCGAGGATGATGGCGAGGTCGTTCTGGCCGGAGTTCTGGACCTGCTGGTAGCCGCTGGCGATGAGATTGCCTAGCCAGTGACCCAGGAAGTAGCCGAGCACCGCGCCGATGACCCCGGTGTGGATCGCCGGGCGCCGCCACCAGGCGCGCGGGGCACCCGCCTGCTGCATCCGGCCGCCGGGGTCACGCCCGCCCGGCTGCTGGGGCTTGTCCGGCTGGAGTTCGATGGCCATCCGGTTACCTCTTCACGGAAGGGGCTGAGGGTTAGCGGCCCGCCGCCTGCTCACGGCTGGACCGGGTACTGCGGGCCGTAGTAGCCACCGCCCGCGCCCGACAGGCCGGCCTGATGGAACGCCTTGCCGAGCTGCGAGACCGAGTTCGGGTCGTAGGTGAGCGAGTAGGGCGGAAGGTTCCTGGTCAGGCCGGCCAGCTGGACTCTGGCCGACGCCGCCCACGTATTGAACGCGGACATGCTGACCACCTGGCCGACGGTCGTCATGTCGGCGTGCCAGAGGCCGCACAACTCGGCGCAGCGCACCTGGACATTGCCGGTGTGCTCGGGCTTGGTGTAGGCCACGTTGTTGACGCCGGGGTTCGCGTCCGCCTTCACCCCGAGCTGATAGGCCCAGAAGCTGTGGATCACGTCCAGCGAGGTCACGTTGAACTGGACGTTCTGGCCCACCGGCAGCACCAGGCTGGTCGTCTCGAACCCGCCGAACTGCGGGTAGCGGTAGGTGAACCGCCACTGCTGGCCGATGACCTGCACCTGCAGCGGGGTACCGCCGCCGGGCTTCCAGATCGGCGTGTTCCCCTCGCCCGCGCCCGCCCCGGCCGGCACCACCAGCTCCGCCGTGCCGAAGACGAACAGGCCCAGCACGATCGCGGACGTGACCGCGATCCAGGTGACGGAGATCCGGGTGTTGCCGTGGATCGGCGGCCCGTCCTCCTCGTCCCCTTCCCGGTGCCGCCATACCACGAGGGCGTAGCCGCCGTAGACGAGCACGAAGGCCATGACCGGAGCGGCCATCACCCCCATCACGTTGATGTCGAACTGCTGGCTGGACGCGGACGAGGACATGTCGCCCGGCGGCATGTGCGGTCCCCAGACGAACCAGATGAGCAGGTCCGCCACCAGGGCGATCGGCAACCAGATCAGGAAGATCCGCAGCCCGTGGTTCGGCTCAGGCCGCTGGGCCCCGGCGGCGGCATCGGCGGCGGCCATTACGACACCACCTGCATGTTGCCCATCATGTAGCCGATCGTCTGCATGGGCCCGCCGTTGCCGTCCAGGAAGGAGAGCCCGCAGGGCACGAAGCACTGCCACCGGTAGGCGCCGGTCTGGGCGGGCGCCTCGAAGCTGAACCTCGTCGTCGAATGCGCTTTGTTCGTGCAGGGCCCGGTGGAGCAGGTGCCGGGTCCCGCCTCGACCGGCACGTTGAGGTTCAGGCCGGGGATGGCGAACGTGTGCTGGATCAGGTAAGGGCCGTTCCAGCCGTTGACCGTTTTCACCGGCGTGCCGCCGTAATACGCGACACCACCGATCGTCCCGCTGACCTGGCCCCAGACCTGGTTGCGGACTGGCGTGGAGCCGTCGTAGCCGAGGATCGTCACGTGGATCCGGGTGTGCGCGGGAACCTGGAACAGCGTGGTGTGCACCCAGGCACCGGTGACGGGACTCTTGATGAAGTAGCTGACCCAGGTGGGATGGGTCGGCACCGACGTCGTGCTCGACGAAGCGTCGGTCTGCATGACCACGTTGACCTGGCCGCCCGACGCGGCGAAGTCCACCGTCGGGGGGCCGCCCAGCAGGTAGTGGGCGACGACGAAGATGACGCCGCCCGCCACGGCGAGGAACGCCACGATCAAGGTCGTCACCCGGGCCGGCAAAGACACCAGCCACCACCTCACTGCTGGACGTGAACTTGTGCCCAGAGCTTGGCTCCGGCGTCGTCAGGACAGCAAGGATCAAGTCTCACTATGACGAAATTGTCATTGTTCGCTAGACCGACATTCAATTTCGTCACTACCAGCCGCCTTGCTCGGCACTTTTCGTCAAAGCGCCGGTAGAGACGGGCTACGGAGCCTGCAACGGATTGCATTCAGGTCACGAAGCTTGACGGAACATCCGAAATGAGTAGATCGTCTGCTCAAGAAACGCCATCCGAAACAAGTACGTAACCGAGTAGCGGGTTCGGACGCCACACCAGCTTGGGATGTGGCCAGGTGCGAAATGAAGTGCCTGCAATGAGCACAGATCGAGTGACTCGTCCCCGGACAAGCTCGGGCATCCTCCTTGTCGACGACGAACCGCGCATCCAGAGTTTCATCAGCCGCGCCCTGACCGAGGCCGGCTACGCGACGGTCTGCGCGTCCGGTGGCGCCGACGCGCTCCGGCTGGCCAGCACGGGCGAGTATGGCCTGGTCATCCTGGATCTGGTCATGCCTGATGTGGACGGGCGCGCGGTGCTGGCCGGGCTGCTCCGCGTCCACCCGGAACAACCCGTGCTCATGCTGTCCTGCGTGGACGACGCGACGACGAAGGCTGCCTGCCTGGATCTGGGCGCGGACGACTACCTGACCAAGCCGTTCGCGCTGGAAGAACTGCTGGCTCGGGTACGGGTCCAGCTGCGTGGCGATCCTCGCCATGAGGTCCTCCGGTCCGGAGAGCTGCGGCTCGACGTGGGCCGGATGCAGGCCGACACGGGGCAGGGCCCGATCGCGCTGACCAGGCTTGAGTTCCTGCTGCTCAGAGAACTCATGGAGCACGCCGGCCACTCGGTGCCGAAGGACCAGCTGCTCGCGTCGATCTGGGGCTACGACTTCGACCCGGGCTCCAACGTGGTCGACGTCTGCGTGCGGCGGCTCCGGTCGAAGCTCGGCTTCGAACTGATCAGGACGGTGCGCGGTGCTGGGTACCAGCTCGCGTCCTAGCGGGGCCGGCGCCCGCGGGCCGATGCCCTGGTTCAGCCTGATGTGGCGCGGGCGCCAGGACCGGCCCAGGGTCAGAAAGGGGGGCGCCAAGGAGACCGGCCAGTTGCTGGCCCTCCAGCGCACCTTCCTCCAGGACGCCGCACACCAGCTGCGGACCCCGATCACCATCGCGCTGGGCCACGCCGAGCTGCTGTCCGCCGAACTGGCCGGCCGCCGCGGGCAGCAGGACATCCACGTGGTGGTCGGCGAGCTGACCCGGCTGAAAAACCTGAGCGAGCGGCTGCTGCTGATCGCCGCGTCAGAAGATCCCGAATTTCTCTTCCCGACGCCGGTCACCCTGGACAGCTTCCTCGTCGAGGCGCTGCAGCGCTGGCAGCCCACCGCCCGCCGGGTCTGGGCGACCGGGCAGCTCGATGCGGTGACGGTGCCCGCCGACCGGGAGCGCCTCGAGCTGGCCATGGATGCCCTGCTGGAGAACGCCGTCCAGCACACCGGCCCCGGCGACACGATCAGGGTCTCGGTGACCCGCGACGACGATACGGCGACGGCCCGGCTGGTGGTCGAGGACTCCGGTGAAGGCATCCCGCCGTCCGCGGTCGATCACGTCTTCGAGAGATTCCGGACCGGGCCGGCCAGGGGCGGTCCCCGCGGCACCGGTCTCGGGCTGACCTTGGTCCGCGCGGTCGCCCTCGGCCACGCCGGTGAGGTGAGCGTGCGCAGCGCGCCCGGCGCGGGCAGCACCTTCGAGCTTGTGCTCCCGGCCGCCGCGCAGCCCGGGCCGCACGGCGGGCCCGCGACCGAGATCGCGCAACAGCACAGCGAAGAACCAGGCCGCAGGAGGTGGCCGCCGGGCGGCAGGCGGCTGCGCCCGGCCGTGGTTGTGGCCGGGATGTGCGCCGTCGTGCTGGCCGCGGTCATCGCCGTCGACAGCACCACCCACCGGCAGGCCCCCGTCACCCAGCCCGCGGCCCCGGCCTTCTCGCTGCCGTCGCTGCGCGATCCGGCGCAGGTGGTGTCGCTGAGCGCCTACCGCGGGCACCCGGTGATCGTGAACTTCTTCGCGTCCTGGTGCGGCCCCTGCGAGCGGGAAACGCCCACCCTGGCCCGCTTCTACCGCACGGCGGACGGCAAGATCATGATCATCGGCGTGGACGCGGACGACAGCGTTACGGCGGCCCGCCACTTCGTGACCGATGAACACGTGGGCTATCCGATCGCCTTCGAGTCCACCCAGGCGGTGGCGGACGCGTACGGCGTGAGCGCGGCCGGCATCCCGGAGACCTTCTTCCTGAGCGCCAGCCATCACATCGTCAAGCGGGTCCTCGGCGACGTGACCATGGAAGAACTGACCGCGGACACCGCCCTGATGGACGGCCACCAGTCAAATCCGGCCCGGTCGGCGGCCGCGCGGCGGCGGCGGCCAGGATCGAGGCTGATCAGGTGCACTCACCCCTGCGGGCGGAGTCCCCGCACGTACCGATCCGCCGGACGGCGTGGCCGACCCGGCGCTCACCTCGGCTGCTCTGGGCCGCGGGCGCGGTCGTACTTGCCGTCGCCGTGGCACTGGCCCTCGTGCACCGGCCCTCGCAGGCGGAGCGCGCGTCCGACCTGCGCGGGTTCCTGCGCGACATGAACACCGCCATCGAATCCTGCGCCGGCGGGGTCAGCGAGTCGCTTACCGCGATGCAGGGGATCGAGTCCGGCGCCAGCGACGACGTGGCCGACGCGGCCAAGGTCGCCACGGACGGCGCGACCAACTGCACGATGGCCTACAGCATGCAGATCGACGACCTGACCTCCTACCAGGTCACCGAGTCACTGGCCAGCTTCCAGCTGGCTGCTGTGGTCCGCGGGCTGGTGAACTGGGCGGACCCGGACGCCGTGAACGTGCAGACGGACATCGCGAACGTGATCAACGCCCGCACCCCGCCAGCCCGGAGCCAGGCCACGGTCACGTTGCACAGCGCGCTGCGGGTGCTGGACGCCCAGCGGGCCGCGGTGGACACGGTCGTGGAGCACGCCATCACGTCGCTGTCCGCGCACACCGCACCGCCCAAGCTGCCCGGATGAGGATAGGCGGATCGCTATGCCAGGCATGGACTCCGGCCTGAACAGCAACAACCCGACCGTGGTGGCCGCGTTCCGCAGCGCCTTGCTGCATCAGGGGCTCATCGTGCTGGCCGTCTTCGCGGTGCTGGCGCTGGCCTGGCTGATCATCCACGAATGGCTGCGCCCGGCCGGGACGCGGGCGGGCTCCGGAGCGGGCAGCGTGGCCGAGCCCGGCTGGCGCCAGCTGCTACGGATCGGCTTCGGCGTCATCTGGATCTTCGACGGCCTGCTGCAGGCCCAGCCGGCCATGGCCGTTGGCCTGCCCTCGCAGGTCATCCGGCCGGCCGCGGCGAGCTCACCCGGCTGGGTACAGCACATCGTGAACTGGGCGGGCACCAGCTGGTCCTACCATCCGGTCCAGGCGGGCGCCGCGGCGGTCTGGATCCAGATCGGTCTCGGCGTCTGGCTGATCACCGCACCACGGGGATCGTGGTCCCGGCTGGCCGGGCTGGCCAGCGCCGGCTGGGCCCTGGTGGTCTGGGTGTTCGGCGAAGCCTTCGGCGGCATCTTCGCTCCCGGCCTGACCTGGCTGTTCGGCGCGCCGGGGGCCGCGGTGTTCTACTGCGCCGCAGGCCTGCTCATCGCCGCGCCCGAGCGCAGCTGGCGGACACCGCGGCTGGGCCGGGCGATCCTCGGCGCCCTGGGCACGTTCTTCCTCGGCATGGCGGTGCTGCAGGCCTGGCCCGGACGTGGCTTCTGGCCGGGCACGGTGCACGGGGGCAGCGGCACGCTGGCCGGCATGGTCCGATCCATGGCGGGCACGCCGCAGCCCGCGCTGCTGGCCGGCTGGGTGCGCAGCTTCGCGTCGTTCACTGGGGCGCACGGCTTCGCGGTGAACCTGTTCGTCGTGATCGCATCGGCGGCGATCGGCACGGGCCTGCTGACCGCGGGCGGCCGGTGGCCGGGGCTGCTCCGGCTGACCGTCGTCGTGATGGTGGGGCTCTGCCTGGCGGACTGGGTCCTGGTCGAGGACTTCGGCTTCTTCGGCGGGCTCGGCACCGATCCCAACAGCATGATCCCGCTGGCGCTGCTGGGGGTGGCCGGCTACCTGGCGCTGGCCCGGGTTCCGAGCCTGGCCGCCCTTCCGGAACCGGCGGCGGAAGCCGCGGAACCGGCCTCGACCGGGCCCAGGCAACACCGGTTCGGGCCAGCGCAGCTGGCCGGCCTGGCCAGCGCGTTCGGGGCGGCCGGTACCCGGGCGGTCGTGGCCACCTGGGCGGTGGCGATCGTCGTCATCGGGGCGGCCCCGATGGCCATGGCCCAGACCAGCCGCAGCGCCGACCCGATCCTGGCCCAGGCGGTCGACGGAGACGCCGCCGCACTGGACACCACCGCCCCCGCCTTTCAGCTGACCGACCAGTACGGCAAGCCGGCCAGCCTGGCCGGGCTGCGCGGCAAGGTGGTGCTGCTCACCTTCCTCGATCCGGTCTGCACCAACGACTGCCCGGTCATCGCGCAGGAGTTCCGCCAGGCCGACCAGATGCTCGGCGGGACCGCCCGGGACGTCGAACTGGTCGCGATCGTGGCCAACCCGCTCTACCACTCCGTCGCCTACATGCGGGCCTTCGACCAGCAGGAGCGCCTGACCGGGCTGCGGAACTGGCTCTTCCTGACCGGCACCGTGAGCCAGCTGCGGCAGGCCTGGAAAAACTACGGCGTCGCGGCGGAAATCCTGCCGGCCGGCGGGATGATCGCCCACAGCGACGTGGCCTTCGTCATCGACGCGAGCGGGCACACCCGCACGGAGCTCAACTTCGATCCGGGACCGGGGACGTCCAGCACCGAATCATCGTTCGCCGCCGAGCTGACCAGCGCGGCTGACCGGGTGTCGAAGCCGTCATGAGGGCGACCGTGGCCTGCGCAGTGGCGGGCACAGTGGCCTGCGTCCTGGCCGCGGGCTGTGGCACCACGCCGGCCAGCACGGCGCAGGACACCGGCGCGGCGCCCGCGCCGCCGCCCTTGGCGACCGCCGCCACCGGGACCTCCGGGGCCGGGCGGGCCATCGTCGAGATGGGCGGGTCGGCGGCCCAGGAAGACAACTTCTGGGAGCTGTTCGTGCGGCCGGCGGGAACGGCGCGCTGGCGGCTGGCCACCCCGGCCGGGGTGGCCGACAATGGCGGCATCGAGGCCACCGGCGCCGGCCGGTCGCTGGTGGCCGGGTTCCGGCCGAGTCAGGACCTGATGTTCTCACCGCTCGCGGCCACCAGTGACGACGGGGCCAGCTGGTCTGCGGCCGGCCCGGTCAGCCCCGGCCTGGCCGACGCGCCGGACGCGCTGGCCTCCGGCCCCGGCGGCCGCCTCATCGCGCTGACCAGCGGCGGGGCCGCCGAGCTGGGCACGAGCAGCGGGACCAAGTGGACCCGGCTGGCCAGTGTGCGGGCGGTGACACGCACCGCGACGGGACAGGCCTGCGGGCTGACCGGCTTCACGGCGGCCGCTTTCGGCCGGGCCCGGATTCCGATGCTGGCCGGCCGCTGCAGCCGGCCGGGAACGGCCGGGATCTTCGCCGAGCGCGGCGGGAGCTGGCAGGCGGCCGGCCCGCCCGTGCCCCGGTCACTGGCCGGCCAGGACATCGACGTGCTCGGGCTCAGCGCGACCGGCAACGGCGTCGTGGCGCTGCTGCAGGCCAGGTCCGGCGCCCAGGCCAGCCTGGTCACCGCCTGGTCGCAGCCCAGCGGGTGGGCCCTGTCGGCGCCACTGGGCATCGGGGCCGACGGGCTGCGATCTCTGTCGTTCGGCCCGGGGACGGCGGTGGCCGTCCTGCTGCCCGGGGGCCACGGCGAGACCCTGGCCGGGCCGGGATCGCCGTGGCGCGCGCTACCGCGGCTGCCCGCGTCGGCGGCCGCGCTCACCCTCGGGCCGGGCGGCCGGGTGGACGCGCTGACCGCGCACACCACCACGTTCGCCGACTGGCGGCTCGGGGCCAACGGGGGCTGGGACCTGGCCCAGACGATCCACGTCACCCTCCCCTACGGCTCGTCGGGTTAAGGCTGCCATGAGCTATCTGACCGCGCACTGGTCTTTCGACCCGTTCCTCATCGTCGTGATCGTGCTGGTCAGCTGGCACGAGATCGGTCTGGCCCGGCTGGCCCGGCGCTCCCGTCCGGAGCGGACCCGGGAGCGCAGGCACCGGTCGTACTGGTTTTACGGCGGGCTGGTGGTGCTGCTGCTGGCGGTGGAGTCACCGGTGGACTTCTGGGCCGACGACTACTTCTTCGTGCACATGATCCAGCACCTGCTGCTGATGTTCGCGGCCCCGACCCTGATCGTGGCCGGGGCCCCCTGGCAGCCGCTGCTCGACGCGCTACCCGGTCACGCCGGCCGCAGCGCGACCGCCGGAATGCTGCGCGGCGGCTGGTCACGGCCGCTGCGCGCCGTGGCCGGCTGGCTGCTGCGGCCGTGGGTCTCGGTGGCGGCGTTCAACGTGGTGATGCTGGCCTGGCATGTCCCGGCCCTGTTCGACCTGGCGGAGAACAACCAGCTGGTGCACATCTGGCTGATGCACTCCAGCTTCCTCCTGGTGGGAGTGCTGTTCTGGCTGCAGTTCATCCCCTCTCCCCCGTTCCGGATGCGGATGCCTCCGCTCTCGCAGGCGCTGGCGCTGGCGGCCACCAACGTGATCATGTGGATCCTGGCCATGGCGATGGGCCTGCTCACCCAGGCCTCCTGGTACCCGGTCTACAACCACATCGCCGGGGTCACGCTGCCACCCCTGGCCGACCAGCAGATCGGGGCCGGGATCCTGTGGGTCTGCGGGGACTTCTGGGCCATCCCCTGCCTGATCGTGGTGGTCCGCCGCTTCATCAACGCCGACGGCGACTTGAACTCCGCGGTGGACCGGATCCTGGCCAGCCGCCGGGACGCCGGCGGTACGGGCACCGCCCCCGCCGCCGCCGCGTGGACGACCCGGGCCAGGCGCTAGTCCCGGCCCGTCGGCCGGGGCCCACTTTTCAGGTAGTTGGGGCCGGTGGTGCCGTAGAACTTGTTGATGTCGGCGGCCCCGCTGCGCGCCTCGGTCTGCAGCGTGCCCGCGGTCAGCATGGCCTGGCCGGGCAGCCGGTCGGCGTCGAGCACGCGGGCGCGAAGCACCTCGGCGGCCGGGTGACCGGGGTACTGCCGCAGGGCCCGGGCCAGGGCGTCCCGGACTTCGCTGAGCAGGACCGGCAGCGGCGCCTGGCCCGCGCGGGCCAGGCCGAAGGCCAGCGCACCCGCGCACAGGTGCACGGTGATGGTGATGAACACGTCGGCCAGGGCGTCGTCCGAGCCGGTCAGCAGCCGCGGGTCGGCGAACGCGCCTGGCTCCGGCACCTCCGGGACGGCGGCGGCCAGCCGCTGGTGGTGGAGGAGGGCGCCGTCGAAGTCCTTGACCAGCAGCCGGAGCGGACGCCCGGGGTGGTCCGGGTCCAGGACCAGGGCGGCGTTCTGCTGGTCGGACTCCAGCGCGATCCCGAAGCGGACGAACAGGCCGACCTGCAGGCCGAACAGCAGGTCCAGGTAGTCGCGGAACAGCCCGGTCACGGTGCCGTCGCCGTGCTGGCGGGCCAGGCCCGTGATGACCAGCTCCCGGCCCGGCCGGGCGGGCCACTGCTGTCCGGGCTCCCCTGGTCCGGGCCCCTCTGGTCCGGGCCCCTCTGTTCTGGGCAGGGCCGGGCGCGGGGCCAGCAGGGCCGCCAGCGGGACCACGCGGCAGCGGTCCAGGCCGTCCGGGAACTGGCGCATCAGGTAGCCCAGGAACGGGTGGCCCGCGTGGGCCCAGCGGCTTTCGTCGGCCAGCAGCAAGCTGGGTGGGGCGATCCCGGCCATGATCGCGCGGACCAGGGCCCCGTCGGCCAGCGTGCCGGGCACGATCGCGCGCCGGTTGAGCCGGCCCAGCGTGCTGGTGGGCAGGGGCAGTTTGAGGTGGACCCCGGGCTGGCCGGTCACGGCCACGGTGCGGGTGGACAGGGTGGGGGTCACCGTGAGCCGGCACCCCGGGGCCATCAGCCGGGCCGGCGGCAGCCCGGCCTCGGTCAGCGCCCGGGCCAGGGTCCGCCGGGCGGTGAGCGGGTGGACCGGGAACAGCTCGTGCTCACCGTCCAGCGCGGCCGGGAGGCCCACGTCGGACGGGCGTGGCCACCAGGCCGGAAGGGGTGGACCGGCCGGCCGCGTGATGGCCTCCCGCGGCAGGGCCACCCAGCTCAGCGGGAACTCGGGCTGGTACTCGGGGGCGTGGTCCAGCGCGTCGTCGGCGGTGAAGCCGGGCCGGGCCGCGGCCGTGGGGTAGGCCGGGTGGGGCTCGACCGCGGCCAGCGTGTCGTAGCCGAGCTGACCGGCCACCCCGCACCAGGCGGCGGGCTGCCGGCGGAGCAGGGCCCGGGTGACCCGGAGCCGCTCCTGGTCACGCAGGTGGTGGGCGGCCAGGGCTTCCCGGCACTCGTGGGCGAAGAGTTCGACGCCGGGCTGGTCCTCGGGGTCGGCCAGGGTCCGCAGGATCTTGTCGACGTCGGCCAGGGTGATCAGCGGGGCCGGGCGGCGGATCCGGAAGTCGGTCAGGAAACCGTCCGGTTCCAGCGGGAGAGCGGGCAGCCCGGGCAGGGTCAGGACGGGGTCCGTCTCGTTGCCGTCGATGTTCGCGGCCAGGCCGGCGAAGTTCTCCCGGAGCAGGGCGTCGAGCACCGCCACGGCCAGATCGTTCTCGGCCGCCGGGTCTGGCCCGGCGGCCTCGTCGGCGTCGGCGTCGGCGTCGCGTCGGCGTCGGCGGCCGGGCCGGTCCCGGCCGTCACGGCGCGATGTCCCGGGGTGCGATGTCCCAGGGCGCGGCGGCCCGCCAGTCCTTGCCCGGCCGCCCCGGGTAGTCCGCGGCCAGGGCGGTTTGCAGTGCAGGTGGTCGGAGTTGGTCAGTACCGCGTCGGCCCGCGGCAGCGCGGCCAGCCGCGGGACCAGGTCGCGCACGTCCCAGGGGTTGCCGCCGATGACGTCGGGCTCGCCCGGGTCGATCCGGGTCCCGATCGCGCCCGGCCGCCGCGCGTCGCGGGCGGTGGCGATGGCCCGCTGGTGGGCTTCTGGCTGGTCGGTCACGATGGTGAGGTCGAGCCCCATCCGGGCCGCCGCGGGCAGGGACCCGTAGACCGCCGAGTCGGTCACCTTCGAGCCGATCAGGGAGACGCGCACGACCACTCCACTAAGGAGCCTTGCCTAACCGGGGAGATCGTAGCGCACCCGTTGCGACGGAGCGTCGTTATCCACGAAGGCGGGGGTCGGGCGGGCTGGCGCCAGGGGTTGGTGGGGCGCCTGGGGTGCGGCCTGGAGATTAGGGAACGCTTTGCCGCAGATACTGCAGCAAAGTGTTCCCGAACCCGGCGTGGTCAGCGGGGTGGTTACTGGTCGTCGTCGGGGAGCCAGCGGGCGCGGCGGAAGAGGCGGCCGAGGCGGTCACCGAGGGACTGGCCGGTGTCCTGGAGGGCGTTGACGTGGTAGACGGGCTCTCCGTCGGGGGCGGGCAGGTGGCCGGCGGCGTCGTCGTCCAGGGTGGAGCGGACGTAGGTCGCGGTGATGACCTGGACCTGGTCGGCGTCGACGAACCGGAGGCCGTCCGGGGTGGCCACCACCAGGCCGTCGAACAGGTCTTCCTCGGGGATCTGGAGCACGTGCTCAAGCGGGCCGATCTCCCGCCCGGTGCTGGTCAGCACCGGAACCCCGGTGGGCACGGCCTGGTAGGAAATCGCGGCGTCGTCGGTCATGCCGGCATCCTAGGGCAGCCGCCGGTCGGCTAGCAGGGGCCGGCCCGGGTGTCGCTCACGGTGAGCACGGGCCGCGATGATGTTGCCGTGGCCCCCGGGATGGATGGGGCCGCCGCCGGGGGGGTTTGCGCCATACCCCTGCGGACGCCGGGACTAAATCATGATGACCAGCATGAACGCCATGGTGACGCCCATGGCGACCCGGCAGGCCTTGACCACCCCGGGCGTGAAGATGAGCGCGGCCACGCCATCGGGCGCGGTGACGGCGGATGCTGCGTCGCGGTCCGCCTCCGGCTGGGCCACGGTGGCCAGGCCACCGCCGGCCGTGGCGCCGCTCGCCGGGGGCGGCGGGACCGGGGCCGGGCCGGCGGTGGCGGTGGTCGTGGTCGTGGTCGTGGCACTGGCAGGGGCGGCAGGGGCAGTGGCAGGGGCAGCTGTGGCCACGTTGTGGCGGAGCACGTGGAAGTAGCCGTCCGAGCCGGCCCACCGGTCCAGGTCACGCACGGTGTAAGCGGCCAGCAGCAGGATGAAGAGGAAGGCCAGGACCGGAAGGCGCAGGTTCCCCATCCCGCCCGTCCCGCCCATGCCAGCCATGCCGGCCATCCCGCTGCCCTTCGCGGGGGCGGCCAGGGCCAGGTACATGTACAGCATGGCCGCACTGTGCACCAGATGCGGTGCGTAATGGCCACCGGCCAGAGCGCCGAGACCGGCCCCCGGCGCACGCCGCCACGCCGACCAGGCGAACCAGACGGTCATGACCGCGAAGATCACTTCCCAGGCGGCGTCGGGCAGCGTCTGCAGGCTCGCGACCAGCATCCCGGCCATCGCGATACCCATCAGCAAGTGGGAGGCGGTGATGTCGGCGTCCACGTGGGCCCACCGGGACGGGTAGCCCGCGACCAGCTGGACGGCGCTGATCGCCGCGACCAGCAGCATGACGGCCGCGAAGACGTCCAGCAGCCAGGCGGGGATGCTCATGCCGGGGTTCCTCCGGTCCGGTAGTCAGCCAGCGGCCGGGGAGCCACGGAAGCAGAGGGGGCCGTCGTGCGTAGCGGCCAATAGGCCAGGGCCAGCAGGGCCAGCAGCGGACCGGAGTTGGGGTCAGTGGCGCCACCCGCCATGATCTCCCCGAACGCCTGGCCGACGACCCAGATGAACGCGGCCACCACGAGGGCCAGGATGAGAACCGCCCGGAAGACCGGGGCGGGCAGGAAGACGCCGACGGCGATGACGGCCAGCACCACGGCCAGGACGACGGAGGCGGCCAGGCCCTCGTGGGCCAGCAGCGAAGCGGCGTTGCGCTCGATGGCGGCCAGCCAGCCCGGCTGGCCGTCGGCCATACCCGCGATCATGTCGTGCAGGTCCTGCGGGCCGCGGTTCTCTGGCGCCACCGCGAACCAGGCCAGGCTGCCCCACAGCACCAGCCACAGCGCCCGCGCGACCGGGGCGCCGACGGCCCGGGCCGCGGTGAAGCCGGGCTCGGTCCCGGACCGGTCGGCCGGCCACAGCAGCACCGCGGCCAGCGCGTAGAGGATGACCGCGCCCGGCGCGCCGTTGAGCGGGCTGGCCCCGCCGTTCAGCACGCCACCCAGTCCTTCGCCGAACCACCAGACCCCCAGCGACCAGGCGATCGAGGCGGCCAGCGCGACCCGGACGGTGGGCCGCCAGGCGATACCCAGCCCCAGCAGCAGCTGGATGGTGGCGAACACCGTGTTGAGCAGGACCAGGTGGTGCCCGACCAGGCGGGCATCCCAGGTGATCGGGTGGGCGATGACCCCGGGGTTGCCCGCGGCCGTGGCGCCGAGCATCTGGGCGAACGCCTTGGTGTACATGAAGGACTGGTACTGCAGCACCCCGTCCAGCAGCCAGATGGCGGCCAGCCCCAGTTGCAGCAGCCGGCGCACATCCGGGGCGGCCCGGTCTTGTTCAGCTGCGCCGAGCCGGTCCCGCCATCCGGCCCGGCTCTCGGCTACCGCGACGTCGCTCATCCTGGCCTTCCTGATTTGTGACGGCTGCCATCCGATTTGGGTCCGGCCGAAAGCCGGCTGCCCGCGCACAGCGGGAGGTCATTCCCAGCACGCGATCACCAATTTAGCTAAAACGGTAGATGGCCGTTAAAGGTCGCGCAATACGACTTGACGCAACAGTACCCATATCTTTACCTGGCCAGAATATCCCCAGTTCAGAGCCTCGAAAGTCAGCTCATTCTCCAGATTTACGAATGCCCCATAAACCCCCGGCCGGTATTTTCGATAGGGGTCCGGGGTATCCGCCAAACCGTTGGGGGGTATTGGCAATATAGGCATCGGCCAATCAAGCGGTTGACGAGCGGTCAACGCTATGTGACGCTCAGTTCAGAATCGCCAGAGAATGGAGCGGAAAATGGACGGACACATGACCCGGTTCGCGCTGCTGTGCGGGCAGTGCAGCTGCGGATGCCCCGAGCTGTTCGTCGATCATGACGCGGCGCCGGAGAAGGCCATCGTGATCACCGACGACTTCGGGCAGCGGGTGCAGATGAGCGCGGATCAGTTCGCGGTGCTCATCGAGGAGGCGCGGTCCGGCCGGCTGGACCAGGCCATGGCCGAGGCGGTCAGGGCTTGATGAGGTAGCCGCCGGCCTCGTCGAGGGCCTCGGCCACCGCGGGCTCAGCCAGCGGCGCGGCGCTGGTCACGGTGACCTGCGAGATCCCGTCCGGGACCAGGTCGACGGTGACGCGGCTGACACCGTCCAGGCCACCGAGCTCGCTGGTCACCGCGTTGACGCAGTGCTCGCAGGTCATGCCGGTGACGGGGTAGGTCGTAGTCGCCATGGGACGAGACTACGACACTGCGTCGTAGTGCGGGGCGGGCGGGCCGATCGCGCGCGTCAGGAGCGGACCAGGCGGGCGATGGCGTCGGAGGCCTCTTTGACCTTCTCGTTGGCGCTGTCGCCACCCTCGGCCACGGCTTCGGCGACACAGTGGCTGAGGTGCTCTTCGAGCAGGCCCAGGGCCACCGCCTGCAGGGCCTTGGTGGCCGCCGACACCTGGGTCAGGATGTCGATGCAGTACTTGTCGTCCTCGATCATGCGCTGCAGGCCGCGGACCTGGCCTTCGATACGGCGCAGCCGCTTGAGGTAGTTGTCCTTGTCGTGGGTGTACCCGTGCATGCAGCCCCTCCGGCCTCGCAGGTCACCTTCAGTATGACGTCAGCCAGGGACAGTCCGGAACCTTCCCAGGCGGAGGCTGTTCCAGACCACGAACACCGACGACAGGGTCATGGCCGCCGAGGCCACAATCGGGTTGAGGAGGCCCAGCGCGGCCAGGGGCAGGGCGGCCACGTTGTAGCCGAAGGCCCAGGCCAGGTTGTGCCGGATGGTCCGGAACGTGCCGCGGGCCAGCCGGATGGCGTCGGCGGCCACGGTCAGGTCGTCGCGGAGCAGGATCAGGTCGGCCGCGCTCATGGCCACGTCGGTGCCGGAGCCGAGGGCCAGCCCGAGGGTGGCCGCGGCCAGCGCGGGGGCGTCGTTGACGCCGTCGCCGACCATGGCCACGGCGTGCCCGCCGGCCTGCAGGGCGGCGATGACCGCGGCCTTGTCGGACGGCAGCGTGCCCGCGATGACCTGCTCAACGCCGATCTGGGCGGCGACGGCGCGGGCGGTGGCTTCGTTGTCACCGGTGAGGAGGATCGGGTGCAGGCCGAGTTGGCGCAGGGCGGTCACGGCCGGGGCGGCCGACGGCTTCACGGTGTCGGTCACGGCCAGGGCGCCGCGGACCTCGCCGTCCCAGGCGACCAGGACCGTGGTGCAGCCGGACTGCTCCCAGACGCGGAGGGCATCGGCCAGGTGGGCGGGGACGGTCAGGCCGCGCTCGGTGAACAGGCGGGAGCGGCCGACAATGACGTCGTGGCCCTCGACGACGCCGCTGGCGCCCAGGCCGGGGAGGGCGCGGAAACGTTCGGCGGCCGGCCGGGGGCTGGGTCGCCAGTGGCTGAAGTGACTGAAGTGGCGCGTGTGCTTTCTGTGGCGGCGACGCTTCTTGTGGCGGCGGCGCCTCTTGTGGCGGCCGCGTCTTCTGTGGCGGCGGCGACGATGGCGGCGGCGACGGCGTGTTCGGACGCCTGCTCAACCGCGCCCGCCATCCGGAGGAGGTCGCGCTCGTCGACGCCGCCGGCGGGCTGGACGTGGGCCAGGGTCAGCTGGCCGGTGGTGACGGTCCCGGTCTTGTCCAGGACCACGGTGTCGAGGCGGCGGGACGACTCCAGGGCCTGGTAGCCCTTGACGAAGATGCCGAGCTGGGCGCCCCGGCCGCAGGCCGCGACCAGGGCGGCCGGGGTGGCCAGGCCCAGCGCGCACGGGCAGGCGATGATCAGCACGGCCAGGGCGGCGCTGACCGCGTGACCGGCCGCCGCGCCGGCCAGCAGCCAGCCGGCCAGGGTCAGCGCCGCGCAGGCCAGCACGGCCGGGACGAACACCCCGCTGATCCGGTCGGCCAGCCGCTGGATGGCGGCCTTCTGGGCCTGGGCCTGCTCGACCAGGCGGACCAGCTGGGCCAGCTGGGTGTCGGCGCCGACGCGGCGGGCCCGGACGACCAGGCGGCCGGTCAGCACCACGGTGCCGCCGATCACCGCGTCGCCCGCGACGGTCTCGGCCGGCACCGACTCGCCGGTCATCGTGCTCCGGTCCACCGCGGTCTGCCCGAACAGGACCTCGCCGTCGGCGGCGATGGTCTCCCCCGGGCGCACCACGAACATGTCCCCCGGCGTGAGCTGGCCCACGGGAACGAAGCGTTCCGTTCCATCCGGGTCGAGCAGGCAGACGTCCTTGGCCCCGGAGGAGGCCAGCTCGCGCATGGCCGCGCCCGCGCTGCGCCGGGCCCGCGCCTCATACAGCCGTCCGGCCAGCAGGAACGTGGTGACGGTGGCCGCCACCTCCAGGTAGATGCCGCCGCCGGACCCGCGGGTCAGCTGGTGCAGCCCGCTCTGGCCGCCGGTCCGCCGGTCGAGCGCGAACATGGCCCACACCGACCAGCCGCAGGCCGCGGCGACCCCCAGCGACACCAGGGTGTCCATGGTCAGCGTGCCGTGCCGGAGGTTGGCCAGGGCGGCCCGGTGGAACGGCCAGGCCGACCACAGCGCCACCGGCGCCGCGCAGGCGACCAGGGCGTACTGCCAGCCGGGGAACCGCACCGACGGGATCAGCGACAGGGTCAGGGACAGGTCGGTCAGCGGGACGAAGAAGACCAGGGCCACGATCAGCCGGTGCCACAGGTAGGTGGCGTGCCGGGCCGCGTCGGTGTCGGCGTCCACGTCGGCGACGGGCCGGGCCGAGTAGCCGGCCGCGGCCACGGCCCCGGTCAGCGCTTCGACCGGGAGGCGGGCGGGCGCGGTGACCCGGGCGGTGCCGGTGGCGTAGTTGACCGCGGCGGTGACTCCGTCCAGCTTGCCGAGTTTCTTCTGCACGCGCACGGCACAGGCGGCGCAGGTCATACCCTGCACGGAGAGATCAATCTCCCGGCTGGTGGCGGTGGGGTGCGTGCGCAGGGTGACGGGCACGCGGCCATGATAGGACGGTGACGATCCAGTGAGCCCGGCGGCGAAGCTTTGCGGCTTTCTGCTGCTGCTGGCCGTGGTGTTCGGGGGTGCCTACGCGGCCGGGGCCCGGATCGGGCCGGTCGCTCCCGGCCGGGCGCCTTCGAGCCCGTCCAGCCCGGTCCCGGCCCACATGGGCGGGATGCCGTGAGCGAGCGGGAAACACTGTGAGCGATGTCACGGCGGACCGGCTGCAGGCCGAGCTGGTCGTGACCGGGATGAGCTGCGGCGCCTGCGCGGCCCGGATCGAACGGCGGCTGAACAAGCTGGACGGGGTCGACGCCACCGTCAACTACGCCACCGGCCGGGCCTACTTCGCCTCCGTGGGCGGCCGCGAACCCGGCGAGCTGATCGGGGTCATCGAATCGGTCGGTTACGGCGCCGCCGCCCCCGACCCCGGCCCGGCGGACCCGGGTGCCCCCGACGCCGAAACCCGGGACCTGGGCCGGCGGCTGGCCGTGTGCGTGCCGCTGGCCCTGGCCGTGATCGTGCTGGCCATGGTGCCCGCGGCCCAGTTCACCGGCTGGCCCTGGGTCAGCCTGCTGCTGGCCGCGCCGGTCGCGGTCTGGGGCGCGTGGCCGCTGCACCGCACCGCCTGGGCCGGCCTGGGTCACGGCGCGGCCACCATGGACACGCTGGTCAGCATGGCGGTCGTGGTGTCGTTCGGCTGGTCGCTGTACGGCCTGCTGACCGGCGCCGACACCGCGTCGATGTCGATGGGGTTCGCCTTCACCTCGTTCCTGTCCGGGCAGCATCCGCTGTACTTCGACGTGGCCGCCGGGGTCCCGGCCGCGGTGCTGACCGGGCGCTACCTGGAGGCCCGGGCCCGCGCGCGGTCGGGGGCGGCGCTGACCGCGCTGGCCGGGATGGCGGCCAAGACCGTGGCCGTGCTGCGGGACGGTACCGAGCAGCGGGTGCCGGTGGAGACCCTGGCCGCCGATGAGCGGTTCGTGGTCCGGCCCGGGGAGAAGATCGCCACCGACGGCGTGGTCACCGAGGGCCGCTCGGCGGTGGACGCCTCGCTGGTGACCGGGGAGGCCACCCCGGCCGAGGTCGGCCCGGGTGACGAAGTGACCGGGGCCACCTTGAACATGAGCGGCCGGCTGGTGGTGCGGGCCACCCGGGTCGGCGGGGACACCCTGCTGGCCCAGATCACCCGGCTGGTCGGCGAGGCCCAGAGCACCAAGGCGTCGGCCCAGCGGCTGGCCGACCGGATCGCCGCGATCTTCGTCCCCTGCGTGATCACGCTGGCCGTGGTCACGCTGGGGTTCTGGCTGGGCGCCGGGGTGGGTGGCAGCGCCGCCGGGGGCGCCGCGGTCGCGGTGCTGGTGGTGGCCTGCCCGTGCGCGCTCGGCCTGGCCACCCCGATGGCCCTGCTGGCCGCGGTCGGCCGCGGCGCCGAACTGGGCATCCTGGTCAAGAGCGCCCGGGCCCTGGAGGCGGCCCGCTGGGTGCAGATGGTGGTCCTGGACAAGACCGGGACCGTGACCACCGGCAGCATGCGGCTGGTGGCGGTCACCACCGTGCCCGGGGTCGGGGAAGACGAAGCTCTCCGGCGGGCCGGGGCGGTCGAGGACAGCTCTGAGCACCCGATCGGGCTGGCCATCGCCCGCGAGGCCGCGGCCCGGCTGGGCGGGTTGCGCCCGGCCACCGGGTTCGAGTCCTGGCCGGGCTCGGGGGTGCGCGGCATCGTCGATGACCGGGTCGTCACCGTCGGCAGCCTCGATTTTTTTGATCGAAGGTCACGGCCGGTGTCCCCCGTCCTGCGCCAGGCCGTGGCGGACGCCGGGACCGAGGGCCAGACCGCGGTGCTGGCCGCCTGGGACAGCGGGGCTGACCGGGACGAGGCTCAGGCCGTGCTGGTGCTGGCGGACACGTTGCGGCCGGGCGCGGCCGAGGCGGTGGCCCGGATCCAGCGGATGGGGATCCGGGTGGCCCTGCTGACCGGGGACAGCGAGCGGGCGGCCCAGGCGGTCGCGGCCCAGCTGCGGATCGCCCCCGAAAACGTGCTGGCCCGGGTCCGGCCCGAAGAGAAGGCCTCCGTCATCCGGGGCCTGCAGGGCGACGGACTGCAGGTGGCCATGGTCGGCGACGGGGTCAACGACGCGGCCGCGCTGGCCCAGGCCGACCTGGGCCTGGCCACCGGCACCGGTACCGACGCGGCCATCGGCGCGGCCGACCTGACCCTGGTCAGCAGCGACCCGCACGCCATCGCCGACGCGCTGGTGCTGGCCCGGGTGACGCTGTCGGTGATCCGGGCCAACCTGGCCTGGGCCTTCGGCTACAACGTGATCGCGATCCCGATGGCCGCGCTGGGTTTCCTGAACCCGCTCATCGCCGGGCTGGCCATGTCGGTCAGCTCGCTGGTGGTCAGCGGCAACAGCCTGCAGATCCGGCGGTTCCGGCCCAAGCGCCCGGCGGCGGACCGGTGAGCACGACCCTGACCCGGCCGGCCAGGGCGGCGGCGAGGTCGTCCTGGCTGAGCGACCTGGTGCGGGCGGCGGCGATCCCGGCCGGGTGCGCGGTGGTGCTGACCGGCCTGCTGGTGGCCTGGGTGGCCACCGGCGGGGCCGGGACCATCCACCGGGTCCGCCTGCAGGTCAGCCAGGCGGCCATCCCGGCCCGGGGCTACACCGCGTCCTCGGCCGCCGCGGTGCACTCGGCGGCCCTGTACCTGACCATCCGCAACCTGACCGGGCAGCCCGACCAGCTGACCGCGGTGAGCAGCCCGGCCGCCGGGCGGATCGAGCTGACCGAACGCCAGGCGGTGGGCGGCCCGCGCACCGTGGTCCGCGAGCTGACCGTGCCCGCGCACGGCACGCTGCGGCTGACGCCGTTGGGCGACGACGTGATCCTGGAGAACCCGGTCCCCTACGAGACCCGGGCCAGCGTGCCGCTGGTGCTGACGTTCCGGCACGCCGGGAAGCTGTCAGTCAGCGCGGCCGTGAGCGCCCCCGGCACCCCCTGAGCCGAGGTCCCACTTCTGCTCGAGCTTGCCGAAGCGCCAGATGGCCAGGGCGACGATCCAGGTCACGATGAAGATGCCCACGATCACGAAGCCGGCCTTGTTGATGTCGAAGGCGGCCATGAACGACCAGAAGCCGCCGGTCAGGTGGTACTCGGACCCGACCAGGCCCAGGATCTCGATGGTGCCGATGAAGAAGGCCACGAACACCGACAGCCCGGTGATGGTCAGGTTGTAGAAGACCTTGCGGACCGGGTTGGCGAAGGCCCAGTCGTAGGCGAAGTTCATGAAGCAGCCGTCGGCCGTGTCGAACAGGCACATACCCGCGGCGAACAGGATCGGCAGCGACAAGATCGCGTAGAACGGCAGTCCGGAGACCACGGCCGTGCCCGCCAGCACCAGCAGCGCGACTTCGGTGGCGGTGTCGAAGCCCAGGCCGAACAGGATGCCGAGCGGGTACATCTTCCAGGGGGCGTCGATCCGGCGGCCGAGCGGGCCGAAGAACCGGTTCATCAGGCCGCGCTTGTTCAGCTGGGCTTCGAGTTCCTCGTCGTTGTAGCGGCCCGAGCGCATCTCCCGGAACACCTTGACGATGCCGGCCAGGATGACGATGTTCAGCCCGGCGATGACGTACAGGAACGTCCCCGACACCCCGGTGCCGATGATGCCGGTGACGTTGTGCAGGCCCGAGCCGTCGTTCTTGACCTGGGAGTCCAGGGCCCGGATGCCGAAGTTCAGCAGCACGGCCAGCACGAACACCACGCTGGAGTGGCCCAGGGAGAAGAAGAAGCCCACGCTCAGCGGGCGCTCGCCGTCGTTGACCAGCTTGCGGGTGGTGTTGTCGATGGCGGCGATGTGGTCGGCGTCGAACGCGTGCCGCATGCCCAGCGTGTAGGCCAGGGCGCCGGTGCCGAAGCCGAACGCCTCGGTGCCGGTGATGCGGTAGTGCCCGCTGACCGCGGCGGCCAGCATGGCGAACCCGGCCACGTGCAGGGTGACGATCACGGCCACCATGACGCCGGTGCGGGCCCACTCGCTGGGGGTCAGGCCGTTCCGGATCCGCTGGAGCTGCAGGGCCATCGCCGCCATGTACGCGTCGCCTTCCGCCGGGGACCTCGATCCTGACTTCGGAGAAAGCCTAGCAGTTGCGAACTATTCGCAATAAGGGGCCCGGGGTGGGTCAGGTTCTGCCGGGCGGGACGGTCAGGCCGGGAAGGGGTGGCCCGGTCAGGCCGGGAGGTAGGGGGTGACCGAGGGGGTGAACTGGCTGAGGTCGTCGATGCCCAGGGCCTGCTCGATGGCGGTGATGCGGGCGACCATGGCGGTGAACTCGTCCCGGCCGAACTGCTGCTGTTCCAGGTCGGCGAAGTGCCGCCCGAGGTCGGCGAACTCCTGGGCCGGGACGACCCGCCGGAAGGCCGGGAACACCACTGTGTCCTCGCGGGCCTCGTGCGGCTCGTACATGCGGACGAAGGCTTGCATGGCCCCGGAGATCCTGGCGCTGGTGTCCGCGCTGAGGGTGCCGCCCGGCCCGGTCGTGGCCGGGGCCGCCTGGGCCAGCAGGTACTGGGTGATGACCCGGCCCCGGGCGTGCTGGATCAGCAGCGTGCTGACCGTGCCGGTCTCCTGGCCGGCCGAGCGCAGGCGCGGGAACACGTAGCCCTCTTCGAGACCTTCGTGGAAGCCTTCGATGAAGTCGTGGATGACCAGCGCGGCGTCCTGTACGTGCGCCGGGTAGCGGGTGGCCGCGCCTGGACCTGGCGGTCATGGCCCGGTAGCACAAGAGTGCCCGCTTGAGCACGCCGTGCTCGCGCATGAGGTCGTCGTCGGGCGGGAGGCGGTTCGGGGTGGGCGCGGGCGGCCGCTGGTGGCAGTCGCGCCGGTGTGGCCGCGCCTGCGGCCAGGTCGCTGTCGGCGGTGGGCGGTCGGCGCGTCAGTTCTGGGAGTGGCCTCATGGGAGTGGGCTTGAGGGGGGTGCCGTCGGGGCGCAGGACGTACCACTCGCCGCCGCTGAGGTCGATGGCCTGGCCGGTGGCCTGGGCGGGCTCGACGTCACCGGTGTAGGTGTACAGCGGCCAGCCGTTGTAGGTGAGGACCTGACCGCCTTCGGGGTCGGGGTCGCTGCCCAGCAGCTGGCCGTCCACCCCGGCCCCGGCCGCGGGCGAGCCGCCGTCCGGGACCTTGACCGGCGGCCAGCTGCCCGCGCAGGCTCCGGTGCAGGTCACCGAGCGCTGCTGATCGGGCTCGAACATGTACAGCGCGTAGCCCTTGGCCGTGACCAGGACCTGGCCCACGCCGTTGATGTGGCCGGTCAGGACGGTGACCTCGGGGCCGTGGCCGGAGGCGGCGGGGGCCGAGCTGCCGCCACAGCCGGCCGCCAGCAGCAGGCCGGCCAGGGCGGGGGCGACGCGCCACGCGCGCGAGTTCACCGGCGCCTCCACGAAGATTCCTACCGCCAGTCGTACTACAACTCGTAGCAGTAGGCTGACCGGACCAGACCCCGACCCGGAGGGGCGCCATGCCCGGGATGAACAACGGGCTGAACATCCACGATCCCGTGGTGGTCAGCGCGTTCCGCGCCGCCCTGCTGCACCAGGGGCTGATCGCGCTGGCCATCTTCGCGCTGCTGTCGGTGGCCTGGGTCGGCCTGCGCGGCCCGGCCGGTCCCGGGGGTACGCCGGCCGCGGCGACGGCCCCGGAGCCCCGGGCCCACCGGGTGCTCCGCATCGGGTTCGGGCTGCTGTGGCTGCTGGACGGCCTGCTCCAGGCCCAGCCGGGCATGGCGGCGGGCCTGCCGTCCCAGGTCATCGAGCCCGGGGCCAGCACCTCCCCGCACTGGGTGCAGGTCCTGGTCAACTGGGCCGGGACGGCCTGGTCGTACCACCCGGTGCAGGCGGCCGCGGCCGCGGTGTGGATCCAGGTCGGCATCGGGCTGTGGCTGCTGGCCGCCCCGCGCGGTCTGGCCGCCCGGCTGGCCGGGCTGGCCAGCGTGGCCTGGGGCCTGGTGGTGTGGGTGTTCGGCGAGTCGTTCGGCGGCATCTTCGCTCCCGGCCTGACCTGGCTGTTCGGGGCGCCGGGGGCGGCCCTGGTGTACGTGGCGGCGGGCGCGCTGCTGGCCCTCCCGGCCCGGGCCTGGCTGGGCCCCCGGCTGGGCCCTCGGCTGGGCCGGGGCCTGCTGGCCGGGCTGGGCGTGTTCCTGGCCGGGATGACCGTGCTGCAGGCCTGGCCCGGGCGCGGCTTCTGGAACGGCAGCACGCTGGCGGGCATGGTGCAGTCGATGGCGGTGACCTCGCAGCCGCCGGCCACGGGGTCCCTGGTGTCCGGGTTCGCCACGCTGACCCGGTCCCACGGCCTGGTCGTCAACCTGGTCGCGGTGATCGTCATGGGCGCGCTGGCGCTGGCCTTCCTGGCCGCCGGGGTGACCGGGCGCCGGGACCTGGCCCGGCCGGCGGTGGGGGCGTTCCTGGCCGTCTGCTTCGTGGCCTGGGTGCTCATCCAGGACCTGGGCTTCTTCGGTGGCCTGGGCACCGACCCGAACAGCATGATCCCGTTCGGCCTGGTCGCCGTGACCGGGTACCTGGCCCTGGCCGCGGCGCCGGAGGCCGCGGCGGAACCGCGGCCGGCCTGGGCCTGGCGGGCCCGGCTGCGCACGGCCAGCTTCGGCGGCATGGTCTCGGCGGGCGCGCTGGGCGTCATCGTGCTCGGTGTGGTCCCGCTGGCCACCGCCCAGGCCAGCCCGGCCGCCAGCCCGATCCTGGCCGAGTCGCTCGACGGCGGCAGCAGCCCGATCAACATCGCGGCCGGCGACTTCACCCTGACCGACCAGCACGGCCGCCAGGTCTCGCTGTCCAGCCTGCGCGGCCAGGTGGTGCTGCTGACGTTCCTGGACCCGGTGTGCGTGTCCGACTGCCCGCTGATCGCGCAGGAGTTCCGGCAGGCGGGCCGGATGCTGGGCGAGCACAACCCGCACGTGAAGCTGGTCGCGGTCAACAACAACCCGCTGTACCACCAGGCCGCTTATATCCAGGCGTTCGACCGGCAGGAAGGTCTGGCCAGCACGCCGAACTGGGAGTACCTGTCCAGCGACAACCCGGCCATCCTGCGCCAGGTCTACAAGGAGTACGGCGTGCCCGCCGAGACCCTGCCGGCCGGGGCCATGCTCGGCCACAGCGACATCGCCTACGTGATCAGCAAGCAGGGCCAGCTGACCGAGGAACTGGACATGGACCCGGGCCCGGGCACGGCCGCCACCGAGTCCTCGTTCGCCACCGAACTGGCCGAGGCGGCCAGCAAGACCCTGGCCGCCTCGTGAGGGCCGGGCGGGTGGTGGCCGGGGGGCGCTGGCCGCGTGGGGTGGCCGGGCTGACCGACGGCCTGCGGGGGAGCGCGGCGCCCACGGCGCCCGCGCACCAGGCGGCCGAGGCCGCCACCCCGGCTCCGGTATCGATGGTGACCTCGACCGCGACCACCGGGGCCACCTGGGCCACGCTGCCGATGGGGGCGGCGGCCGGGCCGAACCAGTTCTGGGAGCTGTTCAGCCGCCCGGCCGGCCAGCACCCGCTGGGCGCTGCACACCCCGCCGGACGTGGCCACCAACGGCGCCCTCGTCCTGGCCCCCCACGGGGCCACGCTGACGGCCGGGATCCGGCCCAGCATCGACCTGACCTTCTCCCCCGTCACCGGCACCGCCGACGGGGGCCGGAGCTGGACGACCAGCGCGCCGCAGACCGGGCTGGCCGGGCACCCGGACGCCCTGGCCGCCGCGCCGGATGGTCACCTCATCGCGGACGGCCAGGACAATACGGTCAGCGTCCTGGCCCCGCGTGGTGTCGCCTGGTCCACCCTGACCTCCAAGAACGCCCTGGCCGCGGCGACCTCGTGCGGGCTGACGGCGGTGACGGCGGTGGGTTACACGCCGACGGGGACGCCGCTGGTGGCGGGGTCCTGTTCCGACCCGGGCACGGTGGGGATCTTCGCCCGGACCGGGTCCGGCTGGCGGGCGGACGCGCCCACGCTGCCGGCTGCCCTGCTCGGCCAGCCCGTGCAGGTGGTGCGGCTGGCCCGGACTCCCACCGGCGACGTGGCCGTCCTCCAGGCCGGAACCAGCCTGGTCGCGGCCTGGCGGGGAGCGGACGGCTCCTGGAGCCGGTCCGGTGTGCTGAATACCGGCTCGGCCGGACCCCAATCCGTGACCTTCGGTAAAAACAACGACCTCGCCGTCATCACGGCGGGCAGGCGGGCACAGACGGTCACCGGTCCGGGCGCGGCGTGGCGTACCCTGCCGGCCCTGCCCACCGGGCGGGCGGTGGCGCTGGCCCTGCCCGCGGGCGGTCCGGCGCAGGCGCTGGCCGGGACCGGCGGCACGCTGACCGTCTGGCGGCTGGCCGGCTCGCGCTGGATCAAGGCGCAGACGATCAAGGTGCCGATCCAGTACGGGTCGTCCGGCGGGTCCTGAATTCCCGGCGTCCAGACCCCCGGCAGCCGGGGCGACCGCGGCCCGGCTGGCCCACGTCGGAGCCGTCCCTGGTTCCCTGGTGCAGGGTGAGGCTCAGCCAGTTGCAGGACCGGGTCTGGCTGCCTCGGGCTCGGCACCGTGGGGAACGTGCCGACCGGCAGGTTGAACATGTCGAACTGGCCAGGCGGGATACCGGCGGCCCTGTCCTGGCCTTGAAGTCGACCTGGGCCCCGTAGCTGGTGATCGTGCCGCCGTCGTCGTTGAGCGGGCAGCTCTGGGCGCGCGGGCAGCTCAGGACCGAGCTCAGGGGCGGCGGGCGAGCCAGGTGAGGCGGGTGGCGCGGACGGTGAGGTCGGGGCGGTGGAGGACGCTGGCCGGGCCCTCGCGCGACCAGGGTGGCGAGGGCGTCCTGGTCCTCGGGAGCCAGGCGATCCCCGAGGCCGGTGCGCAGGCGGTCCAGGGTCAGCTGGGCGTAGCGGCCGGCCTGGGCCGGGAGGGGCGCCGCCAGGGCGACGTGGAAGGCCTGGCCGGCGGCGACCTCGAAACCGGCGGCGGCCAGGCGGGAGCCCCAGTCGGCGCCGAGCTCGGGGACCTCGTCGGACAGGAGGCTGGCCAGGAGCTGGTGCACGCGGTCTTCCAGGCCGGGGGCGGCGCCGGCCACGCTCACCTCGGCGGGCAGGAAGCGGGGGAAGGACTCCAGGGCGCTCGTCTCGGCGACGACCAGGGCGCCGCCGGGGCGGAGCAGGCCCAGAATCTGGGTCAGCGTCCGGGCCGGGTCGGCCACGTGGTGCAGGGCCATCGAGGCCCAGACCAGGTCGGCCGGGCCGAGGTCGGGCCAGGGCTGGTCGAGGTCGGTGGCGACGGTGCCGACGCGGTGGGCCAGGTGCAGGTCGCGGGCCCGGGCCTGGACGCGTTCCAGGCGGCGGGAGTCCAGGTCGACGGCGGTGACGTAGGCGTCGGGGAAGCGGCGGAGCAGGGCGAAGGTGCCGGTCCCGGTGCCGGCGCCCAGGTCGATGATGCGGGTGACCGGGGGCTGCGCCGTGGCCGCGATCCAGGCGGTGGCCTGGTCCAGGTAGTCGCGCAGGACCTCGCCGTCCAGGTCGAGCAGCTCGGTGAGGGCCTCGTCGTCGTGATCGTGGTCCCCGGGGCCGGGGGCGGCCCGTGGTCGTGGGCCGTGGCCGGGGGCGGCTGGGCGGGGCCGGGCGCCCGGGGTGGTGGTGACTCATGGGACCAACCTTAGATATGAAAATGCGCCATTGACATACTGTGTTGCGTATGACGCAAGACGGGGAGCTCGACCGGCTGGTCCGCGCGCGGATCCGGGGACTGCGGGTGGCGCTGGGCTGGTCCCTGGACGACCTGGCCGCCCGCTGTTACCTGAGCCCGTCCACGCTGAGCCGGATCGAGACCGGGCACCGGCGGATCAGCCTGGACCAGCTGACCGCGATCGCGCGGGCCCTGGGCACCAGCATCGATCAGCTGGTCGAGTCGGCCGACGACGACGTGGTCATCCGGCCGCAGCACGACGAGAGCCGGGGCGTGACCACGTGGATGGTGAGCCACCAGGACGGCCCGGGGGGCACGACCGTGGCCAAGATGCGGATCACCCGGCCGCCCGCCGAGGTCCGGCGGGACGAGCTGCGGGCCCATCCGGGCCGGGACTGGTTCACGGTCCTGTCCGGCACCGTGATCCTGTTCCTGGGCGAGCGCGTGGTCCGGGTCGAACGCGGGCAGGCCGCCGAGTTCTCGACGATGATCCCGCACGGGTTCGGGGCCGACGGTGGGCCGGCCGAGATCATCGGGATTTTCGACCATGACGGGCAGCGCAGCCACCTGCGGCAGGCCGGGTCGGCTGGCAGCTGACGGGGCCTGGCGCGGCGTCGCGCCCACGCCCTCGGCCACGGTGGTCAGCGTGCGCCGGCTGGAGCGGGCTGAACCCGCCGAGCGGGAAGAAGGCCGCGTAGGCGATGTTCTCGGCCGCGCACCGGTCGACCAGGGCGTCGTCGGCCCGGCGGGCCAGGTTGTAGAGGTTCTGCACGGTGACCACGGGCGCGATGGCCTGCGCCTGAAGTCGCTGGTGTCGATGTGGGTGATACCCAGGTCCACGGCCTCGCGCAGGACGGCGAGGGCCTGGTTCCGGTCGTTCGGCGGACCGAAGACGCCCGGCCCGGCCAGTTGCATGGCGCCGAATCCCATCCGGGTGATGACCAGGTCGTCCGCGAGCGTGAGCGGGCTTGAGCATGTTAGCAGGCGGGGAGGCGGCGGCGTCGAGGGCCAGCGCCAGGGGCCGCAGCCGGGTCAGGGCCGGAAGGCGTCGCCGAGGGCTTGCCACTCCTCCAGGCCGACCAGCTGGAACAGGTCCCTGGGGCTGCGGCCGACTTGGCCGGGCGGGGTGCCGCCGAGCTTCTCCAGGGCGGCGATCATGGCGTGGGCGGCCGCGCCGAACAGGTCGACGGGGCGGATGGCGATGGCGTAGCCCAGGTTCTGCAGGTACTCGGGGCCGCCGTCGGGGGTCAGGCCGTCCACCACCAGGTTGATCAGCAGGGGGGCGTCCACCTCCTTGGCGACGCGTTCCACCTCGGCCGCGGTCCGGGGGGCCTCGACGAAGATGATGTCGGCGCCGGCCTGGGCGTAGGCGTTGGCCCGCTCGATGGCGGCGTCCAGCCCGAGCACGGCCCGGGCATCGGTGCGGGCCACGATCAGCGCGTCGGTCCGGGTGTCCAGGGCCGCGGCCAGCTTGGCGCAGAACTCGGCCTGGCTGATGACCTCCTTGTCCGGGAGGTGCCCGCAGCGCTTGGGGAAGGTCTGATCCTCGAGCTGGATGGCGGCCACGCCGGCCTTCTCGTAGGCGCGCACGGTGCGGACCACGTTGATGGGCGCGCCGTAGCCGGTGTCGGCGTCGGCGATCAGCGGGAGGTCGCCGACGGCGTCGGCCATCATGGCGGCCCGTTCGGCCATCTCGGACCCGGTGACCAGGCCGATGTCGGGCAGGCCGAACCCCGACGCGGCGGTGCCGGCCCCGGTCAGGTAGGCGGCCCGGAAGCCCATGGACCGGACCAGGTGGGCGGAGATGCCGTCGAACACGCCCGGGGCCACGATCAGCTGCCCTGCGGCCAGCAGGTGCCGGAGCCGCCCGCCAGGAGTCTCGGCCAGATCGTCGGAATAGGCCATGGTGCCACCCTCAGGAACTGAGAAACTGGGTCCGGCACCCACGCTATCCCCGGAAGGCAGAGCGAAACGATGACGGCGCAGGCGGACCAGGAGAGCTACAGCTTCCAGGCCGAGGTGGTCCAGATCCTCGATCTGATGATCCACTCGCTGTACAGCAACAAGGAGATCTTCCTGCGGGAGCTGATCTCCAACGCGTCCGACGCCACCGACCGGCTGCGGCTGGAGCTGATGGGCCAGGGCGAGACCCCGGAGGGGCCGCTGGACATCCGGGTCAGCTTCGACCCCGAGGCCCGCACCATCACCATCGCCGACCACGGCATCGGGATGAGCCGGGACGAGGTCATCGAGCACATCGGCACCATCGCCAAGTCCGGGACCCGGGAGTTCCTGCACGCGCTGACCGGGGACCAGCGCAAGGACGCCTCGCTGATCGGCCAGTTCGGGGTGGGGTTCTACTCGGCCTTCATCGTGGCCGACCGGGTCGTGCTCACCACCCGCCGGGCCGGCGCCGACGCCGGCGCCGGGGTGCGCTGGGAGTCGGACGGCCGGGGCGCCTACACCCTGCAGGCGGCCGAGGTGCCGGAGCGGGGCACCAGCGTCGAGCTGCACCTGCGCGAGGGCGAAGACGACCTGCTGAACGAGTACCGGCTGCGCGCGATCATCAGCAAGTACTCCGACCACATCAGCCTGCCCATCTACCTCGGGAACGCCGAGGACGGGGGCGCCGAGGAGCCGGTCAACCAGGCCTCGGCGCTGTGGACGCGGTCCAAGAGCGAGATCACCGACGCCGAGTACCAGGACTTCTACAAGCACATCAGCGGCGACTTCAGCGACCCGCTGGCCTGGCTGCACAGCAAGATCGAGGGCACCTTCGAGTACACGCTGCTGCTGTTCATCCCGGGCAGCGCGCCCTACGACCTGTGGATCCCGGACTCCGGGCGCGGGGTCAAGCTGCACGTCCGGCGGGTGTTCATCCTGGAGGACTCGGGCGGCCAGCTGATGCCGCAGTACCTGCGGTTCATCCGCGGCGTCATCGACTCCGGTGACCTGCCGCTGAACGTGTCCCGCGAGCTGCTGCAGGGCAGCCGGGCGGTCAGCCACATCCGGTCCACCGCGGTCAAGCGCATCCTCAAGCTGCTGGCCGACCTGGCCACCAGGGAGCCGGAGAAGTACGCCACGTTCTGGTCGCTGTTCGGCCAGGTGATGAAGGAAGGCGTGGCCGAGGACTTCGCCAACCGGGACGAGATCGCCAAGCTGCTCCGGTTCACCACCACCGCCTCGGCCGGGCAGGCCAGCGTGTCGCTGCCCGAGTACGCGGGGCGGATGAAGGACGGCCAGGACAAGATCTACTACCTGCTGGCCCCGGGCCCGGCCGCGGCCAGCAGCCCGCACCTGGAGGCGTTCCGGTCCAAGGGGGTCGAGGTGCTGCTGCTGAGCGAGGCCGTGGACAGCTGGGTGGTGACCAACCTGCCCGAGTTCGACGGCAAGCGGCTGCAGTCGGTGGCCCAGGGCCTGGCCGACCTCGGCGGGCTGGAGGACGAGGCCGAGAAGCAGGCCGCCGAGAAGGCCACCACCGAGTTCGCCGGGCTGACCGGCAAGCTCAAGGAGCTGCTGGGGGACGAGGTGTTCGACGTGCGGGTGACCAGCCGGCTGACCAGCTCGCCCGCCTGCATCGTGGCCAACGAGCCGGACATCGAGATGAACCTGGCCCGGCGGCTGCGCGGCTCAGGGGTGCCGAGCCAGCCGGTGCTGGAGATCAACCCGCAGCACCCGCTGGTGGAACGGCTCAACTCCCGGCTGGACGACCCGCGAGCTGGGCGACTGGGCGCACGTGCTCTACAGCCAGGCGGTGCTGACCCTGGGGGCCCGGATCGACGACCCGGCCGCGTTCGTGACCCGGCTCAACGACCTGCTGGCCACCCTCACGGGGACCGGGGGCGAGAGCGGGCCGTCGTGAGCGAGCAGGCCGCGGGCGGCGGCGAACTGCCGTTCCGGTACGGGCCGCGGCTGGCGGCCGGGATCGAACGCCACTGGCAGGAGCGCTGGGCGGCCGAGGGCACGTTCTACACCCCGAACCCGGCCGGCCCGCTGTCGGACGGGTTCGAGCCCGGCCGGGAGCCGTTCTACGTGCTGGACATGTTCCCGTACCCGAGCGGGGCCGGGCTGCACGTGGGTCACCCGCTCGGCTACATCGGCACCGACGTGCTGGCCCGCTACCAGCGGATGAACGGCCGGTCGGTGCTGCACGCGCTGGGCTACGACGCGTTCGGGCTGCCCGCCGAGCAGTACGCGATCGACACCGGCCAGCACCCGCAGGTCACCACCGAGCTGAACGTGGCGGCCATGCGCCGCCAGCTGCGGCGGCTGGGCCTGGGGCACGACCCGCGGCGGGAGGTGGCCACCACCGACCCGGCCTTCTACCGCTGGACGCAGTGGATCTTCCTGCAGATCTACAACTCCTGGGTGGACGAGCGGACCGGGCGGGCCCGGCCCATCGCCGAGCTGATCGCCGAGTTCGAGTCCGGGGCCCGGCCGGTGCCCGCCGCGTTCGGGGGCGCGGCCTGGGCCTCGCTCGGGGAGCCGGAACGGCGCCGCCTGGTGGATGGCCACCGGCTGGCCTACCTGGCCGAGGAGCTGGTCAACTGGTGCCCGGGGCTGGGCACGGTGCTGGCCAACGAGGAGGTCACCCCGGACGGCCGCAGCGACATCGGCAACTACCCGGTGTACCGGCGGCCGCTGCGGCAGTGGATGCTGCGCATCACCGCGCTGGCCGAGCGGTTGCTGGCCGACCTGGACCCGCTGGACTGGCCCGAGTCGATCAAACTGAGGCAGCGGAACTGGATCGGAGCCAGTGACGGAGCCTTCGTTCAATTCGATATCGAAGGTCGCGGGCCGGGCTCCGGCTCCGGTGCCGACCCCGGCGATCCGGCCATCATCGAGGTGTTCACGACCCGGCCGGACACGCTGACCGGGGCCACCTACCTGGTGCTGGCCCCGGAGCACCCGCTGGTGACGGCGCTGGTGGCGGGGACCCCGGCCCAGGACCCGGTGGCCGCCTACACCGAGGCCGCGGCCCGGCTGAGCGACCGGCAGCGGACCGGCGGGGCCGCGGGCAAGACCGGGGTGGCGACCGGGCGATCGGTGCTCAACCCGGCCACCGGCGCGGCGATCCCGGTCTACGTGGCCGACTACGTGCTGGCCAGCTACGGCACCGGCGCGATCATGGCGGTGCCCGCCCACGACCAGCGCGACCACGACTTCGCCGCGGTGATGGGCCTGCCGGTGGCGGCGGTGGACCCGGCCCGGCTGGGCGACGTGGCCGGGGCGGTCGGCTGGCTGGAGCGGACCGGCCACGGGCGCCGGGCCCGGACCTACCGGCTGCGGGACTGGCAGTTCTCCCGCCAGCGCTACTGGGGCGAGCCGTTCCCGGTCGTCTACGACGAGCACGGGCCGATCGCGCTGCCCGAGTCGGAGCTGCCGGTGCTGCTGCCGGACATGACCGACTTCCGGCCGCCCGCCGCAGCCGGGGCCGACAGTGAGCCGGTGCCGCCGCTGGCCCGGGCCACCGGCTGGGCCGAGGTCACCCTCGACCTGGGCGACGGCCCGCGGGCCTACCGGCGCGAGCTGAACACCATGCCGCAGTGGGCCGGGTCCTGCTGGTACTACCTGCGCTACCTGGACCCGGCCAACGGGCAGCGGTTCGTGGACCCGGACATCGACCGGTACTGGATGGTCCCGGGCAGTGCTGGCGGGCCGGGGGCCCGGTTCGACGGGGACGGCGGGGTCGGGCTGTACGTGGGCGGGGTCGAGCACGGCGTGCTGCACCTGCTCTACGCCCGGTTCTGGCACAAGGTCCTGTACGACCTGGGCCAGGTGGCGACCCGGGAGCCGTTCCAGCGGCTGGTCAACCAGGGCTACATCCTGGCCGACTCGTTCACCGACCAGCGCGGCATGTACGTGGCCGCGGCCGAGGTCGACCACGAGGCGGACGGGTACACGTTCCGCGGGCAGCCGGTGACCCGGCGTTCGGGAAAAATGGGCAAGAGCCTGAAGAACAGCGTCAGCCCGGATGACATCTACGACGCCTACGGGGCCGACACGCTGCGCCTGTACGAGATGGCCACCGGCCCGCTGGACGCCGACCGGCCCTGGCAGACCGGCGACATCATCGGCGTGCACCGGTTCCTGCAACGGCTGTGGCGCAGCATCATCGACGAGGCCACCGGGGAGTTGCGGGTCAGCGAGGGGTCGCCGGACGAGTCGCTGGACGGGGACACGCGGCGGCGGCTGCACCAGACCATCACCGTGGTCCGGGCCGACGTGGCGGCGCTGCACTACAACACGGCCATCGCCCGGCTGATGGAGCTGGTCTCGCACGGCGCCCGGCTGGCCGCGCGGGACGGGGCCCTCCCCCGGGCGCTGGCCGAGCCGCTGGTGCTGATGACCGCGCCGCTGGCCCCGCACATCGCCGAGGAGCTGTGGTCCCGGCTGGGGCATCCGGAGACGCTGGCTTACGAGTCGTTCCCGGTGGCCGACCCGGCGCTGGCGGCGGAGGACACCGTCGAGCTGCCGGTCCAGGTCAACGGGAAGGTGCGGTTCACGATCGAGGTCCCGGCCGGCGCGGATGAGAACGCGGTGCGGGAGCTGGTCACGGGGGACGCGGGCTTCGGCCGGGCGGTGGACGGGCTGGCGGTGCAGCGGATCATCGTGGTGCCGGGCCGGATCGTCAACGTGGTGGCCCGCTTAATCCGGACGTAACTGAAAAGGTTGAAGCGGCGTCTTACATGGCGAGGGGGGGTTCATGACGGGGCGAGCATCGTAAGGGGACGAACATGCTCACACAACGGAAAACTCGGGGGATCGCGCTGGTCGCGGGGGCGCTGGCCAGCGGGGGGCTGGCGGTCGCGCTGGCCGCGGGACCGGCATCGGCGCAGGCCGGGGGGCCGGGGTCGTCGCCGGGGCTGACGCCGGGGGTGGCCACGATCACGCCGGCCGACGGGGGGTCACCCGTGGCCGACCTGGCCTACACGGCGGCCAACGGGTCGGTCTACATCGGCAACGCGCTGGCCTCGGCGCCGTCGGAGACCGCGCTGGGCGGGCACCTGGTCGGCGGGCCGGCGGTCACGTTCGCGGCCGGCAGCAACCTGCTGGCCGTGTTCGGGCGGGGCACCGACAACGCGCTGTGGTGGGACCACCAGACGGCCCCGGGGACCTGGTCGGGCTGGCAGTCGCTGGGCGGCCGGCTGACCTCCAAGCCGGCCGCGGCCACCTACGACCCGGGCGGCACGCTCACCGTGGCCGCGCGCGGGGTGGGCGGCGAGGTGTGGCAGCGCAGCCTCACCGCCGTCGGCTGGGGAGCCTGGACCAATGAGCAGGGCCTGCTGCTGGCCGGGACCGCACCGGCCCTGGCCTACGACCCCGACGGGCACCTGCTGGTGGTGGCGGTCGGGGTCGGCCACGACGTCTACCTCGAGCCGGAAGGCACCGAGTTCGGCTTCAACCCCCTGGGCGGGGAGACCAGCGACAACCCGGCCGTGACCGTGGTCCAGGGCACCGCGTCCGACCCGAACGCCCTGTACGCGGTGGCGTTCGTGCGCGGCACCGACAACGGGCTGTGGGCCGAGCAGGTCACGCTGCCGCTGAGCTTCAACGGGCCGGCGCCCGACTCGGCGGGCTGGAAGTCCTACGGCGGGGCGCTGACCTCGGGCGTCGCGGCTCAGACGGCGACCGGGGGCTCGTTCACCTACGTGTTCGGGCTCGGCACCGACAACCAGTTCTGGGCCCGGATCGGCGGCTGGCCGACGCTGGGTCCGTGGCAGCACGCCTGACCCGCTAGCTGCCCAGGCCCTGGCTGTCCTGCTCCAGGGCGGCCAGGGCCTGCGGGACCCAGCCGCTGTCCCAGGCGTGCGACGTCGGCGTGGGGGTCTCGGTGGTGTGCTTGATGCCGACCTGGGTGAGCAGGCTGTCGTAGCTGGCCATGTCCTGCTGGAACGCGCTGTAACCGCCGATCCAGATCCGGTTGGCGCTGGTGAACGGCGTCTTGTGGGCGTTCAGGAACGACGAGGACAGCTGGTAGTTGGACTGGAAGTTGGCGTTGGTGCCGTAGTTGACGGCCGGGTTGCCGCCGACCGTGCCGTAGGGGTCGGCGCCGGCGTAGGAGGTCATCGCGGCCGGGAAGTCCCAGAAGGCACCGACCGAGAACAGGTCGGGGTGCTTGAGCAGCAGGTCCTGGCCGCCGATCCCGGACTTGGAGAAACCGATCAGCCAGCTCTGCTCGGTGCCGGTGATGGACAGGTTGGCCTTGACCCAGGGCAGCAGCTGGGTGGTCATGAACGACTCGTACTGCATGCTGGTGTCGGCCGGGTTGTCGGCGTACCACGGGTCGGCCGGGAACGACGGCTCGATGATGGTCAGGTTGTACTGGTTCTGCGCGTTGGCCGCGGCCGCGGTGGCGATGGCGTCGCCGAAGCTGGTGCCCTGGTCCGGCTCGACCGGGAGCATGAACAGGAAGTTGTGCCTGACCCCGGCGGCCGGGTTGGACGGCGGCAGGACCCGCAGGACCTGATCGGTGCTGCCGTCCGCGGGCGAGAACGTGTCGTAGGACTGGACGCCGCCCGAGTCGGTGCCGGTGTAGGTGACCTGGAGCCCGCTGGTGCCGCCACCCCCGCCGCCAGCGGTGGTGGCCACGTCCCCGCCGGACCAGTTGTCGTCCATCCGCCACAGCGACACCGTGTTGGTGGCGTTGCCGTACCACAGGATGTAGCCCTTGCTGCTGCTCAGCCGCACGGCCAGACCGGGCCCGTAGTTGCCGCCGGAACTGCCGGGCAGCGTGCCCTGGGCGAACTGGTCGGCGCCGAAGGTGCTGGCGCTCCAGTAGGCGCTGTTCAGCGCGCTGGCCGTGCCCGCATGCAGGGTGTTGCCGGAGATCTGGGGGGCGGCGGTGCCCGCGACCGTGGTCCAGTTGGACCCGAGCCCGCCGTTGGCCCGGTCGAAGCTGTCGGACACCGTGGCCGCGTCGGCCGCCTGCGGGAAGATCACCGACAGCGGCCCGGCCAGCAGCGCGCAGGCCAGCACGCTGGCCAGCAGCACACCAGCCCGGCGCCCGAACGTACGGAGAGTGGTCGGCATGAGCCCCCGCCTTTGCAGACGCGTTGTCTCCAACTGTCCATAGCGGGTCTAGCTGGGACAATACGGGTCAGACGGGCTGGTGCGCCAGAGGTGGCCGGTGTGGCGTGTTGATCCGGGCCGGGCCGGGTCAGGGCCGGGGGGCCCGCAGGACCACCACCGAGCGCGGGCTGACCGTGTAGATGTCCCCGGCCTTGAGCGGCCGGACCGGGGACGGGCTGGTGCCCTCGAACGTGTTGACCGCCAGCTGCCAGGTGCGGTTGTCGGCCAGCCCGCGGGTGACCGGCAGGGTGAAGTCGAGCAGCTCCCACCAGGCGTTGACCAGGACCAGGAAGTCGTCGTCGAGCAGCTCGGTGCCGTCGGCGGCCCGGTCCGGGCTGTCCGAGCCGTCCAGGTAGACGGCCAGGGCCAGGGCGCTGTCGTCCTTCCAGTCGGCGTCGGTCATGGCGGTGCCGGACGGGATGAACCAGCCCAGCTCGTGGGCGTCGGCGCCGGTCAGGAACCGGCGACGGCGGAACACCGGATGCTGGCCGCGCAGCTTGATCAGCTGGCGGGTGAAGGCCAGCAGGTCGGAGTCGGCGTGGGCCCAGTCGAACCAGGAGATCTCGTTGTCCTGGCAGTAGGCGTTGTTGTTGCCCTGCTGGGTCCGGCCCAGCTCGTCGCCGCCGAGCAGCATGGGCACCCCGGCCGACAGCAGCAGCGTGGTCAGCAGGGCCCGGGACTGGCGGGCCCGGAGCGCCAGCACGTCCGGGTCGGTGGTGGGGCCCTCGGTTCCGCAGTTCCAGGAGCGGTTGCCGGTGGAGCCGTCGCGGTTGTTCTCGCCGTTGGCCTCGTTGTGCTTGTCGTTGTAGGAGACCAGGTCGCGCAGGGTGAAGCCGTCGTGCACGGTGATCAGGTTGACCGACGCGGTGGGCCGCCGCCGGCTCCCTCCGTACAGGTCCGACGACCCGGCGAACCGGGTCGCGAACTCGCCCAGGCCGACCGGGTGGCTGCGCCAGAAGTCGCGCATCGAGTCCCGGTACTTCCCGTTCCACTCGCTCCACAGCGGCGGGAACCGGCCCAGGTCGTAGCTGTCCAGCTGGCCCACGTCCCAGGGCTCGGCGATCAGCTTGGCCCGGGACACCACCGGGTCCTGGGACACCAGGTCGAAGAACGCGGACGTATTGTCAAAGCCGCCGTCCTGGCGGGCCAGGGTGGCGGCCAGGTCGAACCGGAACCCGTCCACGTGCATCTCGGTCAGCCAGTAGCGCAGCGAGTCCATGATCAGCTGCAGGGTGCGCGGCTGGCCCGCGTTGAGCGAGTTCCCGGTGCCGGTGGTGTCGAAGTAGTGCCGCGGGTCCCCGTCGTCGAGACGGTAGTAGGCCGGGTTGTCGAGACCGCGGAAGGACAGCGTCGGACCCAGCTGGTTACCTTCGGCGGTGTGATTGAACACCACGTCCAGGATGACCTCCAGGCCGGCCGCGTGCAGCGATCCGACCATGGCCTTGAACTCCACGACCTGGTTGCCGGGCCGGCCCGGACCTCGGCTGAGTACCGCTGGCTGGGGGCGAAGAACCCGATCGTGTTGTAGCCCCAGTAGTTGGTCAGGCCGCGGCCGGTGAGGAAGCCCTCGGGCACGAACTCGTGCACCGGCAGCAGCTCGACCGCGGTCACGCCCAGCTGGGTCAGGTGGCTGATCGCGGCCTCGTGGGCCAGGCCCGCGTAGGTGCCGCGCAGCGCGGGCGGGATGTCCGGGTGCTGCATGGTGAAGCCCTTGACGTGGACCTCGTAGATCACGGTGTCGGCGTAGGGGCGGCGGATCGGCTCGTGCTCCCGCCAGCCGTAGGCCGGGTCCACCACCAGGCTGCGCGGCACGTCCGGGGCCGAGTCGGTGTCGCTGGGGGTGTCGGCGTCGCCGCCCACGTACCCGAGCACGTCCGGGTTGTCGGTCACCGAGCCGGCCACCGCGCGCGCGTACGGGTCGAGCAGCAGCTTGGCCGGGTTGCAGCGGATGCCCTGGGCCGGGTCGTACGGGCCCGCGGCCCGGAAACCGTAGGCCTGGCCCGCGCCGACGCCGGGGACCAGGGTGTGCCAGACCCCGGCGTCGAAGTCCAGCATGGGGACCTGGGTCTCGCGGCCGGACGAGTCGAACAGGCACAGGGTCATGCCGGAGGCGACGTCGGAGGCGACGGCGAAGTTGGTGCCGCCCGCGGTGATGGTGGCGCCGAGCGGATAGGGGGCTCCGGGCAGGCCGGTGGTCACGGGTCCTCCTGGGACGCGGGGGGTGTGCTGGGCGGGGTGGCGGTGCTGGAGGTGCTGGCCGGAGCGGGGAGCAGGCCGACGTCGGCCATGACGTCGGCGACCGAGGGCACGGCGCCCCAGCGGCGGCGGATCAGGTCGGCGACCACGCCGGTCCAGCCGGTCTGGTGCGAGGCCCCGAGGCCGGCCGCGTTGTCGCCGTGGAAGTACTCGCTGAAGACCAGGTTGTCCTTCCAGGCCGGGTCGTGCTGCAGCTTGTCCACCCCGCCGAAGCAGGGCCGCCGCCCGTCCGGGCCGGTCAGAAAGATCGAGATGAGCCGGTCGCGCAGGTCACAGGTGATCTGGTCGAAGTTGAGCCGCTGCCCGGAGCCGGCCGGGTACTCGACGGTCAGCTCGTCGCCGAAGAAGTGGTGGTAGCTCTCCAGCACGCCGACGATCAGGTAGTTGAGCGGGAACCAGATCGGCCCGCGCCAGTTGGAGTTGCCGCCGAACATGGCCGTGGTCGACTCGGCCGGTTCGTAGTCGATGGTCGACTGCTGCCCCTCCACGTCGAGCACGTAGGGGTGGTCGCGGTGGTAGGCCGACAGCGCCCGCAGGCCGTACGGGGACAGGAACTCATCGGAGTCGAAGAGGCACGGCGCATACCTTCTCCAGCTGGTCCACGCTGGCCAGGGTGAGCAGCAGCCGCCGGTCGCCCTGCTCGCCGCGCACCAGGCCCTGCTCCTCCAGCTTGCCCAGGCTGGCCGACACCGTGTCCGCCCCGGCCCGGCGCAGGAAATCGGCGAACTGCTTGCCCAGCCGCAGCGACTGGTCGATCAGGCCCTGGTCGACCACTGCCGCGCCCAGGATCGGGATGACCCCGACCATGGACCGGGTCCTGACCGGGATCGCGGTGCCGTCCTGGGTCAGCAGCCGGTCGTAGTACAGGCCGTCGCCGTCGTCCCACAGGCCCTGGCTGTTGATCGCGGCCGCGATCGACGCGAAGTGCTCCAGGAACTTCAGCGTGATGTCGTCGCTGGGCCGGCGCCCGCTGCGGCCGAGGATCGTGGCCATGCCGGCCATGCTGAGCGCGTAGAAGCCCATCCACCCGGTGGCGTCGGACTGCTCCAGGGTGCCGCCGACCGGCAGGTGCGAGCGGTCGATCGGGCCGATGTTGTCCAGGCCCAGGAAGCCGCCCTCGAACACGTTGTTGCCGCCCGCGTCTTCGCGGTTCACCCACCAGGTGAAGTTGATCAGCAGCTTGTCGAACACCCGGGACAGGAAGTCCAGGTCACGCCCGCCGTCCAGGGCGAACACCTGGAGCGCGGCCCAGGCCTGGACCGGCGGGTTGACGTCGCCGAAGTCCCACTCGTAGGCGGGCAGCGCGCCGCTGGGGTTCTGGAACCACTCCCGGCACAGCAGGATCAGCTGGTACTTGGCGAAGGCCGGGTCGATGTGGGCCAGGGCCACGCAGTGGAAGCCCAGGTCCCAGGCGGCGAACCAGGGGTACTCCCACTTGTCCGGCATGGACATGATGTCGAAGGCGTCGAAGTTGCCCCAGCGGGCGTTGCGGCCCAGCCGGCGGCCGGGCGGCGGCGTGGGCTGGGTCGGGTCCCCGTCCAGCCAGCGGGTGACGTCGAAGTAGTAGAACTGCTTGCACCAGAGCAGGCCCGCGAAGGCCTGGCGCATGACCTGGGCGGCGTCGGCCGGGGCGTCCTTGGGGGTGAGGTCGGCGTAGAACTGGTCGGCTTCCACCTGCCGCAGCCGGTTGGCCTGAATGAACTCGTCCCCGAGCGGGTCGGCCCCGGCCGGGCTCTTCGGGCGCAGGCGCAGGCGCAGCTCGGCGGTGCCGCCGGCCGGAACCGTGAGCTGGTACCAGAACGAGCACTTGGTGCCGCGCTGCTCCGGGTTGACCGTGGCCGCGCCCGACACCACGTGGTCGTTGATGCCGTCCTTGGGATAGGCCGTGGTCGGGGTGGCCCCGTACAGGCGGGCCAGGTTGGTCTCGTTCTCACAGAACAGCACGGCGGGCGCGGCGCCGTCCGGGCCCTCGGCGGCGATCAGCTCCAGGTCGCCCAGAAAGGGGTGCGGGATGTCGACCGCCGGGGTCCCGGCCCGGGCGGCCATGATCGGCTTGGGCGCGCCCACGTCCCAGGACCAGGTGTTGCGGAACCACGCGGTCGGCAGCACGTGCAGGGTGGCCTGGTCCGGCCCGGCGTTGCGGACCTGGACCGTCATCAGCAGGTCGGTGGGATCGGCCTTGGCGTAGCTGACGTCCACGATCCAGTACCGGTCATCGTCGAACGCGCCGGTGTCGAGCAGTTCGTACTCGGGCTGGTACCGGTTCCGGCCGGCGTTGGTCTCGACCAGGTCCTCGTACGGGAACGCCCGCTGCGGATAGTGGTAGCGCCACCGGTTCCAGGCGTGGCTGGGCACGGCGTCCAGGTACCACCAGTACTCCTTGACGTCCTCACCGTGGTTGCCCTGCGGCCCGGTCAGCCCGAACGGGCGCTCCTTCACGATCGCGTCCTGCCCGTTCCACAGGGCCAGGCCCAGGCACAGCCGCTGCTCGATGTCGCTGAACCCGGCCAGCCCGTCCTCGCCCCACCGGTAGGCCCGGGACCGGGCCTGATCGTGCGGGAAGTAGTCCCAGGCGTCCCCGTCCTCGCTGTAGTCCTCGCGGACCGTGCCCCACTGGCGCTCGCTGACGTAGGGACCCCACAGATACCAGTCGCTGGCCTGGCGCAGGCCGTCCTCCAGCCCCTTGAACTGCCGGACCCGGTCCTGCTCGGCGTTCATCGCGTTTCCTTCGTGTGGTTGTGCCGGGCCGGGTCCTGGCCGTCGGTGATCAGCTTGGCCAGCCGGTCCAGCGATTCGTCCAGGTCCTGGTGGGTCACCACGTCGGACAGGGCCAGCCGGGCCGCGGCCAGTTCGCGGGCCAGGAACTCGGTGTCGGCCTGGGTCCGGGCGGCCACCTCACGGTCGCGCTCGATGTTGGCCCGGTCCCGGTCGTCCTGGCGGTTCTGGGCCAGCAGGATCAGCGGGGCGGCGTAGGCCGCCTGGGTGGAAAAGGCCAGGTTGAGCAGGATGAACGGGTACGGGTCCCAGTGGTTGATGATGCCGATGCTGTTGAGGATGATCCAGGCGACCACGAGGACGGTCTGGGCGACCAGGAAGCGGCCGGTGCCGAGGAAACGGGCCAGGGCCTCGGCGAACCGGCCGAAGGCGTCGGGGTCGTAGTGCGGGCCCATCCGCGGCGTGGTGCCGCGGGGGGTGGACAGATCCGGCCGTTCACCGAAGGTGGGCAGCAGTTCCTTCCAGCGCGCCATGGTCAGCCTCCCGTCCTGCGCCAGTCCGCGGGGAGCAGATGGTCGAGGACATCGTCCACGGTGACCGCGCCGAGCAGGCGGCCGGCCTCGTCACACACGGCCACGCTGATCAGGTTGTAGGCCGCCAGCCGGGCCGCCAGCTCCCGTTCGGGCAGCTCGGGGCGGACGAAGGTGCTCTCCTGCACACAGTCGCCGGCCAGCATGGCCGGAGGCCGCCGGAGCAGCCGCTGGAACCCGATCGTGCCCAGGAAGCGGCCGGTCGGCGTCAACGTCGGCGGCGCGCACACGAAGACCTGGGCCGCGGCCGTGGCCCGGGTGGTCCGCTCGCGGATGCGGGCCAGTATCTCGGCCACCGGCACGTCGGGCGCGACGATCAGCGGCTGCGAGGTCATCAGGCCGCCCGCGGTCCGGCTCCCGTACCGGAGCAGCCGCCGCAGGTCCGCGGCCTGGGCCGGCTCCATCGCCGCCAGCAGCCGCTCACGCTGCTCGGGCGCCATCTCGGCCAGCAGGTCGGCGGCGTCGTCCGGCTCCATCTCCTCGACGACGTCCGCGGTGCGTTCCGGGTTCAGGCTGGCCAGCAACCGGATCTGGTCCTGCTCGGGCATCTCTTCCAGCACGTCGGCCAGCTCGTCATCCTCCAGCGCGGCCGCGATCTGGCTGCGGCGGTCCGGGGTCATGCCCTCGACCGCGCTGGCCAGGTCGGTCGGGTGCAGCTCGCGCAGGCCGGCCAGCTGCTCGGCCAGCGCACCGGCCTGGAACAGCTCCGGGTACTTGCTCCACGGCACGATCTGGGTGGAACGGAGCCGCAGGCCCCGGCCCCGGATGGCCAGCGACGTCACGTCCCAGCCGTCCCGGCGGCCCTCGGCCTTGGCGATGGCCACGTCGACCACGGTGCCGCCGTCGACCGGCTTGCCGGTCAGGTCGGAGGCCAGGATCTCACCGGCCCGGCCGGTGAACCGGCCCAGGTCCACGGCGCCGCCGCGCAGGTGCGCGCCGTCCACCGAGATCTCCGAGATCCGGCCGAAGCTCACGAAGATGCGGCGCCGTTGCAGGGTCACGACCAGGCCCAGCGCGCGCGGGGCCAGGCCCCGCGCGGCGGGCAGGATCACCACGTCCCGGATCCGGCCGATCGAGATCTCTTCGTCGTCCAGCAGCGAGCGGCCCCGCAACCGTGACGCAAACACTTGCCCAGACGTCATCGCGGCAACCGCCTCCCTCCCCCACCGGGTCGCCCATGCTGGGCGCTGGTACCCGGACCTATTCTGGCCTAACGGATGTCGTACAATCCGTGGGGGCAGTGAGCCGCGCAGTGACAACGAATGGGACGACGAATGGAGGTGGTGGCCGTGTCGAGTGAACCTCCTAGTCCGGTCTCCCACCTATCCGTCTCGTCACCCGCCGCGCAGGCCTGCGAGGACCAGCTTCTGAGCTGAGCCGCGCGCGGGTGTCTACTGCTGTGGAGCCCGCGATGGTCACTCCTTCACCGCGCCGGCTGATGGCGCCGGCCGCCGACGCCCTACGACGCCGCAACTCCCGCCTGACCACCCGCCGGGCGGTCCAGCAGGCCATCGTCAGCGTGGCCAGCCTGGTCGGCGCGCCCGTGTTCAACCAGCGCGGCCAGCGGGTCGGCAAGCTCGTCGACCTGGTGGCCCGGATACACGGCCAGGACCGCTACCCGCCGCTGACCGCCCTGCTGGTCCGCATCGGATCCCGGAACAGCTTCCTGCCCATCGAGAGCGTGGAGAACATCGCCCACCAGTCGGTCTACCTGCGCACGGCCCGGCTCGACCTGCGCGAGTTCACCCGGCGCCCGGGCGAGGTGCTGCTGGCCAAGGACATGCTGGACCACCAGGTGGTGGACCTGGACGGCCGCCAGGTCATCCGGGCCGCGGACCTGTACCTGGCCCCGGTGGCCGACCAGTTCCTGCTGGTCGGGCTGGACGTCAGCCTGAACACGCTGCTGCGCCTGGCTGGGCCCGAAGCGGTACCGCGGCCGGCCCACCCCCGAACGGGTCATCGACTGGGACGCGGTGGCCCCGTTCTCCGACGAGCTGACCACCACTCCCCCGGCCGTGCAGCTGAGCACGAGCGATGAGCAGCTGCGGCGGCTGTCCCCGGCTGACCTGGCCGACCTGCTGGAGGACCTGGGCCGCCCGGCCCGGCAGGACCTGCTGTCCCGGCTGGAGAACGACACCGCCGCCGACGCGCTGGAGGAGATGGACCCGGACGAGCTGGAGGCCCTGCTGCGCGAGGCCCGCCCGGAGCGGGCCGCGGCCCTGATCACCGCGATGGAGCCGGACGAGGCCGTGGACGCGCTGCGCGACCTGTCCGACGACGAGCGCGACAAGATCCTGCGGTACATGGACCCGGCCAAGGCCGGTGAGCTGTCGGCGCTGCTCAGCTACCCCGAGCGCGAGGCCGGCGGGTTCATGACCACCACGCTGGTCCAGGCCGGGCCGGACAGCCACGATCGGCGAGGTCAAGCGGGCCGTGGCCGACCTGGCCGGGCACCGGGAAGAGATCGACGCGGTGGTGATCTGCTCCGCCGACGGCGAGCTGCTGGCCGACCTCCCCCTGTTCGACCTGGTCACGCACGCCGACGACGTGGTGGTCAGCGACGTGCTGGCCGCGGACGGGGCGCCCGAGCCGCTGACCGTGCCGCCGGACGCGTCCGTGGCCGACGTGGCCGACCAGCTGATCCGCACCCGGCACTCGTCGCTGCTGGTGGTCAGCGAGGACGGCCGCCCGCTGGGCCGCATCCTGGCCGACGACGTGCTCGACGCCCTGCTGCCCGAACGCGGGCGGCTGCACTTCCCGAGGTTGCTCCAGTGACCCGCCCGGACGAGGCCGCGGCCCGGCCCGACGAGGCCGCGGTGACGCCGGAGCACGAGGTGGTCACCGAGACGGCGGCCCCGCCCCGGGCCGGCGATCACGGCCCCGGGTCGGCGCTGCGGCACCGGGCCGGGCAGGTGATCCGGCGGGTCCCCGGCGGGCGCCGCACCCTGGCCTACCTGGCCGTGGCCGGGCCGGGGCTGGTGGCGGCCAACGCCGGCAACGACGCGGCCGGTATCGCCACCTACTCCAGCGCGGGCTCGCAGTTCGTGTACCGGACGCTGTTCTTCATGCTGCTGGTGACGATCGCGCTGGTCATCGTGCAGGAGATGGCCATCCGGCTGGGCATCTTCACCGGCAAGGGCATCGGTGCCCTGATCCGGGAGCAGTTCAGCCTGCGGCTCACCGGAGTGGCCCTGTTCTGCGTGCTGCTGGCCAACACGGGCCTGGTGGTCAGCGAGTTCGCCGGGATCGGGGCCGCGTTCGAGCTGCTGGGGGTCAGCCGCTACTGGGTCATCCCGCCGGCCGCGGTGCTGATCTGGGGCCTGGTGCTGTTCGGCTCCTACCGGTACGCCGAGCGGATCTTCCTGGTGCTGTCGCTGGCGTTCTTCGCCTACCCGGTGGCGGCCATCCTCGGCCACCCCGACTGGGGGACGGTCGGCGGGAACCTGGTCATCCCGCACTTCCTGCTGACCAAGGGCTACCTGCTGCTCGGGGTGGCCCTGATCGGCACCACCGTCAGCCCGTACATGCAGTTCTACGCGGCGGCCGGGGTGGTGGACCGCGGGGCCGGCCCGGCCAACTACCGCAGCGCCCGGCTGGACGCGGTCAGCGGCGCCGTGTTCGCCTGTGTCATCAGCATCATGATCATCATCGCCACCGGGGCCACCATCGGCGGCCGCGGGCCGCTCGACTCGGCCAAGGAGGCCGCCGAGGCCCTGCGCCCGGTGGCCGGGAGCGGGGCCGAGCTGCTGTTCGCGTTCGGCCTGCTGGGGGCGAGCGCGCTGGCCGGCGCGGTGGTCCCGCTGTCCAGCAGCTACGCGATCAGCGAGGCGGTCGGGGTGGAACGCTCGGTGTCCCGGCGGTTCGCCGAGGCCCCGCTGTTCCTCGGGCTGTTCACCCTGCAGACCGCCCTGGGGGCCGCGGTCGCGCTGACCCCGGTCAACCTGATCACCCTGCTCATCGGGACCCAGGTGCTGCAGGGCGTGGTCACCCCGATCGTGCTGATCTACATCCTGATCCTGGCCAACCGGCGCGAGGTGCTCGGCCGTCACGCCAACGGCCCGGTGCTGAAGCTGGTGGCCACCGTGGTCGTGGCCGGGATCAGCGTCATGTCCCTGCTGCTGCTCGGTTCGACCATCCTCGGCTGGTTCGGCATCGGCTGAGGCCCGGCTGGTCTGGCATCGGCTGACCAGGGGTTGGGAACAACTTCGCCAAGGCGTACTGTTACCCGTGACCGGCAAATCTATTTTGTCGATCGATTAGATGGGTATATCCCGGCAAGGACGCCGGAACCGGCCTCGGACGCTCTTCCGGCACGTGCCCGCGTGCCAACGGGCGCCCACGACCTTCTGGAGGCTCATCCGTGACCACGGCGTCCGCCACCGCGCCGGTCCTGCGGCTCAGCATCGCCATCGAAGCGCTGAACCCACCCGATGGCCGGGCCCGGGAAGCCCGCCATCCGCGTACTCGCCACCCGGGTAGTGGCCGCCCGCGGCTCCGTCACGGTGCCGCCGCCGAGAAGTCCCGCCTCAGCCGTCACTGGCGTAACGCGCGTACCCAGGCCCGCCACGATCCGGTCGATTGGAAATATCCCCACGTAGGAAATTACTTGCTCAATAGTGTGGCCCCGCCGAACCATGGACAGATCTGACGATGACTACCTTCACCGACGCTGACATGGACATCTCCAGCGACGAGTTCCGGCATGCGGTCGGCCACTTCGCCACCGGCGTCACCGTCGTCACCTCGATCGGCCCGGACGGCGAACCGGTCGGCACCACCGCCAACGCCGTGAGCTCGCTGTCCCTGGACCCGCCGCTCATCCTGGTCTGCTTCGACCGGTCCAGCCTGACCCTGGAGGCGATCCGCAGCCACGGCGCCTTCGTGGTCAACGTGCTGTCCGCCCCCCAGCAGGAGCTCTCCTCCAACTTCGCCCGGCGCGGCCTGTCCGCGGTCTGGGACGGGGTGGACCACCGGCCCGGGCCGACCGGAAGCCCGCGGCTGGAGGGGACGCTGGCCGCGCTGGAGTGCACGGTCGAGCACAGCCTGCCGGGCGGCGACCACGAGATCATCGTGGGCCGGGTCCGGTACGCCGAGACCTCCGGCGACGGCGGCGTCCCGCTGCTGTTCTGGCGCGGCTCCTATCTGTCGCTGGACGACGACGGCGAGCCCGAGGCCCAGGGCGCCTAGGAGGCGGCCAGGGCCCGCAGGTACGGGCGGGCGGGCCCGTCGACCCGGGCCACCATCAGCGCGATGTCGTCGCCGTGCCGGGTGAGCCGGCGCGGGCTGGCCAGCAGCCGGTCGGCCAGCCGCTCGGGCTCGTCGCTGAGGCCGTCGCCGAGCACGCTGAGCAGCGCGCGCTCGTTGCAGCCCGGGTCGGTGCCGTCGTCCTCCAGCAGCCCGTCGGTGGTCAGCACCAGCACCGAGCCGGGCGGGACCGGCACGGTGGAGCAGGTGTAGCGCTCGTCCGCGTCCACGCCCAGCAGCAGGTCATGGCCGAGTTCGAGCAGCTCCGGGGTGCCACCCGGAGTGACCAGGACCGGGGCCGGGTGCCCGGCCCGGCACATTTCCAGCTGGCCGCGAGCGGGATCGATGATCACGAAGCAGCAGGTGGCGAACATGGCCATATCGACGTCGGTGTTGAGTTCGGCCAGCCACCGGTTGGCCCGGGTCATCACCTCGGCCGGGCCGTGCCCCTCGCGGGCGTAGGCGTGCACCACCATCCGCAGCCGCCCCATCAGTGAGGCGGCGATCGGGTTGTGCCCCTGGACGTCCCCGATGACCAGGGCGACCCGCCCGTCGGGCAGGTCGATGGCGTCGTAGAAGTCCCCGCCGATCTCCAGCCCGGACGTCACCGGCCGGTAGCGGGCGGCGATGGTCATCCCCGGCGCGGCCAGCGGCCCGCGCGGCAGCAGCCCGCGCTGCAGGTCGCGGGCGAGGGCGTGCTCGGACTCGTACATGCGGGCCCGCTGCAGCGACTGGGCCAGCAGCCCGGCCGCCGGCACCAGCAGGGCCCGTTCCTCGGCTTCGAACTCACGGGCGGCGCCGAAACCCATCAGGCAGACCACCAGCAGGCCCTTGCCCACCGGCACCGGTACCACGGCCCAGGCGCGCTGAGCCGACCTGCGGGCCATCCCGGCCAGCCGCGGGTAGTGCCGGGTCAGGTGCGCGGGCGAGGAGATGAACAGCGGGTGCCCGGTGGCGATCACGTCGGCCACCGGCGATCCGGACTGCGGGCCGGACGGGGGCTCGGCCAGGGCGGCCGCGGCGTGCGGGGTGAACCCGTACCGGGTCACCACCTCCCGGCGGCCATCCTGCTGGGCCACGATGATCAGGCTGTTGGCCCCGTACATGGCCAGCCCCTCGCGGGCCGCGGTGGTGATGTCGTCCACGCCGATCGCCGAGGCCAGCGCGGCGGTGAACTTCTGGGTCAGCGCGGTTTGCGCGGCGCCCTCGTGCAGGCGGCGCCGCTCGGCCTCCCGGCTGGCCCAGATCGAGGTGGTGTCCATGACGAACCCGGTCATCCGGCCGGCCGCCCGTCCGGGCCGGGCAGCACCCGGCCCCGGGCCTCCATCGAGCGCAGCGTGCCCTCGGTGTCCAGGACCTGATATTCGACCTGGTAGGTGCCGCAGGCGGCCATCATCTCCCGCATCGCGCTGATCAGGCTGGCGGCGTCCTCGTCCGGCACCCGGTCCAGCAGCTCGGCGATGGTGGCCGGCCCCTCGCCGGGCAGGCCGTGCAGCGCGTGCAGCCCGTCCTCGAACGTCACCTCGCCGGTGGCCATGTCCCAGCTGAAGAACCCGGCCTCAACCGGGGTGACGCTGGGCGAGAACGCGGGACCGCCGGCCGTCCGGCGCCTGGTCCACACCACACCGGCCCGGCGGGCGGCCGGAATGGCGGGCGACCCAGCCGCGGCGGGCGGGCCCATCGGCACCGCGGGCAGGCGAGAAGGCGGTCCGGCCTGGGCCGGGATGGTGATCCGGGCCCGCTTTTCACCGGGGTCGTCCCCGGCCGGCCTGTCCTCTTCCGCGTTCGGGCTCACTCGCGGCTCGCTCGTATGTTGTCGCTCCAACTGATCCAGCTCAATCACGTACACCTAGCCCTCCCCCACCAGCGGGCTGCGATCCCCTTCGCGCCGCCGGCTACGCCGCAAAAACGGCTGTGCTGACCCATGGGTCTCGATGAACGCACAGAGCATAGCGCTGAACGAGCAGGCATTGTCAGTAAAAACGCAGGTCAGACATGACCCGACACAGTTGTACGGGATGCCGGACAGGACAGGAATAGCCGTATTTCCGCTGGTCGACCGCGAAGTCGCTTTCTCCCCTTTGACCCGGGGTGGGCCCGTTGTCTCGTCCTGGACTTGACCGGACAATGCCAGGGGCCGGGAATTTACGGCAATTCGACCTGGGTATTGGGGACCTAATTCCGGATTGAGCCAGAGGAAATCGTTTGCCCGGATTCGGGTGATGTGTTCGGTCGCGGCCTGACCTGGGCCGGACGGTGCAAAAGCACGGCGCCGGCCGCCCCGGCCAGGGCGGTGGCGGCAATGACCCACCAGCCGTGCTGGAAGGCGGCCAGCCGCGCGACAGATGTGTCTGGCGAGCCGAGCACGGCGACCAGGATGGCCACCCCCACGGCCATGCCGACCTGCCGGATCATGTTGATCACGGCCGAGCCGGAGGCGAAGCTGGTCGGCGGCAGCGATCCGGCCGCGGTGGACATCAGGGTGGGCAGGGTCAGCCCGACGCCGACCCCGGTGAGCAGCATGCCGCCCAGCATCCCGCCCGGGTAGTCGGGCTGCAGGCCGATGGCCAGCGCCCACCAGACGATGCCGGCCGACAGCACCGTGGAGCCGGCCGCGACCACCACCGCCGGGCCGAACCTTGTGATCAGCCGGCCCGCGACCAGGAACGAGAACAGCGGCACCATGATCGGGCCGGGGGCCACCCCCAGGCCGGTCCGCAGGGCCGACCAGCCCCAGTCGTCCTGAGCCCACAGCACGATCGACAGCAGCATGGCGCCGAACGCCATGGAGAACAGCAGCATGACCACGGTGGCGCCGGTGAAGGCCCGGGCCCGGAACAGGGCCGGCTCGACCAGCGGGTTGCCGGACCGGGCGCAGTGCAGCGCGAACAGGGCCAGCAGGACCACCGCGGCCGCCAGCACCAGCACGGTCCGGGCCGACCCCCAGCCCCAGTCGCCGCCCTCGACCAGGCCCAGGGTGAGCGCGCCGACCCCGGCGGTGACCAGGGCCGCGCCCAGCGCGTCGGGCCGTGGCACCGGGTGGCCGGGGGCGTCCGGCAGCCGCAGCCAGCCCACCACCAGCGCGGCCAGGCCGATCGGCACGTTGACCAGGAAGACCCAGCGCCAGCTGGCCGTGACCAGCAGGCCGCCGATCACCGGCCCGAGGGCGGCGGCCATGCCCCCGGTGGCGGTCCAGGTCCGGACCGCGCCGCCGCGCCGCTCGGGCGGGTAGCTGGCCAGCACCAGGCTCAGCGAGGTCGGGGTCAGCAGGGCCGCGCCCGCCGCCTGGACCAGCCGGAACCCGATCAGCATGGGCACGCTGGTGGCCGCGCCGCAGGCGGCCGAGGCCACCGTGAACACGGCCACGCCGAGCAGGAAGCCGTACTTGCGCCGGTGCCGGTCGGCCAGCCGGCCCATGACCACCAGCAGCGCGGCGTAGACGATCGCGTAGCCGTTCAGCACCCAGGACAGGTCGCCCAGGTTGCGGTTGCCCAGGTCGCGGGCGATGTCGGGCAGAGCCACGTTGACGATGAACAGGTCCAGGCTGGCCAGCACGACACCAGCGCAGACGATGATGAGGACCTCGCTCGGGCGGCCGCGCCGGGACCCCTGACTTAGCTCTGCCATAGCTAGAAGGTAAGCGACTGACTTAGGGCGACGCAAGTCAGATACCATGGGAGCATGACTGAGGATGGGGCGGCGCCGCGATGCCGCGGTTGACCGGCGTCCTCGCGCCGCGCGAGCACTGGCGAGCCAACGCCTGCTCGCTGGCCAAGGCCATCGACGTGGTCAGCACGCGCTCGGCGTTCCTGCTGATCCGCGAGGCGTTCTACGGCACCACGCGGTTCGACGACTTCGCCGAGCGGGCCGGGATCAGCGAGCCGGTGTGCGCGGCGCGGCTGCGCGAACTGGTGAGTGCGGGCCTGCTGGCCCGCGAGCAGTACCAGGAGCCGGGCCAGCGGGCCCGGCCCGCCTACCGGCTGACCGAGAAGGGCGCGGGCCTGTTCCCGGCCCTGGCCGCCCTGATGCAGTGGGGCGACCGCTGGCTGGCCGAGGACGGCGGCCCGGTCAAGTTCCGGCACCGGGACTGCGGCGAGCCGGTCGAAGTCGAGCTGCGCTGCGCGGCCGGCCACCGCACCGAACCGGGCGACCTGGACCTGGTCCACCCGGACCGCTCCGGGTCCCACCCGGCCCGCTGACCCCGCGGTCGCCGGGCGTACTGATCCGGGGCCGCGCCTACTCGCGATGGAGCGAGAGGGCCAGGCTGGGCACGACGAAGGACAGCAGAAAGATCGGCAGGATGCTCTTTCCGGTGGTCCGGAAGGCGACCGTCTCGCCGTCGGTGGCGTCGAAGGTCTTGGTCCGGCTCGAGTTGCGGCCGCTGCGGACCTGCAGGGTGTGACGCCCGGGTTCGGTGGGCGTCTCGAACGTGGCGTTCATCTCGACCGACCCGACCTGCTTCCCGTCGAGCACGATGTCGTACGGGCCGCGGCGGACCTCCGCTCCGAATGATTTGTGGGTCAGCTTGAGCGTGGCGGACAGGTGTTCGCGGCGTGGCCACAGGCCGAGCAGGTCGATGGCCAGCAGGGCCGCGGCGAGACCAAGCGCGAGAGCAGTCGAGACGGTGATCACGTTCAGCGACATCAAGGCGACGATGGCCAGCGGCGGCACGCAGGCCAGCACGCTCAGCTGCTGGGCGGCGCGCACGTCGGTGGACCGCGTGGAGATCGCGATCCCGGCCCAGATCGCCCAGCCGGCCAGCAGGGGCGTGAACAGCAACTGGACCAGCACGTGCGTTCCGGCCCAGATCGCCGAAACGATCACGGGATGAGCGAACAGGGCCGCGGCCCCGAGGAAGACGCCAAACACGGCGTACGCGATCACGAGCGTCGGGACGAAGGCGGCCAGCGCCTTCCCGATGAGGAATTCCTCGCTCCGGATCGGGGTGGTCAGCACCGGCTCGAGCGTGCCCTGCTCGCGCTCGCCGACCACCGAGTAGGCGGACACCACCGACGGCACGGTCACCGGAATCACGAGCATGTAGAGCAGCGAGAGCCCAATGCGAAGGCCGAGGGCTCGCCCCGTCGCATTGGCCGCGATCAGCTGGATCATCGGCAGGATGATGAACAGCACCGGGGTGGCCGCCATCGTGCCGATCACGAACCGGTTGCGCCGGTAGTCCCGCAGCTCCTTGCGGACGATCGCGCCGACCCGTCTCCAGCTGAAGCTCATCGGCTCTTGGCCTCCACGTCCTCGTCGATCAGCTCGAGGTAGACGTCCTCCAGCGAATGGCGGGACTCGGCGATCGACAGAATGTCGGCCTCGGCTCCGACCAGCGCCCGCGCGATGGCCGGGACCGCGAGGTCCGGATCCGAGACCGTCACCGTGTAGCCGGATGGCCCCTGCTCCCATCCCTCGATCGCGGACACCGCGCCGAGCACCGCCGCGGGATCAGCCAGGGGCGCGCGCAGCCGCACGTCCACCGAGCGTCGGAACAGTTGCGCCCGCAACTCGTCGGGACGGCCGATCAGCCGCAACGTCGTGTTCAGGATCGCCACCCGGTGACAGAGCCGTTCGGCCTCATCCAGCCGGTGCGTGGTCAGGAAGATCGTCACCCCGCGCTCCCGCAACGACGCGATCAGATCGTGAACCTCGCGCGTCGCCACGGGATCAAGGCCCGAGGTCGGCTCGTCGAGGAACAGCACCGCCGGGTCGCTGAGCAGCGCGCGGGCGAGCGCGACCCGCTGACGCAGCCCCTTGGACAGTGACCCGCACAGGTCACGGGCACGATCTTCGAGGTTGACCGCCCGCAGGGCCCGGCCGATGCGCCCACGAACGTCGTCAAGCTGGTAGAGCCCGGCGAAGCACTGAAGGTTCTCCAGCACGGTCAGACGCAGGTACAGGCCCGGCGACTCCGGCATCATCGCGATCCGCGAGCGAATCGCCGGACCGTTCGGGCCGGACAACGGGATACCGGCGACCATCGCCGACCCTGAACTCGGCACGATCAGGGTGCCCAGCGTCCGCACGGTCGTCGTCTTGCCCGCTCCGTTCGGGCCGAGGAAACCGAACACCTCGCCGTAGCCGACCTCGAACGACACGTCAGCAAAGGCGGCGCGGTCACCGAACCGCTTGGTCAGGTGCTCGACCACCAGCGCGGACCCACCCTCCGGGCGGCCGGGACGCACGCGCATGACTGAACATTAACAGGCGGGCTGGCCAGCCTGCTAATTTTTTGGTCATGCAGCCAGGATCGGCGCCAGACGAGCCGGAGCGGACGTTCATCGAGACCGCCCGGCGGGCCCAGATCGCCGGGGCGGCGATCGACACCGTCGCCGAGGTCGGCTACGCGGGGGCGTCCTTCGCCCGTATCGCCGAGCGACTGGGGATCAGCCGCGGCCTGATCAGCTACCACTTCGACGGCAAGGACGACCTCATCAGGCAGGTCGTCCACGAGGCCGCCGAACAGGCCATCGCCTACATACGCCCGAGGGTCCTGGCCGAGTCAGGCGGTCCCGCCGTGCTGCGGGCCTACATCGCCGCGAACCTCGCGTTCATGCGAGATCACCGCAACAACGTGATCGCCATGATTGAGATCACGCGCAGCGCGGAGGGGCGGCGCATCTTCTCCGGCGATACCGCCGTGGTCAACGCGGTCGGCGCCCTGGAGAGCCTGCTGTCCGGCTTCCAGGCCGCCGGCCAGTTCCGCCCCGGCTTCGACCCCCACATCATGGCCATCGCGATCCGCGCCGCCATCGAGGCCGCGTCGCCCCGGCTGGCCCTGGACCCGGACTTCGACATCGACAGCTACGCCGGTGAGATCGCCACCGTCTTCGACCTGGCGACCCGGGTCGAGGGCGGCCCGTGACCACCGGCGGGCGCGCTCCGGGGCGGGCGGCTCGGGTCAGGTGGCGCGGCGGGCGCGGACCTGGCGCTTGATCCGGCCCAGCATGGCGGCCATGCCGCGCAGCCGCAGCGGGCTGACCAGGTCGGTCAGGCCCAGCTGGCTGGTGAACTCGTCCGGGGTGGCCAGTACCTCGTCGGCGTCCAGGCCGTCCAGGGCCGCCTGCAGGATGCCGGCGAAACCGCGCGTGGTCGGGGCCTCCGGCGGAGCGTCGAAGAACAGGTGAACCGCGTCGTCCGGCGCCACCTCGACCGCCAGGAACAGCGGCGACTGACACTCCGGGACCTGCTCGAGCAGGTCCCGGTGACCCGCGTAGCGCTCCGGCAGCGCGGGCAGGTCGTCGGAGAACTCCAGCAGCAGCTGGAGCCGGTCCTGGCCGGCCAGCGAATGGAAATCCTCGACGATCTCGGCCAGGCGCGGGTTGAGGGTGCTGGACGTCATGGCTTTTCACCCCGGGTGATGGGCACGCGGACGCTGTTACCCCACTCGGTCCAGGACCCGTCGTAGTTGCGGACCTGCGGGTACCCGAGCAGGTGGGTGAGCACGAACCAGGTGTGGCTGGACCGCTCCCCGATCCGGCAGTAGACGACCACGTCGTCACCGGAGGTCAGGCCGGCCTCGCCGCCGTAGATGGCTTCCAGTTCCTGGCGGCCGCGGAACGTCCCGTCCTCGGCGGCGGCCCGGGCCCAGGGGACGTTGCGGGCCCCGGGGATGTGGCCGCCGCGGACCGCGCCTTCCTGCGGGTAGTCCGGCATGTGCAGCAGCTCGCCGCTGTACTCACCGGGTGAGCGGACGTCGATCATGGGCTGGCCCAGGTGGTCCACGACCTGCTCACGGAACGCGCGGACCTTGCTGTCGTCCCGCTCGACGACCGGGTAGTCGGTGCGCGGGCGGTCCGGCACGTCCTTGGTCAGCGGCCGGTCCTCGGCGATCCACTTGGCCCGGCCGCCGTCCAGCAGCCGGACGTCCGGGTGGCCGAACAGCGTCGCCACCCACAGCGCGTACGCGGCCCACCAGTTGTTGCGGTCGCCGTACAGGACCAGGGTGGTGTCGCGGGAGATGCCCTTCGCCGACATCAGCCGGGCGAAGCCCTCGCCGTCCACGTAGTCGCGGGTGTCCGGGTCGTTCAGCTCGGTGTGCCAGTCCAGCTTGACCGCGCCGGGGATGTGGCCGGTCTCGTACAGCAGCACGTCCTCGTCGGACTCGGCCACGACCAGACCGGGCTCGCCCTGGTGCTCGGCCAGCCACTCGGTGGAGACCAGCTTCTCCGGGTGGGCGTAGTCGCGGAACTTGGCCTCATCGTCGTTGGGCAGCGCCATCGCTTCCTCACCTTCGGTCCGTAGCTGGTCGCACGATTGGTCGCACGGGCGGTCGCAGGCACAGTAACGCCCAGGCCGCCCCGGGCCTTCCCCGGGTACCCGGGCGGGCGGAATTTAGACGGCCCAGCTGCGTTATAGAGCCGCATGAGCACAATTGAACTCACCAAAGAGACGTTCGAGGACACCGTTACCCAGCCCGGTATCACGCTGGTCGACTGGTGGGCCGAGTGGTGCGGGCCGTGTAAGCAGTTCGGCCCGGTGTTCCAGGCCGCCAGCGACGACCACCCCGACGTGCGCTTCGGCAAGATCGACACCGAGGACCAGCAGGAGCTGGCGGCGGCGGCCCGGATCACCTCGATCCCCACGCTGATGGCCTTCCGCGACGGCATCCTGGTCTTCTCCCAGCCCGGCGCGCTGCCGGCCCCCGCCCTGGAGCAGGTCATCAAGGCCGTCCAGGACCTGGACATGGAAGAGGTCCGGGCCGAGGTGGCCAAGCAGTCGGCCGGTCAGCCGGAAGACGCAGCCCAGTAAGTCCCCCCGCGTCGTTGACACCCCTCACTGGCTGGTGTGATCGTGCTAACCAGCCAGTAACCGCCAGGCCCGATGAGGGGGACGACGACGATGTCTGAGACCAGGGCGCCGGTGGCGCGCAGCTACGCGTCCGGCACCTATCCCGTGGCCCTGCTCGGGGACACGATCGGCGAGAACTTCGACCGCACCGTCAGCCGGTTCGGCGACCGCGAAGCCCTGGTGGACGTGGCCGCGGGCCGCCGCTGGACCTACACCGAGCTGGCCACGGCAGTGGACGACCTGGCCCGTGGCCTGCTCGGGCGCGAGATCGGCACGGGCGACCGGGTCGGGATCTGGGCGCCCAACTGCGCCGAATGGACGCTGACCCAGTACGCCACGGCCAAGATCGGCGCCATCCTGGTCAACATCAACCCGGCCTACGGTTCCCGTGAGCTGGAGTTCGTGCTGCGCCAGGCCGGGGTCCGGATGCTGGTCGCGGCCCGGGCCCACCGGTCGTCCGACTACGCGGCCATGATCGACGAGGTCCGTCCGGCCTGCCCGGACCTGGACGACGTCATCCTGCTCGGCAGCGCCGAGTGGGACGAACTGGCCAGCGCGGAACGCGGCGCCGACCCGGCCGCGCTGGCCGAAGCCAGCGCCGGGCTGGGCACCGACGACCCCATCAACATCCAGTACACCTCGGGCACCACGGGTTTCCCCAAGGGCGCGACCCTGTCCCACCACAACATCTTGAACAACGGGTTCTTCGTGGGCCAGCTGTGCCGGTACACCGAGGCCGACCGGATCTGCATCCCGGTGCCCTTCTACCACTGCTTCGGCATGGTCATGGGCAACCTGGCCGCGACCAGCCACGGGGCCTGCATGGTCATCCCGGCGCCCGCGTTCGACCCGGCGGCCACGCTGGGCGCGGTGCAGGACGAGCACTGCACCTCGCTCTACGGCGTGCCCACCATGTTCATCGCCGAACTGGCCCTGCCCAGCTTCGGAGACTACGACCTGACCAGCCTGCGCACCGGGATCATGGCGGGCTCGCCGTGCCCGGTCGAGGTCATGAAGCAGGTGGTGGAGCGCATGCACATGGAAGAGGTCGGCATCTGCTACGGCATGACCGAGACCTCGCCGGTGTCGACCCAGACCCGCTTCGACGACTCGATCGAGCGCCGGGTGTCCACCGTGGGCCGGGTCGGCCCGCACCTGGAGGTCAAGGTCATCGACCCCGAGACCGGGCTGACCGTGCCCCGCGGCGAACCCGGTGAGCTGTGCACCCGCGGCTACTCGGTGATGCTCGGCTACTGGGACCAGCCGGACAAGACCGCCGAAGCCATCGACGCCGCGCGCTGGATGCACACCGGCGACCTCGGGGTGATGGACGACGAGGGTTACGTGAACATCACCGGCCGGATCAAGGACATGGTGATCCGGGGCGGCGAGAACATCTACCCGCGCGAGGTCGAAGAACTGCTCTACACCCACCCGGACGTGCTGGACGCTCAGGTCATCGGGGTGCCGGACGTGAAGTACGGCGAAGAGCTGATGGTCTGGGTGCGGATGCGCGATGGCGCCCGGCCCCTGGACGCCGACGGTGTACGGGAGTTCTGCACCGGCAAGGTCGCCCGCTACAAGATCCCCCGTTATGTGCACGTGGTGGACGAGTTCCCGATGACCGTGACCGGCAAGATCCGCAAGGTCGAGATGCGGGAAACGTCCGTCACCCTGCTCGGACTGGAGGATGCCGCCCAGGCTCGGCACGCCTGATGCGGGTCCGGCTGAGCGCCCTCCGCCCGCACGCCCAGGCATCGATCGTGGACGTCAACGACGGCATCACGTCGGCGGCGGGCATCGCGGAGGGTTTTGTCAGCGCCGGCGCGCCGGCCAGAATCCTGCTGCTGGCGGGCACGGCCGTCATCCTGGCCGGTGGCTCCGCGGTGGCCGGGGTCCGCTACAGCGAGGTGCGAACCGAGTGGGAGATGAACCGCGCCCTGCTCGAGGCCGAGCGGGCCAGCATCGAAGCCGATCCAGCCGGTGAGCTGGAGGAACTTGTCGGAATCTACGAAGCCAAGGGCCTGAACCCGCAGCTCGCGCGCCAGGTCGCCGAAGCGCTCACCGAACGCGATCCGGTCGCCGCCCACGCCGATGCCGAGCTGCGCCTGGAGACGCTGGGGACCAGGAGCGCGGCGGTACCGGCCGCGGTGACCGCGGGTCTCTGTTACGGCATCGGCGCCGCGGTTCCGCTGGCCGCGATGAGCTGGCTGCCGGTGAGTGACCGGCTGGCGGTGACCTTCGTCGTCGTCCTGGTCGCGCTCGGCCTCACCGGCTGGTTCGCCGCGTGGCTGACCGGGCTGCCGGTGCTGCGGCTGATACGCCGGAATGTCCTGCTGGGGGGCGTCATCATGGCGGCCAGCATCCTGGTCGGCCTCGCCCTGCACTAAGAGCCGGCCGGCGCCCCGGCGCTGACGGGAACCGGCCGCAGCGGCGGGCTGGTGTGGGTGCCTTTGCGGAAGCCGCCCAGGAACAACGCCAGCACCAGGACGATCGCGATCAGGATCAGCAACCACAGCAGGCATCCGCCCAGGCGGGGCCGGAATGGCCGCTCGCGGCCGGTTTTGCGGTTCACTCGCCAGGCCATCCGGAACATACCTCGGTTATGCCCGGGCATAGATAAATATGTGCGCGGCCCGGACCGAAGATCAGCCGAGATGGCGCGAGGTAGACAATGTCCCAACGCTCCCGCAATATGACCGACGAAGGGCCCCAGGAACATACCACCGTGGTCCTGCAGAAACGCGGTTCCATCCTGGGCAAGATAGCCGCCGGGATCACCATCGTCGTGGGCCTGCTGGTGATAGTCCTGGTGCTGGCCGCGGTGCACCTGCTGCCCCAGCTGCGTAATCCATTCGGGGAAACCACCACCGACCGCAGCCAGCCGGTCGTGCTGAAATCAATAAGCCAGCTCAGCCGCTACGAAGCGGCCAGCGGGTCGTTCGAAGTCGTGGTCGACCTGAAGAGCCATTCATTCCTGCCATCATTCATCGAAGGCAGCGACACGTTGTTCGTGGGCCAGGGCACCGATATCGCCTACGTGGACTTTTCCCAGCTGAAAGGCCAGGCCATCAGCGTTTCCGCGAATCGCACCGCGGTCACCGTGGCCCTGCCCAAGGCCCAGCTGGAGCCGGCCGTGCTGAACGTCCACCAGTCCTACGTGTACGCCCAGCAGCAGGGGCTGGCCAACCGGATCGGCAACTTCTTCTCCGGCAACCCCAACAACCAGCAGAAGGTCTACGAGACCGCGCAGACCAAGATCCAGAACGCGGCCAAGAGCAGTCAGCTGCTGACCGAGGCGCAGAAGAACACCCAGTCCATGCTGACCGGCATGCTCAAGTCGCTGGGCTTCCAGCAGGTCACGGTGACGTTTGGAGACGGGGGACGGGCCAAGGGGTAATGGCCACGGTGATGTTGTCCAGCCCGCCCGCCTCGACCGCGAACCGGACCAGGGCCGCGGCCGCGGTCTTGGGCTCGGTCAGCGCGCCCGGCAGGGCCAGGGCGGCCAGCTTGCCGCCGTCCGGGTCGTAGTTCCACAGCCCGTCCGAGCAGATCACCAGGGCGCCCGGGCCGGGCGGGGTGAACTGGGCGACGTGCGGGCTGGCGTCCCGGGCTCCGACTCCGATCCAGCGGGTCACCACGTGGGCCTGCGGTGATTCGAGGGCCTCGGACTCCGGCAGCAGACCCTGGGCCACCATCTCCTCGGCCAGCGAGTCGTCCCGGGTCAGCTGCTGCGCGACCGGATCGGGGGTGGCGTCCAGCCAGTAGGCCCGGCTGTCCCCCAGCCAGCACAACGTGACCGTGTCCCCGGTCGCGACGGCCGAGATGTAGGTGGCGGCCGGGGTCTCCCCCGGTGCACCGGCCAGGCCGGCCACCGCTTCCCGGGCCGCGGTCACGGCCTCCTCCGAGCTGGCCGCCGGGTCGGTGCCGGCCTGCGCGCCCGCGGACAGGCTCTGCACCGCGGCCGTGGCCGCGGCCAGCGACGCCTCGTCCGGGCGGTCCGCGCTGGACACGCCGTCGCAGACCACCGAGATCACCGCCAGGCCGTCCGCGGTCTCCACCGTGGCCAGCCCGGCCGCGTCCTCGTTGCGCTCGTGCCGCAGCCCGCGGTCGCTGATCGCGGCCACCGGCCCAAGATCAAGCTCCTGGTGGTCGCGTCCGCCCGAGGTCTCCCCGGCGGCGCCGTCGCTCACCACTACCGAATTCATGACCATGGCCATCGCAGCTTCACCATGCGTCCCGCTCCCGTCCTCTACCAGCGCCAAGCCCATTGTGGCGTACGCCGGCTAGGGCACGATCCCATATGCGGGGGTCAGCCGACAAACAGGACGCGGTCTTTAGGCAGGTTGGGCCCGGGGCGGGCTGAGGTCATACCTCGCCCGGGGAGGGCCGGCGCCGTTACTTCCAGTGCTCCAGGGGCAGGGGGCCACGGCTGAGCACGGTGCGCAGGGCGAAGGTGCTCTGGGCGCTGGTCACCTGGGGGATGGCCAGGATCCGGTCGAGGAGAACCTGTTCGTAGCTGGCCAGGTCGGGCACGACGGCCTCGATGAAGAAGTCGGCCGAGCCGGAGATCAGGTAGGCGGCGACGACGGCCGGGATGGCGGTCAGGGCGGCCTCCAGCTGGGCCGACACCTCGCGCGAGTGCCCCTCGACCGTCAGCTCGATGAACACGGTCAGGCCCAGCCCGGCCTGCACCCGGTCCACCTCGGCCCGGTAGCCGGCGATGATCCCGCTGGCCTCCAGGGCCTTGACCCGGCGCAGGCAGGCCGACGGGGACAGGGAGACGGCCTCGGCCAGGTCCACGTTGGGCAGCCCGGCCGTCGACCTGCAGCCGGCTGACGATGGCACGATCTATCTGGTCTGGAGAATGCTGCGCAACTTCTGATGGCATTTTTATAATTTAACGTCGTTCGATTGCGTCCGACGGCCTGTTCGGCGTCAACTTTGCCATCGCGTGCGACGGCTTTTCTGTGACGCTGAAGGCATGTCGCGAAGCACGCCAGCCGACCGCCCGGCCACCCGGAACAGCCAGTCCTTCACCTTGTCGGTGCCCCGCGGCACCGCCCTCTACATCGGCGCCCTGCTCGGCCCCGGGCTGCTCCTGCTGCCCGGGCTGGCCGCCCGCCAGGCCGGCCCGGCCTCGATCGTGGCCTGGGCGGGACTGCTCGGGGTGTCGGCATTGTTCGCGGTGGTGTTCGCGGCCCTGGGCCGGGCCCACCCGCAGGCCGACGGCGTGGCCGGCTACGCCGCCGCGGGCCTGGGCCCGACGGCCGGGCGCGTGGTCAGCTGGTGCTTCCTGGCCGGGGTGATCGGCGGAGCCCCGGTGGTCTGCCTGATCGGGGCCGGCTACGTGACCGAGGTGACCGGAGGCGGCCCGCTGGCCCGCTGCGCGGTGGCCGCCGTGCTGCTGCTGATCGTGCTGGCCCTGGCCCTGGGCGGCGTTCGGGCCAGCAGCACGGCCCAGCTGGTGCTGGTGGCGCTGCTGATCGTGATCATCGTGGTCGCGGTGGCGGGTTCGGCGCCAAGCGCGCGGGCCAGCCACTGGGCGCCGTTCGCCCCGCACGGCTGGAGCGCGATCGGGCGGGCCGCGGCCACGCTGATGCTGTCGTTCGTGGGCTGGGAGGCGGTGGCCCCGCTGACCACGCGGTTCCGCGACCCCGACCGCCAGCTGCCCCGGGTCATCGGGATCGCGTTCGGGGTGACGGCCGTGCTGTACCTGGCCCTGGCCGTGGCCACGATCGCCGTGCTGGGCCCGGCGGCCGGCACCGACGTGCCGCTGGCCAATCTGCTGGCCCGCGCGGTGGGCACGGCCGGGCCGGTGGCCGCGGCGGTGGCGGCGGTGGTCCTGACCCTCGGCGCGGTCAACGCCTACCTGTCCGGCGCGGCCGCCATGGCCCGCCAGCTGTCCAGCGGCGGCCGCGGCGCGGGCAACCGCCTGATCCTGGCGGCCAGCGCCCTGGCCGGCCTGATCGTCATCGCCCTCTACGCGGCGCACCTGGTCGGCACGGCCCAGCTGATCGGCCTCCCCACCACCCTGTTCCTGGTCGTCTACCTCGGCTGCACGGTGTCCGCGGCGCGCATTGTGCACGGCCGGGTGCGTCTGGCCGCGGCCACGGCGGCGCTGGCGGTCGTGGTGGTCCTGGCCTTCTGCGGCTGGCCCCTGGTCCTGGCGGCCCTGGTCGCGGCCACCGCCGCCCTGGCCGGCGCGCCTACAGGTGCGCGCCGGAGATGTGGATGGCGGTCCCGGCGCCGAGGTAGATACGGCTGGTTCGGCCCGGCGTTTCGGTCACGCAGAGTGCTCTTTGCGGTCGCCGGCCCACTCGGTGTGGAACGTGCCGTCCCGGTCGACCCGGCGGTAGGTGTGGGCCCCGAAGTAGTCGCGCAGGCCCTGGATGAGCGCGGCCGGCAGACGCTCCGCGCGCAGGCCGTCGTAGTAGGCCAGCGAGGAGGAGAACGCGGGCGACGGGATGCCGGCCGCGGCGGCCTGGGCCACCACCCGGCGCCAGCTGTCGACGCCGTTGCGGACCGCGTCGGCGAAGTACGGCGCGACCAGCAGGCTGGTCAGGTCCGGGTTCTCGTCGTAGGCCTCGCGGATGCGGTCCAGGAAGCGGGCCCGGATGATGCAGCCGCCGCGCCAGATGGTGGCCATGGCGCCGCGGTCGATGTCCCAGTCGTACTCGTCGCTGCCCGCCGCGATCTGGTCGAAGCCCTGGGCGTAGGCCACCACCTTGGAGGCGTACAGGGCCCGGCGCACGTCCTCGATGAAGGCGTCCCGGTCCGGCAGGTCGAGCGGGTTCCGGTCGGTGCCGAACGCCTCGCGTGCCGCCTGCGCGCTGGTCGGCGTGGCCGGACAGCGAGCGGGCGAACGTGGCCTCGGCGATGCCGGTGATCGGGATGCCCAGATCCAGTGCGCTCTGCACGGTCCAGCGGCCGGTGCCCTTCTGTTCGGCCTGGTCGAGGACGATGTCGATGAACGGCTGCCCGGTCTCGGCGTCGGTCTGGGACAGCACGTCGGCGGTGATCTGGATCAGGTAGGAGTCCAAGATCACCGTCGTTCCAGGTGCGGAAGATCTCGCCGATCTCGGCCGGGGTGGCTCCCAGCCCGGCCCGCAGCAGGTCGTAGGCCTCGGCGATGAGCTGCATGTCGGCGTACTCGATGCCGTTGTGCACCATCTTCACGAAGTGGCCGGCCCCGTCCGGGCCGACGTGCACGCAGCACGGGGTGCCGTCGACCTGGGCCGCGATCGACTCCAGGATCGGGCCGAGCTTGTCGTAGGCCTCCTTGGACCCGCCGGGCATGATGCTGGGCCCGTTGAGGGCGCCTTCCTCGCCGCCGGAGACGCCGCAGCCGACGAAGTTCAGGTCATGCTCGCGCAGCGCGTGCTCGCGGCGGCGGGTGTCCATGAAGTGGGCGTTGCCGCAGTCGACCACGATGTCGCCCTGGTCCAGCAGCGGGATGAGCTCGTCGATGACGGCGTCGGTGGCCGGGCCGGCCTGAACCATGATGATGATGGCCCGGGGCCGCTCCAGGCTGGCCACGAAGTCGGCCATCGACTCGCTGGGCAGGAAGGTGCCGTCGTCGCCGTGGTCCCGGACCAGGCTGCGGGTGCGTTCCGGTGAGCGGTTGTGCAGCGCGACCGTGTGCCCGTGGCGGGCCAGGTTCCGGGCCAGGTTGCGGCCCATCACGGCCAGGCCGGTGACGCCGATGTCGGCCTTGGTGGTGCTGTCGCTCATGTGGTCACTCCCGGGTTCAGGCAGTCCGCTCGCTTACTGGCGACCTTAACGGGTGCCCAACGCGTGGCGGCCAGCCCCCTTGCGGGAGGCTGGCCGCCAGTTGTTGTGACCGTGTCGGGGTCAGGGCCCGGCCGTGTTTGCGGTTACGGCAGGGACCACTGCTGGTTGGCGCCGCCGGTGCAGTCCCAGATCTCCAGCTGGGTACCGGGCGTGGTCGACCAGCCGGTGTCGTCGAGACACTTGTTGGACTGCGGGTTGTACAGCGAGCCGTTGGATTGCGGGATGAAGACCTGGGCGGCCGTGTTGTTGCAGTCGTACAGGTCCACGGTGGTCCCGTCGGCGGTGCCACCCCCGTTGATATCCAGGCACTTCCCGAGGGCGTGCAGGGTGCTGCCCGCCTGAACCACCGTCCACTGCTGGGCGTTGGTCCCGTTGCAGGTGTAGACCTGCACCGGCGTGAAGTTGGCCGAGCTGGCCGAGCGGACGTCCACGCACAGGCCGCCGTAGCCGACGATCTGGCCGGTGTTGCCGGTCGGCGGCGGCGGAGGCGGCGGGGTGCCGCCACCCGAGCCACCAGTGGTGTAGGCCGCGACGTACTGCACGCTCATGGTGCCACCGGAGGTGGTGGAACCGCTGGGCGACGTGCAGCCGCAGACGCCGTTCGGGTAACCGCCGCCCATGGCCAGGTCGAAGATGATCGACATGTTGTGGTCGAACGCCGCCTGCCAGGTCGAGGTGCCGATCTGGCTCTCGCTGGTCTGGAAGTACTGGTTGCCGTCGAGGTAGAAGGTGATCGTCTCGTTGGAGGCGTTGGTGCGGTTCTCGATCATCGTGTAGGTGTGGTAGCCGGTCTGGCAGCCGGAGCAGGCCCGGAGCCCGCTGCCGATGCCGTTGGTCTCGTTACACGGGCCACCGGGGTCGACCCCACAGTGGACGGTCCCGGAGACCTCGGAGAGGGCGTTGACGTCTTCCATGATGTCGATCTCGCCGTTTTCCGGCCACTGGCCGGGGCCGAGCATCCAGAACGCGGGCCAGTAACCGAGGCCGTTGCCCGGGTTGGGCTGCTCGATCGACGCGGTGACCTCAAGCTGGCCGCCGGCCGGGGCGCCGACGTTGGCGCTGCTGGTCTGGATGCGGCCCGAGGTCCAGTTGCTGCCCGAGCCGAGAGCGGTGAGATCGAGGTCACCGTTCCCGTCCAGGTGCACGTTGCTGGTCGAGTTGGTCATGGTTTCGATCTCGCCGGTGCCGAAGTTCGAACCGGGGCCGGTGTCGTAGATCCAGTTGCTGTCCACCCCGGAGCCGGACGACCCGTTGAAGTCGTCGCTGAACTGGGTGGTCCAGCCGGACGGCGGGGCGGGGACGGCGGCGGGGGCGGCGGCCGAGGTCTTGACGCGGGCGTCGGCGGGAATGGTGCGGGCCGTGCTGGCGGCGCTGGCCGCCTTGGCGGCGGGGGCTGCCTTGGCGGCGGGGGCGACCTTGGCCGTGGTGTGGGCCGGGGCCGCCGTCGCGCCGGAGGCGGCCGGGGCGGTCAGCGCGAACACGGGCAGTGCGGCCGCGACCGCGGCCAGCGCGGTGCGCCGGGCCAGCCGGAGGTTCCGGCGTGGCGCGGGCCCGGGGCGCGGCTGCGTTAGCGCCGGGTGCGAAGTGGCTGGTTAGCGGGTCCAGCCCTGCGCGTTCGGTGCTCCTAGGTGGTGGTGGTCCGTCCCCCCGGCTTCCTGGTCGTCTGCCAAACATGGGCGCCCACTTTCTGCGTTTTTAAAAGGAAAGTTTCCTATTGGGCGAAATTGAACGTATCGCCACGCTCCCGTGTCGTCAATAGATCAGTTGCGGTTAATACAGAGCCTGAATTAACCCCGGCCCGTAACAAGTTCGTCAGATCTTCGGACAAATCCGCACACACTGCCCACTGACTGTGACGGCTGCGCTGGGTGGTTGTTGAGAGGAGCTCTGGGTTCCGCGTGGCCTGAGGGGTTGAGGATGCGAGCCGACCCGACCCGGCGGCATTGTGGTGCGGGCGCCGGGCACGGTTGCGAGGAGCCGGGCAGAGCGAGCCGGCTGGCGTGGGCGTGGGCGCGGGCGCGGGCCCCACGGCTGCGGGCGCACGGGCGCCCAGCCCAACCGCATGCAACGCGCATTTGCTACTGCTCTTACCGCATCAAACGCGCGTTCGATGCGGTTGCGGCCACGCTGATGCGGAGGCCGGTGGGGCCGCTGGGAAGCAATGCAGCCTTCGGGTCAGGTGTAACTGACCGGGCCGGGGCTGGTTCGCTGTGAGCTCAATACCCGTGGGCGCTGGGAAGCGGTGGTTCGCGAAACACGTTATATCTTGTGCATGGAGATGAGTTGACGTACATTGCAGATATATCGAGACTGTATCTCAAGATCAACGGGCGGAGGCGCACGATGACGGCGTTCGGATTCGGGGCAGAAGAGTTCGACGAGGGGCTGTCCGAGGCCGTGGACCGGGCCCGGGGCCTGCTGCGAGACCTGTACCACCTGGGTGAGCACACGGTGTCGGAGGCGGCCGAGGGCTTCGGCGGGTTCGGGGCCCGCACGGGCGGGCCGTTCGGCGGGTTCGGGGGGTTCGGCGGCCACCGGGAGTCGGCGGCGCATCCGGGCCACGGGCCGGGACCGCGCGGCGGCTTCAGCGCGCACGCCGAGCCGGGGCCGCACCCGGAGCACGGGCCGCACGGGGACCACGGGCCCACGGGGAGCCTGGGGAGTTCGGGACCCATGAGGCGCACGCTGGTTTTGGGCCGCACGGGGAGCCGGGCGACTTCGGTCCGCACGGGGAGCCGCACCCGCACCCGCACCCGGGGCACGGACCGCACCCGGGGCCGGGGCGCGCGGCGCATTCGGAGCCGGAGGAAGACTTCGAGGGGCGCGAGGAGCGCGGCGGCTGGGGCGGGCCGTGGGGCGGCAGCTGGGCCACCGGGTTCAGCGGCAAGGACTGGGCCGGGTTCTTCGGCGGGCCGCGGGGCGGCTGGTGGCCGGGCGGCCCGGGTCCGCGGCGCGGCGGCTGGGGCGGGCCCGGTGGGCCCGGGGGCCCCGGTGGCCCGGGTGGGCCGAAGGGACCACGGCGGCCGAAGGCCTCGCGCGGTGACGTCCGGGCCACGATTCTGGCCCTGCTCACCGAGGGACCGCGGACCGGCTACCAGATCATGTCCGACATCGAGGAGCGCAGCCGGGGGGCCTGGCGGCCCAGCCCGGGCGCGGTGTACCCGGCCCTGCAGCAGCTCGCGGACGAGGGTCTCATCGTCGGGGACGAGTCCGGCGGCCGCCGCACGTTCCGGCTGACCGACGCCGGGCGCGAGTACGTCGAGGCCAACCCGGAGATGGCGCGCGGGGCGTGGGAGTCGATGGCCGATGCCGGCGAGGCGGGGCCGGGCGACCTGCCCCGGCTGTTCGGCGAGGCGGCCCGGCTGGGCGCGGCCATCGCCCAGCTCGCGCACGCCGGGTCGCCGGACCAGATCCGGGCCGCGGAGCGTCTCATCAAGCGGAGCCGGCGGGAGCTGTACGAGATCCTGGCCGGCGACGACGACAGCGAAGAAGAGGCCGGCGGCGCGGGCGAATAGCCGCCGGCGAGATAATAGGCAAGAAGACCGGAAACGGGGTCCGCCATGAACATGAACGACCGGATGCGAATTTCTGACAGCGACCGGGACCGCGTCACGACCCAGCTGCGTGACTACTACGCCGAGGGGCGGCTGAGCGCCGACGAGCTGGATGAGCGGGTCACCGCCGCGCTCAACGCCAAGACCGCGGGCGACCTGAAGCGGCTGATGTCCGACCTGCCCAGCGCGGCGCCGGCCGCGGGCGGTCCCGCCTACGGGGCCCCGCCGTGGGAGCGGCAGCGGCCGATGCCCGCGTGGGGCGGGCGGCGCCGGCGCGGGCCGCGCGTGCTGCCGATCCTGCTGCTGCTCCTGATCGCGGCGATCCTGCTGCCGGGCGGCTGGGTGTTCTTCGCGCTGATCAAGGTGTTCCTGCTGTTCTGGCTGCTGATCGCGCTGTTCGGGCTGGTCGCCGGGCTGGTGTTCCGGCACAAGGCGCGGCGGTTCTTCCGCGGCCGGGCCGGGCAGTGGCAGCAGTGGCAGGGCCAGAACTGGCGCGGCCCGAACTGGCGGGGTCCCGGCCGGGACTGGTAAGGCCAGCGCGGCCGGTGTGGCCGGTGGGGCCTTCGGGACTGCTGGGGCCGGAGGGTGCTGAGGCGGTGGGTTGATGACGGTGGCCGTGTGTGGGTAGGGCTCACATGCGGCCACCGTTTTACGTACGTCCTGAGCTGTGAAGGAGTGCCCGTGAGCGACGAAGCGCCGGAGATCCTCGACCTGCCGGTGGGGCTGGACGCCACCGGTGAGCGGCGGGAGACCGACTCGATGGGGGCCATCGGGGTGCCGGCCGACCGGTACTGGGGGGCGCAGACCCAGCGGTCGCTGGTGCACTTCTCCATCGGCGACGACCGGATGCCGGTCGCCGTGTGCCACGCCCTCGGGTACGTGAAGAAGGCGGCGGCCACGGTCAACGGGCGCGAGGGGCGGCTGCCGGGCTGGATGGCCGACCTCATCGCGGCGGTCAGCGACGAGGTCATCGGCGGCCAGCTGGACCAGGATTTCCCGCTGTTCGTGTGGCAGACCGGGTCCGGGACCCAGTCGAACATGAACGTCAACGAGGTCATCAGCAACCGGGCCATCCAGCGATGCGGCGGCGAGCTGGGCAGCAAGCGGCCGGTGCACCCCAACGACCACGTCAACCTGGGTCAGTCGTCGAACGACACGTTCCCGGCCGCCATGCACATCGCGGCCGTCCAGGCCGTACGGCAGCGGCTGCGGCCCAGCGTGCAGGAGCTGCAGCAGGCCATCGCGGCCAAGGCCACCCAGTGGCGGACCGTGGTCAAGACCGGGCGCACCCACCTGCAGGACGCGGTGCCGCTGACCGTGGGCCAGGAGTGGTCCGGGTACGCCCACCAGCTGACCCAGGCCATCGAGCGGCTCGACGGCTGCATAGAAGGGTTGTACGAGCTGGCCATCGGGGGCACCGCGGTGGGCACCGGGCTGAACGCGCCGCCCGGGTTCGGCGACGCGGTGGCGGCCGAGATCGCCGCCTACACCGGGGAGCCGTTCCGCAGCGCCGACAACAAGTTCTCCGCGCTGGGCGGGCTGGACGCGATGGCGGGCGCCTCGGCCGGGCTGCGCGGGGTGGCCGTGCCGCTGATGAAGATCGCCAACGATATCCGCTGGCTGGCCTCGGGGCCCCGGTGCGGGCTGGGCGAGCTGGTCCTGCCGCCCAACGAGCCGGGCAGCTCGATCATGCCGGGCAAGGTGAACCCGACCCAGTGCGAGGCCACGCTCATGGTGTGCGTGCAGGTGCTGGCCGAGGACAACGCGGTGGCGATGGCCGCCGCCCAGGGCAACTTCGAGCTGAACACCATGCGGCCGGTGATCATCAGCAACTTCCTGCACTCGGCCACGATCCTGGCCGACGCCTGCGCCAAGCTGCGCGAGTTCTGCATCGAGGGCACCGAGCTGAACCGGAGCCAGATCGACGAGGACGTGGACCGGTCGCTGATGCTGGTCACCGCGCTGTCGCCGGTGCTCGGCTACGACAAGGCGGCCGAGATCGCGCACCGGGCCAGCGAGGAGGGCACCACGCTGCGGCAGGCCGCGGTGGATACCGGCGAGATCAGCGCCGAGGAGTTCGACCGGATCATGGACCCCTCGACGATGGTCGGGGACCCGGGCAAGCTGGTCATGTGAGGGCGGTGGGTGGCCGGCCGGAACGGCTCGGCCGCCAGCGAAGCGACCTTCGATAATATTGATCGAAAATGATTTTGAAAACTCGGCTATACTGGCGGCATGACCGTTGAGTTCCAGGGTTCCCTGCTCGACCTGGCCGACGCGGAGACCGGCGGGCCGGAGCAGACCCGGGTCGGGCCGCTGGCGGGCCCGGTGCCGGGTAACACGGTGCCGGGTGACACGGTGCGGCGCGACGAGCTGACCAACGGCGCCTGGGTGGACGTCCGGCCGGGCTGGCTGACCCGGGCCGCGGACCTGTTCGCGCGGCTGGTGGACGAGGTGCCGTGGCGGGCCGAGCGGCGGGAGATGTACGACCGCGTCGTCGATGTGCCGCGGCTGCTGTGCTTCTACGGCGAGGAGGACGTGCTGCCCGACCCGGTGCTGGAGCAGGCCCGGGACCAGCTGACCGGGTATTACCGGCGGGAGCTGGGCGAGGCGTTCGTCACGGCCGGGCTGTGCCTGTACCGGGACGGCCGGGACAGTGTGGCCTGGCACGGGGACACCATCGGCCGGGGCAGCACCGAGGACACCATGGTGGCGATCGTGTCGCTGGGGTCGCCGCGGGCGCTGACGCTGCGGCCACGCGGGGGCGGGCCGGCCCGCCGCTACGAGCTGGGGCACGGGGACCTGATCGTCATGGGCGGCAGCTGCCAGCGGACCTGGGAACACGCGGTGCCCAAGACGGCCAAGCCGGTGGGGCCGCGAATCAGTGTGCAGTTCCGCCCGCGGGGAGTGCGTTAGGCAGTGTTGTCCTCGGGGCGTAAGCCCCCAGACCCCGGGGCTCACGCCCCATAGGCAGGGTAGGGCCGGAGAGCTGGATCTGGCGCAGGAACTCGGCGTTGGAGGACGTCTGGCGGGTGCGTTCCAGCAGCAGTTCCAGCGCCTGCTGCGGGTCCAGGCTGGACAGGCCGCGGCGGAGCTGGCCGACGGCGGCGTACTCGTCCGGGGTCATCAGCAGGTCATCGCGGCGGGTGCCGGAGGCGGCCACGTCGATCGCCGGGTACAGGCGCTTTTCGGCCAGGTCGCGGCGGAGCCGCAGTTCCAGGTTGCCGGTGCCCTTGAATTCCTCGAAGAACACGTCGTCCATGCGCGATCCGGTATCGATCAGCGCGGTGGACAGGATGGTCAGCGACCCGCCGCGTTCGATGTTGCGGGCGGCGCCCAGGAAGGTGCGCGGCGGCTGCAGGGCCGAGGTGGCCACTCCCCCGGCCAGGATGCGGCTGGTGGCCGGGGCGATCAGGTTGTAGGCCCGGGCCAGCCGGGTGATGGAATCGAGCAGGACCACGACGTCGCGGCCTTCCTCGGTCAGGCGCTTGGCCCGCTCGATGGCCAGTTCGGCCACCATGATGTGGTCGTCCGCGGTTTTATCGAATGTCGACGAGATGACTTCCCCGTCGACCGAGCGGCGCAGGTCGGTGACCTCCTCGGGCCGCTCCCCCACCAGCACCAGCATGAGGTGCACGTCCGGGGAGCCGGCCGTGATGGCGTGGGCGATGGCCTTGAGCAGCATGGTCTTGCCCGCCTTGGGCGGGGAGACGATCAGCCCGCGCTGGCCCTTGCCGATCGGGCCGACCAGGTCGATGATCCGGGCCGTGGCGGACGGCGAGCCGGCCTCGAGCCGGAGCCGCTGGTCGGCGTAGACCGGGGTGAGCTGGTCGAAGTGCGGCCGGCCGGCGGCGGCCGCGGCCGGGGTCCCGTTCACGGTGCCGACCGTGGCCAGGGTGAGGGTCTTGTTCTTGGGCTGGTCGTTCGCGGCTGCTGGCGTTGCGGCTGCTGGCGTTGCGGCTGGCCGGGGCGGGGCGGGCGGTGCCGGTGAGGTGGTCGCCGGGGCGCAGGTCGTACTGCTTGACCAGGCTGGCCGGGACGGACACGTCGTCCGGGCTGGTGCGGAAGCCGCTGGTGCGCACGAAGGCGGGGCCGCGGCGGGTGATGTCGAGGAGGCCGGACACGGGCTGGAGCGGCGCCTGATCGGCGCGGCTGGCGCTGGCCGGGGGGCCGGTGACGGCCGTGGCGGTCCCGGCGGCCGGGGCGGCCGGGGCAGCCCCGGAATTGGGTTCTCTGGTTTTGGTTGCGGTGGTCATGAGGTTCTCTTTTCTTTCGGGAAAGTGCTGAATTCGAGCAGCACAAAATAGACGCTGGGCGCGAATGCGCGAGCGGATGGCACCGTGCCGATATGGCGGCCGTTCTAGCGGGCCGTTATGGCGGGCACGGGCAGGCGGGAAGGCCCGAAGAGCCAGGCCGAGCAGGCAGAACGCGCTGAGACGGAGATGAGTTCAGAAAGCTCGACGCCGGTGAGGCGGAGTTATCGGAAAGAAATCCGGCAGAGCACGTGCCGCTTATCGCGAAGCTCTATGCCTGAATTAACTATATACCCGAACACCGGTTGCTGGTCAAAACATTCCCCTGGCTTTTTTACTGGGGTCCCGGGGCGGGGCCCTCGACGGGGTGGCGGAGCGCGGGGTCATGGGAGGGGCTGAACTGGCGGGCGCGGGGACGGGCTGGGAGCCAGCTGGGAGAGCGGATTCGGGGGCCGGGAAGGGACGGTAGGGGGGAGTTGGGGAGGGTATGGCCGTCGACCGGCAGGTCACAGGTTCGCCAATCCGGCACGTCCTGCCTTCAGTTGGCACTCCATACTTATGGAGGGAAACTGCGTTAAGGACGGTAGGGACAGCACACATGGCTTTGCGGGGAAGCTTCGCGATTGACCTGGGCACCGCGAACACGCTCATCTGGGTGTCGGGCCGTGGCCTGGTGATCGACGAGCCTTCCGCCATCGCCCTCGACGTTTCCACCGGCAAGGTGGCCGCCGTCGGCGAGCAGGCCGATGCCCTGGCCGGCAAGGAGCCGGAGGACATCGAGATCATCTACCCGCTGCGCGACGGGGTGATCGCCGACCTGAACGCCACCGCGCTGATGCTCAACGGGTTCCTGCGCCGGGCCAAAGGGCACTCCGGCCCGCTCCGGCCGCGGGCCCTGGTCAGCGTGCCCAGCCGGGCGACCTGGGTGGAGCGCCGGTCGGTGGCGGCCGCGCTGGAGGCCCGGCGGCCGCGGGCCATCGTCCAGCTGGTCGACGAGCCGGTGGCGGCGGCGGCCGGCTCCGGGGTTGACCTGGCCGCCGGGGCCGGGGCGTTCGTGGTCGACCTGGGCGGCGGCACCACCGAGATCGCGGTGGTCTCCGGCGGCCGCGTGGTCCGGGCCCAGTCACTGCGGGTGGCGGGCAACGCCATGGACGACGCGATCATGCACGCGGCCCGCAGCGAGCTCGGGCTGATCCTCGGCCGCAAGGCCGCCACCAGCCTCAAGATGGAGCTCGGGCTCACCGGCGGCGCGCTGGGCTGGGCCGAGGCGGTGGGCATCGACGCCGCCCAGCGCACCCCGCGGGTGGAGCGGGTCCCCGGCAAGCTGATCGCGACCGCGCTCGAGCACACGGTGGCGGCCATCATCTCCTCGATCCAGGAGATCCTGTCCGACATCCCGCCCGGCATCGCCGAAGACGTGGTCCGCGGGCGGATCCGGCTCGCGGGCGGCGGGGCGCTGCTGCCGGGGCTGGTGAGCCGGATCGAGTCTTCGGCCGACATCGGGGCCGTGGTGGTTGACGACCCGCTGCGCTGTGTCATCCGCGGCGCGGCCGAGATCCTCGAACGGGGCGACAGCCTGGGCGTGGTCGGCCTGCCCCAGTAGCGCTGGGCGGGACGGAAGCTGGCGGGGTGGGTCATTCCACGGTGAGGGTGTGGGCGACGGCGTTGCGGACGACGGTGGGGAGGTCGCCGGACTGCTGGTAGACGCGGCGCTGCTGGGTGGCGCCGTTGCCGCGGGCCAGCAGGTCCTGCAGCAGGTCGGTGGTCAGGCCCGGGCGGCCGGACGCCCGCTCGGACTCGTCGAGGGCGTCGCCGATGTGCCGCAGCAGGGCCCGCAGCACGTTCTCGGCCGGGGCCGCCTTGCCGGTGACCGGGTGGATGAGCTCGTCGTCCAGGCCGGACCGGCTGGCCCGCCAGTAGGCCAGGTTGAGGGTTTCCAGCCGGGCCGGGACCGGGGGCTTGCCCAGCCGCCACTCGCGGGCGGCCGTCTCGACCATGGCCCGGACCAGGGAGGCCAGCAGCACCGCGTCGTGCACCCGCAGGCAGACGTCGGCGACCCGGACCTCCACCGTCGGGAAGTGCCGTGCCAGCCGGGCGTCGAAGTACACCATGCCCTCGTCGACCAGCGTGCCCGTGCTCAGCATGGCCTCGACCGTGGCGTGGTAGGTCTCGGGCGTGCCGAACAGCTCGGTCGGGCCGGACGACGGCCACCGGCCCCACACCTGCCGCCGGAAGCTGCTGTAGCCGGTGTCCCGGCCCTGCCAGAACGGCGAGTTGGCCGTCAGGGCCAGCAGCGGCGGCAGCCAGGGCCGGATCCGGTCCAGGACGGCCACGCCCTCCTCCTCGGACTCGATGCTGACGTGCACGTGGCAGCCGCAGGTGAGCTGCTCCTGCGCGGTCATGGCGTACAGCTCAGCCATCCGCTGATACCGCTCGTCCAGGGAGACCGTGGGCTCGATGGGCAGCGGCGAGGTGGCCAGGGCGGCGACCTCGGCCCCGATCCGGTGCGCGGCCTGGCCGGCCGCGGCGCGGCGTTCGACCAGCTGGTCGGCCAGCTCGTCCAGGGAGGAGCAGGGGCGGGTGTCGGTCTCGATCATCTCCCGCTGCAGCTCGTGCACGGGCCGGTCGTCGGCGGGGTCCTCATCCGGCTGAGCCTGGACCGGGGCGTCCCGGACGCCGACGCCGACGCTCAGCGCCCCGCCCGGGGTGACCACGGCCGGCTCGGCGGTGGCGGCGCGGCGGGTGCGGGCGAGGCGTCGTCGTTCTCCGGCCGGGTCACCAGGTCGGCCAGGGCGACCGGGACGCCGGTGTCGACGTTGACCAGGAGCAGCTCTTCTTCGACCCCAAAGGTTCGCACGCCTGCGATATGCCCCCAGCTCGCCGCCCAAAACATAACGAGGTTGACCAGCGCGGACGCGGGTAGGACGCCAGGAGACGAGTATGCTCGAATAAAGATTCGAATGGAGGCCATGATGAGTAACGGACCCGTGGAGAAGGATCCCGAGAACTGGACCACCGGCGACGAGCCGATGACCGGGCCGCAGGAGTCCTACCTGCACACGCTGGCCCACGACACCCACGAGGAGGTGCCCGACAACCTGTCCAAGGCGGAGGCCTCGGAGCTGATCGACAAACTGCAGGACCTCAGCCAGCGGCTGAAGGACGCCTGACCGGCCCGGTGCCGCGGGCCGGGGTGACCTGGCCGCGCGGGCCGGGCCGCCGGGGCGGAAGATGGGTAGGCCCCATCGTCGATCGTTCTGGAGTGCACTGATGCGGATCGCCAACGTGTCCGGCCGGCTGACGCTGCTGACCGACGACCGCCACGGCCTCGACGTGGCCGAGGCCAGCGGCAGGACCTTCGCGGCTGACCCGCAGGCGGTGTACGAGCGCTGGGACGAGTTCACCGCCTGGGCCGGGGCCGCCCTCGGCGGTGACACCGCCAGCGCCCGGGAATTCAGCCCGGAGGACCTGGGGCCGCCCGCGCCGCTCCCCCGGCAGGTGCTGGCCATCGGCCTCAACTACCGCAGCCACGCCGACGAGTCCGGGTTCGGCACCCCGGAGACGGCGCCGCCGGTGTTCACCAAGTTCGCGTCCTGCCTGACCGGCCCGCGGGGCACGATCACGCTGCCGCCCGGCGGGCACACCGACTGGGAGGTCGAACTGGTGGCGGTGATCGGCCGCCGCGGCCAGCACGTCCGCCAGGAGGACGCCTGGGGGCACGTGGCCGGGCTGGCCGTGGGCCAGGACCTGTCCGAGCGGATCAGCCAGCTGGCCGGGCCGGCGCCCCAGTTCAGCCTGGGCAAGTCGTTCGCCGGGTTCGGGCCGATCGGGCCCTGGCTGGTGTCCACCGACGAGTTCGCGAACCCGGACGACCTCGAGCTGGGCTGCGCGATCAACGGGGAAGAAATGCAGAAGGCCCGGACCAGCGACCTGTTGTTCAGCGTGCCCGCGCTGGTGGCTTCGCTGTCCCGGACGGTCACCCTGCTGCCCGGGGATGTGATCTTCACCGGGACGCCGGCCGGGGTCGGCATGGGCCGGAACCCGCAGCGCTGGCTGGCTCCCGGCGACGAGCTGGTGACCTGGATCGAGGGCATCGGCCAGCTGCGCCACCGGTTCGCGGCCGCCGGCTGAGGGCGAACCGGGGAAGCCCGGAGCCGGGTATAACCTTGCGTTTCTTAACCGACCTACGGCACGACCGTCCCGGTACGAGGGAGAACGCACCCGTTATGTCGAATTCGTATGACGAGCCTGACGACCCCACCGGTCTGGACCAGGCCGACGAGATGACGATCGGCGCCGAGGACGACGGCGTCATCTCGAACGCGGACTCGCTGGAAGGGAACCCCGCCAACGACGAGCTCGACCCGGGGATCATCCCGCCCGACGGCTGGTCGGCCTCGGACCGGTTCGGTACCACCGAGGCCGAGGAAGAGCAGGGCGAGTCCCTGGACCAGCACCTGGCCGAGGAGCAGCCGGACGTCGACCCCTACGCCGAGGCCGAGGAAGAGGACGAAGAGGCCAGCAGCGAGGGCGAGTACCTGGCCGAGACCGACGAGCCCGACCCGCGGGCCGGGCGGCTGGTCGCCGAGGACGAGGGCGCCCACCCGGACACCGAGTCCGACCTGGTGGCCGGGGACGTCGGCATCGACGCGGGCGCGGCCGGGGCCGAAGAGGCCGCCGTGCACGTCGAGGACGAGGACGAGGCCGAGCGCCGCTACAACTGAGCGCGGCCGGCTTACTCCGGGGCCGGTTCGGGCTGGGGGTCGCCGGTCAGTTCCTCTGCCGGGATGGGCTCTTCGACCGGGTCTTCGGCGTGGGTGGGCTGGGGCGGCTCGCCGAGCAGGGCGCGGCCGCGGGCCACCCGGACGGCGGCGGACAGCGAGGCGATGTCATAGGCGCCGTAGTGGCGCATGCCGTTGATGAAGAACGTCGGGGTGCCGGACACGCTGGACAGGTCGGCCGAGTCCACATCCTGGGCCACGTGGCCGGCCTGGGTGTGGTTGTGCAGGTCGGCGCGGAACCGGTCCAGGTCCAGGTCGAGGCGGCGGGCGTAGTCGAGCAGGTCCCGGAGGGTCAGCGAGCCCTGGTGGTCCAGCAGCAGGTCGTGCATGGTCCAGAACTCGTCCTGGACGCCCGCGGCCTCGGCGGCCTCGGCGGCCAGCTGGGCGTGCGGGTGCACGTCGGTCAGGGGCAGGTGCCGCCACACGTAGCGGACGTCGCCGAAGTCACCCAGCAGCTCGCGCACGACCGGTTCGGCCTGGCCGCAGTAGGGGCACTCGAAGTCGCCGTACTCGACCATGGTCACCGGGGACTCGGCCGGGCCGCGAATGTGGTCGCGGCCGGGGTCGACCGCCACGGCCAGGTCGGTGATGACGTCGGCGGTGCCCAGCAGGGCCAGCAGCTTCAGCCGCTTGGGCAGCCTGGCCACGACCTTGAACACCGCCCAGCTCAGCCCGGACGCGCACAGCACCGCCGACAGCACGCCGACCTTGGCCTCGGCCAGCGCGTCGCCGTGGAAGGCCAGCGAGGCGATCAGCAGCGAGACCGTGAAGCCGACCCCGGCGATGGCGCCGGTACCGGCCACCGCCGCCCAGCCGATGGGCGGCCGCACCCGGCCCCGGCTCATCCAGGTCACCACGGCGGCCCCGGCCCCGGTGCCGATCGGCTTGCCGACCACGTAGGCGACCAGGATGCCGAGCGTGATCGGGGACGTGAACGCCTCGGCCAGGAAGTGCCCGGTGATCACCACGTCCGCGTTGGCCAGGGCGAACAGCGGGACGATGACGTAGCTGGTCCAGGGGTGGAACCGGGCCTCCAGGGTGTCGTTGGGCGACAGCGCGGCCTGCACGCCCCCGGCCGCGGACCGGGCCAGCTCGGCGGTGGGCTGCTCGCGGAACAGCCGGAACAGGTCGGTGGCCTGCTCCAGGTCGGAGCGGGCGGCGGGCCGGGCGTAGGCCAGCAGGCCCATGACCAGGCCCACCGTGACCGGGTCGAGCCCGGACTTGAACACCGCGACCCAGGCGGCCAGCCCGATCAGCAGGTGGAGGGCACCGAAACGGATGCCGCGGAACCGCAGCACGGCCTCGATGGCCAGCAGCGCGATGCCCACGACCAGCGGCATCACGTGCACCCGGCCGCTGTAGACCACGGCGATGACCACGATGCTGGCCAGGTCGTCGACGACCGAGAACGTGAGCAGGTAGGTCCGCACCCGGTCGGGCAGGCCCGGGCCGACCAGGGCCAGCGCGCCGAGCGCGAACGCGGTGTCGGTCGACATGGCCGTGCCCCAGCCGTGCGCGGCCGGGCTCCCGGCGTTGAAGGCCAGGTACAGCGCGATCGGCACGATCATCCCGCCCAGCCCGGCCGCCAGCGGCAGGGCCAGCCGGCTGCGCTCGCGCAGTTCGCCCATGTCGAACTCGCGCCGGGCCTCGACCGCCACGACCAGGAAGAAGAACGTCATCAGGCCGGAGTTGACCCAGCCGTGCAGGTCCTGGCCCAGGCTCGCCGAGCCCAGGTGCACGGACAGCTCGGTGTGCCAGAACGAGGCGTAGGAGCTGGCGCTGATGTTCACCCACACCAGCGCGGCCAGGGTCGCCCCGAGCAGGAACGCGGCGCTGCCGGTCTCGGTGCGCAGGAAGCGGCGCAACGGCGTGACCTCCCGGGCCCAGAGGGTGGCCCCGATCTGCCGGACGGCCGGCTTCCGCGATTCCGTCATGGCACGAAGCTTAACTTTCGCCACACCAGGGAAGGATGTGACCAACCCCTCAGTGAGGAGGGCTCGGATGATCGGCAAACTGCTGAAGTTCGTGGCGCCGGTGGCGCTGGGTGCGGCGGTCGCCCTGCAGTGGCAGGACGCCAAGCGTTACGCGCAGATCAAGTTCATCAGCTCCGGTCACCCGGAGGCGGTCCCGGCCGAGGGGGCCAAGGCGTACTCGGACGCCGCGCACGCGGTCCCCGACGGGACCGGCGATTTCGACTCGGCCTCCCGCGGTGGTGGTCCAGTGCAGGAGCTGGAGACGCTGCCCGGTGAAGCCCGGCGTTCGTTAGCGGCCTGATCCGGGCTCCGGGCTCCGCGCCCCGCGAAAAGCCGGGGCGCGGGTGGACGACGCCCGCGGCCGGGACTCCAGCAGCGGCATGGCCCGCGGCTCGATCACGGTCGACAGCAGCACCGCGCTGGTGGACCGGGCCACCCAGGGTGAGGCGTTGAGCTGGAGCAGGATCTGCTGCAGGTCGGCGTTGGAGGCGGCCGCGACCCGGCACAGCACGTCCGCGGTCCCGGTGGTGGCGTAGGCCTCGAGCACGCCCGGGATCGAGGACAGGTCCTGGTGCAGCTTGTCCAGGGACCCCTGGGCGATCTCCAGGGTGACGAAGGCCTGCACCCCGAAGCCGGCCGCGGCGATGTCGATCTCCGGCCCGTACCCGGTGATGACCCCGGCCCGCTCCATCCGTTCCAGCCGGGACTGCACGGTGGCCCGGGCCACCCGGACCAGGCGGGACAGTTCCAGCACGCCGGCCCGCGGGCGCTGCCGCATGGTGGTCAGCAGGGCCAGGTCCAGCGGATCGAGCACGGGGTCATCGGCCACGGCCATCTCCCAGGCAAAGAACTAGGCAGTCTGTATAGCTACTGTGACACGGATCCGTTCAGATTGCCCAATCTGGTCAGTCCTGAGCGGCTTGGTTGCGTAGCTGCCCGCGGCGGCGTTGTGTTGGCCCCACGGCCCGCTCCTCCCCCTCCAACGGCGTAGGGGAAGGAGCGGAACCGGGGACCAGAACTACCCACGACGAGAGGTGCGACGATGACCATCGACCAAGCACTGAACCGCGCTGGCCTCACCGGGCAGGAAAAGCTCGCGGACCTCGACGTTGAACCAGCTCAAGCAGCTGGTGGGGCTGGTCGAGTACGACGCCGACCAGGACCCGTTCCCGGTCACCGGCTGGGACGCGGTGGTGTGGGCGGTCGGCAACGCCACCCAGACCGCCCTGGCCTACCAGCTGGCCTACGGCATGGAGCTGGTGGCCTACTCCGGCCCCGAGACCGGCCAGCGCGACCACCAGTCCTACGTGCTGCGCAGCGGCGCGGTCCGGTTCGTGCTCCAGGGCGCGGTCGACCCGGACAGCCCGGTCGCCGACCACCAGCGGCGGCACGGCGACGGCATCAGCGACATCGCGCTGGAGGTCCCCGACGTGGACCGGTGCGTCGAGCACGCCCGGGCCCAGGGCGCCACCGTGGCCGAAGAACCGCACGACGTCAGCGACGACCACGGCACGGTCCGGATGGCGGCCATCGCGGCCTACGGCGACACCCGGCACAGCCTGATCGACCGGTCCCGGTACCAGGGCCCCTATCTGCCCGGCTACGTGTACCGCAGCTCGTCGATCGTCCGGCCGGCCGGGGCCCCCAAGCGCTACTTCCAGGCCCTGGACCACGTGGTCGGCAACGTCGAGCTGGGCCACATGGACGAGTGGGTGGCCTTCTACAACAAGGTCATGGGCTTCGTGAACATGGCCGAGTTCGTGGGCGACGACATCGCCACCGAGTACTCGGCGCTGATGAGCAAGGTGGTGGCCAACGGCAACCACCGGGTCAAGTTCCCGCTCAACGAGCCCGCGGCCGGCAAGCGCAAGTCGCAGATCGACGAGTACCTGGAGTTCTACCGCGGGGCCGGGGCCCAGCACCTGGCCCTGGCCACGAACGACATCATCGCCACCGTGGACGGGCTGCGGGCCAACGGCGTGGAGTTCCTGGACACCCCGGACTCCTACTACACCGACCCGGAGCTGCGGGCCCGCATCGGCCACGTCCGGGTGCCCATCGACGAGCTGCAGTCCCGCGGCATCCTGGTCGACCGGGACGAGGACGGCTACCTGCTGCAGATCTTCGGCAAGCCGGTCGGGGACCGGCCCACGGTGTTCTTTGAGTTCATCGAGCGGCATGGTTCGCTGGGGTTCGGCAAGGGCAACTTCCAGGCCCTGTTCGAGGCCATCGAGCGCGAACAGGAGAAGCGGGGGAACCTGTAATGGCCCACTACCGCGCGGTCGGCACCATCCCGCCCAAGCGGCACACCCAGCACCGCCAGCCCGACGGGTCCCTGTACGCCGAGGAGCTGATGGGCGAGGAGGGGTTCAGCTCGGACTCCTCGCTGCTGTACCACACCGGGGTGCCGTCAGCCATCGTGGACGCGATCACCTGGACGCCCGGCGACCTGGCGACCACCGCCAACCACCCGCTCAAGCCCCGGCACCTGCGCCTGCACGACCTGTTCCCCGGCGAGGACTGGAAGGCCATCGACCCGGTGACCGGGCGGCGGCTGGTGCTGGGCAACGCCGAGGTGCGCATCTCCTACGTGGCCGCGGGCGAGGCGTCGCCCCTGTACCGGAACGCGGCCGGCGACGAGTGCGTGTACGTCGAGGCCGGCCAGGGCACCGTGCAGACGACCTTCGGGGCGCTGCCGGTCCGGGCCGGCGACTACGTGATCCTGCCCCGGTCCACCACCCAGCGCTGGGTCCCCGACGGCCACGAGCCGCTGCGCTGCTACGTCATCGAGGCCAACTCGCACATCGCCCCGCCCAAGCGCTACCTGTCCCGGTACGGCCAGTTCCTGGAGCACAGCCCGTACTGCGAGCGCGACCTGCACGGCCCGGCCGAGCCGCTGACCGAGACCGGCACCGACGTGCCGGTCCTGGTCAAGCACCGGTCGCGCGGCGAGATCGTGGGCACCCGCTACACCTACGCCAGCCACCCGTTCGACGTGGCGGGCTGGGACGGCTGCCTGTACCCGTACACGTTCAACGTCGAGGACTTCATGCCGATCACCGGCAAGGTCCACCAGCCGCCGCCGGTGCACCAGGTGTTCGAGGGCGATGGCTTCGTGATCTGCAACTTCGTCCCGCGCAAGGTCGACTACCACCCGCTGTCCATCCCGGTGCCGTACTACCACTCCAACGTGGACTCCGACGAGGTGATGTTCTACTGCGGCGGGGACTACGAGGCGCGCAAGGGCTCCGGGATCGGCCAGGGCTCGGTCAGCCTGCACCCGGGCGGGCACAGCCACGGCCCGCAGCCGGGCGCGGTCGCCCGCAGCCTGGGCGCGGAGTACTTCGACGAGCTGGCGGTCATGGTCGACACGTTCCGCCCGCTGGAGCTGGGTGAGGGCGGCACCGCCTCCGACGACGGCGGCTACGCCTGGACCTGGGCCTCCCGCCCGGCGTAGCCCCCGCGTCGGGCAGCCTCAGGCCACGGTGTCGCGTTCGGCGCGGGTCAGCACGTGGGCCAGCGGCGGCCGCTCCAGCAGCTCGACCAGGTGCTCGTCGAGGCGCAGGCCGTCGCCGGTGCCCACCGCGTGCAGGTAGACGTCCCGGCCGGGCAGGGCCAGCATCTCCGACGCGTCGTGGGCCACGGGGACGCGGCCGGCCAGCTGCACCCGGCGGCCCAGGGCCCGCAGCACGGCCGAGCTCATCCGGGTCAGGTCGAACAGCGGCTGGTGCCGGTTCTGCCGCGTCTCCAGGTCGACCTGGGCCATGGCCGACAGGCCGGCCTCCTTCAGCACGTCGACCAGCATGGCGATCTCGACCCCGTAGCCGGTGGCGAACGGGATGCTGCCCAGCAGCTCCCGGTGGGCGGCGAACTCCCCGGCCAGCGGCTGCACGAACCCGGTCAGCTCCGGGTAGAAGAAGTTCAGCAGCGGCTTGGCCATCAGCTCGGTGACCCGGCCGCCCCCGTCCACCACCGCCTGGCCGCCCGGCTGGCCGTCCTGGCTGAACGGGCGGCGGAACGCGGCCTTGCTGAACTGGATCCCGGGGTCGGTCAGCAGCGGCCCCAGCGTGCCGTAGACGAAGTGGTCACGGAAGTCGGTCGAGTCGGTGTCGGCGAACATGACGATGTCGCCGCGGGCCACGGACAGCCCGCGCCACATGGCGTCGCCCTTGCCGTGGGCGCGCCCGTACTCGGGCAGCAGCTCGTTCTCGGAGTAGACCTCGGCCCCGTGCCGCCGGGCGACCTCGGCGGTGCCGTCGGGCGAGTCAGCGTCGACCACCACCACCTGCTCGATCAGCCCGGTCCGGTCGTTCAGCCGGGCCACCGTGTCGAGGATGGGGCCGATGGTTTCGGCCGTGTTCCTGGTCGGCAGGACCAGGGTGGTGGTGAGCGGAAGCCGGTCCGCGCCGTCGAGGAGGCCGCGGAAGTCCTGATAGCGGAACGAGCGCTGCTCGAACCACTCCCACACGGTAATTTCCATAGCTGAGTACGACTTTCGTTCCGGCCCGCGATGGTGTCCTGCGGGGAGACTTGATCTGAACCGGTCCGGTTGACAGCTGGTTCAAAGGTAAGTACGTCGTACTCCGCCCGTGCCGCCCGGTAAGGCCCCGACAAGCGGGCGGAAAGATCAGCTTATGCGGGGGCCGATTGATACCAGGTGACCCCACGTTTCGGACAGGTTAAAACCGGGTGGCCAGGTGTCACGGGTGGCGGCCCCCGAGCGGGCCCGGGCGGCCTAGAGTTTCTTCTCGTGATCACAGTCATCGGCGAGGCCCTCGTCGACCTCGTGGTGTCCCCGGACTGGGGCTGCCACGCCGCGCCCGGCGGGGCGCCTGCCAACGTAGCCGTGGCCCTGGCCCGGCTCGGCCGGGACGTGTCGCTGCGGGCCCGGCTGTCCGGTGACGGCTTCGGGTCGATGATGCGCGAGCACCTGACCCGCAACGGCATCAGCCCGCGGGACTTCGTGGACGCCCGCGAGCAGACCACGCTGGCCATCGCCACCATCGGCGACGACGGGTCGGCCTCGTACGGCTTCTACGCGAGCGGCACCGCCGACTGGGCCTGGCGGCCCACCGACCTGGGGCCGCTCCCGGACGACGTGGAAGCGCTCTACCTGGGCTCGCTGGCGGCCGCGCTGCCGCCGGGGGCGGCCTACATCGAGTCGTTCACCCAGCTGGTCCGGTCGGCGGGCAAGGTGGTGGTGGTCTACGACCCGAACCTGCGGCCGACCGCGACCCCGGACCGCAACGCCGAGCGCAGGCGGGTCGAACGGCAACTGCGGCAGGTGCACGTGGTCAAGGCCAGCGCCGAGGACCTGAACTGGCTCTACCCGGGCCAGAGCGTGCGCGAGGTCAGCCGCCGCTGGCAGCGGATCGGGCCCGACCTGGTCGTGGTGACCATGGGCGGCGAGGGCGCGTTCGGGCTGAGCAAGGACGGCACCGAGCTGACCGTGCCGCCGGTGCCGGCCGAGGTGGTCGACACCATCGGGGCCGGCGACAGCTTCTCGGCCGGCCTGGTCGACGCCATGGCCGCCGACGGCCTGCTGGGCCGGGACGGCATCGCGGCCCTGGCCGAGCTGGACGCGGCCCGGCTGGCCCGGCTGCTGACCAGCGCCAGCATCGTGGCCGCCCTCACCGTGGAGCGGCCCGGGGCCGACCCGCCGCGCAAGGCCGAGGTGCTGGAGCGGCTGGCCCAGCTGCGGGCCGACCTGGGCGGCCCGCCCGGATCGGCGTGACCGCGGCGGTCAGAGGTCCGGGAAGGGCTCGGTGAACTTGCGCTCCGAGAGCAGGGCCGGCGGCCCGATGATCTTGTTGTCGGGCGACCCGACCAGCTCGGTGTCCTTGCGCGGGTAGTCGAACAGGGCCAGCACGTGCCGCATGGCCTCGAGCCGGGCCCGCTTCTTGTCGTTGCTCTTGACCACGGTCCACGGCGCCACCGGCGTGTCGGTGTAGTGGAACATGGCCTCCTTGGCCTCGGTGTAGTCGTCCCACTTGTCGAGGGATTCGATGTCCATCGGGCTCAGCTTCCACTGCCGGACCGGGTCCACCTGGCGGATGATGAACCGGGTCAGCTGCTCGTTCCGGGCCACCGAGAACCAGAACTTGACCAGGTGGATGCCGGACCGGACGATCATGCGCTCGAGGTCCGGGGCCTGCCGCATGAACTCGTAGTACTCGTCCTCGGTGGCGAAGCCCATGACCCGCTCCACGCCGGCCCGGTTGTACCAGGACCGGTCGAAGAACACCATCTCGCCGTCGGCGGGCAGGTGGGTCACGTAGCGCTGGAAGTACCACTGGGTCCGCTCGCGCTCGCTCGGCTTCTCCAGCGCCACCACGGTGGCCCCGCGCGGGTTCAGGTGCTCCATGAACCGCTTGATCGTGCCGCCCTTGCCGGCCGCGTCCCGGCCCTCGTTCACGATGACCAGCTTCTGGCCGGTGTCCTTCATCCAGTTCTGCAGCTTGACCAGCTCGATCTGGAGCAGCCGCTTGCTGGCCTCGTACTCGTGCCGGGGCATCCGCTCGTCGTACGGGTAGTCCTGCCGCCAGGTGTCGACCACCCGGCCGTCGGGCCGGATCAGGACCGGGTCGTCATCGTCGTTGTCTTCGACGCGCAGGCCCGCCAGCAGGGCCAGGTCGTCGGGATCGCGGGACCCGGGGTGGGGCAGGCCATCCGGCAGTTCGCCCGATGAAGCGAGCGGCTCGCGAGCGGTGTCACTGGTCACCCGCATAGCTCATCACATTCGGCGCTGATTGCCGAAGAGCAGGGCGGATTCGTTCACCTCCTGATCGCCCGGCGGCCATCCGGGCCGCCCGGGGGTGCTGGATAGATTAAGCGGGCAACTGACGGGGAGGCACAGTCCGTGACAGACGAATACGACGTGCTGGTCATCGGGGCCGGGCCAGCCGGGGAGAACGTCGCCGACCGGGCGGTCAAGAAGGGCCTGACCGCGGCGATCATCGAGTCCGAGCTGGTCGGCGGGGAATGCTCGTACTGGGCCTGCATGCCCAGCAAGGCGCTGCTGCGCCCGGTGACCGCGGCCGACGATGCCCGGCACGTGCAGGGGGTCCACGGGGCCACGCTGGACCCGGCCGGGGTGCTGGACCGCCGGGACGGGTTCGCGTCCCACTGGAAGGACGACGGCCAGGTCAGCTGGCTGGCCGGGGCGCACATCGACCTGATCCGCGGCCAGGCCCGGCTGACCGGGCCGAAGACGGTGGCGGTCAGCGGGACCGAGGTGCGGGCCCGGCACGCGGTGGCCGTGGCCACCGGCACCGACGCGCTGATCCCGCCCATCCCCGGGCTGGCCGAGGCCAGGCCGTGGACCAGCCGGGAGGTGACCAGCGCCCCGGCGGCCCCGCGCCGCCTGGCCATCATCGGCGGCGGCGTGGTCGGCTGTGAGATGGCCACCGCCTGGCAGGCCCTCGGGACCCAGGTCACGCTGATCGCCCGCGGCCGGCTGCTGGCCAGCACCGAGGAGTTCGCCGGGCAGCTGGTCGGGGACGGTCTGCGCCAGGCCGGGGTGGACGTCCGGGCCGGGGTCGGCACCACCGCGGTGCACCGGGCCGGTGACGGGGGTCCGGTGACCCTCACGCTGGACGACGGCGGCACGGTCGAGGCCGACGAGGTGCTGGCCGCGACCGGCCGGACCCCGCGCACCGGTGACATCGGCCTGGACGCGGTCGGGCTGGAGCCGGGCTCGTGGCTGGACGTGGACGCCACCATGCGGGTCACCGCGGTCGAGGGCGGCTGGCTGTACGCGACCGGGGACGTCAACCACCTGGCCCTGCTCACCCACATGGGCAAGTACCAGGCCCGCATCTGCGGCGACGCGATCGCGGCCCGGGCCCACGGGGCCGAGCCGGCCGTCACCGACCAGGCCGACCAGTCGGCCGTGCCCCAGGTGATCTTCACCCAGCCCGAGGTGGCCTCGGTCGGGCCCACCGCCGCGGCGGCCCGGGCCGACGGCCGGAACATCCGCGTCGTCGACTACGACCTCGGCGCGGTGGCCGGGTCCAAGCTGTTCGCCGACGGCTACACCGGCCAGGCCCGGATGGTGGTGGACGAGGACCGCCGCACCATGATCGGGGCCACCCTGGCCGGGCCCGGGGCCGGGGAGCTGATCCACGCGGCCACCGTGGCGGTGGCCGGGCAGGTGCCGCTGGACCGGCTCTGGCATGCGGTGCCCTCGTACCCGACCATGAGCGAGATCTGGCTGCGGCTGCTGGAGACGTACGGTTTGTAGGGAAGATCGTCCGGGAAGGCGGCTGACATGCATTCGGTGGGACTGGTCCTGCACCCCCAGCGGGACTCCGCGGAAGCGGTCGAGGCCGTGCTCAGCTGGGCCAGCCAGCGGAACATCACGGTGTACGGCAACGCGGCCGAGCTGACCCGGCTCAACTGCGCCGCGCTGCCGCTCAGCGAGGAAGAGCTGGGCCGCCAGGTCGACCTGCTGGTCAGCCTGGGCGGGGACGGCACCATGCTGCGGGCCATGCGGCTGGCCGACGGGCAGCGGGCCCCGGTGCTCGGCGTCAACCTGGGCAAGCTCGGCTTCCTGGCCGAGGTCGACGTGCCCGACCTGCCCGCCGCCCTGACCGCGATCGACGCCCAGGACTTCACCATCGAGCCCCGGCTGGCCCTGGACGCCGACTTCGGCGGCCAGACCGCGACCGCGTTCAACGACGTGGCCGTGGTCCGGGTCCCGGGCAACCCGTCCGCGGTGGTGTCGGTGAACGTGAGCAAGCAGCCGTTCGTCAGCTACGCCGCCGACGCGGTCATCGTGGCCACCCCGACCGGCTCGACCGCCTACAGCTTCTCGGCGGGCGGGCCGATCGTGCAGCCCGCGGTGGAGGCGCTGCTGGTCACGCCGGCCGCGCCGCACTCGGCCTACAACCGCGGCTTCGTGCTCTCGGTCACCGAGACCGTCGAGCTGGAGATGCTGCCCGCCAGCGGCCGGCTCGCCATCGAGGTCGACGGCCTGGTCGAGGGCTACACCCAGCCCGGCGACCAGGTCATGCTGCGGGCCCGGCCGCAGGCGGCCCGGGTCGTCCGGCTCGGCAAGACCACCTTCTACCAGCGGGCCCGGCGCAAGCTGCGGCTGACCGACTCGGCCGAGATCCCGCAGTCGTTCGGCGCCGACGGCGAGGGCCACGACGACGCCGCCCTGGCCGACGGCGACATGTTCCAGCTGGCCAACCCGCTGACCCACCGCGACGGCCGCGGCCCGTCCGAATTGGATCAGCCCCAGTAGCGACCTTCGATACGGGTAAAGAACTAACTCGAAGCCGTGTTGGCGCTGGGTGACGCGGTCCCCTCCTCCACCGCGCGGGCCGACTGCTCCGCGGCCGGGTGACCGGCCTGAGCGGCGGCCTGACGTTCGGACTCGGCGTTGATCTCGCCGCCGACCAGGACCGCGATCCCGGCCAGGTAGAGCCAGAAGATCAGCAGCGCGACCCCGGCCAGCGAGCCGTAGGTCTTGCTGTAGGAGCTGTGGCCGAACTTGGTCACGTAGAACGAGAAGCCCAGCGACGCGATCAGGAAGATGATGGTGCCGACCACGCCACCCGGGCTGACCCACTGCCAGCTGGGCATCTCCCGGTTGGGGCCGACGTAGTAGTAGCAGGAGAACAGCAGCGAGACCAGGATGATGGTGAGCACCCAGCGGACGACCGTCCACACGATCGTGAAGCCGAGCCCGTGCCAGCCGATCAGGTTGGACAGGCCGTTGCCGACCGGGGCACCCTCCACGATGAAGACCGAGGACAGGCCGCCGAAGACCACCGTGCACAGGATCAGCACGAAGGCCTTGAGCCGCTTCTTGACGAACTTGGCACTCTTGGGTACCTCGTAGGCCACGTCAAGCGCGGTCTCCAGCGCCACCATGCCCCCGGAGGAGCTCCAGATGGCGAGCACGACGCCCAGGATCACCGTGGTCAGCGCGCCGCTGGTCTTGCTGTTGGCCTGGTGGATGGCGGTCGTGAATACGTCGGAGGCGCCGCTTGGCAGCGCCTGGCCCACGCCGGAGACCAGGTGGTCCAGCGGGCCCTTGCCCAGCTGGACCAGGCTGATCACGCCGATCGCGGCCACCACCGCCGGGAACAGGGCGAAGAACCAGTGGTAGGCCAGACTGCCCGCGGCCATCGTGCAGCGGTCCGTGGAGAACTTCTTGCCCGCCCGCTTGAACGTGTTCTTCCAGCCTGCGGGCGGGATGTCCAGCGGGTTGTCCGGGCCGCCCTCCATCTGGTCGACCGGGGGAATGGCCTCGTCGGGCGCGTTGTCCTGGTCAGACGAGTTCGCGTTCTGGTCCTGGTCAGACGAGTTCGCGTCCTGTTTGTGCTCCTGGCGGGATCTGAACGGCAACGCCCCTCCTCGGCCGGCCGCAAGCCTTGGACCTGCGGTGTTGCGGTTTCGTTGGGTTTGCCTACCCAGATCCCCGCGGTTATCGCGCATTTTCTGGCTCGGCGGGCTCACGTTCCCGGCTACGCCGGCGTCTACTGGACGTGACCATGAGGCCGTTCGAGCAGATCGTGACCGAGTACGGGCCGATGGTGCTACGCGTCTGCCGCGCCGTCCTCGGCCCGGTCGATGCCGATGACGCCTGGTCGGAGACGTTCCTGTCCGCGCTCAGCGCCTATCCGCGGCTGGACGAGGACGCCAACGTGGAGGCCTGGCTGGTCACCATCGCGCACCGCAAGGCCATCGACGTCACCCGGGGGCGGGCCCGGCGGCCGGTTCCGGCCGGCGCCGCGGCGGCCGGGGACCTGCCGGAGGCGCCGGCCGCGGCCGACGTCCCGGCGGCGGCCCTGGGCCGGCCCGAGGACTGGGACGGTGACCTGTGGAACGCGCTGCGGGCGCTGCCGGACAAGCAGCGTCTGGTCGTCGCCTACCACTATCTGGCCGGTCTGCCCTATGCGGAGATCGCCACCATCGTCGGCGGGACCGCGGACGCGGCCCGGCGCGCGGCCGCCGACGGCATCAGGAATTTGCGCCGCAGTTATCTGGAAGGAGCGGCGACATGAGCGCAGCTCAGGAAAGCGCAGCTCAGGCTGTTGGAGCCGAGGAGGCGCGGCTGTTCGAGGCCCTGCCGGTCAACGACGAGGACGCGATGGCGCGGCTGCGGGCCAGGCTGGCCCGGGCGGCGGAGCAGGACGGGCTGCTGGACGTGGCCTACCGCGAGGTGGCCACCCCGGTCGGGTCGCTGCTGCTGGCCGCGACCGAGCAGGGCCTGGTCCGGGTGGCCTACGAGAGCCAGGACCACGACCGCGTGCTGGCCACGCTGGCCGAGCTGATCAGCCCGCGCGTGCTGCGGGCCCCGGCCCGGCTGGACCCGGTGGCCCGGCAGCTGGAGGAGTACTTCGGCGGGCAGCGGCACCGGTTCGACGTGCCGCTGGACTTCCGGCTGGCCCGCGGCTTCCGGCGCAGCGTGCTCGGCCACCTGCCGGACATCGGCTACGGGCGCACCGAGAGCTACGCCCAGGTCGCCGCGGCCGCGGGCAGTCCGCGGGCGGTCCGCGCGGTGGGTACGGCCTGCGCGCTGAACCCGCTGCCGGTGGTGGTGCCGTGCCACCGGGTGATCCGTTCGGATGGGTCGCTCGGCCAGTATGCGGGCGGGGCCGCGGCCAAGGAGATTCTTCTGCACCTGGAGGGGGCGGCATGAGCGTGACAATGGCGGGGAGCCTGGCTGAGCGGGTCGACGGGGCGGACTGGGGCGCGGTGGCCCGGGCGCTGGACGAGGAGGGCGGGGCGCTGCTGCCGCAGCTGCTCACGCCGGACGAGTGTGCCGCGCTGGCCGCGCTGTACGAGTCGGGGGGACCGGGGCGGTTCCGGGCCACCGTGGACATGGAACGGCACCGGTTCGGGTCGGGGTCGTACAAGTACTTCGCCGCGCCCCTGCCCGAGCCGGTCGAGGCGTTGCGGCAGGCCCTGTACCCGCGGCTGCGGCCGATCGCCCAGGACTGGTACGCCAAGCTGGGCCGGGACGCCGAGGCGGCCGGGTGGCCCGAGTCGCTGGACGAGTGGCTGGACATCTGTCACCGGGCCGGCCAGACCAAGCCCACCCCGCTGCTGCTCCGCTACGGGCCCGGCGACTGGAACGCCCTGCACCGCGACCTGTACGGCGACAAGGTGTTCCCGCTGCAGGTGGTGATCAACCTGAACGATCCCGGGCGGGACCACGAGGGCGGCGAGTTCCTGCTGCTCGAACAGCGGCCGCGCGCGCAGTCGCGTGGTTCGGCGCGGCTGGTGCCGCAGGGTCACGGGCTGGTCTTCACCACCCGGGACCGCCCGGTGCGCTCGGCCCGGGGCTGGTCGGCGGCGCCGGTCCGGCACGGGGTGTCGGTCATCCGGTCCGGGCAGCGGCACACGCTGGGCCTGCTGTTCCACGACGCGGCCTAGGTTTCAGCCAGGCGTTCCATCAGCGCCCCGGCCAGGCGGAGGAGTTCCTGCTCGGTCGGGGTGAGCTGGGTGGTCATGGCCTGGGCCAGCCAGGCGTCGCGCTGGCCCACGTCGCGCCGGAGCACGTGGCCAGGACCCGGGTCAGGGACTGGGGCTGGACGCGCTGGGTCGCGGCCAGCTGGCCCGGGGTCGGGGCCGGCGTCGTTCAGCTCGGCCAGGACGGCCAGCTGGAGCAGGGGGACGTGGAGCCGGTCCTGATCAGGCTGCTGTCCGGGCTCGCGTCCTGCGCCGCGGCCGGAAGCACGCTGGCCGCCAGCCTGGCCGTGCACGCCGAAGGCCTGGCCAGCGCCGAGGTCCTGGCCGCCGCCAACGCACGCCGCCGGGCAGGCCAGACCGAGCCGTGGCGCACGATCCTGCCCCGGGACGAGCAGATCGCCCTGCTGACCCGGCAGGCTGGCGGACCGACCAGGCGGTCGACGCCGCCGACCTCGAGGTCACCGCGCCAGCGGGCCGCAACCTGCTCGTGCTGGCCCATCCCGGCCGGTAGCTTCCGGGGGACAGCCCGGGGCGGATCGGGCATGGCCGTTTTGTCAGACCCTGATGTCATCATTCGAACATGACTTCGAATGGCGTCCCCGCTCGGGACCAGGTGCTGGCCGAACTGGCCGCCCTTGGTCCCGGGAGCGGTGACGCCTTAGCCCTGCTCACCCAGGTCCGGCAGGCTGCGGTCTTCGCCGACCAGGTCATGGGTGAGCTGGCTCGGCTGGCCGGCGTGGTGGACAGGACCGGCTCGTTCGCCGCGGCCGAGCAGGAGATGCTCGAGGCCGCCACCGTCGGTCTGCCCGGCTCCCGCTCCGCCGCCGAGGCTCTGGCCCGGTCCGGCGCTCCTGAGGCGGGCGTTTCGCCGGGCGAGAGCCCCGAGGCAAGTGGCAGTCCGGCGGAGACCGCCTCCGGCCACCCGGTCGGTGACGCCGCTCCCCCTCAGCAAGGTGACGACTGGGCACCCCCAGGCCTGGACCCGCGCGAGCTGCGTCGTCTGGGTGAGGACCTGACCTACCGGGCCGACCCCGATGGCGTGGAGGAACGCCAGCGCAAGCGGTTCGAGCGCCGGTACCTGAGCTTCGGGCTGACCCTGGACAATGTGGGCACGATCAGCGGCGCCGGCAGCGACAGCTTGTCGGTGGAGATCATCCGGACGGCAGCTGAGGCGTTCAGCCCACCGGGCGGCACTGAGGATCACCGGACCGCCGCCCAGCGGCGGATGGACGGCCTGACCGCCGCCTGCCAGGCCGCCCTGGACTCCGGCCGCGCCGGCAGCCGCCACGGGGCCATGCCGCACCTGACCGTCCTGTTCGGCACCACCGCCAGGCCCAACCGGCGGGCCAGCCCGCGGACCGGGCCGCCCTGGCTCCGGCAACGACGCCGCGGGGCTGGGCTCCGGCCGGAGCAGCCACGGCGCCGTGCTCACCGCCCACCACACCCGCCCCTGGAAACACGGCGGCAAAACCCGGCTACCCGACCTGGTCCTGCTCTGCTTCGTGCACCACCACTACTTCATCCACCAACTCGGCTGGACCCTGAGCGGCCACCCCGACGGGCTCCTGCACTTCACCCACCCCCGCGGCCACCTCACCCTCGACAGCCCACTCCCCTTCCGGACCGCGGGCCGGAGTCCCTGACCGGCCGGCGCCCTGGGCGCCCGGCTCCCCCGTACACCCAGCTCATTTCACCGAGCCCTCTCCTCAAGCGCGCCCAAGGCCATCGCCCACCAGGACCGCGCCCACGGTGCTGGCCCGCCAGGCCGGGCCGGTCAGGATCCCGGAGCCGAGCGAGGCTGACCGGTGGTCAGGGGCTGGTGAGGACGCCGAACGGGCTGGGGGCCAGGAACTCGACCCGGAGGACTTTCTGGCCACCAGGCAGGGTCAGGAGCTGGGTCCGGTCGGGCCGGGACTGACTCGGCGTTCATGGCGGCGCGAAGAGCGGAACGTAGGTCGCGATTCTCGTGGTGGCCGCGGGGTTGCTAATGGCCAGATCCGCGTACCGCAACGGCACGTCCGGGCTGGCACCCATACCGAGGTTTCCGAATTCGACAATGTCGATCGGCCGGGCCTGGGCCGCGTCGGCGATGGCCTCCAACAGGCGCCCGTCGATGCGGCCGGCCTGGAGATCCTGCTGGGCGGCCCCGGACACCGTGATGTTCTTGACCTGGGTGAGCGCGGCCTCCGGGGGCTTCCGCTCGGCCTGGTCCTCGGGCCGGTTCTCCCACTTGGCGGCGCCCTGGGGCCCCGGGGGACGACGATGCGGACGCTGACGTCCGAACTTCCCGAGCCGAACGAGGCCAGGGCGCTGGGTGCCCACGCGGTGACCAGGCTGCTGCCGAACAGGCGGCGGGCGATCGGCGTGACCACGACCACCCCGGAGTCGGCCAGTTCGGAGGTCAAGGTGATCTCGCGCAGGTTGTCGGGCGGATACCCCTGCGCCACCAGCGCGCTGCACGTGGCCTTGTCACATGCCACGATGGTCTTCTGATTGACCTGGCTGACGACCCAGCCCACTGCGGCCGCCCGGGCCGCGGACGCGGCCGTCGCCGGCAGGAGCCCCCGGGCTGCGGGGCCCCGCTTGGAGGTGAGCAGGATCGCGACCACCGCTCCGGCCGCGACCGCGGCCACCGCGCCTGCGGCCAGCCCGGCCCGGCCCCGGTGCCGACGGGTCTGGTTGGGCCCGGCCGGGCGGTGGCGAGATGGGGCGGCTGGGTGACCGGGGGGCCCTGAGGGACTCGGGTGGCCGGGGAGCCTGAAGGGACTGCTGCGGCTGAGGGGCCGCGGGCCGGAACGTAGTGCCCGGGGGTGCCTGCGCCCGCTGGGGAAGCCGCGTCGAACCAGGCCGCCGCGCCAGGTCTCGGCGCGGCACCGGGCGGGTTGGATGGCGCCAGGTCCGCTGCCGCAGGGGCGGGGGTGGCTCCGAGCGCCGGGCTGCCTGCGGTCGCCCGGGCCGCGCCGGCGGTGAGCGCCTGCCCTATGGCCGACGCGGAGCCGGGACCGGAGCCGGGCTGGGCCGAGCCGGGCGCCGGCACGGAGCCCAGGGTGCCGGCCGGACCCGCGGGATTGGTGGTGCCATTGGGATCGGTTTGGTTGCTGGGGCCGACAGGGTTGATGTAATCGGCGCGGCGGGGGTGGGCGATGCCACCGGGGCTAGCGGGGCTAGCGGGGCTCGGCTGGGGTCAGAGGGAGCACCGGAGCCGGCCGGGCCGCCAGGGCTGGGCCCGAGCCGCTGGGGCTGCCCCAGCCGCCGGGGTGAGCGTCGCCGGAAAGGGGCGAATTCTGGCGTCGGGAGTTCCGGAGCACTGGCGCCCTGGACATTGGCGTCCTGGACATTGGCTTCCGCGGCATTGGCCGAAACCGGTTCAGCAGGAACCGGATTAACCAATGGCGTGCCATCACGCCGGGAACGATCACGTTGGGCCCGGAGGTGGCGGGGAGGCCCGGAATGGCGGGCGGTCGGCCTTTCTGCGACGTTCGAAGCGGCCGCGCCGCCCGGGCTCCGGCTCTGAATGCGTCGCGCGCTTGCGCTTGCCGTTGGTTTCCGGCCGACCCGGATCGGCCGGGTCAGGGGCGTCGGCGGAGGGCGGGCCGAGAGGCGCTCCCGCCGCGCGGCGCTGAGGCGGGTGGCGCAGCAACTCCGTGACCCGCTCGCGGGCCTGGGCACGCTCAGCGTTGACCGCGGCCTGCATGCGCTGGCGCAGGTCGTCGGTCAGCTCGGGCGGCCCAGCCGCAGTCGCGGCCGGGCGAGCGCCAGCCTCGGTCGCGCCACGTTCGCGTTGCGGCAACGGGCGGCCTTCATCACTCATACGGTCCCCCCAGCGGCTCGCACAGCGGGAGGATGCGAACCGCACAGTACAGCGCAGCATACAACGAACCGCTTATTCAAGCCTGATGATGAATCGTAATACTAAGAACGCAGATATCTCGCCAAACGTGCTCGTGCCACTGCCGCCGAGACAACATGATCCTTTTCGGCCGCCTCGATGGCCATCGGTGGCGGAGCGGATACTTCGCGCTACCAAGGGCCGGCCGAAGGGGCCGGGAACGCCTGCGCGGTCGAGGAACCGAGCCCAGCACGAGCCTTTCCGGGCACCGGGACGGATCCCCGGAAGCGGGGATGGACAATACCGAGCCGGGTCGTCCCGATAAGGGATAGTCCTTTAAGCCACTGATACCGTCGGCACTTTAGCGACGAGCCTGCCGGGGCCGCCATTTCCCCGGCCAAGAGGGCCGAGACCGGCTCCGAGATGGGCCGATGGCCTTTTCGCGGAAGATGTTGATCTTTGCCGCGCGGAGGGCGGCCGCGCGGGGCTGGGTAGTTTCTTGAGGTAAATTCACCGAAACGCCCTTCTTTAACCGAACCTGACGTTACGGTCTGGTTTGCGGTTTCCGTGCCGCGACGCGCTGCCCGCCTGGGTGCGCGGCCGCGGCGGAGGCCGCGGGGGGTGGGTCAGCCGAAGCACCCCTGTATGCCCTGATGCACGCAGGTAGGACTTATGGAGCATGGCCCAGCCGCCCGGGGGCCGTTCGAGCCGATGCACCCGGCCCCCCAGGAGCCGCACCGGTCGGCCGCGGCGCCGACATCGGTGCCCCCGGCCGCCCCAGAACTCGGCACAGACCGGACCGGTGAGCCGGAAGCCACCGGGCGGCGCTCCGCGCGAGCCCGGGCCCGGGCGGGATGGGCCGCCACGGGCGGGTCCCTGTTCAACTGGGCGTCGGGCTGGCCGCTGGTCCCGATCCTGATCCTGCAGGCGGCGCTGTCGGCGCGGCTGATCCGGGCCGACACCGCGTTCCAGGACGAGGCCCTGTACCTGTGGGCGGGGCACCTGGAATGGGCCAGCCTGCTGCACGGCGGGGCCCTGCCGCAGTTCCCGGCCTTCTTCTCCGGCGCCCCGGTGATCTACCCGCCGCTGGCCGCACTGGTGGACAGCGTGGGCGGGCTGGACGGGGCGCGACTGCTGTCGCTGGCGTTCATGCTGGGCGCCACCGCGCTGCTCTACGCCACGGCCGGGCGGCTGTTCGGCAAGTGGGCCGCCTTCTTCGCCGCCATCCTGTTCGCCGTCATCAGCCCCACCCTGCACCTCGGGTCGTTCGCGACCTACGACGCGATGGCGCTGTTCCTGGTGGCGCTGGCCTCCTGGCTGGTCGTGCAGGCCGGGAATCGGGCCGACGCCACGCTGTGGATGGCCGGGGCCGGGGTGACGCTGGCCGTGGCCAACCTGACCCTGTATCCGTCGGCGTTGTTCGACCCGGTGGTGATCCTGCTCGCGCTGGTGGTCGCGTTCCCGCGGCCGGGTGGCCGCCTGGCCGTCAGCCGGGCGCTGACCCTGCTGGCCATCGCGGGCGTGCTGGTCACGGCGGCTCTGCTGCTGGGCGGCAGCCGCTACTGGCACGGGGTGCAAGTGACCACCGTGACCCGGGCCCCGGACCAGGACTCCGTGCTGACCGTGTTCGGGAACTCGCTGGCCTGGACGGGGTTCATCGCGGTCATCGCCGCGGCGGCGCGGTGGCCGGCTGGATCAGCCAGCCCCGGAGCGCGCGCGCCTGGCTGCTGACGTTGCTGGCCGCGGCCATCGTGCTGGTGCCGGCCGAGCAGGCCGGCCTGCACAGCCTGGCCTCGCTGAACAAGCACGGCGACCAGGGCGCCTGGTTCGCGGCCATCGCCGCCGGCTACGCGGTGGAACGCTTCATAACCGCGGCTCCGGCCGGCCGCATGCGCGCGATCACCGCGGCGGCCTGCGTGGTGGCGCTGTGCTACCCGGCCACCCTGGGCGCCCAGCAGTCGCGGGCGTTCGCGACCCAGTGGCCCAACTCGACCGCGATCGTCGACATCCTGCGCCCGCTGGTCAACAACAGCTCCGGGCGGCTGCTGGTGGAGGACCCGTCGATCGCCGAGTACTACCTGCGGACCGGCAGCCAGTGGCAGCGGTGGTCCAGCACGCGGAACATCGTGCGACCCGGCGGCAGCCCGACCGGTGGCCCGAGCGCCAAGGCCGGCGTGGTCGGCCCGGGCAATGCCGGCACCTACGCCATGTACATCGAGCACGGTTACTTCTCCTACATCGCGCTGAACTTCGTGGACACCGCGGCGCTGGACCAGACGCTGGCCAAGGACATCCGGGCCAACCACCGGTACCGCCTGATCGACGTGGTGCCCTACGGGGAGTTCGGCGGGAAGCCGGGCACCTACATCATCTGGCGCTATGAGCCGGCCTCGTGATTGACACCACTGTGACCACCACCGATATCCGGCCCCAGCCGCAGCGGCTGGTGCCGCCGCTGCCGCCGGACGACGACGAGAAGTACAGCTACCTGCAGCGCAACCTGCCCTACCTGGCCACGGTCATCCTGCTCGGCTCGGTGTGCGTGATCATCAGCCAGCTGCGGTTCGAACTGCACGACCTGGTGCTGTCACCGTTCCTGGCCTTCACCGTGGTCTACGTCGTCTACCAGGCCATCAGCCTGCCGGTGAACTTCGCCGGACGCGGGTTCGACCTGGCCGCCCACCAGGCCCGGATCGCGGCCTGGCAGCCGGAGACCTACCCGGACATCGACGTCTACCTGCCGATCTGCGGGGAGCCGCTCGAGCTGCTGCGCAACACCTGGACCGCGGTGGCCGCGCTGGCCGGGGGCTACCCGGGCCAGATCCAGGTGCACGTGCTGGACGACGGGCCGGACGAGGAAGCCCGGGCCATGGCGGCCGAGTTCGGCTACCACTACATCCACCGCGAGGACTGGCCCGCGGGCAAGAAGGCGGGCAACCTGCGCTACGCGTTCGGCCGGACCAGCGCCGAGCTGTTCGTGATCTTCGACGCGGACTTCGCGCCGCGGCCGGACTTCCTGGCCGAGACGCTGCCCTACCTGGACGACCCGCGGATCGCGATCGTGCAGACCCCGCAGTTCTTCCGCAGCCACCCCGGGCAGACGTGGATCGAGCGGGCCGCCGGGCCGATCCAGGAGATCTTCTACCGGGCGGTGCAGGTGGCCCGGAACCGGCTGGACGCCGCGGTGTGCTGCGGGACCTCGGCCGTGTACCGGCGGCGGGCGCTGGAGCCGTTCGGCGGGCCGACGCTGATCCCCTACGCCGAGGACGTGCACACCGGGCTGGACGTGCGGCGCGACGGCTGGTCGGTGAGCTACCTGCCGATCGTGCTGTCGACCGGGATCTGCCCGGACAACCTGGACAGCTTCGTGCGCCAGCAGTACCGGTGGTGCTCGGGCAACGTGGGCATCGTCTTTTCCTGGCGGCTGTGGAAGATCCCGATGAGCCTGCCCGGCCCGGCTCACCTACATCTCCGGGTTCCTCTACTACGCCTACACCGCGCTGCTGGTGTTCTTCGGGCCGCTGATCCCCATCGTCATGCTGGCCTTTCTGCCCGGCCAGATCCGGCTGCGCAACTTCCTGGTCCTGCTCCCGGCCATGTTCACCGGGTTCGTGCTGTACCCGCTGTGGCACCGGGCCCGGTTCGGGCCGGGCATCTGGCCGCTGGGCATCGCCCGCGGCTGGGCGCACGTGTTCGCGATCTGGGACGGCGCCTGGGGCCGGTCGATGAGCTGGCACCCGACCCGGACGCCGGGCAGCTCGCTGCGGCGGTTCCGGCTCGGGGTGACCTGGTGGAGCGGGAGCGCGGCCGTGGTGTGGCTGGGCCTGGCCGGGTGGCGCACGGTCAGCCCGGTCGGCGGCACCGTGTCCTGGCAGTTCGCGGTGCTGTTGTTCTTCGGCTTGCTCAACTTCGCCGTGGTGAGCCGCGTCATCGTCCCCGGAAGCAGGCCCGCATGAAATCCCGCCTGGTGGTGGCCGTGGCCCTGGCGCTGGCGCTGGCCTCGGTGAGCGGCACGGTCAGCCGCGTGGTCGGGGCCGTGCACCTCGCACCGCCGCGCCGCGCACGCCACGCTGGCCCCGCAGCTGGCCGCCTACCTGGGCGCGTTCGAGCCGGGGGCGCCGCCGGACTACGCCCCGGTGCAGAGCTTCGCCCAGGCGGCGGGCCAGCCAGCCGAACCTGATCGGCTACTACAGCGGCTGGGCGCAGCCGTTCGACATGTCGTTCGCCAGCACCCTGCGGCACCACGGCATCATCCCGTTCGTGCAGATCGACCCGACCGACGCCTCGGTCGCGGCCATCGCCCACGGCACCTACGACGAGTACCTGCGCTCCTACGCGGACAGCGTGCGCAACTTCGGCGCACGCGGTGGTCATCGGGTTCGGGCACGAGATGAACGCGCCCTGGTACTCCTGGGGCTACAAGCACACCGCGCCGGCCACGTTCGTCGCGGCCTGGCGGCACCTGGTCACGCTGTTCCGCAAGCAGGGCGCGGACAACGTGACCTGGCTGTGGACGGTGGAGGCGGACGGGCCCAGCACCGGGCCGGTGCGGGACTGGTGGCCCGGGGCCAGCTACGTGACCTGGGTCGGGGTGGACGGGTACTACTACCGGCCGACCGACACGTTCGCGTCGGTGTTCGGCAAGACCATCAACCAGGTGCGGACAGTTCACCAGCGACCCGGTGCTGCTGTCGGAGAGCGCGGTCGGCCCGGCGGCCGGGCCGTTCGCCAAGATCCTGGACCTGTTCAACGGCATGTCGCCAGTACAACACGCTCGGGCTGGTGTGGTTCGACAAGAAGCAGAGCGGCGGCACCTACCGGCAGGACTGGCGGCTCGAGGACAGCCCGACGGCCGATCGAAGCGTTCCGGCTGGGCGTGAAGGACGAACTCATGCCGATCACGCCGACGGGTTAGCCCTCGTGTCGTTCGCCGTTCCCCAGGTGGCGCTGCCCGCGATCACGCCGGCCCCGGGCCACCGCGCCCCGGACGGTGGGCCGGGCGCTGGGCCGGCTGCGGCCCGCTCCGGGCGGCCGCTGGCGCTGGGGTCGTGCTGGCCGTCCAGGCCGCGCTGTCGCTCCGGCTGACCTGGACCAACACCGCGTTCCAGGACGAGGCCCTGTACCTGCGGGCCGGGCACCTGGAGTGGGCGCACTGGACGCGGCACGCGCCGATCCCGGACTTCCCGGCCTACTTCTCCGGGGCGCCGGTGGCCTACCCGCCGCTGGGCGCGCTGGCCGACAGCGCGGGCGGGCTGACCGCGGCCCGGCTGCTGTCGCTGGCCTGCATGCTCGGCGTGACCGGGTTGCTGTGGGCGGCCACGGCCCGGCTGTACGGGCGGCGGGCCGCGTTGCTGGCCACCGGGCTGTTCGCCACCTTGACCGGGACCCAGTTCCTGGGCAGCCTGGCCACCTTCGACGCGCCCGCGCTGCTGCTGCTGGCCCTGGCCGCCTGGCTGGGGGTCCGGGCGGCCGCGGCCAGCCACCGGCTGGCCCGGACCGGCGCTGCTGGTCGGGGCCGGGCTGGCGCTGGCCGCGGCCGACGTGACCAAGTACGCGGCCGCGCTGTTCACCCCGGTGGTGATCGCGGTGCTGGCCCTGGCCGCCTGGCGGCAGCGTCCCGGGTGGGCCTGGCTGGGAACGCGGCGACTGCGCTGGTGGCCTGGGCGGCGCCGCTGGCGGTGGCCATCGCGGCGGGCGGGCGCGACTACTGGCAGGGCGTGACCACCACCACGCTGGCCCGGCCCGCGGCGGCCACCCCGGTGACCACCGTGCTCAAGGACGGGTACGTGTGGACCAGCCTGATCCTGGTGCTGGCCGTGCTCGGGGTGTGGCTCGGCGCCCGCAGCCGGGAGCGGGCCCGGGTCCTGCCCGCGGTGCTGCTGGCCGCCGCGCTGCTGGCCCCGGCCGAGCAGGCCCGGCTGCACACCGCGGTCAGCCTGCAGAAGCACGTGGTGTTCGGGGCCTGGTTCGCGGCCATGGCCGCGGGTTACGCGCTGGCCCGGCTGAGCCGGGTCGACCGTGGCTACGGCTGGGCGGTGGTGATGGCGCTGCCGATCGCGGCGGCCACCCTGTTCGGCTCGATGGGGCAGGCGCACTTCCTGCACCGGGACTGGCCGGACGCCACCGCGCTGATCCGGGTGCTGCGGCCCGCGGTGCAGGCCCACCCCGGCAGCTACCTGGCCGAAGACGACGACGTGGAGGCCTACTACCTGCGCGGCCAGGTGCGCTGGCAGGACTGGTCCGGCACCTACTACTTCCGGTACGGGGACGAGCCCGCGGGCGCGGCCTCGTACGCGGCGGCGATCACCCGGCACCACTTCGCGCTGATCATCCTGGACTTCGGCGACACCGCCGCCGCCGACGGGCAGATCACCGCGGACCTGCGGCGCGCGGGCGGCTACCGCGTGCTGGCCCGGGCGGGCCGGTTCACGGTGTGGGCGCTCCAGCCGGACGGAACACCGGGCGGGGGCGCCGATGTCGGTCACTGACTCGCCGGTCGCAGCCGCGCCCACCCTGCCCGGGCCGGACCTGTACCTGCCCGCGCCGCCGGACGACACGGAGAAGTACGGGTACTTCGGGCGGCCGCGCCGCCTGGTGTTCGCCTGGCTGCTGCTGGCGTCGGCCGGGGTGCTGTACGGCTACGTGCACGTGGCCGCCCGGGCCTGGCTGGTGTCCCCGCTGATGTGGCTGCTGCTGATGGTCATGGTGCCGCCGGTGGTGGTCAACTTCTGGCTGCGGGCGGGCCGGCCCCGGCTGACCCTGGCCGAGCACCAGGCCACGGTGGCCGGCCTGGACCGAGCACGGGCGAGACCGTCGACGTGTTCCTGCCCAGCGCCGGGGAGCCGCTGGCCCTGCTGGACAACACGCTGCGGCACGCCAGCGCAGCTGCGCTGGGGCGGCCGCCATGACCGTCTACGTGCTCGACGACTCGGCCCGGCCCGAAGTCCGCGACCTGGCCGACCGGTACGGGCTGCGGTACGTGGTGCGGCCGGACCCGGGCGAGATGAAGAAGGCCGGCAACCTGACCCACGCCCTGAGCATCAGCGACGGGGAGTTCATCGCGGTCATCGACGCCGACTTCGCGGTCCGGCCCGAGTTCCTGTACGAGACCATGCCCTACTTCGCCGAGACCAGCGGTCGGGATCGTGCAGACGGCCCAGTTCTACGAGGTGGGCCGGGCGGCCCGGTCCTACATCCAGCGCTACGCGGGCACGCTGCAGGAGATCTTCTTCCGAGTACATCCAGCCCGCCCGGGACCGGTACCGGGCCGCGATCTGCGCGGGCACCAACCTGGTCTACCGGCGGGCGTCGGTGGTGGCGGCGGGCGGGTTCGCGCAGGTCCCGATCGGCGAGGACGTGCACTCGGGGGTGAAGCTGTGGGCCGCCGGGCAGCAGACCCGGTACCTGCCGCTGTGCCTGGCCCGCGGCGTGGCCCCGATCGACTTCCCGTCGCTGGCCAACCAGCAGGCCCGCTGGTGCCGGTCGTCGATGCTGCTGATGATCGACGAGTACTTCATCAAGGCGCCGTTCGACTGGAAGCAGCGGACGGCGTTCTGGGCCGCGTTCCTGTACTACATGTCCTCGGCGGCGCTGCTGCTCACCGGGCCGTTCCCGACGCTGACGATGATCTGGTGTCTACCCGGGGCTGGTCACCCGCACAACTACCTGCCGCTGCTGCCGGCCCTGGCCGCCACGCTGTTCGCGTTCCCGCTGCTGAGCCGGGGCTGGCGGCCGACCATCTACCGGGTGTGCCTGATGAACTCGTGCTGCCACCTGTACTCGGTGTGGTACGCGCTGCGGGACCGGGTGGCCGAGTGGGTGCCGACCGGCGCGTCGCCCGGAACGGGGCCAGGTCCCGCGCGATGGTCAACCGCATCCTGTGCACCTGGATCGTGGTCGTCCAGGTGCTGCTGTGGTCGGGCCTGGCCCTGCGGGTGCACCAGTTCGGCTGGCGGCCGTACTGGGCCACCGAGCTCCTGGCCGCCGTCCAGCTCTACATGTTGGCGCCCCGCTGATCACCCCCAGCAAAGGAGTCGACGACCTGCCATGCGACCGGACAGCTGACACCGGAACCGGCGAGCCGACCGGCAGGCCCGGCAGCGGCCGCGACCGGGCAGCGCCGGCCGGCTGCGTCAGGGCCGGCGCTGGCGGTGCTGGCCGCGGCCGGCCGATCGCGGCCGGCGTCATCGTCTACAACGAGACCGCAGCAAGCCGCACGGGCCGCTGACGGTGCACTGCCCCCGTCGGCCGGCTCCTACCTGGGCGTCTACACCAAGGGCCTGCCCGCCTCGTACACCGGGGTGACCGCGTTCCGGCAGGCGACCGGGACCACGCCGGACCTGGTCATGTACTACAGCGGCTGGTACGAGCCGTTCCCGGCCAGTTCGCCAGCACCGTGGCCACGAGGGCGCGGTGCCGCTGGTCCAGATGGACCCGGACCGACATCAGACCTCGGCCGATCGCCGCCGGGCACTACGACGGCTACCTGAGCGCGTACGCCGAGGCGGTGCGGGCCTACCGGCACCCGGTCATCCTGAGCTTCGGCCACGAGATGAACGGCGACTGGTACTCCTGGGGCTACAGGCAGACCTCCCCGGCCACCTTCGTGGCGGCCTGGCGGCACATCGTCAGCCTGTTCCGCGCGCTGGGGGCGCACAACGTGACCTGGCTGTGGACGGTCAACGTCATCGACGACACCCAGCACCGGGAAGATCCCCAGCCCGCGCGGCCTGGTGGCCCGGGGCCGCCTACGTGAACTGGGTCGGCATCGACGGCTACTACCTCAAGTCCAACTGGCAGTTCGCCCCGCTGTTCGGGCCGACCATCGGCGCGGTGCGCGCGCTGACCAGCCGACCCGATCCTGATCGCGGAGACCGGCGCGGTGACCCGGCCGCGGGCCAGCCCGCGAAGATCACCGACCTGTTCGCCGGCATCCGCGCCTACGGGCTGCTCGGGTTCGTGTGGTTCAACTCCACCAACAACGATCGGCCAGGCCTTCGGCCTCAGCAGCCCGGCCGCGATCGCCGCGTTCCGCAAGGGCGCCAGCACGTACCGCCGGCCCGGACTCGTGAGATCCGGTCGCGGCCGGTTAGACCGGCCGCGCGGGACCGGGGAGGAGGGACCACGCATGACCAGCACTCAGCGCCTGGGACGGCACCGGCCGGACGCGGCCGCCCGGCCGGGCGGCGCCAGGCCGGACCCGGCGCGGCTGGCGTCGCCGCCGCCGTCGTGCTGGCGGCCGCCGTCGCGGCCGGCGCCGTGCTGTACGCGCTGGCGCGGCGCGGACGGCCCGCGCCGGGACCGGGCCGGTGGCCCGGCAGGACGGCCGCATCGCGCTGCCCAGCCACGCCCGGGTCCTACCTCGGGCTGTACCCGGACGGGGTGCCGTCGTCCTACGCGGGTGCCCGGTCGTTCACCGCCGCCACCGGGGTCAAGCCGGACGTGGTGCTCTACTACAGCGGCTGGTTGGAGCCGTTCCAGGCCGGCTTCGCCGCGACCGCGGCCCGTGACGGGGCGGTGCCGCTGGTGCAGATCAACCCGGACGGCGTGAGCGTCGCCGCCATCGCGGCCGGGCGGTACGACGGCTACCTGCGCGGCTACGCCGGGGCGGTGCGCGCGCTACGGGCACCCGGTCATCCTGAGCTTCGGGCACGAGATGAACGGCTACTGGTACTCCTGGGGCTACCGGGCACACCGCCCCGGCGACGTTCGTCGCCGCCTGGCGGCACATCGTCGGACGTGTTCCGCGCGGCCGGGGCGCGGAACGTGACCTGGCTGTGGACGGTCAACGTCATCCAGACCCGCAGGCCGGAGTGCCGCGCCGCGGCCGTGGTGGCCGGGCGGCTCCTACGTGACCTGGGTCGGGATCGACGGCTACTACTACTCGGCCGCCACCGAAGTTCTGCTCGCTGTTCGGGCCGGCCATCGCGGGCGTGCGGGCCTGGACCCGGAAACCGATCCTCATCGCCGAGACGTCCGCGATGCCGGCCGCGGGCCAGCCCGCGAAGATCGCTGACCTGTTCGCCGGCGTCCGCCTGTACGGGCTGCTGGGGTTCGTGTGGTTCGACCACCGGACCAACCAGGACTGGCGGCTGACCAGCCCGGCGGCTATCGCCGCGTTCCGCCGGGGCGCCGCGTCCTACCGTCAGCCGCCGTCAGCGGCGGCGCGATGTCAGGGTGAGCCCGGCTCCGGACGGCGCGGCGGCCGGCTGCTGGTACGCCTGAGCTGACGCCGGAACGCGGCCAGGCCGGCCGAGCCCGGCGCCAGCCGCCAGTTCTGGTGGTAGAGGCCGTCGTTCTGGGTCCGGTCGAACCAGACCAGGCCGAGCAGGTGGTTGGCCCGGACGCCCCGGAACAGGTCGGGGATCTTCGCCGCCTGCCCGGCGACCTGGCCGACGCCGGTCTCGGACAGCAGGATGGGCTTGCGGGTGAAGATCCGCACCTCGGCGATGGTCGGCAGGAACGAGCTGTCGAAGGTGTAGTCGCGCCGGTAGTAGTAGCCGTCGATGCCGACCCAGGTGACGTAGCCGGCTCCCGGCCACCAGTCCTGGATGGGGCCGGTACCCGGCTCGGTGATGTTGACGGTCCACAGCCAGATCACGTTGCCCGCGCCCTGCGCGCGGAACATGGTGACGAGGTGCCGCCACGCGGCCACGAATACCGCCGCCGGGGTGTGCCCGTAACCCCAGGGGTCCCAGTCGCCGTTCATCTCGGCGGCGAAGCCGATGATCACCGGGTGCCCGTACGCCCTGACCTGGCTGGCGTACGACCGCAGGTAGGCGTCGTCGGCGCCCGAGGCAATCGTGCCAGGCTGACGCGCTCCGGCTCGATCTGCACGAACGGCGTCGCGCCGTGCGCCTGCACCTGGGCCGCGAAGCGGGTCTGGAAAGCTTCCCCCCAGTTGGTGTAGTACAGCACGATGTCCGGCTGGCGGCCGACCTCGGTCGCGAAGTTGGTCACGGCCTGGTAGGAGGTGCCTCGTTGGCCTCGGACACCCCCAGGTAACCGGTCGTCGCCAGCGGGCCGGTCTTGGCTGGCTTGGGCGATAGTGCGCTCACCGCGAAACGCCCGGCCACGGCCAGCACGATCACCGCGGCTCCGATCACGATCAGGATCCGGCCGGCCCGCTTCACGCCGGCCCGGCGGCGGCGGGCTGAACGTCCGCGTTCGTGACCTTGACCTGCCGGGTCTGCCAGCCTTGGTCCTTCAGCCTGGCCAGGGCGTAGTACCTGGACGGCACCAGCACGAACAGGTTCAGCAGGACCGCGGCGGGCGTGCCGATGAAGACCGACATCATTTTCTGCCCACGGGACATGCCCGGCCGGCCGGCCAGGTACAGCACCGACAGGGCCAGGCGGACCACGCAGAAGGCGCCGACGAAGGCCAGGGCCACGGCGGGATGGGCCAGCCGAAGCCGCAAACCGGCGATCCACAAGATCGTGCTCCAGCAGATCAGCATGGGGGTGATGGCCCACTCGACCAGGCCGATCGTCGGTGACAGCAATTGTTTCCAGGACAGCCGGGCGTAGGCAAACGGCAGCATCCACCACCAGGACCGGGCCCACCGCAGGCGCTGCCGGAACGTCCCGCGCACGGTGGTGGGCATGTCGGTCTCCACCCCGGCCTCGTAGACGCCGACCACCTCGCCGCGCAGCAGCGCACGCAGGGTGAGCCAGCGGTCGTCGCCGGTCCCGCACTCGACCGCGTACTCTTCGAGGTTGTCGTAGAGGATCTCGGAACGATAGAGGGACAAGCGCCCCGGACGTGGTCTCGATGGCGCCCAGCATCGACCGGGACGCCCGCATCATGACGCACGAACCGCCGATGTCGATGTCGGCGGCCCGGGCCACCAGGCTCTCGCGGTAGTTGCGCACGTAGATCCAGCCGGTCGCGGCCTGGACCTTACGGCTGCTCATCGCGCGCAGCAGGTGTTCCAGCGCGTCCGGGTACGGGGTGGAGTCGCTGTCGACGGTCATCACGAACTGAAACTCGTCGGGGGCGAAGCGCCGCAGCGCGGCCACCTGGGCGCCGCGTTTGCCGGTGTTGGCCTGGCGGACCCATTCGACGTTGGGCGCGTCGAAGGTGATCATCGGTTCGGCCGACCCGTCATCGACCACAATGATCTTGTCCAGCGGGACCGTCTGCGCCATCAGGCTGCGCACACAGGCGTGCAGTTTGTCCTGAGGTTCGTTGTAGACCGGCACGATCGCAAGGGTCCGGCCGCGGGCTACCGGAAAATTCACGAACTTGCGGCCACGCACAAAGGCCAGCAGGCAAATCCCGATGACGGCCGCGCCGAAGATCCAGTAGCCCATCAGGACTGTATTGATCGTGACGCGGACCGCCAGGTACGCAGCCAGCCCGAGCGCGGCCGTGGAGACGGCGATAGTGACTCGGTGAATTACCTCCGAGCCTTGATGGTTGCTAGCCGGTACAGCGTGAGTCCCCCGATAACCACGGCGAGTCCGCCCATGATCATCCAGGTCATGACGTTGGCTCCCGCTGCCAGCAGGGCTCCCGCGGCGACCGTCCCGCCCGCCGCGCTCATTCTCCCGTACATAGTGATCCCCATTCGCGGTGACGTTATCTGGTGTGGCTGAAAGCAGATTGGATGGTGAGTCATTGATGTCCCAGGGAGGCCGGGACCGGTCGAACAGGTCGGGCAAGGGGGTTTGCGGACCAGCCTCGGCCTTGGCACGAAGGGTCATCGAGAGCGTGCTCGCGGACTGCGGGATGACACCGGCCGCCCAGGGCCGGTGGCTCCAACACGCATCGCGGCCCGGCGCGATGGGCGCGCAGAATCTGTACCAAAGATCATTTCCCCCCCAGTCACGTAGGACTAGGTAATTACCAGCGGTCACTCGCGCTAACTACCAAATGGGACGTTATCGTATGAGTCAACACGGTTGAAAGTGAAACGACCTACTTGTAATAACTTTTCTGTTTGTGATCGAGAGTCGGCTTTTTATTCATTTATCAGACCTTTTCGGACCGACCGGAAAAGGCCTGGGCAGTGTGATCTTGGAGACCAGTGCGCCGGAGAGCAGGCCGGGGGCCGGGGTGGGTGGTCACGGCGACGGTGGCCCTAGCAGGGGTGGTTGTGCTGACCATTGCGGCGACCGGTTGGCTACGCCCAGGTGGGCACGTCAGTCAATCCGCCGCCTTGCCCACCTGCTGTCGGGGTGTGGTCGGGCGGGGAGAGGCCCGCTGCCGACGACGCCCGCCTCCTACCTCGGGGTGTACGAGAAGGGGCCACCGGACACGTACCAGCCGGTGGCGGACTTCACCCACGCGGTGGGGCGGCAGCCCAACCTGGCCGGGTACTACGGCGGCTGGGGCGAGCCGTTCAAGACCGGGTTCGCGCAGACCGCCCGGGACCACGGTGCGGCCACCCTGCTCCAGTGGGACCCGACCGGGATCTCGCTCTCCGCCATTGTCGAAGGTCGCTTCGATGGCTACCTACGCTCGTTCGCGACCAGTGTCCGTGGCTTCGGCGGGCCGGTGGTGATCGGGTTCGGGCACGAGATGAACGCCTACTGGTACACCTGGGGTTACCGGCACACCACCCCCGCGGTGTTCGTGGCCGCGTGGCGGCACATCGTCACGGTGTTCCGGCACGAGGGCGCGGACAACGTCACCTGGCTGTGGACCCTGCAGGCCGACGAGAAGGGCACCGGGCCGGTGCGGGCCTGGTGGCCGGGGGCCAGCTACGTGACCTGGGTCGGGATCGACGGCTACTTCTACCGCCCGGGGGATACGTTCTTCAGCGTGTTCGGGGCCACCATCGGCCAGGTCCGCACGGTCACCGGCCAGCCGATCCTGCTGTCGGAGACGGCCGCGGGTCCGGTGGCCGGCCAGGCCGCCACGATCCCGGGGCTGTTCGCGGGCATGCGCCAGTACGGCACCCTCGGGCTGGTGTGGTTCGACATCGCCCAGGATGACGGGCTCTACCACCAGAACTGGCACCTGGACGGTGACCGAGCTGGGGTGGCCGCGTTCCGGCGGGCCGCAGGGGCGCTGTCGCTGGCCCGGCCGTGAGCCGCGGAGCCAGGGCCGGAATTCAGGCAATAAAAAGAAGGAGACCGCTCGACCCTTGCGGGGAGCGGTCTTCTTCTTTTTATGAAGAGCCCGGCGGCGTCCTACTCTCCCACGCGGTCCCCCGCGCAGTACCATCGGCGCTGAAGGGCTTAACTTCCGGGTTCGGAATGGGACCGGGTGTTTCCCCTTCGCTATGGCCGCCGTAACGCTGTGGAAATGTCAGCCAGATCGTGTTTGCTGCTGGTTCTGGTTGTATTCCCAGAACCGCACAGTGGACGCGAACACGCAGCCCCAGCCCTTGATGGGCGGGGAAAGTAAGTGTGAGCCAAGCCTCTCGGCCTATTAGTACCGGTCAGCTCCGCACGTTGCCGTGCTTCCACCTCCGGCCTATCAACCCAGTCGTCTAGCTGGGGGCCTTACCTGGTTAACCCAGAGAGAGACCTCATCTTGAGGCGAGCTTCCCGCTTAGATGCTTTCAGCGGTTATCCCTTCCGAACGTAGCCAACCAGCCGTGCCCTTGGCAGGACAACTGGCACACCAGAGGTTCGTCCGTCCCGGTCCTCTCGTACTAGGGACAGCTCCTCGCAAGTCTCTTACGCGCACAGCGGATAGGGACCGAACTGTCTCACGACGTTCTAAACCCAGCTCGCGTACCGCTTTAATGGGCGAACAGCCCAACCCTTGGGACCTACTCCAGCCCCAGGATGCGACGAGCCGACATCGAGGTGCCAAACCATCCCGTCGATATGGACTCTTGGGGAAGATCAGCCTGTTATCCCCGGGGTACCTTTTAGCCGTTAAGCGACGGCGCTTCCACATGCCACCGCCGGATCACTAGTCCCAGCTTTCGCTCCTGCTCGACATGTCTGTCTCACAGTCAAGCACCCTTGTGCACTTACACTCGGCACCTGGTTGCCAACCAGGCTGAGGGTACCTTTGGGCGCCTCCGTTACCTTTTGGGAGGCAACCGCCCCAGTTAAACTACCCACCAGACACTGTCCCTGATCCGGATCACGGACCCAGGTTAGATATCCAGAACGACCAGAGTGGTATTTCACCGATGACTCCACCACCACTAGCGTGACGGCTTCACAGTCTCCCACCTATCCTACACAAGCCGACCCAAACACCAATGTCAAGCTGCAGTGAAGGTCCCGGGGTCTTTCCGTCCTGCTGCGCGTAACGAGCATCTTTACTCGTAGTGCAATTTCGCCGGATCCGTGGTTGAGACAGTGGGAAAGTCGTTACGCCATTCGTGCAGGTCGGAACTTACCCGACAAGGAATTTCGCTACCTTAGGATGGTTATAGTTACCACCGCCGTTTACTGGCGCTTAAGTTCTGAGCTTCGCGGCCCGAAAGCCGCTAACCCGTCCCCTTAACGTTCCAGCACCGGGCAGGCGTCAGACCGTATACGTCGTCTTGCGACTTTGCACGGTCCTGTGTTTTTAGTAAACAGTCGCTTTCCCCTGGTCTCTGCGGCCACACCCAGCTCAAGGAGCAAGTCTGATCACCGGACATGGCTCCCCTTCTCCCAAAGTTACGGGGATAATTTGCCTAGTTCCTTAACCACGGTTCATCCGATCGCCTTGGTATTCTCTACCTGACCACCTGAGTCGGTTTAGGGTACGGGCCGCTTGAACACTCACTGCGAGGCTTTTCTCGGCAGCATGGGATCACTCACTTCACCACAATAGGCTCGGCATCAGGTCTCAGACTCAATGGCGCACGGATTTGCCTATGCGCCGTCCTACACCTTTACCCCAGGACAACCATCGCCTGGTAGAGCTACCCTCCTGCGTCACCCCTTCAGCTTGCCTACTGCCAGTCTGGGCCGCCCGCTCAGCTCCTTCTCCCCGAAGGGAAACCAGAACCTCGCGGGCTTAGCATCGCCGGGGTCAGCATGGGCGCGTTCACGCGGGTACGGGAATATCAACCCGTTGTCCATCGACTACGCCTGTCGGCCTCGCCTTAGGTCCCGACTTACCCTGGGCGGATTAGCCTGCCCCAGGAACCCTTGGTCATTCGGCGGAGGGGTTTCTCACCCCTCTTTCGCTACTCATGCCTGCATTCTCACTCGTGTAGCGTCCACGGCTGGATCACTCCGCCGCTTCACCCGCCACACGACGCTCCCCTACCCATCCACACACCTGGACCCCCAACACTCGGGCGACCCTGGGCACAGCACGCCCCGGGCCCGAAAGCCTGGATTGGGCTGAGTCCTCAGTCACCTCCGTAAGAAGGGGCCGGGCTAACATGTGAATGCCACAGCTTCGGCGGTGTGCTTGAGCCCCGCTAAATTGTCGGCGCGGAATCACTTGACCAGTGAGCTATTACGCACTCTTTCAAGGGTGGCTGCTTCTAAGCCAACCTCCTGGTTGTCTGTGCAACTCCACATCCTTTTCCACTTAGCACACGCTTAGGGGCCTTAGCTGGTGATCTGGGTTGTTTCCCTCTCGACTACGAACCTTATCGCCCGCAGTCTCACTGCCACGCTCTCACTTACCGGCATTCGGAGTTTGTCTGATTTCAGTAAGCTTGTAGGCCCCCTAGACCAAACAGTAGCTCTACCTCCGGCAAGAAACACGCAACGCTGCACCTAAATGCATTTCGGGGAGAACCAGCTATCACGGAGTTTGATTGGCCTTTCACCCCTACCCACAGGTCATCCCCCAGGTTTTCAACCCTGGTGGGTTCGGTCCTCCACGCGGTCTTACCCGCGCTTCAACCTGCCCATGGGTAGATCACTCCGCTTCGGGTCTACAGCATGCGACTATGACGCCCTATTCAGACTCGCTTTCGCTACGGCTACCCCACACGGGTTAACCTCGCCACATACCGTAACTCGCAGGCTCATTCTTCAAAAGGCACGCGGTCACTTCACGCCAGCCACAAAGGACCAGCACGCTCCCACGGCTTGTAGGCACACGGTTTCAGGTACTATTTCACGACCCCTCACCGGGGTGCTTTTCACCTTTCCCTCACGGTACTTGTTCACTATCGGTCACCAGGGAGTATTTAGGCTTAGGAGGTGGTCCTCCCAGATTCACACGGAATTTCTCGGGCTCCGTGCTACTTGGGAACACGCTCGAGAGCCATCCAGGTTTCGCATTACGGGGGTATCACCCTCTGCGCCAGCGCTTTCCAACGCTTTCAGCTACCCAAATGGTTTCTTACTCTCCGCCAGCACGGCAGTACTGACTGAACGGTCCCGCTACCCCGGCCACGCAACGCCCGCCGGCTATCACACGTGACTGGTTTGGCCTCATCCGCTTTCGCTCACCACTACTCACGGAATCGCGGTTGCTTTCTCTTCCTGCGGGTACTGAGATGTTTCACTTCCCCGCGTTACCTCCACCTGCCCTATGTGTTCAGGCAGGGGTGACAGCCAATTACGGCTGACAGGTTTCCCCATTCGGAAACCCCCGGATCAAAGTCTGGTTGCCGACTCCCCGGGGCTTATCGCAGGCTCCTACGTCCTTCATCGGCTCCTGGTGCCAAGGCATCCACCGTGTGCCCTTAATAACTTGGCAACTACAGATGATGCTCGCGTCCACTATGCAGTTCTCAAAATACAAACAGTCCCAGCACCCAGACCGCCACCAACCCCAGCCCGCAGGACAACACCCACGGCTGAGGCGGTATGACGCAATACCAGTCTGCTAACTAGCCCAGAAGAAACAGGCAGCACCTGTGTCTTCAGGACCCAACAGCGTGCCCAGCCAGCTCATCCCCGCGGCCGCGTTCCTCCCGCACAAGTGCAGGTGTACTAACAGACATTGGCTGATGAAACCAGCTGAATAACCAGTGCTCCACTAATGAGCAGGCCACCCCAGGACATTCGCCTGGACAATGACCAATGGACACCAGCCCCAACGGGGCGGTGCCAGGTGCTCCTTAGAAAGGAGGTGATCCAGCCGCACCTTCCGGTACGGCTACCTTGTTACGACTTCGTCCCAATCGCCGGCCCCACCTTCGACGGCTCCCTCCCCGCAAGGGGGTTAGGCCACCGGCTTCGGGTGTTGCCGACTTTCATGACGTGACGGGCGGTGTGTACAAGGCCCGGGAACGTATTCACCGCAGCGTTGCTGATCTGCGATTACTAGCGACTCCGACTTCATGGGGTCGAGTTGCAGACCCCAATCCGAACTGAGACCGGCTTTTTGGGATTCGCTCCACCTTGCAGTTTCGCAGCCCTTTGTACCGGCCATTGTAGCATGTTTGCAGCCCAAGACATAAGGGGCATGATGACTTGACGTCATCCCCACCTTCCTCCGAGTTGACCCCGGCAGTCTCCTATGAGTCCCCGGCATGACCCGCTGGCAACATAGGACGAGGGTTGCGCTCGTTGCGGGACTTAACCCAACATCTCACGACACGAGCTGACGACAGCCATGCACCACCTGTGACCGGCCCTTACGGACACCCCATCTCTGGAGCTTTTCCGGCCATGTCAAACCTTGGTAAGGTTCTTCGCGTTGCGTCGAATTAAGCAACATGCTCCGCCGCTTGTGCGGGCCCCCGTCAATTCCTTTGAGTTTTAGCCTTGCGGCCGTACTCCCCAGGCGGGGCGCTTAATGCGTTAGCTGCGGCACGGAATCCGTGGAAGGACCCCACACCTAGCGCCCAACGTTTACGGCGTGGACTACCAGGGTATCTAATCCTGTTCGCTCCCCACGCTTTCGCTCCTCAGCGTCAGGTAAGGCCCAGAGAACCGCCTTCGCCACCGGTGTTCCTCCCGATATCTGCGCATTTCACCGCTACACCGGGAATTCCATTCTCCCCTACCTACCTCTAGTCTGCCCGTATCCACTGCAAGCTGGGGGTTAAGCCCCCAGTTTTCACAGCAGACGTAACAAACCGCCTACGAGCTCTTTACGCCCAATGATTCCGGACAACGCTTGCGCCCTACGTGTTACCGCGGCTGCTGGCACGTAGTTAGCCGGCGCTTCTTCTGCAGGTACCGTCACTTCCGCTTCGTCCCTGCCGAAAGGGGTTTACAACCCGAAGGCCTTCATCCCCCACGCGGCGTCGCTGCGTCAGGCTTCCGCCCATTGCGCAATATTCCCCACTGCTGCCTCCCGTAGGAGTCTGGGCCGTGTCTCAGTCCCAGTGTGGCCGGTCGCCCTCTCAGGCCGGCTACCCGTCGTCGCCTTGGTAGGCCGTTACCCCACCAACAAGCTGATAGGCCGCGAGCCCATCCCTGGCCGATAAATCTTTCCACCCCCACCGATGTCAGTGAAGGTCCTATCCGGTATTAATTCCGGTTTCCCGGAGCTATCCCAGAGCCAAGGGCAGGTTACTCACGTGTTACTCACCCGTTCGCCGCTCGAGTACCCCGAAGGGCCTTTCCGCTCGACTTGCATGTGTTAAGCACGCCGCCAGCGTTCGTCCTGAGCCAGGATCAAACTCTCCGTTGATGACTCACAGCAACCCGGGCCCCGAAGAGCCACACGAGCTGCAAACCATGCGAAGAGCACCCCTCCGAAGAAGAGTGTCCTTGACTTAAAAATCTCCGTGATGAACCAGCCCAGCAAAGGACCAGCCCACCGACGGGGGTATGTGCTTAATGCACTGGCTTTTAGCACGCTGTTGAGTTCTCAAGAAACAGATGCACACCATCAGCAGCCTCACGGCCGCCTCCAGGGCAACTACTCTAACTTACCGGACCAACCCCACCCCGTCAACCAAGGATCCGAAGATTTTTTGGGAGACAAGGAAGTTCGGCCACCATCAGCACCGACTCCCCGATGCGCTCTCGTGGCGACGAAAGATCATCAGTTCGTTGTTGCTGAGGGTTTCCCTCTGGGCCTCGGGCTCGCCATCCGGCGTCCCGTTCCCCGTTGGGCAAGAGAGACTTTAGAGATGCTCGGGGCCCTCGTCAAATCGAGAGAGCGCGGTAGACCCGCCCGGCGGAGGGCCTGCGCCCTGCGCCCGTGCATAAGCCGAGGTGAGCGGCCTCGGAACCGCGCTACAACGCCCCGAAAATCTCCTTGAGGATCTTCTTCAGACGCGAATCGAGGCCCCGGCTGGGCCCCGCGGTTCCACTCCTCCCCCACGGATCCTTTTCCTAAACGTTGCCGGGGGTCAGCGGTAGGCGTCGGCCTGGAGGCTGAACAGTTCGGCGTAGCGGCCGTTGGCGGCGAGCAGGTCGTCGTGAGCGCCGATCTCTACCGCGCGGCCGTCTTCCAGGTAGATGATCAGGTCGGCCATGCGGACGGTGGAGAACCGGTGCGAGACCAGGACGGTGACCGTGCCGGTCGCGGCGCCGTCCCGGGCCGCGGCCGCGTAGCGTTCGAACAAGGCGTGCTCGGACGGGGCGTCCAGGCTGGCGGTGGGCTCGTCCAGCACCACCAGCAGGGGGTCGGGGGTTCGCATGGCCCGGCCCAGGGCGAGCTTCTGCCACTGGCCGCCGGACAGTCCGGTGCCGCCGGTGAACGCGGTGCCGACGTAGGTGGCCAGACCGTCCGGCAGCTGGCCGGGCAGGTCGCCGGCGCCGGCCCGGTCCAGGGCGGCCACGGCCGCGGGCTCGTCGTCGAGGCCGGCCAGGTCGGCCAGGCCCACCGACTCCAGCGCGGCCAGGTTGAACCGGGAGAAGTCCTGGAAGGCGGCGGTGCAGCGGGCCCGCCAGGCCGCCGGGTCCAGCGCGGTCAGCGGCGTGCCGTCCACCTCGATCCCGCCCTGGTCCGGCTGGTACATGCCGAGCAGCAGCTTGACCAGGGTGGTCTTGCCGGAACCGTTCTCCCCGACCAGGGCCACGGTGGATCCGGCGGCCAGGGCCACGTCCAGGTGGGACAGCACCGTCCGCTCGGTCCCGGGATAGCCGAAGGTCACGTCGCGCAGGGTGATCCCGTGCTCGAGCCGGGCGGGCGGCTGACCGGTGCCGGCCCGGGCCGCCTGCTCGGCGGCGTGGTCCTGGAGCCAGAACAGCCGGTCGGCGGTGGCCAGCGTGCTGACCAGAGCCCCGGAACCGGCCGCGGCCGTGGACAGGGTGGTCCGGGACCGGCGGATCAGCGACACCGTCATCAGCACGGTGCCGAGCGAGATCGCGGCGTCGGACGCCCGGACGACCACAAACGCGATCGCCCCCATCAGGCCCGCGGCGTACAGCAGCCAGCCCGCGGACTGCACGCCCGAGCACGGTGAGGGCCTCGGTGTTGCTGCGCCGGCTGACCTCGTCGGACAGCCGGCGGTGCAGGTCCCGCAGGTGAGCGGCCAGGCCGTAGGCGCGCAGTTCGCCGGCCGCGGCGGCGTTGGACGACAGCTCGAAGACCATGGTGGCCTGGCGCCGGGTGTGGCCCATGGCGTCCTCGGCGCGCTTGGTGATCCGCTTGGCCAGCCGGTCGGCGGCCAGCGGGGGCAGCGCGGCCACCGGCAGCAGCAACAGCCAGGGCGACACCGAGCCCAGCAGCACGAGCAGGGTGATGATCCGGGCCAGCTGCGAGGTGTTGCTGAGCAACTGGCGGGGGGCCGCGGCCAGCTGGCGGCGATTGGCGTTGAGGCGTTCGACCTCGGTCAGGTAGTCCGGGCGTTCCAGGTGCTCAAGACCGGGGACGCCGCTGATCAGCCCGATCAGCTGGCTGGTCCGGTACAGCGCGATCCGGTCGGACAGGGCCATGGCCTCGGTGGCGCCGATGGCCAGCAGCACCCAGCCGGTGCCGATCAGGCCCGCCACCACCGCGACCCCGGCCACCGCGTCGCCCGCCGACCCGTTCAGGGCCCCGTCCACCAGCAGCCGGTATCCGAGCGGGTAACAGGTCGAGGCCACGCTGCCCAGCACCAGCAGCAGGGTGACCGCGGTCATCCGGCCCGGCGCGGCCCGGAACCCGTCCAGCAGCAGCACCCCGGCCAGCCGGGCCAGCCGTCGTGGCGGGCGGGTCCACTGTGGTTGCTGGGGCGCCTGGGGCGCGGACGCCGTGGTGGTCATCGGGCGGCTCCCGGGCCGGGAGCGGGGGCGGGACCGCGGGCCGGGCCGGGGCTGGGGGTGGCGCCGAAGCGGGCGGCCTGGACCTGGTACATGCGGGCGTAGGTGCCGTCCAGGGCCAGCAACTCGTCGTGGGTGCCGCGCTCGGTGATGCGGCCGCCGTCCAGGACGCAGATGGTGGCCGCCTGGCGGACGGTGGCGAAGCGGTGCGAGATCACCACCGTGGTCAGGCCCTGGGTGATGTCCAGGAACCGGCGGAAGAACCGGGCCTCGCTGCGCACGTCCAGGGCGGCGGTCGGCTCGTCCAGGATCAGCACGCTGGCCCCGTGCGCGGTGGCGAACAGCGCCCGGGCCAGGGCCAGCCGCTGCCACTGGCCGCCGGACAGGTCGACCCCGCCGGGCAGTTCGCGGGCCAGCACGGTGTCCCAGCCGTCGGGGAGGGTCTCGACCACGTCACCGAACCCGGCCAGCTGGGCGGCGTGCTCGACGCCGGCCCGGTCGGCGCGGTGCTCCAGGGCGCCGAAGGCCACGTTGTCGTAGGCCGAGACCGGGTAGCGGACCGGTTCCTGCGGCATCAGCGCGATCTTGCGCTGCCAGCTGACCGGGTCCAGGTCGCGGAGGTCGACGTCGTCGGCCAGGATCCGGCCGCCGGTGGGGTCGCGGAGCCGGCCCAGCAGGCTGACCAGGGTGGATTTGCCCGCACCGTTGACGCCGACCAGGGCGGTGGACTTTCCAGCGCGAAATTCGAGATCGATATCGGCCAGCACATCGGCCGTGCCCTGGGGGTAGCGGAAACGCACACCCTCCAGGACGATGCGATGCCGTGGGCGGTCACCGGCGGCCTGGGGGGCGGTCGCGCGGGACCCGTTCGCCCCGGACCAACTGCCCAGGACGGGGCCGGCCGGGTTCAGGTCCTGCTCCAGCCGGTCCGCGTCGGGCAGGCCGGCCAGGGCCCAGGCCAGGGTGATGTCGCCGTAGCTGATGCTGCCGGCCGACATGGTCACGGCCAGCATGGGGATGAGGATGGCCAGGCCGCGTACGCCGAGCTGGTGGGTGCGGGCGTCCTCGGTGATCACGGCCAGGGTCAGCGCGTACCCGGCCAGCACGGCCAGGAAGCAGGCCGCGGCCCGCCGGTGCAGGGACCGCATGCTCAGCCGCGAGCCGTCCAGGAACGACTCGTGCTCGCGGCGGAACCGGTCGGTCACGAACCGGGCCAGGCTGAACACCCGTATCTCCTTGGCGTCCCGGACCTTGGAGCCGACCCCCACGAAGTACCAGGAGCGCCGCATCACCGTGGTCCGGGCCCGCATGTCGATGGCCTGGCGCAGCACCGCGGCCAGCACGACCCGGCGCACCACCAGCCACATGACCAGCAGCAGGAGCCCGAGCCACCACTGGAACACCGCCACCACGAGGCAGCCGATGATCCCGGCGACCCGACCGGAGAAGCTGCCGGCCCAGGTCACGGGGGCGTCGCCGGGGAAGAAGCCGGTCAGGCTGCCCTCGGCCCGCGACAGCCGGTCCAGCACCTCGGTGTCCTCCAGGTGGCTGACCCCGACCGGACCGGCCACCGCGGTCAGCAGCCGCTCCTGGACCTGGCCGGTGATGCGGGCCGCGGACGCGGTGCCGAGGGCGTTGCCGACCGGGTCGACGATCAGCGACAGCCCGTAGACCAGGGCGGCCAGGATCAGGGCCATGATCAGCCGGTGGCCGCTGGCCGATCCGATGCCGTGGCTGACCGCGCCCGGGATCGACCCGACGACCAGGCCCAGGGTGATGACCACCGCGGTGGGGAACACGGCGCCGGCCGCCATCCAGGCCGCCACCCCGGCGGCCAGCCGGTGACTGGACTTCCAGAGCAGGCCCCAGGCCTGGCGGCCGGTGGCCTGCTCTCCCGACACTGACGCGGCCAGCATGACCGCGGGCCCGTTGACCGGCACGGGCCAAGAGCCTAAATCGCGGCTCTCGGTACAGTCACCTGGATTTTGGCACCTGGATTTTTGGCACCTGGATCATCGGCCCCTGGATTTCTGGGGCTCGATGACCCGGTCCTCGGTGACCACGGCGGTGATCAGCTCGGCCGGGGTGATGTCGAAGGCGTAGTTCAGGGCCCGGGTTCCGTCCGGGGCGGCCGGGACGCCGAGCACGTGCGTGACCTCGTCCTCGGCCCGGCGTTCGACGGTGATGCGGCTGCCATCGGCGGTGCCGGGGTCGATGGTCGATTCCGGCGCCACGACCAGGAACGGGACGTGGGCCCGGTGGGCGGCCAGGGCCAGGCTGTAGGTGCCGATCTTGTTGGCCACGTCGTTGTTGGCGGCCACCCGGTCCGCGCCGACCACCACCGCGTCGACCAGGCCCTGGCTGATCAGGAACGGGCCGGCCGCGTCCGGGACCAGGTAGTGCTCGATGGCCAGCTGGCTCAGCTCCCAGCAGGTGAGGCGGGCCCCCTGGAGCAGGGGCCGGGTCTCGTCGACCAGCACGTGGGCCAGGGCCTCGTCGTTGTTGAGGGCCCGGACCACCCCCAGCGCGGTGCCCCAGCCGAGGCAGGCCAGGCTGCCGGTGTTGCAGTGGGTCTCCACCCGCAGCGGGGCCGGGCCGCAGATCTCCCGCAGGTAGCGGGCGCCGCGGTCGCTCATCCGGTGCGAGGCGGTCACGGTGTCCCGCACGATGGCCAGCGCGGCCGCGGTCACCGCGTCCGGGCCCTGGGGCAGCATCGCCGCCACCGCTTCGGTCTCCCGGCGCAGGTTGACCGCGGTGGGCCGGGCTTCGGCGATCTGCTTGACCGCCGCGTCCAGCTGCGCGGGGTCCCAGCCGTCGCGCTGGCCCAGCCGGGCGGCCAGGGCCACCCCCAGCGCGCCCGCGGCCCCGAGCACCGGGGCGCCGCGGATGGCCAGCCGGGTGATCGCGTCGACCAGCTCACCGACCGTGGTGAGATGAAGCATGCGGATCTCGTGCGGGAGCGCGGTCTGGTCCAGGGCGACGATGTGATCGTCCTGCCAGCCGAGCACTTCCAGGGCGGCGTCGGATGCCATGCTCTGACGCTATCCGCAAACCGGACAACCAAGGGAGACGGCGCCGTGCGGCTGGCTGAGTTGAGGGCCGAGGTCGCGGCGGTGTGCGGCCAGCTCACCGCGGCCGGGCTGGTGGTGGGCACGGCGGGCAACGTGAGCGCCCGGGCCGGGGACCTGATCGCGGTCACGCCGAGCGGGCTCGACTACGCGGCGCTGTCGGCCGGGCTGGTCGGGGTGCACCGGCTGGACGGGGAGCCGGTGGAGGCGCCGCTGGCCCCGTCCAGCGAGCTGCCGCTGCACCTGGCGGTGTACGCGGCCACCGGCCGGGTCGGCCACGGGGCGGGGGGCGTGGGGGCCATCGTGCACACCCACAGCCCGGCCGCGACCGCGACCTCGGCGCTGGTGACCGAGGTACCCGCCATCCACTATCAGGTCGCGGCGTTCGGCGGGCCGGTGGCGGTGGCGCCGTACGCGACCTACGGCACCGACGAGCTGGCGGGCAACGTGGTGGCCGCGCTGAGCGGGCGTTCGGCCTGCCTGATGGCCAATCACGGGGCGGTGACCACCGGCCCCGACCTGGCCACCGCGCTCAGCCGGGCCCGGGCCCTGGAGTGGGTGTGCGACGTGTACCTGCGGGCGGCCGCGGCGGGCCGGCCCCGGCTGCTGCCCCCGGAGGAGATCGAGACCGTGGTCCGGAAGCTGGCCAGCTACGGGCAAACCGCACCCGGTTAGCGAAGGCCGGCCCGGTCGGCCAGGTCGCGGGCGGCGGTGGCCGCCTCCTGGGCGATGTCTTCGGCGTCGGCGCGGGTCAGGCGGTCGTTGGTCACGACCGGGTGGCCCTGGACCAGCAGCAGCGTCAGCGGGGGGAGGGCGCCCAGGGCCAGCGCCGCCACCGGGTCGGCGATGGTGGAATGCAGCGGCCCGTCGACCCGCCACAGGGCCAGATCGGCCAGTTTGCCGGGCTCGACCGAGCCCAGTTCGCGGTCCCGGCCCAGGCAGCGGGCCCCGCCCATGGTGGCCGCGTACAGGGCCTGGCGGCCGGTGAGCGCGGCCGGGCCACGCCGGGCCCGGGCCGCCAGCACGGCCTGGCGGATCTCGGTCCCGAGCTGGCCGGTCTCGTTGGAGCTGGTCCCGTCCACGCCCAGGCCGACCGGCGTGCCCGCGGCCAGCAGCTCGGGGACGGGGGCGATGCCCGCGCCGAGCCGGGCGTTGGACGACGGGCAGTGGGCCACCCCGGTGCCGGTGGCGCCGATGCGCTCGATCGCGGCCGGGTCCAGGTGCACGCAGTGGGCCAGCCACACGTCATCGCCGAGCCAGCCGCGGGAGTCCAGGAACTCGGTCGGGGTCTGGCCGAACTGCTGGCGGCAGAACTCGGCCTCCTCCTCGGTCTCCGAGCCGTGGGTGTGCAGCCGCACGCCGCGGCGGCGGGCCAGGGCGGCCGCGCCGGTCAGCAGCTCGCCGGTCACGGTGAACGGCGAGCACGGGGCCACGCTGATCCGCACCATGGCGTCCGGGGCCGGGTCGTGGTGGGCGTCGATGGCCTGCTCGGTCCGGGCCAGCGCGGCGTCGGTGTCCTCGACCGCGAAGTCGGGGGGCAGGCCACCCCGGGACTGGCCCAGGTCCATGGAGCCGCGAGCGGCCTGGAAGCGCAGGCCGAGCTGGCCCGCGGCCCGCACGGCCGCGCCGATCAGGTCCCCGGCCCCGTCCGGGAACACGTAGTGGTGGTCGGCGGCCGTGCTGCAGCCGCTGGTCAGCAGGGCGGCGATGGAGGCCCGGGCCGCGGCGTACTCGAGCTCCTCGTCGAGCCGGGCCCAGACCGGGTACAGCTCGGTCAGCCAGCCGAACAGGTCCCGCTCCTGGGCCCGGCCCCGGGTCAGCCACTGGTAGAAGTGGTGGTGGGTGTTGACCAGGCCGGGAGTGAGCAGGTGGCCGGTGCCGTCCACGTGCTCGGTGGGCACGCTGTCGTCATAGCGCGGGGCCGGGTCCGGGCCGACGCTGACGATCTGGTGGTCTTCGACGACCACGGTGCCGCCGGCGTACTCGGTCCCGTCCGCATTCACCGTGGCCACGTGCGCACCAGTGATAATGATTCTGCGCTCAGGCACAGGGCTTACGTTATGGGCCGCGGGCGGCCGCCGGAAGGGGACGGTCATGGACCAGGTGGTGAACCGGGGCGTGGATCGAGAGCGCCTGACCGCGCTGCTGGCCCGGGAGCGGGCCACGTTCGCGGACCGGCACCCGGAGTCGGCCCGGGCCTACCAGCGGGCCGGGTCGCTGTTCGGCCGGGTCCCGATGACGTGGATGAACATGGCCGCGGGCGGCTTCCCGCTGTACCTGGCGCGGGCCGCGGGCGCGCGGGTCACCGACGTCGACGGGCTGGAGTACGCGGACTTCTCCCTGGGCGACACCGCGGCCATGGCCGGCCACTCCCCCGCCCCGGTGCTGCGGGCCATCCAGCGCCAAGCCGCCGACCTGGGCGGGCTGTCGGTGATGATGCCGACCGAGGAGGCGGCCGCGGCCGGGGCCGAGCTGGCCCGGCGGTTCCGGGTGCCGCGCTGGTCGTTCGCGCTGACCGCGACCGACGCCAACCGGTGGGCGATCCGGCTGGCCCGGGCGCTGACCGGGCGCGGCAAGATCTTGTTCCACAGCTACTGCTACCACGGCACCGTGGACGAGTCGCTGATCGTCACCGTGCCCGGGGCCGGCCCGGGCGACGCCGGTGCTCCCCGGGCGGGCAACGTCGGCGCCCCGGTCGACGTGCGGGAGACCAGCCGGGTGGCCGAGTACAACGACCTCGACGGCCTGGACCGCCAGCTGGCCCACGGGGACGTGGCCGCGGTGCTGATGGAGCCCGCGCTGACCAACATCGGCATCGTGCTGCCCGAGCCCGGCTACCTGGACGGGGTCCGGGAGCTGACCCGGCGCCACGGCGTGCTGCTCATCAACGACGAGACCCACACCTTCTGCGCGGGCCCGGGCGGGGCCACCGCGGCCTGGGACCTGGAACCGGACATCGTCACCATCGGCAAGGCCATCGGCGGCGGCATCCCGGTGGCCGCCTACGGGCTGTCGGCCGAGCTGGCCGACCGGCTGCTGGCCCGCACCGACCTGGACCTGGTCGACATGGGCGGGGTGGGCGGCACGCTGGCCGGCAACCCGCTGTCGGTGGCCGCGGTGTGCGCCACGCTGGGTGAGGTGCTGGTGGACGGAGTGTTCGGGCAGATGATCGCCCGGGCCGAGCGGTTCGCGGCCGGGGTGCAGGGCGTGATCGACCGCCACGGCCTGCCCTGGTCGGTGACCCGGCTCGGGGCCCGGGCCGAGTACCGGTTCGCCGCGCCCGCCCCGCGCACCGGCACCGAGGCCGCGGCCGCGTCCGATCCGGAGCTGGATGACTACCTGCACACCTACCTGGCCAACCGGGGTGTGCTGCTCACGCCGTTTCACAACATGGCCCTCATGTCCCCGGTCACCACCGATGATGCCGTGGACGAGCACACACAGACCTTCGATATGGGGATGGGCGAGCTGCTCGGCGTGGACGCAGGATGATGTTCAGTTGCCCGCAATCTGACGCGCGATGGGGAGGTAGCGGGTGAACAAGTCACGGCTGGAGTCGTTCAGCGATGGCGTGTTCGCGGTGGCGATCACGCTGCTGGCGCTGGACCTTTCCGTGGACGGCCACAGGCGCACGCTGCTGCCCCAGTTCGCGGACCTGTGGCCCGCGGTGGTGGCCTACCTGATCAGCTTCTTCACGATCGGGATCATCTGGGTCAACCACCACCGGGTCCTGAACGACGTGCAGGTGGTGACCAGGTCGCTGCTGTTCATCAACCTGATCCTGCTGGCGGTGACGGTGGCCATCCCGTTCGCCACCTCGACCCTGGCCGACTACCTGACCGACACCGGCCCGGACGGGCACGTGGCCGCGGCGCTGTACGCCGGGGTGTTCGAGCTGATGAGCCTGAGCTTCCTGCCGCTGTACGAATGGGTCCTGCGCCACGACGACTGCGTCCGCTACCCGCATACCGGCCTCGGCCAAGAACTCGGCCCGGCGGCGCTTCTACGCGGGCCAGATCCCGTACCTGATCGCCGTGGGCGTGGCGTTCCTGAGCGCTCCGGCCGCGGTGGTCATCACCGCCGTGGTCGCCGTCTACTACGTGGTCGTGCGCGAGGCGCCCCGGCCGCCCGCCCCATCGGTGCCGTCGGCGCCGTCTGAGGCGGAGTGAGGCGGCTCGGCGCCGGGCGGGGCCAGGCCGGCCAGCAGGGTGGCGACGATCGCGGCCGGCGTGGGCGGCGTCCGCTTCGGGGTCGGGCGGCAGCTGGGCGAAGCAGCGCAGGAACGCGTACTGGAAGCAGGAGCCGAGCAGCAGGGACGCGGCCGCGTCGCAGTCGGCGCCGGGCCGGACCGAGCCGTGCTCCTGCTGGGTCCGCAGGTAGCGGGCCAGGGCCTGGACCGGCATGTGCGGCCCCGCCCCCTGGCTGGTCACGGCGGCGTGGTGCGCGGCCAGCAGGTCCGGCTCGGAGAACACGGACGCGCTGATCGGGAAGCTGGCCTGGTAGAACTCCACGGCGCCGCGGGCGAAGGCGGTCAGCCGGGCGGCCAGCTCGCCGGGGGCGAGTCCGGGCCGGCCGGGGTCTGGCTGGCCGTGGGTGACAGCATCCAGCTCACCGTGGGCAGGCGCTCCTTGAGCACGGCCAGGAACAGGTCGGTCTTGTCCTGGAAGTGCTTGTACAGGGTGGCTTCGGAGTAACCGGCGGCCCGGGCGATCTCCTTGGTCGTGGTGCGGGCGAACCCGCGCGTCCGCATGACGTGGGTGGCCGCGTCGAGGATGCGGTCCCGGGTGTCGGTCATGGGCGCCGCCCTTCACGTCGGGGAAATCGTGGTTGACAGGTTAGTGAGTGCTTACCCATCATAGGGGTTAGTGAGCATTTACTTACCAGGAGAGGGCGGACGGGTGCGATGAGGGTGACGGTGTTCGGGGCGACGGGCAGGATCGGGACGGAAGTGGTGCGGCAGGCGCTGGCGGCCGGGCACGAGGTGGTGGCCGTGGTCCGGGATCCGGCCCGGCTCGCGGTGCCGGCCGGGACGGGGCTGGGGGTGGTCACCGCCGACGTGATGGACCCGGCCCAGATCGCACCGGCCGTCAAGGCGGCCGACGCGGTGGTGTCGGCGCTGGGACCACGACCGGGCGGACCCACCACGGTGCTGACCGACAGCGCGCGCAGCATCCTGGCCGCGCTGGCCCAGACCGGCGTGCGCCGGCTGGTGGTGGTGAGCGCGAGTGGGGCGTTCATCGAGCCGGGCGAGCCGTTCGTGACCCGGGTCCTGGTCAAGCCGCTGCTGCAGCGGATCCTGCGCGACGCCATGACCGACACCCAGCGGATGGAAGCCGAGATCCGGGCCAGCGACTGCGACTGGACGCTGATGCGGCCGCCGCAGCTGACCAGCCGGCCGGGCCGGGGCCGGTACCGCCGCATGATCGACGGCAACGTGGGGAGGAGGATCGCACGGGCCGACGTGGCCGACGCGATCCTGGCCGTCCTGGCCGATCCGGCCACCATCGGGCACGCGGTCGGGGTCGGGTACTAGCGGCCGATGACGGGGGTGAGACCGGGTGGCGTGGCTGGTCGGGACGTCGGGGTGGCAGTACCGGGACTGGCGCGACGTGCTGTACCCGAAGGGTGTGCCGCAACGGTTGTGGCTGGAGCACTACGCCGGGCAGTTCGGCACGGTCGAGAACAACAACTCGTTCTACCGGCTGCCACCGCGGGAGACGTTCGCGAGCTGGGCCGAGCGGACACCGGACGGGTTCGTGATGGCGGTCAAGGCCAGCCGCTACCTGACCCACATCCGGCGGCTGAAGGACCCGGCCGAACCGGTCCAGCGGCTGCTCGACGCGGCCGCCGGCCTGGGTGACCGGCTGGGGCCGATCCTGGTCCAGCTGCCACCCACCTGGAAGGGAGACCCGGAGCTGCTGGACGGCTGCCTGGCCGAGTTCGGCCGGCGGGGGCCGCGCGGGCTGCGGGTCGCGGTGGAGATGCGGCACGAGTCCTGCTGGACCGACGAGATGCGGCAGGTGCTGACCGCCCGGCGCGCCGCGCTGGTGTGGTCGGACCGGGGCGGGTCGCCGCAGGAGCCGCTGTGGACGACCACGGACTGGGGCTACCTGCGGTTCCACGAGGGCTCGGCCCAGCCCTGGCCGCGCTACCACCCGGCCACGCTGCGGGCGTGGGTCAAGCGGCTGGCCGAGGGGTGGCCGGAGGCCGAGGCGTGGCGCGGACCGGGCCGGCGTGTACGTGTACTTCAACAACGATCCCGGCGGGGCGGCGATCCACGACGCGGTGGGGTTCGCGGCCGCGGCCCGGAAGGCCGGGCATCAGGTGAGCCGCGTGCCGGATGAGGTGCCGGTGCCCGGTGGGGCCCGGTCAGGGCTGGCCGGTGAGCCAGCCTTCCATCCGGGTCAGCAGTTCCTCGGTGTCGACCGGCTTGGTCACGTAGTCGCTGGCCCCGGCGTCCAGGCTCTTCTCCCGGTCGCCGGGCATGGCCCGGGCGGTGACCGCGATGATCGGCAGCGCCGCGAACTGAGGCATCCGGCGGATGGCGGCCATGGTCACGTAGCCGTCCATCTCCGGCATCATCACGTCCATCAAGATCAGGTCCAGGTCGGGCTCGGACGTCAGCGCGTTGATGCCCTGACGGCCGTCCGGGGCGCACCGGACGGTCACGCCGTGCTGCTCCAGGGAGCTGCTGATCGCGTACACGTTGCGGCTGTCGTCGTCGATGACCAGGACTTTCTTACCGTGCAGGGCCTCGTGGCGAGCGGCGGGCGGCGCGGGCCGGGTGACCGGGTGCGGCCCGGTCCCGGCCACGGCCGCCCCGGGCGCGGCCGGCCCGGCCGACATGTACAGCGCGATCCGCTCGCGCAGGTCGTCCAGGGACGGCAGCACTTCGACCGGCCGGTCGCCCGGGTGGTGCTGGGCCAGCCGGTTCCGGGCCGCGTCCGGGTTGTCGCGGGTGTGAGCCAGCACCGGCACGGCGCCGAGGGCCGGCTCATCCCGCAGCCGGTCCAGGAAGCCGAACGCGGTGGCGCCGGGCAGCCCGAGATCGAGGACGACGCACTGGTGGGGCGCGGACCGGAGGTGTTCGATCGCCTCGTCGGGCTCGGTGACGGTCTGGACCTCGACCGGGCCGTCCAGGTCGGCCAGGTCGGAGGCGGCGCTGTAGGCGAGCAGGGTGAGCAGGCCACCGGGGGCGCTCTCCAGCACCAGCAGGCGGTGGGCGCCGGGGAGGGACGGGTCAGCGGGGACCGCCGGGTCAGCCGGGGTGGCCGGCGGGTGGCCGTTCGGCCGGTGCGCCTGCGGCTGCGGTCCGGGGGCGTGCCCGTTGGCCGCCGGCTGCTGAGCCTGCTGGGGCTGCTGGGGCGTTAGGGGCTCCAGGGGCTGGAGTGATTCGGGATTCTGAAGGGCCTGGCGGGCCTGGCGGGGCTGGATCAGCGGGGGTGACTGGAAAGACTGGACTGGCTGGAAGGGCTGGGCGGGCTGCAGGGGCAGCTGGTCGTTGCCGGTCAGCGGGAGCACGGCCGGCACGTACAGGGTGAACGTGCTGCCCCGGCCCAGCTCGCTGTCGGCGGCGATGTCCCCGCCGAGCAGGGCCCCGACCTCGCGGGCGATGGACAGGCCGAGGCCGGTCCCGCCGTAGCGGCGGCTGAGCGTGCCGTCGCCCTGCTCGAACGCGCCGAAGATGGCGTCCAGGTTCTCGGGGGCGATCCCGATGCCGGTGTCGGAGACCGAGAACGCCACCATCGGCCCGCCGTCGCCGTCGGCCGTGCCGCCGGACGGGCCACCAGCGGCCCCGCTGACCCGGAGGATGACCTGCCCGGCCGAGGTGAACTTGACCGCGTTGGACACCAGGTTGCCCAGCACCTGGCGCAGCCGCTGCCGGTCGGTGGCCATCTCGGCCGGTGCCCCCTCGGCCAGCTCCACCGCGAAGGTCAGGCCCTTTTCCGCGGTCAGCGGCTGGAAGGTGGCCTGGATGTCGTCCAGCAGCGAGCGCAGGGTGAACCGCTCCGGGTGGATGTCCATCCGGCCCACCTCGACCTTGGACAGGTCGAGGATGTCGTTGATCAGCTGGAGCAGGTCCGAGCCGGCCGAGTGGATCACGTTGGCGTACTCGACCTGCTTGCCGGTCAGGTTGCCGCCGGGGTTCTGGGCCAGCAGCCGGGCCAGGATGAGCAGGCTGTTCAGCGGGGTGCGCAGCTCGTGCGACATGTTGGCCAGGAACTGCGACTTGTACCGGGAGGCCAGCGCCAGCTGCCGGGCGCGTTCCTCGATCTCCTGCCGGGCCCGCTCGATCTCGGCGTTCTTGGTCTCGATGTCGCTGTTCTGCCGGGCCAGCTGCTCGGCCTTGTCCTCCAGGTCGGCGTTGGACCGCTGCAGCTCGTTCTGCTGGGCCTGCAGCTCGCCGGTGAGCCGCTGCGACTCCTTGAGCAGCGCGTCGGTGCGGGAGTTGGCCACGATCGTGTTCACGTTGACCCCCAGGGTCTCGGTGAACTGCTCCAGGAAGTCGGTCTGCACCGGGCTGAAGGTGGTGAACGAGGCCAGCTCGATGACCCCGAGCACCTCACCCTCGAACAGGATCGGCAGCACGGCCAGGTTGGCCGGGGAGGCCTCGCCCAGCCCGGAGGAGATCTTGACGTAGCCCTCGGGCAGGTCGGCGACCACGATCGAGCGCTTGCTCTTGGCCACCTGGCCGATCAGGGACTGGCCCAGCCGGTACTGGAGCGGGGCGTCCTTGTCGGCCCGCAGCCCGTACCCGGCGATCAGGTTCAGCCGGGTCTCGTCGCCGGTCATCTCGCGGAGGAAGAACGTGCCGTGCTGGGCGCCGGCCAGCGGGGCCAGCTCGTCCATGATCAGCTCGGCCACCGCGGCCAGGTCCCGGTGCCCCTGCATCAGGCCGGACAGCCGGGCCAGGTTGGACTTCAGCCAGTCCTGCTGCTGGTTGGCCGAGGTCGTCTCGCGCAGCGACTGGACCATGGCGTTGATGTTGTCCTTGAGCTCGGCCACCTCGCCCTGGGCCTCGACCGCGATCGACCGGGTCAGGTCGCCGGCCGCGACCGCGCTGGTCACCTCGGCGATCGCGCGCACCTGGGTGGTCAGGTTGCTGGCCAGCTCGTTGACGTTCTCGGTCAGCCGCTTCCAGGTGCCGGACACGCCCTCGACCTCGGCCTGGCCCCCCAGCCGGCCATCGCTGCCCACCTCGCGGGCGACCCGGGTCACCTCGGCCGCGAACGCCGACAGCTGGTCGACCATGGTGTTGATGGTCGTCTTGAGCTCGAGGATCTCGCCGCGGGCGTCCACGTCGATCTTGCGGGACAGGTCGCCCTGGGCCACCGCGGTGGTCACCTGGGCGATGTTGCGCACCTGATTGGTCAGGTTGGTGGCCATCGAGTTGACGCTGTCGGTCAGGTCCTTCCAGGTGCCGGCCTTGTTCGGCACGTTGGCCTGGCCGCCGAGGATGCCCTCGGTGCCGACCTCGCTGGCCACCCGGGTGACTTCCCCGGCGAACGCGGACAGCGTCCCCACCATCATGTTGATGGCTTCGGCCAGGTCGGCGACCTCGCCCTTGGCGTCGACCGTGATCTGCTGGCTCAGGTCGCCGCGGGCCACGGCCGTGGCCACCTTGCCGATCGAGCGCACCTGGTCGGTCAGGTTGGACGCCATCACGTTGACGTTGTCGGTCAGGTCCTTCCAGGTGCCGGACACGCCCCGGACGTGGGCCTGGCCGCCCAGCCGGCCCTCGCTGCCCACCTCGCGGGCGACCCGGGTCACCTCGTCGGCGAACCCGGACAGCTGGTCGACCATGGTGTTGACGGTGTTCTTCAGCTCGAGGATCTCGCCCCGGGCGTCGACCGTGATCTTCTGGCTCAGGTCGCCCTGGGCCACCGCGGTGGTCACCTGGGCGATGTTGCGCACCTGGTCGGTCAGGTTGCCCGCCATCGCGTTGACCGACTCGGTCAGGTCCTTCCAGGTGCCGGACACGTTGGGGATGGCGGCCTGCCCGCCCAGCTTGCCCTCGGTGCCCACCTCGCGGGCGACCCGGGTGACCTCGGAGGTGAACGCGCCGAGCTGGTCGGCCATGCCGTTGAACACGGTGGCGATCTGGTCCATCAGCGGGTCGCCGGTCTCGCGCAGCCGGATGCTGAAGTCGCCGCCACGGACGGCGGTCAGGCCGGCCAGCAGCTGTTCCAGTCCGGATTCATCCAGCTGACGGCCGGTGGTCACCAGGTCGGTCATCGGGGCTCCCCAGCGAGCGGGCGGTCAGGGGGTCGGGCTTGCGCGGATCGTGACCCACGGCGTGGTCCAGTGGGTCACCAGAACGTTTGCCGCATGGCAACATTAATAAAGCCAGCATCGGACCGGGCCCACCTCCACGGCCTTCATGTTCCCATAGTGAGCATCACCCGAGAAGGTGTCAGCAGGTCCAGCCGTCCGTCGCACGGCGAGAAGGAAGGTCGGTGAGCGGTGCCCCCTGACCGCCCGCAGGGCACACCGGGTCCGCCGGGCGCTCCCGGCGTTCCGGGCGCCCCGGGTGCGGAGCTCCAGCGGCTGGCCGCGGTCATCGACCGGCAGCGCCAGGAACTGGAGCAGGCGCGGGCCGAGGCCGCGGCCCGGTCCGTGGCCGACATGGCCAAGGGCGTGCTGATCGAACGGCTCGGCTGCACCCCGGCCGAGGCCACCACCCAGCTGACCGCGCTGGCCCGGGAGGCGGGCACGCCGGTCACCGAGATCGCCGCCGCCATCATCGGCCCCGACGCCGCCCGGGCGGCCGGCCTGGATGAGCCGGGGGCGGCCGGATCGGCGGCACGGCCGGCGGCGGCCCCCGTGTCCAAGCTGGGCAACCGGCTGGCCGAGGTGGCCACCGAGCTGGCCGCCGACGGCAGCGAGTTCGCGGCCGCCGTGCTCGACCAGGCCCTGGCCCCGCTGGGGGCGGCCGCGGTGGCGCTGTGGCTGATCGGCGCGGACGGCAGCCTGCGGCTGCTCGGGGAGGCCGGGCTGGGCCCGGCCGAAGCCAGCCGCTGGCAGCGGATCCCGCCCCAGATGGACTGCCTGGAACAGCGGGTCGCGGGCGGCGCACCCGACCTGTGGCTGACCAGCGGCCCCGATCTGGGCGCACCGCCGCTGCCGGGGCACTGGCCGGACGGGGCGCGCGCGGTGATCGCGCTGCACGACCGAGCCTCGGCGCTGCTGGGCGTGATGGAGGTGTGCTGGCCGCGGCCGCGGGCCGAGTTTCCCGACGCCCTGCGCCAGCAGGCCGCCGATCTGGCCGGCGCCTGCGCCCAGCTGCTCAGCGACCGGGTGACCCGCGGCGAGCTGGCCCTGGCCCGGTCCCGGCCCGCCCTGCTGGGCCTGCTCGACGGGTTGCTGGACACCATGCTGGTGGCGTCGGCGGTGCGTGACCCGGGCGGCACCGTGACCGACTTCCGCATCGACCACGTCAGCCGCGACTTTGACGCTGTGCCGCAAAAATCGGGTGGGCGGCGCGCCATCGAGCTGACCGGGCGGACCCTGGTCGAGGCCTACCCGATGACCGCGCTGCCCGGCGGCGTGCTGGACCTGGCCGCGCAGGCGCTGGCCACCGGGGAGGCCCAGGTCCTGCCGGGCCCGCTGACCACCGCCCCGGCCGGGGAGGTGACCGGGGCCATCACCGACGTGCGGATCACCCGGTTCTTCGACGGCGTGGTGATCACCTGGCGGACCGCCATCGAGGCCGATCGGCTGGCCGCGCTGCTGGGGCAGATCCAGCGGCTGGGCCGGATCGGCGGCTGGACCGAGAACCTGCTGACCGGCCGGGCCGACTGGACCGAGGCGGCGTTCGGGCTGTTCGGGCTGCCGGTCCGGGCGGGCACGGCCATCCCCCTGGCCGAGCTGCACTCCTACGTGACCGGGGCCGACGTGCCCGCGGTGCGGGAGTTCCGGGACACCGTGGCCCGGATCGGGCTGCCCGCCAGCACCACGTTCCGTATCGTCCGGGCCGACGACGGGAGCGTGCGCCAGATCCGGGTGTTCGCCGAGCCGGTGCTGGGCCCGGCCGGAACGGCGGAGTCGGTGCGGGGCGCGTTCCAGGACATCACCGCCGAGTACCAGACCCGGGTGGTGCTGGCCGCCACCCAGGACCAGCTGGCCGACTCCGAGCACCGGGCCGAAGAGGAGCACCTGCTGGCCGTCCGGCTGCAGCGGGCCATCCTGCCGCCCACGGTCCCGCCGGTGGAGGCGGCCGGCATCGAGGTCGCGGTGCGCTACCGGCCCGCCGGGCCGGGGCACCTGGTCGGCGGTGACTGGTACGACACCCTGCTGCTGCCCAGCAAGGAAGTGCTGGTGGTGGTGGGGGACATCGCCGGTCACGGGATCGACGCGGTCACCGGCATGGTCGCGGCCCGCAACTGCCTGCGCGGGCTGGCCGTGACCGGAGCCGGGCCGGGCGCGCTGCTGGCCTACCTGAACAGCGCGATCTGCCACCTGATCGACGGGGTGGTCGGCACCGTGGTCTGCGGCCTGTACCAGCCGGGCGACCGGGTACTGCGGTGGGCCCGGGCCGGGCACCTGCCGCCGGTGGTCATCCACGACGGGCAGGCCACCACCCTGGAGCTGCCGCAGGGCGTGCTGCTGGGCAGCGACCCGGACGCCCGCTACGAGGAGTTCACCACCCCGCTGGCCCTCGGCGACACGATGCTGCTGTTCACCGACGGCATGATCGAGCGGCGGGACACCCCGATCACCGACGCGCTGGAGGAGTTCGCGCAGCGGGCGGTCCAGCCCTACCAGAGTGGGCCGCCGCCTTCGGCGTCCCGGCTGGCCGACCACGTGCTGGCCCACGCGGCCTCCGACACCGGCGACGACGCCTGCCTGGTGGCGGTGCGGATCCGCTAGGGCGTGGCCGGGAGTTCGGCGCCGGCCGGCGGCTCGCCGCTGGCCGACGGCGGGCCGCCCGCGATCGCGTCGTCCACGCTTTCGTACAGCGGCAGCCGGTAGGCCAGCCCGGTGATCCACAGCGCCTTGGCCGGGCGGTACCTGGCTCCCGCCAGCACCAGGCCGCCGGAGGCGGACAGCCGCTTGTAGTGGCCCACGATGACGGCCAGGCAGCCGGTGTCCATGAACGTCACTTCGGACATGTCGATGATCAGCTGACGGCTGCCGCGGCGGGCCGTGGTCAGGTACTGGTCGAACTGGTCCCGCGAGGTCAGGTCGAGGTTGCCCGACACTTTGACCACGGTGAACGCGCCGCGCTGCTCCGATGACAGGGACAGCATCACGGTCTGCACCCCCTGCTGCTCAGTCCCGCAAACACCGCTTACGATACAGGTCCGCCCGGGGGGCCGGGAGGCTCAGCGCAGCTTCATTCGCAGCCGTACCTGAGTGCCGGACCGGGTGGCCTGGATCCGCAGGTCGTCGCACACCATCCGGGCCACCTCCAGGCCCATGCCGCCGTTCTCGGCCGGGCGCTTGGGCACGCTGCCGGACGCACCCGGCCAGTGGCCCTGATCGCGGATCTCGGCCAGGGCGGCGCGGCCCTCGGTCCACAGCCGCAGGGTGGCCTCGGGCGAGCCGTGCCGGACGGCGTTGGTGGCGATCTCGTTGACCGCGATCACGAAGTCGTCGGCGACGTCGGCGGTCAGGCCGGCCCGCCGGGCCCAGGACGCGGTCCGGCGCCGGACCAGCGGCAGGCCGGCGGCCCGGAACGTCATCTCCACGGGCTCGGGCGGCCGGGAACGCGAGCCTGGTCGCAGACGCTGCCGCGAGCCGTCTTTCACTCCCCCACCTACCCTGGAACCGCTGCTTACGCCGGTGGTGCGGCCGGCACACCGGGCCGCCCGGTCCCCCTCCGTCGGAGTCCTTCTGCCCAGCTTTCGCGCCGCCATCCGCCCCGGGGCTCATTTTGCGGGCGGGAAAACGATGCCATCCGGTCGTGAGCGCTACCACCGCCCCCGGTACCCATTTCCAGGCCACGCCGGCCATCCCGCCTCCGGCCGTACCACATGATGAGACGGTGGTTCCATATTCCGGTCACGTTGGTCTAGCATCCGCAGCATGGCCACTGATCAGAGCGCACCGGGGCGGCCGCGGGAATGGGACGCCGCCGGATACGACGCGCTGCCGCTGCCGCACGAGCGGTGGGGACGGCGCCTGCTGGACACCCTGCCCCTGACCGGGGACGAGACCGTGCTCGACGTGGGCGCGGGCACCGGCCGGGACACCGCGGCGCTGCTGGGCCGCCTGCCCCGCGGGCAGGTGGTGGCGGTGGACGGCTCCGCGGCCATGCTGACCCGATTGCGGGAACGGCTGCGGGACGAACTGGACCGCCCGGCCGGGAGCCGGCTGACCGTGGTCCGGGCCAACCTGGCCGAGCCGCTGCGGCTGGACCGCCCGGTGGACGCGGTGTTCTCGGTGGCCACCCTGCACTGGCTGCCGGACCACCCGGCGGTGTTCCGGTCGCTGGCCGGGGTGCTGCGGCCCGGCGGCTCGCTGCGCGCGGAGTGGGGCGGCGCGGGCAACTGCGCCACCGTGGAGTCCGCGCTGGCCGCGGTGGGCCTGCCCCCGCTCAACGCGGCCTGCAACTTCGCCACCGGCCGCGACACGGCCGACCGCCTCCGGGCCGCGGGCTTCACCGACGTGGCGACCGCGCTGGTGCCGGACCCGGCCTGGTTCGAGCCGGGGGCCCAGCTCGAGGCGTACCTGGGCACGGTGGTGCTCGGCTCGGTGCTGGAGGCGGTGCCACCCGGCCAGCGGGCCGAGGCGGTCCGCCAGGTGGCGGCCCGGCTGCCCGAGCCGGCCGTGGACTACGTGCGGCTGCAGGCGTCGGCCCGCCGGCCCGTCTAGGCTGCCTGCGGACGGGCTGCCGCGCCTTGACGGTCGCCCGGCGCGCCCCCTAGCCTCGCCCACGGAAAAGCTATTCCCTCCTGCTGGGCAGATCGGACGGGAACCACGTGACGGAGCTGGACGCATCACCGCGTGCTCTGGAGGTTGGCCCCGCGGCCCCGACCGGCGCGGCGCGCACGACGCACCGGCCGCTCACCGGGCCGGGCGCCACCTTGACCGCGGGCCTGCTGCACGACTGGCAGCGGCGCAACCGGGAGGCGAGCCTGCCGCTGGCCCTGCGCCAGCTGGAGGTGGCCGGCAACCTGGACAACATGCGGGCGGCGGCGGCCGCGGCCGGCCGGGAGCCCGCCGCCCGGCCCGGCGGCCTGACCCGGGCCGCGGACTCGGTGCGCCCGGCCAACGTGGGCGAGGGCCCGACGGCAGACGCCGCCCCCCAGTACCACGGGCCGGTGTTCATGGACTCCGACATCTACAAGACGCTGGAGGCCATCGGCTGGGAGCTGGCCCGGGAGCCGGGCAGCGGCACCGGCCAGACCCTGGCCGCCTTCGCGGCCAGCACGGTCGGCCTGCTCGAGCAGGCCCAGCAGCCCGACGGCTACCTGGACTCCTACATCCAGGTCAGCGGCGAGCCCCGGTACTCCCGGCTGTCGTCCAGCCACGAGATGTACTGCGCGGGCCATCTGATCCAGGCCGCGGTGGCCCTGCACCGGACCGCGGCCCACCCGGTGGCCGGGAGCGGGACCGCGGCCCGCCGGGCGGCCGGGCACGAGGAGGTCGCGACCCGGCTGCTGACCGTGGCCCAGCGGGTGGCCGACCACCTGGTGGACACGTTCGCCGGTCACGAGATCGGCCTCGACGGCCACCCCGAGATCGAGACCGCCCTGGCCGAGCTGTACCGGGAGACCGGCGAGCGGGCCTACCTGGACCTGGCCACCCAGTTCGTGGAGCAGCGCGGGCACGGCCTGGCCGGGGACTCCGGCCGTGGCCACCGCTACCTGCAGGACCACACGCCGGTCCGCCGGGCCGTGACCGAGGAGGGCCACGCGGTGCGGGCCCTGTACCTGGAGGCCGGGGTGGCCGACGTGGCCACCGAGACCGGGGACGAGGAGCTGCTGGCCGCCTCGATCCGGCGCTGGGAGGACATGGTCGCGACCAAGACCTACCTGACCGGCGGCAACGGGTCCCGCCACTCCGACGAGGCGTTCGGGGACCGGTTCGAGCTGCCGCCCGACCGGGCCTACAACGAGACCTGCGCCGCCATCGCCAGCTTCCACTGGTCCTGGCGGCTGCTGCTGGCCACCGGCGACGCCCGCTACGCCGATCTGATGGAACGCCTGCTGTACAACGCGTTCGGCGCCTCGATCTCCACCGACGGGCAGAAGTTCTTCTACGTCAACCCGCTGCAGCGGCGGTCGGACCACGTGGAGGGCGACGACCCGGCCCGGCGGCACGAGTGGTTCTCCTGCGCCTGCTGCCCGCCGAACATCATGCGGCTGCTGGCCTCGGTCCAGCACTACCTGGCCAGCAGCGACGGCCACACGCTGTTCCTGCACCAGTTCGCCGGGGCCGAGATCACGGCCCCGCTGGACCAGGGCACGCTGGTGGTCGCGATGTCGGCTGACCTGCCCTGGACCGGCGAGGTCACGGTGCGGGTCACGCAGGCCCCGGACGCCCCGGCCGGGCTGGCCCTGCGCGTCCCGGCCTGGAGTGACCGGCCCCGGCTGCAGGTCAACGGTGAGCGGGTGGACCCCGGACCGGCCGAACGCGGCTACCTGACCGTGACCCGCACCTGGCGGCCCGGCGACGTGGTGACCTGGAGCTTCAGCCTGACCCCGCGCTGGGTGTACCCGCACCCGCGGATCGACGCGGTGCGCGGCTGCGTGGCGGTCGAGCGCGGACCGCTGGTCTACTGCTTCGAGACGGTGGACCAGGCCGACGGCACCGACCTGGACGACCTGGCCCTGGTGGCGGGCAGCGCGCTGACCGACCAGCCGGCCACGCTGCCGGAAATCGGCCGCACGGTCACCGTGGACCTGGACGCCCGGCCCGCCCGGGCGGGCCTGCCCGGTGCGCTGCCCTACACCCCGACGGTGCCGGGCGGCCCGCTGGGCAGCGTGGCCGCGGCCGGGCAGCGGGCCACGGCCGTGCCCTACTTCCAGTGGGACAACCGGGACGGCCAGCCCATGCGGGTCTGGCTGCCGGCCATCATGGCCTGATGACGATCACGGTGCGGGCCGCGGCCGCGGCCGACGCGCCCGCGGTGGCGGCGATCTACGCCCCGGTGGTGACGGCCACGGCGACCTCGTTCGAGGAGCAGCCGCCCACGCCGGACGAGATCGGCCGCCGGATGCTGGCCCGGCCGAGGCTGCCCTGGCTGGTGGCCGACGACGACGGCCGGGTCGCGGGCTACGCCTACGCCTCGGCCCACCGGGCCCGGCCCGCCTACCGCTGGTCGGCCGAGTCCTCGGTGTACCTGGACCCGGCCTACCAGGGCCAGGGCCTGGGCCGGCGGCTGTACGAGCGGCTGATCACCGAAGTCCGCGGCCTGGGCTACCGCTCGCTGTACGCCGGGATCGCGCTGCCCAATCCGGCCAGCGTGGGGCTGCACGAAGCGCTCGGGTTCACCCCGGTCGGGGTGTTCCGCGACGTCGGCTACAAGCTCGGGGCCTGGCGGGACGTGGGCTGGTGGCAGTACGCGCTGAGCCCGGGCGGGGCCGGGGCCCAGGCCGAGCCGCGTTCCTGGACGGCCTGAGCCGTGGCCGGCCGCGAGCTGGTGGTGCTCGGGACCGCGAGCCAGGCCCCGACCCGGGAACGCAACCACAACGGCTACCTGCTGCGGTGGGACGGCCAGGGACTGATGTTCGACCCGGGTGAGGGCACCCAGCGGCAGATGCTGCTGGCCGGGCGTCCGGGCCAGCGAGATCAACCGGATCTGCCTGACCCACTTTCACGGCGACCACACCCTCGGGTTGCCGGGCGTGCTCCAGCGGATCGCCCTGGACCGGGTCAACCATGACGTCGTCTGTCACTATCCAGCCCAAGGACAGACCTTCTTTGATCATCTGAGGCACGCGGCATATTTCCACGACGTGGCGACCGTGCGGGAACGCGCGGCCAGCGGGGACCCGGACGTGCTCGCGGAAACCGGGGCCTGGCGGCTGGTGGCCCGGCCACTGTCGCACCGGGTGCCCACCGTCGGCTACCAGCTGGCCGAGCCGGACGGGCGCCGGATGCGGCCGGACCGGCTGGCCGCGCTGGGCATCAGCGGACCAGCCGTCGGGCGGCTGGCCGCCGAGGGCAGCCTGGAGGTGGCGGGCCGCCGCATCGGGCTGGACGAGGTGAGCGAGCCCCGGCCCGGCCAGCGGTTCGCGTTCATCATGGACACCCGGCTGTGCGAGAACGCCTTCGCCCTGGCCGACGGGGCGGACCTGATCGTGTGCGAGGCCACGTTCCTGGACGCCGACGCCGAACTGGCCCCCGCCTACGGGCATCTGACCGCGCGGCAGGCGGGCCAGATCGCGGCCGAATCCGGCGTGCGCGCGCTGGTGCTGAGCCACTTCTCGCAGCGTTACACCCACCAGGACCCGCGGCGGTTCGCGGACGAGGCCGGCGCGGTGTTCGGCGGGGAGATCGTGGTCGCGGCCGACCTGGACCGGGTCCCGGTCCCGTCCCGGCGAGGGTGACGCCCAGCCTGCCGCTGCGGCCTGCCGTTCCGCGCCGCCGCTGGGCGCCGCCCCGCCGGTGTGAAGGCCGACGCCGCTGCGTCCGGCCCTCCGGTCCCGGGCCTGCGGTGCCAAGCCAGCGCACCGGGTGACCGGTGCCAGCACCGCGGACGGCGAGGACGCCCGGCTGCGCCCGGGCGCCCCGCCGCCGTTGCCCGCTCCCTACCCCTAAGAGCGCCGGGCCGGCCGAGGGTGTTACACCGCTTTCAGCGGATTGGTCTCCCCGGTTTCAGTTGATGGGCTGGCGCCCGAGGGCGGGTGGCTCCCGGCCCGCGAACAGCCAGCCACCGGCCGCGGCCACCAGCGGCATGCCGATCAGCAGGATGACCAGGTTGGTGACCGGCACCGCCGACAGCGCGGACAGGCCGCCTTCCAGGGTGTCGCCGCGGAAGTAGGCGACCGCGGCCACGTACCCGGCGCCTACCCCGAGCACCGCACCGAGCAGGCCCAGCGCCCCCGCGGTGACCGCGGTCAGCGCCCGCCGGGTCCGGCCGCTGGCCCCGGTGGCGGTCAGCGTGCGCAGGTCGGACGCGGTCTCGCTGCGGATCAGGCCCACGCTCAGGGCCAGCACGCCCAGGGCCAGCAGCACGCCGAACACCGTGGCCCAGTCGATGATCTCGTTCAGCGACGGGACACTCGACCTGGTCTCGACGGTCAGGTTGGCCCCGGCCGCGGCCAGCTGGGTGTTCTTGATCTGGGTGGCCGTGAGCGGGTGGGCGGTCTGGATCAGCCAGCCGGACACCACCGGGCTCAGGCCGAGCTGGCGCACGGCGTGCTCGGTGATCACCGTGTTCGGCGCCGAGGTGCCCGAGGGCAGCGCGTTGACCTGCTGGATGACCGGGTTGGCCAGGCAACTGCCCGTGGGGCAGGGGAACGAGTCCGGCCCCGGCGGCGGCTTGCTGAAGTAGCTGCCGTAGATCAGCTGCATCTTCGGCAACCCGGACAGGCCCGGCCGCATGGTGAGGATGTCGGTGGCCGGCTTGACCGTGCCGGGCGCGATCCGGAACGAACGCAGCAGGGCCGGGGTGGCCACGAACACCGGCCCGGACCAGTTCCGGCCCTGGGCCGCGTGGTTCAGCGAGGCCGTGGTGACGTCCAGTTCGGTCACCTGGTGCGAACCCAGTGCGCTGGCCATCTGGCCGGCGGCCGCGCGCATGGCCCGGACCTGCTGGCCGGTGAGAGGTGCGGATTTTTGCCCGGGACCGCCCTCCCCCTGCCCGTACGGCCCGTTGGGGGTGTAGACGATCAGCTGGCTCGAGGTCAGGTTGGGACCGGCGTAGTCGAGCACGTTGGCGTAGCGGGCCGCCGACACGATCGAGATCATCACCGCGATCAGCACGCCCAGGCTGATCGCGGCCAGCGCCGAGCCCGAACGGGCCCGGTAGCGGGCCAGGTCCCGCAGGGCCAGCCGGGCCGAGACCGGGGTGTGCCGGGCGAGACGGCCCAGCAGGGCCAGGCACATCGGCGCCAGCAGCACCACCGCCGCGACCAGCGCGATGAAGCCGCCGACCACGCACAACATGGCCGTGCCCTGACCGCTACCGCTGGGCCGGCTGCCCGCGTAGGTCAGCAGGCCGAACGCCACCGCCAGCACGACCACCCCGGGCAGGGCCGACCGGTGGACACGCTTGGGCGGGGCCGGCCGCCCGGCCAGCGCCGCCACCACCGGGATCTTGGTCACCGCCCGGGCCTGCCGCGAGGCAGCCAGGTAGGTGGCCAGCACGGCCAGGCCCATGGCCGGGCCGATCACGCCCCACGGCAGCGCGAACGGCGCGATCACGTGATGCGAGCTGGTCACGACGTGCGGCCGGTAGGCCAGCCAGGCGACCAGGCCGAGCACGGCCCCGAGCAGCGTCCCGGCCACCCCGACGACCAGGCCGTTGGCCCGGACCACGAGCCGGACGTTGCGGTCGGTGGCGCCGATGGCGCCGAGCATGCCCAGGGCGCGCAGCCGGCGCTGGGCCAGCACGGTGAAGCCGCCCACCGACACCAGCGCGATCAGCAGCATGCCCATGGTGGCCAGCGTGAGCACGATGGTGTCCGGATTGATGGCGTTGGACGCCGTGGTCTGCGGCGTCACCACGTTGGGGTCGGGCGGAACGGAGGGCGCGTCGAACAGCACGCTGACTGTGGTCGGCGCCCGCACCTGGCCCGGAACCACCAGGGCGAACTCATCCAGCAGGCTCTGCGGGTTCTGCACGATGCCGGTCACGGTCCTGGCCACGCCACCCTGCCGCCAGACGCTGCCGACCCGGACGCTGAACTGGCTGGCCAGCGCGGGAGTCAGCGCGACCTGACCCGGGCCGGCCGGGTAATGCCCCTGCAGCAGCGAGAGCATCGGCCCGCCGAACGGGCCCCGGCTGGCCTGAGCCCGCAGGTTGTAGGTGCTGGTGCTGCCGGGCACCTGGAGGACCTGGTTCTCGATCACTTCGGTGCGCCCGAAGCGGTGCTGCAGCGAGGCGATCTCGGTGGCCAGGTGCGGGTCGTTGCCGCCGTAGGTGGCCAGGTCCTGGGCGGTACCGAACTCGCCGCTGGGCCGGCCCTGGGAGTTGGTGGCCACCGCCGCGCCGACGAACGTCGCGGCCACGGCCACCGTGATCAGGGCCAGCACCAGCATCTGCTGGCGCCACTCGCGGCGGAACAGCCGCCACGCCCAGCGGATCACCGCCCGGCGCGCGGGGACGCCCCCGTCCCGGGTCCCCGCGCCCGCGGGCTCCGGGCCCGCCGGGCGCTCCCGCAGCGCGGTGCTCATGGCGTCTGCCCCTGGCTGAGCAGGGACTCCGGCCCGGGTGAGGGCACGGTCTGGTCGATGATCCTGCCGTCGCGCAGGAACACCACCCGGTCGGCCCAGGAGGCCAGCTGGGCGTCGTGGGTGACCACCACCGCGGCCACGCCCCGCTTGCAGGCGCTGTGGATCAGCCGCATCACGGCCTCGGCGTTGGCCGAGTCCAGCGCGCCGGACGGCTCGTCGGCCAGCAGCAGCCGCCGCTCCCCGGTCAGCGCGCGGGCGATCGACACTCGCTGCCGTTCGCCACCGGACAGCTGGTCCGGGAACCGGCCCGCCGCCTCGCTGAGCCCCACCTCGTCCAGGGCCCGCAGGCTCGCGCCCCGGGCGGTCCGGGCCGAGACCCCGTCCAGTTCCAGCGGCAGGGCCACGTTCTCGGCCGCGGTCAGCCCGGGCAGCAGGTTGAAGTCCTGGAACACGTACCCCACCGTGCGCCGCCGCAGCCGGGCCCGGGCCCGGGCCGACAGCTCACCCAGCGGCGCCCCGGCCACCAGGACCTCGCCCCGATCGGGTTCTTCCAGGCTGCCGGCGATGGTGAGCAGCGTCGACTTGCCGGACCCGCTCGGGCCCATCACCGCCACCATCTGGCCGGCGTCCACCGCCAGGTCGACGCCGGCCAGCGCACGCACCGCGGCCGCGCCATCTCCATAGGTCTTTGCTACGCCCCGTAGCTCCAGTACGGACATCCCCGTCTCCTTTGGTGAGCCCCCCGGGTCATGCGGTTTCATCGCCGGGTCCCCGCCCGGCGGCGCAGCCGGGGCAGCGGAGCGACCGGCTCCGCCGACGGCTGGGCGGGAGGATCGATGGCGGCGCGCTTGATCCGGCCGTCGGCGGAGTCCAGCCAGCGGACCACCGCGTCGAGCCGGAACAGTTCGGCGTCGACCACCAGGGCCAGGTTCAGATCGGACCCGCCCTCCTCCTCTTTGATTCGCGTCCACTGCTGCATCAGCTGCACCAGGTAGCGGCGGTGAGCCTGAATGACCTCGTGCACGTCGACGCCGGGCACCGTGGTGGCGACCAGCACCTTCATGACCAGCTCGTCCCGCGGCGGCGAGGCCAGGTCGGGCGGCGTACGCAGCCACCCGGCCAGTTCCATGTCTCCCGCCGCGGTGATCCGGAAGCCCTTCTGCGGACCCTCGTCCGGCTCACCGTCGGACTCGACCAGCCCGTCCCGCTCCAGCCGCTGCAGGGTCGTGTAGACCTGCCCGACGTTGAGCGGCCAGACCTCGCCGGTCCGGGCCTCGAACTCTTCCCGGAGCTGAAGCCCGTACTTCGGCCCCTCACTGAGCAGCGCCAGCAGCGCGTGCCGGACGCTCATCAGCGGCGTTCATTCTCTAGCATGCCCAGAATAATACTGAGTATATAAGTGGCGGGCAAGGGGGTTTCGGGGGCGGGATGGGCCGCGAGGCTGAGGCTCCGGGCGGGAGCTCTGGGCAGGGGCCCGGAAGGGGCTCGGCAGGGGCTCGGAATCGGGAGCGAGGTAGGCAGGCCCGCCGCAACGGCGACGCCGGCGCGCGCCGGGCCACCATGCGGCCGGGGGGCACATCCGCGGTGGTGCCGCCGGTCCGGCTTCATGATCGATGTCCGATTACACATATAAGAGCACTAGTAACGGGCCATCGATCATGAGTTACCTCCGAGACACCGGCACTCCTTCGCTGTTATCAGACGGCCGGAGGATGCGGGACGGGGACGGCCCGGAACTGTCGGGGGGCCGGCCTAGAGTGGGGGCTGTGGGGCGGACGGCGCAGCGGCAGGCGGTGGCCATGGACCTGCTCCCGCATCTCAGGCAGGCCCATGACCACATTGACCGGCATTACGCCAGCCCGATGGGGCTGGACGAACTGGCCCGGGTGGCCGGGGTGTCGAAGTATCACTTCGCGCGGAGCTTCGAGGCGGCCTACGGGCTGACGCCGATCAGGTACCTGACCCGGCGGCGGGTGGAGCGGGCCCAGGATCTGCTGCGGCACGCCAACCTGACCGTGACCGAGATCTGCTTCCTGGTCGGCTTCAGCAGCCTGGGGTCGTTTTCATCGCTGTTCAACCGGCTGGTGGGCGAGTCGCCGACCGCGTACCGGGACCGGTGGGCGGCCCGCGGCGGGCCCGCACGTGCCCGGGTGCTACCTGTTCATGCGCGGGCCCGGCCAGCTCGGGGCGACCGGAACCGGGACCGGGGCCGGTGGGGCGGCCCCGGGCGCCGGACGCCGGCCCGATCAGGCGAACTGGGGGTAGAGGGCGGCGACGCCGCCGGCCAGGCCGTGCTGGACCTGCTGGCTGAGCTCGTCGGCCAGGACCTCGGGCTGGCCGGCCACCACGCCATCCAGGGCCAGCTTGGCCACCAGGGCGGGGTCGAGCTTGGCCGAGGTGACGTGGCGGGCCATGTCGGTGTCCATGTAGCCGACGTGCAGCGCGGTGACCTGGGTGTTCTGGCCGGCCAGCTGGACGCGGGTGGCGTTGGTCAGGGACCACTCGGCCGACTTGGCCGCGCAGTAGGCACCGGCGCCGGGGAGGCTGACCCAGGACAGCACCGACAGCACGTTGAGGATGGCGCCGCCGCCGGCCCGGGCCAGCTGGGGCGCGAACGCGCGGGTCATGGCCAGGGTGCCGAAGAAGTGGGTGTTCATCTCTTGCTCGATGTCGGCCAGCGAGCCGTCGAGCAGGCTCGCGCCGGTGGACGAGCCGGCGTTGTTGATCAGCAGGCTGACGTCGCCGGTGGCGTCGGCCGCGGCCGCCACCGAAGCCGGGTCGGTGATGTCCAGGGCCACCGGGGTCACCCCGGCCAGGTCGATCGCGCCCGGGTCGCGGGCGCCCGCGTAGACCTTGGCCCCGCGGGCCAGCAGCTCTTCGGCCAGCCGGCGGCCGAGGCCCCGGTTGGCCCCCGTCACCAGCGCCGCGCTTCCTTCGATCCGCATCGTGCCCTCCGAGGTTTCGTGTAGCTGAGTAGGTAAAACCAACTTAGCTGGCTGAGTTGGAAATGACAACTCAGGGTAGGATGGGCGCATGACCGAGAAGGCGGCCAAGGGACCGACGGCGGTGGCGGCGTTGCTGGCGCCGGACCCGGAGACGCCGGCCGAGCTGATGTGCTCGATCGCCCGCAGCCTGTGCGTGCTGGGCGAGCGGTGGACGTTCCTGATCCTGCGCGAGGCGTTCACGGGGGCGACCCGGTTCTCCGAGTTCCGCGACCGGCTCGGGGTGGCGCCGGACGTGCTGACCGACCGGCTGGCCACGCTGACCGAAGCCGGGGTGCTGACCCGCGAGCCGTACCAGGAGCCCGGCCGCCGGGGCCGGTACGCCTACCGCCTCACGCCGGCCGGGGAAGAACTGCGGGTGGTGCTCGGCTCGCTGCAGCAGTGGGGGGATGCGCACCTGCCGCCGCCGGGCGGGCCGACCGTGGTCCGGCGGGCCCGGGACACCGGCGCGCCCCTGCACGTCGGGTACGTCGACGACCAGGGGCGGGAGGTCGCCCTGGACGACGTGGAGTTCGTGCCCACGGCCAACTACCCCACCCGGCGCTAGCCGCGCATCGCGATCTTGGGCGTTGACAACGGGCGGGGCCGCCGTCAGCCTCGAAGGAGAACTAGAGCATGATTCCAGAAAGCTGATCGGAGTTTGGCCGGGTCCGCCGGGGAAGAACGCTGGTAGTAATTCTGGCTGGACCGGGACGCGCATAGGAAAGGTCGTCAACGCAGATGGTGGACTTCTCGCTCAGCGACGAGGAACGGCAGATCCGGGACACGGTGCGGTCCTTCATCGAGAAGGAAGTCATGCCGCTGGAGCCCGAGGTGCTGCGCAACGAGCGCGCCGGGCAGCCCGGCCTCGACCGGTCCGTAGTGCGCGAACTGCAGGCCAAGGCCCGCCGGAGCGGGTTCTGGGGCGTGAACACGCCCGAGGAGTACGGCGGCATGAACCTCGGCGCCGTCATGTCCGCGATCTTGATGATGGAGACCGGCCGGACCTTCGTGCCGTTCGCGTTCGGCGGTTACGCCGACAACATCCTGTACGCGGCCAACGACGAGCAGAAGCAGCGCTACCTGATCCCCACCATCGAGGGTGAGCGGCGCTCCTGCTTCGCGATCACCGAGCCCGGGGCGGGCTCGGACGCGCGCAACATCCGCGCCTCGGCCCGGCCCGACGGCGGTGACTACGTCATCAACGGCGAGAAGACGTTCATCACCAACGGCAACGAGGCCGACTTCGTGATGGTGTTCGCGGTGGTACCGGAGGCCGGGATCACCTGCTTCATCGTCGACCGCGACATGGGCTGGAAATCCGAGCCGATCCCGACCATGGGCGAATGGGGCCCGGCCGCGCTGGTGTTCGAGGACGTCCGGGTGCCGGCCAGCGCCATGCTGGGCGAGCCGGGCAAGGGCTTCGAGCTGGCCATGCAGTGGATCCGGCAGGGCCGGTACCTGATTCCGGCCCGGGCCATCGGCTCGGCCGAACGCCTGCTGCAGATGGCCATCGACTACGCCAAGATCCGCGTGTCGATGGGCCACCCGATCGCCGATTACCAGGCCATCCAGTGGCAGATCGCCGACTCCCAGGTCGACATCGAGAGCACCAAGTGGCTCACGCTGCTGGCGGCCTGGCGGGTCGAGCACGGCCTGGACGGGCGGCACGCGTCCTCCATCGCCAAGCTGGACGGCGCGATCATGGCCAACAAGGTCGTCGACCGGGTCATGCAGATCCACGGCGGCATGGGTTACACCAAGGAACTGCCGGTCGAACGCTGGTACCGCGAGCTGCGGCTGCTGCGCATCTACGAGGGCACCGACGAGATCCAGCGGCGCACCATCGCCCGCAACCTGCTCAGGGGTCACGTCCGGCTGGGCGGCATCGGGGAGTGAGCGCGCCCGTCGGCAAGGGAGCCGACGGCGCGACCGGCCTGGAGGCGCTGTTCCGCCCCCGGGCCATCGCCCTGGTCGGCGCGACCGACAAGTCCGGCTGGTCGGTCAACACGCACCTGAACCTGCGGGTGCACGAGTTCGGCGGGCCGGTGTACCTGGTCAACCCGCGCACCGAGGTGGTGCACGGGGAGCGGGCGCACCGGTCCCTGTCCGAGCTGCCCGGGCCGGTCGACCTGGCCTACGTGATGGTGCCGACCGCGGCCGTGCTCGACGTGCTCCGGGAGGGCGCCGAGGCGGGCATCCGGGCGTTCGTCATCCTGACCGCCGGGTTCGGCGAGACCGGGCCCGAGGGCGCCCGCCGCGAGGCCGAGATCATCGCCTTCGCCCGCCAGCGCGGGCTGACCGTGCTCGGGCCCAACGGGAACGGCTACATCAACGCCGCCGCCGGTATCACCCCCTACGGCCTGCCCATCCCGGTGCCGCTGCTGCGCGGCCCGGTCGGCGTGGTGCTGCAGAGCGGCGGCCTGGCCAGCGCGGTGCTGAGCCTGGCCCAGGCCCGCAACCTGGGCATCAGCCTGCTGGTGGCGATGGGCAACGAGTCCATGCTGTCCGTCACCGACGTGGTGGAACACCTGGTCGACGACCCGGCCACCCGGGTCATCGCGCTGTTCCTGGAGTCCATCCGGCAGCCCGCCGAGTTCGCGGCCGCGGCCCGGCGGGCGCTGGCCGCGGGCAAGCCGATCGTGGCCCTCAAGGTGGGCCGCAGCGACACCGCCCAGCACACCGCGCAGGCCCACACCGGCGCGCTGACCGGCGACGATGCGGTCATCGAGGCGGTGTTCGGGCGGCTCGGGGTGGTCCGGGTCCGGTCGCTGGAGGACCTGATCATCACGGCCGGGGTGCTGGCCGGCCTGCCGCCCGAGGGTTTCCCCGGGAACCGGCTGGGCGTGGTCACCCCGTCCGGGGGCGCGTCGGAGATCATCGCCGACCGGGCCGAGGACGAGGGCCTGGCCCTGCCCGCCTTCGCGCCGGCCACCACGGCCGCGCTCAAGGCCATGCTGCCCGCGTTCGCCGACGTGGCCAACCCGCTCGACGTGACCGGCTACGTGGTGGTGGACCGCACCCTGCTGGGGCGGGCGCTGGAGATCGTGGTCACCGACGCCAACCTTGATGTGGTACTGCTGCTGGCCGACGTGCTGCGGGACGAGCCGCCCGACCCGGCCCTGCCGCGGCTGCTGTACGAGGCCAACGCGCGCCGGATCGCCGCCGCACCGCGGCCGGTGGTGGTGGTCAGCAACGCGCTGACCGACATCACCCCGGCCGGGCGGAAGCTGCTGGCCGGCAGCGGGTACCCCTACGTGGCCGGCGGCATCGAGCACGGCATGACCGCCATCGGAGCCGCGGTGCGCTGGTCCCGGATCCGGTCCGAGACCCAGATCAACGACCTTCCATCGATGGATATTGAAGGTCTGTTGCCTGAGTCCCTGGTCGCCGCGGGTGGCGTGTGGGCGGAAGACCGGGCGGCCGGTTTCCTGGCCGGCTGCGGGGTGCCGGTGGTCCCCGCGCGGGCCGTGGCCGGCGAAGCCGCGGCGGTGGCGGCCGCGGATGAGCTGGGCTACCCGGTGGTGGTCAAGGCGGCCGGGCTGGCCCACAAGAGCGACACCGGCGGGGTCCGGCTCAACCTGGGCGACGCGGCCGCGGTCCGGGACGGCTACCGGGCGGTGCGGGCGGTGGCGGGTGACGGCCCGGTGCTGGTCCAGCCGTACCGGACCGGCGGCGTCGAGCTGATCGCCGGGATCGTCCGCGACCCGGCCTGGGGCCTGATGCTGGCGGTGGGCCTGGGCGGCATCTGGGTCGAGGTCCTGCAGGACGCCGCGCTGCGCCCGCTCCCGGTGACCGCGGCCGAGGTCGAGGCGGCCCTGGCCGGGCTGCGCGGGGCGGCGGTGCTGCGCGGGGCCCGCGGCGCACCCCCGGCCGACCTGCCCGCGGTGGCCGGGGTGATCACCAGGATCGCCGCGGTGGCGGCCGCGCTCGGCGACCGGCTGGAGTCGCTGGAGGTCAACCCGCTGCTGGTGCGGGGCGATCAGGTCGAGGCGCTGGACGCGCTGATCACCTGGCGGGCCTAGTGGGCGCGGCGCTGGTTCGGGTTGGGCGCGGGCCAGGGCTGGCCCGCCATCACGGCCAGGTGCAGCGCGACCATGGTGTCCTCCAGCGCCGGGACCTCGGCGGCGGCGTCGTCGCGGACCCGGGCCTTGACCAGTTCGGCGGTGGCTCCGGCCAGGGCCAGAAAGGCGTCACCGGGCAGCACCGGCCAGTCCGGGTGCCGGGGCCGGGCCCGCTCGTGCCAGGCCTGGTTCAGGTCGGCGTACCGGTGCTGAGCCCGGGCCAGCTGGGCCACGGCCTGCGGGCCGGCCGCGGGCATGTCGACGTAGAAGATCTTGGCGAACTCCGGCTCGGCCGCCATGAAGGCCAGGAAGGCCCGGCAGGCCAGCCGGAGCCTGTCCTCGTCGGAGGCACCCGGCGCGGCGGCCCGGGTCGCGGTCAGGATCCGGCTGTCCATCAGCTGGCCACCCTCGCGGGCGGCGGACAGGAAGCAGTCTTCCTTGTCGGCGAAGTGCGTGTAGAAGGCGGCCCGCGAGACCCGGGCCCGGCGGACGATGTCGGCCACCGTCACCTCGGAGTAGCTGGAGCTGGCCACGGCGGCCACCACCGCGCGCAGCAGCCGCTCGCGCTGGGAGGCCTGCACGGCCGTGGCCGGCAGGCGGCTGCGACCGCGCGGCAGGCCCGGCTTGCCCTCGTGCGTATCGGCCAGGGTGCCCCCGGTCCCATTGGTGGCCTTAATGCCGCCGGGGACGTCAAGGGCCTCTTGCCTGGTGTGAACCACGCGCCTAGAGTATCGGTCAAACAGCTTAAGTACACAGACGTACTTTTGGATTTTCTGGTGTTCCGGAAGGTTGTTGGCAGCCCGGTCTAACTCAAAGAGGAGAACATGGCAACCACCGTGGACGGCACAGCGCCGGTATCGGGCCTGGTGGCCCGGACTTTGTGGCAGCGGCAACTGAACCACTACCCGGACACCGGGCGGCGGGTGCTCTATCTGGGGATCGTGGTGCTGGCCACGATCATGCTCTACTACGCGCTGTACATCCCGGGCGCGGTCTCGCCGACCATCATCGCCAGCTTGCACATGACGTTCTCCTACTACGTCTACATCATCGTCATCGGCAACGCGGTCGGCGCGTTCGGCTCGCTGCTGGCCGGCCTGGCCGACCGCTGGGGCCGGGCCAACCTGGTCGCCTACGGGCTGGTCATCACCGCCCTGCTGGTGCTGTTCGGCATACCGAACGCCCCCAACAAGCTCACCTACGGCATCCTGTTCGCCGCGATCGCGGTGGTCGAGGGGGTCATCCTGGTCGCCACCCCGGCCCTGATCCGGGACTTCTCCCCGCAGCTGGGCCGGGCCTCGGCCATGGGCTTCTGGACCCTGGGTCCGGTCGTCGGCAGCCTGGTCGTCGCCATCGTGTCCAGCGCCACCCTGTCCCACCTGCACGCCTGGCAGGACCAGTTCGTCATCTGCGGCATCGTGGGCCTGGTCGTGGCCGCGATCGCGGTGGTCGCGCTGAAGGAGCTGTCCCCCGCCCTGCGCGACCAGCTCATGGTCAGCCTGCGTGACCGGCAGCTGATCGAGGCCCGGGCCAAGGGCATCGACCTGTCCGAGAGCCTGCGGCACCCGTGGCGCCAGATGCTGCACCTGGACGTGATCGGCTCGGCCTTCGCGATCTCGGTGTTCCTGATCATCTACTACACCGCGGTCGGCTTCTTCACGATCTACTTCTCGTCCCTGTTCGGGTACTCGCTGTCCAGGGCCAACGGGCTCGGCAACTGGTTCTGGGCCTTTGACGCGGGCGCGCTGATCGCGGTCGGGATCATCTCGGACCGGGTCAAGGTCCGGAAGCCGTTCATGGTCTTCGGCGCGGTCGGCGCGATCATCATGACGATCATCTTCGGCAGCTACGCGGGCCACACGCATACCAGTTACGCCACGTTCGCGCTGACCATCAGCCTGCTGGCGGTGTTCCTGGCCATCGCCTACGCGCCCTGGATGGCCAGCTTCACCGAGACCGTGGAGAAGCACAACCCGGCCCTGACCGCGACCGGGCTGGCCGTGTGGGGCTGGATCATCCGGGTCGTCATCGCGGTGTCCACCCTGTGCCTGCCGTTCGTGGTCAGCTCGATGACCCCGCTGGTCAACTACGGCACCCAGGTCTCGACGCTGAGCGCCAAGTACGCCCAGCAGCTGGCCACCGGCGCGGCCATCGACCCGGCCACCCAGGCCGCGCTCAAGGCCAACCCGGCCAACAAGGCGGCCCTGGCCAGGGCGGTCGGCGAGATCGCCCAGAAGGAGCAGGTGTCGGTCCCGGTGGCCACGGCCCGGCTGATCGCGCTGACCAAGGTGCCCCCGGCCGACAGCGCGTTCCTGGCCGCGCACGGCGTCCAGGTCGAGAACGCGTCCAAGGCGGCCGCGGGCCAGTGGAAGAACTGGTGGTGGGTCGCGGTCGGCGGTGAAGTGGTGTTCATCCCGCTGATCTTCCTGATGACCGGGCGCTGGGATCCGCGCCGGGCCCGCCAGGACGCTGCTCTGCATGAGCAGCAGGTGCAGCAGGAACTGGCCGCGCTCAAGACCGAGTAAGCCGGGGCGGGAGGGTGGCCGGCCCCTGCGGCCGCCCTCCCGCCTTACGGGGCTTCGCCGCGCAGGAACTGGATGTAGCGGGCGGCCGAAGCCTCCAGCAGCTGGCGGGCGCCGGAACCGATGGTGGGCCTCCAGCCGCCGTAGATGCGGTCGAACGGGAACGGCCGGACCGCGTCCAGAATGCCGCGGATCATCGGCTCCGACAGCGGCAGCCGGTTGGGCGCGCTCCAGATGAAGGTCAGCCGGTCCTCGCCCGGGGTGACGAAGATCGTGTCCCCGGCCAGCAGGGCCCCGGCCCCGCCCGCGCCGTCGGCCCAGTGCACCACCGCGCTGCCCGGGAAGTGACCGCCGCACTGGACCAGGGTGACGCCGGGCAGGACTTCCAGCTGGCCGGACCAGGTGCGGATGGCCGGGTCAGGCTCGGTCACCCAGCCGGCATCGGCCTCGTTGACCAGGATGTCGGCCCCGAACGCGCGGGCCCAGGTGGCCATGGCCCCGTAGAAGTGCGGGTGGCTGGCGGTCACCGCGTGCAGGCCGCCGCGGCCCCGGACCTGCTCGATGGCCTCGTCGTCCACGAAGCCGGGCGGGTCCCAGAGCAGGTTGCCCTGGTCGGTGCCCACCAGCAGGGCCCGCTGCCCGATGCCCACGTCCGGGGTGACCCGGACCCCGGTCAGGCCCGGCTCGACCTCCCAGAACTCGCTGTGCCGCTGCTCGGCCCGGTCCCCGGGGCCGGGGGCGGCGGCCAGTTCGTCGTGGGTGGTCCAGCGCTGCCCGGACGGCGGCACCCACTGGCGTTCGTCCGAGCAGATCTTGCAGGACGCGGGCGGGTGCTCGGAGTCGGGATAGTGGTTACCGCAGGTGGCGCAGATCCAGGCGGGCAACGGGCCTCCCCAATGAGGTCGGGGTCAGGAGAAGTCCTCCGGGGTGAACGCGCGCGGCTCGACCAGGACCAGCCAGTTCCCGGTGTTGTCGCGCATCACCGCTTCTATACCGTACGGCCGCTCCGACGGTTCCTGCAGGAACGTGACCCCCTTCGCGCTCAGCTCGGCGAGGTCTTGCGGCAGTCGTCGACCTTGAGGCCGAGCCCGCCCATCTGGCCCTTCTCCAGCTGGCCGCGGATGAACGTGGCCGCCTCATCGTCCAGCGGCGGGCCCGGCACCATCAGCGTCACCTCCAGCTCGGGCTGGCTGGGGTGCCCGATGGTCAGCCACCGGTAGCCCTCGCCCATGGTGATGTCGGTCCGGGCTCGAAGTTCAGGTTCTCGACGTAGAAGTCGCGGGCTTTGTCCTGGTCCAGGCAGTACACGGTGACCAGCGAGATGTTCGAAATCATGCCCCGACCCTAGCCGCCGCCCGGGCCGGGGCTTCTCCGAGATTGCGGAACGGTCAGCTCAGGCGGCGGCGGATGAGCCAGAAGCAGGCCCAGGCCAGCAGGCGGCCATGGCCAGGTAGCTGGCGGTCTCGATCAGCTGGAAGGTCCAGTACCGGTTGGGGGGCTGGTAGACGACGGTGACGGTGAGGTGCTTGTCCGCGATGGCGGTGGCACAGGTGCCGAAGTCCCGCATGCTGGGGCCGCAGGCGGACGGCATGGCGCCGAGCGTGGTCGAGCCGGACGCGGTGGTGGTCTGGCTGGAGATGAGCCAGGCGCCCGCGGGCATGTCCGAATTCCCGAGCCCGATCCCGGTCAGCTCGTTGCCGGGCCCGTTCCCGTTGATTTCCCGGATGGCGGCTGCGGTCACCACGGTGCTGTGCCGGACCGGCGAGATCAGGTGCGGCCGGACCGCCAGCGGGAAGGCGATCTGGACCGCGGCCACCACGGCCAGGGTGACGGCCATGGCCGGGACCACCCGCTGGATCAGCAGCCCGGCCAGCACCCCGAGGGTGAAGGCAAAGGCCGCGTAGCCGATGGGCACGATCCCGCGGGCGCCGAAGACCACCGGGAAGAAGCGGTCCTCGAAGCCGCCGGACCGAGCCGCTGGTGGCGGCGTGATCGATGGGGCTGGCCCACCAGCCGAGCATCAGGCTCAGCACCCCGGCCGCGGCCAGGCTGGCCAGGCCGAGGACGGTCAGCTTGATGGCGAGCCAGCGCTCCCGGGTCACGCTCTGGTTCCAGGCCAGCCGGAACGTGCCGCTGTCCAGCTCGCGGGCGATCAGCGGCGCGCCCCAGAACAGGCCGATCACCGCGGGCAGCAGGTAGACCAGGGCCGCGCCGAGCGTGTAGATCCGGTGGTACCCCCCGCTCGAGGCGACCTGGTTGAGGAAGTTGCCGGCCGCCTGGCCGCAGTCGCGGCGGCAGGCCGCGAAGCTGCTGCCGTGGTACAGCGAGGCCAGTTTCAGGCCGGTGACCAGCAGGAGCACGCCGAAGGCGGCCACCAGGGCCGCCACGGCGGCGGCCTGGACGCGGAACTGGCGCCAGGTCAGCCAGAGCATGGGATACCTCCGGGTCAGCTGAGTCGGCGGCGGATGAACCAGAAGCAGGCCCAGGCCAGCAGGATGGCGACGGTGAGGAAGATGCCGAACTCCAGCCACTGGAAGCTCCAGTACCGGCTGGCGGGCTGGTAGGTGACCACCTGCTTGAGGTCGCTTGCGGCCAGCGCGCTGAAGCAGGCCTTGGGCCCGGCGTTGCCCAACGGCTGGCAGGCGGCAGGCACGGACCCGAGGTTGGTGGACCCGGACATGGTGGTGACGTAGGTGGACAGGACCCAGGCGCCAGGCGGAGCCGGGGTGGCCGTGAACACCTGCAGGTTGGTCCCGTTGCCATTGGTAGCCAAGACCCTGGATGCTGGCCGCGGTCAGCGCCGTGCTGTGGCGGACCGGCGTGATCAGGTGCGGCCTGATGCCCAGCGGCATGGCGATCAGGACCGCGGCCACCACGGCCAGGGTGACGGCCATGGCCGGGATACGGTGCGGCTTGATCAGCAGGCCGATCAGCACCCCGAGCGCGAACGCGAACGCCGCGTAGCCGATCGGCACGACTCCCCGGGCGCCGAACAGGGTCGGGAAGAACCGGCTGCCTGGAAGCCGCCGGCCGACCCGACCGCGGCCGCGCGGTCGATGGGGCTGGCCCACCAGCCCAGGGCCAGGCTCAGCAGCCCGGCCAGGGCCATGCTGGTCAGGCCGAGCACGGTGAGCTTGACGGCCAGCCAGCGTTCCCGGGTCACGCTCTGGTTCCAGGCCAGCCGGTAGGAGCCGGACTTCCAGCTCGCGGGCGATCAGCGGCGCGCCCCAGAACAGGCCGATCACCACCGGCAGCAGGACGAGCAGCAGCGCCCCGAGCAGGTAGATCTGGTGGTAGAGACCGTTCGCGCCCAGCGAGTTCAGGAAGTTGCTGGCGGCTCCGGCGCAGTCGCGGTGGCAGGCCGCGAAGCTGCTGTCCCGGTACAGGGTGACCAGGTGCGGCCCGGTGGCCAGCAGCAGGATGACGAAGACGGCCACCAGGCCGGCGGTGACGATGGCCTGGACGCGGGCCTGGCGCCAGGTGAGCCAGATCATGACTGGGCCTCCAGAACCGGGCGGCGGGAACGGGCCGATTCACTGGCCCGGCCCATGTAGGCCAGCACCAGGTCCTCCAGGCTGAGCTGCTCGACCATCCACACCGGATCCAGGACCGGGCCGTCGGTGCGGACGATCAGCGTGCTCTGGCGGTCGGTGTGGCTGGCCTCGATGACGTCCTGGCCGGCCGGCATCTGGGCCAGGTCCCGGCGCGGGCCGATCAGCCGGTGGTGGCTGGCCAGCAGGGCGTCCACGTCGCCCGCGATCTGCACCCGTGAGGCCGCGAGCACGACGAGGTGGTCACAGACCCGTTCCAGGTCACTGACCAGGTGGGAGGAGAGGATCACGCTGACCCCGTGCTCGGCCACCGCCTCCATCAGGTCCTGCAGGAACTCCCGCCGGGCCAGCGGGTCCAGGCTGGCCACCGGCTCGTCCAGGATCAGTAGCCGGGGCCGCTTGGCCACGGCCAGGGTCAGGGCCAGCTGGGCCCGCTGCCCCCCGGACAGCTTGCCGGCCTTCTGGGCCGGGTCGAGCCCGATCCGGGCCACCCGCTGCTCAGCGAAGGCCACGTCCCAGCCCGGGTTGGTGTGAGCGCCGAACCGCAGGTGGTCGGCCACGGACAGGCCGGAGAACAGCGGGGCGTCCTGGGCCACGAAGCCGACCTTGGCCAGCTGCTCCGGCCCGTCGGCCGGGATCCCGCCCAGCACCGCGATACTGCCGGTGGTCGGGGCGAGCAGGCCCACGGCCAGGTTGAGCAGGGTGGACTTGCCGGCCCCGTTGGGGCCGACCAGGCCGACCACGTGGCCCTCGGGGATCTCCAGCGTGCAATCGGTCAGAGCCCATCGTCGGCCGTACTGTTTGCCCAGGCCACGGGCATCAAGGGCGGTCATGCTATGTCCTCCTCTTCCCCCCGGCCGGCACCACGAAAGGTGGCCAGGAACAGAGCTTCAATGCTTTCGTCGTCCAGCCCGGCCTTCCGGGCCTTGTCGAGCCAGCGGCCCAGGTCGCGGCGCAGCGGCGCGTGCGTGGCCAGGGAGCCGCCGCTCAGCGTCCCGGTCACGAACGTGCCGACCCCTGGTCGCGCCGAGACCAGGCCCTGGTACTCCAGTTCGCGGTAGGCCTTGAGCACGGTGTTGGGGTTGATGGCCAGTCCCTTGGCCACCTCCTTGACCGTGGGCAGGCGGTCGCCCTCGCGCAGCACATCCAGCCGAAGCGCGTGCCGTACCTGGTGGATGAGCTGCAGGTACGGGGCGACGCCGGAGCGTGCGTCCAGGTGAAACTCGATCACCGGCAATCCTCTATTCATCTAGTTGCCTAGCACATTAGAGTCCTACGGAGATCGGGGTGTCAAGGGGTTTGGCGCCGGGTCGCAAAAACCGTCAGAACAGGACTTGATGTCTCAGATCCGGACAGCTACAAGTGGAGGATGAAGCTGTCGCGGGCCGTGGCCGCCGTGTTGTTCGCGTTCGCTGTGATCGTCGTGGGCGCCGTGCCCGCAGTGGCCGGTGTTGCGCGCGGGGTGGCGGCGAGCCCGATGGAGACCAATTACCAGGATCCGGTGACGGCGCTGCCGCCGGTGAGCCGGCCGCCGGTCAGGCACTGCACGGTGACCGTGATGCAGCACGACTTCGCCAACAGCTACGGGCAGCCGTTCACCGGGACGGTGACGCCGCCCGCGGCCTGCCCGGGGCCGTGGGCCAAGGTGGTCATGGACTGGACCGGGAGCGTGGCCGGGCGGCAGTACGACCGGCTGGCCGGGGTGTGGCTGGGCGGCGCCGAGATCTTCCGCACCTCGACCCCGGAGCCGGACCCGGCCGGGATCAGCTGGCACGTGGCCAAGGACATCAGCGCGTTCATCCCGCTGCTGACCAGGTCCGAGCCGCTCGTGGCCGACCTGGGCAACATCGTCGACAGCACCTACACCGGCGTCTACCACATGACGATGACGTTCACCTACTACCAGGCCCAGGGCCGCTACCGGCCCGCCGCCCACGCCGACCAGATCGTGCCGCTGTCCAATACCGGGGGCGGCGGGGGCACCACCAGCGCGGGCTGGTACACCCTCGGGGCCGGGCAGAGCGCCAGCGCCACCGTGACCCTGCCGCGCAACCTGACCGGGGTCACCGCCGAGGTGTACGCGCGCGGCGGCGGCTGCGACGAGCAGTGGTTCACGGCCGTGCCCAGCGACCTGGCCGCGCAGGACCCGACCTACCTGTGCGGCGGCGGACCGTACCGGGAGGTCCAGGTGGCCGTGGACGGGACCCCGGCCGGCCTGGCCCAGCCGTACCCGGTCGTCTACACGGGCGGGATCGTGCCCACGCTGTGGCATCCGATCCCGGCCATCGACGCCTTCGTGACCCAGCCCTACGACATCGACCTGACCCCGTTCGCGGGGCGGCTGACCGACGGCCAGCCGCACACGATCACCATCACCCCCTACGGGAACAGCGACAACTGGACCGTGGACGGGACGCTGTTCCTGGACACCGACCACGGCGCGGCCCAGACCACCGGCGCGCTGACCTCGGACACCCTGACCGCCAGCCCGGCCGTGACCACCACCGAGACCCCGGTCAGCGGCGGCACCAAGGTGCGGGTGGCGACCGGGCGGACCTGGACCACCAGCGGCTACATCAACACGTCACGCGGGCGAATTACCGCACGCGTCAACCAGACCTTCGACTATGTCAATACGGATCTGGTCACGGCCGGCGGCGCCGATCAGGACGTGCACCAGTCCGACCGGGGCGAGACCCAGATTTCCGCGGGTGGGCGCACCATCCGGCAGGGCTGGTCGTATCCGATCGCCGTGAACTCGCAGGTGGTCTCCCTGGTCGACGACAACAACTACGACCTGCAGGCCACCGTGAGCCAGGGGCGGCAGCTCAGCCAGCAGAGGTGGGGACCGCGCGGCTGGCAGCCGGTGGCCGCCTCCGATGACCGGGTGACCGCCCAGGGGGTGCTGGCCCGCACCAACGGGGTGGTCAGCCAGGCCGACGGGCGCGACGCCGAGGACTACCAGGCCACCGGGCCGGGTCAAGGGGCCGGCTGCTACCACCACGTGATCACGGCCGACCACGGGTACGTCACCAGTGACCGGCGGCTGGGCTGCGGATAAGATCCCGGCATAAGCGTTGAACGGCGCACGCGGGGGCAGACGCCACGGCCCGGCGTCCCGGTACTGGCGCGGACCCTGGTGGCCGTGACGGTCCTGGCCGCCCTGGTGGCCACCGGGCTGACCGGGGCCGGGTACCGCGGCCACCCGCACTACTCCCCCGCCCCGGTGTCGCTGACCCAGGGCATCGCGGTCGCCCCGTGCTCGGCCGGCCAGATCGTGGCCGTGCCGCCCGGCCGCGACGTCAGCTACGACGCCGACGACAGCACCAGGCTGGCCGGCCAGTGCGCGGCCAGTGAAAACTCGGGCTCGGGCGCCCGCTGGCTGGCGTCGGGCACCGTACCCGGGACCGGGACCGTGCTGCGTTCGATGGCGCAGCGCTCCCTGCTCGACCTGCACCTGTCGGTCCGGCCGGACGGCGCGGTGGTGGCGGGCTGGTACGGCCGCTGGGACTACGCCTGGCCGCGCGACTCGAGCTGGGTCGCGGTGGCGCTGGCGGTCACCGGGCACGGCGCCGACGGCCTCAAGGTGCTGCGGTTCCTGGGCCAGGAACAGAGCCGGGACGGCATCTGGGCCGCCCGCTACCAGACCAACGGCAGCGGCCCGGTGCTGGACGGCCGCCCCACCGAGCTGGACGCGGTCGGCTGGGTGCCGTGGGCGGTGTGGTCCTGGTACCAGGCGTCCGGAGCCGGTTCGGCCGCCGGGCGGCAGGAGCTGGCCGGGCTGTGGCCGATGGTCAACCGGGCCGCCGGGGCGGCCGCGCGGTCGCTGACCCCGGACGGGCTGCCGGTGGCGGCCACCGACTACTGGGAGCACGGCAGCCAGGTCACGCTGGGCACGGCGGCTCCGCTGCTGACCGGGCTGCGGGCGGCCGCCGACATCGCGGCCGCGCTGGGTAAGACCGGCGCCAGCCGCGAGTGGGCCGGGGCGGCCGGGCGGCTGAGCACGGCCATGCAGGCGTCGTTCGGCTGCTACGGGAACAACCGGCTGCCGCGGGACTCCGAGGGGCCGGACACCGCCATCACCTGGCTGGGACCGCCGTTCGGGCCGGCCAGCCCGGCCCTGGAACGGGAGACCCAGGCCGCCCAGCGCGCGCTCACCCTGCGGGGCGGCGGCCTGCTGCCCGGCACCGACTGGCCCGGCAACCTGAGCACGGCCTGGACCGCGGAGACGGCCTTCTTCGCGCTGTCCGACGCGGCCACCGGCCAGCACCGGGCCGCGGCCGGCCTGCTGGACTGGCTGGCCGCGCACCGGACCCGGCTCGGGGCCCTGCCCGAGCAGGTCAACAGCGACGGCAGGCCCGGCTCGGTGGCCCCGCTGGCCTGGACCGACGCCGCCGTGCTGCTGACCCTGGTGGCCCAGTCGCACGCGCTGCCGGCCACCCGGTGCCGCCGGTGCCCGGACAGGCGAAAGGGGCAGCCACCGGTGGTGACTGCCCCTTGCCTCCGCTCAGCGTGGTCGGGCGCTGAACCGGTTCTGCTGAGCGGGTGCCTGCGGGCCGGGCGTGCTCGTCACCACCACCAGTGGTGGTGATGGTGCCGGGTGCCGGTCCCGGTGGTGCTCGGGTCGGGCGCGGGGCTGCCGCCGGTGGACGGGGCGGTGCTGCCGGTTCCCGTGCTCGGCGGTGGGCGCGGCCCCGCTGGGCGCGGGCGCCGCGCCGGCGTTGGCGCCGAACGCGACCGAGAAGGCGTTGCCGCCGGTCAGCGCGGACGGGGTCGCCTCGGTGACACCGTTGGCCGACACCATGGTCAGCGAGTCCGCGTTGGCATTGCCGATCGGCGCGGCGTCGGCGTCGGCGCCCGAGAAGTTCACGGTGCCGAAGTTCGACAGCGGCAGGACGCCGGTCTGGCTGCTGGGCGCCTCGGCGATGATTTCGGCCGACCCGAGCTGCGCGGTCTGCGAGGTCTGCTGGGTGGTCTGGGTCCAGTTCTGGGTGGTGTCGCTCAGGGTCAGCGTGAACGCGCCGCCACCGTTGGCCACGACCGACGCCGACATCGCGTCACCGGGCTTGACCGGGTTGTTGTAGAACACCGGGGCGGCCGGGAACATCTCCCACCAGCCCTGATAGGCGGCGTTGCCGTTGTTGCAGTCGGCCTCGGTGCCGGTCTGCTCCACGCTCTGGGTGCCGTCGCCGTCGAGGCCGACCCAGAAGCTGGAGAACGTCTGCTGGTTGGAGCAGGTCACCGTGGGCTGGGTCCAGGACGAGGACACGCTGGTGAACTGGCCCGGCTGGCCCGCCGCCGCGTACCCGGCCCAGTTGGTGGAGGTGGCCGCGGCGTTGGCCGAGTTGGACGTGCCCGCGTTGCCCAGCGCCTGCTGGCCCTGCGCGCCGCCGGTCATCGGGTAGCCGCCGCGGCCGAAGCCGCCCATGGGCATCCCGCCGACGTAGGCGGCCGGCTTGACCGCCTCCTGGGTGGCGTGCGGCGCTCCGGTCTGGGTGAGCAGGACGGCGGCCGCGGCCACGGGAACGCACGCTCCGGCCGCGATCAGCCAGAGACGGTTCTTCCTCCGTCGGTTCCTCCGGTGTTCCACGGCTGCGTGGTCTCCCTTCCGGTCCAGCTGGACAACGTGCGCACTCGAATCGCGTTACACGTTAGAGATATTGGGCGGACGAGTCCGGACACGTCGGACGTCGTCAGACATTGGTAATAACTGGGCCCGGAACCAACTGGGGTTACGCGGCCTTAACGTGCTCGGGTTAGGGTTCCGGCATGCTGATATCCCCGCACGAGCAGGAACGGCTGCTGATCCACGTGGCAGCCGGGCTGGCCCGGGACCGGCGGGCGCGCGGGCTGCGGCTCAACTACCCGGAGGCGACCGCGGTGATCACCGCGTTCCTGCTGGAGCGGGCCCGGGACGGGCTCGGGGTGGCCGAGCTGATGCAGGCCGGACGCACCGTGCTGACCCGGGCCGACGTGATGGACGGGGTGCCGGAGATGCTGACCGAGGTCCAGGTCGAGGCCACCTTCCCGGACGGCACCAAGCTGGTCACCGTGCACGAGCCGATCCCGTGATCCCGGGCGAGATCATCCCGGGCGAGGGCCCGGTGCCGCTGCTGACCGGCCGCCCGGTGCTGACCCTGGTCGTCGTCAACACCGGCGACCGTCCGGTCCAGGTCGGGTCGCACTACCACTTCGCGCAGGCCAATCCGGCGCTGGCGTTCGACCGCGACGCGGCCCGGGGGCACCGGCTGGGCATCCCGGCCGGGACCGCGGTCCGGTTCGAGCCGGGGGTCGAGCGCGAGGTCGAGCTGGTCCCGCTGGCCGGGGCCCGGGTCGTGCCCGGCCTGCGCCGCGATGGAGGCCTCGATGGCTGAGATCAGCCGGGCGCGGTACGCGCTGCTGTACGGGCCGACCGAAGGCGACCGGATCCGGCTGGCCGACACCGACCTGTTCATCGAGGTCGAGCAGGACCTGTGCGGGGGCCCGGCCCGGGGCGGCGACGAAGCCGTGTTCGGCGGGGGCAAGGTCATCCGCGAGTCCATGGGCCAGTCCCGGGCCACCCGCGCCGACGGCGCCCCCGACCTGGTCATCACCGGCGCCGTGGTGCTGGACCACTGGGGCGTGACCAAGGCCGACGTGGGCATCAGGGACGGCCGGATCGTGGCCCTGGGCAAGGCCGGCAACCCCGACATCATGGACGGGGTCCACCCGGACCTGGTCATCGGCCCGTCGACCGAGATCATGGCGGGCAACGGCATGATCCTCACCGCGGGCGGCATCGACTGCCACGTGCACCTGATCTGCCCGCAGCTGCTGCCGGAGGCGCTGGGCAGCGGCGTCACCACCGTCATCGGCGGCGGCACCGGGCCGGCCGAGGGCACCAAGGCCACCACCGTCACCCCCGGCGCCTGGAACCTGGCCCGGATGCTGGAGGCCACCAGCGGCTGGCCGCTCAACGTGGTGCTGCTGGGCAAGGGCAACACCGTGTCCGAAGAGGCCCTGCGGGAGCAGCTGCGGGCCGGGGCCTCCGGGTTCAAGCTGCACGAGGACTGGGGCTCGACCCCGGCCGCGATCGACGCCTGCCTGCGGGTCTGCCAGGAAGCCGGGGTCCAGGCCGCGCTGCACACCGACACCCTGAACGAGGCCGGATTCGTGCAGGACACGCTGGCCGCGATCGCGGGCCGGCCGATCCACGCCTACCACACCGAGGGCGCCGGCGGCGGGCACGCCCCGGACATCATCACCGTGGCCGGGCAGCCGAACATCCTGCCGTCCTCGACCAACCCGACCCGCCCGCACACGGTCAACACGGTGGACGAGCACCTCGACATGCTGATGGTGTGCCACCACCTCAACCCGGCCGTGCCCGAGGACCTGGCCTTCGCCGAGAGCCGGATCCGGCCGTCCACCATCGCCGCCGAGGACATCCTGCACGACCTGGGCGCGATCTCGATGATCGGCTCGGACTCCCAGGCGATGGGGCGGATCGGCGAGGTCATCATCCGGACCTGGCAGACCGCGCACGTGATGAAGCGGCGGCGCGGAGCGCTGCCCGGCGACGGGGGGGCCGACAACCAGCGGGCCCGCCGCTACGTGGCCAAGTACACGATCTGCCCGGCCATCGCGCACGGCCTGGACGACCAGATCGGGTCGGTCGAGCCGGGCAAGCTGGCCGACCTGGTGCTGTGGCAGCCGGCCTTCTTCGGCGTCCGGCCGCACGCCGTGCTCAAGGGCGGGATGGTGGCCTGGGCCGCGATGGGCGACGCCAACGCCTCGATCCCCACCCCGCAGCCGTACCTGCCCCGGCCCATGTGGGGGGCGGCCCCGCGGGCGGCGGACAGCACGTCGGTGTCGTTCGTTTCCGAGCTGGCCCTGGAAAACGGGCTGGCCGAGCGGCTGGGACTGGACCGGGCCCTGGTCCCGGTGGCCGACGTGTCCGGCCGGGGCAAGGCCGCCATGGTCAACAACGACGCCCTGCCCGACATCACGGTTGAGCCCGACACCTTTACCGTGCGGATCGACGGCGAGATCGTGGAGGGAGCGCCGGCCACCGAGCTTCCGATGGCGCAGCGATACTTCTTGTTCTGAGGTTGTCATGGCTCCTTCTGATCCACCGCCGCGCCGACGTAAGCAGGACTGGCGCGCGCCGGACACCGGGCGGGGGCCGGACGTGGGCGAAGGCCCGGAGGTGGGACGGGGGCCGGAGGTGGGTTCGCGGCCCGACACCGGCGAGAGCCCGGAGCTGGGACGGGGACCGGACACCGGGCGGGGGCCGGAGGTGGGCTCGCGGCCCGACACCGGCGAGGGCCCGGAGTTCGGGCGCGGGCCCGAGGTCGGGCGCGGCCCGGACACCGGGGAACGGCCCGAGTTCGGGCGCGGGCCGGACGTGGGGCGGGGGCCGGAGGTGGGCGACTGCCCGGACACCAGCCGCATCGAGGAGCCCGACGAGGAGGACCGGCCCGGAGCCGGGGCGCGGCTCGGGCCGGCCGCGGTGCTGATGCTGGCCGACGCGCGGTTCCCGGCTGGGGGGCATGCGCACTCGGGTGGGCTCGAGGGGGCCGTGACGGCGGGGACGGTGGCCGACCTGGAGTCACTGGAGCTGTTCCTGCGGGGGCGGCTGGCCACGGCGGGAGTGGTGGCGGCCGGGCTGGCCGCGGCGGCCTGCGCCCAGGCGACCGACGGGACTGGCGGGGCCTGGGGGTGGCTGGATGCGGAGGCGGACGCCCGGACGCCGTCGCCGGCCCAGCGGGAGGCGTCGCGGCGGCAGGGCCGGGCCCTGCTGCGCGCGGCCCGGGCCGCCTGGCCGTCGCCGGAGCTGGCCGCGCTCGGGCGGGCCCCGCACCACGCCATCGTGCTCGGGGTGACGGCGGCCACGGCGGGCTGCTCCCCCGCCGAAGCGGCCCAGATCGCGGCCTACCTGTCCGTGACCGGGCCCGCCAGCGCGGCGGTCCGGCTGCTGGCCCTGGACCCGATCGAGGTCAGCGCGGCCCTCGCCCGGCTGGCCGGGGCCATCGACGCCGCGGCCCGGCGTGGCGCCCGGACCGCAGGCCCCGGCGGGCCCGATGATCTCCCTTATCCCTCGGCGCCCGCGCTCGACCTGTACGCCGAGGCCCACTCGCAAGCGGAGGTGCGTCTCTTTGCGTCCTGAGGAACCCGGCCACACTCACCCGCACGGGCCCGGCGACCCGCACCCGGCCCCGGCCCCGGACGGGCGGGCGCTGCGGATCGGGGTCGGCGGCCCGGTCGGCAGCGGCAAGACCGCGCTGGTGGCCGCGCTGTGCCGGGCCCTGGGCGGCGACGTCCGGCTGGCCGTGGTGACCAACGACATCTACACCACCGAGGACGCCGACTTCCTGCGCCGGGCCGGGGTGCTGGACCCGGCCCGGATCCAGGCCGTGCAGACCGGCTGCTGCCCGCACACCGCGATCCGGGACGACATCGCGGCCAACCTGGACGCGGTCGAAGACCTGGAGGCGACGTTCGGCCCGCTGGACCTGGTGCTGGTCGAGAGCGGCGGCGACAACCTGACCGCCACCTTCAGCCACGGGCTGGTCGACCGGCAGATCTTCGTGCTGGACGTGTCGGGCGGGGACAAGGTGCCCCGCAAGGGCGGGCCCGGGGTCACCACCTCCGACCTGCTGCTGGTCAACAAGACCGACCTGGCCCCACTGGTCGGGGCCAGCCTGGCCGTGATGGACCGGGACGCCGCGGCGGTCCGGCAGGGGCGGCCGGTGATCTTCGGTTCACTGCGGGACGACCCGCAGGCCACCGAGGTCACCGCCTGGGTGCGGGCCGCCCTGGCCGAACGGGCCACGGCGCCCTAGTGCGGGCCCGCGCCGAACTGGTCGCCGACCGGGGGCCAGCCGGTGAGCTGCGGCTGCCGGTCCAGCGGTCCCAGGCCCCGCTGGTGCTGCGCCGCACCGCCGACGCGGTCTACCTGGTCAGCGGGGCGGCCGGGCCGCTGGGCGGCGACCAGCTTGAACTGCGGATCGAGGTGCGGGCCGGGGCCCGGCTCCGGCTGCGGACGGTGGCGGCGGCGGTGGCCCTGCCCGGCCGCTACGGGCAGGAGTCCCGGCTCACGGTGACGGCCACGGTCGGCCCGGGCGCGCGCCTGGAGTACCTGCCCGAGCCGACGGTGGTGGCCGACGGGGCCCGGCACCGGACGGATGTCCGCGTTGACCTGGCCGGAGACGCCGCCCTGATCCTCCGCGACGAGATCCTGCTCGGCCGGCACGGAGAGCGCGGTGGCGCCTGCCGCACCCGGCTGGCCGTCGACCGGGACGGCGCCTCGGGCCGCCGGCCGCTGCTGCGCCACGAACTCGACATCGACGGGGCCGACCCGGCCGCGGGCGGGCCCGCGGTGCTGGCCGGCCACCGGGCCGCCGGGACCCTGCTGACCGTTGAGCCGGATGGGGCTGACGTGGGGCAGGGGGCGGGCTCGGCGGATGAGAGCCGGGAGCAGGCGGATCCGTGGGTGGCGGTCATGCCGCTGGCCGGACCGGGCGTCCTGATCACCGCGCTGGCTCACGACACGCGCACGCTGCGGCGGCGGCTCGACGATGCTCAAGGGTTCAGCCAGCCGGTATTGTCGGTCCTGGCGGGGGGATCGCTCTGATGCGCCGTGCCCGTGGGCGCCACGAGGAGGAAATCCCCCATGGCTGACGGCTTCTTCCACAGCGTGGTGCCCGAAGGCGAAACCGACTACGCCGACATCGACACTCATGTGGCCCACATCGCCCGGGTGTACGACTACTGGCTGGGCGGCAAGGACAACTTCGCGCCCGACCGGGAGGCCGGGGACGAGGCCATCGCCGCCTACCCCCAGCTGGTGTCGTCGGTCCGGGCCAACCGGGCCTTCCTGGCCCGCACCGTCCGCTACCTGGCGGGCGAGGCCGGCCTCCGGCAGTTCCTGGACATCGGCACCGGCATCCCCACCGCCAGCAACACCCACGAGGTGGCCCAGGGCATCGCGCCGGAGAGCCGGATCGTCTACGCCGACAACGACCCCATGGTGCTGGCCCACGCCCGGGCCCTGCTGCGCAGCGCGCCCGAAGGACGTACCGCCTACCTGGACGCCGACGTCCGGGATCCGGACGCCATCTTGACCGCGGCCGCGGAGGTGCTGGACTTCAGCCAGCCGGTCGCGGTCATGCTGGTGGCGGTCCTGCACTTCGTGAGCGACGACGAAGACCCGGCCGGGATCGTGAACCGCCTCATGGCCGCGATGCCGCCGGGCAGCTCGCTGACCATCTCGCACGTGCCCAGCGACATGCACGCGACCGCGATGAAGGCCATGGGCGACCGGCTCAACCGGCTGCTGGCCCAGCGCAGCACGTACCGCAGCCGCGAGCAGGTGACCAAGCTGTTCGAGGGCCTGGAACTGGTCGAGCCGGGGGTGGTGCCGATCCAGGAGTGGCGGCCGGCCACCCCGGAGGAGGCCAGTGCCGCCGCCGCCATGTGGGGCGGCGTGGCGTTCAAGCGCTGACCGGACCCGGGGTCCTGGGCGCCCGCCCAGGACCCCGGGCACCGGCGGGTCAGTGGGTGATGGTCCCGAACGTGACGTCGGAGGACCAGATCGTCTGCCAGACGATGCCCTCGGACGAGTTGGCCGCCGAGACCATGTGGTTGCTGCCCTCGTAGACACCGACGTGGTACACGGGGCTGCTCGGGCTCGACGTCGTGTGGAAGAACACGAGATCGCCACCCCAGGCCTGACTGCGGCTGATGCGCTTGAAGTGCTGGTACTGGTCCTCGGCCGTGCGCGGAATCGACTTGCCGAGGTGCTTGTACACGTACTGGGTCAGCCCGCTGCAGTCGAACCCGGTCGACGGGGACGTGCCGCCGTAGCGGTAGGGGGCTTTATGGATGAAGGTTTCCACGTAACCGGCGGCCTTCTGGTTGAAGGACGCGGTCTGGCCGTTGGCTATGCCTGTGAGCGCGATCGAGAGGACGGCCATCGTTCCGGCGATGGTGCCTGCCTTATGTCGAATTGCCACGGGTGCTCCTTTGGTGAGGCATCCGGAGCATCGTGGCCGGTATAAGCAGGCATTTCAGGCGAACCGGGAGATTAACCGGCATTCCTGTAACTCAGATCACAATGAAACCTCGCACATGTGTGCCGCTTTCACACCCATCACAGGGTGATTTCCGGAGCATATCGAGCCGGTAAATGCGGGCTGGGCAGAGTGTGGCTCCGCAGCTTTGCGGGGGGCCGGGCGCGGAGGGTGCTCGGCGCCAGCGGGCGCGGCCTCGGTTTTAGGGGCGATTGCGCATTCACCCCGACTCTTTCCGGGGTAAATGCGCAATCGCCTGGAATCGGGCCGGGCGCCGGGTGCCGGGGCGGCCGGGTGTCCGGGGGGCCGGGGTGTCCGGGGCGGCCGGGGTGCGGCCGTGACGGCGGCCGGGGTGTACGGGGCGGCCGGGGCGGCAGGGAGCGCGCGGCTTCCGGGTGGCGGTGGGCCGGACGGGTACTGGTGCGGAGCGAGCGGGCCGGAGCGGGAGAGGTAGCGGGTCAGTGTGGCCAGCGAGCCGATAGTTGCTCGGTCAGGGCGGGCCAGGCGACGGGGTCGTGGCCGGGGACGAGGGGGTAGCCGCGGCCGGCGGCCAGGGACTTGAGCTTGCGGATGGCGGCCACGGTGACCTCCGGCTCGACGTCGATGAAGCCGCCGACCGGGAGTTCTTGCTCGATGTTCTCGGTGAGGTCGGCGGCGTCGAACGCGAACACGATGCCGCCGCCGCCCACCGACGGGTCCAGGTCGACGATGAAGCTCTGGTGGCCCGGAGTGTGGCCCGCGGTCAGGACCGCGGTGACGCCGGGGGCGATCTCGGTGTCGCCGTCGGCCTGGCGCCAGTCCAGGCGGGGGTCGTCGTAGTCGATCCGGAAGATGCCGTTCTCCTCCGGGCCGGGGCCGTCGCTGAGGCCGTAGGCCAGCTCGCGCCGCTGGACGTGCACGGGGACCCGGCCCGCGAACAGCTTGAGGCCGCCCGCGTGGTCCAGGTGCAGGTGGCTCATTGCCACCGCATGCACGTCGGCCAGGTCCACGCCCACCGCGGCCAGGGCCTCCTCCACCGGCTCGCCCGGGCCGGGCAGGACCGGCTGCTCGACCGGATTGCCGTGGAAGCGCCGCCGGAGCCAGGGGTCGCGGATCAGCGCGGTATTGAACCCGGTGTCCAGCAGCAGCCAGCCACCGTCGCACAGCAGCAGGACCCCGGGGACCGGCTCACGCAGCATTTCCCCGGACGTGTCGCCGTGGATCGACACGCTCCGCGGCAGGTTCTCCCAGCCCAGGGTCAGCGGGACGACCCGCCGTACTCCGCCCATCGGTCACCCCTTGTCATTGCCCTGGTAGATGATGGTGGCATGGATCTTCCGGTGAACCCGCCGATCGCGCCGATGCTGGCCAAGTCGGTGCCTGACATCCCCGACGGGGCGTTCAGCTTCGAGCCCAAGTGGGACGGCTTCCGCGCGGTCATCTTCCGCGACGGCGACGAGGTCGAGATCGGCAGCCGCAACGAGCGCCCGATGACCCGCTACTTCCCGGAGCTGGTGGCCGCGATCAAGGCCGAGCTGCCGGAGCGCTGCGTCATCGACGGGGAGATCGTGATCCCGGACGGCGAGGGCCGGCGGCTGGACTTCGAGGCCCTGCTGCAGCGCATCCACCCGGCCGAGAGCCGGATCAACCTGCTGGCCGAGCAGACCCCGGCCCATCTGGTGTGTTTCGACGCGCTGGCCGTGGGCGATCAGAACCTGACCGAGGAGCCGTTCTCGGCCCGGCGGGAGGCGCTGGAGAACGCACTGGCCGGGGCGGGCAAGTCGGTGCACCTGACCCCGGCCACCCGGGACCGGGACACGGCCCAGAACTGGTTCGGCCAGTTCGAGGGGGCGGGCCTGGACGGCGTGGTGGCCAAGAAGCTGGACGGCCCGTACGTCGAGGACAAGCGGACCATGTTCAAGATCAAGCACGAGCGGACCGCGGACTGCGTGGTGGCCGGCTACCGGGTCCACAAGAGCGGGCCGGACGCGGTCGGCTCGCTGCTGCTCGGCCTGTACACCGCGGACGGCAACCTGGCCAGCGTGGGCGTGGTCGGGGCGTTCCCGATGGAGCGCCGCCGGGAGCTCATGACCGAGCTGCAGCCGTTCGTGACCAGCTTCGAGGAGCACCCGTGGAACTGGCAGCGGCAGGAGGAGGGCCAGCGCACCCCGCGTAAGGCCGAGACCAGCCGGTGGAACGCGGGCAAGGACCTGTCGTTCGTGCCGCTGCGGCCCGAGCAGGTGGTCGAGGTCCGCTACGACCACATGGAGGGCGTGCGCTTCCGCCACACCGCCCAGTTCGTCCGCTGGCGGCCGGACCGGCTCCCCCAGTCGTGTACCTACGACCAACTGGAGGAACCGGTCAACTTCAACCTCGGGGAGATCCTGAGCTAGCCCCGGCCCCGGTCAGCCGACGTCGACCCAGTCCAGGGTGCGCTGCACGGCCTTCTTCCAGCCCGCGTAGCCGTCCGCGCGCTGCTGCTCCGACCACTGGGGCTGCCAGCGCTTGGACTCGTTCCAGTTGGCCTTGAGCTCCTCGATGTCGCTCCAGAACCCGGTGGCCAGCCCGGCCGCGTAGGCGGCGCCGAGCGCGGTCGTCTCGGCCACCACCGGCCGGCTGACCGGCACGCCCAGGATGTCGGCCTGCAGCTGCATGCACAGGTCGTTGGCGGTGACGCCGCCGTCGACCTTGAGCACGTCGAGGTGCACGCCGGAGTCCTGCTCACCGGCTTCGACCACGTCGCGGCTCTGGTAGCAGATGGCCTCCAGCGTGGCCCGGGCCAGGTGGGCGTTGGTGTTGAACCGGGACAGGCCGACGATCGCGCCGCGGGCGTCGGAGCGCCAGTACGGCGCGAACAGGCCGGAGAACGCGGGCACGAAGTAGATGCCGCCCGCGTCCTCGACCTGGCGGGCCAGGCTCTCGCTCTCGGCCGCGCCGCTGATGATGCCGAGCTGGTCGCGCAGCCACTGCACGGCCGAGCCGGTCACCGCGATCGAGCCTTCCAGCGCGTACACCACCGGGTCGTCACCGAACTTGTAGGCCGGGGTGGTGAGCAGCCCGGCCTTGGACCGGATCAGCTCGGTACCGGTGTTCAGGATCAGGAAGTTGCCGGTGCCGTAGGTGTTCTTGGCGTCGCCGGGGCTGAAGCAGACCTGGCCCACGGTGGCGGCCTGCTGGTCGCCGAGGATGCCGGTGATCGGGATCTCGCCGTGGACCGGCCCGTTGGCCCGGGTGGTGCCGTACGCGGCCGGGAACGAGCTGGGCCGGATCTCCGGCAGCATGGCCCGGGGCACGCCGAGGAAGCCGAGCAGCTCCTCGTCCCAGTCCAGCGTCTCCAGGTTCATCAGCATGGTCCGGCTGGCGTTGGTCACGTCGGTGATGTGCACGCCGCCGTCGGTACCGCCGGTCAGGTTCCACAGCACCCACGAGTCGGTGGTGCCGAAGATCGCGTCGCCCTTCTCGGCGTCGGCCCGCAGCCCGTCCACGTTGTCCAGCAGCCACTTGATCTTGCCGCCGGCAAAGTAGGTGGCCGGGGGCAGCCCGGCCTTGTACCGGATCGTTTCACCAGCCCCGGAGCGCTCCAGCTCGCTGGCGATCCGGTCGGTCCGGGTGTCCTGCCACACGATCGCGTTGTAGTAGGGGCGCCCGGTGTGCTTGTTCCAGATCAGCGTGGTCTCACGCTGGTTGGTGATGCCGAAGCTGTCCAGGTCCGAGGCGGACAGGTTCTTGTTGTTGAGCGCGGTCTGGATGACCGACGAGGTCCGCTCCCAGATCTCCACCGGGTCGTGCTCGACCCAGCCGGACTGGGGCAGGATCTGGTTGTGCTCGAGCTGGTGGCGGCCGATCTCGTTGCCGCCGTGGTCGAAGATCATGCATCGCGTACTGGTCGTGCCCTGGTCCACCGCTGCCACGAAATCGGCCATCGCTGGTCTCCTCTTTGAGTCTGGGGTCGATTGCCCGGACGGCGGTCAGACGCCGGTAGCGGGATTTTCGGCGTCGGCGGTCTTGGGCGTCTCCTCGATCGGGCCCTCGACGTTCTCACCGAGCTTGAGCCGCGCGTGCAGCACGTCGCCGATGAACAGGTCGTAGATGACCACGCCGACCACGCCGCCGATCAGCGGCCCGACTATCGGTATCCAGAAATAGTTGCTGAAGTCGAGGCCGCCCCCGTGGACGGTCCCGGGTAGGGCCACCTTTCCCCACCCGGCGATCCAGGCGAACAGGCGGGGACCGAAGTCACGGGCCGGGTTGATGGCGTAGCCGGCGTTGGCGCCGTAGGAGATGCCGATCGCGGCCACGATGAACCCGATGATCAGCGGGCCCAGGTTCGAGCCGACGGCGGTGTTGCGGGCGTCGATGACCGCGACCACGAACATGACCAGGAAGGCCGTGCCGACGATCTGGTCGATCAGCGGGCCGACGTTGGAGCCGTGGAAGTACCCGGCCGGGAAGGTGGCGAAGATCGAGTACGAGGCGACCGCGGCCCCGCCGCTCTTCGGTGTTTTAGCGGCCACGTTGTAGGCATTGATCGCGGATCCGTAGACCATGAAGACGATCGCGGCCCCGGTGAACGCCCCGACCACCTGCGCGACCCAGTAGGGCACGACCTTGCGCCACGGGAACCCGCGGCGGACGGCGAAGGCCAGCGTGACCGCGGGGTTGAGGTGCGCCCCGCTGACGCCGCCGGCCACCCAGACCGCGAACGCGACCGCGAAGCACCAGCCGAACGCGATCAGCAGCCAGTCGCCCGCGGCCAGGAAGATCGTGGTCGAGGTCTGGGCCCGCCCGGAGCCGGGCAGGGCGGCCACAGCCATGGCCACACAGCCGTCACCGAACGCGAGGATGATCAGAGTCCCGAGGAACTCGGCCATCAGCTCGCCCCACAGGCCGCTGATCCGGCCTATCGTGCGGCCCTCGCCACGAGCCATCAACGGCGTGATGTCGGACATCTCGAGCCCCCTCAGCCAGCCGCGACGATGCGGCCGTGGTCGGGATAATTCGGCTGTATCCGGATGATCATGCGGTTACTGGACACTCGTCAAGACCCAGCGCACCACATATGTCACTCTGGTTTGGTTGACGATGTACATACACTGTAGGCAGGGGCCTGGACGAAAGTCCATGCCTGATCATCTTCGAAAGTACGCCTCCCCGGCGTTAGGAAGAAGGCACCCCTGATGCCCAAAGACGGCAAGCTGGATGCCCGCGACCGCGCCGCCCTCCTGGATCGCCTGGCGGGCACGGAGTTCGACGTGCTGGTGATCGGCGGCGGCATCACCGGTGTGGGCGCCGCCCTGGACGCCGCCTCCCGCGGCCTGCGGGTCGCGCTGGTGGAAGCGCGCGACCTGGCCTCGGGCACGTCCAGCCGCTCCAGCAAGCTCATCCACGGCGGCCTGCGCTACCTCGAGCAGTTCGACTTCAAGCTGGTCTGGGAGGCCCTGCGGGAGCGGGACCTGCTGGTCTCCAAGCTGGCCCCGCACCTGGTCAAGCCGGTGTCGTTCCTGTACCCGCTGCACCGCAAGGTGCTGGAACGGCCCTACGTCGGGGCCGGCCTGGTGCTGTACGACGCCATGGAAGGCACCAAGCGGCCGGTCCCCCACCACCGGCACCTGACCGTGCGCGGCGCGCTCCGGATGGCGCCCGGCCTCACCCCCTCGGGCCTGGCCGGGGCCCTGCTGTACTACGACGCCCAGACCGACGACGCCCGCTACACGGTGACCGTGGCCCGGACCGCGGCCGCGCACGGCGCGCTGATCGGCAACCAGCTCAGTGCCCGGCACCTGCTGCGCGAGGGTGCTTCCGATAACGAAGGCAGGGTGGTCGGGGCCCGGGTCCGGGACGAGGAAAGCGGGCGCGAGCTCGACGTCCGGGCCAAGCGGGTCGTGCTCTGCACCGGGGTGTGGACCGACCTGGTCCACGAGCTGAGCGGCATCCGGGCCGGCTACAAGGTCCGGATGTCCAAGGGCGTGCACCTGGTGGTGCCCTACGAGGCGATCCGGTCCGACACCGGGATCATCCTGCGCACCGAGAAGAGCGTGCTGTTCATCATCCCGTGGGGCCAGCGCTGGATCGTCGGCACCACCGACACCGACTGGACCGGGGACCGGGCCGAGCCCACCGCCACCGGCGAGGACATCGACTACATCCTGGCCCAGGCCAACCGGATCCTGGCCCGGCCGCTGACCCGGGCCGACGTGATCGGGGTCTACGCCGGGCTCCGGCCGCTGGTCGCGGCGGACGACTCCAAGCCGACCACCAAGCTGTCCCGCGAGCACGTGGTCGACACCCCGGTGCCCGGGCTGGCCAGCATCGCGGGCGGCAAGTTCACCACCTACCGGCTGATGGCCCGGGACGTGGTCGACGCGGCCGTGGCCGACTACGGGCGCTGGGTGCCCGCCTCGGTCACCGACCAGCTGCCGCTGCTGGGCGCGGACGGGCTGGCCGCCGCGGCCGCCGAGGCGGAACGGCTGGCCGAGGACTACGGGCTGCCCCGCGAGGCCGTGGAGCACCTGCTCGACCGGTACGGGACCCTGACCGAGGAGGTCCTGGAGCTGACCCGGGACGATCCCGCCCTGGCCCAGCCGCTGGCCGACGGCCACCCGTACCTGCGGGCCGAGGTGGCCTACGCGGTCACCCACGAGGGCGCCCTGCACGTCGAAGACGTGCTGGTCCGCCGGGTCCGGCTGTTCATCGAGACCGGGGCCCAGGGCGCCGAAGCGGTCGGCCCGGTCACCGAGATCATGGGGGACCTGCTCGGGTGGGACCCGGCCCGGCGGGCGGCCGAGACCGAGCGGTACCTGGAGCTGCTCGAAGCCGACACCCGGGCCCTGCACGAGCTGACCAGCGGGCCCGCGGTGGAGCGGGAAACCGCGGGCTGACCGGGTGAGTTCGGCGTGACCGGGAGCCGCGGCGGGTCCGGGAGCCGGCGGCTGCTGACGTTCCGGCTGGACCGGGAGTTCCGGCAGCGGCTGGCGACCCGGCTGGCCGGTGAGGGCCGCACCCTGTCCGAGGTGGTGATCCTCGGCCTGCAGCTGTACGTCCGGCACAACACCTGGTTCACGGGTTCCTCGGGCTCCTCGGGCGAGGGCCCGGGAGCGGGCGGGACCACGGCGGTGGCCAGCGTGGGTGACCTGGAGCTGCCCGACCAGGTCGCCTCGTACCTGCGGGACCTGCGCAAGTCCGGGCAGAGCGACCGGCTGTCGGCCACGCTGGCCCGGCTGCACGAGGTGGGCTGGCCGCTGCGGCCGCTGGCCGACGCGCTCGGCATCAGCCGCCAGGCCGTGCAGGCCCGGGTCCGCCAGCCGGTCCCGGACGAAGCCCGGCGCGCGGTCCCGGTGCTGCCGCCGCCGTCCGCCTTCCCGCGCCGCCGGCCCGCCTCGGCCAGCGGCCGGCGCCCGCACCTGACGGTCAAGATCGACCAGACCCTGCGGTCGGCCGCGCACCGCCAGGCCGAAGGCGAGGGCAGCTCGCTCAGCCAGGTCATCGAGAAGATCCTCGACCACTACCTGCGGCACGGGCTGCCGCCGGTAGCAGGCCCGGACCCGGTTCCGAACGAGATCCTGCTCGGCGACACCACGCCGACCCGGCCCGGCCCGCGCCGCAAGCGGCGGGCCCGGGCGTCGGAGGCTTAGCCGTCGAGCATGGCGCGGAGCTTGCTGACGGTGGCCCAGTTGCGGGCGGTGCCGGTCTTCGACGCGGCGGTGCGGGCCAGCTGGGCCGACAGCTCGCTGCGGCCCAGGCCGTCCGGGGTGTGCAGGAACATGGTCCGGCCCACGATGACCGCCTCGTCCTGGCAGCCTTTGGCCTTGGCCCGCTCGGCGGCCGCGGCCACTGTGGCCCGCTCGGCCTCGGTCAGCTCGGCCCGGCGGAACACCGCGTGCACGGCCTTGGGGTTGTCCTCGGCCGGGAACGGGTTGTCGTCGATGACCTGCTGGAGCTCGCCGGCGGTGATCACGACCACGCCGCAGCTGACGTTGAGCCGGCCGGCGATGGCCTGCTCCAGGTCGTCGGCGAGCTTGGCGGTGTCGGCCTGCGAGCTGGTGAACACCGCGTTGCCGCTCTGGATGTAGGTGGCCACGCCGGTGTGACCCAGTTCGGCCATCAGGGCCCGTAGCTCGGGCATGGCGACCTTGTTGCGGCCGCCGACATTGATGCCCCGCAACAGGGCGACGTGGGTAGGCACTCTCGCATCTTGCCACGTAATGTAGCCACCATGCCGGGGGCAAAGGCTGAGGTAATCGAGGTAGCGGGCCGGGAAGTCACCGTGACCAACCCGGGCAAGGTGTTCTTCCCGCAGGGCGAGCGGACCAAGCTGGACATGGTCCGCTACTACCTGTCGGTGGCGGACGGAGCCGTGCGCGGGGTCCGGGACCGGCCGATGGCGCTCAAGCGGTTCGTGAACGGGGCCGAGGGCGAGGCGTTCTTTCAGAAGCGGGCCCCGGACAAGCGGCCGGACTTCATCGGCACCGTGGAGCTGAAGTTCCCGTCGGGCCGGACCGCCAGCGAGGTCGTGGTCGAGGACGCGGCCGCGCTGGCCTGGGTGGTCAACCTGGGCTGCATCGACCTCAACCCGCACCCGATCCGGGCCAACGACCTGGACCACCCCGACGAGCTGCGGGTCGACCTGGACCCGGTGCCGGGCGTGGAGTGGGCCCAGATCATGGACGTGGCCCTGGTGGCCAAGGCCGTGCTCGAAGACCACGGGCTGGTGGCCTGGCCCAAGACCTCGGGGTCACGGGGGTTCCACATCTACTGCCGCATCGAGCAGCGGTGGGCGTTCACCGACGTCCGCCGGGCCGCGGTGGCGCTGGCCCGCGAGATCGAGCGCCGCGCCCCGGACATCGCCACCAGCAAATGGTGGAAGGAAGAGCGCCACGGGGTCTTCGTCGACTACAACCAGAACGCCAAGGACCGCACCATCGCGTCGGCCTACTCGGTCCGGCCGCTGCCTGACGCGCGGGTTTCGACCCCGCTGAACTGGGATGAAGTCCCGGGCTGCGATCCGGCGGCGTTCACCATGGACACCGTGCCGGAGCGGTTCGCGTCGGTGGGCGACCCGTGGGCGGGCATGGACGAGGCGGTCGGATCGATCGCGTCCCTGCTGGAACTGGCCGAACGGGACGAGGCCGCCGGGCTGCCCGACGCGCCGTGGCCACCGCACTTCGTCCGCCAGGCGGGCGAGGCACCGCGGGTTCAGCCCTCCAAGCGCCGGCCGGCGCCGAAGAAGGCCGAGGATTCCGGGGCCTCCGGGCCCAGCCCGACCGGGCGCCGCCAGTCGACCAAGCCGCTGATCGAGATCGCCCGGGCCCGGACCGAGGACGAGGCCATGGCCGGCTTCGACCGGTGGAAGGAGCGGCACCCGGCGGTCTGGCCCCACCTGGCCCCGGCCGACGTGCTGGTCGACAAGATGCGCGGCCGCAGTTCGACCTGGACCCGGATCCGGCTCAACCTCCAGCACGTCCCCGAGGACGAACGCCCCGAGCAGGAGCCACTGGAGGTCGACTACGACCCGTGGGGTGGCCAGCCCCCGGGCCCGCCCCGCTCCTGACTGGCCAGGGAGGCGGCCAGGCTTGCGGAGACGGGGGTCTGGGCGAAGAGGGTGGCTTGCAGGGCGTGGTAAAGGTCGGGCTTGCCCCGCCAGGTGGTGTGGGCGGGGTGGTTGGCGGGGGTCAGTTCGTGGTGCCAGCTGCCGTGGCGGCGGTCGATCAGGAACAGGGCGGCGTGGTCCCAGAAGGTGCGGTACCAGCGGTCGTAGGACGGGTCCCCGGTGGCCCGGAACAGGTAGGCGGCGGCGCCGATGGCTTCGGTGGCGACCCAGTGGAAGCGGTCGGCCACGACGGGGGCGCCGTCGCCGTCCACCGTGTAGACGAAGCCGGTGTGGCCGGGGTCCCAGCCGTCGGCGACGGCGCGGGTGAACAGCTGCCGGGCCGCGTCCAGCATCCAGTCGGGCCCCTCCCCCAGCTGTGCTCCCAGCTGGGCCCGGAGCTGGATCAGCAGGCGGGCCCACTCCAGGGAGTGGCCGGGGGTGTAGCCGTAGGGACGCAGGATGTCGCGGGGCTGGTCACGGTGGAATTCGGGTTGGGGCTGCCAGCCGGCGGTGAAGTGCTCCGGGATCCGCCAGCCGTCGGCGGCGGCGAACTCGCCGATGATCCGGGTGGCGATGGGGAGGGCGCGGTCGAGGTAGCCCTGGTCGCCGGTGGCCTCAGCAGCGGCCATGAACGCCTCGACCAGGTGCATGTTGGGGTTCTGGCCGCGGTAGTCCTCGCTGACCGTCCAGTCAGCTGACCAACCTTCCATATATAGGTTTTGCTCGGGCTCGAGGAACCGGGTCGCAAGCAGGGCGGTGACCTCGGCGATCAGGTCCGCGGTGTCGAAGCCGGCCTGGGCGGCCGAGCAGGCGGCGAGCAGGACGAAGGCGTGGCCGTAGGTCTGCTTGCGCGGGTCGGCCGCGGTCCAGAACCAGCCGCCGGGCCCGGGGTCGTGGAAGACCCGGCGCAGGCCGTCGAGGCCGTGCCGGACCAGCGCGGTACAGCCGGGGTGGCCGAGCAGGCTGCCCAGCGCGAAACAGTGCACCAGGCGGGCATTGACCCACAGTTCCTTGGGGCGCTCGGTGTCCGGGTGGCCGGTGTCGTCCAGCGCCCAGAAGCCGCCGCCGTCGAAGTCGGCGGCGGCCAGGTAGAAGTCCAGCAGCCGCCCGGTCTCGGTCCGCAGCCAGGCCCGGTGGCCGGGGTGGTCGATCCAGGCCGTGGTCACGAGGGTCCTTCCGGTCACAGGTGGGTGAGCATGCCGCCGTCCGCGACCACCGGGGAGCCGGTCACGAAGCCCGCCTCGGCCGACACCAGGAACGCGATGACCTGGGCCACCTCGGCCGGCTCGGCCATCCGGCCCAGCTGGCGGAGGCCGGGTTCGGCGTGCCCGGGCGGCAGGCCCTGGGCCTGCGCGTGCTGGCGGGACATCTCGGTGTCGACGCTGCCCACGATCAGCGGCACGACCCTGATCCCGTCGGCCGCGTAGTCGATGGCCATCTGACGGGACAGGGCCAGCACCGCGCCCTTGCTGGCCGCGTAGGCGGCCAGGTCCGGCACGGTGGCCAGGGCGTGCACCGAGGACAGGTTGACGATGGCGCCGCCGCCCGCCGCGCGCAGCTCCGGGACCGCGTAATGGCAGGTCAGGTACGTGCCCTTGACGTTGACGGCGAAGATGTGGTCCCACTCCTGCTCGTCGGTGGTGGCCACGTCGTGGCAGGCCAGGATGGCGGCGCAGTTGACCACGGTGGTGAGCGGGCCACGGGCGGCGGCGCGTTCCACGGCCGCCGCGACCTGGCTGGCCGAGCTGACGTCGGCCCGCAGCACCTCGCTGGCGGGCTGGTGGGCGCGCAGCTCGGCCTGGAGGTGGCCGGCGTCGCCGAGGTCCAGGCCGACCACGGTCAGGCCGCGGGCGGCCAGGGTCAGCGCGACGGCGCGGCCGATCCCGCCCGCGGCCCCGGTGACCAGGGCCACCGGCGGCGGCCCGTCCGGCTGGCTCACAGGCGGCCGCCTTCGTCGGAGCTGTCCCGGCCGTCCAGGCCCTGGCCGTCCGGGAACGCCTGCAGGTAGCTGGCTTCGATGCGGCTGAAGCCGGTCCGGATGTGCTCGCTGGTTGCTTCGCGGGCCGCGTCCTGGTCGCGTTCGAGGATGGTGGCCGCGATCCGGCTGTGGCCGTTGGCCGTTTCCGCCCGCCAGCGGGCGCTGCCCACGTTGCGCGACAGCATGAACCAGTAGGCCGGCATCCGGATCTGGGACCAGGCCTGGTACAGCCGCTCGTGCCGGGCCGCCCGGTAGATGGCGTCGTGGAACTGGACGTCCAGGTCGGCGGCGGTGCGCTCGTTGATCCGGGGTTTCAGCCCGCGGGTGAACTCCTCCAGGGCCGACTCGATCCCGGCCAGGTCGGCCTCGGTGCCGCGGCGGATGGCCAGGCTGACCGCCAGCGGCTCCAGGGCCGAGCGCAGAGTGTAGATCTCGTGCAGGTCGCGCAAGGTCAGCTCCACCACCGTGACGCCCCGGTGGCGGGACGAGCGGATCAGGCCTTCGCGTTCCAGGGTGACGAAGGCATCGCGGACCGGACCCCGGCTGACCTGGAGCCGGGCCGCCAGTTCTTCCTCGCGCAGGCGCTGCCCGGCGCTCAGTTCGCCGTGCAGGATGGCCTCCCGCAGCCGGTCGGCGACGTCGTCACCGAGCGACTTGCGGCGGGGCGGGGTGAGCGCGGACCCGGCGCGCGCGGGCTTGGGGGGCCGGGCGGGCTTAGCGGGCCGGGCGGGCCGGATCACTGTTTGACCGCCCCGAAGGTGAGGCCGCTGACGAAGCCGCGCTGGACCGCGATCGTGGCCAGCAACGCGGGCACCACCACGATGAGCCCGGCCGCGGCCAGCTCACTCCAGTTCGAGGTCACCGTGCCCACGTAGGAGTACACGGCCACCGGCGCGGTCTGGGTGTGCTGGCCGGTGAGAATGGCGGCCCCGAAGTACTCGCCCCAGGAGGCCAGGCCGACCAGCAGGCCGACGGTGGTGATGCCCGGCCAGACCGTGGGCAGCACCACCCGCCACAGGGCGCGCAGTTTGCTGCACCCGTCGATCCAGGCCGCCTCGTCGAGTTCCTTGGGCACGTCGGTGAAGTAGACCCGCATCAGCCAGACCGTGAACGGGAGCAGCCCGGTCTCGTAGGCCAGGACCAGCCCCGGATAGGTGTCCAGCAGGCCCAGGTGCTGGTAGATGATGTACAGCGGGATGATGAAGATGGCCGGCGGGGCCACGTAGGCCAGAATGAACCACGAGTTGATGATCTTGCCGCCCCGGACCGGGGAGCGGGCGAAGGAGTAGCCGGCCGGCACCCCCAGCAGCAGGGCCACCGCGGTGGACGCCACCGCCACGATGAGCGAGTTCAGGATGGACTTGCCGAACTGGCCGGTCAGCAGGGTACTGAAGTTGCTGGTGGTCGGCTTGGACACCCACTTGGGGGGCAGGGCGAAGGCCGCGTTGGGGGTCTTGAACGCGGTCGACAGCAGCCAGAACAGCGGCAGCAGCACAAAGATCGCGGCGATGATCAGCAGCACGAAGGTGAGCGTGCTGCCGCTGATCCGGCCGGCCTTTCTCAGCCCCCGCCGGGGCGGGCCGGGCCGGCCGGGCGGGCCGGGTCTGGGCCTGGATGGTCATGACGACCTCCTGTTCTGCCGGTTACCGGCGCCGGGAGAAGACGAAGAGAACCAGCAGGGGCACCGCCATCACCACCAGCAGCAGCATGGCCAGGGCAGCGCCGTAGCCGATGTTGTTGAAGACGATCGTCTGCTGGTAGACGTAAAAGTTGAGCACGGTGGTGTTGAGCCCCGGGCCGCCGCCGGTCAGCACCTGGAACAGCGCGAACTGCTGGAACGCGGCCACCGTGCGCAGCAGCGCGGCCAGCACCAGCGCCGGGCGGATGGCCGGGAAGGTCACGTAGCGGAACCGGGCCCACGGGCCGGCCCCGTCGACCAGGGCGGCCTCGATCGGGTCCTTCGGCGCCGACAGCAGGGCGGCCAGCACGATGACGGCCACCACCGGCACGCCGCTCCACAGGTCGACCAGCACCACCGACGGCATGGCCGTGGTCGCCGAGGCCAGCCAGTTCGGCTGGGGCAGGTGGGCGAGCTTGAGGAAGTAGTCGACCCAGCCCTGGGAGGTGTTCAGCAAGGCCCCCCAGCTGATGGCGGCGGCGATGCCGGCCACGGTCAGCGGGAGCAGGAAGATGACCCGGAACACCGAGATGGCCCGGTTCTTGCGGGTCATGAGGAGGGCCAGGCCCAGGCCGAGCAGGGTCTCCAGCCCCACCGCCAGCACCACGTAGATCACGGTGTTGATCAGCACGGTGTGGACTTCGGAGTCGTCCCAGAGGTGCTGGTAGTTGGCGAAGGTCAGCGGGAACACGCCGTTGTGGGTGCTGGTGACGCTGGAGAAGCTGAGGCCGAGGCCGATCACCAGCGGGACCGCGGTGATGACGAACACGGCCAGGAAGGCCGGCACGGCCGCCAGCCGGAAGAACCGGCGGTCGAACGCCGACCAGTTTCTGAGCGCCGCGATACGGCTCGGCGCGCCCGGCCCGGGAACCTGCCCGGGCCGGGTGCGCCGCTGCGTAGCTGGGACGGTCATCTACTTGATCAGGCCCGCTTGCTGGAAGACCTGGTTGGCGCCGTTGGCCGCGAACGCCATGGCCTTGCTCACCGAGGTGCCGGAGATGAGCTCCGAGATCGCGGTCTCCTCGTCCTGCTGGCTCTGGTTGAACGCGGTGGTGGGCGGGAACGCGTTCGGCTCGGCCTTCGATTCGGTGTAGGCCTCGGCCTGCAGGAAGCTCTGCGGGACACCGGCGAACTTCTCCGCGGCCACGGTCTTGGTCACGGCCAGGCCGGGGAAGTCCAGGGCCTTGATCTCCTGGGTCAGGAACGAGGTCGAGTCCAGGTATTCCATCAGCTTCCAGGCCGCGTTCTTCTGGTCCTGGGGGACGCGCGGGTTGATGAACATGCCCCACGGGCCCAGCGGCATGCAGGGCGCGTCGGTCGGGCACTTGACCTCGTCGAAGCCGACCTTGCCGCCGGCCAGCGGGGACCCGGCCTTGGGGGTGAACTCGTTGGCGTCCATCGAGGTCAGGGCGTCGTAGTACATGGCCGTCTTGCCCTGGTCGAAGGCCTGCTCACAGTTCACCTGGGTGAAGGCCCCGACGCCCTTGGGGGCGTCCTTGGTCATCAGGTGCTGGAAGTCCTTGGCCCAGGCCTGGGCCCCGGCCGTGTCGTCGAGCGACTTCCAGTCGGGCCCGACGGTGAAGCCCTTGTTCTTGGCGTTGTACGGGATGTAGTACGCCTCCATGAAGTGGGCGGTGGCGATGGCCGCCCCGGCCTCACTGCCGCGGGTGCACCAGCCGGGCGTGCCGGTCTTCTGGGTGATCTGGTCGGCGTCGGTGACCACCTGGGCCCAGGTGGTGGGCGGGGCGGCGATGCCCGCCTTGGTGAACAGGTCCTTGTTGTAGGCGATGACCGCGCCGTCGACGAAGACCGGCAGGCAGTACAGGGTGCCGTTGAGCGAGCAGTCGCCCAGCTCGCCCATGCCGTTCGTGCTGAAACCGCTCAGGGCCAGCTTGCTGTTGCTCTGGTAGGACTTGAGCGGCTCCCCGCCCAGCAGGCCGATGTCCTGGCTGATCAGCGAGGTCGGGCCCTCGTACATGGCGAACTCGGTGGAGTGCGCCCGCTGGGCGATGGTCTCCTTGTCCAAGATCGTGGCCTGCGGGATCTGGACGTAGTTGACCTTGATCCCGGTTTCCTTGGTGAACGCCTGCAGGTGCTTGGCCTGGTAGGACCAGAACGCGATGTTGCTGGCCCAGATGGTGATGGATTTAGCAGTGGCCGTGCTGGACGAGCCCCCGGAGGAGCCCGACGGACGAACTGCCACTGCTACAGGCGGCCACCCCGGCCACCAGCAATGCGGCAGCACCTGCCGCGACCATGCGGGAAAGACGCACGGCTCCTCCTTGAGACCGCGATGACGGTCGACTCTCGTGGACCGCCCGATGACGGTCAACCGATTCTTGATTCTTGTAAACAATGAACGGTTGTCCATGTGTACACCGAAGTCCGGAGGCGCGGCAAGAGTCCGCTGGGTAACGAATTGACCCGGCCAGGCCGCCGACCAGCGTGTGCGCCGATCTCGCCGTCGCGCGGCGTCAGGCCGTGACCACCAGGCCCGGACCAGGTCATCGTGCGCCCGTCGACGCATAGTAATATGACGTACATCATACTTACAGTGGGCACAGCACGTCGGCCGCACCAGCGACCAGCGGGAGCCAGAGGCCGCGGCCCCGGCGGCAGTGGCCGTCCACTTTTGCCGTTCGGGAAGTGCAAGTAGGCCGAGCCGCGCGGTGTGCCGCTGCGCGTCAGCACACAGAAAAGGCGGTCGCGCCCGCCGTGGCCGCGTTCCCCCGCGAGCACCTCCTTTCCTCGTTCTGTTATGTATGCTGGATACATATTAACTTGGCTGAGCACTCGGCCCGGGGGACGGCCCGCTCGAGCTGAAACCGCCTCGGAAAGGATTCCTCATGCCGTTCGTCAACATCTCTCTCGCCCGCGGCAAGTCGGGCGAGTACCTCGAAGCCGTTTCGCGGGCCGTGCACGATGCGCTGGTCGCGGAGCTCGGTATGAAGCCGGAGGACGAGTTCCAGCTCATCCACCAGCATGGGCCGGGCGAAATGGTGTTCAGCCGTAACTTCCGGGGCGGCCCCCGGTCCGACGACTGGATCGTGTTCACGATCACCGACGGGCTGGAGCGCGGCGAGCGGGCCAAGCGCCGCTTTTACAAGACCCTGGTCCGGCTGCTCGAAGCAGGCCCGGGGGTCCGGCCGGCCGACGTCTTCGTCATGATGACCGTGACGCCGCCCGAGAACTTCTCCTTCGCCGACGGGGTGACCGGCACCGACGTCGCGGCCGCCGAGGCGCTCGACGCCGCCGCGAAGACCCCCGGCAGCCGGGAGACTTACACGAAGGCCGAGATGGCCTACGCCATCACCGAGCTGCTCGGGCATGGCGACAGCAGCCGCATCCTGCCGATGCTGCGCCAGGATTCGTGCTCAAGATCCCGGCCACGCTGCCTTACGGCGGGGAGTTCACCGGTCCCGAGGCCTTCGCCAGGTTCTTCGCGGGGACCCCCGGCGGCGCAGCGGTGTGGGAGTCGTTCGACGTCGACGTCGATGAGGTCATCGAGTCCGCCGGCTACCTCATCGCGAGGCTCATCAACACGGCCGTCCTCAAGGCAACCGGCCAGACGGTAGTGCTCCAGAACGCCTGGTTCTTCGAGGTCGCCAGCGGCCGCCTGGTCAGCGCCCAGCTCTACGCGGACACGGCCGCGGTCCGCAGCAGTGCGGGCTGACCGGCCGCAAGCACACCGCGGGGCCGCCGGCCAGAGCTCAGACTGTTTTGTCGGACCCTGCGGTTAGAGTCGGTTCAAGAGCTCAGTCGAGCGCGAGCCGGATCTTCCTCCGGCTGGCCAGGGACCTCAGACCGGCACGTGGCCGGCGCGGGCAGCCAACCGCTAGCGCGGCTGCATTCGCCCCAGCAGGGGGCGTTCCAGTGTCCCGCCAGCATGCCAGCGGAGGAGGTCCCGGGCATGAGCCATGAGCAATCCGCCACCCCGCCGGGGCTGCCGTCTGACGTGACGCAGGCGCTGGCCATGGTGCAGGCCGGGCTGTCCTTCCTGACCGGGCCGGCCGTGGCGGGCCAGGAGGCGGAGGCGCTGATCGGCCTGGAGAAGACCGAGGCCCGGCTGACCGCGGCCCGGGCCCGGGCCCTGTCGGCGTTCTGCACGGGCCACGGATACGAGGCGGACGGTCAGTTCGGGCCCAAACCGTGGCTGCGGGCCTTCACCCGCATCACCCGCGGGGCCGCTGACGGCGAGCTGGCCTGGATGCGGCGGCTGGACGCCCACCCGGCGGTGGCCGCCGCGCTGGCCGAGGAGAAGATCACGGCCTCGTGGGCACGCGAGATCTGCGGCTGGACCAGCCGCCTGCCCGCCGAGCTGATCCAGAACGCCGACACGATTCTGCTGACCGCCGCGGCCCAGGGCGCAGAACTGGCCGATCTGGCCAATCTGGCCTGGGAAATGATCGAACGCAGCGCGGCCCCCGACTCCGACGACCGCGGATTCGGCGACCGGGCCGTATGGCTGGAGACCACCCTGGGCGGGGCGGGCCGTCTCGGCGGCGACCTGGCCCCCGGATGCGCCGCCGCGCTGAACACCGTGCTCGGCGCGCTGGGCGGGAAGGCCGGTCCGGAAGACACCCGGTCGGCACCGCAGCGCCGCCATGACGCGCTGGAGGAAGCCTGCCAGCGGCTGATCGGCGCCGGCATGCTGCCCGGCCGCGACGGCCAGCCCCTGCACGTGTACGCCCACCTGGATCTGGCCACGCTGGCCGGGCTGGCCGACGGCGACGGCTCCCCGGCCAGCCGGCCCGCCGCGGCCGGGCCCGGGGACTGGTGCCCGGCCGGGCCCGAGGCTGACGCCGCCGCCTGCGACGCGACCGTGATCCCGGTGGTCACCGGCCAGGTGGACATGGCCGCGGCGGACGCCCTCACCGGCTTGGCGCGGGAGCGGATGCGAGACCTTCTGCTCCGGGAGGCCGTGACCCTGCTGTCCGGGCCGCGCGGGCTGGCCGCGCAGTTGCGGATCAACACCTTGGGCTACCCCTTCAACAGCCGCAGCCAGCCGCTGGACCTGGGCACGCCGACCCCGATCATCCCGGCGGCGCTGCGCCGGGCCGTGACCCTGCGGGACAAGCACTGCCGGTTCCCCGGCTGCCACCAGCCGCCCTCGACCTGCCAGGTCCATCACCTCAGACCCCGGGCCCGTGACGGACCGACCGCGCTGGGCAACCTGAGCCTGCTGTGCCGGTTCCACCACCTGATCGCCGTCCACCGGTGGGGCTGGACCTTGAGCTTGCACCCGGACGGAACCGCGACCGCCCGGCATCCCGACGGGCGGACCCTGACCAGCCCGCTGGGCTGGGCTGCCTAGCTGGCGCGCTGGCGGGCGCGGTAGGCGGCGACGTGCTGGCGGTTGCCGCAGTTGCCGGTGTCGCAGTAGCGGCGGGAGCGGTTACGGGACAGGTCGATGAGCACGGCGTCGCAGTCGGTGGCGTCGCAGACGCGCAGGCGGTCGGTTTCGCGCAGCCGGATCAGGTCGGCGAAGGCGAAGCCGGTCTGGGCGCCGATGCGGTGGGCCAGCGGGGCCGCGGGCTCGGTGACGTGCAGGTGCCAGCCCCAGCCGCCGCCGTGATCGACGATCCAGGGGCGGGCGTCGGAGTCGCGCAGCAGGCCGTTGACCAGGGCGGCCAGGTTGGTGGGACGGCCCGCCGCGGTCCAGACGGCGCGCAGGCGCGGCCGCAGGCCCTGAAGCGCGGCCAGGTCAGCCAGGTCGTCCGGACCGCGGCTGGTGCCGTGATCGTCCAGGAAGGTGTCGAGCGCGGCCGCGTCGGGCAGCAGGTCACGGTCGCGCACGGTGTTGACCAGGTCGGTGGCCAGCGTGAGGGCGGCCACGGTGTCGTGGGCGAACACGGTTGGACCTCCTCAGACCTGGGCGGCCAGGCGCTTGGGAGCGATCAGCCGGTAGCTGTCCCGGAGCAGCTCGGCCAGCTCGGCCCAGTCGTGGTCCTGGTCGAGCCGGATGCCCACCCAGCCTTTGGAACCCACGTAGGGCGGCACGTAGAAGCGCTCCGGGTCGTCGCCGACCAGGGCCTCCTGCACGCCCGGGCCGGCCTTGAACGTCATCGAGGTCTGGTCCTCGCTGATCATGACGAACAGCTTGTCCCGGACCCGGAAGGCCGGGGAGGTGTGGCCGCCGAACGACTTCTCGGTGGCTTCGGGCAGGGCGAGGCAGATCTCGCGGACCCGCGTGACGCTGTCACTCACGCACGTCAGCCTAATAGCCGGACCCGAGTGACGGTGGCGCGCCGTAGGATCGCGGCGTGGCAGCAGTGGACGTCCTGCAGCGGACCTTTGGCTATGACTCGTTCCGCGGGCCGCAGGAAGAAATCATCGACCACCTGATCGGCGGGGGCGACGCGCTCGTCCTGATGCCGACCGGCGGCGGCAAGTCGCTGTGCTACCAGATCCCGGCCCTGGTCCGGGCGGGCACCGGCGTGGTCATCTCCCCGCTCATCGCGCTCATGCAGGACCAGGTGGACGCGCTGACCGCGCTGGGGGTGCGGGCCGGCTTCCTGAACTCGACCCAGGACATCGAGCAGCGGCGGGCCACCGAGCAGGCCCTGCTGGCCGGGGAGCTGGACCTGCTCTACCTGGCCCCGGAGCGGCTCAAGACCGAGTCCGCGGTGCGGCTGCTGGACCGGGCCAAGATCTCGCTGTTCGCCATCGACGAGGCGCACTGCGTGGCCCAGTGGGGGCACGACTTCCGGCCCGACTACCTCGAACTGTCCATGCTGCACGAACGCTGGCCGGACGTGCCCCGGATCGCGCTGACCGCCACCGCCACCGAGGCCACCCGGGCCGAGATCGCGACCCGGCTCAAGCTGGACGACGCCCGGCAGTTCGTGGCCAGCTTCGACCGGCCCAACATCAGCTACCGGATCGTGCAGAAGAACGAGCCGCGCCGCCAGCTGCTGGACCTGCTCAAGTCCGAGCTGGCCGGCCAGGCCGGCATCGTGTACTGCCTGTCCCGGGCCTCGGTCGAGAAAACGGCCGAGTTCCTGACCGCCCAGGGCCTGGAGGCGCTGCCCTACCACGCCGGGCTGGATGCCCGCGTCCGCGCGGCCAACCAGTCCCGGTTCCTGCGCGAGGACGGGCTGATCATGGTGGCCACGATCGCGTTCGGCATGGGTATCGACAAGCCCGACGTGCGGTTCGTGGCCCACCTGGACATGCCGCGCTCGGTGGAGGGCTACTACCAGGAGACCGGGCGGGCCGGCCGGGACGGCCTGCCGTCGGTGGCCTGGCTGGCCTACGGCCTGACCGACGTGGTCCAGCAGCGCCGGATGATCGACACCTCCCCCGGCGACGAGGTGCACCGGCGGCGGCTGGCCGTGCACCTGGACGCCATGCTGGCCCTGTGCGAGACCGCCACCTGCCGCCGGAAGCAGATGCTGTCCTACTTCGGGCAGTCGTCGGAGCACGAGGGCTGCGGGAACTGTGACACCTGCCTGACCCCGCCCCAGGTGTGGGACGGGACGATCGCCGCGCAGAAGTTCCTGTCGGCGGTGTACCGGCTGGGCAGCGAGCGCGGGCAGAAGTTCGGGGCCGGGCACGTGATCGACATCCTGACCGGCAAGCGGACCCCCAAGGTGGCCGAGAACCGGCACGACGAGCTGACCGTGTTCGGGGTGGGCACCGACCTGCGCGACACCGAGTGGCGCGGGGTGGCCCGGCAACTGCTGGCCCAGGGCCTGCTCGGGGTGGAAGGCGACTACGGGGTGCTGATCCTGACCCCGGACAGCGCCGCGGTGCTGCGCCGGCAGCGGGACAACATCATGTTCCGGCGCGAGCCCGAGCGCACCAGGCCATCCCGGGGCAGTTCAGGCCGCAAGCCCGTCAGCGTGGCCGAGGACCTGTCCCCCGAGGACGCCAAGATGTTCGAGCGGCTGCGGGAGTGGCGCGCGGCCCAGGCCCGGGAGCAGGGCGTGCCCGCGTACGTGATCTTCCAGGACAAGACGCTGCGCGAGATCGCCAGCCAGCGGCCCGCCGACCTGAACGCGCTGGCCTGCGTCAATGGCGTGGGCCAGGCCAAGCTGGAAAAATACGGGCGGGACATCCTCGAGGTTCTGTAGGGGTGGCGGGCACGTACGACTTCATCATCGTCGGCGGCGGCTCGGCCGGCAGCGCCCTGGCCAACCGGCTGTCGGCCGAGGCCCGGGTGCTGGTGCTGGAGGCCGGGCGGCCCGACTACCGGTGGGACGTGTTCATCCACATGCCGGCCGCGCTCACGTTCCCGATCGGCAGCCGGTTCTACGACTGGCAGTACCAGTCCGAGCCGGAGCCGCACCTGAACGGGCGGCGGATCTACCACGCCCGGGGCAAGCTGCTCGGCGGCTCCAGCAGCATCAACGGGATGATCTTCCAGCGCGGCAACCCGCTCGACTACGAGCGCTGGGCCGCCGACGACGGCATGGGCGCCTGGGACTACGCCCACTGCCTGCCGTACTTCAAGAAGATGGAGACCTGCCTGGCGGGCGGGGACGAGTTCCGTGGCACCGGCGGGCCGCTGGTGCTGGAGCGCGGGCCCGCCACCAACCCCCTGTTCGGGGCGTTCTTCGCCGCCGTCCAGGAGGCCGGGTACGAGCTGACCAAGGACGTCAACGGGTACCGGCAGGAAGGGTTCGCGGCCTTCGACCGCAACGTGCACCGGGGCCGGCGGCTGAGCGCGGCCCGGGCCTACCTGCACCCGGTCATGGGCCGGGACTCGCTCACCGTGCGGACCCGGGCCTTCGTGACCCGGATCCTGTTCGACGGGCCGCGGGCCACCGGGGTCGAGTACCGGCACCGGGGCCGGACCGAGGTCGCGCGGGCCGGCGAGGTCATCCTGTGCGGCGGGGCGATCAACTCCCCGCAGATCCTGCAGGTGTCCGGGGTGGGACCGGCCGCGTTGCTGGGTGGGCTGGGCATCGGCGTGGTGGCCGACCTGCCCGGGGTCGGCGCCAACCTGCAGGACCACCTGGAGGTCTACGTCCAGCACGCGTCCCGGCAGCCGGTGTCGGTGGCGCCCGCGCTGAAGTGGCGCAACCGGCCCGCGGTCGGCGCCCGCTGGCTGTTCACCCGGAGCGGGCCCGGGGCCACCAACCACTTCGAGGGCGGCGGCTTCGCCCGCAGCAACGACGAGGTGGCCTACCCCAACCTGATGTTCCACTTCCTGCCCATCGCCATCCGCTACGACGGCTCGGCGCCCGCGGGCCAGCACGGCTACCAGGTGCACATCGGGCCGATGTACTCCGACGCTCGCGGCGAGGTCCGCATCGTCTCGGCCGATCCGGCCGTGCACCCGTCGCTCCGGTTCAACTACCTGTCCACCGCCACCGACCGGCGCGAATGGATCGAAGCGATCCAGGTCGCCCGGCACATCCTGGGCCAGCCCGCGTTCGCGGCGTTCGACGGGGGTGAGATCTCGCCGGGCCCGGGAGTCAGTACCGACGAGGAGGTCCTGGCCTGGGTGGCCCGGGACGCCGAGACCGCGCTGCACCCGTCCTGCACCTGCCGGATGGGCACGGACGGGCAGTCGGTGCTGGACCCGGGCTCCCTGCGGGTGCACGGCCTGGACGGGCTGCGGGTGGTGGACGCCTCGGCCATGCCCTACGTGACCAACGGCAACATCTACGCGCCGACGATGATGATCGCCGAGAAGGCGGCCGACCTGATCCTGGGGCGCGAGCCGCTGCCGCCGGCCGACGTCAAGTTCTACCGGCACATATAGACAAAAGCGACAACCGGGCCCAAGATCAGCGCATGGCACCGTTAGTCCCGGAGGACGACCCGCTCCCCGAGGCTGTCGGCCTGGCCCAGGGAGCGGCCGAGGCCGGCCTGCCGCTCCGGCTGCTCGGCGGCCTGGGCGTGCGCGTGCTGTGCCCGGACTTCCCGCCGCGGCTGCGGGCCGGGCAGGACATCGACCTGGCCTGCCTGTCCAAGGGCCGCCGAAAGGTCGTGGCCTACCTGGAAGAGCAGGGCTGCCAGCCGGACCGGGCGTTCAACGGCCTGAACGGCGACCGGCAGATGTACTTCACCACCCCCTCCGGGCGCCCGGTCGACGTGATGGTCGACCGGCTGGCCATGTGCCACACGCTGGACTTCCGGCCCGGCTTCGGCCAGCTGCCGCTGACCCTGCCCGCGGCCGACCTGCTGCTGTCCAAGCTGCAGATCGTCGAGCTGAACGCCAAGGACGCCCACGACATCGCGCACCTGCTGGCCGGGCTCCCGCTCGGCGAAGAAGGTATTGATCCGGGCCGGTTCGGGCAGGTGCTGGCGGGCGACTGGGGCTGGTGGCGGACGGTCACCGGCAACCTCGACCAGTTCCCCGCGATCATCGCCGACCAGCCGGAGCTGGTGCCGCCGCGGCCGCCGTTCGACCCGATCGCCCAGGCCAAGGCCCTGGCCGAGGTGGCCGAGTCGGTGCCCAAGGGCATGAAGTGGCAGCTCCGGGCCAAGGTCGGCGACAAGGTCCGGTGGTACGAGCTGCCCGAAGAGGTGGCTCACTAGCCGGGAGAGGCACAGTCCGATGAAGATCTTCTTCGCCACCGACATCCACGGCTCCGAGACCTGCTGGCGCAAGTTCCTCAACTCGGCCGCCTTCTACAAGGTGGACCTGGTCGTGCTGGGCGGCGACCTGACCGGGAAGATCATGGTGCCGATCGTGGCCCACCAGGGACCGGCGTACTGGACGGTCACGCTGGCCGGCCAGGAGCAGCGGCTGGAGACGGCCGAAGAGCTCGAAGCGGTCAAGCGCCAGATCCGGAATCGGGGCTCCTACCCGGCGGTGGTGAGCCGGGATGAGCTGAGGGAACTCCAGGCCACCGAGGGCGCGGTCGATCAGCGATTTTCAGTGGAAATGCTGGCCACGTTGGACCGGTGGCTCGACATGGCCGACGGCAAGCTCCGTGGCGGCCAGATCCCGTGCCTGGTCAACGGGGGCAACGACGACATCTTCGAGATCGACGACGTGATCGAGGCGTCGGCCTGCATCGGGTTCGGCGAGGGCAAGGTCGTCGAGTTCGGCGGCTTCTCGCTGGCCTCCATGGGCTGGACCAACCCCACCCCCTGGAACACGTTCCGGGAGGCCCCCGAGGAAGAACTGGCGGCCAAGATCGAGGTCCTGACGGGCCAGATCCCGGACATGGGCCGGGCCATCTTCAACTTCCACGCGCCGCCGTACGGGTCCGGCCTGGACGAGGCCCCGGCCCTGGACGCCGACCTGCGCCCGATGCACGGCGGGGCGGTCATGAAGCCGGTCGGGTCGACCGCGGTCCGGGCCGCCATCGAGACCCACCAGCCCATGCTGTCGGTGCACGGCCACATCCACGAGAGCCGCGGGGTGACCCGGCTGGGCCGGACGTTCTCGATCAACCCCGGCAGCGTGTACGGGGACGGCGTGCTGCAGGGCGCGATCCTCGACCTGAACCCGAAGAAGGCGAAGGTGACCAGGCACCTTCTCGTGAACGGCTGACACGGCAGGAGGCGGGCGCATGGCAACCAGCGAACAGGCGGAGCCCACACTGTTCCTCCGCAAGGCGACCGGGCTGGTCCGCGGCTGGTCGGTACGGGACGCGATGATCTACGCGTGCCTGTCCACCAACGTGGTCACGCTCGGGCTGTACGAGTTCTCGTTCGCGTCGGCCTTCCCCAAAGGCCAGCTCATCACCTCGGTGATCATCACCGGTATCTGGGTGTCGTTCCTGGTCATCGCCTACGCCGGGCTGGTCGTCACCATCCCCGGGCCGGCGGCGACTACGTGTGGCAGAGCCGGATCCTGGGCAGCGGCGTCGGCTTCGTGATGGCCGCGACCGGGTGGTGGTTCATCCTCTGGCTGTGGGCGCCGATCTACGGCAACATCTTGTCGGTCGAGCTGTTCGAGCCGCTGTGGGCCACGCTCGGCTACCCCGGCCAGGCGGCCTGGTTCGGCTCGCACAACGGCATCTTCGTGGTCTCGCTGATCACCATCGCGCTGGCCGGGGTGCTGGTGTCGCTGGGCATGTCGGGCTACGCCCGGTTCCAGAAGTGGTGCTTCGGCGGCGGCCTGATCGGTTTCCTGGTCATCGTGATCCTGCTGCTGTCGTTCAGCCACCACAGCTTCGTGTCCTCGTTCAACTTCGAGGCCCACAAGATCTTCGGGATCAGCAACGCCTACGCCGCCACCACCAGCGGCGCGGCCAAGCTCGGCTACACCGCCCCGACGCTGGGGTTCGGGCCGCTCGGGCCGACCATGCTGCTGGTCCCGATGATGCTGTTCTACCTGCTGTGGCCCAACTGGGGGACGACCCTGTACGGCGAGGTGCGCGGGGCCAGCGACTTCCGCCGGGTGTTCACCGGGATGTTCGCCGGACTGTGGACCACGGTGCTGCTGTCGATCGCGTTCCTGCTGCTGTTCGCCAAGACGTTCGGCTGGGCCTTCTACCAGGACGCCAACGCGCTGTCGGCCAACCTGAAGGGCGTCCTGCCGGTCTGGCCCTACCCGGTGCTGCTGGCGGGGTGGCTGGTGCACAGCGCCGTGTTCCAGGTGGTGCTGATCCTGCTCATGAGCCTGTGGTTCTTCGGCTGGGTGGGCACGCTGTTCCTGTCCTCGACCCGGGTCATCTTCGCGGCCGCGTTCGACCGGGTGCTGCCGGACCGGGCCGCGCAGGTGTCGGAGAAGCGCCGGGTGCCGGTGGCCTCGCTGGTGCTGATGCTGCTGCCGGCCGTGGGGCTGTCCGCGCTGTACTCCTACTCGGCCACGTTCGTCACCTACACCCTGGACGCGACCCTGGTCATCGCGGTGACCTACCTGTTCAGCGCGATCGCGGTGGTCATCCTGCCCTGGCGCAAGCCGGAGATGTGGCGGGCGTCGCCGGCCAGCCGGATGAAGATGGCCGGGGTGCCGATCGTGCCGGTGGCCGGGGTGGTCACGATCGGGCTCATCGGCTTCAGCCTGTACGAGTGGCTGTCCAACGACCTGTACGCGGTGAACAAGCCGTCCTCGCTGATCTACATGGCCTGCATGTACCTGCTGGCCATCGTCATCTACGTGGTGGCCCGGGTCGTGCGCAACCGCCAGGGCGTTGACCTTTCATTGATCAACAAGGAGATCCCCGTCGAATGACATAGGCCAGCACAGCACGAGTAGCCCAAATCGATACGTGCTGGCCCTCCTTCAGTCACCGGCCAGCCCTGGACCGGCCACTATTGCGTCACTCCCAGGCCAACTTGTCTAGCCATGATGAGGTCCGTTGGCATGGACCTGGGAGGGAATTTTGCGCGCAAAGTACGCCGTCGCGGCCACCGCCGCGGCCGGCAGCCTCATATTCGCGGCTGGGTGCAGCAGCAGCGGCTCGTCCGGAGGTGGCGGGGCCAGCTCGAACGCGTCGACGGCCAGCTCGCTGAGCGCGGCCGGCGGCATGAGCAAGCTGGTCGCGGCGGCCAAGAAGGAAGGCACGCTGAACGTCATCACGCTGCCGGCCGACTGGGCCAACTACGGCACGATCATGAAGGACTTCACGGCCAAGTACGGCATCAAGATCAACGATGCCAACCCGGACGGGTCCAGCCAGGACGAGATCAACGCGATGACCCAGCTCAAGGGCCAGAGCCGCGCTCCCGACGTCCTCGACATGGGCACCGCGTTCGCGGTCAAGGCCGACCAGGAGGGACTGCTGGCCCCCTACAAGGTGGCCAGCTGGAACAACATCCCGGCCAACTCCAAGGCCACCGACGCCACCTACTACGCCGACTACGGCGGCTACGTGGCCATCGGCTACAACTCGGCCAAGGTCACCGACCCGCCGACCTCCCTGGCGGACCTCGAGAAGCCCGAGTACAAGAACGAGGTCGCCATCAACGGCAACCCGACCCAGGCGGGCGCGGCGTTCGCGGCCGTGTACGCGGCGGCGCTGGCCAACGGCGGCTCGTTCGCCAACATCGCGCCGGGCGTGGCCTACTTCAAGAAGCTCCACCAATCCGGCAACTTCGTGCCGGTGACCGCCAGCGCGGCCACCATGGAGAGCGGCCAGACCCCGATCATCGTCTGGTGGGACTACCTGCTGGCCTCCGAGGTCGGCCCGGGCGTCAAGGGGCTCAAGATCGTGATCCCGACCGACAGCCACTACGCGGCCTACTACGACCAGGCCATCAGCAAGACGGCTCCGCACCCGGCCGCGGCCCGGCTGTGGGAGGAGTACCTGTACTCGGTCACCGGCCAGAACCTGTGGCTGCAGGGCAAGGCCCGGCCGATCGAGCTGCCCACGCTGGTCAGCAGCAACACCGTCAACGAGGCGGCGCTGAAGGCGCTGCCGCCGGCTCCGTCGACCACGCTGACCTTCCCGAGCATCGCTCAGCAGAACAAGGCTGAGACGATCGTGTCCCAGCAGTGGCCGAGCGTCAGCGGCTGAGGCGGGGGCTGCGCCGGTACGCCGGCGTGGTCCCGTTCGGCGTCTATATGACCCTGGGCCTGGTCGTGCCGCTGATCGCGGTGGCCATCGGGGCGTTCCAGGATCCGGACCACGGCGGCTTCACGCTCGCCAACGTCAAGTACGCCACCCACGGCGTCTACCTGCACGGGTTCGGCCAGACGATCATGCTGGCCCTGGTGTCCTCGATCGTGCCGGGAATCGGTGGCCTGCTGGTCGCCTACGCGATCTGGTCGGCCCGGCGCGGGGCGGTGCTGCGGCAGGTGGCCATCACCGCGTCGGCGGTGTTCGCCAACTTCGGCGGCGTGCCGCTGGCCTTCCTGTTCATCGCGACCCTGGGCTCCAGCGGGCTGGCCTCCCGGTGGCTGACCGACCTGGGGTTCAACCCGTACCAGCACGGCTTCAGCCTGTACAGCCTGAGCGGCGTGATCGTGGTCTACCTGTACTTCCAGATCCCGCTCATGGTGCTGGTCATCCTGCCCGCGCTGGAAGGCCTGCGGCCCGCCTGGCGGGAGGCGGCGTCGAACATGGGCGCCCGGACCTGGCAGTACTGGCGGTACGTGGGCGGCCCGGTGCTGTTTCCGTCGTTCCTCGGCTGCGTGCTGCTGCTGTTCGGCAGCGCGCTGTCGGCCTACGCCACGGCCGAGGCCATGACCAGCGGGACGATCCCGCTGACGGCGATCCAGATCGGGTCGTTCCTGAACGGCAACGTGCTGGCCGGCCAGCAGAACGTGGGTAAGGCCCTCGGTCTCGGGCTGGTCATCATCATCGCGGTCGCCATGGGCCTGTACACCCTGCTCCAGCGGAGGGCCGCGCGATGGCTGCAGTAGCCGAGGAACCGCTGACCTCGGCCGCCACCGGCGGCCAGCCGCAACGGAACCGGGCCATCACCCGGGACGGGTTCACCCCCTGGCGGTGGCTGATCCTGATCGTGGCCGCCATCTACTTCCTGCTGCCGCTGTACGCGGCGCTCAAGTTCGCGGGCTGGGGCTCGTTCGGGTCGGTGGTGCACCAGTCCGGGTTCGGTGACTCGCTCTGGCTGTCGGTGCGGCTGGCCATCATCACCACGCTGATCACGCTGACGCTGATGCTGCCGACCGCGGTCTACGTGCACCTGCGGCTGCCGCGGCTGCGGCGGCTGATGGAGGGCATCACGATCCTGCCCATCGTCATCCCGCCGGTGGTCCTGATCGTCGGCCTGCTGCAGATCATCCCCGGCTCGCTCAAGGGCACCCCGTACACGCTGGGCCTGATCTACGTGGTGCTGGCCATGCCGTTCGCCTACCGGGCCTTCGACGCGGGCCTGCGCGCGTTCGACCTGAAGACGCTGACCGAGGCGTCGAACTCGCTCGGGGCCGGGTGGCCGTCCACGCTGTGGCGGATCGTGCTGCCCAACCTGACCACCGCCATGCTGTCGGCCACCGTGCTGACGGTGGCGCTGGTGCTGGGTGAGTACACCATCGCCAGCCTGGACCTGTTCCAGACGTTCCCGGTCTGGATCGTGGTGTTCGACCAGACCAGCGGGCCCGAGTCGGTGGCCGCCTCGCTCATGGCGCTGTTCGTGACCTGGGTGTTCCTGCTGGCCATCACGATGGTGGGCAGCCGTCAGGCCCGGCGCAGCGGCCGGGGCGAAGTCAACCTGTTCTCGGTGTCCCGGCGAGAGCCAGGAAGGACCTCATGAGCGTGGATACGGCCGTAGAGACGGCCACGGGCGCCCGCGTGTCCCTGCAGAACCTGAGCCGGCGCTTCGGCTCGACCCGGGCCCTGGACGGGCTCACGCTCGAGATCGAGCCGGGCGAGCTGGTGGCCCTGCTCGGGCCGTCCGGCTGCGGCAAGACCACCGCGCTGCGCATCCTGGCCGGCTTCGAGACCGCCGACAGCGGCGCGGTCACCGTCAACGGCCGGGACGTCTCGCACATCCCCGCGGCCAAGCGGGACATGGGCATGGTGTTCCAGAGCTACAGCCTGTTCCCCAACATGTCGGCGCTGGACAACGTGGCCTTCGGCCTGCGCATGCGCAAGCAGGGCACGGCCGAGCGGCGGGCCCGGGCCGGGGAACTGCTGGACATGGTCGGCCTGGCCGACCAGCGGCAGCAGTACCCGCACCAGCTGTCCGGCGGCCAGCAGCAGCGGGTCGCGCTGGCCCGGGCGCTGGCCATCGAGCCGAGCGTGCTGCTGCTGGACGAGCCCCTGTCGGCGCTGGACGCCAAGGTCCGGCTGCAGCTGCGGGAGCAGATCCGCGCGCTGCAGCAGCGGCTGCACACCACCACCCTGTTCGTCACCCACGACCAGGAGGAAGCCCTGTCCATGGCCGACCGGGTCGGGGTGATGCGCGACGGCCGGCTGGAGCAGCTGGCCACGCCGAGCGAGCTGTATGCCCGGCCCGCCACCGCGTTCGTGGCCGAGTTCGTCGGCACCATGAACCGGATCCCGGGCGAGATCGTTGAGGACAGCGCGGGCGACGGGCGGGTCCGGGTGCTGGACAGCACGCTGCCGATCAAGGGCGACCGCCCGGACGGCCCGCTGGATGTGCTGCTCCGGCCCGAGGAGTTGCGCATCGCCGCGGTGCCGGGTGGCAACGGGATCGTCACCATCGCGACGTTCCTGGGCTCGATCACCCGGGTCCACGCCTTGCTCTCCGGGGACGTGTCCGTGCAGGTGGACGTGCCCAGCGCGGAGTCGGCGGCGCTGGCCCCGGGGACGTCGGTGCAGGTGTCGGTGGCCGAAGCCGAGGTGCTGGTGACCGGGCGGCGCTAGGGCGTCTCGCGGGCCCTTTTCCGGCGTTTGCCCTCGTGCATGGCCTGGACCCGGGCGATCGGGATGGCGTGGCCCTCCTCGATCAGCCCGGGGTCCAGGTGCTGGGGTGGCGGCATCAGTTTGGCCCAGGGGTCGCGGTCTCCCAGCAGGCCGGGTGCGGTTCTGATGGTGAAGTCCTGCGGGGTCACCTGGTCCAGGTCTTCCCAGGGCACCGGGTAGGACACGGTCAGGCCGGGCCGGATCCGGGGACTGTAGGCGGCGGCCACGGTCACCCCGCCGGCCCGGGTGGAGTCGATGAACACCTTGCCCGCCCGGTCCTCGCGGATGAAGGCCGTGGTGGCCACGGCCGGGTCCAGGCGCTCGGTCCGGACCCCGATGGCCCGGGTGGCCGCGGCCACCTCGAACATGGTCGCCTGGCCGTCCAGCGGAACGAAGATGTGCACGCCTTTCGAGCCGCTGGTCTTGACCGCCCCGGCCAGCCCAAGGTCGGCCAGGGCCTGCCGGACCAGGTGCGCGGCCTGGACGACCGGGGTGAAGCCGGCCCCCTCGGGCGGGTCGATGTCCAGGATCAGGTGCGTGGGCCGGTCCTGGCCGGTCAGGGCCAGGGCCGGGTGGTACTCGATGGCGCGCTGGTTGGCGAACCACAGCAGCGTCCGCCAGTCGTTGGCCAGCGGGTAGGTGACGGTCCGCCGGGACGCGTCGGCCCACACCTTGGCCGTCTGGATCCAGTCGGGGGCGTACTTGGGCAGGTTCTTCTGGACGAACGGCTCCTGGCCGGGCCGAATCCGCATGACCGACAGCGGCCGGTCCCGCAGTGCGGGCAGGATCCGGGTCCGCACCGCGTCCAGGTAGTCGATCAGGTCCTGCTTGGTCGCATCCGCCCCGTCGAACAGCGGCTGATCCAGGTGGGTCAGTGCCACGCCGTCCCGTTCGGTGTCCCCGCTCATGCCGCCCAGCTTGGCACGGCTTGACTGGCATTGGCGGGCGCGTTACATTCTGGTCTAAATATAGGAAAGTTTCTTATTTATTGGAATGTCGGGTCGGCTTGGCCGCCGGTCTGCCAGGGTTGTCGGTGGCGGGGGGCGGGCGGCGGGCGCGCTGACCCCGTGGTCTTACCCGGGCTGACGATGTGGCGGACTGGACACGGGTGAGATCATGCGTCCATGACTTT
>CAWHFP010000009.1:0-588664 GCA_963828445.1 uncultured Actinomycetes bacterium
TCCATCGATGAAATGTCAGCGGCCCGGGTCCCTTATTTTGCATATTTCAGATCGATTTAGGAGGCTTTGGGGGATGGTGAGATAGGCAGACCGGCCAGCGGTCACCTGGTGGTGGCCAACTATGGGAGGCGCGCATGAGCCCGGAGTTCCTCTGGTACATCCCGAACACCGTTGAGCCGGGGCACCGGGGAGATACGACGACCGAAGGCTGGGGCACCCTGGACTTCTCCACCGATCAGGCTCGCGCGCTGGAGGAACACGGCTGGGGTGGCGCCCTGCTCGGCACGAGCTGGGGGCGGCCCGACACCTTCACGGTCGCGACCGCGATCGCGGCCCGGACGACCACGTTCAAGCCGCTGATCGCGATCCGGCCCGGGTACTGGCGGCCGGCCCACTTCGCCAGCGCGGCCGCCACCTTGGACCAGCTCACCAAGGGCCGGGTGCTGGTCAACATCGTGACCGGGCTCGACCATCTCGCGGCTTACGGCGACGGCAACGCCGACCCGGCCCAGCGCTACGACCGCACCCAGGAGTTCATGCAGGTGGTCCGGCGGCTGTGGACGCAGGACACCGTGACGTTCCACGGCCAGCACTTCCAGGTCACGGACTCGACCCTGGCCCCGAAGCCGTACCGGGCCGACGAGGGGCGGCACCCGACCCTGTACTTCGGCGGCGCCTCCGAGGCGGCCCAGCGGGTCGCGGCCGCCGAGGCCGACGTGCAGCTGTTCTGGGGCGAGCCGCTGGAGGGCGTGGCCCAGCGCATCGACCGGCTCCGGTCACTGAGCGACTCGCTGGGCCGCGAGCACGCGCCGCTGGAGTTCGGGTTGCGGGTCACCACCGTCATCCGGGACACCACCGAAGAGGCCTGGCGCGACGCCGAGGAGAAGGTGGCCAAGCTGGCCGCGGACTCCGGCGAGATCAAGATCAGGCGCTCCGGCCAGGGCGCGGCCGGCCAGCATCAGACCGCCGTCGGCCAGCAGCGCCTGCTCGACCTCACCAGCCGGGGCGAGGTGCTCGACTCCTGCCTGTACACCACGCCGGCCAAGTTCGGCGCGGCCGGGGCCGCCACCACCTGGCTGGTCGGCTCGGCCGACGACGTGGCCGCGGCCCTGCGCAAGTACCAGGACCTGGGCGTCACCCATTTCGTCCTGTCCGACACCCCGTACCGGCGCGAGCTGGTCAGGGTCGGCGACCAGCTCCTGCCCCGCCTCCGCGACTAGCCTCGGCCCCCGCTCCGCCACCGGGCCGGATCACACCACTGGGCCGGGTCACCGGTACGACCAGCAGGGCCGCGCCGACCGCGGCGGCCGAGGCCAGTATCCGGAGCCAGTCCGGCCCGGAGCCGGTGCTCACGGCCGGGATCATGGCCGCCCCGGCGCCCGCGGCCAGCAGGCAGGCGCCCACCGCCAGCAGCGGCGCCTGCCGCCGGAACGTCCGGGGCGTGGCCCCCGACTCATCCAGGTGCACCGTCAGCAGGTAGGCGAGCAGGAGCGCGCCCAGCACGGCCGTGTGCCAGGGCCGGGCCGGATGCTGGACCTCGAGCCAGAGCACGGCCAGGACGGCGCCTTCCTCCCCCGGCATCAGCCGGAGGAGCAGCAGCAGGCGGGCCAGGATGCGCTCCGGCCCGGACACGTAGCGGTCTCCGCTTTCGCCCGGCGCCGGAACGTAGGCCAGGGCCAGCCGCAGGACGCCCAGGGCGGCCAGGGCCACGGCCAGGACCAGCGCCGTTTCGGCCGCCCGGCCCGGCCGGAGCGGGATCGCCGACCACGCCACGCAGGCCGCCGCGAGCAGGCTCGCGGCGCCGGTCGTGACGATCGTGGCCCGCCAGCCGGTCATCGGTGCGTCACCATGACCCGGCGGGTGTACGGGGCCAGGGGCAGGTCCAGGCTCTGCTCGCCGTCCCAGTGCACCACCGGGATGCCGAGCTCGCGCAGGGAGAACCTGATCGCCTCCTGCTCCAGCCGCCAGATCCGCTCGGTCAGCTGGTCCACGGCCGATCGGCTGAGGTGCGGTTCGGCGTTCAGGACGTCGACGATGATGATCGCGAAACCGCGCTCCCGCAGGTCGCGCAGGGCTTCGATGAAGCCCGGGCTGAGCAGCGGGCTGAACACCGTGATCAGCGCGCCCGGCGGCAGGGCCGGCCGCGGCAGCCGGTGCCGCCGGTCCCCGGGCGTGATTCCGGCCTGGCCGGCCAGCATCGACTCGGCGATCCGGTAGACCTGCCGCTGGCTCAGGCTGGGCGGCAGCCACCGCACCCCGCCCGACTGGTAGGCCACGAACCCGACGCGATCGCGAGCCTTCAGGCAGACCCGGGCGGTCGCGGTCGCCGCCCGCAGGGCCAGGTCCACCGCGGAGGCCCCGGGCTGGCCGACGTCGAACGACGCGTCCAGCAGCAGCACCACATCCTGGGACCGTTCGCCCGCGAACGTGTTGACCTGGAGCCGCCCGCGCCGCAGGCTGGCCGGCCAGTTGATCCGGCGCTGCCGGTCGCCGGGCACGTACTCGCGGACCCCGGCGAACTCCAGGCCTTCGCCGGGGGTCCGGACCGAATGCTCGCCCAGGCGGTTCGGCAGCCGGCTCAGCACCACCGAGGTCCGCTGGGGGGCCGGGCGGGGGTAGAAGTCGAGGCGGGGCAGCCGCTCGGTGGCGTGGCCTTCGGTCAGCCGCCAGCGGTCCCGCAGCACGATGTCCAGGTCACCGGGCTGCCGTCGGCCCCAGCGGGAGCAGACGAAGCCGAACCGGGCCTGGGTCCCGGTCGCGACGGTGGGCCCGGCCGGATCGATGGTCTCGGCCGGGCGGAAGAACAGCTCCGCGTCGTGCTCACCGACCCCGCTCAGGCTGACCTCGACCGCTTCGTGCTCGCCCTCGTGGCTCTGGGTCGTGCTCAGCCGCATGCGCACCCCCACCCGGGCGGGCCGATCCGGCCGCCGGGCGGCCAGGATCAGCAGCGCGGGCGCGGCCAGGCCCGCGAATTCCGGGCGGCCCGTGATCAGCGCGATGGCCAGCCCGGCCAGGCCGAGGGTGACCAGCCGCCGGGCGTGCCGGGACAGCCGCCAGTGCAGTTCCGGCCCTGGTCGTCCGCTGTCGTCCATCGGTGTCTTCTACCGGGAGGGAGGTGCGGTCGGATCGGTGCGCGGGGTCGGCACCGAGGCCAGCAGCCGGGCGACGACGTCGTCCGCGCTGACCTGGCGGACCCACAGTTCGGGGCGGAGCGTCACCCGGTGGGCCAGCGCGGGCACCGCGATCTGCTTGATGTCGTCCGGTATCACGTAGTCGCGATGGTCGAGCAGGGCCTGGGCCCGGGCCAGTTTGACCAGGGCCAGGCCCCCGCGCGGGCTGGCGCCGACCTGGATCTGGTTGTCGTTGCGGGTCGCCCCCAAGATGGTGATCACGTAGTCGAGCAGGTCCGGTGAGACGTCGACCGCCTCCAGGGACGCGCGCATGGCCAGCAGGTCGGCCGCGTTGGTGACCGGCCGCAGCGGAGCGGCGTCGGTACGGCGGTCCAGCCGGCGCTGGAGCATGCTGGTCTCGTCGGCCGGTGGCAGGTGTCCGAGCCGCAACCGGAGCAGGAACCGGTCGAGCTGGGCCTCGGGCAACTCGTAGGTGCCCTCGTACTCGATCGGGTTGTCGGTGGCCAGCACGATGAACGGCTGCGGCACCGGCCGGGTCTGCCCGTCCGCGCTCACCTGGCCCTCGCCCATGGCCTCCAGCAGGGCCGACTGCGTCTTGGGCGGGGTTCGGTTGATCTCGTCGGCCAGCAGGAACTGGGTGAAGACCGGGCCGGGCCGGAACACCATCTCCGCGGTCCGCTGGTCGTACAGGGGCGCGCCGATGACGTCGGAGGGCAGCAGGTCCGGCGTGAACTGGATGCGGGCGAAGTCGAGCCCGAGGACCTGGGCGAACGAGCGGGCGATGAGGGTCTTACCCAGCCCGGGCAGGTCCTCGATCAGCACGTGGCCTCCGGCCAGGATGCCGGTCAGGACCAGCTCGAGGGCCCGCCGCCGGCCCACCACCGCCCGCTCGACCTCGGCCAGGATGGCCTCGCAGCGGCGCGCCGTCTCCGCCGGGCTCATCGCCGTCCCGGCTTCCTCGGCTGGGCTCACGGCGGTCTCGGCGGTCTCGGCCGGGCTCACGTCGGTCAAAGCTGCTCCAATCGGTCGAGTATGCGCCCGAGGGTCCGGCGCGGAATGCCGCCCCGGTCCGTGTCCGGGTCGGGCTCGCGCTCGGGCGAGATCCAGGACCACAGGGCGGCGTCGCGCTCGTCGCGGCAGAACTCGCGGCGGGCCGCGGCCGGTTCCTCGTAGAGGTTGATCCCGTGCCGCTCGGCGAGCCGGGCCGCCAGCAGGTGTTCCAGGGTGCGCCGCAGGCCGGTCTCGTAGGAGTTCAGCTGGGTCGTCCCGCCGGACACCGAATGCCGCTGCCGCCAGTACCCGGTCATGGCCGGGACCGCGGCCGGGCTGGGCCGCTGGCGCGGATGCCGGGGATCAGCCGCGTTGCCGGCCGCGTCGTCCGGGACCAGGGCGCGCAGCGCCACCAGCACCACCACCGCCGCGATCAGCACCACGATGGCCGCACCGGCCGCACCCGCCATCAGGTAGCCGGCCACCGCGGTGGCCGCGACGGTCAGGGCCGCGATGACCAGTTCGGGCCGCCCGGCCTGGGTGATCTTCACGGCGCCGTGCTCTCGGCGGGGGTCCCGGGGTCGGCGGGGGTTACGGGGTCGGCGGGGCCGGGCCGCCGCAGCTCACCAGCGAGGTCGTCGAGGGCGCGGGCCGCCTGCTCCCGGTCCGCGCCGGTCAGGGGATGGCGGGAGAACCGGGCCTCGTAGAACAGCTTGGTCAGCGGCCGGCCGCCTGGCCGTGCACGATCCCCTCGGCGGTGGCCCGGGCCAGCAACTCGTCCGGGGTGTCGGCCGCGGCCCGGGCCGCCCCCTTCTTGGCCAGGCTCCGTTCCATGGCGGCGTAGCAGGCGATGATGGCGGCGCGGGCGTCGTCCAGTTCGCGCAGGGCGGCCTGGCCCGAGCTGACCGCCGCCCGCAGCCCGGCCGGGTCGAACACGGCCTCACCGGGCGGCAGGACCGGGGCCGCCGGCGGTGCCGGAGCCACATGACCACGCCGAGCACCACCACGGCCACGGCCAGCGCGATGAGCAGGCCCCACAGCACCGAGGTGAGCGAGGCGGGCGGGGCGACCTTGCCCGGCCGGCCCTTGGGCGTGGGCCGGATGGGCTCGGGCCCGGCCGGCGGGGTCTTCGGCCGCGACCCCGGCTTGAACAGGTGGAAGTTGGCGCTGGCCACGGTCAGGACGACCACGGCGATCAGCCCGGCGGTGAGCCCGGCCCGCAGCCAGCTGCGCAGCCGGGCCACCTCGGCCGGTTCCGGCTCGATCCGGCGGCCCGCCCGGTGGCCGCGGATCAGCGTCGCCGTCAGCAGCGCGGCCAGCACCACCGCGAAGACCAGGCCGATGACCGTGCCGTCCCTGTGCAGCGGGCCGTTCCAGTGCGGAGCGGCCAGCGTGCCGCGCAGTCCGACCAGGACCACGGCGACCAGCAGAACCACCAGCGGGACGCGGGCGGCCGCCGGCCGTCCCGCCGGTGGTGTGCCGCCCGCCGGTTCGCTGGTCACTTCGTGCCGAAACATGCTGCGGTTAACGATACGACGCCCGCACCTGGGCCCCGGGACCCCGGGCCCAGGGACCCCGGGCGCCGGGCGGGTTCACGGGCGCGGCGTCGGCCCGGTCAGGCGGCCCACCGCGGCCAGCACGGCCCCGCCGTCGGGGCCGGTCCAGGCGTCGGCGCCCAGCGCGTGAGCGTGGTCCGGCCCGGTGATCGCGGCCCCGCCGGCCAGGACCGGGACCGTCACCCCGGCCCGGCGCAGCGCCGACACGGCTGACCGGGCCGCGTCGTCCAGGCCGGGGGTGGTCACCCCGATGATCACGGTGACCAGGCGGTCGGCGCCGCCCGCGGTTTCGGCGAACGATTCGGCCGGGGTGTTGGCGCCGAGGTCGATGACGTCGAAACCCTGCCCGCGCAGCAGGTCGGCGATGATCGCGCCCGGCAGGCTGTGCTGGTCCCCGGCCGGCCCGCCGATGATCACCGTGCCGCGCTTGCGGCCGCGACGGGCGAACCGCGGCCCCAGCCGCCCGATGATCCGCTGGGCCACCGCCGACGCGCGGTGTTCGGCAGCCACCGAGACCACTCCCTCGGCCCAGCCGTCGCCCACGCTGCGCAACACCGGTACCAGGAGGTCGAGGTAGATCCCGGCCGCCGGCTGACCCGAAGCCAGCGCATCCTCGACGATCCGCCAGGCCCCGGCCTCGTCGCCGGCCACCATCCGGGCCCGCAGCAGCGGCACCCGGTCCCGGCGGGCCGGGCGCTCGGCCTCGGCCGGCGTGGGCGGCTCGGCCGGGTGCACCAGGTCAAGGTCGCCCGGGTCGACCAGCCACTCCTGCCCGGCCTGGCGGGCGGGCAGCCGTCCGGTCCGCACGTAGCGGTAGGCGGTCATGTAGTGCACGCCGAGCCGCCGGGCGGCCTCGCGCAGGCTGATCGGCTCGGCCGCCTGCGGGGGACCGGGTGGGGGTGCCATCGGGGTCACCGGCGTCACGGCCGGCCGGTTACGAGTCCGACGCTGATGGCTTGGGCGCGCCCCCGACCCCGGCCGGGCCGTCCGCGTCGGCGGCGGCGTCAGCGTCCGTGTCCATCCCGTGCAGGGCCTCGGCGGCGTCGTCGTTGACCACCGTCCCGGCCGGGCGGCTCTCGGTGCCGTCGCGCACGTCGTCGATCAGCCCGGCCAGCCGGAACGTCAGGCGCCCCAGCGTGCCGTCGTAGTGGAGCTTCGGGTGCGGCCGGGTCGGCGCGACCTGCTCGGCCTGGTGGTAGGAGCGGATCAGGTCGTTCAGGCCGTCCTCATCCAGGATCCCGGCCAGCTCGCCGATCAGGTCCCGCTCCAGCTTCGCGTAGTACGCCACCGCGGCCTGCACGTCGTGGGGCAGGTCGTCGCCGGCCCAGTGTTCCACCCGCGCGTCGCCGGTCAGGTACCGGTCCAGCCAGTGCAGCACGGTGGTCAGCTGCTGGCCACCCTCCCGCACCTGCCCGGCCCGGGCGCCGCCGTCGTCGAGCCGCCGCTCCGCCAGGGGGAGCACGGTCCGCTCGAACGCGGCCAGCCGGGCCGCGTACCGGCCGACCTCGGTCAGCCCCTCGGGTTCGGTCAAGCCCGCCGTCGGGTCGGGCGGACCGCCGTTCTCGTTGGCCTGGCCATTGGCCGGGCTGATGGTGGACAGTTCTTCGAGGGCCACGGCCGTGTCCAAGGTTCCCCCTGCCGTCGGTGTTCCTGTGGTTTAGTGCTAAATGTAATTACCCAGGTCACGAGCCTCAAACAGCTTGACCACAAGATTCTTATCGAAGGTCTTTTTCTGCCTCCCCACCTCCGCTTCGCGTCCGGCCCGGAAGGGCAGGGGGTTCGGCCCGGCCCCGGTGTCCGGGTGGTCGGCCCGGGTCCGGCTTCGGGTGCCGCTCGCTCGAGCTCGCCCCGCGGGAGGTTCGGGTCCTCGGCGGCTACGGCGCGGGCGGGGTGGCCTGGTCCAGCTCGGCCTCGAGCCCGGCCGGAGCCCGCATCCGCCAGGCGTCGGTGATCAGCTCGGCCAGGCGGGCCGGGCTCACCTCGGCCAGCCGCAGCATGACCAGCGGCCAGCCGTCGTAGCCGGGGGTGGTGAAGAACAGCCGCGGCTCGCCCAGCAGCAGGGCCTGCTTCTCGGCCTCGTCGCCCACGTAGAGCACGGCGATGTCGGTCCGGATGACCCGGGGCTGACCGGGCTGGCGCTCCGGGTAGGACCAGACGAACCCCTTGCCGCCGACCCGGAAGTCGAACCCGTCGCTGTCCAGCTCCTCCACGTGCGGGAGGGCCAGCGCCAGCCGGCGGACGTCCCCGTCGTCAGCCATGGCCCCTCCTCAGTCGACCTCGCCGGGCGGCTCTGAACCCAGGCTACGGCGAGTCGATCTTTCCGGCTCAGCGAGTCCCGGGCCTTGTGCCCGGGCGAGCGGCCGGTCCTACGGCGAGGTGGCGCCGCGGGCAAGTGGGGGGTCCAGGGGGGTCATCCCCCCGGACAGATACAGCGCGGCCGGGACCGGGTCGGTGGCCTCCTCGGCCCAGCTGACCGGGAGGGCGCCCGCGTCCATGGCGGCCACGATGGTCAGCAGCGTGCCGAACGCCATGAACGTCTTGACCTGCAACGGGGACAGGCCCGAGATCTGCCCGGCCCGGGTCCACAACCGGCCGAACGCCGCGCGCACGGCGAACAGCACCTCCGGGTCGCCGCAGGCGGCGAAGGCCTGCAGCTGGAGCTGCAGCCGCTGCCGGTCGGCCAGCTGGGCCTTGTACTCCTCGCCCATCCGCATCAGCGCGTCCACCCCGGTGGCGTCGCCCGCGGCCGTGGCCATCAGGTTGGTCATGGTGTCGAAGGCCGTGGTCACCACGTCGATGAACAAGGCCCGCTTGCTGCCGAACAGCCGGAACACGTAGGCCTCGCTGATGTCGATGGACCGGGCGATCTGGTCCACCGAGACGCCGTGCAGCCCGGCCTCGGCGAACGCGGCCGACGCGGCCGCCCTGATCTGCTCGCGGCGCTCCGCGGCGGTGCCGAGCTTGCGCACGGATCCTCCTCAGGTCAACGGGGACGGGCCGTCCCCGGCCTGAGTACGTAGTCAACGCGAGCCGGGATTGATCCGGTTTGCCGCCAGTTTGCCGGGAATTAGTCAGCGATCGGCCGCCGGGGACTCGGCGGGCTCGGTAATCGTGGGCCGTCCGGGGGTGGCCAACCGGCGGTCCGGGCGGGCCAGCACGAAGTAGATCCCGCCGATGAGCAGCAGCAGGATCATCACCACCAGCGTGATCCAGTCGAAGTTGAACAGCGAGCCCCGCGGGCTGGCCAGCCCGGACGGGTACACGATGTTGATCAGCATCAGGGCCAGGTAGGCGGCGGCCAGGATGCTGACCGGCCAGCCCCACCGGCCCAGCCGGAACGAGCCGGTGGGCTGCCAGCCGCGGGCCCGGGCCACCATCGAGCCGACGACGGTGAGCAGGAACGACAGGTAGATGCCCGACACCCCGAACGAGACCAGCAGGGTCAGCGCGTTGATGCCGGCCGGGAACACGAACCACAAGATGTGCACGTTGTGGGCCGGGTTGATGTTGACCAGCAGCACGAACAGGGCCGGGATCACCGCGCCGACCACGATGGCGTTGATCGGGGTGCCGAACCGCGGCGACACCTTGCGCACCCAGCCGCTGGCCGGGACCGCGCCGTCCCGGGCGTAGGAGTAGGCCAGCCGGGACCCGGCGCCCTGCACGGCGGTGCCGCAGGAGAAGAACGCCACGCACACCAGGACCAGGAAGATGTCCTGCACCCAGCTCGGCAGCTCGGCCAGGATGGCGGGCACCCCGCCGGTGAACGAGACCGCGCCCGCGTACCCCTTGGACGAGGCCGGGGTGGCCAGCAGGAGCCCGGCGACCAGCACGAACGAGGCGATGCCACCGTAGACCAGGGCCCGCCGCATGGCCCGGGGCACCATCCGGGACGCGCCCCGGGTCTCCTCGGCCACGTCGCCCGCGGACTCGAAGCCGTAGAAGATGTAGACGTGGGCCAGCACGGCCACCAGCGCGGCCCCGGTCAGCCAGTTGCCGTGGAAGTCCGCCCCGAGGGTGTTGGTGGCCGCGTGAGCCGCGCCGTGGGTCGAGAACAGGAAGCCCAGCCCGTGGTGGAAGCCGGCGATGCCCAGGGCGATGGCCACGCCGAAGGTGCCGATCGTCTCCACGTAGACGCCGATCCGGGTGACGTGGCCCATCATCCTGGCCCCGACCGCGTTGAGCACGGTCTGGACCGCGATCAGGATCAGCGTGGCGACCAGGATCGTGGTGTGGCTGGCCGCGTTCAGGTTGACGTTGAACACGTCTTTGAGCAGCGGCGCGAAGTAGATGATGAACCCGGTGTCCACGCTGGCCACCGTGACCAGCAGGGCCAGGCCGTAGATCCAGCCCACCCACCAGCCGTAGCCCGGGCCCACCGTGCGCTTGCCGTACTGGTAGAGCGCGCCCGCCAGCGGGAAGCTGCTGCCCAGCTCGCCGAAGACCAGCGCCACCAGCAGCATGAACACGACCACCGGGATCATGAGCCAGAGGTAGGCCGGCCCGGCCGCGCCCGCCCCCAGCACGAACAGCGAGTACACGCCGACCATGGGGGACAGGTAGGAGAAGGCGATGCTGAAGTTGTCGAACAGGCCCAGGACCCGTTTGAGCTCCTGCTGGTAGCCGAGTCCGTGCAGGACCTCGCCGTCTTCGTCCCGTGCCGCGGTGGCCTGCTCCGGTGACTCGCTCATGGCTGTCTCCACGAAGATCAAGATCCGGGGTGCACAGATCCGGGGTGCACAGATCTGGTCTGCTCTGGGGCAAATACGTTAATTAACATAGTTTTAGAGGTCAAGATGCGACGCGGGGCCGGGCGGGGGTGAGGCAGTGGCCAACGCGAGCGGCGGTGACGGCAGCCTGACCACGGCCGCCGCCCGCACGGTGGCCACGGTCCCGCCGGGCCAGCAGGGCCTGTCCGTGCAGATCGCCCAGGGGCTGGCCGAGGCCATCCGGCTCGGGCTGATCCCGGACGGCGACCGCCTGCCGCCGGAGACCCAGCTGGCTGAGCAGCTCCGGGTCTCGACCGTGACGCTGCGGGAGGCGCTGGCCATGCTGCGGGCCCAGGGCCTGGTGGCCACCCGCCGCGGCCGGGCCGGCGGCACGTTCGCCCGCGCGCCGCTGGACGGCGAGCCGGCCCTGCTCCGGCAGCGGCTGGCCGGCTTCAGCACCCAGGACCTGCGCGACCTCGGCGACCACCGCGGCGCGGTCTCCGGCGCGGTGGCCCGGCTGGCGGCCGAGCGGGCCCTGCCCGACGAGGTGGCCCGGCTGCGCCGCCAGGCCGACCGGCTGCGCGCGGCCGGCACGCCCGGCGCGGCCCGCCGGGCCGACACCCAGTTCACCATCGAGGTCGCGCTGGCCGCCCAGTCGGCCCGGCTGACCCGGGAGGAGCTGCGGCTGCGGGCCGAGGTCGGGGACCTGCTCTGGGTCCAGGTCTCGCCCGCCGAACAGCGGGCCGCGGCGGCCGCCCGCACCGAGCTGGCCGAGGCCATCGCCCGCGGCGACGGCGGCCGGGCCCGTGACCTGGCCGAACAGCACGTGGCGGCGGACACCCAGCGGCTGCTCCGGCTGCGGCTCGGCCTCTACCCGGCCCGGGCCACCCGGGCGCGGCGGCGGTGGGCCCCGTGAACGTGGGTGCCGCCCGCACCGTGCTGGCCCGGGTGGCCGCCGAGTTCGAGCAGGTGATCGCCTCGCTGGAGCCGCTCCGCCGGTCGTTCGGGCGGGTCGCGGCCGGCCCCGACCCGGCCAGTGCTGACCCGGTCGGCCTGGAGGACCTGGCCGCCCTGCGGCCGCAGATCCACGACCTGCTGGCCCGGCACCGCGGACTGGTGGCCGGGGCCGGCGTGGTGACCGCGCCGGGGCTGCTGGCCGACGCCGAGTACTGGCTGGAGTGGTGGTGGTCGCCGGCCGGGGCGGCCGAGCCGGGCCGGCTGCGGGTCAACCTGGACCCGGGGTCACCGGACTTCTTCGACTACCCGGCCGAGGACTGGTTCGCCACCCCGCGCGACACCGCCTGCCCGCACATCTCCGGGCCCAGCGTGGACTACGCCTGCACCAGCGAGTACGCCCTGACCATCGCGCTCCCGGTGACCGCCGGGGACCGGTTCGCCGGGGTGGCCGCGGCCGACGTGCTGGTGTCCAGCCTGGAGGAGCGGGTGCTGCCGCGGCTGCGGGGCCTGTCGCCGTCCTGCGTGCTGGCCACCGGCCAGGGCCGGGTGGTGGCCTCGGCCTCCCCGCGCTACGCGCCCGGGCTGCGGGCCGCGCCCGCCGCCCAGCAGGTTACGCTGCCGTCCGGGAAGACCGGGACCCCCGGCTTCGCACTGGACTGGCAGCTCCTGGATGGCCATGACTGAGCCGACCGAGCCGACCGAGCCGGACGCGGCGGCCGTGCCCGGCCTGACCCGCAGCGATCCCCGCGCGCCGGGCATCACCCGGGAGCGGGCGCCGGACGGCTTCCGCTACCTCGACCCGTCCGGCGCGCCGGTCACCGACCCGGCCACGCTGAACCGGATCGCGGCCCTGGTCCTCCCGCCCGCCTGGCGCGACGTGTGGATCTCGCCCGACCCGCGGGGCCACATCCAGGCCACCGGCGTCGACACCCGGGGCCGGACCCAGTACCGCTACCACGACCGGTGGCGCGAGCAGCGGGACGCCCAGAAGTTCGCGCACATGCTCCGGTTCGCCCTGGCCCTGCCCGGGCTGCGCGACGCCACCCTGCTCGACCTGGACCAGCGTCACCTGGGCCGGGACCGGGTGGCCGCGGCCGCGGTGCGCCTGATCGACCTGGGCCTGTTCCGCATCGGCGGCGAGCGCTACGCCGAGCTGGACCACCACTACGGGGTCACCACCCTGGAGAAGCGGCACGTGACCGTGGGCCGGGAGGGGGTGCGGTTCGACTACATCGCCAAGGAGGGCAAGCGCCGGGAGATCACCGTCACCGACGAGGCCGTCCGGCCCACCGTCCGCGCGCTGTCCCGGGCCGGCCACGACCTGGACCAGCTGTTCGCCTGGGAGCAGGACGGGGCCTGGCGGCCGCTGCACTCCCACGACGTGAGCCACTACATCGCCGACCGGGCCGGGGCCCACTTCACGGCCAAGGAGTTCCGGACCTGGAACGCCACCGTGCTGATGGCCCTGCTGCTGGCCAGCGCCGAGCCCGCCCCGGCCCCGGCCGGCCGGGGCCGCCAGCGGGTCATCACCACCAGCGTCAAGGGGGTGGCCGGCTGGCTGGGCGACACCACCACCGTGGCCCGCTCGTCCTACATCGATCCCCGGCTCATCACCCGCTACGAAGCCGACGGCCAGCTGCCCACGATCCCGGCCGGCCCGGCCGAGCTGCCCGCCGCCGCCGGCGCCGAGGCCGCCGTGCACGCCCTGCTGTCGGAGTTAGCTGGCCGCCCAGATGCCGCCGTCGACCGGGATGACGGCCCCGGTCACGTAGGCGCCGCCGCGCCCGCTCAGGTAGACGGCGACCCCGGCCATGTCGTCCGGCCGGCCGATCCGGCCCAGCGGCGACTGGGCCGCGATCGAGTCGCCGTGCTCGGCCAGGGTGGCCGCCATCATCTTGGACTCGAACGGGCCCGGGGCCACCGCGTTGACCGTGATGTGCCGGGGCCCCAGCTCGTGGGCCAGTACCCGGGTCAGCTGGTGCAGCCCGGCCTTGGTCGAGGAGTAGGCGTAGGTCGGCAGCGGCGGGACCTGCAGGCCGTCGATGCTGCCCACGTTGATGACCCGGGCCGGGTCGTCGGCCGTGCCCGCCGCCTCCAGCAGCGGCAGGAACGCCCGGACCAGGAAGAACGGTGCCTTCAGGTTCAGGTTGACCAGCTTGTCCCAGGCCGACTCCGGGTACTGCTCCAGCGGCGCGCCCCAGGCCGCGCCCGCGTTGTTGACCAGGATGTGCACCCGTGACTCGGACTGGCCCACGACCTCGGCCAGCCGCAGGCACTCCGCCTCCGAGGACAGGTCGGCGGGCACCGAGACCACCCGGCCGAACTCCGACAGTTCGTCCACGGCCGCCTGGCCGGCTTCGGGCTTGCGCGAGCTGACGTAGACCGACGCGCCCGCCTGCAGCAGCCCGCGCGCCATCATCAGCCCGATGCCGCGGGTCCCGCCGGTGACCACGGCCACCCGCCCGGTGAGGTCGAAGAGATCCATCCCGTTATGGTGCCACCCACCCGTTTCCGGGCGGACGTGGATCCATGGTCATTCCTGATAAATGCGCACCAGGGGCAGGAAGAGCTCGTCGACGATCGACTCGATGCGGGCGGGCGCCGGGGGCTTGAGGTCCATCAGCAGGTCGTGGCGGACCAGGTCGAACGGCAGGTCGAGCACGGCGGCCGGGATGCGCTCGAAGTCGATCTCGCCGCGGTCGTGGGCGCGCTGGTAGATGGGGCGCCCGCGCGGGCGCAGCCGGCCGCCGCCCATGACCCGGTCGCGGAGCTGGGCCGGGGTGAGGCCGGTGTCGGCCCGCAACCCGGAGAAGGCGGTGGCCGCGGCGATGGCGTAGACCCCGGCCCGGGCCTCGCTCACCGCCGCCAGTTCGGCCAGCAGGTCGGTGCGCAGGGCGCCGGTGTCCGGCAGGTCGATCGGGTTGGCGTCCCGGTAGTGCTCCAGCGCGGCCAGCGCCAGCTGGTCCTTGTTGGGCCAGCGGCGGTAGAGCACGGGCTCGCTGGTGCCCGCGCGCCTGGCCACCGATTCCATGGTCATGCGGGCGTACCCGACCTCGACCAGCTCGTCCCAGGCCGCGACGAGCAGGGCCGACTCCAGCTCCTGGCCGTGCCGGCGGCGGCGGGCGGGTTGGGGTGCCTCGGCGACCATCGCCTCAGGATAGAAAGCCTTGCCTTTCTTAGCAAGCGCTCTTACGCTGCTTAGAAAGCTACTCCTGTCTTATGTGAGGGTGAGATGTCCGAGACCACGATCCCGGCGCCGGAGCCGGAGCCGGCGCCGAACGAGCCGACGGTGCTGATCGCCGGGGCCGGCCCGACCGGTCTGACCCTGGCCGTGGGGCTGGCCCGCAGCGGCGTCTCCTTCCGGCTGATCGAGGCCGCCCCCGGCCCGCAGCCCGGCTCGCGCGGCAAGGGCATCCAGCCGCGCACCCTGGAGATCTTCGGCGACCTCGGCCTCGCCGACCGGGAGATCGCCCACGGCCAGCTGGCGATGCCGCTGGTCATGACCGCTGCCGATGGCCAGGTGACGGTGGGCGGCGCCGAGCCCGAGGAGCTGAAGAACCGCCCCGACATTCCGTACACGACCAGCCTGATCACGCCCGAGTGGCGGACCGAGGAAGCCTTGCGGCGGCGGCTGGCCGACTTCGGCGGCAGGGTCGAGTTCGGCACCGCGCTCGACAGTTTCAAGCAGACCGGCGAGGGCGTGTCGGCGGTGGTGGTCAGGGACGGCGCGGCCGGGACGGTCACCGCCCGCTGGCTGGTGGGCTGCGACGGCGGCCACAGCGTCGTCCGTCAGCAGGCCGGTATCGCCTTCGTGGGTGAGACCCACGACGAGATCCGGATGCTGGTCGCCGACGTCGCGGTCGACGGCCTCGACCGCGACGCCTGGCACCTGTGGCAGCACCCGGACGGCCTGTTCAGCCTCTGCCCGCTGCCCTCGACCGACGTCTTCCAGTACCAGGCCCTCATCGCGCCCGGAGCCGACCCCGACCTCAGCCGGGCCCACCTGCAGGCGATCCTGGAGCGGCGGGCCGGCCGCACCGACATCCGGCTGCACGAGCCGGAGTGGTCGTCGCTGTGGCGGGCCAACATCCGCCTGGTCGACCGCTATCGCGACGGTCAGGTGTTCCTGGCCGGTGACGCCGCCCACATCCACTCGCCCGCGGGCGGCCAGGGGATGAACACCGGCATCCAGGACGCCCACAACCTGGGCTGGAAGCTGGCGGCGGTCGCCCAGGGCGCCTCGCCCGCGCTGCTCGACAGCTACCAGGCCGAGCGGCGGCCGGTCGCGGCCAGCGTGCTCGCGCTCTCCAACGCCCGCCTGGCCCAGACGCTCAAGCAGAACGAAATGCCCACCCGCCGCGACGCCAGCACGATCCAGCTCGGCGTGAACTACCGCGGCTCGGCCCTGGCCCGCGACGACCGCGACGAGACGGCCTCGCTCCGGGCCGGCGACCGCGCCCCCGACGCGACCAGGCTGCTGACGACCGACGGCGAACACCGGCTGTTCGAGCTGACCGGCGGCGGGCAGTTCACGCTGCTGAGCTTCGGGCCTGCGCCGGCCGTGGAAGCCCCGCGGTCCGGTCTGCGCACGCTGCAGGTGGTCGGGCAGCCGGCCGCCCCCGGCGACCTGGCCGACACCGCCGGTTACCTGGCCCGCGCCTACGCCGCGACCGACCAGACCCTGGTGCTGATCCGTCCCGACGGCTACCTCGGGCTGATCTCCGACGCCGGCGACGCCGCGGCCGTCGACGGACTACCTGGCCGCCCTCGGCTGAGCCACCGGCCGCCCGGCCGCCGCGGCCCGGCCCGCCCGCCGCCCGGGGCGGGCAAAAGATGACGATTCCCGGAGGAATGCATCCGGGACGGGTTTCCGCGCGAATCACCTCCTGAAGGCCCGCAGCGGTGCGGGCCGCATCCCGAGGAGATTCGCAATGCGTGGTTTTGTTACCCGATTGCTGAGTGCATCAGCCCTGACCGCGGCGGCCGCCGCGGGCGGTATAGCGGCGATGGCCGGCCCGGCGGGCGCCCAGGAACAGCAGGCTTCGCAAGGCGGCGACGCCGCGCTGACCGTGATCCATGGTGTTCCCGGCGTCACGGTGGATGTGTGCGCGGACGGCAAGGCGGCCATCTCCGGGTTCACCTTCAACAGCCAGAAGTCCCTGTCGCTGCCGGCCGGCACCTACTCGCTGGGCATCGTCAAGTCCGGCCAGTCCTGCACCTCGGCCAACTACCTGACCTCGGCCTCGGCCACGCTGTCCAGTGGCGAGAACGCCAGCGTCATCGCCTACCTGAACAGCTCGGGCAAGCCCGCCCTGGGGCTGTACCAGAACAGCCTGGCCGCGGTGCCGTCCGGCCAGGGCCGCCTGGTGCTCAGCCACAACGCCGACGCCCCGGCGGTCAAGGTCACCGCGGGCGGCACCACCCTGGCCAGCAGCCTGGCCCCCGGCGACCAGGCCGCGGTGACCGTGCCGGCCAAGACCTACTCCGGGGTCGACGTCGCCCCGGCCAGCGGCGGCGCGGCCGCCCTGTCCGGCGCGTCGGTTCCGGTCAAGGCCGGCGCCGACACCATCGTCTACGTGGTCGGCTCCGCGTCGGCCAAGTACTCGGCCATCGTGCAGACGGTCTCGCTGTCCGGCATGCCGGGCATGGTGGTGACCGGCACCAGCCCGGCCGCCACCCACCACGGCCTGCCGACCGGCCTGTTCGCCGCCCTGCTGGCGGTGGCCGCGGCCGGGGTCGCGTTCTCGGTCCGGCTGATCCGCCCCGGGACGCGGCGGGGCTAGCCCACGTGCCGTCCTTCCGTTCGCGACGGGCCCGGGGTCTGCTCGGGCTGCTGGCGTCGGCCGCTCTGGCGGCCGGCGCCGTCGCGGCCTGGGCCGCCTGGTCGGTGCCGACCCCGGTCCGGCTCGCCCCGCCCGCCGCCGCGGGCCGCCACCCCGGCCACGCCGAGCCAGCCGGCCGCCGCCCCGGGCACGGCGGGCGCGGGTAACTCGGTGGTGACCGGGGCCACGGCGTCGCCGCCGGTCGCGGTGGCCATCCCCGCGCTCGGGGTGCGGGCCCGGATCGTGCCCGAGGGCATCGGCCCGGGCGGGGCCCTGGACATCCCGCCGCCGGCCCAGGTCGGCTGGTACGACCGGGGCCCGGCCCCCGGGCAGGACGGCACCACCGTGCTGGCCGGGCACATCGACGACCACGGCGTGGCCGGCGCGTTCCTGCGCCTGAACGACCTCCAGGCCGGGGCCACGGTCCGCGTCACCACCGCCTCCGGCCGGGTCGCCGACTACACCGTGACCGAGCGGCGGATGCTGCCCCAGGACGACCTGGCCGGGTCCGGGCTGCTGTCCCAGCAGGGCGCCCCGGAGCTGGTCATGATCAGCTGCGGCGGCGACTACGACGAGGCCACCCACCTGTACCTGGACAACATCGTCATCGTCGCCAGCCCGGCTGGCCCAGCGTCGACCGGCCCCGGCCGGTGAGCATCATGAACGACCCGTCCCCGCAGCCGGTCGGCGAACGCCTGGTGGCCGGGGACGAACGCGCCCTGGAAGAGTGCTACCACCGCTACGGGCCTTCGGTGCGCGGCTACCTGCACCGGTTCGTGCCGCCCGCCGACGTGGACGACGTCCTGCAGGACACGTTCCTGGACGTGTGGCGCTGCCGCGCCCAGCTCGACCCGGGGCGCCGGTTCGAGCCGTGGCTGTTCGCCATCGCCCGCCGCCGGGCCATCGACGCGCTGCGCCGCCGCCGCGGCGTGGTCGACGTGGGCGTGGTCCGCGACCTGATGGGGGAGGACGGTAACCAGCTGGCCGAACAGCTGGCCTGGGCGGCCGAGATCCGCGCCGCCCTGCTCCAGATGTCGCCCGAGCAGCGCGAGGCGATAGAACTGGCCTACTTCGGCCAGCTCACCCAGCGGGAGATCGCCGAGCGGCTCGGCATCCCGCTGGGCACGGTCAAGGCCCGGGTGTCCCGCGGCCTGCGCCGGCTCGCCGGCATCATGGAAGGGAGGGCTCTATGACCGACTCGGAGCCCGCTCACGTCGCGGACGAACTGCCCGCGCTGCTGGCCGGCGAGTGCGGCCGGGAGCAGACCTTGGCCCTGACCGCTCACCTGCGGGCCTGCCCGGAGTGCCGCCAGGAACTGGTCTCGATGGTGGTGGCGACCAGCGTCCTGCGCGCCGCCGCCCGCGCCGAGCAGACCCCCGCCCCCCAGACTTTCCCGCCAGCCCCGGCCACCCCGAGAGCCCCAGCTTTCCCGCCAGCCCCGTTCATCACAGAATCCACACCCATCCCAGAAGCCTCAGAAGCCACAGAAGACCCCGAAACTCCGGAGTGGCTGACCGGTATCACCCGCCGGGAGCCGGGCCACCGCAAGCCCCACCACCGCCGCCGTCTCGCCGCCGTGGCCGCGGCCATCGTGGTGCTGGCCGGAGCGGTCGCGGCCGGCCTCGGCCTGTCCGGCTCCGGCCCGGCCCCGGTCGCCCGGGCCGCCCTGCACCCGCTGCAGGCCCCGGCCCAGGCCAGCGGCAAGGTCACCGTGACCGCCGCCGCTGGCGCCCGCGACGTCGAAATCAGCACGGCCGGCCTGCCCGCCCCCGGCCCGGGCCACTACTACGAGGTCTGGCTGCTCGACCCGGCCACGCTGAAGATGATGCCGATGGGCGCGCTGCCCCCGTCCGGCCAGGCCAGCTTCAGCGTGGCGGCCGGCCTGACCGCGGGCTACTCCGCCGTCGACATCAGCCTCCAGGCCAACAACGGCAACCCGGTCCACTCCAAGACCAGCGTCCTCCGGGGCACCCTGGGCACCTGAACCGGGCTCAGTGGTGGGCGGCCCGGTGTGCGGCGAGCACATCCAAGCCGAAGTCGGACTCCGGGTCGCGCCACACCGAGTGGGCGTGGTTGGCTCCGCGCTGGACGTTGTCGTACTCGATGAGCAGGCCGGGGCCCTGCAGCCGGTAGTAGACCGGCTGCCCCGGGGCCACCGGACCGGCCCAGGCCAGGTGAACTCCGTCCAGGGTCCGCTCGTCGTCGTAGTCGCCCAGGGGCGACAGCGGGTCCGGCACCCGGCCCAGGTAGCAGGCCAGCAGGCGGCGCAGCTGACGGCGCTGGCCGTCGTCCAGGTCGCGGGCGGCCAGTCCGCGCGGCTGCGCGGTCAGGGCCAGTTGCCGGTGGTCGCCGGGGTCGTAGCCGGTGGCGTCCTCGTTGGCGTTGTCCGCCGCCAGCAGGGTCTTGACCACGGCCGGGTCGGTGAAGTCGCCGTTCCAGATGTGCCGCAGCCGGATCATCTCGTCCCCGTCGCCCAGCCGGGGGCGGTTGCCGCCCACGATGTCGGACGGGGCCCGGGAGTGCAGGGTGGCCAGGGCCTCCGCGTCCGGGCCGAGCGAGCGCATCAGCTCCCGGGCCAGGTCCTCGGCCCCGGCCAGCGGGCGCAGCGGCTCCGGCCCCAGCAGCGGCGACACCGCCGGGTCGGCGCCCAGGAAACACGGGGTCATCGCCCGCACCTGGCCGTCCACGATCAGGTTGTTCAGCGAGACGTGGTGGCCCCCGAACCGCCAGCCCCACACCGGGCTCCCCGGTTCGCCGAACACCCGCAGGTAGTACAGCTCCGGGTCACGCCCGCGCTCCCGTTCCCAGTCGGCCACCCAGCCTTCGGTGTGGTCGAGGATGTTCTCCAGCCCGATGATGGTGGCCACGGTGACGTAGCCGGGCCGGGACAGGCCCGCGGCCACCAGCTGGTGGGCCAGCCGCTGCTGGGCCGCGGACTGCGCGCCCAGGGTCAGGCCGCCGTGGTCGGTCGGGGTGTAGAACCACCGCTGCCGTTCCGCCTCCGATTCGGCGCCGGCGCCCGGGGCGGGCCGGGTGGCCACGGCCCGCTGGTCGGGGTCCAGCGCGGCCAGCCAGGCGGTCGCGGCGTCGGCCATCCGGGTCGCCACGGCGGCCGCGGCCGAGGCTCGGTCAGTGCTCATAAGGCCCATACCCTCCACCTTTGCCACCCGAGAGTTGCGTGACAAGGGTGGCTCACTAGGTTATGGAGCATGGCGACCCAGACGAGTGCCTCGACAGCCGGTTCCTCCACCGGCTCTTCAGCCAGCCCGGACCCGGGCCCGACCATTTTCGTGCTGTTCGGCGCCACTGGCGATCTCGCCAAGCGCATGGTGCTGCCCGCCTTCTACAAGCTGTGGCTGGAGCACCTCCTGCCCCAGGAGTGGCTGCTGGTCGGCAACGGCCGCGGCGACGTGGCCCACGAGGACTTCCGGGCCCACTTCCACGACGTGCTGGAGGAGTTCGGGCCCAAGCCCGAGCCGTCCCAGTGGCAGGACTTCTCCCAGCGGGTGTACTTCGCCGGCGGCGGTTTCAACACCGACGACCCCGGCAGCCTGCTGGACGACCTGGCCAAGGCCAAGGAACGGCTGGGCGGCAGCCCGCAGCTGGTCCACTACCTGGCCGTGCCGCCGGTGGCCTTCACCGAGCTGACCCAGGCGCTGGGCCAGCACGGCCTGGCCAAGGACGCCCGGGTGGTCTACGAGAAGCCGTTCGGCACCTCGCAGCAGAACTTCACCGAACTCGACCGGGTCGTCCACTCGGTGCTGGACGAGTCGCAGGTCTACCGGATCGACCACTTCCTGGGTAAGGAAGCCACCCAGGACCTGCACGTGCTCCGCTTCGCCAACGGGCTGTTCGCGGCCATGTGGAGCAAGGAGCACATCGAATCCGTCCAGATCGACGTGCCGGAAACGCTCAACATCGACGACCGGGCCGGGTTCTACGACGCCACCGGCGCGGTGCTGGACATGCTGGTCACCCACCTGTTCCAGGTGGCCGCCGAGGTGGCCATGGAGCCGCCGGCCAGCCTGGACGCCGACGACCTGCAGGCCGCGCGGGAGGAAGTGATCCGCTGCTTCCGGCCCATCGACCCCAAGGAGGTCGTGCTCGGCCAGTACGAGGGCTACCGCGACGTCCAGGGGATCGACCCCAAGTCGAACCAGAACACGTTCGTGGCGGCCCGGCTCTGGATCGACAACGACCGCTGGCGCGGGGTGCCGTTCTACCTGCGCACCGGCAAGCGGCTGGCCGAGTCGAAGCAGGTGGTCAGCATCATCTTGCGCGAGCCCGACGGCCCGCTGGCCGGCAAGGTGGAGGCCGACTCCAACGTGCTGTCGTTCTCGCTGTCCGGCGACGGCGAGATCGACGTGCTGCTGGTGGCCAAGAAGCCGGGCCCGGCCCTGATCACCGAGGGAGCCAGGGCCGCGATCCCGCTGGCCGGCCTGGACGGGGCCGACCCGCTGCCGCCCTACGTGCGGCTGATCCACGACGTGATCATCGGCGACCGCTCCCTGTTCACCCGGCCGGACGGCCTGGCCGCGGTCTGGGACGTGGCGGCGCCGCTGCTGAACACCCCGCCGCCGGTCGCCCCCTACCCGCAGGGGTCGTGGGGCCCGGCCCAGGCCCGCGACCTGATCACTCCCGATCACTGGCTGCTGGGCCAGTAGCCACCCGGGCTCCGGCCTGATGCCGGGTACGCCTGCCCCGTGACCTTCCATAGGAATATCGAAGGCTGCGTGGTGGGCGTCCCGGTCCAGGCCGGGCTCATTTCGCGTCGGACCAGCGCTCCACCACGCTGGTGTCCGACAGGAACCGGACCGCGGTGCCCGGGGCCCAGCGCCGGGCCGCTTCCTGCAGGCAGTCGTCGACCAGCTGGGCCATGGCCGGGCCCTGGCCGGCCGGGGTGTGCACCAGCAGCTCGTCGTGCAGGCAGAGCACGATGCGGCTGCCCGCTCCGGCCCGGGCCCGGACGGTCACGGCCCACATCTTGAACAGCTCGGCGGCCGCGCCCTGGATGAGGGCGTTGCGGCCGTACCGGCCCCGGGCCGCGGCCCGGGCCGGGCTGTCGTTGCCCTTGGGGTCGGCCATGGACACCAGCCGGCCGCCGTAGGTGCGCACGTCGCGGCGGCGCTGGCCGGACCGGTCGCCGTTCTCCAGGTAGGCCATGGCCACCGGGTAGGCCTGCTTCAGCCGCCGCAGGGCCTGGGCGCCGTGCCCGGTGGTCTGCCCGTACATGGCGCCCAGCACGGCCACCTTGGCCGTGGGCCGGTCCACCCCCAGCTCGGCCGCGACCGGCGCGTACAGGTCGTCGGCCCGGGTCGCGGCGGCCAGGGCCCGGTCTCCGGCCACCGCGGCCAGCACCCGCGGCTCGATCTGGCCCAGGTCGGCCCGGACGAACACGTGCCCGGGCCCGGCCACCACCGCCTGGCGCATGGCGGCGGGCATGTTGTGCAGCCCGCCGGACGCGGTCATCCGGCCCGCGGCCCCGTCCGACCCGGTCCAGGCGCCGCGCAGCCGGTCGTCGGGGCCGAGGTGCTGGTCCAGCCAGCCGTAGCCGTAGGTGGTGGCGATCCGCTCGGCCTTGCGCCACTCCAGCAGCGCCGCGACCAGCGGATGGGCCTCGCTCAGGGCCTTCAGCCGCCAGGCCCGGGTGTCCGGCACGTCGACCCCGATCGCGGCCAGCAGCGCCTTGACCTGGGCCGGGCTGCGCAGGTCGGCCGGGGCGCCGTCCGGCGCGTGCCGGAGCACCTCGGCGTCCCGGGCGGCCCGGTTGCGGGCCGCCTCGGCCTCGTCCCGGGGCCGCGGCCCGATGAAGGAGGCCAGCACCTGCTCGGCCGCGACCCGGCTCATGGGCAGGCCGTCGGCGGACAGCTCGGCGCACAGCAGTTCGGCCGCGGACTCCGAGCGGGCGGTGGCCGGGGCCATGGGCCGGTCGTCCAGGGCGGCCAGCGCGTCCTGCTGGAGCACGGCCGCGGCCCGGGCCAGCCCGGCCCACCGGGCCACCCGCTCGGGGCTGGCCCGCCAGTCACCGTCGGCCCACTCGGGGCGGATGTGCCCGCTGGGGCCGATGGGCTCGCCCGGGTCCCCGCCGTCGCCCTGGGCGAACAGGTTCGGGGGCCCGCTGGCGGGCAGGGTGGCCAGCTCGCGGGGGTGCAACCGGGCCCAGGCCAGGGCGGGCCCGGCCGGCCAGCCGCCGAACAGCAGCCGGTGCACGGCCGCGATGTCCCAGCAGGTGGCCAGCCGGACCTGATCGCCGGGGGCCCGCCCGGCGATCAGGGTGGTGGCCGTTTCTCCCGACCAGACCACCCAGCGGGGCCGCAGCTCCCGGTCGATCCGGGCCACCTCGGCGGCCAGGTCCGGCCCCAGCCCCGGCCCCGGCCCCGGCCGTTCGGCCCACGCCTGCGACGCGGTGGCCAGGCCCAGCGCGACCCCGGGCGCCACGGCCAGGCCGATCAGCTCCCCGCGGCCCACCCCGGCCTGGCGCAGCCTCGTCACCACGTCCACGCCGGTCTCCTGCACCCTCCCAGCTTGCCATGGGCCACCGACGTTCCTTTCCGCGGCGATGGTCACCATTTGCGTCCTGACCAGCCCGGACTGGCCAGCCCGGGTTGACCAGCCCGGATGGGTCAGCACCGTCGAATCGGGTCGCCGCTAGTGACGTTGGTCCCTGGCTGCCGGGTCAGACGGGATGTCACCCTCTGAGGATGTTCGTCGCCCACGACGTCCTGCTGGACGTCCCGTTCGGGGTGGCGCGGCCCCGGCTGGTCACGTTGACCAGCGGCCGCGCTCTCGCCGACGCGTCGCGGGCGGCGTACGCGGAGGGCCTGGCGGGCCAGCCGGGGGTGGCGCCGAACGCGGGGGCCAGCGCCGGGCTGGCCCGGGTCAGGTACCTGCCCCCGGTCGAACGCCGGGACAGCGTCACCGTCGGCCTGCGCTGGGAGACCAGCGGCGAGGTGGCCGGGCTGTTCCCGGTCCTGGACGCCGACATCACGCTGGCCGCCGCCGGTGAGCACAGCGCCACCCTCACCGTGTCCGGGGTCTACCGGTCCCCGTGCCGCCCGCCCTGCCCGGCCCTGCTGGCCGCGCCGGTCCTGCACGAAGTGGCCGAGCCACCCGAGCCACCCGAGCCGCCGGGCCCCGACCCGGGCCTGGTGGCCGACGTCGCCGTCCGCGCCCTGCTCCGGTACGCCGCCGTGCACCTGGCCGGATTAGTCACCTGACCGCCCGCTCGAACCAGATGCCCGGCTTGCCGCCCACGTCGGCCGGGTCCGCGGGCCCGGCCGGTTTGAAGCCGGCCTTGATCAGCACCCGCTGGGACGCGACGTTGCCGTTCGAGGTGGCGGCCCGCAGCGTGTGCAGCCCGTGCCGGGACGCGGCCAGCGGGCACAGTTCCCGGACCGCGGCGGTGGCCACGCCCTGGCCGGCCACGTGCTGGGCGACCCGGTAGCCGAGGTTGGCCACCCCGTCCCCGGCTCCGGCGTCCAGGAACAAGTTGAACCGGCCCAGGACCGACCCGTCCGGGGCGACCAGCACGTAGTAGGCGCCCTGGCCCGCGTCCTGGTCGGCCAGCAGGGCCCGGAACCCGTCCGGGAAGCGTTCGAAGTACTGGTCGCCGCGGTCGGATATCGAGGCCGCGAACCAGGCCCGGTTGGCCCGCTCGAAGGCCAGCACCGCGTCGGCGTGGTCGGCCCGCAGCTGCTGCAACTCAGCCATGAAAAAGAATTGTGGCCCGGCCCGGCCGGCCTGTCGATTTGTTTGCCGCCGGTTCGTGTAGAGGTTGAGAGGCCAGCTGCCAGCGAAGGAGCACACCATGAAGCAGTACCTGCTCAGCATGTACCAGCCCGAGGGCCCGATTCCGCCCCCCGAGGTGCTCGGGCCGGTCATGGAGAAGCTCGGCGTCCTGCGGCGCGAGCTGCAGGACCAGAACGCCTGGGTGTTCGGCCAGGGGCTGCACGCCCCGGAGACCGCCACCGTGCTGCGGGCCCAGGGCGACGACGTGATCGTCACCGACGGGCCGTTCGCCGAGGGCAAGGAGTACCTGGGCGGGGTCACGATCATCAAGGCGCCCGACCTGGACGCCGCGCTGGCCTGGGCCCGCCGGTACGCCGAGATCACCGGCCTGACCATGGAGGTCCGGCCGTTCCAGGGGGACGCGGACGCGTGACCAGCGCCGGGGCGGCGGCCGGAGCCGCCGGCGCCGAGCCGGCCACGTCGAGGCCGTGTTCCGGGCCGAGTACGGCCGCGCGGTCGCCGTGCTGACCGGGGTGTTCGGCGACATCGACGTGGCCGAGGAAGCGGTACAGGACGCGTTCGCCGTCGCCGTCCAGCGCTGGCCGGCCACCGGCCTGCCGCCCAGCCCGGCGGGCTGGATCATCACCACGGCCCGGAACCGGGCCATCGACCGCCTGCGCCGGGAGTCGTCCCGTAACGACCGCCAGGCGCAGGCGGTCCAGCTCCAGGCCACGCAGGCCGCGGCGGCGGCCGAAGCCGCCAGCCGGCCAGTCAGAGCGGGAGGGCCCGGTGCGCGACGACCGGCTGCGGCTCATCTTCACCTGCTGCCACCCGGCCCTGGCCCCCACCGCCCAGGTGGCGCTGACCCTGCGCCTGCTGGGCGGGCTGTCCACCGAGCAGATAGCCCGGGCGTTCCTGGTCCCGGAGGCCACCATGGCCCAGCGGCTGGTCCGGGCCAAGGCCAAGATCCGGGACGCGCGCATCCCGTACCGGCTGCCCCGCGACGCCGACCTGCCCGAACGCCGCCGGACGGTGCTGGCCGTGGTGTACCTGATCTTCAACGAGGGCTACCTGGCCAGCGCCGGTGACGAGCTGACCCGGGCCGGGCTGTGCGCCGAGGCCATCCGGCTCGGGCGGCTGCTGGCCGAGCTGATGCCGGACGAGCCGGAGGTCCTGGGGCTGCTGGCGCTGATGCTGCTGACCGACGCGCGCCGGGCGGCCCGGACCGGGCCCGACGGGGCGCTGATCCCGCTGGACGAGCAGGACCGGGCCCGCTGGGACCGCGCCCAGATCACCGAAGGCCAGGACCTGGTGCGCCGCTGCCTGCGGCGCAACCAGCCCGGGCCGTACCAGCTCCAGGCCGCGATCAACGCGGTCCACAGCGACGCGGCCAGCGCGGCCGCCACCGCCTGGGACCAGATCGTGGCCCTGTACGACCAGCTGCTGGCCTGCACGCCGAGCCCGGTGGTGGCGCTGCACCGGGCGGTCGCGGTGGCCGAGGTGGACGGTCCCGGCCCGGCCCTGGCCCTGGTCGACCAGCTGGACCTGGACCGGTATCACGTGTTCCACGCCGTCCGGGCCGACCTGCTGCGGCGGCTGGGCCGGGTTGAGGAGGCCGGCCAGGCCTACCAGGCCGCCATGGCCGGCACCGAGAACACCGCCGAGCGCGCCTTCCTCAACCGCCGCCGCCAGGCCCTGGACCCCGGCTAGACCCTTCCCGCGTCCTGATTCCCGGCCGCCCGCCGCCTCAACTCCCGGCGCCCCCGCCGTCTGAACTCCCGTCGGCCCGCCGTTTCTGCTCACATACCCGGGCTGTGACCCAGGGCGGTCAGCCGCCGGTGGGGACGCGGACCGAGCGGGCCCAGGCCGGGGCGTCGGGGGAGTGGTCGCCGAGCAGGGCGATCAGCACCCGGATGCCCTTGGGCGCCTGCCCCGGCCAGGGGGTGAACCCGTCGGTGAGCACGACCGTGATCGACGGGCGGGGCCGCAGGGCCGCGGCCGCGGTGATGCCCGCGCCCATGTCGGTGCCCCCGCCGCCGACCAGCTCCACCTGCCGGGCCGACGACACCCGCTGGGCCGGGGCCACGGCGGTGTCGCAGGCCAGCACGCGCAGCTGGCGGCTGACCCCCAGCGCGCGCAGCAGCCCTTCCACCTCGGCCAGCACCATGGCCAGCAGGTCCTCGGTCATGCTGCCGGAGGTGTCGCAGACCACGGCGACGTCCGGGATCGGGCGCCGCAGCGCGGGCAGCACCACGCCGCCGACGGCGGCGGCCCGCCGGGACGGGCGGCGGTAGGAGTAGTCGGCCGCTCCGGCCCGGTCGGCCACGGCCCGGCGCAGCTCGGCGGCCAGCAGCGTGCGCCAGTTGACCACCGGGGACAGCGTCTGCTGGGCCCACCGGGCCAGCCCGGCGGGCACGGTCCCGGCCTCCCGGCCGTGCCGCACGATCTCGCTGGCGACCTGACGCCGCAGCAGGTCACCCTGCCAGCCGGGCAGGCCGCCGTCGCCGTCTGGTGGCCGGTCGCTGTCGCCGGCCCGGGCCTGGCCGTCGGCGCCGCTGCCACAGTCCCCATCCCCGGCGCCGTCGCCATCGCTCGGGTCCGGGGCCGGGTGGAAGTACTGCTCGGCCAGGCCGCCCGGCTGCGCGCCCAGGTGGTGCGGCAGCACCGGGTCGCCGGGCAGGTCGAGGCCGGCCGGGATCAGGTCGTCGTTGATCTCGGCGTCGGCGGCCCGGGTCCAGGCCGGGGCGTCCTCGGGCCGGATGCCCAGGGCCCGGGCCCGGTCGGCGTGTTCCCGCAGCAGGTGGCAGACGTGGTGCACGAGCACGCTGCCGAACTGGGGCGCCGTCCACTGGGCGGTCAGGTCCGGGTCGGCCCGCAGCCGCCAGTGCTCGTCGACCGCCACCGAGGACGAGCCGGGCGCCGCCGTCACCTGGGTGGCGAAGATCCCGGTGGCCAGGTAGGGGAACCGGGCCGCCGCCCACAGCCGGGCCCCGGCCAGCCCCGGAATGGGCGCGGTCATGGCCCGAGCAGGCCCGCGTCGCGCAGGACCGGCGCGAACAACTTGATCTCCGGCGGCAGCGTGGCCTCGGGCGGCCGGTGCCGGGCCAGCACCCGGGCCGCGGCCGCGGCCACGTCCGGGGTCCGGGCGGCCGCGGCGGCCAGCACCCGCCACCCGGCGGCCCAGCGTTCCGGCGTGAGGTCGGCGGCCACGGCCGCGGTGACCGCGGCCAGCGCGGCGTAGGCCCGGTCGGCCCGTTCGGGCAGGGTGAAGCCGTCCGGGTCGGCCAGCACTTCCTCGGGGTCGGGCAGGTCCATCTCGGCCAGCCAGGTCAGCAGCTCGGCGCCCGCGCCGTCGCCGACGCAGCCCCGGACCAGCGCGGACCGGGTCTCACCGCCGGCTCCGGCCGCGCCCGCCGCCGCCCACAGCCGGGCCGTCATCTCCCAGGTGCGGGGGCTGGGCCAGCCCCGCCCGGCCGAGGCCGGGTCGGCCGGTGGCGCGCAGGCCAGCGCGGGCCGGACCCGCAGGAAGGCGGCGATCAGGCCGCGGGCCAGGATCTCCTCGGCGTCCCAGTCCCCGGCCAGCTCGGGCACCTGCGGCGGGGCCCAGCCGCCGGCCAGCCCGTCGGCCACCACCCGCGGGTTGATCTCCCAGGTCAGGTGGCAGAGCCGGTTGGCCAGCGGCGCCGACAGGTCCCACCCGTCGGCGGCCTGCTCGGGCGGGTTGGCCGCCGCCACCACGGCCACCTCGTCGGGAAGTTCGAGGTCGCCCACGACCCGCTCCAGCACCACCCGCAGCAGCGCGGCCTGGACCGCGGGCGGGGCGGTGCTCAGCTCGTCCAGGAACAACAGCCCGCGGCCTTCGGCGGCCAGCCGCTGGGCCCAGGCCGGGGGCGCGAACCGGACCCCCTGGCCCACCACCACCGGCAGGCCCGCGAAGTCCGACGGCTCCCGGATCGAGGCGATCACGGTCTCGCACGGCAGCCCGGCCGCCGCGGCCAGGGCGCGGATGGCCGACGTCTTCCCGGTGCCCGGCGCACCCCACAGCAGCACCGGCACCCGGGCCGCCACCGCCACCGTCAGCGCGGCCACCGTCGGATCGGAGTCTCCGGCCGGCCCGGGGATGGAGATCGCCGGTTCCTCGTCCACGCTCACGGGTTCGATTCCTCCCTGTGCTCGGCCCCGCCGTCTATCTCCCAGTGTGCGGGGTCGGCGCCGGTGGCCCGTACGGTGAGCCGCACCGGGTCCCGGCCCGGGGCGGCCACGGCCAGCACGGTGGCCTCGGGGTAGGCGGCCTGCTCAACCGCGACGACCAGGTGCCGGCCGACCAGGGCCAGCCCGGGGGCCCAGACCGTGGCCAGCCAGGCCACCGGCAGGACGGCGTGCAGGCGGGGGCCGGCCAGCTCCAGTTCCCCCCAGCCCTGGGTGCCCGCGGGCAGGCGGACGTCGACCAGGTCCGGGTCCACCCCCAGCCAGGCTTCGGCGGCCAGGGCCAGCCGTCCGGCCAGCGCGACCTCCAGCTCGGGCCGGTGGTCCGGCACCTCGGCCACCCGGGACCCGCCGGGCGCGAAGCTGGCCGCGACCGTCCCCGCCAGCGCCAGCTGGAACGCGGGCCCCAGCGCGAGCAGCATCAGCATTTCCAGGCGTTCGGTGCGCAGCCGCTCCAGTTCCGGTGACGGGCCCACGCCGGAGCCGCCCATCATGCTCGCGGGGATCATCGGCCGGCTCATGGGCCGCCCGGGAGCCCGGCCGGGCTGCGGCGCGGCCAGCCCGGCCCCGGGCATCCGCCGCGCGTACTTGCGGCCCAGCCGGTTCTCGCGGAACTCCTGCACGTCCTCCCAGCTGACCTTCACGTCGTCGTCGGGGGCCCGGGGCCCGACCGAGAGCATGGCCAGGTCGGCCGCGTGCCGGTGCCAGGCGTCGGCCACCTCCAGGCAGGCCGCCTTCTCCCCGCCCAGGGCGGCCAGCACCGCCTCGGCTTCGGGGTCGCCGTGGCCGGGCAGGCTGAGCTGCCCGTCCGCCCAGCGCAGCGGGTGGGTGCCGGTGCCGCACGGCACCCAGGTCTCGGCCGCGGGCAGGGCCCGCCACCAGGCCCCGCCGTCCGGGCCGGTCACGGCGCGGCCCACCAGTGCAGGGGCAGCTCGGCCCGGACCTGGCTGGTCAGCGTGCTGGCCAGCAGGGTGACCCGGGTGGTGTCCCGGCCCAGCGGCGGCAGCACCTGCAGCGAGCCGGTGACCTCGTGGCCGCTGCTGCTCCAGGACCCGGGCACGGCCACGTGCCACTGGCCGCCGTCGTCGCGCAGCCAGCAGCAGAAGCCCTGGTGGGACAGGGGCCCGGCGTCGACGACCAGCCGGCCCGGCCGCTCCCGGCCCACCACCACGTGCAGCTGGGTCTGGCCGTCCCGGGTGTGCAGGCCGCCCACCATGACCCGGGCGCCGTCCACGTCGGGCAGCAGGATCCCCGCGCTGGCCGTGCCGTCGTGCACGGGCGGCCGGTGCCGCCGGCCGTACCAGGACAGCACGCCGAACCAGGGTGGCGGCAGGTCAGCGGTGGGAGCGGCGACCAGGCCGTGGCCGTCGATGCCGAGCCGTTCGCAGATCATGGCCAGGTGGCCGGGCACCGGGCTGAACGGGGACAGGGCTCCGGCCGCCTCCAGGCCCGCCACCACGTCGCCGAGGGCGTAGGCCTGCCGCCGGGTGTCGCCCGGCCGCCGGTCGGTGGTGACCAGGATCTGCTGGGCCACGTGCTCCAGCAGCTGCTCGCCGGGCTGGCGGTCCTGCGGCCGGACGGTCACGTCGGCGGGCGGGACCGGGGCGGTCAGGTCGATGCGCAGCTGGAGTGAGGCGTCGCCGATGGCCAGCTCGAGCCACGTGGCCCCGGCGGGCGGGGCCGGTCGATGTCGAGGTGGCCCTGCCAGTGCTGGCCGTCCCCGCCGCCGTACACCATCACCTGGTAGCTGGTGCCCCGGTCGTCGCGGGCGGTGGCCGTCTCCAGCGGCAGCGGGACGGCGGTGTGCCGGCCCGAGCCCGGCGAGGCCGGGCGCATCGGGGCCACGGCCAGGGCCTGGGCCCGTTCCGCGGTGACCAGCAGCGACAGCACGTACAGCTCCCCGGCCACGAACTCGTCCCGGAACGGCAGCATCCGGCCCACCGGCCACACCCGCCACGGCGCGGCCGTCTCCGGCCCGGGTGCCGTGGCGGTGGCGGCCGGGCCGCCCACCGTGACCGGCCGGGGCCGGGCCGAGCGCAGCAGCGGGCCCGCGGTCTGCGGGTGCAGCCGGTGCCGCACGGCCAGCGCGGCCTGGAACTGCAGCAGGATCTCGTCGGCCCGGTCCGCGTCGAGCGCGCCGACCGCGGTCAGCGCGGCCGCCACCCCGTTGAGCCGGGCGATGCAGTCGGTGAACACGGCCCGCAGGTTGGGGGCGGTGCCGTAATCGGGCAGCGTTCGGGAGCGCCGCAGCCCCGCCTCGGCGGCCAGGCGCAGATGGCGTTCCGCGCGTTCGCCGTTCACCTGTCTACGGTCTCACTCCGGCCGGGTCGCAGCGAATCGGAAGCCTCACCAGGGCAGGGGGTCCCACCGCAGCGGCCGCCGGACCCGGACCTGGGCCGCGGGCCCGGGTGACCACCAACCTCCAGGTCCCCGTCCGGTCGCGGGCGTGCATGACCGCGGCCAGCAGGCCGGGCAGCCGGCGCCAGCCGTACAGCTCGGCCGCTCCAGGCTGTTCGCCGCGCGAGACCGTGCCGGCGCTGCGTCGCCGTCGGCCAGGCCCAGCGCGACCGGCCGCGGCCACTCGAGCTGACGGCCGTCCGGCCCGGGTCCGCCCACTTTCCCGGATGGGGCGAAAGATCCGGAAAAGTGCGGGGGCCGGGCTGGCGAGGATGGGAATCGCCTGCCCGGCCCTCTGGCCACCGGCAACACTATGACGTGGCGCACGGGTCGGCTGGTTCCCGTGCGCGCATCATTTTTCTAAGTTTTCGCTGGCTGAAGCGCTGGCCGCTGGTATTGCCGGGTCCGGCCCGCCGGGCCAGTGGCCGGGCAGCGGCAGTTCCAGCTCCTCCAGCCACGGCGGCGGCGGCCGGCGCCGGCCGTCCGCGTCCCAGGGCGAGGACGGGTGACCCGGTGGCAGCCGCTCCAGGTGCGCCCGCATGTCGGCGTCAGAGGCCATCGCTCACTCCCGGTAATCGACGTTCAAATTCATAACAAGATATTGAAGGTCACGGAGCCGGGTGGCGGGTTCGGCCGGCGACCCCCAGACGGGAGCGACCGGGGCCCCTCGGGTGTTGGGCCCCGGTCGCTCGCCTGGCCGGCCGCCAGTTCAGCGGGTGCTGGTCACCGGCGGCCGAAGTCGGCCGTCAGCGCGGCCAGGTCCGGCACCCCCGACCGGACCCGGGGTTGAAGATCTGCCCCGGCGTGCCGGTGGAGCAGGGGTTGTCGCTGGACGTCCCCGAGGTGCCGAGCGGCCGGAACGCCGCCCGCGAGCCGCGCGGGCACACCAGACAGAACCTGCAACGAGCCTTCTCCCCCCGTGCTGCTCCCCCTGCGGAGCTGCCGTCGGAGGCATCCCCAGCCCGTCCGGGCGGTAATCCCGCGGGGGTGTGTCGTCCCGCTCTTTCCGCTTTAACGGGCTGCCGCCCGCGTGCGTGGTTCGGCCTCGCCCGGCCCCGCCTGGGCCGGTACCGCTGACCAGCAGCGCACGATGTCCCGCATCGACAGCAGGCCGGCCACCTCGGTCCCGTCCACCACCACCAGGTGCCGGAAGCGGCCGCAGACCCCGGCGAGGCTTGGTGAACTTGTGATCGCCGTTTGGACCAGCATCGGTGCTGGGCCGACCGCGGGCAAGAGGGTGGCCCGGGACGTCACGGGTTGCCCGGTAAGCGATATTTGACCAGCTCAGAGCGGTATTAGAGGGTTTCCGGCCCGGTTCAGGCGCTGGGCTTGATGCGGGCCAGGACCTCGTCGTGCAGCCGCCCGTTGGTACAGACGATGCTGCCGCCGTCCGGCGTGCGCGCGCCGTCGATGTCGGTGAACCGGCCGCCCGCTTCCTCCACGATGACCTGGAGCGCGGCAATGTCCCACAGGCTGACTTCGGGCTCGGCCGACACGTCCACGGCGCCCTCGGCCACCAGCACGTGCGACCAGAAGTCGCCGTAGGCCCGGCTCCGCCACACCGACTGGGTCAAGCCCAGGAACCCCTCGATCCGGTTCCGGTCGGCCCAGCCGCCCAGGCTGGAGTAGGACAGCGAGGCGTCGCCCAGCTGGCTGACCCCGGACACCGTGCACCGGGTGGCCTTGGTCAGGCTGCGCCCGGTCCAGGCGCCGCCGCCCACCGCCGCCCACCAGCGCCGGCCCAGCGCGGGCGCGGAGACCACGCCCACGGTGACCTCGTCGCCGTCCATCAGGCCGATCAGCGTGGCCCAGACCGGGACGCCGCGGATGAAGTTCTTGGTCCCGTCGATCGGGTCGATGACCCAGCAGCGCGGGCCGTGCCCGGCCCGGCCGAACTCCTCGCCCAGCACGGCGTCGCGGGGCCGGGACCGGCGCAGCACGTTGCGCAGGGAGTCTTCGGCCGCGCGGTCGGCATCGGTGACCGGGGTCAGATCGGGCTTGGTCTCGACCTCGAGATTCAGCGCCCGGAAGCGCCGGGTGGTGATGTCGTCGGCCGCGTCGGCGAGGACGTGCGCGAAACGCAGGTCGTCGTCATAGCGGGGCACGCCCAGCACGCTATCGCTTCGGCGAGTCTGGTGACCAGGCGAGCGCCGGCGCGGCGCAGGGGGCACACTTGGCAGATGGGCGAAGTCAGCCTGGGGAGAGCGGGGGACGCGGCCGGCCGGGTAGCGGCCCGGCTGGGCCTGGACGAGCAGTGCCGTCCGTTCGTCCGGGATGGCCGGATTATCGCCATGCCGTCCCGCCCGGCCCGGCGCCGGCTGCTGCTGGACTGCGTGGCCCAGGCCTTCGAACCCGGCCTGCGCTACCCGGAAGCCGTGGTCGACGACGTGCTCCGCCAGCTCTGCGACGACCACACCGTCCTGCGCCGCTACCTGGTCGACGAGGGTTTCATGTCCCGCCAGGCCGGCCTCTACTGGCGCAGCGGCGGCACCGTCGACCTCGACCCCTGACGCCGACAAACCCCTGACACCCCTCCAGCCCCAGCCGTCACTTCCACCCCAGCGCACCCGCGTGCCTCTCGCACCCCGCGCGCCTCTGCCACCACGCGGGTCACTTCAGGCTCAGGCGTTCTCGGTGTCGCGGCTGCTGAGGAGCCGTCGCAGCGAGTCCAGCCGGGCCTCGGCCCCGTGTTCGGCGGCCCAGGCGTCCAGCCCGCAGTCCGGGCCCAGGTGATCGTCGCCGGACGGGCAGTCCTCGGTTCCCTCGGCCAGGTCGGGGAAGGCCGCCAGCAGCCGCTCGGGGGTGACGCCCCCCAGGCCAAAGCCGCGCAGCCCGGGGGTGTCGATGATCCAGCCGCCGTCCGGCAGCGGCAGCGCCACCGCCGAAGACGACGTGTGCCGCCCCCGGCCGGTCACCGGGTTGACTATGCCGGTCACCCGGTCGGCGTCCGGCACCAGCGCGTTGACCAGCGTGGACTTGCCCACTCCGGACTGCCCGATGAGCACGCTGATGCGGCCGTCCAGCGCCGTGCGCAGCCCGCCCAGTTGTTCTTCGTCCAGCGGGGGACGGGTCACGTAGTAGGGCAGCCCGAGCGGGGCGTAGACCGCCAGCACCGCATCCGGGCCGGCCAGGTCGGCCTTGGTCAGGGCCAGCATCGGGCTGATCCCGGCGTCGTAGGCGGCGACCAGGCAGCGGTCCACGAACCGCAGCCGGGGCGGCGGCTCGGCCAGCGCGCACACGATCACCAGTTGCTCGGCGTTGGCCACGATGACCCGCTCGATCGGATCGGTGTCGTCGGCCGAACGCCGCAGCGTCGAGGTCCGCGGCTGGATGCGGACGATCCGGGCCAGCGTGCCCGGATCGCCGGACACGTCGCCGGCCAGGATCACCCGGTCCCCGACCGCGACGCTGCGCCGTCCCAGCTCGCGGGCCTTCATGGCGGTGATGGTCCGGCCGTCGGTCAGGCATCCGTACCGGCCCCGGTCGATGCTGGTCACGAAGCCTTCCGGCGCGCCCTCGTGGGCCGGGCGGCGGCGTGTCCGCGGCCTCGTGCCCCGGCCCGGGCGGACCCGGATGTCGTCCTCGTCCAGGTCGGCGCGGGAGCGTGGGCTCAGTGCTCCGGCTCCTGTCGTGCCGTGTCGCATCGCATACCGTGACTTTAGCGGTTTGCGCGCAGGCCGCCGGGGTGGCGGACCCGGGGCGCGGCCGGGCCCGGTTCACGGGCTGGCCATGACCCGGTCATCAGGTGGCCGGATCCGGTTCCGGGTTTGGCCAATCGCCATTCCGGTAATGAAACGGCGCATTACCGCTACTTCAGGTGATGGCTTACCAATCGGGATTTGGGGCATGTGCGGGCGATTCGTCTCTGCGCGTGAGCGCCAGGCGCTCATCGATGAGTTCGGTGTGGAACGCGACGAGGTGACCAGCGAACTCGCGCTGGACTGGAACGTGGCCCCGACCGACAGCATCTACGCGGTGATGACCCGCGCGCCCCGCGACCAGCGCGACGGCCCGCCGGCCCGGGAACTGCACGCGGTGCGCTGGGGCCTGATCCCGTCCTGGGCCAAGGACCTGTCCGGCGCGGGCCGCCTGATCAACGCGCGGGCCGAGACGGTCACGGCCAAGCCCTCGTTCCGCAGCGCCTTTGCCCGCCGCCGCTGCCTGATCCCGGCCGACGGCTACTACGAGTGGCGCACGCTGGCCAGCCCCGATGGCGGCAAGCCCCGCAAGCAGCCGTACTTCATCCACCGGGCCGACGGCGCCGGCATGGCCTTCGCGGGCCTGTACGAGCTGTGGCGGGACCAGAGCCTGCCGTCTGACCACCCCAAGGCCTGGCTGTGGACCGCGACCATCATCACCACCACCGCCACCGACGAGGTGGGCTGGGTGCACGACCGGATGCCCATGGTGATCAGCCCGGACCACTGGACCGAATGGCTGGATCCGGCCCCCGCCGACGCCGGCCGGCTCCTGCACGCGATGGCCCCGGCCGCGGCCGACGCGCTGGAGACCCGCCCGGTGTCGACCGCCGTCAACTCGGTGCGCAACGACGGGCCAGACCTCATTGCTCCCGTGACTGAAGAGGTTGAGCCCGGGATCGCATGACAGCCCGGCCTCGAGCGGGCGGACAGGAGACGGATGCTGCCGTGGACACCGTAGTCTCGCGTAAGCGCCTGCAGGAGATGCTCGACGGCCTGGACCGGTCGATCGCCGTGCTCAAGGGGGAGGCCCCCGGCAACGGCCGGGCCGGCTCCCTCGACTTCGACCCGGCCGACGCCGGCGCCAACCTGTCCGAGACCGACCGGACCGAGGCGGTCCTGCATTCGGCCCAGCAGCAACGCGGCAACGTCCTGGCCGCCCTGGGCCGGATGAGCGAGGGCACCTACGGTCTCTGCGTCGACTGCCGCAAGCCGGTCCCCGACGGCCGCCTGGAAGCCCGCCCCGACGCCTCCCGCTGCGTCGCCTGCCAAGCCAAACACGACCGCCGCCACCGCTGACCGCCCGGGCTCGGCATCATCCACCCTGAGCTGCGGCTCGCCCTGCCCAGCAAGCCAACCCGGTCACACCAGTCCCGAAAGTCCCGCCGCAAAGGCCACAGGCGTCGCAGTGGCCGGCGGCTCGTATGCGGCTGGGTCTCCCGCGCAGATCAGGAGCCCGGTGTGATCTCTGGGGCGTTGCGGCCCGGGGCCGGGTGGCGCAGGGCGGAGCGCGGTCCGGGAGCGGGTGGTGGCGGTGTGAGCGGGCCGGGAGGGGAGCGGAACCGGAGTACGGCCGGTGCCGGCCGGTCACGGTAAGCAAAGGCGGCGGGGAAATACCCCCCGCAATGTTGGCAGGGAGGCCGCGCCCCCCGCCCGGCCCGGGAGCGACCAAAGGCGGGCCGCGCCGGGCCGGGATGCGATGCCGGGCGGGCTGGGCAATGTGCGCAATGGTCCCTGTGCCTACGTTCTAAGAGCGTTGCTGGAAACTCGGGCGGTGCGTGACGGGGCGGCTTACCTGGCTCAGCTGCATGGATGGTGTTCCACCCGCGCGGCGCGTCTGGCATTGAATCCGAAGAACAGAAAGAACGGCGCAAGCCGGGGCCCCAGAGCACCAGCCTGCGCATCGAGGCGCAGCGGCCCGACCGGCCGGGCCGCCAGGGACCCGGGCCCCCGCCAGCACCGAACCCGTTTGTACCCAATGCCACATTGGGGGCTTTCTGATGCACCCGATGCCCACATGTGGTCTTTCACCGCGGCATGGCCCACAGTGATCAAAGCTGGATCTCTTGTTCGATTATCAGCTTTCGGGCAGGGCATTTGTTGTCCCATTCAGCCTCCTCCCCTCTGTCGGCATCACATGCCATAACGGTGCCCCGACAGTGCTGCAGCATGGCGTGGCGTGCACCCGGGCAGCGTGCCGCCAGAAGTTGCGTTTACTTTCCCAGGCGGCGGCGATGTAGCCACGGTGACCGATTGGCTTTCGCGTCGGCAGAGGGCGAGGACACCTCAGCGCGGCGCAGTGGCCAGCCTCCTCTACGGCGTGGTCGCCGTCCTTGACCTGACGGGCTACTTCAGCCTCAAGGAGGGCACCTGGATGCTGGTGAGCGGTCTGTGTTTCGTGGCCTTGTGCGTGACCACCCTGGCGTCGGCCATGTCTCGGCATCGCCGGAACAAGAATCAGGGTGGCCAAGGCCAGGTCTTAGCTGGCCGGACCGGGCGCCGGCCAGTCACGGGGGGCTGGTGCCGATGGGAAGGCGGCCGTCGGCGAGTGGTCCAGTTGTTCCGGGCTGGGCCGGCAACCAGGTCCAGGGCTAGCGGGAGCGGCGTTTGCGGGCGGAGACGATCAGCTGGACGCCGACCGACTCGTCGGGGCGGATGGCCAGTTCGGCTTCGACCAGGCGGCGCAGGCCTTTCGGGTCGCGCCGCAGGACGTGGGCCACGGTGGACGGGGAGAACACGGTCCGGGGGCGGATCCACATGACGCTGAGCCCGGCTTCCTCGAACAACTCGCGCAGCTGCTCGGCCCCGAAGCAGCGCGTGATCGAGCCGTCGGGCCAGGGGACGAGCACCACTTCCGCGTGGGGCAGGTCGGTCAGCTCGGCCCAGTGCCGCTGCTCGGCCAGCAGGGCCATCCCCAGCACCAGCGAGTCGACGCAGGCCAGCACCTGACCAGCCGGGCGGAGCACCCGGGCGATGTCGGCGATCAGGTTCTCGGCCGCCAGTTGCATGGACAGCGTCCGGTCCTCGGCGATCACGCCGTCCACCGACTCGTCGGCCAGGAACGACATGGACGCCGGATCGGAGGACACCCAGACGACCCGGCCGGGCGGGGTGCCGTTGCGGGACGGCGGCGGCTCGGGGGCGTCACCGTTCAGGACCGGGGGCACCAGGCCCGCGGGCACGCCGTCCATGTGGTCGGCCGGGCGGGGTGGGATGCCGGCCACCCGTAGCACGGTGTGGCCGGCCGCGGCCGCGATCTGGGCCGCCCGCGCTCGCGGTCCCGAGATGTCGGCCAGCAGGCGGCTTTCCCGTGGCAGCCAGGACGCGAGCTGCGCCTCGGCGACCGCCTGGTGAAAGCGCCAGTACGGCGACAGTGACCCAGGATCGCCAACGGCCGTGGCGTTGGCCGTAGGCCTCACCGTGACTCCTGCCGTGGCTGCGGCCACCTCTTCCTGCCGCATGGGGTGCGAAGGGTATGTTCCCCGCTGTGGTGGACTTCACCCTCGTCCGGACCGGAATGCCAACCGGAATCCCGGACCGGAATTGACCTCGGGATCAGACCAGATTTAACGCCGGTACCAGCGGGCCGGAATGAGGTGGGCGACCGCCGTGTTCCAGTGCACATGCCAGTTGCATGCGGCGAACGTCCGGCGGATGCCGTCGGCCTCAGCCTTGGCGCCCAGGCCGCCTCCGGTACCCCGATGGCGTCGCACCTGGGCCAGACGGTCAACCTCGGCGGCATGCCCCAGCCCCCCAGCGATGTATCCTCCCGGCCATATGGTTTTCACAATTCGGCCCGGCTGGATGCCGAGGAGGTGGGTCCCGTCCCGGAGACACTAGAGCAGCGTGACCAACGGTTCGAGCAGGACGTCCTGCCGTTCCTGGATCAGCTGTATTCCGCTGGGCTCCGGATGACCCGTAACCCGGCCGATGCCGAGGACCTGGTGCAGGAGACCTTCGCCAAGGCGTACGCCTCCTTCCACCAGTTCCAGCCCGGCACCAACCTGAAGGCCTGGCTGTTCCGCATCCTGACCAACACCTTCATCAACACGTACCGGAAGCGGCAGCGTGAGCCGCAGCGTTCCGGCGCCGAGGAGGTGGAGGACTGGCAGCTCGCCCGGGCCGCCTCGCACACCTCCAGCGGGCTGAAGTCCGCCGAGGCCGAGGCGCTGGAAGGGCTGCCCGACTCCGACATCAAGTCGGCCCTGCAGGCCCTGCCCGAAGATTTCCGCATCGCGGTCTACCTGGCCGACGTGGAAGGTTTCGCGTACAAGGAGATCGCCGACATCATGGGAACGCCGATCGGCACCGTGATGTCCCGGCTGCACCGGGGGCGCCGGCAGTTGCGGGACATGCTTGAGGACTACGCCGCCGATCGCGGCCTCGTCCGGTCCGGAACTGGGTCCGCCAGCAATGGTGCGGCGGATGACGAAGCCGGGGAGGAAGCCCGATGAGCTGCGGGAAGCACCACGAGACGCCGTGTACCGAGGTGCTGGAGCGCATCTATGCGTACCTGGACGGTGAGCTGGACACCACCGACGGGGCCAAGGTGCGGCAGCACCTCGAGGAGTGTGGGCCCTGCCTGCGCGAGTACGGTCTGGAAGACGCGGTCAAGAAGCTGATCCGTCAGCGTTGCTGCGACCCCGCCCCGGCCGATCTGCGGGCCAAGGTCATGGTCCGGATCCAGGAGGTCCGGGCCACCATCGAAGTGGTCGACTGAACGGTCCTGGCCATCCGGACGGCCCCGATGCCTGCCGCGTCCCACTTGATCACTCCGGGCACGGGGCTGCGAACTATTTGCGCACAATAAATTTTGGGCCTACGCGGACGTGCCTCCCCGGGTTACGCTGGATTTCCGGTGACGCGCCGCGACCTGCGGCTACCCCTCGCTCACCACAGCATTGCGACGCTGGCGTGACCCGCTCGGCCGATCACGCAGGTCCGAGTCCGGGAGGAGGCACGGGTGTGCTGCGACTAGGTATCACCTGGGGCTTACCGTGTCCGGTCTGATCTACGGCGTCGCTGGCCCATGGTGAGGGGGGGAATTGGGCAGGCTCTCACGGGCAACGTGGCTTTACATTGGCGCCGTGGTCGCCGCGGCCGCATTTCTGGTCGGGAAGGGTCCGTTCACCGGTATCGAGTGGACCCAGGTCGCGGTCCTCGCGGTCCTGTTCCTGGTCTGTGAATCGACGCCGACCGCGATCCTGCCGTCCCGGCTGGCCTGGTCACCCGGGTACGCGGCCACCCTGGCTTCGGTGGTGCTGGTCGGACCGGTCGGGGCCGGCATCGTCGGGTTCGTCAGCGCGTTCAGCCTGCGCCGGGTGCCCCTGATCCAGCAGCGGATCTTCAACGGCGCCATGTACGCGCTCAGCGCCTACGCCGCCGGGCAGGTGTTCCTGGCGCTCGGCGGCACCGTCGGCGTCCCGGCCCGGGCCTCGTTCCCGCACCTGATCGGCCCGTTCGTGGGCGCCGCGGCCACCCATATCGTGGCCAACTACGGCCTGGTCACGGTGGTGCTCCGGCTGACCAGCGGCGGCCCCGACGGCCGGGGCCTGCTGAACCTGCGGCTGTCCCTGCCGGACCTCGGCTACGCCGTGTTCGGCCTGCTGATCGCGGCGCTGTGGAGCGTGGTCGGGCTGTTCGCCCCGGTCCTGGTGCTGATCCCGCTGTTCGTGGCGCGCTGGGCCATCGCCCAGTTCGCCAACCAGCAGCGGGCCTACGAGGCGACCCTGCGGGTGCTCTGCCAGGCGGTGGAGACCAAGGACTTCTACACCCGCGGCCACAGCGAGCGGGTGTCCAAGGGCTCGGTGATGATCGCCCGTGCCATCGGGATGCGGCCCGAGCGGGTGGAGGCGATCAGGTTCGCCGGCATGCTGCACGACGTGGGCAAGCTGGGCGTTCCGACCAAGGTGCTGCAGAAGAGCGGCAAGCTGACCGAAGAGGAGTACGCCGCGATCCAGCTGCACCCGATGCGCGGCCTGGAGATCATCCAGGAGATCGGCTTCCTGGACGAGGCCCTGGCCGGGATCATGCACCACCACGAGCGGATCGACGGCCGCGGTTACCCGATGGGCCTGGCCGGGGACGAGATCCCTGAGTTCGCCCGGGTCCTGTCCGTGGCCGACGCCTTCGACTGCATGACCTCCACCCGGTCCTACCGCGGGGCCCGGTCGGTGGCCGACGCCGTCACCGAGCTGCGGCGTTGCTCCGGCACGCAGTTCGACCCGGCCTTTGTCGACGCCCTGGTGACCGCGGTCGAGCAGAACGGCTGGCAGAGCCCGGACGCGCCGGTGCCGCCGCCCGGTGAGCGGATCGAGGCCGCCGCCCACGACCACGACGACCCGGCCGCGCCGCTGCGCGTCATGGGCACCCGCTGAGGCGCGAGGCTCCCGTGAGCGTCAGCCAGAGCCAGAGCCGGATCATGACCCCCGGCCTGCGGACCCGGGCCCGGCGGCCGGCCGGCTACCGCGGCCGGCTGCTGGCCGCGGCGACCGGCCTGCTGGTGGCGGTGGCCGTGGTGCAGACCGTGCTGACCGGGGTGTCCGCGCCCCGGTGGGCCATCGCGTTCACCGCCCTGATCGCCCTGGGTGAGCTGCTCCGGCTCACCCTGCCCGGTGACCGGGAAGCGGCTCCGATCGGCACGGCCTCCGCGCTGGCCTACGCGATGCTCATCCGGGTCGGGCCGGTACCGGCCCGGCACTCGGCGCTGCAGGTGATCGCGGTGACCGGGATCGGCATGATCCTGGGGGCCCTGCCGCACGTGGCCGTGGGCCGCCCGGCCCGGCTGCCCGGCATGGCGGCCCGGCTGATCGCGGTGGCCGGGGTCGCGTTCGCGTTCCGGCCGCTGGCCGGGACCCCGGCCGTGGTGCGGGACTGGTGGACGGCGTTCGCGGTGATGGCCGGGCTGGGCGTGCTGGCCTGGCTGCTCAAGCTGGTACTGGAGGCGGCCGTCCGGGCCGGCGCGCTGCGGGCCCGGCTGCGGGTCACCCTCGTCGACGAACTGCGGGTCCAGTGGGCGCTGGGGGTGGCCGTGATCGCCTCGGCCACGCTGATCGTGTTCGCCGCCGAGGCCATGGGCCTGGTCGCGGTGGCCGTGTTCATTGCCCCGCTGCTGGTCACGCAGGTGGCGTTCCGCCGCTACGCCGGCATCCGGGCCACCTACCTGCAGACGGTCCGCGCGCTGGCCCGGGTCACCGAGATCGGCGGCTACGTGGAGGCCGGGCACTCGGACCGGGTCAGCCGGCTGGCCGTGGCCGTCGGCCGCGAGCTCGGCCTGGCCGAGCCGCAACTGCTGGAGTTGCAGTACGCGGCGCTCATCCACGACATCGGGCAGTTGTCGCTGCCGGATCCCATCCCGGGCGGCGCGACCGTGCTGGTCTCGCCGGCCGATCAGCGGCAGATCGCGCAACTGGGCGCCGAGGTCATCGAGCAGGCCAACGTGCTGGACAACGTGGCCGAGATCGTCCGCCGTCAGAGCGACCCCTACCGCGGTCCGGCCGGCACCAGCGCGGGGACCGCCACCGGGCCGCCGCCGCTGAGCAGCCGGATCATCCGGGCCGTGAACGCCTTCGACGATCTGGTCGGCAGCTCATCCGACGTGAGCCGGGCCGCCGCCGTCATGGAGCGGCTGCGCCTGGACACCGCGGCCGAGTACGACCCGGTGGTGGTGGAGGCGCTGGCGCGGATCATCGCGCGGCGGCCGTCGCGGCCCGCGCCCTAGCCTCTATGCTGCTCGGTGGCGGCTGAGGAAGGGAGCGGGTGTGGCGGAGATCCGGGCCGAGATGGTCGCGAACGTCTGGAAGGTGGTCGCGGCCGAGGGTCAGCAGATCGGCGCGGGCGACACCCTGGTCATCCTGGAGTCGATGAAGATGGAGATCCCGGTCCTGGCCGAGGATCCCGGCACGCTGTCCAAGCTCAACGTGGCCGAGGGTGACGTGGTCCAGGAAGGTGACCTGATCGCGGTCATCGACTAGACCCCGGTAGTGGACCTCGGGTACGCGATCTCGGGGTCGGTGATCACGTTGACCAGGTACGGCACGCCAGCCGCGAACGCCCGCGCCAGCGCGGGCCCGATCTGATCCGGCTCGGTGACCAGCTCACCGGCCCCGCCCAGGGCCCGCACCACCTCGTCGTACCGGCAGCCGGGCTGCAGATCGGCCGCGACGTCGTACCCGTACAGGGCGCGCATCGGGTGCTTCTCCAGGCCCCAGGCGCCGTTGTTGCCGCACACCATGACCACGGGCAGGTTGTGCCGGACCAGCGTGTCCACGTCCATCAGCGAGAAGCCCGCCGCGCCGTCGCCGAGCATCAGCACCACCTGGGACGACGGCCGGGCCAGCCGGGCCGCGATCGCGTAACCCAGCCCGGTGCCCAGGCAGCCGAACGGGCCGGGATCCAGCCAGTGCCCGGGCCGGGCCGGCTCGACCAGCCGGCCCGCGAACGACACAAAGTCGCCGCCGTCGCCGATGATCACCGCGTCGTCGGCCAGCACCCGGTTCAGCTCGCCGTAGATCCGCATCGGGTGGATCGGCGTGGCCTGGCTGGCCAGCAGCGGGGCGTCGGCCTCGATGGCGGCCCGCGCGGTCTCCTGCAGCCGGGTCAGCCAGGCGTCCCGGTCGGCCGACTCCACCGGGGCGGTGCTCAGCGCGGCGAAGAACGCGCTCAGGTCACCGGCCGCCGCCGCGGCCAGCGGGCAGTGGGTGGCCAGCTGGCCCGGGCTGTCGGCCACGTGCACGACCGGGGCCTTCTCGTCCCCGGCCCCGAACTGGCCGTAGCCGAGCCGGAAGTCCAGCGGCGCCCCGGCCACCACGACCAGGTCGGCTTCGCGGAACGCCACCGACCGGGCCCGGGTGATCAGCTGCGGGTGCCCGGCGGGCAGGATGCCGCGGCCCTGGCCGTTGGCGATGACCGGCAACGACCAGGCTTCGGCGCAGGCCCGGGCCGCGTCCTCGGCGCCGTCCAGCCACACGTCCGACCCCAGCACCAGCACCGGCCGCTGGGACCGGGCCAGCCGATCGGCGATGTCGCTGACCACCCCGGGGTCCGGGGCCGCGCGGCCACGCCCGCGCCGGCCGCCGCCGCGCCGCCGTAGGCCCGCGCCTCCGGCGCGGCCTGGTCGTAGATCGCCTCCAGGGACACGTCCAGGAACACCGGCCCGCGGTGCGGGGTGCCCGCCAGCCGGAACGCCTCGTCCACCGACCCCGCCACCTGCGCGGTGGCGTGCTCGGTCCAGGCCCGCTTGGTCACCGGGGCCAGCAGCGGCGGGTGATCGATCTCCTGCAGGCTGCCCGCGCCCCAGCGGTAGTCCGGCGCCCGGCCTCCCAGCACCACCACCGGGGCCCCGTTGAAGTGGGCGGTGGTGACCGCGCTGACGCTGTTGGTCACCCCCGGGCCCGGCCGTGACCACGGCCAGCCCGGGGGAGCGGGTCAGCCGGGCGGTGGCCTCGGCCGCGAACACCGCGGTCTGCTCGTGCCGGACGTCGATCAGCGGCAGCGGCGGGTCGGCCTGCACCGCGCCGTCGTAGAGCGGGAACACGTGCCCGCCGGACAGCGTGAACATGTGGGTCACGCCGTGCCCGCGGGCCACCTCGACCGCCAGCGCCCCGCCGTGCTGCTTGGCCGCGCCCGTCGGCTCCTGATCGGTCATACCGTCTTTCATACCGTGCCGGGTGCGGCCGGTGGGTCGAGGGGCATCGCCGGTGCCTCCGCTTCCTCGTAGTCGGCCGGGCTCGTCTCGTCCCGTCCGCGCGGCAGCCGGCCGAGCAGCGGCGTGAGCGCGCTGGCCACGATCAGGTTCGCGGCCAGCCCGACGATCCCGGTCCAGATGGTTACTTTGGTGTTGAAGCCCCAGGTGCTGAACGCGAACGACGCGCTGCCGAAGTGCGCCGCCGTCTTGCTGGGGGTCACGTAGACCATGTAGACCGACAGGCCCATGCCGACCACCCAGCCGGCCACCAGCGCCCAGTGGTGGAACCACCGCGTGTAGAGGCCGAACACGACGGCGGGCAGGATCTCGATGATGATCACGCCGCCGATGAGCTGGAGCTCGATGGCGAACGAGACCTTGAGGGCGACGATGACCGCGACCGCGCCCAGCTTGAGCACCACCGACGCGATCTGGCTGACCAGTCCCTCTTCGCGGTCGCTGGCCGTCGGCCGGATGTACGGCCGGTAGATGTCGCGGGCGAACGTGTTCGCCGCCGCGATGGCCATGATGGCCGCCGGGACCAGGGCGCCGATGGCGATCGCGCCGAAGGCGAGCCCGGCGAACCAGTGCGGGAACTCGGTGTTGAACAGCACCGGGACGATCGTGGTGGTGTCGGGGGCCTTGGCGGTGCCGCCCACCGGCTTGACGTGGGCGGCGAGCGCCATGTAACCGAGCAGCGCGATGAAGCCCAGCATCAGCGAGTAGGCCGGCAGCAGGGCCATGTTCTTCTTGACCGTGTTCCGGCTCTTGGCCGCGAGCACGCCGGTCATCGCGTGCGGGTAGAGGAACAGGGCCAGGGCCGAGCCCAGCGCCAGGGTGGAGTAGCCCAGGTACTGCGGGCCGGCCAGCAGGGTGCTCGCCTTCTTGGGGACGAGCGCGGTGTTCGCCTTGTGGAAGATGACGTCGTAGCCGCCCAGCTTGTACGGGATGTAGATGATCGCGATGAGGACCACGACGTAGATGAGGATGTCCTTGACGAACGCGATCAGCGCGGGCGCCCGCAGGCCGGAGGTGAACGTGTAGGCGGCCAGCACGATGAAGGCGATCCACAGCGGCCAGTCCCCGCCGATGCCCATCGCCTCGACAATCGCCTTGATGCCGGTCAGCTGGAGCGCGATGTAGGGCAGGGTGGCGACGATGCCGGTGATGGCGATGAGCAGGGCGAGTACCGGGGACCCGTGCCGTCCCCGGACGAAATCGGCCGCGGTGGCGTACCCGTGCTCGTGGCAGACCGACCACATCCGCGCGGCCACGAACATCACCAGCGGCCAGGCCACGATGGTGTACGGCACCGCGTAGAAGCCGATCGCGCCGCTCCCGAACAGCAGGGCGGGCACCGCGACGAACGTGTAGGCCGTGTACAGGTCACCGCCGAGCAGGAACCAGGTCACCCAGGTCCCGAACCGGCGTCCGCCCAGCCCCCACTCCTCGACGCTGGCCAGCGTCGTCCCCCGCCGCCAGCGGGTCGCGGCGAAGCCGAGCACGGTCACGATCGCGAACATCGCCAGCACGATGCCGAACTCGAGCCCGCTGAACGGGGGGATCACCGCGTGCTCCGGGTGGCGCGGTAGACAATGCCGGTGCAGACGGCGACACCGGCGATCCAGGCCAGCTGCCACCAGTAGAAGAACGGCATGCCGCCGATGGCTGGGTGGCCGAAGTTGTAGAACTCCGGGATGAGGACCGCGATCAGCGGTACCACCAGGAGCAGGATCACCGGGCGCCGACGGCGCGGTCGGCTGTTGTCATTCATCGGTTTCCTCCGTAGCCCGCAGGTGACGCGTTCCACAAAAGTCACCACAATGTTGCTCCACGCCGGCAGAGAGAGCAATGGGCCGGGAGTTACAGATCATCAATCGTTGGCGGCCCGCGTCGGCGGCCGGTTCCGGGCCGCCTGCACGCGGTACGCGGTGACGTCGAGCGACCCGCCGAGCGCGGGCCCGAGGCCGTGGACGGCGAGCTCGGTGAACGCGTCCGGTTCCAGTTCGCCGGCTCCGGCCGGGAGGATGCCGGCCACGGGCTGTCCCGCCAGCGCGGCCAGGTCGGTCAGGTTGCACAGCTCAGCCAGGCCCGGTTCGGCGGGCCAGCTGCCGATGACCACGCCCGCGCAGGCCAGCTTGCGGGTGGCCAGGGCCTCCAGGGTCAGCGCGGTGTGGTTCAGCGTGCCCAGCCCGGCCGCCGTGACCACCAGCACCGGGGCGTCCAGCATGGCGGCCAGGTCGGCGATGGTCGTCCCGGCCGGGTCGTAGCGGACCAGCAGCCCGCCCGCCCCCTCGACCAGCACCAGGTCCCGGTCCTCGGCCAGGGTCGCGATGTGATCGGCGGCCCGGCGCAGGTCCAGCGGTGGCTGCCCGGCGCTCCGGGCCGCGGCCTCGGGGGACAGCGGATCGGGGTACCGGGCCAGTTCGTGCAGGTCGTCGAGGCCGGTGAGGGCGTGCACCACGGCCAGGTCGCCGGGCGCGGCCGACGGCGTCCCGGGCGGCTCCCCGGGCAGTTCACCGGTTTGCGCCGGCTTGACCACGGCGACCCGCTGGCCGCGGGCCCGGGCCAGGGCGGCCACGGCCGCGGTCGTGATGGTCTTGCCGACCCCGGTTCCGGTGCCGGTGATGACGAGCAGGCTCACTCCGATGGCCGGTCCGGTAACCGGCGCAGCCGGGTGACGAACTTGTACCGGTCGCCCCGGTACCAGGACTGGGCCCACTCCACGGTCTCGCCGGTCACGTCGACCGCGTGCCGGGACAGCAGCAGCAGCGGCAGGCCGGTGTCCACGGCCAGCAGGTCCGCGTTGTGCGGGTCGGCCAGCACGGTCTCGATCGTCTCCTCGGCCTCGGTCAGCCGCACCCCGTAGGCCGAGGCCAGCGTCTCGTACAGCGAGCTGTGCCGCTTGAGCTGCTTGCGCAGGCCGGGGAACCGGCGGGCGGGCAGGTGGGAGGTGTCGACCGACATGGGCTCACCGTCGGCCAGCCGGAGCCGGTGGATGCGCAGGGTGCGGCCGCCGGGGCGGATGCCCAGCCGCGCGGCCAGGTCCTCGTCGGCGGCCATGTAGCCGATCTCCAGGATGCGGGTCTGGGGGTGCAGGCCGTGGGCCCGCATGCCCTCGGTGTAGCTGGCCAGCTCCAGGGCCTGGGAGACCTTGGGCTTGGCCACGAACGTGCCCTTGCCCTGGCGCCGCAGCAGCCGGCCTTCGACCACCAGCTCGGCCAGGGCCTGCCGGACCGTGGTCCGGGAGGTGCCGTAGTCGCGGGCCAGTTCGCGCTCGGGCGGCACCGGGCTGCCCGGGTTCAGGCTGGCGATCAGGTCCAGCAGCTGGCGCTTGACCGTGTAGTACTTGGGCATCCGCAGCAGCGTGCTGGGCGCCGTGTCCTCCGGCCCACCGGTCCGGCTCAGCGGCGCGCTCCCCCCGCCCAGACTCCCGCCGCGGACCTCGGGCACGCTGGTCTCGTCCGGGGGTACCGGGATGGGGGAGACGGTCATGTTAATTCCTTCCCGCTCATGCGGTTATCCGGACATGATCTCTCACTACACCCAGTGCGCGGAATGCCAATTCGAGGTGAACTTCTGTGAGGTTGGCCCGCGCGGTCAGCCGGAGGCAGGCCTGACCCGGTGGTACCGACGGCGGCCGGAAGCACCCCACCCGCAGGCCGTGAGTCAGCGCAGAGCTGCTGCGCGCGCACGGCCGCGCCGGGCTCGCCGAGCACCACCCGCACCACGGCCCCGGCTGGTTCGCTGGCCGCCAGGCCCAGCTCGGCCGCCTGCCCGGCCAGTCGCCGGGCGTGATCGCGCGCCCGCTGGCCCAGGTCCGGCTGGTCACGCAGGATGGCCAGGGCGGCCCGGGCCGCCGCCACGCTGGGCGGGGCCAGGCCGGTGTCGAAGATGAACGTCCGGCCCACGTCGACCAGGGTCTCGATGACCTCGGCCGGCCCGGCCACCGCGCCACCCTGGCCGCCCAGCGACTTGGACAAGGTGAAGGTCCGGATCACCGCCGGGTCCCCGGCGATCCCGGCCGCGGCGGCGGCGCCGCGGCCCCCCGGACCGAGCACCCCGAAGGCGTGCGCCTCGTCCAGGACCAGCAGCGCCTGGTGGCGGGCGGCCGCGCGGTGCAGGTCGCGGACCGGGGCCAGGTCCCCGGCCACCGAGAACACGGTGTCGGTGACCACCAGGGCGTACCGTTCGGCCCGCCCGGCCAGGGCCCGCTCCACCGCGGCCACGTCCCGGTGCGGCGTCACCTCGACCCGGGCGCCCTGGGCCCGGGCCAGCCGGCAGGCGTCGATCAGCGAGGCGTGGTTGGCCGCGTCCGAGACGATCAGCACGCCCGGTCCACTATCGGGACCGCCCCGGCCCCGGCCCAGCACCTGGGCCAGCGCCGGCACCACGGCCAGGTTGGCCAGGTAGCCGGAGGAGAACACCAGGGCCCGGTCCGCCCCGGTGAAGTCGGCCAGCTCGTCCTCCAGCCTCAGGTGCGGCTCGGTGGTGCCGGTGACCAGCCGGGACCCGGTGGACCCGGGGCCCCAGGCCCGGGCCGCGGCCGCGGCCGCCTCGGCCAGCCGCGGGTCAGCGGCCAGGCCCAGGTAGTCGTTGGAGGCCAGGTCGAGCAGCCCGTCCCCGCCGGGCGGCCGGGGCCGCAGGCTCCGGGTCAGTCCGGCCTCCCGCCGCACCTCGGCCGCCGTCCGCAGCGCCGCCAGCGCTTCCACCCCGCGAGTCGTCTTCGTGCCCAAGTCTGCCCCGTCCTCGTCGCCGGCCTTCGTCTTACCAGGCGCCCTGGTCAGGAAAGTGTGGCGGATCCGCTCCTGGACAGGGCGGGAATCAGTGCCGGGCAGATGCGATTATGGAAGGGTGCCCACCCTGACCGACCTGGCCAGACGCCATACCAGTCTGACCCGCGCCGACCTCGAATGCCTGCATGCCCTGGTGTCGGACTGGCAGCTCCTGGCCGACCTCTCGTTCGCGGACCTCATCTTGTGGGCTCCGCTGCGGGACGGCAGCGGCTGGATGGCGCTGGCCCAGATGCGGCCGACCACCGGCCCGACCTCGTTCCTGGACGACGTGGTCGGGCAGCTGGCCGAGCCCGAGGAAAAGCCGCTGCTGGACACGGCCCGGGACGAGCGCCGGATCTGGCGGGAGAGCGACCCGGACTGGACCACCGGGGTCCCGGTGCGGGCGGAGACCATCCCGGTCACCCGCGAGGGCCGGGTCATCGCGGTCATCGAGCGGAACACCAACCTGAACTCGGCCCGCACCCCCAGCCGCCTGGAGCTGACCTACCTGCAGGGCGCGGACGACCTGGCCCGGATGGTGGCCGAGGGCACGTTCCCGTTCGGCGAGGAAGCCCAGCTGGTCCGGTCGCCCCGGGTCGGGGACGGCCTGCTGCGGCTGGGCCGGGCGGGCCGGGTGACCTACGCCAGCCCCAACGCGCTGTCCGCCTTCCGCCGCCTGGGCCTGGCCACCGACCTGGTCGGGGCCGAGCTGGGGCCGCTGACCGCGAAGCTGTGCTCGCCGGGCGAGCCGGTCGACGAGTCGCTGATGCTGGTGGCCTGCGGCCGGTCGCCCCGGGACGCGGAGGTCGAGGGCAACGGCTCCGTGCTGCAGCTGCGGGCCATCCCGCTCATCGTGGGCGGGGACCGGACCGGGGCCCTGATCCTGGTCCGTGACGTCACCGAGCTGCGCCGCCGCGAGCGCGAGCTGATGACCAAGGACGCCACCATCCGGGAGATCCACCACCGGGTCAAGAACAACCTGCAGACGGTGGCGGCCCTGCTCCGGCTGCAGGCCCGGCGGCTGCACGGCCCGGAGGCCCGGGCCGCGCTGGAGGATGCCACCCGCCGGGTCGGCTCGATCGCGATCGTGCACGAGACCCTGTCCCACGCGCCGGACGAGATCGTGGCCTTCGACGAGGTCGCCGACCGGGTGGTGATGATGGCCACCGAGGTGGCCGGCACCGAGATCCGGGTCACGCCCAAGCTGACCGGCAAGTTCGGCCTGCTCCCGGCCTACGTGGCCATGCCGCTGGCCCTGGTCCTGACCGAGCTGCTGCAGAACGCGCTGCAGCACGGCTTCGCCTACCCGGAGGCGGCCGCGTCCGGCTCGACGCCGAAGCTGTCCGGCCGGGTCGAGGTCAGCGCGATGCGCGGCCCCGACCGGCTGACCGTGGTGGTCATCGACGACGGGGTGGGCCTGCCCGAGGACTTCGACCCCGAGTCGACGGACTCGCTCGGGCTGCAGATCGTGCGCACCCTGGTCGTCGGTGAACTGGGCGGCAAGCTGGAGATCACCGCGCGGGCCGAGGGCGGCACCCAGGCCCTGGTCGACCTGCCGGTCGACGACGGCTAGGAGGCCGCGGCCGCGATAACGTCGGCCGTCGCCCGGGGGTGCGCGACCGGGACCGCGTGGGCGGCGCTGATCTCGGTCACCGCCGACCCGGCGCGGGCGGCCATGAACCGCTGGGCCTCGGTGGGAATCGACCGGTCCTCGGTGGCGATGAGGGCCCGGGACGGCAGGCGCCGCCAGCTGGCCGGGCCGTCGAAGCTCTGGCTCAGCGCGGCCGGGTCGATGGCCCGCTGCGCGGCCGCCATCACCGCGGCGGTGGCCGGGTCCACGTCGGCCGCGTACACCGGGGCGAAGTGCTCAGGCCGCAGGGTCAGGCCCTCGCCCCCGGGTACCGGGCGCACCACGGTGGTCTCCGGGACCAGCTGGCTACCGGGGAACTTGTAGTTCAGCTCGCCCGCGGTCTCCCCGGCGTCCTGGATGAAGGCCGCCACGAACACCAGCGCCCGGACGGCCGGGGTGAGCGCGGCCGGGTCGGAGATGACCGAGCCGCCCCAGGAGTGCCCGGCCACCACGATCGGCCCGTCCACCGTGTCCAGCGCGCTGCGCAGTTCGGCCCGGTCGCCGGCCAGGCTGCGCATGGGCAGCGCGGGCGCGAGCACCCGGTGGCCGCGCCGCTGCAGCTCGGCGAGCACGGGGTGCCAGATCGAGGCGTCGGTGAGGGCGCCGTGGACGAGGACGATGGCCGGTTGGGTGTCAGTCATGGCTCCAGCCTGCTGGGTGCGAGCCGTGACCGGCAGTGGCATCAATGCCGACATTCGATAGGATTGTGCCATGGCCCGGCACCGGATGGTCGTTCTGCTGATCGACCAGGTCCTGCCGCTGGACTTCGCCATCCCCCTGCACGTGTTCGCCCGCGAGGCCCCGGAGCTGTACGACGTGAGCACCGTGACCGTGGACGGCGGCCCGGCCCGGCTGGCCGGCGGTTCGAGCGTGACCCCCGACGGTGACCTCCGGCGGCTGGACCAGGCCCAGACCGTGGTGGTGCCCGGGTGGGCCGGTGCCGCCGAGACCACCCTGGATCAGATGACGCTGGGCCTGCTCCGGGCCGCGGCCGGGCGCGGGGCCCGGATGGTGTCGATCTGTTCCGGGGCGTTCGCGCTGGCCCAGGCCGGGCTGCTGGCCGGGCTGACCGTCACCACCCACTGGTCGCTGTGCGCGGAACTGGCCCGCCAGTACCCGGACGTCACCGTCGACCCCGGCGCGCTGTTCGTCGACAACGGGGCCATCCTCACCTCCGGCGGCGTGACCTCAGGAGTCGACCTCGCGCTGCACCTGCTGCGGACCGACGTCGGGGCCTCGGTCGCCAACCAGGTCGCCCGCCGGATCGTCATGGCCCCGCGCCGGGACGGCGCCCAGGCGCAATTCATCCAGCCGGACCCGGTTCCCCCCGGCGACGACACCATCGCCGCCACTCAGCAGTGGATGCTGTCCCGCCTGGGCGATGCCCTCACCGTCGGCCAGATGGCCGCCCGGGCCAGCCTCTCCCGGCGCAGCTTCCACCGCCGCTTCGCGGCCGCGGCCGGCACCACCCCGCTGGCCTGGCTGCACCAGCAGCGCATCGGCCGGACGAAGGAACTCCTCGAGACCACGGACCTGCCCATCGACGACATCGCGGCCCGGGTCGGGCTCGGCACCCCGGCCAACCTGCGGGCCCACTTCCGCCGGGCCACCACCATCTCGCCGTCCCGGCACCGTCAGCTGTTCTTCCGCCGGGCTCGCGCCGACGTCGGCGTGCCCAGCGCCGGCGTTCCCGAGGCCGGCGCCGCCGCGCCAGGGCAGCAGTAGCGGCGTGCCGAGCAGCAGCGCGCCCGCGACCCCGATCGCGGCCCGCGGGCCGATGTAGGTGGCCAGCAGGCCGCCCAGCGCGGTCAGGGCCGCGATCGAGGCCTTGGTGCTCACCGACCAGGCCGACAGCACCCGGGCCACCCGGTCCGGCGGGCTCTGCTCCAGCCGGTAGGTGGCGAACACCGGGTTGGACAGGCCGATGCACACGATCAGTCCCAGCTCGGCCGCCATGACCAGCAGCAGCCCGGCGATCCCCGGGCCCATGAACACCAGCCAGACCGGCCAGCACGCCCGCACGGTCCCGCCCACCAGCATGACCCGGCGCCGGCCGAACCGGTCCACGGCCCGCCGCGAGAGCCGGGAGCCGACCAGGCCGCCCAGGCACGGCACCGCGAAGGCCAGCCCGTACTGCCAGGGCCGGAAGTGCAGCCGGCCCAGCATGAGCACGGCCAGCAGGGGCTCGGTGGCCATGATCAGCCCGCTGAAGAAGACGTTGTTCCAGAACTGGCGGCGCAGCGTCGGGTGGTCCAGGATGTACCGCCAGCCGTCGAGCAGGTCGGCGGCCCGGGACCGGCCCGGGTCCGGCCGGCCGGGGCGGGCCGGCTGCGGCTCCTGGCCGCCGATGGCCCGGATCCCCAGCGCCGACAGCAGGTAGCTGGCCGCGTCGGCCAGCACCGTGGTCACCGGGCCCAGCAGCCCGATGGCGGCCCCGCCCAGCGGGGGCCCGAGCACGGTCGAGCTCCAGGTGGTGGACTCCATCCGCGCGTTCGCGGTGAGCAGGTCGCCCGGGCCCACCACGGATTTGAGGCAGGCCCCGCTGGCCGCCTTGAACGTGATGTCGGCGGCGCCGGAGATGACCGACACCCCCAGCAACTGCCCGAAGCTCAGCACGCCGAAGGCGTAGGCCAGCGGGATGCTGGCCATGGCCGCGCACCGGCTCAGGTCCATGGTCATCATCACCGGCCGCTTGGCCCGGAACTCCATCCACGGGCCGAGCGGCACCGCCACCGCCGCCCCGACCGCCGTGCCCACCGCGGCCAGCGCCGACACCCCGGCCGGGCTGGCGTGCAGCACGACGATGGCGATGAGCGGGAACGCGCCGAACGCGAAGCAGGTGCCGAACGAGCTCACCGCGTACGCGGCCCACAGGCACTCGAACTGCCGTCCCAGCGACCGCCAGCCCAGCATGCGCCGCCCCTGCCCTCGTCGTGTCCTGTCCCACCCGGTCCTTGCCGATCCAAGCGGAAACCGGGCCCCGGCCGCCAACAACCGCGCGCCGGGCGCGTCACAACGGGCCGTTGTGCCGCTAGGGTCGGCCGCCATGGACACCCATGCCGTGCGCACGTTCGTGGCCGTGGCCGAGGCGGGTCAGTTCTCCGAGGCCGCCGCCGAGCTGGGGGTCTCGCAGCAGGCGGTGTCCAAGCGGGTGGCCGCGCTGGAGAAGGACCTGGGGGTGGCCCTGTTCGTCCGCACCCCGCGCGGGGCCGACCTCACCGTGGACGGCCAGGCCTTCCTGCCCCACGCCCGGGACCTGCTCCGGACCGCGGAACGGGCCGCGGCGTCGGTCCGCCCCGGTGGCCAGGCCCTGCGGGTCGACGTGATCAGCCGGCGGATCGCCCCGGCCCGGCTGCTGGCTGAGTTCCACCGCGCCCACCCGGGCACGCCACTGGAAGTCGTGCGGCTGTTCGACGCGAGGGCGGCCATCGAGGCGGTCCGGGACGGCACGGTCGATGCCTCGTTCCGGGCCGTCACCCAGCCCGCCCGCCAGTTGCCCGCCGGTATCGCCACCGCCCGCGTGCTGGACGAGCCCGTTCAGCTGCTCACCGGCCCGGCCCATCCGCTGGCCGGCCAGGGTTCGCTGACCCCGGCCCAGCTGGCCGGGCTCCCGATCTGGATGCCCGCGCTCGACCCGGGCACCGAGTGGACGGCGTTCTATACCGATCTGGCCGCCGCCTTCGGCCTCAGCCTGGACGTGACCGGCCCCGACTTCGGCACCCGGCCGCTGCTGGACGTGATCGCCGGCTCCCCGGACCTGGCTTCCCTGGTCGGCGAGCAGACCCACCTGGTCTGGCCGGCCGGCTGGGATCTGCGCCGCATCCCGCTGCGCGACCCGGTCCCGGTCTACCCCCACTCGCTGATCTGGCGCCGGGACAACCCGCACCCGGCCCTGCGGGCCCTGCGCGAGCACCTGGCCGCCGGCCACCCGGACCACTCGGACGGGGGCAACTGGGTCCCGGACTGGGCCCGGCCGCCGGATAACAGACCTTCGAAAAAATAAAGCGGCCATGATCACGGCCCGGTAGCTCACGACCGGTCGGCCAGAGCCGCCGGCCATACCAGGGCCGGAAACAAAACGGCTATGACCACGTGCGGGTAGCTCACGACCGGCCGGCCCAGAGCCGGGCCGGCCGTACCAGGGCCGAAAACAAAGACGGCCCGGACTGAGCTGGGCCGGAAACAAAACGGCCATGACCACGGGCCGGTAGCCGCGCTGGGCGGCCGGGCCCGCGATCATGGCGGAACGGTCAGTTGCTCGAGGCGGACACGGTGCCGGAGTCCGGCTCGCCCGCGTCCGGATAAAGGGATTCGGGTCAGACGTGCGTCCGGGCGCGCACGCGCAGCGAGCGGCGCTTGAGGGCCCGCCGCTCGTCTTCGCTCATGCCGCCCCAGACCCCGCCGTCCTGGCCGGATTCAATGGCCCAGTGGAGGCAGGGCTCCATGACCGGACAACGATGACAAACGCGCTTGGCTTCGTCGATCTGGAGAAGTGCTGGACCGGTGTTTCCGATCGGAAAGAACAACTCAGGATCCACGTCACGGCAGGCGGCGTTATGGCGCCAGTCCATGAGGTCACTCCTTCGTGGCAAGTCGGCCGCACGGAGGACCGCTAGGTCGCGTGCACCCGCCTATCAGAGCTTGTGAATAATTTCACTAGCTACGCTGTATATCGGGGAAAATGCAGTTTCTCCCCATATTAGTTCGGTGCCAGTCGGCAACCGGCCCGGAGCCACTTCATAGCCCAAGCACGCTTGGAGGCCGGGAAACCTGCTTCTCGTTGATGGAACACGGGAAGTGGGCTTCCGCCCGGCAACGTTTAAAGCTTCTCAACTGGGCCGCCGCCAACGCAAGAGGGCACAACAGTGATCTTCGTCATTTTGAATGTGACCTAAATCACAATTGACGGAGGCCGGAATTCAAATAGGGACCAAGGTCCCGTAATCACGCGATGACGCGGAGCGCACTGGGCACTGAACGAAATGTAACCGACTCCGCATCGCCTACATAATCGCCGTCCACCTGCAACGCCACCGGCTTACGGGACCGGACCGTGATTTCCGCTTGGTCATGCAGGCTGACCACGTACTTTCCGGTCGGCGGCCGTCCGCTCCGGCGGCCCATCTGCCGCATGGCGTTCAGGGTGGAAATGGTACGCAATCGCCGGAGCATGAATGCATCCAGGCCGGCGTCGAAGCTCGCGGCCGGGGTGGGGCTTATCGGGCGCTGCCCCGCGTACGACCACGGGGTGGTGTTGGAAATGATGGCCAGCGCCACCGGGTCGATCTGGGTCCCGTCCGCGGCCTCCACGGTCAATTCCGGGTGCCGCCGGTCGGTCTGCCGGTAGTACTGCCGCAACGCGGTCCGCATGTACAGACCGGTGGACGCGGGCCGGCCCTGGGCCCGCTGCTCCTCGACCCCGCGGACCACCTCGGCGTCCCAGCCCAGGCCCGCGTTGAACGTGAAGTACCGGTCACCGGCCAGGCCCAGCCCGATCGTCCGGGTCGTCCCGGCGCCCAGCCGGGCCGCGATCACCTGCACGGCCGCCATCGGGTCGGCGGGGACCCCGAGGTCGCGGGTGAAGACGTTGGCGTTGCCGCCCGGAAGGGCTCCGATGGCGGGCAACTGCCCGGCCATCCCGGGGTCCGCCGGGGACTGCCCGGCCCGGACCCCGGCCTTGTCCATCAGCCCGTTGACGACCTCGTTGATGGTCCCGTCCCCGCTCAGCACGAGCAGGGCGCCCCAGCCCTCGTCGGCCGCGCGCACGGCGATGTCGCGGGCGTCGCCCCGATGGCGTGTTTCCACCACCTCGATCTCGGCCTGCGTGGCCAGCGTGCTCACGATGGTGTCCAGGACCGGCTTGGTGGTCGTAGTCGCCCGGGGATTGACGATCAGCAGCGCGCGCACGCGCATAGGCTAGTCCTGGGCAGAAAGGTGCGACACATGCGACCACGTCCGTGGACGTTGCTGGTGGCGGCGGCGGCTCAGGCGCTGGCGGCCGTCGGGGTGCTGGTGGCCGCCGTGGTGAGCGCGGCCGACACCGTGTCCGGGCACTCCTACCAGCGGTCCAGCGGCATCGCCCTGACCGTGCTGGCCTTCGCGGCCGCCATCGCGGTCGCGTTCGTGGTCCCCGGCCTGCTCCGGGTCCGGCTCTGGAGCCGGACCCCGGCCCTGTTCACCCAGCTGTTCGTCGGCACCACCGGCGTCTACCTGCTGGACGGCCACCACCCGAATGTGGGCCTGCCCGCCGTCCTGGTCGCCATCGCCGGCTTCGCGGGCATCTGCGCCCCGGCCAGCTGGCGGGCCCTGAGCCGCCTGGGCCTGCAGGAGCGCGAGGAACTGGCCACCGAAGCCCAGGCCGCCACCGAGGAGCCCGCCCAGCCCCGCCCGGCCCAGCCCAAGGCCACCGCCCAGCCCAAGGGCCGCCGCCCAGTCCAAGGCCGCAGCCGGGCCCAAGGCGGCCAAGAAGCCCCCGTCGGCGGCCAAGGCCCGCCCCACCGGCTCCTCGTCCCGCAAAGCCTCCGCCCGCCGCCGCTAGCGCCGCCCCGCCTTTGGGGCCCGGCCGCGCCCAGCCCCGGTCCCGTTTAGTGGCGATGGTGCCATGGCCCATATAAGAGCATGGGTAAAGGGCCATCGATCAAGGTCCGGCCCTCGGCGAGCAGCAGCGTGCCGATCAGGCCGGGCAGCCCCAGGCCAGCAGGCCCCGGGCCCAGCAGGCCCACGGCAGGCCCCGGGCCGCGGCTTACTCGTCGTTGGTGAGGCCGTCGCGGAGCTGGGTCAGGGTGCGGGCCAGCAGGCGGGACACGTGCATCTGGGAGATGCCGAGCTCGGCCGCGATCTGGGACTGGGTGAGGTTGCCGAAGAACCGGAGCAGGAGGATCTTCTTTTCCCGGGGCGGCAGCCGCTCCAGGAGCGGCTTGAGCGACTCCCGGTACTCGACCCCCTCCAGGGCCTCGTCGACGATGCCGAGCGAGTCGGCCACGGCCGGGGCGTCCTCGTCGCCGGAGTCCGGGGCGTCCAGGGACACCGTGGAGTAGGCGTTGGCCGACTCCAGGCCCTCCAGGACCTCCTCTTCCGACATCTGCAGGTGAGCGGCCAGCTCGCTGACGGTCGGGGCCCGGCCCTCGCGCTGGGCCAGCTCGCCGATGGCCTTGGTCAGCGAGAGCTTGAGCTCCTGCAGGCGGCGCGGTACGCGGACCGCCCAGCCCTTGTCGCGGAAGTGCCGCTTGATCTCACCGACGATGGTCGGGGTGGCGTAGGTGGAGAACTCGACGCCCCGCTCCAGGTCGAACCGGTCGATCGACTTGATCAGGCCGATGGTGGCCACCTGGGTCAGGTCGTCCAGCCACTCGCCGCGGTTGCGGAACCGGCGGGCCAGGTACTCGACCAGGGGCAGGTGCAGCTCGACCAGCTGCCCGCGGATCCGCTCCCGCTCGGGAGAGCCAGCGGGCAGCGTGCTGAGCCGCTCGAACAGCTCGCGGGCCCGGGCCCGGTCGGGGACCGAGTGCTCGTCGCGCGTGGCCGAGCTGGTCTTCTCGCGCGCGTCCTGGTGCTCCTCACCCCGGCGCGCGTCGTATTCGTCGGTCACCTGGACGTCATTACCAGGGACACGAACCTCGAAGTCCGCCATCAGGACCCCGACGTATCGCGGTGCTTGCGCAGCACGATGGCCACTCGGTCGTCCGGTTCGAGTTTGGCGTCAACGTCGCCGGCCAGGGCCGACAGCACGGTCCAGGCGAAGGTGTCCCGGGCCGGCGTGCGCGGCTGCGCCGCCACCACCGACACCGTGATCGTCATCGAGTCCGCGCCCAGGTCAAAGTCGCATTCCAGGTTGGTCCCGGGAATGGCCTGGCTGAGCAGCATGGCGCAGGCCTCGTCGACCGCGATGCGCAGGTCCTCGATCTCGTCCAGGGTGAAGTCGAGTCGTGCCGCCAGGCCGGCGGTGGCCGTGCGGAGCACGGACAGGTAGGCGCCCTCGGCGGGCATGCACACCCGCACCCGGTCGCGAGCCTCGCGGTCGGCTGCCACCGCGCCCGGGCCGGGCCTGACGCCCTGCTCAGCGGCCTGCCTCGCTGCGGTCTCTTCGGTCACGTCTCTCCTTCGGGCCGGTGGCCCCGGCCGTTGGCTGCATGCAACCTACCGGCTCGGCCCGGGGTTTCCGGGTTGCCGCGCGGTGGCGGTCACATGATCTCACGCAGTAGGGGAAGGGCGTCGCTGCCCGCGCCAGGGCTGGTGCCTGGCACCGTCCGCGCCGCTGGATGGGGTTCAGCGTAGCGGTCAGCTTTACGTTGAAAATACCGCGCGATCGGCACCCCGGAAATAGCACGAGGGGCCGCGACCAAGGTCGCGGCCCCTCCTACGGTGCGTCAGCGATGTGACTGCCGGGCGGTCAGCCCTGCTTGGTCTCCCAGAAGATCTTGTTGATCTCGTCGATCTTGGCCAGCAGCTGGTCGGCCGTGGCCGGGTCGGCGCTGGACTTGGTGCCCCCACCGCCACCGGCCAGCTTGGTGGCCTCGTTGAACAGCGTGGTGCAGGTTCGGGTACTTCTCGAAGTGCGGCGGCTTGAAGTAGTCGGTCCACAGCACCCACAGGTGGTGCTTGACCAGCTCGGAACGCTGCTCCTTGATGATCAGCGCCCGGGTGCGGAACTCCGGGTCGGAGTTCGACTGGTACTTCTCGTCGATCGCCTTGATGGATTCGGCCTCGATCCGGGCCTGCGCCGGGTCGTAGATCCCGCAGGGCAGGTCGCAGTGCGCGTACGCGACGGCCTTGGGCTCGAGCAGGCGGGTGAACAGCCTCATCGATCCACCTTCCGTAGTGTTTGATCACTGGTATTCCAGGTCCGACATTACCCCGCACGCCTCAGCCAAACAGGAGGGCCTCCATGCCTGCGCCAATCCGGCGCGTCGCCGTGGTCGAGCACTCGATGGAGCCGGTGCTGTGGCCGGGGGACTGGCTGCTGGTCCGCCGGACCCGCCGGATCCGGCCCGGCCAGATCGTGCTGGCCCGGCATCCGGGCCGCCCCACGCTGCTGATCGTCAAGCGGGCCGCGCGGCGCCAGGACGGCGGCTGGTGGCTGGAGTCGGCCAACCCGGCGGCCGGCGCGGTGGACAGCTCCCGCTTCGGGGTGGTGCCGGCCGAGCTGATCGAGGGCCGCGTGCTGCTGCGCTACTGGCCGCTCCGCCGCCCCCGCGACTGAACCGCCGCCCGAGCCCCCCGTACATAGCGGAGGCCCCGCCCTGGCGAACCAGGACGGGGCCTCCGGTGATCAGAATGCGGTCGGAACCAGGCTCAGTGCTCGAGCCGCGGCTCGGGAGCCTCGCCCGCCTGCCGGTTGACCAGCTCGAGCATCTCGTCGCGGGGCAGCTTGGTGCGCATGGCCCAGAAGTAGATGATCAGGCTGAAACCGGCCACGGCCACGATGTCCCACCAGAACGGGATGTTCATGGTGATGGTCGGCGGCTGCGGGTGCTTGTCGCTGGACGCGGCCCCGCTGAACTGGCCCTGCCAGGAGATGATGCCCAGCCCGATCAGCCACACCGGCAGCCAGATGGCCGACTTGAACTGCAGCGGCGGCCGCAGCTTGTCGAACGCCATCATGATGCCGATCAGGACGTAGCCGATGATCAGGACGATGCCGAGCTTCCAGACGACCTCGAAGCCTGACCAGTAGATCAGCAGGTTGCCGACGATGAACGCGAACGGGCACAGGATCGCCGCGGCCGGCAGCCGGTAGGGACGCTCGGCCTCGGGCACCTGGCGCGCGGAACGCGCCCAGCGACAGCGGCGCACCCGAGTACATCAGCACGCAGGCGCCGGTGATCAGGCCGACCAGCGAGTGCCAGCTCGGGAAGGGCAGCAGGAAGAACAGCCCGATGATGAACGCCGCGATCAGGCCGACCCACGGGATACCCCGCTTGTCGGTCTTGGTGAAGATCGGCGGGAAGTACCGGTTCCGGCCCAGGCCGTAGCTGACCCGCGAGGTACCGGTGGTGTAGATCAGGCCGGTGCCGAACGGGGAGATGAAGGCGTCGATCCGCAGGATGAACGCCAGCCAGGCCAGGCCGACCACGCCGGCCAGCGCCCGCGAACGGCCCGGAGATGATGTCGGTGTTGGTGATGCCGGCGAAGCCGTGCTTGAGCAGGCTGGGCGGCATGGCGCCGATGAACGCCAGCTGCAGCAGGCAGTAGATGATGATGCCGACGGTGACGGCCAGGATGATGGCCCGGGGCAGGTTGCGCTGCGGGTCCTTGATCTCACCCGCGAGCTGGTCGGCCTGCTCGAAGCCGGAGTAGGCGAACACGATGCCCGCCGAGGGCAGCGCGGAGAACAGGGCGTGTGCCCCGCCCGGCATGAAGCCCTGGCCGCCGGCGGTGAAGTTGCCGCCGTGGAACTTGAACAGCAGCACGATGATGGCCAGGACCGGGATGGCGATCTTCCACCAGGTGATGCGCGCTGTTGAACGCCGAGAAGGCCCGCATGGCCAGGAAGTTGATGGCGACGAAGATGGCCATCAGGATGATGGTCATGATGAAGCCGGTCCCGGTCACGTTGCGTCTTGGTCGGTTGTAGATGGCCGGCCAGAAGTGCGACCCGTACTCCATGACCGCGAAGCACTCGATCGGCGCGATCGTCACGGCCTGCAGGTAGGAGAAGAACCCGAATCCGACACCGGCCGTGCTGCCGAACGCGAAGTGCGGGAACCGGGCCGTGCCGCCGGCCACCGGGTACATGGCGCCCAGTTCGGCGTGCACCAGGGCCAGGACCATGACCACGACGCCGGCGATGACCCAGTCAAGGATGGCGGCGCCGCCTACCGCCTGGGCGGCGTAGAGCGATCCGAACAGCCATCCGGAGCCGATGATCGAGGTTTCGGACGCCCAGGCGGCGCCGATGAACCCCATCTCACGTTTCAGCCCGGTATCAGTGGGGCTGACCGTTGTGGTGGCAGCCTCGACGTTACTTGCCATGCTCGATCCCTTTTCCGATCGTGCCCCGCAGGGCGGTGGTCACCCGCGTGTCGGATCGCGTTGTGCAGGTGAGCGTTGCGTATGCGTTGAGTGAGAACATCGTAGAGATGCGGCATTGCCGTGAGAAGTGGCCGTTAGGCGTCGTTTCGGTAACGCGCATCACTATTAAGTGCCCCCCGCCAACGCTCCGTGATACCTGACTGGCCTCCACCTCTTCACGATTGCTTGTAAGGGGATTACCCACTGCTGATTACAGACCGATGACTGCGGCATTTCAAGAATGTCGCGACCCGCGGGACGTATGGGATCAACGGGATATAGCCCCGGCTGCGTAGTTTCGGTCAGGCTGGATCGCGGCGGCGGGCCCGGAATGCGGTCACGCTAGCGCTGCCCCGGTCAGGCTGGATCGCGGCGGCGGGCCCGGAATGCGGTCACGTTGGCCCGGTTCAGGCAGCGCTCCCCGCAGTAGCGGCGGGTCCGGTTGGCGCTGGTGTCGATGAACACGCCCTGGCACGGCGCGGCCTGGCAGATCCCGAACCGCTCGGTCCCCAGTTCGGTGATGCGCACGGCCAGGCCCATGGCGGCCCCGGCCGCGTACTGGTCGGCCACCGAGCCGCTCTCGGTGAAGTGGACGTGCCAGCGCTGCCCGTCGTGACCGGACAGCTGGGGGTGGACCGGATGCCGGATCAGCAGCGAGTTCAGCCGCTCGGCGGCCTCGCCGCCGCGGCCGGCCGCGCAGGCCGCGAAGATGGCCCGGAACTCGGCCCGCAGCCCGCGCAGGGCCTCCAGGTCGGTGCGGCGGGCGCCGGTGCTCAGGTGCTCGCGGTCGGCGACCAGCGCGTGCAGGCCCTCCATGGTGGTCAGCCGGTCGCTGCCGTCCTCGTGGTGGGAGGCCGTGTTGGCCAGCCGGACGGCGAGTTCCGCGTATGTGGTCAGGTCCACATCCGCTCCCTGGCTGCGGGAGGTGCCATTCTTACCGAAAGCTACGTAAGGGGTTTCCCCGCAACTTGCGGATTACACCCGCCGGTCGCGCGAACCGGCCGGATTTCCGGGCCTGTGGCACAATAGGCAGACGGGTGACCCCCGGACGATCCGACCACGGCCGCGCGGCGCTGGCCTACCTTGACCGCCCGCAGCTGGCCCACGACCGGAAATCCTTCCTTGGACCTGCCTAGGGGTTAGCTATGCCCGAGTTTTCGTATGAATCCGACCCGGTTTTCCAGATGCACCGGGGCGGCAAGATCGAGATCACCGCGTCGGTCCCCGTCACCGGCCCCGACGACCTTTCCATGGCCTACACGCCCGGCGTGGCCCGGGTCTGCACGGCAATCGCCGACCAGCCCGAACTGGCCCGCACCTATACCTGGGTGGCCAACACCGTGGCCGTGGTCTCCGACGGCACCGCCGTGCTGGGCCTGGGCGACATCGGCCCGGCCGGGGCCATGCCGGTCATGGAGGGCAAGGCCCTGCTGTTCAAGAACTTCGGCGGCGTCGATGCCGTGCCGATCTGCCTGGCCTGCACCGACGTGGACGAGCTGGTCGAGACCGTGGCCCGGCTGGCCCCGAGCTTCGGCGGCATCAACCTGGAGGACATCTCGGCCCCCCGGTGCTTCGAGGTCGAGGACCGGCTCCGCGAGCAGCTGGACATCCCGGTGTTCCACGATGACCAGCACGGCACCGCGATCGTGACCCTGGCCGCGCTGCGCAACGCGGCCCGCCTGACCGGCCGGGACCTGGGCCAGCTGCGGGCCGTGGTCGCGGGTGCGGGTGCGTCCGGGGTGGCGGTGGCCAGGATTCTGCTCCGCGCGGGCATCGGCGACGTCGCCGTGTCCGACAGCAAGGGCCTGGTCGACCGGGGCCGGGACGGGCTGAACCCGGTCAAGGCCGAGCTGGCCGAGATCACCAACCGGGCCGGCCTGACCGGCTCGACCGAGGCCGCGCTGCGCGGCGCCGACGTGTTCATCGGCCTGTCCGGCGCGACCGTGGCCGAGTCGGCGATCGCGGCCATGGCCCCGGACAGCATCGTGTTCGCGCTGTCCAACCCGGACCCGGAGATCCACCCGGACCGGGCCCGGGCTCACGCGCGGGTGGTGGCCACCGGCCGCAGCGACTTCCCCAACCAGATCAACAACGTGCTGGCCTTCCCGGGCGTGTTCCGGGGCGCCCTCGACGTCCGGGCCGCCCAGATCACCGAACCCATGAAGCTGGCCGCCGCCGACGCCATCGCCGCCCTGGTCGGCGACGACCTGGCCCCCGACTACGTGATCCCCGGCCCGTTCGACGCCCGGGTCGCTCCCGCCGTCGCCGCCGCGGTCGCCGCCCAGGCCCGAACCGACGGCGTCGCCCGCGTCTGAGTCCCACCGGCCCAACGGCGTCGCCCGGCCTGAGCCCCACCCCACCGGCGGTGTCGCCCCGGCCTGACTCCAATTTTTATTAGTCGAAGGTTGGTGGGTTCTCCTGCCCGCCAACCTTCGACTGAATATCGGCGCGAGCTTCTGGTAGTAACGCGAACATGCGCATCAACTACGTTCTCGACTGCGCCCATGCCGACGCGCTGGCCGATTTCTGGGCGGCGGCCCTGGGCTACGAGCGGCACGTGCGGCGCGGTCCCCGTATGTGTCACTGGTCGGGGCCAGGGCCGGGCAGCCGGACCTGCTGCTGCAGCAGGTGCCCGAGCCCAAGCGGGCAAGAACCGCATGCACATCGATCTGCGCGTGCGCGACAGCGAGGCCGAAGTGGCCCGCCTGGTCGCCCTGGGCGCCCGTGTCCTGCACGGCCCCTTCGACGACGAAGGCCACTGGACCACGGTCCTGGCCGACCCCGAAGGCAACGAATTCTGCGTGATCGTGTCGCCGGGAGACCGTTGATTCACGGGGGGACGACCCAGTGGGCCTGGTCGAATGGTATTCGAATCCTGAGTGTTAGAGCCGGGTTCTGAGGCCTGCTGGTTGTGGTCGGCGCGGGGGTCGTCGATGAGGTCGTGGAGGGCTTGGAGAGTGCCGTCGGTGAGGTGGGCGTGGATGGTGAGCTGGTGTTTATCGCGGTTGTAGACCGCGCGCAGGTCGAACAGGGCCAGGAGCCGTTCGATCAGTGCGTCCGGGGGCGTTGGTGAGGACGTCCCCGAGGAGGGGTAGCTCGTCGAGCAGGGTGGGTCGTCGGCGGGTTCGGCGGTGGTGGCCTCCAATATCGCTAGGTCGTTCTGGATGCTGGTGCGTTCGGCGTACAGCTCGGTGAACCGGGCGCGGATCCGGTTGCGGAGCGCTTGGGCGGCGGGGTCGGCGGGTGTTTCTAGTTAGCCACGCCGGCGGACGCGTCAACGGTGAACCACACGGTCACTCTGGGCACCATCGCTGGGTGTCGCGGCCGGTGAGCTTGGTGGTTCCGGTGCCGGTGCGGCGGGCCGGGCGGATGGCTGGTGGGGCAGGCACGGCTGCTGTTGTAGCCGGACCGGCGTGATGCCGGTCACCGGAATGATCATTCTTCGGCAGGGTTCGGCAGCACAGGGCCGCTGGCAGAGTCGGGGCGGCAGCGGTGAACGGGATGCGGGTACGCGCGGGCCGGGACCGGAGCGGGAACCGGAGTACGGCGGGGTGCTGCCCGGCCTCGGTAAATAGATGTCGCTGAAGGCGACGGCGCCCCGGGCGATGCGGTGGGGCTGCCGGCATGGGCCGGTCCAGCAAGCCTGCCTCGGTCACGCGCCGCGGACCTGGTGAGTTGCCGTGGTCGTGGGCGGTGGCCGGGGTCAGTGCTTGGGTGGCCCGGTGGCGCGCCGGGGCCTTGCGTCGGATCAGCCAGGCGGTGGCGGTCTGGCCGGCTGCGCCGATCATGAAGATGGTGAAGACGACCCAGCCTTTTTCGGTGTGGACGGTGATGGCCAGGGGCGGGCTCACGGCCAGGTACACACAGCAGGCTGTGGTTATCAGGCAGGCCCAGCGGGTGGTGCCCGGTTTCCAAACCCCGTCCACGGGTGCGGTCTTACCCCGGTGACCGGTTGATATGGCTGAGTCGCCGGCTGTAAGGACCGGTCTGCTGTCCGGGCGCACGATCCCCATGGGGTTGGTCTGGGGTGAAAGATGGGTGCGCTGGCTGCCGCCTGGGATGGACGTGATGCGGAAGTCGGGGTTGCCGATGGTGAGGATTTCACCCGCCGTTACCCGCTTCGGCGATCACGTTTGATGGTCGTCGCCTGGACCTGCGTGCGGCGGGCCCGGCAGCATGCTGAACATCAAGCTGATTTCGCCCTACGGCCAGGCGTGCTTCGAGACCCGGGCCTGGGAAGTCACCGACTTTCTGCGCCGGGCCTCGATCGTCCCTACGGCCAGAAAACGGCCCCATCGACCTCGGCGCGGAACTGAACGACCTGCTCCGCCAGGCGTCATGAGCGCGTGATGTCCAGCCGGACAGCAGGCTCCCGGCAGAAATCATGCAGATCGCATGACGGTGGCTCATCTAGCCGGACGAGAGGCTCGCAAACAGCAAGCACCATGCCTCACGTAACCGGAACAGGAGATCAGCTCCCAATGACATCGCTCCGCCAACCCAAGACGCCGCCGGCCGGTGAGCCTCCCTTCAACGGCCCGAAGACCTGCGACGCGACCGAGATGCTCGAAATCCACCGCGCGCTCCGGCGCTCCTTCGGCGAAGCCACAGAGCTCGTGGACGGGGTGGCCGAAGGCGACACGAAGCACGCAACGGCCGTCGCCACGCAACTCAACTTGATCTCGACCGCGCTCCACGCTCACCACGAGGGGGAGGACTCACGACTCTGGGACATGGTGAGCGACCGGGCACCTGCGTGTGTCCTTCATGTCGACCGGATGAAGCGTCAGCACGCGGCCATGCTGGTGTACCTCAAAGACCTCGACCGGACCTTGCCCGCCTGGCGCGCCACCGCGACGAGGGAAGCCGCCGAACCGATCCGCTCCGCGCTCCACGGGGTGTCCGCGGCACTGGCCGAGCACTTCCCGGACGAAGAAGCCAACATCGTCCCGGCCATGGAGCATCTGCTCACCCAGCGCGAGGAGAACTGGTTTCCCAAGCACGGCCGGGCGGCAACCCCCAAGGGTCAGCTATGGAACATGGTCGGCGCCATTCTCGCCGCCCAGCCCGACGGGGGCGCCGCGTGGCTGAAGAAGAACATGCCCGGACCCGCCGCGCTGGTATGGCGATGGATCGGCGCCCCGCGCTACGCACGCTTCCGGGCCGCGCTGGAAGGCCGCCGCTAGGAAGGGTCCCTCGGATCACCGGCTGACCCGACTTTTTCACCAGCCGGCCGGGCTGTCACCCATTTCGCCACGGATGTCATCGACGCCGGCTCTCACCTACGCGAGGCGCCAATCATCTCGCGGAATCACCACCAGCCCCGGTGAGCTGCCACACACCGCTCACGCACCCATGCTTCATGCAACCGGAACGGGAGATCAGCTTCCAATGACATCGCTCAGCCAACCCAAGGCGCCGCCACTGTACACGCCCCGCGCGAAAAATCTCGCGCTCGTGCTGCTGGCGATGACCCAGTTCGTGATCGTGATCGATGCCTCGATCGTCAACGTCGCGTTGCCGTCGATCGGCTCCGCCCTGCACTTTGCGCCGGCTGACCTGTCGTGGGTCGTGAACGCGTACGTACTCACCTTCGGCGGGTTTCTCCTGCTCGGTGGGCGCGTGGCCGACCTGCTCGGGCGCCGGCGCATGTTCATGCTCGGCCTGGTGGTGTTCTCGCTCGCCTCATTCGCCGGCGGGATCGCCCAGTCCGCAGGCTGGCTGATCGCCGCCCGCGCGGTCCAGGGCCTGGGCGCGGCGATGGTCGCGCCGGCCGCCCTGTCGATCCTCACAGTCACGTTCGGTGAGGGCGCCGAGCGCAACCGCGCTCTCGGGATCTGGGGCGCGGTCGCCGGCGCCGGCGGCGCGGCTGGCGTGCTGCTCGGCGGAATCCTGACCAGCGGCCTGAGCTGGCGCTGGGTGTTGTTCGTCAACGTCCCGATCGGACTCATCGCGGCGCTGCTCGCTCCGCGGACGCTCGTCGAGAGCCGCGCCGGGGACGGGACAACGACGTTTGACCTGCCGGGAGCGGTGACCGTCACCGCCGGCCTGTCGCTGCTCGTCTACACCGTCGTTGATACCGTCAACGTCGGCTGGGGATCGACGACCACGCTGGCGCGTCTCGCCGGAGCCACGGTCCTGCTGATCGTGTTCGTGGTGATCGAGTTGCGCCAGCGTCACCCCTTGGTGCCATTCTCGATCTTCCGCCTGCGGACGCTGCGGGGAGCCAACATCGTCGGGCTGCTGATCGGCATGGCCCTGTTCTCGATGTTCTTCTTCATCTCTCTCTACCTCCAGGACGTTCTGCACTACTCGCCGATCAAGACCGGGATCTCCTACCTGCCGCTCGCGGTCGGGATCGTCCTTTCCGCCGCCGCCGCCTCCCAGCTCGTCACCCGCGTCGGCTTCAAACCACCCCTGATCGTCGGCATACTTCTTGTCGCCGGCGGCCTGCTGTGGTTCTCACAAGTGCCAGCGACAGGCGGCTCGTTCGCTGCGGACGTCCTCGGCCCATCGCTGCTCGCCGGAGCCGGGTTCGGACCGGCGTTCGTGTCCGTGACGATCGCCGCCGTGACCGGAACCGAGCCACACGAGGCGGGCCTGGCCTCCGGTCTGGCCAACACCTCCCAGCAGGTCGGCGGCGCGCTCGGGCTCGCGATCCTCGCGACCGTGGCCAACAGCCGCACCCAAAGCCTGTTCCACGCCGGCGTCCACAGCTCGGCCGTGGCGCTGACCAAGGGCTTTGACCAGGCGTTCCTCGTCGGCGCCGGCTTTGCTGTCGCCGGAGCGATCCTCGCCGCCGTGCTGATCTCCTCGCGCGACAGCCACGAACACTCACAGGCGGCCCGCAGTGGTGAGGCCGCCGGCGCCGATGCCGCAGCCGTTCCCGTCGCCGCGGACCCGTCCCTTTCAGCGCGCGGGGTGCACCGCCTCTGATCGACCGCCGCGCCCTGCGTCCAGGGCGCTGCCGGGGGTTTGCGCGATGATGCGGCCGGGGTTTCGTGTGATGATAGAGCGATGGGGCCTGCCGGGAGGCCGGAGTCCGGTGCCATTGCTGCTGTCTCCCCCGGCGCGGGAGGAGTTGTTCCGCGTCTCGGGCTGTTCGGGCGGCTTGGAGCGCGGGCGCGGGTGACGATGGTGTCGGCGCCGCCGGGCAGCGGGAAGACGGTCCTGCTGCGGTCGTGGATCAATGAGGCGGGGGTGGCGGACCGGGCGGCGTGGGTGCCGGTCGGGCCAGATGAGCGGGATCCGCAGCGGTTCTGGGCGTCGGTGCTGGGGGCGCTGCGCGGGACGGCTCCGGGGGCGGAGCTGGTGCGGGAGCTGACGGCGGCGCCGGACCTGGACGGGTGGACGGTCGTCGAGCGGCTTTTGAAGGACCTGGCGCCGCTGGTGGAGCCGGTCTGGCTAGTGGTCGATGACGTCCATCTCCTGGGGCCGGACCAGGCACTGCGGCAGCTGGAGCTGCTGATGATGCGGGCCCCGGATGCGCTGCGGTTCGTGCTGTGTACCCGGCATGACCTGCGGCTGGGGCTGCACCAGCTACGGCTGGAGGGTCAGCTGGCCGAGATCCGGGCCGGGGATCTGCGCTTCAGCGTGGCCGAGGCGGGGGAGCTGTTTGCCGCAGCCGGGGTGGAGCTGGCCGATCCGGCGTTGGTGATGCTGCATGAGCGGACCGAGGGGTGGGCAGCCGGGCTGCGCCTGGCGGCGCTGTCGCTGGCCGGGCATCCGGATCCGGGCCGGTTCGCGGCGGAGTTTTCCGGTAGTGAGCGGACGGTGGCGGAGTACTTGCTGGATGAGGTGCTGGACCGGCAGCCGGAAGACGTACAGCGGCTGCTGCTGCGTACCAGCGTGCTGGAGCGGGTGTCCGGCCCGCTGGCCGATGCCCTGACCGGAGGCTCGGGCGGGGAGCGGGTGCTGCAGGAGCTGGAGGTGGCGAACGCGTTCGTGACCTCGCTGGACGCAAGCCGTTCATGGTTCCGTTACCATCACCTGTTCGCCGACCTGCTGCAGCTGGAGCTGCGGCACACCGCGCTGGAGGAGATCACCGGGCTGCACGAGGTGGCAGCGCAGTGGTTTTCGGAGCATGCGTTCCCGGTGGAGGCGATCCGGCACGCCCAGGCGGCACAGGACTGGGGGCTGGCCGCCCGCCTGCTCGCCGGGCACTGGTCTGGACTGCATCTGGGCGGGCAGGCCGCGACGGTGCACACGATCCTGACCGGGTTCCCACCGGGGGCCGCCGCGGCGGATGCTGAGCTGGCGGCGGTGGCGGCGGCCGATGAGCTGGCGCAGGGATCGCTGGAGACCGCGGAGCGGTATCTGGAGGTGGCGGCGCGCGGGGCGGCGTCGGTGCCGGCGGCCCGGCGCGGGCAGGCGCAGGTGCTGCTCGGGATCATCCGGCTGCTGGTTGCCCGCCACCGCGGGAACCCGCCGGCGGTGGCGGAGGAGGCGCGGCGGCTGCAGGCCACGGCCGAGGCTTCGGAGGCGGCGCCCGGTCTGGGCGAGGAGCTGCGCGCGCTGGCGCTGATCAGCCTCGGCAGCGCCGAGTACGGGGCGGCCCGGATCGAGGATGCAGCGGCGCACCTGGAGCAGGGCGCGGTGCTGGCCAACCGGGTCGGGCGGCCCTATCTGAAGTTCACCGGCCTGGCGTACCAGGCGCAGGTCGAACTCGAGCGGTCGTTGGCACGGGCGGCGGAGCGCGGCAGGCAGGCGGTCGAGCTGGCCGAACGGCACGGCTGGACCGACGAGCCGGCCGCTGGAAGCGCCTACATCGCACTCGCAGGCGCGTTGTTCTGCCAGGGGCGGCCCGATGAGGCAGAGCCCTGGGTCCAGCGGGCTGAGCGCACCGTCATACCCGAAGCCGAGCCCGCGGTGGGGGCGGGGATCTGTTTCGTGCGCGGGTTGCTGGAGCTGGCGCGCGGCCGCTTCACCGACGCGCTGGCCGCCTGCCGGGGCGCCGAGCGGCTTACGGGGCACCTCGCCGCCCCGCACGGCAGTTATTTCGTCACGTCGACGCGGGGATTGCTGCTGCACGCCCTGGTGCGCCTGGGCGCCATCGACCGTGCCGAGCAGATTCTTGGCGGCCTGCGTGACGAGGACCGCAACCGCGGCGAGACCCGCGTCGCCGAGGCGGTGCTGCGGCTGGCCCAAGACGACCCGCGCGCGGCGACCGCCGCGCTGGCGCCGGTTCTGGACGGCTCCGCCCCCGTGGCCTGGCCGAACTGGCGGGTTAACGTTTTCGTGCTAGAGGCGATCGTCCGGGACGCACTCAGCGACCGGGCCGCCGCCTGGCGCGCGCTCGAGCGTGCCCTCGATATCGCCGAGCCCGATCGCATGCTCTTCCCGTTCCTCATCTACCGTGCGCCGGGGCTGCTGGAGCGCCACGCCCGGGACTGCGCCAAACACGCTGCCCTGGTCTCGGAGATCCTCACCCTGCTTCCACCGCTGGAGCCAGCCCCCGAGGAACCGGCCCCCGACAGGTATCCGGGGCCCAGAGCGGTACTGGGAAGCGGGAAGCCTCCCCGCGGCAAAGAGTGGTCCGGGGGAGATCGTTCCCCCGAGCTGATAGAGCCGTTGAGTCGCAGCGAGATGCGGGTGCTGCGCTACCTACCGACGAATCTGTCCGCCCCCGAGATCGCCCGCGAACTGTCGGTGTCGGTGACCACCGTCCGGACCCACATAAGCCACCTGTTCGTCAAACTCGGTGTCCACCGCCGCAGCGAGGCCGTCGCGCGGGCCCGCGATCTGGGCCTGCTCGCGCCATCCCCCATGCGCCGCCCTGGTCAGCCCCGCGCAACCGTATTATCCCGAGCCCTGGCTGGAACAAATGCCGACCGCCTGGGCACACGCCTCCAGCTCGCCTCCCTCGGCTACGGACTTACGCACTTCGGCAACAGCGCGGCCGGCGACGAAGCCATGACGCGGCTGGTCGCAGGGCTGCAGCAGCGGCGGCATCCTGCAGGACTCCGGCTACAACGAGGTCTGGGACCAGGCCCCCCGTACCCCCCGCCGCGCTCCGCGCCCCGCTGCGGTGCGGACCGTATTACCGGCCACTCGCTGGACCGGTCAGATCGCCTCGCCGTTAAGGTCTTAACCATGTTTGCTGTCTCCGCGGTGCGTTTCGACAAGGAAGACCTGCTGCACGGGCTGGAGCTGGGGGAGCGGCCCGACCCCACGGTGCCGGACGGGTGGACCACGGTCAGCGTGCGGGCGGCCGCGCTCAACCATCATGATCTGTTCAGCCTGCGCGGGGTGGGGCTGAAGGAGGACCAGCTGCCGATGATCCTCGGCTGCGACGCGGCCGGGATCGACGAGGACGGCAACGAGGTCGTCGTGCACTCGGTCATCGGCGACCCGGACGCCGGGAATGGTGACGAGACCCTGGACCCCCGGCGCAGCCTGCTGTCCGAGCGCTACCCCGGAACGCTGGCCGAGAAGGTCGCGGTGCCCCGGCGCAACCTGGTGCCCAAGCCGGAGGCGCTGTCGTTCGAGGAGGCGGCCTGCCTGCCCACCGCCTACCTGACCGCGTACCGGATGCTGTTCACCAAGTCCGGGGTCCAGCCCGGCTCGACGATCCTGGTCCAGGGGGCCGGTGGCGGGGTGGCCACCGCGCTGGTCACGCTGGGCCGGGCGGCGGGCTTCCGGATGTGGGTCACCAGCCGGAGCGAGGAAAAGCGGCAGCTGGCCCTGGACCTCGGGGCCGACCAGGCCTTCGAGTCCGGGGCCCGGCTTCCGGAGCGGGTCGACGTGGTGATGGAGAGCGTGGGCGAGGCGACCTGGGGCCACTCGGTCCGGTCGCTCAAGCCCGGCGGCCGCATCGTCATCTGCGGGGCCACCAGCGGGGCCATGCCCCCGGCCGAGCTGCAGCGGGTCTTCTTCCTGCAGCTGTCGGTGGTCGGCTCGACCATGGGGACCAAGGCCGAGCTGGGCCGGCTGGTTCAGTTCTGCGAGCAGACCGGGGTCCGGCCGCTGATCGGGATGCGCCTCCCGCTCCGTGAGGCCAAGGAGGGTTTCGCGGCCATGGCCCTGGGTGAGCAGTTCGGCAAGATCGTCCTTACCGCGGACTGACCCCGGAACTGTCGTCGGCGGGCGGCTCGGTGGCCGGCCCGTCCTCCCCGGCCGAGGCCGGCTGGGTACCAGCGGCTGGGTGCCGGTCACCTGGGTGCCGGTCGGCTGAGTCCCGGCCGGCGGCGTGGTGCCGGACCCGAAGATCTCGGTGCGGACCCGGTCCAGGGTCTCGTCCAGGATGATGCGCAGCTCGGTCAGGGCGTCCTCGCCCGCCTCGGAGCTGGCCTGCCAGGCCATGCGGCGCATCTCGCGGACGAAGTCCTTGACCGTGTGCTCCAGGTCGTGCAGGAGCCGGATGTCGGGCTTGCCGGGGAAGCCGCGGCGGCCGGGCCAGTCGGCCCAGGCGGCCCAGTTGCCCCAGTCGCGGTCGCGGCCGGCCGGGCGGGTCTGGTCCCGCTCGGACCGGGCCCACTCCTTGGCGTCGTCGCGGATGCGGCGCGCGCTCTCCTTGGCGTCCTCACGGGCCTGCCGGGCCCGGTCCCGGGCCTCTTCCCGGTTCCAGCGGGCCCGCTGCCGGGCCTCCTCGTGCTTGGCCTGGTGCGCCTCGGCCGCACTCGGGCCGGCCTCCTCGGGCGGCCTTGTGTTGCGGGCGGCCCAGGTCAGCTCCTCGCGCAGGCTGCGCACGGTCTCGCGGACGTCTTCCTTGACCTCGCGGACCACGTCCCGGACCGAATCCGACAGCTCCTGCTCCAGCTCGGCCAGCTCGTCCTCGCGCTCGTGCAGCTCCTGGCGGCCGGCCTCGGTGATGCGGTAGACCTTGCGCCCGTCCACCTCGTCGTGGGTGACCAGGCCCTCTTCTTCCAGCCGGGCCAGCCGCGGGTAGATCGTGCCCGGCGACGGCGCGTACACGCCCATGAACTGGTCGCGCAGCATCCGGATCACCTCGTACCCGTGCCGCGGCTCCTCGTCGAGCAGCCGGAGCAGGTACAGCCGGAGCCTGCCGTGCCGGAAAACCGGACTCATCGAGCCTCGCCCTTCGTCTCTGCGTCGTCAGTGGCCGCGTCGTCGGTGGCCGCCGCCCAGGCGTTCCCGTCCGCGGGCTGCGCGCGGGCGTGACCATCCGCCGAGGATTCGGAACGCCGCGGGGCCGGAGGCTGTTCCGCCCGCTTGAGCAGGGTGACCCGGCCGGACAGCGTGGTCACCGAAATGTGCCCGGAGCCGCGGCCCAGCGTACCGTTCACCGAACGGGTGGCCGGGCCGTTCGCGCTGCGCAGGCAGTCGTACTGGCTGAGGACCCGGCCCGAGGTGGAACGCAGGCTGACCTTGGCGTTCGGCTCGGCGGGCAGCCGCAGGGCCACGTCGGACGACACCGTGGCCACCCGGACCTGCCCCGGCTGGCCCAGGTGCACATCGGCGGTGACGCTGCCGCTGACGGTCTTGGCGTCCAGCCGGTCCAGCGCCCCGCCGGCCAGGGTCAGGTCGCCGGACACCGAGTTGAACGAGACCTGGCCGTTCACGTCCTGCGCCTCGACGGCGCCCGACACCGTGCGCGCCTCGACCCGGCCGCCCAGCCCGTCCAGCGTGATCGCGCCGGAGACGCTGCGGACCGAGGTCCGCGCGGCCACCCCGGACACCACCGCGGTCGCGCCGACCACGCCGACCTGGGCCGGGCAGTCCCGGGGCACGGTCACGGTCATGTCGGCCGAGTGCAGCTGGGGCCGGAACCACTCCAGCAGCCCCTCCCAGGTCAGGTCCTCGTAGCTGATGGTCAGCACGCCGTCCTCGTGGCTGACCACCAGCGGCTGGCCGCTGATGCTGGTGACGTCGAGGGCGGGGGTCTCACCGGTGGCCAGGATGGCCACCGAGCCCGCGAACGTCCGGACCCGCAGGGCCGTCACGTCGTCGAAGGCGAGGCGTGTCGGCGCGTCGACCGTCCACTGCGGCATCGGCTTTCTCCTGTCCACCGGCGTTCCGGAGCACCGGCCCGGCTCCTCGCCGCGACCAGCCTATCCATACTTACGATATATCTTGTCTTCGCCTAGTCAAGATGCATCGTAACGCGACCGGGGTGGGTCAGTCGTCCTCGTCGAGGCGGGCCAGCCACTTGGCCAGCCGGTCGACCGGGACCTCGAACTCCGGGTTGAGGTCCACGAAGTCGCGGAGCCGCTCGGCCAGCCAGGACAGGCTGACCTCTTCCTCGCCGCGCCGCTGGGCCAGTTCCTCGATGCCCTGGTCGGTGAAGTACATCGCTCCTCCAGGCGGCGGGGCGGCGGAAGGCCGCCGCCCCGCTCGCAGTGCCTCAGGCCAGCGCGGTCTCGATCAGCTGCTTGTGCGTGGCCGCGTGCTGCTTGGCCGACCCGGTGGCCGGGGCCGAACTCGACGGCAGGGACACCAGTTCCAGCTTGCGCCCGAGCAGTTCGGGCAGCTTGAGGGCCATCCGCGGCCAGGCACCCATGTTGGCCGGCTCGTCCTGGGCCCAGACCAGCTGCTCGGCCTGGGGGTAACGGGCCAGCTCGGTCCGCAGCTCTTCCAGCGGCAGCGGGTACAGCCGCTCGACCCGGACGATGGCCGCGGTCGAGCCGGTGGCCTGGCGCTGCCCGGCCAGGTCGTAGTAGATCTTGCCGCTGCACAAGATGACCTTGCGGACCTGGCTGGCGTCGAAGTCCTGCGGCTCACCGATCAGCGGCTGGAACGACCCGCTGGTGAAGTCCGCGGTCGGCGACGTGGCCGCCTTGAGCCGGAGCATGGACTTGGGCGTGAACACGATCAGCGGCTTGTTCCGCCCGGACAGCCCCTGCCAGCGCAGCAGGTGGAAGTAGTTGGCCGGGGTGGTCGGCAGGGCCACGGTCATGTTGTCCTGCGCGCACATCTGCAGGAACCGCTCGATCCGGGCCGAGGAGTGGTCCGGGCCCTGGCCCTCGTAGCCGTGCGGCAGCAGCAGGACCACGCCGGAGTGCTGGCCCCACTTCTGCTCGCCCGCGCTGATGAACTCGTCGATGATCGACTGGGCGCCGTTGAAGAAGTCGCCGAACTGGGCCTCCCAGGCCACCAGGGCGTCCGGCCGGGCCACCGAGTAGCCGTACTCGAAGCCCATCGCGGCGAACTCCGACAGCAGCGAGTCGTACACGTAGAACTTGCACGACCCGTGGTCGAACCGCTTGAGCGGCGTGTACTCGTTGCCGTTGCGGCGGTCGACCACGACCGCGTGCCGCTGGCCGAAGGTGCCCCGGCGGCTGTCCTGGCCGACCAGGCGGACCGGGTGGCTGTCCAGCAGCAGGCCGCCGAAGGCCAGCAGCTCGCCGGTGGCCCAGTCGATGGCGTCCTCGGTGATCATGTCCGAGCGCCGGGCCAGCTGGGGCTGCAGCCGCGGGTGCGGGGTGAAGCCGTCCGGCATCGTGACCTGGGTCTCGATGATCTGCTTGACCGCTTCCAGGCTGATCGCGGTGGGGGTCGCGGTGTGGTTGACCGGCCGCTCCTCCGGCTCCGGCTTGCGCACCGCCCCCGGCTCGGGCGGCTTCTGGGCCGCCTCCCGGGTCTCGGTGAAGGCGCGCTCCAGCTGCCGCTGGTAGTCGCGCAGCGCGGCCTCGGCCTCTTCCATGGTGATGTCGCCCCGGCCGATCAGCGACTCGGTGTAGAGCTTGCGGGTGGACCGCTTGGCCTCGATCAGGTCGTACATGAGCGGCTGGGTGAACGAGGGGTTGTCGGCCTCGTTGTGGCCGCGCCGCCGGTAGCAGACCAGGTCGATCACGACGTCCTTGTGGAACGCCTGGCGGTACTCATAGGCCAGCCGCCCGACCCGGACCACGGCCTCGGGGTCGTCCCCGTTCACGTGGAAGATCGGGGCCTGGATCATCCGGGCCACGTCGGTGGCGTACTGGCTGGACCGGGCCGAGTACGGGCCGGTGGTGAAGCCCAGCTGGTTGTTGACCACGATGTGCACGGTGCCGCCGGTGCGGTAGCCGCGCAGCTGGGACAGGTTCAGGGTCTCGGCCACCACGCCCTGGCCGGCGAAGGCCGCGTCGCCGTGCATCATGACCGGCAGCACGGTGAACCCGCCCTCGCCGCCCTTGTCCAGCACGTCCTGCTTGGCCCGGACCACGCCCTCCAGCACCGGGTCCACGGCCTCCAGGTGGCTGGGGTTGGCCACCAGCGTGGTCTTGATCTGCGGGCCTTCCGAGGCTCTGGTAAACGCCCTCGGCGCCCAGGTGGTACTTGACGTCGCCCGACCCCTGCGTGCTGCGGGGGTCCATGTTGCCCTCGAACTCGTTGAAGATCTGGCCGTAGGACTTGCCCACGATGTTGGCCAGCACGTTGAGCCGCCCGCGGTGGGCCATGGCCAGCGCGGCCTCGTCCAGGCCCTCCTGCGCGGCCTCGGTCAGCACCGCGTCCAGCAGCGGGATCAGCGACTCCGCGCCCTCCAGCGAGAACCGGCGCTGCCCCACGAACTTGGTCTGCAGGAACATCTCGAACGCCTCGGCCACGTTGAGCCGGGACAGGATGTTCAGCTGCTCGTCGTGCCCGGGCCGCTCGTGCGGCCGCTCGATCCGGGCCTGGATCCAGGCCCGCTCGTCCGGCTCCTGGATGTGCATGTACTCGATGCCGACGGTCCGGCAGTAGGAGTCGCGCAGCACGCCGAGGATCTTGCGCAGCTTCATCAGCGGCTGGCCGCCGAAGCCGCCGGTGGCGAACTCCCGCTCCAGGTCCCACAGGGTCAGCCCGTGCTGGTTGATGTCCAGGTCGGGGTGCTTGCGCTGCGGGAACTCGAGCGGGTTGGTGTCGGCCATGAGGTGACCGCGGACCCGGTAGGCGTGGATGAGCTCCTGCACCCGGGCCGGCTTGGTGATGTCGTCCTCATGCCCGGCCGAGATGTCCCGGACCCAGCGGACCGGCTCGTAGGGGATCTGCAGGGCGGTGAAGATGTCGTCGTAGAAGCCGTCCTCGCCCAGCAGCAACTGGTTGATGCGCTGCAGGAACTCACCGGACTGGGCACCCTGGATGATGCGGTGGTCGTAGGTCGAGGTCATCGTGACCTGGCGGCTGACCGCCAGCCGGGCCAGCGTCTCCTCGGAGGCGCCCTGGTAGGAGGCCGGGTACTCCATGGCCCCGACCCCCACGATGCAGCCCTGCCCGATCATCAGCCGCGGCACGGAGTGCTCGGTGCCGATCGTGCCCGGGTTGGTCAGGCTGATGGTGGTGCCGGCGAAGTCCTCGACGGTCAGCTTGCCGGTGCGGGCCTTGCGCACCACGTCCTCGTACGCGGTCCAGAACTGCCGGAAGTCCATGGCCTCGGCGCCCTTGATGTTGGGCACCAGCAGCTGGCGGGATCCGTCGTCCTTGGCGATGTCGATGGCCAGGCCCAGGTTGATGTGCTCGGGCTGGACCAGCACCGGCTTGCCGTCGTCTTCGGCGAACGAGTCGTTCATGGCGGGCACGGCGCCCAGCGCGCGGACCACCGCGAACCCGATCAGGTGGGTGAACGAGACCTTGCCGCCGCGGCCGCGCTTGAGGTGGTTGTTGATGACGATGCGGTTGTCGATGAGCAGCTTGGCCGGGATGTCGCGGACACTGGTCGCGGTGGGGACGGCCAGGCTGCTTTCCATGTTGACCGCGGTCCGGGCCGCGGCGCCGCGCAGCCGGTTGCGCTGGCCTTCAGCCTGGGGGGCGGCGGGCTTGGCCGGGGCCGGCCGGGCGGCCGGGGCCGCGGCGGCCGCCGGGGCCGGAGTCTGCGGGGCGGCCGGGGCCGGCGGGGGAGTGCTGGCCTGCGGGGCCGCCGGAGCCTGCGGGGCGGCTGAGGCCTGGGGGGCGGCCGGGGCGGGGGCCGGGCTGCCGTTCGCGCTGCCGTTGACGGCCGGGGCGGGGGCGGAGCCGTTGGCTTCGAGGTCGGCCGGTTCGTCGTCGCTGCTGGCGCCGGACCGGTAGTCGGAGAAGAAGCTCCACCACGCCTGGTCCACCGAGCCCGGGTCGGCCAGGTAACGCTGGTACAGCTCGTCGACCAGCCACTGGTTGGCGCCGAAGTCGGAGGCGTTCAGCTGCGGGTCGGCCGCCGGGCCGCCCGGGGGGGCGGTTCCGTTGGCCTGATCCGGACGGCCGGTGGCGCTGGCCTGAGATCCGGAGGACACCGGCTCTGATTCGCTGAGATCCGCGCTCACTCGCGGTGACTCAGAAGACACGGCGAATATCGCCTACTTCCGCAGCTTGAAAGCGATTCTGGCTAGTTGTTTAGGTTACCCGGGCCCGCCGGGCCCGGTGCCGGAAGAGATCTCACGGTTAGCCATCGTGAATGTGGCCCGCGTCACCAGCGGCTCACCCGGCCCGGGGGCCACCCGAATCACCGGCTTGATCAAGGTCACGGGAGGTACGATCGCCGCGTAGGGGACATAGGCCACCTTCCCCGTAATGTTCGGCTTATGTTGCCCCGGGCCCCCCGAGGAACAGGTGACTACGACCGGCAACCCCTGGGATGACGACGGACCGCGTCCTCAACGCGTGCGCATCCGCCGCCCCGCCCCGGGTCGGCCCGGTCCCTGGGACGGCCCGGACGTCCCCGCGCCGCGGCCACCCGCTCCGGCCCCGGGCCCCCACTACGCCGAGGCCCCGTACGGCCCGGGCGCTGGCCACCCGTACCCGCCCGAGTCCGGGTACCCCGAGGGCCCCGCGTACCCGGAAGATCCCGCTTACGGCTACCCGGCTACCCGGCCGATCCCGGCCCCGGCTACCCGTATCAAGGTGGCGCCGGCCACCCGTACCAGCCCGACGCGGGCGGCCCCGACCTGAGCACCGGCTACCTGTACGTCGGCCGCGGCGACCAGGGCAGCCCGCCGCCCGGCTATGACCCCGAGGTGGCCGGCCCGCCCGACCTGTACGGCTACGAGCGTGGCCGGACCTCCTTCGTGCCCGACCCGCGTGAGGAGCCCTACGTCCCGCACCCGGCCTACGCGCCGAGCGAGTGGTACGAGCCCGGCTCCGGCTACCAGGGCGACGCCGACTGGGCCCCAGCCCCGGACCCCAGCCCCGGACCCGGGCTACGGCCTGGACGACGGCTACGCCTACGCCGGGGAACCGGGCTACGAGCCCGGCCCGGAGTCCGGTTACGACGAATCCGGCTACGACGAGGGCCCGGCCCATCCGCCGGGTCCGCCCGGCTTCGAGTTCGGCTATCAGCCACCCCCCGAGCCGGTCCAGCCCGGCCCCGGCGGCTTCTTGGCCCCGCCCGCCGCCGACCCGTACGCTCAGCGAGGCCCGGAGCCGTACCCCCAGCCGGGCCCGGACCCCTACGGCCAGCCCGGCCCCTACGGCCAGCCCGGCGCCGGCCCGTACGCCCCGCCCGGCGCGGATCAGTACGGCCCGGCGGGCTCAGAGTTCTACGGCCAGCCCGCCGCCTACGGCCAGCCCGCCGCGGAATTCGGCCAGCCGGACGCGGATCTCTACGGTCGGCCGGGCGCGGCTCTCTACGGCCAGCCGGGCGCGGAGTTCTACGCCCAGCCCGGCGCCGAGGCTTACCGCCAGCCAGGCCCGGACTCCTACGGCCGGCCCCGCGCCGGGGCCTACGCGCCACCCGCTCCGGGTGGGTACCGGCGGCCCGGCCCGGACGCGTACGCGGAGCCCGGCTACGGCCCGTACGCCGAGCCCGGCTACAGCGTGGCCGAGCCTGGTCCCGGCCCGTATGCCCAGCCCGGTTACGGCGCGACCGAGCCCGGCCGCGGCCCGTACGCCGAGCCCAGCCGGGGTCCGTACGCCGGCCCCGGCACCGGGGTCTACGGCCAGCCCGGCCCGGACGGGTACGCCGCCCCGGGCCCCGACCGCTACGCCCGCCCGGGCGGGCAGCAGTACGCCGCCCCAGGCCAAGACCCGTACGCCGCCCCGGGCCGGGACCCGTACGCCGTCCCGGGCCGGGACCCGTACGCCGTCCCGGGCCGGGCCCCGTACGCCGCCCCGGGCCGGGACCCGTACGCCGCCCCGGGCCGGGACCCGTACGCCGCCCCGGGCTACGAGCTCAGTACCCGCCCGGGCTCCGAGGCCCCGCCGCCCCGCGCCCGCGACCTGACCGGCCCGCACCGGGCCCCGCCGCCCCGCGCCCGCGACCTGCCGGCACCCGGCCGCCCCGGCCCCCCCGGCCCGCCCGACATCGTCAGCTTCGGCGCCCCCGCCCCGGCCCTCCCGGCCGCCCGCCCAGCCCCAGGCGCCCGTCCCATCCCTGGCGACCCGTCAGTCCCTTACGCCCGCCCGGTCCCGTCGCCCCCGCCCGTCTCGCTGGTCCCGCCGGCACCTCGCGCCCCCTCCGCCCCAGACCCCAGCCCCAGCACCGGCGCCGACGTCGGCACCCCCTCCGGCCCACCCGGCTTCGAGTTCACCGGGTCCGGGTCCTCCTCCTTCAACGGCGCCGACGTCGATCCGTCCCGGCGGCCCCTGCTCGCGCTGCCCGCCGCCCCCGGCCAGGGCGCCCCCGGCAGCACCGAGATCGACGACGAGTTCGCCGCCGCCCGCGCCGACCGGGAAGGCCCGGCCACCGGCCCGCTCCGGCAGCAGGCCAGCACCACCCGGACCCGCGGCCGCCGCCCAGCCCGCGACGCCCAGGAAACCCGGGACCGGACCCGCCCCGGCGGCCGCGGCCCGGGTCGCGATCACCCGTTGCCGTCGCCGCTGTCCAAGGCCGGGATCAAGCACTGGGCCGTCCGCGCCGCCCTGCCCATGGTGTCGATGGTGGCCCTGGGCATCGGGCTGGTCGCGGCGTTCGGCGGCGGCCTCGGCGGGGCCGGCCCCAACCCGAACACGCTGTCGGCCGGCTTCCCGCCCGCCACCACGGCCAGCAACGACTTCGGCACCCTGGCCGCCGAGCAGGCCCGCGGCATCGACCAGGTGCTGACCACCGCGGCCAGTTCCGGCAGCCGGGTGGTGGTGACCGGCTCGCAGTCGGGGGCCCGGATCGCGCGGGCCCAGTTCCTGGTGTCGAGTGACGGCGGCCAGACCTGGAACCTGGGGGCCGAGCAGGCCGCCGGCGGCGGCCAGCCCGCCCCGGGCCACCCGGCCACGCTGATCGCGGGCGGGTCCGGGCACTGGGTCGCCATCGGCCCGGACAGCGTCTGGACCAGCGGCGCCGGCACGACCTGGACCCTCCGCTCGGTCACCGGCATCGCTCCGGCTCAGGCCGGGGACCAGGTGACCGTGCTGCGCCGGACGGCCACCGGGTTCCTGGCCGCGGGCCGCACCGCCGCGGGCGGGCCGGTGGTGTGGATCTCCTCCACCGGCACCAGCTGGCAACGGCTGGGCTCGGCCCAGTTGCGGCTGACGGCGCCGGGCGGCGGCATGGTCGGCGCGATCACCGAAGCCGCTTCGGTGGGCCACACCATGGTCATCGCGGCCCGGACCGTGCCGCAGGGCATGGCGGTCTGGCGCAGCACCAACGGCGGCTCGGCCTGGTCGCGGGTGACCGTGCCCGCCAGCCACGGGGCCAGCGGCGCCCTGGCCGGGCTGACCGCGGCCGGGGGCACGCTGGTGGCCATCCGCCCCGGCCAGCAGAACGGCCAGGCCGACGCGGTGGCGTTCACGTCGGCCGACGGCCAGAACTGGAAGTTCGGGGCCACCATCACCGGGCCGAACGGGGTCGCCCTGACCGTGCAGAACGTCAGCGGCGGGTCCGGCGGCGCGGTGCTCTCGGCGGCCAGCGTGGGCGGGGCCGTGCTCGCCTTCACCAGCACCAACGGGACCGGCTGGCAGGCGGCGGGCACCTTGGGCAGCACCAACGCCGGGACCATCGCGGGCCTGGCCACCGTGAGCAACGGGGCCGTGGTCGCGGCGGGCAGCCTGGCCGGCCAGGTCGGGCAGCAGCCGCAGCTCAGCGTGGACCGCGCCGGGCAGGTCAGGCCGATCAACGTGGCCGCCATCCCCGGGGCCACCGAACCCGAACTGGCCCTGACCGGCATCACGGCCGGCGGCAGCAACCAGGTCGCGGTGGGCAGCGCCAACGGCTTCCCGGCCACCTGGTTCTCCGCCGACGCGGGCACCACCTGGTCGCGGGGCACCGGGGCCTCGCCCGCGGTGCTGAACCGGCCCGGCCTGCAGCAGCTGTCCAGCGTGGCCGAGGGCAATCGCGGCTGGGTCGCGGTCGGCGGTGTCCAGTCCGGGGCACCCCAGCATCCCGTCGTCGTCACCTCGGCCACCGGCCGCTCCTGGGAGGCGGCCGACGGGGCCAGCACGTTCAACGGGGCGGGCCTGTTCACCTCGGCGGTGGCGGCCGGGCCGGCCGGCTACGTCATCGTCGGCCGCGAGGTCACCGGGGGCCAGACCATCGCCGCCGCCTGGTGGTCGGCCGGGCCGACCGGCTGGCAGCGGGCCACCGACGCGGCCCCGGGCGCGCTCGACCAGGCCGGGGCCGCCCACCAGATGCTGGCCGTCACCGCCACCAGCGGCGGCTTCGCGGCGGTCGGCTCGACCGGCGCCCACCCGGCCGCCTGGACCTCGGCCACCGGCAAGACCTGGCAAGCGGTGACGCTGGCCGTGCCGTTGGGGGCGGCCAAGGCCCAGCTCAGCCAGGTCACCGTCAACGGCCACACGCTGGTGGCCACCGGCACCGCCACCGCGGTGTCCGGCCAGACCACCCCGTTCGCCGCCGCGTCGAACGACGGCGGCACCACCTGGACCGAAACCGCGCTGCCGTCACCGCGCGGGCGGGCCACCGTGACCGCGGTCGCCGCCACCGGCGCTGGTTTCACCGCGGTCGGCACGTTCGGCGTTCAGGGCGGCCAGGACGTGGTCATCTGGACCTCGCCCAACGGCCAGTCCTGGAAGGCCAACGCGCCCGCCGTCTCCGGCCTGGGCGGCCAGGGCATCCAGGAGATCACCGCCCTGACCGTCTCCGGCAGCACCCTGACCGGCGTCGGCTTCACCGCCACCCCCACCCGCGAAACCCCCACCATCTGGCGCTCCCCCATCCGCAACTGAGGAGCCCGAGTGCCCGAACCCCTCAGCGTGGCGGTGGCCCAGCCGCCCTGCGCCCCCTACGATGTGGCCGCCAACGCGCGGGCGCACGCGGCCGCGGTCCGGCGGGCCGGGGCGCGGGTGGTGGTGTTCCTGGAGCTGTCGCTGACCGGGTACGAGCTGGACGCGGCGCCGGTGGACCCGGCCGACGAGCGGCTGGTCCCGCTCACCGGAGCCTGTGCCGAGACCGCCGCATCGCGACCGGGCACCGGCTCTGGGTGGCGGTGGCCAGCTTCGCCGGGCCCACCGGCGGCGGCTACGACCAGACCGCGGGGCGGTCCGGGATCTGGGCGCCCGACGGTGCCCTGATCACCGGGACCGGGTCGGATTCCGGGGAAGCCACGACCGCAACCTTCGATAAATCAAATATGGAAGGTTGCGTGCCGGAGTCCCGCTTACTGATTCGGGGTCCGGGTCTGGCGGGCGAAGCCCGCTGGAGGCTTGGCTCCCGAGGCCAGCACGGTCAGCCGAGGACCTCGGGGCGGCGGTGTTCCAGGCTGGGGATCGAGGTCCGGACCTGGGCCGTGAACGACGGGTCGACCTCGGCCACCGCGACTCCCGCGAAGGGACCGAGGTCGAGGCGGACCGTGCCCATCGGGTCGACCAGCAGGCTGCGGCCGATCCCGGTCGGGGCCCGGGTCGGGCCCTCGTCGGGGTCGGGGACCTGGCCGACCGCGGCGACCCAGACCGTGTTCTCGATGGCGCGGGCCCGGGTCAGGGTGACCCAGTGCTCCTCCTTGAACAGGCCGGCGCCCCAGGCGGCGGGCATGGCCACCAGGTCGGCGCCGCCGCTGACCAGGGCCCGGGTCAGCTCGGGGAAGCGCAGGTCGTAGCAGATCTGCAGGCCCACGCTGAGCCCGGCCAGCTTGGCCACCACGGTCTCGTCGCCCGGCGCGATCAGGGCCGATTCCTGCTGGCCGAACGCGTCGAACAGGTGCAGCTTGTTGTAGGCGGCGACCAGGTGCCCGCTGGCGTCGAACGCCACCGCGGTGTTGTACACCCGCCCGTCCGGGGCCGGGGTGAAGATACCCGCGACCAGCGCTACGCCGGTGTCGGCGGCCGCGGCCGCCAGCGCCGAGCCGAACTGGCCCGCGGGCGGGGCCGCCACCGGCCGGGGGTCGCAGCCGAACCGGATCTGGGTCGCTTCCGGGAACACGGCCAGGTCGGCCCGCTGGGCGGCGGCCTCGGCCAGGGCCGCGCGGACCCGGACCAGGTTGACCGTGGGCTGGGAGCTGACCGGGATCTGGCAGAGCGCAACTCGCATGCTCCCCAGCCTAAGCGGCCCGGGCATGATGTCATGGGCGTGTGCGCAGACCACTGCTGAGCCAGCGCCTCACCGGCATGGGGACCACGATCTTCGCCGAGATGTCCGCGCTGGCGCTACGGACCGGCTCGGTCAACCTGGGCCAGGGGTTCCCCGACACCGACGGGCCGCCCGCCGTGGCCCAGGTCGCGGCGGACGCGATCCTGGCCGGGAAGGGCAACCAGTACCCGCCCGGTCCCGGCGTGCCCGACCTGCGGGTGGCCATCGTGGACCACCAGCGCCGGTTCTACGGGCTGGAGTACGACCCGGACTCCGAGGTGCTGGTCACCGCGGGCGCCACCGAGGCCATCGCCGCCGCCATGCTGGCCCTGGTCGAGCCGGGCGACGAGGTGATCGCGTTCGAGCCGTACTACGACTCCTACGCGGCGTCGATCGCCATGGCGGGCGGGACCCGGGTCCCGGTCACGCTGCGGCCGCCGGCCTTCCGGCCCGATCTGGATGCGCTGCGGGCCGCGATCACCCCCCGGACCCGGGCCATCCTGCTGAACTCCCCGCACAACCCGACCGGGGCCGTGTTCACCCGGGAGGAAATGACCGCCATCGCCCGGATCGCGGTCGAGCGCGACCTGCTGGTGGTCACCGACGAGGTGTACGAGCACCTGGTCTACACCGGCGAGCACGTGCCCATCGCCACCCTGCCGGGCATGCCCGAGCGCACGGTGTCGATCAGTTCGGGCGGCAAGACGTTCTCGTTCACCGGCTGGAAGATCGGCTGGGTCACCGGCCAGCCGGAGCTGGTGTCGGCGGTGCGGGCGGCCAAGCAGTTCCTGACCTACGTCAGCGGCGGGCCGTTCCAGTACGCGATCGCCGCCGCCCTCGGCCAGCCCGACCAGTACTTCGCCGGCCTGCGCGACGACCTGCGGATGAAGCGCGACCTGCTCAGCGCGGGCCTGGACGAGCTCGGGTTCGAGGTCTACCCGTCGGACGGCACCTACTTCGTCACCACCGACATCGCCGCGCTGGGGGAGACCGACGGCATCGAGTTCTGCGCCCGGCTGCCGGAACGGGCCGGGGTGGTGGCCATTCCCAGCGCGGTGTTCTACGACGACCGGGAGGCGGGCCGGACCCAGGTCCGCTTCACCTTCTGCAAGCGGCCCGAGGTGCTCAAGGAGGCGCTGACCCGGCTGTCGGCGCTGCACCGCCCGGCCTCGTCCCCCCGCCCCGTCACGCAGAACGCGACCACCATGGACCCGGAACTGCTCCGCGCCGCCGAGGCGGCCAAGGGCTTCATGCCCCCGGCCGAAGGGCTGGCCCTGTACGAGACCGCGGCCGCCTACGCCCGGGTCGGCCCGATCATGGAGATCGGCACCTACTGCGGCAAGTCCACCATCTACCTGGCCGCGGCGGCCCGGAAGTTCGGCCAGACCGTGATGACCGTCGACCATCACCACGGGTCCGAGGAGCACCAGCCGGGCTGGGAGTACCACGACACGCGCCCTGGCCGATCCCCGCACCGGGCAGCTGGACACGCTGCCGCAGTTCCGGGCCACGATGGCCGCGGCCGGGCTGGAGGACGACGTGGTCGCCATCGTGGGCCGGTCGGCCCGGGTGGCCCAGGTGTGGCGGGGCCTGCTGGGCATGGTGTTCATCGACGGCGGGCACACCGACGAGGCCGCGCAGGCCGACTACGAGGGCTGGGCGCCGTTCGTGAGCCTGGGCGGGGCGCTGGTCATCCACGACGTGTTCCCCGACCCGGCCGACGGGGGCCAGGCCCCGTACCGCATCTACCAGCGGGCGCTGGAGTCCGGGGAGTTCACCGAGGTCCGGGCGCTGGGCTCGCTACGGGTGCTCGAACGCACCCGCCCGTCCCTCGGGTGAGCCGTCCGGGGTCTCCGGCGCGCAGCCGCAGTCGGCGTCCAGGGCGCCCGCGCCCGCATGAGCGTCCCTGAACACGCCGGCGCCCCCGGTGCGTGCCGGACAGCGCGTCGGCGGCCAGGATCACCGCGGCCGCGGTCCAGGCGCTGCGCTCAGCGGGGAAGTGCTGCTGGTGGGCGAACTGCCAGCCGGTCCAGTAGGCGCCGTCGGTGTCGCGCAGGTGCTGCACGTCGGCGAACAGCCGGGCCGCGGCGTCGGGCTGGCCCGCGGCGTGCAGGGCCAGCACCAGCTCACAGCTTTCGGCCCCGGTCACCCAGGGCTGGTCGTCCACGCAGCGGACCCCGAGTCCGGGCACCACGAACCGGTCCCAGCCCGCGGCCAGCCGCCGGGCCGCGGCGTCCCCGCGCAGCACCCCGCCCAGCACCGGGTAGTACCAGTCCATCGAGAACCGGCTCTTGTCCGCGAACGACTCCGGGTGCCAGGCCACCGCGTGGGCCAGCTGGTCGGCGGCCAGCTCCCAGTCCGGCTGGGACTCGCCCACGAAGTCGGCCAGGGCCACCGCGCAGCGCAGGCTCTGGTGGATGCTGGCGCAGCCGGTCAGCAGCGCGTGCCCGCCGGGCTGGCCGTGCCGGTCGCGTTCCCAGGCGATCTCCCCGCCCGGGGCCTGCAGGTCGAGCACCCACTCGACCGCCCGCCGGACCGTGGGCCACATGGTCTCGGCGAACCCGCGGTCCCCGGTGACCAGCAGCTCGTGCCAGACCCCGACCGCCACGTAGGCGGCGTGGTTGCTCTCGGCGGCCGGGTCGGTCACGGTCCCGGCCACGATGGCCCGCGGCCACGAGCCGTCGGCCCGCTGGACCCGGCGCAGCCAGGCGTAGGCCCGCCGGGCCGGGCCGGTCAGGCCGGCCGCGCTCAGCGCCATCGCACACTCGATGTGGTCCCACACGTCGACGTGGCCGTCGGGCCAGCCGATCGCGCCGGACGCCTCCTGGGCCGCGGCGATGCTGCGCGCGGTGGCCCGCACCCGGGCCGCGCTGAGCACCCCCGGAACGGCTGGGGTCACGAGCGCGCGGCGGCGTAGACGACCACGCTCTTGCCGATCAGCGGGTTGAGGGCCTGCTCGGCCAGGCGGGTGGCGGCGGGCTGGCGCATGATGTCCCAGACCAGCATCTTGTGGTAGGCCTGGGCCGCCGGATGATCGTCGTTGCCCACGCCGACCAGGCATTTCAGCCACCAGTAGGGCGAGTGCAGGCCGTGCGCGTGGTGGTGGCCGCCGATGGCCAGCCCGGCCCGGCGCAGCTTGGCTTCCAGCTCCAGCCGGGTGTAGATGCGCACGTGGCCGCCGGGCACCTCGTGGTACTCGCGGGACAGGCCCCAGCAGATCCGTTCCGGCAGCCAGGCCGGCACGGTGACGGCCAGCACGCCTCCCGGCCGCAGCACCCGGGCCACCTCGTTCATGGCCCGCTGGTCGTCCAGGATGTGCTCGAACACCTCGGCCGCGATGACCTTGTCGAACGAGTTGTCGGCGAACGGCAGCACGGTGGCGTCGCCGGACACGGCCGCGCTGCCCGCGTCCGCGGGCACCTGGCCCTCGGCCCGCATGGCCCCGCACATCCCGGCCACCGCGGCCAGTTCCTGGCGGTCCAGGTCGAAGGCCACCACCCGGGCCCCCCGCCGGTAGGCCTCGTAGGCGTGCCGGCCGTTGCCGGCGCCCACGTCCAGGACGCGGTCGCCCGGGGCGATCTGGAGCCGGCTGTAGTCGACCGTCAGCAAGGCTGTGTTCCTCCGCGCTGTGTTCCTCGGCGCCGTGTCCGATCCTGCTGGGCCGCGATGGCCTGGTGGTAGCGCTCGGCGGTGGCCTGGGCCACGGCCGGCCACGCGAACCGCTCCTGGACCCGTTGCCAGGCGGCCCGGGACAGCCGCTCCCGCTCGCGCGGGCTGTCGTGCAGCCGCCGCAGGGCCGCGGCCAGCTCCTCCGGGTCACCCGGGGTGACCAGCTCGGCGGCGTCCCCGGTGACCTCGGGGATCGCGCCCGCCCGGCTGGCCACCAGCGGCGTGCCCGACGCCATGTGCTCCACCGCGGGCAGCGAGAAGCCCTCGTAGAGCGACGGCACCACGGCCAGCTCGGCGCTGGCCAGCAGCCCGGCCAGCTCGTCGTCGCTGATCCCCGCGGTGAACCGGACCCGGTCGGCCAGGGACAGCTCGGCGATCAGTCGTTCCGTCGGGCCGCCGGTCGCGACCTTGCCGACCACGGTCAGCCGCACGTCCCGCTCGGTGGCCACCTTGGCCACCGCCCGCAGCAGCACCGGCAGCCCCTTGAGCGGCGATTCGGCGCTGGTCACGGCCACGATGCGGCCGGGGACGCGCGGCGTGCCGCGGGGGTGGAAGACCCGGGTGTCGACACCCAGCGGGATGATGTCCACGCTGCCGGGGCGGAGCCGGAAGTCACGGTAGATGTCGCGCCGGGAGGACTCGGACACCGTGATGACCGGGCCGGCCTGCGCGGCCCGCCGGGCCACCCGGGCCTGCATGCGGACGAACCCGTACCAGCGGCGCTTGGACAGCCGGGCCAGGCCGCGGCTGGCCTCCAGCTCGATCTTGCGGTCCACGCTGATCGGGTGGTGGATGCTGGTCACCAGGGGCAGGCCGAGCCGGGGCACGCCCAGCAGCCCGTAGCCGAGCCCCTGGTTGTCGTGCACGACGTCGAAGTCGGCCCGCCGGTCGCGCAGGGCCCGCAGCGCCCGCAGGCTGAACGTGAGCGGCTCGGGGAACCCGCCGCTCCACATGGTGGTGGTCTCCAGCACGTCGACCCAGTCCCGGTACTCGTCCCGGTGCGGGGTCCGGAACGGGTCCTCGTCCCGGTACAGGTCCAGGCTGGGCACCTCGCGCAGGCGCGGGCCGGGGTCCAGGTCGGGGTAGGGCTGGCCGGAGAACACCTCGACCGTGTGGCCGAGCGCGGCCAGTTCCCGGCTCAGGTGCCGGACGTAGACGCCCTGGCCACCGCAGTGCGCCTTGCTCCGGTAGGACAGCAGGGCCACCCGGAGCGGACCGCCCTCGAACCTCACCCGGTTCACCATCCTCGTCCGCTGCTGGGCACGTGCTGGGTACTGCCCGGAGTAGCTTTCAGGCTGCGAACATTACCACCGGGTAGTGCTGGCCCTCAGGGGAAGTAGGGCGGCGGATGATCAGTCGCGGTCCGCGCTCTCACCTGGTCTCTGGCATGAAACCATGCGAGAACTTACGCTGTGAATGATCCTGTACACGACGGCCAGCGAGCAAGGAAGGTCGGGCGCGATGGAGGGCCGCGGCCAGGGTTCCGCCGCTGACGCACTGCTGATGCTGCTGGATGGGCGCCGCCTGTCCCCGGCCCAGCGGCGGATCGCCCAGTACCTGCTGGACCACATGCCGGATTCGGCCTTCCTGTCCAGCGTGGTCCTGGCCCGCCAGGCCGGGGTCAGCCAGCCGTCGGTGACCCGGTTCGCGGCCGCGCTCGGCTTCTCCGGCTACCCGGCGCTGCGGGAGACGCTGCGCGGGATCGCGTTCGACACCCCGGCCGGCCCGGGGCCGGGCGGGCCCGGCCGCGCGGGGGACGCCGACGGGGGCGACAACCCGATGCAGGCCGCGGTGGCGGCCGAGATCGCCAACCTGGGCGCCCTGCACGACATGCTGGCCGACACCCAGGTCATCACCGACCTGGCCCGCGACCTGGCCGCGTCGGTCCCGCTGGCCGTGCTCGGGCAGCGCATCTCGGCCCCGGTGGCCCAGTACTTCGCCTACGCGGCCCGGCGTATCCATCCCGACGTGCGCTGCCTGACCTACGGCGGCAGCGTGGTGTTCGACGCGCTGGTGCACGTCAGCGAGGCGGGCGGCCAGTGGCTGCTGGGCTTCGCGCTGCCCCGCTACCCGGCCGAGACCGTGCAGGCGCTGCGGTTCGCCCGGCGGCTCGGCATGCGCACCGCGGTCATCAGCGACACCCGGTTCGCGCCGTTCGCGGCCGACGCCGACGTGCTGCTCCCGGCCGGGGTCGGCTCCCGGCTGCTGTTCGACTCGCACGCCGCCCCGGCCGTGCTGGCCGCGGTGCTGATCCAGGCCATGGCCGACGCGGACCCGGCCCGGGCCCGGGACCGGCTGCGCCGAGCTACGAGCGGCAGCTCTCGGCGCGGCCAGGGCGTCTTTCCTCGACCGCTGACCAGGCCCGGACCGCGGCCCCGCCCGCCCCTGCCAGAGCCTGAGCCAGGCTGGTCAGCACGCCTTCGGCGGCGTCGATGTCGGCGTCCAGCGGGCGGTCGGCGATCCGGGTGTCCAGGACCGGGGCGGCCACCTCGTAGGCGTCCCGCAGCGGGCCCGGGGCGGGCACCAGCCGCCGCAGCCGCAGCCCGCGGATGGCCGCCACCAGCTCGCAGGCCAGCACGATGCGGTAGGCGGCCACGGTGTCGGTGGTGGCCCGGGCCGCCTGGGTGGAGAAGTCGGCCAGTTCTTCCAGGCCGCGGGACAGCACCGCCGTGCCCAGCGTGGCCGGGGAGGCCAGCCGCCGGATGTCGGCCAGCGCCGAGTGGGCCACGTACTCCAGGGCCAGCACCCCCGAGCTGGCGGGCACGCTGCTGGCCAGGAACGGCCGCAGCCCGGTCATGTTCGGCTCGACCAGCGTGCCCAGCCGGGCCGCGGACAGCGCGGCCGTCTGGAACACCGCCATCCGGGCCGCGTCCAGGGCCAGGCCCAGGTAGGCGGTGTAGAAGTTCCCGTTGTGCAGGACCTGGCCGCCGTCCGCGTCGACCAGCGGGTTCTCCGCGGCCGCGTTCAGGTCCACGGTCAGCACCTCGTGCAGGGCCCGCACCGCGTCCACGGCCGGGCCGTGGACCTGGGGCAGGGCCCGGTAGCCGTACGGGTCCTGGATCCGGGCCGCCTGCACGTCCTGGCCGTCGAGCAGGACGCGCATCCGGGCCGCCACCTCGGCCTGGCCGCGGTGCGGCCGGGCCCGCTGCACCGCTTCCGCGTAGGGCTCGCCCGACCCCCGCACGACCAGGAACGACAGCGCGGCCAGGACCGGGGTGACCGCGACCAGGTCCCCGAGGTCGGCGGCGGCCAGCGCACCCTCCCCGATGGTGGCCGCGTTGCTGCTCATGAACGACAGCGCGTCCGACGGGTCCAGCGCGAACGGCGGCAGCGTGTCACCCAGGCCGCCCAGCCAGGGCCGCTCGCCGATCAGGCACAGCGCGGTCGACGCCAGCGCGCCCAGGTCCCCGGTGCCGATGGCCCCCACCGTGCGGACCGGCGGGATCAGCCCCCGGGTCAGCACCTCGGCCAGCACCGGCAGCAGGTCCGGGTCGACCCCGGAGCCGCCCGCGGCCAGCTGGTTGAGCCGGACCACCAGCATGGCCCGGGCCAGCGGGGCGGCCAGCAGCGGCCCGGCCCCGCCCGCGTGGCTGCGCAGCAGGCGCAGCCCGTGGCCGCCGTCCCGGACCCGGATGCTGCGGTTGGCGCCGACCCCGGTGGTCCGGCCATACACCGGCTGCCGCTCCATGGCCGCGTGCACGGCGTCCCGGGCTCGCCGGGCCCGGTCCAGGCCCTCGCCGGTCACCGTGACCGGGTCGTTGCCGCGCGCGATGTCGCGGACTTTCTCGCAGGTCAGCGTGGTGCCGTCCAGCGTGGCCGACGCCTCGGACCGGTGAATGTCGGCGGTCATGATCTCCCTCCCCGCACGTAACAAGTTCGCATACTCCCGCGCCCGCCGCCTTGACACCCTCTTCAGGGGTCACAAGCATGAAGAAAAATATTCATGCTGGTAGCCGTGTAAGTGGTTGCGTATGCGGCAGAAACCGATGATCAGTCCAGCTGATTTCCCCTGAACCCATGATGAGCGAGGCTCGCGCTTGATCACTTTCGAGAGCGTGACAAAGCGTTATCCGGGCGGAACAGTAGCGGTCGACGCGCTGGACCTGCAGATTCCCGACGGGCAGACCATGGTTCTGGTCGGCCCGAGCGGTTGCGGCAAGACCACCAGCCTGCGCATGATCAACCGGCTGATCGACCCGTCCGAGGGCCGGATCATGCTCGACGGCACCGACATCTCCACCGTCGAGGCGCCCCAGTTGCGGCGCGGCATCGGCTACGTCATCCAGCAGGCCGGGCTGTTCCCGCACCGCACGATCGAGGACAACATCGCCACCGTCCCGCTGCTCGAAGGCTGGAACAAGGCCAAGGCCCGGGACCGGGCCCGGGAGCTGATGGACCTGGTCGGCCTGGACCAGGACATGGCCCGCCGCTATCCGTACCAGCTGTCCGGTGGCCAGCAGCAGCGGGTCGGTGTGGCCCGGGCGCTGGCCGCGGACCCGCCGGTGCTGCTCATGGACGAGCCGTTCAGCGCGGTCGACCCGATCGTCCGCAACACCCTGCAGGACGAGCTGATCCGGCTGCAGGCCGAGCTGCACAAGACCGTGGTCCTGGTCACCCACGACGTGGAAGAAGCGATCAAGGTCGGGGACCAGGTCGCGGTGTTCTACCCGCACGGCAAGATCGCCCAGCTGGACACGCCGCAGCACCTGCTGGGCGCGCCCGCCGATGAGTACGTGGAGAACTTCCTCGGCTTCGACCGCGGCATCCGCCGCCTGGCCTTCTTCTCGGCCGGCGAGCTGGACCTGGCGACCGGGACCGTGCTGGCCGAGGACACCACCGTGGACGAGGCCCGGGCCGCGGCCCAGCAGGCCGGGGAGGCCTGGGTGCTGGTCACCACGGGCGACCACCGGCCCAAGGGCTGGATCGCCGTCTCGGACCTGGAGGGCCAGGCCGGGGCGGTCGGCACGCTGTCGATGGCCCCGTACGGGCATACGTTCCAGGTCGGCCGGGACTCGCTGCGGGCCGCGCTGGACGCCACCGTGCTGTCCCGCACCGGCCGCGCCGTCGGCGTGGACGCCGATGGCCGGGTGCAGGGCATCACCACCTACGAGCGGCTCCGGGCCGCGATCCAGACCGCCGAGGAAGCCGGGCTGCGTGATCCGGGCCAGCCGGCGTTCCGTGAGGGACGGGGCAATCCGGCGGCTGAGGCCGCCGAGCCCCAGCCCGCTGGTGAAGGCGCGCGTCCGTCGTGAGCTGGGCCTGGCAGAACCGGGACATGGTCGCCCACTACCTGGGCCAGAACCTCTACGTGGCGCTGCTGCCGGTCCTGTTCGGCATCGTCGTGGCCGTGCCGGTCGGGATCATCTGTGTCCGGTACAGGTGGACGTGGCCACCGATCCTGAGCTTGACCAGCATCTTCTACGCGCTGCCGTCGCTGGCGCTGTACACCGTGCTGATCGCCTACACCGGGCTGACCGACTGGACGGTGATCATCCCGCTCACCCTGTTCTCGCTGTCGGTGCTGATCCCGAACGTGGTCGACGGGCTCCGGTCCGTGCCGCGCCCGGTCCAGCAGGCCGCGGTGGCCATGGGCTTCGGTTCGCTGCGCCGCACCGTGCAGGTGGAGCTGCCGCTGGCCGTGCCGGTCATCATCGCGGGCCTGCGGGTGGCCACCGTGTCCAGCATCAGCCTGGTCAGCGTGGGCCAGCTGATCGGCACCGGCGGCCTCGGCTACTTCTTCACCGACGGCGAGCAGCGTGACTTCACGACCGAGATCTACGTCGGCCTGGTGCTGATCATCGTGCTGGCCCTGGTCCTCGACGGACTGCTGGTGCTGGCCCGCCGCTGGCTGACTCCGTGGGAGCCGCGCCGCTCGCGGCAGGAGCGCCGCCGGGGGGCAACCGTGGAGCTGCGGGGGCCCACCAGCGTCGCCTCGGTGGGCCTGCACGGCGGCCATGGCGGCCACGGCGGCGGCGGTCACGGGGGAGGGGTGGGGCACTGAATGAGTTACTTCAACTTCGCCTGGCAGTGGCTGACCTCGTCGGCGAACTGGCACGGCTCCGACGGCATCCCGGAGCGGCTGCTGCAGCACCTGGAGTACACCGGGATCGCGCTGGCCATCGCGATCGTCATCGCGGTCCCGATCGGCCTGGCCATGGGGCACTACCGCCGGGGCGGGTTCGCCGTGGTCACCGTGGCCAACTTCGCCCGGGCCCTGCCCACCCTGGGCCTGCTGGTGCTGATCTTCGTGCTCACCTCCGGGTCGTTCGTGTCCTGGCTGATCCCGCTGGCCGCCCTGGCCATCCCGCCGATGCTGGTCAACACCTACGAGGGTGTGCTCGGCGTGGACCGGGAGCTGACCGACGCGGCCCGCGGCATGGGCATGACCGAGTGGCAGATCCTGCGCAAGGCCGAGATCCCGGTCGCGCTGCCCCTGATTCTCCTGGGGGTCCGCACGTCGGCGATCCAGGTCGTGGCCACCGCCACCATCGCGGCCTACATCGGCCTGGGCGGGCTGGGCCGCTACATCATCGACGGCCTGGCCCGGTCCGAATACAACGTAGTGGCCGGCGGGGCCGCGGTGATCGTGGTCCTCGCGCTGGCCGTCCAGGGACTGTTCATGCTGCTCAGGGTGCTCATCGTCCCGGTGGGTCTGCGCAAGCAGGCGCAGACTTCCTGATACCGTCTTTCCCGGTCAGAATTGAAGGGAACAACCCTCATGTTTCATAGAAAAACTGCCGCGGTCGGCCTGGCCGCCGTGGCCTGTGTCGCCGTGGCCGCCTGCTCCAGCAGCGGTGGCGGCAGCAAATCCGGCGGAGGCTCGTCGAACCCGCTGTCCGGCTCCGCGTCCAGCGGCACGGTGGTGGTCGGCTCGGCCAACTTCCCCGAGGACGAACTGCTGGCCCAGATCTACGCCGACGCCCTCCAGTCCGCCGGGGTCAAGGTGTCGACCAAGCTCAACATCGGGGCCCGTGAGGTCTACTACCCCGAGCTGACCAAGGGCGCGATCTCGGTGATCCCCGAGTACAACGGGGCGCTGCTGACCACGTCGGTCGACACCACCAGCAAGGCCACCAGCACCGCCGCCGTGAACGCGGCCCTCAAGGCCAAGCTGCCCAGCACGGCCGAGATCCTGAACTCCTCGGCCGCGCAGGACAAAGACTCGATCACCGTCACCCAGGCCAACGCGACCAAGTACCACCTGAAGTCGATCTCCGACCTGTCCTCGGTGGCCAAGAGCTGGGTCATCGGCGGGCCGTCGGAGTTCAAGACCCGCGCCGACGGCATCGTCGGCCTGAAGAACGTCTACGGCCTGACCTTCAAGTCGTTCTCGCCCCTGGACGAGTCCGGCCCGATCACCATCTCCGCCCTCAAGAGCGGCAAGGTCCAGGCGGCCGACATCTTCACCACCACGCCGCAGATCATCAGCGACAAGTTCGTCTCGCTGGCCGACCCGAAGAACATGTTCGCGGCCCAGAACGTGACGCCGCTGGTGTACAAGAAGGCGGCCAGCGCCAAGGTCGTCAGCACGCTGAACGCGGTGTCGGCCAAGCTGACCACCGCCCTGTTGCTGCAGATGGACAAGGATCTGACCATCAATCACGCCGACTACACCACGGTGGCCAGCAACTTCATTTCTCAGCAGGGACTCAAGTAACCCGCAGGCGCAGGGGTTCCCTCCCGGCCCGGACAGGCGATCATTGTGACCATGGGCAATGAAACCTCCGGGCCGGGAGCGGGCCCCCGGCCGGTCCGCGCCCCGCGTGGCACCAGCCTCAGCTGCCGGGGGTGGCCGCAAGAGGCCGCCCTGCGGATGCTCATGAACAACCTCGATCCTGAGGTGGCCGAGCATCCGGACCAGCTGATCGTCTACGGCGGCTCGGGCCGGGCCGCCCGCAGCTGGCCGGCCTTCGACGCCATCGTCCGGTCCCTGCGGGACCTTAAGGGCGACGAGACCCTGCTGGTCCAGTCGGGCAAGCCGGTCGGCATCGTGCAGACCCACGAGTGGGCGCCCCGGGTGCTGATCGCCAACTCCCACCTGGTCCCGGAGTGGGCCACCTGGGAGGAGTTCCGGCGCCTGGAGGCGCTCGGCCTCACCATGTACGGCCAGATGACGGCCGGATCCTGGATCTACATCGGCACCCAGGGCATCCTCCAGGGCACCTACGAGACGTTCGCGGCCGTGGCCGCCAAGCGGTTCGGCGGCACCCTGGCCGGCACCATCACCCTGACCGCCGGGCTGGGCGGCATGGGCGGGGCCCAGCCGCTGGCCGTGACCATGAACGGCGGCGTGGCCCTGTGCGTCGAGTGCGACCCGTCGCGCATCCAGCGCCGCATCGAGCAGGGCTACCTGGACGTGGCCGCCGACGGCACCGACGACGCCGTCCGCCGCGCCGTCGCGGCCCGGGACGCCGGTGAGCCGCTGTCCATCGGGCTGCTCGGCAACGCCGCCGAGGTGCTGCCCGCCCTGCTGGCCGCGGGCTTCCCGGCCGACATCGTCACCGACCAGACCTCGGCCCACGACCCGCTGAGCTATCTGCCCACCGGCGTGGCCTTCGAGGACATGGAGGCGCTGCGGGCCGAGGACCCGGCCGGGTTCACCCGCCGGGCCGAGGCGTCCATGGCCACCCACGTCGAGGCCATGGTCGGCTTCATGGACGCGGGCGCCGAGGTGTTCGACTACGGCAACTCGATCCGCGGCGAGGCCGAGCGGGCCGGCTACCAGCGGGCGTTCGCCTTCCCCGGTTTCGTGCCCGCCTACATCCGGCCGCTGTTCTGCGAGGGCAAGGGGCCGTTCCGGTGGGCTGCGCTGTCCGGGGACCCGCGGGACATCGCGGCCACCGACGCCGCCGTGCTCGACCTGTTCCCCGGGAACGAGTCGCTGGCCCGCTGGATCCGGCTGGCCCAGGAGAAGGTGCACTTCCAGGGGCTGCCCGCCCGCATCTGCTGGCTGGGCTACGGCGAGCGCAACCTGGCCGGGGTCCGGTTCAACGAACTGGTCGAACGGGGCGACATCAGCGCGCCGATCGTGATCGGCCGCGACCACCTGGACACCGGCTCGGTCGCCTCGCCCTACCGGGAGACCGAGGCCATGGCCGACGGGTCCGACGCCATCGCCGACTGGCCGATCCTCAACGCGCTGGTCAACGCGTCCTCCGGGGCGTCCTGGGTCAGCGTGCACCACGGCGGCGGGGTCGGCATCGGCCGGTCCATCCACGCCGGCCAGGTCTGCGTGGCCGACGGCACCGCCCTGGCCGCGGCCAAGCTGGAACGGGTGCTGACCAACGACCCCGGCACGGGCATCTTCCGCCACGTCGACGCGGGCTACGAGATCGCGGACCGGGTCGCCACCGACCGCGGGGTCCAGATCCCGATGGCCCCCTCGGGCCCAGCCTCATGAGCAAGAATCCCACCAGTCCCATCAGCCCCACCAGTCACAAGGGCCTCAGCAGGCCCAGCCGGCCATGAAAGGCCCCGGGCGCGCCGGGCACGCCCCGCACGGTCCCGCGGCGGCGGGACCCGGCCGCGGCGGGCACGGGCCGCCGGTTCCCACGGCCGGGCCGCCGGGCTCGACCGGCCCGGCCCGCCCGGCCCCGGACGCGGGTGCGGAGCGGGCCCCCCGGCGCTGGCACGCCGAGCTGGCCTGGCTGCCCGGGACCGGGGTCCGGCGCGACGTGCTGATCGAGGCGGACGGCGACCGGTTCACCACCATCACCCCGGACGTGCCGCGGGCCAGCCTGCCGGCCGGGACCACCGCCCTGGCCGGCCTGACCATGCCCGGCCTGGCCAACGCCCACTCGCACGCGTTCCACCGCGGCCTGCGCGGGGCCGTCCAGACCGACCAGGGCACGTTCTGGACCTGGCGCGAGCAGATGTACCGGCTGGCCGCCGGGCTGGACCCGGACCGCTACTACGCGCTGGCCCGGGCGGTCTACGCCGAGATGGCGCTGGCCGGCATCACCTGCGTGGGTGAGTTCCACTACGTACACCACGGGCCGGACGGGGTGCCCTACGCCGACCCCAACGAGATGACCTGGGCCCTGCTGCGGGCCGCGGCCGACGCGGGCCTGCGCATCACGCTGCTCGACACCTGTTACCTGGCCGCGGGCCTGAACCCGGACGGCAGCACCCGGCCGCTGGCCGGGGTCCAGCTCCGGTTCGGCGACGGCGACGCGGCCCGCTGGGCCGACCGGGTGGCCGCGCTCGACGTGGGACCGCACGGCCTGCTCGGCCCCGGGGCCCGGCTGGGGGCGGCCATCCACTCGGTCCGGGCCGTGCCCGCGAACCAGATGCCGGACGTCGTGCGCTGGGCCGGCCAGACCGCGGCGCCGCTGCACGCGCACCTGTCCGAGCAGCCCGCCGAGAACCAGGACGCCGAAGCGGCCTACGGCCGGACTCCGACCCAGGTCCTGTCCGACGCGGGCGGGCTCGGCCCGGGCAGCACGATGGTGCACGCCACCCACCTGACCCCGGGTGACATCGAACTCCTGGGTACGACCCGGACCACCTGCTGCTTCTGCCCGACCACCGAGGCCGACCTGGCCGACGGGATCGGCCCGGCCCGGGCGCTGGCCAGCGCGGGCGCCCCGCTCAGCCTGGGCAGCGACAGCCAGGCCGTCATCGACCTGCTGGCCGAGGCCCGCTGGCTGGACTGGCACCAGCGGCTGGCCACCGGGCAGCGGGTGCACTTCAGCCCGGCCGAGCTGGCCCGGGCCGCCACCATCGCCGGGCACACCAGCCTGGGCTGGGCCGACGCGGGCGAGATCACCCCCGGGGCCCTGGCCGACCTGGTCACGGTGGACCTGGACTCGCCCCGGCTGGCCGCCCCGGACCCGGGCCAGGCCACGCTGGACCGGGTCGTCTACGCGGCCACCGCGGCCGACGTCCGGCACGTGGTGACCGGGGGCCGGGACGTGGTCCGCGACGGCCGCCACCTGCTGGTGGGTGACGTGGCCGCCGAGCTGTCGGCCGGCATCCGCGCCGTGCTGACGGCCTCCTGAGCGGCGGGCCGAAAGGCGATGGGCCGATAATGAGCGGCGTGAGCACGCTGATCACCAACATCGGGGAGCTGGTCACCAACGCGCCCGATGATGGTGACCCCGCCGGTGGCCCGGGCCCGTTCCACGCCCGCACCGGTGCCGCGCTGGTCATCGACGACGGCCAGGTGGCCTGGACGGGTCCGGCGGGCCAGGCGCCCGCGGCCGACGACATCGTGGACGCCAGCGGTCGCGCGGTGCTGCCCGGTTTCGTGGACTCGCACGCCCACCTGGTCTTCGCGGGCGAGCGCGGGGCCGAGTTCGCGGCCCGGATGGCCGGCCAGCCGTACCACGCGGGCGGGATCAAGACCACGGTCGCGGCCACCCGGGCCGCCTCCGACGTGGCGCTGCGAGCCAACCTGCGCCGGCTGGCCGACGAGATGGCCCGTCAGGGCACCACCACCTTCGAGTGCAAGTCCGGTTACGGGCTGACCGTGCGGGACGAGGCCCGCAGCCTGATGCTGGCCGCCGAGGTCACCCCGGAGGTCACCTACCTGGGCGCCCACGTGGTGCCCCCGGAGTACGCCGACGACCGCGGTGGCTACCTCGACCTGGTGTGCGGGCCCATGCTGGACGCCTGCGCCCCGCACGCCCGCTGGATCGACGTGTTCTGCGAGCGCGGCGCGTTCGACGGGGCCGAGGCCATGCGGGTGCTGGCCGCCGGGCAGGCCCAGGGCCTGCTGGGCCGGGTGCACGCGGGCCAGCTCGGCCCGGGTCCCGGGGTCGAGGTCGCGGTGCGGTCCGGCGCCGCCTCGGCCGACCACTGCACGTTCCTGACCGAGGCCGACATCGCGGCGCTGGCTTCCTCCCCGACCGTGGCCACGCTGCTGCCGGCGGTGGAGTTCTCCTGCCGCCAGCCCTACCCGGACGCCCGGGGCCTGCTGGCCGCCGGGGCCACCGTGGCCATCGCGACCGACTGCAACCCCGGGTCCTGCTTCACCTCCAGCATGGCCCTGTGCGTGGCCCTGGCCGTCCGCGAGATGCACCTGACCACCGAGGAGGCGGTGTGGTCGGCCACCGCGGGCGGGGCCCGGGCCCTGCGCCGCCCCGACGTCGGGCACCTGGGCCTCGGGGCCCGGGCCGACCTGCTCATGCTGGACGCCCCGTCCCACGCCTACCTGGCCTACCGCCCCGGCGTCCCCCTCACCGCCGCCGTCTGGCGCGCCGGCAAACTGATCTCCGCCCGCCCCGAACTCCTGTCCCACTGACGGTTTCGGCGGCCGTCCCAGCCTTCGGTCCTGCTGGCGAGTCCCGCCCAGCCGCCCGTTCCACTTGGCGGTCCCGCCCCAGCCCATCTGGTCACACTGGCCTCAGCAACCCCCGGAATCCCCCTGGTCCCCGACGATGATTCCAGGCGCGGCATTTCGTCATACCCCTCAGGCATGCTGACATGGGCGGTTTTTCGTTCGCGGTCCGGGCTGACCAGAGATAGGTTCGTCACCCGGGCGCTGACGCCCAGAAGTCACGCGGGGAGGCAGTGACGTGGAAGACAACTTGACGGGGCCCGCAATCCTCGTTGAGAACCTGACCAAATCATTCGGCGATGTGCACGCGTTGCGCGGTATCGACCTGTCGGTGCCGCGCGGGACCGTACTCGGCGTGCTCGGGCCCAACGGCGCGGGCAAGACGACCGCGGTCCGCATCTTGACCACGCTGCTGCGGCCAGACGGCGGCCGCGCCCTGGTCGAGGGGCACGACGTGGTGAAAGAGGCCAGCGCGGTCCGCCGCTCGATCGGGCTGGCCGGCCAGTCGGCCGCCATCCAGATCGAGCTGACCGGCCGCGAGAACCTGGAGATCATCGGGCGGCTGTTCCACCTGAGCCGGGCGGCATCCAAGGCCCGGGCCACCGAGTTGCTGGAGCAGTTCGGCCTGACCGACGCGGCCGACCGGTCGGCCAAGACCTATTCCGGCGGTATGCAGCGCCGCCTGGACCTGGCCGCCAGCCTGGTCGGCCAGCCCCAGGTGCTGTTCCTGGACGAGCCCACCACCGGGCTCGACCCGCGGTCCCGGCTGGGCATGTGGGAGGTCATCCGGTCCCTGGTCGCCGGGGGCACGACGCTCCTGCTCACCACCCAGTACCTGGACGAGGCCGACGAACTGGCCGACGAGATCGTGGTCATCGATCACGGCCAGGTCATCGCGGCCGGGACCTCGCCCGAGCTCAAGGGCCGGGTCGGCGGCGACGTGCTGGAGTTCACCGTCCCCGACCGGACCCGGGTCGGCGACGCGGTCGCGGCCACCGCCAAGCTGGCCGAGGGTGAGGCGCACGTGGACGAGGGCACCGGCGTGGTCACCGTGCCGGTCGGCGCGGGCGGATCCGACGCCCTGATCCAGTCGGTCCGCAGCCTGGACGACGCCGGCATCGAGACCAGTGGCCTGGGCCTGCGCCGCCCGTCGCTGGACGACGTGTTCCTGGCCCTGACCGGCCACGCCGCCGAAGAGGAAGAGGCCGAAGGGGGCAAGCGCCGCCGCGGTCGCCGCAAGGGGTCGCAGAACCCCGAGAGCGTCGAGAGTGTCGAGAGGGCATCGTCATGACCGCCATCGCCATCCAGCCGCCCCAGGGCGCCCCCGGCCTGTTCACCCGGGCCCGCTGGGCGGTCAGCGACACGCTGACCATCAGCAAGCGGAACCTGCTGGTCTGGGCCCGGGTGCCGGCCTACATCGTGTTCACCGTGATCCAGCCGGTCATGTTCGTGCTGATGTTCCGCTACGTGTTCGGCGGCGCGATCAAGGTCAACGTGCCCGGTGGTTACGTCAACTTCCTGATGCCCGGCATCCTCGGCCAGACCGCGGCCTTCGCCTGCTTCGGCACCGCGATCTCGCTGGCCCAGGAGCTGAAGAAGGGCGTCATCGACCGGTTCCGGTCCATGCCCATGGCCCGGTCGGCGGTGCTGGCGGGACGCCTGGTCGCCGACACCGGCCGGATGACGGTCACGATCCTGATCGTCATCGGCGTCGGTTACGCGGTCGGCTTCCGGTTCAGCAACGGCGTCGGCCCGGCCATCGGCATGGTCGTGCTGGCGATCGTGCTCGGCATCGCCTGCTGCCTGATCGCCGCGTTCACCGGCCTGGCCATCGGCGACGAGGAATCGGTGCAGGCGTTCGGCCTGATCTGGCTGTTCCCGGTGACGTTCCTCAGCTCGGCCTTCGTCCCGATCTCGACCATGCCCGGCTGGCTGCAGGCGTTCGCCAACAACCAGCCCATCACGTTCGTGATCGACGCCATGCGTGGCATGGCCCTGGGCGGCTCGATCGAAACCCCCCTGTGGAAGGCCATCGCCTGGCTGGTCGGCATCTTCGTCGTCTTCGCCCCCCTGGCCGTCCGCGCCTACAAGCGCGCCGCCTGACCCACCCTCCGAAGCCCGCCGCGCCCCCGACCCGGCGCGCGGCGGGCTTCTGCGCCCGCCGCCCACGTCCGCGGCGCTCGAACCCTGCCGCCTTACCCCGCCACCGGCCGCCCAGCAGCGTCGGGCTCAGTGCTTCTCAGGCCTCACACCATCAATGGCCCCTGGAACGGAGGGGTCCCCTTCCGCCTTCGCCGTGGGTCCCCAGGCACAGGGTTGGACCAGCCCGGCCCGCAGCCCGCCTGACGTGCCCCACTCGTCACACCAGGCCCGTACCTCTCCCCAGCGCCTGGGTATTCCGCCTTAGGCCCACGCCCTGGGAGCCTAGGCCCCGTGCGCACGCATGAGCTGGGGACGATTGAGGGCAGTATTTGCCCCACAGCGGTCCCAGCCTGGGGCGCGACGCCTGCGTGGCCCACCACCGGGGATTTGGGAACACTTTTGGCAATGTGCAGCATCTGCCGAAAAGTGTTCCCGAACCCGCAGCCTTGCGCCTCAGTCGTCACACAGCCCCGGGGCCTCAAGGGTCGTGGGAGCTCAGAGGTTGGTGGGGAGGGTGGGGTAGCGGCTGCGGAAGCGGATCAGGGGGTCGCCGGCGGGGGCCAGGTAGGGGACGGCCACGACCTGGGCGAACACCACCAGGTGGTCGCCGGCCGGGACGCGCTCGGTGACCTCGCAGTCCAGGGCGGCCAGGCCGCCGTCGGGGATGATCGCCCCGGAGTGGGGGCCGCGCTGGTAGGCGACGCCGTCCAGCATGCGCCGGGCGTTCGGGCGCCCGGCGGCCGCGAACCGTCCGGCCAGTGCGCGCTGGTTCGCGGCCAGCACGGTGACCGCGAACCGGTCCACCGGGCCCGCGTCCGGGTCGGTCCCGCTGAGCAGGGCGGCCGGGTAGGACCCGGCCAGCAGCGAGACCAGGACCAGCGGCGGGTCCAGCGACACCGGGCAGAACGCGCTGACCGTGGTGCCGATGTCGTCCCGGCCCTCGGCCACCGTGACCAGCGTGACCCCAGCCGCGTAGGCCGAAAGCGCCGCGCCCAGATCCGTCCCGGCCACGGTGACAGGCACCGCCGTTCCGCGCTCCCCGTCCGACCCCGCCCCGGCCGCCCCTTGTGCTCCGGCGGCACCGACCGTTGACCCGCTCTCGCGGCTCAGGTCGGTTCCGCCGGTGGCCGGAGTCACCATGACTCCCGGATCAGCCGATCCGCCAGTAGCTCGGCATCATCAGCGGTCCGGCCGCCGGCCAGACCAGCTGACCCAGTCCGCCCGGCAGGCCGCCCAGAGCCGCGGCCACGCCGGACAGCCCCGCCCCACCAGGACCTCCCAGGCCGGAAAGCGGGCCGCCGGGCAGCGCCGCCGCCCGGTCCTCGCTGTTCTCACGCGGCCGGAGCTGATCGAACGGACTGACCCGGGGGTACAGGCGGAGCGGCGCGTTCTCGGGCAGGCCGCCGCGGCGGCGGGCGGCGATGGCGGCGTCGCGCAGGCCGCCGAGGCCGTCGGCCAGGCCGTTGCCGACCGCGTCGACGCCGGTCCAGACCCGGCCCCGGGCCACGGCTTCGACCTCGGTGTCGGACATGCCGCGGCCGCTGGCGACCTTGCCGGTGAAGTCGGCGTAGATCTGGTCCAGCCAGCTGTTGACGATGCCCCACTCGTCGTCGCTGAACCGGTGGGTGGGGGAGAACATCCGGCCGTGCGCGCCCTCGGTCACCCGGTCGGTGGTGAACCCGGCCCGGCCCATCAGGTCTTCGACCACCGGCTTGCCCACCACCACGCCGATGGAGCCGGTGAGCGTGCCGGGCTGGGTGATGATCTCGTCGGCGGCCATGGAGATGTAGTAGCCGCCGGACGCGGCCACGTCACCCATGGACACCACGACCGGGGTGCCCCCGGCCCGGGCCCGGACGACCTCGCGCCAGATGGTGTCGGAGGCGGTGGCCGAACCGCCGGGGCTGTTGACCCGGAGCAGGATCGCGCCCGCGCGCTCGTCGGCCGCGGCCGCCCGCAGCGCCGCCGCGACCGTGTCCGAGCCCATCCAGCTTCCGCCCATCGGGGCCCGGCCGCTGCGGCCGAGCCGGATCGGCCCGGTGGCGTAGATGACGGCGACGAAGCGTTCCTTCGGGTTGGGCAGCTTGCGGGCCCGCTGGGCCAGGCTGTGCGACCGCTGGTACCGGGACAGGAACTGCAGGTCCGCGTCTGGGCCGGTCTTCTGGCGGATGGTGGCGTAGGCCTCGTCCCGGTAGCCGAGCACGTCGACCAGACCCTCGGCCAGGGCCTGCTGGGGCAGGAACGGGCCCCGGTCCAGCAGGGTCCGGGCCTCCTCCGGGCTCTTGCCGCGCCGGTCGGCGATGGCCGTGGTGAGCTGGGACGCGATGGACGCGGCCAGGTGCTGGTTCTCTTCGCGGGCGGCGTCGGTGAACCGTTCCTCGGTGAACTGGTGGGCCGCGGTCTTGTACTCGCGCCGCTCACCGGCCTCGAAGTTGACCCCGATCTTGTCCAGCGCCGAGCGGAGGAACACCTGCTCGACGACCACTCCGGTCAGCCCGAGGCTGCCGCTGGGCTGGAGGTAGATCCGGTCGAACGCGGTGGCCAGGTAGTACGGCGAGTTGCCCTGCCCGAACTCACCGAACGACTCGGCCCAGGCGTAGGCCAGCTTGCCCGCGGCCCGGAACTTCCCGATCGCCTCGCGCAGCTCCTGCACGGTGGCCAGGCCGATGGGCTGGCCACCGACCTTGGCGATCAGGCCCTGGACCCGGTCGTCCTCGCTGGCCCGGCGCAACCCGTCCAGCACGTCGCTGAGCCGCACCTTGTGCCGGCTCAGCAGCGCGTTCAGCGGGTCAGCCGGCGGCCCCTCGGTAATGCCTTGGGTGAGGTCCAGTTCCAGGATCAGCGGCGTGGTCCGCCGCTGACGCAGCCGGGTGATCTGGCGGGCAAACGTCGCATCGACCATGCGGCCAGCTTAAGCGCCCGAATTCGCGGTAGAGGAATGGCGTACGGACGTGTTCGTCACGAGCCGGCGGCTGGGGGCGGACCCGCGTATGGTCGGGGCAGCAACGTCGAACGGGAGGGGGCCGCGCGATGGCCGAGGGCGGCGGCGCCGGGGCCGCTGACGGAGGGCCTGCAACCAGGGTCACCATCATCGTGGACGGAGCCAACGTGGTCGGCTCCCGGCCGGACGGCTGGTGGCGGGACCGGGCCGGGGCCGCCGTCCGCCTGCACGACAACCTGGCCAAACTGGCCGAACGGGGCGAGCAGGGTATTCCCGCGGCCGAGCTGTCGGGCAGCGAGCCCACGGCCACCAGCGCCCGCGGGCCAGGCCACGATCCCGAGGCCGAAACGCCTGGACCGTCTGGAGCGGCCGGAGCGGTGCGCCTGGTCCTGGTCACCGTCCTGCTGGTCCTGGAGGGCGCGGCCCGCCGGGCCGTACCGCGCATCGCCGAACGCGCCCGCGCCGCCAACGGCGCCGCCGAGGGCGACGGCCACGGCGCCACAACGGCGAGGTCGAGGTGGTGTCGGCCCCGGGCTCGGGCGACGACGAGATCGTCCGCCAGGCCCACCGGCTGGCCGGGCACTGCATCGTGGTCACCGCCGACCGCGAGCTGCGGCGCCGGTGTGTCGCGGCCGGGGCCCGGGTGGCCGGGCCGTCCTGGCTGTACGGGCTGCTCTGAGCGTCCTCAGAGATTCGATGAAAACCCTTGTGGCGCAGGCGATCCAGCGCCGGTGTGACGGGAATCGCCCGTTTCCGGCGCGCTATTCGGGGCACCCTTCCGCGTAGCATTGAAGACGTCCCCCAGAACCGCCCCCTCCCTCCGAAGAAGCTGATGGTTGCGCTCGCTGTTTTCGCTATTGTCCTGATCGCCGTGGCCGCCTTCACGGCCGACTACACCGTCAAGGCCCGGCCGCAAGGCCCGCCTCCGCCGGGACGCGGAGACGCGCCTGGCCGCCGCCGCGGCCACGGCCGAGGCCCGGGAGCGCGACCGGAGAGCGCACCAGCAGGCCAGCGCCGCGCTGACCTCGGTGATGCCGACCATCCACGATCGCGGTCCGCGGCGCGTCTGATAACAGCAAGAAGCCGTCAGGCGCGGGCCCGCATCACCTGCGACACTCCCGCCGTCTGCGAGCCCCGCCGTCTGCGGCTCCCCGCCGTCTGCGGCACCCTCACTACCTGGGGATGCCCGCCCAGCCGGCCAAGCCCGCCCATCGGCCAGGCCCGGCCCAGTCGCCTGGTCCCGCCCGGCCGCCCAGGTCCCGCTCGGTCGGCCGCCCAGTCAGCCGACCTCGTCCAGCCAGCCGCCCCACCTAGTCGGCCGGGTCCGGGCAGGATGATCGGGTGAACATCGTCGCGATCTCGGATACCCACGCGCCCCGGCGGTGGAAATCCTGCCCGCCCGCCGTGGCCGCCCACCTGCGTGGTGCCGATCTGATCCTGCACGCCGGGGACGTCTGCACCGCGTCCGTCCTGGATGAGCTGGCGCAGTACGCGCCGGTGCACGCGGTGCTGGGCAACAACGACGGCCCGGACGTGGCCGCGTGGGGCGCGCCGGAAACGCTCAGCCTGGAGCTGGACGGCCTGCGGGTGGCGATGATCCACGACAGCGGGGCGGCGGCCGGGCGGCTGCGCCGGATGCGCCGCCGGTTTCCCGAGGCCGGGCTGGTGGTGTTCGGGCATTCCCACATTCCGCTGGACGAGGGCGACGAAGCCGGCGGCTTGCGCATCGTCAACCCGGGGTCTCCCACCGATCGGCGCCGTCAGCCGCACGGGACGATCGGCCTGCTCACCGTGGCCGACGGCCGCCTCACCCAGGTCCGCATCGTCCCGGTGACCTGACCGCTGCCTGATCGCCAATCCAAAACGAGAGCACTGCTCTTGACATAGCCCCACCGGCCGGTGTTAACTGCTCTTAAGCGAGAGCACTGCTCTCGAAGCCCGAAGGCCAGAAGAGCCGGAAGGCCAGAAGAGCCAGAGGAGACCGCCATGACCGCCGCCACCCCCGAGCCGTACCACTACCAGCAGGCCGGCTGGTTCACCCGCAACGTGTTCAACAAGGCCGTGGCCGGGCTGACCGGCCTGGGCATCAGCATCCTGGGCTCGCGCATCCTGGCCGTCCGCGGCCGCAAGAGCGGTGAGTGGCGCACCACCCCGGTCAACCTGCTGGTCATCGACGGCCAGCGGTACCTGGTGGCCCCGCGCGGCCACACCCAGTGGGTCCGCAACCTGCGGGTCGCCCACGGCGGCGAGCTGCGGCTGGGCCGCAAGGCCGAGCCGTTCGCCGCCACCGAGGTCGGCGACGAGGACAAGCCCGCCATCCTGCGGGCCTACCTCAAGCGCTGGAAGGCCGAGGTCGGCGTGTTCTTCGGCGGGGTGGGCCCGGACTCGTCCGAGGCCGAGCTGAGCCGGATCGCCCCCGACCACCCGGTGTTCAAGATCGACGTCGGCCTGATCAGCGTGGCCTGATCAGCGTGGCCTGAGTTTGGCCAGCAGCGGGATGGCCGCGATCTTGTCCTCGGTCAGCTCGTCCCACTGGATCGAAGCCGGTTCCCGCGGCGGCCGTCCCGGCCGGCAGTCGATGACCCGCTCCGGGGTGATGACCAGGTCGACCGGGACGTCGTGCCCGGTGACCGGGATCGCGCCCGCCGGGCCGGACCTGGAGCTCGTGCACGGTGGTGACCACCAGCGTGTCCGGGCCGATCAGCCCGGCCGCACTGGCCAGCGCGTACTCCAGGTCGGCGAAGCCGCCGCCCTTGCCCAGCCGGGCCCCGTCCTCGCCGACGGCCACGCAGCCGCTGACCACCAGGCCGACCTCGGCCAGGTCGGCTACTGGGATCCGCCGGGCCGACCGGGACGCGCCCTTGATCGAGGCCGCCTTCCGGGGCGGATCGCTCAGGTGCGCCGGATCCAGCAGAAAGAACGGATCTTCCTCGGCCAGCCGCGGAACCGCCATGTAGACGGTCTTGCCGTCCTGGAGGGCCCGCTGCCGGACCGGGAGCTGGGCCGAATCCGGGTTCGACTTGATCGCGCGGGCCCGGTCCCATTCCGGGCGGGCCCGCAGCAGTTCGGCGGCGGCCTCGGCCCCGGTGAAGTTGGGGATCCGCCCGGCCGCCCCGGGAAACCGGGCCACGTGGGCCGCGGTCATCGCCGACCACACCTCGTCCCGCAGCGCCGCCTTGGCCGCCAGGTCCTCGGGCCGGCCGCCCGCATCCCGGTCGTGACGTGGCACGGACCTATCCTGCCTCATCGTTGCGGCCGGCCACGTCGTTCTCCAGGGCGTACCGGACCAGCTGGGCCTTGTTGTGCAGCTGAAGCTTGGCCAGGGTGTTCTGCACATGGTTCTGGACGGTCCGCACGGACAGGGTCAGCCGGGCCGCGATCTGCGGGTAGGTCAGGCCCACCGCCACCAGCCGGAGCACCTCGGTCTCCCGGGCCGTGAGCGTGGGCGTGGCGTCCCCGGGCCGGGACAGCCGCCGGTACTCACCCAGCAGCAACCCGGCCAGCCCGGGGGTGAACACCGCCTGGCCCGTGGCCGCGGCCCGCACCCCGGCGACCAGCTCGTCCAGCGGCACCGACTTGAGCAGGTAGCCGACGGCCCCGGCCGTCACCGCGCCCAGCACGTCGTCCCGCTGGCCGCTGGCCGACAGCATCAGGATCCGGGCCGGGGGATGGGCGGCCAGCAGCTGCCGGGTCACCTCCGCGCCGGGCCGGTCGGGCAGGTTGAGGTCGAGCAGCACCACGTCCGGCCGGGCCGCGGCCACGATCCGCACCGCCTGGGCGCCGTCCCCGGCCGTGGCCGCGACCTCGTACCCGGCTTCGGCCAGGTAGCGGGCGGTGCCGTCCCGCCAGATCGGGTGGTCGTCCACGATCATCACCCGGACCGGCCGGTCGCAGGCCGGTCAGGATCGGGGGGCATACAGCTCCACCTCCGTGCCCTGGCCCGGCGCCGACGTCAGCCGGGCCGAGCCGCCGACCGCCCGCAACCGGCCTTCGATCGACTGCACGACCCCGGCCGGCCCTGGGCGGCCGCCTCGGCCAGGCGGCCGGCCGCGAATCCAGCCCCGTCGTCGCGCACGGTGACCCGCAGCCGGTCGCCCTCGTCCTCCAGCAGCACCCACGCCCTGGTGTCCTGGCCTGCGTGCCGCCCCACGTTGCTCAGGGCCTCGGCGGTGGCCCCGGCCAGGGCGCGGGCCACGTCGGCCGCGGCCAGCACCGGGGTGGCCGGGCACGCCACCGTCACCTGCTCGTTCCCGCCGGTGTCCAGCGGCAGGCGTTCGATCAGGGCCCGGACGTCGAGCCGGCCGGCTTCGGCCGGCTCGGGCCCGGACTGGGACAGCAGCGCCCGCAGCGCCGCCTCCTGCTCGGCGGCCAGCCGGCCCAGGTCGGCGGCTTCCCCGCCCAGCGTGCGCCCCCGGCTGCTGACCAGGGCCAGCACCTGCAGCACCGAGTCGTGCACCCCGCGGGCGATCCGCTCCCGCTCGGCCACGGCGGCGTCACGCCGGGCGGCCTGGTCCACGGCCCGCTCGGCCCGCAGCCCGAACCGGACCACGTACCCGCCGACCCAGCCCGCGATCAGCACCAGCACGATGCCGTTGAACGTGCTCTCCCGGAACAAGGTGCCCCGCTCGGCCACGTCGGCCGCGCTGATCAGCAGGCCACCGGCCAGGCCGGTCCAGGGCCCGGCCGCCACCGCGCAGGCCAGCACCGGCCCCGCCACCCAGACCGTGGGCAGGGTGGGCGCGCCCGTGCTGACCTGGGCCGCCGTCTCGATCAGGCGGCTGCTCAGGATCAGGACGGTGCATACGGCCAGGTCCAGCCCGATCAGCCAGCCGGGACACCCGCCCGGCCGCAGGCAGGCCAGCACGGTCACCACGGTCCACGCGGTCATCACGCACAGCACCGCGAACCCGGCGCCGGGATGGGGGTAGCGGCCATGGTCCCGGATGATCAGTGCGGCCGCGTAGGCCAGGGTGATGACCCGGTACAACGCCACCACCCGCCACATCTGCGCGGCCATGGGCGCCACGCTACGCCGTCGGTTCGTGGTCCATCCCCGAGAGCATGATCCATCTCGAATGTCCACGCCTGAGTACATCTACTCATCCTGGGCGGGACCGCGTTCACCTGGTACAAAAGGACCGTGGCTGATCTGGTCCCGATCATCGACCTGGCCCCGTGGTTCAGCGGCGGCGAGGACGGCCGCCGCGCCGTGGCCGCCCGGGTCGACGAAGCCCTGCGCACCTCGGGCTTCCTGCTCATCACCGGTCACGGCGTGCCGGACGAGGTCCGGGCCCGGACCCGGGCCACGGCCCGGGAGTTCTTCACCCTGCCCGCCGCGGTCAAGGCCCGCTACACCACCCAGGTCGGCGGCCGCGGCTGGCTGCCGCCGGGAGCCGAAGCCAACGGGTACGCGGAAGGCACCGAAACCCCGCCCGACCTGAAGGAATCGTTCTCGCTGGCCGCCGACCAGCCCACCGGGAACGCGGCCATCGACCAGCGCTGGTTCCGGCCCAACGTCTGGCCCGCCGAGGTGCCGGACCTGCAGCCGGTGGTGAGCGACTACATCGACCGGATGCACCGGCTGTCGGACGAGCTGATGTCCCTGTGCGCGGTCGCCCTGGGCCTGCCCGCCGGCCACTTCGAGCCCTTCCTCGATCACCCCACCTACGGGGTCAACCTCAACTGGTACCCGCCCATGGACCCGGCTCAGGCGCCCGCGCCGGGCCAGTACCGGATCGGGCCGCACACCGACTTCGGCACCGTGACCGTCCTGGACCGGGAGCCGGGCCGAGGTGGCCTGCAGGTCTGCTCGGCCGACGGCACCTGGTCGGACGCGCCCTACGACCCGGCCGCGCTGACCGTCAACATCGGCGACCTGCTGGCCCGCTGGACCGGCGACCGCTGGCGTTCGACCCGGCACCGGGTCCTGCCCCCGCAGCCGGAGGCGCCCGGCGAGGACCTGCTGTCGCTGATCTTCTTCTACGAGACCAACCACGACGCGGTGATCGAGTCGCTGCCCGCGCCGATCGGCCACACGCGGTTCCCCCCGGTGGTCGCGCACGAGTACCTGAAGGACAAGCTCGACGCGATCACCGTCAGCTGAGCGCTCCCACGCAGGCCCCTGTCCCGGCGGGCCGAATCTGGCTGGTCACGCAGGTAGTGACCTTCGATATAAAAAATGGGGAACCGGTATCGGCGGTCAGTCGTTCTCATGCCGGAACGGGCCATTGGCGCCGTTTTCGCGTCAGGCGCGCGTGATCAGTGGCCGCTCGCGGTCGTCCCTAGCCGATCGGGGCCTGAGATGCCGGCTCTCCCATGGTCCGTCCGAGGTTCGCTGCCGCCCACCTACGCCTGCTTCGTGACCGCGACCCAGCTCCGGCTGCGAAGGTACTGGAACCTGCCGGCCCACCTGTGGCACCTGCGCACCCTGCGCCGCCAGTTGCGGGCGGCCGACGGCCTGCTCGGCTTCGCGTTCGCGGCCCGCCTGCGGGGACCGACGTTCTGGACCATCGCCGCCTGGGTCGACCCCGACGCCGCCGCCATCTTCGGCAAGGCCCACGACGCCTCCGGCCAGGCCTTCGCCCCCCAGATCGCGGCCAGCACCGATGTCTCCTGGAGCTGCCTGGCCGAAGAGCTCCCCATCTCCTGGCCGGAGGCCCGCCACCGCCTGGGCGCCCACCCCGCCTCGGTGTGAGCGCCGGCCATGGCTAGGTTCGCCGGCGACCGCGTTCTATGGTGGCGGGATGACCGGCCCGCAGGACAGTGAGCCTCCATGGGCGACGTCGTGGGGGAGTGAACCGGCCGAGGACCTGATTGAGCAGGGGCGGGACCGGCCCGAGGTGGAGCCGGAGCCGGAGCCGGTCCGCCGGCCGCCGCGGTGGGCGCCGCGGCTGGGGCGGACCGGGAAGCTGACCGCCAAGCTGGTGGTGGCGGCGCTGGCGGTGGGGCTGCTCGGTGGCTACCTGGGCGGATACCAGGTGGGCGACGCGCACGGCCGGAGCCTGGTCCCGAAACCCAAGCCGACCCCGGCCCTGGCCTTGTCGTCGTTCGGGCTGGCCGAGACGGGCAGCCAGTGCTCGACCACGCTGGGGCGCCAGCTGCAGATCGGGGTGGAGGTGGTCAACGGCTCGCCCGCGCCCATCCGGCTCGGCGCGCTGACCGCGCGGTTCCCGCGGGGCGGCATGAACGCCACCGGGGCCACGGCCTGGGAGCCGTGCGGCACGCTCCCGAACGGCAACGTGGCCAACGGGCCCGTGCTGCCGGTCGGGGCCAGCACCTGGCTCTCGGTGACCGTCACCACGGCGGGTGAGTGCCCGGACGGGCTGCCGGTCGAGTACGTGGCCAGCTTCGACCAGGGCGGCCAGACCTACACCGTGGCCCTGCCCGGCTACGTCGAAATGGGCACCGCGCAGCTGAAGGGCTGCCCCGCCTCGTAGCGGCCTATCGTGCCCGCCGCGCAGCGGCTTATCGTTGCCCGCCGCGCAGCGGCTTATCGTTGACCGTGTGACCGGCCAGCAGGACGACGGGCTCGCGACCAACGATGTCCTCGAGCAGGGGGGCCAGGACCGGTGGTCCGCGCCCTCCTGGTGGCCGTCGCGGGGGCCGTCCTGGTGGCCGCCGAAGATTTCGCGCCCGGCCGCCATCGTCAGCGTGGTCGCCCTGGTCCTCGGGCTGGGCGTGGGCTATCTGGCCGGGTCGCGGCACACCGCGGGCGGTGCCACCGGCGGGGCCACGTCCCCGGCCGCCGCCAGCCGGGCCAGCGCCAGCCGGGCCGGCGCCGCGGCTCAGCCGGAGTCGCTGGGCGGCCCCACGCTCGAGCAGACCAGCAACGAGTGTTCGGCCCAGCACGGGACCACGCTGCAGCTCGGCATCGAGATCTCCAACCTGTCCGGATCCCCGCTGACCCTGGGCCAGGTCAAGGCGTTCACGCCGCTGGCTGGGCTGCGGGTGATCGCGGTCAGCTGGGGAGCGTGCGGCGAGCTGCCCAGCCTCAGCCTGGACGCGCCGCTGAAGGACGCCACCGACCAGTACCTGCCCCCCGGGGCCAGCGGCTGGCTGACCGTCACGGCCACGGTCCTGGTCCGCTGCCCGGGGCCGGACCCGGTCCAGTTCTCGGTCGGCTACCTGCAGCGCGGCCGGTACCGGCAGATCCTGCTGCCCGGCTTCCCCGACCTGAGCGGCGTCTCCTACACCGGCTGCCAGAGCTAAGCGGCTGGGGAGGGCTTCGTGCCGCCGGTGGCGATGAGCAGCCGGTCGGGGCCGCGCAGGTTGAAGTTGGGCTTGTAGCTCAGGCCGCCGTCGGCCAGCTCCGGGTCGGTGACCCGGTGGGCGAACGCGGTCAGCGCGGTGGCCGCCTCCAGCCGGGCCAGCGGCGCCCCCAGGCAGAAGTGCGGCCCGGCCGCGAAGGCCAGGTGACCGCCGGCGTTGCGGCGGAGGTCGAACCGGTCCGGATCGGCGAACACGGCCGGATCCCGGCCGGCCGCGGCCAGCAGCAGCAGGATCAGCGCGCCGTCGGTGGCCTCGGCCGGGCCGATCGGGATCGTGGCCCGGGCCACCCGGGCGGTGAGCTGGACCGGTGGGTCGTAGCGGAGCGTTTCTTCCACCGCGGCCGGGGCCAGGGCCGGATCGGCGCGCAGCGCGGCCAGCTGGCCCGGGTGGCGGAGCAGGGCCAGCACCGCGTTGGAGATCAGCCCGACCGTGGTCTCGTGCCCGGCCACCAGCAGCAGGATGGCGGTGGCGACCAGCTCGGCCTCGGTCAGCCGGCTCCCTTCGTCCTCGGCCCGGATCAGCTCGGTGAGCAGGTCGCCGCCGGGGCTGGCCCGGCGGACGGCGATCAGCTCGCGGAAGTAGGCCGAGAACTCCTCCCGCGCGGCCACGGTGTCGTCGAGATCGTCGTCCTCGCCACCGAAGTTCGGCTGCAGGGAGTGGGCCAGCCGGGCCGACCAGCCCGCGAACCGCTGATGGTCGTCGGCCGGCACCCCGAGCAGCTCGCAGATGATGCGGACCGGCAGCGGGTAGGCGAGCTCGGAGACCAGCTCCAGCTGGCCCGGGTGACGTTCGGCCGCCGTGGACAGGAGCTCGTCGGTGACGGCCCGGATCCGGGGTTCGAGGCGGGCGATGGTGCGCGGGGTGAAGGCCTTCGACACCAGCTTGCGCAGCCGGGTGTGGTCGGGCGGGTCCATGGACAGGAACGACATGGCCGCCCGCCGCGGGGCGCCCTGGCCGGCCCCATCGGCTCCGGCGGCCAGCCGGGAGGTGCCGCGCTGGCTGCTGACCCGGGAGTCGCGCAGGATCCGCGAGCAGTCGGCGTGCCGGCCGAGCACGATCAGGGCGCCGTCCAGGGTCGGGTACGGCGAGGCCTCCCGGATCATGGCCATGACCGGGTACGGATCGGCCACCACGGCCGGATCGGCCAGCCGGCTGAGGAAGTTCTGCTCCGTGGCTGTCATAGCGCCTAGGCTTCAACTTAAACCTTGGTTCAAGTCAAGGCGGTGGCAGATGAGCGTGGCGGAAGTGACCCCGGCGGCCGAAGTTCCCGAGCCGGCCGGGTTGATGACCATCGGCCAGCTGTCGGCGGAGACCGGCGTGCCCACGTCGACCATCCGGTTCTGGGAGCGCAAGGGACTACTCAGCCCGGCCGGCCGTCAGTCCGGGCAGCGCCGGTACACCCCCGACGCGGTCCGGGGCGTGGTCCTGCTCCGGTTGCTGCAGGAGGTCGGGCTGACCCTGGCCGACATCCGCCGCTTCCGGGAGGAACGCGCGGCCACCCCGCGGTCCTGGCACACCCTGGTGGCCGAGAAGCTGACCGACGTGGAACGCCAGATCGCGGCCCTGGAGCACGCCCGCGACCTGCTGACCCACGCGTCGACCTGCCGTCACGATGACCTGCTGGCCTGCCCCGGCTTCCAGGAGTGGTTCGCCGGCTACCTGGCCACCTTCCCCGACCGCGAACGCGGCTGAGCCGAGGGCCGGCGCGCTGGCCCCAGGGGGCGACCCTCAGGAGCCGGACTCGGGGGCGAGCCAGAGCACGCCCAGGGGTGGGACGCGGATGGTGGCCGAAGCCGGGCGGCCGTGCCACTCCTCATCGACGGCTTCGACGGCGCCGAGGTTGCCGACGCCGCTGCCGCCGTAGCCGGCGGCGTCGGTGTTGAGGACCTCGATCCAGCGTCCGCCGTGCGGCAGGCCGATCTTGTAGTCCTCGTGCGGGCCGCCGGAGAAGTTGGCCACGCACACCAGCGTGACCGCGCCCCCGGAGCCGGTCACCGGCACCTCAGCCACCTCAGGTTCGGCCGCCGTTCCCTCCACCTCGGCCGACGCCTCCTCGGCCGCCGACAACGGCGACGGGGCCGGCAGGGCCGACGAGGCCGGCGCGGCCGACGAGGCCTGGCCAGCAGTCAGCCCGGACGGCACCGGCAGCGCGGCCGGCGCCTCCGAAGAAGGCAGCTCCGCGAACCGCAGGAACGACAGCGTGTTCCCGGCCGCGTCGTTGGCGTCGATCCAGGAGAAGCCCTCCGGCGAGGTGTCCAGCTTCCACAACGCCGGCGAGGAGCGGTACACCGCGTTCATGTCCTGGACCAGCCGTTGAACGCCAGCGTGATAGCCGTCGACATCGCCCAGCACCCACCAGTCCAGGCCTCGTTCCTCGGACCACTCGGCGCCCTGGCCGAACTCCGAGCCCATGAACAGCAGTTGCTTGCCGGGGTGGGCCCACATGTAGGCCAGCAGCGCACGCAGGCCGGCGAAGCGGCGCCAGTCGTCGCCGGGCATCTTGCCCAGCAGCGACCCCTTGCCGTGCACCACCTCGTCGTGCGACAGGGGCAGGATGTAGTTCTCGCTGAACGCGTAGACCAGGGAGAAGGTCAGCTCGTTCTGGTGGTACTGCCGGTAGACCGGGTCCCGGGCCAGGTAGGCCAGGGTGTCGTTCATCCAGCCCATGTTCCACTTGAAGCCGAACCCCAGCCCGCCCAGGTGCACCGGCCGGGTGACGCCGGGCCAGGCGGTGGACTCCTCGGCGATCATCATGATGCCGGGCTGGCGCCGGTAGGCGGTGGCGTTGACCTCCTGCAGGAACGCGACCGCCTCCAGGTTCTCCCGGCCGCCGTACTGGTTGGGCGCCCACTGGCCGGCCTCGCGGGAGTAGTCCAGGTACAGCATGGACGCGACCGCGTCCACGCGCAGGCCGTCGACGTGGAAGTCCTCCAGCCAGAACAGCGCGTTGGCGACGAGGAAGTTCCGGACCTCGGTCCGGCCGTAGTTGAAGATCAGCGTGCCCCAGTCGGGGTGGCTGCCGCGGCGCGGGTCGGGGTGCTCGTACAGGGCGGTGCCGTCGAACCGGGCCAGCGCCCAGTCGTCCCGCGGGAAGTGCGCGGGCACCCAGTCGATGATCACGCCGATGCCGGCCTGGTGCAGGGCGTCGACCAGGTAGCGGAAGTCGTCCGGGCTGCCGAACCGGGAGGAGGGTGCGTAGTACGAGGTGACCTGGTAGCCCCAGGAGCCGCCGAACGGGTGCTCGGCCACGGGCAGGAACTCCACGTGGGTGAAGCCCATCTCGGTCATGTAGGCGGGCAGTTCCTCGGCCAGCTGCCGGTAGGACAGGCCCGGCCGCCACGACCCGAGGTGCACCTCGTAGACGCTGAGCGGCTCGTTGACCATGACCCGCCGGGGCCGCTCGGTCATCCAGACGTCGTCCTGCCACTCGTGGTGGGAGGACACCACCACCGACGCGGTGGCCGGGGGCCGCTCGGTGCCGCGGGCCATCGGGTCGGCCTTGGACCGCCAGGTGCCGTCCGGGCCGCAGATGTCGTACTTGTAGCGGGTGTCCTCGGTGACGTCCGGGATGAACAGCTCCCAGATGCCGGAGCCGCCCAGGGAGCGCATGGGGTGACCCTGGCCGTTCCAGTGGTTGAAGTCGCCGATGACCCGGACCCCGCGGGCGTTGGGGGCCCACACCGCGAACGAGGTGCCGGTGATGTCGCCCAGGCCGTCGGAGCCGAGGTCACGGACGTTGGAGCCGAGCACCTGCCACAGCTCCTCGTGCCGGCCTTCGCCGATCAGGTGCAGGTCGAATTCGCCCAGCGTGGGCAGGTGCCGGTACGGGTCGTCGACCGTCCATTCCGGGCCGGTGGACCCGTCGGCCTCGGGATAGGCGACCGCGATCCGGTAGGCGGGCGGCCCGCCGGGGGCCCCGTCGTAGGGCAGCACGGCGGCGAACACGCCCTGGTGCACGTGGTCCATGGGGAACCGGCGCCCGTCGTCCAGCAGCACCGCGACGCTGGCCGCGAACGGGCGCAGGGTCCGGATCACGAACCCGTCCGGGCCCGGGTGCGCGCCCAGGATGGAGTGCGGGTCGTGGTGGGTGCCGGCCACGATGCGCTCGATCTCGCCCAGGTTGACCCCGGCCGCCGCCGCGGCCTGCTGCGGCGCGGCCGGCTCCGGCGCGGCGCCGTCGACGGTGGCCCCGTCGGTCACCAGGGGGACGTCCGGCGCATCGGCCGTCGTCGTGGGCGTCTGGTCCGCCGTCGTAGCGACGGTCTCATCAGAAGAAGGAGAAGCAGGTGTAGGTGGCATCAGCCGGAACCGCAATCCGCGTCAGTCGGGGAAGTCCGCCAGGGACTCCAAGGGAATCTGCAGCCAGGACGGGCGGTGCCTGGCCTCGTACATCACTTCGTAGACCGCCTTGTCGAGGGTGAGCGCGCGCAGCAGCACCTCGTTGGCGACCGGGTCGAGGCCGCCGCCTTCGGCGTACCCGGCGCAGAAGGCGTTGCTGTTGCGCCGGCTCCACTCCGAGGCGGCGTCGTGCAGCTGGTCGGCGTCGGGGTTGGTCAGCAGCTGGAACCGGGCCGCGTACTCGAACGAACGCAGCATCCCGGCCACGTCCCGCAGCGGGGACGACCGGGCCCGCCGCTGGGCCAGCGGGGTGGCGGGCTCGCCCTCGAAGTCGAGCAGGATCCAGCCGCCATCGGTCCGCATGACCTGGCCCAGGTGGTAGTCGCCGTGCACCCGCTGGGCCGGCACCGGCTCGTTGATCTTGCCCAGCGCCGAGTAGACGTTGCCGATCATGTCCACGTACCGGGCCAGTTCGGGCACTGCCGCGGCGGCCAGGTCGAGCCGGCGGTACATCTGCTCGGCCGTCTCGTGCAGCGCGTCCGGGGTCAGCTCTTCGGTGCCGAACGCGCGGGCCAGGTCCTGGTGGACCTCGGCGGTGGCCACGCCCAGCCGGTGCGCTTCACCGGAGAAGTCGCCGCCCGCCTCGGCCGCGCTGACCGTGTCGCTCTCGTACAGGTCGCGCGCGTACAGGTCGCGCACGCTGGTGGCGGCCAGCGTCCAGCCGTCGGTGGCGGTGCGCAGGAATTTGGACAAGATGGCCAGCGTGGTGCCGGCCCCGTCCATCAGCGTCTCGATCGAGCCGTAGGGCTCGGCGATGTGCGGCGAGCCCAGCCGGTTCAGCGCCGACGTGACCTCCAGGTCCGGGTTGGGCCCGGGGGAGACCCGGCGGAACACCTTGAGGATGGACTCTTCGCCGTAGACCAGGCTGGTGTTGCTCTGCTCGGCGGTGAGCACGATGCTGTCCAGCCCGGTGTCGATCTCGGCGCCCGGCTCGCGGTGGAAGGTCAGGGTGTTGATGGTCTGGTTGCCCGCGATGGCCCGCGACAGGGCCCGGGTCAGCTCGGGGTCGTGCAACGCGTCGTAGGCCTGCCGCCCGTCGTCCACCGTGCCGATCCGGGCGTGCTCCAGCCAGCCGGGCAGGTCGTGGCGCAGGCCGAGGAAGATCTGGTAGTGGTCGGCGGTCGCGCCGTGGGAGACCAGGACGATCAGGTGCCGCAACGCAGGATCGCCCGCCACGACCTCGGTGTCGGCCACTACCGACAGGTCGCGGAGGGTCCGGCCCTTGCCCGCGAACCACCGCTGCTCCAGCAGCCAGGGCGCGAGCGCATCCTCGAGTCTCATCAGCTTGACCTATCCACTCCCCGTGACGGGTTCGGTGAAACCACCGGGAACGGAGTGTCCCGGGAGGTTTCGGGCGCAGCGTTTGACGGCACCACAGGCTATCGGTCCTCCTTCACCCCCCACATGATCGGCCGGTTCTAGTGGTCGTAGTCCTCCCGGGACGGGTGCAGCTGGAACCAGTAGAAGCCGTGGCCGGGCAGGGTCAGCAGGTAGTTGAGGTCGCCGATGCGCGGGAACGTGACGCCGCCCATGCATTCGACCGGGGTCACCCCGCGGAACCGCCGCAGGTCCAGCTCGACCGGCTGCGGGAACCGGGACAGGTTGTTCACGCACAGGACCATGTCGGTGCCGTCGACCTCCGAGCCGGCCTCGGGGGTGGCGTGCGGCATCATCCGGACGAAGGCCAGCACGCTCGGGTTGGACGACACCAGCTCCTCGTACTCGCCGATGCCGAACACCGGGTGCCGCTTGCGGATCTCGATCATGCGCCGGGTCCAGTGCAGGAACGAGCCGGAGTTGCGGGTCTGCGACTCCACGTTCAGGGCCTGGAAGCCGTAGATCGGGTCCTGGATCGGCGGCAGGTACAGCCGCTGCGGGTCGGAGCTGGAGAAGCCGCCGTTGCGGTCGGGCGTCCACTGCATCGGGGTGCGCACGCCGTCCCGGTCACCGAGCCAGATGTTGTCGCCCATGGCGATCTCGTCGCCGTAGTACAGCACCGGTGAGCCGGGCAGCGACAGCAGCAGCGCGGTGAACAGCTCCAGCTGGTTCCGGTCGTTCTCCAGCAGCGGGGCCAGCCGCCGGCGGATCCCGATGTTGGCCTTCATCCGGGGATCCTTGGCGTACTCGGTGTACATGTAGTCGCGCTCGTCGTCGGTGACCATCTCGAGCGTCAGCTCGTCGTGGTTGCGCAGGAAGATGCCCCACTGGCAGCCGGACGGGATCTTCGGCGTCTGGGCCATGATCTCCGAGATCGGGTAGCGCTGCTCGCGCCGGACGGCCATGAAGATGCGCGGCATCAGCGGGAAGTGGAACGCCATGTGGCATTCGTCACCGCCGGTGGCCGGGTCCCCGAAGTACTCGACCACATCGGCCGGCCACTGGTTGGCCTCGGCCAGCAGCACCCGGTCCGGGTAGAGCCGGTCGATCTCGGCCCGGATCCGCTTCAGGTACTCGTGCGTCTCCTTGAGGTTTTCGCAGTTGGTGCCCTCGCGCTCGTACAGGTAGGGCACGGCGTCCAGCCGGAACCCGTCGATGCCGAGGTCGAGCCAGAACCGGAGCACCTCGATCATGGCGTCGGCCACGGCCGGGTTCTCGAAGTTCAGGTCGGGCTGGTGGGAGAAGAAGCGGTGCCAGTAGTACTGGCCGCGGACCGGGTCGTAGGTCCAGTTGGACTGCTCGGTGTCGACGAAGATGATCCGCGCGTCGGCGTACTGGTCGTCGGTGTTCGACCACACGTAGAAGTCGCCGAACGGGCCGTCCGGGTCGGACCGCGAGGCCTGGAACCACGGGTGCTGGTCGGAGGTGTGGTTCATGACCAGGTCGGCGATGACCCGGATGCCCCGCTGGTGGGCCTCCTCCACCATCTCCACGAAGTCACCGATGGTGCCGTAGTCCTCCAGCACCTTCATGAAGTCGGAGATGTCGTAGCCGCCGTCCTTCAGCGGCGACTCGTAGATCGGCAGCAGCCAGACGCAGTCGATGCCCAGCCACTGCAGATAGTCCAGCCGGCTGGTGAGCCCGCGCAGGTCACCGGTGCCGTCGCCGCTGGAGTCGGCGAAGCCACGGATCAGTACCTCATAGAACACCGCGCGCTTGTACCACTCGGGATCGCGGGGCTTGTCGAAGTTGAAGGAGTTGGGTACCGGCTCGCCGGCCATGGCCGGGAACTCCTGTATCTGGGCGGTGGCCGCGCGATTGTCCCTGGCCGCGTCCGGCTCTGTCACGACTGGTGCTCCTGCTGGGCTGATCTGATCTGTGCTTACCGACTGGGCTTGCCGCCTGGCCTTAGCGCCTGGGCTTACTGCCCGGGCCGAACCGTGAAAACGTGCGCAGGGTTGTACGACGGATCGAGGCGCACGTAGTTGGCCTGCCCCCATCGGTAGGACTCGCCGCTGATCTCATCGATGACGGTGAATTCAGTGCCCCAGTCCATACCCAGCGCCGGCAGGTCCAGCCAGACCGTCGCCTCCCGTGCGTTATGTGGGTCGAGGTTCACGACCACGAGCACGGTGTCGGCTGCGGCTGTACCGCCGTGTCCTGCCGGGCCGGACGGGTCCGTCTCCTCGTGCGGGGTGATGCGCTTGGAGAACACGATCCAGTCCGGCTGATCGACAGTATGAAAGCGTAGGTTACGCAGCCGGTGCAGCGCGGGATGTGATTTCCGGATTCTGTTGAGCGTCGTGATGTACGGGGCGATGCCGAGGTTCTCCCGCGCCGCCTGGTCCCAGTCGCGCGGGCGGTACTGGTACTTCTCGGAGTCCATGTACTCCTCGCTGCCCGGGCGAACCGGGATGTTCTCGCACAGTTCGTACCCGGAGTAGATGCCCCAGGTCGGCGACAGCATGGCCGCCAGCACGGCCCGGATCTTGAACGCGGGCTGGCCGCCGTGCTGCAGATACTCGTGCAGGATGTCGGGCGTGTTGGTGAAGAAGTTCGGCCGCATGTAGGCCGCGGTCGCGCCGGACAGGTCGCGCAGGTACTCGGCCAGCTCGTCGGCGTGGTTGCGCCAGGTGAAGTAGGTGTACGACTGGTTGAAGCCGACCATGGCCAGCGCGTGCATCATGGCCGGGCGGGTGAACGCCTCGGCCAGGAACAGCACGTCCGGGTCGCTGGCGTGGATCTCGCCCAGCAGCCGCTCCCAGAACGCCAGTGGCTTGGTGTGCGGGTTGTCGACCCGGAAGATCCGCACCCCGTGGTCCATCCAGAGCCGCAGCACCCGCAGCGACTCCCGGTAGATGCCCTCGGGGTCGTTGTCGAAGTTGATCGGGTAGATGTCCTGGTACTTCTTGGGCGGGTTCTCGGCGTAGGCGATCGTCCCGTCGGCCCGGGTGGTGAACCACTCGGGGTGCTCCTTGACCCAGGGGTGGTCGGGGGAGGCCTGCAGCGCGAAGTCCAGCGCCACCTCCATGCCCAGCTCCCGGGTCCGGGCCACGAAGTCGTCGAAGTCGTCGAAGGTGCCCAGGTCGGGGTGGATGGAGTCGTGGCCGCCCTCGGGCCCGCCGATGGCCCACGGCGATCCCGGGTCACCCGGCTGCGGGTCGAGGGTGTTGTTGCGCCCCTTGCGGTACGCGGTCCCGATCGGGTGCACGGGCGGCAGGTACACCACGTCGAAGCCCATCTCGGCGATGGCGTCCAGCCGCCGGGCCGCGGTCTGCAGCGTGCCCGACACCGGCTCCCGCCGGCCCATCGGGTCGATCTGCACCCCCTCGGACCGGGGGAAGAACTCGTACCAGGAGCCGTACAGGGCCCGCTCGCGCTCCACCAGCAGCGGCATCCGCCGGGACCGGGTCACCAGCTTGCGCAGCGGGTAGGCGGCCAGCATCCGGGTCACCTCGGGGTCCCGGGTCGCGGCCAGCCGGTCCCACGGGGTCAGCTTCGGGTCCCGCAGCACCTCGGCCACCGCGGCCAGCGCGGCCCGGACCACGTCCGGGGCCAGCGGCTTGTCGATCACCGGCTCGCCCGGGGCGGGCTCCGGCAGCCGGACCCGGGTCGACCGGATGATCGACTTGGACGCCTGGTCGAACAGGAGCGCGCCCTCGGCCATGACCAGCTCGATGTCCTGGCCGCGGGGCACCTTGATGCCGGCGTCGTGGTGCCAGTCGGCGATCGGGTCGGACCAGGCCTCGACCCGGAACGACCAGTTGCCCGGGCGGGTGGCGACCACGTCCGCGCCCCACCGGTCGGTCCCCGGGGCCAGCTCGCGCATCATCTCCAGCGGCAGGTTGTTGCCGTCGGGGTCGCGCAGCACGGCGGCGGCGGCCACGGCGCCGTGCCCCTCACGGAACACGACCGCGCTCACCGGGAAGGTCTCACCGGCCACCGACTTGGCGGGGTACCGCCCGCCGTCCACGGCCGGCTGGACGTCGAGGATGGGGATTCGTCCGATCACGGTGGTCACGGTATCGAGCGTGCTGGCAGCCATGCCAGTGCGGTACCCGCCCTGCTCCATAACATCTCTGACCGGCCACTTCTCCTGGCGATTTTTTATTACTGAAGGTCTTTACTGGGGCGTTTGGCCACTCTTGCGGCGCCTGCGCCAGCGCGTTACAAACCGTTAACGAAAAAGGGGTCGTGCCTGGACATAAGCCCGGCTCATGATGGGTGCCGGAATTTCCGTCTCGTTCCCGAGCAGCCTCGGGGACGCACTAGGGTCACTCTTCGTGAAAGCCATTCGCCGGTTCACCGTCCGTACCGTTTTGTCCGAGCCGCTGGCCCCGCTCCGCGAGCTCATGCTGAACCTCCGCTGGTCCTGGCACCCGGAGACCGTTGAGCTGTTCGCGTCGATCGACCCCGCCGCCTGGGCGGCCTCGGGTGGCGACCCCGTCGCCATGCTCAGCTCGCTGCGCCCGGAGAAGCTGGCCGCGCTCGCCGCCGACCAGGGTTTCCTGGACCGCCTGCAGGCGGCCGCGCACGACCTCGACGCCTACCTGACCGGCCCGCGCTGGTTCCAGCAGGTGCAGGAGAACCCGTCGGCCGAGGCCGGCGCGGGGTCCAGCACCCTGGTCGCCAAGCCGTCGGCGGTCGCCTACTTCTCGCCCGAGTACGGCATCACCGAGGTGCTGCCGCAGTACTCCGGCGGCCTCGGCATCCTGGCCGGCGACCACCTCAAGGCGGCCAGCGACCTGGGCGTGCCGCTGATCGGCGTGGGCCTGCTGTACCGGCACGGCTACTTCACCCAGTCGCTGTCGGCCGACGGCTGGCAGGGCGAGCGGTACCCGGCCAGCGACCCGAACGGGCTGCCGCTGGAGCTGCTCCGCGACAGCGACGGGGCCCCGGTGAAGATCACCGTGGCCCTGGCCGAGGACCAGACCCTGACCGCCCAGGTGTGGCTGGCCCAGGTGGGCCGGGTCCCGCTGCTGCTGCTCGACTCCTACGTGGAGGAGAACGAGCCGGCCCTGCACGAGGTCACCGACCGCCTCTACGGCGGGGGCACCGAGCACCGGCTGCGCCAGGAACTGCTGCTGGGCGTGGGCGGCGTGCGCGCGGTCCGGGCGTTCTGCGCCATCACCGGGCACGCCGCGCCCGAGGTGTTCCACACCAACGAGGGCCACGCCGGTTTCCTCGGCCTGGAGCGGATACGCACGTACATCGGGGACGGGCTCAGCTTTGACGAGGCCCTGGAGGCGGTCCGGGCCGGCACCGTGTTCACCACCCACACCCCGGTCCCGGCCGGCATCGACCGGTTCCCGCGCGACCTGATCGAGCGCTACTTCGGCAAGGACACCACCGACCCCGAGCTGCCCATCGACCGGGTACTGGCCCTGGGCGCCGAGACCTACCCGGGCGGCGACCCGCACGTGTTCAACATGGCCGTGATGGGCATGCGGCTGGCCCAGCGGGTCAACGGCGTGAGCCTGCTGCACGGCGAGGTCAGCCGGGAGATGTTCTCCGGCCTGTGGCCCGGCTTCGAGGAGACCGAGGTCCCGATCGGCTCGATCACCAACGGCGTGCACCCGGCCACCTGGGTCGGCCGTGACCTGCTGGGCCTGGCCGACCCGGGCCCGGAGGTGCTCAGCGCGGGCGGCAACTGGGACTGGGAGCGGGTCGCCGACCTGCCCGCGGAGCGGATCTGGGCCACCCGCCGGGGCCAGCGGGCCGCGCTGGTGGCCGACGCGCGCCGGCGGCTGCGGGCCTCCTGGAAGCAGCGGGGGGCCAGCGAGGCCGAGCTGACCTGGATCGACGACGTGCTCGACCCGGACACGCTGACCATCGGGTTCGCCCGCCGGGTGCCGTCCTACAAGCGGCTGACGCTGATGCTGCACGACCAGGACCGGCTGTGCGAGCTGCTGCTGGACGCCGACCGCCCGATCCAGATCATCATCGCGGGCAAGGCCCACCCGGCCGACGAGGGCGGCAAGCGGCTGATCCAGCAGATGGTCCGGTTCACCGACGACCCCCGGGTCCGGGGCCGCATCGTGTTCCTGCCCGACTACGACATGGAGATGGCGCGCCTGCTGGTCGGCGGCTGCGACGTCTGGCTGAACAACCCGCTCCGGCCGCTGGAGGCCTGCGGCACGTCCGGCATGAAGGCCGCGCTGAACGGCGGCCTGAACCTGTCGGTGCGGGACGGCTGGTGGGACGAGTGGTTCGACGGCGCCAACGGCTGGGAGATCCCGTCCGCCGACGGCGTGCAGGACCCGGACCGCCGCGACGAGCTGGAGGCCTCGGCCCTGTACGAGCTGCTGGAGAACTCGGTGGCGCCGCTGTTCTACGACACCGGCGACGACGGGGTGCCCACCGGCTGGGTGGAGATGATCCGGCACACGCTGCGGGTGCTGGGTCCCCGCACCCCGGCCGAGCGGATGGTCCGCGAGTACGTGACCACGCTGTACGCCCCGGCCACGGCCGCGGGCCGGGCGCTGGCCGACGGCGGCTCCTACCAGTCGGCCCGCGACCTGGCTGCCTGGAAGCGCCGGGTGGAGCTGGCCTGGCCGTTCGTGCGCATCGACCACGTCGAGGCCGACGCCGGTGAGCCCCAGCTGGGCTCGCCGCTCACCATCCGGGCCGCGGTGGCCCTGGGCGAGCTGACCCCGGACGACGTGTGCGTCGAGGTCGTCTACGGCCAGGCCACCGAGGACGACGACCTGGTCGCCCCGGCCTACCTGCCGCTGGCCGTGGACGCGGCGGCCCTGGCGGCCGGGCACGACGGTGACGGGGCCACGGTCCGCTACTCGGGCACGATCGAGCTGGCCCAGCCCGGGCCGTTCGGCTACACCGTCCGGGTTCTGCCCCGGCACCCGCTGCTGGCCAGCCGGGCCGAGCTGGGCCTGGTCACCGCGCCGGAGGCCCCGGCCGGGATGACCAACGGCGACCTGCGCTGAGGCCCCGGGTACCTGGCTGAGAGGCTGTTGGTACAGGACGCCGGGCTAGAAGGAGCACTCATGGGTGAGTTCGTCCGCGTGGAGACCGAGGGTGGCATCGCCACCATCCGGCTGGACCGGCCGAAGATGAACGCGCTCAACGGCCAGGTCCAGAACGAGATCGGCGCCGCCGCCGCCGAGGTCAGCGCGGACCCCGCCGTCCACGCCGTGATCCTCTACGGCGGCGAGCGGATCTTCGCGGCCGGCGCCGACGTCAAGGAGATGTCCGAGGCCGGCCCGGGCCGGATCATGGAGCTGGCCGCGGGCATCCAGACCGCGTTCAAGGCCGTGGCCCATATCCCCAAGCCGGTGGTGGCGGCCATCACCGGCTACGCGCTGGGCGGTGGCCTGGAGCTGGCCCTGTGCGCCGACTTCCGCGTCATGGGCGAGAACGCCCAGGCCGGCCAGCCCGAGATCCTGCTCGGCATCATCCCCGGAGCCGGTGGCACCCAGCGGCTGCCCCGGCTGGTCGGGGTGTCCAAGGCCAAGGACCTGGTCTACAGCGGCCGGTTCGTGAACGCCACCGAGGCCCTGGCCATCGGCCTGGCCGACCTGGTGGTGGCCGACGCCGACGTGTACACCGCCGCCCAGGACATGGCGGCCCGCTACGTCAACGGCGCCCCGCTGGCTCTGCGCGCGGCCAAGCAGGCCGTCGACGCCGGGATGGGCGTGGACCTGGACGACGGCCTGGAGATCGAGCGGCTGCACTTCACCGGCTTGTTCGCCACCGAGGACGCCGAGGCCGGGCTGCACAGCTTCCTGGAGAACGGCCCCGGAAAGGCGACGTTCAGTGGGAAGTGAGCTCTCGCCCTCGTCGCCGTCCGAGGGTGGCGTCGACCTGGACATGGTCACCGCCGCGCTGCGGGCCGACAGCGCCGACGTGGCCGTCTACGCCCGGGTGCTCACCCAGTCGCTGAGCGAGGCCCTGCCGCCGGGCACGGTCCTGGTCGACCGGGACCGCTCGATGTCGGACCGGATGAAGGGCCGCCCGGGCACGGTGACCAAGATCGTGGTCCGGCTGGACGAGCAGGTGCTGTCGCTCAGCGTCCAGCGCGGCCAGCCCGCCGCCGAGATCTGCCGCGAGGTGCGCGGGGTGGTCCTGTCCCGGACCCCGGTCCCCCTCGGCGACTGGATCAACGCCCTGGCCAGCGCCCTGGTCACCCAGGCCGAACACAACGCCGCCGCCGCCCAGGCCCTCCGCAAACTGGTGGCCGGCAGCTAGGCCGTGCGCCACTCCTATCGCTCGGCGCTGGTGACCGGCGCGTCCAGCGGCATCGGGGTCAGCTTCGCCCGGCGGCTCGCGGCCGATGGCTGCGGCCTGGTCCTGGTCGCCCGGCGCGAAGAGCGGCTGACCGCGCTGGCCGAAGACCTGCGCCGGTGGCACGACGTTGACGTGCAGGTGCTCCCGGCCGACCTGGCCACACCGTCCGGGCTGGACGCGGTGGCCACCCGCCTGACCGAAGGCGACCCGATCGAGCTGCTGGTCAACAACGCGGCCCGGTCGGCCCGGGGCACGGTCGCCGAGCTGAGCCCGGACACCATCGAGGCCCAGATTCAGCTGAACGTGGTGGCCCTGACCCGGCTGACCCGCGCCGCGCTGACCGGCATGCTGGCCCGGGACTACGGCGGCATCCTCAACGTGTCCTCGATGGCCTCGCTCACCGCGTCGCCCGGCACCGCGGTCTACGGCGCGACCAAGGCCTTCGTCACCGCCCTGACCGAGAGCCTGCACGCCGAGCTGGACGGCACCGGTGTCCACGTCACCACGCTGCTGCCGGGCTTCACCCACACCGAGTTCCACATCGCCAACGACGTTGAGGTCAGCGACCTGCCCAGCGTCGCCTGGCTGGACGCCGGCCCGGTCGCCCAGGCCGGCCTGGACGCGGTCGCGGCGGGCCGCCCCGTGGCCATCCCCGGCCCCCAGTACAAACTGGCCGCCGCCACCGTCCGCCTCCTGCCCCGCGCCGCCCTCCGCCACCTGGCCCGCCGCTACCGCCGCGTCTGACCCGGACTCCCGGAACCCTCCGGGACCGTGGCCACTGCGCCCTGCGCATCCCGCGCCCTCAGACTTCGCCCCGTCGACCACGCGAGCCCCACTGACCCCAGAGCCCGCTCCGGCCGCACGGGCCGCGCGAGACCACCCCAGTTGACCTGCGGACATGCAATTGTGATGGGGATGTTTGCCTGAGCGCCGTACTCTGGTGAGGCGATGGCCTCAGAGGACCGAATTCCGGACAAGCTCGGCCCGTACCGACTGCAGGAGCGGCTGGGCGAGGGCGGCATGGGAGCGGTCTACCTCGCCCGGGACCGGGAGAAGCGCCCGGTCGCGGTCAAGGTGCTGCACTCCCGCGTGGCCGCTGAGCCGACCGCCCGCCGCCGTCTGGCCCGCGAGGTCGAGGCCATGCGCCGCGTCCAGAGCCCCTACGTGGCCCAGGTCCTCGACGCCGACGTCGACTGCAAGTTCCCCTACATCGTCACCCGGTACGTGCCGGGGGAGACCCTGGACCACATCGTGCGCCAGCAGGGCCCGCTGACGCCGGCCGCGCTGGAGCGGCTGGCCCGCGGGCTGGCTCAGGCCCTGGTGGCCGTGCACGCGGCCGGGGTGGTGCACCGCGACCTCAAGCCCGGCAACGTGATGCTGCACAACGGGGACCCGGTCGTCATCGACTTCGGCATCGCCTACACCGGCGCCGACACGTCCCGGCTGACCCAGACCGGGATGTTCATGGGCACGCCCGGGTATCTGGCCCCCGAGGTCATCGAGGGCCAGGTCAGCAGCGAGGCCTCCGACATCCACTCCTGGGGCGCCACCCTGGCCTTCGCCGCCACCGGGCGGCCACCGTTCGGCACCGGCTCGTTCGAGAACGTCTTCTACCGCATCGTCCAGGGCCACGCCGACATCGACGGCATTCCGGCCCCGCTGGCCCAGCTGGTGGCGGCCGCCCTCAGCCGGGACCCGCGCCGGCGTCCCACCGCGAGCTGGCTCTGCCAGCAGTCCGGCACGCCGGGCCTGGCCGCTGGCCCGCCCATGCTGACCGGCGCGGCCCAGGCCGCCACCATGGCCCCGGGCTCCCGCGCCAGCCACGGAGCCGCCGCGGTCAGCGGCGCGGCCGCCAGCGGCGCCCCGGTCAACGGCGCCCCGGTCGCCGGCATCGCCGGCGCCGCCGCCAACGGCGCCCTGCTGGCCCAGGGTGCCCAGGTCGGCGGCCTGGCCCCGCGTGGCCTGAACACCGGCGCCCCCTACCAGGGCGCCCCGGCCCGGGCCCGCCCGCTGCCGCAACCGGCCGGGGCCCAGCGGATCAGGCCCGGCGACTACGCCGACGTGCTGCCGCCCGTCCAGTACCAACCACCCCGGCCGCCCGCGCCCGCCGCGCCCGGCCAGTACGGGCCGGGCGGCTACGGACCCGGTGCCTACCGGCCGGGGCAGGACGGCACGGGTGCCGGCTACCCGGCCGTCCCGGGCCAGGACACCGCGGCCCGGCCCGATGCGCCCCGCACCGCCGACGGCGCGGCCCGGGCTCACCCGCTGCCGTTCATGGGCCTGGCCCTGATCGTGGCCGCGGTCGCCCTGGCCGTACTGCTGCCGGTGGCGGGCACGATCATCGCGCTGGCCGTGATCACGTTGCTGCGCGCGGCCGACCGGTCCAGCAGCGCGCTGAGCGTGCGCCGCTCGGCTCGCGGCCCGAGCGTGACCGACGTGCTGGTCGGCGTGCTGACCGCGCCCTGGTCCATCGTCCGGTCCCTGCTGACCACGGTGCTGGTCGCCCCGCTGGCGGCGGTGGTGGCCGGAGCCGTGTTCATCGGCACCATGGTGGCCACGACGGCCAGTTCGACGCTGATGGCCAGCGGGTACGCGGCCGGCGCGGCCATCGCCCTCTACGGCCTGGGCCCCGGCTCGGCCGGTCCGCGCCGGGAGGTGACCCGCCTGGTCCGGGCCGTGGCCCGCACGCGCACCTCGGCGGTGGTGGCCGCCCTGGTCATGTACTGCCTGGCCGCCTTCATGGTGGCCGAGGCCCTGTCGCAGCCCCCGGTCTACTGGCCCAACATCAGCAGCTGGCTGCCGCACCTGCCCGACGTCAACACGATGCTGCACCTGCCGCACCTGGACCTGCCCCACTTCGGCGTCGGCCGGTCCCGGCTCGGCTGAGGCACCCGTCCGGCGCCCCGGCCCCAAGCGCCTCACCCGGCCCCGGGCGCCTCACCCAGCCCGGTGACTGGAGAGCTCGTGGTCGGCGGGCGGCCGCGCGGCCGGGATGTACCCGGCCACCCCGGGCTGTTCGGCCGGGCGCACCAGCCCCAGCGCGACCACCTCGTTGGCCAGCCGGATGCGGCGGTTCAGGCCGCCGGAGATGCGGAACTTCTGGTACAGCCGGAGCAGGTGCTGCTTGACCGCGGCCTCGGTCACCACCAGGTCGGCGGCGATCTCCCGGGCCGTGGCCGGGGCCACGAACGCGTCGTCGGACAGCGCCGGACGGCACAGGGCGGCCAGCACATCGAGCTCACGCCGGGTCAGTTCGGGCACGGTGGGCCGCCGGAGCTCGGACTCGGTCGGAATGTCCTCCCGGGCCAGCCCGCCGACCCGGCACCGGGCCGCGCCGAACGCCACCACGTCGCCGTCCTCCAGCACGCGGCGGGCCACCGGCCGGCCGTTCACCCGGGTGCCATTACGTGATAAACCCAGATCGACCACGTAGGCGTAGGGCCCGCGCCGCACGATCTCGGCGTGCAGCAGCGACACGCTGGGGTCATCCAGCCGGACGTGCACCGCCTGGCCACGTCCGACGGTGGTCACGTCGTCGGCGAGGGGGACGAGCTCACCGCTCTCCTCGACACGAATGTAAGGCGTATCCACCATGGGGCCTCCCGCCTATCGAAGCCGTGAGCAGTCCATCACCTATTAGTTACCCGGCCCGCGCCGCCCGTACCGTCAAATCCGTACTGTCCGAGATCGCCCGTGCACAGCGTGCCGCATCGGCAGGCGGCCGGTGCATCCGCCGGTAAACTGCCTGCGACTAGCCCGGGGAGGCACGCGCATGGCGGACAAGCCAGCTCAGAGCCTGGCTGGAGGTAGCGCGGCCGCGGCGATCCGCCGTGGCCCGGCCACCTGTTCCCGGGGTTTGCCCGCGTCGGCTTTGGCCGTCCTTAGCCCATATCCGGGTGTCAGCTCCTACGCTGCCTGGGTGCGCCAGAATCAGCCGCTGCCGACCCTTCTGGGCCAGTATGCACCTTTGCCTGGGACGGAACGGTGGTGAGGAACGCGGAGGACACCCCGGCTCGCGGATTCCGCCGCGTGCCCGGCGAGGCCGAAGCCGACGGCGGTGACCCGCCCCGGGCGGACCCGGCGTCCGCCACCGAGGCGTTCGACGCCCCGTGGGACCCGGCTCCGCCGCCCGCCGACCCCCGGCCCCCCTGGCCGGACGCGCCCCCGGTCCCGGCTGACCGCGGCTCTGGCCCTTACCCCGCTCCGCCCGTGCCGCCCGGCGAGACCGCGTCCCGCCCCCCGTGGCCGGACGCCCCCGCCGTGCCCGGAAGCAACGACCCGCTCGGCTCAGGCCCACGCCCCCGGCCGCCCGCGCCCGGCGCCAACCGCGTGCCGCCTCGGCAATCCGGCCCGACCGGCTGCCAACCGTGTGCCGCCCAGGCCTCCGAACCGGACGCCGAATGAGCCACCCAGCTGGCCCCAGCCGGACGCGTCCGTCCCGGCCACCCCGCGGTTCATCCCCAACCCGGACTACGACCCGGACGCCCCCGCCCCGCAACGCCCCGCCCCCCGCCGCCCCGCCGCCGCGCCGCGCCCGCCCGCCGTCCCGTCGGCCGCACCAACCCCACCGGCGCCGCAGCCCTCACCGGCACCACCACCCCCGGCCGCCACCTGGCGCCCTCCGGCCTCACCAGCCTCCACAGCCACCCCGGAGGCCGCTCAGCGCCCGGCCGCCCCACCTGACGGGGCCGCCCCTCCTACGAGCCCGGTCCCGCCCGCCCCACAGACCTCCGCCGCCCCTCCGCCCGCGGCATTTCCGCCCCGCCCGGCCACCGGCCCGCACCCGGCTACCGGCCCGCGCCCGCGGTGATCCCGGTACCGGCCCGTACCCGGCGACACCGCCGCGTCCGGCCACCGGCCCTCAGCCCGGCCCGGCTCAGTACCCGGCCCACGGCACCGGCCCCTACGCTCCTCCCGCCGCGGGCCCCTCCAACGGCACCGGCCCGTATCCGGCCGCCCCGCCGCCACCAACTCGCGCACCCCAGCCACCTCGCGCCCCCCAGGCACCCCCTGCGCCCGTGGCCCCCAGCCCCGCCGCGGCCACGGCCGGCGGGGGCTCGGTCCTGGCTCAGGTCCCGTACCTGATCATCCTGGCCTGCACGGTGGCCGGCGTGGTGTGGGCCTGGCGTGGCGCGCACGCCGTGAGCAACGGGGCCGGGGTGGCGGGCGGTGCGCTGCTGGCCGGCGCGGCGGCCCGGCTCCTGCTTCCGCAGAGCGCGGTGGGACTGCTGGCCAACCGGCGGCGATTCGCGGACGTGCTGGCCCTCGGCCTGCTCGGCGCCGGGCTGCTCATCCTGGCCCTGGTCCTGCCGCCCACCTGAGGCCGCCGGCCCACCGGCCACCCCCACCCAAGATCGCCGGCCCACCGGCCACCGCCACCCAGGACCACCGGCCGTCACCGGCCACGAGGGGAGAGACATGGCCCGCACCGGGAAGGTAGCCGTGATCGGAGCTGGTTTCTACGGTTCGACCACGGCCCAGCGGCTGGCCGAGTACGACGTTTTCGACGAGGTCGTGCTGACCGACATCATCGAAGGCCGGCCCGAGGGTCTCGCGCTGGACATGAACCAGTCCCGGCCGATCGAACACTTCGAAACCAGGGTCACCGGCCAGACCACGACCGCGGACGGGCGGGGCTACGAGGCGCTCGGCGGCGCGGACATCGTGATCATCACGGCCGGGCTGCCGCGCAAGCCGGGCATGAGCCGGATGGATCTGATCGAGACCAACGCCCGGATCGTCCGCGGCGTGACCGAGAACGTGGTCGAGCACGCGCCCGACGCGGTGCTCATCGTGGTGTCCAACCCGCTGGACGAGATGACCGCGCTGGCGGCCAAGGTCTCGGGGTTCCCGGCCCACCGGGTGCTGGGCCAGGCCGGGATGCTGGACACGGCCCGGTTCACCAGCTTCGTGGCCGACAAGCTCGGGGTGCCGGTCGGCTCGGTGCGCACGCTGACGCTGGGTTCGCACGGCGACACCATGGTGCCGGTGCCGTCGGCCTGCACGGTGGACGGCCGGCCGCTCACCGAGGTGCTGCCCGCGGGCGACATCGAGGACCTGGTGACCAGGACCCGGAACGGCGGCGGTGAGGTGGTCGCGCTGCTGAAGACCGGGTCGGCCTACTACGCGCCGTCGGCCGCGGCGGCGCGGATGGCCCGGGCCGTGGCCGAGGACTCGGGGGCGGTGCTGCCGGTGTGCGCCTGGGTCGACGGTCAGTACGGCATCTCCGGCGTCTACCTGGGGGTCGAGGCCGAGATCGGCCGGACCGGGGTCCGCCGGGTGGTGGAACGGGACCTGACCGAGACCGAACTGGCCGGGCTGCGGGCCGCCGCCGAGGCGGTCCGGGCCAAGCAGGCCGACGTGGCCAGCCTCTGACGGCCGGCCCCGCGGCCCCGCCCGGCGGTCAGACCGCCCCGAGGCGGCGGAGGGCCAGTTCGGCGTAGAGCGCGGACCCGTCGGCCAGCGCCGCGTCGTCGAACAGCGCCGCCGCCGAGTGGTTGGACGGCGCCGTGGCCGGGTCCCGGTCCGGCGGCACCGCCCCGACCGAGATGAACGCCCCCGGCACCTGCTGGAGCACGTAGGAGAAGTCCTCGGCCCCGGTCATCGGGTGCGTCTTCGGCACCGAGCGGGCCGCCCCGAACACGTCGGCCGCGACCGCGTGGGCGAATTCCGCTTCGGCCGGGTCATTGACGGTCACCGGATACTCGTCCACGTACTGTGCGTCGGCCGCCACACCGTGCGCATCAGCAAGATCATTTATTAGTCGAAGGACGGTATCCCGGAGCCGATCCCGCGCCCCTGAGCTGTAGCTTCGTGCGGTCCCCAGGAAGGTCGCCTCGTCGGGGATCACGTTGTCGGTGGTGCCGGCGTGGAAGCTGCTGATCGTCACCACCACCGGGTCGAACACGTCGAACCGCCGGGTGACCATGGTCTGCAACGCGGTCACCATCGAGCACGCGGCGGTGATCGGGTCGGCCGACAGGTGCGGCTGGGACGCGTGGCCGCCGCGACCGCGCACGGTGACCCGGATGATGTCGGCCGCGGCCAGCATCGGCCCCGGGCGGGTGGCGAACACCCCGCAGGCCAGCTGGGTCGAGGACACGTGCAGGGCGTAGGCGGCCACCGGCCGCGGGCCCGCCGCGTCCAGCACGCCCTCGCCGATCATCAGGTCGGCCCCGCGGTAGCCCTCCTCGCCGGGCTGGAACATGAAGATGACGTCGCCGGGCAGCTCGGCCCGGCGGGCGCTGAGCAGCCGGGCCGCCCCGGCCAGCATGGCCGTGTGCTGGTCGTGGCCGCAGGCGTGCATGACTCCCTCGAACCGGGAGCTGTAGGGCAGCCCGGTCGCCTCGGTCACCGGCAGCGCGTCCATGTCCCCGCGCAGCAGCACCACCGGCCGCGCCCCGTCCGGCCCGGGGCCAGCCGCGCCGCCGCGCAGCACGGCCGTCACCGAGCTGAGCTTGCGCCCGGTGCTGATCTCCAGCGGCAGGCCGTCCAGCGCGGCCAGCACCTTGGCCTGGGTCAGCGGCAGGTCCAGCCCGATCTCGGGCTCCCGGTGGATGGCGTGCCGCAGCTCGGCCAGCTCACCGGCGCTGGCCGCCGCGTCCGCCCGCAGTCCCATCAGCGCCGTCCCGTCAGCGCAGGCCCATGGGGCGGGCCGGTCATTGCTGGTCCGGCACCTGGTAGTGCACCACCGTGGCGTCTCGTTCGAGCAGGTAGCGGTCGTCCTCGGGGTAGTACTTGGCCCGCTCGATGTCCTGGCCCGCGAACGCCTCGATGGCCTGCACCGAGTCCCAGAAGCTGAGCGTCACGATCTCTTCCCGGCCGTCGCCGTCCGGCCGGCGCAGCAGCCACGCGCCCTGGTTGCCCGGGGTCTGCTGGTAGCCCTCGATTCCGGTCTGCTGCACGTAGGCGGCGTACTCGTCGGCGTCCTCGGCCCGGACCACACCGCGCCACATCCTCGCGATCATGCTCAGATCATGCGCTGGGCGGCGTCGGAAGGGAAGGCACCCACGAATTCCGGTTCGGCCCAGCCCCGGTCGCTGAACGCGGCCAGGATGCGCGCCTGCACCTGGTCCAGGTCGGCCTCGGGCACCAGGGCCAGCGCGGAGCCGCCGAACCCGCCGCCGGTCATGCGGGCGCCCAGCGCGCCCGCCTCGACCGCGACGTCCACGGTGACGTCGGCTTCGGGCCAGGAGACCTGGAAGTCGTCGCGCAGGGACGCATGGGACCGGGTGAGCAGGGTGCCGACCTCGCCGAGGGCGCGGAAGTCACCGCCGCCGGACCCCCGGAGCAGACCGGTCACCTGGCGGACGCGCAGGTTGTCGGTGACCACGTGCCGGGCCCGGCGGTGCAGCACCGGGTCGTCCAGCCCGCGCAGCTGGCTCACGTCGTGGATGGAACGCAGCGACGGGACCCCCAGCCGCCGGGCGGCCTCGGCGCACTCGGACTGCCGGCTGCCGTACTCGCCGTCGGCCAGCTCGTGCTTGGCCCGGGTGTCGACGACCAGCACCCGCACCCCGGCCCGGTCCGGCTTGAACGGCACCTGGCCGGACTCCAGCGACTGGCAGTCCAGCAGCAGGGCGTGCTGGGCCCGGCACAGCAGCGACGCGGACTGGTCCATGATCCCCGACGGGACCCCGGCGAACTCGTTCTCGGCCCGGCGGGCGATGGCGGCCAGCTCGGGCCGGGGCACCCCCGGCCGGACCGGGTCCGGGTCCGGGTCGTGCGAAGCCCAGACGTCCAGGGAGTCCGGGGTGACCAGCTCGGTCAGGGCCAGCGCCACCGAGCACTCCAGGGCCGCCGACGACGACAGCCCGGCCCCGTCGGCCAGGCAGGAGTCAATGGCCAGGCTGGCTCCGGGCACCGGGTGGCCCGCGGCCAGCAGGGACCAGGCCACCCCGGCCGGGTACCGGGCCCAGCCGGGCAGCTCGGCGCGGATCTCGTCCAGGGCGGCCGGGGTCCCGTCCGGCGCGGGCCGCAGCCGGGCCAGCGGGATCTCCACGTTCGCGGCCGGGTCCCGGTGCGTGCGCAGGGCCAGCACGTCGTCGCGGCGGGGCGAGGCCGCGGCCACGATGCCCTGGCCCAGCGCGAACGGCAGCACGAAGCCGTCGTTGTAGTCGGTGTGCTCGCCGATGATGTTGACCCGCCCCGGCGCCAGCCACACGCCCTGCGGCCGGTGCCCGAAACAGGTCCGGAACCACCGGGCGCCCTGTTCGGCCACTGCGTGCCGGCCCGCGGCCGCGCCGCCCGGGCCGGAACTCATCGGGTGTCCGCCCCCGGCTCCGCCTGCTGGGATCGGCCGCGGCGATGAGTCCAGGCGTCGGTCACCATCGTGTGCAGGTCCCGGGAGGCGGTCCAGCCCAGCTCGGTGCGGATGCGCTCGGACGAGGCGACCAGCACGGCCGGGTCCCCGCCGCGGCGCGGGGCCACCTCGGCCGGGATGTCGGCCCCGGTCACCTCGCGGCACACGTCGAGGACCTGGCGGACCGAGAACCCGGTCCCGTTCCCGAGGTTGTAGATCCGGTGGTGGCCCGGCCGGCAGCCGTCCAGGGCCAGCAGGTGGGCCTCGGCCAGGTCGGTCACGTGGATGTAGTCGCGCAGGCAGGTCCCGTCCGGCGTCGGGTAGTCGTCGCCGAAGATCTTCACCGCGCCACCGCTCCCGGACCCCTCGCGGGCGGGCAGGGCCAGCTTGAGCACGTTCGGGATCAGGTGCGTCTCGGGGGAGTGCCGCTCGCCGTACCACTGGCCGGTGCCGTCCTCGTGCGCGCCGGCCACGTTGAAGTAGCGCAGGCTCACGGCGCCGAAGCCGTACATCCTGGCGTACTCGGCCAGCGCCGTGTCCACCGCCACCTTGGACGCGCCGTAGGGGCTGGTGGGCCGGGTGGGGTCGGTCTCCTCGATCGGCGTCCGCTCCGGCTCCCCGTACGCGGCCGCGGTGGAGGAGAACACGATCCGGCCCACGCCGGTCTCGCGCATGGCCTCGAGCAGGGCCAGGCTGCCACCCAGGTTGTGCGACCAGTACAGGCCGGGGTTGGCCACCGACTCACCGACCAGCGACTTGGCCGCGAAGTGCAGCACCGCGTCGGTGCCTTCGGCCAGCACCCGGGCCGCGTCGTCGCGCAGCGTGCCCCGCACGAAGGTGGCCTTGGGCGGCACCGCGTCGGCGTGCCCGGTGGACAGGTCGTCCAGGACGGTCACGTCGTGCCCGGCCTCGATCAGGGCCGAGGCGACCACGCTGCCGATGTAGCCCGCGCCGCCCGTGACGAGCAGCCTCATCCTGCCTCCCGAGGTGTGTGCAAGAGCCGGCCGAAATGGGTGCCGGAGCCGGCTGAACCGCCGCAGCACGCCAACATACCGGTCACCGGCCCGGGCCGGTGGGCGCGTCCCGGACCAATCGGCCCAGCCCTGACCCGGCTGCCCGACCCGGCTGCACAGCCCGGTGCCCGTAATCGCGCTTGCATCGCGCAAAGAGGGGAACCGGACCCTCCAACGCCGTACTTCGCCCAGCATACGGACCGGTGGTTTTAGACTGGCCGGACAAAGCGCCTGGTGGCCGTGGCGGGGCCCGCGGTGCGTCAGGAGAACTCGGGGATCACAGTGGGCCAGCTCATCGGGGACATTGTCATTGTCCTCGTCATCGTGCTGATCGGCGGCTTCTTCGCCGCGTCCGAAATGGCACTGGTCTCGCTGCGTGAGGGCCAGATCCGCAAGCTGTCCCAGCACAGCAAACGGGGCGCGGTGGCGGCCAAGCTGGCCCAGGACCCGAACCGGTTCCTGTCGTCGGTGCAGATCGGGGTCACCCTGGCCACGCTGGTCTCCGGCGTGTACGGGTCGGCCACCCTGGTCAGCTTCGTGGAGCGCGGGCTCAAGAGCCTGGGCGCCACCGGCGGCTGGGCCTCGGCGGGGGCGTTCGTGCTGGTCACTGTGGCCATCACGTTCGTCACCCTGATCCTGGGCGAGCTGGCCCCCAAGCGGATCGCGCTGCAGCGGGTGGAGCCGGTGGCGCTGCTGGCCGCCCCGACCCTGGACCGGATCTCGGTGCTGGCCCGCCCGCTGGTCTGGCTGCTGTCGGTGTCGACCGACCTGGTGGTCCGTATCCTGGGCGGCAACCCCAAGGCCAACCGATCGGTCATGACCGAAGAGGAACTGCGGGACCTGGTGGCCAGCAACCAGGTCCTGAGCCTGGACGAGCGGCAGATCGTGAGCGAGGTGTTCGACGCGGGCAAGCGCCAGATCCGCGAGGTGCTGCTGCCCCGGACCGAGGTCGAGTTCGTGGCCGACGACCTGCCGATCAGCGAGGCCGCCCAACTGGCCGTGAGCGTGCCCTACTCGCGGCTGCCGGTCTACCAGGGTTCCTACGACAACGTGATCGGGTTCGTGCATGTCCGGGACCTGCTCGACCCGGCCCGGGCCAACCGGCCGCTCACCGTCGGCCAGGTCAGCCGGCACGTGAAGTTCCTGCCGATCAGCAAGACCGTGCTGACCGCGCTGTCGGAGATGCGCCGCGAGCGGGCCCACCTGGCCATCGTGATCGACGAGTACGGCGGCACGGCCGGCATCGTCACCCTGGAGGACCTGGTCGAGGAGCTGATCGGGGACATCCGCGACGAGTACGACGTCGACGACAACCAGGCCCGCCGCCTGCGCGGGGGCGACGTCGAGGTCGAGGGCCTGCTCAACCTGCACGAGTTCGCCGAGCTGACCGGCATCGACCTGCCCGAGGGCCCGTACGAGACCGCGGCCGGCTTCGTCCTGGCCGGGCTGGGTGAGGTGCCCCAGGTCGGCAACTCGGTCGAGGTCGACGGCCACCGGATCACGGTCACCGAGATGGACGGCCGCCGGATCGCCCGGCTGCGCATCGCCCCCGCCGCCCGCCCCGAGACTCCGGACACCCCACCCGGCCCCGCCACCCAGACCGGCTCCCCGGCCCCAGCTGCCACCTCAGCCCGGCGCCCCACCCGGCCCCGCAACCACGCCGGCCCCACCAGCCACCGCCGGCCCCGCTGGCCCCGTCGACCTCATCGGCCCCGATCACCCCGGAGACCCCGATCATCCCGCCGGCCACGACGCCCGAGGACGGGTCGAACGGGCAGTCCGCGCCGCCGCAGCGCAGCAGGTCAGGCGGCCGGGGCTGATGTCCTAGACTCGGCAGGTGCACCCGTCAGGCAGCTTCGACACCGTCCTCGTCGTCGATTACGGCGCCCAGTACGCCCAGCTCATCGCCCGCCGCGTCCGTGAGTGCCACGTGTACTCCGAGATCGTCCCGCACACCATGCCGGTGGCCGAGATGCTGGCCCGCAAGCCCAAGGCGATCATCTTGTCCGGCGGCCCGGCCTCGGTGTACGCCGACGGCGCCCCGCCCGGACCCGAAGGCCTGTTCACCTCGGGGGTCCCGGTCTTCGGCATCTGCTACGGCTTCCAGCTCATGGTCCAGGGCCTGGGCGGGACCGTGCGCCGCACCGGCGCGGCCGAGTACGGCGCCACCACCCTGGACATCACCGCCGCCGCGGGCGGCCTGCTGGACGGGCTGCCCGCCCGCCAGCGGGTGTGGATGTCCCACGGCGACACCTGCGTGGCCGGGCCGCCCGGGTTCGAGGTCACCGCCTCCACCGGGGCCACCCCGGTCGCGGTCATCGAGGACGCCGGCCGCAAGCTGTTCGGCGTCCAGTTCCACCCCGAGGTCATGCACACCGACCACGGCCAGGCCGTGCTGCAGCGCTTCCTGGACGCGGCCGGCTGCCAGCCGGGCTGGACCACCGCGGGCATCATCGACGAGCAGGTCGAGCAGATCCGGGCCCAGGTCGGCGACGGCATCGCCGTGTGCGGGCTGTCCGGCGGGGTCGACTCGGCGGTGGCCGCGGCCCTGGTCCAGCGGGCCATCGGCGACCGGCTGCACTGCGTGTTCGTCGACCACGGGCTGCTCCGCAAGGGCGAGGCCGAGCAGGTCGAGAACGACTTCGTGGCCGCCACCGGGGTCCGGCTCAAGGTGGTCAGCGCGGCCGGTGAGTTCCTCGGCGCGCTCGACGGCGTGAGCGACCCCGAGCAGAAGCGCAAGATCATCGGCCGTGAGTTCATCCGCACGTTCGAGCGCGCCGCCACCGACATCGCGGCCGAAGCCCAGAGCCAGGGCGATCCGGCCCGCTTCCTGGTCCAGGGCACGCTCTACCCGGACGTGGTCGAGTCCGGCGGCGGCACCGGGGCGGCCAACATCAAGTCCCACCACAACGTGGGCGGCCTGCCCGCCGACCTGAAGTTCGATCTGGTCGAGCCGTTGCGGGCGTTGTTCAAGGACGAGGTCCGCCGGGTCGGCGAGGAGCTGGGGCTGCCGCACGACATCGTGTGGCGGCAGCCGTTCCCCGGTCCGGGCCTGGCCATCCGGATCATCGGCGAGGTCACCGCGGACCGGCTGGCCGTGCTGCGCGACGCCGACGCCATCGTCCGCGAGGAACTGTCCCGGGCCGGGCTGGACCGGCGCATCTGGCAGTGCCCGGTGGTCCTGCTGGCCGACGTTCGTTCGGTGGGGGTGCAGGGTGACGGCCGGACCTACGGCCACCCGGTGGTGCTCCGACCGGTGACCAGCGAGGACGCCATGACCGCGGACTGGGCCCGGCTGCCCGAGGACGTGCTGGCCCACATCTCGACCCGGATCACCAACGAGGTGCCGCAGATCAACCGGGTCGTGCTCGACGTGACCAGCAAGCCGCCCGGCACCATCGAGTGGGAGTAGCCCGCCCCCGCCCCTGACCCGCGTGGCCGCGACTTCCAGGCCAGCCGAAAGGGCCGTCCCGGCGTGAACCTGGCCGCGTCCCGGGAGTGCTCTCCCGTCTCTGGGTGCTGCGGCTGTTCTTCGCTGGTGACGGCCCTCCGGCTGGCGCCCCCGTCGTTCTGGCGTCCCCCGTCGTCTCAGGCGTGCTCGCTGTCCCGCTGCCCCGGCACGGTCCGCCGGCCCGGCCGCAGCAGGGCCTCGGCCAGGGTGAGCACGGTCTCCTCCAGCGAGTCGAGCCGGTGGGCCATGTCGGACTGCACGGTGCTGACCACCGTGGTCACCACCTTGGTGACCACGTCTTCGACCTCGGCGTGGCCGGGCCGGGACCGGAGCTCGTCGGCCAGCGGGGACAGCACCTTGGCCAGCCGGCCCTCCAGCGCCTCCAGCCGGGTGGCCAGCGCCGAGGCGGACCTGTCGGCGGCCTCGCCCAGCTTGCGCTGGGCCTCCTCCAGGCCGAGCGAGGCGGGCAGGTGGGTCAGCTCACGGGTCACCGCCTCCAGCCGGCCGTCGACCGCCTCGAACTTGGCGCCCATGCCCTCGATCCGGCCGCCGACCCCTTCCAGCCGCCCGTCCAGGCCGTCCATCCGGCCGTCCAGTGAGCCGATCTTGTGGTCGACCGAGGCGATCCGCTCGTCGACCGCGCCGATGCTCTCGTCCACCGCCCCGATCCGCTCGGCGTGCGCGCCGACGCTGGTGCCCAGGCCGTCCAGCCGCCCGTCCAGGTTCTCCATCCGGGTGTCCAGCCCGCTCAGCAGGTCGTCCACGACCGCGATGTGCTCGACCAGCTTCTCGTCGACCGAGGTGATGTGGGCGCTCAGCGTGCCGTTGACCGCGACGATGTGCTCGTCGAGGCCGCCGACCTGGGCGCTGGTCTCGATGAGGCGGTCCCGGACCTGCTCGATCTGGCTGCTGGCCTGCTGGCCGGTCTCGGTGATCCGCTGACCCAGCTCACCGATCCTGGTGTCGGCGGCCTGGCTGGTTTCGGTGAGCAGCTCGCCGAGCTGGCCGATCTGGCTGCTGGCCTGGTCGATCCGGGCGCTGGCGGCGTCGATCCGGGTGCTGGCCTGCTCGCTGCTCTGGGTGAGCTGCTGGGCCAGCTGCTGCCCGAGGTGGTCGATCCGGGTGCTGGCCTGCTGACCGGTCTCGGCCAGCCGCTGACCGAGCTGCTCGATCCGGGCCTGGGCCTGCTCGCTGGTCTCGGTGAAACGCTCACCCAGCTGGGCGATGCGGCCGTTGGCCTGCTCGCTGGTCTCGGCCAGCTGCTCGCTCAGCAGCTCGATGTGGGTGCCGAGCTCGCCGACCGTGCCGTCGGTGGCGGTCAGCCGGGTGCCGAGGGCGCCGATGGTGCCGTCGGTCCGGGCCAGCGCGGCGTCCAGGCTGGTCAGCCGGTCGGCCAGCGGCGCGGTGCGCTCGCTGACCGTCGCCACCTGGCTGCTGATCGTCCCCATCTGCTCGTCGACGGCGGCGATCCGCTCGTTGATCAGCCCGATCCGGTCGTCGGTGTCGCCGATGTGGTCGTCCAGCCGGTCGATCCGGTTGGACAGCGCCCCGACCTTGCCGTCGGTCCCGGTCAGCTTGGCGTCCACCGCGCCCAGCTTGTTGTCGACCGTGCTGACCTTGTCGTCGGTGTCGCCCAGCCGCTCGTCGATCCGCTCCAGCCGGCCCTGGGCCACCTGGACCTGGCCACCGACCAGATCCACCTGGCTGGCCACCCCGGCCACCGTCCCGGCCAGGTCGTCGATCTTCCCGGCCGCCGCGGTCAGGCCCTCGTCCAGCTTGACCTCGAGGCGTTCCGACAGCGCGGCCAGCCCCTGGTCGAACCGGGCCGTCTGGGCCGTGAAGCCCTGGTCGATGCGGCCCTTGATGGCCGACAGTTCCTTGTCCAGGTAGGCCGCGCGCTGGGACAGCTCGGTCAGGGCCTTGTCCACCCGGCCGAACCGGCCCGCCGCCGTCTCCATGCTCTGCTGCAGCTGGCTGCCGTGCTGCTGCAGGCTGTTCAGGCGCCCTTCCTGGACCCGCAGCATGTCCTTGGCCTGGCTGATCAGGTCGCAGATGGCCTCCAGCCGGGGCAGCACCTGGTCGACGTTCTCGGCCATCACGCCCAGGTCGGCCCAGAGCGAGGGCAATTCGGCCACCGGCTTCATCTGGGCCGACAGCGACTGCAGGTTCTCCGGCAGCGACTCGGCCCAGGACGGCGCGTTCTCGTCGGCCTCGGCCAGCTGGCGCCGCATGGCCTCGGTCTGCGCGGTCAGCTGGCTGGCCAGGTCGACCAGCTCATGCTCGCGGACCTCCTTGACCAGCCACTCCAGGCCCTCCAGGTGTTTGCGGATCTCCTCCAGCGCGCTCGCGTGCGACCGCTGGTCGGACACGTGGTCCTGGACCGTGCGCGCGAGCAGGTCGCGCATCCGGTCGGCCGCCGGGCCGGGCTGGCTGCCTCGCAGCAACAGGTGATTCGCCGACTGATCCATGGGGGGTGCTCCTTAGCCAGGGGTGGTACCGCTCGCCGGATGCCCGGCTGGGTGAGTCTGTTGAGCCCGCGTCCTGCCGATCCCGTGGAGGATCCCGCCGTCGCGTCCATCGGCCGCGTGTGCGCGATGTGGCCCCATGGCCCCTGGCGAATGCCGGATAATCCTCTCGCGGACGGGCCCACAGTAGTAGCACGCTGTAATCAACTGGATACGCAAAGTGAAAACCGTGGCCGGAAGGTTACCCGGCGGCCCCCGTGTTGACGAGTTGCTGCGGGCTGGATACTGTCGGACTAGCACTCCGGCAAGTAGAGTGCTAACCGCGACGAAGCAGTCTGGACCCCGCGACGGCAGGCCCGCTGGTCGCCCTCTCTTGTAATTTCCTAGCCTTCCGGAGGGGGAGGTCAGATCGTGACGACCGCCACCAAGGTTGTTCTCAAGCCGCTTGAGGACCGGATCGTGGTTCGCCCGCTTGAAGCGGAGCAGACCACGGCTTCCGGTCTGGTAATCCCGGACACCGCCAAGGAGAAGCCCCAGGAGGGCGAAGTCCTGGCGGTGGGCCCCGGCCGGTTCGACGACGCAGGCGCCAAGCGCGTGCCCGTCGACGTCAAGGTCGGGGACATCGTTCTCTACAGCAAGTACGGCGGCACCGAGGTCAAGTACTCGGGTGAGGAGTACCTCGTACTCTCCGCCCGCGACGTCCTCGCTGTCGTCGAGAAGTAAGAACGACGCAGCACATGCGTGGTTGAGGGCGCCGGGCCGCCAAGGCGGCCGGGCGCCCTTGGCGCGCGTGAGCACCAAACCGCCAGCACCCACCGGCCGTCCCGGCCGCGTGCTGAACGTACTTCTGTTTGCAACATCTGCAGGGTGAGGTAGTAGTCAATGCCCAAAATCCTAGAATTCAGCTCTGATGCGCGCTCCGCGCTCGAGCGTGGTGTCGACAAGCTGGCCGACACCGTGAAGGTGACGCTGGGGCCGCGCGGCCGCAACGTCGTCATCGACAAGAAGTGGGGCGCGCCCACCATCACCAACGACGGCGTCACCGTGGCCCGTGAGGTGGAGCTCGAGGACCACTACGAGAACCTCGGCGCCCAGCTGGCCAAGGAAGTCGCCACCAAGACCAACGACGTGGCCGGTGACGGCACCACCACGGCGACCGTGCTGGCCCAGGCCATGGTGCACAACGGCCTCCGGTCCGTCGCGGCCGGCGCGGGCCCGATCTCGCTCAAGCGCGGGATCGACGCCGCCGCCGCCGAGGTGTCCAAGCGGCTGCTGGCCCAGGCCCGTGACGTCGAGGAGCAGAGCGAGATCGCTCACGTCGCCACGGTCTCCGCGCAGGACAGCAAGATCGGCGAGCTGATCGCCGAGGCGTTCAGCAAGGTCGGCAAGGACGGTGTGATCACCGTCGAAGAGGCCCCGACCATGGGCCTCGAGCTGGAGTTCACCGAAGGCCTCCAGTTCGACAAGGGCTACATCAGCCCGTACTTCATCACCGACCAGGACCGGCTCGAGGCCGTGCTCGAGGACGGCTACGTCCTCATCACCGAGGGCAAGATCTCCTCGATGGCCGAGTTCCTGCCGCTGCTGGAGAAGATCGCCGAGTCCAAGCGGCCGCTGCTCGTGGTGGCCGAGGACGTCGAGGGCGAGGCCCTGTCCACGCTGGTCGTGAACAAGATCCGCGGTCTGCTCAACGTGACCGCGGTCAAGGCCCCCGGCTTCGGCGACCGCCGCAAGGCCATGCTGGCCGACATCGCCACCCTGACCGGTGGCCAGGTGGTCAGCGAGGCCCTGGGCCTGCGGCTGGACAACATCACCCTGGACGACCTGGGCCGTGCCCGCCGCATCGTGGTGTCCAAGGACACCACGACGATCATCGACGGCGCCGGTGACGAGGCCACCATCCAGGACCGGGTCCGGCAGATCCGCACCGAGATCGAGAGCACCGACTCCGACTGGGACCGCGAGAAGCTGCAGGAGCGGCTGGCCAAGCTGTCCGGCGGCGTCTGCGTGCTGCGGGCCGGGGCGGCCACCGAGGTGGAGCTCAAGGAGAAGAAGCACCGCCTTGAGGACGCCATCTCGGCCACCCGCGCCGCCATCGAGGAAGGCATCGTGGCGGGTGGCGGCAGCGCCCTCATCTCGGTCGCCAACGAGCTGGACGACCTCGGCCTCACCGGTGACGAGGCCACGGGCGTCAAGATCGTCCGGGCTTCGCTGTCGGAGCCGGCCCGCTGGATCGCCATCAACGCTGGCGCCGAGGGCTCCGTGGTCGCGGCCAAGGTCGCTTCCCTGCCCGCGGGTCACGGCTACAACGCCGCCACCGGCGAGTACGGCGACCTGATCGCCCAGGGCGTCATCGACCCGGTCAAGGTCACCCGGTCCGCGGTGCAGAACGCCGCCTCCATCGCCGGCATGCTGCTCACCACCGAGGCTCTCGTGGTGGACAAGCCGGAGGACGACGACGACTCCGCCGCGGCCGGCCACGGCCACAGCCACGGTCACTCGCACTAAGTTCGACCGCAACACTCGTTACACCCGCAACGGCGGGCTGGCCTCCGGGCAGGCCCGCCGTTACGCGTCCCGGTCCCGGGCAAGCGAGGATGCTGCCATGCCCCCGCCCGTGATCGAAGCCGGCCCGCTCACCCTCCGGCCGTTCCACGAAGCCGACATCGCCTGGGTGTACGAGGTGTCCCAGGACCCGGCCATCCAGCGCAACCTGGCCGAGGTCTTCACGCCCTACCGGATGGAACACGCCGCCCACTTCGTCCGCCAGCAGACCCTGGCCGCCTGGGACGAGGGCCGCCGGGCCGAGTTCTGCGTCGCCGGCGCCGCGACCGGCACCCGGCTGGGCCGGGTCGGCCTGGACCTGCGCCCGCACGAGCCCGGCGCGGCCGAGGTCGGCTACTGGATGGCCCCATCGGCCCGGGGCCGCGGGGTGGCCACGGCCGCGGTCCGGGCCCTGTGCCAGTGGGCCTTCGCCCAGCCGGACCTGGGTCTGGACCTCATCGAATGGCGCTGCGAGGTCGGCAACGTCGCCTCCCGCCGGGTGGCCGAGAAGGCCGGCTTCCTCATGGAGGGCACTCTCCGCGCCCGCCTCCACCACCGCGCCACCCGCGTCGACGCCTGGGTCGGCTCCCTGCTGAGCACAGACCCGCACTGAGCCCCGGCCCCGGGCGGGCGAGATGCCCCAGCGATCCCTCGAGCCCCGGGCACCACACGAGTCGGGGTCTCGCCCGCGCTTGGTACCGCATCGAACGCGCATTTGATGCGGTAAGAACCGTTGCGAATGCGCGATCGATGCGGTTCGGCCAGGCGCGCACCGCCACTCCCGCACCGCCACTCCCGCACTGGCCCGGAACCTCACACCACACGGGCCACTCCAGTCCCGCGAAAGACCAACCAGGGGCACACCTGGGCATAGCGGGACGTCACGTCAGCTTCGCCCCGGGCGGTCCAACCCGCTCATTAGGATGGAAGCCATCCCCCGAGCTCGTCGCCGCCGCTGAAGTTAAGGTGCCATGACCGTGGATGAGAAGTTTGCCCCGCCCGGCCTGACGTTCGACGACGTGCTGCTGCTGCCCGCGGCCTCGGATGTGCTGCCCAACGAGGCGGACACCAGCACCCGGATCACCAACAAGATCCGCCTGCGGATGCCGCTGGTCTCCTCGGCCATGGACACGGTGACCGAGGCGCGGATGGCGGTGGCCATGGCCCGCAACGGCGGGGTCGGCGTGCTGCACCGCAACCTGGCCATCGAGGACCAGGCCGCCCAGGTCGACGTGGTCAAGCGGTCCGAAGCCGGGATGATCACCGACCCGGTGACCTGCACGCCGGACGCCACCGTGGGCGACGTGGACACGATCTGCGGGCGCTACCGGATCTCCGGGCTCCCGGTCACCGACGAGAACCACATCCTGCTCGGCATCGTGACCAACCGCGACATCCGGTTCGAGACCGACCGCAGCCGCCGGGTGTCCGAGGTCATGACCAAGATGCCGCTGGTCACGGCCCCGGTCGGGGTGGCCCCCGCTCAGGCCCTGGCCCTCCTCCAGAAGAACAAGGTTGAGAAGCTCCCGCTCATCGACGACGCCGGGCGGCTGCGCGGCCTGATCACGGTCAAGGACTTCGCCAAGAGCGAGGAGTACCCGCTGGCCACCAAGGACCCGGGCGGGCGGCTGGTGGCCGGGGCCGCGATCGGCGTCGGCGAGGACGCCAAGGCCCGGGCCCAGGCCCTGATCGACGCCGGGGTCGACTTCCTCATCGTGGACACCGCCCACGGGCACCAGGCCGCCGTGCTGGCCATGGTCAAGCAGCTCAAGGCCAACACCGACGTCGAGGTCATCGGCGGCAACGTGGCCACCCGGTCCGGGGCCCAGGCGCTGATCGACGCGGGCGCGGACGGGGTCAAGGTCGGGGTCGGGCCGGGCTCGATCTGTACCACCCGGGTCGTGGCCGGGGTGGGTGTGCCCCAGGTGACCGCGATCTACGAGGCGGCCAAGGCCGCCCGCCCGGCCGGGATCCCGCTCATCGGCGACGGCGGCCTGCAGTTCTCCGGGGACATCGCCAAGGCCATCGCGGCCGGGGCCGACACCGTGATGCTGGGCAGCCTGCTGGCCGGCTGCGAGGAGACCCCGGGCGAGATGGTGTTCATCAACGGCAAGCAGTACAAGCTGTACCGGGGCATGGGCTCGCTGGGGGCCATGCGCAACCGGGAGCGTGGCGGCCGGTCCTACTCCAAGGACCGCTACTTCCAGGATGACGTCCTGCGCGAGGACAAGCTGGTGCCCGAGGGCGTCGAGGGCCAGGTGCCGTACCGGGGCCCGCTGGCCGCGGTGGCCACGCAGCTGGTCGGCGGGCTGCGGGCGGCCATGGGCTACTGCGGCGCGCGCACCCTGGGCGATCTCCAGCAGGCCCAGTTCGTGCAGATCACCGCGGCCGGCCTGAAGGAAAGCCACCCCCACGACATCCAGATGACCGTCGAGGCCCCGAACTACAGCGGCCGCGGCCGCAACTAGGCCCGCGAGACAGGCCTGAGAGATAGGACTGCGAGACCAGTGACTCAAGTGGAAATCGGCCGCGGCAAGAGCGGCCGCCGCGCCTACTCCCTGGATGAGATCGGCATCGTGCCGGCCCGCCGGACCCGGGACCCGGAAGAGGTCTCGATCGCCTGGCAGATCGACGCCTACCGGTTCGAGTCCCCGCTGGTGGCCTGCCCGATGGACAGCGTGGTCTCGCCGCGGACCGCGATCGAGATCGGCCGCCTGGGGGGCCTGGGCGTGCTCGACCTCGAGGGCCTGTGGACCCGGTACGCCGACCCGGAGCCGCTGATCGCCGAGGTCACCGAGCTGGACGAGCAGGCCGCGACCCGGCGGCTGCAGGAGATGTACGCCGCGCCGATCCAGGAGGACCTGATCGGCCGGCGGATCCAGGAGATCCGCGCGGCCGGGGTGACCACCGCGGCCCGGCTGTCGCCGCAGCGGACGGCCCGCTACTACAAGGCGGTCATCGACGCCGGGGTGGACATCTTCGTGATCCGGGGCACCACGGTGTCGGCCGAGCACGTGTCCGGCCGGGCCGAGCCGCTCAACCTCAAGCAGTTCATCTACGAGCTGGACGTGCCGGTCATCGTGGGCGGGTGCGCCACCCACACCGCGGCCCTGCACCTGATGCGGACCGGCGCGGCCGGGGTCCTGGTCGGCTTCGGCGGCGGCTCCGGCCACACCACCGCGGCCGTGCTCGGGGTGGCGGTGCCGATGGCCACCGCCATCGCCGACGTGGCCGCGGCCCGGCGCGACTACCTGGACGAGTCCGGCGGCCGCTACGTGCACGTGATCGCGGACGGCAGCATGACCCGCAGCGGTGACATGGCCAAGGCGCTGTCCTGCGGGGCCGACGCGGTCATGGTCGGCTCGCCGCTGGCCCGGGCCAGCGAAGCCCCCGGGCGCGGGTTCCACTGGGGCAGCGAGGCCAGCCACCCCGAGGTGCCGCGCGGGGTCCGGGTCAACGTGGGCACGGCGGGCACGCTGGAGCAGATCCTGCACGGCCCGTCGGCGGTGCCGGACGGCTCGATGAACCTGATGGGGGCGCTGCGCCGGACCATCGCCACCGCCGGCTACTCCGACCTGAAGGAGTTCCAGCGGGTCGAAGTGGTGGTCGCCCCCGGCGCCCCGCGCGACCCGCAGAACTCGGTCGGCGCCCCGGGCAGCGGCACCGGGCCGATGCCGCGCCAGCGTTATTAATTTGGCGAGCGAAGCTCGCGTCGGGGGGTCTGGGGGGCTTGGCCCCCGAGACGACACTGACAGGCCCCACATAGAATTCCGGGCATGAACCAGCCTCGCGTGCTTTCCGGCATCCAGCCCACCGCCGACTCGTTCCACCTGGGCAACTACCTGGGTGCGGTCAAGCAGTGGGTGGCTCTGCAGGACAGCCACGACGCCTTCTACTGCGTGGTCGACCTGCACGCGATCACCATGCGGCACGACCCGGCCCTGCTGCGGCGCCGGACCCGGATCGCCGCCGCCCAGCTGCTCGGGGCCGGGCTGGACCCGGAGCGCTGCACCCTGTTCGTGCAGAGCCACGTGCCCGAGCACACCGAGCTGCAGTGGGTGCTGAGCTGCATCACCGGCTTCGGCGAGGCCAACCGGATGACCCAGTTCAAGGACAAGTCGGCCAAGGGCGGCGCCGACGCCTCGTCGGTGGGGCTGTTCACCTACCCGATCCTGCAGGCGGCCGACATTTTGCTGTACGAGGCCAACCAGGTGCCGGTGGGCGAGGACCAGCGGCAGCACCTGGAGCTGACCCGCGACCTGGCCCAGCGGTTCAACCACCGGTTCGGCGAGACGTTCATCCTGCCCGAGGCCTACATCCCGCCCGCCGTGGCCCGGATCGCCGACCTGCAGGACCCGTCGATCAAGATGAGCAAGTCGGCCTCGTCCCCGCAGGGGATCGTGGACGTGCTGGACGACCCGGCCCAGATCCGGAAGAAGATCGCCCGCGCGGTCACCGACACCGGCAGCGAGGTCCGGGCCGACGAGGCGGCCAAGCCCGGCGTCACCAACCTGCTCCGCATCTACTCGGCGCTGACCGGCGAGCCGGTCAGCGCGCTGGAGCAGCGCTACGCCAGCAGCCAGTACGGCGCGTTCAAGAAGGACGTGGCCGAGGCGGTGGTGGCCGCGCTGACCCCGATCCGGGAGAAGACCGAGAAGGTGCTGGCCGACGAGACCCAGCTGGACCAGATTCTGGCCTACGGTGCCGCCCGGGCCAGCCAGGTGGCGCGGGCGACCATGGCCACGGTGCGGGACCGCGTCGGATTCATCCCGCGCCTCGACACCGACCTTCGATAAATAATTCATGGAAGGTCGCTTCGCTGGCTCGCCGCGCCGGGATGGGGGTCCGGTGGGCGGGGAGCTCCAGGTGGAAGGCCGCTTCGCCCGGGTCACCGCGTGGGGGTAGGGGTCCGGCGGCCGGGGAGCTTCCGGTGGAAGGTCGCTTCGCCCGGGTCACCGTGTCCGGGTGGGAGTCCGGCGGCGTAGCAGCATCAGGACGATGGCGGCGGCGGCCGCGCACACGATCAGCGCGATGGACGCCGCGGCCAGCCCGCTCGGGATCTGGCTGGTGGTCAGGTCGCCCGCGGTGACCGGCTGGGCGGCGCCCTTGGGGATCTGGATCGTCGGCGTCTTCGGTGTGATCTTGGCGGGCAGCGGGCTGATCAGCTGGCCGACCGGGGTGACCTTGCCGTCGGTGGCGAAGCCCCAGTTCAGCAGGGACTTGGCGTAGTTGACTTCGGTCAGCGCCGGGCAGTGCAGCAGGGTCACGATCAGCGTGACCCCGTTCCGCTTGGCCAGCCCCACGTAGGTGGCGCCCGCGGCCGACGTCCAGCCGATCTTGCCGCCGAGGCCGCCCGGGTACGTGGACAGCAGCGAGTTCTGGTTGACCAGGGTCTCGTTCTTGGCCGCGCTGACCTTGAAGTCGAACGTCCGGGTCTGGTCGTACCGCAGGAACGCGGGGAGCTTGAGCGCCTGGCGGGCGATGAGGGCCAGGTCGTAGGCGCTCACGTGCTGACCGGGGGCGTCGAGGCCGTTGGGGTCCTTGGCCACGGTGTCCCAGGCCTGCAGGTGGTGAGCTTCGGCGTTCATCAGGGCGACGCCGTTGCTGAGCGACCCGGTGCCCTGGGCCAGCGCGATCGCGGCGTCGTTGGCCGAGATGAGCAGCAGCGCGTGGTACAGGTCGGACACCTTGTAGCTGGCCCCGGGGACCAGCCCGACGATGTTGGGCTCGACGCTGGTCGCCTGGGTGGACGCGGTGATGGAGGCGTTGGGGTTCAGCAGCGGGATCAGGGTGGTCGCGGTCAGCATCTTCAGCGTGCTGGCCGGCTTGAGCTGGCCGTGCGGGTCCCGGGCCGCGAGCACCTGCCCGGTGCCGGCGTCGGCGATCACGTAGGCCGCGGCCTGGACGTTGGGCACCCGCGGCGTCGAGGCCGACGGGTAGTTGACCACCGTTCCCGCGCTGGCCAGCTGGCGGCCGCCGACCGTGCCCAGGTTTTTCGGCGCGGCCGGCGTGTCGGACTGGGCCAGCAGCTGCTGGGCGGCCGCGGCGCCCGGCGCGGTCTCGGCCGCGGGGCGGGCCTGGGCCGCCGGGGAGCTGGCGCGGGCGGCCGGCGTGCTCGACGCCTGGACCGGGGTGAGACCCCCGGCCAGCGCGGCCGAACCGGCCACGGCGCAGGCGGAGAAGACGAGAAAGACCCTGGACAGAGTCGTTCGGCTACGCTCTGTCACCGATTTGACCTCGCCTTCACCGTTTCCCTTCCACTTGTCCAGCGCTCTACGCCGGCGTAACGTCACCGACGGTCCTCAGAGATGGTAGGGCGGGTCTGCCGTCTCCGTGAGCCATAGCCGTAATCTGATGGTCATGAAGCGCACGTCGGAATCTGGTCTGCCCATCGAACCCGTTTATGACGAAGGCCAGCTTACGGACTTCGACCCGTCCCAGAAGCTAGGCGAGCCGGGCGAGTATCCATTTACCCGCGGCGTGTACCCCACGATGTACACGCAGCGGCCCTGGACCATGCGGCAGTACGCGGGGTTCGCCACCGCGGCCGAGTCCAACCGGCGCTTCCACGAACTGATCGAGGCGGGCACCACCGGCCTGTCGGTCGCCTTCGACCTGCCGACCCAGATGGGTTACGACTCGGACGCCCCGCTGGCCCACGGCGAGGTGGGCAAGGTCGGCGTGGCCATCGACTCCCTGGACGACATGCGGCGGCTGTTCGACGGCATCCCGCTCGGCGAGGTGTCCACGTCGATGACGATCAACGCGCCCGCGGCCGTGCTGCTGTCGCTCTACCAGACGGTGGGGGAGGAGCAGGGGGTCGAACCGGGCCGGCTGACCGGGACGATCCAGAACGACGTGCTCAAGGAGTACATCGCCCGCGGCACCTACATCTACCCGCCGCGGCCGTCGCTGCGCCTGATCGCCGACACCTTCGCCTACTGCCAGCGGGAGCTGCCCCGCTGGAACACGATCTCGATCTCGGGCTACCACATGGCCGAGGCCGGGGCCACGCCCGTGCAGGAGATCGCGTTCACGCTGGCCAACGCCCGCGCCTACGTCCGCGCGGCGCTGGCCGCCGGGCTGGCCGTGGACGAGTTCGCGCCCCGGCTGTCGTTCTTCTTCGTGGCCCGGACCACGCTGCTGGAGGAGATCGCCAAGTTCCGCGCGGCCCGCCGGATCTGGTCCCGGATGATGCGCGAGGAGTTCGGCGCCCAGAACCCGAAGTCCCAGATGCTGCGGTTCCACACCCAGACCGCCGGGGTCCAGCTGACCGCCCAGCAGCCGGACGTGAACATCGTCCGGGTCACCGTGCAGGCCCTGGCGGCCGTGCTCGGCGGCACGCAGTCCCTGCACACCAACTCGTTCGACGAGGCCCTGGCCCTGCCCAGCCAGAAGGCGGCCCGGATCGCCGTGCGCACCCAGCAGGTGCTGGCAGGAGAGACCGACCTGACCGCCACCGTGGACCCGTTCGCGGGCTCGTACGCCATCGAGTCGCTGACCGACGAGGTCGAGGCGGCCGCGCTGGACCTGATGGCCCGGGTCGAGGACCTGGGCGGCGCGGTCGAGGCCATCGAGCGCGGATTCCAGAAGAGCGAGATCGAGCGTTCGGCCTACCAGGTGACCCAGGAGATCGACGCGGGCGAGCGGGTCGTGGTCGGCGTGAACAAGTTCGTCACCGAGGGGGAGGAGCCGTACCAGCCGCTGGCCTTTGACCCGGCCCTGGAGGAGGAGCAGGTCCGCCGTCTGGGCGAGGTCCGCGCCCGCCGGGACACCGATCAGTTCGCGCGCGCCATCACCGGTCTCAAGCAGGCCGCGGAAGGCACCGAGAACGTGCTGTATCCGTTGCGGGAGGCGCTCCGTTCCGGGGCCACGCTCGGCGAAGTCAGCGACGCGCTGCGCGATGTGTGGGGCATTTACCAGCCCCCCGACGCCGATTAACGAGACGATTCCCGCCCGAATCTCACGAGTCCCAATTAAGCCCGCAAAAACCAAGCGATTTCAACTTTTCTGTACGCATTCTATTTCGCGCATGCCCTGAAACCGCATGTGCGGGTGGAGGTCGGCCGTGGCCATCAGCTGGAATTCTTCCCGGGGTCCGACGCTCGGTGTCGAGTGGGAAGTGCAGCTCGTCGACGCGCAGAGCAGAATGCTGCGGCAAGACGCCCGGGAGGTGGTCGCTGGCCTGCCCGGTCTCGATGCTAACGGCGACCACCCGAACATCAGGCACGAACTCATGCAGTCGACCGTGGAGGTCGTGACCGGAATTTGCAGCACGGTTTCCGAGGCCCGCACCGACCTCGAGAAGACAATCGCGGAACTCCAGCGCAGCGCGGAAAATCACGGTATCGTTTTGGCCTGCGCCGGAACGCATCCCGTGAGCAGCTGGCGCGATGCCAAAATGTCGTCGATTAAGCGTTATGCGGAAATCGTCGAGCAAATGCAGTGGCTCGCCCGGAGGATTCAGACCTTCGGCGTCCATGTTCATGTAGGGCTGCGCGACGGGGGCAAGGCGATTCCGATCGTCAATGCGCTCGCCTCCTACCTGCCGCATTTTCTCGCCCTGACCGCGTCCAGTCCGTTCTGGAACGGCGAGGACACCGGACTCGCCTCGACCCGGGCCATCATCTGGGGCGACCTGCCGACCGCGGGCCCCCCGCACCGGCTCTCGGACTGGGCTGAGTTCGAGGAGTACATGGACACGCTGCTGCGGGCCAGGACCATCCGCAGCATCAAGGAAGTCTGGTGGGACATCCGTCCGCACGCGGATCTGGGCACGATCGAGATCCGCATGTTCGACGGCCTGCCCACCGTCCGGGAGGTCGCGATGGTCGCCGCTCTGTCCCAGAGCCTGGTGCAGTTGTTCGACGCCCAGCTGGACCGCGGCTACCAGCTCCCGAGTCCGTCATCTTGGGTCGTTCGCGACAACAAGTGGCGGGCGACGAGATATGGTCTTGACGCAACGGTGATCACCGACGAGTCAGGGGCCACGGCGCCGTTGCGCGATGAGCTGTACGAACTCGTTCGTGAACTGGAGCCCGTCGCAGAACGGCTTGGTTGTCTCGACGAGCTCCAGGTAGCCTCAGAAGTGCTTGAACACGGGGCTTCTTACGAGCGACAACGTGCCATTCTGGCCCATGTCGGGGAGATGACCGGCGTCATTGATGCGCTTGTCACTGAGTTTTCCGAGGACCGTTTCGTCATCCCGGGGGAAGGCGGGCATGGAAGGAAATGACCTGGCGGGCGATCTGAAAGCCTTCTTCGCCGAGCACGAAGCTGAGCTGATCGAGTTCCGCCGCGACCTGCACGCCCACCCGGAGGTCGGCTACGCCGAGCACCGGACCACCCGGCGCATCGCGCTGCGCCTGGCCGCGGCCGGGCTGCGCCCGGTCATCCTGCCCAAGGGGACCGGCCTGATCGTCGACATCGGCGGCAGCCAGCACGAGCGTCACACCTCGCCCCGCGGGGTCGTGGCCCTGCGCGCGGACATCGACGCCCTGCCGATGGCCGACGAGAAGAGCGTCCCGTACCGGTCCACCGTGCCCAACGTCTGCCACGCCTGCGGCCACGACGTGCACACCACGATCCTGCTCGGTACCGGCCTGTTCCTGGCCAGCCAGGCCTCCCGGGGCCTGCTCCCGGGCCGGGTCCGGCTGATCTTCCAGCCCGCCGAGGAGGTCCCCGGCGGCGCGCTCGACGTGCTGGCCGCGGGCGGCATCACCTCGGTCAACCGGGTCTTCGCCCTGCACTGCGACCCCAAGATCGACGTGGGCAAGATCGGGATCCGCAACGGCCCGATCACCGCGGCCTGCGACCGCATCGCGGTCCGGGTCACCGGGCCCGGCGGCCACACCGCCCGCCCGCACCTGACCGCCGACCTGGTCTACGCGCTGGGCAAGATCGTCACCGAGCTGCCCGCCGCGCTGTCCCGCCGGGTCGACCCGCGGGCCAGCCTGAGCCTGGTCTGGGGCCGGGTGTCGGCCGGGACGACCGCCAACGCGATCCCGGACGAGGGCATCGCCGAGGGCACCATCCGCTGCCTGGACGACGAGGCCTGGCACGGCGCCCCGGACCTGCTCCGCGAGCTCATCGACTCGGTCGCCACCGCCTACGGGGTCCGGGCCGAGCTGACCTACTCCCGCAACGTCCCGCCCACGGTCAACGACCCGATGAGCTCGGCCATGCTGGCCGCCGCCGCCGAGCAGACCCTCGGCGCCGACGCGGTGGTCACCACCCCCCAGAGCCTGGGCGGCGAGGACTTCGCCTGGTACCTGGAGTCGGTGCCCGGCTCGTACGCGCGGCTGGGCGTCCGCACCCCGGGCTCGGGTCAGGAACTGGACATCCACCAGCCCACGTTCGATGTGGATGAGCGCGCCATCGGTGTCGGCCTGCACGTGATGGCGGCTACCGCCCTCAACGCCCTCTGGGACGACGTGACCCCCCAGACCTCCGGCGGAACCACCCCCCTGGACCCCCCGGAACCCGCGCTCCGCAACCGCCCGTAGCAGCGGCCCCTCACCGAGCCCCCGCCCGGACTCGCTGGGCCCATGGTGGTCCCCGACCTCTTAAGTGACGGGACCTCTCTAGACTCTTGCTCCGTGAGGCAGTCACGGAGCATGCGTGTCGCGATCATCGGTGGCGGGCCGGGCGGGTACGAGGCCGCCCTGGTCGCCGCGCAGCTGGGCGCGCAGGTCACGCTGGCCGAACGTGACGGCCTGGGCGGGTCGTGCGTGCTCACCGACTGCGTGCCGTCCAAGGCGCTGATCGAGACCTCCAGCACCGTGACCGTGGTCAACGGCGCGCCCGACCTGGGCATCCAGCTGCCGGGGACCGAGGACGCGGCCGGCAGCCGGCCGCGGGCGAGCGTGGACGCCAAGCGCGTCTACCGCCGGATCACCTCGCTGGCCCAGGCCCAGTCGGCCGACGTCGCGGCCCGGGTGGCCGGCGAGGGCGTCGAGGTCATCGACGACGTCGGGCGGCTGGCCGGGCCGGGCCTGATCCGGGCCGGGGGCCGCGACATCGCCGCCGACGCCGTGCTGCTGGCGGTGGGCGCCCACCCCCGGGTCCTGCCGGACTCGGTGCCGGACGGCGAGCGCATCCTGAACTGGCGCCAGCTCTACGACCTGCCCGAGATCCCCGAGGAACTGATCGTGGTCGGCTCCGGCGTGACCGGGGCCGAGTTCGCCAGCGCCTACCAGTCGCTGGGCTCGAAGGTGACCCTGGTTTCCTCCCGGACCCGGGTGCTGCCGCACGAAGACGTGGACGCGGCCGTGGTCATCGAGGAGGTGTTCCGGCGCCGGGGCATGACCGTGCTCGGCCGGTCCCGGGCCGCCGGGGTCAAACGCGACGGTGACCGGGTGGCGGTGACGCTGACCGATGGCCGGGTGGTGCGCGGCTCGCACTGCCTGCTGACCGTGGGCATGGAGCCCAGCGTGACCGGCATCGGCCTGGAAGAGGCCGGGGTCAAGCTGGACGAGCGCGGCTTCGTCGAGGTCGACCGGGTGTCCCGCACCTCGGCCCCCGGGGTCTACGCGGCGGGCGACTGCACCGGCGTGCTCATGCTGGCCTCGGTGGCGGCCATGCAGGGCCGGATCGCCATGTGGCACGCGCTGGGGGAGGCCGTGCACCCCATCCGGCTCAGCCACGTGGCCGCCACCATCTTCACCGACCCCGAGATCGCCACCGTCGGCGTCGACTACTCCGCCGTCGAAAGCGGCGAGGTCCAGGCGGCCGTGGTCAAGCTGCCGCTGGCCGGCAATCCGCGGGCCAAGATGGCCGGCTTCCGGGACGGCTTCGTGAAGCTGTACGCCCGGCCGGATACTTCGGTGGTGCTGGGCGGCGTCATCGTGGCCCCGCGGGCCAGCGAACTGATCCTCCCGGTCTCGGTGGCGGTGGAGCAGCGCCTCACCGTGGACCAGCTGGCCCAGACCTTCACCGTCTACCCGTCGCTGTCGGGCAGCCTGGCCGAAGCCGCGCGCAAGCTCATGCGCTACGAAGACTTCGATTAGAACCGTTATTCACCGCGACCGGCCAGCGCCGGCCGTACTCCGGTCCCCGCTCCGGTTCCCGGCCGCGCACCGGCGCAGGTGGCGGGCACCGATGATCTCCGGGCCGCCGCCGCGTCTGCAGACCACAGCGTTGTTCCACCCGCCGAGGAGTCCACATGACCAGGCCGTTCCGATTCGGGGTCGTCGCCCCGGTCCAGACCGGGATACCGGCCTGGCGAGACCGCGTGCGCCGCATCGCCGACCGCGGCTACTCGACCCTGCTGATGCCCGACGTCCCGCAGTGGCAGCCGGCGCCGGGCCCCACGCTGGCCATGGCCGCGGCCCGCTCCGCCCGGCCTGGAACATCGCCTGGGAGGCGCGCTCGCTCTCGGTGCTCACCGAAGGCCGCTTCGAGATGGGCATCGGCACCGGCCGGCCCGGCCTCGAAGACGAACTCCGCCAGCTCGGGCTCCCCGTGCTATCACCGGGCCAGCGGGTGGCTCAGGTCCGTGCGGCCGTGACGGCGCTGCGAGATCTCGACGGCCCCGGCCTGCACACCCCGGTGGCGATGGCCGTGCGCGGCCGACTCGCTGGCCATCCTGCCCGCTGACCCGGCCGCCGCCGCCGAGGAGATCCAGCGCCGCCGGGAGGAGATGGGCTTCTCCTATTTCGTCTTCGGCGCCGACTTCGCCGACCTCCTCGCCCCCGTCGTCGCCGAGTTGGCCGGCCGCTAGCCCCCCGGACAGACTCAGTGCGCCGGGTGGCCCAGGTCGGGGTCGTCGGGGACGGGCAGGCCGTGCTGGCGCAGCCGGGCGATGCGGATGTCGTCGGCGTAGACGGTGACGATGAAGACGCTGCCCACGATGGCCAGGAGCGGGACCATGAGGCGCAGCCAGAGCGGGCCGGGCAGCACGGCCAGGACGCAGCAGATCGGGATCATCACCGTGAGGTGACGCAGCACGGTGCGGCCGCGCCAGCCGGCGTCGGTCAGCTCGTGGCGCACCCAGTCGCGGTTGGCGGGCGGCAGGCGGAAGCCGATGGCGAACTTGAGCTTGCCGCCCAGGCCCGGATCACCCGGAATCCGGGGCCGGCGGCCCGCCCGCGGCGGGCGCGCGGGGCGCGCGGGAGGCACGAACCGTCAGCCCTCGATGCGGCAGATCACGGTGCCCGAGGTCACCGTCTGCCCGACCTCGACGGCCAGGCCGGCCACGGTCCCGTCCTTGTGCGCGGTCAGCGGCTGCTCCATCTTCATGGCTTCCAGCACGACCACGGGGTCGCCGGCCGACACCGTCTGGCCGTCGGCGGCGATGATCTTGACGATGGTGCCCTGCATGGGGGTGGCCAGCTCGTCGCCGCCACCGGCCGGGGCGGAGTGCTTGCCGCGGCGGCCGCTACCGCGCCGCCGTTCCGGTGTCTCGGCCGCGGGGCCGGCCACGGTCAGGTTGCCGGGCACCACCACCTCGACCCGCTTGCCGCCGACCTCGATGATCATGCGCTCGCGCGGCTCGGGCTCTTCGGCCGGGTCGGTGTCCTGCGGCTCCAGGTCCGCCGCGGCGGCGTAGTCGGTTTCGATCCAGCGCGTGTACACGCTGAACGGCTCGGCCGAGAACGCCTCGTCGGAGACCACCGCGCGGTGGAACGGCAGCACGGTGGGCATGCCCTCGACCGTGAACTCGGCCAGGGCCCGGCGGGCCCGCTCCAGGGCCTGCTCGCGGGTGGCCCCGGTCACGATCAGCTTGCCGATCAGCGAGTCGAACGCCTGGGGCACGGTCATGCCGGGCTCGTAGCCGAGGTCGAGCCGGACCCCGGGCCCGGACGGCAGCTCCCAGGTCCGGATGGTGCCCGGCGCGGGCAGGAAGTTGCGGGCCGGGTCTTCGGCGTTGATGCGGAACTCGATCGAGTGGCCGCGGGGCGGCGGGTCGTCGTAGCCGATCGGGTGTCCCTCGGCGATGCGGAACATCTCCCGGACCAGGTCCAGCCCGGTGACCTCCTCGCTGACCGGGTGCTCGACCTGCAGCCGGGTGTTGACCTCGAGGAAGCTGATCGAGCCGTCCTGGCCGACCAGGAACTCGCAGGTGCCGGCGCCCTGGTAGCCGGCCCGGCGCAGGATGGCCTTGGACGAGGAGTACAGCAGGCCGACCTGCTCGCTGGTCAGGAACGGGGCGGGCGCCTCTTCGACCAGCTTCTGGTGGCGGCGCTGCAGCGAGCAGTCGCGGGTCGAGACGATGACCACGTTGCCGTGCGCGTCGGCCAGGCACTGGGTCTCCACGTGCCGCGGCCTGTCCAGGTAGCGCTCGACGAAGCACTCGCCCCGGCCGAACGCCGCGACCGCTTCCCGGACCGCTGATTCGTACAGGTCCGGGATCTCGTCCAGCGACCAGGCCACCTTGAGCCCGCGCCCGCCACCGCCGAACGCGGCCTTGATCGCGATGGGCAGGCCGTGCTCCTCGGCGAAGGCCACGACCTCGTCCGGGCCCGACACCGGGTCGGAGGTGCCCGGGGTGAGCGGGGCGTCGACCTCCAGGGCGATGTGGCGGGCCTGGACCTTGTCGCCGAGCGCCTCGATGGCCTCGGGCGGCGGCCCGATCCAGGTCAGCCCGGCGGCCTGCACGGCCCGGGCGAAGTCGGCGTTCTCGGCCAGGAACCCGTAGCCGGGGTGTACGGCGTCGGCCCCGGCCTCGGACGCGATCTTGACGATCTTCTCGATGTCGAGGTAGGTCTCGGCGGCGGTACTGCCGTCCAGGGCGTAGGCCTCGTCGGCCAGCCGGGTGTGCAGGCCGTCAAGGTCCTGCTCGGCGTAGACGGCGACGCTGCCCAGCCCGGCGTCCCGGCAGGCCCGGATGACGCGGACCGCGATCTCGCCACGATTCGCGATAAGGACCTTGCGCACGACGACCTCTTCTCTCATTCGGCATCCTGGGCGTCCGGGGCGTGCCTATCGTCGAATTGGCCCGGGCTGCGACGAAAGCTCCTGGAACGCAAACGTATGGATTCTAGCTTCGCCTTGTGTTCACCGATCTACCCCTACCCGGGCTGATGATCACCAGTGGAGCCGAGCCCGATGTGGTCACGATTTGTGTCCACCGGCTGGTTCCGTTCCCGCTACCCAGAGGACGTTCTAGGATGAACCGGAGCAAATAACCTCATACGCCTCTCGCTAACCGTAGATGTCGCCCGGTGTAGGCCCTTCCTCAACCGAAGCGTGACCTCCGGTACGTAGAGTGAGCGCCACTGTCGGTTGCGATATCGCTCGCCCCTCATCAGGCGATAAGCAGCCGCGGAAACGCAGGTCACCGGATTCTGGTGACTGTGGGTCGCGAAAATGATGACGAGCGTCCGCGAGAGAAACTCGCCCTGATGGGCAGACCTGCCTCCGCGTGACGCCGGAAGGAGCCCCGTGCAGCAGTTCATCCCGGGGGGCCGAAGATGAACGTGATCGGTCTCCTGGTCTCGTGTGCGGCGGCCGTGAGCCTGTGGCTGGGTGCGTCCCGCCAGGCGAGCGGGTCGCCACGAGGGTACCGCTGGCTCGCGGGTGCGGCCGTGTTCTGGTTTGCCGGGCTGCTGGCTGACCAGCTGTTCGCTGGTTCCTTCAGCGGGTCCGGCCCGCTGTCCCTGGCCGACGTGGCCCCGCTGCTGGCCATGGGGCCGCTGGTGGTCGGGGTGACCGCGCTGGCCGCTGAGCCGCCGGACGGCGGCTGGCCGGACGGGACCGAGTCGCCGATCACCGCCGAGGGCGCGGACGCCCGCTCCATCTTGTCGGCGCTGGCCGACGGCTACGTCATGGCCATCGCGCTGCTGGTCATCGGCTGGGTCACGCTGTTCGGGGCGGACTACCGGCACTCCGGCGAGGGGGCCGGCACCTTCCTGCTCGGCCTGGTCCATCCGCTGGTGGACGCGGCCGTGCTGGGCATGCTGCTGCCCGCGCTGACCGCGGCCTGGCGCCGGGTCGGCCTGCCTTACCTGGCCCTGCTCACGATCGGCGTGGGCGACGCGCTCGGCGTGGGGTCCCGGCTGGCGTCCGGGCACCCGTCCGGGGCCCAGCAGGTGACCCAGATCCTGGCGTTCGTTCTGCTCGGGCTCACCCCCTGGATCTCGCGGGCCCACGTACCCGAGATGCGGCGGCTGCCGCGCAGCATCCCCGGTTCCGGCCGGATCGTCGGCTCGGGCCGGGCCACCGTGGTGGCCGCGCTGGCCGTGGCCGTGGCCACCCTGGTCGTGCTGGTCCGGGAGGTCATGGGCAATCCCGACTCGGCGCTGGCGGTAGCGGTGGCCAGCCGCCCGGCGGGCCTGGCCGTGATCCTGGCCGGCGGCGCGGCCCTGCTGGTCCTGGTGGCCCGGGTGCTGGTGCTGATCTGGGAGACCAGCACCGTGCTGCGGGTCTGGCGGGACTCCAGCGGCAGCCTGCGCGAACTGGCCGACCGGACCAGCGACGTGGTCCTGGTCGCCGACCTGAACGGGCGGATCAGCTACGCCAGCCCGGCCGTCAGCGACTTCGGCTACGACCCGGACGAGCTGGCCGGAATGGCCCTGCCCGAACTGGTCCACCCCGAAGACCTGCTGGTGGCCATGCGGGCCACCCGGGCCGCGCTCGGCCAATCCGCGGATGACGCTGATGACGCTGGCGATGCTGAGGGCCCTGACGACGGCGCGGCCGGGACTGACGCCGAGGTCGTGGACGAGCAGGCTGCGGACCGGGCGGCCGAGCAGGGGCCGGGGCCGGTTCCGGGCGAGGTGAGCAGCCGGTTCCCGGTCCGGGTCCGGACCGCCGACGGGACCTGGCGGCACATCGAGGCCACGATCCTGCGCTACCGGGTGCCGGGCGAGACCGACCAGCTGCTGATCACCGCGCGCGACATCAGCGACCAGGTGGCGCTGCGCCAGCAGGTCACCCACCTGACCTTCCACGACGGGCTGACCGGCCTGCCCAACCGGGCCTACCTGGAGGAGCGGGCCCGGGACGGGCTGCGCCGCCGCGGCGACGGCACCGAAGCCGGTGTGATCTTCCTGGACCTGGACGGGTTCACCGCGGTCAACGACTCGGTCGGGCACGGCGCCGGCGACCTGGTGCTGGCCCAGGCGGCCCGGCGGCTGCGGGCCATCGTGCCCACCCACGACACCGTGGCCCGCTGGGGCGGTGACGAGTTCGCCGTGCTCATCGACAACGCCCCCGGCGTCCAGGACATCGCGGACGTCGCCGAGCGGATGGCGGGCACGATCAGCTCGGCCCCCTTCCGGGTCGCCGACCGGGACATCGCGCTGACCGCCGCGGTGGGGGTGGCCCTGGCCGACGGCTCCCCGCCCGGGCTGGTGCTGCGCAACGCCGACGTGGCCATGTCCAAGGCCAAGGACAGCGGCGGCGGCCGGGTCGAGGTGTTCGCGGCCCACATGCACGCCGACGTGGTCCGCCGCCTGGAGCTGGCCAGCGACCTGCAGGGCGCGATCTCCCGGCAGGAGCTGACCGTGCAGTACCAGCCGGTCGTGGACCTGGAGACCGACAAGGTGGTCGGGGCCGAGGCTCTGGTCCGCTGGTGGCGCGATGGCGCGGCCGTGCCGCCGGCCGACTTCCTGGACGTGGCCGAGGACTCGGGCCTGATCGTGCCGCTGGGCGCCTGGGTCCTGTCCACCGCCTGCACCCAGGGCGCGGCCTGGCGGGCCGAGGGCTGGGACATCAGCGTGTCGGTCAACCTGTCGGCCCGGCAGATCAACTCACCCCGGTTCCCCGAGTCGGTGGCCGCGGCCCTGGCCGAGAGCGACCTGCCGCCGGAGTCGCTGATCCTCGAGGTGACCGAGCGGGTCCTGGTCGAGGACGGCGGCCTGATGGTCGAGCGCCTGGCCGACCTGCGCCGGCTGGGCGTGCGGCTGGCCATCGACGACTTCGGCACCGGGTACGCCTCCCTGGCCTATCTGCGCGGCCTGCCGGTGGACATCCTCAAGATCGACCCGTCGTTCGTGGCCGGCCTCGGGCACGACGACACCCTCACCCTGCTGACCCGCACCATCATCCAGGTCGGCCACGACCTCGGCATCATGGTCGTGGCCGAGGGCATCGAGCACCAGCGCCAGCTGCGCGTCCTGCGCGAGCTGGGCTGCGGCTACGGCCAGGGCTTCCTGGTCGCCCGCCCGATGGCCGCCCCCGGCGTGGAGTCGCTGATCAACGGATCCGCCGATTCGTCCCCGGGTCACGGCGGCTCCGATGATCCCGGCTCCGCCGGCGGTCCCGGCGCCGCGCCCGAGCACCCCAACGGCGCCAACGGGGGCAACGGCGGCCACGGGGCCACGGCCACGGGGCCAACGGCGGCGCTGATGAGCACGGCGGTCACGGTGTCACCGGCTCCGGCAGCGGAGAAGATCACGAGCCGGGGGGCGTCACCGACGCCAGCCAGGCCAGCGCCCGGCGCTCCGGCTACGGGCCGGACATGATCTCCGGGGCCACGGCCCGCCGCGCCGCCGCCGCGTCCTGAGGTCCAGCTTGGCCCGCCGATTCGTCTCACCTGGTGAGACGAATCGGCGACCAAGTTGACGAGCCGCCGGCGACAGGGCATGGTGTCAGATGTGAACCCCACCTTCATTCTGGTACTTGGACAGCGCGCAGATCGCTGACCAAGCCAGCCTCTGCGCGCTCCCCTCGACTGCCTCCCGGCACGAGGGGTTTTTTAATGCCCGTCCGCTCGCGCCCACCCCGCGGGCGAGTGCCTCGCCGACAAGGAACAATCGGATGACTGAGCAGACGAAACCCGCTTCCCCCACGCGCGCAGCCCCCGGCCCTTCGCCGCTGGAGGTCGCGCGGGCGGTGCATCGTGACTCGGCCGGACCCGGTGTCCGCGACGCGGGCCCCGACCCGAGCGGCGAGCAGGCCCCGGACGCCGCCGCCAGCCCGGCCCAGGCTGCGGCGGCTGCGGCCACCGCGACCGGGGCCGCTTCGGACGCCGCCAACGGCCCGGCCGGCGCGCCCACCGCTCCGGCGGGCCCGGCCGGCGCCGCCGCCAACGGCACGGCCAGTGCGGTGGCCCACGTCGCGGCGGGCGCGGGCACCCCCACCAGCGGCGCGACCACCCCCGCGACCAACGCCGCCGCGCCCGGTCAGACCCGGATGACCGGGGCTCAGGCCCTGGTCCGCGCGCTGGAGAAGGTTGGCGTGGACGTGGTGTTCGGGCTGCCCGGCGGCGCGATCCTGCCCGCCTACGACCCGCTGCTCGACTCGACCGAAGTCCGCCACATCCTGGTCCGGCACGAGCAGGGGGCCGGTCACGCCGCGACCGGGTACGCCCAGGCCACCGGGCGGGTCGGCGTGTGCATGGCCACCAGTGGCCCGGGCGCGACCAACCTGGTCACCCCGATCGCCGACGCCTACATGGACTCGGTGCCGATGGTGGCCATCACCGGCCAGGTCGCCACCAGCCTGATCGGCACGGACGGGTTCCAGGAGGCCGACATCTCCGGCATCACCCTGCCCGTGACCAAGCACAACTTCCTGGTCACCCAGGCCGACGACATCGCGCGGACGATCGCCGAGGCGTTCCACCTGGCCGGCACCGGCCGGCCCGGGCCGGTCCTGGTCGACATCGCCAAGGACGCCATGACCTCCGAGACCAGCTTCTCCTGGCCGGTCCCGCTCGACCTGCCCGGCTACCACCCGGTCACCCGGCCGCATTCCCGCCAGATCCGGGAGGCGGCCCGGATGATGAGCGAGGCCCAGCGGCCCGTGCTCTACGTCGGCGGCGGCATCATCAAGGCCGAAGCCGCCCCCGAGCTGCTGGAGCTGGCCGAACTGACCGGCATCCCGGTGGTCACCACGCTGATGGCCCGGGGCGGGTTCCCGGACGGGCACCGCCAGCACCTGGGCATGCCCGGCATGCACGGGGCGGTGGCCGCGGTCGGCGCGCTGCAGCGGTCCGACCTGCTCATCACGCTCGGGGCCCGGTTCGACGACCGGGTCACCGGCCAGCTGGCCTCGTTCGCCCCGGACGCCCAGGTCATCCACGCCGACATCGACCCGGCCGAGATCTCCAAGAACCGCCGGGCCGACGTGCCGATCGTGGGCGACTGCCGCGAGGTCATCTCCGACCTGATCACCGCGGTCAAGTCCGAGCACCAGGCCGGCCTGCGCGCGGACCTCAGCGCCTGGTGGGCCCAGCTGGACGACTGGCGCGCCACCTACCCGGTGGGCTACGACGAGCCCGCCGACGGCACGCTGGCCCCGCAGTACGTGATCAAGCGGATCGGCGAGATCGCGGGCCCGGAGGCCATCTACGCGGCCGGTGTGGGCCAGCACCAGATGTGGGCCGCGCAGTTCATCAGCTACCAGAACCCGCGGACCTGGCTGAACTCGGGCGGCGCGGGCACCATGGGCTACGCGCTCCCGGCCGCCATGGGGGCCAAGGTCGGTATGCGGGACTCCTGCGTGTGGGCCATCGACGGGGACGGCTGCTTCCAGATGACCAACCAGGAGCTGGCCACCTGCGCGCTGGAGGGCATCCCGATCAAGGTGGCCGTCATCAACAACGGCAACCTGGGCATGGTCCGGCAGTGGCAGACCCTGTTCTACGGCGAGCGTTACTCCAACACCGACCTGCGCCGGGCCGGCACCTCGGCCGACCTGCCGGGCGCGGTTCCGGCCGCGCCGGAGGCGGCCGACCACCCGGCCGCGGTGGCCGGCACCCGGGTCCCGGACTTCGTGAAGCTGGCCGAGGCCTACGGCTGCGCCGCGTTCCGGTGCGAGAAGCCCGAGGACGTGGACGGCGTGATCAAGCAGGCCATGGAGATCAACGACCGCCCGGTCGTGGTCGACTTCATCGTCCACCGGGACGCCATGGTGTGGCCGATGGTCCCGGCCGGCACCAGCAACGACGACATCCAGTTCGCCCGCGACCTGGCCCCCGACTGGGGCGGCGCCGAGTAACGGCGCCCCGCAGTCAGCCGAGCACTCAGCAGAGAAGGCACAGAGCAAATGAGCAGGCATACGCTGTCCGTGCTGGTCGAGAACAAGCCCGCGGTCCTGGTCAGGATCGCCGGACTGTTCTCACGGCGCGGGTTCAACATCGACTCGCTGGCGGTCGGCCCGACCGAGCACCAGGAGATCTCCCGCATGACGATCGTGGTGAACTGCGACGAGCACCCGCTCGAGCAGGTCACCAAGCAGCTCAACAAGCTGGTCAACGTGCTCAAGATCGTTGAGCTGGAGCAGGAGCAGGCCGTCCAGCGCGAGCTGTTGCTGATCAAGGTCCGGGCCGACACCGAGAGCCGGTCGAAGGTGCTGGAGACCGTCCAGCTCTTCCGGGCCAAGGTCGTCGACGTGGCCCTGGACGCGGTGACGGTGGAGGCCACCGGCAACCGCGACAAGCTGGACGCGCTGATCCGGGTGCTGGAGCCGTTCGGTATCAAGGAACTGGTCCAGTCCGGCATGGTGGCGGTCGGCCGCGGCGGCCGTTCCATCACCGACCGGGCTCTGCGCCCGGTCGAACGCAGCGCCTGACCGCCCCACCATCCATCGAAGAAACGAAGAAAGGCCAGGCAGTGGCAGAGATTTTCTACGACGACGACGCCAACCTCGGAGTTATCCAGGGGCGGCACGTCGCCGTGATCGGATACGGCAGCCAGGGGCACGCGCACGCTCTGTCCCTCCGGGACTCCGGCGTGGACGTGCGGATCGGCCTGCCCGAGGGGTCGAAGAGCCGGGCCAAGGCGGAGGACGACGGCCTGCCGGTGTTCACCCCGGCCGAGGCGGTGGAGCAGGCCGACCTGATCATGGTGTCGGCCCCGGACACCATCCAGCGCCGCCTGTACGAGGAGGAGATCGCGCCCAACCTGGTCGACGGGGACGCGCTGTTCTTCGCGCACGGGCTCAACATCCGCTACGGCCTGATCGAGCCGCCCGCGGGCGTGGACGTGTGCATGGTGGCCCCGAAGGGCCCCGGCCACCTGGTCCGCCGCCAGTTCAACGCCGGCCGCGGCGTCCCGGTGCTGGTCGCGGTGGAGCGCGACGCCACCGGCAACGCCTGGCCGCTCACCCTGGCCTACGCCAAGGGCATCGGCGGCACCCGGGCCGGCGCGCTCAAGACCACGTTCACCGAGGAGACCGAGACCGACCTGTTCGGCGAGCAGGCCGTGCTCTGCGGCGGGGTCTCCGAGCTGATCAAGGCCGGCTTCGGCACCCTGGTCGAGGCGGGCTACCAGCCCGAGGTGGCCTACTTCGAGTGCCTGCACGAGATGAAGCTCATCGTCGACCTCATGTACGAGGGCGGCATCTCCAAGATGTACTGGTCATGCTCGGACACCGCCGAGTTCGGTGGCTACACCCGCGGCCCGCGCCTCATCAACAACCAGACCCGCGAGGAGATGCGCAAGATCCTGGGCGAGATCCAGGACGGCCAGTTCGCCCGCGAGCTGGTGGAGGAGTTCGACGCTGGCTCGCCGAACTTCCTCAAGCGCCGCGAGGAAGAGCACAACGAGCAGATCGAGCAGGTCGGCGCCAAGCTCCGCCCGCTCATGAGCTGGATCGGCTCCGAGGAAGACTGACCGCCGCGCCGGCGGGCGGCCGCAAGCCGCCCGCCGGCGCCGCCAGTTCACTCGCCCCTCACCCCAGTCCCACCTCCCACTCCAGCGCCACCTTCCACTCAAGCCCCACCTTTCAGTTAAGCCACACCTTTCACTCAAGCCACATTCTCCTCTCCGCCCCGCCCGTCCCATTGGCCCCATCAGCCCCGCAGGCCAGGGCAGCCACACCAGGCCCGATCACCACTGAGGTTGTTCTAATGTCTTCTCGCACCATCAGGCTGGCCGTTATCGGCGGCGACGGCATCGGCCCCGAGGTCACCGCCGAGGCGCTCAAGGTCCTGGCCGCGGCGGCCAAGGACGCGACCTTCGACCAGACCGACTACGACCTCGGCGCCCGCCGCTGGCACAAGTCCGGCGAGACCCTGCCGGACGCGGTGCTGGAGGAGATCCGCGGCCACGACGCGATCCTGCTCGGCGCGGTCGGCGACCCCAGCGTGCCCAGTGGCGTGCTGGAGCGCGGGCTGCTGCTGCGGCTCCGCTTCGAGCTCGACCACTACGTGAACCTGCGCCCGGTCCGGCTCTACCCCGGAGTCACCACCCCGCTGGCCGCCGCCCGCGCGGAGGATATCGACATGGTGGTGGTGCGCGAGGGCACCGAGGGCCCGTACACCGGCGCGGGCGGGGTGATGCGGAAGAACACCCCCGGCGAGATCGCCACCCAGGAGAGCCTGAATACCGCGTTCGGGGTGGAGCGGGTGGCCCGCTACGCGTTCAACCGGGCCATGACCCGGCCCCGCAAGAAGCTCACCCTGGTTCACAAGACCAACGTGCTCACCTACGCCGGTGACCTGTGGCAGCGGACCGTGGACCGGCTGGCCAAGGAGTTCCCCGAGGTCGCCGTGGACTACTCGCACGTCGACGCGGCCTCGATGTTCTTCGTCAGCCAGCCCGAGCGCTTCGACGTGGTGGTGACCGACAACCTGTTCGGCGACATCCTCACCGACCTCGGCGCGGCCGTGGCCGGTGGCATCGGCCTGGCCGCCAGCGGCAACATCAACCCCGAGGGCACCGCGCCCAGCATGTTCGAGCCGGTGCACGGCAGCGCCCCCGACATCGCGGGCAAGCAGAAGGCCGACCCGACCGCGGCCATCTTGTCCGCCGCGCTGCTCTGCGAGCACCTGGGGCTGACCGACGAAGGCCGCCGGATCGAACAGGCGGTCGCCGACGACCTCATCGAGCGGCAGGGCGGGTGGACCCGCCGCAGCACCCTGGAGATCGGGGACGACATCGCCCAGCGAGTAGCCGGCTAGGGCGGTGGCTCCGGCGCCGCCCGGCCTTCGCGGGCGGCGCCTCATCCCGGGCCGTCCGCGTCCAGTTCGTCAGTTGGACGCCCGGGACCGCACGCAGGAATCCTCCGCGGCCTTTCCCGGCGTAATGTGAAACGTGCTCCGCCGCATTGCCGGTGGTAAGGAGGGATTTGTGCGATGACTGCCCCAGAGCTAGCCAGCACTGAGCAGACCGGGACTGAGATTGAGTTCGACGTCCAGCCATCCGATCACGCGGTCGCGGCGGCCGAGCGTGATCAGCTGCTGGCCAACCCGGCGTTCGGTACGCGCTTCACCGATCACATGATCACCTTGCGCTGGAGCCAGGACGCGGGCTGGCACGACGGGCGGCTGGAAGCCTACGGCCCCTTCACCCTGGACCCGGCCACCGCGGTGTTCCACTACGCGCAGGAGTTTTTCGAAGGGCTGAAGGCCTTCCGCCAGGACAGCGGCTCGATCGTGATGTTCCGCCCGCAGGCCAACGCGGCCCGGTTCAACCGGTCGGCCCAGCGGATGGCCATGCCCGAACTGCCCGAGGAAACGTTCGTGCAGGCGCTGGAACTGCTGGTCAACCAGGACCGCGAGTGGGTGCCGTCGCAGCAGGAGATGAGCCTCTACCTGCGGCCGTTCCTGATCGCCACCCAGGCCGGGCTGGGCGTGAACCACCCGTCCTCCAGCTACCTGTTCTCGGTCATCGCCTCGCCGGCCGGTGCCTACTTCTCCGGCGGGGTCAAGCCGGTCACCGTGTGGCTGTGCGACGACTACACCCGGGCCGCCCCCGGCGGCACCGGCGCGGTCAAGTGCGGCGGCAACTACGCGGCCGCGTTCGTGGCCCAGCGCGAGGCGGTCGAGAACGGCTGCGACCAGGTCGTGTGGCTGGACTCCGCCGAGCACCGCTGGGTGGAGGAGATGGGGGGCATGAACCTGTTCTTCGTCTACGGCTCGGGCGACAACGCCCGGATCATGACGCCCTCGCTGACCGGCACCCTGCTGCCCGGCATCACCCGCGACTCACTGCTCCAGCTGGCCCCGCAGCTCGGCGTCCGGGCCATCGAAGGCCGGATCTCCACCGACCAGTGGAAGGCCGACTGCGCCTCCGGTGAGCTGACCGAGGTGTTCGCCTGCGGCACGGCCGCGGTCATCACCCCGGTCGGCAAGGTCAAGGGCCCCGACGGCGAGTTCCTGGTCGGCGACGGCGCCCCGGGCCCGGTGACCACCCGGCTGCGGGACGAATTGATGGGCCTCCAGTACGGCACCCGCCCCGACCCCTTCGGCTGGATCCACAAGGTCTGCTGACCTGGGGCTCCTCAAACCCCTGCCTCCGGCGCAGGCCTCGGGCTCCGGGACGCAGGAACCCCCATCCACCCAGTCGCCGCCGCCCGCCGCTCAGCCGAGCTTGCTGTCCGGCTGGCGGGACGACGGCGACGGGATGGGCCAGCCCGGCCCGTCGTGTGCGCGGGCGCGGGCGCGCCGGACCTTGATCGATGGCGCTTTCCCCATTCTCTTATATGGGCAATGGCGCCATCGCCGCTAAACGTCCACGCCCGCCGCCCGACCCCCCGCACCCCACCAGACCCACCAGACCCACCAGACCCACCAGGTCACCTCGGCTCACCGAAATGAAACTTCAAACGGCTGAGCCCCATGTGACTGGCGAGAATGGCCCGAGCGCCCGGCCTCCACCCGAGCGCCCGGCCTCCACCCGGTCGCGCCAGTGGTGGCCGCTCAGACCCGGCCGTCTCACCATCCGAGATAAACGTGCCACCACCCGGCGACGTGTGGCATGCTGCCAGCATGACGTCCGGCCGCATCATTATCGGCAGGCGCGTCCGAGGCGGCGGCTGCTGCTCCCCGATCTCCGATCGGCTTCGCCCCAGCCCGCAGTGTTAGCCCGGGGGACGACCCCCGGACCCCCGCCCGGACGCGCAGACCTCTCGCATGCCGCGAGGGGTCTTTTGCTTTGTGTGGGGCCCCGCAACCCCGAAGAACTCCAGCCCGGAATGGACAGGCACTCATGCGCGACGACAGCTTCCACGTCTACGACACCACCCTGCGTGACGGCGCCCAGCAGGAGGGCCTGAACCTGACCGTCGCCGACAAGCTCGTCATCGCGAGCCACCTGGACGGCCTGGGCGTCGGCTACATCGAAGGCGGCTGGCCCGGGGCCATCCCCAAGGACACCGAGTTCTTCCGCCGTGCCCAGCAGGAGCTGGGCCTCAAGCACGCGCAGCTCGCCGCGTTCGGCGCGACCCGCCGGCCCGGCGCCAAGGCACCCGATGACCCTCAGGTCGCCGCGCTGCGCGAGTCGGGCGCGCCGGTCGTGACCTTGGTCGCCAAGAGTCACGACCGGCACGTCCGGCTGGCCCTCCGCACCACATGTGAGGAGAACCTGGCCATGATCCGGGAGACCATCGAGCACCTGCGCGCGAACGGCCAGCGGGTCTTCCTGGACGCCGAGCACTTCTTCGACGGCTACCGGTCCGATCAGGCCTACGCCCTGGAAGTGGTCCGGACCGCGACCGAAGCCGGGGCCGAGGTGGTCGCCCTCTGTGACACCAACGGCGGCATGATGCCGAACGAGCTGGGTGACGTGGTCACCGCGGTGGCCCAGGCCACCGGGGCCCGGCTCGGCATCCACTGCCACGACGACACCGCCTGCGCGGTGGCCAACACCCTGGTCGCGGTGGACGCGGGCGTCACCCACGTGCAGGGCACGGCCAACGGCTACGGCGAGCGGGCCGGTAACGCCAACCTGTTCAGCGTGGTCGCCGGGCTCCAGCTGAAGAAGGGGCGCCCGGTGGTGCCGGACGGCTGCCTGAGCGAGCTGACCCGGATCGCGCATTCGATCAGCGAGGTCACCAACGTGACCCCGAACGGCCACCAGCCCTACGTGGGCGTGTCCGCGTTCGCGCACAAGGCCGGCCTGCACGCGTCCGCGGTCAAGGTCGACCCCATGCTGTACCAGCACATCGATCCCGCGCTGGTCGGCAACGACATGCGCATGCTGGTTTCGGACATGGCCGGCCGCGCCTCGGTGGAGCTCAAGGGCAAGGAGCTCGGCTACGACCTGTCCGGCGACAAGGCCGCGCTGGGCCGGGTGGTGGACCGGGTCAAGGAGCTGGAGGCCCACGGCTACACGTTCGAGGCGGCCGACGCCTCGTTCGAGCTGCTGCTGCGGGGCGAGCTGACCCCCGACGGCGCGGACGGCGCGGACGCGGACGGCGAGACCGGGAGCCGCTACTTCGACGTCGAGTCCTGGCGCGTCATCATCGAACGCCGCAAGGACGGCGAGCTGGTCAGCGAGGCCACCGTCAAGCTGACCGCCAAGGGCGAGCGGGTGGTGGCCACCGGCGAGGGCAACGGCCCGGTCAACGCGCTGGACAAGGCGCTGCGGATCGCGCTCGAGCGCACCTACCCCGAGCTGGCCACCCTGGAGCTGGCCGACTACAAGGTCCGCATCCTGGAGGGTACCCACGGCACCGGCGCGGTGACCCGGGTCCTGATCGAGTCCGACGACGGCACCGGCCGCACCTGGAACACCGTCGGCGTGGACGAGAACATCATCGCCGCCTCCTGGCAGGCACTGGAGGAAGCGGTCACCTACTGCCTCCTGCGGGCCGGCCACCAGGCCGGGCACTAGCCCGGCCACCAGCCCGGCTGACTCGGCCCCGGCCGCACAGAACCCGGCCCGAAACCTTTACGGTGGACCCATGGACGACAAGGAGATCCTCTCCCGCATCGATGAGCTGGTCGCGACCGAGCATGAGCTCCGCGACAAGCTGGCCGCCGGAGAACTGACCAGCACCGAGGAGCACGCACAGCTCAAGACCGTGGAAGAGGCCCTTGACCAGGCCTGGGACCTGCTCCGGCAGCGCCGCGCCCGGCGTGAGTTCGGCGAGGACCCGAGCGTGGCGGACAACCGTCCGGTGCCCGAGGTCGAGAATTACCAGCAGTAGGGTCCGGCGGTCTGGTTAGGCTCTAGGGCTGGAGAGCCCGAGAACCCGAGAGCTCGAACCGACCGCGGTGGCCGTCTGCTGGAGTGCGAAGGAGAGCCGTGCGTATCGCAAGGTTCGCCATGGGGGGCGATGTCGCCTATGGCGTGGTCGAGGAAGACCAGGGCGGCGGGGTCACGCCAGCCCCCGGACAGGAATCCCACGCGGGCCCCAGCGCGGGCGGCGGGGACCGGCCTCTGGTCATCGCCGAGTTGCGCGGGCACCCGTTCGGGACCGACCCGGCCGGGGTGCAGTACACCGGCCGCCGGTTCCCCCTGGCTGACGTCCGGCTGCTGGCCCCGGTCCTGCCCAGCAAGGTCGTGGCGGTGGGCAAGAACTACGCCGAGCACGCCCAGGAGATGGGCGGCGAGCCCCCGGCCGAGCCGGTGCTGTTCCTCAAGCCGTCCACCTCGGTGGTCGGGCAGGGCGACGCGATCGCCTACCCGGTCAAGCTGACCGAGCGGGTCGACTTCGAGGGCGAGCTGGCCGTCATCATCGGCCGGCTCTGCCGCGAGGTGCCGCTGGAGCGGGCCCAGGACGTGATCTTCGGCTACACCTGCGCCAACGACGTGACCGCCCGCGATCTGCAGTCCCGCGACGGCCAGTGGACCCGGGCCAAGGGCTTCGACACGTTCTGCCCGATCGGCCCCTGGATCGAAACCCAGGCCGACCCGACCGACCTGGGCCTCACCACCTCGGTGAACGGGGAGATCAAGCAGCATGCCCGCACCTCGGAGATGGTGCACGACGTGCCCGCGCTGATCGCGTTCGTCAGCCAGGTCATGACCCTGCTGCCCGGCGACGTCATCCTGACCGGCACCCCGGCCGGGGTCGGGCCGCTGCAGCACGGTGACGAGGTGTCGGTGACGATCGAGAGCATCGGCACCCTGCGCAACCGAGTGATCATCCGTGACTGACCCCGGCCCGGCGCCCCGGGTCCGGTTCGCGCCGTCGGCCAGCGCGCCGCTGCACGTCAGCGACGTCCGGACCGCCCTGTACGCCTGGGCGTTCGCCCGCCACACCGGGGGCACGTTCGTGCTCCGCATCGCCGACACCAACCAGTCCCCGGACACCACCGATTACGCCGCCGCCATCCAGGAGACCCTGCACTGGCTGGGGCTGGCCTGGGACGAGGGCCCGGACCAGGGCGGCCCCTTCGGCCCGTACCGGCAGAGCGAGCGGATCGGCCTCTACCACCAGGTGGCCCAGCAGTTCCTGGACACCGGGCAGGCCTACTGGTGCTACTGCAGCCCGGAAGAGCTGCAGGGCCGCCGCGAGGCCCAGGCCGCCGACCCGGCCGCCGAGGCCCCGGCCGCCGACTACGACCGTTACTGCCGCACCCTGACCCAGCAGCAGGCCGAAACCTACCTGGCCGAAGGCCGCCAGCCGGTGCTGCGGTTCCGCATGCCGGACGGTGCCACCACGTTCACCGACCTGGCCCGGGGCCCGGTCACCGTCGAACACCACGACGTACCCGACTTCGTGCTGATGCGCGGCGACGGTCACCCGCTGCCCACCCTGGTCACCGCGGTCGACGACGCCGCCATGCGGATCACCCACGTGGTCCGGGACGAGGCCCTGCTGCCGTTCACGCCCCGGCAGATCGCGGTGTACCGGGCCATGGGCCTGCCCGAGGACCAGTTCCCGGCGTTCGCGCACCTGCCCCGCATCCTCGGTGCGGACCAGCAGACGCTGACCCGGCGGGGCGGCGTGACCTCGATCGAGGTGTACCGGCGCGAAGGCTACGTGCCCGAGGCCCTGGTCAACTACTTGGCGCTGCTGGGCTGGTCACCGGGGGAGGGACGCGAGGATTTCGGCCTGGACGAACTGGTCGGCGGCTTCGACCTGACCGGGCTGCGGACCGATCCGGTCCCGTTCGACCCGGTCCGGCTGGAGGCCGTCAACGGCGCCAAGATCCGCGGCCTGACCCCGGCCGACTTCGCCCGCCGCATCGGCCCGTTCCTGGCCCAGGTGGGCCTGGTCACCGAGCCGCTCAGCAGCGACCAGATGTGGTTCATCCGCCAGGGCGCCCCCCTCGTCCAGGACCAGCTGACCCGGCTCACCGAAGCCCCGGACCTGCTGGCCTTCCTGCTCGTCCCGGAGTCCGGGTTCACCATCCGGGCCGAGGACGCCGACGTGCTCACCCCGGACGCGGCCACCGCGCTCAAGGCGGCCGCCGCCGCCCTGGCCGCGCTGCCCGAGTGGACCGCGGCCGCCATCGGCCCGGCCCTGGCCTCGGGCCCGGACTCGGCGCTGGCTCCGGTCGCGGTGGCGGTCACCGGCCGCCGGGCCGCGCCCCCGCTGCCCGAAGCCCTGGAACTGCTCGGCCGCGACCGGACCCTGGCCCGGCTGGCCGCCGCCGAGTCCGCGGCCCCGACCGCCAGCTGAGGACCGCCGGTGAAGCGCCCGACCATCGCCGACGTGGCCAAGCGGGCCGGGGTGACCAAGGCCGCCGTCTCGTTCGCCCTCAACGACCAGCCCGGGGTCTCGGCCGCCACCCGGGAGCGGATCCTGGCCATCACGGCCGAGGTCGGCTTCCAGCCCAGCAGCGCGGCCCGGGCCTTGTCCGACGGCCGGGCCAACGCGTTCGGGCTGGTCATCGGCCGCCCTGGGCGGCTGCTGGGCATCGAGCCCTACTTCATGCAGCTGATCTCCGGGATCCAGGCCGAGCTGGCCCGCCAGCGCATGACGCTGCTGTTCACCCTGGCCGAGGACCACGAGGCCGAGATGGCGCTGCACCGGGCCTGGTGGGCCCAGCGCCGGGTCGACGGGGTGTTCCTGGTCGACCTGCAGAGCGACGACCCGCGGGTGCCGGTCCTGGAAGGGCTGCGCATGCCCGCCTTCGCCATGGGCGCGCCGCAGGCGGCCGGCTCGCTGCCCGCCGTCTCCCTCAACATCCAGGCCGCCACGGCCCTGATCGTCGGCCACCTGGCCGATCTCGGGCACCGCCGGATCGGCCGGGTCACCGGCCTGCCCCGCTACTGGCACACCCAGGCCCGGACCGCCGCCCTGACCGAAGCCGCCGCCCGGGCCGGGATCGAGATCACCGCCGCCGAAGGCGACTACTCCGGGCCCGCCGGCGCCCGGGCCACCCGGGAACTGCTGAGCCTGCGGCCCGAGCCGCCCACCGCGATCTTGTACGACAGCGACGTGATGGCCGTGGCCGGCCTGGGCGAGGCCCAGCGTCTCGGGATCGAGGTCCCGGCCGGCCTGTCCATCGTGGCCTGGGACGACTCGGCCCTGTGCGAGCTGGTCCACCCGGCCCTGACCGCGCTCCGCCACGACGTGGCCAGCGTCGGCGCCGAGGCCGCCCGGCGGCTCAGCAAGCTCGCGGCCGGCATCCCCGCCGAGGGTTTCCCCGAGCCCGGGCCCACCCTCATGGCCCGGGCCAGCACCGCCCCGCCACCCCCGCGTTCCGTTCGCCACTGACGCCGATCTCCGCTAGACTGCTCCACGCGAGCGGCTCTGGCCGCTGCAGTGGGGTATGGGGTAATTGGCAGCCCGACAGGTTCTGGCCCTGTTAGTCTAGGTTCGAGTCCTGGTACCCCAGCCGAGGCTGGATCAGCGTGCTTAATGGCCCCTTCGGGGGCCATTTTCGCGTTTGGCCCGCAGTATTTACCCGGGGGGACGACCCCCCGGAACCCCCCGGTGGCTCCCTCTCCTGCTGTGGTTGCTCGCCGTTGGCCTTCTGCTCTTTGCTCCGCTTCCCCTGCTTTTATCGAAGGTCTGGGCCTGGGTCCCGCCTTCGCCCTGGGCCCCTGGTGAGCTGGCTCCGCGGCGTCCCGTTGCCGGGCCGGCTCCGCCGCCCCGGCGCCGGCTCCAGCCTCTGCCACCGGCCCACGCCCAGGCGCCCACGGCCTCGACCCCCGGCTCCGTCCTGCCGAGGCCCCGATCCCAGTCCGGCCACGACACCGGCCCGAGCAGCCCGAGCGTTCCCGAGGGGCCGGCGAGCAACTTCGAGGCGCCGTGTTAGTCCGAGAGAGTCCCATGTCAGGTCGCCTCGGGCGGAGCCCCGTCGGCTCGGGTGCTCCGTCAACCTGGGTCCCTTCGCGCTGGCCAGCTGGTGGGTCCCCGCCGCCTCCGGGTCACGGCCCGCGCCCCAATCCCATTCCCAGGTGCCCCAGCGGGTAGCACATTGCCGGGGCAAAGTTAACTTCGCTCCCGGCTATCACCGGAGCAAAGTGCCCATTGCCCCGGCTCGGATCGGGACCGCCTGCCGGGGCCCGCCGCTGACTTCGCACCACGGGACTCCTGCGAACCATGCCTACCTGCACACCGTGCGTCGCACGGGCCCGGTGGGCTCCCGAGGCTCGGCCGCCGCGCTTGGCCACCTCGCCCCATGAACCGCGATTCCCGGTCGCCCGGGAGGCTCCGGCGGCCGTGTCGTCTCCCACCCTCCGGCCGCCGCCCAGCTCAGCCCGGCCGGCCCGGCCGCCCAGCCCGCTCCAGTAGCCCCGGCCGCCCACCGGCACACCGGGCATAAAAGAGTCCCCGTCCGCGAGGGGGGGTTCGCGGACGGGGACGTTGAGGGGAGGAGCTGGGAATGGTCAGGCCTTGGGCTCCTCCCGGGGAGCGTACCGCGTGGCCGGGGAGGGGAGCCTAGGAGGGGCGGTCAAAACACGCCGCCATTACTAACGGCGACGACGGGAGCGGCCACGGCCACGCTCGGCACCGGTGAGGCGCAGGATCAGCAGCACGATGACGGCTCCGATGATGGAGCCGATGATGCCGGTGGTGTGGAACGAGTGGATCGAGACCGTGTGGTACTGGACCAGGTTTTCCACGAAACCGCCGACGAAGGATCCGACGATACCCAGGATGATCGTGCCCAGGATGCCGATGGGGTCGGGGCCCGGGATGAGCAGGCGCGCGATCAGGCCCGCGATGAGCCCGATGATGATGAGAACGATAATGAAGGTGACCATGGCCCCTTGATTCCCCTATGCGAGGCTGATATGCGCCGACTGTACTTGGTCTGAGCAAAATGAGGGCCTCGGGGCCGTTCGTCGGCGGGAAAGCCGCAGGTGGCGGCGGGCCAGGCCGCGAAAATTCCAGATATCTGGCAGTGTCACAACCCGGCCGTCACCCGGTAATCGGGCGGGCGGCCGGCCCGATCGGGCGCCGGCGGACCCGGCTCCGTTTGCTGAGTTCCGGGGCTGTGCACTAGTCTTGCGCCGGTCACCAAACATGGTCCCGTCGTCTAGTGGCCCAGGACGCCGCCCTCTCAAGGCGGTAACGCCGGTTCGACTCCGGTCGGGACTACCTTTGCAGGCTGTGCGGCAAAATCGCACAGCCTTTCTCTTTTACCGGCCCCAGCGCCACTCAGGAAACAGGGCAAATCGGGAAGAAGCGGCGGTATCAGGCATGGAACCCTCGGGTGAGATTGAGTACGTGAGCAAGCCGGGCCCGGACGAGGACGGCGGCGTCGAGGTCATCATCACCACCGACACGTCGGCCGCGCCGCACAAGACCGGTGAGGGCAAGCTCTACGTGATGCGCAACGCCGGCGACCCGGACGGCCCGCAGCTGTACTTCACCGAGGCCGAGTGGGACGCGTTCGTGCTCGGGGTCAAGGACGGCGAGTTCGATCTGGACGAGAACGGCAACCTGCCGCCCCTGCCGGGCCAGGCTGACTAGCACCGCCTGGCCAGGCTGACCAGCGTCGCCTGGCCGGGCTGACCAGCCCCGTCGTCCCGGGCTGACCAGCCCCGGCCGCCGGAAACGCCACCCAGCGTCCGTTTCGCCGGTTACAACTTTGCCTTCCGGCTGCCAAGCCGAGAGTGAACGTTAAGCCACGACCGCTAATCTGAGTTCATGTTTGGACTCCCTGACGGCACCACCGCGTGCCTGTTCGACATGGATGGCGTGGTGACCCAGACCGCGCTGGTGCACGCGGCGGCCTGGAAGGACATGTTCGACAAGTTCCTGCGCCAGCGCGCCGACCAGACCGGCGAGAAGTTCGTGCCGTTCGACGCGACCAAGGACTACGGCGACTACGTGGACGGCAAGCCGCGGCTGGACGGCACCCGGTCCTTCCTCGAGTCGCGCGGCATCAAGCTTCCCGAAGGCAGCCCGGACGACAAGCCGGGCACTCCCACCATCCAGGGTCTCAGCAACGAGAAGAACGACCTGGTGGTGGAGAAGATCCGTACCGACGGGGTCAAGGTCTACGACGACACGATCCGCTACATCAAGGCCGTCCGGGCCGGGGGGCTGCACACCGCGATCGTGTCGTCCAGCGCCAATACCGTGGACGTGCTCAACTCGGCCGGGATCAGCGACCTGTTCGACGCGCGGGTGGACGGCCAGGTGGCCAAGGAGCGGAACCTGAAGGGCAAGCCGGCCCCGGACACCTTCCTGGCCGCGGCCCAGGACCTGCACGTCACGCCGGACCACGCCGCGGTCTTCGAAGACGCGCTGGCCGGGGTCGAAGCCGGTCACGCCGGGCACTTCGCGCTGACCGTGGGAGTTGACCGGGTGGGCAACGGGCACGGCGACGCGCTCCGCCAGCACGGCGCCGACGTGGTGGTCACCGACGTCGCGCATCTTCTCGACTGAGACTCAGGCAAAGGCGATTTCATGATCACACAGGGCGCATACGGGGTTGAGCCGTGGAGCCTGAAAGAGGCCGGGCTCAACATGGACCTGCTCGCACAGAGCGAGTCGGTCTTCGCCCTCTCCAACGGCCATATCGGGCTGCGCGGCAACCTGGACGAGGGTGAGCCGCACGGCCTGCCCGGCACGTACCTGAACTCGTTCTTCGAGCAGCGCCCGCTGCCGTACGCCGAGGCGGGCTACGGCTACCCGGAGTCGGGCCAGACGGTCATCAACGTGACCAACGGCAAGCTGATCCGGCTGCTGGTCGACGATGAGCCGTTCGACATCCGGTACGGCACGCTGCACTCCCACGACCGCGTGCTCGACCTGCGGGCGGGCACGCTGACCCGGCACGTGGACTGGACCTCACCGGCGGGCTCGCGGGTCCGGGTCACCTCGACCCGGATGGTGTCGCTGACCCAGCGGGCCATCGTCGCCATCTCCTACACGGTCGAGCCGGTCGAGGGCCAGGTACGGCTGGTGGCCCAGTCCGAGCTGGTGGCCAACGAGCAGCTGCCGGACAGCGGCCGGGACCCGCGGGCGGCCGCGGCTCTGGAGTCTCCGCTGGTCAGCGAGGAATTTCAGGCCGACAATGACGGCCAGTGCCGGGCCATCCTGGTCCACAGCACCCGGGTCAGCGGGCTGCGCATGGCGGCCGGGATGCTGCACGAGATCGAGGGCCCGGCCCGGATGAGTATCCACAGCGAGGCCTACCCGGACGTGGGCCGGGCGCTGATCGCGGCCGAGGTGCCGCTGGGCGAGAAGCTGCACATCACCAAGTACATCGGTTACGGCTGGTCGTCCGTCCGGTCCCGGCCGGCCGTGCACGACCAGGTGGCCGCGGCCCTGGCCCTGGCCCGGCTGACCGGCTGGGACCAGTTGCTGGCCGAGCAGCGGGCCTTCCTGGACGACTTCTGGGCCGGCGCCGACGTCGAGGTGGTCGGTGACCCCGAGATCCAGCAGGCGGTCCGGTTCGCGCTGTTCCAGGTGCTGCAGTCCGGGGCCCGGGCCGAGAACCGGCCGATCGCGGCCAAGGGGCTGACCGGGCCCGGCTACGACGGCCACACGTTCTGGGACACCGAGACGTTCGTGCTCCCGGTGCTGAACTTCACCCAGCCCGCGGCGGCCGCGGACGCGCTGCGCTGGCGGCACTCGGTGCTCCCGCTGGCCCGCGAGCGTGCCTCCGACCTGGGCCTGCGCGGGGCCGCGTTCCCGTGGCGGACCATCGACGGCCAGGAGTGTTCGGGTTACTGGCCGGCTGGCACGGCCGCGTTCCACATCAACGCCGACATCGCCCGGGCCGCGCTGGACTACGTGGACGCCACCGGCGACGACGAGTTCGAGCACGAGATCGTGGCCGAGATCCTGATCGAGACCGCCCGGCTGTGGCGCAGCATCGGTCACCACGACGCCGAGGGGCGGTTCCGGATCGACGGGATCACCGGCCCCGACGAGTACAGCGCGATCAAGGACAACAACGTCTTCACCAACCTGATGGCCCGGCGCAACCTGGCCGCCGCGGCCGACCTGGTCGAGAAGTACGACGACGTGGCCGAGCGACTCGGGGCGACCACCGAGGAGGCGGCCAGCTGGCGGGACGCCGCCAAGGCGATGATGATCCCGTACGACCAGCGGCTGGGGGTGCACCCACAGCACGAGGGCTTCACCGAGCACGCGGTGTGGGACTTCGACCACACCCCGGAGGAGAGCTACCCGCTGCTGCTGCACTACCCGTACTTCGACCTGTACGCCAAGCAGGTGGTCAAGCAGGCCGACCTGGTGCTGGCCATTCAGCTGTGCGGCGACGCCTTCACCCCCGAGCAGAAGGCGCGCGACTTCGCCTACTACGAGCCGCTCACCGTCCGGGACTCCTCGCTGTCCGCCTGTACCCAGGCGATCGTGGCGGCCGAGGTCGGCCAGCTCGAGCTGGCCCACGAGTACCTGGCCGAAGCGGCCCTGATGGACCTGCGTGACCTGGAACGCAACACCCGCGACGGCATGCACATGGCCTCCCTGGCCGGGGCCTGGGTCGCGCTGGTCCAGGGCTTCGGCGGCATGCGCCAGACCCCGGAAGGACTGTCGTTCGCCCCCCGGCTGTCCAGCGGCTTCTCCCGGCTGACGTTCCATATGCGCTACCGGGGCAGGCTGATCCGGCTCACCGTGACCCGGCACGAAGCCACCTACGAGCTGGTGGACGGTGAGGAGCTGACCATCCACCACTTCGGCGAGGCGGTCACCCTGGGCGAGAAGGCGACCCGGCAGAAGATCCCGCCCATCCAGGCCGGTCCCCGCCCCCGCCAGCCCAAGGGCCGCGAGCCCATCACGCACCGGTAAGTCCGGGGGGATGACCCCCCTGGACCCCCCACTTTCCCGCTGCGGTACCTGGCCGTATTACCGGCCACTCACCGGGCCTTCGGCCCGGTTCGCTGGGCCGGTCAGATCGACTCGCCGTGACCCGCGCCCATGACCGTCGTCATCCCATGACCCCATTCTTCTGGGCGTACAGGATGGCCTGGGCGCGGTCGCGGCTGCCGGTCTTGGCGAAGATCTGGTTGATGTGGGTCTTGACCGTGGACCGGCTCACGAACAGCTGGGCCGCGATCTCGGCGTTGGACAGGCCCTGGGCGATCAGGGCCAGCACCTCGCCTTCCCGCTCGGTGAGCCCGTCCGGCAGGGCCGCCCCCGGTGCGCCAGCCCCGCCAGCCCCGCCGACCCCGCCCGCCCCGGCCGGGCTGGCCGCGGGCAGGCGGCCGGCCGCCTCGACCAGCCGGGCCGTGGCCACCGGGTCCAGCACGGATTGCCCGGACGCGGCCGCCTCCAGCGCCCGCCGGATGTCGTCGGTGCTGGCGTTCTTGGTCAGGTAGCCGGCCGCCCCGGCCTGCAACGCGGCCAGGATCGACTCGTCGTCGGTGTAGGTGGTGAGCACCACCACCGCCGTGCCCGGCCGGCTGGAACGCACGGCCCGGGTGGCTTCCACCCCGTCCATGCCCGGCATGCGCAGGTCCATCAGCACCACGTCGGCGTCCTGCTGCCCGGCCAGGGCCACCGCCTCCGCGCCATCCTGGGCCGCCCCCACCACCTGCACGCCGTCCATGGCCCCCAGGATGGTGACCAGGCCGTCCCGGACCACCCGGTGATCGTCCGCGATGACCACCCGGAGCGGCGCTCCGGTCATCGCGGATCCACCGGGACCGCCGCCGTGACCTGCCAGCCGGCACCGTCCGGCCCCGCCTGGCACTGGCCGCCGGCCTGCTCGACCCGCTCGGTCATGCCGGGCAGCCCGTAGCCGCCGCCACGGCCGCGCAGCGGATGCGAGGTCCCGTCATCGGCCCGGGCGTTGCGCACGGTGAGCTTCACTTCTTCATTATCGAAGGTCACGTGGACGGCTACCGGCGCACCCGGGGCGTGCTTGGCCGCGTTGGTCAGCGCCTCCTGCGCCACCCGGTACAGGGTCAGTGACGGCTCGGCCCGCAGTGGCCGCGGTGTCCCGGTCACCGCGAAGGCGGCCCGGTGCTGCTCGGCCAGCCGCCGTAGCTGGCCGTCCAGCGGCGTCTGGTCGTCGCGCAGGGCCCGCACCGCCTGGCGGGCCTCGTCCAGGCCCTCGCCGACCAGCTGGTGGCCGCGCTGGATCTCCTGACGCAGATCGTCGCGGCTGGCCCCGGTCCGGACCAGCGTGTCCAGCGCGGTGAGCTGGATCGACAGCGCGCCCAGGGTGTGGGCCAGCACGTCGTGCAGCTCCCGGCCGAGCCGGTTGCGCTCACCGACCAGTTCGGCTTCGTGCCGGATCACTTCGGCGCGCTCGCGGGCGGTGGCGATCAGCGTCTGCTGCCGGGCCCGCTGCACCATCTCGCGGCGGCCGGCCGCGCCGACCAGGCCGGCCAGGGTGACCAGGGCCACCGAGAGCAGCGAGCCGGGCAGCGCGTCCCGTATCGCCGCCGCGATCACGTAGGCGGTGGGCCCGGCGGCGGCCAGGGCCGCGGCCACCGGCAGGTCGAACACGATGGCCGCCCCGCCCGCGCCGACCCCGACGAAGATCAGGCCGGCGTGCCCGCTGCTGGCCAGCACGCCGCCCGCGGCGGCCATGGTGGCCGAGGCCGCGGACAGGGCCGGGTGCCGGATCCCGGTGACGTCGACGGCCAGCCACACCAGCCAGCTCAGCCCGGCCACCACCACGCTGACCAGCGCGGCCAGGGGAGTTCCGGACCAGCCCACGGTGATGCTGGTCGCGACGTACCACATCGCCCCGCCCAGCCCGGCCAGGCTGATGGCGGCCCGGATACCGCGGTGCGGGATCAGCCCGCTGAACCCGATACCGATGCTGACCGGCTGGTCCCGGCGCGCGGCGGCGGTGAGGTGCCTGGCGATGTCCATCAGGTCCCCATTATCTGCCGGGTGCCCGCGGATCAGAGCCGCCGCCGGTCCCGGCGGGCCCGGCGATCCTGCTGGCGGTCCACTTGCCGGTTCAGCCAGCCGGCCACGAACGTGGCCGGCACCGCGAGCAGGTCACTGGCCCAGCCCCGGCCGGCCGGCGGCTCCGCGGTGGCCGGGGTGCCCGCCGGGGCGCTGGCGGCCGGTGCGGCGGTAGCGACCGGGCGGGCCGGACGCCGGACCTGCCGGACCCGCCGGGCCCGCCCGTACAGCAGCACGCTGCGGAACAGGTCCATGCCGATGGACAGGAAGATGAACGCGTTGGTCAGGGCGGTCGGGCTCAGCTGGTGGGCGGCCAGGAACTGGCCGAGCTGGTGCGGGAACTCGTGCTGGGACGCGTAGGCGAACCACAGCCGGACCGCGGTGACCACGATCCAGACGGCCGCGTACCCGGCGCCGGCGTGGCTGACCGCGGTGCCGCGCGGCTGGCTGCGGCCGAACCGGCCCCGCCAGGCCGGCTCGTAGCCGACCGACACGAACCACGGGCCCATCGCGAACAGCCCGAGCAGAAGGCCGGCCAGCGCCCCCGCGCCCTGGAGCAGGAGGTCATGGCCTGACGTGGGCAGGCTGGTGAAAAAGAACGGCACGATGAGGACCACGGCGATCACCGGCCGCAGGACCCGGAACCAGCCCACCTTGCGGCGGCCCAGGTCCGACTCCAGCACAACCCCCAGCACCGCCAGCTGCAAAATCAATACGCTTGTTGTCATGCCCCAACCCTCGCCAGATCCCGCCGCAACCGGATCGGCCCCTGGGTGGGCTGAGGGGGTGGAGATCATCTCCACCGGGGGGTCATCCCCCCGGGTGGATCAGCTGGCTGAGGGTTATGTGGAGCGGGCGGCGGCCCTGGACCCGGCCCTGGCCACCTTCTCCGGGATCGCCGGACACGACGGTGAGCTGCCGGATCTGAGCGCTGACGGGTTCGCCGAACGGGCCGAGCTGGATCGGTCGACCCTGGCCGCCCTGGACGCGGCCGAGGCCCTCGGCCCGCGCGAGCAGACGGTACGGGCCGCGATGCAGGAGCGGCTGGCCGTGGCCGTGGAACGCTATGACGCCGGCGACCTCACCAGCGACCTCAACGTGACCGAGAGCTGGGTCCAGTACGTGCGCGAAGTCTTCGACCTGATGCCCACCGAGGGTGAGGAGGCCGCCGCCACCGTCGCCCGGCGCATGGCCGCGGTGCCGGAGGCCTACCGCCAGTTCTCGCAGACCCTGCTGGGTGCGGCCCGGAACGGCCGCCCCCCGCCCCGGCGGCAGGTGGAGGAGGTCGCCCAGCAGTGTGCCGCCTGGGCCACCCCGGAGGACCCCTTCTACGAGGGACTGGTCAGCCGGCTGACCGGGGTCCCGGAGTCGCTGCGCGGGGACCTGGACGCGGCCGCCCGCGCGGCGACGGCCGCCACGGCCCGGCTCGGTGGGTTCCTGCGCGGCGAACTGCTGCCGCTGGCCCGGGAGAAGGATGCCTGCGGACCGGACGTCTACGCCCGGGCGTCACGGCACTTCCTCGGCGCCACCGTGGACCTGGCCGAGGCCTACGCCTGGAGCTGGGCGGAGGTCGCCCGGCTGCGCGCCGAGCAGGCGCGGGTCAGCCAGCTGATCCGGCCCGGCGCCACCCGCGAGGAAGCGGTGGCGATCCTGGACCAGGACCCAGTCCGGCGCATCGAGGGCCGGGAGAACTTCCGGGCCTGGATGCAGGACCTGGCCGAGCGCACCATCGCGCAGTTGCACGGAACACACTTCGACATCCCGGCGCCCGCCCGGCGGATCGAGGCCGTGATCGCTCCGGTCAACGACGGCGGGATCTACTACTCCGGGCCGTCGGAGGACTGGTCCCGGCCCGGGCGGATGTGGTGGTCGGTGCCGTCCGGGCTGGACCGCTTCGCGACCTGGAAGGAGATCACGACCGTCTACCACGAGGGTGTTCCCGGTCACCATCTGCAGATCGCGCAGTCCCTGGCCGAGCAGGAGAACCTGAACCGCTGGCAGCGGAAGATGTCCTGGGTCTCGGGCTACGGTGAGGGCTGGGCGACCTACGCCGAGCGGCTCATGGGCGAGCTCGGCTACCTGGACGACGACCCGGGAGCGTATCTCGGGCTGCTCGACGCGCAGGTGATGTCGGCCGCCAACGTGGCCCTGGACATCGGGGTGCACCTGGAGCTGGCGATCCCCCCAGGCGCCGGCTGGCGGGAGGGTGAGCGCTGGAACGCCGCGATCGCCTGGGAGTTCCTGCGGGCCCACTCCAGCTGGGACGAGCCGCGGCTGCGCTTCGAGCTGCACCGCTACCTCGGCTGGCCCGGGCAGGTCCCGTCCTACAAGCTCGGCGAGCGAGCCTGGCTCCAGGCCCGGGACGAAGCCAAGGCCCGGGCCGGAAGTGACTTCAGCCTCAAGGACTTCCACTCCCGGGCGCTCAGCCTGGGCGCCATGGGCCTGGACCCGTTGCGTACGGCCTTGTCCCGCGGCCTCAGCTGACGGCCAGCCTCAGGTCCAGGGTCTTGTCGCAGCGTTCGGCGACCTCGGGGTCGTGGGTGGCCATGACCAGGGCGGCGCCGCGGTCGGTGATGCCGAGCATGCGGTCCAGGACGACGGTCCGCGCGGCCAGATCCAGCTCGGCGGTGGGCTCGTCGGCGACCAGCAGCTTGGGCCGCCGGGCCAGCGCGCGGGCCACCGCGACCCGCTGCTGCTGGCCACCGGACAGCTCCTCCACGATCTGGCCCGCGTGCGGGCCGAGGCCCAGTTCCTCCAGGGCGGCGGCCGCGGCCGCCTGGGCTTCGGGCGCGGGCAGCCCGGCCGCCCGCACCGCGACCTCGATGTTCTCGGCCGCGGTCAGCAGGGAGACCAGGCCGTAACCCTGGAGCACCATCGACACCCCGGCCCAGGGCGCCCGGGTCCCGGTGCGCCGTTCCCCATCCACGTACACCTCGCCGGCGGTGGGTGCGGCCAGCCCGGACAAGATGGCCAGCAGGCTGGTCTTGCCGGACCCCGACGGCCCGATGACGGCCAGGCTGCCCCCTTCGGGCACGTACACGTCCACGCCGTTCAGGATGGTCTGACCCTCCCGCTCGTAGCGGATCCCGCGGGCCTCAAGCACGTTCGTCCCCCTCCAGGTTGGCCCGGTGCAACGACACCCCGTCCGGAGTCGGGACCGCCTGGACCAGCGTGCCCGGGGGCAGCGTGGTCTCCAGCACCTCGGTGGGCAACTGGACCGAGCCGTCCCTGGACACGACCAGGTAGTCCTGGCCCGCCTGGCCCTCGGCCCCCACCCGGCCGTCGCGGATGGTGACCGTACGGCGCAGCGAGTTGCCCACCACCGGGTCGTGGGTCACCATCACCACGGTGGTGCCCTCAGTCTCGTTGGCCGCGCGGATCAGGTCGAGGACCGCGGTGGCCGAGCCCCGGTCGAGCTGGCTGGTGGGCTCGTCGGCCAGCAGCAGCCGGGGCCGGTTGGCCAGGGCGACCGCCACCGCCAGCCGCTGCTGCTCGCCGCCGGACAGCCGCCCGGCCCGGCGGTGCGCCACCCGGGCCAGCCCCATCGCGTCCAGCAGTTCCGCGGTCCGGCGTCGGCTGGCCGCCCGGCCCGGGTGGGCGGGCCGCTGCGCGAACATGACGTTGCCGGCCGCGGTCTCGTTGGCCAGCAGGTTACGCCCGGGGTTCTGCAGGACCACGCCCACGTCGTGCAGGCGCAGGGCCGCGGCCGAGCGGCTGGTCAGGTCGTTGACCCGGCGGCCGCACACCACCACCCGGCCCGCGGTCGGCTTGAGCAGCCCGGCCAGCAGCCACAGCAAGGTGGACTTGCCCGCGCCGGACGGCCCGAGCAGGGCGACGGTGTCGCCGGCCGGGACGGTCAGGTCGATGCCGCGCAGCGCGGTCACCTCCTGGCCGAGGGTGCCGTAGACCTGGACCAGGCCGTCGCAGTGCACCACCGGCTCGGATTCCACGGTCACGCTCATGCTGTCTTCCCCGCTCGCTTCCGGGCCGCTTGAAGGCGCCCCCTTCCCTCGTCGCGCCCGCGCTCGTTCCTCGCTTGGCGCTCCTCAGTCCAGGCGGCGCCGCGGCCCTCTCGCTCGCTCATGTGGGGGTCTCCCGCAGCTGGTCGAGGCTGACCCCGCGGATGAGCGTGCGGCTGGCCGCCGCGGCCGCGATCGTCAGCACCGCGACCGCCACCACCAGCATCACCACCAGCGGGAGCACCGGGGGTACGTAGGACACCACCGCCGCGGGCGGCGCGGTGAGGAACTCGGGCACGCTCCGCAGCGTCACCACCGCGGCGATCGCGCCGATGATCACTCCGACCACGGTGCCGAAGCCGAGCAGCAGGGCCAGCTCGGTGCGCACCGCCCGGCGCAGCGTACGGAGCGGCACCCCCGAGGCGGACAGGGCGGCGTACTCGTACCGGCGACGCCGGGCCGACAGGTACAGGTCGAGGATGGCCGCGCCCGCCGCCAGCAGGGTGGCCGCGGCCGCATCGGCCAGGAACAGCACGCTCGACAGCGCGGGCCCCTGGCGGGCGAAGGTCGCGGCCAGCTGGTCGGTGGTGCTGGAGCTGGCCACGCTGACCCCGGCGGCCTGCAACCGGGTTTCGATGGCGTCCTGCCCGGGCCGGCCAGCCACACCTGCTCGACGGTGGTGGTCGACAGGTTGAAGCCCGCGGCGAGCTCGGCGTACTGGCGGTCCACGATGACCCCGTTGGCCGGGGCCCCGGGCACCGCGGCCGCGGCCGCGATCACCTTCAGGCCCAGCGACGTACCGTCCAGTCCGGTCCCGGTGGCCTGGGTCTGGCCCGGGCTGACCAGGGCCGACGACACCACCGCGGGCAGCGGGTAGGGGCGGTTGACCGAGGTCAGCACGGCGTCCTGGCCGATCCGGGTGTTGAACGACCAGGAGATTCCGCCCGCCTCGGCCTGGATCTGGTCGGGCGGATCGTCCGAGTGCCCGGGTCGCCAGGAGCTGGTGTCGGTCAGGGTCGAGCGCGAGCCCGCGCGCACCCACTTCCCGCCCTGTTCCGACTGGATCCCGGTGATCGTCATCGCGCCGCTGACCCCGTTGCTGCCCCCGGGGGCCAGGGCACTGGTGGGCGGGCTGATATCCAGATCCTGCAGCACGCAGGGGCAACCGACCAGCGAACCGGTCACGGTGGCCGTGCCCTGGGCGGGCAGGGTGCCCAGGCTGACCGGTGAGGAGCCGGTGCTGACGTCGGCCGACAGCGTCGAACCCGCCGCCACCTTGCTGACCTGGACCGTGATCCGCATGGCGGACCCGTTCAGCGTGACCGGGGCCGGCGCCGGCGGGTCCAGCTCGGTCGCCAGCTGTTTCAGGCTCGGCTGGCCGGGCTCGCGGGTCCAGGTCGCCACCTGGGCGAACCGCTGCGGGTCGACGGCCTGCACGGTCAGCCCGGCGCTGCCGCTGGACGTGCTGGTGTAGCTGTCGACCGCGGCCGCCTCGTGCCCGCTCGGGTCGGCCTGGTCGACCAGCGTGCTCAGGTTCTTCCCGGCCGGGACGTCCACCGTCAGCACGGTCGGGGCGCCCACGTCGGTGGCCGCGACGCGCCGCTGGTTCTGGTCACCGACCGACCACGCGCTGACCGCGAAGGTGGTCAGGCCGATCGCGGTGACCAGCACCATCACGGCCCGCACGCCGCTGGGACGGCGGGCCACGTGCCGGATGGCCAGGAACGTGCCGAGGCCGCCGCCCCGGCCGGTCCTGGTGTAGGCGGCCCGGCAGCCGACCGGCAGCAGCCGGGAGGCGATGACCGCGACCGTCAGCCCCAGCAGCCCCGGCACCAGCAGGATGAGCGTGCCGGGTTTGGCCGAGCTGACCTGACCGGAGATGTACAGCTCGAGCAGCCCGGCCACCGAGAAGGTGGCCAGTACCGCGTCGGCCACCCAGCCGCGGCTGGTGATCCGCAGGCCGGAACGCCGCCATTCCTCCAGCACCGGGCGCCGCAGCGTCCGCTGGGCGGCCAGGGCCGCGGCGGCCAGGCCCCCCAGGGTGGCGGCCACGGCCGCACCCCAGGCCAGCCCGGCCAGGTTCACCGGGGTGCCGGGCCGCAGCAGCAGGTGGCTCAGGATCGTCGTGGCTCCCCACCCGGCCAGCACGCCGGCGGGCAGGGCCAGGGCCAGCAGGATGATTGGTTCGGACAACCCGAAGGCCGCGGTCGCCCAGGACCCGCGGCCGCGCAGCTTGGCCAGGGCGATCTCCGCGCCGCGTCCCTCGACGGCGTCGGTGACGGCCAGGAACAGCAGCAGCAGGCACAGGGCCAGCAGCTGCAGGGTGATGAGCAGGATGGGGATGGCCAGTGTGGTCCAGCCGGACGTCACCGACGACAGCGTGGCCGGGATGGACGTGCTGACCAGGATCTGCGCGTCGGTCAGGGCCGGGTCCTGGCTGAACGCGGTCATCGCCGCCCCCAGCTGGTTCACCTGGCCGCCGCTGACCCGGTCGACGTTGAGGACCTCGTCCACCACCGCCGTGCCCTGGAACGTGGCGGGGCCGTTCGTGATGGTGGACCGGGCTGTGTACAGGGTCTGGAGCGGCGACTTGTCCTGCTTGGCGTTGGTGTTCTGGTTGGCCGAGCCGGGGTCGTTGCCGAACCAGTAGTCGGCGTTCGGGTTCGGCACCCGGTAGATGCCGGTGACGGTCAGCGGCATCTCACCGGGGAAGTGCAGCTGCTGCCCGACGTGCCAGCCGGTCACCTTGGCCGTGGACCGGCTGACCACGACCTGGCCGGACGCGGTCGGGCACCGGCCGCTGATCCGCAGGTGCCCGCACACCGCCGACCGGTAGACCAGCGGGATGGTGGACTGGTACAGCGGCAGCGGCAGGGTGCCTTCCAGCGCGTACACCGGCGGGCCGAACAGGTTGTCCTTGGCCAGCCCGCCGAGCGCGCTGTCCAGTTGCTGCTGCTGGGTCGGGGGCAGCTGGCCGAGCAGGGTCGACAGCGAGCCGGTCTCGTCGACCTCGTAGCCCCGGCCGGTGACCGGCTGGGTGGCGATGGTGTCGCGCAGGATCGAGGTCCGCGCGGCCGAGTAGTAGATCGGGCCGGCCGCCGCCGCGGCCACCGCCACCAGGGCCACGATGAAAATGATCATGGTTGTGCCCGCGCGCTGCGCGAGGCCGCGCAGCCAGGATGTTCCGGTCATGCGACCAGGGTCTTGACCGCGGCGGTGAGATCGCCGAGCGCGGTCTTGGCGTCGGCGAAGTACATGCTGGTCTTGGGGTCGGTGTACAGCTCGTTGTCGATGCCGGCGTAGCCGGTGCCCATCGAGCGTTTGACCACGATGATGCTCTTGGACTGGTCGACGTCGAGGATGGGCATGCCGGAGATGGCGGTGCCGGCCCGGCGGGCGGCCGGGTTGGTGACGTCGTTGGCCCCGATGACCAGCGACACGTCAGCCCGGCTGAACTCGGGGTTGATCTCTTCCATCTCCTTGAGCTGCGGATAGGGCACGTTGGCCTCGGCCAGCAGCACGTTCATGTGACCGGGCATCCGGCCCGCCACCGGGTGGATGGCGTAGCTGACCTCGATGCCCCGGTCCTCCAGCAGGCTGGCCAGCTCGGCCACCGCGTGCTGGGCCTGCGCGGCGGCCAGTCCGTAGCCCGGGACGATGATGACCTTGCTCGCGTAGGCCAGCTGAATCGCGGCGTCGTCGGCCTGAATCGACTTCACCTGGGCGTCGCCGCCCGGGCCGGCCACGGCCACCGCGCTGTCTCCGGTACCGAACCCGCCCACGATGATGTTGGCCAGCGACCGGTTCATGGCGTCGGCCATCAGCTTGGTCAAGATGCCGCCGGACGCGCCGACCAGCGCCCCGGCCACGATCAGGGCCCAGTTGTCGATGACGATGCCGGCCATGGCCACGGCCGTGCCGGTGAACGCGTTGAGCAGCGAGATGACCACCGGCATGTCCGCCCCGCCGATCGGCAGGACCATCATCACCCCGAACGCCAGCGACGCCAGCACCACGATCAGCAGGGCGGGCAGGCTGGCCGTGCCCAGCATGAACGCGGCCGTGCCCACGATGACCACGCCGAGCGCGATGTTGATCAGGCGGCTGCCGCGGAACACCACCGGCTGGCCGGTGATCACCCCCTGCAGCTTGCCCGCGGCCACGATCGACCCGGACAGGGTGACCCCGCCGATGATCGCGTCCAGCAGGGTGGCCACGGTGGTGGTGCCGAGCACCCCGCCGGGCAGGCCCTCGGTGTGGATGTAGTCGTAGATGCCGACCAGGGCGGCCGCGCCGCCGCCGACCGCGTTGAACATCGACACCAGCTGGGGCATGGCCGTCATCTGCACGGTCCGCGCCGAGTACAGGCCGAAGGCCGATCCGGCCAGCGCCCCGCAGATCAGCACGATCCAGCCGGCCGCGGTCACGGTGCCGTCGTGGATCAGCAGGACCAGCGTGGCCGCCACCGCCACGACCATGCCCGCGGTGGAGACCTGGTTGCCGCGCCGGGCGGTGGCGGGCGAGTTCATCAGGTGCAGCCCGATCACGAAGCAGGCCGCGGCCAGCACGTAGACCAGCTGGATGACCGCGGCGAAGCTGGTCACGCGGGCCTGCCGTTGGACGCGGGCCGGTCGCCGTCGGCCGCCACCGGGGCCGCGGTGGCGGTGGCGCCCGCTGTGCCGCCGACGGGGGCGGGCGGGGCTGGTGTCTTGCGCCGGAACATCTTCAGCATCCGGCCGGTCACCACGTACCCGCCGACCACGTTGGCGGCGGCGAAGAACGCGGCCACGAAGGCCAGGATGTAGCCGACCGCGTTGTCGGCGGTGACCCCGATGAGCAGCGCGCCGGCCAGCACGATGCCGTGGATCGAGTTGGCCGCCGACATCAGCGGGGTGTGCAAGGTCGCCGGGACCTTGCCGATGACCTCGACGCCGACCAGCAGGGCCAGCACAAAGATGGTGAGGTCAGTTACCAGTGCCGTCGACATCGGCCTCTCCGTCGCTCGTGGGCCGCAGCAGGGCCGCCGTGGCCTGCTGGACGACCTTGCCGTCGTGGGTGATGACCACACCCGCCTGGATCTCGTCGCCGAGATCGATCGCCAGCGCGCCGTCGCTGATCATGTGCAGCAGCAACGCCGACACGTTGCGCGAGTAGGCGTTGGAGGCGGCGGTGGGCACGCTGGCGGGCAGGTTGTCGGCGCCGATGATCGTGACCCCCTCGTCGGTCACGATGGTCCGGCCCGGCTCCGACCCGGCCACGTTGCCGCCCAGCGTGCTGGCGCCCATGTCGATCAGGACCGACCCGGGCCCCATGGCCTTGAGCGCGTCCTCGGTGACCAGCAGCGGCGGCCGCCGCCCCGGCACCTGGGCGGTGGTGATGACGATGTCGTGCTTGGCGATGTGGCCGCTCAGCTCGTCCTGCTGGGCCCGCCGTTCCTCGTCGGTCAGCTGGCGGGCGTAGCCGCCTTCGCCCGCCGCCGACACCGCCGTGGTCAGCTCGATGAAGGTGGCCCCGACCGACTCGACCTCGGTCCTGGTCGCGGGCCGGACGTCGTACCCGCTGACCACCGCGCCCAGCCGCCGGGCGGTGCCGATGGCCTGCAGCCCGGCCACCCCGGCCCCCAGCACCAGCAGCCGGGCCGGGCGGGCGGTGCCGGCCGCGGTGATCAGCAGCGGGAAGAAGCGCCCGTAGGTCTCGGCCGCGACCAGCACCGCCTTGTAGCCGGCCACGTTGGCCTGGGAGCTGAGCGCGTCCATGGGCTGGGTCCGGGACAGCGTGCGAGGTATCCCGTCCAGGCTGACCGCGGTGACGCCCTGGCCGGCCAGGGCCTGGGCCAGCTCCGGGTGGTTCAGGGGGGTCAGCAGGCCGAACAGGGCCTGGCCGGCGTGCAGCCGGGGCACCGTGGCCGCGCTGGGCCGGGTGACGGTCAGGATCACGTCGGCCTGGTCGTAGAGCTCAGGACCGCTGACGATGGTCGCGCCCGCCGCGGCGTAGGCACTGTCCGGGAACCACGCCGACTCGCCCGCGCCCGATCTCCACCAGTACCTCGGCCCCGGCGCTCTGGAGCTTGGGAACGGTCTCCGGCACCAGGGCCACCCGTCGTTCCCCGGGCGCATCCTCCTTGACGACACCAACCTTCATGCGGCCTAACTTAAGCCCGCAAAGTAACAGTTCGGCAGACCGGGGTCACCGTTAGCCGGTCTAACGGCACGCGGGTCGCCGTGCCGCACCCTTTGCCTTGTGCGCAATGAACCATTGCGCACATCCCGCTGGGTGCGGTGAACCATTGCGCACATGCGGCCAGCCAGCCCGTGGGAGGGGTGTGGCGGCCGGGAGGCACGGTGACGCCCGGGCCCGGGCTGGGTCCCGTCCGGGCCCCGTATCCGGGGCCAGGGGGTCCCCGGGCAGAGTCAGCTGATGAGCCCGGTGATCTTGTCGCCGGCGCCGACCACGGCCGGGGCGTGCAGGCGGCCGGGGGAGCGGGTGAGGCGCTCGATGGGCCCGGATACGGAGATGGCGGCGACCACCCGGCCGCCGGCCCCGCGGACCGGGGCCGACACCGAGGCCACCCCGGCTTCGCGTTCGGCCACGCTGGCCGCCCAGCCGCGGCGGCGGACCTGGGCCAGCATGGGGGCGCTGAACTTGGCCCCGCGCAGGCCACGGTGCATCCGCTCGGCGTCTTCCCAGGCCAGCAGGATCTGGGCCGCCGACCCGGCCGTCATCGGCAGGGCCGTGCCCACCGGCACGGTGTCCCGCAGGCCGCTGGCCCGCTCGGCCGCGGCCACGCAGATGCGCAGGTCGGCCTGGCGCCGGTACAGCTGGGCGCTCTCGCCGGTGACGTCGCGCAGGTAGCCGAGCACGGGCTGGGCCACCGACAGCAGCCGGTCCTCGCCCGCGGCCGCGGCCAGCTCGGTGATCCGCGGCCCGAGCACGAACCGTCCCTGCGCGTCCCGGGTCACCAGCCGGTGGTGCTCCAGCGCGACCGCGATCCGGTGCGCCGTGGGCCGGGCCAGCCCGGTCGCGCTCACCAGCTGGGCCAGCGAGGCGGGGCCGGTCTCCATGGCATTGAGCACGGAAACGGCCTTGTCCAGAACGCCGACTCCGCTAGAGTTGTTCATGCCTTGATACTGCCGTCTCGTTATTCGAGACGCAACCGGATCGGGGCACCGCGACGATGTCGCCGCTGGTGGGGGCGAAAGCCCCCAGGGGGTCTGGGGGGCTTACGCCCCCGAGGCCAACGCTGACGCTCGGGAACGGGCCGAAAGGGAGATGAGCGCGATGGGCCGCACGCTGGCCGAGAAAATATGGGACGCCCACCTGGTGCGCAGCGCCGAGGGGGAGCCCGATCTGCTCTACATCGACCTGCACCTGGTGCACGAGGTCACCAGCCCGCAGGCCTTCGACGGCCTCCGGCTGGCCGACCGCACGGTACGCCACCCCGAGCTGACCATCGCCACCGAGGACCACAACGTGCCCACCACGGGCATCACCGGTCCCGGCGTGCCGCTGGAGGGGCCGTCCAGCCCGGTCACCGACCCGGTGTCCCGGACCCAGGTCGAGACCCTGCGCAAGAACTGCGCCGAGTTCGGCATCCGGCTGCACCCGATGGGGGATGCGGGCCAGGGCATCGTGCACGTCATCGGCCCGCAGCTGGGGCTGACCCAGCCGGGCCTGACCATCGTCTGCGGTGACTCGCACACCAGCACCCACGGGGCCATGGGTGCGCTGGCCTTCGGCATCGGCACCAGCGAAGTCGAGCACGTGCTGGCCACCCAGACCCTGCCGCAGATCCGCCCGAAGACCATGGCGGTGACCGTGAACGGCCAGCTGCCGGCCGGGGTCACGGCCAAGGACCTGATCCTGGCCATCATCGCCCAGATCGGCACCGGCGGCGGCCAGGGCTACATCATCGAGTACCGCGGCGAGGCCATCCGCAGCCTGTCCATGGAGGGCCGCCTCACCGTCTGCAACATGTCGATCGAGGCGGGCGCCCGGGCCGGCCTGGTGGCGCCGGACGAGACCACCTTCGCCTACCTGAAGGGCAAGCCGCACGCGCCCCAGGGCGAGGACTGGGACAAGGCCGTGGACTACTGGCGGTCGCTGCCCACCGACCCCGACGCGACCTTCGACCATGAGGTCACGCTGGACGCGACCCAGCTCACCCCCTACGTGACCTGGGGGACCAACCCCGGTCAGGCCCTGCCGCTGGCCGCCTCGGTGCCCGACCCGGCCGACCTGGCCAACCCGGACGAGCGGGCCGCGGCCGAGCGGGCCCTGCGCTACATGGACCTGACCCCGGGCACTCCGCTCACCGACATCACGGTGGACACGGTGTTCGTGGGCTCCTGCACCAACGGGCGGATCGAGGACCTGCGGGCCGCCGCCGGGATCATCGAGGGCCGGAAGGTCCACGACCGCCTGCGCATGCTGGTCGTGCCCGGCTCGATGGCGGTGCGGGCCCAGGCCGAGCAGGAAGGCCTGGACGAGGTGTTCAAGGCGGCCGGAGCCGAGTGGCGGGCCGCGGGCTGCTCGATGTGCCTGGGCATGAACCCGGACACCCTGTCGCCGGGGGAGCGGAGCGCCTCCACCTCGAACCGCAACTTCGAGGGACGTCAGGGCAAGGGCGGCCGGACCCACCTGGTCTCACCCGAGGTCGCCGCGGCCACCGCCGTCACCGGCCACCTGTCCACCCCCGCCCAGCTCTGACCGCCACAGTTCATCCAAGGAGGCAAGACCATGGAGCCATTCATCTCGCACACCGGGCGCGTGCTGCCGCTGCGGCGGAGCAACGTGGACACCGACCAGATCATCCCGGCCGAGTACCTCAAGCGGGTCAGCCGGGCCGGGTTCGGGGACGGCCTGTTCGCCGCCTGGCGTGAGGACCCGTCGTTCGTGCTCAACCAGCCCGCCTACGACGGCGCCACCGTGCTGGTGGCCGGGACCGACTTCGGCATCGGCTCGTCCCGCGAGCACGCGGTGTGGGCGCTGGTCGACTACGGGTTCCGGGTCGTGATCGCGCCCCGGTTCGGGGACATCTTCCGCAACAACGCCACCAAGGCCGGGCTGCTGCCGGTCCGGCTGCCCGAGGACGCCGTGACCGCCCTGCAGGACGCGGCCGAGACCGACCCGGCCGCCGAGATCACCGTGGATCTCGAAGCTCGTGAGGTGCGTCACGCTGATGCCGGGGTCAAAGCCCCGTTCGAGATCGACGACTACACCCGCTGGCGGCTGATGGAGGGCCTGGACGACATCGGGCTCACCCTCCGGCACGCGGACGACATCGCGACCTTCGAAGCCAGCCGGCCGGGCTGGCTGCCGGTGACCGCCTGAGGCTTCTGCCAGCGAAGACCCAAAAGTCAGTTACGTACAGCTACAAGCCTATTACGCGCCGATAGTGTAGATCTGGTCATTTTCTGACGTTTAAATAATCGTCCGAAATTATGGTCAGTTTTGGCCCAGTTACCAACGGTTACATAAGATATATAACTATCTCAGCGCGCTGACAGCGTAGTTCTGGTCTGCTGCCTGGCCGACACGCCCGGGAATGTTGGCCATGGTTATTGTGTAACGGCGCTGGATCGCCTACTTTCGGGCAGGTCAGAGGTCGCGCGTCTCGGGTGCTTTGTGCGCGCGGCCTCCCGTGGGGGAACCGCAGGAGTGGAATATGAACAAGCGTGATCTGATTGACGCGATCTCCGGTCGGCTGGGCGACAAGAAGTCCGCGACCGAGGCCGTGAATGCCGTCCTCGACACGATCCAGGACGCCGTGGCCAAGGGTGACAAGGTCGCGATCACCGGTTTCGGTGTTTTCGAGAAGAGCGAGCGTCCGGCTCGGACCGCTCGCAACCCCGCCACCGGGGCCACCATCCAGGTGCCGAAGTCGTCGGTGCCGAAGTTCCGCCCCGGCGCGGACTTCAAGGCCCTTGTGAACGGCGACAACAAGTAAGTAAGTAAGTAACAACCTTTCGAGAAGACGACGGCTCCCCAGCGCGGCGCGGACGGCCCTTGGCCGCCCGCGCCGCCTGCGTCGCTGTCCCGGTTCGGGAACGCCTTGTGGAACGCAGCACTCGCTGAAGGCCAACGACAGCCTGGTTCGCTCGGTCAGACCGCTCGCCGCAGTCCGCGACCGGCTTGGGTTAGGTCTCGCTCTGGCCGCGCTTACCTCAGGCCGGGGCGCTTGTTCAGGGCCGTCGCCACGATGCGATCCATCAACTCCGGGAGGGGCAGGCCGGTCGCGGCCCACATCTTGGGGAAGCCGGAGGCGGGGGTCATGCCGGGCATGGTGTTGATCTCGTTGACCATGACGCGGCCGTCGGGGGTGTAGAAGAAGTCGACCCGGGCCAGGCCCTCGCAGGAGATCGCGTCGAAGGCCAGGCCGGCCAGGCGCCGGACCTCGGCGATGGCGGCGTCCGGGATCGGGGCCGGGATCACCATGTGCGTGCCATCGGCCAGGTACTTGGCCTGGAAATCGTAGAAGTCCGCGCCCCCGCCCACCATGACCTGCCCGGGCAGGCTGGCCTCGGGCGGCCCGCCGTCCACGCCTTCCAGCACCGCGCACTCGACCTCGGGGCCGTCGATGGCCGCCTCGACCAGCACCTTGGGGTCGTGCTCCCGGGCCAGCTCGATGGCCCGTTCCAGCTCGGCCAGATCGTGCGCCTTGGACGTGCCCACGCTGGAGCCGCCGCGGGCGGGCTTGACGAACACCGGCCAGCCCAGCTCGGCGATCTCGTCCAGCACCCGCTTGCGTTCCTGGCCCGGCGCGCCCGCGGTCCCGGTCCAGTCCCGGTCGCGGACCACCACGTACGGGCCCATGGGCAGCCCGTAGGCGGTGAAGACCAGCTTCATGTACTCCTTGTCCATGCCGGCCGCGCTGGCGAACACGCCCGCGCCCGCGTACCGGGCCCCGGTCATCTCCAGCAGGCCCTGGATCGTCCCGTCCTCGCCGTAGGCGCCGTGCAGGAGCGGCAGCACCACGTCGACCGTGCCGAGGTCGCGGGGCACGTCCCCCGGGCTCAGCACGGTCAGCACGCCGCTGTCGCCGCCGGGGCGGGCCACGATCTCGGCGCCCGGCCCGGCCAGCGCCTCGACCGAGGGCAGCTCGCCGTCGCCGCCGATGGACAGCTGGTCCGGGCGGGCCGCGACCTCGAGCCAGCGGCCGTCCTGGGTGATGCCGATCGGCACGATCTCGTACCGCTGCGGATCGAAGGCGGGCAGCACGTGAGCGGCGCTGGCGCAGGAGATCGAATGCTCGGAGCTGCGGCCGCCGAAGACCACGGCCACCCGGATCTTGCGTTGCTCGTTCACGCTGTTCCTCCGCTCCCGTCCAGTCAGTGCCGCCCGATCAGGCGCGGCCCAGCGAGTCCAGGGCCACGTAGGCGTCGGAGATGAGGTCTTCCGCGTCCTCGAGTCCGATGGAGAACCGTACCGCGCCCGGGTCGATCCCCGCACTCTCCAGCGCGCGGGCGTCCAGCTGCCGGTGCGTGGTCGACGCGGCGTGGCTGACCTTGGTGTACGTGCCGCCCAGGGACGGGGCGATGCGGGCGATCCGCAGCCGGTCGGCGAACGCCATCCCGGCCTCCCGGCCGCCGTGGGTGGTCACGGTGACGATCGCGCCGTACCGGCCGCCCTCCGGCCCGGCGTCGAACAGCCGGCGGGCCAGCGCGTGCCCCGGGTGCTGAACCAGGCCGGGGTAGTCGACCCGGCACACGTTCGGGTGCCGGGAGATCGTGGCCGCGAACATCATCGCGGTCGAGCACTGCCGGCGGACCCGCACCGGCAGCGTCTCCAGGCCCCGGCGGAGCAGGAACGCCTCGTCCGGGGCCATCGACCCGCCGGTGTCGACCCGCACCTGCCGGACCCGGCTGATCAGGTCGCCCCGGCCCGTGACCACACCCCCGGTGACGTCGGAGTGCCCGCCGATGTACTTGGTCGCCGAGTGCAGGACCAGATCAGCCCCGTACTCCAGCGGACGGCACACCACCGGCGGCGCCAGCGTGGAGTCCACCACGAACAGCGCCCCGGTCTCGTGGGCCAGCGAGGCCAGCGCGGGCAGGTTGGCCACGGCCGTGGTCGGGTTGGCGATGGTCTCCGCGTACAGGATGCGGGTGCTCGGGCGCATGGCGGCCCGGACCGCGTCCAGGTCGGTCACGTCGACGAAGTCGGTCTCCACCCCGAACCGGGCCGCCACGTTGCGCAGAAAGCTGTAGGTGCCCCCGTACAGCGCGGCCGACGCGACCACGTGGGCCCCGGTGCGGGCGAAGGCCAGGAACACGGTGCTGATCGCGGCCATGCCCGACGAGAACGCCTGGGCCGCGGGCCAGGTCGGCAGGTTGGGGCCCTCCAGCGCGGCCATGGCCCGGGCGAAGCTGTCCACGGTCGGGTTGTCGACCCGGCTGTAGCTGTAGCCGGGCTTCTCGTCGTTCAGCACCGCGGCGTACTCGTCGCTGGTGTTGAACGCGAACGCCGACGTCCGGTACACCGGGGTACCGAGCGGCTCCTGCTCGGGCACGGGCGCCGGCGGGAGATGCACCGCGCGGGTGTTCTCGCCCAGTTGCCTGCGCACTACGTCCACAACGTCACCTTTCGGACCCGTACCGCTCCGGCTTCGCCGAGCGGGACGCGAGCAGCGTCGCCGCCTCGGTCACCGGCAGGCCCTCGTGCATGACCGCGGTCATGACCTCGGTGATCGGCATCTCCACGCGCTGGGCTCGCGCCAGCGCCAGCACGGACTCCGACGATTTCACACCTTCGGCGATCTGGCCGTTCATTGACGAAGCCTCGGCCACCGACATGCCCCGGCCCAGGTTCTCGCCGAAGGTGCGGTTCCGGGACAGCGGGGACCCGCAGGTCGCGACCAGGTCGCCCAGCCCGGCCAGCCCGGCGAAGGTCTGCGGGTCGGCCCCCAGCGCGGTGCCCAGCCGGGCGATCTCGGCCAGGCCCCGGGTCATCAGCATGGCCTGGGTGTTGTCGCCCAGCCCGATGGCCACCGCCATGCCCACGGCCAGCGCGATCACGTTCTTGACCGCACCGCCCAGCTCGGTCCCGGTCACGTCGGTGTTGGTGTAGGGCCGGAAGTACCGGGTGTGGCAGGCCTTCTGCAGCTCCTGGGCCGTGGCCTCGTCGGGGCAGGCGACCACGGTCGCGGCGTACTGCCGCTGGGCGATCTCCCGGGCCAGGTTGGGCCCGGAGATGACGCTGATCCGGCCGGCGGGCACGTCCAGGACGTCGCCGATGACCTCGCTCATCCGCTTGGTCGTGCCGACCTCGATGCCCTTGATCAGGCTGACGAACTGCGCGCCGGGCGGGATCAGCGGCGCCCAGCGCCGCAGGTTCTCCCGCAGCGTCTGGGCCGGCACCGCGAACACCACCAGATCCGCGCCGCCCAGCGCCTCGGCCGGGTCGGCCACCGCCCGCAGCGCGGGCGTCAGCGCGATGCCTGGCAGGTAGTCCGGGTTTTCCTGCCGTTCGTTGATGACCCGGGCCAGTTCGGGCCGGCGGCTGCACAGCACGGCCGGCGTCCCGGCGTCGCACAGCACCTGGCCGAAGACCGTGCCCCACGACCCGGCCCCCATGATGGCCGCCTTCACGTCGGGCGCGTCTCCGTCTCCGGGCCTGGCGCGGCGCTGCTGTCGCCCGGCTCGGCCGGCTCGGCTCGGCTCAATCGCCTCGGCCGGTTCGGCTCAATCGCCTCGGCCGGTTCGGCCGGCTTGACGGCGGATTTGCGGGCCGCGTCCAGGTCGAACGGGACGGCCGGCGGGGTCCCCGGGCGCAGCCCGGTCAGCAGGCTGGTCACGTCGGCCATGATCGCCGCGGTGGCCGCCCGCAGCGTGGTCGCGGTCAGCGGCTTGCCCTCGAACGCGGACAGGTCCACGGCCGGCCCGGCCACCAGCCGGGCCCGCTTGCGCGGCCACAGCCGCGGCTTGGTCGTGCCGTAGGGCAGCACCTCGTGGGCACCCCACTGCGCGATCGGGATGACCGGCACCCCGGTCTTGAGGGCCAGCCGGGCCGCGCCGGTCTTGCCCACCATCGGCCACAGGTCCGGGTCGCGCGAAGCGGTGCCTTCCGGGTAAACGATCACGCACTGGCCGTCCCGCAGCGCGTCCTCGGCCTGCTTGAGCACCAGCGCGGCGTCGTTGCGGTTACGGTAAACGGGGAGCTCACCGAGCTTGCGCAGGAATGGGCCGATGACTTTGACGTTGAAGACGGAAGACTTGATGAGGAACACGGGGAAGCGGCCCCCGTCGTAACTGAACACCGCGACCGCGGCCCAGTCGGCGTAGGACAGGTGGTTGGGAGCCAGGATCACGCCGCCGGTCCGGGGAAGGTTCTCCCGGCCGCGCTGTTCATGCTTCATGAGGACGGCCAGCACTATGCGCAGCCCCCGCCCGGTGATGACCCGCAGGCCGGGTGAGTAGCTTCGCTCCGGCTTGGTCATGGCGCGAGGCTTCCGATCTTCATCAGGTCAGTCTCCTGGTTGAGGTGGTTCGATGTCGAGGCAGGATCACTCGTATGTCTGATGATGCCCGGTTCCCGTGGGCGGTGGTGGTCCCCGTCAAGGTACTTGCCCGGGCCAAGTCCCGGATCGCCCCCCTGGCCGGTTCGCGCCGGGCCGAACTGGCCCTGGCCATGGTCGCGGACACCATCAGCGCGGTGGTCGCGTCGCCGGTGGGCCAGCAGGTGATCGCGGTGACCGACGACCCGGTCGCGGCCCGCGAACTGGCGGGGCTCGGTATCACCGTTGTGCCGGACGAGCCGCAGGCCGGGCTGAACGAGGCCCTGGTGTTCGGGGCCTCCTGCGCCGCCCGCCAGTGGCCGGGGTCGGGGGTGGCCGCCCTGTCCGGGGACCTCCCGGCGCTGCGGCCGGACGAGATTTCCGCCGCGCTGCGGGCCGCCGCGTCCTGGCCGGAGGCCTTCGTGCCGGACCTTCAGGGGTCGGGCACCACGTTGTACGCGGCCGGCCCCGGGGCCGGGTTCCGGCCCGCGTTCGGCCCGGACTCGCGCTTCCGGCACGTGGCCCAGGGCGCCGCCGAACTGCTGCTGCCGGGGATCACGGGGCTGCGCCGGGACGTGGACACGGCCCAGGATCTGCGCGACGCCGCCCGCCTGGGCCTGGGCGCCCGCACCTCGGCGGTCGCCGCCGACCTCCTCCGCGCGGCCGGCTGAAGCCGCCCCCGGGTCCGGCGCCCCGGAGCGCCCGGAGCGCCCGGAGGACCGGCGCTACTGGGGGCTGGTCGCCACGGCCAGGACCCGGCGGAGCAGGCCGGACCACTCCAGGGACCTGACCCCCTCGTCGTGGAACGACCGCAGCGCGGGGTCGTCGCCCGGATCGAGGGTGACGGCCTCTTCCCACAGCGCGTGCTCGGCCGCCAGCCAGGCCGGACGGTCGCGGACCTCGATATCGGTGAAGCCCGCCTGCCGGAGGCCGCCGGCCAGGTCGGCCCGGCGGATCCGGACCCCGACCCGCTCGTCGGCCCGGTCCACCGCCTCCCAGCAGGTCAGAACGACCCGGCCCCCGGGCTTGAGGACCCGGCGGATCTCGCCGTAGGCCGCCGGCGGCTCGTCCGGGAACTGGATGGCGTCGGTGCACAGCACGGCCTCGACGCTGGCCCCGGGCAGCCCGGTCGCCGTGAGCTCGCCCACCTGGAAGGTCGCGTCGGGCCCGCCCATCCGGGCCGCCTGCTCCCGCGCCTCGGCCACGGCCTCCGCCGAGAAGTCCACCCCGATCAGGGACGCCCCGGTCGCCTGGGCGATCAGCAGGCCGTAGGCGCCCCGGCCGCAGGCCAGGTCGAGCAGCGTGCTCCCGGGCTTGAGCCGGAGCTCACCGGTCAGCTCCGGGATCGCCGCCGCGGTCACCACGCCGGCCTGGGTGCCGGGCGGGAAGCCCATGTGCCGGTTCATGATGCCGGCCACCGTCGGCGCGGCCGCCTGGTTCGCGTACCAGCCGTCGAAGTACTCAGCCGACCGCGGTCTGGGAGCCATGGGCCCAGCGTAGGCCGGAGGGGTCAGATGTAGACCACGGGGCAGGTGAGGGTGCGGGTGATGCCCTCGACGGACTGGATGCCGCCCGCGACCAGGCGGCCGAGTTCGTCGACGTTGTTGGCTTCGGCGCGGACGATGACGTCGTAGGGGCCGGTCACATCCTCGGCCTGGGTGACCCCGGAGATAGCGGCGATCTGCTTGGCGACATCGGCGGCCTTGCCGACCTCCGTCTGGACCAGGATGTAGGCCTGAACCATGGGGTCCTCCAGGGGCACAGAGTTCGACGGTGAAATACGACCCGGAGAGGCCACGCTACCTTAGGGCGCAAGATCCCTCACAGGGTGAGATCGACCGAATTCCGCGGGAGGGCAGCATCGGCACCGGAAACCGCGAGGCCACCGACGTGACCAGCGGGGACGCCACACCGAGCCTGGGCGAGCTGGGCGAGTTCGGCTTGATCGGGCAGCTGGCCGCGCGGCTGCCGGCCGGCCCGGGGACCGAGGTGGGCATCGGGGATGACGCCGCCGTGCTGGCCGCCCCGGATGGCCGGGTGGTCGCCACCACCGACTTCCTGCTCGAGGGACGGCACTTCCGGCGGGACTGGGCCGGGCCGGGCGACATCGGGCACCGGGCCGCCGTGCGCAGCCTGGCCGACGTGGCCGCCATGGGCGCGGTGCCGACCGCGCTGCTGGTGGCGTTCGCGGCCCCGCCCGAACTGCCGTCGTCCTGGGCGCTGGACCTGTCGGCGGCCCTGGCCGCCGAGGCCGCCCGGGCCGGAGCCACCGTGGCCGGCGGGGACACGGCCAGCTTCGAGGCCGTGCTGCTGGCCGTGACCGGGCTGGGTGACCTGCAGGGCCGGGCCCCGGTGACCCGGGGCGGGGCCCGGCCCGGCGACGTGCTGGCCGTGGCCGGGCCGCTGGGCCGTTCGGCGGCCGGGCTGGCCCTGCTGGAGGCGGGCCGCCGGGAACCGGCCGGTCTGGTCCAGGCCCACCTGCGGCCCATGCCGCCCTATGACGCCGGGCCCGAGGCGGCCCGGCTCGGGGCCACCGCGCTGATGGACGTCAGTGACGGCCTGCTGGCCGACCTCGGTCATATCTCGGACGCCAGCCACGCAGCCTTCGATATCAACAGCGGAGCCCTGGACATCGGGCCGCTCGAACCGGCGGCCGAAGCCCTCGGCCGCGGGGACCCGCTGGACTGGGCGCTGACCGGCGGCGAAGATCACTCGCTGGTGGCCACGTTCCCGCCCGGGACCCGGCTGCCGAACCGCTGGCGGGTCATCGGCGAGGTCCGGGCCGGTGAGGGTGTCCTCGTCGACGGGCGCCCGTACGAGGGATCAGCCGGCTGGCGGCACTTCCGCTGACCGATGGGGCCGCCCGCCAGCCGGCGCTGACCCTCGGGCGGCCCGCACTTGCGCCCGGTCTTAGTGTGGAACCCATGTCCCGGCCGCCGCTCACGCCCACCCCGCCGTGCGTGCTGACCATCGCCGGATCGGACTCGTGCGGGGGCGCGGGCATCCAGGCCGACCTCAAGACCATGCAGGCCCTCGGCGTGCACGGCATGAGCGTGGTCACCGCGGTCACCGCCCAGAACTCGGTCGGCGTGCAGAACTTCTGGGACCTGCCGCCCGACGCCGTGCGCGAGCAGCTGTACTCGATCCTCACCGACATCCCGGTCCAGGCGGTGAAGACCGGGATGCTGGCCTCCAGCGGCATCGTCGGCGTGGTGGCCGAGGTGGTGGGGGCCATCCCGGCCCCGCTGGTGGTGGACCCGGTGGCGGTGTCCAAGCACGGGCACTCGCTGCTGATGGAGGGCGCCGGGGACAGCCTGCGCGACGCCCTGCTGCCGCTGGCCACCGTGGTCACCCCGAACCTGGACGAGGCCGAGCAGCTGACCGGGACCAAGGCCATGGACGAGGACAGCATGCTGACCGTGGCCGAGGCCATCAAGGCCCTCGGCCCCAAGTACGTGCTGATCAAGGGCGGCCACCTGGCCGGGGACCCGATCGACCTGCTCTGGGACGGCGACCGCGCCTGGCGGTTCGTGGGCGAGCGGATCGCGACCCCGCACACGCACGGGACGGGGTGCACGCTGGCTTCGGCCATCGCGTCCTACCTGGCGCTGGGGGAGGACGTCCCGGCCGCGGTGGCCCAGGCCCGCGACTACGTGACCGGCGCGATCCGGGCCGGGTTCCCGCTCGGCTCCGGCATCGGCCCGGTCGACCACGCCTGGCAGTCCCGCCGCGAGCCAAGCGCCCCACGGCGGTCAGGTCAGATACAGGACCGCGATACCGGCGGTGACGCAGACGGCGGCCACGAGCCGCACCCAGCCGAACTTCTCGTGAAAGAACACGCTGCCGATCACCGCCGCCACCACGATGGAAGACTCGCGCAAGGCGGCCACCGTGGCCAGCGCCCCCCGGGTCTGGGCCCACAGCACCAGGCCGTAGGCCAGCACCGACAGCCCGCCCCCGAGCAGGCCGATGGGCCACACCGGCCGCAGCGCGGGCAGCAGCTGGCGACGGCGGATGGCCAGCGCCACGAACGGCCAGGGCGCGGTCTCCAGCACCATCAGCCAGCCGATGTAGCCGAGCACGCTGTGCGACAGCCGGACCCCGAGGCCGTCCACGGTGGTGTAGCCGGCGATGGAAAGGCCGGTGGCCAGGGCGGCCAGCACCGCCCGCTTGTCGTACCCGCCGTTCTTGCGGCCGGACAGCACCAGGCTGCCGAGCCCGAGGCAGATCAGGGCCACCCCGGCGAACTGGCCCGGGCCGGGGGTCTCCCCGGCGAACGCCGCGGCCAGGGCCAGCACCACCAGCGGTGACGTGCCGCGGGCCAGGGGATAGGTCTGGCTGAAGTCGCCCAGCCGGTACGAGGCCATCAGCAGCACCGTGTAGGTGATGTGCAGCAGGACCGAGACGCCCAGGTAGCCCCAGGCGCGGCTGGACGGGGTGGCCCCCAGCACGAGCAGCGGCACCGCGCAGATCAGGCCGCCCAGGCTGACCAGGGTGAACGAGACCAGCTTGTCCTTGATGCCGTGGGCGATCGAGTTCCAGGTCGCGTGGGCCACGGCCGCGCTCAGCGTGGTGGCCAGGATGAAGGGGGACGCGCCGGCGGCAAAGCTCATCGGAAGGCTCCTCGGGGCCGCCCCGCCGGAGCGGGGCATGCGAAATAGGAGCCCTCAGGGCTTTTATCCCGTCAGGTGTCGCCTGCGGTGGCCGGGACGACGGGCCGCCGCATCGTGGCGCCGCTCGGTCCAGTCGCCGCGGTCCTGATTGTGGCGAACCGTGTTGCTGAATCGTGCTCAGGCGGACCGCGGCCGGAACCCTAGGCGCAACCACATGCTGGCTTCATCCTAGCCAGCGGCCCGGAAACCACCAAAGGGTTAACAGCACACAAATAACCCGGACGCCACGACAGCGCCCGGGTTGGGTGGAACGAGACCGTTAGCGGCTGACCTTGCCGGCCTTGATGCACGACGTGCACACGTTCATGCGCTTCGGCGTGCCCTGGCCGACCTTGGCCCGGACGGTCTGGATGTTCGGGTTCCAACGGCGGCGGGTGCGGCGGTGCGAGTGCGAGATGTTGTTGCCGAAGCCCGGCCCCTTGCCGCATACGTCGCAGACGGAAGCCACGGGTCACTCCAAAGTCGATGAGGGTTGATGGCCGCTCACACCAAGGGAGCAGCCGTCAGAGGATATCCAACGAAACGCAAGGACGCGAACTGGGCCGACGGCACGTTTCTGTCCGTGGCCGATTCTATCCTGCCCCTATGACGACCGTGCGTGATCCGCTGGAGCGGGTGCTGGGCGCCAGGACGGCCAAGGTTCTGCACGACGCCTTCGACATGGAGACCGTGGGCGACCTGCTGCGGCACTACCCCCGCCGGTACGCCAGCCGGGGCGAGCTGACCGAGCTGTCCTCGCTGCGCGACGGCGAGCACGTCACCGTGCTGGCCAAGGTGGCGACGGTCCGCAAGATCCCCATGGGCGGCCGCCGGGGCGACCGGCTGGAGGTCATCGTCACCGACGGCACGGCCCGGCTGACGCTGATGTTCTTCCACAAGGCGGGCTACTGGCAGAAGCTGCTGCGCCAGGAGGGGCTGGGCCTGTTCGCGGGCACGGTGTCGTCGTTCCGCGGCAAGCGGCAGCTGGTCCACCCGGACTGCGAAATGCTGCCGACCGCGGCCACCGCCAGCGGCCAGGCCACCGAGTACGCCGCGGGCTACGCCGCCGAGCTGATCCCGGTCTACCCGGCCAGCGCCAAGATCTCCTCCTGGCAGATCGCCCGGTCGGTCCGCACCGTGCTCGACACCCTGGACGTGACCGAGGACCCGCTGCCGGAGCAACTGCGCGCCCAGCACGAGCTGACCAGCTTGTCCGAGGCCATCCACGGCGTGCACCGGCCGGAGAACGCCGACGACTACCGCAAGGCCCGGCACCGGCTCAAGTGGGACGAGGCCTTCGTGCTGCAGGCCGCGCTGGCCCAGCGGCGGCACGCGGCGGCGGCGCTCCCGGCCACCCCGCGGCCGCTGCTGTCCGGGGGCCTGGCCGAGGCGTTCGACCGCAGGCTGCCGTTCAGCCTGACCGCGGGCCAGTGCTCGGCCGGGGAGACCATCTCGGCCGACCTGGCCTGCGCGTTCCCCATGCACCGGCTGCTGCAGGGCGAGGTCGGCTCGGGCAAGACCGTGATCGCGGTCCGGGCCATGCTCCAGGTCATCGACGCCGGCGGCCAGGCCGCGCTGCTGGCGCCCACCGAGGTCCTGGCCCAGCAGCACCACCGCTCGATCAGCGCCATGCTCGGGCCGCTCGGCCAGGCGGGCCGGCTGGGCGCGGCCGACACCGCCACCCGGGTCGCGCTGCTGACCGGGTCCATGGGTACCGCGGCCCGGCGTGAGGCCCTGACCGACGTGTTCACCGGCGACGCCGGCATCGTCATCGGCACCCACGCCCTGCTGGAGGACCAGGTCCGGTTCAGCGACCTGGGCCTGATCGTGATCGACGAGCAGCACCGGTTCGGTGTCGAGCAGCGGGACGCGCTGCGTGAGAAGGCGGCCGGCGGCCGCCCGCACGTCCTGGTCATGACGGCCACCCCGATCCCGCGCACGGTGGCCATGACCGTCTACGGCGACCTGGAGACCTCGACCCTGACCGAGCTGCCGTCGGGCCGGTCGCCGATCGCCTCGCACGTGGTGCCCGCGGACAAGCCGCACTTCCTGGACCGGGCCTGGACCCGGATCCGGGAGGAGGTCAGCCAGGGTCGCCAGGCCTACGTGGTCTGCCCCCGGGTCGGCAGCGGCGACGCCGACTCCGGCGACGAGAGCGAGGAGCCGCCGGAGGACGGCGCCGAGGAGACCACCAGCCGCCGGCCGCCGCTGGCCGTGCTGGACGTGGCCCCGGCCCTGGAGGAGGGGCCGCTGAACGGGCTGCGGGTGGCCGTGCTGCACGGCCGGATGCCCGCCGACGACAAGGAACGGGCCATGCGCGCGTTCACCGAGGGCCACCTGGACGTGCTGGTCGCCACCACCGTCATCGAGGTCGGCGTGGACGTGCCCAACGCCACCGTCATGGTGGTCATGGACGCCGACCGGTTCGGCGTGTCCCAGCTGCACCAGTTGCGGGGCCGGGTCGGCCGGGGCCGCGAGCCCGGGCTGTGCCTGCTGGTCACCGAGGCCGAGGCGGGCAGCCCGGCCCGGGAGCGGCTGGACGCGGTGGCCGCCACCCTGGACGGGTTCAGCCTGTCCCGGCTGGACCTGGAGCAGCGCCGGGAGGGTGACGTGCTCGGCGCCACCCAGGCCGGCCGGCGGTCCAGCCTCAAGCTGCTCAGCCTGCTGGCCGACGAGGACCTCATCCGCCAGGCCCGGGAGGAGGCCGCCGCCGTGGTCGCCGAGGACCCCGGCCTGACCAGCCACGAGCCCCTGGCCGAGGCCATCGCCGACCTGCTCGGCCCGCAGCGGGCCGAGTTCCTGGACAAGACCTGACCGCGGCCGCCACCGCCCCGCGGCCGCCGCCCTGGTCTGCAATTGCACGAGAAAATGCGATCCAGCCTCTTACCCCGCTGATGGTCTGCTACATATTGTGACTTTACGGATTGTCTGCGTGACGAGCGCGGGCAGCGGTGATGCCTTCAAGGGGGAAGAGGCCTATGGCTCGCACCGGCTTGCTCCACGACGTTCCGGCTCCGCGGCCCGAGCCCGCGGCCGAGCAGACCCCGCTGGCCTGGTGGCATCTGCGGGGCCGGCGGGTGGACCGGCACGTGCTGGCCCGGGTCCGGGACGGCCTGCTGGCCCTGGCCCCCCGCCCGGAGACCGTCGCCGCCCCTTTAGCTGACGCCCCCGCCCCGGACCAGCCGGCCCCAGCGGCCCCAGCGGCCGCGGCCGCCCCGGCCCCGGCCGCGGCCGCCACCGACGCGCCGGAGGCGGCCGCCGCGGCGGCCCCGGAACTGAACGAACCAGCCGTGGCCGCCATCCGGTCGACGTTCGCGATCGTGGCCGAAGCCGGGGACGCGGTGCCCGGCTACTTCTACGGCCAGCTGTTCGCCCGCCAGCCCCGGCTGCGCAACCTGTTCCCGCCGGCCATGAACGCTCAGCGCGACCGGCTGGTCAAGGCGCTGGTCCAGATCGTGGAGAGCCTCAGCACCCCCGACGAGATGGCCACCTACCTGGCCCAGCTGGGCCGGGACCACCGCAAGTACGGCGTGGACGCCGCCATGTACGAGACGGTCGGGGCGGCCCTGCTGGCCACCCTGCGCCGGTTCGCGGGCCCGGCCTTCACCCCCGCGGCCGAGCAGGCCTGGACGGACGCCTACGCGGTCCTGTCGGCGCTGATGATCGAGGCCGCGGAGGAGGCGTCCGCCTCGACGCCGCCGTTCTGGCCGGCCGAGGTCGTCAGCGTCGAGGAACGCTTCCCGGGCCTGGCCGTGCTCACGATCGGGCTCGACCAGGGGCTGCGGTTCGAGGCCGGCCAGCACGTCACCGTGCAGCACCCACGGTGGCCGCGGGTGTGGCGGCCCTACTCGATCGCGGGCCGCCCCCGGGAGGACGGTCTGGTCCAGCTGCACGTCAAGGCCATCCCGGGCGGCTGGGTCAGCAACGCGCTGGTGCACCACTGCGAGCCCGGGTCGCAGCTGACCCTGGGGCCGCCCCTGGGCACGATGACGCTGGCCCCGGCGGCGGACCGGGACCTGGTCTGCGTGGCCGGGGGAACCGGGCTGGCCCCGATCAAGGCGATCGTGGAGCAGGCGGTGCGGGATTCGTCGGCCCGGCCGCGCCGGATCCACCTGTTCTGCGGCGCCCGGCGGCGGGCCGAGCTCTACGACCTGGACGATCTGTGGCGGCTGGCCGACGCCTGGCCCGGCCTGCAGGTCATCCCGGTGACCTCCGACGACCGCGCGTTCGACGGCATGCAGGGCAACGTGGGCCGGGTCGCGGCCCGGTACCTGCCGCACCGCGAGTGCGAGGCCTACCTGGCCGGGCCGGCCGCGATGGTGCGGGAGTCACTGCGGATGCTGGTCATGGCCGGGCTGCCCCGGGCCAGGATCCACTACGACGACGCCCTGCTCGCGGGCCCGGAGCCGCCGCTCCCGTCGCGCCGCTAGGCCCGGGCGCTAGGCCCGGGCGGGGGCGCCCCGGACTTCGAGCTGGTCCAGCAGCGCCCGGGTCGCCTCGGTGACGGCCTCCACGGCCGCGTTGAAGGCGTCCGCGTTGTGCGCGGCCGGGGTGCGGAACCCGCTCACCTTCCGCACGTACTGCAGGGCCGCGGCGTGCATGTCGTCGACGGTGGCGCCCTCGGTGTAGGGCTCACGCAGGGTTTTTATGCTCCGGCACATGCCCCGAGCCTACGACGAGCCGCCGACAGCCGTCCGCGCCAGCGCCCCGAGCGGGCACACTTGAAGACATGACGCGCGTGATCGCCGGCCAGGCCCGGGGCCGCCAGCTCGCGGTGCCCAAGGGCCGCACCACCCGCCCCACCGGCGACCGGGTCCGCGAGGCCATGTTCGCGGCGGCGGGCTCGGTGCTGGGCTCGTTCGAGGGCACGCGCGTGCTCGACCTGTACGCGGGCTCGGGCGCGGCCGGCCTGGAGGCCCTGTCCCGCGGCGCCGGGCACGCCCTGCTGGTCGAGGCCGGCCCGCGGCCGGCCGAGGCCATCCGGGCCAACCTCCGCACGGTCGGGCTGGCCGGCGGCCACCTGGTCCAGGACCGGGTCGAACGCCTCCTGGACCGGGGCCTGCCCCCCGGCGACGAGCCCTACGACGTGCTGTTCGCCGACCCGCCCTACGCGCTGGCCGGGACCGAGCTGACCGCGGTGCTGGCCGTTGCCGCCACCCGGGGGTGGCTCACACCGGGAGCGCTGGCTATCGTCGAACGTGCCTCCCGTTCGGAGCCTTTGTGCTGGCCGGATGGTTTCTCGCCGCTCCAGTCACGCAAGTACGGCGAGGCCACGCTCTGGTACGCCACCTTCGACGATGAACAGAAAGGCTGATCAGCGTGCGCCGAGTCGTCTGCCCCGGTTCCTTCGATCCCGTGACCAACGGGCACCTCGACATCATCAGCCGGGCCGCCGGGCTCTACGACGAGGTCGTGGTGGCCGTGCTCATCAACATCACCAAGAAGAGCCTGTTCACGGTGGACGAACGCATCGAGATGCTGCGCACCGTGACCTCCGAGTTCGGCAACGTCCGGGTCGACCGGTTCCACGGGCTGCTGGTCGACTTCTGTGAGGAGAACGGCATCTCGGCCGTGGTCAAGGGGCTGCGCGCGATCAGCGACTTCGACTACGAGATCCAGATGGCCCAGATGAACTACCGGATCGCCAAGGTCGAGACGCTGTTCATGACGACCAACCCGCTGTATTCGTTCCTGTCGTCCAGCCTCATCCGCGAGGTGGCCAAGTACGGTGGCGACGTCAGCGGGCTGGTGCCGGAGCCGGTCATCGGTCAACTCCGGGCCCGGCTGGCCGAAAGTTGAGCTACGTTAGGTGATGACGGGGAATGTGGCGGCTACCGGCTGAGTTGGGTATCGGGGCCAGCTCTGTCGTAAGCTTGACCGTCCACCTCTAGTCACTGGTAAACGTTAATGCCTCACGTACGCAGAAAATCCGCAACCACCCTCGACCCGCGCGGGGCGCTCGTGTTCGATACACGGGGCCTGGGGCGCCAGGCTGGCGCCGCTCGGGAAGAGACCCGTACCGTCCCGGCCCCGGACCTGCTCCGGGTCGAGCTCGCGGGGGTTCCCGCGGGTGCCGAGGTGGACGTCGACCTGCGGCTGGAGGCGGTGCACGAGGGTGTCCTCGTCACCGGCACGGCCTCGGCTCCGGTGGTCGGTGAGTGCGCACGCTGCCTCGAGCCGGTCACCTCCGAGGTGGAGGCGAACTTCCAGGAGCTCTACCGCTACGAGCCGAGCCCCGAGGAAGACGACGACGAAGAAGACGTCCTGCTACTGGACGGTGACCTGCTCGACCTGGAGCCCGTGCTCCGGGACGCGGTGGTGCTCGCGCTGCCGCTGTCCCCGTTGTGCTCGGACGACTGTGCCGGGCTGTGCCCCGACTGCGGGGTCCGGCTGGCCGACGCCGAGCCGGGACACCAGCACGATGGCGCGATCCTCCCCGAGTGGGAAGCCCTGCGCCAGCTCGCCGTAAGTGATTCAGATTCACCAGACCGTGAAGACCAGAACGGCCGCCGTGGTGGCGCCGGAGATCGACAGGAGGGCTGAGGTGGCGGTTCCCAAGCGGAGGATGTCACGCAGCAACACGCGTTCGCGTCGCTCGCAGTGGAAGACGAGTGCCCCGACGCTGGTCAGTTGCCCGCAGTGCCATGACCCCAAGCTTCCCCACGTGGCGTGCCCGACGTGCGGCACCTACCGGCGTCGCCAGGTGATTACTCCGTCCTGAGCGGACCAGGCTTAGTCGAGTGTGCCTGGAGGAGGCGTGCTGTGGGCGTCGTTAGGGATGGGCCGCGTGGCAGTGGAGCGGCCTCGGGCCGGGATCCGCATGAGCTCCCGGCCGCCCTCGGCGTGCCCCTCAGCGACGACATCCTCGAGCGTGCCCTCACCCACCGTTCCTACGCCTACGAGAACGGTGGCCTGCCCACCAACGAGCGCCTGGAGTTCCTGGGCGACTCGGTGCTGGGCCTGGTCGTGACCGACACGCTGTACCGCGGCTACCCGAACCTGCCCGAGGGCCAGCTGGCCAAGCTGCGGGCGGCGGTGGTCAACATGACCGCGCTGGCCGGGGTGGCCCGCGGCCTGAGCCTGGGCTCGTACGTGCACCTGGGCCGGGGCGAGGAGGGCACCGGCGGCCGCGACAAGCCGTCGATCCTGGCCGACACCCTGGAAGCGGTGATCGGCGCGGTGTTCATCGACCGCGGCCTGGACGCGGCCAGCGGCCTCGTGCACGCCTTGTTCGACCCGGTCATCGAGCGCTCGGCCCGGCTCGGCGCGGGCCTGGACTGGAAGACCTCCCTCCAGGAGCTGACCGCGGCCGAGCTGCTCGGGGTGCCCGAGTACACGGTCGCCGAGAGCGGCCCGGACCACCAGAAGTCGTTCCGCGCCCAGGTCAAGGTGGGCGGGAAGGTCCTCGGGACCGGCGAGGGACGGTCCAAGAAGGCCGCCGAGCAGCAGGCCGCCGAGGCGGCCTGGATGGCGATCAGCGCCACCACCGACGAGGACGCCAGCGGCGAGTCCGGGGATGCCTGAGCTCCCCGAAGTCGAAACCGTCCGCCAGGGCCTGCAGCGGCACGTGGTCGGCCGCACCATCGACAAGGTCTCGGTGCTGCACCCGCGGGCGGTGCGCCGCCACCTGGCCGGCCCCACCGACTTTTCCGACGTCCTGGCCGGCCGTCCCGTGTCCGGGGCCCGCCGCCGCGGCAAGTACCTGTGGCTGCCGGTGGGCGAGGACGCCATCCTGGCTCACCTGGGCATGAGCGGCCAGTTGCTGGTCGGCGACCCGGCCCGGCCGCTGTCGCCGCACGTGCGGGCGGTGTTCACGTTCACCGACGGCGGCCCCGACCTGCGCTTCACCGACCAGCGGACCTTCGGCCACCTGCTGTTCGCCCCGGGGGGCGCCGAGCTGCCGGGCCCGATCGCCCACATCGCCCCCGACCCGCTGGAAGACGCCTTCGACGATGCCGCCTTCGCCGCCGCCGTGCGCAAGCGCAAGACCGGCCTCAAGCGCGCGCTGCTGGACCAGTCGCTGATCAGCGGGGTCGGCAACATCTACGCCGACGAGGCGCTGTGGCGGGCCAAGCTGCACTACGCCCGGGCCACCGACACCGCGGGTCGGCCGGAGATCACTCGGCTGCTGGCCGCCATCCGCGAGGTCATGCGGACCGCGCTGGCCGCGGGTGGCACCTCGTTCGACCGCCTGTACGTCAACGTCAACGGGGAGAGCGGCTACTTCGACCGCTCGCTGGCCGTCTATGGCCGCGAGGGCGAGCCCTGCCCGCGCTGTGGCACCCCGGTCCGCCGCGACCCGTTCATGAACCGGTCCTCCTACAGCTGCCCGCGCTGCCAGCCCCGCCCCCGCAACGGCCGCTGGTGACGCCGAGCCCCCTTCCCATATCGAAGGTAGGTTGGTTCGGGTGACCACCATCGGTTCGGGCGACGGTGACCAGGTCCGGTTGACCGCATGGGCCGACGGCCGGGTCCAGGGAGTGGGGTTCCGGGCCTGGGTGCGCACGAAGGCCACCGGGCTGGGGCTGACCGGGTCCGCGACCAACCTGGACGACGGCCAGGTCGAGATCGTCGCCGAGGGCCCCGAACCCGACGTCCGCGCCCTGCTGGCCGAGCTGAGGGGCGGGGACACCCCCGGCCGGGTGACCAGGGTCACCGAACGCTGGGGCCAGCCTCAGGGCCGGCTGCGCGGGTTCACCGAGGCCTGAGCCCGCCTCGCCTGCAACAATCGTCACTCAGTGCCGGCCAAGCAGGTTTACTAATTCGGTATGTAAGGTAAATAACAGAGGCTAAGTCGTCACTCAACTTGACCAGCCAAGCCCTAAGTGGGACTCTAGATAATGTAAATCGCACGCAGGTATGCGTGACTTTAGATTGTGCCCACTCTGGTCACTCAGCGTGGAGGACCCCACACCATGGCAAAGGCTCTACTTGGCCACGTTGGCGGTCCCGACCCCCGGATGATCTCAGAGATGCGCCGTCTCCAGCAGCGAGTGCGCGACCTGGAAACCGAGCTTATGCGGCTCCAGGACGAGAACGATGCACTCATGGCTGGGGCCAGCGATGCTGAGCTTCTGGTAGCGGGCCGCGAGCCAGCGCTCACATGAGCGTCGGCACGACGAGGCAAAACAACCGAAAGATCCGCAGGACCAAATAGGGACGCCTGCTTTGTTGGGGCGTCCCTATTGTCTTGCCTCCGCACCCTCGGTGCGGAGGCCGTCAAGCACACCATCATTGGTGCCCCCTTCCCTCCTGGCACCACGTACGGCCCGCATTTGACGGTGCCACACGGTAATGTCACCGCGAGGTGACGACCCCGCAGGAGGGAGGCTCTGTTGTACCTGAAGAGCCTGACCCTGCGCGGCTTCAAGTCGTTCGCGTCGGCCACTTCGCTGCGCCTCGAGCCCGGCATCACCTGCGTGGTCGGCCCCAACGGCTCCGGCAAGTCCAACATCGTCGACGCCCTGGCCTGGGTCATGGGCGAGCAGGGGGCCAAGTCCCTGCGCGGCGGCAAGATGGAGGACGTCGTCTTCGCGGGCACCACGTCCCGGCCCCCGCTGGGCCGGGCCGAGGTCACCCTGACCATCGACAACGCCGACGGCGCGCTGCCCATCGACTACGCCGAGGTCACGATCAGCCGGCTGATGTTCCGGTCGGGCCAGAGCGAGTACGCCATCAACGGCGACCGCTGCCGCCTGCTCGACGTGCAGGAACTGCTGTCCGACTCCGGCCTGGGCCGGGAGATGCACGTCATCGTGGGCCAGGGCCAGCTCGACACCGTGCTGCACGCGGGCCCGGAGGCCCGGCGCGCGCTGATCGAGGAGGCGGCCGGGGTGCTCAAGCACCGCCGCCGCAAGGAAAAGGCCCTGCGCAAGCTGGAGGCCATGCAGGCCAACCTGACCCGGCTGGTCGACCTGACCGCCGAGCTGTCCCGCCGCCTCAAGCCCCTGGGCCGCCAGGCTGAGGTGGCCCGCCGGGCCGCCACCATCCAGGCCGACCTGCGTGACTCCCGGCTGCGCCTGCTGGCCGACGACTACATGACGCTGGCCGCCCGGCTGGCCACCGACGAGGCCGACGAGGCCGCGGTGCTGGCCCGCCGCACCGCCCTGGAGACGTCGCTGGGCGAGGCCCGCCGCCGCGAGGCCGAACTGGACACCGCCGCCCAGCAGCACGCGGCCGCGCTGGCCCAGGCCCAGGAGACCTGGTTCGGGCTGTCCTCGCTGGCCGAGCGGCTGCGTTCCACCGCTGGCCTGGCCGAGGAGCGGCACCGGCACCTGTCGGCCGAGCCGGTCGCCGAACGGCCCGGCCGCGACCCGGACGAGCTGGACCGGCAGGCCGCCGAGCTGCGCGAGGAAGAGGACATCCTGCAGGCCCGGCTGGACGTGGGCCGGGAGCGGCTGACCACCGCGGTCGCCGAACGCTCCGGGGCCGAGGCCGAGCTGGCCCGCCTGGAGCGGCGGATCGCCGACGACAGCCGGGCCGCCGCCACCCGGGCCGACCGCCTGGCCAAGCTGCGCGGCCAGGTCGGCGCGGCCAGCAGCCGCCAGGCCGCCGCCGCCGAGGAACTGGACCGGCTGGCCGCCTCGGCCGCCGAGGCCCGGGTCCGGGCCGAACGGGCCCAGGCCGAGCACCGCCAGGCCGCCGCCGCCGAGTCCGGCCACGACGAGGGCCGGGCCGAGCTGGCCGCCGCCCACGAGGAGGCCACCGCCCGGCTGACGTCGGCCACCGCCGAGGTCGGTGAGCTGCGCAAGACCGAGGCCGAGGCCATCAAGCGGTACACCGCCCTGCAGGCCCGGGTCGACACGCTGCAGGAGGCCTTCCGCCGCGGCGCCGACGCCTCCGCCGACCTGCTGGCCACCAACGGCCGGTTCAGCGGCGTCATCGGCCCGTTCGCCGAGGCCATCACGGTCGCCGACGGGGCCCAGGCCGCGATCGCGGCCGCGCTGGGCGCCGCCGCCAACAGCGTGGCCGTCACCGACCTGAACGCGGCCATCGCCATCCTCACCGTCCTGCGCGAGTCCAACGCGGGCACGGCCGGGCTGGTCATCGCCGGTCACCCGGACGTGGGTCACTCGGTGGCCAGCCGGTCCCGGTCCCGGTCCGACCGCCCGGACCTGCCCGCCGGGGCCAGCTACGCCCTGGACCTGGTCCAGGCCAGCGACGAGCTGCGCCCGGCCGTCAACCAGCTGCTGGGCGGGGTGGTGGTGGCGGCCAGCCTGGAGCAGGCCGCCGACCTGATGCGGGCCACCCCCGGCCAGCGGGTCGTCACCCGTGACGGCGACGTGCTCGGCGCCCACTGGGCCACCGGCGGGTCCGCGGGCCAGCAGAGCCTGATCGAGGTGCGCGCGGCCGCCGACGACGCCGCCACCGGCCTGCAGGCCAGCCAGGACCAGTGCGAGGACGCCGCCCAGCGGCTGGCGGTGGCGGTCAGCGCCGAGGCCGCGGCCCGCCGGGCCGTGGAGGAGGCCCGGACCCGGATGCGCCAGGCCGACTCGGCCGCGGCCGAGATCTCCGGCCGCCTCGGCCGTCTGGCCGGGGCCGCCCGCGCCGCCGGGGACGAGGTCCGGCGGCTGGAGACCGCGATCGAGGCCGCCCGCCACGCGGGGGAGAAGGACGAGACCCGGCTGGCCGAGCTGACCGAGCGGCTGGCCGAGGCCGAGCAGGGCGAGCAGGCCGGCCCGGACGAGCATGATCACACCAGCGAGGACGCCAGCGGCGCCGCCGAGGCCAAGGACACCCTGGCCCAGCGCTGCACCATGGCCCGCAACGCCGAGATGGAGGCGCGCCTGGAGGTGCGCACGGTGGAGGAGCGGCTGCGGGCCATCGAGGGCCGCGCCGACTCGCTGACCGCGGCCGCCACCGCCGAGCGCCAGGCCCGCGAGCGGGCCCAGGCCCGGCTGCGCCAGCGGGCGGCCGAGGCCACCGTGGCCCGGGCCGTGGCCCGGGGCGCCGCCCTGGCCGTGGCCCGCGCCGAGCAGTCACTGGACGCCGCGCTGGCCCGCCGCACCGAGGCCGAGACCGCCACCGCCGCCGGCGCCGACGAGCTCAAGCTGGTCCGGGCCCGGGTCCGCGAGCTGGCCGCCGAGCTGGACACCGTGGTCAGCTCGGCCCACGGCGCCGAGATCGCCCGGGCCGAGCACCGGCTGCGGCTGGAGCAGATGGAGGGCCACGCGGTCGAGGAGTTCGGCGCCGACGCGGCCCAGCTGGTCGCCGAGTACGGCCCCGACGTGCCCATCCCGCCCCCGGCCGACGCCGAGGAAGGCACGCTGCCCACCGCCTACGACCGGGCCGTCCAGGAGAAGCGGGCCGATGCTGCCGCCCGCGACCTGGCCAAGCTGGGCAAGGTCAACCCGCTGGCCCTGGAGGAGTACGCGGCCCTGCAGGAGCGGCACGCGTTCCTGGCCACTCAGCTCGAAGACCTCAAGAAGACCCGCCGCGACCTGCTCCTGGTGGTCAAGGAGGTCGACGACCGGGTCCAGGAGGTGTTCGCCTCCGCCTACGCCGACACGGCCCGGGAGTTCGAGCAGATCTTCTCCCGGTTGTTCCCCGGCGGCCAGGGCCGCCTGGTCCTGACCGAGCCCGACGACATGCTGGCCACCGGCATCGAGGTCGAGGCCCGCCCGCCCGGCAAGAAGGTCAAGCGCCTGTCCCTGCTGTCCGGCGGCGAGCGCTCCCTGACCGCCATCGCCTACCTGTGCGCCATCTTCAAGGCCCGCCCGTCCCCGTTCTACGTCCTGGACGAGGTCGAGGCCGCGCTCGACGACACCAACCTGCAACGCCTGCTGGCGGTGTTCATTGAGCTGCGGGAGTCCTCCCAGCTCATCGTGGTCACCCACCAGCGCCGCACGATGGAATGCGCCGACGCCCTCTACGGCGTCAGCATGCGCGGCGACGGCGTCTCCGCCGTCCTCTCCCAGCGCCTCCACGAGCGCGAACCCGCCTAACCCGCTCGGGCGCGCTCCAGCCCGGGTTTGCACACCCCACCTGGTGAGCAGATAGCCTCAGCCCGAGTCCGGAGCCGGAACGAAACGGCCCAGCAGCCTGAGAGACTGAGATCGGCATGGAAACTCTAATTCTCATCATTGTCCTGGCGGTCGTCTTCGTCGCCGTCGTGACCGAGGTGGGCTGGCTGACGCTGGTCCGCCCCCGCCGGCGTCTCCGCGGCCAGCCGACCGAGGTGGTGTCGCCGCCGGAAGCTCCCGGCCAGGACGAGCTGCGCACCCCGGCCGCGGGCGGGGACGAGGCCGCCCAGGCCGTCGCCACCCCGGCCGCGCCGCCACGAGCCCCGGAGCCCGCGGCCCCGGAGATCGAGAAGCCGCCGCCGTCGGCGGGCCGCCTGGTCCGCCTGCGCGACCGGCTGTCCCGGTCCCAGTCGTCGGTGGGCAGCGTGCTGCTGGGCCTGCTGTCGCGGGACCGGCTGGACGACGACACCTGGGACGAGATCGAAGAGGTGCTGATCACCGCGGACGTGGGCGTGGCCCCGGCCCGGCAGATCGTCGAAGAACTGCGCACCAAGGTCAAGGTGCTCGGTGTCCGCGACGTGGACCAGGTCCGCGGGCTGCTGCGCACCGAGCTGATCAACCAGATCGGCCCGGACCTGAACCGGTCGCTGAACGAGGAGAAGCACAGCGGGGCCCCGGCCGTCATGATGATGGTCGGCGTCAACGGCACCGGCAAGACCACCACGGCCGGCAAGCTGGCCCGTGTCCTGGTCGGCGACGGCAAGACCGTGCTGCTGGGGGCGGCCGACACGTTCCGCGCCGCCGCCGCCGATCAGCTGCAGACCTGGGGCGGTCGGGTCGGAGCCCAGACCGTGCGGGCCGACCGTGACGGCGCCGACCCGGCCAGCGTGGCCTTTGACGCCGTGGCCAAGGGCGCCGAGCTCGACGTCGATGTCGTCCTGGTCGACACGGCCGGGCGCCTGCACACCAAGACCGGCCTCATGGACGAGCTGGGCAAGGTCAAGCGGGTCATCGAGAAGCGCACCCCGGTCGACGAGGTGCTGCTGGTGCTGGACGCCACCACCGGCCAGAACGGCCTGCGCCAGGCCCGCGTCTTCGCCGAGGTCGTGGACATCACCGGCATCGTGCTGACCAAGCTGGACGGCACCGCCAAGGGCGGCATCGTCGTCGCCGTCCAGCGCGAGCTGGGCGTCCCGGTCAAGCTGGTCGGCCTGGGCGAGGGCCCCGACGACCTGGCCCCCTTCGACCCCGCGACCTTCGTCGACGCCATCCTGGACAGCTGACGACTCCGCAGGCTCCGATGGAGCACCTCGTCGTCGCGGTGGTCCTGCGCCGCGGCGACGAGATCCTGCTCTGCCACCGGTCGCCGCGGCGCCGCTGGTATCCGGACGTGTGGGACTTCCCCGGCGGCCACGTCGAGCCCGGCGAGGATCCGCAGGCCGCGCTCCACCGCCTCCTCCGCGCCTGACGCCCCCACCTCTCATGCCCCGACCGGCTCGCTTTCCGAAACGCGCCTGACGCCCCGGCCGCTCATGCGCCGAGCGGCTCGCCGTCGAAAGGGCTGTTGTGGCGGGCGGGGCTGGAAGTGGATGCGGGCGGGCCGATCAGGCGGCCGATTGGCGGGGTCTTTTCGGCAGGTGGGCGGGTTTCTTCGGCAGGGGAGCCGCCTGGTTCGGCAATACGGAGCGTTGCTTTCGGGCGAGTCGGCCGGGTACGCAGGGCGATCAGCTCGGCCGGCGGCGGCCCGCCCAGCCCGTCGCTGAGCCGGCCGCGGAGCCAGCCAGCCCCCAGCCCTCAGCCCCGGCGACCCCGACGCCCCTTCGCCTGACCTCATGTACACCACACACCACATGAGCCACTCTGAGCTATCTCCGGCGCTCACGCATCAGGAGTGAGGGTGGTGGCGGGTCCAGGCGGTTGGAAGATCGGTCAGCTGACGGATGTAAAGTCCCCGGCGCCCAATGCTATTTAACCCGCCGAATTTAACCCTGAATGTGCTTCACATATTGCGATCGATCTATTTGGCTGAAGCCCGAATCCGGTTGTCCCTATTCGGTGGAAAAAACTGCTTCATCACTTATGATGCTCGCGATTGGCCCAGTCGCCATTGTTCCCCGGAGTTGATGACCATGGATACCTGGCGCCCAGTGTCGACCGCATACGGTGCGTGCTCGAATACAGAACGTTCTAATCACTGGGACGGCGCGGTGTCGGCAATCGGCAACGAATCGTCGGCAGGCGCATTTATCGGCAAGCATCGCTGGATTTCGGTCATTCGTTCCTGGTTTTGGGCCGGGTCCGGGGCGCGCCGACGGCGGGGCGGCCGCCGGTGGGCCTGGCGGTACCTGGACGGTGGGATCGACGGGGATCTCGCGCTGCTCCTGGCCGTGCGCAGCCAGCATGACGGCATCGACTGGGACCGGCTCGCCGACCCGGTCGGCCCTGCAAGCGAGCTGACCGGCCACTCGGCCGGACCCAGCGACCCGGCGGCCCGCGGCCAGTACGACGGCATCGACTGGGACTGCGCCCGGGATCCGGGGGAGCGTGTGCCGTGACTCCACGCTTGCCGGACGGGGCCCGGCTCACCCCCGGCCGCGTCCGGTCGATGACCTTCCGCCTGGCCCGGCTGGGTCATCGCGGTCTCGACGAGGACGACGTGCGGGACTTCTGCGGCCAGGTGGAAGCCGAACTGACCCAGTTGCTGGAGGAACGAAACGCGTTCCAGCGTGAGGTGCACCGGCTGCGCAGCTGGGCCCGGGCCCAGAACCAGGCTGGGAGTCACGCCCGGAACCGGGCCGGGACCGGGCCGGCCCTGCCCCTGGGGGCCCCGACCACGGCCGAGGCCGGAGCCAGATGGGCCGCGGAGCCGTACGCGGCGGTCGAGGCGCGAGCCGCCGGGCCGGGTGAGGCGCGAGCGGCCGGGATCGCCGGGGTGCCCGCGCTGGCCAGCGCGCGCGGCGGGCACTCGCTCACCCCGCCGTACGGTCTGGGCCTGGCGGCGCCGCGGTGCCGGCACCAGGACGCGCACGGCCAGGCCGTCCGCATCCTGGCCAAGGCCCAGCAGACCGCCGATCAGTACGTCTCCGACGCCCACGCCTACAGCCGGACCGTGGCCCATGACGCCCAGCGGCGGCGCGAGCGGATCCTGGCCGAGGCCCACGCCCAGGCCACCGTCCTGCTCGAACAGGCCCACCAGGCCGCCGTCCGGGCCGGCTTCACCCAGGACCAGAACCCGGCCCGGCCGCGAGGTGGCCGCCGCTGGACCAGGGCCCCGCCCGTCACCCGGGCGCCCTCCCGCTGGGTCAGGGCCCCACCCACCCAGCGGCCATGGCCCCCGCCGTGCCCGCGCCCGCCTTGCCCGCCCCCGTGCCGGAGCCGGAGCCGCGCCCGCCCGCGCCCGCGCGCGCCCCGGACCGGACCCGCAGCCGCCGAGCCCGGCGATCTACAACGCCGTGGTCGCCCGCTACCCGCACATGGCCCCGGTCCGCCGGGAGCTGCCCGGCCAGCCGCCGCCAGACCCGCCTCCGGCCCAGCCGCCGGACCCGCCGCCAGCCCCGCCTCCATGTACGACTTCCCGCCCCGCTACGGCCCCGACCCCACCGGCGACACCAGCGCCCCCCGGGCCGGCAGCGGCCCGACCGGCCCGACCGGCCAGAGAGCCCGGACCGGAACGGGCGCCCACCGGGCCAGCCAGCCGCGGACCAGCAGGACCAGTAACTATCCCGAGCCCTCCGGCCACAACCTGCCCGCGCCGCCCCCGGATTACAGCACGGTCATCGACTATCCCGGGCCGGCCGGTGACTATCAGGCGCTAGGTCCGGTGCACCACGAGCCGCCCCGGGACCGTCCCCGCGACCGGCGCGACCGTTCCGGCCGGAACAACGCCTGGTTCAACCGGGGCTCCAGCGACGAGACTGACCGCGAGGCCCGCCGTTACCTGGACCAGTACCGGGACCCCGGTTCCGGCGAGTCCCGGTTCCCGTTCTGAACCGCCCGCCCCAGCCACCCCGAGCCGCCCCGAGCCGCCCGAGCCAGCCCGAGCCGCCCCCACGGCCCGCCCCGCCCCCTCGAACCCCGGGAAACGTGTCCGTAACATAAGCCGGGCCGGTTTCACGTTGCCGACACATTTTGGCATGGCGGTGGAAACTCCTGTGCCCGAAAGTAACGGCCAGGAGAGGAAAGGGTGTCCGCATGAAGCTCGTCACCGCGATCATCAAGCCATTCAAGCTGGACGACGTCAAATCCGCCCTGCAAGCGTTCGGGGTCAACGGCATGACCGTGGTCGAGTCGAGCGGCTACGGCCGCCAGCGTGGCCACACCGAGGTTTACCGGGGCGCCGAATATCAGGTCGATCTGGTGCCCAAGGTCAGGCTCGAAGTCCTGTGCGACGACGAGGACGCCGACGATCTGATCGGAGTCATCGTCAAGGCCGCGCAGACCGGGCGCATCGGCGACGGCAAGGTCTGGTCGACCCCGGTCGACTCGGTGGTCAGAGTCCGCACTGGAGAACGCGGGCCCGACGCCATCTAGCCCCCGCCGGGACCGAGACGGGGAACGGGGAGCTGAGTGGCCGTGATGACATCGTTCGCCGCCGACCGGGCCCGCCGGAGCACGGAAACCGACCGCTGGCTGGCGGGCATGCTCGGCGCCGAACCAGGGGTCGCCCTGGTGGCCGTGGGGGGATACGGCCGCCGGGAACTACTGCCCGGCAGCGACCTGGACGTGCTCCTGCTGCACGCCGGGCGGGAGGGGATCGCCTCGATCGCGGACCGGATCTGGTATCCGGTCTGGGACTCCGGCGCGCGGCTGGACCACGCGGTCCGGACCGTGCCCCAGGCGCGCCGGGTGGCCCGGGCCGACCTCAAGGTCGCGCTCGGGCTGCTCAACTCCAGGCACGTGGCCGGGGACCCCAGCCTGACCATGCAACTGCGCGAGGGCGCCCTGGAGGACTGGCGGGCCGGGGCCCGGACCCGGCTGGCCGAGCTGCGTGAACTGCACAACGAGCGGACCCGTCTCTTCGGCGAACTGGCCTTCCTGCTCGAACCCGATCTGAAGGAAGCCCGCGGCGGCCTGCGCGACGTGCACGCCATCCAGGCCATCGCCGCGGCCTGGGTCGCGTCCGCGCCGGGGCCGCGGGCCCGGGCCGCCTACGAGTCGATCCTGGACGCGCGGCACATCCTGCACGAGATCACCGGGCGGTCCTCGGACCGGCTGGTCCAGGAGGAGCACGACGAGGTGGCCCGGGCCGCCGGGCTGCTCGACGGGGACGCGCTGCTGCGCGAGCTGGCGGGCGCGGGCCGGACCGTGGCCTACGCCGTCGACCACGCGTTCCGGCAGGCCGAACGGGCCTCGGGCCGGCGGTTGCGGCGGCGGAAGCTGGAACGCCGGCCGCTGGCCGACGGTGTGGTCGAACAGGACGGGGAGGTCGTCCTGGCCCGCGCGGCCGACCCGGTCTCGGACCCGGTCCTGCTGCTGCGGGCGGCGGCCGCGGCCGCTCAGGCGGGCCGCCCGCTGGCCCCCCGGGCCCTGGCCCGGCTGGCCGAGTCGCCGCCGCTGCCGGTGCCCTGGCCGCCCGAGGCCCGGGACGCCCTGATCGCCTTGCTCGGGGCGGGCCCGGAGGCCATCGCGGTGTGGGAGGCCCTGGATCAGGAGGGCCTGATCATCGGGCTCATCCCGGACTGGGAGCGGGTCCGCAACCGGCCCCAGCGCAACCCGCTGCACACGTTCACCGTGGACCGGCATCTGGTCGAGGCGGCCGCGCACGCGGCGACCATGACCCGCGACGTGGCCCGGCCCGACCTGCTCCTGGTGTCCGCCCTCCTGCACGACCTGGGCAAGGGCTGGCCCGGCGACCACAGCGTCACCGGCGAGGTGGTGGCCCGCGACGTGGCCCACCGGGTCGGGTTCAGTGACGCTGACGCGGAACTGGTGGCCCAGGCCGCCCGGCACCACCTGCTGCTGCCCATGGTCGCGACCCGCCGCGACCTGGACGACCCGGTGACCGTGGAGCAGGTGGCCCGCACGGTCGGCAGCCGGCCGCTGCTGGAACTGCTGCACGCCCTGGCCACGGCCGACGGCCTGGCCACGGGCCCCGCGGCCTGGAACGACTGGAAGGCGGGCCTGGTGTCGGATCTGGTCCGCCGGGTCAGCGCGGTGCTGGCCGGCGACCCCCCGCCCGGCCCCGGGCCGCTGCGGGAGGACCAGGTGGCCCTGGCCAAGGAGGGCCGCCCGGCCGCCGTGGTCACCGAGCACGAGGTCACGGTGGTGGCCCCGGACCGGCCGGGCCTGCTCTGGCGGGCCGCGGGCGTGCTGGCCTCACACCGGCTGACCGTGCGCGGGGCCAACGCGACCTCGGTCGGCTCGACCGCGGTGGCCGTGTTCAACGTGGCGTCCGAGTACGGCGACCCGCCCGACCGCTCGCTGGTCGCCAGCGACCTGCGGCGGATGCTCGAAGGCCGGCTCGACGTGGAGGAACGGCTGGAACGCCGGGCCCGGGCCGCCCGCCCGGCCGGCGCCACGGTGGCCCCGCCCAAGGTGACGCTGGTGGACGGGGCCTCGCTGACCGCGACCGTGGTCGAGGTGCGCGCGCACGACGAGCCGGGACTGCTGTGGCGGATCGGCCGCGCCCTGGGGGGCTGCGGGCTGGACCTCCGGTCGGCCCGGGTCGAGACGCTGGGGGCCGAGGCGGTCGACGTGTTCTACGTCGCCGACGAGAACGGTCAGCCGCTGACCAGCCGGGACGTCCGCTCGGCCACGGTCGAGGCGGTGCTCGCCGCCTTGTCCGCCTAGGAGCCCGGCCGCCTGGGAGCCCGGCCGCCGGACGCCAACCGTTCCGAGGGAGCCAGCACGCGACCTTCAATCAATTTAATATCCCCTTGGCTGACGACGGACGCCGCGCAAACCTGAGCAGATAGCCTGGATAGACGAATACGCGCGCTGCGTGAGGATGGCTAAGAAACGTGTTCGATACCCTCTCCGAACGGCTTACCCAGGTCTTCTCCTCCCTCCGGGGCAAGGGGCGGCTCTCTCAGGCCGACATTGACGCGACCGCGCGCGAGATCCGTATCGCGCTGCTGGAGGCCGACGTCGCCCTGCCGGTGGTCCGGGCGTTCATCGCCCGGGTCAAGGAGCGGGCCGGCGGCGAAGAGGTGTCCGGCGCGCTGAACCCGGCCCAGCAGGTCATCAAGATCGTCAACGACGAGCTGATCTCGATCCTGGGCGGCGAGACCCGCCGGCTGGACTTCGCCAAGACCCCGCCCACCGTCATTCTGCTCGCTGGCCTGCAGGGTTCCGGTAAGACGACCCTGGCCGGCAAGCTCGCCTTCTGGCTGCGTGAGCAGGGCAACACCCCGATGCTGGTCGCGGCCGACCTGCAGCGTCCCAACGCGGTCCAGCAGCTGCAGATCGTCGGCGAGCGGGCCGGCGTCCCGGTGTACGCGCCCGAGCCGGGCAACGGCGTCGGCGACCCGGTCGACGTGGCCCGCCAGTCCATCGAAGAGGCCCGCCGCCGCCAGCAGAACATGGTCATCATCGACACCGCCGGCCGGCTGGGTGTCGACCAGGAGCTGATGCAGCAGGCGGCCGACATCCGGGACGCGGTCCAGCCGGACGAGATCCTGTTCGTGGTCGACGCCATGATCGGCCAGGACGCGGTGGCCACCGCCCAGGCCTTCCTGGACGGCGTGGGCTACGACGGCGTGGTCCTGACCAAGCTCGACGGCGACGCCCGCGGTGGTGCCGCGCTGTCCATCGTCGAGCTGACCGGGCGCCCGATCATGTTCGCCTCCTCCGGTGAGAAGCTCGAGGACTTCGACCTCTTCCACCCGGACCGGATGGCCTCCCGGATCCTCGACATGGGCGACATGCTCACCCTGATCGAGCAGGCCGAGCGGCACTTCGACGAGGAGCAGACCACTGCCCTGGCCGACCGGCTGATCTCCGGGGACGGCTTCACCCTCGAGGACTTCGTCGAGCAGATCCAGATGGTCCGCAAGCTGGGGCCGATCGGGAACCTGCTCGGCATGCTGCCCGGTGCGGGCAAGAACAAGGAACTGCTGGACCAGGTCAACGACAAGGACCTCGACCGCGCCACCGCGATCGTCCAGTCGATGACCCCGGCCGAGCGCCAGAACCCGAAGATCATCAACGGCTCGCGGCGGGCGCGCATCGCCACCGGTTCCGGGGTGACCCCGGGTCAGGTGACGGCGCTGATCCAGAACTTCCTGGAGGGCCAGAAGCAGATGAAGCAGATGCTCGGCGGCGGACTGGGCAACGTGCCCGGGCTGCCCCCGGGCATGCGCCGGGCCGCCAACAAGGCGACCCGGAGCAACAAGAAGGGCAAGGGGAAGAAGCGGCCCGGCGGAGGCGACCCGCGCCGCGCCGCGGCCAAGGCCCAGGCCCAGGCCAACGGCGGCGACGGGGTCCCCGGCAACGGCCAGGCCGGCGGCCTGGGCCCGGGTGGCCTGCCCGAGGGCTTCAGCAACCAGGACATGGCCGAGACCCTGGCCGCCCTCCAGAAGGGTGGCCTGCCCGGCGGTCTGGGCGGTGGCCTGCCCGGCCTGGGCGGTGGCCCGGACAGCAACGTTCCAGCCGCCTTCCGCGGCAACAACAAGCGCAACAACAAGAAGAAGAAGTAACCGCCCCGCCCCGGGCGGCCCGCGTCACGCAGCCCGGGGTCCGGCACGCGCCCCGGCCTGCTCATCCTCACTATTTACCGTGACCGGCCAGCACCGGCCGTACTCCGGTCCCCGCTCCGGTCCCGGCCCGCTCACGCCCGCCCGCCCCAGCAGTCACACGAGCCTCAGCTCTCGGTGTGAAACTCCCTGTTCGGGACCATAGGGTTGGCCGCATGGCGCTGCGGCTGGTCCAGATTGCGATGAATGCCCGGGATGACTCCGCGGTCGGCCGGTTCTGGGCCGAGGCGCTCGGCTGGGAAGTTTCCAGCGAGGAACCCGGTGTCACCAACGTCGAACCCGTGGGCTTCGCCTATCCCGACCCCGTCGCCGTCGGCATCGACGTCATCGCCGTCCCGGAACCCAAGACGGTGAAGAACCGCGTGCACCTCGACCTCGCCACCACCTCAGCGGCCCATCAGGCGGACCTGGCCGCGCGTCTCCGGGCTCTCGGTGCGACGCCCGCCGACGTGGGCCAGGGCAACGTCCCGTGGATCGTCCTGGCCGACCCGGAGGGCAACGAGTTCTGCGTGCTGGAGCCCCGGTCGATCTACCGGGACACCGGCCCGATGGCCGCGGTGGTGGCCGACTGCGCCGATCCGCGGGCTATGGCCCGGTTCTGGGGCGAGGCGATGGACTGGACCTTGCACGAGGTGACCGACGAGCATGCGATGCTGCGCGCCGCCCAGGGCGTCGGCCCGTATCTGAAGTTTGTCCGGACGCCCGGCACCAAGACCGTGAAGAACCGTGTCCATCTCGACCTCCGGCCCTACCCCGGTGACGATCAAGCGGCGGAAGCGGCCCGGCTGCGGGCCATGGGCGCCACCGACGTCGACCTCGGCCAGGGCGACGTGCCGTGGACGTGCCTCGCCGACCCGGAGGGCAACGAGTTCGACGTCCTCACCCCGCGCTGAGCGGAGCTCCTTTCCGATAGGGACGAAAAGTGTTCCCGGACCCGGCGGGGCCGGGAACCGCTCAGTGCGGTGAGGTGGCGCGGACGGTTTCCAGGGTGTCGGCTTCGGCGGCGCCCTTGTCTTCGCGGTAGCGCAGCACCCGGGCGAACCGCAGGGCAATGCCGCCCGGATACCGGGGGCTGCGCTGCACCCCGTCGAACGCGATCTCCGCGACCAGCTCAGGCCGGACGTAGACGGTGTAGTCGTCCCGGGAGTTCTCCAGCGCCAGCAGCCGTTCGGTCTGCCAGGTGAGCATCTCGTCGGTCAGGCCCTTGAACGTCTTGCCCAGCATGACGAAGCCACCGGTCTCCGGGTCCCGCGCGCCCAGGTGCAGGTTGGACAGCCAGCCCCGGCGGCGGCCGTGGCCCCACTCGGCGGCCAGGATGACCAGGTCCAGGGTGTGCCGGGGCTTGACCTTGATCCAGCCCGCGCCCCGGCGGCCCGCGGTGTACGGGGTGTCGAGCGACTTGACCACCACGCCCTCGTGCCCGACGGCCAGCGCGTCGTCGAAGAACGCGGTCGCCGCCTCCACCGAGGACGTGACCAGCCGGGGCATCCGCAGCCGCTCCGGCACCACCCGGGCCAGGGCCTCGTACCGTTCGGCGCCCGGGCGGTCGATCAGGTCCTCGCCGTCCAGGTGCACGAGGTCGAACAGGAACGCCGACAGGCCGGCCGCGGGTTCGCCGGTCCGCCGCGACGTCCGGGACGCGGTGACCTGGAACGGGTAGGGCCGGCCGTCGTCGCGCAGGGCGACCAGCTCGCCGTCCAGCACGGCGTCGCGGGCGGGCAGCTGGCTCAGCTCGGCCACCACGTCGGGCAGCCGCCCGGTGATGTCGTCCAGCGTCCGGGTGAACAGCGTGACCTGGCCACCGAGCAGGTGAACCTGGACGCGGATGCCGTCCATCTTCCATTCCACGGCGGCCGGGGTGATCTTGGCCAGCGCGTCCTCGATGGTGGGCGCGGACGAGGCCAGCATCGGGCCGATCGGCCGGCCGACCTCGAGCCCGAACTCGCGCAGCCCGTCGGCGCCCTGGGCCAGCGCGGTCTCGGCCACCGTGCGCATCGACCCGGACAGCATCAGCGCCCGCCGGACCGCGGTCGAGGGGACCTCGGCGGCCCGGGCGATGGCCTCGGCCATCACGCCTTCCAGCGCGCCCTGGTGCAGCTCACCGGACAGCAGCCGGAGCAGGAACGACTGCTCGGGGGCGGTGGCCCGGCCCATCAGCTCGTCCACCAGCTGTTTCCTGGTCGCCACCGAGCCCTTGCCGGCCACGGCTCCGATCGCGCTGAACGCGGCGTCGACCTCGGTCAGGGTCAGCGTCGGCTCCGCGGCGGGCGGGGCCGCCTGGCGCAGGGTGGCCCAGCCCACGCCGATCTGGCGCTGGGGCAGTTCCCCGGACAGGTAGGCGACCGCGATGGTGACCTCGGCCGGGCCCGCGTCGTGCAGGGCCTTGGCCAGCACCTCGATCTTGGCCAGCCGGGACGACGTCGCCGCCACCGCCTCGGACGCCTCGGCCATCTCGCTCAGCAGCACGGTTCGCATTCTGCCCTATGCCGCTGACAAGGGCTTACGAGCGCGACCGCCGCCGCCCGAACCGGCTCCGGCGCTCGCTGTCGGCCCAGAGCCAGTAGCCGACCGGGAACAGCCGCAGGTTCAGGCGTTCGTCGGCCAGGCCCCACAGGCCGCGCCGGAAGAACAGCGCGACCAGGATCGCCACCAGGCCCAAGATGATCAGGTACCAGGCGTTGTAGGACTGGAGCGTCTGCTGGAGCACCATGTAGACGATCGTGCCGAGGATGGGTCCTTCGATCGTGCCCAGCCCGCCGATGATGGTGGCGAACGCCATCTCCGCGGTCCACTGCACGCTGAACACCGCGCCCGGCTGGACCTGCAGCTGGCTGATGGCCAGCACCGCCCCGGCCGCGCCGCAGCCCGCTCCGGCCACCACGAACACCAGCACCCGGGCCAGGCCGACCCGGGCCCCGGAGCTGCGCGCGGCCACCTCGTCGTCGCGGACGGCGGTCAGGACCAGGCCCAGCCGCCCGCGCAGGATCAGGTAGATCGCGGCCAGCGAGAGCACCGTGACGGCCAGCCCGATCCAGTAGGTGTAGGCGGTCAGCAGGGTGGAGTCCATCCCGGTCAGCCCGGGCAGCGGCATGCCGGTGCCGCCGCCGATCGACGAGAACTTCTCGATGATCAGCATCACGGTGGCGGCCAGCACCCAGGTGGCGATGGCGAAGTACCCGCTGCGCAGCCGGGACACCAGCCACCACAACGGCAGGGCCGCGACCGCGCAACCGATGGCCGAGATCGGCAGCGCCGCGAACGGGGACCAGCCGTGGATGGCCAGGATCAGCACGAAGTACGCGCCCAGGCCCACGAACACCTGCTGCCCGACCGAGACCAGGCCCGCGTACCCGGCCAGCAGGTTCCACATGCTGGCCAGGGTGAGCACGATGAAGCCCTGGACGAAGATGCTGGTCGTGCCGGAGTACACGATGTACGGCAGCAGGGCCAGCACCACCACCACGACCAGCGCGCCCAGCCCGGTCCAGGCCACGTTGCGGCGCGACCGGGTGACCCGGACGTCCGGCTCCGCCGACGAGGCCGGCCGCTCCGCCACCACGCTCACGACTGCGACCTCCGGGTGGTCAGGCCCTGCGGTCTGAGCACCAGCACGGCCAGGAACACGATGTACCCGGCCAGCACCTCGTCCGAGATGTTGATCTGGGCCCCGATCTGCTGGGCCACCCCCAGCACCACCCCGCCGAGCAGGGTGCCCCACAGCGAGCCGAGCCCGCCGATCACCACCGCCGCGAACGCGAACAGCAGGATGGTGTCGGTGCCGGTGGTCGGGTCCAGCTGGGAGTACATGCCGTAGGCCATCCCGGCCAGGGCCACGGTCCCGAACGCGATCCCGGCCGCGATGCCGAACACGTGCCGGTAATCGACCCCGGCCAGCTGGGCGGCCTCCTGGTCGTCGGCCACGGCCCGGATCAGCCGGCCGTACTTGGATCCGGACAGGAAGTACTGCAGCCCGAGCAGGACGATGACCGCCACCGCGAAGATGACCACCAGCAGGTAGCCGATCTGGATCTGCGACCCGATGGTGAACGAGCCCCGCACCAGCGACAGCCCGGTGCCGATGGCCCGGCTGTTGGCCGTGAAGAACTGCAGGAGCGCGTTCTCGATGACCACCGACAGGCCGAAGGTCACGATCAGCGTGGTCAGCGGGCCCCGGTCCAGCGCGCCCTGGATCAGCGTGCGCTGCAGCACGTAACCGAAGATCGCCATCACCGGCACCACGATCACGAACGACCACAGGACCGGGATGTGGGTGACGGTGATGACCCCGATGGCCACGTACCCGGCCACCACGGCCAGGTCGCCGTGGGCCAGGTTGACCACCTTCATGACCCCGAACATCAGCGAGAGCCCGCAGGCGAACAGGGCGTACAGGCCGCCGGTGAGCACCCCCTGGATGATGGCGTTGACCCAGCCCATTACCCCTCGCTCTCGTCAGCAGGGGGACCGGCGGAGGGAACAGGCTGGCCACCGTCCCCTCCGCCGGAGTCAGTGTCTTTCCCGAGCCCGAAGTAGGCCGCCTCGACCCGGTCCGGGGTCAGGTCGCCCGGCTCGCCTTCCAGCGTGGTCCGGCCTTCCAGCAGGCAGTGCACCCGGGACGCGACCGCCAGCGCCTGGCTGACGTCCTGCTCGACCAGCAGCACGGTCAGCCCGGTGTCCAGGATCTGCGGCAGCATGGCGTAGATGCGCTGGACCACCACCGGGGCCAGGCCCAGCGACAGCTCGTCCAGCAGCAGCACCCGGGGGTTGGCCACCAGGGCCCGCCCGATGGCCACCGACTGCTGCTCGCCGCCGGACAGCTGGGCGGTGCGCTGGTGGCGGCGCTCGCGCATCCAGCCGAACAGCTCGTAGACCCGCTCGATGGTCCACGGGCCGGACCGGGCATAGGTCGCGCCGACCTGGAGGTTCTCTTCCACCGTCAGCGACCCGAACAATCGCCGTCCCTCCGGCACCATCACGATGCCGCGGGTGGCCCGGCGGTCGGTCCGCAGCCGGGTGACGTCGGTGCCGTCCAGCCGCACGGTGCCGGTGGTCGGCCGGTGCAGCCCGGCGATCGTGCGCAGCAGGGTGGACTTGCCCGCGCCGTTGGCGCCGATGATCGCGTACACCTGGCCCGGGTACACGCTCAGCGAGATGTCCCGCAGGGCCCGCAGCTGGCCGTGGTGGACTTCCAGATCGCGGACTTCCAGCAGCGGAGCGCCGTTTTCCGCCTGGCCGCCGGTCACGGCGCGTCCTCGTCGGCGGCCGGGGCGTCCAGGCGGCCGCCGGTCAGGGCGGCGGTGACCGCGCCGCCCAGGAACACCTCGCGCACGGCCGGGGTGGCCAGCACCGTGGCCGGGTCCCCGTCGCCGACGAACTTGCCGCCGGTCAGGCAGATCAGCCGGGTCACGGTGGCGGTCAGCGCCCGCACCACGTGCTCGATCCAGATCACCGCCGTGCCCTCGGCGTTGACCCCGTGCACGATCTCGACCAGCTGGGCCACCTCGGGGTCGGTGAGCCCGCCCGCCACCTCGTCCAGCAGCAGCAGGGTGGGCTGGGTGGCCAGCGCCCGGGCCAGCTCCAGCCGCTTGCGCGCCAGCAGCCCGAGCCGGGCCGCGGGCACGTTGGCCTGGCCGGACATGCCCGCCCGCTCCAGCGCCGCGGCCGCCGCCGCGTACCCGGCCTTGCGCTCGCAGCCCGCCGCCCTGCTGGGCCGCGACCAGCAGGTTCTCGTACACGGTCATGTCCCCGAACGGCCGCGGCACCTGGTACGTCCGGCCGATGCCCAGGCGGCACCGGCCGGCCGCGTCCAGCTTGGTCACCGTGCGCCCGCCGAACCGGACCTCGCCCGCGTTGGGGGTGAGGTCCCCGGAGATCAGGCCGAACAGGCTGGTCTTGCCCGCGCCGTTGGGCCCGACGATGCCCACGGTGTCGCCCGGCCCGACCGCCAGGGACAGGTCCTCGGCGATCACGACCTGGCCGAACCGCTTGGTCACCCGGTCGAGCTCAAGCAGCGGCGTGGTCATCGGTCACTTGTTGGTCGGCAGCAGGTCGCCGGTCAGCTTGGCCTGCGGCTGCAGGGAGTTGTCGACGACCTTGGCCTCCAGCGGGTACTTGGTGCCCTTCTGCCACTGGATGCCGACCGGCGGGGTGATCGCGACGCCGGGCGCGGGACCACCCGCGAAGTTCAGCGGGCCCGCCAGCGCCTTGATGTTGACCTGGTGGATGGCGCCCGCGACTTCCTTCTTGTCGTGCGGGTTGTTCACCGCGGTCAGCGCGGCGTGCGCGGCCTCGAAGAGGCTGTAGTTGCTGATGTTGGAGTTCCACTGGCCGTGGCCGGCCGACTCGTACTGGTTGGCCATCTGCTGGCAGGTCTCCCCGGTGAACGAGGACGACCACGGCAGCGTCGGCGCCCACCAGGCGTCGGTGGCCACGTTGTCGACCAGCGAGCCGAGCGCGTAGGCGTCGGGCGGGAACAGCAGCACCTTGGCCACCGTGGCCAGCTTGGGCTTGAACCCCTGCTGCACGGCCTGCTTCCACATGGTGGCGAAGTCCGGCGGCAGCGGCACGTTGGTGAAAAAATCAGCACCGTCTGCCTTGAACTGGGAGATCATCGACGAGTAGTTCGTGGTCCCGTCCGGGTAGGCCGAGGACATGTCGAACGTCGTAGCCCGCCGCCTTGGCGATGGGCGGGAACACGGCCCGGAACGCGTTGCCGTCGGAGTCGTTGGGGAACGCCGCCGCGACCACCTTGTTGGTGCTGAGCTGCTTGTGGACCCGGTTCCACATCGGGATGAACGCCTTGATCAGGTGCTCGGCCCCGAGGAAGTACATGGTGACGTAGGCCGGCTTCTTGGTCGGCTTGGCCGGGTTGCCGCCCAGGTTGATGTACCACGATTCCCACGGGATGTTCGCGCAGATCAGCGGGGTGCCCAGCGACTCGGCCTGGCTGGCCACGGCGTTGACCGTCTCCGGCGTGGACGAGGCCAGCAGCAGGTCGACCCCGTCGTTCAGGATCGCGGTCCGGGCCAGGTCACCGGCCCGGGTCGGGCTGGACTGGGTGTCGTAGGACTTGATCGTGACCGGGTAGGTCTTGCCGCCGATCTTGAACCCGTTCTTGTACGGGGTGGTCTGCTTGATCTTGGAGATGACCCAGTTGTCGGGGGCGCCGAACCCGGCCAGGGACCCGGTCAGCGGGTGGATCCAGCCGATGGTGATGGCCTTGGTCTTGCCCGAGCCCCCGCCCGAGCCGGAGGAACTGGACGAGCCCTTGATGCTGGTGCTGCAGGCCTCGAGCAGGCCCCCGGCGCCGACCGCGACCGCGCCCGCGCCGAACGCCTTGAGCAGGTTGCGGCGCCCGATCGGGCCCAGGGGACCGGGCGTCTCGGCGGTCCCGATCGGCCGGCGTGGCGGGGAACTCTCCGGTGCTGGTCTGGCCGGTGCTGGCCTATCTGGCGGGCTGGTCATGGCCTTTCCCCCTACACGTGGTGCGGACGAGTGGCGAGACGGTGGCGAGCGGACGGGTGACGGCGGCGACCGGCCTGGTGGCGGTGGCCGTGGCGACCGGGCCCGCGGCGAGACGGCTGGCGAGCGGCCGGGGCCTGGTCATGGGGTTGCTGTTCCGGGGTCCGCTTGCGTGGTCACAGTATTGTTCAACGGATTGTCAACAATTTGAAGGACAAACACAGAGTTATCTGGACGCAATGTGACGGCCACGGTGCCGGTCGGTCCGCCGGGCCGGGGCGCGGCCAGGAGCGGAGGCGGTCCAGTCATGGCTCTCCATCGATGCCGTAGACCATTGACGTGCGGAAACGAGGCGGCGCCGCCGGGCGTCGGCGGGGAACCCGATGTTCACTATGCGAACACGCGTGCTTAGTATGAACAAAGGTAGGCATAACCTAGATTCGCCCCGAGCCGCCCGTCAATGCACGTTACGTAACTGTTGCTGCAGTTCCGTCCGGGGGAATGACCCCCCTGGACCCCCAAATTCCCGCTGCGGCACATCGCCGTATTACCGGCCGCTGGCCGAGCCTCCGGCCCGGCTCACCAGCCGGTCAGACCGCCTCGCCGTAACCCGGCGCCAATAATTACGGGTCCCCAATGGCAAGACCAAATAACCATTTCCTCGAAAGTCACGCCTCAGGGAACCCGTCTACGTAGCGGGCCCGGTCTCCGGGACGGCCCCGGCACTTGCTCGCATCTGGCACAATGTGTTGTTGACACTGGTGACGCGGGGCCCTCTACCCCTGCTCGCCGGGCCATTTGAGTGATCCGCCCAGTCCCCACCTGGCCGTCGGATCGCCGCCCGTACCTTTATTTGCTGGGAGAAGACTGCAGCCGTGGCTGTGAAGATCAAGCTCAAGCGCCTGGGCCGGACCCGGGTGCCGACCTACCGGATCGTCGTGGCCGACGCTCGCACCAAGCGCGACGGGCGTGCCATCGAAGAGATCGGCAAGTACCACCCGAAGGAAGAGCCTTCGTTCATCGAGGTCAACTCGGAGCGGGCCCAGCACTGGCTGTCCGTGGGCGCCCAGCCCACCGAGCCGGTGCTGACCATCCTCAAGATCACCGGCGACTGGCAGAAGTTCAAGGGCGAGCCGGGGGCCGAGGGCACCCTGCGCACCCGCGAGGTCCGGCCGGCCAAGGCGGAGGTCTTCGCCGAGGCCCTGAAGACGGCGGCCAAGGACTCCGGCGACTCGGGTTCGACCACCCCCCGGGGCGGCGGCCGGGGCCGGAAGTCCGACAGCAAGGCCAAGGCCGACGCTGACACCAAGGACGCCGACGCCAAGCCCGAGACGAAGGCCGACACCAAGGCTGACGCCAAGGCGGAGACCAAGGCCGACGCCAAGGACGCCAAGGCGGAGACCAAGGACGCCAAGCCCGAGTCGGGCCGGTCCAAGTCCAAGGCCAGCGCCGAGAAGCCGGCCGCTGGTTCCGCTGACGAGAGCGCCGCCGCGGCTGCCACCGCCGACGACGCCGCCCCCGCCGAGGCCGAGACGGCCACGGCGGACGCGTCCGCGAGCAGTGAGTCGGGCAGCGAGGCCTGAGGTGCTGGAAGAGGCGCTCGAGCACCTGGTCAGGGGCATCGTTGAGAACCCCGACGACGTCCAGGTTTCCACTCGCGCGATGCGCCGCGGCAGTGTCCTGGAGGTGCGCGTCCACCCCGATGACCTGGGCAAGGTCATCGGCCGGGGTGGCCGCACCGCCCGGGCGCTGCGCACCGTGATGGGCTCGCTGGCTGGCGGCCGTCACGTCCGCGTCGACCTTCTGGACACGGACGAGATCCGCTAACCCGGGATCGGCCATGCAGATTGCCGTCGGTCAGATCGTCCGTGCGCACGGTATCCGCGGTGAGGTCACCGTGGCGGTGCGCACCGACGAGCCTGACGTCCGTTTCGTGCCGGGCACGGCCCTGGCCACGGATCCGCCGGAGCGCGGCCCGCTGACCGTGGTCGCGACCCGCTGGCATACCGGACGGCTGATTGTGACGTTCGAGGGCGTCCGGGACCGGAACGCCGCCGAAGATCTGAGGGGCACCGTGCTGGTGCTCGATTCGGCGCAGATTCCGGCCCCGGCCGACCCGGACGAGTTCTACGACCACCAGCTGATCGGGCTGGCCGTCGTCACCGCGGCCGGAGTCCCGGTCGGCGAGGTCACCGATGTGCTCCACCACGGCCAGGACCTGCTGGTCATCCGGCGTGCCCCCGGTCCGGCCGCCGACGCGCTGGTGCCCTTCGTGAGCGCGATCGTGACCGAGGTCGATGTGCCGTCCGGCCGCCTGGTCATCGATCCGCCGCCGGGGCTGCTCGACCCGGCCGAGTCCGTTGAGGCCTGAGTCGTGCGGATCGACATCGTCTCCATCTTTCCCGAGTACTTCGGGCCGCTCGGCGTCTCGCTGATCGGTAAGGCCGCGGCCCGCGGCGACATCGAGTTCAACGTGCACGACCTGCGGCAGTGGGCCCACGACCTGCACCGCACCGTGGACGACACCCCGTTCGGCGGCGGCCCGGGCATGGTCATGAAGGCCGAGGTCTGGGGCGAGGCACTGGACGAGATCGCGCCGCCCGGGCCGGCCGGCGGCGGCGCCGCCCCACCCGCGCACCCGGCCCCGCGGCTGATCGTGCCCACGCCCAGCGGCGTGCCGTTCACCCAGGCCCGCGCGGTCCGGTACACCGAAGCCGACCAGCTCATCTTCGCCTGCGGCCGGTACGAGGGGATCGACGCGCGGTTCATCGACGAGGCCCGGTCCCGGATGCCCGTGGACGAGGTCAGCATCGGTGACTACGTGCTGGCCGGCGGCGAGGCCGCGGTCCTGGTCATGGTCGAGGCCATCTCCCGGCTGCTGCCGGGGGTGCTGGGCAACGAGCGGTCGGCCAGCGACGATTCGTTCGGCGGCCGGGCCGCGATGGACGAGGAGTTCCCGCCCGAGTCCGCGCCGGGCGGTGCGCTCGTGCCCGACCTCGGCGGGTTCGGCCGCGGCCGCGGCGACGCGGCCGCCAGCATGGCCGGGCTGCTGGAGGGCCCGGTCTACACCCGGCCGCGGGTCTGGCGGGGCCGGGAGGTGCCGGACGTGCTGTTGTCCGGGGACCACGCGGCCATCGCCCGCTGGCGCCGGGACGCGGCCCTGCTGCGCACGGCGGCCAACCGGCCGGACCTGATCTTCCGGGCCCAGGCCGACCCGGCCGCGCTGAGCGACCGGGACTGGCAGGTGCTGACGGCGATGGGCCTGACCGATGTGCTCCGGTCCGCCGAACCGGGTCCGGGGGAACCCGCTCGCTTACCAGACTGGTCCCGTAATATGGCACACTGATATGCGCCGTGTGCTCCCGTTGGCGCCGGGGCCCCTCATCGCCGGGCTCGCGCCGCTCTGCCCGTACACGCCACAAGCCGATCAGTACTGATCTGATGGATCAAGTACCGATGAACACTGAGGAATCGCTGTCATGCACACCGCTATTGCCGAACTCGAGCAGGCCCAGCTCCGGGACGACGTTCCGGACTTCCGCCCGGGGGACACGCTGAAGGTCCACGTCCGGGTCAAGGAAGGCAACCGCTCCCGCATCCAGGTCTTCCAGGGCGTGGTCATCCGGCGTCAGGGCGGCGGCGTCCGCGAGACCTTCACCGTGCGGAAGATCAGCTACGGCGTCGGCGTCGAGCGCACCTTCCCGGTGCACAGCCCGTCGATCGACAGGATCGAGACCGTGACCCGCGGCAAGGTCCGCCGGGCCAAGCTCTACTACCTGCGTGAGCTGCGGGGCAAGGCCGCCCGCATCCGGGAGCGCCGCGAGAACACCGCGAGCTGAGCTAAGTAAGCCGCAATGCCGCGGTTCGCCCGTTACCGGGGGTATGACGTGCCTGAAGTCATTCAGAGTGAGCGCGGATACCACTTCCGTAATCGCCTGATGCCGGTAGGCTCGTGCCGATGACGGACGAGGGGAACGCTCCCGGGGAGCCGCCCGTGACGCAGGTCCAGGGCGGCCAGGATGATGCTGGCGACGCGGCGGGCGCGGGAACGAACGAGGCCGAGGCCAAGTCGGCCGCGCCCGCGAAGAAGCCCCAGCAGAAGAAGGGGGGCAGGTCCTTCTGGAAGGAGCTGCCCATCCTCATCGTCGTCGCCCTGTTCCTGACCCTGGTCATCAAGACCTACGCCATCCAGGCGTTCTACATCCCGTCCGGGTCGATGCAGAACACCCTGGGGATCGGCGACCGGGTGCTGGTCAACAAGCTGGTCTACGACTTCCGCGGCATTCACCGCGGCGACATCGTGGTGTTCAGCGGCGACGGCACCTGGGACCCGGGCACGCCGCCGCCGAGCGACAACTTCTTCGCCCGCTTCGGCCAGAGCGTCGAGTCGATGTTCGGCTTCTCCCAGGGGCAGAACGACTTCATCAAGCGCGTCATCGGACTGCCCCACGACAAGGTGGTCTGCTGTGACGCCCAGGGCCGGATAACCGTCAACGGCGTCGCCCTGAACGAGAAGTCCTACCTGTTCCCGGGCAACCCGCCGTCCCAGCAGAAGTTCAGCGTGACCGTCCCGGCCAACAGCCTGTGGGTCATGGGCGACCACCGTGACGTGTCCTACGACTCGCGCGGGCACCAGTTCGGCTTCCCCGGCGGCGGCGCCATTCCGGAGAGCGCCGTGGTCGGCCGGGCCTTCATCAAGATCTGGCCGTTCAGCCAGGTCGGGATCCTCAACATCCCGTCCACGTTCCAGCAGGCCGCGCTCAGCAAGAGCGCCGCTGGCCCGGCCACCGGATCCTCGTCCTCGGCCGCCCTGACCTCCGCGGCCACGGCCGAGCCCGCGTCCCTGGGGACGTCCTACGCCCTCGGCTTCGCCGGCGCCGTCCCGCTGACCCTGCTCCAGCGCCAGGCCCGCCGCAAGCTCCTCACCCGCCTCCGCCGCCGCCGCTGACCCGCAGAACCCCCTGCGGTCAAGGCGGTCCCGCCTTCGGCTGTCGGTGATCTGGCGTAGCCTTCGAATGTCATGGTTCGCCCCTCCACCAAGCCGGCTATCGGCCGCCCGGACCAGGCTCAGCGAGCCCAGTGGCGGCACACCGGCCACACGCCCCGGCGCAACGCCGGGCTGGCCGCGTACGAGAACGTGCTGGCCCGTGCGGGCCTGACCCCGGTGGCGGGGGTCGACGAGGCCGGCCGTGGCGCCTGCGCCGGGCCATTGGTGGTGGCGGCCGTCCTGCTGGACAGCGCCACGATCCGCCGGATGCCCGGGCTGGCCGACTCCAAGCTGCTCACCCCCGAGGAGCGCGAGACCGCCTACGAGCAGGTCATGCGCTGGGCCCTGGACTGGAACGTGCTGGCCATCCCGGCCCCGGAGGTCGACCGCCACGGCCTGCACGTCTCCAACGTGGAAGGCATGCGCCGGGCCCTGGCCGGCCTGCGCCGGCGTCCCGGGTACGTCCTCACCGATGGCTTCCCGGTGCGCGGGCTCGGCACGCCCGCGCTGGCCGTGTGGAAGGGTGACCAGGTCACCGCGTCGGTCGCCGCCGCCTCGATCGTGGCCAAGGTGACCAGGGACCGCATGATGGTCGAACTCGACGAGTCGTACCCGTGCTACGGCTTCGCCCGGCACAAGGGTTATTCGACTCCGGAGCACATGTCGGCCCTGTGCGCCTGGGGCCCGTGCCCGGAGCATCGCTACTCCTACACCAACGTGATCCAGGCCAATCGCCGCTGGGCCACGGGCTGGCAGGAGGAGCTGGTGCCGGCCGACGATGACCCGGTCCTGCACGATGCCGAAGTTCTCGGGGACGCCGACAGTACTGAAACCCCCGTCGCGTGGGCAGACCTGGTGTCAGAAGAGGTGACCGTGGGTGAAACGCGCGACGCAGACTAAATTGGGGGCACTGTCCTTCGGGGCATGTGCATGAACACGCGGCGGGCGAACACCTACCACGTCCGATCGGAGGGGTTGCCATGAGCGCAGAGGATCTCGAGAAGTATGAAGCCGAGATGGAGCTGCAGCTTTATCGCGAGTACCGCGATGTCGTAGGCCTCTTCACCCATGTCGTCGAGACCGAACGGCGCTTCTACCTCACCAACGAGGTGGAGCTGAACGTTCGCAACTCCGACAACGGCGAGGTCTTCTTCGAAGTCACCATGCGCGACGCCTGGGTCTGGGACATGTACCGCCCGGCCCGCTTCGTCAAGAACGTCCGCGTGGTGACCTTCAAGGACGTCAACATCGAGGAACTGGCCAAGAGCGACCTCGAACTCCCCGACGACACCACGTCCTGATCCAGAACTGAGGGCCGCCACCGGCTGACCGCCGCCTGATCCAGCCTGCCCCGGCTGATGCGCGGTCCAGCCTGCCCTGACCCGTTCAGCGCGGTCCAGCCTGCCCAGAGCCCCGCCCCCACCCGCCGGCCGCGAGGTCCCCCGCACATCTGAACACGTACCGCCGACATTTCCGCCCCGCTTATCCACAGCCGGGCCACCGCCCGTCCTGCTGTCCACAGCCCGCGCCTCCCCGGCCCGTTCCACCCCCTCCCCGCCGATCGTGGAAGCCGGAGGTGGTGACCATGCGGGCCAAGGACGTTCTCGGCCAGCGGGGTGAGCAGGCTGCGGCCGAGTACCTCGCGTCAGCGGGTTTCCGGATCCTCGCCCGGAACTGGCGCTGCGCCGAGGGTGAGATCGACATCGTGGCCGTGGAGCGGCACACATTAGTCATCTGCGAGGTGAAGACCAGGTCCAGCAGCCAGTGCGGTACCCCGCTGGAGTCCGTGAGCCGGGCCAAGCGCAACCGGCTCCGAAGGCTGGCCATCCGCTGGCTGACCGCCCACGGGATCCGGTTCGACCAGGTCCGGATCGACATCGTGGGCGTCCAGCCCGGCCCGGACGGCGGCCTGGCGGTCGAGCACGTCCGGGGGGTGGGCTAGATGGCCCTGGCCCGGACCCACTCGGTGGCCCTGGTCGGCGTGCATGGCCACCTGATCGAGGTCGAGGCCGATATCGCCAACGGGCTGGTCGGCATGACCCTGGTCGGGCTCCCCGATACCGCACTGCGGGAGGCCCGGGACCGGATCCGGTCGGCCATCATCAACAGCGGCGAACAGTGGCCGCAGCGCCGGATCACCGTGGGCCTGTCCCCGGCCAGCCTGCCCAAGCGCGGCAGCGGGTTCGACTTGCCGATCGCGTGTGCCCTGCTGGCCGCGGCCGGGGTCCTGCCGGCCGCGGCGCTGGCCGGCGTGATGTTCCTCGGCGAACTGGGCCTGGACGGCCAGCTGCGCCCGGTGCGTGGCGTGCTGCCGGCCGCCGTGGCCGTCGCGGCCGCGGGCTTCAGCCGGGTCGTGGTGGCCAGCGCCAACGCCCAGGAGGCCGCGCTCGTGCCCGGCCTGCGGGTGGTGTCCGCGCCCTCGCTCGCCGCCCTGCTCAGCTGGCTGCGCGGCGAGCCTCCCGATGGGGGAGCGGCCGTCGAGGAGCTGACCGGGGGCACCCTCCCGGCCGCGCCTCCGGCCGCTCCCCAGGAGCCGGGCGGCCGCGCCGTGCTGCCGGACCTGTCCGATGTGCTGGGCCAGCCCGTGGCCCGGCGGGCGGCGGAGATCTGCGCCGCCGGTGGCCATCACCTGTCGCTGCTGGGTCCGCCGGGCGCGGGCAAGACCATGCTCGCGGCGCGGCTGCCGACCATCTTGCCCGGGCTGGACCCGGACGCCGCGCTGGAGGTGACCGCGATCCACTCGGTCGCGGGTCAGCTGCCGCCGGCCTGCCCGCTGCTCACCCGGCCGCCGTTCTGCAACCCGCACCACACCGCCAGCAAGGCGGCCCTGGTCGGTGGCGGCAGCGGGGTCATCCATCCCGGAGCCGCCTCCCTGGCGCATCGGGGCGTGCTGTTCCTGGACGAGGCGCCCGAGTTCGGCCGCGATGTGCTGGACGCGCTCCGCCAGCCGCTCGAATCGGGTGAGGTCATGATCGCCCGGTCCGGCATCACGGCGCGGTTCCCGGCCCGGTTCACCCTGGTGCTGGCGGCCAACCCCTGCCCGTGCGCCAAGGCCGTCGCCTCGCCCCGGTCGAAGTGCTCGTGCAGCCCGGCCACCAAACGGCGGTACCTGGGCCGGTTGTCCGGGCCGCTGCTGGACCGGGTGGACGTCAAGGTCGAGTTGCTGCCGGTGGGCCGGGCCGAGCTGCTCAGCGACCGTAAGTTCGCCGAGAGCAGCGCGGCCGTGGCCGCCCGGGTCGCCCAGGCCCGGGACCGGGCCGCCCACCGGTTCCGCGGCACCCCGTGGCGAGTCAACGCGGAGATCCCCGGCGCCGAACTCCGGCGCTCGTACCCGCCCGGCCGGGGCGCTATGGCGCCGCTGGAGCGAGCGATGGAGATCGGGGAGGTCAGCGCCCGCGGCCTGGACAAGATCGTCCGGGTTTCCTGGACGCTCTGTGATCTGGCCGGCAAGGACCGGCCGACGCTGGACGAGTGCGGCTACGCCCTCGGCCTGTGGTTGGGGGTAGTGAAATGACCAGCGCCTTTGATGCCCAGCACGTCGCCCGGGCCCGGCTCACCTATCTGGCCGAGCCCGGTGACCCGGTGCTGGCCTCCTGGCTCGAGGTCAGCTCGCCGGCCGAGATCGTGGCCGCGATCGGCGCGGGCCAGCTACCCGGGCTGCCCGGCATCCAGACCTGGACACCGGACGGCGTCCTGCGGCCGACGCGAGACCTGCAGGCCGAGAAGCTGGAGCACGCCTTCCGGCTCTGGCGGCAGCGGCTCGGCGACCTGCCCGACGAACTGGATCTGGCCCGGTTCCGGCGCCAGGGGATCCGGTTGGTCAGCCCCGGTGACAGCGAATGGCCCACCCAGCTGGACATGCTCGGCGTGGCCCGGCCGTATGCGCTGTGGCTGCGTGGCCAGGCCGACCTGCGGTACTGCTGCCTGCAGTCGGTGTCGATCGTCGGGGCCCGGGCCGCCTCGGCCTACGGGACGCACGTCGGCACGGAGATGGCGGCCGCGCTGGCCGCGCGGGGCCGGACCGTCGTATCCGGCGCCGCCTACGGCATCGACGCCTGCGCGCACCAGGGGGCACTGGCCGCCGATGGCGTCACGATCGCCGTCCTGGCCTGCGGAGTCGATCACGCCTACCCGGTCGGGCACTACGACCTTCTGGCCAGCATCGCGGCGCAAGGGGTCCTGGTCAGCGAGTGGCCGCCCGGCCGCACGCCGAACCGGCTGCGGTTCCTCATCCGCAACCGGGTGATCGCGGCGCTGACCCGGGGCACGGTCGTGGTCGAGGCGGGCCTGCGCAGCGGCGCCCTGAACACGGCCCGGCACGCACGGGACCTGCACCGCCCGGTGATGGCCGTCCCCGGCCCCGTCACCTCCGAGGTTTCGGCCGGCTGTCACAAGATCATCCGGGAGTGGGGCGCGGTCTGTGTCACCGGCGCCCGCGATGTCCTGGAGCTCCTGACGCCCCTGGGCGAGACCTCGGCCTACGACCTACCCCCGGATGGCGCCCCGTTCCCCCATGCCGGCTCCTGCCCGCCCGCCGGCACCGGCAGTCCGGCCGATACTGGCGGTCCCTCCGGACTTCCTCCGCCCACCGGGATCAGCAGCCCCGCTCATCCTGGCGATCTCATCGACCCCGGCCGCCCCGCCGCCCCTGAGCGCCCCACGGCCCGGCCGGGCTTCACCGGCCAGCTGTCGCTGCTCGACTCACCAGGAGCTGCCCACTCGTTCTCGTCCGGCCCGCCGCTCCTTACCGCCGATCCAGCCGTCCGCACCGCCCAGCCGCGCCCGGACCGCGGGTCCCTGCTGGCTCCGGACGATCTTGGCGCCACCAGCCGGGCCGTGCTGGACGCCATCCCGGCCCGGGGCGCGGGTCCGGCCGTGATCGCCGTCCGCGCTGGCCGCAGCATCGACGCCGTGGTCAGCTCCCTGGGCCTGCTGGCCGCCGGCGGTTTCGTCGAGCGGTGCTCGCACGGCTGGCGTCTCCGCCGGTCCCCATGAGCCCGCCGGAACCCATCGGCCCGTGAGCTGCCGCCCCTGTGGCGGGGTGCCGTGGTGGCCGGTTACCGGGTCAGCGCCCAGCGGCCTGGGAGGCCCGCCACCGATGATGGCCTGCACGGTCAGGCGCTGCTCGGAGGGATGCGCGACCACCGCGGCGGGGAGCACGCGGTCGACGTCGCCGGGGTCGTAGCGAACCCTGACCGCGATGACGGCCTTGCGGTTGGCGGGCGGTGGCACCGAGTAGGTGCCGTCGAAGCTGGTGTCGTAGGTATTGGCGACGGCCCCGCTGGGCAGGTCGAAGTGGAGAGCCCAGTTCGGGGTCGTGCTGGGGCCGCTTCGCCGGCCCGGGTCAGCCTGATCGAACAGGTCCACCAGGACGGCGGAGGCGGTCGCGCCGTGCAGGCGCAACTGGCGGACCAGGGCCTGGTCGGACTGAATGGACGTGATCGCCGTCCCGGCCAGCAGGCCGCCGGCGACCAGCAGGATCGCCGCCAGCACGAACACCCATTTCCGCGTCCGGTCCGGCCGGCCCAAGCGGAGCAGCACGGACGCCGCCGAGCCTGGACGCCCGGCCGGGACCCCGATTCCGGCCGGGGGAGGGGAAGCGCCCGCGGGTGAGCGCCACGTCATGAAGGAGACCTCGGTGTTCCTGTCGGTCCGTAAATGTCGGCTACGCCGTAACTTACGGATTGCCGCGGTCCGGTGGCTCATGCTTTGGCCAACCCGGCCGCCAGGCCACGCCCAACATCAAACAGGGATGGTGCTAGGGCCCGCACCCGCTGGCCGCCACACTGAGAAGATGCGCGCAACGCCCCCACCCGCCCCGGGCCCGGCCGGTCCCGTCGGCCCCGACCAGACCGGGACGGCCGACGAGCCCGGTCAGGCCGCGATGCCGGCCTGGGTCGAGGACGCGGTGGGGCAGTTCCACCGGCACGTGTCCGCCGAGCGGGGCCTGTCGCCGCACACGGTGCGCGGCTACGTCGGCGACGTCCAGTCGCTGCTGACCCACGCCGGTCAGCAAGGCGTCCACGGCCCGGCCGAGCTGACCGTGACCGTGCTGCGTAGCTGGCTGGCCGGGCAGCACCAGGCCGGCGCTTCGCGGGCCACACTGGCCCGGCGGGGGGCGGCGGCCCGGGCGTTCACCGCGTTCGCCCACCAGCGGGGCCTGCTGGCCACCGATCCCGGGACGGCGCTCGGCACGCCGAAGGTCCGCCGGACCCTGCCGCACGTGCTGCGGCATCAGGAGATCAGCGACGTGCTGGCCTCGTCGGCGGCGGACATCGAGCAGCCGCCGCCCGACCGGACACCGGCCGAGGCCGCGGTGGCCCTGCGGGATGCGGCCATCCTCGAGCTGCTCTACGCCACCGGGATCCGGGTCAGCGAGCTGTGCGGGCTCGACACCGGCGCCCTGGATCTGGGCCGGCGGACGGTCCGGGTGTTCGGCAAGGGCGGCAAGGAGCGCACCGTGCCGGTCGGCATCCCGGCCGTCCGGGCCGTGGAGCAGTGGCAGCAGGCCGGCCGTCCGGTCCTGCTCACCCCGGCCAGCGGGCAGGCCCTGTTCCTCGGGGTGCGGGGCGGCCGCATCGATCCGCGGACCGCGCGGCGGGTGGTACACGAGCGGCTGCGGGCGGCCGGAGTGGGCGCCGAGACCGGGCCGCACGGGCTGCGGCACACCGCCGCCACCCACCTGCTCGAAGGCGGCGCCGACCTGCGCAGCGTGCAGGAGATGCTCGGCCACTCCTCGCTGGCCACCACGCAGATCTACACCCACGTCTCGGCCGACCGGCTCAAGGCCAGCTACCGCCAGGCCCACCCCCGCGCCTGAGCCCGGCCCCCACGCGGCGCCCCGGCCTCAGCCCAGCCCACCCCGCGGGCCGCCCAGGTCAGCCAGACCAGCTCACGCCACCGGGAAGTACCGGTCCATGAACTCGTTGCGGAACTTCCCGGCCGGGTCGTAACGCCGCCGCAGATCAACGAACTCGTCGTAGCGCGGGTACAGCCTCCGCACCACGTCCGGCGGCGTGGAGAACACCTTGCCCCAGTGCGGCCGCGCATCGAACGGGGCCAGGGCCGCCTCGATGGCCAGAAGGACCGGGGCCACCGCGGCATCGTCCTGGACCCAGGTGAAGTGGAATCCCACCGTGTCGCGCCCGTACGCCATGCTGAGCCACAGGTCATCGGCGGCCATGGTGCGGATTTCGGCGATCTGGAGGATCGGCGCGATCCGGTCGCCCAGGGCGAACAGGGCTTCGATGGCGGGCACCGCAACGTCCCGGGCGACCAGGTACTCGGACTGGAGCTCGGCGCCCGCGCTGGGGGTGAACTCCAGGCGGAAGTGCGGCAGCCGCTCGTGCCACGGCCCCGGGCGCCCCAGTTGCTCGGTGGCGTTGTCGGCCGGCATGCCCGGTACCGGGTTGCGCGGGCCGTCGGCCAGCCGGGCCCCGAGCCACGACGCCGCCCCGTCCCCGAACGCGGCCCCCGACTCGGCCCGGACCTTCTGCCAGATCCGGTTGTTGCGCCCGGTCCAGTCGGTGAACACGCTGACGCTGTAGGCGCTGCCGAAGATCTCCTCGAACGACCCGGTCACCGCCTCGGTCGGCAGGCCTTCGTACACCCACTGCCGGACCTGGAACGACGGCACGATCTCCAGCTCCAGATCGGCGACGATGCCCAGGCTGCCCAGCCCGGCCACCGCCCCCGCGAAGCCGTCGTCCCCCCGGGACAGCAGCACGACCTCACCCGAGGCCGTGACCAGCTCCATCGACCGGACCGCGGCGGCCAGGTTCTGATTGGCGTCGCCGGAGCCGTGGGTGGCGGTGGCGACCGAGCCCGCCACCGAGATGTGCGGCAGCGAGGCCGTGTTGTGCAGCGCGTAGCCCACCGAGTCCAGGTACCGGGCCAGCTCGCCGTAGCGGATCCCGCCGCTGACCCGAACGACGCGCCGCACCGGGTCGAAGCTCATGATCGAGCCGGCCCCGGCCGTGGCGACCAGCACCCCGCCGGTGTCGGCGATCCGGTTGAACGAATGACCGCTGCCCAGGGCCCGGACCCGGTCCGCGCCCGCCACGACCTCCTGCAACGCGGTCAGGCTGTCCGGCCGGGCCAGCTCGGCCGCCGAGAACTCGATGTTGCGGGCCCAGTTCCTCGGCTGCCCAGCCATCCACGCCACCCATCCGCTCGGCATAATGCACACGTCTCGCTGGTTGTACAAGCTGGAAGATAGCAGGCCGCAGCCCACGCCCCGAAGGTCGCTGACCAGGGGTTTGAAATGGGGACGCAGGCTACCTCCAATCCCAAGTAGACTCAGGCTTAGGCCGTCAGTGGGGCGCAAGCTTCCCCGGCGGCCAAATCGCGCGCCCGCACGCCTTCCCGGGATCTTGTTCCCGATGGTGCGCACCGCTCGGTCCGTGAGCCTGACCAGGCTCGCCGCAGGTGCGTACGGGTGCCAGGAATCAACCGAGTAGCGTCGCGCTCTGGCGCGGCGTGAGAACCGAAAGGACCACCGGCATGGCCGCGGTCGTCACCATGAGGCAGCTCCTTGAGAGCGGCGTGCACTTCGGGCACCAGACCCGTCGCTGGAACCCGAAGATGAAGCGCTACATCTTCACCGAGCGCAATGGCATCTACATCATCGACCTCCAGCAGTCCCTGGACTACATCGACCGGGCGTACGAGTTCATCAAGGAGACGGTCGCCCACGGCGGCACGATCCTGTACGTCGGGACCAAGAAGCAGGCCCAGGAGGTCATCGCCGAGCAGGCGGGCCGGGTCGGGATGCCGTACGTCAACCAGCGCTGGCTGGGTGGCATGCTGACCAACTTCTCCACCGTGTTCAAGCGTCTCCAGCGGCTCAAGGAGCTGGAGGAGATCGACTTCAGCGACGTGGCCGGCTCGGGCATGACCAAGCGTGAGCTGCTGCAGATGCGGCGCGAGCGCGACAAGCTCGACCGCACGCTGGGCGGCATCCGGCACATGTCCAAGGTGCCGAGCGCGGTGTGGGTGATCGACACCAAGAAGGAGCACATCGCGGTGGCCGAGGCCCGCAAGCTGGGCATCCCGGTCGTCGCGATCCTCGACACCAACTGCGACCCCGACGAGGTCAACTACCCGATCCCCGGGAATGACGACGCCATCCGCAGTGTTGCGCTGCTGACCCGCGTGGTGGCCGACGCGGTGGCCGACGGGCTCATGTCCCGGTCCGGCGCCGGTGAGGGCGACGAGAAGCCCTCCACCGACGGTGTCGGCGGCGAGGAGCCGCTGGCCGAGTGGGAGCGGGAGCTGGCTCGCAGCGAGGGCGCTCCGGCCCAGATCGAGGCCACCGACGGTGAGGCTCCGGTCATCACCGAGGTCGCGACCGCCAACGGCACCCAGGCTGAGGCCGCCCCGGCTCAGAGGCCACTCAGTCCGAGGTCGCCCAGGCCGAGGTCGCCCGCGAAGAGGCGCCCCCGGCCGAGGTGGCCACCGAGGCTCCGGCCGAGGCGACTGCCGCCGAAGCCCCCGCCGAGGCGGCCGCCCCGGCCGCCGAGGAAGCCCCGGCTGAGGCCCCGGCCGAGCCGGTGGCCGCGGCCAGCCAGGCCGAGACCGCGGGTGACACCGCCGAGTAAGCCGAGCCGAGCCGAGCCGAACCGAGAAGAGACCGACGGCAGCACCCGGTGCCATCGGCACCGGGTGCCGCCGCACGTCAGGGGCGGGAACGCGCCGGGAACACCCCGGGCGCGGCCGCCCCGCAGCAGACATTTGAGAGCACGAGAGTGAGAGACGAGGGACATGGCCAACTTCACCGCCGCTGAGATCAAGCGGCTTCGTGACCAGACCGGCGCCGGCATGATGGACTGCAAGAAGGCGCTGGAAGAGGCCGACGGCAACATCGAGGCGGCCGTCGAGGTCCTGCGCCTGAAGGGCGCCAAGGACGCCGGCAAGCGCGCCACCCGGACCGCGGCCAACGGCCTGGTCGTGGCCGAGCTGTCCGGCCACACCGCCGGCGTGCTGGTCGAGCTGAACTGCGAGACCGACTTCGTGGCCAAGACCGACCTGTTCCAGCAGGTGGCCGGCGAGATCGCCCAGGCCGCCCTGGCCAGCGGGGCCGCCGACCGGCTGGCCCTGCTGAGCACCGAGGTGCGCCCGGGCCACACCGCCGAGCAGGCCATCGAGGAGGCCGGCGCCTCCCTGAAGGAGAAGCTGGAGCTGGGCCGCTTCGCCCGCTTCGAGGGCGGCTACGTGACCAGCTACCTGCACCGCTCCGACGCGGCCCTGCCGCCGACCCTGGGCGTGCTGATCCAGATCGAGCAGGACAACCCCGACGTGGCCAAGGACCTGGCTCAGCAGGTCGCGGCCATGCGCCCGCTCTACACCACGCGGGACGATGTCCCGGCCGACGAGATCGAGAAGGAGCGCCGGATCGCGGAGCAGATCACCCGCGACGAGGGCAAGCCCGAAAAGGCAATCCCCAAGATCGTCGAGGGCCGGGTCAACTCCTACTTCAAGGACGTGGTGCTGACCGAGCAGCCGTTCGTCAAGGAGCAGAAGAAGACCATCAAGCAGGTCCTGGCCGAGGCCGGCGTGACCGTGGACGGTTTCGCCCGGTTCCAGGTCGGGCAGGCGTAATTGCCAAGGCCGGCGGGCCTCGCCCGCCGGCCTTTGTCATCACCCGAGGCCATCAGCCAAGTCAGTGGAGGAGGTCGCCCGGTGCAGTACGGCTACGAGGAGACGATCACTGTGACCGAGGACGTCACCGTGAACAACGGGGGCCGGGGGGTCTTCCATCCGCCGTGGCACCGGGTGGTGGTCAAGCTCTCCGGTGAGGCCTTCGCGGGCAAGGAGCCGCTGGGCATCTCCCCGGACGCGGTCGCCCACATCGCGGCCGAGGTCGTGTCCGCGGTCAAGGAAGGTGTCGAGGTCGCCGCGGTGGTCGGCGGGGGCAACATGTTCCGCGGCCAGTCCCTGTCCGAGCGGGGCATCGACCGGTCCCGGGCCGACTACATGGGCATGCTGGGCACGGTCATCAACTGCCTGGCCCTCCAGGACGTACTGGAGAAGATGGGCGTCGACACCCGGGTCCAGACCGCGATCACCATGGGCCAGGTGGCCGAGCCCTACATCCCCCGCAAGGCCATCCGGCACCTGGAGAAGGGCCGGGTCGTGATCTTCGGGGCCGGGCTGGGCGCGCCGTTCTTCTCCACCGACACCTCCGCCGCCCAGCGGGCGCTGGAGATCGGGGCCGAAGCCGTGCTCAAGGGCACCGCGGTCGACGGGGTGTATGACTCCGACCCCCGCAAGAACCCGGACGCCAAGCGCTTCGACAAGGTCGACTACGGCGAGGTGCTGGCCCGCGGCCTGAAGGTCATGGACGCCACCGCGGTCAGCCTGTGCATGGACAACGGCCTGCCGATAGTGGTGTTCGACCTGATGGGGCAGGGCAACGTGGTCCGGGCCATCCACGGCGAAAAAGTCGGCACCCTGGTCTGCGCTGCGGACCGGTAACCTCACGTTTACCCGGATAACGTGGGCCCCGGACAATGAGCCCGCCGTCATTGGAGCCGAAATGATCGACGACACCCTCCTCGACACCGAGGAAAAGATGGACAAGGCGGTCGCGGTCGCCAAGGAAGAGTTCGGCGTGATCCGCACCGGCCGGGCCCACCCGAGCATGTTCAACAAGCTCACGGCCGAGTACTACGGCACCCAGACCCCGCTGAACCAGCTGGCCTCATTCAACATGCCCGAGCCGCGGATGGTCATTGTCCAGCCGTTCGACAAGTCGTCGATGGGCGCGATCGAGCGGTCGATCCGCGACAGCGACCTGGGCGTCAACCCGACCAACGACGGCGTCGTCATCCGCGTCGTCTTCCCCGACCTGACCGAGGAACGCCGCAAGGAGTACATCAAGGTGGCCCGGCACAAGGCCGAGGAGAGCCGGGTCTCGATCCGCAACATCCGGCGGCACGGCAAGGACGCCATCGACAAGATGGTCAAGCAGGGCGAGGCCGGCGAGGACGAGGGCCGCCGCGCCAACCACGAGCTCGACAACCTGACCAAGCACTACGTCGACCAGGTGGACGAGCTGCTCAAGAACAAGGAAACCGAGCTTCTCGAGGTCTGAGTGGACGCGGACCTGACGCCGGGAACGGACGCGCCACCCCGGCCCTCCGAACCGCCCAAGCCCTCCGGCCGGCCAAGTCGGGGCGGAATCTCCCGGTCGCGGCCGCGGTCGGAGTCGTGCTCGGTGGCCTGGTCATCGCCACCTTGTTCACGGTCAAGGCGACCTTTCTCATCTTCATGGGCGCCGCCATTGGGGTGGCATTGTGGGAAATCACCCGGGCCTTGCGCGGGGCCGGTATCTCGGTGCCCGCCATTCCCATTGCCGCCGCCGGTCTGGGCATGTGGCTGTCCGAGTACTGGTGGAACAGCCGGGCCGTGCTGGCTTTCGGCGTCCTGGGCGTGGTGGCCATTATCGCCGTCCGCCTGATCCGCGGCCCCGACGGTTATCTGCGCGACGTTTCGGCCGGCGTTTTCGTGCTCGGCTACCTGCCGTTCCCGGCCTTGTTCGTGGTGGCCATGCTGGCCGCCCCCGACGGCGCCCGCCGCGTGCTCATCTTCGTGGTGCTGACCGTCTGCGTCGACATCGGCGGCTACTTCGCGGGCAGCACGCTGGGCCGGCACCCCATGGCCCAGCTCATCAGCCCCAGCAAGACCTGGGAGGGCCTGGCCGGATCGGTGCTGGCCTGCCTGGTCGCCGGGGCCGTCCTGGTCCCGTGGCTGCTGCACGGCCACGTCTGGCAGGGCCTGCTGACCGGCGCCGCCACCGGCGTCGCCGCCGTCGTGGGCGATCTCGCCGAGTCCGCCATCAAGCGCGACCTCAAGATCAAGGACATGGGCTCCATCCTGCCCGGCCACGGCGGCATCATGGACCGCCTGGACTCCCTCCTGATCGCCGCCCCCGTCGCCTGGCTCCTGCTCACCGTCTTCATCCGCTGAGGCGTCCGTCCGGAAGCACGACACCCGGCACGGGAACACTTCTGGGCACCATGCGCAGAGAAGTGTTCCCGAAACCTCGGATCATCGAAACTCAAAAATTATCGAAGGTCGGATCTCCGGGTGCCCGCTATCCCCCGCGTGACCATTCTGTGGCGTTTATAGATGATCTTGGCGGGGACACAGCGGTTGATTCATCAACCGTGGGGGGAGACGGAGTCCTTGAAACGATGCGAAGAGTCACGCTGAGACGCCTGCTCTACCTCGTTTACATCATCATCGGCCTGGTCGTGGCCTGGGAACACCACTACATCACGGTGGCATTCCTCAAGACCCTGCTCTCCGCCATCCTCGCCATTCTCCTCTGGTGGCTGGTCCTCCTGGGCGTCAGCCTGCACATCCACTGAGCAACTCCGTCCGTCCGGGCGACGGCCCCCATGCCGCCTAGCGTGAGCTGGTCATGACGGTGCCAGGCCGGGCCGGGTGGGGTCGGCCCATCCCGCCCCCCGGCCCGCCGGCGATCCGTGGCCCCTGCGGGTGCCAGCCGCCTGACCCGGGTCTTGCCCGGCTGGGGCCATTGATCTGCATGTCCCGGGCGACGGCAAGATCGATCTGGTTTGGTCGCGGCGGCTGGGCGCCGCGTCGTTTGCAGTGCTGTGGACGCTTGCGGCCCGCGCGGGTGACATGGTGATCGAGGCCAACTTTCACCCGGGCAACGATGGCGCTGGGCGAATGCCTGACCCCGCGTGCAGGCTGCGGTGCTGCTTCGTCACGGGCGCTTGCCCAGCGGCGGCGTTCCCGTTACCGGCCGCGTTTTCTGGCAGCAATCGCGCCGCCCGCGGCGATGACGGCGATGGACAAGAAGATGGCTACGCCAAGATCAGCACCGTGGTTGACAAAATCAACCCCAGCCACCGCCAGGCACGGGCACGCAATGATCAAAAACAGATCGGACCAGCGCAGGTTCGGAGATCCTGGATGCATCAGCTGGTCTTGTCTCCTGCGTCGGCTGGTCATGGAATATGCAAGTTCAGGTCTGGAGTGAGTCGACCAGCCGCTTGGCCTCGATGAGACGGAGGCCCGTGAGCTCCCGGACCCGGCGCACGGCGGGGATGGTCTTTCCGGCTGCCAGCAGGTCTTCAACTTCGGCCCGGCCCCGCTCATCCAGGAGGCCGGCCAGTTGTTCACCAGACCGGTGCCCGGCGTCCGGTGGAGCCTCGCGGGTGATCCGGACCGGGCGGCGCCATGACCACGGCGAGCCTTGCTGACTGTGCCCCCGGAAAAAGCGGGCCAGCGCCACGACCCAGACCGCTACGAGCGCGGCGAGCCAGACGAGGCCAAGCGCGGTAACGGGCCACCCGGTTACCACATGCGTGTGCTGCAAGATGAAGTCGAGGGGCAGGACAACGAAGATGGCTACGCGCCACCACCACGACTGCGCGGCTTCGAAAACAGCCTTCCACAGGTCCCGCCACACCGTCACGATCACCCCGTTCCCCGCCGTTCGTCCGTAAACCACCATCTGGCTCCGAAGTCGTGTGGGCCTGGGGCCAGCTCGATGCCGGTCAGCGTGTGCCGGGCCACCCCAGCCCCGCCATGATCAATCAGCCTCAGTGGCATTGCCCCGGATCCGGGACGGCCCTTGATCACGGCGGGTCCAATCCCGTCGGCGTGGGGTTCCGTAGTCAGGGAGAGACGGTGCCGCCCCATGCGTCAGCGCTCGCGAGAGGAGTCTTCGCGATGAGCAGAGAATGGCTGATCGGGCTCGGTGCGGTGCTCACGGTGGCGGGGATCATCTTCACCCTGCAGGGCCTCGGCGATATCGGGGGCAGCGTGATGACGGGCGTGACCGTGTGGGCCGTCATCGGCCCGATCGTGGCCGTGATCGGGCTGGCCATGGCCGCCATCGGGCTCCGGCGGCGCGCCGCCAGCTCCAGCGGCCGCTAGTTCAGGCGCCGCCGTCAGCAGCACGGGCCGGACAGGATGCTCACGTCGGCGGTCTGGGTTTCGGTGTCGCCGCCACAGCAGGCGGGGCCGTCCTGGTCGCCGTAGAAGGTGGGGCTGTCGGCCAGGACGGTGTAGATCTCCCAGGATTCGCCGTTGGGGGTGTTCTCGACCCAGAATTTGTCTTGCTGGGCGTAGCAGCAGGTGGTGCCGTGCTCGTTGACGGAGGCCAGGCCGGCCGCGGCCAGGCGGGTCTGCTCGGCGTCGACGGTGGCGGTGTCGGTGACTTCGACGCCCAGGTGGTTGAGGGTGCCGCCCTGGCCGGGGTTTTCCAGCAGGACCAGCTTGAGCGGCGGCTCGCTGACGGCGAAGTTGGCGTAACCGTCGCGGCGCTTGGCCGGCTCGGTGCCGAACAGCTTGGTGTAGAAGGCGACGGCCTCGTCGAGGTCGTTGACGTTGAGCGCGAGCTGGAGCCGCGACATGGCAACCTCCGCAGACTTTGATGAGCATCTATATCTTGCTGGCCCCGACCTTGCCACGAGACATAGAAGCCTGTCAATATGTGGATATGCCGACGTCCCTCACCATCGTGGATCCGGCCGAGACGGCCGCGTGCTGCCCGCCGCTGTCGGCCCAGCCGCTGTCCGCGGAGCAGGCCGAGCAGGTCGCGCCGCTGCTGAAGGCGCTGGCCGACCCGGTCCGGCTGCGGCTGATGTCGCTGGTGGCTTCCCACCCGGGCGGCGAAGCCTGCGTCTGCGACCTGGGCGATGAGTTCGACCTGGCCCAGCCCACGATCAGCCATCACCTGAAGGTCCTGCACGACGTCGGCCTGGTGGACCGGGACAAGCGCGGTGTGTGGGTCTACTACCGGGCCCGGGCCGGGGCGCTGGCCAGCCTGGGCACGCTCATCGGCTGCCCGCCCGCTGGACCGGAACGGAGCCGGGCACTGTGACCGGGCCCGGCGAGCTGGAACAGGTCCGCGAACGGGTCCGCGCCCGGTACGCCGGCGCCGCGATCGCAGTCACCGAGGGCGGCGTCGCGACCTGCGGTGACACCTGCAAAGCCCCGGACGAGACCGGGACCGGCTCAGAACTGTACAGCGCCGACGAGCAGGGCGAACTGCCCGGCGACGCGGTGTCGGCCAGCCTGGGCTGCGGTAACCCGCTGGCCGTGGCCGAACTGCGCGCGGGTGAGACGGTGCTGGACCTGGGCTCGGGGGGCGGGATCGACGTGCTGTTGTCCGCCCGCCGCGTCGGCCCATCAGGTAAGGCGTACGGCCTGGACATGACCGGCGAGATGCTGGCCCTGGCCCGGGCCAACGCCGCCGAGGCCGGCGCGGCCAACGTGGAATTCCTCCCGGGCCACATCGAGGCCATCCCGCTGCCCGACGCGGCCGTGGACGTGATCATCTCCAACTGCGTGATCAACCTGTCCGGCAACAAGGCCGCGGTCTTCGCCGAGAGCTTCCGGGTGCTCCGGCCCGGTGGCCGGTTCGGCGTCTCCGACATCCTGGCCGATGACGGGCTGACCGAAACCGAGCGGCGGGAACGAGGCCGCCCGGTCGGCTGCCTGGCCGGAGTGCTGTCGTTCGCCGGATACCGCGACGGCCTGGCCCGGGCCGGATTCACCGGCATCACGATCACCCCGACCCACGAGGTCGCCCCCGGCCTGCAGTCAGCCATCGTCCAGGCGGTCAAACCCGGCCGCGAGGGAGGCAGGTGAGTTCTGGTGCCAGGAGCCAGCGACCAGACCCAGCTGGTCAAGGTCCTCAACGCCAACTGGACCCCGGGTGAGCCCGAGCGGTTCAGCGTCATGATCATCACCGAGGACGACGAGCGGCACACGGTGCCGGCCAGCCCGGCGTCGGTGACCGCCCTGGCCACCCTGGCCCAGGCGGGCACGGTGATGGCCTGGGATCCCGAGGACGGCGGCACGCTGATCGTGGCCAACATCGTCGGCCAGATGCCCTGGACCATGCCCGAAGCCGACAGCTGACTGGTCTCCAACCGCTGGGACCCCGTCCAGGCAGCCTGGCCGCGCAATCACTCAGAGCAGGCCCGCGACCAGGTAGCGGACGCCGATGGCGATGACCAGGATGGCCATGACGCGGCGGATGAGCAGTTCGGGGAGCCGGGACTGGATGCGGGCGCCGGTGTAGGCGCCGGCCAGGCCGCCGACGCCCAGCGCGATACCGGTGGGCCAGTCGGGGGCGGCGTGGACGTGTGCGTGGATGGCCAGGATGGTGAAGGTGATGACACCGGCCACCGAGGTCACGAAGGTGGCGGCCAGCGCGGCCGGGGCCACCTCGGCCGGCTTCCGGCCGGTGCCGACCAGGATCGGGGCCAGGATGGAGCCGCCGCCGATGCCGTAGATGCCGCCGACGCAGCCCACCGCGGCGGCCAGGGCGATGAGCACGGGGAGCGGGATCACCCGGGCCGGCCGGGATGGCGCGTCGGGCTGCGGGGCGGGGCCGGGCCGGGTCAGCGCGATGGCCGTGCCCAGCGGGATCAGCACCGCCGCGACCACCAGGTCGAAGACGCTCGCGCTGGGCAGCAGCTCCACCCGGATGACCGACCCGGTGATGACCCCGGGCACGGTCCCGCCGATGAGGACCAGGGCCAGCCGGCCGCCCCGCTGGTGCTGCCGCCAGTACCGGTACAGCCCGCCGGGGGTGGCCACGATGTTGTAGAGCAGGTTGGTCGGCGTGACCGCCGGGCTCGGGGTGCCCAGGACACTGACCTGGAACGGCAGCAGCAGCACCGCCCCGGAGATACCCCCCGGGGTCGCGAGGACCGCGATCACGTAGGCCGCGACCAGCGCGACGGCTTCGGTCCAGCCCGGCCCCAGCACGCAGCCACGGTACCGGTCCCCGATCAGCGGTGAGCGGTCCGGTACCGGAGCGGGAACCGGAGTACGGCCGGTGCTGGCCGGTCACGGTCAATACCGATCAGACCGGCTCGGCGTCACCTTCAGCGCTGGCGTCGGGGTCGCCGACGATCCAGCTGCGCTGGCCGGCCGCGAGCTGGGTGATGAGGCTGGAGGAGCCTTCGTCCTTGGCGACCAGGCGTTCCTGCTCGGTGATGGGGACGACCCACAGCCAGCGCACCGGGTCGCCGCCGAACGAGAAGCCGGACAGGTTGGGCGGCTCGGGGCCGGGCAGGCCGGCCGGCTCGTCCAGCAGCAGCACGGCCTCGAAGCCGCTGCCGAGCGGGAACGTCGACGGCTCGTGGTACCAGCGCACGCTGTGGCCGGCCCCGAACCAGGTGACCGCGCGCCACGGGTAGGGGGCCAGCCACAGGAACACCCGGGCCGCCAGCGCGGGGGGCATGGTGGTGGCCAGGGCCAGCTCGATCCGCGCGTACTGGCCCGGATCCTGGACCAGCCGCTCCACCACCGGCATCCGCTGGCAGCTCATGCCGACCGTGGACAGCACGCTGTAGGGCCGGTCCGCGGTCGGCGGCCGCTCCGAGATCCCGGCCATCGGCTGCTTGCCCGCGGACGCGTCCCAGTAGTGGCCGCCCTCACCCAGCTGGTCGTGCAGGTGGCCCAGCACACCCTGCTGGAACACGCCCCAGGACCGCTCGTGCCCGCGCCACTTCCAGTAGGCCCGGGCCCGTTCCACCCGCGGGCCCAGCCCCTCCATGGCGTCGTCCAGGGACCAGCCGAACGGGGTCTGGCCCACGATGTCGCGGCTGTAGCCGGGCATGCCCCGGCTGGCGTCGGACCAGCCCGGGATGACCGCCAGCAGCTTGCCGTTCTCCAGCACGGCCACGCCGTCGCCTTCTTCGAACCACAGCGGCTCCAGCGTGCCCGGCTCGAAGGCCGGCCGTCCCTCCGGCAGCTTGGTGTGCCCGGCCGGCATGATCGGCGCCTGCCCGGACTCGATCCGGTCCACATCGGTGCTGGCCGGGGCGGGCACGTGGTTGGCGATCCAGGTCGCGGCGACCGTGCTGGTGGCGTCGTGCAGGTAGGCGGCGGTGGTCACCCCGTCGTATTCGACCGTGAGGCGACGGCTCTCGTACGGGTTCTCGCTCTCCAGCAGCGTACGCGGCTGCAGCGATCCCGCGGATTCCCGGCGCAACGTCGGCATACTTTGAATTTACCCACTTGCACCGGTGGCCCACCCGCGCCGTCCCCAGCCGCTCGCACCGTCCGCCCGCTCCGGCCGCCTATCCTTGATCGTCGCTGTTGTTTTCCAACCCCATCGAGGAATCCCGTGTCACCGAGTCAGCCCAGCTCATCCCGGCCGCTGGGACTCACTGTCCGCGAGGACGGCCGTCCGGGCCGCCCCAAGCCGCCCCGGCACCTGGCCGACCTGTCGCTGGCCGAGCGCCGTGAAGCAATGGCCGGCCTGGGCGAGCGGCCGTTCCGGGCCGACCAGCTGTCCCGCCAGTACTTCACCCGGCTGACCGACGACCCGGCCGAGATGACCGACCTGCCCCAGGCCACCCGCGAGCAGCTGGCCGGGGCGCTGCTGCCCCGGCTGCTGACCGCCGAGAAGGAACTGGCCTGCGACGACGGCACGACCCGGAAGACGCTGTGGCGGACGTTCGACCACGCCGCCGTCGAATCGGTGCTGATGCGCTACCCGGGCCGGGTCACCATGTGCGTGTCCTCCCAGGCGGGCTGCGGCATGGCCTGCCCGTTCTGCGCCACCGGGCAGGCGGGCCTGACCCGCAACCTGTCCACCGCCGAGATCGTCGGGCAGGTCGTGGCCGGGGCCCGGGCCCTGGCCCGGGACGAGATCCCGGGCGGCCCGGGCCGGGTGTCCAACGTGGTGTTCATGGGCATGGGCGAGCCGCTGGCCAACTACCGCAACGTGGTCGGCGCGGTCCGGCGCCTGACCGAGCCGGCCCCGGCCGGGCTGGGCATCTCGGCCCGCGGGGTCACCGTGTCCACCGTGGGGCTGGTCCCGGCCATCGGCCGGCTGGCCGCCGAGGGGCTGCCGGTGACCCTGGCCGTGTCGCTGCACTCCCCGGACGACGAAGCCCGCGACGAGCTGGTGCCGGTCAACCGGCGCTGGAAGGTGGCCGAGGTGCTCGACGCCGCCTGGGCGTACGCCGAGACCACCGGCCGCCGGGTCTCCATCGAGTACGCGCTGATCCGCGACGTCAACGACCAGGCCTGGCGGGCCGACCTGCTCGGTGACCTGCTGGCCGGGCACCTGGCCCACGTCAACCTGATCCCGCTCAACCCGACCCCGGGGTCCCGCTGGACCGCCTCCCGACCCGAGGACCAGGACGAGTTCGTGGCCCGGCTGGAAGACCACGGCGTGCCGGTCACCGTGCGGGACACCCGCGGCCGGGAGATCGACGGCGCCTGCGGTCAGCTGGCCGCCTCCACCAGCTGACCGCCGGGGAGCGCGGGGTGCCGGGCAAGGGGACACTGCGGGGCCTGGCCCAGTGGGCCGTGCACCGGGCCTGGCGGGCCGTCCGGGACGCGGGCGCGGTGACCGCCGGCAGTCCGGCCGGACGCCGGTTCGCGGCGTTCGGGTCCGGTTCGGTGGTCGTGTTCCCGCCGGGCGCGATCTTCGGTGAGCCGTGGATCGAGATCGGCTCCGACACCCTGGTCGGCCAGCACGTGAGCATCTCGGCCGGGATCGTGCCCGGTCAGGAGCTGGGGCCGGCCACGCTGCTGCGGATCGGGGACCGCTGCGTCATCGGCCGGGGCACCCACATCGTGGCTCACCAGCGGATCGACATCGGCGACGACGTGTTCACCGGGCCGTACGTCTACATCACCGACCAGAACCACGGCTACGCCGACCCGGAGGTCCCGATCGGGCGGCAGTGGCCGGCCAACAGCCCGGTGTCGATCGGCGCGGGCAGCTGGCTGGGCGCGGGCGCGATCGTGCTGCCCGGCACCCGCATCGGCCGCAACGTGGTGGTCGGGGCCGGCTCGGTGGTCCGCGGCGTGTTCGGCGACCACTGCGTGCTGGCCGGAGTCCCGGCCAAGGTCATCCGGACCTATGAGCCGGGGACGGGCTGGCAGGCCGCCCGGCCCGAGCTCAACGGGACCCTAGCCGACCCGGAGGGCGTCCAGGGCGTCCCGGAGCCGCCCCACCCGGTGGTCTAGCTGCGCGGCGCAGTCGGCCAGCACGTTGTCCGAGCTGACCGCGGGCTGGCTGGCCAGCACCCCGACCAGGTCCTCGACCGCGGCCAGCCGGCTGGACAGCTCCAGCAGCAGCGGCTGCGGGCCCTCGCCGGTGCCGGGCTCGGGGGTGGCCGGCACCACGTCCTGGCCCGGAGATCCGGCGGTGTCCGCGGCCGCGCCGGCGTCCGGGCTGGCCGCGTCCGGGCCGCCCTGGCGCCCAGGGCTGGCCGGGTTGTCGGGCTGGCCGGGGCGGAGATGGCCTTGCGGGCCGGGGCCCGCTCCAGGGCCGCGCCGGTGCCCAGCTGGCTGCGCAGCAGCTCGGCCTGCTCGCGCAGCTGCCGGTTCTTGGTGTACAGCTCGACGAACACCGCGACCTTGGCCCGCAGCACCCACGGGTCGAACGGCTTGGAGATGTAGTCCACCGCGCCGGCCGCGTAGCCGCGGAAGGCGTGGTCCGGCTCGGCGCTGGCCGCGGTCAGGAAGATGATCGGCACGTCGCGGGTCTTCGGCCGCCGCTTGATGTGCGAGGCGGTCTCGAAGCCGTCCATGCCCGGCATCACCACGTCCAGCAGGATCACCGCGAACTCGTCGACCAGCAGCGCCTTCAGCGCGTCCTCGCCGGACTGGACCGTGACCAGGGTCTGGTTCAGCGAGGACAGGATGGCCTCCAGCGCGACCAGGTTCTCGCGCCGGTCGTCGACGAGCAGGATCCGTGCCTTACTGGTCACCTCAGCAGCTCCTTCGGCCCGTCACCGTGCGGTCGCCCGTTCCAGGCAGTTCCGCATGACGGCCAGCAGATGGCCGGTGTCGACCGGCTTGGTGATGTAGTCGGTGGCCCCGGACGCGATGGCCTTCTCCCGGTCGCCCTTCATGGCCTTGGCCGTCACCGTGATGATCGGCAGGTCCGCGAACTGCGGCATGTTGCGGATCGCCTCGGTGGTGGCGTAGCCGTCGAGCTCCGGCATCATGATGTCCATCAGGACCAGGCGCACGTCCTCGTTGCGTTCCAGCGCCTCGATGCCCTCGCGGCCGTTCTCGGCGTACAGGACCTCGGCCCCGCAGCGTTCGAACACGCTGGTGAGCGCGAAGACGTTCCGCACGTCGTCGTCCACGATCAGTATCTTCGCACCGTACAGCGGGTCCTGGGGATCGGGCGCGGCGCTGAAGGCCGGGCCGTCGGCCGCCATGGCCCCGTGGCCGTAGCCGTTGCCGGACCGGGCCGCCGGGCGGCCCGGGCTGGCCAGTGCGGCCCGGGCACTGGACCGGCCGTCCCGGGCCGGGGCCAGCTCGCCGCCGCCGTGACCGTTCCCGTTGGTCAGCGCGGCCGGCTCGGCGATCCGGCGCGGCCCGGTTCCGGACCCGGCCCGCATGGACCGGGCCGGCAGGTACAGCGTGAACGTGCTGCCGTGCCCCAGCCGGCTGGTCGCCTTGATCTGGCCGCCCAGCAGCCGGGCGATGTCCTTGCTGATGGACAGGCCCAGGCCGGTGCCGCCGTAGCGCCGGCTGGTGGTCCCGTCCGCCTGCTGGAACGCCTCGAAGATGAGGTGCTGCTTCTCCTCGGAGATGCCGATGCCGGTGTCCGAGACCGAGAACGCGATGACCTCCGGCTCGTCCCGCAGCGGTCCGGTGAAGGTCACGTCCTCGGCCGGGGCCACCCGCAGCCGCACCCCGCCCTGGGCGGTGAACTTGACCGCGTTGGACAGCAGGTTCCGCAGCACCTGCTGCAGCCGCTGCTCGTCGGAGTAGATCATCTCCGGCAGGCTGGCCGCGGTGTCCACCTCGAAGGTGAGCCCCTTCTCCGCGGCCATCGGCCGGAACGTGGCGTCCAGGTACTCGACCAGGCCGTCGAGCGGGATCTCGGCCGGGTGGACGTCCATCTTGCCCGCCTCGACCTTGGACAGGTCGAGGATGTCGTTGATCAGCCGCAGCAGGTCCGAGCCCGCGTCGTGGATGGTCATGGCGAACTCGACCTGCTTGCCGGTCAGGTTGTCGTCCGGGTTCTCGGCCAGCAGCTTGGCCAGCACCAGCAGGCTGTTCAGCGGGGTGCGCAGCTCGTGCGACATGTTGGCCAGGAACTCGGACTTGTAGCGCGAGGACGTGGCCAGCTGCTGGGCGCGTTCCTCCAGCGTGCGCCGGGCCTGCTCGATCTGGAAGTTCTGCACTTCAATGGCCCGGTTCTGCTTGGCCATCAGCGCGGCCTTGTCCTCCAGCTCGGCGTTGGAGTTCCGCAGCTCGGTCTGCTGGTGCTGCAGCTCGTCGGTGCGCTCCTGGAGCTGGGTGGCCAGCCGCTGCGACTCGGTCAGCAGCGACTCGGTCCGGGAGTTGGCCATGATCGTGTTGATCGTGACGCCGATGGTCGGCACGAACTGGTCGAAGAAGGCCAGGTGCACGTCGTTGAAGTGGTGCAGCGAGGCCAGCTCGAGCACGCCCAGGACCTGGTCCTCGAACAGGATCGGCAGCATGACCACGCTGACCGGTGAGGCCACCCCGAGGCCGGAGCCCACGGTCAGGTAGCCGGGCGGCACGTTCTCGATCAGGATCCGCTTGCGCTCCATGGCCGCCTGGCCGGCCAGGCTCTCGCCGAGCACGAAGCGGGTCATGCCGCCGCGCTGGAACCCGTAGGTGGCGATCCGGCTGAACTCCAGCTCGGTGGCGATCTCCGGCTCCGGGTCGGGGGCCGGGTGGTGGCCGTTGGCGCTGATGCCGTTCGGACGGTGCCCGTTGGCACTGGGGCCGCGGCCGTTGGCGTTCGGGGTGTCGCCGCTCTCGATGGCCGCGGCCGGGACGCCGGGCGTACCGGCCGTGCCGGGCGCGCCGCCGGTGAGGGCCCGGCCCGGCAGCGGGGAACCGGGCGGGGTGGCCAGGTAGAACGCGCCGTACTGGGCCGAAGCCAGCGGGGTCAGCTCGCTCATGATCAGCCGGGCGACCTCGAGCAGGTCGCGGTGGCCCTGCATGAGGCCGGAGATCCGGGCCAGGTTGGTGTTCAGCCAGTCCTGCTCCCGGTTGGCCCGGGTGGTCTCGCGCAGGTTGGCCACCATCAGGTTGATGTTGTCCTTGAGCTCGGCCACCTCGCCGCGGGCGTCGACCGCGATGGACTGGGTCAGGTCGCCCTCGGCCACCGCGCTGGCCACCCCGGCGATCGCTCGCACCTGGGTGGTCAGGTTGCTGGCCAGGCCGTTCACGCTCTCGGTCAGCCGCTTCCAGGTGCCGGACACGCCTTCGACCTCGGCCTGGCCGCCCAGCCGGCCTTCGGTGCCGACCTCGCGGGCCACCCGGGTGACCTCGTCGGCGAAGGCGGACAGCTGGCCGACCATGGTGTTGAACGTCTGCTTGAGCTGGAGGATCTCGCCGCGCGCGTCGACGTCGATCTTCTTGCTCAGGTCACCCTGGGCCACCGCGGTGGTGACCTGGGCGACGTTCCGGACCTGGGCGGTCAGGTTGTTGGCCATCGAGTTCACGTTCTCGGTGAGGTCCTTCCAGATCCCCGAGACGCCGCGGACGTGGGCCTGGCCGCCCAGCCGGCCTTCGGTGCCGACCTCGCGGGCCACCCGGGTGACCTCGTCGGCGAAGGCGGACAGCTGGCCGACCATGGTGTTGAACGTCTGCTTCAGCTGCAGGACCTCGCCCTGCGCGTCGACCGTGATCTTCTGGCTCAGGTCGCCTTCCGCGACCGCGGTGGCCACCTGGGAGATGTTCCGGACCTGGAGGGTCAGGTTGGACGCCATCCCGTTCACCGAGTTGGTCAGGTCCTCCCACACGCCGGAGACACCCCGGACGTGGGCCTGGCCGCCCAGCCGGCCTTCGGTGCCGACCTCGCGGGCGACCTGGGTGACCTCGTCCGCGAACTCGGACAGCTGGTCGACCATGGTGTTGAAGGTCTGCTTCAGCTGCAGCATCTCGCCCTGGGCGTCGACCGTCACCTTGCGGGTCAGGTCACCGCGGGCCACCGCCGTGGTGACCATGGCGATGTCCCGGACCTGCTCGGCCTTGACCGTGACCTCTGAGGTCAGCGAGGACAGCTGACTGGCCACCTCGTCCAGCAGCGACCCGATGTCGGCCAGCATGACGCTGTCGCCGCCGCGGGTGCCTTCGCTGTAGCGGCGGCCGCGGGCGCGGAAGTCGCCGTTGGCCAGCGCGGCCAGTGCGTCACGGATGGGTTCGAGGTCGGTGTCGGTGTATTTCGCCTCTGCGGGTGTGGTGGGCGCGGGGTGAGGCATCGTGCTCCCTCCAAGGCAGTGCACCGCCGTCCGTGCTGGCGTGCGCTCAGGCCGTACTTCCATCCTCGCCAAGCAGGCCTATCGTTCTCTAGTAAGTTCTTTAGGATGTGTCGATAGAAAGTATTAACCTCACGAGTCTGTCACGATGGGGACAAGGCCTCAGCACTTAGCGACTAATCGTTTGCCGCTGAGCTGTGCTAGTCCCGATCGGGTCCAGGCTCGGCCAGCACGGCTAGGCAAGGACCGAGAGGACACGTGAGGGAGCGCAGCCACCTCGTCGCCTCCGCGGCGTATCAGCCCGACCCGGCGGCCGCGGCGTCAGCCCGGCGTTTCGTGCGGCAGACCCTCCAGTCCTGGGACATCGCGTCACGGTCCACCGAGGCGGACCGGCTGGTCGACGACGCCGTGCTGCTCACCAGTGAGCTGGTCACCAACGCGGTCGTGCACGCCGGAACCGATCTCGATGTTACCTGCCGGATCGCGGCCGGCGACTTGGAGATCGCGGTCCGGGACCGGCACCCGTCCCGGACCTTGCCCGACATTCCCGAGGCCGCCAGCCTGTCGGCCGAACGGGGCCGGGGCCTGCTGCTGCCGTCCGCGCTGGCCTCATCCTGGGGTGTCACCTACGCCCGCACGGCCAAGGCGGTCTGGTTCCGCATGAGCCTGGCCCGGGCCGAAGCCGGCGACGACGAGGCCGCGCCGCCCGCGGGCACCTCCGTGGCCGGCACCGCCAGCCCGCCCGCCGAGCTGGCCCCGGCCGGCGCGGGCGCGCCCACGGGTGGGCCCGCCGAACGGCACACGGGCCGGGACGGGGCCGCGGCCAGCTTCGTGGCCGCCCAGGTGGCGTTCACCGGGACCGACCCGAACTCCGACGAACTGGCCAGCACGCCCCGGCGCGGGGCCGCGCTGGCCCCGCTGGCCAGCCATCCGCCGGCCCGGATCACCGACGAGGACGACCCGGCCGCCGCCCTCCGGCCCGACCTGGGCACCTTGAGCTACGACGAGCTGCTCCGGCACACCGTGGAGACCGCCCGCGACGTGGTCACCGCCGACGCGGCCTACGCCCTGGTCGCCGACGAGGACGGTGAGCTGCGGGTGCGGGCCGCGGCCGGGGTCGGGGTCTCCGAGTCGCTGTTCGCCCCGTCGGTGCCCGCGGTGTTCGCCGACGGCGCCGCGGCCAAGTCCCTGGTCACCGTGCCGTTCCTGGTCGACGGCCGCGTCACCGGCGTGCTCGGGGCCGCCGCCACCTCGCCCGACCGGTTCGACGGCAGCGACGCGGCCCGGCTCCAGCGGGTCGCCGACCGGGTGGCCATGTCGCTGGAACGGGCCCGCCTCAGCGAGCTGGAGCGCAAGCGGCGCGGCCGGATCGGCTTCCTGGCCGAGGCCAGCGAGCTGCTGGCCAGCACGCTGGACCAGGAGAAGACGATCTCGCTGATCGCCCAGCTGGTGGTGCCGCGGCTGGCCGCCTGGTGCGCGGTGCTGCTGGCCGACGAGGCCGGTGAGCTGCAGCCCGAGCCGGTGTACGTGTGGCACGCCGACGAGTCGCTGATCGATCCGCTGGCCGGCCTGCTGGCCGCGGTCGGGCCGCCCGAGGCCGACGAGGCCGGCCGGAGCTGGTCGCTGGCCATGGACATCGGACCGGACCTGGTCGACGAGGCGGTGGTGCTGGCCTCCGACGCGGCCTGGTGCTTCCCGCTGGCCGCCCGCGGGCGCAGCCTGGGCGTGGTCGTCATCGGCCGCCCGCGCGGCGACCGGCCGCCCCGCGAGGCCCTGGAGCTGGCCGAGGACCTGGCCCGGCGGGCCGCCCTGGCCCTGGACAACGCCCGGCTGTACGAGCAGCAGCAGCTGACCAGCCAGGCCCTGCAGCGCAGCCTGCTGCCGCCGGAGCTGCCCCAGATCCCCCGCATCGACCTGTCCGTGGCCCACCAGGTCGCGGGCGAGGGCAACGAGGTCGGCGGCGACTTCTACGACGTGTACCCGGCCGGGCCGAACCGCTGGCGGTTCGCCATCGGCGACGTCTGCGGCACCGGGCCGGAAGCGGCCGCCGTGACCGGGCTGGCCCGGCACGCCCTGCGCATCCTGGCCCGGGAGGGCCACGACGTGGCCGACGTGGTCGGCCGGCTGAACGAGCTCATCCTGGAGGAGAGCGCCCGCGGCCGCTTCCTCACCCTGCTGCACGGCGAGCTGACCATGCTGGGCACGGACGGCTCGGCCGACTCCGACGGCGCCCTGTTCGACGGCGGCGGCGAGGAGGGCCCGCGGCCTTCGGCGCGGCTGCGCCTGGTCTCGGCCGGCCACCCGCTGCCGCTGCTGCTGCGGGCGGCCGACCCGGACGGGACCCCGCAGCCCGCGGCCGAGCCGCAGCCGCTGCTGGGCGTGATGAGCGACCTCACCTACTCGGCCCAGACCGCCACCCTGTTCCCGGGTGACGTGCTGCTGTCGGTCACCGACGGCATCACCGAACGCAAGGACGCCCGGGGCCGCCTGCTGGACGACGACGACGGCCTGGCCGCGCTGCTGGCCCGCTGCCGCGGCCTCAACGCCGGCGCGGTGGCCGCCCGCATCGTCCGCGCCGCCGAGGACTTCGGGGCTGCCCCGCGCACCGACGACATGGCCCTGCTGGTCCTGCGCGCCGTCTGACTCGGCCAGCGGCCCGGCCGGAGCGGCCGGCGCCCGGGGTCCGGGGCGGTCCCCCGGGCCCGGTCGCTAGCGTTGGGGACATGAGAGCTGTGGGAGTCATCGAGTGGGGCGGCCCGGACGCGCTGCAGGTGGTGGAGCTGCCCGTTCCCGAGGCCGGCCCGGGCCAGGTGCGCATCCGGGTCCACGCCGCCGCGGTCAACCCGACCGACACCGTGCTGCGGGACGGCTCGCGGGCCGAGCAGCTGCGGGACGTCCCGGCGCCGCACGTGCCGGGCATGGACGCGGCCGGCGTGCTCGACCAGATCGGTCCCGGCGTCGAGACCGAGCTGCGCGTCGGGGACCCGGTCATGGCCATCGTGGTCCCGCACGGCACCCACGGGGCCTACGCCGAGCAGATCGTGGTCCCGGCCGAGTCCGTGGTCCGCGCCCCGGCCGGGGCCAGCCACGCCGAAGCGGCCAGCCTGCCCATGAACGCGCTCACCGTCCGGGCCGCCCTGGACGTGCTGGACCTGCGGCCGGGCCAGACCCTGGCCGTCTCCGGCGCGGCCGGCGCGGTCGGCGGCTACGCGGTCCAGCTGGGCAAGGCCGACGGCCTGCGGATCGTGGCCGACGCCAGCCCGGCCGACGAGAAGCTGGTCACCGCGCTGGGCGCCGACCTGGTGGTGCCGCGCGGCGACGACTTCGGCGCCCGCGTGCGCGCGGTCGTGCCCGGCGGCGCCGACGGCCTCATCGACGCCGCCCTGCTCGACGAGCAGGCCATCTCCGCCGTCCGCGACGGAGGCCGGATCGCCACCGTCCGCGGCTACGAGGGCCCGGCCCAGGCCGAGCGGGGCATCACCTTCCACCCGGTGTTCGTCCGCTTCTACGCCCAGGAACAGGCCAAACTCGACCGGCTCCGCCAGCAGGCCGAGTCCGGCCAGGTCACCTTGCGAGTGGCCCGGACCTTCCCGGCCGACCAGGCCCCGGAAGCCCACCGCATCCTCGAAGCCGGCGGCACCCGCGGCCGCCTCATCCTCGAGTTCTGACGTCGAACCCGATACGGCCGGATGGGCACGGATAACAGGAAGATCGCACCTGCTTGAACCGGCTTGACACCCCTTGCGTGTGATCGATAGCAATGGTCGCGCCAGCGGTTCGGCCGGTCAGCGAAATGGTCCGCGAACCGATCAGCGTGCACCATCAGCCTGCCCAATCAGGCTGCCCGATCAGACTGCACTGGGGGAAGGCGGGGCCATGGCGGACCCGAACGCGGACCTGAAGGTCGAGTTTGACCTGCTCAATTCGGCCAAGAAGACGCTGACCACGCTGACCTCGGAGTTCCAGAACATCAAGGCCCAGGAGAGCGGCTACGACGGCGCCATGGGCTCGGGGGACATCACCGGCGCCCTGGGCTCGTTCTCCGGCAACTGGGACTACCACCGGAACAAGCTGGTGGGCTCGATGCAGGCCCTCGGCCAGCTGATCGACGAGTCCGAGAAGCAGTTCCACCAGACCGACGACCAGCTGGCCAAGAACCTGAAGTCCAAGACGGAGAAGAAGTAGCCGCCCGGCCGCCAGCACCGGCCACCAAGGGGGAACGACGTGGGACGACCACCCGGCTATCAGTGGGAGCCGCTGGGCCTGAGCGAGGACCCGGTACCGGGCGACCCGGGCCGGATCAGCCAGGAGGCTGCCCACCTGGCCTCGGTGGCCAAGGAGATCTCCGACCAGGTCTCGCGGCTGCACACGATGGCCGCGGGCGGCACGGACGGCGCGCTCAAGGGCCAGTACGCGGACAAGATCCACTCTTCGTCCAAGGACCTGGCCGACACGCTGGACAAGGTGGTGGGCCGGTACCAGAAGGTGGCCGCCGCCCTGAACAACTGGATCCCGGACCTGGAACAGGCGCAGAAGATGTCGCTCCAGGCCCTGAACGACGCCGAGGGCCCGGCCAAGAAGCTCAACGCGACCGTCGCGCTGCCGAGCGGGAACAACCTGACCGCCCAGCAGAAGACGGATGTGGCCAACTACCACACCGCGATGAAGCAGGCCCAGGGCGCGCTGGAGGCGGCCAAGCAGCTGCTCGGCAAGGCCACCTCGCTGCGGGACAACTCGGCCAGCCACTACGCCAGCGTGATCCACAGTGCCTGCGACGACAGCATGAAGGACTCCTGGTGGGACTCGTTCAAGGAATGGGTCAGCCAGTACGCCGGCATCATCAAGGACATCTGCCAGGTCCTGGAGGTCATCGCGACCGTGCTGGCCATCGTGGCCTTGTTCATCCCGGGGCTGGATATCGTGGCCGCGCTGTTGTGGATCGGCTTCGGGCTGACCGCGCTGGCCCTGGTCGGCCGGGTCATGCTGGCCGCCACCGGCAACGGCTCCTGGCTGGACGTGGCCCTGGACGCGTTCGCGATGCTGACCTTCGGCGCGGGCAAGCTGGCCAGCGGCGGCCTCAAGGCCGCCGCCGAGGGCACGGAGGCGCTGGGCAAGACCAGCGTGACCGCGGAGCGGACGGCCATGGTGGAGCGGGCCCTGTTCCGGCTGGCCGACTCCGGCGACACGCTCACCCTGGAAGAAAAGGCCAACGTGCTGGTCAAGTTCGCCGCCAAGAGCGCCCCGAAGCTGGCCCCGGACCTGGCCAAGTTCGAGGGCAAGCTGCCCCTGCTGACCCGGATCGCGCTGAAGCTCGGCGGCACCTCCGAGGACGTCGGCAACCTGCGCACGCTCATCGGCGGGGCCCAGCGCTTCGCCAGCGACGGCACGTTCGCGTCCAACCTGGCCTCGGGCAAGGCGATGACCGCGATCCTGGGCCTGAACGCGACCGCGGCGTTCACGGCCGGCGTCGGCGCGCCGGTGGTGGGCGGCCTGGAGTGGTACAACACCGACGGCAGCGCCCCGGTCCACATCGGCTCGGTGCCGCTCCAGCTGCACCTGCCGGAGAACCCGGTCAGCACGGCGTTCGACAAGGCCGAGGACGCCACCACGATGGAGGACGGCCTGAGCACCGCCCAGGTCGACGACATCCTGCGCTCGATCAGCGGGATACCGCCGATCCCGTCGTTCAGCGCCTCCTCGGGCTCGTGGTAGCCGGGCCAGCCGGCTACACGCTGGTCCTGCCGCCCGGCTGGGAGCGGATCCCGGCCCGGCAGGGCGCCGAGGACGCGATCAAGGCCATCCTGGACGTCAAGTTCAAGGAGCTGCCGCCGGACCTGCCCCGCGATCAGCTGGCGCCGTACCGGGCCGAGATCGAGGGCAAGCTGCGCAAGGCCGCCGCCCAGGCCCGCAAGAACGGCGCCATCGACCTCTACCTGCCGGTCCAGCTGCGCAACGGCCTGCCGGTGCCGGCCTCGTTCGTGGTGTCCGAGGGGGCGATCCCCACCGCCGGCGTCACCGAGCCCGACCAGATCGTCAGGGCCCTGGTGGCCGAGAGCGAGGACGGGACCCCGGTGACGGTGGACGGGGTACCCGGGGCCCGCAGCGAGCGGTCGGCCGGCCCGGACCCGGAGCAGGGCATCGAGTTCGGCTCCCGCCGGGTCGACTACATGGTGCCGGTGCCCGGTGAGACCGGCCGCTGGCTGCTGTTCGCGTTCTCGACCCTGGGCGCCGGTGACCCCGGCGACCAGGTCGCGCGGGTACTGGTCCAGTTGTTCGACGCGATGATGTCCACGTTCCGCTGGGCTACCGTGTGACCGGGGGATCCCCACGGAAGGAGCCATCCAGTGCCTGATCCGGAGATCTGGAGCCTGAACAGCAAAAAGGGATGGCCCAAGATCGACTACGACAAGGGGATCTGGATTCCGTGCCCGGCCCCGGACGAGGGCGACCAGACCAGGAACGAGCGGTGGGCGAAGCTCTACGCCACCGCCTGGTGGGAAGTCTCCGGCTTCAAGCACGGCAAGAAGCAGGTCAGGAACATGGAGCAGGGGCTGCTGGAGATCCAGCAGGGCATCTACGACACCCAGCCCTGCCACAGCGCGGTGCTGCACCTGCCCAACGTGAACATGGTTCCGCTGCCGGTCATGGTGGCGACCTGGGAGGCGGTCGGCGACGCCGACCGCCAGCTGCGGGTGCTGGTGCACGCCGACGAGCCCGAGGCGGTCGAGACCCCGCTGGTCGAGCCGTTCACGGCCGAGAAGCTCGGCACCGGGCTCAAGTCCCAGTACCTGCAGAAGTTCCAGCACGGCCCGGACCTGACCGGGGTGGTGAACTACGCCTGGCGGGTGGCGGACATGGAGACCGACGTGCGGGTGTTCACGGCCTGCGGTGACCTGGGCCGGCTGCAGGCGGCCATGCCGGACATCGACCAGCTGACCAACACGATCTCGGTCGAGCCGCTATGACGTTCCGCGGCGCGATCGGGGCCTTCCTGCTCGGCTTCGTAATGTTCGTGGCGGCCATCGTCTCGTTCGGCGTGAACGCTCCCACCGTGGTCGGGGCGCTGTTCCTGGTGGCCATGGTGGCCTGCGGCGTGGTTGGCTTGGTGCTCGCGGCCCGGGGCTCGAGCCGGCTGAAGGCCACCGCCCGCGCCGCCCAGCAGCAACAGGCTCAGCAGAGGGAACCGTGGGACGACTGAACAGCCAGCCGAGCCGGGGACCGGCCGGGCCCGGGGACAACTCCGGGGACGACACCCGAGGCGGCCCTGGCCGACCTGCAACGCCGCAGCCAGCTCGCGCTGGGCGCCGCGTTCGTCGTGCTGATCGGGGCGGTGATCGCCTTCGCGCTGGGCGCGCGGCCGGTCGGCATCGTGCTGCTGGTGCTGATGCTGCTGGGCGGGATGGCCAGCTTCTGGTTCTCGGTCAAGTTCCGCAACCGCGCCGTGGCCGAGGCCCGGGTCGCCCGGCAGGCTCAGGCGGCCCGGGCCGCCGCCAGCGGTAAGAGGAAGCCCACCCGCCCCGGCGCTTGATTTCATATCGAAGGTCGGGGTCTGGCTGGTCACTCCGGTGCGGGCACCGTCACCGTGATCAGGTTCCCGTCGCCCACGTTGAGCAGGGCCCGGCCCGGCTTGGGGCTCTCGCCGGTCAGGCCGCGGCTGAGCCGGACGCCGATCAGGTCGCCTTCCGGCAGCGTCTGCGGGGCGATCAGGCAGCCGCGGCGGGCCCGCCGCGCCTCCACGTGCCACCCGCCGAACCCGCCGCTCAGCGTCTCGGCGTCGCCGCCCACGATCAGGCCGTGGCCGTGGTCGGCCCCGAAGCTGATCAGCTTGCTGAGCTCGTCCTCGGCCTCACAGTCGCGGTGCCGCTCGGCGTCGTCGATGATGACCACACAAGGCCCGGCTGACGACCCCAACGCCGCCGCGAACTCAGCCGCGCCCAGCTCCGGCCCCTCGAACGCGGCCACCACCCCGGGCTGGCCGGCCAGGTCCCGCAGCGGCGACGGCCGCGGCGTGACCAGGACCAGCTGGGTGCCCGCGGCCAGCAGCGAGCGGCCCATGGTGGCCAGGACCGTGCTGCGCCCGGACTTGGCCGGGCCGCCCACGATGAACACCGGCAGGCCGTCGGCCAGGTTGGGGCCGAGGGCGGTCAGCTCGTCGCCGCCCACCCCGACCATGGCCCACAGCGGGCCCACGCTGCCCGGGCCGCCCCGGGTGCCGGTCTGGGCGGCCGGCCGCAGCTGCCAGGCCTCGTCGAAGCCGATCCGCGCGGGCAGCATGTCGACCCGGAACGGCCGCGCGCTCCGGGGCAGGCCGGCGTCGCGGCGCTGCGCGGCCGCGGCCACGGCGGCGATCGCGTCGGCCTGGCCGGGGCCGGAGCTGTCCTCGGCCAGCAGCGCGACCTGGGTCTCGATGCCGGAGCCGTTCCGGAACGCCCGCCCGGGTGGCACGTTGTCCGGCAGTTCCCGCGGCCGCAGCCCGATCATCCCGTAGTCGTCCCGGTCGGGCAGGCGGAAGGCCAGCTTGTCCTCGGTCATCGAGGAGATCCGGCCCGCGATCAGCGACCGGTCGCCGGTCATGACCAGGTGCACCCCGGCGCTGGCGCCCTCACCGAGGATCTTGGTGACGATGTCGGCCAGCTGCCCGCCGCCCAGCTCCCCGAGCGAGGTGGTGAACCCCTCCCAGCGGTCGAGCAGGACCAGGATGTGGGGGAGGGCCGCGCCCGGGGCCCTGGCTGGCCGCGGCCGCCCGCTGCTCACCGATGCCCGCGAAGCCGCCCTCGGCCAGCAGGTCCTGGCGGCGGCTGACCTCGTCCCCGAGCCGGGTGATGAGCCGGACCGCCCGCTCGGTCTGGGTCCGGGTCACCACCGCCCCGCAGTGCGGCAGGCCGGTCAGCGGCAGCAGCGCCCCGTTGCCGCAGTCGATGCCGTACAGGTGCAGGTCGGCCACGGTGTTGGTGGCGGCGGCGGACGCGGCGATGGTGCGCAGCAGCTGGGACCGGCCGCTGCGCGGGCCGCCCGCCGCCATCAGGTGGCCGAACTCGGTCAGGTCGATCTGGGCGGGCTGCTGGGCCTGGGCCGCGGGCAGGTCGTCGATCCCGTAGGGGATCGGGGCCAGCGTGCCCGGCTCGGCCGGGTCCTGCAGGCGGCCCCGGGTCACGTCGCTGAGCAGCAGCGTCTCGGTCAGCGCGGGCAGCCACGGGCTGTGCTGGGGCCGGATCCGCAGCTCGCGGGCGGCGCCCCGGATGGCCTGGACCAGCACCTTGAGGTCGGTGACCTCTTCCTCCTGCCCCTGGGCCTTGGGCCGCTGCGGTTCGGGCCGCCCGACCCCGGCCCAGTCCAGCCGGGCCAGCCAGGGCCGCTCGCCCGCGCCCTGGTCGGTGCCGGGCCGGCGGCCCCCGACCCGGCCCGACTGGAACGGCACCAGCGACGCGTGGCCGAGCCGGACGTAGCCGCGGCCCGGGGTGGACGGGGAGATGTGCGCGGCCTCCGGCGCCTCGATCACGTCCGCGCTCTCGCCCGAGTCGGTGACCCGCAGCGCGATCCGCAGGTTGGTGTTGGCCCGGATGTCGGCCGAGACCGCGCCGGTCGGGCGCTGGGTGGCCAGGATCAGGTGGATGCCCAGCGAACGGCCCCGCTGGGCGATGTTGACCAGGCCGGTGACGAAGTCGGGCAGGTCCCGGACCATGGACGCGAACTCGTCGATGACGATCAGCAGCCGGGGCAGCGGCTCCAGCCGGCTGGCCTGCTGGCTGTACTGGCCGGCCCGTTCCTGCTTGATCGTGTAGTCCTCGATGTCCTTGGCGTCGGCCGCGGCCAGGATGTGCTCGCGCCGGGTCAGCTCGGCCGACAGCGACACCAGGGCCCGCTCGACCAGGTGGGCGTCCAGGTCGGTGACCATGCCCACGGTGTGCGGAAGCTGGACGCAGTCCTTGAACGCGCTGCCGCCCTTGTAGTCGACCAGCACGAACGTCATGGCCTCGGGCCGGTTGGCCACCGCCAGCGACGCGACCAGCGTCTGCAGCAGCTCCGACTTACCGGAGCCGGTGGTCCCGGCGACCAGGCCGTGCGGGCCGTCCCGGCGCAGGTCGATGCCGAACGGCCCGTCGTAGGACTCGCCCAGCACGGCCAGGGTGGACCGGCCGCCGGTGCTCCAGCCGGCCACGATCGGGTCCGGGGCCGGTGGCTCCAGGCCGAGCACGTCCAGCAGCCGGCAGGCGTCCGGCAGGCCGGCCCCGTCGTCGCTGTCGCTGACGTCCCGGACCGGGGCCATGCCCCGGGCCAGCCGGGCGCACCAGGACACCCCGACGTGGTCGGGGCGCACCCCGGCCACGGTGTCCTCGCTCATCTGCTGGACCCGCAGCCCGCCGCGCTCGACGGTGGTGACCGCCTGGCACTCGGCGGGCAGCAGCCGCTCGTCGGCGTCCAGGCAGATGGCGAAGATCCCGGCCTGGGGGCCCTCGCGCAGGATCTGCACCGCGCCCGGCAGCATGCGCAGCTTCCGCGACCCGTCGAACACCACCACGATGTCCTGCCGGAACGTGACCTGCGATCCCACCGGGCCCATGCCCGCGTCGCGCTGGGCCCGCTGCCGGTCGGTCAGGATCGACAGCAGCTCGGCGATCCGGCCCGCCACCGTCTCGGCGTCGTTCCCGATCAGCGCGACCGCGCGACCGTCGGCGGACCGGCAGTGCGGCAGCCACTTGGCCCACTCCCACGACGACCGCCCGGAGGAGTCGGTGAGCACGTAGAGCTGCAGGTCGTTGGGGCTGTGCAGGGTGGCCGCCTGGGCCACCAGCCAGCGGCCCACGCTGCGCGGGGCGTCGTCCGGCCCGGCCACGCCGAGCACGCCGCGCTCCCGCAGCGGCACCGCCACCGGGGCGTCCGGCACCTCCCAGACCACGGTCCGGCGGTGCTCGTCCTGGGTCGGGTCGGCCAGTTCCACCGCGGACGGCAGGTCGGCCGTGCCCACCCGCAGCAGCAGGTAGTCGGGGTCGGTGCGGCGGCGCTCCCACAGCCGCTGCCGGGGGCCGGACGCGATGGTCAGCACCACCGCCGGGTCCGGGCAGTCGGACCGGCGCTGGACCCGCTCGGCGGCCAGGGCTTCCCGGGCGTCGGCCTCGATCCGGGCCTTGTGCTCGGCGTAGGACTTCATGTCCTCGGCGTGGGACCGGCGTCCGTGCCGCCGGTCGGAGATGTGGTTGCCGAGCAGCATGACCGGGCTGAGCGCGCACATGGCCAGCATGTAGATCTCGTGCAGGAACACCGCCATGGCCACCCCGGCCAGCACCGGCAGCACGGCCATCAGGATCGGCATCGGCCGCCGGTCCTGGGCCCCGGGCGGCCGGGGCAGCGAGAACCGGGTCGGCCGCTGCGGCGGCAGCAGCCGGGGCGGCCGGTTGAAGTCGACGGCGGCCCCGTCGTCCGAGGGGTGCAGCGCGGCGTCCGGCGCCTCGTACGGGGCCAGGCCCAGCAGCGTGTCACCCACGCTGATCAGCTGGCCCGGCCACCAGGGGGCCGGGCCGGTGAGCGGCTCGCGGTCCAGTTCGGCCGGCACGTCGTCGTAGGGCATGACCGTGCAGTCGCCGCGGTGGTCCACGCTGACCCGCAGGGCCAGGGCGGGCAGCCGCGGGTCGCCGATCACGATGTGCGCGGGCGCGGCCCCGCCGATGTCGGCCTCGCCCAGCGTGAGCCGGTGCACGCCCCCGGCGGCCGGGCCCCCGGCCACCTGGATCTCGATCACCCCGCGGGGCTCGGGCCGCAGGCTGCCGGCCGGGCTGCCCAGGCTGACCACGCAGCCCTGCCGGATGGGTGATTCGCCCAGGGTCTGATCGGGCCGGACCAGCTGCTGGTCCACGAACACCCTGCTGCCCGCCGCCCCGCCCGCCGGGGTCCGGGGCCCCGGGAACCGGAGCACCCCGGGCGGCGGGGCGGCGGGAATCGGCCCGGTCTGCAGCAGACGGTCCAGCTCCCCGGCGACCTCGGCCACCGGGGTGGCCGGGTCCGCCTCGAGCAGCACGTCGGCCTGCCGCCGGGCCGCGGGGGAGACGATGGTCAGCGCGAGCCTCATCGCCGTCCTCCGGCCGGCCCGGCGGCCCCGGGCCTGGGTGTCACTTCTTGAGCGCGGCCGCGAGCTGGGTGTCGGTCTCGTGGAAGGCCTTGGCCGCGGCGTTGAGGTAGGACGCCATGCCGTTGAGGCCGTCCATCATCTTGCGGGCACCCTGGGTGAACTCTGTGTAGGACTGCTCGAACTGCTTGCTGGAGGTGTCGGTCACGTACCCGCCCTGCACCAGCTGGTTGATCATGTTCTGCAGGTTGGTCAGGTCGCCGTTGATCTGCTTCTCGCCTGCGTTCAGGCGGGTAGCGGCGCTCTGCATCTCTGCGTAAGTGACGTTGACGTTTGCCACGGCCGGGATCCCTTCGGTTCGGTGTGTTCCTGGCGGTTGCCGGTGCGTCCCCCCGCGGGGTCTGTTGTAGGCGACCACGATCGGCTGCGCCCGGTGGTTCACCGGCGGCCCGTTGGACGGCCCCCTGGCTGGCCCGTGCGGGCATCCCCATGGGCGGTCAATTCGCCGGTCGAGCATGGCACCGGCCCGAGATGTGCCGCAACCAATTCTTCGCGAGAAGTGCGGTAATTGACCGTATTGTTGCCGCCCGGCTACTTGAAAAATGAACCATTTGCCGCCGGTTGAACCGTTTGCGGCCGGTGTCCGTAGACCGAGATGGCCAGCCGGTGTTGAGCCATGGTGATGATCAGGCCCGCTGTGTTACCAGTTGGCGAAATTGGGGTCATTCGTTCATTTGCTGGGATACATTCGCACCGCTGCACCCGTGGGCATCAATGTCGCGGTGTGCTACCGAATACGTGCTGTAGGCAGTGCTTGCAGGTGGGGAGTTGCCAAGCGATGTCCAGCAATCGCGGGACCATGCACCGGGGGCTGGCGCCCAACGGGGAACCTCAGGGCGACTGGGCCCAGCCGACCGCGCCGTCCGCCCGCAAGCTCCCGGGTGCTCCCCGGGAGCGCAAGCCCGCGCTGGCCGCGCTGGCCGTGGTGCTGATCCTGGGCGGTGCGCTGGCGGTCGGGTACCTCATGCTGCAGAACTCCAAGCAGGTCGACGCCATCCAGATCACCCAGCAGATCGGCCAGGGACAGCAGATCCCGCAGAGCGCCATGCAGGAGGTGCAGGTCCCGGCCAACACCGGCCTGCACTACGTGCCGTGGTCGCAGGCCAGCCAGGTGGCCCGGTTCTTCGCGGCCGAGACCATCCCGCCCGGGACCCTGCTGACCTCCACCATGGCGGTCCGGACCAACCAGCTGACCAACGGCAAGGCCGTGATGGGGCTGGCGCTCAAGGACGGCCAGCTGCCGGCCGGCCTGGCCGTGGGTGACCACATCAACCTCTACGAGGTCAGCGACGCCGCCGAGTCCTGCCCGGGGCCGCCCGGCTCGCTGCTGTCCGGCGACGCGGTGGTGCTCGGGATGTCAGCGGCGTCGGCCGCGTCCAGCAGCGCGGTCGCGGACGTGGAGGTCGCGCTCAGCCCGGCCACCGCGGGCGCGGTGGCCTGCAGCGCCTCCAACGGCATTCTCGGGGTGGCGATCGACCCGGGCAGCTCGGTGTCCCAGGGCGCCGGGACCACGTTCCCGGGCACCAGCACGTCCACCGCGCCCAGCCAGTCGTCCTCGCCCACCGGTTCGGCGGGCTGAGGATGGCGCTGATCGCTGTCGCCGCTGACAAGGGCGCGCCCGGGGTCACCACCACCGCGCTGGCCCTGGCCGCGGTCTGGCCCCGCCCGGTGCTGCTGGCCGAGTGCGACCCGGCCGGCGGCGACCTGGTCTACCGGCTCCCGGCCGCCGACGGTGACCGGCTGGACCCGCGCCGCGGCCTGCTCAGCCTGGCCGTGGCCGCCCGCCGCGGCCTGCAGCCCCAGCAGATCTGGGAGCACGTGCAGAAGCTGAACGGCGGGCTGGACGTGCTGACCGGGGTGACCAACGCCGACCAGGGCGCCGGCCTGAACCTGCTGTGGGGCCCGGTCGGCCGGGTGCTGGCCGCCAACACCGAGGCCGACGTGATCGCCGACTGTGGCCGCCTGGGCGTGGACGGCCCGCTCTACGACCTGCTGGCCGAGGCGTCCCTGGTCGTCCTGGTCACCCGGGCCAGCCTGGGCGAGGTGATCCGGTTGCGGGACCGGGCCGCGGCCATCGCGGCCGGCCTGCGCAAGCGGAACCGCCCGGGCCTGCTGGCCGACGTGGTGGTCGTCGCCGACTACAAGCACTTCCGGACCTCGATCGCCGAGATCGGCGAGGCCCTCAGCCAGACCTCGGCCCCGGCCCGGGTGGCCGGCGGCCTGGCCGACGACAGCAAGGGCGCCGACCTGCTGCGCGGTGAGTGGGGCGGCAAGCTCGACAAGTCGCTGCTGATCCGGACGGCCCGCGACATCGCCGAGCACCTGGTGTCCCGGCTGCCCACCGCCGAACCGGACGCCGGGCCGGGACCGGCTCCGGCCCCGGCCAACTGGGAGCCCGAGCCGGCCTCCCGCCGGCACGCCGCCGTCCGCGGCTACCCGGCCCCGCCCCCGGCGGACAGCGGGCCGGGGCTGATGCGGCCGGACGAACCGCACGTGGCCAGTCCCGGCCAGCCGGGGCGGTGACGGCGGATGGACCACAGCATCGTCAAGCGGCTGCGCGGCGAGGTCGGCGACCGGCTGGCCGAGCAGCGCCGCCTGGACGCGGCCACCGGCGTCCCGCCCATGTCCGGCGAGGACGAGCGGCAGTACGCCCGGGCCCTGATCTCCCACGTGCTCGAGGACCACGCCCGGGGTGAGATCACCGCGGGCCGGTCGCCGCTCGACGCCCAGGACGAAGAGGAACTGGCCGAGGCCATCCACGCCGCCCTGTTCGGGGTGGGCCGGCTCCAGCCGCTGCTGGAAGACCAGCAGATCGAGAACATCGACATCAACGGCTGCGACCGGGTGTTCATCAGCTACGCCGACGGCCACGAGGCCATGGCCCAGCCGGTGGCCGAGAGCGACGAGGAACTGGTCGAGCTGATCCAGGTGCTGGCCGCCTACTCGGGGCTGTCCAGCCGGCCGTTCGACACCGCCAACCCGCAGCTGGACCTGCGGCTGCCCGACGGCTCCCGGCTGTCGGCGGTGATGGACGTGACCCTGCGGCCGGCCATCTCCATCCGGCGGTCCCGGATGGGCAAGGTGTTCCTGGCCGACCTGGTCGGCAACGGGACGATCGGCCCGGACGTCGCCTCGTTCCTGGCCGCGGCGGTCGCGGCCCGGAAGAACATCATGATCGCGGGGGCGACCAACGCCGGCAAGACCACGCTGCTGCGGGCGCTGGCCAACCAGATCCCCGGCGAGGAACGGCTCATCACCGTGGAACGGGCCCTGGAACTGGGCCTGGACTTCTTCCCCGAACTGCATCCCAACGTGGTCGCGTTCGAGGAGCGCCTGCCCAACATGGAGGGCCTGGGCGCCATCACCATGGCCGAACTGGTCCGCCGCAGCCTGCGCATGAACCCGAGCCGGGTCATCGTGGGTGAGGTGCTGGGCGACGAGATCGTCACCATGCTCAACGCGATGAGCCAGGGCAACGACGGCTCGCTGTCGACCATCCACGCCAACTCCTCGCTCGAGGTGTTCAACCGCATCTCGACCTACGCGATCCAGGCCACCGAGCGGCTGCCGGTCGAGGCCACGCACATGCTGATCGCCGGGGCCATCGACTTCGTGGTGTTCATCGAGAAGCGCAACGAATACAGCCGGGGTGGCCGGCTGCGCCGGTTCGTCAACAGCGTCCGTGAGGTCACCGGGGTGGACGGCCGGGTGCTGTCCAGCGAGGTGTTCACGCCCGGCCCGGACGGCCAGGCGGTCGCGCACGCGCCCGTGTCCTGCCTGCCCGAGCTGAGCCAGTTCGGCTACGACCCGGCCGTGCGAGGCTGGGCATGAGCGGGGCCGGGCTGTACCCGCTGCTCGGCATCGTGGCCGGCGCGGTCGTCGGGGGCGCCCTGTTCCTGCTGATCGTGGCCATCCGCGGGGTCGAGCCCAAGCCTCCCAGCACCCGGGCCAGCAAGCTCGAGCAGGCGCTGCGGGACGTGGTCAGCACCCGCGGCGCCGTCGCGCTGATCCTCGGCGCGCTGACCCTGCTCGCCACCCGCTGGGTGGTGGCCGCGATCGGGATCGCGCTGCTGGCCCTGGGCTGGCGGTCGCTGGGCGGCGCCGCGTCCGAGCGGCGGGCCATGGACCGGCTGGACGGGCTGGCCGCCTGGACCGAGTCGCTGCGGGACACGATCGCCGGCGCCGTCGGCCTGGAACAGGCCATCCCGTCCTCGCTGCGGGCCGCCGCCCCGTCGCTGCGGGAGCCACTGGCCCGGCTGGTGGACCGCCTGCACACCCGGATGCCGATGCCGGACGCGCTGCGCCGGTTCGCCGACGACATCGACGATCCCGGCGCCGACCTGATCATCGCCGCCCTGATCATCAACTCCCGGCTGCGCGGGCCCGGCCTGCGCGACCTGCTGACCGGTCTGTCCGGTTCGGTGCGGGAGGAGCTGGACGTGCGGCGCAAGGTCAACGCCGAACGCCGGTCAACCCGCCGCAGCGTGCAGATTGTCGTGCTGGTGGCGGTGGCGGTGGCGCTGCTCATGGCCATCTTCAATCATCACTACGTCCAGATCTACGACAGTGCCTTCGGCCAGGTCATCCTGGTTGTCGTGGCCGCCTTCTACGCGGCCGGCTTCTTCTGGCTGCGCCGGCTGGCCCATTTCGACAGCCCGGAACGGCTGCTGGCCGAGCCGGGGCCGCCCGGGCCCGGCGGTGCGCCGCAGACGGTCGCGGCCTGGCGGCAGCAGGAAACCGTGCCCGCCGGGTCAAGGGGTGAGGCATGACCGCCGCCATCGTCGCCGGGGCCGTGGTCGGCGGCGGGCTCTTTCTGCTCATCGTGGCCCTGATGCCGCGCCGGACCAGCCTGGCCCGGCAGCTGGCCGCGTTCGACGCCCGGCCCGCGGCCGTGCTGGCCGTCCGGCGGCTCCCGGGCGAGAAGGAGAGCGAACTCACCCGCCGCCTCGGCAGCGGACTGAGTGCGTTCTGCAAGGAGCAGGGCTGGGAGTTCCCGTCGCTGCGGGCCGACCTGGCCCTGGCCGGCAAGTCGTTCGAGAACTTCCTGGCCACCACCGTCCTGCTCGCGGTCTTCGGCCTCATCCTCGGGCCGATCCTGCTGGTGCTGCTCACCGTGGCCGGCCTGCACATCTCGTTCGTCATCCCGGTCTGGATGGGCCTGATCCTGGCCGTGGTCTTCGCGATCCTGCCCTATGTCGAGGTCAAGCAGAAGGCGGCCCAGCGGCGCAAGGACTTCCGGCACGCGGTCGGCGCGTTCCTCGACCTGGTCGGGATGAACCTGGCCGGTGGCCGCGGCGTCCCCGAGGCCCTGATGGCGGCCAGCGAGATCGGCGGCGGCTGGTCGATGTGGCGGATCCGGGACGCGCTGGCCAACGCGCGGATCACCGGCCAGACCCCCTGGCAGGCCCTGGGCGCGCTCGGCGAGGAGATCCGGCTGGACGAACTGCGGGACCTGGCCGCCGCCCTCAGCCTGGTCGCCGAGGACGGGGCCAAGGTCCGTGAATCCCTCACCGCCCGCGCGGTGAGCCTGCGCCGCCGGGAGCTGGCTGACCTGGAGGGCCAGGCCGGAGAGCGTTCGCAGTCCATGCTCGTGGCCCAGATGCTGCTCGTGGCCGGCTTCCTCATCTTCCTCGTGTTTCCAGTCGTGGGGGTACTGCTGGGAACCCAATGACCTGACCAACCAACCGCGGCTGCGCGGCGACAGCAGCCGACCAGCAGATCAGGAGATCGCATGTCTTACTTCCGAACCACCGTCCTGCCGTACATGACGGCCCTGCTCGGGGTGCACCGGACCCGCCTGACCCAGGCCCGGGACCGCGGCGACGCCGGCGCGTCCGCCGTCGAACTCGCCATCATCACCGCCATCGTGCTGGGTATCGCGGCGGCCCTGCTCGTCGTCATCCAGACGTTCGTGGGCAAGGAGCAGACCAAGATCAGCGGCACCAACGGGTAACCATCCCGATCCCGCCATGACTCGCCGACCTCCGCCCCGCGCGCCTGCCCAACCGGCCCGGCGCCGCTCGTGGCTGTGGTCATGCTGGTCACGGTGCCGATCCCGGCTGGACGTCGACGATCGCGGCAGCAACGTCGTCGAACTGGCCGTGCTGGCCCCGGCGTTCCTGGCCATGGTCATGCTGATCATCCAGTTCGGCCTGTGGTTCAACGCCCGGCAGGCGGCGCTGGCCTCGGCTCAGGCCGGGGCCCAGATCGCCCGCGAGTACGCGGCCCGGACCGGTAACTGGAACGGGATGGCCGAGCAGGCGTCCCGTAACTACTACACCGACCTCAACACCAAGCTGCTCGGCAGCCTGCGGGCCGACGCCCACGGGGACCCGGCCAACCAGGTGTTCGTGACCGTGACCGGGCCGCTGGGCTACTCGGTGTTCAACTGGTTCGGGGTCAAGTGGACGGTGACCGAGACGGCCGGAGGCCCGGTGGAGTGCTTCCGGGGCGCCGCCGACGGCGGGAACTGCGGATGAACCGGCCCGCGGGCAGGCGGCGGAGCCGGCCGTGGCCCGGCCGCGAGCACGGGCCGGACCGGGGCTCCATGTCGGTCGAGCTGGTCGTCATCATGCCGGGCCTGGTCCTGCTGTTGCTGCTGGTGGCGGCGGGGGGACGCTGGGTCGAGTCGCACGGGGCCATCGACGGTGCCGCCCGCGACGCCGCCCGGGCCGCCTCGATCGCCCGGACCTCCGGGGGCGCGGTCTCGCTGGCCAAGCAGGCCGCCGTGGCCGACCTGACCAGCTCCGGCTGGTGCGACCCGGGCTCAGCCAACGTCGGGGTGAGCGGGTTCCCGGCCGCGACCGGCGTCACCGCCCAGGAGAGCGACGTGACCGTGACCGTGCGGTGCAACGTGAACATGTCCCCGTTCACCCTGCTCGGCTTCAACCCGGCGATGCCGGTCAAGGCCGCGGCGGTGGCCCCGCTCGATCCCTTCATGTGCCGGGGGCCGAATTGCTGACCCCGCTGCTGACCCGGGTGGGCCGCGCCGTGACCCGGCGGCTGGCCACGGACCGCGACGCCGGGTCCGTGGCCGTCTTCACCGTGGTCTTCGCGGTCGCGGTGATCTTCCTGACCGCGCTGATCGTCGACGGGGGCGACGCGATGAACGCGCGCGAGCGGGCGGCGGACATCGCCGGCCAGGCCTCGCGGGCCGCCGCCGACGACATCAGCACCGCCGCCGTCCGGTCGGGCCAGACGATCGGCGGCGTGTTCCCGATCGACTGGAACAAGGCCTGCCCGGACGCGGCCCGGGTCGTCCAGCAGTACGCCGCCGGGCTGAACGCGAACAACGTCACGATGACCACCTGCGGCCCCGGCGCCAATGCCGGCCAGGCGGTGGTCACGGTCCAGATGGTCACCCAGCCGGTGATCGGCGGCGGGCTGCTGGGCTCGTTCACCGAGACCGCCCACGCCAGCGCGACATCCGAATGCGGTACCGCTGTTCAACAAGGAGTGTGCTGATGGCACCCCCGATTCCCGGGACCCGACGGCCCGTGCCGGTGCCTACCCGCACGGCCGGCGACGTACTGGCCGGGATCCTCGCGATCGTGGTCCTGTCCGCGCTGACCGTGGGGGTCCCGATCGCCCTGGTCACGCTCATCGGGCTGCCGCTGCCGCACGCTTCGCCCGGCCTGTCGGTGTTCACCCATCAGCTCGACATCCCGTCGATCCTGCGGGTGCTGTCGGTCGTCATCTGGCTGGCCTGGCTCCAGCTGGTCTGGTGCGTGATCGTCGAGATCCGCGCCGCCGTCCGCAACGTCGGCGTTCCCTCCCGGGTCCCGCTGGCCGGGGCCACCCAGTCGGCGGCGCACCGTCTGGTCACCGCGGCCCTGCTGCTGTTCACCGCCGGGGCCGCGCTCTCGCCCGCCTTCGCCCACGCCGGGCCACCCCGGGCCGCGCACTCCGTCTCCGCGACGCGGTCCGGCGTCCGGCCCGCCGGCCAGCCCGGCTCCACCACCCCGCCGCAGCAGGTCAGCGGCCCGGTGGTCACGCGGGCCCCGCACCAGGACAAGGTCTACGTGGTCAAGCCGCCGGACGGCCGCTACCACGAGAGCCTGTGGGAGATCGCGCACAACCACCTCGGCGACGGCCGCCGGTACGCGGAGATCTACGAGCTGAACAAGGACCGGGTCCAGCCGGACGGAGCCAAGCTGACCATCGCCAGCCTGATCCGGCCCGGCTGGGTGCTGCGGATGCCGGCCGACGCCTACGGGCCCGGTATCCAGGCCGCCACCGAGACGGCCACGACGGGGCCCGGGCCGTCCAGCGGCCCGGTCGTCCACCACGGCGAAGGCGCGGGCGCGACGGTCAGCGCCGGGACGCCGTCCACCGCGACCCTGCCCGCGGGCGGGACCGGCTCCGGCGGATCGGGTGGATCGGGTGGATCGGGCGTCACCGCCCCGGTCTCGTCGCCGCAGCCGGGGGACGGGGTCACCGCCGCCCCGGCGCCGCCGGCCGCGCCGGGCTCCCCGCAGTGGCCCTACGAACTGTCGGCGGCGTCGCTGCTGGCCGCCGGGGTCCTGGCCGCGCTGGGCCGGCGGCGGCGTGAACAGCTCTGGCGGCGGGCCTTCGGCCAGCGGCTGCCGGTGCCGGACGGGGACGCGGCCGCGGCCGAGAGCGCGCTGCGGGTCGGGGCCGACGACGCCTCGGTCCGGCTGCTCGACGTCGGCCTGCGCCAGCTCGCCCAGGCCATGGCGGCCGCGGAACGGCCGCTGCCGACCGTGTTCGCCGCTCACATCGGCCGCGACAACCTGGACCTGTGGGTGGCCCCGGCCGACCCGAACCCGCCCGAGCCCTGGGTGGGTGCCGACGGGGGAGCGGTCTGGCGACTGCCGGTGGAGACCATCGGGCGGCTCGGCCTGGACGGCTCGGCGGCTGGGCTCGCTCCCTACCCCGGCCTGGTGTCGATCGGGACCAACGAGACCGGGCGGATCCTGGTCGACCTGGAGGTCGCCCACGGCCTGATCGCGGTCACCGGCCCGCACCGGCAGGTCCAGGCGGCCCTGGCCGCCCTGGCCGTGGAGCTGGTCACCAACCGGTGGTCGGACCAGATGCGGGTGACGCTGGTCGGGTTCGGGCCGGAACTGGCCATGATCGCCCCGGACCGGGTCGTCGCGGTGGAAACGGTCGACGAGGCGCTGCCGGAGCTGGAGGCCCGGGCCACCCAGCTCGAGCAGGCCCTGGCCGAGACCGGCGACGACGGCGTCCTCACCGGCCGGTCGCGCTCCGGCGACCCGTCCACCTGGGCGCCGCACTACCTGATCACCGCGGTCACCCCGACCCCGACCCAGCGCGAGCGGCTGCTGACCCTGGCCCGCAACCGGCAGCGGACCGCGCTCGGCTTCGTGGTCGCCGGGGAGACCCGCGGCGCCACCTGGACCTGGAACATCACCGCCGAGGGACGGCTGCAGGCCGACGTGCTCGGATTCGACCTGGCCGCGCAGCTGCTGCCCGCCGAGCAGTACACGGCCGTGGCTGACCTGTTCCGGTCGGCCACCGCCACGGCCGGTGTCCCGCTGGCCGATCCGGGCGACGACGGAGCGCCCGCCGAGCAGCTCGTGCCGGGCAGCCGGATGCCGGTGGAGATCGGGCTGCTCGGGCCGGTCACGATCGAGGCCCCGGGCCCGGCCGACCCCGAGCGTCAGGCGCTGGCCACCGAGCTGGTCGTCTACCTGGCCGCGCATCCCGGTGGGGTCCACCCCAACGTGCTCACCGGTGCGCTGTGGCCGCGCGGGGTCACCGACGACGTCCGGGACGCGACCTTGTCCCGGGTTGAGGCCTGGCTCGGCACCGACGAGATGGGCCGCCCGAACCTGTCGGCGGACGCGGGCGGGCGGCTGCGGCTCGGGTCCGGGGTCCGGGTGGACTGGCTGGTCCTCCGGTCCCTGGTCGCCCAGGCCGCCCAGGCGGCCGAGGCCGGGAAGACCGAGGATGAGGCGGCGACCCTGGACCGGGCGCTGGCCCTGGTCCGCGGGCAGGTGCTCGACGGCCGGGATCCCGGCCGGTACGCCTGGCTGGCCAGCGACAGCTTCGAGTACGAGGTCACCGCGCTGGTCGCCGACGCCGCGCACCGGCTGTCGGCCCTCCGGCTGATGGCCGGGGACGCCGAAGGGGCGATGGAGGCGGCCCGGACCGGCCTGCGGCTGGCCTTCAACGACGAGATGTTGTGGCGCGGGCTGTTGCTGGGCGCGTCCGCGACCGGCCAGGAACACATCCTGCGCGGGGTCGTCGGCGAGGTCTCGGCCCGGGCCGAGCTGGATGAGGTCATGCCTCGCCTGGCCCCGGAGACCGAGGCCCTCATCGACGAGCTGCTGCCGTCCTGGCGGACCTCGGCGGCCTGATGGACGGGACAGTCATGGGAGAGACGATGCGCACACGGTTGGCCGGGGCGACGCTGCTCGGCGCGGCCCTGTTCGGAGTGGCCGCCTGCGCCAGCGGGGGCGGGACCAAGCCGGCCACCTTCCATCCGGGCGGGACGATGGCCGGGGCCTCCGCGGCCGCATCGGCCGCCGCGGGCGGGGTGACCATGCCGCCCTTCGGCAAGAACGTCCACATCGACATGACCACGTGGAAACCCGCCGATCCCAGTCAGGCCCAGGCCGTGCTCACCGACAAGAACTACGAGCTGGCTTATCTGTACGCCGAGTACACCGGGGGCTCGGACCAGGCCTGGACGTCCTACGTGAACCAGAACATGCAGACCGAGGTGCAGCAGGCGATGACCCAGCCCGGCATCGCCGGCGAGTCGTTCACCGGCACCATCCGGTTCTTCGACATGCAGGTGGTCGCCGATCCGACCGTCGCCGGTGACCTCGACGTGTCCTCCTGCTTCGACAACGCCCAGTCGGACAACACCGACCTGAAGACCGGGAAGGTCATTCCCAGCACCGTCCCGGCCGCCCAGCACTACTACCGTTACACCGACCAGCTGGCCAAGGACTCGGCCGGGAGCTGGCAGGTAATCGCCGATCTGCCGCCGGTCTACTACCCGCGGGCCAAGGAGTGCAAGCCGTGAGACGTCGCATCACCGCCATCGCCGCGACCATGATGGGCGCGGCCGCCCTGGCGGCCCCGCTCCTGACCGCCACCCCGGCCAGCGCCGGCAACGGCACCTCCAGCGTGGGCTGCTCCACCGGCGACAGCTGCACCGCCCAGCTGCTGAAGATGGTCACCGTCACCGGCGACGTCAGGACCGACGGTGGCTACAACACGGTGGTGGATATCGCCCCGCCCCCATGCCTGTGGGAACCGATGGGCGACACGATCGCCGGCAGCAAGACGATCACCGCCGAGTACGGCACCGACCCCAACCAGGCCCCCACCATCTACCAGGTCAATGACGCGGTGGCGCTGGCCGTGAAGTATCTCACCAAGCCGCCGGCTCCGGACGGCACCTGGTACATGCTGCCCGTGAACCCCGCGGCCAGCGCGGCCGGGCAGGCGGAGTGCGCCAAGCTGCCGCTCTTTGCCTGGGAGCCTCCCGGCCAGACCCCGGTCGGCGTCAAATTGCCCGCCCGGACGCTGGCCCAGATCGCCCTGGCCCGGCTGAACGTCCCGACCGCGGACGGCATGACGGTGAACCCGGCCGGGCCGACCACCTACATCAACCTGCCGGTCTACGTCCGGGTGGCCCTGAACACCCCTCACCAGCGGGGGAGCCATGCCCTACGCGACCACGACCGCGACGCTGGACGGAGTGGCCGCCACCGTGTGGGTGGAACCGTCCAAGCTGCGACTCGGCGCGACCGGCGGCAAGCAGTACAAGCTGTCCACCGGCGGCTGCGGCTACCTCGGCTCGACCGACATCAACAACGCGCAGATGATGGCCAGCGCCGGGATCGGGACGCCGATCGACTGCGGGATGGTGTTCCAGTCGCCGGACAACTGGCAGATCACGGCCAGCATGACCTGGCGGGCCTGCTGGGCCCCGGTGGCCGGCGGCCCCCCGCCCGCGGTGTGCCGCCCGGTGCCCGGCGGCGGCAACCTCAACCCCACCGTCTGGCCCGCCCACGCCATCGTGGCCAACGAGATCCAGTCCGTCGACAACGGCAGCGGCAACGGCTGACCCCACCCTCAGCCCGCACACCCGAGACCCCGGCCGCACCCGCGGCCGGGGTCTTGCCGTCCCGCGAACCCGGCCTTCCGGCCTTGCGCTGGCGTTGATCTGAAATCACTTCCGGGACACCACACCTCCCATTTGCCTCTGGACACGACACCCTCCCCATGCGAATCTGTACAAAACTGAAGCTTTTTGTTTAATGGAGGGCCGTCATGCCTGCGCGGAAGGCGTCACACCGGATCTTGATCATGCTTGCTGCGCTGATCACGCCGATCCTGCTGCTGGTGGCGCCGGCTTCCGCCACTCAGACGGCTCCGGCCACGCGGACGGCTCCCGCGGCTGCGGACGACTCACCGCCCTTGGAGGGCGTCTTCTGGAGCGGCCTGCAGGGGGCCAACGGGGTGGTCTCCCAGGACGCTCTGGTGGCCGACTCGGACAAGCCCTTTCCCTACCTGAGCGGAGGGCAGCAGGTCGATGGCGCCGCCTGGCTGGGGCCCATGTTCGAACCCGCGCCCGCCGGGACTGTGTCCATGTACTGGCAGATCAACTGCACCACCTCGACTGGGCTCGAGCAGGTCTACCAGTCGGCCCCGGAGGCCATCAGCATCCCGGGCAGCAGTAACAACTGGGAAGATCCGCCCGTGCCCACGCTGTTCCTCAGCCGGACGCTCACCATTCCGTCCACCTGCATCGGCTCCGGGGATGCCACGGTGGACAACCCCGACGGCTGGGTCTACGTCTGCGTGACCGATCAGGACCCGCCGGACGCCAACAACGCCACCTACTGCGATTCGACCGCCTTCGGCATGCTGGCCCCGGGCGACACTCCGCCGGGCGGCCCGTTCCCGGCCGGGACCAGCACGGTGTACCGCTGGGTCAGCCCGAGCGAGCTCAGCGACATTCAGGCCACCGGCCACTTCGATCCCGCGCCCAACGGGGTGGCCTCGTGGTTTTTCGGTACCTATCAGGACGCCGAGGCCGTGAAGAGCCTGTACAACGGTTACACCCTGGTCTCGGCCTCCATGAAGAGTGGCTCGGTGATCGACTATTCGGTCGGTGTCACCGGCCTGGCCAACGTGAACGCGTGGCTCATCCCCCAGGATGTGATGGACGCGCTGTACGACGTCGCCGAGGTCGCCGGTGGATAGCGGGCCCAGGGGGAACGACTGATCCGGCTAGGCTGCCGACGTGGCGGCTGATGTTCTTCCCGACCCGGCGACTCCGTTCGGACGGCGGGTCCGGGAGCGCCTCCAGCACGACGAGGTGATCTGGATCATCACCGTCGGCGCCGACGGGCGCCCGCAGCCCAATCCGGTCGGCTTCTGCTGGGACGGCGGCACCGGGCTGGTGATCTACAACCGGGCCGACGCCCAGCGGCTCCGGCATCTGCGGGAACGGCCGGACCAGGTGTCGTTCCACTTCGACAGCGACGGCCACGGCGAAGACATCCTCGTCCTGTACGGGCGGGCGGTCATCGACGAGCACCAGCCCCCGCTCCAGGACTGGCCCCCCTACCTGGCCAAGTACGGCCCCGCGGTCGAGCGCGCCTTCGGCGACGTCGCCCGGTTCAGCGCCCTGTACCCGGTCGCCCTCCGCGTCACCATCACCCGCGTCCGCGGCCTCTACACCCACCCTTGAGTCCGGCCCCACTCGCGCCCAGGCCCTTCCGCCCTGGCCCGGCTCCGGCCCGGCTCCCTCACGTCACACCCGCCCCTCACGCTTTCATGATCCATTACTGGGCAGCATTTCAGTGAATACGACTGACTATGCAGCCCGGGAATGGATCTTCGAACGCCTGTGAAACCTGGGACCAGAGAGGCAGCCATCCGCCGCGATCGAGCCGCTCGTCGGGCGCATCCTCGCCCGAGCCCGCCCAAGCCCGGCCCCCACGCCCGAGCCCAGCCCCCGTCCCGAGCCCGGCACCCGACCCTCTGCGCCCGAGCCCAGGCCGCCGCCCCCGGCCCCGCCCCAACGGTCAGGCTGGGGTGGCTTGGGGCTCGGCCAGGCCTTCGCGGTAGGCGGTGGCGGCGGCTTCGCCGCGGCTGGCCACGCCCAGCTTGCCCAGGATGTTGGACACGTGCACGCTGGCCGTCTTGGCCGAAATGAACAACTCGGCGGCGATCTCGCGGTTACTGCGGCCGGCCGCCACCAACTGGAGCACCTCCAGCTCACGCGCGGTCAGCCCGAACGGAGTGGATGCTTCCGTTCCGCCGGTCGCCCCGCCGGACCCCGAGCCAGCGCCGCTCCCAGAGCCAGCCCCAGCCCCGGACCCGGAAACCCCACCCGCGGAGCTCCCCAGTACCCCACCGGGCCGGGCCCGATGGAACACCCGGCCGATCTCCCCGCTCAGCGGCGTGGCCCGCAGCGGGTCGGCCAGGGTGGCGGCCCGGCGCAGGCGCAGGGCGGCACCCTCGCGGTCCCCGGTGGCCAGGGCGGCCGTGGCCGCGCCCAGCAGCGCCCGGGCCTGGTGATAAGGCTGCCGGACCTCCTCCCAGGCCGTGGCCGCCTCGTCCCAGGCCTGGCGCAGGGCAACCACGTCCGGCCGGCCGTGACCTCCGTCGGGTCCGGCCGGGGCGGCCAGCTCGAAGGCGGCCTGCAACTCCAGGGCCGCGAACGTGCGGCGATACCCCTCCTGCACCCGGCCGTGCACCTCGAGCTGGCCGGCGATGCCGCGCAGCCGGTCCAGCAGGCCGGCCGCGTCGCTCCGCACCGCGCCGTCGGCGGACCCCAGGGCCAGCACGGCGGCCCGGGCCGCCGTGGTCAGCATCTGCCAGCCGTACCGGGTCACGCTGCCGAGCACGTCGTGCTGGTCGAGGGCGGCGGCCGCCTTGGCCACGGCGCCGGCCAGGTCACCGGCGGCCACCCGGGTCTCGATCTCCAGCTGGTCGTGGGGCAGGTGGTGCTGGTCCTTGTAGCGGGCGGTGCGGAACGTCGCGCCGGCCACGTCGGACCACCGGCCGGCCGCCTCGGCGTCGCCGCGGGCGGCGGCGATCAGGCCGGCCAGCACGCTCAGCGAGGCCTGGTGCATGGGCGGCGGGACCAGCTCGCGGGCGTGCTCGATGACCTCCATGGCCTCGTCCCACCGGCCCAGCGAGATCAGCGGCTCGGCGTGGTTGATGGCCAGGAACGTGCCGGTGGTCCGGGCCAGGCCGTACTCGTCGGCGGTGGCCGCGCCCTGGCGGGCCACCTTGGCCGCGGCCTCGTGCTCGCCGGCCCCTTCCAGCAGGTGCGACTCGTTGGTGGCGATGGCCAGCAGGGTGCGGAAGGCCTTGGCCGCGGTGGCCAGGGACCGGGCCTCGGTCACCATGTTCAGTGGCTCGCTGCCGACCTCGGCCATGCCGCTGCGGCCAGTGGCCAGGATGCCCAGCGACTGCAGCGCGCTGGCTTCGTGGGCCGGGTCGCCGAGCTGCCGGGCCAGGACCAGCGCCTCTTCGGCCGAGGTACGGTCCTGGACGGTGTGGCGGCCGCCGTGCTTGCCGCAGGCGATCAGGATCTGCACCCGGGCCGTGTCGGCCACCCCGGCCGGCACCAGCTCCAGCGCCTGTTCCAGGTCCTCGTTGGTCTCGTGGCCGAGCTGGTGCTTGAAACCGAACCGGCGGTTCAGCAGCAGGGCCACCCGGACCGGTTCGGTGCCCGGGTCCAGTTCCTTCAGGGCCGCGCTGGCGAACGAAAGACCGCGGGCGGCGTCCCCGGCGTCGCTGGCCGCCTCCACCGCTTCCTCCAGCACGCGGGCGTGGTCGGCGCCGATCCGGGTGGCGGCGTCGGGCACCTGGTCCCACAGCTCCAGCACCCGGGCCAGCAGGGCCAGCCGCTCGGCGTGGGCCACCGATTTGGACGCCTCGGCCGCGGCCTGCCAGGCGCTGTTCAGCGCCCAGGTCACGTCGTGGGCCGAATACCAGTGGTGCGCCATCTCGATGTGCGCCCGGTGCGGCGGCACCAGGCTGCGGTCGGCCTCGATGGCCTCGGCGAACCGTGCATGCAGGCGGCCGTGCTCGCCGGGCAGCAGGTCGTCGTGCACGGCCTCGCGGATCAGCGCGTGCCGGAACACGAAGTCGTCGGCCTCGGTGACCAGGGTGTTGGCGATGACCGCGGGGCGCAGGACCTGGCTCAGCCGGTCCGGGCCCAGGCCGCTCACCGCGGCCAGCAGGGCGTGCCCGACCCGGTCGCCGCCCGCACTGGCGATCCGCAGCACCTCCTGGGACTCCTCCGGCAGCCGCCGTACCCCGATCAGCAGCAGGTCGCGCAGGGAGTCGGGCAGGTCCCCGGGGGTGTCGGTCAGCCCGCCCCGGTCCGGGCCCGCGCCGCTGCCCGGGGTGGCCAGCAGGGTCTCCAGGAACAGCGGGTTGCCCTCGGTCCGCCGGTACAGCCGGTCGGCCCAGGCCGCGTCCGGCACCTGGCCGGTGATCTGGGTGGCCAGCTCGCTGGCCTCGCGCCGGGACAGCCGGGGCAGGTCCATCCGCTGGACCCAGTCGATCCGGTCCAGCTCGGCCAGCAGCGGCCGCAGCGGGTGGGTCCGGTGCAGTTCGTCGGACCGGTAGGTGACGATGATCAGCACGGCGTCCAGGGCCCGCTGATTGCGGATGAGGAACGCCAGCAGATCCCGGCTGGACGAGTCGGCCCAGTGCGCGTCCTCGATGGTCAAGACGACCGGGGATGCCTCGGCCAGCCGCTCCAGCAGGACCAGTATCTGCTCGAACAGCCGGGCCCGCGCCTCACCGGCGTCGGCCGAGGTCACTGGTTCGCCCAGCTCCGGGAGCAGCCGGGCCAGTTCCCGGGCCGCCCGGCCGGACAGCAGCTCGGACAGCCCGTCCACGCCGAACTCCCGGACCAGGTCCCTGAGCACCGCGGTGAACGGCGCGAACGGCAGCCCGTCGGCGCCGAGCTCCAGGCAGCCGCCGGTCAGCACCCGGACGCCCGCGTCCTGCTCGGTGGCGGTGAACTCGCCGGTCAGCCGGGACTTGCCTACCCCGGCCTCACCGCCGATGAGCACGGTGGCGGGCGTGCCGTCACGCGCTCCGGCCAGCGCGGACCGGAGCGTGGCGATCTCCTCTGTCCGCCCCACCAACGGGGCCGAGATCGTCCGCGGGCTCATGGCGTCAAGGATGCCATCCGGTCCCGACAATTCCGAAGGGTTAACCGGCGCCAGCCGGAGCCGCCCGCCCCCGCGTGGCGGCTCCGGCCAGCGGGGCGGCACCGGCCGGGATGACGAGGCGCCGCCGCCCCGGGAAGGGTCCGGGGCGGCGGCGCGATCTGATGGGCTGGTCACCAGAGCGTGTGCGCTGGCTGGTCCTGGCTGGTCCGCTCCCCGTCGCGGAACGTGCCGTCGATGTAGTCGGGGACGCGGACGCCGGCCAGCGGGTCGGTGCGACGGCGATGGCGCCGCGCCCGCCGCGCCTGGCGCGCCAGCTTGGCCGTGAACCCGGCTCGCGCTTCGGCTCGCCAGTCCCCAATACGCTGATCGGCCATCGCACGAATCATTTCCGGATGCATGGTTACTCCTCCCGCGAGGGCGACCATCTGATCGCCCGTACATTCAGGTTCGCGGTAAGGCCCCGGGGCGCACATCGGGCGAATGCCTTATCTACGGGCCGATCATGGTCTTAGGCCCCCCGGTCCAGGCCAGGGATGCCTTAGGGAGGGTCTAAGGCACCGGAATTACCCTTTAGGACACGGTGTTATAGCACTCGACGCCCCGTCTTACCGGGGCCGCATAGACTGACCGGGCCGCTGATCCCGCGGCCTCTCCGCACCCCACATTGAGCGAGTTTTCCGCATGCCCATCAGCCCCACCCAGGCGCCTCAGGCCGTCCACCAGGTCGGCGCCGCCACCCGTGACGAGATCAGGAACGTGGCCATCGTCGCGCACGTCGACCACGGCAAGACCACGCTGGTCGACGCCATGCTGTGGCAGTCCGGCGCGTTCCGGGCCGGGTCGCACGTGGCCGAGCGGGTGATGGACTCCGGTGACCTGGAGCGGGAAAAGGGCATCACGATCCTGGCCAAGAACACGGCCGTCCAGCACAACGGGCTGACCATCAACATCGTGGACACGCCCGGCCACGCGGACTTCGGCGGCGAGGTCGAGCGCGGCCTGTCCATGGTCGACGGTGTGGTGCTGCTGGTCGACGCCAGCGAGGGCCCGCTGCCGCAGACCCGGTTCGTGCTGCGCAAGACGCTGGAGGCCAAGCTCCCGGTCGTCCTGGTCATCAACAAGGTTGACCGGCCGGACGCGCGGATCGCCGAGGTGCTGGACGCCTGCTACGAGCTGTTCATCGACCTGGACGCCAGCGAGGAGCAGATCGAGTTCCCGATCGTGTACGCCTCGGCCAAGGCGGGCCGGGCCTCGCTGAACCGCCCGGGCAACGGCGAGCTGCCGGACTCGGAGAACCTGGAGCCGCTGTTCCAGGTGCTGCGGGACACCGTGCCGGCCCCGTCCTACGACCCCGGTTCGCCGCTGCAGGCGCACGTCACCAACCTGGACGCCTCGTCCTACCTGGGCCGCATCGGGCTGTGCCGGATCTACAACGGGACGCTGAAGCGGGGTCAGCAGGCCGCGCTCATCCGCCGCGACGGTTCGGTGGAGCGGGTCAAGATCTCCGAGCTGTTCCTGACCGAGGCGCTGGAGCGGGTATCGGCCGACTCGGCCGGCCCCGGTGACATCGTGGCCATCGCCGGGATCCCCGACATCATGATCGGCGAGACCATCGCCGACCCCGAGGACCCGCGGCCGCTGCCGCTGATCACCGTGGACGAGCCCGCGATCTCGATGACGATCGGCGTGAACAACTCGCCGCTGGCGGGCCGGGAGAAGGGCACCAAGCTCACCGCCCGGCTGGTCAAGGATCGGCTCGACCGCGAGCTGGTCGGCAACGTTTCCCTGAAGGTGCTGCCGACCGAGCGCCCGGACACCTGGGAGGTGCAGGGCCGCGGCGAGCTGGCCCTGGCCATCCTGGTCGAGACCATGCGCCGGGAAGGCTACGAGCTGACCGTCGGCCGCCCCCAGGTCGTCACCCGCGAGGTGGACGGCAAGGTCCACGAGCCGGTCGAGCGGCTGGCCGTCGACGTGCCCGAGGAGTACCTCGGCGCGGTGACCCAGCTGCTGGCGGTGCGCAAGGGCCGGATGGAATCCATGACCAACCACGGCACCGGCTGGGTCCGCCTCGACTTCGTGGTCCCGTCCCGAGGCCTGATCGGTTTCCGGACCCAGTTCCTGTCCGACACCCGGGGCACCGGCATCGCCCACCACGTGTTCGAGGGCTACGAGCCCTGGTCCGGTGAGCTGCGCACCCGGCCGTCCGGCTCGCTGGTGGCCGACCGCACCGGCAACGCCGCCGCCTACGCCATGTTCAGCCTGCAGGACCGCGGCTCGCTGTTCGTCTCGCCCGGCACCGAGGTGTACGAGGGCATGATCGTCGGCGAGAACTCCCGCTCCGACGAGATGGACGTCAACATCTGCCGTGAGCGCAAGGTGACCAACGTCCGCCAGTCCACCGGCGAGGAGCTGGAGCGGCTGGTCCCGCCCCGCCTGCTCAGCCTGGAGCAGGCCCTGGAGTTCTGTTCCGACGACGAGTGCGTCGAGGTCTCCCCGTCCGCGGTGCGCCTGCGCAAGGTGATCCTGGACGCCAAGGAGCGTGGCCGCGTCCGCGGCCGCAAGGCCCGCGGCTCCCAGGAGCAGTAACCAGCACGGTAGGCCCCGCGGTTCACTCCGCAACCCGTTCCGCCGCTGCGACCCCGGCCAATGTGCCGGGGTCGTACGCGTACAGCCACGCCGTGGCCTTCTTATAGAACCGGCCGAAGAACAAAGGCATCATCAGGTCCCGCATCCGGGCCGCCACCGGCCCGGCCACCTTGGCGTCCCGGTTGGCCGCGGCGGTCCTGGCCATCTTCTCCACCCCGACCCGGGCCCCAGCTAAGACCCCTCAGACTCCAGCTCAGCCAGGGCTTCCCGGGCCTCGTCGAGCAGCGGCGGCGGCAGCTCCAGGGTCAGCAGGTGCCGCAGGGCCTTGCCGTAGGCGACGCCGAAGGCCTCGTCGGCCGGGACCGCCACGTCGGGCGTCACGCCGGTGCCTTCCCAGTTGGTCCCGGTCACCGGGTTGACCGAACGCGCGAACGGGATCAACACCACCAACGTCGGCGTGACCAGGGCGCCGGTGGTCGGGTGCGCCCCGCCGCCGGTGGTCTCGCCGATCACCTCGGCCCGGCCCTGGGCCTGCAGCGAGTACGCGAAATCCTCGCCGCCCGAGAACGTCTCCTGGCTGGTCAGCACGTACACCGGCCGGTCCAGGTAGCGGTCGCCGGGCAGGTGGGCCAGGGTCCAGAACTGCTTGGTCTCGCCGGTGCCCGCGTCGAAGATGTCGTTCAGGTGGGTCTGGGCGTCGGGGAACAGGTAGCTCAGCCAGAACACCACCCCGTCCGGGGAGCCGCCGTGGTTGTGGCGCAGGTCGATGATGAGCGCGCCGGTCCCGGCGACCAGCTCCATGGCGGCGGCGATGGCCCGGCCGCCGTCTTCCGGGTGGGCCACGCCGTGCAGGTCGAGGTAGCCGACGTCGCCGTCGAGGCGTTCGACCCGGTGGATGCCGTAGCTGTGCGGACCGTGCCGTTCCAGCCAGCTGGGCAACGGCGGCCGGTCCGGGACCCCGCCGCGCCCCGGACGCCCGGGCCCGCCCGGGCCTCCGCCCACGGCGGCCGGACCCGGACCCGCAGGTGCCGGTCGTGGCAGACCTCGTACAGCTGGCCGGTCAGCTTCCCGGCCAGCGCCTCGTCGTCCAGGCCGTCGTACTCGCCCGCGGCCAGGCTGGCTTCGAGCGCGCCGGCGGCGGCCGCGCCCCGGTCGGGGAACACGTAGCTGGTCCGGAGCATCCCGGCTATGGCCGGCACGGACTCGGCCACCGGTACCGGCTCGCTGGCCAGCGCCGGGTCGTTGGCCAGCGTGATCCGCTCGGCGTCCGGGCCCGGGACGGTGAACTCCAGCAGCCGGGCCTCGGGCAGCCGCAGCGACACCTCCCGCCGCAGCCGCCGCATGCCCACCTGGTGCTCCTGGGCCCAGGTGTCCAGCGACCCGTCCGGAGCCTGCGCGAACACCCGGATCAGCAGTTCGCCCGGCTCCAGGGCCGGGTCCTCCTGATCGCGGACCAGGGCCACCCGGTCCACGCTGCCGGGCGGGAAACGCGCGATGACCTCGCGGTTGATCTGCCGTTCCAGCCGCGTGGCCTGAGCCTGATCCATGCCGGCCTCCCCGTGGTCCGCCGTCAGGGTAACCCCGCCCCCGGCGGTCCGTGTAACAATTTCCCTGGACAACCCGTCCGACCGACTGGGGAGGTGACCGGACGGCATGAGCCCGCGACCCTACAACCTGGGCAAGCGCCGCGAGGCCATCGACCAGAGCCGCCAGCAGGTGCTGGCCGCGGCCCGGTCGCTGCTGGCCGAGCCGGGCGGATCGGCCTTCACCGTGGACGCGGTGGCCCGCCGGGCCGACGTGGCCCGGGCCACCGTCTACTACCAGTTCGGCTCCAGGTCCGGCCTGCTGGAAGCGGTCTGCGATCACCTGGCCGACCTGGGCGGGATGGACGGCCTGCCCGCCGCGTTCACCGACCCGGACCCGCGGCACGGGCTGGACGTCTTCGTGGGCTGCTTCGGCCGGTTCTGGGCCGCGGATCGCGCCGCCACCCGCCGCCTGCGGGCCCTGGCCGCCCTCGACCCGGAGGTCGGCGCGGTCGTGGCCGCCCGGGACGAGCGCCGCCAGGCCGGCCTGGCCGTGCTGGCCGGGCGGCTGCCCTCGCCCCCGGCCGACCGGGACCACCTGGTGCGCGTGCTGGCCGCGCTGACCAGCTTCGAGTTGTTCGACGCCCTGGCCGGCCCCGGCCAGAACCTGACCGCCGCGGTCCCCGACGTCCTCCGCCTGGTCGACGCCACGCTGAGCGGTCCCGGCGTGGGCCGGGCCGAATAGACGCGCCGATTAGATTGGGGCCATGCCGGACATTTCGGGGGAGAAGGTACCGGGCCTGTGGCGCCACCGCGACTTCCTGCTGATGTGGGGCGGGCAGACGGTGAGCCAGATCGGTTCCCAGGTGACGATCCTGGCCCTGCCGCTGGTCGCCATCGTGGTGCTCCGGGCCACGGCGCTGGAGGTCGGCCTGCTGTCGGCCGCGGCGACCTCCGCTTACCTGCTGGTCGCGCTGCCGGCCGGGGTGGCGGCCGATCGGGTCAGCAAGCGCCGGGCCATGATCGGCTGTGACCTGGCCAGCGTGGTGGTGATCGGCTGGGTGCCGGTCGCGCAGCTCACGGGCGTTCTGACGCTGGGGCAGCTGTACGCGGTGGCGCTGCTGGCCAGCTCGCTGAGCGCGTTCTTCCTGGTCTCGTACACCAGCTATCTGCCGTCGCTCATCGATCGTGACCAGCTGGTGGACGGGAACGGGAAGCTGGCCACGACCCAGTCGGTGGCGCTGGTGGCCGGGCCCGCCCTGGGGGCGCTGCTGGTCGGCCTGGCCGGGGCCGCGCAGGCCATGGCGGGTGATGCGCTGTCCTTCGCGGTGGCGGCCGCGTGCCTGGTCCTGATCCGGCGCCGGGAGCCCGGCCTGGGGGCCGCGGTGCGGGAGCAGCGGCCCCGGTTCTGGCCGCAGCTGCGCGAAGGGCTGGCCTACGTGCTGCGCGATCCCATTTTGCGCAAGTCGGCGGCCTGGAACGGCTCCGCGAACTTTTTCGTGATCATGGTCGAGACGCTCGGGCCGGTGTTCCTGATCCGGACGGTTCACCTGCGTCCCGCCTACGTTGGTGTCCTGCTGGCCCTGGGTGCGGTCGGCGGTATCGCGGGCGGCCTGGCGGCCCGGCCGCTGGCGGGCCGGATCGGATCGGCCCGCTTGTGCTGGCTGGCCATGACGGTGTTCGCCCTGCCGGGGCTGCTGATCCCGGCGGCCCGGCCCGGCTGGTGGGTGCTGCTCTTCGCGGCCGGCTGGATGTCCTGGACGTTCAGTTCCACCCTGTGTTCCACCGCGCTGACCAGTTACCAGCAGGCGGCCTGCCCGGCGGAGCTGCGCGGGCGGGTCAGTGCGGTCCTGCGCTGGGTGGGCTGGGGGACGCTGCCGCTGGGCGCCCTGGTCGCCGGCGCGCTCGGCAGTGCGCTCGGGGTCCACCGCACGCTGTGGGTGGCGGTGGCCGGGGGCTGCCTGTCCGGGCTGTGGCTGTTCCTGTCGCCGCTGCGGGGCATGCGCGATCTTCCGGCGGCCGGCCTGCAGCCGGCCTGAGCGGACCCGGAGCCCCGAATCGCGTTGACAGCGTGGCCGCGCGCCAATTTACTCATACATATTGTCTGACTTAAAAAACCAACCTTCAAAATCATATGGAAGGCAGGTAATACCGTGACCCAGGCACAACCGTCGTCGCCCGGTGGCGGGGCCAACGGGGGCGTCCCGCCCGCCCCCGGTACCGGCCGGCCCCTGGCCCGGCGCCTGCAGGCCCGGTTCTTCCGCGCCGCCAACGTGCCGATGCGGGCGGTGCTCGGGCTGCCGTTCCCGACCCCGCTCGGCCGCCGCCTGATGCTGGCCCGGATCGTGGGGCGCAAGACCGGCCGCGTCTACCGCCAGCCGCTGTCCTACGTCCGCGACGGCGACGCCCTGCTGACCCCGGGCGGCGGCAAGTGGAAGCTGAACCTGCGGGCCGACCAGCCGGTGACCCTGCGGCTGCGCGGGCGGGACGTGACCGCCCGGCCCGAGGTGGTCCGCGACCCGGACGAGATCGGCCGGTTGTTCGCGCTGATGGCCGAGCAGAACCCGGCCGTCCTCCGGTTCGCGGGCATCCGCGACGACGAGGGCCGGCCGGATCCGGGCAAGCTGGCCACCGCGGTCCGCTACGGCTTCACGATCGTCCGCTGGCACCTGAACCCTGGCCCCTGAACACGGGGCCAGCCCGCTCCCCGGCCCCGGCGGCGGCCTGGCCCCCTGACATGACACAGTGGGGCAGCATGGAGGACGTCGGCCAGGCTGAGCTGCTGGACGCGGCCGGCCAGGGCCGGGTCCTGGACGGCTCGCACCAGGGGGGCCGCCGACCGGTCGACGCGGGCCTGCTCCGCCGCTGCTGCCTGGAGTTCCGGGGCCAGATCGACCCGCGCGGCCTGCGGCTGCGGCAGGTGGCCGTGCGCGGCCCGGTCGACCTGGCCGGGCTGACCGTGCCGTTCCCGCTCCGGTTCGAAGACTGCGAGTTCGACGCCCCCCTGTACGTGGCAGGGGCCAAGCTCCGCGAGCTCACGCTGACCGGCTGCCCCCGGCTGCCCGGCCTGCTCGGCAACGGGCTGCGGCTGCGCGGCGACCTGGACCTGTCCGGGTCCACCATCACCGGGGCGCACCGGACAACGGCCAGCCTGGGTAAACGGTCGGCCGTCTGGCTGTGCGAGGCCCGCATCGGCGGCCGCCTGCTCGGCCTGAACACGGTGATCAGGGCCGAGGGGGAGCGGGCCGTCCAGGCCGACCGGATGCGGACCGGCGGCCCGGTCCGGCTGCTGCACGGGTTCGTGTCCGAGGGCGAGCTGCGCCTGACCGGAGCCCGGATCGGCGGCTCGCTGGACATCATCGGCGGCCGCATCGAGGCCCCCCGCGGGCCCGCGCTGGACCTGGCCGACGCGATCATCGGCGGCAACCTGTTCATCGTCGACGGCGGGGGCCACCGGCCGGTGATCCGCGGCCGGGTCGACATCGGCAGCGCCCAGATCTCGGGCCAGTTCCTGTTCCGCAACGCGACCCTGGAGGGCTCGGACAGCATGCCGTCCGACCGCGGCCACGCGGGTACCCGGGTCTCCGGCACGGCCATGTCGGCCACCCGGCTGGCCGTGGACGCCGAGGTCGCGCTGGAGGGAAACTGCCAGGTCACTGGAGGTCTGGACTTCTCCATGGGCGACCTGAGCACGCTGTCGGTGGGCCCGGACTGCGCGCTGCGGGCGGGCGGCCGGACCGCGCTCGACCTGAGCAACGCCCGGCTGCGGTCCACGCTGATGATGAGCGGGGTCACGGTGGAGGGCACGATCCGGCTCAGCGGCGCCCGCATCGGCGGCCAGCTGACCCTGACCGACACCCGGCTCAGCCAGCCGGAGCGCTCCTCGCTGATCGCGGCCCGCGGCGCCACCGTCGACGGCGACGTGGAACTGCAGGGCCTGCGCGGCCAGGGCGGGAACCTCCGGTTCAGCAACGCCACCCTGGGCAGCGTGGTCGCGGTCGGGACCGAGGTCGACAACCCGGGCGGGGTGACCCTGAGCCTGCACCAGGCCACCGCGCGCGGCTCGGTGGTGCTGGCCCGCGGCTTCCGGTCCAACGGCCTGGTCCTGCTCAGCCGGGCCACCATGACCGGCCGCCTGGAGTGCGACCGCGGCACGTTCGACTGTCCCGGCCCGGTCGAACGCAACCAGGGCGGGCACGCCATCGAAGCGATCTCCCTGCACGCCGGGGGCGGCATGGACCTGGGCTGGACCCGGGCCGAGCCCAGCGTGGACTTCACCAACGCCAGCACCACGTTCCTGGCCGACGACCCGGCCCGCTGGCCGTCACGGCTGCTGATCTCCGGCTTCACCTACGAGCGGTTCGAACGCTCGCGCGGCGGCGACGCCGGCCGGACCTGGGACCACGTGGCCCGGGCCCGCTGGCTGGGCCGCCAGGCCGACTACGACGCGGGCCCGTACGAGCAGGCGGCCCGGGTGTTCCGGGAGCACGGCTACACCAGCGCGGCCGAGACGATCCTGATCGCCCAGCGGGCCCAGGCCCGCGAGGTCATCACCGGCCGGGCCGCGGGCATCCGGCGGGCCCTGGACGCGGTGTTCGGCGCCAGCGTGGCCTACGGCTACCGGCCGGGCCGGGTGCTGTGGCTGCTGGTCCTGCTGCTGGGCCTGGTCATCGCCTCCCTGGAGGTGCCGGTGACTCAGGCCACGCTGCGTTCCACCACCGATTCCGGCATCGTCTACACCACCCGCGGCCCGCTGCTCGGCACCACCCCGCCCGACACCGAGGCCGCCGATCCGGGCGGGGCCGCGGGGGCGAGCGACGCCTGCGGGGGCGGCCAGGTCCGCTGCTTCAGCCCGGTCCTGTACGCCATCGACACCGTGGTGCCCCTGGTCAGCCTGAACCAGCGGTCCAGCTGGTACCCGGACCCGAGCGTGCCGCAAGGCTCGCTGATGCAGTGGTGGCTGAACATCGCCACCATCCTGGGCTGGCTGCTGTCGTCGATCTTCGCCCTGTCCCTGGCCCGCCTGGCCCGCGCGTCCTGAGCCACCCCGGCCATCGAGCTCTGCATGGCCTTACTTGGTGGCGGTGACGGTCTGGACGATGGGGCCGGCCAGGCGGTGCCAGCGCGGGTCGCGCAGCCCGGCCGCGGCGATCAGCCGGTTGGCCCGGCCCTTGGTCCGGGCCTTGCCGCGGCGGGCGCCGATCAGGGTCGGTCCCAGCAGCAGCGAGAACAGGTCGCTGAGCACCAGGTGCCCCCCGGGCGCCAGCACCCGGGCGCATTCGGCCAGCCCCGCCCCCTGGTTCTGCCAGTGATCGAACGACGTGGTGCTGACGACCAGGTCCACCGATGCGTCCGGCAGCGGGAGGTCCTCGGCGGTGCCCTGGACGAACCGGACCCGCTGGTCGTCGCCGGCTTCGCGGGCGACCCGGACCATGTCCGGCGCCGCGTCCACCCCGGTCAGCTCCTGCGCCCCGGGCAGCGCTTCGGCCAGCCGCCGCAGTGCGTACCCGGTCCCGGACCCCACGTCGAGGACCCGGGCCGGGGCCGGCGCCACCGCCAGCGCGATGCGGACGGCCCGGTCGGCGAAGTCCCGGTGCAGCTGTCCTATCCGCCCGGCTTCGTAGCGGGCGGCCCGGTCGTTGAAGGCCTGCACATCCCGGTCGTAGGGCACGCCGGTCAGCTTGGCACAGTTGCGACCCGGGCGCCCACTTCGGCCTCGGCCCGGGTTAGCCTGCCAGCAGTAGCGTTGCCCGCCCATTCGTGGAGGCCCTCATGTCCAGTCCCGACGACCAGCCCCGGCCCCGCGACTACGCCCTGGAACGCGAGCTCGAATCCCTCCGCCAGCAGGAGAAGGAGGGCCACGCCACCCCCAAGGAGCAGGCCCGTCGCGAGCAGCTGGAGCGCCGCCTGCACAAGGACCAGGACGACGCCGAACTGGCCGGCCAGCGCCAGGAGGATCGGGACATCGCCCGCGAAGACGCCGAGTACCGCCACCGCCACCGCCACTGACCTCGCAGGATCGCCGCCCCGGCCACCGGCCGGGCGCCCTCAGCCGCGGCCCCCGGGACGGTCAGGCCAGGTAGATGGCGCTGCCCAGGCCGACGACCAGGCAGTAGATGGCGAAGGGGGTCAGGGTGCGCGAGTGGTCCTGCAGGTAGCGGACCAGGAAGCGCAGGGCCAGGTACGCGCCGATGCCGGAGATGATGCTGCCCGCCAGGACCTGGCCGCGGATGCCAGCGCCGTCCGGGCCCATCAGGTCCGGCAGCTTGAGGGCGCCGGCCGCGAAGATGACCGGGGCCGACAGCAGGAACGAGAACCGGGCCGCGTCCGAGCGGGGCAGGCCGCGGAACATGCCGCCGATCATGACGATGCCGTCGCGGCTGATGCCGGGGAGCAGGGCCAGGATCTGCAGGCTGCCCAGGAAGATGGCGCGCCCGAAGCCCAGCTTGACCAGCCGCCGGTCGGCTTCGATGCCCTCGTTCGCTTCCTGCTCCTTGAGCGCCCGCTGCCCACGCGCGGGCGCCGAGTGCCGGGCCTCGGCCGGGTTGCGCGGGTCCTGGCGCCGCCCGCGCGGCTCCTCCCAGAAGTCGTCCTGATAGCTGTCGTCCTGGTAACCGCCCTGGCCGTAATCGCCCTGGCCGTAGCCACTCTGGCTGGAGCCAGCCGGGCTGGAACCCTCATCGGTGTACCAGCCACCGCGGCCCTGGTCCTGGCGGGGATAGCCGCCCTGGCCGCCGCCCGGAGGCTCGTACTCGTCCCAGCGCGGCCCGTCGATCCGGGTATCGTCGATCCCAGGTTCACGGTAGAGGGGGCCGTCGATCCGGGTCTCGTCCAGCCGCGGGTCGCGGTAGGCCGGGGCCCCAGCCCGGCCGCCCCGGCCACCCTGGGCGCCGCGGCCCCCGCGGGCCCCGGCCTCGTCGGCGTAGTCCTCGTAGTCGGCGTATCCGGCCCGGCCCTGGGCCAGTTCGGCGGTCGCCTGGCGGCGCCGCAGCCGTTCGCCGCCGAGCAGGATCAGCCCGTTGATGGCCAGGAACACCGCTACCACGATCGGCTTGGCGAACGTCTTCTGCACCGCGTGCTGCAGCAGCGCGCCGACGATACCGACCGGGATCGTGCCCAGGATGATCATCCAGGCCAGCCGCTGGTCGATGGTTTCCACGCGCCGGTCCCGGATCGAGGTGAAGAAGCCGCCGACGATGCGGACCCAGTCCCGCCAGAAGTAGATGATCATCGCGAGCGCGGTGGCCACGTGCATGCCGACGATGAACGCCAGGTACGGCGAGTCCGGCGCGGTCACGCTCAGGTCCCTGGCCCAGCTGCCGCCGACCAGGGCGGGGATGAGCACGCTGTGCCCGAGGCTGGACACCGGGAACAGCTCGGTAACACCTTGGAACAAGCCGACGACCAGGGCCTCGGCGTAGGTCAGGTGGTGGACGACCATGGTTGCCTTTCGCTCCCACGGGCGCTGGCCACGGCACAGGCCAGCCCCGGATGCCGTTCGGATTGATGGTGTCCCGCCACATCTGCCGCGTCTCATCCCACCGAGGCCGCGAGGCGAGGGCAGGACCACATTACCCGCGCGCCGCAACCCTTATCGGCCCGGCCGCGCAACCGCCCAGGAGCCGCTGGCCAGGCCGTTCACAACGTTCGTAAATGTCTGGTTGCGAGTGGTATTTCCTGACGGACATACTCACTCTCGTCTGTACACAGCGGGGGGTCTGAGCCCGAAACGTCCGGCCCGATGCCAGGCTGGATGCTGGGGCAGAACGGGGTTGTGTGTGAACATTCGTTCTCTTCGGCGCGCCCTTTTCGTGGGTGCCGCCGCGGTGGCGCCGCTGATCGCCACCACTTCGGCCGGGGCCGCCACCGCGCCGGGCTGGCGGGTCAACGCCAACGTGCGGAACACCGGTTTCAGCGATCAGTTCAGCGCGGTGACGGCCGACGCCCCGAATGACGCCTGGGCCGTCGGCGGGAGCCAGGTCGACAACGAAGACTCGTACCAGCCGCTGGTCAGCCACTGGAACGGCCGGGCCTCGGTGTGGGCGGTCGGCAGCCGGAGGGTGGGCTCCACGCAGGAAAGCGAGGGCATGATCCTGCTGAACGGCCGGGTACCCCGGTAACCCGCGCCGGAGAATACAGAACAGCGAAGGGCCCGGCCACCGCCACGGTGACCGGGCCCTTCGCACCAACGAAGTGGTTACTTCATGGCCGTGTTCGGCACCTCAGGCGTGTCCTTCGGCGCCGGGCGACGCCCGATCTTGGAACCGAGCCAGACCAGCGGGTCGTACTTGCGGCCGACCACGCGCTCCTTCATCGGGATGAGCGCGTTGTCGGTGATCTTGATGTGCTCGGGGCACACCTCGGTGCAGCACTTGGTGATGTTGCAGAGGCCGAGGCCGAAGTCGTCCTGGGCGATCTCGCGCCGGTCAGCCTCGTCGGCCGGGTGCATCTCCAGCTCGGCCACCCGCATCAGGAACCGGGGCCCGGCGAACGGGGCCTCGTTCTCGGGGTGGTCGCGGACCACGTGGCAGGTGTTCTGGCACAGGTAGCACTCGATGCACTTGCGGAACTCCTGCGACCGCTGCACGTCGACCTGCTGCATCCGGAACTCGCCCGGCTTGATCGACGGGTCGGGGGAGAAGGACGGGATCTGCCGGGCCTTGGCGTAGTTGAACGACACGTCGGTGACCAGGTCCCGGATGACCGGAAAGGTCCGCAGCGGCGTGATGGTCAGCGTCTCTTCCGGCTCGAAGATCGACATCCGGGTCATGCAGGCCAGCCGGGGCCGGCCGTTGATCTCCATCGAGCACGAGCCGCACTTTCCGGCCTTGCAGTTCCAGCGGATGGCCAGGTCGCCGGTCTGGGTCGCCTGCAACCGGTGCAGGATGTCCAGCACGACCTCGCCGTCGTTCACCTCGACCTGGTAGTCGGTCAGGTCGCCCGCGCCCGCGTCGCCCCGCCAGACCTTGAGGTTTGCCTGGTAACCCATGTCAGTGCTTCTCCTCTTGCGTGGCTTTCTGGCTGGCCGTGTCGGCCGGGGCCGCCGCTGGAACGTCCGTCTCCGCGGCCGCGCCCGCCGGGCTGTGCGAAGCCGACCCCGGAGCGGCCGCGACCTCCGCGGGCAGCTCCTCTTCGGTCAGGTACTTCTTCAGCTCGCTGCTTTCGAACAGCTCGAGCAGGTCCGGCCGCAGCGACTTGACCGGCTGACGCCAGAGCTGGATGTGGTCACCCGGCATCGAGAGCATCAGGTTGATCTTGCGCCACTCGGGTGACATCTCCGGGAAGTCGTCCCGGGTGTGCCCGCCGCGCGACTCCTGCCGCTCCAGGGCGGCCATGGCCACGCACTCGGCCACCAGCAGCATGTTGCGCAGGTCCAGGGCCAGGTGCCAGCCCGGGTTGTAGCCGCTGCCGCCCTCCGCGCTGACCTGAGCCACCCGCTGCTTGTACTTCTCCAGCTCCTTGAGCGCGGTGGTCATCTCCGACTCGCGCCGGATCAGGCCGACCAGGTCGTTCATGGTCTGCTGCAGCTCGGAGTGGACCGTGTACGGGTTCTCACCCCCGGACCGCTCCAGCGGCGCAACCGCCTCCGCCGCCGCGGCCTCGATGTCGGCCTCGGGTGCTTCCGGCTGGCCGGACAGCCCCTCCAGGTACTCGACCGCGCCCAGGCCGGCCCGGCGGCCGAACACCAGCAGGTCGGACAGGGAGTTGCCGCCCAGCCGGTTCGACCCGTGGAAGCCGCCCGCGACCTCACCCGCCGCGAACAGGCCCGGTACCGCGGTGGCCGCGGTGTCCGGCTCGACTTCGACCCCGCCCATCACGTAGTGGCAGGTCGGGCCGACCTCCATCGGCTCCTTGGTGATGTCCACGTCGGCCAGTTCCTTGAACTGGTGGTGCATGGACGGCAGCCGCCGCATGATCTCGGCGGCCGGCATCCGGGTCGACACGTCCAGGAACACACCGCCGTGGGGGGATCCCCGGCCGGCCTTGATCTCGGAGTTGATCGACCGGGCCACCTCGTCCCGCGGCAGCAGCTCCGGCGGCCGCCGGTTGTTGTCCGCGTCGGTGTACCAGCGGTCCGCCTCTTCCTCGGTCTCCGCGTACTGGGCCCGGAACACGTCCGGCACGTAGTCGAACATGAACCGCTTGCCCTCGGAGTTCCGCAGCACACCACCGTCACCGCGGACCGACTCGGTGACCAGGATGCCGCGCACCGACGGCGGCCAGACCATGCCGGTCGGGTGGAACTGCACGAACTCCATGTTGAGCAGGTTGGCCCCGGCCAGCAGGGCCAGCGCGTGCCCGTCACCGGTGTACTCCCAGGAGTTCGAGGTGACCTTGAACGTCTTGCCGATGCCGCCGGTGGCCAGCACCACGGCCGGCGCCTCGAAGTACACCAGCTGCCCGGTGTCGCGGATGTAGCCGAACGCGCCCGCGATCTTGCCGTCGGCGTCCTTGATCAGCCGGGTGATCGTGGTCTCCGCGTAGACCTTGATCATCGCTTCCGGGTCGCCCAGCGAGGCCGCGTCTTCCTGCTGTACGGCCACGACCTTCTGCTGCATGGTCCGGATGAGCTCCAGGCCGGTGCGGTCGCCGACGTGGGCCAGCCGCGGGTACTCGTGGCCGCCGAAGTTCCGCTGGCTGATCTTGCCGTCCTTGGTCCGGTCGAACAGCGCGCCCCAGGCCTCCAGCTCCCAGATACGGTCCGGGGCCTCCTTGGCGTGCAGCTCGGCCATCCGCCAGTTGTTCAGGAACTTGCCGCCCCGCATGGTGTCGCGGAAGTGGACCTGCCAGTTGTCGCGCGAGTTCACGTTGCCCATGGCCGCGGCCGCGCCGCCCTCGGCCATGACCGTGTGGGCCTTGCCGAACAGCGACTTGGAGATGATCGCGACCTTCTTGCCGTGCAGGCGGGCCTCGATCGCGGCGCGTAGCCCGGAACCGCCTGCGCCGATCACTACGACGTCGTAGGAGTAACGCTGGATATCGGTCATTGCTCTCGCCTCAGTTGAAGAATCGCAGGTCGCTGATTGCTCCGCTGGCGACCAGCATGATGTACAGGTCGGTCAGCATCAGCGTCCCCAGCGTCGTCCACGCCAGCTGCATGTGCTTGGCGTTGAGCTTGGAGATCTGGGTCCAGGCCCAGTAGCGGACCGGGTGCTTGGAGAAGTTCTTCAGCCGCCCGCCGGTGATGTGCCGGCACGAGTGGCAGGACAGCGTGTAGGCCCAGAGCAGGATCACGTTGACCACGATGATCAGGGTGCCCAGGCCGAACCCGGCCCCGCCGTCCTTGCCGTGGAAGGCGTCCACCGCGTCGTAGGTGTTGAGGATCGAGATCAGGATCGCGGCGTAGAAGAAGTACCGGTGCAGGTTCTGCATGATCAGCGGGAACCGGGTCTCGCCGGTGTACTTCTCGTGCGGCTCGCGCACCGCGCACGCGGCCGGGGCCCGCCAGAAGGCGCGGTAGTAGGCCCGCCGGTAGTAGTAGCAGGTCAGCCGGAACCCGAGCACGAACGGCAGGGACACCACGGCGTAGGGGATGATCGGCGGCACAGCCGGGAACCAGTGGCCCAGGCTGCTCGACCCCGGCACGCACTCGCCGTTGATGCAGGGCGAGTAGAACGGGGTCAGGTAGTGATAGGCCGGCACCCAGTAGTAGTGCCCCATGAACACCCGGACCGTGGCGTACGCGACCCACAGGCTCAGCAGGGTGACGACGATGGCCGGCTGGCGCCACCAGGGGTCCTGGCGGAAGGTCTTTTCCGCGATCCGCGCCCGCGTTCTCGCGGGCGCCTCCGAAACTTGCGTCATCCTCGACGTCCTCGCTTGCCTACGCACCTGGTGCGCTGTCGAATATGTTCGCCCGCCGCAGGTGAGCCCGGCGCCCCCGGACTCGCCCGCTCCGGCCCAGCCCCGTCGCCCGCGGGTTTTCGATTTGTCAAAAATCTATTCCACGTGCTAATGAAATTCTGCCCCTGAGCCCTGTTCGAGCCTGTGACTCTTGCTACACTCCGTCCGCTAAACGGTGCCCCCTGCAGCCGACAGCCCCAGCGCTTCCTGCAGGAAATCGATCTGGAGCAGCAGCAGGTTCTCGGCCACGACCTCCTGCGGCGTCATGTGGGTGACCCCGGTCAGCGGCAGCACCGTGTGCGGGTAACCGGCCGCCAGCAGCGCGGAGGAGAACCGCAGCGTGTGCGCCACCACCACGTTGTCGTCGGCCAGGCCGTGAATGACCATCATGGGCCGCACCATCATCGGCTGTAGCGCGCGCTGATCGGCGCTGTTGTCTTTATCGTGCTGTAGTCGTTCCACGTCCTTGACCGGAGAGCAGTTCGCGTAGACCTCGGGCTCGTCCTGCGGCAGCCCCAGGTACCGCTCGGTGTAACACGTGTCGTACAGCGCCTGGTCGGTCACTGGCGCGCCCACGATGGCGGCGTGGAACACGTCCGGCCGGCGCAGCACCGCCAGCGCGGACAGGTAGCCGCCGAACGACCAGCCGCGGATGGCCACGTGCGACAGGTCCAGGTCGCTGAACTGCTCGGCCGCCGCGTGCAGCGCGTCCACCTGGTCTTCCAGCACCGGGTCGGCCAGGTTCCGGTACACGGCCCGGTCCCAGGCCGGCCCGCGGCCGGGGGTGCCCCGGCCGTCCGCGATCACCACCGCGAAGCCCTGCTCGGCGAACCACTGCGAGGTCAGGAAGGCGCCGCGCCCGGCCAGCACCCGCTGGGCGTGCGGCCCGCCGTACGGGTCGAGCAGCACCGGCAGCGGCCCCGAGCCCGGCTCGTGCCAGGACGGGAACAGCACCGCGGTCCGGATCTCCCGGGCCCCCAGTGACAGCAGCTGCGGCTGAGGCGTCGGCAGGTTGGGCGCCTCGGCGTACGACTCAATCCGCGCCCGAACCTCTCCAACCCCAGCAACCCCAGCAGCCCCAAGAACCTCGACCGTCCCGCCGTCCTCGTCCAGCGTGCGCCGGGTCAGCAGCGTGGTCCCGCCCGCCCGGCGGCCCGAGTTCAGCCCGCCGTCCGGCGACACCTGGACCAGCCCGTCCGGCCCGTAACTCCACACTCCGATCTCGGTCGGCTCGCCCGACGCGGTGAACAGCACGGTGTCCCCGTCGACGTCCAGCACGTGCCGGACCTGGAGGCTGGCCGGGGTGACCGGCTTGGCCGCGCCGCTGGCATGCTCCTCGACAGTGCCCAGGACCAGCCGCTTGGCCCCGCCGCTGTCGGCGACCCAGGCCAGCCGGCCGTCCGCGGTCCCGGCCGGCACCCCGGGCACGATGTCGACCCACTGCTCGTCGGTGTCCTCGCGCACCAGCGTCGTCGCCCCGCTGGCCGGGTCCACGCGGCGGAGCTGCATCCGGTTCTGGGCCCGGTTGAGCACCACGATCAGCGGGTCCCGGCCGGTTTCCCAGGACGCGGTGACCAGATATTCAAAATCATGACGATCCCACTCGACCGGCGTGCGCCCACCGTCCAGGCCGGCCAGCACCAGGGACACATCGGCGTTGGGCGTGCCCGCCGACGCGTACCGGACCCGGGCCGGGGTCCGGATCGGGTTGGCCGGGTCGGAGATGTACCACTGCTGCACCGGGGTCTCGTCCACCCGGGCCACCAGCAGCGCCTGGCCGTCCGGCGCCCACCAGTAGCCGCGCAGCCGCTCCATCTCCTCGGCCGCGATGTGCTCGGGCAGGCCGTAGTACACGTTCGGCTCGTCCTCGGCCGGGGCCACCAGCACCCGATCCTCCCCGCCCCCGCCGAGGGCGGCGACCCGCAGCGCCCCGCCGCTGACGTAGGCCAGCCGCGCCCCGGCCGGGTCCGGCCGCGGGTCCAGGGCCGGCGTCTGCACGGTCAGCTCGCGCGGCGCCGCCTCCGGAGTCCCCTCCGAAGCGGTCAGGTCGGCGCTGAACACCCGCCCCGACAAGCTGAACACCACCGTGCGCAGGTCCCCGTCGGCCGCGTAGGAGACCACGCCCCCGGCCTGCTCACGGGCGCGCTCCCGCCGGGCCCGCTCCTCGGCCGGGAGGTCCTCGTCGGTGGCGTTCAGCGCGGCCGGGTCGGCGATCAGCCGTTCGGTCCCGTTGGCCACGTCCAGCTGCCACAGGCAGGTCACCGGGTCGCCGCCGCCCTTGCTGCGCAGGAACACGACCCTGGCCCCGTCGGGGGAGATGGCGAAGGAGCGGGGTGCGCCGAGGGTGAAGCGCCGGGTCCGGGCCTGCTGCCGGGGGAAGCTTTCGGTCATGGACATAGATCCTGCCAGCCGCGGCTACCCTCACGTGCGTGACCTCATCCCCCGGCCGGCGCCTGCTGCTGGTGCACGCTCATCCTGACGACGAATCGATCGGCACCGGCGCCACCATGGCCCGCTACGCCGCTGAAGGCGCTCAGGTCACTCTGGTCACATGCACGCTGGGGGAGGGCGGCGAGATCATCCCGCCCGAGCTGGCCAACCTGGCCGCCGACCACGACGACCAGCTGGGTGGCTACCGGATCGGCGAGCTGGACCGGGCCTGCGCCGCGCTCGGCGTGACCGACCACCGGTTCCTGGGCGGCCCCGGCCGCTGGCGGGACTCCGGGATGATCGGCACCCCCGAGAACGAGGACCCGCGCTGCTTCTGGCGGGCCGACCTCGCCGAAGCCGCTCTCGACCTGGCCGCGATCATCCGCGAGGTCCGCCCGCAGGTGCTGGTCACCTACGACGACGACGGTTTCTACGGGCACCCGGACCACATCCAGGCCCACCGGGTCACCTGGCTGGCGTTCCAGCAGGCCGCGGACCCGGCGGTGACGGTGCCGGGCGGCCTGGCCCCGTGGCGGGTGGCGAAGTTCTACGCCAGCACCACGCCGCGCTCGGCCCTGGACGAGGAGATGGCCGAGCTGCGCGCCGCCCGCGCCCACGACCTGGACGCCACCGGAACCGAACCCTCCGGTCTGCCCCTGGCCTGGCGGCTGCCCGAGTCCGAGGCCGATCTGGTCTACGGGGTACCGGACGAGCAGGTCAGCACCGAGATCGACGGCACCGCCTACCTGGACGCCAAGCTGGCCGCGATGGCCGCGCACGCCACTCAGATCACGGTGGCCGGCCCCTACTTCGCCCTGTCCAACAACATCGCCCAGCTGGCCTCGGCGGTCGAGTACTACGCCCTGGTGCCCACCGCCGATGCTGGGTCGCCTGCCACCGACGTTTCAGATTTCATCGAAGGTCACGCTGATGGCTGCCCGCCCCCACGTGAGGCTGACCTGTTCGCGGGCCTCGACCTGGCCGCCGACACCCCGGCCGTCCCACCCCGCGCTACGGCCGGGCAGGCTGGGTAGCCTTGACCGTCATGGGTTCACGTTCGGGTCCGGCGCCTGCTCCGCCCGCGCCGCGTGAGCCCGTGGCCCACCGGGCGGCCTTTGTCACCGGCGGCGCCTACGCCCTGCTGCTGGTGTTCGGGGCGATCCAGGGCCTGATCGGCTCGTTCGAGTACAACGCCTGGATGATCGGCTCGTTCCCGGCGGCGGCGCTTCTACTGTGCTTGCTTTTGGTGGCCACCTGCGTGTTCGGCTCCTGGGGCATGAGCTCGGTGGCCGGGGCGATCGTGCCCGCCCTGGGCTGGATCGTGGCCTCGTTCGTGCTCGACTCCCCGTCCCGCCAGGGCAGCGTGATCGTGGCCGCCGTCCCCAGCGGCGAGTGGTACCTGTACGGCGGGGCGATCGCCGCCCTGGCCGGCATCGCGGCCGCCTTCTTCCTGTGGGTGCGCCGCACCTCCCGGAAGTACGCGCGGTGACCGGCCCGGCCGCCCCCGAGCCGACCCCGGGCGGGCCGCCGGACCGGGACGCCTACCGCCGGGCCTTCGGCCAGTTCGCGACCGGGATCGCGGTCGTGGCCGCCACCACCGAGCGGCGTCACCCACGCCATGACCGTCAACGCGCTGACCTCGGTCTCACTCGACCCGCTGCTCATCCTGGTCTGCGTCGAACGGGCCGCCCGCTTCCACGACGCCGTGCTGTCCGCGGGCACCTGGGCCGTCTCCGTCCTGACCGAAGACCACGAGAAAACCGCCCGCTGGCTGGCCACCCGCGGCCGCCCGGTCGAAGACCAGCTGGACGGCCACCCGCACCACCCGGGCCCGGTCACCGGCCACCCCATCCTGGACGACGCGCTGGCCTCCCTGGAGTGCCGCACCTACGCCACCCACCCCGGCGGCGACCACACCATCCTGGTCGGCCAGGTCCTCTCCGTTTCCGGCCCCGACCCCGCCACCGAGGTCCCCGGCCCCTTGCTCTACCACGCCGGCCGCTACCGCCGCCTCCCCGGCTCGCACTGACCCCCGGCCCCAGCCGGTACCGCATCGAATGCGCGTTTGATGCGGTAAGAACCGTCGCGAATGCGCGATCGATGCGGTTCGGGCGCCCCGGGCCCGACCGGGTGCCACGCCGATCACGCGTGGCGCCTCGGGCGCTCGGGTGGCGTCACTTGGCGCCATGTGGCACCACCATGGTGCCGGGCCCGCCCGGGCCGCCCAATCAAAAGCCCCTCAGCCAGCGAATTTCTAGCCCCTGACCAGCCCATACGCTCCTAGCGCCAACTTTGTGCCAGCCCGGAGTTGCGATGGTGCCAAAGTGGTGCCATTATGGTGCCATGAACTTGAGCGGGTATGTGGAGACGCTGCAGGAGCAGTTGGCGGTGGCGGCGGCGGCCGGGGGCGAAGACACCAGGGCGCTGGCCGAACGGCTGACCGCTTCGCTGGATTCGGCCACGCGGCTGGTGCTGCTGGACGCGCTGTCGGCGGCGGCCGGGGAGATCACCCGGGACATGGCGCCGGGCTCGGTGGACCTGCGGCTGCGGGACCGGGAGCCCAGTTTCGTGGTGACGCTGCCCCCGCCCGCCGAAACCGACGTCCCCGGCACCAGCGAGACACAAGAGCCCCGGCCCACGCCGGAGCCGGCCGCCCCGGAACGCCACCGCCTCCGTCCCGGACGACGGGGACGCGGCCATGGTCCGGATCAACCTGCGCCTGCCCGAGCACCTCAAGGCCCGGGTCGAAGACGCCGCCAGCCAGGCGGGCCTGAGCGTCAACTCCTGGCTGGTCCGGGCGGCCACCGCCGCCCTCGACCCGGGCGCCCAAACCCACGCCCAGGGTCCCGTCCCGGGCCCGGGCCGCCGCGCCGCCCGCGAAGCGCGCCGCGCCGCCACCGGCGGCCAGCACTTCACCGGCTGGGTCCGCTGACCACCAACCGCTAGCCAGCCTCACTCCAGGCAACCACCAAGCCAGGCAACCAGCCAAGCCAAGAAACCCAACCAATGCACGGAGGGAAAACCGTCATGCCTTCTTTCAGCACCCCCGACCCCATCCAGGCCGTCATCGAGTTCACCGCCGGCGACGCGAGGATCACCGCCACCGAACGCGACGAGACCACGGCCGAGGTCCGCCCCAGCGACCCGAACGAGGAGGCCGACGTGCGCGCCGCCGAGCAGACCCGGATCGAGTACGCGGCGGGCCGGCTGCTGGTCAAGGGGCCGAAGCTGCGCACCATCTTCGGCCGGACCGGCTCGGTCGACGTCACCGTGGAGCTGCCGGCCGGGTCGCGGCTGCAGGGCAACGCCGGGGTCGGCGCGTTCCGCAGCGAGGGCGACCTCGGTGACTGCCGGATCAGCAGCGGCGCCGGCGACGTCGAACTCGACCAGTGCGACGCCCTCGACGTCAACACCGGGGCCGGATCCGTCTCCGTCGACCGCGTGAACGGCACCGCCGACGTCACCACCGCCTCGGGCCGGATCCGCATCGGCACCGTGCTCAACCGCGCCGCGATCAAGAGCTCCAACGGCGAGATCTGGATCGGCGAGGCCATCGGCGACCTGCGGGTCCGGACGGCCAACGGCCGCGTCGAGGTGGACCGCGCCCAGTCCACCGTGGACGCCAGCACGGCCAACGGCGACCTGCGGATCGGCGGCCTGACCGAGGGCCGGGCCACGCTGAAGACCAGCATGGGCGGCATCGAGATCGGCGTCGCCGACGGCACCGCGGCCAAGCTCGACGTGCACACCCAGTTCGGCAACGTCCGCAACCAGCTGCAGTCCACCGACCAGCCCGGCCCGGCCGACCACACGGTCGAGGTCTACGGCCGCACCAGCATGGGCGACATCACCGTCCACCGCTCCTGACCGCCGCACCGAGCCCAGAACCGGCGACCCACAGCCCACAGCAGAAACCAGGAAGGACCAGCACCATGACGCTCGCGATCAACGTGACCGGGCTGCGGAAGTCGTTCGGTGACACGCTCGTCCTCGACGGCATCGACCTGTCCGTGCCCGAGGGAACCGTGTTCTCGCTGCTGGGCCCGAACGGGGCCGGCAAGACGACGACGGTGGAGATCCTGTCCACCTTGATCCCGGCCGACGGCGGCCGGATCGAGGTGGCCGGGCACGACCTGACCCGGGACCCGGACGGGATCCGCGGTCTGATCGGGGTCACCGGCCAGTTCTCCGCCATCGACCCGCTGCTGACCGGGGCGGAGAACCTGCGCCTGATGGCCGACCTGCACCACCTGGGCCGGGCTCCGGGCCGGGCCCGCGTGACCGCGCTGCTGGAGCAGTTCGAGCTGTCCGACGCCGCTGGCCGGCCGGCCTCGACCTACTCCGGCGGCATGCAACGCCGCCTGGACCTGGCCATGACCCTGATGGGGGACCCGCGGCTGATCTTCCTGGACGAGCCGACCACCGGGCTGGACCCGCGCAGCCGGCGCACCATGTGGCAGATCATCCGCGGCCTGGTCGCGGACGGCGTGACCATCTTCCTCACCACCCAGTACCTGGACGAGGCCGACGAGCTGGCCGACCGGGTCGCGGTGCTGGATCACGGCCGCATCGTGGCCGAAGGCCGCGCCGCCGAGCTCAAGGCCGCGATCGGCGACAGCGCGGTCGTGCTGCACTTCGCGGACCGGTCCGGCCTGGACCTGGCGGCCAAGCTGCTGGACGCCACGGCCCGGGACGACGCCGCGCTGACCTTGCAGGTGCCGAGCGAGGGCGACGCCGCCGCGCTGCGGGCGCTGCTCAACCAGCTGCACGACGGGGGCGCCGAGGCCGGCCAGGTGTCGATCCACACCCCCGACCTCGACGACGTGTTCTTCGCCCTGACCGGAGGCCCGCAATGACCACCTACGCCTTGGCCGACTCGGCCACCATGCTGCGCCGAAACCTGCTGCACCTGCGGCGTTACCCGTCCCTGACCGTGATGATCCTGGGCATGCCGATCGTGTTCCTGCTGCTGTTCGTGTACGTGTTCGGCGGCACGCTCGGCTCCGGCCTGCATCCGGGCCTGCCCGCCGGGCCCGCCGGGACCGCCGCGCTCACCGGCCGGGCCGCCTACGCCAACTACGTGGCGCCCGCGATCATCCTGCTCACCGCGGCCGCCGTGGCCCAGGGCACCGCGATCTCGGTGGCCTCGGACATGACCCAGGGCATCATCGCCCGCTTCCGGACCATGGCCATCACCCGCTCCTCGGTGCTCACCGGCCACGTGCTGGGCAGCCTGATCCAGTCCGTGCTGGGCATGGCCGTGGTCACCGGCGTGGCCATCGGGGTCGGCTTCCGGCCGACCGCGACCCCGTTCGAGTGGCTGGCCGCGATCGGCCTGGTGATCCTGGTCGCGCTGGCCTTCACCTGGCTGACGGTGGCGCTCGGCCTGGCCGCCAAGAGCGTGGAGACGGCCAGCAACTCACCGATGTTCCTGATCCTGCTGCCGTTCCTGGGCAGCGGCTTCGTGCCCACCAGCTCGCTGCCGCTGGTCCTGCGCTGGTTCGCCGAGTACCAGCCGTTCACCCCGATCACCGAGACCCTGCGCGGCCTGCTGCTGGGCACCGGCATCGGCCACCAGGCCGGGCTGGCCGTGGCCTGGTGCGCGGTCATCGCCGTCGCCAGCTACCTGTGGGCGAAAAGCCTCTACCGCCGTCGCCCGGTCCGCTGATTTTTTGATCGAAGGTCTCGTCCCCGCGTCCGGCCTTTCCCCTGGGCGCGGGGACTTCGGCTTCCGAAACTCGGTCGCCTGTGACCTCGCTTACACGGTCGTTACCTCGGGATACCTTCAGACGGCGCTCAGGGCGCCCGGGCAGGCTGACCGTCGTGCTGACCCAGACCCCCGCCCCGGAGCATCCGTCCGTCCCGGCCGCCCGGCCCGCTCGCGGCTACCGGTCCCGGCCCCACGCGGATGAGCTGGACGTGGTCCGCCCGGTGGCCTCGGTGCTGGTCATCGCGACCCACGCCATGCAGATGCTGGCCCCGACGGCCAGCATCTTCTACGGCGCGATCACCCTGGGGTCGCAGGCCAGCCGGCACATCTTCTTCTTCGTCAGCGCGCTGACCCTGACCTATCAGGCCTACCAGCGACCGCGCTGGTCGCCGTGGCGCTTCTGGGGCCGGCGGGGCACCGGGGTGGTCATCCCGTACGCCATCTGGACCCTGCTCTACGTGGCGGTCAGCTTCACCGGCCTGCGGGGCGACGCGATCTCGGGCACGTCCGGCTCGCTGCCGCAGATCGCCAAGAACGCCGGGATGCAGCTGATCTCGGGCTCGGGCCACCTCTACTACGTGTTCGTGCTGATGCAGTTCTACCTGCTGTTCCCGGTCCTGCTGGGACTGCTGAACCGGATCCGGCGCTGGCCCGCGGTCATCCTCGTGGCCAGCCTGGGGATCCAGGTCTGGGTCAGCTTCGCCCTGCACTATCAGCACTGGAGCCCGCAGGTCTGGTACGACATCAACTCCACCCGCGAGGTCACCTCCTACGTCTTCTACCTGGTCGCGGGCATGGTCATCGGGGCTCACCTGCCCGCCGTCCGGGCCTGGGTCTGGCGCCGCCGCTGGCTGCTGCTGGCGGCCGGGACGCTGGTGCTGGCCGCGGTGGAGGCCTGGTTCGTGCTCACGGTCCGGTCCGGCCAGGCCCCGGCCAGCGCCGCCGACCCGTTCGAGCCCGAGGCCATCCCGCTCTACGCGGCCGCGATCGGCTGCTGTGGCTGGCCGGGGCCTGGTGGGCCCACCGGTCCCGCGACGGCTGGCCGTCCCGGCTGGTCCGCGCGACGTCGGACAACTCGATGGGCGTCTACCTGAGCCACATCATGTTCCTGGACGCCCTGGTCACCCTGGGCCTGGGCGGCCTGAGCCGGAACGTCCCGTGGATCGTGACCGTCCTGCTCGCGGTGACCGTGACCTGGCTGGCCGCCACCGCGTTCACCGAGGTCGCGGCCCGCACCCCGCTCAGCCGCTGGCTGACCGGCCGCGCCCGCCGCCCCTGGCCCGGCGCCCCGCCCCCCGTCGGCCGCGGCACCGCCCTCGCTGATCCCACAGTCCCTCTCAATTACCTCGAGAGTCACTCCAGCCCCAGTGACTCTTAGCCAACTCCCAGCTGAGGGTGCCCGGGCAACTCAGCCCCGGTCGGCAGGCTGACCAGGTGAGTGCGGTCCTCGATACCCCCCAGCCCGGCCCGGCGCTGCCCCCCGCCGGGCCGCCCCGGCCCCGGCCCGGCGCCGGAAGCGGCCCCGGCTGGTGCACGTCGACGCCATGCGGCCGATCAAGCAGTTCGGCGTGGTGTCCACCCACTCGCTGCAGAACTTCGCCCCCCAGGCCAGCCTGGGGGTGGGCGCCAGCTTGATGCTCACCCACGTGACCCGGTTCGCGTTCATGTTCATCTCGGCCGCGATGCTGGTCTACGCCTACCCGGCCGTGGCCAAGGGCGGCTGGCGGACGTTCTGGCGCCGCCGCCTGCTGGCGGTGGTGCTGCCCTACGCGACCTGGACCGTGATCTACTTCGCGCTCGGCCTGGCTCAGGGTGGCCTGGGTGACCCGGCCCACGACGCCGGCCACTTCTTCTGGCTGCTGCTCAGCGGCTACGACCAGCTGTACTTCCTGGTCGTGCTGTTGCAGTTCTACCTGGTCTACCCGGCCTTCCTGTGGCTGATCCAGCGCACGCACCGGCACCACTGGTGGCTGCTGAGCGCCAGCCTGGCCGTCGAAGCCGTGTTGTTCACCCTCGAACACGAGAACCTGGTCCCGGTCTGGATGCTCAACCAGGCCGCCACCCGCGAGCTGTGGAACTACCAGTTGTTCGTCATCGCGGGCGGGGTGATGGCCTGGCACTACCAGGAGGTGCACGGCTGGCTGATCCGGCACTGGCGCGGCCTGCTGGTGGCCACGGCGGCCGCGGTGGCGTTCAGCGAAGGCTGGTACCTGCTGGCCACCCACGGCGTGCCCGGGTTCCGGACCGGCGACCCGTCCGACCCGTTCCAGCCGGTGGAGATCCCGCTCTACCTGGGCTTGATCACGGCCATCTACCTGCTGGGCGTGCTGCTGGGCCGGGAGCGGAACCCGCGCTGGCTGCGGCGCCTGGTCCAGGCCGGCGCCGACTACTCCTACGGCATCTACCTCAGCCAGGTGCTGTTCCTGACCGCGCTGGTCTTCTTCGGCTGGCCGCGCCTGCAGCACGTGCTGCCCTGGCCGGTGGTCACCCTGGGCGGCATCGTCATCGTCTACGCCGCCGCGACCGGGCTGACCATGCTGCTGGCCCGGCTGCCCGGCGCCCGCGGCACGGCCGGCATCCCCCGCCGCCCCTGGCGCCCCCGGCCTGTGACGGCGCCCGAAATCACCAGCTGACCAGGTCCGGAACTCCCGGACCGCCTGGCCCGTTCTCACCGCGGCGGCTCGCCCGGCGTTGGCCCGGGCGTCATCTCGCGGAAGTCTGGGGGACTGGCTGGTGAGGTACTGTGCCCGGGTGCGGCGGAAACTGGCGGTAGCCACGGGAGTGCTCGCTCTCGCCGCCATCGCCGGCGGCAGCGCGGCCGCGGCCGTCACCCTGGCCGACTCACCCGCGTCCGGCCAGCAGGTCACCGTGGCCGCTCCCCGGCATCCCGCCCAGCGCCCGCTGCTGGCCGTGGTCGGGGCGTCGTTCTCGGCCGGGGTCGGGGCCGGGCACCGTGACCACGCCTGGCCCGAGGACCTGGCCCGCATCATGGGCTGGCGGCTGGCGGTCAGCGCCGACCCGGGCGCGGGCTACGTGAACCCGGGCGCGGGCCACCGCGGCCCGTTCGGCCAGCTGGCCGCCCGCCTGCACCTGGCCCGCCTCGACCCGAACGTGGTCATCATCCAGGGTGGCCACGACGACATCGGCCGCCCGCTGCCGCTGATCCGGTCCCGGGTCGAGAGCCTGATCAGCGCCATTCGCCGCCAGGACCCGCGCGGCCGGCTGGCCGTGCTCACGGTGTTCCCGCGCGGCCGCCCGAGCCCGGCCGCGCTGGCCACCGACCAGGCCATCGTGGCCGCCGCCCGCCGGGCCGACCCGGCGGTGCTGGTGTTCGACCCGATCGCCAGCCACTGGCAGTTCCCGCGCATCGGCGATCACCTGCACCCGACCCCGGCCGGCCACGAATGGATCGCCCGCCACCTGGCCGCGGGCCTGCGCGACCCCGGCCGCCTCGACCGGGCCAGCGTTCACACCGCAGCCGCCCCCCGGCTCCTCCGCGCCGCCGGCTGAGGATCCTGGCGGGAACCGGCCTGGCGATCGGTGGTTTCTCGCAGCTGTGGATCGGAGGGACGCTCCGCCGTAAGCATCGCCAGGAACTCCTGCAGGCTGTTGCGACGGCCGTCTCGATGCTCGCCCAACGCCGCCGCGGGCGTGCAGGACGAAGGCGATGGTGCCATCGCCCATATAAGAGTATGGGTAAAGCGCCATCGATCATGAGGCACGCCCCTAAGCGCCGGGACGCGGGCTCGCAGGGGCATGCGAGCTTCTGTGCCGCCACCGCCACCGCCACCGCCCCCGCGACCCCGAGGCTGTGAGCAGCCTGAACGTCCAGCATCGGCTCGACGGTCGCTGAGCTGATCCTCAACTTCGTCACCCGGTCCGCTCAGCCTGGACCACCACACTGGCCCCATGAGCGACGATCGGGTGCCGTCAGGCGACCTTGCCCCGCTGCTGGCCGGGCGGGCGGGGGAGCACGGGGAGCGGAGTTTCGCCGAGGAGACCGCGACCGGCCGGCGGCTGAGCTACCGGCGGCTCGGTCAGCTGGCGCGCTGGCGGGCCGAGGGCCTGGACGCGGCCGGGGTCCCCGGCCGGGCCCGGATCCTGATCGACATCGCCGACCCGGTCGCCTTCTGCGCCGAATACCTCGGGGTGGTGGCCGCGGGCCGCTGCGCCGTGCCGGTCAACCCGAACGCCCCCGACGCCGAGCTGACCCGGACCGTGGCCGCGGTGCGGCCCGCCGCCATCATCAGCGACCGGCCCGCCCGCGCCGCCGCGGCCCAGATCCCCGCCGTCGAGACCCCGCCGCGTTCCCTCCCTCCCGTGCGCGGCGGGGCTCGGCGGGCGGCCCGCGGGGCCGGCTCAGTCCTGCTGCTGACCTCCGGGTCCACCGGCGCTCCCAAGGCGGTGGAGCTGACCGAGGCCCAGCTGCTGCACGTGGCGGCCGGGGTGGCCGCCCACAACGAGCTGACCCCGGCCGACCGGGGCTACAACCCGCTGCCCCTGTTCCACATCAACGCCCAGGTGGTGGCGGTGCTGGCCAGCCTGGTGGCGGGGGCGACCCTGCTGACCGACCGCAAGTTCCGGCGCACCGGCTTCTGGGAACGAATGGCCGCCCAGGACGTCACCTGGATCAACGCGGTGCCCGCGATCCTGACCATCCTGGCCGACTTTCCGGTCCCGGCCCGGCCGTCCCGGCTGCGCTTCATCCGGTCCGCGTCGGCCCCGCTGCCCGCGGCGGTCCGGGACCGGATGACCGCCCGGACCGGGGTGCCGGTGGTGGAGAGCTACGGCATGACCGAGGCGGCCAGCCAGATCACGGCCATGCCGCTGGACGGCTCCGGGCCCGCGGGCTCCTGCGGCCGCCCGGTCGGGGTGGAGCTGCAGATCCGCGACTCCGGCGGGCAGCCGGTCCCGGCCGGGACGAGCGGCACGGTGTGGCTGCGCGGCCCGGGGGTGATCGGCGGCTACGTGGGCGGCCGGGCCGCCGAGCGCTTCGACCCGGCCGGCTGGCTGAACACCGGTGATCTGGGCACCATGGACGCCCGCGGCTTCCTGTTCCTGGCCGGCCGCAGCGACGACGTGATCAACCGGGGTGGCGAGATGCTGTACCCGCGGGAGATCGAGGAGGTGCTGATCGCCGACCCGGCCGTGCAGGACGCGGTGGTGGTCGGCCGGCCCAGCCCGATCCTCGGCCAGGTCCCGGTGGCGTACGTGATCCCGGCCGCCGAACCGGCCACCGCCGACCGCCTCCAGGACCTGCTGGACCGGCTGAACCAGCGGTGCGTCGCCGAGCTCAGCCGGTTCAAGGTCCCGGAGGCCATCTACGTGGTGCAGGACCTGCCCCGCGCCGCCACCGGCAAGGTGCAGCGGCACCGGCTGCGCGAGCAGCCGCTGCCCGCCGCCGGCTAGGCGCCGGTGACGACCTCCTCGACCTGGTCCAGGGCCCAGTCCAGCTCCGGCTCGGTGATGACCAGGGGCGGGGCCAGCCGGATGGCGGTGCCGTGGGTGTCCTTGGCCAGCAGGCCGCGGGCGGCCAGCCGCTCGCACGCCGCCCGACCGTTCAGCCCGGTGAACTCGATCCCGGCCCACAGGCCCCGGCCCTGCACCCGGCGGACCCGGTCGGCGGGCAGCGCCGACAGCCGGGTGTGCATGCGCACGCCCAGCTCGGCCGAGCGCTGCTGGTACTCCCCGGTGCCCAGCATGGCGATGACCTCGCGGGCCACCGCGCAGGCCAGCGGGTTGCCGCCGAAGGTCGAGCCGTGCTGGCCCGGCCGCAGCACCCCGAGAATGTCCCGGCTGGACACCATGGCCGACACCGGCACGATGCCGCCCCCCAGGGCCTTGCCCAGCAGGTAGGCGTCGGGCACCACGTTCTCGTGCTGGCAGGCGAACGTGGTCCCGGTCCGGCCCAGCCCGGACTGGATCTCGTCCGCGATCATCAGCGCGTTATTGCGCCGAGCAGAGCTGCCGGACCCCGGCCAGGAACCCCGGCGGCGGCACGATCACGCCCGCCTCACCCTGCACCGGCTCGACCAGCACGGCCACCAGCCGGTCGCCCAGCTCGCCGGCCACCGCGGCCAGCGCGTCCAGGTCGCCGTAGTCCACCACCCGGAATCCGGGGGTGTACGGGCCGAACCCGCCGCGGGCGTCCTCGTCGGTGGAGAAGCTGATGATGGTGGTGGTCCGGCCGTGGAAGTTGCCGCCGAAGGCCACGATCACCGCCTGGTCGGCGGGCACGCCCTTGACCTCGTAGCCCCACTTGCGGGCCACCTTGATCGCGGTCTCCACCGCCTCGGCGCCGGTGTTCATCGGCAGCACCATCTCCATGCCCGCCAGCTCGGCCAGCTCGGCGCAGAACGGGCCGAAGTGCTCGTGGTCGAAGGCCCGGCTGACCAGCGTGACCTTGTCCAGCTGACGGCGGGCCGCGTCGACCAGCCGGGGGTGCCGGTGGCCGAAGTTGATCGCCGAGTAGGCGGCCAGCATGTCCAGGTACCGGCGGCCCTCCACGTCGGTCACCCAGCTGCCCTCGGCCTCGGCGATCACGACCGGGAGGGGCTTGTAGTTGTGCGCGCTGTGCGCGGCCGTCTGGGCCCGCAGCTGCTCACTGCGGGTCATGCTCAGGTCGTCGATCAAGGTCATGGTCGCCTCCTCGGTTTTCTTGGATCAGCTCAGTGACGGAGTTCGAGCGTGCAGCACTTGGGGCCGCCGCCCGCCTTGCGCAGTTCGGACAGGTCCACGCCGATCGGCTCGAACCCGCGCTCGGCCAGCCGGGCGGCCAGGTCCGTGGCCTGCTCGGGCAGGATCACGTGCCGGCCGTCGCTGACCGCGTTCAGCCCGAGCACCGCGGCGTCCTCGTCGGTCGCCTCGATCAGCTCGCCGAACTGGGTCTTCAGCAGTTCCCGGCCCGCGTCGTCGAACGCGGCCGGGTAGTACGCGGCCGTGGTGGCGTCGAGCACGCACATGGCCGTGTCCAGATGGTAGAACCTCGGGTCGACCAGCCGGACCGGGTGGACCGGCAGGCCGAACGCGGCCGCCAGCTCGTCGGCGGCGCCGGGGTCGGACCGGAAGCCGTAGCCGGCCAGCAGGGCGTCGCCGGTGCACAGGATGTCGCCCTCGCCCTCGTTGATGAGCTGGGGCGCGTGCACGTCGGCGTAACCGTGGCCGCGGAACCAGTCCAGGTAGGCCCCGGCTTCGGCCGCGCGTTCCGGATGCCGGAACCGCGCGCCCAGCACCGCCCCGCCGACCACGGTGGCCCCGTTGGCCGCGAACACCATGTCCGGCAGCCCGGGCACCGGCTCGATCAGGTGCACGGTGTGGCCGAGCTCGGTATAGATCTGCCGCAGTCGTTCCCACTGCCGCACCGCCCGGCGCGGGTCCGCGGGCTGATCCGGCCGCATCCACGGGTTGATCGCGTACTCGACCGCAAAGTGGAACGGCGGACACATCAGGTAACTGCGTGCCGAGGCGATTCGCGCTGTCGCCGGAAGTATCACCAGCTCATCGCGTCCGGGCTCGGCCCCCATGGCCATCGTCATGGGCACAGCATAGGAGCCGTCCCCACACAACAGATATCCGTTAATCATGCGTGGGACGCGAAAAACGTTGCGTGTTCGCGCTACACAGCATCGAATCGTTAAGCGAATGTGGAGTGAGATGGATGATTGCTAAATCTGCATGACCGCCGGGTTAAATGTCGCGCCCAGCGGGCCTCAGTACCGGCCGATATCCCGGGCCAGATCCAGGCCGAGCAGCCGGTCCGCGGCCGCGAACGTCTCGAACTTGGCCCCGGGCGCGACGTCCGGATCACTGGCCAGCCGGTGCAGTTCAGCCAGCGCGGCGGTGGTGTCCAGATCATCATCGAAGGCGGCGCTGATGGCTTCCGTGTATTCCCCGGGCATGGCCGCGCTGGGGGAGTTGGCCCACTCGGCCACGGACCGCCGCCAGCTGGCCAGCGCCCGGTCGGCCTCGGCCAGGACGTCCCAGCTCACCTCGGCCTCGTCCCGGTACCGGTGGCGGGTGAAGACCAGGCGCACGGCCAGCGGGTCGATGGCCGCGGCGGTCAGCTCGGACCACCGCTGCGGCCCGCCGTCCCCAGTCCCGCTGACCAGCACTGACGGCGCCGGTGGGCGCCGCGTGGTACCGGACCGCGTCCATCCCGGCCAGCCAGCCGGTGTCGCCGGTGCCCACGTCGAACGCGGGGCTCCCGGGCCCGGCGAACTCCACGGTCCGGGCCACCGGCTCCCCGGCCGGGGCGATCCGGGCCGGGGGATGGATGTTCAGGGCGGCCCGGACCCCGGCCGCCAGCGGCCCGGTCCCGGCCTGACCGGGGGCGGTCACCTCGCACACCGTCGGGACCAGGCGGTTCCGCTCGGCGGTGCGCCGGAGCTGGTCCGGCAGCAGGCAGGCCCGCAGCGCGGCCAGGTCCGGGTCGTCCGGGCTGGCCAGGGCCGGGGCCACGGCCAGCACCCGCAGCTCGCGGCGGTGCCCGGGCCGGACCGTCTCCACCTCCCGGGTGGCCGCGTCGTAGAGCCTCAGCACCGTCCCACCCTATGGTCGCTTGACCCTCCCGCTGCCGGAGGGTCGAGACTGAGGCCATGGCGGCCACCGTGACCGTGGGCGAGTTCGCCCGGATGTCCCACCTCAGCGTCAAGACCCTGCGGCACTACCACCAGGTGGGCCTGCTCGAGCCCGCCGAGGTCAACCCGCACACCGGCTACCGCTACTACACCACCGCCCAGATCCCGGTCGTGCAGGTCATCCGGCGCCTGCGCGACCTGGAGATGCCGGTCCCGGAGGTCAAGGCGGTGCTGGCCGCGCCGGACACCGAGCAGCGCAACCGCCTGATCGCCGCCCACCTGGACCGGCTGACCGGCCAGCTGGCCCAGACCCAGACGGCCGTCGACTCCCTGCGCAACCTGCTGGAGCCCCCGGACGGCCCGGCCCCGATCGTCCATCGCACCGTCGGCCGGGCCGACGCGGTCGGCATCCGGCAGGTCGTGGCCCGGGCCGACATCGAGCCCTGGTGGCGGGGGGCCCTGGCCGAGCTGAAGGCCACCGTCGAGGCTCAGGGCCTGCCCGCCACCGGCCCGGCCGGGGGCGTGTTCGCCAGCGGGGTGTTCGAGGACGAGCAGGGCGAGGCCACCCTGTTCATCCCGGTCACCGGCCCGGTCCGGTCCGTGGGCCGGGTGGCCCCGATGAGCATCCCGGCCGCCGAACTGGCCGTGATCACCCACCCGGGCGGCCTGGCCGACATCGACCTCAGCTACGGCCGCCTCGGGGCCCACGTGGCCACCCACGCCATCGGCGTCGAAGGCCCGCTGCGGGAGTACTACCTGATCGGGGCCAACGACACCGCTGACCAGGCCCGCTGGCGGACCGAGATCGGCTGGCCCATCTTCCGGGCCGACAACCCCGACACGCCACCGGACATCAGGTCCCGGCCCGGCAACGGTTGAGTTCCGCCGGGCCGCGGAAACGTACGGTCATGTCCTGGCCTGCGGAATTTGGCGTTACCGCCGCCCGGGCGGGTGCGTCCCTGCTCACGTCTGCGACCGGCCCGCCCCGGGCTTGTCCCGGCCCCGTGCTCCCGGTGGCCCGCCTCCGGCCGCGGCCCCGGCCAGGTCCAGCCGGGGTGTCCGCCCGCCCCGCCCGGCGGCCCGGCGCTGCCCGCTGCGCTGGCCCGGGCCGTTCCGGGCGAGCCTCGCGCCACGCCGCCCGGATCCAGGAATTTTGGTCTCCAAAAGGCAACGGTTGAGTGTCGCCCGACCGATATTAATGTCCGGATATGTCACGGCCTACGGAAATTCGTTGTTATCAAATGTTTTCCAAAGGGCCGGAAAGGCATTTCTCAAGAGCCAAGTATTTGCGGTCTCATCCGCCCTCTTCGGCTTAATGCGGACATTGCGAACTCCTGTTGACGCCATTTGGGGGCGGCCATAAGCTCAACTCCTGTAACGCTCCGTGATTCATTCATGACCGAACGCTCCGCCTGGCCGATCCGGCTTAGGTGAACGTTCAAGCCCCTTGGCTGCGGAAACGCGGCGGCGAGGGGCTGACGAGCCAGCCGGCCTTCGGGCAGCCTCCAGTAACGCGACGTGACTGGGGGCTGCCGGGAGACCGGTCTCCCACCCAGCAACGGTCACCGGCAGCTGGGCAAGTAATCCAAGGAGAATCTGAATGTCTGTCAAGGCAAAGATCGCGGCGGGGGCCGCCACCTTCGGGCTCGTTGGTGGTGGCCTGGCGATGGCTGGCACGATGACCGCCAGCGCCGCGACGCCTAACTGTGGCGGCAACTGCGCCCAGATCTTCACCCAGAAGTACGGCCCGCAGTACCTGGTCGACGTCTTCCAGGCCCGCGCCGCGGCCGGCACCCCGGTCATCCTCTTCCAGCGGTCGAACAGCGACCCGGCCGAGGACTTCGTGGTTCAGGACCTGGGCACCGTGCACAGCTTCTACAACAACCACGGCCTGGTCACCCCGGCCTTCGACCGGACCTACCGTTCGGACGAGGCCTACGAGATCCAGTACGAGCCGTACGGCCTGAACAGCAACTTCTGCCTGTCGACGTGGTCCAACGAGACCCCGCAGCCGGGCTACAAGGTGCGCCTCGAGCCGTGTGGCCTGTACTCCAACTCGATCTGGGCCGCCGACACCGACGCCCGCACGCTGCCGCCGGGCGGCAGCGTCGTGACCGACCACCGCAGCAGCGGTGGCTTCTTCTCGCCGACCGGCACCGACGTGGCGCTGATCAACGGGGCCACCAACACCTTCTCCAACCCGCTGGTGCTCAACTACCCGGCCGGCAACCCGACCGACATGCCGCGGCCGCAGCTGAACGTCCAGCCGGAGAAGCAGTACTCCGACGGCACCACGTTCGACAACCAGGAGTGGGGCACCGTCGCTGGCGTCGCCCGCTAGTAACACCGCTCGACCGGAGGCTTGACGCCTCCTGACCAGGCTCCCTGGCCACTTCGGGATTGGGTTCCTCCCAGAACTTTCCCCGGCCAGGGAGCCTTCGTCGTGTTCCGCCCCGGCCGTCGGCACCGTCGGCCGGGAACGTTCCAAGGAGAATTGATGTCCATCAAGGCAAGGATCACGGCCGGAGCGGCGACGTTCGCTCTCGTCAGCGGCGGCCTGGGTATGGTCGGCACGCTGACCGCCAGCGCCGCGACCCCGCCCTGCTCCGGTGACTGCGCTCAGCTGTTCTCGCAGAAGTACGGGCCCAAGTACGTGACCGACGTGTACCAGGCCAAGGCCAAGGCCGGCCAGCCGGTCATCTTGTTCCAGGCGTCGAACAGCGACCCGGCCGAGGACTTCAGCCTGGCCTTCCTGGGTACGGTGCACAGCTTCTACCGCAACCACGGGCTGGTCTCCGCGCAGTTCGACCACACCTACGGTGGCGACCAGACCGTGGAGATCCAGTACGCGCCCTACGGCCTGGACAGTAACTTCTGCCTGTCCACGCTGTCCGGCGTCACGCCGCAGGGCGGCTCCAAGGTCATGCTGGAGCCGTGTGGCCAGTACGCCAACTCGCTGTTCGCGGCCGACACCGGCAACAGCGCACGGGACCGCCGCAGCGTGATCGGCGAGGACCTCCCGCTGATCAACGGGGCCACGGTCAGCTTCTCCAACCCGCTGGTGCTCAACTACCCGGCCGGCAACCCGACCGACATGCCGCGCCCGCAGCTGAACGTCCAGCCGGAGAAGACCTACTCCGGTGGCACCACGTTCGACAACCAGGAGTGGGGCGTCCAGGGCAGCCCGGTGCACGGCACCCCCCCGCCGCCTCCGTGACCTGAGGATGGGTGACCCACTGGGCACCTCCTGACTGGGCTCCCTGGCCACCACGGCCAGGGAGCCCTCGTCATGTCCGCGGCCCGGCATCGGGACGTCGGCCACACCCCTGAGTCCTGAACGTCCAGCAAGCGCCACTCGCGCCCCGGCCCGGGCGCTGGCGGTGCCGTCCATCCGGCACCCCGCTTCCGCTATTACACCAGCCTGGCCGAGTCGCCCAAGCACGGGTACGCGCTGATCAAGGACATCGAGGGGTTCGCCGGGATCACGCTGGGGGCCGGCACGCTCTACGGGGCGCTGGCCAAGCTGGAGGACGCCGGCCTGGTCGAGGCGCTCCCCGAGCAGGACCGCCGCCGCCCGTACCGGATCACCCCGGCCGGCCGGGATCAGCTCCGGCAGCGGCTGTCCGAGTCGGCCCGCATCGCCGCCCTGGGCCTGCGCCGGATCCAGGAGGCGGCGTCATGAGCTGGCTGCTCCACCTGTATCCCCGGTCCTGGCGGAGGCGGTACGGCGCCGAGGCGGCCCAGCTCACCGCCGAGCTCATCCGCCAGCGCGACCTGACCCGGTTCCGGGCCGCCCTCGACCTGATCACCGGGGCCGCGCTGGCCTGGAGCCGGCGGCTGAATCACCCCAGCGCCGTCGACCTGGCCGTGCGCAACCTGGCGTTTGCGCTGGTGGTGCCGGGCCTGGGCGGGTTCTGGCTGCCGTGGTGGCTGGCCTCCCGGCCCGGCACCCGGCCCCGCTGGCGAACTGGGTGGCTCTCCCGGTCATCGCGGCCGGGCTGGCCCTGTACGTCTGGTGCGCGTGGGACTTCGCCGTGGTCGGCCGGGGCACCCCGGGGCCCTGGGACGCGCCGTCCCGGTTCGTCGCGGTCGGCCCCTACCGCTGGGTGCGGAACCCCATCTACCTGGCGGCCCTGCTGGTCGTGGCCGGCCAGGCCTGGTTCTACGGCTCACTGGCGGTCCTGGCCTACGCGACCGCCATGGCCGTGACCTTCCATATTTTTGTCATGGGCTACGAAGAGCGGACCCTGCGGCGTCGCTTCGGCCCCGCCTATCAGGAGTACCGGCGCACGGTCCCACGCTGGCTGGCCCGCCCGCCCGCGCCCACCCAGGCGCGGTGACCGGGGCGCCCCCTCAGGCCAGGGCGGCCAGGCGGGTGGCGGCGGCCTGGATACGCTCGTCGGTGGCGGTCAGGGCCAGGCGGATGTGCTGCAGGCCGGCCTGCCCGTACAGCTCGCCGGGGGAGACCAGGATCCCGGCCTCGGACAGCACGCGGGCCGACTCCCAGCCGTCAGCGCCGGGCCGGCGGGCCCACAGGTAGAGGCCGGCCTCGGAGTGCTCGACGGTCCAGCCCGCCGCCTCCAGCGCGGGGCGGAGCACGGCCCGCCGGGCCAGGTAGCGGCTCCGCTGCTGGTCGGCGGCCTCGTCGTCGTCCAGGGCGGCGATCAGCGCGGCCTGGACGGGGGCGGGCACGATCATCCCGGCGTGCCTGCGGATCTCGTGCAACTCGGCGATCAGGGCCGGGTCGCCGGTGACGAAGCCGGCCCGGTAACCGGCCAGGTTGGAACGCTTGGACAGCGAGTGTACGGCCAGCAGGCCGTCCGGGCTCCCGCCCGACACATCGGCGTGCAGCACCGAGACCGGGGTGGCCTCCCAGCCCTGCTCGATGTAGCACTCGTCCGAGGCCAGCAGGGTGCCGCGCTCGCGGGCCCAGGCCACCACCTTGGCCAGGTGCTCCGGTGGCAGCACCCGCCCGGTGGGGTTGGACGGGGAGTTGATCCAGGCCAGCTTGACCGGCTGCGGGCCGGCCGACAGCGTGCTGTCGGTGGCCAGGCCGGTCGCCCCGGCCAGCCGGATCCCGGCGTCGTAGGTCGGGTAGGCCAGGGCCGGGTAGAGCACCGTGTCGCCGGGACCGAGGCCGAGCACGGTCGGCAGCCAGGCGATGAACTCCTTGGTGCCGACCACCGGCAGCACGGTGTCCGGGCTGATCGTGACCCCGTGCCGGCGGGCCAGCCAGTTCGCGGCGGCTTCCCGTACCGGCGGGGTGCCCCGCGTGAGCGGGTAGCCGGGACTGTTGGCCGCGGCGGCCAGGGCCGCCTGCACCGGCCCGGGCACCGGGTCGACGGGTGAACCGATCGAGAGGTCGACCACCCCGTCTGGGTGGCGTTCGGCCTCCTTGCGGTACCGCGCGACCCGGTCCCAGGTGAACGCGGGCAGCCGTGCGGCCAGGGTCAGCTGTCTTCTCCCTGCGGGGGAAGCGCCGCCACCACGGGGTGGTCCTTGCCGATCTTGCCGGTCTTGGACGCGCCGCCGGGCGAGCCCAGCTCCTCGAAGAAGTCGACGTTGACCTTGTAGTATTCCTTCCACTGGTCAGGAACGTCGTCTTCGTAGTAGATGGCCTCGACCGGGCAGACCGGCTCGCACGCCCCGCAGTCCACACATTCGTCCGGGTGGATGTAGAGCATGCGCTCGCCCTCGTAGATACAGTCCACCGGGCACTCTTCGATGCAGGCCCTGTCAAGGACATCGACGCAGGGCTGCGCGATGACGTAGGTCACGTGTGAACTCCTTTTTCGTCCGGGACCGGCGGGGCCGCACCCGGGCCTTTTACTGCTCGCGACAAGTATGCCGTTACCATAACCGCCACTGTTGCGTGCTAGTGGAGCAGGATACTTCCGCTGGTCGCGCTGGCGCTGGTCGCACTGGCCGAGCCGGTTGCGGGCCGCCATCCGCGGCTGCCGTCCGACACCGTCCACTGAAAGCCGTCGTAGCGCACCTCGCTGACCCCGTACGCCTGCGCGTGCGTTACGAGCCATGAGGCTACCGCCCAGGCCTGCCCCGGTTGCACCCGCACGGTCACGGCCGGAGATTTGGCTGGTCCGGAGGTCGTGATGGCGGTCACCGTGTGGCCGGCCTCGGGTGTACCGAACGCCTCGCCCAGCGCGGTTTCGGCCCCGGCCAGGTTCCGGGCCGGCTTCGGCCCGGGACCGGGCCAGCAGTACACCGAATGCGCGGCCTGGCCGGTGAAGCCGATGGCCATGGCCCGGGCCATCAGGTCGTACTGGGAGTAGGCCGATCCGTCCGCGCTGTGCTGCACGGCCTGGGCGGCCTGGTCCACCGGCAGCTGCTGCCACCCGGGGACCTTGGCCAACGCGCGGAAGAACGCGGCCGTGGCGTACACCGGGTCCCTGAGCTGGCTGGCCGTGCCCCAGCCCTCCGACGGGCGCTGCTGGAACACCCCGACCGAGTCACGGTCGCCGTAGGCCAGATTGTGCAGCTTCGATTCCTGCATGGCCGTGGCGTAGGCGATCGTCACCGCGTGGGCGGGCAGCCCTTCATCAGCGGCGACCCCGGCGATGGTGGCGGCGATGCTGGCCTGCTGGGTGTCCAGGGCGACCGTGTTCTGGCCGCTGCCCACCTGACAGCCGGCGCTGATCAGGAGCGTGGACACGTGATGGTAGGCGGAATAGGCGAAGTACGCCCCGGCGCCGAGCAGCACGACGACGCACGTCATGAAGATGGCGACCGCCCGTCGCCGCGCTCGTCTCCTCGGCACATCACCGACCGTACCGGCGGACGGACGGTCGCGGGGGCGATCAGAGACCACTCTGGGTGTTATGTCCGCCTCGTCGGGGCTGGTGGCCGGCTGGTGGTGACCACCTGTGGGCCATCGGCCAGGCGAGCGGACTAAGCTCCGGGGCCATGAACGACGCACCCGAGTCACCGCTGTCCGCCCGCATCGACGAGCTGTGGGAGTACCGGTCCCGGCTCACGCCCGAGGACACCTCGGCCCGGGCCGAGGTGACCGCGGCCATCGACCAGATCGACACCGGGGTCGCGCGGGTCGCCCAGGTCGTGCCGGGCACCGGGACGGTGGCGGTCGACGAGCGGGCCAAGCGGGCCATCCTGCTGGCGTTCCGGTTGCTGCCGATGACCCGCTCCCAGGCCGGTGACTTCCAGTACCAGGACCGGGTGCCGCTGAAGACCCGGCTGGACGGCGTGCGGGTGGTCCCCGGCGCCATCGCCCGCTGGGGGGCCTACATCGCGCCCGGCGTCGTGCTGATGCCGTCGTTCGTCAACATCGGCGCCTACGTGGACGAGGGCACGATGGTCGACACCTGGGCCACGGTCGGATCCTGCGCCCAGATCGGCAAGAACGTGCACCTGTCCGGCGGGGTCGGCATCGGCGGCGTGCTCGAACCGCCGAACGCGGTGCCGGTGGTGGTCGGGGACGAGGCGTTCATCGGCTCCCGCAGCATGGTGGTGGACGGGGCCCGGGTCGGCGACGGCGCGGTGCTGGGCGCGGGCACGATCCTGACCGCGACGACCCACGTGATCGACGCCGAGACCGGCGACGAGCTGCCCCGGGGCCAGGCGCCGGCCTGGTCGGTCTGCGTCAGCGGCACCCGGACCCGCAAGTTCGCGGGCGGCGAGTTCGGCCTGCCCTGCGTGCTGGTGCTGCGGCGGCTCACCGAGGGCGACCGCCACGACAAGTCCACGCTGAACGAAATTCTCCGGGACCACGGCGTTAACGCCTGAGAAAGTGCGGGCCGCCCCGGGGGTGACGGCACCAAACACTGACCTGGCCCGATTACCGTAGGGGGACGATGACTGTCAACTCCGATTCACACCGGCGGGAGCGCCGCCAGGGCCCGGTCACGCTGCGAGGCAGGCAGATCCCGCAGACCACCACGGACCAGCGGCTGCTCGACCGCCGCGGCCCGGCCGACTGGGTCCACACCGACCCGTGGCGGGTCATGCGCATCCAGGCCGAGTTCGTGGAGGGGTTCGGCCTGCTGGCCGAGCTGGGCGTCGCGGTGACGATCTTCGGGTCGGCCCGGACGCGGCGCGACAGCCCCGAGTACCAGCAGGCCGAGGACATCGCCGGCGGCCTGGCCCGGGCCGGTTACGCCATCATCACCGGCGGCGGGCCCGGCATCATGGAAGCCGCCAACAAGGGCGCCGCCGAGACCGGCGGCGTGTCGGTGGGCCTGGGCATCGAGCTGCCGCTGGAGATGGGCCTGAACAAGTACGTCGACATCGGGCTCGAGTTCCGCTACTTCTTCGTGCGCAAGACCATGTTCGTGAAGTACTCGCAGGCGTTCGTGGTGCTGCCCGGCGGGTTCGGCACCATGGACGAGCTGTTCGAGGCGCTCACCCTGGTCCAGACCGGGAAGATCACCAAGTTCCCGATCGTGCTGGTCGGCAGCTCCTACTGGTCGGGCCTGCTGGCCTGGCTGAAGGACACCATGTGCGCGGCGGGCAAGGTGTCGGCGGTGGACTCTGGACCTGGTGCACGTGGCCGACGACCCCGCCGAGGTGGTCCGCATCATCACCGACGCGCACAACCACCAGGGCCTGGCCCGCGAAGACGACCTTGGCGCAACGCCTTAGACGGCGCCTCAAGTTGCCACTGGGCGCGCCGGGCGTGGCACGATTCATGTGTGCCTGTCCTCATGCTTGTCGCGGCGGTGGTCATTCTGGCCGGTGTCGTCGTGGTCGCGTCCGGCCGCGGCGGCCAGATGGTCACCGCCGAACCGGACTATCCGCCCATCGACCTCGGCCCGGTGACGTCAACCGACGTGGCCCTGCTGCGGCCGCCGTCGGCCGCCTGGGGCTACAACATGCGGGTCACCGACGAAGCCCTTGAGGTCATCGCCAAGGCCGTGACCGAGCGGGACGTGCAGATCGCCGCCCTTGAGCAGGAAGTCTCCGACCTGCGGGATCAGCTCGGCGGAGGCGGCCGGCCCGCCACCCCGGACCCGTCCGGCGGGGACTTGCCCGGTGGGGACACGGAGCCGTCTGGGCCGGAGTTTCCGGAGCCGGCCTGGCCCGGCCACGCCGAGGACACCATCGCGGCCGGCCCCAGCGTGTCGGCCACCCGGCCCGAGCCGATCTTCCACGCCGATGACCCGGGCGAGTCGGGCGATCAGGTGCACTTCGGGCCCGGCTTCGGCGGGCACGACCAGGTCGAGGCGCCGGCCGAAGCGCCGGCGTCGGCTCCGGCGTCGGCTCCGTGGGGACCGGCCGAGCCGCCCGATCAGGAGCCCCTGTGGGAACCGGCGCACCCCGAGGACCACGCGATCTCCTGGGAGGCTCCCGAGGCGCCCGCGCCCGAAGCGCCCGCGCCCGAGGCACCCGCCCCTGAGGCGGCGGAGGCCCCGGCCGAGTCCCCGGCGGAGGCCGCCGACGAGCCGGCGCCAGAGGCTCACGCGGGCTGGAGCGCCGACCCGGCCGACACCAGCCCCGACGCCACCCCGATCGACCCGGCCGACCCGGCCGACCCGGGCGGCGAGGTCAGCGTCCCGGTCACCCCGGCCACCGGCTGGCGGGCGCAGGAGCCGTCGGTGTGGGACGAGGCCAGCCGCCAGGTCGAGCTGGAACAGGGCCAGGACCAGGCCCCAGCCCCGGCCCCCGGTCAGGAGAAGGCCGCGGCCGGCAGCTCCCATGAATTCCACTGGGACGAAGACCCGCACCAGCGGGTGGTCTGGGGCGCGGAACACGCCCGGGCCAAGGCGGCCCGGGCCGCCGAGGAGACCCAGCCCAACGGCGAGCCCTCCGACGGTGACCGTGACTGACGCCCAGCCCGGTCCGGACGGCCAGTTGCGCTGCCCGTGGGGGATCAGCCCGCCCGAGTACGTGGCCTACCACGACCAGGAGTGGGGCCGCCCGTTGCGCGGGGACCAGGCCATCTATGAGCGGCTGTGCCTGGAGGCGTTCCAGTCGGGGCTGTCCTGGCTGACCATTCTGCGCAAGCGGGAGAACTTCCGGGCTGCCTTCGCCGGCTTCGACCCGGCCGCGGTGGCCGGGTTCGGCGACGACGACGTCCAGCGCCTGCTGGCCGACGCGGGCATCATCAGGAACCGGGCCAAGATCAACGCGACCATCGCCAACGCCCGGGCCGCCCTGGACCTGACCGGCGGCCTGTCCGACCTGGTGTGGAAGTTCGCGGGCGAGCCCTCACCGGCCCCGAAGACCACCGCCGAGGTCCCGGCCCAGACTCCGGCGTCCAAGGCCCTGTCCAAGGAACTGCGCCAGCACGGCTTCACCTTCACCGGCCCGGTCACCGCCTACGCCACCATGCAGGCCTGCGGGATCGTGAACGACCATCTGGCCGCCTGCTTCGCCCGCCCGGCCGCCGGCCCGCCCCCGGCCGCCGGGGCTTCCGGGGCCGAAGGCGCCTCGTGATCGTCACCGTCACCCTCAACGCGGCGCTGGACGTCGCCTACGAGGCCGAAGGCCCGTCCTGGCAGGCCACCCGGGACATCACCCGGGTCCGCCACCGGGCCGGCGGCACCGGGGTGGCCGTGGCCCGGGTGCTGTACAAGTTCGGCCACGAGGTGGTGGTGGCCGGGCTGGCCGGCGGGGCCACCGGGGAGCTGATCCGGGAGGACCTGGGCCGGTCCGGTATCCCGGTCGCGCTGACCGGGATCAGCCAGGAATCCCGCCGCATGCTGGCCGTCACCGACACCGTGTCCGGGCAGGTCATGCGGCTGCGCGAACCGGGCCCGTACGTGACCACCGAGGAACTCGGCCGGTTCGCCGGCGACTACCGGGCGATGCTGTCCGACGCCACCGCGGTGGTCCTGTGCGGCTCGCTGCCGCTCGGCCTGCCCCCGGAGATCTACGGCTCGCTGGCCACCTACGCGGCCGAGGCCGGGGTGCCGGTCATCCTCAGCACCGGTGGCGAGGCCCTGCGGCACGCGGCCGGGCGCCGCCCCGACCTGGTCGTGCCGGACCAGGAGGCCGCCGAGGGCGAGACCACCGGCGGGGAGGGGGCCGGCGACGCCCTGCTGGCTCAGGGCGCGGTCGCGGTGGCCGTCCCGGCCGGGGACCGGATCACGGTCGTGACCAAGGGCGGCCGCTGGCAGGCCACCCTGCCCGGGCAGACCCTCGGCTTGCCCGGGCCCCTGGTCGGCGGCCTGGTGCCCGGCCTGCTGCTCGGCTGGTCCTGGCCCGACCTGCTCCGCAACGCGGCCGCGGTCGCCGCGGCCGCCACCGTGGCCGGCGACGTCAACCTGACCGAATACGAACGCCTGGTCGACCAGGTCCAGGTCGAGCCAGCCAGCTAAGCGGGCCAGCGAGCCGCCCCCCGGCCGGGGCCCGGCCGGGGGCCCGCCCCCGGCCAGCTAGCCGCCGCGGACGATCAGGTCGGCCCGGTCGCGGGTCGCGGCGATCAGCCTTGTGTTCTGCTCGTCCAGGCGTTCGACCCACTCGGCCGCCTGCGCGGGGGTCTTGCCGAATTCGATGTGCCGCCGGATCAGCCGGTCGACCCGGACCTCGTCGTCGATCTCCACGAACCAGGTCTCGTCCAGCAGGGCCCGGACCTGGTGCCACGGCGGGTCGTCCAGCAGCAGGTAGTTGCCCTCGGTGACGATCAGGGGCACCGCCGGATCGACCGGGATGCTGCCCGCGATCGGCTGCTCGATCGTTCGCTCGAACGCCGGTGCGTAGACCACCTCACCCGCCGCGGGTGACCGCAGCCGGCGCAGCAGGGCCAGGTAGCCGAAGCCGTCGAACGTGTCCGGCGCGCCCTTCCAATCGCGCCGGCCGAGCCGGGTCAGTTCCACGTCGGCCAGGTGCAGGCCGTCCATGGGTACCTGCACCGCCTGCCCGCCCAGGTGCGCGGTGACCAGCGCGGCCAGCGTGGTCTTGCCGGCTCCGGGCGCGCCCGCGATGCCCAGGATCTTCCGTGAGCCCGCCGTGGCCAGGGCTCGCGCCCGGTCGATCAGCTCGTCCATCAACATCCCGCCTCTGAACGCGACCACTCCGGCGAGAGGTCACTCCGAAGAGTTACTAAACGATCACAGAGAGTGTGCTAGGGTCCACCGGTTGGCTCGGCGGGCCCACTGGCCCCCAGCCTCTCTGTCCACTGTCGAAATGGAGCTCTCGTGTTCAATCGGCGAACTATTGCCGCTGGTGCCGCTGCCGCCGCCGTGCTCGCTTCGGGCGCGCTGACCGCGGGTACGGCCATGGCCGACACCACGCCGCAGCTTACGGACCCGGCCGCGTCCCTGCTGCAGATCGGCCCCGCGTCCAGCCTGCCCGGCCTGACCGGCATCCTGCAGGCGGTCCCGGCCGGCAGCCTGACGTCCGCGGACGGTGCCTCGTCGGCCTCCTCCCCGCTGAGCGGGGTCAGCGGGGCCACCGGCGGGGTGAGCGGCCTGTCCGGCGCCACCGGCACACTCCGGCGCCACCGGCTCGCCGGCGGCCAGCGGAGCAGCCGGCACGGCGCCAACGGCGGCAGCGCCAGCAGCCCCACCGACGCCACCACCGGCGCGCCGGCCGGGACCTCCGGCCTGTCCGGCCTGGGCGACCCCAGCTCCCTCGGCTCGGCCACCAGCGTCATCCCGTCGCTGGGCGGCCTGGGCAGCGGCTCGCTGCCGACCGGCTCGCTGCCGACGGGCTCGCTGCCGACGGGTGGAGCCGCGGGCAGCGGTTCCTGAGCCACCGTCCCCGTGTGGCTCAGGCCATCATGACCCGGGAGGTCCCGCCCAGCGGGACCTCCCGGTTCCGTTAGGGCGTCAGGGCCAGCGTCGCGCCCGCCTCGCTGAGCAGCCGGTGGCACCCGGGCTCGCCGCGGAACCGGGCCCGGTCGCCGCGCACCCGCCCCACCAGCCCGTCCGGCCCGGCCAGCACGGTGCCGTCGGCGTCCACGGCCACCAGCTCGTCCCCGGTCCGCAGCAGCACCGGGCCGTCCCGGCCCGCCGAGATCGCCACCCGGCCCGCGGCCACCGCGGCCAGCAGCCCGGCCGGCTGGTCGCTCTCGCTCTCGACCCAGGTCACCGGGGTGCCGGGCGGCGCGTCGGAGCCGGGCCGGTGCCAGTCGCTGCCGCCGACCGGGATGGCCGCCGGATCCCAGGCCCGCCACCAGGACAGCGGCGTGGTCCAGCTCAGGTCCAGCCAGCTCCAGTGCCACACCTCGACCAGCGGCGGCCGTTCCGGCATGGCGTGCATCCAGCTCACCGGCCCGGCGATCGGGTGGTTGACCGACAGCAGCCCGCCCCGCCCCTGGGTCTCGGTCAGCCACCGGGCCGCCGGTTCCCGGAAGTCCACCCAGCCGATGTCCCCGAACGCGTTGGCGTGCCCCTGGTCGGTGGTGACCTCCTGGCCGGGGATGAGCGTGATCTGGTACCGGCGGCTGGCCGCGGCCAGCTCCCGATGGTGGCTGACGGTGTTGTGGTCGGTCACCGCGATGAAGTCCAGCCCGTTCCCGCTGGCCAGCACGGCCAGCTCGGCCACGGTCAGCGCGCCGTCCGAGTGCACGGTGTGGGTGTGCAGGTCACCGGCGTACCAGCGCCGGCCGTCGGCGGCGGGCAGCTCGCGCCGGGCCGGGCGGCCGGTCACCGGCGGCGGGTCCGGCGCCAGCTCCGCCCCGGCCGCCGGGCCGGCGCCGCTGGTGATCGCGTCCGCGGTCAGCTCCCACTCCAGGCCACCCGGCGGCACCCGGTAGGGCCCGATGATCACCTGCCAGCGCCCCGGCTCGGGCTCGCCCGGCAGGTAGCCCGGGGTGGCCGTGCCGGCCCCGATCGTGAACCGGTCCCGGGCCCCGCCCGACCAGCCGCGGAACCCGGCCGGCCCCAGGCACCCGAGGTCCAGCACCCCGGCCTGGCGGTCGTACCGCACCTCGACCCGCACCTGCCGCGTGCCCGGTGGCACCTCGACCTCGATGTAGTGCCACGGCGAGGCGACCTGATCGTCCACGGTCCAGCGTCCGGACCGCCGCGTCTGCTTGTTCACCCCTCCATCTTTATCTACCGTGACCGGCCAGCACCCGTCCGTACTCCGGTCCCCGCCCCGCTCAGCCGCGGGGCAGCCGCGGCGCGAGCTCGGCCGGGTCGGACGGCGCGGCCAGCATCCAGTCCACGCCCTCCAGCCGGATCGTGCGGTCCGCGCCGCCGGGCCGGGCCGGGCGCGAGGTGAGCCGGGCGCTGACGAACTCGCCGGGCCCGGGCCGGGGCAGGCCCAGCGCGGCCGCCAGCGCCTGGTCACCCACGTAGTCGCCGAAGATCACGATGCCTTCCGGCCGCAGCTGGTCCCGGGCCCCGCCCCCGGCCCGGACCCGTTTCATGTAGTCGTCCTGCTTGGCCACGGTGGCCACCACGGTCCGGGTCACCGGGCGGCCCTGGGCCCGCCGGAACAGCTCGTTGACCCGCTGCTGGCCCGAACGTGGTGCCAGCACCTCCGCCACCTCGCGTTCGGCCATCCGGACCAGCACGTTTTCCTGCAGCGGGCTGCGCGAGAACAGCCAGACGATGGCGGCCCGGCCCCGTTCATGAAGCGTCTTCTTCAGGTCCCGGTTGCTGGCCTCGCGCAGCGCGCCGGGGCGGATCCGCAGCAACCCGGCCGACCAGGTGCCGTCCTCGTCGCTGGCCTGGACCAGCAGCACCAGCTGCCCGGCGGCCTCGGGCGGGATCATCCACCGGCCCATCCGGTGCGAGAACTTGCAGTCGACGTCGGCGCCCGCGATCGAGTAGTCCAGCAGCGTGCCGTCGGCCAGGCCCAGGCCCCGCTGGATGCCGATCTCGACCAGCGTGCCCGCGTGCGTCTTCTCGGTCTTGCCCAGCTGGTCCCAGCGGTAGCGGCCGGTGTGCTGGCCGTCCAGCAGCATGTCCAGGGCGGTCCGCACGGCCGCGCCGATCCGCGCCCCGTCCGGGTCCATGGCCAGCAGCTCGGCCGCGACCCGGCTGAGCTGGGTGTCGGAGCCGGTGTCGGGTTCCATGTCGGGGGCGTCGGCCCCGGCCCGGCCGCCCCGGGCCATCAGGCCGGCCGCGGCGTGCTGGGCTCCGGACAGCGCGGCCATACCCGGCAGCAGCCGCTGGCCGTCCGCGGTGACCGGGTCCGCGGCCAGCCCCGGCAGGGCGGCCTGGCCGCGTGGCGGCAACACCGGGCCCGAAGTCACGCGCGAGACTGTAGCGAAGGACGGCCTCCCGCGCAGCCGACGCCCCGCCGCCCGCTACCCGGCAACCCCAGCAGTCCCAAGCACATCCGCAGCCCTAGAAACCTCGCTAGTCTCATCGGCACCACCAACCACACCAGCCCCACCAGCCCCACTGGCACCAACAGCACCATCAGCCCCGGAAACACCACCAATCCCAAGACCCCCAGCAGCCTCACTGAGCGCATCGAGCAGCCGGGTCACGGCCGGCGAGTCCGGCGGCTCCCCGTACTGGAGCGCGTACACGTGCCGCCGGGCCCCCGGCAGCTCCGCGGTCCGGATCCCCGGGTGCCGGGCCGCGCGCAGGGCCAGGTCGGGCAGGGTGGCCACGCCCAGCCCGGCCGCCACCAGGGCCTGCACGGCCACGTAGTCGTCGGTGGTGAACGCGATCTTGGGGGTGAAACCGGCCAGCGAGCACTGCGTGATCAGGTGGATCCGGCAGCGGTCGCAGCCCGCGATCCACCGGCACTGCGCGTACCTGACCAGGTCGCAGCCGGTGGGGCCGCCGCTGGCCTTGCGCCGGGTGACCAGGTGCACCGGCTCGTCCAGGATCAGCCGCCCGCGAGTCCCCTCTTCCTCCCGCCCGGCCGGCGCCCCGGGCCCCCGCGGGCACTCCGGCCTCCGAACCCCGCGCCGCCGGGACCGCCCCGTCCGCCGGCCCCGACACGTGCCGGAACACCAGAGCCACGTCCACGTAGCCCGCCCGCAGCATGCGCAGCGCCTCCGGCGGCTCGGCCTCGGTCAGCCGCAGGTCCATGCCGGGCTGCCCGGCCTGCAGCATGGCCGCCGCCGCCGGGACGATCGTGCCCAGGGCCGACGGGAACGCGGCCAGCCGGACCCGGCCCGCCCGCAGCCCGGCGTGGGCGGCCAGTTCGTTCTCGGCCGCGTCGAGCCGGCCCAGGACCTCGGCGGCCCGGTCGGCCAGCAGCCGCCCGGCGTCGGTGAGCCGGATGCCACGCCCGGCCCGCTGGATCAGCCGAACGCCGGTTTCCGCCTCCAGCCGGGCCAGGTGGTGGCTGACCGAGGGCTGCGCGTAGTTCAGCTCCCGGGCCGCGGCCGTCACCGACCCGTGCCTGGCCACCGCGACCAGGACCCGGAGCCGGGTAACGTCCAGCATGTAACGACTATAGATGAGGCCAATTTGTTCGGACTGTGAACGATATACGGCCTATGAGCCCCGGCCGGCCGCCACCACCGCAGGCTCCGGCGCCAGCTCCAGGGGCACGTCCGGCTCGGGCGAGCGGGGCAGGATCCGCCCCAGCCAGCCCGGCACCCACCAGTTGGCCCGGCCCAGCAGCTCCATCAGCGCGGGCACCAGCACCAGCCGGACCACGGTGGCGTCGACCAGGACCGCGACCGCCAGCCCGAGTCCGATCTGCTTGACCGAGACGTCGGCCCCGAGCACGAAGGACAGGAACACCACGACCATGATGGCGGCGGCGGCGCTGATGACCCGGGCCGTCCGGGCCAGCCCCCGGGCCACCGAGGCGGTGTTGTCGCCGGTCCGGTCGTACTCCTCCTTGACCCGGGACAGCAGGAACACCTCGTAGTCCATGGACAGCCCGAACAAGATCACGAACAGGAACATCGGTACCCAGGTGGTGACCGGGATCTTCTCCGGGAAGCCGAACAGCTGGTGGCCCCAGCCCCACTGGGTGACCGCGACCAGCACGCCGTAGGCGGCGCCGATCGACAGCAGGTTCATGACCGCCGCCTTGATGGCCACCACGATGGAACGGAACACCACCAGCAACAGCAGCATGGACAGCCCCACGACCACGCCGATCAGCCAGGGCATCCGGGCCGAGATCGTGTTGGCGAAGGTCACGTTGCCGGCGTTGGGCCCGGTCAGGTGGGCGGTCAGCCCGGTCCCGGCCACCGCTCGCGGCAGCACCTGGTCGCTGAGCTGGTTGACCAGGGTGTTGGTGGCCGGGTCCTGCTCGCTGGTGGCCGGGTAGGCGATGAGCATGACCGCCCGGCCGTCCCGGCTGACCACCGGCGGCGTCACGTGCGCCACTCCCGGCGTGGCCGCCACCGCCCGTTCGAGGGCCGCGCCCCCGGCCGCCGGGTCCCGGCCGGACGCGGCCACGATCAGCGGGGCGTCGAAGCCGGGACCGAACCCTTCCGCCAGGGTCTCGTAGCTGGCCCGGCCCATCGTCCCCGAGGCCTGCGCCGACTCGTCGGGCATGTTCAACGTCATGCTGAGCGCGGGCACGGCCAGCACCGCGATCACGGCCGTCGCCGCCAGCGCGGACCGCACCGGATGCCCGGCTGATCACCCCGGCCCAGCGCTCGGCCGCATGCGGCTTCTCCCCCTCATATTGAAGGTTGCTTCGCTGGCTCCGCCGGCCAGGGATGCGGAACCGGGTCGGCTTGGCCAGGCGGGTCCCGGTGAACCCGAGCAGCGCCGGCAGCAGGGTCAGCGCGGCCAGGACGGTCATGGCCACCGTGGCCGCGGCCGCCACCGCCACCCCGTTCATCAGCGGCTGGCGCAGCACCAGCAGGCCGAGCATGCCGATGACCACGGTGGTGCCCGCGGTCAGGACGGACCGGCCCGCGGTCCGCATGGCCCGCTCACCGGCCTCGGCCGGCGCGACCCCGGCCCGGAGATATTCGCGGAACCGGGTCACGATGAACAGCGCGTAGTCCACCCCGACCCCGAGCCCGATCATCGACGCGATGATGGGCGAGAACGACGGCGCCGGGAACACGTGGCCCAGCAGCGCGATCAGCGCCAGCCCGGAGCCGATGCCGAACACCGCGGTGAGCACGGGCAGGCCCATGGCCAGGAACGAGCCGAACGCGATGAGCAGCACGATGGCGGCGGCGCCGATGCCGATGCCGTCCGAGGACCCGCCGTACGGGGTCTCGGCCTGATCCACCACGTCCCCGCCCAGATCGAACGTCACGCCGTGACCCGACGCGGACCGGGCCTGGTTCATCAGGGTCGTGACCTCGCCGCCGCCGATGTCGGCCGACGCCTGGTTGAACTGCACCGAGGCGAACGCGATGTGCCCGTCCTTCGACACCTGGCCCGGCGTGGTGTACGGGTCGGTCACCGCGGTCACGTGCGCGGCCTGCCGGAACGGGACCAGCGCCGCCGTCACCTGCTCCTTGACCGCCGGCGAGGTCACCGGGGCGCTGGACCGGATGGCCAGGGTGAGGGTGTCACCGGACCGCTGCGGGAAGTGCTGGTCCAGGATGGTCTGGCCCGGGTCGTTGCCGGTGAAGTCGTTGTCGGCGGCCGCCCCGAACTGCACCCACAGCACGACCAGGCAGGCCACCGCGGCCACCCAGGCGGCCAGGGTGAGCCAGCGATGGCGGTAACAGGCCCGCCCGGTCCGGCCGAGCAGGCCGGGGGGCCGGGCTCCGGGAGCCGGTCTGTGGTCGGTGGTGGTGCGCATCGGGTGCCTCCCCTGGGCCGCGGGTCACGTCGGCTCCGATGTTCCCGGCCGGGGGCCGCACCCGTCGTCCTGCACCAGAAGGCAGTTGGCGGCGGCCCGCCACCGGCTGGTGTACTCCGCGGGGAGTAGCGTTCGCGTTCGTGGACGCGGCGAACATACTCCGGGAAGACCTCCCGCTGCCGGTGGGCGTGCTGCGGGCCAGCGTGCTCGAGCGCAACCTGGCTGAGTTCCAGCGGTTCAGCGCGGCGGCCGGGGTGCTGTTGTGCCCGCACGCCAAGACGACCATGGCCCCGGCCCTGTTCCGGCGCCAGCTGGCCGCGGGCAGCTGGGGGCTGACCTTCGCCAACGGCGCCCAGGTGCGGGCGGCCCGCGCGCACGGGGTGCCGCGCATCTTCTACGCCAACGAGCTGGTCGGCGCGGCCGACATCCGCTTCGTGGCCGCCGAGCTGCGGCGCGACCCGGAGTTCGAGTTCTTCTGCCTGGCCGACTCGGTGGCCGGCGTCCGGCTGCTGGCCGACCGGATCGCCGCCCTCGGCCCGGACGGTCCCGGCCGGCCGGTCAACGTGCTGGTCGAGGGCGGCCTGGCCGGGGCCCGCTGCGGGGTCCGCGACGTGGCCACCGCGATCGAGGTGGCCGAGGCGATCCGGGCCGCCGCCCCGCACCTGGTCCTGGCCGGCGTCGAGGGGTTCGAAGGCCTGGCCCGGGCCCGCGACGGCGGCGACCGCGAGCCGATCGTGCGCGAGTTCCTGGCTTTCCTGTCCGCCATCGCCACCGCCCTGGACGAGCGCGACCTGTTCGGCCGGCCCGAGGTGCTGCTCACCGCGGGCGGGTCGGCCCTGTTCGACCTGGTGATCGACGTGCTGACCCGGACCCGGCTGAGCCGGCCCACCCAGGTGATGCTGCGCAGCGGCTGCTACCTGAGCGAGGACTGGGGGATGTACCGCCGGGCCCTGGCCGACCTCCACCAGCGCACCGGCTCGACCGCGCCCGACCTGGAACCGGCCCTGGAGGTCTGGGCCCAGGTCCTGTCGGTGCCCGAGCCCGGCCTGCTCATCTTGTCCGCCGGCCGCCGCGACTTCGGCCAGGACGCGGGCAACCCGATCGCGCTGACCCACGTCCGCCGGGGCGGCACCGAGCGCCGGTCGCTGCTGAGCGCGGGCTGGACCATGGCCGCGGCCAGCGACCAGCACGCCCACATGGCCGTCCCCCCGGACCACGATGCCGCCGTCGGTGACCTGGTCGCCCTGGGCCCGTCCCACCCGTGCACCACCTTCGACAAGTGGCGCACCCTCTACCTGGTCGACGACGACTACACCGTGACCGAAGAAGTTCCCACCTATTTCTGATCGAATGGCCGTCATGGCGACCACCACGACACAGCGCACCGTGCCCACCCCGGACGGCCGGATCCTGGCCGTGGAGGAGGCCGGCGACCCGGACGGCCTCCCGCTGCTGGTGCACAACGGCACCCCGAACTCCCGGCACCTGTACCCCCCGGTGGTCGCCGACGCGGCCGCCCGCGGCCTGCGCATCATCGGCTACGACCGCCCCGGTTACGGTGGCTCCAGCCCGCAGCCCAATCGGGTCGTGGCCGACTGCGCCGCCGACGTCCGGACCATCTGCGCCGCGCTCGGCATCGACCGCCTGGTCACCTGGGGCATCTCCGGCGGCGGCCCGCACGTGCTGGCCACCGCGGCCCTGCTGCCCGACCTGGTGATCGCGGCCGCGTCCCTGGCCGCGCTGGCCCCCTACGACGCGGACGGCCTGGACTGGTTCGAGGGCATGGGCCAGGAGAACGCGGACGACTTCAAGTTGGGCCTGACCGACGAGAAGGCGGCCCTGGCCCAGTGCGAGGAACAGCGCGCCGGGGCCCTGGCCGCCACCGCGGAGACCCTGGCCGCGACCATGCCGTCCCTGCTCACCCCGACCGACGCCGCCGTGTTCACCGGCGAGCTGGCCGAGTACCTGGACTACTCCGGCCGCGACGGCCTGGCCGCCAGCGCCGAGGGCCTCTTCGCCGACGGCGAGGCCTTCGTGCACCCGTGGGGCTTCGACCCGGCCGCGATCTCGGTCCCGCTGCTGGTCATGCACGGCCGCGAGGACCTGTTCGTGCCGTTCGGGCACGGCCAGTGGCTGGCCACCCACATCCCCAAGGCCGAGGCCCGCCTGCTCGACCACGACGGCCACCTGACCCTGCTGCAGAACCGGGCCGGCGAGGTCCACGCCTGGCTGGCCGCCCACGCCGCTTGACCTTCGACCCCGCTCGAAGGTTTACCGTTCGCGGTGTGGCCACCTACCAGATCTCCCAGCTGGCCGAGCGGTCCGGCGTCCCCGCGACCACCCTCCCTGGCCTTGATCCGTGCCGCCCAGCACCTGAGCCTGCCCCTGGCCAACATCGCGACCTGCTCACCGTGCGCGACGCCGCCCCCTGCGCCGACGTCCGGGCTGACCGATGAGGCCGGCCCCGCCGTATCGTCTTAGCGGTATGAGCTACGCAGACGTGGACGGCCTGGCCCTCTGGTATTCCGAGCACGGGTCCGGTGACCCGCTGATCCTGCTGCACGGCGGGATGGGCGCATCCGAGATGTTCGACCCGATCCTGGACCGGCTGGCCGCGGGCCGGCGGGTGATCACGGTGGACCTGCCCGGCCACGGGCACACCGCCAGCCCCGGGAAGCCGCTGCGCTACGAGGAGATGGCCGACCAGATCGCCGGGCTCATCCGGCACCTGGGCCTGGACCAGGCCGACCTGATGGGGCTGTCGCTGGGCGGCGGCGTGGCCCAGCGCACCGCGATCCAGCACCCGGCCCTGATCCGGCGGCTGATCGTGGTCTCGGCCCCGTGCCGGCAGGACGGCTGGTTCCCCGAGGTCGTGGCCGGCCAGTCCGCGCTCGGCCCGGAAGCGGCCGAGATGATGAAGCAGTCGCCGTTCTACGCCCACTACGTCAAGGTCGCGCCCAACCCGGACGACTGGACCCGGCATGTGTGCGAGGTCGGTGAACTGCTCCGCCACGACTACGACTGGACGGCCGGGGTTGCGGACATCACCGCGCCCACGCTGCTGGTGTTCGCCGACACCGATTCGATCCGCCCGGCCCACATCGTGGAGTTCTTCGGCCTGCTCGGCGGCGGCCTGGCCGACCCCGGCTGGGACGGCGCCACGGGCCCGGCCCAGCTGGCCATCCTGCCTGGTCACACCCACTACGTGATGGCGGTCAGCCCGGCCGTGGCCGAGGCCGCGACCGCGTTTCTGGACGGGGTCTCCAGATAAAAAGAAGATTCTCACCAGACGTGTAAACCCCCCGGCAGGGGCCGGCGTCTCACTATTGAGGCCCGGCGAAAGCGGGACGTCGGGCCTCTTCTACGACCGGCTGGCGGACGGGATTCGTCCCCGAGGCAAAGGCCGGAGCCCTGAGCGGGGCGCGGCCCTGCAGCAGTGTGTCACACATCTGCTGCAGGGCCGTTCGTATTCTCCGGCGCAGGCTCGCCGTGGTCGGGCCACGCAGCAAACAGTGCCATCACAAACAGTGCCATCATCGGGCCATGAGCCTGGACTCCATCGACGAACGGATCGTGGCCGCGCTGATCGAAGACGCGCGGGCCAGCTACGCCACGATCGGCGGGCTGGTCGGGTTGTCGGCGCCCGCGGTCAAGCGCCGGGTGGACCGGCTGCAGGAGAGCGGGGCCATCCGCGGCTTCTCGGCCCGCGTCGACCCGGCCGCGCTCGGCTGGACCACCGAGGCCTACGTGGAGTTGTTCTGCCGGGCCCTCACCTCACCAGCCGACATCCGGGCCGCGGTCCGCCGCTTCCCCGAGGTGGTCGGGGCCTGCACGGTGACCGGCGAGGCGGACGCGCTGCTGCACATCCAGGCCGCCGACGTCGGGCACTTCGAGCAGGTGGTGGAGCGCATCCGGGCCGAGCCGTTCACCACCCGCACCCGCAGCGTGATCGTGATGTCGCGGCTGATCGACCGCACCGGCCACCCGGTCCCCTCCGCCCCCGAAGCCGGCCACGCGGGCTAGCTAGCCGGGCTAGCGTGCCGCGTCTACCCCGGTCACCTGGCCGTCCGGGTCGGTTGCGTATCGACCCTTGGACAGGTCGACCAGGATGAGTTCGTTGCCGAATGGATCGGCCGCCACCATCACCTGGCCGACCGGGATCTCGAACGGGCCCGCCACCGTCCGGCCGCCCGCCGTCTCGATCGCCCGGGCCGCGGCCGGGGCCGAGTCGACCAGCCAGTTGGGCGCGTACTCCAGCTCAGTGGACAGGACGATTTCGGTGTCGGAGCCCGGCATGGCCAGCGCCGCCTGCCCGATCTCGTCATGCCGCCAGCGCAGCCGGTGGCCCAGGGCGTCCCGGTAGAAGCGCAGGCCCTGGTCGAGATCGGGGACCCGGATGGTGACGGCGTCGAGTTTGTTCAGCAGCGGAGTATCGGCCATGCCGCCAGTGTGCGCCGGCCCGCCGACACTTCACCGCCCCCGCTGCCGCGCTAGCCTGCGGCGGCCGGGGCCGACGCCGAGGGTGCCGGGGCGGCCGGTACCACGTGCGGTTCGACCGCGGCCGGCTCGGTCGAGGCGCCAGCGGCGCCAGCGGCGCCCACTGGGGCGGCAGGGGAGGCACTCGCCGTCGGGGCCGGTACCGCCCGGTGCGTGGCCGCGGGCTTGAACAGGCCCGGCTGGCCGATGGCCCCGCCGGCCTGGTTGACCGCGGCCGTGGCGTAACCGGCCGCGTAGCTCACGTCGGTGGATCCGCCGGCCGCGATGCCCGGCACGGTCCCGGCACTGCTGTACTGCCACACGGCCCAGGAACGCCAGGCGCCCGGACGGGCCGGCTGGCTGCCGCCGAACCCGGCCACCCACAGCGAGGCCGAGTTGACCGCGGTGCTGTCCCCGGTGCACGCGCTCCACCAGGCCGCCGTGGTGTAGATGGCCGGGGTCTGGCCGGTGAGCCGCCGGGCCTCGCTGCTGAAGGCGCTGATCCAGCCGACCAGCTGCGCGGCCGTCATCCCGTAGCACTGGCTGGTGTGGTCGGTGGCCGTGTACGGGTCGTACTCCAGGTCCACGGCCAGCGCCCGGGGCTGCCCGCTGGCGGTGTCGCCGAGGTGGCTGACCGCGAAGTCGGCCTGGGCCGCGCCCCCGCTGACGTTGGGGATCGCGAAGTGGTAGCCGGTCACGGTCAGCCCGGCGTCCGCGGCTCCGGCCGCGTCCCCGGCGTACCACGGGTTGGCGTAGTAGTTGCCCTCGGTCGCCTTGACGGCCGCGAACGTGTAGCCGGCCGCGGCGACCCGGGACCACTCGATGGCGGCGCCGCCGGGATGCTGGTCGGCCGCGACGTCGACGCCGTGGGCCAGGGTGCTGGACACCAGGCCGGTCTGGCTGAGGGGTCCCGCGAGTTCCTGCAGCAGGGTGGGGGAGTGGGCGGCCCCGACGTTGTACCGGCCGCCGGCCCCGGACTCCGAGCTGGCCGCGGCGCCGTCCTTGCCCCGCGCCGTCGTGGCGGCCTCGGCTGCCGCCCGGGTGGACCGGCCATTTTTCGCGCCGGTCCGCTGGGCCGACGCGCCCACCATCTTGGTGGTGGTCTTGCCTCCGCCCGGCGAGTGCCCGGGACCGGCTCCGACCACCACGATCCCGGTCGCCCCCGACGCCATCAGCACGGCCAATGCCACCAGCGAGAACGTGAGGCGGCCGCCCGATGCTGCTCCCACGGAGGCTCCTAACGATCAGGTGGCAGGCAGTGAGCGTAGCAGTCGAATCGGTACGTATGGACGCAAAATGATCCGGCGAGTTGGCGTTAATTGGCAGCTTCCGCCCATGTGGTAAGCGGCTGACCAGCTAGAGTGTCGCGCATGTCGCAGACAGAGAATGACCCGAGCGCGAGCACGGCCAGCTTTCAGGCCTTCGCGCAGCGGTCCGACACCGACGACGCGCCCCGCCGATCCACTCCGGGGAGCCGGTACGTGCTCATCGGGGGCATCGTGCTGGCCGTCATCGTGATCGTCGTCCTCATCGCCACGCTCTAGTAACAGGCCCGCCCGGGCGGGCCTGTTACCGGCCCGGGCCACGACCGGCCCCGGCCGTCAGGCCGGGGCGACTTCTCCCGAACCGCGCACGATGAGCTGAGTGCCGAGTTCGATCAACTGCGCTGGCCCGCGGGTCCCGGCCAGCCGCCCGAACAACAGCTCGGCCGCGCGGCGGCCCATCTCAGCTGGATTCTGGGCCACCACCGTCACGCCCGGCTCGACCAGGTCGGCCAGCTCGAAATCATCGAATCCCACCAGCGCGATGCGCCCGCTGGCCCGGGCGATCTCCCGCAGGGCGAACACCGTGGTCCGGTTGTTGCCGCAGAACACCGCGGTCACCGGCTCGGGCCCGGTCGTCATCTGCTCCAGCCCGGTCTTGACGCTGGCCGGGGACGGCTTGGACCGCGCCACCCAGGACTCGTGGACGGGCAGACCGGCGTCTTCCATGGCCTGCTGGTAGCCGCTCTGCCGCTGATTGGCGGTGTAGATGTCCGGGTTGTCGCCGATGAAGCCGATCCGCCGGTGCCCGTGCTCGATGAGGTGGGCCACGCCGGTTCGGGTGCCGCCGACGTTGTCGGCCAGCACCGCGTCGGCCTCGATCATCCCGGCCGGCCGGTCGACGAACACCGAGGCCACTCCGGCCGCGATTTCCGGCAGCAGATACCGGTGGTCTCCGGACGCGGGAATGACGATCAGGCCGTCGACCCGGCGGGCACACAACGCGAGCACCAGTTCCTGTTCGCGCTGCGGATCCTCGTCGCTCGATCCGGTGAAAAGCAGCGATCCGTTCCAGTGGGCCACGTCTTCCACCGCGCGCGACAACGCCGAGTAAAACGGGTCGCCAATGTCTTCCATGATGAGGCCGATCGAGGCGGTCTGGCCCTTCCGCAGCAGCCGGGCGCTGTCATTGCGCCGGAAACCGAGCTCGTTGATGGCGTTACGGACCCGGTTGGCCGTTTCCGGGGTCACACCAGGCTCGTCGTTGACCACCCGGGACACCGTCTTGAGGGCGACCCCAGCCCGGGTCGCGACGTCCTTCATGGTCGGGCGCCCGCGGCCGTTTCGCGTCACTGGAGCATTCTCCCTGTTCTCCGGCGTGGCACGGGGACGGCTGTCGAGCTCGCTGATCATGGCTGCTTCCCGTGTTCCTCTCGTCGCACTGCGGGAACGCTGGGCTGCCCGCCTGCCTGCCGATGCGATGCGCATACGAGGGCTGCGGTTCCCCCCGGCCCAAGTGTGCTACAAAACGGGGCTTCTCGGCTAATGAGACATTCCTTTTTTAGCGGTGTTATTGCCGCGAGCGAAGTCGCCGCAAGATGGGCGGCCGTGGTTATCGGCAAAAAACGCGCTATGCGCGGTAAGCGTCTTTGTGCGGTTTTGCGGATGCCGTGGGTGCTGGTTCCCCCCGGGCCGGTTCCCCGGGCCGGTTCCCCGGAACCGGCCATTGTGGCGGCAGGGTGCACACGCGATGTTCATGAACGGGTGCTTGGATGTGCGTTGATGACGGCGAGCGACGCGGCGACGCCTCCGGCCACCGCGGGTGGAGACGAGGATGAACGGCACGGCTGACCTGTACGGGGCCCGGATCTGGCTCTGCCTGACCGTGCTGGTCCTGATCACCGGGGCCAACTTGTGGGGCGTGGCCGACGCGGCCCGGCTGTTCATCATCCCCACCGCCGCGTTCATCGCGGCCATCGCGGCGGTCATCGTGGCCGGGCTGTTCCGGTCCCACCCGGTCGTGGCGCCCATCCACACGCTGCCTCAGGCCACCGACACCGTGGGCGTGCTGCTGATCCTCAAGGCCTTCGCGTCCGGCTGCTCGGCCTGGCCGAGCTGATCCGCCGGTTCAACGTGGTGCCGGGCGGTCACATCACCGTGCTGGCCCAGGTCACCCGGGCCGGGCTCGGCCAGGGGGTGATCTTTTACGCCATCCAGATCATCACCTTGATCCTGCTGGCCCTGGCGGCCAACACCTCGTTCGGCGGGCTGCCGGTGCTGGCCAGCCTGCTGGCCGAGGACAACTTCCTGCCTCACCTCTTCTACCTCAAGGCCGAACGCCAGGTGCACCGCTACGGCGTGGTGGGTGCTGGCCGCGTTCGCGGCCGTGCTGCTGATCGTGTCCCGTGGCGACACCCAGGCCCTGGTGCCGCTGTTCGCCATCGGGGTGTTCATCGGGTTCACGCTGTCCCAGGTGGGCATGGTCCGGCACTGGTCGGAGCAACGAGGGGACGGCTGGTGGTGGCGGGCCACCATCAACGGGGTCGGCGCGGTCCTGACCTTCGCCGCCGTCATCATCGAGCTGGTCAGCAAGTTCACCGAAGGCGCCTGGATCGTCGTCATCGTGATCCCGCTGCTGATCGCGGCGTTCATGGGCATCCACCGGGCCTACCGCCGGATCGGGCAGCTGCTCGGCCTGGGCACCCTGCCGCCGCCCCCGCACCGGCAGCGGGCCACGATCGTGGTCCCGGTCGGTGGCCTGTCCCGGCTGACCGCGGAGTCCATCACCGCCGCCCTGGCCCTCGGCGACCAGGTCACCGCGGTCTACGTCTGCTACGGCGATGAAGAGGACGAGCAGACCCGGCGGTTCCAGCAGGCCTGGGAGCAGTGGGACCACCAGGTCCCGCTGGTCACCCTCTACTCCCCGCACCGCTCGCTGGGTCGCCCCATCGTGGACTACCTGCACCAGCTGGAGCAACGTGGGGACGGCCGGCGGCTGGTGGTGCTGATCTCCGAGCTGGAGCCGACGCGGCCCTGGCAGTGGATCCTGCACAACCAGCGCGGTCTGGTACTGGACCGGGCCATCCGGAACGGCACCGACAACGTGGTGATCTGCCGGATGCGCTTCCGCCCCACCACCTGGTCCGCGAACTAGCGCCGGTCACCGTCGCCCGAACCGGTGGGTGCCTCCGGATGCCGTAGTAATAGCCGGGCGTGCCGGCGGGTACACCTATAGCTCCGCACCGCTACGGCGTCAGGGAGGTCCCATGCGAATCAACGATGTGCTTCGCGTCAAGGGCGCGGAGGTGGTCACGGTGACTCCGGACACCACGGTGCGGCAACTGCTGCAGATACTGGCCGAGCACAAGATCGGTGCCGTCGTCGTCTCGGTGGACGGGACGTCGGTCGACGGGATCGTCAGCGAGCGCGACGTCGTCCGGGCCTTCGCCCAGCGGGGGGCGGCGGTGATGTCCGAGCCGGTGACCGAGATCTACACCGCCGAGGTACGGACGGTCACGCCCGAGACCACCCTGGACGACGTCATGCGGCTGATGACCGAGCACCGGATGCGGCACGCGCCGGTGGTGGTCGACGGGACCTTGCGGGGCCTGGTGAGCATCGGCGACGTGGTCAAGCACCGCATGGACGAACTGGAGACCGAGCGGGCCGCGCTGTCGGACTACATCACCACCGCCCGGTAACGATCGCTGGCCGCTAGCGTAGGACGGGTGAACGGCACCAGCCTGATCCGCCCGCCCAGCAGCAGGCTGGCCGAAGGACTCGTCACCCACATCGGCCGCACCGAGGTGGACGTGGCCCGGGCCCGGGACCAGCACACGGCCTACACCGACGCGCTGGTGGCCAGCGACTGGACGGTCCAGCCGGTGGCCACCGCCGACGACTGCCCGGACTCGGTGTTCGTCGAGGACACCGTGGTGGTCTGCGAGGACCTGGCCGTGCTGACCCGGCCGGGCGCGGAGGTGCGGCGGCCCGAGGTCGCCGGGGTGGCCGACGTGGTCGGCGCGCTCGGACTGCGGGTCGCCCGCATCGAGGCGCCGGGCACGCTGGACGGCGGTGACGTGCTCCAGGCCGGGCGGGTCGTCTACGTGGGGCGCGGCGGGCGGACCAACGGCGCGGGCATCCGGCAGCTGCGGGCCCTGCTGGCGCCGCTGGGCCGCACCGTGATCGCGGTCCCGCTGCGCCGGGTGCTGCACCTGAAGTCGGCGGTGACCGCGCTGCCGGACGGGACCTTCCTGCTGCGGCCGGACCTGGTCCCGGCCGAGCTGTTCCCGGCCGTGCGCCCGGTGCACGAGGAGGCCGGTTGCCACGTCGTCCCGCTCGGGGGCGACCGGGTGCTGCTGGCCGCGTCCGCGCCGCAGACCGCGGCCCTGCTCGACGACCTGGGCTTCACCCCGGTCGTGGTCGACATCAGCGAGTTCGAGAAGCTCGAAGGCTGCGTCACCTGCCTGAGCGTGCTGCTGCCGGGCCGCTAGCGTCGCCGGTCTCGGCGGTCTCCGCGCCAAACCCACCCGCCTCCCGGCCGAGACCGCCAGCGCGCGCAGCATGTCGGGGCCCAGCGTCGTCTCGGCGGCGTCGACGATCTCCAGGTCGGCCCGGATGTGCCGCTCGGCCGCCATGATCAGCAGCGCGTCGGCCGGAGACCGGCCGGCCGCAGCCGTACGGCCTCGGCCAGCCCGCGCAGTTCCCGCAGCAGGTGGGCGCGCTGCCGGTGGAAGATCCGGGCCAGCGCGTCCGGATCGCCGAGCCGCGCCGCCGCCACCACCTTGAGAAAGAAGTCGTCGCGGTAACCGCGCTGGCGCACGCTGGGCTCACTCAGCCAGCGGTCGAGTTCCGCCTGCCCGGCCGGGGTGAGCCGGTGCATGACCCGGTCCGGCTTGACCGGCTGCGGCTGCCGCTCGGAGGTGATCAGCCCGTCCCGGGCCAGCCGCTCGAGCACCTGGTACAGCTGCCCGATGTTCAGCCCGCCCCACTGGTCGCCGACCGATTCCTCGAAGCTGTTCCGCAGCTCGTAGCCGTGCGCGGGCTTGGCCGCGAGCAGGGCGAGCACGGCGTGCTGGAGCGGCATACAGGCCTCCGGTCAGGAAGGATCGTCTTACCTAGTGGCTAGGTAACGATGCGATCTCGCGTCTTGCATAGTTACTAGGTATGGAGTCACAGTAATCCCAGCTTCAGGGGCCGCGCCAGCGGGCCCGCATCCGGCAATCCGCGGAGGCCGATCCACGATGGGCAGGCTCGCCTGGTCGCAGCTGCGATTCGGGGCCGTCCGCACCGTGGCCCTGCTGGCCGGGATGCTGGTCGCGGCCACCGCGTTCACCGTGCTCACCGCGGCTTCCCGCACCTCCCAGCTGCGCACCACCGGCACCGTGGCCGCGCACTTCCGGGCCGCCTACGACATCCTGGTCCGGCCGCGCGGGGCGCGCAGTGCGCTCGAGGCACGGACCGGCACGGTGCAGCCGAACTTCCTGTCCGGCCTCTACGGCGGCATCACCATGGCCGACTACCGCCGGATCCAGCACGTCCCCGGCGTTGACGTCGCGGCGCCGGTGGCGATGGTCGGCTACAGCCTGCCCAGCCAGGACATCACCGTGCCCCTGCCGGCCAGCGCCCTGTCCGGGGCCGGCCGTCAGCTGTTCCGCTACGACACGACCTGGATCAGCGCGGGCGGCACGACCCGGATCCACCAGCCGTCCTCCTACGTCTACCGGACGCCGAGCCCGCTGGGCATGGACAACGCCACCGGCGCGAGTTACGAGACCCAAGGCGGACAGCGGGTCGCGGTGTGCCCGGCGCCGACCCCGGCCACCAGCCCGTTCAGCCCGGCGGTGCAGGCCGCGACCTGGTGCTGGTCAGACGTCGACGGCCTGAGCGGCCAGGGGAACTATCAGAACCTGACCGCCAGCCGGCCGGGTGTCGTCGTGACCTGGGAGTTCCCCATGCTCATCGCGGCCGTGGACCCGGTCGCGGAGGCGAAACTCGACGGCCTGCCGCGCGCGCTCACCTCCGGGCGGTACCTGGCCGAGAACGCCGGGCCGGGGACGATCAGCGCCGGCCACGGCACCCTGACCACCTTCCCGGTGCTGGCCGCGGCCGACAGTGGCATCGGCGAGTGGTCCCAGACCGAGGTGCGGCGGCTCGCCGATCCGTCCGGGCCGCCGACGCTGAACACGGCCACCATGAGCCGGGACGCGACCGCCGCGGGCCAGCCGGTGCTCAGCATCCGCATCAACGCCCAGCAGGCCTACCAGCGCCTGCTGGCCGCGATGAGCGGGACGCCCGGCGTCTACCCCGGGATCAACGAGTACTGGTCGGTCGGCGCGACCAGCTACGTGCAGGCGCCGGACGGGGACCTGACCCCGGCCCCGGTCCGCAACCCGCTCGCGGTCTGGCGTTCGGCCTTCGGGACCGACGGGTTCGTGTCGGCCTCGATGGACAACGCGGACACCGCCTACCGCGCGCTGTCCAGCCACGCTCCGTCCAGCAACATGATCAGTGGCACCACCCTGCCCATCCCGATCCCTCGCCTGGCCGGCGTCTTCAGCCAGAACCGGATCGCCTCGTTCGACCCGCTGTCCCGGGTGCCGCTCGGGATCTACCAGCCGACCACGGCGGCGCCGGCCAGCGCGGCCAGCCGCACGGGCCCTGCACGGCAGCGACCTGCTCCCATCGCTCAACCTGGCCGGTTACGTGAGCCAGCCGGTCCAGCTGGTGACCACGCTGGCCGCCCTGCCCGTGCTGGAGAACCAGCACTACTTCAGCGGTGACCTGCACGCGGCCGACCCGATCAGCGTGATCCGGGTCCGCGTGGCCGGGGTCACCGGCCCGGACGCCGTGTCACTGGCCCGGATCCGCCAGGTGGCCCAGCAGATCGCGGTCCGGACCCACCTCACCGTGGACATCGTGGCCGGCTCGTCGCCCAAGCCGACCGTGGTCGACCTGCCCGCCGGCCGGTTCGGCCAGCCCGGCCTGCGGCTGACCGAAGGCTGGGTGCACAAGGGCGTCGCGGTGGCCATCTTGACCGCGGTCGACCGCAAGAGCGTGGTGCTGTTCACCCTGATCCTCATCGTCTGCGTGCTGTTCGTGGCCAACTCGGCCACCGCCGCGGTCCGGGGCCGGCGGCGGGAGCTGGGGGTGCTGGCCTGCCTGGGCTGGACCCGGCCCCGGCTGTTCGCCACGGTACTGGGCGAGCTGGCCGCCATCGGGCTGGCCGCCGGTCTGCTGGGCGCGGCGCTGGCCCTGCCCATCGCCTCCGGGCTGGGCCTGCACCCGTCGGTGGCCCGGGCGGCGCTGGCCGTGCCGGTGGCGGTGGCGGTGGCGGTGGTCGCCGGGACGGCGCCGGCCTGGATCGCGACCCGGGCCGACCCGCTGGCCGCGGTCCGGCCGCCGGTGCTGCCGGCCCGGCGGGCGCATCATCCCGGCGGGATCACCGGGCTGGCCGTGCTGAACGTGGCCCGTACCCCCGGGCGCACGCTGGTCGGGGCGATCAGCCTGGCCGTGGGGGTGGCGGCGCTGACCTTGCTGGTGGCGATCACGGTCGCGTTCCGGGGGGTCGTGGTCGGCTCCCTGCTCGGTGACGCGGTCGCGGTCCAGATCCGGGGCGTGGACTACGTCGCGGTCATCGCCACCGTGCTGCTGGGGCTGCTGGCCGTGGCCGACGTGGTGTTCCTGAACATCCGCGAGCGCGCGGCCGAGCTGGCCACGATCCGCAGCTTCGGCTGGCCCGAGCGCACGCTGACCCGGCTGGTGGTGACCGAGGGCGCGGTGATCGGCGCGATCGGCGCCGTGGGCGGGGCCGCGGCCGGGCTGGCGGCCGCGGCCGTCTTCACCGGTCAGCTCACGGACCGGCTGGTCGCCGCGGCCGTGGTCGCGGCCGTGGCCGGCGTGCTGCTCACCGCGGCCGCCGCGATCCCGCCCGCGCAGCTGCTGCGCCGCCTGCCCGCCGCCCAGCTGCTCGCCGAAGACTGAAGCCCAGGAGGCAGACGTGACCGAAGATCGGACCGGCGGCGCCGAGATCGAGCTGCGCGGCGTCAGCAAGCGCTACGGCATCGGCCCGGGCCAGCAGGTGGCCGCGGCCGACGACCTGAGCTTGTCCATCGCGGCCGGCAGCTTCGTGGCCGTGGCCGGCGCGTCCGGTTCGGGCAAGTCGACGCTGCTGCAGCTGGTCGGGGCCATGGACCGGCCCGACCGCGGCTCCATCCGCAGCGGCGGGACCGAACTGACCGAGCTGCGCGGCTCCCGCCTGGCCGCCTACCGGCGCACGGTGGGCTTCGTGTTCCAGCGCTACAACCTGCTGCCCGCGCTGACCGCGCTGGACAACGTGATCGCCCCGGTGCTGCCGTACCGGACGCGGTGGGACAAGCGGGAACGGGCTCGCGAGCTGCTGGACGCGGTGGGCCTGGCCGGGCGGGAGCAGTCCCTGCCCGCGCGCATGTCCGGCGGTGAGCAGCAGCGGGTGGCCATCGCCCGGGCGCTGGTCAACCACCCCTCGCTGCTGCTGGCCGACGAGCCGACCGGCAACCTGGACACCCAGAACGCGACCGAGATCATGGCCCTGCTGACCCGGCTGCGGGCCGAGCGGGGCATGACCATCGTGCTGGCCTCCCACGACATGCAGATCGCGGCCCGCAGCGAGCGGCTGATCCGGCTCCGGGACGGCAAGCTGGCCGAGGACATCGACCTGGCCGACGGCTATCCGGCCCAGGATGTGGTCCGCCGGGCCAGCCAGCTCGGCTGACCCGCACCGCCGGTCAGCCGATCCGCTCGGCCCCGTTCACCGGGTCGGGCTGGAACCGGTAGCCCATGCCGGGCTCGGTGATCAGCCACTGCGGCCGGGCCGGGTCGGGCTCCAGCTTGCGGCGCAGCTGCGCCATGTACAGGCGCAGGTTGCCGGTGGCGCTGGCGTACCCGGGCCCCCATACCTCGGTCAGCAGCTGCTGCTGGCTCAGCAGCTTGCCCGGGTTGCGCAGCAGCACCTCCAGCAGGTGCCACTCGGTGGGGGTGAGCCGGATGTCCCCACCGGGGCCCGACACCCGGCGGGCGGCCAGGTCGACCACCAGGTCGCCCAGCTTGATCTGCGGCGCGTCCTCGGGCGGGCCGGACCGGCGCAGCGCCGCCCGCATCCGGGCCAGCAGCTCGTCCATGGAGAAGGGTTTGGTCACGTAGTCATCGGCCCCGGCGTCGAGGGCCTCCACCTTGTCCGCGCTGTCGGCCCGGCCGGACAGCACCACGATCGGCACGCTGGTCCAGCCGCGCAGGCCTTCGATGACCTCCAGGCCGCTCAGGTCGGGCAGCCCCAGGTCCAGCACGACCAGGTCGGGCGGGTGCTTGCCCGCCACGTCCAGGGCCTCGGCCCCGGTGGCCGCGGTGACCACGTCGTACTGGCGGACGCGCAGGTTGATCCGCAGGGCCCGGAGGATCTGCGGCTCGTCGTCGACGACCAGGACCCGCGTCACGCCGCGCCCGGCTGATCCTGGCCGGCCCGGCCGGCTGGCTAGCCCCGGCCGGCTGGCCGGCCCGCTCCCGGTGCCCCGGCTCGGCCTCGCCCGGCCCCGGCGCCACCACCACCGCAGGCAGGGTGACGGCCATGGTCAGCCCGCCCCCCGGCGTCTCCTCGGCGTTCAGGGTGCCCCCCATGGCCTCGGCGAAGCCCCGGGCCAGGGCCAGGCCGAGTCCGACCCCGGTGGTGTTGTCGGTGTCGCCCAGCCGCTGGAACGGAACGAACATCCGGTCCCGCTCCTTCTCCGGTATGCCCGGGCCGCGGTCAACCACGCGCAGCTCCACCTGGTCCCCGAGCGTGCTCGCGGTCAGCAGCGGCGGCACCCCGGCCGGTGAGTAGCGCAGGGCGTTCTCGGTCAGGTTGACCACCACCCGCTCCAGGATGGCCGGGTCGACCGTGATCGCGGGCAGGGCCTCCGGGATGTCGACCACGACCTGCCGGCCGCGCGGCCCGAGGTCGTCCAGGGACCGGGCCACGATCTCGTCCACCCCGACCGGCCGCGGGAACAGCGACAGCGCCCCGGCCTGGAGCCTGCTCATGTCGAGCAGGTTATCGACCAGCCGGGCCAGCCGGTCCAGCGATTCGTCCGCGGTGGCCAGCAGTTCGTCCCGGTCGGCCTTGGTCCAGCGCACCTCGGGCGAGCGCAGGCTGGTCACCGCGGCCTTGGCCGAGGCCAGCGGGGTGCGCAGGTCGTGGCTGACCGCGGTCAGCAGCGCGGTCCGCATCCGGTCGGCCTCGGCGATCGGCTTGGCCGCCTCGGCCTCGGCGGCCAGCCGCTGCTGCTCCAGGGCCGCGGCCGCGTAGGCCGCGAACGCCCCCAGCACCCGGCGGTCGGCCGCGGGCAGCGGCCGCCCGCGCAGGGCCAGCGTGAGGGTGTCGGTGACCGGCACCTCCACGTCGGCGTCCTCGGGCGTGGCCACCGGGTCGTCGCCGGTGCTGGCCACCGCCTTCCAGCGTCGTCCCGGACCCAGGATCCGGCTGGCGGCCGGCGGCGTGGCCTCCCGGGCCGGGCGCCGCCGTCGGCGCCCTGGCATTCCAGCAGGGTCACCGACGTCATGCCGAACGATTCCCGGACCCGTTCCAGCAGGGCCGGCAGCGCGCCCTGGCCGCGGAGCACGCTGCCCGCGGTGGTGACCAGCAGTTCGGACTCGGCGCCGGCCCGGGCCGCCTGCTTGGTCCGCCGGGCCGCGAGGTCGACCACCGAGCTGACCGCCAGGGCCACGATGAAGAACACGCCGATGGCCCAGGCGTTGTTGGCGTCGGCGATGGTGAAGCGGTGGATGGGCGGGGTGAAGAACCAGTTGAGCAGCAGCGAGCCGGCCGCCGCCTCCAGCAGGGCCGGGATGAACCCGCCGACCAGGGCGACCAGGATGACGCCGATCAGGAACGTGAGCACGTCGCTGGTCAGGTTGACGTTGCTCCGGCCCGCGGCCGCCAGCACCACGGTCGCCACCGGCGCGAACACCGCGGCCAGCAGGTACCCGGCCAGCCGGCGGCGCAGGGTCAGGCTGCCGCGGGCCCGGGGCAGCAGCCCGCGGCCCCGGCCCATCTGCTGGTGGGTGACGATGTGCACGTCGATGTCGCCGGAGCCGCGGATGGTCCGGGCCCCGATCCCGGGCCCGGTCAGCAGGGCCGACAGCCAGGACCGGCGGCTGGCCCCCAGCACCAGCTGGGTCGCGTTCTCGGCCCGCGCGAACTCCAGCAGCGCGTCCGGGATGCTGTCCCCCACCACCTGGTGGTAGGTGCCGCCCAGCGATTCGGCCAGCCGCCGCTGCCCGGCCAGCGCGCCCGGGTCGGCCCCGGTCAGCCCGTCGGACCGGCTGACGTGCACGGCCAGCAGGTCCCCGCCCGCGGCCCGGGCCGCGATCCGGGCTCCCCGCCGGATCAGCGTGTCGCCCTCGGGGCCGCCGGTCAGCGCGACCACCACCCGTTCCCGGGCTTCCCAGGTGCCCTGGATGCCATGCGCGGCCCGGTAGCTCTGCAGGCCCTCGTCGACCTTGTCGGCCAGCCAGAGCAGGGCCAGCTCGCGCAGGGCGGTCAGGTTGCCGGTGCGGAAGTAGTTGGTCAGCGCGGCGTCGATCTTCTCCGGCGGGTAGATGTTGCCGTGCGCCATCCGCCGCCGCAGCGCCTCGGCGGTCATGTCGACCAGCTCGACCTGGTCCGCGGCCCGCACCACCGCGTCCGGGATCGTCTCCCGCTGGGGCACGCCGGTGATCTTCTGCACCACGTCGTTGAGCGACTCGAGGTGCTGCACGTTGACGGTGGAGATCACGTCGATGCCCGCGTCCAGCAGCTCGTCGACGTCTTCCCAGCGCTTCTCGTGGCGGCTGCCCGGCACGTTGGTGTGGGCCAGCTCGTCGACCAGCGCGATCTGCGGGTGGCGGGCCAGCACCGCGTCCAGGTCCATCTCCTCGAACGTGGCGCCGCGGTAGGTGATCGGCCGGCGGGGGATGACCTCCAGCCCGTCCAGCAGGGCCGCGGTCTGCGTCCGCCCGTGGGTCTCCACGAACGCCACCACCACGTCGGCCCCGCGCTCGGCCCGCCGGTGGCCCTCGCCGAGCATGGCGAACGTCTTGCCCACCCCCGCGGCCGCGCCGAGGTAGATGCGCAGGAATCCCCGGTCCGGGGCCTCCCGTGACTGATCAGCCATGACCCTCCTATTGAACCGCGTCCAGGAAGTACCTGGTCACGGCCGGTATCGGTAGCCCATGCCGGGCTCGGTGAGCAGGTGGCGGGGCCGGGCCGGATCGCCTTCCAGCTTGCGCCGGAGCCGGGCCAGCAGCTCGGCCATGGAGAACGGCTTGGTCACGTAGTCGTCGGCCCCCACGTCGAGGGCCCCGATCTTGTCGCCCGGGCTGGCCCGGCCCGACAGCACGATGATCGGGGCCCTGGACCAGCGCCGCAGCTCCACGATGACCTCGGTCCCGTCGATGTCGGGCAGCCCGAGGTCGAGGATGACCGCGTCCGGGGGGCGCTGGGCCGCGGTGGCCAGCGCCTCCCGTCCGCCGACGGCGGTGATCACGTCGTACTGGCGTGCCCGCAGGTTGATGTGCAGGGCCCGGAGCAGGCCCGGCTCATCCTCCACGAGCAGCACTGAGCTCATTTCGACAGCTTGTCGAGCGCGATGTTCAGCGTGAGCACGTCGACGCGGGGCTCACCGAGGAAGCCGATGGTGCGGCCCTGGGTGTACTTGGTGACCAGCGCCTTGACCGCGGCGTCACTGAGGCCACGGGCCTTGGCCACCCGGTCGACCTGGATGGCGGCGTACTGCGGGGAGATGTCCGGGTCGAGGCCCGACGCGGAGGCGGTCACCGCGTCCGGCGGCACGCTGGCCGGGCTGACCCCGTCGAACTTGGCGATCGCGGCCCGGCGCTGCTTGACCTCCTGGGTCAGCGTCGGGTTGTTCGGCCCCAGGTTGGAGGCGGCCGAGAAGCCCGGGTCGCAGCCGTAATCGGTCTTGGAGTCCGGGTTCACCGCGTTGGACGCCCGCGGCTGGAAGTACCGCGGCAGCGGGTTGCCCTTGGCGTCGGTGAACTCCTGGCAGATCAGGCTGGACCCGACGGTCTTGCCGTTGGAGGTGACCAGCGAGCCGTTGGCCGACCCGTGAAAGGCCGCCTGGGCCACGCCGAACATGACGACGGGGTAGATGATGCCGCACAGTACGGTGAAGACGAGCAGAGCACGGAAGGCCGCGATGTGCTGGCGGACAAGAGCAGGAAGACGATTCACGTCTGTCACCTGAATCCGGGGATGTTCATGATGATGAGGTCAAGGATCTTGATGCCGGCGAACGGGATGATCAGCCCGCCGACGCCGTAGATCCACAGGTTGCGGCGCAGCATGGCCGAGGCCGAGGACGGCTTGTAGCGCACGCCGCGCAGCGCCAGCGGGATCAGCGCCACGATGATCAGGGCGTTGAACACGATCGCCGAGGTGATCGCGGACCGCGGGCTGTGCAGGTCCATGATGTTGAGCTTCTCGAGGCCGGGGAACACGCCCGCGAACATGGCCGGCAGCATCGCGAAGTACTTGGCGACGTCGTTGGCGATGGAGAACGTGGTCAGCGAGCCCCGGGTGATCAGCATCTGCTTGCCGATCTCGACGATCTCGATGAGCTTGGTCGGGTTGGAGTCCAGGTCGACCATGTTGCCGGCTTCCTTGGCCGCCGACGTGCCGGTGTTCATGGCCACGCCCACGTCGGCCTGAGCCAGCGCCGGGGCGTCGTTGGTGCCGTCACCGGTCATCGCGACCAGCTTGCCGCCCGCCTGCTCCTTCTTGATCAGGGCCATCTTGTCTTCCGGGGTGGCCTCGGCCAGGAAGTCGTCCACGCCGGACTCGTCCGCGATGGCCTTGGCCGTGAGCGGGTTGTCGCCGGTGATCATGACGGTGCGGATGCCCATGGCCCGCATTTCCTGGAACCGCTCGGCGATGCCCTGCTTGACGATGTCCTTGAGGTAGATGACCCCCAGCGCCCGCGCGGTGCCGTCCTTCTTGTCGGCCACCACCAGCGGGGTGCCGCCCGCGCCGGAGATGCTGTCCACGATCTGGCCGAGCTCGGCCGGGGGAGTCCCGCCGTTCTCGCGGATCCACTCGCGGACCGAGCTGGAGGCGCCCTTGCGCACTTCCCGGCCGTCGGCCAGGTTGACCCCGCTCATCCGGGTCTGGGCCGTGAACGGCACGAACTCCGCGCCGGGCAGTTCGCCCTCGTCCCGCTCGCGCAGGTTGTACTGGTTCTTGGCCAGGACCACGATCGACCGGCCCTCCGGCGTCTCGTCGGCCAGGCTGGACAGCTGGGCCGCGTCGGCCAGCTCCTCCGCGCTCACCCCGGTGACCGGGATGAACTCGCTGGCCTCCCGGTTGCCGATGGTGATCGTGCCGGTCTTGTCCAGCAGCAGCGTGTTGACGTCGCCGGCCGCCTCGACGGCGCGCCCGGACATGGCGAGCACGTTGCGCTGCACCAGCCGGTCCATGCCGGCGATGCCGATGGCCGACAGCAGCGCCCCGATGGTGGTCGGGATCAGCGCCACGATCAGCGCGACCAGGATGACCAGGTTCTGCGGGGCGTTGGAGTAGTAGGCCATCGGCTGCAGGGTGACCACCGCCAGCACGAAGATCAGCGTCAGCGAGGCCAGCAGCACGTTCAGCGCCACCTCGTTCGGCGTCTTCTGCCGGGAGGCCCCTTCGACCAGGGCGATCATCCGGTCGATGAACGTCTCGCCGGGCTTGGAGGTGATCCGGACCACGATCCGGTCGGACAGCACCCGGGTCCCCCCGGTGACCGCGGACCGGTCGCCGCCGGACTCCCGGATGACCGGGGCGGACTCGCCGGTGATGGCCGACTCGTCCACCGAGGCCACGCCCTCGACGACGTCACCGTCGCCGGGGATCAGCTGGCCCGGCTCGACCAGCACGTAGTCGCCGATGGTCAGCTGGGCGCCGGGCACCTCCTCCTCGCGGGGACCGGCCTGGCCGGCACCGCCCTGGCCCGGCTGCCAGTCGACCAGGCGCCGGGCCACGGTCTCCTGCTTGGTCCGTCGCAGCGTCTCGGCCTGGGCCTTGCCCCGGCCTTCGGCCACCGCCTCGGCCAGGTTGGCGAACAGCACGGTCAGCCACAGCCAGGCGGTGATCGTCCAGGCGAAGGCCGAGGGGTTGACGATGGCCGAGTAGGTGGTCAGCACCGACCCGACCTCGACCACGAACATGACCGGGTTGCGCAGCTGGACCCGTGGGTCCAGCTTCTGGAACGCGTCGGGCAGCGACTTCCACAGCATCTTGGGGTCGAGCAGGCCCCCGCCGACCCGGCGGGGCTGCTCCAGGTCCGTGCGCTCGCGCGCGGTGCGAGGCTGACGCTCAGCCTCGTCCACGGTGGCCACACCGCCCTGCGGGCTGGTGTCACCGCTGCCCGTGGTGTTGGTTTCTGGATTGGTGGACATCAGTGCAGCCCTTCAGCGAACGGCCCCAGCGCGAGGGCCGGGAAGTAGGTCAGGCCGACCAGGATGATGATCACGCCGACGAGCAGGCCGGCGAACAGGGGTTTGTGGGTCTCGAGCGTGCCCACGCTCGCGGGCACCGGCTGCTGCCGGGCCAGCGACCCGCCCAGGGCCAGGACGAAGATCTCCGGCGCGAACCGGGCCACCAGCATGACGATCGCGCCCGTGACCTGGTAAAAGGTCGCGGCCGTGCCCAGGCCGGCGAACGCCGACCCGTTGTTGTTGGCCATGGAGGTGAAGGCGTAGACGACCTCGGTCAGCCCGTGCGGGCCAGAGTTGAAGATCACCGACCGCGGGGTCTTGAAGCCCAGCGCCAGCGCGGCCCCGATCAGTGCCGCCGACGGAGTGGCCAGGATGTAGGCCGCGGCCCACTTCATCTCGGTCGGGCGGATCTTCTTGCCGATGTACTCCGGCGTCCGGCCGACCATCAGGCCGCCGATGAACACGGTCAGCACGGACAGCATGAGCAGGCCGTACAGGCCAGCCCCGACGCCACCCGGGACGACCTCGCCCAGCATCATGTCGAACAGCGCGATGCCGCCGCCGAACGCGGTGAACGAGTCGTGGAACGAGTTGACCGCCCCGGTCGAGGTCACGGTGGTCGACCCGGCGAACAATGACGAGCCCGGGATGCCGAACCGGACCTCCTTGCCCTCCATCGCCCCGCCCGCGGCCTGCAGCGCGGTGCCCGCGTGCTGCCACTCGAAGAAGCTGATGCCGCCCACCGCGACCAGCCACAGCCCGGCCATGACCGCTACCAGCACATAGCCCTGCCGGTTGTCGCCGACCATCTTGCCGAAGGCCCGCGGCAGCGCGAACGGGATGACCAGCAGGAGGAAGATCTCGAACCAGTTGCTGAACGGGTTCGGGTTCTCGAACGGGTGGGCCGAGTTGGCGTTGAAGAACCCGCCGCCGTTGTTGCCCATCTCCTTGATGACCTCCTGCGAGGCCACCGGGCCGCCGACCAGGGTCTGGTTGCCGCCGGCCAGCGTGTGGATCAGGTGCGTCGAGCTGAAGTTGTCGATCACGCCGGTCGCCATCAGGATGATCGCGCCGATGATCGAGAACGGCAGCAGCACCCGGAACGTGACCCGGGTCAGGTCGACCCAGAAGTTGCCCAGCCGGTCGGTCTTCGACCGGGTGAACCCGCGGATGAGCGCGATCACGACCGCGATGCCGACGGCGGCCGACACGAAGTTCTGCACGGCCAGGCCCGCCATCTGGGTGACGTAGCCCATGGTCGACTCGCCCGAGTAGTTCTGCCAGTTGGTGTTGGTCACGAACGAGGCCGCGGTGTTGAACGCGGTCACCGGGTTCACGTTGGCCATGCCGTTGGAGTACGGCAGCCAGTGCTGGATCCGCTCGATGAGGTACAGGAACAGCACGCTGACCAACGAGAACGCCAGCACGCTGCGGGCGTAGGTGCCCCAGCGCTGGTCGGCCTCGGGGTCGATGCCCATCAACCGGTAGACGGCCCGCTCGGGCCTCAGGTGCTTCTTGCTGGTGAAGATGTAGGCGATGTAGTTGCCCAGCGGCTTGTAACACACCGCCAGCGCGGCGACCAGCAGCACGATCTGCAGGATGCCCGCCAGGGAGCTGCTCATCAGAATTTCTCCGGCCGGACGAGGGCGTAAATGAGGTACACGGTGAGGATGACGGCCGCGATGAGGCCGACCCAGTTCTCAGCGCTCAAGCCGCTCGACCCCCTTGACCAGCAAGAACAGCAGGGCGAAGACGACAATCGTGACGGCCACGTACAGCACGTCGGACACGGCCACTCCTAAGTTCGGATGAGACTCAGAGCCCTGTTTCAGCTCCGGCCATGGCTATAGAACCGCCGTTCCGGGCCCGAAAAGCCGGTCCAAACGCGACCTATGCGGCCCCCCGCCGCTTCCTAACGGAACCCATGCGGAACCCCCGGCCCCGCCCCCGTTCGCGCCCTCGTAGCCCCACCCCCTCGACAGATGATCTGTACGTAGATAGTCTGTCCACAGACCTTCAGTTGAATATGGAAGGTCATCGTCTGAGGGCCGGCTGAACGTGAGGGTGGTAGCGATGTGGGTTCATGAGCACACGGCGGAGACGGCGGTCAGCCCGGAGGCGGTCTGGTCCGTGCTCCGCGACCTGGACCAGTGGCCGCGCTGGGACACCTCGATGGAGCGGGTCGCCCTGCAGGGCCCGTTCGCGGTCGGGACCCGGGTGGCGATGACCCCGGTGGGCCAGGAGCCGATCGTGTCCACGATCGTGGCCATCACCGAGCCCGAGTACTACGCCGACCGGACCGACCTGGGCCCGGTCACGCTGGAGTTCAGCCACACCCTGACCCGGCTGGCCAGCGGCGGCACCCGCATCACGCACCGGCTGGAGATCACCGGCGACGGCGCCGCCGAGCTGGGCCCGCAGCTGGGCCCGGAGATCACCGCCGACTTCCCCGAGGCCATGGACGGCCTGCTGGCCTGCGCGGCGGCATGACCAACGGCGACCGCGGCAGCGACGGCCGGGCCATCGACGGCCCCGGCTACAGCCCGGGCTTCTGGCTCTGGCACGCCACCTTGCGCTGGCAGCGCCAGGTCACCGCCGTGCTGGCCCCGCTGGACCTGACCCACGTGCAGTTCGTGCTGCTGTCCTGCGCCTGGTGGCTGAACGACCGCGGCCAGGTGCCCAACCAGCTGGCCCTGGCCCGCCAGGCCGGCACCGACGTCAAGATGACCTCCGAGGTGGTCCGCAAGCTGGCCGCCAAGGGCCTGCTGGCCCGCGAGACCGACCCCCACGACACCCGCGCCCGCCGTCTGCGGGTCACCCCGGCCGGCGAGCGCGTCGCCCGCCAGGCCATCACCGCCGTCGAACAAGCCGACCAGGCCTTCTTCGCCCCCGCCGCCGTCCCGGACGGGGACGGGCGGGCGGAGCGCTGGACAGCGCCGCCATCGCCGCCCTCCTGCGCCGCCTGGCCGAGGCCCCCTAGCCATGGCCCACCCGCCTCGCCCGCCCTCAGCGGCTACGACGCCGAGCCAGCCAGGCGCTGAGGGCGGGCCGCTAGCCGGACGAGGTGCGGCGGAGCCAGGCGTCGGGGTGGCCGAGGGCGGGCGCGCCGTCCTTGCGCGGCCACAGGTGCAGGCCGCGGCTGGCCGCCTCCATCAGGTCCGAGGGCGGCACCGCGATCACCGGGCAGCGCGCGTGGGCCAGGCAGTACCGGCCGACCGAACGCCGCCACCGCCGCAGCCCGCCCCGCCGTCCGGTGCCGACCACGAGGAGATCGTCGGGCCGGTCGGCGTGGTCGACCAGGACCGGCCCGGCCGGGCCGCGGATGACCAGCGGCTCGATCACCAGGCCGGCCGGCAGCCCGCCCAGGCCCTGGTTGAACGCGACCTCCAGCCGCTCGACGGCGGCCTCGCGCCACAGGTGGCGCAGTGAGTACACGGGCTGGCGCCGCTCGGCCAGGTCGCCGCCGGGTGGCACCCAGGCGAGGATCGGGACCAGCCGGGCCTCCCGCTTGCGGGCTTCCTCGGTCGCGAACCGCAGCGCCTGCAGGCTGCCCAACGAACCGTGTACTCCAACCAAGACCCGCCGTTCCGCGGACACGGCCACTCGCCTCCTGCCTCGTACCGATCACCTTCCATTGAACCCGGCCATCGGCCCGCGGGGGCGTCCCTGAACGGTTCCCTAACGGGGATTTCGCGGAAGCTCACTCCGTCCATGCACCAGAGAGTCCAGCGCGTAACTCAGGTCACATGCGGCTACCAGATCAGAATTCCTCGCCGCGCACCCCGACCTCGTCGATCCGGGCCAGCAGATCGGCCGGGTCGCTGTAGACCCGGTAGGCGCCGGCCCGCTCCAGCTCCTCCCGGCCGTAGCCGCCGGACTGCAGGCCGATCCCCAGCGCCCCGGCCCGGCGCGCGGCCAGCAGGTCCCACACGCTGTCGCCGACCACCATCGCGTGCCGCGGCTCCACCCCCAGCAGCGCGGCCGCGGCCAGGAACAGGTCCGGATCCGGCTTGGCGTGCCGGACCAGGTCCCGGGTGACCATCGGGGTCGACTCCGGCAGCCCCAGCAGCTTCAGCGCGGGCCGGGCCGTGACCGCGTTGCCGCTGGTGGCGATGGCCCACTTGACGCCGCGCTCGGTCAGGTAGCCGAGCAGGTCCTGGGCCCCCGGCAACGGGAGCACCGAGTCCATCTGGGCCCGGTACTCGTCGGCGTGGGCCCGTTGCAGCCGGTCGATCTCCTCCTTGGTCATGGACAGGCCGGTCTCGCGCAGCAGCGCCGACACGAACAGGCCGCCGCTCATGCCGATCCGCCGGTGGATCCGCCACACCGACAGGTCGATCCCGAGGTCGGCCAGGGCCGCCCGCCAGGCGATGACGTGCTGGTACACGCTGTCGATGAGCGTGCCGTCCAGGTCGAACAGGAAGGACGGGGAAGGTGTTTCGGTGTAGGTCACCGGTGAGGTCATGCGACCAGTCTGCCCATCCGGGAGCACCCCGACCAGGCTGGCATCATGAAGATATGGACGGACGGGCAGCGACCGAGAACATCGGGTCCTTCGTCGCCCTGGGCGACAGCTTCACCGAAGGACTGAACGACCGCACCCCCACCGGGATGTACCGGGGCTGGGCCGACCGGTTCGCGGACCTGCTGGCCGCGGACCAGCCGGGCCTGCGCTACGCCAACCTGGCCATCCGCGGCAAGCTGCTGGGCGAGGTCGTGGCCGAGCAGGTGCCGCGGGCCGTCGAGCTCCGGCCCGACCTGGTCAGCATCGCGGCCGGCGGCAACGACATCCTGCGCCCCGGTTCCGACCCGGATGAGCTGGCCCAGACCTTCGACCGGGCCGTGACCGACCTGCGCTCGGCGGGCTGCCGGGTCCTGCTGTTCACCGGGTTCGACCCCAGCGCGTTCCCGGTCATCCGGATGCTCCGGGGCAAGGTGGCCGTGTACAACATGCACCTGCGCACGATCGCCGCCGCCCGGGACTGCGTCCTGGTTGACCTGTGGTCCATGAAGGTCCTGGTTGACCGGCGGATGTGGAGCGCGGACCGGCTGCACCTGAACTCCGAGGGTCACCGCCGGGTGTCGCTGTTCGTGGCCGAGACGGCCGGGGTCCCGGTGACCGCCGACTGGCGCGCGCCCCTGGCCGAACCGGGCCTCCCCGGTCAGGTGCCGCGCCCGGTGGCCGGGGCGGCCGCGGTGGCCGGGGCCAGCGCGGCGGCCGGCGGCGAGGCCGGCCGCCGGGCCGTGGCCCGGCTCGGGGCTCGGCTGGGGTCCCGGCTGACCCCGGCCCGCGACCGTGGCCACCGCGGCCTGGCCTGGATGAATGCCCGCCAGCAGGACACCCGCTGGGCGGTGGAGTACGCCGTGCCCTGGGTCCGGCGGCGGCTTCGGCACAAGTCTTCGGGGGACGGGGTCCCGCCCAAGTTCCCCGACCTGCTCCCCCTGGACGCCCTGACCGGCTTCACCTACGGCGAAAGCTGCGAGTCAACCTGACCCGCCCACCCGAGCCCGCTTACCCGGCGCCCCGCTCACGGTGAGCCCGCTCATCCGGCGCCCGCTCACCGTGAGCCCACCAAACGGGCCGTCGCCGCGGAAGTCCGAACCGCATCAAATGCGCTTTTGATGCGGTTAGAACCGTTGCAAATGCGCGATCGATGCGGTTCGGTGTCGCCGGGGCCGCGGGGCCGCGGGGCCGCGGCCGCGGCACCATTGCCCCGGCCCCCACGAGCCCCAGCAGTCTCATCAGCCCAAGGCCCCACCCCGCCAGGCTCAGCCGGTGAGGGCGGTGAGGACCTCCTCGATGCGGTCCAGCGCGCTGGCGATCCACGGCACCCCGGCCGGGGCCGCGCTGGCCAGCGCGGTCTCCCGCTGCCGGTCGGTCTGGCCGTAGAGCAGCCCGGTGGCCACCCGCAGCCGCAGGACCCCCGGGTCTTCACCGAACGCGCGGCCCGGCAGCACCCCCATACCCCAGCGCTGCAGCAGCCGGGCGGCCAGGTCGTCGCTGGTCCGGACGCCGTGCCGGGCCAGGAGCAGGTCCCGCACCGGGCCGAAGTCCGGGTACAGGTAGAACGCGCCCGCCGGCGGTGCCACCTCGGCCCCGGCGGCCGCGAACCGCCGGGCCACCGCCTGCGCCACCTCGCGGTGCAGCCGGCGGCTGAGCGCGATCCGCTCGGCCAGCTCGGGCGGGTCACTGAACGCGTAGGCCGCCGCCTGCTGGATCGGCGCGGCGGGCGCGGACCAGATCTCGCTGCCGATGCCGACCAGCCGGTCCCGCAGCCGCTGCCGCAGTGGCCGGGCCGCCTCGCCGCCGGGCAGCCGGGCCACCCCGATCCGCCAGCCGCCCAGGGCCAGGCTCTTGCTGAGCGCGGTGGTCACGATCGTCCGGCCCGGGGCGATGGCGGCCGGGCTGGTGAACGAGGCGGGCTCGGCGTGGATCAGGTCCCGGTAGATCTCGTCGGCGATGATGATCAGGTCGTGCTCCTCGGCCACCCGGCACAGGTCGCGGATGGTGGCCGGGCCGGCCAGGGTGCCGGTGGGGTTGTCCGGCAGGGTGAGGATGACCGAGCGCAGCGGGCGGCCGGCCGCCCGGGCCGTTCGCACCACGTCCCGGAGCCGGTCGGGGTCGGGGACACCGCCTTGACCAGGCCGGATGTCCACGAAATGCGGCCGCGCGCCGATCAGGCTGGCCTGGGCGGCGTAGCTGACCCAGCTGGGGCGGGGCACGGCCACGTCCCCGCCGATGGCCAGCATCAGCCCGAACAGGAGCGCCTTGCTGCCCGGCCCGCACACGATCGCGGCCGGGTCGGTGTCCAGCCCGCGGCGCTGCCAGTACCCGGCCGCGGCCTCCCGCAGCGCGGCCTGCCCGGCGACCGGGCCGTACCCGGTGCGGCCGGTGGCCTCGGCCAGGGCCAGCCGCAGCGACGGGTGCGCGGGCAGCCCGGCCTCGCCGAAGGCCATCGGCAGGACGGGCTCGCCCCGCTGTTCCCTGGCCGCCATCACCTCGTTGGCGGCCAGGGTGGGGGAGAGGGCGATCGGCACCGGCGGGGTGGCCGGCAGCGTGGCCACGGTGCCGAACGCCGAGGGTTGTCCCTCGTCGTCGTCCGCGCGGTCCCGGTGGCCGGTGGGCTCAAGGTGGTCGGTGGGCTCGGGGTGATCGGTGGGGACGGTGGGCAGGACGACGCGCATGGCGGTCGTGGCCATGGGGGACGTGCTCCTTGCTGCGGGATATGCCGGAGGCCTGCCGCGGGGAGCCGGCCTTCGTCGGGCGGACAGTGTCGGCGGGCCATGAGCGCGGCCCGGGCGACCGGGATACGGCGGCCCGGACGTTGGCGGCGCTGCCTGCGGGGGGCCATGGTGACCGCTACGTCACGGTTAACCAGCTTTGCCGCTGCCAACCATCAGGGCAAGCAGTCATTTCTGGGGCAGAGCTTAAGATTTACTTATGCTCGACCTGCATCGCCTGCGCCTGCTGAAGGAGTTCGCGGCCCGGGGCAGCATCACGGCCACCGCGACCGCCCTCGGCTACACGGCCTCGGCGGTGTCACAGCAGCTGGCCGCGCTGGAACGCGAGGCCGGGGCGGCCCTGCTCGACCGGACCGCGCGCCGGGCCGAACTGACCGACACCGGACGCCGGCTGGCCGACTACGCCGAACGCATCCTGGCCCTGGTCGAGGAGGCCGAGGCCGAGGTGTCGGCCCGGGCCCACGACCCCTCCGGCCGGGTCGTGGTCAGCGCGTTCCCGTCGGCCGCGGTGGCCTTCGCCCCCGACCTGGCCAACCGGCTGCGGGCCTACCCCGACCTCACCCTGCTGCTGCGGCAGGCCGCGGGCGAGGTGGGCCTGCGCCAGGTCCGCTCGGGCGAGGTCGATGTGGCCATCGTCGACGACTGGACCGCCCGCCTGGCCGTGCCCGGCGACGCCATGCTGTCCTACTACCACCTGGTCAGCGACCCGCTGGTGCTGGTGGTCCCGCTGTCCCACCCGGCCGCGGCCAGCACCGGCCCGGCCGGCCTGTCCGACCTGCGGGACGAGGCCTGGATGGCCGCCCCCGAAGGCGAGCCGTCCCGCCGGGCCGTCGACCGGCTGCTCACCGAGGCGGGCGCGGCGTCCCCGGTGCCGTGGGAGTTCGAAGGCCTGGGCACCATCCTCAGCCTGGTCGCCCGGGGTATCGGCGTGGCCATCGTGCCCCGTCTGGTCCTGACCGCCGGCGAGAGCCGGGTCGCGGTCCGCCCCCTGGCCGGCCCGGGCGCCAAACGCGAGGTCTACGCGGTCGCCCGCACCGCCAGCGTCCGCCGCCCGGCGGTCTCCGCGGTCCTGGCCGCCCTCCGCACCGCCGCCACCGCCCTCCCCGGGGACGGTTAGGCTGCCCGGGTGGAACTGGACTTGTCGGTGGATGGGGCCGCGCTGACCGCGGCCATCGTGGATGTCCCGTCGGTGAGCGGGGACGAGGATCAGCTGACCACCGCGATCGAGGAGGCCCTCCGACCCCTCGCGCACCTCAGCGTGCAGCGGTTCGGGAACAGCCTGGTGGCCCGGACCGAGCGGGGGCACCGGGAGCGGGTGGTGCTGGCCGGGCACGTCGACACCGTGCCGCTGGCGGGCAACCTGCCGTCGCACGTCGAGGGTGACCGGCTGTACGGGTGCGGGACCAGCGACATGAAGGCCGGGGTCGCGGTCCAGCTGCGGCTGGCGGCGACCGTCCCCGAGCCCGCCCGCGACGTCACCTACGTGTTCTACGACTGCGAGGAGATCGAGGCCGAGCGCAACGGCCTGGGCCGGCTCAGCCGGAGCCATCCCGAACTGCTGGCGGGCGACTTCGCCGTGCTCATGGAGCCCAGCGGGGCCGAGATCGAGGGCGGCTGCCAGGGCACCATGCGGGCCGAAATCACCGTTACCGGCCAGCGGGCCCACAGCGCGCGGTCGTGGATGGGGCGCAACGCCATCCACGAGGCGGGCGACGTCCTCGACGTGCTGCGCCGGTACGAGCCGCGCGAACCCCAGGTGGACGGGCTCCGGTACCACGAGGGCCTGAACGCCGTGGCCATCAGCGGCGGGGTGGCCGGCAACGTCATCCCGGACCGGTGCGTGGTCACGGTCAACTACCGGTTCGCCCCCGACCGGGACGTCGCGGCGGCAAAAAGCCACCTGCGCGAGGTGTTCGGCCGGTGGGACGTGGCCATCGTGGACGCGGCCCCGAGCGCGCGCCCGGGTCTGGACGCCGGGCCGGCCGCGTCGTTCGCGGCCGCGGTGGGCGGGGCGCCCCGGGCCAAGCTGGGCTGGACCGACGTGGCCCGGTTCGCCGAGCTGGGCATCCCGGCCGTCAACTACGGGCCGGGGATCTCCGAGATCGCGCACACCAGGGACGAGTACGTGGAGATCGGCCGGATCGGCGAGTGCGAGGCCCGCCTGCGCCGGTGGCTGACCACCCCATGACCACGCCCTGACCACCCCGGAACGCACGGCACCCGCCGACCCTGGGGTCGGCGGGTGCCCGCGCTCGGGATGACCTCCGGCCAACTCGCCGAAGCCAGGTGACCGGAGCTATTTGGCCGGGCCCTCGACCAGCTTGACCGAGGCGGTCTGCGAGCTGCCGGACGCGGTCTCGAAGGTGAGCTTGATGGTCTGGCCGGGCTTGTAGCCGGTCATGATCTGGGTCAGGGCGTTCTCGGTGGCGACCGTCTTGCCGTTGACCGCCGGTGATCACGTCGCCCACCTTCAGCCCGGACGAGGCCGCCGGGGTGCCGGAGTAGACGTTGCAGATCAGCGCGCCGGACGCGGTGCTCGAACCGGAGCCCGAGCCGGAGCCGGAGCCGTTACCGAGCCCGCCGAGGCCGCCGCTGCCCGAGCCGGAACCCGAACCGGAGCCGGAACCACCCGAGCCGAAGCCGCCGCTGCCGGTGGCGCAGCCCTGGGCCGGGCTGCTGACCCCGACCCCGATGAAGGCCGGCAGGCCGATGTGGATGGTGCTGCTGCCCTTGCCGTCCGCGATCTTCTGCGCGATGCCCAGCGCGGTGTTGATCGGGATGGCGTAGCCCATCACCGAGGTGTTGGACGAGGTCGAGCTGGAGCTGCTGGCGGCGGTGTCCATGCCGATGACCTTGCCGGAGGCGTCGGCCAGCGGGCCGCCGGAGTCACCGGCCTGGATCTGGGCGCTGGTCTGCAGCATCCCGTGCAGGGTCTCGGTGGAGTCGCTGCCCTCGTCGCCGGCGGTGATGGTCCGGTCGGTGGCGTTGATGATGCCCGGGGCCACCGTGGGCTTGCCGCCCTGACCGCCCGCGTTGCCGATGGCCAGCACGGACTGGCCCAGCTTGACCTGGGAGGAGTTGCCGACCGAGACCGTGGTCAGGTTGGCGGCGTTCTGCAGCTTGAGCAGGGCCACGTCGTCGGTGGCGTCGTAGCCGATCACCTTGGCCGTGTACTGCTTGCCCGAGGTGACCAGCGTGACCTTGATCGAGGTGGCGCCGTTGATCACGTGGTTGTTGGTCAGGACCACGCCGTCCTTGCTGAGCACCATGCCGGTGCCCTCGGCCGTCTCCTGCTGGTAGTTCAGGGTCGAGGTGATGTCCACCACCCCCGGCTCGACCTTGGCCGCCACCGCGGGGTCGTTCAGGTTGGAGCTGACGCTGCCGTTGCCGTTCCCGTTGCTGGACGGGTTGGGGACGTCGTTGGAGGAGACGCCGGTGGAGTTGCTGTTGTTGTTCAGCGCCACCGCCGAGCCCGCGCCCGCCGCGGCGGCCAGCACGGCCACGCCGACCAGGACGGCCAGGCCGCGGCGCCGGCGCCGGGGCGGCTCGCCGTACCCGCCGGCCGGGCTGCCCCAGCCGTAGCCGCCGGGGGGTGAGCCGTACCCGCCGTACTGCCCGTAGTTGCCGGTCGAGCCGTAATCGTTGCCCTGGCCCGGCTGGCCGTAGCCCGGCTGCCCGTACCCGGGCTGGCCGTAGCCCTGGCCCTGGCCGTAACCCTGACCGGGCTGCCCGCGCCCGGCTGGCCCGGCTGCCCGTAAGCACCCTGCTGCCCGTAGCCGGGCTGGCCGTAGCCCTGACCCTGCTGCCCGTACCCCGGCTGGCCGTACTGCCGGCTGGCCGGGCTGACCAGGCTGTCCCGGCTGCCCGTAAGCACCCGGCTGCCCGTAGCCGGGCTGGCCGTAGGCGGGAGTCTGGTCCTGGCCGGGGTGCCCGGGGGCCGGGTGACCATAGCTGGCCGGCGGAAGCTGCTGTCCGTAGCCCGGACCAGGCTGGGGCCCGGGAGCGGGGGAGTCGTCGCCCCGCCCGAACGCCACCGTGTCGCCGTGCCCGGAATCGCCGAAGGAGGCGGTGTCGTCCGGGCGCCGCCAGGGCGACACGCTGCCGCCCGGCGCAGCACCGTTCTCGGGCGACTGCTCGTCACCCGGTCCGTTGCCGGTACCGCTCTGGTCGTCCTGCATCCGTATCGTCCTCGCCTTGAGAGACCGGCCAAGGCGGTCTCGCCCGGTTTCTGCCCACGGCACCGGTCCTGGTCTCCGGTTACCGCTTCGATGTCCAGTTAGCCAGCCGACCCTGAGGCTTAGCTGAATGCCCGCTTCAGGTTACGAACAGATGTCGCCCTCCGCGCCGAACGGTCCTGTACCCAGAAGTCCCCGGGTCCCATCCTGCCGTACGCCGCGCGCTGACCGGGTCGTCATTTGGCCGGGGCGGCCGCCAGCGTGATCCGGCCGGTCTGGTGCTGGCCCGCCGGCGTCTGCCAGCCCAGCGTGACCTCGACCCCGGGCCGGAAGCCCTCCATGGTCTTGGTCAGCGACCCCGGCGTGGTCACCGGCTGGCCGTCGACGGTGGTGATCACGTCCCCGCTGACCAGGCCCGCCTTGACCGCGGGGGTGCCGCAGAGCACCCCGTCGACCAGCGCTCCCCGGGTGGCCGGCGCGATCGTGGCCGGCACCGACGTATCGGAGTTGTCGTTGGCGCAGCTGGTGCCGGCCCCGCCCGGCCCGTTGCCGTCGCTGGCCCCGGGCCCGCTGCCCTGCTGGGACTGCTGCTGTTCCTGCTGGCGCTGCTGGGCCGCCTGCTGCTGCGGGTTGCTGCTGCTGCTCTGCGGCACCAGGACGCCCAGGAAGCCGGGCACCCCGATCTGCACGGTGCCGCCCTGCTGGCCGGCCGCGATCTGGTGGGCCACCGCCAGCGCGGTGTTGATCGGGATCGCGTAGCCCAGCACCGAGGACGAACTCTGCGAGCTGGACGCGTTGGCGGTGGTCATGCCGATCACCTGGCCCGCCCCGTTGGCCAGCGGCCCGCCGGAGTCGCCGGAGACGATGTCGGCGTTGGTCTGCAGCATGTTGTGCAGGGTCTCGGTGTCGCCGGTGCTCTCGTCGGTGGGGCTGATCGTCTTGTCCAGGCTGTTGACGACGCCCGCGGCGGCCCGGGGCCGGCCGCCCTGGCCTTCGGCGTTGCCCAGCGCCACCACCGCGGTCCCCACCGTGACCTGGGACGAGTTCCCGACCGAGACCGGCCGCAGGTTCGGCACCCCGCTGATCTTGAGCAGGGCCACGTCCTGGGTGGCGTCGTAACCGACCACGGTCGCCGGGATCCGCTTGCCCGCCATGACCAGCCGCACGTGGATGTCGCTGGAGCCGTTGATCACGTGGTTGTTGGTCAGGATCAGGCCGTTCCGGCTGATGACCATCCCGGTGCCCTCGGACGAGGTGCCCCCGGAGTAGGCGATGGAGGCGTCGATGTCGACCACGCCCGGGTCGACCTTGGCCGCCACCGCCGCGGTGCGCAGCGAGTGGCCGTCGGCCACGTTGTTCTGCGGCCCGGGGACCTGGTGCGACGAAACTCCCGTGGCCGGGGTGCCGGTGCTGCTGGTCAGCCCGATCGCGGCCGCGCTGCCCAGCCCGGCCGCGGCCAGGACGACCACCGCGTACACGACCATCCGGCCCCGCCGCCGCGGCCGCGCCTCCGGCTGCCCCACGTCCGGCTGCCCCGTGTCCGGCGGCACCGCGCTGACCTCGCTGCTGACGTCGTGGGGTTCGCCCTCGGCCCCCGGGTCCGCGCCGCTGCCGGTTTCGTCGTCCTGCATCCTCATCGCCTTCGGCCGTCCGCTCTCGTCCCTTTCCTTCCCCGTAGCGGGCGGCATTCTGCACACTTCCTCAGGCTTCTCGCAGGAAGGGCTCGGATCCATCGGTGATGATCATGCCGCATACCCGGTCACAGGCCCATGGTAAGCTACCGATAACGCGATATAACGCGAGTTCGGGGACAAGTGTTTTCGCAGGCTAGGGGGCTGAGATGTCCACACCCACGCAGATGAACGAGCCGGGCCTGAACCGGCGCGACGAGACGTCGGTGTCGGCGGCGGCCATGTCGCAGGCGCCGTGGACCGGGGCCGCCGTGACCGGCGGCGTGGTCACCCTGGGGGACTTCGGCTGGCACGTGATCGCCGGCCACTTCGGGCTGGGCGGGCTCAGCGACGCGCTGGCCCTCGGCGTGCTGGCCTTCATGGTGGTGGCGGCGTCCGGCGCGCTGCTGCGGGAGCGCTCGACCCGGGCCATCCGCTGGGCCCGGGCCAACCCGTGGCGCTTCGCCCTGCTGCCCGGTGCGGCCTGCGCGGCGATCGTGCTCGTGCTGGCGGTCCTGCTCGGTGGCGGCATCGTCGGCCCCGTCTTCGCGGGCCTGTGGCACGGGGCGGTGGCCTTCGGCCTGACCGGGGCGGTCGGGACCTACGCCCGTGGCCGCCGTCCTGCATCCCGGGTCTGAGTCGACCGACCTTCGATATATATCAATGGAAGGTTGGTTGACTAGCTGCCCGCCGCCGCTGGCTGGTCCATCAGCGTGACCCCTTTGGCCAGCGCGGCCTGGGTCACCGCACCGTAGACCCGGTCGACGATCTGGTGCTTTGTGTTCAGGAAGAACGTCTGCGGCAGCCCGGACACCCCGAACGCGCCCGCGGTGGTGGCGGCCGGGTCGGACGCCACCGGATAGGTCACGCCGTAGTGCCTGGTGAAGGTCAGCGCGGCGGTCCGGCTGTCGTTGGTGTCGACCCCGATGACCCGGACCGTGCCGCGGGCCGAGGTGTAGTACCGCGCCATCAGCGGGGTCTCCTGGCGGCACGGCCCGCACCAGGACGCGAAGAAGTTCACGATGACCGGCTTCCCGGCGTAGGCGGCCAGCGACACGTGGGCCCCGGAGTCGCCCAGCGCGGCCAGGTCGAAGGCGGGCGCCTGCTTCCCGGTGGCGGCCTGGGCCGAGCTGACGCTGCTGCCGGTGTCCGCCTCCGAGCCGGAGCCTGACCGGCGGGCCTGCCCCGGGCTGGACACCCCGGCCACGATCCCCAGGGCCACGATCGCGGCCAGGCTGGTCCCGAACACCGCCGTCGTGACCTTGTGCTCGGTCAGGGCCCGGCGCGCGCGGTCCCGCCGTTCCCGCCATCCAGCCGGCATGGCGCCACCTTCCGTTCGACCGCGGCCCCGACAACTACACAAGATAGTCGGTCGCCGGGGCCAGCGGCAGCCGGACCGTGGCCCGCAACCCCGGGCCGGCGTCCTCCAGCCAGGCCCGGCCGCCGTGGGCGTGGGCGGTGGCCCGGACGATGGCCAGCCCCAGCCCGGCCCCGCTGACGTCCCCGTCCGGCCGGGCCCGGGCGTCATCCAGGGTCGTGAACCGCTCGAACGCCCGCTCAGCGCTGGTCCGGCGGGATGCCGGGCCCGTCGTCGGTCACGGTGACCAGCGCCGCGTCACCGGACCGGCGGGCGGCCACCGTCACCTGGCTGCGCGCGTAGCGCACGGCGTTGTCGACCAGGTTGACCAGCATCCGGCGCAGCGCGTCGGCGTCCCCGGTCACCAGGCACGGCGCCGGGGCGTCGGCCACCACCCGCACCGGGGCCTGGGCGTACCCGGCCGGGATCCCGGCCACCAGCTCGGCCAGGTCCACCGGGCCACCGGCCCCGGCGGGCTGGCCGCCACGTTCGGAGTCGCGTTCCTGGCCGCGCTCCTCCAGCCGGGCCAGCGTCAGCAGGTCCTCGGCCAGCCGGGACAGCCGCAGCGTGTCGGCCAGCACGTCCCGCCCGGTCTCCTCCCACTGCTGGCTGTCCGGGTGATCCAGGGCCACCTCGAGCTGGGCCCGCATGCTGGCGATCGGGCTGCGCAGCTCGTGGGCGGTGTCGGAGACGAACCGCCGCTGCCGCTGCTGGGCCTCCTCCAGCCGGGACAGCATGTCGTTCAGGGTCACGGCCAGGCTGTACACCTCGTCCCGGGCCTCCGGGACCGGCAGCCGCCGGGACCCGGCCGCCGCCGTGACCTGCTCGGCCCCCCGGCGCAGGGCGGTGATCGGCCGCAGCGTGGATCCGGTGATCAGCCAGCTGACCCAGATCAGCAGGGCCAGCAGCAGCGGCGTGCCGATGAGCAGGATGTGCGACACCGTGGTCAGCGTGTCGTGCACGGCGTCGTCGGAGACGGCGGCGATGACCGTCTCCCGGTGCTTGCCCGCCACCGCCACCACCCGCAGCAGCTCCGGCAGGCCCAGCGGCCGCCCGTCCAGCTCGACCCCGGCGTGGCTGCGGGCCAGCGCGGCCGCCTGCGCGTCCGGCAGCAGCGGGACCAGCCGGTCGGCCCCGGGCGAGGCGGCCACGATCCGCCCGTCGGCGTCCACCACCTGCACCACCGCGGTGCCGGCCGCGACCGGGACCGGGTTGGGCAGCCGGTTGGCGTCGACCAGCGCGGCCACCTCCTGGGCGGTCTGCCGGGCCGACACGTCCAGGCCGCGGTCCAGGGTCAGGCTGAGGGTGGTGATCAGCAGCACGGCCAGCGCGGTCAGGGCCACGGTCAGCCCGGCCGCGGCGGTCACCGTGAGCCGGGCCCGCAGGCTCCGCCGCCGCCACCAGCGGGCGAGCCCGAGCACCGGTCAGCCGCCGTCCGCGGCCAGCCGGTAGCCCGCCCCGCGCAGCGTTCGCAGTGCGGACCGCCCGAACGGCGCGTCGATCTTGCGGCGCAGGTAACCGGCGTAGACCTCGACCACGTTGAGGTCGCCGATGTCCGAGCTCTCCCACACGTGATCCAGCAGCTCGGACTTGGGCACCACCTGGCCCGCCCGCCGCATCAGGTACTCGAGCATGGCGAACTCGCGGGCGGTCAGGTCGATGCTGGTCTCGCCCCGGCGGACCACCCGGGTGCCCGGGTCCAGGGACAGGTCACCGGCCCGCAGCACGGCCGGCCGGGGCGCGGCCCCGCGGCGCAGCAGGGCCCGCAGCCGGGCGGCCAGGACCACGTAGGAGAACGGCTTGGTCAGGTAGTCGTCGGCGCCCAGGTCCAGCCCGTCGGCCTGGTCGTACTCGCCGTCCTTGGCCGACAAGATGAGCACCGGGACCCAGTTCTCCTCGGCCCGCAGCCGCTCGCACACCTGGTAGCCGGACAGCCTGGGCAGCATCAGGTCCAGCACCACCGCGTCGTAGGCGCCCTCCCGGGCCAGGTGCAGCCCGTCGGCCCCGTCGTAGGCCAGGTCCACGGCGAACCCCTCGGCCTGCAGGCCGCGCTGGACCGCGCCGGCCAGCCGCCGCTCGTCCTCCACCACCAGCACCCGCACGGTCCCAGTCTGGCCTATCTGCGCGAGCGGGCTGACACAGCATTCTCAGCGTGGCCTCAGCGCCGGTGCGGCACTGTAGCGAGTAGACAGATACGGGGACGATTAGTACGGGTGGTGTCATGAAGCAGCTCTCTCAGCTCTCCCGCCGGGCGCGGTGGGCAGTACCGACCGGAGCGGTGGTCGTCGTCGGGGGCGTCCTGGCTGGATCGATGATCTCGGTGGCGCAGGCCGCGCCGTCGCTGCCAGCCAAGACCCCGGCCCAGTTGCTGGCCGCGCTGGCGGCCAAGCCGGCCACCCCGCCGCTGACCGGGACCGTGGTCGAGACCTCCTCGCTCGGGCTGCCGTCGCTGCCCGGCACCAGCAGCCCGGGCTCGCTGGCCTCGCTGCTGACCGGGTCGCACACGATCCGGATCTGGTACTCCGACCCCCGGCACTTCCGGCTCGCGGTGCCGCAGAGCATGAGCGAGAGCGACATCATCCGCAACGGCGGCAACGCCTGGGTGTGGGAGAGCAGCCAGAACACGGTCACCCACGTGGTCATCCCGGCCCACGCCGATAAGCGCGCAGCCCAGAAGACCCAGCCGAAGGCCCCGCCGCTCACCCCCCAGCAGGCCGCCAACGAGGTCCTGAAGCAGGTCGGCCCGACCACCACGGTCCGGGTCGACAGCAACGTGACCGTGGCCGGCGAGGCCGCCTACCAGCTGGTGCTGGCCCCCAAGAGCAGCAGCTCGCTGGTCGGCCAGATCCGGATCGCGGTCGACGCCAGCCGCGACGTCCCGCTGCGGGTCCAGGTGTTCGCCAAGGGCGCCAAGTCCCCGGCCGCGCAGATCGGCTTCACCTCGGTGTCGTTCGTCAAGCCGGCCGCGGCCAACTTCGCGTTCACCGCGCCCGCCGGGGCCACGATCAAGACCCAGCAGCTGGGCGAGAGCGGCTCCGCCACCAAGCACGACCGGAAGATCGGTGACGGCGCGACGATCGGCAGCGGCTGGCTGGCCGTGGCCAACCTGCCCGGCTCGGCCCTGACCGACACGACCAAGGCCATCGGCCAGCGCCCGTCCAGCGGGGCCGGCCTGAGCGGCGACACCGGCGCGGTCGTCAACGCGCTGATCAGGTCGGCCACCCCGGTCAGCGGCTCGTGGGGCAGCGGCCGGCTGATCAAGACCAGCCTGATCTCGGTGCTGATCACCAACAACGGCCGGGTCCTGGTCGGAGCGGTCACCCCGCAGGTGCTCTACTCGGCCGCGGCCCAGGTGACCAAGTGACTGGGCTCGCCAAGTGACCCAGGCCGTCGCCACCGAGGGCCTGACCAAGCAGTTCCGCGGGGGCCAGGTCGCCGTCGACCACGTCGACCTGGCCGTCCCGCGCGGGTCGGTCTACGGCTTCCTCGGCCCCAACGGGTCGGGCAAGACCACCACCATCCGGATGCTGCTCGGCCTGGCCTTCGCGACCAGCGGCCAGGCCGAGCTGCTCGGCGTCCCGATACCGTCCGGGGCGGTCCAGGTGCTGCCCCGGGTCGGCGCGCTGATCGAAGGCCCGGCCTTCTACCCGTTCCTGAGCGGCCGCGACAACCTGGCCCGGGTCGACGCCGCCGACCGCGCCGCCAGCCCGCGCACCGCCACCGCCCGCATCGACGGGGCCCTGGACCGGGTCGGCCTGCTGGCCGCGGCGGGCAAGCGCTACCGCAACTACTCCCTGGGCATGAAGCAGCGGCTGGCCATCGCGGCCGCCCTGCTGATGCCGCGCGACCTGATCATCCTGGACGAGCCGACCAACGGCCTGGACCCGCAGGGCACCCGCGAGGTCCGCACCCTGATCCGGGAGATCGCGGCCGACGGCGTCACCGTGTTCGTGTCCTCGCACCTGCTGGCCGAGGTCGAGCAGGTGTGCTCGCACGTGGGCGTGATGCGCACCGGGCGGCTGGTGTTCCAGGGCTCGCTGGACGAGCTGCGCCTGACCGGCTCGGCCCGGGTGCGGGTCGAGACCGGTGACCCGGCCGCCGCCGCCGCGGTCCTGCGCCAGCTCGGGCTGCCGGACCCGCAGGTGGCCGAGGCCGAGGTCAGCGCCCAGCTGGGCGACTTCCCGGTGGAAAAGATCTGTGCCGATCTCGTCCACGCCGGCGTCGGGGTCCGCGGCCTGGCCGTCCTGTCCCCGTCGCTGGAAGACCTGTTCGTCGGCTTGACCGGAGAGGGGTACGACGTCGATGGCTGACACCGCGATCACCGGCCCGGCCGGCACCCTCCCCGCTCCCGCGGACGGCGCCGCGCCCGGGGCGGCCCGGGCCTGGCTGCGGTTCTTCCGGTCCGAGCTGCGGTGGGTGTTCGGCCGCCGCCGCAACCTGATCCTGCTCGGCGTGGTGGGCCTGTTCCCCATCCTCATCGGGGTCGGCCTGCGGCTGGCCTCGCACCCGCACAGCGGCGGGGGCGGCAACGGCGGCCTGGCCTTCGTCACCCAGCTCACCGGCAACGGCATCTTCCTCAGCTTCATCGCCCTGAGCATCCTGCTCACGCTGGTCATGCCGGTGGCGGTGGCGGTCATCGCCGGCGACTCGATCGCGGGCGAAGCCGGCTACGGCACGCTCCGCTACCTGCTGGCCGTGCCGTCCGGCCGGACCCGGCTGCTCGCGGTCAAGTACGCCTCGATCGTGGTGTTCGCCCTGGCCGTGACGTTCGAGGTCGCGGCGGTGGCCCTGATCGTGGGGGTCATCTTGTTCCCCATCGGCCCGGTCACCCTGCTGTCGGGCACCACCGTCTCGCTGGCCGAGGGCATCCTCCGGCTGGTCCTGGTCGCCCTCTACGTCTCGGCCGGGATGGCCGCCCTGGGCGCCATCGGCCTGGCCTTCTCCACCCTCACCGAGCACGCCATCGGGGCCATCGCGGCGCTGGCCATCTTCGTGGTGGCCAGCGAGGTCGCCGACCAGGTGCCCCAGTTCGCGGTCATCCAGCCGTACCTGCCGACCCACTGGTGGACGACGTTCGACGCGCTGCTGCGCGTCCCCATCGACGGCGGCACCCTGCTCAAGGGCCTGCTCTCGTTCGCCGTCTACCTGGTGCTGGCCGGCTCGCTGGCCTGGGCCCGCCTGACCAGCGCCGACGTCACCAGCTGACCCGCCGCCCGCAGCCACCACCCGCGCGCCCCTCCCCCCGGCGCCGACGGAGTATCGGAAACTTTCGAACATTAGATCGTTGACTTCCGGTGAATTGCGCTCGTAGCTTGGTGATATCGCGGGCTTGCCCGAGCACGTCGGGGCGCTGACCCGCTGTCCTCCGGCTGATGGCGGCATCGCGGCGGTGCGGCCCGGGAAGAGGCCTGATGAGTTTCGGTAGTCTGCGCTTCCGGTCCGTCCGGGCGGTCAGGTACGTGGCGATGGCGGCTTCGGTGGCGGTCGCGGTTCCGGCCGCGCTGCTGGCCACTCTGCCCGCCCAGGGCGGACCCGGCGATCCGGCCGCCCGGGCCGAGGCCCAGACCGTGCCCATCTACCTGAACCGGGCCTACAGCCCGGCGGAGCGCGCCGCTGACCTGGTCTCCCGGATGACCACGGCCGAGAAGGCCGCGCAGATGGACAGCAGCCAGGCCCCCGCGATCCCGAGCCTGGGCGTGGCCGCCTGGGGCTGGTGGAACGAGTCCAACCACGGCGTGAACGCGTCCACCCTGACCCCGAGCGGTAACGCCACCACCTTGACCAACACCACGTCGTACCCGTCGGACCTGTCCATGGGCAGCACCTGGAACCCCGCCCTGGTCTACGACGAGGCCCGCCAGATCGGGGCCGAGGCCCGCGAGGTGTCGCCGGGCAACACCGAGAACCTGGACTTCTACGCCCCCACCGTCAACCTGTCCCGCGACCCGCGCTGGGGGCGTAACGACGAAACCTGGAGCGAGGACCCGAACCTCACCGCCGACCTGGCCTCGCAGTACGTCGACGGCCTGCAGGGCGAGACCCCGCAGGGCCAGCTGCCGCCGTCGGCGCACGGCTACTACCAGGCCCTGGCCACGCTCAAGCACTTCGCGGCCAACAACACCGAGGACAGCCGGCTGACCGGCAGCTCCAACATGGACCAGCGGACGCTGCGCGAGTACTACACCAAGCAGTTCGCCGAGATCATCGCCCAGAGCCACCCGGGCTCGATCATGAGCTCGTACAACGAGGTCAACGGCATCCCGTCGCCGGCCAACGTGCAGCTGTCCCAGGAACTGGCCCGGGAGACGTTCGGCTTCGGCGGCTACTTCACCTCGGACTGCGACGCCATCTACATCATGCAGGCCGGGCACGACTGGGTGCCGCCGAACTCGTCCACCCCGGTGAACCAGTACACGCGCTCGGCCTACGCCAACTCGGCCGGGGAGGACCTGGACTGCAACGCCGGGTACCACGACAGCTACGACTACGGCAACACCATCCCCACCGCGCTGACCCAGAACATCCAGACGCTGACCGACACCTACAACATCGGGGACGTCGACACCTCGGTGGTGCGGCTGTTCACGGCCCGGATCGAGACCGGCGAGTTCGACGCCGAGTCCGAGGTGCCCTGGGTGGCGCGGGCCCGGGCCGAGCTGGGCGGGACCACCTGGGTCAACAGCGACGCCAACCACGCGATCACCGAGACCCCGCAACGGCTGGCGCAGGCTCAGCACAGTGCCGACCAGAGCCTGGTGCTGCTGAAGAACTCGCCGGCCGCCGGGCCCGGCGGCGCGCAGAGCCCCCTGCTGCCGCTGAAGATCCCGCACTCGGGCCCGTACAAGCTCGCGGTCATCGGTTACTACGCGCACCCGCAGTCGCTGTACCTGGGTGGCTACTCCAGCATCCAGGCCGCCTCCGGGACCGCGAACAACGTGGACAGTTACCAGGGACTCAAGGCCGCGGTGCAGGCCATCGACCCGCAGGCCCAGGTCGACTGGTACCCGGGCGTCACCGGCGGCACCACCGGAGCCACCCTGACCACGGTCGACCCGGCTTCGGTGGCCGCGGCCAAGAACTACGACGCGGTGGTGGTCGTGGCGGGCACCGACCAGACCACCGGGTCGGAGGCCAACGACCGCACCTCGCTGGCGCTGCCCGGGGCCCAGGCCGCGATGATCAGCCAGGTCGAGGCGGCCAACCCGGACACCGTGGTCTACCTGGAGACCATGGGCGAGGTCGACACCAGCTCGTTCGCGGGCACCAGCCCGGCGCTGCTGTGGAGCTCCTACAACGGCCAGCGCCAGGGCGCGGCCCTGGCCGATGTCCTGCTGGGCCGGGTCAGCCCGAGCGGGCACCTGCCGTTCACCTGGTACGCCGACGCCAGCCAGCTGCCCCCCATCACCGACTACAACATCCGCCCCACGGCCAGCACGGACGGCCGGACCTACCAGTACTTCACCGGCGCCGTCAGCTGGCCGTTCGGGTACGGGCTCAGCTACGCCAGCTTCCGGTACTCGCACCTGGCCGTCAGCCGCTCCCGCGCCGACGCCAACGACACCGTGACCGTCAGCGCCGACGTCACCAACACCAGCCGGGTGCCCGGCGCCACCGTCGCTCAGCTCTACGCCACCACCCCGGACGCCCCGGCGGCGCAACAGCTCCCGGCCAAGCGGCTGCTGACCTTCCAGAAGGTGACCCTGGCGCCCGGGCAGACGCGGCGGCTGGCGTTCGCGGTCAAGGTACCGAGCCTGGCGTTCTTCGACGAGAGCACCAGCCGGTACGTGGTCGACGACGGCCTTTACGGCCTGCAGCTGGGCTCGTCCAGCGCGGACGTCGCCCAGCAGGGCCTGATCACCGTCAGCGGCGCGCTGCGGCCGGTGCCCTCGGTGGTCACCGTCCAGCCGGTGCTGCCCGGCGACGCGGCCAGCGGCGTGGCCCAGCGGGTGTTCTTCCCGGCCGGGTCCAGCATCCAGCCACAGGTCACCGTGTCCCTGTCCGACCAGAGCCTGTACGGGTACATCACCAAGGGGCAGAGCACCCCGCTGCCCGCCGGGATGACCGTCCGCTACACCAGCGACCGTCCGGACGTGGTGAGCGCCCGCGGCCCGGTCCTGCGGGCCGTGGCGGCCGGGCCGGCCACCATCACCGCCACCGTGACGTACCACGGGCACACGGCCCGGGGCACGTTCGTGGTCGACGTCACCAGCTGAAGTCCTCTTCCCAGAACTCGGTGGTGCCGCGGGGGGAGGGGGCGGCCCGGAAGGAGCCGCCGATACCGTCCGGGTCCTTGGCCGGCGGGGGCCCGCCCGCCGTGCGCCCGGCTTCCTGCTGGCGCAGTTCGACCCGGCGGATCTTCCCGGAGATCGTCTTGGGCAGCTCGGCGAACTCGATCCGCCGCAGCCGCTTGTACGGGGCCAGCCGGTCCCGGCTGAACGCGATGATCGACTGGGCCACCTCGGCCGAGGGCACGACCCCGGCCGCCAGGGCCACGTAGGCCTTGGGCACGGCCAGCCGGACCGGGTCCGGCGACGGCACCACCGCCGCCTCGGCCACCGCCTCGTGCTCGATGAGCACGCTCTCCAGCTCGAACGGGCTGATCCGGTAGTCGCTGGCCTTGAACACGTCGTCGGTCCGGCCCACGTAGGTGATGTAGCCGTCCTCGTCCCGGGCCGCGACGTCGCCGGTGTGGTAGTAGCCGCCCCGCATGGCCTCGGCGTCCTGCTCCGGGTTGCCCAGGTAGCCGGTCATCAGGCCGAGCGGCCGCCGGCTCAGGTCCAGGCAGATCTCGCCCTCGGCCGCGGGCTCGCCGCTGACCGGGTCGACCAGGGTCACCTCGTACCCGGGCAGCGGGCGGCCCATCGACCCGGGCCGGACCGGCTGGCCGGGGGTGTTGCCGACCTGGGCGGTGGTCTCGGTCTGGCCGTAGCCGTCCCGCACGGTGATGTTCCAGGCCTGCCGGACCTGCTCGATGACCTCCGGGTTGAGCGGTTCCCCGGCCCCCAGGCACTCGCGCAGCGCGCTCACGTCGGCGCTGGCCAGGTCGGCCTGGATCAGCATCCGCCACACGGTCGGCGGCGCGCAGAACGTGGTCACCCCCTCCTGGCCCAGCACCTGGAGCAACTGCTCGGCCGAGAACCGGTCATAACCGAAGATCAGTGCGGTCGCGCCCGCGTTCCAGGGCGCGTACACGTTGCTCCAGGCGTGCTTGGCCCAGCCCGGCGAGGAGATGTTCAGGTGCACGTCGCCGGGCTGGAGCCCGATCCAGTACATGGTCGACAAGTGCCCGGCCGGGTAGGAGGCGTGGGTGTGCTGGACCAGCTTGGGCTGGGCGGTGGTGCCGGAGGTGAAGTACAGCAGCAGCGGGTCGGTGGCCCGGGTCACCCCGTCCGGGGCAAACTCGGTGCTGGCCCCGTAGGAGTCCGCGTAAGCCAGCCAGGCCCCCGGCCCCGGAGCCGCCCCCGGAGCCGCCACCGGTGCAGGCGCAGGCGTCCCCTGCGCCCCTTGCGCCCCGCCAGCCCCGTTCGCCTCACTGGCCTCGGCAATCGCTCCACCCACGGTGGGCTCGACCGCGATCCGGGTCCAGTCGCCCGGCACCTCACGGAACTTGGGCACGTGGGCCGACTCGGTCACCACGTGCCGCACGTCGCCGCGCTCGATCCGGTCGGCCAGGTCAGACGGCCCGAGCAACGTCGACGTCGGCACGATCACCGCGCCCAGCTTCATGGTGGCCAGGATGACCTCCCACAGCGGGGCGATGTTGCCCAGCATGAGCAGCAGCCGGTCCCCGCGCTGGACCCCCACGTCCCGCAGCCAGCTGGCGACCTGGTCCGATCGGCGCGACATCTCGCGATAGCTGATCCGCGTGCCATGCTCACCGTTCGGGCCGCCGCCGCCCGGGCTGGTCACGATGCGCAGGGCGGTCCGGTCCGGATGTTCGGTGGCGATCACGTCGAACCAGTCCAGGGCCCAGTTGAACTCGTCCAGCTCGGGCCAGGAGAATTCGGCCCGCGCGGCGTCGTAGTCGGCGCGGTGACGGAGCAGGAGATCGCGAGCGGCCCGGAAGCCGGCCGCTTCGCTGCGGCGGTCTGTCATGGCAGCCATCGTGCCAGGCAGGCCTGGGGCGCTCCGGCTAGGGCCGGAATGCGAGCGGAAACTGTCGCTATCACGACACATACTGCACGCATTCCGGTTCTCAGTCCGGATCCAGCCACCCATTCCAGCGGAGCCGGCCGCCCCGGTCGAACTCCCCCTCGCTGACTCCCGCTCCGGCCGAGCTCCCGCTCCAGCCGAGCTCCCGCTCTGCCACACCTGGACTCGGCCGCCACAGCAGATGAAAACGTTCGCATAAGTCCCGAAACGGATTCTGTGGGTTAAAAGGGATTTATGCCCCTTCAGTAACAGAGGCGAAAGCGCTGAATTGGGGAGTGGCCGCCGGGGCGTTAAACGGCCGGAGATTCCGTCGAGCTTTTCAGGGACTACAGGTTCCTGAGAATGAGCTCTTCAGTGACGTGCCGCCGGCGCCCTTTGCGCCGCCGGAGAATGTGGGTCGTGGGGCGCCGGGTCGCCATGAAGAAACTGAAGACGTTGGTGCGAAAGCTCCGCTCCCACCGCTGGTCGTCCAGGCCCTGCAGGTCAGTGACCGCACTCTGCAGCGCGGTCACGTTGACCAGGATGTCAATCCCGCCCAGCTCGGAAACGGCGTGGTTCACCGCGTCCCGGCACGTGTCCTCGTCAGAAAGGTCGCCGCGCATGGTCACGCAGCGCCGTCCCTCCTCCTCGACCAGGGTCGCCGTGCGGGCCGCGTCCTCGGGTGGCTCGTCGGGGGAGTAGGCGATGGCGACGTCCACTCCCTCCTTGGCCAGTCCGACCGCGATCACCCGCCCGATCCCGCCGCTTCCGCCGGTGATCAGGGCGCGTGAACCACGCATCAGCTGTCTGGTTGAGCGGAGAAACTCTTCGCGAGGTCCCGGCACCGGCGGGCCGGGATGAGCGGTCTGGGCCTCGTTTCTGTTTTCTTCTGGTGGCAGCTGGTCGCCCGAAGCTGCTGTCATGTCGTACCTCTCCGCCACCGTCCCCCCAGTGGCCCAGGTTGATTTACCCGGATTTCGGCACGTCAAAACGAGGATGGGGCCTCTTCGGACGGTTGAACAAGCCCACCCGTCAAGCCGTACCGAACTGCAGGCGCTGATCTCCCCACCACCGCCTGCCGTCAATGTAGCGGGGTTCGCAGGCATCGTGAAGCGGTCGCTCATAGGCAGTTCAGAAACTCCCGCGAGATGCTGCCCAGCGGGGAAGGTGAAACTTCAAATCATGGACAGCTCTCAGCGAGACACCGTGTCGCGGGCCGTGGCCGCACGGCGGCGCGGCCGCGGCCGGATCAGCACCACCACCGCCGCGGTGGGTGTCGCCAGCGCGCTGGCGGCCGGAGCGGTCGCGCTGGCGCTGCCCGGCACCACCAGCAGCGCTTCATCCACCAGTCCCACGTCCAGCAGCTCGGGGACCAGCACCGGCAGCACCGGCTCCGGCTCCGGCAGCGCCGGCACGTCGGGCACGTCGGGTTCCGGCTCTTCGAGCTCGGGTTCCTCGGGCTCCAGCTCCAGTAACTCGAACTCCAGTAGCTCAAGTTCCAGCAGCGGTCTCGGCAGCCCGTCGTCGACGCCGACGTCCAGCTCAGGCTCGGGCCAGGCCACGTCGGGAGGCTCCTGATGGCGGTCGCTGAACCGGGCGCCCCCGAGCGCATTGCCACCCGGGCCCGTTCAGCAGAAGCTCAGAGGCAGCGTCCAGGTTCGGATGGGCCCGGCCGGCCAGGCTGGCTGCTATGAACGGGATCACCAGCAGCACCCTGCCCTGGTACATCAGCCGCGCCACCGGCGTGGTCGCCCTGGTCCTGCTGACCGCGGTGATGGTGCTGGGCATCCTCATCAACCGGCAGGGCCGTCTGCCGGGCCTGCCCCGGTTCGCCGTGACCAACCTGCACCGGAACCTGTCCCTGATGGCCGTGGTGTTCATCGTCATCCACGTGGTCACCGCGGTGCTCGACAGTTACGTGAGCATCCCGCTGATCTCCGGCGTGGTCCCGTTCACTTCGGGCTACGAGGGGTTCTGGCTGGGACTCGGGGCCATCTCCTTCGATCTGATGCTGGCCCTGATCGTGACCAGCCTGATCCGCGGCCGGCTCAGCCGCCGGGTGTGGAAGGCGGTGCACTGGCTGGCCTACGCGAGCTGGCCGATCGCCTTCGCGCACAGTATCGGCGCCAGCAGTGACCTGCAGAGTGGCCTGCTGCTGGCCCTGGCCGTGGTGTGCGCGGCCGCGTTGGCCGCCGCGCTGGGCTGGCGGCTGGTGTCCATGGTCCGCGAGGTGCCGCGGGCCGAGCGAGTCAGCGTGATGCTGGCCGCCGCCTCCGGCCGGCCCGGGAAGAACCGCTCGCTCCAGAGCCGGAGCCAGCCCGGACCCGGCCCCGGGGGTCCGCGGAAACCGACTGCCGTCTCGTGAAAGCAGAAGCCGAATGAGCGCGCCCACCATGTCCGTCCCGCAGAGCCAGGCGCCCGGTCCCGGGTTCCGCCCGGGCGGTCTGCCCCGGCTGCTGCCGCCCTCCGTCAACGTGCCCGAAGGCCTGCGCGATCACCTGGCCCGGCACGGGTTCGTTCCCTATCGCAACGCACGGCTGCAGCTGATCGGTGACCTCGAAGCGGCCGGGCTGACCGGCCGCGGCGGGGCCGGGTTCCCGGTCCACCGCAAGATGGCCGCGGTGGCCGGGGCGGGGGGCCAGCCCTTCGTGGTCGGCAACGGGGCCGAGAGTGAGCCGGCCAGCAACAAGGACATGTCCCTGCTGTGGCTGGCCCCGCACCTGGTGCTGGACGGTTTGCAGCTGGCCGCCGAAGCGGTCGGGGCCACCGAAGCCGCCCTGTACGTGCACGAGGTGGAGGCCGGGCCGCTGGGCGAGTCGCTGCGCCGGGCGCTGTCCGAGCGCTGGTCGGCCCGGATCGACCGGGTGCCGGTGCGGCTGGCGTCCGCCCCGCCCCGCTTCCTGGCCGGCCAGGAGACCGCCATGGTCAACCTGCTCAACGGGGGTCTGGCCCTGCCCACCTACGCCTCGCCCCGGGTTTTCGCGCGCGGGGTCGGCGGCGCGCCCACGCTGGTCCAGAACGTGGAGACGCTGGCTCACATCGCGCTGGTGGCCCGGTTCGGGCCGAGGTGGTTCCGCCAGCTCGGCACCGCCGCCGAGCCGGGCAGCATGCTCTGCACGATCCACCACGCCGACGGAAGCACCCGGATCGTCGAGGCCGCCATCGGTACGCCGCTACCCGAGCTGATCGGAGCCGACCTGGGCGCACACGGCCTGGACGGCGAGGCCCGCGCGGTGCTGATCGGCGGCTACCACGGCACTTGGGTCCCGGCCGTCCGCGCGGCCGAGCTGACCCTGGACAACACGTCGATGACCGCGACCGGCGGCATCCTCGGGGCCGGGGTGATCGCCGCGCTGCCCGCCAACCGGTGCGGGCTGGCCGAGACCGCCCGCGTGGTCCGGTACCTGGCCCTGGAGTCCGCGGGCCAGTGCGGGCCGTGCCTCAACGGGCTGCCCCGCATCGCCGAGGGCCTGGCCGAGCTGGCCGGGCCGCGGCCCGGCCCGCAGGTCCGTGCGAACGTGGAGCGCTGGGCCGGGCTGGTCACCGGCCGGGGTGCGTGCTCGCACCCGGACGGCTCGGCCCGGTTCGTCCGCAGCGCGCTCGCGGTGTTCTCCGCCGAGCTGCGCCGCCACGAAGAGGGCCTGTGCACGGCGGCCAGCCGGCGGCCCTTCCTGCCCCTGCCAGCCGAAGTGGCGGTGCGCGATGAAGACTGGAGCTGACGTGCCCGGCTCGCCCCAGGCCAGCTCGCACCGGGCGGGTCCGGCCAAGCAGCTGCGGGTCAACCCCATCGAGTGCGAGGGGCACGGCGCCTGCGCCGAGCTGCTGCCCGAGATGATCAGCCTGGACGAGTGGGGCTACCCGCTGCTGGACCCCCGGCCGGTGCCGCCCGCGCTGGAGCGGCAGGCCCGCCGGGCCGTCAACGGCTGCCCGGTGCTGGCCCTGCGCCTGACCCGCCTGCCCAGCTAGCCCGGCCTGGTCAGAGCACGTCGTGGCCGGGGTGCGGCTCGGCAGGCACCTGGGCGGGCTCGGCCGGGATGCTGCCCAGCCGCCCGGCCTGGAAGTCTTCGAACGCCTGCACCAGCTCGGCGCGGGTGTTCATGACGAACGGCCCGTAGGCCGCCACCGGCTCACGGATCGGCTGGCCGCCCAGCAGCAGCACGTCCAGCTGGTCGCTGGGACCGTCCTGCCGCTGGCCCGCCCCGACGGTGAGGACGTCGCCGGGCCCGAACGCCGCCAGCTGCCCGGCGCTGATCGGCCGGTGGTCCGCGCCCACCGTGCCCGAGCCGGCCAGCACGTAGGCGAGGGCGTTGAAATCCTGGCGCCACGGCAGCCGCACCTGAGCCCCGGGGGACAAGGTGGCGTGCACGATCGTGATCGGGGTGTGGGTCGCGCCCGGGCCCTGGTGGCCGCCGAGCTCGCCCGCGATGACCCGGAGCAGCGCGCCGCCGTCCGGTGAGCTGAGCAGCCGCACCTGACCAGCCCGGATGTCCTGGTAGCGCGGGGTGGTCATCTTCAGCGAGGCGGGCAGGTTGACCCAGAGCTGGAACCCGTGGAACAGGCCGCCCTTCATCACGACCTCCTCGGGCGGCTCCTCGATGTGCAAGATCCCGCCCCCGGCCGTCATCCACTGGGTGTCGCCGTTGGTGATCAGTCCGCCGCCGCCGTTGGAGTCCTGGTGCCGGAAGATGCCGTCGATCATGTAGGTGACGGTCTCGAACCCGCGGTGCGGGTGCCACGGCGTGCCCTTGGGCTCACCGGGCGCGTACTCGACCTCGCCCATCTGGTCCATGTGGATGAACGGGTCCAGCTGCTGCAGGTCCACGCCGGCGAAGGCCCGGCGGACCGGGAAGCCCTCACCCTCGTAGCCCTGGGGCGCGGTGGTGACGGTGCGCACCGGGCGCTCGGCCGCGGTGCCCGCGTCCGGCTCGGCGACGCGCGGCAGGACCAGGGTGTCCTCGACGGTGACGGCTGGCATCTGTCCTCCTCCTCGGGGGCCGGTCCCGCTCAACCTCGGGACCCGCCGCCCTCCCAGTCTCCCGGATACGATGCCCACCCAACGATACTTGAATTTTCAATATTCCATCAGTCCGCCAGACTCGGGGCTGCGCCCAGTTTTGGGCATTGGGCAGCAGGTGCACAAAACTGGGCGCAGCCCTCTAGCTAATGTCCGGAGCCGAGATGAGCCAAGCACGGATCAGCCCGCGGGCCGCTGAGCACGTCGCGGCCTTCAACCACTGTGTCCGGTCTGGTGACTGGGCGGCCTTTGCCGAGCGCTTCGCCCCCGAGGCGACGATGAGGTTCGTCGGCGTACCGGCCGGCCCGTTCGCCGGGCGCGAAGCGATCGCGGCCGGCTACGCGGCCCAGCCGCCGTCAGACACGCTCACCATCAGCCGCGCCGTCACCTCCGGCAACGTCGACGAACTCTGGTTCGCCTGGGACCACGGCGGCACCGGCACCATGACCCTGTCCTGGAGCGGTGACCTCATCGCCGAGCTCACCGTCACCTTCGACTGAGCTAGCGAGCGGTCCGCCCGCTGGGCACCGGCCAGCCCGTAGCAGGCGGGAGGTGCTTGAGGTAAGAGGCTGAGGCTTTCCTGCAGGACGGCCAGGGCTTCGTCGACGCGCTGGAAGAGGTTGGCGTTGATCTGGTCACCCTTGTAGTTGTCCCACGGCGCGGTGGCGGCCATGATGGCGCCGAAGATCGCCCCCGAGGCGGTCCGGACCCGCAGGTCGTCCGGGCTGAGGCCGGTGCGCTTGGCCATGGCCTCGGCCATCATCGTGACCGTGCGGGAGAAGTCGTCCATGGCCCGGGCCCGGATCTCGGGCACGGTCATGCCCAGCTCGGCTGCTTGCCGGAGCCGGTCCCACTGCTCCTCGTTGAGGCCGGCCGACACGATCTGCATCGAGGCCCGGATGGCGGCGACCATGCCCAATTCCCGTGGCTGCTGCTCCAGGGCCTCGATCAGCATCGGTTCCATGTCGTCCTGCAGGACGACGTCTTCCTTGGTCGGGAAGTAGCGGAAGAAGGTACTCGGCGAGACCTCGGCCGCCGCGGCGATCTGCTCCACCGTGGTGGCCTGGTAGCCCTGCTCCCGGAAGAGCCGCAGCGCCTCCTGGCGGATGGCGGCCCGGGTCCGGGCCTTCTTCCGCTCACGCAGGCCGGCCGGCTCCCCGGAAGCAGGGCTCACTGTCTCGCTCATAGTCCCAATTCTGCCCGCTGGGCTGGTGATTCATCAGTAGTGGCCAGGGTCGTGTCGGGCTGGGCGGCGGTGTCGCGGCGGGTCCGGCGGGGCAGGAACGCCACCGCCAGCAGCGCGCTGGCCAGTGCGATGCCACCGCACACCCACAGCATGACGTCCAGCCCGTGCACGAACGAGTCCCGCGTCACCGTCAGCAGCGCGGCCGAGTGCACCCGCTGCGCCACGGTCACGCCGGCCTCCACGCCGTTCTTGGCCGCATCGGTCAGCGCCGTGGGCAGGCCGGCCCCGGTCAGGTGGCTCTGGTAGACGTTGTTCAAGATCGTCCCCAGGACCGCGACCCCGATCGTGGCCCCCACCTGGCGCATGGCCGTGATCAGCGCGGACCCCCCGCCGCTGCGCTCTGCGGACAGCGCCCCGAGCGCGGCGTTCATCGCGGCCGGCATGGCCAGGCCCAGGCCGAGCCCGGCCACCGCGAACCAGGCCGCGGTGAACCCGGTGCTGCTGCCGGTCTTGGTGAACGCGCCGATCGCCAGCCCCACAGCCATCACCGTGTAGCCGATGGCCACCATGGACCGGGCCGTGGCCAGCGGCTCGCGCGGGTTCCCGGCCTCGTCCTTGCGCGGGCTCTGCAGCCGGGTCCCGCCGATCATGCCGACCAGCATGCCGCCGATCATGGGCAGCAGCTCGAGGCCGCTGTGCAGCGCGTTCACCCCGTGCACGGCCTGGAAGTACTGCGGCATCGCGAACAGGATCCCGAACATCGCGAACGAGACCAGGGTGGCCAGGATCGTGCCCCAGGCGAACCCGGCCGAGCGGAACAGCGGCAACTCGATCAGCGGCCGCACCCGGGCCCGGCCCCCGGGCCCGGTGGCCGGCTGGATGCTGCTGGCGGTCAGCCGCCGCTCCCAGCCGATCAGCCCGGCCAGCACCACGGCGCCGGCCGCGATCGTGCCCAGCGCGGCCGGGTCCGTCCAGCCATCCTGCCCGGCCTTGATGAAGCCGTAGGTCACCGCGATCAGGCCCGCGCTGGAGATCAGCACGCCCACCAGGTCCAGCCGCGGCCGCTCGGTGCTGCGCGACTCCGGCATCAGGAAGGCCACCGCGATCAGGGCGAACACCACGACCGGCACGTTGATCAGGAACACCGAGCCCCACCAGAAGTTGTCCAGCAGGGCGCCACCGACCAGCGGCCCGATCGGGAAGCTGAGGAAGATGGTGGACGCCATCACCGCGGTCGCCTTCTGCCGCTCCTCCGGCTTGAACAGGACCGGAATGATGGCCAGGGCCAGCGGCATGATCGCGGCCGCGCCGAGCCCGAGGACGGCCCGGGCGGCGATCAACTCACCGGAGCCGCCCGCGTAGGCGCAGGCCGCCGAGCTGATACCGAACACCGCCAGCGAGGTCATCAGGACCTTCTTGCGCCCCAGCCGGTCGCCCAGCAGGCCGGCGGGCAGCACCACGGCCGCCAGGACCAGGCTGTAGGCGTCGTTGAACCACTGCAGGTCGCTGCTTGACGCGTGCAGGTCGTTGGCGATGGTCGGCAGGGCCAGGTTGAGAACCGTCAGGTCCAGCCCCACGACCAGCATGCTCATTGCCACGGCGATCAGTGCCCACCAGCGGCGGGCCCCGCTCACCCCCGTCGTCACCATGACGGTCACATCCTTTCGATTGCCCCTCCAAAAAGATAGCTACCGTCAAATTCGATAGCAAGTCAATTTCGGCCGGGCATCATTTGGTTGGAACAGTCGCTCACCGAACCCGACGATTCCGGTCGTGCCTCTGTGAGCCGAGGGCGGGACGAGGCGCCCATAATCCAGCCGCCGGTACCCGCGCCGACCCCGGCAATTGAACGGCAAAGCCGGGCAATCCGCGGCCCGATTTTCCAGGGTCGGGCCCACGTGAGGTCGGGGGCGCGTCATGATGGGGCTGCCGTGGCGCGCCGCAGGCGCGTCGGCAGGTTCCGCGCGCATGGCCCGCTTACATCGCTCGAACCGGACGGCGTCCCGCCGCTCGTGTCCCCTCCACGGGCGGCGGGGCCGCCCTGGCCCCGCCGCCGTGTGCGGGCGGATTCCGGGCCGGCCGATCGCCATCGGCCAGGGAAGCCAGGGCCCGTCCGATCTCGGCTCGCCAGTGCAGGCGGGTCCGGGTGGCCGCGGCCCGGCGCAGCCGCCGGACCGTGGTGAGCTGCCGGCTGACCGCCCGGCCCAGCCAGGTGAACGCCTCGCTGGCTGTGGCCGATTTCTGGGTCAGGTCGATCACCGTGTCGTCGATCCCGGTCCGCAGTGGCCCGGTGTCCCGGCGGACGCTCCGGCCACTGTGCGCCGAGCGATGGACCGCGATCCCCGGCATGGCTCCGTCCCGGGCCGGATTCCGGTGGGCCGGAACCGTCACGTGGATGGCCGGAGCGGGCTCGCTGATCAGGCCGCACAGCTCGGCGGCGGTCTCGTGGCTGAGCACCGCTCCGGAGCCGGCCCGCAGCAGCGCGGCCCAGAGCAGTGCCTCCCGCGACAGCGGCCCGCGGCCTGTCGCGTATATGCCGCGGTCCAGGCGGGTCCAGCGGCCACGCTGGACCCACGTCTCCACGGTCGTGGCGGGCAGTCCCGTGGCGAGCGCCTGTCGGCGGGTGATAACGCCGTGCTGCCGCTTGATGAGCCGGCGGCAGGCTGGCGGAGTTTCCGGTGGCATGAATCCAGCCTGACCGGCAGGATCGGACCGGGCCACGGGCCCGGCCGGGGCTGTGGACAACCATCAGGCATCCATCCGGGCCTGTGGATAACAGCAAGAAGCCCTGGCTTTGTGCTAGGCGGACGCGAGGGGCGCGCTCATGAAGGTGGCGCTGTTCACGCTGGGCGGGACCATCGCCAGCACCGGCTCAGCGGCCGAGGCCGGTACGGGCACGGTGGCCGGCCCCGGCACTGGCCAGGCGGAGGGGGTCGCGCCCCGGCTGACCGGGGCCGACCTGCTGGCCTCGGTGCCCGGTCTGGAGCAAACCGGGGCCGAACTGGTCACCCACGACTTCCGTCAGGTCCCCAGCTCGTCGCTGACCATCGATGACATCCTGGACCTGGCCGCCGCCATCCGGGACCAGACGAGCCCCGGCACCACCGGCGCGACCGGGGCGGGCGGCGTGGACGGTGTGGTGGTCAGCCAGGGGACCGACACCATCGAGGAGACCTCGTTCCTGCTCGACCTGGTGTACGACGGGGACCCGCCGGTCGTGTTCACCGGCGCCATGCGCAATCCCACCCTGGCCGGGGCCGACGGCCCGGCCAACCTGCTGGCCGCGGTGACGGTGGCGGCCGCCCCGCAGGCCCGCGGCCTGGGCGGCCTGGTCGTGCTGGGCGACGAGATCCACGCCGCGCGGTTCGTGCGCAAGGCCCACACCACCAGCGTGGCCGCGTTCGTCAGCCCGCCGGCCGGTCCGCTGGGTTTCGTCGCCGAAGGCCGGGCCGTGCTGCTCACCCGCCCGGCCCACCGCCCAGCACTCCCGGCCCTCCGGAACCTCCCGGCCGCCACGAGCCGGGCGGGCCGGGCCGTGCGGACCGGGCTGGTCACCATGGTCCTGGGCGACGACGGCGCCCTGCTCGAAGCGGCCGCCGGGCGGTGGGACGGGCTGGTGGTGGCGGGGTACGGGGCCGGGCACGTGCCCGCGGCCGTGGTGGGCCGGCTGGACGCGCTGGCCCGGCGCATCCCGGTGGTGCTGGCCTCGCGGACCGGGGCCGGGATGGTGCTGGCCCGGACCTACGGCTACCCGGGCTCCGAGCGTGACCTGCGCGAGCGCGGGCTGATCGGGGCCGGGTTCCTGGACCCGCTCAAGGCCCGGCTGCTTCTGCACCTGCTGCTGGCCGCGGGTGCGACCCGGGACGAGATCGCGAGCGGGTTCGCCACCGTCGGCGCCGACCCGGCCTCGCCGCCACTCCGTCAGGGCTTACGGGCCACGCCACCCACGATCATCGATTCCCGCTCCACCGGGACGTACTCGGGCGGGTCCGGCCGCCAGCCGGTGACGTCGCCCAGACCGGGAGCAAGCTGGTCCAGCCCGTCGAACCAGGCCGCGATCTCGGCCCAGGAGTGCTGGTAGATCCGCGACCCGTCCTGGGCGTTGTAGGTGCGGGCGAAGTCCGAGCCGGCCCGGCCGCGGCCGAACCCGACCGAGATCACCAGATAGGAGCCGGGGGCCAGGATCCGCTTGAACCGGCTCACCACATCGCGGGCCACCTCGCCCGGCACGAAATGCAGCACGCAGGCCAGCAGCACCGTGGCCGGCTCGGCCACGTCGAAGCCGGCCGCGGCGACGACCGGATCAGCCAGGATGGCCTCGGGCTCGAGCATGTCGCCGTCCACGGCCACCACCCCGGCCCGGCCCACCCCGGCCAGGTCCTGCCGGGCCAGCACGGCCCGGGAGTGCTGCACCGCCACCGGGTCGTAGTCCACGTAGGCCACGGTCGCGTCCGGGACCACGGCCCGGGCCGCCTCGTGGGTGGCCTGCCACCGCGGCGCGACCTTTCCGCCCGGGACCGAGGAAGCCGGGGGAGAGGAAGCCGGAGAGGTGGGCAGGCCCGCGCCCACGTCCACGAACTGGCGGATTCCCTGCCCGGCCAGATGAGTCACGGCCCGGGTCAGGAACTGCTTGTTCTCCAGCGCGTGCCCGGCGACCTCGGGCCGGATGGACCGGATGGCCTCGCCGGCCTTCCGATCGGCCTCGAAGTTGTCCGTCCCGCCCAGCCAGTAGTCGTAGATGCGGGCGATGTTGGGACGGCCCGCCTCACCCGGCCCGGTCTGCGATGGCGCGGTCATGCCCGCAAGCTACTCCCACGGCCGGCCGTCACACACAGCGGAGCTGAACGGCGCTGGCCTCCACCGAATTCGACGCCGGGCCCACGCCCCGGTCGGTCACCTCGGCCAGTACGGTGCCGCCCGGGAACGTGAACGGCCCCTTGGTCACCCACTGGCCCTGGCTGGCCTGCTGGTCGAGGGTGAAGTCCGCCATCCGGTTGCCCGGATTGTCGCTGCCCGCGCTGAACCAGTAGAAGGCCGTGCTGTTGGCGTGCGAAGACGGCGGGACGTACACGCTCAGCGTGCACGATGCCACCTTCTTGCCGGTGTGGAAAATCCAGGCGTAGTGGTCGTGCCAGTTGCCGGAGTCGTCCTTCACGTTGGCCAGCAGGCTGTAGCTGAACGACGTGCCGCACGGTCCGCTGCGGCTGGCCGTGGCCGGGTGCCAGCCGTCGCCGTTGGGGGCGTGGAACGGCCAGGTGACCACGCCGTTCAGGCTGCGGCAGCCCGGACCCGCGGTGACGGCGAAGGTGGCGGCCCGCGCCGTGGTCTCCCCGCCCGCCCCGGACCCGGCCGCTCCGGACGCGGCCGTCCCAGACCCAGCCGCCCCGGTCCCGGCCTGGTGGGACGGCGCCGCCGCTCCCGACGCCGGGCCCACCGCGGTCTGTCCCTGGCTGAGCTGGCTGGGCGCGGGCGCCGCCACGCTGGGCGGCGCGCTGATCGGCTGACCGTCGGCCATCGGCGCGGTGGTCACGGTCGGCGCCGCGGGCTGGGTCAGCGTGCGTACCCCGAGGATGCCGATGGGCACCGCCCCGGCCAGGGCCAGCGTGCCGGCCAGGGCCAGGATCACCCCGCCCCAGCGCCCGCGCGGATGCGCCGCGTGCCGGGGCCCGCTCCACGGCCCGTGCGGCGGCGGGGCCATGGGACGCCGGGTCGCCGGGGGCACAGGCCCGCCCGGGCCAGGTCCGCCCGGCCCGGCCAGGGCGCCCGCGTACTCGGGCTCCGGGTCCAGTTCCACCCCGGGCGCTGACGGCTGGAACGGCACGTCCCACAGGGCGTCGACCAGATCGCTCGGGGGCTCCCAGGATTCGAACAGCACCCGCGCGTCGAACGCGGCGTCGTCTCCCTCGGCCGGCAACTCAGGCCCAACCCCGGGTCCACCCTCAGGCTCAGCCCCGGTCCCGGAGTCCGCGATCGCCTCGGCGTGGTGAGCCTCAGGGGGCGCGGCCGGGGCCGGCAGCGGATGCGGCCGCCCGTCGGTCGGAGGCCGGGGCGACGAACGCGGTCGCGCGAAGGCCTCGCCCGGCACCGCGGTTTCGGCGGCGGCGTCATCGGCCGAATCATCGGAGGAGAAGGGATCCCTTGGGTGTGACATCCTGCCTCCGGCCCCCAGTAGCGCGTCCCTCTGCTCATGACTACGGAAACCGCCGGCTTACGGTTCACCGGTTTCGCCGCATCACCACAGATTTCCCGCTAGAATCCCCGGCTCCGCAAGGGGTGTTTGCCCTTACCCGCCCTGACCTCGGGAAACTGCCTCAGTGCCGCAGGTAGACCGAATCCAGTTGCCGCAACGACAACGGGACGGGGCCCGGACCTCATCGGTCCGGGCCCCGTCTGCAGAGACGAACTAACTGATCAGGCACCTCCGATGTCGAAGAGGCCGACGAAGCCGTTGGACGGGTTGGGCAGGGTCACGCTGGCCACGGTCTTGCCGGACTGCAGCGCCGCACTGACCGAGTACACGTAGGTCTTGACGCCATCCGACGTGCCGTCGTCGATGTTGCGGTAGGGAGTGGTCACCGCGACCGTGTCCCCGGACACGGGCTGGTAGGCCCCGGCGCCGAGGGTCCAGTCGCTGAACGCGACCGGGATCTGCTGGGTGCTGCCGTCGGTGTAGGTGACGGTCAGCGTGCCGGTGGCGCCGCTGGCGTCGGCGTCGGTGGCGCTGCCCAGCAGGCCGATCTTGGTCGCGCCGGCCGGGAGCGCGACCGGGATGGTCTGGCCGGACGCCTCGATACTGTCGTTCGAGCCGGCGGGCTCGTTCGGCCAGGTGTAGGCGATGCCGTCCGCATTGACGGTCGACCCGGGGGTCACCCCGGCCGCGGCCAGCGCGGTGGCCGAGTACAGCCAGGAGTCGCCGTTGTAACCCGACGAGGTGACCTGGCCGTCATTGGACATGCCGATCGAGGTGTAATACGGCCACAGCTCGCCCGGTTTGGCCACGTCCACGCCGACCGCGGTATTCGGCAGCGCCGTCCCGTCGCTCAGCTTGGCCGTGAACGACACCGAGTAGGCGCCTTCGGTCGCCCCGGCCGTGACGGTGACCTGGGCCGTGGCCGACGAGGCGGCCGGCACGGTCAGGGTGCCGCTGGTGGGGGTGACGGTCAGGTTGCTGCTGGACGGGGTGGCCGTCCAGTTCGCGGTGATCGCCTCGCTGGTGAGGTTGTCCACGGTGAGGGTGGCCGTGCCGGTCGACCCGGGCGCGACGACCAGGCCGCTGGCCGGGCCGGCCGAGTCCAGCGCGGTCTGCTCACCGGTGGAGTCCGAGGGCGGCGCGGCGCTGGCGCTGCTGGCCCAGGACTTGTTGGGGGTGCTGGACAGGGTGTAGTTCAGCGTGCCGCCCGCCGACAGGGTGCCGTAGTCCAGGTAGGCCTTGTTCCAGGCCTGGCCGTTCACCTTCATGCTCTGGATGTAGGGCGCCGAGTCCTGGGCCCCGCTGGCGTTGATGGTCAGCGTGTTGCCGCTGCCCTCATGCACCACGGCCTTGGCGAACACCGGGCTGCCCAGGGCCAGGGTCGGCGTGCCCGGGGTCTCCGGGTAGAAGCCGAGCTCGTCCCAGACGTACGCGGAGCTCATGGCGCCGAGGTCGTCGTTGCCGAACGAGCCGACCGGCGCGTCGAAGTACAGCTCATCCTCGACGTTCCGGACCGTCTGCTGAGTCAGGTACGGAGCGCCCGCGTAGTCGTACTCGTACGGGATCTCCAGGCTGGGCTCGTTGGACAGGTCGGCGTTGGTGCCGGACGGACTGGTCAGGTTGGAGGTCAGGCTGTTCAGGTAGCTGACCCAGGCCGCGTTGCCGCCGCGGGCGTTGATCAGGGCCTGCAGGTTGAACGGCACCATCGGGGTGTACTGCGCCGATGTGCCCTCCACGAAGCCGGCCGAGGTCCCCGGGGTGAAGCCGGGCAGCCACTGGCCGTTGGACAGCTTGGCCTGCATGTAGCCGCTGCCCGCGTTGAACGTGTTCTGCCAGCTCTGGGCCAGCGTGGCGAACTTGGTGTAGTTCGCGGTGTCGCCGGTCGCCTTGGCCAGCGCCGCGATCGCGTAGTCGGCGCTGTCGTACTCGAGCTGGGTCGACACCGGGCCGTAGAAGTTGCAGCAGCCGTAGGTGCCGTCGTAGGGCAGGTAGCCCTTGGACTGCAGGGTGGCGTTGCCGGGCCTGATGTTATTGGTGGTCGTTGCTTCGGCTTCCATGTCCTTCAGCGCCGTGGCGACGTCGAAGTCGCGGGCCCCGAAGGAGTAGGCGTCGGCGATGATCTCGTCCGATGGGTCACCCACCATGACGTAGGACTCGCCGCCGTCCAGGTTCCACTTGGGCAGCATCCCGGTCTGGCTGTAGTCGGCCAGCATCGAGGTGATCGCGTCCGAGGTCTGCTGCGGGGCCACCATCGCGGCCAGCTGGACCTGGTCCCGGTAGATGTCCCAGCCGGACCAGTTGGCGTAGGCCTGATGACCCTTGGCCACCGTGTGCACCGTGCCGTCGAAGCCCATGTACTGGCCGTTGTCGTCGCTGAACACGTTGGGGTGCAGCAGCGCGTGGTACATCGCGGTGTAGAACTGGGTCTGCTGCGCGGCGTCGCCGCCCCCGATCTGGATCTTGCCCAGCAGCGCGTTCCAGGCGGCCACGTTGGCCTTCTGGGCGGCGTTGAAGTTCCAGGCCGGGATCTCCGAGGACAGGTTGGTGGCCGCGTTGGCGTCGCTGGTGTAGGAGATGCCGACCTTGGCCGTCACCGTCTGGTTCTTGGTGGTGTCGAAGGTCAGGTAGACGCCGTCCGGGTTGGTCACGGCCGTCTGCGGCGACGCGGTCTTGGCGCCGTGCACGGTCGGCTGCGGCTGGGTGCGCGGCTTGAGGTCGGGCTTGGCCCCGGCGAAGACCTTGGTCGACGGGGCGGTGGCCTTGGGGGTGGCCGCGTTCTTGTGGGTCACGTTGTTCTGCGCGACCTTCTTGGCGCTGCTGGGCGCCGAAGAGGACGAGCCGGAGCCGCCCCAGGTGCCGCTGGAGGTGAACGCGTGGTTGAACACGATGTCGAAGTGCAGGGTGTAGTCGTTCTCCGGCGGCGCGGACTGGCCGCAGAAGTGCCCGGCCTGGACCGTGCCGGTCACCTGGTTGTCCCCGACGATCTGGGCGCTGGTCCCGTCCACCTGGTCGGCGCTGCCGGACAGCTTGAGCAACAGGTTGGCCTGGCTGCTGGCCGGGAAGTTGAACGTGCCGATGCCGGCCCGGGTGGTGTCGGTCAGCTTGACCGTGACGCCGTTGCCGAGGGTGTCGGAGTACAGGCCGGTCTGAGCGGTCTCACTGGCGTGGGTGAACGAGTCGGTGGTGCTGCTGGGCGAGCTGCCGATCGCGCCCACCGTGGGCAGGATGGGCAGGTCGCCGCCGGCGCTGCAGCCGGGCCCGCTCACGTGGGCCAGGCTGTACCCCATCAGCTGGGAGTCGTTGTATTCGTAGCCGCCGCCCTCTGGGCGGTCCGGCGAGGTGTCGGGGCTCCACTGGATCATGCCGAACGGCATGTCGGGGCCGGGGAAGGTGTCCACCGCGCCGGAGGTGCCGATGAACGGGTTGACGAGCGAGGCCGGATTGGTGACCAGCTTGGGGGCCGAGGCGCTGGTGGCAGCGGAGCTCGTACCCGCGACGGCGACCGTCGTGCCGAGGGCGGTGGCCGCCGTGACCAGCGCATATAGCACGCGCCGGGGACGACTACGGGTCATGGGGGGTGCCCTTCATTGAGGTGCAGCTGTGTGGGGTTATGCTGGCAAAACAGCTGGACTAAACACGAAATCACCGAACCACGACGCCGACAACGATGTCAATAGTGTGAACTCGCGGCAATAATGGCGATGTCTGGCTGGTTTAAACCAATACGGCAATGACCTGGGGCCGGTCGCCGGGCCGAGTGGGAAGGCGGTGCCAGGAGCCGGTTGCTCCGGGGAATTGTGACTGGCCCCGGCGTGTTACAACGTCTGGCACACTAGAAGCCGCGAACACGCGGTACCGGTTCACGCCGCACAAGGTCGGCCCGCCCCATGACGGGTGACCTGGCGACCCGGCGACCGCACGAGGCAGGAGTAAACGTGAAGCCTGAGATTCACCCCAACTACGGTCCCACCACGGTGACCTGCAGCTGCGGGAACACCTTCGTGACCCGGAGCACCGCCGCCGACGGCGAGATCCACACCGACGTCTGCTCGGCTTGCCACCCGTTCTACACCGGCAAGCAGAAGATCCTGGACACCGGTGGCCGCGTCGCCCGGTTCGAGCGCCGCTTCGGCAAGAAGGCCGCGGGCAGCAGCAGCAGCGACAGCAGCAAGTAACCCGCGCTGACCACGCACTGACCATCCGCCTGGCGTGCCCCGCACGCCAGGCGGTTCTTGTGTTTGACCGACGGAGGAACGACTGTGTTCGACCGGCTCGGCGAGCTGGCGTCCGAGCACGCGGAACTGGAGCGCGCCCTGGCCGACCCCAGCGTGCACGCTGACGCCGACAAGGCCCGCGACATCGGCCGCCGCTACGCGGAGCTGACCCCGATCGTCCACGCCTACGCCGAGTACCGGCAGGCGGAAGACGACGGGGAGGCCGCCCGCGAGCTGGCCGCCGAGGACCCCAGCTTCGCGGCCGAGGCCGACCAGCTCAAGGCGCGCCAGGCCGAGCTGGAGCAGCAGCTGCGGCGCCTGCTGGTGCCGAAGGACCCCAACGACGGCCGCGACGTGATCCTGGAGATCAAGGCGGGCGAGGGCGGCGAGGAGTCGGCCCTGTTCGCCGGGGACCTGCTGCGCATGTATCAGCGGTACGCCGAGCGGCGCCACTGGGCCACCGAGGTGCTCGACTCCACCGTCACCGGCCTGGGCGGGGTCAAGGCCGCCACCCTGGCCGTCAAGGGCAAGAAGGGCGCCCAGGGCGCCTGGTCCCGGCTCAAGTTCGAGGGCGGCGTGCACCGCGTGCAGCGGGTGCCGGTCACCGAGTCCCAGGGCCGGATCCACACCTCGGCCGCTGGCGTGCTGGTCATGCCCGAGGCCGAGCAGGTCGAGATCGACATCGATCCGGGCGACGTGCGGACCGACGTGTTCCGCTCCTCGGGCCCGGGCGGCCAGAGCGTCAACACCACCGACTCCGCCGTCCGGCTGACCCACGTCCCGACCGGGATCGTGGTGTCCTGCCAGAACGAGAAGAGCCAGCTCCAGAACAAGGAGCAGGCCATGCGTATCCTGCGCGCCCGGTTGCTGGCCCAGGCCCAGCAGGAGGCCGACGAAAAGGCCTCGGCCGAGCGGCGCAGCCAGGTCCGGACCGTGGACCGGTCCGAGCGGGTGCGCACCTACAACTTCCCGGAGAACCGGATCTCCGACCACCGGGTCGGCTTCAAGGCCTACAACCTCGACCAGGTCATCGACGGCGACCTGGACGCCGTGATCCAGTCCCTGGCCGACGCCGAAATGGCCGAGAAGCTGGGGGACGATGGGAACCCTGGCGCGTGAGCCAGGCCGGGGACGGACGCAGCGGGGGCCGTGCGGGTGAGCCTGTTGCTGGATGAGGTCGCGCTGGCCGCGGCCCGGCTGGCCGAGGTCGGGGTGGAATCCCCCCGCGCCGAAGCCGAGCTGATCGCGGCCCACGTGCACGGGGTCAAGCGGACCGAACTGCACCGGGTGCCCGATTCGGCGTTCGACGCGCGCTTCTGGGAGGCCATCAGCCGCCGCGCCGCCCGGGAGCCGCTGCAGCACATCACCGGGCTGGCCTACTTCCGCTACCTCGAGCTCGAAGTCGGGCCGGGCGTGTTCGTGCCCCGTCCGGAGACCGAGGTGATGACCGGCTGGGCCATCGACCGGCTGCGGGCGATGGACGTGGCCGAGCCGGTCGTGGCCGACCTGGGCACCGGCTCCGGCGCGATCGCGCTGGCCATCGCCCAGGAGGTGCCCCGGGCCCGGGTGCACGCGGTCGAGGCCGATCCGCTGGCCCGGCCCTGGACCGAGCGCAACATCGAGCGCCTGGCCGCCGCCGCCCCCTACACCAAGGGCCGCCTGACCCTGCACGGCGGCGACTTCGCCGACAGCCTGCACGAGCTGGACGGTCACGTCGATCTGGTGGTCAGCAACCCGCCGTACATCCCCGTGGGCGCGAGCGTCCCGCCGGAGGTGGGAGAATACGACCCGCCGGCCGCGTTGTGGAGCGGGCAGGACGGGCTCGACAGTATCCGGACCGTGGAGCGCGTCGCCCGACGGCTGCTGCGCCCCGGCGGCCTGCTGGCCGTGGAGCACGGCGCCCCCCAGGGTGCCGCCGTGTACTGGGTGTTCCCCGAGGAAGCGGGCTGGCGCGACACACGGAACCACAAGGACCTGGCGCGACGGGACCGTTTTGTCACAGCGATGTGGCCCGGCGACCGAGCCGACGGATGACGGGATGAGCGGGAATGACCGAACGTTTCGACCTTTCTGACCCGGCCCAGCACGCGGCCGGGATGGTGGCCGCCTCGGAGGCGATCCGCAAGGGCGAGCTGATCGTCCTGCCCACCGACACCGTCTACGGTGTCGGTGCCGACGCCTTCACCCCGTGGGCGGTCAGCCGTCTGCTGGCGGCCAAGGGCCGCGGCCGCGACATGCCGCCGCCGGTGCTGGTCGGCACGGTCCGGGCCGCGAGCGCCCTGGTCGACGACTTCGGGGCGTTCGGCCAGGACCTGATCGACGAGTTCTGGCCCGGCGGCCTGACCCTGGTCGCCCGGGCCACGCCCACGCTGGCCTGGGACCTGGGCGACACCAAGGGCACGGTGGCGGTGCGCATGCCGCTGCACGCGGCCGCCCTCGACCTGCTCAAGGCCACCGGCCCGATGGCGGTCAGCAGCGCCAACACCACCGGCCGCCCGGCCGCCACCACGGTCGACGAGGCCATGGAACAGCTCGGCGACTCGATCTCGGTCTACCTGGACGGCGGCCAGTGCGGTGGCGGCGTGGCCTCCACGATCATCGACCTGACCGGCTCGGTGCCGCGCCTGCTGCGGGCCGGGGCCATCTCCATGGACCGCCTGCGCCAGGTCGCCGCGCTGATCACCGGGGACGAGGTCGGCGAGCCCGAGGTCAACGGGGCCACCGTGCTGCCCGAGCCCGGCGACCCCGAGCCCACGGCCGACGAGGCGGTCCCGGACGGCCCGCCCGACATCCCGTCCGACTCGCCCGCCGACGCCCGGGCCGACGCGCTCACCGCCGCCGCCGCCGAGACCTCGGCCGAGACCTCGGCCGAGGCCCCGGCCGAGCAGCTCATGACCGACGCGGGCCAGGCCCAGCTGGCCGCCGACGACCCGGCCGCCCCGGTCACCACCGAAGACGCTGACGCCGCTCCGCACCCGGTCACGCCCAGGAAGCCGGCCCGGGCCCGGAAGCCCGCCGCTCCCCGCAAGCCGGCCGCGGCCACGACGTCCACCCCGCGCCAGACCGCCGCCACCCGCACCACCCGGGTCAAGGCCGCGGAAACCCCCGCCGCCGAGACCCCGGCCGAAGCAGCCGAAGCAGCCGAAACGAATGGCGCCCCGGCCGCCCCGGCCAAGCCCGCCGCTCGTAAGCCCGCCGCCCGTAAGCCCGCGGGCCAGGCCACCACCCGCCGGACCGCGGCCCGCAAGGCCACCGCGGCCGCCCCGGCCGAAGACACCGCCCCGGCCGAAGACACGAGCCCGGCCGCGCCGGGGGAGGCCCCGGCCGGAGATGCCCAGCCGGCCGACGAATCCTAAGCCGGACCCCGTGGGTGGCTGCGCGGGTAAAGTGACGTCTGATGTCCGGTCATCCTGTTGCGGACGGCTGAGCTGAGGTGCGGGAGTACGTACTCGCGCTGCTGCTGGCCGCCGCGACCACCTACCTGCTGACGCCGCTGGTCCGGCGGGGCGCCTTCGCGACCAGGACGCTGCACGCTGCCCGGGCCCGTGACGTGCACGTCCAGCCGACGCCGCTGATCGGCGGGCTGGCCATGTACGGCGGCCTGGCCGCCGGCCTGCTGGTGGCCAACCAGCTCAGCTACTTGCGCGGCGCATTCCAGTCCCCGCGCGCGGTGCCGGGCCTGCTGCTGGCCGCGGGCCTGCTGGTCGCGGTGGGCATCGTCGACGACCGGTGGGGGATGGGGGCCATCAGCAAGCTGGCCGCCCAGGTGGCCGCGGGCGGCATCCTGGTCTGGAGCCAGGTCGTGCTGTCCTGGGTGCCCGAGCCGGGTGGCGGCGTGCTCGTGCTGCCGCCCCAGCTGGGCCTGGTCCTGACCATCCTCATCGTGGTGGTCACGATCAACGCGGTGAACTTCATCGACGGGCTGGACGGCCTGGCCGCGGGGGTCGTGGCCATCGCCGCCACCGCGTTCCTGATCTACTCCTACGTGCTGGCCCGCGTGGTCGGCATCCACTCCCAGTCGGTGCCGACGCTGATCGCCGCGCTGCTGGCCGGGATATGCCTGGGCTTCCTGCCCCACAACTTCAACCCGGCCCGGATCTTCATGGGCGACACCGGCTCCATGCTGATCGGCCTGCTGCTGGCCTACGTGCCGTTGTCCAGCACGGCCACGCTCGATCCCAACGCGCTGATCCACTACAACGTGGCCGCGGTCAACCGGTTCCCCACCATCCTGCCGCTGCTGATTCCGGTCGCGATCCTGATCATCCCCTACGCCGACCTGCTGCTGGCCGTGGTCCGGCGCACCCGCGCGGGCATGTCCCCGTTCGACGCCGACAAGAAGCACCTGCACCACCGGCTGCTGAGCGTCGGGCACTCGCACCGGCAGAGCGTGCTCATCATGTACCTGTGGGTCGCCCTGTTCACCGGCGTCGTGACGTCCCTGTCCCTGATCCGCACCAGCCTGATCGTGCTGGTCGCCTTCACCCTGGTCGCGGTGCTGGCCCTGCTCCCGGTGACCATGCCCCGGCTGCGCCCCACCCACTGGGGCCAGGCCGGCCGCCGCGCCCGCCCGGCCCCCACCCCGGCCGTCCGCACCACCCCGTCGGCCCTGGCCCCTCAGCCGGCCCCGTCAGCCTGGCCCGCCCCGTCAGACCCAGCCGCCCCAGCCGTCCCGGCGGCCCCGGCCACCTCCGGGGCCCCGTCCGCCCCGGGCGGCCGCTCCTCCGCTGCCCCCCAGCCCTGACCCAGCCCCCCTTACCCTTTGCCAAATTTTTAAATAGAACGTTGGTGGCGGCGGCTCCCCGCCCCGGTTCGCGTCCCGGTCCCGTGGCCACGGGCACCCGGGCCGGAGCCGGGACCCAGGGACCACACCTTCGATAAATTCAGCGGGCAAATCACCAGGTCCGGGCGCGAATTGAACAAGATCGCCCGCCCGCGCCGCCCCCTCGGGGCCACCGGCCGGCCCCGCGACCTCAGGTCCGGGATGCCGGTTGTGTCGGCCCGGGTGATCAAGCGAGCGCAAAGCGTAGGTCTGAAAAAGTCCTCGCTAGGGTAAAGACAGAGCAAAGAACTTTGTGATAGCTTTCACGAGCGACCCCTTGAAAGCAAAGCAGAGGCCCGTGATACGTTTCCTTGACCAGTGGCAACCCTTGCGACGCAGCAGAGTTGCGGGACGGGATTGCTTCCCGGCCCCCGGGCGGCTCCGCCCCGGGCGGCCTTGGGTAAAGAACGTCAAAACTGATCCCACCGGAGTTTTCTAAGTGCTGGCAAACTTCTCCCACATCGTCCGATGGTCGGCCGTGGTCACGGCCATCGTCGCGGCGATCATGGTTGCGGTCTGCGCGGCGATCGGTGGGACGCACGGCCTGATCGGGGCCCTGCTCGGCGTGGCCCTGGTGGTCGTGTTCTTCGGCATCGACGTGCTGGTGATCGGCCGGGTGGCCAAGATCAGCCCGCAGGCGATCATGGGCGCCGCCATCGGCCTCTACCTCTTCAAGATCATCGCCCTGGCCGTGGCGGTCAAGCTGCTGGGCGACGCCAGCTTCTTCAACGGCAAGCTGTTCGGCGTCACCGCGCTCGTCTGCATCCTGGCCTACTGCGCCGCCCAGATGATCGCGTCGATCAGACACAAGACGTTGTACGTGAACCCGGATGGGGAGCGATGAGCCATGGCTCAGCCACTACCCCCCGAGCCGCCGCGACCGCCCGAGGCGCCTGACCGTACCCTCCGGCTGCTCCAGGAGCCGCCGGAGCGCAAGGTCACCGGCCCGCGACCGCGGCCCGGCCTGCGTAAGCCGCGGCCGTCCCTGGACGACACCCCGATGCCGGCCCGCGGCGCGGGCATGACCATCGTGAGTTACCTGATCGCCGGCATCGTGGCCTACGGCGGGATCGGCTGGCTGATCGGCCGGGCCGTGCACCTGCCGGTGCTGGCCCCGGTCGGCATGGTGGCCGGCCTGACCATCTCGATGGGCCTGATCATCTACCGGTACGGCCGATCCACGCCCCCGCGGATCCGGCGCTTCGCACCCAAGCCCGCCCACGAACCAAATGAACAGGCAGACGACAAAGATGCGAGAGGAACTGACCGGTGATCGGTAGCGTGTCGGCGGTCGCCGCGGGCAGCAGCGGATGCCACATCTTCTCCGGATGCGGCTTTCCCTCCCCGAGCCTGGAAAGCTTCGACTTCAAGCCGATCTTCAGCATCGGCTCGTTCCACTTCACCAAGCCGATCCTGATCGTGATCATCTGCGCGGTGCTGGTGATCGCGTTCTTCTGGGCCGCGTTCGCCAAGCCCAAGCTGGTGCCGCGCGGCATGCAGAACCTCGGTGAACTCGGCCTGCTGGCGGTCCGGGACCAGATCGTGCGGCCGTCGCTGGGCAAGCGGGGCGACACCTACCTGCCCTTCCTGACCTCGCTGTTCTTCTTCATCTACTTCTGCAACCTGATGGAAGTCATCCCGTTCTTCCAGTTCCCGCCGATGTCACGCAGCGGCTTCCCGTGGGCCCTGGTCCTGATGGTCTACCTGATCTACCTGTACATGGGGTTCAAGAGCCAGGGCGCGTGGGGCTACATCAGGAACATGATCCCGAGCGACGTGCCGATCTTCGTGCTGGTGATCCTGATCCCGATCGAGCTGCTGCGGTACTTCGTCATCCAGCCGTTCACCCTCGGCAGTCCGGCTGTTCGCCAACATGTTCGCCGGTCACCTCCTCCTGCTGATCTTCACCCTGGCCACCTGGTACCTGGCCAGCGCCAGCATCGGCCTGCTGTTCGCGGCCACCTCCGCGATCATGGTGCTGGCCGTGTTCCTGCTCGAGCTGCTGGTCCAGCTGCTGCAGGCCTTCATCTTCACCACCCTGGCCGCGACCTACATCGCGGACTCCCTGGAGGGCAGCCACTAGGGCTCCTCCGGTACGGACTGCACAACCACTCTCCGGCGATCAATCCGCCGGGCCTGACACAAAGGAACGGACAGAGAAATGGTTGACCTCGCTTCCGCCGCCAACGTCGTCGCTGCGGCCACCACCGGCGTGCACGGCAGCACCGGCTCCATCGCCTACGGTCTGGCCGCCATCGGCCCGGGCGTCGGCATCGGCCTCATCTTCGGCCACGCCATCGAGGCCATGGCCCGCCAGCCGGAAGCCTCCGGCCGCATCACCCAGTACATGTGGATCGGCTTCTCGCTGGCGGAGGCGCTGGCCCTGATCGGCATCATCGTCCCGTTCATCTTCGGCAAATAAGCACGGCTGATTTCGTGACTGGGACGACAGGAAGGGCGGTCACACGATGCAACCGCACATAATCGCGGCTGCGGCTGGCTCGCAGGATCCGCTGGTTCCGACCTGGACCGAGCTGATCATCGGGATCATCGCGTTCCTCATCGTCTTCGGTTTCCTCGGCCGGCTGCTGCTGCCGCGGGCGCAGAAGATGCTGGCCGAGCGCACCAACCAGATCGAAGGCGGTCTGGCCCGGGCCGAAGAGGCTCAGGCCGAGGCCCAGGAGACACTCGAGCGGTACCGGCAGCAGCTGGCCGAGGCCCGGCACGAGGCCTCGCGCCTGCGCGAGGAAGCCCGCGAGCAGGGCGCGCAGATCATCGCCGAGATGCGCCAGCAGGCCGAGGCCGAGGCCCGCCGCATCACCGAGTCCGCCCAGCAGCAGATCCAGGCCGAGCGTCAGCAGGCCCTGGTCGCGCTGCGTTCCGAGGTCGGGGCCCTGGCCACCGATCTGGCCAGCCGCGTCGTGGGCGAGTCGCTCACCGACGAGGCCCGCCAGAGCCGGGTGGTCGACCGGTTCCTGGACGACCTGGAGCAGCGCGGCGGGATCGGGGCGGCGAACCGGTGATGCGCGGTGTGAGCCGGGCTTCCTTCGCCGAGCTGAAGGACCAGTTGCCCGAGGTCCTGATCGAAGGCGGACAGGCCCCCACGACCAGCCGGACCACGACCCGGCGGCCGGCCGCGGCCAGCCGGGCGTCGGCGGGGCAGTCCGAAACCGTCGGCGACGAGCTGTTCTCCGTGCTGCACCTGCTGGACCGGGAGCACGGGCTGCGGCGCGCGCTGGCCGACCCGGCCCGGCCGGCCGATGAGAAGGGCGCGATCGTGGTCGCCCTGCTGCACGGCAAGATCGGTGAGCCCGCCGAGGCGCTGGTCGCGGCCACGGTGCGGGCCCGCTGGGCCAGCTCCGGGGACATGACCGACGCCCTGGAGCAGCTGGCCATGGAGGCCTACGCCATCTCCGCCCAGGAGCAGGGCCAGCTGGACGACCTGGAGGACGAGCTGTTCCGGTTCAGCCGGGTGGTGTCCACCGAGCCCGAACTGCGCGCGGCGCTGAGCGAGCCGTCAGTGCCCGACCAGCCCAAGCAGGAGCTGCTGGACAACCTGCTGGCGGGCAAGGTGACCCCGGTGACGCTGCGGCTGATCGCCGAGGTGTCGCTGTACCCGCGGGGCCGGTCGCTGGTGGCCAGCCTGGACACCTGCACGCGGATCGCGGCCGAGCGCCGCCGGCGGCTCATCGCCGTGGTGCGGTCGGCCACCGACCTGTCCGCCGACCAGCGCCGGCGACTGGCCGAGGCGCTGGCGGGCATCTACGGTCATGAGGTGTACATCAACGTCGTCATCGACCCCACCGTGGTGGGTGGCCTGACCGTACAGGTCGGCGACGAGCTCATCGACGGCAGCGTGTCCACTCGCCTGGGCGACCTGCGCCGCAAGCTGACCAACTGACAACCCACGCGACAACCTACGCACGAGAGACTTGAGGAAGATGGCGGAGCTGACAATCCGGCCGGAAGATGTCCGGGACGCCCTGGCGCGCTTCGTCGAAGCGTACGAGCCGGCGTCCGCCTCCCTGGAGGAGGTCGGGACGGTCGTCGAATGCGGCGACGGCATCGCACGGGTCGAGGGTTTGCCCTCGGCCATGGCCAACGAACTTCTCGAATTCGAGGGCGGCACCCGCGGCCTGGCCCTGAACCTGGACATCCGCGAGATCGGTGTCGTCATCCTCGGTGACTTCAGCAAGATCGAGGAAGGCCAGCAGGTCCGGCGGACCGGCGAGATCCTCTCGGTCCCGGTCGGGGACGCCTTCCTCGGCCGCGTGGTCGACCCGCTGGGCACCCCGCTGGACGGCCAGGGCGAGATCGGCGACACCGAGCTGCGGCAGCTGGAGACCCAGGCGCCCTCGGTGGTGGAACGGCAGTCGGTCAAGCAGCCGCTGCAGACCGGTATCAAGGCCATCGACGCCATGACCGCCATCGGCCGCGGCCAGCGGCAGCTGATCATCGGTGACCGGCAGACCGGTAAGACCGCCATCGCCATCGACACGATCATCAACCAGCGGGCCAACTGGGAGTCGGGCGACCCCGAGCGCCAGGTCCGCTGCATCTACGTGGCGATCGGGCAGAAGGGCTCGACCATCGCCTCGATCCGGCAGGCGCTGGAGGAGGCGGGCGCGCTCGAGTACACCACGATCGTGGCCTCACCGGCCTCGGACCCGTCGGGCTTCAAGTACATCGCGCCCTACACCGGCTCGGCCATCGGCCAGCACTGGATGTACCAGGGCAAGCACGCCCTGATCATCTTCGACGACCTGTCCAAGCAGGCCGAGGCCTACCGTGCGATCTCGCTGCTGCTGCGCCGCCCGCCGGGCCGCGAAGCCTACCCGGGCGACGTGTTCTACCTGCACTCGCGGCTGCTGGAGCGCTGCGCCAAGCTGTCCGACGAGCTGGGCGGCGGATCACTGACCGGGCTGCCGATCGTGGAGACCAAGGCCAACGACATCTCGGCCTACATCCCGACCAACGTCATCTCGATCACCGACGGCCAGATCTTCCTGGAGACCGACCTGTTCAACTCCGGTGTCCGCCCGGCCATCAACGTCGGCCGGTCGGTGTCCCGGGTCGGCGGCTCGGCCCAGGTGCGGGCCATGCGCAAGGTGGCCGGCACGCTGCGGCTGTCGCTGTCCCAGTACCGCGACCTGGAGTCGTTCGCGGCCTTCGCCTCCGACCTGGACGCGGCCTCCCGGGCCCAGCTGGACCGGGGCGCGCGCCTGGTCGAGCTGCTCAAGCAGCCCCAGTACGACCCGTTCCCGGTCGAGAACGAGGTCGTCTCGATCTGGGCCGGCACCAACGGCCACCTGGACGACGTGCCGGTCGACGACGTGTCGCGGTTCGAGTCCGAGTTCCTGGAGAGCCTCAAGCGCAACAACGCGGGCATCCTGGACTCGATCCGGGAGACCAACGACCTGTCCGACGACACGGTGAGCTCGCTCAAGGACGCCATCGACCAGTTCCGCCGCACGTTCGAGAAGAGCAACGGCGAACTGCTGGTCAGCGAGGAAGACGCCGATCCGCTCTCGGCCGAGGAGACCGGCCAGGAGACCGTGAAGAAGTACCGCAACCAGCAGCCCGAAGAGGGCCCGGTGGACGCGAACAGCGCGCGCGGCGGCGAGCCGGCGTCCGACTCAGGCTCATCCAACGGCGACTCGTCCGGAGGGAACAGCTAAGCATGGCGGCCAGCCTTCGCGCCGTCCGGCAGCGGATCCGGGCGGTCCAGTCGATCGGCAAGATCACCCGGGCCCAGGAGCTGATCGCCTCGTCGCGGATCATCCGGGCCCAGCAGCGCATGCGCGACGCCGGGCCGTACGCGCGTGAGCTGACCCGGGCCGTGGAGGCGGTGGTCAGCCGGACCTCCACCCTCAACCACCCGCTGACCGCCGAGCCGGAGTCGGTGACCCGGGCCGCGGTCCTGGTGCTGACCAGCGACTCGGGCTTCGCCGGGGCGTTCAACACCAACGTGCTGCGGGAGGAGGCCCGGCTGCTGCGCACGCTGTCCGACCGCAACGTCGAGGCCGTCCCGTTCGTGGCCGGGCGCAAGGGCATCGGCTGGCACCGGGCCCGCGACATCGAGATCGCCCACCAGTACAACGGGTTCTCGGTGCGGCCCTCGGTCAGCGACGCCACCACGATCACCAACGACCTGCTGGAAGCGTTCGACGCCAACGCCGAGGACGGCGGGGTCGACGAGATCTACATCGTCCGCACCGAGTTCGTGTCGATGCTGACCCAGCGGCCGCTGGTGGCCCGGCTGCTCCCGTTGGAGATCGAGGAGAGCGAGGGCCAGCCCGAGGGCGGCCCGCTGCCCATGTACGAGTTCGAGCCGTCCCCCGACATCGTGCTGGACCGGCTGCTGCCGCAGTACGTGGAGGGCCGGATCTTCTACGCGATGCTGGAGGCGGCCGCGTCCGAGCTGGCCTCGCGCCGCCGGGCGATGAAGGCGGCCACCGACAACGCCAACGACCTGACGGAGCGGCTGACCCGGGAAGCCAACAACGCCCGGCAGGCCGAGATCACCCAGGAAATCAGCGAGATCGTGGGCGGCGCCAACGCCATGGCCGACGCCACGGCAGAGAGTGAGTGAGTAGGAAAATGACCGCGACCGCAGAAAACACCGCGGAGAGCACGGGCGGCGCGCCGGGGACCGGCCGGGTCGCGCGGGTGATCGGCCCCGTCGTTGACGTGGAATTCTCCTCCGATTCGATGCCCGAGATCTACAACGCCCTGCACGTTGACGTCACCATCGGCGAGGTGACCAGGACGCTGACCCTCGAGGTCGAGCAGCACATCGGCGACGACGTGGTGCGGGCCATCTCCCTGGCCCCGACCGACGGCCTGGTCCGCGGGGCCGAGGTCTCCGACACCGGCGCGCCGATCGAGGTCCCGGTGGGCGAGGTGACCAAGGGGCACGTGTTCAACACCCTGGGCGAGAGCCTGGACGTGCCGCTCTCCGAGCTCAAGATCGAAGAGCGCTGGCCGATCCACCGCGACCCGCCGCCGCTGGACCAGCTCGAGCCGCGGACCGAACACTTCGTGACCGGCATCAAGGTCCTCGACCTGCTCACCCCCTACGTACGCGGCGGCAAGATCGGCCTGTTCGGCGGCGCGGGGGTGGGCAAGACCGTGCTCATCCAGGAGATGATCCGCCGGGTGGCGCAGAACTTCTCCGGTGTGTCGGTGTTCGCCGGCGTGGGGGAGCGCACCCGTGAGGGCAACGACCTCTGGGTGGAGATGACCGAGTCCGGCGTCATCAACGACACCGCGCTGGTCTTCGGCCAGATGGACGAGCCGCCGGGCACCCGGCTGCGGGTGGCGCTGACCGCGCTGACCATGGCCGAGTACTTCCGCGACGTCGAGCGCCAGGACGTGCTGCTGTTCATCGACAACATCTTCCGGTTCACCCAGGCCGGGTCCGAGGTGTCGACCCTGCTGGGCCGGATGCCGTCGGCCGTGGGTTACCAGCCCACCCTGGCCGACGAGATGGGCCAGCTGCAGGAGCGGATCACCTCGACCCGTGGTCACTCGATCACCTCCATGCAGGCGATCTACGTGCCCGCCGACGACATCACCGACCCGGCCCCGCACACCACGTTCGCCCACCTGGACGCGACCACCACGCTGTCCCGGGCGATCACCGAGAAGGGCATCTACCCGGCGGTGGACCCGCTGGACTCCACGTCCCGGATCCTGGACGCCCGCTACGTGGGCCAGGAGCACTACGACGTGGCCCGCACCGTGCAGCAGATTCTGCAGCGTTACAACGAGCTGCAGGACATCATCGCTATCCTCGGTGTGGACGAACTGGGCGAGGACGACCAGGTCGTGGTGCGCCGGGCGCGCCGCATCGAGCGGTTCCTGTCTCAGCCGATGTTCGTGGCCGAGCAGTTCACCGGCCAGCCCGGGGTGTTCACGCCGCTGGAGGAGACGATCTCCTCGTTCAAGGCGATCACCGAGGGCAAGTACGACAACCTGCCGGAGCAGGCGTTCTTCATGTGTGGCGGGATCGAGGACGTGGAGAAGAAGGCCAGGGAGATGGAGAAGTGACCTTGCACGTCGAGGTCGTCGTCGCGGACCGCGAACTGTGGGCCGGTGAGGCCAGCATGGTCATCGCGAAGACGCTCGAAGGTGACATCGGGGTCCTCACCGGCCACCCGCCGGTGCTCGGCATCCTGGCCGAGGGCAGCATCGTCCGCGTCCTGGACCCCGAGGGGTCCGGGGCGGACGGCGAGGCCGGGTCCGGCGGGGAGGTGACCGCCGCGGTCAGCGGCGGCTTCCTCTCGGTGGCCGACGACCAGATTTCCATTCTCGCCGTCGACGCTCAGCTGGGCCGCGAGGTCGACACCTCCGCGGCCCGCTCCGCGCTGGACGAGGCCAGTCCGGGTGACGAAGAGTCCACCGAGGCCAGGTACGCCCGGGCGCAGCTGCGAGCCGCGGGCGAACAGGCCTGACGAGGGCCGGGAGTGGGAGGTGCGCTGGCTCTCGACGCGGCCTGGATCTTCGCCGCCTTCCTGCTCGTCCTGGTCCTGATCGCGACCGGTATCGCCGGCCGCCGCTTCCTGCTGGAGCGCGGCGGCGGTACCGTCGACTGCGGCCTGCGCCGGGTCGCCGCCAGCGGTGCCTGGCGCCCCGGCGTCGCCGCCTACTCCGGTGACCAGTTCCGCTGGTACCACCAGTTCAGCGTGGTCCTGCGCCCCCAGGCCATCCTGGAACGCCGCACGCTGAACGTGGCCGCCCGCCGGATGGCCACCCCGGCCGAGAGCGCCGCCCTCGGACCGGGGCTTTTTATCGTCGAATGCGACGTCGGCGGCCGGGAGCGCGTCGAGCTGGCCATGTCCGAGGCCGCCCTGACCGGCTTCCTGTCCTGGCTGGAGGCCGCGCCCCCCGGCTCCTACCTGGACCAGATCGCCTAGCGCTCGCCGCCGGGCCTCCAGAGGATGTCACCATGCCCGGCATTGGCCTGGCGGCACAGGATGAACAGCAGGTCCGACAGCCGGTTCAGGTACTTCGCGGTCAGCGGGTTCACGGTCTCCCCGTGCTCGGCGTACGCGGCCCAGGCGGTCCGCTCGGCCCGCCGGGTCACGGTCCGGGCCGTGTGCAGCAGCGCCGCGGCCGGGGTGCCCCCGGGCAGCACGAAGCTGCGCAGCACCGGCAGCCCTTCGTTGTACTGGTCGCAGGCCTGCTCCAGCCGCTCGATGTAGCTGCCGTCGATCCGCAGCGGCGGGTACGGCGGGTTCTCGCTGATCGGGTTGGCCAGGTCCGCCCCCACGTCGAACATCTCGTTCTGCACCCGGTTCAGCAGCGCGGTCAGCTCCGGCCCGGGCTGCCCGAGGGCGATCGCCACCCCGATGGCGCAGTTGGCCTCCTCCACGTCGGCGTAGGCGGCCAGGCGGCGGTCGGTCTTCGGGGCCCGGTCGCCGTTGGCCAGCGCCGTGCTGCCGTCGTCGCCGGTCCTGGTGTAGATGCGGGACAGCACCACGGGTTCGTCCCTGCGCTTCGGTGGCATGCCCCCCAGCCTAGGGGGCGCCCACCCGCGACCCCGGGGCGAGATGTTCCCGCCCGTGCCGACGCGCCGGGTCCGTCCCAAATGCGCACAGCATTCACGCTCTGTAGCGACCTCGATGTCCGGCCTATCGGGACATGTCGGTCACGCATACGCAGCGATACACGCCGGTATCAAAAAGTGATCAATAACTGACCTGCGAGTATTCACTTTCAGCCGGGCCTGTGGCAGGCTATCGAACACGCAGGGTAAACAGTCAGGATCGAAGAGTAGTCCAATGACGGATGATTTTCGGTCATAACCTGCGTCCGGCTGACTGCGACCGCTAACTAAGCGTAGCGGAACAGTCGCCAGCCGGGGCCCGATGAATCTCGGGGGCTCATCGGACCCTGGTCTTTCGGGGGAGCGCTCCCGGTCGGTACACCCGGCCGGGAGCCACCCTCGCCGGTCACACGAGCCCGGCCGCCTCAGCCGCGCGCCCCCGGCCCCTGGCGGCGGCCGTGCAGGAAGCGCACCATTCCCAGCGTCCGGTTCAGGTCCTTCTCCGACCGCCCGAACGACGTCAGATTCATAGGCGGCTTCATCCACTGGCTGGCGATGGACTTGGCCCGGGTGAACTCCCGCAGCCCGTCGGCCCCGTGGATACGCCCGAACCCGGACTCCCCGACCCCCCCGAACGGCAGGGCGGGCACGAGCATGAACGACACCACCGAGTTGATCGCGGCCGCCCCGGAGCGCAAAGAACGAGCGGCCACCATGGCCCGCCGGCGGCTGCCCGAGAAGATGGTCGCCCCCAGCCCGTACGAGCTGGCGTTGGCCAGGCGGACCCCCTCTTCCAGGCTGGCCACCCGCCGCACGGTCAGGGTCGGGCCGAACGTCTCTTCCGTCACCGCCGACGCATCCTCGGGCACGTCGGTGAGGATGACCGGCCGGACGTACCCGCCGTCGATGGCGTCGTCGGCCGATTCGAGCGGCGACGGCAGGGCCCGCCCGCCGCGGGCGACCGCGTCGGCCAGGTGGCGCCGGATCACCTCGATCTGCGACGGCATGGTCATGGGGCCGTAGGCGGCGCCCGGCTCGCTGCCGGGGCGCAGGCCGGAGACCCGTTCGGTCAGCTTGGCCAGGAACGTCTCGTAGACCGGGTCGGCCACGTAGACGCGTTCGACGCCGATGCAGGTCTGGCCGGCGTTGGACAGGCCGCCCCAGGCGGCGGCGTCGGCGGCCGCGTTGAGGTCGGCGTCGGCGTCGACGATGAGGGCGTCCTTGCCGCCGCATTCGGCGATGACCGGGGTCAGGCTGGCGGCGGCGGTGGCCATGACCTTGCGCGCGGTGGCCGCCGACCCGGTGAACGCGAGCTTGTCGACCCCGGCCGCGGTGAGGGCCGCGCCGGTCCGGCCGTCCCCGGTCAGCAGCTGGAGCACGGGCTGGGGCGCGTCCGGTCCGGCCGCCTCGGCGAACGAGCGCACCAGGTACTCACCCACGGCGGGCGTGAACTCGCTGGGCTTGAAGATCACCGCGTTCCCGGCCGCCAGCGCGTAGGCGATCGAGCCCATCGGGGTCAGCACCGGGTAGTTCCACGGGCCGATCACGCCGATGACGCCGAGCGGCTGGTATTCGACGGTGGCGGTCAGGTTGAGCGCGGTCACGCCGCTGAACACCCGGTGCGGCCCGAGCACCCGCCGGGCGTGCCGGGCGGCCCAGTCGATGTGCAGGATGGCCAGCACGATCTCGAGCTTGGCGTCGTCGGCGGGCTTGCCGGTCTCGTCGTGGACCAGGTCGGCCAGCCCGTCCAGGTGCTGGGTCAGGTGCGACTTCCAGTCCAGCAGGCGGTTGCGGCGGTCCCGCCAGCCCCGGTCGGCCCACCAGCGGGCGGCCTCGCGGGCGCGGCTCACCGCCACCGCGGCCTGGTCCGGCCCGGCCACCGGGAACGTGGCGATGACCTGCCCGGTCGCCGGATTCAGCGTTTCGAACGTGCCGGTCTCCCCGTCGGTGCGGGGAGTCTGGGAGGTTGTCATGGGGCACCGCCGTCCTGCCGAGGCCTGGAGTGTTAAGTAAATCACTGGGCGGGCGCCAGAAACTACCCGCCAGTAGCAAACGGCCCGGGTCAACGACCCGGGCCAACGACAGGGGAGACCCGTTGCCGACTCGTCCCTACGTGCTGATCAGCTGCGCCATGTCGGTGGACGGCCGGATCGACGACGCCAGCCCGGAGCGGCTGGTGCTGTCCGGCCCGGCCGACCTGGCCCGCGTCGATGAGCTGCGGGCCAGCTGCGACGCGATCGTGGTCGGCGCCAACACGATCCGGCGCGACAACCCGCGGCTGCTCGTCCGCGACCCGGGGTTGCGGGCCCGCCGGGTGGCGGCCGGGCGATCCGAGCACCCGGTCCGGGTCACGCTGACCAGCCGCGGCGACCTGGACCCGGCCGCGCGATTCTTCCGCCCGCCCGCCGGGCCCGCCTTCCCGGGGTCGCCCGCGGCCCGCCCGCCGCTGGTCTACTGCGCCAGCCCCGCCGTCCCGGCCGCCCGGGCCCGGCTCGGGACCCTCGCCGAGATCATCGACGCCGGTGACCCTGCTTCCGTCCCGTTCATGTTCCAGCATTTGATCGAAGGTGGGTGTGCGCGCGTCCTGGTCGAGGGCGGGGCGACCGTGTTGCGCGAGGTTCTGGTGTCCGGCCTGGCCGACGAGCTGCAGCTGGCGGTGGCCCCGTTCTTCGTGGGCCAGGAGGCCGCCCCGTCCTTCGCGTTGCCGGGCCCGTATCCGGCCGGCCCGGCCGATCCGATGACCCTGGCCGAGGTGCGCCGGGTCGACGGGGTGGTGGCCCTGCGCTACCTGCTCGGCCCGGGCGGGACCGACACCCGGTTCCTGCGGGCGGCGATCGAGCTGTCCCGGCAGTGCCCGCCGTCCGACACCGCGTTCGCGGTCGGGGCCATCGTGGTCTCGGCGGCCGGGGACATCATGGCCACCGGGTTCTCCCGCGAGCAGGAGTCACAGGATCACGCCGAGGAGGTGGCCCTGCGCCAGCTGGATCCGGCCGACCCGCGCCTGGCCACGGCCACCATCTACACCTCACTGGTCCCGTGCGGGGACCGCGCGTCCCGCCCGGTCACCTGCGTCCAGCACATCCTGGCCGCGGGCATCGGCCGGGTGGTGTTCGCCTGGCGCGAGCCCCCCATCTTCGCCGAAGGCCGCGGCGCCGAGCAGCTGCGCGCGGCCGGCGTCACCGTGGTCGAGCTCCCCGGCCTGGCCGGCGACGCGGCCGCCATCAACGCCCACCTCATGGGGCCAGCGCCTCAACCCCCGCGATGAACAGGTCGATCCCGAACCGGTAGTGGAACTCGGCATCTCCGGTGACGAAGGGGCCGGCGCACTCGACCAGGTGCGGGAACTTGTCGGCGGGCAGCATGGCGTACTGGATCTGCTTGCGCCGCAGCAGCTCGGCCCGCTCCGCGTCGTCCAGGCCGGCCGCCACCTCAGGCTCGAAGCCCGGCTCGCTCATCACCAGCGTGAGCGCGGTCCACATCCCGCTCCGGGTGATCTCGCTGGCTTGCTCGGCGTCGAAGCCCGCGCCGCGCAGCAGCCCGAGGGCGATCTCGGCCGCCCGCATCGAGCCCTCGCTCTCCTTCTTGTGCGAGAGCACGAGCTGGGCCCCGGACGGGTGCGCCCGCAGCACCTCGACCAGTGACTTCATGATGGCCCGGAGCTGGCCCGGCCACGGCGCCGACTGATCGACGTCCAGGTTGACCTCGCTCCAGATGTGATCGCTCAGCCCGGCCAGCAGGTCTTCCTTGCTGCGGAAGTGCCAGTACAGCGCCATCGGGGTGACGCCCAGCTCGGTGGCCAGCCGCCGGATGGTCAGGGCGTCGATCCCGTCCCGGTCGGCCAGCTCCAGGGCCCGGCCGACCACCGCGCTCTTGGTGAGCCGGGGCCGGTCGGCGATCTTCTGCCGCCGTTTTCGCTGCCATCGCTTGACAACTATACACCGTATAAGGCAGCCTCTACAACGTACATATACGGCGTACATGTACGACGGATAGATCCGGTGTACAGGACGCGGGGCAGGACCGAGACGATGAAAAGAGGCGGTGCCGAAATGTCACGGCGCTGGTGGACGCTGGTCGCGGTGAGCCTCGCGACCCTGATGGCCTACTTGGACAACAATGTCGTGAACGTTGCCCTCCCGACGATCCAACGCGACCTGCACCTGTCCGTGTCCGGGCTGGAGTGGGTGGTCAGCAGCTACCTGCTGGTGTTCGCCGGGCTGCTGCTGGCCGGGGGCCGGCTGGCCGACCACTACGGCCGGCGGCGGATCTTCCTGGTCGGCCTGGGCATCTTCACGGCGTCGTCGCTGGCCTCCGGGCTGGCGGGCGACGCCGCCGTGCTCATCGCCAGCCGGGCCGTGCAGGGCCTCGGGGCCGCGCTGATGGTGCCGACCACGCTGGCCATCATCCTGGCCACGTTCAACGATGCGCGCGAGCGCAACATCGCGGTCGGCATCTGGAACGCGATCGCGGCCCTGGCCCTCGCCATCGGCCCGCTGATCGCCGGTCTCATCAGCCAGCATCTGCACTGGGGCTGGATCTTTTTCATCAACGTGCCGGTCGGGGTGGTCACCGCGATCATCGCGCTGCCCGCGATGGACGAATCCCGCGGCGGCGCCGAGGGCGAGGCCCGGCACCTGGACACGCCCGGCCTGGTCGTGTCCGCGGTCATGCTGTTCTCGCTGGTGTACGCGCTGATCGAGGGCCAGGACCGCGGCTGGACGTCGCTGGTCATCCTCGGCGCCTTCGCGCTGGCCGCCGTCGCCCTGGCCGGCTTCCTGCTGGTGGAGCGCTGGGCCACCCAGCCGATGGTGACGCTGTCGATGTTCCGCTCCCGGGTGTTCTCCGGCGGCACGGTGACGATGATGCTGTGGGGCTTCGGCGTGTTCGGGATCTACTTCTTCACCGCGCTCTACCTGCAGGACATCCTGGGCTTCTCGCCGACCAAGGCCGGGCTGGCCTTCGTCCCCATGGCGCTGGCGGTGGTCGCGTTCTCCGGGCTGGCCGGCCCGATCGCCGCGCGGATCCGCACGGCCGGGGCGGTGGCCGGGGGCATGCTGGTGATGGCGGTCGGCCTGATCCTGTTCGCCCTGCTCGGCGCCAACGCGAGCTTCACCGCGCTGATCCCCGCCTTCGTGGTCTTCGGGGCGGGGGCCGGCCTGATGAACGTGCCGCTGACCACCGCCATCCTGGGCGCCATGCCGCCGGAGCGGTCGGGCATCGCCTCGGCTCTGCTGAACGCCTCGCGGGAGGTGGCCGGCCTGCTCGGCATCACCGTGATCGGCGCGGTGCTACGGACTCGGCAAAGCTCGGCGCTCCGGGGCGGCGCGCACCCGGTCGCCGCGTTCCTGGACGGCTACCACGCCGGCCTGTACGTGACGATCGCGCTGATGGTGGCCGGGGTGGCGGTCAGCTGGCTGACCCTGCGCCGGTACGCCGCCGGGCGGCCCGCGGTGGCCGGGGAACTGGCCACCGACGCCCCGGTGCCGGCCGGGCCTGGTGCATAACCCCTGCTCAGAAGCTGCCCGCCGGCAGCGTGCTCAGGTCCAGGTCCGTGGTCTCGCTGATGCCGTGCACCGCGGTCACGGTGGCCCAGCCGTCACGGATCAGGGCCCAGTCGCTGCCGGCGTCGACGTTCGCCCCGAAGTCGGCGAAGGTGACCGGGATGGCCCCCTCGTGCAGCTCACCCACGGTCACCGTGGACGCCCCGTAACTGGCCAGCCCGGCCGCCCGCAGCCCGCGCACCTGGTCCAGCGGCCGGTCCGGCACGTTCAGGTTGACCACCACTCCGGGCACGGCCCGGGGCAGGTACCAGTCCAGGGCCCGGGCCGACACGGTCTCGGCCGTGTCCCAGTGCACCGAGGCGTCCCGGGCCAGCGAGAAGGCCATGCCGGGCAGTCCCGCCGAGGCCGCGGTGAGGGCGGCCCCGACCGTGCCCGAGTGCAGGATGGCCCGGCCCAGGTTCGGGCCCCGGTTGATGCCGGCCAGCACGAGGTCCGGGCGGCCGCCGAAGCCGCCGTGGACGGCCACGAAGGCGATCATGGCCGGGGTGGCCCGCACGGCCAGCGTGGGCACGTCCTCCAGCCCGTCCAGCTTGCGTTCCTCGGCCAGCAGCCGGCCGCCGGACTCCAGGCCCGACATCATCGCGCTGGTCCCACTGCGTTCGGAGTCCGGCGCGGCGACGGTCACGTCCAGCCCGGCGGCCACGGCCGCCCGGGCCAGCAACCGCACCCCTGGACTGTCGATCCCGTCATCGTTGGTGATCAGTGCGCGCATTACGTCATATAAACACTCGGCACCGGCGGCAGCGCCCCCGGGCCCGCCCAGATCAGCCCTCTCCCCACCTCGCCGTAGGCCGAGTCCTAGGCGGGCGCGGGGTTCTGGGATTCGGCCGCGCGGCGGTATTCGGCGTTGACGCGCAGGGCCTCTTCGAGCTGGTCTTCGAGGATGACGATGCGGCAGGCGGCCTCGATGGGGGTCCCGTGGTCGACAAGTTCCCGGGCGCGGGCCGCGATGCGAAGCTGGTAGCGGGAGTAGCGGCGGTGGCCGCCCTCGGAGCGGAGCGGGGTGATCAGGCCGGCTTCGCCGATGGCGCGGAGGAAGCCCTGGGTGGTACCGAGCATCTCGGCGGCCCGGCCCATCGTGTAGGCGGGGTAGTCGTCGTCGTCGAGCCGACCGTAGGAGTCGCCTGCTGTCATCGCACCTCTCTGTAACGCGTGGAGGGGCCCTGGTGCCGCCGGCACCAGGGCCCCGAAGGAACTTGCTACACCATCGGCCGGCCCTGACATTGCGCCGGCCCTATGTTTCCGCAGACCCGGCCGAAATGCTGCCAGGGGTGCGGGGATCGCGGTTGCTTGACCGGAGACCACCTCGCTATCGATGTCCTGCGGTACCCGGGCTCAAAACTCCCGCCCGGGCGATCCTGACGGTGCCTGGCTCCTCCGTTCTTCCCTCTGGATCAGTCACTTACAAAACGAGTACCGCGTACTGCACGGTGGCCTGCGGGAGCGCCACCCTCCGGCAGCCAGCCCCGTCGCCCGTCCTAGCCTGGCTCGGAACCCCGCTGCCGAACTTCCCGGTGCGCGCGTCCGCAGCCGACGCCTTCACCGGGCTGCTGCTCACTGACTTCACTGCCGCCCGGCAGTTCATCTCTGCCAGGCCCTACTGTCTCTCTGGCTGCGAGAGAAACCATACCCGTGCAACCGCCGAATGTCTACTCCAGTCACAGCAGATTTTCCGACGTTCACGGCAGGGGTAATCTGGCCCGAATCCCGTGGGAGGCCCCCGCTGTTTCGTGCTGCGGGTGTACTGGCGGAAGCCCGGGTGTAGGTGCCGTAGGGCCGTTCGGCGATGTGCTCGCAGATATCTGACAAGAATTGCCTTAGATTTCCTCATGCCGCATCCGGCGATGGCCGCGGCCAGCCGGGCCAGAACCGGCCCGATCGGGTCCGTGGCCTGCGTCACCGCGGGTTCTCCTTTTGCCGCAAACGCGAAACTCGCACCACAAAGGCACGGTAGCGTCGCCGCCGTGGATCGCGGGGACTCCGATGCTGGCCAGGGGCTGTTGGCTGGCCAGCAGCCGTTGGCCGGGCTGCCCGGTGGCCTGGTCCTGGCCAGCTACCTGACCGCCGAGCCCGCCGCCGCGGCCCAGTACCGCCTGATCGTCGACGTCCTGCTCGACGAGCAGGAACGCTCTCTGGCCGGGGTGTCCCGCCCGGGCCTCGACGTCCTGCTCCGGGACCGCCTGGCCCGGCTGGCCGGCGGCCCGCTGGACCACCCGGCCGGGTCCTGGCTGACCGCGCTGCCGGTGGACCGCCGCCTGGATCAGCTGGTGGCCTGGGGCGTCGCCGACCAGTGGCCCGGTCCCGGCGGCGTGACCCACTACCAGCTCACCGAGCCCGCCGCCCGTCTCCACCGCGCGGTCCGCGCCCTCGCCCCGGGCCCGGCCGGAGGTGCGGCCGGGGGTGCGGCGGCCCGGGCCGACGTGGACCCGGGTGGCTCGGTCGCGGCCAGCGTCGCGCCCCCGGTGCTGGCCGGTCACCTGGACCGGCTGGCCGCCGCGGTCCCGGGTCAGCCCGGGGCCGCCGCGCAGGCCTGGTCGGTGGTGCGGACCACGTTCGGGGCCATGGCCGAGGCCGCCGCGGGCTGGCAGGCCCGGCTGGCCGCCGCCCTGGCCGGCGCGGCCGACCCGGCCCGGGTGGCCGCGCTGCAGGACACCCTGCGCCGGTACGTGGACGTGTGGGGGACGGGCGTGGACCGGCACTCGGGCCCGATCGCCGGCCACGCGGCCGCGCTGCTGGACGCGGGCCCGGCCGCCTGGCGGCCCGCCGCCCTGCACAGCCTGGGCGCGGCCGCCACCGACGACCAGCTGTCCGCCCTGCTCGGCGACTACCGGGCCACGCTGACCGGGCTGCTGGCCTGGTTCGGCCCGGGCGACAACCGGGCCCGCCGGCTCCGGCGGCAGATGCGCGACGTGGTGGTGCCGCTGGTGCACGGCCAGCGGGCCCTGGCGGCCGGCCGGGGCCAGCTGTCCCAGCGGACCGACCTGCTGGCCCTGGCCGGGGCGCTGGAGCGCGCGGCCACCGACGACGACGCCTGGTCGCTGTGGTGCACGGCCACCGGCCTGTTCGCCGCCCGCCACCTGCCCCATCCCAGCCCGCAGCCGCCGGGCCCGGCGGGCTCGGTGTCGTTCTGGGCCGCCGAGCCGGTGCCGCCGTCGCGGCTGGCCGGCCCGCTGGCGCCCGCCCCGGCCGCGGCCGCGGACCTCGACCGGGTGGCCCGGATGCCCGACCGCTCGCAGGCGCGCGCGGCCGCCCGGGCGGCGGCGTCGGCCCGGCAGGCCGCCGCCGACCAGACCCGGCAGGCCATCCAGGCCCGGTCCGGCCTCCCGCTGTCCGGCTGGTCCGGCCTGGACGCGGGCCAGCTCGACGTCCTGCTGTCGTTCCTGGCCGCGCTGGCCGGGGCCCGCCCCGGCCAGGACGGCAGCCGGACCGTGCGCACCCCCGACGGCCGCTGGACCGTCCGGGCCGAGCCCGCCCCGGCCGGCACACCCCCCGCCGTCATCGGCACCCCGGCCGGCCGCCTGGTCCACCCCGACCTCCGCCTCACCATCACCGCCGGAGCCGCCCGGTGACCGACCTCCTGCCGCCGCCCCGAGAGGTGCAGCGGGCCTTCACCGGGCTGCTGGCCCGGCCGCTGGTCACCGCGGCCAGCGACCCCGCGCTGTACCGGGCGCTGACCCGGCACGCGGCCGCGGTCGGCCAGGCCGCCCACCGGCTCGGGTACCGGCTGGCCGCCGCGGGCCAGGCCTTCCGGCTGGTCCGGGTGCCGGTGGCGGGCACGGTCACCGCCCCGCCGCCACCGGTGGACCGGCCCGGCCGCCGGGTGCTGGCCCTGGCCTGCGTGCTGGCCGCGGCCTGCGACCAGCTCGCCAGCCCGGTCACCCGGGCCCGGCTGGCCGCGGCGGTCCAGGAGCTGACCAGCGGCCCCACCGCCACGGTGGCCCCGTTCGACCCGGCCCTGCTGGCCCACGACCAGCAGCTGGCCGAGGCGGCCGGCTGGCTGGAGCACTGGGGCGTGCTGCGCCCCCGCCCGCCGGCCGGGCAGGCCGCCGGGGATCAGGCCGCGGCGGTCGAGTACGACATCGACCCGGCCGCGCTGGACCTGCTGACCAGCCCGGACGTGCTGTCGGCGGCGATGGTCCCGGCGGCCGGCCCGGACCCGGCGGCCGACGGCGCGTCCGGGGCCTCCCGGCCGGTGCGGGCGCTGCGCGCGCTGGTCGAGACCCCGGCCGTGCTGTACGCCGACCTGGCCGAGGACGACGCCGCCGCGCTGCGGGCCACCCGCGGCCTGCGGTCCAGCGAGGCCGCCCACCTGACCGGAGGGCACGTGGAAGCCCGCGCCGAGGGACTCACCGTGATCATTGACGACGAACCGCCCAGCCCCGTGACCAGCGACTGGCCCGGAGCCAGCCCCGCGGGCCGGGTCTCGCTGCTGCTGGCCGAGGCGGCCGGGCGGGCCGGGGAACGCCAGCCCGACGGAACCGTGGTGCTCACCAGCGACCAGGCCGACGAGCAGGCCAGCGCCGTACCGGCCGTCCACCAGCCCGGCCTGGCCGGGCCGCTGCGGGACGACCCGGCCGCGGTCCGGGCCGCCGCCGAGCAGCAGCTGGCCGCGCTCGGCCTGCTCCGGGTGCGCCCGGACGGCGGCTGGGTGCTGTCGCCGGTCGCGGGCCGCTACCGGGCCACCGGGGAGCGCTCGTGACCGCCCCCGGCCCGGAGCTGACCTCATGGCCGGAGCTGGTGCGGGACGGCGGTCTGCCCGAGCCGTCCCGGTCCGATCGCTGGCAGCTGCTGCGGGCCGGCCTGGTCAACCTGTGGGAGTTCGACGTCGCCGAGTACTGGCTGGCCGGCGGCCGGGCCCAGTTCGTGGGGCAGAACCAGTCGGGCAAGTCCACCCTGATGGCCCTGACCTCGCTGATCCTGCTGGCCGGGGACCTGGACCGCGAGCTGGTCGACACGTTCGGCCAGCAGCACAAGACCTTCCGCTACTACGTGGAGCCCACCGGCGACCCCCAGGACCGCCGGGAACCCGGTCCGGCCACGGCGCGCGGCTGGGCCTGGCTGGAGTTCGCCCGGCTCGGAGACGACGGGCCCCGCTACTTCACCTGCCTGCTCTACGCCCAGGCCCGGCGGGGCGTGGCCGGCCTGGACACCACCTGGGCCGTGTGTGACGGGACCGCGCGGGTCCGGGCCGGCCTGGACCTGCACCAGGCCGCCGCGGTCCGCCCGCCCGCCGCCCTGGCCGTGGTCCCTGGTTTCCGGGCCGCCCCCGAACCCGGCACCTACCGGGCCTGGGTGGCCCGCGAGCTGTTCGGCTTCACCGGGCCGGACCGGCTGGACGCGGTGGTCCGCATGCTCTCGGTGCTGCGCACCCCGCACCTGGGCCAGCGGCTGGACCCCGGCTTCTTCACCGCCCAGCTCCGGACCGCGCTGCCCGCGGTCGAGCCGGCCCAGATCGCCGGCCTGGCCGAGGGCTGGGACGCCCTGGACGCGCTGGCCCGGGACCGGGACCAGGCCCGGACCGCGCGCGACGCCGTGGCCGCCTACCTGGCCCGGGCCTGGTCCCCGTGGGCCGACACCACCCTGCGCGGGCGGGCCGATGACCTGCTGGCCAGCGTGGCCCGGCTCGACGCGGCCGACCAGGCCGCCGCCGCGGCCGCGGCCGCCGTGGCCACCGCCCGGGATCAGCTGGCCGAGACGGCCGGGCAGCTGCAGTCGGCCCGGGACGCCCGGGACCGGGTCGAGCAGGGCTACGAGGACCTGCTCATCTCCCCGGCCTATCAAGACAGCGCCGACACCGCGGCCCGGGTGAGCGGGCTCCAGCAGGCCGCGGCCCGGTCCCGCCAGGCCGCGGCCGACAGCGCCGAGGAGGCCAGCCAGGCCCAGGCCGCCCTGGACCGCCGGTCGGCCGAGCAGAAGGCGGCCAGCGAGGCCACGGCCCGGGTGGCGGACCAGGTGGCCGCGGCCGTGCGCGCGGTCGCCGCCGCCGCGGAACCGGCCGGGCTGCCCGCCGCCGCCGCCGACTGGGCCGCCCGCGGTGACCTGGCCCGGCTGGAGGCGGCCCTGCGCGAGCAGCGTGAGCAGGTGGCGGCGGCGCGGCCGCTGCTGGCCGCGGCGGCGCAGGCCCGCCAGCAGGAGGAGACGGCCGCCCGCTGGGCCGTGCAGGCTTCGGCCGAGCGTTCCCGCTGGGTGACCCGGGCCGGGCAGGCCGGCGACGCGGTCGACGCGGCCCTGCAGGCCCTGTCCGACGAGCTGGAAGGCTGGGCCGCCAAGCTGGGGGACGACGCCCCGGTGGCGGCCCGGCGGGTGGGCTGGATCGCCTCGGCCGTCGAGCAGTCGGCCCAGGCCGAGCCGCGCCCGGTCCTGGCCGGGCTGCTGCGGGACACCTGGCTGGCCCGCCTGACCGCCTCGCTGCGGGAGCGCGCGGCCGTGCTCGAGCACGACGCCGAACAGCGGCAACACCAGGCCCACGAACAGGACGAGCAGGCCGCCGAGCACCTGCTGGCGGCGGAGCCGCAGCCCGCCCCGGCCAGCCGCTGGATCCGGCGGCAACGGCCCGCGGCCGGACCGGACGGCACGCCGCTGTGGCGGCTGCTGGAGCCGCGCGACAGCGTCTCGCCGGAGGTGCTGGCCCACATCGAGGCCGCGCTGGACGCGGCCGGGCTGCTGGAAGCCTGGGTCACGCCGGACGGGGCCTGGCTGCCCGGCCGGGACGGCCAGGACGTGGTGCTCACCGCCGCGACCGGCTGGCCCGACACCACCGCGGCGTTCAGCACGCTGGCCTCGGTGCTCCAGCCCGCCCCGGACGCCGGGCCGCTGGCCAGCCGGGTCGGCGCCCTGCTGCACGCCGTCGGCTACCAGGCCGCCGACGGCCGGGCCCCGCTCAGCTACGACTACGGGGTCACCGCCGACGGGCGCTGGCACACCCCGTACACCGCCGGGCAGGCCGGGGTGCCCGAGCACGGCGCCGAGCTGATCGGCGTGGCCACCCGCCGGGCCGCCCGCGACCGGCACGCGCAGGACCTGCGCGACCAGGCCTCGGCCGGACGCGACGAGGCGGCCCGGCTGCGCAAGACCGCGGCCGGGCTGCGCGAGCGGCTGGCCGAGCTGGAGTCGGCCGCGGCCCGGGCCCCGGGCGACGCCGGCCTGGTCCGGGCGGTGCTGGCCCGCCAGGCCGCCGACGACGGGCTGCGCCGGGCCGAGACCGTCCGCGACCGGGCCGAAGAGGACCTGGCCCGGGCCCGGGCCAGCGCCCAGGACGCGCACACCGCGCTGGCCCGGGTCCTGCTGGCTGGCCCGCAGGCCGTGGCCGGCCCGGGGGCCCCGGCCACCGACCTGGACGAGCGGGCCGGGGCGCTGGGGACGGCCGAGACCGCGGTGGCCGGGCTGGCCCTGGCCCGGGCCCGGCAGGACGCGGCCCAGCGGGCCGAAGACCAGGCCCGCGCCCTGTACACCGAGACCGCGCAGCTGGCCGCGGCCGCGGCTGAGCGGGCCAGCCGGGCCCTCCGGCACGCGGACCAGGACCAGGACGTGGCCGACAACGCCGACGAGGCGCTGGACGAGTCCGGCCGCGACCTGCGCCAGGCGGCCCGGGAACAGCGGCGGCGCCGGGACGAGCTGGCCGCGGCCGTGGACGGGCTCCAGGCCGCCCACGGGCGCCGGATGGCGGTGGCGGCCGCGGCCGAGGTCCGCCAGGACACGGCCGGGCAGCAGCGCGAGCAGGCCGGGCGGGCGCGCGAGCTGGCCCTGGCCGCCTGGTGGGTTCCGGTCGACGCGGGCCTGGCCGCGGCGCGCGGACTGCCGGCGGCGGCCGGCCGCACGCTGGCCCACGCCCTGACCCAGGCCGAGGCGGCCCGGGCGCGGATCGCGCCGCCCGGCTGGCCGGAACCGGACCAGGGTGACTCCGCGGCCCGCGCGGCCCTGGCCGCCCGGGCCTGGGCCGTGGTGGTGGGGCGGCCGCTGGCCGAGCTGCGCACGGTGCTGGAGAGTTCCGGCGGGCGCGGGGTCGCGCTCCAGGACCCGGCCGAGCCGGGCCAGCTGCCCGAGGTCGCGATCCTGGTCGACGGGGCCGGCCTGGCCAGCGGCCCGGCCCGGGCCGTGGCCCAGCTCGACCAGCAGATCACCACGCTGGCCGAGCGGCACGACCAGGTCATGAACCAGGTCCTGGCCGACCTGCTGTCGAGCACGTTCGTCGAGCACCTGCAGGACCGGCAGGCCGCCGTCACCGAGCTGATCAGCGGGGTCAACCGGGTGCTGGCCCAGCACCCGACCGGGGCCAGCGCCACCACGCTGCGGTTGCGCCGGCAGGCCGCGCCCGGCCACGAGGCCGCGTTCGCGGTGCTGACCGCGCTCGAGCCCGGCCCGGTGGCCGCGGCCGGGGAGCCGGACCGGGCCGAGTCCCCGCGGGACCAGGTGCGCACGTTCCTGGAGCAGCAGATCCGCGCCGCCCAGGACCAGGGCCGGTCCGGCCCGGCCGACTGGCGGGAGCACCTGTCCGTGCTGCTGGACTACCGGCGCTGGTTCGACGTGGTCACCGACTACCGGGTGGGGGAGGGGACCTGGCGCCCGTTCACCGAGGAGGTGCACGCCAAGGACTCCGGCGGCGGCAAGGCGGTCACCCTGCTCCAGCCGATGCTGGCCGCGCTGGCCGCGCTGTACGCCGAGTCGGGCTCGGCGCCCCGCCCGCTGTGGCTGGACGAGGCCTTCACCGGCGTCGACGACGCCAACCGGGCCACCATGCTGGGCCTGCTGGTCACCTTCGACCTGGACTTCGTGCTGGCCGGCCCGGCCACCCTGGTCACCACGGCCCAGGTCCCGTCGGCCGCGATCTGGTTCATCAGCCGCGCGCCCGCCCCCGACCCCGGCGTCGACCTGTCCCTGATGCTGTGGTCGGGCGGGCGGCCCGTCTCCGCCGGCGTGCCGGAGCCGCGGGCGCAGGAGCCCGAGCCGCCGGCGGCCACGCCACCGCTGCCGCGGATGATGCCCTAGGCAGTGTCCCGTGGATCTTGCTTGGGGGCTGTGACCTGGGGAGGGGAGCGTCAGGTACCGCTGATGTTGACGGCGGCCCGGGTCATCGTAGGGTTCTCGGCGAGGTCGAGGAGGGCGGCGGCGGTGTCGGCTCGGGTGTGCGGGCGCGGCCTGGTCAGCAGGCTGGTGCTGGCGGTGATGGCTCCGGTGGCGGGTTTGCCGGTGAGCCGGTTGAGGCGGGCGATTGTCCAGTCCAGGTCACTGGCGGAGATGATCTGCTCCATCTGAGACGCGTCGGCGTACGGGGTAGCCAGGACGCGGCGGAGTACCCAGATCGGCAGCCGGGGCCGGTCGCCGACGATGGGGTAGGCGCTGACGGCCACGAGCCGGGTCACGCCGGTGCCGGTCATGGCGGTGACGAGGGTGCGGGCGGTTTCGGCGGCCAGGTGGGGGTCGTGACGGTTCCCCCCGGGCAGCAGCGAGATCACGGCGCCGGCGCCGGTGAGCGAGGCGCGGAGCGTGGCGAGGTCGCGGCCGTCGTTGTGCACGACGGCGGCTGGCGCCGGGCTGCCGGGCAGGGCCTGGGGGCGGCGGGTGAAGGCCACGATCTGGTGACCGCGCCGGTGCGCTTCGGTGAGCAGGCACAGCCCGGTGCGGCTGGTGGAGCCTAGGACCACGATTCTCATGACGGTTTCTCCTGGCCGAGGTGGTGGAGCAGGGTCAGTAGCTCGTCGTGCAGGCGGGCGGTGTCGTCGCTGGACCGGCCGCCGAACGGGGCCAGGACGTGCTCGTCGAGGGCCACGACGATCTTCCGGGCGGCGGTGATTAGCTCGGCCCCGCGGCCGGTGAGCGACAGCCGCACTGCCCTGGTGTCGTCCGGGTCGTCGCGGCGTTCGATCAGCCCGTCCTGCTGCAGCGCGCGGGCGAGCTTGGACACATACATCGGTTCCAGGCCGGCGAAGTCGGCGAGCTGTCGCTGGGAGGGACACGCCCCGCCGCGGGACAGCCCGTGCAGCGCTGCCAGCAGCCCGTACCGGGCGCTGGTCAGCCCCAGCGGGGCGAGTGCCCGGTCGAGGGCGGTCCGGCACCGCAACGCCACCTGCCAGATCAGCCATCCGGTCGAGGGCACCTGGTCACGTTTGATGTCCACGGTACGATACTAACCATGGCAACTATAATGCTGGCAACTATCTCCGGTGGATCCGGCGGCTTAAGTTACCGGGTCGCGGAGCCAGATCCGGATCGAGGCCACGTCGATGGGGCCCTGGTAGATCAGCTGGCGTTTGTCGAAGCGGGTGGCGACGGCCCGGAACTGCTTGAGCTTGGCGAAGCAGCGCTCCACGGTGTTGCGGTCTTTATAGCGCTCCCGGTCAAAAGCGGGCGGGCGGCCGCCCGCGCTGCCGCGGGCCCGGCCATGGCCCCGCCGGGCGATGCGGACCTGGCCCATCAGCGGGATGAACCGCGGGCAGTCCCCGTGCTGGCCCGGGGTGACAATCTTGGTCAGCGGACGGCAGCGCCGGTCCGCCACCAGGTGAATCTTGGTGGACAGACCGCCCCGGGACCGGCCCAGCGCCTCCCGCCCCGGCCGGTTCTTGTCATTCGCTGGTGCCCCCTGTGACCTGGCCCGCAGGCTGCGCGCGGCGGGCCCCAGCAGCGTGCTGATGGGCGCGGATCACCGTGGAGTCCGCGCTCACCGTCCAGTCACTGCCTTCGGCCTCATCGCAGCCAGCCCGCAGCCCGTCCAGGATCTTCTCCCACGTCCCATCCATTGACCAGCGCCGATGCCGGTTATAAACGGTCTTCCAATTCACCGGCCCCTCCGGCAGATCCCGCCACGGGCAGCCCGCCCGGGCCCGGAAAAAGATCGCATCGATCACGATCCGGTGATCAGCCCACCGGCCGCCTTGGCGCGGATCCGCCGGAAGCAGCGGCTCCAAGAGATCCCACTCCTCATCGGTCAGATCGTGACGTTTCAGCCGATCCAGCATCTTGCGGGTCTACACGACCACAGCCATCAAGATCCACGGGACACGCCCTAGGCGCGCCGAGCCGCCCAGTCAGAACAGCACGGTCAGAAGAGGCGCAGCGAGTCGTCCTCGGTGCCGCGCATGGCCTCGTAGTCCAGGACCACGCAGCGGATGCCGCGGTCGGTGGCCAGCACGCGGGCCTGGGGCTTGATCTCCTGGGCCGCGAACACGCCCTGCACCGGGGCCAGCAGCGGGTCCCGGTTGAGCAGTTCCAGGTACCGGGTGAGCTGCTCGACGCCGTCGATCTCGCCGCGGCGCTTGATCTCCACGGCCACGCTGCCGCCGGCGTGGTCCTTGCACATCAGGTCGACCGGGCCGATCGGGGTCGGGAACTCCCGGCGGACCAGCCGCCAGCCGTCGCCCAGCAGGCCCACCTGCGCGGCCAGCAGTTCCTGCAGGTGCGACTCGACCCCGTCCTTCTTCAGGCCCGGATCGACCCCGAGCTCGACCGAGGTGTCGCTGACCACGTCCTCCAGGGTGATGGCCAGCGTCTCGCCCGCCTTGTTGGTCACCGTCCACTGGCCGGGCTGCTCGGCCAGCTTGCACGGGGGCGACATCCAGTTGAGCGGCTTGTAGGAGCCACCGTCGGAATGGACCAGAACCGAGCCGTCGGCCTTGACGATGAGGAGCCGGAGCGCTGACGGGAGGTGGGCGGTGAGCCGGCCGACGTAGTCGACGCTGCACCGCGCGATGACGAGCCGCACGGAAGGCCACTGTAGCGGGCCCGCCCAGCGCATACGGCCGCATAAAGTAACCGGCGTGAGCCCGCGTAGATCCCGGCGTGCCCGGCCGGAACCCGCCCCCTGGCCGCTGGGACCGGAGCGGGCCGAGTCGTGGCCGGACGGGGACTGGGTGGTCCGGCAGATCCCGGGCGCCGCCGCCACCAAGGCCTACCGCTGCCCCGGCTGCGACCAGGAGATCACCCCCGGGACCGCGCACGTGGTGGCCTGGCCCGCCGAGGCCCCCGGCGTCGACCTGCGGCGCCACTGGCACAGCACCTGCTGGCAGCGACGGCTGACCCGCCGCCCCCGCCCCGGCCGCCGCTGACCGTCACGCCCGGCCCGGAAACGCGGTCCAGGAACGGTGAAGGGCCGGACCCCGCGGGGCCCGGCCCTTCGGCCGCACTAACGCGCTAGCTCGGTTCTTACTCGGTCCACCAGTCCTCGTCGTCGGCCGCCTTGCCGTTGGCGCCCTGCTTGGCTCCGTTGGACGCACCGTTGCGGACCGGCTGGTTCTGCTGCTGCGGAGCCTGCCGCTGGGCCGGGGCCGAGGCCTGGGTGGCGTTGCCGTTGGCCGGCTTGGGCGCCTCCGGTGCCGGAGCCGGAGCCTGCGGGGTGTCCGCGATGGCCGGGCGGGCCGGAGCCGACGGCACCGACGAGGCGGCCGCCGGGGCCTCCATGCCGGGGACGCCGCCGCCGAGCAGCTGGCGCAGCTGGGCCAGGTGGCTGCTGATGCTGTCCTTCTGGCGGGTGAGGTCGTCGACCTGGCGCTGGGCCGCGGCCCGGGAGCGGTCGGCCTCGGACTTGGTCTCGGCCAGCAGGTGGTCGGCCTGGCTCTTGGCCTGGCTGACGATCTGGTCGGCGTTCTTCTTGGCGTTGCTGACCAGCTGCTTGGCGTGCGAGTCGGCGTCGCGCCGGGTCTGCTCGGCCTGGGCGCTGGCCTTGGCCGCGCGCTGCTCGGCGGTGGACGCCCGCTGCTCGGCCTCGGAGACCAGCTTCTGGGTGGCGGCCTGCGCGGCGGACAGCCGCTCGGCCTCCTGACGCTCGGCTTCCTCGCGCCGGGCGGCCAGCTGGATCTCGAACTCCGCCTCGGCCTGGGCCCGCTGGGCCTCGCTCTCCTCCAGGATGCGCTGAGCCTGGCTGCGCATCTCGTCGGCCTGCCGCTTGGAGGTGGTGAGGATCTCGTCGCGTTCCCGCTTGGCCGACGCCTTGAGCTGGGCCACCTCACGCTCGGTGGTGGTCCGCAGCTTGGCGATGTCGCGCTCGACGGCCGCCCGCTTCTCGGCGATCTCGTGGTCCGCCGTCGCCCGCAGCTTGGCCACTTCGCGCTCGGTGGTGGAAGTGAGTTCGTCCGACTCCCGGCGGGCGCCCGTCCTGATCGAGTCGGCCTCGCGCTCCGCTGCCCCGCGCTGGTCGTCGGTCTCGCGCTTGGCGATCGCCCGCAGCTCAGCGGCCTCGTTCTCGGCCGACGCCCGCACCTCGGCGGCGTCCACCTTGGAGGCGGCCTTGATCTCGTTGGCCTCGGACCGGGCCGCCTGAACCAGCTCGGTGGCCTGCTCCTCGGCCAGCCGGAGCAACTGCTCGATCCGGGCGCCCAGACCGGAGTAGGTCGGCCGCTCCTGCTCCTGGAGCTGCCGATGGGCATCGGCCAGCTCCTGGTGCATCGCCTGGACCTGGTCCTTTTGCTGGCGCAGATCCCCTTCGAGGGTGGCCAGATGCTCGTTGACCTGCTGGGGGTCGTAACCGCGCATCACCTTGGCGAACTCGCGCGGCTGCGTGTCTTCAAAGAAGTTGGTGAGCTGTGCGTCAATGTCGGATTGCATGTGGCCTAACCCTGTTGGACGGTACGGCAGGCGGGGGGTGCAGGTGAGATTCTCATCGCTCGATCGGTAAGGTGATCCGGCCGGCGGGACGGCAGGCACCTCGCCCGGTCGTTACGGACTTCTGCGATTTTCTCACCTGGTAGCAGGCAGACTACTCCGCCTGCGCGCCGTTGTCGGTTCCTTCGGACTTCCCAGCGGCGGATTCTCTGGACTGTGACCTACGCTTCCGGTCAATAGGCACTATATCGGTCGTTGTCCGTATATTCTCCCTGCTTAACGGCCCCTTTGACGAACCAGGCCGGCCCCGGCCACGACCACTCCTGTACACCAGTGGTACAGATGTGACGTCTTCCGGGGTGACCTGCGGGTCTCATTCCGGCCCGGACCGGCCCCGGTCCGGGCGGCCCGGAGACCGGCCCGTAACCCGCCCAGATCACGTTTCGGTCAGCTCGCCCGAAACGGTTGGTCACGGCGGGCGCTCAGCCGTCCTGCGGCCGTTTCGGCTCGACCAGTTCGGTGAGCACCCCGCCCAGATCGGCCGGGTGCAGAAACGCGATCGAGGCGCCCAGCGAGCCGTGGCGGGGGCGTTCGTCGATGAGCCGGACCCCGGTCCCGCCCACCTCGGCCAGGGCCGACCGCACGTCGTCGACCGCGTACCCGATGTGGTGGATGCCCTCGCCCCGCCGGGCCAGGAACTTCCCGACCGGGGTGTCCGCCGACAGCGGCTCCAGCAACTGGATGTACGAGGCACCGGGGACGCCGGCCTCAGCCTCGGCGGTGGCCACCAGCAGCATGGCCTCACGCACACCTTGTTCCTCGATGACCTCGCGCGAGACCACAGTCAGCCCGAACACCGAGCAGTACCTCTCCACCGCCGACTCGAGGTCCCGGCAGGCGATTCCGACGTGATCGATCCTGGTCAGCATGATCGGCCCATCACATCAGATCGCACCGGCGGAATGCCGGCCGGGGGTTCGCGTGCTGGCCACAGGGGCTGGGTATCGTGACAAGAGGTCGTGACGTGGAGGTGTCGGGATGAGCGAGGCTCTGTCCAGCAGCACGGGGACGCCCACCGGGCGGGAGCCGGTCATCGTGGGCGGAGCCCGGACGGCCATCGGCCGCCTGCTCGGCTCGCTGGCCGGGTTCTCCGGCGCCGACCTCGGCGGCATCGCCATCAAGGCCGCGCTGGAACGGTCCGGTATCGGCGGGGACCAGGTCGACTACGTGATCATGGGCCAGGTGCTGCAGGCCGGCGCGGGCCAGATCCCGGCCCGGCAGGCGGCCGTGGCCGCGGGGGTGCCGATGTCGGTGCCCGCGCTGACCGTCAACAAGGTCTGCCTGTCCGGCCTGGACGCGATCGCGCTGGCCGCCCAGTACATCCGGCTCGGCGAGTTCGACGTGGTGGTGGCGGGCGGCATGGAGTCCATGACCCAGGCCCCGCACCTGCTGCCCAAATCCCGCTCCGGCTACAAGTACGGCCCGGTCGAGGTCCAGGACTCGATGGCCCTCGACGGCCTGACCGACGCCTACGACCACGTGTCCATGGGCGAGTCCACCGAGCGGCTCGGGGCCAGGCTGGGCATCAGCCGCGCCGAGCAGGACGAGTTCTCGGCCCTGTCCCATCAGCGGGCCGCGGCCGCGGTCAAGAACGGCGTGCTGGCCGAGGAGATCGTGGGCGTGGCCGTGCCCCGTCGCGGCGGCGATCCGCTGCTGTTCGACGAGGACGAGGGCATCCGCCCCGAGACCACGGCCGAGTCGCTCGGCCGCCTGCGCCCGGCCTTCGCCAAGGACGGCACGATCACGGCCGGCTCGGCCTCGCAGATCTCCGACGGCGCCGCCGCCGTGGTGGTGATGGCCCGGGAGACCGCGGAAGCCCTCGGGGCCCCGGTGCTGGCCGAGGTCGGCGCGGCCGGGCTGGTCGCGGGCCCGGACAACTCGCTGCACTCCCAGCCGTCCAACGCGATCCGGCGGGCGCTGGCCAAGGGCGGGCTGACAATGGCCGACCTGGACCTGATCGAGATCAACGAGGCCTTCGCCATGGTCGCCATCCAGTCCATGCGCGACCTGGGCGTGGGCCCGGAGCGGGTCAACGTCAACGGCGGCGCGATCGCCCTGGGCCACCCGATCGGGGCCTCCGGGGCCCGGCTCGCCCTGCACCTGGCCTACGAGCTGCGCCGTCGCGGCGGCGGGCTCGGCGCGGCCGGGCTCTGCGGTGGCGGCGGCCAGGGCGAGGCCCTGCTGCTGCGCGTGCCGGCTCCGGCGGCCTGACCAGCGCGCGTGCCCCCACCTCCCGGAAACGCCGGCGGCCGCGCCCGCCCGGCCGGCGATGCCGCGGAACTGGTGGCGCGGGCCCACGACGGTGACCCGCGGGCCCTGGCCCGCCTGGTCTCGCTGATCGAGGACGATTCCCCCCGGGTCCCGGCCCTGATGCGGGAGCTGGTTCCGCGCGCGGGCGGGGCCCGGGTCATCGGCCTCACCGGCCCGCCCGGCGCGGGCAAGTCCACCGTGACCAGCGCCCTGGTCAAGGCGTACCGCGGCCTGGGCCAGCGGGTGGCGGTGCTGGCCATCGACCCCTCCTCGCCGTTCACCGGGGGTGCCCTGCTCGGTGACCGGATCCGCATGCAGGAGCACGCCACCGACCCGGACGTGTTCATCCGGTCCATGGCCAGCCGGGGACACCTCGGCGGCCTGGCCGTGGCCACGCCGCAGGTGATCCGGGCCCTGGACGCCGCGCGCTTCGAGGTGATCCTGATCGAGACGGTCGGGGTCGGGCAGATCGAGGTGGAGATCGCCGCCACCGCCGACTCGGTGGTGGTCCTGGTCGTGCCGGGTATGGGCGACGCCGTGCAGGCGGCCAAGGCCGGCATCCTGGAGATCGCCGACGTGTTCGCGGTCAACAAGGCCGACCGGCCCCAGGCCCAGGAGACCATCCGCGACCTGCGCACCATGATCGCGCTGGCCCAGCCCGGGCCGGACGACTGGAAGCCGCCCATCGTCTCCACCGTGGCCACCACCGGCGAGGGCCTCGGCGAACTGGTCGACCGCCTGGACGCCCACCGGGCCTGGCTGGAGTCGTCCGGCGAGCGGGACCGCCGCCGCACCGCCCGGGCCCGGGAAGAGGTGGCCGCGCTGGCCCTGGGCCGGCTGCGCCGCTCCATGACCCAGCTGCCCGGGGAGACGGCCCTGGACCCGCTGGCCGCCCGGGTGGCCAGCGGCGAACTCGACCCCTACCGGGCCGCCGATGAGCTCCTCGGTGCGCTCAGCACCCAGCCGGAGCAGGCCGGCCCGGGGGAGCAGGCCGGTCAGCGGGCTATGGCGCGCTGACCGCCCGCGGCTGCCAGGTCTGCCCGCCGTCGAAGGTGAACCAGGCCGTGTGCTGGAACGGGTCGGCGGGCAGGGCGACGCCCTGGGTCTGGCTGGTCATGCCCACCCAGCCGAACCCGCCGGGCGGCCCGGACGAGCCCGCCGCCGACGCCTGCCAGGTCTGGCCGTTGTCGTTCGACACCTCGATACCGTCGCTGGTGGAGAGCACGATCAGGCCGCCTTCCTGGGTGGCGGCGGTGGTCACCCGGCCCCCGGAGACGGTTCCGGCCTGCCGCCAGGCGGCGCCCCCGTCGCTGGAGGTGAAGACGTTCGCGCCGCCGCCGGGCGCGGTGCACGCGAGCACCGCGCTGGCGTTGTTGGCGGCGGTGAGCAACGCCCCGGACGGCTGTCCGTCCGCCTGGGCCGCGCCGGGGCTGCAGGTGACGGAGCCAGCCGGATCGGACGAGACCTGCTGCCAGGACCCGGTCCCGTCGACCGGGCCGGCGTACAGGGAACCGTCCGGGGCGAGCAGGTAGCCCCTGGTGCTGGTCAGCACCAGGGAAGCCGAGCTGTTCTGGCCGCCGTCGGACAGGTTGCCCGCGCCCGCTCACCGGCGTCCAGCCGTCCTGCCCGGCCCCGGACGACCACAGACTGAACTTCGTGCACTGGTTGGCGAACTGCCCCGGGGTGCCGGTGCCGGTGCAGGTGGCGAAGACGGCGAAGGCTCGGGTGCCCACGGTCTCCAGCGCGGTCACCCGGTAACCGGTAGGACCCTGCTGGGCCCAGGTCTGGCCGCCGTCGGTGGTGGCGTACAGCTGCGGTCCGAACGCGTAGCCGTCGTGGCTGTTCAGGAACCGGATCTGGCCGACTCCGGCGGCGCCCTCCGGGTAGCCGGTCTGCGGGGCGGGCACCCCGGTCCAGGTCTTCCCGGCGTCGCTGGTCCGCGCGATGGACGTGCAGTACTGCGTGAAGCATTTCCCCTTGACACCGGCCTGGCCGATCACCCAGCCGGTGTTCAGGCCGACGAACGTGACCGAGGTGGGCTGAAAGTTCTGCGGCACCGGCGGCAGTGCGGTCGGGGTCACCGTCGGAGTCGGCGTCCCCTTGCCGGTGATCGCGCCCGAGCCGGTTCCGCTGCTGGGCGGCGTGCGTTGTGGGTCGTGGACCGATCCGGCCGCGGCCGCGCCGTTGGCGTGGTCCTGGTTGACGTGCAGCACCGACGTGGCCACCCGCGGCACCACCACGACCGCCCCGGCCACCGCCGCCGCCACCGCCGCCGACACGGCCACCTGCCGGTAGCGGCGGCGCCGGACCCGGCGCTTGATCAGGTCGAACGTGCCCGGCGGGGGTGGCAGCGGGTCGATACGGGCGTGCAGCCAGCTGTCCACGTCTTCGCGTGGCTGGCCCGGGTCGCGGGGATCCTGGTGATCATCCATCGGATTCCCCCATGATGGCCTTCAGGCGGTTGCGGGCCTGGAACAGATCGGCCTTGATCGTGCCCTCCGGCCGGCCCAGCAGCGCGGCGACCTCGCGCACGCCGAACCCCGCGTAGTAGTGCAGCAGGAACGCGTTGCGCATCCGCTGCGGCAGGTCCTGGATGAGGTTGCGCACGTCCACGTCCTCGGCCGGATGGGCCACCGGATCGCTGTCCGCGGACGCGGTGACGGTCCGGAGGGCGCGCCGTTCCCGCTCGGTCTTGCGCCAGTGGTCCCGGACCAGGTTGGTGGCGATCATGTACAGGTAGCTCTGCGGATTTTCCAGGCTAGACCAGCGGGCCAGCAGCCGGGTGAAGGCCTCGGACGCGATCTCGTGCGCGGTGTCGTCGTCGTCGACCAGGCGCCGCACCCAGCCGGCCAGGCGGGGGTAGGAGCTGCTGAAGAGTTCCTCGGCCGCCGCCCAGTCGGCCTTCCCAAAGGTGCCCACCGAAGTCCCCTTGCTGACAGGCGATGTGGACCGCGACGTGGTTTTACCCAGCGTCACGGTCCCGGCGCCTCGCCCCGTGTGAGGACGCCTGACATCGTGCGTCAGAGATTCCACTGGTTTACCACACAATCACCCGGCAACGGAGATTCCCGACCGTGCTCTTCCACTGGGACATCTGGTGGGGTCCGGATGTACCCCTGTCACATCCGGACCACCCTTTGAGACGACGGTGGCCCTGGGAAGGTTGGGATTTAATTCCGTTTTTTCTGAGCGATTGCCACGAACCGTGTTCGATTGGCCGGACCCCAGGTCAGGCCGGTGCCCCCCGTCAGGCTGGGCCTGGCGGTCGGCAATCCGACCTCCTGCGCTGCGATCAGCATGCGCTTGTCGTAGGACACCAGGGCGGTCAGGTTGTCCCGGATGGACATCGCGGAGGCCACGTGGATCGCGTCCAGGGTGCGGAGGACGTTCGGCCGCACTCCCACCGCCCGCGTGAGCACGGCCTCGGTGAGGTAGACCTCCCGCAGCCGCCGGACGATCGTGTAGGCCTGGGGCAGTGAGCCCGGGTCCGCGCGCCAGACCGCGCGCGGCACCTCGACCCGCACGATCGGGCTGGACACCCGGGTGAGGCCGGTGTTCTCCCTCAGCCAGGCCGTCAGTGCCTCCGACTCTGGCTCGGTGACGGCCAGTTTCACCAGGGCCGAAGCGTCGAGATAGATCACAGCCGATCCTCGCGCAGCTCGTTCAGGGTCTCGCTCGCGGTCGGCCGTCCCGGCGGCACCGGGGGTCCCGGCTCCACATCGAGCAGGTCACCCGGATCCTCCGCGGGCCCAAGGATGCCGGCCGCGAACAGCCGTTCCAGCGGGCTCTCCGGCTCCTGGACCGGGACCAGCCGGGCCACCAGCCGGCCCCGGTTGGTGATGTCCACGGTGTAACCCTTCTCGGCCAGGTCGACGTACAAGCTGGCGTGCTGCCGCAGTTCGCGGACGCCGATTCGCTTCGTGACTCCAGCGGCGGGACCCGAGGTAGCGCTCATAAAGATAACGTAGCACATCATGTGCTACTCAGCAATCCGACATTCGACCATAGATAAGGACCCGGGAGCGCCGGTCCCGGCCGGTTGCGGATGACTTTGGCCACTGGCGGTGTTCGAACCTGGGTACGACAGGTGCGGGACTGGTTGAGGTACCGCACGGATACGGCAGGATGGGATCATGCAGCCGCGGGACTTTTCTATTTACGGGGCCGTCGACCTCGGCGCCCGGCAGCAGGCCGCGCAGCGCCGGGCGCAGGCGGCCCAGGCCACGACCGACGGCGGTGACGCGAACGGCGCCGTCATCGAGGTCACGGAAGAGACGTTCAACAGCCAGGTGGTGGAGCGGTCGCGCACCACCCCGGTCATCATCGACCTGTGGGCCGAGTGGTGTGAGCCGTGCAAGCAGCTCAGCCCGGTGCTGGAGAAGCTGGCCGGCGAGGCGGCCGGCCAGTGGGTGCTGGCCAAGGTCGACGTGGACGCCAACCCGCGCCTGGCCCAGGCGCTCCAGGTGCAGAGCATCCCCATGGTGGTCGCGGTGATCGGCGGCCAGCTGGTGGACGGCTTCCTCGGCGCCCTGCCCGAGGCGCAGGTCAAGCAGTGGATCGGCCAGGTCGTGGCGGCCGCTCAGCAGCTCGGGGTGGGGCCCGGTGGCCCGGGACCGGACGGTCAGGCTCCGGACGGCACTGAGCAGGCGGCCGGACCGCCCAGCGGCCCGGACGGCCCCGGTGCGCCCGGTCCGGGCGGCCCCGCCGGCGGCCCGCTCGGTCCCGAGGGCTCGAGCCCGGCCTACGCCGAGGCTCAGGAGGCCATGCAGCGCGGCGACATGGACGCCGCCGCCGACGCGTTCCGCCAGATCCTGGCCAGCTCGCCCGCGGATCCCGTGGCCAAGGTCGGCCTGGCCCGGGTGGAGCTGTTCCGCCGGCTGGACTCCTACGACGAGGCCAAGGTGCGCCGCGAGGCCGCCGAGCACCCCGACGACGTGGAGGCCCAGTCCCAGGTGGCCGACATCGACCTGGGCGCGGGGCACATCGAGGAGGCCTTCGACCGGCTGCTCGGCGTGGTCCGGCGCACCTCCGGGGACCAGCGCGACCAGGCCCGCAGGCAGCTCATCGGGCTGTTCGAGATCTTCCCGCCGCAGGACCCGCGGGTGAAGAAGGCCCGCGGCCAGCTGTCCAGCCTGTTGTTCTAGCGGGGCTGGGCGCTAGCGGGCCTGGGGCGCCCGGGGGTCGACCTCGGCCAGCTGCTCCAGGGCGGGCAGCGCGTGGGCCAGCGCCTCGATCTGCTCCGGCCGCAGGGTGGCCAGGCTCTGGGCCAGCATGGCGGTGCTCTCGTGCCGGATCAGCTGCAGCACCTCGTGCCCGCGCGTGGTGATGGTCAGCGTGCTGGCCCGGGCGTCGCCCGGCACCGCGCAGCGCTCGACGTAGGCGCGGTCCTCCAGCGCGGTCACGATCCGGGTCAGCGTGGACGGCGCGATGCCCTCGGCGGCGGCCACGTCGCCCAGCCGCATCGGCCCGGACGCCTCCACCGTGGCCAGCGCGGACAGCTGGGTCGGGGTCAGCCCGGCCAGCTCATGGTGCCGTAGCCGCCGGGACAGCCGGGCGATGGCCACCCGCAGCCGGGTGGCGTCGATCATCGGGGGCGTGGTCGGCGGGGGCTGCTCCATCGCAGTTTCCTGCACCATCTAGCCAGAGTACGCGAAACGGGTGTCGCTACGGAGTAGCAAACTGACCGTACCCTTGGTCACAGCGCTGCGAGCAGCCCCGCAGCGCGCCATCAGCGCGGCTAGGGTCGTGTCAGGTTCCCGCAGGCGGGACCGGTGACCCCGCAGCAGGGCCAGGGAAGGCGGCAGCAACGTGGCCATGGCGCCGAGCATCTCGTATTCGATGACCGTGCGGCTCGAGGTCGGCTCGCGGGGACGCGCCGTCAGCGAGATCACCCGGGCGGTCGAGCACGCGGGCGGCATCGTCACCGCCCTGGACGTCAACGCCGCTGGTCACGAGCGCCTCCGCGTCGACGTCACCTGCGCCGCCCGGGACACCGCGCACGCCGAAGCCATCGTGGAGGCGCTGTCCGATCTGCCCGACGTGTCGGTGCACAAGGTCAGCGACCGGACCTTCCTGCTGCACCTCGGGGGCAAGATCGAGATGCGGTCCAAGGTCCCGCTGCGCACCCGCGACGAGCTGTCCATGGCCTACACCCCGGGGGTGGCCCGGGTGTCGCTGGCCATCGCCCAGAACCCGGACGACGTCCGCCGCCTCACCATCAAGCGCAACAGCGTGGCCGTGGTCACCGACGGCTCGGCCGTGCTCGGCCTGGGCAACATCGGCCCGTACGCCGCGCTGCCGGTGATGGAGGGCAAGGCCGCCCTGTTCAAGCGGTTCGCGGGCATCGACGCCTGGCCGATCTGCCTGGACACCCAGGACACCGACGAGATCGTCACGGCGGTGAAGGCGCTCGCCCCCGGCTTCGGCGGCATCAACCTGGAGGACATCAGCGCGCCGCGCTGCTTCGAAGTGGAGCGGCGGCTGCGCGATCTGCTCGACATCCCGGTGTTCCATGACGACCAGCACGGCACGGCCATCGTGGTCATGGCCGCGCTGACCAACGCGCTCCGGGTGGTCGGCAAGGATCTCGGCTCGGTCCGGATCGCCATGGCCGGGGCGGGGGCGGCCGGCTCGGCCATCTTGCGCCTGCTGCTGGCGGCCGGGGCCAAGGACGTGTGCGTCTGCGACGACAAGGGCGCGGTCTACCGCGGGCGCGCCGACCTGGCCGCCGACGAGAACCTGCAGTGGATCGCCGACCACACCAATAACGCCTGTTACGACGGCGACGTGGCCGGGGCGGTCCGGGACGCCGACGTGTTCATCGGGGTGTCCGCGCCGCGCATTCTGACCGGCGCCGACATCGCCACCATGAAGCCCGGCAGCATCGTGTTCGCGCTGGCCAACCCGGATCCCGAGGTGGACCCGGACGAGGCCCGCGAGTACGCGGAGGTGGTCGCGACCGGGCGCAGCGACTACCCGAACCAGATCAACAACGTGCTGGCCTTCCCCGGCGTCTTCCGCGGCCTGCTCGACGCGCAGAGCCGCACCATCACCGACGGCATGCTGGTGGCCGCGGCCCGCGCCCTGGCCGACGTGGTCTCGGCCGACGAGCTGGGGCCGAACTACATCGTCCCGTCGGTCTTCCACCCCGACGTGGCCTCGTCGGTGGCCGCCGCGGTCCGGGAAGCGGCCAGCCCGGCCGCCGACCACCGCTGATCGCGCTGCCGCGCCGTTAAACTCCCGCGATGATGGGCACATGGACGAAATGGCCACCGAGAGCCTGACCGGCCGCCTGCTCGTCGCCACGCCGGTGCTCGCGGACCCGAACTTCCGCCGGACCGTGATCCTGGTGGTCGAGCACGAGGCGGAAGAGGGCACGCTGGGCGTGGTGCTGAACCGGCCCACCGACGTGCCCGTGGAGCGGGTCCTGGACGCCTGGTCGGACCTGGTCACCGGCCCATCGGTGGTGTTCAAGGGCGGGCCGGTCGCGCCCAACAGCGCGCTGGCCATCGGCATGGTCCCCGGCGACGCCGAGCCGCTGGGCTGGCACGCGCTGGACGGCGCGGCCGCCACCGCCCGGCTCGGGCTGGTCGACCTGGACGCGCCGCCGGACCTGCTGGCCCCGGCCATCCACCGGCTGCGCGTGTACGCGGGCTACGCGGGCTGGGCCCCGGGCCAGCTCAAGGGCGAGATCGACGAAGGCGCCTGGTACGTGGTGGCGGCCGAGCCCGCCGACGCCTTCGCGGGCCAGCCCGAGGACCTGTGGGGCGACGTGCTCCGGCGACAGGGCGGCGAGATGGCCTTCACGGCCACGTTCCCCGACGACCCGAGCCTGAACTGAACCGCGAGTCCGGGGCGAGCAACTAAACTTGGGACCATGAGCACCGAGGTTCTCCCGGACACTGCCACTCAGACCGAAAGTGGCACCCGGATCACGACTGACGTCAGGCCGGATCTCTCTCACGGTGGCGACGGGGACCACGAGCGGTTCGCCCATTACGTCGACAAGAACAAGATTGTCGAGAGCGCCGTGACCGGCGACCCGGTCGTGGCGCTGTGCGGCAAGGTCTGGACGCCGAGCCGCGACCCGAAGCGGTTCCCGGTCTGCCCGGAGTGCAAGGAGATCTACGAGGGCCTGCCCGAGGGCGGCGACGACTGAGCCGGCTGCTTCTGCCTGATGACCTTCTCTCCTTCGCTGTCCCACGACGCCTTCATCCGGTCCGAGCTGTTCGGCACGCTGCGAGCCTGGCAGCGTGACGCGACCCTGGAGTACTTCCGCCAGCCGCGGCGCGACTTCCTGCTCAACGCGACGCCCGGTGCGGGCAAGACCGCCTACGCGCTGACCCTGGCCGCCGAGTTGCTGGCCCGCCGCGAGATCATGGCCATCACCGTGGTCACGCCGACCGAGCACCTCAAGCACCAGTGGGCGGCGTCGGCGGCCCGGTTCGGCCTGGCGCTGGACCCGTCCTACAGCAACGCCCAGGGCCGGGCCTCGGCCGACTTCGTGGGCGTGGCCGTCACCTACGCTCAGGTCGCGGCCCACCCGATGCTGCACCGGCAGCGCACCGAGGGCCGCCGGACCCTGGTCATCTTCGACGAGGTCCACCACGCGGGCGACGCGCTGTCCTGGGGTGACGCCGTGCGCGAGGCGTTCGAGCCAGCCCGGCGGCGGATCGCCCTGACCGGCACGCCGTTCCGCAGCGACACCAACCCGATCCCGTTCGTCAACTACAGCGAACAGCTGGACGGGTCACGCCGCAGTTCCTCGGACTACGTGTACGGCTACGCCAACGCGCTCGAGGACGGGGTCGTCCGGCCGGTCATCTTCCTGGCCTACTCGGGCGAGATGAGCTGGCGGACCCGGGCCGGCGACGAGATCACCGCCACCCTGGGCACGCCGCTGACCAAGGAGCAGGTGGCCCAGGCCTGGCGGACCGCGCTGGATCCCACCGGCGAGTGGGTCATCCGGGTCCTGGAGGCCGCCGACAAGCGGCTCACCGAGGTCCGCCGGGGCATGCCCGACGCGGGTGGCCTGGTCATCGCGGGCGACCACGAGGACGCCCGCGCCTACGCGGCCCTGCTGCGCCGCATCACCGGCAAGCGCCCGGTCGTGGTGCTGTCCGACGACCCCACCGCCAGCCGCAAGATCGGGGAGTTCGCCGCGTCCGAGGACCGCTGGATGGTCGCGGTGCGGATGGTGTCCGAGGGCGTCGACATCCCCCGGCTGGCCGTGGGCGTCTACGCCACCAGCGTCAGCACCGCGCTGTTCTTCGCCCAGGCCGTCGGGCGGTTCGTGCGGGCCCGCCGCCGGGGCGAGACCGCCTCGGTGTTCCTGCCCTCGGTGCCGGTCCTGCTGGCCTACGCGGCCGAACTGGAGGCCGAGCGGGACCACGTGCTGTACCCGCCGTCGGAGGCCCCCGAGGAAGACGAGCTGGCCGAGGCTCAGCGTCAGCGGGACACCCCGGACGACCTGCTGGCCCCGTCGATCGAGGTGCTGAAGGCCTCGGCCCACTTCGACCGGGTGCTCTACGACGGCGGTGAGTTCGGCACGGCCACCACGCCGGGATCAGCCGAGGAAGAGGACTTCCTCGGCCTGCCCGGCCTGCTGGAGCCGGAGCAGGTGGCCCACCTGCTCCGTCAGCGCCAGTCCAACCAGCTCAGGGCCCGGTCCCGAGGCCAGGGTGGCCTGGACGCGCCGGAGGCAGCCAGCCCCTCGATCAACCCCGCGGGTGGGGGAGCGGTGGGGCGGGCCAGCGTGGCGGGGTTCGGGCCGGGTCCGGCGGCCCGGCCAGCGCCCGCCGGCGCGGCCACCCCGGGGGGCGCGGACGCTCCGGTCAGCCGGGAGGCGCTGGCCGCCCTCCGCAAGGAACTGAACGGCCTGGTCGGGGCCTGGAACCACCGCACCGGCCAGCCGCACGGGGTCATCCACAACGACCTGCGCCAGGCCTGCGGGGGCCCGCCGTTGCCGCAGGCCACCGCGGACCAGATCAAGGCCCGCATCGACAAGATCCGGCACTGGGCCGCCACGCGCCGCTGAGCCCCGGCCGGCTCAGTCGCGAGGCTCAGTCGCGGAAAGCTAAGTCGCGGGAGGCGCCGAACGACGGCGGCCCCGGCGGCGGCCGCCGGTCGCGGGGATCACGGGCCTGGCCCCGGTCTCCGGACCAGTCCGGGTTCGGGTTCGGGTAGAACGCGGGCCTCGGCCGGCCCGGCGCCTCGCCCCGGTCCCGGCCACCCCGATCCACCCGGCCACCCCGATCGCCGCGGTCACTTCGGTCACTGCGGCCCGGCCAGTCACTCGAGTCACCCCGGCCGCTCCGGCCAGTTTGGCTAGCCCGGCCCGTTTGGCTACTCCGGCCACGCTGGCCGCCGAAGCCCACCTCGTCACTCTGGCCAATCAAGCCACTCGAGTCACTGGGGACGCTCCGGGCCCCGTCGGCCTGGTCCAGCCGTTCCGCGACCCCGCGCCGCCCCCCGGCCCCGGAACGCGGCCGCCCCGTAGCCGGTGCCGCGCGGCGATCCAGCAGCCAGCGCCCGAGCGCGATCACGACGGCCAGGACGGTGGCCACGGCCATGGTCAGGAAGCCGTTCGCTATCCACTGGGCCGCGTCGACGGCCAGCCCGGCACTGGACGGATCGCTCTGGTGCCGGATGTACCCGGCGGCCAGCCCGAACACCACGTAGGCCAGCGCCGGTACCGGGACCAGCAGATAGGCCGAGCGCGGCCGGACCGCGAACCCCGCGATCGCCGTGCCGGCCACGATGAGCCAGCCCAGCAGCGAGCCGGGATCGCGCTTGGTCACCACGGTGACGATGGCGCCCAGCACCGCCGCGGCCACCACGATCAGCGTGCCGCGCCCGCCGGACAGCTCACCCCACCGCCAGGAGAAGGCGGGCGCCGTGTCCCGGTCGGCCCGCTGCCGATCCGGGCGACGGTCACGGGCCCGGTCGTCCCGTCCGGGCCGCCGGCGGTCATCAATCAGGTCATCAGCGGGGTCATCGGCCGGGCGCGGGCCGGTGGTCATCTCCACCGAACCGAACGGGTCGGAGTCGTCGCGATACCAGCCTGGCCCTTCCCAGGCCGCGGGCCGGTCGCTGCCGCGGAGCCGCCCGCCACCAGCCGCGGGCCACCCGCCACCAGCCGCCGGCCGCGCGCCACCGGGCGCCGGCTCCGGGGTCGGCCGGGCCGAACGGATCTCTGGCCCGGGCACGCCACCATACGGCGGGCGCGGATCCGCATCATGCCATCGGGGCTCGCTCATCTGATCCCCGATGTTAGCCGTTATGGATCAGCAACATGGCCGCGCCGGTAGTCTTCGCCGCATGGATCGACGGCCGTCCCGCCGGGGTGCTGGTGGCTAGGGTGCAACCGCGGGCGCCGCACCGCAGTCCCAGGCACATGGCATTGTACGCGGTGACCTGCGTCTTCTCCGCTCTGGTCCTGGCCGCCAGTGGTTTCTCGTACTTCGTGGTCCGCGACGTCAGCAGCATCGGCGCCTCGCACGCGATCACCGGTGGCCCGTCCATCGGGGCCCAGAACATCCTGCTGATGGGCCTGGAGAGCCGCCGCGACTGGAACGGCAACGTGCTGCCGGCCAGCATCCTCAAGGCCCTGCACGCGGGCAGCGTCCAGGGCGTGGAGAACGGCATCGGCGGCAACGACACCAACACCCTGATCCTGATCCACATCCCGGCCGGCGGGAAGAAGGCCATCGGCTTCTCCATCCCGCGCGACGACTGGGTGACGTTCGGCGGCACCGTGGGCCCGCAGCAGCACGGCAAGGTCGACCAGGCCTACGGCGTCAGCATGTTCTACAAGCAGGCTCAGCTGCGGAAGCAGCAGCCGGACATCAGCCAGAACCAGCTCGCCTTTCAGGGCAACGAGGCCGGCCGGAAGGCCGCGGTGGACACCGTCGAGCAGCTCACCGGGATCCACATCGACCACTTCGCCGAGGTCAACCTGGACGGCTTCTACGAGCTGGCCCGGGTGCTGGGCGGCGTCCAGGTCTGCCTCAACCACCCGGTCTCGGACAGCTACTCCGGCGCCCATTTCCGGGCCGGGTACCAGCACCTGAATGCCTCACAGGCACTGGCCTTCGTCCGCCAGCGCCACGGCCTGACCAACGGCGACCTGGATCGCACCCACCGCCAGCAGGCCTTCCTGGACTCGGTCATGGCCCAGCTGCGGTCCCAGGGCGTGCTCGGCGACCTGACCAAGCTGCAGTCGCTGCTGTCGGTGGCCAAGCAGTACGCGATCACCGACTCGGGCTGGAACCTGCTCCAGTTCTCGTCCCAGATGTCCAGTCTGACCGGCGGCAACCTGGTGTTCCACACGCTGCCGATCGAGGGCTACGCCACCATCGACGGGCAGTCGGCCAACCAGATCGACCCGGCCAAGATCAAGACCATCGTGCGGTCGGCCTTCTATCCCCAGCCCGCGGCCGCGAAGACCTCGAAGCCGGCGGCGGCCCCCGCCCCGGGCACGGCCGCGGCCAAGACCGTGGTCGACGTGCTCAACGGCGGCCGGACCAGCGGCCTGGCCAGCCAGGTCTCGTCGGCCGTGGCCCAGGCCGGGTACCAGGCGGGCCTGATCGAGAACACCACCCCGCAGACCGCGACCCAGGTCCGGTACGGACCGGGCGAGGCCGCCAACGCCAGTCAGCTGGCCGGGGCCTTCGGGGTCAGCGCCACCGCCAGTGCCGCGATCGAGGCCGGGCACATCGAGATCAGGCTCGGCGCCGGCACCAGCACCGTGCCCAGCATCCCGCCCGGCGGATCGAGCGCCCAGGCGTCCACGCCCCCGTCGGCCGCGGGCATCCCCACGTCCGGCCCCCAGGGCGGTGCCGTCGGCGCCGAAAAGGGCATCCCCTGCGTCAACTAGGAACCAGGGCCGTCCCCGGCCTCGGCCAGGGCCGTCCCGGCCTCAGCTGATGAGGACCGGCGTGCCGTCCAGCTCGGCGCCCGCGTCGCGCATCTCGGTGAGCGCGCGGGCCGTGGTGTCCGGGGCCACCCCGGCGGTCAGGCCGAGCAGGACCCGGGTGCCGAACCCGGCCCGGGCCGCGTCCCCGGCGGTGGCCCGGACGCAGTGGTCGGTGGCGATGCCCGCGATGTCGACCTCGGTGACGCCCCGCTCGCGCAGCCAGCCGGCCAGCGGCGTGCCCGCCTCGTCGACGCCCTCGAAGCCGCTGTAGGCGGCCCGGTGCTCGCCCTTGCGGAACACCGCCTGCACCCGGCTCACGTCCAGATCAGGATGGAACTCCGAGCCCGTCGTCCCGACCACGCAGTGGGCCGGCCAGCTGTCCACGAAGTCCGGATGGTCCGAAAAGTGACTGCCCGGGTCGATGTGATGATCCTGAGTAGCCACGATGTGCCCGTACTGCCCGGCGTGGGTAGTGAGCCAGCCGGTGATTGACCGGGCCACAAAGGAGCCGCCCGGAACCGCGAGCGAGCCCCCCTCGCAAAAATCGTTCTGAACGTCCACGACGATGAGTGCGCGCACCCGATCACGGTATCGTGCCGAAAGCGCGGCCGGGGCGTACGCCGGCCGCGGTGGGGGAAGGAACCATGGCCGACTACTGGAACCACAACGTCTATTACCAGCCGCTGATCCTGGGGGCGGTTCCCCCGGGCTGCGGCAGTGCGCTCGACGTCGGGTGCGGAGACGGGCTGCTGGCCTGCCGGCTGGCCGGGCGCTGCCGGGACGTGACCGGCGTCGACCGGGACCACGCCATGATCGCGCTGGCCCGGGAGCGGGCCAAAGACGTGCGCAACGTGGCCTTCATCGACGCCGAGTTCCCGGCGTTCCCGTTCGAGGACGACAGCTTCGACTTCATCGCGTCCAACACCGCGATCCACCACATGAACTTCGAGGCCGCCCTGATGGCCATGACCCGGCTGCTCCGGCCGGGCGGCCGGCTGGCCATCATCGGCATCGCCCGCAGCGCCAGCGCCCGCGACTACGTCCCCGACCTGATGGGCGCCCCGCTGAACCTGGGCCTGGGCCTGACCCACGCCGCGCTGCGGGCCGCCCACCGCGAGGCCCGCCTTCCCGGCCACCCGATCAAGGACCCCACCATGACCTGGGACGAGGTCCGGATCGGAGCCTTGCGCCTGCTCCCCGGCGTCCACTACCGCCGCCACCTGCTGTGGCGCTACTCCCTGCTGTGGCGCAAGCCCGCCTGACTCCAGCCCGCCGGGCACGCTCATTCCGTCCATGCCGCGGTGATCCGCAGCCGGTCGCGCCAGCGTTCCACCGCCGCCCCGCCCGGCTCCCAGCGCTGGCACAGGGCCAGCATGTCGGCGCAGCGGCCGGTCATCGCCTGCTGCCGGTCCGGCCACGCGGGCCGCGTCCCGTAGCTGGTGAAGAACCCGTCCAGCGCGGCCACGTCGGCCGGATGGTGCATGCGGACGATCCACTCGCACCAGGCCAGGTCGGTCAGGGCCGTTCCGGCGTGGGCCCACTCCCAGTCCACGACGCCGGTCACGGTCTCGCCGTCCGGGCTGAACAGCGTGTTGTTCGGCCCATAGTCGCCGTGGACCAGGACCTGCCCGGGCCGTGCGGCCGGATCGACCAGGGCCGCAGGAACGGTGTGCAGGCGCCGGAGCATCCGCCCGCTGGCGGCCAGCACCGGACCAGCCAGCCCGGCCGCGATCAGGTCCTGGCCGGGGACGCCGGGCAGGAACGCCATGGTCAGGCTGGTCTCGTCGCGCTCCAGGATCGGGGCCACCGGCAACCGCCCGGCCAGGCCGCCCCGCCCGGCCAGGGCGGTCAGCGCCGTGGCTTCCCGATCGAGCCGGGCCGGTGCGTCCGGCCCCTGGTACACCTTGCGCACCACCGACCCGTCGCCGCTGGTGCGGTTGGTGTAGCTGTGTGGCAGCGGCTGCAGGGCTCAGTCTCCGACGTCGGCGGGGGTGCCGCCGGTGATGCGCAGCAGTTCGGCGTAGCTGGTCGGGAACACCGTGTGCGGGTGCCCGGCCGCGGCCCAGACCTGGTCGTACTTTTCCAGCCAGGTGTCGACCAGCGTCCGCAGCGGCTGCGGGTGCCCGACCGGGGCGACCCCGCCGATGGCCTGCCCGGTCCACTCCCGCACCGACCTGGCGTCGGCCCGGTCCACCGACCCGGCGCCGACCAGGGCGGCCACCCGGGCCGTGTCGACCCGGTGGGCCCCGCTGGTCATGACCAGCAACGGCGCCCCGTCCGCGCTGAACACCAGGCTGTTGGCGATCGCCCCCACCTCGCACCCGATCCCGGCCGCCGCCAGCGCCGCCGTCTTGGCCGACTCCGGCAGCACCCGCACCTCGCCGCCGACCCCCAGCGTCCGCAGCAACTCACTGAATCCATCCACGTTTCCGGCCATGGTTCAGCTCCCGTTCTCGAAGATGGTCGGGATGGCGGGATCACCCCGCGACAGCTGCCGAGCCTGCAGCGGCAGCTCGTCCAGCACCCGCCGGTGCCGCTCCCGCGCCGCCGCCAGCGGCTCCCGGCCCACGATTTCCCCGCCCATGACCAGCGGCACCAGCAACGGCCGGTCGCCCGGGCCCGGGTCCGGCGGGGACAGCCGGATCTGCTCCGACAGCGCGACACCGTATTCGTCCCGGTGGCGCTGGGCCCACTTGCGCCCCCCGCGCCCCGGCTTGCCCACCGAACGCTTGGCCACCGGCCGCAACGGCTCATCCCCGGACGGGCCCAGCGACCGGGCGACCAGCTTGTACACCAGGGACGCGGTCGGGGCCCCGGAGCCGATCACCACCGACGTGCCGACGCCGTAACCGTCCACCGGCGCGGTGGCCAGGGCCGCGATCGAGTATTCGTCCAGGTCCCCGGTGAGCGTGATGTGGGTGTTCTTGGCCCCCAGCTCGTCCAGCAGCTGGCGGACCTGGTGGGCCACCACCGGCAGGTCACCGCTGTCGATGCGCACCGACCCGAGGTCGGGCCCGGCCAGGTCGACCGCGGTGCGGACCGCGCGCGGCACGTCGAACGTGTCGACCAGCAGGGTGGTGCCGTGACCCAGGGTCTCCAGCTGGGTCGCGAACGCGTGCCGCTCGTTGTCGTGGACCAGGGTGAACGCGTGCGCGCTGGTCCCGGCGGACGGGACCCCGTACTGGCGGTGGGCCTGCAGGTTGGAGGTGGACGAGAAGCCGGCCAGGTACGCGGCCCGGGCGCTGGCCACCGCGGCCATCTCGTGGGTGCGCCGGGAGCCCATCTCGATCAGCGGCCGGTCGCCGGCCGCGTTCACCATGCGGGACGCGGCCGAGGCGATGGCGCAGTCGTGGTTGAGGATCGACAGCGTGATGGTCTCCAGGATGACCGCTTCGGCGAACGTGCCCTCGACCACGATGATGGGGGAGCCGGGGAAGTAGCAGTCTCCTTCGGCGTAGCCCCAGATGTTTCCGGTAAAACGGTATGATTCTAGGTACCGGAGCGTGACGTCGTCCACGATGTCGGAAGCCCGGAGGAAGTCGAGATCAGCTGCGTCAAACCTGAACCGCTCAAGCGCGTCGAGCAGCCGCCCGGTACCTGCGACGACGCCATAACGTCGGCCGTGCGGCAGATGCCGGGCGAACACCTCGAAAATTGTGCGCCGTTCCGCGGCACCGCTGTGCAGGGCCCCCTGGAGCATGGTCAGCTCATAGTGGTCCGTCAGCAGCGCCGTGCTGGACCCGCTGGGAACCCCGGGCAGGCCGGGAACACCGGGCTCACCAGGCGTCACCGGACCGCCGCCGGGTAGTGAAGACTTGCTGTCCGCCGAATTCGTCACGAGTGGAAGACTACGGACTGGGAGGTAGACACCAGTGAGCGTGGCACCCTCTGAGGTGGAGCTGCCGCAGTCGGGCGAGCAGATCTCGCCGGACAACCCCTGGATCACGATCGTGTGGAACGACCCGATCAACCTGATGGACTACGTCACCTACGTGTTCCAGACGGTGTTCGGATACCCCAAGCCCAAGGCCAGGAAGCTCATGCTCGACGTGCACCACAAGGGCCGCGCGGTCGTGGCCTCCGGAGCCCGTGAGTCGATGGAGCACAACGTCGAGATCCTGCACGGCTACGGCCTGTGGGCCACAGTTTCCTCTGATTCCTAGGAAAATTCACACCCACATGGATGCTTTCCGCCGTTCGGGCGGCGGCGTGAGGACCAACTTCGACGCCCCCGAGGCGACCCTGCTCCGCAGCCTGATCGAGCAGATCATGTCGCTGCTCGATGAGGCCGACGAGGGCCGCACCGACCCGCCCGGCCCGGACGGCCTGGACCAGGACCCGCAGCGCACCCCGTCCTGGGACGCCGGTCCCGGCCACCCGGACACCATCACCGACGACAGCAGGCACGACCTCCCCGGCGCCGCCGAACTCGACGCCATGCTGGGGTTCAGCCCCCGGACCCGGGCCCCGCTGGACCCGGCCCTGGCCCGGCTGCTGCCGGACGCCTACCGCGACGACCCGGACGCCGCGGGCGAGTTCCGCCGGTACACCGAGCAGTCGCTGCGGTCGTCCAAGCAGGAGACCGCGCGCACCGTGCTGGACACGCTGCCGGCCGACGGCGGCCCGGTCCGGTTGTCCTGGGAGCAGGCCCAGGCCTGGCTGCGAGCCCTGAACGACGTCCGGCTCACGCTCGGCGTCCGGCTCGGCGTGACCGAGGAGTTCGAGGACGAGTGGCGCCAGCTGGACCCGCTCGACCCCCGGGCCACCGCCTTCGAGGTCTACGCCTGGCTCGGCGACGTCCAGGAATCCCTGGTGCAGGCGCTCAGCTAGGCTCAGCTCCATGCTCTCCATCCGCCGCGAGCTTCACGACAAGATCGTCGCGCACGCCCGCGCCGACCACCCCGACGAGGCGTGCGGGGTCATCGCCGGCCCGGCCGGGAGCGACCGGCCCGAGCGGTTCATCCCGATGATGAACGCCGAGCGGTCCCCGACCTTCTACCGGTTCGACTCGATGGAGCAGTTCCAGGTCTGGAAGGAGATGGATGACCGGGACGAGGAGCCCGTGGTCATCTACCACTCCCACACCGCCACCGAGGCCTACCCGTCCCGGACCGACATCTCCTACGCCAGCGAGCCGAACGCCCACTACGTGCTGGTCTCCACCCGGGCCCCGGACACCACCGACTTCCGCTCGTACCGCATCGTCGACGATGTGGTGACCGAGGAGCCGGTCGAGCTCACCGACGGGGTTTGACAGATCACCCCGCACTTGACCGGCCGCCCGCGGTTCAGTGGAATGATCCCGGCGACCGCCGGGTTGGACGCTACGAAGGCGCCTGCCTGCCCACCCGAATTCTATGGAGAGTTTTGATGGCCATCGAGGTCCGTATCCCGACCATCCTGCGCACCTACACGGACGGTGCCAAGCAGGTGGAGGGCGCAGGCTCCACGCTCGCTGAGCTCATTGAGGACATCGACGCGAAGCACACCGGGCTGCGCGACCGGCTGGTCGCCGACGGCGGGCTGCGCCGCTTCGTCAACGTGTACCTGAACGACGAGGACGTGCGCTTCCTCGGCGGCCTGGAGACCCCGGTCAAGGACGGCGACACCGTCACCGTGCTGCCCGCGGTGGCCGGAGGCGCGGCCTGAGGGCCTGCTGATCATGCGTTACGACTCACTGCTGGACTCGCTGGGCCGGACCCCGCTGGTGGGCCTGCCCCACCTGTCGCCCGCGCCGGACGTCCGGCTGTGGGCCAAGCTCGAGGACCGCAACCCGACCGGTTCGGTCAAGGACCGGGCCGCGTTCTACATGGTGGAACAGGCCGAGAAAGACGGCCTGCTCCACCCGGGTTCGGTCATCCTGGAGCCGACCTCGGGCAACACCGGCATCTCGCTGGCCATGGTGGCCAAGCTCCGTGGCTACCAGCTGACCGTGGTCATGCCGGAGAACACCTCGACCGAGCGGCGCCAGCTGCTGGAGATGTACGGGGCCACGATCATCCACTCGCCGGCCGCGGGTGGATCGAACGAGGCGGTCCGGGTGGCCAAGCGACTGTCGGCCGAACACCCGGACTGGGTCATGCTCTACCAGTACGGCAACGAGGCCAACGCGCGGGCCCACTACGAGACCACCGGTCCCGAACTACTGGCCGACCTGCCCGAGATCACGCACTTCGTGGCCGGGCTGGGCACCACCGGCACGCTGATGGGCACCGGCCGGTTCCTGCGCGAGCACGTGCCGGACATCAAGATCGTGGCCGCCGAGCCCCGCTACGGCGAGCTCGTGTACGGCCTGCGCAACGTGGACGAGGGCTTCGTGCCCGAGCTGTACGACGAGTCGGTGCTGACCACCCGGTTCTCGGTGTCGTCGGCCGACGCCCTGGCCGCCACCCGGGACCTGCTCAACGCCGAGGGCATCTTCGCCGGCATCTCGGCCGGCTGTGCCCTGCACGCGGCCCGGGCCCTGGGGGTCAAGGCCGCCGACGCCGGCCAGCGGGCCGACATCGCCATGATCGTGGCCGACGGCGGCTGGAAGTACCTGTCCACCGGCGCCTACGGCGGCACCCTGGCCGACGCCGAATCCAAGCTCGAAGGCCAGCTCTGGGCCTGAGCCAGCACGCCCGGCCCGGCCGCCCTATCCTGCTGGCATGCGGCTGACCATCATCGGGTGCTCCGGCAGCTTCCCCGGCCCGGAAAGTCCCGCCTCGAGCTACCTGCTGGAGGCCGAGGGTTTCCGGCTCCTGCTCGACCTGGGCAGCGGTGCCCTCGGCGTCCTGCAGCGGCACGCGGACCTGTACGGCATCGACGCGGTGGCCCTGAGCCACCTGCACCCCGACCACTGCCTGGACATGTGCGGGTACTGGGTCGCCCGGCGGTACGCCCCGGACGGCCCGAAGCCCGCCATCCCGGTCTACGCCCCCGATCGCGCCGCCGAACGGCTCACCCTGGCCTACGGGCTCGAACCCGATCCCGGCCCGGGCATGACCGACGCCTTCACCTTCCACACCCTGGCCCCGGGCACCCGGCCGATCGGCCCGTTCCAGGTCACCACGGCGCGGATGGCCCACCCGGTGGAGACCTACGGCTTCCGGATCGAGCACGGCGGCCGGGTGCTGGCCTACTCGGCCGACACCGGCCCCACCGAGGCCCTGGTCGACCTGGCCCGCGACGCCGACCTGCTGCTGTGCGAGGCGACCTTCCTCGAAGAACCGGACCTGCCGCCCGACCTGCACCTGACCGGCCGCCAGGCCGGCGAGCACGCGGCCCGGGCCGGGGCCCGGCACCTGGTGCTGACCCACATTTCTCCGGGCACCGACAAGCAGCGCTCGTTCGCCGAGGCCGAGGCGGTGTTCGGCGGCCCGATCTCGCTGGCCGCCTCGGGTCAGGAGTTCGATCTGGCCCCGGCCGGGGCCCTGCCGCTCTGAGCCGGCTTTTCGCTGACGCGGTGGTCTCGCTAGTCTGACGGGCATGGCCCGACCCGATGGACGTTCCGCGACCCAACTGCGCCCGGTGAAGCTGACCCGGGGCTGGCTCGACCACGCCGAAGGCTCCGTACTGGTGGAGTTCGGCGGTACCCGCGTGCTGTGCGCGGCCAGCGTCCAGGAGGACGTGCCGCGCTGGCGCCGCGGCAGCGGGCTCGGCTGGGTCACCGCCGAGTACGCGATGCTGCCGCGGGCCACCAACACCCGCAACGACCGCGAGTCGATCAAGGGCCGGGTCGGCGGGCGCACGCACGAGATCTCCCGGCTGGTGGGCCGGGCCCTGCGGGCCAGCGTGGACTACAAGGCCCTGGGCGAGAACACGATCGTGATCGACTGCGACGTGCTGCAGGCCGACGGCGGCACCCGGACCGCCGCCATCACCGGCGGCTACGTGGCCCTCGCCGACGCCGTGGACTGGCTCCGCGGCCGTAACCGCCTGCCCGGCGACCCGCTGGTCACCTCGGTGGCCGCGGTCAGCGTCGGCATCGTCGACGGCGAGCCGCGGCTGGACCTGAACTACGCCGAGGACAGCGCGGCCGAGACCGACATGAACGTGGTCTGCACCGGCGGCGGCGACTTCGTCGAGGTCCAGGGCACCGCCGAGCGCGAACCGCTGCGCCGCGACCAGTTCAACCGGCTCCTCGATCTCGCCGTAGCTGGTTGCGGTGAGCTGACCAGCCTGCAGGTCGCTGCCCTCTCCCGGTCACAGTGATATCGAAGGTCACGTGGTGACTCCATCGGGCCGGCTCGTGCTGGCCACGCACAATGCCGCCAAGGTGACCGAGTTGCGCCGGATCCTGGCCGGCGCCGGCGTGTCCGGTGCATGCTGTCCGGCCTGGACGAGTTTCCCGGTGCGCCCGAGGTGGCCGAGACCGGCCTCACCTTCGCGGAGAACGCCCTGCTCAAGGCCAGGGCCATCGCCGCCTTCACCGGCCTGCCCGCGGTCTCCGACGACTCCGGCCTGTGCATCGAGGTCCTGAACGGCATGCCCGGCATCTTCTCCGCCCGCTGGGCCGGCCGGCACGGCGACGACCAGGCCAACCTGGCCCTGGTCCTGGCCCAGATCGCGGACATCGCCGAGCCCAACCGCGGCGCCCACTTCGCCTGCGCCGCCGCCCTGGCCCTGCCCGACGGCCGCGAGGGCGTCGCCGAAGGCCGCCTCGACGGTTCCCTGACCCACGCGCCCCGCGGCACCAACGGCTTCGGCTACGACCCCATCTTCGTCCCCGGCAACCTCACCGTCACCACCGCCGAAATGCCCCCTGAAGCCAAGGACGAGATCAGCCACCGCGGCCGCGCCTTCCGCGCCCTCGTCCCCGTCATCACCACCGAACTGGGCCTGGAGCCGGCCTAGCCCCAGGCCCAGTGGGGCACCGCTACGAGGTGGTGCTGCCGGTGCCGGAGCCGCCCAGTTCGCTCGACGGGACCGTGGCCGTCTGGGCGGCGGGCGGCAGGGTCACGGTGACCGGCTGGTTGACCGAAGTCACGGTGACGGTGGAAGCCACCTGCTCACTGGTGCCCTTGGCCGAGTTGACCACCTTCCGGACCTGCTGCTGGTCGTCCAGCCAGACCGTGAAGTGCTCGGTGGTCAGGCCCATGGCCTTCAGCTGCGACGCGATCTTGCCGCGGGTCGCGGCCGGCAGCTTGGCCAGGCCCGCCGTGATCGGGTAGGTGCCGGTGTACTCGGTGGTCGGCACCCCGTTGATGGTGGCCGTGCCGACCTTCTTGACGTTGGTGGAACTGGCCAGCATCTGGGTCTGCACCAGCGGGTCGTTGCTGCCGTTCTGCAGCAGCTGGCTGAGGCTGGCCCCGCCCAGCTGGGACAGGTCGGACCCGGGGATCTTGATCCAGGGCTTGCCGGTCTGCTTGGACAGCTCGGCCAGCTTGAGATAGATCCCGCCGCCGTTGACGATCTCTTGCATGCCGCCCGGGACCTGCTGGCCCTGCACGGTGACCGAGTTGAAGTCGGCCACGGCCAGCGGGCTCGGCGTGGTCTGCTGCTTCAGCGTGCCCGCGATGGTACTGCTCGCGGTCCCGCTGGTCTGCACGGTTATGTCGGCCGCATAGGAGGTGGCCTTCTGTGCGTGCTGAGCCGCCTCCCTGACGGCCTGCGCCGCGGTCAGCGAGGCGCCGCCGGAGGACGCACCCCCGGAGCTGGCTGACGCGGACGCGCTGCTGGAAGCCTTACCCGACGCCGAATTGTTCGACGAAGAAGACGAGCATCCAGCCACCGCGATGGCCCCCGCCGTGATCGCGATGGCCCCCAGTTGGGCCCCGCGCACACGTGAAATCATTCGTAACCTCCCGCCAGTGTTACGTTGCGGGCATTCCATACCCGACTCACCTGTATCAAACAATTCCGGTCGTCCCCGGCCGAACGGCGTGGCCGTCACCAGGCCGTTAGGGGCGCTACCGTGGAAGCAGCACCCGCACCGATGAGACTTCAAGGAGCGCACGTGACCGAGCAGCGGCTGGCCCCAGGCGACGAAGCCCCGGATTTCACGCTGCCGGATGCGGACGGCAATCAGGTCAGCCTGTCGTCCTACCGCGGCCAGCAGGTCATCGTCTACTTCTACCCGGCCGCCATGACGCCGGGCTGCACCAAGGAAGCCTGTGACTTCCGCGACCGCGGGCCCGACCTGGCCGGCGCGGGCACCGCGGTGCTGGGCATCTCCCCGGACAAGCCGGAGAAGCTGGCCAAGTTCCGCGACCAGGAGAAGCTGACGTTCCCCCTGCTGTCCGACCCGGACCACGCGGTGGAGAAGGCGTACGGCGCCTACGGCGAGAAAATGATGTACGGCAAGAAGAGCGTGGGCGTCATCCGCTCCACGTTCGTCATCGACGCCGACGGCACGGTGGCCCAGGCGCTCTACGGCGTCAAGGCCACCGGGCACGTCGACCGGCTGCTGCGGGACCTGCTCCCCGGCTAGCCGCGCGCGGGCGTGGCGAAATAGGCATACGCGCCAGGTTTAGGTCCTGGTGGTGGCGACACCGTGGGGGTTCGAGTCCCCCCGCCCGCACAGTGAGATCAGGCCTGGACGCCGTCATGACGAGGCGCATGGCGGCCTTCCTGAACGCCGGCGTACGCCTGGGTGCGCTGCGGCCCGCCATCGACCAGGTGTTCGCCCTCGGCGACATCGTCGAGGCCCACCGCCATCTGGAGAAGGGGTCTTACGCCGGGAAGATCGTGGTCACCGTCTAGGAACGGGCGTCGACGGCGATCAGCCCGCTCAGAATCACGTCGATCTCCCAGCGCAGCCGGTCCTGGTGCTGCTCGGGCGCGGCCACCGGCACCTGGTCCAGGGCGGCCCCGGTGACGAACAGGGCCAGCAGATCAAGTGCGGCCGGGATGGTGGCCGCACCGAGGCCGCCTTCGGCCAGCAGGGCGCGGACCTGTTCGGTCACGGCCACGGCGTTGGGCCCGGCCGGGACGGTGGTGAGCGCGACCTTGGCCAGGCCGCCGTGCCCGCTGGCGACAGCAATGGACCGCAGCAGCAGCGCGGTCAGGCGCTCCCGCCAGTCACCGGCGGGCCGGGCGGCCGTGGCCACCGCGGCCATGGCGTGGTCGAACATCGCCGCCAGCAGGTCATCCCGGTTGCGCACGTAGACGTAGAGGGCGGACGCCCCGGTGTCCAGCTCGTCGGCCACCCGGCGCATGCTCACCGCGTCCAGCCCGCGCCGGCCGGCCAGGGCCAGCGCGGCCTCGACGATGGCCTCGCGGCTGAGCGCGGGACGGACCGGGCCGCCGCGCCGGCTGACCGGCTCCGATGAGCTCATGCCCCGATCTTACGGCTCAACGAACGCCGCTCCCTGACGTACACTGTTCTCCAACGAACAGTGTACGTTGACCCGAGGAGGCCGCCGTGGTGACCGAGACCATTGACCCGCCCGCGTCCGGCTACCGGTGGCGCTGGCAGGTGCTGGCCGTGGTGCTGATCGCCGAGGCCATGGACATCCTGGACACCACCACGGTCAACGTGGCCGGGCCGGCCGTGCGCCGCTCGCTGGGGGGCGGGATCGGCCTGGTCCAGTGGCTGTCGGCCGCCTACACGCTGGCCTTCGCGGTGCTGCTCGTCACCGGCGGCCGGCTGGGCGACCGGTACGGCCCGCGGCGCATGTTCCTGGCCGGGGCGGCCGGTTTCACCACGGCGTCGGTCCTGTGCGGGCTGGCGGTGAGCCCGGGCCTGCTGATCGGGGCCCGGCTGGTCCAGGGCGCGTTCGGCGCGATCCTGCTGCCACAGGGGATCGGCCTGCTCACCGCGACGTTCTCCGAGCGGGAGCGCGGGAAGGCGTTCAGCGCCTACGCGCCCGTGCTCAGCCTGGCCGCGGTGGCGGGACCGGTGGTGGCGGGCGGCCTCATCCGCTGGGACCTGTGGGGCTCGGGCTGGCGGCTCATCTTCCTCATCAACCTGGTTCTGGGTGGCGCGGCCCTGGCCGGCGGGCTCCGCTACCTGCCCGCCGACGGTCCCGCGACCCTGCGCCGCCTCGACGGCCGCGGCGTGCTCATCGTGGCCGCGGCCATGTTCGGCGTGATCTACCCGCTGATCCAGGGCCGGGAACTGGGCTGGCCCTGGTGGACCTGGGCCGTGCTGGCGGCGGGCCTGGCCGCCTTCGGCTGGTTCGCCCGGCACGAGCGGCGCAGCCCGGCCCCGCTGATCGAGCCGGCCCTGCTCCGCCGGCGCACCTATCTGGCCGGGGCCGCGGTCGCGCTGGCCTTCTTCGCGGCTACGGCCGGGATCATGCTGGTGCTGTCGTTCTACGCGCAGTACGGCCTGGGCTACAGCGCGCTCGGGGCCGGGCTCATGCTGACTCCGGTCGCGGCCGGCAACGTGGCCGGGGCCCTGGTCGCCCTGCGGCTGGCGTCCCGGTTCGGCGGCCGGGCCACCATCGGCGTCAACCTGGCCGTGGCCCTGGCCGGCCTGGTCAGCCTGGGCGTACTGGCCCTGGTCACCCCCGGCCCGGGTGGCTTCGCGCTGGCCGGCCCGGCCCTGGCCCTGGGCTTCGGCCTGGGCGGGATCATCGCCCCGCTGTTCGGCGCCATCCTCGTCGGCGTCACCCCGGCCGAGACCGGCAGCGCGTCCGGCTCACTGGGCGCCATCCAGCAACTGGCCGGTTCGGTCGGCGTGGCCACCCTGGCCACCCTCTACACCGCCACCAGCCACCCGCCCGCTCACGGTCTGGCCATCACCGCCCTGGCCACCGCGGCCCTGCTCACGGTGGCCGCCGCCCTCACCCTCCTGCTGCCCGGCCCCTCAGCCACGCATCATGATGCGTAGACTGAGACATCATGATGCATTAGGCTTGGGATATGCGGACCACTCTTTCCCTGGACGAGGATGTCGCGGCTGCGGTTCAGCGGCTGCGGGAGCAGCGGCACATCGGCCTGAGCGATGCGGTCAACGAGCTGATCAGGGCCGGGCTCGCGGCTCCAGCCCGGCAGGCGGCCTTTCAGCAGCGGACGGTGAACCTCGGCCTGCGGGTCGACGTCAGCGATGTGGCGGACACTCTGGAGCGGCTGGACGGACCCGAGGCCCGATAGTGCTGCTCGACGCGAACATCCTGCTCTACGCCGTCGACACCGGCAGCCCGTTTCACGATCGGGCCAGCACCTGGCTGACCACCCAGCTCAACGGTTCCCGGCGAGTGGGTTTCCCGTGGCAGTCGTTGGTCGCGTTCATCCGCATCAGCACCCACGAACGCGCCTCGGCCAATCCGCTGGCTCCCGAGGAGGCTGCGGCGTTCGTCGCCGACTGGCTGGAGCCCGAGGTGTCGTGGATCCCGCGGGAAGGACCGGGACACGGGCGCATCCTGACCGATTTGATCACGCGCTATCAACTCCGCGGCAGCATCATCAGCGACGCGCACCTGGCTGCGCTGGCGATCGAGCACGGCCTCGAAGTGTGTTCCAACGACAGCGACTTCGCCCGGTTCAGCGAGGTCCGCTGGGTCAACCCGGTTTCTCCCGACCGTCACACGCCATAACCGTCGCCTAGCGCAGCAGTCCGAAGTAGCGGGCCAAGCCGTGCTCGACCTGGGCCATGTCGTCGCGGGACAGGTAGTCCACGAGTTCACCGGTGACGTACGCGGCGTCAATGGTGCGGAGCTGATCAATGAGGATCCTGGTTGTCCGCCCGGCGATCACCACGTCCGGCCGGAAGACCGCAGGCTGAGCGCTGGTGGAGGTGGGAATGATGGTCACCGTCGACCAGTCGTTCTGCTCGATGCTGATGACCAGCCCGAGGCGGCGGCCGCGCTGCTCGTGACCGCGCTTGGCTTCGCCCAGGTCCACGGGATAGACCGCACCGCGGATCATGCGTGACCGGCTGGCCTCGCCGGGACGGTCACATCGGTCCCGGCGATCCGGACAGTGCCGTCGGCGTCGTAATCCCAGGCGTCAGCTTCGGCGGACAGATCTTCGGACTTCAACCGGTGCATGTCGGCCCGGGCCCGTTCCTCCCAAGCCTCCCGGTCGAGCAACCGCAGGGCGCGGCGGATGACGTCGCTGGTGTTCTCACCGGAGTGACGATTGGCTTCGATGACGCGCAGGTCGTCTTCGGTGGGCCTGAATCCGACGCTCATGGCACCAGTGTACAACAAATGTTAAACGAACCGCCGATTGGTGCGCCGGGCTACCGCGCCGGGCTACATGGCGCGGAGCTTGAGGTAGCGCTTGATGTCGGGGATGGAGACGACGACGGCGGCCAGGGTCACGGCGAGCACGGCCACCAGCAGGACCGTGAAGATTTTGCCGATCATGATGGTTCCTCCCCGAGGGGCTCGAGTTCGTCCGGGGCGAAGTACAGGAAGCGGCCCTGGCTGCGCTGCAGGTCGGCCATGGGGTCCTCGGCCGGGGTGACCGCCACATGGACCTGGCCGTCGACGTCCTGGAGGATGGCTTCGACCAGGGCCTCGCGGCCGATCAGGAACAGGTCCTGGGCGTCGGCGCGGCGGACGCCGGGGCGCATGCGGACCTTGCTGCCGCGGGCCACCGGGACCCCGGCGATCAGGACCTGGTCGGTTTCCGGCGACACCGAGGTGTCCGCGCCCGGGTCCCACCAGGGCACGTCCGGGGTGTGGAAGACCGGCACCTGGTCGTCGATGGCCGGGGCGGCCGGGAACGGACCCGCCGCCGGAGCCGGGCTGGGCTCCGCGTCCGGCCGGCTCACCGGGCCCGCGCCCGGCTCCAGGTACCGGATCGCCCCGTGCAGCTTCTCCATCATCTCCGGCGGCAGCCCGTCCAGCCGGTCGATGAGGTCGGCGGCGCGCGGGTCGGTGGCCCGGGCCTCGCGCTTCTCCTCGTCGGTCAGGGCCATGGTGCGCAGGGTGAGGATCTCGTCGATCTCGGTGGCGTCGAACAGGTCGCCCGCGCTCTCGGGGGCGATCTGCGGGTGGTCGTAGAGGATGACCGGGGAGGACAGCATCAGGTCCCGGCAGTCTTCCGGGCCGGCCAGCACCGGCCAGGTGGCCTGGTTCTGGCAGGCCGCGACCTCGCCCGCGGCCCACTCGGGATGGTCGGTCATGGAGATGAACGATCCGCCCGGCAGCCCGATCAGCGCGTGCGCCGCGACCAGGGCGTAGCGCAGGCCATCTTCCCGGTTGTCCAGCGCCAGACCCGGCGCCGTGTGGTTCTCGACCCGCAACCGCAGCCGCAGGGCCTGGTACGGGCCGGCCACCCGTTCGGCCTGGATCCGCAGCGCGCCGTCCAGGGTGTCCCAGCGGTGGACCAGCCGCCCGGCCAGCGTGCCGTCGGGGTCGGCCAGCTCCTCGACCGACGAGCCGCCGTCGATGTGGAACGGCCGGGTCACCCCGTCCCCGCCCAGGTCGGCCACTGTCAGCTCGGCCTCGACCTCGCGCTCGGTGGCCTCGGTGAACCGGGTGTACTCGGTGCCGCCCACGGTCAGCGACGGCACCTCGGCCCACCCGGTGGCGTCCCGGGGCAGGCCGGCCGGGTGCGCGGGCGCCTGCTGCACGATCCGCTGCTGGACGTGCAGGAACCGGACCAGGATCTGCACGGTCGCGTCGTCGCCGGCCTCGGCCAGGCACTCGGTCTGGGACGCCGACGGCTCGCAGTCGTCCACGGCCGCGTAGGCGGGCGGCATCAGCACCCCGAACTGGAACCGGGCCTGGTTCTTGCGCGACGACTGCCGGTACGGGTACAGCAGGTAGCCCTCGTACAGGATCGCGTCGGCCACCTCGCGGGCCTGGGCGGCGTGCGGCGAGCTGAGCGTCACGGCTGGACCCCGGACGTCCCGGGCGCACCCGGCGCCTCCGACCGGTCGGCGGCCTCGCTGAGCAGGGCGTTCACGGTGGCGTCCCAGGTCGGCAGGGCCCGCTCGGTCTTGTACCGCTCCAGGCCGCTGAGCGTGCCCCGGCTCATGGTGATCCAGGCCACGTTCGGGAAGTGCACGTCGACGGCTTCCCGCCACACGCTGACCGGCAGCCGGAAGCTGGCCTCCTTGCTCCACGGCACCTGCTGGACCTGCATCCGCCCGTCCACCACCGAGAAGATCGTGCCGCTGAACAGCAGCAGCAGCGGGATGTCGCCGGACTCCAGGCTGGCGAAGTACCGGCCCGAGCCGATCTCCAGGTCGTAGCTGAAGTTGACCGGCAGCTGGAGCTCGGTGCTGCCGGTGAAGCTGGTGACCATGGTGGACACGTTGGTGAACTGCATCGGCTTGAGCGTGTCGGCCCAGCGGGTGGTCTCGCCGAACAGGTCGCGCAGCCGTTCTTCCTCGTCCGTGGTGTAGCGCCGCCGGGACGGCTCGATCCGGATCTGGCAGCGCAGCGCGATGGTGTCGATCCGCTGGCCGCTGGTTTCGCTGATCCGCAGGGCCAGCGAGATCGTCGGCAGTACCGCGTACCGCTCGGCCTGGGCCCCGATGCAGTCGAAGGTCAGGTCGGCCACCTCAGGCCTCCCTGGCCAGTTGCCGGGCCCGGGAGCGGACCGTGCCCAGGAAGTCGTCGATGCTGTGCCGGGCCTCGCTACCGCCGTCAAAGCCGCGCCAGGTCAGCCGCATCCGCCCGGCCAGCTCATAACAGGCATCGATCGGAACCAGAAAATGCTCGACGGCGCTCTCGTTCTTGGTGATCAGCAGCGCTTCCACGTCGTCGTCCATGGCCGTCAGCAACGGGTGGCTCTCGGCGACCCGGGCCCAGGCGGCCAGGTCCAGCCGGCACTCGGTGGCCCCGGCCGGGCTGGGATAGAACGCGGCCACCTCACCGCGAGCCGAACTGCGCAGGAAGAAGGCCAGCCCGACCGGGATCTCCAGGTCTTCCCAGTCGCCGGGGGACAGCGGGTGCTCCGGGTCGTACAGGTACCGGTCCGGGATCGCCCGGTACCGGCCCCGCCCGGCCTGGGCCTGGGTGAAGAGCAGGTAACAGGCCCGGCAGGCGCACAGCAGCGAGGAGTTCTCCAGGTCGGCCACGTGAGCGTGGTCGGCCGGAACCACCTCCGCGCACATCTCACACTTTTCCTCCGCCACCGCGCTGGCCGCGAAGGCGCCCTGCGTCGCCGGGTCGGACGGCAGCGGCGGCCGCCCGGGATCCGCCGCCGGGGCGGCCGCCGGCGGAGCCGCCGCTGGAGCCCCCGGCACGAAGCGGCCGAGGCCGCCGAGCCCGCCGGGGCCGCTCCGTCCGGTCACGACCGGCCCTGCGCGACCGCCGCCGGGACCGCCACCCTGATGCCCTGGCTGTCGGTGACCAGCGGGAGCGGGTTCAGGTGCAGCGTGGTGTCGCCCAGCCCGCGGCCAGCCCGGCTCACGTCGTACGTCGCGCCGCACGGGCAGGTCAGCACCTCGCGTTCGAGCCGGCCGTCGCCCAGGCCGGCGCCGCAGGCCGCGCAGCCGTCCCGGTAGGCGTAGAGCGTGCCGCGGACCGAGCAGAGCACGATCGGCAGGTCGGACGCGGTCGTGGTGACCGGCCGGGCACTGGGCGGCCCGATCTCCGGCAGCGTGACCCAGCCACCGCCCGCCTCCTCCGACGGCGCACCGGCCAGAGCGACCTCGTCCGGCCGCGGGCCGATCTGCAGCAGCACCGGACCCGGGGCGGCCGGCGCCGCCTCGGTCACCCCCTCCACCACGACCTCGCTCACCTCCGGGGCGGCGTCCTGCACCGCCCCCTCGATGGCCAGCTGAACGGTGACCGCCGAGGACGGGCAGCCGTCGCAGTTGCCTTCCAGCCGCAGCCGGGCCACCCCGTCGGTGACCCCGACGTAGTGCACGCCGCCGGCGTGCGAGCCCAGGTAGGGCCGGACCCGGTCCAGCGCCCGCTGGATGCGGGTGTCGACGTCCAGGGGGTGCAGCCCGTGCAGCAGCAGCAGGCTCTCGACCAGCGGGTCGCCGGTCAGCCGGTCCAGCACCGCGGGCCCGCCGTCCTCGGCCACGGCCTCCATGACGTGGGCCAGCCCGTCGCCGTACAGGCCCACCAGCAGCCGGACCAGCTCCTCGGCCAGCGGCCCCTGTCCTCTGGCGGTCAGCGCGGCCAGCAGTTCCTCGATCTGGTCGCCGACCTGTTGTACCCGGGTCATGTGGCCAGCGTGACCGACATCGGCGAGTGCACCTTGTCCAGCGTCTTGCCGTTGCCGAGGTACATGTGCACGCCGCAGGGCAGGCACGGGTCGAAGCTGCGGACCGCGCGCATGATGTCGATGCCCTTGAAGTTGTCGGGCGAGTTCTCCTCGAAGATCGGGGTGTTCTGCACCGCGTCCTCGTACGGGCCGGGCGTGCCGTAGCTGTCGCGCACGCTGGCGTTCCACGGGGTCGGCGGGTACGGGTGGTAGTTGGCGATCTTGCCGCCGCGGATCACCATGTGGTGCGACAGCACGCCGCGCACCGCTTCGGTGAAGCCGCAGCTGTTGGCCTCGTCCGGCACCGTGAACGGTTCCCAGGTCTTGGTCCGGCCGGCCCGGATCTCGGCCAGCGCCTTCTCCACGAAGTGCAGCGCGCAGGCGGCCGAGTAGGCCTGGAAGTAGGTCCGGGCCCGGTCCCGCTCGATGGCGTTGGACAGCGGCCGGCCCTGCTTGTCCTTGGGCACCGTCCACTCGAACGTGACCTCAGGTTTGGTCGCCGACCGGGGCAGGTGGATGAGCACGCTGTTGCCGGTGGACTTGACGTAGCCGAAGTCGACCAGGTTGCCCTGGGCGGTGGCCCACAGCCGGGCGATCGGGCCGCCGCCGGTGTCGGCGGCCAGGTAGTTCTCGCCGTCGTACCAGCGGGGCGACATGACCCAGCTGTACTTGTCGTCGAAGTCGCGCTTCTGCGGCCGGGGGATGGTGTGCTGGTTCCACGGGTGCCGTTCGTCGACCGGGTTGCCCAGCGGGTCCCGGCTGACGAACTTCTCCTGGCCGGCCCAGTCCTCGTAGTAGGAGCTGCCGAGCAGGATGCGGATGCCCAGGTTGATGTCGACCAGGTCGTTGGTGAGCAGCTGCCCGTCCCGGATCACGCCCGGGCTGACGAACATCTTCCGGCCCCAGTTGCTCATGTTCTCGTACTTGAAGTCGCAGTGGTCGGGGTCGTTCAGGCTGCCCCAGCAGACCAGGTCGGCGCGGCGCCGGCCGACCTCCTCGTACCCGGGCAGGGCCTCGTAGAAGAAGTCGAACAGGTCGTCGTGCATGGGGACGACGCGCTTCATGAACTCCACGTAGCGCATCAGCCGGGTCAGGTAGTCGGTGAACAGCTGCACGGTGGCGGTGGTGCCGACGCCGCCCGGGTACAGCGTGGACGGGTGCACGTGGCGCCCCTCCATCAGGCAGAACATCTCCCGGGTCGACCGGCTGACCTGGAGCGCCTCGCGGTAGAACTCGCCTTCCAGCGGGTTCAGCGACCGCATGATGTCGCCGATGTACTTGTAGCCGTGGTCGGCCGCGTGCGGCGCCTCGGTGTGGTTGGCCATCTCCAGCACGCCGGGGTTGGTCTCGCCGACCATCTTGGCGCAGAAGTCCACCCCGACCAGGTTCTCCTGGAAGATGTTGTGGTCGAACATGTACTCGGCCGACTCGCCCAGGTTGATGATCCACTCGCCCAGGTGCGGCGGCCGGACCCCGTAGGCCATGTTCTGGTTGTAGACCGAGCAGGTCGCGTGGTTGTCACCGCAGATGCCGCAGATGCGGCTGGTGATGAAGTGCGCGTCCCGCGGGTCCTTGCCCTTCATGAAGATGCTGTAGCCGCGGAAGATCGACGAGGTGCTGTAGCACTCGATGACCTTCTTCTGCTTGAAGTCGACCTTGGTGTAGATGCCGAGGCTGCCCACGATCCGGGTGATCGGGTCCCAGTTCATCTCGACGACATTGGGGTCCTGCGTCGTGGTCATGGCTGATCCGTCTCCCTCGTCACCAGGTCTGCTTGTAGCCGGTCAGCAGCTCGGAACCCTTCGTGCGCCACTTGGGCTCCTCGTCCGCGGTCTTGGCGGTGAATCCGCGCAAGGCCCGGATCACGGTCCCGTACATGCTGCTGGCCGTGGTCGAGACCTTCGATCCCGGCGGCTCGTCCATGAACGGCATGAACTTGTCCGGGAAGCCGGGCATGGTGCAGGCGATGCAGATGCCGCCCACGTTGGGGCAGCCGCCCACGCCGTTGATCCAGCCGCGCTTGGGCACGTTGCACTTGACCACCGGGCCCCAGCAGCCCAGCTTGACCAGGCACTTGGGTGAGCCGTACTCGGACCGCGAAGTCGCCCTGCTCGTAGTAGCCGGCCCGGTCGCAGCCCTCGTGCACGGTCGCGCCGAACAGCCAGGCCGGGCGCAGCGCCTCGTCCAGCGGGATCATCGGCGCCTGCCCCGCCACCTGGTAGAGCAGGTAAAGGATGGTCTCGGACAGGTTGTCCGGGTGGATCGGGCAGCCGGGCACGCACACGATCGGCAGCCCGGCCTTGGACCGCCAGTCCCAGCCCAGGTAGTCGGGCACGCCCATGGCGCCGGTCGGGTTGCCGGCCATGGCGTGGATGCCGCCGTAGGTCGCGCAGGTCCCGACGGCCAGGATCCCGGTGGCCTTGGGGGCCAGCCGGTCCAGCCACTCGCTGGTGGTCATCGGCTGGCCGGTGGCCGGGTTGTTGCCGAACCCGCACCAGTAGCCCTCGGACTTGATGGCCTCGTTCGGGATCGAGCCCTCGACGACCAGGACGAACGGGTCCAGCTCACCGCGGTCGGCCTTGTGCCACCACTCGATGAAGTTGTCCGCGCCCTGCTCCGGCCCGCACTCGAAGTCGATCAGCGGCCAGTGCACGGCGACCTGGGGCAGCCCCGGCAGGGCCCCCATCACGATCTCCTCGATGCTCGGCTGGGTCGCTGCGGTGAGCGCCACTGAGTCGCCGTCGCAGCTCAGGCCGCCGTTCATCCAGAGGATGTGCAGCACCGGCTCCGGCGGCCTCCGCCGAGGCCCCGCCGCTAGCCTGTGTGGTGTCTGTGGCCATGGCGAGGCCACCTCCTCGCTGGTTTGGTACTGGCCTCTTGGTGACTGGCCCCGGGCTGATCAGCCCGGCTTAACGAGTGGCCCGACCGCGGGCCGTCCCAGGACTGGCTGACCACGCTCACCAGACCCCCCCAGTGCACGGAAGAACGGTACGTACGGGGGACATCAGCGTTGATGACCATGGCGTAACCCGCCTTCATGGTGCCCGGACACCCTTCGTGGTGCACAGACATCGCAATGTTAGACCCGGTGTAACCTGCGCCACAAGATCTGTAATTTCGTGAGCAGGACACAAGTGTCCTGTCTGGCCCGGTCAGCGCCCGATGGGCTGTCCGATTTAGTCCGGACTGCGCCGCGAGTTGTGCGTGCACCGGCTTCATCAGCACTTTGTTGCCGGGCCCGGATCGAATAGCCTTACCTGAGCCTCAACTTGCACCCGAATGTTGCACCCCTCATCGCAGCACGGCGTGCCGCGGATGGTTTTGAGGAGAGATCCGATGGCAGAACCTGTTTATGGGCCCAATCAGGACCCGATTGAGGTCATGCCTGTCGTTGTTCTCTTTCAGGTATTTCCCGCTCGTCCTTCGTCGATTCCGGACATCCGCGATTTCGTGCGCCGCTGCCTGGCCGAGTCGCCGCTGACCGAGGAAGGCAATCGGGAAGTGGGCGAGACGGTGTTCCGCGCGCTGCTGGACGCGGCCGGGCCGTCCGGGTCGATCCAGGTGGCGTTCAGAATCTTCCCCGAGCACGTCGAGGTGGACGTGCTGCACTCCGAACTGTCGGCCGGCCCGCCCGGGACCGAGGCCCGGCCCACCGACGGGACGGTCACCGCGGTGGGGGCCAACGGCTCGATCAACGGCACGGTAAATGGGTCCGGCAACGGGTCCGGCGCCGCTGTCCACAACGGCCACGGTGAGTCCGCGTCCGGCCCGGCGCAGATCACCGCGCCCGGCGCCTCGTTCGTGCGTCTGGGTGCCGACGGGCAGCCCGCCAACTTCGCCGACTGGATGTCGGTGGCCCTGCGGCGGGAAGGCCTGACCCAGGAGGCCGCGGCCCGATTGCTCGGGGTGTCGGTCAAGACGGTCAGCCGCTGGGTCGGCGGCGCGACCGAGCCGCGGCTTCGTGATCTGCGGCGTATCCAGGAAGTATTCGGCGAGATTCCGCTCCAGTGAGCGACCCGCGGCCAGCGTCAGGAAAAATATCTTTCCGATGGCCGTGCATTTTTCCGGCGTGCCCAATATCCGCCACAACTGTCTTATTGGGCACTGGACGTGCCCTCACATGTGTCCTACGGTGCTGCCATGGCGGCTAATGGCGGGCGCCATCAACTTGGCCCGGAATCCGGCCGGCTCACGCTGCGTACATACCGCAGCGGGCTGGCGGCTCAAGCCGGTCATGACTTGACCATCGATGTCACCCGCTGGCGCGCCGATATTGATCCGCCCGCGCGCAATTTCACCGCGGACGCCCCGGCCGTCCCAAATGCCGGGGATGGCGCCGCCGCCCTGGACGCCACCATCGACCTCACCTCGCTGGCCATTCGGGAGGGCCGCGGCGGCCTGATGCCGCTGACCGACCGCGACCGCCGGGACATCCTGGGCCAGGCCCGCAAGCAACTGGACACCGGTCACTACCCGGAGGCCTCCTACACCGCGACCACGTTCACTCCGGACGCCGGCGGGGGCGGGGCCATCGACGGCACGCTGACCCTGCACGGGCAGAGCCGGCCCCTCCGGCTGCAGGTGACCCGGACCGGGGACGGCCAGTACCGGGCCTCCGGGACCGTGGTCCAGACCCAGTTCGGGATCAAGCCGTACTCCGGCATGTTCGGCGCCCTCAAGCTGCGCGACGATGTCGAGATCGAGATCACCGTGACCTTGCCCGCCCTGGGGCCGTCATGACCGGCGTGCAGGCCCTGTTCGAGCTGCGGGCCGCGCCCACCGGCCAGCTGGCCGGCCAGGCCGTGGCCATCGCCGACGCCTGCCACGCCATGGCCGTCCGCTTCCACCGCGGCGGCAAGCTGATCGTGTTCGGCACCGGTGGCGCCGCCGCCGACGCCCAGCACGTGGCGGTGGAGTTCGTGCACCCGGTCATCGTGGGCAAGCGGGCCCTGCCGGCCATCTCGCTCACCACCGACGTGGCCACGGTGACCGGGGTCGCCGAGGCCGACGGCATGGCCGGGATCTTCGCCCACCAGCTGCGCTACCTGGCCGCCCCCGAGGACATCGCGCTCGGCATCTCGGCCGACGGCGACAACGACAGCGTCCGGGCCGGGCTGGCCGCCGCCCGCGAGCGCGGCCTGCTGACCGTGGCCCTGGCCGGCCGGGACGGCGGCGCCATCGCCCGTGAGCACACCGCTGAGCACGTGCTGACCGCGCCCGCCGATGACCCCCGGATCGTCAAGGAACTGCAGGTCACCACCTATCACGTGCTGTGGGAGCTGGTGCACGTGTTCTTTGAGCAGCCCGGCGTGCTGGACCCGGAGGTGGTCGCGTGAGTAGCCCTGTGCCGAAGCTGCCACGGCGAGGTCTGCATCACCTGTTCGGACACGGCGGTCGAAGTCACCGTGGTCCGGCTGCTGGCCGACGGGCTGGCCATGGTCGACACCGGCCAGGGCACCGAAGAAGAGGTCAGCGTGGCCCTGGTCGAGGCCGGCCCCGGGGACCGCATCCTGGTCCACGCCAAGGAAGCCATCGCCGTCGTGGGCGCCCGATGACCGGCCCCGGCGAGGGCCAGCCGGGCGGCGTGGAGTCCCTCTACCCCTTCCTCTACGCCGGCACCACCGACCCGGACGCCGTGCTGGCCCAGGTCCAGGCGTCCACCGTGGCCAAGATCGCGGAGATCGCCGAGCTGCGGCGGGCCGTGGCCGAGCGGGACGCCGACCGGCTGGCCGAGTGCGCGGCCGAAGCGGCGGCCCGGTTCGCGGCCGGAGGCCGGCTGTTCGCGTTCGGCAACGGCGGCAGCGCCACCGATGCCGCCCAGCTGGCCACCCTGTTCCTGAACCCCGGCGGCGGCACCGGCCGCACCTGGACTCCGCTGCCCGCCCTGGGCCTGGCCAGCGACACCTCGGTGCTGACCGCGCTGGCCAATGACGTGGGGGTGGAGGTGGTGTTCGCCCGCCAGCTGGCCGCCTTCGGCACCAAGCACGACATCGCGGTCGGCCTGTCCACCAGCGGCAACTCGGCCAACCTGGTCCGCGCCTTCGACGAGGCGGCCCGGCGCGGCATGCTCACCATCGGCCTGGCCGGGTACGAGGGCGGGGCCATGGCCGAGCTGGACAGCATCGACTACCTGTTCGTGGCCCCGTCCACCTCGGTGCACCGCATCCAGGAGGCCCAGACCACGATCTACCACGTGCTCTGGGAGCTGACCGTGGCCGCCTACGAGCAGACCCGCTCATGACCGGCCCGCGGGACCGCGTGCTGGTGGCCGGGGTCGGCAACATCTTCCTGGGCGACGACGGCTTCGGGGTCGAGGTGGCCCGGCGGCTGGGGGAACCAGCGGTGCGGGACCGGCTGCCGGACGGCGTCCAGGTCGGCGACTACGGCACCAGCGGCATGCACCTGGCCTACGACCTGGCCGACCACGGCTACGAGACCACGATCCTGGTCGACGCGGCCCCGCGCGGCGAGACGCCCGGCACGCTGACCGTGCTGGAGGTCCGCCCCGAGGACCGGGCCGACCTGGCCAGCGCCGGTGGCCCGCAGCTGCTGAACGGCCACGGCATGCAGCCCGAGGTGGTGCTGGGCGTGCTGGACATGCTCGGCGCCGAACCGGGGCGGATCCTGGTCGTGGCCTGCGAGCCCGCCTCGGCCGAACCGGGCATGAGCCTGTCGGCCCCGGTCGAAGCGGCCGTCGCCGAGGCCGTGGCCCTGGTCACCCGGCTGGCGACCGAGGCCACCAGCGCACCAGCCTTCGATAGGGAAAATTGAGCCCATTAGTAAGGGGATGGTCGTATGTGCCTCGGTATCCCAGGTGAGGTGATCGAGCTCCTGGAGCAGCCGGACCTGGCCCGGGTCGACGTGAGCGGCGTCCGGCGGGTGATCAACATCGGGCTGCTGGCCGACGATCCGCCCGTGCCCGGCGAGTGGGTGCTGATCCACGTCGGGTTCGCGCTGTCCAAGATCGACGAGTCCGAGGCCGCGGCCGCCCTGTCGTTCCTGGAGGGCATCGGCCAGTCCTACGCCGACGAGCTGGAAGCGCTCGCCGAATCCCGGATCGAGTAGAGGGGGCCCGCCATGCGGTTCGTCGATGAATTCCGCGACGCGGACAAGGCCCACGCGCTGTCGGCCAAGATCGCCGCGCTGTGCGAACCCGGCCGCCAGTACAAGTTCATGGAGGTGTGCGGCGGTCACACCCACACCATCTACAAGCACGGCCTCGAGGACTACCTGCCCGAGTCGGTCCAGCTGGTGCACGGGCCGGGCTGCCCGGTGTGCGTGATCCCGATGGGCCGGGTCGACGACGCCATGCACCTGGCCGCGCAGGACGACGTGATCATGACCTCGTTCGGCGACATGATGCGCGTGCCCGGCAGCCAGGGCTCGTTCTTCGACGCCAAGGCGGCCGGCACCGACATCCGGATGGTCTACTCGCCGCTGGACTCGCTGAAGATCGCGCGCAGCAACCCCGACAAGCGCGTGGTGTTCATGGCCATCGGGTTCGAGACCACCGCCCCGTCCACGGCCATGACCATCCTGCGCGCGGCCGCCGAAGGCCTGGAGAACTTCTCCGTCTTCTGCAACCACGTCACGATCATCCCGGCCATCAAGGCCATCCTGGATTCCCCGGACCTGCGGCTGGACGGCTTCATCGGCCCCGGCCACGTGTCCACCGTGATCGGCTGCCGCCCGTACGAGTTCATCGCCCGCGACTACGGCAAGCCGGTGGTGGTGGCCGGGTTCGAGCCGCTGGACATCCTGCAGTCCATCTACATGCTCATGCTCCAGCTGTCCGAAGGACGCTCCGAGGTCGAGAACCAGTACTCGCGGGTGGTGCCCTGGGACGGCAACCCGGTCGCGCTCAAGGTCATCGGCCAGACCATGCAGCTGCGGCCGTACTTCGAGTGGCGCGGCCTGGGCTTCATCTCGCACTCGGCGCTGAGCGTCAAGCCGGAGTACGCCAAGTTCGACGCGGAGCTGCTGTTCGACGTGCCCGGCGTCCGGGTCGCCGACCCCAAGGCCTGCCAGTGCGGCGAGGTGCTCAAGGGCGTGCTCAAACCGTGGGAGTGCAAGGTGTTCGGCACCGCCTGCACCCCGGAGACCCCCATCGGGACCTGCATGGTCTCGCCGGAAGGGGCCTGCGCCGCGTACTACAACTACGGCCGGATGAACCGGAACCGGGTCGCCGAAGTGACGATCGGAAGCCGGCCATGACCACTCAGCGTCCCAGCTGGATCGATGAGGCCCTGGCTGAGCACGACGAGAACCACGGGCACGCCGAGCACGGCCAGCCGGGCCAGGTCTCGGACCGGGAGCAGCAGGTCCTGGACCGGATCGACAAGGCCCGGCGGCGCCGCCCGAAGGTCCGCGAGGAACGCATCACGATGTCGCACGGGGCCGGCGGCAAGGCGACCCACACCCTGATCGAAGCGGTGTTCCTGGACAGCTTCCGCAACCCGCTGCTGGAACCGCTGGAGGACGCGGCCACGTTGACCGCCGGCCCGGCCCAGGTCGCCCTGACCACCGACTCCTACGTGGTCTCGCCGCTGTTCTTCCCGGGCGGGGACATCGGCGAACTGGCCGTCAACGGCACCGTCAACGACCTGGCCGTGAGCGGGGCCACCCCGCGCTACCTGTCGTCCGGGTTCATCCTCGAGGAGGGTTTCCCGGTCGCCGACCTGATCCGGATCGCCGAATCCATGCGGGACGCGGCGGCCGCGGCCGGGGTGCAGATCGTCACCGGCGACACCAAGGTCGTCCAGCGCGGCAAGGCCGACGGCTGCTACATCAACACCGCCGGGGTCGGGGTCTTCGACCGCGACCTGCCCGCCGGCGGGCTGGGCGTGGCCCACGCGCAGCCCGGCGACGCGATCATCGTGTCCGGGCCGATCGGCGACCACGGCATCACGATCATGCTGGCCCGCGGCGAGCTCGACATCGAGGCCGACGTCCAGTCCGACACCGCCCCGCTCAACGGGCTGGTGGCCGGGCTGCTGGACCGGGTGCCGGGGGTCCGCGCCCTGCGCGACGCCACCCGCGGCGGGGTGGCCACGATCCTCAACGAGATCGCGACCGCGGCCGACGTCGGGGTGCTGGTCCACGAGGACGCCATCCCGGTCCGGGCCGAGGTCCGCGGGGCCGCCGAACTGCTCGGCATCGACCCGATGTACGTGGCCTGCGAGGGCCGTCTGGTCGCAGTGGTCGACGCTGCGGCAGGCCGACGAGGCCCTGGCCGCGCTGCGCGCGCACCCGCTCGGGGTCCAGGCGGCGGTCATCGGCCAGGTCAACGGCGACTCGCCCGGGCTGGTGCACCTGAAAACGGCGTTCGGCGGCACCCGCATCGTCGACCTGCTGGTCGGCGACCCGCTGCCGCGGATCTGCTGACCGCCGTGCACGAGGCGGCCATCGCCGAAGGCCTGGTCGACGGGGTCACCGAGCGTCTCCCGGGCCAGCGGATCGCGGCGGTCCGGGTCGAGATCGGCGCCCTGTCCGGGGTGGTCCCGGACGCGCTGCGGTTCTGCTTCGACCTGGCCACCGAGGGCACCGACCTGGCCGGCGCCGACCTGGAGATCTCCGAGCCGGAGGCCCGCTGTGACTGCCGGGACTGCGGCCTGGAGTTCGAACCGGAGGACGGCCGGATCCTGCTCTGCCCCTGCGGCAGCGCCAACGTGGCCGTGATCTCCGGCCAGCAACTGCTGATCACCTCGGTAAAGGTGGCCTGACCATGTGCGCGACCTGCGGATGCTCCCCGCTCCTGGACTCCCAAGCCCACCAGTCCCACGAGTCCCACGAACCCCACGAGCATCCCCAGATCACGAGCACCACCAGGGCGAGGAGATCACGCTCGAGCAGAAGATCCTGGCCAAGAACGACGACCTGGCCCGGCAGAACCGGTCCTGGCTGCGCCAGCGCGGGATCCTGGCCGTCAACCTGATGAGCTCGCCCGGCTCGGGCAAGACCACCCTGCTCGAACGCTCCGGCCGCGACCTGGCCGGACGGCTGACCCTGGCCGTCATCGAAGGCGACCAGGAGACCGCCCTCGACGCCGATCGCATCCGGGCCGCGGGCAGCCAGGTGGTCCAGATCAACACCGGGGCCGGCTGTCACCTGGACGCGGCCATGGTCGGCGGTGCCCTGCGCACCCTGGACCCGGCCCCCGGCTCGGTGGTGGTCATCGAGAACGTCGGCAACCTGGTCTGCCCGGCCCTGTTCGACCTGGGCGAGGCCGCGCGGGTGGTGCTGGCCTCGGTCACCGAGGGCACCGACAAGCCGCTGAAGTACCCGCAGATGTTCCGCCGCGCCGACCTGGTCGTCATCACCAAGACCGACCTCGGGCCGTACGTGGACTTCGACGTCGCGAAGTTCGGCGAGTACATCGGCCAGGTCAGCCCGCAGGCCATGATGATCCACCTGTCCTCGGTCACCGGTGACGGCCTGGGGCCGTGGTACGACTGGCTCGCCGGCCAGGTGCCCGCCGCGCCGTCGGCGCCGTCGCCCGCGCGGGACTCGGCGGGCGTCGTTTACCCCTGAGGTCGGTGGTGGGCAAGCTGGGACCAAAGACCATTCCCGGACCGAGGCGTTCAGGGTCAGGACGCGTCCTGGGCCGCGGCGATGACCGCCTGGCCGAGACTGATGCCACCGTCGTTACACGGCACCTGAGCCTGGGTCAGCACCCGGAACCCGCGCCCCTCCAGCCGGGCCACGGTCTCGCTCAGCAGCAGCAGGTTCTGGAACACCCCGCCCGACAGGGCCACGGTGCCCAGGCCGGTCCGGTCCCGGGCCGCCTGGCAGCCGTCCTCGATGAGCTGGGCCACGCCATGGTGGAAGCGGGCCGCGATCACGCTGGCCTCGACCCCGCCGGCCAGGTCGGCGGCGGCGGCCCGGACCAGGTCGGCGCCTGCCGCCGTGAACGGGGCCCCCGGGGTTATCCGGGCCCGGTAGGAGCCCCGCTCGGCCGGGTCGGCCCGCTGTTCCAGCTCCACCGCGGCCTGGCCTTCGTAGTTGATGGTGTCCCTGATCCCGAGCAGGGCCGACACCGCGTCGAACAGCCGCCCGGCGCTGGAGGTCGGCGGGCTGTTGACGCCCCGGCGGGCCATCGACAGCACCGCGCCCCACTGATCCTGGTGCCGCCGGGCCACCTCAAGCCCACTCCCGCCCGCCTCAGCGGCCTCCAGGTAGGCCGCGGCCATCCGCCACGGCTGCCGGATGGCGGCCGCCCCGCCCGGCATCGGGACCGGCGCCAGGTGCCCCGCCCGCTCGAACCCGGCCAGGTCCGCGACCAGGAACTCACCGCCCCAGATGGTGCCGTCCAGCCCGTATCCGGTCCCGTCGAAGGCCACCCCGATGACCGGCCCGCCCGCGCCGTTGTCGGCCAGGCAGGACGCGATGTGCGCGTGGTGGTGCTGCACGCCGATCAGGTCCACGCCGTCCAGCTCGAGGGCGTACTTGGTGGACAGGTACTCCGGGTGCAGGTCGTGCGCGACCACGGCCGGTTCGATGCCGAACAGCCGCCCCAGGTGCTCGATCCCCTCGGTGAACGAGCGCAGCGTCTCCGCGTTCTCCAGGTCGCCGATGTGGTGCGAGATGACCACGGTGTCGCCCTGGGCCAGGCCGAACGTGTTCTTCAGCTCGGCCCCGCAGGCCAGCACCGGCCGCCGGAACCGGGTCGGCACCCGCACCGGTTCCGGTGCATAACCCCGTGACCGCCGCAGCAAGGTTTTTTTATTGCCCGAAGGTCGCGCCACCGAGTCATCGGTACGGACGTGGATGCCACGGTCGTGGGCCAGGAAGGCGTCCGCGATCGCGGCCAGCCGGTCGCGGGCGTCGCGATCGAGGTAGGCGATCGGCTCGTCGGAGATGTTCCCGCTGGTCAGCACGATGGGACCGCCGACCGCGGCCAGCAGCAGGTGGTGCAGCGGGGTGTAGGGCAGCATGACCCCCAGCTGCCGGTTGCCGGGCGCCACCGCCGCGGCCACCGGGGCGTCGGGGCGGCGGGGGAGGAGGACGATGGGGCGGGCCGGGCTGGTCAGGAGGTCGGCTGCCGTGGGGCTGACCTCAACCAGGGTGCGGGCCGCGGGCAGGTCGGGGACCATGACGGCGAAGGGCTTGTCCTCGCGATGTTTGCGGTGGCGAAGGGCCGACGTGGCCGGCTCGGACGTGGCGTCGGCGGCCAGGTGGTAGCCGCCGAGGCCCTTGACGGCCACAATCTGGGCCGCCCGCAACGCGTTGCGCGGCGGCGGTGATCGGGTCCCCGGGCCGCGCGGCCCCGTCCGGGCCGGTGCAGGCCAGGGTCGGCCCGCAGGCGGCGCAGCAGGTTGGTTCCGCGTGAAACCGGCGGTTGGCCGGGTCGCGGTATTCGGCCGCGCAGGCCGCGCACATGGTGAACGGGGCCATCGTGGTCCGGGCCCGGTCGTAGGGGACGTCGCGCACGATCGTGAACCGGGGGCCGCAGTTGGTGCAGTTGATGAACGGATAGCCGAACCGCCGGTCGGCCGGGTCGGCCAGCTCACGCAGGCAGTCGGCGCAGGTCGCGGTGTCCGGCGACACCAGGGCGCGGGGCGGCCCGGACCGTTCCGGGCTGGCCACGATGGTGAACCCGCCCGGGCCGGCCGGCCCGTCCCGGCCGTCCCGGCCGGCCACCTCCAGCGGCCAGGAGCGCACCCGGTCCACCCGGGCCAGCGGCGGCGCCTCGTCGGCCAGCCGCCGCAGGAACTGCTCCACGGCGGCCGCGGGCCCTTCGACCTCGGCAAAGACCCCGTCGGCGTCGTTGCCGACGAGGCCGCCCAGGCTGAGCCCGGACGCCAGGGTGTACACGAACGGGCGGAAGCCGACGCCCTGCACGATCCCGTCCACCCGGACCGCTTTCCGGACCCGCTGCGTCACCGTCCCAGTCTGACCGGCTGCGCGCTCAGGTGCCAGGGGTGAACAGCTCTTTGAGCCCGGGCACCTCGTCGTCTTCGGCCAGCAGCATTACTTCGTCGCCCGCGGACAGGTGCGTGTCGGCCCGGGCCGGGACCAGTTGCCCGTCCCGGATAATGAAGATCACCCAGGCGTCGTCGCCGCAGGACAGGTCGGCCAGCGTGGTCCCGTCGGCCGGGGCCGACGGCGCGACCACGAAGCGGTGCAGCCCCTCGGGCTCCTCCCGGAACCGCACCCCCAGGCTCCACGGCTCCGGCTCGATGATCCGCAGCGGCACCTTGAGCCGCCCGGCCAGGGCGGGCACGGATCCGCCCTGGATCACCACCGAGAACGCCACCACCACGAAGATGATCTCGTACACCCGGTGGGCGCCGGTCAGCCCCGACTGGACGATGTAGGTGCCCAGCAGCACCGGCACCGCGCCCTTGAGCCCGGTCCAGAGCACGAACCAGCGTTCACCCCGGGCCAGCCGGATCGGCAGCGACAGCAGCCCCACGAACAACGGCCGGATCACGAACGCCAGCAGCGCGGCCAGCCCCAGCCCGATGGCCCAGGCGTGGCCGTCAGGCAGGTCCCGCAGCCGTACGGTCAGCCCGAGCAGGATGAAGGCCACGATCTCAGCCAGGCTGGCCAGCGAGGAGTGGAACCGGCGGATCTCCCCCTTGTAGGGGGCGCGCTCGTCGCCGATCACGATCCCGGCCACGAACACGGCCAGGAAGCCGGATCCGTGCGCGACCGTGGCCACCCCGTAGATGGCCAGCACCGAGGCCATGACCCGGATCGCGTACAGGCCCTCGCTGGGCAGCGGCACCCGGCGGATGAACTGCAGCAGCAGCCAGCCCGCGGCCATCCCGACCCAGGCCCCCACCACCATCTGGAGCACGAACTCGACCACGACGTGCCCGATGACCGCGGCCGGGGAGCCGGTCGCCCCGACCAGTGCCACCAGCAGCGCGATGCCCACCGGGTCGTTGGCCCCGGACTCGCCCTCCAGCAGCACGCCGGTGCGGCCGCCCACCTCGCGCCGGCCGAGCACCGAGAACACCACGGCCGGGTCGGTGGGGGACAGCGCCGTGCCCAGCAGCAGCGCGAGCTTCCAGCCCAGGCCGAACAGCAGGTGGGCCACCACGGTCACCACGGCCGCGGTCACGAACGTGCCCGCCACCCCGAGCCACACGGTGGCCGCGGCCGCGGTGCGGAACCGCCGCCACCCGATGTGCATGCCCCCGTCGAACAGGATGAAGGCCAGCGCCACCGTGACCACGTGCTGCACGGTGGTGTCGCTGAGCTGGCCCAGGCGGGGGAACAGGTCCGACGCGGCCGCCGCGAAGATCAGGAAGAACGCCGGGGCCGGGATGCGCAGCCGCTCGCTGGCCCGGTTGGACAGCACGGCCGCGACGCCGACCAGCCCGACGATCAGGATCGTCAGGCCGTACGATTCGGTCTCGTTCACGAGCCGGGTCCTCTCGGGCAGGCGGCAACGACGCCGACCAGACTTCCCGGCACCCCTGCAGGCCACCCTAACTCGCTGCTGGCAGCATGGGCGGATGCGCCTATCGCCCGGCGAGGCCCGCCAGCGCCTGGTCACCGCCCGGGTGGCCCGCCTGGCCACCGTCTCCGCCGCCGGCCAGCCGCACCTGGTCCCGGTCACCTTCGCCGCCGACGGCGACCGCGTCTACATCGCCATCGACCACAAGCCCAAGAGCACGCTGCGCCTCAAGCGCCTGGCCAACATCGCGGCCAACCCGGCGGTGACCCTGCTGGCCGACCACTACGCCGACGACTGGACCCAGCTCTGGTGGGCCCGCGCCGACGGCCAGGCCACCGTGCTCACCGCGGCCGCCGACACCGCGGCCCCGGTCGCCCTCCTGGCCGCCCGCTACCCCCAGTACCAGGCCACCCCGCCCACCGGCCCGGTCATCGCCATCACCGTCACCACCTGGACCGGCTGGTCCTACACCTGAGCATGTATATCCAATAGAGCTGATTTGGATATACTGGCGGAGCGGGAGGTGGAGATGGCCAAGACATTGATTGACGTGGATGAAGAGTCGCTGGCGGCGGCCCAGGAAATCCTGCACACGGCTACGAAGAAGGACACGGTCAACGCCGCCCTCCGGGCCGTGGCCGCGATGGCGGCCCGGCGACGCGATGTGGAGCGCCTGATCTCAGGTGGTCTGCCTGATCTCGAAGACGCTGAGATCATGCAAGCCGCATGGCGGCGGTAGCCACCCACCTGGCCGACACCAGGGCCTTGGCCCGGCTACGCCAGCCAGCGGTTGCGGCCGTGCTGGTGCCCCTGATCGAGGCTGGGCTGATCGCCACCTGCGGTGTCATCGAGTTCGAGCTTGGCTGGGCGACCCGCACCAGTGCGGAGTTCGATCAGCTCCGCGCTGACCGGGATCATGGCTACGAGTGGCTGGCTACCCACGATGAGGACTGGCGGCGGGCTCTTGAGGTGCAGGAAGCGCTGTGGCGGGCGGGGAAGGCACGAGCGGTCGGCTTCCCTGACCTGCTGGTGGCGGCGGTGGCCGAGCGGGAGCGAGTCACGATCCTGCACTACGACTCCGACTACGAGCTCATCGCGGGTGTGACCGGCCAGGCGGTCCGATGGGTGGTCCCCCGGGGGACGGTTCCTTAGGCCGCTGGCGCGCCCGGAGCTGGCGGGCGCAGCGCGGTGGCGATCACGGTGGCGATGGCCAGCAGGACGACCACGACCAGCAGGGCGTGGCGGACGGTGATGTGGTCGCCGAGGAAGCCGATCAGGGGCGGGCCGCCCAGGAAGGCGCAGTAGCCGATGGAGGCGACCACGCTGACGCGGCGGGCGGCCAGGATGGGGTCGTCGGCGGCGGCGCTCATGCCGGTGGGGAAGCCCAGCGACGTGCCGCCGCCCCAGGCCGCGGCGCCGAAGAACGCGGCGGGCAGGGCCGGGCCGACGATGAACAGGACCAGGCCGGCCACGGCCAGCGCGGCCAGGGCCCGGGTGACCGGGACCCGGCCGTACCGGTCGAGCAGGGCCGTGCCCCACCAGCGGCCCGCGGTCATGGCCGCCAGGAACACCGCGAACGTCAGCGTGCCCAGGGTGGCCGGGGCCTTGTAGTCCTCGATCACCGCGACGCTGATCCAGTCGTTGCCGGTGCCCTCGGCGAACGCGAAGGCCAGCACGAACAGGCCGATCAGCAGCGTGCGCGGCTCCCGCCAGGCCGCCAGCGCGCTGCCCCCGCCCTCCCTAGCAGCCACTTCAGCCACATCAGGGGCATCGGCCACGTCGGGCACGAACCGGCGGGCGGCCGCCCACACCACCGGCCCCTCCAGGATCGCGGCCACGGCCAGGTGGGCGGTGACCGGCACCCGCAGCGCGACCGCGATCGCCCCGCCCGCGGCGCCCGCCACCGTGCCCAGGCTCCAGGCCGCGTGGAACCGCGACATGATCGACCGGCCCAGCCGCCGTTCGACCGCGGCCCCCTGGACGTTCATGGCCACGTCCCAGACCCCGGCCGACACCCCGAAGAAGAACAGCCCGATGGCCACCGGCACCACTCCGGCCAGGTAGCCGAAGGCCACCGTGAGCAGCGCCGCCGTGGACAGGGTGGCCATGACCGACGCGGTGAGCCGGGAACCCCAGCGCGCGACCAGCGTGCCCGACAGCGGCAGGGCCACCACCGAGCCCAGCGCGATGGCCAGCAGCAGCAGGCCCAGCGCGGACGGGTTCAGGCCCAGCCTGGCCTTGACCTGGGGAATGCGCGAGGCCCAGCTGGCGAAGCCGAATCCGGACACCGCGAACACCAGATAGGTGGCCCTGGTCGCCGCGGGCACCGTCGTCCGGGTCCGCGCCGTGCGCCCGCCCGGACGGGTCTGCCCAGCCGTGGTCATGATCCCGCCATGAACGCGAACATACTTGTATGGGCGCAACGGCTGGCTATCGGGCGCGGGCAGTGAACCCGGCCGCTTATGATGCCCGCCGTGCCCCCTCTGCGTCTGCGTGTCCCGATCCTGCTGACCGTGACCGTCGGCGCCGTGATGGCGGTGAACGGGTGTGGCGGCCCGGCCTCCGGGACCGATCTGCCGCGGGCCGCCGTCGCCCCGCCGGTCACCCGCACCCCGGCGGGCACGGTGGTGAGCCTGCCCGGCGACCCGGGCAGCCTGGCCGTGGACACCCGCGACGGCCTGGTGGCGGCCGGGGTCCGCGATCCCAGCGGGGTGGCCCTGATCAGCACCACGACCGGCCGCGAGGAAAAGATGATCCGCCTGGCCGGGGCGCCGGTGCGGCTGGCGCTGACCCGCACCGAGGATTCGCTGCTGGCGCCCCTGGGCAAGGCCGGGCTGCTGGTCCAGCTGGCGCTGCCCAGCGGGCAGGTCCAGTACCAGGCCCGGCTGGCCGGCCAGCCCGACGACGCGGTGGCCGCGTCGGCGGGCACGGTGTTCATCAGCAACGGATCGTCCAGCACCGTGTCCCTGGCCCAGGACGGCGTGATCGTCGCCGACGAGCCGGCCCCGCGGCACGCCAGCGCGGTGGCCACCTCGGCCAACGGCACCGAGGTGGTGGTGCTCGGGACCCGCGCCCGCCGTCTGGAGGCGTTCTCCTACTCGGGCCGGTCGCTCGGCTCCACCCCGGTCGGGGTCGGGCCGACCCACGTGGTCGCGAACGGGCGCGACCTGTTCTACGTGGCCGACACCGAGGGCAACGCGATCGACGTGGTCCAGCTCGGCGCCGGACCCAAGCAGGTGGCCACCGTGGCCACCCGGCCCGGCGCACCCTACGCGCTGGCCCTGGACCAGACCCGGGGCGTCCTCTACGTCACGCTCACCGCCAGCAACGAGCTGGAGTCGTTCAGGCTCACCGGCACCACCGTGGTCCCGGACCGGGTCTGGCCCACCGTGCGGCAGCCCGACGCGGTGGCGGTGGACCCGGCCACCGGCCGGGTTTTCGTGGCCAGCCGGACCGGCGGCGGCCTCGAGCTGATCGATCCATGAGATAACTAGGCCATGTTCCACGTTGACTCGGAAGTCGGCCGGCTGCGGCAGGTGGTTCTGCACCGCCCCGACCTCGAACTGAAGCGGCTGACCCCGGACAACGCCGCCGACCTGCTGTTCGACGACGTGCTGTGGGTGAGCCGGGCCCAGGCCGAGCACGACGCGTTCGCGGATGCGCTGCGCTCCCGGGGCGTGGTCGTGCACTACTACAGCGACCTGCTGACCCAGACCCTGGCGGTCAGCGAGGCCCGGTCCTGGATCCTGGAGCGGGTGTTCGACCCCCGCTGGCAGGGGCCGCTGGCCGCCGACACCCTGCGGGCGGCCATGGACGGGCTGGACTCGCCCCGGCTGGCCCAGTACCTGGCGGGCGGGATCACCAAGCGGGAGATCTCCGAGCTCGGCCCGGAGCCCAAGAGCATCGCGTTCCACTCGCTGGACCCGGACGGCTTCGTGCTGCCCCCGCTGCCGAACCTGCTCTACCAGCGGGACACCTCGGCCTGGATCTACGGCGGGGTGTCGGTCAACGCCATGCGCCTCAAGGCCCGGATGGGCGAGACCGTCTACGACGAGGCCATCTACCGCTGGCACCCGATGTTCGCCGCGGCGGACTTCGAGACCTGGTACCACGGGGCCGACGCCGAGCCCGCCACCATCGAAGGCGGTGACATCCTGGTCATCGGCAACGGCGCGGTGCTGGTCGGGATGAGCGAGCGGACCACCCCGCAGGCCGTGGAACTGGTGGCCCACCGGCTGTTCGAGACCGGGGCGGCCCGCTGCCTGGTGGCCATCGACATGCCGAAGCAACGGGCCTTCATGCACCTGGACACCTTGTTCACCATGGCCGACTACGGGGTGTTCAACAAGTACGCGGGCATGGGCATGCTGCCGTCCTACACGGTCGAGCCGGGCGCGACCGCCGACGAGCTCAAGGTCACCGAGCACCCGGCCGAGGACATGCACAAGGCCATCGCGGCCGCCCTGGACCGGCCCGCCATCACCGTGCTGACCGCGGTCCAGGACGTGCACTCGGCCCTGCGGGAACAGTGGGACGACGGCTGCAACGTGCTGGCCGTCGAGCCCGGCGTGGTGGTGGCCTACGAGCGGAACGTCACCACCAACACCTACCTGCGCGACCACGGCATCGAGGTCATCACCGTGCCCGGCGGCGAACTGGGCCGGGGCCGGGGCGGCCCGCGCTGCATGACCTGCCCCATCGAGCGCGACGCCTGAGGCGGCCCCGCGCCGGCCCGCGGCGCCCGCTAGGGGCAGTGCAGGTAGGCCAGGTGGCCCGGGAACAGCGGCGGGACCCGCCAGGCCGCGGTGGCCGTGCCGTCCCCGGTACTCAGCTCGATGTCCAGCCGGTGCGGCGTCTCCAGGAAGATGACCTCGAGCCGCAGGTCGCCGGCCTCGGTCCAGCCGCCGCAGGCCGCGATGGGGACGGTGCCGCCGCCCTGGTCGGCCGGGGCCGAGACGGCCCAGGCGCCCGCGCTGGCCGGGAACGTCAGCTGGTTGCCGGCCTCGGCCAGCGTGACCTCCCAGCCCTCGTCCCGCCCGGCCGCCGAGACCGAGGTCAGCCGGGTGCCCAGCTCGCCGGAGACCCCGGCCCCGACGCCTGTGACCGCGAACGGGGCCCGGGCCAGCGCGCCCCCGGCCGCCGGGGCCGATCCGGCCGGCCGGGCCGGCAGGGCGAGCCCGGCCAGCCGGGCGCCGAGCTCTTCCTGCCGCCCGGCCGATCCGGCCCGGCCCAGACCGGGCAGCAGGTGCTCCCACAGCGCGTCCAGCACGGCCTGCATGTCGAAGGTGGCGGCGGTACAGGCCACCACGGTGTCCTGCTCGGGCAGGACCACGCAGAACTGGCCGAACGCCCCGTCGCCGCGGTACCCGTGCCGGGCCATCCAGAACTGGAAGCCGTACCCCTGCCGCCAGTCGATCCACTCCCGGTCGGGGTTGTCCACCTGCTTGCTGGTGGCCTGGGCCACCCAGTCGGCCGGCAGCAGCTGGCGGCCGTCCCAGACGCCACCCTGCAGGTGCAGCAGGCCCAGCTTGGCCACGTCCTCGGTCCGCGCGAACAGGCCGGAGAACCCCTGCTGGCGATCGGGCTGGCGGCCGGGGGCGCCGGGGCGGCCAGAAGGCCAGGTCTGCCAGCCCACCGGCCCGATCCCCAGTGGATCGAACAGCCGCGGCCGCAGGTACTCGGTCAGCGGCAGTCCCGAGTTGCGCTGCACGATGCTGCCCAGGGTGTAGGTGCAGGGCTGGTTGTAGGCGAACAGCGTGCCCGGCTCCTGGTCGGGCGGGATGAGCAGGAACCCGCGCACCAGCTCGTCCGGGTCGCGCTGCCGCGCCTCCCCGAGCATGTCCCGGTCGTGCCCGCTGGCCATGGCCGCGATGTGCCGGACCTTGATGGCCCGGCTGCGGGGATCGGTGATGTCGGCCTCGAACTCGGGGAAGTGCTTCACCACCGGATCGTCCAGGTCCAGCAGGCCTTCGGCCCGGGCGAACCCGGCCGCGGCCGAGGTGAAGCTCTTGCTCAGCGAGTACAGCAGGTGCCGCTGGCCCGCGCGGTACGGCGCCCACCAGCCTTCGGCCACCACGTGCCCGTGCCGCACGATCATCAGGCTGTGCAGCTCGATGTCCGGCCGGGCCTCGAACGCGTCCAGCAGGGCGAGGACGGCGCCCGGGTCGGCGTCCTGATCAGTCGGCGTACTGCGCGGCAGCGAAGACGGCATGCCGCGAGCCTAGCCCCGCTTAAGAAAACGGTTAATCCGCGGTCGCCAGCCGCCGCGGGCCGAACTACAGTCGGAGCCATGGAGCAGCCAGAGGCGTTGAACGTGCTGCGCACGGTGTGGTCGGCCACCGGCCAGAGCGAGGCTGAGCTGGACGAGGCCTTCGGCCAGCACGGCTCGCACCAGCACGGGCACGGCAAGTCCTGCAAGAACATGCGCAACGTCGGGTTCAACGGCGACGACGAGGACCTGCGGGCGGCCTGGCGCGGCCGGCTGGAGCGCGAGGGCAAGCTGGCCCGCGGCGGGACCCTGGCCGACCTGGTCTTCGGCGTGACCCCCGACGCCGTCGCGGTCCAGGACCCGAACTGACCCGTGGAGCTGCCCACCACCGTCTCCGAACTCACCGAGACCCTCCGCGCCGGCGGCTACCTGGCTGACCGCGGCCTGGCCACCACGTTGTTCGTGGCCCTGTCCCTGGACCGGCCGGTGCTGCTGGAGGGCGAGGTCGGGGTGGGCAAGACCGAGGCGGCCAAGGTGCTGGCCTCGGTGTTCGGCCGGAAGCTGATCCGGCTCCAGTGCTACGAGGGCATCGACACCAGCCAGGCCCTGTACGAGTGGGACTACGCCCGCCAGCTGCTCCAGATCCGCGCCCTCAGCGAGCACCAGCTGGCCGGTGACGGCGCGGTGGACCAGCTGTTCGGCGAGCGATTCCTGCTCGAACGGCCGTTGCTGGAAGCGGTCCGGGCCGGCGACCGGGCCGTGCTGCTGATCGACGAGGTGGACCGGGCCGACGACGAGTTCGAGGCCTTCCTGCTCGAAGTGCTGTCGGACTTCCAGGTCACCATCCCCGAGGTGGGCACGATCCGGGCCGAGCGTCCGCCGCTGGTCGTGCTGACCTCCAACCGGACCCGCGAGCTGCACGACGCCCTCAAGCGGCGCTGCCTGTACCACTGGATCGGTTACCCGCCGGCCGAGCCGGGAGCTGGAGATCGTGGCCGTGCGCGAGCCGCAGGTGGCCGCGGAGCTGGCCCGCAAGGTGGTGGCGGCCGTGCAGCGGCTGCGCGAGCTGGACCTGGCCAAGCCGCCGGGGGTGGCCGAGACCATCGACTGGGCCCGGACCCTGGACTTCCTGGGCGAGACCGACCTGACCGAGGCCGCCGCCGACGTCACCCTGGGCGCGGTGATCAAGGAACGCGACGACCTCGACTTCGTCCGCGAGAACCTGTCGGAGATCACCTCCGGTGCCTGAGCCGGGGCCCCGGCCCGGGCCCGAGCCGCCCGCCTTCACCCCGGTCCTGGCCGGGTTCACCCAGGCCCTCCGGGCCGAAGGCCTGGCCGTGGGCACCGGCGACCTGCTGACCTACTGCGCGGCCGCGGCCACCCTCGACCCGGCCGACCTGACCGACCTGTACTGGGCCGGGTCCACCACCCTGGTGACCAAGCGGGACGACCTGGACGTCTACGACCGGGTGTTCCGCCGCTACTTCCTCGGCGACCAGGACCCGGTGCGGGAGCTGCTCAAGCTCAGCACCCAGATCGGCGCCCAGGTCGACGGGGCGGTGCTGGACGTCCCGGCCACCGACCCGCCCGACGGCGACGACACCGAAGAAGAAGCCAAGCTGGGCCTGATGGCCTCGGCCGCCGAGGCCCTCCGGCACAAGAGCTTCGGCGCCTGTACCCCCGAGGAACTGGCCGCGGTCCGGCGGATCATGCGGCGGATCCGGCTGACCCCGCCCCGGCGGCGGACCCGGCGCACGACCCCGGCCCGCTCCGGCCGCGTCCCCGATCTGCGCCGCACGGTCCGGGACGCGATGCGGCCGGGCGGCGACGTGGCCGGCCTGCGCTGGCGGCGGCGCAAGACCCGGCTCCGGCCGCTGATCCTGATCCTGGACGTGTCCGGCTCCATGGCCGACTACTCCCGCAGCCTGCTGCAGTTCGCGCACTCGGCCCGGCGCGCGTCCGGCCGGGTCGAAGTCTTCTGCTTCGGCACCCGGCTGACCCGGATCACCCAGCCGCTCGGCCGCCGGCGCCCGGACCAGGCCCTGGCCGAAGCCGGGCGGGCCGTGCTGGACTGGGAGGGCGGGACTCAGATCGGCGCCGCCCTGGACGAGTTCACCCGGGTCTGGGGCCGCCGGGGCCTGGCCCGGGGCGGGGTGGTGGTGGTCTGCTCGGACGGCCTGGACCGCGGCGACCCCGGCCTGCTGGCCACCGCGGCCGAACGGCTGGCCCGGCAGTGTCACCGGCTGGTCTGGCTCAACCCGCACAAAGGTGACAACCAGGACTTTGCCCCCAGCACGCTGGGCATGATGGTGGTGGCGCCGCACGTGGACCTGCTGCTGTCCGGGCACGACCTGCACAGCCTGGAGGAACTGGCCACGCTGCTGCCCGCCCTGAACTGACTGATTGGGCTGACCGACCGAGGAGACGACGGTGAAGTGGAGTGTCGGCCTGGAGGCCGAAGGTGACCGCGTGCTGACCCACGACGAGATCGTCGAACTGGCCGACGCGGTCGCTCCCAGCTCCGGCATTGCCACCGGCATCGGCACCAACCGCTACGGCGCCCAGCTGATGGTGGACGCGGCCAGCCGCGACGAAGCCATCGAGAAGGGCACCAGGATCTTCCTGGCCGCCGCCAGGACGGCGGGCCTGCCCGAGTACCCGATCGTGCGCACCACCGCCGTCAACGAGGACGAGGACGCAGACCAATGAGGCCAGCACCGTGATCAGGCTCGGGTCGCTGGCCGGGCTGCCGTTCGAGGGCCCGCGGGTGCTGGCGGGCTGGACCCCGCCGCCCGCGGCCGGGGTCTACGCCGTGCTCTACAAGCCCGACCCCGAGGGCAAGCCCGAGCGGTACGCCGTGACCTACGTCGGCCACGGCGACGACCTGTCGGCCGAGCGGTTCCCGTTCCGGCACCCTCGGGCCGCCTGCTGGGTGCGGCGGGCCGGGTCGCGCTGGAAGGTCTACATCGCCACCTACGAGGTGCCCGGGGGTGGCCGCGCCCACCGCGAGCAGATCGCCCGCGAGCTGATCGCCGTCTACAAGCCGCGCTGCAACCTCCAGCAGTACGACCAGGCCTGGAAGGAACACTGGATCGGCTCGGAACGGACCGGCACCGAACAGCCCTAGGGGTTCTTGGCGGCGAACGTGTCGCAGGCCGACGGCTCGCCCTTGTCGTAGCCGATCTTGAGCCACTTCTGCCGCTGGGCCGACGAACCGTGCGTCCACTGTTCGGGCTGCACGGAGCCGGTGGCCGCCTTCTGCAGGAAGTCGTCGCCCACCGTGGCCGCCGCCTGCAGCGCCTCGTCCAGGTCACCCGGCTCCAGCAGGCCCCGGGTGTAGGTCGAGTGGGCCCACACGCCCGCGTAGCAGTCGGCCTGCAACTCGGCCCGGACGGACAGCCCGTTGGCCTGGGCCGGGTACTGCTGGCTGAGCTGGGCCACCCGGGTCGACACCCCGGTCAGGTTCTGGATGTGGTGCCCGAACTCGTGCGCGACCACGTAGGCCTGGGAGAAGTCGCCCTTGACCCCGTACTTGGCCTCCATCTCCTTGAAGAACAGCGTGTCCAGGTACACGGTCCCGTCGGCCGGGCAGTAGAAGGGCCCGACCTGGGAGGATTCGGTTCCGCAGCCGGTCTGCACGGCCGAGCTGAACAGCGCCAGCCGGGCCGCGTGGTACTGGATCCCGGCCTTGGCGAAGATCTTCTGCCACTCTTCCTGCGCGTCGGTGAACACCGCCGCCACGAACCGCTGCTCGGCGCTGGCCGAGTCCGGCGCGGGCAGCGACGGGCTGGCCGTGGCCGAGGGGAAGGTGGGCAGTTTGGTGGCGTCCCCGTCCGGCACCGACGGCGTGCCGGTCGGCGAGCCGACGCGGTGGCCGCCCCCGACGCCGGCGCCGACGACTTCGGCGATCCTCCCGAGGACCCGCACCCGGCCGCCACCAGTCCGATCAGCAGAGCCGCCGCTCCCACCCGCAGGCCTCGCATCATGCCGACCAGCCTACGGGCCTGGCGCTGGCCTGGTCAGTGCCCGTCCCGGGCCGGGAAGGTCCGCTCCTCGTGGTCCAGCTCGCGTTCCAGCACCCGCAGGGTGGTCTCGGGCAGCCGCCCCGCGTCCCGCCAGCGCAGCAGCTCGTCCCGTTCGGCGTCGATGACCGCCCGCCTTGTGTCCAGCACGGCCGCGTGCCCGGGCGACCCCACCGGGGAGAACTCCGGGTCCGGGTCCTCCTCGTCCTGCCGGTAGCGCCGCAGCCGGGTCTGGAGCGTGGACCGCAGCCCGGCCAGCTCGTGCGCGGGCAGGTCCGGGTCATCGGTCAGCTGGTCGAGCCGGTCCAGGCCCGCCTGGGCCGCCGCCGCCCGCGCTTCGTTGCGGAGCGCGGCCGCGTCGGCCGGGTCGGCGTGCACGCCCAGCGCCCGCGCGATCGGGCCGAACGTCACCCCCTGCCCGACCAGGGTCACCACCACGACCACGAACGTGCAGAACAGCAGCAGGTCCCGGGCCGGGAACGGCCGGCCGCTATCGACGGTCAGCGGCAGCGTGAAGATGGCGGCCAGGCTGATCACGCCCCGGGTACCGGCCCAGCTCAGCATGGTGATCTCCCGCGCCGGAGAGTGCTCGCCGGGATGGGGCCTGCTCCGACCGGGTCCCGCTGCCGAGCCGCGTGCGCAGCGCCCCCGGCAGGTGCTGGGTGGTCACCAGCCACAGCGGCCGCAGCAGCAGCACGACGCCGACGGTCACCGCCACCGCCGACCGCCACCGTCGAAGCCGGATACGCGCGCAGCCCCCGCACCACGGGTCCGATCTGCTGGCCGATGAGCAGGAACACGAACCCTTCCAGCAGGAAGTCGGCCAGCCGCCACACCGCGCTGACCTGCAGCCGGCTGGCCCCCGAGGTGTAGCGGGGGGTGTCGTGGCCGACCATCAGGCCGGCCACCGCCACGGCCAGCACCCCGGACACGTGGGCTTCCTCGCCGAGCAGGTAGGCCGCGAACGGGGTGACCAGCGAGACGCAGTTGACCAGCACCGGGTCGTTGAGCACCGAGCGCACCAGCCGGACCGCGACGCCGACGACGATCCCGGCCACCAGGCCGCCCGCGGCGGCCAGCGCGAACCGGAGCACCGCGTCCCCCAGGGAGAACCCGCCACTGGTGGCCGCGGTCACCGCCACCGTCAGCGTGGTCAGCGCGGTGGCGTCGTTGAGCAGGCCCTCACCCTCGATGATGGTGATCAGCCGGGCGGGCAGGCCGACCCGGCCGCCCACGGCCAGCGCCGCCACCGGGTCGGTGGGGGAGACCGCCGCCCCCAGCGCGATCCCGGCCGCCAGCCCGGCCCCGGGCACGACCAGGCTCAGGCCCACCCCGACCAGCAGCGCGGTGACCAGCACCAGCCCGATGGACAGGCTGATCACCACGCGCAGGTTCTTGCGGATGCCCAGCAGCGAGGCGTTCAGGGCCGCGCTGTAGATCAGCGGCGGGATGACCAGGGTGAGGATGACGTGCGGGTCGAGGGTCAGGTTCGGCCCGGGCAGCAGCGCGTAGACCAGCCCGGCCGCGGTCAGCAGCGCCGCCGCGGGCAGCCGGGTCCGGTCGGCCAGCAGCTGCAGCACGCAGATGACCGCGACCGCGGCCAGGCCCAGCCCGAGCAGCTCCAGCATGGACCCTTGTTACCACGTGGAGTGCCCGCGACCTCCGGCTAACGCGGCGCGTACCCGACGGCGTCGTGCATCCGGGAGCGCCGGGTGCCGGAGGCGGGCCGGGCCGGTTCGCGCGGCCCGGCGTGGTCCTCGGGGTTCCAGGTGGCGCCGGTCACGATCTCTTCGGCCATCCCGTACAGCAGCGGCAGCGCCCCGGCCACCACGCCACCGGTCTGGTTGATGTGCTCCACGTTGGGCTTGATCAGCTCGGCGTGGCCCACGATCGACCGGACGATCCCGGCGCACTCTTCCAGGTTGGCCGCGATCCGGTTCAGCAGCGAGCCGACCCAGAACAGGTACACGGCCAGCCCGGCGATCAGGACCGCGATCTCCAGCACGGTCAGCACGACCAGCACGGTCATGACTTCACCTTCCCCAGTACCCGGCCCAGGAACAGGTGGTGCTGCAGGCCCTCGGCCAGCACCGCCTCGACTCCGCCCGCCACCACCGGCAGCAGGGAGGTGGCCTCGGTGTTCGCGTCGGCGGTGGTCAGGGTCTGCTTGATCCCGGCCACCCGGCGGTCAATGATCTTGACCAGGTAGATCAGCGTGGTCAGCAGGGCCACCACGGCCAGGATCACGACCAGGCCGGCGATGAGCCCGATGGTCCAGGCCGTGTGCTGCCCCGAGGACAGGGCCAGCCCCGAGTGGGCCACGGTGTGCGGTTCCACGTCAGCCTCCCAGCCGTTCGCGGCCGCGCTTGAGCCCGGCGATGATGTGCGTGGCGTGCTCGATCGTGGTGTTCAGGCCGGTCAGCGGGGCGGTGTTCCGGGCCGCGGCCGCCAGCTGGTCGTCGATCAGCGGGGCCGCCTTCCCGATCGACCGGGCCAGCAGCAGGATCGGCACGACCAGGGCCACCACGACCAGCACGATCGCGATGCCGATCCCGTACCCGATCCACCATCCGGTGTAGCTCACGTTCCCGCCCTTCCCAGCCGTGTCGGCCCGCTCATACCGTGTCGCAGAAGTCGCGGACGGGCTTGAGGCTCGCGTTGACCGAAGCCACCACGGCCGGGACCCCGCTGGTCTGCTCGGCCACCACGGTCACCCCGCCCAGGACCTGCCCGAGCGTGGCCCGGGTGGCCCGCAGGTGGAAGATGACCCGCAGCAGGCCCACCGCGGTGATCCCGACGATCAGGGCGGCCACGATGATGGTGAACCAGGCCACAGCCGGCATGGTGTGCTCCTTCCGCAGTGCTGGCCCTATTGGCCGAGCAGTTTGCTGACGGGACCGGCGTAGCGCACCGCGCCGCCCGCCACCGCCTTGATCGTGGTGTCGGTCGTGCCCAGCGCCTCGGGGGCGCCGTCCAGCTCGCCGACCAGGGCCACCCCGCCGGCCAGGATCTCCTCGCTGGCGCCGCGGATCCGTTCCAGCGCGGCCAGCACCCGGTTGAGCAGGGCGATCACCACCGGCAGGACCACCACCAGCAGCACGATCGCGCCGATCCACCACAGGACCATGGCTGTCTCCTCAGCTCGGGTTGGGGGACTGGTAGGGCAGGAAGAAGCGCGCGTAGACCCGGCGCAGCGCCATCCGCGCCGCCTGCAGGCCGATGGCCAGGCCGCTGGCCTTGGCGGGCTGGACCCCGTCCAGCGACTCGCCCCGGTCCAGCCGGGCCATGCCGTCCTGCAGGTTGGTCGCGAACTCGCGCATCAGCACCGCGGTGACGTCGGAGATCATGCCCCGGCCGTACTGGGCCGCCGCGCCCGAGATCTGCAGGTCCATGGCCACGCCGACCTTGGTCCCGGCCCGGGCCCGGCTCAGGGTGGCGGTGACCCCCATCGCGGCCTGGCCGCGGCCGCGCTCGTCGGCGCCGGCCGCGTTGACCACGATCTTCCGGCCCTGCTCATCGCGCTCGACGATGTCGGCCGTGCCCGCGAACTTGAGCCGGACCGGCCCCATCCGGATGCCGACCATGCCCTGGTAGTGGTCGTCGCCGAGGTCGTCGGTCAGCTCGGTGCCGGGCAGGCAGGCGGCCACGTGCGGGATGTCGTCGAAGAACTGCCACACCTTCTCGATCGGCGCCGCGACCTCGAACTCATTGGTGATCAGCATCGGCGGTCTCCCTCTCGAACGCGCTGCGGCAGCCGGCGCAGCAGAAGTAGTAGGTCACGCCGTCCCGCTCCAGCGGCCGCGACCCGGGCCCGGCCGTCACCGTCATCCCGCACACCGGATCCACCGCGTCCGCCTCCCCAGGCCCACGCGCCTCACCCGCGCACCTCAGCCACCACGAGCTTTCCCGCGGCTCGCAGCTGCACCAGCTCGGCCAGGATGGCCACCGCGATCTCCTGGTGCGTGGTCCGGCCCAGGTCCAGCCCGGCCGGGCTGTGCACCCGGTCGAGCTCGGCCCGGGGCAGCCCCCGCTCGGCCAGGTAGCCCAGCACGGTCTGGCCCCGCTTGACCGAGCCGACCAGCCCGATGTAGGCGGGCCGGGCCTCGATCGCGGCCGTGACGGCTTCCTCGTCGTGGTGCCCCTGGGTGGCCACGACCACGATCGACCGCGCGCTGGCCTGCCCGGCGGTGAAGTCCTCGCCCGCGATCACATCGGCCCGCCAGCCCAGCGCCCGGGCCAGCTCGCCCAGGGTCTGCGCCATCGGGGAGTGCCCCACCACCACCAGGTGCGGGGACGGCTGCACCGGCTCGATGTAGACCTCCAGCGAGCCCTCGCTGGAGCAGGAGATCGGCACGAACAGCATGCCGTCCGGCAGTGCTGGCCGGGATTGGGACTCACTGAACTGGTCCGGGGTGCCGAGCAGCAGCAGCCGGGGCACGCCCTCGGCGATGACCTCCCGGGCCTGCCGGATCACCACCGGCTCGGCGCAGGCCCCGCCGATCCAGCCGTGCAGTTCCCCGGACGCGGTGACGATGGCCCGGCAGCTCTCCTTGCCCGACGAGGGTCCCTGCCGCCAGACCACCGTGGCCAGCGCGAACGACTCGCCGCGCCGGGCCAGGTCGGCTCCGTGCTCCAGGAACGCCCAGCCGTCCATGCCCATGGCCCTAACCGTCCGTCCTGATCGGCGGGGCCCCGGACACGTCGTGCCGCTGGGTGACGGCCTCCCACACCCGGTCCGGCAGCAGCGGCATGTCGATGTTCCGGACCCCGGTGTCCTTCAGCGCGTCCATGACCGCGTTGACGAACGCGGCCGGGCCGCCGACCGCGGCGCACTCGCCGACGCCCTTGGCCCCGATCGGGTGGTGCGGGCTCGGGGTCACCACTTCACCGTGCAGCTCGAAGCCGGGGGTTTCCCAGGCGGTCGGGATCAGGTAATCCATGTAGTTCGAGCCGACGCAGTTGCCATCCGCGTCGTAGGTGATGAACTGCATGTTCGACATCGCGAAGGCTTCCGTCAGACCGCCCATGATCTGACCTTCGACAATCATGGGGTTGATCCGCACGCCGCAATCGTCGACCGCGACCATGTTGAGCACATCCCACACGCCGGTCTCGGGGTCGACCTCGACGGTGACGATGTAGCAGGCGAACGGCCAGGTCAGGTTGGGCGGGTCGTAGTAGGCGTTGTTCTCCAGGCCCGGCTCCAGGCCGTCCGGCATGTTGCTGTAGGCGGCCATCGCGCACTCCTGGATGGTCACCCCGCGGTCGGGGGCGCTGCGCACGTAGAACCGGCCCAGCTCCCAGTCGATGTCCTCCTCGGACACCTCCAGCAGGTGGGCGGCCAGCTTGCGGGCCTTGGCCCGGATCTTGCGGCAGACCATGGCGATGGCCGCCCCCGCCACCGGTGTGCTGCGCGAGGCGTAGGTGCCCATGCCGAACGGGGCGGTGTCGGTGTCGCCCTCTTCCACGGTCACGTCGTCGGCCGGGATGCCCAGCTCGTGGGCGACGATCTGGCCCCAGGTCGTCTCGTGGCCCTGGCCCTGGCCGCGGGCGCCGGTGCGCAGGATCGCCTTGCCGGTCATGTGCACCCGCAGCTCGGCCGAGTCGAACATCTTGATGCCGAGGATGTCGTACTCGCGGCTGTTGCCCGCCCCCAGCGGCTCGCTCATGGTCGAGATGCCGATGCCCAGCCGCCGCCCGCGCTGGGCGGCTTCTTCCTTCTGGCGGAGGAAGTCCTCGTAGCCGACCGCCTTCAGGCCCAGTTCGAGGCAGGCGCCGTACTGGCCGGAGTCGAGCAGGAAGCCGAACGGGGTCCGGTGCGGGAACTGCTCGTCCCGGACCAGGTTGATGCGGCGGAACTCGGCCTGGTCCATACCCAGGTCCTCGGCGGCCGCGTGCATCATCCGTTCCTGGAAGAACATGGCCTCGGTGACCCGGAACGAGCACCGGTAGGCGACCCCGCCCGGCGCCTTGTTGGTGTACATGCCCCGGGCGGCCAGGTGCGCGAACGGCACGTTGTAACAGCCGAACGTGGAGTGCATCAGGCCGATCTTGAACTTGCTGGGCTGGGCGTCGGCGAAGAAGGCGCCGTGGTCGGCCAGGGTCCGCATGCGCATCCCGAGGATCTTGCCGTCCCGGCGCAGGGCCAGCTCGCCGTCCAGGTACACGTCGCGGGCGAAGCCGGTCGAGATCAGGTTCCCGGTCTTGTCCTCGATCCACTTCACCGGCCGTTCCAGCAGGATCGAAGCCAGGATCGAGCACACGTAGCCCGGGTAGACCGGCACCTTGTTGCCGAACCCGCCGCCGATGTCCGGGGAGATGATCCGGATCATGTGCTCGGGCAGCTCGGCGATCAGCGCCACCGCGGCCCGCACGATGTGCGGGGCCTGGGTGGTCATGTACACGGTCAGCTTCTGGGTCGACCGGTTGAAGTCCGCGATCGAGCCGCAGCACTCGATCGGGCTCGGGTGCGAGCGCGGGTAGTGCAGCTGCAGCCGGGAGACGACGTCGGCTTCGGAGAAGGCCCGGGCGGTGCCCTCGGCGTCGCCCACCTCCCAGTCGTAGATGACGTTGCCGGCCTGGTCTTCCTTGTCGTCCCGGATGACCGGGGCGTCCGGCAGGCCGGCCTGCTGCGGGCTGACCACCGCCGGCAGCGGCTCGTAGTCGACCTCGATGGCCTCGCAGGCGTCCTTGGCGATGTACGGGTCGTCCGCGATCACGCAGGCCACTTCCTGGCCCTGGAACCGCACCTTGTCCGTGGCCAGCACGGCCTGGGTGTCGTAGGACAGCGTGGGCATCCAGGCCAGGTTGCGGGTGGCCATCATCTCCCCGGTCAGCACCAGGTGCACGCCGGGGATGTCCCAGGCCCGGCTGGCGTCGATCCTGGTGATGCGGGCGTGCGCGATCGGGCTGCGCAGGATTTCCATGTGCAGCATGCCGGGCAGGGCCACGTCGTCGACGTAGTTGCCCTTGCCGCGGATGAACCGGTTGTCCTCGACGCGGCGGCGGCTCGCGCCCATGCCGCCGATCTTGATCTCGTCAACGGCCTGGCTCACGACGTTCCCTCCTGGGCCCGCAGCTTCTCGGCCGCCCACAGGACCGACTTGACGATGTTCTGGTAGCCGGTGCAGCGGCACAGGTTGCCCGACAGCGCCCAGCGGATGTCTTCCTCGGTGGGATCGGGGTTCCGGTCCAGCAGCTGCTTGGCCGCCATCATCATCCCCGGCGTGCAGAATCCGCACTGCAGCCCGTGCTCCTCCTTGAAGCCCTCCTGCAGCGGGTGCAGCTCGCTCTGGCTGGCCAGTCCCTCGACCGTGGTCACCTCGTGCCCGTCGGCCTGGACCGCGAACATCGTGCAGGACTTGATGGCCCGCCCGTCGACCAGCACCGTGCAGGCGCCGCAGTTGGTGGTGTCGCAGCCGGTGTGGGTACCGGTCAGCCGCATGCCGTGCCGCAGCAGGTGGGCCAGCAGCAGCCGCGGCTCGACCTCGGCCACGACCTTGCGGCCGTTGACCCGGAGCGTGATCCGCTGCTGGGGGATCTCCGGGCCGTCCTGGTCGGTCTCTTCGTAGATGATCGTCATGTCAGGCGGCCCTCTCCTGCGTCCCGTCGATGCGGCTCAGGATGCGCGTGGTGAACATCTTCACGATGTGCCGCTTGTAGGTGGCGCTGCCGCGGTGGTCGGACTTGGGCTGGGACGCCTCGGCCGCCAGCCGGCCCGCTTCGGCGATGGTCTCCGCGGTCAGCGGCCGCCCGGTCAGCGCCTCTTCGGCCGCGGTGGCCTCGATCGTCGACCCGCCCACCCCGGTGAGCGCGATCCCGGCCCGGATGACCTGGGCCCCGTCGGTTTCCAGGGCCACCGCCACCCCGGCCGTGGCGAAGTCGCCGACCCGGCGCTCCAGCTTGAGGTAGCCGCCGGCCGGGGCGCCGCGGGGGGCGGGGATGACCGCCTCGACCGCGATCTCGTCGTGGGCCAGCGCGTTCTCGAACGGGCCGAGCACGAAGTCGCGGAGCGGGATCGTGCGCTGCCCGCCCGGGCCCTGGGCCACGATCGAGCCGCCCAGGGCCAGCACCACCGAGGCCCAGTCGCCCTGCGGGTCGGCGTGGCACAGCGAGCCGACCAGCGTGCCCCGGTTGCGGACCAGCGGGTCGGCGATCAGCGGCGCGGCCGCGGCCATGGTCGGCTGCCGTCCCGGCAGCAGGTCCGAGTACTCCAGGTCGGCGTGGCGGCAGAGGGCCCCCACGTGGATGCTGCCGTCCGGGTCGATGCGGTGGTAGTCCAGCCCGGGCAGGGCGTTGATGTCGACCAGGAGTTCCGGCGACGCGAAGCGCAGCTTCATCATCGGGATCAGGCTCTGGCCGCCCGCCACCACCTTGGCGTCGTCGCCGCCGTCGTGCAGGAGCCGGCTGGCCTGCTCGACCGAGCGGGCCACCTCGTAGCGGAAGCGTGACGGGTACATCAGGGCCGCCCCGGCTCGTCGTCGTCCGGTTCGGCCACCGCGACCGGCAGCGAGTCTTCCTCCGGATCCGGCCGCGGCTCCTGGTGCGGCGGCCACGGGCCGGCCACCGGCTGGCCCGCCACCTTGAGGAAGTCCACCAGCTCGGGCCAGGCGAACACCGACGGGCTCTTCCCGCCTTCGTTCCTGGGCGCGTTCTCGATCAGCTCGAAGAACCGTGGATTGTCCCGGCTGTGCCCGTCGGACTCGACCCGCATCGCGCCTCCGTCTCCAGGACAGCGCGCATCCAGGCGCCGTCACCGCGTGGCCTCATCATGGAGGCCCCCGCGGAACCGGACAACAGCGGAATAAGTACTCGCTTAAGAGGCCCGGCGCGGGCGGGTCAGCCGGTGCCGGGCCGGTGGTCAGCTGGCCTGGGGGAGCGGCTCGGGCTCGGTGATCCCGGTCAGGTCCAGCTCGTACTCGACGGTGCCGAACTCGCGGGCCAGCACGGTCCCGCCCATGTGCCGCAGCAGCAGCCCCATGGCCACGTTGCCGCCCGCGGTCAGGGCCACGAAGCGCTCGATTCCCTCGGCCCGGGCCCGTTCGGCCAGCCGGTCCACCAGCTCGGTGCCCAGCCCCCGGCCCTGCCACCCGTCCACGATGGTGACCGCGATCTCCGCCGTCCGCGGGTCCTTGACGTCGCGGATGTAGCGGGCGATGCCGGCCCCCTGCCCGCTGGCCAGGTCCAGGGCCCCGATCGCCTCATGGTCGTGGTGGTCGACGTCGGTCAGGTAGCGGAGTTCGGCCGGGCGCAGGACGTCCTTGGCGGTCAGGAACCGCAGCCGCCGCGACTCCGGGCTCAGCCGCTCGAACCCCTCCGCCAGCAGTTCCGCGTCGGTCGGCCGCACCGGCCGGATGAGCACGACCGACCCGTCCCGCAGCACAGTCGCCTGCTCGGGACTCACGGTGGGAAGGCTCATCGTCACGCTTACTTCAACGGGCCCGCCCGGCCCCCTATGCCCCCGATGTGCCCGCGCCCCCGGTGATCCCGCTCACCTCACCCCGGCCACAGGCTCAGGTGGCGGCGGGGGCGATTTCGCCGGAGCCGCGGATGACCAGGCGGGTCAGGAGGACGACTTCGCGGGGCGGGGTGGTGTCGCCGGCGATGCGGCCGAACAGGAGCTGGGCCGCGGTGGCCCCGATGGTGGTGGGGTCCTGGGCGACCACGGTGACCGGGGGAGTGAGCTTGTCGGCCAGGGCGAATTCGTCGAAGCCGACCAGGGCCACGGTGCCGCGCTGCTGGCGGGAGCTGTACAGGGCGTCGACGGTGCCCATGGTGACCAGGTCGTTGCTGGCGAACAGGGCGGTCGGCGGGGCGGGCAGCTGCATCAGGTCGAGGGCCGCGCGGGTGGCGTCGGAGCGGCTGCGCAGGCCGTGCCGGATCAGCGCCGGGTCCGGGAGCAGGTCGTCGGCGGCGAAGGCGTCGGTGAAGCCGTCGAACCGCTCGCGGATGGCCCAGATGTCCTCGCGGTCGCCCAGGTAGCCGATCCGGCGGTGTCCCTGGTCGAGCAGGTGCCGGACGGCCTGGAACGCGCCGCGGCGGTTGTCCACCAGCACCGTGTCGGCGTCCAGGTTGTCGGCCGGGCGGTCGACGCAGACCACCTTGACCCCGAGGTCCTGCTGTTCCTTGAGGAACCGGTGGCTGCCGGCCACCGGCACCACGATCAGGCCGTCCACCCGCCGGGCGCAGAAGGCCGACACGACCTCCTTCTCCCGGGCCAGGCTGTCGTTCGAGCTGCCGATGAGGACCACGCAGTCGTGCAGCCGGGCGGCGTCCTCGACGGCGCGGGTCAGCGCGGCGAAGAACGGGTTGGCCAGGTCGTCCACGAGCAGGCCGATGGTCTCGGTGAGCTGGCCCTTGCGCCGCAGCTGGCGGGCCATGTCGTTGCGCTGGTAGCCGAGGCGGCGGATGGCCCGCTCGACCCGCGCCGCGGTCTCCGGCAGCACCCCGGGCTCGCCGTTGACCACGCGCGACACGGTCATCAGGCTGACTCCGGCCGCGGCGGCCACGTCCCGCATGGTCGGCCGCTTGTTCACGGCCGCCCGCCCAGAGTCAGCTTCACAGCCGCCCGCCTCCTGCCCACATGGGAACGTTATCAACTTGTTGCCTCGGGGTGGCTCCCACTTCACCTCCGCGCAACACGGCGCCACGGCCGGGTCCCGGTCGCGGCGCCAGCTCGCCAAGTGGCTCGATGTTAAGGCCAGACATCGATTTAGTGCTAGCTTCGGCCACACCCTCTTGACAACTTGAGCGGGCACTTAAAGAATCGCGCCACACGATGGGAACGTTATCAACGTTTTCGGTGCGGTAACAGTACACGCGGAAGGGACGCATCCGTGGCGGAGGCTGAGCCACAGCTTGAAGCCCGCAACCTGGTCAAGCGCTACGGGCAGGTGCTGGCGCTCAACGCGGCCAACTTCACCGCTTTCCCCGGTGAGGTCACGGCGCTGATCGGGGACAACGGGGCCGGCAAGAGCACGCTGGTCAAATGCTTGTCCGGGGCCATCAGACCGGACAGCGGGCAGATCTTCGTCGATGGCCAGCCGGTCACGCTGGCCAGCCCGCTGGACGCCCGGCGGCACGGGATCGAGACCGTCTACCAGGACCTGGCTCTGGCGCCCGACCTGGACGCCGCCGCCAACCTGCACCTGGGGCGGGAGATCTACCGGCTCCGGGCCCTGCACATCCTGAACAAATCCGAGATGCGGCGCCGGGCCGTGGCCGCGTTCAAGGACCTCGGGGTCGAGCTGCCCGATGTCAACGCCCCGGTGGCGTCGCTGTCCGGCGGTCAGCGCCAGTCGGTGGCGGTGGCCCGGGCCGTGGCCTACGCCAGCAAGATCATCTTCATGGACGAGCCCACCGCCGCCCTCGGCGTGGTCCAGCGCGAACGGGTGCTCGACAACATCAAGCGGGTCCGGGACCGCGGCATCGCGGTCGTCCTGATCAGCCACAACATGCCCGAGGTGCTGGCCGTGGCCGACCGGGTCGAGGTGCTCAGGATGGGTCGCCGGGTGGCCCGCTTCCGGGCCGCCGACTCGGGCGTCGAGCAGCTGGTCGGAGCCATGACCGGCGCGCTGACCACCGAGGACGACGACCCGGCCGCCACCGCCCGCGACAACGGTGCCGGCGGCGACGGGGCCAGCGGCAACGGGGCCAGCGACAACGGAAGGGGCGCGGCATGACCGAGACCAACGCCGCGGCCGAGGCCGGCGCGGGCGGGACCAGCGGCACCAGCGGGACCGGTGGCAACCGACCCGGCCCCGCGCCCGGGCCGGCGCCCGGGCGACCTGAACCACCTGCTCCGGCGGGCGCTCACCGCCAACGAGTCGTGGACCTTCATCGCGCTCGTCATCTTGATGGCGGTGTTCACCGGGCTCGCCCCGGGCAAGTTCCTGACCACCAACGACCTGTCGCTGATCAGCCAGACCACGGCCCCGCTCCTGGTCATGGCCATCGGCGAGACGTTCGTGATCCTGACCGCGGGCATCGACCTGTCGGTCGGCTTCGTGCTGGTGCTGTCGGGCGTGGTCGCGGGCGAGTACTACGTGCACAGCGGCGGGGCCAACGCCGGGGTGGGCACGATCCTGGTCGGCGTGGTGATCGGCCTGGCCACCGGCGGCGCCTACGGCCTGATGCAGGGCTTCATGGTGGCCAAGCTGAAGATCCCGCCGCTGATCGCCACGCTGGCCGGCCTGGGCGGGGCCGAGGGCCTGAGTTACCTGATCACCGGCGGCCACGACGTGGCCACCGTGCCCAACAAGCTGGCCAGCTCGATCGGGCAGGGCGCGCCTGGCCGGCGTGCAGTGGCTGATCATCATCTCGTTCCTGGCCACGCTGGTGTTCGCGCTGATCCTGGCCTACACCCGGTTCGGCCGGTACACCTACGCCATCGGCTCCAATCCCGAAGCGGCCCGGCGGGTCGGCATCAACGTGGACTGGTACCTGATCCTGATCTACGGCCTGTCCGGGCTGATGGCGGGCCTGGCCGGCATCATGAACCTGTCCTACTACAGCACGACCACGATCTCCGGGCACCCGCTCGACAACCTGACCGTCATCACCGCGGTGGTGCTGGGCGGGGCCAGCCTGTTCGGCGGGCGCGGCTCCATGTGGGGCACGTTCCTCGGCACCTTCATTCCGGCCATGCTGGCCTCGGGCCTGATCATCATCGGGGTCAACCAGTACTGGCAGTACATCCTGACCGGCATTGTGCTCGCCGCCGCCGTCTATCTCGATCAGTTCCGCCGGCGGCTGCGCGAGCGCGCCTGAGGCAACGAAGCGGGGACCGCAAGGGCGCGTTCCCACCATTCAGGAGGTTCGAATGTCACGTAAATATCCCGTGCGAGCGGTCGGCCTGGCCGCCGTCGCGGTCGTCGGACTGGGTCTCGCCGCCTGCTCGAGCAGCGGCGGCGGCAGCGGCAGTGCCAGCAGCAGCGCCAGTGCCAAGAGCAGCAGCGCCGCCGGTGGCTTCGCCAAGAACAACCTCGAGCTCATCGTGGGCACCAAGAGCGACGACTTCTACATCACGATGGAGTGCGGCGCCCAGGCCGAGGCCAAGAAGCTGGGCGCCAAGCTGACCGTCAACGGCCCGGCCGACTTCTCGGTCAGCGAGCAGGCCCCGATCCTGAACTCGGTGGCGGCCAGCAAGCCGGACGCGCTGATGGTCGCGCCGACCGACGCCAAGGCGCTCAACCCGGAGCTGAACCGGATCCAGACCGCGCGGCACCAAGATCATCTTCGTGGACACCACGTCCAGCGACGCTTCGCTGGGTGAGTCCCGGATCAGCACCGACAACGTCGGCGGCGGCAAGGTGGCCGCGGACAACCTGGGCCAGCAGATCGGCGGCAAGGGCACGGTCGCGGTCATCAACGTGAACCCGGGCATCAGCACCACCGACGCCCGCATCCAGGGCTTCGCCAACGAGATGAAGGCCAAGTACCCGAACGTCAAGGTGCTGTCCACCCAGTACGACAACGACAGCGCGGCCACCGCGGCCACCCAGGTGACCAGCGACATCTCGGCCCACCCGGACCTGTCCGGGGTGTTCGCCACCAACGTGCTGAGCGCCCAGGGCGCGGCCACCGGCGTGCAGCACGCCGGCAAGACCGGCAAGGTCAAGGTGGCCACGTTCGACGCCGAACCGCAGCAGATCACGTTCCTGAAGAGCAACACCATCCAGCTGGCCGTGGCCCAGGACCCGTACCTGGAGGGCCAGGACGCCGTCCAGCAGGCCCTGAACGCGGCCAACGGCAAGGCCGTGACCAAGAACATCGGCACCCCGCTGGTGGCCATCACCAAGGCCAACGTGAACTCGCCCAGCGTCCAGAAGTACATCTACAAGAGCAGCTGCTGATCCAGCCCAGCTCTCGGTCACGGATCCCCCGGCGCGCCCGCGTCCGGGGGATCCGTGCTTTCTGGCAGACTGTCGTGACTCGGCAATACCGAGGTAAACGCAAGCGAAGAGGGAGCACGTGATGGCCGGCCAGGAGATCGCCCCCAGGGCTGACAAGGACCTCAGCCAGGAGCAGCTCATGAAGCAGATCGAGCAGTCCCGCGTGGAGCTGGGCCGCACGGTCGACGCCATCGCGGACAAGGTGAAGCCGGCCAACGTCGCCCGGCGCACCCTGGACCAGGTCAGGCAGCGGGTGGCCACGGTGGACCCGAAGCTCGCGGGCGCGGGCGCCGCGGCCGCGGTGGGCCTGGTCACGCTCTACGTGGTGCTGCGCCGCCGCCGTCGCCGCTGAGCCCGCCGGGGCCGCTGAGCCCCCGGACCACGATGGGCCGGTCCCCAACCCGGGGTCCCGGCCCATCGTCATTCGGTCAATGAATCAGTCGCTGTCCTTGGTCAGTTCCTCGTACTCGGCCGAGGACATCAGCCCGGACGGCAGCTGGTCGCCGGACAGCTGGACCTTGAACATCCAGCCCGATCCGTAGGGGTCGGAGTTGACCAGGCCGGGGTCGTCGTCGAGTTCGCTGTTGATCTCGGTGACCTGGCCGTCCACGGGGGAGTAGAGGTCGCTGACCGACTTGGTCGACTCCACCTCCCCGCAGGCGTCTTCGGCGGTGACGCTCGCGCCCTCAGCGGGCAGCGACACGTACACCACGTCGCCCAGGGCCTTGGCCGCGAAGTCGGTGATGCCGACGGTCGCGGTCGTGCCGTTCACGGCCACCCATTCGTGTTCTGCGGTGTAACGCAGCTCGGCAGGAACGCTCATGCTCGGGATCTCCTATAGAAAGGCAGCTCGGTGAGGCGGGCTGGTTCGGCCCGGCCCCGGATGTCCACGGCCAGTTCGCCCGCGCTGGCCGCGTCGGCCGCGTCCGGCGTCAGGTACGCCATCGCGATCGGCACGCCCAGCGTGGGCGAGGGTGCCCCACTGGTCACGGTCCCGGCCTGCCGGCCCTGATCCGAGCTGGGATCCGGGCCGGCCAGAACCGGGTACCCGTGCCGGGGGACCCGGCGCGAGGCCATGGTGAGCCCGGCCAGGACCTGACGCGGTGCGGCCTCGGCCCGTTCGGTCAGGGCCTGGCCGCCGACGAAGCCGTCCGGTTTGTCGAGCTTGACCACCCGTCCCAGCCCCGCGTCGTACGGCGTCACGTCCGGACCGAGCTCATTGCCGTACAACGGCATCCCGGCCTCGAGCCGGAGCGTATCGCGGGCGGCCAGGCCCGCGGGCACCAGGCCGGCCGGTGACCCGGCGCGGGTCAGCTCGGCCCACACCGGCCCCGCGTCCTCCGGGGTGGTGAACAGCTCGAAGCCATCCTCGCCGGTGTAGCCGGTGCGGGCCACGAAGGCCGGCCGCCCGGCCACCGTGCCCCGGTAGCCCGCGTAGTACTTGACCTCGCTGAGGTCCAGGTCGGTGAGCGGGGCGAGGATCCCCACCGCCGCCGGGCCCTGGATGGCGATCAGCGCGTAGTCCTCGGTCCGGTCGGTGACCTGAGCCTTGAACCCGGACGCCCGGCCCTGCAGTTCGGCCACGACCGTGGGTGTGTTGGCCGCGTTGGCCACGACCATGAAGTCCTCGTCCCCGGTCCGGTAGACCACGAGGTCGTCGAGCACCCCGCCGTCCTCGGCGCACATCATCGTGTACCGGGCCCGGCCGGGGGCCACGGCCGACAGCCGCCCGGTCAGCGCGTAGTCCAGCGCGGCCGCGGCCTCGGGGCCGGTCACGATGATCTCGCCCATGTGGGACAGGTCGAACAGGCCGGCCGCCCGGCGCACGGCCTGGTGTTCGGCGGTCTCGCTGGTGTAGCGCAGCGGCATCCGCCAGCCCGCGAAACCGGTCAGCGTGGCCCCCAGCCGCTCGTGCTCGGCCAGCAACGGGGTGGGCCGCGGCGACGGGCGGGGGTCTTCTTCGGCGTTCGATGGTGATCCTGGCACGTCCGAATGGTATGCCGGTCGCATGGAACTTCTCACCGATGATCAGATCACCGCCGAACTCGCCGAGTCCCCGGGCTGGTCCCTGGAGAACGGCGAGATCACCCAGACCTTCACCCGCCAGGACTTCAAGGACGCGCTCCTGCTGGTCGGGGCGGTGGCGTTCCTGGCCGAGGAGGCCAACCACCACCCGGACATCGACATCCGCTGGAACAAGGTCACGCTGACCCTGTCCACTCACTCGGCCGGCGGCCTCACCGCCGCCGACTTTGAGCTGGCCCGCCGGGTATCCGCGCTGTCACGATGATTGGCACGATGATGGGCACGATGATCTCGTCCGGGGATCGGGCCTGGCCGGGAACGGATAAGCTCATCGTTCCGTGAGGAGCGGACAAGCGCTGAACGCGCGATCGCAGCGCGCCTGGCGCGCCCCCCGGCCCATCCTGCTGCTGATCGCGGCCGGGGTGATGGTCCTGCTGGCGGCCTGCTCCGGTACCCGCACCGGGCCACCGGAGGCCTCGGCCTCGCCCTCGCCGACCGGGCCCACGTCCACCTCCAACCCGAACTTCATCCGGGTGGTGGTTCCCGGCGGGGCGGTGCAGGACGGCAGCGTGAACCCCAAGACGGACTGGGTCACGCCGTTCGAGGAGCAGTCCGGCTGCCTGGTCGAGCTGCGGACGGCCAACACCGACGCCGACGCCTACAAGGACCTGACCTACGGCATCGGCAACTCCTACTACGACGCCATCCTGGCCTCGCCCACGGTGGCCGGCCAGCTGATGAACGCCAAGGCCGTGGCCCCGCTGAAGACCGCGCAGGTCACCGGCTACTCCGAGCGTCAGCCCCCGGCTGCGCACGGCTCCGCCCGAGGTGGCGGGCGGCACCACCTACGGCCTGCCCTACCTGTGGGACTCCTACGTCACCGGGTACAACTCGAGCCAGGTCAAGACCGCGCCGCCGACCTGGACCGCGCTGTTCTCGCCGGCCTCGGCCGCCCAGCACTCGGGCAAGATCACCGTGCCCAACGACCCGGTCACGCTGGCCCTGGCCGCCCTGTACCTCAAGTCGTCCCGGCCCTCGCTCGGCATCACCGACCCGTTCGAGCTGACCAGCCCCCAGCTGGCCGCGGCCAAGCAGGCGGTGACCGCGGTGCACAAGGACATCGGCACCTGGTGGAACGAGGACAGCACGGTCATCGGCCAGCTGGGTGACGGGCAGGACGTGCTCGGCGCGGTGCTCACCCACCAGATCAACGAGCTGAGCCGGGCCGGCCTGCCCGCGGCCGGGGTACCCAACCTGACCAAGGCGGCCGGGTCGGGCAGCACCGTCGCCTTCCTGTACTCCTGGATGGTCTCGGCCCACGCCCACAACCCCAAGTGCACCTACCAGTTCCTGTCCTGGATGACCTCGAAGAACATCCAGGAGCAGGCGGCCGCGTTCACCAGCGCGGCCCCGGTCGTCCCCACGGCCTGCCGGGGGTCGGCCGCCGCCAACTGCGCCGCGTACCACTTCTCCAGCCTGCCCAGCGCGCGCAACGTCGTCTTCGAGCACCTGCCGATGACCAACTGCGCCGTGGCCAGCCCGGGCGCCACCGGGGCCACCAACTGCACCACCTACGCGCAGTGGCAGGCGGACTGGAAGCACATCACGGTCGCGGCCGGCGTCCCCCAGCCCAGCCCGTCGCCCAGCACCGGGAGCTGAGGGCGGGCACAATGGGGTCCGTGGAAGCTCGCGACGTCGTCATCCTCGGCTCGACCGGCTCGATCGGTACCCAGGCTCTGGACGTGATCGGCCGCAACCCGGACCGGTTCCGGGTCACCGGGCTGGCCGCCGGCGGCGGCAACCCGGCCCTGCTGGCCCAGCAGGCCGCTGCGTTCGGGGTCACCCGGGTCGCGGTGGCCCAGCCGAGCGCCCAGGCGGACGTGCGGTCGGCCCTGGCCGCCGAGGCCAGCCGGGCCGGTACCCCGGTGCCGGAACTGACCGCCGGCCCCGACGCCATCGCCGCGGCCGCCACCTGGCCGTGCGACGTGGTGCTGAACGGGGTGGCCGGCGCGGTCGGGCTGACCGCGACCCTGGCCGCCCTGGACGCGGGCCGGACCCTGGCCCTGGCCAACAAGGAATCCCTGATCACCGGGGGATCGCTGGTCACCGGGCGGGCCGCGCCGGGCCAGATCGTCCCGGTCGACTCCGAGCACTCCACCCTGGCCCAGTGCCTGCGCGGCGGGGCCCGCGACGAGGTCCGGCGGCTGGTGCTGACCGCGAGCGGCGGCCCGTTCCGGGGCTGGAGCCGGGACCGGCTGGCCACCGTCACCCCCGAGCAGGCCCTGGCCCACCCGACCTGGAACATGGGCCCGTCCAACACGCTGAACAGCGCGACCCTGGTCAACAAGGGCCTGGAGCTGATCGAGGCCTACCTGCTGTTCGGGGTCCGGCTGGACCAGATCGCGGTGGTGGTGCACCCGCAGTCGATCGTGCACTCCATGGTCGAGTTCACCGACGGGGCCACCATCGCCATGGCCAGCCCCCCGGACATGCGGCTGCCGATCGCGCTCGCCCTGGCCTGGCCGGACCGGGTCCCGGACGCGACCCCCGCGCTGGACTGGACCCAGGCCGCCACCTGGACGTTCGAGCCGCTCGACGACGAGGCCTTCCCGGCCGTCCAGCTGGCCCGGGCCGCCGCCGCGGCCGGGGGCAGCGCGCCCGCGGTCTACAACGCGGCCAACGAGGAGTGCCTGGACGCGTTCATGGCCGGCAAGATCCCGTTCACGGGGATCGTGGACACGGTGGCCCAGGTAGTGTCGGAGCATGACGCGTCCCCGGGCGCCCCGGGCACTCTGGACGACGTGCTCGCGGTCGACGCCTGGGCCCGGACGCGAGCACGGGAGCTGAACAGCAAGGGAGAGACCGCTCGATGAGCGTGCTGGGCTGGGTCATCTTCGTTGTCGCGTTGCTCTTCTCGGTCATGCTGCACGAGACGGGCCACTTCGTGGCGGCCAAGAGGTTCGGCATGAAGGTCACCCAGTACTTTGTCGGGTTCGGCACCACGCTGTGGTCCACGACCCGGGGTGAGACCGAGTACGGGATCAAGGTGCTGCCGTTCGGCGGCTTCGTCAAGATCGTCGGGATGACCTCGATGGACGAGGTCGACCCGGCCGACGAGCCGCGCTCGTTCCGGCGCCACCCGGCCTGGCAGCGGCTGATCGTGCTGTTCGCGGGCTCGTTCATGCACTTCGTGCTGGCCCTGGTGCTGCTGTTCCTGGTCGCCGGGGTGATCGGCCTGTCGTACAACAGCAACACCGCCCAGCTCGGGCCGGTCAGCACCTGCGTGCCCGCCACGGCCAAGGCCTTCGACAGCGGCACCTGCACCTCGTCCGACCAGCCGTCCCCGGCCAAGGTGGCCGGCTTCAAGGCCGGCGACAAGGTCGTCTCGTTCGACAACAAGCCGGTCAGCAGCTGGACTGCCCTCGGCAACGACATCAAGAAGACCCCGGCCCACCGCAGCGTGCCGGTGGTGGTCGAGCGCGACGGGCAGCGGCGCACCCTGCACGTCACGCTGGCCTCGATCCCCGGCCGGCCCGGCTCCTTCCTCGGCGTCCAGGAGCGGGACAGTTTCCAGCGCTACAACCCGATCCGGTCAGTGACCTACGCCGGCTCGACGTTCGGCACCATCCTGACCGGCTCGGTCAAGGTCATCGGCCAGCTGCCGTCGGCCGTCCCGCACCTGTTCGCCAAGAACCGGTCCACCACCTCGGCGGGCCAGGTCACCAGCGTGGTCGGCGCGGGCGAGATCACCGGTGACGTGGTGTCGTCCAACAACAGCTGGCAGGTCAAGGTGGACTACGTCCTGCTCATCATGGCCTCGCTGAACATCTTCGTCGGCGCGTTCAACCTGCTCCCGCTGCTGCCGCTGGACGGCGGGCACATCGCGGTGGTGATCTACGAGCGGGTCCGGTCGTGGTTCGCGCGCCTGCGCCGGCGGCCCAACCCCGGTCTGGTAGACATGACCAAGCTGGTGCCGCTCAGCATGGGCGTGTTCGCCATCCTGGTCTTCTTCGGCCTGATCCTGATCGTGGCCGACCTGGTCAACCCGGTCGGCATCGTCAGCTGACCCCGTGGTGACCGGTGCGGGAACGCCAGGGGAACATAGTGACGTCAGCGTCAGCTAAGACGGGTGGGCCTGGCGTGTCCAGTGGTCAGGTATTGAGAGACTGGTAAGTGGTGCACCCGGACTCTGGGCGCGCACGACAACCGGCGATTCGATCGGATGGGGAACATGAGCATTGACCTGGGTCTGCCTGAGACGCCGCCCCGGCCGCTGGCCGAGCGTCGCGTGTCACGTCAGCTCATGGTGGGGAACGTCCCGGTCGGCGGGGGCGCTCCGGTGTCGGTGCAGTCCATGGCCACCACGCTGACCGCGGACGTCAACGCCACCCTCCAGCAGATCGCCGAGCTGACCGCGTCCGGCTGCCAGATCGTCCGGGTGGCGGTGCCGTCCCAGGACGACGCCGACGCGCTGCCCGCGATCGCCAGGAAGTCGCAGATCCCGGTGATCGCCGACATCCACTTCCAGCCCAAGTACGTGTTCGCGGCCATCGACGCCGGCTGCGCCGCGGTGCGGGTCAACCCGGGCAACATCAAGGCCTTCGACGACAAGGTGGGCGAGATCGCCCGCGCCGCCAAGGACGCCGGCATCCCCATCCGCATCGGCGTCAACGCGGGCTCGCTGGACAAGCGGCTGATGGCCAAGTACGGCAAGGCCACCCCGGAAGCGCTGGTCGAGTCCGCGCTGTGGGAGTGCTCGCTGTTCGAGGAGCACGGCTTCCGCGACATCAAGATCTCGGTCAAGCACCACGACCCGGTGGTGATGATCAACGCCTACCGGCTGCTGGCCCAGCAGTGTGACTACCCGCTGCACCTCGGCGTGACCGAGGCCGGCCCGACGTTCCAGGGCACGATCAAGTCGGCGGTGGCGTTCGGTGCGCTGCTGGCCGAGGGCATCGGCGACACGATCCGGGTCTCGCTGTCGGCGCCCCCGGTCGAGGAGGTCAAGGTCGGCATCTCGATCCTGGAGTCGCTCGGCATGCGCCAGCGCGGCCTGGAGATCGTGTCCTGCCCGTCCTGCGGCCGGGCCCAGGTCGACGTGTACAAGCTGGCCGACGAGGTGACCGCCGGGCTGGACGGCCTGGAGGTCCCGCTCCGCGTGGCGGTCATGGGCTGCGTCGTCAACGGCCCCGGCGAGGCCCGCGAGGCCGACCTCGGGGTCGCCTCCGGTAACGGCAAGGGCCAGATCTTCGTCCGGGGCAAGGTCATCGCCACCGTCCCCGAGTCCAAGATCGTCGAGACCCTGATCGAGGAAGCCATGCGCCTGGCTGACGAAGAGGGCCTGGCCGAGGGCGAGACCGGTTCTCCTCAGGTCACCGTCGGCTGATCAGCCCGCACTTATATCGAAGGCTGGTTTTCCGGCTCAACAGCAGAGGCGGGGTCACACCAGCGTGTGCCCCCGCCTCTGTCGTTGCTGTGGTGCGGTGATCAGCCCCGGGCCGCGCGCGCGGTGGGCATGTCCTCGGCCACGATGATCTCGCTGACCTTCTCCGAGGCCGCCTCGCGGACTCCGCCCGGCAGCTCGTCGTCGGTGACCAGGACGTCGACGTCGTCCAGGCTGGCGAACGAGCTCAGGCTGACCAGACCCCACTTGGTGTGGTCAGCGACCACGACCACGCGGCGGGCCAGCTTGATGAACGTCCGGTTGGTCTCCGACTCGGCCAGGTTCGGCGTGGTGAGCCCGGCGTCGGGGTCGATGCCGTGGCAGCCGAGGAACAGCGTGTCGAAGTGCAGCGACCGCACGGTCAGGTCGGCGACCGGGCCGACCAGGGCGTCGGAGGGCGTCCGGATGCCGCCGGTCAGGATCACCGACGTGTGCGAGCCGTTGGTCGGCCGGGCGCTGCTGAACAGGTTCATGACCCGCAGTGAGTTGGTCACGATGGTGAGCCCCGGCACGTCGAGCAGGCACTGGGCCAGCGCGAACGTGGTGGTACCGGCGGACAGGGCGATCGCCGTCCCCGGCTTGACCAGGCTGGCCGCGGCCCGTCCGATCGCGGCCTTTTCCGGCTGCTCCAGGACGAGCTTGGCTTCGAAGCCGGGCTCGTGGCTACTAGTGGGTGTTCCCGGCAGAACTGCTCCGCCGTGAACCTTCTCGATCAGGCCGTCTCTGGCCAGGGCCTCGAGGTCTCGTCGGACCGTCATGTCCGAGACCCCGAGTTGCTGTGTGAGATCGCTGACTCGTGCGCTGCCGTCGCTGCGGACAGCTTGGAGGATCAGCGACTGCCGATGCCGGGCAAGCATCCGTAGCCTCCTCTTTTGTGCGGTGACGCCCCGGGACGGGTGCCCCGGTGGCGCCGAAATCCGCCATCCGTCATCACTGAGACGTTCACTTTCGCTGTTCGGTTCCGATTGCGGCTGTCGGATACGAAGCGTGACGTCGTGACCAGCTTTGCGCGATCATGAATCGCTGCCGCCATGCTCATTGTGGGCTCCCCAGGACGATGTTGTCCTGTTTTGATGGTATCGCGTGGGAGCAATCGAGTATTCCTGTGCTACCTCGGCCGGCCCACCGTCTACACCCCCCAGCCGACCTGCGGTTACTGTACGAAGTTAAACGATTCTCTTCTGTCGTACGTTTGAACTTAACTGTTTTGTCTCTCGGGAACCTCTACGCATCCCGAAGACACCCTCACAAGATGCTCAATGCCTGAACGTCAGCTGGGTGCTGCCCCCAGGTTCGCTCCCGTTTCCGCCCCGCTCATCCCCCTTCCCCTACTGATCGATACGGTCCAGTCCCCCCAACGGATTGCCCACGCCCCCACAAAAACCCGACGTCCCGCGGCCTGGACCTCCCCGCACCAGCCGACCAGCCCCAGCCGCGCCGCCCCGGCCCGCACCCCCACATCCCCGCGACCCCGCAAACCGCGGACCCACCCGTGGCCCGATCCCGCCTCTCACCATGCCCGGAGCCTCCCCGGGCGGCGTGGCGATTGTGTTTCGCGTTCGTTGCCCAATAGTTACTTGTTAGCGCTAACATCCTCATAATGTTTGACTCTGTTAGAAGTGAGGCCGAGGTAACGCTGTGGTGACGTCGGGCCCTCCGTGCAGATCGAGCACCGTGGCTATGGTGTGCCCGGCCGGCCATGGCGGCAATCCCTTGCTCAGGGCCCTTGGCCGTGGCCGCCCCCGACGCCCTGTTTCCGCACGGCGGGCCCTGGTCCGGGATGACGCGCGACAATGCTCATCCGCCGGCGAAATCGGGGTTCTTCGGGGCTTGCGTGGTGCCTTGACATGCGATCATGAGCGGCTTTACCGTCTACGACGTTCCGTCGGGCTTGGGCCTATCCCGAAACCGGCCACGAATCAGTCTTGCGCCAGCCTCGGAAATGTGGTGGGTGCTGTTTACCTAGCGGGTTCGGCTCGGGACAACGGATGTCCCGCGGCAATTCAACGGAGGTCCATATGAAAGACAAGGTCGACCCAATAGTCGATGAGGCGATAGAGACCCTGAATATGCAGGACGGCCCCGCTCGCCGCAAACTGCTCAAGGGGGCCGGGCTGTTCAGCGCGACGGCGGCGGCATCGGCGCTGATCTCGGCCTGCTCGTCGTCTTCAGGCAGCAGCGCCGCCACGAAGAATGTGGCCGGGAACTTCCCCAAGACGCCCAGCTGGAAGTTCACCTTCATCAATCACGTCACCGACAACTCATTCTTCACGCCGACCCGCTACGGGATGGCGGACGCCGCCGCGCTGCTCGGTATTCCCACGCCCACGTGGACCGGGGCCACGTCGACGCAGCCGACCGTTTCCACCATGATCACGTCGTTCAACTCGGCGCAGGCGGCCAGTTCGCCAGGTATCGCGACCACGGTGGTGTCGGCGACGGCATTTACCACGCCGATCAACAATGCGCTGTCCAAGGGCATTCCGGTGGTGACCTACAACGCCAACGGCTCGGTCAACGACCCCACCAACGGCCTCGCGTACGTGGGGCAGGCGCTGTACACGTCCGGCCAGGAGGTCGGTAAGCGTCTCGCCTCGAAGATGCCCAAGGGCGGCACGGCCTGCGGCATCATCGCCCAGCCGGGCTCGCTCAACATCCAGCCGCGTCTCGACGGCGCCAACGCGGCGCTGAAGGCGGCCGGGATGAAGGTCCTGCTGGAGTCGGGCTTCGACAGCCAGGCGTCGCAGAGCCAGGAGGCGCAGAACATCCCGAACTTCATCCAGTCCAAGGGGCACCAGCTCCAGGGCGTCTTCGCGGTGGACGGCGGCTCGACCGCCGTGCTCGGCGGCGCACTGGCCAAGTACGGCCTGACCAGCAAGGTGGCCTCCGGCGGCTTCGACCTGGAGCCGCAGACTCTCACCGCCATCAAGGCCGGTCAGCTGGGTTTCACCATCGACCAGTCGCCGTACCTGCAGGGATTCCTGCCCACCGTCTACCTGTACCTGTGGAACCTTTCCGGTGGCCTCGTCGCGCCGCCGGAGACCGACACCGGCCTGAAGTTCGTGGTCAAGGGCAACGTGAATGCGTACACGGCCCAGCCCACCCGGTATGAGGGCTCGGCGGCGGCGCAGAAGTACATTCATCACACGGGCGCAATCAGCACCTGATGTGACCGCCGGCGGCGCACCATCGTTGCGCCGCCGGCGGCTCTCCGCCAGCCGCACGGCTACGCAGAACGCGGAACGGATGAAGGACGGAAGAGCGACGTGAGCGAAACCGTAGAACGCGGGACACAAGTTCCCAGCCCACCTCCGGGAGCGGCCGGGCCGGGCCGTGGCGCCGGGTCCATGTTCAGACGGGGCGCTGCAGCCTTCCTGCGCCAGCGGGAAGCAAGCGTCCTGGTCATCGTGATCGCGCTGCTGATCTACTTCAAGGCCGACTCGACCAGCGGCCCGATCCTGTTCACCAAGCAGAACCTGGTCAACCTCTCGCAGTCGACCGCGCCCTACGCGATCATCGCCATCGGCGAGGTCTTCCTCCTGGTCACCGGGGAGATCGACCTGTCGGTCGGTTACACCTGGACGCTGGCGCCGTTCCTGGTGCAGTACTTCAACCAGTACTACGGCGTCCCCGCCTTCCTGGCCATCGTGCTGGCCCTGCTGTGCGGTGCGGTGATCGGCTGGGTCAACGGGTTCATCACCCTGCGCTTCAAGGTCCCCTCGTTCATCACCACGCTCGGGACCGCCTTCGCGATCTACGGCTTCACGCTGACGACGTCGAACGCCCAGGCCCGGGCGGTGCCGAAGACGGCGGTCGGCCTCGGGCACTGGTTCGGCCAGTTCGCCTGGTCGGAGATCATCTGGTGTATCGCGCTGGTGGTGATCTTCCATGTCGTGCTGACCCGGACCCGCTGGGGCCTGCACACCGTCGCCGTGGGCGGGAACCTGCTCGGGGCCAGTGAGTCCGGTATCAACGTGGCCCGGATCAAGATCGGGAACTTCGTCCTCACCGGCGTGCTCGGCGCCCTGGCCGGCATCCTGGAGGGGTTCAAGAACAGCACCATCGACCCGAGTGCCGGCGGCTTCACGGTCATGTTCTACGCGGTCGCGGCGGCGGTCATCGGCGGCACCGCGATGGCTGGCGGCTCCGGTACGGTGGCGGGCGCGTTCCTGGGCATGCTGGTCCTGGCCATCTTGCAGACCGGCTTCAACCTGCTGGGTATCAGCGCCAACCCGTACCAGATCATCCTGGGCGTCGCCATCGTGGTGGCGATGATCGCCAACGTCTACCTCACGCGGTTGCGGAGAGCGGGTCAAGCCTGATGAGCGCGACACCCGCCGAAGAAGAACCGAACGCCCGCCAGGGAGGCAGCGAAGTGAGTACCCCGACGCCGACCGGCGACATACTCCGGGCCGAGCACATCTCCAAGAAGTACGGTGCCGTCACCGCCCTCACCGACGTCAACCTGCACCTCGGCCGCGGCGAGATCCTGGGACTGATCGGCGACAATGGCGCCGGCAAGTCCAGTCTGCTCAAGATCTTGTGCGGGTTCCAGCCGCCCACCACGGGCAAGATCTTCCTCGAAGGTGAGGAAGTCACCCTGAAATCGGTGGACTACGCCCGGGAACTCGGCATCGACGCCGTGTACCAGGACCTGGCGCTGATCAACGAGCTGTCCGTTTACCACAACATGTTCCTGAACCGGGAACGGGTCCGGTGGCCGCTGCTGAACAACCGGTCCATGCGGCGGAGCGCGCGAAAGTACCTCGACGAGATGGGGGTGCGGGTTCCCTCGGTCGACGTGGAGGTGGCCAAGCTGTCCGGCGGGCAGCGCCAGGCCATCGCGGTGGCGCGTTCGGTCTACTCCGATGCCAAGATCCTGCTGCTGGACGAGCCCCTGGCCGCGATGGGCGTCAAGGAAGGCGCCATCATCCTGGACCTGGTCCGCGGGCTCAAGGAAAAGGGCAACGTCTCGGTCATCATCATCGCCCACAACTACGGCCAGGTGCTGGAGGTGTGCGACCGGGTCAACCTGGTCCAGGGCGGCCAGATCACCTTGGACAAGCGCAGCGCGGACACCTCCGCCGCCGAACTGACCGAGGTCGTCGTGGCCGAGTATCGCAAGGCCCTGGAGGAGCGCCGCCGCCAGTCCGCCTGACCAGCCGGCTCGCGAACGGGCGGGAAGGACGTCCTTCCCGCCCGTTCGCCGTGTCCGCCCGCGTTATATCCGGGCCAGCTTGGCCCGGATGGGCTGGGCCCCCGGATGGTGCTGGTCGTCCAGAATCGCCACGGCCTGCTCCCAGGATCCGCGGGCCTCTCCGCTGTCGCCGGTGGCCAGGAACGCGTCGCCCAGCCGGTCCAGCACCTCGGCCGTGCTCTGCCGGTGGCCCAGTTCGTTCATCAGCTCCAGAGCGTCCCGGTAGCAGGTGATCGCGGCCTGGTGGTCGCCGGTGAGGTGCGAGATGTAACCCAGGGTGTGCCCGGCGTTGGCCTCGATGAACCGGTTGCCCAGCCGCTGGCTCAGCTCGACGGCGCGCTCGCCGTAGCCGCGGGCCTCCTGGTAGTTGGCCAGCATGGCGTGGAACCAGGCCGCGTTGTTCAGCGCGGCCGCCTCCCCGGACGGATGACCGGCCGCCTGGAACAGCTCCAGCGCCTGCAGCGCGTCGGCCAGCGCCTCCTCGCGGTGACCTTCGCGGTCGGCGGTCCAGGCGCTGCTCATATGGGTGTTGGCCTCCGCCGCCGGATCGCCGACGCGGCGGAACAGGACACGGGCTTGCCGGTTGTGGCCGCGCGCCTCGTCGTAACGGCCCAGCCGGGCGAAGGCCAGGTCGAGCGCCCAGTGCATGCTGGCCTGCCCGGCCTCGTCCTGGGCCTGCTGGGCCGCGGTCAACGCGGTGCTCAGGCAGCTCACCTCGTCCCGCCAGAAGCCGCGCCACTCCAGGTAGGTCCGGAAGGCCCAGGCGATCCGCCAGGCGTGGACGCCGGAACCGTGCTCGGCGGCGGCCTCGATGACCGACAGCAGGACCCGGTGCTCGCGGCCGAACCAGGCCCGGGCCTGCTCGGCGTCGGCCAGCGGCTCCGGGTACACCCCCGCGGCCGGGTCCCCGGCCGCGGCCGGCTTCAGGTGCGGGTACATCAGCAGCGCGGCCGCGCTGGCGGTGAACAGGTAGTGATCGAACATCCGCTGCCGCGCCGCCCGCGGGTCGGCCAGGTCGCCGGCCTGTTCGCGGGCGTAACTGCGGAGCAGGTCGTGACAGGAGTAGCGGCCAGGGACCGCCTCCGTCAGCAGGCGCACCCGGACCAGTTCCCGCAACCTCTCGGTCAGCTGGCCGGGCGGCACGCCGGTCAGGCTGGCTCCGGCGGCCTCGCTCACGTCCGGTCCCGGGTGCAGGCCGACGACGAGCGGGAACGTGCTCGCGGCGGCGGCACTCAGTCCCCGGAACGACCACGAGAACACCGTGCGCGCGTCGGCCAGGGCCTCGCCCGCGTCCAGCGCGTCGAGCCGGGACCTGGCGCCGGTCAGTTCGTCGGCCACCGTGGCCAGCCGGGTGCCGTCGGTGGCCGCCACCCGGGCCGCGGTGATGGCCAGCGCCAGCGGCAGCCCGCCGCACAGGTCGATCAGCCGCCCGGCTGGACCCTGCTCGGCGTCGAGGCGGCCGGGCCCGAGCCGGATCGCCAGCAACTGTTCCGAGTCCGGCCGGGTCAGCGGCTCCAGGCCGAGCAGCCGCGCGCTGTGGGTGGTGGCCAGCCCGTTGAGCTGCAGCCGGCTGGTCACCACGGTCAGGCAGCCGGCCGTGCCGGGCAGCAGCGGCCGCACCTGCTGTTCGTCCCGGGCGTTGTCCAGCACGACCAGCAGCTTCCGGCCCGCCACCAGGCTGCGGTACATGGCCTCCTGGGCCTCGGGTGAGACCGGGATCCGGGCCGCGGGTACGTCCAGCGCGTCGAGGAAGTAGCGGATGGCGCTGGCGGGGGACACCGGGCGCCCGGACGGGTCGAATCCGTGCAGGTCCAGGTACAGCTGCCCGTCGGGGAAGCGGGACGCGACCCGGTGCGCCCAGTGCACGGCCACCGCGGTCTTGCCCACCCCGGCCATCCCGCCGATGGCCAGCACGCCAGCGGCGCCGCTCTGGTCCGCGGTCGCGGCCAGTTCGTCCAGCAGCTTGAGCTCGCCGGACCGCCCCGCGAAGTCCGCCACTCCCGCCGGGAGCTGGCGGGGGATCATCCCCGCGCTCGCGGCCCGGGTCCCGCCGGCGCGGAACCGGGTGATCAGGTCGTCCCCGGTGGCGGTGGGCAGGCCCAGCGCCTTCACCAGCGCCCGCACCGAGCTGGGGTAGGGATGGCGGGTCCGTCCCCGCTCCAGGTCGCTGAGCATGCGGACGCTCAGCCCGGACCGGCCGGCCAGCTCCTCCAGGGTCAGGCCGGCCTCAACCCGCAGCTGCCTCAGCGCCGAACCAGGTTTCTCGATGTCGCCCCTGTCGGCCGCCACAGTGCTCCTTCTTGGAAGACCAGCCTCTTCCAGCGGGCATCCAACCTAGCGGAAGTCAACCGAATCGAACAGCGCCACCGCCGCTCGGCGCGGTCAGCACCCTCGGTCCCGGCGCGACCGCGGGCTCGGTCTGCCGGTAAGTCCGCAGCTTAGCCCGCCTGGCAAAAGCCACCGGCGGGACCGATTCTTGATTCGACCGGCCGGTCGGATCAGGCAGTGCCAATCCAACACGATCGACTTTCAGGGGAAAACATGAACTTCAAGCACAAGGGGCGGGCCACGATCGCCTCCGGCGCGGGCCTGCTGGCCATGGCCGGCGTGGTCCTGTCCGGCACGGCCGCCAACGCCACCGCCTACAACGGCAGCTGGCAAATCCTGAACGCCGCGTTGGTGGGGACCCACAACACCTCGATGTACTACACCAACAGCGCGGCCAAGGTCTCGACCTGCGTGTCTGTCACCAGCACCCGCGGCACCTCCGGCGGAGAATGGACGTTCCAGGAGACCTGGTACAACTCCGGCCATCCGAAGGTGCTCTACCAGAGCAGCGACCACGAGGGCACCGCCAAGGTCTGCGCCCCGGTCAAGAGCCTGGCCGCCAACAACCGGGTCTACGACCACATCGTGCTCGAAAACCCCGGCCCCAACCTCGCCGTCTCGGCCAGCGGCACCTACACCATCAACAACTACTGACGGCTCGTCCGTCACTGAACCGCCGCCGCCCACGGCGGCACCAGCCCCGCGGCCGCACGGAGTTCGTTCCCTCGATCCGTGCGGCCGCGGCCGCATCGCTGTCCGGCTTCGGGCAAGATGGCTGGCATGCTTCGGCTCCCGCTCCGCCGCGCCCTGACCGCCACCACCGCCCTGGCCGCCACGGCCACGGTCCTGGCCGCCTGCACCTCCAGCAGCGCGACGTCCGGCTCCGGCACCACGTCCTCCGGTGGCTCCAGCGGCGCGGGCGTGGGCGCGGTCCAGTGGACCGGCTGCTCGATCGGCGGCATCCCCGGCAACGCGCTCAAGTGCGCCAACCTCCAGGTCCCGCTGAATTACAGCGACCCCAGCGGGCGCAAGATCACGCTGGCCCTGTCCGAGGCGCCGGCCACCGCCCCCAAGAGCCAGCAGCTCGGTGACCTGCTGGTCAACCCGGGCGGCCCCGGGGCCAGCGGCCGGTCGCTGGCCGCCGCGGTGGCGTCCGGCCTGAGCCAGAGCGTGGCCTCCCGCTACAACATCATCGGCTTCGACCCGCGCGGGGTCGGCGCCTCCGTGCCCGCGCTGCACTGCGACCCCAGCTTCTTCTCCGGCGTCCGGGCCAACTACATTCCGGCCAACGCCGCCGCCGAGCAGGCCCTGGAGGCCCGGGCCAAGGCCTACGCGGGCGACTGCGAGAAGCGCTTCGGCTGGCTGCTGCCCTACATGACCACCAAGGACGTGGCCCGGGACGTCGACTCGATCCGGTCCGCGCTGCACCAGACGAAGATCAGCTACTACGCCTTCTCCTACGGCACCTACCTCGGCGAGGTCTACGCCACCATGTTCCCCAGCCGGGTCAAGCGGATGGTGCTGGACAGCACGGTGGACCCCCAGGATGTCTGGTACACCGCCAACATCCAGCAGGACTACGCCTTCCAGAAGCGGTTCGAGGCGTTCTTCGGCTGGGTGGCTCAGTACAACGACGCCTATCACCTGGGCACGACCGCGGCCCAGGTCCAGCAGGCCTACTACACCGCCCGCAACAAGCTGATGGCCCACCCGATCTCGGGCGCCAGCGGCCCCGAGCTCGGCGCCGACGAGCTGGATGACACGTTCCTGCTCGGCGGCTACGACGACTCGCTGTGGCCCGGCCTGGCCCAGGCCCTGTCCAGCTACGTGGTGCAGGGCTCGACCGGCGCCCTGGCCGACCAGTACCAGGAGAACGGCGTCCAGAACGAGAACGAGTTCGCGGTCTACAACGCGGTGCAGTGCGCGGACGTCAACTGGCCCCGCAACTGGGCCAGGTGGGACAGCGACACCCGCACCGTGTACGCCAAGGCGCCCTTCCAGGCCTGGGACAACGCCTGGTACAACGCCGCCTGCGCGTACTGGCCGGTGAAGGGGCCGTCCCAGCCGATGAAGATCGGGGCCAGTGGCCTGCCCGGCATCTTGATGCTGCAGGGCACGCTGGACCCGGCCACCCCGTACGCGGGCGCCCAGGTCGCGCACCAGGCGTTGACCACGGCCAGGATGGTCGTGGTCGAGGGCGGCGGCAACCACGGCCAGTCGCTGGAGAGCCCGGCCAACACCTGCGTGCAGAACTACCTGAACAACTACCTCGGCCGCGGGACCCTGCCCACCGGCAGCGGCCAGGTCAACGCGACCTGCCCGGCCACGGCCCCGCCCACGCCAGCGGGCTGAGACCGGTCGTGTCCGGTCCGTGATCACCCAGGCCGGCGTCGGCTGCCCGGGTGGTGCCGGTCCCGGCTACGCTGGATGTGTGCTCCGCGTGAAACCGGCGCGGCCCGGGCCGCTGCGCATACTCGATGACCGCGATCGCGGCGAGGTGCTCAGGATCTGCGACGCCGACCCGGTCACGAACGTCTTTGTCGGGGCCCGGGTCCACGCCGTGGGCCTCAACCCGGCCCGGCTCGGGGCCCAGATCTGGGGCCACTACACCGGCGGCCGGCTGACCTCGCTGTGCTACGCGGGCGCCAACCTGGTCCCGGTCGCGGCCACCCCCGAGGCCGTGGCCGCGTTCGCCGAGCGGGCCCGGGCCCAGGGCCGCCGCTGCTCGTCGCTGGTCGGCCCGGAACCCGCGGTCGCCGACCTGTGGCGGCGGCTGCAGCCGCACTGGGGGCCGCCCCGCGACGTCCGCGCGGTCCAGCCGGTGATGGCCATCTCCGGCCCGCCCGCCTGCCCGCCCGACCACCTGGTCCGCCGGGTCCGCCCGGACGAGCTCAACGTGCTGATGCCCGCCTGCGTGGCCATGTTCACCGAGGAGGTCGGCGTCTCGCCGATCGGCGGCGACGGCGGCGCCACCTACCGGGCCCGGGTGTCCGAGCTGATCCGGGCCGGTCGCGCGTTCGCCCGCATCGAGAACGGCGAGGTCATCTTCAAAGCCGAAGTCGGCTCCGTGACCCCGCACGCCTGTCAGGTCCAGGGCGTCTGGGTCAACCCGGCCCACCGCGGCGAGGGGCTGGCCTCGGCGGGCATGGCCACCGTGGCCGCCGAAGCCCAGCGCAGCATCGCCCCGGTCGTGTCGCTGTACGTCAACGACTTCAACGCCCCGGCCCGGGCCGCCTACCGCCGGTCCGGCTTCGCCGAGGTCGGCACCTTCATGTCCGTGCTGTTCTAGCTGGCCGCGGCCCGCGTAGTCCCGTTCCCGGATCTCCCGCAGGTGGCCGTTGATCACCGCGTAGCCCTCGCGCAGTATGTCCAGCTGCTCCGGGGTCAGCCGGTCGATGAAGTGCCGCCGGACGCTGTCCACGTGGTACGGGGCCACCCGCTCGATGGTGGCCATCCCGGTGTCGGTCAGCACCGCGAACAGCCCGCGCTTGTCACCGGGGCAGGTGTCGCGGCGGACCAGGCCCGCCGCCTCCATCCGGGTGATCTGGTGGGACAGCCTGCTCCGGGACTGGGCCGTGGCGTCGGCCAGGTCGGTCATGCGCAGCCGGTGCTCGGGGGCCTCCGACAGGACAACCAGGATCTCGTAGTCGTTGCCGCTCAGCCCGAACGGGTTCAGGTCCCGGTCCAGCTGCCGGAACAGCAGCTTGCTGGTGGCCAGGTAGGCCCGCCAGGCCTCCTGCTCGTTCGGCGTCAGCCAGCCCCGCGAACCCGTGTCCGTGGCTGCCGCCGTGGTCTCTATGTCTGTTTCCACCGTCCCCATAACCCTGAAATCTACCCATCCTGCCTGGAGATAGTGCGCAAGCCGGGGTGGCGATACCGGTCAGCCGGGCGGCCGACCCGTGATGTGATCAGAGGGTGCGACTGGACAGCGAGCAAGCGACGACCAGCGCGGACCTGCGCGCGCACAATCTGGCGCGGCTGCTCCGGGCCGTGCACGACGGCGGTGGCGAGCGGACCCGGGCCGAGCTCACCCGGCAGCTCAGCCTGGCCCGGGGCACGGCCACGGTCCTGGTCCGCGACCTGGCCGATCGCGGCCTGATCGAGGAACTGCAGGTGCAGGGGGACATGGCCGAGCGCCGGTCCCGCGGCCGCCCGACCGGGGTGCCGTCCCCGCATCCGGACGGCCCGGTGGCGCTGGCCGTGGACCTGCGGGACGACTCGTTCTCGGTGGCGTCGTTCGAGCTGACCGGCCGCGGCGCCATGCTGGAACGCCAGGAACGCGACTCCGGCTCCGGCACCGACCTGCTGGCCGGGCTGGCCCGGCGGCTGGCCGTGCACCAGCGGACGCTCGGGTCGCGGGTGATCGGGATCGGGGTGGCCGTGCCCTCGCCGGTGAGCCAGGGCCGGATGGTCCAGCCCGGGCTGGCCGACTGGCACGGGGTGGACGTGGTGGCCAGCCTGACCGCTCCGCCGGCCGGGGTCACCGTGCCGGTGCTGGTCGGCAACGACGCCCGGCTGGCCGGCCTGGCCGAGGCCCGGCGTGGTGGCCTCCGGGACGTGCCGGTGGCCCTGCACCTGCACCTGGCCACCGGGGTCGGCGGCGTGCTGCTGTCCCGCGGCCGGCCGCTGACCGGCGTGCACGGTGCGGCCGGGGAGTTCGGCCACATGCCGCTGACCGGCGGCACCGAGGAGTGCCGGTGCGGCTCAGTCGGCTGCTGGGAGCTGGACGCGGGCAGTCACGGGCTGCTGCGCCGGGCGGGCCGGGACGAGCAGGGGGACCGGATGGCGCGGGCCCTGGCCGTGATCAGCGACGCGGCCACCGATCCCGGCTGCCGGCAGGCTCTGGCCGGGGTGGCCGAGGCCCTCGGCCGGGGGATGGGTTCCCTGGTCAACGCGCACGACCCGGCCGCCATCGGGCTGTCCGGGCTGGGCCGCGACATCTACCAGGCCGCGCCCGGAGCGGTCCGGTCCGGGTACGCGGCCACCTTGATGCGCTTCCGCCGGGACGAGCCGCCACCGCTGATCCCGTCTCAGCTCGGTGACCTGGGCGTGCTGACCGGCGCGGCCGAGCTGGTCTTCGACTCGTTCCTGACTCCCAGTGGCCTGAACGCCTGGCCGGCCGCGGTCGCCTGACCCGCACACCCGGGGAAGATGGCGTGCGTGCCGGCCCTCCCGCCCACCGGCATTAGAAAATGGATGAAACGTCGAACGGCTCGGTGGGCCGCGCATCCACCACCCCCTGGGCCGCGCGCCGCCGGCGTACCTCCTCGGTCACGTCCACCACGTACGGCCCGCTGTCGTCCAGGTGCCCGGCCCGTGCTCCCGGCCGCCGCGGGCCGGCCTCCGGTGTCGCCCGCCTGCCGCGCCGCGATCGCCGTCCCGCCAGCACCAGCAACCCCCCGAACACCGCGAGTCCCACGGTCATGAGCACGGCCTGCTCGCCGCCGCCCGTTCCCGCCGCCGGCCCGGTCACCGCCGTCTTCGCTGCTCCCGCTGTTATCGAAGGCTGGGTGGCGGGGCGCGCGGTTACCGGCCGGGCGCCCGGTTTCGGGGCGGAGGTTCCGGCCGGGCCGGCCCCGAAGCCCCACTGGGCCCGGCCGCAGGCCCCGGTCACGATGGCCGTCCCCGGCATCAGGGAACCGGCCGGGGCCGCGCAGACCGCGGCGGCCCGGCTGCGCAGCTGACCGCCGCTGAAGGCCCACCGCTGGCTGACGGCGGTTCCGCCGCACTGCCCGTCGAACCCGATGAACAGGCGGTCGCCGCTCCCGGCCTCCAGGCAGTACCCGTTTCCGTTCATGAGGACGCCGTTGCCGGTCAGGGTCCACTGCTGGCCCTGAATGGCCTGGCCGCAGTGTTCCAGCGTGACCGCTGACCCGTTCCCGGCCGCCTGCCAGCACAGCCCCGGCGCGGTCCCGGCCCGGACCGGGTACGGCCCGGTCGGCCCGGGGCTGGTCACCGCGCCCGCCGCCGCGACCGGGAGGCCGGCCACGATCGCCGTCGCGCCGGCCGCGACCACCCCGCTGATCCGGGCCCAGACCACTCCTGACCCCACCGCCACCCCCGACTTATCACTGCATGTAACCGAATGAATGTAGAGAGCATCATAGGGCGACGAGATGTGACGATGTGTCAACTCTGTGCAACGTGAGTCCCGTCCAGCGCCCCCGAAATTCAGGTGACGCGGCCCCGGCCGGCTGGTAAGTTCTCGCCCTCTGTGCCCCGTTCACCCCGGCTGCGAAGGAGATGCCGTCATGCCCGCGGTCCGCCCGGCGGAGGGGGTCCTCGATACCGAGCGCGCCTACCTGCTCGAATCCCGCAAATTCCTCCAGCTCATGCGGGACGACGTGCTCGCCCTGGAGGCCCTGGGCGGCGACCCGGTGTCCGAGCAGTACCTCAAGGCCGAGCTGTACCACCGGGCCGAGGCCCTGAAGGACCTGCCCGGCACGCCGTTGTTCTTCGGCCGCCTGGACTACGCGGCCGGTGAGAGCTTCCACATCGGGCGCCGCCACGTGCACGACCCGGACGGGACCCCGGTCGTGATCGACTGGCGGGCCCCGGTGTCCCGGCCGTTCTACCGGGCCAGCCGGACCCAGCCCATGGGCCTGGACCTGCGCCGCCGGTTCGGCTTCTCCGGCGGCGACCTGACCGCCTTCGAGGACGAGCGGTTCACGGCGGCCGGCGCCGGCCCCGGGCCCGCACCGGCGGGCGAGCCGGTCAGCCGCATCCTGATCAACGAGATCGAACGGCCCCGGTCCGGGCCCATGCGCGACATCGTGGCCACCATCCAGCCCGACCAGGACGACATCGTCCGGGCCGACGTGGGCCAGACCGTGTGCGTGCAGGGCGCGCCCGGGACCGGCAAGACCGCCGTGGGCCTGCACCGGGTCGCCTACCTGCTCTACGCCTACAAGGAGCGGGTCGCCCGCCGCGGGGTCCTGGTCATCGGGCCGAACCGCGCGTTCCTGGGCTATATCCGCAACGTGCTGCCCGCGCTGGGCGAGATCGACGTCAGCCAGCTGACCGTCACCGAGCTGGCCGCCACGGCACGGGCCAGCACGGTGCCCGTCCGGGGCCAGGACAGCCTGGCCGCGGCCCGGGTCAAGGGCGACGCCCGCATGGCCGAGGTGCTGCGCCGCGCGGTCTGGTCCCGGCTGGCCGAGCCGCCGGAGTCGCTGGTGCTGGCCCGCGGCGCCCGCCGCTGGCGGGTGCCGGCCCACGAGCTGGCCAGCCTGGCCGCCGAGCTGCGCGACCGTGGCCTGCGCTACGGCGCGGGCCGGGACCTGCTCGAGCACCGGATCGCGCACGTGATCCTGAGCCAGATGGAGGCGGCCGGTGAGTCCTGCGACGACCGGACCCACGACGCCGTGCGGCGCACCCGCCCGGTGCGGGCCGCCGTCGACACCATCTGGCCCAAGGTGGACCCGGTCCGGCTGGTGTTCGGGCTGCTCAGCGACGCGAGCGCGCTGGCCGCGGCGGCCGCCGGGGTGCTGGACGAGGCCGAGCAGCAGGCCATCGTCTGGGCCAGACCGCCGCGTGGCCCCGGATCGGCCCGCTGGTCACCGGCGGACGTGGTGCTGATCGACGAGGCCCGGGATCTGATCGAGCGCACGCCCAGCCTGAGTCACGTGGTGGTGGACGAAGCCCAGGACCTGTCGCCGATGGAGTGCCGGGCCATCGGCCGCCGCTGCTCCACCGGGGCCGCCACCGTGCTCGGCGACCTGGCCCAGGGCACCACGCCGTGGGCCACCACGACCTGGGACGACCTGCTCGCGCACCTGGGCAAGCCCGCCGCTGACCTGCGCGTGCTGCGCACCGGCTACCGCGTGCCCCGGCAGATCCTCGACTACGCCAGCCGGCTGCTGAGCCGGATCGCGCCCGGCCTGTCGCCCGCGGTGTCGCTGCGCGAGGACCCGGGCGCGCTCGACATCGAGGCCACCGCCCCCGGCGGCCTGGGCGACCGGCTGGCCGTGGTCTGCGCCGGCGCCGCCGCCGAGCCCGGATCGGTGGCCGTGATCGCCGCCGACCAGCAGATCCCCGTCCTGTCCCAGGCCCTGACCGCCCGGCAGGTGCGGCACGGGACGCTGGGCGGCGACGACGAGGGGGACCCGGGCGGCCTGACCCTGGTGCCGGTCACGCTGGCCAAGGGACTGGAGTTCGACCACGTGATCGTGGTCGAGCCCGCCGCCATCGCCGGGGCGGAGGCGCGCGGCCTGCAGCGGCTGTACGTGGCGCTGACCCGGGCCGTCTCCCGGCTCACCGTGCTGCACGCCGAGCCACTCCCTGATGCCCTGGCCGACGCCCTGGCCGAGGGCTAAAGTCGCCCAAATTTCCCGATCGGCCTGCGGGCTGCCGGTCCCGGCGGCATCCTGGAAGGCGCTGACACGCTCAGCAGTAATATGTATACCGGGAGTAACAAAGTGATGACGGTGGAAGCTCAGCGGATGCGTGAGGCAGCCGACGTGCAGCTGGAATACCTCGAAAAACTGGGCGACGAACTCGCCCGCCGTGGCCTGCAGGTGCGGATGGTGCTGCCGCCGGGCCGGGTCCCCAGCCTGTACGTGGTCAATCCCGAGGCCCGCGCGCTCGAAGAGCACATCTACGCCGGTTCCGGCAGCGACGGCGACTGGTGGTACTGGTGGTCGTGGGCGGAGCGGATCTCCGCCGCCGACGACCTGGACGGCGCGGCCGGCGCCATCCAGCGCGTCCTGGCCAGCCACGGCGCCAGCTGACCGGGTTACCTGAGCGCGCTGGCCGGGAGACCCGGGAACGCGGTCGTGCCGCCCTGCCAGTAGGCGGCCCGGATCGCCGCGGCCTGCATCTCCTCGGCGCCGAACGCGCGCAGGGCCGGGTCGTCCAGCGCGACCAGGCCCAGGTAGGCGCGGACCAGGCCGTCCTCCAGCAGCGCGGCCAGCGACCGGGCCCGGGTCGCGCTGGTCACCGCGTACGGCGGGGTGTAGGCGGCGGCGGCCGGCTGCGGCGTGCCGCCACGCTGGGTGATCATCGCCGACACCGTGACCCGGGCCGCCCGGTGCAGGTTCCAGTCCTGGGTCGCGGTGCTGAGCTGGTCGCCGCTGAGCTGGGCCCCGGCCAGCCCGTAGCCGTAGACGGCGGTGTTCTCGGCCGCCAGCAGCGCCTGCAGGGCGGCCAGGCCCGCGTCGGCGGCGGCCATCAGCTGCCCCCTGACGTCAGCGCCACCGCGTGCGTGGCCTCGGACGCGGCGATGCTGGCCAGCAGCTGGGCCAGGGCCGGCGGGGCGCCCTTCAGCCGGCCCAGCTGGGTCGCGGCCGCGGCCTGCTCGGCCCGGACCAGCAGCTCGACCGCGGCCTGCGCCGAACTGGCCGCCGACGGGGCCGGGCTGGGCGCGGCCGGCGACGGGATCGGGCTCATGGTCACGTGCGGCGGCACCACCAGCCGGCCCCGGAGCTGGGCCAGGTGCTGCTCGTGCTGGGCCAGGAATGAATTCAGCCGCCCGGACAGTTGAGGAAACCGGCGGATCACGTCGTGATAGCTGTCCACCAGCTGCTGCTCCGCGGTGATCGAGGCGCGGAGCGTGCGCACGCTGGCCGACAGGCCCGGCGGCTTCCTCAGCGCCTCGGGCACCCCGCACGCCGTGACCGCGAGCGCCGAACTCCCCAGCACTCCGCTGAGCATGCGGCGCCGCGACACCGCCCGCCTACTCGTCACTGTCCGGTACCCTCCGACCGTCCGCTGTGCCGCCTGGAACGCCGCGGCCTGCCTAAGGATGCCATGGTGCCGGCCGTTGAATAGCAGCCATGGCGGCGCGCTGCGGATAGGCTAGATCGGACAACGTAACAGTGCAGGTCATGGACGTGAAGGAGGCCGTGATGCGAGGAGGACCCCGTCACGTTCCCGCGCGTCCCGGGCGGGCGGCCGGACGGGCCCCGGCCCGTAAGCAGGCAAAGAACCAGCCCCGGACGGCCGAGCCCGGGCCGTCGCCGGCCCGCACCACCCCGCCGCCCGACACCGACCAGGTCAGCAAGGTGATCGCGCCGGTCGTGCACGCGCTCAACATGGACCTGGAATCGGTCAAGATCACCAGCGCGGGCCGCCGCCGTCTGCTCCGCATCGTGGTCGACAGCGACCGCGGGCTGAGCCTGGACGACGCCGCCCTGGCCAGCCGGGAGCTGTCGGCCAAGCTCGACGCCTCCGACGTGATGGGCGACCTGCCCTACACGCTCGAGGTCTCGTCGCCGGGCGTCGACCGTCCGCTCACGCAGCCACGGCACTGGCAGCGCGCCCTGGGCCGGCTGGTCCGGGTGCCGCTGACCGGGACGCCGTCCAGTCCCGTCCAGGGCCGGGTCGTCGCGGCCGACGCCGACCAGGTGGTCCTGGACGTCAACGGCACCCAGCGCCGGTTCGGTTACGCGGCCCTGGGCTCCGGGAAGGTCCAGATTGAATTCGACCGGCCCAATGAGGGGCCGGGCACGGGGGAACCCGATGGACATTGATCTCAGCGCCCTCCGCATGCTGGAGAGCGAAAAAGACATCTCGATGGACACTTCGGTGAAGGCCATCGAGGACGCACTGCTGGTGGCCTACCACCGGACCGAGGGCGCGGCCCAGACGGCCCGGGTCCAGATCGACCGGCGCACCGGCCACGTCACCGTGTGGGCGGCCGAGATCGGCCCGGACGGGGCGCCCGTCCGGGAGTACGACGACACCCCGGACGGGTTCGGCCGGATCGCCGCCACCACCGCCCGCCAGGTCATCCTGCAGCGGCTGCGCGACGTCGAGGACGAGATGACGTTCGGCGAGTACGCCGGGCGCGAGGGCGACATCGTGGCCGGCGTCATCCAGCAGGGCAAGGACCCGCGGTCCGTGCTGGTCGACCTGGGCAAGATCGAGGCCGTGCTGCCCCCGGCCGAGCAGGTGCCCGCCGAGCAGTACCTGCACGGGGAGCGCATCCGCTGCTACGTGCTGCACGTCCGCAAGGGGCACCGCGGCCCGTCGGTGACGTTGTCCCGGACCCACCGCAACCTGGTCAAGAAGCTGTTCGCGCTGGAAGTGCCGGAGATCGCCAGCGGCGCGGTCGAGATCGTGGCCATCGCCCGCGAGGCCGGGCACCGCACCAAGATCGCGGTCCGCTCCAACCAGCCCGGGGTCAACGCCAAGGGGGCCTGCATCGGCCCCATGGGCAGCCGGGTCCGCAACGTCATGGCCGAACTGCACGGCGAGAAAATCGACATCGTGGATTATTCCGACGATCCCGCGTGTTTCGTGGGTAACGCGCTGTCGCCGGCCCGGGTCACCGCGGTCCACGTGATCGACGCCGAGGCCCGGGTGGCCCAGGTGATCGTCCCCGATTACCAGCTGTCACTCGCCATCGGCAAGGAGGGCCAGAATGCCCGGCTGGCGGCCCGCCTCACCGGCTGGCGCATCGACATCCGTTCCGATGCCCAGCCCGATGGCGCGGCCGGCGCGGCGTCCGACGGGGCGGCCTCCGAATCAGGAGCCCAATCCAGCGGCACCGCTGACGCGCCGGCGCGGTAGAGTTAGATCGGAATTGGCCGGCCCGTCCGGCGAGTCCGCGCGAGGCGTGCCTCCGGTACGTACCTGTGTGGGCTGTCGCCAGCGAGCCGCCAAATCCACCTTGCTTCGTCTGGTGGTGGCCGGGGACGTGATCGTTCCCGACCCGGGAGCGCGCTTGCCCGGCCGGGGTGCATACCTGCACCCGAGCCAGGGGTGCCTCGAACTTGCCCAGCGCCGGCGGGCTCTGGTACGCGCCCTGCGCGCGCCCGGCCCACTCGGTACGGTGCAGGTCAGCGAGTACCTCGGCGGCCGGTGAGCGTCGGCTTCCTGGCCCGCCGCCACTGGGCATAGCATGAAGAACGGAACGGCCAGAACGGCAACCTGTCGGAAAGCAGGTCGAGACAGCGATGAGCGCTCGATGAGCACAAGGCGATGAAGACCACAGGCTGACGTCGGCCCGGAGCACTCCCTGCGCCCCGGACCGGCGCGAATGGTCCGGTGAAAGGCCCGGTTCGTCCCGGGCCGGGTAGAGGAGCGTAGTGGCGAAGGTCCGGGTTTACGAACTCGCGAAAGAGTTCGGTGTCGAGAGCAAGACCGTGATGGTCAAGCTCCAGGAAATGGGCGAGTTCGTACGTTCGGCGTCCTCGACGATCGAGGCGCCGGTCGTGCGCAGGCTCAAGGAAGCTTTTGGCCCCGAAGGGGGCAGCAAGTCCGGTGGCCGGTCCAACGGCGGCGCTTCGGCGCGCCCGGGCCCACGGCCGTCCGGCAACGGCAATGGCAACGGCAACGGGCAGGCCCGCCCCGGGCCCCGGCCCAGCGCGCCGTCGCCCGCCCCCAGTGCCAGTCCCAGTGCCAGCGCACCCGCGGGGGCATCTCCCAGCGCGGGTGCGCCCAGTACTCCGTCCGCCGAGCGGCTGGACACGCCGCAGGCCGCGGCCACGGCTCCGGCCGAACCAGGCCAGGCCACGGCGCGCCCGGTGCCGCCGGTTCCGGGTTCGTCGCGGCCGGACGCGCCCAGCGCCCCCAGCGGCGGCGCCGACGCCGGTGCTCCCAGTGGCGGCGGTGCTCCCGGTGGCGGGGCGCCGCGACCCGGTCCCCGGCCGTCGGTCCCGCACGCCCCGCAGCAGCCGGCTTCCGGCCGCGGTGGCCAGGCCGGCGGTGGCCAGCGTCCCGGTGGGTCGCCGCGCCCGGGCGGGCCGCGCAATGCCCCGCGTCCCGGCCCGCGGCCGGGTAACAACCCGTTCAGCTCGACGCCCACCGGTATGGGCGCGACCCCGGCGGCACCCAGCCGGCCTGCTCCTTCGGGTCAGGGCGGTCAGGGTGGCCCGCGTCCGGGTGCGCCCGCCGGCGGCGGCCCGCGGCCCGGCCCCGGCCGTCCGCAGGGCGACCGTCCCGGTCGTCCCGGTGGCGACGGTGGCCCGCGTCCGGGTGGCCCGCGTCCCGGCGGTCCCCGGCCGAGCCCGATGAACATGCCGTCCCGGCCGGCCTCGTCCGGTCCGGGTCGTGGCGGCCCTGGTGGTGGCCCCGGTGGCCGTGGCGCCCCCGCGGGCGGCGGCCGTGGCGGGCCTGGTGCCCGTCCCGGTGGCGGCGGTGGCCGTCCCTGGTGGCGGCGGTGGCCGTCCGGGTGGCGGCGGTCCCGGTGGCGGCGGCGGTGCCCGTCCGGGCATGGGCGCCCCGGCTCGTCCCGGTGGCGGTGGCCGCGGCCGGAGTGGCACGCAGGGCGCCTTCGGGCGTCCCGGTGGCCGTCCGGGCCGGGCCCGCAAGTCGAAGCGGCAGCGTCGCCAGGAGTTCGACAACATGCAGGCCCCGAGCGTTGGCGGCGTGCAGGTTCCGCGCGGCAACGGGCAGGTCATCCGGCTGTCCCGTGGTGCCTCGCTGGCCGACTTCGCGGACAAGATCGGCGCCAACCCGGCGTCGCTGGTCCAGGTCATGTTCCACCTCGGTGAGATGGTGACCGCGACCCAGTCCGTGAACGACGAGACGCTCCAGCTGCTGGGCGCCGAGCTCAACTACAACATCCAGGTGGTCTCCCCGGAGGAAGAGGACCGGGAGCTGCTGGAGTCGTTCGACATCGAGTTCGGTGAGGACGAGGGCGGCGACGAGGCCCTGGTGGCCCGGCCGCCGGTGGTGACCGTCATGGGTCACGTCGACCACGGTAAGACCAAGCTGCTGGACGCGATCCGGCACACCAACCTGGTGGCCCGCGAGGCGGGTGGCATCACCCAGCACATCGGCGCCTACCAGGTCGCCACCGAGGTCGATGGCGACGAGCGGAAGATCACCTTCATCGACACCCCGGGTCACGAGGCGTTCACCGCCATGCGAGCCCGCGGCGCCGAGACCACCGACCTGGTGGTCCTGGTCGTGGCGGCCGACGACGGTGTGAAGCCGCAGACCACGGAGGCGCTCAACCACGCCCAGGCGGCGGGGGTGCCGATCGTGGTCGCCGTGAACAAGGTGGACAAGGAGGGCGCCGACCCGCAGCGGGTCCGGGCCCAGCTCACCGAGTACGGCCTGGTGGCGGAGGAGTTCGGTGGCCAGACCCAGTTCGTCGACGTGTCGGCGACCAAGGGCATCGGCCTCGACAACCTGCTCGAGGCGGTCATCCTGACCGCCGACGCCGAGCTGGACCTGCGGGCCAACCCGGACCAGGACGCCCAGGGCATCGCGATCGAGGCGCACCTGGACAAGGGCCGCGGCCCGGTCGGGACCGTGCTGGTTCAGCGGGGCACGCTGCACGTGGGCGACTCGATCGTCTGCGGCGACGCCTTCGGGCGCGTGCGGGCCATGCTGGACGAGAACGGCGACCCGGTGGACGAGGCGCCACCGTCCCGTCCGGTGCAGGTGCTCGGCCTGAGCTCCGTCCCCGGCGCGGGTGACAACTTCCTGGTCGTCAACGACGACCGGATGGCCCGGCAGATCGCCGAGCGGCGCGAGGCGCGCGAGCGCACCGCCCAGTTCGTGAAGGGGCGGCGGCGGGTCACGCTCGAGGACCTCGAGTCGGTCCTCAAGGCGGGCGAGCGCGAAGATCTGCTGCTCATCATCAAGGGCGACGTCTCCGGTTCGGTGGAGGCCCTGGAGGATGCGCTGCTCCAGCTCGACGTCGGCGAGGAGGTCGGCCTGCGGGTCATCGGCCGCGGGGTCGGTGCCATCACCCAGGACGACGTCAACCTGGCCATCGCCTCGGACGCGGTGATCATCGGCTTCAACGTCCGGCCTGCGGGCCGGGCCGGCGAGCTGGCTCAGCGCGAGGGCGTCGACATCCGCTACTACTCGGTCATCTACCAGGCGATCGACGAGGTGGAAGCCGCGCTCAAGGGCATGCTCAAGCCGGAGTTCGAGGAAGTCCAGCTGGGCACGGCCGAGATCCGGGAGGTGTTCCGGGTGCCGCGGATCGGCAGCGTGGCCGGTTCCATCGTCCGGTCCGGCACGATCAACCGGAACAGCAAGGCCCGCCTCATCCGGGACGGCGTGGTCATCTCGGACAACCTCACGGTCGAGTCGCTCCGCCGGTTCAAGGACGACGTGACCGAGGTCCGCGAGGGCTTCGAGTGCGGTATCGGCATCGGCTACAACGACATCAAGGTCGAGGACGTCATCGAGACGTTCGAGATGCGGGAGAAGCCGCGGGCCTGATGTCGTCCCGGCCGGTTGTGCTCAGGCGGCCCGGGGTCGGCGCGGCGTGTACGTCGCCGCGCTGACCCTGGACGTCCTGCTCGGCGACGTCCGGTCGCTGAAGCAGAAGCGTTCCGTGGTCCGGCCGCTCGTGGCCGAACTGCGGCGCCGCCACCCCGGGGTGTCCGTGGCCGAGACCGGGCACCTGGATTTGCACCGCCGGGCCGAGATCGGCCTGGCGGTGGTGTCGGGCACCGCCGCTCACGCCACCGAAGTTCTGGACGCGTGTGAGCGGCTGGTGGCCGGGCACCCCGAGATCGAGCTGCTGTCGGCCCGGCAGCGGCTGTTCACAGAAGAAGAAACCGAGGACTGACGGACATGGTGGACGCCGCCCGCGCACGCCGTCTCGGCGACCGGATCGCCCAGATCGTGGCCGAGATGCTGGAGACGCGGATCAAAGATCCCCGGCTGGGCTTTGTCACCGTCACCGAGGCCCGGCTGACCAACGACCTGCGCGAGGCGACGGTGTTCTACACCGTGTTCGGCTCGCCCGAGCAGCAGGCCGACAGCGCCGCCGCCCTGGCCAGCGCGACCGGGGTGATCCGGTCCGAGGTCGGCAAGCAGACCGGCCTGCGGCACACCCCGTCGGTGACCTTCGTGGCCGACGCCGTGCCCGACAACGTCCGGCACATCGAGGACCTGGTCGACCGGGCCCGGCAGGCGGACCAGGACCTGGCCCGGGTGCGGGAGGGTGCCGAGCCGGCCGGGGACGCCGACCCGTACCGCCACCCGGCCACCGACGACGAGGACGAGTGACCGCCCGCCGTACCCTCGACGGGCGCTCCGCGCCGGGCGGCCTGGTCCTGGTCGACAAGCCGGCCGGGATGACCTCGCACGACGTGGTGGCCCGGATCCGGCGCCTGGCCGGGACCCGGAAGGTCGGGCACGCCGGCACCCTGGACCCCATGGCCACCGGGGTGCTGGTCGTCGGGGTGGAGAAGGCGACCCGGCTGCTCGGTCATCTGACCCTGGCCGACAAGCAGTACCGGGCCACCATCCGGCTCGGCCAGGCCACCAGCACCGACGACGCCGAGGGTGAGATCACGGCCGCGCCGGGCGCCGCCCGGGTGACGCAGGACGGGATCGCGACCGCGGTGGCCGCGCTGACCGGCCCGATCGAGCAGGTCCCGCCGGGGATCAGCGCGATCAAGGTCGGCGGCCAGCGCGCGTACAAGCTGACCCGGGACGGCCAGGCCCCGGAACTGGCCGCCCGCCCGGTCACCGTGCACGAGTTCGACATCACCGCGCTGGTCCGCCCCAGCGACGCCGACGGCGACATCCTCGACCTGGAGGCCACGGTCACCTGCTCCAGCGGCACCTACGTCCGGGCCCTGGCCCGCGACCTGGGCCAGGCGCTGGGCACCGGGGGCCACCTGACCAAGCTGCGCCGGACCCGGTCCGGGAGCTACCGGATCGAGGACGCGCGCACCCTGGACGAGCTGGCCGGCGAGTTCACGGTCACCCCGCTGGCCGAAGCGGCCGCGGCCGCGTTCCCCCGGCTCGACCTGACCGAGGACCAGTCCCGGCTGGTGGCGCACGGCGGGCGCCTGCCCCCGGCCACGCTGCCGTCGGCCGGGTCGCCGGCCGCGGTCTTCGGCCCGGACGGGTCGCTCATCGCCCTGATGCAGGAGGAGGACGGCCGGACCCGGCCGCTGGCCGTGTTCGTGCCCTGAGCACGCGCGTGGCACCCTTGGACACCAGGGGACCCGATCAAACGAAGGAGCGAACGTGCACCGCTGGTACGGGCTGGACGAGGTGCCCGACGACTGGGGCGCGTCCGTCGTCACCATCGGCGTGTTCGACGGCGTGCACCGGGGCCATCAGCGCATCGTCGCCCGGGCGGTCGAGCTGGCCGCCGGGAACCTCCCGGTGGTGGTGGTCACGTTCGACCCGCACCCGGACGAGGTGGTGCGGCCCGGCTCGCACCCGCCGTTCCTGTCCACCGCCCGGCGCCGCGCCGAGCTGCTGGCCGGGCTGGGCGCCGACGCCGTCTGCATGCTGCCCTTCACCTACGAGTTCTCCCAGCTCGGCCCGGACGAGTTCGTCCGCATGGTGCTGGTCGACCGGCTGCACGCCGCGGCCGTGGTGGTGGGGGAGGACTTCCGGTTCGGCCACCGGGCCGCCGGCGACGTGCCGCTGCTGGCCACGCTGGGGGAGAAGTACGACTTCAGCACCGAGGGCGTGCCGCTGCTGGCCGACGGCGGGGTGACGATCTCCTCGACCTACATCCGGGAGCGGCTGGAGGCCGGCGACGTGGCCACCGCGGCCCAGGAACTGGGCCGCCCGCACCGGGTCGAGGGCATCGTCTACCGCGGTCACATGCGCGGCCGCCAGCTGGGCTTCCCCACCGCCAACCTGGAGAGCCCGCCCCACACCGCCATCCCCGGCGACGGCATCTACGCGGGCTGGCTGGTCAGCCTGGACGCCGACGGGGCCGAGGACGGCCGCTGGCCGGCCGCCATCTCGGTCGGGCCCAACGCCACCTTCGGCGAGGCCGAGCGCACGGTCGAGGCCTACGCCCTGGACCGTGACGACCTCGACCTGTACGGCGCGCACGTGGCCATCGACTTCGTGGCCCGGCTGCGCGGCACCGAGCGTTTCGGCTCCGTGGACGACCTGGTGGCCCAGATGCACCGCGACGTCGACCGGGCCCGGGAACTGCTCACCCCGTGATAGCTTTAAATGTTGCTGGCGTACGCCGGCGGGTCTGCTGCACCCTCATGCGGCGGCCCAGGGGACCAACTCTGCCGCGGTTCGCGGCGGTCCTCAGACTCACCAACGAATGACCTAAGGAGCCACGTGCCGCTCGATAACGCCGTGAAGAAGGAGATCATGGCGGACCACGCGACCGCTGAGGGTGACACCGGTTCGCCGGAAGTCCAGGTTGCGCTGCTGACCCGCCGGATCAACGACCTGACCGAGCACCTCAAGGTGCACAAGCATGATCACCACAGCCGCCGTGGCCTGCTGCTCCTGGTGGGGCGCCGCCGCCGGCTGCTCAAGTACCTGGCCAAGAAGGACATCACCCGCTACCGTGCGCTTATCGAGCGCCTCGGTCTGCGCCGGTAACTTTCTTCTGCCCGGCTGGGGCGGGCGCCACGCTCGCCCCGGCCGCTCAACTACATAGCACAACAGACATCCCGGGTCCCGGTGCCGAGCGACGGGCCGGTCCTCGGTAGTGGTCCTCGGGTCCGCCCCTTCGCGGACAGAGCCGGGGGCTTCAATCGAAGACCGGCCGCTGGGCAGACTTACGCCCCGGCCGCGCCGTCGCATCGCCACGGGCCCACGGGATCGACCGCAAGGAGGCCCACCCGTGGAGGGTGTGTACAGCGCCGAAGCCGTGATCGACAACGGTGAATTCGGCTCCCACAAGATCCGGTTCGAAACCGGCAAACTGGCCAAGCTGGCCGCTGGGTCCTGCGTCGTCACGCTGGACGACGACACCGTGATCCTGTCCGCCACCACGGCGGGCAAGCAGCCCCGAGAGGGCTTCGACTTCTTCCCGCTCACCGTGGACGTGGAAGAGAAGATGTACGCGGTGGGCCGGATCCCCGGCTCGTTCTTCCGCCGCGAGGGACGGCCGTCCGAGGACGCCATCCTCACCTGCCGCCTGATCGACCGGCCGCTCCGGCCGTCGTTCGTGAAGGGCCTGCGCAACGAGGTCCAGGTCGTCGAGACGATCCTGTCCCTGAACCCGGAACACCTGTACGACGTGGTGGCCATCAACGCCGCCTCGCTGTCGACGCAGATCTCCGGGCTGCCGTTCTCCGGCCCGATCGGCGGGGTGCGGGTGGCGCTGATCAAGGGCCAGTGGGTCGGCTTCCCGAACCACTCCCAGCTCGACGAGGCCACCTTCGACATGGTGGTCGCGGGCCGGGTCACCGAGAGCGGCGACGTCGCGATCATGATGGTCGAGGCCGAGTCCACCCCGAAGACGCTGGGCCTGCTGGCCACCGAGGGCAGCGGCGCGGTCGCGCCGACCGAGGAGATCGTGGCCCAGGGCCTCGACGCGGCCAAGCCGTTCATCAAGGTGCTGTGCGAGACGCAGCAGCAGGTGGCGTCCCAGGCGGCCAAGCCGACCCAGGAGTTCCCGATCTTCCTCGACTACACCGAGGACGTCTACGAGGCCGTCGCCAGCGAGTTCTCCGACGAGCTGGCCAAGGTGCTGACGATCGCGGGCAAGGCCGAGCGTGAGTCCGAGACCGACCGGGTCAAGGCCCTGGCCAAGGAGCGGCTGGCCGACCGGTTCGGGGACAAGGACAAGGAGATCAGCGCCGCGTTCCGGTCGCTGACCAAGAAGCTGGTCCGGGAGCGGATCATCCGCGAGGGCCTGCGCATCGACGGCCGCGGCCTGGCCGACATCCGCCAGCTGTCGGCGGAGACCCACGTGCTGCCCCGGGTGCACGGCTCGGCCCTGTTCCAGCGGGGTGAGACCCAGGTCCTGGGGGTCACCACGCTGAACATGCTCCGGATGGAGCAGATGATCGACACGCTCAACCCGGAGCGCACCAAGCGCTACATGCACAACTACAACATGCCGCCCTACTCGACCGGTGAGACCGGCCGGGTCGGCTCGCCCAAGCGGCGCGAGATCGGGCACGGCGCCCTGGCCGAGCGGGCCCTGATCCCGGTGCTGCCGATGCGCGAGGAGTTCCCGTACGCGATCCGCCAGGTGTCCGAGGCGATCGGCTCCAACGGATCCACCTCGATGGGCTCGGTCTGCGCCTCGACCATGGCGCTGCTGGACGCGGGCGTCCCGCTGAAGGGCATGGTCGCGGGCATCGCCATGGGCCTGATCCACGAGGGCGGCGAGTACGTGACGCTGACCGACATCCTCGGGGCCGAGGACGCCTTCGGCGACATGGACTTCAAGGTGGCCGGCACCCAGGACGTGATCACCGCCCTGCAGCTGGACACCAAGCTCGACGGCATCCCCGCCTCGGTGCTGGCCGCGGCGCTGACCCAGGCCCGCGCGGCCCGGCTGACCATCCTCGACGTGATGGCCGGGGCGATCTCCGCGCCGGGTGAGATGAGCCCGTACGCGCCGCGGATCCTGACCCTCAAGGTGCCGGTCGACAAGATCGGTGAGGTCATCGGGCCCAAGGGCAAGATGATCAACTCGATCCAGGACGACACCGGGGCCGAGATCACCATCGAGGACGACGGCACGATCTACGTCGGCGCCACCGACGGCCCGTCGGCCGAGGCCGCGCGGAACGCGATCAACTCGATCGCCAACCCGCACATGCCCGAGGTCGGCGAGCGGTTCCTGGGCACGGTGGTCAAGACCACCACGTTCGGTGCCTTCGTGTCGCTGCTGCCCGGCAGGGACGGCCTGCTGCACATCACCCAGATCCGCAAGCTGCACGGCGGCAAGCGGATCGAGAACATCGACGACGTCGTCCACGTCGGCGACAAGATTCAGGTCGAGATCCGCGAGATCGACGACCGCGGCAAGCTGTCGCTGGTCCCGGTCGAGGTGGTCGAGCGTGAGGCGGCCGGCGAGGACCTGTCCGGCGGCCACAGCGACGGCGACCGCGGGCCCCGCGGTGACCGTGGCGACCGGGGTGGGGACGGCTCGCACCGGACCCGCCAGCGCAGCCGGGGACCGCGCGACTAGTGAGTGCCTTTTCTGCTGACGACGGTGCCACCGTCCGGCGGACCGTCCTGCCCGGCGGGCTGCGTGTCGTTACCGAGACGCTGCCCGCCGTGCGGTCCGCCGCGCTCGGCATCTGGGTCGGGGTCGGTTCCCGCGACGAGAACGCCCGGCACGAGGGTGCCACCCACTACCTGGAGCACCTGCTGTTCAAGGGCACCAGGCGACGGACCGCGCTGGACATCTCCGCGGAGATGGACGCGGTCGGCGGCGAGATGAACGCCTTCACCACGAAGGAGTACACCTGCTACTACGCGCGGGTGCTCGACGCCGACCTGCCGCTGGCCACCGACATCCTGTCCGACATGGTCACCAACTCGGTGATCAGCCCGCAGGACGTGGACGCCGAGCGCAACGTGGTGCTGGAAGAGATCGCCATGAACGACGACGATCCCACCGACACCGTGCACGAGGCGTTCGCCGCCCAGCTGTTCGGTGACACCCCGCTCGGCCGTCCCGTGCTGGGCACGGTGGATTCGATCAACGCGATCACCCGGGACCAGATCTTCGAGCACTACCAGGCCCGGTACAGCCCGGATCACCTGGTGGTGGCGGCCGCGGGCAGCCTGGACCACGACGACCTGGTCGCGCAGGTGTCCGAGGCGTTCGGCGCCGCGCTCAAGCCCGGCGCCGAGCCCGCCCCGCCCCGGCTCAGCGGCGAGTACGCCAGCCACGGCCACACGGCCGGCACCGGCCTGCGGCTGGTGTCGCGGGGCATCGAGCAGGCCAACCTGGTGCTCGGCTGCGAGGGCCTGGCCCGCACCGATGACCGCCGGTACGCCCTGGGCGTGCTGAACGCGGCCCTGGGTGGCGGCATGTCCTCCCGGCTGTTCCAGGAGATCCGGGAGAAGCGCGGGCTGGCCTACTCGGTCTACAGCTTCGGGTCCCAGAACGCCGACACCGGCATGTGGGGCATCTACGTCGGCTGCCTGCCGTCCAAGGCCGACGACGTGCTGTCCATCTGCACCAGCGAGGTCGAGAAGCTGCTGTCCGGCGGCCTGACCGACGACGAGCTGGAGCGGGGCAAGGGCCAGATGCGCGGCTCGATCGTGCTCGGCCTGGAGGACCCGTCCTCCCGGATGAGCCGGATCGGCAAGTCCGAGCTGGTCTACCCGCGGCTGGAGCCGGTCGAGGAGACGCTGGCCGCGATCGAGGCGGTCACCCACGACGACATCCGGGCCGTCGCCGCCGAGGTGCTCGGGCGGCCCAAGGCCCTGGCCGTGGTCGGCCCGTTCGACGACGCCGACCAGTTCTCGGCCGCCCTGGGCTGACGCGAGGGGCTGACCATGACCACGGTGGGAGTGCTGGGCGCCCGGGGCCGGATGGGCAGTACGGTCGTCCAGGCCGTGACCGAGGCGGACGACCTGACCGTCGCCGCCGAGGTCGACGAGGGCGACCCCAGGGACGCCCTGACCGGCTGCGACGTGGTGGTGGACTTCACCCACCCGGGTGCGGTCCTGGACAACCTGCGCTGGTGCATCGACCACGGCCTGGACACCGTGGTCGGCACCTCCGGGTTCGGCGACGAGCGGCTGGCTCAGGTCCGGGACTGGCTGGCGGCCGCGCCCGAGGTCCGGGTGCTGGTCGCGCCCAACTTCTCGGTCGGGGCCGTGCTGATGATGCGCTTCGCGGCCCAGGCGGCCCGGTTCTTCGACTCCACCGAGGTCATCGAGCTGCACCACGCCGGCAAGGCCGACGCGCCGTCCGGCACCGCCCTGCGCACGGCCGGCCTGATCGCGGACGCCCGCAAGCAGGCCGGCCTGGGCCTCCCGCGCGACAGTACAACCTCTGAGCTGCCCGGCGCCCGCGGCGCGACCGTGGACGGCATCCACGTCCACTCGGTCCGGGTGGCCGGCCTGGTCGCCCACCAGGAGGTCCTGCTCGGCGGCCACGGTGAGACCCTCACCATCCGCCACGACTCCCTGGACCGCGCCTCCTTCATGCCCGGCGTCCTCCTGGCCGCCCGGAAGATCGGCACCCTCCCCCCCGGCCTCACCGTCGGCCTGGACGCCCTCCTCGACCTCTAGCCGCCCCGCTAGACCTGGCCGAACAGGCGGTCGCCGGCGTCGCCGAGGCCGGGGTAGATGTAGCCGTGCTCGTCCAGGCGCTCGTCGACGGCGGCGGTGACGACCCGGACCGGCGGGCCGGACTGCTCGCCGAAGGCCTTCTCCAGCCGGGCGATCCCCTCCGGCGCGGCCAGCAGCGCCACCGCGGTGACCGAGGTGGCCCCGCGCTCGACCAGCATGGCGATCACCGTCTGCAGGGTCCCGCCGGTGGCCAGCATGGGGTCCAGCACGAACGCCTCCCGGCCGGTCAGGTCGGCCGGGATCCGGTCCGCGTAGGTCGACGCGACCAGCGACTCGTCGTCGCGGACCAGCCCGACGAACCCGACATCGGCCATGGGCAGCAGCCGGATCATGCCGTCCAGCATGCCGATGCCGGCCCGCAGCACCGGCACGATCAGCGGCGGCGGGTTGCCGATCTTGACCCCGGCCGCGTCGCCGAGCGGGGTCCGGACGGTGACCGGCTGCACCCGGACCTCTCGGGTCGCCTCGTAGGCGAGCAGGGTGACGAGCTCGTCGGCCAGCCGCCGGAACGTCGCGGTCTCGGTGGCCACGTCACGCAGGGCGGTGAGCTTGTGGGTGACCAGCGGGTGATCAATAACCAGAGTCTGCACGGGACAAGTGTGTCAGTTCCGGACTGGTGTTACCGGCTGCGCCGCGCGCTGGCCGGCCGCTCGGGGCGCACCGCCGGCCGGCCCGGAGGCCTGGCGCAGGTCGGTCTCGATGGCCCGCGCGGTGCGCAGCAGCGGTTCCAGCAGGTCCTGGATGACCTCGGCGACGCTGCGCCGGCCCGCGTGGGTGGACACGTTGGCGGCGGCGATGACCCGGCCGTCGCCGTCCCGGATCGGCGCCGCCACCGACCGCAGCCCCTCCTCCAGTTCCTGGTCGACCAGGGCCCAGCCCTGCTCGCGGATGGTGGCCAGCTCGGCCCGCAGCGCGTGCGGGCTGGCGATGGTGTGCGAGGTCAGCGGGGCCAGGGTCACCGAGGCCAGGTAGCCGTCCAGCCAGTCGTCCGGGCGGTCGGCCAGCAGCACCCGGCCCATGGAGGTGGCGTAGGCCGGGAACCGGGTGCCGACGCTGATGGCCACGGTCATGATCCGCCGGGTCGGCACCCGGGCTATGTAGACCACGTCGTCCCCGTCCAGCTGGGACACGGACGAGGACTCCCGGACCTGTTCGACCAGCTGCTCCAGGTGCGGCATGGCCACCTCGGGCAGCGACAGGCTGGACAGGTAGGCGTAGCCCAGCTCCAGGATCTTGGGCCGCAGCGAGAACTGGCCGCCGTCCATCCGCATGTAACCCAGGTTGACCAGGGTGTGCAGGAAGCGCCGGGCCGCGGCCCGGCTCAGCCCGGTGCTGGCCGCCACCTCGGACAGGCTCAGCTTGGCGTGCTCAGCGTCGAAGGCCCGGATGACGGCCAGCCCGCGCTCCAGCGACTGGATGAAATCCGCGTCGCGGACGCCGTGGCCGCTGTTCCCGCCGTTCGCTGTGCGCACACCATGAACATAGCCGTGGCCCTGCTTTGACACCACCCGCGCCCGCGTCCTAAGTTCGCCCTCAGCACCGTCGTTCGTAGAACGAACATCCGGTTTCGGACAACAGGTCGGAGCGGTCATGGCACTCATGGACGAGTCAGCGTGGCGGGGCCAGGTCTTCCTGGGCGGCTGGACCGCGGGCAGCGGCGGGGACGCCGCCGTCACCGAGCCCGCCACCGGCCAGGAGATCGGCCGGGTCGGCCTGGCCACCCCGGCCGACGTGGCCCGGGCGGCCCAGATCGCGGCGGCCGCCCAGGTCAGCTGGGCGGCCAAGCCGCACACCGAACGCCAGGCCATCCTGCGCCGGGCCGGGGACCTGTGGCTGGCCGCGGCCAGCGAGATCGAGCCGTGGGGCATCCGGGAGATGGGCAAGATCCCGCCCGCCATGCAGTTCGAGACCCACGTGGCCACCGAGGAGATCTTCGAGGCGGCCACCCTGCCGTCCCGGCCCTACGGCGAGCTGCTGCCCAGTGAGCAGCCCCGGCTCAGCTACAGCGAACGGGTCCCGGTCGGCGTGGTCGGGGTGATCGCGCCGTTCAACTTCCCGCAGATCCTGGCCATCCGCTCGGTCGCCCCGGCGCTGGCCCTGGGCAACGCGGTCATCCTCAAGCCCGACCCGCGCACCGCCGTGTCCGGTGGGGTCGTGCTGGCCCGGGTGTTCGAGGAAGCGGGGCTGCCCGAGGGGCTGCTGCACGTGCTGCCGGGCGGCGTCGACGTGGGCGAGGCCGTGGTCACCGAGCCGGCCGTCCGGGTCGTCTCGTTCACCGGTTCCACCGCCGCGGGCCGCCGGGTCGGCGAACTGGCCGCCCGCCACCTCAAGCGGGTGCACCTGGAGCTGGGCGGCAACTCGGCCCTGATCGTGCTGGACGACGCCGACCTGGACCGGGCCGCGTCGGCCGGGGCCTGGGGCTCGTTCCTGCACCAGGGCCAGATCTGCATGACCACCGGGCGGCACCTGGTCCAGGAGGCCGTGTACGACGAGTACGTGAGCCGGCTGGCCGACAAGGCCGGCCACCTGCCGGTCGGCGACCCGGCCACCGAGCAGGTCGCGCTGGGCCCGATCATCGACGCGGGCCAGCGGGACAAGGTGCACGCCCTGGTCACCGCGACCGTGGATGCCGGGGCCCGGCTGGCCGCGGGCGGCACCTACGAGGGGCTGTTCTACCGGCCCACGGTGCTGGCCGACGTCTCGCCGCAGATGCCCGCCTACGCCAGCGAGGTGTTCGGCCCGGTGGCGCCGGTGGTGCCGTTCGCCACCGCCGAGGACGCGGCCAAGCTCGCCGCCGACAGCGAGTACGGCCTCTCGCTCGGCATCTTGACCCGCGACGTCATGCGCGGCCTGGACCTGTCCCGCAAGATCCCGACCGGGATCGTGCACATCAACGACCAGACCGTCGACGACGAGCCCAACATCCCGTTCGGCGGCCTGCTCGCGTCCGGCACCGGAGCCCGCTTCGGCGGCACCGCCAACCTCGACGCCTTCACCGAGACCAGGTGGGTCACGATCCGCGGCGACATCACGCCGTACCCGTTCTGATGCCCCCGGGCGTGACCACCGAACGGACCCAGGTCGGTATCGTCGGCGCCGGCCCGGCCGGCCTGCTCCTGTCGCATCTGCTGGCCCTGCGCGGCGTCGACTCGGTGCTGGTCGAGAACCGCAGCCGGGCCTACTGCGAGGCCCGGCAGCGGGCCGGGCTGCTGGAGGACGGCACGGTCCGGCTGCTCCGGGCGGCCGGGCTCGGTGCCCGGCTGGACCGCGAAGGCCTGGAGCACGGCGGGATCTACCTGCAGTTCGCGGGGGAGCGGCACCACCTGGACTTCCGGGATCTGGCCGGCGGCCGCACGGTGACGATCTACGCCCAGACCGAGATCGTCAAGGACCTGATCGCGGCCCGGACCGCGGCCGGAGCCGCGCTGCACTTCGACGTCACCGACAGCGAGGTCGCCGACACCGACACCGACCGCCCGGTGCTCCGCTACACCGACGCCAGCGGCCAGCGGCACGAGGTGGTCTGCGACGCGATCGCGGGCTGCGACGGCTTCCACGGCATCGCCCGCCCGGCCCTGCCCGGACGGCCTGCTGACCGTGGCCGAGCGGAACTACCCGTTCGGCTGGCTCGGCATCCTGGCCGAGGTGCCGCCGTCCACCGACGAGCTCATCTACTGCCGCCACCCGCACGGCTTCGCGCTCCACTCGATGCGATCGCCGCAGGTCAGCCGGATCTATCTGCAGGTGCCGGCCGACGAGGACATCGCCGGCTGGCCCGACGACCGGATCTGGGCCGAGCTGAAGACCCGCTTCGAGGTCCCGGGCTGGGAGCTCAAGGAGGGGCCGATCACCGAGAAGTCGGTCACGCCGATGCGCAGCTTCGTGGCCGCCCCGATGCGCTCGGGCCGGCTGTTCCTGGCCGGGGACGCGGCCCACATCGTCCCGCCCACCGGGGCCAAGGGCCTCAACCTGGCCGTGGCCGACGTGACCGTGCTGGCCGACGCGCTCATCGACCTGACCACCCGCGGCGACACCGGCCGGGCCGACGCCTACTCCGACACCTGCCTGGACCGGGTCTGGCGGGCCAGTCACTTCTCCTGGTGGATGACCAGCATGCTGCACGTGGCCGGGGACGGCATGGACGAGCAGCTCATGCAGTCACAACTGCGGTACGTGGTCAGCTCGCGGGCGGCGGCCACCACCCTGGCCGAGAACTACGTCGGCTACCCGCCGCTGCGGTCTTCCTTCTTCTAGCCCAGGCCGACGTGGTGGCGCGGGCCACGGGCCCGGGACCGCAGCGCGGCCAGGGCCGCGTACACCCCGGTCTCGGTCAGCGTCAGTGGCTCCCGGGACGCCCGCTCGGTGTACAGCAGGTGCAGCGCCCACAGCCGGTGCCGCAGGCCGTGAATCTCACGCCGGACCGCGTCGCTCAGGTCGGCCCGGCCCCGCGATGACCAGCCTTCTTCGGTATGGATCCGGGTCAGATGACGGGTCAGCTCCTCGTACCCGGCGGGCCCGCTGACCAGGAGAAACAGCAGGCTCGCCTCGCGCACGGCCACCGCGAAGTCCGGCCGCGGCCCGTCGTCGGCGCCGATCAGGGCGGCGGTGCCGATCCGCCACCGGACCGCCGGGTCCTCGGCCATCAGCCGCCCGGTCCTGGTCAGCACCAGGCTGGTCCCGGCCCGCCGGATCGCGCCCATTTCACCCTGGGCCAGGCCGCGCAGGGTGTGCAGCGGGAACACGTCCAGTTCCTGGCGCAACGCGCCCGGCAGCTGCTCACGCCAGCCGAACTCCTCGACCGCCTCGGTGATGACCGCGGGCGGGATGTAGTAGCGGGCGGTCAGCTTGAGCCCCACGTCGGCGTGGCTGAGCAGCCAGCCCAGGGTGGGCAGGGCGTTGTCCGGCGGCACGGTCTCCTCCAGCAGCCGCGGCAGCACCGCGGCGGCCAGCCGGGACCGCTCGCCGGGACGGCTGTTGGCCCAGGCGTCCATCCGCTCGGTGTGGATCCGGGCCAGCCAGGTGTCGCTGACCCCGGGCGCGTGGTGGGCGCCGGCCCGGTGCCGGCCGCCCTCGGGGGTGACCGGGGCGGGCGGCGGCGCGGTCAGCCAGCGGTCGATCAGCGCGGTCCGCTTGGCTCGCCAGCCCCGGGCCCCCGCGGCCAGCTCACGCGAGGCGATGGCCAGCTCCACTGCTGCCGCGCAGGCGTCGTAGGCGGCCCGCTCGTCCGGGCCCATGACCGAACCCCAGGCCAGCAGGGCGGTGTCGGGCGGGGCGGTGCTGGAGTTCTCCACCGCCTGGGCGTAGGCGGCGATGCCGGCGTCGTGACCCTGCCCGTACGCGGTCAGGATCTGCTCGGTGCCGGGGGACAGGCACACCTCGGCGTAACGCTCCATGCCGACCATGGTGAACAGCCGGCCCAGGGCCCGGGTCACCGCGATGAGCTCACCGGTGGTCATCGGCCACTTGACCGGCAGCGCGTACCACACGAATTCCTGCAGCTTGAGCTGCGAGACAGTCTCCAGGCCCGCGCCGTTGGTCAGCCAGCCCAGGGCCGCCTTGGCCTCGTCCGCCGCCTCAGGGTCCTCCCTGGCCAGCGCGGTGAGGGCCTGGGTCTCGGTCATCATGCGGCCAGTTTGCCGCAGGAACACCCCGTCCGGCTAGCGCCGGACCCTGCTACCCCTGCGCCTCCGGCACAGCGCTATCTGCGCCTCCGGCACAATGGGCCGGTGACTGGAATCTACGACGAGCCCGAGCTGTACGAGCTGGCCTGCGCCTACCGTGAGGTCGGCGGCGAGGTGGACGCGCTGGAGCGCTGGTACAGCCGGCACGCCGGCCCGGACCGGCCCGGCTCGGTCCTGGAACTGGCGGCCGGCCCGGCCGACCACGCGCTGGAGTTCGCCCGCCGCGGCGTCCCGGTGACCGCGCTGGACCTGAGCGCGGCCATGTGCGCCCGGGCCCGGGAAAAGAGCACAGCCGGTGGGCTGAAGCTGGACGTGGTCCAGGCCGACATGCGGGACTTCACCTGCCAGCCGGTGGACCTGGCCATCACCATGCTGAACTCGGCCTGTCACCTGCTGACCCTGGACGACATGGTCGCCCACCTGGCCGCGGTGAGCCGGGCCGTCGCCCCCGGTGGCCTGTACATCATGGAGCTGGCCCACCCGGCCGACCTGCTCACCCCGGTGCCGCGGACCAGCTCGGAGTGGGACAGCGAGGTCGGCGACCGCCAGGTGCACGTCCGCTGGGGCGGCGGCGAGGACGTGATCGACCCGGTCACGCAGGTGACCCGCGAACACGTCCAGGTCACCGTGCGGGACGGGTCCGGCATCCGGACCCTGGCCGACGTGGTGCCCAACCGGTTCTGGACCGGCACCGAGATCACCGCGGCCGTCCGCCTGGCCGGCGGCTTCGGCGTCGCCGCCTGCTACGGCGACTTCACCGACGACGTGGACCTGTCCGACCGGCAGGCCTGGCGCATGATCTTCGTGCTGCGCCGGGAGGCCTAGGCCCCCGGCACCGCGTACCGCAACAGCGCGCCGATGTCGTCGCGCAGCGGCGTGTCGCCCGCGGCCGGGCCACCCGGCGGCACCACGAACAGCCGGGCGTCGGTGCCCACCGCCGCCCGGACCAGCGCCGCCCCCACGTGGTCCTGGGTCACGTCGGTCACGTTCCGGTCCCGCAGGTCGGCCTTGGACAGGGCGATGTCGGCCAGGCCGGGGCCGACCCAGGCCGGACGGGACGCCCAGTCCAGCTCCAGGGCGTTCCGGTCGCCGTCGGTGTAGCGGCCGCCGATGAACAGCTCGGCCACCTGGCCGTCGCGCAGCGCGGCCACGGTCTCGGCCAGGCCTTCCACCGCCCGCCCGGTCCCGGACTGGTTGCGGAACGTCTCCAGCTGAGCGCGCGCGTTGTTGTCCTCGAACTGCTGCAGGGCCTCCTCGGTGGCCTGGGCCAGCTCATCGGAGTCCACCGGCAGCTCGCGGTCGATCAGGAAGACCTGGCGGCGCAGGTCGTCCGGAAGCTTTTCCACCAGCAGCTCACGGGCCCGGACGTCCCCGGCCACGATCACCGCTTCCAGCCGCTGGCCGCTGGCCGCCTGCACCACCGCGGACGCCAGTTCCTTGGCGTTGGTCTCCCAGGCGTCCTCGGCCGAGCGCTGGAAGCGGTCCTGCGACCAGCCGCCGCTCTTGACCTTGTGTACCGGCCAGCCGGTGCCCTGTACCTGCTGCTCCTCGCCGCTGTGCTGGCCTTCATGGGCGGCGCCGCCCATGACCAGCACCTGGCCACCCTCGCGGTTCGCGCTCACCACCAGGTGCGGTGGCCGCGGCGGGGTCTGCACCAGCAGCGGCAGCAGGTCGGGCAGGTAGCTCCAGCCCGCCTGGCCCCGGCCCGGTACGCCGGGCAGCTTGACCACCAGCGGCACCCGGCCGTGCGTGCCGAACGCGGCCACGCCCGGGACCCCGAAGTCCTCCGGCGCGCTCAGCGCCGCGCCCACCGCGTCCAGGGTGCCGGCGCCGTCGTCATCGGTGGCCAGTTGCTCGCGCAGGTCGCGCCAGCGCGTCTGCCGCGCCTGGGCGTCGACCCCCCGGCCGGGGTCCGAGACGTCCAGGTACACCGAGAGAAACGGGCCCGGGTTCTCCAGCAGCGAGCGCAGAAACGACAGATCCACCAGTACCTCCTGGACGGGAGTATCTTTCGGCAGCCTACGCGGGCCCGGCCGGCCCGGCCGCCGGGCGGACCCAGCACCCGATCCAGGTACGGGTTGGTGAACCGGCCACCCGGATCGACCTCGTCCCTTATCTGAACGAAGGCCTGGAATTGGGGATACAGCTCGCGCAGGCGGTCCGCGCCGAGGGTGTGCATCTTGCCCCAGTGCGGACGGCCGCCCACCCCGGCCACGATCGATTCGAACAACGCGAAGTAAGCCTCGTAGGGCAACCCGCAGTACTGATGGATCGCGATGTAGGCGCTGGGCCGGCCGCTGGCCGTGGACAGCCAGATGTCGTCCTCGGCCGCCACCCGCACCTCGACCGGGAACATCACCGGGTCGGCCAGCTTGGGTACCTCGCGGCGCAGTTCGGTCAGGACCGCGGGCGCGGCCTCGGCCGGGATGGCGTACTCGGACTCCACGAAGCGGACCCGGCGCCGGGTGGTGAACACCCGGTAGGAGCGGTCGGAGTAGGCCCGCCGCGACAGCGCGGCCGAGGTGACCTGGTTCAGCCGCGGGATCAGCCGGGGCGCCCGGCGGCCGGCCCGGCACAGCAGCCCGAAGCCGGCGTTCTCCATCACCTCGTACTCGTAGAACCGGCGGGCCGCGCTGAGCGGGGCCGGCGCCTGGCCCGCGGGCAGCCGGTCGTTCCGCTTGACCAGGGCGTTGCGGCCGTACGGGATCCAGTAGAACTCGAAGTGGTCGTGGGCCGCGGCCAGCTCGCCGAACCGGGCGATCACGTCGTCGACCGGCTCCGGCCCCTCCTGCGCGGCCAGCGCGAACGACGGCACGCAGCGCAGCGTGACCTCGGTGATGATGCCCAGCGCGCCCAGGCCGACCCGGGCCGCCGCGAACAGGTCGGGCCGGTCCAGCTCCGAGCAGGCCACCACCGACCCGTCGGCCAGCACCATCTCCAGGGCCTCGATCTGGGTGGCCAGCCCGCCCAGCCGGGCCCCGGTGCCGTGGGTGCCGGTGGACACGGCGCCCGCCACCGTCTGCACGTCGATGTCACCCAGGTTGGCCAGGGCCAGGCCGAGCCGGTCCAGGTCCGCGTTGAGTTCCCGCAGCCTGGTGCCCGACCGCACGGTGACCAGCCCGGTGCGGGTGTCCGCGGCCACGATGCCGGTCCAGCCGGACAGGTCCAGGGCCACCCCCGGCGCCACCGCGATCGGGGTGAACGAGTGCCCGCTGCCGACCGCGTGCACGGTCAGGCCGTCGGCCGCCGCGGCCTGCACGGCCAGCGCGATCTCGGCCGTGCTGCCCGGGCGCTGCCAGCGGGCCGGGGTGACGGTGACGTTCCCGGCCCAGTTGCGCCAGGTCCCGTCGGTCACCATCGGAAGATCATGCCACGGGTCTTCCTGCCCGCGCCAGCCATGGCCTACTGTGCGGTAATGCGCGTGTCCGCACCCGTACCCGAGTTCGCCCTCGACCAGGCCACCAAGGGACTGGACCCGCCGCTGGCCGTGGTCGACCTGGCCGCCTTCGACCATAACGCCGGTGACCTGGTCCGCCGCGCGGCCGGACGCCCGATCCGGGTGGCCAGCAAGTCGGTCCGCTGCCGGGCCCTGCTGGACCGGGTCCTGGCCCGGCCCGGCTACGCGGGCCTGCTCTGCTACTCCCTGCGCGAGGCGTTGTGGCTGTGCGCCCAGGGCACCAGCGACGACCTGGTGGTGGGCTACCCCACCGCCGACCGGGCCGCGCTGGCTTCGCTGGCCGCCGACGCTCAGGCCCGGCGCAGCATCACGCTGATGGCCGACTCGGCCGACCAGCTGGACCTGATCGACGAAGCGGCCGGCTCCGGCCACCCCGAACTGCGGATCTGCCTGGACCTGGACGCGTCCTGGCGGCCCGCTCGCGGGCCGGGCCGCCGTGCACATCGGGGCCCGCCGGTCGCCGCTGCACACCCCGGACCAGGCGGTCGCGTTCGCCCGCACGGTGCTGGCCCGGCCCGGCTTCGCCCTGGCCGGCGCGATGTCGTACGAGGCCCAGATCGCCGGCCTGGGCGACGCGCCGCCGGGACGGCCGCTGCGGGCCGCGGCCCTGCGCCTGATCCAGCGGTTCAGCGCGGCCGAGCTGGCCGAACGCCGCGGCGAGACCATCCGGCAGATCCAGGCCCTGGCCCCGCTGGAATTCGTCAACGGGGGCGGCACCGGCAGCCTGGAGACCACCGCCGCCGACCCGGCCGTCACCGAGGTCACGGCCGGGTCCGGGCTGATGGGCCCGACCCTGTTCGACGCCTACCGGCGGTTCTCGCCCCGGCCCGCGCTGCTGTACGCGCTGCCGGTGGTCCGGCGCCCCGGTGGCCCGGTGGCCACCTTGTTCTCCGGCGGTTACATCGCCTCCGGGCCACCCGGCCGGGACCGCGCGCCCACGCCGCACTGGCCCGCCGGGCTGAAGCTGTCCGGCGCCGAGGGCGCCGGGGAGGTGCAGACCCCGGTGCTGGGCGCGATCGCCGGGCGGCTGCGGGTGGGGGACCGGGTCTGGCTGCGGCACGCCAAGGCGGGCGAGCTGGCCGAGCGGTTCAACGACTACTACCTGGTCGAGAACGGGGCCCCGGCCCGCCCGGTACCCACCTACCGGGGTGAGGGCCAGTGCTTCGGCTGAGGGGCGTCCGGAAATGAGCGAGGTGGCCCCCGAGCCCGCCCTAACGTCCCCGGCTGAACCCGCCCCCGGGCCGGCCGCCCTGGCCGAGCCGGTCACCCCGGTCCGGGCGGGCTGGATCACGCTGCTGTTCCTGGCCAACATCGGGCTCTGGCTGGGCGTCTACGCCCCGATCCAGGTCCTGCTGCCCGAGCAGGCCCAGCACCTGGACCGGGCCAGCAAGACCCTGCTGCTGTCGGTGGTGATGGGCGCGGGTGCGCTGGCCGCCCTGGTCACCAACCCGATCGCCGGGGCGCTGTCGGACCGGACCACGTCCCGGTGGGGACGGCGGCACCCGTGGACGGTGGGCGGCGCGGTGCTCGGCGCGGCCGGCCTGGCCATCCTGGCCGAGGCGCCGGACGCCGCGGTGATGATGGCCGGCTGGTTCGTGGCCCAGGCCGGGCTGGGTGTCATGCTGGCCACGCTGACCTCGGCGCTGCCGGACCGGGTGCCGGCCGCGCAGCGCGGGGCCCTGGGCGGCCTGATCGGGATCAGCCAGATGCTCGGCACCGTGATCGGCGCGCTGCTGGTCACCGTGCTGGTCACCGGCCTGGCCTCCGGCTACCTGGCCTGTGGCGTGGTCGTGATCCTGGGCGCGCTGGCCTTCGCGTTGTTCACCCACGACGACCCGCTGCCGCCGGGACTGGTGGTCCGGCACAGCGTCCGGCGCACGATCGCCAGGCTGTGGGTGTCGCCGCGCCGGTACCCGGACTTCGGCTGGGCCTGGACCATGCACTTCCTGATCAACCTGGGCAACGCGCTCGGCACCTTGTACCTGCTCTACTTCCTGCAGGACGGGGCGCACTACCACGACCCGCAGACCGGCCTGCTGATCCTGATGGCCATCTACGGCGTGGCCCTGGCCATCGCGGGCGTGGTCTGCGGCACCGCCTCCGACCGCTCCGGCCACCGCCGCCGCTACGCGGTGGGCGCGTCCGCGATCATGGCCGTGGCCGCGCTGCTGCTGGTCATCTCGCCCACCTGGTCCGCCGCGCTGGTGGCCGCGCCCCTGCTCGGGCTGGGCTTCGGCACCTACTGGTCGGCCGCGCCCGCGGTGCTGACCCAGGTGCTGCCCGCCGCCTCCGACCGGGCCAAGGACCTGGGCGTGATCAACGTGGCCACCGCCCTCCCGCTGGTGGTCGCGCCGATGATCGCCGGCGTCGTGCTCTACACCGCGCACAGCTACCCGGCCCTGTTCGCCTTGGCCTGTGTGTCCACGATCGCTGGCGGCCTGGCCGTCCTCCGCATCCGCGCCATCGGCTGAGCCAGCCAGGGCGCTGACGCGCCGGGGCTCTCGTCAGGATGACGCGGGCGTGCTGCGGGCGGCCGCCCCGGCCAGCCGCACCGCCCCGGCCACCGGTGGTTCGGTCAGGGCCAGCACCTCGCTGCCCGGCAGCGCCCCGCCGGTGGCGATGACCGCCGCGTCCCGCAGCCGCGGGTGGCCCATCAGCCCGCCCCCCAGCACCACCGGCAGCCCGGCCGGGCCGTCGAGCCGCCGCATGGCCGAGGTGGCCAGCGCGGCCAGCGCCTGGGCCGCCTCCACGGTGATCGTCCGCGCGGCCGGGTCGTCCGCGTCCAGCACCAGCGGAGCGTGCCGGGCCCAGCGCCGCGGGTGCGGGTGGTCGTAGAACATCCGGTGCAGCTCGTCGATGTGGCTGGCCCCGGCCGCGGTCAGCAGCACCTCACCCAGCACGCCCAGCGGCACCCCGCGGTCGCGCCGGTCCAGCAGCGCCCGCACCGCGGCCCGGGTGATCCAGTAGCCGCTGCCCTCGTCGCCCAGCAGGTAACCGAACCCACCCGACCGGGCCTCACGCCCCTGCCGGGTGCCGACCGCGATCGAGCCGGTGCCGCAGATGACGGCCACCCCCTCGTCCAGCCCGGCCGCGGGCAGCACCAGCGTCGCGTCGTTGACCACGATCACCGTGCCGGTCCGGGTCAGCGGGGCCAGCCGCTCGGCCAGGAACTCCCGTGCCCCCGGTACGTTGCTGCCCGCCGACCCGGCGCACACCGCGTCGAACGGCGCCCCGGCCGGCAGCTGAGCCAGCAGCTCGCCCAGGGCGGCCGCGGCCGAATCGGATCCGGCCGCGGTCAGGCTGGCGCTGGCCGCCCGGGCCTCGGCCTCGACGATGCCGTCCGCGACCACCCGGGCCCGGCTGGACGTGCCGCCGATATCGAGTCCAAGCAGCCTGATTGGGGTCACTCGGGCTCCTTCCGGGAAAGTTCCGCGCCAGCTTATCCGTGGTTTTCCCGTTCCCACTAGGTTGGGTTCATGGCCGGGTCGCTGGTTCTGATCAACGCGCGCTTGTGGTCACCGGACGGGGCCGGGGCCGGCTGCGACGCCATCGTGGCCGAGGGCACCCAGATCACCGCCCTGACCAGCACCGACCAGGCCCGGGCCCAGGCTGGGCCCGGGGCCAGGATCATCGACCTGGCCGGCCGGCTGGTCATCCCGGCCTTCGGGGACGCCCACGTCCACCCGGTCGGCGGCGGCCTGGAGAGCCTGCGCTGCGACCTCACCGGCCTGCTCACCCGGGATGAGTACCTGCGGGTCGTGGCGGACTCCGCCCGGGCCCTGGGGCCCGGCGACTGGGTGCTGGGCGGCGGCTGGTCGATGGAGGCGTTTCCCGGCGGGGTCCCGGTCGCCGACGACCTGACCGCGGCGGCCGGGGGGCGGCCGGTGTTCCTGCCCAACCGGGACCACCACAGCGCCTGGGTCAGCCCGGCCGCGCTGGCCCGGGCGGGTGTCACCGCCGGCACCCCGGACCCGCCCGACGGCCGCATCGAGCGGGATGCCCGCGGCGAGCCCACCGGGGCCCTGCACGACGGGGCCATGCGGCTGGTGTCCCGGCTGATCCCGCCGCCGACCCCGGAGGAGCTGGCCGCCGGGCTGCGGGCCGGGCAGCGGCACCTGCACGCGCTGGGCATCACCCACTGGCAGGACGCCATCGTGGGCGAAGCCCCGGACATCGGTATCCCGGACAGTTTCGCCACCTACCAGGCCGCGGTGGCCGAAGGCTGGCTGACCGCCCAGGTCAACGCGGCGCTGTGGTGGGACCGCAACCGCGGCCCGGACCAGCTCGGTGGCCTGCTGGCCCGGCGTGAGCAGGCACCCGGCCCGGGCCCGTTCCAGGTCACCTCGGTCAAGCTGATGCTGGACGGGGTGTGCGAGACCCTGACCGCGGCCATGACCGGCCCGTACACCGGCCATGACCACCGGGGCGAGCTGTTCGTGCCCCCGGAACAGGTGGCCGAGGCGGTCCGGCTGCTCAGCCGGGAGGGCTTCCAGGTCCACATGCACGCCATCGGCGACCGGGCCGTGACCACCGCCCTGGACGCGGTGGCCAGCGCCCCGCCCGGCGACCTGCGGCATCACGTCGCCCACCTGCAGTTCATCCGGCCCGAGGACATGGACCGGTTCGCCGACCTGGGCGTGGTGGCCAACTTCCAGCCGCTGTGGGCCACCCACGATCCGCAGATGGACGAGCTGACCCTGCCCATCGTGGGCCCGGAGCGGGCCAGCTGGCAGTACGTGATCGGCAGCCTGGCCCGGCGGGGCGGCCGGCTGGCCTTCGGCAGTGACTGGCCGGTATCCAGCGCCGACCCGCTGCAGGAGATCCACGTGGCCGTCAACCGCCGGCTGTCCCCGCGCCTGGGCCGCCCCGGGACCCCGGAGACCGAGCGCCCGTTCCTGCCCGGCGAGGCGCTGCCGCTGGCCCAGGCCGTGGCCGCCTTCACCGCCGGCGTCGCCTACGTCAACCACCGCGAGCAGGAACTGGGCTCGCTGCGCCCCGGCTACCGGGCCGACCTCGCCGTGCTGAATCAGGACATCTTCGCGCTGCCGTCCGCCGAGATCGGCGACACCCGGGTCGACCTCACCATCGCCGGCGGCCAGATCGTGCACGAATCCGCCTGACCCGCGCCAGCCCCGGCCACCCCGCACAGCCCCTTGCATGAAAAAAACAATGCAAGTTGCAAAAGTTCCCGGGACGGGGAGTGACCCGTTCGTCACCGATATGCCATATTGGACTCAATTGGACGGACGGCGCACTTGCGTAGCGCACATCTATCGGAGGCGACATGACATTGCCGCGAGCGCATGCCCTGGCGGGCAGGCCAGCGCACGGCCTGGGCGACCGCTCCCACCTGGGGGCCGGCGGCCACGGGGCCGACCGCGCCCACGGGTCCAGCCGGTCCGAGCGGATCTGGGAACAGCGCCGGGCCCTGGGGCGCCGGCTGGCCGCGCTGCGCAGCCGGGCTGGCTTCAGCCAGTGGGAATTCGCCCCGCTGACCGGCTACTCGCGCAGCACGCTGTCCGACGCGGAACTGGGCCGGCACCGGCTGCGCCGGGAGTTCTGGCAGCGCTGCGACGACGCGCTGCGGGCCGACGGGGCCCTGATCGCCGCCTACGACCGGATCGAGGTGCAGGCCAGCGCGGCCCGGCGTTCGGCCCGCAGCCAGGCCCAGGCGGCCCGCGAGGAGCAGGCGTCGCAGCGGCTGCACGCCCTGCTGCCGGACCAGCCCAGCCCGGCCCGGGAGCCCAGCCCGCCCGCCCTGGAGAGTCCCGACCCGGAAGCGCCGCGGACCGTGGTCGAGCGGTGCCCGCACTGCCGTCAGCCCGTCACCGTCATGATCGTGCCAGCCCCCCGGACGCCATAACCAGCTGTCCATATGCGGTAACAACCTGTCGCCTGGCTGGCTATAGGGTCCCCGGAGGCCACCCGCCTACCGTCAGGTTGTGTGTCCCGCGCGCCGGGTCGCGGCCGGCCTGGCTCTGGTGGTACTGGCGGCCCTGGCCGCCTGCACGACGGTCACCCCGCCCCGGCCTGCCCCGGCCCGCGGGCCACGCTGCCAGCGCGAGCGCATCCCGGTCGCCCTGTCCGGCCACGCCGCGGCCCGCTACTACCTGGCCGGCTGGCTGTGCGCGGACGGATCGCCCCGGGGCCGGGCGGTCGAGGTCCTCATCCCCGGCCTGACCTACGGCGCCTCCTACTGGAACTTCCCGCTCGACCCGGACCGGTACAGCTACGTCCGGGCCGCCACCGCGGCGGGTTTCGCCACCCTGGCCGTCGACCGGCTGGGCACCGGGGCCAGCAGCCACCCGCCCGCGGCCGACGTCACCGCCAGCACCGAGGCGGTGGCCCTGCACGACGTGGTCCAGCGCCTGCGGGCCGGCCAGGTCGGCGCGACCCGATTCCGGACCGTGGTCCTGGTCGGGCACTCGTTCGGTTCGGACGTGGCGCTGCGCGAGGCCGGGACCTACGGTGACGTGGCCGGCGTGATCTCGACCGGCTGGCTGACCGCGGGCAACCCGGCCGGCCACCTCCGGGTCCGCGACTCCTACGACGCGACGGCCAGCGACGACCCGAAGTTCGCGCACGCCGGCCTGCCCGCCGGTTACGTGACGACCCGGCCCGGCACCCGGGGGGCCGACTTTTACAACACCTCCTCCGCCAGCCCGGCGGTGATCAGGGAAGACGAGGCGCTCAAGGAGACGGTCACCAGCGGCGAACTGGCCTCGGTGGTCGTGCCGGTGCCGCAGGCCACCACCCGCGCCATCGGGGTGCCGGTCCTGCTGGCCGACGGCCAGCACGACGACCTCGACTGCAGCCCCACCCGGCCCGGGGTCTCCTGCGCCAGCGCCGCCGCCCTGATCCGCCGCGAGCAGGCCAACTACGCGCCCCGGGCCTGCCTGCGGGCGTACGTGCTGCCCACGTCCGGCCACAGCATCGACCTGCACCCGGACGCGCCGCGGTGGTTCGCCGCCGCCACCCGCTGGATCCGCACCTACGTCACCGGCCCGCTCCGGCCAGCCCTGCCCCGGCTAGGTGCTCAAGATGACCAGCCGCTGGGTCGCCCGGGTCATGGCCACGTAGCGGTCGACCGCCCCCTCGATGCCCCCGCCGAACCGGTCCGGATCGATCAGCACCACCAGGTCGAACTCCAGCCCCTTGGCCAGCTCCGGGGTCAGCGACCGGACCCGGGGCGTGGGCGGGAATCCGGGCGCGCCGATCACGGCCGCGATCCCGTCGGCGTCGGCCGCCAGCCAGCCGGTCAGGATCCCGTCCAGCTCGGTCACCGATCCGTGCTGGACCGGGAGGCCGCTGCTCCGGATGGAGACCGGCACGTTGGCGTCCGGCAGCACGGCCCGGATGACCGGTTCGGCCTCGGCCATGACCTCTTCCGGTGTCCGGTAGTTGATGGTCAGCGAGGACAGCCTGATCTGGTCGAACCCCACCCGTTCCAGCCGTTCCCGCCACGGCTCGGTGAACCCGTGCCGGGCCTGGGCCCGGTCCCCGACGATGGTGAAGCTCCTCGACGGGCAGCGCGCCAGCAGCATCTGCCACTCGGCGTCGGTCAGTTCCTGGGCCTCGTCCACCACGATGTGCGCGAACGGCCCGGCCAGCTGGTCCCGGCCGTCGCCGGGCAGCGCGGCCTGGTCGACCAGGGCGTCGTGGAAGTCCTCGCCGCGCAGCATGGTCACCAGGCCGATGCCGTACTCGTCGTCGGCGGTCCGGGCCGCCTGGATCAGGTTGTCCACCACCTGGTCCATCTGTTCCCGATCGGCCTGGGCCGCCGCCCGGCGCTGGCGTTCCCGCCGGGCCGCCCGCGGGTCACCCAGCCGGTGCCGGGCCGCGTCCAGCAGCGGCAGGTCGGACACGGTCCAGGCCCGCGGGTCGGCCCGCTGCAGCACCCGGACCTCCTCCGGGCTGAGCCAGGGGGCGCACAGGCGCAGGTAGGCGGGCACCGACCACAGGTCCCCGACCAGGTCGGACGGCTCGATCAGCGGCCAGGCCCGGTTGACCGCCGCGCGCAGCTCCGCGTTTTGCCGCAGCGACTTGCGCAGCAGGTCGACCGGAACCTTGTCATCGTCGTCGTCGTCCTGTTCCACCTTGTCGGCCAGGATCGTGAGCAGCTCGTCCCAGATCTGCTCGAGGGCCTCGTTGTGCGGGGTGCCCGGCTCCGGGGCGTCGAACGCCTCGGCCCAGTCGCCCGCGCTCAGCCGGAGGTCGGACCACGGAGTCTGGACGGTCATCGGCTTGGCCGGCGGGTTCTCGTAGAACCGGACCGCCGTCTCGATCGACCGCACCAGGTCGGCCGACGACTTCAGCCGGGCCACCTCCGGGTCCTTTTCCGCCGGCGCGCTGGCGCCCTCGGGCAGCAGGTCCCGCAGCGTGCAGGTCTGCACGCCCTCCTCGCCCAGGCTGGGCAGCACGTCCGACACGTAGGTCAGGTAGGGCTGTGACGGCCCCACGAACAGCACGCCGCCCTGGCGATGACCCAGCCGGGGATCGGAGTACAGCAGGTAGGCCGTCCGGTGCAGGGCGACCACGGTCTTGCCGGTCCCCGGCCCGCCGTCAACGATCAGCGCGCCCCGCGACCCGGCCCGGATGATGGCGTCCTGGTCGGCCTGGATGGTGCCGAGCACGTCACGCATCCGGCCCGACCGGCTGCCGCCCAGGCTGGCGATGAAGGCCGACTGGTCGTCCAGGGCCGCGTTGCCCTCGAGCCCCTCGGCGGTGAACACCTCGTCCCAGTAGTCGCTGATCCGGCCGCGGGCCCACCGGTACCGGCGCCGGCTGACCAGGCCCATCGGGTTGGCGTGGGTGGCCCCGAAGAACGGCTCGGCCGCGGGCGAGCGCCAGTCCAGCAGCAACCGGCGGCCGTCGCGGTCGGTGAGACCGATCCGCCCGATGTAGGTGGGTTCGGATTCGTCGGCCTGGACCATGCGGCCCAGGCAGAGGTCCAGGCTGTAGCGGCGCAGCAGGCGCAGCCGGGCGCTCAGCCGGTGGATTTCCATGTCCCGGTCCAGCGCCTGCTGGCCGATGCCGCCGGGCGCCTGGAGCTCGGCGGCGAGACGTTCGGACAACTCCGCGATCGACTGCCCGAGCGCCGCCTCGATCTCCGCGAAGTGCGCTTCGTCCCCGGCGATCAGCGCCGGATCGGCCTTGGCGGCGAGGCGAGCGGGCAGATCGAACACATCCATGCACAACCCCCGTGCGTAGTTCGGCTCCGGCCGGTCATTCTGCGCCATCAGGGGGGCCTTGCGGCAAGCCCCTATCTCCGCTATAGATTGAAAGTGGAGGGGAGTGCGTATCCACGCCCGCCCTGGGCCCCTCGGCCCGGCACCAATCCTCCCATCATCACCCGGCTCGCCGTCGCCGCCAACCCGCCGCGTCCGGAATGGGCCGATAACCCGGCCGAGCGAAAGCGCCCCGTGCCCCGGCCCATCATCAGCCGCCACACAGGCACCCTCAGCATCAGTGATTAACTCGCGTCACCGACTTTCGGTAATTCTGCAATTGCAGCGCACGGTGGCGTGCAAGTTTCAATGACAGTTTCCTGCCGAGTTTGATGCCGTCCCTTTCCGGCAATTGCGTCGGCAGCTGATTGTTTTCTCCATGTCCAAGTTGCCTGTGATCACAAGGCGTCCCCGGCTGGCCGCCCTGGTCGTGGCGCTGGCCGCGATCGTCACCGCCGGATGTGCCTCCGGCCAAGCCGCCGAGAAGGTGTCCAGCGGCGGTCCGGAAAAGACCAACCTCACCATTGCCGCCGTTCCCACCGCCTCCTCGGCCGGGCTCTACGTGGCCGAGAGCCGCGGCCTGTTCCGCCAGGAAGGGCTCAACGTCAAGATCGTCAAGATCTCGGCGGGGGCGAACGTCACCCCCGATCTGCTGAACGGCAGCCTCGACGTCGTCAACGGCGCCTACGCCGGCTTCATCCAGGCCCAGGTGCACGGGGCCGGCAAGTTCCACATCCTGGCCGACGGCTACGCCGGCGCCCCGCACGTGGACGAGGTCGTGGTGCTGCCCGGCTCCGGCATCACCAGCGCCAGGCAACTGGCCGGCAAGACCATCGCCGTCAACGCGCTGGGCAGTGTCGCCCAGCTGCTGGTGTCGTCGGCGCTGTCGGCCCAGGGTGTGTCGCCGTCCAGCGTGCACTTCGTGGCCATGGGGTTCCCGGCCATGCCCGCCGCCCTGCAGAAGCACAGCATCGACGCCGCCTACATGGTCGAGCCGTACCTGAGCCAGGCCGAAGAGCAGACCGGCGGCGAGGAACTCCTGGACGTCAACTCCGGCGCGACCCAGGACTTCCCGATCAACGGCTTCGCCGCCACCGTCCAGTGGTGCCAGAAATACCCGAAGACCGCGGCCGCCGTGGCCCGGGCCCTGGACGAGGGCCAGGCCATGGCCGCGGCCAACCGCACCGTGGTCCAGACCGCGCTGCTGCACTACACGACGATCACCAAGCAGATCGCGGCCATCATGGCCCTCGGTGCCTTCCCGGCCTCCGTCAACACCGTGCACCTGCAGCGCGTGCCGGACCTGATGCACAGCTTCGGCGTGCTCAAGCAGAACTTCAGCATGGCCGTGATGACCAAACCGGTAGGGAGCTGACATGCCCGCGCCCGTGAACCTGGTCGCCACCACCTTCGAGGAAGCGGCGCCCCGCTACGACAGCTCGGGGGCCCAGTTCGCCGGGCCCGTGGCCGATGAGCTCGTCCGCCTGGCCGCGCCCCGGCCCGGCGACGAGATCCTCGACGTGGGCTGCGGGGCCGGGGCCATCACCGTCCGCTGCGCCCGCGCGGTCTCCCCGGCGGGCCGGGTGACCGCCCTCGACCTGTCCGAAGGCATGCTGCGCCGCACCGCCGCCGAGTCGGCGGCCCGCGGTTTCGACAACGTGATCACCCGCCGCGGCGACGCGGCCCGGCCGCCGTTCGCCCCGGCCAGCTTCGACACCGCGCTGGCCAGCCTGGTGCTGTACCTGCTGCCGGACACGGGCACCGCGCTGCGCAACTGGCGGGACCTGCTCAAGCCCGGCGGCACCCTGGCCTTCTCCTGGGGCATCGGCCCCGACCCGCGCTGGACGCCGGTGTTCAGCGCGGTGGACGCCTTCGCCAAGGGCAGCAACGGGTTCGAGAGCTACGTCCGCCGCCTGGGCTCGCCCGCCAGCATGACCGGGCAGCTCGCCGCCTGCGGCTACACCGGCGTCACGATCAGCACCCGCACCATCGGTGTGCACTACACCGGGCCGCGGCAGTGGTGGCAGGCGTCGTGGGCCGAAGCCCCCCGGCTGGCCTGGCAGCACATTCCCGACGCGGACCGCGACCGCGCCCGCCGGGCCGCCTTCGCGCTGCTGGAGCGGATGCGCGAGCCCGACGGCACGCTGGTCCGCCACGTGCGGATGGCGTTCGCGACCGCGCAGCGCCGGCGCGAGGATGCCCGATGAGGCCGCACCACGACGACGGTCTGAGCGCCGCGTCGCTGCTGCAGATGCGGCGGGCCCTGGGCCGGCAGCTGGCCGCCCAGCGCAACCGGGCCGGGCTCAGCCAGTGGGACCTGGCCCCGCTGACCGGGTACTCACGCAGCACGTTGTCCGACGCCGAACTCGGCCGGCACCGGCTGCGCCGGGAGTTCTGGCTGCGCTGCGACGAGCTGCTCAAGGCCGAAGGCCGCCTGGTGGCCTCCTACGACCGGATCGAGACCGCCGCCACCGTGCTGGAGCAGCGTGCGCACGGGACGCGCGCCCGCGATCACCGGCCCCCGCTGCGGGCCGTGCCCGCGCCGGACCACGACGCGGCCCGGCCGTCCGGCGTCCACTCCCGCATCGCCATGGAAGCCTGCCCGCACTGCCGCCGGCCGATCGCGGTCCTGGTCGTGCCGTCGGAGCCCGCCGGGCCGGCCTAGCTCCCGCCCACGGCGGTCTCCCGCAGGAACAGCCGGATCTGCTCGGTCAGCTCCCCGGCCCCGGCCGCGTCGCGGTACCGGGGCCGGGTCAGCTCACCGTGCAGGTGGGTGAGCCCGGCCGCGATCGAGTCGATCCGCTGGGCCCGCGGCAGGGCCAGCACCGGGGCGATCGCGGGGGTGACCGCGTCCAGTTGCCCGTCCCGCAGCCGGGTGGCGGCCAGCGTGGTCCGGGCCCGGGCCGCGCAGCCGAAGCTGTGGTCGCCGTCGGACCCGGGACCCAGGTCGTACATGGCGATGGCCAGCTCCAGCTCGGCGGCGGCGTCCCGCTCCGCCCCCGGCGCCTCGGCCAGCGCCGCCCCGGCCAGATAGTGCTGGGAGGCCAGCGAGAACCCGAACTCGCCCGCCACCTCCAGCACCTCATCGTGATGGTCGCGGTCCCGGGCCTCGGCGGCGGCCGCGATGGCCCGCCGGGCCGCGGTCACGTCACCCAGCCGGGCCGTGGCCCGGGCCCGGTGCAGGTGCATCTGGGCCGCGTTCGGTCCCTGCCCGAGCAGCTCCAGCCCGCACTCGGCGTGCCGGCGGCTTTCGTCCGGCCGGCCGGACCAGTAGGTGATGGTGGCCAGCTCGGTCTGGACCTGGGCCATTAATGGCTGGTGATCCAGGATGGTGGCGTAGGCCCAGCCGGCCTGGGCCAGCTTCTCGGCCGCGACCGCGAAGCCGAGGTCGCTGGCGGCCACCGCCATCAGGCTGTTCAGCAGGCCGAGCAGGAAGTACAGCCCGCTCTCGTCCCGCGGCCACAGGCGCAGGTCCAGCGCCCGGTGAACGCTGGCCCGGACCCGGCGCATGCGCTGGAACAGCGGGAACGGCTCCCCGGTCATGTACACCAGCGACAGCCGGGCCACCTCGGCCCGGAGTTCGGCCAGACTGGTCTCTCCGACCTCGCGCCGGATAGCCCGCTCGGCGTGCTGGACCGCCTCCCGGGCCGCGGTGACCACCTGCTCGTTGTCCGGGCGGGCCGTCTCGGCGGCCTCGGCCGCGTCCGCCACCGGGGCCGGCTGGGCCGCGGCCACGCTCGCGGCCAGCTGGGTGATGACCAGCCGGTCGGCCGCGGGCAGCCAGGCCTGGTCGGTCTCGTCGACCAGGCTCGGCACCGTGGTCGCGTACGCCCGGGCCAGCAGGGACAAGATGTAGGCGGTGGGCTTGCGGCCGGTCGGCTCACGCCCGCTGCCCGGGGACGCCTCACCCGGCCAGTCCTCGTACTCGCACAGGTGCGCCGCGGTCATGCCCGCCCGGCTCTGCGGGTCCAGCCCGTCCTGGGCGGCCAGGTCGTTGATGCGGGCCGCGGCTTCCTTGAGCGTCCAGCCGTACGCGTGCCGCCAGGCCTTGCGGGGCCGCATCCGGTACCGCCGGGCGAACTCGGCCGCGATGGCGGCGTCGTCCCGTCCGTGCTCGCGCAGCTGCTGCCGCAGCGCCTTCTGCTGCGCCCGCTCGCTGAGCCTCGGACGGGCCATAGCGCGCCTTCCTCCCCGCGGCTGCGTTACGCTTGCGCCCACTAACTAACCGTGCACAAGCCTGACATATTTTCGGCGCAAAATCCCGCAATGTGAACCTTTGGGTTAAGATCCCGACTGCCCATGAGCGCCCTTTTCTGGCCGCTTCCCGCAGGCCCGGACCAGCCGGCTGGTTAAGCTGCCCGGGACGGAAGACGGACGGCCTCGGATAGAAGCCAGGAGGGTGGGTAAGGCAGCCAGGTGTCATCGCCCAGCAAGGTGCAGCTCGACCACCGGTACCAGCTCGACAGCCGGGTCGCCGCCGGCGGCTACGGCGAGGTCTGGCGTGCCACCGACCTGGTCCTCGGGCGCCCGGTGGCGGTCAAGCTGCTGCTGGCCCAGCACGTCCAGCAGGCCCAGACCCTGGCCCGGTTCCGGGCCGAGGCCCAGCGGGCCGGGGCGCTGACCCACCAGAACATCGCCCGGGTCTACGACTACGTCGAGCCGCGCCCGCCCCAGCCGCCGTTCCTGGTCATGGAGCTGATCGACGGCCCGTCCCTGGCCCAGGTGCTGGAACGCGGCCCGCTGCTGCCCGCCCGGGTGATGGACATCCTGGCCGGGGCCGCGTCCGGGCTGCAGGCCGCGCACGACGCCGGCCTGGTCCACCGCGACATCAAGCCCGCCAACCTGCTGCTGACCCCCGACGGCACGGTCAAGATCACCGACTTCGGCATCAGCTACGCGGCCGACTCCGCCCCCATGACCGCCTCCGGCATGCTGCTCGGCACCGCCGGTTACATGGCGCCCGAGCGGCTCGGCGGCGGCCCGGTGACCGGGGCCGCCGACCTGTACGCGCTGGGCATCGTGGGTTACGAGTGCCTGGACGGCAGCGCGCCGTTCAGCGGCACCCCGCTCGAGATCGCGGTCGCCCACCGGGACCGCTCGCTGCCGCCGCTGCCGAGCTCGGTCCCGCCCAGCGTGGCCGCGCTCATCGGCGCCCTCACCGCCAAGGACCCGGCCGCCCGCCCGGCCACCGCCGGCGAGGTCGCCCGGGCCGCCGCTGACCAGCGCGACTGGCTCAACGGCGGCGCCACCCAGGCCGAATACCCCGGCTCGGCGACCGGCCCGCGGACCGCTCCCTATCAGGAACCCACCTCGCCCTACGGGAACCAGCCCGCCACCATGGCCGCCCCGGCCGGGCCGGTGACCCCCGCGTACCAGCCCAGCAGCCGCTATGACCCGGGCGGCCCGTACGACGACCCCGGCCGCTCGGGCCGCCACGGCGCCGGTGGCGGTGGCGGTGGCCGCGCAAGGCCCTGTTCGCCGCCGTGGCCGCCATCGTGATCATCGCGGCCGTGGCCATCGGCCTGGTCCTGACCCACTCCAGCGGGTCCTCGGGTCCGTCGGTGCAGTCCAGCACCGGGCCTTCGGCCACCAGCTCGGCCACCACCGGCGGCGGCGGCGCGGGCCAGCCCACCACCGCCCCCCGGACCAGCGCGCCCGCCGCCACCACTCCGGCTCAGCACGCGACCACTCCGGCCGCCCCGCACACCACCCCGGCCGCCCCGCACACGACCCCGGCCGTCCCGCCCACCACGGCCCCCGCCGCCCCCACCGCCAGCGCCGCCGCGGCCACCGCCAGCGCCGCCGCCCCCGGTAACGGCAACGGCAACGGCAACGGCGAAGCTAACGGCAACGCGAACGGCCAGGCCAACGGCACCGGCCCCGGCAGCGGCCACCACTGACCCCGGGCCTCCAGGTAAGTCCATGCGTACCGTGCGTGTACGCATGCAATTCCGTCCAAGACACTTGCGTCCGGACAGCAGCGCCCCTGATACTGGGACTGCCCGCGCGTCATTGACCATCTGAACTGCCGCAGGACCAATGGTCAGACCTTGTTTTACGGCAGTTACGGGCATAAGCCGCATGACCGACAAATCCGTCCCGCAAATGCACCGTGTCACGCAAGTGCGCCAGAAGCACTTGCAGCGCCTCGTATACGAACTGGGGATGTCAATGAAAACCGACCGCCTGGTAGCGCGGTTAGTCCGACGGACGGTAACGGCCAGCGCCGGCCGTGAGGGGTGACACATTTTGCATGCGCATCGCTCCGTGCCGGACAAATCTGACCGGGCCTACCGGTGGTTGCGGCTGTTCCGCGGTGAGGAAAGCGAACTCCGCCAGCTCCGGCACTGGCTGACCGATCTGCTCCCGGACAGTCCTGGCCGGGACGACCTGATCTCGGTCGCGGTCGAGCTGGGCACCAACGCCGTCCAGCACACGGCCAGCGGGAACGGCGGCTGGTTCACCGTCGAGGTGGCCAGCTTGGGCCCGACGTTGCGCGTCTCCGTCACCGACGAGGGGGCCGAGCGCGGACCGAGCCTGACCGGCAACCCGCCCGCCGACCCGGACCTCGACGATGTCCTTGACGCCATCACCGGCAGCCGCTGCGACCGCGGCCGCGGCCTGCTCATCGTGCGCGCGCTGGCGGCGGCCTGCGGGGTCTGCGGCAACGCCAGTGGCCGGACCGTATGGGCCGAGGTCGCCCAGGCCCCAGCGCAGACCCCTGTCCCGCCCCAGGCCGAGATCCCGGTCCCCGTCCACGCCCGGGCCCGGATCCACACCCGGACCCCCAGCCTCAGCCTGGCCCGCACCCCCGGTGCTCCCAGGACGGCTACCGGTCAGGGCCGGAGCAGCCGTCCCCCGGCGTCGTCGGCGATGGCCATCTCCCGCACCTTGTAGTGCATCTTCTTGCCGGTCGCCGTGACCGGCAGCGAGTCCACGAACCGGTAGGCCCGGGGCCGTTTGAACCCCGCCAGCATCGGGTGCGCCTGGCAGTGCTTGTCGCACTCCCCGGCGGTCAGCGATCCGTCCAGGCGGACCACGTACGCCACCACCAGCTCGCCCCAGCGCGGGTCCGGCAGCCCCACCACCGCCGAATCCCGGATGCCCGGGTGCTCGTTCAGCACCTCCTCGACCTGGGCCGGGTGCACGTTCTCGCCGCCGGAGATGATCAGGTACTCGACCGCGTCCCAGGTGGCCAGGTCCCCGGTGTCCCGCGCCACCAGCTCGTCCGGGCTGGCGGGCCCGTCCTCGCGGGCCGCCACCACCGCCACGTCGTCGTCGGTACAGGCCCGCCCGGCCGACCCCGCGTGCTCGGGCAGTCGAGGAGCAGGCCCGCGTCGGCGACCGCCTCCCGGCCCGCGGCGACGGCCAGCTGACTGAACCGGGCCGACCGCCGCAACCGCTTGGTGTCCAGCAGCGCGGCCGGGTCGACTCCCGGTCGTTGCCGACCGGGGTGACGGCGCCCAGCCCGGTCACCACCACGTGCCCACCCACCGCCTTGCCCTCCTCCTGCCGGCCCCGGAGATACTTTACCTGTGCAAACTATTTACCGAGTTATTACTGGCGTCTTACCAAGCGCCACATTGCTGATCCCGGCCGGCCCGTGGTCCGTAAGACAGAGGCGTGGGGGAATGCCTACTGATCACGGAGGAACACGGTGACGCAGGAATTCCAGCCGGTCTGCCCGCGGCGTGCTGTGCTGGTCGGCGGAGGCCTGGCCGGCCTGGCCGGGCTGGCCGTGACCGCCTGCGGCGGGTCCGGCTCCGGGGCGTCGGGCATGGCCAGTTCCGGCTCGTCGCCGGCCGCGCGGCGGCAGCCCACGCTCGGCGCCACCAGCGAGGTCCCGGTCGGCGGCGGCAAGATCTTCACCTCGGCCAAGGTCGTGGTCACCCAGCCGTCGGCCGGTGAGTACAAGGCGTTCAGCGCGGTCTGCACCCACGCCCAGTGCATCGTCGACCAGGTCGCCGACGGCACCATCGACTGCCCCTGCCACGGCAGCAAGTTCAGCGCCAAGGACGGCAGCGTGATCACCGGCCCGGCCAGCAGCCCGCTGCCCAGCCAGAAGATCTCGGTCAGCTCCGGAAAGATCTCCCTCGCCTGACCTCTTACGACTGTCCAGTGATAACAGCAAGAAGCGGGAGCGCTCTTAGTCACCTTGGACCCAAAGTGCTCTGTGCATCCGCACATGCATTGCGGTACCATGAGCCCGACGGCAAACGGTTGCAATGCCGTGGGGACAAGGGCCGTGGGGGACAAGGAAGGACCCGGCGATGGACATCGGCATTCTGGTGACCATTCGCTCGCTCCTGCCCAACCTGGCCCCGGTTGAGCGCCGGGTCGCGCAGGCGGTCCTCGACGACCCGGGCGGCGCGGCGCGGATGTCGATCTCCGAGCTGTCCCGCTCCTGCGGCACGTCGGCCACGACCGTGGTCCGGTTCTGCCGGGCCGTGGGCCTGCGCGGCTACCCGGAACTGCGGCTGGCCCTGGCCGCCGCGGTGGCGTCCGACGACGGCGGCGCGGTCGCGGCCGCCGCCCGCGACATCAGCCCCGGCGACGACGCCGCCCTGATCGCCAAGAAGATCGCCTACGCCGACGCCGCCGCGGTCACCGACACCGCCAACCACCTGGACCCGGCCGTCCTTGTTAACGTTGTCAACGCGCTGGCCACGGCCAACCGCATCGACATCTACGGGGTCGGGGCCAGCGGCTACGTCGGCCTCGACCTGCAGCAGAAGCTGCAGCGCATCGGGCGCCCCGCGTTCGCCTGGCCCGACCCCCACATGGCCATCACCTCGGCCGCCCTGCGGGCCGAAGGTGACGTGGCCGTGGGCCTGTCCCACACCGGCACCACCGTCGACACCATCGACGCGCTCAAGCTGGCTCAGGACAACGGCGCGATCACCGTGGCCGTGACCAACTTCCCGTGGTCGCCGATCACCGAGGCCGCCGACCTCGTGCTGCTCACCGCCGCCCGTGAGACCGCGTTCCGGTCCGGCGCCATGACCAGCCGCATCGCCCAGCTCACCGTGGTCGACTGCCTGTTCGTGGTGCTGGCCCAGCGGGACCTGCCCGCCACCCAGGCCGCGCTGGAGCGGACCTACACCGTGGCCCAGGCCAAGCGCACCCGCCGGGCCCGCCGCCCGACGTAACCCAGCGGTAATGTGACCTGACCCTCCGTCCGGGCCAAGTTGCCAAATTCCGGGCGGCCACTCGGGTAACGTCGATTCGCGTGTCCAGTTCCACTACGCGGTTGGTGACCGAGCCGACGCTCCCCGGGTCCGTGCCCGCTCCGCCCAAGGGACGGCGGCTGGCGTGGCTCGACGCGATGCGCGGCTTCGCGGCCCTGTGCGTGGTGTTCGACCACATGGGCACCCTGGTGCTGCAGCGCCCGCACGACCTCGTGTACGCCGTGCTGGACACCGGCCAGTACGGCGTGTTCGTGTTCTTCCTGGTCAGCGGCTACATCATCCCGGCCTCGCTGGAACGCAAGGGCAGCGTCCGCGGCTTCTGGGTCAGCCGGGTGTTCCGGCTCTACCCGCTGTACATCGTGGCCATCGCGCTGGCCCTGCTCGCGTTCAAGACCGGCTTCGGCGGGCTTCACGGCGCGGAGCACACGCCCAAGACCTGGATGTACTCGGTGCCGTTCATGATGTCGAACATGCTCGACGGCACCAACATCCCCAACGTGATCTGGACCCTCTCCTTCGAGATGGTCTTCTACCTGCTGCTGACCGCGCTGTTCACCTTCCGGGTCCACCGGCACAGCGGCGCCTACGCGCTGGCCGCGGCCGGGGCCGCGCTGGCGCTGGGCGGCATCTTGACCAACTCCAGCCTGAACCACCTGCACATCCTCGGCCACTGGACCGGTGACCGCCGGATCGCGATCCTGGCTGACGCCGGCATCCTCATCGGCCTGGCCCTGGCCGTCACCGGCCGGTCCCGGCTCCGCGCGGTGGGCGTGCTCCTGGCCGCGGGCACCGGGCTGACCCTGCTGCTGTTCAACACCAGCTACCCGGGTCCCTGCACCGGTCTGGTCATCCTGGCCCTGATGTTCACCGGCACCATGCTGTACCGGGCCGAGCAGGGCCAGCTGGCCTGGAAGCACGCGCTGATGATCGCGGGCGGGGTGCTGGTCTTCGCGCTCGCGGCCGGGCTCTGGCACGGCCCGGGCGGCTGGACGCCGGGCAACCTGACCCAGTACCGCATCCAGTGGATCGCCTGCCTGCTGCTGGCGGGCGGGACGTTCGCGCTCGGCATGGCCGTGCGCCACAAGCGGGTGCCCGGCTGGCTGGCCTGGCTGGGCCTGGTCAGCTACTCGGTCTACCTGCTGCACCCGATCATCTTGACCGCCTACCACTCGATCAAGAGCCTGGACGTGCCGCACCCGTTCCCGATTCAGGTCCTGCTGGCCGCGGGCATCCTGGCCGTGACCCTGATCTGCTCGGCGGCCACCTATTACTTCGTCGAGTCCCCCATGCAGAAGTACGGGCACAAGTTCTCCCGGTTCCTGCAGGCCCGCTTCGGCCCGGACACCATCCCGGCCGCCTCCGTGACCGCGCCGGACGCGCCCGCCATCCCCGCCGAACCCGCTAATCTCAACGTTCGTGGCAGCAACAACGGGGCCGACGTCGCTCTACCGGAAGGTGGCCGACGATCTCCGGGCGGCGATCGTGGCGGGCGAGTACCCGGCGGGCACCCGGCTTCCGTCCGAGAGTGACCTGGCCGACCGGTACTCGGTGTCGCGCGGCACGGTCCGGCAGGCCTTTGCCGCGCTGCGCGCCGACGGGGTGATCGCCTCCCGCCGCGGTGCCCGCCGCATCGTGCTGGGCGGCCCTCAGCTGCAGAGTTTCGGCGAGCTGGCCAGCTTCTCGCGCTGGGCCCACGCCATCGGCGAGGTCCCGTCGGGCCGGGTCGTGGCCATGACCCGGCGGGAAGCCCAGCCGTCCGAAGCCGAGCAGCTCGCGCTGGTGCCGGGGACCCGGCTCTACCACCTGACCCGGGTCCGGCTGCTGTCCGGCCGCCCGGTCATGATCGAGCGCTCCGCGTTCCCGGACCGGGTCGGCGCGCTGGTGGCCGGGATCGACCTGGACACCGAATCGATCTACGAGCGGCTCGGCGAGCTCGGCGTGATCTTCGCCGACGCCGAGCACATCATCGACTCGGTCCCCGCCAGCACCGAGGACGCCCGCCTGCTGGCCACCCGGCCCCGGGTCCCGCTGCTGCGCGAACGGCGCCGCACCACCGACCCGGCCGGCGTCCCGATCGAATGGTCCGAAGACCGCTACCTGGGCAGCGAGGTCGCGTTCACCGTGCACAACTCGGTCGCGGTCAGCGCCCTGACCCGCCTGCCAAGCGAATCAGGCTCCTGAGCAACGGCTCGAAGTGCGCGAAGGGCGCGGTGCCGGCCTCGGGATCCTTGGCCTCCTCGTCCCAGCGCCGGACCGCGACCGCCGCCCGCGCGTGCGGCAGCGCCTCGAACGCGGCCACCTCGGCCGGGTTCATCGGGCCGCCTTGGACCGACAGGGTGTACACCGACGCCGCCGACAGCTTGCCGTAGTAGCCGGGCTCGACCGCGCACAGGTAGCGCTTGGCCGCCACGTGCAGCCGGACCGGCTCGGTCACGTCCTCGCCGAACCACTGGGCCAGCCAGGCCGCCCCGGCCTCGCCGTGCCGGTTGTCCGTGCCCGCCATCAGCTCGCGCCCGCTGACGGTGGCGCCGCAGATGTGCCCCACGTCGTGCAGGAGCGCGGCCGCCACCTGCGTGGCCGGCGCCCCCGCCGCCTCGGCCAGCGTGCCCGCCTGCCGCATGTGCACGGCCACGCTCACCTCCTCGCCCAGGTAGTCCTGGGCGCCCTCGCCCGCGAACAGCTCGCCGATCACGTCCACCGGCCGGCCTCCCTGCATATCCACGCGCACCCGCCACCCAGCCTTCGATAAATATATTGAAGGTCAAAACTTGGCTATACAAGTTTTTGCATGACTATACTAGTCACCGGCACTCGCCCGCTTCGGCCAGAGGTATTCCCCCGGCCCCTGGCGGTCTCGTGTCGGCCGCCTGACCACGGGAGGACGCAGGGATGAACGACGGCACCGTGGTCATCGTCGGCGGCGGCATCCTCGGCACCATGCACGCGGTGTCGGCCCGCCAGCGGGGCTTCCGCGTCGTCCACCTGGAGCGCGAGCTGACCGGCCGGGGCGCCAGCGTGCGAAACTTCGGCCTGGTCTGGGTCAGCGGCCGCGCCCCCGGCCCCGAGCTGGACCTGGCCCTGCGGGCCCGCCGGCGCTGGGCCGAGGTCACCGCCGACGTGCCCGGGGTGGGCTTCCGCCCCGCGGGCTCCCTGACCCTGGCCGCCGACGACACCGAACTGGCCCTGATGAAGGAGGCCTCGGCCCGCCCCGACACGGCCCAGCGCGGCTTCGAGATCCTCGACCCGCCCGCCGCCCGCGCGCTCAACCCGGCCCTGGCCGGCGAGTTCGCCGGCGCCCTGCACTGCACGCAGGACGCCATCGTCGAGCCAAGAACGGCCGCCACGGCCCTGCGCGCCCACCTGGCCGGGTCTCCGGATTACACCTGGCTCCCCGGCCGCGAGGCAATCGCGATCGCCCCTCACGCGGTCCGCGACCACACCGGCCAGTGGCACCGCGGCGACCTGGTCGTGGTGTGCTCGGGCGCGGCCTACACCGGCCTGGCCGGCCCGCACCTGGCCGCCTACGCCGAGCCTCCGCTGCGCCGGGTCCGCCTGCAGATGCTGCAGACCCGCCCGTTCCCGGGCCAGCTCACCACCTCGGTGGCCGACGGCGATTCGATGCGCTACTACCCGGCGTTCGACCTGCCGGGCCGGCGGGCGCTGCCGCCGCAGCCGCCGGTGGCGGCCCGCCATCGCGCCCAGCTGCTGCTGGTCCAGCGGCTGGACGGCAGCCTCACCATCGGCGACACCCACGAGTACGACGAGCCGTTCGGGTTCGACGTCGACGAGGACGCCTACGACCACCTGCGGGCCCGGGCCGAGCACCTGCTGGGCACGGCCCTGCCGCCGACCCAGCGCCGCTGGGCCGGCGTCTACAGTCAGGTCACCACCGACGAGCTCTACCACCGATCAGAGCTGGCCCCGGGCGTGGTCCTGGTCACCGGGCCCGGCGGCCGCGGCATGACCTGCTCGCCCGCTATCGCGGAGGAGACGTTCGCATGAGCTACACCATTGCCTGCCTGGACATGGCGGGCACCACCGTGGCCGACGACGGCGTGGTCATGGACGCCTTCGAGACCGCCATCTCGGGCCGCGGCCTGTCCGCCGACGGCTACGAGCAGGCCATGAAGGACGTCCGGGCCACCATGGGCCAGTCCAAGATCGAGGTGTTCCGCCGCATCCTGCCTGAAGACGCCGCGATCGACGCCAACGAGGCCTTCGAGAACCACTACGAGCGCGCGGTCCGGGCCGGCGCCGTCGCGCCGCTGCCCGGGGCGGTCGAGACCCTGGCCGCCCTGCGCGCGGCCGGCCTCAAGGTCTGCCTGCTGACCGGCTTCTCGCCCGCCACCCGGGACGCCCTGCTGGACGCCCTGGACTGGCGCCCCCTGATCGACCTGGCCCTGTCCCCGGCCGACGCGGGCCGCGGCCGCCCCTGGCCCGACCTGCCCCTCACCGCCCTGCTCCGCCTGGGCGGCGGCGCCGTCTCCGAGCTGGCCACCGCCGGCGACACCCGCAGCGACATCGAGTCCGGCCTCCGCGCCAGCGCCGGCCTGGTGGCCGGCGTCCTCACCGGCGGCACCCCCGCCGAAGAACTCCACTCCGCCGGCGCCACCCACATCCTGGACTCAGTCGCCGGACTGCCCGCCCTCCTCGTCCCTAGAGCCCCGACCAGGGCTAGCCGGTCGGCCCGAACCGCTCGACCCGGATCTGCCCGGCCGCGATGCCCGCCTCTTCCGCCGCCGAGGTGGCCCCCTCCGCGAACCCGGCCGACCCGCAGATGAACCCGCCGGCCCCGGCCCCCAGCGCCTGCCCGGCCGCGGTCAGGTCGGCCGCGGCCAGCCGGCCCGCGGGCCGCGGCCAGTCCGGGGGAGTGGCCCGGGTGTAGACCACCGTGGTCTCCGGCCCGGGCAGCTCGTCGGCGAACCACAGGTCCCCGGGCCGGCGCACCGACACCACCAGCCGCAGCAGGTCGGCCCGGCCCTCGCGCCGGGCCAGCCGCAGCATGGCCATCAGCGGCACCACGCCGGAGCCGCCGCCGACCAGCAGGGCCGGGGTGTCGCCGCGCCACACGAACCAGCCGCCGATCGGGCCGCGGACCTGGAGTTCGTCCCCGATGGCCACCACGTCGTGCAGGAACGACGACACCTCGCCGTCCGGGAGCCGCTCCACGGTCAGCTCGACCGCGTCCGACGGACCGGACGCCGCCGGGGCCGAGCCCACCGAGTAGGAGCGCTGGGCCACGTAGCCGTCGGGCGCGGTCAGCCGCAGGATGAAGTGCTGCCCGGCCAGGTACGGCACCGGCGTCGGCAGTGCCAGCCGGAACGTCTTGGCCGTCGCGGTCTCCCGCCGGATCTCGGTGACCTTGGCCATCTGCCACGGCCCCGGCCGGGGAAACGCGCCCGCCGCCCCACCCAGCTGTCCCATCAATCCCCCTGGTACCGCTGCTCTTTCCACGGATCACCGCGGTCGTGGTAGCCGTTCTGTTCCCAGAACCCGGGCTGGTCGTGGTCCAGCAACTGCAGGCCCGACACCCACTTGGCGCTCTTCCAGAAGTACAGGTGCGGCACCAGCAGCCGGGCCGGGCCGCCGTGCTCGCGGGCCAGCGGCCGTCCGTCGTACTCCCACACCACCCAGGCCTTGCCCCCGGTCACATCGTCCAGCGGCAGGTTGGTGGTGTACCCGGTGGTCGAACGGGCCAGCACGTAGCGGGCCGCGGGCTGCGGCCGGGCCGCGGCCAGCAGGGTGTCCACCGACACCCCGCGGAAGCGGACCCCGAGCTTGGACCAGGTGGTGACGCAGTGGATGTCGCCCATGAACTCCGAGGGCGGGAGGGCCATGATCTCGGCCCAGCTCCAGGACACCTTCTCCTCGACCAGGCCGTCGACGGTGAACGTCCAGCTGTCGGTGGACAGCCGCGGCGTGGCCTCGGCCGTCAGCACCGGCCAGTCCTGGCCCACGTCATACTGGCCCGGCGGCAGCCGGGGATCCCGCGCCCGCCGCCCGCTGAAGCCCCGCGTAAAAGTCATGGACGCATGATCTCACCCGTGTCCAGTCGGCCACATCGTCAGCCCGGGTAAGACCACGGGGTCAGCGCGAGTTGTGGCGCCCGCCGCCCGCCTTGCGCCGGGCCCGCCGGTGCCGTCCG
>CAWHFP010000010.1:0-93843 GCA_963828445.1 uncultured Actinomycetes bacterium
GACATCCGTGAGGCGCTGGCCGGCCACAGCACCGCCGACGCAGCGGTACTCACCAAGGACGAAGCGCTGCGCTTGATCGCTGACCAATGAGCGAAGGCGACTTTGCGATCGCCTGGACAGCGCCGGGCCGCCGCGCACTGGTCCGGTTGCCCGAGAAGGTAGCCACCGCCGCAGTCGAATTTCTCTACGGGTCGCTGGCCGCCAACCCTCACCGCGTCGGCAAACCGCTCAAACTCGGGCTCGACGGGCTGCACAGCGCCCCCCGTGGCGACTACCGGGTGATCTACCGCATCGACGACCGGCACCGTCGTGTCGACGCCGTGGCCATCGAACACCGCTCCGACATCTACCGGCCACGGCAATTCTGACCCGTGCGGGCTGCGGCCGCCCGCTCCCGGTACGGAGCCGGGCGGCCGCCAGCAGGGACAAACTCTAGAGCCCGATCCGGGTGGCCAGCCGGTCGCGGTGGTAGTTGCCGTCGCCGAGGAACAGCTGGGTGGACTTGGCCCGCTTGAAATACAGGTGGGCGTCGTGTTCCCAGGTGAAGCCGATGCCGCCGTGGATCTGGATGTTCTCGGCGGCGACGTGGAAGTAGGTCTCGGAGGCGTAGGCCTTGAGCAGGGAGGCCAGCACCGGGAGCTCCTCGGAGTCCTCGGCCACCGCGGCCGCGGCGTAGCCGACCGCCGAACGCAGCGACTCGACCTCGAGCAGCAGGTCGGCGCAGCGGTGCTTGATGGCCTGGAAACTGCCGATCGGGCGTCCGAACTGGTGCCGGATCTTGCCGTACTCCACGGCCATGTCCAGGGCTCGCTGGGCCCCGCCGAGCTGCTCGGCGGCCAGGGCGATCGCGGCCACGTCCAGGGTCCGGTCCAGCACCGCGTCGGCGTCGCCGAGCGCGCCGATCAGCTGGCCCGCCACCCCGGTGAACTCCAGCCGGGCCAGCTTCCGGGTCTGGTCCAGGGTCGGCAGCGCGGTCCGGGTCAGGCCGGCCGCGTCACCGTCCACCGCGAACAGGGACAGCCCGCCGTCGGTGGCCGCCACGACCAGGACCAGCCCGGCCGTGGCCCCGTCGAGCACGAAGCTCTTGTGCCCGTCGAGCTTCCAGTGCTCGCCTTCCTTGACCGCGGACAGCTTGATCGCGCCCGGGTCCCAGGAGCCGTCGTCCTCGGTGAAGGCCAGCGTGGCCACGGTCTCACCGGAGGCGATGCCGGGCAGCAGCTGCTGCCGCGCGCTCTCGTCCGGGCTGGCCAGCAGGGCCGTGGCCGCCAGCACCGCGCTGGCCAGGTACGGGCCGCCGTACAGGGCGGCGCCGAACTCCTCCAGCACGATGACCTGCTCGGCGAAGCTGAACCCGGCTCCCCCGTAGGCCTCGGGGATGGCCAGGCTCTGCAGGCCCAGCTGCTCACCGGCCTGGGTCCAGACCGCCTGGTCGGTGCCGTCGTCGGTCTCCATCAGCTCGCGCACGCGGGTGATGGGCGCCCGGTCGGCCAGGAACCGCCGGACCGAGGTCCGCAGTTCTTCCTGCTCTTCGCTGACACCCAAGGTCATGAGTCTGCTCCTTCTCCGGTCACCACGAGCACGTCGAGGGCCTCGACCTGATCGCCGTTCACGTACAGCGGGTTGACTTCCATGGCGCGCAGCGCGCCGTTCAGGGACAGGGCGGTACTGCCGAGCCCGGCGATGGCCTCGGCCACCGCGTCCAGGTTGGCGGCCTGGGTGCCGCGCGCGCCCTGCAGCAGCGGCAGCCCGCGCAGCTCGCCCAGCATGCGCTTGACCTCGGCGGTATCGACCGGGAGCACGCGCAGGCTGGTGTCCTTGAGGATCTCGACCCAGATGCCGCCCAGCCCGACCGCCAGCACCGGGCCGAAGGTGGGGTCGATGGTCACACCGGCCAGCAGCTCGGCACCGCCCGAGCGCATCGGGGTGACCAGGACGCCGTCGATGCTGGCCCCGGTGACCGCGTCGCCCGCGGCGCGGACCTTCTCGTAACCGGCCCGCACGTCGTCCTCGGTGCTCAGACCGAGGACCACGCCGCCGATGTCGGACTTGTGGATGATCTGGGCCGAGCAGATCTTCAGGGCCGCCGGCAGCCCGACCCGGCGGGCGATCTCCACCGCCTCGTCGGCCGAGTTGGCCAGGCCGCCCGGGACCACCGGCACCCCGGTGGACTCCAGCAGCTTCCGCGCGGCCGCCTCCGACCAGGGACCGGTGGCCGCTGTCCCCGGCCTGGCCGTTGGACGTGGCGCCCGCGGCCGGCGCGCCGAGCGGGGTCCGGACCCGGCCCCGGTTCTCCCGCCAGCGGATCGCGTGCCCGAGCGCGTTGATCCCCTCGTTCAGCCCGCCCAGCACGGTCAGCCCGTGCTGGGTGAGCAGCTGCCGGCCGTAGGCGCTGACGTCGACGCAGGTGGAGCCGACCGGGATGACCGGGATCGGGGCCGAAGCCATCCGCTCGGCCAGCCAGGCCAGCCGGGCTTCCAGGGTGGCGGCCATGGCCTCGTCCGGCGGCCGCACCTCGGGCAGGTTGACCCCGGAGAACAGGATGAAGTCCAGGTTGGGGTCGTCGACCGCGATGTCCAGGGCGTGGTCCAGCGCGGTGAGCTGCTCCTTGCGGGCCGACAGGTTGGCCAGCGTGCCGAACGCGGTGACGTCCAGCGGGTTGTGGGCGGCGGCGAACGGCGGCATCAGCGGGGTGATGGCCTCGATCGTCTCCGGCGAGAACTCCGGGATCTCGATGTGGTGGGCGCTGGCGGTGTCGGCGATGATGTCGCAGGCTCCGCCGGACGCGGTCAGCACGCCCATCCGCCGCCCCTGCGGCCAGCGGTCGTAGCCGAGCACCGCGCCGGTGGTCAGCAGTTCCTCGATGCTGGTGACCCGGATGATGTTGAGCTGGCGCAGGACCGCGTCCACCACGGCGTCGTCGCCGACCACCGAGCCGGTGTGGGCCAGGGCCGCCTGCTGGCCGGCCGGGCTGGAGCCGACCTTCAGGGCCACGATCGGCTTGCCGGCCCGGTCCGCCTTCTCGGCCACCTCGGCGAAGCGGGCCGGGTCCCCGATCTCCTCCAGGAACAGGCAGATGACCCGGGTGGCCTCGTCCTCGACCAGGTAGTCGAGGACGTCGACCGTCTTCATCATGCATTCGTTGCCCATCGAGGTCAGCACGGACAGGCCGATGCCGTGGGCCTTGGCGAAGGTCAGCACCACGCTGGCCAGCGCCCCGCTCTGCAGGGCCACCCCGACCGGCCCGGCGGTCAGCGGGTTGGGCAGGTTGAGCGCGTACGGCGCCGACCGGGTGTGCGCGTTGACGAACCCCAGGCAGTTCGGTCCGAGCACGGTGACGTCGTTCTCGATGGCCCGGGCCACCATCGAGTCCTCCAGCGCCAGGCCTTCCGGGCCGACCTCGCGGTAGCCGGAGGCCAGCACCACCGCGTTCTTGATGCCGGCCGCGCCCATGTCATCCAGGACGCTCTCCACCGCGTGCACCGGGGCCAGCAGGAAGGCCAGGTCGGCGGGCTCCGGCAGATCCAACAGGGACGGCACCACCGGCAGCCCGAACGCGCTCTTGGCCTTGGGGTGGACCGCCATCAGCGGCCCGGTGAAGCCGGTGGTCGCGGTGCTGGCGATGATGAGGCGGGCCCAGCCGGAATTGTCGGAGGCCCCGACCATGGCGATGCTCTTGGGAGCGAAGAAGTCCCGCAGCCGCTCCGGGGTGACGAGCTTCCTGGAGGCGAGATAGTTGGCGGTGCGCAGGTCGGGCTCGGTGTCCAGGTTGGCCATCGGCTCAGCCCGCCACGCGCGGCTCTTTGGGCAGGCCCAGGGCGCGCTCGCCGATGATGTTGCGCTGGATCTCGCTGGTGCCGGAGTAGATGGTGCCGGCCCGGCTGGACAGGAACACGCTCTGCCAGGAGGTGACCGGATAGTCGTCGCCGTCCGGCCGCAGCAGCGCGTCCGGGCCCTCGATGTCCATGGCCAGCTCGCCGAGCTTCTTGTGGTACTCGCTCCAGAACAGCTTGGCCACCGAGGCCTCCGGACCGGGCGGCCGGCCCGCGGCCAGCGCGGCCAGCGTGCGCAGGCCGCTGAAGCGCATCAGCTCGACCTGGGTGTAGGCCCAGGCCAGGCGCTGCCGGATCAGCGGGTCGGAGATCTTGCCGCGCTTGCGGGCGGTCTCGACCAGCTCCCAGAACTCGCGCTCGAAGCCGAGGTGGGCCACGGTGGCGCGGCCGCCGCGCTCGTGCCCGAGCGTGGTCATGGCCACCCGCCAGCCGTTGTTCAGGCCACCGATGACGTTGAACAGCGGGGCCCGGACCCCGTCCAGGAAGTCCTCGCAGAACTCGGCCGCGCCCGACAGCTGCCTGATGGCCCGGTACTCGACCCCGGGTCCGGTGAAGTCGATCAGCACGTAGGACAGGCCGCGGTGCTTCTCGGCGTCCGGGTCGGTCCGGCACAGCAGGAACATCATGGTGGCCCGGGCCGCCCCCGAGGTCCACACCTTCTGCCCGCTGACCACGATCTCGTCGCCCTCGACCACGCCCCGGGTCTCGACCGCGGCCAGGTCGGAGCCGTGGTTGGGCTCGGAGAAGCCCTGGCAGTAGACGTCTTCACCGGCGATGATCCGGGGCAGGAAGTACTCCTTCTGCTCCGGGCTGCCGTGCACGATGATGGACGGCCCGACCAGCGACTCACCCATGCCCCGGGTCACCCGCGGCACCCCGGCCCGGTAGAACTCCTCGTTGAGGACGGCCACCCGGACCGCGTCCATGCCCTGGCCGCCGAACTCCTCCGGCCACTGCGGGCAGATCAGCTTCTGGTCCTGCAGCTTGGCCACCCACTCGGCGTACGCGGGGTGGGTGGTGGCGGCGGCGATCTTCTCTCGGCTGCGGCCGCCCGCGGTGCTGGGCATGTTCCAGTCGATCAGGCTGGCCAGCGCCTCGGGCGCCTCGGCCGCGATCCAGTCCCGCAGCTCAGCGCGGAATTGCGCGATCTCCGGGCCAAGGTCAAGTTCCATGGGAGAGCCTCCGTGAGTCCTTTTCTGCTCAGTTCTTTTCAGTTCTTTTCCGGCTTTTCGGCCCGCTGGGTGCCGATGGTGAGGTCTCTGAACGGGACATCCCGGTCGGTCCGGGGCTCCTTGGGCAGGCCGAGCAGGCGCTCGCCGACGATGCCGCGCTGGATCTCGTCGGTGCCGCCCGCGATCGAGGCGCCCGGGCTGGACAGCGCCCGGTGCTGGACCTCGCCGCCGCCGGTGGTGTCCGGGCCGGCCAGCATGCCCTGGGCGCCCAGCACCGACATCCCGGTGTCCCGGCCCTCCCGGACCAGCTGGGACCGGGCCAGCTTGGTCAGGGAGCCGCGGGCGCTGGGCCGCTTGCCGTCCCGGGCGCTCTGGCCGCCGCGGGCCAGGTAGCCGTTGGTGGTCTCCTGGGCCCACAGCGCGGCCAGCTCCTGGCGCCGGACCGGGTCGGTGGTCTCGCCGAGCTTGCCGGCCACGTCGATGACCAGCTCGCTGACGCCGGTGCGGCCGGTGGTGCGGGCGGCCGCGGCCCGGGCGGCGGCCGCGCCGGCCTGCTGGTCCAGGTGACCGACCTTGCTTCCGGGCATGGCCGACGGCAGCGAGACCATGAACCGCTCGTACATGAGCACGGTGACCGCCACCGACCAGCCGTTGCCGGGTTCGGAGACCATCCGGTCGTCGTCGATGTGGGCGCCGGTGAAGAACACCTCGTTGAAGTGGTGCTCACCGTTCATCTGGTGCAGCGGCCGGACCTCGATGGCGGGCTGGCCGACGTCGATGATGAAGAAGCTCAGGCCCTGGTGCTTGGGCACGTCCCGGTTGGTCCGGGCCAGCAGCATGCCCCGGTCGGCCCACTGGGCCCCGGACGTCCACACCTTCTGGCCGTCCACGGTCCAGCCCCCGCCGTCGCCGTGGACGGCGCGGGTCTGGGCGCTGGCCAGGTCCGACCCGGAGCCGGGCTCGGAGAAGAACTGGCACCAGGACTCCTCGCCGCGGACCAGGGCGGGCAGGAAGCGGGCCTTCTGCTCGTCGCTGGCGTGCAGCAGCAGCATCGGGCCGCCCAGCAGCTGGCCCAGGCCGGTCGGCGGCGGCAGCGCCCCGGACTCCGGGAAGGCCGACCGGACCCCGGCCGCCGCGTCGTTGGAGAGCCCCTGGCCGAACCAGGCCTCGGGCCAGGTCGGGAAGGCCCAGCCGGAGTCGGCCAGCCGGGCCCACCAGGCCCGCACGGTCAGCTCGGGGTCCCAGTTGTCGGTCAGCCAGCGGAGCGCACCCTCGCGGGCCGCGTGGTAAGCGTCGGACCGGTCATCAGGCTCGGGCATGTCGGCCCCTTCCCGGGGCGGCCGTCGCGGGGCGGCGGTGCCCACAGAAATTAATCCTAGAATTTAATTCTAGATTGATCAAAACTCGGAGCCCGGTCCGCTGTCAAGGGCCGGGCGGGACGCGGCCGGCCGGTCCGCAGGGGGGACCGGCCGGCCAGGTCATTCCGCCGGGAGCGCGCCGCCGCCGGGAGCGCTGACGCCGGGAGCGCCGACGCCGGGCTCAGGTGGAGATCTGCTCCAGGACGGCGTTGCGCTGGTTCATGCCGAACCGCCCGATGATGAGGGACGGCAGCAGCGCGCAGAGCAGGGCCACCCAGAGGATCCAGCCGTAGTAGCCGTGGGCGGCGGTCGAGGTGAACAGGGTGCTGATCAGCAGCGGGCCGAGCAGGGTGCCGAGGTGGCCGACACCGTCGGTCCAGCCGGTGCCCACCGAACGCAGCCGGGTCGGGTACGCCGCCGACGTGTAGTTGTACATGTTGAACAGCCACAGGAAACCGAACGCGGTGGTGACGATGCTGATGACCGCGATGCCGGCCGTCGAGTGCACCACCAGCAGGAACAGGAAGCCGGCCGCGTAGACGATGCCCGCGACCATGATGAGGTTCTTGCGCTCGAACCGCTCGCCAAAGAACGAGCAGGCGAAGAAGGCCAGCAGCACGACCGGCAGCGTGACCAGGCCGACGCCGCCCCACAGGAAGATCTGGTGGGCGGTCCAGTGGTGGGCGACCAGGTAGGTCGGCATGTACGAGGTGCCGCCGTACACGATGCCGGGGTAGCCGAGGATCCAGACCACCAGCAGCAGGATCGTGCGCCTGCGATAGCGGCCCATGAACAGCTCGTTGGCCGGGACCTTCTCGGTCTGCACCACCGGGTGGGCCTCGAGGTCAGGCTCGGGCAGCGATCCGAAGATCCTGGTCGCCCGGGCCTCCCAGCGGCTCACGATGTGGTTGGCCTTCTCCTCCTTGCCGTGGCTTTCCAGCCAGCGCGGTGATTCGGGCAGCAGCAGGCCCAGCGGGACCAGGATGAAGATCTGGATGCCGGCCAGCGCGAACAGGAACCACCTGAAGTGGCTGGGGATCCAGAAGTAGGCCAGGATGGCCGGGACCAGGGCCACCCCCGCGGTCAGCATCTGCGTCCGCATGGCGATCTTGTGCCGGGATCCGGGCGGAGCCACCTCGTGCAGGTAGACGGCGTTGGTGGCCAGCATGAAGCCCATGCCGATGGCGAACAGGAAACACCACAGCAGCAGCCAGCCGAAGCTGTTGGTGAAGCCCAGTGGCCACAGGAACACCGCGTCGACGATGGCCGAGGCGACCAGGACCTTCTTGCGGCCGTACCGGTCGCCCAGGAAGCCGCCCAGCCACTCGCCGACCAGGATGCCGCCGCCGACGTTGGCCGCCAGCAGCACCGAGAACTCGAAGTTGGACATGCCCCTGGGCTCCCACAGGAACGGGTAGAGCCGGGCCGGCATGCCGTCGGTGGCGATGATCAGGCCCCAGTAGATCTGGGTGATGGCCGCGATCTGGTACTGGATCCGGCTCAGCGGCAATCGGTCGATGCGGGCGGCGATATCACCCTGGGTGAGGCGGGCGGTGACGCCGGCCGGTGCGGGATTGGTCGCGGGGTTGGTCGTCATCCGGATCCTCCTTGAGCCCGGGCCACCAGGCCCGGTTAACGCAGGGTGGCTGGGTCGGTCGCCGCCAGCTGCGGCGGGAAGTCTCTGGTCTTGGCCAGCGGCCAGTTCGGGGTCCGCTTCTGCAGGAAGGCGGCGATGCCCTCGCGGGCGTCGGCCTGCTGCCCGGTCCAGCGGAAGACGTCGCTCTCCAGGTCGTGGTGCCGGGACCGGTCCGGTTCTTCCAGGCCCCGGTAGACCAGGGCCTTGGTCGCCGCGGCCGACATCGCCGAGGTGTTGGTGGCGATGTCGTGGGCCAGCTCCTGGGCGGCGGGCAGCACCTGGTCGGCGGGCAGGGCCCGGGACACCAGGCCCAGGGCCGCCGCCTCGGTCCCGCTGAACGGGCGCCCGGTCAGCAGCAGCTCCATCCCGGCCGAAAGGCCGGCCAGCCGCGGCACCAGCCAGGTGGCGCCGAACTCGGCCACGATGCCGCGCCGCGGGAACACGAAGCTGTACTTGGCGTCGGCCGCGGCGATCCTGATGTCCCAGGCCATGGGGATGGTGAGCCCCATGCCGGCCGCGGAGCCGTTCATGGCGGCGATCAGCGGCGTGCGCAGCAGCCAGGGGTGAGCCAGGTAGGGCTCGGGGTCGCGTTCGGGCGGCGGGCCATCCCCGTTGGCCGGGTTGGCCGGGGCCGGGCCGCGGAACGTGTCGGCGCCCCGGCGGCTGAGGTCGGCGCCCACGCTGAAGTACCGGCCCTGGCCGGTCAGCACGATGGCCCGGATGCTGTCGTCGTGCTCGAACCGCTCCAGGGCCTGGTTGAGCTCGGCCCGCATGGTGCCCGAGAACGCGTTGCGGTGATCGGGGCGATTGAGCCAGATGGTCGCGACACCGGCATCGGATTCGGTCCGGACCTCATGCTCCGCCATACGCACCGCCGCGTGTTTCTCAGAGGTAAACTCTAGAATTAGGTACTAGGATCTACCTCTACGAGCCGGTGTCAAGATCTTGAGCGGCAGAATTTGTGACCGGGGTCACGGCCGGGCGGGCCGCCCGGAACCGCAAAGGCCGAGCAGGCCGGGGCTTTCGCGACCACGCTCGCGGACGGTGTTCGGCGCAGCAAGAACTGCACACACTTCAGTGCGACCGCAGATTATTTCGAAGGTCGGGGCCTGAGTCCGGCCGAGCCGCCCCGCTAGCGGGTGGCAGGCTCCCGGGAGCCGGTCCGCCGCGACGGAGCCCGGCCACTGCCGGACCGCTTGGCCGCCGTGGTCCCGCCGGCCGCCTTGGCGGTCTTGGCCGGCTTGGCGTCCTTGGCGTCTTTGGCCGGGGGCTGCCACGGGCCGCCGGTCATCAGGCGGTGGGTGTACTCCAGCACCGCGTCGATGATCTTGTTGGCCTGGGCCCGGGTCCTGGACGCGGCCACCTCGCGGGCACCCTCACCGGTCAGCGAGGTCAGGATGGTGGCGTACAGCCGGTTCAGCGAGGTGTCGGACAGCTTGAGCAGGGTGTCGTTCTGGCCGATCCACTCCCGGCCCCGGCGGCGCCGCATCAGCTCGAACCCGGGTGGCCCGTCGCCCGCGTTGAACAGCAGGGACAGGTCCCGGCGCTCCCAGGCGCCCTCCAGGTAACCGCGGGCGCCCGCCGAGAACAGCTCGTAGGCGTCGGTCACCCCGGCCTGCTTGGCCCGCGCCACCGCCGCGCTGGCCGTGGCCTCCTGGGCCTGCGTGTACTCCTGCCACAGCGCGATGAACAGCTCGCTCTTGCCGCCGAAGTGGTGGTAGAGGCTGCCCACGCTGGATCCGGCCCGTTCGACCACGTCGGCGATGCTGGCCTCGGAGAAACCCTGCTCGGTGAACACCTCGCGGGCCGCGTCGAGCAGGGACCGCTGGGTCTCGGCGGTCCGGGCCCACTGCCAGGAGCCCGCGGCGGCCTTGCCGCCTGATCGGGGTGATGTCGCTGCCACGGATCCGCCTCCTGGCTGTGGCGGCCGCCCCGGTCTGTTCCGGAACGAGATTCTAGGAGTCTAGCCGGATCTGCGGCTATGCCCGCCCTTGACACCGTCAACCGGCTACTAGAAGCTAATTCCAGAAGTATATTCCAGTAATTACCCCGGCGACGGCCGCCGGAGAAGGGGCTGGTGAGCGGCTATGGCGCGACTGGACGGCCGGGTGGCCATCGTGACGGGGGCGGGCCGGGGGATCGGCCAGTCGGTGGCCAAGCTGCTGGCCAGCGAGGGCGCCTCGGTGGTGGTCAACGACCTGGGCGCCCAGGTCGACGGTTCCGGCACCGACAGCGGGCCCGCCAACGAGACCGTCGCCGCGATCAGCGAGGCGGGCGGCAAGGCCGTCATCAACGGCGCCGACATCTCCGACCACGCCGCGGCCGAGGACCTGATCAGGACGGCGATCGAGGAGTTCGGCCGGCTGGACGTGCTGGTCAACGTGGCCGGCATCCTGCGCGACCGGATGGTCTTCAACATGACCGAGCAGGAGTGGGACGACGTCATCCGGGTGCACCTGAAGGGGACGTTCAACACCACCAAGTTCGCGTCCGCGCACTGGCGGTCGCTGCGGGACGAGACCGCGCAGAACCGCATCATCAACTTCACCTCGGTGTCCGGCCTGCACGGCGCGCCCGGCCAGCCCAACTACGCCGCGGCCAAGATGGGCATCGTCGGGCTGACCTATTCTTCGGCCCACTCGCTGGCCAAGTACGGCGTGACCGTGAACGCCATCTCGCCCGGGGCCGCCACCCGGATGACCGACTCGGTGCCGACCGACCGGCGCCGGTCCCGGGCCCAGTCCGACCACGAGCGGTCCCCGGACAACGTGGCCCCCGTCGTGGCCTACCTGGCCTCCGAGCGCTCCGGCTGGATCACCGGCCGGGTCATCCACTCCAGCGGCTACGAGGTCTCCCTGTACAACAACCCCGAGCCGATCATCCGCCTCATCAACTCCGGCCCCTGGGACGCCGACGCCCTGGAGGCCCAGGTCGAGCGGGCGTTCGGCCCCCTCCTCGGCCGCCAGCCCTAGCCCCCGCCCCCGTTCCCGACGCCCCGGCGCTCACTCCCGCCGGGGCGTCAGCACGTGGAGTCAGCCAAGCTTCCAGGGATCGATGAGCTCGATTCCCGTTTCTTCGAAGTCGGGAAGGTTGCGGGTGGCCAGGGTGGCCACCGAGTCACGGCAGATGGCCGCGATCTGCGCGTCGGCTACTCCGATGGGCCGTCCGATCCGCTCCCGGCCGGTCACGATATCCGCATACTGAGCCGAGGCGCGTTCGTCGAAGGGGAGAACCCGGCCGCTGAAGTCTTCGGCCAGGATTCCGCCGATCACCATGGCCAGCTCTCGCTTGCGAAGGCCGTCGGGCAGCCTGGCCACGCCGTACCGCAGTTCGGCCGCAGTAACCGCTGTGGTCGCAACCTGGGAGATCTCCAGTGAGTCGAGCCAGGCCAGCACCCCGGAGTCGGGCACTGGGCGGGCCAGCTCAGAGATGACATTGGTGTCGAGGATGATCACCGGTCGAACTCGGCCGCGCGGGGCAGCTCAGTGCTGCGGTCGGGCAGTTCCAGCTCACCTTCCAGCCCCTCGAACCGGGCCCGGATCTGGCTGCCCAGGCCGCGCTCGTCCGGGGCAACCGTCAGCCGCTCCTGCAGAATCGCCCGGACCTCAGCCTCCATAGACCGCCCGTGCCGGGCCGCCTCCACCCGCAGGCGGGCATGAGTCACCGGGTCAAGCCCGCGAACCGTCAGCGTCGCCACGATGCCTCCTCTCTAACCCGATGACAGCAATGCTAGCAATGCCTTCAGTGCAGAGCAACACGGTCAGGCCGTCCCGGATGCCCTTCAGGCCGCCGAAAGGGTGGCAATATGCCTAGTAATCGCCGCCGGTGGTGATGTAGCCGTTGAACACCCCGCCGCAGCCGCCCAACGTGATCCACAGGTCGACGCCGGGGCGGCCGGGGTAGGCCAGCGCCAGCACCTCGGCCGAACCGTTGATCGCGCCGCAGCTGACCGAGCCGCCGTCGGGGTGGCTGAGCGGCCGGGCCGCCATCGACCGGGCTGCCTGGCGGGCGGCCGCTGCGGTGAGCCGCTGGCTGGCCACCAGCCGCCACGGATGCCCGCTGGCCCCGTCGTACCGGCAACGCAGCCCGGCAGTGGGCTGTCCCCCGGGCAGCAGCCGCTTGGTCAGTCCGGCCCCCGGGTTGCTCACTCCGGTGACCCCCCGGTCGGTGGCCGGGCAGCCGCCGGCCACGGTGACCCGGACCGGGTGGCTTCCGGGTCCGGCCGTGATCGGCCGCGGGTCCAGCCAGACGACCACCGCGTCGACCCGGATCGCGCTGGCGTCGGCCCCGGCCGGAGCAACGCCGATCTCCAGGTTGGCCGACTGCCAGGCCCGGTTGGCCGACCCACGGTAACCCTTGCCGAACATGGTCTGCTGGCCGGCGGTTGCGCCGCTGGCCGAGCCGCCGGAGGGCAGGCCCCGGGGCGGGTGAGCCGACACCCAGGCCTTCACCACCGCGAACGGCGACCCGACCCGCCAGGCCTCGACCCGGTCTACCACCGAGGTCGCCGAGGACCCGCCCAGGACCGGGCCGGGCAGCGACGAGGCCGGGCGGGCCTGGCGCGCTGACCCGGGCGGCAGCTGGGCCAGGGCCAGCAGTCGGGCCGCCTCGGCCTGGGCCGCGGCGCGGTTGCCGGCCGCGGTCGCCGGGCTGGCCGGGGACGACGCCGGTGCTTTCGGCGCCGGCGCGGACGGGCGGGCCGTCCCGCAGCCGGCGACCAGGACGCACACCGCCACCGCAGCGATCCTTGCTACCCGCATGTCCCTTGGACGCCGTTATGAGCCAATGCGTTCCAAGTACGGCGTGACCGTGAACGCCATCTCGCCCGGGGCCGCCACCCGGATGACCGACTCGGTGCCGACCGACCGGCGCCGGTCCCGGGCCCAGTCCGACCACGAGCGGTCCCCGGACAACGTGGCCCCCGTCGTGGCCTACCTGGCCTCCGAGCGCTCCGGCTGGATCACCGGCCGGGTCATCCACTCCAGCGGCTACGAGGTCTCCCTGTACAACAACCCCGAGCCGATCATCCGCCTCATCAACTCCGGCCCCTGGGACGCCGACGCCCTCGAGGCCCAGGTCGAGCGCGCCTTCGGCCCCCTCCTCGGCCGCCAGCCCTAGCCCCCGCCCCCGTTCCCGACGCCCCGGCGCTCACCCCCGCCGGGGCGTCAGCACGTCCGCGGTGCTCCGGCCAGGAACCGCTGGGCTGATCGTCAGGCTTCGGGGGAGAAGGCTTCGGCGGTCTCGGCTTCGGCTTCGGGCTCGTCGGGGCCGGCGGCGGGCTCGCTGGTGGTGTGCTCGTGCTCGGCGGCCACGTAGCGGCGGCCGCGGGACCAGGAGGCGGCCGCGGCCACCAGGCAGGCCACGATGGAAAACGTGAACGCGATGTGCAGGCCGGACCGGAACGGGTCCGAGATCAGGGCCGGGAAGAAGCTGCGGCCGGTCAGCAGCTGCACGCTGGACGCGGGCAGGTGGCTGAGCACGTTGGCGCCCAGCAGCGACCGGATCGGGTTGTAGCCGAGGAACGAGGCGAACAGGATCGACACCGGTGGTTCGCTGGCCACCTTGTGGGCGGCCGCGGCCGGGACCCCGTGCGCGATCAGGCCGGCCGACATCGTGTGCGGCAGGGTGGCGGCCAGGCCCGCGATCATCAGGCTGAAGAAGATGCCCAGCGAGAACACCTGGGCCGAGTTCATGAACGTGGAGTTCATCCCGCCGCCCGCGCCCCGGTCCCGGGCGGGCAGGCTGTTCATCACCCCGGCCCGGTTGGGCGACGCGAAGCAGCCCATGGACAAGCCGTTGAGCAGCAGGATCAGCGCGAACACGGGGTAGGGGAAGTTGATCGGCAGCAGTTCCAGCAGGACGAAGCTGACCGCCGCCCCGAGCATGCCGCCGGTGGCGAACGGGCGCGAGCCGTAGCGGTCGGACAGGTAGCCGGACAGCGGCCCGGCGGTGAGCATGCCCGCGGTCAGCGGCAGCATGTAGATGCCGGCCCAGAACGGCGTCTTCTCGAAGCTGTAGCCGTGCTGCGGCAGCCAGATGCCCTGCAGCCAGATGATCAGCATGAACATCAGGCCGCCCCGGCCCAGGGCGGACAGGAACGTGGACGTGGTGCCGAACGTGAAGGCCCGGATCCGGAACAGGCTGAGCCGGAACATCGGGTGCGCCACCCGGGTCTCGATGACCGCGAACGCCACCAGCACCGCGGCCCCCACGGCCAGGCAGGTGATGACGGTCGGGCTGCCCCAGCCCATGGTGTGCCCGCCGTGCGGCTGGATGCCCTGGGTGATGCCGATCATGATCAGGATCAGGCCGGCCGCGAACGTGACGTTGCCCAGCCAGTCGACCGGTTCGCGGGTGCGCTCCGACAGGTCGCGCAGCCGCCGGTAGGCCCAGATCGTGCCGAACAGCCCGCACGGCACCGAGACCAGGAACACCAGCCGCCAGTTGATCGGGGCCAGCACGCCGCCCACGATCAGGCCGATGAACGAGCCGCTGATGCCGGCGATGTTGTTGATGCCCAGGGCCAGCCCGCGCTGCCGGGGCGGGAAGGCGTCGGTCAGGATCGCGCCCGAGTTGCCGACCAGGAACGCCCCGCCGATGCCCTGCACGATCCGGAACACCAGCAGCCACATGGCCCCGGCCCGGCCGGTCATCCAGTCGATGGTGAGCAGCAGCGAGGCGATCGTGTAGATGACGAAGCCCAGGTTGTACATCCGGACCCGGCCGAACAGGTCGCCCAGCCGGCCCACGCTGACCACCAGCACGCTGCTGGTCACCAGGTAGCCCAGGATCATCCACAGCAGGTAGGTGCTGTTGCCCGGCACCAGCGGGTTCAGCTTGATGCCGCGGAAGATGTCCGGCATCGCGATGATCATGATCGAGGCGTCGATGGTGGCCAGCAGCACGCCCGCCGTGGTGTTGGTCAGGGCGACCCACTTGTAGCGGGGGCCCAGCGGCTCGTGCGCGTTACCGCGGCCAGGCGGGTCGGCGTCGCTGCCCGCTGGGAACTGCGCATCCGCCGGCCGTTTGCCCATGGTCACCCTGCGTCCTCCGCCGTCGCCCACTGAACAGTCTGCAACCGAATTCTAGAATCAATCTCGACAATGGCAAGGTTGACGGCCGGTGGAGCGCGATACGGGAGCGGCGGCGGGTGCTGGCGCAGCCCGGGCCGGCGATGTTCGATGAAGCGAGTCAACCTTTTACCGGTACGGGTGTCTTAGTGGCATGACCGATGTGTGGCGGCCCTCAGCTCTGGAAACAGGGGCGGTACCGGTGAGCGCCTTGTTCCGGGCCCGGTACCCGGAGCTGGTCCGGCTCGCTGACCTGCTGGGGGCGGACGATCCCGAGGACATCGCCCAGGAGGCGTTCGCCCGGCTGATCCGTAAGCAGCGGACGCTCCGCGATCAGGACGCGGCCCTGGCCTACGTCCGCTCGACCACCTGCAACCTGGTCCGCAACCGGCGCCGCCACCTGCGCGTGGCCCGGCTGCGAACCCCGGCCGGACATGACGAGGTCTCGTCCGAGCATGCCGTCATGGTCCGGGAAGACCATCGCGAGCTACTGGCCGCGCTGGCGGCGCTGCCACCGCGGCGCCGCGAGGCGATCGTGCTGCGGTACTGGCTCGATCTGTCCGAACGCGAGATGGCGGCCACCATGGGCGTGTCGCCGGGAACCGTGAAATCGCTGGTGAGCCGGGGTCTGGACGCGCTCGGTCAGGCACTGGAGGGAAAGGTATGAGTACTGTCGAGGACCGGCTGCGGGAGGCCCTGGCCGCGCGGGCCGCGCAGACGTCCGTTGACCCGGACGCCTGGAACAAGGCCGTGGCCCGGAGCCGGCGCCGGCTGCTCCCGTGGCACTGGCCGACCTGGGCCGTGCGCCTGACCCCAGTGGCCGCCGTGGTGGCGGTGGCCGGCGTGGTGATCTCAGCCACCATGCTGGGCCAGAGCGTCGGCCAGGGGGCGAGTCCGACCGGGCCGTCCACCGCCAACCCGAGCACCAGCCCGAACGCGTCGTGGCCGGGCACCATGGCCGCGGCGGTCCGTCAGATCCCGCCGGTGACCCCGTTCGTCTCGCTCAGCCTGCGCGCCGACGGCATCCAGACGCGGAATTCCCTGTGGTTCGGTTATGTGCCTGGACACAAAGCGGCCGGGCTCGCGCTCTGCCAGTACTACTCGAAGGACGGTTTCTACACCGGTTACATCGGCTGCGCCTACGGGGGTCTACCCAAGGGGACGCTGGCCCGGCAGGCCGCGACCGATGGCACCGCCTGGATCCATGTCGGCGTGACCGTCCCCCAGGCCACCTCGGTGACCGCGCTGCTTCCGGGCGGAAAGACGACCGAGGGCACGGTCCGGTCGGCTCACGGTGTCGCCACCAAGATCTGGGCCGTCAGCTTCAAGGCTGACTCCGCGGCCACGCTGATCTTCCGTGACGCCGCCGGGCACCAGGTCACCCGGCTCAACGTGCCCAAGACACCGCCGACCCCGTCCCGGCCGAGCACCGGCGGTATCCCGCTGTTCCACTACGGCAACGGCCCCTTGTGGGCCTACCGCACCAGCGGCGACCGCATCGTCTACTGGTTCGACGGCGGCTCCTCCTGGTCCGACATTCCCCTCAGCCAGTCCAAGCTGAGCTGGTCCGGTACCGGCGGGTTCAAGTCCTCCACCAAGACGCTGCCGAATGTCATGTTCGGGTACGCGCCCACCGGCACCGCGCGGGCGGGGCTGCAACTGGCCGACGGCCGGCGGTTCACCGCGCGCACGATCTCGGCCTGGCCCGGCAGTGGGCTCGTGTTCTGGGGGCCGGTGTCGCTGCCCGCCCGCACCAGCCTGGACTTCGACTCCGTGCTGGTCACCTACGACAGCGCCGGTCACATCCTGCGCGAGGTCCCGATCATCTTCATCCAGTAACCCGCTGGCCTCACCCCCGGCGCTCAGCCTGCCCAGCCCACCTCACGCCCGGCCTGGCAAATACTAGAACTAAACTCTAGAATACTCTTCAGAAGAGATCCCGGGCTGGGCGGAGGGGTGGCATGAACATCACCGTGTGCGTCAAGCAGGTGCCGGACACCTGGTCCGAGCGGACGCTGCGGCCCGCGGACCGCACCGTGGACCGGGACGCGGCCGACGCGGTGATCAACGAGCTGGACGAGTTCGCGATCGAGGCGGCCCTGCAGCTGACCGAGAAGCTCGGCGGCGAGGTGACGATCTTGTCCATGGGCCCGGACCGGGCCACCGAGTCGATCCGCAAGGCCCTGTCCATGGGGGCGGCCCGCGGCGTGCACGTGTGCGACGAGGCCCTGCACGGCTCGGACGCCCTGGTCACCTCGGCGGTGCTGGCCGCGGCGCTGGGCAGGAACCCGTTCGACCTGGTCATCCTGGGCTCCGAGTCGACCGACGCCCGGACCGGGATGCTGGCCGCCATGCTGGCCGAGCGGCTGGGCCTGCCCCAGCTGACCTTCGCCAGCCAGGTCGACACCGACGGGCAGCAGATCACCGTCCGGCGGCTGGCCGAGTACGGCTACGACGTGGTCGAGGCCGGGTTGCCCGCCGTGGTCAGCGTGGTCGAGAAAATCAACGAGCCCCGCTACCCGTCCTTCAAAGGAATCATGGCGGCCAAGAAGAAGCCGGTCGACGTGCTCAGCCTGGACGATCTGGGCCTCGACCCGAGTCAGGCCGGCCTGGCCGCGTCGGCCACCGTGGTCGGCGGCTTCGCTCAGCGGCCGCCCCGGCAGGCCGGCACCATCGTCACCGATGAGGGCGACGGCGGCGTCGGCGCCGCCGAGTTCCTGGCCACCGGCAAGTTCATCTGAACCGCCCGTTCTTCCCACCCTGGAGGGTCCGACCCATGGCGGAGATCCTGATCCTGGCCGAGCTCGACCACGCCGGCGCGCTCAAGAAGGTCACCACCGAGCTGCTCACGCTGGCCCGCGGCCTGGGTGAGCCCGCGGTGGTCTGGGCCGGCCCCGGTGCCGAAGCCGCTCGCGACCGGCTGGCCGAGTACGGCGCGGCCACCGTCTACGTGGCCGACGGCCCCGAGTACGCCGACTTCCTGGTCGCCCCCAAGGCCGAGCTGCTGGCTCAGCTGGCCGCCGAGCACGACGCGGGCGCGGTGCTGCTGGCCGCCTCCCAGGAGGGCCGCGAGGTGGCCGGGCGGCTGGCCGTGCGGACCGGCTGGGGCGTGCTGACCGACGTCACCGGCCTCTCCGGGGACCTCGACGGTGGCGTCACGGCCGAGCAGCAGATCTTCGGCGGCGCGATCACCGTCCAGGCCCAGGTCCGCTCGGGCCCGCCGATCATCGCGGTGCGGCCCAACTCGGTGGCGGCCGGGCCCGCGCCGGGGGCGGCCACGCTCACCCCGGTCGACGTCACCGTCTCCGACCCGGCCCGGGCGGCCCGGGTGACCCAGCGGGTCCAGGAGGAGCGCGGTTCGCGGCCCGAGCTGACCGAGGCCGCGATCGTGGTGTCCGGCGGCCGGGGCGTGGGCGGAGAGGACAACTTCGCCCTGATCGAAGGCCTGGCCGACGCGCTGCACGCGGCGGTGGGCGCGTCCCGGGCCGCGGTGGATGCGGGCTGGTACCCGCACCAGTTCCAGGTCGGGCAGACCGGCAAGACCGTGTCGCCGCAGCTGTACCTGGCGGTCGGGATCTCCGGGGCCATCCAGCACCGGGCCGGCATGCAGACGTCCAAGACGATCATGGTCGTCAACAAGGACCCCGAGGCGCCCATCTTCGAGCTGGCCGACTACGGCGTGGTCGGCGACCTGTTCAACGTGGTGCCTCAGCTCACCAAGGAGATCGAGCGCCGCGACCAGGCCAGCTGACCGGGAAAGACGGGAGCCGCCGCGATGAGCACACACCACGTCCGGATCGGAATCGGGGTCAACGCGGCCGGCCGGCGGTTCACCGAGGCCGCCGACGAGCTGGCCGACTACGAGCGGGCCGGCGCCGAGGTGGTGTTCGTGCCCGAGCTGTACGGGTTCGACGGGGTGAGCCGCCTGGGCTACGTGGCCGCCCGGACCCGGCAGGCGGCCATCGCGTCCGGGATCCTGCAGCTGTACACGCGCACCCCGACCCTGCTGGCCATGAGCGCGGCCGGGCTGGACGAGGTGTCCGGCGGCCGCTTCGAGCTCGGCATCGGCACGTCCGGCCCCCAGGTCATCGAGGGCTTCCACGGGGTGCCGTTCGACGCGCCGATCGGCCGCACCCGCGAGTACATCGAGATCTGCCGCCAGGTCTGGCGGCGCGAGCCCGTGGTCTACCAGGGCCGCTACTACACGGTGCCGCTGCCCCCGGACCAGGGCACCGGCCTGGGCAAGCCGCTGAAGATGATCGACCACCCGGTCCGGCCCGACATCCCGGTCACGATCGCGGCCATCGGGCCGAAGAACGTGGAGCTGGCCGCCGAGCTGGCCCAGGCCTGGCAGCCGCCGTTCTACGTGCCGGAAAAGGCCCACGAGGTGTGGGACGAGCCGATCCGGGCCGGCCTGGCCCGCCGCGACCCCGCGCTGGGCCCGCTGGGCCTGAACGTCGGAGTCTCGCTGGCCATCGGGGACGACGTGGACCACCTGCACGACCTGGGCCGCCCGCAGCGGGCCCTGTACATCGGCGGCATGGGCGCCCGGACCCGGAACTTCTACAACGACCTGGCCTGCCGCTTCGGCTACCCGGACGCGGCCCGGACCATCCAGGACCTGTACCTGGCCGGGAAGAGGCAGGAAGCCGAAGCCGCCGTCCCCGAGGATCTGCTGGTCAGGACGTCATTGATCGGTACTGAAGGTCACGTACGGGAGCGCCTGGCCGCCCTGGCCGAATCAGGGGTCAGCACCCTCACCGTCCGGCCCATCGCGGCCGACCACGCGGGCCGCCTGCACCTGGTCGAGCAGGTCCGCAAGCTCCTCGACCAGGTCTGACCAGGTCTGACCGGGTCAGGGCCGGCTGGGTCGGGATTATCCCGTAGCGACTGATCAGGCAAATAGCCTAGGGTCATGCCTTTGCGACGGATCCGGCATGGAGGCAACTGTGGCTGACGGCACGACGGCCGATGCGGGCAGCTGGAGGCGCTGCTGCAGAACTTCCTGCAGATGGGCGCCTCATCCGGCTGCCGGCCAGGTACACCAAGCGCAAGGAGGTCCTGCGCCACCTGGCGATGCGGGACTTCCAGCGCCACACCTGGTACTCCGAGGCCGAGATCAACGACGTCGTCAAGTCCTGGTGTGAGGGCGCGGAGGGCACCGACTTCGTCTCGGTCCGCCGCTATCTCATCGACTACCAGATCCTTGACCGGGAAGACGGCGGCAGGTACTGGCTCATCGGCGACTGGAAGGTTCCGGCCGCCCAGTAGCGGGCCCCGCCCGCTCCCGTAATCCGGCGTTGAAGATCGTTACCGCGGCTGCCGGCCGAGGACCAGGACGCCCGAGGTGGCGAACATGCCGCCGTTGCCGAGGACCACGCTGATGTTCGGCTCGCCGACCTGGGCGGCGGCCTCGCCGCGGATCTGGCGGACGCCCTCCTGGATGGCGAACATGCCGTACATGCCGGTGTGGGTGTAGGAGAGCCCGCCGCCGTTGGTGTTCAGCGGCAGCGCGCCACCAGGCTCGGTGTTGCCGTCGGCGATGAACGCCCCGGCCTCACCCTTCTTCACGAAGCCCAGCGCCTCCAGGCCGTAGATGGGCACGTGCGCGAACGCGTCGTAGATCATCAGGTGGTCGACGTCGGCGGTGCCGATGGCGGCCTCGGCGAACGCGTCCTGACCGGCCCGCCGGAACGCCTGCGACTCGGTGAAGTCGACCATCTGGGAGATCATCGGCGTCTCCGAGCACTCGCCGGTGCCCAGGATGTGCACGGGCGGCTTGGGGAAGTCCGCGGCCCGGTCGGCCGAGGTCACGATGAGCGCGCCGCCCCCGTCGGTGACCAGGCAGCACTCCAGCAGGTGGAACGGGTAGGCGACCAGCCGGGAGGCCAGCACGTCCTCGACCGTGATCGGGTCCCGGAACGCGGCCCGCGGGTTCTTGGCCGCCCACTGCCGCTGGGCCACCGCCACGTAGGCCAGCTGCTCGTGGGTCAGCCCGTAGTCCTTCATGTAGCGCAGGGCCGGGATGGTGAACGTGGTGGTCGGGCCGAACGTGCCGTACGGGGCCTCGAACTGGCCCAGCGGCAGCGACGCCGCCATCGGCGGCCGGGCCGCGCCGACCCGGGACCGGCCCGACTCGCCGTGGGTGATCAGGATCGTCTTGGCGTAGCCGGCCCGGATGGCCGCGACCGCGTGCCGGACGTGCAGCAGGAACGAGGTGCCGCCCACGCCGGTGCCGTCGATCCAGTCCGGCATGATGCCCAGCGCGTGCGCGACCTGCACCGGTCCCGGGGCCGACACGGTGGCGATGCCGTCGATGTCGCGCAGGGTCAGGCCCGCGTCGGCCACCGCGTTGAGCGCGCCCTCGATGTGCAGGCCCAGGGTGGAGTGATCGGGCAGCTTGCCGAGCTGGTCGGTCTCGGCCGCGCCCGCGATGATGACGCCGGTCTCGCTGCTCATCGGGCCGCCTCCGCGGTGTCGGCTGCGGTCGGGGCTGGCTTGAACTGGGGCAGGCTGACGTGGCCGCGGGGCTCGAACGTGACCTGCAGCGGCATGTCCAGCACCAGGGCCTCCGGGGTGGCGGGCAGGCCGAGGATGTTGGTCATCATCCGCGGCCCCTCTTCCAGCTGGACCACGGCGATGGCGTACGGCCCGTCGTCGGCGAAACCCGGGGCCGGCCGGTGGTTGATGACGTACGAGTAGAGCGTGGCCCGGCCGCTGGCCGTGAACCACTCGACGTTTCCCGACCCGCAGCCCGGGCACACCGGACGCGGGTAGAAGTAGGGCTTCCCGCAGTCCGTGCACCGCTGAATGCGCAGCTCACCGGCTGCGCAGCCGTCCCAGAACGGCTGTGTCTCCGGCGTCGGCACCGGGACCGGCTTGTCCGTCATCGACTCACCCCATACCATCGCCATTACCAGAACTAGTTTCTGGAATCAGCTTCTAATCTGCCCACTGTGGCTGTCAAGAGAAGAGTGCTCGCGAGCCCAGTGTGGCGCACCGTGGGGCAGGATGGTCAGTGACCAGCACAACGAGGAGGCGGTGCCGAGCCATGCCCAGGCAGCTGAAGACCGGGGCCGAGACCGCCTGGCAGTGGAGCCGCACCGCCCAGACCCAGCGGGCCCTGCTGGACGCGGCCCGGCAGGTGTTCACCGAGCGCGGCTTCTCTGAGTCCTCCATCGCCGACATCGTGGACCGGGCCGGGTCCAGCGTGGGCAGTCTCTACCACCACTTCGGCGGCAAGAGCGAGCTGTTCATCGCGCTCTGGCAGGAGCACCAGCTGGCCCACGAGGAGGCGGCCAGCCGGGCCGTGGCCGCGGCCAAGAAGGACGGGGTCACCGACCCCGGCCTGCTGTTCGAAGCCGGGGCCCGGGCGTTCCTGCACGGCAGCTGGCAGCGGCGCGACCTGGCCCTGCTGTTCGCGTCGGGCGACGCCCCGACCGGGTTCGAGGTCATGCGGCGCAGCCGGGGCCGGGAGTGGATCGGCCAGAACGACTCGCTGCTCCAGCTGACCGACGTCCCGGCGACCGGGTCTACGCGGCCATCCTCACCTCCCTGATCGGGGAGGGTGCCTACGAGGTGGCCGGGGCCCGGAACCGCCGCCAGGCCGAGGCCATCATCGACGCGGTCGTCGAGTACGCCCGCCGCCTGATGACCGGCGGCCCGTGGCACCCCGAAAGCTGATTCACGGCCGGAAGCCCTGCTCGGACCGGTGCGTCCAGTCCGGGCTCAGCATGATCTGGCGGGCCACGTCCAGGAACAGCATCGGCCGTAGGTTGGTGGGGTCGACCGGAGCCACTGGCCGGAAATCCTCGCCCATGGTTCTCCTTTGCGAAAGGCATCCGGTACCTGGCTGGCCTGCGCGAGCGTCAGGTCACCGCGGCCGGCTGCGATCTGTCGCCGGGCATGCTCCGGGCCGCGGCGCAGGAGGCGGCCGGCCCACCCGGCCGTGCTCAACGCCGACATCACGGCTCTCCCGCTGCGCGACGGCGCCGTCGACGTGGCGCTGGCCATCCACATGCTGTACCACGTGCCCGACCGGCCCGCCGCCCTCCATGAGCTGCGCCGCCAGCAATCCGCCGGTGGTCATCCGTGACGCCACCGTGGCCGCGGACTACGTGGCCAGCCTGGGCACCCACTACCAGGACGAGACCACCCGTCCCTGGCCGGACGTGGTGGCGGACGTCCGAGGCCAGGTCCAGGCGGTCATCGACGAGCAGGGGGCCTTCATCACTTCCGGCGATCTGGCTGCCTTCCTGTGCCGTTGATGGGCCAACTGCCCAGGCGGCGGCTCAGCCGGCCGCGGCGGTGAATTCCGGCAGGTAGCCGGACTCCTGGCCGGTGGCGGTGGGGTGGTAGGACTCACCGATGGGCCAGGTCACCGAGTGCAGCCAGGAACCGGAGTCGCAGATCTCGTGCCCGGAGAACTGGGACCGGACGTCGACGAAGGTGTCGCCGTTGCGGGCCGCGGCCGCCGCGATCGCGCTGTCCAGGTCGTCGGCGCCCTGGTTGAGGGCGGTGCGGTCGGCGGTGCTGAGCCCGATGCAGCTGCTGGACCTGGACAGGTCGTACAGCTCGGGGTAGTCCAGCACCACGATCTTGGCCGCCGGGGCGTCCTTGCGGATGGTCTGCAGCACGCTGTCCAGCTCGGACGGGAGCGGATTGGCCGTCTTGGCCTCGGCCGCGGCCACCGCGCTCTCGCACGAACTGGTGGACTCCAGCACGCAGGTCTCCATCACGCTGGTGAAGCCGATGTCGTTGCCGCCGATGCTGATGCTGACCAGGGTGGTGCCGGCGCTGAGCGCGGACACCTGGCTGCTGAGCACGTCGCTGGTGGTGGCGCCGGCGCAGGCCACGAAGGCGAACGAGGCGGGGCCGTTGGCGTTGGCCCACTGCTGGGGATAGGCGTAGGCGCTGCGGTCACAGCTGCCACCGCTGTAGCTGCCGGCACCGTCGCCGGAGGAGTAGGAGTCGCCCAGGGCGACATAGTGGGTTCCCGACGCGGCGGACGTCTGCGCGGATGCGGACATCACGCTGGCGGGAACGGCGATCACGGCGGCGCAGGACGCGCCGAGCAGGACACGGGAAAAACGCACGATTCACTCCAGTGGCCAAGCAATTGCTGCGGGATGAATGCGCGCGCTTTCTTTCTTTCATTTACCAACAAACATCACTGGTTCAAACCCGTAAAGATACCGGTGGGTAAATAACTGGTGACTCATGGCCGCTGCCGTGGCCTGCGGGGCGGCCGGGAGTTACCGTCTCTGGTTGTGGAGCCTGTTCCGCCGTCAGGGCCCCTGGATGACGCCGGGGCCGCTGGGGATTCCGGGATTTCCGGGGGCGGTGAGCCCCGGCCCACGGTGACCTTGCGACCGCTGTTCACCTATTTGATGATCTTCGATCTGATCATCGGCTTCCTGTGCGGGATGCTGCTCTTCCTCATCACCAACCTGGCCGGGGCGCCCACCGCCGTGCAGGCCGTGGCCATGCTGAGCGGGGTGGTGGTCTGGCTCTGGTCCTGGTGGCGGACGGCGATCAAGTTCACCCCGGCCGAGCTGGTGGTGACCCGGCTGATCGCCCCGCACCACGTCCCCTGGTACCGCGTCACCCACGTCAGCCTGTACGACATGTGGGACAGCGACACCGACCAGGTGACCGGCCGCCGGATCGATGTCCGCTACCGCCGGGACGCCGAGCCGCCGGTGGAACCCATGCCGACGGTGTTCGGCGACTGGCGGATCTGGAACCGGAAGTACTTCCGGTCGCTGGCCCTGCCGGTCTTCTTCCCGCCGCCCGAGGACCCGTTCGGCTACGTCCCGCGTGAGCCCCGGACCTGGCTCGGCCGCTACATCAACCGCCAGCGCGCGACCATCCGGGCCGAGTTCGCCGCCCGCGGTCACGAGCTACCGGACTTAACGAGCTCCTGGCTCCTGGCTCCCGGCTCAGTAGGTCGCGCGGCCGCCGCTGATGTCGTAGACGGCGCCGGTGGAGAAGCTGACCCGGTCCGAGCACAGGAAGGCCACCAGCTCGGCCACCTCCTCCGGCTGCCCGATCCGCCGCATGGGGATGAGGCTGGTCATGTGGGCCAGCAGGTCCGGGGCGGTGGCCGCGTTCATGGGGGTGGCGATGACCGCCGGGGCGATCGCGTTGACCAGGACGCCGGTGGTGGCGAGTTCCTTGCCGATCGACTTGGTCAGGCCGATCACCGCGGCCTTGGACGCCGAGTAGATGGAAGAGTTGGGGTTGCCGTCCTTGCCCGAGATGCTGGCCATGTTGACCACCCGGCCCCAGCCCCGGTCCCGCATGCCGGGGACGAACACCCGCAAGGCGTTCACCGTGCCGAGCACGTTGATGTCCAGCACCTGGCGCCACTCGTCGCCGGTGGTCTCCAGCAGCGGCTTGCCCGGCCCGACGATGCCGGCCGAATTGACCAGGACGTCGACGGGCCCGGTGTCCGCGGCCACCCGCCGCAGCGCCGCCTCGTCGGTCACGTCAGCGGTCACATCGGCCCCGGCCCCCAGGTCAAGCGTGATCACGGTCAGCCCGTCGGCCCGCAGCCGCTCGGCGGTCGCCGCCCCGAGCCCGCTCGCACCCCCGGTCACCAGCGCGGTCCTCGATGTCGCCACCGGTCTCCCTCCGTCGTTTCGGGTCGCACCGACATGGTGCCTCACGCGCACCAGAATGCATACCGGCCCCGCCGCCATCTCAAGCCCCGCGGCCGCAGTCTTGGCCCGAATTCCTGGCCCGAGGTCCCTCAGCCTTCCGGCCTGTCGCCTCCCGCCCGAATGTCACCAATGGTCCCGGTGCGTACATAAGAGTGTCGGCAAAGGGACCAATACGTACATTGGCATGGCGCCCCCGGGGGCTCAGCCATGCCGTCTTGGGCTCCGGTGACGACCAGGAGATAAGCGCTTGCACCCGGCCGGCCGTCGGCGCAGGCTTGGCGGTGAAGGCACCAAGGCCCCGGGATCACGGAGGTGGGCCATGGCTCTCGGCAAGGTCGCGGACTAGCAGCCGCTTATCCACGCGACGCCCCGGCTGGCGGGCGTCGCGGCTTCGACCATGAGGAGCATCAGTGTCTTCGAACATTGCCATCACGCACCTGCCCGGGCCCGGCGGGCAGCCGTCCCGGGTGTTCCGGCGAGGCGACACCGTCCTGCGCCCGGCCGGACCCTGGACACCGACAGTGCACGCCCTCCTCCGGCATCTGGAACGGGTCGGCTTCGCCGGGGCGCCGCGCGTCGTGGGCGATGGGTACGACGACCAGGGCCACGAGGTCCTGACCTTCATCGAGGGGACGTTCATCCACCCGCACGCCTGGAACGACGACCAGATCTGGCACACCGGGCGGCTGCTGCGCGCCTTGCACGACGCCACCGCCGGGTTCCAGCCACCGCCCGGCGCCAGCTGGTATCCCTGGCCATTCCACGCCGGCCACGGCCAGCCCGGCACCGTCATCAGCCACTGCGACGCCGGACCATGGCACTTCGCGGTCCGTGACGGGCGGCCGGCCGCGCTCATCGACTGGGACACCGCGGGCCCCACGGACCGGCTCGATGAGGTGGCCGCAACCGCCTGGTGGAACGCGCAACTGCACGACGACGACCTCGCCGAGCGGCACGCGCTGCCACCGGCTGCGGCCCGGGCCGCCCAGCTGCGCTACTTCCTCGATGGCTACGAGTTGCCCGCCGCCGAACGGGACGGCCTGGTCATCACGATGATCAAGTACGCCATCCGCGACTGCGCCGCCGAAGCAGTCAAGGCCGGTGTCACCCCTGACTCCGCCGATTCCGCGCCGCTCTGGGCGCTGGCCTGGCGGAGCCGGTCAGCGGCCTGGATGATCCGGCACCAGGCGTTGCTGGAAAACGCCATCACCGCCTGACCCGACGCCACCGACAGACCCGTCTGTAGCTCCCGAACCTAGGCTGGGCCGGTGCCCTTCCCCGATGAGCTGGCCCGCGGCCTGGCCGTGGTGGCCTACGACCGCCGCTGGCCCGGCGACTTCGCCGTCCTGGCCGAGCGGGTCCAGGGCGCGCTCGGGCCGGCCGCGGTGCAGGTCAGCCACGTGGGCTCCACGTCCGTGCCCGGGCTGGCCGCCAAGGACTGCATCGATGTCCAGGTCGAGGTCCGGGCCCTCGATGAGGATCTGATCGCCGGCTGCTTCGCCACGATCGGCTTCCGGCTGCGGCCCGAGCCGTGGAACCGCACCGAGCCCACCCCCAAAGGCCCATGCCCGAAACTGGTCTTCGCTCCGCCCGTCGGCGAGCGGGCCAGCAACATCCACGTGGTGGAGACCGCAGGCGAAGCAGCCCGGCCCAAGCTGCTGTTCCGGGACTTCCTGCGGGCCCACGACGCGGCCCGCGAGGCCTGGAGCGACTTCAAGCAGCACCTGGCCGCGATGACCACCGACATCTACCAGTACGGCCAGGCCAAGGCCGGCCCGACCCAGATCCTCATGATCGCCGCCGAAAGCTGGGCCCACCAGACCCAGTGGGCACCACCCCTCAGCTGGCCGGGGCCGGGGCCGAGGCGCGGATGACCAGTTCGGCCGGGACGGTGTGGACGCCGCGTTCGGGGTCGCCGCCGATGGCGGCCAGCAGGTGCTGGCCGGCCAGCCGCCCGATCTCCTCCAGCCGGACGTCGACCGTGGTCAGGGGCGGGTCGGCGCCGAGGGCCATGGGGGCCCAGTTGTCGAAGCCGACCAGGGCCACGTCGTCGGGGACGCGGCAGCCCAGGGTGCGCAGGCCGTCGGCGACGCCGCGGGCGATCTGGTCGCTGCCGCAGAAGATGGCGTCGGTGGCGGGCGCGGCGGCCAGCAGGATGCGGGCCGCGTCGCGGCCCCAGCGCTCACTCCACTCGCCGTAGAGGACCTCGTCGGCGGCGAACGGGGCCCCGGCCTCGGCCAGCACGTGGCTCAGGCCGGCCGCGCGCTTGCGGGCGGCCAGGAAGCGTTCGGGCCCGGTGATGTGGCCGATGTGGCCGCGGCCGACGTCGAGCAGGTGCCGGGCCGCGGTGACCGCCCCGCCCTCGTCGTCGGGCAGGATGGCCGGGTCGTCGCCGTCCAGGGGCTGGGTCATGGCGTACACGACCGGGAAGTGCAGGCCGACGTCCAGCGCGGGCCGGGGCTCGATCCGGCGGCCGGTGACGATCAGCCCGTCCACCCGGCGGCTGACCAGCCGGTCCAGGTAAAGCTGCTCGCGGTCGGGATCGTCGCGGGTGTCGCACATGAACACCGAGATCTGCCCGGCCCCCAGCGCGTCCTCGGCCCCGAGCATGACCGGGATGCTGAACCGGCCGAAGCTGTCGGTGGTGATCATCCCGACCGTGTAGGTCCGGCCCCCGAGCAGCCCCTGGGCCAGCACGTTGGGGGCGAACCCGAGACGATCGGCGGCCTCGGTGACCCGGCTCCGGGTCTCGGGGCGGAGCCGCCCCTGCCCGTTCAGCGCCTTGGACGCCGTGCCGATCGACACCCCGGCCGCGGCCGCGACGTCACGGATGGTGGCGCGCCGCGGGCCAGGATCGGGCCGTGGCTCAGCGGCAGGTGGCGTCCCAGCCGAATCTGGCAACGCTTTTCCCCTGTCCGCCGGGCCGTCGGATCCGGTCAAAGGATTGGAAAAGTCCACTTGAGAATACTTGACGGCGATAGGGGAGCACCCTAGCGTAGCCGGGAAAACCTATTCCTAAGGATCCGGGGCCGGGGCTCAGCCGTGGCCGCGCTCAGGAGCATCGGAGTGGCTACGTGACGTCTCTGGACACCTCACCGCGACCGGGGGAAACGGGCCCGGTCCGGCTTGGCGCGGGCCCGGCCATCCCCACCGGGCGCGCGCTGACCGCGCACCGGCCGCTGGCTCATCCGGGGGCGCACCTGACCCGCGGCCTGCTGCACGACTGGCAGGAGCGCAACCGGGCCGCCAGCCTGCCGCTGGCCCTGCGCCAGCTGGTGGCCGCGGGCAACCTGGAGAACCTGCGCCTGGCCATCCAGGTCGCCGGGGGCGAGGCCCCCGCCGCCGCCAGCACCAGCGGCGCGACCGACGTCGGGGAGGTCACCGACGAGACCGACGAGCCGGACGTCGCCGAGCACGCCAGCCGGAGCACCCCCGGGATGGACACCGCGGAAAGCCGCGGCTACCGGGGCCCGGTGTTCATGGACTCCGACATCTACAAGACGCTGGAGGCGATCGGCTGGGAGCTGGCCCGGACCGCCGACGGCGCCGAGGACAACGGTGAGCTGACCGGTTTCACCGACCAGACCGTGGACCTGCTGGAACGCGCGCAGGAGGCGGACGGGTACCTGGACTCCTACATTCAGGTCAGCGGAGCGCGGCGGTGGGAGGGCCTGGCCTACAGCCACGAGATGTACTGCGCGGGGCACCTGATCCAGGCCGCGGTGGCCCTGGCCCGCAGCGCCGACGGCACCCCCATCGCCACCCGGCTGCTGGCCGTGGCCCGGCGGGTGGCCGACCGGCTGGTCGGCACGTTCGCCGGCCACGAGATCGCCCTCGACGGCCACCCGGAGATCGAGACCGCCCTGGCCGAGCTGTACCGGGAGACCGGCGAGCGGGCCTACCTGGACCTGGCCAAGCAGTTCATCGACCAGCGCGGGCACGGCCTGGCCGGGGACCACCACGGCCATGGCCAGCGCTACCTGCAGGACCTGCTGCCGATCCGGGACACGGTCACCCTGGAGGGGCACGCGGTCCGGGCCATGTACCTGGACGCCGGGGTGGTCGACGTGGCGGTCGAGACCGGCGACCAGGCGCTGCTGGACTCGTCGATCGCCCGCTGGGAGGACATGGTCGCGACCAAGACCTACCTGACCGGCGGCAACGGATCGCGGCACTCGCACGAGTCGTTCGGGGACCGGTTCGAGCTGCCGCCCGACCGGGCCTACAACGAGACCTGCGCCGCCATCGCGAACTTCCACTGGTCCTGGCGGCTGCTGCTGGCCACCGGCGACGCCCGCTACGCCGATCTGATGGAACGCCTGCTGTACAACGCGTTCGGCGCCTCGATCTCCACCGACGGGCAGCGCTTCTTCTACGTGAACCCGCTGCAGCGGCGGTTCGACCACCACGAGGGCGACGATCCCGGCCGGCGGCACGAGTGGTTCTCCTGCGCCTGCTGCCCGCCGAACATCATGCGGCTGCTGGCCTCGCTGCAGTTCTACCTGGCCAGCACGGCCGACAACACGCTGTTCGTGCACCAGTACACCGGGGCCACCGTCGAGGCCCCGCTGGGCGGCGGCACCCTGAAGCTGGCCATGGCCGCCGAGCTGCCCTGGTCCGGCCAGGTCACCATCCGGGTCGACGAGGCCCCGGCCGGGGAGGCCGGGCTGGCCCTGCGCATCCCGTCCTGGAGCACCGCCACCCAGGTCAGCGTCAACGGCGAGCCGGTCAGCGCCGAGCCCGGCGACCGCGGCTACCTGGTCCTGCGCCGCACCTGGCAGGCCGGCGACGAGGTCCGGGCCGAGTTCGCGGTGACCGCCCGCTGGGTCTACCCCAACGCGGTGATCGACAGCGTGCGCGGTTGCGCCGCGATCGAACGCGGTCCGCTGGTCTACTGCTTCGAGCAGGCCGACCAGCCCGACGGCGCGGACGTGGCCTTCCTGACCGTGCCCGGCGCCCCGGCCCTGACCGAGCGCCAGGCCGACCTGTCCGGCGTCGGGGCCAGCGTGGTGGTGGACACCGAGGCCGTGCACCGCACCGCCGGCCGCCCGGGGAGCTGGCCCTACCAGGCCGCCCCGGCCGACACGGCGACCGGTGACCACGTCACGGTCACCGCCGTGCCCTACTTCCAGTGGGACAACCGGGACGGCCGCCCCATGCGGGTCTGGCTGCCCCACACCCCCACGGCCGGCCACTAGGGCCGCCGGGCCTGACCCGGGCGTGCTCCCAGGTCAGGCCCGGCGATCATCCGGACCGTATTGATGATTTCGAAGGTCGCTTCGGCCGGCTCCGGCCCGGTGACGTGGTCCTGTTCGGTCGGGCTGGGACGTCCGGCACCGGCCGTCAGCCCGGGCTGAGGGCCGGCTCGCGCCGGAGCATCAGGCGGAACGGGATCAGCACCGCGGCCAGGGTCAGGACGGTGATGGCCGCGACCAGGCCGGCCGCCGGGGTGGCCGGGATGAACGGTGTCCAGCTGCCGGTGACGGTCCGGGCCACGGCCAGCATGGTCAGCGCCCCGGCCGCCACCCCCGCGGTCAGGCCGGTCACGATGACGAACACCGCGTGCCAGCCGAACACCGCGGCCGCCTGGCCCCGGGTCGCGCCGGCGCAGCCGAGCAGCCGCAGCGAGCGTCGCCGCTCCCCGGTCGCCACGACCAGGGTGGTGATCAGCGACACCGCGCAGAGGATCCCGATCACGCCCAGGATCAGGTTGCTGCCGAAGTTGTTCTGGGCGTCGGCCGCGGCGGCCTGCGCGTTGGCCACGTTCCGGCCGGCCAGGTGCCAGCCGGGATGGGCCGCGGTCAGCGCGGCCAGCGCCCCCGGCGACCCGCCCCGGACCAGCAGCTGGGTGTACCCGGGTCCGGTGCCGGTGTGCCCGGCGGCCACCGCGGCCGGGATCAGCACGTCGCCGGCCGCCAGCGACTTGCGGTAGAGCGCGCTGACCGTGGCGTGGTACGGCGTGCCGTCGGCCAGGTACACGGTGATCCGCGACCCGAGGTGCACGCCCATCGCGCCCGAGCCCGCCTCCAGCGCGCTGACCGCGATCTGGCCCGGGTGCAGCGAGGTCAGCTGGCCGGCGGTCACGCCCAGGTCCAGGACCTGATTGAGCGGCCCGCCCGCGACGGCCTCGCCGTAGATCTGCTCCAGGTCCGGATCGGCCGCGCCCACGCTGACCGGGGCCACCCCGGCCGCGGCCCGGACCTGGGGAACCGACGTTAGATGATCAAGGGAGGCGTCGGTGAGGTGCGGCCCGGTGATCTCGTGATCGGCGGTCACCGTGGTCGCCGCCTGGGCGGTGGTGGCGTGCGTGATCGACGTGTCGCTGAAGTAGACGGCACCGAGCAGGGCCACGGCCATGGCCACCGGGATCATCGCCGAGGCGGTGCGCCGGGGCTGGGCCGAGATCGCGGCCAGGGCCAGCCGGGCCGAGGGACCGCCCGCCCGGGCCAGCGGCCGGGCCAGCCCGGCCGCCAGGGCCACCAGCAGCGGGCCCAGCAGGGCCACCGCCAGCATGCAGGCCAGCAGCAGCGGCAGGGCCAGCGCGAGCTGACCGGCCGGGCTCTTCTCGTGCAGGGTGAGCACGGTCAAGGTGACCGACCCGCCCACCGCGGCCAGGCCGAGCAGGACCCGCAGCGGGTTGGGCCAGCGGCGGTCGGCCGCGGTCTCCCGCAGCGCCTGCGCGGGCGAGGTCCTGCCCCCGCGGCGCGCCGCCACCTGGGCGCTCAGCCAGACGGTCAGGACGCTGCCGCCGCAGGAGATCAGCAGCAGGAACGGGCTCAGCCACGCGCCCGACCCGGGCGGCAGCAACTGGTGTTCGGCCAGCGCCCGGGTACCGAGCGCGCCCAGGGCCGCGCCGGGCAGCACGCCCAGGAGACCGCCGGCCAGGCCGCAGGCCGACAGCTCGGCCAGGATGGCCCGCCGGACCTGTCCCTTGGTGGCGCCGATGGTGCGCAGCAGCGCGAACCGGCGGCGGCGCAGGTTGACCGCGAGCGCGGCCGTGGTGGCCAGCACGAACAGCGAGATCAGCACGATCGGCGGGATCAGCGCCCCGCCCAGGGACGTGCCGTTGGCCCGCTCGATCGGCGCGTTCAGGTCGGCCAGGTCGCCGCGGGCGGCCCCGGTGGCGATGGTGTAGCCCCGGCCGCCGTGCAGGGCGGTCTTGATCCGCTGGGCCAGCGCGCGGTCGGACACGCCCGGCTTCGCCTTGACCGCGATCACGTCCACGTCCCCGGCGCGGACGACGCCGCCCGCGAACCCGGATTCGCCGGTGGCCGTGGCCACCCCGGGGACCCGGGTCAGCTCGGTGGCCAGCGTGGCCGGGACGCCGCGGTAGGCCGGCAGCGGCAGCCGCTCGGGAGCGTCGTCGCTGCTGCCGATCTTGGCCGACACGCTGGTGCTGCCGGCCACCACCACGCTGGCCGAGGCCAGCCGCCCGGCCGACACCGAGGTGTGCGACCCGGCGATCGAGGCCGCGGCCACGGCCAGCGTGGCCGCGGTGGCCGAGGCGACCACCGTGCCGAGCAGCGGCCCGGGCGCGCGGCGGATCCCGGCCAGCCACCACCCCCGCATCAGAGCTCACCCAATTCGTGCAGGATCTGGGCCACCGGTCCCGGCTGCGGGCCGTACAGCTCCTTGGCCACCCGGCCCGCGTGCAGGAACACGGCCCGGTCGCAGAACCGGGTCACCTGCGGGTCGTGGGTCACGATGACCACCGTGGTCCCGTGCGGGACCCCCCGCAGCAGCTGCAGCATGCCGGCCGCGGTGTGCGGGTCGAGCGCGCCGGTCGGCTCGTCGGCGAAGATCACTTCCGGCCGGGTGATCAGGGCCCGGGCAATGGCCGCCCGCTGCTGCTGGCCGCCGGACAGCTCGGCGGGCCGGCGCCGGAGCTGGCCCCCGCCCAGGCCGACCCGGGCCGCGGCCTGCTCGACGTCGGGCCGGCGCACCGGCTGGTGGTCCAGCCGTAGCGGCAGCGCGATGTTCTCGGCCACGGTCAGCTCGGGCAGCAGGTTGAGGTCCTGGAACACGAACCCGACCCGGCGCCGCCGCAGCGCGGCCTGCTTGCGGGAGGACAGCTTGGCCAGGTCCTCCCCGCACAGGTGCACGGTGCCGGACGAAGCGCGTTCCAGTCCGGCGGCGCACTGCAGCAGCGTTGACTTGCCGGATCCGGACACCCCGAGCACGGCGGTGAACGAGCCGGCCGGGAACGCCAGCGACACCTGGTCGAGCGCGGCCACGGCGCCGCGGCGCCGTCCGTAGCGCTTGGTCACGTGGTCCAGCCGGACCGGGACGGCCCCCGTGGTCGTCCCGGTGGCGGGCATGGTGGGTTCTTGAAGGGTCTGCGCGGTCATGTCTTCAGCCTGCCGACCAGGAGCTGGCCGCCCAATGGGGTCGACTCCCGAATCGAAGCGGGGGATATCCCCCCGCCGGGCCGGCCGGGGCGAATGTGGTTCGCTGGGGACATGTCAACGGCTGCCACCTTCCGCTCCCGCCTGACCGCCCGCGAGCCCCTGTTCGGGGCCTGGTCAGTGATCCCGTCACCGCTGAGCGTCCGGCCGCTGGCCGCGGCCGGCTTCGACTACGTGGTGATCGACCTGCAGCACGGGGGCGCCACCGAGACCGACCTGCCCGCGATGACCAGTGCCATCCGGCTGGCCGGGGCGATACCGGTGGGCCGGATCCGGCACGCGCACCCGGCCGACATCGGGCGCAGCCTGGACCTGGGCTGCGAGGGGGTCATCGTGCCCAACGTGGAGTCGGCCGCCCAGGCCCGGGAGGTGGCCGGCGCGGTCCGCTACCCGCCCGCCGGGTACCGGTCCGCCGGTGGCGTGCTGGCCGTGGCCGACCCGTTCTGCGTGGTCATGGTGGAATCGCCCGCCGCCGTGGCGGACCTGGAGGCCACCCTGGCCATCGACGGGATCGACGGGATCTACGTCGGCCCGCGCGACCTGTCGCTGGCCCTGGGCTGCGAGCGGGACCTGGACGACCCGGTGTTCAGGCCGGTCCTGAAGCGGATCTGGGCCGCCTGCGCGGCCGCGGGCAAGCCGGTCGGGGTGCACGCCACCGACGCCGCCACCGCCCGCCGGTTCCGGGACGAGGGCTGCACCCTGCTCACCACGGCCAACGACGCCACCGCCATCACCCGGGACGCCACCGCCCAGCTCGAGTCGGCCCGGGGAACCGAGCGGGGAACATGTCATGACCCTGATCACGCTGGCCGGGCCGGTGGCCGCGGCCTTCCCCGAGGCCGAGATCAGGCTGGCGGTGGCCTACGGGCTGGACAACACCGGGCCCTGGCCGGAGACGGACCAGGTCCGGGCCGAGGCCGAAGCCGCGGTGGCGGCCGGCACGGTCAGCGCCGACCCGGCCGTCAACGAGTCGGTGGCCTCCTGGCAGGAGGCGTACCGGGCCTTCGGCACCAACCCGAAACGGTCCCGGCCCAGCGTGGACGCGCTGCTGCGGCGGGTCACCAAGTCGGGGGTGCTGCCCCGGATCAGCCCGGCGGTGGACGCCTACAACAGCGTCTCGGTGCTGTTCAGCCTGCCTGCCGGTGCCTTCGACCTGGACCGGGTGCGCGGGGACATCGAGATCCGGCGGGCGGTCGAGGGCGACCGGTTCGAACCCCTGGGTGAGCCGGGCGAATGGGAGGACACCCGGCCCGGCGAGGTGATCTACGCCGACGGTGACTCCGTGCTGACCCGGCACTGGAACCACCGCGACTGCGACCGGACCATGCTCCGGGCCGGCAGCCGGACCGCGATGTTCATTCTGGAACGGGCCAGCGGCAAGGTGCCGTCCGAGCGGCTGGAGGCGGCCGTGACCCGGCTGGCCGCCATCCTGGCCGCGCACGCGGACACCGTGCGGACTCACACGCTCAGCCCGGCCCGGCCCACGGCCGAGCTGGCGTCAGAGACCCGCGGCTAGCTGCCACTGGCCGCGGCCGGCGGCCTTGGCCGTGTAGAGGGCCTGGTCGGCCGCTGCCAGCACGGCGTCCGCGCTGTCACCCGGCGCGGACAGGGCCACCCCGATCGACAGCGACGGCACCAGCGGCTCGCCGCGCAGCTCGACCGGCCGGCGGACCGCGCGCATGACCCGGTCGGCCAGCACCGCGGCCTTGGCTTCGCTCGGCATCGGGTAGGCGACCAGGACGAACTCGTCGCCGCCGAACCGGCCCACCACGTCCCGGTGCCGGGCCGTCGAGGCCAGGCTGCGGCCGATTTCGGCCAGCAACTGGTCACCGGCGGCGTGGCCCAGGGTGTCGTTGATCTCCTTGAAGTGGTCCACGTCGCAGAACAGCACGGCGGCCCGGCGGCCGCGCTGGGCCGCGTCGGCCAGCACCTCGGCCAGCTGGTCGAGCACCAGCGCGCGGTTGGCCAGCCCGGTCAGCTGGTCGTGGGTGGCGGCGTGCGCGAACCGGGCCTGCATGGTCCGCAGCAGCGTGATGTCCTCGATCTGGATCAGCAGCAGGCGCGGGCCCGCGCGCATCCCGGCCGCCAGCGACGTGCGGTTGACCCGGCCCCAGACCTCGCTGCCGTCCGGCCGGGTGAAGTGCACCTCGTACTGGTCACCGGGCCCGGTGTCGCCTTCGATGGGGATTCTGGTGACGTCGGGGACGAGCTCGCGCGGGGCGTGGCCGACCAGATCGGCGGCGCCCCGCCCGAGCAGCCGCTCGCAGGCGGCGTTGACCCGGGTGATGCACTCGTCCTCGGTCATCAGCGCGATCGCGATCGGCGACCGGTCGAACATGGCCCGGAACAGCTGCTCAGAGTCGGCCACCAGGGTGTGCACCCGGGAGTGCTCGATGGCCAGCGCGGCGTGGGCCGCGAACTGCTCCAGCAGCCGCCGCCGAGCCGGGCCCGGCCGCCGTCCGTCCACCGGGATGTCCACGCTGAGCAGGCCGATCAGCACGTGGTTGGGCGCGTAGAGCGGCGCGAGCAGGATGTCGTCCGGATGCCAGGCGTCCGGGTCCTCGCTGGGCGCGACGGGCGGCGTCCAGCCCGCCAGCCCCCGGGACAGGCCCTGGTCCTTGCGGTGGTCGAGGAAGCGCAGCTCGCCCCAGGCCTCGCAGCCGTCGAGCAGGCGGCGGAAGCTCTCCATCGGGGCCCGGGTGCCGAGCAGCGCCTGCCCGACATCGTCCGGGCCCGCGGCCGCGGCGACCTCGCACATGTCGCCCGGCTGGACCAGGTTGACCACGGCCGCACCGAAGCCGAGCTGGTCGACCACGGCCTGGGCCACCACCTGCAGGGTCTCCCGTAGATCCAAGCTGGCGGTGATGCGCCGGGCCAGGTCGGCCAGCAGCTCGGCGGCCTGGGTGTCAGTCATCCCCGCTGCTCCCGTGACCTGCCCGTCCCGTCGCGCGTCGGCCGCGCCCGGGTCCAGCCATGATCGCAGAATTTACGGGGCGTCGCCAGCCGACTACGAAATCGGACGCGACGGGTGATTGGTTATTTAACGCAGAAATCGAGCCGGGCCGGGTTCACCATGCGGCGGGAGAATGGAAATGAGTACGTGTACTCAGGCGACGAGCGGGCGGCCGCCCGACCATGGGAGGCATGAGCACCCCCTTGCGGCCCCGCACCACCTCGGCGTTCTACCTGCAGTCGGCGGTCTCGTTCGCCGTCTCCCTGGCGGTCACCCTGATCGGCCTCGCCTACCTGCACGAATCAGCCTGGGTCCGTGGCTTCCTCGCCCTCGGCCTGCTGTACGTGGTCACCTCGGCGTTCACCCTGGCCAAGTGCATCCGCGACCGCCAGGAGGAGACCGCCCTGGTCAGCCGGGTCGACCAGGCCCGCCTGGACAAACTGCTGAGCCAGCAGGACCTCCTCCACGTCGACGAGCACTGACCCGGCCGAGCCATGACCACGAGACCAGCGGCCAGATGACCATGATCCATCGCCGGGTGGCAGTTGCAGCGAATACGACTGCAAACGCCACCGAGGAATGGATCTTGTATCGGATGGGGCGGATGTGACTGGTGAGGCGGGGCCGCGCGGGCGGGCGGGATGCTGGGACCAAGCCCCTGGGCCGACCGCGGCGGTCAGCCGACGGGGCGGAGGACGCGGGCTTCGGCGCCGGGGCGGCTGGCGAAGAACTGGCTGAGGGCCACGGTGAGCTCGGCGGTGTCGAGGACGCCGTTGCGGTCCAGGTCGAGGCGGTCGAAGGCGGCCGCGGCCTCGTCGGGGTCGGCGCCGTAGACGGCGGCCAGGTCGGCGTATTCGGCGCTGTCGAGGACCCCGTTGTGGTCGCGGTCGGCCACCTGGACCAGGGTGAGGGCGGCCGTGTGCACGGCGACGTCGAACGCCGGGCGGTCGGTGATCAGCTGGCCGAGACCGGCCACGAACTCCTCGCGGCTGATCTCCTGGTTGTGGTCGGTGTCCATGTGCTGCAGGAGCACGTCGAACAGGCCCAGTTGCCCGGTGGCCACCGCCTGGCCGGGCAAGGAGTCGGCCGGGTGGCCGAACGCGGCGCACAGCCGCTGGGCCAGCAGCGTGCAGTCGGCCCGCTGCCAGGCGCCGTTCCCGTCGGTGTCGATGACCGCGAAACGCCGCTCCAGCACGAGCCGCTCGCTGCTGGACAGGGGGCCGCCGGGCAGCGGCCCCATCGACAGCGGGCCGTCCACCGCGACGGCCAGGCGCAGGCGGCGGCGCTCGGCGGCCTGGCCGGCCCAGCCCGCGAGCGCGGTGACGGCCAGGATCAGCACCACGACCGCGATCGACAGCCAGGTCGGGATGTGCACCGCCCACCGGACCCCGTTGTCGTGCAGCGCCTCCAGGATCAGCTTGCCGCCGATGAACGCGCACACCACGGCCAGCCCGGTGTTCAGGTACACCAGCCGGTCCAGCATCCGGATCAGCAGCACGTACAGGTGCCGCAGGCCCATCAGCGCGAACACGTTGGCCGCCACGATCAGCACCGGCTTGGTGGTGATGCCGAAGATGGCCGGGATCGAGTCGAAGGCGAACATCACGTCGGCCACCGCGATGGCCACCATCAGCAGCACCATGGGCGGACCCACGTGGCGGTGGCTGGCCCGGGTCAGCCGCTTCTGCAGGAAGCGCAGCACCCGGCCCGGCTGCTCTTCGGCCGGGTTGTCGGCCCGGCCGCGGAGCAGCCCGAACGCGGTCCACAGCAGGAAGCCGCCCAGCGGGTAGAACAGCCAGTCGAAGCGGTTGATCGCGGCCGTGCCCGCCACGATCAGCCCGGTCCGCAGGACCAGGGCCAAGATGATGCCGTAGAGCAGGACCCGCTGCTGGCGGGCGGCCGGCACCGCCAGCCAGCTCATGATCACGTAGAAGATGAACAGGTTGTCCAGGCTCAGGCTGTACTCGGTGAGGAAGCCGGCGTAGTACTGTCCGGCGGGCTCCCAGCCGGAGGTCATGGCCAGGCCCAGCCCGAACAGGATGGCCAGGGCCACGTACACACCGACCCACACCACGGCCTGGCGGACCCGGGACGAGCCGCTCGCCGAGGTACGGCCGACGCGCCGGGTCAGGACGACCTCGGCCGCGACGACGACGGCCAGTATCGCGGCCGCTACCCACATCCACACCGGGACTATCATGCACCGATCCCTGTTCAGCGCGTCGCTTCTTGGGTCAAGCCTAAACGCGACAAGCTAGGGGGGTGGACGCGAACCCACCGGACCAGCCCGCCGACGGCGCCGGGAGCGGCGCCGGTCACGGCCCCGATGACGGGGCCGACGAGCGGCCGCGGGTCACCGTCTTCCAGCCGTGGAGCTCGGCCTTTGTCCGGCACGCGGCGCTATGGCTTACAGCCGCCATCGTGGGTGGTTTGTTCCTGGAACGGCTGGCCGACTCGCTGGCCCACCGGCTGGCCGGCATCTTCCAGCTGATCGTGGTCTCGCTGTTCCTGTCGTTCGCGATCGAGCCGGCCGTCGGCTGGCTGGCCCGCCGGGGCTGGCGCCGGGGCCTGGCCACCGGGCTGATCTTCCTGGCCGTGGCGGTGGCGGTGGCCGGGCTGCTGGCCCTGCTGATCCCGGCCGTGGTCACCGGGACCCGCGAGCTGATCACGTCCCTGCCCGACCTGCTGAACAACCTGGCCAAGTACCTCAAGCCGTTCGGGGTCAAGCTCGACCGGGCCAGCCTGCAACAGCAGCTCACCAAGTACAGCGACGACCTGATCTCGGCCGCCCAGCAGGTCACCGGGGGCATCCTGCACGTGGCCGCCACCTTGGCCGGGGTGCTGTTCGAGGTCTCGGTGGTGGCCTTCTTCACCTTCTACATGGTCGCCCAGGGCCCGCAACTGCGGCGGGCGGTGCTGTCCCGGTTCCGGCCGCGGCGGCAGCGGCAGATCCTGGCCGTGTGGGAGGAGGCGATCCGGCAGACCGGCGGCTACTTCTACTCCCGGCTGCTGATCGCGGTGATCAACGGCTCGCTGATGTTCCTGGTGCTGTGGATCCGTAACGTCCCGTTCGCGGCGCCGCTGGCGGTGTTCGAGGCGGCGATCGCGACGTTCATCCCCGCGGTCGGCACCTACATCGGCGGGGCCGCCCCGGTGCTGGGCGCGCTGCTGGTCAGCCCGCTGGACGCGGTCATCGCGCTGGCCTGGATCATCGTCTACCAGCAGATCGAGAACTACCTGCTGGCCCCCAAGCTCACGGCCAGGACCATGGACGTGTCGGCCCCCATCGCCTTCGCGGCCGCGCTGATCGGGGGCGCGCTGGGCGGGTTCCTGTTCGCGTTCTTGTCCCTGCCGGTGGCCGGCATCATCCAGTCGGTGATCCGGAGCTACGGCCACCGCTATGACGTCGTCGCCGAGGCCGGAGCCGGGGACCGGGCCGGCCGCGGGGACCGGGCCGTTGACGGGGGCGAAGCGGGCGGCCAGGCTGAAGACCCGACATGAGACCGGCCGACGAACCACCCGGACCCGCCCCGCGGCCGCTGCGCAGTGACGCCGCCGCCAACGCCGAGCGGGTGCTGGCCGCCGCCATCCGGACCGGCCTGGGTGAGGGGCGCCACGTGCCCCTGGCCGAGATCGCCAAGGAAGCCGGGGTCGGCGTGGGCACCCTGTACCGCCGCTACCCCAATCGGGAGGCGCTGCTGGAGGCGCTCGAGGTCCGCGCCTACGGCCTGCTCATCGACCTGGCCGAGCAGGCGCTGACCGGCGCGGGCACCGGCCTGGCCGCGGTCGAGCAGTTCCTCGTCACCAGCTACGCGGTCCGCGACCAGCTGGTGCTGCCGCTGCACGGCGCGCCCTGGACCGCGGGCGCCGAATCGGCCCGGGCCCGGTTCCGTATGCGCGAGCTGATGACGCAGATCGTCCGGCGCGGGCACGAGGACGGCACCATCCGCGCCGACGTGACCGCCTGGACCGTGGTCCGCTTCGGCTCCATGCTGGCTCAGCCGATGCCGGCCAACCCGGTCGAGCCGGGCGACGACGAGAACGCCGACCAGCAACGCCGGATCTTCCTGCGCGGGATCAGCGGGTACGCTTAAGTGGACGAAAGCATCCGCTTAGCGAGAGAAGGCACTGCGATGCCCCCAGCTTCCACCCGGGCCGTCCGCTTCGACCGCTACGGCGGTCCCGATGTGCTCTACGTGTCCGACGTGCCCACTCCGAAACCCGGTCCGGGTGAGGTTCTGGTCGAGGTCCGGGCGGCCGCCATCAACCCGGGCGAGGCCGCCATCCGCGGTGGGGCCATGGACCCGCAGTCCACCGGCACGTTCCCGTCCGGGGAAGGCAGCGACCTGGCCGGCGTGGTCGTGGCCACCGGCCCGGACGTGACCGCGTTCGGGCTCGGCGACGAGGTGCTCGGCTACTCCTGGACCCGGTCCAGTCACGCCACCCACGCGGCCGTGCCGGTGACCCAGCTCATCCGCAAGCCGCCCGGCCTGGCCTGGGAAGTGGCGGGCTCGCTGTACGTGGTGGGGGTCACCGCCTACGCGGCGGCCCGGGCGGTCGACGCCGGCCCGGGTGACGTGGTGGCGGTGTCGGCGGCCGCGGGCGGGGTCGGCCGGGTGCTGACCCAGCTGCTGGTCCACCGAGGCGCCCGCGTGCTCGGCATCGCGTCGGCGGCCAACGCGGACTGGCTCACCGCCCACGGCGCGGTCCCGGTCGAGTACGGTGCCGCCGGGCTGGGCGGGGGGGAGCGAGCGCAGCTGGCGGGCAGGCTCCGGGCCGCGGCCCCGGACGGGATCGACGCCTTCATCGACCTGCACGGCCCCGAGTACCTCGACCTGGCCATCGACCTCGGCGTGGCTCGCGACCGGATCGAGACCATCATTTCTTATTCGAAGGCTGGTGAGCTGGGCACCAAGGCCGAGGGGAGCACCGACGCGTCGACCCCCGAGGTCATGCAGGAGATGGCCGACCTGGTCACCGCCGGGGTGATCGAGATCGACATCGCCGCCACCTACCCGCTGGAAGACGTGGCGGCCGCCTTCACCGAGCAGGACAAGGGGCACACGGCAGGCAAGATCGTGCTGCTCCCGTGGGCCGGCCGGGCCGAAGCCCTGCGACGGGCGCTGGCTGCCGTCCTGCCCGCCGAGGTCGTGCTGACCCCGGGCAGCAACGGGTACCAGGACGCGACCAGCCCCGACAACAGCAGCTTCGAGCAGACCCCGGCCGCCGTGGTCCGGGCCCGGTCCGGCCCCGACGTCGCCCAGGCCATCGAGGCCGTCCGGGACGCGGGCGGCCAGGTGATGGTCCAGGCCACCGGCCATGGCGCGGGCCTGCCGGTCGGCCCCGGGGTGGTCCTGATCGACACGTCGGCCCTGAACCAGGTCCGGGTCAGCGCCGAGGACCGGGTCGCCCGGGCCGGCGCGGGCGCGGTCTGGTCCAAGGTCCAGGAGCAGGCCTGGCCACACGGGCTGCTCGCGCTCAGCGGCACCTCACCGACGGTCGGCGTGTCCGGGTACACCTTCCACGGCGGGGTCGGCTGGCTGGCCCGCCCGTTCGGGCTGGCCTCGGGCAGCCTGCGCTCGGTCGACTACGTGGACGGCACCGGCGTGCCCCGCCGGGCCAGCGCGGACAGCCCGGACCCGGCCGACCGCGAGGCGCTGTGGGCCTTCCGCGGCGGGGCCCCGGTCGGTGTGGCCACCGAGCTGGAGTTCGACCTGCACCCGGTGCCCGACCTGTGGGCCGGGTACCTGCTCTGGCCCGGGTCGCACCTGCCCGCCCTGGCCGCGGCCTGGGCCCGCGAGCTGGCCGAGGCTCCGGACGCGCTGACCAGCACCCTGTCGCTGCTGGCCCTGCCGCCGCAGGGGCCGTTCCCGGACGCGCTCAAGGGCACCACCGTGGTCCACCTGTCCTACGCCTCGGTGGCCGGCGAGGCCGGGCTGGCCGGGCTGCGGTCCGCGCTCCGGGCCGTGGCCGAGCCCGCCGTGGACACCACCGGCCCGGCCGACGCCGCCATCCTGGCCCAGATCCACCTCGACCCGCCTGGTGGCATCCCCGCCCGCGGCCTGGGCCAGTGGCTGTCGGCCGCCCCGGCCGACCTCATCGTGACCCTGACCGAGGCGGCCCGGGTCGGCCAGCCCGGCGGCCTCAACATGCTCGAAATCCGGCACGTGGCCTCGGACGCTCCCGCGCCGGACGGCGCGCTGACCCGGGCTCCCGGCCCGTTCCTGCTCCATACCGTCGGCGCGGCGGGCGACGATGCGGCCCGGGCTCACGTCGATGACCTTCTACATGATGTTGCGGACGCGGCGGCACCGGCCGACACCGGGCTGGCCGCACCCACGTTCCGGGAAGGCCAGCCGGACGACGCCGGCGCCTACCGCCCCGCCGACCTGGACCGCCTGACCGTCATCAGCCAGCAGCTCAACCCGGACGGGACTTTGGTGTTCGTGCGCGGCCTTCCCGTCGCGGCGGGCCGGCCATAATCGCAGTTATGCGCAGAGTCACCTGCTGGGCCGGTGTGGTGGGGGTCGTGATGGCGTTGGTGGCGGCATCCGGAGTGGGAGCCGCGGCCGCGGCCAGCGCCAGCTCGCCGCCACCGGCGGCCGGGGTCGCGCCCGCGCCGGTGAACGTGGAGGGCACGGGCTACGTCTTCTTCACCGCGGCCGGCGGCACGGTGGAAGTGAAGAGCCTGGCCAGCGGGGGATCGTACACCAGCTTGGGCGGCCATCTGGTCGGGGCGCCGGCCGCGCTGGTCACCGCGGCCGGGCACGAAGGACTGGCCGAGTTCGAGATCTTCGGGCGCGGCACCGACAACGCGCTGTGGTACACGACCTGCACGGCCGAGGGTCCGACCCAGACCGACTGTGACGGCTCGTGGACCTCCCTGGGTGGTGTGCTCAGCTCGGCGCCGGGAGCGGCCGGAGATCTCGGTGGCCCCGTGTCCGTCTACGGGCGCGGGTCGGACGGTGCCGTGTGGGTCCGCGATCAGTCCGGCACCAGCTTCGGTGCCTGGTCCCGGATCGGGGGCGCGCTGCGGCCCGGGACGGCTCCGGCCGCGGCCACCACGGGCAACGGCAACACCTGGCTGCTGGTGGTGGGCACCAACCGGCAGCTCTACGTGCACGAGGTGGGCCAAACCGGGTTCACCGCGGCCGGCGGGACGACCGGCGCCAGCCCGGCCCTGGTCACCACGGCCAGCGCGCTGGTGGCGTTCGTGCGCGGGACCGACAACGCCTTGTGGTACCACCAGTTCCTGTCGTCAGCGTCCGGCTGGTCGTCCCTGGGCGGTGACCTCCGCTCGGGAGTGGGCGCCTTCGGCGACACCTCCGGCACGGACCAGCTCGTCGCGGACGGGCTGGGCACCGACGAGCAGATCTGGCAGCACACCGACCTGGACTCCGGTAGCTGGTCCGCGGTGACCCCGTAACCGAAGGCCGGTATCCACTTTCGACAGGGGGACCTATGACCGCGTCCGGCCAGCTCACCTACGGCAGCTACCTGCGGCTGGACGACCTGCTCGACTGCCAGCGCCCGCTGACCGACGTGCACGACGAGATGCTGTTCGTGATCATCCACCAGGTCTACGAGCTGTGGTTCAAGCAGACCCTGTACGAGACCGACCTGCTGCAACGCCGGCTGGAGGAGGGTGACGGGCCGGCGCGGTGGCCACCGCGCGCCGCATCGCCAAGATCCTCAAGACCGTGGTCGGGCAGATGGACGTGCTGGAGACCATGACGCCCCAGCAGTTCGCCCGGTTCCGCCCGGACCTCGGCAGTTCCAGTGGCTTCCAGTCGACCCAGTTCCGCCGGATCGAGGCCACGTACGGTCGCCGCCACTTCAGCTACACCGGCGGCGACCCGGTGCTGACCGAGATCATGGGCCGCCGCCCGGTGTTCGCGTCCCTGCTCCGGTTCCTGGCCGCCTCCGGCGGGCCGGTCCCGGCCGACGTGCTGGACCGGGACCCGCGCGAGGCCTGGCCCGGCGACGACCGGGTGCTGGCCGTGCTGGCCCAGGTCTACGACGCGGCCGGCCCCCCGGCCGAAGTCTGCGAAGCCCTGGTCGACGTGGACGAGGGCATCCAGGAATGGCGCTACCGCCACGTCAAGGCGGTCGAGCGCATCATCGGCAGCCAGCTCGGCACCGGCGGTTCCACCGGCGTCGACTACCTGCGCGGCACCCTGTTCCGCCCGTTCTTCCCCGACCTGTGGCAGGTCCGCTCCCAGACCTGACCACTCGTCCCCTGATTCCCGCGCTGGGCGTCGGTCACCACGGTGACGCGCCCGGTGGCGATGTCGTGGACGTGGCCGGACACGCTCACCGCCGGCGGCAGCAACGGCCCCCGACCGGACCCCGCTTGGTCAGCTGCGCACGGTCCTCGATGAGCTGGTCGAGGGCGGCGTCCTCGACCCCCGGCGCCGCGACGGCATCGAGTACCCCAGCTGGGCCGCCGTGGCACGGAACGGCCGTGCTGGCCGGGTCGGGCCCGCTGCGCGTGGTCCCCGATACCACCCGGCGCCACCTGCAGGAACTCACCCTGTCGTTCATCGGCGGCGCCCTGGCCTAGGGGCCGGATTCGCCGGCCGTGAGGGTGTAGAGGTTGCGCAGGTCGCCGTCGACCGGGGCCTGCTTCCAGAAGGTGAACCCGAGCTTGCCCGCCACGTTCTGCGAGGCCAGGTTGTCGGGGGCGATGATGGCCAGCAGCTCACCGCGGTAGGTCTGGTGCGCCCGGGCCAGCAGGGCCCGGCTGGCTTCGGTGGCGTAGCCGAGACCGCGGCGTTCGGGTATCAGCCGGTAGCCCCACTCCAGCCAGGTCCGGCCCTCGACGTCGATGTAGTCGACGCCGGTGTAGCCGACGATCAGCCCCGAGGACCGCTCGATCACCGGCTGCTTGCCGAACGGGACCGCCCGGCACACCTCCACCATGTGGTCGAACCGCGCGCTGGCCTCGGCCGCGGTGAAGACCTCGGGGTAGAACACCATGTAGTCCGCGTCCCCGAACAGCTCGACGAACCGCTCCCGGTCCGCCTCCCGCGGCGGCCGCACCACCAACCGCGCGGTCCGCACGCCCTCGGGATCCGGCCCAGCCACACCGCCATCCTGCCGCACACCCGGCGAGCCCGGCGCGGTAGAACAGAGCGGTGAGATCGCTCCGGATCGTGGTGTGACCGGGTGCGCGCTCACGCTGGCCGCCTGCGGTTCCGGGACCGGGCGGACGCCCAGCGCCGCCGAGACCAGCCGCCCGGCCTGCCACAATGCGGTGCAGCTGACCAGGAGTATCGCGGCTCAGGGCGGACTCGACGGCGTCACGCCGTAGCGGCTGGGCGGGCCGACATCGTGATGAAATCACGGGGCCACGAAGGAGTGAAGAACGTGTCCGGGCCGTGGTCGAAGGAAGCGAGCAGCTTACGGCCGTTGGCCGGCGCGGCCAGGCCGGCGGGCGAGGCGGGCGCGTAGCTGGCGAAGACCGGCCAGGCCGGGTTGATGTCGAGCTCCATCGCGCGCACGGCCCCCGCCCTGATCAGGAGCTGGGCCAGCTGCAGCGGGGCCAGGTCCGGGCCGGCCGCGTAGATCAGCGCGCCGTCAGCGGTGATGCCCAGGCCGGAACGCCACTGGTGCTCGACGCCGGGCAGGCCCTGGCCGCACGTGGTCGCACTGCAGGTCGAGCCCCAGAAGCGCCAGCTCCGGGTGGTGACCATCGGGGTCGGCCGCCCGCCCGCGACCAGCGGTGCCAGGTTCTGCCGGACGCTGGCCACGTCCCGCGTCATCGTGACGTCGGTGCCCCAGGCGCCGAGGCGGACGTTCCCGTTGGCGTAGATGACCAGCGAGGCCGCGCTCCGCACCAGCGGCACGACGGTACGGCCCTCGGTGTAGTAGCCGCCCCGGGCGTCTCGCATCTTGAACCCGCCGTTGAACGCCGCGACCAGCGACCTGGCCTGGGCGGGGCGGACCGGCGCGGTGTACCGGTACGGGCCGCCGCCCGGGCTCATCGAGCCTGAGTACAGCCGGGCGGCCAGCAGGCGGGTGTCCATCCAGGCGACCCCGGCCCGCTGGCTGCTGCCCGGTGGGACCATCGTGGTCTCGTACACCGCAGTCAGGCCGTGGACCCGGCGCCCACCGGGTGCCAGCGGCCCAGCCCGGCCGAGGCGGTACCACCGAACGGGGTCAGCGCCGCCGGAGCCGGCAGGCTGATCCCGGGCCGGCGGGCGGGTGCGGACCGGGTCACGGGAGGGCCGGACGCGGTCGCGGTGGCCGCAACGGCTGCCCCGGTCCCGGAACTGGCGGCCGGGGCGCCGGACGTACAGGAGATCAGCGTGATGCTCAGGCCCAGTACGGTCACGGCCAGCACGGTCAGGCCGGCCGGGCGGGCCTGGATGCGAAACCTCCTGGTCACGCCGCCCAGGCTAGGTCGATCGGCGTCCTCCGGCCCTTCACGAGTTCCTAATTTCTGGTCATGATCTGTTTCGCTGGCCGCGCCGAACAGGCACTTCCCCGGCGGGACGGGCGAACGCGCCGCACGGAGTTCGGGCCGGAGCAGGCTGCCGACGTACTCGGCGTGAATATCGGTGGCCATGGGCATCGCCTCCGGATTCGCCCGGACCCGGTCCATCGAGACGCCGAGACCGGCCGCCTCAGTATCAGCGACCCCGCGATTCAAGCGTAGGGATGGCGCGCCGACGCATGAACGCGATCACCAGGCTGGCCATCAGCGCTGCGAGCACCACGGTCACGCTCGTGCCGTGCTGTCGGGTGGCCCGAGGAGAGCGGGTCCCCAAGGGCTTTATGGTCCCGGTAGTGGCGTGGCTGGTGCCGGTGTCGGCTGAGCGGTAGCCCGCGTGGCCTGCGCTGGCCGGCCCGGGTGCCGTTGAGCTTGCGCTGGCCGGGCCAGTGCGACTGGAGGCGGTGGCGCCCGAGCTGGTGACGCGGACGAGGCTGGTCCCGGTGAATGCGGTGGACGTGGAGCCGGCGGAGCCCTTTCCGGTGGATCGTGCGCCCGAAGACCGGAGCCCGAGGAGCCGTGCCTGAGGATCCGGAGCCCGGGGACTCCGTGCTGGCCGAGCCGGGGCCCGAGGATTCGCTGCTCGCAGAACCGGAGCCGGTACCCGAAGAGCCTGTGCCCGGGCCAGCGGAACCGGTGGTGGCGGCGGAGGAATCGCGGTTGGCCAGTGGGTAGACACCGATGCTGATACCAGGGCCGGAACCGGTGCCGGTGCCGGTGCCGGTGGAGCCGACGCAGTTGCCCAGGATGCACACCCCGACACCGGCGGTGGTGCCGAGGACCGCGAGCCGGTCAAGGCCAGCGGACCAGCTGGGGCCGCTGGGGCGGTTGAGGCCACAGGCTGGCCGGGTGAGCCGGGCCGCCACGGGCTCCAGGGGCCGCAATGTGACATTGCACCCCCTCTAGGGGGTCCAAACGCTACATCGATCATGGAGATCGCCGAGCTCGTGTGACCGGCGGGGCCGGAGGTGGTGGTGCAAGGGCAGGGTGGCGGGTCGGCGCTGGGTTACTTGCGCCAGAAGAAGTGGTGGGTCACGCCGCTGGGGCTGGGGACGATCTCCAGGTGGAAGCGGTCGCGCAGCTCGTCGGGGGAGTCCCACAGGCGCAGGCCGGTGCCGTACTCGATCGGGGCCACCGCCACGTGCATGGTGTCGACCAGGTCGGCGTCGAGGAACTGGCGGATGGTGGACACGCCGCCGCCGAGCCGGACGTCCTGGCCCTGGGCCGCCTCCCGGGCCTGGGCCAGCACGGTAGCCGGGTCGCCCTCGACGAAGTGGAACGTGGTGTCGGAGAGCGTGAACGACGGCCGCGGCTGGTGGGTCAGGACGAACACCGGCGTGTGGAACGGGGGATCCTCACCCCACCAGCCGCGCCAGTCGTGGTTGGGCCAGGGGCCGCGCAGGGGCCGAACTTGTTGCGGCCCATGATCTCGGCGCCGATGTTCCGGGGGTAGTCCCGCATGATGTAGTCGTCCAGGCCCCGGCTCCCGTTGGATCCGTCGCGGTAGACCCAGCTGTCGGTGGCAAAGGCCCAGCTCATCAGCTGCCCCGGGTCGACGTGGCCGAAGGGCCGCTCCAGGGTCTGGTCCTCGCCGGCGCCGATCCCGTCGGCCGAGATGGTGAAGTTCTGAACCCTCAGCAGCTGAGTCATGATGAGAAGACGGCCGTGGGGCGGGAAACTCATCGCCGGTCACCGCTAGCCTCTCGAGAAAGGTCTCGAGGGGGTCTGATGTCCGAGCGAGATGAAGCTCTGGAGGCAGTGTCTGCCCGCCTGCGGCAAGTCACTGAGGCGCGAGATGTATCGCTGGCGCTGGTTCCGGAAGCCCTCGACGAGGCGGTACGCCTGAGGCGTCTGCTGCCTGGCGATGAGTTGGATGTGGCCGCCACGCACGTCCTGGGCTGGCTGTATTACTACCGTTATGTCGCCCTCCCTCAAGGCGAGGGCGAGCAGGATCTCGAAAGCGCCGTCGAAATGTTCGTCCCGTCCTTTGTTGCCAGTACGGCCGAGATTCCTCCCCAGGTACGATCAAGACTGGTCGGCCGCATGCTTCCCGTAGCCATGGAGATGATGAGGCGCGCGCTTGAGGCGGACGACTCGGAATTTGTCACGGACGTCGTCAACCTCTGGCAGCGAATCCGCGACATGTTCCCGGCCGACCAACCGAACTCGGCTGTTCTGTCCAACGTCGCGATCGTGCTTCACGCCAGGTACAAGCTGACCGGCACGCCGGCCGACCTCGATGCGGCCATTGAATTGATCCGTTCCGCAATGGCAGCGTTGCCCGATACTGATGCAGATCAGGGCGAGGCCTCGAAACGCCCCGGACTTACCGCCAACCTGGCTGTCATGCTCGGCTCGAAATTCGAAGCAGGCCGGGAAGCCTCGGATCTGGAGGCCGCGATCGCGGCTGGGCGGCACGCGGTCGCGAGTATGCCCGATGGTCATCCTGACCGGCCCGGAATGATTTCCAATCTCTCGGGCCTCTTCCGGCATCGGTTCGAGGAATACCGAGACACCGCTGACCTGGATCAGGCTCTCAGTCTGGCGAGCCAGGCTGTCGATACGGCTGTGCCGGATCACTCAATCTATCCGGAATTTCTGGCCAACCGTGCCTCGCTCTCGCAAGCGAAATACGAGTACACCGGCCGGATCGAAGATCTCGATGGGGCGATTGAGGCATACCGCTCGGGGATAGTCGGTATACCTCCACATCGCACCAAATACCAAGGGATGGTGTCAGCACTGGCATCTCTCCTGCATGCCAGATTTGAGCAAACTACGGCTTTAAACGACTTGGACGCGGCCATTGAGACCGCTCACAAGGCGCTGAATGGTGCGTCCAACACCGACCTTGCCACCAGAGCCAATCTGGTGGCCATGCTCTATGAAAGATTCAAGCATACCGATGATCCTGCCGACATCGATCGAGCGATTGAAACGAGCAGTGAGCTCGTAGAGACGTTTTATGAAGATGACTCATTTAAGGCTGAGTGGGCATCGGATCTGGGGGTGCTGCTAGAAAAAAATTTGAGCAGACGGGAGATACAACGTATCTCAATGCTGCTGTTGACGCGGCACTGCGCGCGGTGGAATCTGCCCGGGCGCAAAATTCTGAGAAGCTGAGCGATATCGCATCAACTTTTGCAAGCCTTCTCCACATCCGGTATAGGCGGTCCAGGGACCTTCGAGATCTAAACCAAGCGATCGAGACTCGCCGAGACGTGCTCTCCATGAATATGTCGGGCGTATCCGACCGCGGACACATGGAGTTGCAACTGGCCACGCTCTTGGGCTTGAGGTTCGAACACATAGGCCAATATCCGGATCTGAACGTCGCAATCGATCTTGCCTACAGCGCGCTCGATCTTCTCCCCTTGAACCACTCCGAGCGGGTACAAGCAATGTCCACCCTAGGTGAGCTGTTGCGACTGAGATCCAGTTCGAGAGGATATGAAGCTGATTTGGACGTCGCCATCGAATTCAGCCGTAGGGCGGTTCAAGCCACCCGGCTGACGACCCCGAATGGTCCGGGCGAATAGCGAGCCTCGGCGCCGCTCTGCGTCCAGTTTCCTCCGTGGTTGGTTCTCTGGACGACCTGGACCAGGCCGTGAAGATGGCCCGTTCCGCCGTGCAGGCCAGCGCGGAAGGCGATCCCGACCGGGGCCGTCACCTTTCCAATCTCGGGGTGGCGCTGGGGGAGAGGTACAGGCGGTCAGGTGCCCTCGATGATCTGGATTCGGCTATCGAGGCGGCGCAGACCTCGGTCGAGTTGACCCAGAGCGGCCATCCCAATCGAGCTTTGCGACTGGCCAATTTGGCGATGATGCTCGACGACAGATCTGAACGGATGGGACTGATGGCGGATCTTAACGCCGCTGTCGATGCCGTCCGGGCCGCCGCAGCGGCAACTCCACTCGGGCACGCCGAATGGCCGAGATATCAGATAGGCCTCGCGCTGGCCCTGTACTCGAGATTTAAGCGTCAGAAGGAGCAGCAGGACCTCGACGAAGCCATCGAGGTGGCTCGAGCCGCGGTGGAAGCTACTCCGGATGGGCATCAAATGTGGGGCACCCGTGCTTCGAATCTCGCGATGATGTTGCACGCGAGATTCGATCTGACCGGCACGATGGCCGATCTCGATAGCGCGGTGGATTTTGGCGGCAGGGCGGTTGCGGTTACTTCCGCAGACGACTCTGGCCTGCCGGCTTACTCATCCAACCTGGGTGGGCAGTACATGACCAGATACAGGCAGACGCAGAACGCATCTGATTCGGCCGCGGCGATCGCGGCCATGCAGACTGCGGTGGACAATACTCCGGCTGATCATTTGAACCGGGCCAGGTACCTCCGCAACCTCGGGCTCAGCCTGCGCACCCGGTGGCAGCAGACTCAGGAGGCGAGCGATCGGATTGCTGCCATCACCGCGCTCAGTGAAGCGGTCGGCATCGAAACCGCTCCACCGTCAGCCCGAATCGATGCGGCCCGGCCGGCCGCGGCGCTTCTGGCCGATAGCGACCCGCAGCGCGCCGCTGAACTACTGACGACGGCGGTTGCCCTGCTGGCCGAGGTCGCTCCGCGTCGCTTGACCCGCCGCGATCAGCAACACGCGATCAGCGGCTTTGCCGGTTTGGCCAGCGAGGCGGCCGCACTGAGGCTTCGGGCCGATCCGTTCGCCGGGGAATCGGCTGGGCAGGCCCTCCAGTTGCTGGAGGCAGGCCGCATGGTGCTGCTGAGCCAGCTTCTCGACACCGTGACGATCTGACCGATCTACGCGAGCAGGACCCGGATCTCGCCGAGCAGTTCACCCGATTGCGTGATCAAATTGACCGGGCTGAATCGGCCGACGGCGATCTTGACTCCACCGCCCGGCTGGGCCTCGCCCCAGCGGGAACGGGCGTCGAGCGACTCCAGCTGACCAGGGACCTGGCCGCCACGATGGCCAGGATCAGAGCGCGGGATGGATTTTCCTCCTTCGGACTCCCGCCCAGCTTGGAAGAACTGCTGGCCACGGCCGCACCGGGGCCGATAGTGACGTTCAATATCAGCGGCTACGGCAGCAGCGCGCTGCTGCTCACTCAACGAGGCATCAGCTCGATTCTTCTGCCCGGCCTGAGCTACGACGCCGTCGTCAGCCGGATCAACAGGTTCCATGCCGCCCAGCGGATTGCCGTTGACGCCGACGCGGGCATTGAGGAGCGGATAGCTGCGCAACACGCTCAACTGGAGATTCTGGGCTGGTTGTGGGACAACGCGGCAGAGCCGGTGCTCGCATCCCTGGGACACGACGGTCCGCCCAACGGGGCGGTCTGGCCACGGGTCTGGTGGGCGCCGGGCGGACTGCTCGGCCTGCTTCCCATCCACGCCGCCGGGCATCACACCGACCGCGGCGGTCGGCGCACGGTCATGGACCGGGTGGTCTCCTCGTACACCCCGACCGTCCGTAGCCTGCGTTATGCCCGCCAGCGAGTCGGCCAGAACGCCATCCTGGCCGACCAGGCGCTGATCGTGGCCATGTCGGGCAGACGCCAGGGCCTGGACGACGGGGAACTGCGCATGTGCCGCTGGCGGTAGCCCAGCTCCGGGCGCAACTACCCGCACGGTCCTGCTGGCCGAACTCTGGCCGGACCACGAGCCGCTCCCGGACACCGCAGCCATCCCCAGCCGAACGAATGTTGTGGACCGGCTGGCCCAGTTCAGATCGCTCACTTCGCCTGCCACGGTTACAGCGATCCACGGGATCGTCCAGCAGCCAGCTGCTGCTGCACGATCACGACCAAAATCCACTAACGGTCCAGAGCCTTTCTGCCGTAGATCTCGGCCGAGCTCAGCTGGCCTATCTGTCTGCCTGTCAGACTGCACTGACCAGCACTATTGGGCTGATCGACGAGTCATACACCTCACCACAGCGTTTCAGCTGGCGGGGTTTCGAGGGTGATTGGTAGTCTCTGGGAGATAGACGATCAAGTCGCCGCCGGAGTGGCGGGCGCCTTTTACGCCGAGCTTGGCCAGCAGACGACGTGGGATTGGATAACAGCCAGGCGGCCGTGCGCTCCACCACGCGTACGCGCGTCCGGGATGAGAACCTGGGACCGACGCTATGGGCCGCTTATGTTCATGCGGGCGCCTGATCGGAAGGGTGCCGCCTGCTGTGCTGTGCTGCGCTCGGTTCAATTCTCCGGAGCCAGCGGAGGCTCGGAATGGAGGATCGCGGTCATGCTCTCGCCTGATTCCTGGCTCGGCGGCGGCAGCGAGCTGACCAAGTTGCTGGGCGAGTTCCGGCTGTACAGGCGGGACTCGCCTCGATCAGCGCGGCGTAGGCCTCAACGCTGGTTGGCTTCGGCGCCAGCCAGCGCTGGCCAGGACGATAGCGATCAGCGTGGTAGGTCACCACCAGCCAGCGAGGATGACGTACAGGACGGCCACGATGTCAGGGTGGCGCGCCGGTCAGGCTTGCGGGCGGCGCGATTTCGGTCTTGGCGTGGCCGGGAAGATGAGACAGAGCGAGGCCAGATGCTGGGCAGGTTGATGTGCAGGTCACGCTGAAGCCGGACGTGACGCGTTGACGCGATCACGGTCAGGTGGGACGATCAGGCCGCTACAGGGCGATCTTGATGTTCGCGGTAGGCGGCCGTCGTGCGGTCGCATCGGCATTTCCTCCATGAAGCGCCAGGGAGTACTGGTGGGAGTAACTGGCGTGAGCAGCATCCCAGCGAGACTGCCGGGTCGTAACCCGGTTCCGCGCCAGCTGACGAAACGGGGGAACCCAGTGGCCAGCCGTCGGCCAGCGTCAGCCGCTCAATCAGCGACCAGAGAGCCTGGGCGACGCTCCGACGGCAGCGGCGGCGGCCAGCGCCGCGACGAGCAGAACCACCTGGCCACGATGTTCGTCACGGCCGGTGCTTTGGCCCAAGCGGTCACCTGACTGATCAGCCGGTGAACGGCGAACGCCCTAGCCTGACCCAATGTGCTGGCGGTGACGGCCACCGCCAGGTAGAGAGCACCAGGAAGAACCAGCAGCGGCAGCCACCGTGCGAGTCGCTTCCAACTCGTCTAGAAAGCGCCCATTCACAACCGTCCCCACCGCAGCGCCTGGCCGGTAACCGCGCACTGCGGCGGGCTGACAGCCGGGCCGGGAACCATGCGAGAGCACCGCTCGGCTGGGCACCGGTAAACGATCTCGAGCGGATCGCTCGATATTCCAGCCAGCGACACATCTCGCGGTGCCCGGACATGGCCGTAGAGGCCAAGTGCGTCCAGCGCGGAGCAGAGCCCGGTGAATGGTGTTCAGTGAATCCGACATGTCCGCCGCCGGCTGTAGGTCGGATTGCAGGGCGTAAGGCCTTTCTGCCCCTTATATCCCGGTTCAGCAATGCGCTGATCTCGTCCAGGTGGGAACACAGATAGGCGAGCTCTTTAGCGTCCTGGCCGACAGCTGGACCTCGGGATTGTCGTCTACGTGATTGTTCATATTTCCCTTGGATGCTGCATGTCATCATCGATAGTGACAATTGTAAAGAGTCAGTAGCCCGGGTGTGTTTTAAATGCGCTATACGCTCGCTGGGCAAGCCGGACCGTCATCGACGGCCAGTGGCAAGGAGGGCTGGTCAGTCGAGCAGGGCGCGGATGTCGTCGTCGCTGAGGGTGCCGCCGAAGGTACTGGCGTCGCCGAGGACGTCGGAGAACAGCTGGGCCTTGCGGGCCTTCAGCGCCATCACCTTCTCCTCGATGGTGTCCCGGGCCACCAGCCGGTAGACCATGACGTTCCGGGTCTGGCCGATCCGGTGGGCCCGGTCCACGGCCTGGGCTTCGGTGGCCGGGTTCCACCAGGGGTCCAGCAGGAAGCAGTAGTCGGCCTCGGTGAGGTTGAGCCCGAAGCCGCCGGCCTTGAGGCTGATCAGGAAGACCGGGGTGGCGCCGTCCTTGAACCGGGCCACCACGTCGGCCCGGTCCCGGGTGCGGCCGTCCAGGTAGCAGTAGGGGATGCCGTCGGCCTCCAGCCGCTCGCGGACCTTGCCCAGGAAGCCGGTGAACTGGCTGAACACCAGGGCCCGGTGCCCGCCCGCCAGCACCTCGCCCAGGTGCTCCAGCAGCGTGTCGATCTTGGCCGAGGCCAGCTCGGCGTACTCGTCGTCGACCAGGCCGGCGTGCAGGCTGAGCTGGCGCAGCAGGGTCAGCGAGCGGAAGATCGCGATGCGGTTGGAGTTCAGGTCGCTGATCAGGCCCAGGACCTTGTGCCGTTCCCGCTGCAGCCGGGTCTGGTAGACCTTGCGGTGCTGCGGGTGCAGGTCGACCTCCAGCACCTGCTCCTGCTTGGCCGGCAGCTCGGCCGCGACCTGCTCCTTGAGCCGGCGCAGGACCAGCGGCCGGATCCGCTGCTGCAGCTGGGTCAGCCGCTCGCGGTCGCCCATCCGCTCGACCGGCTTGCTGTAGTACTCACGGAACCGCTCCGGGCTCGGGAACAGCCCGGGGGCCGAGATCGACAGCAGCGACCACAGCTCCATCAGGTTGTTCTCCAGCGGGGTGCCGGTGATGGCGATCTTGGTCGGGGCGGTCAGCCGCCGGGCGCACTGGTACACCTTGGACTGCCGGTTCTTGGCGTGCTGGGCCTCGTCCAGCAGCAGGCCGGACCAGGACCGCTCGGCGTAGGCGGCGAAGTCCGAGCGCAGCAGGGTGTACGACGTCACCACGGCGTCGGCGCCCTCGATCAGCTCACCCAGCTCGACGCCGCGGCGCCGGGTGGTGGCCGAGATCGGGACCACGTGCAGGCCGGGGGTGAACTTGGCCGCCTCCAGCACCCAGTTGGCGACCACGCTGGTCGGGGCGACGATCAGGAACGGGCCGCCGGCCGGGTCCCGCTCGCGGGCGTGGCTGATCAGGGCCAGGCACTGCAGGGTCTTGCCCAGGCCCATGTCGTCGGCCAGGATCCCGCCCAGCTGGTGCTGCCACAGGAACGTGAGCCAGCCGAACCCGTCCCGCTGGTAGGGCCGCAGCTCGGCCCGCACCCCGGCCGGGACCGAGGGCGGGTCGGGCACGGTCGCCGCCAGCAGGCCGTCGACCTGCCGCCGCCAGGACGCGGCCTGCTCGGCCACCACGCCCAGGGTGGCCAGCTCGTCCCAGAACCCGGCCTGGTAGCGGCTGATGCGCAGCTGGTCCGGGGGCAGTTCCTGCAGCGACCGGGCCTCGTCGATCAGCCGGGCCAGGGCCCGCAGCTCGGGCTGGTCCAGGGAGAAGTAGGCCCCGTCCGGCAGCAGCACCTCGGTGTCGCCCCGGCTCAGGGCCAGGAACACGTCCAGGAACGGGACCTCCCGGCCCTCCACGGTGAGGGTCACGCCCAGGTTGAACCAGTCGTTGTCGCCGGGCACCTCGGTGGTGGAGACCGCGATGCGCAGCGACTCGTCGGCTTCCCGGTAGTCGGCGGGTTCGCCGCTGACCTCGACGGTCAGCCCGGGCTGGTCGGTCAGCCGGGGCAGCAGCCCGGTGGTGAACCGCATGGTGGCCATGCCGGTGAGCCGGGTGTTCGGCAGCAGGGTCTCGGCCAGCGGGCGGGGCCGGCCGCCGGGCCGGGTCGTGCCGCGGCCCGGCTGGAGCAGCCCGTACTCGCGCAGCGGCAGGCCCACGGTGTCCAGGCCGTCGAGCAGCGTCCGTTCGGCGGCCGGGTCCCGGACGCCGGTGTCCTCGGGTGCGGCCTCCCGCGGGTAGCCGCCGGGCCGGGGGTCGGGCGACACCGGCGCGCGCAGGACCGAGTCCCCGATCCGGTACTCCCAGGCCCAGCTCAGGTCGAGGTCGTGCCCGTCGCCGTAGCGGGCCGACAGCACCAGGTCGGGACCGCCGATCTCGGGCAGGCTGACCGAGCCGTCCGAACTGGTCAGGGTGGCGGCCTGCCGCAGCCGCGGGTAGTACTGCCGCTGGAACCGGGTCTCGTCGGCCGCGGGCACCTGCAGCGGGGTGCCCTGCAGGGCCATCCGCTGCAGGGCGGCCGGCACGGCCCGGGCCAGCCGGGCCAGCCGGAACGGCCACTGCCCGGGGTCGCCGTCCCGGGGCTGGTCCCGGTCCAGGCACACCGCGCCGTGCCCGTCGGCGCCGATGAACACCACCGGCACCGCCGGGTCCCGGCCGGCCACGCTGACCACCGGCACGATGCGCAGGCCGCCGTCGGCTTCGCGGGTCACGTCCAGGCAGAAGTCGGCCTCGTCGTACCCGGGCAGCTCGCCGGCCGGCCCGGGCTGGACCAGGGCCACCCCGGCCGCGCGGGCCTCGTCCAGCAGCGGCCACAGCTGGCGGGAGCCGATGGCCGAGAACTCGATGGTCCGGTCCTGGCCCCACACGTAGCCGTGCAGGCCGCGGTGGTCGCTGGAGGCCTGGTAGAGCGCGTACAGCTCGCGCAGCAGCCGCACCTGCTGGTCGCTGGGGGCCGAGCCACGGCGCAAGCTGTCCAGCCGGGCCCAGCTCAGGTCGCCGGTCACCCAGCCGCCGCGGCCCGGGCGGACCAGCCGGGCGGTGAGGCCCAGCGGGGCCGGCCCGCCCCAGCTGGCCTGGCCCGCCCCGCCGGTCAGGGTCAGTTCGATGGCCAGGGCGCTGGGGCCGGCCCCGGCCCGGGCCACCGGGCCCAGCAGCGAGTCCAGGGACTGGTCCCAGGCCGCGGCCCGGGGCGGGGCCGGGGGCTCGATCGTGCCCGACCCCACCGCGGTCATGACCAGGGCGACCACGTGCTTGCAGTTGAGCGAGACCGGGCAGCTGCACTCGCCCATGTCGAACTTGGCGGGCTGGCCCGGGGCCAGGGTCAGGAACGCGGCCGTGCGGTACACGTGACCGCCCTGACCCTGGACCATTCCCCGCAGCGCGGAGCCGTCCGGGTCCCAGTCGACGCGCAGCACCGCCTGCTGCCGCGCGTATTCGGTCCCCCGGACGAAGCTGCCCCCGCCGATGGCCCGGCGCAGGGTGGCGAGGTCGAAGTCGAGGGTGGTGCCGTGCCCCATGCCGCCGACGATAGCGGCCACCACCGTCAATTCGCGGCGACCTGGCCCACCTCCGGTGCCTCGTCCTCGTCCCCTTCCAGCAGGGCCGGGGCCAGCCGCAGGGTGTCCGGCCGCAGCGCGCCCAGCACGAACTGGTAGATGATCCCGGCCGCGACCAGGCCCAGCGTGAGCCAGGGCAGCGCGCTGTACGGGCTCGGCTGGCCCGGCCGCAGGTCACCCCAGACCGGGACGGCCAGCACGGCGACGCCGATGATCGGCACCACCACCCACAGCCAGACGTTCTTGTGCACCCCGCGGTTCCGCAGCCGGAACCACTCCACGATCAGGGCCACGTTGGCGGCCAGGTACATGATGACCACGCCGAGGATGCCGAACGTGGACAGGAACCCGGACGCGGTGGCGGGCGCGGTGAACGCGGTCGAGATCACGCCGATCGCGATGCTGGGGGCGACGAACGCCACCGCCGCCGCGGCCGGGGTGCGGAACCGCGGCGAGATTCCGGCCAGCGACCGCGGCCACAGCCCGCCGCGGGCCCCGGCGAAGATGACCCGGGAGGTCTGGGTGTTGGCGGCCACGTAGGAGCTGGTCACGCTGGACAGGAAGATCCAGGTGATGAGCGGGGCGACGAACGGGATGAACGCCTTGGCCGCGGTGTGGAACGGGTTCGGGTCGGCGGCCAGCGTGTGCGCGTGCCCGACGCCGAACGCGGTGACCAGGGCGTAGGAGCCGACTACGTAGATGACCCCGCTGATCAGCACCGCGCCGATGACCGCGATGGGCACGTTACGGCGCGGGTTCTCGGTCTCCTCGGCCAGCGGGGCCGCGGCCTCGAAACCGCCGAAGGCCAGCACGGCCAGGCTGAACGTGAGCAGTACGTCGGTGGAGCCGCTCGGCCAGTGGAACGGGGTCGCGGACAGCCCGTCGTGGCCGCCCCGGACCAGGATCGTGATGCTCATGGCCAGCAGCAGGATCACCTCGAAGGCGTACAGCGCGACCGTGACCCGGACCCCGAACCGCAGGCCGAGGATGACCGGGGCCACCACCAGCACGCCGTAGAGATGGTGATGAGCTGGGTGAACCCCCAGATGTGCGGGTCGCCGAACACGTTCTGGGCGATGTAGCTGCCGACGAAGATGTAGATGCCGCCGAAGGCGATGATGTAGCCGAGGATCGTGATCACGCCGACCGCGACCGCGACCCGGGTGCCGATGGCGCGGGTGATGTAGGTGATGAACGAGCCCGCGCTCGGGTACACGCCCGCGAACTGGGCCAGGCTGCTGGCCGTGGCCACCATGCCCACCATCGAGATGAGGAAGATCAGCGGGGCCGAGGCCCCGGCCAGGCTGACCATCAGGCCGGTGGTGAAGAACAGGTTGAAGGCCGGGGCGATCTGGGCCACGCCCGGCATGATGACGCCGAACAGCCCGAGCTGGCCGCGCCGGAGACTCCGGCCGGCCGGTTCCGTGGTGGTGGCCATGGTCAGTCCTTTCGATCCCGAGGCGCGCTGTGCTTCTCCAGGAAGGCCAGGTAGGCCTGGTTGAACTCGGCCGGGTGCTCCCAGACGCAGCCGTGGCCGCCCGGGGTCGTGGCCCACTCCGCGCCCGGGATGCCCTCGTGCAGCCGCCGCGACAGGCCGACCGGGATGAGGATGTCCTCGGCCCCGGCCAGGACCAGGGACGGGACGGTGATCTCGCCGAGGCGGGCGGTGGTGTCGTGGTCCTGGATCACGGCCAGCTGGGCCAGGTAGGCGTGCACCGGCTGGTCCATATAGCGCATCGCGGTTTCGAACTCGGCCAGCTCGGCCTCGCGCTGCTCGAAGAACTCCTGGGTGAACGCCCACAGCGTGACGTCCCGCATGACGAACGGGACTCCGAGGACCGGGGCCAGGTCGGCCCACAGGGCGAACATCCGCGAGCAGAACGGCCCCGGCGCCGCGTAGGTGCAGGCGAACGTGGCCGAGCGCAGATCATCGGGGTAGGCCAGCGCGTACTCCTGGGCGATCATCCCGCCCATGGAGATCCCCATCAGGTGGAAGTCGGTGATGCCCAGCGAGCCGGTCAGGACCTTGGCGTCGTCGGCCAGCATCCGGCTGGAGTAGGGCCCGGCCGGTTTGCCGCTGGACCCGATGCCCCGGTTGTCGAAGCGGAGCACCCGGTAGCCCGCGGCCAGGAAGTCGTCCAGCTGGAGCACCCAGGTCTCCAGGTCGTCGGCCAGGCCGTTGATGAGGACGATGGTCTGCTCACCGTCGCCCTCCAGCTTGTAGTTGAGTTCGATGCCGTTAACCCTGGCGGTGGGCATTGGTGTCTCCTCCGGTCCGCAGGTGCAGGCGGGCACGCAGTTCGGTGAGCATGCCCTCGGTGAGCGCGAAGTGGTGGGCGGCCAGGCCGGCCGCCCGGTCCGGGTCCCCGGCGATGACCGCCTCGGCCAGCGTCGGGTGCTGCCGCAGCGCCCGGTGGCGCATCTGCGGCGTGTACGGTTCGGCGTCGAAGCCCAGGCCGACCTCGCGGCGGATCTGCGCGCTGAGGTCGGCCAGCCGGGGGTTGTGGGTGGCCCGCGCGATGGCCTGGTGCAGCGCGTGGTCGGCCAGCCGGGACGCGTCCCGGCCCTCGGCGTGGGCGTAGTCCTGGACGGCGCGGGTGATCACGGTGATGTCGTGATCGTCGCGCCGCTCGGCCGCGGTCCGGGCGATCAGCTGCTCGACCAGCCGCCGGTAGTCCAGGACCTGGGTCAGTTCCTCCCAGGCCGGGTCCAGGGTGCGCTTGATCATCTCGTCGGCGCCCGGCCCGGCCCCGGTCTGGATGAACGTCCCGCCCCCGCGCCCGCGCCGGGTGATCACGTAGCCGCCGGCGTGCAGGCGCTGCAGGGCCTCGCGCACGGTGGTCCGGCTCACGGCCAGGGTGGCGGCCAGCTCGCGCTCGGTGGGCAGCCGCTGGCCCGGCTCGAACTCGCCCAGCGCGATCGCGGTGACCAGGCGCTCGGCAATGCGCTCGCCCGCGGTGCGCATCGACACCGGCTGCAGCAGCGAGCCGCGTGGGTCCGGGCGGTCCGGGCCCGCCGTCCCCGGCTCGGTCATCGCGCATCCCCGGCCGCGAAGAAGCCGGCCATGAACCGGGTCATGGTCCGGGCCCCGGCGACGATGCTGGCCAGCTCCACGGCCTCGCCGGTGGCGTGGATGTTGCGGGTCCGCGGGCCGTAGGCCACCGCGGGCACCCCGAACTGGTTGAGGTAGTAGCGGGCGTCGGTGGTGCTGCCCAGCACGAACCGGCGCGGCGGGGCCCCGTGCGCCGCGACGTGAGCCCCGGCCAGCGCGGTGACCAGCGGGTGGTCGCCGTCGATCAGGTAGCCCTCGGCCCGGAACCCGGACGGCCGGATCGACGGCGGGTGCGCGGCCAGCCAGGGGTCACCGGCCGCCGCCGCCAGCACCGCCGCCTGCAGCCGGCCGAACGCCTCGCCCGGGGACCAGGACCGGGGGAACCCGGCCCGGACCCCGACCCGGGCCCGGGCCGGCACGCTGGACGGCCAGTCGCCCGCGCTGACCAGGCCCGCGTTCACGTTGTAGGGGGTCGGCCGGCCGTCCTCGCCGGTGAAGGCGGGGTCGTCGGCCAGCTTGTTGACCTCGGCCTCGAAGCTGGCCAGGGCGCCCAGGATGAGCGGCAGCTGGCTCACCGGGTTGACCGCCCGGTCGGCCGACTGAGCGTGGGCCGGGACGCCTTCCAGGTCGATGTCGGCCCACAGCACCCCGGTCCCGCCCAGCATCAGGCCGAGGTCGGTCGGCTCGAGCAGCACCACCGCGTCCCCGAGCACGCCCTGGCGGCAGGCGGCCAGGGTGCCGTTGCCGGTGCACTCCTCCTCGATGACGGACAGGAAGCCGAGTTCGCCGGACAGGGCGTCCGGCCGGGCCCGCTGCAGGGCGGCCACGGCCAGCAGGCCCATGGCGAAGCCGCCCTTCATGTCCCCGGCGCCGCGTCCGTGGAGCCAGCCGTCGGCCCGGACCGGGACGAACGGGTCCCGCCCCCAGGCCACGGGGTCGGCCGGGACCACGTCGATGTGCCCGTTCAGCAGCAGCGACGGCCCGGCGCCGGGGTTGAGCCGGCCCAGCACGTCGGAGCGCCCGCTGTAGCTGGTCTGGGCCACCCCGCCCGGGGCCTGGGCGGCGGTGCCGGCCGGGATGCCCAGCGCGGTGACGTCGAACCCCAGCCGGTCCAGTTCGGCCGCCATGACCTCCTGGGCCCAGGCCTCGTGCCCGACCGTGCTGGGCGCGGCCACGAGCCGTTCGGCGAACGCGAAGGCCGCCTCGGCGCCGTCCGCCACGGCCGCGTCGACCTCGGCCCAGTCCGCGTTGTCCGCCACTGCCCGGCCCACCCTGCTTCCCTATGAGGTTTATAGGTCTGGATTTTGGACCATTTTGAATAACCGGGGCGGGACTGTCAATGGGTGTGCTGGTCGCCGGGCCGCGCCCGGCGATCAATATCGTGGGCGGCATGGAACCTGCCACCGCGACCGAAGCGGCGCCGATGCGGGCCCGGGCGCAGGAGTCGACCGCGGAACGGGTGCACGCCCTGGCCGTGGCCCGGCGCCGGGCCACCGCCCTGCTGGGCGCGGTGACGGTGCTGTTCGTGGTGGTCACCGCGCTCGGCCACCACGGCACCCTGCTCGGCTTCGTCCAGGCCGGGGCCGAGGCGTCGATGGTCGGCGGCGTGGCCGACTGGTTCGCGGTCACCGCCCTGTTCCGCCGCCCGCTCGGCCTGCCCATCCCGCACACCGCGCTGATCGTGGAGCGCAAGGACCAGTTCGCGGCCACGCTGGGGCAGTTCGTGCAGGAAAACTTCCTGAGCGCTGACGTGCTGGCCGAGCGGATCCGGGCCGCGGGCCTGGTGCCCCGGCTGGCGTCCTGGCTGTCCGGCCGGGACTCGGCGGCCCGGTTCGCCGGGCGGGCCGCCGACGTGGTGGTCACGGTGACCGAGGCCCTGCGCGACGAGGACGTGCAGCGGGTGATCACCGCCGAGCTGACCCGGGTGGTCGACTCGGTCGAGGTGGCGCCGCTGGCGGGCAAGGTGCTGCGGGTGGTCATCAAGGGCGGCCATCACTCCGAGCTGTTCAACGAGCTGATGGCGGCGGCCGACGGCTACCTGGAACGGCACTACACCGAGCTGCGCGACATGTTCGAGTCCGAGGCGCCGCGCTGGATCCCGGACATCGCCTACCGGCGGGTCTTCGACCGGCTGTACCACCGGCTGCGGGAGCGGCTGGCGGCGATGGCGGCCGACCCCGGCGACTCGACCCGGCTCCAGTTCGAGGGCTGGCTGGCCGGGCTGCCGGACCGGCTGGAGACCGATCCCGGCCTGCGGGCCCGGGGCGAGCAGTTCAAGCGGGACGTGCTCGGCAGCACCGCGCTGCGGGACTGGTCGTCGGAGCTGTGGCAGCGGGCCAAGGCGGCGCTGCGGGCCCAGGCGGCCGACCCCGACTCCGAGCTGCGCCGCCGGCTGACCGAGCTGCTGATGGCGGGCGGCCGCCGCCTGGAATCGGACCAGCGGCTGGCCGACGGCCTGGAGCGCATGATCGAGTCGGGCGCCCGCGCGGTCGCCGAGCAGTACCACGACGAGCTGGCCGGCCTGGTCACCGGCACCATCGAGCGCTGGGACGCCCGCGAGACCTCAAGTCAGCTGGAGCTGCTGCTGGGCCGGGACCTGCAGTTCATCCGCATCAACGGCACCGTGGTCGGCGCGCTGGTCGGCCTGGTCCTGCACGCGGTCAGCGTCGGCCTGTCCTGACCTGACCGGCCGGGTGGCCCGGACCAGAGCGGGCACCCCCAGCAGCGCGAACACGTTCACCAGCACCATGCCGCCCCCGGAGACGACCTGGAGCGGCCGGGGCCCTCACCGGTGGCTGGCCGGCCGCTCGCACCGAGGCCGCCGCGATCCCGGCCACGCTGGCCGCGGAGCCATCCGTACCCAGCGGGCCATCGCCGCGGGCCGGACCGACCCCAGATCGCCGCCGACCTGCACCTCAGCCCCAAGACCGTGATGCACCACAGCACCAGCGTCTACCGCAAGCTGGGCGTCCGGGGCCGGGCCGAAGCCGTCGCCCTGGCCTACCGCACCGGCCTGTTCACCGCCGTCGCCGATTCCTGAGGCGCGGCCGGTTTGACCCGTGATGGTGGGGTAGCCCGCTGACAGAGTTAGGCAGCTTGCCTAATATTTACTAGGCATCCTGTTCAAGGGCCGGATACGGCCGGCCCGTCAGGTACCGCCGCACACGGAACGAGGGGACGTATCCGATGTCAGCTCTGCTGCTTGGGTCGATCAGCACGGTCGCCGACACCTCCGAACTGCAACGGCAGGCGTTCAACCACGCCTTCGAGGCCCACGGGCTCGATTGGCAGTGGGACCAGGACGACTACCGGGCCATGCTCTCCGACAGTGGGGGCCGGAACCGGATCGCCGCTTACGCCCAGTCCCGGGGTGAGACCGTGGACGCCACCGCCGTCCACGAGACCAAGTCCACGATCTTCCGCGAGCTGCTGGCCACGGCCGGGCTCGCACCCCGCCTGGGCGTGGCCGACACGATCAAGGCCGCCAAGGACCACGGCTGGAAGGTCGGCCTGGTCACCACCACGTCCCGGGACAACGTCGCCGCGCTGCTCACCCGGCTCCAGCCCCAGGTCTCCGACCAGGACTTCGACGTCATCGTGGACAGCTCCCGGGTCGAGACCCCCAAGCCGGACCCGGCCGCGTACGTGTTCGCGCTGCAGGCCCTGAACGAGGCCTCCGGCGACTGCGTGGCGGTGGAGGACAACGTCGGCGGCGTCCAGGCCGCGGTCGCGGCCGGGGTGCCCTGTGTCGCGTTCCCCAACGAGAACACCGGCCAGGGCGACTTCAGCGCGGCCGCGCAGCGGACGAACCGGCTCGACTTCGCCGGCCTGCAGCAGCTCGCCTCCGGCCGGAAGGCGGCCCGATGACCGGCCCCGCCGAACCGGTCCTGACCGCGACCGACACCGCGTTCCACGTCGAGGCCTACCAGAAGATCGACTACTCCCTGCGCTACGTGGACGGAGTATTCGCCCTCGGCAACTCCGAGATCGCCGACAGCTACCGGCCGTTCGGGCGCTGCCTGATGGTGGTCGACGAGAACGTGTACCTGCTCTACGGCGACCAGCTGCACGCCTACTTCGAACACCACCGCATCGACCTGACCGTCTTCCCGGTCGCGATCACGGAAACGGCCAAGACCCTCCGCACCGCCGAGCGCATCGTCGACGCCTTCGGCGAGTTCGGCCTGGTCCGCAAGGAACCGGTGCTGGTGGTCGGGGGCGGCCTGACCACCGACGTGGCCGGGTTCGCCTGCGCCGTCTTCCGCCGGTCCACCAACTACATCCGGGTGCCGACCACCCTGATCGGCCTGATCGACGCCAGCGTGGCGATCAAGGTCGCGGTCAACCACGGCCGGTCCAAGAACCGGCTGGGGGCCTTCCACGCCTCCCAGCAGGTCATCCTGGACTTCTCGTTCCTGAAGACCCTCCCGGCCCGGGAGGTCCGCAACGGCATGGCCGAGCTGATCAAGATCTCGGCCGTGGCCAACAGCGGCGTGTTCGAGCTGCTGGAGAAGTACGGCCCCGACCTGCTGGCCACCCGGTTCGGTCACCTGGACGGCACCCCGGAGCTGCGTGAGATCGCGCACCGGGTGACCTACGACGCCATCGGCACCATGCTCCGCCTCGAGGTCCCGAACCTGCACGAGCTGGACCTGGACCGGGTCATCGCCTTCGGCCACACCTGGAGCCCGGTGCTGGAGCTGGCCCCCGAGGTCCCGTTCTTCCACGGCCAGGCCATCAGCGTCGACATGGCGTTGTCGGCCACCATCGCCGAGCAGCGTGGCTACATCTCGGTCAGCGACCGGGACCGGATGTTCTGGCTGATGAGCCGGCTCGGGCTCGCGCTGAACAGCCCCCACCTCACGTCCGGGCTGGTGCGGAAGGCGACCGAGTCGATCGTGCAGACCCGCGACGGCCAGCTCCGGGCCGCGGTCCCGCGCCCGATCGGGACCTGCCACTTCGTCAACGATCTGTCCGTGGACGAGCTCGACCAGGCCCTCGACGTGCACCGCCAGGTGTGCCGGGGCTACCCGCGGGCCGGGCAGGGCGAGGAGGTGTACACCCGGTGACCACGACCGTCTCCCGGCCGGGCGCGCCGCGCCCGGTCACCCCGCTGACCATCCTGGCCGGCCAGCTCGGCCGGCTGACCCGGCAGCTCGAGGCGGCCGAGGGGGTCGACCCGGCCCTCAAGGCCGGTCTCCGGGACGCCTGCGAGCTGGCCAGCGGCCTCGATCCCTACCTCAGCCAGTGGACGACCCCCGAGTCCCCGGCCCTGCGCCTGCTGGCCGAGCGGACCGCGGCCCAGGACTGGCGGCAGCACCCGGCCGACGTGGTCCCGGCGCCGCTGGAGCAGGAGATGCTGTCCGGCCACGTGGAAGGCCAGACGCTGAAGATGCTGGTGCACGCGACCCGGGCCCGCCGGGTGCTGGAGATCGGCATGTTCACCGGCTACTCGGCCCTGGCCATGGCCGAAGCGCTGCCCGCCGACGGGCAGCTGGTCAGCTGCGAGATCGACCCCGAGGTCGCCGCCTTCGCCCAGCGCTGCTTTGAGGACTCTCCCGACGGCGACAAGATCGAGGTCCGGGTCGGGCCCGCGCTGGCCACCCTGAGCGAGCTGGACGCGGCCGGTGACGTGTTCGACCTGGTCTTCATCGACGCCGACAAGGCCGGGTACGCCGGCTACCTGACCGCGCTGCTCGACTTCGGGCTGATCGCCGGGCACGGCCTGATCTGCGTGGACAACACCCTGATGCAGGGTCAGCCGTGGCTCCCGGGTGAGCCCACCGCCAACGGGGCGGCGGTGGCCGCGTTCAACCGGGCCGTCGCGGCCGAACCGCGCGTCGACCAGGTGATCATCCCGCTGCGGGACGGCCTGACCCTGATCCGGCTCCGGGAGGCGTGATGCGGCTGCAGTTCACCGAACCCGTCGGTGTCACCGTCACCGAGCTGTCCCTGGCCGACGCCGACCCGGCCGTGACCAGCGACCTGCGCGGCCTGCTGGCCCGCCACGGCGTCCTGGTCATGCCGGGCCAGGACGTCGACGACACCACCTTCGTGGCCTTCCTCAAGCGGTTCGGCGCGCTCGCGTTCACCGCGGGCGAGACCCCGGTGGCGGGCTGCCCCGACCTCAACCTGATCAGCAACGTCGGCCGGAGCACGCCACCGCGGAGCGTGTTCCACGTCGACACCAGCTACGTGCGCCAGCCCCCCGCCTACACCGCGCTGCGGGCGGTCACCGTCCCGGCCCGGGGCGGTGAGACGCTGTTCACCAACCAGTACCGGGCCTTCCGGACGCTGCCCGGGCCGCTGCACGACCGGCTGGCCGGGCGCACCATCCGGCACCAGGTGACGGGCCTGCACCTCGGCGCCGACGACGAGACCGCGGCCGAGCACCCGGTGTTCCGGCCCCACCCGGTCTCCGGCCAGACCTCCCTGTACGTCTCCACCCCGGAACGGTGCGTCTCGATCAGCGGGCTGGCCGACGCGGAGGCCCGGGCCACCATCGAGTTCCTGTACGCCCACTCCGCCGCGGCCGGCAACACCTACCGGCACGCCTGGTCCCCGGGGGACGTGGTGATGTGGGACAACGGATGCGTCCTGCACCGGGCCGACCACAGCGGGGTGAGCGGCGACCGGGTCATGCACCGCGGCATGGTGGCTGGTTACGGGGGTGCGGCCCGGTGAGTTCCCCGGCCGCGGCCCGGCCGCGGGTGCTGGTCGTGCTGCGGACGGCGGGTGTCCTGCTGCTCCTGTTGCTGGCGCTGCCGTTCAACCTCGCGCTGACCACGGTGGCGCTGGTCAGATCATTTTTCATCGAAGGTCGCGGCCTGGCCGACCAGGATCGGAAGACGATCCTGGTCAGCGGGGGCAAGATGACCAAGGCGCTGCAGCTGGCCCGGTCATTCCACGCGGCCGGTCACCGGGTCATCCTGGTCGAGTCGGCCAAGTACCGGTTCACCGGGCACCGGTTCTCCCGGGCGGTGGACCGGTTCTACACCGTGCCCGCACCCCCGTCGCCCGGCTACGCCGAAGCGCTGCTGGCCATCGTGCGATCCGAGCAGGTCGACGTCTACGTACCCGTGTGCAGCCCGGTCGCCAGCTACCACGACGCGCTGGCCAAACCGCTGCTGGCGCCGTACTGCGAGGTGCTGCACGAGGACGCCGGCATGGTCGGCCGCCTCGACGACAAGTACGAGTTCTCGGTCATGGCCAGCTCGCTCGGCCTGCCGGTGCCGGACGCGCACCGGGTCAGCTCGCCCGGCCAGATCGAGGACTTCGACTTCACCGCGGCCGCGGACCCCTACATCCTCAAGAGCATCCCCTACGACCCGGTGCACCGGCTGGACCTGACCACGCTGCCGCGGCCGTCGGCCCGGGAGACCGCCGCCTTCGCCCGGTCCAAGCCGATCTCGGCCGACACGCCCTGGATCATGCAGGGCCTGGTCCGCGGCCAGGAGTACTGCGCGCACAGCACGGTCCGGGACGGGCAGGTCCAGCTGTACTGCTGCTGCGAGTCCTCGGCCTTCCAGGTCAACTACGAGGCGGCCGACAAACCGGAGATCGAGGCCTGGGTGCGCGGGTTCGTGGAGCCGCTCCGGCTGACCGGCCAGTTCAGCTTCGACTTCATCCAGGACGACGACGGGCGGGTGTACGCGATCGAGTGCAACCCCCGCACCCACTCGGCCATCACCATGTTCTACAACCAGCCGGGCCTGGCCCGCGCCTACCTGGACGACGACGTGGCCACCGTCCGGCCGGCCGCGGACAGCCGGCCGACCTACTGGGCCTACCACGAGGCCTGGCGGCTGATCACCGGGCCGGGGCGGCGGGAACGGCTGCGGGTCATCTGGCGCGGCAAGGACGCCATCTTCGACTGGGCCGACCCGCTGCCGTTCCTGCTCGAGCACCACCTGCAGATCCCGTGGCTGCTGGCCGGGAACCTGGTCCGGGGCCAGGACTGGATCCGCATCGACTTCAACATCGGCAAGCTCGTCCAGCCCGCCGGGGACTGATCGTGACGTTGCGTGTGCTGCACCTGGTCGGCTCCCCGACCAGCGAGTTCCTGTGCGACCTGTCCCGGCTGTACGCCCGGGACTGCCTGAACGCCACCGCGGACCCCGGCCGCTACGAGTTTCACATCGCCTACGTCACCCCCGACCAGCGCTGGCGGTTCCCGGTCAGCCTGAGCCGGGACGCCATCGCCGACGCCCCGGACTGCGAGCTGGCCGACGCGGTGTGCGGCCTGACCCGGCTGCGGCCGGACGTGGTGGTCCCGCAGCTGTTCTGCCGGTCCGGCATGACCGCCTACCGGGCGCTGTTCGACCTGCTCGGCCTGCCCTACATCGGCAGCGGCCCGGACGTGATGGCCCTGGGCGCGGACAAGGCGAAGGCCAAGGCGGTGGTGGCCGCGGCCGGGGTCCGGGTCCCGGCCGGTGAGGTGCTGGCCCGGGGCGGCCAGCCGTCGCTGGCCCCGCCGGTGGTGGTCAAGCCGGTGGACGGGGACAACTCGCTGGGCACCACCCTGGTCCGGGACCGGGCCGGGTACGCCGGCGCCCTGGCGGCCGCCTGGGAGCACTCGGACCGGGCCCTGGTCGAGTCCTACGTCGAGCTGGGCCGGGAGGTCCGCTGCGGCCTCGTCGTCCGCGACGGTGAGCTGGTCGGCCTGCCGCTGGAGGAGTACCGGGTCGATCCGGTCAGCAAACCCATCCGCGACCACGCCGACAAGATCAGCCGGTCCGGTGACGGTGAGCTCAGGCTGGTGGCCAAGGACCCGGCCCGGGCCTGGATCGTGGACCCGGCCGATCCGGTCACCCGGCCGGTGTGGGACGCGGCCCGGCGCTGTCACCAGGCGCTGGGGTGCCGGGACTACAGCCTGTTCGACTTCCGGATCGACCCGGCCGGGCAGCCCTGGTTCCTGGAAGCCGGCCTGTACTGCTCGTTCGCCGAGCAGAGCGTGATCTCCACCATGGCCGCGGCGGCCGGGATCTCGCTGCCCGAGCTGTTCCGGACCGCGATCCGCGAAACCATCGGCCGCTGAGCGTCACTCCGGGTCCTCAGAGTTGCTGGTGGTGCGGGCTGGTCCTGGTCCGGGTCCGCACGGTCAGTTCACCGGTCTCGCCGCGGCGCCGCGCCCGCCCCGGCCGCCGCGCTCGCCCGGCCGCTGCGCCCGCCCCGGCCGCCGCGCTCGCCAGGGCCGCTGTGCCCGCCCGGGCCGCCGCGGTTCCGGCGCACCGGTCACACCTGTCCCAACCAATGCAAGATCCATCCTGAGGTGGCGAAATGCAGTCATATTCACTGCAAACTGCCACCCGGCAATGGATCATGAAAACCCGCGTGATCAGTGTGCCAGGAGAGGCGATGGGCGCGGCCCACGCGCCTTCCGACGGCTTGGAGGCAGTGCGGCCGGTGGAGCGTGGGTGGCTCGGAGTGAGAAGACGCGGGCCGCCGGGGCGGCTTGGAAGCAGTGCGGCCGGTGGGGCGTGGGTGGCTCGGAGTGAGCCAAGACGCGGGCCGCCGGGGCATCCTGGGCGAGTCAAGGCCCGCGCGGGGCTCCTCGGGCCGGCTCCCGGACCCGCAGGCCCTACTCCGGCTCGGGCGGGAGCGCCCACACGCGCTGGAGCGGTATCTCCGCCTTGATGTCGGCGGGGAGGCGGTCGTAGTGCTCCTCCAGCTGGCCGATCACGGTGTCGGAGTCCCAGAGGCGGATCTCGAAGAAGAGGCCGCGGGCCTCCTGCCGGGTGTCCTGGGTGAAGCCACTCCAGCTGACCAGCAGGCCGCGCTGGGCTCCGAGGTTGCTCATCGCGCCCTTGAGCTCGCGCAGGGCCGAGGCGTCCACCGCCGTCGCTCCCGGCACCACCCGGACGGCCAGGGCGGGGCCGTCGAAGCCCATCCGGCCCGGGCCGGCCAGGATGGCCACGCTGCCGTCCGGGCCGGGCGGCGAGATGTCGCAGCTGAACCCGTCCGCTCGCAGCAGGGCGCCGACCAGGTGAGCCAGTTCGTGGCCCGGGAACCGCCCGGCGATCCGGCGCCGGATCTGATCGCGGGCGATCGCCCCGACGTTGGCGGCGGGGCGGGCCGGCCCGGTGAGCGGGGTGCCCGCGAGCAGCGCCTCGATGCGGTGCTCGGCGTCGGGCCCGCTGAGCTGGCCGACCGTGGCCACGGTGCCCAGCGAATCAAGGAGGTCCTGGTCGATCCGATCGCGCGGGATGGCTTCGGCCAGCCACTCGACCGAACGCTGGTGCCGCAGGGCCACCACCGCGTCCGGGGCGCAGCGGTAGTCGCCGGTCAGGCGGCCGATCGCGACGGCCGGGGCCGACCTTAACGGCAGGGCCACCAGGTCGCCGGCCCGCATCCGGAACCGGAAGGCCTCGAGCTGGTCTCCCCAGCGGGCCAGAGTGGACGGCCTGGTGTCGGGGTAGGCCGCGTCCAGGGCCAGGTGCAGGTTCCCGGGCGACCCGACCCGGGTGAGGTCACCGAGTTCCGGCCAGCCGATCCCCACCACCTGGTGGTTCAGCGCGTGGTCTTCGCCCTCGCCGTGCCGGCCGGCCCGGACTATCCATACAGTCACAGTCGACATCATTCCGTGAGCAGCCGGCGTTGTCCGGCCGTCCGCACTGCTGAGGCGGCTGAGAGCGGCTGAGCCCCGGCCGGACGGTCAGCCGTTGCCCTGCCCGTTCCCGTTCCCGTTGCCCTGCCCGTTCCCGTTCCCCTGGCCGTTCCCCTGGCCGTTGCCCTTCCCCTTGCCCTTGGCCTTCCCCTTGCCGTTCCCGGCGCTGGCCGTGGCGCTGGGGGTCGGGCTGGCGCTGGCGGCTGGCGGTGGCGGCCGGATGGCTGCCGGTGACCGTGGCCGGGCTGGCCGCGGTACCCACGGGACCGGGGCTGGCCTGCGGGGCGATGCCCGCGCCGGGGCCACCGGCCGCTCCCGTGGTCGGGCCGCCGGCCGGGGAGGTGCTGGTGCGGTGGTGACCGGTACCCGGGCTGGCTGATGCGCCCGGGGAGTGCGGGCGGGCCGAGCCGGGGGCCAGGTGAGCCAGGGTCCCGCCCCCGGTCAGCTGGGTCACGGTCAGCCCGGTGGCGATCACGGCCGCGGCCACCGCACCGAGAGCCAGCCGCACCCAGCGGGACCGGTGCCGGGCTTCCGGCGGCTCCGGCGGGACCGCCGGCTGTTCCGGCGCGGCGGGCGGCTGCTCGGGCGGCCCGGCCTGCTCGGGCGGCCCGGCTTGGACCGTGGCGGCCCGGCCTGGACCGGCGGGCCGGCCTGGACCGGCGGCGGCCGATCGAACGCCCGGTTGATCAGGACCACCTCGCTGCTGGGGACGGTGTCCATCCCCAGCGGACCGGACGGCCCGCCGTGGCCGGCTCCGGACCAGGGCCCGGACAGGGGGCACGCCGATACTCCGGACTCCCGGGCCAGCCGGTCGCGCAGGGCGGCGGCCCGGCGGGCCACGTCGCCGGCGCGGGCCGGACGGGCGGCCGGATCCTTGGCGGTGAGCTCCCGGACCAGAGCGGCCACGTCACCGGGCACCGACGCCGGCAGCGGCGGCAGCGGCTGGTCGCGGTGGGCCACCACCACCTCAAGCGGCGTGCCGCGGAACGGCGGGTGGCCGGTCAGGCACTCCCAGGCCACGATCCCGAGCGCGTACAGGTCACCGGCCGCGGTCACCCCGCCCCCGGTGAGCCGCTCCGGGGCCACGTAACCGGCCGTGCCCAGCAGGGTGTTGCTGCTGGTCATGGGCTGAGAATTGATCGCGTAGGAGACGCCGAAGTCGGTCACCTTGACCTGGCCGTCCCCGGTCAGCAGCAGGTTGGCCGGCTTGATGTCCCGGTGCACGAACCCGGCCTCGTGCGCGGCCTCCAGGCCGGCCGCGGCCCCGGTCACGACGCTCATGGCCTGGGCCGGGTGCAGCGCGCCGCAGGCCAGCACCTGCGCCACCGACGGCCCGTCGACCAGCTCCATGACCAGGAACGGCGGATCGGGTGGGGCCGGTTCCACGTAGTCGTAGACCCGGGTGATGTTCTCGTGGCCCAGCGACCCGGCCCGCTGGGCTTCGGCCCGGAACCGGATCAGCGTCTGCTCGCTGCGGGCCCGGTCCGGGGGCAGTTGCTTGACCGCGACCGTCCGGCCGAGCAGGACGTCGGTGGCGCGCCAGACCTCGCCGTAGCCACCGGTGGCGATCTTGTCGTCCAGCCGGTAGCGAGACCGAACTCTGAAGGGTCCTGAGGAATGACATGTCTGCGCGTGCCTACCCGCCTTCGGCCATTCCAGCGCGGATTGAACCGTAAATTACGCTCGGTGACGCCCTGGTCGATTCTCACGATATTCGCCCGTGCGACCGCTGTCTGGCCATCTGGGCGTTCGTGTCCGTCGCTCACGCGGGAGCCGGGCCGAGCATCCGGTCCAGGAAGCCGTTGAACGCGCTCTCCTCGGCCTGGAGCGCGGCGGCCGGGTCGTCGGCGCGGGCGATCAGCAGCGTGACCTCGTTGGCGGCGGCCAGCACGATGTGGGCGAACGTGTCCACCTGGGCCGGGTCGAGGCGGCCCTGGCCGGCCGCGTAGGCCAGGGCGGCCCGGATGAAGCCCAGCGGGCCCTGCTCGTCCAGTTCCCGCCAGCGCTCCCAGCCGAGCACGATCGGCGCGTCGATCAGCATGACCTGGCGGATGACCGGGTCGCCGGCCAGCCGGATCCAGGCCAGCAGGCCGGCCCGCAATTCGGTGACCGGGTCGCCGGCGTCCTGCATGGCCGCGGTCACCTGGGCCGTGACCGTGGTGCCGACGTCCTCCAGCACGGCCAGGAACAGCGCGTCCTTGCCCGCGAAGTGGTGGTAGAGCGAGCCGCGGCTGGCGCCGGACTCGGCCAGCACCGCCTCGATCGACGTGCCCTCGTAGCCGCGGGTGGCGAACAGCCCGGTCGCGACCTCGATCAGCTGGGTCCTGGTCGCCTGGCCCCGCTCGACGTTCCTGTTCATCCGCTCCCAGCCCTGGTGCCCGGCGCGTGGCCGCCGCAAAACCTCATTGACAGACCGACAGTCGGTCTATGAGAGTTGGACCGACGGTCGGTCTTTCTTCAAGCCTATCCATCCGGCCCTCCGGAAGGGAGAAACCCCATGATCAGCGAGCTGGAACGCCTGGACAAGCACCGCAGTCAGGCCGGCACCCGGTCCGGCCCGGCCAGCTACGTCGACACCGGCGGCCCGGGCCGGCCGGTGCTGTTCGTGCACGGCGTCGGCACCAGCAGCTACCTGTGGCGCAACGTCATCGCCGAACTCGACGGCCAGCGCCGGTGCGTGGCCCTGGACCTGCCCCTGCACGGCCACACCCCGGCCGCCGCCGACCAGGACTTCTCCCTGCCCGGCCTGGCCCGCTTCGTCGCCGACTGCTGCGACGCCCTCGACCTGCCCGCGGTCGACCTGGTCGCCAACGACACCGGCGGCGCGGTGTCCCAGGTGTTCGCGGCCAGCTACCCCGAACGGCTGCACACCCTGGCCCTGACCAACTGCGAGGCCCACACCAACATGCCGCCCCCGGGCCTGCGCGCCGCCGACCGGCTGCTCCGGCTGGGCCTGCCGCTGTGGCGGCTGGCCGGGCGGCTGACCAGCGACCCGGCCCGCGGCCGCCAGCGCTTCTTCGGCACCGGCTACCAGGACGTGACCCGCCTGCCGGTGGAGGTGTCCCGGGCCATGCTCGACCCGGTGCTCGGCAGCCCGCCGCGGGCCCGCCAGTTCCAGCGCCTCATGACCTCGCTGCACCGCCGCGACCTGCTGGCCGCCGAGCCCGCCCTGCGCCGCCTCCAGGTGCCGACCGTGCTCGTGTGGGGCACGGCCGACCGGTTCTTCGACCGCACGTGGGCCTACTGGCTGCGGGACACCATCCCCGGCGCCAGCGAGGTGGTCGAGATCGACGGCGGCCGCCTGTTCTTCCCGGACGAGCGGGCCGCCGAGCTGACCGCGGCCCTGCGCCGCCACTGGGACGCCCACCCCTGACCGGGGCGCCGGGTGACAGGATCGCTCCATGGCCTCGCTGCGGGCACTGGAGTGTCTGGTCACGATCGTGGAGCAGGAGTCGCTGACCAAGGCGGCGGCCCTGCTGCACCTGTCGCAGCCGGCCCTGTCGCATCAGATCGCCGCCCTGGAACGGGAGCTGGGCACCCCGGTCATCGAGCGGCTGCCCCGGGGGGTGCGGCCGACCGCGGCCGGGCGGGCGGCCGCCGCCGAGGCCCGGGTCGCCCTGGCCGCGGCCGACCGGGCCGTGCTGGCCGGGCGCCGGGTCGGGGCCGGGACCGGGGGCCGCATCCGCATCGCCTGCGCGGAGACGATGACGGTGTGGGTGCTGGTCCCGGTGCTGCGCCACTGGCGCCGCCGCCACCCCGACGTCGAGCTGGACCTGAAGGAGTACACCAGCGCCGACGCCATGCTCGACGTGCTGCTGACCGGGGGCACCGACATCATCGTGGGGCCGCGGCCGACCGGGGCCGGTGAGCACACCGAACTGCTCGGCCGCGAGGAGATCGTGGTCGTCGCGGCCGACGGGCACCGGTTCGCCGGCCTGGACGCGGTACCCCTGGCCGAGCTGGCCGCCGAACCGCTGGTCCACTACGACCCGGGCAACGGGTTCGGGGTCTGGGTCGATCAGTTCGCGGCCAGCCACGGGGTGGTGCTGCCCGTGCCCGCCCTGCGCACCGGCAGCCCCCGCACGGCCGCGCAGCTGGCCGCGGCCGGGATGGGGGTGACGATCGCGCCGTTCTCGGCGCTCACGCCCTGGCCGGGCGGGACGGTGCGGTCGCTGGACCCGGCCGAACTGCGCGACGTGGTGGCCATCGTCGCCGCCCCGCACGACGACCTGCTGCGCCGGTTCACCGCCGACCTGAAGCAGCGGGGCCTGCCCACCGCCCGCCTGCCCGCCCGGCCCGGACCGGGCTGATCCTCCGCACCGAATAAGCCAGGGCGGCCCGGCGGGCCAGTCACGTGACCTTCGATATAAATGGGTTTTATAAAAGCCATTAATTAATCGAAGGTAGCGGTCTGTGTCCCGCTCAGAAATTGTGTGCCAGGCTCGTTTTCGTCCATTTGAATAACGGCGAATCGGGAGCCCCGATGTCTTCCCTCAAGGACCGGACCGTGCTGGTCGTCGGCCGCGGCAGTGGCCTGGCCCGCGCCATCGTGCTGGCCGCCCTCGACGCCGAAGCCCGCGTGGTGGCGGCGGGCCGGGATCAGGCCGGGCTGGCCGCGGCCTACGACGGCGAGCCCGGGGTCGTCCCCGAGTTCGTCGACCTGACCGACGAGGCGTCCATCGCCGCCCTCGGTGACCGGCTCGGCTCGGTCGACCACGTGGTCTCCACCGCCTCGGCCCGGGCCCGCGGCCGGCTGGCCGACCTGGACCGGGACGCCGTCCGGCAGTCGTTCGACACCAAGGTGATCGGCCCGCTCATGCTGGCCAAGCAGCTGGCCCCGCGGATGAGCCCGGACGGGTCGTTCGTCATCTTTTCCGGGGTGGCCGCGACCAAGATCGCGGTCGGCACGATGGCGGTGGCCATCACCAACGCGGCCGCCGACACGCTGGCCCGGTCGCTGGCCCTGGAACTGGGGCCGATCCGGGTCAACGCGATCTCGCCCGGCGTCATCGACAGCGGCGCCTGGGACGCGCTCGGCCCGCAGGGCAAGGCCGACTACTTCGCCGACGTCAGCGCCCGCAACCCGGCCGGGCGGATCGGCACCCCCGAGGACATCGCGGCCGCGGTGATGTTCGCGCTGACCAGCACGTTCCTCACCGGCCAGACCCTGCGCATCGACGGCGGCGAGCCACTCACCTGATGACCTTACGGAGGAGACGTAACCAATGGTCGCCTGGGATCGCGTGACCCGCGACGAAGTAATGCGCGCCATCGCCGAATACGACCGGCTCGGTCCGGCTGAATTCTTTTCCGCCCACGGGTTCGGCCCGACCACGACCTACGATCTGGTCTGGAACGGCCACCGTTATCCGCCCAAGGCCATTCTCGGCACCGCCTACGAATTCGCCACCGGCCAGCGCCTGGCCCCGCACGACTTCGAAGGCGGCCGCGACGGCGCGGTCAAGGTCCTCGGCGCCCTCGGTTTCACCGTGCCGCCGAAGGCCGCCGCCGGGCCGTGACCGTCACCGTCCCGCCGGCGCCCGGGTTCTCGATGATGAAGTCGCAGCGGGAGCGGGTCCGCTCGGCCTGGTAGAGCCGATCCTCGGCGTTGGCCCACCGCTCGGCGTGCGGTGCGTAGGCGGCCCAGTCCGGCCGGGCCCGCAGGCGCTGGTGGCGGGCGGCGGCCGGGGCTTCGACCCAGATCCGGGCCGCGTAGACGCTGGCCAGCCCGGTCCGGATGCTGCCGCAGCCCTCCAGGATGATCACGTCGGCCGGGCCGGTGGTGTGCCACTCGGCGTAGCTCATGGTGTCCCAGTCGAACCGGCGCCAGCGGGCCGGCGCCCTGGCCCAGGGGGCCGGTCACCCAGTCCGCGAGGACCTCGGCGGTGGCGGCCAGGCCGTCCCAGCCCGGATAGAGGTCCTCCAGCTGGATGACCGGGGCGCCGATCGGCGCGGCCAGCTGCGCGGCCAGCCACGTCTTGCCCGACCCGGACCGCCCGTCCAGCGCGACCAGCCGGACCCCGGCCAGCGCGGCTCGGTGCCCGGCAGCCGGTCAGCGAGTTGCGCGACCGAGAGCCCCATCCTCAGCAGCTTAAGGAGCCGCCGGCTCAGTCTGGCTGCCGGACCCGGTAGCGCAGGTGCAGGACGCGGTCACCCGCGATCACCGTGTCCGGGTCTTCCAGCCGGTGCTGGCCCTCGATCGAGCCGAAGTAGCGCTTGCCCGAGCCGAACACCACCGGCACGACGTCCATGGCCACCTCGTCGACCAGGCCGAGGGCGAGAGCCTGGCCGGCGACGTCGCCCGCGCAGATGGCCACCACGCGGTCGCCGGCCAGCTCCCGGGCCTGGGCGATGCCCTGGGCCACGGTGCCGGCGAAGTAGTAGGAGGCTTCGGGGTGCCAGCCTTCGGGCTTGGGCCGGTGCGAGACCACCACCACGTGGTCACCGGTCGGCGGCGTGCCCTCCCAGCCGTTGGTGATGTCGAACATGTGGCGCCCCATCACCACCACCCCGATGCTGGCCCACATGCCGGTGACGTACTGGCCCGAGGCCCGCGAGACCTTCATCCCCGGGCTGCCGTCCAGCGGGACGTCACCGTTGAAGTACCAGTCGAACAGCGGGCCGACCTCGTCCTTGTCGTCGGCGATGAAGCCGTCCACCGACATCACCGCGTGGGTGATCACCGTGCTCATCACGCCTCCTCACGTCCCGGAAATGACCTTGTCCTCATCTGAACGAAGGTCGGGGGCCGGACTCATCGGCCCGGTGCGGAGTTCCTGCCAGGCGGCCGGGGTCAGGGGACTTCGGCCCGCTGCTGAGCTGGCTGCGGCTGGCCCTCGCCAATCAGGGGGCCGCGGCCCGCACCTGGGGGTCCAATGGGGGGTAATCCCCATCGACGGCGGGCGATCCAGGCGGCACTCTGGAGAGGTAAGAGCATCACCTGGAAATGAAACGGGGATCAGTCCAATGTTCGCCATCGTCGCCTTCATAGCCCTGGCCATCATCGCCGTCATCGTGCTGACCGCGGTCATGCACCTGCTGTTCTCGCCGCTGGTGCTGCTGGCGGTCCTGGGCGTCCTGGCCTGGGTCAAGTTCGGCCCGCGCCGCAGCCGCCGGTAGCGTCCCCGGCCTCCTTGGCAGGGTCCGGCGCCGGGCGTTAGGCTCCTCGAACCGGGATCACCCGAGGTCAAGGGGGCATAATGGCCGATTTCGCGCAGACGATCACGACCGCCTACGCCGTCGACGGGGCCGCACTCGACCTCGGGCGCGGCGTGCACGACGGCGCGGTCGTCCCGGCCGCGGCGGTCAAGCTGCCCCTGCAGTTTCAGGCCCGGGGGTTCCCGGTTGAGTTCCTGAGCCTCGGCGGCATCGGCCCGGGCGTTCCGGTCCGGGCCACCGTGCTGGACTTCGGGCCGCAGCTGCTGGCCAAGGTGCTCGGGGCCAACGAGACCCAGGAGCAGTCGCTGTCGCTGACCAGCATGGGCATCGGCGAGGCGGCGGTGACGATCCTGTCCGAGTCCGGCGTGCCGACCCCGGTGGTGCACACCCGGGTGGTGCCCCCGGCCTCGCGGATGGGACCGGCCGACAACGTGGCGGCCGCGGCCCAGGCGTCGCCTCTGTGGGCCAAGTACGGCACGCGGGTCGACAACCAGAGCGCGCGCGAGATCCTGGCCGCCCGGGTCGCCCAGCAGGCGGAAGCCGCGCCCGCCGCGGCCGAGCCCCCGCCGGCCGCCGCTCAGCACCAGCCCGCGGCCCCGCCCCGCCCGGCCGCCGCCGAGCATGAGGAAGCGGCCGGCGCCCTGGCCGGCGGGGTCGCCGCCATGGGCGCGTTCCTGCAGTCCAAGCAGGGCAAGCAACTGCAGAAAGAGGTCGTGCGCGGCGTCTTCGGCATGCTCAAGAAGCGCCTGTAGCGCAATCGCGACGCTTCGCCGTCTCCTCGGCAAGCGATTTAGCGAACGGCCCGCGCCGTAATTTCCCACGCGGACAAAAGGCGCGTAGTGTGAAGATTGTTGCTCCGGACCCTGGCAGGTGCACCGCCAAATACAGGCGGCACGGCAGGGCCCGGATTTTTCATGTATCGGGTACCGCAGCAAGACGCGGTGGTCAGAGGACTCCGTAAGCGCGGGAGAAGATTTCTCCGGCCGCAATTCTGGCGCCGCTCGAAACCGTGCCAGTCAGCCGCCTGCTGATAACGGGCCATTCAAGAGCGCCATCGCCGGCTGCGTCATACCTGCCGTGGCCCCTATTTTCGCCTGTTTTCCAGCCGCAATGGTAATTCGTATCGCCGGCTAATCAACTTACCGGGCCACGCAATCTGGCCCGGCCTCAAAATAGAGGCTCATGATGAAAGTCCTGATCATCGTCCTGATCATCGTCGTGGTGCTGGTCCTCATCGGGCTGGCCATGGCGGTGCGGATCGTCAAGCAGTACGAGCAAGGGGTTCTGTTCCGGTTCGGCCGGGTGCAGGGGCCGCGGGAGCCGGGTCTCCGGCTGATCATCCCGTTCGTTGACGTGCTGCGCCGGGTGTCGCTGCGGATCGTGACCATGCCGATCCAGTCCCAGGGCATCATCACCCGCGACAACGTCAGCGTCGACGTCTCCGCGGTCGCCTATTTCCGGGTCATCGACGCGGTCAAGTCAGTCGTCGCGATCGAGGACGTGAACTCGGCGATCGACCAGATCGCGCAGACCACCCTGCGCAAGGTCGTCGGGCAGCACAGCCTGGACCAGACCCTGTCCGAGACCGACAAGATCAACCTGGACATCCGCAAGATCCTGGACGTCTCCACCGTCGAGTGGGGCGTCGAGGTCACGCTCGTCGAGCTGAAGGACATCCAGCTGCCCGACACGATGAAACGCGCGATGGCCAAGCAGGCCGAGGCCGAGCGGGAAAAGCGCGCGAAGATCATCAATGCTGAGGGCGAGTCGCTGGCGGCCGCCGCTCTGGGCGAGGCATCCGACACGATGATGGCCCACCCGCTGGCCCTGCAGCTGCGTAACCTGCAGAGCCTGGTCGAGATCGGCGTGGACAAGAACACCACCGTGGTCTTCCCCGCCCCGCTGATGACCACCATCGCTGAACTCGGCTCCTTCCTGACCGCCGAAACGGCCGCCGCCGCCGCCGCTCTGCCCGCGCTCCCGCCCCGCGGCGACACACCCTCTCCCACCCCCATCACCAGCAATGGCACCAGCCCGAACGGACCGACCCGAACGGCACCAGCCCGAACGGCACCGGCCCGAACGGAGCCGCTGGGCCCAGCTGAGCCACCCGGCATCAGACCCAATCGGGCGCCGGGTCAGGGCCCCCGGCTTGCCGTTGGGATTGGAGGGCGTCCCGATGTTCAGCATCGACGTGAATACCGGCGGACGCCACGGTCATACCGTCGTCGGGTTGCGCGGGCAGCTTGACGCGACCGACGCCGCGGGCGTCACGGCCGCACTCGCGGGTGTTGTGGCCTGCCACCCTGACATCGTCATCGACTTGACGGGCCTGGAATTCATCGACTGTGGTGGCCTGTGGGCACTGGCCGGTGTGCGGGAACAAGCCAGACGAGCAGGCGGTGGCCTGCTGCTGGCTGCGCCGCAGCGGCTGGTGCTCCGGGTTCTTGCCCTTTCCGGCCTGGCTGATGTCTTCTCCGTCCAGGCCAGCCTGGAACAGGCGGAGGCGGTGCGCGCCCGGAGCCGCGACCCTGGCGCTGGCGGACGCCGCGGGCCGGCCGGGCCGTACGGGTGCTGAGGCCGGACGGTGGCGGGCGAGCGGACGGAGAAGCTGTGGGCGTGCATCACCGCTGCGCACGAGGGTGACGGGCCGGTATCGGTGGCGGCACTGTGCCGGGCTGCCGTCCCCTGCCTCGGGGTTGACGGCGCCAGCGTGATCGCGACGAGCGGCATGGTGGCGCGTGAGCCGCTGTTCGCCTCCGATGGGCTGAGTGCCCAGCTGGAAGAACTTCAGTTCACGACCGGGGAGGGCCCAGGGGCGCAGGACCTCGAGTTCGGTGCGCCGCTGCTGGTCCCGGACCTGGAGTCGATGACGGCGCGCTGGCCGATTTTTGTGCCGGCCGCGGTGACGGCGGGCGCCCGGGCGCTGTTTGCCGTTCCGCTGCAGGCGGGGGCCATCCAGGTGGGAGTGCTCTCGGCGTACCGGGCGCGGCCCGGTCCGCTGGCCATCACCCAGCTGGCCGATGCGCTGGTCCTGGCCGACATCGCGCTGCAGATGGTGCTGGATGCCGCGGCCGGCATCAGTGGGTCGCCGGACTACCGGCCGCTGGACGGTCTGTCGGATCGGCGGGCGGAGGTGTACCAGGCGGTCGGGATGATCTCGGTCCAGCTGGAGGTGGATCTGGAGGAGGCATTTGTCCGGCTGCGGGCCCACGCCTTTGCCAGCGGCTCCGCGCTGGGCGACGCCGCCGACGATGTCGTGAACCGCAGGCTGCGCCTGGAACCGGACCGGTAATCCGGACCGGGCCCCTGACGCCGCGTTCCGGCCGGTGGGAGCGTGCCCGGGAGCCCTGGTAAGTCCCGAGGTCTACTGTGGCGAATATGGCGGCGACGGTGGATGAGCGCCTGGCGCAGGTGTTCGTGGAGCTGGCGGACACGCTCGTCGCCGGGTTTGACCTGATGGATTTTCTGCACACGCTTACGGTCCGGTGCGTGGAGCTGCTGGAGAGTGGACGCGGCCGGCCTGCTGCTGGCGGACAGCGGGGGTACCCTGCGCCTGGTCGCGGCGTCCACCGAGCAGGCCCGGGTCGTGGAGCTGTTCCAGATCCAGAACGACGAGGGCCCGTGCGTGGACTGCTACCGGGCCGGCCAGGTCGTGGCCGTCAGTGACATCCGCGCGGATCCGGCCGCGGCGCGCTGGCCGCAGTTCGCCGCCTCCGCCGCCGAGATGGGTTTCGCCGGGGTCCACGCCATCCCGATGCGGCTCCGCGATCAGGTCATCGGGACGCTGAACCTGTTCCGCAGCGCCCCGGGCGGGCTGACTCCGGCGGTCGCGATCGCGGCCCGGGCGCTGGTCGATGTGGCCACGATCGGGATCCTGCAGGAACGCGCGGTCCACCAGCAGGAAGTCGTCGCCGGGCAGTTGCAGCGGGCGCTGAACAGCCGCGTCATCATCGAGCAGGCCAAGGGCATTCTCGCCGAGCGGCTCCGGACCACCCCCGACGATGCCTTCTTCATCCTCCGCCGCTACGCCCGTGACCATAACCGTCCCCTGACCCAGCTGGCCGGCGACGTCATCTGCGGGACCGCCACCATCAGCCGCAACCGCTGATCGGAGACTGCGGCTGGCCGCTGGTCAGGACGCCGGCGATGCCTGCCCCGCACCGAAGATCGCTTCGTCCACGCTGGCGTGAACCACGAAGGCATCAGCCAGGCGGGTCAGGGCCAGAATCCTCGCTACCTGGCGCTGCGCCGCCGCCAGCACCAGATCCCCTCCGGCCTGCCGGGCCCGCCTGCGCCCGCGAGCCAGCGCGGCCACACCGCTGGAGTCCATGAAATCCACGGCCTCCAGGTTCACGATGATGGTCGGCCCGCGGGCCGCGATCTCCGTGAGAGTAGCCGCGATACTCGCGGCGCCGGCTAGGTCGAGTTCCCCCCGCAACGCGACGACAACGTGATCGCCGCCTTCGTGGGCACTCAGCTCCGCGCTGAACATAGAGGTGTCTTCCTGCTGAAGCAGCAGGGCGGGGTCTGGACCTAGCGGCTGACTCGTCGGCTTCCGCTACCAACAGTACGCTGCCCGGCCCGGGCGTCCGGCCGCACCGTCTGGCGGTGACGACGGGCTGCCCTGAAGCGGTGACGACGGGCTGCCCTGAAAGGGCTGGACAAGCGTAGGATGAGAGCTACCGAGGACATTTCGAACGCCGGCAGTCGCGTCGGCGCCGCCTTAGGCGCACGATGACACCGCCCCTGAGGCGGAGACGGGTTCTCGTTATGGCACCGGCCATCACTCATGCCACCCAGGCTGCTTCCTCCGCGTCCGCCGAACCTGCCGCCGACGGCGACGCCCGCCTGAGCCTGGACCCTGCGCTTCCCGGTCTAGCTGGGTATCAGCGGCGGGTGGTGGCCGCGCTCCCGCGACGCCGGGGCCGAGCTTCCGGCGATGCTCACCGAGCTGAGCGCCCAGGCGGGACGGGTCAGGCGGGTAGCCCTGCAGCTGGACGCGTTCAGCGACATTCCGCATCTGATCATGATCAACGGCCGCCCGGTCCACGTGGCCTGGTTCAGGTCGATGGACCCCATGACCGTCAACATGACCATGGCCACCCGCGGCAACCTCACCCTGCTGGTGATCCCGCCGGGAGCCAGCGCGGACAATGCGGCTGAGGCGCTCAGGCTCGCCGCGGCCAGTCCCCGCACCGAACAGCCGGAGGACATCCTGGCCAGCGCCGGCATCACGTCCGACATCCCGGCCCGCTCCCAGCTCGCCAGCCTGACCGGGTAACCCCCGCGCCCGGATGCCCCGGCGCCGGATCGCCGGCTAGTCCCCGGGATCACCTTTGCCGCGCGGGCTCGGCACGGTTACGGCGGGCTGCGCTGCGGCGACGAGGGCGGCGGCCTCGCTCAGTTCCGCGAGCCGGCGCCGGGACGGCAGCATGAGGATCGCGAGGATCGCGCCGAGCCCGAGCAGCGCAGCCGAGATCGTGAAGGCCAGGGTGTAGCCGTGGGTGGACGCGCGCGCAAGCGCGAGCGCCTGCGAGCCGGTGTGGTGGGCAGCAGGTAGCTGGTCGTCGCGCTGCCCGCGATGGTGCTGAGGATGGAGACGCCAATCGAGCCGCCGACCTGCTGCATGGTGTTGACCAGCGCGGAGGCCACGCCCGAGTCCTGGGGCGGGACGCCGGCCGTGGCGGTGTTGATGGCCGGGGCGAAGATCATGCCGAACCCGAGGCCCATGGCGATCAGGGCGGGCAGGATGTCCCCGGGGTAGCCGGAGGTCACGGTGAGCTGGGCCAGGTAGGCCGTTCCGCCGGCGCCCAGCAGCATCCCGCCGCGATCAGGGCCCGCGGCCCGAACCGGGGCAGCAATACCACGCTGGACAACCGTGGAGGCGATGAGGATGCCGGCCGACCAGCGGCAGGAAGAGCAGTCCGGTGGTCAGCGGGCTGTACCCCTTGACCTGCTGCATGTAGTAGGTGAGGAACAGGAAGATGCCGAAGATCGCGATTCCGGTGATGCCGACGGCGACATAGGAGCCGCCTCGGGTGCGGTCGAGGATCACGCGCAGCGGCAGCAGCGGGTGACTGACCCGCCGCTCGGCGACGACGAACGCGGCGAGCAGGACGGCGCCGAGGACCAGGGAACCGATGGTCAGGGTGGCGGTCCAGCTGGCCGTCTCGGCGTGGGAGAAGCCGAAGACGATGAGGAACAGCCCGGCGCAGGCGAACACGGCTCCGGGCCAGTCCATCCGGGGCCGGGTGGCCGGCCGGCTGCGTGTGGATCGTAGACCAGGGCGCCGGCCACGGCGAGAGCGGCGAAGATCAGATTGACGTACAGCGTGTAACGCCAGGACAGGTACTGGGTGAGCAGGCCGCCCAGGATCAGGCCGACCGCGCCGCCGCCGACCGGCGACCGACCCGAACACGGCGAAGGCCTGGCCCCGCTCGCGCGGGTCGCGGAAGGTACTGACCAGGGTGCCGAGGGCGGCCGGGGCAGGATGGCGCCGAAGCGCCCTGCAGCGCCCGGGCCGCCACCAGCATCAGGAACGAGACGGCGGCGCCCCCGATCGCGGAGGCGACGGCGAAGCCGATCAGCCCGGTGATGAAGACCCACTTGCGGCTGAACATGTCACCGAGCCGGCCGCCCACCAGCAGCAGGCTGCCGAAGGCGAGGGCGTAAGCCGTCACCACCCACTGCCGGTCGCTGTTGGCGAACCCCAGCGAATGCTGGGCCGACGGCAGCGCGATGTTCACGATGGTGGCGTCAAGCACCACCATGAGCTGGGCGACGGCCACCACGACGAGGATCAGCCAGCGCCGGTCGGCCCGCGTCGCGGGGCGGCCTGATGTTGCGGGGGAGCCAGGTGAAGCGGCTGGCTGGGCCATGTGACCTCCGGGTCAGCGATCGTCTGGTACGGATCGCCACCGGGGGCCGGGGCAACGACGGTTGAGCAGAGCAGCCGGGACGGGCATCACGATGCCATCGCCGCTCCAGTCCAGCATAGGTGCACGGGAACGTTCCACCATCCCCGGGAATGCGCGGGGCGCGATGTGCGGCCAGACCTTTCTGGCCACGCCGATCTGGCAGTTTCTCCCGATATGCGGCAAACAGCCACAGATGCGAGTGGTGGCCGGGACCAACCTGACCGCGCTCATGACCGCGCACAGCACCGGGGTCAAGCCCGGTGAGCTCAAGCTCTCGTTCACCATGTCGGACCTCAGCGGCCACTGGTACGTCAGCGACCTGAACCTCGACGTCTGAGCTGGACTGGCCAGGTCGGGCTGGGCCGGGCTGACTGGCCGGCCGGGCTCAGCTGTCGTCGCCGCTGAGCGGCACGCCCTTGGCCGACAGCGGGCCGATGCCCAGCGCGAAGACGTGCAGGCCGGTGATCCGGCCGCCGCCGGCCGGGATGACGCCGCCGGACGGCAGGGTCACCGCCTGGACCGTCTTGCCCGCCGTGATCGCGGCCGAGGCGTAGAACACGTAGACCGTCTGGTCCCGCTTCCCGGCCGTGCCGCCGTTGGTGGCCGGGTTCGAGTCGTTGAGGTACGGCAGGGTGGCGATGATGTCGTTGCCGGTGTCCGGCTTGTCGAAGTAGTTGTCCAGCGTGACCGTGTAGCTGCTGGTGCTGCCGTCGGTGTAGTGCACGGTGCCGCTGCCGCTGGCGTCGGCCGGGCTGCCCGCGCCCAGGAAGGCGAGCGTGGTCCCGGACCCGGACACCAGCACCGTCTGCCCCTGGGCCACCACGTTGTCCGGCTGGCCGGGCGGGATGACCGGCCAGCCGAACGTGATCCCGTCGTGGGTCACCGTGGCCCCCGGAGCCAGGCCCGCGGCCGCCAGGGCCTGGGCCGAGTAGCTGTTGCCGACGCCGTCGAAGTTGGCCGCGGTGACGTCGGAGTCGTCGCTGATCCCGGCGTTGTTGGCGGCCGCGCTCAGGGTGGCGTAGGCCCGGAGCACGTTCACGCTGGAGTAGGTCACGCCGCGCTGCTTCCCGGCCGTGTAGACGGCCTGGACCGTGACCGGGTCCTGCCCGGGGTTGGCGCCGGCCGGGACCGTGACCTTCCAGCTGGCCCGGGCCGTCCGCCCCGAGGGCACCCGGTGCACGGTGACCGGGGTGGCCGGGCTGACCGTCCAGCCGCCGGGGGCGGCGACCGTGAACGTGACCTGGTCCAGTGGCAGCAGGCCGTTGTTGTCCAGCGTGGCCGTGACCGTGGTGGTGCTGCCCGGCGTGACCAGCGCGGGCACGGCCGCCACGGTCAGTGAGCCGTAGGGCACCGGCGCGCCCGCCGACGGCACCGCCCGGATCTTGACCTGGGCGGTGGCCCGGCCCAGGGTGGCGTGGCGGGCCGTGACCGTCACCACGCCGGGTGAGCCGGGCAGCGAGCGGATCCAGACCGCGGCCGCGCCGCCGGTGGCGGTGAAGTCGACCGGGTTGTCGCCGACCAGCACCCCGGGCCCGGCCACGGTCAGGGTGACCGGCCCGGTCACGTACGGGCGGGGCGCCCCGTACCGGTCCACCGCCCGGAACACCAGCCGGGTCGCGTCGGTGCCGTCCCCGTCGATCACGGCGTCGTCGGCCACCAGGGACAGCCGGTCGCCGGCTGGGTCGCCGGCCAGCGTTTTCGACGCCACCCGGGACCCGCCCCGGTAACCGTCGATGCGCAGTTCCGGCCGGGCCGAGCCGTCCACCCCGCTGAAGTCCACGAACGACGGCGGGTAGGGCAGGTGCCCGTAGTCGGCGGTGTCCGGGGTCACGGTGGTGTACAGCTTCCCGCCCACGTACACCTTGAGCTGGTCCAGGTTGGAGCAGATCATGGCCGAGGTCAGGCTGGTCACCGGCGAGGTGGGGCCGAAGTCCCAGTAGAAGGCGGGTGCGATGACCGGGCGGGTCTGGGGGTCGATCTGGGCCTGGTAGATGGCGGCGCCGGGTTTGGGGATCCGGAACAGGTCGTGCACGCCGACGTACTTGGTGCCCTGGAACTGGTTGCCGTTGCCGGACGGGTAGTCGAAGCAGGCCCAGGCGACCACGCCGCAGTAGCGGTCGTCGGCGGCCGCGATGTTGTGCACGATGGCGTGCGCGGTGGCCTCGCCCTGCTGGACGGCCTGGGTGTCGGTGCGCCGGTAGTACAGGGCCGGCCCGGACAGGGTGCCGACCGTTTCGCAGACCAGGTAGGGCTTACCGGCCGCGTCGGTGGGGGCGGCCAGGGTCGGCTCCCGGACCCCGTCCGCTCCGGTCACGCTGCTGTAGTCGTGGTAGCTGAACACGTCGAACACGAAGCTGGCGTCGGCCCGCGAGCCGTCGTCACCGCCGGTCGGCCGCGAGTCGTCCAGGGTGTGGGCCAGGTCGTGGTACGCGGTGTACTCGGCGACGTACTCACCGGCCTCATTGGGCATCGCGCCCCACACGATGACCGACGGGCGGTTCCGGTCCCGGACGATCATGTCGTGCACGTCCTGGTAGGCCGCCTGCTGCCAGGCGGCGTCGCCGAAGTAACCCCAGCCCGGGATCTCCTCCCAGACCAGCAGGCCCAGTTCGTCGCAGGCGTCGTAGAAGGCCTCGGACTGCGGGTAGTGGGAGCAGCGCACGATGTTGCAGTTGAGCTCGTGCCGGAGGATCTCGGCGTCCTTGGCCTGGACCCGGGCGGGCAGCGCGTGCCCGGCCCAGGGGAAGATCTGGTGCCGGTTGAGCCCGAACAGCTTGACCCGGTTGCCGTTCAGGTAGAACCCGTCGAGCTGGAAGGAGGCGTCCCGGAACCCGATCCGGACCTGGTAGTTGTGCAGCGGGTGGCCGTTCACCAGCACGGTGGCGATCACCGTGTAGAGCTTGGGGTGGCTGGTGTCCCACAGGGTGATGTCGGGCAGGCTGCTCAAGGTGGCGGTCACCGTCACCTGGCCGGCCTGGCTGATCGTGACCGGGGTGGTCGCCGTGGCCAGGGTGTGGTCGCCGTCCAGCAGTTCCAGGCCGAGGGTGACGGGGTCGGTGGGGACCACGGCGGCGTCCACCGTGGCCTGCACGTCCACCTGCCGCGAGCCGGCGTCGAGCACGTTCACCGGCTTGGCGAACACGTCGGCCAGGAAGATCTGCGGCACGGCCCGCAGGCTGACGTCGCGGTAGATCCCGCCCGGCTGCCAGAAGTCGACCGACGTGCTGATGGCGGGGGCGGCCCGGTCGGGCGGCACGTCGATGTTGAACGTCGAGTCCAGGGTCACGGCCAGCACGTTGTTCCTGGGCTGGAGATGATCGGTGATCTCGGCGCTGAACGGCAGGTAGCCGCCGGCGTGGTCGGCGACCTGGGTGCCGTTCAGGGTGACGGTCGAGCGGGTCAGGGCGGCCGAGAAGTCCAGGAACACCCGCAGCCCGCTCAGCCCGGCCGGGGTGTCGAAGTGCTTGCGGTAGACCCACACCTTTTCCCAGGTCGACGGGTCCCAGTTCTGCCAGGACAGCGGGGCCACCGTGTGCGGCAACGTCACCGTGGCCAGGTCGCTGTCGTCGAACCCGGGCTGGTCGCTGCCGTCGGCCGACGGGCCGAACAGCCAGCCGGTGTCGAACGAGGTGACCTTGGCGGTGGGGCCGTTGATGCCGCCGGTCAACCGGGACCCCGGCTGGGCCGGGCCGGCCGGGTCACGCCCGGCCGTGCTGGCCGCGCTGGCGGCCGGGCCCCGGGCGCTGAGCAGCGACCAGGCCGCCATCCCGGCCGTGCCGCCCGCGGCCGTGCGCAGGAACACGCGCCGCGACCAGGGTTCATGAGGGCGAGCAGGGCGCGCGGACCCAGGATCACCGGACTCGCGGGGCGGGTCCCCGGCGGGGCGGCCAGCATCGCGCATCACAGTCATCCCTCCGTCGCGGAAATGTTCGTCTTCGCACAGATTCTCACTGGGCATGACTAAAAGCTATATTTCTGACCTTCAATATGGATATTTGTCACCTACCGCACACACAAGATCACTGCAAGCTAACATCGGGACGGCGCGGAACCGATGTGGCGCGCCCGGAAGCCGCCATCGGCGCGGGTCGCTAAAGTCACCAGATGCGGCCCTGAGAGTGATGTTCCAGCTGGAGTGGGCCAGCTGGGCGATGGTGGCGGAGGACTGGTGTGGCGGGCGAAACCGGGAGAGTCGTGGAGATCTTCACCGACGGCGCCTGCTCGCCCAATCCGGGCCCGGGCGGCTGGGGCACCATCCTGCGCTACGGGCAGCACGAGCGGGAGCTGCACGGCGGGGAGCCCGCCACCACCAACAACCGCATGGAGATCATGGCCGCCATCCGCGGGCTGGAACAGCTGACCCGGCCGTCCGTGGTGCACCTGTACACCGACAGCCAGTACCTGCGCCGGGGCGTCACCGAGTGGGTGTCGCAGTGGAAGCGGAACGGCTGGCTGACCCGCAACAAGACGCCGGTCAAGAACGCGGACCTGTGGGAGCGCCTCGACCAGGCGGCCCAGCGCCACGAGGTGCAGTGGTTCTGGGTCAAGGGCCACGCGGGCCATCCCGAGAACGAGCGCGCCGACCAGCTGGCGGTCCAGGGCGCCGCCGAGGCGGCCGCCGCTCAGCCGACAGGACAGCCGGTCGCCCAGCCGGCCGCGCAGCCGGCGGGCGACGGCCTGCTGGCCTGACCGCGGGCTCCGCCGTGCCCGAGCACACCGACGACGGCCGCTACATCGTGGTCGCCGGGCGACGCTGGCGGGCCACCGACCCGATGATCCCGCCCGAGCGGGCCGCCGAGCTGCGGTCGGCCCTGATGGCCTGGCGGCGGGAGGTCAAGGCCGTGCGCGGCACCCCCGCCGAGCGCCAGGCCCGCGACGGCGTGCAGGCGGCCAAGGTCGCCCTCGGCGAGCGCGGCACCCCCTGGTGGGAACAGACCCCCGCCGAACGTAAGCGCCGCTGGGAAACCGAGGTCCCCCGGCCCGGCGCCTGACCTGGGCGCCGACACAGCGGCGCCGCCGCGTAGGAGGGTGGTACGCGGCGGCGCCGGGTCGGGCTTGGCTCAGGCCAGGGCGGGTCCTAGTTGGTGCAGGACGAGCCGGAGTTGCAGGTGGCCTTGATGCCGTAGTCGGACAGGGCGAACGTCTCGGGGACGCCGCCGGTGGAGCAGAGCTCGAAGCCGAAGTCGATCTGATTGAGGCCACTGCCCGCCGGGACGTAGCCGTTGGACTTCAGCCAGTTCAGGTCGTCCAGCAGGTTGACCGATCCGGACGCCTGGTTCGAGTCCAGCACCATGGACACCGGGTTGCCGGTCTGGCCCGCCTTGGCCACGGACCAGATCTTGTAGCTCTGGCCGTCGATGGTGGCCGAGGCGACCACGTCACCGGCCGGGCGCTGCCCGTGGTTGTCGACCCAGATCATGATCTCCTGGGCGTAGTTGTCGCTGCCGGTGCCGGCCCAGATGTCGTAGGCGGCTTCCCAGTCGTTGCCCTTGGTGGACGGCCCGGTCTCGGTGTAGTTGCTGGTGATCGAGCTGTAGCCGGACAACGGGTTCGGGGTGTTGTTGTCGGTCGTGTAGATCTGCTGGGTGTCCGGGTAGGAGAGCACCGCGGTGTTGGAGGCCGGCATGTCGGCCTTGACGCTCCAGTCGGCCGGGCTGTGCGCGGTCAGCGTCTGCGAGATGCCGCCGATCGGGTTCCAGATGTCCTGGATGACGTGGGTCTGGCCGCCGTGGCTGCCGCTGATGGCCGCGAACGTGTAGGGCCCGCAGGATCCGTCGTTGGTCGAGGTGACGCAGGCCGGCCCCGAGCTCGGCCCGGGCGGGGTCGACGACGGCGGCGTGGACGGCGGCGAGCTGGACGGCGAACTCGGCTTGGTGCTCGGCTTGGAGCTGGCCGACGTGGTCGGCGTGGGCTGGCCGCCCGCGGCCGGGCCGGACTGCGCGTTCCACTGGATCAGCGACGAGCCGCTGGCACACTTCGGGGCCTTGGTCGACACGTGGGTCAGCCGGCCGCCGGCCAGGCAGGCGTAGATGGTCAGGCTGTGCCCGGACGCGCCGTTCACGTTGGCGGCTTCGGCCAGGCGGCTGTCGGTGGGTGAGTGGGCGTCGGCCGCGGCGTACCCGCCCAGGGCCGCGGCTGCCATCAGGCCCAGGGCGGCCGAAAGCTGGATCAGCTTCCGGGGTCTCCGGTGAGCGGACATCTCTCTCCCTCATCGTGGAAAGCGCCCCTGGCCTGCATCGACACTGCCGGGGAGCGGGTTCGGCGGTGATCCGGGGACCTACGGTACGCCCGTGATGTGCCATTTGAGACGGAAACGTTATTTTGTTCTTGCCGATTTTTTTGCACCGCTTCGGCCCCTGTGATCCCTGCGACTGAATGGCCGGTTTCGGTACGTATAGAGCCGCTTGTCGTGATTGAGACTCACCGTCGGGATCGGCGCGGGCCGGTCCCGGTCAACGATGCTCCGGGGTGATCCGGCAACTACAGCGAGCATTACCGATGGCCCAGCCGGTGGCCCATTTCCAGGAGACGAGCAGGTCACACGGTGTGACCAGACCTATTCGGCGCCCATCAGCCCGGTAACCGATGGCGGCGAGAGGTGGAAATGAAAAATGCCGAAGAGATCGGCAAAACCCTTATGGCGAACCGGATCTGGACGTCAGATCCGGTTCACCGCCTAGATGGCCGGCCGCATCGTCTCCGCCGTTTTGGTGCCGTTTCCCGATGGCACACCCGGCTCTGCTATTGGCCGGGTATTTACCGGGACGAAATAGTGGCGGCGGCCGGGCTGGTGATGCATTCCCGGGCCGATTTGCCGAACGCGGCCACCAGCCGGCTGCGATCTTCGGCCCGGGTGGCCAGCACCACGTGGCCCGGCTCGACCCCGTCCAGCGGGACCGTGGTCAGGTCGGCGCGCAGCCCGCTGTGATCGGCCGAGGCCGGGACGATCGCCACCGCCTGCCCGGCCGCGATGTATTCGAGCTTGTCCTCGATGCTCTCGGCGGGCGGCCCGTCGGGGGCCGGGATCCCGCCTGGCCGCGGGTCGATGCGCCAGTAGGCGTCCCACTCCGGATCGGCGTAGCGGGGGATCGGCTCGGTGGCGATGTCGTCGAGGGTGACCGACTCCTTGCCCGCCAGCCGGTGGCCGGTCGGCACCAGCAGCACCCGCGGCTCGTCGTACAGGATCGTCACGTGCAGCCCGCTGGTGTTCAGCGGCAGCCGGGTCACGGCCGCGTCCACCCGGTGATCGAGCAGGGCGGCCCGCGGCTCGTTCCACTCCAGGTACTGGGTCTGCACGTCGGCGTCCGGGTGCTGGCGGCGCAGCTGGCCCACGGCCGCGGTGACCATCAGGCCGGTCGTGTACCCGATGACGATCCGGGCCGGGTCGGCCGCGGCCCGGGTGGCCGCCGCGGCCTGGGCCGCCGCCCGCAGCAGCGTCCGGGCCCGGGCCAGGAAGACCTCGCCGGCCGCGGTGAGCCGGGTCCCCTGCCGGTCGCGGTCGAGCAGGCG
>CAWHFP010000011.1:0-94657 GCA_963828445.1 uncultured Actinomycetes bacterium
GCTCACCTTCGGCGGCGGAGGTGACGTCACCGGGCGGGGCGGCGTCGACACCCGACTCGGCGTCGGCGATGACCGCGGTATCTGAGCCGGAACCATTGCCGCTGCCGTTGACGGGCGGTCGTTGCAGGGCGACCGAGCGGGCCAGCAGCTGGGCCACGTCGATGACCTCCAGGGACTCCTTGGCTTCCCCGGATCCCTTCTTGGCCGCGACCGCATCCCCCAGCATGACCAGGCAGTAAGGACAGGCGGTCGAGATACTGTCCGGGTTCAGGGCCAGGGCCTCGTCGATCCGCTCGGTGTTGATGCGCTTGCCGATGCGCTCTTCCATCCACATCCGGGCCCCGCCCGCGCCGCAGCAGAACCCGCGGCCCTTGCAGCGGTGCATCTCCTCGGCCTCGGTGCCGGGCACGGCGTCGATGATCTCCCGGGGTGGCGTGTAGACCTTGTTGTGCCGGCCCAGGAAACACGGGTCGTGGTAGGTGATCTTTTCCTTGACCTCGCCGGCCGGGGTGAGCTTGCCCTGCTCGACCAGGCGCGCCAGCAGCTGGGTGTGGTGGATGACCTCGTAGTTGCCGCCCAGCTGGGGGTACTCGTTGGCGATGGTGTTGAAGCAGTGCGGGCACGAGGCCACGATCGTCTTGCCTGAGCCCTTGGCCACCCCGGCTTCGTTCAGGGTCTCCACGTTCTGCTGGGCCAGCATCGAGTAGACGAACTCGTTGCCCATCCGCCGGGCCGGGTCGCCGGTGCAGGTCTCGGCCGGGCCGAGGACGGCGAAGTTGACGCCCGCCGTGTGCAGCAGCTCGGCGATGGCCTTGGTCGTCTTCTTGGCCCGGTCCTCCAGGGCGCCGGCGCAGCCGACCCAGAACAGGTACTCCACGTCCGCGCCGATGTGGCCGTCGATGACCGGGACCTCGAAGTCCAGCTCGGTGATCCACTCGGTGCGCTTGTTGTCCCCCATGCCCCAGGGGTTGCCCTTGTTCTCCAGGTTCTTCAGCAGGGTCGAGGCTTCCTGCGGGAACGCGGACTCGATCAGGACCTGGTGGCGGCGCATGCCGTCGATGTGGTCGATGTGCTCGATGTCGACCGGGCACTCCTCGACGCAGGCCCCGCAGTTGGTGCAGGACCACAGCACGTCCGGGTCGATCACGCCGTTGACGTCGGAGCCGCCGACCAGCGGCCGGTCGGCCTCGGCCAGCACGTTGGCGGGCAGCTTCTCCCGCGCCTCATCGGAGCCGGCCAGCAGGTAGGGCGCCTTGGCGAAGGCGTGGTCGCGCAGGTCCAGGATGACCTGCTTGGGCGACAGCGGCTTCCCGGTCGCCCACGCCGGACACTGGGACTGGCAGCGCCCGCACTCGGTGCAGGTGGCCATGTCCAGCAGGCCCTTCCAGGTGAAGTCCTCGATCTTGCCCAGACCGAACACGTCGATGTCGGGGTCGGCTTCCTCGAAGTCGAGGACCTTGCCGTTGGACCGCATCGGCTCCAGCGGCCCGAGCGCGTTCGGGCGCCGGGAGAACAGCACGTTCAGCGGGGCGATCCCGATGTGCAGGTGCTTGGAGTAGGTGACGAACACCCCGAAGGCGAGGATCACCCCCAGCTGGGCCAGCACGAACACCGCTTCCAGCACGGTGTTGACGCCCGATCCGAGCGGGTGCAGCCAGTGCCCGACGATCTGCGAGGCGAACGCCCCGTGGGCATAAGGAAACACGCCGCTGTTGATCTGCGCGCCCCGGTACAGCAGCAGGGTCGCCACCACCAGGAAGATTCCGCGCCAGGACCAGCCAGGCCGCGCCGGTGTGCGAACCGTAGAAGCGCGACTTCCGCCCCTCGCGCTCGGGCTGGTTACGCAGCCGGATGACCGAGAAGGTGATGATGCCGGCCAGGACCAGCACCGCGAACAGGTCCTCCAGGAACCCCAGCGCGAACGAGTGCCCGATCCCGGGGATGGCGAAGGTGCGCGAGAACAGGTCGCCGTAGGCCTCGATGATCGTGAAGATCAGGATGATGAAGCCCCAGAAGGTGACGAAGTGCGCCAGGCCGGGGATCGTCCACTTCAGCAGCTTGCGCTGGCCGAACACCTCGGTGGCCTGAACTTCGGCGTCCCGCTCGGGGTGCGAGCGCACGGCCGCGATCCGTTCGGGGGCGGGCTGGCCCGTCTGGCTCAGCCGGAACAGCCACCACAGCCGCCGCCCGGCCAACGCGGCGGCCGCCGCGGTCATGACCAGGCCAAGGACGATTCTCAGGGCCACCAGGGTCCTCCTCCTGCCGCGTTGGTGCCAGCCAGCGTACGCCGCGTGCCCGGCCAGATCCCGGCCGGTCGTCCGGTCGCGCGCTGATTCAATATCCTACTGCTTAGTAACTTTGAGCATGGGGAGGGTGGGCCGAACCTCGCATGGACGGGACAAACCTGGATGATCCCCCGCCGGGGCGGCCCGCACACCTGTGTGACCGGTGGTGCCGAAGTGATCGTCGAGCAGCTGCTCAGGCGCCCCGGCGCTGCCGCGGGACGTATTCGGCACCCTGCGAGCGTTGTTCATATCGAAGGTCACGGCCTGAGGCCCCACTCCCCGCGGGCTCCGGCGGTAAGGCAGTGACCTGGGGATTCAGCCTTCGATATTCAATCGAGGCGCCCGCCAGCGGGATCGCGAAATTTTCCGGGCCGGCCGGGAATGAGAACCGGGCCGGCAAAGTTGAGCCTAAGTGACTCAAGTCATTTGCCAACGGTTGAGGACCATGGCAACCTTGAGCCCGGAAGACTCAACCACACAGACTTATCAACCATAGGGATTACTCATGGCACGTGCGGTAGGGATTGACCTTGGGACGACCAACTCTGTGGTCGCCGTCCTTGAGGGCGGAGAGCCCACCGTCATCGCTAACGCGGAGGGGTCGCGGACCACGCCGTCCGTGGTCGCCTTCGCCAAGAACTCTGAAGTGCTCGTCGGCGAGGTGGCCAAGCGCCAGGCCGTGACGAACGTCGACCGGACGATCCGGTCCGTCAAGCGGCAGATGGGGACCGACTGGTCCGTCACCATCGACGGCAAGAAGTTCACCCCCCAGCAGATCAGCGCGTTCATCCTGCAGAAGCTCAAGCGGGACGCCGAGGCCTACCTGGGCGAGACGATCACCGACGCGGTGATCACCGTCCCCGCGTACTTCAGCGACGCGCAGCGGCAGGCCACCAAGGAGGCCGGCCAGATCGCGGGCCTGAACGTGCTCCGGATCATCAACGAGCCCACCTCGGCGGCGCTCGCGTACCACCTGGAGAAGGAGAACGAGGCGACCATCCTGGTCTTCGACCTGGGTGGCGGCACCTTCGACGTCTCTCTGCTCGAGGTCGGCGACGGCGTGGTCGAGGTCAAGGCCACCAGCGGCGACAACCACCTCGGCGGCGACGACTGGGACCAGCGGATCGTCGACTGGCTGGTGCAGGACTTCAAGAACGGCTACGGCATCGACCTGTCCAAGGACAAGATGGCGCTGCAGCGGCTGCGTGAGTCGGCCGAGCGGGCCAAGATCGAGCTGTCCAGCGGTTCCGAGTCCCAGATCAACCTGCCCTACATCACCCAGGGCCCAGACGGCCCGCTGCACATGGACACGCGGCTGTCCCGGTCCGAGTTCCAGAAGATGACCTCTGACCTCCTGGACCGCTGCAAGGGCCCGTTCCAGCAGGTGATCAAGGACGCCGGCATCAGCACCAACGGCATCGACAGCGTGGTGCTCGTCGGTGGTTCCACCCGCATGCCCGCCGTGGTCGACCTGGTCAAGGACCTGACCGGCGGCAAGGAGCCGAACAAGGGCGTCAACCCGGACGAGGTTGTCGCGGTCGGCGCCAGCCTGCAGGCCGGCGTGCTCAAGGGTGAGGTCAAGGACGTCCTGCTGCTCGACGTGACCCCGCTGTCGCTGGGCATCGAGACCAAGGGCGGCATCTTCACCAAGCTCATCGAGCGCAACACCACGATCCCGACCAAGCGGTCGGAGATCTTCACCACCGCGGACGACAACCAGCCCTCGGTGCAGATCCAGGTGTTCCAGGGTGAGCGCGAGATCGCCGCGTACAACAAGAAGCTCGGCATGTTCGAGCTGTCCGGCATCGCCCCCGCGCCCCGCGGTGTGCCGCAGGTCGAGGTGGCGTTCGACATCGACGCCAACGGCATCGTGAACGTGTCCGCCAAGGACCTGGGCACGGGCAAGCAGCAGTCGGTGACCATCTCCGGTGGTTCGGCGCTGGGCAAGGAAGACATCGACAAGATGGTCCGCGACGCCGAGCAGTACGCCGAGGAAGACCGGCAGCGGCGCGAAGAGGCCGAGGTCCGCAACCGGGCCGACACCCTCGTGTACACCACCGAGAAGTTCCTGGCCGAGAACGCCGAGAAGGTCCCGGACGACGTGAAGTCCGAGGTCGAGTCCGCTATCGCCGACGTCAAGAAGGCGCTCGAGGGCAACGACACCGAGACCATCCGCCAGGCCACCGAGGCGGCCGCCACGGCCAGCCAGAAGATGGGCAGCGCGATCTACGCCCAGGCTCAGGCTGAGCAGCAGGCCGCGGGCGGCGCCGAAGGCGCGGCCGGTGGCGCTGAGGGCGCTCAGCAGGACAGCGACAACGACGTGGTGGACGCGGAGATCGTCGACGAGGGTCCCGAGGACACCCGCGAAGGCGGCGCTGCTTGATGAACTCACCTGAGGAACACGGCAACGGGCCGGTGATCAACGATCGCCGGCGTATAGACCCCGTGACCGGTCAGGTGAGAGAGCCAGACAGGCCCCGGGGCAAGCACGCGGCCTCCCAGCCGGGCGGAAACGCCCGGGCGGAGAACGCGGAACCTCAGGGCGCCCGGTACGGGAAGGGTGCGGAACCGGAAGGCGCCGCACCCGGCCCGGAGCCGGAGGCGCCCGCGGCCCCGGGGAACGGCCAGGCTGCCGAGGCGCAGCCGGGCCGGTCCGGGGGGACGGGTGAAGGCAAGGAGATGGCCACACTGAAGGAGCAGCTCGCCGAGCGAACGGCCGACCTGCAGCGGCTCCAGGCGGAGTACGCGAACTATCGCAAGCGGGTGGACCGCGACCGGAGTGCCATGCGCGAGCTGGCCCTGGCCAACGTGCTGACCGAGCTGCTGCCGGCGCTGGACGCGATCGGCCAGGCTCGCCAGCACGACGAGCTGTCCGGTGGCTTCAAGTCGGTCGCCGAGACCATCGAGTCGGCCGCGTCCAAGCTCGGCCTGGTCACCTACGGGGAGGCCGGCGAGCCGTTCGACCCGAAGGTGCACGAGGCGGTGGCCACCTCCTACTCGCCCGACGTCACCGAGGTCACGCTGGCGGAGATCTTCCAGCCGGGCTACAAGGTCGGCGACCGGATCGTGCGACCCGCCCGGGTCGTGGTGGCCGAGCCGTCGACCGGCCCGGATGGAGTCGAGGAGACCGGCGCGACGGCGCAGCAGGACCAGGAAGACAAGTGAAGATGAGCGGCGAGGGGAGCGATGAGCACACCAGATGAGCGCCAAAGATTATCTGGAAAAGGACTATTACAAGGTCCTGGGCGTCCCCAAGACCGCGAAGGCTGACGAGATCAAGTCAGTCGTACCGCAAGCTGGCTCGTAAATACCACCCGGACGCCAACAAGGGCGACCGTGACGCCGAGGAACGCTTCAAGGAGATTTCCGAGGCCCACAACGTCCTGTCCGACGAGAAGAAGCGCAAGGAGTACGACGACGCGCGCTCGATGTTCGGCGGCGGGTTCCGGGCTCCCGGGACCGGCCGGCCGGGCCAGCCGGGCGGTTTCGGGTTCGACCTCGGCGACCTCTTCGGGGGCGGCGGGGCCGGCGGCGGAACCGCGGGCAGCGGTGGGCTGGGTGACATCCTCGGCGGCATGTTCGGTGGTGGCGGCCGGGCTGGAACTCAGGCCCGGCCCCGCCGCGGCGCCGACGTGGAGACCGAGGCCACCTTGTCGTTCAGCGATTCGGTGGACGGGACCACGGTCCCGCTCAAGCTGACCGGCGACGGGCCCTGCCCGGTCTGTCACGGCACCGGAGCCAAGGCTGGCACCGTGCCCAAGGTCTGCCCGACCTGTGAAGGCACCGGGCAGTCCAGCCGGAACCTCGGCAACTTCGCCTTCTCGGAACCGTGCAAGACCTGCCGGGGCCGGGGGCTGGTGGTCGAGGACCCGTGCCAGTCGTGCAACGGCAGCGGCCACGCGGCCAGCACGCGGACCATCCAGGCCCGGATTCCGGCCGGGGTGGCCGACGGCCAGCGGATCAAGCTCCGGGGCAAGGGCGCGCCGGGTGAGCGCGGCGGTCCCGCCGGGGACCTGTACGTGCGGGTGCACGTCACGCCGCACCCGGTCTTCGGCCGGTCGGGCGGCAACCTGACCGTGACCGTCCCGGTGACGGTGCCGGAGGCGGCGCTGGGCGCCGACATCAAGGTGCCGGCCCACAAGGGTGCCCCGGTCACGGTCAAGATCCCGGCCGGTACCCCGAACGGCCGCACCTTCCGGGTGCGGGGCAAGGGCATCCGGCGGTCCGATGGGACCTACGGCGACCTGCTGGTCACCGTCGAGGTGATCGTGCCCAAGAACGTCAGCACCAAGGGCCGCCAGGCGCTGGAGGACCTGCGCGAGGCCACCGCGGGAGAGGACCCCAGGGAAACTCTCCTGCAGCGGGCCAGGAGCGCGTGAGGCCCCCGGCGGCCAGCACGGCCGCGCGGTAGAGGATGAGCCGGCCGCCGCCCACCCGGGCGGCGGCCTGGACAAGGAGAAACGATGATGAGGGCGAAGGGGGGATGGCGATGAAGAACCCGTATGACATGTCCGACGACACGCCGGTCTACGTCATCTCCGTCGCTGCTCAGCTGTCCGGATTGCATCCGCAGACGCTGCGGACCTACGACCGGATGGGACTGGTGTCCCCGGGCCGGAGCACCGGCCGGGGCCGCCGCTACTCCATGCGGGACGTACTGGCCCTGCGCGAGGTGCAGCGCCTGTCGCAGAACGAGGGCGTCAACCTCTCCGGGATCAAGCGGATCCTGGAACTGAATGACGATCTGGACCGTTCGCGGCGGCTGATCGCCGAACTCCAGAGCGAGCTGGCTCAGCTGCGGGTGGAGCTGGAATCCACCCGGTCAGTGGCGGCCCGGCTCGCGGACCTGCTCCGCCGCGGGCGCGGTGGCCCCGGGGTCGTCCCGGTGCGCAGCACCGCCCGGGTGGCGGTGTGGGAGGCAGCCGACGACACCGGCCCGGCCGCGGGCCGTCCCGCACAGGACGCGGTCCAGCCCCGCGCGGCGGACCGGTACACAACAGAAGAGAACGAGAGCTAGAGCCTCACATGGACGACAAACTCACCAGGAAGAGCCAGGACGCGCTGTCAGCAGCCGTCCGGCGCGCGGCCGCGGACGGCAACCCACAGGTTGACCCGCTCCACCTGCTGGTCGCGCTGATCGCGCAGAACGGCGGTACCACCGCTCCGCTGCTGCGGGCTGTGGGCGCGGATCCGGCCACGGTGGCCAAGGAGGCCGAGACCCGGCTGAGCCGCCTGCCCCGGGTCAACGGGCAGACCGCCAGCGCGCCGGAGATGTCCCGGCCCATGCTGTCGGTGATCAACACCGCGGTGTCCCGGGCCCGGGAAATGAACGACGAGTACGTCTCGACCGAGCACCTGCTGGTCGGCCTGGCCGCCGACGGCGGTCCGGCCGCGACCCTGCTCCGCGACGCCGGAGCCACCCCGGAGGCCCTGCTGGAGGCGTTCACCCAGGTGCGCGGCAGCGCCCGGGTGACCACCGAGAACCCGGAAGAGACCTACCAGGCGCTGGAGAAGTACGGCGTCGACCTCACCCAGCAGGCCCGCGACGGCGGCCTGGACCCGGTCATCGGCCGTGACGCCGAGATCCGCCGGGTCATCCAGGTGCTGTCCCGGCGGACCAAGAACAACCCCGTGCTGATCGGCGAGCCCGGCGTGGGCAAGACCGCCGTGGTCGAGGGCCTCGCTCAGCGCATCGTGGCCGGTGACGTGCCCGAGTCGCTGCGCGACAAGAAGCTGATCGCCCTGGACCTGGGCGCGATGGTGGCCGGGGCCAAGTACCGCGGCGAGTTCGAGGAGCGGCTGAAGGCCGTCCTGGACGAGATCAAGCAGAGCGACGGCCAGGTCATCACGTTCATCGACGAGCTGCACACCGTGGTCGGGGCGGGCGCGGCCGAAGGCGCGATGGACGCGGGCAACATGCTCAAGCCGATGCTGGCCCGCGGCGAGCTGCGGATGGTCGGTGCGACCACGCTGGACGAGTTCCGCGAGCGGATCGAGAAGGACCCGGCCCTGGAGCGCCGGTTCCAGCAGGTGTTCGTGGGCGAGCCCTCGGTCGAGGACACGATCGCGATCCTGCGTGGCCTGAAGGGGCGCTACGAGGCGCACCACCAGGTGCAGATCGCCGACGCGGCCCTGGTCGCGGCGGCCACCCTGTCCGACCGCTACATCACCGCGCGGTTCCTGCCCGACAAGGCCATCGACCTCATCGACGAGGCCGGTTCCCGGCTGCGGATGGAGATCGACTCCCGGCCCGTCGAGATCGACGAGCTGCAGCGGACCGTGGACCGGATGAAGATGGAAGAGATGGCCCTGGCCCGCGAGTCCGACGCGGCCAGCAAGGACCGGCTGGAGCGGCTGCGGGCCGACCTGGCCGACCGCCAGGAGCAGCTGACCGCGCTGGTCGCACGCTGGGACCAGGAGAAGGCCGGGCTGAACCGGGTCGGTGAGCTGAAGAAGCGGCTCGACGACCTCAAGAGCCAGGCCGAGCGGGCCCAGCGTGAGAACGAGCTCGAGACCGCGTCGCGGCTGATGTACGCCGAGATCCCGGCCCTGGAGCACGAGCTGGCTCAGGCCACCGCGGCCGAGAACTCGGCCTCCCCGGCGGACGGGGACGGGACCACGGTCCCGGCCGAGGCGCCGATGGTCAAGGAGGAGGTCGGCCCGGACGACGTCGCCGACGTGGTGGCCGCGTGGACCGGCATCCCGGCCGGGCGGCTGCTCGAGGGCGAGACCGGCAAGCTCCTGCGGATGGAGGACGAGCTGGGCCGCCGGATCGTGGGCCAGGCCAGCGCGGTGCAGGCGGTGTCCGACGCGGTGCGCCGGGCCCGGGCCGGCGTGGCTGACCCGGACCGTCCCACCGGTTCGTTCCTGTTCCTGGGCCCGACCGGCGTGGGCAAGACCGAGCTGGCCAAGGCGCTGGCCGAGTTCCTGTTCGACGACGAGCGGGCCATGACCCGGATCGACATGAGTGAGTACAGCGAGAAGCACTCGGTCGCCCGGCTGGTCGGCGCGCCTCCGGGCTACGTCGGCTACGAGGAGGGCGGTCAGCTCACCGAGGCCGTGCGGCGTCGCCCCTACACGGTGATCCTGCTCGACGAGGTCGAGAAGGCCCACCCCGAGGTGTTCGACATCCTGCTGCAGGTGCTGGACGACGGGCGGCTCACCGACGGCCAGGGCCGGACGGTGGACTTCCGCAACACGATCCTGATCCTGACGTCGAACCTGGGCTCGCAGTTCATCGCGGACCCCGCGCTGACCGACGAGACCGCCAAGCGTGAGGCCGTGCTGAACGTGGTGCGGAACACGTTCAAGCCCGAGTTCCTGAACCGGCTCGACGACGTGATCGTCTTCGACGCCCTGGGGACCGGCGAGCTCAGCCAGATCGTCGACCTGCAGGTCGCGCGGCTGACCAAGCGGCTGAGCGACCGGCGGCTCACGCTGACCGTCACCCCGGCGGCGCGGGAGTGGCTGGCCCTGACCGGCTACGACCCGGTGTACGGGGCGCGGCCGCTACGCCGGCTGGTGCAGTCGGCCATCGGCGACCAGCTGGCCCGGGCTCTGCTCTCGGGTCAGATCGCCGACGGCGACCACGTGGTGGTGGACACGGCGGACGGCGCCGACGCGCTGACCGTCCGGACCGCCGCCGAGGTGGCCACCCAGGCCTGAGCACGATGGCCTGAGCCTCAGGTTCGCCCGCCTCAGTCAGTTATCGCCAGCGCCTCCGGCCGGCTTCGACGCCGGCCGGAGGCGCTGGCTTTTCTGCGCCTCGGCGGTCAGCTCGTCGAGCATCCGGTCGTAGTCGTCTTCCGGCATGCCGAGGTCGTGGCGGATCCGGTAGCGCAAGCTCAGCAGCAGGCGCAGCTCAGCCGGGTCGCCGCGCCGTTTGCATTCGTCCGCGCCGGCCGTGGCCCAGTGCAGGGCCCCATCCATGTCACCCTGCTCGGCGAGCAACTCGGCCACCAGGTCGCAGGTCCGCGGATCGCGGGGGCCCTGGGCGCCTTCCTGGTCGAGCTGGCTGATCAGCGCCTGGCCCTCGTCCTGCCGCCCGAGAGCGAACAAGGCCCGGGCCAGCGGCGCCCGCGGATCGGCGAACGTTGCCCCGCCGTCCGACATGGCCTGCTCGAACCGTTCGGCGGCGACCGCGGGCTCGTCGGCGAGCAGCCACTGCTCACCGGCCCGCATGTACGCCTCTGCCCGGGACATGCTTCCCGCCTGCTCGGCCGTTGCGGCGAGATGGTTCATCCGCAGCGCGGCCCGTCGATGATCCCCGGTCCGCGCGGCGTCGAATTCGATCTCATCGAACAGGTCATCAGTCAAGACAACCACGTTCGTGGACGTACCCAGGTGCCCGGTATCCAACCCTTCGCCAGCAGCAGCACCCGCTGCGTCACCTGCGGCCGAAACCGTCCCGCGGCCTGGATTGCTCACAGTTGTCCCGTCCGTGTTCGAGCCCGCCCAGCGGACTCCATCGATGGGCTGGTCTTCGTGCCAATCTGGTCAGCGCCGCGCGGTTAGCGCCGGGAACTCTCCAGCGCGTCCCAGAAGCCACGCCGCAGCGCGTGCCGGACCTCGTCGTGCAGCAGGAAATCGATGGGCAGTGCCGATCCCTGCAGCAGCCGCGCCTCCAGATCGGACGGCATCCGCGGCTTGCGGGCCAGCACCGCCTCGAGCCACAGCGCCGGCGCCTCACGGGCGACCGAGTCGCCGAAGTCCTTGCCCTCTTCGTGCGCGGACTGCACGGCGTCGGTCAGCGAGACCGGCGACCCGGACGGCCGGCCCGCCGGAGTGGGCTGCGGTCCGCTGTACGGTCCCCCGTTCTGCGGGGGGACGTAGGCCTGGGACGCGGGCGGGCCGGACGGCAGCTGGCCACCCTGCGGTCCGGGCGGATTTTGCGGTCCCTGCGGGAGCTGACCGGGGCCGAGGGCACCGGGGCGCGCGGGCGGGGCCGGGGGCACCGCCCCGATGGGCCCGTTGGCCACTCCGGGTCCGGCCGGGCCGTTGGGGGCTCCAGGTCCGGCCGGCGGAGCGCTGGGCGGGCGGCGGAACGGACCGGGCTGGGCCGGCGACGGCCCGCGGTGCGGGTCCAGGGCTCGTTCCGGTACTGGTCCTGCGGGCTGGCCGGGCCGTAGCCCGCGGGCTCGTCGGTCACCCGGCCGCGACCGGGATACTCAGCCGGGGCGGGACGGCCCCGGCCCGGGAGCGCCGACGGGGCCGGGCCCGCGTCACCCCGCGCGGGCAGGTCGTTCTGCGGCATCGGGCGGCCGTGACCCGCGTCGCTCCGGGTGATCGGCTCGTCGGCGGGCGGCGCGGCCGGGGCCGCGGGCGGCATCGGGAACGGCGTGGCCACCGGCGCCGCGTACAGGTCCTGCCGGGCGGCCGGGGCGCCGGTGGCACCCTGGGATCCGCGCGACCCGTTCTCGCTCTCGGCCAGGTCGCCCAGGCGCGGGTCGGTGCGATTCAGGTCGGGGCGATTCAGATCGCGGACGGCTCAGGTCCGGGCGGCTCAGGTCCGGGCGGCCCGGGTTCAGGTCACTGCGGGCTCCGGCCAGGTCGGCCCGTCCGGCCGACGGCAGCGGCGCGACCCCGGGCTCAACGCGGCCACGGTCAGGGCGCCCGCGCAGGTCGGTGCGGGGGTCGGCGGCCCGGATCGGGTCGGGCCGGGCCGGCTCCTCCCGGACCGGGGCGGCCGGCGCTTCGGACCGGCCGAACACCAGGGGCGGCGGGGTGGCCGCGGCAGGCTCCTCGCGCACCGGCGGCTGGGGCGCGGGCTCGGCCGGCGGAGGCGGCGCGATCTGCTGCACGGGGCGCTGGTACTCGGCCACCACCGGCGCGGTGTAGATGGACGGCGGCCCGGAGTGGCCGCTGCCCGCGGGCAGCGCCTGGTACAAACCGGCCCCGCTGGCCGAGTGACCGTTGGAGCCCGACCGGACCAGCGCGCTCGCGGCGTACTGGTCGTCCGCGTGGACCGGCTCGGCGCCCGGGATCAGCTCGACGAACGGCCGCAGGTGGGCGCTGGTGAGCTCCATGATGTCGTCGGACTCCTGGCGCAGCGACCGGGAGATCGTCCAGTTGCCGTCCACCGTGACGTGCACGATGGTCACCCGCATGCCGAGGTCCTGGACATCGGAGACGACCTGCGCGAGGTCCTCCTCGGCGCTCACCACCACGGCGTCGCTGACCGCGTGGTTCCGGGCCAGCACGGTGAGGTCGCGGTGGATCTCGGTGTCGACCCCCTCGCGGCGGCCGGGGCGCAGCTTGGCCAGGCGGAGCTTGACGCCGGGCATGTCGGCCAGGCCGTCGTGCTCAGCGGTCCGGCGTCCTTCGACCGTGGCTTCGTACCAGTAGCAGCGCAGCAGGGGCAGGCCGGTACGGTCGCGGGCCAGGTTGCCCAGCAGTTCCAGGAGCCCCTCGTAGTCCCAGGTGACCGACTCCCGCCGGCGTGTCCCGTGGACGGCCATCGCGCCGTCCGCGAGCATGTAGCCCGCGTCTACGAACAGCGCGCAACGATCCACGGAAAACCGTCCTTCCCTCGGCACGGGAACCTCGCGATCAAAGCCGCCACCAATGACGGGCGGGCGCCGTCCCCTGCTCCGGTCTTAGCGTAGTGAAATCGGCTTCTTACGTTTGCCTTTCGGCGTTTTCCCTGCTGCCCGGACGCCGCCGCTCGCGAGTCTGCTGAGACCGCCCGGGGCCACCGGGACGTATCGGGCCACAGCGACTTAAGCGGCAGCGCACGGCCAGGATGTCACAGGCCGGACCCCTCCCGCTATGCGGCTAATGCCCCCTTCCAGCGGCTGAGCAGGGCCGGAGCTTCTGTTCTGGTGGCGTGGCCGCACGGCGAGGCGGCTTATCACTCATTGTCATCAAGTGATTTCATAGAGTCACAAAGAAAGTTGGCGCAATCCGCGTCATACCGAAACACCTGGCCCGTCTCTCCTAGTGAAACCGGCAGGCGGAGGCGAAGGCATGAGGTCAGACGGCGGCGTACGGCGCACCGGCACGCAGGACGGGGGGCAGGACCGTGCCGACGAAGCGGGAGACCTGCGCCGGCTGCGGGCGGCGTGGCGGCGGCAGAGCCTGTCGGCCGGGTGGCTGGCCGAGGACGACTGGTGGACGGCGGCGGTGGACGCGGTAGCCCAGGCCGCCTGCCGGGACGGCAGCCTGCGGCAGGCGTGCACCATGCTCGGCCGGGCCCGGGCTCAGGCCGGGGTGGGCATCGGCGAGGCGCTGACCGACGTCGGTGCGCTGTTCCGGGTGCTGGACCAGGGCACCCCGCCGCTCGACGTGGTCACCGCGGTGGCCGAGGGCTGGGCCGACGCGGGCCTGGCCCGGATGTCGGGAGCCGCCTGCGAGGACCCGCTGACCGGCCTGGTGTCGTTCGCCTACCTGCGGACCCGGCTGCGCGAGCTGTACCGGGACGCCACCCGGCAGGGCTCAGAACCGGCCGACACCCATCGGCTGGTCGTGGTCGACCTGCCGCGGCGGCCGGACCCGTGGCGGCGGATCTCCCTGGTCATTCTGGTCGGCCACGACCTGCGGGCGGCCTTCCCGGGCGGGGACACGCTGGCGCTGGACCGGCCGGGACCAGCCATCGCGCTGGTGCAGGCCACCGAGGACTTCACGTTCCGGTTCACCAGCCTGCGGCGGGCGATCCGCGCGGCCCTCGGCACCGAGGTCCGCATGCTCAAGCTGCCGGCCCAGCCGGAGGACGCCGAGCGCCTCCTGGACGGGCTGGCCCACTGACGCCGCCGGCGCCGGCGCCCCGTGGAGGGGACGGGACCCGGTGCCGGCGGCCCGCCCGACGCTGCGGGCCTCGCGGAGGGGACGAGGTCCGCAGCGTCGGTGCCTCGCGGCCCCACGCCGACCTGGCCCATTAGGATGCGGGCCGTGAGCGATCGCGATGAACTGCTGAACGCCATCCGGACCGTGGCCGTGGTGCACGGCGACTTCGTGCTCTCCTCCGGCCAGCGGGCCAGCTGGTACGTGGACCTGCGCCGGGTGCTGCTGGCCGGGCGGTACGCGCCGCTGGCGGGCCGGGTCATGCTGGCGGCCACGTCGGACCTGGACTTCGACGCGGTGGGCGGCCTGACCATGGGCGCCGACCCGGTGGCGGCGGCCATGATGCACGCGGCCGCGGCCGACGGCCGGGACCTGGACGCCTTCGTGGTCCGCAAGGGTGAAAAGGCGCACGGGCTGCAGCGCCGGATCGAGGGCCCGGACGTGGCGGGCCGGCGGGTGCTGGCCGTGGAGGACACCTCGACCACCGGCAATTCCGTGCTGACCGCGGTCACGGCCCTGCAAGAGGCCGGAGCCGAGGTGGCCGGGGTCGCGGTGCTGGTCGACCGGGGGGCCCGGGACCACATCACCGAGCTCGGGCTTCCGTACCGGGCCGCGTACGAGCTGGCCGACCTGGGCGTGTGAAGCGGGCCCTAGAGCGAGCCGACCAGGGCCAGGCCACCCACGACCAGCAGCAGCACGAGCACGAAAATACCGCCCCCTACCGCGAAGTAGCGGCCGGTTCCGTGCGGATCTGACTTATGGCGGCCCACGGGGGGAGATTAGCTCCGAACCGGACGGATGGGTGCCTTCTTCGCGAATTCAGCCACGGTAGCCCCGGTCCGCGCGCTCGGAGACGGGCGGCGGCGGCGGCCTGCTCGTGCTCCTCCCGGCCCTTCCCGGCGGACGGCCCGCAGCCGGATGACCACGAAGGCCACGATCGCGACGACCACCACGGCCACGATCACGTACCCGAAGACCGAGAGGTCGTGCTCGACGCTCTTCCAGGCACTGCCCAGGCCGTAGCCGATCGACGACAGCGCGCTCGCGTAGACCACCGTGCCGATCGCGCTGAGCAGCGTGAACCGCAGCGGTGGCATCTCGATCAGGCCGGCCACGATCGACGTGAAGGCCCGGATGACCGGGATCATGCGGCCGACCGGGACCGCCCAGGCGCCCTTCCCGTCCAGGAAGCGCTCGGCCCGGTCCACGTCGCCGCGGGTGATCAGCACGTACCGGCCGACCTTGTCCACCAGCGGCCGGCCGCCCCAGCGGCCGACCGAGAACGACGTGAACGACCCGGCCAGCTCGGCCACGGACCCGATGATGATGACCAGGGCCAGGTTCAGGTGCCCCTGGAAAGCCAGCACCCCGGCGAAACCAAAGGTGATCTCCGAGGAGATCGGGATGCAGCACGCTTCCAGGAAGCCGAACAGGATGAGCGCGCCGTAACCCGCCGAGGTGAGGAAACTCTCCATAGGCATCCAGTTGTACCGCATGATGGGCACCCCTGCGGGCGGTGTGAACGACTGGGCGGGCGACCGGCCGGGACGGTCTTCGGTACACACCAGCCCAGGGCTTCGCAATACTAGGAACCCACGACGCACAGTGAGAGAGAGCTATCGCCATGCCTATCGCGACTCCGGAGATTTACGCCCAGATGCTGGACCGGGCCAAGCAGCAGGGCTTCGCGTACCCGGCCATCAACGTCACGTCCAGCCAGACGCTCAACGCCGCGCTGCGCGGGTTCGCCGAGGCCGAGAGCGACGGCATCGTCCAGATCTCCACCGGCGGCGCCGAGTACCTGTCCGGATCGGTCAAGGACATGGTCACCGGGGCCAGCTCGCTGGCCGAGTTCGCCCGCGTCGTGGCGGCCAAGGTTCCGGTCAACATCGCGCTGCACACCGACCACTGCCCCAAGGACAAGCTGGACGGCTACATGCGCCCGCTGGTCAAGATCTCCCAGGAGCGGGTGGCCAAGGGGCTGGACCCGCTGTTCCAGTCGCACATGTGGGACGGGTCGGCCGTGCCGCTGGACGAGAACCTCGACATCGCCGCCGAACTGCTCGACGCCTGCGCTGAGGCCCACATCATCATGGAGATGGAGATCGGCGTGGTCGGCGGCGAGGAAGACGGCGTGGTCGGCGAGATGAACGAGAAGCTCTACACCACCCCCGGCGATGCGCTCGATGTGGCCGAGAAGCTGGGCCTGGGCGAGCGGGGCCGGTACATCCTGGCCGCCACGTTCGGCAACGTGCACGGCGTCTACAAGCCCGGGCACGTCAAGCTGCGGCCCGAGGTGCTGAAGGAGATCCAGGACGCGGTCGGGGCCAAGTACGGCCAGGAGAAGCCGTTCGACCTGGTGTTCCACGGCGGTTCGGGCTCGGCGCTGGAGGAGATCCGCGAGGCCATCTCCTACGGCGTGGTCAAGATGAACGTCGACACCGACACCCAGTACGCCTTCACCCGCCCGGTGGCGGGGCACATGTTCACCAAGTACGACGGGGTGCTGAAGGTGGACGGCGACGTGGGCACGAAGAAGGACTACGACCCGCGGACCTGGGGCAAGGCCGCCGAGCAGGGCATGGCCGCCCGCGTGGTGCACGCTTGCGAGGACCTGCAGTCCACCGGCACCAAGCTCAGCTGACAACGGACGGATCTTGATCTGATGGAACACAAGGACCTGCTGGCGGGGGCCGGGCCGGCCCCCGCCCACCTGCCCATCGACCCGGCCACGGAGCTGCTCCAGGCCGGTACCGACCCGTCGGAGGTGGCGGCCCGTTACCCGTCCTCGTCGGCGGCCTGGGCCGCCCTGGCCGAGCGGGCGTTCGGCCAGGGCGAGGTGGTCGCCGCCTACGCCTACGCCCGGACCGGTTACCACCGGGGCCTGGACCAGCTCCGCCGGGCCGGCTGGCGCGGTAACGGCCCGGTGCCGTGGGAGCACGAGCCCAACCAGGGCTTCCTGCGCTCGCTGGCCCTGCTGGCCAAGTCGGCCGACGCCATCAACGAGGAAGAGGAGGCCGTCCGCTGCCAGCTCTTCCTGGCCGACTCCAGCGCCACGGCAGCCGCCGAGCTGCTGTGATGTCCGGGGCATGACACCCCTGGACCCAATGCCGCCCAGCTTGGGCTGGTCCTGACGCCGCCGGCCGGGGGCCGGGTGGCGTAGGGCCGGCCCGGGAGCGCCTGGTGGTGGCGGTGTGCGCGGGCCGGGGAGCGGAGCGGGAACCGGAGTACGGCTGATGCTGGCCGGTCACGGTAGATAAAGGTGCCGGGGAAACGTCGCCGGCCACGCAGGTCGCGGCGCCGGGCCGGGCCGGGGCGGAACGCCTCGCCGTAGATCAACTCTGGGGGCGTAGCAAAGGGATGACTTCCTCGGCCACTGGACGCAGGTCATCCGGGTTCTGGATGAGGAAGTTGAAGCCGGTGAAGCCGTAGCGGGTGGCGAGGTCCTGCAGCTGGGTCGTCACCTGCTTGGCCGAACCGGTGACCACGTCGGGCCGGGGCGTGGCGGTCGGGTCGATGCGGATGCCCAGGTTGAGGACGCTGCGGATGTCCCGGGTCGCCGGCCGGCGGCTTCGGCGGCGGCGTCGATGCGGTGGCGCATGGCGGTGAACTCCTCGACCGGGCGGTAGCCCAGCGAGGGGATCCAGCCGTCGGCCAGGCGGCCGGTGACCGCGAGGGCGCGGGGGCCGAAGGTGCCCAGCCAGATCGGGATGGGCCGGGCGGGCCTGGGCTCCATTTCGAGGTCCAGGACGCGGTGCTGGCGACCCGGCTGGGTGTAGCCGGACTGCGTCCAGGCCCCCCGGATGATCTGGATGGCTTCGGCCAGGCCGTCGACCTTCTCGGCCGGCGACAGCGCGGGACCGCCCACCGCGGCGATCTCCTCGTCGGAGTAGCCTGCCCCCAGCCCCAGGATGAACCGGCCTCCCGAGAGCAGGCCGAGCGAGGTCGCGAGCTTGGCCACCAGGGCCGGGCGGCGGAACGGGACGGCCAGGACCCGGCTGGCGACCTTGATCCGGGTGGTGCGGGCGGCGATCCAGGTCAGCATCGTCGTCGTCTCGTAGCTGGGGTCCGGGCCGCACGGGTGGTCGGCGGTGGAGACGAAGTCGTAGCCGAGCCGCTCCGCTTCCTGGGCCAGGCCGACCGGATCGGCCCCGGGCCCGGCCGCGGCGGGCACGTTGACCCCGAAGATCAGTTCCGCATTCGCTGACATGTCAGCAATCGTAGCTAGTTACTGACATGTCAGCAACAGGCTAGGCTGGCCGCCGTGACCGCACCTCGCTGGCTGACCGCGCGGCAGGAGCAGGCCTGGCGCCGCTACCGGCGCATGCGCACCCTGCTCGACCTGCAGATCGCGCGGGACCTCAACCACGACTCGGGTCTGTCCGAGACCGACTACGACGTGCTGTCCACGCTGTCGGAGAAACCGGGGAGCCAGTGGCGGGCCCGCGACCTGGCCGCCCAGTTGCTGTGGTCGACCAGCCGGCTGGCCCACCACCTGGGCCGGATGGAGCAGCGCGGCCTGGTCACCCGGGAGCCGGTCGCCGACGACGCCCGCGGTGCCACCGTCGGCCTGACCGAACGGGGGCGGGCCACCCTCGACCGGGCGGCGCCGCCGCACGTCGCTTCCGTCCGCCGGAACCTGATCGACCTCCTCACCGACGAGGAAGTCGAGACCCTGGACACGATCGCGGCCAAGGTGATCGGGAGGTTGTCGTCCTGAGCGACGACTCCCGCACCGCGGGCGCGTCCCGAATCATCTGATCTTCCTGGGGTAGCCTCTAGCCGTAAGAGCCCCTGCCGCTCACGGTCAGATCGAGCGGGCCAGGGGCTTCGCGGTGCCTGAAAGAGCGGTGCCTTGACGAAGGGACAGCCCCGTGCCGGCCATCGTGCTCGTCGGCGCCCAGTGGGGCGACGAAGGCAAGGGCAAGGCGACCGATCTGCTCGGCGACCGGGTCCACTACGTCGTCCGCTACCAGGGCGGCAACAACGCGGGTCACACCGTGGTCATCGGCGACGAGAGTTACGCCCTGCACATGCTGCCCTCGGGCGTGCTGTCACCGGACGTGGTGCCGGTCATCGGCAACGGCGTCGTGGTCGACCCGCGGGTGCTGCTGGAGGAGATCGACGAACTGGCGGCGCGCGGGGTGTCCTGCGCCCGGCTGCTGATCTCGGCCAACGCGCACCTGATCATGCCGTACCACCAGGCCATGGACAAGGTGACCGAGCGCTACCTGGGCCAGGCCCGGATCGGCACCACCGGCCGCGGCATCGGCCCGACCTACGGCGACAAGATCGCCCGGGTCGGCATCCGGGTGCAGGACCTGTTCGACCCCGGCATCTTCCGGCAGAAGCTGGAACTGGTGCTGCGCGAGAAGAACCAGGTGCTGACCAAGGTCTACAACCGGCGCGCCATCGAGCCGGGCCCGATCGCCGACGAGTACCTGGCCTACGGCGAGCGGCTCCAGCCGTACGTGACCGACACCGGGCTGGTCCTGGGCCAGGCCCTGGACCAGGACCGGGTCGTGCTGCTGGAGGGCGCCCAGGCCACCATGCTGGACGTCGACCACGGCACCTACCCGTTCGTCACGTCCTCCTCGCCCACCGCGGGCGGCGCCTGCGCGGGCTCGGGCATCGGCCCGACCCGGATCACCAAGGTGATCGGGGTGGTCAAGGCCTACACCACCCGGGTCGGGGCGGGCCCGTTCCCCACCGAGCTGACCGACGAGCAGGGCGAGTGGCTGCGCACCACCGGCGGCGAGTACGGGGTGACCACCGGCCGGGCCCGCCGCACCGGCTGGTTCGACGCGGTCATCGCCCGGTACTCGACCCGGGTCAACGGCGTCACCGACTACTTCCTGACCAAGCTGGACGTACTGTCCAGCCTGGACAAGGTGCCGGTCTGTGTGGCCTACGAGGTCGACGGGAAGCGCTGCGACGAGGTCCCGACGACCCAGACCGAGTTCCACCACGCCCGCCCGGTGTACGAGTACCTGGACGGCTGGGCCGAGGACATCTCGGAGGCGAAGGCGTTCGGGGACCTGCCGCCGAACGCCCAGCGCTACGTGCACGCGCTCGAGGACATGATCGGCGCTCCGGTCTGCGCGGTGGGCGTCGGCCCGCGCCGGGATCAGACCCTGCAGATTCGTGATCTCATCTGATGCACCGGCCTGACCCAGAAACCAGCCGGTAGGCTCGCCGCCGTGCGCGTTCTAGTGATCGGCTCCGGGGGCCGGGAACACGCCATCGTCCGGGCGCTGGCCCAGGACCCGGCGGTGACCAGCCTGCACGCGGCACCCGGTAATCCGGGTATCGCGGCGCTCGCCCACACCCACCCCGTGGCCGCGGCCGAGCCCGCCGCCGTGGCCGCGCTGGCCGGTGAGCTGGCGGCGGATCTGGTCGTCATCGGGCCCGAGGTGCCGCTGGTGGCGGGCGCGGCCGACGCCGTGCGCGAGGCCGGCATCGCCTGCTTCGGGCCCGGCGCCGAGGCCGCCATGATCGAGGGCTCCAAGGCCTTCGCCAAGGAGGTCATGGCCGAGGCCGGCATTCCCACCGGCGCCTCCCGGACCTGCACGACCCCGGCCGAGGCCGACGCGGCCCTGGCCGAGTTCGGGCCGCCGTTCGTGGTCAAGGACGACGGGCTCGCCGCGGGCAAGGGCGTGCTGGTCACCGAGGACATCGCGGCCGCCCGCGCGCACGCCTGGTCGGCGGCCCGGGTGGTGATCGAGGAGTTCCTGGACGGGCCCGAGGTCTCGCTGTTCGCGGTCTGCGACGGCCAGACCGCCGTCCCGCTGCTGCCGGCCCAGGACTTCAAGCGGGCCTACGACGGCGACCAGGGGCCGAACACCGGCGGGATGGGCGCCTACGCGCCGCTGCCCTGGGCCCCGGCCGGCCTGGCCGACGAGGTGATGGACACGGTCATCCAGCCCGCGGTGGACACCCTGGCCCGCCGGGGCACGCCCTACCGGGGCCTGCTGTACGCGGGCCTGGCCCTGACCGCGGCCGGCGTCCGCGTGATCGAGTTCAACGCCCGGTTCGGCGACCCGGAGACGCAGGTGGTGCTGGACCGGCTGGAGACGCCGCTGGCCGGGCTGCTGCACGCGGCCGCCGTGGGCGACCTGGCCGGAGCCCTGGGCCCGGACCGTGGCCCGGCGCTGCGCTGGCGGCCGGGCGCGGCCGTGACCGTGGTGGTCGCCGCCGAGGGGTATCCGGCCCGCCCCGTGACCGGGGACGCCATCACCGGCCTGGAGCAATCCAGCGAGGTGCCGGGCGCGTACGTCCTGCAGGCCGGCACGGCGCTGGACGCGGACGGCGTACTTCGTTCCAACGGAGGCCGGGTGCTGAACGTCATAGGTACCGGGGGAGACATCGAGGCGGCCCGGGCCGCGGCCTACGCGGCGACGGGAGAGATCCGGATGCGGGGCGCCTGGTGGCGCCGTGACATCGCCGCGACCCAGCGTCAGCCCGGCCTGGGCCAGCCGGGAAGCCAGCCGGGAAGGGAGGCCAGCTCGTGATCAGCCGGTACACGCGGCCCGAGATCGGCCAGGTGTGGAGCGACGCCCACAAGTACGAGCTGTGGTGCCGGGTGGAGACGCTGGTGCTGGAGGCCAACGCCCGGGCCGGCACCGTGCCCGCGGACAGCGTGGACCCGGTCCGCGCGGCCGCCCCGCCCACGCCCGAGGCCGTGGCCGAGGTGGAGGCGGTCACCGACCACGACGTGATCGCGTTCCTCACCGCCTGGGCCGACAACACCACCCCGCGCAGCGCGGCCGCCTACGTCCACTTCGGCATGACCTCCTCCGACCTGGTCGACACGGCCCTGGCCGTACAGCTCACCGAGGCCACCGACATCCTGCTGGCCAAGGCGGACACCCTGGTCGCGGCGCTGCGCGACCACGCGCTGGCCCACCGGGAGACGCTGCGGCCGGGCCGCACCCACGGGATCCACGCCGAGCCGGACGTGTGGGGGCACCGGGTGGCGGACTTCGCCTTCGCGGCCGCCCGGGGCCGGGACCGGCTCCGGCGGGCCCGCGAGGCGGTGGCCGTGGGCAAGCTGTCCGGCCCGGTCGGCAACTACTCCAACATCTCACCCGCCATCGAGGCCGAGGTGATGCCCGCCCTGGGCCTGCGGGCCGCGGACGTCGCCACCCAGGTGGTCATGCGCGACGGGATCTCCGAGTGGGTCAGCGCGCTGGCCATCCTGGCCACCGTGTGCGAGGCGGTGGCGCTGGAGATCCGGCACGGGCAGCGCACCGAGGTCCGCGAGCTGGCCGAGCCGTTCGGCCGGGGCCAGAAGGGCTCCTCGGCCATGCCGCACAAGAAGAACCCGATCCGCTCCGAGCGGATCTGCGGCCTGGCCCGGGTGGTGCGTGGCTACGTGACCCCGGTCCTGGAGGGCATCCCGCTGTGGCACGAGCGGGACATCTCACACTCCAGCGTGGAGCGGGTGGCGCTGCCGGACGCCTCGATCGCCGTCGATTACCTGCTGCACCTGACCACCGGCCTGATCGAGGGCCTGGTGGTGGACGCGGACCGGATGCGAGCCAACCTGGATGCCACCCACGGCCTGCTCTACTCCTCGGCCGCGCTGCTCGAACTGGTCGCCTCGGGCCTGGCCCGGGAGGACGCCTACGCCCTGGTCCAGACGGCCGCCATGGACACCTGGAACACCGGTACCCCGTTCCGGGACACGCTGCGCAAGGAGGCCGCCGCGCGCGGGCAGGCCATCGACGAGGCGCGGCTGGACGAAGCCTGCCGGCCCGAGCGGTACGTGACCCGCCTGGGCCCGGTGTTCGACCGGCTGGAGCGCCTCTCGTGACCGGCGCGGGCATGACGGCAAATCGTCTCAAGCCGCCGCTGACGGGCATGCCCGGTGGAATACTGGGCAGCGCGTTTTGCGCGGGAGCCTGCCGCCCGGCTCCTTACCGGCCCTCGGCCGTTTCCTTCCCGAACCCCTCGACAGGAGTTGCATCCATATGACGATGGGCACTGAGACCCGCTACCGCGTACGGGGCGGAGCCCCGCTACACGGCACCGTCTTCGTGCAGGGCGCGAAGAACGCCGCACTGAAGATGATCGCGGCGTCGCTGCTCGCCTCCAAGGGCCGGACGGTCCTGCGGAACGTGCCGCCTATCGAGGATGTACGCCGGGCCGTGGAGCTGGCCCAGGCGGTGGGGGCCATCGTCGAGTTCCACGAGTCCGAGCGCACGCTGGTGGTGGACGCGTCCCGGCTGAACAGCCCGGTCCTGCCGGCCGAGATCGCCCGCCGGTTCCGCAGCTCGGTGCTGTTCGTGCCGCCGCTGCTGCACCGGCTGGGCGAGGCGCACATCGAGGGCATCGGCGGCTGCAACCTCGGCGACCGGAACCTGGACTTCCACTACCGGGGCTTCGCCCGGCTGGGCGCGGTGGTCGACGAGGGCGAGTCGGTCATCCACATCAAGGCCGGCACCAACGGCCTGCGCGGCGCGCACCTGTACCTGGACACCCCGTCGCACACCGGCACCGAGAACCTGATCATGGCCGCGTCGATGGCCCCGGGCACCACGATCATCGACAACGCCGCGCTCGAGCCCGAGGTCCTCGACGTGATCGCGTTCCTGACCAAGATGGGCGCGCGGATCCACGGCGGCGGCACCGGGTTCGTCACCGTGGAGGGCGTGGACGAGCTGACCGCGGTCGAGCACACGGTGATGCCGGACCGGATCGACGCGGGCGTGTTCGCCATGGCCGCCGCGATCACCGGCGGCGAGCTCAACCTGGTCGGCGGCTCGCTCGAGCACTTCGGCGTGGTGCGCTGGAAGCTGGAGCAGATGGGTGTGGAGTTCTCCACCCAGGGCGCGGTCCTCCAGGTCCGCCGGGAGCACCCGCTGCGCCCGATCAACGTCATCACCTCGCCGTACCCGGGCTTCGCGACCGACCTCCAGTCGCCGATCATGGCGCTGGCCTGCATGGCCGAGGGGTCCAGCTACATCCGCGAGACCATCTTCGACGGCCGCTACACGCTGGTGGGCGAGCTGAACAAGATGGGCGCCAAGGTCGAGATGGACAACAACGTGGCCATCGTGCACGGGCCGAGCAGCCTGCACGGCGCCGAGGTGGTGGCCCACGACCTGCGGACCGGCATCGCGCTGATTCTGGCCGGCCTGGCCGCCGAGGGCGAGACCGTGGTCGCGCCCGGCTACCTGATCGACCGCGGGCACGCCTCGATCGCCCAGCGGCTGACCACCCTGGGCGCCGACATCCAGGCCGAGCACGCCGATCCGGCCTGACCAGCGGCCGGTTCCGGCTCACCCGCGGACCGGGCCCGGCCAATCGGCAGCGCCGGAAAAACAGGGCCAGCACTAGCCGGCAAAGCCTCACCGGTTTACCACCCCATGGGTGATAAACCGGTTTTTGGCTAGCTCGATCGTGATTATTTCGGCCTCATGCACCCCTTCACAAATTGAGCTGGATGAGTTACGAAAAGTACTGACCGGCATCAACTCGGGGTGATGAGGTGGCTCGATTGTGCGAGATACGGCTGGTAGCTGGTTACCGAATGCGGATGGGGTGAACGTTGAGCACGCACGTCAGCAGCGACCTTACGGCCTGCCTAGGGTTAACGGTCTCCGGGGGAAAAGGCCGATGACCGCGCGCAGGCATCTGCCCAGTGAGCTCATCATCGGCGTGGTCGGCCCGTACGACCTGGTCGAGCGGATCATGCTGTCCGGGGCGGCCGCCCGTGATGAGACCCTGGGCGCGGGCCCGGCCGGCCCCGGCGCCCCGCCGGTGCCGCTCAGCGGGAACTCCGCCGCGGGCCCGGCGGGCGCGCTCCGGCCCGAGCCCGGCGGCCCGCGGCCGGACCCGGACGGCCCGGTACCCGCCACACCGCCCGGCGCCCCGGCGTGGTCCCTGGATGAGAACCGGGGGCTGGCCGGGGGCATGCTCCCCCGGCGGCTGATCGCGGCCGCTTACCGGCGTGAGCGGGAGGCACCGGAGAAGGTGGCCCGGCTCGGCGCCGCCATCGACGTGTGCCTGTTCGCCAGCCCGGTGCCGTACGAGTACGCCCGCCGGGCCGGGGTCATCTCGGTCCCGTCCACCTACGTCCGGCTCGATGGCGGCGCGCTGTACGCGGCTCTGCTGCGGGCCAGCCGCGAGCAGGGCCACGACATCGAGCGGATCAGCGTCGACGTCCTGGACCGGCAGGCCATTGACGAGGCCTACGCCGAGCTGGGGATCCCGTCCGAGGGCGTGCGGCTGCGGCAGGACCCGGCCAGCCCGGCCGCGCTGGCCGCCTTCCACGAGCGGCTCTGGCGCATGGGCGAGACCTCGGTCGCCCTGACCTGCATGGACTCGGTGAACCGGCGGCTGGCCCGGGCCGGCGTTCCGGTCATCAGCATCCGCCCGACCGATGCCGCGATCCGGATGGCGGTGTGGAACGCGGTCCTGCTCGGCGGCCACCACCGGCTGGAGGCCGCCCAGCTCGCCGTGATCGTGGTCGAGGTCCCCCGGCTGCGGGAGGGCGCCCGCCGGGCGCTGTCCCGGTATTCGCGCGACGAGCTGCGGCTGACCGTGCACCGCTTCCTGACCACCGAGGCCCAGCGCATCCAGGCCATGGTCGGGCAGGCCGACGACCACTCGTTCGTGATCGCGGCCACCCGCGGTTCCCTGGCCAGCCTGACCAGCGAGTTCACCGAGCTGCCGTTCGAGGAGCGGGCCCGGGCCGAACTGGGCGTCACCATCGAGGTCGGGGTGGGCATGGGCCGTACGGCTCAGGAGGCGGAGACGTCCGCCCGCAGCGCCCTGGCCCGGTCCCGGTCCACGGCGACCGGTGCGACGGCACCGGTCCGGGAGGGCCAGCCGCTGGTCCCGCCGCCCCGCCGGGCCCCGGCCCTGCGGACCGCGCCGTCCCGGGGCGTGGAGACCCTGGCCCGGCTGGCCGAACGGCTGGAGGGGTCGGAGACCGCGCTGGTGGTGGACGCCGAGACGGCCGGGCGCCTGCTCGGCGTGACCTCACGGACCGCCCGGCGGCTGCTCCGGGGTCTGGTGGACGAGGGCCTGGCCTGGCCGCTGCCGCCCAGCCGGGCCGCCCAGCCGGGCCGCCCCCGGCAGTTCTACCGCCTGATCACCGAGAAGCTGGAGGAACTCGAACCCTCGCGCACCCCCTGACCGGGGGGGCACCGGTCAGGCCCGGTGCGGGAAGGCCCGGGCCACCGACAGGAGAAGGTCGTTGGCCTCGGGCTCACCGACCGAGACGCGGGCGCCCTCGCCGCCGAAGGCGCGGACGCTGACCCCGGCCGCGGTGCAGGCGGCCGCGAAGCTGGCGGTCTGCTCACCCAGCCGCAGCCAGACGAAGTTGGCCTCGGAGGGCGGCACCGTCCAGCCGTCGGCCAGCAGGGCCTCGCGAACCCGGGTCCGCTCCTTGACCGTGGCTTCGACCCGCTCCAGCAGTTCGTCCTCGGCGGCCAGCGAGGCGACCGCCGCCGCCTGGGCCAGGCTGTTGACCGAGAACGTCAGCATGGTCTTGCGCACGGCCTGGGCCACCGCCGGATGCCCGACCATGAACCCGACCCGCAGCCCGGCCAGCCCGTAGGCCTTGGAGAAGGTGCGCAGCACGGCCACGTTGGGCCGGTCCCGGTACAGGTCCAGCCCGTTGGGCACCGACTCGTCCCGGATGTACTCGCGGTAGGCCTCGTCCAGCACGACCAGGCAGTCGCCCGGGACCCGGTCCAGGAACCGGGTCAGCTCGCCGGCGTGCACCACGGTGCCGGTCGGGTTGTTCGGATTGCAGACGAAGATCAGCCGGGTCTGGGGGGTGATGGCCTCGGCCATCGCGTCCAGGTCGTGGGTCTCGTCCCGCAGCGGGACCTGGACCGAGGTGGCCCCGGTCAGCGCGGTCAGGCCCGGGTAGGCCTCGAACGAGCGCCAGGCATAGAGCACCTCGGTGCCGGGCTCGCCGGCCGCGCTGAGCAACTGCTGAGCCACCCCGACCGAGCCGCAGCCCACGGCCACGTGGTCCAGGGGCACGCCGAAGCGCTGGGCGATCGCCGCGGTCAGCAGTTCCGCCCCGTTGTCCGGGTACCGGTTGACCCCCAGGGCCGCCTCGGTGATGACCTGGGCCACCGACGGCAGCGGGCCGAACGCGGACTCGTTCGACGACAGCTTGAATGATCGCCCGTCCACGGCCTGGACGGTGGCCCCCGGAACGTATCCGGGCATGTCGTCGAGGATGCGGCGGAGCCGCGGCGCTTCACTCACCCATTCAGTCTCGCACGCCCGATCTGGTCCCCCGCTAGTGCAGCGTCTTGGCCGCGTGGGCGTAGGCCTGGGCGGCCAGGGTGGTGACCACGCTGGCCGAGGCACCCGGGCCCACGATGGTGACCGCGCCGACGAAGTTGCTGCCCCGGTAGACCACCGACCACACGTTGATGCTCTCGGCCCCGGTGGCCTTGATGTTCATGGCCCGGGCGGCCTGGCCGAGGTTGCGCACGGACTGCTCGCTGACCGTGTAGACGAACGTCTTGCCCTTGGTGGTGGCGGTGTACCGGGCGCAGTTGGCCGGGACCTGGTTGCGCATGGCCAGGGCGGCGGTGGCCGTGGACGGGGCCAGCAGCACTTCCGAGACGCCGTTGTCGCCCACCTTGAAGGTGGAGACGGTCGCCGGGACCTTGGCGAACGACGGCGAGTTGAAGCCGGTCACCGTGGTCCGGGCGCACGCGGCGGGCTTGACCGTGACGCCGGTCAGCGAGTTCTTGGTCGCCTTGACCTCGGCCAGCGAGCCGTACGCGCCGGACTCCACCGGCTCGGCCGGTGACTGGCCGTTGACCTTGGTCAGCAGGGCCCCGCGCAACTGGCTGGCGCTGTAACTGCGCCGTGGCCGCCGACGGCGTGCTGGCCGACCCGCTGGCCGTCTTCGCGGCGGGCGGCGACCCCGACCCACCCGAGGAGCAGCCGGTGACGGCCAGGACCGCCAGGGCGGGCACGGCGGCGAGCGCGGGCAGACGTGACCAGCGAAGCTGCGACATGAAGGATGGCCTCTCTCACGCTATGGAACAATATGATTTCGGAGCGTGAGCTTACCGGACTCAAAGTGATCGAATGACGTCATTGTGTGAAACAACTGTGCGGGCCGGAACGGCCGGTCAGCTCACGACGATGGTGACCTGCAGCGCCTGCACCAGCTGGCACTGCGCCCCCACCGGCGCTCCGCCGTTACGGCTGATGTAGGCCATCTCCCCCGCGACCCCGTTGGCCGGGCTGGCCTGCGGGGTCCTGGGGGTCTGGGCCGAACGGCACGGCAGCCGCACCACGATGAGCCGGGCCACGCCGGCCCGGACGGCCGAATAGGTGGCGGCCGGTGACTGGATCGCCCCGCCCGGCCGGGCCGGGGCCGGGACCAGCGCGGTTCCGATGAGCCGGGGCGGTTTCGAGCCGGCCATGAGCGACAGCTTCCCGGCCGAGGAGACCTGCACGGTCTCGCCGGTCCGGACGCAGTACCGCTGGCCGTTACTGGCCTGGGTGATCAGCAGCGTGGTCCTGGTCGAGCCGGCCGGCCAGGCCGCGCATCCAGACCCGGATGCGCCGCCACCCGCCACCGGGCTGGCCGTCCCATTCGGTTCATTCGATGAAGATGGCGGACCGCTGGACATCGGCGACCCCGGCGTAGCGGAGGACGATGCCGGGGTGGACGGCCCGGCGGTGCCCCCAGCTCGGGCCGGACCGGCCGGCGATCCGGACGCGCAACCGGTCAGCACCAGCCCGGCCAGCACCGCACCGGCCGCCGCGGCCGCGTACTGCTTCACGCCACCATCGTCGCGTGCGGGACCCGCCATGACATTTGTCTCCCATCAATAGTCGCGAGTTGGACGTCCCAGCGTCACCTCCGGTTCCGTCCTGGTCCCGTTCGGTACCCAACCAGACCGCGGGGACGCCGTGACTCCGCGCGCTGTTTCACCTACTTCCGGCGGGTGATATGAAGGCCAGGTCAGACAAGAAGCAGGAGAGGGCGCGAATTCGTGGCCATGCGCAAGGCGGCGAACGTTCTCGAGGGAGGGACCGACCTCCCCGAGGGCTTCATGTATTCGGTGAAACGCCGGCTACTGGGGCCACCGCTCGTCAACGAGCAGCTCGGTGAGCAGCGGCTGTCCAAGCCGCTGGCCCTGGGCGTGCTCTCCCCGGACGGAATTTCCTCGTCGGCCTACGGCACCGAGGAAATCCTGATCGAGCTGCTGCCGTACTTCGGCCTGTTCGCGTTCACCCTGATCCTGCCGTTCACGCTGGTGATCCTGCTGGTCATGCTGCTGGTGATCCTGTCGTACCGCGAAGTCGTGATGGTCTACATCCGGCCCGGCGGCTCGTACGTGGTGGCCCGGCAGAACTTCGGTCCGAAGACCGCGCAGGTCTGCGCGGTCGCGCTGCTCATCGACTACATCGTGACGGTCGCGGTGCAGACCGCGGCGGGCACGGCCGCCATCGCCTCGACGTTCCCGGCCATCGGCCCCTACGACCGGTACATCACCATCGGGGTCGTCCTGCTGATGTGCTTCGGCAACCTGCGCGGGATCAAGGAGGCGGGGCGGTTCTTCGCCATCCCGACCTACCTGTTCGCCGGGTCGGTCGTCCTGATGATCGTGGTCGGGCTGATCCGGCAGCTCTTCTTCCACCTGTCGGTACTGGACCTGTCCACCGTGCACGACACGATCAAGGTGACTCACCTCTCGAATCTCACCCTCGGGATGATCGTCTTCACCTTCCTGCGGGCCTTCGCCAACGGCGGCGCCTCGCTGACCGGTATCGAGGCGGTGTCGGACGCGGTGGGCGGGTTCCGGCCGCCGGAGGGGCGCAACGCCCGCCAGGTGCTGGTCACCGAGGGACTGATCCTCGGATTCCTGGTGGCCGGCATCTCCTGGCTGGCCCACGCCACCCACGCGACTCCGCGGTCCACCGGCTACCCCACCGTGCTGGCCCAGGAAGCCGACCTGATCTTCGGCCACAACTTCGTCGGCCAGATCCTGTTCTACCTGGTCCAGGCGGCCACCGCGCTGATCCTGTACACCGGGGCCAACACCAGCTTCAACGGGTTCCCGTTCCTGGCCAGTTACGTGGCCGGGGACGCGTTCCTGCCCCGCTGGCTACTCAAGCGCGGGCACCGGCTGGTGTTCTCCAACGCCATCATCCTGCTCACCATCTGCTCGGTGGCGCTGCTCATCATCCGCGGCTCCAACGTCAACAACCTGGTGCCGCTGTACGCCATCGGCGTGTTCACCGCGTTCGCGATGGCCGGCTTCGGCATGGCCCGGTACCACTCGCGCCGGCGGGGGCGGGGCTGGCGGCGGCGGTACGTGATCAACTTCTCGGCCGGGGTGCTGACCTCGATCGTGGTCGCCATCTTCGCGGTGGTGAAGTTCACCGAGGGCGCGTGGCTGGTGGTGGTGCTGTTCATCATCCTGGTCCCGGCCCTGATCCGGCTGAACCGCGAGTACAGCAGGGAGTCGGAAGTGCTGGCCGCGATCACCGGAGCCCAGCCACCACCCCCGCCGAACTACAGCCGGCGGACCGTGTTCGTGTTCGTCGACAGCTTCGACCTGGCCACGCTGGCCGCGCTGCGCTACGCCCGCAGCCTGCGGCCGACCTCGCTGCGGGCGGTGCACTTCTCCATCGACAACGTGCGGGCCGAGAAGCTGCGGGAAGAGTGGACCCGGGCCAACCGGGGCGTGGTGCTCGACTTCATCGACGTGCCCGACCGGCGGCTGACCCGGGCGGCGGCCGAGCTGGTCGGCCACGAGGTCGAGGACCCGGCCACCCACGTGACCGTCATCCTGCCCCGGCGCAGCTACTCGGCCTGGCTCGGCCGGCTGCTGCACGACCGCACGGCGGACAAGATCGCCGAGGTGGTGAGCCGGATCCCGCGGTCGGCGGCCACGATCGTGCCCTACGACGTGCAGAGCCGGGTCCGGGTGCTGCAGGAGCGGCACAGCGGCCCGGGCGGGGCACTGGCCACGCCGCCCGGTGGCACCGCCCCGGGCACCACCGCCACCTCCGGGACCACGACTCGGCCGGGTAAGGAGCGGGCCGGACGGCGACAGCAGGACGGCGCGGGATCACCGAACGGCGCGAAGTCGGACGGTGCCGCGCCCAACGGGGCCGCGCCCGATGGTGCCGCGCCCGATGGTGCCAGCGGGCCGGAGGCGGCCGGGACGGCGGCCGCCGCGGCCAGCCAGGAATCCCCGTCAGAGCAGGAGATGGATTCGGTGCGCAAGCTTCGCGATCTGATCAAAGGCCGCGACGACGCGGACGCCACCAGCGGGAGCAAGGCGAAGGCCTACGACCGGCCCAAGCCGCCGGGCGGGGTCAAGCCGATCGGCTCGCTGGCCGAACCGGGCAAGGCCAGCATCGAGGGCCGGGTCCGGGCCCTGGAGATCCGCCCGGTCGAACAGAACTCGGTGCTGGCCCTGGAGATCACCGACTCGTCCGGCGACCTGACCGCGCTGTTCTACGGCCGGTCGCACATCGCGGGCGTGATCTGCGGCTCGCTGGTGCGGCTGCGCGGGCCGGTCGGGTTCAAGGACGGGCACCCGGTCATGATCAACCCGGCCTACGAGCTGGTGGGATCGCCCGAGCCCGAGTCGTAGCCGCACCGCGGCTCAGGACAGCCGCCCCGCGGCTCAGGCGTCGGTGGACACGAGCTCGTACAGCGGGTTGGTCATCACGGCCCGGTCGCCCTTGAACCCGATCGTGCCGTGCAGCCGGAGGGTGCTGCCGCAGATCACCCCGGGGATCTGCTTGCGCCCGTAGAACAGCGCGGTGACGGTGCTGGTCCCGTCGAAGACGTCGATCGCGAGCACGGAGTTGTGCTCGACCGGCCGGATGGCCAGCGAGACGACCCGGCCATCGACCGTGGCCTTGCCGGGCCGGATCGCGGTGGCCACCGCGGCCTGCGGTTTTCCGCCCTCGCGGCCCAGGTCCGGCCGCGCCGGCGGGTCGGCCGGGACGGTGCCGTTGACCGGGACGGCCTGGTCAGCCTGGTCAGCCTGGTCGGCCTGGCGCGCCTCCAGGACCCGGACCCGGCTCTCCACGTCGAACGGGATGATGGTGGCGGCCGCGTTCGGGATCCGGCTCACCGCGGCGGCGATCTTGTCCGCGGTCCGGTCGTGCAGCAGCCGCCCGATGAGCGGGGCGAACCCGCGGCGCGGCAGCACCACGGTGACCTGGGTGCCGGGCTGCCCGGTCTCCCGCCGCACCAGTTCCTGGGCCGCTGCGGTCAGCCGCCGGTCCGGGGTGTCGATCATCTCGAACGGGATGTCCTGGCCGAACCGGACCCAGCGCTCGCGCAGCCCGTTGGCCTTGGCGGTGTCGATGACGAAGTGGACCGCCCGCAGCGAGGTCGGGCGCAGGCTGCGCGCGTAGCGCAGCGCCGACAGCGTGGCCAGGTCGATGTTGTCCACCAGGACCAGCACCACCCGGCGGGTGTAGTTGGGCTGGCGGGGGGCGATCCCGGCCGCACGGCGGTCCCCGATGTTCTCCAGCACCTGGTCTTCGGCCCGGTACTCCCGGTTCAGCCGGATCAGCACGAAGACCAGGATCGGGCCGACCACCACCACCAGCCAGGCGCCCTCGGTGAACTTCACCACCGCGAAGATCAGCACCACGATCGCGGTCAGCACCCCGGCCGAGAAGTTGATGACCAGCTTGCGGCGCCAGCCGCGTTCCTTGCGGCGCAGGTGGTAGCGGGACATGCCGAACCCGGCCATCGAGAACCCGGTGAACACGCCGATGGCGTAGAACGGCACCAGGCCGTTGACGTTGGCGCCGACCGCGACGATGAGGGCCAGCGACACCACCGTGAGCACGATGATGCCGTTGGAGAACACCAGCCGGTGCCCGCGTTTGGTCAGCCAGCGGGGCAGGAACGCGTCCTGGGCCACGAAGCTGGCCAGGAACGGGAACCCGTTGAAGCTGGTGTTACCGCCGGTGAACAGGATCAGCGCGGTCGCGAACTGGACGAAGTAGAACCCGACCCGGCCCGGCCCGCCGCCGAAGATCATGGTCGCTTCCTGGGAGATGACGGTCGGGGTGCCGCTGAGGAACGGCGTGGCGTGGGTGATGTGGGACAGCCAGGAGATCCCGCCGACCAGGAAGGCCAGGATGAAGGCCTGCGTGACCAGCACCTTGCGGGCGTTCGCCCCCTCCGGCGGCTTCAGCGCACTGACCGCGTTCGACACCGCCTCGATACCGGTCAGGGAGGATCCGCCGTTCGCGAACGCGCGCAGCAGGGTGAGGACCAGCGCGAACGAGATGAGCAGCGACGCGCCGTGGCTGCCGCTGTAGTAGGAGCCGTGCAGCGTGGCCGGGTCGACGACCGGCAGATGACCGAACGCCTCCCGGCCCAGCCCGATGACGATCATGAGAATGACCGAGCCGGAGAACAGGTAGGTGGGCAGCGCGAAGGCGCGGCCCGCCTCCCTGATCCCGCGCAGGTTGCCCCAGGCCATGATCAGGATGGCGATCACCGAGATCAGCGTCAGCATCTCCGACGTGCTGATGAACTTCAGCGTGCCCAGAGCGGGGAACGCGGACACGATGGCCGCCGCTCCGGCCGCGGTCTGCACCGCCACCGTGACCGTGTAGTCGATGAGCAGCGCGACGGCGGCGATCTGGGCCACCTTGGGCCCGAAGTTGTCCCGGGCCACCACGTAGGAGCCGCCGGTCCGGGTGTAGACGCTGACCACCTCGCGATAGGACAGCACCACGAGGACGAGGACGAGCAGCACCACGCCGGTGATCGGCAGCAGGACGGTGAACGCGGCCAGTCCCAGGCCCCGCTGCAGCAGCTCGATGAGGATTTCCTCGGTGCCGTAGGCCGATGAGGAGATCCCGTCCGGGGAGAGCACGCCCAGCGCCAGCGGCTTGGACAGCCGCTCCTCGCCGAGCTGGTCGTTGACCAGCGGCGGCCCGAGGAACCGCCGTTTGAGCGAGTACGAGAACGTCTCCGGGACGTCGTCGCCCCGGCTGAGCAACCCAGCCGCCCTGCGGACCGCCACGTATTGCCGCCTTTCCGTCATCCCGCCCATCGGTCACGTTTGTGCAGTTCAAACGCTAGGTGCTGGCCTCGGCGATATCCGCTAGCGCGGCGTCAAGACCGGGCGGGCCGGCGTTAAGGCCGTATCAAGATCATTAATTTCGGCGGCCGGCGGGAGTCGAATGAAGTCACGATGACTGGACGTGAGAGCTACGGAACGGTCCCGGCGCCGTACGCGCTGCCGGTGGCCTTCGGTGCCCTGTTCCTGGTGGGCACGCTGGCCGCGGCGCTGAACGGCCGCCTGCCCGGCCTCGGCGTGCTGGTGGCCACGGCCGTGATCACCGGCGGGACCGCGTTCCTGGCCGAACCGCTGGCCGCCCTCCCGCTCGGGGTCATCGGCTGGCTGACCGTGATCGGCTTCTCCCGGCCGCCCTACGCGGACCTGCGGCCGACCGGGAGCCTGTCCGCCGACGCCGCGATCACGCTGGCCGCCACCGTGGCCGGCGGCGCCGCGGCCGGGATGGTGTTCCGCCGGCTGGCCAGGTCGTTCACACTGGAAGACGTGGACGTTCCTGCGGACCAGATCCCGCCCGCGGCCTCGGTCGGCCGGCTGGCGGGCTGGCGCCAGCGCGCGGCCTGGACCGGCGCGATCAACACCCGGCGGCGGCTGGCCGGGGTGGCGCTGACGCTGATCGGCCTCCCGCTGCTGACCGTGCTGCTGGTCACGACGCAGGACCACCTGAACTTCGCCGACGACCTGCTGCTGTTCCTGCTGGCCGTGGTCACGATCACGGTGATCGGCGGGTTCTGGCCCGCGGTGCTGGCCGCGGTGACCGCGTGCCTGCTGCTCAACTGGTACCTGACCCCGCCGCTGCACACGTTCACCATCGGCGAGCCACGTAACCTGCTGGCCCTGGTGCTGTTCGTGACCGTGGCCGTGGCGGTCAGCAGCGTGGTCCACCTGGCCGCCCGGCTGGCCGTGCAGGCCGCGGCCAGCCGGGAGGAAACCGCCACCCTGCTCGAGCTGGCCCGCACCGTGCTGGGCGGGGCCGACACCCCGTCGGCGGTGCTCGGCCACCTGACCACCACCCTGGGTGGCCGGGCCGAACTGCAGGAGTACACCGCCGGGCGCTGGGTCCGGGTCGCGATCAGCGGCGGGGCCGAGACCGGCACCGTGGCCGCCACCGAGGGCACCCGCATCCATCCCCGGCCCGGCCTGGCCCTGCTGACCAGCGGCCAGACCGCCACCGCGACCACCACCCAGCTGGCCGGGTTCGGGGCCCAGGCGGCCGCGGCCCTGGACCGGGAGCGGCTGCGCATGCAGGCCTCCCAGGCCGAGGCGCTGGCCGAGGGCAACCGGATCCGGACCGCCCTGCTGGCCGCGGTCAGCCACGACCTGCGCACCCCGCTGGCCTCGATCAAGGCCAGCGTCAGCAGCCTGCGCCAGACCGACGTGCAGTGGAGCCCGGCTGACGAGGCCGCCCTGCTGGCCACCATCGAGCAGAACGCCGACCGGCTCGACGCGCTGATCGGCAACCTGCTCGACCTGTCCCGGCTGCACACCGGATCGCTGGACCCGTTCCTGCGCCCGACCGCGATCGAGGAGGTGGCCCCGGTCGCCCTGCGCGGCCTGGACGGCCCGCATGATGTCCAGGGTCAGCTGGAGATCGTGGTCCCGGAGGGCGTGCCGCTGGTCCGGGCCGACCCGGGGCTGCTGGAGCGGGTGCTGGCCAATATCTTCTCCAACGCGCTGCGGCACTCACCGCCGAACCAGCCGCCGGTGCTGCGGGCCCGGGCGGACGGCGAGACCGTGCTGCTGGAGGTGGTCGACCACGGGCCGGGCGTGCCCGACGACCAGCTCAAGCAGCGGATCTTCGAGCCGTTCCAGCGGTTCGACGACCGGAACGCCGGCGTCGGCCTGGGGCTGGCCGTGGCCAAGGGGTTCGCCGAGGCCATGGGGGGCAGCATCGTGGCCGTCGACACCCGCGGCGGCGGCCTCACGATCCAGGTCAGGATGCCGGTGGCGCACAGCGAGGACCGCTCGGTGCTCGGAGCCGGGTCGTGACCCGGGTCCTGGTCATCGACGACGAACCTTCCATCCTGCGGGCGCTTCGGATCAACCTCAGCGCCCGCCAGTACGAGGTCAGCACGGCTGCCGACGGCACCTCCGGGCTGGCCGCGGTGGCCCGCGACCGCCCGGACGTGCTGATCCTGGACCTCGGCCTGCCCGACATGGAGGGCACCGAGGTGATCAGCGGCGTGCGCGGCTGGACTTCGATCCCCATCATCGTGCTCTCGGTCTGGGGCCAGGAGAGCATGAAGGTCGCGGCGCTCGACGCCGGCGCCGACGACTACGTGACCAAGCCGTTCGGCATGGACGAGCTGCTGGCCCGGCTGCGGGCCGCGGTCCGGCGGACGGCACCGGCCCCGGACGAGCCGGTGGTGGCCACCGGCCACTTCACCGTGGACCTGGCGGCCAAGCGGGTCACCCGGCCGGATCAGGCCGATGTCCGGCTCACCCCCACCGAGTGGCAGATCCTGGAGATCCTGGTCCGCAACCGCGGGCGCCTGGTCACCCAGCGCCAGCTGCTGCAAGAGGTCTGGGGCCCGGCCTACGAGACCGAGAGCAACTACCTGCGCGTCTACCTGGCCCAGCTGCGCCGCAAGCTGGAGCCGGAGCCGTCCCAGCCGCGGTACCTGCTGACCGAGCCGGGCATGGGGTACCGCTTCCAGGCCTGATCCCGGTGCGAGCGGCTCAGGCCAGTCCGGATCAGGCCAGTTCGGCGGCCTGGGCCTGGTACGCCGGGACGAGCTCGCCGAACCGGGCCTCGGCGTCGCCGCCGGGCTCGCGGCCGGCCAGGTGGGCGGCCAGGGCTTCCGCGTGCAGTTGCCAGCCGGCCCCGTAGAAGGCCACCTTGTCCAGGGGCATCCCCCGGACCTCGATGACCAGGACGGTCTGGTCACCATCGGCGGTCAGCATGGCCTCCACGGCCTCGTCGAACGGCGGTACACCGTCACCCTCGCGCCAGGACTCGTCCGTCTCCCGGTTCGTCATCCGGAGCCGCCGCGGGGGGTCGCACTCTTCCACCCGCCCGACGGCGTCGATGCCCGCCGATTCGACGTGCAGCCGGAACTCCCCGCCCGGCCGGAGGTCGCCCTCGACCCGGCCGTACCAGCGGGCCAACCGGTCCGGATCGGTGATGGCCGCCCACAGATCGTCGATGCCGGTGTCGTAGCGATCCTCGATGCGCACGACGCCCGCGCCGTCGGCCGCGCGCAGGCTGCCCAGGATTCGGCGTTCAGTCATGAGCTGCTCCTCGTTCTCGTTTTCCCCGGGCGATCTCGGTGTGCAGAGCGTCCAGGCGTTGTTCCCACAGCGCCCGGTACCGGCCGAGCCAGTCGTCGACCTCGGCCAGCGGCTGGGGGCGGAGGCTGTACACCCGCCGCTGCGCGTCCTGGCGGACCTCGACCAGCCCGGCCTCCCGCAGCACCCGCAGGTGGCGGGACACTCCCGGGCGGGCGATCGGCAGCATCCCGGCCAGTTCCCCGGCGGTGGCCGGACCCCGCGCCAGCGTGTCCAGCATTGTCCGCCGGCTCTCGTCGGCCAGGGCTCGCAACACGGCTTCCACGCCCTCAATGTACCAAGGTTGTTACGTAACTGTCTAGGTACATAAGAACGGCCATTGCTTGTTGGCTCATTACTGGTTAGTAAGGAGTTGGGGGGCGCGACCGGACCGGAGCCAAGGAGGCCCGCGTGAGCACCTATGACCGTTACACAACACCCGTCGCCCCAGGTACCTGGGATGTCCCGGCGGCCGGTCACACCCGGTTCAGCTGGGAGTACGACGACGGCCGGGACCGGCTGCTCAGCTTGTACCAGCGCGGCAAGGACAAGCAGTGGGACGCGGCCAAGCGCATCGACTGGTCGCTGCCGGTGGACCCGGCCAACGTCATGGGCATGTCCCGCGAGCTGAACCCGATCTACGGGTCGGCCCAGTGGGAGAAGCTGTCCGAGCCGGAGCGAGACGAGCTGTCCCATCACCTGTCGTCCTGGCTGTTCAGCCAGTTCCTGCACGGTGAGCAGGGCGCGCTGACGGTGGCGGCCCGGATCATCGAGTCGGTGCCGGACATGGACTCCAAGTTCTACGCCGCCACCCAGGCCATGGACGAGGCCCGGCACGTGGAGCTGTTCTCCCGGTTCATGCGGGAGAAGATCGACCTGTACTACCCGATCAACGACGACCTGGGCCAGCTGCTCAACGACGCGCTGACCGACGCCCGCTGGGACTTCCCCTACCTCGGCATGCAGGTGCTGATCGAGGGCCTGGCCCTGGCCGCGTTCGGCGTGCACCGCGACGTTGCCACCAACCCGCTGGTCAAGCAGCTGCTGGCCTACGTCATGCAGGACGAGGCCCGGCACGTGGCCTTCGGCCGGCTGGCCCTGCGCGACTACTACGCCGAGCTGACCTCGGCCGAGCGGGCCGACCGCGAGGAGTTCGTGGTCGAGGGCTGCTACCTGATGCGCAACCGCTTCCGGTCCCAGGAGGTCTGGGAGCGGATGGGTTTCGACGTCGGCGAGTGCCTGGAGTTCACCGAGAACTCCCCGGTCCAGCAGATGTTCCGCACCCTGCTGTTCAGCCGGATCGTGCCCTGCGTCAAGGACATCGGCCTGTGGGGCCCCAAGGTCCAGCACGCCTACGCCGACCTGGGCGTCCTCGATGCGGCCAAGTCCGACCTGGAGGCCCTGATGCGCGACGACGAGGAGATCGCCGAGCGCATGGACCGCGAGCAGGCGGCCGAGTTCGAGGCCCGGGCCGAAGAGGTCAACCAAGCGATCGCCGAGGGCGCCGCGGGCTGATGAGCGCCTCGTACTGCCAGCCGGCCCTACCAGCGCGGGTGGCGGGCGAAGCGAGGACGCCACACGGCCCGGTAGAGCAAGCGGGCGGGCGGCGGCAGCTGGCCGGTAGCGGCCGCGGCCTGCTCGGGCGGCGCTCCGTCCAGCATCCAGGCGAACATCTCGGGCGCCCGCCGGAGGTTCCGCACGCCGATCGTGCGGCCCACCGCTCGCCACTCGGCCGCGGTCAGCGCGGTCCCGATCAGCGGCAGCGCGTCCCGCTCCTCGTGGGCCAGGTGCCCGTGCAGGGCCATGGTCAGCACGTCCACCGTGTCGGCCATGCTCCCGTCGTCCCCGCCCGGCTGGCTCATGGCCCGGTCGACCGCGGCCAGCAGCGGGTCGATCTGCTGATGTTCGGCTTCCATGGCGTCGAGCACCGACCGGGCCGCGTCGCTGGCGGCCAGCCGGTCCCGCAGCGCGGGCCAGACCAGCTCGTCCTCGGCCGTGTGGTGGATGTGCAGCTGCCGCTGGAACACCTCCCAGCCGCGCTGTACGGCCTGCCGCCGGGCCGGGTCCCCGCGCCCGGACCCCATCGTCTGGGCCGCGGCCGCGTGGGCCAGCCCGGTCAGATCGCGCCGCAGCGCCTCGTGCGCGGCCAGCATGACGGTCAGGTCGGCGTCCCCGGTCCCGTGCCGGGCCGCGTCGGCCCCGGCCAGCTTGTTCGTGGTCACAGCATCCCCTGTAGGTCGCGGACGGCCGGACCCCGCGCCCGGCCCCTCACCGGTATGACGACCCGGCCCGCCCCAACGTGACACGCGGTGGCCCGGTGGATGCCGAAGGCCCGGCGCACCGTAGCTGGTGCGCCGGGCCTTCCGGTTGACCGTGAGCGGACGAGCTTGGTCAGGCCTTGGCCTGGGCCGCGCTGCGGGCCGGGTTGGCCTGCTTTTCGGCCTTGGGGTCCTTCTCGCTGGCCTTGGCCCGGACGCCCTGCTCGATCTTGTCGCCCAGGTTCTTGTCCACGTTGTGCCAGTACTCGAAGGCGCGCACCAGCACCGGCTCGGTCACCCCGTTGAGCAGGTGGCCGACCACGTTCTCGACCAGGCGGTCGCGGGCGGCGTCGTCCAGCACCTCGCGGACCATCGTGCCGGCCTGGCCCCAGTCGTCGTCCTGCTCGCGCAGGGTGTACGCGGTCCGGACCATGTCGCCGTCGGAGTACCAGCCGAACACCGGGTTGTGCTCGGTGTCGGCGGCCGGGCCGCCCTTGGAGTTGGGCGCGTAGACCGGGTCGGACACGTTGTTGATCCGCATGTGCGCCGTCCTTGCTGTAGCTGTGGACGGGCACGTGCGGCGAGTTGACCGGGATCTGCTTGTAGTTGACCCCGAGCCGGGCCCGGTGCGCGTCGGAGTAGGAGAACCCCCGCGCCAGCAGCATCTTGTCCGGCGACAACGCGATGCCCGGCACCAGGTTGTTCGGCTCGAACGCGGCCTGCTCGATCTCGGTGTGGTAGTCGGTGACGTTGCGGTCCAGGGTCATGGTGCCCACGTCGATCAGCGGGTAGTCGCCGTGCGGCCAGACCTTGGTCAGGTCGAACGGGTTGAACCGGTAGGTCTTGGCGTCCTCGAACGGCATGATCTGGACCTTGAGCGTCCAGGTCGGGTGGTCCCCGCTCTCGATGTGCTCATACAGGTCCCGCTGGTGGTAGTCGGTGTCCACCGCGGCCATCTGGTCGGCCTCGTCCTGGGTGAAGAACTCGATGCCCTGGTCGGTCTTGAAGTGGTACTTGACCCAGTACCGCTCCCCGGCCGCGTTCACCCACATGTAGGTGTGGGAGGTGTAGCCGTTCATGTGCCGCCAGGTGCGCGGGATGCCGCGGTCGCCCATCAGCCAGGTCACCTGGTGAGCCGACTCCGGGGACAGGGTCCAGAAGTCCCACTGCATGTCGTGGTCACGCAGGTTGTTGTCGGCGCGCCGCTTCTGGGACCGGATGAAATGCTGGAACTTCATGGGGTCGCGGACGAAGAAGACCGGGGTGTTGTTCCCGACCATGTCGTAGTTGCCCTCGGTCGTGTAGAACTTGAGCGAGAATCCGCGCGGGTCGCGCCAGGTGTCGGGGCTGCCCCGCTCCCCGGCCACGGTGGAGAACCGGGCCACCATATCGGTGCGCACCCCCGGCTGGAACAACGCCGCCTTGGTGTACCGGCTGACGTCGCCGGTGGTCTCGAAGTGGCCGAACGCGCCGCCGCCCTTGGCGTGCGGCTGCCGCTCCGGGATCCGCTCCCGGTTGAAGTTGGCCATCTGCTCGATCAGATAGTGGTCCTGGAGCAGGATGGGACCGTCCGGGCCTACCGACAGCGAATGTTCATCGCTCTCGACCGGGGCTCCGGCATCGGTGGTGGTCGGGTGAACCTGGTCATGGGTCACTGCTGCTCTCCTCCTGTCCTGGTGTTAGCGTTCAGCTTCCCGGCCTGCGCAGCTTGTAACAGCCGGGCCGGCCTCAACCCCGTGGGCTCAGCCTGAAATAGGAGGTAACAGCCCCCGGCATGCGGGTACGGAAGCCATGTGAGCCGACCCCTGTCCCGCTTGTTCACCCGTGGCCATGCCACCCCGCCAACGGCCGAGGAGAGTCCCCGCCGCCGGTTCCCGGTCCCCCGGCCCGTCGACGTGGCCGAGCGCATCGAACGCGCGCCCGCCCTGGACGGGGCGGTCCGGTCGCTGTCCGACGGCGTGGTCCGCGCGCTGCCGGCCGGGCCGCGGGCCGACGCCCTGCACGGCGTGCCGTTCGGCCAGCCGGCTCACCCGGCCCTGGTCCGGCTGCCGCTGGGCTGCTGGACGTCGGCGGCCCTGCTCGACCTGTTCCCGGGCACCGAGCGGGCGGCCAGCACGCTGATCGCGGCCGGGATCGCCAGCTCGCTGCCGGCCACCGCCACCGGGCTGGCCGACTGGTCCGCGCTGCACCGGCACCAGCAGCGGGTCGGGCTGGTGCACGCCGCCTCCGGGGCGTGCGCGGCCACCTTGTTCTCCGCCTCGCTGATCGCCCGGGTCACCGGCTTCGTCAAGGTCGGCAAGGCGCTGTCGGCCGGCGGCCTGACCGCGGCCACGGTCGGCGGGTACCTGGGCGGGCACCTGGCCCTGCGGCTCGGGGCCGGGGCCAACCACGCCGAGCCCATCGGCCACCTGGCCGGGCTGGGCTGGCACGACGTGTGCCCGATCTACGACCTGCCCGACGGCCGGCCGGTCCGCCGCCAGCTCGGCTACCTGAGCCTGTTCGTGCTCCGGCGCGGGCCGGACGTCAACGTGCTGTCCGACCACTGCGCCCACCTGGGCGGCCCGCTGCATCAGGGCCGGGTGACCGATGACGCCGACGACGAGTGCGTGACCTGCCCCTGGCACGGCAGCACGTTCCGGATCAGCGACGGCACCGTGGTGCACGGGCCGGCCACCGCACGGCAGCCGTCGTTCCGCTGCCGGATCACCGAGAGCGGCATGGTCCAGGTCCAGCCGCGGACGTTAGACCACCGGGGCCTGCGGAACCGGGCTACGGGAAGAAGATCAGCTTCGCGGCCGCGATCACTCCGATGATCACGATGAGCACGCGCAGGGCGATCGGGGGCAGTCGCCGGCCGTACCGGGCCCCGAGGTAGCCACCGATGGTCGAGCCGACCGCGATCAGCCCGGCCAGGATCCAGTTGACGTGGGTGATGGCGATGAACACGATCGCCGCCACCCCGTTGACCAGGAAGGTGAGCACGTTCTTGAGGCCGTTGATGCGCTGCAGCGGCTCGTCCAGGAAGATGCCGAGCAAGCCGATCATCAGCACGCCCTGGGCCGCGCCGAAGTAGCCGCCGTAGACGCCGGACGCGCACACGCCGGACCACAGCACCGGGCCGCCGTGCTGGCTGCCTTCCCGGCGGTGACCGGCCAGCCAGCCGTTCAGCTTGGGCTGCAGGATGACCAGTACGCAGGCGATCAAGATCAGCACCGGAACGATAATTTTGAAGGTCGCAGCCGGGAGTTTCAGCAACAGCAGGGCTCCGGCCGCGGCCCCGATCGCCGAGGCACTGCCCAGCCGGAGCAGCCGCGGCCACTGGCCCGCCAGTTCCCGGCGGTAGCCGTAGGCGCCGCTGGCGCCCCCGGGGACCAGGCCGACGTTGTTGGACACGTTGGCGGTGATCGGGGGGACCCCGAAGGCCAGCAAGGTGGGGAACGTGATCAGCGACCCCGAGCCCACGATCGCGTTGATCCCGCCGGCCGCGATCCCGGCCGCGAAGACCGCGACGGCCTCAGGCAGGCCGATCAGGGCTGCACCGCGCTCAGGGTTGCACCGCCCGCGCCGCCCAGCGGGCATGCCTGTACTCGACCTGCAGCGGGACCCCGAAGCACTTGGACAGGTTGCGCTCGGTGAACACCTCGGCCAGCGGCCCGGCGGCCAGCACCGACCCCCGGCGCAGCAGCATGGCGTGGGTGAAGCCGTCCGGCACTTCCTCCACGTGGTGGGTGACCAGCACCATCATCGGGGCCTTGGAGTCCCGGGCCAGGGTGGAAAGCCGCCGCACCAGGTCCTCGCGGCCGCCCAGGTCGAGCCCGGCGGCGGGCTCGTCCAGCAGCAGCAGTTCCGGATCGGGCATGAGGGCCCGGGCGATCTGGACCCGCTTGCGCTCGCCCTCGGACAAGGTGGCGAACCGGCGCCGGATCAGGTGCGCGCAACCCAGGGCGTCGAGCAGTTCCACCGCCCGGGTCACGTCGGAGGATTCGTACTCCTCCTTCCACCGCCCGAGGATGGCGTAGGAAGCGGTGAGCACGAGGTCGATGACCTTCTCACCGGGGGGCACCTTCTCGGCCAGCGCGGCGCTGGCGATACCGATCCGCGGCCGCAGGTCGAACACGTCGACCTCACCCAGTCGCTCACCCATGACCTCGACCGTGCCCTCGGTGGGGAACAGCGTGGTCGCGGCCACCTGGAGCAGGGTGGTCTTGCCCGCCCCGTTGGGCCCGATGAGGATCCAGCGTTCGTCCTCGTGGGCGGTCCAGTCGATGTTGCGCAGCAGCATCGACGTCTCCCGCCGGACCCCAACGCCGCGCAACCGCAACACCTCGTCGGACATTAACGTCACTCCCTCAGCCAGCGCGGCGAGTTCCTACTCAACGTGGCGGGCGGCCAGCGTCCAGACCCGAACCTACGCTACGACGCCGCGGCCGGCCCACCCGAATCCGGACCCGCTCCTTGTGCGCTTGGTCTCGGTCACAAGCCGGTGGCCGATCCGGGGCCAGAGGGTGGAATTTTGTCCGGTTTCGAACACCAAATCCGGATTTAAATAAAAGTTAGGTCTCACATCCGCATGAAATGCGACGCGCTGCCCCAATCCCGGGTGAGGGGGTCGATAAGCTAACCGGCGCCTGACAGAACGCTTCTCGCGGTAAGGGGAAGGGCGTCACAGCTTCCGGACGTATCACCCTATGCAATCGATACACCCGGTAGACGCTGATGTGTCGTGAGTTCGCGTACGTAGTTGGCTTGTAACTCTGTGTTGCGCCACCGGCCCTGCTGCCGGGCCGCTGGATCGCGCAGAGCGAAGGCCCACCGGAATAAGCAGACAGAAATGGAGCGGGATTACATGAACTTCCTGCAGAACCGTCCTCGCAAGCTGATGGCCACCGCCGCGCTCAGCGTCCCGCTTCTGGCCGCTGGGTCGACGGTGGTGTTCAGCAGCAGCAGCATCGGCGTGCCGTCACCTGCAACAAGCCGGACAGCAGCTGTGGCTCTGGGCACCCCGACCGCGGTTCCGACCGCACCCGAGCCGGGTGCCGACCTGCACCTGCCAGCACACGACCCCGCCGCCCACCACCACCCCGCCGACCACGCCGACCACGCCGCCGGCCAGCCCGACCCCGAGCGTGGTCCCGACCACGACCACGGCCGTGCCGACGGCGCCTCCGGCCCCGGCCGGCTCGGTCACCCCGGTGGCGACCAGCAGCCCGTCCGCGGGTGTGCTCCCGGTCGGTGGCGCCGGCACCGGTGGTGGCGGTAGCACCAAGGGTGGCAGCGACACCCCGATGGCTGCGGGTGGCGCGGCTGCGGCCGTGGCCGCGGGTGGCATCGGCTTCCTCGCCTACCGCCGCTACCGCAAGGCCCAGGCGTCCGCCTGACGTTCGCGGTGACATCGCCAGCCACGCTGGCTTAGACCCGGTAAGGGCCCCAGAGCAGGGACTGGGGCCCTTACCGGGTCGTCGCATGTCTGCCATTCGGTTGAATCAGCAGCTTGGGGTATATCCGGAGGATTAACCTGGGTCAGCCGGTCCTGTCACTAATGAGACCGGTGTGAGCTGCTTTGATGCCGTGCCCGTCGTCGTCTCGGAACAGGAGCTGTGATGTCCAGCGGTCGCCACCGGCGCGATTCAGCCCCGGATGAGCAGCCCTGGCCTGACCAGAATTGGCCTCCCCAGGACCAGGCCGATCGTGCCTGGCCCGATCGTGCCTGGCCCGATCGCGACCGGCCCGATCGCGACCTGACCGAGCAAGCCCGGCGCAGGCACGCCCGGGACGAGACGTCCCCGGATCTCCCGGCCTGGCGCGACCCGCCTCAACCCGAGCCCGAGCCAGCCCAGTACGGGCCCGCCTCGTATGCGCCGGCCCAGTATGAGTCGCCTCAGCCCGAGCCAGCTCAGTATGGGCCTACCTCGTATGAGCCGGGCCAGTACGAGCGGGGCGAGTACAGGCGGGAGCGGTACGAGCCGGACCAGTATGAGTCGGCCCAGCCCGAGCCAGGCCAGCATGAGCCGCGCCAGTACGAGCCAGCCCAGTACGCGCGGGGCCAGTACGAGCCGGGCCGGTACGAGCAGTCTCCGCGGCGGGCCGCGGAGGAGACGTCCGTGGACCTGGCCCGGCCCGCCCTGGACGAGACGTCGGTCGACCTGCCCCGCCAGGCCGCCGACGAGACCTCCCTCGATCTTCCGGCCTGGCCCGGTCCGGCCCCCCGGCCGGGCAGCAGCACCAGCCCGAACGGCGCAGGCCGGAGCCGCAGCCGCACAGGCCGCAGCGGGCCCGGCAGCGGTGGGCCCCGGACGAGACGTCCGTGGATCTCCCCCGTCAGGCCCTGGACGAGACCTCGGTCGACCTGCCCCGCCAGGCCGCCGACGAGACCTCCTTCGACCTGCCCGCCTGGCGTGACCAGGACCTGCCCCAGCTACCCCCGCGCCGGCCGAGCCGTGGACGAGACGGTTCTGGACCTGCCGGCCTGGGATGAGCGGCCCCGGCGGGAGCGGGCCCGGCAGGACCGGGCCCGGACCGGGCCGCCCGGTCGTCCCCCCAACGGTCACCCCCAGAGCGGGAAGGCCCGGAAGGGCAAGAGCAAGGGCCCGCTGCGCATGATGATCGCGGCCGCGGCGGTGGCCGTGATCGGCGTGGGCGTCTCGGTCTACGGCCTGACCACCAAGACCACGGTGGCCGGGGCCCAGTACACCCCGTCCACGGTGGGCAGTTCCGTGCCCAACGCCAAGCCCGACCCGGCCGCGCTGGCGCTGAGCCGGTCCACCCCGGTGAAGATCCAGATCCCCTCCATCGGGGTGTCGGCGCCGATCGAGCAGGTCGGCCTGCTCACCAACGGCGAGGTGCAGACGCCGCCGCTGACCGTGCACAACCTGACCGGCTGGTACAAGTACGGGCCGACCCCCGGTGAGGACGGCGCCTCGGTCATCCTCGGCCACGTGGACGACTACCAGGGACTTTCGGTCTTCTACTACCTGAAGGACCTGACCAAGGGCGACCAGATCGGCGTGACCCTGGCCGACGGGATCACGGCCAACTTCGTGGTCGACGGCCTGCAGAAGGCGTCCAAGGACAACTTCCCGACCCAGCAGGTCTACGGCAAGATCGGGTACCCCGGGCTGCGCCTGATCACCTGCGGCGGGACGTTCGACAGCGCCACCGGGCACTACGACGCCAACATCATCGTCTACGCCCACCTGGTCCACAGCGCGACCACCTAGGGCCGCGCGGGAGCCCTCAGGCGGGGTCGTCTGCGTGCCGGACGGCGTAAAGCGCGGCCTGGGTCCGGTCCTGCACGCCCAGCTTGGCCAGCACCGAGCTGACGTGGGTTTTCACGGTCTTCTCGGACACCTGCAACTGGCGGGCGATCTCCCGGTTGGAACGCCCGCGGGCGATCTCCTCCAGCACCTCACGCTCCCGCGCGGTGAGTGCGGCCAGGCCGCCACGGCCGGCCCGCCCGCCCGGACCCCAGTCCCCGGCCGTGACCGCCCCCGGGACCAGCGTGCCGGCCGCGCCCGGCGCCAGCAGCAGGTTGCCGTCGTTGACCGCCCGGATGGCCCGGATCAGCGCGTCCGGGTCCACGTCCTTGTACAGGAAGCCGGACGCCCCCGCCTGGAGCGCCCGGGTGACCTGCGCCGGGTCGTTCCCGCTGGTCAGAACCAGGACCCGGGCGGCGATGGCGCGGGCCCGCAGCTCGGAGAGGACCGCGATGCCGTCCAGCCCGGGCAGCTTCAGGTCGAGCAGGATCACGTCCGGGTTCAACTGCGCGGCCAGGGCCAGGGCCTCCGGGCCGTCCGCGGCCTCACCGGTCACCTCGATGCCGTCGTGCACCTCGAGCAGTACGCGCAGTCCCTGCCGGACGACCGGGTGGTCGTCGACGATGAGTACGGTCAGCTGGTCAGCCACGGGCCGGCTCCGTCCGGGCCGGGTGGCGGCGCAGCGGCACGGCCAGCCGGACCGTGGTGCCCGCGCCGGGCGCCGAGCGGATGGTCAGGGTGCCCCCCGCGGCCTCGGCCCGGCCCCGCATCGAGGCCAGTCCCAGGCCGCCGGGGATACCCGGCGGCCCGGCGGCGCCGGGGGCGAACCCGCAGCCGTCGTCGGCCACTTCCAGGATGACCCGGCGCGGGCTGCGCGACAGCGTCATCGTGACCTCGTGCGCCCCGGAGTGCCGGAGCGCGTTGTGCAGGGCCTCCTGGGCCACCCGGTACAGCGCCGCCTCCTGCTGTTCCTCCAGCACCGGCAGGCCGGGGCCAGCCAGGTCCGGGGCACAGAACCGGACGCGTGACCCCGTGGGCGCGCCCGGCCAGCACCGCGTACCGGCGCAGCGATTCGGCCAGGCCCGCCTCGCCCAGCTCGGGCGGGGCCAGGCCGTCGATGACCGCCCGCAGCTCGGCGTGGGCGTCCGCGCCCAGCTGAGCGACCGCTTCCATCTCGACCGCGGCCCGGGCCGGGTCCCGTTCGGCCAGCACCGCGGCCGCGCGGGCCCGGGCCCGCAGGCTGAACAGCTTCTGGGACACCGCGTCGTGCAGGTCGCGGGCCAGCCGGGCCCGTTCCTCCAGCACCGACAGCTCCCGGCTGCGCTCGGACAGCCGGGCGTTGGTCAGCGCGATGGCGGCGTGGGCGGCGAACAGCGACAGCAGCTCTTCGTCGCGGGCGGTGAACTCGGTCCCGACCCCGCCCGGTTCGGCGTCCGGGACCACCTTGTTGGCCGCGAAGATGATGGCCAGCACCTCGCCGCCGTCCTTGACCGGGACGCCGAGGAAGCCGGACAGCTCGGGGTGGGCCGACGGCCAGCCGCCCTCGAAGCGCGGGTCGGTGCGGATGTCGGCCAGCCGCTCCGGCCGCGCGTCGCGCAGCAGCACGCCCAGCATGCCGTGCTGGCGGGGCAGCGGCCCGATCGCGCGCCACTGGCGGTCGGACACCCCGTCCACCACGAACTCGGCGAACGACCCGTTGCTGTCGGGCACGCCCAGCGCGGCGTAGCGCGCGCCGACCAGGGAGCGGGCCGACCGCACGATGACCTGCAGGACGTCCCGGACGTCCAGCTGCCGGGCCACCGACAGCACGCCCTGGCTGACCCGGTACAGCTCGTCGAGCCCCCGGGTGCCGTCGGCCTGCGGCCCGGGCGCGCGGGCGCCCTCGGCCTGCGGCACCGGTTCTGCGGTCACGGCCCGACGTTACCCGTGGCGGCCCCGGCCGCGCATCAGCCAGCGGTCCTACGACCATCGGCCCAGGTCCGCCCGGTCGGCCGCCCGATGTGCCCGGCGCCCGGCGCGCCTAGCGTTCAAGCCATGGACATCACCGAAGCCTCCACCGGAAGCAGCGCCACCGGCAGCTCGCGGGTCGCGATCGTGACCGGCGCCTCCCGCGGGCTCGGCCGCGCGCTGGCCACCGGGCTGGCCGCGGCCGGCCACCCGCTCGTCATCGACGCCCGCAACGGCGCCGAGCTGGAGACGGCGCGGGTCGCCATCCAGGCCGCGGGCCCCGGCACCAGCGTGGCCGCCATCCCCGGCGACGTTCGCGACCCGGCCCACCGGGCCGCCCTGATCCAGGCCGCGGACCGCCTTGGCGGCGCGTATCTGCTGGTCAACAACGCCGGGACGCTGGGCGCGAGCCCCCTCCCGGCGCTGGCCGACTACCCGCTGGACGAGCTGCGGGCCGCGTTCGAAGCCAACGTGGTCGCACCGGTCGCGCTGACCCAGGCCCTGCTGCCGTCGCTGCGGCGGCACGGCGGGGCGATCCTCAACATCACCTCCGACGCCGCCGTCGAGGCCTACACCGGCTGGGGCGGCTACGGCGCGGTCAAGGCCGCGCTGGAGCAGGCGTCGAACGTGCTGGCCGCCGAGGAGAACAGTGTCCGCGTCTGGTGGGCCGACCCCGGTGACCTGCGCACCCGCATGCACCAGGAGGCGTTCCCGGGCGAGGACATCTCCGACCGGCCGCAACCCGAAGAGGTCGTGCCCGGCTTCCTGCGGCTGATCGAAGGCCGCCTGCCCAGTGGCCGCTACCGCGCCCCCGAACTGCTGCCGGGCCTGCCCGCCACGGCCGGATCCGGAGCCTAGGAGCCCATCATGATGATCGACTTCACCCTGCCTCCGGAACTGGAGGCCCATGACCCGCCCGAAGCCCGCGGCACCGCCCGGGACGGGGTCCGGCTGCTGGTCAGCCAGGGCACCACCGGCGAGATCAGCCACCACCGGTTCGGCGACCTGCCCGGCCTGCTGCGGCCCGGCGACCTGATCGTGGTGAACACCTCGGGCACCCTGCCCGCCGAGGTGGTCGCGATCACGGGCCCTGGCGGCCAGGACGCCCGGCGGCTGGCCGTGCACTTCTCCACCGCCTGGCCGGACGGCGGCTGGCTGGTCGAGCTGCGCTCGATCACCGGCCCGGCCACGGTCCCGTACCCGGGCGGCGAGCCCGGGGACACGATCGCGCTGCCCGCGGGCGCCCGGCTGATCCTGGACGAGCGGGTCACCGGCCGCCTGTGGCGGGCCCGGCTGTCCACCGCCGTGGTTCCGTACCTACTGCGGCACGGCGTGCCGATCCGGTACTCCTACGTCCGGGAGCAGTGGCCGCTGGACGCCTATCAGACGGTGTTCGCGACCCGGCCCGGCAGCGCCGAGATGCCCAGCGCCAGCCGGCCGTTCTCCCCCGAGGTGGTGACCCGGCTGGTCGCCGGGGGGATCACGTTCGCCCCGCTGACCCTGGACACCGGGGTTTCCTCGCTGGAAGGCGACGAGGAGCCGTACCCGGAGCCGTTCGACGTCCCGCCCGCCACCGCCCGGCTGGTCAACCTGACCCGGCGGACCGGCGGCCGGGTCATCGCGGCCGGGACCACCGTGGTCCGCGCCCTGGAGACCGCGGCCCGGGCCGAGCCCGCCGGGGACGGCATGGTCGCGGCGTCGGCCGGCTGGACCAGCCACATCGTCACCCCCGACGTCCCCCTGCTGGCCGTCGACGGCCTGCTGACCGGCCTGCACGAGCCCCGCTCGTCGCACCTGCGCATGCTGGCCGCGTTCGCCGGCCCGGACCTGCTCGGCCGGTGCTACGAGGCGGCCATCGCCGGCCGCTACCTCTGGCACGAGTTCGGCGACGTCCACCTGCTGCTCCCCTGAACCGGCGCTTCGGCCCTGCCGCAGCGCTGGCCCTTTTCAGGCGATTGCGCATTTACCCCCAATAGATTCGGGGTGAATGCGCAATCGCCTTGATTGACCCTGTGGCTGGAGAGCTTGATGGGGCTACTGGCCGGAGTCGGCCCTCACGGTGAACGAGCGGCATCTCACAGGGGGCGGGGAGGCGGCCAGCGGTCCGGGTGGGGCCGGGGCCCGGTAGCGTTACTGGCGCGATGAATGCCATGCGTACGACGCTGCTGATCACCCTGACCGGGCGGGATCGCCCCGGGGTCACCTCCCGCCTGTTCGGCGCCCTGTCCGGGCACGAGCTGAGCGTGCTGGACATCGAGCAGGTGGTCATCCGCGGCCACCTGGTGCTCGGGGTGCTGTGCGCGTCGGCTGGCCCGCCGGATCTGACCGCCATTCACCGGAAGATCAGTGCCCTGGCCGCCGACCTCGGGCTGGAGGCCGAGATCACCACCGGCTCCTCGGACCCGCCGCGGCGGCGCGGGCGGCTGCACGTGTCGCTGCTGGGCAGCCCGCTGTCCCCGGCCGCCATCAACGCCATCACCGGCCGGATCGCGGCCAGCGGGGCCAACATCGACCGGATCACCCGGCTGGCCCAGGACCCGGTGACCTGCGTGGAACTGGACGTGTCCGGGGCCGACCCGGCCACCCTGCGGTCCGAACTGTCCCGGGAGGCGGTCCAGCAGCACGTGGACGTGGCCGTCCAGCGCGGCGGGCTGCAGCGGCGGGCCATGCGGCTGATCGTGATGGACGTGGACTCCACGCTCATCCAGGACGAGGTCATCGACCTGCTGGCCGACCGGGCCGGCTGCGCGGCCGAGGTGGCCAAGGTCACCGAGGCCACCATGCGCGGCGAGCTGGACTTCGAGGGGTCGCTGCGGGAGCGGGTGGCCCTGCTGGCCGGGCTCGACTACGACGTGCTGGCCGACGTGCGGCACGCGCTCCGGCTCACCCCCGGGGCCCGCACGCTGATCCGGACGCTGAAGCGGCTGGGCTACCGGTGCGGGATCGTCAGCGGCGGCTTCACCCAGATCATCGACCCGCTGGCCGCCGAGCTGGGCATCGACTACGTGGCCGCCAACGTGCTCGAAACCAAGGACGGCAAGCTGACCGGGCGGGTGTCCGGGCCGGTCATCGACCGCGCGGGCAAGGCGGCCGCGCTGGGCCGGTTCGCGGACCGGGCCGGGGTGCCGCTCAGCCAGACGGTCGCGGTCGGCGACGGCGCCAACGACCTGGACATGATCGCGGCGGCCGGGCTGGGCGTCGCGTTCAACGCCAAGCCGGTGGTCCGGGACGCGGCCGACACCGCGCTGAGCCTGCCCTACCTGGACACCGTGCTGTACCTGCTCGGCATCTCCAGCGACGAAGTGGAAGCCGCCGACACCGAGGCCTGAGCCCAGCCGCCAGCCAGGCCGAACAGCAGAGCCAAACCGCGAAGGGGCGGGCCAGCGCCGGATGACGCTGACCCGCCCCTTTTGGCGGTACTGCCGGTCAGGAGTCCGTACCGGACCCCTTCGGCACCGTGGACGAGCCCTGGCCGTTGACGGCGCCCGGCTCCTCCGGAGTGACGGTCTCGACCACGTCGACCTCGACGACCTCGATCGTCTCGGCACCGGTCGGGACCGTAACCTCCGGCGCCGGGGTGATCGCGTCGACGGAGCCGGCCACCTCGGTGCTGGCCCCGTCGCCGTCGCCCATCCCGGACCCACGGCGCTTGGAGAACAGGATCGCGCCGACGATGATGATCACCGCGGCCAGCGCGACGCCGATCCGGAGACCGGTGTTGTCGGCGTACTTGACCACGCTGGTCGCGATCAGCAGCGAGACCAGGTTCATCACCTTGAGCAGCGGGTTGATGGCCGGGCCGGCGGTGTCCTTGAACGGGTCACCGACCGTGTCACCGATGATGGTGGCCTCGTGGGCGTCGGAGCCCTTGCCGCCGTAGTTACCGTCCTCGACCAGCTTCTTGGCGTTGTCCCAGGCCCCACCGGAGTTGGCCAGGAACACGGCCATCAGGACACCGGCGGCGATGGCCCCGGCCAGCAGCGAGCCGAGCGGCGCGTAGCCGAGCGCGAAGCCGACCGCGATCGGGGTCAGCACGGCCAGCAGGCCGGGGGTGGCCAGCTCCCGCAGCGAGTCCTTGGTGCAGATGTCCACCACACGCCCGTACTCCGGCGTCTCGGTGCCCTCCATGATCCCCGGGTGCTCGCGGAACTGGTTGCGGACCTCGAGCACGACCCGCTGGGCGGCCCGGCCGACCGCCATGATCAGCAGGCTGGAGAACATGAACACCACGGCCGCGCCGATGATCAGGCCGACCAGGACGTTGGGCCGGTCCACCGACAGGCTGAACGAGCCGGAGGCCTTGCCCAGCGCGGTCTGCACCGTGTCCTTGAACGAGCCGAACAGGGCGGTCGCGGCCAGTACCGCGGTCGCGATCGCGATGCCCTTGGTGATGGCCTTGGTGGTGTTGCCGATGGCGTCCAGGTTGGTCAGGATCTGCGCGCCCTCGCCGTCGACGTCGCCGGACATCTCGGCGATGCCCTGGGCGTTGTCGGTGACCGGGCCGAAGGAGTCCATCGACACGATGACGCCGACCGTGGTCAGCAGGCCGATGCCGGCCATGGCCACCGCGAACAGGGCCACCGTGGCGTTGCCGGTACCGAGCAGGAACCCGCCGAACACCGCGGCCGCGATCAGCAGGGCCGAGTACACCGCGGACTCCAGGCCGGTGGAGATACCGGACAGGATGACGGTGGCGGCACCGGTCAGCGAGCTCTCGCCGATGTCCTTGACCGGGCGCCGGTTGGTCTCGGTGAAGTACCCGGTCAGCAGCTGGATGGTGCTGGCCAGGACGATGCCGATCAGGATGGCGCCGAACGCGATCCAGCGCGGGTCGCCGTTGTAGCGCAGGATGCCGCTGTCGGCGACGCCCTTGAGCGAGCTGAACTTGCTGGGCAGGTAGGTGAAGCAGGCGACGGCCACACCGATGACCGACAGCCCGGCCGAGATGAAGAAGCCCCGGTTGATCGCGGTCATCCCGCTGCGGTCGCTGGTCCGCGGCCGGACCAGGAAGATACCGATGATCGCGGTGACGATGCCGATGGCCGGGATGAACAGCGGCAGGACCAGACCATAATTACCGAAGGCCGCTTTGCCGAGGATCAGCGACGCGACGAGCATCACCGAGTAGGACTCGAACAGGTCGGCGGCCATGCCGGCGCAGTCACCCACGTTGTCACCGACGTTGTCGGCGATGGTGGCCGCGTTGCGCGGGTCGTCCTCGGGGATGCCCTGCTCGACCTTGCCGACCAGGTCCGCGCCGACGTCGGCGGCCTTGGTGTAGATACCGCCACCGACACGCATGAACATGGCCAGCAGGGCGGCGCCGAAGCCAAAGCCCTCCAGCACCTCAGGCGCGTTGCCCTTGTAGATCAGCACCACGATCGTCGCGCCGAGCAGGCCCAGGCCCACGGTGAACATGCCCGCGACGCCGCCGGTCCGGAAGGCGATCCGCATCGCGCGGTTGTAGCCGCTCTCACGGGCCGCCGCGGCCACCCGGACGTTGCCGCGGACACACAGCCACATGCCGGTGAACCCGGTCAGGCCGGAGAACAAGGCGCCGAGCAGGAAGAACCCGCTCCGGCCCCAGCGGACGGCGGTGTCGTCGGCCGGTAGCAGCAGCAGGATGAAGAAGATGATGAAGACGAAGACGCCCAGCGTCCGGAACTGCCGCCGCAGATAGGCGGCCGCTCCTTCCTGGACCGCCAGCGAGATCTCCTGCATCCGCTCGGTGCCCTTGCTCGAGGCCAGCACCTCACGGACCAGCCGCAGGGCCGTGCCCAGAGCCAGCAGCGCCACCACCCCGGCGATGATGATCAGATACAGGTTCAGGCCCTTTACGCTGACGGGCCCAGCCGCCGCGGCCACGGCGTTAAGCCTTGACAATTCAAGTCCTCCTTGACCCTCATACCAGGCATTTCGCGTGCCGGGCAGCCGTGCGTGAGTTCACCGCACTGGCCGCGCCCTCGCTCGCTCCCGGGGACGGCGATCCGCCGCGCCCGGCGCCGGGCAGGTGGCCTACTGAGTAGTAAGGCCATCAATACAGTGGCGGGAGTCTACGCAGCGCAGGCAGTAATGGTAAAGACGACGCCGTTCCTAACAGGTTAGAGACTCTTCTGTTATAACGGCGCTATCAAAAAGACACAATTCCACCCGGTATGTGCGCCAGGATGCGGTGAGTGGTGTGACCCCTGGTGGGCGTTTTCACTGGTGTGAGCGGTGTGGCCAGAGTGGCGGGAACCGGCCGATGCGGCGGCTGGGGCCGGATGGCGCGGGCGGCCGCTCTGACGCGGGGCCGCGGCCCGGCGGCTGGGGCCGAGGGGCGGATGTGCGCAGGCAGGCCGGGCCGGCGGGGGCAGCCCGGCCGGCGCGGGCAGCCCCAGGCGCCGCGGGCAGTCAGAGGGAGTAGCGGCGCGGGCCAGGCGGTGAATGGAACGCCTGGCCCGCGGGACGCCGGGTGGCCGGGCCGCCCGGCGGCAGATCAGAACCCGGGAGACCCGGGTGACGTCGGCTAGCTGGTCTCCGGGGCGGCGGGCCAGCTCATCCGGACGCTGAGACCCGACTCCGTGGACGAGACTTGCACGTCGTCGGCCAGGCCGGAGATCACCGCCAGGCCGAACGCGGCCGGGAACGCCGCGTCGCGGGTCTCGGCGGGAACCGGATGGAACGGTGCGCCGTTACTCCCGTTGGACGCCGAGACCGTGGCCGTGTCCATGACGGGCGCGAAGCCGCTCTGGTCGGGACCCGGTTCCGGTGGGGCCGCGTCGCTCACCACCACCTCGAACCGGTCACCCCGGTCGGTCAGCTCGATCTTGACCGGCTCCGTCGGGCAGTGCCGCCGATGGGCCTCGACCGCCCGTGAGCAGGCCTCGCCGACGGCGAGCCGGACCTCGTCCAGCAGGGCCTCGGCCACGCCGCTGCGGCGGGCCACGGCCGTGGCGACCAGCCGCGCCGTGCGAACGTGCGCGGGCAGCGCTGTGAACTCGACTTCAACTGTGGCCATCACCAGTGATCGCCAGCCGCTCCTACTTCTCGGACTTGCGGGCGGCGATGGCCTCGTCCACGGTGTCGTGGATGCCGAAGACCTTGGTCAGCCCGGTGATCCGGAAGATCTTGAGGATCCGCTCCTGGGTGCAGACCAGGTCGAGCGAACCGTCGTAGGCGCGGACACGCTTCAATCCGCCGACGAGGACGCCAAGGCCGGTAGAGTCGAGGAATTCGACTCGCTCCATATTCACGACAAGGTTGTAATTGTTCTTGTTGACCAGATCGATCAGCAGCTCCCGGAGCCGCGGTGCGGTGTACACGTCGATCTCGCCTTCAACATCGACGACTTCGATGCCGTCCTTGGTGTGGTGACCCAGCTTCAGTTCCACAAAATCCTCCAGCGCCATGCAGTCGTCGTCGGGGCGTCCCGCTCGTGTCACGCGGTCCAGCGGACCCGGGACATGGGTTGATCCTCGGGGCATTCAACCACGCTCCGGTGTCATGTCTATACGAATTCCAGGTGCCCGGCACGCCCCGGCCTCAGATGGGACACTGAAAAACCGTGGCTTCCATCACGCCCGTCCCGAGTGACCCAGTAGGCGGCGCGGGTCCGCGCGCGGCCTGGGCTCCGGCCGCGGCCGCGGTCCGCCGGCGCCTGCCCCTGCGCGCGCTGCCCGCCGGGCCGGCCCCCGCTCAGACCCCGGCCCCGGCCTACGGCCTGCTGCGCGAGGGTCAGCGCAACGGCCGGCTCATCCACCTGGAGGAGATCCCGGGCCGCTCCGGGGTCCCGGCCGCCTGGCCGGAATGGGTGCCGGGCCCGCTGATCGAGGCGCTGGGCCGCCAGGGTGTCCGCACCCCCTGGTCGCACCAGGTCACCGCGGCCTGCCACGCCCGCGCGGGCCGGCACGTGATCATCTCCACCGGCACCGCGTCCGGCAAGTCCCTGGGTTACCTGCTGCCCGCCCTGGCCGGCGTGCTGGAGGGCGGCACCGCGCTGTACATCGCGCCGACCAAGGCCCTGGCCGCGGACCAGCTGACCGCGGTGCGCGGGCTGGGACTGACCGGGGTCCGGGCCGCCGCCCTGGACGGGGACACCAGCCGCGGCGACCGGGACTGGGCCCGGTCCTACGCCGGCTACCTGCTGACCAACCCGGACATGCTGCACCACGTGCTGCTGCCCCAGCACCGGCGCTGGTCCGGGTTCTTCAGCCATCTGCGGTACGTGATCGTCGACGAGTGCCACAGCTACAAGGGCGTGTTCGGCTCCCACGTCGGGCACGTGCTGCGCCGCCTGCGCCGGATCGCCGCCCACTACGCCCCGGACGGCCAGGCCCCCACCTTCGTGCTGGCTTCGGCCACGGCCGGGCAGCCCGGGGCGACCGCCCGCCAGCTCACCGGCCTGGACGCCGAGGAGATCGTCACCGACGGCTCGCCGCACGGCCCGGTGTCCTTCGCCATGTGGGAACCGCCGCTGACCGAGGCCCGGGGTGAGGCCGGGGCCCCGGTCCGCCGGACCGCCACCGCCGAGGCCGCCGAGCTGCTGGCCGGGCTGGTCCGCGAGGACGTGGCCACCCTGGCCTTCGTCCGCTCCCGCCGCGGCGCCGAGTCGGTGGCCCTGCAGACCAAGCGGCTGCTGACCGAGCAGGGCGCGGCCGGGCACGCGGACCGGGTCGCGGCCTACCGCTCCGGCTACCTGGCCGAGGACCGCCGCCGAGTGGAGGCCGCAGTCCGCGGCGGTCAGCTGACCGGGCTGGCCACCACGACCGCGCTCGAGCTCGGGGTCAACATCACCGGCCTGGACGCGGTGCTGATCGCGGGCTGGCCCGGCACCCGGGCCTCGCTCTGGCAGCAGGCGGGCCGGGCCGGGCGGCGGGGCAGCAGCGCGGTGGCGGTGCTGATCGCCCGCGACGACCCGCTGGACACCTACCTGGTCCACCATCCGGAGATCCTGCGGCACCCGGTCGAGGCCACCGTGCTCGACCCGGAGAACCCGTACGTGCTCGCCCCGCACCTGTGCGCGGCCGCCTCCGAGCTGCCCCTGACCATGGCGGACCTGGATCTGTTCGGGCCCGCGGCCCGCCCGGTCCTGGATGACCTGTGCCGCCGCTCGATGCTGCGCTGCCGGCCTTCCGGCTGGTACTGGACCCACCGGGCCCGCGCGTCCCGGCTGACCAGCCTGCGCGGGGCCGGCGCCGAGCCGGTCCGGATCGTGGAGGAGGCCACCGGGCGGCTGGTCGGCACGGTCGACGAGCCGTCCGCGCACATGCTGGCCCACCAGGGCGCCACCTACCTGCACCAGGGCGAGACCTACCTGGTGCGCTCGCTGGACCTCGACGATGGCGCGGCCCTGGTCCGGGCGGGCGACCCCGGATATGTCACCTCGGCCCGGCAGGTGACCGACATCGACGTGATCGGGGTCCGGCAGCGGACGGCCTGGGGCCAGGCCGAGGTGTGCTTCGGCGACGTCGAGGTGACCCGGCAGGTCACCTCGTTCGTCCGGCGCCGGTCCGACAACGGCCGGTCGCTGGGCGAGACCCCGCTGGATCTGCCCGCCCGGACCCTGTGCACCCGGGCCATGTGGTGGACGATCTCCGAGGACCAGGCCGAGCGGCTGGCCCGGGCCGGGGTGGACCTGCCCGGGGCCGCCCACGCCGCCGAGCACGCCTCGATCGGGCTGCTGCCCCTGTTTGCCACCTGCGACCGCTGGGATCTCGGCGGGGTCTCCACCGACCTGCACCCGGCCACCGGGCGGCTGACCGTCTTCGTGTACGACGGGCACGAGGGCGGGGCCGGGTTCGCCGAGCGCGGCCACGACAGTGCCGCCCGCTGGCTGACCGCGACCCGGCTGGCCATCGCCGCCTGCGAGTGCGAGGCGGGCTGCCCGTCCTGCATCCAGTCACCCAAGTGCGGAAACGGCAACATGCCGCTGTCCAAGGCGGGGGCGCTGGCCCTGCTGGACACCCTGCTGGCCGGAGCACCGGGCCAAGGCGCCGGCCACGAGGCGGACGGCGAAAAAGAGGCGACCCTCGCCGGGGGGGAGAGCGAGGGCCGCCCAACGGCCCGGCTCTGGGGGGGAGGAGCCGAACCGCCTTCTAGTGAAGCTTATCCGCAAACGGGCCCGATGACGCACACGGCGAAGCACAACCGGGCATCGGCGGAACTTTCGTTGGCACAAGAATTACAGCATAGGGAGCCTGATCTGGATAGTACGGCCGAGGACTCATCTGGACAGCCCGGGCGGGGAGATGACCAAGCACACGGCGGCATTCTTTGATCTCGACAAGACCCTCATCTCCCGGTCGAGCACGCTGGCCTTCTCCCGTCCCTTCTACCGGCACGGGCTGATTTCGCGGGGCACGATGATCCGCGGCAGCTTCGCCCAGGCGGTGTTCAAGCGGGCGGGCGCGGGCCAGGTCCGGATGGAGCGCATCCGCAGCCAGGTGAGCCGGGTGTGCCGGGGCTGGCCCGCCGACGCGGTCCGGGAGATCGTCCGGGCCAACCTGGACGCCATCATCGTCCCGCACCTGTACCAGGAAGCCCGGACCCTGGTGGCCGAGCATCACGCCGCGGGCCGGGACGTCATCGTGGTCAGCGCGTCCGGCCACGAGGTGGTGGACCCGATCGCCGAACTGCTCGGGGCCGACACCGTCATCGCCACCGAGATGGTCATCGCCGACGGCCGGTACACCGGCGACGTGGCGTTCTACGCCTTCGGCGCGGCCAAGGCGACCAAGATCCACGAACTGGCCGCGGCCCGGGGCTACGACCTGGCCGGGTCCTACGCCTACAGCGATTCCGTCACTGACCTGCCCATGCTGGAGGCGGTCGGCCATCCCACCGCGGTCAACCCGGACCGGGCCCTGCGGCGGGAGGCGGCCCGGCGCGGCTGGCCGATCCAGATGTTCACCATGCCGCCGGGCCGCGGTGAGCCCGAGCGGCCGGACCTCCAACCACCAGTTCACGGCATGTAATCGCACCCACAGATAGACGTCACGAATTGGTGACGGCCAGGGTCTTTCCAAGGTCCGGTGTTCGTCGTAGAAAGGACTCACGGACACCGAAACGTCCGGGCACGTCGGTCAGGAACCCACGCGCGACCAGCTCCGCATAACAGGCCGGGGCAGGAGGCGCGCTTGGTACCCGGGCACACAGTGCATGCGACGGCGCTCCTCCGGGGGCGCCGTTCGCATGTCGGCCGCCGCCGCTCACCGTGGCCCGGCCGCACCGCCTGCCATCACCGTCCGCAATCAGGTCGCCGCTCAGCGGAACGACCGGGCATGCTCCGGCCGACCTGCGCCGACGTTCGGCGCGCGGCGGACCGGTCACTCTTGCGTGCTGCGAACGTTAGCGATGAACTTGTGCCGTACGAACGATGATGATGCCGAGGTGGACCGGACGCGATGAGGCGCCGGGCCGCCCACGCAAAACCGTATGGCCGCGGCAAGGAGGGATTTATTTCATCGCATCGGTGAAACAATTACCCGCCGACAAATGTGCAAAGCCGCAAAAGCCGCGAGTCGCGAGAACGGAGTCAGCGTTGACCAAAGAGACCCTTTCCAATCTGCTGCAGGAAAATCGCCGGTTCGACCCGCCGCCGGAACTCGCGGCTCACGCCAACGTCACCGCCGACGCCTACGCCGAGGCCGAGAGCGACCGGCTCGCCTTCTGGGAGCGGGCCGCCGAGCGGCTGCAGTGGGACGAGCCCTGGACCCAGGTGCTCGACTGGTCCAACCCGCCGTTCGCCAAGTGGTTCGTGGGCGGCAAGCTCAACGTCGCCGTCAACTGCGTGGACCGGCACGTGGCCGCGGGCAAGGGCGACAAGGTGGCCTTCCACTGGGAAGGTGAGCCCGGCGACCAGCGGACCATCACCTACTCGGACCTGAAGGACGAGGTCTGCCGGGCCGCCAACGCGCTGACCGAGCTCGGCGTGAACAAGGGCGACCGGGTGGCGATCTACATGCCGATGATCCCGGAGACCGTGGTGGCCATGCTGGCCTGCGCCCGGCTGGGGGCACCGCACATGGTGGTGTTCGGCGGGTTCTCCTCGGACGCGCTCAGCACCCGGATCCAGGACTGCGACGCCCACCTGGTCATCACCTCCGACGGCGGCTACCGGCGCGGCAACCCCAGCGCGCTCAAGCCCGCGGTCGACGAGGCGCTGAAGAGCTGCCCCGACGTGCGCAACGTGCTGGTGGTCCGGCGGACCGGTCAGGACGTGGACTGGACCGAGGGCCGCGACGTGTGGTGGCACGACGTGGTCGACCGCGCAGTCGGCCGAGCACACGGCCGAGGCCCACGACGCCGAGCACCCGCTGTACGTGATGTACACCTCGGGCACCACGGCCAAGCCCAAGGGCATCCTGCACACCACCGGTGGCTACCTCACCGGCGTGTCCTGGACCCACTACGAGGTCTTCGACATCAAGCCGGAGACCGACATCTTCTGGACGGCCGCCGACATCGGCTGGGTCACCGGCCACTCCTACATCGTGTACGGCCCGCTGGCCAACGGCGCGACCTCGGTCATGTACGAGGGGACGCCGGACACCCCGGACCGCGGCCGCTGGTGGGAGCTCATCAACAAGTACAAGGTGACCATCTTGTACTGCGCGCCCACCGTGATCCGGATGTTCATGAAGTGGGGCGAGGACATCCCGGCCAAGTACGACCTGTCCAGCCTGCGGCTGCTCGGCTCGGTGGGTGAGCCGATCAACCCCGAGGCCTACGTCTGGTACCGGGAGTTCATCGGCGGCGGCCGCTGCCCGGTGGTCGACACCTGGTGGCAGACCGAGACCGGGTCGATCATGATCAGCCCGCTGCCCGGCGTCACCGCGGGCAAGCCGGGCGCGGCCATGCGGGCGCTGCCGGGGGTGGTGGCCGATGTGGTCGACGACCAGGCCCAGAGCGTGCCCGACGGCGGCGGCGGCTTCCTGGTCCTGAGGGAGCCCTGGCCGTCCATGCTCCGCACCATCTGGGGCGACGACGAGCGGTACATCAAGACCTACTGGTCCAAGTTCGACGGCCTCTACTTCGCCGGCGACGGGGCCAAGAAGGACTCCGACGGCGACCTGTGGCTGCTCGGCCGGGTGGACGACGTGATGCTGGTCTCCGGCCACAACATCTCCACCACCGAGGTCGAGTCGGCCCTGGTGTCGAACCCCAAGGTGGCCGAGGCGGCCGTGGTCGGCGCGTCCGACCCGGTCACCGGCCAGGCCATCGTGGCGTTCGTGATCCTGCGCGGCGACGGCGCCGAGGGCGGCGACGAACTGGTCAAGGAGCTACGCCAGCACGTGGCCACCGCTCTCGGGCCGATCGCCCGGCCGCGGCAGGTCATGGTCGTGCCGGAGCTGCCCAAGACCCGGTCCGGCAAGATCATGCGGCGGCTGCTGCAGGACGTGGCCGAGCACCGGTCGCTGGGTGACGTCACCACGCTGACCGACAGCACGGTGATGGACCTGATCTCGGAGAAACTGCCCACGGCCAAGTCGGAAGACTGACCAGCTGGGTTCCGGCCCGTCCCCCGCGGCTCAGGCCGCCCAGGGGATGGGCCGGAACCCCAGCCCACCAACCTTCGGCATAATGATCTGTTTGCGGCGCGTATCACGCCGAGGATCGCGAGCGTGCCCGCTAGCCTTGACCGGGAGACGCCAGCGCACGAGGGAGAGACAACGATGACCCAGACCGGAACGTCGCGGCCGGCCGGCAGCGACCAGTCGCTGGGTGACCTCGTAGCCCTGGCCGCCAAGGACATCTCCCAGCTGATCCGGGGCGAGATCAGCCTGGCCAAGATCGAGCTGCGGGGCGACCTCAAGCGGGTCGCGGTGGCGGTGGTCCTGCTCGCCATGTCCGCCTTCGTCGCCTGCCTGATGCTGGTCCTGCTCTGCTTCGCGTTCGCCTACGGCCTGATGACCCTGGGCATCTGGTCCTGGGCGTCGTTCCTGATCGTCGCGGGCGTGTGCCTGCTGCTCATCGGCCTGGCCGCGCTCGTGGCCATCCTGCGCGTCCGCGGGGTGACCGGCCTGCGCACGACCCGGACCAGCGTGCAGGAAACCATCACCGCGCTCCGCAGCAGCGACAAGCAGCCGGAAATCGCCGCCCCCAGTCAGCAGTGAACGGGCCGCGATGACCAGCACCGCCGACTCGCCGATCCACATCGACGGGCCGTGGACCCACCGGTCGATCAGCGCCAACGGCACCCGGCTGCACGTCGCCGAAGCCGGTGACGGCCCGCTGGTGCTGCTGCTGCACGGCTTCCCCGAGTTCTGGTGGACCTGGCGCCAGCAACTGGTGTCGCTGCCCGCCGCCGGTTTCCGGGCCGTCGCCGCCGACCTGCGCGGCTACGGTGGCAGCGACAAACCGCCCCGCGGCTACGACCTGGTCACCGCGGCCGCCGACGTGGCCGGCCTGGTCCGCGCCCTGGGCGAGGCCAACGCGGTGATCGTGGGCCACGACTGGGGCGGCCTGGTGGCCTGGACGGTCGGCGCCTACTTCCCCAAGACGGTGCGGCGGCTGGCGGCGGTCTCGGTCGCGCACCCGCTGCGGGCCCGCGGCGCCCTGTTCTCGGAGCCGCTCAGCCACCGCGGCCGCAACGGCCACCTGCTGACCTTCCAGGTACCCATGCTGCCCGAGCGCCAGCTGGTCCGGGACGACGCCGAGCTGGTGGGCCGGATGCTGGCCGAGTGGTCCGGCCCGGGCTGGCCCGACCCCGAGACCGAGCTGATCTACCGCCGGGCCATGCGCATCCCGTCCGCGGCCCACTCGGCGCTGGAGTACTACCGCTGGTTCTTCCGCTCCACCCTGCGCCCGGACGGCCTGCGCTACATGCAGCGGATGCGGGTCCCGATCGCCGCGCCCACCCTGCAGATCCACGGAGCCCTGGACACCCGGGTCACGCCGGGCATCGCCCGTGGCGCCGGCCGCCACGTCGAGGGCTCCTACCGCTGGCGCATGCTCGACGGCGCCGGCCACTACCCGCACGAGGAACAGGTCACCCGCTTCGACGACGAGCTGGTCGGCTGGCTGCTGGACCCCGAGCCGGAGCGATGAGCCCGGCGGGTGCCCGGGACCGCGACGCGGCCGGGCGCCCTCGTAATGCCCGGCCGCGGGATGGGCTGGGGCGGCCGCTGCCACGGGATGCTGGGGCCGGGGAGCCGCGGGTGCCCGATGACCTGTTGCTTCCACCGGACGAGAGCCTGGCTCTCGCCCAGCAGATGATCGACGAGGGACGGCCGTTCCACGCCCATGAGGTGCTGGAGGCTTCGTGGAAGGCGGCGCCGCCGGAGGAGCGCGACTTCTGGCAGGGGCTGGCCCAGCTGGCCGTGGGACTGACCCACGCCCGCCGCGGCAACGCCACCGGCGCGGTCACGCTGTTGCGCCGGGGCGCGGCCCGGATCAGTCCCTACGCGGGCACCGATCCGCACGGGGTCCCGGTGGCTCAGCTGGCAGCGGCGGTGGGGACGCTGGCGGACGACGTTGAGCGCGACGGCCTGGGCACGGTGCCCGCCGACGCCCTGAGCCCCGAACTCAGACCGCGGAGCTGAGCCGGGCCAGGTCTTCGGCGGTGAGCTGGAGGACGGCCGCGGCGACGTTCTGGTCCAGGTGCCCGGGGTCGCCGGTGCCGGGGATGGCCAGGACGTGCGGGCCCTGGGCCAGGGTCCAGGCCAGGCGGACCTGGGCCGCGGTGGCGCCGTGCCGCCGGGCCACCTCGGCCAGGGCCCCGGAGGCGTCGCTGGCCCCGCCCGAAGAACGGCGGTCGCCGGCGATGGCGAAGAAGGGGACGAAGGCGAGGCCACGGTCGCCGCAGGCGGCAGGACGTCGGCGTGGGTGGGGTCGTCGAGGCCGAAGCGGTTCTGGACGCAGACCACCGGCGCGATGGCTTGAGCCTCGTCCAGGTGCTTGACGGTGACGTCGGAGATGCCCAGGTGGCGGATCAGGCCCGCCTGCTGGAGCTCGGCCAGGGCGCCGAAGTGCTCGGCGATCGAGTCCTGGCCCATGCGGCGCAGGTTGACCACGTCGAGGTGGTCGCGGCCGAGCTGGCGGAGGTTCTCCTCGACCTGGCCCCGGAGCTGGTCCGGGGTGGCCGTGTACCACTGGCCCCAGGGGTCCCGGCCGGGGCCGACCTTGGTCACGATGACCAGGTCATCGGGGTAGGGCGCGAGCGCGGTATTGATGAGCTCGTTGGCCGAGCGGAGCGTGGAGAAGTAGAACGCGGCGGTGTCGATGTGGTTGACGCCGAGCTCGACCGCCCGGCGCAGCACGGCGATGGACTGGTCGCGGGCCGTGGGGGCGTCGGCCCCGCGCGGACGGTGGCCGGTCAGCCGCATGGCGCCGAAGCCGAGCCGGTGCACGGTCAGGTCACCGAGCATCCAGGACCCGGCCGCGGCGGCGGGGACCGCCACTAATCGCAGCCTTCGGTGGAGACGGGGACGGTGCTGCCCCGGCCGGCGTGGGCATCGGCCGCGACTTCGGCGGCGGTGAGCACGAAGCCGGTGTCCGAGACCCCGACCGCGGCCGCGAACACCACCCCGTACACGCTGCCGTTGGCGGAGATCAGCGGGCCGCCGGAGTTGCCGGGCTCGACGCTGGCCTTGATCTCGTAGATCTGCCGGGTGACCTGGCTGGTCTGGTAGATGTCGGGGCCGGTGGCGTCCTGGATGCCGCCGATCCGGGCCGGCACCTGGGTGAAGCTGTGATCCAGCGGGTATCCGGCCACCACCGCGTTCGTGCCCATCTGGGCCTGGCCCGCGAAGCTGAGCGGGGCCAGGTTCAGGCCGGGCACGTACAGCACGGCGATGTCCACCTGCGGGTCGTAGAAGACCACCGAGGCCTGGTAGGCCTGGCCAGTCTTGGAGAAGACCTCCAGGCCCTGGGTCACCCCGGCCACCACGTGGGCGTTGGTGAGGATGTGCTGCGGGGCGTAGACGAACCCGGACCCCTCGATGACCCGGGAGCAGCTGGGCGCGGTCCCCTTGACCTTGAACACCCGGTTGGTGGCGTCCTGGTAGCCGGCGCTCTGGACAATCGCCGGATCGCCGGGGGCCACCGACAGCGCGTGGGCGGCGCCGATCCCGCTGAACACCTCGGGGAACGGCCCGCTGGCCAGCAGCCGGCGGAAGTCGGAGAACATGGTCCGGGCCACGCTCGGCATCAGCCGGTCCACCGTGCGCAGCACCGCCGAGTCGTTGACCTGGGACACCACCCCGCTGAACGGGGAGGCCACCAGCACCGACCCGATGACCCAGGCGATGAGCAGCACCGACAGCACGCTGACGGCCGCACCCCCGACGCTGTCCACGAAGGCGGCCGGGCGCCAGCTGATATGGGAGCGCAACGCGGTGCCGATGGCCGACGCGGCGAACTGGCCGATGATGGCCAGCAGCACCAGCAGCACCACCGCCACCAGGTCCTGCTGGTTCTGGCCACCGACCAGGTCACGGGAGATCCCGGGCGCGAACAGGGCCCCGATCACGGCCCCGCCGAGGAAACCGGCGAAGCTCAGCGACCCCACGATGAACCCTTGCCGGTACCCGGACACCGCGAACGCGGCCGCGATCACCAGCAGCGCCAGGTCCAGCAGATCAGCGTGCACGAGCTTTACGGTAGCGGGCCATCCTGAGTACCCGGGAACAGTTCACCCGGTCCGCCGTCGGCCTGGATCTCTTGCACGACCCCGCGATCCCACGGGACTTCCCACCCACCCAGCGCCAGCAGGCGATCTACCAGGGCCGCTGTGAAACCCCATATGAGCAGACCCTTGACCCGGAACCCGGGACCGGCCATCCGGCCCGGCAACCGAACTGTCACCCGGGTGGCCGGATCGGCCAGTTCGGCCACGCTGATCCGCTCCACCGCCGCCACCTCACGGGGGTCCACCGCCGACACCGGGCCCGGCGTGTGCCACCAGCCCAGCACGGGCACGACCCGGAAGCCGCTGCGCACGATGTACAGCTCGGGCAGGGTGGCCAGGATCTCCACGCCGTCCGGGACGACCCCGGCTTCCTCGGCCGCCTCGCGCAGGGCGGCCGCGACCGGGCCGCCGTCGGACGGCTCGATGACACCGCCCGGGAAGGCTGGCTGCCCGGCGTGCTGCCGGAGCCGCTGACTGCGCTCGATGAACAGCAGGTCGGGGCCGGCCCGTCAGCGAACAGGACCAGCACCGCTGAGGGGCGCCCGCCGGTCGCGGGCGGCCGCAGCGGCGGCACCACGTCCATCTCGGTCGCGGCGGCGGCCAGGTCGGTCAGCCAGCGCGGCGCGGGCGGCCGGTCATCGGGGCGCGCCGCCGCGGCCGACGTCACGAGAACGGCCCGGTCTTGACGAGCTTGGCCGCCTCCACCGGGTCGGTCGGTCCCTCACCGTAGGACGGGCAGAGCCGGGCCAGCGCGCAGGCCCCGCAGGCGGGCTTGCGGGAATGGCAGACCCGGCGGCCATGCCAGATCATCCGGTGCGACAGGTCGGTCCACTCCTTGCGCGGGAACAGCGAGCCGACCTCCTCCTCGACCTTGACCGGGTCGGTGCTGGTGGTCCAGCCGAACCGGCGGGCCAGCCGGCCGAAGTGGGTGTCCACGGTGATGCCGGGGATGCCGAAGGCGTTGCCCAGCACCACGTTGGCCGTCTTGCGGCCCACGCCCGGCAGCGTGACCAGATCGGCCAGCTTGTTGGGCACCTCGCCGCCGAACCGCTCGCACAGCGCCTGGCCCAGCCCGATCAGGCTGTTGGTCTTGGCCCGGAAGAAGCCGGTCGACTGGATCATCTTCTCCAGCTCGGCCCGGTCCGCCCCCGCGTAGTCGGCGGCCGTCTGGTACCGCGCGAACAGGGCCGGGGTGACCAGGTTGACCCGGATATCGGTGGTCTGCGCGGACAAGATGGTGGCCACGAGCAGTTCGAGCGGCGAACCGAAATGGAGCTCGGTGTGCACTTCCGGGTAGAGCTCGATCAGCACGCGGTTGATGCGGCGCGCGCGCCGGACCAGCGCGGTTCGCGTCTCGATGGCAGCCTTCACGCCACCACCCTAATGACTGCGGCCGATCCGGTGGCCAGACCACACGCCTGGTCCGCCACCGGATCGGCGGTCAGGATCCGGCCGGAGCTGGCGAGCCGCCCGAGGTCGGCCGGTGGTGACGCCGGGCCGGTGGCGGCGACGATCCCGCCGAGCCGGGGCCAGCGGCGCCCGATGCTCCCGTCGAGCCCGAGGCGCCGGACGGGGCCGAAGCCGCCGGCGTGGCCGACCAGCTGACCGTGACCTGCGCACCGTTGATCGACACGGTGGCGCTGCCGCCGCTGTCGCCCGCACGCTGCACGGTCACGCCCACGGAGGCGGTGTCGCCGTTGGCGAGCTGCCCGGCGGCCGGGCTGAGGGCCACGCTGCCGGAGGACGCGGACGCCGACGCCGACCAGGGCACCGAGCCGCCCGAGGCGGTCAGGTTGAACGTCCCGCTGGATCCCTGGCCCAGGACCAGGCTGGCCGGGCTCACGGTCAGCCGGGCCGTCGCCTGGGTACGGGCCGCCGGGCCCGGCTGACCCGCCGGGGTGCTGGGCACCAGATCCACGGTCACGGTCCGGTGATTGGTCGATCCGGACTGGCCACCGGCCCGGGCCCCGCCGTGGGCGCCGGCCTGCTTGCCGCTGGCCACGGCGTCGGCGCCACCCGCGGCCGGGGTGGTGGAGGTCCGGGCCGCCGGCGAGCGGCGGCCGTGGCCCGGGCGGGCCGGGGGCGCGTCCGGGCGCGGGTCCGGCTGGCCCACCCCGGCCGGACCCGCGGCCGGCGCGGCCGGCCCGGTGACCAGCCGGCTGCTTGACCCGCTCAGCCGGGCATGGCTGCTCAGCGGGCCCACGGCCAGACCGGCCGCGATACCGCCCGCCACCACGGCCGCGCCCACTCCGGCGAAGATCCTGGGCGCCAGACGGCGGCGCCGCGGAGGGGTACGGGGTGCGCCGGCTGCGGGTTTCGATGCCCGGGGCGGCGGCTGGGGCCTGGGGGCCCGAGTGGGTGGAGTGGGCTTTGGTGCCCGGGGGGCCGGCTGGGGCTTTGAGGCGCGGGAGGCAGCCTGGGGCTTGGGCTTGGGCTTGGGCTGGGACTTCGGCTTTGGTGGCTGGGCCGCGGGTTCGTGGGTCTCCTCGGGCGGGGACGACGGCAGCAGGGCCATCTCCGGGGTGGCCACCTCCGTCGGCGCCGACGCCTCCGCAGCCGGAGCGGCCGCGGCTGGCTCAGCCGGGACCTGGTGCTGGCGGACGATGTCGGGGCTGGCCGCGGGGCGGGCACCACCGGATCGGGGGCCACGGCCGGGTCCGGCACCACGGGCTCGGCCTGACCCGGCTCCGCCGCCGGGGCCGGGTCCACTCGCGCCGCCAGCGGGTCCGCTGCCAGCGGGTCCAGGGCCGCCAGCTCCTGCCCGGCCAGATCCGCCTCGGCCAGCTGGGCCCGGATCAGCTCGCCGACCCGGCCGATCACCCAGCCTCTGGCCTCTCCGTCCAGGGCGGGCGCCGGCAGCAGGCTGAAGATCCGGCCCGCCGACACGTTGCGCGGCAGCCGGGGCTGGCAGACCTCGCAGGAACCGGCGTGTTCCAGTAGCCGTTCGCGGAACTCCGGGGTCACCGTGCCGGACCAGCCACCAATGGCTTCGGTGCGACCGGGGCATTCGAGGCTGTCCCGGCTGACCAGGATCTCCGCGCCCAGCGCGCCTTCCAGGTCGTAGCGGGCGGTGGCCAGCAGCTCGGTGGTGCCGGCCAGCGGCAGGCTGAGGATCAGGCCGATCTCGGCTTCGGTCATTCCGTGCCGGGTGGCCAGGTCGAGGGCCTGCCGCTGGACCAGGTCCAGGGACATGACGGAGTTCCAGGCCATGATGCGCAGGGCGGCGTCCGGCTGTTCCGGCCGGGCAATAGGCTCGTCGGTGTCGCCGAGCGACGGCCGCGGGTGATGATGGCACTCGGCCCGCACCAGGGCGAACAGCCACGCCCGCAGCGTGGCCGGGTCGCTGAGCTCAGCCACCCGGGCTCCCGCCTGTACCAGCGCGTCGCAAACCGCCGTTTTCGCCTGCTGGCGATCGCGCAGGGTGAGCCAGCAGTATTGGAACAGCGCTTCCGCGTGGGCGTCGTACAGTTTCCCGGCGGCATCCGGGGCGCCCGCATAGAGGGCCGCGGCTACATCGGGTGAGTTCATGGCGAAAAGGTACAACCGAGAGTAGTCACTCGGCTACCGAAACGGTGAAACCCAACGCCATTGGTCAGGCTATTTATGCAACTGATCGCAGGTCAGCCGGTTAGATGGCGAGTTTCGGGCTCGGGGCACCTGTCCGTATTTGCTGTCACCGAAAGTGACCAAATGCGTCGATGACGGAGCGTGCACGGCGCACACCGACCGGTCGTAGCCCCCGGTCGCCATGCGGGCCAGCAGCCGGGCCGAGCGTGGGTCGGCCGGGTCGACGTGGCGGCCGAGCACGACCACGGCCACCTGCCGGGCCCCGGCCAGCCGCAGGGCGACCACGGCCGACTGCGCGCTGGCCCCGGACACCCAGGTGTCGTCGACCAGCAGCACGCTCTGCCCGGCCACCGACGGGCTGGCGCGGAACCGGGCCGGATTGAGCGACCGGCCCAGCGGCTCACCCGGGCGGATGGCGAGCGGGGCCGGGGTCAGGACCAGCAGCGGGGCCAGCAGCCTGAGCAGCGGATGCGGTCCCGGCCGGCCCTGCCCGCTGGGGACCACCGCCAGCCGGGCCGGGGGCGGCATGCCCGCCTGCCGCCAGACGCAGGGTCCGTGTTCGCGCAGGAAGGTCAGAAGCAGGGCGCGCAGCATCGCCCGCGCCGCCGCCGCGCCGGGGGCATCGGTCTTGTACCGGCACAGCCTGGTGTAGTGATCCCCGTCCTTGGGGGCGTAGGAGATGGGCACGACCAGGTCCGCCAGCCACCCCGGCGCCTCGGCCTGGTGCATGGCGCACTGGTAGCAGCGCGGGTAGCCCCGCGGGGTGGGTCCCCGGCAGACCGGGCAGCAGCCGTCGCCGGGGGGCAGCGGAGACCAGAGGTCAGCCGCGGACCGCTGGGCGGCGGCGGTTAACCGCGCCCACGTCACCGTGACCATCCCAAGAACAGCATGCTTACGAATTTAGGTCGGGGCACCGACACTGCGGCTGGTCGGGCAAAATGGTGGCTGCGTATCGTGCCTGGTCCTCCCGCTGTACCGGGAGGGCCCAGCGGGCCGGGAGGTCCCAGCGGGCCGGGACGCACGGCGTATCGCCCGGGTGGCCTGGGTCCGGCGATGCGGCCTTCCGAGCAGACAGCGGCAGGGCGGTGTCCTTTTCTTGAGTGAGCGTGTCGGATGGCAGTGACCGCAGAGGGTGACTCCCAGGACACCCTGAGCGCTTGGCCGGTACCTCCGCCCGCCCGCGCCCAGCGCCGGCCGGGCGCGGCCTGGCTGCGGCAGGCCCGCCGCCACTGGCTGCTGACCGGGCTACTGGTGGCCGGGCTGGCGCTGCGGGTCATCACCCAGCTGGCCTACCGGCCCGCGCTGCTGTACATCGACTCGCCCAAGTACCTGATCGACGGGCTGCAGAAGTACGACCCGCAGGGCTACCGGGCCCTGCTGGTCGCGCCGCTGAGCTGGATCGGCAACCTGGCCGTGGTGGCCGGGTTCCAGCATCTGCTCGGCCTGGCCATGGCCGTGACCATCTACGTGGTGCTGCTCCGCCGGGGTGCCCCGCGCTGGGCGGCCGCCCTGGCCGCCGCGCCCGTCCTGCTGGACGCCTATCAGCTCCAGATGGAGCAGACGATCATGCCGGACGTGCTGTTCGAGGCGCTGATCGTGGCCGGGCTGGCCATCCTGGCCTGGAAACCCCGGCCCTCGCTCGTAGCCGTCGAGGTGGCCGCCTTCATCCTGGGCGCGTCGGCCACGGTCCGCCAGGTGGGCGAGGCGCTGATCCTGCCCCCGCTGCTGTACTGCGTCCTGGCCGCCCGCGGCTGGCGGGCCCGGCTCGGCGCGGCCGCGCTGGTCACGGTGAGCTTCGCGATCCCGATCCTGGGCTACATGGCCTACTCGTCGCTGGACCTGGACAACGGCTTCGAGCTGTCCACCCAGGGCAATTCGGTGCTGTACGGCCGAATGGCGGCGGCCGCGGACTGCGACACGCTGCAGGTGAGCGCGGCCGTGCGGGCCGCCTGCCCGACACCGGCCACGGTGCGGTCGATGGGCATCGACGGCCTGGTCAACGACCCTTCCTCGCCGGCCTACGTAGCGAACCTGCCCGACGGCGCCACCCATCAGTTCGCGGACCAGCAGCTGTCCTACGCGGTACTGGAACAGCAGCCGCTGCGGGTGGCCGTGGCCATCGGCCAGGACGCGGTGAAGCTGTTCGCGCTGACCCGGGACACCTCCGCGGGTGACACCCCGATCTGGCGCTGGCAGTTCCAGGACTATTACCCGCTCTATCCGGTGGCCATCACCAGCAGCACCGCCACCCAGATGTTCGCCAACACGGGCGGGGGCGGCAGCCCGGTCGCGGTCCGGCCGCTGGCCGTCTTCCTGCGCGACTATCAGCTGCACGGCGGCTGGACTCCCGGGCCGTTCCTGCTGGTCAGCCTGGTCGCCGGGGTGGCCGGGGTGGCCACCGGACGCCGCCGGGGCGACAACTCGGCCGCCCTGGTCTGCCTGCTGGTCACCGGGCTCGGCGTGACCGCGCTGCTCGGCGCCGACCTGTACGAGTTCTCCTGGCGTTATCAGCTGCCCGCGCTGGTCACCCTGCCCGCGGGCGGCGCCCTGGGGGTGGCCGCCATCCGGAACCGCCTCCGCCGGGCGCCGCAACCACCGGCACAGCCCCAACTATAGACACAGCCGCAACTACTGGGACAGCTGCAACCACTGCCACGGCTGCAGCCGCCGTCACAGCCGCCAGTAGCGTGGGGCCCGTGCCCACCGATCGCGAGCGACCAGACATCCGGACCCTCGATTCCCGAGTCGTCTACCAGGACTCCTGGATCCGGCTGAGGCAAGACCAGATCGAACGCCGGGACGGATCGCAGGGCACCTACGCGGTCGTCGAGAAGCGCGACTTCGCCCTGGTCATCCCGGCCGAGAACGGCGGGTTCCATCTGGTCGAGGAGTACCGGTACCCGATCCAGCGGCGGACCTGGTCGTTCCCGCAGGGCGGCTTCCCGGCCGGGCAGACCGGCGAGCCGGCCGAGCTGGCCCGGCTCGAACTGCGCCAGGAGACCGGCTTCACCGCCCGGGAGCTGACCCGGCTCGGTTTCCTGCACTGCTCGCACGGCACCACCGACCAGGCCTGCCACCTGTTCCTGGCCACCGGCCTGGCCGCGGGCGCGCCCGAGCGGGAGCTGGAAGAGCAGGACATGAGGCAGCAGTGGGTGACGCGGGACCGGTTCGAGGAGATGGTCCGCGACGGCGTGATCACCGACGACTCCACCCTGGCCGCCTACGCCCTGTTGCTGCTGCACGAGAAGCAGCCGACGGCCCGCCCGGAGTGACCCAGGTTCGGCGTGTCGGAGTGATTTCGGCCGGGGCGATTGCGTAACGTCCTGGCATCAAATCCCTGGTCGATGTACTACCGGACCCCCTGAGTGCGTCTTTCTATTCGTATCCAAGAGGACGGCACCACGGCCTGGCGAGAGGAACCCGGCGATGACCATCGGCACCACGGCGGCCCGCATCGGCAGCGAGGACGGCGACGCTCCCCGCTACTGGCCGCTTGACGACGACACCGCCCCGTACTGCTCGGCCTGCGGCAACTGGGTCGGAATGTTCGGACCCGATGGCGACTGGCAGCACTGGCGCGGGCACCCGGCCCCGAACGGCACGCGGTCCGCGTTCGACGCCGGCCACGACGTCGAGCTGGCCTGGTGCGTGCCGCCGGCCCAGTCGATCTCGCCGGCCCAGCTCGTGCACCTGATGGCCGCCCTCGACGACGCGATCTCCTACCGCGAGCACGCCACCTCCTCGAGCTACGCCACCCAGTACCGCATGCTGCGCCGGCAGCTGGCCCGGTTCTGCCCGCCGGACGAGCAGGACTGACGAGCCCGGACAAGCGCGACTGATCCCGAAATCTTGATAACGGGCGGATGAACTTAGCGGCAGGCGGCCGGTCAGGGCCCGTACGCGGCCAGTAACGTATCAGGCCCTGACTCCTCACAGACCCCGTCAAACATGGCCAGAACGTCGCCGGTGGCCGACACCTTCGCCACCCCGCCGCCCGCGGACGCGTCCGCGGGCCCGCCCGCTCCCCCATCGCCCGCCTCGCCGCCAACGGCCCCGCGCCGGTCGGTGTGGTACCGGCTCCAGCAGTGGCTGCTGGACCGCCGGGAGTCGTTCGCCAACATCGTCATCATCGTGCTGCTGGCGGGCGGGGGCCTGTTCGTGTACTTCCGGGGCCCCTCGGTGGCGGCCACCTCGGCCGCCAGCCAGGCTCCGGCCACGTCCGTGCCCGCCTCGGCCTGCACCGGTAAGAAGGCCACCCGCCCGGTCAAGGTCAACGACGCCACCGGCACGGCCGGCACGATGAACCTGTTCGTCGGCCGCGGCGGGGACCTGGTCCAGCGCCAGTCGGCTCCGCTCGGCATCGAGAACGGCACCCTGCCCCCCGGCACCTACCTGTGCACCAACGTCAGCGACCTGGTCCGTTCCGACGGCCAGACCCTGCCCGCCAATCAGGTCGCCAGCTGGGGCCGGGTCACCAACGACGGCGCCCACGTGACCGTGTACGTGGTCACCTCACCCCGGTACCGGCAGGTCAGCGGGTTCGGCGGCTACACCGGCACGGTGGCGTTGAACGATCCGCGCGCGGTGGGCGGCACCATCGCCGTCGACGTGCACAGCGAGTACCCCTACCTCGACGACGTGATCCTGTTCGCGCTGCTGGCCGCGTTCGGCGGCTTCATCTGGGCCCGCCTGATCCACGTGGCGGTGACCAAGGCGCCGGTCGCCCACGGGTTCTGGGTCGCGCTGGTGCTGCGCACCGCCGTGCTGCTGGCCACCGCCACCCCGGTGCTCAACGCCCAGGTGCTGTCCAACCCGGACTGGGCGGGCGGCCTGGGGCAGTACATCACCCTGGCCACGCTGGCGGGCGGGGCCGCCATCGCGCTCACCCCCACCCTGAACACCCTGCTCGACCGCGCCCTGAGCTCCGGCAGCAATTAATCAGGGCGTGCTGTCGGAGCCGCGGGGCACAATAGGAGCATGAGCGCCGACCTGGATGAGCTGCGGCGACTGCGCCGCGCGCGCGACCGGATGGATCGCGAGTACGCTCAGCCGCTCGACGTCCCGGCCCTGGCCCGCACGGCGCTGATGTCGGCCGGGCACTTCAGCCGCCGCTTCCGCGAGGCGTACTCGGAGACGCCGTACTCCTACCTGATGACCCGGCGCATCGAGCGGGCCAAGGCGCTGCTGCGCCGCGGCGACCTGAGCGTGACCGATGTCTGCTTCGCCGTCGGCTGTACCAGCCTGGGCTCCTTCTCCAGCCGCTTCACCGAGCTGGTGGGCGAGACGCCGTCGGTGTACCGGGCCCGCAACCACGACGAGATGCGCCCGCTGCCGGCCTGCCAGACCATGGTGATGAACCGGCCCCGCAAGGACAAAGACAAGGACCTGCCCCGGGACCGGGCCGCCAAGAACCGGGTGGCGAAGATCAGCGCCGAAGAGATCAGTTCTGGAGAAGCGCCGGCCAGCGCACCCGCGTAACGTCGGGCCATGACCGTTTCACTCAGCGGCGTGCACGTCATCGTCGATGACCCCGACGCCGCCCTCGCCTTCTACCGGGACACGCTCGGGCTCACCGTGCGCAACGAAGTCGCCCGCGACGGCTTCCGGTGGATCGTGCTGGCCACCGCCAGCCAGCCCGAGATCCAGATCGTCTTGTCCCAGCCGCACGCGGGCCGGTCCAAGGAAGACGGGGACGCCATCGCGGCCCTGCTGGCCAAGGGGGAACTGGGCATGGTCCAGTTCCGGTCGGACAACCTGGACACGACCTTCGACAAGCTCACCGGCGCCGCCGGGGTCGAGGTGCTCCAGGAACCGGCCAACCAGCCCTGGGGGGTCCGGGACGCCGCCGTGCGTGACCCCGCGGGCAACACGGTCCGCATCGACCAGGGCTAGGCGACCAGCGCTAGGCGACCTCGCCGTCGCGCCCGGGCCGGCCCGGGTCATCCAGCCGGAGGTGTTCCAGCCCGGTGTCATCCCGCCCGAGCTCGGCCCAGCGCTGCTCCCGGGCCGCGGCGTCGGCGGCCATCGCCTCCCGCAGCCAGGCCGGGTCACCCGCGGTCCGCTGCCGCTGGCCGTACCACCACAGCCCGGCCAGGTAGCCCGCGGCGGCCAGGTTGCCCGCGCCGGACCACCGGTCGCCGCCGATCAGGTTGCCGGCCCCGGCGGCCAGATTGGCCACGGCCAGCAGCGCCAGCGGGAGCCCGTACCGCCCGCGCGGCAGGGCGGTGGCCAGCAGCCCCGCGACGACCAGGGCGGTCCCGAGCTCCACCAGCTGCGATGCGTGCACGAACTACTCCGATTAGTAGCCATCAGTTACTGAGCGAGACGATAACTACTCTTAGTCGCGTGAGCGCCGCGTTTGGTTGACACGGTAGTCATCGAGAGTTACCTGTCTGCTACTTATTGCAGCAAAATGGACCGCTAGCTCTAATCCGCGCCGTACACTGCCACGATGGAGGCCAAGCAGCCGCACCAGCTGACCCCCAAGGGGCGGGCCACGCGGGAACGGATCCTGACCCTGGCCGCGGGCTTAATGTTCGCCAACGGGGTGGCCGGTACCACCACCGAGCACCTGCAGCGGGCCGGCGGCATCAGCCCGTCGCAGATCTACCACTACTTCGGCGACAAGAAGTCGCTGATCAGAGCGGTGATTGCGGTCCAGACCGAGGCCGTGCTGAATGCTCAGCAGCCCTGGCTGAGCCGTCTGGACAGCTTCGAGGCGCTGGAAGCCTGGCGCGACGCCATCATCGAGGTGCAATGCTCCCGCCGGTGTACGGGCGGCTGCCCGATCGGCTCACTGGCCAGCGAGCTGGCCGACCACGATCCCGAGGCCCGCGCCGACCTGGCCGCCGGTTTCACCCGCTGGCAGGTCGCCATCCGCGACGGCCTGGCCGCCATGCGCGAGCGGGGTGAGCTGCGGGCCGACGCCGATCCGGAGGCCCTGTCCCTGGCCACCCTGACCGCGCTGCAGGGCGGGCTGCTCATGACCCAGGTCCGGCACGACACCATGGCCCTGCGCACGGTGCTCGACGCCATGATCGACCGCATCCGCGCCCACGCCGCCCCCTGGCCGGCCCCGCCGCCCATCAAGTCTTGGTACGCAATGTTGCATTCGGTATATAAGAAACCCCCCGATGTGGCATTGGATACAAACGTGGTTTGGTGCCGGCGCTGTTCGTGGGACTCCAGGGGCTCCAGCCACTGGAGTGGCGAGTGGCACTGGGTGCGGCCGGGCCGGGGTGGCCGCGGCGACAGCGCGAGGTTGCGGCGGGCCGGCTAGGCCTGCTCGGCGTAGCGGTAGGCCTTGGTGTCCCGCAGCTCGAACCCGAGCCGTTCGTACAGCCGGTTGGCCGCTTCCCGGGACGGCCGCGAGGTCAGATCCACGGTGCGGGCGCCCACGGCCTGGGCCAGCCGGATGGCCTCCTGGGTCAGGGCGGCCCCGATCCCCTGCCCGCGGGCCGACTCGTCCACCACCACGTCTTCGATCCAGGCCCGGAGGCCGGTCGGGATCGGGAACATCACCAGCGTGAGCATGCCGGCCGCCTGCTGCCCCGAGCGGGCGATGAGCAGGCGGTTGCCGTCCCAGCTCACGATCTTCTTGAGCGCTTCGGCGGTGAGCGGCGGCGCCGACCGCGACAGCTGCGGGATCAGCCGGTTGACCGCGGCCAGATTGTCGTCCGTGACGTCTTCGATGACCTCAACCACGATGCTCATGGCGTGACTCTAGCCGTTACCGGCCCCGCCTTCCGGGCCTGCGCGGATGCCCCCAGGTCAACGGACAGAAGTGTCTCAGGTTGACAACGCACGGTCGGGAACCGCGTGAAACGCTCACCGATCAAGGACGGCCGGTCCTCCCGCCGGTCGTCCCCTGTTCATCTGTAGGCTCACCTGGTGGCCATCCGCCGGGGCAGCCGGAGCAGCCCCCGCCAGCCGGCGCAAGCAAGGGGGCTGGTTCCTGGCCGGGTACGCCGGCATCGCCGGGTTCCTGGCCCTGGAGGCGCTGACCCGTCAGCCGGGCGCGGCCGCCAGCCTGGAGACCTCCGCCGACGACCAGGGGACGACCCGGCTGATCGTGATCGCCTACGGCCTGGCCGCCGAGCTGCCGCTGGTGCTGCGGCGGGTACCGGCGCCGGAACTGCCCCCGGCCGCCGCCCCGATCGGGCTGGCCGTCCAGGCCGCCGGGCTCGGGCTGCGGGCCTGGTCGATGCGCACCCTCGGCGGCTCGTACACCCGGACCCTCCGGACCGGCCGGGAGCAGCCGGTGGTGACGGCGGGCCCCTACCGGCTGGTGCGCCACCCCGGCTACACCGGCTCGCTGCTGACCTGGACCGGTTTCGCGCTGACCTCGCGCAGCGTGCCCGTCCTGGTCCTGGTGGCCGGGCTGCTGGGCCGGGCCTACCAGCGCCGCATCGCCGCCGAAGACCAGTTGCTCCGCCGCGACCTGCCTGGTTACGCGGCCTACAGCGAGCGGACCCGCAAGCTCATCCCCTTCGTCTGGTGACCAGTTGCTCAGCTATCGACTCCGGTGATCAGCTGTGGGATAACGGTCCAGATGGTGCAAAGGTGATCGGCACAACACGCCGTCCGCACCCTTCTGCACATCCGCGGTGACCTCGGCCTGGGGTACCGCGTCATGAGGGAGGGAAAGCCTGTCTTCAAACCAAGATTGGCGGCCCGGGTGGCGCTTCCGCTGGCGGCCACGGGTGGCCTGGCCGCGCTGGCGCTGACCGGACCGGCCATGAGCGCGGCCCCCGCGGTCGCCGCCCACTCGTCCACCGTTCGGGTGGCTCCCGACCTGGGCCGCCCGGGCGGGGCCGCGCAGCTCCGGCGGCCCGGGCTCTCCGGTGTTCCGATGAGTTTGATGGCCCCCGGCCGTCGGTATCCCTAGTCCGGATCCGGTCCTACGCGCAGCCGCGCGAAAGAGGTGGCCCATGAGTTCCCTGCTGAACAACGTCAGCGTGGGCGCGATCACGATCTTCACCGAGGACCTGGCCCGGTCCCGGGACTTCTACGTAGAGACCTTCGGTAAATCGGTGATCTTCGAAGACGAGAACTCGGCCGTGTTCAAGTTCGGCGAGACCGTCATCAACGTGCTGGCGGTTTCCGCCGCCCCCGAGCTGGTCGCGCCCGGCACCGTGGCCCCGGCCGGCGGCGGCATCCGCGCCGTCATGTCCGTCGAAGTCACCGACGTCGACGCCGTCTGCGCCGAACTGGCCCAGCGCGGAGTACCCCTCCTCAACGGCCCCGATGAACCGCCCCTGGGGCCTGCGCACGGCCAGCTTCACCGACCCCGGCGGCCACGTCTGGGAGATCACCCAGCCCGCCCCCGCGGCCGCAAGCTAAGCGGAGCTGGGACAGCGCCTCGAGCCGGGCCACGACCTGTTCGATCGGTGCCCGGGCGTCGATCTCGACGGTGGCGGTGGCCCGCAGCCGGGGCTCGACCTCGGCCAGGTGACGCAGGATCAGCGCCTGCTCGTCCGGGCGCTGGCCGTACGGGTTGGTGGTGCGAGCCGCGATCCGGGCCAGCAGCACCTCGGCGGGCGCGCTGAGCAGGACGATGTGATCGAACTGGCCGTAGAACCGCCCCTGGTTGGTCTTGCAGCCGGCCACGAACAGCGGGCCGCCCGCGTGGCTGGTCAGCAATTCGGTCATGGCGTCTTCGCGCCAGATCCAGTCGGGCGAGCCGTCGGGCAGCGTGACCCAGCGGCTCCACTCGTCGGTGTCGGTGTCCACCACGCGGTGGCCACGTTCCCCCAGCCGCGACAGCGCCGTCGACTTACCGGTGCCGGACATCCCGGTGACCAGCGTCTTCGTCACAGACCCGAGGCTACAAGCGGGACCGGCGGGTCAGCGCGGGGTCAGCCGGAAGGCGCGTGCCCCGGCCGCCCAGGCCTGGTGCAGGTCGGCCCGGACCGGCTCGCCGCTGCCGTCGAACCCGATCTGGTTGAAGCTGGCGAAATTCCGGTTGTCCCGCGCCATCAGGCCGTAGGCGTCGACCACGCCGGGCTCGTCGGCGATGACCGGACGTCGGCGACCCGGCGGCGGCCCCGGAGCCGGATGGTCACGGGTTCGCCGGTGCGAAGGTTGCGGCCCCAGCCGAACGGGGTGCCGATCAGCAGGTCACCCTGGTCGGGGGTGTAGGCCACCGGCACGGTGTAGCGCCGCCCGGACTTGCGGCCCACCACGTAGAGGGTGACCAGCCTGCGGCCCACCAGCCGGGACAGCAGCGGGGCCCGCAGCAGGCCCCGCATCACGCGGTTCACCAGGGCCTGGGCCGGCAACGTCTGGGCCCGGGGGCGCACCGTGGCCGGGCTACCCGGTGCTGGCTGATTGATCATCTGGTCCATCTCCCCGTTTGATATATCGAAGGTCTGTTACCTGAGTCCGGTCTCGATCGTCTACCGGGTATGACGACTGACGGGGGAGGAAGGTAACAGTGGACAGCACGGACGGGGCGGGCGCTCAGTTTCAGGAGCACCGCGCGCACCTGCGGTCGGTCGCCTACCGGATGCTGGGCTCGCTGACCGAGGCCGACGACGCGGTCCAGGAGACGTGGCTGCGGCTGACCCGCAGCGACACCGGCGCCGTGCAGAACCTGCGCGGCTGGCTGACCACGGTCGTGTCCCGGATCTGCCTGGACATGCTGCGGGCCCGGGCCACCCGCCGCGAGGACGCGCTGGACGACGTGCACGTCCCGGATCCGGTCGTCACCATGGTGGGCGACGATCCCGCCGAGCACGCGGTGCTGGCCGATTCGGTCGGTCTCGCCCTGCTGGTGGTGCTGGACACGCTGGCGCCGGCCGAACGGCTCGCGTTCGTCCTGCACGACGTGTTCGGCGTCCCGTTCGACCAGATCGGGCCGATCCTGGACCGGACCCCGGCCGCGGCCAAGCAACTGGCCAGCCGGGCCCGGCACCGGCTCCGGGGCACCTCCGGCCAGGCGCCCGCCCCCGACCCGGCCGTGCAGCGGGAGGTGGCCGACGCTTTCCTGGCCGCGGCCCGGGAGGGTGACTTCGAGGGGCTGCTGGCCGTGCTCGACCCGTCGGTGGTGCTGCGGGCGGACGCGGGCTCGAGCCCGCTCGGGCCGTCGCGGCTGGTCCGGGGGGCCACCGCCGTGGCCACCCAGGCCGGGCGCTTCGCGCATCTGGCCCGGCACGCCCGGCCGGTCCTGGTCAACGGGGGCCCGGGCTTCCTGGTCGCGCGCGATCACCGGCCGGTGGCCCTGATCGGCATGACCGTCCGCGACGGCAAGATCGTGGAGATCGACATCCTCACCGATCCCGAGCGCCTGCTGCGCCTGGTCCCGTGATTATTGGCATGACCAGGCCCGGCGGGCCAGCCTATGATCACGGCGTTCTCGACCGGGCGTGCGAGAGGAGCTCCCCATGCCGGACTGGGCCGAGCAGGTCACCGCGATCGCTACCGCGGTCAACGCCATCGGGTTGCTCAGCGCGATCGGTGTCGTGATCTTCGCGGGCCAGCAGGCCCGGGAGGCCCGCACCACCCGCAAGGCCGAGATGGCGGTGGAATTCTTCCGCCGCTGGAGCGAGGGCCCGATGATGGAGACCCGCCGCCTCCTGGCCGAGTTCAGGACGCCCGAGTCGCTGCGGGACGCCCTGCAGGTGTTCGTGGCCGAGAACTCGGCCGAGGCCTACGTGCTGTTCCGTGAGCTCGACTTCTTCGAGCAGCTCGGCGCGCTGGAGCTGCACGGTGCGTTCGACTTCGAGCTGATCCGGACCATGCTCGGCCACCGGCTGATCGACCGGTGGGAGATGTGGGAGCCGTCGATCGACGCGATCGGCGGCCGCGCCGCGTACCCGATGTTCGCCAACCTGGTGACCAAGATGCGTGCCGTCGGCGCCTGACCGGAAGATTCCACCTGTCCGGCACTTTCGGGTGACGCCTGACCGGGCCCGGTTTTCCTAGCGTGCAGATCCAGGAAACCCGTACCGGCAGGAGACACGATGGTCCACCCCAGCAGGCCCGAACACTACGAGATCCGGGTCGAGGGAGTTCTGCACGAGGGCTGGTCCACCTGGTTCGAGGGCCTCCGGGTCAGCGCCGATGGCACCCAGACCGTGATCACCGGCCAGCTCGCCGATCAGTCCGCGCTGCACGGCGTCCTGGCCAAGATCCGCGATCTCGGGATGCGCCTGGTTTCGGTGCGCCGCCTAGACGTCGACGACGCAGAAGAGGTGACCCCGTCATGACCACATCGCCGCTGGGCCCGATCACCTGGCTGGCCCGGGCGCCCGGCACGGCCCCGCTGCCCTGCCAGCGCGAAGACCCGCGACTCTGGTTCTCCAAGCGGCCGGCCGGGCTGGAACGGGCCAAGGCCTTCTGCCAGCCGTGCCCGCTGCGGGCCGCGTGCCTGGCCGGGGCCCTGGAACGGGAGGAGCCGCACGGAGTCTGGGGCGGCGAGATCTTTGAGCAGGGCGCGATCATCGCCCGGAAAAGGTCTCCCGGTCGTCCGCCCAAGCGACTGGACCTGGACCAGGCCAGCTGATCTTCTGTTAGCGATGGCCGAGACGACGGCAGGCAGCCGCCCGGATGAATCGTCACCCGGGCTTGAGCTGCTGCTGCGGACCAAGCTGCACGTGCCGCGTTCGCGGCCCGGTCTGGTGGCGCGGCCCCGGCTGGCCGCCCAGCTGCAGGAGGGCTTGAGCCGCGGGCTGGTCCTGGTGGCCGCGCCGGCCGGTTACGGCAAGTCGGTCCTGCTGTCGGAGTGGGCCCGGAGCACCGGGCAGCCGGTGGCCTGGCTCTCACTCGACGAGGGGGACAACGACCCGGTCCGGTTCTGGCGTCACGTCCTGGCCGCGCTCGACGGGTTGCGCCCGGGCATCGCCGCGCGGGTGGGCCCGCTCACCGGCTCCCCGCCGCCGTCGGCCTACGAGGCCCTGGTCACCGCGTTGATCAACGACTTCATGGCCGAACCGGACCTCCCGGCCGTGCTGCTGGTGCTCGATGACTACCACGTGATCGGTTCGGCCGCCGTGCACGGCCCGCTCAGGTTCCTGTTCGAGCACCGCCCGCCGCAACTGCGCATCGCGGTGGCCAGCCGGTCCGACCCGCCGCTGGGCCTGGCCCGGTACCGGGCCCGGGGCGAGCTGGGTGAGGTGCGCGCGGCCGATCTGAAGTTCAACCTGGACGAGGCGGCCGAGCTGCTGCGCGAGGTGGTGGCCGAACTCGATCTGCCGGCCGTGGCCGCGCTGGCCGAGCGGACCGAAGGCTGGGCGGTCGGGCTCCAGCTGGCCGCGCTGTCCCTGCGCAACCAGCCCGACGTCGCGCGCTTCGTGACCGCGTTCACCGGCAGCCACCGGTACATCCTGGACTACCTGGGTGAGGAGATCCTGGAACGGCAGCGCCCCGAGCTGCGGGACTTCCTGCTCGAGACCTCGGTCCTGGACCGGCTCAGCGGCTCGCTGTGCGACGCCGTCACCGGCCGCCACGACAGCCAGCAACTGCTCGAAGAGGTGGACCGGTCCGGCCTGTTCGTGGTGCAACTGGACGACATCCGGGGCTGGTGGCGCTACCACCACCTGTTCGCCGACCTGCTGCGGGCCCGGCTGGAACCGGACGCGGAGCGAACCCGGCGGCTGCACCGCCGCGCGGCCGCGTGGTACGAGCAGCACGGGCTGCCCGACGACACGATCCGGCACGCCCTGGCCGCCCAGGAGCAGGAGTGGGCCGCCCGCCTGGTCGAAGAGCACTTCGACACGGTTTTCAACCTGCGCGGCGAGCAGGCCACCATCCAGTCCTGGCTCCCGGCGCTGGCCCCGGACGTGGTCCGGGGCCGCCCCCGGCTGCTGCTCGCGCAGGCCCAGATGGCCAGCATGCGCGGCGACCTGGCCGCCATGGAACCGCTCCTCAGCGCGGCCGGCCAGGTGATCGGCCAAGCCCAGCAGGAGCCATTCGCGCCGGCCGCGGGTCCCGAGAGCAGCCTGCTGGTGAACGCCCCGGCCATGCTGGCCCTGCAGCGCAGCTACGCGGCCCAGTTGCGCGGCGACGCCGAGGCCACCGCCGCCCGGACCCGGGAGGCCATGGAACTCGTCGGCGAGAACGAACTGATGCTGGCCTCGGCCGTGGAGGGGTTCGTGGCCATGGCCGACTGGCTCCGCGGGCGGCTGGACGCGGCGGAAGAGATCTTCGAATCCGGCATCGGGCGCTGGCACGAGCAGGGCCAGGTCACCACGACCGCCTGGGGGTTCTACTGCCTGGCCCGGCTGCAGCGCGGCCAGGGCCGCCTCGACGCCGCGGTCGAGACCGGGGCCCGGGCCCTGGCCGCGATCGGCGACCCGGGACGGCGTCCCCGTCCCGCCGCCGGGCCGGCCCTGGTCGGGCTGGCTGAGGTCGCGTACCAGCGGGGCGACCTGGACCGGGCGGCCGAGTACGTGACCCAGGGGACAGCACTGTGCCGTCAGTTCGTGCACACCCCGCCGCTGGCGGCCGGCCTGGTCACGCTGGCCTGGATCCGCCAGGCGTCCGGCGACCCGGCCGGCGCGGCCGAGGCCATGGCCGAGGCGGAGGCGGCCTCCCCCGGCCCGGGCGGCCTGCTCAACCCGACGCCGGCCCAGCGGGCCCGGCTCCGGCTGGCCCAGGGCGACCTGGGGTCGGCGGCGCGGTGGGCCGCCGAGCAGGGCCTGAGCCCCGGCGACGAGCCGGCCTATCCGCGCGAGCCGGGCCACCTGGTGCTGGCCCGGGTGCTGCTGGCCCAGCATCGGCCGGACCAGGCACTGGCCCTGCTCGACCGGCTGGACCGCGCGGCCGCCGCTCAGCACCGGACGGGCAGCCTGATCGAGATCCGCGTGCTCCGCGCGCTGGCCCTGGCCGGTCTGGGCGACGACGACGGCGCCACCGCGGCCCTGGCCACCGCGCTCCAGGCCAGCTGCGCCCAGGGGTACGTCCGGGTCTTCGCCGACGAGGGGCCGGGCCTGGCCACCGTCCTCGGCCGGTTCATCGCCGCGCAGCGCGACGATCGCGGGGCGGCCGCGATTCCGCTGCCCTGCCTGGCCCGGTTGCAGCGCGCCTTCGGTGCTGGCCGCCCGGCACCGGCCGGAGCCGGCCCGGCCGAGCCCGCACCGGGCCTGCCCGTGCCGCTGACCCGCCGGGAACTCGAGATCCTGGCCCTACTGGCGGCCGGCCAGTCGAACCAGAGCATCGCCAGCCAGCTGTTCGTCTCGCTGGACACGGTCAAGAAGCACGTGAGCCACGTGCTCGGCAAGCTCGGGGCGGCCAACCGGACCGAGGCGGTGACCCGCGGCCGGGAGCTGGGGCTGCTGGGCCGTTAGCCGCGGCCAGCGGCGGCCAGCGGCCATCCCGCCCGGTCCGAGCAGAAAGCTGACGATCACCAGGACCGCCGGGCCGGCGTGAAGGGCGGCGGACATGAACGGCTCCTTCCACCGCGTGTTCGGGCATTGATCAGCACGTTAGGAAGGGAAGCCCGGCTGCACGTCACCCCAAAGTGCCGTCACCGGTGGAATCTTCCGGGTCGGCCCCGGGGCGAGACCCGGAGCTAGGGGATCAGGCCGAGCTCGCGGGCCCGGGCCACGGCCTCGGTGCGGTTGGCCGCCCCGAGCTTGCCCAGCACGTGGCCGACGTGCTTCTTGACGGTGTCGAGGGTGACCACCAGCTCGCGGGCGATGGCCTGGTTCGGCTGGCCCGTGCCCAGCTTCCGCAGCACCTCCAGCTCCCGGCTGGTCAGCGGGTCGACCAGACCGGGCCCGGTCGGCGCGCGGCCCCGGCCCGGGCCCCGGCCGGCGGCGGGCGCCGCGGCGTCAAAGGCCCGCTGCAGGCGGACCAGGTAGGCGAAGGGGACGCCGGCCGCGGCCTGGCTCTCGCGCTGGGCCGCCACCAGCCGGGCCAGCAGCGCGGCCATCGGCCGCCCTTCGTCGACGAAGACCCGCAGGTAGCCCTGGGGAGCAGCCCGCGTGAGGGCCTCGGCCAGGGCGGTCACGGCCGCCGGCTGCTCGCCACTGGCCGCCAGCGCCAGCGCCCGCAGGGCGCCGATCTCGATCAGGCTGCCGGGGTGATCCTGGGCGGCGGCCGCCACCGCCAGCCGGCCGAGCAGCGGCCGGGCCTGATCGGGCCGGTCCTGGGCCAGCAGTACCCGGGCCAGCAGCAGGTGCCCGGCTTCGCGTGGATAGGCCGGCTCGTCGGCGGGGCTCAGGCCCTGCTCGGCCGCCCAGCGCGCGGCCCCGTCCAGGTCGCCCTGGGCCAGCAGCAGCCGGGCCCGCTGGGCCGGGACCGGGTTGAGCAGCCCGGCCGGTACCGGCGAGGCCGCACCGGCCTGGTCGATGGCGGCCAGGGCCGCGGCCCGGTCTCCGTCGGCCTGCCGCAGCCAGGCCAGGGTGACCAGCCCGGCCGCCAGGGGCGGGGTGTAGACGAACTGGCGGCAGCGGGCCACGCCTTCGGTGGCGTGGGCCCGGGCCAGGTCGAGCTCGTTGCGCTGGTAGGCCACTTCGGCCCGGCTCACGTAGGCCGGTCCCGAAGCGGGCCGCGCCGCGCCGCCCGGCCCGGCCGCGGCGGCCAGCGCCTGGTCGCTGCAGTGCACGGCCGCGTCCAGCTGGCCCCGGGCCCGCTGGACCTGGGCCAGCTGGTAGCTGCCCCAGGCGGCCAGGGTGGCCTGCCCGGCGGCCCGCCAGCCGGCGATGCTGACGTTGAACGCCTGTTCCGCGGCGGCCAGCCGGCCCCGGAGCCACTCGGCCACGGCCAGGAACCCCCGCGCGGTGGAGGCCAGGACCCACTCGTCCGGACCCGAGCAGGCCAGCACCTGGGCCGCGAACTCGGCGGTGGCCTCGGCGTCCCCCCGGAGCTGGGCCAGGTAGCAGCGTTCCAGCGCCACCTGGCCCGGGATGTTCATCAGCATGCTGTCGGCCTGGCCGGCCGGGAGCGCCGAGAACCAGCGCTGGATCGTCTCGGCTTCACCGCGCAGGTAGTAGAACTCGTCGAAGTACTGCTCGATCAGCCGCGCGGCCCGGACCGGGTCCCCGGCCGCCACCGCGTGCGTGATCGCGTCGTCGGCCAGGCCGTGCTGCTGGTACCAGGCCGACGCCCGCTGGTGCAGCGCCGCGGCCCGGCCGGGCTGGCCGCGGCCCAGCCGGGCCCGCAGCAGGTCGGCGAACAGGTGGTGATAGCGCCACCAGCCGCGCACCTCGTCCAGCGGGACCAGGAACAATCCGGCCCGCTCGACCTGCTCCAGCCGGGCCTGGCTGCCGGGCCGGCCGGTCACCGCGTCACACAGCGGCCCGCTGAGCCGGTCCAGGACCGAGGTGTCGAGCAGGAACGTGCGGACCTGGTCGTCCTGCCGTTCCAGCACCTCCTCGGTCAGGAAGTCCAGGACGTACCGGTTGCTCCCGGTGAAGGCGGCCACGAACCCGGCCACGTCGGCCTGGCCCCGCAGCGACAGCAGGGCCAGTTGCAGCCCGGCCGCCCACCCCTCGGTCCGGGCCGTCACCGCGGCCATGACCTCGTCGGGCAGGTCAGCGCCGGCCGCCTCCTGGCCGAGCAGCGCCGAGGTCTCGGTGGCGGTGAACCGCAGATCGGCCGCCTGCAGCTCGGTCAGCTGGGCCCGGGCCCGCCGCCGGGCCAGCCGCAACGGCGGATGGCTCCGGCTGGCCAGCACGACACAGAGCCCGGCGGGCTGGTGGTCGAGCAGGAACCCGACCGACTGGTGCACCAGCGGCGACGTGATGACGTGGTAGTCGTCCAGGACCAGCACCGCCTGCTCGCCCCCGGGCCGGGCGGTCAGCTCGTTGACCAGCGCGGCCAGGAACGGTTCCAGCGAGGACGGGGCCGGCGGGCCGAGCAGTGGGCCGATCCGGGCGCCGAGGCCCGGGCCGCCCTGGTCGAGGCCGCCCTGGTCGAGGGCGGCCACCACCTGCCGCCAGAACCGGGCCGGATCGTTGTCGGCGGCGTCCAGGGACAGCCAGGCGGCGGGCCGCGGGCCATTTCGGGCCCAGTCGGCCAGCAGAACGGTCTTGCCGTATCCCGCCGGGGCGCAGACCAGGATCAGTCCCTGCGCCAGCCCCTCCCGGAGGCGCCCGGACAGCCGCGGGCGGAGGACCAGCCCGGCTGGCCGGGCCGGTACGTGCAGCTTGGTCGCGAGCAGGACCTCGCGATCGGGCGGCTCGGTCACATTTGATCACTATTCCACGTCGGGTGATCGGCAGCCATGAACCGCGGGCGGCCGCCGGGCACCTCGGTGCCGGTGCCCGCCGCCGAAGATTCCACCGCCCTGGCACCTTCGGGTGACGTCAGGCCCGGGGGCCGCGACTTAGCGTGCGGAGGACGGAATTGGCATCTCAAGGACGGTTCAGATGAGGGAACAACCCCTGGACAGACCGGCACGGGTGGTCATCGTCGGGGCGGGCTTCGCCGGGGTGCAGGCCGCCCGGCGGCTGGCCCGGCTGGCTGGTCACTCGGCCGAGGTGACGTTGATCAACCCCACCGATTACTTCCTGTACCTGCCGCTGCTGCCCGAGGTCACGGCGGGCATCCTGGACCCCCGCCGGGTCGCGGTGCCGCTGCGCACCGCCTGCCCCGGGGCCCGGCTCCAGCTCGGCACCGTGGACCGGGTCGACGTGGCCGCCCACCGGGTCGAGTTCACCGATCCCGAGGGCGGCCGCGGCGAGCTCGCCTACGACCGCCTCCTGCTCACGGCGGGCAGCGTCAACAAGCTGCTCCCGATTCCGGGGGTGACCCGGCACGCCCACGGGTTCCGGAGCGTGGCCGAGGCGCTCTACCTGCGCGATCATCTGCTCCGTCAGCTCGAGCTGGCCGAGGTCAGCCAGGATCGGGCCGAACGGCAGGCCCGGTGCACCTTCGTGGTGGTGGGGGCCGGGTACACCGGCACCGAGGTCGCGGCCCAGGGCCAGCTGCTGACCCGGAAGCTGGCCGCGGGCCGGGCCGGGCTGCGGGACCAGCCGGTCCGCTGGCTGCTGGTGGACCGGTCGGAGCGCCTGCTGACCGGGCTGTCCCCCCGGCTGGCGGCGACCGCGCACCGGACGCTGGCCGGGCGGGGCCTGGACATCCGGACCGGCACCACCATCACCGAGGCCACCGGCGACGGCGTGCGGCTGTCCAGCGGAGAGTTCATGCCGACCCGGTCGCTGATCTGGTGCGTCGGGGTCCGGCCCGATCCGCTGGTCGAGCAGCTCGGGCTGCCCGCGGTCGGCGGCCGCCTGGCCGTGGACCAGTTCCTGGGCGTGCCCGGGCACCCGGCCGTGTTCAGCTGCGGCGACGTCGCGGCCGTGCCCGACCTGACCCGGCCCGGCCAGATCACCGGCATGACCGCCCAGCACGCGGTGCGCCAGGGCCGGCTGGCGGCCCGCAACATCGCCGCGTCGCTCGGCGTCGGGACCAGGCGCGCCTACCGGCACCGCGACCTTGGTTTCGTGGTCGACCTGGCCGGAGCCGGCGCGGCCGCCGATCCGCTCGGGGTGCCGCTGGCCGGCTGGCTGGCCAAGCTGGTGACCCGCGCCTACCACCTGCTGTCGCTGCCGGCCAACCGGGTCCGGGTCGCCACCGACTGGGCGCTCGACACCGTGCTGCCCCGCCAGTCGGTGCAGTTCGGCCTGGTCCGGGGCCCGGCCGTGCCGCTCAGCCCGGCCCGGCCCGAGGACCAGCGCGAACTCGCCACCGTGCCCGGTGGTGGGGCGTGACAACGGCTGAGCTGGTCGGTTCGGGCCCGGCTACCGGGACGTCGGCGCTGGCCATCCGGGGCCTGCGTAAGTCGTTCGGCCCGAACCTGGCCGTCCGCGACGTGGACCTGGACGTCGCGCCGGGCACGTTCCTGGGTCTGGTCGGGCCGAACGGGGCCGGCAAGACCACGCTGCTGTCCATGGCCGTGGGCCTGCTGCGGCCCGACCAGGGCAACGCCTGGGTGGCCGGGAACCCGGTCTGGCCGGCCGCCTGGGCCGGGGCCGACCGGGCCAAGCAGTTGCTGGGGGTGCTGCCGGACGGGCTGGCCCTGCCGCGCCAGCTGACCGGGCGGGAGCTGCTCACCTACCTCGGTCTGCTGCGCTCGATGCCCGCGGCCGTGGTCGCGGCCCGGACCGGGGAACTGCTGCACGTGCTCGACCTGGAGGCGGCCGAGGCCACCTTGATCGGCGACTACTCCACCGGCATGCGCAAGAAGATCGGCCTGGCCGCCGCGCTGCTGCACGGGCCGCGGCTGCTGGTGCTGGACGAGCCGTTCGAGGCGGTGGACCCGGTCTCGGCCGCGGTCGTGCGGGCCATCCTCGACGGCTTCACCGCCGCCGGGGGCACGGTGGTGATGAGCAGCCACGTCATGGCCCTGGTCGAGCAGCTCTGCGACCACGTCGCGGTGCTCGACCACGGCCAGATCCGGCGCGCGGGCACGCTGGCCCAGGTGCGCGCCGGGCACAGCCTGGAAGAGGCGTTCGCCGAGATCATCGGGACCAGGCCGCCGGTCCGGGGGTTGTCGTGGTTCGGGTCCTGATCGGGTTGCGCCGCGCCATCGCCCGGCACCAGCTGACCGGGACGTCGACCGCGGCGGTGGCCGTGACCGGGGCCCTGGTCCTGGTGACCGCGGCCGGGACCCTGCTGACCGGGTGGCTGAGCTTCCCGCGCGAGGCCGCGGCCACCGACGTGCTGGCCCTGGTGTCCCTCCGGCGCGGCGCTCAGCGTCTGGCTCGGCCGTCTCGCCGTCACCCGGCTGGCCCACCGCCAGGTCCTGGTCCTGCGCACGCTGACCCGACCGGCCTGAGCCCCCGGCCGGGGTGTGACGGTGTCACGGCCGGGATCTGGTCACGGCGCGCCGGACCCAGGCCAGGACGGCCTTCAGGTCGCCGTTGTCGAGCAGGAAGGCGACGATGCCGAAGGTGATGATCGCGGCCAGGGCGGCCGGGAAGGCCAGGAAGAAGGTGCCCAGCTTGTGGTGGCCGGTCAGGGCCAGGCTGACCGCCACCCCGGCCGCGCTGCCCGCCACCCCGGCGGCCAGCCCGGCCAGGGCCGCGTGGGTGACACCCTGCACGGCGGCCTTGCCGCAGATCTTGCGGGTGACCAGGATCAGCGGGATCGCCACCACGGTCTGGCCGATGGTGTTGCCGAGCGAGAGCGCGGCCACCACCAGCCGGGGTGGGGCCAGTTCGGCCAGCACCAGGTCGGCGATGGCCACCAGCAGCCAGCTTCCGGTCAGCGCCGCCGCCGCGACCTTGAGCCGCCCGATGACGAACATCACCCGGGACAGGTTCGCGATCACCGCCGTGCCCGCGCAGCCCGGCGCCAGCAGCGCGAACGCCTGGATCAGCTCCGTCACCTGGTCGGGCTGCCGGGCCAGCACGTGCGCGGCCGGGACCGTGACCGCCGCGATCACCGCCGTGCCCAGCCACGACATGAGCAGGACGGCCCGGGTCGAACCGGCGCTGGTCTGATCGAAGGCCGCCCCTTCCCGCGCCGACAGCACCGGGAACGCGCTGACCACGATGGACAGGGCGAGGACGTTCCACACGGCGTTGAACACCTGGGAGCTGTAGTTGAAGATGACGATCGCGCCGGTCTCCCCGCGCCCGTTGGCCAGGGTGATCCCGACCACCCCGGCCAGGTCGACGGCGACCAGTTCGGCCACCCCGACCAGGGCCAGGCCACCGGCCCGGCGGGCCACCCCGGGCGGCAGCCGCAGCCGCGGCCGGAGCCGCAGGTGCAGCCGCCAGGTCGACGGCACCGCCACCACGACCAGGGCGGCCACCCCCAGGGTCGTGCCCACCGACAGCACCAGCTCGGCCGTCAGCGGGAGCCGGGCCAGCGGGAGCCCCTTGTTCAGCGGCACGAAGACCAGGAACGAGGAGATGAGGACCAGGCTGGAGATCCCCGGGCCCAGGGCCGGCGCCGCGAACCGGCGGTAGGACTGCAGCAGTCCGTAGAGCAGGACCGACAGCCCGTACAGCAGGGCCTGGGGCGCGAACACGGCCAGCATGTTGCTGGTCGCGTGGACCACGTCGGCCCGGACGCAGTGGGCGTTGGCGTTGGCCGGGTTGAGCAGCGAGGCGATCGGCCCGGCGGCCAGCACGATGACCAGGACCAGCGGCACCATGATGATGATGGTCCAGGTCAGCAGGGCCGACGTGATGCCGGCGACCCGGTCCTTCTCGGCCGGGTCATCGGCCGCCCGCTCGGCCGAGCGGGCCAGGATCGGGACCATGGCGCTGGTCAGCGCGCCGCCCAGGATCAGCTCGTAGAGCAGGTTGGGCACCTGGTTGGCGGTGACGTAGGCCGTGCCCAGGCAGCTGGCGCCGACGGTCTGGGCGAAGACCAGCGTGCGGCCCAGGCCCAGCAGCCGGGACAAGATGGTGAGCCCGGCCACCACCGCGGCCCCGCGGGCGATCCCGGCCCCGAGGCCCGCGGCCCGAGCCGGGGTCCCCGGCTCGGGTGGGCTATCGGACTCCGGAACCAGCACCTACCGGACGGTACACGGGTCCTGGAAACGCGGGGTGACCGTGGGCCGCCGCCCTGTCCATACTTGAGGTGTGCTCGGTCGGGTTCGCGAGTGGTTCGACGGGACGGGCTGGTTCGTCGGCCTGGCCGCCGTGCTGTTCGCGTTCGCCCTGCTGGCCGTCCTGCTGGAGCTGCAGTCACCGGACCTGGTGCTCTGGACCGGCCACCGGGTGACCGGCACCGAGCAGGGCGGCATCGTCACCTACCGGTGGGCCGGCCAGCAGTATTCGCTCAACGCCAACGGCTACGGATCAGCCCGGGACGTGAGCGTCTATCTCCACCCGGCCAGCCCCGGCAACGCCATGATCGACAACCTGCCCGACCGGATCGTGGTCACCTCGCTCATCGGCGCCCCCGTGGCCGGCGGCCTGGCCCTGATCGTGGCCGGCCTGACCCGCAAACCCCGCCGCGTCCGCCGCAAAGCCCGCCTGGCCCGCGAGTTCCGCCTCTGACCGCCGGACCCCTTCGGACCCGCCTGGTGATGGCCCGCATCGAGGTGGTGCCCAGACCACAACCTTCGATAAATAGGTTGGCGACCCGCATACCGTGATCGCCCGCGGTATCAACCAGTGGCCTACGCTCCTCGGGTGAACAGCGACCTCTGGTTTGGTGCCGTCACGACTCTGGCCGGAGCCGTGCTGGGAGGTGCGATCAGCTTCGTGCTGAACCGTCAGCAGCTAAAAGCTGCTCGCGCCCAACGCGCGGAGGAATTTTCGCGAGACCAGCAACGGCGCAGCGAGGACCGGCGCTACGACGTTTACGCAGACTTCATGACCAAGGTCCGTTCTTTTCGGAACGCTATACGTCCTCTCGGGCGTGGGCAGACGCCGGGCCCGGGCTTCACTGCGCAGTCGATCAATGCCCTGGCCGAATCAGCTCATACAGCGTCATCCCTGGTTTTCCTGGTCGTTGAGAGCCCGGAAACCTATGAGGTGAGCCGCGCAGTCGTGTCGATGATGAGCCGCGCTCAGAGCTTCCTCAACAGTCCAGGCTCCCAACTTGAGGACGATCCATGGCCGGCATTGAACGATGAGATGGCCCGTCTGCTGCGCGAATTCCAGGTGACCACCAGAGCGGAACTAGGAATCGGCGGCGTGGATCGAAGGCGAATCCTGGACCGGAGCTGACACAGCACGACAACAGACGAGTGTTCCCTGATCCCGGGAGTTATTTTCCGCATTCCCGGTGGTCGTGTTCCCGTTTTCCGAGCGTTGGCTGCCGCAAATCCGATCTGAGCCTGATCCTCGGCGGGGGCGGCAGAGTTGTCAGCGCAACCCGCTGACAGGCTGTCCGAGGGGTCTCCCGCTGACTTGAGAACAGTGTTCGTATTGACGAGAACGATGATCTGAGATAGAACGGTGTTCGTGTCTGTTGAACAGCGAGAATCTGAGGCGACGGCCAGCGTTACGCTGCCGCTGCGACGGGCGTGGCTCGTCCTGACCGTGGTGGTCATCGCCGACGTCATGGACCTGATCGACTCCAGCATCGCCAACCTGGCCGGTCCTTCCATCCGCGCCGACCTCGGCGGCGGGCAGGTGACGGTGCAGTGGGTGCTCAGCGCCTACACCGCGGCGTTCGCGCTCGGCCTGGTCACCTCGGGACGGCTCGGCGACCTGCTCGGGCGACGCCGGCTGTTCCTGCTCGGCATGACCGGCTTCACCCTGGCCTCGCTGGCCTGCGGCCTGGCCCCCGACGTCGTGTTCCTGATCGTGGCCCGCACCCTGCAGGGTCTGTTCGGGTCGGTCATGATCCCGCAGGGCCTGGCCATGGTGAAGGTCGTGTTCCCGCCCCAGCACCTGCGCAAGGCGCTGACCCCGGTCGGCCCGCTGATGGGCGTGGTCACCGTGACCGGGCCCATCGTGGCCGGCTGGCTGCTGCACCTGGACCTGTTCGGCAGCCAGTGGCGCTCGATCTTCCTCGTCAACGTCCCGCTCGGCATCATCGCCGGCGCGCTCGGCTGGCGCGTCCTGCCCCGCCGCGGCGGCGAGGACCCCTCGGCCCGCCTCGATCTGACCGGGGTCGGGCTGCTGACCGCGGCTTCGGCCTTGCTCATCGTCCCGCTCATCCAGGGCCGCGAACTGGGCTGGCCCGCCTGGACCTACGTCATGATGGCCGCCGCGGTCGTCCTGTTCGGCCTGTTCGTGGTGTCCGAACGGCGCAGCCCGCACCC
>CAWHFP010000012.1:0-13088 GCA_963828445.1 uncultured Actinomycetes bacterium
GCCCGGCCCAGCCCGACCTGGCCAGTCCAGCTCAGACGTCGAGGTTCAGGTCGCTGACGTACCAGTGGCCGCTAAGGTCCGACATGGTGAACGAGAGCTTGAGCTCACCGGGCTTGACCCCGGTGCTGTGCGCGGTCATGAGCGCGGTCAGGTTGGTCCCGGCCACCATGATGCTGGTCCCGTTCACGGTCGCGCTGGCCCCGGAGGGCTTCGGCATCCAGATCATGAGCTGGCTGGCGGGCTTCAGGCCGTCGGCGACGAAGTTGCCGTGGAACGACTTGAGCGCGGTCACCGTGTCCGCAGACGGGCAGGCACCGGGGGCGGGGGCGGGACTGGCGGCGGTTCCGGCGCTGGCCGGGCTCGCCCATGTCCCGGCAGGCCGCGTGGTAGTCGGCCACCACGACCTGGTGCAGCCAGTCGGCCAGCACGGCCCCGGGGGTCGTCCGGTCGATGGCCGCGGGCGAGGCCGAGCCGGCCGCGGTGGCCGCCCGGGAGCCGGAGGCCGGTGCGGTGGCGGACGGCGGCCCCGACGCGGAGGATGATGCGCCGGCGCAGGCGCTGGCCCCGGCCAGGATGGCGAGACCGGCCACCACCCAGCAGGCGCGGCGGAACGAACGCTGGCCAGCGAGGGGCTGGACCTTGATCACGGCGGCTCCAGGGGCTGCGGCTCCAGGGGCTAGGGCGCTGCCAGTATGGCCGAGCCACGGCTGGCATCTGTGGCTGTTTGCCGCATATCGGGAGAAACTGCATCGCCGTGCTCGTGGCCTTCACGATCTCGGCTGCGCTGCTCGGGCTCGGCGCGATCCTCGCGATCCTCATGCTGCCGTCCCGGCGCCGGCTCGCGGAACTGAGCGAGGCCGCCGCCCTCGTCGCCGCAGCGCAGCCCGCCGTAACCGCGGGGGTTACCCGGTCAGGCTGGCGAGCTGGGAGCGGGCCGGGATATCGGACGTTATGCCGGCGCTGGCCAGGATGTCCTCCGGCTGTTCGGTGCGGGGACTGGCCGCGGCGAGCTTGAGCGCCTCAGCCGCATTGTCCGCGCTGGCTCCCGGCGGGATCACCAGCAGGGTGAGGTTGCCGCGGGTGGCCATGGTCATGTTGACGGTCATGGGGTCCATCGACCTGAACCAGGCCACGTGGACCGGGCGGCCGTTGATCATGATCAGATGTGGAATGTCGCTGAACGCGTCCAGCTGCAGGGCTACCCGCCTGACCCGTCCCGCCTGGGCGCTCAGCTCGGTGAGCATCGCCGGAAGCTCGGCCCCGGCGTCGCGGGAGCGCGGCCACCACCCGCCGCTGATACCCAGTAGACCAGGAAGCGCAGGGTCCAGGCTCAGGCGGGCGTCGCCGTCGGCGGCAGGTTCGGCGGACGCGGAGGAAGCAGCCTGGGTGGCATGAGTGATGGCCGGTGCCATAACGAGAACCCGTCTCCGCCTCAGGGGCGGTGTCATCGTGCGCCTAAGGCGGCGCCGACGCGACTGCCGGCGTTCGAAATGTCCTCGGTAGCTCTCATCCTACGCTTGCCCAGCCCTTTCAGGGCAGCCCGTCGTCACCGCTTCAGGGCAGCCCGTCGTCACCGCCAGACGGTGCGGCCGGACGCCCGGGCCGGGCAGCGTACTGTTGGTAGCGGAAGCCGACGAGTCAGCCGCTAGGTCCAGACCCCGCCCTGCTGCTTCAGCAGGAAGACACCTCTATGTTCAGCGCGGAGCTGAGTGCCCACGAAGGCGGCGATCACGTTGTCGTCGCGTTGCGGGGGGAACTCGACCTCAGCCGGCGCCGCGAGTATCGCGGCTACTCTCACGGAGATCGCGGCCCGCGGGCCGACCATCATCGTGAACCTGGAGGCCGTGGATTTCATGGACTCCAGCGGTGTGGCCGCGCTGGCTCGCGGGCGCAGGCGGGCCCGGCAGGCCGGAGGGGATCTGGTGCTGGCGGCGGCGCAGCGCCAGGTAGCAAGGATTCTGGCCCTGACCCGCCTGGCTGATGCCTTCGTGGTTCACGCCAGCGTGGACGAAGCGATCTTCGGTGCGGGGCAGGCATCGCCGGCGTCCTGACCAGCGGCCAGCCGCAGTCTCCGATCAGCGGTTGCGGCTGATGGCGGCGGTCCCGCAGATGACGTCGCCGGCCAGCTGGGTCAGGGGACGATTGTGGTCACGGGCGTAGCGGCGGAGGATGAAGAAGGCATCGTCGGGGGTGGTCCGGAGCCGCTCGGCGAGAATGCCCTTGGCCTGCTCGATGATGACGCGGCTGTTCAGCGCCCGCTGCAACTGCCCGGCGACGACTTCCTGCTGGTGGACCGCGCGTTCCTGCAGGATCCCGATCGTGGCCACATCGACCAGCGCCCGGGCCGCGATCGCGACCGCCGGAGTCAGCCCGCCCGGGGCGCTGCGGAAAAGGTTCAGCGTCCCGATGACCTGATCGCGGAGCCGCATCGGGATGGCGTGGACCCCGGCGAAACCCATCTCGGCGGCGGAGGCGGCGAACTGCGGCCAGCGCGCCGCGGCCGGATCCGCGCGGATGTCACCGACGGCCACGACCTGGCCGGCCCGGTAGCAGTCCACGCACGGGCCCTCGTCGTTCTGGATCTGGAACAGCTCCACGACCCGGGCCTGCTCGGTGGACGCCGCGACCAGGCGCAGGGTACCCCCGCTGTCCGCCAGCAGCAGGCCGGCCGCGTCCACTCCCAGCAGCTCCACGCACCGGACCGTAAGCGTGTGCAGAAAATCCATCAGGTCAAACCCGGCGACGAGCGTGTCCGCCAGCTCCACGAACACCTGCGCCAGGCGCTCATCCACCGTCGCCACCATATTCGCCACAGTAGACCTCGGGACTTACCAGGGCTCCCGGGCACGCTCCCACCGGCCGGAACGCGGCGTCAGGGGCCGGTCCGGATTACTGGTCCGGTTCCAGGCGCAGCCTGCGGTTCACGACATCGTCGGCGGTGTCGCCCAGCGCGGAACCGCTGACAAAGGCGTGGGCCCGCAGCCGGACAAATGCCTCCTCCAGATCCACTTCCAGCTGGGCCGAGATCATCCCGACCGCCTGGTACACCTCCGCCCGCCGATCCGACAGACCGTCCAGCGGCCGGTAGTCCGGCGACCCACTGATGCCGGCCGCGGCATCCAGCACCAGCTGCAGCGCGATGTCGGCCAGGACCAGCGCATCGGCCAGCTGGGTGATGGCCAGCGGACCGGGCCGCGCCCGGTACGCCGAGAGCACTCCCACCTGGATGGCCCCCGCCTGCAGCGGAACGGCAAACAGCGCCCGGGCACCCGCCGTCACCGCGGCCGGCACAAAAATCGGCCAGCGCGCCGTCACCGACTCCAGGTCCGGGACCAGCAGCGGCGCACCGAACTCGAGGTCCTGCGCCCCTGGGCCCTCCCCGGTCGTGAACTGAAGTTCTTCCAGCTGGGCACTCAGCCCATCGGAGGCGAACAGCGGCTCACGCGCCACCATGCCGCTGGTCGCGATCACGCTGGCGCCGTCAACCCCGAGGCAGGGGACGGCAGCCCGGCACAGTGCCGCCACCGATACCGGCCCGTCACCCTCGTGCGCAGCGGTGATGCACGCCCACCGCTTCTCCATCCGCTCGCCCGCCACCGTCCGGCCTCAGCACCCGTACGGCCCGGCCGGCCCGCGGCGTCCGCCAGCGCCAGGGTCGCGGCTCCGGGCGCGCACCGCCTCCGCCTGTTCCAGGCTGGCCTGGACAGAGAAGAAATCAGCCAGGCCGGAAAGGGCAAGAACCCGGAGCACCAGCCGCTGCGGCGCAGCCAGCAGCAGGCCACCGCCTGCTCGGCTGGCTTGTTCCCGCACACCGGCCAGCGCCCACAGGCCACCACAGTCGATGAATTCCAGGCCCGTCAAGTCGATCACGATGTCAGGGTGGCAGGCCACAACACCCGCGAGTGCGGCCGTGACGCCCGCGGCGTCGGTCGCGTCAAGCTGCCCGCGCAACCCGACGACGGTATGACCGTGGCGTCCGCCGTTATTCACGTCGATGCTGAACATCGGGACGCCCTCCTATCCAGGTGGGCTCAGCTGGGCCCGGCGGTTCCGTTCGGGCCGCTTCCGTTCGGGCTGGTTCCGTTCGGGTCGGTTCCATTGCTGGTGATGGGGGTGGGAGAGGGTGTGTGGGCGCGGGGCGGGAGCGCGGGCCGAGCGGCGGCTGCGGCGGCCGTTTCGGCGGTCAGGAAGGAGCCGAGTTCAGCGATGGTGGTCATCAGCGGGGCGGGGAAGACCACAGTGGTGTTCTTGTCCACGCCGATCTCGACCAGGCTCTGCAGGTTACGCAGCTGCAAGGCCAGCGGATGGGCCATCATCGTGTCGGACGCCTCGCCCAGAGCGGCGGCCGCCAGCGACTCGCCCTCAGCATTGATGATCTTCGCGCGCTTTTCCCGCTCGGCCTCGGCCTGCTTGGCCATCGCGCGTTTCATCGTGTCGGGCAGCTGGATGTCCTTCAGCTCGACCAGCGTGACCTCGACGCCCCACTCGACGGTGGAGACGTCCAGGATCTTGCGGATGTCCAGGTTGATCTTGTCGGTCTCGGACAGGGTCTGATCCAGGCTGTGCTGCCCGACGACCTTGCGCAGGGTGGTCTGCGCGATCTGGTCGATGGCCGAGTTCACGTCCTCGATCGCGACGACCGACTTGACCGCGTCGATGACCCGGAAATAGGCGACCGCGGAGACGTCGACGCTGACGTTGTCGCGGGTGATGATGCCCTGGGACTGGATCGGCATGGTCACGATCCGCAGCGACACCCGGCGCAGCACGTCAACGAACGGGATGATCAGCCGGAGACCCGGCTCCCGCGGCCCCTGCACCCGGCCGAACCGGAACAGAACCCCTTGCTCGTACTGCTTGACGATCCGCACCGCCATGGCCAGCCCAATGAGGACCAGCACCACGACGATGACCAGGACGATGATCAGGACTTTCATCATGAGCCTCTATTTTGAGGCCGGGCCGGATTGCGTGGCCCGGTAAGTTGATTAGCCGGCGATACGAATTAACATTGCGGCTGGGAAAACAGGCGAGAATAGCGGTCACGGCAAGATAAGACGCTGCCCGGCGATGGCGCTCTTGAATGGCCCTTTATCAGCAGGTGGCTGACCGGCACGGATTTCGAGCGGCGCCAGAGTTGCGGCCGGAGAAATCTTTTCCCGCGCTTACGGAGTCCTCTGACCACCGCGTCTGCTGCGGTACCCGATACATGAAAAAATCCGGGCCCGGCCGTGCCGCCTGTATTTGGCGGTGTACCTGCCAGGGTCCGGAGCAACAATCTTCACACTACGCGCCTTTTGTCCGCAGGGGAAATTACGGCGCAGGCCGTTCGCTAAATCGACGGCCGAGGAGACGGCTAATTGCCGCGATCGCGTTACAGGCGCTTCTTGAGCATGCCGAAGACGCCGCGCACGACCTCTTTCTGCAGTTGCTTGCCCTGCTTGGACTGCAGGAACGCGCCCATGGCGGCGACCCCGCCGGCCAGGGCGCCAGCCGCTTCCTCATGCTCGGCGGCGGCCGGGCGGTGCTGGGCCGCGGGCTTGTGCTGAGCGGCGGCCGGCTGGGGCTCGGCCGCGGCGGGCGCGGCTTCCGCCTGCTGGGCCACCCGCGCGGCCAGGATCTCGCGCGCGCTCTGGTTGTCGACCCGGGTGCCGTACTTGGCCCACAGAGGCGACGCCTGGGCCGCGGCCGCCACGTTGTCGGCCGGTCCCATCCGCGAGGCCGGGGGCACCACCCGGGTGTGCACCACCGGGGTCGGCACGCCGGACTCGGACAGGATCGTCACCGCCGCCTCGCCGATGCCCATGCTGGTCAGCAGGGTGTCCAGGTCGTAGAACTCGGACTTCGGGAACGTGGACACGGTGGCCTTGAGCGCCTTGGCGTCCTCGGGGGTGAACGCCCGCCGTCCGGCGCGGTCCGCATCAGGTCACCGATGTCGAGCATGGGCTCGCCGAAGAACTCGTTGCCGCCGCCGTCCTCCAGCCCGGTCAGGGCCCGGAGCAGCACGCCGACGGTGGCCGACGACAGCCCGCCGATACCGGCCAGTTCGGTCTTGCCCTCGTCGGAATCGAGGAAGGTCAGCAGGGCCCGCAGGTCGGACAGGTCGAGCAGGGGCAGCGCCTTCTCGTCGGCGTAGTGGAACACCAGCGACAGCGACTGCTCCTGGGTCTCGTTGGCCCCGAGCACCTTGGCCAGCAGCTGCGGCCCGAAGTCCAGCACGGTGGCCCGGACCGGAACGCCCGGGCCGATGCCGCCGAGGCTCAGGAACTCGACCGGGAACCCCCGGGCCTGAAACTGCAGGCCCAGCTCCTGGGCGCGCTTGGCCGCCGCGCTGGCCGCATCCCCCGGATCGGCCAACCCGGACAGGTCCCCCTTGACGTCGGCCACGAACACCGGCACACCCGCGGTGGACAGCTGCTCGGCCAGCCCCTGCAGGGTCTTGGTCTTGCCGGTACCGGTGGCCCCGGCGATCAGGCCGTGCCGGTTGACCATCCGCAGGGGCAGCTTGACCGCCGCGGCCGGGACGACCGCGCCGTCGTGCACGCCGCGCCCGAGGTCGAGTGCGGCCCCGTCGACGGCGTAGGCGGTCGTGATCGTCTGCGCGAAATCGGCCATTATGCCCCCTTTGACCTCGGGTGATCCCGGTTCGAGGAGCCTAACGCCCGGCGCCGGACCCTGCCAAGGAGGCCGGGGCCGCTACCGGCGGCTGCGGCGCGGGCCGAACTTGACCCAGGCCAGGACACCCAGGACCGCCAGCAGCACCAGCGGCGAGAACAGCAGGTGCATGACCGCGGTCAGCACGATGACGGCGATGATGGCCAGGGCGATGAAGGCGACGATGGCGAACATGGACTGATCCCCGTTTCATTTCCAGGTGAAGCTCTTACCTCTCCAGAGTGCCGCCTGGATCGTCCGCCGTCGATGGGGATTACCCCCCATTGGACCCCCAGGTCCGGGCCGCGGCCCCCTGATTGGTGAGGGCCAGCCGCAGCCAGCTCAGCAGCTGGCCGAAGTCCTCGTCCAGGGTGGCCGGGCCGTGCTGGCGGAACCGGCCCGAGGCCTCGCTGGCCGCGAAGCCGAGGACGGCCGAGCTGAGCAGCCGCTCGGTCTGAACGGCGGCGGCTTCGGGCAGGCCGGATTCCCGCAGGGCGGCCACCACCGCGGTGCGGGTCCGCTGCGCGGCCGGAGTGACGGCCGGGCGGCTGAGCAGGAGCGGGAAGGCGGCCGGGTGGCGCCGGGCCACCGCCCGGAGGCCGGAGGCCAGCCTGCTGCTGCAGCAGCCGGTGCCGGGTCCCCTGGCCATGGTCCAGTCGGTGTTCGCCCGCGGTGAGCTGGTGGCGTTCCACGCCACCGAGCGGACCCGGGAGGGCACCAACGGCGGGGCCAGCCACAAGCTCGGCCTGGCCCTGCCCGCGGCTCGCGAAGCGATCACGGCACTGGGCTCGGCCCTGGACTGGCACGGCGCGCTGTCGGCCGACGTGATCCTGAGTGGCCGGGGCCGGGAGCCGCAGTTCGTCGACATCAACCCGCGCCTGGTCGAGCCGGTGAACGCCGACCGATCCGGCGTCGACCTGGCCGGCACGCTGATCGAAGTCGCACGCACCGGCCACGCCCCCGCCCAGCCGCCCGGTACCCCGGGGGTCCGCACCCACCAGCTGCTGCTGGCCGTGCTGGGCGCGGCCCGGGACGGCCGGCGCCGCGCCGTACTGCGCGAGCTGGGGCAGGCGCTGACCCGGACCGGGGACTACCGCGGCAGCAGCGAGGAACTGACCCCCGGCTGGTCCCTGCCGGTGCTGGCCGCCGCCCTGGCCACGGTGGCCGCCCCGGCGGCCGGACGCTGGTTCACCGACGGCGCCACCAGCGCCTACGCCCTGACCCCGGCCGCCTGGCAGGAACTGCGCACCGGACCGATGAGCCAGGGCCCCGACCTTCGTTCAGATAAGGACAAGGTCATTTCCGGGACGTGAGGAGGCGTGATGAGCACGGTGATCACCCACGCGGTGATGTCGGTGGACGGCTTCATCGCCGACGACCAGGACGAGGTCGGCCCGCTGTTCGACTGGTACTTCAACGGTGACGTCCCGCTGGACGGCAGCCCGGGGATGAAGGTCTCGCGGGCCTCGGGCCAGTACGTCACCGGCATGTGGGCCAGCATCGGGGTGGTGGTGATGGGGCGCCACATGTTCGACATCACCAACGGCTGGGAGGGCACGCCGCCGACCGGTGACCACGTGGTGGTGGTCTCGCACCAGCCCAAGCCCGAAGGCTGGCACCCCGAAGCCTCCTACTACTTCGCCGGCACCGTGGCCCAGGGCATCGCCCAGGCCCGGGAGCTGGCCGGCGACCGCGTGGTGGCGATCTGCGCGGGCGACGTGGCCGGCCAGGCCCTCGCCCTCGGCCTGGTCGACGAGGTGGCCATGGACGTCGTGCCGGTGGTGTTCGGCTCGGGCAAGCGCTACTTCGGCTCGATCGAGGGCCAGCACCTGCTGGAAGACCCGGACACGGTGATCGCGGGCGACCGCGTCCTGCACCTGCGCTACCGGGTCCGGCAACCCGGCTGAGCCGGCCGCTCCCTAAGCTGCCGAGGATGGAGTTCTCGGTCGCGCACCTCGCTGACCGGCTGCCGGGCACCGAGCCGCGCTTGGCCGGGGTCCGGCTGGTCGCGCTGGACGGGCGGTCCGGGTCGGGCAAGACCTGGCTGGCCGCGCAGCTGGCCGCGCCGATCGGCGCCCCGGTCATCCAGATGGAGGACCTCTATCCGGGCTGGGACGGGCTGGCCGCCACCGCCGAGGTCCTGGCGGACTGGGTGACCGGGCCCCTGGGCCGGGGCCAGCCGGCCCGCTGGCGCCGGTTCGACTGGGACACCATGAGCTACGCCGAGTGGCACACCACCGGCCCGGCCGACGTGATCATCCTGGAAGGCTGCGGCAGCATCCGGACCGGGCTGGCCAGCGTCTACGCGGCCCGGATCTGGGTCGAAGCCCCGGCCGCCGCCCGCCACCAGCGCCTGCGGGCCCGGCCGGACTGGGCCGCCTACGCACCGCACGCCGAACAGTGGGCCAACGACGAGGACCGGCTCTATCAGGCCGAGCGGACCCGGTCCCGCTGCGACTTCATCATCGAGAACCCGGACGCCAGCGGGGCGGTGACGGTCACGGCCCGGCGGCGGCCTTCGGCGGCACGGTGAAACCGAGGGCGCCGAGGACCTTGACCGCGCCGTCGCGGCCGCCTTCGAAGTCGTGCGGGGCCAGGCGCTGGCCGGTGGCGAATTCGTAGGCGGTGCCGAGAATGGCCTTGGGCGGATAACGGTGGCCGTCCCAGACCAGATCGTAGGTCGTGGTCGGGCCGAACCCGTGGGCGGAAAAGAATTCAGCCGGTCCGAGCCGGTCGTATTCGGCGATGGCGCGCATTACTTCGTCGCGGGTCACGCGATCCCAGGCGACCATTTCTCGGGCTCCTTTCGCGGCGCGGTCAGGTGAGGGGCTCGCCGCCGTCGATGTGCAGGGTCTGGCCGGTGAGGAACGTACTGGTCAGCGCGAACATCACCGCGGCCGCGATGTCCTCGGGGGTGCCGATCCGCCCGGCCGGATTGGCGGCGCTCATGCGGGCGAAGTAGTCGGCCTTGCCCTGCGGGCCGAACGCGTCCCAGGCCCCGCTGTCGATGACGCCGGGGGAGATCGCGTTGACCCGGATCGGCCCCAGTTCCAGGGCCAGCGACCGGGCCAGCGTGTCGGCGGCCGCGTTGGTGATGGCCACCGCCATCGTGCCGACCGCGATCTTGGTCGCGGCCACCCCGGAAAAGATGACGAACGACCCGTCCGGGCTCATCCGCGGGGCCAGGTGCTTGGCCAGCATGAGCGGGCCGATCACCTTGGTGTCGAACGACTGCCGGACGGCGTCCCGGTCCAGGTCGGCCAGCCGGCCGCGGGCCCGGGCCGAGGCGGTGGAGACCACGTGGTCGACCGAGCCGAGCCGGTCGCCGAGGGCGGCGATGGACGCCTCGTCGGTCAGGTCGACGAACTCGGGGACGACCCCGGGCTCGCCGGCGTAGGCCGCGGCCAGGCCGGCCTGATCCCGGCCCGCCGCCACCACGCGGGCTTCGGCGTCGAGGGCGGCCAGCACGACGGCCCGGGCCAGGCCACTGCCGCGGCCGACGACCAGCACGGTCCGGTCCTTGAGGGAAGACATCGGGGCTCCCGATTCGCCGTTATTCCAATGGACGAAAATGAGCCTGGCACACAATTTCCGGGTGGGACACAGACCGCTACCTTCGATTAATTGATGGCTTTTATAAAACCCATTTATATCGAAGGTCACGGGCCGGGCCGGAAAGGCGGCCCTGGGTCATTCGGTGCGGCGGATCGGGCCGGTCCGGGACCGGGCCGCGGCCACGGCCGGGACCACGGCCAGGGCGTTGGCCGCGACCAGCACGCCGGCCGCCAGCGCCACCAGTTGCCAGCCGGGCACTACCGGGACCGCGACCATGCCCAGGTCGAACGCGAACACCCGCCAGATCGCCTGCCCGACGGCCGCGCCCAGCGGCAGCCCGATGATGATCCCGATCATGGCGACCGCGCTGGCCTGCCAGAACACCACCGCCGCGGTCTGCCGCCGGACGAAACCGAGCGCCTTCAGCAGGGCGCTCTCCGGCCGCCGGCGGCCCACGCTGGCGATCAGCAGATAACCCAGGGCGGCGATCCCGCACAGGACCAGGACCGCCCCCAGCATCAGCGGGAAGTTGGCCGACTCCCCGAAGTTGACCAGGGCCTCCGGCACCTGGGGCCGGTAGGTGTCGCCCTGATACTGCCGGCTCAGCCGGGACAGGGTGACCTCGCCGCGGGCGCCGGGCACGGCCCGGACCAGGACGGCACTCTGCTCACTGCGCTGGACCGACCGGCGGCAGGCGGCCTGGTCCGGACCGGGCGGGCAGGCCGTCCCCAGGTAGCCGGCCGTGGTCAGGGCGACGCCGGTGCCCAGGCCGCCGGTGGCGAGATCGCCCGGGAAGGCGACCAGGCCGACCACCCGGAAGCGGGCCGCCCGCCGGGTCCCGTCCGGGTCGGTCACGGTCACCGTCACCGGCGAACCCAGGCGGCGGCCGGTCCGGCGCAACGTCGACACCCCCAGCGCCACCTCCCCGGGGCCGCGGGGCAGCCGGCCGCGCACGGCCGACAGCAGGGTGGGGCCGCGCACCGCCGTGGTGGTGACCGCGCGCACGCTGACCCGGTTCACCGTCACGGCCGGGAGCGTGATCGTGGTGACCTGGCTGATGGCGGGGTCCCGGTTCAGCTCGGCCAGCAGGCTGGCCGGGGCCCCACCCGGCCCCGAGGACATCACGTACCGCTGGAACGGGGCGCCGTACAGCTCCGGCGACCGGGTCAGGTGGGTCAGGCTGGCTCCGAACACGGCGGTGGCGCCGAGCGCGGTCACCGCGGCCCGCACCACCACCGAAGGCCGGGACACCACGTCCCGGTCCACCCGGGGCCAGGCCTGCCGCCCGGCCACGACCGCGCCGATGGCCAGCACCAGCACCACGGTGGCCAGGGCGCCGATGGCCAGCACCAGCCCGTCGGCCCGCGGGCCGGGGTCCGGATCGGCCAGCCGGGCCTCGCCCAGCGGGGCGATCGGGGACAGCGCCACCGCGATCGCGACGCCGGCCACCGCCCCGGCCACCGCGATCACCGCCGCCCGGAGCAGGCCGAGCGCGGCCAGGTCCCGGGGGCGCAGGCCCAGCGTGGTCAGGACCGGAAAGTCATCGTCTTCCGCCAGCGCCTGCCGGGCCAGGGCCTGGGCCAGCACGGCCAGGCCGGCCAGGGCGGTCAGCGCGGCCAGGATCCACCAGCCGACGGCCTGGGGCCGGATCGACGCGGTCACGGCGGCGGCCGGGTGGTCCAGGTCTTCGACCCCCGTCCCCTTGGCCACCAGCCCGGATTCGAACCGGGGTGAGGCGGCCTGGCCCCCGTGCAGCCGGACGTAGTACGTCTGCAGCACGGGCGTGCCCCGGGTGGCGGCGGCGAAGGCCCCGGTGGTGTAGAGGTCGTAGACCGGGGACTGCCCGGACGGGAACTCGGCCTCGGCGGCGGCGATACCCACGATCGTCAGCGTGATGACCGGGCCCCGGGCCGCGGGCGGGCGGCCCCCGGCCAGCGCGGCGAACGCCGCCGCCTGCTGCGACGGCGCGAACAGCGGGAGCCGGATCCGGGTCCCGATCCGCACCCCCGCGTCCCGGGCCATGGTGAACGAGGCCAGCGCCTCGCCGGCGGCGGCCTGATCGGGCATCCGGCCCGCGACCAGCTTGGCCACGCGAGGCAGGTCGGCCGGCGGCACCTCGCGCAGGGTGAAGGCGTTGCCGGTCACCAGCCGGGAGTGACAGGTACAGGAAGCCTGGCCGTCGAACGGCAGCGCGACCGGGATCGCCGCCGCCACCTCGGGCCGCCGCCGGAGCTGCGGCCGGGAGGTCACGGTGTAGAGGATGGCGTCGTAGCCGTGCCGGGCCAGGTAACGCGGGAAGGCCTGGTCGGTCCGGCGGCCCGCGGCCGCGGCCGCCGTGACCAGGCCGCTGACCAGGGCCACCAGCAGGGCCAGCGCCAGCCAGGCCCGCCAGTGGCCCCGCCACCGCGCGCCGAAGACCAGCCGCACCGCCCCCATGGCCCCTCCCTGAGAGCAGTGTCCCCCACCGGGCCATTCCGGCGAATGGGGTCAGCCTGCCCGGACTGGGCGTGGTAGCACCACCAGCCCGCCGGTCAGCGGCTCAGGGCCGGTCCGGCAGGCGGGCGGTGGGCAGGCCCCGCTGCTTCAGGTCGGCGGTGAACCGGCGTAGCAGGTCGTCGTGCGGAGCGGCGACGATGGCCACCACGTCGCGCAGTTCGGCCGGGTCCAGGGACCGGACCGTCCCGCCGGGCCAGGGCGTGAGCGCCGAGAACGGCACGATCGTCACCCCCATCCCGGCCGCGGCCAGCTGCGCGGCCGTGCGGGGGCTGCCGGTGCGCAGGGCGGGCACGGGCAGCACCACCCCGTGGCTGGCCGCGAACTGATCGACCCAGACCCCGAACCCGTTGCCCGGGTCGTAGTGGACCAGCGGCTCGGCGGCC
>CAWHFP010000013.1:0-120689 GCA_963828445.1 uncultured Actinomycetes bacterium
ACCCATGAGCGCATCGCTGCCCATGACGTCGAGGGTCTCTTCCAGAGACTCCAGATCATCCACGCTGATGACCACGGCAGCGGGATGGCCATGCTTGGTGATCACGACGCGGCCGTGCTCGCGCTCCAGACGGTCCACGACCTCCGAGAGCCGGTTCTTCACGTCGGCCAGGGGCAACTGCTCACTAACTGACATAGCCATAAGTATAGCTAGTTTCTTCGGATCTCCCTAGGCGCCCGTCAGAACAGGTGTCCGAGCAGGTCCACGTCGCCTTCGGGCCAGGGGCGCGGCCCGAGGTCGACCACGCCCAGCTGGCCCGCCAGCTCGCCGCCCACCGTGGCCAGGTACCGGAAATGGGGCGGCAGCTTGAAGTAGGCCCGGCTCGGATACGCAGGAAAGCACCGCTGCAGCAACGCCTGCGCCTGGCCCATGACCCCGGCCGGAATCTCGGCCTCGGCGATCCGGGAAATCGTCACCGGCTCACCGCCGTCGCCCCGATGGCCCACCGTCGGAGTCTAGGGGCCGGCCCGCTCGCCCCTGGCGCCCGCTGGGCAGGCGAAAGCTAGAGGTCGATGACGACCTTGCCGTGCACGTGCCGGCCGGCCTGAAGCTCGACCGCGGCACGGATCTGCCCGACCGGGAAGGCTGCCGCGATGGGCACGCGGAGCTGGCCCTTCGCGACCAGGCGGGCAATCTCCTCGATGGCGCCGGGGGCGGCGTTGGCGCCGTTGGCCGATGTGATCCCGTCCACCTGTCCCGCGATGGTGGTGATGCGCTCGTCCGGAACGCCAAGTTCGCGGGCCGCCTGCACCGCGTCCGTCCCGTACAGGTCGATGGCCGCGGTGACACCGGCCGGAGCCAGGGCCCGGACCCGGCCGGCCAGGCCGTCGCCATAGGCGACCGGCTCGGCCCCGAGGGCCCGCAGGGCATCGGCCGATGTCGCCGATCCCGTCCCGATCACTCGCGCGCCCGCGAGGCGAGCGAGCTGGACGGCGAACACGCCGACCCCGCCGCCCGCGCCGCCAATCAGGAGCGTGTCGTCCGGGCCGGGGTTGACGACGGCAAGGGCGGCGGCGGCCGTGCACCCCGCTATGGCCAGGGTGGCGGCGGTGCGGTCGTCGACGCCGTCGGGGGTGTGGTGCGCGTCGCCGCCCGCCGCGATGGTCCCGGCCACGTCTATCACCACGTAGTCGGCGACCGCGCGGGAGAGAGCGCCGCCGAACAGTCTCATCCCGGCCGCGAACTCGGTCACGCCGGGGCCGACCTGGTCCACGACCCCGGCATAGTCGGTTCCGAACCCGGACGGCAGGCTCAAGCCGAAGCGAGTGGCGGTGTCGGCGTCGGCGGTCATGAACCAGTCCATCGGGTTCAGTCCAGCCGCGGTGACTCGTACGCGGATCTGCCCCGGGCAGGCCTGCGGCGCGGCTACTTCGCGGATGTTCAGGACCTCGGGGCCGCCGAATGACTCGAGCCGGACCGCTCTGCTCGTGGTCGCCGACGTGTTGACGCTCGGTCCTTGCATGGTCATTTGTTACCCCAGGGACGAACGGAAGGAGCGAAAGTGGACTGCGCTCCGTTTACCAGCGGCACTCTAACACAATCGGAACATGATCCGTTTTGCCGGGGTGACGGCGCCTCAACTGAGCGGTGGCCGCCGCGGATACCGGACCGCGTGCGGCCGGTACTCCCCGGTCACGGTGGCGTCGCCCAAAGCGGCCAGGAAGCTGCCCGGCCCATCGAAGTCCGGCATCTCCAGGTAAGCCGCCCCGACCCCGTCTGCGTCATGCGCGTCCGAGCCCGCCCCCACCGGGATCCCGTAGCAGCGAGCCACCTCGGCGGCGCGATCGTTCAGCGCTTGGTCCTCCACCTTGGCGTTGAACGCCTCGATGATGTCCACGGTCCCGGCCTGGCACAACTCGGGCAGCACCCGCCCCGTGCTGGACCGGATCAGGTCGAACGGGTGGGGCGCGTAGACCAGGCCGCCTTGGGCCCGGATCCGCCCGACCACCTCGGCCAGCGGCAGCACGTAGGGGATCCGCTCGGTCAGGAACAGGCCGATCATGTCGCCGTCGGGGGTGCGGATCTCCTCGCCGACGATGATCCGCACGCCCAGGTCGCGCCGGGCCGCGGCCATCGCGGCCTCGGTCACGTTGTGGTCGGTCACGAACACCACGTCCAGGCCGGTCACCTTGGCCCGGTCGGCCAGCTCCTCCAGCGTGAGCACCGCGTCGCCCGAGGCCACCGTGTGCAGGTGGCAGTCGACCCGGGCCCGCCCGGCCATCAGACGGCCATCAGAGGTCGATCGGCACGGACGAAGCCAGCCCGCGGTGGTCGCGCAGGTAGCGCAGGTGGGCCCGGACCGTAGCCTCGATCGCCCGCCGGATCCGCTCGTCGAACGGGCCGTAGAGCCGGTCGGCGATCTCGCTGATGGTGCGGCCGCCGTCCCGGACCGCGGCCTCGTGCTGGGCCAGCCGGGCCTCGCGGGCGGTCAGGGCCAGCGCCAGTTGCGCCCCGGGATCGGTGACCACCGGCCCGTGACCAGGCAGGATGACCGGCGCACCGGTATCCAGCAGCAGCCGGATCTGCCCCAGCGAGGTGATCATCTGGTCGACCCGGCCGTCCGGGTCGAGGATGGCGGGCGCGCTGCGGCCCAGCACCGTGTCGCCGGTCACCATGGCCTGGTCATCCGGCAGGTGGAACGACAGTGAATCGCTGCTGTGGCCAGGCGTGGCGATCACTTCAAGACGAAGACCGCTTATCTCGAATGACCCGGATTCGAGTACCCGGTCACCGCGCCGGGCATCGGCGGCGTAGACCGGCGCCCCGGTCCGCCGGGACATCGCCGGTACCCCGCCGAAGTGGTCGGGGTGCCCGTGCGTCAGCAGGATCGCCGCCACCGACCCGCCCTGCTCTTCGGCCAGCGCGATCAGGGCCGACAGGTGCCCGTCGTCGTCGGGGCCGGGGTCGACGATGACCGCGCCCCGGCGGCCGGGCTCGTGCAGCACCCAGGAGTTGGTCCCGTCGAAGGTCATCGGCCCCGGGTTGGGCGCCAGCAGCCAGGTCGCCCGGGGCGTGACCTGCCGGGGCACCCCGGCGGGCCCGATCAACTGTTCTTGCTGCTGGGTCATCGGCCCGCGGGTTGGGGCACGTTCAGCTCGGCCAGCAGGTCCTGGGAGTAGGTGATCCGGCCGGTCAGCGCGTGCGGCTCGGCGCTGCACAGCTGCAGCGCGGCCTCGGCCATCACCGCGGGCGGCTCGGCGTCCGGGTTGTCCTCGGTGGTCAGGTGGTGGAACAGCGTGCCCGCCGTGGGCACCACCCGGTTCGGCGACAGCGCGTTGACCGCGATGTTGTCGTCCCACAGCTCGGCGGCCAGGCCGGTCGAGAAGCGTTCCAGGGCCGCCTTGCACATGCCGTAGACGGTGCCGCCGCGCTTGGCCCGCTCGGCGGGCGGGAACGTGGGCTGCCGGGCCGCGCCGGACGAGATATTGAGGATCCAGCCCTGGCCCTTCTCCCGCAGGCCGGGGATGACCAGCTGGGCCAGGTGGAACGGGGCTTCGACCTGCACGTCGAACATCAGGTTGAACCGCTTGGCGGTGAAGTCGGTGACCCGGGTGAAGTAGGTGACGGCCGCGTTGCTGACCAGGATGTCCGGCGCCCCCAGCCGCTCGATGGTCTGGCTGACCAGGGCCTCCCGGTCCTCGGGCCGGGCCAGGTCGGCCCGGATCGCCACCGCGGTGCCGCCCCCGGCCCGGATGTCCTGCACGGTCTCGCCGATGGTGCCCGCGAACGGCGACGTCCCGGCCTCGGTGGTGCGGGCCGACACCGCCACCGCCGCGCCCGCCGCCCCGAACCGCCGGGCGATCTCGGCCCCGATCCCGCGGCTCGCCCCGGTCACGATGGCCACCTTGCCATCCAGCACGCCCATGCCCACCACTTCCTCCGGAGCCAAATACTAGAAGTAAATTCCAGAATTATTTGACTCCGCGGGGCGGACGCTGTCGAGCACCGGGCCGGCCGGGTGAGGCACTCACGGCAGCACGAAAGGACCGGACACCGGTACCCACTGCAGAATGGCCTCGCCGTCCAGGACCGAGCGGCCTGGACCGTCACTGACGAAGCCCATGAAGTGGTAGCTGCCCTTACTGAGGATGATCTCCTCTCCGCCCCGGGCGAAGGCCACGCCCTGCCGCCCGGCCACATCGACGGCGTCGTCGTTGACGGTGACTCCGGGAATGGTGCCGAGCGCCCGGTACAGCTTCGCGGTCACCGCCGGCGGTGGCGCACCATCGATCAACGTTCCCTCGATCAGCAGAAACGCCCCTTCGTCACCCTGGCCGGACCCGGCCAGGGTGACGAGATACCTAACCAGGGCGTGCGGCTCGGCCGGCAACCGGCCATAATCCCGGGGGGGAATGCTGTAGCCGCTGGCGAAGCCCGCATTGCCTCCTCCCCGCGCGGCCAGTTCCCCGGTCCCACTCTGGATCCAGGAGACTCCGGTGCGGACCGTGCCGTCCGGCCTTTTGGCGACCACCTTCTGGTAGAGCCACTGGCGGTCCGGGATGGCCGGCTGAGCTGCGGCGGCGGCGACGGCCCGGTCGGCGAGCAGCACCGCCGCCCGGTCGTGGGCCGGGGGCGTAGCCGGCGCCACGGCCAGCAGTGCGATCACCACGGCGGCCGCGACCGCCACGGCCGCGGCGGCCAGTGCCGGGACCATGACCTTCCGGCGGCTCCACCACGGCCGGCTCCGGCCCCGGCGGGAGCGGGCGATGTCGGCGGACAGCCGGGCCTGCGCGTTCTGCGTGGCCGCCGTCGTCGGTCCCTGAGGTTCCGGCAGCAGCGCCCGGACCAGGTCCACCTCATTCATGAGGATCCTCCTCTGTTGGCCGGCTGGGGTCGGCTCCCCCCAACGCCTCGCGCAGTTTCGTCCGGGCCCGGTTCAGCCGGGAAGCCACCGTGCCCTCGGGGATGCTCAGCGCCTCGGCCACGTCGCGGTAGCTGAAGTCGGCCAGCGCGATGAGCAGCAGCACGTCCCGGTCGGTGGCCTGCAGCTCGGCCAGCGCCACGGCCAGCGCTGCTCGCTGGGAGCTGGCCGTCAGCTGGTCAGCGACCAGCTCCCCGTGATCTTCGACCGCTCCGATGGCCGGCGTCCGGGCCAGGGCCGCGAAGTACCGCAACTGGGCCCGCCGGTGCGAACCGACCAGATTGGTCGCCATGCCGTAGAGCCAGGGGCGGACCGATCCCCGGGCCGGATCGAACTTCTCCCGCTTGCGGAAGGCGGCCAGGAACGTCTCGGCCGCGATGTCATCGGCCGCGTCCGGGCCGAGCAGGCGCGCGACGTAGCGGTGGATCTCGGTGAAGTACCGGTGGAAGATCTCGGCGAACCGCTCAGGCTCACGTCCCGACGCCTTGAGCACCGTGGCGTCATCGAGCGGTGCGTCCGGTCGGGCGGAACTGTGGATCATGGAGGTCCTTCGCGGCGCGGGCGTCACATCACTCATGTTCATCCGGACGCGGCCTTTTCCTTCATGCCACTCCGGCGCCGCTTGACACCCCCCACCCCGCCCCTGACAATCATTTCTAGAACTCGATTCTAGATAGGTGCGCGACGGCCTGCGATGGTGGAGGTGGGCATGAGCCTGGACCACAGTTTGGTGGGAGTGCCGAGCGAACCGCAGGAGCGGTCCTGGGACAGCAAGGATGCCCTGCTCTACGCGGTCGGCGTCGGGGCCGGGCTCGGGGACCCGCTGCAGGAACTGGAGTTCACCACCGAGAACTGCGAGGGCATCGAGCAGAAGGTGCTGCCCACCTACGCGGTGCTGGTGGCGCAGGCCCGGACCGGGCGCAAGCTGGGCGACTTCGACCGGGCCCTGCTGGTGCACGCGGAACAGGCCTTCGAGCTGCACCGGCCGCTGCCGGTGTCGGGCACGGTCCGCACCACCTCGACCGTGACCGGGATCTACGACAAGGGGTCCGGCGCCCTGGTGGTCAGCGAGAACGTGGCGGTGGACACGGCCACCGGCGAGCCGCTGGTCACCAGCCGGGGCGGCACCTTCATCCGCGGCGAGGGCGGCTTCGGCGGCGAGCGCGGCAGCGACCCGCCCTGGGACAAGCCGGACCGCGAGCCGGATATCCAGGTCGTCTACGAGACCCGGCCCGAGCAGGCGCTGATCTACCGGCTGTCCGGTGACCGGAACCCGCTGCACGTGGACCCGAAGTTCGCGGCCCGGGGCGGGTTCAGCCAGCCGATCCTGCACGGGCTGTGTACCTACGGGGTCACCGGCCGGGCCCTGCTGCACGCGCTGTGCGACTCCGATCCGGCCCGGTTCCGGTCCATGTCCGGCCGGTTCAGCCGCCCGGTGCTGCCCGGCGAGGCGCTGACCGTCTCGATCTGGCGCCAGACCGACGGCACCGACGGCAGCGACACCTCGCTGTTCCAGACGACCAGGCCGGACGGCACCGTGGTCATCGACCGCGGCCGCCTCCAGGCTCTGCCAGCCCGCGGGGGGACGACCCCCCGCACCCCCCGGGAGAGCGAGTAATGCCGAGCCACGCGGGCGCCGCCATCGGCGGCATCTACGAGTTCCCCGGCCGCCGCGCGGGCGGGCTGAGCAAGCTGCAGATCAAGGCCGAGTCGGCCCGCCACGCCCTGGAGGACGCCGGCCTGACCTGGTCCGACGTGGACGCGGTGTACGACGCCAGCGAGGCCGGGCCGATGCAGGGGCTGACCATCGTCGAATACTTCGGCGTCACCCCCCGGGTCATGGACACCACCGCGGTCGGCGGCAGCTCGTACGAGTTCCACGCCGCTCACGCCGCCCGGGACATCGCGTCCGGCAAGGCGAACGTCGCCTTGCTGACCTACGGATCAACGGCCCGCAGCGAGGCCCGGGCCATCGGCACCGGCGGCCGGGTCCCCGCCGACCCGCAGCCCGGCGCGAACATGGAGACCCCGTACGGGCTGACCCTGATCGGCAACTACGCGCTGGTCGCCCGGCGGCACATGGCCCAGTACGGGACCCGGCCCGAGGACCTGGCCGAGATCGCGGTCACCACCCGGGCCCACGCGGTCCGCAACCCGGACGCCGTGGCCGGCCTGGCCGCCCTCGGCATCAAGAACACCGGCGAGCTGACCACCGGCGACGTGCTCGGCTCGCGGATGGTGGCCGACCCGCTGCACCTGCTGGAGTGCTGCATCGTCTCCGACGGCGGCGGCGCCGTGGTCATCGTGTCCCCCGAGGTGGCCCGGGACCTGCGCAAACCGCCGGTATGGATCCTCGGCACCGGCGAGGCCATCGGCTACCCCGGTAACCACGCCGACATCACCACCTCGGCCGCGGCCCGGTCCGGCCCCGACGCCTTCGGCCAGGCCGGGGTGCGGCCGGACGAGATCGACATCGCCATGATCTACGACTCGTTCACGATCACGGTGCTGACCATCCTGGAGGACCTGGGCTTCGCCAAGAAGGGCGAGGGCGGCCCGTACGTGGCCGGCGGCCGGCTCCACTTCGACCGGCCCGGCGCCCCGGCGCTGAACACCGACGGCGGCGGCCTGTCCTCCAACCATCCCGGCATGCGCGGGATCTTCCTGCTCATCGAGGCCGCCCGGCAGCTGCGGGGCGAGTCGACCGCGCAGGTGGACGGGGCCCGGCTGGCCGTGGCCCACGGCAACGGCGGCCAGCTCGGCACCAGGCACGCGGCCGGCACCATCGTCCTGGGGAGGGACTGACCCGACATGCCCGAGCAAGAAGCTCCGCAGCGGCCGCTGCCGTCACTGTCCGAACCGGACACCGCGCCGTTCTGGACCGCGACCAGGGACCACCGGCTGACCTACCAGGTGTGCGCCTCCTGCGGGGAAGTGATCTTCCATCCCCGGCGGCACTGCTCGGCCTGCCTGAGCGTGGACACCCGCTGGGAGGAATCAGCAGGCGGCGGGACCGTGTACACGTACACCGTGATCCGGCAGCACGGCCAGCCCTGGTTCCGCAGCCGGCTGCCCTACGTGCTCGGCTTCATCGACCTGGACGAGGGCTTCCGGATGCTGGCCGAGATCGACGCCGACCCGGACACGGTCCAGGTCGGCCAGCGGGTCGCGGTCGGCTGGGACGATCACGACGACCTGGCCGTCCCCGTGTTCCGCCCGGACGGGCAGGCCGCTCCGTGACCTCCGAGGTGACCGTGGTCGGCATCAGCCGCCTCGACGATCACGTCCTGCTGGCCGACGCCGCCCTGGCCATGGGCATGGTCACCGCCGGGGCCGGCCGCCTGGTCGACCTGCGCGGCGAGACCAGACCGCCCGGCCTGCCGATCCCGATCGACCACTTCCCGATCATGGACCTGGAAGGTGGCCAGGAGGACCTGATCCTGGCCGCCGCCCGCCACGTCGCCGCCCAGGCCGAGGCCGGCCTGGTCACCGGGGTCTATTGCCAGGCCGGCATCTCCCGCACCTCGACCGTGGCCATCGCCTACCTGATGGTCCGCGGCCAGTCCCTCGAAGCCGCCAGCCGCCAGGTCCGCGCCGTCCGCCCCCAGGCCATGCCCGCCCTCGAACTCTGGCGCTCCCTGGAACACCTCGGGGAGCGGCTCACCGCCCGGTGAGCGGTCACGAACCGGACCTGACCTCGGTCTTGCGGTGGCTGGCCCGATGCTTGTTCCGCGGCTGCGGCACGGCGATTCACAGCACTGGCCCATGGCCAGCGTGGTCCGCCCGTGGCCCGAAAATAAACCACCCTGCCGCCGGATAATCTGCCATCTCCAGTTCCTGTTCCACCAGGGACCTTTGGCCCGAGTCAATTCGCCCGGCTTCGATATCCCTGCTACCCGCCCGGCGGTATGTTGCGGCATTACGCCGGATTTGCCCTGGGCATTTCCAGAAGAAAAACACTGACCCCCGGAGGCCATCACCCCTCCGGGGGTCAGCGTTGAGGCGGCAGAAGCCGCAGCCGTAGCTAGCTGCTGGCCTGCCAGGTGTTGCTGAAGTCGCCGGACCCGTCGATGCCACTGGTGGAGTCCAGCTGGTCGCCGCTGCTGCCGACCATGGTGATCGAGGTCGGGTTCTGGGAGCCCATCGAGCTCCCGTTGGCGGACGCACCGGAGTAGTTGATCGTGCCGAAGTCAGCCAGCGGGAGCGGTCCCTCGGAGGAGGACGGCGCCTCGGTGATGACTTCCGCGGAGGAGTTGGAGAAGCTGCCGGTCTCGTTCTCGGTCTGAGTCCAGCCCTGGGTGTTGTCGGTCAGCGTCAGCGTGTAGTTCGTGCCGCTGACCGTGACCGAGGCGCTCATGCTGTCCCCGGGCGCGACCGGGTTGGTGAAGTACACCGGGTCGGCCGGGTACATCTCGTACCAGCCGTAATAGTCCGGCGATCCGCCGCTGCAGTCGGAGTCGGTGCCGGTCTGCTCGACGGAGCCACTGTTGTACCCGTCCAGGCCGACCCAGAACGCGGCGTACTGGGTGCCGCCACTGCAGCTGGCGCTGGGCTCGGTCCAGTTGGACGAGACGCTGTTGAACGCGCCGGAGCCGCCGGTGACGACGTAGCCGGACCAGTTGGTGCTGGTGGTGCCGTTCTTGACCGCACCGGTCCGGGCGGCGGTGGCGCCGTGTCCCCTGAGCAGGCCACCGGGCTGGAAGCCGCCGACCGAGCCACCGGGGCGGGTGTGCGTGATGCCCGGATGGGTGGCGGTGGTGGCGGCGCCAGCGGCGCCTGCGGTACCAACGGCGGCGCCCAGAGACCCGAGAACCAGGGCGGCGGCCGCCAGGGGGATGCGCCAATGGGAAATAGAACCAGATCTTGCAACGTGCCAGCGGGAGGCCATACGAACTCTCTCCTTAGCCGGTAGGCGGGACAGGCCGGCGAGCTGGCTGATGGTGGAATTCGCCGGATCCTGTGTGGCTACGTTTGGCACGATATACCAAGATCATGTCACAATGGAATATCTTTCTAGCACTAATTTCGTAACCCTCAATGCTTCCCCGGATCAGCTACGCCAAGTACGACGACGACCCTCTGTTCGGCCCGTACCCACCAATCCGGCTTATATGTCACCGACAGACATCAAATCGCCTCATTCCGTGACCACGCTCGTACGCAGCGCCGGCCATAGGGGCGCGCGAGTGCCCGGGGTGAACTGACTCCGCCGTGGCGCCAGGAACGGCGCCACGGCGGGCGTGGGCAAACGTCTCACGGCGGCCGCTGATGTGTCCGGGCGGCGGCAGTCGCGGAAAAGGCCGGGTCAGCTCATTACGTCAGCAGGGCGCGGAATTGGATGACACATAGACGTTGCCCGGATTCTGGTCTCGCCCGGTCAGCGCGTAGGCATTGTTGTTGCTGAAACAGTCGGCCCAGCCCGTACCGTTCGCGTACTGGTGGAACCAGACCCGGAAGCCGGTGCCATTGGTCAGCTCGGATGAGGGTTCGCCCGGGCCGTTGACGTTGTCCCCCTCGTGATAGCAGTTGCCCGGGAGGACCAGCCAGGCGAAGGCCGCGTTGACGCTGCAGTAGGCAGAGCCCTGGTTGCCAACGGTGCAGGGCGCGGGATTGTTGGTCACCTGGACGTTGCCGGGCTTGGCGTCCCGCCCGTTGGCGATCCCGAACGCGTTGCCGTGGTTGAAGCAGTCGGCCCAGCCGGAATTGTCGGCGTTCTGGTGGAACCAGACCCGGAAACCGGTGTTGTTGACCACGTAGCTGAAGGGGTCCTGCCCGCTGCCGAAGGTGTACGTGCCGATCCCCTGCAGACAGTGCGGTTCACCGCCACCCAGGAAGGCGAAACCTATGTTCTGGCCACACTGCCCGGTCGAGGCGCCGGCCGGGCCGGCTGTGGTCAGCACGGTGCCGAGCGCAAGGCCCAGCGCGGCCGGGATCATGATCCAGCGACGGACGATTCGCACGACGGCCTTCATTGGCCCTCCCTTGGTCATTGGCAGCAACTTCAGGCCCTACCGACCAAATTCGGCCTAACCGTAAAGCGGAATTTCCTACGCGGTCAATCATCGAGTGACAGATATATTCCTCATTAACAACAAAATTTAGAATGTAGCAACGGAAATACTCACCGGACATCGGCCAGCCGATCAGGGCCTGAATTCCGGTCGCCGCTGACCGTGCCCACCAGCGAGGAGCAAGGGACCGGCGGTTAGGGTCGCGGCATGGAGACCGAGCCGGTGCTGCTGGCCCTGCCGGGGACGATGTGCTCGCCCGCGGTGTTCGAGCCGCTGGCCGCCGAGCTGGCCGGAACCGCGACCGTCCACTCCGTGTCCTGGCTGACCGAGCCCGGGCCCTGGGACATCCCGGCGGTAGCCGCCCGGACCGCCGCTTTTATCGAAGGCCGGTGGGCGCGGCCGCTCCTGGTCTGCGGGCATTCCACGGGTGGGGCCATCGCCTTGCAACTGGCGGCCAGCCACCCGGGCACGGTCGCGGGCCTGCTGCTGGTGGACACCGGGGCCCACATGAAGGGCCACGGCGACGTCGACGCGATCCTGGAGAGGGTCCGCACCGGCTGGGGGGAGGAACTGTGCGCGGCCGTGCTGGACCGGTCGTTCCAGCGTCCGCTGGGCCCGGCCGACCGGAGCGATTTCCTGCGCTGGGCCCTGGCCTGCGACCCCCGGGCCGTGTACGACGTGCTGGCCAGCCAGCGCGACCTGGACCTTACCGGCGCCCTGGCCGGGATCGGCCAGCCGGCCATCGTGGTGCACGGCCGCCACGACCGGGCCCGGCCCCCGGAGCAGGGCCGCGAGCTGGCCGCGGGCCTGCCCGATGCCGAGTTCCGCCTGGCCGAAGCCGGCCACACTCCGATCTACGAGACCCCGGCCTTCGTGGCCGCCGCCGTCCGCGACCTGATGGCCCGCCACCCCTGGAGGACACCATGAGCTTCGAGTACCTGACCGATCCCGGCCACGGCCCGCAGTGGCAGGGCCTGCTGCCCGGCCGCCCGGACCCGTTCTTCCTGGAACGCGGCCAGGGTGAGCACGCGATGCTGTTCACCGACCTGTTCACGGTGCTGCTGTCCGGGGCCGAGACCGACGGCCAGTTCGGGGTGTTCACCATGCAGGCCCCGGCCGGGCAGCTGATCCCGGCCCACAACCACCACGGCACCCACGAGGTGTTCTACGTGGTGGACGGGAAGGTGCGGGTGTTCGTGGCCGGGCGGGACGGGACCAAGACCTCGCGCCAGCTGGCGGCGGGCGACTTCGGCTTCGTCCCGGCCGGCCTGGTGCACGCCTACCAGGTGGAGGAGGCCAGCCAGGTGCTCGGGGTGGCCAGCGGCGGCTTCGAGCGGTTCTTCCAGCAGATGGGCCAGCCCACCGACCACGGCGACGCCGACCAGCCGCCGTTCATTCCCGACTTCCCGCGCATGCAGGCGGCCGCGCAGGCGCACGACATGGAGTTCCTGCCGGACTTCGATTGGTCGGACGCTGAGAGCTGACCGCCGGGGGCGCCCGAGCTGGTGGTTACGCCACCCGGGTCGGCCTTGACATCGTTCGCCGTAGCCGGTGTGCTGAACAGAATCGCATTCTGTTTTTAGGGAGGCCGGCGCCAATGACGGAACGCCCGAGTCCGACCGCCGTGCTGCACGAAGGGCCGCGCGCGCTGAGCGACGACCAGGTGCGCGAGATCGAGGAATCGAACCTGGCCGACGTGCTCAAGGTCGACATCGACGACGTCATCGAGTACGTGCACAAGGACCTGAAGGCGCTGCCCGACTTCACGACCTTGTACCGCAAGTACCTGAAGCAGCGGTGGGACGTCTACGACCTGGACTTCAGCCAGGACGTGATCGACTGGCAGGAGAAGATGACCGAGGCCGAACGCGAGTCGTTCATCGCGGTCGCGTCCGGCTTCCACCACGGCGAGCGCCAGGTCGAGATCGAGCTGCCGGTGTTCATGATCGGCGCCAGCGAGGAAGAGAAGCTGCACATCGCGGCCCAGATCGAGGACGAGGCCCGGCACACGGTGTTCTTCGACCGGTTCTACCGCGAGGTCGTCGGGCTCAAGGGCGACGACATCATGGACATCCTCGACGCCTCGTTCCCGTGGGTGTCGGAGACCTTCGTCGGGCCGTTCGGGCTGCTGGCCTACCAGGCCGACGAGCTCCGGCAGCGGCCCTACGACGAGCGGGCCCGGGTGCGCTACGGCACCAATTACTTCCTCTGGATCGAGGGCGTGCTGGCCCTGTCGGTCATGAAGGTGACCCTGTCCTACGCCCGCTGGCGCGGCTTCCTGCCCGCCTACTACACCGGCTTCACCGCGACCTGCCGGGACGAGTCCCGGCACGTCCAGGGGGGCATGCGCTACCTGCAGCAGGCGGTCCGCAAGGACCCGTCCATGATCAACGAAATCCACGACACGCTGCGCACGATCCTGTCCCTGTCCGGGGTGAACAGCCGGCAGATCTACTACGAGCCGCTGGGCTGGACCCAGGACGAGGTGCGGATCCTGTTCTTCCAGCAGTTGCGGCGCAAGCTCAACGACGTCGGCATCGACCTGTCGCCCGACCTGGAGGACCTGCTGACCAAGGTCCAGCCGGTCCTGGCCGGTGGGTGACCGATGAGCGAGCCGGAGTTCTTCAGCCCCGAGTGGGCCGACCAGGTCCGGGACGCGCTGAACGCGGGCCCGGGCGAGGCGGTGCGGGCGGACAAGCTGCAGGAGTACTGGGACCTGTTCGACTACATCAAGAGCGTCTACCCGGCGTCGTGGGCGCTGGGCTGCCGTGAGCTGCCCGCCGAGCTGGGCGCGGAACTGGCCGGCGGCCCGGCCTACCTGCTCGTCCAGTGGGCGGGCGGGTCGGTGACCGAATGCCGGATCATCGGCCCGGACGAACCGCTCGCCGCCACCTACGTGCTGGCCATGGACTACACCGACTGGAAGGCGCTGCACGAGGGCTACGACGCCCAGCGCACGGTCATGTACCGCAAGATCCTGCTCGAGGACGGCAACCTGCTGGAGTTCTTCAAGGCCATCTACTTCTTCGTCGAGTGCCTGTCCCTGATCGGCGCGATCCCCGCCCGCTACCCGGCCCTGGCGCCCGGTCTAGCCGCCCGGAAGGGGACGGTATGGCCCTCACCTCGCAGATCGAGTCGCACTCGAATCGACGTCATTCCCGACGATGAGCGGCGCGGCCGGGGCGGTGGCCAGTTCAACCTGTGGTTCGCCACCAACGCCAACGTGTTCAACTTTGCGCTGGGCGGCTTCGCGATCCTGTTCGGCCCGAACCTGCTGTGGGCGCTGATCGACCTGGTCGTCGGAACCCTGCTGGGCATGGCGTTCACGGCGCTGCACGCCGTGCAGGGCTCGCGCCTCGGGGTCCCGCAGACTGATCCAGAGCCGGGTCAGTTCGGTTTCTACGGCGCGGCCCAGACCAACCCGCTGCTGGACAACTGCGAGGGCATGACCATCATCGGCGGCCCGGGCCTGGCCGAGGTCAGCCTGATCAGCGACGACAACTTCAGCCCGACCCAGTTCACCCGCGTGCTGAACCTGGCCGTCAAGCTGCCGTAGCGCCGGAATGAGCCCGGGGCGGGCTGGCGCTGGCCAGCCCGCCCCGGGCTTTCTTTTTTTATCGAAGGTTGGTTGCCTGACTGATCACGGACCGTAGACGTCCAGCTCGGAGAGCTGCGCCCCGTTCTGGACGCTGTTGGCGGTGAAGGAGAGCTGGACGTACTGGTCGCTGGTGCCGGACGGCAGCGGGATCGTGACCGTGTTCCCGGTCGAGGGGTTGAAGGTGTAGGTGGCCGAGCCGACCAGCGTGCTGTAGCTCGATCCGTTGGCGGAGCCCAGCACCGAGAGGGTCTGGGTGCGGGTGCCCCAGGCCGTGGCCGGGGGCAGGTCCAGCACGATCGAGCCCAGGGACTTGCTGGCGCCCAGGTTGACGGTGAAGGTGGTGGGCCAGGCGCCGTTGGTGCCTTCCCAGTAGGTGCTGGTGTTGCCGTCGACCGCGTTGGAGGCCACGTAGGTCTGGGTGTAGCTGGACGCGGTGACGGCGGCATTGAGGGCCAGGTCGGGGTTACCGGAGCTGGCGCCGGTGGTGCCCCAGACCTGGAACTCGGAGGCCTGGGCGCCGTTCTGGACGCTGTTGGCGGTGAAGGAGAGCTGGACGTACTGGTCGCTGGTGCCGGACGGCAGCGGGATCGTCACCGTGTTCCCGCTGGACGGGTTGAAGGTGTAGGTGGCCGAGCCGACCAGCGTGCTGTAGCTGGACCCGTTGGTGGAACCGAGCACCGACAGGGTCTGGGTGCGGGTGCTCCAGGCCGAGGAGGGCGGCAGGTCGACGACCACCTTGGTCAGCGAGTCCTTCGCGCCCAGGTTGACGGTGAGGGTGGTGGGCCAGGCCCCGTTGGTGCCCTCCCAGTAGGTGCTGGTGTTGCCGTCGTCGGCGTTGGCCGGCACGTAGTTCTGGGTGTAGCTGGACGCCGTGATCGGGGCGCCCGCGGCCAGGTTGGTGCTGGTGCCGCCGCCACCGCTGGTGCCGGTGCCGGTCAGCGGCACGGTCAGCGACGGGTTGGTGGCGTTGCTGGCCACGGTCAGGTTGGCCGACGCGCCGCCGGCCGCGGTCGGGGTGAACGTCACGCTGGCCGTGCAGGAGGCACCGGCCGCGATCGAGGTCCCGCAGGTGTTGGTCTGCGCGAACGGGGCCCCGGCGGTGACCGAGGAGACGGTCGCGGCGGCGGTGCCGGTGTTGGTGATCGTCACCTTCTGCGCCGCCGTGGTCGACCCGACCGCTTCGCTGCCGAACGCCACCGAGGTCGGCGACGCGGTCAGCGTGGCACTGCCGCCACCGGAGCTGGTGCCGGTGCCGGACAGGCTGACCGCGCTGGTCACTCCGCCCGCGTTGACGGTCAGGGTGCCGGTGCGGCTGCCGGTCGCGGTCGGCGCGAAGGTCACGCTGACCGTGCAGGAGCCGCCCGCCGCGATCGACGAACCACAGGTGTTGGTCTGGCTGAAGTCGCCGGTGGCGGCGATGGACGAGACCGCGGCGGCCGAACCGGTCGGGTTGGAGACGGTCACGGTCTGGGCGCTGCTCTTGGACCCGGTCGCGACCGAGCCGAAGTTCAGCGCGGTCGGGCTGACCGTCACCCCGGAGTTGGGATACGGCGGGTAGACCGGGGCCGGCCAGCCGTTGCACTGGGTCGGGCTGATGCCGGAGTTGCCGCCGCCATCGGTGATCGTGAAGCCGCTGCCCTCGCAGCTGTAGCTGGGCGCGTTGCCCGCGTTGGCCTGGGCCACCCCGGTGGCCACGACGTTGGTGGCCGTCGCCGTGCCGGGGTCCTGCTCCTGCAGGGCAAAGGTGCCGGTGCCGGCGATGGTCACGTTGCTGAGGTTGACCCCGTTGACCTGACCTTCGACCCATTGAATAGCTTCGAACGGGCTCTGCTCGATCAGCGCGTTGCTCACGTTGATCGGACCGTTGATCGTGCCCTGGCTGCCGTCGAACCACAGCGCGCCCACGCCGAACTGCCAGTTCGGGTCGAGGTCGCCGTCGCGGATCATCGTGTTGTTGGTGATGGTGGTGGTGCCGACCGGGGTGGAGCTGAACCGCTGGCCGACCTGGATGCCGCCGCCCTGGTTGATGCCGGTGTCGACGACCAGGTTGCCGCTGACGGTGTTGTCGTGGCCGCCGTAGATGGCGATGCCGTTGGCCAGCATCTGCAGCTGGACGGTGTTGTTGGAGATGGTGTCGTTCGCGTCGGCCCCGATGCCGGAGTCGGCCCAGGTCGCGATGCCGTCGTCACCGGTGTTGCGGATGTCGCTGTTGGTCACGGTCGAGTTGGTCACGCCGCCGTGGAAGTTGATGCCGTCGGCGGTGGTGTCGCGGATCCGCATGCCGCTGAAGGTCAGCTTGTCCATGGGCCCGTCCATCCAGGCCCCGACCTTCATGTGCTCGATCCAGATGTTGGACACGGTGGAGTTGCTCATCGCCCCGCCGATGCCGTTGACCTGGGCGCTGTCGTCGCGCTCCTGCACGTTGCCGGAGATCGCGAAGTTCTGCAGGTGCACGTTGGTGCTGGGGTTGGGCGCCGAGTTGCCGTAGAACCCGGGGGCCGTCCCGGTCACCGTCGAGTACCACATGCCGGCGCCGGCGACCGTGACGTTGTTGACCATGATGTGGCCGGGGATGTTGTAGGTGCCGGGCGGGATCCACACCGTGCCGCCCGACCCGGCCGCGGCGATCGCGGCGTTGAACGCGCTGGTCGAGTCGGCCACGCCGCTGGCGTCGGCTCCTTCACTGACCACCGACACCGAGCCCGCGGGCTGGGTCAGGGCCGCACCGACCTGCTCGAAGTCGGCGAAGTCGATCGTGTAGGAGGAGGCGGTGTCCTCCGAGTCGACCTGCAGCTTGAACGTGGTGCCGGCCGGATAGGTGGTGGAGAACAGCCGGTGTACCTCGTCGTAGAAGTGGTGCTGGCCGCTGCCGGGGGTGTTGGTGAACGGGTAGCTGCCGTAGTACCAGCTGTAGGCGTTGGTCAGGGTGAAGTCGGTCTGCTTGGTGCCGTTGACGTACAGGGACAGGGGGGCGGTGTAGACCGAGCCGCTGGAAGTGTCCGGGATGCTGTAGCGGAAGTCGATGGAGTTCGTGGCCACCGGGGTGGTGAACGTGACGTACTGCCCGCTGCCCTGCAGGGTCACGGCCTTGCGGCCGGACGCCTCGTCGGCCAGCTGACCCTGGGTGTAGCTGGGGCCGATGACGGTGCCGTTGGTGGCGGAGCTTTCCGCCTGAACCTCGGAGTACGGGAGGCTGGCGCCGCTCCCGCCGGTGGCGGCGGCTGCGGCCGCGGCGGTCCTGGTGGCTGAGGTCGCGGCGGTGGCGGTGGTGGCCGCGGACCCCGGTGGAGCGGCCAGGGCCAGCAGCCCGGCCACGGTCAGCGAGGCGGTACCGGCGGCGACCGCCGTCACCCGCCCCAGATTTCGGATGGACTGGAACACCGAGTGCCCCTTTCGTGCGCCAGACCGGAGCGATCCGGTGACGCCGTTGTCAGCTGAGCGGGGAGAGACGGAAGGGGGTGACCTGTTGGTTTGCGATCGTGCCGCAGTGTGAAGCTGTTCGATGTAACGAGGACGCTAATCTTTTCGACATCATTACGCAATATCTAGACACATGCCTGTTAAATACTTGCTCGTACCCGCAAGATCGAGGACAGCCGCTCGGGCCGGAAGGGTCGGCCGTATCCGCAGGTCATGACCGACCCCGGGGCCTCGGCTGAGCTAACCGGACCCACGGCGAGGCCGGAGCGATTGTGCGGGCCCCGGTAACCAGACGTTCAGCTACGCCTCAGGGTCGCCCGGGCCTCTCGCCGGCCGGACATTTCGGTGCCACCATAACCAACATGGGTGAACAAAGGTTTGCCCATGTTTCTGCACTGATGTCGGGCGACTGAGGGACTGAGCGTGCAAAAAGCACCGGGAGCGATCAGATCAGGCGGATCGGTACGTCGAAGGCTGATGGGTATCACGGCCGCGGCCGCGGTAGCGGTGGGACTCGGGGTTCCCGCCGCCGCGGCCAGCGCGGCCGATGCAGCCGGGACACCGGCCTCGCTGGCCCCGGCCACGGACGGGGCGGCCAGCGGCGGATCGGTCATCGTCGTGCTCAAGGCGCAGGCGCCCGGCCTGAACCTGCGCACCCAGGCCAGCCAGCGCCGGGCCGCGGCCCGGTCCAGCCAGGCCCCGGTCACCTCCGACATCACCGCGCACGGCGGCACCGGGGTCCAGTCCCTGGTCGCCCCGGACGCGGTGGCCGCCCACGTGCCGGCGGCCGAGGTCAGCCGGCTGCGCAGCAACCCGGCCGTGGCCGAGATCGTGCCGGACACACCGCTGCCGACCCAGCAGGGCCAGGACCTGACCGGAGCGGCCGTGGCCGGATCAGCGTCGGCCAAGACGGCGGCATCGGCCAAGCAGGGTCAGTCGAAGACGTCCTGCCCGTTCAACCCGGCCGGGCCGTCCAAGCCGTTGCAGGAACCCGAGGCCGACGCGGACATCCACGCCTCCAACGGTGACCCGAACGCGCCCGACATGGCCAACTCCATCGCCACCGGCGCGGGCGTGATCGTGGCCAACATGGGCATGAACCAGCTGGCGGGCAACCCGAACTTCCAGCGGCCGGACGGGTCGCACGTGGTCATCGACGCGCCGGACTACACCGCGGACCACAGCAACGACGAGGACTACGGCGACGCCTCCTCGATCGCGGCCCAGGGCACCGTGGTCTACCAGTACGCCAAGGCCCTGCCGTTCTCGGACGTGCCCGCGGGCTGCTCGTTCGTCATCAAGGGCGACGCGCCGGGCGCGTCCCTGGTCGACCTGAGCCAGATCGACACGCCGGTCCTCCTGCTGTCCCAGGTCCTGGCGGGCATGGACGCCGCGGTGACCACCGAGCACGCCGACGTCATCTCCGAGTCGTTCGGCACGTCGGCCCTGCCGGGCAGCGCCTCGGCCAACCTGCTGGCCCAGGCCAACGAGGCCGCGGTGGCGGCCGGGGTGACGGTGGTCGAATCCTCCGGGGACAGCGGCGACTCCGGCACCATGATCGCGGCCGCCGACGACCCCGCCGTCATCGCGGCCGGCGCGGTGGACAACTTCCGGCTGGTGGCCCTGGCTCACGACTACCGCAGCTACGTCAGCAACAACATGGCCGCGCTGTCCTCGGGCGGGACCGCGCCGACCGGCAAGGTCGTCGACCTGGTCGCGCCCGGGTACTTCGGCGGCGAGGCCGCCTGCGCCGACGGCAGCGGCGGCTGCCCGCCCAACTACCCGACCGAGTCCATGCGGGGCACCAGCGAGTCGGCCCCGCTGATCGCGGGCGCGGCCGCCGACGTGATCCAGGCCTACCGGGCCACCCACGGCGGCGCCAACCTGACCCCGGCCCAGATCAAGGACATCCTGACCAGCACCGCGACCGACCTCGGGGCTCCGGCCGACCAGCAGGGGGCCGGCCTGCTCAACGTCTACGCCGCGGTGCGCGCGGCCCAGCAGCTGCCCGGCGCCAGCAGAAGACCAGTGCCGGCCGCCAGAGCCGCAGCGCGGGCCTGGTCGCCTCGCCGTCCCAGCTGGACGTCACGGCCAACGGCGGCTCGGTCAGCAACCAGCCGGTCAGCCTGTACAACGCCAGCAACGCGCCACCACGGTGACCGGCAGCTACCGGTGGATCGGCCCCGAGCGGCAGCTCGGCCGCACGGTCACCGAGTCCATCAGCGCCCCCGACCCGAGCCTGCCGGTGCCGCCCGAGGGCGCGCGGGCCGGAGCCCCGATCACGTTCACGGTCCCGCGCGGGCTGGACCGGCTGGACGCCGACATGATCTGGCCCGACCCGACCAACAGCAACATCATCTGCTTCGCCCTGTTCGACCCGCAGGGGCGGCTGGAGCAGCTCTCCTACGACGACGGCTCGGCCGCCGCCAACGGGGCCACCGGCTCGGTGCCGGACATCCAGCACGCCACCGTCGACCACCCCGAGGCCGGACGGTGGACGGCGAAGATCCTGTGGTCGGGCAAGGACGTCGACCTGGCCCTGGCCCCGGCCGTGCCGGGCACCTACACCGGGCCGATGTCGTTCCGGGTGTCCGGGCAGAACTACGTGACCGTCCCGGCCACCCGGCCGGTCACGATCCCCGCCCACGCCAGCGTCTCGATGCCGCTGCAGGTCGCCATGCCGGCCGCCCCCGGCGACCACCCCGAGTCGGTGCAGTTCTCGGCCCGGAACGGCGCCGCGCGTCGGTGCCGGTGGCCCGCCGCACGCTGATCCCGGCCGACGGCGGCTCGTTCCAGACCCTGATCACCAGCACCGTGGGCCGGAGCATCGGCCAGCTCAGCACCTACGAGATCAACGTGCCGGCCGGGCGGTCCAGCCTCAGCGCCACGTTCCGCACCGCCGACGCCAGCCCGGACAACAAGTACACCTTCTACCTGGTCAACCCGGCCGGGACCGTGGTGGCCACGGCCACCACCCCCAACACCACCAGCGCCCCCGGCACCGCCGAGCTCAGCACGGCCAGCCCGGTCGCGGGCACCTGGACGATCGACGTCGAGCTCAACCTGACCGTCAGCGGCAAGGAGTTCACCCAGACCGTCTACGCCAACGTGCAGGATCCGTGATCAGGCCGCACCGGCCGGGCCGAGCCTCAGTGGCCGTCGACGCAATCTAGGTAGGTGAGCAGCCAAGCTGGGTGACGGCTCCCGATTCGGTGTGACCTGCGCCGACCGTAGCGTCGCAGCGTAGGTCACACCGAAGAAGGAGACATCATGAAGCTCATCAGCTACTGGCGCCGGATCGCGATCGTGCTCACCGGGCTGGGGGTCACCCTGGCCGGCCTGGCGGCCCTGGCCGTCATGGCCGGGGCGGCCTCCGCGGCCACCGGCATGCTGCCAGCGCCTGAGGCCGCGGGGGCACCGCCCCGCCGTGCCGACGGTGGTGGTCAGCGGGATGCCCGGCTGGCAGATCGCGCTGATCGCGGTGGGCGCCGCGCTGGCCGCCGCGGTGATCGCGGTGCTGGTGGACCGGGCCCGGCACAGCCGGGCTCCGGCTCGCGAGCGAGACCGCCTGACGGGACGGCGGCGACCGTGCCGCACACCGACCGGCTCAGGTCCGGCGGCGGGGCCTCGGCCCGGCGGACCGACTCCTCCATGTCGAGGGCGGCGTACACCGCGGTGACCGAGTAGTCGGCGAACCGCAGGGCATAGGTCCAGGACTCGGCCGAGGGCCGGGAGGCCAGCGTGACGTCGAGGATGATGTTCCACCCGCTGTTGACCGCGAACAGGCCGATCCGCTTGGTGACGTGCTGGGCTTCGGCGTGCACCAGTTCGGCGCCGGCCAGCGGCGGGCGGCCCGGCACCGCCGGAATGAGCCCGTGGGCCGCCATCCGGTCCAGCACCTCGCCGACGCTGACGGTCAGGTACTGGGACCGGTCGATCCCGGCCTGTTCCAGGGCCGCGGCCCGGTCGGCCCCGGGCAGCCCGCCGGCCAGGACCGCGCGGTAGTCGCGCGGCACCGTCGCCGGAATGGTCCGGAAGACCTCGGCGATCAGCTCGCCGAGCTGCTGGTTACGACCGGAGGTCCAGATCATGGGCAGATTGTCAGCCGGCTTGTCCCCGGCTGACGTCTCACTTCCGGGCAGTGTCACGCCCGGCCAATGGCCGCTCAGACGTCGGATTCGAGGGCGAAGGTGTTGCCGTCCGGGTCCTGGAACCAGGCGATCCGGCCACCACCGGCCCGGGCGGTGATGCCCCGCTCGTCATGGTCGAACTCGTCGTAGCGGACGAACTCCACCCCGGCCGTGGTGAGCTCGTCCACGATCTGCTCGATGTCGCCGACGTACCAGATCGCCATGGTCGCCGCTGACTTCCCCGCCGTGACCGACTGGTACACGGCCAGCGCCGGGCCGCCGCCCGATTCGTAGACGCGGCTGCCGTCGGCAATCTTGGCGCTGGGCCCGGACCGCAACGCCCGCAGCCCCAGCTTGCCTTCGTAGAACGCCACCGCCTGCTGGATGTCCGACACCGCGATCGACGCTCTCAGCTCGAAGTCACCCAAAGGCATGATTCACCGTAGCAGCGCCACGGTGGCCGTCCGCGGGAACGACTCCCAGCGGCCCGTCTCCGTCGAGGCCGGTGTCACCCTCAGGCGACGCAGAACTCGTTGCCTTCGGGATCCTGCATGACGACGTGATCGAGGTCGTCGCCGGGGAACCGCGGAGACGCTGCCGCTGGGCCGCAGGCTGATCAAGCTCACGGTGGACACCCCGCCCGCCGAGGCCGGGCCCAAGCGCGGCTACCGGCGGGTGCAGTGGATCGACGCCGTGCTGGCCCCGTGGCGGGACACGCTCGACCCGGACCGCTTCGAGGACCTGGTGTCGGCGCTGGTCATGCTGTCCGGCTGGGAGGGGTTCATCGTGCTGACCGACCTTCGCGGGCTGGACCCGGACCGGGCCCGGGCGGTCAGCGTGCAGGCGTCCCTGGCCCTGATCCGGGCCGCGATCAGCTGACCAGTGTCCCGGCCGCCGACCAGCCGATGGCGGGCGCGATGTCGCGGGTGATGGTGGCCAGGATGCGCGTGTTGTAGTCCACCCCGAGCTGGTTCGGCACGGTGAACAGCACGGTGTCGGCGGCCTGGACCGCCTCGTCGGCGGCCAGCTCGGCCGCGATCCGGTCCGGCTCGCCGGTGTAGGTGCGGCCGAACCGGGACCGGACGCCCTCCAGCAGTCCGACCTGGTCGCCCTGCTCCTGGTCGCCGAAGTACAGCCGGTCCACGTCCTCGGTGATCGGCAGCACGCTGCGGGACACCGAGACCAGCGGCTCCCGGTCCCAGTTCTGCTCGCGCCAGGCCTCCTGGTACAGCCGGATCTGCTCGGCCTGCAGCTGGTCGAATGGCACGCCGGTGTCCTCGGTCAGCAGGGTAGAACTCTGCAGGTTCATCCCGGCCTGAGCCGCCCACTGGGCGGTGGCCCGGGTCCCGGACCCCCACCAGATCCGCTCGGCCAGGCCCGGCGACTGGGGCTGGATGGCCAGGCCGCCGCTGACCCCGGTCCGGGCCGGATCGGTCCGGGCCACCACCCCGCCGCCGATCGCGGCCAGGAACAGCTCGGTCTTGCGCCGGGCCAGGTCGGCGTCGGTCTCCCCGTCGGCGGCCTGATAGCCGAACGACTCCGCGCCCCGCAACGCGATCTCCGGTGAGCCCCGGCTCACCCCCAGCTGCAGCCGGCCGCCGCTGATCAGGTCGGCCGCGGCGGCCTCCTCGGCCATGTACAGCGGGTTCTCGTAACGCATGTCGATGACCGCGGTACCGACTTCGATGCGGCTGGTCCGCGCGGCCATCGCCGACAGCAGCGGGAACGGCGAGGCCAGCTGCCGCTCGAAGTGGTGCACGCGGACGAAGGCGCCGTTCACCCCGAGCTCCTCGGCGGCCTGGGCCAGCTCGATGGTCTGCAGGAGTGCGTCGGCCGCGCTCCGGGTCTGCGACCCCGGGGCCGCCCGCCAGTGCCCGAACGACAGAAATCCGATCTTCTTCACGCTCACGTCAGCGACGTCAGGCCGGGAACGATTCCCGCGCGTATACCTATCGGCTTGAATCAGGCATCGATGCCGGGTGACAATCCAGGCATACCGGGGGTGGAGTGCGATGGACCTGCTGGAACGGGAACCGTTCCTGAACGAGCTGACCGGGTACGCGGACGCTGCCCGGCAGGGTGACGGGTGCCTGGTCCTGATCTCCGGTGAGTCCGGCATCGGCAAGACCGCGCTGGTCGACCGGTTCCGTCAGCGGGCCGATGCGGACCGCTGGCTGTGGGGCAGCTGTGACGGGCTGCTGACCCCGCGGCCGCTGGGGCCGCTGTTCGACCTGGCCGTCCAGGTGGGCGGCGAGCTGGCCGAGTTGTGCGATCAGGGCGCGCCCCGGGACCGGCTGTTCGCGGCCACCCTGGCCGAACTGGACCGTCCGGACCGGCTGACCGTGGTCGTGCTGGAGGACCTGCACTGGGCCGACGAGGCCACCGTCGACCTGCTCAGCTTCCTGGGACGGCGGGTGGGCCGGCTGCGGGCCCTGGTGCTGGCCACGTTCCGGGACGACGCGCTGAGCGAGGACCACCCGCTGCGGATCGTGCTGGGCGACCTGGCCACCCAGCGCGGGGTCCGGCGCCTGCCGCTGGCGCCGCTGTCCGCCGGTGCGGTCCGTTCCCTGGTCAGCCGGTCCCCGGCCGGGCCCGCGGTGGACGCCGACGAGCTGTACCGGGTCACCGGCGGCAACCCGTTCTACGTCAGCGAGGTGCTGTCGGCGGGCTGGCCGGCGATCCCGCCCACGGTCCGGGACGCGGCCGCGGCCCGGCTGGCCCGGGCCGCCTCCGCCACCCGCCGGGCCATCGAGGCCACCGCCGTGGCGGGCACCCGGATCACCCCCGGCCAGCTGGCCGCGGTGCTGGACGCCGCCCCGCCCGTCGATGACGGCCTGGCCACCGGCATTCTGGTCGCCGACGGAGCTGAGCTGCGCTTCCGGCACGAGCTGCTGCGGATGGCGGTGACCGACACGATCTCCCCACCCCGGAAGATCGCGCTGCACGAGCGGTGGCTGACCGTGCTGGCCGACGGGCCGGACGCCGACCCGGCCCTGCTGGCCCACCACAGCGAGGGGGCGGGCGACGCGCAGGCCGTGCTGCGGCACGCGCCGATCGCGGCCCGGTCCGCGGCCGCCCTGGGGGCGCATCGCGAAGCCGCGGCCCAGTACGAACGGGCGCTGCGGTTCGCCGGGGGCGCCGACGAGCCGACCCGGGCCACGCTGCACGAGGGCCTGGCCCAGGAGGACGCGCTGCTGGACCGATGGCCCGAGACCGAGCGGGCGCTACGGGTCGCGCTCGACCTGCGCGAGGCCGAGCAGAACCCGCTCCAGACCGGCGCTGACCTGCACCTGCTGTCCACCGCGCTGTGGCGGTTGTGTCGCGGCCCCGAATCGCTGCGGGCCAGCGCGTCGGCGGCCCGGATCCTTCAGACCCTGCCTCCCGGCCGCGAACTGGCCCAGGCGCTCACCCTGCAGAGCGCCCTCTATCTGGCCACCGGCCGCACGGACGAGGGCCTGGCCGCGGCCGGCCGGGCCCGGCAGCTGGGCGAGACGCTGGACCTGCCCGACGTCACCAGCTACGCGCTGAACGGCCTGGGCTGCACCCTGTCCGAGACCCGCGGTGAAGGCCTGGACTACCTGCACCAGGCGCTGCGGGTGGCCTTGGACGCCGACCTGCCCGAGCATGCCGGCCGGGCCTGGACCAGTCTGCAGGAGGCGACCACCCGGCTGAATCAGTTCGCCGCCGCCGAGCAGCACTATCAGGCCGGGATCGCCTACTGCCAGGAACATGAGCTACGTGTGTTCGGCACCTGCCTGCGCGGCGGCCGGGCCCGGGCCCTGCTGCTGACCGGGCAGTGGGACGAGGCCGCCGCTCTGAGCACGGCCCTGCTCAGCCAGCCCGGTATCTCGCCGGTGAACCGCCTGAACCCGCTGCTGGTCCTGGGTACCATCAGCGGGCGCCGGGGCGAGGACGGGGCCTGGAAGCTGCTGGACGAGGCGCTGGAACTGGCGGTGGGCACCAATGAGCCGCAGTACCTGGTGCTGGTCCGGACCGCCCGAGCCGAACTGGCCTGGCTGGAGGGGCAGCCGGACCGGACCGGGGACGAGATCGAGCCGGTCTGGGACTGGGCCCGGGAACGGGTCGACCCGTGGACGTCCGGCGCGCTGGCCATCTGGCGAGCGCGGGTCGGGGCCGCATCCGAGCTGGGACGGCTCAGCGACCTCGGGCTACCGGAGCCGTACCAGCTCGAGGCGGCGGGCGACTGGCGCGGCGCGGCCGACCACTGGCAGCGGCTGGACCGTCCCTACGACGCCGCGCTGGCCCTGGCGGTTGCCGCCGCCGAGGTGGACCTGAAGGCCGCGCTGGCCCAGCTGGACCAGCTGGGTGCGCGGGCCGCCGCCGCGGCGGTCCGGCGCCGCATGCGCAGCCTCGGGTTCAAGGCCATCCCCCGCGGCCCGCGGCCCGCCACCCGGTCCGACCCGGCCGGGCTGACCGCGCGCGAACGCGAGGTGCTGAGCCTGCTGGCCGAGGGCCTGCCCAACCGGAAGATCTCCGAGCGGCTGTTCATCTCCGAGCGGACCGTCGACCACCACGTGTCGTCGGTGCTGGCCAAGATCGGGGTCACCTCCCGGGCCGAGGCGGCCCGGGCCGCGCTCCAGCCCGAGCCGAAAGCCGAGGCCAAAATAGGCAGCGCAGCGGCCAATCTGGGCAGTTTCACCGATGCGCGGCGGCCGCGGGTCTTCGTAGCGTCAGCGGGAGAGATCCACACGCTGACCGGAGGTTCCGATGCCGCTCTTCATGGACGTTCACCACATCGACGGCGGGGTGACGATGGACGACGTCGCCCAGGCCCATCAGGCCGACCTGCGGACGCAGGGCGCGCACGACGTCCAGTACCTCAAGTACTGGGTCGACGAGGACCAGGGGCAGATCTTCTGCCTGGTCGACGCCCCGTCCGCCGAGGCCGCGGCCGCCGTCCACAAGGAAGCCCACGGGCTGGTGGCGGACCAGATCTTTCCCGTGCAGGAGGGCCGGGACTAGCCGCGCCCGCCGACGTTCACCCGGTCCAGGGTCACCGGGGTGCCCTGGCGCAGCGAGTTGGGAATCTCGGCGATGGCGTCGACGTGATTGACCAGGGCGACCAGGTCCGCTTCGGGGGCCGGCCCGGCGACCTCGACCGAGTACGAGATCCCGGTCGAGACCACGGGCTGGCCACCGTAGCCGCCGTCGACCGTGACCACCACCCGGGTCAGGGCGATCTCGCGCCTGGCCGCCTCGCGGAACAGGTCGTTGGACACGCACCCGGCCACGGCCAGGTGCAGCAGCTGGCCGCCGTTGAACCCGCGGCCACCGCCACCGGCCTCGGGTGGGCTGTCCACCACCAGCGTGAACGGCCCGGCCGCCCCGAGCGCGGTGACCGCCCCGTCCACGTTCCTGACCTCGACCTCGAATCCCATGCCCGCGAGCGTATGCTGAACCGCTCAGCACCGTTCCCGGGGGTGTAGCCGATGCCGACCCGCCTGGTCCACCTGGTGGTGGACGCCGCCGATCCGCCCGCGCTGGCCCGGTTCTGGGCCGACGCCCTGGGCTGGGTCATCGGTGACGTGGCCGACGACGAGGTCGACGTGTGGCCCGAGGGCTACAGCTATCCCGACCCGGTCGCCCTGCCGCTGGTGTTCGTGCCGGTGCCGGAGCCCAAGCAGGTCAAGAACCGGGTCCACCTGGACCTGGCCAGCACCTCCGCCGAGCACCAGGCCGCCCTGGTCAGCCGGCTCCGGGACCTGGGCGCCACCCCGGCCGACATCGGCCAGGGCCCCGAGGTGCCGTGGACCGTGCTGGCCGACCCGGAAGGCAACGAGTTCTGCGTGCTCGAACCGCGCGAGATGTACATGGACACCGGCCCGGTGGCCGCGGTCATCACCGACTGCGCCGACCCGGCCCGGCTGGCCCGGTTCTGGACCGAGGCGGCCGGGTGGGCGGTGGCCCGTTCCCACGAGGTCATCGTCAGCCTGCGCGCCCCCGGCGGGGTCGGCCCGTTCCTGGAGTTCCTCCGCGTCCCCGACCCCAAGACGGTCAAGAACCGCTGGCACGCCGACGTGGCCCCGTTCCTGGGCGACGAAGCGGCCACCGAAGTGGCGCGGCTGCGTGACCTGGGGGCCACCCCGGCCGACGTCGGCCAGGGCCCCGAGGTGACCTGGACCGTGCTGGCCGACCCCGAAGGCAACGAGTTCTGCGTGCTCACCCCGCGTTGATTTTTTTGGGGGCCCCTGGGCTACGCGGGCCGAGCCTGCGTAGGGGGTCTGGGGGGCTTGGCCCCCGAGGCAAACACTGAGCTGTACGGCAACGGCACCGGCTCCAACGAGGTGGAGGCGGCCATCCTGCCCCTGCTCCGCGAGCTGGGGATCGGCTTCGTGGCCTACTCACCGCTGGGGCGAGGCTTCCTCACCTCGGCCGTCAAACCCGCCAGCGAGTACGGCCCCGATGACATGCGCAGCCGGGACCCGCGCTGGCAGCCCGGACCGCATGGCCGAGAACGCCGCCGCCGACGTCGAGCTCACCGGCACCGACCTGGCCCGCATCCACGAGATCCTCCCCGACGGCGCCTACGGCAGCCGTTACCCCCACGCCATGATGCCGCAGTGGTCCCGGTAGGGGCGCGAGTGGGCTAGGCCGACGCGCTGAAGCCCTCGCTGAGGAGGCGTTCGCCCTGGATGAGGGCGGCGGCGCGTTCGGCGATGGCCAGGACGGTGGCGTTGGGCAGGATGTTGGTGATGGTGGGCATGATCGAGGCGTCCACCACCCGCAGGCCGTCGACGCCGCGGACCTTGAGTTCGGGGTCGACCACGGCGTCGGCGCCGGTGCCCATCCGGCAGGTGCCGGCCGGGTGGTAATGGCTCTCGACCGCGCGCCGGGCATAGCCGCGGAGCGCCTCGCGGCTGGTGGCCTCCGGCCCGGGCCACTGCTCGGTCAGCTTGGCCCGCGTCTCCGGCCAGCTCGGCGGCGAACTCCGGCGCGGCCGCGGCGGCCCGGATCAGCTCCAGGCCGGCCTCGATCCGGTCCAGGTCCCGCGGGTGGGTCAGGAAGCCCGGGTCGATCAGCGGCGCCGCGTCCGGCGCGGGTGAGGCCAGCCGCACCGAGCCGCGGCTGCTGGGGGCGACCACCGCGGCGGCCAGGTTGCACCCGGCCGCGGGCGATTCGAACCCGGCCGCCGCCAGCGGCAGCAGGATCGGGAACAGCTGCAGGTCGGGGTAGTCGCCGGCCAGCTCGGTGCGGACCGTCGCGTACAGCTCGCCGTGGTTGTAGCGGCTGACCGGCAGGGGCTCGGCCGCGGCGTAGGTGACCATGACCACCGGGTGGTCCTGGAGGTTCTGGCCGACCCCGGCCACATCCGCCACCACGTCCAGCCCGCAGGCCCGCAGCGCCCCGGCGGCCCCTATGCCGGACAGCATGAGCAGCCGCGGTGAGCCGATGGCCCCGGCCGCCAGCACCACCTCGGTGCTGGCCCCGGCCCGGTCGCGCACGCCGTCGGCGACGTAGGTCACCCCGGCGCAGCGGCCCTCGCGCACGTTCAGCCCGGTGACCAGGCAGTCGGTCAGCACGGTCAGGTTGGGCCGGTTCAGGATGGGCCGCAGGTAGGCGTCGGCCGAGCTGACCCGCTCGCCGTCGGCGATGGCCAGGTCGATCCAGGCCGCGCCCTCGGGCCGGGTACCGCTGAGGTCGTCGGTCGGCGGGCAGCCGGTGGCGGCCAGGCCCGCGGCGAACGCCTGGGCGACCGGGTGCCGGCCGGTCGTGGCCGGGCCCACCCGCACCGGGCCGGAGGTCCCGCGCAGGGCGGGATCACGGCCGTCGGCTCGTTCGGATCGGCGGAAGTACGGCAGCAGGCCGTGATAGCCCCAGCCCGGCGCGCCACCGGCGGCCCAGCTGTCGTAGACCGCGGGATGGGCGCGGATGTGCCCCATCGCGTTGATGGCGCTGCCGCCGCCCAGCGTCCGGCCGCGCGGATAGATGACGGGCCCGGCGTCGGCCTGCGGGGTGGTGGGCTGAGCCCAGTCGGCGCTGGACCCGAGGTTCTCCGGCCAGGCGTTGGGCACGGTCATGGCCCGGGTCCGGTCCCCGCTCCCGGCCTCCAGCAGCAGGACCTGGACCCGCTCGTCCTCGCTCAGCCGGGCGGCCAGCACACAGCCGGCCGTGCCCGCACCCACCACGATGTAGTCGAATTCAGGCATGGTGCCCCTCCGGGATGGCGTTCGGCCTGGAGTTCCCTAAGTCCCGCAGCTGGCCGAGAATGCGGGCCAGCTCGACACGGTCTTCCGGACTGAGCTTGCCGAAGACCCGGCCCGCCTCGGTGCCGCGGGAAGCGGCCCGGATGGCCTCCAGCATCTCGCCGCCGGGGCCGGTCAGCTCGGCCAGCGTGGCCCGCCGGTCGCCGGGATCCGGGCGGCGCTGCACCAGCCCACGCGACTCCAGCGCGTCCACGACCTCGGTGGCCGAACGGGGCGCGATGTGCAGGTAATCCGAGAGCTCCGACAGGCGCATCGTCCCGTGCCGTTTGAGCACGCGCAAGGCCCGCAGGTGAGCGGGGGTGATGTCCCACGGGGCCAGCGTCTCCTGAGACGTCTCGCGCAACCGGCGAGCCACCGACCAGAATGCGTCGGCCAGCGACTCGTCGGGCAGATCCTGCGTCACCGGAATAGCCTACCGCCCTCTAGTGTTGTAGCCTCATAGTGAGGTTACCTCAGCATATACGAGGAACTCAGCAAACCAGCCTTCGACAGAATTGAGAAACCCTTGGCCACACCACACACCAATCGAGATACCAGTCGCCCGGGCCGCCGAAACGGCTCGAAGTCCATCACCGCCGCCGAGAAGGCCCAGGCCCAGAGCGTGTCGCTGCGCCGGATCGGCCGCCTGTTCACCGCCTACCGCTGGCCGCTGGCCGTGGTCACCGCGATCATCGTGGCGTCCTCCCTGGTCGGCCTGGCCTCCCCGTTCCTGCTGCGCGCGGTCATCGACAACGCGCTGCCCCACAAGAACCTCCAGCTGCTGGCCTGGCTGGTCGGCGGCATGGTCGCCGTGGCCGCCATCAGCTCCGGACTCGGCGTGATCCAGACGTTCATCAGCACCAAGGTCGGACAGCAGGTCATGCACAACCTGCGGACCAGCGTGTTCGAGCACCTGCAGCGCCAGTCGATCGCGTTCTTCACCCGGACCCGCACCGGCGAGGTGCAGTCCCGCATCCAGAACGACATCGGCGGCATGGAAGCGGTCGTCACCTCGACCGCGACCTCCATCGCCTCCAACCTGACCACCGCGGTCGCCACCGCGGTCGCGATGGTCGCGCTGTCCTGGCGGCTGTCGCTCATCTCGCTGGTGATCATGCCGCCGGCCATCTACTTCACCCGCAAGGTGGCCAGGATGCGCCGCGCCATCACCGCCGAGCAGCAGCGCGAGCTGGCCGACCTCAACGTCACCATCGAGGAAAGCCTGTCCATCAACGGCGTGCAGCTGGCCAAGACGATGGGCACCAGCCCGGCCCTGGTCCGGCGGTTCACCGACTCCTCGGCCCGCCTCATCGACCTCGAGCTGCGCTCCCAGCTGGCCGGGCGCTGGCGGATGGCCTCGCTGAGCATCATCTTCGCGGCCGTGCCCGCGATCATCTACCTGGCCGCGGGCCTGCCCGCCACCGCGGGCGTGATCAGCATCGGCACCCTGATCGCCTTCACCACCCTGCAGAACACCCTGTTCCGGCCGATCACCGGCCTGCTCAACACCAGCGTCTCGGTGATCAGCTCGCTGGCCCTGTTCGCCCGGATCTTCGAGTACCTGGACCTGCCGGTCGACATCGAGGAGCCGGCCCACCCGGTCGAGGTGAACCCGGCCCAGGTGGCGGGCCACGTCCGGTTCTCCGGCGTCAGCTTCGCCTACCCCGGCGCTGACCGCCCGGCGCTGCGCGACGTCAACCTGGACGTCCCCGCGGGCAGCACGCTGGCCCTGGTCGGCGAGACCGGCTCGGGCAAGACCACCCTCGGGTCCCTGATGGCCCGGCTGTACGACCCCAGCAGCGGCTCGGTCCGCATCGACGGCATCGACCTGCGCGACCTGCGGCTGGCCGACCTGGCCGCCATCGTCGGCGTGGTCAGCCAGGAGACCTACCTGCTGCACACCACGGTGCGGGAGAACCTGCGCTACGCCAAGCCCACCGCCACCGACGGCGAGATCGAGGACGCGGCCCGCGCGGCCCAGATCCACGACCTCATCGTCAGCCTGCCCGACGGCTACGACACCATGGTCGGCTCGCGCGGGCACCGGTTTTCCGGTGGCGAGAAGCAGCGCATCGCCATCGCCCGGACCCTGCTGCGCGACCCGCGCATCCTGGTCCTGGACGAGGCCACCAGCGCCCTCGACACCGAGACCGAGCGCGCGGTCCAGCAGGCGTTCGACACCCTGGCCGAGGGGCGGACGACCATCACCATCGCGCACCGGCTGTCCACCGTCCGCGACGCCGACCAGATCGTGGTCCTCGACCACGGCCACGTCGTCGAAACCGGCACCCACACCAGCCTGCTGGCCGGCCAGGGCCGCTACGCCGAACTGGCCGCCTGAGCCAGAGGTGTGAGGCGGCCCGGGCTGGGCAGTCAGCGGCGCATGACTTTTCAGCCGCGCCATGCCATCGTCACCGCGTCGGACTCCGGGATCGGGCGGGCCACCGCAGTCGCCCTGACCGAAGCCGGATTGAACGTCGGCGTCACCTGGCACTCCGACCAGGCCGGGGCCGAAGAGACCGCGGCCCAGGTCCGCAAGGCCGGGGTCGCCGCCGAAGTGGCCCACCTGGACACCTCCGACCTGGATCGCTGCGGCGACGTGATCGACTCCCTGGCCGACCGGCTGGGGGGCGTGGACGTGTTCGTCAGCAACGCCGGCACCGGGACCGCCCGGCTGGCGCTGGACATGACCATGGCCGAGTGGCGGCAGGTGATGGCCACCGACCTGGACGGCGCGTTCGCCTGTATCCAGCGGGCCGGCCGGCGGATGGTGGCCAACGGGCAGGGCGGCCGGCTCATCACGGTGTCCAGCGTCCACGAGCACCAGCCCCGCGTCGGCTCGGCCGCTTACGACGCGGCCAAGCATGGGCTCGGCGGCCTGATGAAGACGCTGGCCCTGGAGCTGGGCCAGTACGGCATCACCGCCAACACCGTGGCCCCGGGCGAGATCGCCACCCCGATGACCGGCCAGGAAGACGAGGATCCCCACACCACCGACCGTCCGGGCGTGCCGCTCGGCCGGCCCGGCGACGCTCGCGAGGTCGCCGCGGTCATCGCCTTCCTCGCGTCGCCGCAGGCTTCCTACGTCACCGGGGCCAGCTATGTGGTGGACGGCGGGATGCTGCAGATGGGCCCGCAGGCTGGCTCGCACCTCACCACCAACGACTGGCGTTCGGTCTAGCGGCAGCCCGGCCTGGCCTGTCCGGGGCCGACGCGACGTGGAAGGATTGGCCCATGGTGGATCCACGTGCAGGGCAGCCCGCGGCCGCTGAGGATCTGGTCGACGTCGCGAAGCTGGTGACGGCGTACTACACCGTGCACCCGGACCCCGAAGACGCGACCCAGAAGGTGTCGTTCGGGACGTCGGGGCACCGGGGTTCGGCGTTCAGCGCGACGTTCAACGAAGACCACATCCTGGCCACCACCCAGGCCATCTGTGAGTACCGGGCCGGCCAGGGCATCGACGGGCCGCTCTACCTGGGTGCGGACTCGCACGCGCTGTCCGAGCCGGCCACGGCCAGCGCCCTGGAGGTGCTGGCCGCCAACGAGGTCCACGTCCTGATCGACTCCCGGGGCGGGTACACCCCGACCCCGTCGGTGTCCCGGGCCATCCTGGCCCACAACAGTTCCGGGCCCCAGGCCCGCGCGGACGGGATCGTGGTCACCCCGTCGCACAACCCGCCCACCGACGGCGGGTTCAAGTACAACCCGCCCGACGGCGGCCCGGCCGGCACCGACATCACCAAGTGGATCCAGGACCGGGCCAACGAACTGCTGGCCGCCGGGCTCAAGGCCGTGCGCCGGGTCCCGCTGGCGCGGGCGCTGGCCGCCGACAGCACCGGGAAGTTCGACTTCCTGGACCGCTACGTGAGCGCGCTGCCCGGTGTGATCGACCTGGACGCGATCCGGGGCGCCGGGGTCCGCATCGGCGCCGACCCGCTGGGCGGGGCCAGCGTGGCCTACTGGGGCGAGATCGGCGAGCGCTACGGCCTGGACCTGATGGTGGTCAACCCGACCGTGGACGCCACCTTCCGGTTCATGACCCTGGACTGGGACGGCAAGATCCGGATGGACTGCTCGTCCCCGTCCGCCATGGCCAGCCTGATCAGCCGGCAGCATGAGTTCACCATCGCCACCGGCAACGACACCGACGCCGACCGGCACGGCATCGTCACCCCCGACGCCGGCCTGCTCAACCCCAACCACTACCTGGCCGTGGCCATCGAGTACCTGTACCGGCACCGGGACGGCTGGCCGGCCGACGCCGCGGTGGGCAAGACCCTGGTCAGCTCGTCCATGATCGACCGGGTCGCCGAGGGCCTGGACCGCAGGCTGCTGGAGGTACCGGTCGGCTTCAAGTGGTTCGTGCCCGGCCTGCTCGACGGCTCGGTGGCCTTCGGCGGCGAAGAGAGCGCCGGCGCCTCGTTCCTGCAGCGCGACGGCTCGGTCTGGACCACCGACAAGGACGGCATCATCCTGGCCCTGCTGGCCTCGGAGATCCAGGCCACGACCGGGAAGTCCCCGTCCCAGCTCTACGACGGGCTCACCCAGCAGTACGGGTCGCCCGCCTACGCGCGCATCGACACCGCGGCCACCCGGGAGGAGAAGGCCAAGCTGGGCCAGCTGTCGCCCGAGCAGGTCACGGCCGGCGAGCTGGCCGGGGAGAAGATCACCGCCAAGCTGACCAAGGCTCCGGGCAACGACGCCCCCATCGGCGGGCTGAAGGTGGTCACCGCCACCGGGTGGTTCGCGGCCCGCCCGTCCGGGACCGAGGACGTCTACAAGCTCTACGCCGAGTCGTTCCAGGGACCGGAGCAGCTCGCCGCCATTCAGGCCCAGGCCCGCGAGATCATCGCCACCGCCATCGGCTGAGGCTCCCGGGCTTCCGGGGCTGGTGAGGCTCCCGGGTCTGGTGAGGTCCCAGCGTCCGGTTGGCCGAGGCATTCAGTGAGGCCGGGCTTTCCAACGTAATCGCGCACCTCTTGACAGTCTTCGTCAGCGCGGCCAGTCTTTGTACACGGCTTGTATTAAGGCGTGGAGAACGGTGGGGTGGGGCGGCCCGTCGGGGCCGGTGGCGACCTCCGCGGCGATGCCAGCCGGTGGCCACCACACGTCAATGGCGCAGGTGCGGTGGTGACGTTCGCGCCAGCCACGGCGGGCCCCGCCCGCCAGCCGTGACGGGCCCGGCCAGGGCCTGGCAGGAGGTTTGGCCTTGTATCCCGACCACACCGAGCCGCTCGCCAGCGGACCGCCCCGCCCCCGGCGATGGCAGCGCGCCCGCGCCGCCGCCACCGCCTTGATCCTGCTGGCCGGCGGCCTGGCCACCGTGGCCGTGACCACGGTGGTCCACGCCCCGGCGGCCAGGGCCGACACGGTCCCCCCGGCCCCGTCCGGCTGGACCACGGTCTTCGGCGACAACTTCGCGGGCGCGGCCAACTCGGCCCCGGCCGCGTCGAACTGGTTCTACGACATCGGCACCGGCTACGGCACCGGGGAGTCCGAGCAGACCACGAACTCCACCAGCAACGTCTACCTGGACGGCAACGGCCACCTGGTCCTCAAGGCCATTGACAACAACGGAACCTGGACCTCCGGCCGGATCGAAAGCACCCGCGACGACTTCCAGGCCCCGCCCGGCGGCAAGCTGGAGATGACGGCCTCGATCGAGCAGCCCAACCCGGCCAACGGGCTCGGCTACTGGCCCGCGTTCTGGGCGCTGGGGTCGCCGATGCGGACCGGCGGCGGCTGGCCCACCTCGGGCGAGATCGACATGATGGAGGACGTCAACGGGCTGAACGAGGCCTCGCAGACCCTGCACGACGCGGCCAACAGCCCCGGCCACGCGCTCATCGCCTGCCCGGGCGCGGGCTCGTCCTGCCAGACCGGCTACCACACCTACTCGGTGATCCTCGACCGCACCAACACCAGCGCGGAGACCCTGCAGTTCCTGATGGACGGCACGGTGGAAAGCACGATCACCGAGGCCTCGGTCGGCACGACGGCCTGGCAGGAGGCCATCGACCATGGCTTCTTCATCATCTTCGACCTGGCCATGGGCGGGAACTACCCGGACGGGATCTGCAACTGCACCACCCCGACCTCGGCCACCTCGTCGGGAGCGTCGATGAGCGTGGGCTACGTCGCGGTCTACGAGCAGGGCGGCAACTCCACCCCGACCGGGACGGCCAGCGCCACCGGCCAGCTCACCGGGCTGAACGGGCAGTGCCTGACCAACCAGAACTCGCTCAACACCGAGGGCAACCCCATCTACCTCAGCGGCTGTAACAACGCCGCGGGCCAGCAGTGGTCGCCCTACACCGACGGGACGCTGCGGACCCAGGGCGGCTGCCTGGACGTGGTCAGCGCGGGCACGACCAGCGGCACCGACGTCGACTGGTATGCCTGCAACGCCACCGCCGCCCAGGGCTGGACCCACCAATCCAACGGCGAGCTGGTCAACCCGAGCTCCGGGCTTGTGTCTCACCGATCCCGGCGGCAACACCAGTGCCCGCCTCGACATCGAGACCTGCACCGACGCCACCGACCAGCAGTGGACCCTGCCCACCGGCGGCGGTACCGGGACCGGGAACACGGTCACGGTCACCGGTCCGGGCAATCAGAGCTCCACCGCCGGGACGGCGGCCAGCCTGCAGATCAAGGCCAGCGACTCCGGCTCGGGGCAGACCCTCAGCTACAGCGCGACCGGCCTGCCCGCGGGCCTGTCGATCAACTCCTCGACCGGCCTGATCTCCGGCACGCCGACCGCGGCCGGCACGTCGAACGTCACCGTGACGGCCCGGGACGGCACCGGAGCAACCGGCTCCACCTCGTTCACCTGGACGGTCAGCGCGGGCGGGACCGGCGGCAGTTGCGGGACCACCAACCTGGCCCTGAACAAGACCACCACCGCGTCGTCGCTGGAGAGCGCGGCCTACCCGGCCTCGAACGCCACCGACGGCAACACCGGCACCCGCTGGTCCAGCGGCTTCGCCGACCCCCAGTGGCTTGAAGTCGACCTCGGCTCCAGCCAGTCCATCTGCCAGGTCAGCCTGGACTGGGAGGCGGCCTACGCGACCGCGTTCCAGGTCCAGACCTCCACCGACGGCACCAACTGGACCACCATCTACTCCACCACGACCGGGACCGGCGGTACCCAGACCCTCAACGTGACCGGGACCGGCCGCTACATCCGCGTGTACGGCACCGCCCGCGCCACCCAGTACGGCTACAGCCTGTGGGAGTTCGGGGTGTACGGGTCGTCGGGCGGCGGGGGCGGGACCTGCGGGACGGCCGACGTCGCGCTGAACAAGACCGCCACCGCGTCGTCCTACGAGAGCCAGACCGCCTACCCGGCCTCGGCGGCGGTGGACGGTAACACCGGGACCCGCTGGTCCAGCGCCTTCAGCGACCCCCAGTGGCTGGAGGTCGACCTCGGCTCCAGCCAGTCCATCTGCCAGGTCAGCCTGGACTGGGAGGCGGCCTACGCGACCGCGTTCCAGATCCAGACCTCGACCGACGGCACCAACTGGACCACGATCTACTCCACCACGACCGGGACCGGCGGTACCCAGACCCTCAACGTCACCGGGACCGGCCGCTACATCCGCATGTACGGCACCGCCCGCGCCACCCAGTACGGCTACAGCCTGTGGGAGTTCGGCGTGCACACCGATTGATCAGCGGGGGTCCCGCGGGCCGGCCCGGCCGGTCCGCGGGACCTCGCCGCTCTCCGTTGGTCTAGATTGCTGCTCATGAGCGCAGAGGGCCCCCGGACGACTCTCACCGACGCCGAAGTCAGCAAGCTGGCCGCCGACCTGTACCAGGCCCGGCAGACCGGCGTCGCGATCCCGCCGCTGACCGAGGAGCGGCCCGGGCTGACCATGGCCGACGGCTACCGGATCCAGCAGGAGCTGGTGACGCGGCTGGCCGCCGACGGCGAGCGGGCGGTCGGCTACAAGCTGGGCCTGACCAGCGCGCCCATGCAGACGCTGCTCGGCGTGGACTCCCCGGACTTCGCCCCCATCCTGTCGTCCCACGTGCACGCGGACGGCGACAGTGTGACGGCCGGGGACTACATCTACCCGCGCATCGAGGCCGAGATCGCGCTGGTGCTGCGGACCGACCTGCGCGGCCCGGACTGTACCGCGCTCGACGTGGCCGCGGCCATCAGCGGGGCGGTCCCGGCCCTGGAGATCGTGGACAGCCGGATCGCCGACTGGAAGATCAAGCTGGCCGACACCATCGCCGACCTGGCCAGCAGCGGCGCGGTGGTGCTCGGCCCGACCGTCACCCCGGCCGCCGGTCTCGACCTGCGCCTGCTGGGCATGGTGCTGACCTGCAACGGCGAGCTGATCGCCACCGGCGCGGGCGCCGCCGCCCTGGGCAACCCGCTGCAGGCGGTGGCCTGGCTGGTGCAGACGTTGCACCCACTGGGCGGCTACCTGCGGGCCGGGCAGTTCATCATGACCGGCTCCCTGCACGGCGCGGTCGACATCAAGCCCGGCCAGTACTACCGGGCCGAGTTCGACCGCCTGGGCCCGGTCGGCGCCCGCATCCGCTGAACAGCCAGGGCCGGAGCATCCGGAAGAATCCGCTGGCTGATCGGCTTCGTATAAGTACTGACGAGTAATCACCAGCAGAGCAGCGAAAGGCAGGCCGTCGTGGCCCGTGGCATCCAGGTGGGCGATCAGGCCCCCGACTTCACCTTGCCGACCCAGTCCGGGGAGAACTTCCGGCTTCAGGACCACATCGGCGAGCGCGTGACCGTCTTGTACTTCTACCCCAAGGACAACACGTCCGGGTGCACCGCCGAGGCCTGCGCCTTCCGCGACAGCTACGAGGTGTTCACCGACGCGGGCGCGGACGTGATCGGGGTCAGCTCGGACTCGGTCGACAAGCACGCGGGCTTCGCGGGCAAGCACAGCCTGCCGTTCACCCTGCTCAGCGACCAGGGCGGCAAGACCCGCAAGGCGTACGGGGTGCCCGGGGTGCTGGGCGTGATCCCCGGCCGCGTCACCTACGTCATCGACCGGTCGTGTGTGGTCCGGCAGGTGTTCAGCTCGATGACCAACATCGACGGCCACGTCAACGACGCGCTGCGGATGGTCAGGGAACTCCAGGCCGAGCAGCCCGCCTGACCGCCCCGGTGCCCCGGCGGCCCGGCCGGTCGCCCGCCCGGTCAGCTGAGCACGGCGCCGCCGGCCACGTCGACGGTGATCCCGCTGATCCAGGACGACCGCTCCGAGGCCAGGAACAACGCGGCCTGGGCCACGTCCTCGGGCGTGCCCAGCCGCCGGACCGGGTGCGCGTCCCGGAGCTGCTCCTGCACCGCGGCCGGGATCTGGGCCCGGTTCCGCTCGGTCATGATCGTCTCCGGGGCCAGGCAACTGGCCCGGACCCCGGCCGGTCCCGCCTGCTCGGCGACCTGCCTGGTCAGGACCTCGATCCCGGCCTTGGCGGCCCCGTAGGCCGCCGGTGACATCACGGTCGGCCGCCGCGACGCCGCCGACGACATGGTCACGATGGTCCCGCGCCCGCGTTCCTTCAGGCCGGGCAGGAACGCCTTGATGGTCAGGAACGTGGTGGTCAGGTTGGCCTCCAGCGAGTCGCGCCACCCGTCTTCGGTGATCTCCTCGATCGGCCCCGGCCGCACCGGGTTGCCGCCGGCGTTGGCCACCAGCACGCTGACCGGCCCCAGGCTGCGCTCGATGCGGTCGCGCATGGCCTCGATCTCCGCGTACCGGGTCAGGTCGGCCACCACCGGCAAGGCGTGCCCGCCCGCCCCTTCGATCCCGTGGGCCACCGAAGCCACCGCGTCCGCGTCCCGGCCGTGGACCGCGACCGCCGCCCCCTCGGCCGCGAACAGCGTCGCGATCGCGGCCCCGATCCCCCGCGAGCTCCCGGTCACCAGCGCGATCTCGCCCGTCAGCTCACCCATGCTCATCCCCGTCCCAGCTCATAGCGTCTGAATATTCAGTCAGTCGATATGCACGAATGAAGCGGGAAGTGAGGGTAGCTGTCAAGCGAGTATCCGGCCGTCGGCGCACCAGTCGCATCACCCTCGGCCGCCGGAGATCGCTTCTATCAAGGCGTTTGCGCATTTACCCCGACTCTTTTCGGGGCAAATGCGCAATCGCCAGAAACAAACCCGGCGAACGCGGCCCGGCCGGGACCGCCGTCAGTCCCAGAGCGCGGCGACCCCGGCCGCGTGCGCCCGCCCCACCTCACGGCCGGCCCGGGCCGCGGGCCCCCGGGTCGCGGGCGAGAGCGGGTTGGTCCCGAACGCCGCCAGCGACGGCCCATCAGCCGGGATGACGTACACCTGCCCCGGCTTGAGCCGCTCGATCTCCTCGTCCAGCTCGCCGAACGGCACCGGCTGGCCGGGGTCGGCCGGGGTGATGATCAGGATCCGGTCGTAGCCGGCGGCCAGGTCGGCGTTGGTGGGCGACCGGACCCCGCCGTCGATGTAACGGCGGCCGTTGATGGTCACCGGTGGCCAGATGCCGGGCACCGCACAGCTGGCCGCGACCGCGTCGACCAGGGTCACCCCCGAGTCCCTGCTGAACGCGGTGAGCTCACCGGTGAGCGCGTCGACCGCGGGCAGCAGCATGAGCCGGTCCGGCCAGTCCGGCACCGGCAGCCGGGCGGCGACCGCGGCCATGCGCACCGGCTCGGCCACGGTCTCGGCTGTCCAGCGCGAGCGCGCCGATGGCCCGCAGCGCCTCGTCCTGCGACGCGGTGGCCGAGACCGCGGCGGTGAACCGGGCCAGCAGTTGTTCCATGTCCAGCTGGACCTCGATCTCGGCCGAGGTCTCCGACAGCTGCCGGCCGTACAGGTCGTCCAGGGGCACGCCGCTGGTGATCTGCGCGGCGACCGCCGAACCGGCCGATGTGCCCACGACCAGGTCCGCGGCCAGCACCCGCGCGGCCAGCCCGGGGTCGGTGTCCTGCAGCCCGCGCAGGACCCCCAGTTCCCAGGCGATGCCCGCTACTCCGCCGCCCGCCAGGATGAGCGCATTTTTCATATCGAAGGTGTTCTCCTTGAGCATTGATTCCGATTCGCGCCCGGGGGCCACGGGCTCAATTCAAGCCGGGCGTGGGCGGTTCAGCCGGGACGGGGGCCGACCAACCAGGGCCGGGGGCCGATCAACCGGGGGCGGAGGCCAGCTTGTCGGCGACCAGGCCGGCCACGGCGGCCATGCCCGCGGCCTTCGGGTGGTAGGCGGCGCCGTCGTGGAACCGGAGCTGGAACTGGTTGGTCCACGGGTCGGCCGACCAGGCGTGGTGATCGGCGCTGGCCGCGCCGGCCGGGACGAACCAGGCGCCGGCCTCGGCCGCCGCCTCCCGCGTGACCAGGCTCATCCGGGCGGCGATGCCCCGGGCCCAGTCCGCGACCTCGGCCGGGAGCCGGCCGGTGGGGGTGCTCGCGTCCGGCGGCAGCACGGTCAGGTAGTCCACGAACACCAGCCGGCTGCGCGGGGCCCGCTCCTGGACCTGGGTCGCCAGTTGCCGCAGGTTCTCCCGCAACTGGCGGAACCGCTCCTCGGTCCGGGCCGGGTCGGCGAACGAGCCGAGCTGGCGCCGGATCGAAGGCAGCGATCGCAAGGGCCCGGGCAGGCTGGAGAACAGGATCCGGGGCGCGAAGCCGACGTCGTTGCCACCCCCGGTCACGGTGACCAGCCGGGTCGACTCGGTCACCGCCGCGACCTGGGCCGGGCGTTTCACGCTGGCCACGAACTCCTCGGTGGTGGCGCCCGACCAGGTCACGTCGACCAGGGCCAGCCCGAGCCGTCGCGCGACCAGGTGGGCGTAGTTGCCCGTGGAACGCCCGGCCGGGCGGGGGCTGCCCGGGACCCGGTCCGGGATGCCCGGCCCGGCCGCGAACGAGCTGCCCATGGCCACGTACCGGGCCCCGGCCCAGCGATCCGGCTCCGTCAAGGACCCGCCTCCCACCTGGCCAGCTAGTGGCCGCCCAGCACCAGCAGCATGTAGCTGACCGACGCCACCAGCAGAAAGAACACCAGCCAGCCGGCCCCTCGCAGCAGCCTGGCCACCGGGTGGCCGGGCCGCGGGGCGCGGGCTGGGCTCTCAGTATCGCCGGGGTCAGCCACGGCCACTCGTTCCCCCCAGTCGCTGGGCCAGGAAGGCCAGGGTCCGGTTCAGGTTCAGGCCGGCCTCCGGATGGCCGAACTTGAACTGGTACTCGTGGCCGAGGCCGTGACCCGGCCAGAACAGCGTGGTCACCGGCACGTGCCGGGTCCGCAGGACCCCGGCCAGCTCGGTGGCCTGGGTCCGGAACGGGTCCTGGTCGCCCACGGTCAGATAGGTGGCCGGGTAGGCCGCGGTGGCCTGCCGGGTGGTGGACAGCTGGCCGATCCGCGGGTCGGCCCGCCAGTTCCGGGTGCCGGTGTAGGACCACAGGTAGGTCCGCAGGGCCGGGAAGCCGGTGCCGCCGACCGTGCTCATGTCGTACAGGCCGCAGTAGAGCACGGCCGCCCGCAGGTGCGCCGCTGGTATCCCGGGGGTCAGGCTCATCGCCGCGGCCAGCCGCGGGCTGGTCTCGACCGCGGCCAGCTGGCTGGCGATCTGGGCCCCGGCCGAGTCACCGCCGACCGCCATCCGGTCCGGGTCGCCGCCGAAGCGGGACGCGTGCCGGCCCAGCCAGGCCAGGGCGGCGTTGGCCTGCCGGACCGGGGCCGGGTAGCGGGTCTGCGGGGCCAGGCTGTAGTCCAGCCCGGCCACCACGTAGCCGCGCGCGGCCAGCAGGACGAACCAGTCCCGGAAGTCGGCCGCCGAATTGGCCACGAACCCGCCGCCGTGGACCCACAGAATCACCGGCCGCGGCGACGCCCCGCCAACCCGGGGCCGGTACACGTCGATCGCGGCGGCCGGGGCGCCCGGGGCGTGGATCGGCACCCGGGTCTCGGTCACCGTGCGCGCGGTGGCGGCGAAGCCGGCCGGCGGGTCAACCTGGGCGCCCCCCTGGAACACCGCGCGGACCAGCGCCGCCCCGGGCTGGACCGACGTCTGGTAGACGATGAAGGCGACCGCCACCCCGGCCACCACCGCGATCAGCGCCCGGAGCAGGAACCTGCGCACGCGGTCAGCTCAGCTCGCCCGGCGACGTCATGGACTCATTGTCCCCGGGGCCCGGCCTGCCGGCATCACGGGAAGGGCGTAGTCCGGGGTGCCGTAGATTGACCTGGTGGATGGCCTGCTCGGGCGGGGCCCGGTCCACCTGGCCCGCAGCCAGCTCGTCTACGGCGAGTGGCTGGCCGGTGCCCAGCTGAACCCCTGACCTGAGGAGCCCCGGTGCCCGAGCCCGCGTCCGGCCCGTCCCGCCCCACCGTGGCCGGGGTGTACGACCACCTGCTGGGCGGGATCGACCACTCGGCCGCCGACCGGGCCGCGGGCGAGGCCATCGTGGCCGCCCTGCCCCCGGTCCAGGTGGGGGTGCGGGCCCAGCGCGACGTGCTGGGCCGGGCCGTCCGCCACCTGGCCGCGGACCAGGGGATCCGGCAGTTCGTGGACATCGGCTCGGGCCTGCCCACCGCCGACAACGTGCACCAGATCGCCCACCGGACCGACCCGTCGGCCCGGGTCGTCTACGTCGATCACGACCCGGCCGTGGTGGACCGGTCCCGGGACCTGCTGACCGGCGACCCCACCACCGTGGCCGTTCCCGGTGACCTGCGTGACCCGGCCGGCCTGCTGGCCGACCCGGTGCTGACCGGGCACCTGGACTGGGATCGGCCGGTCGGCCTGCTGCTGTGCGGCATCCTGCACTACCTGCCCGACGACGAGCACCCGGCCGGCCGGTTGGCGACCTTGTCCCGGGCCCTGCCCCCGGGGAGTTACGTCTTCATCCACCACCTGCTGGCCAGCGAGGACCCGGCGTCGGCCGGGTTGCAGGCGGCCATGCAGCGGGCCCTGGGCCAGGTCCAGTTCCGGACCCGGCCCCAGGTCGAGGCGTTGTTCGGCGACCTGGAGCTGGTCGCGCCGGGCGTGGTGCCGGTCCCGCGCTGGCACCCGGAGCCGGGCGCGCCCACCGAACGGGACCAGCCCGTGCTCGCCTTGGCCGCCGCGGGCCTGGCCCGGGTCTGACTGCGCTGTCTGACTGAGCTGTCCAACGGCGCAGCTGGGCCGCGCCGCCCTGCCGCAGGCGGTCGTCGAACTCCTGGTTCCAGCCCGGGCAAACTTCATGGCCGCGATCCGGCCGCCCGCCGCGCCTCCGTCCCGGTGAACGGATCGGCCCGCGCCCCGCAGGCCGGGCACCGCCCAATGGTCGCCACCCCGGCAGTATCGCGGCCCTAACCCGACGCCCGCGCCCGCCTCAACCAGCCTGGCCCGCCGCTGACCTGCGCGGCCGGGACGACGTAAGAAGTCGTTAACCAAAAGACGACGCCGTTACCGGGCCGTTATGCCACATTTGAGGCCGCTGAGTGCGATGTGGTGTGCGTGGCGGACGGCACCGAAGCTTTCGGGTCTTTTCGTTGGTTTCTTGGTCGTTGCTGTTGACGTGGCCAACTCAGCGGATCTACGTTTAGGAAACTTTCCTAATAGAGGGACCGCGCATCGCTGAACTGGGGCGACGTTCCACCGCAGACGCCCTGGCTCGCGTGTGGCTCACGAAAGGCAGACCCCCCGCTATGCCCCGACCCTCCCGCTTGTTTTCCTGTACGGCGGCCGCGCTGCTGGCCACCGGCCTGACCGGCGCCGGGCTCGCCCTGGCCGGTCACGGCGCCCAGGCCGGCCTGACCACCAAGCTGGCCGCCGACTCGTCCAGCAGCTGGCCCGCGCACGTGTTCGCCCCGTACGTGGACACCGGGCTGAGCAACACCACCCTGACCACGGTGGCCTCCGACTACGGCACCAAGTACTTCGAGCTGGCCTTCGCCAACGGCAGCGGCTGCCAGTGGTCGCTGCCCAACCAGTCCGGCTGGCAGTCGCAGATCTCGGCCTTGCAGGCCGAGGGGGGCGACGTGTCGATCTCGTTCGGCGGCTACACCGTCGACTCCGACGGCACCGACCTCGGCAACCAGTGCTCGTCGGCCGGTGCCATGGCCACCCAGGTCGAGTCGACCGTGACCACCATGAACGTGACCCACCTGGACTTCGACATCGAGTCCAACGAGGAGACCAACGCCACCGACTTCACCCGGACCGCGCAGGCGCTGGCCCAGGTCCGCTCGTGGGCCAGCTCGACCGGCCGGACGCTGAACATCTCCTACACGCTGCCCGTGCTGCCCAGCGGCTTCACCTCCGACGGCATGAACGTGCTCAATGCAGCGGAGTCCAGTGGCTTCAAGCCCGACGTCGTGAACATCATGACCATGGACTACGGCTCGTCCGGCACCGAGATGGGCTCGGCGGCCAACCAGGCCCTGGACGCCGCGGCCGGCCAGGTGGCCAGCGTGTTCGGCGTCTCCACCGCGGCCGCCTACGGCATGCTCGGCAACACCCCGATGATCGGCCAGAACGACAGCCCGGGTGAGATCTTCACGCTGGCCGACGCGTCCACGGTGGAATCGCACGCCGCTGCCGAGGGCATCGCCATGCTGTCCTTCTGGTCCGAAGGCCGCGACAACGGCGGCTGCCCCGGCCAGACCAGCGCGTCGTCCACCTGCAGCGGCGTGAGCCAGAACAGCGGCGCCTTCACCCAGGCGTTCCAGCAGTTCACCGGCGGCAGCAACGGCGGCGGGGGTGGCACCACGCCGCCGCCGACCAGCCCGCCGCCCACCACCCCGCCCCCGAGCAACGGCTCGTGCGACGCGGCCTGGAGCAACTCCACCGCCTACACCGGCGGTAACGAGGTCTCCTACAACGGTCACAACTGGACCGCCAAGTGGTGGAACTACGACGAGGTCCCCGGCGGGTCGTCCGGGGTCTGGACCGACGACGGCGCCTGCTGACCGGTAACCAGCACACGGGCCGTGCGGCCGGGGTCTCTACTCCGGCCGCGCGGCCCGCTGTCAGTAAGCCACCACTCACGGACTTTTCGAAACAAAAAGTGTTATCTGGGCTCTTGGAGCCGGGTCCCCAATAGGAGATGCTGGCGGCGGAGCGGTGGTAGCGCTGGTGCTACGCACAGAAACGGACTGCTAATGAATTTGAGACGTAGTAGAACGACCTCGGCAGAGAGCGCTCTCTCGCGCGGGCGGCGGCGCGTCGCCGTGGCCGGGGTCTCGGTCCTGGCCAGCGTCCTCGGCCTGGCCGGGGCTGGGCTGGCCCAGGCATCGGCCGCGACCACCCAGGCGTCGGCGGCGACCGCTCACGCCGCGGTCAAGACCGCCGACGCCAGCCCGACCGTGACCCCGGCCACGCACGTGGCCGGGACCCCGGACCTCGGGCCCAACGTGTACGTGTTCACCCCGAGCATGCCGCAGAGCCAGATCCAGGCCACGGTCGACGCGATCGCGAACCAGCAGATCCCCAACCAGTTCGGCACCCAGCGGTACGCGCTGCTGTTCGAGCCGGGCACCTACGGCTCGGCCGCGGACCCGCTGTCGTTCCAGGTCGGCTACTACACCGAGGTCGCCGGCCTGGGCAGCTCGCCCAAGGACGTGACCATCAACGGCACCATCAACGTCTACAACCAGTGCTTCCCGACCACCGACGGCAGCAGCAACTGCATCGCGCTGGACAACTTCTGGCGGTCGCTGTCCAACCTGTCCATCAACGTCACCGGCCAGACCGGCTGCCAGTCCGGCACCGACTTCTGGGCCGTGTCGCAGGCCGCGCCGATGCGCCGGGTCAACCTGACCGGCGGCAACCTGTCCCTGATGGACTACTGCTCGGCCGGGCCGCAGTACGCCAGCGGCGGCTTCATCGCCGACTCGTCGTTCTCCGGCGGCACCGTGATCAACGGCTCCCAGCAGCAGTTCATCGTGCGCAACACCAACCTGGACGGCTGGTCGAACGGGGTCTGGAACCAGGTCTTCTCCGGTGACCCGGGCGCCCCGGCGACGAACTTCACCAGCGGCAACCCGGGTAACGCCAACCCGTACACCACGCTGGACACCAGCCCGCAGACCCAGGAAGAGCCGTTCCTGCAGACCAGCAGCTCCGGCGCGTTCAGCGTGTTCGTGCCGTCGCTGCAGAAGAACACCTCCGGCCCGTCCTGGGCCAGCGGCAGCACCGCGGGCACGGCCCTGCCGATCAGCAAGTTCTTCATCGCCACCCCGAGTACCTCGATCCTGGCCATCGACGCGGCACTGGCCCTGGGCAAGGACCTGATCCTGACCCCGGGCGTGTACAACCTCAAGGCCCCGATCCTGGTCTCGCGGCCGGACACGGTCGTGCTCGGCGTCGGCTTCCCGACCCTGGTCCCGCAGAACGGCACCGCCGCGATCGACGCCCTGATCCCGCAGGGGGTCAAGCTGTCCGGGCTGATCGTGGACGCCGGGCCGAAGAACTCGGCCAACCTGGTCCAGCTGGGCACCCCGCTGACCAGCAAGCTGGGCAGCGCGTCCGACCCGACGCTGGTGCAGGACGTGTTCTTCCGCATCGGCGGGGCCACGGCCGGCTCGGCCACCGACAGCCTGGTGGTGGACGGCTCGCACGTGATCCTGGACGACATCTGGGCCTGGCGGGCCGACCACGGGGCGGGCCAGACCGGCACCCCCGACCAGAACGGCGTCGGCGGCGGCGCCAACGGCTGCTTCACCTGCGACCCGGCCCAGACCGGCCTGGTGGTGAACGGCAATGACGTGCTGGCCTACGGCCTGGCCGTCGAGCACTACCTGAAGGACAACGTGATCTGGAACGGCCAGGGCGGCGAGGTCATCTTCTTCCAGAACGAGATGCCCTACGAGGTGCCGAGCCAGGCGGCCTGGATGTCCAGCCCGACCACCGACGGCTACCCGGCGTTCGCGATCGGGTCCAAGGTCACCAGCTTCTCCGGCTACGGCCTGGGCAGCTACAGCTTCTTCAACCAGGGCGTCGACATCCATTCGGCCACCGCGTTCTCGGTGCCAGACACCCCCGGCGTGCAGCTGCACGACGTGTTCACCCGGTTCCTGAGTGGCATGGGCGGCATCGACCACGTGGTCAACGACACCGGGGCCCCGGTCACGGCGGCCAACCCGGGCCCGAGCAACGTCGTCAGCTATCCCTGAGTAACCAGCACTGAGTAACCAACACCAAGGCCCCGTCCGCGACCAGCGGACGGGGCCTGCTCAGTTCGGAATTACTGCGTCACTGCGTCCTTGTCGCGGTGCGGCAGCTTCCAGCCAGGACGGACCCAGTGGCAGGTGTACCCGTCGGGGTAGTTCTGCAGGTAGTCCTGGTGCTCCGGCTCGGCCTCCCAGAAGGGGCCGGCGGGCTCGACCTCGGTGACGACCTTGCCCGGCCACAGGCCGGAGGCGTCGACGTCGGCGATGGTGTCCTCGGCGACGCGCTTCTGCTCGTCGCTGGCGTAGAAGATCGCCGACCGGTAGCTCAGGCCGATGTCGTTGCCCTGACGGTTCTTGGTCGTCGGGTCGTGGATCTGGAAGAAGAACTCCAGCAGATCCCGGTAGGAGATCTTCTCCGGGTCGAAGATGATCTCCAGCCCCTCGGCGTGGGTGCCGTGGTTCCGGTAGGTGGCGTTGGGCACGTCACCGCCGGTGTAACCGACCCGGGTGGAGATCACGCCGGGCAGCTTGCGGACCAGCTCCTGGACACCCCAGAAGCAGCCGCCGGCCAGGATGGCCGTCTCAGTGCGGTCGCTCATGTCGCGGCCCCGTTCTTCTCGGCGTCTTCGATCTGCTGGCGGTACTGGCCGTACCCCTCGCGCTCCAGGTCCTCGAGCGGGATGAAGCGCAGGGCGGCCGAGTTGATGCAGTAGCGCAGCCCGCCCTGGTCCGGCGGCCCGTCCGGGAACACGTGTCCCAGGTGGCTGTCGCCGTGGGCGGAGCGGACCTCGGTCCGGACCATGCCGTAGCTGGTGTCGCTCTTCTCGACCACGTTGCCCGGCTCGATCGGCACGGTGAAGCTCGGCCAGCCGGACTGGCTGTCGTACTTGTGGACCGAGGCGAACAGCGGCTCGCCCGACACCACGTCGACGTAGAGGCCGGACTCCTTGTTGTTCCAGAACTCGTTGTTGAAGGCGGGCTCGGTGCCGCACTGCTGGGTGACCTGGTACTGCTCGTCGGTCAGCTTGGCCACCGCGTCCGGGTTCTTGGTGTATTCGTCTGCCACGTCAGCTCCTTTAGGTGAGGGGCTGGTTATCACTCTGACGTTCACTTGTATAACCCGCCAGAGGGCCCGGACATTTCGTTCCCCAGGACCGATGAGACCCCCTCCCCGGTGACGTCTACACCCACGGGAGTACGACCGGGCCGGCCCGGTGATCCTCCCGTCGTAGGACACCGGATCATCCCTCTGGCCGATGTGGAACAGGGGCTGGCCGGCGCACAGTGGTATGGACGCATTCGGACGGAAATGACAGGGGGCCCAACGAATGCACCAGGAAAACCTGGCGGTCACCACCTTGCTCCGCGAGGCGGCCGATGTCGGGGCCGCGCTGCCCTGCGCGAACAACCCGCATCTGTGGTTCTCGGAGCGTCCGGCTGATCTGGAGCTGGCCAAGACGGGCTGCCGCGTGTGCCCGCTGCGTAAACCGTGCCTGGCCGGCGCGGTCGACCGCGGCGAGCCTTGCGGAGTCTGGGGCGGCGAGATCATCCAGCACGGCCGGATCCTGGCCATCAAGCGGCCGCCGGGGCGGCCGCCCAAGGCCAGGCAGCCCTGCCTCCAGTAGCGGAGACAGGCGACCAATACGAGGGACCGGTGCCGCTCAGCCCACGGGGGCCTGAGCGGGGCCGGTGGTGAGTGCCCTGCCCACTTCACAGGCTGGGCAGGACTTCCTGGGCGAACAGCTCAGTGACGGCGCGCCCACGCGTTCCGGGGGGCAGGCCGGGCTGAAGATGACCGTGTCGGCGCCGGCCGCCTGGTACTCGGCCAGGCGGGTGACGAGCATGTCGGGGGTCGCCGTGCAGCAGGTAGCGGTCGGCCAGGGGTTCGAAGTCCTGCTGGTAGAGCCGGCTGACCGAGGCGACGGCTTCGGCGCGGGCCCGGGCCGGGTCGGGGTCGACGGTGCCCCAGATGAACAGGGCGCCCCGGACCGATTCGGGTTGGCGGCCGGCGTCGGTGGCGAACTCGCGGACCGCGGTCAGGCTGCGGCGCAGCGAGGACGGGCTGACCATGTAGGGCATCCACACGTCGGCGAAGCGGGCGGCCCGGCGCTGGGCCGCGGGCTGGCGGCCGCCGACCCAGATCGGCGGGTGCGGCCGCTGGACCGGGGGTGGGTCCAGGCGCAGGTCATCCAGGGTGCCGAACTCGCCGGCGGCGGTGACCCGCTGGCCGGACAGCAGCGGGAGCAGGACGGCCAGGGCCTCGTCGGCGCGGCGGCCCCGGCCGGCCACGGGCACGCCGCTGGCCGCGAACTCGGGCGGGTACTCCCCGCCGACCCCGACGCCGAGCTCGAACCGGCCGCCGGACAGCTGGTCCAGGGTGGCGGTCAGCTTGGCCACCAGCGCCATCGGGTACAGCGGCAGCAGGGTCAGCGTGCTGACCAGCCGGACCCGGTCGGTGGCGGCGGCCGCGGCGGCCAGGGTGAGGAAGCTGTTCGAGGTCGGGCCGTGGAAGAACACGTGCTCACCCGAGCTGACCAGGCCGAAGCCGAGTTCCTCGGCCCGGCGGGCGGCCGCGGGCACGCCGGCCGGGTCGGCGGTCAGCATCAGCCCGGCCTTCACTCGGCCGCCCTCGCGGTCTCGGCCACGACTCCGGCCGGCCCGACCTGGCCCGGCACGACCTGGGCCAGCACCGCGCCCTGGGCCACGGTGTCGCCCGGGCTGACCTGCAGCCCGGTCACCCGGCCCGGGTGCGGGGCCCGCAGCGGGTTCTCCATCTTCATGGCCTCGACCACGATCAGCACCTGCCCGGCGGTGACCTCGTCGCCGTCGGCCACCGCGACCCGCAGCACCGTGCCCTGCATGGGCGCGCTGATCACGTCACCGGCCGCCTGCTCGGCCCGTTCCCGCCGGTCGCGGGCCTGCTGCCGGGCCCGGGCCAGCGGGCCTCCGGTGGCCTGGGCCAGCCCCGGCACCGCGACGGTGAGCCAGTGCCGGCCGATCCGGACCGGCACCTCACCCCCACCGTCGCCGTGGCCGCTGGTTCCGTCCGCGCCGGGGCCCGCGGAGGGCTGGTACTCCTGCTCGATCCAGCGGGTGTGCACGGCGAACCCGTCCGGCCCGGTGGCGGTGAACAGCGGCTCGGCCAGCACGTCGCGGAAGAACGGCAGCGTGGTCTGGACCCCGGCGATCTCGAACTCGGCCAGCGCGCGGCGGGCCCGCTCGATGGCCTGCGGCCGGTCGCGCCCGGTCACGATCAGCTTGGCCAGCAGCGAGTCGAACTGCCCGCCGACCCGGGTGCCGACGGCCACCCCCGAATCCAGCCGGACCCCCGGACCGCTGGGCGGCTGCCAGTCGGTGATGACGCCGGTGGATGGCCGGAACCCCTGGGCGTGACCTTCGGCATTGATACGGAACTCGATCGAATGGCGGCGCGGGGAAATCGTGGTGACGTCCGCCCGCGGGGGCATCCCGAGCGCGGCCGCCACCGGGTGCCCGGCCGCGATCAGCAGCTGGGCCCGGACCAGGTCGGTGTCGGTGGCTTCCTCGGTGGCCGAGTGCTCCACCTGCAGCCGGGTGTTGACCTCCAGGAAGGACAGGTCGCCGCCCGGCGACAGCAGGAACTCCACCGTGCCCGCGTTGACGTAGCCGGCCGCCCGGCAGATGGCGGCGGCCGAGCGCTCCAGCTCGCCCCGCTGGCGGTCGGTCAGGAACGGGGCCGGGGCCTCCTCGACCAGCTTCTGGTAGCGGCGCTGGAGCGTGCAGTCGCGGGTGCCGACCACCGCCACGGTGCCGTGGGTGTCCGCCAGGACCTGGGCTTCCACGTGCCGGCCGCGCTCCACGTAGGCCTCGACGAAGCACTCGCCACGGCCGAAGGCCGCCGTGGCCTCGCGCACCGCGGCCTCGAACAGCGGCCCCACCTCGGCCAGGTCGCGGGCGATGCGCAGGCCGCGGCCGCCGCCACCGTGCGCGGCCTTGATCGCCACCGGCAGGCCGTGCTGCCCGGCGAACCGGACCGCTTCGGCCGGATCGGCCACCGGCTGGGCCGTGCCGGGCACCAGCGGCGCGCCGACCTGGGCGGCGATCGCGCGGGCCCGGACCTTGTCACCCAGGGCCCGGATCACCTCCGGCGGCGGCCCGATCCAGGTCAGCCCGGCCGCCAGCACGGCCGCGGCGAAGTCGGCGTTCTCGGCCAGGAAGCCGTAGCCGGGGTGCACGGCGTCGGCCCCGGACCGCTCGGCCGCGGCCAGCAGCCGCTCGATGCTCAGGTAGCTGCCGGCGGCGGTGTCCCCGCCCAGCGGCACCGCCTCGTCGGCCCAGCGGGTGAACGGCGCGCCCGCGTCGGGGCCGGCGTAGACGGCCACGCTGGCCAGGCCGGCGTCCCGGCAGGCGCGGACCACCCGCAGCGCGATCTCGCCGCGGTTGGCGATCAGCACCCGCCGGAAGCTCACTGGCTGGCCCGGGCCAGCACCGACTGCGCCATCTTGACGTGCACGCTGTCCACCATCTGGCCGTCCACCACTCCGACGCCGGCGTCGCCCGCGGCCAGCACCGCCTGGGCGTGGGCCACCTCCTCGGCGGTGGGGGTGAACACCTGGTGCGCCAGTTCGACCTGGCGCGGGTGGATGCAGATCTTGCCCTGGTAGCCCAGGGCCCGCCCGGCCCGGGCGTCGGCCAGGAAGTGCTCGTCGTCGCCCAGGGCGACCACGGCCTGATCGATCGCGGGCAGGCCGCTCAGGTAGGCGGCCAGGCACACCTGGCTGCGGGCGTACAGGACCTCGTCGCCGCCGGGGCTGCGCACGCCGCCGATGTCGGCGATGTAGTCCTCGGCCCCGAAGTAGGCCCCGGCCACCCCGCTGGCCAGCACCGGCCGGGCATCGGCGACCCCGAGCGCGGTCTCGATCCCGGCCAGGATCAGCGCGTCGGCCCAGCCGTTCTCGACCAGCGCCTGGCGCACCTCGTACAGGTCGTGCTGGCTGGACAGCTTGGGCACGACCAGCCCGGCCGCGGCGCAGTGGGCGACCGCAGCCACGTCGGCACCGAACCAGGGCGAGCCGACCGGGTTGACCCGGACCAGGATCGTGGTCGGGCCGTCCGGGTCCAGGGCGTCGATCGCGGCCACGGCCGTGTCCCGGGCCACGTCCTTCTGGGCGGGCGCGACCGCGTCCTCCAGGTCGACCGCGGCCACGTCGGGCCCGAAGCGGGGAATCTTGGCCACCATGTCAGCCCGGGTGCCCGGCATGAACAGCAGGCTCCGGGCCCGGGTCAGCATCTTCATGCCCTGGTCACTTCCCAGCTGACGGGCGGCAACGCATCATGGCCGCCCGCACCGCCACGCACACCGTCTCGCCGCGCTGGTTGATCCCGTGGTGCTCGAAGGTCACGATGCCCGTGTCCGGCCGGGACCGGGAGCGGCGGGCTTCGGCCACCTCGGTCACCACGTGGATGGTGTCGCCCGCGAACACCGGGGCCGGGAAGTCGACCCGGGAGAAACCCAGGTTGGCCACGGTGGTCCCCAGGGTCAGTTCCGGCACGGCCAGCCCGACCACCAGGCCCAGCGTGAACAGGCTGTTGACCAGGGGACGGCCGAACTCGGTGGTGGCCGCGAACTCCGCGTCCAGGTGCAGCGGCTGCGGGTTCATGGTCATGGTCGTGAACAGCACGTTGTCGGTCTCGGTCACCGTCCGGGTGGTCACGTGCTCCACCCGCAGGCCGACCTCGAGCTGCTCGAACCACAGTCCGGCCACGGTCAGACGCTCCCGGCCGGGGCACCGGCGGCCGGGGTGCCCGATGGGCCCGCCACCGCCTGCTGGACCGCCTGCAGGCCGGCCACGTCCTCCATGGCGCTGGTGTCACCCTGGGGTTCGCCGTGCTCGACCACGTCGCGGAGCAGCCGCCGCATGATCTTGCCGGTACGGGTCTTGGGCAGCGCCGAGGTCAGGTAGACCGCGCCGAGCCGGGCGTAGCCACCCAGTTGCGAGGACACCTCGTCGGAGACCTCCTGCTTGACCTGGCCCGGGTCGGCCCCGTCGAGCAGGGTCAGGAAGCCGACCGGGACCGTGCCCTTGGTCTGGTCGGCCACGCCGACCACCGCGGCCTCGGCCACCTGCGGGTGCGCGGTGGCGATGGCTTCGATCTCCAGGGTGGAGATCCGGTGCGCGGCCACGTTGATCACGTCGTCGGCCCGGCCCAGCACCCACAGGTGCCCGTCGGAGTCCAGCACGGCCTCGTCGTTGGTTCCGTAGAGACCGGGGAAGCGGCTGAAGTAGGCCGTCTTGTAGCGTTCGGGGTCGTCCCACACCGTGCGGGCCAGGGTGGGGAACGGCTGGGTCAGCACCAGGTTGCCCTTGGTCCCGGGCGGCACCGGCTGGCCGTTGTCGTCGAGGATCTCGTAGACGTGCCCGGGGACCGCGGTCCCGGTCGAGCCGGGCTTGAGCGCCTCCACCCCGGTCACCGAGTAGGCCCAGGTCGAGCCGGTCTCGGTCTGGCCGTAGGCGTTGACCACCGGGACCCCGCCGCCCAGGTGCGTGGTCGCCCAGGAGAAGGTGTCCCCGTCCAGCGGCTCGCCCTGCACGGTGACCAGCTTGAGGTCGGGCAGCGGGTGGGCGGCGGCCAGGTCGTCGCCGTACTTGCGCAGCATGCGCAGCAGCGTGGGCGCGCCCAGCACCTTGGTCACGTGGTGCTTTTCGCAGATCTCGTAGAACCGCGCGTTGGTCGGGGTGTCCATGGCCCCCTCGAAGCAGACCACGGTCATGCCGTTGGCCAGCCCGCCCACCACGGCCTGGATCGGGAACGTCAGCCAGCCCACGTCGGCGGCGACCCAGTACACGTCGCCGTCCTCCGGGCCGACCTGCCAGAGCACGTTGGCCCAGGTGCCGAGCAGGAAGCCGGCCACGCTGTGCACCACGCCCTTGGGCTTGGCCTCGGTGCCGCTGGTGAAGATGAGGAAGGCCGGGTCGTTGGCCTCCAGCGGCACCGCCGGGGTGCCCTCCGGAGCCAGCTGGAGCGCGTCGGCGTAGGAGATCTCGCCGTCCTGCAGCGGTACCCCACGTCCGGTGCGGTCGACCACGATCGTGTGTTCCACGCTGGCGGACCTGGCTCCGGGCCGCGCGCAGGGTGTCCAGCAGCGGGATCAGCCGGGTCCGCCGGTAGGAGGCGTCGAGCACGATGACCAGCTTGGCCCGGGACGCCTCCAGCCGGGAGCGCACCGCATCGGGGCCGAACCCGGAGAACAGGATCGTGTAGATGGCGCCGATCCGGTTGCAGGCGTGCACCGCGGTGAAGGCCTCGATCGCGTTCGGCATGTAGATCGCGACCACGTCACCCTTGGTCACGCCCAGTTCGACCAGCGCTCCGGCCAGCCGGCTGACCTCGTCGGCCAGCTCGGCGTAGCTGGCCGTGCGGACGTCACCGGGCTCGCCCTCCCAGATCACCGCGGTCTTCTGGGCGGTGGCCGGGTCCTCGGCGAAGCGGTCGACGCAGTTGTCGGCGACGTTCATCCGGCCGCCCGCGAAGTAGGTGAAGTCGCCGAGCTCGCCGGTGCGCACCGTGTCCCACGGCTGCATCCAGCGCTGCCGCTCCGCGACCCAGGTCCAGTAGGAGTCCGGGCTCTGTTCGTGCCGGCTCCGGGCCTCGGCCAGCAGGCGGGCCTGGGCCGCCGACCGCCACTGCTCACGCAGGGGCTGCAGCGGGGTCGCCAGCAGCTGGCTCAGATTGTCTGCCATAGACAGCCTCCCCAATGGTTGCCCGCCGTGGCGGGCGGCCGCCGGACGGCGGGCCACGGATTGATGATCACACTGTCTCACTCACACCGGGCTGATGTGATGGTGGCGGCGCGGTGGCCGGCGTGTCCAGTGCTCGGCGTCGGCCAGCCGGGTGATCAGCTCAGCGCGCAGGCCGTCCGGCTCGACCACCGCGTCCACCACCAGCTCGCTGGCCACCCGGAGCAGGTTGATGTCGGCCCGCTGCTCGGCCAGGCGGGCCTCGAGGAAGGCGGCGCGCTCGTCCGGGTCGGCGATGTCGGCGATCTTGCGGGCGTACATGGCGTTGACCGAGGCCTCGGCGGCCATCGGGCCGATCGATCGCGGTCGGCAGCGCGATCGAGGCCCGGGGCTCGAAGCCGGGGGCGCACATCGCGTAGTACCCGGCCGCGTAGCTCTTGCGCAGGATGACCGAGAACTTGGGCACCTCGGCGCTGGCCATGGCGGTGATCATCTTGGCCCCGTGGCGGATGATGCCCTGCCGCTCCACCGCCACCCCGACCATGAACCCGGGCACGTCGTGCAGGAAGATCAGCGGCACGTTGAACGCGTCGCACAAGGTGATGAACCGGGCCGCCTTGTCCGCCGAATCCACGAAGATCGCGCCGCTGCGGACCCGGGGCTGGTTGGCGACCAGGCCCACCACCCGGCCGTCCAGCCGGGCCAGCCCGACCACGATCTCTTCGGCCCAGCGCGCCTTGATCTCGAAGAACGAGTTGGCGTCGACCAGGCCGTCGATCACGTCCCGGACGTCGTAGCCCTCGGACTCGGTGGCCGGGATGACGCCGGACCAGTCGGCGGTGGCCGGTGGGGCGGCTTCGGCTCGGGGGGCGCGCTGCTCCCAGCTGTCCGGCAGGTAGGACAGCAGCAGCCGGGCCGCGGTGATGACCTCCCAGTCCGAGCCGAACACCTCGTCGGCGCAGCCGGACACGGTGGCGTGCATGACCGCGCCACCCATCTCTTCCAGCGTGGTCCGCTCGCCGGTGACCTTCTCGGCCACCCGCGGTGAGGCCAGGTACATGGAGGCGTGGCCTTCGACCATGCCCACCCAGTCGGTGAAGGCCGGCATGTAGGCGCCCCCCGCCGCCGACGGGCCGTGCAGGCAGCAGATCTGCGGCACCCGGCCGGACAGGGCCACCTGCAGCTGGAAGATCCGGGACGCGCCACGGCGGTCGGAGAAGAAGCCGAGCTGTTCGGTGAGGCGGCCGCCGGCCGAGTCGACCAGGTACACCACCGGCAGCAGGTCGCGGTCGGCCCGCTCCAGGATGCGGACCTGCTTCTCGCAGGTCAGCCGGCCCCAGGATCCGGCCTTGACCGCGAAGTCGTGCGCGATCACCGCCACCGGGCGGCCACCGATCCGGCCCACCCCGGTGCGGACGCCGTCGGCGGGCAGGGGATCGGCGCCCGCGCTGGTGCCGGCGTTGGCCAGGAGGCCGTCTTCGCGCCAGGAGCCGGGGTCGAGCAGGACGGCGAGGCGGTCGGCCACGGGGAGCTTGTCGGGCCAGCGGGCGGTGTCGTTGCCCTGCTCGGCGGTGGTGATGGCTCGGCGGACGGCTTCGGCCCCACCGGCCTTCTGCCCCTCATCGGCCTCACCAGCCTCGTGGACCTCACCGGCCCCATCAGCCTCGGCAGTCACACTGGCCTCACTGGTCACGCGGGGAGGTCCTTGGCCAGGATCTCGAGCTGGATCTCGTCGGTGCCGCCGCCGATACGCAGCACGCGGACGTCCCGGTAGTGCCGGGCCACCGGGGTCTCCTCCAGGAAGCCGCTGCCGCCGAACAACTGCACGCACTCGTCCACGATGTGGCAGGCGGCGAGGGCCGCGTGGTACTTGGCCTTGGCCACCGAGGCCTCGGCCTCCGGATGCCCGGCGTCCATCCGGGCCGCGGCCCGGTAGGTCAGCAGCTGAGCCGCCTCCAGCTCGACCGACATCGCGGCCAGCCGGTGCCGGATGGCCTGCTTGCTGATCAGCGGGACACCGAACACGTCCCGTTCGGCGGCGTAGGCGGTGGCCGCGGCCAGGCACTCGGCCGCGTGCCCGATACCCATCCCGGCCAGCGACAGCCGCTCCAGCTGGAACGCCGACATGATCTGGTAGAAGCCCCGGTCCCGCTCGCCCAGGATCGCCTCGGTGGGCACGAAGCAGTCGGACAGGATGACCTCGCGGGTGTCCGAGCCGTGCCAGCCCAGCTTGCGCAGGGGCTGACCGAGGGACAGGCCGGGATTGTCGGCGTCGACGATGAACGTGGTGACGCCGCGATGCCCGTCCGGCGAGGTCCGCGCGGCCACCACCAGCACGTCGGCCAGGCCGGCGTTGGTGATGAACATCTTGGTGCCGTTCAGCACGAACCCACCGTCGACCGGGGTGGCCCGGGAGGTGAGGCCGCCCACGTTGGAGCCGGTACCGGGCTCGGTGACCGCGATCGAGGCGATCTTCTCCCCGGCCACCAGGGCGGGGAGGTACTTCCGCCGCTGGGCCTCGGTGCCGAACTTGGCGATGTGCGGGGTGGACATGTAGCCGGTGACCAGCGCGGTCACCGCGATGCCGCCGCTGGCCCGGGCCAGTTCCTCGGACAGCACCACGATGGCCAGCGAGTCACCGGCGCCGCCGCCGTACTCCTCGGGCACGGCCAGGCCCAGCAGCCCGGCGCTGCCCATCGCGGTCAGCAGGGCGGCGGGCGGGCGGCCCTTTTCCTCGGCTTCTTCGACCACCGGGCGCACCTGGCGATCCACGAAGGCCCGGACACTGGCCCGGAATTCCTCGTGCTCGGCGTCCAGTTCCCAGGCTCCGGAGGTGGTCATCAGCGGTCCCTCCCACGGCTGACGGCACCCAGGCCGCCACGCCAAAACAGACTAACGAACGTTCATTCGTTACCGTAGAGTGCTGGCCATGGAGCGGTCAATGCTGGTGCGGGGGCTGAGCCGGGCCACGGTCATTGACACCGCCTGCCAGCTGTTCGCCGAGCAGGGCTACCGGGGCACGTCCATGAAGGACATCGCCGAGACCCTCGGCGTCCGGGCCTCCAGCCTGTACAACCACGTCCTGTCCAAGCAGGACATCCTGTTCGCCATCATGGACAAGGCCATGGACCGGGCTCTGGACGCCCAGGAAGCGGCCCTGGCCGGAGTCGGCGGGACGCCGGCCGACCAGCTGCGGGCGGCCACCGAGTCCCTGGTCCTGGACTTCCTGCGCTTCCCGGCCGAGGTGACGGTGTGCAACACCGAGGTCCGCAGCCTCGACCCCGCCAACCGCGCCGCCATCGTGGCCAAGCGCGACCGCTACGCCAGCCGGGTGCGCGCCATCATCGCCGCGGGCTGCCAGGCCGGGCGGTTCGAGACCGAGAACCCGGACCTGGCCGCCTTCGCCGTGCTGGAGATGGGCAACGGCGCCAAATCCTGGTTCCGCCCCAGCGGCCGCTACCCGGACACTTATGTCGCTCGCGAGTACGGCGAGTTCGCCCTGCGCATGGTCGGCAGCACCAGCTGATCACCGCTACCGAGTTACGTGTGTAAACGCCACAGCTAGAGCGGTTGCTATGTGGCAATTGAGGCCAGGACTCAGGGACTTCCTGCCGTTGCGCATCGCCGGCACCCATGCCGATGATTGATTCGCCCATGCGTGACAAACAGTGCGAAAGCGGCAGGAATCGATCTTGAGCCTATCCAGGTAAAAACTCCCGACGGCAGGCAGCTGGCCACCCAGTCTTACGGCGACCCGGACGGTAAGCCGGTCTTCCTGCTGCACGGGACGCCAGGCAGCCGGCTGGGGCCTCAGCCGCGCGGCGCGGTCCTGCACCGCCTGGGCGTCCAGCTGATCACCTTCGACCGCCCCGGCTACGGGAAGTCCGACCGGCTTCGAAGGACGCCGGGTCGCCGACGCCGCCACCGACGTCCTGGCCATCGCCGACGCCTACGGCCTGGACAAGTTCGCCGTCGTCGGCCGCTCGGGCGGTGGCCCGCACGCCCTGGCCTGCGCGGCCCTGATGCCCGATCGCCTGACCAGGGCCGCCGTCCTGGTCGGCCTGGCCCCGCAGGGCGCGGTCGGCCTGGACTGGTACGACGGCATGACGCAGTCCAACGTCGCCGAGTACATCGCGGCCGCGCCAACGGCTACGACAGGGCTGGCCGCCAAAACCGAGGCCACCGCCGAAGCGGTCCGGGCCGATCCGGCCAGCCTGCTGGCCAGCCTGCACCCGGAGATGCCCGATCCGGACCGCCGGGTGGTGGCCGACCCCGGCATCCGCGCCCAGCTGCTGGAGACCTACGCCGAGGCCCTGCGCACCTCTGCGGACGGCTGGATCGACGATGTGCTGGCCTTCCACTTGCCCTGGGGCTTCGACCCGGCCACGATCAGCGATCCCGGTCCTGCTCTGGCACGGTGCGGTCGACAACTTTTCCCCGGTCAGCCACGCCATGTGGCTCGCGCAACGGATCGCCAGCGCCACCGTGGTGGTCCAGGCGGGCGCGGCCCACTTCGGTGCGCTGGACGTGCTGCCGGACATCCTGCGCTGGCTGTCTTCGGAGCTCCGAGGCCGATCAGATGTAGTGCGGCTCCAGGTCGCGGTTGATGCGCTGACCCTCGCGGAGCTGGATCACGTCCGGATGGCCCGGCTCCCAGCACCTGGGCCAGCTCGGCCAGGACCTGGGCCCTGAGGTCTTTGGCCTCACGGTCCCGGCCCGCGTCTCGCAGCGTCACCGCCAGATTGGCCTGGCAGACCAGCGTGTCCGGGTGCTTGGCCCCCAGGACTTGGTCAGCTGGGCCACCGTCTCCCGTTCCAGCACCTCGGCCGCGGCCAGGTCCCCAGCGTCACCCAGGCAGTTGGCCACGTTGACCGCGCAGGCCAGCGTCAGTGGGTGCGTCTCGCCGAGCTTGCCCCGCATCCGGGTCAGTGTGTCCTCCGCCAGCCGATGCGCCTCCTCCGGCCGGCCAATGGACCGCAGGTAGCAGGACAAGTTGTTGGCCGCCACCAGGGTGTCCGGATGGTCGGCTCCCAGCCCGGCTTCCAGGGCGCTGCGCACCTCGGTCACCAGGCTCAGGGCCTTGGGCATATTGTTGGCGGCCGCGTAGTCGCAGGCCAGGTTGATCGCGCACAGGCGTGTGTCGGGGTAGTCGGGACCGTAGCGGCGCTCGTAGCGGTCGTAGGTTTCCCGGGCCAGGTTCATCGCCTCGGCCTGCTCCCCGGCCTTGCGCAGCGAAACGGCCAGAGCCGATCGCGGCGCGCAAGGTGTCCGGCACCTCATCGCCCAGGAGGGCCTGGTAGCTGGCCAGTGTGTCGCGCAGCAAGGCCACGGAATCGCGGAACTGCGCCCACCGCCCGCAGGTCGTTGGCCAGGCTGACCGCCGTAGGAAAGGGTGTGCGGATGCTTCCGGCCCGATGACCGACCGGCGGCGGTCATAGCGTGTCCTGGTCCAGTTGCCGGGCGGCGTCGTAATCTCCGACCAGCCGCAGCGAAACGGCCAGGTTGTAGGCCGCCATCATGGTCCGTTCGTAGTCTTCTCCGAACTCATCCTTGAAGCTGTCGTAGGTCTGCCGGTCGATCTCCAGCGCTTCCCGGTATTCACCCAGCGCCTTGAGGTCAGCGCCCAGCCCGTTGGCCGTGATCAGGGTGAACAGGTGGTCGTCGCCAAGTACCTGGCGCTGCCGCTCCAGAACGTAGGTGTCCAGGTCACGGGCCTCGTTGAACCGGCCCTGGAAACGCAGCGACGTTGGCGATCTGGGACTGCAGGTACAGCGTCTGCGAGTGGTCGCGTCCCAGCACATGGGTCCACAAGTTCTGCAGGCGCTGGGCCAGGCTCAGGCAGGCCTCGTACTCGCCGTGCATCCACTGGTAACGGACCCAGTCGAGCAGCAACTGGCGGGTCTGTGGATTCCGTGCACTCCTCGGCCTGGGACGGCACCAGGTGCGGCCAGATCAGCTCGTAGGTCGGGCCAGTTGGCCGCGTCCTCTATCTCCCCCCGCCGCGGCTTGGCCCCGACCAGGATCCGGTGTACCGCGTGCCGGGCCTCATCTCGCTCGGTCGTCGGTCAGCTGGGACCTGATCACCGCCTGCACGAGCCGGTGGATCTGCAGCGAGTTACTGCCCTGGTCCACCTTGACCAGCGCGAACCGGCTGATGTCCCGGATCACCCGGGGCAGCATGAGCCGCTCGCTGAGGCTCTGGTCGAAGGGTTGCAGCGCCTCGTACATCTCGTCGCTGTACAGCAGGTCCAGGGAGATGGGTCCGGGGGAGAAGAAAGCCAGCAGCTGCAGCATGCGCACGGCCGCTGGTGACTGCTGCTGGAGCCGCTCGAAGGAAAGGTTCCACGTCGCCACGACCGGGGTCTGGTAGTCAGACGGCTGGTTCAAGCCCAGGATCCGGCTGGCCTGGGTGCTGAGCTCGGCCACGTAGGCCTGGGGCTGCATCCCGGTCTGCTCCAGCCAGGCGCTGGCCTGCTCGACGGCCAGCGGCAGGTGACCGAGGGCGTCGGCCACCATCCTGGCGTCGGCCGGATCGAGATCGGGCAGGTGCCGGAGCAGGTGGGCCACGCTCTCCTCGCGGGTGAAGATGTCCACCTCGAGCGGCTCGGCCGAACGGGTCCAGGCCTGATTACGCGAGGTGATCAGGACGTGGCCGATCCCGGACGGAAGGTAGGGCTCGAGCTGCTTGGGGTCATCGGCGTTGTCGAAGATCAGCAGCCAGTGCGGGCTCGTGTCGCGGCGCAGTTCCTCCAGGGCCGCCTCGGCGGCTTCGGCGACGTTGTCGCCGACCCGCAGGCCCATCTTGCGGGCCAGGGCGGCCAGGGCCGCCGTGACCTCGTCGGGTCGCTCGGACGGCACCCACCAGACCAGGTCGTAGTCGGCCATGAACCGGTGCGCGTACTCCAGCGCGAGCTGGGTCTTGCCCACTCCGCCCAGCCCGTAGAGGGCCAGCGCCACCACCGCCGTGGTGCCGCCCCCGGCCAGCTGGTCGCGGATCCGTTCCAGGGCCGCGGCGCGCCCGGTGAAGTCCGCGTTCCGGGCCGACACGTTCCAGATCGGCGGAACCCGGCCGGGGAACCTCGGCTTCTCGGCGCTCCCGGCGCCGCTGCCCGGGGGCAGGGCGGGCCGGTCCAGGGCCCAGAGCAGCTTGGTGCTGGCCTGATCCTCGTCCAGCCGGGCCAGGTCGACCACGGGATGGTCGGTGAACGGATCGCTGACCCGCCCGTCGCTGACCCGGACCGACACCAGTTGCCGCCGCACGCCGGCCGCATCCACCGCCGACGAGTGCCTTCCAGACCGACCGGCCCTCCGAGGAATGCATGTAGGCCGACGACAGGATGGCGATGGCCCGGGGCGCCCCCTGGAGTTCCTCCTCGGCCTGCAGGTCCACGCTGACCAGTGGCGCGGTGGCCACGATGCTGCGCGGCACGACCTGGAAACCGGCCCGGGTCAGCACGGCTTCGATCCAGTCGGCCCACATCCGGTCCTCGGGCGCGTAGCTCAGGTAGACCTGGGTCAGGACGGACGGCTGCCGCCGGGCGAAGAGCTCCTTGTACTGCAGCCGCCGGTCATCCGGGATCGGCCGCAACGAGGTGATCTCGCCTTCGGTGACCGCGTCGGTGATCCGCTCGAACGAGGAGAGCAGCGAGGCCGGCGAGCCCGGGTCGTCGCCAAAGGTGGCCAGGATCTCCTCGAACGCGTAGAACGGCTTGTACGGGACCTCGACCGAGGCCCAGTACAGAGCCGCGCTGTCCTGGCTCATCCCGGTCGGGAAGCCCTCGAATCGCATCCGGGCCAGCGACCGGCCGATGTCCAGCTTCTCCTTCTCGCCGTCCTCGATGCGCATCGGCACCGGCAGTACGCGGATGTTCCGGTCCCGGTAACGCCCGCTGATCTGCTTGGCCACATTGGCCGCGCCTTCGATGCTCTGATCGCTGAGCGTGAAGCAGACGGTCAATACGTCGGGGAGCTCGATCGTGCAGATGTCGGCCACGTCCGAAAGCCCGGTCCGGCTGTCGATGAGGACGTAGTCGTAGTTACGCTTCATGTCCTCGCGCATGGCCCGGAAGAACTTGCCGCCGCCGAGGCGGTCGTAGAAGTTGTCCCAGTCGAGCGACACCACCGCCGACGAATAGTCGCGGTTCTGCCGGCCGGCCGACAGGAAGTCCAGCCTGCCGCCGTCCGGGAAAGGCCATTCCAGCGATACGGCGTGCCGCTCGACCCGGGCGCACTCCAGGTACCAGTCCTTGCTCCGCGGTCCGGGATCGACCGCCGCCGACGCGTACTCGTTGATGATCTCGATGACGCCGGGAGTGGCACTGACCGTCGACTCGTCCAGGAACGGGTGGAAGAACTTGTGCAGGCCCGGCGACTCCAGATCCCAGTCCACCGTCAGCACGCGTTTGCCGTGGCTGGCGATGATCCAGGCCACGTTGGCCATGGCCATGGTCCGGCCGGTCCCGCCCTTGTACGAGTAGAAGGTGACGATCTGGCCGGGCCGGGTTCGGTCATCGGAAGCCTCCGAATTCCTCGGGTCCGGCCTGGCGGAGCCGCGGCCGTGCTGACCGGCTCACCCTCGGGCGGACGAGCGGGCGCGTACTTGCGGTATCGCTTCAGCATGATCATCGTCATTTCGGGCAGGAGTTCACTGAAATCGCGCAAGGTCGGAATCCCGTTCGCGGCCATCCGGCACCGCCGAGGCACCCCGTCGAGTTTGTCCCCCAGGTGCTCGCGCAGACGATCGCGCAGGGCTTCCCCGGCTGCACTGATCTCTCGGTCCTGGCTGTTCCAGGGCACCAGCACGCTCACCCAGGGCGTCGGTGATCTGATTGAGCGCCCGCAGCCGCTCCGGAGTGGGAGTCGGACATGCTGACCCAAGCGTCGACCAGGCACAGGCTGGGTGGGGCCTGCCCGTCACCGGTCCACTTCCGGCGGTCCTCATCGAAGGCCTCGAACGACGGTTCACAGTCCAGGCATTTCTTGGCCAGCTCCACCGCGTAGTTCGCCAGCGGCTGAGAATAGGCCGGACGGTAAGGGCTCCAGCCGTGCGGCGGATTCCCCGTAGTAATCGCCGGCCCGCCCGGCGGCAAGGTGGAGGTTGTATGGGCCAGAACGGTTATCTGCAACTGGCCGTCGGTCGTCCGTTTGGCGCTGGTCGGGCCGAAAGCGCTCGGCAGAGATTCGAAATCTTTGCGCTCAAAATTCTGTACGCCATCATCGGCGTGGGCGACGCTCTGGTCGCCGATTTCAATGATGCGCTCGGCCAGACGATGAACCGCTCGCTGATAATCGCGCCGGTAGTTCTGCAGCTTCATGATGCCGTAAAATCCCTCGGCACAATAGCGCGCACCCAGGTCAGCGTGATCGTACTGAAAGGACTGGGCGACCTCCGGAATCGCCTCCCGGTCCAGCTGGTGCCACAGCGCCGGGACGATCGCATCGACGGCCTCGCCGCCCTCGGCCCGGTGCATCACCTCCCGCTGGGCAAAGGCAAACCATTCCCGCCCGCAGTTGTCGCTTTCGAAATAGCGGCGTGAATAAAGCGGAACAAAGACCCGGCACGATTTCAGGGCCGCCATGAGTTCAGGCGACCACTCCGCCCCGAGCTTGTTGTCCCGGTCCATGAACCCAGCCTCATCCGGCTGGGCGTCGGTCATTTGTAAAATTTCATCACACAGATCGTTGTAAAGCTTGTGACCCAGCGATCGGGATCGCTCCGATCGGACGGGTCGCGTTGCGGCGTCCGCGCATAGCTGAGAAAAAAATAGGGGCGATGGCCGCGGCTCGGAAAAGACTGACTCATTTCCCCCGCCAGGCTGCACCGCGCGAACCTCCCCATACTTCGCGGGCGCCTTCTGCCGCCGAAGACGCCCGAGATAAAGCAGAATATAGGAGATTTCGACAAGTGACCAGAGTCCGAAACCCAGCATACGGACCACTTGTCTTTCACTCATTAACAATTGGCACGATAGTTTACAGCCGCCAATTGAGTCACACACGCCCCAGGGCTTGCACTGACCGGCGCATCTCGGCCACGAAGCGGCGGCCTTCCGGCGTCAGCTCATCGCGGTCCGCGAGCGTCTTGATGGCGTCGCCGGCCGCGTTGCCGGTCCCCGACGCCAGCTCGACATAGGCCTGTTCGAGCGCTCGGTCACTGACGCCGCGTCGGGGGCTCCGGGTCGCACAGATCGAAAAGGTCGAGGATCGCCCCGAACTTGGCCCGCTGGAAAGCCGCCACGATCGAGCGGGCCAAGCGGGCCGGATCGGCCGACCGCGACACCGCCACCGCGCCGAACGCATGCCGTTCGACCGCCCCGAGGCCGTTCGGCCCCGCCACCAGGACCGGCACCAGCAGTGAGCCCGGCCCCGATGGCGGGCGCGAAGCCGGGATAGCTGGTCCCGATCTCGGCCCAGGCTGGCCGCGAAGGTCCGCTGCCAGGCGGCGAACTGCGCGCCGGACAGCGGAGCGGCCGCGGTTGGCCGTATAGCAGTCGCGGAACGGATCACCGTCCTCGAGCGCGACGCTCAGCCCAGCCGCCCGCAGACGCCGGGTCGCATGCCACTCGGCGGCCCGGCGATCATCGCCGACCAGGACCGGATCCGCGCCGCCCGGACCAGGTCGCTGCTGGCCAGCTTCCACCAGTCCCCGCCGACCTGGAACTGGACCACGTCACCGATCGACGATCAGCTCGCGCGGTCGCGCGCTCGGCGCGGATCCGGCCCGGGGACCAGGCGGCCGAGGGTCGGCAGCAGCACCACCCCGTCCACGACGGGAACGCTCAGCTCGGCGGCGACGCCGGCCCGGACCGCGGCCGAAGCCGCCAGGGCGCTCAGATAACCAAGGTCGGCGCCGGGGGCCGACGACCGGTGATGCAGAGCTGGTCGATAGCACCGCACGGCCCAGAACCGGACGAAGGGATGGTCCAGCACCCGGTCGAGAGCCTCCGGGTGCTCGGCGTCGACCGCCGCCAGCACATCCCAGGCAGCCCGCAACCTGTGCGGGCCGCATCGCCCACGGCGGCGGGCGTTCGCGGCCTGATACACCGCCATCAGCAAGGTGCGGCGCAGCGTCCGCTGCCCGTCGATGAGCTGGTGGACGGCGGCGGCGCTGCCGCGGCCGGAGGCCAGGTCCCGGAAGTCCACGTCGGGCATCTCGTGATAAGTGGACATCTGCGGCAGCCGCTGCCCGACGTGAGTGATCAGCTTGAGCAGGTCGGCGCAGAAGACGGACGGGTTATCGAATCCGGCCCGACCGGAACCGGTGGGCGTACAGGCCCCCGCCGCAACTGGTGACGACCGGGCACTCCTGGCAGGTCTGGCACAGTCCGTCCAGACCCTGCTGGCGGGCGACGATGCGGGATGGCGGGCCACCGCATCGAGCCCGTCGCTGAAGACGTTCAGTCCGGTCGCCGGCCGCGCCGTCGTAGGTGACCTTGAGCGAGTCCACCTGCTCGTAGCTGCCGTCGGTCTCGATGACCGCCAGCGTGGCCGGGGTCAGCCCGAGCGCTTCGGTAAAGCTGTCGCCTCCGGTCAAGGTGGACAGGATCGACTCGAAGGTCCGGACGCTGGTCGGCCGTCCGTCCTCGAGCCAGCGGTCGAAGATGGCAATCAGCCAGTCGGCGTACTGCTCGTCCCGGCCCGGATCGCGCGGCGGCGGCTCGTCCCAGGTGGCGTGGGGCAGCAGGAAGTCCACCGCGGGCGGCTCCAGCGCTATCAGGCCTCGTAGACCGCCACCGGGTCGTTGGCCACGTCGATCGTGCACAGCAGCCCGGCGTACAGCGGGCGGAACCGGTCCGTGCGCAGCAGGTTGATGGCCCGGACCACCTGGTCATAGCTGCTGCGCCCATTGGCATACCGCCGATGCCGGTCATTGGCGGCCCGGTCACCGTCAATGGAGATACCGACCCGGACATCGAATTCCGCGAAAAGCTCGCAGAATGCCTCGGAAAGCTGGACACCATTCGTGTGGATACGCAAATCAAGCTCGCATACGCCACGCAAGGCCGCATTGAGCTCAGTGATTATCCGGCGCAGCCCATCGACGCCGACCAGCAGCGGCTCGCCACCATGCAGCACGACCTCGACTGTCGAGGTCGTGCTCGGCCGCGTGCTCGGCGATCCGCTGCGCGGATCGCCGGAGCACGTCGTCCGGAATGGCCTTGGGCCGCCCACGCCAGCTCTGATCGGCGCCTCATAGACGTAGCAGTGATCGCAAGCAAGATCGCAGCGACTCTGTACCTTGAGGACGAACTGATCGAGAGGGAGAGGTGGTCCGCCCATGCCGGGCTCCGCTCCTAGATCAAATGTGAGACTGGAACTCCGCCGCCGGTTCCGCCTGCGCACACCGACCCGCTGGCATGCGTGTGCGCTCTCGAACGGCTCGCTGCGGAGTACTTCGTATGACCGGTTCTTGCGCAGAGACGAGGTGACCATGTCGGACAGGGGCGAGGTCACCATCGGCCGGGCCTCAGTGGAAGCCATCATCGGACCGCTTTCTCGCGGGCGGGTTACCCCGCTGGTGGTGGTGGTGGGAAAGTCGAGGCTGCGGAGAGGGAGCACCAGAGCGGTGCTGATCACTTTCCGCAGCGGAAGATAACACAGAATAACAGAGCAGAGCCGCCCGCCATCGGAAGTGCCGCCTGTCAATCCATGTGACGGATGCAGCGCGGGCCGCCTCGGCTAGGCGAGTCTCGCTCACGCGCATAAACTTAGGGCATGATCCCGCCTGGCAAGAGCCTTCCTGAGCACATTTCCGCATCACTTTTTACCAGCGCGACCCTGAGATGGGTGACAACGTTGCGTAGACCAACTCGAAGCGATATCTGGTCATAAGTCTGAGTTCGCGCCGGCATGGTCGTTGCCTGCTGAATTGCCGGCAGATGCACACGCATGTCTACTGACCGGCACCTGATCCGTGCGCAGAGGCAGCGGGCCTCCCCGAACGTGGGCCGCTCACGGATTCGCCGGCTTCGAAGCGCCTAGGCGATCACGACCTCGTTGGCCAGCCAGAGATGTCCGGCCGACTGGAACGGCCGGAGCGTAGGACATCCCCGACGCTCAAGGACCGACGCTCAGGCGGCCCGATACCGTCTCGCCGTGGTGGATGCAGTGCCGTCAGAGCCCGAATGGAATTCGGCTCAGATGGAAGAATTGAACGACGGTCGTGGTGATGTCGGTGACACCCGAACGGCGACCCGGCGCAGATCACGGTCTGATTGGCCTGACTACAGACGACACATTCATGTCATTCCGGTCATCCATCTCAGCATTAGGCCATGACGCGATAAATACGCAGTTTGCCTCGCAGCCAAAACCACGAAGACCGTACCGCTCCTTGAGGGTAAGGGCAAAGGTAGGTCAGTTAGGCAACGTTGGCTGTGTTGAACCTGTGTTCAGCCGGACACAGTTAGATCACTTGTACCGGTGGTGCCTGAGTTGGAAATCTTGTTCAGGAACCGCGCCTGACCTGACGTTCCGATTGCGCCGACCGCACCTTGCGAGTGTTGACACCCGGTCGGAGGTATATCTCTAATTGGGATATTACGGCATCAATGTCTTGCTCATGATGCCGGGCCTTGGGGATGGGAGCCGTGATGACGTACCGGCTCGCGTGGTTTCACGTGAACCGGATGTTCTTTGGGTGGTTCCCGCGCTGGCCGGACTGGCCGTCACCGTTATTTGTCCTGGGGCGCGTGGATCACGGCGCATGATCCAGCGGTGGCTGAGGGCCAGTTCGGCCTGGTGGCGGGCTGGGTTGCGGCCCGACAACGACACGACGCTGCTGGTGGCGGTGCTGGTGTGGCTGATGGCCTGGGCGGCGTTCTGGTGGCCGCGGCGGAAGCAGAGCCGCACGGTGGGCCTGATCACCATCGCCGCGATGGTGGCGGTCGGCGCGGTGCTGGGTACCTCGGCGCTGGCGCCGTGCCGGGGCGACCAGACCAGGGTCTCCGTGGTCGGCGGAGTGCTGGGCTTGTTCGTGGGAAATCCGCCGACCGCCTACGGCAGCGGAAACGCCTGTCCGCAGCAGGCCCCCTTGGCCCTGCAACTGGGGCAGATCATCTGCCTGGGAGCGACGCTGATCGGGGTGGTGGGCGCGGCGGCCACGCTGTGGCGAGAGCCGCTGGCCCGGCTGAAAGCGCGTTTCGTCAAGGACGCCACCATCTTCACGGGGCTGGACGCGCTGACCATGCCGCTGCTGCGGAGGCTGGCGGAAACTGGGCGGCCCGGCCGGATCGTCGTGATCGAGCCCGACAGCAGTCATCCGCTGCTGGAAGAAGCCCGCGAGACCGGGGCGCATGTCATGGTGGGCGACCCGGCCGAAAAACGCATTCTGATGCCCATCATCACCGGGTGGCGAGGCTGCGCGCTCAGCTACGTCTACGCCGTACGGAGCAGCCTGCCCGAGAACGAAGCCGCGCTGGAAGCCATCACCGGCATCCTGAGCCGCCGGTACCGACGGCCGAACCCGGAACGGCAGCCGCACCTGGTGGTCCGGGTCGATGACCCCCGGCACGCGAATCACTGGCGCGGGCTGCACAGCGGCATCTCCAGCCACTGGTTCGCGGACGCGCTGTGCCCGCACGAGTCGACGGCCAGCGCGCTGGCCGACCGGGTCCTGCACACCGGGGCCCGCCAGTTGCTGTTGTGCGGAGACAGTAGCCTCGCGCTCTCGACGCTGCTGGAATTGGGGCACCGAGCCTGGGAGCAGCACGAGCTGATCGCCGCCGCCCACCCGTCCCTGAACGGCCAGGGGCCGGTCCCCGTCCCGGTGGACCGGGTGGTGCTGCTCAACCAGCGGGCCACCGACCTGCGGCGCGAGTATCTGGCCACCTCCCCGGCATCGGTGGCGGACGCGTTGCTCCAGATAACCGAGCAGCCGGCGCGGTGGGAGGACGAACTTCTGCCGCTTCTGGACGGCCTGCCGCCCGAGACGGCGAACGAGACCGCCATTGCCATCGTTGACGGCCTGGGGGAAGCTACGATGCACGAAGCCGGGCGGGTGGCCCGGCTGCATCCCGGCATCCCGGTGTTCGTGCTGACCTCGGACGGAGCAGGCATGAGCGACGCCATCTTCGACCAGCTGCATCCGTTCCAGCGCGCCTTAATGGTGGACGGCCAGGTGCCGGAAGACGTCTGGACCCGGGTGGCCCGGCACTGGCACGAGTGCTATCGCCTGAGTCACCCCACGGCCCCGGACCAGCCGCCACCGCCGGCCCGCCGGTGCTGGACCGAGCTGGACGAGTTCGTCCGCCAGGACAACATCCTGCAGGTCCGGTCGATCATGACCGCGGTGGTCGGGCAGGGCCGACGCTGGATGCCGCGGCGTTCGGTCGCACCCGGGAGCATCATCGAGCTGAGCGACCGTGAGCTGGAGGAGGTCACCCGGGCCGAGCACACTCGCTGGTACCAGCGGCGCCTGTCGGCCGGCTGGTCGGCGGACGGATCGCGCCACCGCCCCCGGCCCGCCGGGGGCGCCCGGACCCTGGTCAACCACCGGGTGGTGCCCTGGACCGAACTGCCCGAGCCGGTGCGCCAGGAACAGATCGACTACCTGCGCGACCAGCTGACCCGGCTGGAAGGGGCCGGCTTCGTGCCGGTCGTGCCGCCCGGCGGCCCCGCCCACGCCGCTCGCTACGAGCGGGTCGGCACCGTGCGGGCCCGGAAACTGCAGACCCGGCGGACGTGGAAGCGGCGGTCAGGTGACGAGCTGGCCGGAAACCCGGGTGACTGGCGGGTGGTGGACGACTCCGGGGACGAGCGGACGGTGCGGGACGCCGAGTTCGTGGTCAGCCACGAGCATCTCGGCGGCGAACGGTGGCGCCGCACCGGGACCTACCTGGCCTGGCAGGTCGATGAGGCCCAGGTGCTGCGGACCATCGAGGGCCGGGCCATCGCCCAGGCCGGGGACTGGGTGGTCGAAGGCTACGGCGGCGAGCGCTGGCCGGTCAGTGACGATCAGTTCCGCCGCACCTACCGGCCCGCGCCGCGCTGAGCCGGGCATTCCCCTCGGTCACCCGGCAACTGGCACTGGACCAGCTGCCCGCCAAAGTGCCACCCTGGCCCATGCGTGCACCGGCCGGCAGGGAAAGCTAGGGGACGTGACACCCGGCCCGTCCGGCGGGATCCGGTGACCCAGAATGAGCCACAAAGAGCCAGCAAAGGAGTCCGTCATGGGCAGCACTCCGTCGCTCACCGGGATTGACCTCGCCCAGGCGGCCGAGCTGGCCGCGCAGCTGCGGGTTGATTCGGTCCGCTCCAGCACCAGCGCCGGCTCGGGGCATCCGACCTCGAGCATGTCCGCCGCCGACCTGCTGGCGGTGCTGGTCGGGCGGCACCTGCGCTACGACTGGGACAACCCCGGGAACCCGGCCAACGACCATCTGATCTTCTCCAAGGGGCACGCCTCGCCGCTGCTGTACTCGGTGTACAAGGCGGTCGGGGTGGTCTCGGACGACGAGCTGATGACCCAGTACCGGCGCTTCGGGGCCCGGCTGGAAGGCCACCCGACCCCGGTGCTGCCCTGGGTCGACGTGGCCACCGGCTCGCTCGGGCAGGGCCTGCCCGACGGGGTGGGGGTCGGGCTGGCCGGAAAATACCTGGACCGGCTGCCCTACCACGTGTGGGTGCTGTGCGGCGACAGCGAGATGGCCGAAGGCTCGATCTGGGAGGCCCTGGACAAGGCGTCGTTCTACGAACTGTCCAACCTGATCGCGATCGTCGACGTCAACCGGCTCGGGCAGCGGGGACCCACCGAGTGGGAGTGGGACCTGGACCGGTACGCCAGCCGGGCCGCCGCGTTCGGGGCCCGGGTGCTGGAGATCGACGGGCACAACCTGGAAGAGATCGACCAGGCGTTCACCACCGCCACCGACGGGGCGGTCCCCCAGCCGACGGTGATCCTGGCCCGCACGATCAAGGGCCGCGGGTTCTCCGAAGTCGAGGACCACGAGGGCTGGCACGGCAAGCCGTTCCCGCCCGACATGGCCGAGCGGGCCGTCGCTGAACTGGGCGGGGAGCGGAATCTGACCGTGCGCGGCCCGCAGCCCGGCCCGGCCCCGGACCACGATCCCAGCCTGGACCCGACCGCGCCCGAGGGCGATGTGCCGTCGGCCCGGTACACGGTCGGGGACAAGGTGGCCACCCGCAAGGCCTACGGTGACGCGCTGGCCGCGCTCGGGGCCGACAACCCGCGGGTGGTGGCGCTGGACGGCGAGGTCAGCAACTCCACCCACGCCGACGAGTTCGCGCACCTGTTCCCGGAGCGCTACTTCGAGATGTACATCGCCGAGCAGCAGATGGTGGCCTCGGCGGTCGGGCTGGCCGTGCGCCACTACGTGCCGTTCGCCTCCACCTTCGCCGCCTTCCTGAGCCGCGCCTACGACTTCATCCGGATGGCGTCCATTTCCCGGTCGAATATCCGGTTGTCGGGGTCCCACGCCGGCGTGGAGATCGGCGCCGACGGGCCCTCCCAGATGGCGCTGGAGGACCTGGCCATGTTGCGCGCGGTGCACGACTCGACCGTGCTCTACCCCAGCGACGCCACCAGCACCGCCGCCCTGGTGCGGGCCATGGCCGACCGGACCGGGGTCAGCTACCTGCGCACCACCCGGGGCGCCTACCCGGTGCTGTACGCGACCGGGGAGAAGTTCCCCATCGGCGGGTCCAAGGTGCTGCGGTCCAGCCCGGACGACGCGGTGACGCTGATCGGCGCGGGCGTGACCCTGCACGAGGCCCTGGCCGCCGCCGACCAGCTGGCCGCCGACGGCATCGGGGCCCGGGTCATCGACCTGTACTCGGTCAAGCCGGTCGACACCGAGACCCTGGTCGCGGCGGTGGCCGCCACCAACGGCCGCCTGGTCGTGGCCGAAGACCACCACCCCGAGGGCGGGCTGGGCTCGGCCGTGGCCGACGCGCTGCTGAACGCCGGCCCGCAGAAGGTGTGGCTGACCCACCTCGCGGTCCGCGACATGCCCGGCTCGGGCACCCCCCAGGAACTGCTGGCCGCGTCCGGGATCGACGCCGACCACATCGCCGCCGCCGCCCGCGACCTGCTCAATGCCCGATGAGACGCGGATGAGGCCAGTCGGCGGCGGGGGCCGGGCGTGAACAGGCTGCGCCAGGGTGTGGTCTGGCTGCGGACGCGGGACGCCGGCCTGCTCGCGCTGCGGCGCTCGGGCCGGGCCGCGATCGTCATGCCGGCCCTGCTGGCGCTGAGCATCAAGGTGATCGGCAACCCGGTCATGGCCACGTTCGCCGCGTTCGGGTCGCTGTCCATGCTGCTGTTCGTGGCGTTCGGCGGCCGGGTGCGGGAGCGGCTGCCGGACCAGACCGCGCTGATCCTGACCGGGGCGATCTTCGCCTGCCTGGGCACGCTGGCTTCACGGGCGGCCTGGCTGGCCGCGCTGGCCATGTTCATCGTCGGCTTCTGCGTCCTGTTCGCCGGGGTGGTCAGCTCGGCCCTGGCCGGGGCGTCGACCTCGCTGCTGCTGGCGTTCATCCTGCCGGTCTCGCTCCCCGGGCCGGTCAGCTCGATCCCGGACCGGCTGGCCGGATGGCTGCTGGCCGGGGCGGTATCGCTGCTGGCCATCACGCTGCTCTGGCCGGCCCCGGCCCGGGACCCGCTGCGGCGGCCACTGGTTCAGGCTCTCACCGCCCTGGTCGCGCGGCTGCGGGCCGAGGCCGGGTTCGCCCGGGCCGCCAACGGTGCCAGCGACGCTGCGGGCGCCGCGCGGGCCCAGCTGGAAACCGCCACCGCCGCGGCCAACGCGGCCGTGACCGGCCTGCGGACCTCGTTCTTCGCCACCCCCTACCGGCCGACCGGGCTCACCACCGCGGCCCGCACCCTGGTCCGGCTGGTGGACGAGTGCATCTGGCTGCAGGCGGTGATGGACCAGATGCCCAGCACCGGCCACCACTTCAGCGAAGAGGTGTGCGCGGTCAAGGCGGCCGCGGCCGACCTGCTCGAGCAGGGCACGGCGCTGGTGGACGCCGGGCACGGGCCGCTGGACTCGCTGCGGCCGGGCCTGGACCGGCTGGAGCAGGCCCGGGCCGCCATGGAGAACGCGGCCATGTCCCTGGCCGGGGTGGGTTCCGGCCTGCCGGGTGACAGCGCCGATGAGGCCGAACAGTACGTGTCCGGGCTGGAGCCCTCGTTCCGGGGCCAGGAGCTGAGCTTCGTGGCCTCGGCCATGGCGTCCAACATCCAGCTCGCCGTGGCCGCCCTGCAACGACCCTGGTGGCAGCAGCTGATCGGGCGTCAGCCGGACGGCGCCAGCGGCACGCTGTCGTCGGTGCAGGAACGAGCCGGAGCCCACGTCCAGCCGCACTCGGTCTGGCTGCACAACAGCGTCCGCGGCGCGATCGCGCTGGGCCTGGCCGTGCTGGTGTCCGACCTGCTGGGGGTCCAGCACTCGTTCTGGGTGGTGCTCGGCACGCTGAGCGTGCTGCGGTCCAGCGCGTTCAGCACCGGGCAGAACGTGCTGCGGGGGCTGCTCGGCAACCTGGCCGGCTTCGTGATCGGCGGCCTGCTGGTGCTGGCCATCGGCACCAACCAGACCGTGCTGTGGATCCTGCTGCCGATCGCCGTGCTGGTGGCCGGGCTGGCCCCGGCGGTCATCTCGTTCGCGGCGGGCCAGGCCAGCTTCACCATCACCCTGCTGATCCTCTACAACATCATCGCCCCGGCCGGCTGGAAGGTCGGCCTGGTCCGGATCGAGGACGTGGCCATCGGCGGTTTGGTCAGCCTGGTGGTCGGGGTGCTGTTCTGGCCCCGTGGCGCGGCCTCGGCCCTGGGCACCGCCCTGGCCGGCGCCTACGCCGAGACCGCTCGCTACCTGAGCAGCGCGGTCACCTACGGGGTGCTGCGCTGCGACGAGATGCTGCCGTCCGCCCCGCCGCCCCGGGAGGAGAGCCTGCGGGCGGCGGCGGCCGGACGCCGGCTGGACGACGCCTTCCGCAGCTACCTGGCCGAGAGCGGGGCCAAGCACCTGCCGTTGCCGGAGGTGACCACGCTGCTGACCGGGGTCACGGTGCTGCGGCTGTCGGCCGACGCCGTGGTCGACCTGTGGAGCCGGGACGACGGCAAGCCGTCCGGAGACCGGACCGCGGCCCGCACCGAGGTACTGGCCGCGGTGGGCCAGGTCACCGCCTGGTACCAGGCCATGGCGGCCGCCCTGACCGGGTCCGGTGCGGTACCGGCCGGGCTGCCGCCGGACGTGGCGGCCGACGGCCGGCTGACCAACGCGGTCCGGCACGACCTGACCGGTGAGGACGGCCAGGGCACGGCCATCGCGGTCAAGATGATCTGGACCGCCGACCACGTCGCCGTGGCCCGTCGCCTGCAAGGCCGGATCGCCGACCCGGTCCGCGTCGCGGTCGACGTCCGCCAGCGCACCCAGCGCCTGTTCCCGGCCGGCCGCCGCCGGGCCACCGAACCGTCCGCGGTCACGCCCGGCTGAACTCTCCAGCGTGGGTGTGGGCCCAGTCGCGGAACGTCCGCGGCGCGCGGCCCAGCAGGTCTTCGGTGGTCCCGGTGACCTGGTCGTCCAGGTAGGTGCCGCCCCGGGAGAACTCGAAGAACGCCTCGACCATCGGCGCGGGCATGGCCGCGCTCATCGCGGACCGGGCGTCCTGGTCGGACTGCGGCACCAGGCGCAGGTCCCGGCCGAGGACCTGGCCCAGGATGGTCAGCCGCTCGGCGGGCAGCAGGGGCGTCGGGCCGGTCAGCCGGTAGCTGCGGCCCGCGTGCTCCTGCTCGGTCAGGGCCCGGGCCGCCACCGCGCCGATATCGAACGGGTCGATGACCGCCACCGGCAGGTCCGCGAACGGCTCGCGCACCGTGTCCCCGTCGTTCAGCTGCGGCCGCCAGCGCAGCGCGTTGGACATGAAGCCGCTGGGCCGCAGCACGGTCCAGGTCAGCGCGGAGTCGCGGACGGCGGCCTCGGAGACCACGTTGAACCGGACCACGTAGTTGTCCAGGTTGCCGCCGACGACAGCGCCGCTGGACAGCAGCACCACCCGGCGCACCCCGGCGTCGGCCATCCGGGCCAGCAATCCCGGCGCGTCCGGGTACCCGGCCAGCAGGAACACCGCGCTCACCCCGTCGAACGCCCCACTCAGGGTGCCCGGGTCGGTCAGGTCGCCCGGGACCGGGGTCACCCCGGCGGGCAGCCGGGCCGCGGCCGGGTCCCGGGTCAGGGCCCGGACCGGATGGCCCGCGGCGGCCACCGCCCGCGCCACCTCCATCCCGACGTTGCCGGTCGCCCCGGTCACCAGAATCACTCGCGCCCCCCTCGTATTGGTGATCTTCTGCCCGGCACCATAACTGGGCCGCGGCCGCCTGACGATTGAGTTCCAGCGCCCGGGCCGCCTTGCGGCGCTGAATGCGCGGCACCCAGATCGTCTGCACCGTGGCCTGGACCATCATGAGCGGGCCGTACCAGAGGAGGAACACCAGGCGTGCTGGCGCGTGGCCGAGAACAACCACCACGATGCCCAGGACCACGACAGCCGCGCCCGATCCGATCCAGACCAGGCCCGCGACCAGTAGCAGGCGCTGGCCCGGCGCCCGCCCCTTGACGGTCTGGGCAGCCAGCCAGTGGGCCGCGTCCTCCAGGGCCGGGTCACCGACCCGCTCGCCCCGGGCCACGGCCTGCTGGATCCGCACGCAGGCCCGCCAGTCCAGTCCGTACCGCTCGTGCAGCCACTGGCCGGTCTTCCCGTAGCCGGGCCGCAACGGCTTGGGCGGGCGGTCGGCCATGCCCCGGGTCACCAGCATGATGGTGAGCGGGAACCCGACCGCCACCACCACCAGTACGCCCAGCGCCCACCACACGGCCGTTCGGTACCCGGCCCGGAACGTCCCAATCGTCCGGCCGTCGCGGGCGATGATTTCCGTACGGGCCAGCCGTCTGAGGGAGCATGAGCCTTGTTACCTGCCACATGTCCATCTCCCTCGACGGCTACGTGGCCGGACCGGATCAGGGACCCGACGACCCGGTCGGGGCGGGCGGCCTGCGGCTGCACGAATGGCACTGGCACGCGGGCGAGCCCGGCCACGAGGCCGACCTGGCCATGCGCGACGAAATCATGAAGCCGCGCGGCGCCTACGTGATGGGGCGCAACATGTTCGGCCCGATCCGCGGCGAGTGGGACGGCGACTGGCGCGGCTGGTGGGGCGAGGAGCCGCCGTACCACGCGCCGGTGTTCGTGCTGACCCACCACCGGCACGACCCGATCGAGATGAAGGGCGGCACGACCTTCCACTTCGTCACCGACGGGTTCGAATCGGCGCTGGCCCAGGCGATCGAGGTCGCCCGCGGCGCCGAGGTCGACATCGCCGGCGGCGCTTCGGCGGTGCGGCAGGCCTTCGCGGCCGGAGCTGTCGACGAGCTGGTGCTGCACGTGGTGCCGGTGCTGCTGGGCCGGGGCGAGCGGCTGTTCGACGGCGTGGCCGACCCCGGCTTCACCCCGGTCGAGGTCGTGCCCACCCCGTACGCCACCCACCTCCGCTATCGAGTCGGTTCCTGATCACCAGCTGGAGACAAGGCCTAGAATCATCGCTCGTGAGCGAAATGGCGGAACTGCTGGTCAGCCACCTGCTGACCACCATCGAGGCCCAGGGGCGGCTGGCCGAGGTCATCGGCGACAAGCCCTGGTCGGTCGATGTGGCCGGCGGGACGCTCAGCTTCGCCGATGGCCCCTCATACCGGACCGACCTGGTCGGCAGCGCGGCCGCCGACCCCGGCACCTGGCTGTGGGCGTGGGCCAACCAGCACCTGCCCGAGGGCGCGGGCGCGGCCAGCGACCGGCTTCGCCGTTACGGCAAGGAACACTCGATCGACCTGCTGACCACGCCGTCGATGCCGCTGAGCGAGCCGCCGGACGGGATCGACCCGCACCTGGCCGGTCTGCTGGCCACGCCGCTGCTGGACGGTGACGCCTACTTCCTGGCCCAGAACGGGCCGCAGACCGTGGTCCTCGTGCTGCACGATCCTGGCCTGCGCCCGGGCCCGCTGACCGGCGCGGACCTGCGGACCACGGTCATGTCGGGCATCGGCATGTACGGCACGGACCACCGGGCCGCGATCCGCGCCTACCTGACCGGCCGGGGCGCCGAGCTGACCGAGAACGACACCGAGTGGGTGGCCCGGACCGCCGACGGCCAGGAGACCCACGTGACCTTCGACGGCCAGGGCCGGCTGGCCGGGGTCAACGCCACGCTCAGCCCGGATCCGCCGGAGCCCAAGCGCCGCCGCTTCTGGCGCCGCTAGCCGCCCGTCCAGCAGCTGATCTCCATCCCGTCCTCGACCGGGAAGCTGACCGTGACGTAGCCGTGGGCCGGGTCGCGGACGTAGGCCAGGTAACCGGCCACGCTCGGGAACGTGCTGTCGTCCGCCACGACCAGGGCTCCCGGGGCCAGCCTGGGCTCGAGCAGGCGCAGGACCGGCAGGTACAGGTCCTTCCAGCCGTCCAGCAGCACCAGCCCGATGGGCCCGGGCACGTTGGCCAGGGTCTGCTGGGCGTCGCCGGTCAGCACGGTCACCGGGCCGTCCACCCCGGCCGCGCTCAGGTTGGCCCGGGCCTGGTCCACCTTGGCCCGGCTCAGCTCGGTGGTGACGACCTGGCCGTCGCCGTTGTCGATGACCGCGGCGGCCAGATGGATGGTCGAGATCCCGAACGACGTGCCGAACTCGACCACGGTCCGCGGCCGGGCGGCCCGGGTCAGCGCGTACAGCAGCTGGCCACCGTCGCGGGACACCGGCATGTAGACGTTCCGCAGGTGGTCGGCCCGCTCCTGCGCGGTGAGCTCGCGGGCCGGGGCGGCGGGCGCCTGGCCCGGCCCGGCCGCCGCTTCCTGGGCTTCCTGGGTCTCGGCCGCGGCGAACAGCCGGCTCAGAACGTCCTGGGCGGGCTGGGTGGTGAGGGTACTGGTCATACCCATCAGACTAGACGCAACGTTGCGTCCAGTCTAGATATCGAAGGTGGATTGCTGCGGCGCCGGGCCAAGCTGGGAGTGAAGCCGGTTGGGGCCACATGGGGCGGGGCCAGACTGGGGTGAGGCCAGGTTGGAGCGGGCCGGGTTCGCGGGGAAGCCAGGTTCGGGGGAACCGAGCCGGGAGCCAGGTTGGGGCGGGGCCGACCGGGACGTGGCCCAGGTTGGGGTGAGGCCGGGACGGGCGGCTTACACTCGCTGCGGTGAGCTCCGATGTCCTGCACCAGCTCGCCGACGCGCTGAACGAGCTGATGCTGCCCAGCAATCGCGGCCGGCTGTGCGCGCCGGTGATCGCGGCCGCGCCGGGAAGCGTGGACGGGCAGGCCTACTTCGTGCTGAGCACGCTGGCCCGGACCGGGCCGCTGACCGTGGCCCGGCTGGCCGAGCACATCGGCATCGACCGCTCCGGGACCAGCCGCTACGCCGACCGCCTGCAGCAGGCCGGGCTACTGGAACGCCAGCCCGACCCGGCCGACCGGCGCATGTCGCTGATCAGCCTGACCCCGGAGGGGGCCCGGCTGGCCCGCCAGCTGGCCGACGTGCTGGCCGGCCATCTGCGCGACCTGACCGACGGCTGGGCCGATGGCCAGGTCCAGGCGCTGGCGGGCAGCCTGGACCGCCTGCTGGCCGCGACCGCGCCTGGGTCGGTGCCCGGGCCCGGTCAGGCCGAACGTGAACGAGTAGGCGTTCAGGCCGGGCGACAGGGCCAGCTTGACCCTGCCGCTCTGCTGTTTGCTCAGGTGCACCACGGTGTAGATGTCCGGCGCGCCGGACACCCGGTACGAGGTCGACTTTCCGTTCACGGTGGCGGTGAGGGTCCCGGTGCCACCCACGTCGAGGTAGACGTCGGCGGCGGTGAAGTTCAGCTCGATGGCGGCGTTATTACCCGAGGTCAGGTCCTCGCCGCCCACGGTCCAGGTCCCGGACAGGGCCCACTCGTTGTCACCCAGCTGAGCCGGGAAGTGGAACGGCTGGGTGCCGCTGGCCGCGGTGGCGCCCCCGTAGTTCTGGGCTCGCTGGGACCCGAGGTAGCTCTCGGGAGTCTGGTCGGTCGAGGTCGGCGTGGTGTCCGCCACCTGGGTGGCCGGCGGCAAGGTGGCCGACGGGTGGGCCGCGGACAGCAGCTGCCGGATCAGGCTCTCGGTCCCGGCGTAGTCGCCCTCGCCGACGCTGACGTGCCGGACGTGGCCGGTGGAGTCGATCAGGTAGTCGGCGGGCCAGGACTCGTTGCTGTAGTTGTCCCAGGTCTTGTAGTCGTTGTCCAGGGCCACCGGGTAGGTGATGCCGAGCCGCCCGATGCCCGCGTGCACGTTGCTGGGCACGTGCTCGAACGCGTACTCGGGCGTGTGCACCCCGATGACCACGAGCCCGTTCTGGCGGTAGTCGGAGTACCAGGCTTCGACGTGCTTGATCGCCCGCTGGCAGTTGATGCAGGAGTAGGCCCAGAAATCGACCAGCACGACCTTGCCCTTGAGCGAGCTGAGGCTGAGCGGCTGGTCCCCGGCGGTGTTGAACCACTGCTGGATGCCGGCCAGGGCCGGTGCGGTCCCGCAGTTCTCCAGCCGGGTCGATGGGCTGTTGGCGCACGAGGTCAGCGAGGTGGCCGGTCCCTCGTTCAGCACCTTGGAGGTGTGCCCGGTCTTGTTGAGGTCGTTGTTGAGGCTGGAGGTGTAGTCGGGGATGGCCCGCTGCAGGGCGTCGGTCACGTTGAAGGTCAGGGCCACCGCCAGCGCCACCAGCACGGCCCCGGCCGCGAAGCGCACCCCACGCTGCCGGGTCCGGAACGCCCGCACGCGCTCGGCCACGCCCCGGCCGGCCAGCGCGAAAATCAGCAGCGGGAACGCGGTCCCGACCGCGAAGGCGAGGGTCAGCGCGACCGTGGCCACCCCGATCCGGCCCGTGGCCCCGGCCACGGTGATCGCGGCCAGCACCGGCCCGGCGCACGGCACGTACACCGCGCCGAGGGCCAGGCCGAGCACGAAACCGCCGTGCCCCTGGCCGACCCGGCGCTGCGGGATCCGCGCGAACGGCCGCTCCAGCAGGTCCTGGACCCGGGGCACCATCATGGCCACCCCGACCACCACCAGCACGACCAGGCCGACCCAGCGGATGATGTCCTTGGGCACCGGCAGCGCGCTGAGGACCAGGGTCCCGAGCAGCGTGAACACGCTGAAGCTCAGGGCCAGTCCGGCCACCACCAGGTACGGGCGCCTGCCGTCCGCCCGCGATGGCGCGGCGGCGGCCGCGGCCTCCGGCCCGGTGGTGACCACATCGGACGGGGCGGCAGGCTCCGGTCCGTCCTGAGTGGGGAGAGTTACCGCGCGACCTTCGACGGATGAATCGGCCTGAGCCGTCGCGGACGGGACGGTGACCGCGGCCGGGGTGCTGGTGGCGGCAGCAGCCGTGGCGGTGCTGGCGGCCCCGGTCTCCGATCGGGTGGCCCGGGCCCCCTGCGCCCCGCCGGACAGGAAGATCACCGGCAGGACCGGCAGGACACAGGGCGAGATGCCGGTGATCAGGCCACCCACCAACCCGATCAGGATGAGCGTTATCAGGGCAACCTCCACGGCCGAAGCGACCCGGCGGCCACCAGGCTGGTTCCGGCTCCCCTGCTTTTATACGGCCGGAACGGGCAAAAGGTTTCCCCGATCGGCCACTATCCCTGCAGCCAGGCCAGCAGATCGTTGTTGATGGTCTCGGCTTCGGTGGTGGGCATGCCGTGCGGGAACCCGGGATAGGACTTCAGCGTGCCGTTCTGGACCAGCTTGGCCGAGAGCGGGCCGCTGTCGGCGTAGGGGACCACCTGGTCGTCTTCGCCGTGCATGACCAGGACCGGCACCGTGATGCCCTTCAGGTCCTCGGTGAAGTCGGTCTGGGAGAAGGCCACGATGCCGTCGTAGTGGGCCTTGGCCCCGCCCATCATGCCCTGCCGCCACCAGTTCTCGATGACGCCCTGCTGCGGCTGGGCGCCGGGCCGGTTGTAGCCGTAGAACGGGCCGGAGGCGAAGTCGTAGAAGAACTGGGAGCGGTGCTCGGCGGTCTGGGCCTGGAGCCCGTCGAACACGTCCTTGGGCAGGCCGCCCGGGTTGGCCTCGGTCTTGAGCATCAGCGGGGGCACCGAGCTGATCAGCACCGCCCGGGCCACCCGGGACTCCCCGTGCCGGGCGATGTAGCGCACGACCTCACCGCCGCCGGTGGAGTGGCCGACGTGGATCGCGTCGTGCAGGTCCAGGTGCTCGACCACGGCGGCCAGGTCGTCGGCGTAGTGGTCCATGTCGTGGCCGCCGTCGGTCTGCTCGGAACGGCCGTGGCCGCGCCGGTCGGAGGCCACGACCCGGTAGCCGTGGAGCAGGAAGAACATCATCTGGGTGTCCCAGTCATCGCTGGACAGCGGCCAGCCGTGGCTGAACACGATCGGCTGACCGGAACCCCAGTCCTTGTAGAAGATCTCGGTGCCGTCCGTACTCGTGATCGTGGGCATTCTTGCTCCTCAGGGCATTTTGCGCGACTCACTTGCAAAACGGGTCAAGGACTTCATCATCAGTCCCTGAGTCCCGGCACACAACCCACCCGTCCGGGTGAGAAAGGCCACGGCGGGCGCGGCGTCAGGCCGGGTCGCCGGCCCCGGCGATGCGGAGGGCGGCGGCCGCGTTGAAGTCACCGATCTGCTGCGGAGTACGCCGGTAACCCGGGCGGTACCAGCGGGCCACGTCGAGACAGAGCGAGAGGACAGCGGTGGCGGTGGCCCCCGGGTCGGTGACGTCGAACTCTCCGGCTTCCATGCCGTCGGCGACCAGCTGCCGGACGATGCGGCCGATCTCGTGCTGCTTGGCCGCGATGTCGGCCAGCCGCTCCGGGCTGAGGGCACCGGTCTGGTACAGCACCACGTGGGCGACCTGGCTGTTGTAGGTGTTCCAGATGGTGAGCACCCGGACCAGGGCCTGGAGCCGGGCCGCCGGTGAGCCGGGACGGCCCGCCTCGGTCGCGGCGACCTCGATCGTGAAGTCCAGGGTCGAAGCCGCGATCTGGTGCAGCACCTCTTCCTTGGACCGGAAGTAGACGTACATGGCCGCCGGGCTCAGCCCGGCCGCGGCGGCGATGTCGCGGGTGGTGGTGGCGTGAAAACCGCGTTCGGCGAACTCGGTGGCCGCAGCCAGCAGGATGCGCCGGGGGCCGGCCGGGAACTGATACCGGCCGAACAGCCGGGCGAGGGCAGCCGCCGTCCCGTCGGCGGCCCCGATGTCGGGCACGGTGTCGGGTCCGCTGACCGTCTCCGCCGGCGAGGCTCCGTTGTTGGCCACGGTGGGACCGTCCTTTCTCCGGCAAACAGTACCGGGCCGGGCCGGGAAAGCCGGGTAAGGAAGTTGTAGCTGGCCGGATCGTGGCGGGCGACGTACGTTAATGGTCGCGACTGTTTAGTAAGCAAGCGCTTAGTAAGCCTGAGAGGAGGGTCGAAGACCGGGGGACGTGACCCGCTCACCAGCAGAAGGAGTTGACGATGTCGTCCACCACCGAAACCACCATCCGGCGCGCCAACGGCGTCCTGGCCCGTCATCGCGGCCGAGCTGCCCTGGGCGCCGTCGCGGTCGCCTCGGGACTGTCCCTCGCGGGCGTGCCCGCCCCACCGGCCGGCGCCACGGTCGCCCCGGGCAGCGGCTGCGCCGCAGTGAACATCATCACGGCCCGGGCCTCGACCGAATCGCCCGGCGAAGGCATCACCGGCAGCCTGGTCACCCAGATCGTCAACAGCAGCACCCAGACCGTGAGCCGCGAGGCGGTCAGCTACCCGGCCACCCTGACCAACTACACCAGCAGCGAGAGCCAGGGCGTGACCAACGCCGAGCAGGAACTGACCACGGCGGTGCGGAACTGCCCCAGCCAGAAGCAGGTCCTGCTCGGTTACTCGCAAGGCGCCGAGGTGGTGATGGACGTCATCGCCGGCAACGGCGAGACCGGCGGCAGCGTCGCGCCGGTCAGCACCTCGATCAGCAGCCACATCGCGGCCATCGCCGACTTCGGCGATCCCGGGCACGTGACCGGCCAGCCCTGGGACCTCGGGACGGCTACCCGCAACGGACTGTTCCCCCGCAGCAGCGCCCAGCGCTCGCTGCTGTCCGCGTTCGGCAGCAGCAAGATCGCCGCCTGGTGTGACTCGGGTGACCCCTACTGCGCCAGCGGGGCCAACCTCACCGTCCACCTGACCTACCTCGACCGCGACCAGAACGCCGCCGCCAGCTTCGTGCTGGGCAAGATCGGCGGCTGACCCGCGGGCGGGCGGCACCCGGATTTCTCCGGGTGCCGCCCGTTTGTAATCGGCAATCGCGCGGGAAGTTGGAGCCGAAATCGCGGAGCGGGCGCATACTGGAAGGACAATGAAGAGTGACCGCGCCGTACGGCGTCATCTGGCCACCAGTCCCTTCAACAAGCCATCCGCGCCTGAGCCGCCGCCGGAGCAGTACGCCGTGCAGGACCAGGTGACCCACGACCGTTACGGTCTGGGACGGGTGGTCACCGTGGTGGACGGCACCTCGGTCACCGTTGACTTCGGCTCACGGCTGGTACGCATCCAGACGCCGTGCGCCAAGCTGTCGAAGCTGTGACGCGCACCATCTTCTGCTGATTCATGGCCGACCTGCGCCACACCGCTCAGTACCAGGCGGTCGAGAGCCCGGCCCGCTGGCGGCGGAGCCCAGCGTGCGCGCGGCGAGCTGAGCCCCACCGTGCGGGTCAGGCCGGCCTGGTCACGCCGCTACCGCTGGCCCGGCCGGCCGAGCCGGTCGCCTGGTCAACCGGGACGCCCGGCACCTGCGGCCGGACCGCGATCACCGATGGATCGGGCACATCGTTGTGGGCCTGGGCGTTAGAGGGCACCGACACGCGGTCACTGAGGTGAGCAACCAGGCGCGTATCGCCCTTGGCCGCGGTGAGCGTCACATCGTGACTGGCGTGCAGCGTGCTGAGGTTGGTGAAGCCCTCGTCGCGCAGGAGCGCTTCCATCCGCTCGATGACGTCGCGTTTCATTGGCTGTTCTCCTTGTTCCTGGTCGGTGGCGAGGAAGTCACGACACCACGGCCACGGCCAGGTCGGTGTCGGCGTTCTCCGAGTGGTCGCCCTGGCTGGCGGTTCCGGAGCCGGGCAGGAAGTACATGGTGGAGAAGGTGAAGGCCGCGAGCTCGGACAGCTTGCCTTCCAGGATCTTCTGAACCTGCGGGATCGCGCCGGGGACCGCCTTGTTGAGCAGGTCGTTGATGGATCCGGTACAGAACGGGCCGCCCCCGTTGTAGTCGTAGCTCCATCCGTCCACGTACCCCTGGGCGTGACCGGAGGCGTCCAGATACAGGACGAGGTAGTAATCGACGTTGCCGTCGGCGTCCGAGCAGTACCAGGGCGTCGAGACGTGGAAGTCGAAGTAGACGCGGGCCAGCATCATCGAGGCGGGGTGCCGGCCGGGGTCGCCGCCGTAGTACGGCACGCTCGGCCAGAAGACGCCCTGAACCATGATGCCGCTGGTCCGTGACGCCTGCTTGCCCAGGGCACCGTCCACCGTGGCCAGGACGTCGCCGGTGTTGAGCTGTGAGGCCAGGTCGAGCGCGTGCTCACCATCGGGCCGGTTCCAGGCCAGCGTGGCCGCTGACGATGACCCGTTCGAGATCCACGCCCACCCACCGTCCGGGTACGGCTCGTTGAACACGTCGAACGGGCCTTGGAAGAAACCATTGCGGAACCAGTACTGACTCAAGACAGGCATAAGGTCCCCCTGCACTCCTGCCGTGACCGGCCCCGTTGGCCGGCGACTTACCTGTCCAGAGGCACCAACCTGCGTTTAGATGCACCCAGCGGCCAGCGGATCGCCCCCTCGACCCAAGCCGGGCCCAACCTGGGCCCAAGGTGCCGTAGACTGTCGGGGCACCAGCGCTCGTAGCTCAACGGATAGAGCATCTGACTACGGATTAGTCCACGCTCTCCGCTGTGCTGAGCAGGAGAAACCGAACAAGCGAACGACCGGTGTGCACCGAATCAGACGCTTAAAAATCCGCGCTGCGAGTGCCCGTCTCGGACCTCCGAGGAGGGCGCATCATGAGCGCTGAAGAGCACGGCACGGCTGTGGTCTCGGGCCGACCGATGACCTTCAATGCGGCAGTGGAACTGGGCGGCTTCGAGCTGGCGCGGCAGTGGGCCGACCGTCTCTTGTGGCCTTTCCCAACCGAGCGGACGGCACAGGACGACCTAGCCGAGCTGGCGTACATGTCAGCGCTTGCCGAGTGGCTACGCCGCTGGCAGCCGATTCACATACATCACGCCCTGTTGACTGGTGTGCCACTCGGTGAGGTTGCAGCTGCGCTCGGCAGTAACCTCAGCGAGGTTTTCTATCTTTGGCACGGTTGGGCATCGAGCCAGCGCGGACCTTCCATGATTGGAAGCTCCGCCTTGGCAGACGACGAGTACAACGAAGTAGCAGGCATTTTTGCATCCGGCGGATTCGCTGTCTCTGCCTGCTAGAAGAAACCAACCCTCTGCGTACTGGTTCCAGAGCGGCAACCAGGTGGCTTGACATAAACTTTGGTCATAGTAGATGCTGCCGTCAGACAATCTAAGGTAGCCCATATTGCCAGAGATTCGGTCCGCTCACCCAAGAGATCATCTTCATGCCAAACATTGCATCAGAACTAAAAACAACTTTAGTCCAGCTACGGCAAAGGTACCTTGAGGTAGTTGCTCGCGAACGGCCAGCATACGAACAAATAGTTGTTTATTTGGCCGAGGAAGCGATAGAAAGTGAAGAGCTACAAAATGGGCTCAAGTACGCCAACCTAGCATCGAGCCGAGTTATCCAACAGGCTAGAGATAATTCGGAAGAGCTATTCGCATCCGTTCTTTCATCAGGCGGAACGCTTGATGTATCGCGTAGTCGTGACTACCGGCAGCTGAAATATGCCATCAAAACAACCTTGCAAGAGGACAGTGCTTCTAGGCTAAGCATTAACCTATCTGACGACAAAGTGATCGGCCCTAATGGCAAGATTACTGCTGCAATCGCGAGTGTAAACCAAGGCCTAGGAAAATTCTTTGGTACCCTTCACCCGATTACTGCCAGCATCCTATTTCTAGCTCTCGGCACCTTGCCATCTGCGTTTCTAGCATTGGGTGCCTTGGGCATCGCACTCGGTGGTTCTATCGGCTTTCTTCTTGCGGAAATGTGTCTAGTCGCGTGCACTTATTTTGTTGCAAGAGCTGGAGCATCACAAAACGGGTCCTATGCAATACCCGAACCGCAAAAGGAAAACGCTATACGATCGGTTGTAAGTCCTTATATCCGGCAACTTGTAAACAACGCGTTGCGGCAACAGGGTGCAGGCAACAGCTTTCATGTCACCACTGCACCTGATCTCACAGACGATTTCAGCAATCCAAACCAGCTTGTCGAGACTGCTTCAATTTTGCGAATACGCCAATTGATTCAGATAGTGACTCAAGGAAGTATTGGAATCTCAGGCGCCCGTGGAGTTGGCAAAACTGCATTGCTTCGCACTTTTTGTGAACCAGCTCTGCGTGAACGCGGCGTTGCAGAACTCAGGATAATGGCACCGGCGCCCGTGGACTATGATGGACGGGACTTTATCCTTCATCTTTTTAGCAAGCTTAGCGAGCAGGTGGCGTACTCTTCGACGGATCCTGGGACCACCAGAAGAGCTCTAAGGGTTGCGATGGAGTACGTTGCTGTGATTGCAGGCGTGACTTCATATGGGCTTTTCACAGTTGACAACGATCCAAACCTGCCCCTCACGGCAAGAATTGGATATTTTGAACGGCTAGGGTTCGCGACGATTGTTGGACTTTTGTTTATAGCCTTCACACCTATTGCAATAGCTTTCGTCTACCGCAGAAGATTTAAAGAAGATCCCGAATCCTACCCGCGATCTTTCAGAGTTTCATATCTCGTTACAATCTTCGTGGCAGCCATATTGTGCCTGCTAATTTACCACTCGTCTCTAAACGTAGATCCTAGGCACTTGAGCCTCTATGCACAACATGAAAGACGCTATTGGGCTGCCGCGATCGCGGCAGCTTTCAGCATGACCCTACTGCTGCTTAGACCAAGGTTGATCCATCGGCGCCTAGCACACTCTGCCGACAGAAGCTCTATCGTAGAGTACGCAATAGACAATTTGCGGCGGATTAATTACATACAGACCCTAATCACCGAACGCTCTGCTACCGCAGGATGGGTGTCTAGATTTCAAGTCAGCGGGCGTAAAGCGCGCGAGGTCAGCGAAAGAGATCTGACCTTGCCTCAGATTGTTTCTGAGTATCGCGCCTTCATCACTGATGTTGCTAAGTGGTGGAAAGACAGACATGGAGGCGCGGGTCGAATAGTCGTAGGAATCGACGAGGTCGATAAAATCGATGACACCCAAGCTGCACAACGCTTTCTTAACGAAGTTAAGTCTATCTTTGGCACGCCTGATTGTCTCTATCTCGTATCCATATCCGAAGACGCATTAATTCAATTCGAGAGTCAATCGTCGGGGTTTCGTTCAGCGTTCGATAGCACTTTTGATGAAGTCGTTCAAGTCGATACTCCTTCCATGATGGATGCGCGAAATGTGATGCTGCGACGCGTCGCAGGGATAGGCGATGCATTTATCGCTCTATGTTATGTTGTTTCGGGGGGACTGCCGAGAGGTATTCTGCGCGCCGCGCGCGCACTAGTGGAAGCACGAAAATCTGGACTTGTGACTCTTGACCAAATAGCGCTCCACTTGCTTCACCACGAAGTTCTTGCCGCTAAAAGGGCAGCTATTGCAGCGATAAGAGCGGACGGTTCTGTTTCTCTACTGCGTCTTGGCGCAAAGCTCTTTGATGACAGTTGGCCTGGCTCGCGTCCTAGTGAGATGCTGACAGTTACGACGCAGAGCATGAGAGTGGACGCACCTATGCTGTACACCTATCTCATACTGCTGGGGACAGTGGGAGAAGTCTTTACTGAAACCATCCGAGCCATAGATCCCGCATCACTTTTTCTTGATGGGGCATACCAGAATGGTGTTCTGAAGCTCGCGCATGCGAGGCGCGTTATGTACATCGACAGCGGAGCAGCACTTGAACTAATAAATGCTAGCCGTCGTGAACTTGGACTTTACGAATTGATCTAGCCTTGCCGCCCATGCGTTACATGTTCAGTGGCGTTGCCGGTCGCGCCTTGCGTTGACGGCCATCTTGGCTAGGCGGAGCATGTAGGCGCGCTTGGCGTGTTCGGCACGACGATGGCGTTCGTCGGGCGGCAAACTGCCATCTGGGTCTACCTCTCGCTCGAATCGGTGCAGGAAAGCTTGGCGGGCTGGGCGGGTCCGGGCGCTCCGGTCGGTGGTGCGGCTCCACGAGATCTCAGCCGCGATCTGGCGGTTGATGTCCTTGCCAGCTATGGCCGCCACCTCCCCCCGCGGTGACGCCGGGTGGTTGTCTCAGCGTTTGTCTCGGGACGGGTGTTCGCGCGTTTACGTGCAGACGTGCGCGTAAGGCGTGAGATGAGACAAGCCATGAGACGACTGCTGGCGGTGATGGGCGAGCGTGGACGGGCGGTCATGGCTGGCCGCCCGGGTCATCCGGCCGAGCCGACTGGGCGAGGCGGTCGGCGGCCAGCGCGGCGAAGGCCGGGGACAGTTCGATGCCGGTGAAGGCGCGGCCGAGCCGGCGGGCGGCCAGGCCGGTGGTGCCGGGCCCGGTGAACGGGTCGAGCACTGTGCCACTCGGCTTGCATCCCGCTGCGATGCAGCGGGCGGGCAGATCGAGAGGGAAGGCGGCGAAGTGAGGTCCAGCGTAGGGGCGGGTGGGGATGGCCCACACGTCGCCGGGGTTGCGCCCGTTGGTGTGGACGCGGCGGGCCCGGCCGGGGCTGTAGCGGCGCGCGTCGCTGACCTGGCGAGCGTGCGGACCGTACTTGCCGGGCTGGGCGGGGTCGCGGCGGCCCGGTGGCCGGGCCGACGCCGGGCGCGTGGTGGTGGCCGGGATGCGGATGGGGTCGAGGTCGAACCAGTAGGCGGCCTGCTTGACGAGTAGGAACAGCAGCTCGTAGCGGCAGTTGAGCCGGTCGCGGACCGATTCGGGCATGGCGTTGGGCTTGTGCCAGACGATGGCGTTCCGCAGAATCCAGCCGTCGTCCTGGAGGGCGAAGGCGACCCGCCAGGGCAACCCGAGCAGGTTCTTAGCCGCGACGCCGGCTGCCGACGGCTGGCCAAGATGCCGGCCTAGGTAGGTATGCAGGCCGGTCGGGCCTCCGCCGCTGGCGGAGTAGCTGTCGCCCAGGTTGAGCCAACAGGTGCCGTCGTCGGCCAGGACGCGGCGCGCTTCGGTGAACGTGGCCCGCAGCGTGGCTACGTAGCTGGCGGGGTTGGGTTCGCGGCCGTACTGGCGGGCCATGCCGTAGTCGCGTTTACCCCAGTAAGGCGGGCTGGTGACGATGCAGTCGGCGGAGCGGTCGGGCATCTCGGCCAGGACTTCGCGGGCGTCGCCGACGTACAGGTAGTGGGTGTCCCGGTGCCAGTACGGGGGGCGCAGACGGCGCGGCGGCATCGGAATGGCGGGGTCAGTCACGGGGCGGCTCCTGGGTCATCTGGGCGCGCCAGCGCCCGCGGCTGGCTTGGGTGGCGCGGCCGGCCTTGGCGTGATCGGCCAGCCGCCGGTACAAGGTGGGCCGACTCATGCCGGTCAGGCGGAGCAGTTCGGCCACGTCGGTGCCCTCGTCGGGGGCCAGGCACAGCGCGAGCCACAGCGCGTCATCGGCGGTCGCCTCGGTGCCGCCCGCGTCCGCGCCGGCCGGTGCCAGGTCGGATGGGCCGCTGTCGCGGGACGGATCGGCGTTGGGAGCGGCCGGAGCGGTCTGCATGGCTCGCTGGGAGGTGTCATCGAGTTCGGGTCGCTGCCCGGCATAGCGGGCGGCGGTGTCAGCTACGGCCTGGTTGGTGAGTAGGTAGGCGCGGGCTCGTTTCGGGCTGGTGTGCTCGAGGTCGCTGACCAGGAACTTGCCGGGCGCGTTGAGGGCGTGGGCCTGCCACCCGGCCGCGAGCATGCCCTGCCCGAGGATCAGGTCGACGTCTTTGCGTTCGCGGACGCGGAACGCGATCCGCAGGTCCATCTGGGAGCGGACCGCGCCTTGGCCCATGGCCTTCTGGGTCGGCCGCTGGGTGGCCGCGATCAGCGTCACGGCCACCGCGCGGCCGAGCCGGGCGACGCTGTCCGCGTCCGGCATCGCCTCAGCGGCGTCGTCGGCCAGTTCGGCGTACTCGTCGATGACGATCACCAGCGCCGGGGCATCCGGGGACGGTTCCCAGGTCCGGCGTCCTTCGGCGGCGAGCTGGGCCGCGCGGGCGTGTACGATCGCCACCGCGTCAGCCAGCAGGGTCCGGGCCTGGTCTTGGGTGGTGGCCAGCCGACCGAGGCACGCGGCCCATGGGCCCAGTTCCATGCCTCGCTTGAGGTCGATGGCCCAGATCACCACATCGGGGCAGGCCACCAGGTTGCCTATGACCACGTTCAGGCCGCCGCTCTTGCCCGAGCCGGTGCTGCCGCCGACCAGGCCGTGGCGGCGCAGGAACGACACCCCGCAGGGAGCGGCGTCCTCGAACGGGCCGAGGTCAATCGGTTCTGTGATCGAGGTCACCGACGGGCCGGGCCAGGGGATCGCGCCGGCGTGCGGGTCGAGGTCCAGCACCCGCAGTTCACAGCGATTGGCCAGGTCATCCGGGGTCGGGTAGACGCGGACCGCGCCCCGGAAGGTGCCCAGCGCCGATTCCAGCGCCGGAATCCGGGCGATCACATCGGTGATGGTCTGACCGCGTGCCAGCCGCAGCCGTGACCGCCAGCCCCACACGTCCACCAGCGCGGACATGACCTGGGAGCCGGGCAGGCCGACCGCGCGGGCGATGTCGGGCCAGGCCTCAAGCTTGCGTTCGATGCAGACCTTCGCGCGCCGGCGCCGGTGCGCCCACCACGGCACAGACAGCACCAGGCCGCCGACGATGAGAGCTTGCGGGAGCGGCGGCGTGACCGGGCCAAGGATGACCGAGGCGGCCAGCCATCCCCCGGCGGCCAGCGCGAGCGTGGCCGCGTACACCCGTTCGATCATGGAGGCCAGCCCGGCTTTCGCGCCGGCGATGACCAGCGCGCAGGCGGCCACCGCGGCGAGGACGGCCGGCACCGGCCAGGCGTGCCGGTGGGTAGCGTGCAGCCACCAGCCGACTGCCAGCAGCAGGGCGCCGGCGTAGGCGGGGGCGAGTTCGGAGCGGTAGCGCCAGGCCCACCGCACCGCGGCCACGGCGAGACTTTCGGGCAGCTGGTCACCGCTGCTGATGACCATCATGGGCTGCAAGCCGGACCGGCGGGCGTGCCGGGCCTGCCGGCGCATCTTGCGGTAGCTGGTCATCCGCGCCTCCCCGGGGCGGCCGGACGGTCGGCCAGCTCGTCACGCAGGTAGACCAGTGGATCGGTTTCGCCGTCCCGGTCGGCAGCCAGGGCGGCCAGGACAGCGGCCAGCAGGTTGGCACGGTCCAGGCGGACGGCGGCCAGGTCGGCGCGCTGGCGCACAACCTCGGCGATGAGCCGCCCCGTGTCGGCCAGCGCGGCGGACAGGTAACGCCACACCTCGGTCATAGTGGGCAGCGAGCGGGAGAAGCCGGTGACGATGTGCCGGGCGTTGCGGTTCCTGGTGGCGATCTCGTACAGGTCGAGCGGGTCAGAGCGGGCGGGGTTGGTCACTAGGCATCAGCTCCACAGGTCATGGCTTCGCGAGCCATTGGACGATGGCGGTGATGAGGCTGCGGATCTCCGGGGCGGCGGTCGTGGCCGCGAGCAGAAATCCGAAGATCAGGCAGACGACGGCCTGCCAGACGCGCAAGCCCATGTAGCGGTAGGCGACCCAGATGATCGCGGCGACGATGAGCACGAGCGGGACCGTGACGGTCATGACGGCATGTCCTTTCGCTGGTTGCGGTCCGGGGTGAAACGGGCCGCGCGGCGCCGCGCGACGGTGCGGTAATGCGCGGCGCGGCGGTAACGCTGGCGGGCGCGGCACTTGGCACACCGTTTCGCTGCCTTGTCGCGCCGTGCGCCGCAGCGGCACCGTTTCCCCGGTGACGGGATCGTGAGGTTCGCCATCACCGCTCCTCGTCCTCGGCGGAGCCGGGGCGAGTGCCGCGGATATTGACCAGCAGCCGCCGCGACGCCGCCTGCGCGTGGGTGCAGGGGGCACGGTGAATGTCGCGGCGGCGGTCATCGCTGCTGATGCCGGCGGCGAGCAGGGCCAGCATTCCGGCCAGTACCCCAGCCAGGAACATTCCGGCCAGCAGAATCAGGACAACAGGGTTCACCGGCCAGCCTCCTTGTCGTCGCCCGGCAGGACATTGCCGGCGTAAGAGTTCTGCGCATCGTGGTAAGCACGAGTGCGGGACGGAATCGCAATGACCCGGTAACTGACGGGGCCAAAGCATTTCGAGGCGGTGTAATGCCCGTGCTTGGCAGTGCCGTCCTGGATGGCCGCGCCGAGCAGCCCCGCGACCCGGTTGACCTCCGCAAAGAGTGCGGAATCCGTGCCATCGGCCGGGAACACCAGCACGTTGACGATGTACGGCGCGGGAATGTCCGGGCTCGATTCCAGCAGTGCGGCCAATTCCCGCAATCCCCGGATCACACCCGGCCGCCGCGCCTGATCGGCGTAAGTCATGACGACCAGCTCCCTTCCATTAATTCGAGCGGCTTACGGCACGAAATTAGGCCGGGAGGAAGGGATCAACCCATTACGCGATGCGATATATCACGCGGGCGATGAGATATCTCATCATGAGATTGACGCAGCGGTCGTAGCAGAATTTGGTCGCCCCGCCAATATCACGGTGAGATACAGCCCCCGTAATGGCGGAAATGCACTTTGGACTTAACCAGTCATCGGACGGTGTGCTTAACTGACTGAGCACCATCAATGACCGGCGAGCAACCAAGGGAACGGGAAGCGCGCCATGGCTACAGGCATGTCCCGGCCAAGAGCTGGGTTGATCCCATCTGCGCACTGCATACGCCCAGCACGTCGGCTGACCGGTGGGAGTTGACGCACCACGGCATGAGCTAGACGAGCAACAGGCTCACGATCTCCTCAAGCAGGCATGCAGCATCGCCGGGCTTGATGCGGACGGAGCGCGCCTGCTACGCCTCGGCTCCAATGCCGTCTACCACCTGGCTACGCCGATCGTCGTCCGCATCTCTCGCCACGACGCCGACCAAGACTCGGCCCGCCGGTCCGTCGCAGTCGCCCGCTGGCTGGCGTCAGCCGACTACCCGGCCGTCCGAGCCATCAACGTTGACCAGCCCATCACCACCGACGGGCACGCGGTCACCTTCTGGGCGTCCGTGTCCGACGAAGGCGACCAGTACGCGACAGTGGCCGAGGTCGCGGAAGTGTTCGCCCGCCTGCACAGGCTTGAAGTGCCCAGCTACTTGCACCTTCCGCCACTGGAGCCGTTCGCTAATGCCAGGCAACGGATCATGAGCAACGCATGGCTCAGCCCAGACGATCGATCATTCCTTACCGATCAGCTAGCCGTACTGCAGGAAAAGTACGCCCGCCTGGAGTTCGTGCTCCCAGAGGGCGTCATCCATGGCGACGCGGGCATCGGAAACGTGCTGCACGACAGCCACGGCCAGCCAGTAGTAATCGACCTCGACGGTTTCGCCATAGGCCCTCGCGAGTGGGACCTCGCGCTGACAGCCATCTACTACGACAGCTTCGGATGGCACACAGGCGAAGAGTACGAGACGTTCGTCAGCGTCTACGGCTTCGACATCATGCAATGGCCCGGCTACCCAACTATGCGCGCTGTCCGCGAGTTCCTAATGGTTACGTGGGTTATCCAGAAGGCTGGAGAAAGCGATCGGATAGCCGCGGAAGCACGTAAGCGGATCACGGCACTTCGCGACAACACCAGCCGTAAATATTGGCAACCATACTGACTATTCTTGCGCAGGAGCGCCTGAACTCAACTTCCGCTATACGCCGACGCGGATGTCGGCGCACAAGCGAACAGATATCGTTACAGCAAAACAGAAACGAGCTGAACACTTCCAGGGGTCAAGGTGACGCCCTATCGATTAAGGCATCTGCATGTCATTGCTGCTCAGCGGCTTCGAGAGGTCCGGCTGGCGTGTCAAACACAGACGAGTCCAACGCTGCCGACCCAGACGGCCCGCTATTCAGATAGTTAGTCACGGTGTTACGCAATTGATCGGCGTACTTGTAGATCTCCTCAAGAGACTGAATTGGCACGCGAGTCTCAGTCTTGTTCTTATCAAAGACGCCCAGGTATCTTTGCTTCCGGTTGAACCACAGGCGAGCAATTGGTTTCCGGTTATTGTTGTCAAGAATAACGGCATAATATGACTTGCCGTCCCGACCGATAACACGGTCAGCTGAGACATCACTGCAGACTATTGCACGCACAATGCGGTGACCTTCAAGTTCTTCATCTGTCGTGATGACGTCATCTTGAAGATCGCCACCATCGGAGGAATCTGGCGTCAACGCCTGGACAGGACTCTTGGTCTCCGCAGTGGCCGCCTTGCTATCGTCCCCTAGAGCAGTGTTCAGCTTTCCTCTAACCTGCTCGTTCAAGAACTGATTCGTGGCCTTGACCACCAAAGGCGAAAATTCTTCGCGAATGCGTTGGGTGATGCTCTTGCCTGGATAAATCTGAGCAGCGAAAAGCCTGATAAATTCACTTGACGGCTCTTTGAACTCAGCGGCCAGCAAGCGCTTGATTTGACCAATGTACTTCAGTTCACCGGCAGCACTGACGACTGAGTCGAGGTCAAACGATTCTTTCGATAGCTTAGCGACCTCGGGTAGCAGTGTTTCATCAATAGCTGTTAGGTCGAGAACTAGGTAGGGCTTCTTATCCATCCGGTTTGGGCTATCCAGGTCTGTATAGAACTCGTAGGTTTCACCATTGGTGAGGATTGCGACTCGTGCATTGGTGACTGCAAAGTAGCGGTAGAGCTGCGAAGCGTGTTCCACACACAGAGGTTCAGAAACTTTCTTGACCTCTATCAGGATTTGGACGTCACCGTTATGCACCAAGGCATAGTCAATCTTTTCACCCTTTTTGATCCCTACGTCAGCCACGAATTCAGGGGTTACTTCCAGCGGATTGAACACGTCGTAACCCAGCACGGTACTGATAAAGGGCATTACGAAGGCATTCTTAGTACCCTCTTCGGTCGCTATGCTGGCCTTCTGGTTGCGTACCTTGAGGGCGATCTCTTGAATCTTGTCCGCAATGTCCACATCTTCACCGTTTCGTCGAATTTTCGGCGCCTACGCCCGTGAATGCTGCTTGCTTCCCCCGACGACACGGACGCATCGATTCATAGTCCTGACGCGCAAGCAGTTGCCTCGGAGTACATGCCCGGGTGATCTCATGTCACAAACTTTCCCGCGTCCAACAGACCGCACGACCAAGCAGCGCAGACACCAAGCCGCTGACGTGGACAAATGGCGAGGAAGCGCTCCACGGCATGTCCGATTATGGGGGCGATCTGCGGGAAATCTTGGCAAAGCCACGCGCTAAGGAAGGCGAGAAGCCTTCGCTCCGGAGCGCCCGCATGTGCTAACTGGAGCCCGCGCCTGGTTTGGATGCGATGCGCCAAAGCCGTGAGGTGGAAGCTTGCCCGCTGAACTCGACTACTGCGCGGCTGTCAACGGCCCTGGCGAGACGTTGCCGAAACTCGCGCAGATAATTGACGCACCGGGCCGACCGTATCTGTTCGCCGGCGGTCAGTGCTTTGAGAGCCACGCCACAGGCCTGTTCGGCTTCGCCTGCGGTCATATGGGCGTCGGCGAGGACGATGGTGGCGAAGAAGTCGCTGCGGAGGAAGGTCAGGTCATCGACGGCTGCGACGCTGGCGCTGGCGTACTGGGCCGCCTGGGTCGGCCGGCCGAGGTCGCGGAGGCAGTGGCCGAACTCGGCGGATAGCTCGGCCTCGTTGAAGTACTGAATCCATGGGGGGTCGTTGTCTGGGGTGCGGCGCTCGAATTCGCGTACCGCGTCGGCCAGGGCACGGTCGCAGCCCGTGGCGTCACCGATCCGGGCCAGCGCACGGGCTTCCATGGTGTGGAAGTGCGAGACGAGAGTGGGCGTAGCGATGCCCTGGGTGCCTGTTCTGGCGGCGCGCGCAAGGTTGGCGGCCTCGCTGTACCGGCCGAGGTAGGTGGCCTGGTGGCTCATGGCGTCCAGGATGCTCGCGCCGAGCAGCCGGTCCCCGCCGGCTTGCGCGAGCGCGAGGGCCTGGACGAAGTACCGCTGCGCCAGCGCACTACCCGGCATGCTGTCGTAGCTCATCCAGGCGGCCAGCAGAGTCGCCTCGGCCACGGCCGAGAACAGCGCCTGACCGATGGCCTCGGTGTACTGGCCGTTCAGCAGGCGGGCGGCGTCCGCGTTCAAGTATTGGATCAAGGCTGCCCGCGCGTGGCCTCCGCCGAACCGGTCATCGAGCTGCCTGAACAGCTCCACCGTGACGCGGAACCTCTCGACGTCGGCCAAGCCGATGCAGACCGGCCGCGGTGCATCGCTGCCGGGCGTGGTGCCGGAATCGACCAGCCAGCGCAATGACACGTCGTTCCAGGCGTGCGGCTCGGGCTCTCCCCATGACACGGCCAGATGGCTGAGATCGGCTTGCCACAACTGGGTCAGATTCCCGGTGGCCTCCGCCACGGTTGCTGGGTAGATCAACCCGGCCTCGGCCGAGGAACCGTTTATCGGGGTCTGCCGGCCGGAAACGAGGCGTGGCTGCGAGGTATCAGCGGCCAGGCCGAGGGCCTGCCGAGCGGCACGAGGAATGCCCAGCCCGTCAGCGAAGGTCTGGAACGTCGAGGAGGCGCGCGGGGTGCGCTTGCCGGTCATGTACTCGCTCAGCCGGCCCTGCGGTATACCGGTCAGCTCAGAGATCTGTCCCTGCGTGACTTTGTTGGCGCCGAGGATGGCGATCACGCGGCCGAGATCGTGCCGAAGGCAGGCGTCGAGCACGTCAGGACGCCCGCAGACCTCGGCAACAGTCGTGCGGACATCGGACACGCTTAAAGCCATAGGCGCGCTTCCCGTTCCCTTGGTCGCTCGCCGTGAGTGACGTTTCACTCGGAACGTCAATACCACCATGAGATATCGGGGGAAGATGCGCAGAACGGTTCAAGGCGCTTGCCGAAGATTGTGCCGATTTCGGCAAGACAGCTTGAAGCGTGACGCGCCGGGATCGTTAGTCCAGCGGCAGGACGTAGGTCCCTCGGCCCTGGATGGTGACGGTCAGCCCTTCCTCGGCCAGCACTTGCAGGGCGTGACGTACGCTGCCCCGGCTGACGCCGTACTCGCCCATGAGCTGAGACTCGGACGGCAGCGGCTGGCGGGGCGGGAACTCGCCTTTCTCGACGCGTGCCCGAAGGATGCCCGCTAGCTGTCTGTAAACGGGCACCGGGTCCAGCGGGTTGATCGTCACAGCATAGATGGTATTGACCAGGCTAAACATACCTACCAGTTAGATACAGTCATAACCGTACGTATACGTTCTAGACGTTCATGTACAGGCATGGACGAGTAATCTATGCTGAGCTTGCTTGCGGGATCGGCTGGCCACAGCCAGGCCGTCCGGCGAGTGTCTCCCGGCAGGGCCGGCAGCATCCTTCGGGATGCTCGTTCCCACGGTCTTGCCGGGGGACTTCGTCTCGATCGTCCGTGAAGGCGATGCTGCATGCGCGTTGCGACAGACCAGACCGACCAACGAAGCACACCAACCGGAATCGCTCGCCAGGCGATGTATGAGGTTGCGGTGAAGCTGCACGATTTCGGCTTCGGCATCCGCCTCCCCAAAGACGGAGGCAGACACCTTGTGATCGTCAATGCCAGACGCGCCTGCAGCGAGATCACCGTCGACGACAGCGGATACGTGACGTGGGACTACTGGCCATGGACCGGAGCTACAACCGACCCCGCCGATCTTGTTGGGGTGACACTGGCCCTACTAGGCCCCGCCCCTATCGGCACACAGCCAGGCGTTGGCCGCGGACCCACACTGAAGAGCCGCGTAGGCCGAGCGCTGCGGGGGCTGGGCCTACACATCACGTTGGCCGTCTACGAGGATGCTGACGCCCTGGACGTCGCCACCGAGGTCGTGGCAACAAACCCTGACGTTCCGTTCTGCGGCCTCGTCCGCCTGGCGGACGATGCCCGGATCACTTGGGAGTGCCAGATCGACGGCTCCGCCGCAGAATGCGCGATGGCCGTTACTGACACCATCGTTCCGCTTCTAACGCATGGCACCGAAGGCATGCGCCCGTTACGGTCAGACAGTCCGTTACTTGAAAGGCGCTGAAATACGACGTCGGCGCCCATGACCCAATTGATAGGGACGATCCGGACGGCCCGGCCTTAGAAGCACGGGCCGCCCGCTCGTATCACTACTTCTTACCGCTACCGCGAGGCTTGCCGGCGTCGCTCCGCTTCTTGCGCCAGCGACCGTCCTCATTCCGGGCGCGCGGCTCCTTGCCGCCGCCAGGACTTGGGACGTGCGGAATCTTCTTACCTGCTCTACGGTCGGCCATGCCGACCTCCTTCCACTCGGCAGGATGGGACGTTCCCATCTCCGCCACCGTGAAGAAGCCCAGCCGGCTCGTTAGTCGCCAACGGACCGTAGTGCTAGAGTTCAAGTGCTGAGTATCTCAAACCCCGGCTGCTGAGCGCCCCGGCGCTTATGGCAGCCGGGGTCTTCACGTATTACTGCCATTATATCGCGCAAGATCACATCGATGTTAGTAGCCGGTAATACGTGATTCGACTCATTATTTTTGTCATTAGATACGCCTATTAATTGGCATACCTGGGCCTGAATCCTGATTAAGGTTTGGCTGGTCGGATCTAGATCCTGTCGCCTGGACTCAGGCGGGCATGCGCTTGGTGCGCACGAGCAATGCCTCGAGCTTCGGTGTACTCGCGGACCATGTCGTAGGTCTTCCACCCCGTGATGTGCATGAGGTCGTCTGTCGAACCCCCGGCCGCCAGCCACTGGTCGGCGAACGAGCGGCGGAAGCGGTGCGGATGGACATTTTGAATCCCCGCCTGGAGCCCCCGGCGCTTGACCATGGCGCGGATACCGCTGTCGGTCATGTGGTCCACCCCGCGACCCTGCTGCCCTAGCCAGAGCCAGGGCGACGAGGCGTGCGGGTGGCGGGCACGGACGCGGATGTACCGGTCAAGAGCGGCGGCCGACTTCTTGCCGATCGGCACCCAGGTTTCATCTCCGCCCTTGAGCCGAATTCGTAGCCGACGCTGGGTCAGGAACACATCGTTGTGCGCATCCTCGTCGGGGTCGTAACGCAGATTCGCCAGCCCGGAGACTCTCATACCTGTGTCCATGAAGATTCGGATCATCGCAGTGTCGCGGCGGTCCTCAAACGCCGAGCCCTGACACGCCCGAAGGAGCCGAGTCAGCTCGGCGTCCTCGAAGAACGGCTTCGCCTTCTTGGTCACCTTGGGCTTGTCGATGCGGTCCATTGGGCTGGGAGCTGGCCGTTCCTCCTCGCGCACCAGCCAGCCGAAGAAGACTCGTAGATTGCGGAAGTGGACGGCAGCCGAAACCGCGGACGTACGGCGCTCCTCGGCCAAGAGGAAGGCGCGCAGGTGGTCAGCGCCCACGCCCTCAACGTCCGAGGGCATGCCTTGAGCGTCGAGGAAGGCACATAGCGCGCGAGCCGAGTCGGTGTAGGACCGGACGGTCCTGGGGCTCTTGCCCGCGGCCTCCAGCGAGAGCTGCCACGAGGTGATGAAGGTACGCAGAGACGGCCCTGCCGGTGCAGGGGTGGTCTCCCGGCGTCCACGCTTGCGCCGGGCGTTGCCCATGTTGGCGACGGACATGGAGTGCTCCTGTCCGACCAGTGCGACCTTCGTCCGCTGATGGCGTACCCTTAGGGGTCAGGCAAGCCAGTTGGCGAACGGCGAATCAGACGCTCTTTAACCGCTGTGCTTGTGTGGTAGCGTAACACAGGACCGGCAAAATGCCAGGTCAGACAACTTAAGACTGGCGCTCGTAGCTCAACGGATAGAGCATCTGACTACGGATCAGAAGGTTGGGGGTTCGAGTCCCTCCGAGCGCGCCAGGTCAGAGGCCTTACCCGTTCCGGGTAGGGCCTTTTTGCTAACGCACTTGCTAACAGCGAGGCCGGGCGCGGGAATGGCCCGGGCGAAGATGTCGGCTGCTTCGGCGAGTTGCTCGTTGACCACGTGGGCGTAGACGCGCAAGGTGATCGAGGGGTCAGCGTGGCCGAGCCGGGCGGCGACCACGTGACCGGACACCGGCCAGCAGCAGGGTTGTCGCGTGGATGTGCCACAGATCGTGCAGCCGGGCATGCGGGAGCGGGTCGTTCTGGCCGTCCAGCTGATTATGGACGCTGATAAGGTCAGCCATGAGGATGGTGGCCTTCGATTCGCTGCCGGCGATGACGGCGGCCGAGCCGGTGATGCGCACGCACTGTCTAGTCCCACCTGATGCTTGACGGATCAGTCCGAGGACATGTTTTCCAGATGGCCTAGGAAACATGGGTGGCCTTGCGGGGCCGGGGCTTGCGGGTAGTTTCGGCGTGTGGCAGATGCGCGGGTGGTCATCGTGGACTATGACCCGGCCTGGCCCGGCCGCTTCGCTGAGCAGCGAATAGTGGTGGAAGGGCTGCTCCGGCCATGGCTTGCTGGGCCGGTTGAGCACATCGGCTCGACATCGGTCCCGGGACTGCGTGCCAAGCCGGTCATTGACCTCCTGGCCCCGGTGAGCTCGCTGGCTGACGCACGAGCCGCGGTGCCGGTGCTGACTGATGCGGGCTGGCTGTTCTGGCCGGAGGACCCGTGCAGTCATTACCGGCTGTGGTTCCTGCGTCCCCGGCCAGAGGCCCGGACTCACCACTTGCATGTGATCGAGCAGGGGCATCCGCAAGCCAGAGCATTGCTGGTGTTCCGGGATGTGCTGCGCGCTGATGCCGGGCTTCGCCGCGAGTACGCCGGCTTGAAGGAACAGCTCGCCCGGCAGCATCCTGAGGGCCGCAACGCCTATACCAATGCGAAGGGAGTTTTCATCGAGCGGGCGCTGCGGCAGGCAGGCATCGAGTCGCCGCCACGGGATGTGCTGCCCGAGTAGGTGCGGCTGCCCTGGTGGATGCCCGGAAAGATCCTGCTCAGCCATGGCCTGCCTTGCGGGGCTGCTGGGCTTTGATGCTGCGGACCGGCTGGGTGGTGGTCCGGCGGACGGCGCGGGTGTCGTCGCCGTCCAGGTCGATGGTGATGACCTCGGTGCTGACGTGGACGGTGACGATGCGGCGGGCGTGGATGCGTCCGAGGGCGATCTTCTGCCCGGCGATCATGATGACGCCGGTGTTGCTGGCCACCCGCTGGGCGGTCACGGGTGCGGCCGAGGGCTGCGGGGGTGGCCCGGCGGGGCGGGCGCCGCGCAGCTTGCGGGCCTGATCCCCGGTCAGCGGGCTGGGCCGGGTCCGCAGCAGTTCCCGGGTGCTGGGGTCGAAGAACATCAGCGTGTTCTCCTCGATCCGGACGCTGACCCGTCGGCCGCCGAGGATCTCCGCGGCCAGGACGTAGCGGTTGGCCAGGTGGACGGCGCCGTCTTTGCTGACGATCCGGTCCACCTCGATCGCTGCGCCCTGTTCGGCGGGTGGCAGGGGCGGTGGGCCGGCCGGACGGGCTCCGGTCGTGGCCAGGGCGGTCAGGTCGGCGGCGGACAGGTGCGAGCGGACGGTCTTGATCCGGGCCCCGGCGAGCAGCAGGTGGATGACCTCGGTGCTGGCCCAGAACGTGACGGCCAGCCCGGACCGGTCCGGCCCGAGCCAGAACTGCCGCCGGGCGACCTGCATGTTGCCGCTGACAGGGACGATCCGCTCGAACTCCACCGGGCCGCCGTCATAGACCGGCACCGCCGCAGCAGCCGGTTCGGCGGCAGCCTGTTCCGGTGTCCCGGCCGAATCCGGGCTGGCGGGCGGGGCAGCGGACAGGGCCAGCACGGCCGGGAGCCGCACCGGCAGCAGCTTGGCCTCGGCCTTGGCCCGGGCGGTGCTGAACCGCTGCGCCGGGGTGGCCATGCCGAGTGACTGGTGCGGCCGGGCGGTGTTGTATTCAGCGACCCACCCGTCGATGGCGGCCTGGGCGGCGGCCAGGTCCGTGAACGGAACCGCGTCGTTGAGCAGCTCACGGCGCAAGCTGCCGTGGAACCGCTCGATCTTTCCCGTCGTGGTCGGGGTGCGGGGCTGGGTCAGCCGGTGGGTGATGCCGTTGTCGCGGCAGATCCGGTCGGACAGCACCTCCCCGCCCTTGCCGAACCGGTCGGTGAACTGCTTGCCATTGTCAGACAGCACTTCACCGGGCACCCCGAACTTCTGCAGCGCGGCGGCGAACGCCAGGCAGACCGCCCGGCCAGTGGCCCGGGCCACCACCGAGGCGATCACGCAGTACCGGGAATGATCATCGACGCCGGTGACGATCTTGGCTTCAGTCCCGTCGGCCAGGAACGCCCCGCCGACGATGTCCAGCTGCCACAACGCCATCGGCTCATCCCGTTCCCACCGCACATAGCTGTCCTTGGGCCGCTTGCGCGGGGACGGCTCGATCAGCCCATGGCGGACCAGGACCCGGTAGACACTCATCCGCGACGGCACCGGGCTCACACTGACCCCGGCCCGCTTCAGCTCGTGAAAGATCCGGACCGGGCCCCAGCGGGGATGCTCGCGGCGCATCTCACACACCACCGCCTCCATCTGGGCACTGACCTGCGCCGGAGACGACTTCGGCCGCCGGGACCGATCGGCCAGCCCGGCCAGGCCACCGGCCTCATAACGGCGGACCCAGGCATGCACACTCTGCCGGGACACCCCGAACCGCTCGGCGACCTCGGTGACCGGAACCCCGGCGGCAACTTCCAGGACAGCGCGGTAACGCTGCTCGACAACGGACAACTCGACCAGTGCCAACCCCGGCCTCCTGCCACCTCACCGCCCGCAAACGATGAGGACCAGGAAAGCCAGCTCACGGCCATCTGTAAGCCATGTGCTGGGACTGTGATGTCAAGCATCTCCCGTGACAGGACAGTGATGCGCACGCACTGTGATGCGCACGCACCTGCTGTGACAACTTTCTCTACGGCTTCAAGGGCGCACCTTCGGCGCGCCGGGCCTGACGGCCAGGACGTGAATCGCGTGGAACGGGCGCGGCGAATCGCCAAGATGAACGCCAGAGTCGCCCGCAGTATGCGGCTGGGGTCAGGGCCGGGCGGCGCACCGTAGGCGGGGCGGCAGCTTTCGTCACGCCCTTTGGGCGGGAGCCCGCCGGGCGTGCCGAGCTGCCGCGCCCGGCGGCCCCGGTGACCGGCCGCATGCGGTACCCGCCGCATCGGCCCGATGCCGCGCCCGGCCGAGAGCACCAAGCCGACGGGCACACGACAGTAGCGCCATCGCCGGGAGAGCATCACAGCAACGGGGACGGAACGCCGCGCATTGTCCGGGCCACCTCCTCCACCCGCAAGGGCACCCGAAGATCCTTTCTAACCGCTCCGCAGAAAGCATCTTCAGGACCCACCCTTGCGCGCGGAGCCTCTGGCGACCCAGCGGGCCTGACGGCGAGGGCCAGGCCGAAGGCCAGGCCTGAAGCGCACGCGGCGAACCTCCGTGAGCGGAGGCGCATCTAACGATCTGATGTCCCTCTAATCGGCAAGAAGCAAAACCAGATTAATTGGCGGATGAGGCTACGCCCGGAATGATCAGGGTCAGGACTCCTAGCTGTCCGCCTGCTCACGCTGGTCGCTGTCGTGATACAGGGTCCTGGCTTCATGGGTGTTGAGGGGGCGGAACGTGCGACGTTCCTGCTTAGGGTCTTCCAGCAGGGCCATCACTGCTTCGGCGATGCCCCGGCTCTCATCCGGGAAGCCCCGGACCCGTTCAGATGCCGTCGCGATGACTTGCTCAAGCACGTCCATGGATGGACGCCCAGCGGTCTTCCCGGACAGGAAGATCTTGGTTGCCAGATCGTAGGCCTGAAGCTGCATTATGTGCTTTGGCGGGTTGTCACCGCTGCGTGCATTTTCCACGAGCTGGCCCAGTGCCAGCCGTGCCTTCTCCAGATCGAGGCCATCTGACCGCATAGCAGTCCACCACCAATCACGCTGTTCCGTCCATTGACTGCCGAGCCGGGCGTGCCTGTCAAACTGGTATCGGCGCAGCGCGTGCACGATCCCAAGATCCATCCAGCGAAAACCGCATCATCGCTGAAGCCGTGATTGGGATGCTGGAGGTGTCGCCTGGGGGCATCGGAGTTTAACTGTTGATTGACAGCACCGGCCCGGACCTTGCAACTATGGACCCAGCAGAGCTGCTGTCAATTGCGGCTTGACAGTCAACCGACAATCGGCCACTAGGGGAGAGTCGGTCATGCTGGCCGCATTTTGGCCGCACGGGGACGCTCAACACTGCCGTTCACTGCGTATCAGTGAGTAGTGTTTCGCCAGCTCAACAGTCGAATAGGCAGGTAGCGGACGCACCTGTAGCTCTCTACGGATCAGAAGGTGGGGGGTTCGAGTCCCTCCGAGCGCGCCAGCATGGCCGTCAAAAATCTTCAGTCGCCGATTGCCTTGCGGACAAGCTCCGCGACGGTCTTCTCGTCGGCCGACGAGAGCTCGATGACGGCCCAGGACGTGGGCCACATCGTGCCATCGTCGAGCTGTGCCGCCCCGAAGAAGGTGAGGTTGGCGTAGCGACCCTTGAACCTCGCGCGCTCCTGATAGAACAGCACGGCCTTGCCGTCCGCGTTGGCATAGGCAGGACTGCCGTACAACAGCTTCGGCACCAGCGACGGTGCGACCTTCGTGACGATCTCGTGAATCCGCTCAGCATTCGTCTTGTCCGGCTCATCCAGCGAGGCGATCTTGTCGAGTACCGACTTCAACCCCGCTGCGGCAGCCTCCTGCGCTTTGAGTTCCTTAGCCCGCTTACGCGCCGCCGCGCGCTCTTCAGCCGTGGATTCAGAGCCGGACTTCTTGGTTGATGCCATGCGCTCATTATCACGCGACACGCCTCGCCGCCTCCTGCTAACGCGGCTGCTAACAACGATGCTGGACCGCTCGGGACGGCACTGGGATCAGAAACAGCCTTCGCCCTGACCGTGTCCCTGATCACCATCTTTGCCAGCGACGCGGTGCAGCATCGAGCGCCTTGACCGCTCTTCGCGAACTACTCATGTTCTGGACATGCACCGCTATCGCGGCGATCGACATGGCGAGCCGGGAATCTCGAGCAAGACATTCTCAGCAGCGGCCTCGATCCAAAGAACCGCCGATATGGTCGGGCGGGCTGGCCCTTGAGAGGCTGGTCAGTGCCGCACCGAATCGAACGCAGTGCAGATGGGACAGAGCGCTCAGGCCCGCGCCGCGGGCGGCGCTGCCGCCCGCGGGAAAGTGAGGGGCTCAGCGGGCCTTGTTCCCCGGCTGAGGGCGTGAATCACTTATAGCGGTAGACGATGCGGCCCTGCGTCCAGTCCGCCGGGCTGATCTCCAGCAGCACGCGGTCGTCTTGGATTACCCGGATGTGGTTCTTCGTCATCCGTCCCGACATCCTCGCGAGGACCTCGTGCCCGTTGGCGAGTACCACGGTGTAGAAGCCGTGACCGCGCAGCCGGGCAATGGTGCCCTCGGTCTCGATGAAGTCAGCTCTCGGCACTTAGCGGTTCTCCTCATTGCTATAGCTGCGGCGTCGCACAGCTTGCAGCGCGAGTTCTCTCGCGCCCCTGGATTTCTTGCCGGACATGCGCAAGACCTGGAATTCCCCGGGGAAGCCGTAGTCCCCCGAGCCAGGCACGCGTGCCGCGGGTCTCGGCATCTCGGCCGAACTGCTTCTCGCCGTCCGCCGGGCCGCCGCCACGTTCCTTGAACCGCAGCAGGCGCACCGCCGACCGTGAGGTCGAAGTCTTGCGTTAGTTAGGTAAGCGTGTCGGCGGCCTTCGATGTTCCCACATGCACCCGGGCGTTTGCCCGCGGTCTCCCACTTATCGCCAGCGCGAAGATGTTTGCCGTACACGTCACCGGCTACCCGGGTATCACACCTGGCTTTCGCTCTCCATCGCCCGCACGTGGCAAACCTGTGAAAAGTGGCGCAATCAGCGACCATGCTGAGACGCACAGGCCGGGAAAGACCAGTCGTTCAAGTGGTGCCCGCGGCCCGGGCCCTGGCGGTCATATCTACGCTGGTGGCGCTGTCAGCCTTTGCCACCACGATCGTTCTGGCCAACGACCGGCTGCTCGTCCTCGTTACTTCGGTGGTCCTTGGCGCTCCCATCATGGCCTGGGACTCTGTTCGCAGAGCCCACCACACTGAACGTAAAGCGCGCGCCACACTGTGGAGCAGTACGGGGTTCGCGTGGACGTCGAAAGATCGCGCCAGGTACCTGGTCACCAGCGCTTGAGCATCGACCCGATACGGCTGATCTACGGATCAGAAGGTTGGGGGTTCGAGTCCCTCCGAGCGGGCCAGTGTGATGTCGCAAGACATCGAGGACACCCTGAACCCTTATCGGGTTCGGGGTGTTTTGGTTGTGGGCCGGGTGGCCGGCCGAGTGGCTGGTAGTCGCGGGCCGGGTTGATGGTGAGTTCGCGGATGAGTTCGCCGGTGGCGGCGTTGATGATCCGGACGTGCCGGTCGTGGACGAGCATGAGGACGGGGATCCGGGCGTGCTCGCGGCCGATGCGATGTGGTGGAGTTTCCCGCTGGCGAGGGCAGGCGGGCGCGAGGGCGGGATCCGATGGCGGGCAGCACCGGTGGACGGCCGATCACGAATGGCGGATGACGAGGGGCGCCTGGACGTGGCTTGCTCTGGAAACCGGGTCTCGAGCTTGCGGCCCTCGCTAGGCGGCCAGGTTGCCGGCCACGAGTGCCCGCTGAAATTTCTGCCTCATCCTGGCTCTCCGAGAGGTACAGGCCGGTCCTATTTTGGTCAGGGGCAGTGTGTCCGAAAATGACGCCTCATCGGGGTAGTTATCCGTCACGGCCAGTCCATCGGTGAGCCACGCATGTGACCACAGCAGGCCAGGCATTCCCCCACGGCCGGCCAGAGCCTGGGCCGTCACCGCCATGACCGCGGCCCGGCGGCCCTGCTCCGGGTCATCGCGCGAGGTACACGGCCTGCGCGTCCAGTCGGCAAGCCAGCGGATCACTGGGCCGCAGCCCAGATGACTCCTTTTACTGCGACAGGCCGCCCCCCACCTGCGGCATGAGTAATAAATTTCGGGGCTGCGTGCTGGTAAATCGCCATGGGCCCTTCAGAACTTCAGTCGTTTCAACCTGTCAGGACGATGCGGGCAGCGTATGGCCCGCACCGGGCTGACCGAAACTCTGAATCCCGTGACAGTTGTCATACGGCAAATTTGACCGTCGCGGTAAACCGGAAGCATGATCGCTTCGTCTGCAGCAGCCGGCCGCAGGCCGGTCGGCCCAGTGCGGAGGATGGGCCGGTAGACCAGCTCCGGGGTGCGGCCGTCGAGGGTGCGGGTCTCCGGCAGGTCGAGGTCGAAGTCACCGGCGCCTGCAAAGACCGGTTCGTCCGCGGTCTGGGCCGCGACCGCCGAGAACACGGTGATGGATCCGGGGCGTGGCTGGACATATCGGAGCAGAGCTTCGGTTCCCGTACAGGTAGTTTCGCGTCAACCGTTGCACAACCGATGCATGGCTGGGAAGATGGGTGTACATCCCAAGCGGGGTGTACGTCCAGTGGATCGCGTGGCCTAGAAATTCGCCGCCGGTCTCCGACCAGGAGAAAGCGATGACTTATCTGGTCCCGCAGCCCGGCCACGCTGGGCTCAGCGATAGCGAACTGGCCCGGCACCTGCACGATCCCGAGCGTCATGACTCGGCGCTGGAAATGCTGGTGTCCCGCTACCAGGGCATGGTGCGGGCCTTGGCCCACCGGTATCAGCTGCCGGCCCAGCACTATGAGGACCTCACTCAGGTCGGGTATGTGGGGTTGATGAAGGCGATCAACAACTTTGACCCCGCGATCCGGCCTGATCTGAAGCCGTACGCGCGAGCGTGTGTGGACGGGGAGATCAAGCGGTACTTCCGGGACAAGCGGTGGCTGATCCGGGTCAGCCGTGCCGACCAGGAACTGCTGCTGGCCGCCAAGAAGGCCCAGTCTGATCTGGCCGCCAAGGTCGGCGGGACCCCCACCGACGAGGACATTGCCGGCCGACTGCAGGTCACCACCGCGGAACTGCGGCATGCGTACCAGTCGCACCAGGCGTTCGCACCGGACTCCATCGACGCACCGGTCTCAGGTGACGATGACCGCGAAATCGGTGAGATCATCGGCGCGGAGGATCCGCGGCTGGCCCAGTCCGACACCATGGATGCGGTCCAGCAGCACTGGAAAGAGCTGCCGGCCAGGCAGCGCGAAGTCCTGCTCATGCGCTTCTACGGCAACATGACCCAGGCTCAGGTCGCGGACCGGCTGCACTGTTCCCAGATGCACGTGTCCCGGCTGCAGTCCCGTGCCCTGACATTCCTGCGCGGACGACTGCAGGCCGTTTGACCCGCCTGGGTGAAGTCGCTGAGGCCCGAGCTGGATCCTCCGGGCGGATGACCACGGGCCTGCGGATATGGATCGCGCGGATGACGCGGAGCGGAGTACCTGGCCCATACCGTGAGGTCGGATGGGAAGGTGCAGATCGGATGATCGAAGTTCATCAACTGAGCAAGCGATACGGCGACAAGCTCGCCGTTGACAACTTGACCTTTGTGGTTCGCCCCGGCGTGGTGACCGGGTTCCTGGGGCCCAACGGCGCGGGAAAGTCCACGACGATGCGGCTCATTCTCGGCTTGGACGCGCCGACCTCGGGCACGGCGACGCTGAACGGAAAGCCCTTCGCCGAGCACACCCGCCCCTTGCACGAGGCCGGAGCGCTGCTGGAGGCGCGAGCGGTGCACACGGGCCGGTCGGCGCGTAATCACCTGCGGGTCATGGCGGCCACCACCGGCATCGGCCGGCGGCGGGTCGATGAGGTGATCGAGATGGTCGGTCTGGCCGGCGTGGCCAGCCAGCGAGCTGGTTCGTTCTCGCTGGGGATGGGCCAGCGCCTGGGGATCGCGTCCGCGCTGCTGGGGGACCCGCAGACGCTGATCCTCGACGAGCCGGTCAACGGGCTGGACCCGGACGGCGTTCGCTGGATCCGCACCCTGCTGCGCGAGCTCGCGGACGAGGGCCGGACGGTTTTCCTTTCCTCGCACCTCATGAGCGAGATGGCGCTCACCGCTGACCACGTGATCGTGGTCGGGCGGGGCCGCCTGCTCCGCGATCAGTCCATGGCCGAGTTCATCGCGGCGGCCTCGGCCGAGACCGTCCGGGTTCGCTCGCCGCAGGCCCGCGAACTGGCTGGGCTGCTGGCGGGTGAGGGGGTCACCGTCCGCGACCCTGCTGACGGGGTGCTGGAGGTGGAAGGCCTGTCGTCGGAGCGCATCGGCACGGTGGCGGGCGCCGCGCAGATCACGCTCTACGAGCTGACGACGCTGGATGCGTCGCTGGAGGAGGCCTACATGTCCCTGACGGAGGACTCGATCGACTTCCGCTCCCCGACCGGCCATGGCGCACAGGCGGCCGGGGTGGCCGCGTGAGCAACTCCGCGACCGTGACCGCACCGGCCGCTCCACGGTCGGCCGCACCGGGCGCCGAGGCGCAGCCAGTCACCTTGCGCCGGGTGATCAGATCGGAGTGGATCAAATTCTGGACGCTCCGTTCCACCTGGGCGGTGCTCGGCGCGGCGCTCGTGGGCATGCTCGTCCTGGCTCTGGTGGTCGCCTACAACACCCGGCATCTCACCCACAATCTCCAGGCCAACGACATCGCCCCCTCGTCCACCCTGCAGGGGTACTACCTGGCCCAGCTGCTGATCGGCGCCTTGGGTGTCCTGTTTGTCTCGGGCGAATACGGCACCGGCATGATCAGGTCGACGCTGGTCGCGGTGCCGCGGCGGCTCCCGGTGCTGTGGGCCAAGCTGGTGGTGTTCGTCACGGTCACCGCCGCGTCGATGATCACCATCTCGATCGTCGCGTTCGTATGCGCGCAGGCGCTGCTGTCCCATTACCGGACCGGCTTTTCGCTCAGTGACCCCGGTGTCCTGCGGGTCGTCATCGGAACCGGGATCTATCTGACGCTGGTCGGCATGATCGGCGGCGCGCTGGGCTGGATCGTGCGCAGCACGCCGGGAGCCCTGGTGGCTTACTTCGCGGTCGTGCTGGTGCTGCCGGTCCTGTTCGGGGACGCGCTGGGCAACTGGGGCAAGGAAGTGGCTCAGTTCCTGCCCGATCAGGCCGGGGCCAGTTTCTCCACCAGCATCCCGGAGTCGTCCTACAGCCTGTCGCCGTGGGTTGGCCTGCTGGTGCTGGTGGGCTGGGTCGCCGCGGCCCTGGCCATTGCCGCCTGGGGGCTCCGCCGGCGAGATGCATAGCCGCGGATACTGAGGCCATGCCCATCTCCTCTGCGTTGCTGCCCTCCTGGATGGCTGACGGCCGGCCGGGGCGCGGGCCAGCGCCGTCGGAGCGGGCCGAGCGGGCGGGCCGGCTGGCCCGCCATCCGCTCGTCATGGACGTCGCGGGCGCGGCCGCGGTGGCCGCGGGGACCGGGCTGGTGGACGCGTTCGGCTCGCTGCCCAGGGGCGCGGTGGAGTGGGATCTGCTCCTGGCCGCGCCGCTGGTGCTCCGCCGGCGGTGGCCCGCCTGGGCCGCGGCCCTGATCGCGGCGGTGTGCCTGGCGCAGTGGCTGGCAGGCGTCCGGGCCACCGGCGATGTGGCCTTCCTGGTGGCCTTGTACAGCCTGGGTGCCTACGAGCGCCGGCGGTGGATTCTGGCGTCCGCGGTGGTGATCGCCGAAGTGGGCGTCATCATGGCCGTGATGCGCTGGGCACCGGCGTCCAACCGCCTGCTACCGGGCCTGCTGTCCACCGGCACCGTGACCGCCGCCTGGGTGGCCGGGATCTATGTGCGGATGCGCCGGGCGTATCTGGTGTCCGCGCTGCAGCGGGCGGAGACGGCCGAGCGCGAACGGGACAGCCGCGCGCAGGTGGCCGTGGCGGCCGAGCGGGCCCGGATGGCCCGGGAGATGCACGACGTCATCGCGCACAGCCTGTCAGTGATGATCACCTTGAACGACGCCGCGGCCGCGGTCGAGTCCTCGGTTCAGGCCCGCGACACCATCACCCAGGCGTCCGAGGTAGGCCGCCAGGCCCTCGCGGAGATGCACCGGATGCTCGGCGTCCTGCGTAACGGTGAGGCCACCGAGCTGGCCCCGAGCCCAGGCGTGGACCAGCTCGCCGACCTGGTTTCCATGGTGCGGTCGGCCGGGCTGTCGGTCGAGCTGGCCGTTACCGGCGACTTGCGCACCATGCTCCCCACGGCTCAGCTCGCCCTGTACCGGATCGTCCAGGAAAGCCTGACCAACGTCCTCAAGCACGGCCGGAACGTCCAGCACATCGTCGTGCAGATAGTCCGGCAGGGGCCGCGCGTCGAGCTCCAGATCGATGACGATGGGCTGCCGGGCGGTCAGGTGCCCAGCCCGGTCGGCCACGGCGTCAGCGGAATGGCCGAGCGCGCCGGCCTCTTCGGCGGTCACGTGGACGCCGGGCCGCGAGACGGAGCCGGCTGGCGCGTCACCGCCCAGCTGGACCTGAGCTGAGAGGGCAGGCAAGTGACGATCCGGGTCCTGCTGGCCGACGATCAGCCGCTGCTCCGGCACGGTTTCGCCATGATTCTCAGCGCCCAGGCTGACATCGAGGTCATCGGCGAGGCCGCGGACGGGGCCGAGGCCGTCCGCCTGACCGGGCGGCTCCGGCCCGACGTGGTGCTCATGGACGTGCGTATGCCCGGCATGGACGGCATCGAGGCCACCAGGAAGATCATCTCGGTGAGCCCACCGACCCGGGTGATCATACTCACCACGTTCGACGTCGATGAGTATGCGTTCGACGGTCTGCGGGCCGGCGCGAGCGGCTTCCTGCTCAAGAACGCCCGGCCCGATGAGCTGCTGTCGGGCATCAGGTCCGTCGCCACCGGCGACGCCATACTGGCACCGAGTACGACCCGCCGCGTCCTGGACGCCTTCGCCGGTGGTTTCGTGTCACCGGCACCTGCCGAAGCGGCCGGACCCGACGTGCTCGGCGTGCTGACCGCGCGCGAACTCGAAGTCTTCACCGAAATGGCCACCGGATCGACCAACAAGGAGATCGCCCAGCGCCTGCACCTGTCGGAAACCACGGTCAAGACCCATGTCGTCCGGATCCTGGCCAAGCTCGGCCTGCGCGACCGTACCCAGGCGGTGATCTTCGCCTACGAGCGGGGGATCAAGCGGCCCCAGTCTTAACGCTCCGACATGCAGTCGCGAAATCTCGGCCAGCAGGGGGTCGACAGCCTTAGGCACGGGAGCCACTTCGGGGAGCCACCGCGGCGAACAACTACTCCACGCTTCGAACTCACCTGAACGGCGTCTGTCGTCTGCGATAACTGATCGCAAGCGATTATCGCTGCTTAGGTTAGCAGCCAGATATGTCACCGCGGCGGAGCCGCCTTGGCTGCAATCATTGCTGATTGGATAACCGCTACGGCTCGATCACGCACGGCGTTGTTCTTCTTACTAGGGTTAGCCGTCATCGGCGTAGCTACTATGCCAATATTTATCCGCTGTTCAGTATCGGTCATGATGGTTAGTCCCGGCGCCTTGAACAGACTCGCGTTATTTGTCGACTGCACACCTACCACATGCCGCAACCATATGTTTGTTCTTTTCATGGGGGCGTAACTGCTCAGGACATCCTTAACCAGATCGCCTGGACCGCCGGCCTTGCCAAGCACGTATGTATCGATTGACATAGCAATCTTTGTATCAATTGGCCCGAGCAACAGTCTGCGATTGGTGACAACGATCTGCTGGCCGACTTGACCGCGCCCTCCATAGAAGACACCCATAACGTCTTCCATCTCGTCGACCGGCTCAGTGTCATATTCGAAGTTCGGCATTTGCCCCCCAAATGTTGAATTAGGGTCAAATTTAGACTGTTAAGTCGAGTCATGCAAGACCTGTCGCATGACCATGTCGCTCATTAGGTGCACATGTAGACTTTTGATCCGGTTTGGGTACTTAAAAGACTTTCTCGATTCAAGCTCCGAAAAGTACTTGAATAGCCGGTAGTGGCAGCAGCTAACGATCCTTAATCGTGGGGGTTACAAAAAGGCGTGAGGTCCAGGCCCGGTGCTGGTGAGGAAGCCCTCGAGGAGCGCGGGCCGGTACTACATCCGTTTCAGCCGGGTCTTCACCAGCGCGGTCAGCTCGGCCAGATTGCGTTTGGCCAGGTTGGCCAGGGATCGCCTGAGATGCGACCAGACCAGCTCCACCGGGTTGAGTTCGTGCGCATATGGTGGCGGCTGCTCTGCTCAGCGGTATGCCGGGAGCATGAGGGCAGCCCCCGCCATTGAAGATCTTTTATTTAGCCGATCCCGGCCCGGCGGAGGCGCTCGCGAGCCTCCTGCCTGGACAGCGATACGACTGCCTCCCCGGCCGCGTGCTGATACTTGGCGTCATAGGCCCGCGTCCAGACACCGGCCGCCCAGGACAGCTGGCGTTCGTCTGCGCTGAATGGCTGGCCCCGCGCATCGCAATATGCGTCGAGGAACGTGCCGGTTTCCTCGATCGTGGCCTGCTCATCCGGGCTGGCGGCCGAATGCAAGGCGGCCGCGAAACCGGCCAGGACAGCTTCACTGTCGGCAGCCATGCTGTCCCAGTCGTGCACCACCAGGAGCTCGTCACCCTTCCAGCGCACGTTGCTGGCCAGCCAGTCGCAATGACCGATCACGGCCCCGGGCGCGCCTGCTCGCAGCCGGTCCCGGGCCCGGCGCCCGGCCTGGTCGATCCACTCCGGGCCGCCGGCCTGGTTGAGGTCGATGTCAGCTTCGTCGGGGCGTGGCCACAGCCCGGGCTCAGCGTGGTTCCACGCCGCCCAGGACGGTGCCGGGTCCAGGGCCGGCACCTCACCCGGGCGGGGGGCCAGCCTGATCAGGCGCGCGAATGCCTCAGCAGATACCCGGGAGGCATGGTCAGCGCCCGGCAGCACGGCGCCACCGGGCACGCAGGCCTCGGCGGTGGCCACACCGCCGCCGAACGGGACCGGACCAGACAGCACCGCGGGACACGGATACCCGGACTCGAACATGCGGCGCTGGACTTCGGCGCAGGCCGCTATCCGGGGCGAGCCCGGACGCACCTTGACCACCACCTCGCGGTCATCAGCCAGCCGCAGCCCGATCACCGCGGACAGGTGCCCGGCCGTGAACAGCTCGGCCACGGGCGGACTGCCGAGATGCTCCGCGCACCACCGGGCAACACGGGCAGGATCGACACCCGGCACACGATGTGACACCCGGCCATCCTCACACGGACTGACTGCGGAATCTCACGGCGCCATGGCAAGGCCGCGGACGTGAGCCCAGACACCTGCGCGGCCGGCGCCATCCCGCAACCCCCGCGATTAAAGGTCGTTAGACGCCATGTCCCACTCCGGCATCTTCCGCCCAGACTTGATCGCGAGCCGCCGACTGATCCACCGACTCCGCCACCCCGGTCGATCTCAGAGATGCCGGGTCCGATTTTGGCAGCAAAGCGGGAGCGGCCAGACGCTCGTGAGTACGGTCAGACGTGGCCAAAGAAAGCCCCCGGTTCAAATCATGCGCTCTCCACGGGTGCCCTTTTACGCGCGGAGTGACCTCCCGCGCGAATAGGTGGCCAGGAAGGAGAGATCGATGATCATTACCCCGGCTCATTAACAGCTGAGCGGGGATCAATGGCCGCCACCCACGCGACGGGCATCCGCGTCCGCCCGGGTCTTTCCGGCCGCAGATTCGATATCGTGGCTGGGGACGTGACGCCGACGCCAGTCGTACACGACCGCCCAGACGAGCACGATGAAAAGCGGAATCAGGAAGTACAGCATGTAATACATCAGGATCTCCTTTCCGGAGATATTCTCACCGTACGCTCCGAGCAGGTACGCCTAACTTGGGGTGTGATCCGTGGGTGGATGGCTCCGGGCGGTGCGCTGCGTAATTTATCTCGTACAGATATGACCAGCGCTTTTCGGCAGGCAAGTGGGATAATTTGGATCATGCATATGCCGGTCGAGTACTGATCGTGCCTGCGGCTATCGATGTGGGGTGACCATATGTGGGGCCAAGTGGCCTGTCTTTTTCGGTGTGCAAACTGGTCTGAATGGAGACCCATAGACCCGGAGAACCCCGGCAGGCAAATCCGAGGCCGCGCTCGCTGTCGCGTGAGAAGTTCAACGATCCCGCAGCTCCCCTGAGATGACAGGATCAGCGCCCACTCCAGTGATGGGATGCGGAGCAGAACTGGACGCATTGACCGCCAGAGCCAGAGCCAGGGCCGGGACGGCAGGGGAACGCGTCTGCTCCGGGGCGGCTTTAGCCCGCGACCTGCGGTGCGGTAGCTCCCCGGTGGCCGCGCCGCGCGAACTGGACCGGCCGTCCCGGCCCGGCGGGACCGGGTCGGGACCGGGCTTGAGGCGGGTTTAATTCGTTGAGCGCTTCGTGACCCTCTGCGAACATGTGGCCGGTGGGATGGGAGGCGCTGGAGCAGTGGGGTGACGACGTCGTTCGCGTCGAACCGCTCACGGGCGGGGCTGGCGTCAACGAGGTGTGGAGCGTGCGCGTCAGCGGGCACCGCGCGGTCGGTCGTCTCGGCCAGCGCAGCGACGCCGATCTGGCCTGGGAGACCGGCCTGCTGCGGCACCTGGACCGGGCCGGGATGCCGGTGCCGGTGCCGATCCCGGCCACGGACGGCCAGCTCTTCGCCGGCGGCCTGGTGGTGATGACCTACGTGGAGGGCGGACCGCCCGAGACCGAAGCCGACTGGCGTCGCGTCGCCGGCACCCTCCGCCAGCTGCATCGGCTGACACCGGGCTGGCCCCAGCGCCCGGGCTGGCGATCGTCGACCGATTTTCTGCAGGCCGAGACCGGGACCAGGGTCGACCTCGGCGCGATGCCGCCCGACGGCGTGGCCCGGTGCCGGGCCGCGTGGGCGCGGCTCGCCGGCCGCCCGACGTGCGTCGTCCACGGCGACCCCAACCCGGGCAACATCCGCATGACCGCGGACCGCGTCACGATGATCGACTGGGACGAGTCGCACGTCGACGTGCCCGACCTCGACCTGGCCCTGCCGCACAACGCCGCCGGTCTCGACGCCCGCGCCTACGACATCGCCGCGCAGGCGCGGGCCGCCTGGGAAGCCGCCGTCTGCTGGGACCCCAGCGGGACCGACCAGTTCGCCGCCAAGCGGCTCACCGAAGTACGAGCGGTCTGAACAGCAGCGAATCCGGCCGAACGCACCGAGCGCGGCACGGATGCGCCATCCTTGATCCGATCAGATCGGACGAGACGAGCAGGTACCCGCGCCATGGAAGACACGTCACCGTCGGCGACGACATACCAGGAGATGTCGGGCCGCTACCGCGCGACCAGTGATGCCCGCGAACCGTGACCGAGCACCTGGAGTTGCTGGCAGCCGGTGAGCTGCTGGCCCGCTACACCGCCGCGCTCGCACGAGCTGACCCGGCCGAGCCAGCTGACTCCCCGGGTCCGGGGCAGGCGTATTCGCTGTGAGGCCGCTCACGTCCCCAGGGTGGCTGGCTTCTCGGTGTAGAACGGCCGGGACTCCTTGCTGAACAGGAGCACGATCGCGGCAAGGCCGATGAGCCAGATGACCGCGCCGATGATTTCGGTGGCGACGCCGTCCTTGACCAGGAAGAGCGCGACAAGGGCGTCCAGAGGTGTTGATGGCAAAGAAGACGGCCGACAGGATCCTGGCCCAGTTCAGTCCCTTGCCGTTGGCCCAGGCCATCCAGAGCCACAGGCCTATCGCGATCAGGCCGCCGACGATAAGAGGGATGGTCCGGGCACCCTCCGCGGTGTGCAGCTGCGCCGCGGTGTAGTGCGGGTGGCTGGCCAGGATGACCGACTTTAAGCTGCTCCTGAACACCAGGGCCACGATCACGGCCACCACCTCGACCGCAGCGCCGGCGTACATGAGCTTGACCGCGTTGAGCACTGAGCGCGGCGGCTGGATGGGCTGAGGTTCCTGGACTGGGCCGGTGGCCGGACACGGCTCGTACATCGCAATTCCCCTGTGCGCTGCGGCCCCGGCTGTGCGGCCAAGTATCGCTCCGCCCGCGCTGGCGGCAACGCGGCCGGGAGCCCGGGGACGAACGCGTGGGCGGCCCTTCCCCTGATCGGGAAGGGCCGCCGCGCGGGTGCCGGGAGCTCAGATCAGCTCGCGCGCTCCCAATCGGTGCTGAAGGCCAAGCCGCCGTACAGACTGCTGGGCGTGGACACGATCTGGTTCGCGCTGTTCTCCTGGATGACCTCGGTGTTCTTCCAGTCGGACGACGTGAACCCGGCGCGCTGGCCGGACCGGTCGGTGACCGCGAGGTTCTCGTAGTTCACGAGGCCGTAGTCAGCCAGCGGCAAGACGGCGCCGGTCGCGTCGGCCGGCGCTTCGGTGATCACCTCGGCCGAGGAGATGTGGCACGAGCCGCCACACGGCTGGAGGGTATTGAGGCTGGCCCCGGTGGTGACGTCGGTCAGCTGGTAGTCGTACCGCTGTGAGGCCGGCGCGTTCGCGTTCCAGAAGACGGAGGCCTCGATGGCGTCGCCCGGACTGATGGTGATGTTCGCCTCCACCGCGTCGCTCGGATAGCTCTCGTACCAGGCGTAGTAGGAGGGCGTCCCGCTGTCGCACTCGGCGGCGATGCCGTCCTGCTCGACCGAGGGGGAGTCACCGGTGAAGTTGTAGTTCACTCCGTCCAGGCCCACCCAGGCCCCTACTGCGGCGTCCGGGGTCGTGGTGCAGTTGACCGACGGGACGGTGAAGGTGGCCTGCACGTAGCGGAACCCGGCGGTCGAGGTGTTGCCGGTGGCCACGTACCCGGACCAGTTGCTGCTGTAGGCGGGGTTGGTGGTGGACAGGGGCGAGTTGGTGATCCCGGCTGGCTTCACACCGTGCAGCAGCTCGAGCGGATGGGTGTGGACGCTCGTCGCCGCGGTGGACGCGGCCTGCGCCCTGGCGGCGGCCGGCGTGGCGGGCGCGGCGCTGGCCGAGGCACTGATCAGTAGCGCCGCGGCCGGAACCGCGAGGACGGCCAGGGCGGGACGGAGGGGAAGTTTGCTGCGCAAGGCGTTGGGCCTTCCATGATGGCGGGTGCGGGACCAGGCAGATCGAGCGGCCATCAGGGGAAGCCCGGCGGCCATCCCCCGGGCGTGCGCCGGTGGCCAGCCCCGAAGACGTGCCGTCGTCCCGGATGTCCGGAGTCAGACAGATCTACAAGCTTTTTAGCAGTTTCGCCCGTTAGCTCCCAAGCCGCCGGGGCCCGCCGAGGCCACCTGAGGCCATTTCGAAACCGCGCCGGGACGCCGCGGCGCCCG
>CAWHFP010000014.1:0-141570 GCA_963828445.1 uncultured Actinomycetes bacterium
CCAGGTCAGTGGCGGGCTTAGTCGGAGTTGAGCATGACCTGGAGCTGGCCGAACAGCTCGCGGCGGCTCTGGGCACCCAGGCGGCGGCGGATCCGGGCCATGTGGTGCTCCACGGTCTTGGCCGAGATGAACAGCTGGGCGCCGATCTCCTTGTAGGTCAGGCCGGTGAGCACCTGGCGGGCGATCTCCTGCTCGCGGGCGCTGAGGACGGCGTCCGGGGGCGCCTCGGCCAGTTCGGTCCCACCCCCCGGCACCGGCACGGCCGCGGGCACCGTGCCCTCGGCGGGAGCCGGCGGCGGCACCGGGGCGGCCTGGGCCGCGCCCGCAGGTGCCTCCGGCCGGATCGCCCGGGCGCACTCGAGCAGGACGGCCATGGCCTTGCGGTCGGTGGCCCGGATCGCCGCCTGCCCGGCCAGCCGGGCCCCTTCGGCTCCGGATCCGGCCGCGGCCAGCTGGCGGGCGGTCGCCACCACCTGGTCCACCTCGGCCGTCCCGGCCAGCACCCGCATCCAGCAGACCGCCGCCTCGGCCAGCACGGCCGCGTACGGGCTGGCGCTGGCCGCCTCGGTCAGCGCGGCCACGTGCCGCCGGGCCTCCTGCGGGGATTCGGCCGCGATCGCGGCGTGCACGCCGGACCAGTGCAACGGCACCCGCCACAACGCGGGCTCGCCCAGCTGTTCCAGCAGCACGTCGGCCTGGCGCAGGTGGGGCTCGATCCACCACTGCTCGCTGAGACGGGCCGCGGCCACGGCCAGCTCACCCAGCGGCAGCAGGACGTACAGGTCGACCGGGTGCTGGAGCATGGCCTCGCGGGCCCGGGACCAGCCGCGCTGCAGGGCGGACAGGTCGCCCTCGCGCCGGGCCAGCCCGACCTCGATGGCGGCCGCGAACAGCTCGTCGCGGGGCTCCAGCGCGGGCCGGCCCGCGCCCGCGCCGGCCGCGGCCAGCAGGGCGTGCGCGTCGCCCGCGTGCCCGCGCAGCATGGCCAGGAACCCCAGGAGCAGCTGGTGCCGGGTCCCGGCCAGCCGGCCACCGTACCGGGCCGAGGTGGCTCGCCGCAGCACGGAGGCCGCGGCCGCGAACTCGCCCGCGTGCATGGCCACCAGCGCGGCCAGCGCCGCCGGGGTGTCCGGCAGCAGCGGCGTGCTGCCGGCCGACTCGAGCAGGCTCGCGGCCCGGCTCAGCTGGGACAACGCCACCACCGACGAGCCGGTGACCGACTCCTCGACGCCGTGGGCGATCAGCGACTCGATCCCGTTCAGCAGGGTCGGCGTGTTCTCGGTGTGGCCGGGGCAGCTGGCCAGGACCTTCTGGGCCTCGGCCAGGGCGCCGATGCCGGCCAGCACCGGCACCGCGATCACCGGGTAGCCCGCTCCGCTGGCGGGGGAGTCGGTCAGCCGGTACAGCTCGGCGGCCCGGGCCAGCATGCCGCGGTGGGCCAGCACGGCGGCGGTGATACCCAGGGCCCGGGTCCGTTCGGCGGAGGGCTCGCCGTCCCCGGCCGCAGCGGTTAGCGAGTCGGTGACCAGGGCCTCGTCCGCGAGGCGGAGGGCCTCGTCGAGCCGGCCACAGCGGGCGGCCGCGTCGGCCCGGCCGGCCAGCAGAGCCGGCGACTGGGCCCCGGCCGCGGCCGCGGCCGCGAACAGCCGGCTGGCCAGATCGGGATGGGAACCAAGCGCTTCCTGCCCCGCCGCCTGCAGCGTCTCGGCTACCTGAGCACCCCGGGCGCTGGTCCGCAGCAGGGCCTGGCCCACCGGCAGCATCGAGCCGCCCCGGCTCAGCTGCAGCTCGGCCAGGCGTTCGCAGATCCGGTTGGTGTAGGCGGCCGGGGTCAGCCGGAGCAGCAGCCGGCCGACCAGCGGCACCACCGTGCCCTGGTCGGTCATGAGCCCGGTGGCCTGGGCCGCCTGCAGGGCCCGGTCGACGGCCGGGCCGTCGGTCTCCAGCAGGTGGCCGAGGGTCTCGGCGTCGCCGCCGGTGCTGAGCGTGGCCGCGAACAGCACGTCCCGGACCTCGGCGGGCAGGGCTTCCAGCACGTAACGCAGCTGCTCCCGGACCCCGGCCGGGACGTCCAGCCGGGTCCGCGGGACCAGGTGGCGCACGGCGTCCGCGGTCAGCTGACCGCTGTCCCGCAGCCCGGTGACCAGCTGGTCGAGCAGCACCGGCAGGCCCGTGGTCTGCTCGTACATCAGCCGGGCCAGCAGCTCCGGGCACGGCGTGCCGAGCAGTTCGGCGACCCGGTCGGCGATGGCCGCCCGGTCCAGGTAGCCGAGCACGATCGGGGGGCGGCGGGCCGTCAGCGCGGTGCCGAGAGCGGTCAGCGCCGGGCTGGCCGGCCACCGCCGGTGCGCGACCAGCAGCCGCTGGCCCGGGGCGCCGGCCAGCTGACGCAGGGCGGCCAGCTGGGCCTCGTCCAGCAGGTGCGCGTCGTCGATGAGGATCGGCACGGTCCGCCAGACCGGCGCCCCCGGCGCCCTGGTCGGTCCCGGCGACCCCGGCGGCCGGGACATCGCGGACGACCGGCACGCCGCCCTCGGCGTAAGCCCGCGCGGCCGCTTCCAGCACCGGGGTCTTGCCGCAGCCGCCCGGCCCGGTGATGTCCAGCAGCAGGCCCGCACCCGGCTCGGCGCTGATCTCGGCGGCCACCCGGCTCGCGGCGGCGGGCACGCCGCTGTGCGGCCGCGCCTCGGTCGCCGTCATCTACCGGGTGGCCCGGGTATGACCAGCCGGGCCTGAAGTCACCAGCATCGTGCTCCTCGGTCGCTCGCCAGCAATCGCTTGCACGCTCAGTGCGGGATGCGGGAAGACCTGAGCCTGGTGGCGGCCGTGAAGCGGAAGAAACGGTCGCCACGGCCAGCCTTGTTCATGCCCCCCAAGGAACAGTGAATCTCATTTTGTGGCTACGTACAGGTTAATTTCATGTTTCGGTGCTCCAAGTCGCTTTAGTTGATCTTTAAACCATGTCTTCGCAGGCCAGAGTGGGTACAGACCGGGCCGACCGCGGTCCCAGGCGGCCACGCTCGCGTCATCGGCGCCGGGACCGAGCGGAACCCGGCCTGACGGCACGGCGAGCTGACCCGGGAGGCAGCGAAGTGACCTTCGACCGATTAATTGTGCGACCGGGGATCGTCACCCCTGTATGGCCATGACCGATAAGGAGATCGAAACGTTCCGGGTCGACGTCCCGGCGTTGCCCCGGGCCGACCTGCGGGACCGGCTCGACCGGACGCGCTGGACCCCGGGGCTGGATGACGCCGGGTACGGGCTGCCGCTCGCGGTGGTGCGGCCCCTGGCCGAATACTGGCGCGACGGCTTCGACTGGCCGGCCCAGGAGGCCCGGCTCAACGCGTACCCGCAGTTCACCACCACCATCGACGGCAGCCGGGTGCACTTCCTGCACGTACGGTCGCCCGAACCGGATCCGCTGCCGCTGGTCCTGAGCCACGGCTGGCCCGGTTCGGTGGCCGAATACCTCGAGGTGCTGGGCCCGCTCAGCGACCCCCGGGCCCACGGCCTGGACCCGTCGCTGGCCTTCGATCTGGTGGTGCCGTCCCTGCCCGGGTCCGGTTTCTCCGGGCCCACCGCCGATTCCGGCTGGGGCCCGCGGCGGATCGCCCGGGCCTGGGCCGTGCTGATGCGGCGGCTCGGCTACCACCGGTACGGGGCGGCCGGCAACGACTGGGGCTCGTTCATCGCCCCGGAACTGGGCCGGATCGCCCCCGACGCCGTGGCCGGGGTGCACGTCACCCAGGCCTGGGCCCCGCCGCCGGACGACCCGGACCTGATCGCGTCGCTGTCGGCCGAGGACCGGGCCGCGTTCGACGCCTTCGTGGACTACCAGCAGCACCACGCCGCCTACGGGACCGTGCAGGGGCAGGCCCCGCAGACGCTGGCCCACGCGCTGACCGATTCGCCGGCCGGCCTGCTCGGGTGGAACGCGCAGGCCATGCAGCCCTACGGGCTGGACGACGACGCGATCTTGACCCACGTGTCGATCCACTGGTTCACCGGGACCGCGGGCACCGCCCTGCGGATCTACGCCGACGCGGCCCGGGAGGAGCCCGCCACCGGACCGACCACGGTGCCCATGGGGGTGGCCCAGTTCCCCGGCGACCTGGCCTCGGTCCGCGCCTTCGCGGAACGGGCCCACGGCAACATCGTGTCCTGGAACCACTACCCGAGCGGTGGCCACTACGCGGCCCACACCGACCCCGGCCTGGTCGTCCAGGATCTGCGTCAGTTCTTCGCCTCGGTCCGCAGCTGACCCAGCCGGCTCCCCAGCTGACCCGGCCTGGAACCATATTCACCCGATTGTGATCACGGCGTGGGCTGCTCACAATGGGCCACCAGTAGTTACAGTGTGTTTACTGGGATCGGAGTCACCTGAGGTCATCTGGGGAGCGGCGGGGGATGGCGGTCAAAGCCGAAGACGTGGCGGCGCGGCTGCTGGCCGAGTTCCCGCAGGCCCTGCGGGACGGGCAACTGGTGGCCTACTTCCAGCCCGAGGTCGAGCTGTCCTCCGGGCGGGTGGTCGCGGCCGAGTCGCTGGCCCGGTGGGAGCACCCCGAGCTGGGCACGCTGTCGCCGGTGCTGTTCACCCCGCTGGCCAGCCGGCTGGGCCTGATGGGTGAGCTGACCCGGCTGATGCTGCAGCGGTCGCTGGCCCAGCAGCGGAGCTGGTCCGCGGCGGGCTGGGACATTCCGGTCTCGGTCAACGTCGGGCCGGAATCGGTGGCCGATCCGGGGTTCCCGGCCCTGATCGCCGACCTGCTGCACCAGGAGCAGGTCCCCGGGCGCATGCTCACCCTGGAGGTCAGCGAGCAGACCCGCACGGTCGCGGTCAGCTCGAGCTTCTTCGCCCAGCTGGCCGAGTTCGGCGTGCGGGTCGCGCTGGACGACTTCGGCACCGGCTTCGCCTCGCTGGAGAGCCTGGGCGACTGGCCGGTGGACGAGCTCAAGCTCGACATGTCGCTGGTCCGGCCGATGACCAGCAACACCAGCTTCCGCACGATCGTGCGGACCAGCATCGACCTGGCCCACCAACTCGGGGTCAAGGTGGTGGCGGAAGGGGTCGAGTCGGAGGCAGTCCGGTCCGAGCTCAAGGCCCTCGGCTGCGACATCGGCCAGGGCTTCCTGCTCGGCAAGCCGATGGCGGCCACCGTGTTCACCGACTGGCTGCGCGAGCGCGACGGGCTGGCGCTGCGCCGGAGCCCGGTCCCGTACCCGTATCCCATGGCCGGCCCGCCCGCTCCCGCGCGCACCGCCGCCGATCACGGGCGCGTCTGGCTGCGGGCCGAATACCACCGGGTGGACTGGCTGGCCCGGCGGGTCGTGGGCCTGACCGGAGCGACCACCCTGATCGCCGCCGTCCTGATGCTGGTCGCCTACGGCCTGTGGCAGATCTTCCGCTGGGGCGGCCACGCCCACCAGGCCCTGATCGGGGACCTGGCCTACGTCCCGGTGAACGGGGCCGCGGTGTTCTGCGCCTGGCGGGTCTCCCAGCGCAAGGACCTGGGCCGCCGGGTCTGCCGGACCTGGCGGCTGCTCGCGGTGGCGCTGGCCCTCTACCTGCTGGGTGACCTGCTGCAGCTGTTCTATGAGGTCGTGCTGCACAAGAAGCCGTACCCGACCTGGGCCGACGCCGCCTACCTGAGCTTCTACGTGGTCGCCGTCATCGGCCTGATGACGTTCCCGTCCCGGCGCCGGACCCGGTCCGAGCGGCTGCGGCTGCTGCTGGACACCGGCACCGTGTTCATCGGCGGCGTCACCCTCATCTGGTACCTGATCCTCGGTCCGGCCGTGCGGGGGGCCGACTTCGACCTGCAGGACCTGGTCACCTTCGCCTACCCGGTCGGCGACATGCTGCTGCTGTTCGGGGTGCTGTCGCTGCTGTGGCGGGGCGCGCCCCGGCGCTCGGTGGTGCCGCTGCGGATCTTCGCCGGCGGCCTGCTGGTCTTCATCGCGGCCGACGTCACCTACAACTACATCATCGTGCACTCCACGTACATCGGCGGCGACCCGGTCGACACCCTCTGGTACGTGGCGCTGACCATCTTGTTCGTAGCGGCCGGCAGCCAGCTGCAGGCCGGCCCGGGTGGCGACACCACCCCGCTGCCGTCGGTGCCCGCGCCCCGGCCCAGCGCCCTGCCCTATCTGGCCGTGGCCGGCAGTTATCTGCTGCTGATCCTGCTCGGCCTGCACGACGTGGCGTTCAACCCACTGGGGGGCGTGCTGGTCGGCGCGGTCGTGCTGACCGTGCTGGTCAGTGCCCGCCAGTTCGCCGCCCTGCGCGACAACGGCCGGCTGGCGACCCGGTACGCCGAGCTGGCCTCCATCGACGGAATGACGGGCCTGTACAACCGGCGTCACTTCATGGAGCTGGCCGAGGGCGCGTTCGCGCACGCCCAGCGGGTCAGCCAGCCGCTGGTCGCGCTGATGATCGACGTCGACCACTTCAAGGAGATCAACGACGTCCACGGGCACGCCGTCGGCGACCGGGTGCTGACCGACCTGGCCCGGTCCTGCCGGGAGCACGTCCGGGCCAACGACATCGCGGGCCGGTACGGCGGCGACGAGTTCATCATCATCATTCCCGGCACCACCAGCACCCGGGCCGCCCAGCTGGCCGCCAGCCTGACCGGCCCGCCCGCCCGGGTGGCCGGGACCGACGGGTCGCCGGTGGTGTTCACGCTCAGCGTCGGCATCGCCGAGTGCGCGGACTGCCGCGACCTGCCCAGCCTGCTGGCCCGGGCCGACCTGGCCATGTACGAGGCCAAGCGGGCCGGCGGTGGGTGTTACCGGATCTTCGAGAGCACCGGCATGGCCCCGGATGCGGCCGTGCCGGCCGGCTGAACCCGGGTGCTCTCGGGGGCGTACCGGCCGGCCCGGGGCTACCCCCGATGACGTAGCGCCAGAGCCGTAGCTGGCCCGACGACAGGGCCGCCGCGGCCGGGCAGCATCGAACCCATGGAAACCAGTACCAGCAGTACCAGCGGTTCCGGCCCCCGGCTGATCGTCCGGCGACTCGGCCGGCGACCCGGCCGGCTGATCGGCACCGAACTGCTCAAGCTCCGCACCATGCGGGTCAGCTACGGCCTGGCCCTGGCCGCGGTCGCGGTGACCGCGCTGTTCGCCGCGCTCCAGGCGGCCCGGGCCGGTGACCGGGTGGGACCGGTCTCGACCGCGACCGGGCTCGGCTCGGTCACCACCGCCACCGGGATCGCCCTGGTCTTCGCGGCCATCCTCGGGGTCCTGGCCAGCACCGGCGAGTTCCGGCACGGCAGCGCCACCCTGACCTACCTGGCCACCCCGGCCCGGGGCCGGGTGCTGGCGGCCAAGGCCACCGCGGCCGCGGCCGCCGGGGCCCTGTACGGCCTGGCCGCCGGGGTCGTGGCCACCGGCGTCGGCCTGATCTTCGTGGCGGCCAAAGGCGATCACGTCACCCTGAGCGCGGGGGTGCTGACCGGCCACATCCTGGGCGCGGGCCTGGCCGCCGCCCTGTTCGCCGCGGCCGGAGTGGGGGTCGGCGCGCTGATCCGCTCCCAGCTGGCCGGCGTCATCGTGGTGTTCGCCTGGTGCCTGGTGGTCGAGACCATCCTGGGCGGCACGGTCCAGGCGGTTCGCCCGTACCTGCCCTACACCGCCGCGGCCACCCTGGGCGGCACGCGGCTGGGTTCGGCCGCGTTCGGCCCGGGGTTCTCGGTCTCCGGCCAGTCACCCCTGCCGTTCGTCGGGGCCGCGGCCCTGGTCGCCGGGCTCGGGGTGCTGCTGGCCCTGGTGGCCGGCCGGACCACCATCCGGCGCGACATCAGCTGACCGGCGGCCTCACCCGTCGGCGCGGGTGCCCCAGCCGCGTGGTTCGTAGAGGTGGAGCATGGTCCCCGCCCGGACCGGGCGGCGGGCGCCGGTGCGCATACTGGGGGCCATGGAGGATGCCTCGTCCGGCCGCCCGGAGCGGCAGCGACGCGAGCTGGCCTACCTGACCGATGATCAGGTGCCGGCCGAGGAGCGGGGCTGGGTCGTGCTGGGCCTGCTCGCTCACGCCGTGGCCGCCGTGGTCCTGATCGCGGCCGAGGCGACCTGGGTGATCGCCGCGGTGGTCCGCGTCTGGCGACGTCGCGGTGACGGCTGGACCGCGGCGGTCCGGACCGGCGTACACCGCCCCACGCTGGTCGCCGTCCTGGCCGCCCGGCTCGGTTACGTGATCTTCCGCCGGATCGGGCTCACGCGGTTGGACCAGCGCGCCGCGGAGCACGCCGGGCGGGACCGCGGGTCAGCGGGCCGGTAGCGGCGGCCCGGGCTCTCCCGGCCTGATCGCCGCTTCCGCGCTGGCCGCCGTCGCCGTGAGGGTTCATTTATTGATCGAAGGTCGAGGCCGCGAGCCCGGGTTCAGCCTCGGCCTGCGGCCCCAGCCGGCGTTACTCGGGCAGGTCGAAGAGGATGCCTTCGCAGCTGCGGACCACGGTGCGGGCGGCGTCCTTGAAGGCCCGGGCGTAGACCGGGTGCTCGCTGATCCGCCGCCACCGCTCCAGGGTCTCCACGGTGACCGCGCGCAGCATCTGGGCGTCGGTGTCGTCGACCAGGCCGAGCCGCTGGGCCGGGCTGGCCCCGTTCGCACCCAGCAGGCGCTCGGCCTCGGCCCGGTAGGCGTCGGGGATCGCCACCGACGAGGAGCGGATGGCGGTCAGCAGCCGCATCTCGACGAACTCGTGGCTGCCGGCCAGGATCCGCTCGACCTCGGCCAGCAGCGAACGGCTCTGCGGCAACGGCTCGCGGCGCAGCACGTGATCGACGGCCATCAGCGCCGACCGGGCCTTGAGCAGATCCCGGCGCTCGGTGAACCGGCTGGTCAGGGAGGTACGCAGGTCGTCCAGCCCGCTGCGCCGGACCATTTCGGCGGCGAGCAGGTCCGGGCTGTCGCTGCCCTGCCGGACCAGGGTCGTGGCCAGCCGCACGCCGAACAGGCCGAACCGTTCCAGCAGGGCCCGCCGGGTGTCGATGGAGAGCAGGGCGTCCTCGCGCGGCCCGGACACCAGGAACCGGTCGACCGAGATCAGCAGGGCGTCGGCGTCGTCGCGGGAGGTGCCGGCCAGCGCCACGAAGGCCTGGAACTCGTCCTGCCGGAGCGTCCGGCCGGCCTGGGCCAGCAGCCCGGCCACGGACACCACGTCCTGGCACAGGCCGAGCATCCGGGGATCGGACCGGTAGCGGGTGGCCACCCGGCGGGCGGACTGCAGGGCGTCCAGGCGGCCGCCGCCGATCTCGTCGGCCCGGGACAGCACCGCGATCGCGTTCAGCCCGCTGGCCCGGGCCGTGCCGTACTCGCTGAACGCCTCCAGGAACTCGTAGTCGGTGGCGTGCAGGTGCCGCATCAGGTAGACCACCGCGTCGGCGGCGGCGGGCTCGTCCTCGGGCAGCAGGAAGGCCGCCGACCGCTCGGAGTTCTCGGTCGTCATCGACCCGATGCCGGGGGTGTCGATCAGCGTGGTGGCCTGGAGCCGCCGGGACGGCCAGTCCACCACCAGCCGGTCGACCTCCTCGACCGGGGTGCCGTTCAGGTCGATGATCAGCCGGCCGTCACGGCGGCTGGCGGGCAGCGGATGCGGGCTGCCCTGCTTCGGGAACATCGTCAGCCGGGGCGAACTGGCGTACTGGTACCAGGTCACCAGCTTGGTGCACTCGGCCGCGTCGGTGGCGGCCACCATCTCGCCGACCATGGCGTTGAGCAGCGTCGACTTCCCGGCCTTGACCTTGCCGGCGATGGCCACCTGCAGAGGGGCGTCGATCCGCTCCAGTTCCCCGCGCAGCCAGCGCTGGGTCTGGGGCGCGTCCCGGTAGGCCTCGATAGCCCGCTGGAGCAGCTGGCGAGCCGTCCCGGACAGGTTCGACGTACTGGTTACCGCAGCCAGGATCCCAACCTAGTCCCCGGCAGGCACCAGTGCCTGCCCCTGTTTTTCCAGGGCCCCGATCCGCTCGAGCTCCGCCCGAAGGTCGGCGATGCGTTGCTGGCGCCCTGCTTCCCCGGTCTGAGAGGCACGTTCCGCCGCGATCAGCGACTCCTGCGCCGACCGCACCAGCTCGTCACTGCGGGCCATGAAATGGTCACGGAGCTCCCGTTGCACATGCCGCAGCATGTCCCGCGATTGCTTGCCGACCTGGAACGAAACGTCGTCCACGTAGCGGCGCACGGTGTTCTTGGCCTCCATCCGACGCCGCTCCAGGAGACGCTTGCTCTCATCCCGCATCATCTTACCGCCCATGAGCAGGCCGGCCGCGGCCGAGAACGGGTTTAGCAAGGTCAGGCCCATGAAGGTGGAGTACATGCCGGCCATCAGGGTGCCCATGTACCCACCACGCAGGCCGACGAACGCCCGCTGGCCGGCGCCGAATTTCTCCCCGCCCGGATCCTCCATCTCGCCGATCAGGTCGGGCAGGTCGGGGCCGGTGCTGTCGGGCAGGTCCGGCAGCGACCGGGCCCCGTCCTCGGCGAACAGCTCGGCCACCTGGCCGGCCAGCCAGCGCGCCCGCTCGCTGGCCCACAGGAAGTTCGCGGCCGCGGCCGCGGCGGCCTGGTCTTCGACCTGCAGGGCGAACTGGTCCCAGACCTTGCCCGGGTCCACCCCGTCCACGATCTTCTCGCCCTCGCGGACGATGCTCCGCATCCGGTCCCGGAGGTCGTAGTCGACGTCGGCGTTCAGGTCGGCGATGCCGTCGTTCAGCACCTGGTGCCAGCGGGAGCTGGTGGTGCGCAGGTCGGCGGCCCGCTGCTTGGCCCGCTCCAGCTCGGCCATGAGCCGGCTCGCCTCACCCGGGTCCTCGGTGGCGGACAGCTCCGCGCGCATGCCCGCGGCCAGCTGACCCGCGATCGTGACCACGTCGTTGGCCGCGGACCGGTTGGCCAGCCGCCCGGACTGCCCGACCACCCGGTCGCGCAGGAACGAGACCAGGGCCGGGAACCCGGACTCCAGGTTGAGCTGCCGGTCCTCGGCCTGGACCGCGTGCAGCCGCAGCACCGAGGAGATGGGCAGCAGTTCGGCGTCGATCTCCACCGAGGCCAGGTGGCCCTTGTCCAGCTCGGTGATCCGCTGCCACTGCGGGTAGAGGTCGATCTTGGTCACCACGCAGGCCACGTTGGGGCAGATCCGCCCGGCCTGGCGCAGGAACTCCAGTTCCGGGCGGCTGTACTCGGCGGCGGCGTCGGAAACCAGCAGGATCGCGTCCGCGCTGGGCAGCATGGCCATGGTGGCCGAGCCGTGCACCGAGGCGAGCCCGCCCACCCCGGGGGTGTCCACCAGTTCCAGGCCGTCGGCCAGGATGTGCCGCGGCACCCCGACCTCGGCGTACTTCAGGCCCGCGTGGTTGCCGGGGTTGCCCGCCTCCGACACGTAGTCGGCCAGCTTCTCCACCGGGACCTGGGTGCGCTCTTCCCGCTCGTCGTCCTCGCCGCTGATCCGGGCCGCGCGGACCAGGGTCACCGACGGGGTCTCGGCGTACCGCACCACGGTCGGCACCGACGTCGAGATGTCGTCGTCGATCGGACAGATCGGGGCGTTCAGCAGGGCGTTGACCAGCATGCTCTTGCCCTGCTTGAACTCGCCCACGACCAGCACCCGCACCCGCGGGTTGTGCAGCCGCTGCAGGGCCTGCCGGGCCCGGGCCGCGAGATCCGGCCGCTGGTAGGCGGTGGCGGCCTTCACCGCCAGCTCCACCGCCTGGATGGCCGGAGCCACGCCGCCGGTCGCGGCCTGGTTGGTGCTGCCCCCTGTGGCGGTGCCCCCCGCCGAGTCGCTCGGCATCACTGCCTCCTCATGCCTTTGGCCCACCCGGGAAACCCGGGTGGGCCAAAGAAGGGTAACTCGATTGAGTCAGTTACTCAGATGCTTGGCAGTTGCTCAGTGCGCGAAACCGTGGAACACGTCGTGGACTTCCACGTGCACCTGCTCGTGGACGCTGCTGTAGCTGTTGCCCACGGAGCTGTGGTCGATGTGGGTGCTGCCGTTGTCGTCGTTCGAGTCGGTCGTGGTGGTGCTCGTGCTGGTGTTGCCGGAGTCCACGGTGTTACCGGAGTCCGAGACGTTGTGCGAGTCGTGCGTGTTGCCAGAGTTGTTGGCGGTGGCGCTGGTGTTGCCGTTGCCAATGGTGTTGGTGGCGCCGGCGCCGTAGCTGTGCAGCGAGGTGTTGCCGCTGTCGTGCACGGAGTTGTCCGAGGAGTCGCTGGAGGCGGAGCCGCCGGTGGTGGCCACCTGCGAGTTGCCGCTGACGGTGCCCTGGAAGTTGCCGTTGCCCTGGACCGCGTGGGCGCCGTTGGCGACCTCGTTGCCGTTGCCGATGGTGCTGCCGGCGCCGTTGGCCACCGCGTTGCCGCTGCCGGCCGCGCTGCCGTCGCCGAGGGCGTTGCCGCTGCCGGTCACGTTGTACTCACCCGCGGCCGCGCCGGTGCCCACCGCGTCGCCGGTGCCGGTGGTGACGGTGCTGCCGGAGATGTCGCCCCCCGCCGCCACCGAGGCGGCGCCGTTGGCAGCGGTGTTCTCCTGGTCGAACGTGTTGCTGATGTCCGTCCAGCTGAAGTGGTTGTTCGAAGCGAACTCGAAGCCGTGCTGCGACATGTCTGTTTCGTCCTTCGGTTGTGGTGAGATGCCCGGCCGGTTCAGGGCCCCGGCCGAGCCGATCAAGGGATGGGGCGGTCAACCGCCCCGTCGTGCAAGCGGGAGGGCACCTGGCGATGCCCGCGACGCTGCGGCCCGGGCCAGCCGGGCCGCCGCGTCCGCGAGATCAGTGCAGGTGCAGCTCGAGGCCGGCGTCGTGGCTGTCGTGAACGTCGGTGGTGGACTCGTGGTAGCTGTTGCCCACGCCGCTGCTGTCGACGTGCGTGCTGCCGTTGTCGTTGCCCGAGTCCGTGGTGCTGGTCGAGGTCGTCGCGTTGCCGGAGCCCGTGGTGTTGTCGGAGCCCGTGGTGGTGTGCGAGTCGCTGCTGTTGCCAGAGTCGTTGGCGGTGCCACTGGTGTTGCTGTTGCCCAGGGTGTTGGTCGCCCCGGAGCCGTAGCTGTGCAGGTCGGTGTTGTCGCTGTTGCTGACCGAGTGGTCGGACGAGTCGCTGCCCGCCTCGCCGCCGGTGGTGCCGACCTGCGAGTTGCCGCTGACCGAGCCCTGGACGTTGCCGTCACCCTGCACGGAGTGGTCACCGTTGGCCACGGCGTTGCCGTTGCCGATGGTGCTGCCGTTGCCGTTGGCCACCGCGTTGCCGGTGCCCGCGGCGCTGCCGTCGCCGAGCGCGTTGCCGCTGCCGGTGACGTTGCCGGTGCCGGCCGCGGCGCCGGAGCCGACCGCGTCGCCATTGCCGGTGGTGACGGTGCTGCCGGAGATGTCGCCGCCCGCGGCCACCGAGCCGTGGCCGTTGGACACCACGTTGCTGTCGTCGAACGTCTGGGTCACGTCGCCCGCGGCCCAGATGTTCTGGTGCACCGAGTCATCGATGGCCACGTTGTGGTCATCGGTGTAGGTGTACGTGTTGGTGATGTAGCTCAGGTAGCGCACCGCGGCGTGGGTGTCGCTCTCCCCGGGGGCGGGGGCGGCCGACGGCGCGGAGGTGTGGGAGCTGGTCTGCTCGACCGCACGGTTGTCCGTCACCAGCGGCAGCGTGTCGTGGATGTCCGCGGCGCACACACCGGTGAGGCCGTTGTCGGCCAGCACGGCCTGGGGGTTCGCCTTGAACTCGGCCTGCGCCTGCGGGTCCTTCAGCAGGTTCAGGATGAAGTCCAGCAGCGAGGTCACACTGCTCATCGTAACTTTTCCTCAAGATCGGCGTCTGCGGCGAGGGACCGGGATGTCCGTTCGCAGTGGCAAATCTAGGCAGTGATCGCGCTGCCGCCATCGGGGCGCAACCCGGTATCTCCCACCCCGCGTTAGGGGGTCCGGGGTGCCCCGACCCGGGGGATTAGGGGATTTTCCTTCTCTGCCCCCAAATCCCCTAATCAGGGAGGGGGATTAAGGGGGGATTTCTGCGGCAACGAGAAGGCCGTCCCCCGCGTCTCAACCTAGGGCGCTTCGGAGCGGTATGCCGGAGCATCCCAGCGGGGGACTGGGAGGGAGATGAAGGTGACGTCGTACTGGCTGGGGATTGACCTCGGCACGACCTACACGGCCGCAGCCATCTGCTGGCCGGCCGTGGACGGGCTGGAAGTCCAGGTCGTACCGCTGAGCAACCATTCCCACGCCATACCGTCAGTGCTGTACCTGCCCGGCGACGGGTCGGTGGTCGTGGGCGAGGGCGCGCAGCGCCGGGCGCTGACCGACCCCGACCGCGTGGTCCGCGAGTTCAAGTCGCGGATCGGCGACGAGATCCCGATGCTGGTCGGTGGCTCGCCCTTCTTCGCCCACGACCTGGCGGCCGAGTTCGCCAGCTGGCTGTGGAACTTCGTGTCCGAGCGCGAGGGCCAGCCCCCCGAAGGCGTGACCCTGACCTGCCCGGCGAGCTGGGGTCCCTACAAGACCGCCCTGTTCGAGCGGGCCGTCCAGGACGCCGGCCTGAACCACGTGACGCTGCTGAGTGAACCGCAGGCCGCGGCCATCAGCTACGCCAGCCGGGAGCGGGTCGAGGTCGGCGCCACGCTGGCCGTGTACGACCTGGGCGGCGGGACGTTCGACGCGGCGGTGGTCCGCAAGGACTCGCCCACCTCGTTCACGGTGCTCGGCCGGCCCGAGGGCATCGACGGCCTGGGCGGGGTCAACTTCGACGAGGCCATCTTCGAGCACGTCTGCGCCGCGGCCGGGGTGCCGCTGGAGCAGCTCGACCCCAACGACCCCAACCTGGTGGCCGACGTGGCCCGGCTCCGGCGCGAGTGCACCGAGGCCAAGGAGGCGCTGTCGGTCGACACCGACGCCACCATCGCGGTCTCGCTCGGCGGGGTCCGCCAGCGGGTCCGGCTGACCCGGGCCGAGTTCGAGGAGATGATCCGGCCCGACCTGGACCGGACCATCGAGGCCATGCACCGGGCCCTCGAATCGGCCAGCGTCGAGCCCGCCCAGCTGGACGCGATCCTGCTGGTCGGCGGGTCGTCCCGGATCCCGCTGGTCTCCCAGCTCATCTCGGCCGAGTTCGGCCGGGCCCCGGCCATCGACGAGGACCCCAAGGTCGCGGTGGCCATGGGCGCGGCGCGGTTCAGCGCCCCGGCCGACGAGGAGAGCGCCCCGGCCACGGGCACCCTGGAAGCTCCGGTCCTGTTCCCGGCCGACGAGGCCCCTCCGGAGCGGCCGGAGATGGCCAGCATGCTCGACGGCGACGAGGAGGGCGAGGACAGCCTGGTCGCACCGGAGCGGAAACGGTCCCGCAAGGCCATGTTCGGGGCGGCGGCCCTGGTCCTGCTGGTCCTGGCCGGGGGCATCACCGCGCTCCGCACGCCGATGCTGTCCAACCTGCTCTCCCACCACACGACGCACGGGACCGCGGCCAGCAGCGGCGCCAGCACCGCGCCCAGCGGTTCGGCGGCGCCGTCCGGCCAGGCCAAGGCCAAGCCGTCCGGGACGGCCAGCGGCACGGCCCAGGCCGGGAGCAGCACGGGGCCGTCCGCCTCCACCAGCGGCAAGGCCAAGGGGACCAAGACCACCACCAAGCCCAAGGCCACGCCCAAGCCGACCCCGGGCAGCGGCGGCGGCGGTACCGGCGGCGGACCGATTCACACCCAGACGACCCCGGCCGCCCCGCCCCCCACCACGACGACACCGGCCGACCCCCCGCCCACCACCACGACACCGGCCGACCCCCCGCCCACCACCACCGCGCCCGCCGCCAACGCGACCAACGGCACGAACTAGCGGCGCGCCCTAGTCGGCCGGGTCCGGGTCGGCGTCCTGGTCGGCGTAGCTGGCCAGGCGGCCGGCCAGGGCCCGAACCTGGTCGCGCAGGGCGCCGGGAGATTCGACCACGAACGGCCGGTCCAGCCCGGCCAGCAGGGCGGGGACCCAGTCCAGCCGTTCGGCCTGGAGCCGGACCCGGGTCCAGCCCGGGTCCCGGCCGGTGACCGGGTCAGCCGGAATGTCTTCCACCAGGGCGATGCTCGCGGGCAACCGGGCCCGCAGCGGCCCGGCCGGGCCTTGCACCCGCACCGACACCTGGTGCCGCCGCGGCGCGGCGGCCAGCCCGGCCAGGACCCGGGCCGACGGATCGAACCCCGCGGGCACCTCGAAGGTGTCCGGCCGCGCGGTGACGTCCTCGATCCGGTCCAGCCGGAAGGTGCGGATCTGCCCGCTGGCCGAGTCGGCTCCGGTCAGGTACCAGCGCCCGGAGTGGGCCACGATCCCGTACGGGTCCACGGTGCGGGCACTGCGGCGGCCGTCCCGGCCGGTGTAGGTGATGGCGGCCGGGCGGCGATCGCGGGCCGCTTCGGCCAGCGTGAGCAGGACCTCGGTTTCCGGGGTGACCGCCGGACGCCGGGTGGCCGCGGTGAACTCGGCGGTGGCCAGCAGCGCGTCCAGCCGGCGGCCGAGCTTGGCCGGCAACACCCGGCGGACCTTGGCCGCGGCACTCTCCATGGCCGCCGCGGACGCGGACACCAGCCCGGCCCGGCGGCTGGCCACCAGGCCGAGCAGCACGGCCAGGGCCTCCTCGTCGGTCAGCATCAGCGGCGGCATCCGGTAGCCGGGCCGGAGCCGGTAGCCGCCGTACCGGCCGCGCACCGAGTCCACCGGGACGTCGAGGTCGATCAGGTGGCCGGCGTAGCGGCGCACGGTCCGCTCGTCCACGTCCAGCCGCCCGGCCAGGCTGGCCACGGTGTGGGTGCCGCCGGTCTGCAGGATCTCCAGCAGCGCCAGCACGCGGGCGGTCGGCCGGGTCATGAGCGCGAGTCTGCCACGGATACCGGGCGATACCTGTCCGGCATCGAATCGGCCCGGCCGACCGGTGCGATGATCTGAGCGTGCGGGTCTGGCGGGCGGCGGCGCTCTCCGCGGCGGTGCTGATCGCCGCCGGGTGTGATTCCAGCGCGGTCGTGACCCCGGCCAAGCCGTCCGGTCCGGCTCCGGCCGCCCGCGCGCCGGGCTACTCGGTCCCGCTGAGCCGCATCATCGCCGCCGCCAACGCCCAGAACCGGGGCCAGCCACCGTTCCGGCTGGCCCCGGCGGGCACGAAAACGTCCATGCCCGAGACCACCGCCGAGCAGATCGTGCTCCACCAGTGCAACGAAGGCCGCGGCACGCGGGTCCTGGGCGCCGGGTTGGTCACCGGAGAGGTGGAAGCCGGATCGCCCCTGTACTGGGCGGTGTTCGTGGATCCGCCCGGCTCGCACATCGCCCCGTACAGCCAGCCGGTGAAGAACCCGCAGACGCTGAATTGGATCGGAGCCTTCGTCCCGGTGAAGAACGCCCAGGAGCCGTTCTGCGACTTCGGCCGCGCGGCCAGCCTGCCGCCGCTGCCGGTGTTCAGGTCCTGAGCCCGCCGGCCGGGGCACGGCCGCTAGGGGCGGACCAGCGGCAGGAACACCTCGTCGACGATGCCGGCGATGACCGCGGCGTCCGGCGGGGTCCGGCGCAGGAGCAGCTCGTTGCGGAACAGTTCGGTGGCCACGGCCGCGACCCGGGCGCTGACGCCGGGGCGGGCCTCGCCCCGGTCGGCCGCGTGCTTGAGGATGCCGGCCATGGCCCCCGGGCCGGTCTGGAGGACGTCCAGGCGGAGGCGCTCGAACAACTCGGCGTCGCCCAGGTAGTCACCCAGCAACCCGTAGACCGTCTCCGGGCCGGTGATCGCGATCCGCTCCGACATCTGGGTCAGCAGGGCCAGGACGTCGCCCCGCAGGCTGCCGGTGTCGGGCACCTCGCCGGAGATGATCGGGCGGTGCCGGCGCAGCGTGGCCACGACCAGCTCGGCCCGCTTGGGCCAGCGGCGGTACAGCACGGCCCGGCTGGTGCCGGCCCGGTCGGCCACCGCCTCCATGGTCATGGCCTGGTAGCCCGACGCCTGCAGTTCGTCCCAGGCCGCGTCGAGCAGGGCGTCCTCCAGGGCGGCCCCGCGCCGTCGCGTCCGGCCACCGCTGTGCGGGTACCGCGTCCCCGCCTCCTTGGTCATGTCTGGCTCCCTCAACCACCTGAATGGTACGAGGCCCTCGTGACGCGCAACTGGTTCCTGTTGAGAAATTATTGCGTAGTGCGCAAGCAATTACTACGGTGGAGCCATGACGTACGCACCCGCCGCTCCCGGGGCGGCCCCGATGCGCCGCCGGGACCAGCAGAAGGAGCAGACCCGCCTCGACCTGGCGCTGGCCGCGTTCGAGCTGGCCAAGGCCGAAGGTCTGGCGCAGGTGCGGGTCCCGCAGATCGCCGCGGCGGTCGGGGTTTCCACCCGGACCTTCAACAACTACTTCTCCAGCAAGGAGGCGGCCATCGCGTGGCCGACCACCCTGCGCGGGGACCGCATGGCCCGCGAGCTGGCCGACCGCCCGGCGGGTGAGCCGCTGGCCGGCGCCCTGGTCGAGGTGATGGGCGGCATGTACGGGCCGGCCAGCCAGGAAGGCATGCCCGAGGACTGGGTGGACGGGTTCCGGGCCATGGTGGCCACCGAGCCCGCCCTGCACGGCGAGTTCCTGAAGGCCCAGGCCTCGGCCGAGCAGAAACTGGCCTCGGCCATCGCCGGCCGGACCGGCGCCGCCGGCACCGATCTCGAGCCGCTGCTGCTGGCCGGGGTGGTCCTGGCCGCCGAGCGGGCCGCGATCATCTACTGGTCCCGCCAGGCCGAACCATCCACTTCCCTGGCCGACCTGGTCCGTACCGCGGTCACCACCGCCCTGCGCGGCGCGGCTGACCCCCAGGCCACCCTGGCCTGACCACCCGCTAGCGGGGACCGGGCCGATGACCGGTCAGAACGCCTAGGGTTGCGGCCGGGTGTCCACGGGCCCGGGTTCAGCGGCGGGCGGCCCAGGCTTACCGGGCTTGGCCGGCGGGTTGGGCAGGGAGGGCCGGCCGCCGATGAAGTTGGCCCAGTCGGTCTGCACCGGGGCCCAGCGCCGGTCGAAGTCGGTGGCCCGGCGGGTCGCGCGCTCCAGGCGCTTGCCCCGGTAGCGGTAGCGGGCCCAGATCGACGACGGCCGCCCGAGCCGCAGCGCGCCGAACAGCGCGACCGGGGACAGGAAGATCCCGAACAGGGCCGTCCGGTACTTCCCCTTGAGCACGCAGACCAGGGCCAGCACCCCGTCGGCGAGCAGGACGGTGGTCGCGGTGAGACGGAACGTCTCCTCGATACCGTCGGCCCCGATCACGCCGAGCGGGCTGAATCCGGCCACCACCAGCCCCAGGCAGGCCGCGGTCAGGCTCACCATCTGGACCGAGAGCTGGCCCTCCCCGGTCCAGTAGACGTCTTGCAGGTGAAGGATCAGCGCGAACTCATCGAGGACCAGCGACGTACCCATTCCGACCAGCACGCCGGCGAAGCAACGCCAGCCCAGCGCGGACGGGGCGCCCACCGAGGTGAAGGCCCCGATGATGAGCAGGATGATGCCGGGGACGGCGTGATGAATGTGGACCCCGCCGGACGTCACGTTGTTCCGGAACGGGCCCCGGCCGTCCCGGATCAGCCGCGTGATCGTCCGGGTCAGCACGAACGTGGCCACGAACGCCAGGAAGCACAGCATCAGGGGCAGCTTGCCGGCCGCGATTTCGTCCCGGTGCCACCATGACGCCATGCCGCCACCTTACGGCGACGGCCGGTGAAAAGCCCGGTCAGACCCCTGCCTGGCGCGGGACGTGCACGCCCCGCTCCTCCAGCAGGCGGCGGATCTCGTCCAGCGCGGCCCGGGCCCGCCGTTTGAGATCGCGGACGGAGATGCCGAGCCGGGCCGCGGCGTCGTCCGCGGACAGGTGCCCGTAGAAGGTGCAGACGATCACCTGGCGGTGCTCGCGCCCGAGGGAGGCAAGGGCGGCCGCCACCGCCCCGGCGTCCGCGTCGTCATCGGGCGATGGATGTGAGCCTTCGCGTGGTTCCACGATGCGTCCTTTCCGTTCCCCGTGTCCCAGGGTGAGCGGTCAGGACGACCATCAGCTTGACAGTTGCATTGCCATCGTGGCCAGGCGCAGCTTGGTCTCGTCCTCGGTGCCCGCGGCCGCGGTCAGAATCACGACCTTCAGCTCGGCGTCGCCGTCGGTCAGGACGTCGCAGTCGACCCGGACCGGGCCGACCCCGGGGTGCTCGACGATCTTGCGGTCCTCCCGGTGGGCGCTGACCGTCCCGGTCGCCCACAGCTCGGCGAAGCGCGGGCTGCCGTCGGTAAGGTCGCGGATGAGGCGGGCCAGGCGGCGGTCGTGCGGGAAGCGGCCGGTGGCCCGGCGCAGGTCGGACACGACCGCGGCCTCGGTGACCGCGGCGTCCAGCGCGACCACCGGCCACTGGGTCAGCCCCGCCCCGTCCGGGCCGGCCAGGAACGTGTCGCGGGCGAAGTTCCGCCGCGCCGCCGGTGCCGCCGACGGGTCGCCGAACAGCCCGGCCCAGCTCCGGTTCCACCAGATGAGCTGCCAGTCGGCCGCGAACACGGCCACGGCCGCGTCGCCCAGCCGGGCCAGCATCCGCTGGACGCCCGGGGCGATGTGGTCGGAGATCCGGTCCTCGGCGGGCGGGACCAGCTGGGCCAGCCGGAACAGATGGTCCCGTTCCGCCGAGGTCAGCTGCAGGGCGCGGGCCAGGGCCGAGGCGACCTGAGCCGACGGTGTGGTCGCCCGTCCCTGCTCCAGGCGCACGACGTAGTCGACCGACACCCCGGCCAGCTCGGCCAGTTCTTCCCGCCGCAGGCCGGTGGCGCGGCGGGTGCGGCGGGCCGGCAGTCCCGCCGCGGCCGGGGACAGCCGGTCGCGCCAGGCCCGCAGCGTTGCCCCGAGCCCGGCCGCTGGTGTGGTCACGTCCTCAATTCTCACCCACGGCCGGCCGCGCTGGGTGGTACGGCTGTTCCTACCGTCACGTTGTCCCTGGCCCAGCCCGCGGCCAGCCCGAACGATGGAGTCATGACCACTACCTTCATCACCGGAGCCAACAAGGGACTCGGACGCGAGACCGCCCGCCGCCTGGCCGGGCTGGGGCACACGATCCTGGTCGGCGCCCGCGACCCCGCCCACGGCGCGGCCGCGGCCCGGGACCTCGGAGCCCGCTTCGTCCCGATCGACGTCACCGACGACCAGTCGGTGGCCGCGGCCGCCGCCGACGTGGCCGCCCACGAGGGCTCGATCGACGTGCTGATCAACAACGCCGGGATCCACGGGCCCGCGGGCGACCCCAGCGGATTGACCGGGAGCGAGGTCCTGGCCGTGTTCGACGTCAACGTGGCCGGGGTGGTGCGGACCAGCACCGCGTTCCTGCCCCTGCTGCGCCGGTCACCGGACCCGGTGATCATCAACGTGAGCAGCGCGATGGGCTCCCTGGCCGCCACCCACGACCCGGCGCGGCCGGAATCGCAGGTCGTCGCCCCGATCTACACCGCCTCCAAGGCCGCGCTGACCATGCTGACCACCCAGTACGCCAAGGCGCTGCCCGGCATCCGGATCAACGCCGCCGATCCTGGCTACACCGCCACCGACCTCAACGGCCACAGCGGCCCGCAGACCGTCACCGAAGGCACCGACGCGATCGTGGCCCTGGCCACCGAGGGCCCGGGCCACGGATCGGGCCGGTTCGCCGACCGCGACGGCGAGATCGCCTGGTCGTAAGGACGCCAGCGCCCTCGGCCTACGCGGCCGGGGCCATGGGCGGCCCGAACCAGCGGGTGAGCGCGTCGGGCAGTGCCAGCTCGGTCAGGGCTGGCTCGGTCAGGGCTGGCGCGGTCAGGCTCGGTCAGGTCGCCCACCCAGGCCACGTGCCCGTCCGGCCGGATCAGCACCGCGGCCGGCGCCTCAACCTCACCGACCGCCGGCAGCCGCCACGGCCCGGTGTACCTGGCCTCGGCCAGCTGGACCCGGTCGGCCCAGGGCGCGAGGTCGAAGCGGCCGGGCGCGCCCAGGTTGAGCAGGACCGGGCGGGCCCGGTGCAGCAGGCGGTACAGCGGCTGCGGGCCGTCCGCGGTGACCAGGTCGAGGTCGGGCACGCGCCGCCCGAGCAGCGGGTGCCCCGGCCCGAGGTCGTAGTGGATGTCCAGGCCGCACATCATCGCGCCGTACCGCCGGCGGGGCTCCTCCATGGCCAGCAGCTCGGCCACGTTGTCGCGCAGGGCGTCGGCCCGCGGTTCCGTGCGCATCAGCAGCTCCTGGGCCAGGTTGTTCTTCAGCATCCGGGCCATGGCCGGGTGCCGTTCGGCGTGGTAGCTGTCCAGCAGGCGCTCGGGCGCGGTCCCGCGGGCGACCTGGGCCAGCTTCCAGCCCAGGTTGACCGCGTCCTGCACCCCGTTGTTGAGGCCCTGCCCGCCCACCGGCGAGTGCACGTGGGCGGCGTCGCCCGCCAGCAGCACCCGCCGGTCCCGGTAGGACGCCGCCTGCCGGATCGCGTCGGTGAACCAGGAGATCCAGGTGGCCCGGCGCAGGCCGTAGTCCGTCCCCCGGACCGCGATCAGCGCCTCGCTCAGCTCGCGCAGGGTCGGCTCGGTGGTGCGCCCGAGCTCCTCTTCCCGGACCACCAGCCGGATCCGGCCATCGTCCAGCGGGCCCAGGGCGTGGGTGCCCTTGTGGTCACGGCGGATGCCGAACTCGGGCTCGCCGTCCATCTCGACCTCGGCGATCAGGTGGCTGCTGGTCGCCTCCTGGCCCGGGAACTCGATGCCGGCCGTCTTGCGGATCACGCTGCGCCCGCCGTCGCACCCCACCAGGTACTCCGCCCGCAGCGTCCCGCCGTCGGACAGCTGGACGTCGACGCCGGCGTCGTCCTGGGTGAAGCCGGTCACCTCCCGCTCGCGGTAGTAGGGCACCTTCAGCTCGTCGACCCAGCCGGCCAGGATGCGCTCGAAGTCCTTCTGCCACAGCTGCAGTCCGTACGGGTGCCGGGACGGCTGGTCACTGAGGTTGAGCTTGATCCCGGCGAAGGTGGCGTTCTGGAAGGGCTTGCCCTCGGCCAGGAACCGGTCGAGGATCCCCCGCTGGTCGAGCAGCTCGACCGTGCGCGCCTGGATGCCGCCCGCCCGCGAGCTCTCCACCTCCTGGCGGGCCCGCCGCTCGATCACGGCCACGTCCGCTCCGGCCAGCATCAGCTCGGCCGCCAGCATCTTCCCGGTTGGTCCCCCGCCCGCGATCAGCACCGAATGTGCGGTCAATTCCTGCCCCGTTTCCCTCGGTTTTTCGTCTCCGGCCGGTCATTGTGCGCCACCAGGGGGGTCTTGCCGCAAGCCCCGGGGTCCGCTATAGATTGAAACTGGAGGGGAGTGGGCATTCCCCCTTCCAAGATCATCTTTCCCGGCGGACCTCCGCGTGGATCAGTCCATGAACATCGAGCGGTGGGACCCGGACGCCCCCGGCGTGCTGCGGCTGCCCTCGGGCCGCTTGGTGCGGGGCCGCAGTCTGCGCCGGCCGGTGCCGGAAGGCCCACCCGCGACCTTCGGGATCTATCTGGTTGGGAAACCGCCTGCCCCCGTGACCTGGGAATCGCGCTGGCTGCGCTGGCCGGACTTCCGGCTCCCGGCCGACCCGGAGCAGGCCCGGCGCACGCTGGCCGAGGCCTGGGAACGCGCCGCCACCGAGCGCGTCGAGCTGGCCTGCACGGGCGGGCGCGGGCGGACCGGGACCGCGCTGGCCTGCCTGGCCGTCCTGGACGGAGTGCCGAACGCGCGGGCCGTGGCCTACGTGCGCGAGCACTACGACCGGCGGGCGGTCGAGACGCCGGGGCAGCGCCGGTTCGTGGCCCGCTGGACACCACTCAGCTGTGGGTCGGCCGGCCCCGGCGCGGGCGGCCGGTGAGGCGCAGGATCCCGTCGGCGATCTGCGGGACGATGGCGAACAGGAACCAGGAGCACTGGGCCAGGACGGTGCTGTACCAGGCCAGGCCGATGGAGATCATCGCCACGATGACGCCGACCAGGACGTGGACCCGGGACGAGAACGGGTCCCGCCGGACCCCTTGACCCAGCAGCCGGTGCCGGTCGCCGAACTCCAGCATGAGCAGGGTGGCCAGGTTGGCCAGGAACAGGTTGAAGCCGAAGATGTCGACGGCCAGCGGGTTGCTGTTGAACTTGCCCAGCAGGTCGCTGGTGAACGGCATCACGCTGATGGTGAACAGGAACGCGAAGTTCCACGCGGCCAGGCCGTCCTGCTGCCGGTTGATCTGGCGGAACACCCGGTGGTGGTTCAGCCAGAACTGGGAGATCACGTAGAACGAAACGCCGTAGCTGATCCAGTCGTCGGAGCTCTTGGCCAGCGCGGCCGCCAGCGCGGAGGCTGAGTCGGGGTCCTTACCCAGCGCCGACGCGGTCGGCACCGTGATCTGCAGGATGAGCAGGGTCAGCGCGATGGCCACCACGCCGTCGGACAGCGCCAGCAGCCGGTCCGTCGACGGCCGCTCGACCGGCTCCGGATCGGACGGGCGCCCCTCGGCGGCGGGGGGTTCCGGGGTCATGTCCACCCGCCGATCATGCCAGCGCGCCGCCACCGATCATGCGGGTGCCGGCCGGGACGACAGCCCGCGGCCGTCAGGCCCGGTAGTTGCTCAGCTCGATCAGGTTGCCGTCCGGATCGCGCAGGTAGCAGCTGATGAGGTCGCCGGTGGCGCCGGTCCGCGGCACCGGACCCTCCTCGATGGCCACACCGGCCGCGCCGAGCTGGCTCATGACCTCCTCGATGGGATCGTCGACGATGAAGCACAGGTCGGCGCTGCCGGGGGTGGGCCGTTCGGCCTTGGGCTCGAACTCGTGCCCGGCCTGGTGCAGGTTGATCTTGCTGACGCCGAACCGCAGGGCGGTGCGGCCGCCCCCGAACGTCTCCGCCGTCATGCCCAGCACGCGCGTGTAGAAGTCCACCGTGGCGTCGATGCTGGCCACGGTGAGCACCACATGGTCCAACCGGTTGACCTTCATGACGATGTTCCTTCCGGTTTCGGGCCGGGCGGTGAGCCAGGCCGGGTCGCCGCCGTCTCCTACCCGCCCATCTTCCCCGGCGCCAGGCTCGGCCGCGTCAACCGCCGAGCTGGGCGCCACGGCCGGGCACCCCGAACTGGCCCACTCGTTCGCGGTGCTGTTCGGCTGGACCGTGCCTTCATGATCGTCGCCCTGCTGCTGGCCCTGGCCATGAAGGAGAAGCCCCTCTCGGACGAAATGATCGAGGTGGCTTCCGGCAAGGTAGAGGTGACCGAATACTGACGCCACATGCGGACGGAAGGAGCGCCGATGCGGGTGTGCGTGCTGGGGGCCGGAGCGATCGGCGGTTTCATCGGGACCCGGCTGGCCGCGGCCGGGCACCCGGTGGCGGCCCTGGCCCGCGGGGCCACGCTGGACGCCCTGCGGGTGCACGGCTGGCGCGCCGAAATCGGCGGCGAGCTGGTCACCGCCCCGGTCCAGGCCTCGGCCGACCCGGCCGAGCTGGGCCGGCAGGACCTGGTCGTGCTGGCGGTCAAGGCCCAGGCGGCCCGGTCGGCGGCGGCGGTCATCGGGCCGCTGCTGGGCCCGGAAACCATGGTGCTGACCGCGATGAACGGGGTGCCGTGGTGGTTCTTCGACGGATTCGGCGGGCCCGGGCAGGGACGGCACCTGGACAGCGTGGACCCGGGCGGCCTCGTCGCCGCCGCCATCGGAGTCCAGCACGTGATCGGCGCGGTGGTGCACATGAGCAGCAGCGCACCCGAGCCCGGGCTGGTCCGGCACCACCACGGGACCGGCCTGATCATCGGCGAGCCCAGCCACCGGGATTCGGACCGGGTGCGGGCCGTGGCCGGCCTGCTGAGCACCGCGTCGCTGGACGTCACCGTGTCCGCGGCCATCCACACCGACGTCTGGTACAAGCTCTGGGGCAACATGACCATCAACCCGGTCTCGGTGCTGGCCGACGCGACCGCCGACCGGATCCTGGACGATGACCTGGTCCGGGCCTTCTGCCACACGGCCATGCGCGAGGCTCAGCAGATCGGGAACCGGATCGGCTGCCCGATCGCGGAGACCCCCGAGGACCGGAGCACGGTGACCAGAAAGCTGGGCGCGTTCACCAGCTCGATGCTGCAGGACGCCCGGGCCGGGCGCAGCCTGGAGCTGGACGCCCTGGTCGGCGCGGTCCGGGAGATCGGCGGGCTGGTCGGCGTGCCGACCCCGGCGGTGGACGCGCTGTACGGGCTGACCCGGCTGTGGGCGAGATGTCACTTACAGTTCGCGAGTCCGTAAGGGCGTAGTGACCGCGCACGGCATGCACGTGTTCCACGTTGTGAGCATGCGGATCGCGATCATTTCGGAGTCGTTCGCGCCCGACCTGAACGGTGTCGCCAACTGCGTTCTGCGGGTGGCCGACCACCTGGTCCGGCGCGGTCACCAACCGCTGATCATCGCCCCCGAACCGGCCGTCACGGCCGACGGGGCCCGACCCGGATCATTCCCCTACCCCGTCGAGCGGGTCCCCTCGGTGTCCCTGCCGGGCTACCCGGGCTTCCGGCTCGGCCTGCCCAGCCGGGCCATCAAGGCCGCCCTGACCCGGCACCGCACCGACCTGGTCCACCTGGCCAGCCCGGTGTTCCTGGGCGCCACCGGGAGCACGGTCACCCGCCATCTCGGTCTGCCCGCCATCGCCGTGTACCAGACCGACATCCCGGCCTACGCCCGCGCCTACGGCTGGCACGGCGCCGGGGAGGCCGCCGCCTGGCGCTGGCTGCGCCGCATCCACAACGGCGCCGAGCGCACCCTGGCCCCGTCGTCGGCGGTCATGACCCAGCTCCGGGCGCACGGGTTCGAACGGCTCTGGCTGTGGGGCCGCGGCGTCGACCTGGACTGCTTCGGCCCCGCCCACCGCAGCCAGGACCTGCGCCGGGAGCTGGCCCCGAACGGCGAAGTGCTGGCCGGGTACGTGGGCCGGCTGGCCACCGAGAAGCGGGTCGACCTGCTGGCCGGGGTGGCGGAACTGCCGGGCGTCCGGCTGGTGGTGGTGGGCGGCGGACCGGCCGCCGGGGCGCTCCGCGAGCGGATGCCGGCCGCGGTGTTCCTGGGCGAGCAGCGCGGGGCCGAGCTGGCCCGGACCTACGCCAGCCTGGACGTGTTCGTGCACAGCGGGCCGCACGAGACCTTCGGCCAGACCCTGCAGGAGGCGGCGGCCAGCCGCCTGCCGGTGGTCGCGCCGGCCGCGGGGGGCCCGCTGGACCTGGTCGAGCCCGGGGTCACCGGCGCCCTGGTCACCCCGGGCGACGGCGCGGCCATCACGGCCGCGGTGGCCCGGCTGGCCGCCGACCCCGCCCTGCGCGCCGCCCAGGGCCGGGCCGGGCAGCAGAAGGTCCAGGGCCGTACCTGGGCCGCGCTGGGCGACACCCTGATCGGCCACTACGCCGAGGTGCTGCGGCCCAGCCGCCAAACCGAGCAGACAGCCGAGGCAGCCGCGTGAGCGAGCGGGAGGGCCGTGAAGGGGGAATGGGGAGGCGGGCGGGGGCCCGGGAGCGAGCGGGGGACACAGCGTGACCACCTTCGCCGCGCTGGGCGACTCGATCACGCTGGGCATCGGTGACCGCGGTCCGGGCCGGGTCTGGCGCGGCTGGGCCGCCCTGCTGGCCGAGGGCCTGCGCGAGCCGCGGCTGCACAACCTGGCCGCGTCCGGGGCCCAGTCGGCCGACGTGGAACGGGACCAGCTGCCGCGCGCCCTGGAGCTGCGGCCCGACGTGGCCAGCGTGATCGTGGGCATCAACGACACGCTGCGTTCCAGTTTTGACCCCCGGCGCATCGCGCGGTCGGCCGAGCACACGGTGGGGGCGTTGCGGTCAGCCGGGGCTGAGGTGCTGACCCTCCGGCTCCCCGACCCGGGCCTCATGCTCGGTCTGCCCACGGCGCTGAGCCGGCCGCTGGCCCGTCGCATACACATCGTGAACGCGATCATGGACGACGTGTCGGCCCAGTTCGGCGCCCTGGTGTTCGACGCGGCCAGCGACCCGGACACCTACGACCGGCGCATGTGGAGCGTGGACCGGATGCACCCCAGCGAGCGCGGGCACCGGCTCATCGCCGCTCGCTTCTACGACCAGCTGGCCGCGGTGGGCATGCCGCTCGGCACCCGGCCCGCTGCCGAGCCGACCAGCCCGCCACCGACCAAACGGGCCCAGGCGGCCTGGATGGCCACCAAGGGCACCGGCTGGGTCATCCGCCGGTCGACCGACCTGGTGCCGTACCTGTTGTTCATGGGACTGCGGGAGATGTGGGGCACGTCGGCGCTGGAGGACCACCAGCCCGGCCCGCGCGGGGACGACGGCGTGGACCGGCCCGCCGACTCCGTGGCTGGTTCCTGACCGCCGGGCCGGCCACCCCTGACTGGCCACCCTCGACTGGCTAGCGGCGACTGGCCAGCGGCGACTGGCCAGCGGCTCGGCATACCGGCTAAATTGGCCGGAATTGCCGTAGCGAATTGCCCCCGTAACCACGAGGCAGGTCACCCCGCGTATGCACATCGTCATCGCCGGCTTGATCGTGGGCATCCTGGTCGGCCTGACCGGCTCCGGGGGCGGGGCGCTGATGACGCCCATCCTCATCCTGCTGTTCGGGGTGACGCCCAGCGCCGCGGTGTCCAGCGACATCGTGGCCTCGGCGATCATGAAGCCGTTCGGCGGCGCGATCCACTTCCGGCGCGGCACCGTGCACGGCGGCCTGGTGCTGTGGCTTTCGATCGGGTCGGTGCCGGCTGCGTTCGCGGGGGTCTTCATCGACCACGCGCTCGGTTCCGGGCCGGTCATGCAGACCCGGATCGAGTACGCGATGGGCGCCGCGCTGATCATCGCGTCGGCGGCCCTGATCTACCGGCTGCTGCTGGACAGCGTCCGGGCCCGGCGGTCGCCCGCGCCCGGGGGTTCCCCGGCGTCCGGGGGTGACGACGAGCCGGTCATCGCGGTCCGGCGCGCGCTGACCGTGGCCATCGGGGTGTTCGGTGGCCTGCTGGTCGGCATCACGTCGGTCGGCTCGGGCTCGCTGATGATCGTGCTGCTGATGGTGGCGTACCCGCGGCTGTCCATGCGGCGCCTGGTGGGCACGGACATCGTGCAGTCGATGCCGCTGGTCGGCTCGGCGGCCGTCGCCCACGCCCTGTTCGGCAACCTGGAGTTCGGCCTGTCGCTGGCGATCGCGATCGGCAGTATCCCCGGGGTCATCATCGGCTCGCTGATCTCGGCCCGGGCCAGCAACTTCCTGCTCCGCCCGATCCTGGCCGTGGTCCTCGGCGCCACCGCGCTCAAGCTGCTCGGGCTGGGCACCGACGCCCTGGCCATCACGGTGGCGGTCATCATCGCGGTCGGCCTGCCGCTGTGGGCGGCGCTGGACGGCCGGGCCTGGCCGGACCGGGACTGGCGGGCCGCCGGTTACCAGCGGCGCCGGTGGCTGACCGTGCTGCTGCTGGGCGCCCCGGTCGTCCTCGGCCTGGTCACGGCCGTCATCTACTTCGCCCGGATCCGGTCCCGCCTGGCCGCGGCCGCGGCCAGCTCAGCTGAGCGAGCCGGAAGGACCCCGGGGGGCCTGGGCCAAGCAGCGTCCAGCGAGGAACGAACGCGGGCGTGACGGGGGAAGCCGCCGCCCTCAATCGACCTGCAGGCGAGCGGACCAGCAGAGTCCCGCCGCGCGCCCCCGTGGCCGCGGCGGGACCCGCCAGAACCCCCCGGATCTAGCCGCGGGCCTTGCGCCGGTACAGGTGCACGGCCAGCGGCGCGAACACGGCCAGCATCAGCAGCGACCAGCCGGTCACGGCCAGCACCGGATGCTCCATGGGCCAGCTGTGGATGGCCGCGGCCGGGTTCGGGTTGCCGAAGTAGTGCCGGGTCGCGGCGGCCAGCGAGCTCATCGGGTTCCACTCCGCCACCGGCTGCAGCCAGCCCGGCATGGCCTGGACCGGGACGAACGCGCTGGAGATGAAGGTCAGCGGCAGGAAGATGATGAACCCCGCCTGCTGAGCCGCTTCCGGGCTGCGCAGCACCATGCCCAGGCAGGCCCCGGCCCAGGTGAAGGCGTAACCGAACAGCAGGGCCAGGCCGAACGCGGCCAGGGCGTCCAGCACCCCGGTGTGGATCCGCCAGCCCACCGCCAGGCCCACCCCGGCCGTCACGATCACCCCGATGACCTGGGTCAGCAGGTCGGCGATGCTCCGTCCGGCCAGGACCGCGGCCCGGGACATGGGCAGCGACCGGAACCGGTCGACCAGGCCCGTGCTCATGTCGCTGACCATGGCCACCGCCGTGCCGGGCGCGGTCTGGGCCAGGCCCATCCCGAGCATCCCGCCGATCAGGTACTCGTGGTAGTTGCCGTTACCGGGCAGCCGGATCGCGTTGCCGAACACGTAGCAGAACAGCAGCACGAAGATGATCGGCTGGATGGTGACGTCGGCCAGGGTCTCCGGCTCCCGCCGGATCCGGGCCAGGCTGCGCCGGGTCAGCACCCAGACGTCCTTGACCGCCCAGGCGAATGAGCTTCGCGAGCGAGCCCGGGGCGCAGGCCCGACGGGTGCCGTGACCGCGCTCATGCGGCCTCTCCGTCCTCTTCGTCGTCAGGGCCGGCCGGGCGCCGGCGGGCTTGATCTCGGCCTGGTGGCCGGTGAGGTTCAGGAACACGTCGTCCAGCGAGGGGCGCCGGACACCGATCCGGTCCACCTCGATGCCCACGTCGTCCAGGGCCCGGACGATCCGGGTGGTGATGCCGGCGCCGCTGGCGGTGATCGGCGCGTCCAGCCGCCGGGCCGCCCCGTCGGCGCGGACCGGCCCGGCCGTGTACATGGTGAGCGCGGCCGCGGCCTTGTCCAGGTCCGCTCCCGGGGTCAGGGTGACCTCCACCCGCTCGCCACCGACCGCCTCCTTGAGCTCGTCCGGGGTGCCCTCGGCGATCACCGTGCCGGTGTCGATCACCGCGACCCGCTCGGCCAGCTGGTCGGCCTCCTCCAGGTACTGGGTGGTGAGCAGCAGCGTGGTGCCCTCCGCGGCCAGTTCCCGGATGATGTCCCACATCACCGCGCGGCTGCGCGGGTCCAGGCCGGTGGTCGGCTCGTCCAGGAACAGCACCTCGGGCCGCCCGATCAGGCTGGCGGCCAGGTCGAGCCGCCGCCGCATGCCCCCGGAGTACGTCTTGACCGCCCGCCCGGCGGCGTCGGTGAGGTCGAACCGCGCCAGCAGGTCGTCGGCCCGCCGCTTGGCCTCCCGGCCGGACAGCCGGCCCAGCTCACCGATCATGACCAGGTTGGCGCGGCCGGACAGGTAATCGTCCAGCGCCGCGTACTGGCCGGTCAGACCGATCCGTTCGCGGACCGTACCGGCGTCTTTGACCACGTCGTAGCCCAGCACCTCGGCCCGGCCCGCGTCGGGCAGCAGCAGGGTGGTGAGGACCCGTACACACGTGGTCTTCCCGGCCCCGTTCGGCCCGAGCAGGCCGAACACGCTTCCCCGTGGTACGGAAAGACTCAGGCCGGCCAGGGCCTTGGTCTTCCCGAAGTTCTTGACCAGCTGATCCGCCCGGATGGCGGCATCGTTCCCCATGCGGTGCCTCCTGCACATCCTGTTCGCCTAATACGATGTATCGCGTTAGTCGCACAGTCAAGCTATATCGCGATATTCGATCATGGATATCGGTCGCTTTCGATCGCCAGCCCCTGATCGTCGCTCGTACGATGTACGACCATCGGCTCGTACGTCGTACGGTAGCAGTACACTGTACGAGAGGCAACGCGATTATCGGGCGACCCGCTGAGGGAGGGCATCGTGGCCGACGACGACGAGGACCTGTGGCCGCCCTTCTACCTGTCCGGCGGTCAGTCGGCCCAGGAACAGCGGGTCCAGCACCGGATGCAGCATCTCCGCGAGCACGGGAAGCGGCCGCCGGGCCGGGCCAGCACGCTGTCCCGGGACGAAATCGTCCGGACCGCGCTGGCCGTGGCCGACGCCGAGGGCCCGCACGCGATCAGCATGCGGCGCATCGCGCGTGAGCTCAACGCGGGCACCATGTCGCTGTACTGGTACGTCTCCTCCAAGGAGGAGCTGCTCGACCTGATGCTGGACGCCATGTACGGCGAGCTGACCGAGACCGAGATCACCGGCGACCTCCGGGCCGACCTGCGCACGATGGCGGTCAGCCAGCGGGCCATGCTCCGCCGGCACCGCTGGGTCATGCCGTTCATGGCGGGCCGCCCGCCCATGGGCCCGAAGTCGCTGCGCAACCTCGAGCGCTCGCTGGGCATCTTCGCCGCCGCCAACCTGACCGGGGAGGCGGTGATGACCGCCCTGATGTCGATCCTCACCTACGTGCTGGGGGCCGTCGGCCGGGAGCAGCAGGAGGAACGGAGCCAGCAGGACCAGGAACGGGCCCAGCAGCGGCTCGGGCTGTCCGAGGACGAGCTGCACAACATCTACTGGGAGTTCCTGCAGCAGGTGATGGCGTCCGGGCGGTACCCCAACTTCACCGAGATGATCAAGCTGGGCGTGGACCCGGACGCCCGGGAGACCATGGACGAGCGGTTCGAGTTCGGCCTGGACTGCCTGCTCGACGGCATCATGGCCCGGTTGACCCGGTCCGCTCCGGCCGAATGAGCAACAGCCCGCGTCATCTCTTGCGTGCGGGCCACTGTGGGGCTGACACTTGACCGCATGGGCAGTGTCATGCTCTGGGTGTTGGTCCTGTTCCTGCCGACCCTGGCCTTCGGTGCGGTGCTGGCGCTGCTGCGCGGCTGGCGGCGGGCCGACGATACGGCCCGGCAGCTCCGGGCCGACCGGGCCCCGGCCGAGCCGGTGGCCCAGGTCGAAGCGCGGTTGCGGCGGCTGCGGGCCGAGCTCGAGGCCATGGAGAACCAGCCCGGCGGCATGGCCAAGCAGCACAAGATGGTGGCCGTGCGCGGCGCCTACCTGGACATCTTGACCAGCGCCTGCGAACGGTTCGGGGTCGCCCCGCCGGCCGGCGGGGACCGCGCCCGCCAGGCCGAGATCTACCGCGCCGAGGCCGCCCTGCGCGAGTTCGGCCTGGACGTCAGGGAAGCGGCAGTGCACTGAAGGCCGAGCGCGCCGGTAGCCGCCCGGACGGCGCGATCCGCGTCCTGGCCGTGTCCGACGAGGTGTCCGAGGGCCTGCTGGCCGACGTCAGCCAGGTGCGGTCGGCCCAGCTCATCCTGGCCGGTGGTGACCTGCCCGCCGAGTACCTCGGGGCGCTGATGAACGCGCTCGACGTGCCGCTGGTGTTCGTGCCCGGCAACCACGACCCGGACCAGTCCGGCTACCGGGTCAGCCGGTCCGGCCTGGTCACCAAGGCAGGCTTCCCGGCCCGGCCGCCGTGGCCGTCCGGCGCGGTCAACGCCGATGGGCGGGTGGTCGACGTGGCCGGGATCCGGGTGGCCGGCCTGGGCGGCTGCCTGCGCTACAGCGACGGCCCCAACCAGTACACCGAGCGCCAGCAGGCCCGGCGGGCCCGGTCGTTGCGCCGCCGGGCGGCCTGGCGCCGCTGGCGGGACCACCGGGGGGTCGACGTGCTGCTGACCCACGCCCCGCCGCGCGGGGTCGGTGACGGCGACGATGCACCCCATCGTGGCTTCGGCTGCTACCTCGGGCTGGCCGCCGCCCTCGACCCGCCGCTGCTGCTGCACGGGCACGTGCACCCGTACGGTTCGGCGGCGCCGGCCCGGTCCCTGGGCCGGACCGTGGTCCGCAACGTCACCGGCTGGCACCTGCTCGACCTCGGCCCGGCCCCGGCCGGCCGGATCCCGGAGCATGGCCGTGCGGGCTGACACCGGCTTCCCGCGCGCGGACGTGGAGAACGACTTCATCCGCGTCCGCCGCCGCCAGGTGCTGGCCCGGCTGGCCGGGCGGCTGCGCCGGGGCCCGGACGACGTCAACCTGATCCTGCCCTACGACGAGGTCATCGCCGCGCTGGGTTTCCGCGGCGAGGAGAGCCTGGGCCTGCGCACGATCAAGCTGGACGCGGTGGTGGGCACGGTGGATTCGCGGCGGGACTTCGACCGCCGGTTCCGCCCCACCACGACCCGGGTCCGGGAACGCTGGGAACGGCTGGCCCTGGCCCAGCGGCGCGGCGAGTCCATCCCGCCCATCGACGTCTACCAGGTCGGCAACCTGTACTTCGTGAAAGACGGCCACCACCGGGTGTCCATCGCCATGGCCACCCGGCAGCGGACCATCGACGCCTACGTGACCCGGGTCCTGACCGAGATCCCGGCCGACGGCATCCGCGGCCGCGGTGACCTGGTCATGAAGAGCTACCAGCGGATCTTCAAGTCCCGGGTGCCGCTGCCGGAGGCCGCCTACGCCAAGCTGACCTGCATCGATCCCTGGTCCTACGCCGAGCTGGGCGAGAACGTCGAGGCCTGGGGTTTCCGCTACATGCAGGTCGAGCGGGAGTACTTCACCCGCGAGCAGATCGCCCGCCGCTGGTTCAATGAGGAGTTCCAGCCGGTCGTCCGGATGCTGCACGCCGCCGACCTGATCGGCTCCGGCACCGACGCCGAGGCCTACATGCGGGTGGCCAGCCAGCGCTACCGCCTGATGCGCACGCACGCCTGGAACGACGAGGTGATCGACCGCCTCCGCCGTGAGCCCCGGTAGGTGAACGCGGCCGACGTCGTCGCGGTGCTCGACGCCCTGGACCGGGCCGGAGTGCGGCACTGGGCCGGCGGCGGCTGGGGCATCGTGGCCCTGACCGGCCGCCAGACCCGGGACCACCGCGACCTGGACCTGGCCGTCGACACGAACGACCTCGCCGCTGGCCTGCGGGTCCTGGACGGCCTCGGCTACGCGGTGGAGACCGACTGGCTCCCGGTCCGGGTCGAGCTGGCCGCGCCCGGGGCCCGCTGGGTCGACCTGCACCCGGTGACCTTCGGGCCCGGCGGTCACGGCCGCCAGCCGGACCTGGACGGCGGCCACTTCGCCTATCCCCCCGACGCCTTCACCTCCGGCACGATCGCCGGGCGCCCGGTGCCCTGCCTGTCCGCGGCCCAGCAACGCCGCTTCCGCACCGGCTACCCCCTCCGCCCCCAGGACCGCCACGACCTGGCCGAACTCGACCGCTGCGACCGGCTCTAGCCCCGCGCGACCCGGCGCACAGAAAAGCCGGGGACGTGGCGCTCGGCCACGTCCCCGGCTCTCCGGTCAGTGCTGGTCAGACGGTGCCCGTACCGCCGGTGGCACCCCCGGCCGTGGTGTCCGAGGCCGCGCCGTCGGCCGGAGCCGCCGGGGCCGCCGGGGCCTCAGCGGCGGGCGCCTCGGCCGCGGGCGCGGCGTCGCGAGCGGGCGCGCCCGTCGTGCCGCCGACCACGGGGCCGTCGGAGCCGCGGTCCAGCGTGATGTTGGCGCCGGTGGCGGGGTTGAAGATGTGCATGTTCCGCAGGTCGGCCCAGAGCTCGGTCTCCTGGCCCTCGCGCGCGGTGGTCTCGGTGTCCAGCCGCGCGGTGATCGACTCAGCGCTGGCCCCGGTGTCCGCCGAGCCCGAGTCCTCGGCCAGCTCGCGGAGTTCATCCGCGTTGACGTCGCTGGTGAACTCCTTGGTGAAGTAGACGAACACGTCGGAACCCATGGACTCGACCACGTCGATGTTGGCCCGGAAGATCAGCCCGGTGTCCCGGGCCGCCGCCGGGACCAGCGCCGCGTCCTCGAAGTTCTCCGGCCGGATGCCGACCATGAGGTCGCGCGGGGCGTCGGCCCGCTCCAGCGCCTGCCGGAGCTGGCCGGTCAGCGGAATCTCACCCAGCGGGGTGTGCAGGGTGGCGTCGTCGACCCGGCTGGGCAGGAAGTTCATCGACGGCGAGCCGATGAAGCCGGCCACGAACAGGTTGTTGGGCCGGTCGTACAGCTCCTGCGGCGCGCCGAGCTGCTGCAGGAGGCCGGCCCGCATGACCGCGACCCGGTCGCCCAGGGTCATGGCCTCGGTCTGGTCGTGGGTCACGTACACGGTGGTGGTGCCCAGCCGGCGCTGGATCCGCGACACCTCGGTGCGCATCTGCACCCGGAGCTTGGCGTCCAGGTTGGACAGCGGCTCGTCCATCAGGAACGCGGCCGGGTCCCGGACGATGGCCCGCCCCATGGCGACCCGCTGCCGCTGGCCACCGGACAGGTTGGACGGCTTGCGGTCCAGGTGCTGGGTCAGGTCCAGGATCCGGGCCGCCTCGTTGACCTTGTCGTCGATCTCCTTCTGCGGCCGCTTGGCCAGTTTGAGCGCGAAGCCCATGTTCTCCCGCACGGTCATGTGCGGGTACAGGGCGTAGCTCTGGAAGACCATGGCGATGTCGCGGTCCTTGGGGGCCGCGTTGTTCACCACCTTGCCGCCGATGCGCAGCTCGCCCTCGGTGATGTCCTCCAGCCCGGCGATCATGTTCAGCGTGGTGGACTTGCCACAGCCGGACGGGCCGACCAGGATGACGAACTCGCCGTCGGCGACGTCCATGTTGAAGTCGTCGACCGCGAGCGCACCGTCGGGGTAGCGCTTGGTCACGTGCTCGAGCACGATTTCAGCCATTGTCTGTTCCTCCTAGCCCTTGACCGCGCCTGATGTCAGCCCAGCGACGATCCGGCGCTGGAAGAACAGCACGAAGATGACGATCGGAATGGTGATGACCACCGCGGCGGCCGCGATCGGGCCGGTCGGGGTGGTGAACACCGAGCCACCGCTGAAGTAGGCGATGGAGGCCGGCGCGGTCCGGGACGCCGTGGTCGAGGTGAACGAGATCGCGAACAGGAAGTCGTTCCAGCAGGCCATGAAGACCAGGATGGCCGTGGTGACCATGCCCGGCGCGGCCAGCGGCGCGATGACCTTGACGAAGGCCTGGAACGGGGTGGCCCCGTCCATCTTGGCCGCCTTCTCCAGTTCCCACGGGATCTCCCGGAAGAACGCGGACAGCGTGTAGATGCCCAGCGGCAGCCCGAACGCGATGTAGGGGATGATCAGGCCCGGCCAGGTGTTGAACAGGCCCAGCGCCCGCTCGATGCTGAACAGCGGCGTCACCAGCGAGATCTGCGGGAAGATCGCGATCAGCAGCGACATCCCGATCAGCACGCTCTTGCCCGGGAAGTTCAGCCGGGCCACCGCGTAGGCCGCCATCGAGGCCAGCACCACCGCGATGAAGGTGGAGATGAGCCCGATGCCGATCGAGTTGACCAGGGGCCGGATGAACTGCGAGTTCTGCAGGATCGAGCTGTAGTTGCCCCAGGTCCACGAGGCCGGGATGAACGACGGGTCCAGGATCGCGGTCGGGGTCTTGAACGACAGCGAGACCAGCCACAGCACCGGGATCAGGGCCAGCGCGATGACGACGAAGTTGGCGACGCCCCAGCCCGCCTTCTGGCGGGGCGTGGTGGTTACCGCAGCCATCAGCGGATCACCTCTTTCCGATATCCGAGCCGGGGGCCGCGGTGCCGAAGCCCTTGATGAAGATGACGGCGATGATCGCCACGCAGATGAAGATCAGGATCGAGATGGCCGAGCCGACGCCCAGGTTCAGCGCGTTGAACAGGTTGTCGTAGCCGAGGATCGACACCGAGCCGGTGTTGTTGGCCCCTGCGGTCAGGATGTAGATGTTGTCGAAGATCCGGAACGAGTCCAGCGTGCGGAACAGCACCGCGACCAGGATGGCCGGTTTCATCAGCGGCAACGTGATCTGGGTGAACCGCTGCCAGGTGCTGGCCCCGTCGACCTTGGCCGCCTTCTGCAGGTCCTCCGGGACCAGGGACAGGCCGGCCAGCAGTAGCAGGCCCATGAACGGCGTGGTCTTCCAGATCTCGGCCAGGATGATGACCACGATCGCCTGAACCTGACTGGTCAGCGCGGCCGTGTTGTTGAAAGCGGCCGACAGGTAGCCGGTCCCCGGCGTCCACGCGTACTGCCAGCCGTAGGCCGCGGCCACGGTCACGATGCCGTACGGGATCAGGGACGCGGTGCGGACCCCGCCCCGGAAGAAGATCGTCCGGTGCATGAGCTGGGCCAGCAGCATGCCCAGGACCAGCGAGATCGACACCGAGAACACCGTGATGATCACGGTGACCTCCAGCGCCGTCCACCAGTACGACGACGACAGCACCGCGCCGTAGTTGGCCAGCCCGACGAACTTCTTGGCCTGCGGCAGTTCCAGGTTGTACTTCTCCAGCGACAGCCAGATCGCGTAGATGATCGGGTAGGCGGTCACCGCCACCATCACGATCACCGCGGGCGCGATCAGCAGGAAGCCCAGCCGGCGTTCGGCCCGGGCCCCCTCGGACAGCTGCCTGCGGTGCCCGGGCATTTGCTCCCTGGTGGCTTCGGCGCCCGCCGCCACCTCTGCGTTCACAGCCATCGCGATGTTCCTTCCCTCGCCGCCAGCCGCCGGCTGCGGCGGCTCACGGGACCAGGCCCTTCGATTGCAGTGCGTTGGTCAGCTGGCCCTTCAGCGACGAGACCGTCCCGGTGGGATTGATCCCCGACGCTGGGAAGACCTGGTGCGAGATGTCGATCGAGACCACCTGGTAGAGCGGCGACTTGGGTCGCACGCTGGCGTTCTGCAGGGCCTTGAGGATGTCGGCGTGCATCGGGTAGTCGGGGTACAGCTTGGGGTTGTGGTACAGGCTGGTGATCGTGGGCGGAGCGCCGCCGACGGTCGCCCCGAGCAGCTGGTTCTGCGCGTCCCGCATGCAGAGCGCGGCCTTGAACGCCAGGTCCCTGTGCTGGGAGTACCTGCTGACCGCGAGGTCCACTCCACCGATCGTCACCTTGGCCGGCGTGCCCGGCACGACCTCCGGGTACTGCGTCCACTTGAAGCTCTTGAACAGCTTCGGCTCGTCGGTCTTCATGGACGGATAGACGAACGGGTAGTTCAGCTCGAACGCGGCCGTGCCCGCCTCCATGGCCAGCCGGTTCTGGTTCTCCATCTGCACGTCCAGCGACGGGTCGGCCGCGTCCGAGCTGGCCAGCTGCTTCATGATCGTCAGCGCCTTCGTCGCTGACGAGTCCAGCGTGACCTTGGAGCCGTCCGCGTTGAGGATCGAGCCGCCCGCGCTGGCCACCATGGTGTTGAACCAGACCGTGCCACCCTCGTACTGCGCGCCCTGGATCTCGATGCAGGTGCGGCTTGCCTTCCTTGGCCAGCTTCTCGGCGTCCGCGATCATCTCGGCCCACGTCTTGGGCGGGTTCGGCACCAGGTCCGAGCGGTACCACAGCAGCTGGGTGTTGGAGTTGTCCGGGGCCGCCCACAGCTGGCCCTTGTACTCCGCCGTCTCCAGGGCCGGCTTCAGGGTGTTGCCGACCACGGAGGCCTTGTTGGCTGCCGGTCCAGGGCTGCGATCCAGCCGGCCTGAGCGAACTCGGCCTCCCAGGTCACGTCCAGGGCCATGATGTCGATCGTGTTGTCGTGCGCGGCCAGCCGCCGGACCAGCTGCTGACGCTGGCCGTCCGAGCCCTGCGGCAGCAACTGATAGGAGATCTTGTACGCGCCGTTGCTCTGCGCGTCGCAGTTCTTGATCATGGTGTCAGTCGCGCCGGACACGTCCGGGAACTGGTAGAAGTTCAGCGTGACCGGGCCGGTACTGGCCCCGGCCGAGCTACACGCGGCCAGGGCACTGCAGCCCAGCACCGCGGTGGCCACGGCCGCACCCGTCTTCGTGCGCAAACGCCGGGTGGACCGGCCAAGGACCGAGCGCCGTGAGGCGCGCCGGGCCGGAGGATCGGTGGCAGACGTCATTGTCCCTCCCGCGTGGGGCAGCCATGACCGGCCCAGCACGTCCATGCCCGACCACCCCACTTCGTCGTCGGTGGCCCGCCGGCCCCGAAGACCGGAGCCGGCGAATCGTTCAGGTCCCTGGCGAGCGACAAGGACCTATGCATATGAAAACTCTCCGGTTACTTAGTGCGTCAAGAGGCAGGAGTGATTCGTTGTTGACAGTGCTGTGTGCCAGTGTGGTCCCTTGTGTGGTGGAACGTTAAATCATGTCGCTCTGACGCCTAATTTCGGCAAACTTTGCACACTGACGCTCCAAATCGCCCGTTGGCTCGCGGGCCGTGATCAGATCTTTATCCGGGTCTTACCGTCACTTGGCTGGTTCTTACCCACTACGGCGACCTGGCACGACAGTCAGGCCGCACCAGTGTGGCGGGCTCGCAAGCCGTCGATGAGGATGCCGAGCCCGTGCTCGAAGCGGTCGCCGGGCGAGCTCAGCGCCCCGGTCGCCGCGCGCAGCAGCGGAAAGGAACCCGCCCCGGGCGGTACCGGCGGCCCGTCCTGGCCCGGGTCACTGGCCCGGGTCCTGGTCGCGTCGTGCTCGGCGGGGGCGGCCCGGCCGTCCTCGGCCTGGAGGTCCAGCACGTCACCGAGCACGTAGGCGTTCAGGGTCAGCAGCGCCAGCAGCCCGTCGCCGGGCGAGAAGCCCGCGCCGGCCAGGGCCTCCAGCTGCCGTTCGATGCCGGGCAGGCTGGAGGTGGTCGGGCGGTTGCCCGACACGACCAGGGCGCTGTCCCGATGAGCCAGCAGCGCCGTGCGCATGACCCGGGCCCGGGCCGTGAGCCATTCCCACCACGGCTGCCCGGGCTGCGGTTCGCGCCAGGCGGCCAGCGCCTCCTCCAGGATCGCCCCGGCCAGCAGGTCGAGCAGCTCGCGCTTGTTGCGGACGTGCCAGTACAGGGTGGGCGCGCGGATGCCCAGGCGCTCGGCCAGCCGCCGCAGCGTGAGCCCGTCCAGCCCGGCCTCGTCGAGCAGCTCGAGCGCGACGGCGACGATGCGTTCCCGGGTGACCGGCATGGCCGGAATTCTATGGCCCCTCTAACGACGTTAGGGGAGGCTGGGCGACAGCGACTCTAACAACGTTAGAGGAGAGGCGGGATGAACGCACCGGACGAGGCCGGCGTCCTGATCGCGGGCGGCGGCCCGGTGGGCCTGATGCTCGCCTGCGAGCTGGCCCGGGACGCGCCCGCTGGTGCTGGAGCGGCGGGAGGGCATCGACCCCACGATCAAGGCCGGCTCGATCAACGTGGCCGCGGTCGAGGCGCACTACCGGCGCGGGCCGCGGCCGGCCGTCCGGGCCGAGCAGGAGCGCATCCAGGCCATGCCGCGTCCCGGCGCTGGTGGACGTCCATCATTTGATCGAAGGTCGGTACCCGGCTGACCGGTCACTTCGCGGATCTGTGGGATCGGCCGCGTCCGGGTGGTCACCGCGGCCTGCCCGGAGCGCCCGGCGCTGGCCGCCCTGCTGGTCCGGCCGGATCCGGCCCTGGGCCGGCCCCCCTGCCTCTGAGCAATCGATTTCTCTAAGCTGGGGGTATGGACTATCGCACGCTAGGACGTAGTGGCTGTGCCGTGTCGAACGTCTGCCTGGGGACGATGACGTTCGGAGCGGAGACCGACGAGGCCGGGTCCCACGAGCAGCTGGACCGGTTCGTGGCCGCGGGCGGCACGCTGGTGGACACCGCCGACGTGTACGCCCAGGGCCGGTCGGAAGAGATCATCGGACGCTGGTTCGCCAGCCGGCCCGCCGACGTCACCGAGCCGGTGGTGCTGGCCACCAAGGGCCGGTTCGCCACCGACAGCTTCCCCAACGGCGCCGGGCTGTCCGCGCGCCACCTGACCCGGGCGCTGGACAATTCCCTGCGCCGGCTGGGCCGGGACAACGTCGACCTGTACCAGGTGCACGCCTGGGATCCGCTGACCCCGCTGGACGAGACCGTGACCACGCTGGACGGTTTCGTCCGGGCGGGCAAGATCCGCTACTGGGGGCTGTCCAACTTCACCGGCTGGCAGCTGACCAAGGTGAGGTACGTGGCCCGGGAGCTGAATGCGACCGGCCCGGTCACCCTGCAGCCGCAGTACAGCCTGCTGGCCCGGGAGATCGAGTGGGAGATCGTGCCCGCCGCGGTCGACGCCGGGCTGGGCCTGCTGCCGTGGAGCCCGCTCGGCGGCGGCTGGCTGTCCGGCAAGTACCGGCGGGACCAGCGGCCGTCCGGCGCGACCCGGCTGGGCGAGGACCCGAACCGCGGCATGGAGGCCTACGACCGGAAGAACACCGACCGCACCTGGCGGGTCATTGACGCGGTGCAGAAGGTGTCCGAGGACCGGGGCGTGTCCATGGCCGAGGTCGCCCTGGCCTGGGTCACCGACCGGCCCGGGGTCAGCTCGACCATCCTCGGCGCCCGCACCACCGAGCAGCTGGAGGCCAACCTGCGGGCGGCCGGGCTGCACCTCACCGAGACCGAGACGGCGGCGCTGAACGAGGCCAGCGATCCCCATCCGGTGGACTACCCGTACGGCGAACTGGGTGTCGACCAGCGGGACCGCACCCTGGCCGGCTGAGCCTGATCCAGCCGGGGAAAGCGGCGGGCCCCAGGGTTGCCCTGGGGCCCGCGCCGTTCCCAGGCGGTCCGGAAGCCGCCCCCTAATCGCCAGTGTCCAGACCACTCGGGAACTCCGCCCGCTGGTCACGGAACGTAACCAGCGGGGAAAGGGATTATGACACGTCCGCCGCACGGACGGAAGAGTCAGGTCCCCGTGTTGTCCATTATAGGAACCTTTGTTCGTTATTTCCACTTGAAGTGGACGAACAATCGGCCGAAGTTCTTGGAATCCTTCTCCACCCGGTGGTACTTGGCCTTGATTTCCTTCTGGTCCAGGAACCGCAGCACGCGCTTCTTCAGCTGACCCGAGCCCTTGCCGGGAATGATCTCGATCAGCGGGGCCTTCTTGGCTTCGGCCTCGGCGATGATGTCGCGCAGCGCCTGGTCGATATCGGCACCCCGGTTGTAGATGTCGTGCAGGTCCAGCTTCAGCTTCATGCCCTGACCGTACGACAGTGAGCAGAAAGGTAACGAATGCTGTTCGGAGATGAGCACGTCAAGCGCTACGAGGAGACCGACGGGGCCGAAGGCCACGAGTGGCAGGGCACGACCGCGCTGATCCTCACCACCACCGGGCGCAAGTCGGGCCAGCAGCGTAAGCATGCGCTGATCTACCAGAAGTTCGGCGACGACTACCTGATCGTGGCGTCCAAGGGCGGCGCGGACGAGCCACCCACCTGGTACCTCAACCTCGAGGCCGACCCGGAGGTCCAGGTCCAGGTGCTAGGGGACAAGTTCCGGGCCCGGGCCCGGACCGCGACCGCGGCCGAGAAGCCCGCCATGTGGGACGTCATGGCCAAGGCCTGGCCGTCGTACAACGACTACCAGAAGAAGACCGACCGCCAGATCCCGGTCGTGGTCCTCGAACGCGAGTCCTGAGCGTCATCGCGGCGGGCCGTCCGGCCACAGCCGGGTGACGATCTGGGCCACCGTGTCCGCGGGCGAGCCGCCGGGGGTGACCACCACCACCTGCGGCTCGTCCTGCGGCACCTCCTGCGCGGCCAGCTGGCTGGCCAGCAGGTCCTGGGGGAAGAAGTGCCCATGCCGCCCGGCCAGCTGCCGGGCCAGGGTGCCGGCGTCCTCGAGCAGGTAGACCAGGGTGACCGCGGGCCGGCCCCCCAGCAGCGAGTCGCGGTACTCGCGGCGCAGCGCGGAGCAGGTCACCACCGCGGACCCGCCGGCCGCGATCCGTTCGTCCATCCAGGCCCCGATGGCGTGCAGCCACGGCCAGCGGTCGGCGTCGGTCAGCGGCTCGCCGCGGTGCATCTTGGCGATGGCGACCGCGGAGTGGAAGGTGTCCGCGTCCGCGAACGTCCAGCCCAGCCGGCCGGCCAGGCCGGTCCCGATCGTCGTCTTACCGCTGCCGGACGGCCCGGCGATTATCACGATCACGGTGCCGGACTCTACCGGCGGCCCCAGTGGAGTGCACCGTGGCCGCCGTGGCCGATGCTGATGCCACCACTGCGGCGGCTGGCCAGCACGCGCTGCCACCAGGCCAGCCAGGCGGCCACTGCCGAGCTGACCGGGCGGCGGGCCGTGACCGGCGGGGCCGCGCTCCGGGCCACCGGGGCGCGCTGGGCGTTCTCGGCCGTGGCCGGGTAGGTGGCCTCGCGGGCCGGGGACGTCTTCTCCGGGGCCGGGGTCCGGGCCGGAGCCGAGGACGCGGGCGGCGATGCGCTGGGCAAGGACGACGTGGGCTCGGCCGGCGTGGACGGCGCCGGGGCGCTGGACCGGGCGGCCGGCGCCGAGCCGAGCGCGGTGGGCCGGGCCGGAGCGGGCGCCTGGGCCATCAGCAGGCCCACCCCGGCGATGACCGCCGCCACCGCGACCACGCCGGTCAGCACGGTGATGGCGGTGCGGAAGCTGATCTCCTCCATGCGCGCGTACAGCGAGCTACGCAAGGCCGCGAACCGGGTCAGCACCACTGGACAATACACGGCCGGGTGCAGATGTCACGAATTGCCTGACGGGCCGGAATCGCCCGGCCAGGGGCCCTGATCAGTGGATCAGGGCGTCGACGGCCAGGGCCGCGAACAGCAGGGTGAGATAGATGTTCGACTCGTGGAACAGCCGCATGGTCTGGACCTTGCCGCCGCGGATGGCCCGCCAGTGCATCCGGTGCACCTCGGCCAGGAACAGGGCGCCGAACACGATCGCGCTGATCCCGTAGACCGGGCCGGTGGCCAGCGGCCAGACCGCGACCGAGGCGATCACCGTCAGCCACGTGTCGACCAGGCTCTCGGTCATGACCCGGCGCAGCGAGGCCACCACCGGGAGCATGGGGATGTCCACGCTCCGGTAGTCGTCCTTGAACTTGACCGCCAGCGCCCAGAAGTGCGTCGGCTGCCAGAAGAACACCACCAGGAACAGCAGGAACGCCGGCCAGGACAGGGAATCCCGCACGGTGGCCCAGGCGATCAGCACCGGCGCCGCCCCGCAGATGCCGCCCCACAGCGTGCTCTGCGACGTCCGCCGCTTGAGCAGCATGGTGTAGACGACGACGTAGTACAAGATCGCGCCCAGGGTCAGCGCGGCCGCCAGCAGGTTGGCCAGCGCCGCGAACAGACCCACCGACACCAGGCCGATCACGGTCCCGAAGATCAGGGCCGCGCGCGGGGAGACCGTGTGCCGGGCCAGCGGCCGGCCCCGGGTCCGGCGCATGACCTGGTCGATGTCGCGGTCGATGTAGCAGTTCAGGGCGTTGGCGCTGCCGGCCGCGAGCGCGCCGCCCAGCACCACCACGGCCGCGTCCAGCAGCGACGGCAGCCCGCGGTCGGCCAGGAACAGCACCGGCACGGCGGTGATCAGCAGCAGCTCGATGATCCGCGGCTTGCACAGGGCCACGTAGGCCTGCACGACCTGACGGGCCGTGGGCGCCTCGGACGCGTGGGCACTGCTCTCGTGGCCCGCGCCGAGCGAGCTTCGCCGGGTGTCGACGGCACTCAACGAAAACCGACCACCTTCCGGCTGGCGGGGAGAACAGCGCGGCACGGCTGCGCCGCAGCGTACGTGGGGGGCCCGGGCGCGCGTACCGCGCGGTGGGCGAAACGAGCAGGGAGACCCGCCAGCCACATCGAAGCCTACATGGCGTCGTAATTGCCCCGACGGGAGTCCGGGGGTTCTGCTGCTGGCCGACGGCCGACGGCTGTGAAATTCTGGGCCGGATGACACCTGACGAAGCGGTTGACCGGGCCTTTCTCGACGGCATACGTGCGCTCGACGCGCAGCCGCCGCGGGACCCGGCCGGCCCGCTGGAGCCCGGGTCCCCGCTGACCGGCGCCCGCTGCCTGGAGGTCTTCGGGTCGCAGCTGGCCAGCCGTCACCTCGACCTGGCCGCCCGGGTGCTGCGCCGCCAGGGCCACGGCTACTACACGATCGGCTCGGCCGGGCACGAGGCCAACGCGTTTGTCGCGGGCGCCCTGCGGCCGACCGACCCGGCCCTGCTGCACTACCGGGCGGGCGGCTTCTACGCCGAGCGGGCCCGCCAGGTCCCCGGCCAGGATCCGGTCCGGGACGCCCTGCTGGGCATGATGGCGGCGGCCGAGGACCCGATCGCGGGCGGTCGCCACAAGGTGTTCGGCAGCGAGCCGCTGGCGATCATCCCGCAGACGTCGACGATCGCGTCCCACCTGCCGCGGGCGGTGGGGATCGCGTTCGCGCTGGACCGGGCGGCCCGGCTCGGGGTCACCGGCCGCTGGCCGCAGGACGCGGTGGTGGTGGGCAGCTTCGGCGACGCCTCGGCCAACCACTCCACCGCAACCGGGGCGATCAACACCGCCTGCCACTGCGCCTACCAGCGCCTGCCCCTGCCGCTGCTGCTGGTCTGCGAGGACAACGGGATCGGGATCAGCGTGCGCACCCCGGCCGGGTGGATCGAGGCCACCTACGGGCACCGGCCGGGGCTGCGGTACTTCACCGCCGACGGGACCGATCCGGCCGCGGTGTACGCCGCTGCCACCGAGGCCGCGGACTGGGTCCGGCGGCACCGCCGGCCCGCGTTCCTGCACCTGCGCGTGGTCCGGCTGATGGGGCACGCGGGCTCGGACGCCGAGGCGGCCTACCGCGGGCCCCGGGAGATCGCGGCCGGCCTGGACCGGGACCCGCTGCTGGCCACCGGGCGGCTGCTGGTCGAGCGGGGCGTGGCCGGCCCGGGCGAGATCATCGGCCTGTACGAGTCCATGCGGCGGCACGTGCTCGGGGTGGCCGAGGACGCGATCCGGCGGCCGCCGCTGCGCAGCGCGGTGGAGATCACCGCGCCACTGGCCCCGTCCCGGCCCGCGGCCGTCGCCGAGCTGGCCGGCGGGGCCGGCGAGGACGATGTCCGGCGGGAGATCTTCGACCGGAAACTGCCGGAGGACGAGGGCCCGCTGACGCTGGCGCAGTCGATCAACCGGACCCTGGCCGACCTGCTGGCCCGTCATCCCGGCCTGATGGTGTTCGGCGAGGATGTGGCGGTCAAGGGCGGCGTCTACGGCGTGACCCGCGGCCTGCTGAAGAAGGCCGGCGCGGCCCGGGTGTTCGACACCGTGCTGGACGAGCAGTCGATCCTCGGCCTGGCCCTGGGCGCGGGGGTGACCGGGCTGCTGCCGATCCCGGAGATCCAGTACCTGGCCTACCTGCACAACGCCGAGGACCAGATCCGCGGTGAGGCCGCCACCCTGCAGTTCTTCTCCCGCGGCCAGTTCCGCAACCCGGCCGTCATCCGGGTGGCCAGCTACGCCTACCAGGAGGGCTTCGGCGGCCACTTCCACAACGACAACGCGGTCGGCGTCCTGCGCGACGTGCCCGGCCTGGTCATCGCCTCCCCGGCCCGCCCCGACGACGCCGCGGCCATGCTGCGCACCTGTGCCGCCGCGGCCGCGGCCGACGGCCGGGTGTGCGTGTTCCTGGAGCCCATCGCGCTGTACCACACCCGGGACCTGCACACCGACGGTGACGACGGCTGGCTGGCCCGCTACGCGCCCCCCAGCGCCTGGGCGGCCACGCACGTGCCGCTGGGCCGGGGCCGCGTCCACGGCGACGGCCGGGACCTGGTGCTGGTCACCTTCGGCAACGGCGTGCGGATGAGCCTGCGGGTGGCCCGGCGGCTGGCCGCGGCCGGGATCGCGGCCCGGGTCCTCGACCTGAGGTGGCTCGCGCCGCTGCCCACGACCGATCTGCTGCGCGAGGCCTCAGCCACCGGCCGGGTGCTGGTCGTGGACGAGACCCGCCGGACCGGCGGCGTGTCCGAGGGGATCCTGGCCGCCCTGGCCGACCACGGCTTCCGCGGCCCGGTCGCCCGGGTGGCCAGCGAGGACAGCTTCGTGCCGCTCGGCGAGGCCGCCCGCCACGTGCTGGTCTCCGAAGCCGAGATCGAGAAGGCGGCCACCGCCCTGGCCCGCCGGCCCCGGACCGGCGCAGCGGCCCCGGCCGGCCGTCAGGAGCTGGACGAGCAGGCGTAGAGGGTGCCGGCGGCCGTGGCCGAGCCGGCGTAGTCCCGGGCCGGGACCGTCTGGCAGCTGCTCTGCACCCAGGACTCGATCGTGCTGGCGGTCGCGCCCCGGCCACCCCCGGGGCCGCCGCCCCCGAAACCGCCACCCGAGCCGCTGAGCAGGAAGAACTTCAGCTGGCCGGTCTTGACCAGTTGCTTGACCCGGGCCAGGGTCGGCTCCGGCACCGAGCCGCTGAAGCCGCCCATCGGCATGACCTCCTGGCCGGTGGCTTCGATGTACGGGGACGCCTCCGTCCAGGAGGACACCGCCAGCAGGTAGGAGGCGCCGTCGCGGTGGGCGCTCACGTACCGGTAGATCTCCTGCTCGCTGCCGGTCAGCGCGGTGGTGGCGCTGCCCTGGATGCCGCCCGCGCCGCCTCCGCCGAAGCCTCCGGCTCCGCCCGCGCGGGTCCGCCCGGTTCCGGCCCGGTCCCCGGAACGGTCGGCGAAGTCCCGGAACGCATCCTCGGCCGAGGCGTTCCCCCCGGCCGGCCCGCCGCCGCCAGCGGCGAAGCCGCCCATACCGCTGGACGGCCCGGCGGTGGCGTTGAACGAGCTGCCCGCGTACCTGGCGTCCAGCACCGAGCCGGCCCAGGCGGCCGGGGCCACCAGCATCGCGCCCACCCCGGCCGACAGGCCCACGGTCAGCAGCCGGGCCCGGGCCCGCCGGGTCAGCCGGACCAGGACCATGATCGCGATCCCGGCCGCCCCGGCGACCAGGGCGAGGATCCGTACCCAGGGCAGGAAGCCGGTGAAGTCGCGCCAGAGGAACCAGGCCCAGGCCACTTCGGCCGCCACCGCCACCGGCAGCAGCCAGCCGCGGGCGTCACCGGCCCGGAAGTAGCGCCAGAACATCACGATCCCGGCCGCCGACAACGCGGCCAGGGGCGGGGCCAGCGAGGCCACGTAGGCGGTGTGCGGGATGCTGCTCATCTTGCTGAAGATCAAGCCGAACGTCAGCAGCCAGAGCCCCCACATCACGAATCCGGCCCGAACCTGGTCGGTGCGCCGCGCCCGCCGCGTCCAGAGCAGGCCGAAGATCAGCGCCAGCACGGCCAGCGGGTAGAGCCAGCCGACCTGCGAACCGAACTCGCTGCCCAGCAGCTTGGTCCAGCCCTGCCCGAAGCTGCTGCCGCCGGCCTGACCGCCGCCAGGCCCCGCGAACCGGCCGGTGCCACCCGTGCCGGTGCCACCGGGGGCGCCGCCGAAGCCACCCGTGCCCGTCCGGCCGGGCCGGTACCAGTGCCTGTGCCCGTGCCTGGGGCTCCGCCGGGGGCGACCCCACCCGGAGTGGTACCGGTGCCTCCCGGAGCCGCACCGGTACCACCGGGCGCCGTGCCGGTACCACCGGGCGCGGTGCCGCCGTTCCCGGCCGCTTCCCGGGTCGGGCCACCGGCTCCGCCACCGCTCACGCCGGGGCCGCTGGTGACGGAGCCGGGCACGCTGATGCCGAACCGCTCCAGGCCGTTGTAGCCGAAGACCATCGAGATGGCGCTGTTGTTGGTGGACCCGTCCACGTACGGGCGGTCCTGGGCCGGGGTGAACGTGTACAGCGCGACCCAGGACAGCGACACCGCCAGCATGACCACCCCGGCCACCCCGACCTGCCAGATCCGGCGCCACGGCCGGGCCGGCGCGAAGAGCAGGTAGCCGATGACCAGCGCGGGCAGCACCATCCAGGCCTGCAGCATCTTGGCCTGGAAGCCCACCCCGACCCAGACCCCGGACCAGATCAGCGAGCGCAGGCGCGCCTCCATCACGGCGCGCTGGTAGGCGTCGGCCGCCAGCACCAGGCACATGGTCAGCAGGCCGTCTTCCATGCTGTGCCCGAACATCGACGCCGCGATCGGCGTCAGCGCGAAGATCCCGGCCGCCAGCAACCCCGGCACCGGTCCGGCCCAGCGGCGAACGACCCGGTACATGGCCAGGGTGGCGATGACACCCTCGATGACCTGGGGCAACGCCAGCGACCAGGGGTGGTAGCCAAAGATCCGGGCCGACAGCGCCTGCGGAGCGAACGAGCCGGCCAGCTTGTCGATGGTGATGGTGGCCTTGGGGTCGAAGGCGCCGTAGAAGAACGCCTTCCAGCTCACCGACATGCTCTTGACCGCGACCGAGTAGAACGGGGCCAGCCCGGCCTGGGTGATGTTCCACGCGAACAGCAGGGCGGCGACGGCGGCGACGGCGAGCAGCGCCGGCCGGGCCCAGCTGGGCTGGTCAGCGGGCGAGCGCCAGACCTGCCAGCGCCGGCGTTCCGTCCCGCCCCCGGCCCGGTCCTGATCGTGCGACGGGCTCAGCGGCGGATCAACCACGAACGTGGCCAAGCGGGACCTCCAGGCGCGGTGTGACGGGTCGGAGGTGACACTGGCCGGCCCGACTGAGTACCAGCTCAGTCTTTGCTGAGGCCGGGCACGGAGAAATGGCGTTCCCTCTCAAAACCCTCTGGAACGCCATCGCTGGAAGCTTCAAGCACCGTAGCGCCGCCGGACATGGACCGGGGAGGCCCCCGCCACCTGGACGGGTGCCTCCCCGGGTACTGCGGTAACGCCGTCAGCTCGACCGGCCGCGCCGGGACAGCGCGTCCACGCTGACCGCGGCCAGCAGGACCAGCGAGGTGACGATGTAGGTCGCCGCCGCGCTCGTTCCGAGCAGGGCCAGGCCGTTGGCGATCGCCGCCACGACCAGGCCACCGATCAGGGCGTTCAGCATCTTGCCGTGCCCGCCGAACAGGTGGGTACCGCCGATGACCGCCGCCGCCACCGCGAACAGCACCAGCTGGCCGCCGTTGGTGTCGGTGGAGATCGACCCCAGCCGGGAGGCCAGGATGATGCCCGCGATCGCCCCGGTCAGGCCGGTCAGCACGAAGGCCAGCGTCCTGATCCGGTTCAGGCTCACGCCGGCCCGCCGGGCCGCCTCGGCGTTGCCGCCGACGGCGTAGATGTACCGGCCGAACCGGGTCCGCCCCAGCAGGAACGTCCAGATGGCCAGCACTCCGAGGATGATGGGGACCACCCACGGCACCCCGCGCAGGGCCTGCAGGGCGGTGCCCCGGTCGGCGTTGCCGATCAGCACGACCACCACGCCGGCCACGGCCATGACCCCGATCTTCAGCGCGGTCACGCTGAGGGGCGGGGTGACCAGGCCGGCCGCCCGGCGCTGCCGGTCGCTCAGCAGCAGCATGGCCGCGGCCGCCGCCACGATCACGACCATCAAGATCCAGCCGGCCACCGGGCTGAGGTTGCCCTCGGTCAGGTCGCCGATGATCTTGTTGCTGATCGGGATGGAACCGCCGGGCCCGTGGCCGCTGCGGGCGACCAGAACGATCATCAGGCCTTCCAGCCCCAGCAGGCCGGCCAGGGTCACCACGAACGATGGCAACCCCAGCCTGGTTATCAGCAGGCCGAAGATCAGGCCGATGAAGGCCCCGGTGGCCAGCCCGAGGATGATGGCCACCCACCACGGCAGGCTGAACACCGTCCAGGCCGTGATGACCGCGGCCACGGCGCCGGTGTACCCGACGGCCAGGTCGATCTCGCCCAGCAGCAGGACGAACACCTCGGCCATGCCCAGGATGATGTAGGGCGCGCCCTGGATCAGCAGGTTGACCAGGTTGCCCGGCGACAGGAACAGCGAGTTCCTGACCTGGAAGTAGATCACGATCGCGACCAGGCCGATGACGACCGGGAGCGCGCCACTCTCGCCGCTGCGGATGCGGCGGAACTGAATCCGCGCGTACTCGCCCAGCGAGTTGGCCATCACCTCGGGCGCGGCCGTGGCGACCTGGGCGGCCTCGCCGTTCTCAGCCGACTCGGGTGTATCGGGCGTCTCGGGCGACGGCTGGTGAGTTTCGGTGCTCATGAGGCCTCCCCAGCGTGCTGCCCGGCCTGGACCTGGCCGGCCGGGGAATGGGTCCGGCCCGAGCGGCCGGTGGTCATGAGCTCGACGATGGACGCGGTGTCCAGCTGTTCCACCGGCTCGACCGCGGCCATCCGGCCCAGGTACAGCACCGCGATCCGGTCCGCGCTGTTCATGACGTCGGTCAGGTTGTGCGAGATGACCAGGACGGCGATGCCGCGGCCGGACAGCGTCTCGATGAGGTCGAGCACGACCTTGGTCTGGGTCACGCCCAGGGCCGCGGTCGGCTCGTCCATGATCACCAGCTGGGCGTTCTGCATGACGGCCTTGGCCACCGCCACGGCCTGGCGCTGGCCACCCGACAGCGAGCCGACCGGCTGGCGGATCGAGCGGACCGTCACCACCGACAGGTCGGCCAGGGTCTGCTTGGCCGCCAGCTCCATGCCGATCTCGTCGAGCTGCCAGTGCTTCACTTCCTCGCGGCCGAGGAACATGTTCTGCACGATGTCCAGGTTGTCGCACAGGGCGAGGTCCTGGTACACGGTGGCGATCCCGAGGTCGGTGGCGGCCTTGGGGCTGTGCAGGTGGACCGGCCGGCCCTGCCAGAGGATCTGGCCGTCGTCCGGCTGCCAGATGCCCGAGATCGTCTTGATCAGGGTCGACTTCCCCGCGCCGTTGTCGCCGACGAGCGCGGTGACCTTGCCCGCGGGGACCGTGAGGTTGATGTCGCTGAGGGCCCGGACGGGACCGAAGTTCTTGCCGATGCCGCGCAGTTCGAGCAGGGGCGTGTCGCCGCCGGAGCGCTCAGCCGGGTGGGTGGGAGCCGCGGGGGACGGCGCCCGGCCGCCATTGGCAGGCCGGGCGCCGTCAGCGGCGCTTGGTGTGGTCACCAAACACGTCCGATCTGGTGCCGATGATGGGTCAGCATCATGGCGTGATGCTGTTGGCCTTGCAGTCCGAAGCGTAGCTACCTGCGCAAAGCTGCTTGGCCGGCACGAACTGGTCCGCGATCACGGTCTTGTTCATGTTGGACGGGGTGACCCACTCCGGCGTCAGCAGCACGGACGGGACGGCCGTCTTGGTCTGCGTGTCGGTGGTGGTGCCGTTGGCCAGCGACGCCGGCGGCTTGTCGCCCGCGCGCAGGTACATGGCCAGGGCCGCGGCGGCCTGAGCCTCCAGGTAGATCGGCTTGTAGGCGGTGCCGCACTGGTAGCCGGCCAGGATGTTCTGCAGGCCGACCAGGGTCGCGTCCTGCCCGGTGACCGGGAAGGTCTTGGGCTTGACGTTCAGCGACTGCAGGTAGTGGATGATCGGGGCGGCGTTCTCGTCGTTCGGCACCAGCACCGAGTTGATGCTCTTGTGCGCGGTGTACTGCTGCTGGAACTCGGTCTCCGCCGTGGGCGGGTCCCAGGTGCCAGCGGCCGAGCCGACCGACTTCCAGCCGCCGCCGCTGAACTTGGAGGCCAGCACGCCGTTGTAGCCCTGCGCGAACAGGGTGGCGTTGTTGTCGGTCGGGTCGCCCTTCATGACCAGCACCTGCGGGCTCTTCACGCCCCAGGCCGTCACGCAGCTCTCCAGGCCCTGGCCGATGAGCTTGCCGACCTGGACGTTGTTGAAGCTGACGTAGTAGGCGCGGCTGCCGCCGAGGCTGATCCGGTCGTAGTCGATCACCGCGACGCCGTGCTGCTTGGCGTAGGACTCGATCTTGGCCCCGGTCCCGGAGGTCAGCGGGTCCATGATCAGGACGGTGGCGCCCTTGGTGATGTCTTCCTGGGCGTCGGTGAACTCGGTCGAGTCGCTGCCCTGGGCGTTCTGCACCGAGAACTGCGACGACGACAGGCCGGCCGACTGCAGGGCCTTGGTCAGGTACGGCGCGTCGAACTCGGTGTACCGGGCCGAGGTGACGGTGTCCGGGAGAATGACACCGACGCTGGCCTTGCTCTTGGACGCCAGCGGCTTCAGCTTGGCCATGGCCGAGAAGTCCCGGGTGAAGTCCGACGTGGAAATGCTCGGCGCGCTGCCGGACGAGCCGCCGCTGCTGGCGGAGGCGCTCGACGACGGCGACGAGCCGCCGCCACCGCTGCTGCTGCAGGCAGCGAGGGCGACACCGGCGGTGACCGCCAGCGCCGACGTCCAGCTAATTTTGGTCGTCAGATTCAAAAGATCACCTCGAGAGTAGGCAAGACCGCGGCCGGATGCGCCGGCAACATTGACCAGGCATCCGCCCACGCGGGAGCCGCCGCGGCCTCAGCTTTTGACGGAAACCATAAACCTGGCGGAATTAACGGGGCCTTAACATCGCCGCCGCGTCATAAAAATAGTGTGAACAAGACGGTCCGCTAACCCGTCCGGGTGAGGCTACTCCGGGGCGAAACGGTAGCCCGCGCGGGGCTGGGTCAAGATCATCGGCTCGCCCCCCTCGGTCTCCAGCTTGGCCCGCAGCCGCCGGACGTAGACCCGGACGTACTCGGTCTCGGTCTCGTACCCCAGACCCCAGACCCGGCGCAGCAGGTGGGAGTGGGTCAGCAGCTTGCCGCGGTTGGTGGCCAGCTCGCGGAGCAGGGCGAACTCGGTGGGCGTCAGGTGCACCGGCTGGCCCAGCCGGGTGACCTGCTGGCGGGCCAGGTCGATGGTGATGTCGCCGGCCGCGATGACCGGGGTCTGCGGCTCCGGCAGCACCGCCGGGCGGGTCCGGCGCAGCGTGGCGGTGATCCGGGCCAGCAGTTCCTCGATGCTGAACGGCTTGGTCAGGTAGTCGTCGGCGCCCATGTTGAGCGCGGTGACCTTGTCCCGTTCGCCGCCGCGGGCCGACACCACGATGATGGCGACCAGGGACCGCTCCCGGATCTGCCGGCACAGCTCGAACCCGTCGGCCTCGGGCAGCATCAGGTCCAGCAGCACGATGTCCGGGTCCTCGGTCTCCAGCAGCTTGAGCACCCGCATGCCGTCCTGGGACACCACGGTGTCGAACCCGCGCACGGCCAGGTTGGACCGGATCAGGTCGACGATGTTGGGGTCGTCCTCCACCACCAGGACGCGGGTGTTGGCGGTGCTGTCAGGCATCGTCTTCCTCTCCGGCGGGAGTTCCCCCGGGCACCAGGACCAGCGCCCCGGAGGCGGCCTCGCCCGCGTCCCCGGGCACGTCGGCCGGCAGGCACACCCGGAACCGGGTCCCCCGGGGCAGCCGCTCCAGCTCGATCCGGCCCTGGTGGGCCTCGGCGATGCCCTGGGCGATGGACAGGCCGAGCCCGGCCCCGCCGGTGCGGGTCCGGCGGCGGCGGCCCGCCTCGAACGGCGCGGCCGCCACCTCGTCGGGAATGCCCGTCCCGTTGTCGGTCACGCTGATCACGACCTCGGCGTCGGCCACTTCGGCGGTGACCCGGACCTGGGTCCCGGGCGGGTTGTGGCCGACCGCGTTGTTGATGAGGTTGACGAAGACCTGTTCCAGCCGGTCGTGGTCGGCCCAGATGACCGGCAGGTTCGGGTCGCACTGGACCGAGACCGCGGTCGCGGCGGCCGGCGGCAGGCAGGCCACCGCGGCCTGGACCACCAGCGGCAGGTCGCACCAGTCGGGGGCCAGGCGCATCAGGCCCGATTCGATGGTGGAGAAGTCGAGCAGGTCGTCCACCAGCCGGCCGAGCCGGGCCGACTCGGCCGCGATGCGGTCCAGGAACCGGTCCTGTGAGCTGCGGTCCCAGGTCACGTCGGTCTGCATGAGGCTGGAGGCGTAGCCCCGGATCGCGGTCAGCGGCGTACGCAGCTCGTGGCTGAGCCGGGACAGGAAGTCCCGCTGCAGCTCGCCGGACCGGCGCAGGGCGGTGGCTTCCTGGTGGGCCAGCCCGGCCTCCTCCCGGTCCAGGGCCAGCCGCAGGGAGTGCGCGGCGTCCTCCATCAGCGCGATCTCCTCCTGGGCGGCCTTGGCGCTGGGCTGATTCCAGCTGGCCACCAGCACGGCCGGGCCGTTGGCGGCGGTGAACGGGACCAGCCGGACCCGGCGTCCCTGGCCGCTGGTGAGCTGGCGGGGTGTCCCGTCCGGGTAGGCCTGGGCCAGCGTGTGATCCGCGGCCTCGCGCAGCGCGGGCGAGGCATCGGCCGGGTCCCAGATCGTGTCGGTGCCCTGCGGCCCGGCGTAGGCCCGCCACCGCGGCTCCTGCCCGTCCGGCCGGGTGAGCAGCGCGACCTCGTCGGCCTGCAGGCCGTGCCGCAGCGCCTGGGCCGCGATGACCAGGCCCTCGGTCACCTGCGCCGGGCCGGCCAGGTTCTCCAGCATCTCCCGGATCGTCTCCAGCACCCGGTTGCGCGCGGTGGCCTGCTCCAGCAGCCGGTCCCGCTCGATGGCGCTGGCCGCGTAGCCGGCGTACAGCGTGACCAGTTGCAGCTCGTGCCGGTGCGGCATGCCCGCCTCGGGCCGGAACACGGTGATGATGCCGCTCAGGCCGCCCGGGCCGGCCACCGGGACCGACCACGAACTGCCGACCTCGGCCAGGTCGGTCATGCCCCGGAACCGCGACCAGGCCGCACTGGAGTGGACATCGGCCTCGATGACCGGCCGCTGGGTGGCGGCGGCCAGGCCGACCGGGCCGCCGCCCGGGCCGAACGGCAGCTGCGCCCACGGGCTCAGCTCGCCGGGCGCGAACCCGAGCGTGGCCGCGCAGACCAGCGACTGATCCGGGCCGGGGCCGGACCCCGGATCGGAGACCAGGTGAATGCAGAGCCGCTCGGCGTTCAGCGCCGCGCCGAGCGCGGACATGATCAGCGACAGGCTGGACGAGGCGTCGGCCGACACCAGCCGGTCGGCCAGGCCGTGCAGCCGGGTGAGCTGACGGCGGGCGGTGGAGTCCACCGGCTGGCCGGAGATCAGCGCCACCACGTCGTCCGGGTGGGTGCTGACCGGGTCCAGGTCGGCGACGACCCGGCCCTGGCGCAGCACCACGATGCGGTCGGCCAGCCGGAACATCTGATCGATGTCGTGGCAGGCCAGCAGGATCGTGGTGCCCTTCTCGCGCAGCCCGGCGATGAGCTCCTCGACCTGAGCCGACTCCATCACCCCGAGCGAGGCGGTGGGCTCGTCCAGGGCCAGCAGCCGGGGCTTGCTGCCCATGGCCCGGGCCACGGCCACCAGCTGGCGCTGCCCGCCGGACAGCGAACTGACCCGGCGGGTGGTGTCGCGCAACGGGATGCCCAGGCTGTCGAGCAGGGCGGCCGCCGTCCGGTGGAAGCGGCTGTCGGAGAACATCATCCAGCGCGACTCGCGGCCGAGCAGCACGTTGGCCGCGATGTCCAGGTTCTCGCACAGGGCCAGGTCCTGCCAGACCACGGCCACGCCCTGCCGGGCCGCGGCGGCCGGGTCCGGGCCGACCCGGCGGCCGGAGATGTAGATCTCGCCCTGACTGGGGGCGATGTCCCCGGCGATACAGCGCACCAGGGTGGTCTTGCCGGCGCCGTTCTCGCCGGCCAGCGCGATCAGCTCGCCCGGGCGGACGGTCAGGCTCACGCCGTCCAGGGCCTGGACCGCACCGAACCGGGCGGACAGACCGGACACCGACAGCAGCGGCGTCACCGCGGGCTGGGCCAACTCGGAGGCTGCGACCATTCACTCATTGTGTGGCCTGTCCGGCCAGCTCGCCAATTGCGGCGCTATCGTTCGGTGCAATGGACAACACCCGGGCCGCCGGGCCCGCCCGCGACGAGCCCGGCGGCGTACTGTTTCCCGGCGGCGGCGAGATGGCGCGCCGGATGCAGGCCTACCCGTGGGCGGAGTCCGCCCTGGGCGATCCGCACGGCTGGCCGGCCAGCCTGCGGACCGCCTGCCGGATCTGCCTCACTTCACGGTTTCCGATGATCGTGTGGTGGGGACCGGACCTCACCTTCTTCTACAACGACGCCTATCTGCCGCTGCTGGGCAGCAAGCACCCGGCCCTGGGCAAGCCGGGCGAGACCGTGTGGACGGAGATCTGGGACATCATCGGCCCCATGCTGGCCTCGGTGATGACCAGCGGCGACGCCACCTGGTCGGAAGACCTGCTGCTGCCGATGGACCGGCACGGCTACTGGGAAGAGACCTACTGGACCTACTCCTACAGCCCGGTGCACGACGACGAGGGCGTGGTGCGCGGGGTGTTCACCGCGGTCAGCGACACCACCGAACAGGTCATCGGCGCGCGGCGGCTGGCGGCCCTGCAGGACCTCGGGTCACTGGCAGGCCGGGCCCGCAGCGCGGCCGAGGCCAGCCAGCTGGTCGGCCGGGCGCTGGCCGGGGCGGCCGACGTCCCGTTCGCCGCCGTTTACCTGCGCCGGCCGGATACCGGCGAGCCGGTGCTGGCCGCCACCAACGCGCCCGGGGCGCCACCGGTCCCGCTCGCCGCCGGGCCCGGCGACTGGCCCGTGGCCGACGTCCTGCGCACCGGCCAGCCGGTCACCGTGACCGACGTGGCGGCCCGGTTCGAGGGCCTGCCGTCCGGTGGCTGGGAGACCTCGCCGGCCGAGGCCATGGTGCTGCCGCTGCCCGGCGAGCTCGGCAGCCAGCCGGTGGGGGTGATGGTGCTGGCGGCCCGGGCCGGGCGGGCCCTGGACGACGCCTACCGGTCGTTCCTGGGCCTGGTCGCCCAGCAGACCAGCGCGCTGGTCAACGGGGCCGTGGCCTACCAGGTCCAGCAGCGGCGAGCCGAGGACCTGGCCGACCTGGACCGGGCCAAGACCACCTTCTTCTCCAACATCAGCCACGAGTTCCGCACCCCGCTCACCCTGATCATGGGCCCGCTGGAGGAGCTCCGCGCCCGGGTGCCGGACACCGATGAGGCCACCCGGCAGGAACTGGACGTCATCCACCGCAACGGCCTGCGGCTGGGCAAGCTGGTCAACACGCTGCTGGACTTCTCCCGGATCGAGGCCGGGCGGATGCAGGCCCGGTACGAGCCGGTCGACCTGGCCGCCTTCACCGCCGACCTGGCCAGCGTGTTCCGGTCCGCGGTGGAACGGGCCGGGCTGGCCTACCAGGTGGACTGCCCGGCCCTGCCCCACCCGGTCCACGTGGACCAGGAGATGTGGGAGAAGGTCGTCTTCAACCTGCTCAGCAACGCGCTCAAGTTCACCTTCGAAGGCCGCATCAGCGTCTCGCTCCGCCCCGACGGCGACCAGGCCGTGCTGCGCATCGCCGACACCGGCGTCGGGGTGGCCGCCGACGAGATGCCCCGCCTGTTCGAGCGCTTTCACCGCATCCCCAACGCGCGGTCGCGGTCGAACGAGGGCAGCGGCATCGGGCTGGCACTGGTGCGGGAACTGGTCGGGCTGCACGGCGGCACGATCACCGCGGACAGCACCGAGGGATCCGGGACCGAGTTCACCATCCGGCTCCCGTTCGGCCGCGACCACCTGCCCGCCGGTCACGTGGCCGACGCGGCCGCGCCCAGCATGGTGTCGGCGGTGGCCGACCCGTTCCTGGCCGAGGCGCTGCGCTGGCTCCCGGAAAGCGTTCCCGCCGTCGGCGCCCTGCCCCCGGCCGCGGCCCGCGCCCGCCGTGGCCTGGCCGGACACCGGTGGCCCGGCCCGGGTCCTGGTCGCCGACGACAACGCCGACATGCGCGCGTACCTGGAGCGGCTGCTTCAGGTCAGTTACGAGGTCACCACCGTCGCGGACGGGCTCACCGCCCTGGACACGATCCGGTCCGACCCCCCCGAGCTGGTGATCAGCGACGTGATGATGCCGGGGCTGGACGGCCTGGCCCTGGTGGCCGCGCTGCGCTCCGACCCGCGCACCGCCGACGTGCCGGTCCTGCTGCTGTCGGCCCGGGCCGGCCAGGAGGCGGCGATCGAAGGGCTGGAGGCCGGCGCCGACGACTACCTGGTCAAGCCGTTCTCGGCCGCCGAGCTGCTGGCCCGGGTCCGGGCCAACGTCGAGCTGGTCCGGCTGCGTACCCATCACAACCGGTGGCGGGCGGCCGTGATCGACTCGCTGCACGAGGGGTTCTTCCTGTGCGACGAGACCGGCGCCGTGACCGAGATCAACGCGGCCTTCACCGACATCCTCGGGTACGGCCCGGACGGCCTGCCGTACCCGGCGGCGCACCCCTGGTGGCCGCGGGCCGACACCGACCCGGAGGGCTACCGCCAGGTCAGTGCGGTCTTCGAGCAGCTCAAGGACGAGAGCCGGGGCAGCTTCGTGGCCCCGGTCACGCATAAGGACGGGCACCGGCTGTGGGTGGCGGCCAGCTTCAACGAGGTGCACGACCCCGACACCGGGCGTCGCGTGGTGGTGGGCACGCTGCGGGACATCACCGCCGAGCACTACGCCGGCCAGCGCGAGCAGGCCCTGGCCGCCATGGGCCTGCTGCTGTCCCAGGCCACCAGCGTCCCCCAGGCCATCGAGGGTGCCCTGCACGAACTGCAGCGGCTCTGGCGGGCCCCCCGTGCCCTGGCCGTGACCTGGGACGACGGTGACCAGCCGACGCTGCTGGGCACCGGCCCGGCGCGCGGCTGGGACGCGCTCCCGGCTCCGCTGCGCGAGGAGATCGGGGTCCTGCGGCAGCGGCCGCCGCTGACGCCCACCGACGGGACGGGGCCCGCGGTCGGGGTCACCGTCGTGCATCCGCAGGGTCTGCTGGTGGTGTGGCTCGAGCTGGGCGTGGGCCGCCCGTTCAGCGCCGAGGACCGGGCCCTGCTCGCGCTGCTGTGCGGCTACCTGGGCCAGGCGCTGCACCGGGTCCACCAGAGCGACCAGCAGCGGGAGACCGCCCTGGTGCTGCAGCGGGCCATCCTCGGCCCGGCCCGGCTGCCCGCGGGTTTCGCGGCCCGGTACGAGCCCGCCAACCGCCCGCTCGAGGTCGGCGGGGATTGGTTCGACATCGTCGAGCTGCCCGACGGCCGGACCGGCATCGTGGTCGGCGACTGTGTCGGGCACGGGCTCGACGCGGCCACCGTGATGGGCCAGCTGCGCAGCGCCTGCCGGGCCCTGCTGCTGCAGGACGCCAGCGCGGCCCAGACCCTGAGCGCCATGGACCGGTTCGCGGCCCTGATCCCGGGCGCGATCTGCAGCACGGTGTTCTGCGGCATCCTCGACCCGGACGCGAGCCGGCTGACCTACAGCAGCGCGGGCCACCCGCCCGGCATCCTGGCCTGGCCGGACGGCCGCGTCGAACTGCTCGACGGCGGCCGCTCGTACCCGCTCGCGGTCCGGCCCGGCATCGAGCGCACCGAGGCCAGCTGCGCCGTACCGGCCCGGGCCACCCTGCTGCTGTACACCGACGGGCTGGTCGAGCGGCGCCGCCGGTCGGTCAACGCCGGCATCGCCCAGGCCGGGACGGTGCTGCTCGCGGGGGGCGAGGCCGGGGTGGAGGAGCTGGCCACCGAGCTGATGACCACCATGGCGCCGGACGGTGGCTACGAGGATGACGTGGCCTTCGTCATGTACCGGCACCCGGCCCCGCTGGACCTGGCCTTCCCGGCCGAATCGGCCCAGCTGGCGCCGGTCCGGTCCGCGCTGCGGGACTGGCTGAACCGGTGCGCGCTCACCCACCGGGCCGCTCAGGACGTGCTGGTCGCGGCGGGTGAGGCCTGCGCCAACGCGATCGAGCACGGCCACCGCCACGCCCCTGGGGAGCAGGTCCGCCTGCACGCGGCCGCGACCGTTTCGCAACTGCGCCTCACCGTGACCGATACCGGCCGGTGGAAGGATTCCCAGCCGGATGGCAACCCGCACCGCGGGCACGGCATCCCGCTGATGCGCGCGCTCATGCACCACGTCACCATCGAGCCGGGCTCGGCCGGCACCATCGTCGACATGCAGCTCAGGATCTCGTCATGACCACTCCGCTCACCCTCTCCACCGACCAGCGGCCGGACGGTACCGCCGTGCTGACCGCCGTCGGCGAGATCGACATGAGCAACGCCGGCCAGTTGCGGGACGCTCTCGATCGGGCCGGTGGCAGCGAGCTGATCATCGACCTCACGTCGTGCGAGTACCTGGACAGCGCGGGCCTGACCGTGCTGTTCGCCCACGCGGATCACATCGAGCTGGTGGCCGCCCCGCTGCTGGTCCCGGTGCTCAAGATCTCCGGCCTGTCCCAGCTCACCCAGATCCGCCAGTCCGGCCCCGGAGCCGACGCCGCCGCCCAGTGAGCCGGCCCGTATCCGCCCGCCGTTCCTTAGGCCGCGCGCCGGGCTGTGATGGCCAGCCGCGGTCGCTTCTGCCCGGCGACCAGCGCGGCCCGGATCTGCTCCACCACCTCCTGCGGGGCCGTCCGGATCCGCGCCGGGGTGAAGTGCAGCAGCAGGATTCCGTGGGCCACCAGCCGGTCGTGCCGCTGCATCGTCTTCTGCCAGTCCTCGGCCGAGTAGTGGTAAGCCCGCGAGTCCACCTCGGCCACCACCCCCGCTTCCTCCCACCAGGCGTCGGCCACCGCGAGCAGGCTCGTCCCCGTGTACAGTCGCGCGTTGAACACCGGCATCGGCATTTGCTCGTTCTTGAGCAGCGCCCTCAAGTCCCCCTCCGGCAACGACCGGATCCCGGCCCGCACCTCCGCTAAGGCCGCTCGGAAGGGTGCCGAGCCGGCCGTCGGCCCCTGTTCCAGCTCGGCTTCCAGCAGCGCGGCCGAGCACCGCTCCCGCTGAATCGCCTGCGCCACCAGAGCTCTCAGCTCCCGCGCCGAGATCATGGTCCGCGCCGCGTCCGCCACCGCCCGCGCGACCAGCACGTAACTGATTTATCCGTCCACACATACCTCGCGGGGCGTCCGGTGCTGTGCCGGATGCGGACGAATCCGGTGCTCTGACGGCGCACGCTCGCCGGCACCACCACGTCGACCAGGCCAGTGTCCGGTACGACCAAGCCGTGCCGCCGCGCCGCCGCCAGCCCGTCAGCGCACCCTGCGGCCCGGCGTGCAGCAGCGCGGCCATCTCCCGCTGCCTGGCCGAGGCCGGACCGGTCATAGCCAGGTAGACCCCGGGCACCAGCTTCTGCCACGGTCCGCCTCGCCGGAGGCGGTGTTCGAGCATCTTGCCGGTGAGGCCGCACTCACGAGCTTGCCCGCGCGCTATGACCTTGTGCTGGATGAGGAGAAGCCGCCGAAGCCTGTCCTGATCAATCCCTGATCCCACGCCTCCACCATGCGCCCACCCCCGACAATCCGGCGACTCCACGGGGCGCGAATGCGCATTTGCACCCACCCCGCTGGGTGCGAATGCGCATTTGCTCCCCCTCGCACGTACTGCCCTCGGCGTACTGGGAGTTGGGTGCGGTCAGTGGGACTCGCGGTTTACCTCGTCGCCGCTGGCGCCGCGCAGGAAGTCCAGGTCGGCACCGGTCTCGGCGCCCTGCACGCTGTTGACGTAGAGCAGCTCCCAGCCCCGGCGCGGCCTGGCCACCGCGTCCGCCATGGCCTGCGCGACCGGCCGCTCGGCCAGTTCGTCGTCGCTGAGCTCGACGTCGACCCGGCGCCCGGGCACGTCGAGCACGATCCAGTCGCCGGTCCGGATCCGGCTCAGCGGGCCACCCGTCGCACCCTCGGGCGAGACGTGCAGGACCACGGTCCCGTAGGCGGTGCCGCTCATCCGCCCGTCGCAGATGCGCACCATGTCGCGGACGCCCTCCCGCAGCAGCTTGGCCGGCATCGGCATGTTCGACACCTCGGGCATGCCCGGGTAGCCCTTGGGACCGCAGCCCCGCAGGACCAGCACCGAGTCGGCGTCCACCTCGAGGTCCTCGTCGTCCAGCCGGCTGTGCAGGTCCTCGATCGAGTCGAACACCACCGCCCGCCCGCGGTGCTGCAGCAGCTGCGGCGACGCGGCGGCCGGCTTGATGACCGCCCCGTTCGGGGCCAGGTTGCCGCGCAGCACGGCGATACCGGCCGCGTCCTGCACCGGCTCGTTCCGGACCGCGATCACCTCGCGGTCCCAGATCTGGGCGTCGCTCAGGTAGTCGGTCAGCGGCTTGCCGGTCATGGTCAGCGCGGACGGGTCCAGCAGGTCCCTGACCTCGCGCAGCACCGCCAGCAGGCCGCCGGCCCGGTGGAAGTCCTCCATCAGGAACTGCCCGGCCGGCTGCAGGTTGACCAGCAGCGGCACCTCGGACCCGATCCGGTCGAAGTCGTCCAGCGTGAGCGGGATGCCCAGCCGGCCCGCGATGGCCAGCAGGTGCACCACGGCGTTGGTCGACCCGCCCAGCGCGGCCAGGGCGACGATCGCGTTGTGGAACGACGCCGCCGACAGCACCTGGCTGGGCCGCCGCTGGGACTGCACCATCTCCACCGCCAGCACCCCGGTTTCGTGCGCCTGGGCCAGCAGCCGGCTGTCCGGGGCCGGCAGCCCGGCCGTGCCGGGCAGGGTCGTGCCCAGCACCTCCGACAGCAGCCCCATCGTGGAGGCGGTGCCCATGGTGTTGCAGTGGCCCTTGCTCCGGATCATCGCCGATTCCGAGGCGGTGAAGTCGGCCTGGGACAGCTTGCCCGCCCGCACGTCCTCACTGAGCCGCCACACGTCGGTCCCGCAGCCCAGCGGCTGGCCGCGGAACGTTCCGGTCAGCATCGGGCCGCCCGGCACCACCACCGCGGGCAGGTCGACCGAGGCCGCCCCCATCAGCAGGGACGGGATGGTCTTGTCGCAGCCGCCGAGCAGCACCACCCCGTCGATGGGGTTACCCCGGATCATCTCCTCGATGGCCATGGCGGCCATGTTCCGCCACAGCATCGCGGTCGGCCGGAGGTTGGTCTCGCCCAGTCCCACCACCGGCATGTCCAGCGGGACCCCGCCCGCTGCCCAGATCCCGGCGGCCACGTGCTGACCGACCTCGGTCAGGTGCCGGTTGCAGGGCACCAGGTCCGAGGCGGTGTTGGCGATGGCGATCTGGGGGCGGCCCCGGAACGCGGAATCCGGCAGCCCCCGGCGCATCCAGGCCCGATGCAGGTAGCCGTCCTTGTTGTCGCCGCCGTACCAGTGGTTGCTGCGCAGATCCGTCATCGTTTCGCCGCTCCCGGCCTGTCGCTCTAATATGCGGAACGAAATGGACGTTACCCCTGCCCACGACGCGCGGACCAGGTAGCCCGGCGTGCGCGCGTTCGTCATCACCGGTCCCGGCCAGGCCGAAGTCCGCGACCTTGAGCCGCCCGAGCCCGGTCCGGGTCAGGTGGTGGTGGACGTGGAGCGGGCCGGGGTCTGCGGTACCGACGTCGAGTTCTACACCGGCCACATGGTGTACCTGCGCACCGGTGAGGCCCGCTACCCGGTCCGGATCGGGCACGAGTGGTGCGGCCGGGTGATCCGGGCCGGCGACGAGGACAGCGCATCCTGGGTCGGCCAGCGGGTCACCGGGGACACCATGCTCGGCTGCGGGCACTGCCACCGCTGCCGGAGCGGCCGCCAGCATCTGTGTGCGGACCGGTTCGAGATCGGGATCCGGGGCGGCTGGCCCGGCGCCCTGGCCGAGCAGCTCCTGGTCCCGGCCTCATCGCTGCTGCCGCTCCCGGACGCCATCGGCGCCACCGCCGGGGCCCTGGTCGAGCCGGGCGGCAACGCGCTCCGCGCGGTCCGGGCCGCGCAGGTCGCTCGCGGGCCAGCGCGTCCTGGTCATGGGCCCCGGCACGATAGGCCTGCTCAGCGCCCTGATCGCCCGTTCCCGGGGCGCCGACGTGCACCTGCTGGGCCAGGACGACCGGTCGCTGCGGTTCGCCCGCCGCCTCGGCTTCGATCAGGCCTGGGTCCGCGACACCCTGCCGGGCGGCACATTCGACGCCATCATCGACGCCTCCACCGGCCGTGAGCTGCCCGCGCTGGCCACCGAGCTGGTCGAGCCGGGCGGCCGGATCGGCTACATCGGCCTGTCATCCGAGCCCAGCCTGATCGACACCCGGACCCTGGTCCTCAAGGACGTCACCGCCACCGGCGTGCTCAGCGCGTCCGGCGGCCTGGCCGAGACCATCGCCCTCTACGCCGACGGCGCCGTCGATCCCGAGCCCATCGTCGCCGCCACCGTGGGGCTGGCCGAGGCGGCCACCGTGCTGGCCGGCCGCCGGCCCCCCGAATGGGGCGACGCCCCCAAGGTGCACATCGACCCTGCTTGCTTACCCCCACTCGCTCCGGGCGCTCAAGGCGCCGTCTTCCCTCGTCGCTCTGGCCTCGTTCCTCGGCCATCGCTCCTCAGTCCAGACGGCGCCGCGCCCTTCGCTCGCGGGGCCCCGGAAGTGACCTTCGATAAATTATTCGGCTTGCAGGGCGGCGCGGCGGGCGGCGGCAACGGGCTGGCGGGGATCCGGGGCGGGCAGCTCGGCGGCCAGCCGCTCGAACACGGCCAGGTCGTCCCGGCCCGGGTCGCGCTGGCTGTACTCCCACAGGGCGTCGACGTCGCCCCGGTCGAGCACGGCGTGCCGCAGCGCCGCCCCCAGCTCGTCGCGTTCGACCCGGATGGCGGGCGCCTCGGACCGGGCCAGCAGCGGCGCCCGGCCCGCGGCCAGCGCGGCCCGCAGGTCCCCGTCCCGCAGCGCGGCCCGGGCGGTCAGGAAGTCCGCCTCGACCTCGGCCCGCCATCTTGCGCAGCAGCGGTATCACCGATACAAGGGGTGGGCCGAGCGGACATCGGCCACGTCGTCCGGGGCGTAGACCGTGGGCGGCCGGTAGTCGTCGGGGTCGACGTGCGCGGCCAGCGACCGGCGCCAGGAATCGGCGATCAGCGAGCGTGCCGGAACCCGGGCCCGGCTTCCGCTCAGTTCGGCTTCGTATGTCTGCTTCAGCACACGGAACTGCAGACGGGGGTCCGTCGTCGGGCTCTCGGCCGGCCGAGGCCGGACGGGTAGATGTTTCCGAGGCCGCGGCTGACATGCTGCGGCAACTGACCGAGCAGCACGGGCCGCTGATGTTCCATCAGTCCGGTGGCTGCTGTGACGGCAGCTCACCGATGTGCTACCCGGACGGCGAGTTCCGCACCGGCCACTCGGACGTGCACCTGGGCGATGTCATCGACGGCATCGAAAGCCGATCGGCTTCTGGATGTCGGCTTCGGGTACTGGAGCCACACCCACCTGACCGTCGACCTGGTCAAGGGCCGGGGCAGCGGTTTCTCGCTGGAGGCTCCGGAGGGGTTCCGGTTTATGATCCGGTCCCGCCTCTTCACCGAGGAAGAGCTGACCGACCTGGTCGCCGTCAGCTAACTGATTTCCACCAATCCCCCCGCCCCGGTTTCCCGTAAGAAGACTGAGCGACGGGTGACCGGCCGGCCCCTGGCGCGGGCACGCGCGAACGCGCGTGCTGTCGCGAGCCAAGGAGACAGGCAATGGGCAGGGGATCAATAACCAAACGCCTGGCGGCAGTGGTCGCCGGGGCCACGGCGGCCGTGCTGGCGGGAGTCCTTCCCGCGACGGCCGGGACCAGTGGACGCAGCTCTTTCACCGGCTTCATCGGCGGCCTGAAGCAGGCCACGGTGGCCAGCACCATTCCGGCCAACGGAGACGTCAACCCGTACGGAGTGGCGGTCGTGCCGCGCAGCGACGGCCGGCTGACCGCCGGGGACGTACTGGTCAGCAACTTCAACAACGCCGCCAACCAGCAGGGCCGGGGCACCACCATCGTCGAGGTCTCCCCGCGCGGGAAGCAGCGGCTGTTCGCCCAGATCCCCGGGTCGACCGAGCCGGGTGGAGTGGGGCTCACCACCGCGCTGGTGGCGCTGCGCTCGGGCTGGGTGATCGTGGGCAGCCTGCCGACCGCCGACGGTTCGGCGGCCACGGCCGGGCCGGGTGAGCTGTTCGTACTCGACCCCGGGGGCCGGGTCCGGGAGGTCATCCGGGGTTACGGCATCGACGGCCCGTGGGACGCGACCGCTCTGGACCTGGGTGCGGTGGCCGACCTGTTCGTCAGCAACGTGCTGACCGGCATCAATGGTGGCCAGCCGTCCAGCACCACCCGCGGCAACGTGGTCCGGCTGACGCTGAGCCTGACCGGCGCGGAGCCCCGGGTGGTGGCCAGCACGGTCATCGCCACCGGGATCTCCGTGCACACCGACCCGGCGGCCCTGGTCGTCGGGCCCACCGGTCTGGCGCTGGGCCGGGACGGGACGTTGTTCGTGGCGGACACCGTCAACTCCCGTATCGCCCGGGTGCCCGACGCGGTGTTCCGGCACCGCGCGGTCAACGCGGGGGCGGCCGCGGCCACGGTGTCCGCCGATCCGCACCTCAACGGCCCGCTCGGGCTGGCCATCGCCCCGGGCGGTGACCTGCTGGCCGCCAACGGTGGAGACAACAACCTGGTCGAGCTGACCCAGCAGGGGAGCTTCGTGGCGGTCCGGAACCTCGACACCGCCGATCCGCCCGGTGGTGCCCTGTTCGGCCTGGCCACCACGGCCTACCCGCACCAGGTCTACTTCGTCAACGACGACACCAACACCCTGAACGCACTGCGCTGACGCAAGCGTGGTGACCGCTGCCGACGGCCTGAGGGGGGCCGTCGGCGGCGACACGTCAGGACGGAGCCGATCAGGGCGGAGACGAGCCGCGCTTACGTTCCTGGGCGACCACCTCGTCCAGGTCCTTGAGCCGGGCCGCACCCTGGACCTGGCGGCTCATCCGCGGGTTGCTGGCGAACTGGTCGGCGTGCCGGTCGATGAAGGCCCAGTAGCCCGCGGTGAACGGGCAGGCGTCCTCGCCGACCCGGACCGACGGGCGGTACCGGCAGTCGCCGCAGTAGTCGCTCATGCGGTTGATGTAGGCCCCGCCGCCCGCGTACGGCTTGGTGGCCATCAGGCCGCCGTCGGCGTGCTGGGACATGCCGACCACGTTGGGCACCATCACCCAGTCGTAGCCGTCGACGAAGTTGGTGTGGAACCAGTCGGTGACCTCGGCCGGGTTCCAGCCGCGCTGCAACGCGTAGTTGCCCAGGACCATCAGCCGGATGATGTGGTGGGCGTAGCCGTGCTCGCGAACCTGGGCCAGCGCGTCGGACAGGCACCGGGCCTGCACCGTGTCCGCGTCCAGGCCGGTGAACCAGTCCGGCAGCGTGCGCCGGGCCCGCAGCTGGTTGCGGTGCCGGTAGCCGTCGCCGAAGTGCCAGTACAGGTGCCAGACGTAGTCCCGCCAGCCGATGATCTGCCGGGTGAAGCCCTCCACGCTGCCGATCGGGGCGTCGCCGTCCCGGTAGGCCTGCTCGGCGGCCCGCACACACTCCAGCGGGTCGAGCAGGCCCAGGTTCAGCGCCGGGGACAGGTGGCTGTGGGCCAGCACGGGATCGTCGGCCAGCATGGCGTCCTGCTGGGGCCCGAAGGCGGCCAGCCGGTCGCGGACGAAGGCGCGCAGCGAGGCCAGCGCCTCCCTCCTGGTCACCGGGAACTCCAGCGGTCCGTCCTGCCCGGTGAACCGGACGTCTCCGGCCTTTTCCCAGGCGTCCAGGTCGTGCCGGACCTCGCTGGTCGATGTCATCCTCGGCCGGCCGCCTGGGCGGCGGCACGTTCAGGCCACCCTCGGGCGGCGGCTCGCGGTTCTCGTGGTCGAAGTTCCACCGGCCGCCGGCCGGGTCGTCCCCGTCCATCAGGACGCGGAGGCGTACGCGGGCGTCGCGGTAGAAGTCTTCCAGCAACAGGCGGCGCCGGCCGCGGCCCTGGGCCCAGGCCTGGAACTCCTCGGCACTGGTCGCGAACCCGCGCGAGGGCAGGACCGTCGTGCGGGCGAGGCTGCGCACGAAGCGGTCGGCGGCGAAGCTGGTCGGGCCGCACACGGTCAGCTCCTGGCTGGGCTTGCTGCAGGGCCTCGCGGTAGGTGCTGGCCTGGATGAACTGGGCCTGGTCGCCTAGTTCGGCGGCCCGGTGCCGGAGGGCGGACAGGACCAGGTGGGCCTTGCGCCGGTGCACGCGGGCGGCGGGCGAAGGCCGCCTTGGACTCGATGAGCAGGACCGGCTGGTCCTTGTCGTCCAGGAAGTGGGGCCCGAGCTGGTCGGCGAACAGCCAGCGCCTGGGGTGCCGTGGTCCGGTGGGGCGTAGGAATAGCGGTCTCCGGAGGCCAGGAACTCGCGGGCGGCCCGGGTTCCGGACGCCATCGCCCCCTGCACCGAGCCGGTGGCCCGGTGGTCGCCGCACACGTAGCGGCCCGGGCTGATCCGGGTCGGCTGGCTGAGCGGGTGCGGGGCGGGCATGGCCGGCAGGGCGCCCGGGATCGCGTAGCTGGCCAGGTGTTCCCAGCCCGCGGTGTCGGTGCCGTACAGCTCGGCCAGCCGGGCCCGCACCTCGGGCTCCCGGCCGCTGGCGTCGCCCAGCACCGAGCTGGAGACCAGGGCCCGGCCTTCGGGGGCGAACGTGTCCGAGACCTCGGACAGCACCACGGTGTTGAGGATCTTGCGTTCGGTGTCCACCAGCAGGGTCGGCTCGGCCAGCGGCGACGACGGCGCCGCGTGGTAGAAGGTGGTCACGGTGCGGGTGGCCGGGACGGGCAGCGCGCCCTCGAACAGCCGGCCCGCGTCGGCGGCCCCGGTGGCCACGATCACCGCTTGGGCCGGGATCTCGGTGCCGTCGGATGTCGCCACCCCGTCCTCGGTGAGACTGCCCACCGGCGTCTCCAGCTGGACGGTCCCGGCAGGCAGCTTGGCCGCGAGTTGCTCGGGCACGGCCTGGATCCCGCGCCGGGGCAGGCACAGCGTGCCCCGCAGCATGGTCCGCCAGACCAGGTGGAAGAAGCGGGCGCTCGTCTCCAGCTCGTCTTCCAGGAACACCCCGGCCAGGAACGGCCGGAAGAGCAGCTCGCACAGGTCCGGCGAGACGCCCGCCTCGGTCAGCGCCGCGAACGTGGTCCGGTCCGGCTGGTGCTTGATCAGCCCGACCGGCAGCAGCATGTCACCGGCGCTCAGCCGGGCCAGCGCCAGCACGTCGGCCGGCCCGCCCAGCCGCCCCCGCAGCAGATCGGCGGCTCCGGCCGGCTGCCGGGTGGGATCGGTGAACCGCACCCGCCGGTCACCCGCCTGCAGCAGCACCCCGGGCGTGAACGGCCGCAGCTGCAGGGCCTTTAGGTCGATCCGCCTTTTGACCTGCGGATAGCTGGTATTGAACACCTGGAATCCGCGATCCAGCAGAAACCCCTGGCGTTGATCGGTGCGCATTCGCCCACCGACCGCGTCCGCTCCTTCGAGAATCTGCACCGGAACCCCGGCCGCGGTGAGGTCCAGCGCACAAGCCAGCCCGGCGACTCCGGCGCCCACGATGACCACCGGCGGTTGGGTGTGTGACGGCATGTGATGCTCCTACCCGGCCCGGCCCGGCCAACCCGGCCAGCTTCATCGGTTTGCGCTGGTCAATACTGATGCTCGTGGCGCACGGTGGAATCGGCTGGTTCACCAGCCGGGTGTTCACCCGGACCGGCCTGGACCAGCTGCCCGCTCATCTGGAGCAGCAGTACGGCATCACGGTGACCGGCGTGACCGAAGTGGAATCTCCCGTGTCAGTCTTGGATGATCAGGCGGTCCTGGTCACGGAGTTCGTTCCCCGGCGAGCGGGCCAGGGGCAATGGTCGGACCTACGCCATCCTGGGTGCCCTGCTGGGACGCGTGCACGCGCGGGGTCGGGGTGGCGACGGCTTGCCGCTGGGAGGTGGCTGGCACCACCTGACCCTGAGCGGCACCGCCGCCGACGAGATAAGGGTGGCACGGGCCTTGCTCGCGAAGCTCAAGTCGACCGCCAACCTGGCCGATCGCAGCGGGATCGCCTTCTTGGATGAGGCTTTGGAGGCGGCCGCAACCACCACCGGGCTGCCTGAATCCTTCGTTCACCCGGACTTCGTCCCGGTCAACGCTATCTCGGGAGCTGAGGTTGACACGGGCGGCCCTGGCCTGACCATTCTCGACTGGACCAACTCCGGCCGCGGCCCACGCGTATGGTCGCTGGGTTTCGTGTTGTGGGCGGCCGGAGCCCGCGACCCCCGCTTGGTCGACGCCTTCATCTCCAGCTACCGCCGCCACGTCACCCTCACCGATGCGGAACTGGCCGCATTGCCGGTCGCCATCGCCGCTCGCCCCCTGACCATGTGCATCTGGTCCTTGGCGGTCGGCCGCCTTGAGCCCGCTCGAGCCGTGACGACGTTCGGGCCGCTGCCCAGCAGGCCCGTCAGATCGCCGCCTGGGCCCACCGGGCGCTACAAGCGGCCTAGTGCTCACGCCTCACAGGCAGGCACGACATCCCAGCGGCGATCAACTCTCCCGGTCACCGGCAGGGGCACGATTTAGCCCAGGGCTCCAACGCCCGGCTCTCGAGAGTGCTCACCTGCCGGCGGCCACCACACTCCGAGTCTGCCGCAACAGCGGACCCGTTAACTCTTATTAGCTCTCTGCTCAGGCCGAAAGTAAGGCCGCTCGCCGGGGTGGCATCTGTATCGGTGAACCGATCAGGCTCATCCAGCCGTGCGACGAGGTTTCCTTCACCTTGACCCGCACCCGCTGGAAGCCCGCCGGGTCGGTCACTCCCTTGGCGTGTTTGACCGTGTTCTGGAACACGAAGTCCGAGCAGATCAGCCCGAGTTCAGCCTGCCCGCCGCTGATCGCCTTCTTCAAGGCCGGTGCGTCCAGTAGCCGCGCGGCGTTGATGATCATTTGTCCGGAAACGCCCATCTCGTCACTGGTCACGGCGCCCACGTCGAGCGCGACCCGCAACTTGAAGTGAGTACTGGCGCCACCGCTCGCGTTGTGCCGTTTCAGGGCAATGGGCAGGGCCAGGAGCAGATACTCCAGCACGTCCGTGGTCGGTACAGATGGCGGGGCAATCACCAGGAATCCATCGCCCCGGTCTTCGCAGATGCAGTCATCCCAGATCAACCTGAGCGCCGCTGAGGTCATCATGGCCAGCTCGTGCCGTATGTGGAGACGGTCGTTGTCGTCACGATTCGGTGAGCTGAAGCTCACGACATCAGTGAAGACGATCGTGCAGTTTTCCCCGGCCAACGAGCCGATCCGAGTCGGCAACGGCGTTTCCGGCCGACCGGCTTCAGCCAACCGGCTCTCCGCCGCGTCATCGTGTCCCGACCTGTCCGGTCGCACTGGCTCTTCGGTGAGCCGGGAGTAGACCTCGTTTTCCACAATCTTGAGCACTTCGGGGTGGGCGCTGAGAAAGGACACGAAGTCCCCGGTTTGCATGGTCAGCGCCTTGACGGTGTCCATAGCCACGACGGTGGCCGAGCGGACCGTCACCTCTAGAGCGGCGCGCTCCCCGATCAGTTGACCGGGGCCACGGTAGGCGATGATCCGTTCTTGACCGCCTTCGTCGACGCAGATCTTGGTGTGCCCAATCAGAATGACGGCCACGTGGTCGGCGGCCTCGCCTTCCTGCATCAGCTGTTCGCCGCTGGCATAGGAACGCCTGCGGGCACCGGCCATGAACTCGTCTTTTTGGGGCGGCGTGAGAGCGTCCCAGAAGCTCACCACGGTAGTCAGATCCTCGACCAGTTTGTGCTGGGTGCCGACCTCGGCCGCGTTCTCCACCACCTTGGATGACATCGACCCGGCCGCAGGGACCACCGACTGGCGTCCGAATCCTCGGACAGGCCACCACCTCAGCCCCCCGGCGCGTTCGGCGGCTGAGCCTCCACTCCGAGTCGCCCTGGTCTGGTACAGCTCCATTTGAAACTGAAGCCACGAGGAAGGGTGACCGAGACGAAGCTTGTAGACGCTGCCCGACTGCGGAGCACCCATATCTCCCCGGCCGGTGGGTCCGGGCTCTTCCTCACTGGAGTCAGGTGAATTGGCGACCATGGGCACGATCTCTTTCTTGATCAAGTCTTCCGTGAAGTGCCAGAACGCGCTGAGGCACACCAGCACCGGATAGCCACAGCAGCTGGCTGCGGTCGCCGATGCAAGGAACGGATGTAAGTTTGCACATGCATGATCGTAGGATAGATAGTTCTAATTTGCCACCTTGCACTTTTGATTGTTATAATCTGACACCAAGAGGTGGCCGACAGGTTACAACGGCAAGGTTTACGACGCGCAAGGGGAGCAGAGCCGGTGTGACTCCAGGCTAAATGTGATCCATGTGACGATTGGGTTACCAGACACTGATCGGGGCCCCTGCCTGCCTGACATCCGGAAGGCTGGGAGCCCACAAGTGGAAGGTTGCATTCCGCAGGCTTCACAGTTGACAGCTTGCGACTTGGTGCAGTGTTCTTTGTAGCAAACCGGACACTGGGCACCCCGAGCGGACAGGACCATCTAGCCGTGGTTGTAGAGTGCAACCTGCCAGGTTGCCTGACGATGATTTGCCTGCTAGTGGGAGGTGACCTGGCAAGTGGAAGCCTTAAATCCGGGGGGAGACAGGCCTGTGGGGGTTGACCAGGGACCGACAGTGCAGAGCGCGGCTCTTCGCGGGGAACTCTTGCGACTGCGCAAGGAACGCGCACTCACGCAGGAGGAAGTGGCGGCCGACCTGGACTGGTCTCCGTCCAAGCTGATCCGGATCGAGGGTGGCCACAGCCAGATCACCAAGGTGGACCTCGACGCACTCCTGTCCCTGTACGGGGTCACGTCTAAGGCCGATCGCAATCGGCTCCAAGAGCTGAATCGCAAGGCCCGGTCGCGCGGCTGGTGGGCGGCCTACCGCGGCGAAGTACCGTCGGAATATCTCAAGTACGTCGGTTACGAGGCCGGGGCGTCCTCAATCCGCCAGTTCCCCGGTGGGGTCATCCCGGGGCTGTTGCAGACCCGGGAGTATGCCGAGGCATTGACCAAGGGCGCTGTCGAGACGGACCAGGTCGATCCCGTAGTCGACCTGCGGATGCGCCGCCAGGCCGAACTTGCGCAGCGTGAGCCCCCGCCCCGCCGGACCTACGTTCTGGACGAAGCCGTGATCCGCCGCCGCGTGGGGGGCGGATCCGACCGGAGCATCATGCCGGCGCAGCTCAGATTTATCGTCGACCGGGCCGCCCAGGACAAGAACACCACCATCCGGCTGGTTCCCTTTGATGCCGGTGCCCTGCCGGTGCTGTCCGGACCGTTCACTCTGCTCGAATTCGCGGGCAACGTCCCGGATCGGGTCTACCGGGACCCGGGCCAGGGAGAGCTGGCCAACACCCAGACTGATGAGGAAACGGTTTCGGAGTACGCGAGAGACTTTGCGAATCTCCTCGATCTGGCCCTGACTGAGGACGAGTCGATCGAGTTCATCCGGAAGGTCGCCGAGGACATGAAGTTACCGTTAGCCGGTGACTTTGAATATCATCAACTTCTTACTGCCCAAACGTCGCAGGTGCACCATTAATTGCTCTGTGTCACATTTAGCTGACACAAATTGATTGGCATTGGGGCGTAGGCGACGAAAGCAAACCCGTTTATACTCAGGTCCAGATTGTCCTTGGGGCTGCGGTTTTGCACTTCTGTGATCGTTGCCAGGCGGGGGGCCGCCCAATAGCCAAGGCGCACGGCGGGTGAGCGGAGGGTCGTTGATGAGTGTTCAACTGGAGCCGCACTTCTATTTTGGCTGGCGCACGAGCAGCTACAGCGCCGACCAGGGCAACTGTGTCGAGGTCGCTACTCGATCCTCAGACGTGCTGGTTAGAGACTCAAACGAGCACCATGGGCCTGTGCTTGCGATGACCGCAGCCCAGTGGGAACAGTTCCTGATTCGTATTGGGAAATAATCACAATTGCGCCGCGTGACAAACCAATGGTTTCTGTTGACTATCTGGATAGCGCCTGGATTCTTGCTGCATCAGGGGGCTGGTAAGGGTTGACAAACAACGGTAATTGCGGTGCGGCACTAAACAGCCCTAGGACGACGACTGTGCTTCGATCAGCTTTCTGAGGTCGGGCCAGGTTTGGGCGAAGGCAGGGAGGAGGGGGTAGGTGTCGACCTCTTCGATGGGGATCCAGCGGAGGGCGGCGGTCTCCCAGGTGGCCCAGCCGTGGCCGATCCGGATTGGGGCGTCGGATGGGAGCGGGACGACGAACGTGGTGTAGGACCAGCCGCTGACGCAGGCGTATTGGTGGCTGTCGGCGGCGAGGGCTCCATTGAGGTCCAGGCCGGGCACTTCCTCGGAAGCCTCGCGGACGGCGGCTTCCCAGGGGGTTTCGTCTTCGTCGATGGCGCCGCCGATGGTGGACCAGGTGCCGCCCTGGTGGGTGCCTTTGCTGCGGAGGGCCAGCAGCACGCGGATGCCGGACGGGGTGACGGTGAAGGGGAGCAGGCCGGCGGCGCCGCGTACGCCCCAGTGGCGGTCGTGGACCGGGCACCTCAGCCATCCGCTCATCCCTTAGAGGGTAGTTGTCCAAAATGACTAGGCTTAGTGCCTATGCCTGACAGCACCGAGGCGGGGGACGCACCGCCGGAAATCGATGTGACCAAGCCGCATCCGGCGCGGATGTACGACTACTTCCTCGGCGGCAAGGACAACTTTGCCGCCGACCGGGCCATCGCGACCCAAGTGCTGAACAGCTGGGGCAGCGTGCGCACGGCCGTGCGGGAGAACCGGGCCTTCCTGGGCCGGGCCGTGAAGTATCTGGCCGGTGAGGCGGGCATCAGCCAGTTCCTCGACCTCGGCACCGGGCTGCCCAGCGCCAACAATGTGCACGAGGTCGCGCAGGCCATCAATCCCGAAGCCCGGGTGGTGTACGCGGACAACGATCCGATCGTGCTCGCGCACGCCCGCGCCCTGCTGGCCAGCGGGCCGCGGGGGGTCACCGCCTACCTGGATGCCGACGTCCGGCAGCCCGAGACCATCCTGGCCAATCCGGCCGTCCGGGACACCCTCGACTTCGGCATGCCGATCGCGCTCATGCTGGTGGCGGTGCTGCACTTCCTCCCCGACGAGGACGATCCGGGCCAGATCGTGCGGACGCTGGTCGACGCGCTGCCGTCGGGCAGCTATCTGGTGGCCTCGCACGCCACGGCCGAGCACAATGAGGAAGGCCTGTCCGGGGCAGGCCAGGCCTACCGCCAAGGCGGCATGCGAGGGGCGATCCGCAGCTCGGACGAGTTCGGGGAGCTGGCCTTCGCCGGCCTGGAACTGGTCGATCCCGGGGTGGTCCTGGTCTCCGAATGGCGCCCGGACGAACCGATCCGGCCGCTGCCATCCGAGGTCAACACCTACGGCGGAGTGGCCAGAAAGCCCTGAGCGCCTGTTGCCAGGGCCATGAGCCAATAGGGTGCTGGAGGCGCACGGCACACGACCGGGCGCGAACCGAACGGGAGGGCAGGGCGTGAGGCGGACGGCCGGCGTGATCGCCAGGGCCTGCGCCGCCGGCGCCATCGGCGCCCCCTTGGCCGCGGGCCTGCAGGCCTGTGCCGCACCGTCGGACCCGGCTTCCACGGCTCCGGCCTCGGTTCCGGCCATCACCGGTCCCGCCAGCACGGGTCCCGCCAGCACGGCCGGTCCCACCAGCCCGAGCGCTACCAAAGCGCCGGCGTCGGCCGCTCCGCACCAGAGTCCCTTCGGTACCGCGGCCACCTCGTACGTCTCAGACCGCAGCGGCACCGTGACCGCGGCCGTCTACGACATCACGACCGGTCAGACGTGGACGTTCGGCAGCACCAAGCCGCAGGCCGAAGCCAGCATCGTCAAGCTCAACATCCTCGAGACGCTGTACGCCCAGCACCGCACCGGCTCGGGCGACCTCTCGGCCAGCGACGCGTCGCTGGCCGAGAGCATGATGGAAGACAGCGACAACGACTCCGCGACCAGCCTCTGGGACGCGGTGGGCGGCTCCTCGGAGATCGCGTCGTTCAACAACTCGGCCGGGCTGACCCACACCGAGCCGTCCTCATGCGTGCAGTGTCCCGGCTTCCCCTGGCCGGGGTGGGGCCTGAGCACGACCACTCCCAGCGACCAGCTGGCCCTGCTGCGGGAGCTGATCAAACCCAGCACCCTGCTGACCGGCACGCAGCGGGACTCGGCCCTGAAGCTGATGGAGAACGTCGCGCCGTCCCAGCGCTGGGGCGTGAGCGGAGGCGTGCCGTCCGAGGCCAAGGTGGCACTGAAGGACGGCTGGCTGCCGCTGAACGAAGACAACACCAACTGGCAGATCAACAGCATCGGCTGGGTCTCGGGCGGTGGCCGGGACTACCTGATGGCGGTGCTCACCACCGGCAACCCGAGTGAGCAGTACGGCATCGACACCATCAATCAGCTGTCCAGTCTGGTCTGGCAGCACCTGGGCTGACCGGCCACGGCCGGCCGCCCGATCGGAGCTGGCCGGTCGGAGCTGGCTGATCAGGGCGGCCGATCGGGCTGGCCGGTCAGAGCTGGCCGGTCGAGTACCGGGTCAGGTTGTACTTGGCCGCGACCTGGTTCCACTGGCTGACGAACGCGGCCTTGAAGTTGGTGGCCTGGACGTCAGGGGTGTTGGACGCCGAGAAGCTGGCGTCGTTGTGGTCCTCCTTCTTGCACCCCTTGGACGCCTCGTCCTGAGCCCACTGACCAAGGTCCCGGTCCACGGTGGCGGACGCCTGCCAGGCTCCGGTGAGATCCCGCAGCATGGCGGGCGAGAGCTTGGCGCGCCCCGGCAGCTGAGCCAGCTGCCGGAGCAGCCGCTGCCGGCCGGAGGCCGCGTTCTGGAACGCCTGCGGCGCCTGGGCCAGGCCGGACGTGCACTGGTTGACGGCGCCGACCGCACGCACGATGGTGTCCCGGTCGGTGACGCTCTGCGCCAGCAGCGCAGCCAGGGCACTGGCGGCGGACTGCTGCGTCGCGGGCGCGGCGGCCCCGCTGGACTGGGTGGGCTTCTGGCGGGCGGGCGGCTGGCCGGTGGCGGCCGACGATCCGCCACCGAGGCCGTGCATGGCGTGCACGATCAGCAGCGCGGGCACCACCAGCACCGCCGCCACCAGCACGAACAGGCCGATGACCAGCGGCCGCCGTGGCCGGGGCCGATCGCTGCCGGAGCGTGCGTCGGTGATCGACGGTAGGGCCGCGGATCCTTGCTGCCACTCCGGGTTGAAGCCGACGTCGTCCATCCAGTTGTTGCCGAACTGCGCGGTGTTCGCCGCCTCCGGAGGCGGCGGCGCGGGCGGCCTGCCCGGAGGCGGGGGCGTCGGCGGCCCAGCCGACAGCGCGTACTGGGCCGGAGCCTGGTAGGGCGTGCCCGGCGGTGGTGGCGCGGGGCGGCCCGGGGGCGGATAGGACGGAGCGGTCGGCGGGTACGCGGGGCCGGTCAGCGTGGCTGAGGAGTCCACCACCGCCGGCAGCGGCGGGGACGGCAGCGGTGGCGACGGGGCTGGTGGCGGCGGGTACGCAGGGCCGGTGGGTGGCGCGGCGAAACTGGGCGGGGCCGCAAAGCTCGGCGGGGCCGCAGAAGCCTTCCGTACGGGACGGCACCGGCTGGCCCGGGTGGCCAAGGTCAGCCGGGTACCCGGCGTCCTGGTCCGGACCCTGGTAGCCCGCGCCTGCGTCAGCCCTGGTCCGCGGGGATCGGGTCGCTGTCGACAGAAGTGTCCACCGGAGAAGACGCCTCCGGCCACGCCGACGACGACCGTGGGAGCGGCGGGCCCGGCCGCACATCAGTACCCCGGCTGGGCATGTCGACTTCGCGAGCCACTGAGCCCGGCTGAGCGACAACGGCGGCCCCCACCTCGGCCGGGGCCGTGGCGTGCCCGCACTCACCACAGAAACGGGTGCCGGGTCTCAGCCCGCTCCCGCACTGGACGCAAAATCGCGGGTTACCCCCCATGCGTCTCCTGATTCACTCGGCAGCATGTCTCGCCCACCCAGCCGGCCGCGGGCACGATGAAGGCGCCGCTGCCTTCCGCTGCCGGTGCGGACTCCGCTCGGGCGGGCCAGGCCAGCATATTTCGTGAACCCTCGGCCGAGAGGGCTAATGCGCCCGTTGGGGGACAGACGTGACAGTCGGTCACGAGCAGCCAAGCCCATTATCGTGACATTTCGGACGTAGCGACGTAAATGCCTTGATGGCCTGGCTTATCAAGGCGGCAAAAGCACAGGAACCCAACCTTGTCCAGGTCGCAGGCTGGACGTACGCTCATCTACAGTCCTGTTGTCGCGATACGGGGCCCTGCCGTGGTCGCGACGGATCAGCGGAGGTCAGCGAGTGGCCAGGTTCAGGTCGCGCGTGGCTCCTCGACCCGTCATGATCAGGGCAAGACGCCTTCAAGCGCCAAATTTTTCCCCACTAAACCCGTGGATCTGTACTCCACGGGCACTCGCTCCGCGTCATTTAAAGGACAGCGAGGAGAAGACGTGAACGTGAAAAGGGCCGTGGCCACCGCCGCAGGTGTCCTCGGGGCACTCCTGCTCGCGGCAGTAGTGGGCCTTGGCCACTTCGCCGGCCACTCGAGCGGCGCAGGCACCCAGACCCGGGCGGCCGCGATTCACGCCGCGCCGGTGAAGGCCAACCTGACCGCTGCCATCTACGGCGATAGCGTCGACGCCCCCGCCACCAGCACCACCGCGAGCAGCAGCTCCCCGTCCAGCACGCCGAGCTACGTGGACGACAGTTCTTCGTACACCAGCACCTACAGCAGCGACGGGTCGACCACCCCCGCCTCGAGTGACGGCAGCACGATCTACGGTGACGGCAGTAGCACGATCTACGGTGACGGCACCAGCAGCATCTACGGCGACGGCACCAGCATCTACGGTGATGGCTCGAGCGACATCTATGGCGACGGCGGCAACATCTACGGGGACACCAGCCCCACTACCACCTACATCTACGGCGACTGACCGAACCGCAGGTCAGCCCGGGCAGGCCCGTGCGGGCCAGGCGGCTGGAAGCCCTGAGGCTCAGCGGGCCTTGCGCAGCTCGGTAGCGGCGGTGTGGGCCTCTTCCAGCGCGGCCGTCATCATGTCTGCGGCCTGACCGGCCGCATTGAGTGCTTCCATCACCTCGGTGACCGACAGATCCGGGTCAGCTCCTGATCCGTGCCGGACCTGACCGTCCTCCTGGGCGGCGACCAGGAACCGAGCCAGCTGCTCGCACAGCTGAGGCAACCCCTGACCCATCAGGCCCAGGCTGGCGATGATGTCACGAACCTCGTCTGGGCTGCCGAGCTCGCCGCCGCCATAGGTCAGGTGATTGAGCGCGCGAATGGCTTCGGCAACCTGACTGGCGATCTCGCGCGGCGTCATCGTGCTGGCCAGCTCGGTCACTGGCCTGCCCCCAGCGGGTGCGGGGCCGGAACCTGTTCGAGCATCTGTCTCCTCGGGGGTACGCGGAGGGGGCCCGCGCGGTCCGTACTGGCAGGCAATCAAAATCGCTCACCAGTACGATACGTGACGATCGGGGCCGGGGTACGCCGGTCATGCGGGCGACTTCCTCGGCGCCGCATACTTACGCTACCCGCGTTGCGGCCCAGATCAACATGTCCCGGGTCAACCGCGCCCGGCGGGCACCAGCGGAAACCGCCCCGCCGCGGCCCCATCAGCACGCCGGTTACCGGCCCAGCAGGGTCTCTTGTGCCCAGCCGACGGGTGTTGTCTCATGGTGACAATGGACCCGGTCAAGGGAGATGGGTACACATGACAGTCACAATCGACCGCAGCGTTCAGGACTTCACCGCCTCGCCCCGCAAGCTCTTCATCGACGGCGAATGGGTGGAGGCCGCGTCCGGAAAGACCTTCGACACCCCCAACCCGGCCACGGGACAGACCCTGGCCAAGGTGGCCGAGGGCGACGCCGAGGACATCAACCGGGCCGTGCGGGCCGCGCGGCGCGCGTTCGAGGAAGGGCCATGGGGCCGGATGACCCCGTCCGACCGCGGCCGCATCGTCTGGAAGATCGGTGACCTGATCCTCGAGCACGCCGAGGAGCTGGCCCAGCTCGAGTCGCTGGACAACGGCAAGCCGGTCGCGGTGGCGCTCGCCGCTGACGTGCCGCTGGCCGCTGACCTGTTCCACTACATGGCCGGCTGGGCGACCAAGATCGAAGGCAACAGCATCAACATCTCGGTGCCCTACATGCCGGGCGCCAACTTCCACTCCTACACGCTGCGCGAGCCGCTCGGCGTGGTCGGGCAGATCATCCCCTGGAACTTCCCGCTGCTGATGGCGGCCTGGAAGCTCGGGCCCGCCCTGACCACCGGTAACTGTGTCGTGCTCAAGCCGGCCGAGCAGACCCCGCTGACCGCGCTGCGGCTGGCCGAGCTGATCGCCGAGGCGGGAGTGCCCAACGGCGTGGTCAACGTGGTGCCCGGCTTCGGAGAGACGGCCGGGGCGGCCCTGGCCGCGCACAACGACGTGGACAAGGTGGCGTTCACCGGGTCGACCGAGGTCGGCAAGCTGATCGTGCAGGCCGCCGGGGCCACCAACCTGAAGAAGCTGACCCTGGAGCTGGGCGGCAAGAGCCCGAACATCGTCTTCGACGACGCCGACGCCAGCGCGGTCGAGGGCGCGGCCAACGCCATCTTCTTCAACCACGGCCAGTGCTGCGTGGCCGGCTCCCGGCTGTTCGTGCAGCAGGACCGGTTCGACGAGGTGGTGGACGGGGTGGCCGAGATCGCCAAGTCCATCAAGCTCGGCTCGGGCATGGAATCCGACACCCAGATGGGCCCGCTGGTCTCCGACGAGCAGCTGCGCCGGGTCACCGGCTTCCTGGAGTCCGGGCAGTCCGACGGGGCGACCTACCTCACCGGCGGCAGCCGCTTCGGCGACCAGGGCTACTTCGTCGAGCCGACCGTCATCACCAACACCCGCCCGGACATGAAGATCGTCCGCGAGGAGATCTTCGGGCCGGTCGTGGTGGCGGCGCCGTTCCAGAGCATCGACGAGATCGCGGCCCAGGCCAACGACTCCGACTACGGCCTCGGGGCCGGCATCTGGACCAAGGACATCTCCAAGGCCCACGCGCTGGCCAAGAAGCTGCGGGCGGGCACGGTCTGGATCAACTGCTACAACGTGTTCGACGCCTCGCTGCCGTTCGGCGGGTACAAGCAGTCCGGCTGGGGCCGCGAGATGGGCCACGAGGCCCTGGAGGCCTACACCGAGGTCAAGGCGGTGACCGTCCAGCTGTAAGCGCACCGACCGCAGGTGATCACCGGGCGGGGACCGGCCACGGGCTGGTCCCCGTCACGCGTCCGGGGCCTCCCGGGCGGCCGCGGCCCGCTGGGCCAGGCCGTCCACGTAGAGATCGACCAGCATCTCGAACTGCACGTCGTTGTCCCACTGGGCGAAGTGCGGGGCGGACGCGACGATGTTCGGGAACTGGTCCACCGGCAGCGAGGACAGGTAGCCACTGACCGCGCCGGGTGAGGGCACGCCCGGGTGGTCGTCCGCACTCGACACGGGCTCGGCCATCTCGTCCATGGTGAACCCGTTGACCAGGGCGAACAGCAGAAGATAACCGGACACGGCCAGGTCGTCCGGCACACCGCCGGCCCGCAGGACACCCACCACCCGCTCGGTGTAGCGCAACGCGTGGGGACCCATGGGGATCCGGCCCATCGAGATGGCCACCAGGTCCCGGTGCCGCAGGATCGTGGCCCGCTGGCTCAGCGCGATCTGCTTGAGCTGCTCCTTCCAGCGATCACCCTGGGGAGCCGGCACGTCCATCTCGCCGATGATCTCGTCGAAGATCAGGTCGAGCAGGCCGTCCTTGTTGCCGACGTGCCAGTAGAGCGAGGCGGGCCCGGTGTTCAGCGCGTCCGCCACCCGCCGCATGCTCAGGCCTTCGAGGCCCTCGCTGTCCAGGATCTTGATCGCGGCCTCGGTGATCGCCTCGGCGGTGATCGGATCCCGGCGCGTCCGGCTCGGCCGCCGCGGGGACCGTTGCCAGGGCGGCTCTGGAACTTCGCTCGTCACACGAACAGCGTACTACCAACGAACACGCTAGACACGAACACATGACCATGCTAGAACGGTGTTCGACGAACGATGTTCCAGGAACGACGTTCGATTTAAGATCGACGTTCTACGAGGGAGTTGTCATGCAGACTCGAGCGCCGGCCCAGGCTCAGGGAGCGGTGACCACCGGGGGCTACCCGCGCCGCTGGTTCGCCGCGGCCGCGATGATGGCCGCGGTACTGATGGACATGATCGACGTGACGATCGTCAACGTGGCCCTGCCCACGATCCGGCATGATCTGGGCGCCAGCGCGACCCAGCTCGAATGGGTGGTGTCCGCGTACATGCTGGCCTTCGCGGCGGTGCTGATCACCGCGGGCAGCCTGGGTGACCTGTTCGGCCGCAAGCGGCTGTTCCTGGCCGGGATCGCGATCTTCGGGCTGGCCAGCCTGGGTGCGGGCCTGTCCGGGAACGCCGCCGAGCTGATCGCGGCCCGGGTGGTCCAGGGCGCGGCCGCGGCGGTGATGACCCCGCAACTGCTGGCCACGTTCCGGACCATGTTCGCCGGGCGCGAGCGGGGTCAGGCCTTCGGTATCTACGGGGCGGTACTGGGGCTCGCCTCGGCCGTGGGCCTGATCCTGGGCGGGCTTCTCACCAGCGCCGACCTGTTCGGCTGGGGCTGGCGCTCGGTGTTCTTCGTCAACATCCCGATCGCGCTGGCCGCGCTGGCCGGATCCTTCCGGGCCATGCCGGAGACCCGGGAACGCTCGGGCGGCCGGATCGACGTCACCGGAGCCGTCCTGCTCACCGCGGCCCTGGTCGCCATCACCTACCCGCTGCTGGAAGGACGCAGCCTGGGCTGGCCCGCCTGGTCCTGGGCGCTGCTGGCCGCGGGCGTGGCGGCCCTGGTCGTGCTGGGCCTGATCGAGGCGCGCCGCCAGCACCACCGGATCGCGCCCCTGCTGCGCACCAAGCTGTTCCGGGTCCCGGCCTTCACCAGCGGCCTGATCGTCCAGCTCGCGTTCGCGGCCGGCATCCAGGGGTTCTTCCTGATCTTCACGCTATGGGTGCAGGCCGGCCAGCACTACTCGCCGCTGCGGGCCGGGCTGACTGCGGTGGCCTTCAGCGTGGGGAGCTTCGTGCTGGCCCCGCAGGCGGTCCCGCTGGCCGAGCGGTTCGGCCGCCTGGTGCTGGCGCTGGGTGGCCTGCTGTTCGCGGCCGGCATCGTCGGGGTCATCGTCGGAGCTCACCACGTGGGCACCGGCACCAACCCGTGGCCGCTGGTGCCCGGTCTGGTGGTGGCCGGCATGGGCCTGTCCCTGCTGGTCATCCCGCTGGTCAATGTGGTCCTGGCCGCAGTGCCGGCCGAGGCCGCGGGCGGGGCCTCCGGCCTGTTCAGCACGGCCCAGCAGCTCGGCGGGGCGATCGGGGTCGCGGTGGCCGGGACGATCTTCTTCGGCGATCTGGGCCGGGGATCTTTCCAGGCCGCGTTCGAGCACACCGCTCCGTACGCGGCCGGGGCGCTGCTGATCTGCGCGATCTTCTCGCTCACCCTGCCCCGGACGGCGGTCGCCGACGAGGGTGCGTGAGCCGGTCTCGCCAGCGGGCCCCGTGGCGTTACGCCGCGGGGCCCGTCGCCTTGTCCACGGTCAGCCGGACGATGACGCGGACCGCTCCCGGGCGATCGGGGTCCGGATCCCGGCCGTCGTACTTCCACGACAGCTGGGTGTCGAAGCTCCGGCCGACGTCGGGGGTCATCGACACCCGGCCCCGCAGCTCGACGTAGTTCTCCGGGTCGGCCGAGTCGATCACCGACACGCTGACCCGGGGATCGCGCAGCATGTTGCGGTGTTTCCGGCGCCCTTCCACGGTGGAGAACAGCACGTCGCTGCCCTCGCGGCCGACCCACATGACCGAGGTCTGCGGGCCGCCGTCCGGGTTGACCGTGGCCAGCACCGCGTAGTTCCGGCCATCGACCAGCGCCCGGGCCGCCTCGCTGAGCTCGAATCCCATGCCGGCACCGTAACAGGGGCCAACCCTCAGCCGAGATCAGACGGGTCGAGCACGAAGCGGTAGCGGACGTCACCCCGGTCCAGGCGGCCGAGCGCCTCGTCCACAGCGCCCGACGGCAGCACCTCGACGTCGGCGGTGATCCCGCCGGGCCCTGCTCCGCGACTGCGTGAAGCGCGCCCTGGCTCCCTGAGCCACTGTGACCGGCGGCGCTGCGCGAAAGGTTGTTATCGCCTGTACGAGCTGGTTTGCGTGCTATTAGGCTCGCTACGTCCCGGCGCGGAGGTGACGGTGGGCGGCCATTTAAGAGCGGATCTGACCCGGATCGGTCAGGTGGCACGGCAGGTGGAACGGATCGCTGACGAGTTTCGGCAGGCCACGACGCTGGCCGAGGGGTATGAGCCGACGCTGGGCAGCGCGGAGGTCGCGGGCGCGCTGCACAGTTTCGCCACCGACTGGGCGATCCACCGCGCCCGGCTCCTGGACGACCTGGAGCAGGAGTCCAAGCTGGCCGACACCGCGGTCAAGAGCTACCACGGCACCGACGAGGAGCTGGCCGCGGCCCTGCGCCAGCAAGAACAGCAGGAACTCGGGCGGCGGCTGATGGGGCGCCCGGCCGACTGGAGCCCGCTGGCGGGCGCCGATCCGGTGCCCGGTGACCCGGATGAGGTGGCGGCGCTGGGGCGCCGGTTCCGGGGCACCGCCGCCGAGATCGAGCAGGCGGCGGCCCGGCTGCGGACCATGTGCACCGACGAGTTCTGGGACTCCGACGCCGGGCAGGCGTTCCGGCAGCGGTCGGACGACACCGCGGGCAAGCTGGCTCAGGCCTACGCCCGCTACGAGGCGGCCGCGACCGCGCTGGGCACCGACTCCGGCGACCCGACGCCGTCCACGGGCGCCCAGCCCCGGTACGCCGGCGCCCTCAGCCAGGCCCAGCGCCTGTCGCTCCAGGCCCTGACGTCGGCTCAGGACGCGGCGGCCACCCAGCGGCAGGCCATGTCCCAGCTGCGCACCGGCGGTCGCCACCACCACCAGCCTGGCCAGCCCCCGGTGCCGGGCGCCCTCGATCTGTCCGCTGGGCCTGCTCACCCCGGACAGCTCCGGCCATCTGCCGGTCCGGCCGGGCGAGAAACCGGAGATCACGGCGCTCAAGGGCCGCTACAACACCGCGGCCGACCAGCTGGCCGCGGCCCGGGCCCTGCTGGCCCGGGCCGAGCAGACCCGCGACCAGGCCGCGCACCACGCGGCCGCTCTGATCAGCGACGTGATCGGCCACGACGGGCTGACCGACGGCTTCTGGGATCACGTCACCAACTTCATCGACGAGCACGCCGGGCTGCTCAGCGCGATCTCCAAGGTGGCCGGCTGGGTGGCCACCATCGCCGGGACGCTGGCGCTGTGCGTGGGCTGGATCCCGGTCGTGGGCCAGGCCCTGGCCGCGGTGCTGGGTACGATCGCGCTGGTCGCCAGCGTGGTCCTGCTGATCGCGGACGGGCTGCTGGCCATCGGCGGCAAGGGCAGCTGGCTGGACGTCGGCCTGGACGTGATCGCGGTGGCCTCGTTCGGGCTGGGCCGGGCCGCCACTGGCGCCGTCAAGGACTCCGCCCTGCTGGCCCGCAGCACGGCCCGGGGCGAGGGCTTCGAGCGGACGCTCGGGATCCTGATGGGCGACACCTACCTCAAGGGCGGTGAGGAAGCACTGGACCGGGAACTTCCGGCCGCCTGGGAAGGCTTCCAGAAGCAGGTCGGAGCCTTCGATGAGCAGGAGATCGAGTCGGCCACCGAACACCATCCCGGGCCCTGGCCCGGGTGGGGCGGCATCATGCGCGGGTTCCACCCGGTGTCGATCCTGCGCGACGGTTTCGCCGACGTCGGCGACCTCAAGCTGTCCAACTGGGCCGAGCTGGGTCAGAGCTCGACCTGGAAGGGCGCGCGCTTCTTCCTCGGCGACCCAGAGATCCACGAGGCCCTGGCCAGCGTGGACAAGCTGGGCGACCTGGCCACCCTCACCAGCGTCCGGGGGTTCGTGGCCAACGTGACCAGCAACCACACCATGTGGCAGTACGTCACCACCCCGGCCGTCGCGGTGGACTGGGCCAACCACCTGCTGACCGAAACCGGCCTGAAGGACCCGCTGCTGCGCGCCGCCCACCTGGGAGCACCGGGCTGATGACCGGGACCGGCCGCCCCCGCGACTACCAGCTGATCGTCCCGGAGGGCTGGTTCCGCATCGGCCTGGAACCCGGCGTCCGCGAGAAGGCGGTGGCCGCCCTGGTCGACCGGCAGTTCCACGGGGTGGACAACGCTCCGCAGGTCAAGGCCGAAGCCCGGCAGACGCTGCTGGCCACGGCCCAGGACGCGTTCGGCAACGGGGGTATCGAGCTGTACGTGTCGCTGCAGACCGCGGCCGGTTTCCCGCTGTCCGCGGCCCTGGTCGTCACCCTGGCCCCGCCGCCCCAGCACCCCGAGGCGATCGTCACGCCGGACCGGCTGGCCCGCACCGTGGCCGGAGACGGCCGGAAGGTCTCGCTGGTAGAGCTGCCGGCCGGGCAGGCCCTCCGGGTGCGCGGTGGGGATCCCCCCGTCACCACGCTGGACGTGCACGTCCCGGTGCCCGGCAGCGGCGCGTATCTGCTGCTGTCCTTCTCCACCCCGCTGGCCCCGCTGGCTGATGCCCTGGTGGGTATGTTCGACGCGATCGCCGCCACCTTGAGATGGATCCCATGAGCCGCAAGCCACGGTACGACCTTGACTTCTCCGTCCCCCGGGGCTGGATTCAGCTGCCGGTCCTGGACAACAAGAACGAGCTCCGCCACGACCGGAAGTTGCGGGCCTGGGCCAGCACGCGGGCCCAGCAGATGCTCGGCGCCGGGGCCGCACCGGACCAGCTGGACCGCCGCACCCAGGAGCTGGCCACCCTGACCTTCGAGGCCCGGGCCCGCCGGTCCACCTACGCGCTGGCCCTTTACCCCGAGCCCACGGCCGCCCCGCTGGCGTTGCTCGACGCCAGGCACCTGATACCCGACCGGACCAACCCGGAACTGACCTTCGATGTCCTGCGCGACCTGTACGCCGAACCCGACGCCGACACCCTGGGCGAGGTCGAGGAGCGGCAAGCGGATCTGCCCGGCGGCCCGGCGCTGCGGGTCCGCCGCAAGCGCGCCGTGAGCGGTGACCCCACCGGGCAGAGCGTCGTCATGGAGGGTGTCACCTGGGCCATCCGGCCTCCCGGCCTGGACGACGCCATCGTCATGATCATGACCTGGACCGCCCTGCAGGCTGGTGACCGGCTCGCGGCCATGGCCGACACCATCGCCGGGACCGTCAAGGTAACGGACGAGCCGTGAGTTGCGCGGAGCCGACCGCTCAGCTGGGGGCCATGTCGACGAAGCGGCTGTAGTGGCCCTGGAAGGCCACGGTCACGGTGGTGGTCGGGCCGTTACGGTGCTTGGCCACGATCAGGTCGGCCTCACCGGCCCGAGGTGACTCCCGCTCGTACACGTCCTCGCGGTGCAGCAGGATCACCATGTCGGCGTCCTGCTCGATGCTGCCGGACTCACGCAAGTCGGAAAGCTGCGGCTTCTTGTCCGTGCGCTGCTCGGGACCCCGGTTGAGCTGGGACAGGGCGATGACCGGAACTTCGAGCTCCTTGGCCAGCAGCTTCAGCGACCGGGACATCTCGGAGACTTCCTGCTGACGGTTCTCGGTCCGTTTGGGCGAGGACATCAGCTGGAGGTAGTCGATGATCACCATCTTCAGCTCGTGCCGCTGCTTGAGGCGACGGCACTTGGCCCGGATCTCCATCATCGACATGTTCGGCGAGTCGTCGATGAACAGCGGGGCGTCGGCCACCTCGCTCATCCGGCGGGCCAGCCGGGTCCAGTCATCGTCGCTCATCTGGCCGGTACGCATGGTGTGCAGGCCCACCCGGGCCTCGGCCGACAGCAGACGCATGGTGATCTCGTTGCGGCCCATCTCCAGGCTGAAGAACGCCGTGGTCAGCTGGGTCTTGATCGCCGCCGCGCGGGCGAAGTCGAGGGCCAGCGTCGAGTTGTGCGTGGGCACCATTCCCCGGCCGGCAAGGTACAGGTGGTCGGCGTTGTTCACCTGGACGCAGCGAACCGGCACGGATGCGATTGGCCGCACCTCGGTGATGTACCGCCACCGCCTGCGCTGCGGCGAGCCACGCAGCCGTTCCCGCTGCACCCTTGTCTTGCGGCTCAGCCGGAAGACCTCATCAGTGGTGGTGAAGTTCAGCAGGTAGCAGATTGACGATTTCTCAGATCGACCGTGTACCCGCTTCCGTGCCATGGAGCAGCGATACCCCAGGCTCAGCACCAGTTCCCGGACATCCATGGCCAGGCGCTTGCTCGTGACCGCGAACTGAACAGCGCCGACGTTAGTGACCGTGCCGTCCGTATCAAGCAGGCCAGCGAGCAAGGACCGGCGCTGCTCGGCCGACGCCCGCAGATAACTAGCCGGGATGTGCTTGTTACCCAGCACATCCAATGATCGGAGGACACCTTGGAGCGTTCCCGATTCCTTCCAGCATTGCTGGCACAATCCCCTGCCGGGCAGAAGGCCAACCATGGAGCCGCCGCATTGGCGGCATTGCGGTGTGGGTACCGGCGGAGTGCTGAACCGGGCCTTTCCTCCGCACGAACGTCCACAGGTCCGCACCGCCGAAGTCCTGGGAGCGAATGAACGTCCACACACGGCGCACTCTCGAGTCTTCGGCAGAATCGGCGTCGGTGCGAGAGTCATGCCGTATCTGAGCCGAGCACGCTGTGGGGTGACGACAATGCCCGTCGCGGTGACATGCTCCACGACTTCCGGGTCGGCCGAAGTGAACTGGGCGGCCTTGGACGTCCCGTCGCCCAGCCATACGCCGAGCGCGTAAGGCGGTACGGGCAGCTCAGCCTCAGGCATTTCCAGGGGCGCCGTCAACGGCACGGCGTGGTTGAGCCTGCCTTCCGCTCCGGGGCAGCGCAAGGTACGCAGAATGTCCGCGGTGGTAACGACTTCAGGACGCACCGGCTCCGCATATTCCCTGCCGAGGCCTCTGTCCTGGGCGTCGTATCTGCGCGCCCGGCGTGTCCAGGTAAGCCACTGATGCTGCTCGTCGGCGATGATCACTTCACCATCCGAGAACTTCACTTCGTAGCACGGCCGACCGACCATGATCTCGGTAGCCGCAACGACCTTCGTGGGCTTACCGTCCATGCCCAGCAATTGGTCACCGACCTCGACGTCCTTCATCGTCGTCCAGCCCGTCGGTGTCGCGAGTGGCGTATCGAGGGCCAGTGCCTTACCCATAGCGGGCCGGGCCGCGATGACGATCATCTGGCCGGGATGGAGCCCGTTGGTGAGCGAGTCGAGGTCGGCGAACCCGGTCGGCACGCCGGTCATCGCGCCGCCGCGGCTGCCGATGGCCTCGATCTCGTCCAGCGCGCCCGGCATGATGTCGGCCAGCGAGTGGTAGTCCTCGGTGGTCCGCCGCTCGGTGATCGCGTACACCTCGGCCTGGGCCCGGTCCACCAGATCGTCGGCCTCGGCGTCGCCGGTGTAACCGAACTGGACGATGCGGGTGCCGGCCTCCACCAGCCGCCGCAGGATGGCCCGCTCCCGGACGATACGTGCGTAGTAGCCGGCGTTGGCCGCCGTCGGCACCGAGGCGATCAGCGTGTGCAGATAGGGCGCGCCGCCGACCCGGCCGATCTCTCCGCGCCGGGTGAGCTCGTTGGCCACGGTGATCGCGTCCGCGGGCTCACCGCGCCCGTAGAGGTCCAGCACCACTTCGTGGATGATCTGGTGAGCCGGGCGGTAGTGGTCGTGCGGCCGGATGACCTCGATGACATCGGAGATGGCGTCCTTGGAGAGCAGCATCCCGCCGAGCACGCACTGCTCCGCGGCGACGTCGTGCGGCGGCGTCCGCTCGAACTCGTCACCGCGGCGTGCGATCTCGGCGACACTCACCCGGCTGCTCCTCCCCAGTGTGGCTGACCCAGTGTGGCCAACGCTGTGTGGCCTCGCCCGGCTGGCGCGAGGTGATGATGCTTCCGTTCTAACCGATGGCTACGACAGTTTGCCGGCCCTGGGCGCCGGACGCCAACCCATGGTGTGCACAGCCCTGTGGATAGCTTGTGAAGACACGCCGCCGGTGGTGTGCACAGCCTGGGGATGACGCTGTGAAGAGCCCTTCAGCCACACCGCGAAGAAACCTCTGAACAGGTAAAACGTCCTGCACCTCCTGTGGGCGGGAAAAAGATTGTCCCCCGAGCCGAACCCACAGCGGTCGCGAGTTATCCACAGGCCAGGCGCTGGCCGGCTGGTGACCGACCGCAGCACGGCAACCCCTTCCGGGTCACAATCCGGCCAGAAATCAGGGTCGAACCGGCGGCGGTGCTCCGGTTCGGGTCGCGCGGGAGATATTCGGCCGAGCCCGGCGTGTCCTGTCGGCCGCTCCCACTAGGATCCGAGCGTGTGTTCGAGCGAGGACGGGGCAATCGCCGAGGTCATCAGGGCCATCGACCAGCTGGCGGAGGACGCGGGCCAGGGTCTGGAGGCCGCTGAGATGAGCGCGCGGGTGGCGGCGGTGTGGGGCATGCTGTCGGCCCTCGACCCCGAGCTCGCCCGGCTCCGGGTCGCCTACGAGGCACCCGGTGGCCGGCCCGGGCGGGCGCTCAGGCCACCGGACCATCCCGAAGGCTAGGCTCGGCCGGATGGCAGGCCCTCCGTTCCGCTACCGGTCACCCGAGGAGGACAGCGTCCGGTGGCTCGGCCTCCAGTTCCGGGACGGCGACATCGTCATCAGCACCCGGTCCAAGACCGGGACGACCTGGGTGCAGATGATCTGTGCGCTGCTGATCTTTCAGGACCCGGCTCTGCCCGCCCCGCTCGGCCGGTTGTCGCCGTGGCTGGACCACCTGGTCCGGCCGATGGACGAGGTGTACGCGCAACTGGCCGCGCAGCCGCACCGCCGGTTCATCAAGACCCACACGCCACTGGACGGGATCCCGATCGATCCCCGGGCGACGTATCTGGTGACCGCCCGGCATCCGCTGGACATGGCGGTCTCCCTCTATCACCAGGGCGACAACATCGACCGGGCCCGGGTCCGGCAGCTGACCGGCCAGCCCGAGCCAACCGGGCCGCCGCGGCCACGGCCACCACTGCGCGACTGGCTGCTCCGCTGGATCGCCGACGACGATGACCCCCGCGAACGGCTGGATTCGCTGCCGGGAGTCATGTGGCACCTGTCCGACGCCTGGTCCCGCCGCCACCAGCCGAACATCAGGCTGGTGCGCTACGAGGACCTGCTGGCCGACCTGGCGGGCGAGATGCGCGCCCTGGCTGACTACCTGGCGATCGAGATCCCGGACGCGACCTGGCCCGCGCTGGTCCGGGCGGCCACGTTCGAGAGCATGTCTCGCCAGGCCAGCACGCTGGCGCCCGCTGGTGTGCTCAAGAGCAGCGCCGCGTTCTTCCGGCGCGGTACCGCCGGGGCGGCCCGGGAGGTCCTCAGTGACGACGACCTGGCCACCTACCGAGCCCGCGTAGCGGAGCTGGCCCCGGCCGACCTGCTGGCCTGGCTGCACGCCCCGCCGTCCGCTGGGGGCCCGTGAGCCAGGGAGAACAGCAGACGGCCGCGGCGGGAGCAATGTCCCGGCCGCGGCCGTCTGATGGTGCTGTGACCCTGGATCAGTCCGCGACGACCTCGACGTCGATGGTCGCGTTGACCTCGGGGTGCAGGCGCACCCGGACCTGGTGGGTCCCGGCGGTCTTGATCGCGTCGGGGACCTCGATCCGGCGCCGGTCCAGCTCCGGGCCACCGGCGGCGCGAACTGCCTCGGCGATGTCGGACGGGCCGACCGAACCGAACAGCCGGCCGTTGGCACCCGCGCGGCGCGGCAGCCGGACCCGGAGGGCCGCCAGTTCCTGGGCGGCCGCCTTGGCGTCGTCCAGGCTGCGGATCTCGCGGGCCGAACGGGCCCGACGGATCACTTCGACCTGCTTCTCGGCGCCGCGCGTCCACCGCATGGCGAAGCCCCGGGGGATCAGGTAGTTCCGCCCGTAACCCGCGGCGACGTCCACGACGTCGCCAGGGGCGCCGAGGCCGCTGACCTCCTGGGTGAGGATGAGCTTCATCGGTGTACTGCTCATGTCAGTTCCTCCCCCCGGACTCAGCGAGCCGTGCTGGTGTAGGGCAGCAGCGCCATCTCACGGGCGTTCTTGATCGCCGTGGCGACGTCGCGCTGGTGCTGCGTGCAGTTGCCGGTGACCCGCCGGGCGCGGATCTTGCCGCGGTCGGAAATGAACTTCCGCAGCAGCCCGGTGTCCTTGTAATCCACGTAGGAGATCTTCTCCTGGCAGAAAACGCAGACCTTCTTCTTTGGCTTACGTACTGGTGGCTTGGCCATCGTGGTGCTCCTGTTCAGAGCCCCGCCCGAGGCGGGGATGGTCGGTATGGGTAATGATGTGGGATCCGGAGCCGCCGGTTAGAACGGAGGCTCGTCCGAGAACCCGCCGCCGGAGTCGGAGGAGGCCCACGGGTCGGCCTCGGCCCGGCCGCCGCCGGACCCGCCGGATCCACCGGATCCACCGGATCCGTTGCCGCCGTAGCTCTGGCCGCCGCCCCCCCGCCGCCGCCGCCGCTGAATCCGCCGCCGGAGCGGCTGACCTTGGCTACCTTCGCGGAGGCATTGCGGAGCGACGGGCCCACGTCGTCGACCTCGACCTCGTAAACGGTGCGCTTCTCGCCCTCTTTGGTCTCGTACGAGCGCTGCCGCAGCCGGCCCTGGACGATGACCCGCATGCCGCGCTGCAGGCTCTCGGCCACGTTCTCGGCCGCCTGGCGCCACACGTTGCAGGTCAGGAAGAGGCTGTCGCCGTCCTTCCACTCCCCGGAGGCGTTGTCACGGAAGCGCGGCGTCGAGGCCACGCGGAAGCGCGCCACCGGTTGCCCGGACGGCGTGAAACGAAGTTCGGGGTCGTCAACGAGGTTGCCCGCGATCGTGATCTGGGTGTCGCCTGCTGCCATCGGGCTCTCCCGGTCCTAACGTCGTGCTCGTGCGGTGATGGTGACTGTGCCCCGGTCAGTGGACCTGCGGTCGCACGACCTTGGTGCGGAGCACGGCTTCGTTGAGGTTGAGCTGACGGTCCAGCTCCCGGACCGTGTCGGGCTCGGCGGTCAGGTCGACCACCGCGTAGATCCCCTCGGCCCGCTTGTCGATGTCATAGGCGAGGCGGCGCCTCCCCCAGATGTCCAGCTTCTCCACCCGGCCGCCGCCTGACGGCACGACCTGGAGAAACTGCTCAAGGGACGGCTGTACGGTCCGTTCCTCGAGGGTCGGGTCGAGAATGATCATCATCTCGTAGTTACGCATGCGCGATCCTTGCCTCCTCTGGACTGCGCGGTCACGGTCTCTCCGTGACAGGAGGAGCTGGAGAACGGCGACTCCGGTGGCCTGCCGTTAATCTCACAGCGCGGTCAGCATACCGTGGGCCACCGACATTCCGGGCCGCAACGCTTCCGCACCAGGTCATAACCGTCGTGACGGCTCATCTCATCCAGCCGCTCAACCAGACCCCCGGGTGGCCGCCACCGTCGGCTGGCCCGCGGGCAACCCGCCGTGATCATTTAGCCGGAGGCCGGAGGTGACTCAGCGGCCCGGGAGGGGAAGAATCAGGATCAGCAGTTGTCCCGGGCAGGCCCGACGAGATGGAGGTGGCGGACGTGGCAGAGACCAGAACGCCAGGCGTGGAGCGGACCGACGAGCAGTCGCCGCCGGCGCTCGCTCCGCCGCACGGCACCGGCAGCATGGCCCTGATGGCGGGAGCCGGCCTGACGCTGCTGCTCGGGCTGCTCTCCTTCGTACTGGGGATGGTGGTCCGTAACGCGTCCTCAGCCCCGGCGGCGTTGCACGTGGTGGCCACCGTGACCGGCGGCCTTGCCATGGTGCTGGGACTCTTCCTGCAGATGATCTCGGCCACCCGCAACGAGCGCATCGTCATCGTCACCGGCATGATCGCCGGCTTCGTCGGCGCCTGCCTCGGCCTGGCCGCGGGTGGTTTCTCCGGCTGAGCCGCGGCGCGGCCCGAGTCCGGCGCACTGACCCCACCGGCGGCTAGGCTCGGGCCATGGTGCGTATCGGTGTGCACATCGACCAGGCCGACCCCCTCGCGGAAGCGACCGCGCGCGGGGCGGACGCGGTGCAGTTCTTCCTGGGTGATCCGCAGGGCTGGAAGGGGCCGGTCATCCCCGGCGACCCGGCCGAGCTCAAGGCGTCGTTCGCCGACGCCGGGGTGGACGCCTACATTCACGCGCCCTACGTCGTCAACGTGGCCACCACCAACAACCGCATCCGGATCCCCAGTCGGAAGATCTTGACCCAGCAACTCGAGGCGGCCGCGTCCATCGGGGCCAAGGGGCTGATCGTGCACGGCGGCCACGTCACCAACGGCGTCGACCCGGCCGAGGGCTACGCCAACTGGCAGAAGGTCATGGAGCGGGTCGAGCGCCCGATCCCGCTGCTGATCGAGAACACCGCGGGTGGGACCAACGCCATGGCGCGGACGCTGGAGGCCATCGGCCGTCTGTGGGACGCGGTGACGGCCGGGGTGGCCGACGGTTCGGGTGAGGTCGGGTTCTGCCTCGACACCTGCCACGCCTACTCGGCCGGACTCGACCTGTCCGACGTGGTGGACAAGATCAAGGCCATCACCGGCCGGATCGACCTGGTGCACTGCAACAACTCACGGGACGACTTCGGCTCCAGCCGGGACCGGCACGCCAACCTGACCAGCGGCACCATCGACCCGGAGCAGATCCTGGGCGTGGTGCGGGCGGCCGGCGCCCCGGCCATGCTGGAGACCCCGGACAGCGACGGCAGCCTGGCCGCCGACGTGCACTTCCTCAGAGAGCACCTGGCCGCGGGCTGACTTCCGACGCCGCCGCCGGGGCGGTCCGGCGCAGCCGTAGCACGAACCGGTCGGGCGCATCCACCAGCACGCCGCCGGCGGGGTCGTCCTCGCCGTCGCGGCGGACCACATCGAACTCCGGCCGCAGGATGTCGTGCACGACGTAGCCGCACAGCAGAGCCACGGTCAGGAACCGGGCCAGCAGCGTGGCGAAGTACCAGCCGGTGCTGATGCCGTTGTAGCCGGGAATTACCGCGCCGTTGCGGGACACGAAGATGAGGTAGCCCCAGATCCCGAAGAAGTAGCCCACTTCGGCCAGCTGCCACAAGGCGTAGGGCCAGAACCGGGGCCGGGCCAGAACCGCGAACGGCACCAGCCAGATCACGTACTGCGGTGACCACACCTTGTTGGTCATGAGGAACACCGCCAGCACCAGGAAGCACAGCTGGGCCAGCCGGGGGCGACGCGGCGCGGCCAGCGCCAGCACCGCGATGGCCACGCAGCCGATCACCAGGCTGACCGCTGACAACAGGTTCAGGGTGCCGATTGTGGTGTCGCCGAGGACCGGCACCCCGAAGTGCTCGAACACGTACCAGATCGAGCCCCAGTCGGCCGGCCGGGTCCGGCTGAACTGGTAGAACGTGGCCCAGCCGGACGGCGCCACGATGAGGACCGGGACGTTGACGACCAGCCAGGCCACGGCGGCCGAACTGAACGTGACCCAGAAGTCCCGCATCCGCCCGGCCCGCCAGCACAACAGCAGCAAGGGGCCGAAGAACACCAGCGGGTAGAACTTGGTCGCAACGGCCAGCCCGGCCAGCACCCCGGCGATCACGGTCCGGCGGCCGGCCCAGGCCGCGATGGCCACGGCGGCCAGGGCCATCGCGATCAGGTCCCAGTTGACGAAGGCGGCCAGCACCAGCGCGGGCGACAGCGCCACCAGCAGCGCCGCCCAGCGGCGGCTCGGCCCGGCCGCGTAGGCGGTGGCCACCACCCCGGCCACCGCGCAGATCACCAGCAGGATCACGGTGACGTCGAAGAACTCCCGCCCCCGGGTGTAGGGGTCGGCGATCGGGTGGACCAGCCAGGCCACCGCCTGCATGGCCCCGCCGATCAGCACCGGGTACTCGACGTGGTGCCCGGTGTAGGGCACCTTGCCCGCGCTGAGGCCCTCGTTGTAATAGAGGGGATAGATGTCGGTGTAACAGGCGTCCTGGAACTGCTTGGCGTAGCTGTTCCAGGCCCCGGCCCGGCAGGGCGCCTTTTCCAGGAACGCGAGCAGCGCCCCGAGCAGCGCCGCTCCGACCAGGACACTCGTGCTTCCGGCGAGCAGGGCCAGCGATCGGGTGGAGCGGCCCGTGGCGCCCGCGGAAGCCTCCGGCATGCTCAGCGACGTTTCCGTTTCCGCCGCGACCGCAGCCACCGCAACGGGATCACCGGCACGAGCAGGACCGAGCCGCCCAGGGCGGCCGCGCCGTTGTTGGCCGGACCACCGCCCCCGCCGTTGCCGTTGGGGTTGTTGCAGTTGGGGTTCTGGAACGGGTTACAGGTCGGCGCCGTGGTCGGCTGAGTGCTGGGGAAGCCGCCCAGCGACGGGGTCGGTACCGGCACCGACGGGACCGACGGCGGCGTGAAGTGGTGGTGGTGCGGCTGGGTCTGGGTCGCAGTGGGCGTTGGCGTCGCGGTGGCCGGCACGCCGTCGGCCCCGAACATGTTCCAGGCGGTGCCGGAGAACTCCGGGGTGGGGAACTGCTGGACCGGCAGCGACGCGAACGCGTCCTCCGCGAACGAATGCCAGATCCGGGCCGGCCAGTAGCCACCGAAGCCACCGCCGACGTTGCCGCCCAGGTTGTCCAGGGTCTCGGTGTTCTTGTTGCCATGGGCGTCGATGTTGCCCTGGTTCTGGACGAAGATGCCCACGGTCAGCGCGTACTGCGGAATCGCGCCGATGAAGAACGCCGATCTCGAACTGTCGGTGGTGCCGGTCTTGGCGATGATCGGACGGCCGTCGTCCATGGCCGCCGCAGTACCGGTGCCGTTGACGGTGTCGAACGACATCGCGTACTGGACCTGCGAGTCCTGCGCCGGCGTCAGCACCTGAGCCGTCTTTACCGTGGCCGTCTTGTTGATGGTGGCCGAGCTGATCTGCTGGATCAGGTGGGCGGCGTGGTAGGTGCCGTTGTTGTCCAGCGTGGCCAGCATGGTGTCCTGCTCGTTGACCGACAGCGACGCCTGTGCCCAGGGCCATGCCGACTTGGCCGATCTCGCCCTGCAGTCCGGAGCCGCCGCCTTGACATAGGACTTGACGTTGACCCCGAACTGCTGCGGCCAGGTTGACCACGTTCTGGGTGCCCACCCGGTGGATCAGGTCGGTGAAGGCGGTGTTGGACGACTGGGCCTCGGCGTGGGCCACGCTCATCGGCCCGTAGTCGTCGTTGTTGTCGTTCTTTTCCTCGAACTAGCCTTCGACCGCGTCGGTCTGGGAGCGGGCCGCGGGCGTCATCCGCTCGCTGTCCGGGCGGGATCCACAGCGGGCTGTACCCGTCCAGCTTGGTGGTCTGCACGTTCATGCCCTGCTGGACCGCGGTGGCCAGCACGTACGGCTTGAACGAGGAACCCACCTGCTCGCGCTGGAGCACGCTGTTGAGCGTGCAGGTGTTGTGGCAGTCCTTGGCGGACAGGTTCTCGCCCGGGACCGCCGTAGAAGGCGACGATGGCGCCGGTCTGCGGGTTCTGCAGCTCCGCCCCGATCATGGCGTAGGACGGAAGCGCGCCGCCGTCCTCGGCCATCTGCTTCACGTTCGTCGTTCACCGCGTGAGTACAGCTGGTCCATCATCGGCTTGCTGAGCGTGGTGACGATGCGCAGGCCGTCGTTGTCCCACTGGGCCGAGCTGAGGTGGTAGTCGGCCTGCAGTTCGTTCTTCACGATGTCCAGGACGTACTGGTCGTACGTGGACCCGAGCCGGACGTCTGGTCCTGCGGCTTGAGCGTGGCTGGGGAACTTCAGGCTGGCCGCCTGGGCCGCGCTGATGTCGCCCATGGCGACCATGCCGTTCAGCACGTAGTGCCAGCGGTTGACCAGAGCCGCGCTGGCCCGCCGGGGTCGGGTAGTAGCTCGGGCTCTGGATGATGGCCGCGATCTCGGCGGCCTGGGCCACGGTGAGCTGGCTGGCCGACACGCCGAAGTAGGTCTTGGCCGCGGCCCCGACCCCGTAGGCCCCGTTGCCGAGGTAGATCGTGTTCAGGTAGTTGGTCAGGATCCAGGCCTTGGACTTCTCCTTGGCCACCTTGAGCGCGACGAAGATCTCCTTGATCTTCCGGGTCGCGGTCTGCTGGGTCCCGATGTTCGCGTAGTAGTTGCGGACGAACTCCTGGGTGATGGTCGAGCCACCCTGCAGTGAGCCCTGGCTGCCGCCGCTGTTGAACACGTCCTCGTAGGCGGCCCGGACGATGCCCCTGGGCGAGACCCCGCCCTCGTTGTAGAAGCTCCGGTCCTCGGCCGCCACCACCGCGTCCCGCATGTAGGGCGAGATCTGGTTGTAGGTCAGCAGCTGGCGGTCGGTCGTGCCGAGCGTGCCGGCCACGGTCTTGCCGTCACTGAAGTAGACGGTGGACTGCTGCTGGGTCGCGGCCTGGGCCGCGTCCGTGGGGACCTGGGTGGTGGCGTAGGCGTAGCTGACCCCGGCCACCACGAGCAGGACGAAACCGCCGAAGCCGGCCGCGGCCACGCCGATGGCCTTCTTCCACGTCCAGTGCCGCCACCAGCTGCCCTTGACCTTGACCCGGTTCGGGCCGGTCCCGGTGCCACGGCCACCGCCCCGGCCGCCGTTCCCGCCGCGGCCATTGCGCGGGCCGGGACCACCGGGGCCGCCTCCATTCGGACCGCGGCCGCCCGGACCGCGACCACCGGGAGTGCGGCCACCTGGACTGCGGCGAGGGCCGGTCCCGTAGCCGTCGCTGTACTGGTCCGCCGGCCGCGGCTCGAAGCGGGGCCGGGCCGGCCGCTGGCGGTCACCGGCCAGCTGCGCCTGGTTGTCATTGGGAACCAGGCGCGGCCGAGGCCGTTCGCTGGTCGCCCGCTGCGGCGGATAGCCGTCATCCCGGCGCCGTCGGCCCGCGTAGGACCCGGTGTTGGCGTGGGACCCGGTACCAGGACGCGGTTCCGCGTTCTGGTACCCGCGCGGCCCGTTGCGGGAGCCCGCGTGTTCTGGCCACCGCTGGTCGCGGTCCCAGCCGTCGCCCGGCTGCGACCCGTACGGCCCACTGACGTCTCTGCTGCTCACACATCCTCGCTGTTAGCTGAGCGGAAGCGGCTAGGCAGCACCGCCGAAATCTAAACGGTACCCACGGGAGTCTGCCGCCGCTGGCACGTCCGCCCTATCGCGCCGTCGCGATTCCACGTGCCTTCCGGTGCATTTCCTGTGACTTACGGTGTTATCTAATGGGCCTCGCGTTACTCCTGTGACCCGCAAGCGTTGCGGGCGCTGCGGCTCACATTAGCTATTTCCGGGGCCAGGTCCCCGCGTCAGCCAGCTGACGGATTGGTTACGCTCACTGGCCGGTACGGGCGCGACGTCCGCGCCGGACCGGGGGCTCGCCCGTGCCAAGAACGTAGGACGTCGCCAGATGGTTCCAAGCGCAATTTTGGCAGACTTCGACCACATAAACCCGGAATTCGCCGTATTCGGCGGCCATCTCGGCCAGCTCCGGGCCGCGCTTCACCCGGCCCGCGTATTGCCCCAGCTCATCCCCGTACACGTAGGTGACGTGGGTCAGGTTGGTCTTCCGGCAAATGGGGCAGCGGGCCTCGGTCGGCTCCCCGTGAAACTTGGCCGCTCTCATCAGGTACGGGTGCGCGTCGCAGACGTCGGTCACCGTGGTGTGGCCGGCGTACACGGACGCGAGTGTGGCCCGGCGGGCCAGCCCGTAATCGACGACGGAACGCCTCGTCCTCATGACCCACAGGGTACGTCGGAACCCCCGGCCAAGCCGAGTCCGGATATGCCCCCCTTGCGTGATCCTGGATGGATCTATATCCTCCTGATGTATCGGCTCGATACATCGACGTGAAACATCGGGCTGATACATCGAAACGGCAACACCTGCTAAAGATCTTCATTCAGCATCCGGACGGCAGCGGGGGCTCGCCGACAGGCGGGGGTGGCAATGTGACAGGTAAGCGGTCTGGCGTACTGGAGCTGGCCGTACTGGGGATCCTGGATGGATCGCCCATGCACGGCTATGAGCTGCGCAAGCGGCTCAGTTCGGTACTGGGAGCGTTTCATGCGTTCTCGTACGGATCGCTGTATCCGTGCCTGAAGGATCTGCTCGTCCGGGGCCTCATCGCCGAGGAAGACCCGGACCCCGGAGTCCGCGCCAGCCGCCGGTCCCGCATCGTGTACCGGCTCACCGCGGACGGCAAGGACCGGCTGCACGAGCTGCTGAGCGAGGCGGGCCCGAACTCGTGGGACGACGACGGTTTCGGAGTGCATTTCGCCTTCTTCGGGCAGACCCGGGCGGACGTCCGGCTGCGCATCCTGGAGGGCCGCCGCAGCCGGCTGGAGGAACGGATGGAGAGCGTCCGGGCGGCGTTCGCCCGGACCCGGGAACGGGTGGACAGCTACACCCTCGAGCTCCAGCGCTACGGGCTGGAATCGGTCGAGCGGGAGGTCCGCTGGCTGAATGAGCTGATCGCCACGGAACGGCAGCAGGAACAACTACAACGCATGAGCAAGGACAAAAAGGAGTCTTCCTGATGGGTTCGGTACGTGTGGCCATCGTGGGCGTGGGCAACTGCGCTAGTTCCCTCGTCCAGGGCCTGGAGTACTACAAGGACGCCGACGACAGCAGCCGGGTGCCCGGGCTCATGCACGTCAGGTTCGGCCCGTACCACGTGCGGGACGTGGAAGTGGTCGCCGCGTTCGACGTGGACGCCAAGAAGGTCGGCGTGGACGTGGCCGACGCGATCAACGCCAGCGAGAACAACACCATCAAGATCGCGGACGTGCCGCCCACCGGCGTGACCGTCCAGCGCGGCCCGACCTTCGACGGTCTGGGCGAGTACTACCGCGACATCATCACCGAGTCCGACCAGCCCGCCGTGGACGTGGTGGCCGCGCTGCGCGAGGCCCGCGTCGACGTGATGGTCAGCTACCTGCCGGTCGGGTCGGAAGAGGCGGACCGCTTCTACGCCCAGTGCGCGATCGACGCGGGTGTCGGGTTCGTCAACGCGCTGCCGGTGTTCATCGCCTCGAACCCGGAGTGGGCGGCCAAGTTCACCGCGGCCGGCGTGCCGATCGTCGGTGACGACATCAAGTCGCAGGTCGGCGCCACCATCACCCACCGGGTGCTGGCCAAGCTGTTCGAGGACCGCGGGGTCGAGCTGCTGCGTACGTACCAGCTCAACGTCGGCGGCAACATGGACTTCAAGAACATGCTCGAGCGCACCCGGCTCAAGTCCAAGAAGATCTCCAAGACCCAGTCCGTCACCTCCCAGATCCCGCACGAGATGGCCGGCGCGGACGTGCACATCGGGCCGTCGGACCACGTGCCCTGGCTGGATGACCGCAAGCTGGCCTTCGTCCGGCTCGAGGGGCGGGCCTTCGGCGACGTGCCGCTCAGCCTGGAGTACAAGCTGGAAGTCTGGGACTCGCCCAACTCGGCCGGCGTGATCATCGACGCCCTCCGGGCGGCCAAGATCGCGCTGGACCGGGGCATCGGCGGCCCGATCACCTCGGCGTCCTCGTACTTCATGAAGTCGCCGCCGGAGCAGTTCGGCGACGACGTCTGCCGCGACCTGGTGGAGAAGTTCATCCAGGGCGAAGTCGAGCGTTAGTCAGTCAGCTCCGTCGCTTACCTGGCGCCGGGCCGGGGCACCGTAGGCTGAACAGGTGCCCCGGCCCGGCGTTTCGCGCACCCGCCGGTCCTCCTCGTTCGCGGTGGACCTGCGGTCGGTGCTCAGCGAACGGGGCTTCCGCCGGCTGTTCACGACCCGGCTGATCTCGCAGGCGGGCGACGGCATCTACACGTCCGGGTTCGGCGCCTACGTGTTCTTCTCGGCGACCACGTACCCCAATCCGGCCGCCGCGGCCGAGGCGTTCGCCGTGCTGTACCTGCCTTACTCCTTCATCGGGCCGTTCGCCGGCGTCTTCATCGACCGCTGGTCGCGGCGGCAGATCCTGCTGGTCTCGGCGCTCGTCCGGGCGGTCCTGGTCGCCATCACCGCGCTGCTGATCGGCGCGGGCGAACTGGGCGTCCCGCTGTACGTGAGCGCGCTGGCCGCCCTCGGCGTGAACCGGTTCTTCCTGGCCTCACTGTCCGCCGCCCTGCCCCATGTGGTGCCGGACGACAAGCTGGTCATGGCCAATTCCGTGGCCCCGACCATCGGCGGGATCGTCACCACGGTGGCCGGTGTGGTGGGGGTGGGCATTCGGCTGCTGCTGGGCGGCGGCCACGGCGGCGCGGCCGTGATCGTGCTGGTCGCCGCGGTCTGTTACCTGCTGGCCGGCCTGGCCGCCGCGGCCATGTCCCGTGACCTGCTCGGCCCGGTACACGAGCCGGGCCAGGAGCCGGGCGCGCTCGGCCAGGAACTGCGGGACGTGCTGCGCGGCCTGGCCGCGGGCGTGCGGTACCTGTCCCGGCGGCCGGGGCCGGCCGGGGCCCTGGGTGCCGTCGGCGGCTACCGGGTGCTGTTCGGGATCGCGTTCCTGATGTCGATCCTGCTGTACCGGAACTACTTCTACCCCGGCGGCAACGGGAACGCCGCCCTCAGCCACTTCACCCTGGTCGTGGTGGTGACCGCGGTGGGTTACGGCCTGGCCGCGGTCATTTCACCGTGGATCACCCGCCGGCTGACCAAGCACACCTGGATCACCATCCTGCTCGCCGCGTCCGGCCTGGTGATGGCGGTGGGGGCCACCTTCCGCCAGCTGCCGTTCCTGCTGATCGGGTTCGTGCTCGGGCTCACCGGGCAGGGCATCGCGATCTCGGCCACCACGATCGTCCAGGAGCAGACCAGCGACACCTACCGGGGCCGGGCCTTCGCCCTGTACGACATGATGTTCAACGGCATCTTCGTGGCCGGAGCCGTGATCGGGGCGCTGATCATCCCGGTCGACGGCAAGTCCTATCCGCTGATCGCGGTGGCCGTGGCCGGCTACCTGCTCGCGGCCCTGGCCTACGGCCGGTACGGCACGGACCGGCCGCGTCAGGAGCCGGACCCGCCGGGCCCGTCCCCTTCCTCCGCGGGCGGTACGGACAGTCCCTCGGCCTCGGCCCAGCGCAGCAGTTCCTGAGTGGCCCGCTCGGGGCCGATCAGGCCCTGGTCGATGCGGAGCTCGAGCAGGAAGTTGTAAGCCTTCCCGACCAGCGGGCCGCCGGGGATGCCGAGGATCCGCATGATGTCGTTGCCGTTGAGCTCAGGCCGGAGCCGGGCCAGCTCCTCCTCCTGCGACAACCTGGTGATCCGCTCCTCCAGGTCGTCGTAGGCCCGGGCCAGCCGGTCGGCCTTGGCCCGGTTCCTGGTGGTGCAGTCCGCCCTGGTCAGGGCGTTCAGCCGGGTCAGCAGCGGACCCGCGTCCCGGACGTAGCGGCGGACCGCCGAGTCGGTCCACTCCGCGTCGCCGTACCCGTGGAACCGCAGATGCAGCTTGACCAGCTCGGACACGTCGGCCACCACGTCCTTGGGGAACCGGAGAGCGGTCAGCCGCTTCCTGGCCATCTTGGCCCCGACCACCTCGTGGTGGTGGAAGGCGACCCGCCCGTCGGGCAGCTTGGACCGCGTCCTCGGCTTGCCGATGTCGTGCAGCAGGGCCGCCAGCCGCAGCACCAGGTCACCGTTCAGCCCGTAGCGGTCCTCCAGCCCGATGGCCTGCCGCAGCACGGTGAGCGAATGCTGGTAGACGTCCTTGTGCCGGAAGTGCTCGTCGGCCTCGAGCCGCAACTGCGGCACCTCGGGCAGGATCCGGCCGGCCACTCCGGTCTGCACCAGCAGGTCGATGCCGCGGGCCGGGTCGGGGGTCAGCATCAGCTTGGTCAGCTCGTCGGTGATCCGCTCGATGGACACGTCTTCCAGCAGCTGCCCGGCGTGCCGTCCCATGGCTTCCCGAACGTCATCGGCCACCGTGAAGCCCAGCTTGGCGGCGAACCGGGCCGCACGCAGGATGCGCAGCGCATCGTCGGAGAACGATTCATCCGGCGAGCCGGGCGTGCGCAGCACCTTTTCTTTCAGCGCGGCCAGGCCGCCGAACGGGTCGACGAGCTCAAAATCGGGCAGCCGGGCGGCCATCGCGTTCACGGTGAAGTCCCGCCGGCGCAGGTCCCCCTCGAGCGAGGTGCCGTAGTGCACCGTTGGTCTGCGCGACCGGGGCGCGTACTCCTCGCTCCGGTAGGTGGTCACTTCCAGGATGATGTCGTTCTTCCGCAGCCCCACCGTGCCGAAGTCGATGCCCACGGTCCACACCGAGTCGGCCCAGTGGTCCACGATCCGCAGGATCTCGGCGGGTGCGGCGTTGGTGGTCAGGTCGAAGTCACTGGGGTCGCGGCCGAGGAACACGTCCCGCACCGGGCCGCCGACCAGGGCGAGCTCGAATCCGTGCTTGGCGAACCGGCGCCCGAGTTCGGCGGCGACCGACGACACCTGTTGCAGCCGGAGCAGGGCCGCAGCGGCTCGGCGCTGGTCGTCGTTCAGCGGGTTCACGGGGCTCACCAGAGGCGGGGAAGTGGAATTCGGCACGGCCATCGAGGGTATTGACGGGACGGGGGTCAGGAAAAGCGAGGATACCTGGCTGGCGGTGGCGGCCGCTGGTGGGGCAACCGGGAAAAAGGAAGCGATCGACGTGCAGCAATTGCCTGGGGGGACCGTTGGATCGTCTCGCACCGCGCCCCTTTTCCGGAAACGGCAATAACATTTCTGGCGTGCCCTGTCAGCGTGCCGCGCCGGGATCCCCCGCCCGGGCGACGGTCACCCTCGCCCTCGTCGCCGCTCTGATCGCGGCGGCCAGTGCCTGCATGCTGGGGTCGATGCCGGCCGCACGGGCCGCAGAAGGCACGGCGTCGTCGTCCCGGTCACCCGCGTCGGTGGTCATCAATTCGGTCAGCCCGCAGGTGGCGCGCCCGGGCAGCACGGTGACCGTATCCGGCACCGTGACCAACACCTCGCACGCCGCGCTGTCTGACGTCTCGGTCGTGCTCCGGTCGTCGGCATCCCCACTGGCCACCCGGTCCGACCTGGCTTCGTACGCCCAGGGCGAGCTGGACGCCGACACCGTGGTCGGCGACCCGGCCGCGGTCACCGCCAGCCTGACCCCGGGAGCCACCGCCTCGTGGAAGCTGTCGCTGTCGGTGACCGCGATCGGCATCAGCCAATTCGGCGTGTATCCGCTGGCCGTGCAGGCCGACGACGGGGCCGGTGCCGCGATCGGCGTCGAGCACACTTTCCTGCCGTACTGGCCGGGCCCGTCGGCGGCGGGCGTGACCCACCCGTTGCGGGTCGCCTGGGTCTGGCCGCTGATCAGCCCGCCCCAGCAGGGCGTCTGCACCGCGCTGACCAGCAACAGCCTCGCCCCCAGCGTCGCCTCCGGTGGCCGTCTGAACACGCTGCTGAGCACGGGGTCGGCCTACCCGAAGGCCGACCTGACCTGGGCCGTGGATCCCGGCCTGCTGGCCAGCGTCTCCGCCATGACCCGCGGCTACCAGGTGGGCGCCAGCACCGACTGTTCCGGTGGCGAACAGCAGCACGCCAGCACGGCCGCGGCCCAGTGGCTGTCGGGGGTGCGGGCCACCGCCGCCAGCCAGCAGTTGTTCACCACCCCCTACGACGATGTCGACGTGGCCGCCCTGACCCACCAGGGCCTCGACAACGACCTCCGCAGCGCCTACAGCCTGGGGCGGTCGACCGCTGGTTCCCTGCTGGGACAGTCCGGCAACGCGGGGGCGATCGCCTGGCCCGCCGACGGGCTGGCCGACTCGAGCGTGCTGGGCAACCTCGCGGTCAACAAGATCGGCACCGTGATCCTGGCCAGCAGCGAGATGCCGTCGACCGGCTCCTCGTTCCCGGACGACGCGGTGACCAGCACACCCACGCCGACCGGCACCACGATGAAGGTGCTGCTGGCCGACTCCACCCTCACCAGCGTGCTCGGCTCAGCCACGTCGGCTCCAGGCAGCACCTTCGCGGTCAGCCAGCGCTTTCTGGCCGAGACCGCCCTGATCGAGGCCGAGGACCCAGGGGTCGCACGGTCGGTGGTGGTCGCGCCGCCGAGGGAATGGAACCCGTCACCCGGCCTGGCCAGCGACCTGCTCAGCGAGACCACGAGCACGCCGTGGCTGTCCCCGGACTCGCTGTCGGCGCTGGCCGGATCGGCCGGAAGCGGCAGCCAGGCGTCCCGGCAGGCACCGCCGGACAACCAGATCAGCAGCAATGAACTCACCGGCAGCTACCTCCAGCAGGCCGGGCGGCTCGACCGGGCCGTACGGTCGCTCAAGAGCATCCTGGCCCGGCCCCAGCAGCAGTACCTCAATCAGCTGAGCACCGGCGTGGCCGCGACCGAGTCGTCCGCCTGGCGGGGCCACGGAGCCGCCAACGCCGACGGCGTGGCCATGTTGCAAAGGGTGTCGGGCTACCTGTCCGGCGTCGACCACGCGGTGCAGATCATCAACTCCGGCCGGATCACGCTGGTCGGGTCGTCCGGCTCGCTTCCGCTGTCGATCTACAACGGGCTCAAGGAGGCCATCCGCGTCCGGCTGCAGGCTTCCGAGCCGCCCAATAGCCGGCTGACGGTCAGCGGCTACACCCCGAAGGGCCTGATCACGATCGGGGCCGGCCAGACCGAGACGGTCAAGGTGGCGGTCAAGTCCAGCGCGGTCGGTAACACCACCATGGAGCTCCAGCTGTTCGGGCAGAACGGGCGGCCGCTGCCCGGTGGCCCGGTGGCCCTCACCGTCCAGTCCTCGCAGTTCGGGACCACGTTGCTGATCATCATCTTCGCCGCCCTGGGCGTCCTGGTGCTCACCGCGATCGCGCGGGCCATCCGCCGCGGGCTGCGGGACACCCCGCCGGACCCACCGTCCGGGCCGCCGCCGGGCACACCGGACGACTCACCCCGAAACGTTTCGAGCGAGCCCGCAGAAGGCAGCGACGAGGCAAAACGATCACCTGCGATGCCCGCTGGGGCCGAAGGAGCCGCTACCGTCGGAGGAGACAACGACGGCACCGAGACCCGCTACCCACCGGAGGCCCCGGATGATTACGCCCGACCACGAGACTGGGTCAGGTACACCTGACCGCAGGCTTCACGCTGGCGCGGGCACCAGCCGGCGTTTCCGCAGGACGGGTGTGACGTGAGTAGCCGTTACCCCGGCGATGATCCGGGCCGGACCTACCAGTACCCACCGCGTCGTGACGACCGCGGCGAGCAGGACCAGACCGAGCAGTGGGAAGACGACGATCAGCCCCGGGCCGGGGAACGGCAGCCCGCCTTCTACCCGGCCGAGCCACCCGAACGTCAGCCAGCGTTCTACCCCACGGAACCGGACGAGCCGCAGCCGGCCTTCTACCCGGCCGATCCCGACGAGCCGCAGCCCCGGTTCCGGCCCGCTGATCCGGATGAGCCGCAGCCCCGGTTCCGGCCCGCTGATCCATATGAGCCCCAGCCGCGGTTCCGGCCCGCCGAACCGGGCCGGGACGATTACGGCCGCCACGCCGCTCCGGAGCGATCCGGCTATGACCAGGACCGCCGGGACGAACCACCGCCTCGGCGCGACGAACCACCCCGCCGGGCCGCCGACGGCTACCGTAGCCCGACCACCTGGAGCGGGGCGCCGGCTCCAGCGGCCCCACCGGGCCGCGAAGCGGGCGGCTGGTACCAGGAGCCGGAAGATTCCTCACGCGGCCGACGGGCCCCGGAGCCGGGAGACCGGCGAGCCCCGGAGCCGGGAGACCGGCGAGTCGGGCCGCCGCCGGACCGAGGCCGGACCGAGGCGGCCGACCAGGGTGAGCGAGCCTGGTGGGACGACGCGTTCCGGCCCGCCGGTCCCGGCCCCCGGGCCCCAGCCGGTCCGCCCGGGCCCGCTGAGCCGTCGCGGGCGCCGCCCCGGGCCGGCCCCGCGACGACCCCGCCCGCCCTCGGCCATGGGGTACGGCGTCCCGCCGGGTGAACTGACCCAGCCCATCCAGATCTTCCAGCCGCAGCCGCGGTTCATCGCCAACCCGTACACGGCTCAGGACGACTACCTGGACGTGGTGGCCGAGGAGACCTCCCTCGACCTGCTGCGCGAGCGCCCACCCGAGACCGGGACCAGCCTGAGCCGGTCCACCGGGTCGATGGCGATCGGCACGCTGCTGTCCCGGGTCACCGGGTTCCTGCGTACGTTCGTGTTCTTGTTCGCGCTCGGCAGCCAGACCCTGGGCAACGCCTACAACAACGCCAACACCATCCCCAACGCGGTCTACGACGTCATGATCGGCGGCGTACTGACCAGCGTGGTGGTGCCCCTGCTGATCAAGGCGGCCAAGGAGCACCGGGACGGCGGCGAGGCCTACAACCAGCGGATGTTCACGCTGACCGTGCTGGCCCTGGGCGCGGTGACGATCGTGGCCACGGCCGCGGGCGGCCTGCTGGTCGACCTGTACGCCGCCCAGGTGAAGGGCAGCGAACACGACCTGATGGTGGTGTTCGCCTACTTCTTCATCCCGCAGATCTTCTTCTACGGGCTGAGCTCGCTGATCGGGGCGATCCTCAACACCAAAAACAGCTTTGCCGCGCCCATGTGGACCCCCATCATCAACAACGTCGTGGTGATCGTGGTCGGCCTGCTGTTCGTGGTCATGGCCGGGCTGCACCGGACCGCGGGCGACGTGTCTTCCAGCAGCGTCGTCCTGCTCGGCGTGGGGACCACGCTGGGCATCATCGTCCAGACGGTGGCGCTGGTTCCGGCGCTGCGCCGGGTCGGCTTCCGGTGGCGGCCCCGGTTCGACTTCCGCCGGGCCGAGCTGAGCGAAATCGGCCGGATGGCCATCTGGATGTTCGGCTACGTGGTCTCCACCCAGATCGGATTCATCGTCACCACCAATGTGGCCAACACGGCCAGCCAGCACGTGGCGGACGTCGGCGTGACGGCCTACAACTCTTCCTACGCGCTGTTCCTGCTGCCGTACGCCATCATCGGCGTCTCGGTGACCACCGCGCTGCTGCCGCGAATGAGCAAGAACGCCGCCGAAGGGCGGCTGCAGCAGGTCAGCGACGACTTCTCCTACAGCATCCGGCTGTCGTCGGTGATCCTGGTGCCGTCGGCGCTGCTGCTGGCCGTGCTGGGGGCGCCGCTGTGCGAGTTCCTGTTCGCGCACGGCAGCACGTCCACCCCGGACGCGCGCTACATCGGCGAGGCGTTCGGCGCCTTCTCCATCGGCCTGGTGCCGTTCGTCATCTTCCAGTTGCTGCTGCGGGTGTTCTACGCCATGCACGACAGCCGGACCCCGGCCATCATCGGCTTCCTGACCATGATCGCCACGGTGATCGGAAACTTCGTGGTGCTGGCCATCCTGCCCTCCGGTCAGGTGGTGATCGGCATGGCCTTCGTCTACGGCCTGACCAGCATATTCAGCGCCGCGATCGCCTGGCGGCTGCTGAACGGCCAGATCGGCAGCCTGGACGGGCGGGTCGTCACCCGCAGCCTGGTCCGGATGCACGTGGCCACGATCCCGGCCCTGATCTTCGCCTTGGTGACCATTGTCACCGTCGGCGTGATCCTGCACCCCGGACCGGTGTACGGGTTCGTCGTCACGCTGGTCGGCGGCGGCGGGGCCCTGCTGCTCTACGTCATCGTGGCCAAGGCGCTGCGCCTGGACGAGCTGAACCAGCTGATGCGGATGGTCGGCGGCCGGTTCGGCCGGCGATCGCAGCCCAGCCCGGGCCGCTGAGGGCGTATGCCAGGTGTCCAGGACATGTCAAGGCCGTGACCGCCCTGGGATGTGGGACGGGGACGTGGGACCATAGATATGAGACATTGACGCCAATCGCGTATAACGGTTTACACGGGGCCGTTCGCTCGTAGCCCCGCTGGGAGGGCAAAGCGTCTTACCATTGGGGATACCGACCGCGCCGCGTAGATGACTCCGCCGATCCGATGGGGACCTGGAAGGAGGGTCGAGAGCCAGCCCCGCTCTTGACGGGTGATGCATGAGCACGTACACCTCTGAACCGGGTACCAGGCTGGCTGGCCGCTACCGCCTCGAGGATCAAGTCGACGCGGGCGGCGGCTGGGCGCTGTGGAAAGCAATAGACGAGATACTGGCGCGCGCCGTCACCGTCCTGATGTTCGCGGAGAACTTCCCGCGTGTCCGGGAGGCGGTCACCGCGGCCCGAGCGGCCAGTCGCCTGAACGACTCACGCCTGTCCCAGGTGTTCGACGTCGATGACTCAGGCGAGCGGGCCTACATCGTCATGGAGTGGGTGGCCGGCGAATCCCTGGCCGACATGCTCAGCGACGGACCGCTGGACCCGGCCTGGGCCGCCGCACTGGTGGCCGAGGCGGCTCAGGCCATCTCGGTCGCGCACGCGGCCGGACTGGCCCACTTGAAGCTCGTCCCCGGCTCGCTGCGCTGGACGTCCGGTGGTGGGGCCAAGATCACCGGTCTCGGCATGGACGCGGCCATCGCCGGCGCCGGAACCGCCGAGGACGGCGCCGAAGACCCCGCGATCGTCGACACCCGGCAGCTGGCCTGGCTCATGTACGCCGCGGTGACCGGCTACTGGCCGGGCCCGCAGGACACCGGCCTGCCGCCTGCCCCGGTCATCGATGGATCGGTCTGCACCCCCCGGCAGGTGTCGGCGGGCGTGCCCGCGAGCATCGACTCGATCATCAGCCAGGCCATGTTCCAGCGGCCCGGCCGAGACGGCCAGACGATCAGTACCCCGCTGGAGTTCGCCGACGCGCTGGCCGTGGTGGCCGCGCCCGCGGTGCCGACCCCGGTGCCGTACGAGGAGCTCCAGCAGAACAACCGGGCGGCCGAGTCCGGGCAGACGGCGCAGTACGGCATGGCCGGTGCCACCGACGCCTCGCCCTGGAACACGGCCGGACCACCCCCGCAGCGCGGTGGCCCCGCCGCCCGGGGCGGACGCGGACACGGGGGACGACCCCGGACCAGTGGCTGCGGCCAAGGCCCTGATCAGCGCGGTGGTGGTGGTCATCCTGGTGGCCGTGGCCGCCGTGGCCTGGTCGTTCAGTCACTCTTCGTCGTCCGGCGGCAGCAACGCCAAGGCGGGCGGCGGCACGGGGACCAATCACAGCAAGTCGGCCAGCCCGTCCACCGCCTCCAGCACGGTGCTGAAGCCGGTGGGCGCCACCGCCGCCGACAACAGCGACCAGGCGTCGGCCGCGATCGACGGCAGCGCCAGCACCGACTGGCACTCGCAGTTCTACCTCAACAACCCGGTCTTCGGCGGCTACCGGACCGGCAGCGGGCTGGTCATCGACATGGGTACGAAGGTCCGGCTCAGCCAGGTCAAGGTGCAGTTCGGCAACACCGGGGCTTCCTCGGTGCGTATCGGGATCGGCAACGCCGACAATCCGGCCTCCTACAGCGGCTTCACCACGGTGGCCAGCTCCACGACCGCGCAGGGGACCACCACGTTCAACGTGCACAGCTCGGCCCAGGGCCAGTACGTGATGATCTGGTACACCAAGCTGCCCCCGCTGGCCGGGAGTTCCGACCGGTTCGAAGCTCAGGTTTACAACGTGGTTGTGCGCGGATCCAGCTGAAGCGCCCTGGCACACTCGTGACCGATCACAGCCTCTCGGGCCTCTCTGACGCTCAACTACTTGAGCGCCACGTCGAGGGCGATCCCGAAGCGTTCGGCCTGCTGTTCCTGCGACACCGCGACCGGCTGTGGGCGGTGGCGCTGCGGACGCTGTGCGACCCCGAAGAGGCGGCCGACGCGCTGCAGGAGGCGATGATCTCCGCGTTCCGGCGGGCGGGCGACTTCCGGGGCGACTCGGCCGTCACCACCTGGCTGCACCGGATCGTGGTCAACGCCTCGCTGGACCGGCTGCGGCGCAAGGCGGCCCACGCGGCCAGCTCGGTCGGGGACGAGGGCACGCTCGATCTGCTGGCCACCCAGGGCCGGGTACCGGCCACCACCGATCCGGCCAGTCACCGGGACACCACGCTGGACGTCGAGGCCGCACTGCGGCTCATCCCGCCTGAGCAGCGGGCCGCGCTGGTCCTGGTCGACATGCTGGGCTACCCGGTAGCCGACGCCGCGGCCGTGCTGGGCATCTCGGTCGGGACGGTCAAGAGCCGTTGCGCCCGGGGCCGGGCCCGGCTGCTGCCCTACCTCGAGCACCTTCGCGGCGGCCCAACCGCCGATCCGGCGGCAGAAGACGGGATTTCACGGAACCGTACCGCCACCGGCAGCGTCTCACCTGGGCAGGGAGGAGATGGATGAGGCGGCAATCAGCGCACGTCGACGCGGAGGTCCTGGCTGAGCTCAGCGCGGGGCTGATCGACGGCAAGCGCGCCACCCGGATTCACGCGCACCTGGCGGGCTGCCAGCGCTGCGCTCAGCGCAGTGCGGCGCTCGCCGAGATCAGCACGCTACTGGCCTCGGTGCCATCGCCGCGCATGCCGGATGACGTGGTCACGCGGCTGAACGCGACGCTGGCCCAGGAAGCGGCGCACCGATCCACCCCCGCCGCCGCTCCAGCCCGGTCCAGCGACCGGGACACGACAAATACGGTCGTCGAGTTCTCCCGCGCCGGCAAGAACCGGCGACGGGTCCCGGCCAGCCCGGTGGCCGCCCGGGCGTTCGCCGCCGCCGCGGCCGCCTGCGTGGTGGCCGCGGGCGGGTACACCGCGGTCCAGTTGACCACCGGCGGCTCGGCCGCGCCCCTCGGCCCGGCCGCAAACGGCCCGGTCACGAGCAAGAACGTGGCCACCGGGGGCGGCGCGGCGCGCGGGCCATCGACCGGCACCGCGCATGCGCAACCGTTCATCCCGCACACCGGGGACGGGTTGCATAACGGCCCGCAACGACGGCTTGCGTTCAAGGTGGTGGACAGCGGTATCGACTACCGGACCGCGAGCCTGAGCACGCAGATCAAGACCGAGCTGAACAAGGTCGTCGCGCTCAAGTCGGCCAAGCCTTCCTCCGGGGTCCGGAGCCTGCACAAGCCCACCCCTCAGCAGTACGCCTGCGTCAGCTACGTCACCGGGGGCACCGTCCCGGCGCTGGTGGACAAGGCCCGCTTCCAGGGCCACCCGGCCACCATCATCGCGCTGTCGCACGTGGGGAACCAGGTCAGCCAGGCCTGGGTGGTGGGACCGTCCTGTTCGGCCAGTGACGAGGACATTCTCAAGTACGTGGCCCTGCCCACATCGGGCGGCTGACCAGCCTGGCTGTCCAGGCTGCCTGCGGGAATCAAAGCACCCTAGGATCGGTTGAATCCCGTGCCAGTCAAGGAAGGGCAGCGAGAATGACCGCCGTGCGCAATGTCATCATCATCGGATCCGGCCCGGCCGGATACACCGCCGCGGTCTACGCGGCGCGCGCGCGGCTTGAGCCGCTTCTGTTCGAGGGCTCAGTGACCGCGGGCGGCGCGCTGATGCAGACCACGGACGTGGAGAACTTCCCTGGCTTCCCCGACGGCGTGCTGGGTCCTGAGCTCATGGAATCGCTGCGGAAGCAGGCGGAGCGGTTCGGTGCCGAACTCGTCACCGACGACGTGGTGTCCGTCGACCTGGCCGCCAACCCCAAGGTCGTCCGCACCACCGACGAGACCTACCTGGCCAAGGCGGTCATCGTGGCCACCGGCTCCCGCTACCGCGAGCTGACCATTCCGGGGGAGAAGGAACTGTCCGGCCACGGGGTGTCCTGGTGTGCCACCTGCGACGGGTTCTTCTTCCGCGAGCAGGACATCGCGGTCGTCGGCGGCGGCGACTCGGCCATGGAGGAAGCCACCTTCCTCACCCGGTTCGCCAAGTCGGTCACGGTGGTCCACCGGCGGGACACGCTCCGCGCGTCCAAGATCATGCAGGACCGGGCCTTCGACAACCCGAAGATCAAGTTCCAGTGGGACAGCGAGCCGGTCGAGGCGGTCGGCGACACCAAGCTCACCGGGCTGAAGGTGCGCAACGTCAAGACGGGCGAAGAGAGTGTGCTGCCGGTCAGCGGCCTGTTCATCGCGATCGGCCATGACCCGCGCAGCGAGCTGTTCACCGGACAGCTGGAAATCGACGCCGAGGGCTACCTGCAGGTCCAGAGCCCGACCACCCGGACCAAGATCGAAGGCGTCTTCGCCTGCGGTGACGTGGTCGACCACATCTACCGGCAGGCGGTCACGGCCGCCGGGTCCGGATGCTCGGCCGCCATCGACGCCGAGCGGTGGCTGGCCAGCCAGGAAGACTGATTTTCGAAAAAAATCGATACGAACGAGGGATGTGAACGTCAGTGGGCACGACCAAGGTTGTCACCGACGCGACTTTCGATCAGGAGGTACTCAAGAGCGACAAGCCAGTGGTCGTGGACTACTGGGCTGAGTGGTGCGGCCCCTGCCGCATGGTCGCTCCGGTCCTGGAGGAGATCGCCACCGAGAACGCCGACAAGATCCAGGTCGTCAAGCTCAACATTGACGAGAACCCGACCGTGGCCCAGAAGTACGGCATCATGGCCATCCCGACCATGAACGTCTTCTCCGGCGGTCAGGTCGTCAAGCAGATCGTCGGGGCCAAGCCCAAGTCGGCGATGCTCAAGGAGCTGGCCGAGTTCCTCTGAGCTCGACTGCTGCGATCAACAGCCTGAGCCAGGCGCAACCGAGAGCCGGAGCCCGAAGGGGCCCCGGCTCTTTGCGTAGGAGGCGCGTCAGGCCGGGTGCAGCGCACCTTCCGTGGCGCGGCCAGGCGCCATGGAGCCCAGGAGCCGTTCCAGGGCCACCTCGACGTCCTCACGCCAGGACATGGCGGTCTTGAGCTCCAGCCGCAGCCGCGGGTACCGGTGGTGCGGCCGCACGGTCTTGAACCCCACCGCGAGCAGATAATCAACCGGCAGCACGCACGCATTGGGCTCCCAATTGTGGACGCCAAATGCCTCAATGGCTTTCACACCGCGCCGGGTCAGGTCTTTCGCCATATTCTGCACAAGCATGCGGCCTAGCCCGCCACCGGCGAATTCGGTGAGCACATGCGCCGTCATCAGCAGAACGGCATCGCCACTGACCGGGCTGGTGGGAAAGGCCACCGATCGCGGTACGTAGGGCGGCGGCGCGTACAGGGCGAAGCCGGCCGGAGCCCCGTCGACATAGGCGATCTTCCCGCAGCTACCCCATTCGAGCAGCACGGATGAGACCCAGGATTCCTTTTCCAGGCCCGGTTCCCCGGCCTCAGCGGCACGGGCCCCGCCAATCGGATCCAGCTCCCAGAACACGCAGGCCCGGCATCTGGGCGGCAGATCATCAAGGTTATCGAGCGTGATATTCACGAGTCGGCGCGACACGTGGCCCCCAGAGTCTCGCATGCCCGAAAAGGCATGTGCGCGTATCTACGCGAGCTTCACACAACGGCACTGTGCTCCCGGCCCTATGCTGGCATGATACCGATCGTTGGGAGACGAGGCCATGAGCGACAGCGCAGGGCAGGCGAATTCCCGGGTGCAGGGATCCCGGATTGATCCGTACTTCGACCAGTATGCCGAGCGAGCTCGCGGCATGGTCGCCTCCGAGATCCGCGCCCTGTTCGCCGTAACCGCCCGCCCGGAGATCGTCTCCCTGGCCGGCGGGTCCCCCTTCGTCTCAGCCCTGCCCCTGGACTCGGTCGGGGAGATGGTAGGCCGGCTGGTCGCCGAGCAGGGCGCCACCGCACTGCAGTACTGCACCGCCCAGGGTGACGCGGGCCTGCGCGAGCGGATCTGCGAGGTCATGTCGCTGGAGGGTATCCGGGCTCACCCTGACGACGTCGTGGTCACGGTGGGCTCTCAGCAGGCGCTGGACCTCATCACCCGGATCTTCATCGATCCCGGCGACGTGATCCTGGCCGAGGCGCCCTCCTACGTGGGCGCCCTGGGCTCGTTCGCCGCCTACCAGGCCGATGTGGTGCACGTGGCCATGGACGAGCACGGGCTCATCCCCGAGGCCCTGGAGCAGGCCATCGAGCGACTGTCCGCGGCCGGTCGCCGGATCAAGTTCCTGTACACCGTGCCGAACCACCACAACCCGGCCGGAGTCACGCTGTCGGCCGAACGGCGGCCGCGGATCCTGCAGATCTGCCAGTCGGCCGGCCTGCTGATCCTGGAGGACAACCCGTACGGCCTGCTCGGATTCGACGGTGAGCCGCTGCGCGCGTTGCGGGCCGACGCCGCCGAAGGGGTCGTGTACCTGGGCACGTTCTCCAAGACGTTCGCCTCCGGCGTCCGGGTCGGCTGGGCGGCGGCACCACCTGCCATCCGGGACAAGCTGGTGCTGGCCGCGGAGTCGGCCGTGCTGTGCCACCCGAGCTTCTCCCAGCTGGCCGTGCGCGAGTACTTCGAGACCCAGCCGTGGCGAGAGCAGATCAAGGACTTCCAGGAGCTGTACCGGCAGCGGCGGGACGCGATGCTGGAAGCGCTGGCGGCGCAGATGCCGGACAGCTGCCACTGGACGGTCCCGTCCGGCGGCTTCTACGTCTGGCTGCAGCTGCCCGAGGGCGTGCACTCCAAGGCCATGCTGCCCCGGGCGGTCTCTTCGCGGGTGGCCTACGTGCCCGGCACCGGGTTCTACGCTGACGGCGGGGGCGCGGATCACCTGCGCCTTTCCTACTGCTTCCCGGAACCGGACCGGATCCGGGAAGGGGTACGGCGGCTGGCCTCGGTCATCGAGGCCGAGATCGACCTGACCGCCACCTTCGGCCCGACCCCACCGGCCCGCCGGACCGGCGCGGAGACTCCCGGTCCGGGCGACCTGTAACCAGGGCTCCCGGGCCGCGCCCAGCCGCGGCCCGGGAGCCGATGGCTTGTGACCAGCGGCATCGACCTGTAATGGCGGCATAACGGTGACTGAACTCGACCATGTGGTGGTACTCGCGGGTGGCCTGTCCCCGGAGCGGGACGTTTCGCTGCGCTCCGGGCGGCGGGTCCGGGACGCCCTGGAGGAAGCCGGGGTCGACGCGCGGATCGCGGACGCGGACGCGGCCCTGATCCCGGCCCTGCTGGCCGACCGTCCTTCGGCGGTCTTCCCGGTCATCCACGGCTCCTACGGCGAGGACGGCGCCATCCGGGAGATCCTCGACCTGGTCGGCGTCCCCTACGTCGGTTCGGTGGCCAGCGCCTGCCGGGCGGCGTTCGACAAGCCCACGGCCAAGGCGCTGGTGGCCGCGGCCGGGATCGCCACCCCCGACTCGGTGGCGCTGCCCCGCGAGATCTTCCACGATCTCGGGGCCAACGCGGTGATCGAGCGCGTCATCTCCCGGCTCGGCCTGCCGTTGTTCGTCAAGCCCGCCCGCGGCGGATCGTCCCTGGGGGCCAGCCCGGTGCACACCGCGGCCGAGCTGCCGACCGCCATCGTGAGCTGCTTCGCCTACGGCGACACCGCCCTGATCGAGCGGCTCATCGAAGGCACCGAGATCGCGGTCAGCGTGGTCGACCTGGGTGACGGTCCCCGCCCCCTGCCCGCGGTCGAGATCGTGCCCGGCGCCGGCCAGTACGACTACACCGCGCGCTACACCGCCGGTCAGACCGAGTTCTACGCTCCGGCCCGCCTCCCCGATGCCGCCGCCGACGCTGCCGCCAAGGCGGCCACCTGTGCGCACTCGGCCCTGGGCCTGCGGGACATCTCCCGCACCGACATGATCGTGAGCGACAGTGGCGAGGTCCACTTCCTCGAGGTCAACGTGTCGCCGGGCATGACCGAGACCAGCACGCTGCCGATGGCCCTGGACGCGGCCGGGCACCGGTTCGGGGCCGCGTGCCTGACGTTGCTGGATCTGGCGGCCAGCCGGGGCCACTGACCGCCCCGGCCGCCCGGCTACCGACCGGCCCGGCCTGACCGCATTTGGGAGCGGCCCAATAGGTTAAGAGGCATGGCTGAGCACAAGAGCTTTGGAAGCGACAACCATGCCGGAGCGCACGAGGCCGTCGTGAACGCGGTCATCGCCGCCAACACCGGAGACGCCACCGCGTACGGCGAAGACGAGTGGACCAGGCGAGCCACCGCCCGGTTGCGTGAGCTTTTCCAGGCCGAAGGGGACGTGTTCTTCGTCTTCAACGGCAGCGCGGCCAATGTCCTCGGGCTCAGCCTGCTGCTACGGCGGTACGAGGCCGTGATCTGTGCCGAGACGGCCCACATCCACACCGATGAATGCGGGGCCGCCGAGCAGATCCTGGGTACCAAACTGCTCACCGTCCCCAGCCCGGACGGCAAGGTCACACCAGAGGGGATCGCCCGGCACCTGCGGGGACGAGGCGACGAGCACCACGCTCAGCCCGGGCGCGGTGGCCATCACCCAGACCACCGAACTCGGTACCTGCTACACCCTGGAAGAACTGGGCACGATCAGCGAATTCTGCCGCACGAACGACCTCCGGTTGTTCATCGACGGGGCCCGGCTCGCCAACGCCGCCGCCCATCTGGACTGCTCGCTGGCCGACCTGGCCCGATACGCCGACGTGCTCAGCTTCGGCGGGACCAAGAACGGCGCCCTCGGGGCCGAAGCGGTGGTGGTGATGCGCCCGGACCTGGTGGCCGACGTCAAATACCTGCGTAAGCAGCAGCTCCAGCTCGCCTCCAAGATGCGTTTCCTGTCGGCCCAGTTCCTGGCCCTCATGGAGGACGACCTCTGGCGCCGGAGCGCAGCGCACGCCAACGAGATGGCCCAGCGCCTCTACCAAGGTGTCGCGAGACTGCCTGGCCTCGAGGTGACCTACCCCGTCCAGTCCGACGCGGTGTTCGCCCGCCTGCGGCCGGAGCACATTGAAGCTCTCCAGCGGGATTGGTACTTCTACGTGTGGGACGAGGAGACCTCGGTCGTCCGCTGGATGACCGCCTTCAACACCACCGAGACCGACGTCGACCAGTTCGTGGCCGACATCGCGGCCGTGACCGGCGCTCGCTGACCCTCAATCCCGGTCCTGTTTCACGTGAAACAGGACCGGCGGAGGGCTCGGGACTGGGCCTAGGCTGTCATCTATCGAGTTTCACGTGAAACCGTCGACACCAAGCCTCCCGGCTAGGTCCGGTCCGACTCCAGCACGCTGGCCGCGATGATCCGGGCGCACTCCAGAGCCTCGGTGTGACTGGTGTCGACCTCAAGGTCGTAAACAACGCCTTGGTGGACCCGCTGAGCCTGGACAGCCGCCATTCCCGCGACGCGGTCACCCCGGGCCACTTCCCGGGCGGTGGCGATGGCCCGGTCACAGCGGACACCGACCCAGAGCACGGACAGGCCGGTAAGAGCGGCGTTCCACCGCTGCTGGCCCGCCGCCCCGCCCAGCAGGACCTCGTCGAGGATGATCCGGGCCCCGGCCCGGGCCATCGCGGCCAGGCCCGTCATCCAGGCCGCCTCCACCGCCCGGAATTCGGGCTCGACGATGACCTCGCCGTCAGACGCGACCTCGATCCCGGTCGCCGCCGTGGGCGAGAGGGTCGGAAGGGCCTCAATCAGCTTGTCTATCCCGAGCGCCAGCCAAGGATCGGGCAGCACCGACTGCAGGCAGCGCGCGATCCCCGACTTCCCGGCGCTCGAACCGCCGTTGAGGACGATCACCTGAATAGGCACCGCGCCACAGTACAAACCGGCGATGATGGCCCGGTAGCGATTTTCGCGGCTCCTCGTTCCGGCCCGGTGGCGGCCTGGCCGGGGTTGGGGCGTTACCGGCTCCGACCTGTGGCTTGAGCTGGTCAGAATGCGGGCGGCCGGCTCCGGCCGGCAGGAGCCGCACTGGTCGGGAGTCCTGCCCGCTCGTGCCTCCGGCCCGCATCGCTGCCCTGCCGGGAGTCTCGCCCGCTCCTGGCCCCGGCCCATGAGTGGCCTCAGAGACCGCCGGCTCCGGCCCGCAGCACCACCCTGGCCGGGAGTCTGGCCCGCTCCCGGCTCCAGCCCGTAGGTGGTCCTGGTCGGAATCTCAGGGCTGTCGGTTCCGGCCCGCAGCGCCGCCCTGGCCGGGAGTCCCGCACGCTCGTGGCCCCGGCCCGTTAGGTGCCCCGCCCGGCCCGGATCTCAAGGGATATCGGCTCCGGCCCGCAGGCGGCCTCCCCGAGACGCCACAGGCCGACGGCTCCGGGCCCCGCAGGCAGCCTCCTGGGAAATTCACTAGGCCGCGGCTCTCGTCCCGCAGACGGCCTCCCTAGGACCTCACAGGCTGACGGCTCCGGCCACCGGCGGGGACCTAGCCGGGACTCTCGCCGACCCCTGGCTCCCGCCTGTTGGTTAGCTTGGCTGGGATTTCGCGAGGCTACCGGCTCCCGCGATCAGCGGCCCGGTCACGATCATCGCGGGCTACCGGCTCCGGTCGAGAGGCTGCCGGAGCGGTCAGCGTTGCTTCCAGTCAGCCTGAAGGCTGAGACGGGCGGTCCCGTGGCCCGGGTAGGCGATCCAGAACCAGGGGAGTTGCCGCCAGGGCCACCACCGGTCTTGCTGCCGCGGCTGCCACAGCACAGGACCGCCGCTGATCTCTTCGACCGGCTGGCCGTCGTAGCGTGGCCCCAACCTCGTCGAGTCGCCTGCGCAGTTTCAGGCCGAGGAGTGGGCCTGGCCGCCCGAGAGCCCTGATTCCGAGTCATGTTTCACGTGAAACCGAGGAGCCGACAGTAGTGGGTCAGGCCGGGGGGCGGGGGCGCCGGCGGGGTCCGGCTGGGCCTCGTTGTCGTGGGCCATGGCCTTGACGATGCGGTCCAGGTCGTCCAGGGAGGCGAACTCGACCACAATTTTGCCCTTGCGGCGGCCCAGCTCGACCTTGACCCGGGTTTCCAGGGCGTCGGAGAGGCGGTCGGCGAGGTCACGAAGGCCGGGCGCCACCGGCTTGGCCCCGACGCGGCGCCGCGGCCGCTCTTTTTCGCCGTCGTCGACGGCCACGATCTCTTCCACGGCCCGGACCGACAGGCCCTCGGCCACGATGCGGTGGGCCAGGCGCTCTTGAGCGGCCGGATCGTCCAGCGAGAGCAGGGCGCGGGCATGACCCGCGCTCAGCACCCCGGCCGCCACTCGCTTCTGCACGGTCGGGGGGAGGTTCAGCAGCCGCAGGGTGTTGGAGATGTGGGGCCGGGAACGGCCGATCTTCCGGGCCAGCTGCTCGTGGGTAGCCCCGAAGTCGTCCAGCAACTGCTGGTACGCCGCCGCTTCCTCCAGCGGGTCGAGCTGCTGACGGTGCAGGTTCTCCATCAGCGCGTCGCGCAGCAGGTCGGTGTCGGCGGTCTCGCGCACGATAGCCGGGATGTGCTCGAGGTCGGCGCGCTGGCTGGCCCGCCAGCGCCGCTCACCCATGATGAGCTCGTACCGGCCGGGCATCACCTGGCGGACCACGACCGGCTGCAGCAAGCCGACCTCGCTGATGGAGGAGGCGAGCTCGTCCAGGGCGTCTTCATCGAAGGTGGTGCGCGGCTGCCGCGGGTTGGGCGTGATCGAGCCGATCGCCACTTCCGCGAAGTAGGCACCGGCGATGGGCTGGGCCTCGGCATCAGCCTCATCGGGGCCGGCGGGGGAGTCCGCGGCGGGACCGTACTGCTGCGGTCGGCGCAGCCCGGTGGCCCCGGCTTTGGCCGACTCGGGCTCACCGGTACCCGTCGTAGCCGGAATGAGCGCGCCGAGGCCCTTGCCGAGCCCACGCCGTTGCTGAGTCACCGCGTCTCCTTGATCCACCCCGCTAGTACCCACTAGCTATCCTGCCAGGTGATTTCACCGCTGGCAGCTTGGCAAGAAAAGCCTGTGGATAAGTTGGCGGGCCGCCTCCGGGCCCCTCCGGGCCCCTCCGGGCCGACTCCGGGCCGACTCCGGGCTGCCTCCGGGCCGGATCAGGGCGATGGAGAGGCTCGGAACCCGTCGGCCGGCCCCACCCGGCCCGCGCTGCGGAAGAGTTCACGGACGGCGGCCCGGACGCCGGGGTCGCGCGCCCGCTCGATCCACTGCTCCGGATCCGTTCCGGCCAGATCCCGCAACGCGGGCAGTTCCGCCAGCAGTGCGGTGATGAGCGTGGGCTGATCGGTAAGCCGGCGCGGCTGGCCCGCGGCGTTGAGGAGATGACCATGCCGGGACACGTACACCCACCCGTCGGTCACCGGCTGGCCCGAAGTCAGGTGGACGGGACACCGGGACGGCAGCCGGACCCGGTAATAGTTGGGTTCGGTGGCGTCGATCGCGTCCAGGGCGGCGGCGTCCAGCCAGAGCACCCACAGATCGGACTGCGCGGTGGGGTCGGGCACCGGGGTGGCCGGCAGGTACCCCGGCCGGCTGACGTGAGCGGACACCCCCACCGTCAGGCCGCGCACTCTGACCGCGGTGATCGGAACCTGGGTGGCCAGGCCCGCGTTGGCCATCTTCCGGCGCACCTGGGCCGGCGACGCGTTGGAACCGACGGCCAGAACTGGGGTCCGCGCCGCCACCGGGACGCCGTCGGCGGCCTGCAAAAGGCTGTCGAGGGAGCGATCCTGCGCCACCGGTCGGCCTGAGGGACCCGCCGTTGGGCCGGGACGGCCCTTAGGATCGCTCTCCACGAAGCCATCTGGCCCGGAAATTGGCCCCGAACCCGAGAAACCGGGCGCCGATTTAGCCTCCAGCCGCAGGGTCCACCCTCCGACCGGCCGCTCTCCGACCGGCCACCGTCCGAGGGGGCGGTCGCTTTCTGGCTGGAGGGCCAGCACCTCGGTATCGGTGACCACCACGGCCGGGCGCCACGGCGGCAGGCCAGGATAGGTGAGCGGCGCCGTCAACGGATCAACCCCGACGGCGTCCCGGTCCGGCGACTCGGGCTCACCGGTCACGCTGGCTCAGCCAATCGGTGAGGACTGGGGTTCACGCCAACTCTTCTCGGACGGTAGGTGTGGCTGCCGCGTCAGCCGGGCTCGCGGCTATCAGAGCGCCGCAGTCACACCCGACTCTCCACAGGCATCAGGCAACTTGGCCCCCACGGGCCGAAGCCGCCCTTGCGTGCCGCAATTGCCTACCGGGCCGAGGAATCAGCCTCGGCCGTGGCGGCCACGCGCGGTGAATGATCCCCGTTATCCACAGCCAACCACGTCACGCTGTGGACGAGAACGGAGATCAGCTCACCGCCGTCAGTACCGAAGGCGACGATCAGCTGGCCATCTGGGGGTGCCGCTGGGACAGTTCGCGGGCTGCTTCGACGTAGGCCAGGGAGCCGCTCGAACCAGGGTCGTAGGTGATGACCGACTGGCCGTAGCTGGGGGCTTCGGACACCCGGACGCTGCGGGGGATGATCGACTGCAGCACCACGTCCCCGAAGTGGGAACGCACGTCGTCGGCGACCTGGGAGGCCAGGCGGGTGCGGCCGTCATACATGGTCAGCAGGATGGTGGAGATCTGCAGATCCTGATTGAGGTGACCCTTGACCAGATCCACGGTGCGGAGCAGCTGCTCCAGGCCTTCCAGCGCGTAGTACTCGCACTGGATCGGGATCAGCACCTCGCGGGCCGCGACCAGCGCGTTCAGGGTCAGCAGACCCAGCGACGGCGGGCAGTCGATGAGGATGTAGTCCAGATTCGACGAGTCATAGGCCGCGACCGCGCGGGCCAGCCGGGATTCGCGGGCCACCAGCGGGACCAGTTCGATCTCGGCCCCGGCCAGGTCGATGGTGGCGGGGGCGCAGTACAGGCCGGGCAGCCCTTCGACCGGCTTGACGATGTCGGCCAGCGGGCGGTCCTCCACCAGCGTGTTGTACACCGAGGGAGTGCCGACCCGGTGGTCGACATCAAGGGCCGTCGAGGCGTTGCCCTGCGGGTCCAGGTCAATCACCAGCACGCGCACCCCATGCTGGGACAGGCTGGCGGCCAGGTTGACGGCGGTGGTGGTCTTACCGACCCCGCCCTTCTGGTTGGCGATGGTCATGATCCGGCAGTTGGCCGGGTGCGGCCATCGATCGCTGTCTCCGGCCCCCCGGACGCCGACCGCGGCCTCCGCGGCGCGGGCAATCGGGGTGTCTCGCGGGTTGTGCGGGACGTCGGGGATGACCACCCCGCCGGCGTTGCCGTCGTCCTGGGCCGCCGTTCCCCCTGGCATCGCGTCCTCCAGTCCGTTCCCGATCGGTGCCCTCACACGGGCGCCGTCGGTCGAAAGGACCGCCGTTTCACGTGAAACTGCGGCCGACAAAGCTTGCTGTACTCGCGCTGGGCTCGGCGGAGCCGGGGGTCGCGGTCTCGGGGCGGGACTCGCCGGACCCGAGGCATCCGTACCATTCGGGGGCTGAGCCACCCTCGACCCGCCCGCGGGGCTGGCCCCCGGCGCGTCAACCCGGGACAGCGGCTGAGAGCCGAGCACGGTGTCATTCGAAAAATTCTGCGGCCAGCCTAGGCCGTTGACCTCGGAAAACAGGCCAACGGAGCCGGTTGGTGAGCCGCCCGCCGACGGGCCCGGCCGGTCGTCGGCCAGGTCGGAGCGCGGGCCGTCCGCCAGTTCGGGCCCTTCCGGTTCAGAGTGCCCCCGGTGCAGCCCGCCCGGCTCCGGCGTCGGGGCCGCCGACGGCCGGGGCGGGTCGGGCCAGCCCAAGCCCTTCGCTGGCACCATCACGCTGCTCCTCTCCGCATGCGCTCCTCCGGATCTGATGCGCCTCGCCTGACCGTGGCGCCATGCGGTAGGACCAAAACCCTGGCCGCACGTCACCCATCAAAGCTGCCATCGCGCCTCACCCGGCCGCTCGGGCCGGTCTCAGCGCTTCCGGCGGGGGCGTCTGTGGCCCGTTTCTGCGGTCAGGATACGGACGACCGTAGCCGGTGGTTCGACGATACCTTGACCGGCCTGCACCACATCGGCGCTCCGGACACCCAGCCGCCGAAGTACCGGCTCAGCGTGCTCGAGTTCGGCGGCGGCGTCACGTCCTTTGATGGCCAGGACGGTGCCGCCGGGCCGGAGTACCCCCACCGACAGCGGTATCAGCCGGTCAAGCGGCGCCACCGCCCGCGAGGTGGCCACGTCGGCCCGGATCGTTCCGGCCAGGTCTTCGGCGCGGCCACGGCGGATGGTCACGTGGGGCAGCTCAAGCCGTTCGACGCACTCTTCCAGGAAGGTGGTACGCCGCAGCATCGGTTCCAGCAGGGTCATCCGGTCGGCCGGGCGCAGCAACGCCAGCACCAGGCCGGGCAGCCCGGCGCCGGAACCGACGTCCACCACCTCGGCGCCCTCGGGGACCAGTTCCGCGACCACCGCGCAGTTCAGCAGGTGGCGCTCCCACAGCCGGGGGACCTCCCGTGGACCCAGCAGCCCGCGCTCGACCCCGTCGGTGGCCAGCAGCGACGCGAACTCGATGGCCTGCGGCAGAGCCGGCCCGAAGACCCGGGCCGCCTCCGCCGGAGGACGCGGGAACCCCCTCAGCCGGAGGCGCGGCGACCTGCTCGGCCGCCGGTGCGGGCCCCGCCGCGGCCGGCGGCACCGATTCAGGCACCGCTACCTCCGGCCGCGAGCTGGGTGAGCTCATTCAGCGGGGTAGACGACGACCCGCCGGTTTGGCTCCTCGCCCTCGGACTCGCTGCGCAGGCCGGCGTCGGCGACGGCGCCGTGCACGATCTTGCGCTCGAACGGGGTCATGGCCGAGAGGTGCTTGGGGGTGCCGGTCTGCTTGACCTCGTCGGCGGCGGCGCGGCCAACGTCGGTCAGCTCTTCCCGGCGCCGGGCCCGGTAGCCACCGACGTCCAGCATCAGGCGGGCCCGCTCGCCGGTCTGCCGGTGCACGGCCAGCCGGGTCAGCTCCTGCAGGGCTTCGAGCACCTCGCCGCGCCGGCCGACCAGCTCGTCCAGGGTGGCACCGACCACCGAGACCAGGGCCCGGTTGCCCTCGACGTCCATGTCGATGTCGCCGTCGAGGTCGGCGATGTCGAGCAGGCCTTCGACGTAGTCGGCCGCGATCTCGCCTTCCTGCTCCAGATCGGCCAGGCTCACGGACGACTCTTCGTCACTAAAGGAAACTACTTCGTCACCCTCAGAGACATCGTCGGGCTCGTCATCGTCATCGTCCCCGTCCACAGCGTCACCGTCGACCGCCTCATCGGCGACGGTGCCGTCCAGGTCGGGGTGATCGAGCGAGTCATCAGGGCCGGTAGCGCCGTTGCTCGCAGTGGCGTTCACTGCCGTGTTCTCATCCGCCGCGGCGGTCTCGGCCGAGTCGGTGCTCACGATCGCGCTCCGGTGCTCACCTGGTAGGTCATTCAGCTTGTCCTCTGCCTGGCTCACGGCCGGCCCTCCCCACGGGAGAGCCGGCTACTTGTCAACAACGTCACCGCTTGCCCGAGCGCTTACTGCGCGACTGCCGGACCGGCTGCTGCCGGACGAGCTTAGTGGCTGGAACCTCCGGCTCCGGCTCAGGTTCGGGCTTGCTGCTCCGCACCAGCCGGCCCAGACCGCGGCGCTCGCCGCCGTCGGACGTCTCAGCGGGCTTGCTGGAGGTGCTCTTGGCCGTCTGCGGCCGGGAGGTGGTGGTCGTGCGCTGGGCGCGTCCGCTCTGGCTGGTGCCGCCCTGGCCGGACCCACGCTGGCCGCTGCCGCGCTGACTGCTGCTGCGCTGGCCGTTGTTGCTGGACTGACCGTTGCTGACCTTGGTCCCGGACTTGGCCGTGGTGGCGGCGGCCGCGGCCTTGGCCGCGCCGGTGCTGGCCGTGCCGCTCTTGGCCGCGGTTCCCTTGGCGGCCGGTTTAGCGGCCGTACCCCGGGCCGGCGTGCTCTTGCTGGTGGCCCCCTTGGACACGGTGGTGCCGGCCGGGCCGGGCGAGCCCTTGGCCGCCGGGGCGGTGGCGCTGGCCGCGTCGGCGGCACCGGCGGTGATGGGGGCCATGTTGCGGAACAGCACGTACTGCTGGCCCAGCGTCCACAGGTTGGTGGTGACCCAGTACATGACCAGGCCGAACTGCCAGTACAGACCGCTCAGGGCGAACAGCGGCGCGATGTACATCATGTACTTCTGCGAGTTCGCCATCGGGTTGTTCGGGTCCTGGCCGGGCTGGCCGATGCCGCGCTTGACGCTCTGCCGCACGGTCATGAACGTGGTGGTGGCGCTGATCAGTACGACGATGCCGATTTCGATCATGGCGCTGACCGGCACGCCGGGGGCCAGGTGGTAGGGCGGCAGCGGCGAGGTCACGATGCGGTCGGCGATGGTGGCCCACAAGATGTGCGCGTTTCGCGCGCTGTCCACGACGCGTGTGGGTCAGCCCGTACTTAATTTCGCCTTCGGCGACCGCCCGCAGGACGTTGAACAGCGCGAAGAACACCGGAAGCTGGACGACCAGGGGCAGGCAGCCCGCGAGCGGGTTGGCGCCGTTCTCCTGGTAGAGCTTCATCACCTCCTGGTTCATCGTCTGCTTGTCGTTCTTGTACTTCTTCCGCAGCGCCGCAACTTGCGGGGCGAGGGCTTGCATCTTCCGCTGCGAGTGCATCTGCTTCACGAACAGCGGCACCAGGATCAGCCGCATCAGCACGACCAGGACGATGATGGCCAGGGCCCAGGACCATCCGCTGTTAAAGCCGAAGGGAACAGCCAGAATCGCATGAAGGTGCACCAGCACCCACGCGACCGCCTCGTAGAAGGGGTTCAGAATCCCCACGTGCTAGCTCCCTTGTGTTTTGTCGACAGCGCGCCGGTCTTCACCCGGGATGGCCGCCTGCGGGCACCTCGGGGCGGCACTGGATCGTAGCCGCCCGGGTGGAACGGATGACAGCGGGCGATACGGGCGACGGCCAGCCAGAGGCCGCGCGCCGCACCGTGTACCCGCAGAGCCTCCAGGGCGTACGCGCTGCACGACGGCTCGAACCGGCAGCGCGGTGGCAGCAGTGGGCTGATGAACCGCCGGTACCCGGTCACCGCGGCCATGAGCGCACGCGTGACCACCGTCGGGCCCTTCTGGGGGACCGACGGGATCTGGCCGGCGGCCGGGTCGATCCCGTCCGCTCGGTTCGCGCTCATGATTTTCGCAGCGCCCCAACCTGCCGCCGCAGCAACCTGTCCATCACCAGGTCCAGATCGGCGGCAAGATCCGCCTGGCGTGCGGCCGCAGCCGGAGGATTGGCGCGCACCACAAGCAGGCTACCCGCAGGGAGCACGCCAAGGTACCCGCGCACGAGCACACGAAGACGTCGTTTCACCCGGTTGCGCACCACAGCGGGGCCAACCGCGCGACTGACTATGAATCCTACCCTGGCCGGCTCGTCCGGCCTGACGTCAGCCGATGCCTGGTCGCGGGCCTGCGTGAACAGGTGCCCGGTCATGGTCGGCCGACCGGCGCGAGCGCCTCGGCGCACCGCGAGCGTGAACTCGGAGCGGTGCCGCATCCTGGATTGGCTAGGTAGCACGTCCGGGAATCCTGTGGCCGCCGCGCGGGCGCCGTGCCAAAGGCCCGGAAACCGGCGCGAACGGTCAGGCGCTGAGGCGCGCGCGCCCCTTGTGGCGACGCGCCGCGAGCACGGCACGGCCAGCGCGGGTGCGCATACGCAGCCGGAAGCCGTGGGTCTTCGCCCTGCGGCGGTTGTTCGGCTGGAACGTGCGCTTGCTCACCGGAAGCTCCAGATGCGTTGAAAGTTCTGACATACCTCCACGCGGCGCAGCGCAGGACATGCGGTACCGCCGCCGTGGGGATTCGGCCTATGTACGTTAAGCGCCCGGGCCACCTTCGTCAAACCAGTCGGGCGACCACGTCCCACCAGTGTGGCCGGCTGGCCGACCACTCTGGCCGAAAGGCCGATTTGCCGGCCGATTTGTATTGGGGCAACCCGATGCCGTCCGTTCGCCCCAGGGTCATACTGGAAGACCGCCGTTCACCGAGCACGCCACGGACTGACCGCCTAGGCTGTGGACAACCGCGCTCGCCCTCGAGAATCACCAGGCTGCAGCCTGGGCCAACGCCCAGACGGCACGCTCCGGTGGTGGTACGTGCTCGTGGGCTGCGAAGGTGACGGGGCGCAGCGGGACTGCTACGTGCACAAGCTGTGGACAGACCTGTGGAATATCGGGTGTGGCGCGCGCGAGGGGAGCGAGCGGTGAGTGAAACAGACCTCGCGGACGTATGGGCGCGCTCTCTGGATGGTCTTGCTGACCTGCAGATCAAGCCCCATCAGCGCGCCTGGCTCAAGCTGACCAGGCCGCTCGGGCTGGTGGAGAACACGGCGCTGATCGCCACGCCGAACGAGTTCGTCAAGGAGCAGCTGGAGACCCGGCTGCGGGCGCTGGTCACCCATGCCCTCTCGGCCGAGCTGGGACGCAGCATCCAGCTGGCGGTGACCGTCGACCCCGCCTCGGCGGCCGGACCCGCGGCCGCGGAGTACGGTACCGCCGACTACGTCCCGCCGGCCTACGGTGAGCTGGCCGAGGATCCGGTGCGGAGCTTCAGCGACGTTCCGGCCCGCAACTTCGTCACCGCCCCGGCTTCGGGTGACTTCGAGCGGCTGGCCCCGGACGGCCCCGGCGGGCCGTCGGCTGAGCACCCGCTGCCCAGCGACACCGACGAGAACCCGGTGCTGACCGTGCCGGCCCCCGCGCCCGCCCCGGCCGCCACCGCGGCCCCGCCGCAGGACCACCGGGACCCCGGGACCGCCGGGACGGTGGCCACGGTCTGGCGGCCGGCCACCCGGACCCGGTGCCGTACGCGACGCCGCGGCCGGGGGGCGCCCGGCTGAACCCGAAGTACACCTTCGAGACGTTCGTCATCGGCTCCAGCAACCGGTTCGCCCACGCGGCCGCGGTGGCGGTGGCCGAGGCGCCGGCCAAGGCCTACAACCCGTTGTTCGTCTACGGCGACTCCGGGCTGGGGAAAACGCACCTGCTGCACGCCATCGGCCACTACGCCCAGACCCTCTACACCGGGGTCAAGGTGCGCTACGTGAGCTCGGAGGAGTTCACCAACGACTTCATCAACATGATCCGCGACGGCAAGCAGGACGGCTTCCGCCGCCGCTACCGGGACGTGGACGTGCTGCTGGTGGACGACATCCAGTTCCTGGAGAACAAGGAAGGCACGCAGGAGGAGTTCTTCCACACCTTCAACACCCTCCACAACGCCAGCAAGCAGATCGTCATCTCCAGTGACCGGGCCCCCAAGCGGCTGGTCACCCTGGAGGACCGGCTGCGCAGCCGGTTCGAGTGGGGCCTGCTGACCGACGTCCAGCCCCCCGAACTGGAAACCCGGATCGCCATCCTGCGCCGCAAGGCCATCCAGGAGGGCCTGAACGCGCCGCCGGAGGTGCTGGAGTACATCGCCTCCCGCATCTCCACCAACATCCGGGAGCTGGAGGGGGCCCTGATCCGGGTCACCGCGTTCGCCAGCCTCAACCGGCAGTCGGTCGACCTCCAGCTGGCCGAGATCGTGCTCAAGGACCTGATCCCCGAGGCCCAGGGCCCGCAGATCACGATCGCCACCATCATGGGCCAGACCGCCTCCTACTTCGGGCTGTCCATGGAGGACCTGAGCGGCACGTCACGGTCCCGGGTGCTGGTCACCGCGCGGCACATCGCCATGTACCTGTGCCGTGAGCTCACCGACCTTTCGCTGCCCAAGATCGGCCAGCAATTCGGCGGCCGCGACCACACCACGGTGATGAACGCGGACCGCAAGATCCGCTCGCTGATGGCCGAGCGCCGGTCGATCTACAACCAGGTCACCGAGCTCACCAACCGGATCAAGCAGCAGGCCAGGACCGGCTGAGCGGCACCTGGATGGATCTGCCGGGTAACAGCGGCTTAACAAAGCACCGCCCCTGGATGTCACCCCGGTATCGGGAAACCATCAACAGGGCTGTGCACACAGCTTGTGGAAAACATTGTGGATGACAGCGGAAGAGCGGGGGACAACCGGTGGGAACAAAGTGGCCACACATTCGCCGGGCACAATAGGGCCGGCCGCGTCCCCCGCCCAGGCACAGTTCCTGTGGACGCTGACTGGCCCGCTCACCTGCGGATACAGCCCTTCTCCCCAGCGTCCACCGCACCTATGACTATGACGGTTCTCTAACTAAGAAGAAAACAAAACCAAGTAGAGGCTGGGGACGCTCACCACGAAGCGGACTCTCGTCCCGGGCGACCAATACCCATCCGTCATCGACCTGACACACCGGCCCGCGAAGGGTCTATCGTCGACATCTACACAGCACAGGGTTCCAGGAGGCAGTTCCGTGAAGTTCCAGGTTGAGCGAGACGTACTCGCTGACGCCGTCGCCTGGACGGCTCGCGCCCTGCCGGCCCGGCCGGCGGTTCCCGTGCTGGCCGGCATGCACCTGGCGGCCGGACCGCAGCTCACGCTGTCCACCTTCGACTACGAGGTCTCGGCGCAGGCCAGCGTCCCGGTGATCACCGACGAGGAAGGCACCGTGCTGGTGTCCGGCCGGCTGCTGGCCGAGATCGTCCGCAGCCTGCCTGCCCGCCCGGTGGAGATGAGCACCGAGGGCACCAGGACCACGCTCAAGTGCGGCAGCGCGGTGTTCACGCTGATGACGCTGCCTGATGATGAGTACCCGACGCTGCCCGGCATGCCGCCGGAGGCGGGCGCGATCGGCGCCGACGTGCTGGCCTCGGCCATCGGCCAGGTGGCGATCGCGGCCGGCCGGGACGACACGCTGCCCGCGCTGACCGGGATCCGGATGGAGCTCGAAGGCGACACCGTGAACCTGGTCGCCACCGACCGCTACCGGCTGGCCGTGCGGGAACTGCACTGGCAGCCCGTCAAGCCGGACACGTCGGCCGCGGTGCTGGTGCCCGCGCGGGTGCTGGTGGACGCGGCCCGGTCGCTGACCACCGCGGCCGAGGTCGCGATCGCCCTGACCCCGCCCGGCGAGGACGGTGCGCACGGTGAGGGCATCATCGGGTTCGAAGGCGGCGGCCGCCAGACCACCACCCGCCTGCTCGGGGGCGAGTACCCGCGCTACCAGAGCCTGCTGCCCAACGAGTTCAACGCCGTGGCCGAGCTGCCCGCCGCCCCGTTCTCCGAGGCGGTCAAGCGGGTGGCCCTGGTCGCCGAGCGGAACACGCCGGTCCGGCTGGCGTTCTCGGCCGGCGAACTGGTGCTGGAGGCCGGAGCCGGCGACGAGGCCCAGGCGGTGGAGACGCTCGAGGCCAGCTTCGACGGCGACGACCTGCAGATCGCCTTCAACCCGCAGTACCTGCTGGACGGCCTGAGCGCGATCGACTCCGACGTGGCCCGGGTGTCGTTCACCACGCCGACCCGGCCCGCCGTGATCACCGGCAAGCCGGCCGGGGACGAGACGCCGGACTACCGGTACGTGCTGATGCCGATCCGGTCCGCGGGCTGAGCCGTGCTGGTCTGGGCGGTGCTGGTCTGGGCCGCCAGTACCCTCTAGAGCCGTGCATCTGACCCGGCTCGCGCTCACCGACTTCAGGTCCTACACCTCGGCCGACCTGACCTTGGACGCGGGTGTGACCACGCTGAGCGGGCCGAACGGGGAAGGCAAGACCAACCTGGCCGAGGCCATCGGCTACGTGGCCACCCTGGGCAGCCATCGGGTCGCCACCGACACCCCGCTGGTCCGGCACGGCGCCGACCGGGCCATCATCCGGGCCGCGATCAGCTCGTTCCGCGGCCAGGCCCTGATCGAGATCGAGGTCAACCCGGGTAAGGCCAACCGCGTGCGGCTGAACCGGGCCCCGGTGACCCGGCCCCGGGACATCCTCGGCGTGCTGCGCACGGTGCTGTTCGCCCCCGAGGACCTGGCCCTGGTCAAGGGGGACCCCGGGGAGCGCCGCCGGTTCCTGGACGACCTGCTGGTGGCGACCGCGCCCCGGCTGGCCGGGGTCCGGTCCGACTACGACCGGGTGGTCCGCCAGCGGACCGCGTTGCTCAAGTCGGCTCGGCAGCGGGGCGGTTCGATGCCGTCGGCCATGAACGCCACCCTCGACGCCTGGGACGAGCAGCTGGCCCGGGCCGGGGCCGAGCTGCTGGCGGCCCGGCTGGCCCTGGTCCGGGCGCTGCGCCCGCATGTGGCGGCGGCCTACGCGGCGGTGTCCGGTGACCGCGGGCCGGCCGGGATCAGCTACCGGCCGTCGTTCCCGCTGCCCGGTGCGGCGGAGCCGGACGCCGAGCCGGACAGCGAGCAGAAACCCGCGGACCTGGAGCCGGCCATGCGGGAGGCCCTCCTGCAGGCCCGCCCGCAGGAGGTGGACCGGGGGGTGTGCCTGGTCGGGCCGCACCGGGACGAGCTCGAGCTGCGCGTGGGTGAGCTGCCCGCCCGCGGGTACGCCAGCCACGGCGAGTCCTGGTCGCTGGCGCTGGCCCTGCGGCTGGCCTCCTACGAACTGCTGCGCGCGGACGGCGAGGACCCGGTGCTGATCCTGGACGACGTGTTCGCCGAGCTGGACGCGGGGCGGCGGGACCGGCTGGCCGCCCTGGTGGCCGACGCCGAGCAGGTGATCGTGACCGCCGCCGTGCCCGCCGACGTGCCCGCCACGCTGACCGGGGCCCGGTACAGCGTGGGCGACGGGACGATCACCCGTGCCGCCTGACCCGGCCGACCCGGCCGACGTGCCCAAGGACGAGCGGCGCCGGCGTGCGGCCGCGGCGCTGGCCGAAGCGGTCGGAGACGCCCGGGCCCGCGGCGACTGGCCGTCGGCCAAAGCTGGCGACTCAGCAAACCGACCTTCAAATGATGATGGAAGGTCGGTGGGCGGGGCGCTCGGATCCGGCCGGCGCGTCCGCCGCGACGACCCCCAGCCGTTGTCGGCCGCGATCGGCAAACTGCTGTCTGAGCAGGGCTGGAAGGAACAAGCAGCGGTCGGTGCGGTGTTTAGTAACTGGAAGGATTTTGTCGGGTCTGACCTTGCTGCTCACACTCGTCCGGACGGTTTCACCGACGGCGAGCTGGTGATCGCGGCGGACTCGACCGCATGGGCCACTCAGGTCAGGCTGCTCGCGTCGATGCTGGTCCGCAGGCTCAACGCCGAACTCGGCGAGGGGACCGTAAAACGGGTCAAAGTTCGCGGGCCGTCCGGGCCGCGACAGCGCGGCGGGTGGCGCGTCCCAGGTAGCCGGGGACACGGCGACACGTACGGCTAGGAACGCCCGTGTCATACCGAATTCCCAGCTAGAATAGGGGGTACGCGCACCTTACGACACTGGGGGGTGTCCCTGCGCGCGATTAAGCAGGATGGAGTTTCCACTTGTCATATGACGCACGCTCAATCACGGTACTCGAGGGGCTGGAGGCCGTCCGCAAACGGCCTGGTATGTACATCGGCTCCACCGGGGAGCGCGGACTCCACCACCTGGTGTACGAAGTCGTCGACAACTCGGTCGATGAGGCGCTCGCGGGGTACTGCGACACCATCGAAGTGACGTTGCTGCCCGACGGCGGGGTCCGCAATGTTGACAACGGCCGCGGCATCCCGGTCGACATGCACCCGGTGGAGAAGCGCCCCGCGGTCGAGGTCGTGCTGACCACGCTGCACGCGGGCGGCAAGTTCGACGGCAAGTCCTACGCCGTCTCGGGCGGGCTGCACGGGGTCGGCATCTCGGTGGTGAACGCTCTGTCGATCCGGCTGGACGAGGAGATCCGCCGCGACGGGTACGTGTGGCGGCAGTCCTACCAGCAGGGGGCGCCGACCACACCGCTGGAGCGCGGCGAGGAGACCGCCGAGACCGGCACGACCACCACGTTCTGGCCGGACCCGGAGATCTTCGAGAGCACCACGTGGAACTTCGAGACGCTGGCCCGGCGGCTGCAGGAGATGGCGTTCCTCAACCGGGGCCTGTCCATCACGCTGCGGGACGAGCGGACCGACGCCGACACCGAGGGCGACGGCCCGCGGGTCGTCACCTACCGGTACGAGCACGGGATCTCGGACTTCGTCCGGTACCTGAACTCGCCCAAGGAGCCGGTGCACGCCTCGGTCATCGAGTTCGGCGAGGACGGGGACGGGATCTCGGCCGAGATCGCCATGCAGTGGAACGGCTCGTACTCCGAGTCCGTGCACACCTTCGCCAACACGATCAACACGGCCGAGGGCGGCACCCACGAGGAGGGCTTCCGGTCCGCGCTGACCTCGATCGTCAACCGGTACGCCCGCGAGCAGAAGCTGCTGCGGGACAAGGACGACAACCTGACCGGTGAGGACGTCCGCGAGGGCCTGACCGCGATCGTGTCGGTCAAGCTGGCCGACCCGCAGTTCGAGGGCCAGACCAAGACCAAGCTGGGCAACACCGAGGCCAAGTCGTTCGTGCAGAAGGTCTGCAACGACCAGCTGCGCGACTGGTTCGACCGGAACCCCGGCGAGGCCAAGGACATCATCACCAAGTCGATGCAGGCCTCGCGGGCCCGGCTCGCGGCCCGGCAGGCCCGCGACCTGACCCGGCGCAAGAGCCTGCTGGAGACCAGCTCGCTGCCGGGCAAGCTGGCCGACTGCCAGTCGTCCGACCCGTCGCAAGTGCGAGGTCTACGTGGTCGAGGGTGACTCGGCCGGCGGCTCGGCCAAGGGCGGCCGGGACCCCGGAGTTCCAGGCCATCCTGCCGATCCGGGGCAAGATCATCAACGTGGAGAAGGCGCGGATCGACCGGGTGCTGAAGAACAACGAGGTCCAGGCGATGATCACCGCGCTCGGGCACCGGCATCCACGACGAGTTCGACATCGCCAAGCTGCGCTACCACAAGATCATGCTGATGGCGGACGCCGACGTGGACGGCCAGCACATCCGGACCCTGCTGCTGACGCTGCTGTTCCGGTTCATGAAGCCGCTGATCGAGGCCGGGCACGTGTACCTGGCCAACCCGCCGCTGTACAAGATCAAGTGGGAGGGGCGCGGGCAACGAGCCCAGCTACGCCTACAGCGACGCCGAGCGGGACCTGCTGGTCGAGGCCGGTATCGCCGAGGGCAGGAAGGACCCGCGCCCCCGGGACGGCGTGCAGCGGTTCAAGGGCCTAGGCGAGATGAACGCCGATCGAGCTGTGGGAGACCACGATGGACCCGGCGCACCGGGTGCTGCCCCAGGTGACGCTGGACGACGCGGCCCAGGCCGACGAGCTGTTCAGCGTGCTGATGGGTGAGGACGTCGAGGCCCGCCGCTCGTTCATCCAGCGCAACGCCAAGGACGTCAGGTTCCTCGACATCTGATTGGCCGCCGGGGCCCCGCGGGCCCCGGTCCCGCATTCGGCGGCCGGGCGACTGCCCCGGCCGCCTGCTGAGAAACAAGGACTTTGAACGTGACTGATGTGACAACCGACGGCGTGCCGTCGCCGGGCATGGCCGGACCGAGCCGGTTGACATCCAGTTCGAGATGCAGCGCAGCTACATCGACTACGCGATGTCGGTCATCGTGGGCCGGGCCCTGCCCGACGTCCGGGACGGCCTCAAGCCGGTGCACACCCGCATGCTGTACGCGATGTACGACGGCGGCTACCGGCCGGAGCGCGGGTACTCCAAGTGCTCGCGGGTGGTCGGCGACGTCATGGGCAAGTACCACCCGCACGGCGACAGCGCGATCTACGACGCGCTGGTCCGGATGGGCCAGGACTGGTCGATGCGGTACCCGCTGATCGACAGCCAGGGCAACTTCGGCTCGCCGGGCAACGACCCGCCCGCGGCCATGCGGTACACCGAGTGCCGGCTGGCCCCGCTGGCCATGGAGATGCTGCGGGACATCGACAAGGAGACCGTCGACTTCCGCCCCAACTACGACGGCCGCTCGGCCGAGCCCGTCGTGCTGCCCGCCCGGTTCCCCAACCTGCTGGTCAACGGGTCCGAGGGCATCGCCGTCGGCATGGCCACCAAGATCCCGCCGCACAACCTGCGCGAAGTGGCCGAGGGCGTCCGCTGGTACCTGGACAACTTCGACGCCTCCGACGAGGACCTGCTCGAAGCGCTGATCGAGCGGGTCAAGGGCCCGGACTTCCCGACCCGCGGGCTGATCGTCGGGCCGCCGCGGCATCCAGGACGCCTACCGGACCGGCCGCGGCTCGATCACCATGCGCGCCGTGGTCAAGGTCGAGGAGGACGCCCGCGGCCGGGCCACGCTGGTCGTGACCGAGCTGCCGTTCCAGGTCAACCCGGACAACCTGGCCCTGAAGATCGCCGAGCTGGTCAAGGACGGCCGGATCAGCGGTATCGCCGACATGCGCGACGAGACCAGCCTGCGCACCGGCCAGCGCCTGGTCATCGTGCTCAAGCGGGACGCGATCCCCAAGGTCGTGCTGAACAACCTGTACAAGCACACCCAGCTGCAGGACACGTTCGGCGCCAACATGATGGCGCTGGTCGACAGCGTGCCGCGGACCCTGCGCCTGGACCAGTTCATCCGCTACTGGGTCGCGCACCAGATCGAGGTCATCGTCCGGCGTACCCAGTACCTGCTGCGCAAGGCGCAGGAGCGGGCGCACATCCTGAGCGCGCTGCTCAAGGCGATCGACCGGATCGACGAGGTCATCGCCCTGATCCGGGCCAGCGCAGTCGGCCGCCGCGGCCCAGCAGGGCCTGATGGCCATGCTGGAGATCGACGAGATCCAGGCCCGCGCCATCCTCGACATGCAGCTGCGCAAGCTGGCCGCCCTGGAGCGCCAGGAGCTGACCAACGAGTACGAAGACCTGATGGCCAAGATCGCCGACTACGAGGACATCCTGGCCTCGCCCGAGCGGCAGCGCACGATCGTCGGCGACGAGCTGGCCGAGATCGTCGGCCGCTACGGCGACGACCGGCGGACCGAGATCGTGGCCTTCGACGGGGACGTCACCGATGAGGACCTGATCCCCGAAGAGGACGTCGTCGTCACCATCACCAACGGCGGCTACGCCAAGCGGACCAAGACCGACCTGTACCGGGCCCAGCGCCGCGGCGGCCGGGGGGTTCGCGGGGCTCAGCTGCGTACCGACGACATCGTCGACCACTTCTTCGTGACCACCACGCACCACTGGATCTTGTTCTTCACCAACAAGGGCCGGGTGTACCGGGCCAAGGCCTATCAGCTGCCCGAGGCGGCTCGGGACGCCCGCGGCCAGCACGTGGCCAACATGCTGGCGTTCCAGCCCGACGAGCACATCGCCGAGATCCTGGCCCTGCGCGACTACCAGGTCGCCCCCTACCTGGTCCTGGCGACCAAGAGCGGCCTGGTCAAGAAGTCCCGGCTGGGCGACTTCGACTCCCCGCGCTCCGGCGGCATCATCGCCATCAACCTGCGCGAGGACGACGAGCTCATCGCGGCCCGCCTGGTCTCGCCGGAGGAGGACCTGATCCTGATCAGCGCCAAGGCCCAGGCCCTGCGGTTCCACGCCAGCGACGAGTCGCTGCGGCCGATGGGCCGGGCCACGTCGGGCGTGATCGGGATGCGTTTCGCTAACGGTGACGAACTGCTGGACATGTACGTGGCCCGGGACGATGAGGATGTTCTGGTGGCCACTGAAGGCGGTTACGCAAAACGGACACCCTCTGATCAGTATCCTGTGAAGGGCCGTGGCGGCATGGGAGTCGTCACAGCCAGGATTGTGGAAGCGCGTGGGCGGCTTGTGGGCGCCCTGATGGTGCACCCTGACGACGAGATCTTCGCGATCACGTCGGCGGGCGGTGTCATCAGGACGCGAGCCGGTGAGGTCAAGCGATCTGGCCGGCAGACCATGGGCGTCCGGCTGATGAACCTCGCGTCTGGTGACAGCGTGGTCGGGCTCGCGCGCAACGCCGAGTCGCTCGATGCGGCCGACGATGACCAGCCCGACGGTACCGCCGCCGAGCCGCCCGTGGACGGCGGGGACGGAGCCGACCGGGAGTGACCCGGTAACGAAAGGATTGCAGTCGACGGGAAGAACTGAGGCCGAAAGAGTGCGGTGTGATGACGGTGGGTAGCCCGTACTCGTTCGATATAGCCTCAGCCCAGCGGCTGCAGCCGAGGAGGACGGCGTGGAGCAACGCACGGACGAGACGGCGCGGCGCCCGGGGGTAGCTGCGGAAGACACCGGGCCCCCCGCAGAAGACCAGTCCGGCAACGGGCCGGCCGCGGACGACACCCAGGCGGACACCAACGGCCACGCCGCTGGTGACCGTGAGTCCGGCTGGGAGCAGCCCAGCCGGCCAGCCCGGCCGAGTTTCACGCCCACGTCACCCAGCAGCTTCGGGTCGACCTCGGGCGGTTCGCCGGGTTCGGCCGGGTCGTCGCCCGCCCGCGGGTCCGGCAACCGCGGCTCGGGTAACCGGTCCGGGGCCGCGTACCCGGCCGACAGTGCCTACCACGGCAACGCGGTCGAGGACGGCTACGGGCCGCCCGGAACCGAGCGGAACGCCACCGACTTCCCGTCCTCGTCGGTGGCCAGCCAGACGTTCGGGGCCGCCCCCGCCGAGGATGTCTACGGCTCCGGCAGCGGCCAGCGCGACCACTCACCGTCCCCCTACCCGGCCCAGGTGAACGCGTCGCGGACGCAGACCGACGATGCGCGGTCGCGTCCGGCGCCGTCCGCCGGCGCGCCCGGCCCCTCGCCGGCCTCCGCGCCGGCCGACACCACGCAGACCGACCGCCCGTCGCCCTGGCAGGCCGCGACGTCCCGGATGCCGCGGCCGCAGCAGGTCGTCAAGAAGCCCAAGAAGTCCCGCAAGAGCGACGGCACGTCCTCCCGCCAGGCCCACCTGATGGTGTCCCGGTTCGAGCCGTGGTCGGTCATGAAGTTCAGCTTCATGATCTCGCTGGCCTGCTTCGTGATCCTGTTCGTGGCGGTGGCCTTGCTCTACGCCGCCCTGGCCGGCCTGGGGGTGTTCGACGCCATCCAGAACGCGCTCAACAACGTGACCTCCGGTCAGGGCACCGGCGGCGTGAACATCTCCAAGTATTTGTCCGCGTCGACCATCCTCAGCTACACCGCGCTCCTCGGCGTGCTGAACGTGTTCCTGATCACCGCGTTCGCCACCGTCGGGTCCCTGGTGTACAACCTCACCGCCCACCTCATCGGCGGGGTCGAGGTGACCCTCCGGGAGACCGAATAAGGCCTGCCACCTCGCGGGCTACCGCCGATTCTGCGGTAGCCCGCAACATGCGGTAACCTTTCCCGCGTGCTCGCAGCGCGAGCACCACCCGTGCCCGGTCACCGGGCGCATCTGGGGCTATAGCTCAGTCGGTTAGAGCGCTTCCCTGATAAGGAAGAGGTCCCTGGTTCAAGTCCAGGTAGCCCCACCAGCCAGAACTTTTCTCCGGCCCTAGAGAGCCGGGAATCCAGCCCTACAAG
>CAWHFP010000015.1:0-169126 GCA_963828445.1 uncultured Actinomycetes bacterium
ACCTGCGGATCGCGCACGGGCGCTTCCTCTACTTCACCACCGACGAAGTGGAGCCTCTGCGAGGCGGGGGAAGACACCCCATGAAGCGGGCGGACGCTGGTGGCGGGGGTGGGCAATATCTTCCTGCACGACGATGCCTTCGGCGTGGAGGTGGTCAGGCTGCTGGCCGAGGCATCCGGTGCCGGACGGCGTGCAGATCCGCGACTTCGGCATCCGCGGCGTGCACCTGGCCTATGAGCTGCTCAACGGCTGTGACCTGTTCGTCCTGGTGGACGCGGCCGCGCGCGGTGAGCCGCCGGGCACGGTGACCGTGATCGAGGTCGAGGTGCCGGAGCCGGACCCGGCGGTTCTTGGGTCCGGCCCGGTCATGGACGCGCACAGCATGACGCCGGACGGCATCTTCGCGCTGCTGGCTCGCTCGGCGGCCGCCCCGGGCGCAGCCTGCTCGTGGCGTGCGAGCCCGCCGACCTCAGCGCGGGGATAGGCCTGTCCGAACCAGTCCAGGCGGCCCTGCCGCACGCGGTGCGGACGGTGGAAGAGATCCTGGCCGCCGCCGCGGCACAGCGGGCGATGGATCATCTGATGGTAGAATGAGGAACCCACGGGACCGGGATGCATGAGTACGGTTTGGCCGAAGGCGTGCTTGCCACGGTCCGCCAGCGCGCCGGCGGCCGCAAGGTGGCCGGGATCAAGGTCCGGTTCGGCGTCCGGCACGCCGTGGACGCCGAATCCCTGGCTCAGGCGTTCGGCTTTGTCGCCGAGGGCACCGAGGCGGCGGGCGCCGCGGTTGACATGGTCACGGTGCCGGCCACGATCACCTGCCGGGACTGCGGGCTAAGACTGCCGAGACCACCGATGTGCTCGCCGCCTGTCCTCGCTGCGCCGGAGCAGAGCGTCGAGATCACCGGCGGCGACGAGATGACCCTCGAATCGATTACGTACGAGCCGGGCCAGCCGCTGCGGAGGATCACGCGGGCGTGACCACGAACTGGCGCAGGTACAGGTCGCGGAAGGTCACCGGGCCGCGCGGGCCGGGCACCGCGTCGATGTTGATCCCGGTCTCCGGCACCGAGAACAGCTTGAAGCCGTCCAGCAGGCGCGTGGTCGAGTTCCAGAACGCGCCGGTGCCCGCGTAGCGACGAGGAACTCCTCGGCCGCGGCCCGGTCCTGGGTGACGATGGCCGCGGCCAGCCCGGAGGTCTCCTCGTTGGCCAGCACGGCCGCGGCCCGCGGCCCGTCGGCCGGCGCCACGGTCACCGTCGCCTCGCGGCCGGGATCGAGCGCCCACTCGTGGCCGAGCGGGTGGGCGTGCGGCGGCAGCGACACGGCGACTCCCGAGCCGGTCGAGCGCCGAGCGGACGCGCGGCACGAGCTTCGTCCCACAACGACGGGTGCACTAGCAGCAGGTTGAGCCGGTTGCACACGCCGAGCCGGTCCAGGCTGGCCTCGATCAGCTGCCCGGCCAGGGCCAGGTCGGCGGCGGCGTCGACGTACAGGACCGCGCCGCCGTCGGCGTGGGCCATGGTGCGCACCCCGTGCCGCGCCGCCTCGGCGGCCAGCGAGCGGGTGCTGTCCCCGCTGCCGCGCAGGATCACCAGCGGGATCAGGCCGGGCTGGCTGACCAGCGCCCGCGCGGAGGACTGCCCGGGCACGCGGACCAGCTGGATCATGGCCGGGTCGAGCCCGGCCGCGCCGAGAGCGGGCGCGATGACCTCGTCCGCCAGCGCGACGGCCGAACGGATCGCCGCCGAGCCGGTCCGCAGCACGCCCGCGTTGCGTGACTTGACGAACTGGGAGGCGATGTCGACCACCACGTTGGGCCGGGCCTCGAAGTTGGCCCCGATCACCCCGACCGGCCTGCGGCACTCCTCCAGCGAGCAGGCCGCCGGGCAGCTCCCTGACCGTCCGCCGTGACGGCTCGGCCGGGACCTCGGCCAGCGCGCGGAGCTGGCCGGCCATGGCCTCCAGCCGCGCCTCGTCCAGCCGCAGCCGGTCGAGCAGCGCGCCGGCCGATGCCGTCGGCCCGCGCCGCCGCCATGTCCGCCTCGTTGGCCGCGAGCACCGGCCCGGACCGGCGGGCGAGCACGTCGGCGATCGCCCGCAGCGCGTCGTCGAGACGCTCGCCGGGCACGCTGGCCAGGTCGGCGACCGTCCCGCGGGCGGCCCGCGCGGCCTCCTCCACCGCCTTCAGCGCATCGGCGTCGGTGGCGAAGGTGCCGTCAGCAGTCAATGCGTTTCCCTTGCCTCAGTGGGTGCTGTCGGTTCCAGGCTACGCAGTTCCGGCTTGCGAAGGGGCGGGGCCTCCAGACTGCAGTTGAACTCACGCGGCGTGGTCTCGGCGCACTTGGCCCTGGTCGGATTGCGGATGGTGAGCCCGGCCAGCACGCCGCCGGCGGCGCAGAACGCCGCCGCGATCAGCGCCGCCTTCCTGAAGTCGGCGGCGAACGCGGCCGGGTGCAGGTAGCTGTCCCCGGTGATGCCGGCCAGCGCGGGCAGCACCGCCACCGCGATCAGCCCGGCCGCCCGGGCCACGTCGTTGTTGACCGCCGAGGCGATGCCCGCGTGGTCGGCCGGGGCGGCCGACAGGGCGGTCGCGGTCAGCGGCGCCACCATGATCGCCACCCCGAGCCCGAACACCACCACCGCGGGCAGCACCGCGGTCAGGTAGTCGCCCGATCCCCCGATCCGGGTGAACAGGGCCAGCGACACGGCGAGCACCAGCGGCCCGACGGTCATCTGCAGCCGGGGCCCGATCCTGGCCGCCAGCGCCCCGGACCGGGAGGAAAGGGCGAGCATGATGAAGGTCACCGGCAGCAGCGACATGCCCGCCTCGATCGGGCTGTAGCCGTGGACCACCTGCAGCACGACCGGGACGAGGAACAGCAGCCCGCCCAGCGCCGCGTAGACGACGAAGGTCACCGCGTTGGCCGCGGTGAACTGCCGGGACCTGAACACCCCGAGCGGCAGCATCGGCTCCGGTTCCCTGGCCTCGACCAGGATGAACAGGCCGAGCAGCACCACGCCCGCGGCCAGCGGCGCCAGCACGGCACCGATCCCCAGCCGTGCGCCGACGCCGCGATCAGCCCGTAGGTGATCCCGGCCAGCGCGCCGCTGATGCAGGCCGCGCCCCGGACGTCCAGCTTCGGCACCGGGCCGGGCGCCTTGGTCTCGGGCACGTGCCGGGCGGCGATGGCCACGACCGCCACCGCCAGCGGCAGGTTGATGAAGAACACCAGCCGCCAGGACACCGCGCCGATCAGCCACCCGCCGAGGAACGGGCCGATCGCGGTGGCCACGCCGCCGAGCCCGGACCACGCGCCGATGGCGGCCGACCGGTCCTCCTCGGCGAAGGACGCCTGCAGGATGGCCAGGCTGCCCGGGGTCAGCAGCGCCCCGCCGACGCCCTGCAGGGCACGCGCCGCGATCAGCACCGCGACGTTCGGGGCCAGGCCGCAGAGCAGCGACGCGACCGCGAACCACACCGTGCCGATCCGAACATTTTCCGCCGCCCGTAGCTGTCGCCGAGCGTCCCGCCGAGCAGCAGCAGCCCGGCCAGGGTCAGCGTGTAGGCGTCCACCACCCACTGCAGGCTGGCCACGGTGGCGTGGAAGTCCCGCCCGATGGCCGGCAGCGCGATGCCCACCACGGTCGCGTCGAGGGCGGCCATGCCCGACCCGAGCACGGTGGCGGTCACCACCCACCGGCCCCGCGCGGTCGACATCCGCAGGGCCGGGCTCCCCGCCCCGGTGCCGCGGTTTCGCTCATGAGCCCTTCCCCCGGTAAGCCCGCGGATCATGCCGGTCGCACGCACCCGGCCCGTTCGGGATGATCAACACCTAAATTAGTCCGAACGGACCGGCGTGGCGCTCGTCTCCGCGCTGCTGTCTTCGCCGCTCGGCGCTTCGGCACCGCGGCGGGCCGCGGCCCCGCGGCGCTTCGGCGAGCCGGGGCGGGTGGCCAGGATGGAGCCGCCGAGGATCAGGACGAACGCCGCGCCGATGGCCGGGGTCAGCGGCTCGCCCAGGACGATGACGCCGAGCGCCACCGCGACGGCCGGGTTGACGTAGGTGATGACCGTGGCGCGGGCCGGGCCGACCTCGGCGATCAGCCGGAAGAAGACCAGGAACGCGGCTGCGGTGCAGATCACCCCGAGCCCGGCCAGCGCCAGCAGTACCTGGGCCGACGGCATCGTGCGCGGCCAGGTCAGCGCGGCGAACGGCGCGTAGACCACCGCGGCCGCGCCGAGGCAGACCGTGTTGACCGCGACCGGCGGCAGGTCGGCCAGCTTGCGGTTGGCGATCAGCGGGCCGAAGGAGTAGCCGAGCGCGGTGAGCAGCACCATGATGACCGGCAGCACCTCGCCGTGGCCCGCGCCCGGCCCGGCCAGCAGGGCGACACCGCCCATGCCGATGGCCAGGCCCGCCCAGCGGATCGAGCGTGAGCCGGTCGCCACTGCGGGTCAGCCAGGCCAGCAGCGCGCTGAAGATCGGCACCGCCGCGATGAGCAGGCCGCTGGTGGAGCTGGGCAGGCGCTGCTCCGCGCTGGAGAGCAGCGCGAACGGCCCGACGATCTCGAACGCGGTGAACGCGGCCAGCCAGCGGACATGCCCCTTCAGCGCGCCGAAGGTGGCCGCCGCGGACGGCCGCGGGCAGCAGCAGCAGCGAGCCGAGCGCGACCCGGGTGCAGACCAGCACGGGCACCGAGACGCCGCCGACCGCCACCTTGATGAGCAGGTAGGGGATCCCCCAGATCACGCCCATCGCGGCGAACAGCAGCCACCCGCGCCTACTCAACCCGCCCTCCTTGGATCACTGACCCAGGGTAGTCGCCGGGATAATAAGACGACGCTCGGCCGCGGTCATCTGCCATTCCTGACACTCTCCCACGCCGGTGCGCATATGTACTTACGCGAACTGACTTATAGACTTAAATGATCCCAATATCATGGTATCGACCTTTACGCCTAAAAGCCTGGATCATGAGGTTCGGCCGCTCAGCGTACGGCCAGCCGGCGCTGCGGCAGAATTACTCCCCCGTGAGCGAGCCGGCAGGGCCCGCCGCGGCCTGGATCAGGATGCCTGCCGGCGAGCGAGCGGGGAACACCGCCCAGGCCGTATCCGTCGTCGGCGCGCGGACGGGCCGCGCCGATTTCGGCGGTTTGCGCACGCGCTGGGCGCTGCTCATCTCGGTCGCGGGCGGCCTGGCCCTGTTCGCCGTCCTTCCCCCCGTTCGACGTCTGGCCGCTGGCGGCGCTCGGGCCGGCGCTGCTGGTCGTCGCGCTGGCCGGGCGGAGCCTGCGGGGCTCGTTCTGCTGCGGGCTGGTGTTCGGCCTGGCGCTGTTCGTGCCGCTGCTGTCCTGGCTGGTCAACGTGGCCTGGTACGTGTGGTTCGCGCTGGCCGGGGCCGAGTCGGTCATCTTCGCGGTCCTCGCCGTCGGCCAGCGGCTGCTGCTGCGGCTGCCGTTACTGGCCGGCCGCGGTGGCGGGCTGGTGGGTCCTGGTCGAGGGCATCAGGGACCGGTGGCCCTTCGCCTTCCCGTGGGGCCGGCTGGCGATGAGCCAGTCGGTCGCGCCGGACGTCCGCTGGGTCGCGGTCGGCGGCGCGCCGCTGCTGACCTTCCTGGTCGCGCTGACCGGCGCCATGATCGCCCGGGCGGCGCTGTGTTACTCGGGGGGGCGCTCCCCCCAGACCCCCCCGCTCCTGGGGGGACCCATCCCCCCAGACCCCCCTTGGGGGGGCTTTGCCCCCCGGGCGCCGTGCCCGACCTCCTTGGCTCTGGCCGCGTGGCCGCGGTGGTGACGGCCGGGCTGGTGCTGGCGGGCGGCCTGCTGCCCGTCGACCCGGCCGGGGGCGCGCCGACGGCCCAGGTGGCCGCGATCCAGGGCGACGTGCCGCACGCGCGGAACCTGCCGCAGCAGCTGAACGACACCGAGGTCACGCAGAACCACGCCGCGGCCACGCTGAAGCTGGCCGCCCAGGTCAAGGCCGGCCGCCTGGCCGCGCCCGACCTGGTGATCTGGCCGGAGAACGCCACCGACCTGGACCCGTCCGAGAACCCCGCGATCTACGCCGAGATCGCCGCGACGGTGGCCGCGGTCGGCCGGCCGGTCCTGGTCGGGGAGGTCCTGGACAACCCGAGGCGCAACGTGGGCCAGCTCTGGGTGCCCGGCCGCGGCCCGGCCGCGCATGTACGTCAAGCGCCAGCTCGTGCCGTTCGGCGAGTACATCCCGTTCCGCGGGCTCATCTCCAGCTTCAGTTCGCTCCCGTCGCTGCAGCCGGTCGACTTCACCGCCGGCCACCAGGCCGTCGTCTTCGCCGCCGGGAAGATCAGGCTGGGCGACGTGATCTGCTACGAGGTTGGCTTCGACAACCTGGTGCGGTCCGAGGTGACGGCGGGGGCGAACCTGCTCGCGGTGCAGTCCAACGACGCGGACTTCGAGATCGACGGCCAGCTGGGCGAGACCGAGCAGCAGACGGCGATGGCCAGGATCCGCGCCGTCGAGAGCGACCGCGCCGTGGTATACGTCTCGACCACCGGGGAGAGCACGATCATCGCGCCCGACGGCCGGGCTGATCACCCGCAGCGGCACCTGGCGGCAGGCCGTCCTGGGTGGCGCGGGTCCCGCTGGTCAGCTACCGCACGCTGGCGGACCGGGTGGGAGCGCTGGCCGGAGTACGTCATCGTCATGCTCACCGTGCTGGCGCTGGCTGCGGGGCGGGTTCGGGAGCGTTCGGAGGGTGGCTCAGCCGCGCACGCTTTGGCACAGGATAGGCGCCCCGTCAGGTCAACGATCACCGCCGGTAAGCACAGTATATGCGAGAATGCGACGGGTACCATCCCGACCGCGGCTGGAGGCCATCGGCCTGCTGGCCGCGGCGTGCAGCAGCGTGGCACACGCAGCACCCGGCCAGGCGCGGCGGCGGCCGCCAGGCTGGTCCAGGGCGCAGGCCGCGGCGGCCGCCAGGCCCGCCCGGCGGCCCTCGCTACGGACCTGACGATCACGCCGGCGAACGGGAGCCGCGACGTCGACCCCGTCGGCGGGCATCACCGTGGCCGCGCGGCACGGCAAGGTGACCGAGCGTCACCGTACACACTTCCGGCGACCCGGTGTCCGGCAGCCTGAGCGCCGACAACGAGACCTGGCACAGCGGGTCGACGCTCAAACGGCGCAGAGCTACACCGTCACCGCGACCGGCGCCGTCGACGGTCACCACATCACCACCACCAGCACGTTCCGGACCCTGGCGCCCACCCGGACGTTCACCGCCCAGATCTTCGAGGGATACCGGCAGACCTACGGCGTAGGCATGCCGGTCATGCTGACGTTCAGCCAGCCGATCACCGACAAGGCGGCGGTCGAACGGTCGCTGCGGCTGACCACGTCCAAGCCGGTGATCGGCGCGTGGTACTGGGACGGGGACCAGCACCTGTACTTCCGGCCGCGGGACTACTGGCCGCCCTACACCACGGTCAGCTTCGACCGGCCGCCTGAACGGCGTGGAGGGCGCGCCTGGGGTGTACGCCACCACCGACCTGACCCAGACCTTCTACATCGGCCGGGCCATGATCGCCGTGGCCAGCACCACCACCCACCGGACCCAGATCTACCTCAACGGCAAGCTCGCCCACCAGTGGCCGATCAGCACCGGCCGGGCCAGCCTGCCCACCCCGGACGGCACCTACCTGAGCGTGGAGAAGGGCAACCCGGTGCGGATGGTGGGCGGCGGCGCGCCGGGCAGCGCCGGTTACTACAACGAGCTGGTCAACTACGCGGTCCGGTTCACCTACAGCGGCGACTACTACCACTCCGCCCCGTGGTCGGTCGTGAACCAGGGCACCTCGAACGTCAGCCACGGGTGCGTGAACCTGCCCCCGGCCGCGGCGCAGACCTATTACGACATGTCCATCCCCGGCGACCCGATCACCGTCACCAACAGCACGGCGGCCGGCAAGTGGGATGACGGCTGGACCCAGTGGTTCCTGACCTGGCCGCAGTACCTGCGCGGCAGCGCGCTGCACCAGGCGGTGACGGCGGGCCCGCAGGGCAGCAGGTTCGTCGCGCCCTCCGCGCTGCCCGCGGACACCGCCACCGCTCCGCTGGGCACCTCGGCCGCGAGCAACTACGACGCGGGCACGGCGGACCTGGGAGTCATCCAGGGCTGACGGGCCAGGGGCTCCACCGGGGTCAGGCCGCCGGGGCCTCGTCGGCCACCCGCAGCGGGTGGGCGCCGGCGGCAGGCGCGCCGGCGGCGATGTCCTCCAGGCTGCGCCGGGCGGGCTCGGGCAGCACCAGGGTGAGGGCGAAGCCGAGGACGGAGACCCCCGCGGTGAGCAGCAGCGTGCCGCGCAGGCCCAGCGAGCTCTGCAGCACCGGGAACAGGAAGACCCCGATGAAGGCGCCGAGCTTGCCGACGCCGGCCAAGATCCCGTGTCCGGTCGCGCGCATGTCCACCGGGTACAGCTCGCTGGGCATGACGAAGGTGGTCATGTTCGGGCCGAACTCGGTGAAGAAGTAGCTCACCCCGTACACCAGCAGGAACGGGGCCACCATGGTGGTCATGCCCGGCACCGCCGCGATGATCAGGAAACACAGCCCCATGATCGCGAAGCCGGTCAGCGGCGCCAGCCGCCGGTGCCCGATCCGGTCCAGCCAGGCGATGGCCAGCAGGTAGCCCGGCAGGGCCGCCACCACGAAGATGGCCAGTTGCAGGGCGACCTTGGTCATGGTCGAGGTGTGCGGCGAGATCAGGCTGAGGATCTGCGGGGTGGAGATGGTGTTGCCGTAGTAGGCGTAGTCGAGCAGGAACCACGTGCCCGCCGTCCCGGCGAGCATGATCAGCCACCGGCGGCTGGTCAGGAACGCCCGCAGCCCCATCTGCTGGCGCGGCGTGGCCTGGTTCGGGAACCTGCTGGACCTGTCGCCGGTGACCTGGCCATCGGTGAAGCTGGAGATCTGGCTCGCCGCCTCGTCCGCCCGTCCTTGCACCTGAACCAGGTAACGCGGCGATTCCGGCATCTTGCGGCGCAGGTAGACGACGGCGGCGGCAGGCACCGCGCCGAGCGCGAGCATGATCCGCCAGGCGGCATCGTTGCTGGCACCGGCGCCAAGCAGCTCGTCAGCGCAGCCACCAGGGCTCCGGCCGCCAGGCCGTGTCGGTCCGGTCCGAGCTGTCCGCGCTGCGCTCGGGCCGCCTGTGGCTGGCGCTGGCGGCCTGCGCGACCACGACCGGCGGCGTGCTGTCGACCTACACCTACATCGCGCCGCTACTGACCCACCGGGCCCTGGCCGCCGGCCTGGTGCCGCTGGTGCTCGCCGGCTTCGGCGCCGGCGCCCTGGCGGGCTTCCTCGCCGGCGGGCGCCTCGGAGACCTCCGCCCGCATGCGACGACCATCACGGCGGCCGCGGCCACCACGCTCATCCTGCTGGCCATCGGCCTGCTGTCCGGCTATGCCGTGCCCACGGCCGCGCTGGTGGCCCTGCTCGGGCTGTTCGGACTGGGCGCCAACCCGGCGCTGATCGCCCTGGCCGTCCGCTTCGCGGGCCGGGCACCCACCCTGGGGTCGGCCCTGACCGTGGCGGGGTTCAACCTCGGCACCGCGGCGGGCTCCTGGATCGCCGGGCAAGCCCTGGACTCCCGCCTTGGAGCCATTGGTCCCGCCGTGGCCGGTACCGCCGTCGCCGCGCTGACCTTGATTCCCACGATCGCGATCGCGCTCACCCAGCGCCGCCGCCCGGCGCCGTCCCGTCGTCTAGGGCACCGGTCCGGCGGCGCCGAGGACGCCGGGGGTGCCAGGCCCGCCAGCCCGGGGCCGTTACGCCCTCCCAGTGGGGTCGGCGGCCGGAGCTTCGAATAACCGGGGAAGCCGCGGGAATCTTGTGCCTTCCTGCAAACGAATCGGCGTCAGAGGCGCCCAGACACAGAACAAGGAGACCTGCACATGCGTGGAGTAGTGATGTACACGGCAGGCGATGTCCGGGTGGAGGAGCGCGAGGACCCCAAGATCCTCCAGCCCACGGACGCGATCGTCCGGCTGACCGCGACCTGTATCTGCGGCTCGGACCTGTGGCCCTACCGGGGCGTCGAGCCCGCCGACCACCAGGTGATGGGCCACGAGTACGCCGGCATCGTCGAGCAGATCGGCGATGAGGTGATGACGATGAAGCCCGGCGACTTCGTCGTCGGCTCGTTCGTCATCTCCGACAACACCTGCGAGATCTGCCGGGCCGGCTTCCAGTCCAAGTGCGTGCACGCCGAGTTCGTCGCCCAGACGATCGGCACCCAGGCCGACAAGGCCCGCATCCCGTACGCGGACGGCACGCTCGTCGTGACCCCAGGGCAGCCGGAGCAGGACCTCATCCCGGCACTGCTGGCGGCCTCCGACGTCCTGGGTACGGGCTGGTTCGCCGCTGACGCTGCCCAGGCCGGTCCCGGCAAGACCGTCGCGGTCGTCGGTGACGGCGCGGTCGGCCTGATGGCCATCCTCGCGGCCAGGCAGCTCGGCGCGGAACGGATCATCGCGATGAGCCGGCACAAGGACCGGCAGGAGCTGGCCCGGTACTACGGCGCCACCGACATCGTCACCGAGCGCGGCGAGGACGGCGTCGCCAGGATCAAGGACCTCACCGGCGGGCTGGGCGCCCACGGGGTGGTCGAGGCGGTCGGGACCCAGCAGTCCTTCATGCAAGCCGTGGGCGCCACCCGCGGCGGCGGCCACCTCGGCTACGTGGGCGTCAACTACGACGTCAAGATCCCCGGGATCGAGCTGTTCTTCGCCGGCATCCACACCCTGGGCGGCCCGGCCCCCGTACGCCGCTTCCTGCCGGATCTGATCCAGCTCATCTGGGACCGCACGATCGACCCGGGCAAGGTCTTCGACCTCACCCTCCCGCTGGAACAAGCCGCCGAGGGCTACCAGGCCATGGACGAACGCCGCGCCATCAAGGTGCTCCTCACCATCTGAACGAGCACCGTCCCGCCGGGTGGCAATGCGCCACCAGGCCCAGCACACGGTGCGAGCGGACAGCGGTTCGAATCCGCTCACCGGCTCCCAGGTGGATGAAGGTTTACCAAACGCAAGCGTTCGTGGTCGGCTCAGTTGGCGGCGGGCTGCTGCGGGCTGGGCTCAGGCCGGGTTTGGTCGAGCCGTTGCAGGTGCCGCACGCTGGGCGCGGTGAGCAGCACCGTGACCTCGACGAGTTCGACCGCGGCGGCGATCCAGAGCGTGCGGCTCATCCCGATGCCGGCCGCCACCACTCCGGCGAGGGCGAGCCCGAGCGGCTGGCCCAGCAGGGAGCCGAACCAGTCGTAGGCGCTGACCCGCGACAATGCCTCCGGCGGGACGTGCTGCTGCAGCGTCGTCTCCCAGAGCGTGTTGAAGAGCATGTTCCCGAAGCCGGTGACCAGCGCGGTCACGACCAGGATCTCCCAGGGCAGCTTCAGCGCGAGCGCGATGATCGGTGACGCATTCGGAACGACCGCGATGGACGCCAGCAGGAGCGGGCGCCGCGGCTTGAGGCGCAGCGCCGTCGCGCTGGCCGCGAGCCCGCCGATGGCCGAAACGATGAGGATGGCCGTCCACGCGCCCGCGCCACCGTGGCCGTTTTTGATCCACGCGGCGGCGAGCACGAGCCAGACCGAGGTCATCATGGTCCCGATGCACACGCCGGCCACGGTCAGCCAGACCCAGGTCCGGGCGGTGAACTCGTGCCAGCCGTCGAGCAGGTCACGCGCGAACGACTGCGGCGGCAGGCTGACGTGCGGCGGCAGGTGCAGGCGGGCGAGGTAGAACGCGCTGACCCCGAAGCTGGCCGCATCGATGACCAGCGCGTAGCCCGGCCCGGCGGTGACGATGAGGATGCCCGCCAGCGCCGGGCCGGCGAACTGCATCGACGCCATCGACATCCCGCGCAGGGCGTTGGCCTCCTGCAGCCGCCCCGGGCTCACGGTCATCGGCGTGAGCCCGGTCGCTGCGGGATTGAAGAACGCCGTCCCGGTCCCGGCCAGCGCCTGCAGGACGATCAGCTCCCAGATGTGCGCGGTGTGTGAGAGCAGCAGGGCCGCGGTCGTCGCCTGGACGGCCATGCGGGCCACGTCGGCGGTGAGCATCACGCCGCGCCGCGGCAGACGGTCAGCGAAGACGCCGCCGGCGAGCAGGAAAATGACGAGGGGGGCGGTCTTCGCCGCGATCACGAAGCCGAGGTCGCGAGCGGATCCGGTCAGGTCGAGGACCGCCCAGACGAGCGCGAACGGTGTGACCGCATCGCCCAGCAGGGACACCAGCTGCCCGGTGAAAAACAGGCGGAACTCGCGCTCCCGGAGCGCGCCGAGCGGGATCCGCCGCACCTGGGCCGTCCTTTCGGGGTCAGTACCCCATGCGGGTCCGCCGTCTGTTCCATGAGACTACGTGCTGGTCACCGGCTCTTCAGGTTGCGTCGTAGTCCATGTCCCGCAGGTCGGCCAGCAGGCCCGGGCCGGTGGGGGTCCAGTCCAGCTGCTGCCGGGTGGCGGCGCTGGAGGCGGCCAGGTCCAGGGTGGCCAGCTGGGCCAGCCAGCCGAAGTAGGCCGGGGCCTGCTCGGGGGTGATCGACTCGACCGGCCGCCTCAGCCCGGCCCCGATCGCCTCGGCGATGTCGCGCAGCGGCACGCCTTCCTCGGCCACGGCGTGGTAGCGGGCCCCGGCCTGGCCGTTCTCCAAGGCCAGCCGGAACAGGCGGGCCGCGTCGGTGACGTGGACGGCGGGGACCCGGTTCCGGCCCGCGCCGACGTAGGCGACGCGGCCCTGCTCCTTCGCGATCTGGATGTGCCATTGGAGGCGGCCCTGCCGGCGGGTGTCGTGCACTTGGGGCAGACGCATCACCATGACGTTCCCGCCCTGCCCGATCAGGGCGTCGGCCGCCTCCTCGGACGCGGCCCGGGGGACCGTGGCCGACGAGGCGGGCGGATCGGTCTCCCGCACCGGCTGGCCGGTCGCCGACTGGACCAGGCCGGTGCCGGAGGTGACGATGAGCGGCCGGTTCGTCCCGGCCAGCGCCGCGCCGAGGGTCGCGATGACCTTCCGATCGTCCTCGCTGTGCTGCTTCTGGCCGGACGGGTCATGGTTGAACGCGGTGTGGATGATGCCATCGGCGGTTCCGGCCGCGTCGTGCAGCCGTTCCAGGTCGTTGACGTCGCCGCGGACGACCTCGGCGCCGGCTCCGGTCAGCGCTTCGGCGCCCGCGTCCGAACGGCTGAGCCCGGTCACCTCATGGCCCGCACTGATCAGCTCGGGCACGATGAACGACCCGACGAACCCGGTGGCGCCGGTCACGAATACCCGCATCCTTCGACTTCCTTCCTGGGTGGCGACCTGAACGCGTCCGACGCTATCACAAGAACTTGTGATCACAACTAACTGTGCAGACAAGGTATGAGATGACGAGAGGTATCCTGCGAGGGTGGACGCAACGACAGCCGGGGCCGGATCCGGGTCCGGCGCCGCCCTCACGGGGCTGCTGCGGGGCCGCCTGCGCGAGGTCAGCGCGCTCATCGAGCAGCGCGGGGAAGCCGCCCTGGCCGGCACCTCCCTGTCGCTGCCGCTGAATCATCTGCTCGACGCGGTGGTGGCCGAGCCCGGCGTGACCGTGACCGAGATCGCCCGGCGGCTGGGCAAGAGCCAGCAGGCCATGAGCCAGGCCGCGGACCGCCTGGAGCGGCTGGGATTCATCGAGCGCCGCGTCGGCGCGGGCCGCACGGTCGGACTGCACGCCACCGATACTGGCCGGACCGCTTCGGCCGACGGGGTACGCCGGGAACTCGCGGCCGAGGACCGGACCCGGGCCATCCTGGGCTCCGGCCGGTTCGACACCCTCATCGCCCTGCTCGCGAGCACCCGTGAGGCTCTGCTCAAGGACGCGGCGGGCGGCTAGGCTGCGCTGGTGCGACGGACCCTTAAATACCGAATTCTGCGGGTTGCGCTCGGCCCGGGGGGCCGGGTGCTGCGCTGGCAGTTGCGGCACGGTCTGGCGCCACGGGCGTTCGCGCTGCTGGAGACCATTGGGCGGCGGACCGGGAAGCCCCGGCCGGTGTGCGTCGGCAACGGGCTGGACGGGGACACGTTCTGGGTCATCGCCGCGCACGGGGACCAGGCCGACTGGGTCCGCAACATCCAGCACGACCGGCGGGTCCGGGTCCTGGTCAACCGCCGCTGGCGCACCGGCTGGGCGGTCATCCTGCCCGACGACGACACCGAGGCCCGGTCGCGCCAGCTGCCCGTTCAGTGGGACGCGGCCATTGGGCGGGCCATCGCCACCACGCCGCTGACCATCCGCATCGACCTGGTCCCGGTGGCCTGACCCGGCGGTTGGTTCGTCGGCAGGATGGTCTCGGGAGGGTAACGGGGTTACGCTTTTCTGGCGCTGTGCTCGTGAGGAGGCGCCGGTGACGAACTGGCCCGGAAACACCATGCCGCTGGTCACAACCGGTCAGGGCATGCTTCGGACGTCGCGCGCGGACCGCGAGCATGTGATCGGTGTGCTGCAGGTGGCGTTCGTGCAGGGACGGCTGACTCAGGATGAGTTCGAGGCCCGGATCGGCCGGACGCTGATGTCCCGGACCTACCTCGAGCTGTCCGTGGTCACGGCCGACCTGCCGCCGCTCCTGGTCGGCAGCCAGCTGCCGCGGATGACCGCGGTCCGGCCGGACCGGCGGCCGAAAAAGAGCGCGGCGGCCAAGGTGGTGGTGGGCGGCTTCATCGCGCTGGCCGTGGCCACCCTGGCCCTGGTGGTGGCGGTGCTCACCGGCAACCCGCTGGGCCTGCTGGGCGCGGCCCTGGCCGTGGTGCTGTCCTCGGTGGTGGCCGGGACCGCGATGGTCGAAGCCTGGGATGGCCAGCACGACCGGGCCCGGTTCCGCCTGACGGCTTGACCGCCGGAGACCCTGAGCCGCCTAGAGGCCCAGGTGGACCCGGAGGGCCTGGTCGAGCTGGGCGGCCAGCGCGGGTGACAGCTGGCCGATGCGGGGTCCGACGCGTTCCACCGCGACCGAGCGCACCTGTTCGGCCTGGGCCTTGGAGTCGCGCGGCAACCCGGTCTGGGCGGCCGGGAGCAGGACCTGGAACGGGTAGACCCGGCTGACGTTCGAGGTCACCGGGACCACGGTGATCACCCCGCGGCCGAGCCGGGCGGCGGTCGCGTTGGCCGCGTTGTTGCTGACGATCACGGCCGGGCGGGTCTTGCGGGCCTCGGCGCCGCGGGCGGGGTCGAAGCGGACGGTGACGATCTCACCGCGCCGCACTCAGCCCTCCAGCCCGTCGCCGGTCACGGCGTCCCAGGCGTCGTCGTCCTCGGCGGCCGCCCACTCGGCCCAGGCCTGCTCGTAGGCGTCGCCCAGCTGGGACGCGCGCAGCAGGTCCACCGCCTTGTGCATGGCCGCCGAGCGCGAGGGGATGCCCGCGTCGCGGGCGTAGGTGTCGAGGAACTCCAGATCCTCGTCGGGCAGGCTGACGCTGACTTTCATACTTTGATGCTACCTGCGGTATGACCAGGGTAGCAACGGGTCAGTCGTCGGGGTGCAGGGCGGGGGCCAGGGCGGCGACGGCCACGGCCAGGGCGGCCCCGATGATCAGGGCCAGGTGCAGGCCGTGCACCAGGTGCCCCGCGGCCAGCGAGCCGAACAGGCCGACGCCGATGACGCTGCCGGTCTGCCGGGCGGTGTTCAGCGTGCCCGAGGCCACGCCCGAGTGCCCCGGATCCACGCTGCCCAGCAGGGCCGAGGTGATCAGCGGGACGATGACGCCGAGACCGAACCCCACCGCCACCAGCTGCCCCACGATGGCCAGGTAGCCGGTGCCGGACCCGGCCACCAGCAGGCCGGCCAGGCCCGCGGCGGTCAGCAGGGCCGCCCCAGCCAGCGTGGTCCGCAGGCCGATCCGGTGGGCGATGCGGCTGGCCAGCAGGTTCGCGCCCCCCACGGCCACCGTGGTCGGCGCGAAGGCCAGCCCGGTCAGCAGCACCGAGTAGTGCCGGGTGGTCTGGAAGTACAGGCTGAGCACGAAGATCAGCCCGTAGAAGGCCACGTTGATGATGATCCCGATGGCCGAACTGGCCGCGAACGTCCGCGAGCGGAACAGGCCCAGCGGCAGCATCGGCCGCCGGCGGTGCGCCTCGATCAGGATGAACGCGGCCAGCGCCACCGCCGCCACGCCGAACCCGGCCAGCACCAGGCCGTTGCCGAACCCTTGCTTGCCGGCCAGGATCATGGCCCCGGCCAGCGCGACCAGGGTGACGATCGCGGCCAGCTGGCCCGGCAGGTCCACGCCGCGCTCGGTCGCCCGCGGGGTCTCGCTGGCAAAGCGCAGCGTGAGCAGGATCCCGGCCAGCCCGAGCGGCAGGTTGATGAAGAAGATGGACCGCCAGCCCAGGGACGAGGTCAAGATCCCGCCCAGCAGCGGGCCCGCCGACAGCGCCACCGAGGCCCCCGCGGCCCACAGCCCGATCGCCCGTCCCCGCGCCTTCGGGTCGCGGTAGGCGTGGTTGAGCAGGCTCAGCGAGCACGGCACCAGCACCGCGGCGCCCACCCCCTGGACGGCCCGGGCCGCGATCAGCGCCCCCAGCCCGGGCGCCAGCCCGCACGCCGCCGAGGCCAGGGTGAACAGCGCGAACCCGGCCACGAACATCCGCCGGGCCCCGATCCGGTCGCCCAGCGCCCCCGCCGACAAGATCAGCGCCGCGAAGGCCAGCGTGTAGGCCCCGACCACCCACTGCAGGCCGGAAACCCCGCCGCCGAGATCGGCCCCGATCGGCTTGATGGCCACGTTGACCACGCTGACGTCCAGCTGGACCACGGCGAAGCCGAGGCTGGTGGCCACCAGCGCCCAGCGCGCGGCGCCGCGGCCGCCCGGGTCGCCGGCCGGGCTGGTCGTTCCTTTCGTTGTGGGTCCGGTGGTTGCCATGCTTCGAGCCTAGGAGCCGGACACTTCGACCCCGATCGAACTGAGCGGCCGCCCGTCCTCCAAGCCGGAGACCTGGGCCGGGGCCAATTTGATGACAACGATGTCTCAATCTGAGACAGGGAGATCCCGAGGTCAACGAGGCCCTCCTGGGTATCGTCCAATCATCCGTAAATGAACTCCACAACTCGATAGCCGCAAATTGATATTGCTGAATGCTAGCTATCATTCAGCAATGCGGCGGAGTTGCGGATGTCAATTTGAAAGGTATCGTCGCAGGTCAGGCCGGTTGAATCTCTTGTTTTTATTGTCCAGCGGGATCATGCTTAATTCCAGGGTCCGTTAGGACGGGGATTGTGGCCGCGAATACTCGAGCATCGGTTTCGCGGAAGGGTCAGTGTGCCGCCATGGAACTGCAGGAATCGAGCGGTGGCTCAGCGGATGAGGCTGAGGTGGGGTTCGTCGGGGGAGCACTGGCGTTCCGATTCTTAGTCGCCGTCGACGCCGAGGGGTTCAGCCGGTGCTGCGCGGCCGAGCAGGCCCGCATTCAGGACGACCTCGACCGCGCGCTGGCCCGGGCGGCCAGGGCGGCCGGGATGGACCGGGCCCGGTGGATTTGTCAGCCTCGGGGCGACGGTGAACTGGCCGAGTTGCCGCTCGACATCGACGGCTTGTCCCTGGCGGGTGATTTTCCGCGCCAGCTGGCGGCGGCCATTTCCGGAATCAATGCGACCAGATTGGCTGGTCCTCGGCTGAGGGTCAGAATGGCCATTCACCACGGGGCGGTGAGCCCGGGCCGGTTTGGTCCGGTCGGCCCGGCCGTGGTTCTGGTCACCAGACTCGTCGACGCCAGCGTGGTGCGCCAGCAGCTGCGCGACCAGCCCAGCCGGGACCTGGCGCTGGTCGTCTCGGTGACGGTCTTCGACGAAGTGATCAGAACGCGATTCCACGGTCTGTGTCCCGAGGAGTTCGCCGGGGTGACCGTGCACACCAAAGGGGCCGCTTACTCCGGCTATCTGTACCAGGGCGGTTTCGCGGACACCGCCCCGCAGGCCCCGGCCATCGCGGCCGGAATCTGACCGCTCTGTGCTCAGCCCGAGGTGGGACCGGAGGCCGAGGGCGTTCTGGGACCGGGGCCGCGGGCGGCGGGTTGGCGGCCGCCCGCGGCCAGAACCGAGGGCGAGGTGACGTCGTGGTCAGATCCCGGCCGGGGCTTCGGCGGGGATGAGGCCGGCCTGGCTGAGCATGACCCGGGCGCGCTCGGCGGTGCCGTCGCGGGCGATCAGGTCGTAGCGGCTGGCCGCCAGCGAGCGGACCGAGCTGAAGTCGCGCTGGCCCTTGGTGGCGGCGTGGGCGGCGAAGCCGAACACCGCACCCCACAGGGCCCCGATCCCGACGGCGGCGGCGACCATGAGGATCCAGCTCACCGGGGTGAACAGGCCGAGCAGGATGCCGATCAGCAGGCCGACCCAGGCGCCGCTGAGGGCCCCCGCGGTCGCGGCCCGGGCCTTGGTCAGCATCGTGCGTCCTTCCTTTCTGACCGGGTCTCGCCCGGTACACCCTCACCATCGGCGGCCGGTGTGCAAAACCAGCGGGTAACCAGTGGAGATCGGATGAAGAACCGGGTGTGACCCGACCTTTCACCGAGGAGTGGTCATACTTGACGCTCATGAGGACGCGGACCGGGCTGAGACTGGCCGCGCTGGCCACCACGGCCGGCCTGGCCGTAGCGGCCTGCGGTAGCCCCGGTGGCTCCGGTGCTTCGAGTGGCCCGAGCCCATCGAGTGGCCCGAGTGGTTCCGGAGGGAGCCCGTCGGGCGCCGCGACCGCCCCGGTCACCCTGCGCGTGCCCGCGGGCCAGGGCGGGGGCGCGTTCTCGACCACCAGGACGCTGACGCTGCCCACGGGCTGGTCCGCCTCGGTCTGGGCCCGGGTACCCGACGCCCGCATCGAAGCCTGGACCCCCCAGGGCGACCTGCTGGTCAGCCAGCCCGACCACGGCAGCGTGGTCGAGCTCAGCCCGGGCCGGAACGGCACGGCCACCGCGCGCACGGTGCTCAGCGGGCTGACCAACCCGCAGGGGCTGGCCTTCGCCACCCTGGACGGCCGCCGGGTGCTGTACGTCGGGGAGTCCGACCAGATCGACCGCTACCCGTGGAGCGCGCGCGGGATCGGTGGCGCCCGCACGGTGGTGGCCAAGGGGCTGCCCGATCAGAACCCGCTCGGCGATGACGTGCACCGGCCCAAGGACGTGGCGGTGGCCCCGGACGGGACCGTCTACTTCAACGTGGGCAGTTCCTCGAACGCCAATCCCGACGACCGCACCATGAGCCAGCAGCGGGCCGTGATCATGGCGGTCAGCCCGGCCGGGAAGAACCTGCGGGTGGTCGAGCGCGGCGTGCGGAACGGTGAGGGCCTGGCCGTGGCTCCGGACGGCACGGTGTGGACCGCGGTCAACAACCGCGACAACATCAGCTACCCGTCGCGTTCGGCTTACCAGGGGGTCAGCGACCCGTTCGGCCAGGTCATCCAGGCCTACGTGAACGAGCACCCGGCCGACGAGGTGGTCCCGGTGACCGCGGGCCGCGACCTGGGCTGGCCGTACTGCAACCCCGACCAGGACCTGAACCACCCGGCCGGCTCGATGGTGAACCTGCCGTTCATCGCCGACGCGGTCACCAACCCGGGCGGGACCCACCTCAACTGCGGCGCGCTGCCCCGGATCCAGGTCGGGCTGCCCGCGCACAGCGCCCCGATCGGGATGTCGTTCCTGACCGGCAGCAAGCTGGCCGCGCCGTGGTCGGGGGGCGCGGTGGTCGCGGTGCACGGATCCTGGGACCGGCACCCGCCGCGGGCCCCGGCCGTGCTGTGGATGCCGTGGAACGCCACCACCAGGACCCTGGGCGCGGCGGTGACCCTGGTCGGCGGCTTCCAGAACGCGGCCGGAGACCGGTGGGGCCGCCCGGCCGACGCGGTGGCCGGCCCGGACGGGGCCCTGTACGTCAGCGACGACACCGCCGGGGCCATCTACCGGCTGGTCCCCCCGGCCTCATGACCGGGCCGCACGACCGCACCCGGCGCAGCTACGACGCGGTGGCCGGGGCCTACGCCGACGGGCTGCGGGACGAGCTGGCGGGCAAGCCACTGGACCGGGCGCTGCTGACCGCGCTCATCGAGCAGGCCCCGGCCGGGACGATCGTCGGTGACCTCGGCTGCGGGCCTGGCCACATCACCGGCTGGCTGGCCGCGCACGGCGCCGCCGCGGTCGGCATCGACCTGTCGGCCGGGATGATCGAAGTCGCCCGCCGCGAGCAGCCCGGGGCCGAATTCCGCGTGGGTGACCTGCTCAGCCTGCCCGCGGCGGACGGAGAGTTCGGCGCGGTGGTCGCGTTCTACTCGATCATCCACCTGGCCCCGGGCGAGCTGCCGGCCGCGCTGGCCGAGCTGCACCGGGTCGTGCGGCCCGGGGGCCTGGCCCTGCTGGCCTTCCACATCGGCACCGAGGTGCGGCACTTCAGCGATTGGCTCGGGCACGAGGTCGACGTGGACTTCCGCTTCTACGAGCCCGATGACGTGGCCGCGCTCCTGGAAGCGGCCGGGTTCACCGTCGCGGCCCGGCTCGAGCGCCGGGCCTACCCGGCCGAGGTCGACACCCGTCGCGCCTACCTGCTGGCCGCCCGCCCGTAGGGCCCAGGCCTCCGGCGCTCAGACCAGCAGGCGCGGGCCGCCGGTCCCGGCCGCCTGGAACGCCGCCGCGACCGGCTCGCCGCCGTCGGTCAGGCCCAGGGCCAGCCGCACGAACCCGGTCGCGATCCGGTGCCACAGCGGGGCCCGGCGCAGCATGGCGTGGTCGCTGTGCTGCAGCTCGATCGTGGCCGTGGTGGTGACCGCGGCCGCGCGCTCGGCAAAGGCCCAGGTCTCGGCGGGCCGGGTGACCAGGTCGTGCGCGGCCTGGACCAGCAGCACCCGCCGTCCGGCCAGCTGCTCGACCGGCTCGCCGGGCGGCAGCCAGGGGGCCAGCCCGGCCACCGCGGTCACCCGCGGGTGACCGGCCACCCGCATGGCCGCGCGGGCGCCCATGGAATGACCGACCAGCACCACCGGGATCGGCCCGTATTGCTCACCGAGCTGATCGAGCGCCTCGGTCAGGTCGGCCACCGGGGAGGCCAGGTCCCCGTTCCAGCCGCGCAGCCGGTACAGCGGCCGGGTCACCACCGAGGTGCGGGCGGGCACGGCCCGCCGGATGGCCCCGGCGACCGGGATCATCCGCAGCACGGCCGGCTGGTACGGCGTGACCGGGGCCGTGCTGTTGGCCCGGCCGCCGTGGGCGACCAGCACCGCCGCGCTGACCGCACCGGTTCGTGGCTGGTGCGGAGACGTCTGCTGGTGACTCATTGGTACCTGGCCTTCCTGAGTCCGCGCAGCTTACCCGGAGCCAGTAGCGCTACCTTCGATCTAATCAATCGGCCTTACCGGCATGAGGCTCGGTAGTGATCGGAGTTGCCGATGGAACTGCGCTACCTGCGGTACTTCCTGGCCGTGGCGGAGACCCGGAACTTCACCCGGGCGGCCGCGCAATGCTACGTGGCCCAGTCCGCCCTCAGCGAGCAGATCGCCCGGCTGGAGGCCGAGACCGGGGCTCAGCTGTTCGTGCGGACCAGCCGCACGGTCCGGCTCACCGCGGCCGGGGAGGTGCTGGTCCCGCTGGCCCAGCGCATCCTGGCCGACGTGGAGACGGCCCAGGCCGAGCTGGACGCCCTGGCCGGCCTGCGGCGTGGCCGGCTGCGGCTGGGCCTGATCCAGACCAGCGGCGGCGCGCTCGACCTGGCCGCGGTGCTGGGCGATTTCCACCGCCGGTTCGGCGAGATCGAGTTCGAGGTCACCAGTGAGGCCAGCGTGGGCATGGCGGCCGCGGTCGGCGCGGGCACGCTGGACCTGGCCATCGTGGGGCTGAGCCCGGACGACGTCCCGCCCGGGCTGGAACGCCAGCTGCTCAGCCAGGACCCGCTGGTGGCGGTGGTGGCACCGCGGCACCCGCTGGCCGGGCGGGCCCGGGTGCGGGTGGCCGAGCTGGCCGGGCCGGGGGCGTTCATCCACTTCCGCCGCGGCTCCGGCATCCGGCGCTACGTCGACGCCGCCTTCGACCGGGCCGGAGTGGCCGCGCCGGGCGGATTCGAGGTCAGCCAGGTGCATGACATGATCCGGCTGGCCGCCCAGGGCGTCGGGGCCACGATCGTGCCCCGGTCCGCGGCCACCTGGCTCTACCCGCCCGGGCCCGGGCGGGAGGACTTCCGCGTGCTGCGGCTGGCCGACCGGGCCGCGGTCCACCCGACCACCGTGATCTACGACGCGGCCCGGCTGTCCCCGGCCGCCGACGCGTTCCTGGCCGTACTGCGGGAGCACGCGGACCGGCTGGCCGCCCACCGTCCCGGCTGAGGTCGCCGGCCGATCCTGGCTCAGTAATCGGTTTGAACGATTAATTTCATCGAAATGATCTGTTGGACAGTTCCCGGTCCACTTCTTAGCGTGAAGTGACTGGGAGGCCGAGATGGCAGCACTGATCCACGACATCCGCGACACGCTGGTACCCGACCCGGACGGGCGGCACGGACCGCTGCCGCCGGCGGGGCCGGGGCCAGGGCCGGGCGCCGGCTGACCGCGGCGGTGACCATGCTGGCCGGAGCGCTCATCGGGGCGGTCCTGGTCCGGCAGGCACCGATCTGGCTGCCGCTGGCCATCGCGGTCGCGGTGACCGTGGCCGCGCGCGGTGGCCGCCCACGGCAGCGGAAAGTCCGACCCGCCGTGGGTGCGGGCGCAGGCTTAGCCGATGCTTGGTACGGACCAACGCCCACTCGAAGGCGAGACGGAAGGCAGGCGACCATGACCGACATCACCGGACCGCCGTCCGCGGCGCAGCCGCTGTTCATCATGGCGATGGACCAGCGCGATTCGTTCGGCAGCCTGTTCGGGGTGCAGGACGGCAAACCCACCGACGCCGAGCTGGCCGCCATGCGCGAGGCCAAGATGCTGATCTTCAATGCGGCCCATCGGGTGCTGAACGACACCCCCCTGGTGGCCGGGCGGCTCGGCATCCTGGTCGACGAGGAACTCGGCGCCGACGTGGCCCGGGCGGCCAAGGAAGCCGGCTTCGTGCTGGCCATGCCGGTCGAAAAGAGCGGGTCGAAAGAGTTCAAGTTCGAGTACGGCGACGATTTCCCCGCTCACATCGAGGCGTTCGACCCGGACTGGGTCAAGGTGCTGGTCCGGTTCAACCCCGAGGACCCGGCCGACCTGCGGGCGGCGCAGACCGCGACGCTGAAGCGGCTGCACGACTACGCCCAGGAGAGCCGGCGGAACTGGATGCTCGAGCTGCTGGTCCCGCCGACCAGCGAGCAGTCGGACAAGTACGAGGACAGCTCGCTCTACGACGAGCTGGCCCGCCCCGGCCTCACCGTCCAGGTCATCGAGGCGCTGACCGCGGCGGGCGTGCACCCGGGGATCTGGAAGCTGGAGGGCTACGAGAGCACAGACAGTGCGGCGCGCGTGCTGGCCGCGGTGCGCGCGGCCGGGATGCCGGAGAGCTCCTGCATCGTGCTCGGCCGCAACGCGCCGCAGCGGCAGGTCGACCACTGGCTGAGGGTGGGGGCGCCGCTGGAGGGCTACGTGGGCTTCGCCGTCGGCCGCAGCAACTGGCGGCAGCCGCTGGTGGACTACCTGGCCGGCCAGGCCGACCGCGAGCAGACCGAGACCCGGATCGCCCGGCACTACCGCCACTTCGTGCACACCTACCTGCAGGCCGACACCGTGCCGGACGACGCCGATTTCGCCGCCCACCCGCGGCTGACCCCGGACCGCGAGGCCGTGATCAGGACCGCGGCGGCGGGCGCGGACCCGCGGGAGACGCAGCTGCCGGCCTGGATGGCCCAGTCCCTGCTGGCCGAGGTGGACGCCCTGCGCCAGAGCAGCTGAGCAGGGGCAACTGAGCGTGGGTAACTGAGGCGCGGTGGGCCGGACGGCTGAGGGGAAGCCGCCCGGCCCACTGGCCGGTCAGGGGCCCGGGGTGAGGCCGAACGTGATCCGGTAGTCGCACTCCCCGGTGCAGGTGTAGGTGCTGGTGGCGTCGTCGTCGGAGTAGGAGTAGGCGTAGGGCTCGGCCTTCTTGAACACGGCCGCGTAGTCCACCGGCCACTGGGCCGGGTTGCAGGCCTGACGGGAGGCCCAGGCGCCGCGGCAGCAGTACTGGTCGGTGTTGAACCGGGCGCAGGCCGACTGGCAGGCGACCACGTTCCCGCCCGCCTGGACCTGCAGCGCGGCCGGGCAGGCGACCGCGGTGGTGCAGCCCGCGGCCACACAGCCGGTGGAGCTGACCTTGTCCGGGGTGTCGCCCGAGGTGGTGTTGATCCACATCGGCAGGTTCGAGCCGTCGACCATGGACACGTCGTAGAAGTCCAGGCCGTCGAAGGAGTTGAGGTTGTACTCGGCCAGGGTGGCCGGGATCGAGCCGTACCCGGTGCACTGGAACAGGCCATTGCAGTCGCCGGTCTGGCAGTGCCCGTGCCCGCCCGAGAACACGCAGCCGGTCCGGCCCCAGAACCGGCCGTTGTAGTGGTCGGGCACGACGATGCTGACGCTCTGCCCGGCCGGCAGCACCCAGCCGGTGGCGGCCAGCGGATGGGCGGTGTCGGGTGAGGCGGCCACCCAGATCGTCTGCGCCATTTTATTTTCGAAGGTCACTACCCGGCTCCCAGCCGGTGCGACCACCGCCGGGGCGGCGCCCCCGGACGTTCCGCCGGGCGTGGTGGCCGCCGCCGACGCGGGGGCGGAGGACCGAGCCGAACCAGCCGGGTGGCGGGTGGCCGCGGGGAGCGAGGCGGTCACGGCCGGGCGGGCGATGAGCGGGGCGGCCGCGGACGGCCCGGACGCCGCCGTGACCCCGCCCGCGGAACCCGGGCCGGCCACCGGTGTCCCGCCACCCGCCGCGCAGGCGGCCAGCAGCAGCGTCACCACGGCCAGGACCGTGGCCGACAGCGCCCGGCCCACCGAACGGGCCCGGCCCGTCGGGCTGGCGCTGGCCCGGTTGGCCCGGTTGGCCCATTGTGCGAACGACATTCCGGTCCTTCCCCTACTGTGGTGCTCCCGTCTCGGAGACCTGCGGCGCGGCCGCGGATAACAGAAATCGGCGGGACGGAAATTTCTGTTATCCGCCCCCTGGCCCGCGGGTCTCCTATCCGGCACGAACGATGCGTGACGGAGGTGAAGTGCGATGCGGACGCTCGAAGACGACGAGAACGAGCAGCCCGGCGCCGAGACGGTGATGGCCGCGCAGCACGGCGACCGGAAAGCCCTGGACCGGCTGGTGGCCGGGTACCTGCCGCTGCTGTACAACATCGTGGGCCGGGCCATGAACGGCCACGCCGACGTGGACGACGTGGTCCAGGAGACCCTGCTGCGGGCGGTCCGCGGCCTGCCCGAGCTGAGAGACCCGTTCGCGTTCCGGTCCTGGCTGGTGGCCATCGCGATCCGGCAGGTGCGCGGGTACTACGCCGCCCGGGCCATGATCGTCCCCGGCGCGGACGCGGCCGAGACGGCCAGCCAGGACCCGGACTTCGCCGACCTGACCATCGTGCGGCTCGGGCTGTCCGGCCAGCGGCGGGAGACCGCGGAAGCCACCCGCTGGCTGGACGAGGACGACCGGGACCTGCTGTCGCTGTGGTGGCAGGAGACCGCGGGCCGGCTGGACCGCCGCGAGGTGGCCGAGGCCCTCGGGCTGCCGCCCCGGCACGCGGCCGTCCGCATCGCCCGGATGAAGGAGCAACTGGCCACGGCCCGCATCGTGGTCCGGGCCCTGCACGAGGTGCCGCCCTGCGACGACCTGGCCGTGGTCACCGCCAACTGGGACCACCACCCCAGCCCGCTGTGGCGCAAGCGGGTGGCCCGGCACGCCCGCAACTGCGCCCGCTGCGGCGCGCAGCAGGAGGCCATGGTCCCGGCCGAGCGGCTGCTGGCCGGGCTGCCGCTGCTGCCGGTGCCGGCTCTGCTCGGCCGTCACCTGCTGGCCCACGGAGCCCGGCTGCTGCGCCACCGGCTGCCCGCCGCCCGGCACGCGCGGGCGCTGGGCAAGACCACCGCCTACCTGCAGCCCAAGGTCATCGCGGCCTCGCTCGCCGTCGTGACCTGTGCCACCGGCGGCACCTTCGCCGCCGTGCACATGCACGCCGACGCGGCCACCACCGCCGCCATGACCACCACCTCGCCCCGGCCCACCGTGGCCCGGCCGGCCGCGCTGGCTCCGGTGCCCGGCCCGCAGGTCACCGTGCAGCAGAAGGTCACGGCCCGGCCCACCCGGACCCATCCGCGGGCCACCACCGCACCGCCCACCCCGGCCGCCACCCCGGTGGTGTCCGGGCCCAAGAAGGGCGTGGCCACCTGGTCGTTCGGGGCCGCTGACCAGGCTCTGGCCGCCTCCGGTGCCTCCTGGTACTACAACTGGGGGGCCAGCCCGTCCGGCATCAGCAGCCCGGCCGGGGTCTCCTACGTGCCGCAGATCTGGGGTGCGGCCAACGTCACCAGCGCCACCCTGGCCCAGGTCAAGACCGAGGGCAACGTCCTGCTCGGGTTCAACGAGCCCGACCTGAGCAGCCAGTCCAACCTGTCGGTGTCGCAGGCGCTCAGCCTGTGGCCGCAGCTGGAGGCGACCGGGATGACGCTGGGCAGCCCGGCCGTGGCGTCCGGCGGCGACGTGGCCGGCGGCTGGCTGGACCAGTTCATGAGCGGGGCGGCGGCCCGCGGCTACCGGGTCGACTTCATCACCCTGCACTGGTACGGCAGTGACTTCGACTCCGCCGCCGCCGTCGGCCAGCTGCAGAGCTACGTGCAGGCGGTCTACAACCGGTACCACAAGCCGATCTGGGTCACCGAGTTCGGGCTGGCCAACTTCGGCAACGGCACGTTCCCGACCGGGGCCCAGCAGGCGGCGTTCCTGACCGGCGCGACCGCCATGCTGGACCAGCTGCCGTACGTGCAGCGGTACGCCTGGTTCGCGCTGCCGGCCGACGGCAACGACGGCACCCTCGGCCTGTTCAGCAGCGACGGCACCGCGACCGAGACCGGCCGCGCCTTCGAAGCGGCCAAATAACCGCCCGGCCTGCGCCTTCGCCACCTTCCCGTGGGTGGCCCCGCTGTCTGAACCATGAAGCCGACGAGGCAAAATATGTAAAGAGTCCGAAATTCCCGGCAACTAACCGCTTCGCCAGGACGTCGTTTTCATAGGAGTGTTTATTCCGGGCCTGGGAATGGTGATCTTCGCTGGCCTCGGAAACCCGGGTGGAGTGACAGATGGGGAGTTCTATCCCGCCGGAAGAAGCCGGTCACGGGGTAGCGTCGGCCGAACCGCCGACGGGCGAGTCAGGCACGTCCACGCCTGAGCAGCCGGCTCCGCCGGAAGAGCCTTCTGCGCCGGCGGATGCGTCCCCACCGGCGGAGGCGTCCCCGCCGGGCCCAGCGCCGCCGGACGACGAGCCGCCGCTCAGCCGACCGCGGCCCCGGCGCCGCCGGCGCCGGATCCTGATCTGGACGGCCAGCATCACCGCCGGGGTGGTGGCGCTGGCCGCGGTCGGGGTGTTCATGGTCTACCGGCACCTGAACGGCAACATTCAGCAGCGCGACGTCAGCGGGCTGCTGGGCTCGCAGCCGGTCGACCTGCACCCGCAAGCCGAGAACATCCTCATCGTCGGGTCGGACACCCGTTTCGGCCAGGGCAAGGGTTACGGCACGGGCCTGGTCACCGACCAGTCCGACACCACGATGATCATGCACATCGCGGCCAACCGGCAGTGGGCCGAGGTCATGTCGATCCCGCGCGACTCCTACGTGCCCATCCCGGCCTGCACGATGGGCAACGGCCAGATGTCCGCGCCGCAGACCTTCAAGATCAACGAGGCCTACGCCATCGGCAACCTGGACGGCAACCGCACCGACCTCGGCGTGGCCTGCACGATCAAGACCGTCGAGCAGGACACCGGGATCTACATCGACCACTTCGTGGTGGTCAACTTCACCGGCTTCCAGAACATGGTGTCCGCGCTGGGCGGCGTGGAGGAGTGCAACACCCAGCCGATCAACGACCCCAAGTCCCATCTCCAGCTGACCGCGGGCAAGCACCTGCTGAACCCGAAGCAGGCCCTGGCCTACGTGCGGGCCCGGTACTCGCTGGGCGACGGCAGCGACCTGGAACGGATCGGCCGCCAGCAGGCCTTCATGTCCTCGCTGATCCAGCGGGTCCAGAGCAAGCTGCTCAACCCGGTGGCCATCTACCGGTTCCTGGACGCCGCCACCAAGTCCCTCACCATCGACACCAAGCTGGGCGGAGCCACCGGGCTCTACAACCTGGCCTCCAGCCTGCGCAGCCTGCCGTCCAGCAAGGTCGCGTTCTTCACCCTGCCGACCTTCCCCCGGTCCGAGGTGGATCCGGCCGACACCGCCAACGTGCTGTGGACGCAACCCGAGGACGGCAAGATCTTCCAGAGCTTCCGCGACGACGTTCCCGCCAGCCAGTCGCTGTTCGCCAGCCCGTCGGCCAGCTCGTCGGTCAGCGCCAGCACCCCGGCCTCCTCACCCGCCTCCGCCCCGCCCTCGGTGACCCCGTCGGCCACCCCCGACCTCGCGCCGTCCGGCGCGGCCGGTTCCGGGACGGGTCTGGTCGGCGGGGCGGCCAGTGGATCGGCCAGCGGATCGGCCAGCCCGGGGGCTTCGGTCACGCCCTCGCTGGCGATCCCCTCGGCGCGCACCGCCAACCAGAACATCTGCACCGGCTGAGAACGCCCGCACAACCGACATTCAATATGTGTAAGAACGGTGTCACGCGGCATAGCTAGGACATGGCTTCCCCGCGCGCCACCCCACCGCCCGAGAACGGTCCTCCCGGCGGATCCCGTGAAGTTTCCGGCCCGCTCGTCGCCGCCATCGAGGAGGCGGCCAGCTTCCTGGCCGCCATCTGGAACCGGGAGACGGCCGAACTGCCGACGTCAGCCGCCCAGTTGCACGTGCTGCTGATCGTCGAGCGGAACCGCGACATCAACCTGTCCGGGCTGGCCGTCCAGCTCGGGGCGCTGGTCTCGTCGGCCAGCCGCCTGTGTGACCGGCTGGAGGCGGCCGGGTTCCTGCACCGGGTAACCGGGACGAGCCGCCGGGCCGTCATGCTGCGCCTGTCGCCCGAGGGGCGGGACCTGCTGGACCGGTTGCGGCGGCAGCGGCGCGAGGACCTGAGCCGGGTGCTGGCCCGGATGCCGCCCGCGGCCCGGACCGCGCTGGCCACCGGGCTGGCCCAGTTCCGCGCGGCGGCCGGCAAGAGCTCGCTCACCTCCCTCACCGGGCCGGCCGGAGAGCTGCTCGGGGGCGCCTGATCCCCGGGCGGTTGGCGTAACGCTCCACCCGGGTTGAGCCACGCTCCATGATTTTTCCCGGATACCGTGGAGCCGTGACACGAAGGCTCTGGCGCTGGATGCTGGCCAGCATGGCCGTGCTCGCGGCCGCCCTGGGGGCGGCCGGGGCCGCGGCCGGTGCGGCCAGCGCGAGCACCGGGGCCAGCGCGCCGGCGGTGGCCCAGCACGTGGTGATCGTCGGCATTTCCGGGCTCCGCTGGACCGACGTGTCGGCCAGCCGCACCCCCGCGCTGTGGCGGGTGACCTCCGCGGGCTCGCCGGGTTCACTGGTCGACTACGCCATCCTCCCGCACACCTGCCCGGGCGACGCCTGGCTGACCATGAACGCCGGCAACCGGGCCCGGCTCGACCACGGCGAGAAGAGCCCGTGCCCGGCGCTGCCCGCGGTGACGGCCAGCCCGTCAGCCGGGACCGGGACCGGGTTGACCAGTCCGGCCCGGATCGCGGCCATGCCCGGGCTGACCCGGTTCAACCAGCAGTTCCACACCAGCCCGCAGTGGGGCCTGCTGGCCTCGGCCGCGGGCGCCGGTCACTGCTCGACCGCGGTCGGGCCCGGGGCGGCGCTGGCCCTGGCCGAGCCGGACGGCCGGGTGGGCGGGTACCGGCCCGCGCTGCCAGGCACCGCGGCCGCCGACCGGCAGCTGCTGGCCCACTGCCCGCTCACCGTCATCGACCTGGGCTCGCTGCCGGCCGCGACCGGCGCCGCGCGGACCGCGGCCGTCCAGCACGCCGACGCCGAACTGGGCGCGATCACCGCCGCCCTGCCCGCCGGCACCACGCTGATGGTGACCGCGCCGGGAGCCCTGGCCAATCCGCCGCACCTGCAGGTGGTCGCGGTCAGCGGGCCCGGCTACCGCTCCGGCGTGCTGGACGCGGTGTCCACCCGGCAGCCCGGGATGGTCGTACTCACCGACCTGACCCCCACCGTGCTGGGCTGGCGCGGCCAGCAGGCTCCCGCAGACGTGGTCGGGTCGCGCATCACCCGGTCCGATCGTGGCGCCGCCGCTCCGGCCGTGCACAGCCTGACCGGCCAGGACACCGCGGCGCAGGTGTGGACGAGCACGCACACCATCTTCTTCTGGACCTACGCCCTGCTCGACGCGTTCGCCTGCATCGGCATCGGCCTGGCCTGGTGGGGGGCGCAGGCGGCCCGGCGCCGCCGCCGGGCCCGGCAGTGGCGGGTCGCCGGGACGGTGCTGGCCGCGGTGCCCGCCGGCTCGTTCCTGGCCAACCTGCTTCCGTGGTGGCTGTGGCCTCATCCGGCGCTGTGGCTGTACGGGCTGACCGTGATCTGGACGGCGGTGGTCGGCGCGATCGCCCTGGCCGGTCCCTGGCGGCGGGATCCGTTCGGGCCGCCGGGCGCGGTGGCCGCGGTGACCGTGGCCGTGGTCGGGATCGACGTGATGACCGGGTCCCGGCTGCAGCTGGGCACGCCGTTCGGGCTTTCGGTCCTCGAGGCCGGCCGGTTCTACGGCATCGGCGGGGAAGCGGTCGGCCTGTACGCGGTGTGCGGCATCCTGGCCGCCGCGTGGGCCGGGAACACCGTGCTGCGCCGGGCCGGGCGGGGCCGGGCGGTGCTGGCCGCGCTGGCGGTGGCGCTGTTCGCGGTGGTCGCCTGCGGCTGGCCCCAGTTCGGCGGCAAGGTGGGCGGGACCATCGCCATGGTGCCCGGGTTCGTCTTGCTGATCATGGCGCTGGCTCAGGTGCGGATCACCACCCGCCGGGTGATCGCGGTCCTGGGCAGCGGGCTGGCCCTGTTCGCGGTGTTCGCGCTGATCAACTACCTGGTCCCGGCGACCGGCCACTCCGACATCGGGGTGTTCGCCGGGAACCTGCTGCACGGCCGGGCCGGCGGCCTGCTGAACCGCAAGGTGACGTCCATGCTCGGGTCGCTGACGGTCAGCCCGTACAGCCCGGTGGTCCCGGTGGTGATCATCGGTATCGGGCTGGTGCTGCTGAAGCCGGCCTGGTTCCGGGTCCGGGCGCTGCCCCGGGCCTACGCCGCCGAGCCGCTGATGGCCATCACGCTGGCCATGATGTGGCTGGTTGCGGTTCTGGGCTGGTTCGCGGATGATTCGGGCATTATCGTCCCCGCGACGGCGCTGCCGCTGGCCCTGCCTCTCGGCATCGCGCTGCTGGCGGGGGTCCCGCTCTCCGACGGCGCGGACGACGGGTCCGGGTCGGCCGTCACCGACTCCACCGTCACCGGCCGGATCGGATAGCCGGGGCGGACTGCGGGCCCGGCCACCGGCCGGCCCGTCGGAAGGAGAAGGGTGCAATACCAGCTTTCCCGGATCGTGGCCGGGCCGTTCCTGCGCGGACTATGGCGGCCCGAGGTGACCGGTGCCGAGCACGTGCCCGCCAGCGGCGGCGCCATCCTGGCGTCCAACCACCTGTCCATCCTCGACTCGGTCTTCCTGCCCTTCATGCTCAAGCGGCCGGTGACGTTCACGGCCAAGTCCGAATACTTCACCAGCCGGCAGCCCGCCATGCGGCTGATGGGCCGGTACCTGCGGGCGACCGGCCAGATCCCGGTGGACCGGGCCGGCGCCCGCGCCGCCCAGGCGACGCTGGAGGCCGCGCTGGCCCTGCTGCAGCAGGGCCAGCTGTTCGGCATCTACCCCGAGGGCACCCGGTCCCCGGACGGCCGCCTGTACCGGGCCCGCCCGGGGGTGGGCTGGCTGGCGATGAACTCCGGGCTGCCGGTGATCCCGGTGGCCATGATGGGCACGGACAAGGTGCTGCCGCCGGGGCAGAGCGTGCCCCGCCTGGGCAAGGTCCGGATCAAGATCGGCAAGCCCATGACGTTCGGGCTCGACGGTGCCGTCCAGCCCGGGGGGAAGCCAGCGGCCCCGGCCAAGGTCCGGCGGGCCATCGCCGACGAGGTGGTCCGGGCCATCCACGAGCTGTCCGGGCAGGAGTACGTGAACATGTACGCGTCCGTGCGCAAGGAGCAACTGGCCGCGGAGGCGGCCGCCCAGCGGTCCTGACCCCGGATCCGGCCCCGGATCCGGCCCTGGGGTCAGGTCGGGCGGTACGGGCCGGGGTCGTCGTCGTCGTCCTCGGGGCCGGGCGCGGGCGGGAACGGCTCCGCCATCCCGGCCGGGTTCCAGATGTACAGCGGGCCCGACGGTGAGTCGCCCGGCCGCGGCTGACTGGTGCCCCGGCCGCGCGGTGGCTGCGGCCCGTCCGGGGCCGGGCCGGGCTCCGGTTCGTCGGCCGGGGATGGCCGCCCGGCGTACGGAGGCAGGAACTCACCCGGGCGGCCGAGCCGTCCGGTCCGGCGCGGGAACGCGTCCGGTGGCCAGTCCTCCGGCGGCGGGGCGGCCGGGTAATCCTCCCCGGCGCCGGGGAACCGCCCGCTGCTGCCCGGGATCCGCCACGGCTCGGGCGCCGCGCCCGCACCGGCCGGACCAGGCGGCTGGGGCGGCCCGGACGCCGGGGGCGGTCCGGGCTGGGATGGTACGGGCGGGGTGTACGGCGCGGGTGGGCCGGGCGGGCTGAGGTTGGGCGGGCCGGGCTGGGGGATGGGGCCGGAGTCGGGCAGCCGGAGCCGGTCCAGGCGCGAGATTGGCCGGTCGGGCGGGTCTTCGGCAGGTTCCCGATCCCCGCCGAAGGTCGCTTCGCCCGGCGCCGCGAAGTCCCCGGGCGGGCCCGGGATGCGGGGGAGCGGCGCGCCGGCGGGCGGGACCGGTCGCCAGCCCGAAGGCGGCGCCAGGGGTGGTCCGGCCACGGGTGGCTCGATCGCGCGCGGCTCCGGGGCGCGCTGGGGCGGCGCCGCGGAGGCGGGCCCGCCGAAGGCGGCTTCCCCGAAGGCCGGCTGCCCGAAGGACGATTCCCCGAAGGACGGCTCTCCGATAGCGGGCGGGCCGAACGGGCCCGCGGCCGGGAAGCGCGGGTCGGGCAGCACCACGTCGGCAACGGCCGGGGCGGGCGCCGGGGCCCAGGGCGGCCCGCTGGGCCCGTCGGCCTGGTCTTCGGCCGCGGTCCCGGCGGCCGAGGACGGCCGGAGCCGCAGGCTGTGCCCGCCCATCCGGGGACCCGCACTGGAACGTCCGGCCCGGCCCCGGCTCCTGGGCCGGCCGGTGGGGCCCGGGGCGGCTTCGGCCATGGCCTCGTCGTCGGCCTCGTTCAGTTTGTCCGGCTCGGCCGGCCCGATACCGGGCGGCTCAACCCCGGGCGGGGCGAAGCGCGGGGACACCGAATCGGGCACCTCAGGCGGCGCGAGCCGGGGCGGCGGGGGCCAGTTGGGCGGTGGGGGCCGGTCGGGGGTGAAGGCGCCCTCGGCGGCCAGGGCCCGGGCGTGCCGGGCGTTGCTGGCCTGGATGGGCAGCGGGCCGGACGGCGGCCCCGACGGCGGGTTCAGCAGGGTGCGCGGCTCGGGGGCGGGGCCGGTGTCCTGCTCGGACCGGCGCCGCCACAGCCGCAGACCGAGCAGGACGCCCAGCAGCAGGACGATCAGGCCCCCGGCCGCGCAGGCCGCGTCGCGCAGCGCGGACCGGGCCATGCCGACCGTGCCCGGCTTGGCCGGGGCGGGCAGCGGCCGGACGGTGGCCGGGGCGGTGGCGGGCACGGTGGCCGCCGGGGTGCTGGGCCGGGCGGCCGACGTGGGTACCGCGATCGCGAACCCGGCCTGCATGGCCCGGAGCGCGTCCACAGTGCCGGCGCCGTCGCCCGCGGTGCCGGTCGCGGGGGGCGAGGTGCTGCCCTTGAGCAGGGCCTGCCGGACCTGGGTGCTGCTCAGGCTCGGGTAGCGGGCCCGGATCAGCGCCGCGACCCCCGTGGCCATGGCGCTGGCCGCGTCGGTGGTGCTCATGGTCCGGTACCCGGACGGGCGGCTGGCCGTGGTGACGTCCACCCCCGGCGCGGTCATGGCCACGTAGGACTGCCGGGTCGAGAAGCCGGCCCGGTTGCTGTGCTGATCGACCGCGCCGACCGCGATGACGCCCGGGTAGGACGCGGGGAAGCTGGCCGTGTTGCCGTCGGCCCCGTTGTCGCCGGCCGGGGCGATCAGCACCACACCTTTGCTGACTGCGTAGCTGACGGCGGAGCGTTCGGCGGCGCTGCCGCCCACGGCGGCGGGCAGGCCGCCGGTGGCCGCGCCGTCCGACGCCAGCGTGCTCGGGTCCAGCGGGAGATCGATGACCTTGGCCCCGTGGTCGGTGGCGTAGCGGATGCCTTCGGCGATGGCGCCGGGCAGCCGCCCGACCGCGCTACTGCTCGCGTTCAGCGCGTCGGCCGCGTCGAAGGCCACCCGGATGGACAGGATGTGGGCCTGGGGCGCGATGCCGATCAGGCCGTCGGCGTTGCCGGTGCTGTCGCCGTGGCCCGCGATGATGCTGGCCGCCGAGGTGCCCTCGATGCCCCAGGTGATGCTGGCCGGAGACTCGGTGCTGCCGGTGAAGTCGGGGCCGGTGGTGACCGAGCCGGCCAGGTCGGGGTGGGACGTGAGCACGCCGGTGCTGAGCAGCGCGACCGTGACCCCCGCCCCCTGGGTGGACTGCCAGGCCTGGGTGACGTGCAGACGGCTCAGCCACCATTCGGCGCGCCGGATCTTGTCGCCCGCCGCGGTGCCGCTCTGGCCACCCCGGGCGGCGACCACGAGCGCCGGGGCCGCCGGTGCCGCGGGCGCGGCCACGGCCGGGCCCGCGGCCACGACCACGCTGGCGGCCGTCGCCGCCACGGTCACGGCCAGCAGCGCGCCGCTCGGCAATCGAGGTGACACGGCGGTCAAGTCTCCTCTGGACGGGGAAACACGCGGCGTGTGGCCGTGCCCAGGATGCCGGGTCAGCCAGCCAGGCCGACCCTCGCGATCCCGCCCCGTCCGAACGGTTAACTCGCCGTGGCCCTATCGTGCCATGCGATTGCAGGCCCGGGGAAATGTTCCCGGCAACCCGGGCATCACAAGATCACTTCAGTCTGGTCAGGAGCGTGGTCAGGGCGCCGGGCTCAGCGAGACGTGCGCGCCGGGCGGCAGGCCCAGCCGCTGAGCCGCGTCGCCCGAGTTGACCGCGATCGAGACCATGCCGGACCCGTCGGCCAGGGCGACCAGGTCACCCGGGGGCACCGAGCCGAACGTCTCCCGGTACGGCAGCGTCAGCTGGCGGCGGCCGCAGCGGATGACCACACCGCGGCCGTACTGGATACCGATGCTCTCCGCGTCGGCCGCGGAGATGGACAGCTGGACGTTGCCGAACGTGTCCACGGTGAGCACCTCACCCTCGGCCGTGTTGCCGAGGACCCGGCTGGTCGGCGGGGGCAGGGTCACCAGGTCGTCGATCTCGATCTCGGTCCCGGCCGCGGCCAGGTCGGCCCCGGTCGCCAGCCGCGCGGCCACCGGCATGAAGATGTCGCGCCCGTGGAAGGTCGGGGAGGCCTGCGCGTTCAGCCACATCTCCTTGTTGGTCAGGCTCACCGCCATCCGCGGGCCGCCCGCCACCGACGCGGCCCAGGACAGCAGGCCGTTGTCCGGCCCGACCAGGATGGCGTCGCCCGCGGCCACGGCAATGCCTCTCCGGTCGGTGCCCACCCCGGGGTCGACCACGGCGACGTGCACGGCCGGCGGGAAGTAGGGAATGGTCTGGGCCAGCACCGCCGCTCCGCGCCGCACGTCCCCGCTGGGCACGAGGTGGGTGATGTCCACCACCCGCAACTCCGGGGCGAGCTGAGCCGCGACTCCGTGGCAGGCGGCGGTGAACCCGTCCTCCAGCCCGTAGTCGGTCAGAAAGGTCAGACAGCGAAAAGGGGCCACGAACCGTGAGCGTACGTGGCGCTGGGCCGCCGGTACAGAAGCGATGACCGGCGGGATTTTTCCGGGCCGCGCCGCGCGCCTACGATGAGCGTGTCCGGGAGGAGGGTGACATGGCCGAGCTGTCTGAACGGGACTCCCAGATCCTGGCCTTCGAAGCGCGGTCGTGGCGGCATCCCGGGCTGAAGGAGCAGGCCATCCACGATGTGCTGGACCTGCCGCCCACCCGCTACTACCAGATTCTGAACGAGCTGATCGACACCCCCGAGGCGTTGCGGTTCGACCCGGTGCTGATCAAGCGGCTGCGACGGCAGCGCGCCCGGCGGCAGCGGATGCGCTCGCCCCGGCCCGAGTAGGCCAGTCCGAACAGGCCCGTCCGAGTGGGCCCGTCCGAGTAGGGAAGTCAGCGTTCCATGACTGATGAACCGGTGGAAGCCGGGTTGCCCCGGGCCGCCACCGCGGAAGGACAGGCGGGCCTGGCGGCGGTCCTGGCCGCACCGGGCGATGCCCTGATCGCCTCCGATTTCGACGGCACGCTGTCGCCGATCGTGGCCGATCCCGGGGCCGCTCACGCCCATCCGGGGGCGGTCGCGGCGCTGCGCCGGCTGGCCGGCCAGGTGGGCACGCTGGCCGTGATCACCGGGCGGCCGGTGGCGCAGGCGGTCCAGCTCGGCGGCCTGACCGGCGTGCCCGGCATCATCGTGCTCGGCCACTACGGCTGGGAACGCTGGCAGGACGGGCAGGTCACCTCGCCGCCGTCACCGCCCGGGGTCAGCGCGGCCCGGCAGGAGCTGCCCGCCGTGCTGGACGGGGCCGGTGCCCCGGACGGGGTCTGGGTCGAGGACAAGGGGCACGCGCTGGCCGTGCACACCCGCCGGGCCGCCGACCCGGACGCGGCCCTGGCCGGCCTGCGCGAGCCGCTGGAGGCGCTGGCCGCGCGGACCGGGCTGGCGGTGGAGCCGGGCCGGCGGGTCATCGAGCTGCGCCCACCCGGCATGGACAAGGGCGTCGCCCTGACCGAGCTGGTCCGGCAGCGGCAGGCCCGGTCGGTGCTGTTCTTCGGCGACGACCTGGGTGACCTGGCCGCGTTCGGCGCCGTCCGCACGCTCCGCGATCAGGGCACCCCCGGCGCCACCATCGTCAGCGCCGCCCCCGAGTCCGAACTTCCCAAGGACGAGGGCGACTTCACCGTCGACGGCCCCGACGGTGTCGCCGAGTTTCTCGAAGCGCTCGCGGACGCCCTGGACGCAGGCTACGGCGAGGCGATCTGACCGGCCCCGCGATCCGGGCCCGAACCGATCCCGGACCCAGACGAAGACCTTCGATATCCAAGAGCCTGCTTGAATACTTAGGTAACCTGTGGCTCGGCCGTGACGGCGACGGGTTCGGGTTTTCCGGCGAGTCGGCGGGTCATGATGATGATCATGACCCAGTAGACGTAGGTCTCATGGTGGGCGGGCAGCCGTTCGTAGCCGCGGCCGGCCCGGGCGACCTCGTCGGCGGCTTTTACTGACTGGGAGTCGATGATCGCCGCGGTCGGGGCGGTCTTGTGGCCGGCCAGGAGGCGGACGCGGTCGCGCAACTGGTCGCGCATGGTCTGGGCCGATCCGTCGGCCTGCCATTTGGCCGCCCAGTAGTAGACGGTCCAAGCGGGCGGGAAGTCGGCGGGCAGCGCCCGCCAGACCGGCCCGTTGTGCGTCAGGTACCGGATGCCGTCCACGACATCGCGCATGCAGTACCGGGACGGGCGGCCGCCCCGGCCGGCTCGCCACGCCGGGGGCGGCAGCAGTGGCTCGCATACCGCCCACTCGGCGTCGCTCATGTCCGAGGGGTAGCAGCGACGGCGGGTGCTGCGGCTGATCCCGCCAGGACAGCACCGGCAGGCCGCCAGCGAAACCGCCGACCCGGCGCAACCAGATGGCACGCCAGCAGGCGCAGCGCGGTACAACGACACGCAGGGCTCCTGGCATCGAGCAGGATTCGGGACCACCGGCTCCGTCATTCAGCAGCGGGCAGCCTGGGGATATCGGTCCGGTAGAGACTGAGCAGCAAGCCGTATGCCTCACCGGAGACGGCGTCTGCCGGGTGCTGCTGGGTGGCGAAGTCCTCTAGCTGGGCAGCCAGGGTGCGGGCCTGCTGCTCGGAAAGCCACAGATGCCGGAGCACGGTGTGGCCGGGCTCGCTGCCGTCCGCGGGCAGCATCTCCGCCAGCGCCGCCTGGACGAGGAACCCGGTCCCGGCCCCGGTGTCCTCGTGCCTGAACCCTGCGCTGATTAGCGCGAAATGCTGCTCTGTGCCGCCGCGGACATGCTCGGTGCCGGCGATCCGGACTAGGCCCGCCTCGCGCAGGACCCGCATGTGGAAGCTGATGGTCCCCTTGGCCAGCCCCATCGCCGACGCAAGCTGCCCCAGCGTGGCGGGCCGCTGGCGCAAGACGTTCACGATGCGGTGGCGCACCGGGTGCCCCAGCGCCTTGAAATGCGCGGGCGTCTGCAGGACCAGCGGCTCCTGTGCCGCCGGACCGGCAGCGCTGGCGGCTGGCGTGTCGTCCACCCTCGTAGTGTCTACGAACCTCGACACTTTGACAAACGATCACCGGCGGACGCATGATGCGCTGAAAGCGTTTACGATAATCGATGCTTAATTAGCTTCTCGTTCCGGAGGGTCCGTGCCTTTCTCGACCGCGACGATCGCCGTGCCGCACCCAGCCCGTTATCTCGGCCTGCTTACCGCCCGCCTGGAGCAGGAGACCTCCGTGGACCATGCTGCCGACGGCCGGGCGACGATCACGTTCGCTCAGGGGACCTGCGTGTTCACCCCGGCCCGCGGGCTCGACGTGATCGCCGTGGCCGCCCATGATGCAGCTCTGACCAGTCTGCGGGACATCCTCTCCCGCCACCTGCGGCGATGCGCCGACGGGGAGGACCTGGAGGTTACCTGGACAGCACCTGTCTGGGGAGAGGACATGCAGATCATCACCCCCGTCGTCGGTGACTACCTGCTCAGGCACTGCACCGGGGCGGACGGCATCCTGGGCGAGCTGGTCGCCGCCACCAGGGAAGCCACCGGTACGGCGGCGGGGATGCAGGTCTCCGCGGACGAGGGCGCCTTCCTGACGATGCTGACCCAGATGGCCGGCGCGCGCTATGCCGTCGAGGTGGGTGTCTTCACCGGCTACTCATCGATCTGCATCGCCCGGGGCCTGGCCGCCGGCGGATACCTCCTTGCCTGTGACACCAGCGAGGAGTGGACCTCCGTCGCCAGGCGGTACTGGGAGCGCGCCGGGGTGGCCGACCGCATCGACCTCAGGATCGGCCCGGCGGTCGAGACGCTGCGGGCGCTTCCCGCCGGGCAGCGCATCGACATCGCCTTCATCGACGCGGACAAGTCCAGTTACCCCGCCTACTATGAGGAAATCGTGAGCCGGCTGCGCCGCGGCGGACTCGTCGTTTTGGACAACGTGTTTCTCGGTGGCCGGGTCCTCGACCCGGCTTACCAGGAGGAACACCACCAGGTAATCCGCCGCCTGAACGATCTCATCACCGCGGACGAGCGGATGGATTCGGTGATGCTGCCGCTGCGCGACGGCATCACCATTGCCCGCAAACGGTAAGAACTCGCCTCCACCGAAGGTTTTCAAGCAGGCTCTAAGGGTTTCCGGTCTTGATTCTGGGTGCCTAACCGAGCGCTTCCAGCTGGCTGGCCAGCCAGACGTCGGGGGCGTGGGCCGCGGCGGCGGCGGCCAGGGCGGTGGAACGGCGGCGGCGTTCGTCGGCCGGCATGATCAGGGCCTCGTGCATGGCGGCGGCGGTGGCGCTCAGGTCATAGGGATTGACCAGCAGCGCGTCCGGGCCGAGCAAGGAGGCGGCCCCGGCCTCCCGGGACAGCACCAGCGCGCAGCCGCGGTCGGACAGGACCGGGCCTTCCTCGGCGATCAGGTTCATGCCGTCCCGGATGGGGTTGACCACCAGCACGTCGGCCGCCCGGCAGGCGGCCAGTGAGCGCGGGTAGTCGTCCTTGACCTCGAGCACCAGCGGCTGCCAGCCGGCCGTGGCGAACTCGGCGTTGATCTCGGCCGCCAGCTGCTCGACCTGCTCGGTGTACTCGCGGTACCCGGGCACGCTGCTGCGGGACGGGTAGGCGAACGCCACGTGGACCACCCGGCCGTGCCATTCGGGCCGGGTGGCCAGCAGTTCCCGGTAAGCGGCCAGGCCGCGCAGGATGTTCTTGGACAGCTCGGTCCGGTCGATGCGCACGATGAGCTGGCGGGATCCGGCCAGCTCGGTCAGCGCGTCCACGTGGGCCTGCACGTCGGCGCCCCGGGCCCGCTCGCGCAGGGCCGGCGCGTCCACGCCCAGCGGGTGGACGCCCACGCTGGTGACGTGCCCGCGGTGGATGACCCGCTGGGTGTCCCGGTCCACCTGCGCCCCGAGCAGGGCCTCGCAGCAGTCCAGAAACGCGCTGGCCCACCGCTGGCTGAGGAACCCGGCGTGGTCGGCGCCCAGGATGCCGGCCAGGATCGCCCGCCCGTACTCGTCGGGCAGGATCCGGTAGTAGTCCACCGGCGCCCAGGGGGTGTGCGAGAAGTGGGCGATCCGGACCCCCGGTACCCGCTCCCGCAGCAGCTGCGGGACCAGCGTCAGGTGATAGTCCTGGACCAGGACCCGGGCCGGTTCCTGGCCGGCCGTCACCCCCAGCTCGAGGGCCCGGGCGAAGGCCTCGTTGTAGTCCACGTACGACTGCCAGTCCCGGCGGAAGCCCGGCCCGAAACCGGGCTGGACCGGGGTGTCGAACAGCAGGTGCTGGACGAACCACAAGGTGGCGTTGGCTACCGCGTTGTAGGCACCCTGGAAGGTGTCGGCGGGGATGTCGAGCGCCCGGACCGCGGTCCGCCCGCCGGACGGCCGGCCGCTGTCGATCCCGAACCGGCGGCCGTCCGGGTCCTGGCGCGCGGCGGCCCGGTCGGCGTCGCTGAGCGCGGCGCAGATCCACACCACCTCAGCCTGCTCGGCCAGCGACGACAGCCCGGGCATGAGCCCGGAGACCAGGCCGCCACCGCCCCGGCGCGCGGACAGGCCGCCGTCGGGGGCCATGGTGAACGACAACGGGCCGCGGTTCGACGCGACCAGCAACCGGGCCGGGACAGGGTGACCGGGGCTGTCGTCCCCGCCGCCCTCATCGTCAGCGGGAGGCTCTCCGTCCCCGCCGTCCGAGGCTTCCCCGGCATCGGCCTGCTGGCTCAGGCTGCTGTCGTGACCCATATCCCGGCAGGCTAGCGGAGGAAGTTTACGAGCCGGTTGCCAACCGCCCGCCGGAACCTGGCCGCACCCGCCCGGGCCCGGTGGCCCGGCCCGGCTGGTGCGGCATTCGGCCTGATCGGTTAAAGTTCAGGTAAGGCAGGTATCCGTCAGGAAACAGCCTGGTTGCGGGAACGCGTCAGCGGCTCGCGGCACAACTGAATAGCTCATCTAGAGGGGTGGAGGGATCGGCCCGGTGAAGCCCCGGCAACCGTCACGATGATGCTGTGCCCGCGAGGATGACGCGAGGTCACATCGTGAGAGGTGCCAACTCCGGCCTGAGGTCAAGGTGACCCGGGAAAGATGAGGAGGAAGGGCCTCGCAAGTGAGCACATCTGCCACAGAACGAAACGACCACGCCGGAACCGGTTCGCCGGTGTCCCGCTTCGGTTACGCAACTCACCTGACCTGCCGGGAATGCGGGCTGACCCGCGACCTGGGACCCTACTACGCGTGTGAGGAATGTTTCGGCCCCCTCGAGGTGGCCTACGACTTTCCCGCGCTGACCCGGGCCGATATTGAGAGCGGCCCGCGCAACATGTGGCGCTACGCCAAGCTGCTGCCGGTGCCGTCGGACATCGCGAACCGGCCCACGCTCGACCCGGGCTACACCCGGCTGATCCGGGCCGACAACCTCGCGCACGCGCTCGGCATGCGCCGGCTGTGGATCAAGGACGACCGGGACAACCCGACCCACTCGTTCAAGGACCGGGTGGTGGCGGTGGCGCTGGCCGCCTCGCTGGAGATGGGGTTCAAGGTCCTGGCCTGCCCGTCGACCGGCAACCTGGCCAACGCGGTGGCGGCCGCGGCGGCCCGGGCCGGCATCCGCTCGGTGGTGATGGTCCCGTCCGACCTGGAGCAGCAGAAGATCCTCACCACCGCGGTCTACGGCGGGACGTTCGTGCTCGTCGACGGCAACTACGACGACGTGAACCGGCTCGCGTCCGAGCTGGCCGGTGAGCACGAGGACTGGGCGTTCGTGAACGTCAACGTCCGGCCCTACTACGCGGAGGGGTCGAAGACCCTGGGCTTCGAGATCGCCGAGCAGCTCGGCTGGCGGCTGCCCGACCAGGTCGTGGTGCCGATCGCCTCCGGCGCCCAGCTCACCAAGGTGGACAAGGGGTTCCGGGAACTGGCCGGCCTGGGGCTGGTCGAGGACACCAGCTGGCGGGTGTTCGGGGCCCAGGCCACCGGCTGCTCGCCGGTGTCGGCCGCGTTCGCGGAGGGCCAGGACGTGGTGCGGCCGGTCCGCCCGTCCACCATCGCCAAGTCGCTGGCCATCGGTAACCCGGCCGACGGCCCGTACGTGCTGGACACGGTGCGCCGGACCGGGGGTTCGGTGGCCGACGTGAGCGACGAGGAGATCGTCGATTCGATCAAGCTGCTGGCCGCCACCGAAGGTATCTTCGCGGAGACCGCGGGCGGGGTCACCGTGGGCGTGCTGCGCAAGCTGCTCGCGGCCGGGGAACTGGATCCGGCGGCGGAAACCGTGATCATCAATTCCGGCGACGGCCTGAAGACGCTGGACGCAGTGGCGGGCTCCCTGCCCGAGCTGCCCGTCGTCCGGCCCACGCTGGAGTCCTTCCGAGAGGCAGGCGTCGAATAATGAGCGTGTCGGTCAGAATTCCGACCATTCTGAGGTCGTATACGGGTGGCGCGGCCGAGGTCAACGCGGAGCACGGCACGCTCCGTGAGGTGATCGCCGGGCTGGACACCGCCTACCCGGGCATCGCGGGCCGGATCGTGGACGACGGCGGCAAGCTCCGCCGGTTCGTCAACGTCTACGTGGGGGAGGAGGATGTCCGGTTCGCGCAGGGTCTGGACACCCTCGTCCCCTCCGGAGCGCAGGTTTCGGTCATACCGGCCGTGGCCGGCGGCTGAGCGTTCCGTCCGCTGTCCCTGCGCCCGGCGTAACCGCTTGCTCGCTGACTGTCGGCCCTTATCGCCCGAGATCAGCCCCGTTCGGTTCGTCTACGAGGTAAGGTCTTGCATGGTCGCCATCGGTCGGACCCGCTCCTTGGCGTGGGCCGGGCCAAGCGATCGAACGGGTTCCGCGTTGCAAGGGCGGAGCTCGCGGCCCGAGCACAGTTAGGGAGTTGTGTGGAGATGGCTCAGGGCACCGTCAAGTGGTTCAACGCGGAGAAGGGCTACGGCTTCATCGCCGTGGACCAGGGCAAAGACGTGTTTGTCCACTTCTCGGCAATTCAGGCGGACGGCTACCGTTCGCTTGAAGAGGGCCAGCGAGTGGAGTTCGAGATTACGCAGAGCGACCGAGGACAGCAGGCTGAAGCTGTTCGCGTGATCTGAGGCTCTGAGGTCGCAACCGGCCCGGTTCCCGTCCAGGGAGCCGGGCCGGTTCGCGTTTCCGTGGCCGCGGCCGGCCGGGGGCCGGCCGTTTGCACTCTCGGGGTGAGAGTGCTAAACATGGCGTTGGCACTCTCCCTATGAGAGTGACAGCGATTAGGCGGGATCGGGCGATGAGGCCTGTGCTCGCGGCAGGAAATGACTGTCCGCGGCCTGGCCGTCCGTCGCGGGCGTCGGCTCGATCCGCAAGCAAGCCACGGAGGACTGGACCTTATGGCAGCGAAGATGATCGCGTTCGACGAGGACGCCCGGCGCGGCCTCGAGCGCGGCATGAACCAGCTCGCCGACGCCGTGAAGGTAACCCTCGGCCCCAAGGGCCGCAACGTGGTACTCGAGAAGAAGTGGGGCGCCCCCACGATCACCAACGATGGCGTGTCCATCGCCAAGGAGATCGAACTCGAGGACCCGTGGGAGAAGATCGGCGCGGAGCTCGTTAAGGAAGTTGCAAAGAAGACTGACGACGTTGCGGGTGACGGCACCACCACCGCCACCGTGCTCGCCCAGGCCCTCGTGCGTGAGGGGCTGCGCAATGTCGCCGCCGGCGCCAACCCGATGTCGCTCAAGCGCGGCATCGACGCGGCTGTCGAGCGGGTGAGCGAGGAACTGACCAAGGCCGCCAAGGACGTGGAGACCAAGGAGCAGATCGCTGCTACCGCGTCGATCTCCGCGGGCGACCCGGCCATTGGCGAGATGATCGCCGAGGCCATGGACAAGGTGGGCAAGGAAGGCGTCATCACCGTCGAGGAGAGCAACACCTTCGGGCTCGAGCTTGAGCTCACCGAGGGCATGCGCTTCGACAAGGGCTACATCGCGCCTTACTTCGTCACCGACCCGGAGCGCCTCGAGGCCGTCCTGGACGACCCGTACATCCTCGTGGTCAACTCCAAGGTCTCGGCCAACAAGGACCTGCTGCCGCTGCTGGACAAGGTGGTGCAGTCGGGCAAGGCGCTCGTCATCATCGCGGAGGACGTGGAGGGCGAAGCCCTGGCCACGCTCATCGTGAACAAGATGCGCGGCCTGTTCAAGTCCGTCGCGGTGAAGGCCCCCGGTTTCGGTGACCGCCGCAAGGCCATGCTGGGTGACATCGCCATCCTGACCGGCGCCCAGGTCATCAGCGAGGAGCTGGGCCTGAAGCTGGAGAACGCGGACGTCGACGTGCTCGGCCGCGCTCGCCGGGTGAATGTCACCAAGGACGAGACGACGATCGTGGACGGAGCGGGCGACGCCGACCAGATTTCTGGCCGGGTCAACCAGATCCGCACCGAGATCGAGAACACCGACTCGGACTACGACCGCGAGAAGCTGCAGGAGCGGCTGGCCAAGCTGGCCGGCGGCGTGGCCGTCATCAAGGCGGGCGCGGCGACCGAGGTCGAGCTGAAGGAGCGCAAGCACCGCATCGAGGACGCCGTGCGCAACGCCAAGGCGGCCGTCGAGGAGGGCATCGTGCCCGGCGGTGGTGTGGCCCTCATCCAGGCTGGTAACAGCGCGTTCCAGAAGCTGGAGCTGGTGGGCGACGAGGCCACCGGTGCGGCGATCGTGCGCCGCGCCCTGGAGGAGCCGCTCAAGCAGATCGCGGTCAACGCCGGCCTTGAGGGCGGCGTCGTGGTGGAGAAGGTCAAGAGCCTGCCTGCGGGCCAGGGCCTGAACGCCGCCACCGGTGAGTACGTGGACATGCTGAAGACCGGGATCAACGACCCCACCAAGGTCACCCGTTCGGCGCTGCAGAACGCTTCGTCGATCGCCGGCCTGTTCCTCACCACCGAGGCCGTCATCGCCGAGAAGCCGGAGAAGGAGAAGGCCCCGGCCGCCCCGGGCGGCGGGGACATGGACTTCTAGTCCTGCCCTTCTTCAAAACCGTCAAGGGCCCGGGGTTTTCCCCGGGCCCTTGCTTCTGGCTCAACGACTGGGCTGGCGATGCGGTCCACTCCCGGCGGCGGCTAGCCTAGGAGAAGTGTCCGTAGCACCGGCTCGGTCATGTTATTTACTGTTTGTCAGAGTTTGTCTATTCACGTGAGGTCCCGCGTGCCAACCGGCAAGGTCAAGTGGTACGACTCCGAGAAGGGGTTCGGTTTCCTCGCCCGCGACGACGGCGGCGAGGTCTTCGTGCATTCTTCCGCGTTGCCGTCGGGAACCGCTTCGCTGCGGCCCGGCCAGAAGGTGGAGTTCGGGATCGCCGAGGGGCGGAAGGGTGCCCAGGCCCTTCAGGTCCGGCTCATCGAGCCGCCGCCCAGTGTCGCGCCGAAGGTCTCCCGCAAGAAGCCCGATGAGATGGTCGTGATCGTCGAGGACCTGATCAAGCTGCTGGACGGGGTGTCGAACACCTACCGGCGCGGCAAGAGCCCGGACAACCGGGACGCGAAGAAGATCGCCGCCGTGCTCCGGGCCGTGGCCGACGACGTCGAGGCCGGCTGACCGTTTCAGCTCGCTCAGCTGGTCTGAGGGACGGCCGGGGCGGCGTGCAGGCGGCGGCGCCGGGACAAGGCCAGCAGCACCAGGGCGGCGCCCAGACCCGCCGCGGCGATCCACAGGCCGGCCGGGCCACTGCCGAGCATCGAGATCAGCACCCCGGCCAGGCCACCAGCCACCCATGACACCTGGTGCACGGTCTCGGACACGGCGAACGTCGAGGTGCGGACGTCCTCGGGGATTTCCCGCTGCACGGTCGAATCCAGCGCCAGCTTGGCCAGGACGGTCCCCACCGAGGCCACGAAGGCCACGACGAGCGCGGTGCCGAGGCCGAACATCGCGGCGCACACCGCGCAGGTCACGATCGAAATAACCAATACCACGAAGGCCATGAGCCGGGGCATCCGGGACCGGAACAGCGCCCCGCCCGCGGTGCCCAGCAGGCCGCCCGCGGCCGCGGCGAACACCAGGGCCCCGAGGGCCTCGTTCTGCGAGAAGCCATGGAAGTGGCTACTGCGGAGCAGGAAGGCCAGGAAGAACACCATGAAGCCGGAGAACGCGCGGACCGCGGCGTTGGCCCACATGGCCTCGGTCACCGGCGCGCCCAGGGAACGCAGTCCGCGCCGCCGGGGCTTGGCCGGGGCCGGTTCGGGAGCCGTGGCGAGGGCCGGGCGGGCCACCGGAGTCTCCGGCACCGTCGGGGGTTCCGAGGACTGCGGCGCCGCCGCGGCCGGTGGGGCCCCCGGAGCCGGTGCGGCCGCCAGGGTCTCGTCCACGTGGCCGGGGACCCGGGCTCCGAGCACGGTGGCCCCCAGGTAGACCAGGGTGCCCACCCGCAGGGCCCAGGCCGCCCCGGTGTAGTGCTGGATGCCGAACGCGGCCGGAGCGGCGATGGTGGAGGCCAGCGTGGCGGCCAGCCCGTTCCTGGCGTTCGCGGTGACCAGGGTGATCCCGTCGGGCAGCAGCCGGGGGGTCACCGAGCTGCGGGTGATGGCGTACGCCTTCTGCAGCACCAGCACGCCGAACGCGGCCGGGAACAGGGTGACCGGATCACCGGTGACCGCGCCGGACATGGCCCAGCAGAGCAGGCCCCGGGCCAGCAGCGTGCCCATCAGGATGTAGCGGCGGCCCTGCCGCACCCGGTCCAGCATGGGCCCGATGAACGGAGCCAGCAGGGCGAACGGCGCCATGGTCAGGACCAGGTACAGCACCACCTGGCTGCGGGCCTCGTGCAGGGAGGTGTTGAAGAAGACCGTCCCGGCCAGGGCCACGGCCACGAACGCGTCCCCGGCGCTGCCCGCCGCGGTCAGCTCGATCAGCGCCGACAAACCGGTCTGGCTGGCGCCGGAGGCGCCGGTCAGCCGGTGGACGACCCGGCCGATGCGCCGGTTGGCGGAGGCCACGGGGCGGCCGACCGACCGGGCTGCCCGCCCCGTCGCTCGTCCCGCCTCCGACAGTCCCACACTTGAATTATTAGGCCGGCTCGACGCTGCGACGACCATCGCGAGCCCGTTTTTCGCTGATAGCTGGCCCGGGCACCCCCTCTGATGGGCGAGAATAGCTATTTGTGAGCCCAGTGCGAGTCCGCAGCAAAGAGCCCGACCAGGCCTGCGCGGAAGCCGTTGACCAGGCCCGCGCGGCGCTGGTCGCCGACGCCGGCGCCGACCAGGTCGGGCGGCATCTCGGCTTGGAGACCGGCGGCGACCGGGTCGTGACCCACCTGTTCGAGTGCCTGGACCCGGCCTATCCGGGCTGGCGCTGGGCGGTGACGGTCACCCGGGCCTCGCGGGCCAAGGCGGTGACCGTGGACGACAGCGCTCTGCTGCCGGGCCCGGATGCGCTGCTGGCGCCCGCCTGGGTGCCCTGGCGGGACCGGCTGCAGCCCGGTGACCTGGGCGTGGGGGACCTGCTGCCCTCGGGTGAGGACGACGACCGGCTGGTCCCCATGGTCATGCTGGCCGGGGACAACGCCGTGGTCGACTGGTACCTGGACGGCCCGGCCGAGGTCGCCGATCCGCGCGGGGCTCACCAGGCGCCGACGCCGGTCTTCCCGGGGCGGGCCCGCGTGCTGTCCCTGGACGGCCGGGACGAAACCGCGGAGCGCTGGTACGACGGCGAGCACGGCCCGCACGCTCCGGTGGCCCGGGCGGCCCCCGCGACGTGCGCCAGCTGCGGGTTCTTCGTCCCGCTGAGCGGGGTGCTGGGTCAGGTGTTCGGCGGCTGCGCCAACGCCTACGCGCCCGACGACGGCCGGATCGTGTCCGGCGACCACGGCTGCGGCGCGCATTCGGAAGCCGTCCTGGCCGAGACCCAGAACCAGGCCGCCTCGCCGGTGGTCGACGAGTTCGGCTACGACTTGGTGGACCTGCCCGGGGTCTCGCTGGACGAGACGGTGTTCGAGTCGTTCAGCGGCGAGTCCTGACTTCCGGCCGCCGCGCCGGCGTCCGGTAGACCGGCTTCGGGGGCCCGGCCCGCCGTCCGCCGCTCGGCCATCGCGGCCCGGCGGCGCTGCAGGTGCGGCACGTACCACAGCCCGAAGCCGCCGAACACCAGGCCGGCCACGCAGGTCCAGACCCACCAGCGCTCACCCGCGGGCAGGCTGCTGCGCACGATGAGCACGACGACCAGGGCCACGGCCCAGCCCGCGGTGATGACCGCGGTGATCAGCCGGTCGTTGCCCTCCAGCGGCGGCGGCGGGGTACGGCGGGTGGGAGCCACCTGGCCAGGTTACGTGGTTGGGCTCGATTAATAGTGCGGCGGCTGGTGCCCGTGGTGTACTTGGACCACCCTGCCGCAGATGCCCGTGGCCGGTCCGTGCGCTCTCGGTTTGCGGAATGTCCGGCTCCCGCATATCGTTAGCAAAAGTAATGACTCAGGCTAATCAAAATGACACTCACCCAGGCAAGCACAGCCCAGACCAGGTCCGACGTGGGCCTGGCTACCGCGCTGCGAATTTCAGTAAGCAGGCTCGCGCGGCGGCTCAGGGTCGAGCGCACGGCGCAGGGCACTCCGGAGTCGGAGCTGTCCGACACGCAGTTCGCCGCCCTCTCCGCGCTGGAGCGGCATTCGGATCAGGGCATGACTCCCGGCGAGCTGGCCGAGCACGAGAAGGTGCAGCCACCCTCGATGACCCGCGTGATCGCGGTGCTGGGGGAGCGCGGCCTGGTGATGCGGGCCCCGCACCTGACCGACCGGCGCCAGGTGGTGCTGACCGTGACCGACGAGGGCCGGTCCGTGGTGCAGCGGGCGCGCCGTCGCCGGGACGCCTGGCTGGCCAAGCGGCTCAAGGAGCTGAGCCCGCAGGAACGGGCGACGCTACGGGCGGCCGCGCCGATTCTGGAGAAGCTCAGCCAGGCCTGAGCCCGGTCACGGCCGAGCCGAAGCGCGCTCGCGGCCGGATGTTCACCTCGCTCCGGAACCGCAACTACCGGCTCTTCGCGGCCGGCCAGGTGGTGTCCAACAGCGGGACCTGGATGCAGCGGACCGCGCAGGACTGGCTGGTGCTGGAGCTTTCCCACGGCAGCGGCTCCGCTCTCGGCATCGCCGCGGGACTGCAGTTCCTGCCCATGCTGCTGTTCAGCCTGTGGGGCGGCTCGATCGCCGACCGCTTCCCCAAGCGTCGCGTGTTGCTCCTGACTCAGGCCCTGATGGGTGGCCTCGCGCTGATCCTCGGCCTGCTGGCCATCACCGGGACCGTCCGGCTGTGGCACGTGTACGTGCTGTGCCTGGCGCTCGGCATGGTGACGGTGGTGGACAACCCGACCCGGCAGTCGTTCGTCACCGAGATGGTCGGGCAGGCCGACATGTCCAACGCGATCGCCCTGAACAGTGCCATCTTCAACCTGGCCCGTATCGCCGGGCCGGCCGTGGCCGGGATCGTGATCAGCCTGGTCGGCACCCCCACCGCGTTCCTGCTCAACGCGGTCTCCTACGGTGCGGTCATCACCGGCCTGCTGCTGATGCGTACCGCGGACCTGAACCCGGTCAAGCGGATGGCGCGGCACAAGGGCCAGCTGCGGGAGGCGCTGAGCTACCTCAAGGGCGAACCGCGGATCTGGCTGCCGTTGACGATGCTGTTCTTCGTGGCCACGTTCGGCATGAACTTCCAGGTCACCACGGCCCTGATGTCCAAGGGTGTCTTCCACACCGGCGCGGGCGCCTTCGGGCTGGCCTCGACCGCCTTCGCCGCCGGGGCCCTGGGCGGGGCGCTGATCGCGGCCCGGCGCCGCCGGCCATCGGTACGGCTTCAGGTCGCGGTGGCCCTGGCCTTCGGCGTTCTCGAAGTCGCGGCCGGCCTGATGCCCTTCTACTGGACGTTCCTGCTTCTGCTGATCCCCACCGGCCTGGCCCTGGTGCTGTACACCACGGCGGCGAACTCGGCCATCCAGCTCGGCACCAAGCCGCAGATGCGCGGCCGGGTCATGGGCGTGTACATGCTGGTGTTCCTGGGCGGTGCGCCGATCGGTTCGCCGCTGGTCGGCTGGATCGCCGAGCAGTTCGGCGCCCGGATGAGCCTGATTTCCGGCGGGGTGGTCTCGGCCCTGGCGGCCATCGCGGTCGGCCTGGTGCTCAGCCGGATCACCGGGACCACGGTGCGCGACGGGCTGCGGCCGCTGACCCAGCTGCGCCCCCGCCGGCTGCTGCCGCCGGCTCCAGAAGCAGACCCCCGCGCCGCCGCCTGAGCCCGAGAATGTTCGGGTGAGACTGTTCGTCGCGGTGACGCCGCCGGCCGGGGTGCTCAGCGATCTGGACGCCGCGGTCGCCGCGGCGCGGGCCGGCCGGGGTGGCCGCCGTGACCTGCGCTGGACCGGGCTGGAGGACTGGCACATCACGCTGGCCTTCCTCGGCAACGTGCCCGGGCCGGTAACCGGACGGCTGGTCTCCCGGTTGGAGCGGGCCGCCGCCCGGCACCAGCCGTTTTCGCTGGCCCTGTCCGGGGCGGGCGCGTTTCCCGTGGCGGCCGCCCGGGCCCGGGTGCTGTGGTCCGGGCTGGACGGCGACCGCTCCGCGCTGGCCGCGCTGGCCGCTTCGGTGGCCGCCGCGGCAACCCAGGCCGGAGCGGCCCCGCCCGATGCCGGCCGCCAATTCAGTCCGCACCTCACCCTGGCCTACGCCCGGACCACGGCTGACGTCCGCGATCTGGTCACTACCCTGAGCCCGTACACGGGGCCGTCCTGGCGGGTCGGGCACGTCCAGCTGATCGAAAGCCACCTGGGTGGCCAGCCCCGCTACACCACGATCGGCGGCTGGCCCCTCGGCCCGGGCCCGGGCGGCGATACGCTCAGACCATGACCCGAGTACCCCGGTGGTTGCTGCCCGCGGTGCTCACGTTGCTCGTGCTCACCGTGGTCATCGGCGCGCTGGTGCGCTGAGCTGGTCAGTACGGGTCCGGTCAGTACGGCGACGGGGTGTTACGGATGACGGCCAGGCTCACGATCCGGCCGTCCCGCACGCCGAAGTAGTTCGACATGACCAGCGGGTCGGGCAGGCCGGTCTTGTCGTAGTCGCCGTCGTAGGCGGCCCGGACGATGACGTCGCCGTGGTGGTCGATGACCTCCTGCACGTCCAGGGTGACCTTGTCGCCCACCATCTCCTTGGCCGCCCAGCGCCGGATGGCGTCGCGGCCGTTGATCTCCCGGTGGGCGTCGTTGACGTAGGCGTCCTCGGCGAACGTGGCCACGATGGCGTCGAGGTCGAACCGGTTGACGGCGGCGAGGTGCTCGGCGACGATCCCACTCAGCTCGGTGCTCATGACTGGTCCTCCCGGTGGTGAACCCGGCGCGTTTCGCCGGTATCTTTCCTTCACCTTCGGTGCTCCCGGCGCGGGAGGGTCAAGGGCGAGTTCGCGGCCGGAGTCTCCCCGTGGGGGAGGGCGGCCCCGGCGGATACGATCGGCCCGTGGACGTGGTCGAGCTTGCCTGCGACGAAGCCGGTACCGGGCCCGCCGTGGTCCTCATCCACGGCCATCCGTTCAACCGGTCGATGTGGGCGCCCCAGCTGGCCGCGCTGGCCGGCACCTACCGGGTGATAGCGCCGGACCTGCGTGGTTACGGCGACAGCCCGGTCACCCCGGGCACCGTGCCCATGGGCCAGCTGGCCGCCGACGTGGCCCGGCTGCTGGACCGGCGGGGGGTGTCCCGGGCGGCCGTGGTCGGCCTGAGCATGGGCGGCTTGGTCGCCATGGAGCTGGCCGGGGCCGATCCGGCCCGCTGGTGGGCGCTGGGCCTGGTCGCCACCACCGCCGAGCCGGTGACCGAGGCCGAGCGGGCCGACCGGCTGGCCCGGGCATCCCAGGCCGAGCGGGACGGCATCGGCCCGCTGGCCCAGGACATGGCCGCCCGGCTGTTCGGCCCCGGCGTGGACCCGGCCGTGTCCGGTCTGGTCATGACCATGATGCTGGCCACCGATCCCCGCGGCGCCGCGGCCGCCCTGCGCGGCCGGGCCGAACGCCCCGACTACCGCCCGATCCTGCGCGAGCTGGACCTCCCGGCCCTGGTCCTGACCGGCGATCGTGACGGCTACTCGACGGCCGAGATCACCGACCGGCTCGCCGCCGACCTGCGCCACCCCCACCGGGTCACCCTGCCCGGGATCGGCCACCTGCCCAACCTGGAAGACCAAGCCCGCTTCAACGCGGAGCTGACGGCGTTCCTGGGCCAAGCCGGGGCGGCAGCCCGAAGCGGGTGAGGTCGGCGGTGAGGAAAGCCGTGACTGCGGCGACGTATCCGTCCCGCAGCGTGAGGACGTCGAGGCCGCCGGGTACATAGGCCCCGGCCGCGTCGTCCCACAGGTAGGTGCCGAACGCGAGCTGGCCGTTGGCGGTGGCGGGCCGGAACCGCCAGCGCGATCGCAGCGGGCCGCCGGCCAGGAAGGCGCGGATCTGGTCCCGGCCGCGATACCACTCGGGCCGCGGCGGCATTTCGTAGCGGGCGTCATCGGCCAGCATGGCCACGATCGCCTCCACGTCGCCGGACTGCCAGGCATCGGCCCAGCGGGCGGCGATAGCCGCGACGGCCGCGTCCCCCAGGTCACGCAGCGCGGACTGCTGGGTGGGCACCCCCGATCCAACCGCCTTCCGGGCCCGCTGCAGCGCGCTGTTGACCGAGGCCGGGGACGTGTCCAGCTGGCTGGCCACTTCAGCCGCGGAGAAGCCGAGGACCTCACGCAGGATCAGGACCGCCCGCTGGATCGCGGACAGGTGCTGGAGCGCGGCCACGTACGCCAGCTCGATGCTCTCCCGGGCCAGGTACTGAGCCTCGGGCGCGTTGTCGGGGTAGGGCTCAAGCCAGACGATCTCGGCGGTGGGCGTCCCGGAGGCGACATCGGCGGGCAGTTCGCGCCGCCCGCGCCGCTCGATGGCGGTGAGGCACCGGTTGGTCGCGATCTTGTAGAGCCAGGCGCGGATGAAGCCACGGTCGTCGAAGCGGCCGAGGTTACGCCAGGCCCGCACGAGCGTCTCCTGCAGCACATCCTCCGCGTCGTGCAGCGAGCCGAGCATCCGGTAGCAATGGGCCTGCAGCTCGCCGCGGTAGGGGTCCACCAGCTGCTCGAAGGCGTCGCTGTCACCGGACCGCGCGGCGGCGAGGAGGGCGGCCGGAGCGGTCATGCGCCCATTGTGCCCAGGGGGACGCAACAGCGCGATGAATGTGGGCGCCGGGCCGGGTTCCACCATCGTGAACCGTCCACGAAGGGAACGACCATGACCGACGAGCAGCAGGTCCGCGAGCTGATCGAGCGCTGGGCCGCCGCCGTGCACCACGGCGACCTGGCCACCGTGCTGGCGGACCACGACCCGGACATCGTCATGTTCGACGTCCCGCCGCCCCAGCAGGGTGTGCGCGGCATCGACGCCTACCGCGAGACCTGGCCCGGATTCTTCGAGTGGCAGGCGTCCGGTGCGGTGTTCGAGATCGAATCGCTGACGGTGACGGCCGGCCCCGAGGTCGCGTTCGCGTTCGCGTTGCTGCGCTGCGGCACCCCGGAGCAGTTCGAGCGTGATCCCGGGCAGCGGCTACGGCTGACCATCGGCCTGCGCAAGCTGGCTGGCCGCTGGACGGTGACTCATGAGCACCATTCGTTCCCGGACGCGACCGAGGCGTCGTAGGTCCAGCCGTACCGGCTAGAGGTGTTCGACCACGTAGTCGATGCAGGTGGTGAGGGCTTCGACGTCGGCCGGGTCGACCGCGGGGTACATGCCGATGCGGAGCTGGTTGCGGCCCAGCTTGCGGTACGGCTCGGTGTCGACGATGCCGTTGGCGCGCAAGGTCGCGGCCACCGCGGCGGCGTCGACCTCAGCCGTGAAGTCGATGGTGCCGACCAGCGGGGAGCGCTGGCCGGGGTCGGCCACGAACGGGGTGGTCCAGGGGGTCTTCTCGGCCCACGTGTACAGGATGCGGGCCGAGTCGGCGCTGCGGGCGGCGGCCCAGGGCAGTCCTCCCTGGGCCAGCATCCAGTCGATCTGATTGGCCAGCAGGAACAGGGTGGCCACCGCGGGGGTGTTGAGGGTCTGGTTCTTGGCCGAGTTGTCGACGGCCAGCGGCAGCGAGAGGAAGTCCGGGACGTACCGTCCGCTGTCCGCGATCTCGGCCACCCGGTCCAGGGCGGCCGGGGACATCAGGGCCAGCCACAGGCCGCCGTCGGACGCGAAGCACTTCTGGGGTGCGAAGTAGTACACGTCGAACTCGGCCGGGTCGACCTCCAGGCCGCCCGCGGCGCTGGTCGCGTCGACCAGGACCAGGGCACCCGGGTCGGCCCCGGGGATCCGGCGGACCGGCATGGCCACGCCGGTCGAGGTCTCGTTGTGGGTCAGCGCGTACACGTCGGCACCCGGGGCCGGGATCAGCTCGGGATGGGCGCCCGGCTCGGCCCGGGTCACGGCCGGCTCGGCCAGCCAGGGCGCGCGGGTGGCCACCGAGGCGAACTTGGACGAGAACTCGCCGAACGTGAAGTGCTGGGAGCGCGAGCGGATCAGGCCGAAGGCGGCGATGTCCCAGAACGCGTTGGTGCCGCCGTTGCCCAGGACCACCTGGTAGTCCGCTGGCAGGCGGAACAGGTCGGTCAGGCCGGACCGGATCCGGCCGACCAGCGAACGCACCGGGGCCTGCCGGTGCGAGGTGCCCAGGTATTCGGCGCCGGAGCGGCTGAGGGCCTCGAGTTGCTCCGCACGGACCTTGGACGGCCCGCTGCCGAACCGGCCGTCGGCGGGCTTGAGCTGCGCGGGGATGACGGGGCTGGTCACCAGGCCAGCCTATCCGGGCCGGGCAACGGGTTAAGGCCCCGCTGCCCGCGCCCGGACTCGCCTCAGACGTCCTTGTCGAGCACCTCGTCGGCACCCTGGACGTCCCGCACCGGGCGGGCCGAGGGACCGACGTAACGCGAACTCGGCCGGATCAGCCGGCCGGTGCGCTTCTCCTCCAGGATGTGCGCCGACCAGCCGGCGGTGCGGGCGCAGGTGAACATCGAGGTGAACATGTTCGGCGGGATCTCGGCGAAGTCGAGCACCAGCGCGGCCCAGAACTCCACGTTGGTCTCGAGCACCCGGTCGGGGCGGCGGGCCCGCAGCTCGGCCAGGGCCGCGTTCTCCAGGGCCAGGGCCACTTCGTAGCGGGGCGAGCCGAGCTCCTTGGCGGTCCGCCGGAGCACCCGGGCCCGCGGGTCCTCGGCCCGGTAGACCCGGTGCCCGAAGCCCATCAGCCGCTCGTGCTTGTCCAGGGCCTGCTTGACCCAGGCCTCGGCGTCGCCCGACTGCTCGACTTCCGAGATCATGCCCAGCACCCGGGCCGGGGCCCCGCCGTGCAGCGGGCCGGACATGGCGCCGATCGCCCCGGACATGGCCGCGGCCACGTCGGCGCCGGTGGAGGCGATGACCCGGCTGGTGAACGTGGAAGCGTTCATGCCGTGCTCGGCGGCCGAGGTCCAGTAGGCGTCGACCGCCTTGACGTGCCGCGGGTCGGGGTCGCCGCGCCAGCGGATCATGAACTGCTCGGCGGCCGTCTTGCCCTCGTCGATCCGGCTCTGCGGGACGGCGGGCTGGCCGAGTCCGCGCGCGGACTGGGCCACGAACGACAGCGCGGTGGCCGTGATCCGGGCCAGGTTGTCGCGGGTTTCCTGGTCGTCGCTGTCGAGCAGTTGCTTGATGCCCCAGATCGGGGCCAGGGTGGCCAGCGCGGCCTGTACGTCGACGCGAACGTCGCCCGAGTGCACGGGCAGGTTGTACGCCTCGGCGGCGGGCAGGCCCGGGGTGAACGAGTTGTCCACCAGCAGGCCCCACACGTGGCCGAACGAAACGTGGCCGACCAGCTCTTCGATATCCACCCCGCGGTAACGGAGCGAGCCGCCCTCCTTGTCAGGTTCGGCGATCTCTGACTCGAAGGCGATCACGCCTTCGAGTCCAGGCTTGAAGTCGGACATCGGTGTCTCTCCTCTTCATGGCGGGATGGCGCGCCGGCTCGTGCGCCGGGGCGGTACATCCGGGGCGCCGATCGCCGTACGGCCCAGTCGTGGCCCGCAGGGATGCACAATTGCCCGCACCCCGATGAGGGCCGCGAGAGGACCGCGCGGGCCTGAAGCCGCGCTATATCTCGGTTCTCTTATTCAATATCTCCACAGCTACCTTGCGATACCCGCGAACGATGTGAGGATCGTTACTTATGGAAACGACTGAGCTTCTTCACCAGTTGTGAACAACCTCCATACTTTGCGGGTGACGTGCGGCCGGAGCTGCATGGATCCTCATTTTTACCGCTGCCGAGGGGTCACGTTACCGATGGACACCACCCGTACGTTCTCCGAGGACATGCTGGCGGCCAGCCCGGCCGAGCAGTTCTCCCGCTGGTTCGACGACGCCGTGGCGGCCGGACTGCCCGAACCGAACGCCATGGTGCTGGCCACCGCGTCGGCGGAGGCGCACACCCGGTGCCGGACGGTCCTGCTCAAGGCGCACGGCCCGGACGGCTTCGTGTTCTACACCAACCGGACCTCCCGCAAGGGCACCGACCTGGCCGGGAATTCGTGGGCCTGCGTGCTGTTTCCCTGGTATGGCCTCGGACGTCAGGTGACCATCGAAGGAACCGTGACGGCCCTGTCCACCGAGCAGAGCGAACCGTACTTTCACTCCCGGGGGCGCGGTTCCCAGCTCGGGGCCTGGGCCAGCCGGCAGTCCCAGGTGATCGCCTCGCGGGCGGTGCTGGACGACCGTGTCGCCGAGCTCGAGCGGCGCTGGCCGGACGGTTCCGAGGTGCCCATGCCTGATTTCTGGGGCGGGTACCGCCTCGAGCCGCAAATAATCGAATTCTGGCAGTCACGCGAGAGCCGGCTCCACGACCGGCTCCGCTACCGCCGAACCGCAGGTGAGTGGGTCATTGAACGGGTTTCACCCTGAATGGCCCGGCGAGGTTGCCGGGGGGTGCCGCCGCGCCTGGTACACGGGGGGCCCGCGGCGGCATAGCATCACAGCAGGAGGAATGAGCACGTGACCGCCCAGGGGCTTATCGACACCACCGAGATGTATCTCCGTACCGTCTTCGAACTCGAAGAGGAGGGGATCGTCCCGTTGCGCGCGCGTATCGCCGAGCGGCTCGCTCAGAGCGGGCCGACCGTCAGCCAGACCGTGGCCAGGATGGAACGCGACGGGCTGCTGCACGTGGCCGGGGATCGCCACCTGACCCTCAGCGACCATGGCCGGACGCTGGCCACCCGGGTCATGCGCAAGCACCGGCTGGCCGAATGCCTGCTGGTCAGCGTCATCGAATTGCCCTGGGAAGAGGTCCACATCGAGGCCTGCCGGTGGGAGCACGTGATTTCGGAAAGCGTCGAGCGCCGTTTGTTCGAAATGCTCGGGTACCCGGTCCGCTGTCCGCACGGCAACGTCATCCCCGGCCTCGATGAGCTGGGCTTTGCCCCCGAGGCCAAGGAAAAGGCCGAGGGCTCGGCCGGCGGGGCCGACGAAGCAATGACAAATGCCGCGTCCCGGGATCCAGCGCCCGTGGTGATCGAGCGGATTAGCGAACAGATCCAAAGCGATCTCGCTCTGATGCTTAAACTCAAGCGCACCGGGATACAACCCGGACGTGAGGTAATGCTCGCGGCAAGCGACGATGGTGTGCGAGTGACGTGTGACGACAGCGCTGATGGAACCGAGGCGGAACTGCCTCGCGAGATCGCCGCGCACGTGTTTGTGTCCCGGACGTAACCGCGGCGCCCGTGCGCCGGCCGGCGTATGCCCCGGTGATGTTGGCCGGGCCGGCCACCGGGCCACCGCATGAACCCCTGGCCGGACGCGGGGGAGTCGTTTCTGCCCGCGGCGATGCTGCTCGACCAGGCCGAGATGGCGGTCATCGTCACCGACCGGCGCACCAACCTGCTCTACGTCAACGCCTACGCCCTGCGCCTGCTGAACGTGCCCGGTGACGCCGCCTCCCTCATCGGCCGGTCCGTGCTCAGCATCGGCTTCGCCGAGGACCAGGACAAGGTCACCGAGCTGGCGGGCAGCGTGCTGCACGGCCGGACCTGGGAAGGGACGTTCGTCAGCCCGGGCCGGGACGGCTCCAGCCGCCTGATCCGCGCCTACGCGGTGCCGCTGCGGCACCCGTCCGGGGCCGTGGACGGCATCTGCGTGTTCGCCCGCAAGGCGGGCCGGGGCACGCTGGCCGAGCGGAACCGGATCGGGCTGCTGGAACGGATCGGCGAGAAGCTGGGCGGTTCGCTCGAGCTGGACGCCACCCTGCGCCACGTCACCGAGATGCTGGTCCCGCAGTTCGCCGACCACTGCTTCATCGACCTGTTCCAGGGCGACAAGCTGGTCCGCCGGGTCCAGACCAACGCGCACGGCTGGGAACCGCCGCCCGGGGCCTGGACCCCGGTGGGCGCGCCGGTCGGCTACCCGGAAGGGCATTTCTGCCAGCAGGCGATGGCCCGCGGCGAGATCGTCGTGGTGGCTGAGCTGGCCGAGGAGGACTACCCGGCGCCCTCGGCCGACAGCATGCGGGCCAGCCGCGCGGTGGCCATGGTGTCGGTGATCGCCCTTCCGCTGTACGCCCGTGGCGAGCTGCTGGGCGTGATGAGCCTGGCCCTGTCCGGCCTGACCGACCGGAACGGCCGCCGCTACGGTACCGACGACCGGGACCTGTTCGGGGCCATCGCCAGCCGGATCGCGATCGCGATCGACAACGCCATGCTGTTCGAGGCCGAGCGGCGGACCGCGCTGGCCTTCCAGGAGAGCCTGCTGCCCCAGGCGCTGCCCCGGCTGGACGGCCTGGAGGTGGCCTGCCGCTACGTCCCGGCCGAGCCGCTGGAAACGCACGGCCAGGGCATCCAGACCCAGGTCGGCGGGGACTGGTACGACGTGATCCCGCTGGCCGCCGGGCGGGTCGGCATCGTCATCGGTGACGTCGAGGGCCGCGGGGCCCGGGCGGCGGCGGTGATGGGCCAGCTGCGCGCCGCGCTGCGGGCCTTCGCCCAGGACGAGAAGGCCCCGGCCGACATCCTCCGCAAGCTCGACGAGTGGTGCCGCACGATGGTCCCGGCGGGCGCCGATCCCCGGGCTCCCGGCGCCCCCACCTGCAGCTGCACCTACTTCGTGTACGACCCGTGGACCCGCGAGCTGACCTTCGCCAACGCCGGCCACGACGCGCCGCTGCTGGTGGACGGCGGCCGGACCAGCCAGCTCGACGTGGGGGACAAGGGCGTGCTGCTCGGCGTGCGCGGCCAGGGCATCAGCGGGCTCCCCACCTACAAGGAAGAAAGCCTGATCCTGCCCGCCGGGGCCACGCTGGTGCTGTACACCGACGGCCTGACCGATCGCCGGGCCCGGGCCGACGGGGCCGGCCACTACACCGAGGACGAGGCGCTGGCCATGCTGTGCGACGCGGTGAGCGCCGCCGCCGGGGGCAGCGCCGACCGCATCGCCCGCGCCGCCGAAGAGTCGGTGCCGGGCGACATCGACGACGACATGGCCATCGTGGTGGTCCGGTCGCTGCCGGACGAGCTGGACGCCCGCGAGCGGGTGTTCCCGGCCGAGCCGGTCATGGTGTCCGAGGCGCGCCGGATGGCGCTGGACACGTTCCAGGACTGGGGCATGGACAGCGCCCAGGCCGAGCTGGCCTGCCTGCTGGTGTCCGAGGTGGTGACCAACGCGGTGCTGCACACCGCGGCCGCGGCCAGCCCGCGCCGGGGCCTGGAGGACTTCGACCTGGACCCGGCCCCGACGGTCCCGGTTCCGCCGGTCACGGCCGGAGCGGTGGCGGGCGGAGCGGTCGCGGGCGGGTCCACGGGCCCGGTACCCGCGGGCACCTGGGAGCTACCGGTTCCGGCCGCGATCCCGGGGCGGCCGCCGTTCAGTGCCCCCCAGGACTTCGCCATGCGGCTGCGCCGCGGCTCATCGGCGGTCTGGGTGGAGGTGTTCGACGCCGACATGCGGCTGCCGCGGATCCGGACCGCGGAAGAGAGCGACGAAGGTGGCCGCGGCCTCTACCTGGTCGAGCAGCTCGCCACTCGCTGGGGGTCGCGACCGACCCGCAACGGTAAGGCCGTGTGGTTCGAGGTGCCGATCGACGGCGGGCAGGCCCGGCCGGCCTGATCAGTGGCCGTGGCCGACGCTGTTCGCGTACAGCAGCGCCACCACCAGCACGAAGACGCAGATCACGCCCATCCAGGTCTTGGACGAGACGCCCAGGCCCGCGCGCTTACGCAGCTTCTGCCAGAAGAAAGCGACGAGAACGGCCAGGAAGAGCAGCAGGATGACCCCGGTCACGTTCCTCCTCAGTAACGCGTCGGTGACGCAATTGCTCTTCACCCAGACTACGTCACCGGGCCCGCGGGGAGCCAGATACGGACCAGAGTGCCCTGCCCTGGCGTCGAGGTCAGCTCGGCGTGACCGTTGTGCGCGGTCGCGATGGCCTGGACGATCGACAGCCCCAGGCCACTGCCGCCGTTGCTGCTCTGGCCGTCCCGGGCCCCGCGGTGGAACCGGTCGAAGGCCCGCGCCGCGTCGGCCTCGGTCAGGCCGGGACCGGAGTCCTCCACCTCGATCAGGGCGCCGCCCGGCGGGGCGGTGAGCCGCAGCGCGACCGGGGTTTCGGGCGGAGTGTGCTCGCGCACGTTGGCCAGCAGGTTGGCCAGGACCTGGCGGATCCGCGGTTCGTCGGCCACCACCACCAGCCGGTCCGGAGCCTGCACCGAGATCGGCCGGTCCGGTTCCACCGCGCCCGCGTCGGCCGCGGCGTCGCGGACCAGCAGGGCCAGATCGGTCTCGGTCAGCGTGAGCGAGGAGCTGCGGTCCAGCCGGGCCAGCTCCAGCAGCTCGGCCACCAGCCTGCTCATCCGCACCGATTCCTGGTCGATCCGTCGCATCGCGGTGGGCAGCTGATCGGGGCCCAGCGCACCCTGCCCGTACAGTTCGGCGTACCCGCGGATGGTGGTCAGCGGCGTCCGCAGCTCGTGCGAGGCGTCGGCCGCGAACTGGCGGACCTTCTGCTCCGACTGGAGCCGGGCGCTGAACGCCTGCTGGATCCGGTCCAGCATGGTGTTGATCGCGTCGGCCAGCCCGCCCACCTCGGCGTGGTCACCGGGATCGGGCATCCGGGCGGTCAGGTCGCCCTGAGTGGTGATGCGCTGGGCGGTGGTGGCCATCTGGTTCAGCGGGCCGAGGCCCCGGCCGATCAGCCACCGCCCCCCGGCGGCCAGCAGGGCCAGCAGGGCGCAGCCGGTGATCAGCTCGGCCACGATCAGGCTGCGGACGCCGTCGGCGACCCGGCGGTGCGGCTCGGCGATGATCATGTAGCCGGTCAGGCCCGCCGCCGAGACCCGTCGGCCGGCCGCGGCCAGGCCGCTGCCACCGGGCAGCCTGAACACGGTGTGGGCCCGGACGTGCTGCCTGATCGGCAGCACCCCCAGGGTGTTCAGCCCGGCCGCGAGCGCGCTGCTGTTCGGAGAGCCGTTGTCGTACGGCACGACCCGGCCCCGCAGGCCCACGAAGGCCAGCGCGTCGGCCGGGCTGGCTTCCAGCTGAGTCGGCGTCTCCCCCAGGTGGGCCAGCAGGCTGTCGTCGAACTGCGCCTCCAGGTGGCCGCTGACCACGAAGGCGCTGACCGTGCCCATGATGATCAGGAACACGGCCGTCACCGCGATCAGGCCGGCCAGCAGCCGGGCGCGCAGCGACAGCCGGGCGGGCGCGGTCATCTCATGGAGCTGGCGTGGTCCGGAGCGGGCTGCGGGGGCCGCAAGGTGTAGCCCACGCCGCGTTGCGTGTGGATCAGCGGCGGCCCGAGCGGATCGAGCTTGCGCCGCAGGTAGCTGACGTAGGTCTCCACGATCTGGGACTGGCCCGCATAGTCCCAGCCCCACACGTTCTCCAGCAGCTGGGCCCGGGTCAGCACCCGGCCCTGGTGCCGCATCAGGAACGCCAGCAACCGGAACTCGGTGGGCGACAGCTCCACCGGGGTACCGGCCCGCTGGACCAGCCAGCGCGACTCGTCCAGCTCCAGGTCCCCGGCCCGCAAGGTGGCGGCCTCGTCCGGCTCACTGTCCTCGGCCCGGGCCGCCCGCCGGAGCACGGCCCGGATCCGGGCCACCAGGGCCTCGACCGAGAACGGCTTGGTCACGTAGTCGTCGCCGCCCAGGGCCAGGCCCTGAACGGTGTCGGACGAGGTGTCGCGGGCGGTGAGGAAGATGATCGGCACGTCGTCGCCGCGGGCCCGGAGCCGACGGCAGACCTCGAATCCGTCCAGGTCGGGCAGGACCACGTCCAGCACGATCAGGTCGGGCTGGTTCGCTTCCGCTTCGCCCAGTGCACCCTGGCCGGTGGCGGCGGTCAGCACGGTGCAGCCGTGGAAGGTCAGTGCGACCTGCACCAGCTCACGGATGTTCGGCTCGTCGTCGACGACGAGCACGGTCGGAATGTGCTTGCTCTCTGCCATGGCGTCCCGCTCTATTTTTACTCATTCCGCCCGTGGCCCTGACCACGGGCTACGCCGGGCCACCCGTGGGAGACGGGTGGCCCGGCGTACCGGAGATCAGGAGTGCGTACCTCCCGAGCCCGGGGCGACGCTGCTGGTCATGCTCGGTGTGGGGGTGGCCCCCATGGCGGGGGCGGTCGGGGCCACGGTCATGCTCGGCGTGGCGGTCGGGGTCGGGGTCATGGTCATGCTCGGGGCGACGGTGGGAGTGGTCGTGGTGGTCGCGGCCTTCTCGACCAGGATCACCTTGGCGTGCAGGGCCCAGTCGGACCGGGTGCCCGCGATGAAGACCAGGTCGCCGCGCTGCAGGCCGGCCGCCATCATGGTGGCGGGCTGCTTCCACCACATGCCGCTGGTCTGCCCGTTCTGCCAGACCATGGCCATGTTGTTGGTGACGGTGACCGAGATCGTGATGCCGGTGCCGGCGATGTTCACCGAGACCGTCTGGGTGGTCGGCGCCAGCATTTGCTGCGCGGTCAACATGGTGCCGGTCATGCTGGGGGTCATCATGTTGCCCGTCAGCATATTGGTGGCCGGAGCCATCTGGCCGGCCATCGCGGCCGTGGCGGCCGCCCTGCTGCCGGTCATCGCGGTGGTGCCGGTCATGCTCGAGGCCACGTTGGTCACCTTGGTGCCGTGCGACAGCCACCACACGTTGAGCTTCCCGCTGGCCGAACGGACCAGCACGAAGTTCTTGGTGGCCAGAACCACGCGGCCACGCTCGAAGGCCAGCATGCTGTGGCCGTGCCACATCTGCGTCAGGTGATTGCTGTCAGTCAGGTGCGAGAACATCGTCATCGCGCGACTGTGCGACCACGAGTAATCACTGAGCCCAGCATTGAGCACATTTCCCTGGTTGGACCAGTTCGAATAGCCGCTGTTGTAGCTGGCCGATTGAACCTTGGTTGCGCTGGGGTGGCTCGTGGTGGCCATCGCCACCGCGCCGATCGCGCCCCCGCCGACCACGACCGCGGTCGCGATGCCGAGACGCGCCTTGAGCTTGCTGCCCCGGCGGCCAGCCGGACGGCGCTGATTGCGGCCCATCATCCCTGCCTCCTTGCCTGGGACCCGCGTCCGCCACGCTGGCCCATCGACTTTGCTTTCCGGTGACTTGCCGGGCGGCCGAAGATCGGCTCGTCCTTGTTCATGGCAGTCAGCGTGCACCGGAATTGCGGACGGCGAGCGTATTTCCAGGCCCCCTGTAAGCGGTCTGTTCTAGAGTTCACATTTCGCTTACGTGGTTTAGCGGAAGCAGTGCAGGGTGATCGGCAAATGCTTATCAATATCTTTCGTAAGAAATCTGTTCCGGAATTCACATTTTCAAAGGCAGCGTTCCCGGCGGCCCTTTCCACCGCCGGGAACGTCCTCGCCCAGCCCGGGTCAGCTGGAACTGGTGCCCGCCGATGAGGACGGCGCCGCCGACGGCGTGCGGCCAGATCCTGCCGCCTTCGGCTTGGCCACGATGACCACCCGGGCGTCGCGACTGCCGGAGCTGACCGGCCCCGCCACCAGGACGTGCTGGCCGCTGGCCAGGTCCGATCGGCTGACCTTCTGTCCCGCCTGGCGCACGGTCGTGTCCGACACGTAATTCCAGGTCATGGTGGTGCCATTGGCTGCCTTGACCACCAGGTTGCCGCCGGCCGAGGTCACGGTGCCGCGCTCGTACGCCAGCGTCCGGGTGCTGCCGTCCTTCCCGCGGAAGGAGGCCTGGCCGTACATGCCGCCCAGCCGCCGGAGCCGGACCAGGGCGGCGGCCCGGCGGGCCTTGGCCGCCGGGGTGGTCGCGGCCGGGCCGGCCGTGCTGCTCACGGCCGCGTTGAGGGTGGCCGCGGTGGCCGACGAGCCGGAGGACGCGCTGGACAGGGCCGCCCCCGCCAGCGCCCCGCCCCCGCCGATCAGCGCGGCCATGACCAGACCCACCGCCACGTACATGGACTTGCGGCGGCCGGTGAAGAACTGAGTCAGTGCGTTCATACCGGTGAGTGTCGGCGGTCAGGCTGGGACGGCCCCCGGCAGTTCCTGGGAACAGCCTGGGAACGCGCGGGGCTTTCCCTGAGTCACTGCCCGGGGCCGGAGTCGCGGCGGCGGCGGAAGTGACTTGGCCGTCCCGGGCCCAGCCGTTCCCTGATCTTGTCCACGATCTGGCCGCGGGCCAGGTCCCGGGCCAGGACGCAGGCTGACTTCACGCCCCGGGCGGTGCTGGCCCCGTGCGCGATGACCACGGTTCCGCCCAGCCCGAGCAGGGCGGCCCCGCCGTAGGTCTCGGCGTCCAGCCGCTCGGCCAGCTCCCGGAAGGCCCGGCGCTGCAGCACGGCCCCGACCCGGGCCGCCCGGTTCGCGGTCACGGTGTCCCGCAGCTGTGCGGCGGCGAAGCGAACCGAGCCCTCCAGCGTCTTCAGGGCCACGTTGCCGGTGAACCCGTCGGTGACGATCACGTCCACCTTGCCCGCCATCAGGTCGCCGCCTTCGATGTTGCCCACGAAGCTCAGCGGCGACGCCCCGTAGGCCGGTTCCCCGGCCAGCAGCTGGTGTGCGTCCCGGGTCAGCTTGTTGCCCTTGCCGGGCTCGGCCCCGATCGTCAGCAGGCCCACCCGGGGTGCCTGGATGCCCAGCGTGACCTGGGCGTAGGCCACCCCCAGCTGCGCGAACTGGAGGAGCATCTCCGGCTTCGGATCGGCGGTGGCGCCCACGTCGATGAGCACGGTCGGGCGGGGCAGGGTGGGCAGCACCGCGGCCAGGGCGGGTCGCACCCCGCCCGCCAGCGGCCGCAGCCGGAGCCGGGCGGTGGTGAGGATCCCGCCGGTCGAGCCCGCGGACACCACCGCCTCGGCCTGCCCCCGCCGGACCAGCTGGCAGGCCACGGCGACGCTGGAGCGGGGCCGGCGCCGGATGGCCAGCGCGCCCTCGTCCATGCCCAGCACGTCCTCCGCCGGGGCGATGGGGATCTCGTCGGAAGAGACGCCGTGGGTGGCCAGCTCGGCCAGCAGCGGGCCCGGCTGGCCGGCCAGGATGATTTCGATGCCGAGGTCACGGTGGGCCGCGACCGCGCCCGCCACGATCTGGGCCGGGGCATGGTCACCGCCCATGGCGTCGACCGCCACGGTCAGACCACGATCGGCCGGGGAGGGGCCTGCCGGGGACAGCTCGGCCACGGCACCCCTCATTTCGTGCGTGTTCACGGCCGCAGCGAGGCGCCCCAGCCGTATCATTCTCTGCGGCATCTGACCCTACCGGCTGTCCTCCCGCCAACGGCCGACGGCATGGGTACAGACCACGGGGAGAGCCGGCTCAGACCGGCACGGGGCGTTTCACGGCAACCTTCTGGCGTTCACGTACGTCAGGAAGGGTGCCGTCGACTGATCATCAGTAAAGGAGCTGTATGACTTCAGTCCAGCAGATCATCCCGGTCCAGCCGGGTCCGCCGGCCGAGGGCCGCCGGTTCCGCGCCTACACCGCCAAGCACCTGGACACGCTCACCGAGCGGGCCGGCCTGCCCGCGGAAACCCGGCTGGCCGTGCGCGCCGTCGCCACGGTCCTGCCGTTCCGGACCAACACCTATGTGACCGAGCAACTGATCGACTGGGCCAGCGCCCCGGATGATCCGATCTACCGGCTCGTGTTCCCGCAGCCCGACATGCTGCCCGCCGATGACGTGGCCCGGCTGTCGGCCGCGCTCGTCTCGGGGGGACCGGACGAGGCACGCCGCCTGGCTCACGAGGTGCGGATGCGGCTCAACCCGCACCCGGCGGGTCAGCTGGCCCTCAACACGCCGGCCCTGGACGACGAGCCGCTGCCGGGTCTGCAGCACAAGTACCCGGAGACGGTGCTGTTCTTCCCGCGGCAGGGCCAGACCTGCCACGCGTACTGCACCTACTGCTTCCGGTGGGCCCAGTTCGTCGACGAACCAGACCTCAAGATGGCCTCGGACGACATTCCCGCGCTGGTCACCTACTTGCGGGCGCACCCCGAGGTGACCAGCGTCCTGATCACCGGCGGCGACCCGATGATCATGGGTGAGACCGTGCTGCGGCGCTACCTGGAACCGCTGCTGGACCCGGCCCTCGACCAGCTGGAGTCGATCCGTATCGGCACCAAGTCGCTGGCCTACTGGCCGCAGCGGTTCGTCACCGATCCCGACTCGGACGGCACCCTGCGGCTGTTCGAGGAGGTTCGCGCGGCCGGGCGCACGCTCGCCTTCATGGCCCACTTCTCCCATCCGCGCGAACTCGAGCCGCCGGTCGTGGCCGAGGCGGTGCGGCGGATCCGGGACACCGGGGCCGTCATCCGCACCCAGGCGCCGCTGATCCGGACCATCAACGACGACCCGGCCATCTGGTCGCAGATGTGGCGGACCCAGGCCCGGATGGGCATGGTCCCGTACTACATGTTCGTCGAACGGGACACCGGCCCGCAGGACTACTTCGCGGTGCCGCTGGCCCGCGGGCACGAGGTCTTCCGTGACGCCTACGCGCAGGTGTCCGGCCTGTGCCGGACCGTCCGCGGGCCGTCCATGTCGGCCACCCCCGGCAAGGTCTGCGTGGACGGCGTGGCCGAGATCGGCGGGCAGCAGGTGTTCGTGCTGCACCTGATCCAGGCCCGGCAACCAGAACTGGTCGGGCAGCCGTTCTTCGCGCACTATGACCCGTCGGCCACGTGGCTGTCGGATCTGCGGCCGGCCTTCGCCGAGCAGTTCCCGTGGGCTCCAATATCCTCCGTTCCATGGAACTGAACGCAGTCACGGCAATCGTGTCCGGCGGTGCGAGTGGCCTCGGTGAGGCCACCGCCCGCGACCTGGCCGCGGCCGGCGCCCACGTGGTGGTGGCCGACCTGAACGAAGACCGCGGCAAGGCCATCGCCGCGGAGATCGGTGGCCGGTTCGCCCGGACGGACGTATCCGACGAGGCCTCGGTCCAGGCGGCGGTGGACGCGGCCGAGGCCAGCGGCCACCCCCTGCGGGTGGCGGTGAGCTGCGCGGGCATTGGCTTCGCGCAGCGCACCGTCGGCCGCGACGGCAGCCCGCACGATCTGGGCTCCTACCAGAAGGTCATCGCGGTCAACCTGGTGGGAACGTTCAACCTGATGCGTCTGGCCGCGGCGGCGATGGCTCGCACCGACCCGGCCGACGCCGACGGCCAGCGCGGCGTGATCGTCAACACGTCCTCGGTGGCCGGTCTGGAGGGCCAGACCGGCCAGATCGCGTACTCGGCCTCCAAGGGCGGCATCATCGGCATGACCCTGCCGGCCGCCCGGGACCTGAGCGTCATCGGGGTCCGGGTCAACACGATCTGCCCGGGCATCATCGACACCCCGATCTACGGCTCGATCTCCGCCGACCCGGCGGAGGCCGAGGCGTTCAAGGCCAAGCTGGCCGCCCCGGTGGTCTTCCCCAAGCGAATGGGGCAACCCGCCGAGTTCGGTCACCTGGTCCGCTCCCTGATCGAGAACGACTACATGAACGCCGAAGTGATCCGCTTCGACGGCGGCATCCGCTTCCAGCCGAAGTAGCGGTACCGGCCCGGGGGGAGCGACCCCCCGGAACCCCCCGCTGCGCTTCGCGCCCCGCTGTGGTGCGGGCCGTATTACCGGTCGCTCACCGGGCCTGAAGGCCCGGTTCGCTGGACCGGTCAGATCGGCTCGCCGTAACCCGCAGTGGTGCCCGAAGCGTGGCGGGGGCACTCGCGTCACACCGGCCTCAGTGGCGGGGGCTCTCGCGTCACACCGGCCTCATAGGTTCCTTGATCCATTGCTGGGCAGCAGTTTCAGTGAATACGACTGATTTTGCTGCCCGGGAATGGATCTTCAAACGCGTGGTGCCCGTGAGGCCAAGGTGACGGCGCTCCGGTCACGGTCCGCGCCGCAGCGGGCCGGGAGCGCAGCGGGCCCCCGGGCTAAATCAGCTCAGCTGCTCGCGGATGCGGCGGCGGCCGCGGTGCAGGCGGGACATGACGGTGCCGATGGGGGTGCCCATCATCTCGGCGATCTCGCGGTAGGGGTAGCCCTCGATGTCGGCCAGGTAGACCGCGGTGCGGAACTCGTTGGGCAGGTCGCGCAGGGCCCGGAGCAGGTCCGAGTCGGTGATCCGCTCCAGCGCCTCGGCCTCGGCGGACGGGGACGGCGGGGCCAGCCGGTCGGCGGACATCTGCCAGTCCTGCAGGTCGCCGCCCAGGGCCTGCTGCGGCTCACGCTTCCGCTTCCGGTAGACGTTGATGAACGTCGTGGTCAGGATGCGGTTGAGCCAGGCCCGGAGGTTGGTGCCGGTCTGGAACTGGTGGAAGGCGGCATAGGCCTTGACCGAGGTCTCCTGGACGAGATCCTCGGCGTCGGTCGGGTTGCGGGTCATGCGCAGGGCTGCCGGATAGAGCTGCCCAAGCTGAGGCACGACATCACGCTCGAACCGGGCGCGGCTCTCTTCAGCCTCGTCGCTTGCGCTCATGGTGTTCTCCGGGCTTGTCGTTGCTACCAACTAGTAGACGTTTGAGAAGGCCGAAAGGCTCGCCAATGTAACGGAAATCACAAACGTCTACAGCCTTGCGGGCGCGTTACATCTGAGTACCCCGGCTTGACGCCTACTGTCCAACTAGTTTCCGTTCATGCCAAGAGCGCGGAACCGTGTTTCGGGTCACCCGCCGGCATTGTGAACAGAAATTGCCAACAAAAAGGGCAGACCGCACCGGCCAAGGCGTCAAATCCAGCCGTGGTACCACATGCGGGACAGCCAGGACGCGTAGGGAATGACCTTCCCGGACAAGATCGGGTACAGGTAGACGAAGTTCAGCAGCACGACCAGCAGGTAGGCACCGGTGATGGCGGCGCCGATGGAACGGCGGGCCACGCTGCCGCGGGTGGCCCCGATGATGAGCCCGATACACAGCACGACGGCCAGGATCATGAACGGCTCGAACTCGAGCGCGTAGTAGTAGAACTTGGTCCGGGACACGAACGGGAACCAGGTCACCCAGCCGGTGAGCATGGCCAGGACCACCGCGCCGGCCCGCCAGTCCCGGTGCAGCAGCCACCAGAACAGGCAGAAGACCAGCGCCGGGACGGCCGCCCACCAGATCGCGGGGGTGCCGATGGCCAGCACTTCCTGCGAGAACGAGGGCCCGCTGTAGCCGCTGGTCGGGCAGACATGGTACGAGGTCGGACCCGTGTAGCACGTGTAGGCGTACGCCACCGGCCGGGTGATGAACAGCCAGTCCCAGGGCTGCGACTCGTACGGGTGGTGGGTGCTCAGGCCCACGCCGAACTGCAGCATCTGCTTGTGGTACTCGTACAGCGAGTACAGCGCGGACAGCACCGGCGTATGCACGCCCTGGGTGGCCGCGTAGTGCCGGTCCCAGCCCAGCGACGAGGCGAACCAGCCACTCCACGAGGCGATGTACGTCGCCAGCGGCACCAGGCCGAAACTGACCGGCAGCCACTTGGCGTCCTTGACCAGCGCGCTGACCCAGAACCGGCCGATGCCCACGGCGCGCCGCGCGCCCACGTCCCAGGCGATGGCCAGGCCGCCGAACCCGACGATGTACCAGGCGCCGAACTGCTTGCTGGCGCAGGCGCAGCCCAGGAAGAACCCGGCCGCCACCCGCCACCAGCGGATACCGAGGCCGGGGCCGAGCCCGCTGGTGCCCTTGGCCGTCACCGCGGCCGCCAGCCGGGCCCGGGACACATCCCGGTCGATGACCAGGCAGCCGAACGCGGCCAGAATGAAGAACATCAGGAAGATGTCCAGCAGACCGGTCCGGCTCATCACGAACTCGAGGCCGTCCAGGGACATCAGCAGGCCGGCGATGCAGCCCAGCAGGGTCGACCGGGTCAGCCGGCGGGCGATCCGGCAGATCAGCAGGATCGACAGCGTGCCGAACACGGCCGCGGAAAACCGCCAGCCCAGCGAGTTCAGGCCGAAGAGCCATTCACCCCCGGCAATGATCCACTTGCCCAGGGGCGGCTGGACCACATATTCGGGCGGTGTCTTGGGCATGAAGAAGTGCGTGCCGCCGGCCTGAACGATGGCATTGGCTTTGTTGGCGGCGTAGGTCTGGATCTCGACGCCGTACTGGAGATAGCTCCAGGCGTCTTTGGCGTAATAGGTCTCGTCGAAGATCAGGGCGCGCGGGACCCGCAGCCGGTCGAACCGCAGGTAACCGCCGAACGCGGTCACCAGCAGCGACCCGATCCAGCCCCACAGGCGGTCCGAGGGCAGCGCCGGAACCAGCCGGTCGCGCAGAACCTTGGATCGGTCTGTGGACCGGCTCACCGGACGGGTCGTGGCCTCATCCGGCGTCTCAGGAGCCGATGCGCCGGCCTCGGCGCCGGCTTCAGTTGCCGCCATCGCTGCATATCGTACGGGATGAAAAGGCGGCGGTAGATGGGAAGCGAATGGGTGGCATAGGGGTAATTCCGGGCAATGAACCGGCCACGGGCACGCTGCTGCTGGCGGCTACGCCCATCGGCCGCCCGGACGACGCGTCGGCCCGGCTGGTGGCCGCGCTGACCACCGCCCCGGTGATCGCGGCCGAGGACACCCGGCGGCTGCGGCGGCTGGCCGACCGGCTGGGGGTGACCCCGGCCGGGACCATCGTGTCCTACTACGAAGGGGTCGAGGACAAGCGGGCGCCCGGGCTGCTGGCCGACCTGCGCGCGGGCCGGGACGTCCTGCTGGTCACCGACGCGGGCATGCCGGGGGTGAGTGACCCGGGGTACCGGCTGACCGCGGCGGCCGTGGCCGAGGGCATCGGCGTCACCGTGCTGCCCGGGCCGTCCGCGGTGACCGCGGCGCTCGCGGTCTCCGGGCTGCCCAGCGACCGGTTCTGCTTCGAGGGGTTCCCGCCCCGGCGCCCGGGCGAGCGAGCCCGCCGGTTCGCCGAACTGGCGGGCGAGCGCCGGACCATGGTCTTCTTCGAGTCACCGAAGCGGACCGGAGCCACCCTGGGCGAGCTGGCCACCGCGCTCGGCGGCGACCGGCCAGCGGCGGTCTGCCGCGAGCTGACCAAGACCCACGAGGAGATCCGCCGCGGACCCCTGGCCGAACTGGCCGAATGGGCGGCGGGCGAGCTGCTCGGCGAGGTCACCGTGGTGGTGGCGGGCGCACCCGCCCGCGAGATCGGCCCCGCCGACGTGGACGAGGCCGTGGCCGAGGTGTCGCGCCGGGTGGCCGACGGCATGTCGCGGCGGGACGCGGTGGCCGCGGTGGCCGCCGAGGCAGGCCTGCCCCGGCGGCTCGTCTACGAGGCGGTGGTCTCGCCCTCGGACAGCTCCTGAGGGTTGGTGCCGGTCACGGCGGGCGCGGGCGCGGCCGTGGCCACGGCCCGGCCCTTGCGGGTCTGCCGGTCCGCGGCCTTGGCCGTCAGCCAGTTACCCATCTTGGTGTCGGTGCCGAAGGCCATGGCCGCGGCCAGGCAGCCGAACGGCACCGCGGGCAGCACGTACCGGTAGTCGAACTCCGCGGTCATGGCCGGGGCCATGATCAGGCCCACCGATATCAGCCAGGGCACCGTGGCCGGGCCCCCCAGCCGCCGCCATTTCAGGGCCATGCCGACCAGGCCGATAGCCAGGATCCCGCCGTAGACCGAGCCCGGCAGCCAGATGTAGCGCTGCCAGACCCGCATCACCCCGGCGAACGGCTCGACCACGTCGGTGAGCGGGTTGCCCCGGATGTAGTAGGCCACGTCCGAGTCGTAGGATCCCACGTGCCCGCGGGCCCAGGACGGGATCGGCAGCGACTTCCAGCCGAACAGGTACTCGTCATAGGTGGCCGCGTTGGGGAACACGTACCGGCGCCACTCGAAGACCCGGATCGTGTCGTAGCCGACGATCTGCGCGTACCCGAGCGGCTGGTGCAAGATCGCGCGCTTGGCGAAGTCCTCGGCCAGCTGGTTGGGCAGCGGCGAGAACTTCGACGGGGGGAAGCGGTTCAGCGGGGTGAGGTTGGCCCAGATGTAGGACTGCGACATCGGGCGCTGGTCCGGCGGGGTGGTGGTGCACAGCGACAGCTCGCTGGCCGGGATGGGCCCCATCTTCGAGCAGTCGGCAAAGGCCATGGTGCGCGAGTAGAGGAATACGCCGGTGCTCTCGGTCATCCCGAACTGCCCGTACACCGAGTAGAACCAGGTGCAGTAGAGCAGCACCGGGGCGAGGCAGGCGACCAGCGCGCCGACCACGGACCGCCAGCCGATGCGGCGCAGGATGATGTAGATGGCGAAGATCGGCAGCAGCGGCAGGGCGATCGACCGCACCGTCTCCGCGATGCCGAGGATGAACCCGATCAGGGTGCAGATCTTCCAGGACGGCTTGCGCTCCCACAGCAGCAGCGTGACGGCCAGCGCGATGAGGAACTCGAACGGGACGTCGCTCAGGATCAGGTGCTCGAGCTGAATCTGGAAGCCGTCGAAGAACACCGGGAAGGCGGCCAGCGTCGCGATCCACCGGGGGGCGCCGAAGCGGTGCCGGGCCAGCGCGTAGAACATGACGCCGACCGCCACGCCCATCAGGTGTTGCAGGATCGTTACCGCGGCGTAGCTGTGCAGCGGCTCCAGCACCTTGAGGAAGATCGCGTACCCGGCCGGACGGGTCACGTCCGGGTGCAGCCCGATCACGTCGCTCATGTAGGTGAACGAGTCGTTGAACCAGGCCTGCCACTGGTAGCCGAGCTCGGTGTCGATCCGCAGCAGCAGCGCCCCGGTGAGGGCCAGCGAGAAGAACTTGTTGTCCATGATCCAGGCGCGCGCCTGGGCGCGTGTGAACAGGAATCTGGGCCGACGGCGTGCACCGTCCCTGGCCATGTCCTGACCCCGGCGGAACGTACCGGGCCGGCGGAGCAGAAGTGCCCGCCGCGTGCCCGAGGCCGGTCCTGTCAACCCGGACCCTCCTTGTAGTGTTCTAATGCGCTGTCGCACAAAGGCTTATTAACGCTTGGCCAAGTCTGCCCGCCCCGCAGCATTCTTTCGCCTACGGTATTACGGTGCAGCAGCGGTCCGGGATGGACGGCTGCCCGGGGTCTGGCGCCTTCCCACGCTACCTAACGCATACCTCAGCGGGATGGTGAAACCGTGAGCAGTAAGGGAGATGACGTGGAACTGACCGTGGTCATGCCATGTCTGAACGAGGCTGAGACGGTCGCGACGTGCGTCCGTAAGGCTGTGACATTTCTGCATGAGCATGACATCGACGGCGAAGTGGTCGTCGCGGACAACGGCAGTACCGACGGCAGCCAGCAGCTCGCCACGGACGCCGGCGCCCGGGTGGTGCCCATCTCGGAGAAGGGTTACGGCAACGCCCTGATGGGCGGGATCGTGGCCGCGCGGGGTGAGTTCGTCATCATGGGTGACGCCGACGACAGCTACGATTTCACCAACTTGATGCCGTTCATCGAGGAGCTGCGCAAGGGCGCGGACCTGGTGATGGGCAACCGCTTCAAGGGCGGGATCGAGCCGGGGGCCATGCCGCCGCTGCACCGCTACCTGGGCAACCCGGTGCTCAGCTTCATCGGCCGGCTCTTCTTCGGCAGCAAGATCGGTGACTTCCACTGCGGCCTGCGCGGGTTCCGCAAGGAAAGCATCATGGCGCTGGGCCTGCAGGCCACCGGTATGGAGTTCGCCAGCGAGATCGTGGTCAAGGCCACCATCAACAAGCAGCGCATCGCCGAGGTGCCCACCACCCTGGCCAAGGACGGCCGCAGCCGGCCGCCGCACCTGCACACCTGGCGGGACGGCTGGCGGCACCTGCGCTTCCTGCTGCTGTTCAGCCCGCGCTGGCTGTTCCTGTACCCGGGCCTGGTCACGCTGCTGGTGGGCATCGTGATCGGCGCGGTGGTCGTGCCGCGGCCGCTGAGCGTGGGTGCGGTCACCTTCGACGTGGACACCCTGGTGGTGGCCTCGGCCATGGTGGTGATCGGCTTCCAGGCGGTGCTGTTCGCCTTGTTCACCCAGGTGTACGCCGGTTCCGAGGGCTTCCTGCCCGAACAGCAACGGGTCCGGCGCATTCTGAGGACGCTCAGCCTGGAGCGCGGCCTGCTGGCGGGCGGCGTGCTGTTCGTGGCGGGCATCGTCGGCCTGGTCTTCTCGCTGTCCTACTGGGGTAGCGCCAGCTTCCACTCGCTGGACTACAACCACGCCCTGCGCCTGGTCGTCCCGTCGGTGACCGCCCTGATCGTCAGCTTCCAGATCACCTTCGGCGCGTTCTTCCTGTCCATCCTGGGCATCCGGCACACCCGGCACCCGGCCATCGCCTCGCTGGAGACCGGTGAGGAGGAGCGTGCGGCTGCTCCGGGCAAGGTCACCCGGACCAAGGCTGACCGCACCGGCACGGTCGGCGTGGACGCCGGCGCGCCGGCCGCCACGACCGGGGTGCCCGCCCAGACGGCGGCGCCGGTGACCGGGGACCAGCCCGCGGACCACTCCGAGCGGGTCTAAAACCACTCCAGAGCAGCCCACGGGTGGCTCTAGGCTTGACCCATGTCCTCGCCAACTCAGCCCGGCCGGCACATCCTGGCCGCTCCCGCCTGGCCGTACGCCAACGGCCCCCGTCATATCGGCCACGTCTCGGGGTTCGCGCTGCCCTGCGACATGTTCAGCCGGTACCAGCGGATGGCGGGCAGCCAGGTGCTGATGGTGAGCGGCACCGACGAGCACGGCACGCCGATCCAGGTCCAGGCCGACGCCGAAGGGGTGTCGGCCCGGGCTCTGGCCGACCGCTACAACCGGGTCATCGCCGAGGACCTGAGCGCGCTCGGCATGTCGTACGACCTGTTCACCCGGACCACCACCCGCAACCACTACGCGGTGGTCCAGGAGATCTTCCTGGGCCTGTACCGGAACGGCTACATCTTCCCGAAGGTCACGCTGGGCGCGAAGTCGCCGTCCACCGGGCGGACGCTGCCGGACCGGTACATCGAGGGCACCTGCCCGATCTGCGGGTACCCCAGCGCCCGCGGCGACCAGTGCGACAACTGCGGCAACCAGCTCGACCCGGTCGACCTGATCGAGCCGCGGTCCCGGATCAACGGGGAGACGCCGGAGTTCGTCGAGGAGGAGCACTTCTTCTTCGACCTGCCCGCGTTCGCTGAGGTACTGGGCAGCTGGCTGCAGACCAAGCGTGGCCAGTGGCGCCCCAACGTGCTCAAGTTCTCGCTCAACCTGCTGAACGACCTGAAGCCGCGGGCCTACACCCGGGACCTCGACTGGGGAGTCCCGGTGCCGCTGGACGGCTGGCGGGACCGGCCGGACAAGCGGATCTACGTGTGGTTCGACGCGGTCGTCGGCTACCTGTCGGCGTCGATCGAGTGGGCGGCCCGGTCCGGTGACCCGGACGCCTGGCGGGCCTGGTGGCAGTCGCCGGACGCCGAGTCGTACTACTTCATGGGCAAAGACAACATCGTCTTCCACTCCGAGATCTGGCCCGCCATGCTGTTCGGCTACAACGGCCAGGGGGACAAGGGCGGTGAGCCCGGTCAACTGGGCCGGCTGGGCCTGCCCTCGGAGATCGTGTCCAGCGAGTACCTGACCATGGAGGGCCGCAAGTTCTCGTCCTCGCGCAACGTGGTCATCTACGTCCGCGACTTCCTGCAGCGCTACGACGTGGACGCGCTGCGGTACTACGTGGCCGTGGCCGGCCCGGAGAACCAGGACACCGACTTCACCTGGAGCGAGTTCGTCCGCCGCAACAACGACGAGCTGGTCGCCGCCTGGGGCAACCTGGTCAACCGGTCGGTCTCGTTCGCGGCCAAGAACATCGGCTCGATCCCGGAGCCGGGTGAGCTCACCTCCCCCGACCTGGAGCTGATGGAGTACTCGCGCAAGTCGTTCGCGGCCGTCGGTGAGAACCTGGGCCGGTCCCGGTTCAAGCTGGCCATCGGGGACGCCATGCGGACGGTGGCCGAGGCCAACAAGTACCTGTCCGAGCAGGCGCCGTGGAAGCTGCGCGAATCCGACCCGGCCCGGATGCAGACCATCCTGCACACCACGCTGCAGGTGGTGGACGACGCCAAGACGCTGCTGACCCCGTTCCTGCCCCGGTCGTCCCAGCAGGTCTTCGAGATGCTGGGCGGTCAGGGCACCTGGTCCGGCATGCCGGAGATCAGGGAAGTCGACGAGGAGGGCGGCCCGTCCTACCCGGTGATCACCGGTCAGTACGACAGCACCCCCCGGTGGGAGTCGAGCCCGATCCGTCCCGGCACGCGCCTGGAGGTGCCGAAGCCACTGTTCACCAAGCTCGACCCGAGCGTGGCGGACGAGGAAGTGGCCCGGCTTCAGGAGGGGTCAGAGGGGTCAGAAGGCTGATGGCCTCGCGAGGTGAGCCGGTCGTCACCGACCCGCTGCCCCGGCCCGCGCTCGACGGCCACACCCACCTGGACATCATGGGCCTGCCGGTGCCCGGGGTGCTGGCCGCGGCGCGGGCGGCCGGCATCACGCGGGTCGTCACCGTCGGCACCGACCTGGAATCGTCGCGCTGGTCGGCGACGTGCGCCGGCCAGTACGACGAGGTGTACGCGGCGGTGGCCATCCACCCGAACGACACCGAGGCCGCCGCTACCGGTGCCGACGGGGCCGACCGCACCGACGAGGTGCTGGCCGAGATCGAGTACCTGGCCGGGCTGCCGCAGGTTCGCGCGGTCGGCGAGACCGGGCTCGACTACTACCGGGACCACTCCGACCCGGCCCGGCAGCGGGACTGGTTCCGGGCCCACATCCAGATCGCCAAGCGCACCGGCAAGGTGCTGATGATCCACGACCGGGAGGCGCACGAGGACGTGCTGCGGATCCTGGCCGAAGAGGGAGCACCGGACCGGGTGGTGTTCCACTGTTTCTCCGGCGACGTGGAGATGGCCAAGCGCTGCGCGGAGGCGGGCTACGTGATGAGCTTCGCGGGCAACCTGACCTTCGCCAGCGCGCAGAACCTGCGGGACGCGGCCGCGGTCGCCCCGGCCGAGCTGCTGCTGACCGAGACCGATGCCCCGTTCCTGACCCCGGTGCCGTGGCGGGGCAAGCCGAACTCGCCCGCGCTGACCGCGTACACCGTGCGCGGCCTGGCCGAGGTGAAGAACATGGACGTGGCCGAGCTGTGTGACCAGCTGACCGCGACCGGGGAGCGCATGTACGGCCCGTGGTGACCTTGCCGCCGACCGGTCCGCCCGCTGGGCCGCCGACCGGGCCGCCTGCTGGGCCGCCGACGGCCCGGCTGCTGGGGCCGGCCGAGATCCGGCAGCTGGCGGCCCGGCTCGGGTTGCGGCCGACCAAGAAGCTGGGCCAGAACTTCGTCATCGACCACGGCACGGTCCGGCGGATCACCACCCTGGCCGGGCTGGACCCGGACGACGTGGTGCTCGAGGTCGGCCCGGGCTTCGGCTCGCTGACCCTGCCGCTGCTGGCGGCGTCCCGCCGGGTGATCGCGGTGGAGATGGACCCGGTGCTGGCCGCGGAGCTGCCCGCGACCGTGGCCGACCGGGCCCCGGGCCTGGCCGGCGCTGGAGGTGGTCACCGCCGACGCGGCCCAGATACGCGAGCTGCCCGGCGAACCGCCGACGATCATGGTGGCCAACCTGCCCTACAACGCGACCGTGCCGGTGCTGCTGAACACGCTGGAGCGATTTCCCTCCCTGCGCCGCGGCCTGGTCATGGTGCAGGCCGAGGTGGGGGAGCGAATGTCGGCCGGACCGGGGAGCCGGGTGTACGGCGGATCCTCGGCCAAGCTGGCCTGGTACGCGCGGATGCGGCTGGCCGGCCCGGTGCCGCGCTCGGTGTTCTGGCCGGTGCCGGGGGTGGACTCGGTGCTGGTCGCGTTCGAGCGGGTTGATCCGCCGGACGAGGGCGCCGGGCGACGCGAGGTGTTCGCGGTCATCGACGCCGCCTTCGGCCAGCGGCGCAAGACGCTGCGGGCCGCGCTGGCCGGCTGGGCCGGTTCACCGGCCGAGGCGGAGCGGCTGATCCGGGCGGCAGGCCTGAATCCGGGCGCCCGCGGGGAGTCACTGACCGTGGCCGAGTTCGCGCGCATCGCGGCGGCGCGTACGATCGGTGAACCGTGACCGGTGTGACCGTGCGGGCCCCCGCCAAAATCAACCTCCAGCTGGCCGTCGGGCCGCTGCGGGACGACGGCTACCACGACCTGGTGACCGTGTTCCAGGCCATCTCGCTGTACGACGACGTCACCGCGGTCGAGGCCGACGGGCCCGGCCCGGATCAGGTGCTGGTCAGCGGGGAGGGCGCCGAATCGGTGCCGGCCGGCCCGGGCAACCTGGCCCTGCGGGCGGCCACGGCCCTGGCCGAGGCGGCCGGCCTGTCCCGGGACCCGGAGCGGCATCTGGAGATCACCATCGGCAAGCGGATCCCGGTGGCGGCCGGGCTGGCGGGCGGCAGCGCGGACGCCGCGGCCGCGCTGGTGGCCTGCAATGAACTGTGGCAGGCAGGGCTGAGCGCCGAGCAGCTGGCCGGCATCGCGGCCCGGGTCGGCAGCGACGTGGCCTTCGCGCTGCTGGGCGGGACCGCGGTCGGGCAGGGCCGGGGGGAACGGCTCAGTCCGGCCCTGACCTCGGGCGAGTACCACTGGGTGCTGGCCGTGGCCGACGGGCAGCTGTCGACTCCGGAGGTGTACCGGACGCTGGACAAGCTCCGGACGGCCGGGTCGGTCCCGGACGCCCCGGCCGGGCCGGGCGCGCTCGACAACGCGCTGATGGCCGCGTTGCGGTCCGGTGATCCGGCCGCGGTCGGCGCGGCGCTCAGTAACGACCTGCAAGCGCCCGCGCTGTCGCTGTTCCCGGCGCTGCGCAAGACGCTGAGCGCCGGCCAGGAGCTGGGCGCGCAGGGAGCGATCGTGGCCGGGTCCGGACCGACCTGTGTCTTCCTGGCCGCCAGCGCCGAACGCGCGGTGGATCTGGCCGCCGCGCTGTCCGGGGCCGGGGTCTGCCGGGCGGTGGCCCGGGCCGCCGGGCCGGTCCCCGGCGTGACCGTCGTGCCCGCGGGCCCGGCGTGACGGGGGCACGCCCATGGTGAACCTGATCAGCGTGGAGAAGGTCAGCAAGGCCTACGGTGAGCGCACGCTGCTCGACCGCGTGTCGCTGGGGGTCTCGACCGGTGACCGCGTCGGCGTGGTCGGCCGCAACGGGGCGGGCAAGTCGACCCTGCTGTCGCTGCTGGCCGGGACCGATGGGCTGGCGAGCCCGGACTCGGGCCGCATCGCCCGCAGCGCCGGGCTGCGCATCGGCTACCTGCGCCAGCAGGACGAGCTGACCGGCACCGTGCGGCAGGCGGTGTTCGGCCCGGGCGCGAGCCCGGACAACGATCACATCTGGGCGGCCGACCCGCGGGCCCGCGGCGTGGTGGCCGAACTGCTCGGCGGCATCGATCTGGACGCCGACTCGGCCCGGCTGTCCGGCGGCGAGCGCCGCCGCACCGCGCTGGCCTCGCTGCTGGCCAGCGACTACGACGTGCTGCTGCTGGACGAGCCCACCAACCACCTGGACCTGGAGGCGATCGACTGGCTCGGGCGGCACCTGCGCGACCGGGGCAGCGCCCTGGTCGTGGTGAGCCACGACCGCTGGCTGCTGGACGAGGCCTGCGACCGCATGTGGGAGGTCGAATCGGGCCAGGTGCACGCCTACGACGGCGGGTACTCCGCGTACGTGCTGGCCCAGGCCGAGCGGGAGCGGGCGGCCGAGGCGACCGAGAGCCGCCGCCGGAACCTGGCCCGCAAGGAACTGGCCTGGCTCCGCCGCGGGCCGCAGGCCCGGTCGACCAAGCCGAAGTTCCGGGTTCAGGCCGCCAACGCGCTGATCGCCGACGAGCCCCCGGCCCGGGACACGGTCGAGCTGACCAGCCTGGCCGCGACCCGGCTGGGCAAAACCGTGCTCGACGTCGAGGACGTCTCGCTCCGGGCCGGATCCCGGTTGCTGCTGGACCAGGTGACCTGGCAGCTGGCTCCGGGCGAGCGGGCCGGGCTGGTCGGCGTCAACGGCAGCGGCAAGACCTCGTTCCTGCGCCTGCTGGACGGGCTGCTCGTCCCCGGCGCGGCCGGCGGGGGGATCGAGGCCGAAGGCCGGGTGGTGCGGGGCCGGACGGTCCGGATCGCCTACCTCAGCCAGGAACTGGCCGAGCTCGACCCCGACCAGCGGGTGCTGGAGTCGGTGCAGGACATCCGGTCCTACGTCCAGCTGGGCAAGCGCGAGCTGTCGGCCAGCCAGATCCTGGAGCGGTTCGGCTTCACCGGCGACAAGCAGTGGACCCCGATCGGCGACCTGTCCGGCGGCGAGCGGCGGCGGCTCCAGCTGCTGCGGCTGCTGGTGGACGAGCCGAACGTGCTGCTGCTGGACGAGCCCACCAACGACCTGGACATCGAGACCCTGACCGAGCTGGAAGACCTGCTCGACGCCTGGCCCGGCTCGATGACCGTGGTCAGCCACGACCGGTACTTCCTGGAACGGGTCACCGACCACGTGGTCGCGCTGCTCGGCGACACCAAGCTGGCCTACCTCCCGGGTGGGGTCGAACAGTACCTGGACCGGGTCCGGGGCACCCGCGAGGCGTCGCTGCCGGTGCTGTCGGGCCCGGGCCCGGCCGGGCCGGCGGGCACGGTGCCCGGGTCCCGGCCGGCGTCCGGGCTGGACTCGGCCGGGGAACGGGCCGCGCGCAAGGAACTGCAGCGGCTGGAACGGCAGATCGATCGCCTCGGCGACCGCGAAGCCACCCTGGCCACGCAGATGGCCGAGCACGCCAGCGACTACGAAAAGCTCACCGCGCTCGGCGCGGACCTGCGCGCGGCCCAGTCGGAAAAGGCGGACCTGGAGGAACGCTGGCTGACCGTGGCCGCCGACCTCGAACCGGGAGGGGCCGCATGACCCGGGTGCCGTTCTGCTTCGTGGACGTGTTCGCGAGCCGTCCGCTGACCGGGAATCCGCTGTCGCTGGTCCCCGACGCCGACGAGCTGACCGAGCCGCAGATGCAGGCCATCGCCCGCGAGTTCAACCAGTCGGAGACCACGTTCGTGCTGCGCCCGACCGTGCACCCGACTGGGGCTGGCGCCACCTGGCGGCTGCGGTCGTTCACGCCGATCGGGGCCGAGGTGTTCGGGGCCGGTCACAACGCGCTGGGCGCCTGGCTGTGGCTGGCGGCGGCGGGCCGGATCGCGGCCGGCGCTGGCCAGCGGCTGACCCAGGAGATCGGGGACCAGGTGCTGCCGGTCGAGGTCAGGCGCGCAGACGACGGCAACGTGTCGGTGACCATGGACCAGTCCGAAGCGACCTTCGGTGAAATGGTTGATGATCGAACCGAACTGGCCGCCGCGCTGAGCCTCGGCCCGGCCGATCTGGTGCCCGGAGAGACGGCCCAGGTGGTGGACACCGGGGCCGGGCACCTGCTGGTGCCGGTCCGCGACCGGGCCGCGGTGGACCGGGCCGTTCCGGTGACCGACCGGCTGGCCACGCTGCTGCGGCAGGCCGGCGGGGAGGGCTGCTACCTCTACAGCCGGGACCTGGCCGATGCCGTCGCGTACACCAGGTTCTTCAACCCGACCATGGGCATCGCCGAGGACCCGGCCACCGGGACCGCGGCCGGGCCGCTGGTGGCCCGGCTGGTGGCCGAGGGGAAGGTCGCCGGCGACGGCCGGCCGGTCATCGTGGAACAGGGGCACAAACTCGGGCGGCCCAGCCGGATCCAGGTGTCCGTGGCTGGGCCGCAGGTTCGGGTGGGTGGTTCGGGTCTGGTCGTGGCCGAGGGCACCATCGCCCTATAGGGCGAACCGGGCCCGCGCGGTCCGGCCGTTGGCCAGCAGCGCGACGCCGAGCATGAGCACGCCGCAGACCGACTGCTCGGCCTTGAGCCACACCGGGAAGGTCCCGGGCAGGACCACGATCACCACGATGGCCACCGTGGTCACGATGGAGATGATGCGGAGCCGCCAGAACGCGCCCCGCGAGCCGCGGCCGGCCAGGGTGGCCGCCGACAGCAGGATCAGCGCGGTCGCCACCACGATGATCGAGCGGACCCACGCCGCCCCGTTGACCTCGGCCGGGTGGTTCCGGAGCAGGATCACCACCAGCAGGGCGGCGATGCCGATGCCGAGGTAGCCGAGCAGCAGGCCCTTGATGGCCGGGAACGGTTTCCGGCTGGCGGAATGACGGGTGCACATCTCAGTTCCTCCTGGTTCCGCCCGGGTGCTTCCCGGGCAGTTCCAGTCTTCTGAGCTGCGCCGGTGGCCACATCGGACGATGTGGCCACCCTGGCCGTCTGTTCGGACCGCTCCGTCATCCTCCGATCGGAGGATTCCGCCCAGCTGGTCAGCGGCGGCCGGTGAGGTAGGCGGCGCGGAAGGTGCGGGCGATGACCGCGTAGCCGGCCTGGTTGGCGTGCTCGTTGGGGCCGACCGGGGGCGCCGCGCACTCCCAGGTCCAGGTGCAGATCCGGGCCACGTTGGCCGGGACCGTGCCCACGCCGCCCACGGTGACCTGGGTGCTGGAGTCGGTGCTGTCGAAGGCCGTGGCCACGTCCGCGATCCGGGCCCCGAACCGGTGGTAGATCGAGGTCAGGGCGTTGTTGTACGCCACCTCGAGGGGCACGCTGGCCTGCGCGAGCTGCTGGCCGGCGGTCCCGGTGAGCCAGTCGGCCAGCACCGGGTCGTAGTAGGTCATGCCGATGATCGTGCCCTGGTAGCCCGCGAGGCGCAGGCCGGCCAGCACGCTGGTCAGGTTCTGCTCGGCCACCGGGATGGCCTTCTCGACGCAGGGCTGGATGGCGGTGGGGTCGGTCAGGGCCAGGCACGGGTTCAGGTCGTTGGCGCCGATGTCGATGGTGACCAGCGACACCTGCCCGGGGTGCGCGGCCAGGTAGTTGCTGGCCGCGGCCAGCTGGGACCCGGCCGGGCTGGTGTAGGAGGTCTCGGTGCCGCCCGAGTAGCCGCAGATGCCGCCGGTGACCATGGTGCCGGTGGTCTCGCCCGGGCAGCCCAGCTTGACCAGGCTGAGCCCGCGCTGGAAGGGCCGCAGGGAGGCGTACAGCTGATCGGCGTAGCCCTGGGCGGTCGGCAGGCTGGTGCCCGCGGCGTTGGGCTGGACCCCGACCGCCAGCGAGTCGCCGAGGGACAGGTAGACCGGGGCGCCGCGGTGCGTGGTGCTGCTCACCGAGTAGGCCACCGGCTTGGCGTTCGCGGCCCCCGTGCGGGCGGACGTGCCCACCAGCGTCGCGGCCGTGGCCACCAGACCCGCCGTCACAATGCTCGCGCCCAGCAGAATTCGGCGCATGGCAATACCCCCCAATTGCGGACCGGGCTGGTCCCAGCGCGACAAAGGTAGTGGGCCTCAGCGGAGATGGATAGATGCTGAGGTAACGGTTTGCTGCCGAAAAACCGACGATCCCGCCACGGCCGACATGGCTGGTCATTGGCTAAGGTGAGGCCGGTGACCGACACCACCACCGGCCCGGAGAGCACACCCCCCGCCCGTGATCAGTCCGCGCGCGCTCAGGCCATCGGGTCCTGGCTGGACGAGCTGGGTTCGGCGGCCCCGGCCCCCGGCGGCGGCGCGGCCGCGGCGCTGAGCACGGCCACGGCGGCCGCGCTGGTCGAGATGGTCGGCAACCTGACCGTCGGCCGTCCCGCCTACGCCGAGCACGAGGCCCGGGTGACCGCGGTCCGGGACGCGGCCCACCGGCTGCGGGAGCTGGCCCTGGGCCAGGTCGACGCGGACGCGGCGGTGTTCCGGGCGCTGATGGCGGCCTACCGGCTGCCGCGCGACACCACCGGGCAGCGGGCCGCGCGCGGGCCCGCCATCCAGGCCGCGACCCGGCGGGCGGCCGGGGTGCCGCTGGACGTCGCGGCCACCGCGGCCGAGGTGATCCAGCTCGCGGCCGAGCTGCCCGGCCGGTCCAACCCCAACGTGCTGTCCGACGTGGGGGTGGCCGCGGCCACCGCGGCCGCGGCCATCGAGGCGGCCGCGATCAACGTCGACGTCAACCTGGCCACGCTGACCGATGCCGAGGTCAAGGCCGAGCTGACCGCCCAGCTGGCGGGCTACCTGACCGTGGCCGTCCAGGGCCGGGAGCTGGCGGGCCGGGTCCGGCGGGACGTCGCCGGATGAGCCGGCCCACGGCCAGCGCCGGGCCGGGCCGGCCGCCGGGCCGCCTCATTGACGGCCGGGCCATCGCCGCGCGCATCACCGAGGAGACGGCCAGCGAGGTCGTGGCCCTGCGCGACCGCGGCGTCGTCCCCACCCTGGCCATCGTGGTGCCGAACGACGATCCGGGCGCGGCCTGGTACGTGCGTTCGCTGCAGCGCCAGGCCGACCGGACCGGCGTGGAGGTCGACGTCCACCAGGTGCTCTCGGCCGCCGCCACCATGACCACGCTGGCCCGGCTGTCGGCCGACCCGGCCGTACACGGCATCATCTGCCAGACGCCGCTGCCCGCCGGACTGACCGCGATCGAGGTCGGGGCCGCGATCGCGCTGGCCAAGGACGTGGACGGGGCCAACCCGGCTTCGCTGGGCGGCGTGGCCGCGGGCGAACCGGGGGCGTTCGCCCCGGCCACCGCGGCCGCGGTGATGGAGATCCTGACCTCCGAGGGCATCGACCTGGCCGGGCGCCCGGCGGTGGTGGTCGGCCGGTCGACCGTGGTGGGCCGGCCGACCGCACTGCTGCTGATCGCGGCCAGCGCCACCGTGACCGTGGCCCACTCCCGGACCCGGGATCTGGCCGCGGTCTGCCGGGAGGCCGAGATCCTGGTCGTGGCGGCGGGCCGGCCGCAGCTGATCGGCGCCGGCCACGTGGCCCCGGGCGCGGTCGTCATCGACGTGGGCACCAACCCGGTCGCGGACGGCGGCCTGACCGGCGACGTGGATACCGCCGCGGTGCAGGCGATCGCGGCCGCCGTGACCCCGGTGCCGGGCGGGGTCGGCCCGGTCACCACGGCCCAGCTGCTGCGGCAGACGGTCTGGGCCGCCGAGGTCGCGTCAGTCGGCTGACGGGACCCCGGCCGGAGTCTCGGCTGACGGGAGCCCCGGCCGGGGCGTCGAACGGGGCCAGCAGCGTGCGCAGCAGGCCGGCCAGGGTCTGCTGGTCGTCCGGGCCGAGCGAGGCCAGCAGGTCGCGTTCCCGGCGCAGCAGGTCGGCCAGGGCGTCGTCCACCTTCTCCTGGCCCAGTGCGGTCAGCGTGACCAGCACGCCACGCCGGTCACGCGGGTCCGGCTGCCGCTTGACCAGCCCGGCTTCGGCCAGCCGGTCGATCCGGTTGGTCATCGTGCCCGAGGTGACCAGGGTCGCCCGCAACAGCGCCCCCGGGGTCATCTGGTAGGGCGATCCCTGCCGCCGCAGGGCCGACAGCACGTCGAACTCCCAGGTCTCCAGCCCGCGACTGGCGAAGGAGGCCCGGCGGGCCAGGTCCAGATGGCGAGCCAGCCGGGACACCCGGCTCAGCACCTGGAGCGGGGTCACGTCGAGGTCGGGCCGTTCCGTGTGCCAGGCCGCGACCAGGTCGTCCACCTCGTCGCTGAGCTTGGCGGGCGAGAGAGCGTCCTCCATCGGATCAGGATATCTCTTGACGTCAAGATGTCCCTCTAGTAAACGTGGGTACCAGATATCTTGATGTCGAGAGAGCTGATGTCGAGAGCGGTCGAGACAGAAGGAGCGGTCATGTGGGACCCGGGTCAGTACCAGCGGTTCAGCGATGAGCGGTCGCGGCCGTTCGCCGACCTCACCGCCCGGATCGGGGCCGCGGATCCGGCCTCCGTGGTCGACCTGGGCTGCGGGCCCGGCCACCTGACCGCGGACCTGGCCCGGCGCTGGCCGGGCGCGGTGGTGCACGGGGTGGACAACTCGGCCGAGATGATCGAGGCCGCCCGCCAGGAGGAGCAGCCACCCCGGCTGACCTTCGAGCTGGCCGACCTGCGGGACTGGCGCCCGGCCGGCCCGGTCGACGTGATCGTGTCCAACGCCGTGCTGCAGTGGGTGCCGGACCACCTGGACCTGCTGCCGGGCTGGGTGGACTGGCTCCGCCCCGGCGGCTGGCTGGCCTTCCAGCTGCCCGGGAACTTCGACCAGCCCCCGCACCGGGCCATCGCCGAGATGGCCGCCTCGCCGCGCTGGCGGTCGCGGCTGGGGACGGCCGGGTTCAACCGGCAGGCCGGTGACCTGACCGGCTACCTGGACGTGCTGACCGGCGCGGGGACCCAGGTCGACGCCTGGGAGACCACCTACCTGCACGTGCTGGCCGGCCCGGACCCGGTGGTCGAGTGGGTGAAGGGCACCGCCCTGCGTCCGGTGCTGGCCCGGCTGGACGACGCGGAGGCCGCCGAGTTCCTGGCTGAGTACCGGGAGCGGATGCGCCTTGCCTACCCGCCCCGGCCGTGCGGTACGGTACTCCCGTTCCGCCGCGTATTCGTGGTCGCGCACCGTCCGGCCAGGTCAGACGGCTGAACAAACACTGAGGGTCAGTAGGGCATTACCTGACGACGCGGTCGCGCCGGCGGAACTGTCAGCTCCTTTACCTACTTTCCAAATTGATTTAGTAGGTAATAGCTGGCATGATCGTCCCGTGCTCAGCGGTAGTCACCATCACCACCGTCTCCACGTGGACCTACGTCGGCAGGCGAGTGCCTTGTGTCCGGGTCGTTAGACCCGCAGCCCTCGGCCGGTCCCATGCGACTGACACGGCCGGTCATCACCGCAAGGCAAGGAGGCTCGCCCCAATGACCACGATCATTCCCGCCACGCTCAGCCCGCGCGAGCTCGCTGAGGAAGTCCGCAAGCTCGCCGCCACCCCGCGCGAATGGATGGCCCGGGTCCGGCTCAGCGCCGAAGGCCGCTGGTACGAGCGGATCCACGTCGACGGCCAGTACGAGGTCTGGCTGATCAGCTGGCTGCCCGGCCAGGCCACCGGGTTCCATGACCACGGCGGCTCGGCGGGCGCGTTCGGGGTGGTGTTCGGCGCGCTGGAAGAGCACCAGGCGGGCACGCCGCAGCGGCGGCACGCGGTGACCGCGGCCCCGGTCAGCGCCGGGCGGATCCGGTCCTTCGGCCCCGAGTACATTCACGACGTGCGCAACACCTCGGAAGCGGTCGCGGTCAGCGTGCACGCCTACTCGCCGCCGCTGGCCGAGATGACCCGCTACGACATGATCGAAGGCAGCCTGACCCGGCTCGACACCGAAGAGGCGGGCCAATGGTGAGCACGGCGGTGAGTACTGCTCCGGCCGCGGCCGCCCCGCAGGCGGCCGCGGCTCCGTCCGGGGCCCGCACCATCGACCAGCTGCTGGCCGAGGCGCGGGCCCGGCTGGACCGGCTGAGCCCGGCCGAGGCGTTCGCGGCCTTCTCCCGGGGCGCGGTGCTGGTCGACATCCGTCCCGAGGCCCAGCGGGCCCGGGAGGGCGGCATCCCGGGGGCGCTGATCGTGGAGCGCAACGTGCTGGAGTGGCGGTTCGACCCGGCCAGCGACGCCAGGCTGCCGTGGGTGCACGGCTACGACCACGAGATCATCGTGTTCTGCTCGGAGGGGTACACCTCGAGCCTGGCCGCGGCCGCGCTGCAGGACCTGGGCCTGAGCCGGGCCACCGACCTGGCCGGCGGCTTCCTGGCCTGGGCCGCCGAGGGCCTGCCGACCTGCTCGCCGGAGACCGAGAGCGCGGGCCGCGCCTGCTGAAGCCCGGCCCGGCCCGGTCAGGCTCGCGCGGCCTGGCCCGGCCGGCCCCGGGCTGAGCCAGCGCTCAGCGCTCGGTCGGCCCGGGCTCGGACTCGCCGTGCCGGGCGATGATCTCGGGCGGGATGCGCGGCTCGGATTCGAGCTGGGACAGGCCGTTCCAGGCCAGGTTGACCAGGTGGGCGGCGACGTCCTCGAGGTCGGGGTGGCGGGCGTCCAGCCACCACTGGCCGGTGAACGCCACCATGCCCACCAGCATCTGCGCGTACATCGGGGCCAGGTTGCGGTCCTGGCCCCGGGACGACAGGTAGTCGGCCACGATGTACTCGACCTGCCCGGCGATGTCGGACAGCAGCGTGCTGAAGGTGCCGGTGCCCGAGCCGGGCGGCGAGTCCCGGACCAGGATCCGGAACCCGTCCGCGTTGTCCTCGATGTACTTGAGCAGCCCGACCGCGGCGCCCTCGAACTTGGGCATGGTGTCGTCGCCGTCGAGCAGCCCGGTGGCCATGCTCAGCAGCCGGTCGACCTCCCGGTCGACCACCACCGCGTACAGGCCTTCCTTGCCGCCGAAGTGCTCGTACACCACGGGCTTGGACACGCCGGCCTTGGCCGCGATCTCCTCGATCGACGTGCCCTCGAAGCCCCGTTCGGCGAACAACCGACGGCCGATGTCGAGCAGTTGCTCGCGGCGCTCTTTTCCGGTCATGCGACGGCGATTTGATCTGAGGGGCTGGTCGGTCACTTAGCCATCATTGCGCTCAGCCGGCCGTTTCGTCACCCATTGACACCGGCCGCGGGGCAATCGATTCCAGCCTGTTACGGGTCATCGAGCCGAGCTTCCGGGTCGCGGTGGCCGGGCGCTTGGCCTCCAGCCGCCGGGCGTCCGGCCAGCGGACGTCGTAGGCCCAGCCCAGCTTCTCCAGGGCCCAGATCACCCGGGCGCTCGGGTCGAGCTGGCCCTTGAGCACGCCGTGCCGGGCGCAGGTCGGGTCGGCGTGGTGCAGGTTGTGCCAGGATTCGCCGAACGAGGCGATGGCCAGCCAGGACACGTTGCGAGCCTTGTCCCGGACCTCGAACTCCTCGGTGCCGAAGGTGTGGCAGATCGAGTTGATCGACCAGGTCACGTGGTGCAGCAGCGCGACCCGGACCAGGCTGGCCCAGAAGAACGCGGTCAGCGCGCCGTGCCAGGACATCCCCCACAGGCCGCCGATCAGGGCCGGGGCCAGCATCGAGGTCAGCACGATCACCGGGAACAGCTTGTGCACGATCCGGAGCTTGCGGTCGGCCAGCAGGTCGGGGATGAACTTCTCCTGCGAGGTCTTGTTCTCGTCGAACAGCCACAGCATGTGCGCGTAGGCCAGGCCCTTGGCCAGTGCCTTGGTGTCGTCCCCGTACCGCCACGGCGAGTGCGGGTCGCCTTCGCGGTCGCTGTACTTGTGGTGCCGCCGGTGATCGGCGACCCAGTTGAACACCGGGCCCTCGATGGCCATGGTGCCGAACACCGCCAGCGCGACCCGCAGGCCGGTCTTGGCCTTGAACGAGCCGTGGGTGAAGTACCGGTGGAACCCGACCGTCACCCCGAGCCCGCTCAGCCAGTAGAAGACCAGGGCGATGACCACGTCGTGCCAGCCGAGGCCCCAGCCCCAGGCCAGCGGGATGGCGGCGATCAGGGCGAGCAGGGGCACGACGACGAACACCCCGACCAGCGCGCGCTGGGCCACGGTGGCGGGTTGCTCGTCGAGATCGGGGCGGGAGGCCGGCCGGGTCGCGGCCGGGTCGGCCGTAGTCGAAGGATCGGCGGGGCCGGTCAGGCCGGTGCCGGGGGCTTTCGCCCGGGTGGTGGAGGTGGTCATCGTGCTCCTCGCTGTGGTCAGGGCCCTGAGGCTTGGGGGTCGGACACAGCGTGCTTGACGCTTACGTAACCGTAACCTACGAATCCGTAGGTTAGGCAAGGGCTGGGGCCAGATATTTGGCGTAAATTAACTTTTGCCCAGCTCAAAGCGACGATGACGAGACTTTCACCGGCAGCTTCCCCGATCGGCCCGGAACATGCCGGGCGACGGCCAGCGTGGGAACGTGGCCGGGACCGGGGCTCGGTCCCCGGTAGAGTTGGTGCGACGATCCCGGGTCGTCTAGCCAGGCAGGACAGCGGACTTTGGATCCGTCAACGAAGGTTCGAATCCTTCCCCGGGAGCCATCAGGACCGTCGCGGTCCGGTTAGGCCCGCGCCCTTTTTCATATCGAAGGTCGCGGATTCGCGTCCCATCCCGCTCACCAGCCCAGTCCGCCCGGTGACCGATCTCACCACGGGGGAATTCCCCGCCCGCTGGTATAGTTAGTTGACATTAAGCAAGTTAATTCTGTGTCTTTCTCCGTTGGGGGCTCGTTCTGTTATGGCCGTGAAATCCGGCGCAACCGGCTCCGGACCGGCCGCTCACGCCAAGCGTGGCGGCCGTCAGCCTGGTCCGCACTACAAGTGGATCGCGCTGTCGAACACCACCCTCGGCGTGCTGATGGCCACGATCAACCAGTCGATCGTGCTCATCGCGCTGCCGGACATCTTCCGCGGGATCGGGGTCGACCCGCTGGCGTCGGGTAACACCGGCTACCTGCTGTGGATGTTCATGGGCTTCCTGGTCGTGTCGGCCGTGCTGGTGGTGTCGTTCGGCCGGCTGGGCGACATGTTCGGCCGGGTACGCATGTACAACCTCGGCTTCGCCATCTTCACGATCGCGTCGATCTTCCTGGCCGTGACCTGGATGAGCGGCACCGACGCCGCGCTCTGGCTGATCATCTGGCGGATCGTGCAGGGGATCGGCGGCGCGTTCCTGTTCGCCAACTCGACCGCGATCCTGACCGACGCCTTCCCGGCCAACCAGCGCGGCACCGCGCTCGGTATCAACGCCATCGCCGCCATCTCCGGGTCGTTCCTCGGCCTGCTGATCGGCGGCGTGCTGGCCCCGATCGAGTGGCGCCTGGTGTTCCTGGTCTCGGTGCCGGTCGGCGTGTTCGCCACGTTCTGGGCCTACTTCATGCTGCACGACCTGAGCGAGCGGCACAAAGCCAAGATCGACTGGTGGGGCAACGTCCTGTTCGCGGTCGGCCTGATCGCCGTCCTGATCGGCATCACCTACGGCCTGGAGCCCTACGGCGGCCACCCCATGGGCTGGACCAGCCCGTTCGTGCTCTCGATGATCATCGGCGGGCTGATCCTGCTGATCGTCTTCGGCGTGGTCGAGACCAAGGTCGCCGAGCCGATGTTCCGGCTGTCGTTGTTCAAGATCCGCGCCTTCGCGGCCGGCAACCTGGCCAACCTGATGATGGGCCTGGGCCGCGGCGGCATGCAGTTCACGCTGATCATCTGGCTGCAGGGCATCTGGCTGCCGCAGCACGGCTACAGCTTCTCCCAGACCCCGCTGTGGGCCGGCATCTACCTGGTCCCGCTGACCATCGGCTTCCTGATCTCGGCGCCGCTGTCCGGCTTCCTGTCCGACCGGTACGGAGCCCGGGCCTTCACCGTGGTCGGGGCCCTGATCACCGCGGGTAGCTTCCTGTGCCTGATGTTCCTGCCGGTGAACTTCACCTACTGGATCTTCGCGCTGATCCTGGCCCTGAACGGCCTCGGCTCCGGCCTGTTCGCCTCGCCCAACCGGGCCGAGATCATGAACTCGGTCCCGGCCAACCAGCGCGGGGCGGCGGGCGGCACGATCGCCACGTTCCAGAACGCCTCGTTCGTGCTGTCCATCGGCATCTTCTTCTCGCTGATCGTCATCGGGCTGTCCAGCCACCTGCCGTTGGCCCTGTCGCAGGGCCTGACCCATAACGGCGTGTCGACCGCGACCGCGACCTCGATCAGCCACCTGCCCCCGATCGGGGTGCTGTTCGCCGCCTTCCTGGGCTTCAACCCGATCAGGCAGCTGCTCGGCTCGACGCTGAACCACCTGTCGCCGGCGCACGTCGCCAACCTGACCGGGCCCGACTTCTTCCCGACCGTGATCACCCAGCCGTTCCACGACGGCCTGACCATCGCGTTCTGGTTCGCCATCGGGGCCAGCGTGATCGCCGCCATCGCGTCCCTGCTCACCGGCCAGCGCAAGCGGCGGGGCCGGGCGCCTCCGAGCCGGCCGGCGAGGAACTGGCCGCCGCGGCCAGCGAGGGCGACTGGGAGCCGGCCGAACTGGTCATCCCGGCCGTGGACCTGTCCGACCCGGCCTCGGGCGCGGCCCGGCTGGCCGCGATCCAGCAGGCCAGCGGGGCCGAGGCCGCCCTGGCCGGCATCTCGCTGGCCGGGACCGTGCGGGATCCGTCCGGCTCCCCGGTGACCGGGGCCAACGTCACCGTGACCTCGGCTCAGGGCCGCCAGGTGGGGCGAGCCCTGACCTCGCCCGCGGGCCGGTACACGGTCTCCGGGCTGCCCGCCGCGGCCATCACCGTGATCGTCACCGCGCCCGGGCACGAGCCCATCGCGGCCGCGCTGCTGACCCAGCCCGGCAGCGCGCTGGAGCGGGACTTCACGCTGGCCGGCAGCGGAGCGCTGAGCGGCGTCGTGCGCTCGGCCGGCCAGGGCGGAGCGCCGCTGGCCGGAGCCAAGGTCGTGGTCAGCGACCGGTCCGGCCGGGTGGTGGCCAGCGCGGTGACCAGCGGCGACGGCGCGTTCACGGTCGCCGGGGCGCCGGCCGGCCGCTACGCGCTCACCGCCACCGCCTCCGGGCACCTGCCCGCCCGCCGCGACGTGGAGCTGAACGGGCACACCGAGACGGCCCAGCTGACCCTGCCGCTGGAGCGGGAGGCGCACGGCTTCGTCCGGGCCCCGGGCGGGGCCCCGATGCCGGGGATCAGCGTCACCGCCGCCAGCGCCAGCGGCGAGATCGTGGCCAGCGCGACCACCGACGCCGACGGCTGGTACCGGCTGACCGGCCTGGGCGACGGCGAGCACGTGCTGGTGGCCGGCGGCCACGAGCCGGTGTCGGCCACGGTCGAGGTGACCAGCGGCGAGACCACCTCGGTGGTGGTCCGGGTCGGTAGCCTGGCCCCCCTCCCGGCGGCCCCAGCCGCGACGCCATCGCCACTTGAGCCGATTCACAGCGAACCGGTGCACGGGGAATGAGTTCAGTGGAGCAGTTCGAGCAGGTTCCGGTCAGTGGCCGCGTGCGCACGGTCGATGGCGGGTCCATCCCGGGCGCGGCCGTCACCCTGGCCGACATGTCCGGCCGCCAGGTCGCGGTGGCCCAGGCCGACACGGCGGGCCAGTACCGGCTGGCCGCGCCGGGGGCCGGGTCGTATCTGGTCATCGTCTCGGCTCCCGGGCACCAGCCCGCGGCCAGCGTGCTGACCGCCCCCGGCGCGGGCACCAGCCATGACATCGTGCTGCGCGGCGGCAGCGGCCTGGCCGGCACGGTCCGGGCCGGCGGCTCCGGCCAGCCGGTCAGCGGGGCCACCGTGACCGTGGCCAATGCCCGGGGCGAGATCGCGGGCGCGGCCACCACCGGACCGGACGGCTCGTACCGTCTCAGCCAGCTCGCCGAAGGCCAGTACACCCTGGTCGTGGCGGCCGCCGCCTACGCGCCGCTGGCCGAGCAGGTCGCGGTGGAAGAGGGCGAACTGGTCACCCGCGATGTGGAACTGCCCGCGTCCGGGCGCGTGATCGGCACGGTGCTTTCCGCCGACGGCGACCAGCCCTTTGCCGGGGCCCAGGTGACGCTGACCAACGAGGTCGGCACCGAGATCGCCGCCACCACCGCCGACCCGGACGGGAACTTCACCCTCATCGATGTGCCGTCCGGGCGATACACGCTGGTGGCGGGCGGCTACCGGCCCGGCGTGGCCACGCTGCCCGCGGGCAACGGGCGGACCCGGCAGGCCGACATCACCCTCACCCTGCCGGAGTGATCGGGGAGCCGGCCGGGGTGATCGGGGGTCGGGCTGTGCGACCTGGCGGTATCCTCCCAGTGAGGGGTGCGTGAACGGCCATGTCACGGCCCCGTCGTACCGGCAGCGATCCGAGGAGCCCTGCGGAGTGAGCCCCAGCCGCCGGCCGCCGTCATCGTCCTCGCCGCAGGCGAGGGCACCCGAATGAAGTCCGCGCTCCCGAAGGTGCTGCATCCGCTGTGCGGTCGCAGCATGCTCGGGCACGCCATCGCCGTCGCCCGGGACCTGGAGCCCGAACGCCTGGTCGTGGTGGTGGGTCATGCCCGTGACCAGGTCAGCGCGCACGTCACCGGCCAGGCGCCCGACGCCAAGATCGTGATCCAGGACCACCAGGGCGGCACCGGGCACGCGGTGCGCTCGGTCATCGAGACCGTCGGCGAGATCCCGGGTCAGGTCCTGGTGACCTACGGGGACATGCCGCTGCTGCGCGCGCAGACCCTGGCCGCGCTGGCCCGGGAGCACGAGCAGGCCGGTAACGCGGTGACCGTGCTGACCGCCCGGGTGCCCGACCCCACCGGCTACGGCCGCATCGTGCGGGACGCCTCCGGCGCCCTGACCGGGATCGTGGAAGACCGCGACGCCAGCCCGGAGCAACGGCAGATCGATGAGATCAACTCCGGGTGCTACGTGTTCGACGGGCTGCTGCTGGCCGACGCGATCAAGCGGCTGCCGTCGGCCAACGCCCAGGGCCAGGAGTACCTGACCGACGCGGTCGGCATCCTGCGCGGCGACGGCCACCGGGTCGGCACGCTGGTGGCCAGCGACGCGACCGAGATCCAGGGCGTGAACGACCGGGTCCAGCTGGCCCAGGCCCGGCGGGTCTACAACGACCGGCTGCTCGAGCACTGGATGCGGGCCGGCGTGACCATCGTCGACCCCGCCACCACCTGGCTGGACGCCGAGGTCACCCTGGCTCCCGACGTGGAGATCGGGCCATCGACCCAGCTGGAGGGCCGGACCACGGTCGGGGCCGGGGCTCATGTCGGCCCGGGGGTGGTTCTCCGCGACACCGTGGTCGGCGCCGGGGCCAGCGTCATCAACGCGGTCTGCGAGCAGTCCGAGATCGGGCCCGAGGCCACCGTGGGCCCGTACACGCGGCTGCGGCCGGGCTCGCGGCTCGGCCGCGGGGCCCGGGCGGGCAGCTTCGTGGAGATGAAGAACGCGAACGTGGGCGAGGGCACCAAGGTGCCGCACCTGACCTACGTGGGCGACGCCGACATCGGGGCCGGATCCAACATCGGCGCGGCCACCGTGTTCGTCAACTACGACGGGGTGGCCAAGCACCGCACGCACGTGGGCGACCAGGTGCGGATCGGCAGCGACACCATGCTGGTGGCCCCGGTGCAGGTCGGTGACGGCGCCTACACCGCGGCCGGGTCGGTGATCACCGAGGACGTCCCGCCGGGCGCGCTCGGCATCGGCCGGGCCAGCCAGCGGAACATCCCCGGGTGGGTGGCCCGGCGCCGGCCCGGCACCGCCGCGGCGGCGGCGGCCGAGGCCGCCCAGTCCGAGGCGGCCCGGCCCGCGGACGACGCGACCGATCAGGAGGGGCCAGCCGAATGACCGGCATCATGGCGAACAGCGAGAAACGGCTGATGCTCGTGTCCGGGCGAGCCTTCCCCGAGCTGGCCGAGGAAGTGGCGGCCTGCCTCGGCAGCGACCTCACCCCGACCAGGGCTTTCGACTTTGCCAACGGCGAGATCTTCGTCCGGTTCCTGGACTCGGTCCGCGGCTGCGACGTGTTCGTGCTGCAGAGCCACACCGCGCCGATCAACCAGTGGATCATGGAGCACCTGATCATGGTCGACGCGCTCAAGCGGGCGTCGGCCAAGCGGATCACCGTGGTCACCCCGTTCTTCGGTTACGCCCGCCAGGACAAGAAGAGCCGGGGCCGCGAGCCGATCTCGGCCCGGCTGATGGCTGACCTGTTCCTGACCGCCGGCGCCGACCGGATCATGGCCGTGGACCTGCACACCGCGCAGATCCAGGGCTTCTTCGACGGCCCGGTCGACCACCTGTTCGCGCTGCCCATCCTGGCCGACTACATCGAGGACAAGCTGGACCTCAACCAGGTGACGGTGGTGGCGCCGGACGCGGGCCGGGTCCGGATGTGTGAGCGCTGGACCGACCGGCTCGGGGCGCCGCTGGCCATCATCCACAAGCGCCGTGACCCGGACGTGGCCAACCAGGTCAAGATGTTCGAGGTCGTGGGCCAGGTCGAGGGGCGGACCTGCATTCTGGTCGACGACATGATCGACACCGGCGGGACCATCACCAAGGCCGCCGAGGCCCTGTTCGACCAGGGCGCGGCCAAGGTGATCGTGGTCGCCACCCACGGCGTAATGTCCGGGGCGGCCGTGGACAACCTCAAGAACTCGCAGATCAGCGAGGTTGTGATCACCAATACGCTGCCGATCCCGCCCGACCGCCGGTTCGACAAGCTCACCGTGCTGTCCATCGCCCCGCTCATCGCCCGGGCCATCAACGAGGTGTTCAGCGACGGTTCGGTCACCAGCCTGTTCGGCGGCGAGAGCTAACCCGCCGAGAGGGTGACCGCCGTACCGAACCCCCGCTGGTACGACGGTCACCCGTCTCACTTCCCCCCTGGGTCCCCCCGGACCCCCGGCTTCGCGCTACGACCGTGACCGGCCGTACCCGTCCCGCCTGACCGGCCGCCGCTCCCCACGACGGCCGGCCCGGCCTGCGCGCGGCCCACTCGCGCCTTGCCCCGTTTGCGCGAGCGGGCCGCCGTCCCTTGTGAGAGGCCGCAAGGGACGCCTCCTGGCCAGCCGCGTGGCGGCGGCCAGGAAGTGACCTGGTTCCGCTGGAGCCCGTTCGCCGCGAACCGCGCCCCTGTTGCGGTCCCCGGTGATCGGGCCCCTCTCGTTCCCCCCGGTCTCCCAGCCCTCCCGCGCCGGAATTGCCCTCAGCGTGCCAGTAGGTCCTTGCGCCCCGATTGCGCCGCGATTACGTCACGTTTGGCCAGGTCAAACGAGAGGTAGTTGTGTCCGTGATTTACCTTCTGGGGGATTCATGAGAAAGTTGCCATGTTGTCCGGCTCCACGTGTCGACGGGTACCTGTGCGGTCCGGTGGGGGCGCGGATACGCTCGCCGGTGCCGGGCGGCGGTCGTCACTGAACCCGGAGGCAGATGAGATCGTGAACCCGGGCGGATCAGGCTGATGCGGTTCCGGATGCTGGGGTCGCTCGAGGTCCAGACCGGAGAGGACTGGACGTCCATCGGGGCACCCAAATGGCGGGCCGTGCTGGCCCGGCTGCTGCTGGCCTCGGGGCAGATCGTCCCGACCGACACCCTGATCCACGAGGTCTGGGGTGACGTCCCGCCCGCCCGGGCCAGCAACATGATCAGCATCTACGTGCTGCGGCTGCGCCGGTTCATCGGCGACCACGAGGGCAAGCTGCTGCGCACCCAGTCGCCCGGCTACCAGCTCCGGATCGGGCCCAGCGATCTGGACACTCAGCGCTTCACGATGCTGTTGCGCCAGGGGCAGCAGGCACTGAGCGGCCATGACCCGGAGGCCGCCAGCCAGCTGCTGACCGAGGCCGAGGAGCTGTGGCGGGGCCACGCCCTGGCCGACGTGCCGCCGTCGCCGTTCGTCGAGGCCGAGGCCAACCGGCTGAACGAGCTGCGGCAGAGCGCCACCGAGCTGCGCCTCGAGGCCGGGGTGGCCTCCGGCCAGTACCGGGATGCGGTCCCCGAGCTGCGCCGCCTGCTGGCGGACCAGCCGCTCAAGGAAGAGCTCTGGCTCCTGCTGCTGCGCGCCCTGGACGGGGCCGGTCGCCGCGCCGAGGCCCTGGCCGCCTACGACCAGGCCCGCACGGTCCTGTCCGATCAGCTCGGGGTGGACCCCGGCCCGGAGCTGCGCGACCTGTTCGCGCGCCTGCTGCGGGACGAGCCGCTGAACGCCGCCCCCGCGCCCCCCAGGGCCGGGTCACCCACGAGCGGGCCACCCGTGGCCGGGCCGCCGCCGGTACCGCCGGCCCGGCCGGCGCCGGACCGGAGCCACCGGCCGCCCGCGGCCGCCGCCGTCCCGCCACCCCGGCGCGAGGCGGAGACCAGCGATCAGGCCCGCGGCCGGCCCCGGCCGGCCCGGACCCGGCGGAGACCGCACCCGGCGGCCCGGCGGCCGCTATGCCCGGCTCGATCGCCCTGGGCCTGATCGACACCGGGGGCACGGCCGAACCGGCGCCCGCCGAACCGGACCCGGGCGCGGCCCGCCCGATGCAACTGCCCGCCGACATCGTCGACTTCACCGGCCGTGACCTGCATGTCCAGCAGGTGTGTGACCTGCTGTCGCCGAGTGGTGACGAGGACAATCCGGGCGCGCTCCCGGTCGCGCTGGTGGCCGGGGCCGGTGGTCTCGGCAAGACGACCCTGGCCATCCACGCGGCCCACCGGCTGCGTTCGCAGTACCCGGACGGCCAGCTGTACGTGGACCTGCAGGGGGCTACCGGCCAGCCGCTGACCCCGGCCGAGGTGCTGGCCCGCTTCCTGCGCGACCTCGGGGTCGACGGCGCCCAGATCCCGGCCAGCCCGGAGGAGCGGGCGGCCCAGTACCGGACCCGGCTGAACGGGCGCCGGATGCTGATCCTGCTCGACAGCGCGCGCGACGCGGCCCAGGTCCGGCCGCTGCTGCCGGGCACCGCGACCTGCGCGGTGATCGTGACCAGCCGCAGCCGCCTGCCCGACCTGGTCGGCGGCGGCCTGGTTCACCTCGAGGTGCTGGACGACGCCGAGGCGCTGACCATGTTCAGCCGCATCGTCGGTGCGCCGCGGGCCGCGGCCGAGCCGGACGCCACCGCCGAGGTCCTGGTGGCCTGCGCCGGCCTGCCGCTGGCCATCCGGATCTGCGCGGCCCGGCTGGCGGCCCGGCGGTCCTGGAGCATTCAGTCGCTGGCCGCCCGGCTGCACGACGAGCACCGGCGGCTGGACGAGCTGAAGGTCGGCGACCTGGCCGTCCGGGCCAGCTTCGAGGTCAGCTTCGCCAGCTTGCCCGACGCCATCCCGCCCGGCCACCTCTCGCCCGCGCACGCGCTGCGCATGCTGGGCCTGTGGCAGGGCGCGACCATCAGCCTGGCCGCCGCGGCCGCCCTGCTCGGCGAGCCGGAGACCGAGGTCGAGGACACGCTGGAGTTCCTGGTCGACGCCCACCTGCTGGAGTCGCCCGGCCCGGACTGCTACGGGTTCCACGACCTGGTCCGCGTCTACGCCGTCGAGCGGGCCCTGGCCGAGGAACGCGAGCCGGCCCGGCAGGAGGCGGTCTACCGGCTGATCGCCTGGTACCTGCACACCGCCAGCGCGGCCGACGCCATGGTCACACCGCAGCGGGATCGGGTGCCCATCGAGATGGTGCCCTCGGACCATCCGCCGCTCAGCTTCCGTGATGTCGGCACCGCCCTGAAGTGGGCCGAACGCGAACGGATGAACCTGGTCGCGGTGACCGAGCAGGCTGCCCGGTACGGCTTCCACGACGCCGCCTGGCGGGTGCCCGTGGCCGTACTCGGCTGTTTCGACACCCTGTGCTGCCGGACCGAATGGGTGTCCAGCCATCTGGTCGCGCTGGAGAGTACCCGGCGAGCCGGAGACCGGCAGGGCGAGGCCTGGGTGCTGAACAATCTCGGCCTGGTGCACGAGCAGATGGAGCAGGGCGAAGCGATCGGTTTCTACGAGGAGGCGCTGACCATCCGGCAGGAGATAGGTGACCGCCGGGGCGAGGCGCAGACCGCCAACAATCTGGCCAACGCCCATCTGCAGTCCGGCCGGGGCGCGGAGGCGCTCGATCCGGCCAATCGGGCGCTCGTGCTGCAGCGAGAGGTCGGTCACCGGTACGGCGAGGGAGTGGCCCTGAACAACCTCGGTGAAACCTACCTGGCCCTGGAGGACTGGGACCAGGCCATCGACTGGCTGGGGCAGGCCCGGGCGCTGTTCGCCGAGCTGGGTACCCGGCATGGTGAGGGGTATGCCCTGCACAACCTGGGTCAGGCCTTCCTGGGCCTGAGCCGTCTCGACGAGGCGCTGCGCAACTTCCAGGACGCACTGGCGATCCGGCAGGCGAGCGGGGAACGTCATGTCCAGGCCGTCACCCTGCTCTATCTCGGCCGGACCCAAGCCCGGCTCGGGCGGTACGCGGACGCGGAACGTTCCTGGACCGAAGCCAGCGCGATCTTCGACGAGCTCGAGGAGGAGGCGCTGGCCGCCGACACCCGGGCCGAACTGGCCACTATCGCCTAGGCCACAGAAGTCTTACCGTCCGGTAACGCGCCATTTGGGGCGCGTCCATTGCCGGTAATGCCGGACTCGCTACGCTTTGCCCGAGGGGGGAGCCGTTGTTCCTGGCTCACGGGGGTCAGGAAAGAAGGGACGACGACCATGGGGACGAGTACGGACGACAGCACGCCGGCCATGCAGCACCAGGACGAGCCGGCGATGCAGCACCAGGACGAGCCGGCCATGCAGCACCAGGACGAGCCGGCCATGCAGCACCAGGACGAGCCGGCCATGCAGCACCAGGACGAGCCCGGCCATGCAGCACCAGGACGAGCCCGGCCATGCAGCACCAGGACGAGCCCGGCCATGCAGCACCAGGACGAGCCCGCGATGCAGCACCAGGACGAGCCGGCCATGCAGCACCAGGACCCGGACGGCCAGTCCTGATCTGATCCGAAGCTGAACGGCGAAGCTGGGCGGGGCGGCACAGGGCCGTCCCGCCCAGCTCGCTTTCCGGCGGGACGCCGGGCCGCCGCCCGCCCGGGTGTCGGCCCGGAAGGTGAGCAGGCCAGTTCTCGGCTACACTGCAAGGCGCGTGGTATGGGCGCGGCTGTCCCCAGACGGTGGACGCCGCCCTCGCAGGCCTGGCGGGCCGCGTCACCGCGCCGATCTACCCCCATTGTCTCAAGGAGTGACCACCGTGCCTGAGGTCCGCATCGCCGCCCAGCCGCGCACCGAGTTTGGCAAGGGCGCTGCCCGGCGTACGCGCCGCGCGGGCCTCGTGCCTGCCGTGCTCTACGGCCACGGCCAGGAGACGCGCCACGTCGTACTGCCCGGCCACGAGCTGATGCTCGCGCTGAAGACGCCGAACGTGCTGATCCAGCTGGACGGCATACCCGGCGTCACCGGCCTGGCCCTGCCCAAGTCCGTGGACCGGGACCCGATCAAGGGCTTCATCGAGCACGCCGACCTGATCCTGGTCCGCCGCGGTGAGAAGGTCGGGGTCGACATCTCGGTCCGGGTCACCGGCGAGGTGGCGCCGGACGGCCTGCTCGACCAGCAGGTTGTCCAGCTCCCGGTCGAGGCCGAGGCCACCAACATCCCGGACGGGATCGACGTCAGCGTCGAGGGCATGGAGATCGGTGCTTCCCTGCACGCCGGCGACCTCGAACTGCCGGAGGGCACGACCCTCGCGGTCGACCCGGAGACGCTGATCCTGCACGTGCTGGCCGCGCCGACCGCCGAGCAGCTCGAGGCCGACCTCGGCGAGACCGAGGGTGCCGAGGTGCCGGAGCCGGTCGGTGAGACCGACGCCGAGGGTGACTCGTCCAACGGCGACGAGGGCTGACCCGGCCGCTGAATGCGGGTTCCGTGGGCGAGGAAGGACCCGGCGGTGGCCGACGAACGCTGGATCATCGCCGGGCTCGGGAACCCGGGCCCGGAGTACGCCGGTAACCGGCACAACGCCGGGCACATGGTGGTGGACCTGCTCGCGGAGCGGATGGGCGCGCGGTTCAAGGCCCACCGGACCCGCAATGAGGTCGCGGACGGCCGGCTGGCCGGGATCCCGGTCACGCTGGCCAAGCCGCGGACCTACATGAACACGTCCGGTGGCCCGGTGGCCGCGCTGGCGTCGTTCTACAAGGTGCCGCCCGAGCGGGTGGTGATCGTGCACGACGAACTGGACATTCCGTTCGGGACCGTCCGGCTCAAGCTCGGCGGGGGCGACAACGGCCACAACGGCCTGCGCTCGATCACCAAATCGCTGGGCACCAACGCCTACAACCGGGTCCGGATCGGCATCGGCCGCCCGCCGGGCCGGATGGACGCGGCCGCGTTCGTGCTGCGCGACTTCTCCACCACCGAGCGCAAGGAACTGCCACTGCTCATCGACCGCGGCGCCGACGCGGTGGAGATGCTGCTGTCCAAGGGAATGGCGGCCACGCAGAACACCTTCCACGCTGATTAATCCCACCCCTAGGAGCCCCGCCATGGCATCGGACGACGACCACCACCTCGCCCGCGATCTCGCCGTGGTGGCGGGACACCGCCTGATCGACCTGCGGGCCCGGGGCGGCTCAGCGGATGAGCTGCGCAAGGCGGGCGACCAGCTGGCGCACGAGTTCCTGGCCGCCGAGCTGGCCCGGCTCCGTCCCGACGACGTGGTGCTGTCCGAGGAAGGCGCGGACGACCCGGCCCGGCTGAGCGCGGACCGGGTGTGGATCATCGACCCGCTGGACGGGACCCGCGAGTTCGGCGAGGCCGGCCGGACCGACTGGGCCGTGCACGTGGCGCTGTGGGAACGGGCCCAGGGGGTCTGTCCGCCGGCGCGGTCGCGCTGCCCGCCCAGGACGAGGTGCTGAGCACCGTGAACCCGCCGCCGCTACCCGCCGACCCCCCGTCTCAGCCGTACCGGATCGTGGTCAGCCGGTCCCGGCCCGCGTCGTTCCTGCCCCGGATGGCCGAGCTGGCCGGCGCCGACCTCGACCCGCTCGGGTCGGCCGGAGCCAAGGTGGCGGCGGTGCTGATCGGCACCGCCGACGCCTACGTGCACGCCGGTGGCCAGTACGAATGGGACTCGGCGGCGCCGGTGGCGGTGGCCCGGGCGGCCGGCTTCCATGCCTCCCGGATCGACGGCAGCGAGCTCTCCTACAATCGGTCTGACCTGCTCATGCCGGATATCCTGGTCTGTCCGCCGGCGCTGGCGGGAGCACTACTGGACGCCATCCGCACCGCTCAGTCCTGACCCCGAAGCCTCCTGGAAGACCTGATGCGCACCGACTACACGCTGTCCCAGCTCGACGTGCTGGAGGCGGAATCGATCCACGTGATCCGCGAGGTCGCCGCCGAGTTCGAGCGGCCCGCGCTGCTGTTCTCCGGCGGCAAGGACTCGATCGTCATGCTGGCGCTGGCCGAGAAGGCGTTCAGCCCGGCCAGCATCCCGTTCCCGGTCATGCACGTGGACACCGGGCACAACTTCCCCGAGGTCCTCGCCTACCGCGACCAGCGGGTCGCCGAGCTGGGGGTCCGGCTGATCGTGGCCAGCGTGCAGGACTCGATCGACGCCGGCCGGGCCGTGGAGGAGACCGGCCGCTGGGTGAGCCGGAACCGGCTCCAGACCGTCACCCTGCTCGACGCGATCGAGGACAACCGCTTCGACGCGCTGTTCGGCGGGGCCCGCCGGGACGAGGAGAAGGCCCGGGCCAAGGAGCGCGTCTTCTCCTTCCGCGACGACTTCGGCCAGTGGGACCCGAAGAACCAGCGGCCCGAGCTGTGGAACCTGTACAACACCCGGCTCAAGCGCGGCGAGCACATCCGGGTGTTCCCCCTGTCGAACTGGACCGAGCTCGACGTCTGGTCCTACATCGAGCGGGAAAACCTCGAGATCCCGTCGATCTACTACGCGCACGAGCGCGAGGTCTTCGAGCGGGACGGCATCCTGCTGGCCGTGAATGAGTACCTGACCCTGGCCGAGAACGAGTCACCGTTCACGGCCACGGTCCGGTACCGGACGGTGGGCGACATGACGATCACCGGGGCGGTGCAGTCCACCGCGGCCACCGTCGCCGAGGTGATCACCGAGGTCGCGGCGACCCGGGTCACCGAGCGCGGTGCGACCCGGGCCGACGACCGGACCAGCGAGGCGGCCATGGAAGACCGCAAGCGGGAGGGTTACTTCTGATGGACATCCTGCGGTTCGCCACCGCCGGCTCGGTCGACGACGGCAAGTCCACCCTCATCGGGCGCCTGCTCTACGACTCCAAGGCCATCTTCGAGGACCAGCTCGAGGCGGTCGAGCGGACCTCACGGGATCGCGGCGAGGAGACCCCCAACCTGGCGCTGCTGACCGACGGCCTGCGGGCCGAGCGCGAGCAGGGCATCACGATCGACGTCGCCTACCGTTACTTCGCCACCCCGCGGCGGAAGTTCATCATCGCCGACACCCCGGGCCACATCCAGTACACCCGGAACATGGTCACCGGCGCCTCCACCGCCGACCTGGCCGTGGTGCTGGTCGATGCGCGTAACGGGCTGACCGAGCAGAGCCGGCGCCACGCCTTCCTGGCCACGCTGCTCCAGGTCCCGCACCTGGTCCTGGCCGTGAACAAGATGGACCTGGTCGGTTACGACCAGGCCGTGTTCGAGAGGATCGCGGCCGAATTCACGGCCTTCGCGGCCAAGCTGGACATCGGCGACCTGACCTTCATTCCGATTTCGGCTCTGCATGGCGACAATGTCGTCCAGCGATCGACCAACATGCCCTGGTACGACGGGCCATCGCTGCTCCACCACCTGGAGCACGTGCACATCGCGTCGGACCGGAACCTGATCGACGTGCGGTTCCCGGTCCAGTACGTCATCCGCCCGCACCAGGCCACCGACCCGAGCCTGCACGACTACCGCGGCTACGCCGGTGAGGTGGCGGGCGGGGTCATCCGGCCCGGCGACGAGGTCATGCACCTGCCGTCCGGCTTCACCACCAAGGTCCGCGGGGTCGAGGCCGCGGGCAAGCCGGTGGATGAAGCGTTCCCGCCGATGTCGGTGACGCTGCTGCTGGACGACGACGTCGACATCTCGCGGGGGGACATGATCTGCCGGCCGCACAACCGGCCCACGGTCACCCAGGACGTCGAGGCCATGGTCTGCTGGATGGTCGGCGACAAGCCGCTCACCCCGCGCAGCCGGCTCGTGGTCAAGCACACCACCCGCACGATCAAGGCCATCGTGCGTGACCTGCACTACCGGATCGACGTGAACACCCTGCACCGGGACGAGGACGCCACCCAGCTCGGGCTGAACGAGGTGGGGCGGGTGACGCTGCGGCTGACCCAGCCCATCTTCTCCGACCCCTACACCCGGAACCGGCAGACCGGTGGCCTGATCCTGATCGACGAGGCCACCAACGCCACCGCGGGGGCGGCCATGATCACCGACAGCCGGTGAGCCAGGACGGGGGCGGCCCGGACGCGACCGGGGCCACCGGCACGCCCTTCGACGAGCTGGCCCGTTACGTCGAGATCCCCCGGGTTGGTGGCCTCCGGCTGGCCCCCGACGGCAGCTGGCTGGCCGCGGTGGTACAGACGCTCAGCGAGGACCGCAAGAAGTACGTCAGCAGCATCTGGCGGCTCCCCGCGCACCCGGGGGACAGCGTGGGCCCACGCCGTCTGACCTGGTCCAAGAACGGCGAGAACAATCCGCGGTTCCTCCCCGACGGGTCGCTGCTGTACGTCTCCAAGCGGCCCGGTCAGCAGGCCGGCCCGGACGACGGCCCCGCCGCGGACGAGGCGGCCCTGTGGCGGCTGCCCGCCGGCGGCGGCGAGGCGGTCCGGCTGGCCGTCCTGCCCGGCGGGGTCAGCGCGGCCGAGACCGCGGCCGGCGCCGGCGAGGTGGTGCTGGCCGCCCCGGTCCTGCCCGGCGCCGGTTCCGGCGGCGAGGCCAGCCTGACCGAGGACGACGCCGCCCGGCGCAAGGCCCGCGAGGAGGCCGGCGTCACCGCGATCCTGCACGAGTCGGTCCCGGTGCGGTACTGGGACCACGACCTGGGCCCGGCCGAGCTGCGGCTGTTCGCACTGGCGGCCGGGGACGGGGCGGGCGCTCCCCGCGACCTCACCCCCGGCCCGGGACGAGCCCTGGACCAGCAGTCGTTCGCCCTGGCTCCCGACGGCCGGACCGCGGTCACCAGCTGGCGGCAGTGGGACTCACCCAGTGACCTGCGGACCGTGCTGGCCGCGATCGACGTGGCCGACGGCGCCCGGCGCACCCTGCTGTCCGCCCCGGGCTTCGACTTCGGGGGTCCTGAGGTCTCGCCGGACGGCGGGTGGGTGGCCTGCGTCCGCTCCGAGCAGCACACCTCCGACCGGCCCGGGGACGAGACGATCGTGCTCGCCCCACTGGCCGGCGGCGACGAACGCGACCTGCTGCCGGGCTTCGACCGCCGGCCCGCCGAGCTGGCCTGGGCCCCGGACTCGTCGGCGGTGTACTTCACCGCCGATGACCAGGGCCGCCGGCCCGTGTTCCGGGTGAGCCTGGCCACCGGGGAGGTCACCCGGATCACCGCCGACGACGGGGCCTACACCGACCTGAACCCGGCCCCCGGCGGCCGCTACCTGTACGCGCTGCGGTCGTCGGTCGACGAGCCGCCCACCCCGGTCCGGCTGGAGGCGGCCGACGGACAGAAGCCGGCCCGGCTGGCCAGCCCGGGGGCCCCGCTGAACCTGCCTGGCCACCTGACCGAGATCGAGGCGGCCGCGGACGACGGCACCCCGATCCGGAGCTGGCTGGTGCTGCCGCGGTCGGCGTCGGTGACCAGTCCCGCCCCGCTCGTGCTGTGGGTCCACGGTGGCCCCATGTCCAGCTGGAACTCCTGGTCCTGGCGGTGGAACCCGTGGCTGCTGGCCGCCCGCGGCTACGCCGTGCTGCTGCCCGACCCGGCCCTGTCCACCGGTTACGGCCAGGACTTCATCACCAGGGCCTACCACCAGTGGGGCGACCGGCCGTACCGCGACGTCATGGCGGTCACCGACGCCGCGCTGGCCCGCCCGGACATCGACTCGTCCCGGACCGCCATGATGGGCGGCTCGTACGGCGGGTACATGGCCAACTGGATCGCCGGGCACACCGACCGGTTCGGCGCCATCGTCAGCCACGCGGGCCTGTGGGTGATGGACCAGATGTTCGGCACCACCGACCTGCCCATGTTCTGGCGCCCGCAATTCGGCGACCCGCTCACCGCGCCCGAGCGGTACCAGGCCAACTCGCCGCACCGGCACATCGCCAGCATCCGCACGCCGATGCTGGTCATCCACGGCGACAAGGACTTCCGGGTACCGGTCGGCGAGGCGCTGCGGCTGTGGTGGGACCTGAACCGGCACGGCGCCGAGGCCAAGTTCCTGTACTTCCCGGACGAGAACCACTGGATCCTCACGCCGGGCCACGCCACCGTCTGGTACGAGACCGTGTTCGCGTTCCTGGCCCAGCACGTCCTGGGCCAGCCCTGGCGCCGGCCCGACCTGCTCTGAGGGCGGCGCCCCCACCTGCGCCGGCCCGGCTGAAGCGAGTGCGGCTGCCCCTAGGCTGAGAGCATGGCTCGCGCTGATCTGGATAAGCGGCCCGGTGAAGTCGCCGCGATGTTCGACGAACTGGCCGGGCGGTACGACCTCCTCAACGACCTGCTGTCGGGCGGGCAGGTCCGGCTCTGGCGCCGGGTCGTGGCCCGGGCCGTGGGTGCCGGACCGGGCGAGCGGATCCTGGATCTGGCCGCCGGTACCGGGACCTCGACGGTGACCTTCGCGGCGTCCGGCGCCAAGTGCGTGGCCTGCGACTTCTCCATCGGCATGCTGCGGGCCGGGATCGGCCGGGTGCGGTCCGACGTCACCGGGCCGCAGCCCGCGTTTGTGGGCGGCGACGCCTTGCGGCTGCCGTTCGCCGACGGGGTGTTCGACGCGGTGACGATCTCGTTCGGCCTGCGCAACGTGGTCGACCCCCAGGGTGCGCTGGCCGAGATGCTCCGGGTCACCCGCCCGGGCGGCCGCCTGGTGATCTGCGAGTTCTCCCGCATCTCCAACCGCCCGCTGCGCGTGCTCTACGAGCGGTACCTGGCCCGGGCGCTGCCCGCCGTCGCCCGCCGGGTGTCCCGCAACCCGGCCGCCTACGAATACCTGGCCGAGTCGATCGTGGACTGGCCCGACCAGCTCGGGCTGGCCCGCCTGCTGCACGAGGCCGGCTGGTCCGCGGTCAAGTGGCAGAACCTGACCCTGGGCATCGTCGCCGTTCATCTGGCCCGCCGGCCCGCCTAGGGGTGCCCCGCGCTGCGGCGTGCCAGGGCAGCCGGCTACGTTCCCAGTGCGGGCCGGGGTTAAACTAAGGGCAAAGAACTTGTGAAGAGGTTCACAAGCGGACTCCGCACACGGCAACGGCAAAGTCAGGAATTATCCCGTGACCGAGCAGGCTTCCCCCCAGGCTGCCGCGGGTCCCGCCCCGAGTAGCACGCAGGGCGCGGCCGGCGAGGCCGACGTCATCGTGGTCGGCGCCGGGCCCTCCGGGTCGACGACCGCGTACTACCTCGCCCAGGCCGGGCTGGATGTCCTGCTGCTGGAAAAGAGCCGGTTCCCGCGCGAGAAGGTGTGTGGCGACGGCCTCACCCCGCGGGCGGTCAAGGCCCTGGTGGCCATGGGCGTGCCGATCGGCGAGGACGACGGCTGGCTGCGCAACAAGGGCCTGCGGGTGGTCGGGGCCGGCCTGCGGCTGGAGCTGCCCTGGCCCGAGCTGACCAGCTACCCCGGCTACGGCCTGGTGCGGACCCGGATGGACTTCGACCAGCGGCTGGCCCAGCGCGCCCAGGCGGCCGGGGCGCACCTGGTCGAGGGCATCACCGTCTCCGGCCCGGTCCGAGACGAGCGGACCGGCCGGATCATCGGCGTGACCGCCCGGCCGGAAGGCGGCGAACAGCAGGTGTACCGGGCCCGGCTGGTCATCGCCGCGGACGGGAATTCTTCCCGGCTCTCGGTGGCCATGGGCCTGCGCAAGCGGGACGACCGGCCGATCGGGGTGGCCGTCCGGGCCTACTACACCAGCCCCCGGCACGACGACGACTGGCTGGAGTCCTGGCTCGACCTGTGGGACGGCGACCGGCAGCTACCCGGGTACGGCTGGATCTTCGGCATGGGCGACGGCACCAGCAACATCGGCCTGGGCCTGCTCAACACCTCGGGCGCGTTCGGCAACACCGACTACCGCGCGCTGCTGAAGCGCTGGCTGGCCGGGATGCCCGAGGAGTGGGGGTTCACCGAGGAGAACCGGGTCGGCCCGGTCCGCGGCGCCGCCCTGCCCATGGCCTTCAACCGGACGCCGAGCTACACCGACGGCCTGCTGCTGGTGGGCGACGCGGCCGGCATGGTCAACCCGTTCAACGGCGAGGGCATCGCCTACGCCATGGAATCCGGCGAGATCGCCGCCCGGGTCGTGACCCAGGCGCTGGCCTGGCCGGACGCGGCCGGCACCGAACGGGTGCTGCACGGTTACCCCCGCGTGCTCGCGGACGCCTACGGGGGCTACTACGCTCTCGGGCGGACGTTCGTGAAAGCGATCGGCCGGCCGGAGCTGATGCGCTTCGCCACGCGGCACGCCATGTCGCGCCCGGCGCTGATGCGCTTCGCCCTGAAACTGCTCGGCAACCTGACCGACCCGCGCGGCGATGCCTCCGACCGGCTGATCAACGCCATGACCAGGCTGGCGCCCGCGCGCTAGTTACGCACCCTGAGAAGCGAATGTGGATACCGTGCCTAAGATGAAAATGCAGAGGGGGACCGGGGAACTATGAGCGGTTATGTGCCCATCCTCGTGCTGGCCGTCCTGGCGGCGGTGTTCGCGATCTTCTCGGTCGTCATCGGCACCCTGACCGGCCCGAAGCGGTGGAACCGGGCCAAACTGCAGGCCTACGAGAGCGGCATCGAGCCGACCCCGCAGCCACCGGGTGGCGGCCGGTTCCCGGTCAAGTACTACCTGACCGCCATGCTGTTCATCTTGTTCGACATCGAGATCGTCTTCCTGTACCCCTGGGCGGTCACCTTCAACAAACTCGGGGCCTTCGGCCTCGTCGAGATGGTCACGTTCGTCGTCACGGTGCTGATCGCGTACGCCTACATCTGGCGTCGCGGCGGCCTGGAGTGGGATTAGTCATGGGCCTAGAAGAAATGCTGCCAAGCGGCTACCTCCTGACCACGGTCGAGAAGGTGGCCGGCTGGGCGCGCCGCAGTTCGGTGTGGCCGGCCACGTTCGGTCTCGCCTGCTGCGCCATTGAGCTGATGCAGACCGGCGGCCCCCGGCACGACCTGGCCCGCTTCGGCATGGAGCGGGCGTCCAACACCCCCCGGCAGGCCGACCTGATGATCGTGGCCGGCCGGGTCAGCCAGAAGATGGCCCCGGTGCTCCGTCAGGTCTACGACCAGATGTCCGCGCCCAAGTGGGTGATCTCGATGGGGGTCTGCGCGTCCAGCGGCGGGATGTTCAACAACTATGCGATCGTGCAGGGCGTCGACCACATCGTGCCGGTCGACATCTACCTGCCGGGCTGCCCGCCGCGCCCGGAGATGCTGATCGACGCGATCGTCAAGCTGCACGACCGGATCGAGAACATGAAGCTGGGCAAGAACCGGGACCGCCAGATCACCGAGCTGGAAGAGGCCCGGCTGGCCCGGCTGCCCCTGCACACCCAGGCCCTGCCGACCCAGCAGCTGCTCCAGCTCGGTGACCGGCCCACGCTGGCCAGCGAGCACCAGGCCGCCGCCGTCGAGCACGAGGCCGAGGCCCAGGCGGAGGCCCGCGGATGAGCGAGAACGACAAGGGCACCGAGCCCGAGAGCAGTGCTGGCCAGAGCGGAGCCAACCTGCCCGCCCAGGCCGGCCAGGAACGGCTCGGAGAGCCGATCGCGCGGCGGGGCCTGTTCGGGTCCACGACCTCCGGTGACACCTCCGGCTACGGCGGGCTGCTGGTCCGGGTGCCGCCCGAGGTGGCCTCCCCGCGACCCTACGGCGGTTACTTCGACGAGCTGTCCGACGAGCTGGCCCGGGTGCTGGAGGCCGACGGTACCGGCTTCGGTGACGCCATCGAGCGGGTCATCGCCGACCGCGGCGAGCTCACCTTCCACGTGCGCCGGGAACGGCTGGTGGAGGTGGCGACCAAGCTGCGCGACGAGCCCAACCTGGCCTTCGAGCTCTGCACCGGCGTGTCCGGGGTGCACTACCCGGCCGAGACCGGCCGTGAACTGCGGGCCGTCTACCACCTGCTGTCGATCACCCACAACCGCCGGGTACGGCTCGAGGTGGCGGCGCCGGACGCCGACCCGCACGTCCCGTCGCTGGTCGACGTCTACCCGGCCCTCGACTGGCACGAGCGGGAGACCTGGGACTTCTTCGGCCTCATCTTCGACGGCCACCCGTCGCTGACCCGGATCGAGATGCCGGACGACTGGAAGGGCCACCCGCAGCGCAAGGACTACCCACTCGGCGGTATCGCCGTCGAGTACCGCGGCACCAAGGTGCCGCCGCCCGATGAGCGGAGGTCGTACGCATGACGAGCCAGTCGGCACCCCCGCGTGCTTCGGGGCTGGATGACGGAACCGCCGAAGGCCGCGTCTACAACGTCTCGGGCCAGGACTGGGACGAGCTGGTCGCGGCGGCGGACCTGGCCGCGGACACTCCGGGCACCGGGCACATGGTCATCAACATGGGCCCCCAGCACCCGTCCACGCACGGGGTGCTGCGCCTGATCCTGACCCTGGACGGCGAGACCGTCACCGAGTGCCGGGTGGGTATCGGCTACCTGCACACCGGCATCGAGAAGAACATGGAGTACCGGACCTGGACGCAGGGCGTCACGTTCTGCACCCGGGCCGACTACCTGATGCCGATCTTCAACGAGATGTCGTACTGCCTGTCGGTGGAGCGGCTGCTCGGCATCGAGGACCGCATCCCGGACCGGGCCCAGATCATCCGCGTGCTGATGATGGAGCTCAACCGGATCGGCTCCCATCTCGGCGGTCTGGGGCCGTTCGGCCTGGAGCTGGGCGCGACCACGATCTTCCTGCAGGGCGTGCGCATGCGGGAGAACGTGCTGGACCTGATGGAGCTGATCACCGGGCTCCGGATGAACCACGCCTACATCCGGCCCGGCGGCGTGGCCCAGGACCTGCCGCCGGGAGCGCTGCAGAAGATCCGCGAGTTCCTCGGCGAGGCTCCGCGCTGGACCGCCGACCTGCACAAGCTGATGGACTCCAACCCGGTCTTCACCGGGCGGACCAAGAACATCGCCTACCTCGACCTGCAAGGCTGCACGGCGCTGGCCGTCACCGGGCCGATGCTGCGCAGCGCCGGGCTGCCCTGGGACCTGCGCAAGAGCCAGCCGTACTGCGGGTACGAGACGTACGACTTCGAGGTGCCGACCCGGACCACCTGCGACACCTACGGCCGGTACGCGATCCGCATGGACGAGGTGGACCAGAGCCTGCGGATCATCGAGCAGTGCGTGGACCGGCTGGCCGGCACCCGCCCGGCCGAGGACCCGTGGATGATCCCGGACGCCAAGGTCGGCTGGCCGGCCCGGCTGTCGCTCGGCCCGGACGGGATGGGGCCGTCCCCGGAGCACATCGCGCACATCATGGGCCAGTCCATGGAGGCCCTGATCCACCACTTCAAGCTGGTCACCGAGGGCTTCCGGGTCCCGGCCGGCCAGGCCTACGTGCCGATCGAGTCGCCCAAGGGCGAGCTGGGCTGCCACGTGGTCAGCGACGGGGGCACCCGGCCCTACCGGGCCCACCTGCGCGACCCTTCGTTCCACCATCTGCAGGCGCTGGCCGCGCTCTGCGAAGGCGCGATGCTCGCGGACGTCATCCCGGCCATCGCCAGCATTGATCCGGTCATTGGAGGGGTGGACAGGTAATGCCGTTCAGCGAGGAGCTCCGGGCGCGGCTGGAGCCGGCGGTGGCCGAGATCATCGGCCGCTACCCCAAGCCGCGTTCGGCCCTGATGCCGCTGCTCCACCTGCTGCAGTCGGAGGAGGGCTACGTCTCCAACGACGCGATCAAGTTCATCGCGAACCGCCTGCAGGTGACCGAGACCGAGGTCACCGGGGTGGTCAGCTTCTACTCGATGTACAAGCGGCAGCCAGTGGGCGAGTACCACGTCGGGGTGTGCACGAACACGCTGTGCGCGATCATGGGCGGGGACCAGATTCTGGCCACGCTGGAGGAGCACCTCGGCGTCGAGCCGGACGAGCCGACCGAGGACGGCAAGGTCAGCGTCGAGCACGTCGAGTGCAACGCGGCCTGCGACTACGCGCCGGTGGTCATGGTCAACTGGGAATTCTTCGACAACCAGACGCCCGAGTCCGCGGTCGCGCTCGTCGACGACCTGCGGGCCGGCCGCCCGGTCACCCCGACCCGGGGCCCCTCCCGGCTGTGCACCTGGCGGCAGGCGTCGCGGGTACTGGCCGGCTTCAACGACGGCCTGGCCGCGGAAGGCCCGGCGGCCGGGCCGCCCAGCCTGGTCGGGCTGAACATAGCCAAGGAACACGGCTGGACGGCGCCGGAGCCACCGGACGGGCCGGCCAGCAGCCCCGCCACCAAGGGAGCGTCGCGTTGACCGACACGCTGACCCCCGTGCTCACCGCCCACTGGGATGAGCCGGACGGGTTCTCGATGGCGGGCTACCGCCGCACCGGCGGGTACCGGGCGCTGGCCCAGGCGCTGACCACGCCGCAGGACGACCTGATCGCGGCGGTCAAGGAGGCCGGCCTGCGCGGTCGCGGCGGCGCGGGCTTCCCGACCGGGATGAAGTGGGGCTTCATCCCCCAGGGCGACGGCCGGCCGCACTACCTGGTGGTCAACGCGGACGAGTCCGAACCGGGCACCTGCAAGGACACTCCGCTGATGATGGCCAACCCGCACGCGCTGGTGGAGGGCGTGATCATCGCCGCCTACGCCATCCGGGCCCGGCATGCCTTCATCTACATCCGCGGCGAGATCGTGCACGTGGTCCGGCGGGTCCAGCAGGCCGTGGCCGACGCCTACGCGGCCGGCTACATCGGTGCGGACATCCTCAAGTCCGGCTACGACCTGGACGTGGTGGTGCACGCCGGGGCGGGCGCCTACATCTGCGGTGAGGAAACCGCGTTGCTGGACTCGCTCGAGGGCTACCGCGGCCTGCCGCGGCTCAAGCCGCCGTTCCCCGCCGTGGCCGGGCTCTACGCCAGCCCGACGGTCATCAACAACGTCGAGTCCATCGCCAGCGTGCCGTCGATCGTGGCCAACAGCGCGGAGTGGTTCTCCGACCTGGGCACCGAGAAGTCCAAGGGTTACGGCATCTTCTCGCTGTCCGGGCACGTCACCACCCCGGGTCAGTACGAGGCCCCGCTCGGCATCACCCTGCGCGAGCTGCTCGACCTGGCGGGCGGCATCCGGGCCGGCCACCGGCTGAAGTTCTGGACCCCGGGCGGCTCATCGGTACCGCTGCTGACCGACGAGCACCTGGACGTGCCGCTCGACTTCGAGTCGGTGCAGGCGGCCGGGTCCCAGCTCGGCACCCGGGCCCTGCAGATGTTCGACGACACCACCTGCGTGGTCCGGGCCGTGCTCCGGTGGAACCAGTTCTACCAGCACGAGTCGTGCGGCAAGTGCACCCCGTGCCGCGAGGGCACGTACTGGATGACCCAGGTCCTGCAGCGGCTGGAGGCCGGCCACGGCACCGACGAGGACCTGGACAAGCTGCTGGACATCTGCGACAACATCCTGGGCCGGGCCTTCTGCGCCCTGGGTGACGGCGCGACCAGCCCCATCACCTCCTCGATCCAGTACTTCCGGGACGAGTACATCGAGCACCAGAAGCGCGGCGGCTGCCCGTTCGACCCCGCCGCTTCGACCTTGTTCGGGAGCCGATAACGCATGACCGTGCAGGCAACCAGCGACCCGGGCGCGCCCGCTCCGGTCGAGACCGTGACCGTCACCATCGACAGCTTCGAGATCGCCGTGCCCAAGGGCACGCTGGTCATCCGGGCCGCCGAGCTGCTCGGGATCCAGATCCCGCGGTTCTGTGACCACCCGCTGCTGGACCCGATCGGCGCCTGCCGCCAGTGCCTGGTGGACGTCGAGGGCCAGCGCAAGCCGCTCGCTTCCTGTACCACCGTGTGCACCGACGGCATGGTGGTCCGGACCCAGCTCAGCTCGCCGGTGGCCGAGAAGGCGCAGCGCGGCGTGATGGAGCTGCTGCTGGTCAACCACCCGCTCGACTGCCCCATGTGTGACAAGGGCGGCGAGTGCCCGCTGCAGAACCAGGCCATGACGACCGGCCAGGGCGAGACCCGGTTCACCGATCAGAAGCGGACCTTCGAGAAGCCGGTCCCGATCTCCTCCGAGGTGCTGCTGGACCGCGAGCGCTGCATCTCCTGCACCCGGTGCACCCGGTTCTCCGAGGAGATCGCGGGCGACCCGTTCATCGAGTTCGTCGACCGCGGGCCCAACCAGATGATCGGCACCGCCGAGGGCGAGCCGTTCAACTCCTACTTCTCCGGCAACACCGTGCAGATCTGCCCGGTCGGCGCGCTCACCGGCGCCCCGTACCGGTTCCGGTCCCGCCCGTTCGACCTGGTGTCCACGGCCAGCGTGTGCGAGCACTGCGCGGCCGGCTGCCGCCAGCGCACCGACCACCGGCGCGGCCGGGTCATGCGGCGGCTGGCCGCGGAGGACCCGCAGGTCAACGAGGAGTGGAACTGTGACAAGGGCCGGTGGGCGTTCACCTACGCCACCGAGCCGGACCGGCTGACCACGCCGCTGGTCCGCAACGCCGACGGTGTGCTGGTCCCGGCATCCTGGCCGGAGGCGATCCGGGTCGCGGCCCAGGGCCTGCTGAGGGCCCGCCGCGGGCCGCTGCTGGCCGACTCCGGACCGGTCAGCGAGCCGGTCGGCGAGCCGGCCGACGGTGGGCTCGCGGCCCTGCCCGCCGCGGGTCCGCGGGGCGCGGCCGTGCTGACCGGCGGGCGGCTGACGCTGGAAGACTCCTACGCCTACGCCAAGTTCGCCCGGGTCGCGCTGGGCACCAACGACATCGACATGCGGGCCCGGCCGCACTCGGCCGAGGAGGCCAGGTTCATCAGCTCGGCCGTGGCCGGTCAGGGCATCCAGGTCAGCTACGAAGATCTGGAGCACGCCGCCACTGTCCTGCTGGTCGGCCTGGAGCCGGAAGAGGAGTCGCCGATCGTGCTGCTCCGGCTGCGCAAGGCGGTGCGGCGCAACCGGACCAGCGTGTTCGCGGTCGCCCCGTTCGCCTCGCGCGGGCTGGTCAAGACGACCGGCGTGCTGCTGCCGACCGCTCCCGGCGACGAGGCCCGGGCCCTGACCCGGCTGGGCGAACCGGCCAAGGGCCGGGGGAGCACCCGGTCGCGGTCCGCGGCCGCGGGTTCGGCCACGGATCAGCTGTGGCAGGACGCGGCCCAGGCGCTGACCGGCGCGGGCGCGATCATCCTCGTCGGCGAGCGGCTGGCCGAGACGCCGGGCGCGCTGTCGGCCGCGGCCCGGCTGGCCGAGACCACCGGAGCCCGGCTGGCCTGGATCCCGCGCCGGGCCGGAGAGCGCGGCGCGATCGAGGCCGGGGCCATGCCCAACCTGCTCCCGGTGGGGCGTCCGGTCGCTGACGCCGGGGCCCGCGCCGAAGTGGCCCGGGCCTGGGGCGTCGCCTCGGTCCCGGCCGAGCCCGGTCGCGACACCGGCGAGATCCTGGCCGCGGCGGCCGCCGGGGACCTGGGCGCGCTGCTGGTGGCCGGGGTCGACCCGGCCGACCTGCCCGACCCGGCCGCGGCCCTGGCCGCGCTGGACGCCACCCCGTTCATCGTCAGCCTCGAGGTACGGGTCAGCGCGGTGACCGACCGCGCCGACGTGGTGCTGCCGGTGGCGGCGGTGGCCGAGAAGGCGGGCACGTTCGTCAACTGGGAGGGCCGCGGCGGCACGTTCACCGAAACGCTGCCGGTGCCCGGAATCCGGACCGAGCTGTACGTGCTGGGTGAGATCGCCGACGAGATGGACGTACACCTGGGCCTGCCCGACCCGGAGTCGGCCCGGGCCGAGATCGCCCGGATCGGCACCTGGCGGGGCGGCCGGGAATCCGCCCCGGTGGTCCCGGCCGAGGTCCAGATGGCCCCGGAGGCCGGTGAGGCCGTGCTGGCCACCTGGAGCCTGCTGCTGGACCAGGGCCGGATGCAGGACGGCGAGCCGTACCTGGCCGGGACGGCCCAGGTGGCCTGCGCCCGGGTGTCAGCGGGTACCGCGGCTGAGGCCGGGGTGTCCGACGGCGATAAGGTCACCGTGGTCACCGAGCACGGGTCGCTCACGCTGCCCGTCGACGTGACCGACATGCCCGACCGGGTGGTGTGGCTGCCCGCCAACTCCGCCGGCTGCGCGGTCCGCGCGCAACTGGCGGCGGGGAACGGCACCCGGGTCACGCTGAGGAGCCCTGAATGAGCAACCTGGCTGCGGGCGCGGTGTCCGCGGCGGACCCCACGCTGTCGAGCTTCAGCCCGCTGGTCTGGTGGATCATCATCATCAAGGTGCTGGTGATCTTCCTGTTCCTGCTGCTGTGGCAGATCCTGATGATCTGGGCCGAGCGGCGGATCATCGGGCGCATGCAGAACCGGCCCGGCCCGAACCGCTGGGGCCCGTTCGGGCTGCTGCAGCCGGTGGCGGACGCGCTCAAGCTGCCGCTCAAGGAAGACATCGTGCCGCGGCAGGTCGACAAGCTGCTGTTCACGCTGGCCCCGATCCTGTCCGCGGCCCCGGCCCTGATCAGCTTCGCCATCATCCCGGTGGGCCCGGAGGTTTCGATCTTCGGTGTGCACACCCCGCTGCAGCTGACCGACCTCCCGGTCGCGGTGCTGCTGGTGCTGGCCATGAGCTCGATCGGCATCTACGGCATCGTGCTGGCCGGCTGGGCGTCGGAAGGGCCGTACTCGCTGCTCGGCGCGCTGCGGTCCTCGGCCCAGCTGATCAGCTACGAGATCGCCATGGGCCTGTCGTTCGTGGCCGTGTTCCTGTACGCGGGGACGCTGTCGACCACCGGCATCGTGAACGCCCAGGCCCACGGCTGGTACGTGTGGGAGCTGCTGCCCTCGTTCCTGATCTACGTGATCACCATGGTCGGGGAGACCAACCGGCTGCCGTTCGACCTGCCCGAAGGCGAAGGCGAACTGGTCGCCGGGTACCACACCGAGTACTCCTCGATGAAGTTCACCCTGTTCTACCTGGCCGAGTACGTGAACATGCTCACGGTCTCGGCCCTGGCCACCACGCTGTTCCTGGGTGGCTGGCGGGCCCCGTGGCCGATCTCCCTGTGGGCCGGGGCCAACCACGGCTGGTACCCGATCATCTGGTTCCTGATCAAGGTCGCGCTGTTCGAGTTCTTCTTCATCTGGCTGCGCGGCTCGCTGCCCCGGGTCCGCTACGACCAGCTGATGGCTCTGGGCTGGAAGGTGCTGATCCCGGTCTCGATCATCTGGCTGCTGCTGATCGCCACCGTCCGCGCCTGGCGGCTCGACAGCCACAGCTCGGCCGTGTACGTGGTCGGCGGCGTGGTCCTGGCCATCATCGTCATCATCGCGGTGTCCTGGGACATCGCCGCCGAACGGCGGGCGGGCCGGGCCACGGCCGCGGATTCGGTGGCCGACGAGGCCGAACCGGGCAGTGTCCCGGCCGGCCGGACCCGCCCCGCCAGCTACCGGGTCCCGCCGCTGGACCTGCCCCACTACCACGGCGTCGGGATCGGCGTTCCCGCGGGCACCGTGACCGGCGCCCCGGTGACCGGCACCGACCCGAACGGCGCCAAGGAGGTCTCCGGTGCTTGACTTCCTCAACCCCATCAAGGGGTTCGGGGTCACCTTCCACGAGATGTTCCGGAAGGTTGACACCGTCCAGTACCCGGAGGAGCGGCGGCCGACCGCGCCCCGGTTCCACGGCCACCACCAGCTCAACCGGTGGCCGGACGGGCTGGAGAAGTGCATCGGCTGTGAGCTGTGCGCCTGGGCCTGCCCGGCCGACGCCATCTACGTCGAGGGCCGGGACAACACGGCCAGCGAACGCTACTCGCCGGGTGAGCGGTACGGGCACGTCTACCAGATCAACTACCTGCGCTGCATCCTGTGCGGACTCTGCATCGAGGCCTGCCCGACCCGGGCGCTCACGATGACCAACGAGTACGAACTGGCCGACGACAGCCGGGAGAACCTGATCTGGACCAAGGAGCAGCTGCTGTCGCCGCTCCAGGTCGGCATGGAAGCTCCCCCGCACGAGATGCGGCTCGGTCACGACGAGAAGGATTACTACCTGCTCGGCGCGGCCGGGATCGCCCCCACCTGGAACCCGGTGCCGCCCGCGGTGGCCCCGGACACCACCCCCGCCGATCCGGGGGGCCAGGCGGCCGGGGAAGCGGCCTCCGTGGGCGGCACCGAGACTCCCGCCAGCGAGCCGCCCGAAGCGGCGACCCAGAGCGCGGTGGCGACCAGCAACGACGCCGCGAGAGGAGAGGAACGGTGAGCCACGTCGTCGCCAGCGCCGGCACCACGGCCGCCGCGACCAGCCAATCGGTCATCTTCTGGCTGCTGGCCGTGGTCTCGGTCGGCTCGGCGGTCGGCATGGTGCTGGCCCGGCGCGCAGTGCACTGTGCGCTGTTCCTGGCCGCGGTCATGCTGTCGCTGGCCGTCTACTACGCCATGCAGAGCGCGCCGTTCCTGGCCTTCGTCCAGGTCATCGTCTACACCGGCGCGGTGCTGATGCTGTTCCTGTTCGTGATGATGCTGATCGGCGTCAGCTCGCGCGAATCGCTGGTGGAGACGATCCGGGGCCAGCGGCTGGCCGCGGGCATCGCCGGGATCGCGCTGGTGGTCCTGCTCATCCTGGGCATCGGCCACGCCGCCCTGGGTCCGGCCACGCAGACCGTGGCCAACGGTGGCACCAGCAACGTGACCGGGCTGGCCACGCTGATCTTCACCACCTACGTGTTCCCGTTCGAAGTGACCAGCGCCCTGCTGATCACCGCGGCCCTGGGGGCCATGGTGCTGGCTCACCGCGAGCGCACCAGCCCCAAGCTGACCCAGCGGGAGCTGTCCAAGCAGCGGGTGGCCTCCGGGCGACCCACCCCGCTTCCGTCGCCGGGCGTGTTCGCCCTGCACAACGCGGTGGACCTGCCGGCCCTGCTGCCGGACGGCTCGCCGTCCGAGCTGTCGGTCAGCTCGATGCTGACCCGCCGCGAGCTCGGCGAGGACAACACGCCGGCGCTGCCGCCAGTGCCCGACGAGCCCGAATTCGACCGCCCGGCCGGCCGTCAGGCTGACGACAACGAGCCCGAGCCGGTCGAAGCGTCCAGTCAGGGAGGGGCGGACTCATGAGCCCGTCGGCGTATGTGACGCTGTCCATCATCTTGTTCGCGATCGGCGGGGTCGGCGTCCTGGTGCGGCGCAACGCCATCATCGTGTTCATGTGCATCGAGTTGATGCTGAACGCTTGCAACCTCGCTTTCGTGGCGTTCTCGCGCATGCACGGCAACCTGGACGGCCAGGTAATCGCATTCTTCGTCATGGTGGTGGCCGCGGCTGAGGTCGTGGTCGGTCTGGCCATCCTGATGGCGATCTTCCGGACCCGCAGGTCGACGTCGGTGGACGACGCCAGCCTGCTGAAGAACTAGAAGGGGTGGAGGGGTGACCAGCTCAGCGGCTGCTGGCGTGCACACGACCGCCGCGACCATGACCACGGTGCCTGCGGTCGGTTTTCAGCACTACGCCTGGCTGATGCTGGCGTTCCCGGTGTTCGGCGCTCTGGTGCTGATCTTCGGCGGCCGCCGCACGGACAAGTGGGGACACCTGCTCGGCACCTTGATGCCGATCGGGTCGTTCGTGGTCGGCCTGATCTGCTTCTTCGACCTGCTCGGGTACACCAACCGCAGCCGCGACGTGCACATGTTCACCTGGCTGCCCGTGGGTGACCTGCACGTGAACGTGGGCCTGCTGCTGGACCCGCTGTCGATGACGTTCGTCATCCTGATCACCGGGGTGGGCTCGCTCATCCACATCTACTCGATCGGGTACATGGCCCACGACGCGGAGCGGCGCCGGTTCTTCGGTTACCTGAACCTGTTCATCGCGGCCATGCTGCTGCTGGTGCTGGCCGACAACTACCTGGTCCTGTACACCGGCTGGGAAGGCGTCGGCCTGGCGTCCTACCTGCTGATCGGGTTCTGGCAGTTCCGGCCCTCGGCCGCGGTCGCGGCCAAGAAGGCGTTCATCGTGAACCGGGTCGGTGACGCCGGCCTGACCATCGCGATCTTCCTCATGTTCGCCGCGTTCGGCACGGTCAGCTTCACCGGCGTGTTCGGCGGCACCAAGGCCGCGGGCACCGGCGTGGACACCGCGCTCGGCCTGCTGCTCCTGCTCGGGGCGTGCGGTAAGTCGGCCCAGGTGCCGCTGCAGTCCTGGCTGCTGGACGCCATGGAGGGCCCGACCCCGGTGTCGGCCCTGATCCACGCGGCGACCATGGTCACCGCCGGGGTCTACCTGCTGGTCCGGTCGAACCCGATTCTGTTCTACTCGTCGACCGCCCGGCTGGCCATCACGGTGGTCGGCGCGGTCACGCTGCTGTTCGGGGCGATCATCGGCTGCGCCAAGGACGACATCAAGAAGTCCCTGGCCGGATCGACCATGAGCCAGATCGGGTACATGACGCTGGGCGCGGGCCTCGGCCCGGTCGGCTACGTGTTCGCCATTGCCCACCTGGTCGCGCACGGCTTCTTCAAGGCCGACCTGTTCCTGTCGGCCGGTTCGATCATGCACGGCATGGACGACGACGTGAACATGCGCCGCTACGGCGCCCTGCGCAAGTTCCTGCCCGCCACGTTCGGCTGCTTCCTGGTCGGCTATCTGTCCATCATCGGCGTCCCGCCGTTCTCCGGGTTCTTCACCAAGGACGGCATCATCGAGGCGGCCTGGGACAAGGGCGGCACCTCCGGGGCCATCCTGGCCACGGCCGCGCTGATCGGCGCCGGGATCACCGCGTTCTACATGACGCGGATGGTGCTGATGACGTTCTTCGGCCAGGCGCGCTGGGAGGAGCCGTCGGCCGGGCACCACGAGGCGGCGGACCGGTGAAGTCATCCGGCACCCGCACGAGTCGCCGTGGGTGATGGTCTGGCCGATCATCACCCTGTCCCTCGGCTCGATCGTGACCGGCTGGTTCCTGGTCATCAACGGCCGGTTCGCGCACTTCCTGGAGCCGGTGACCGGCCCGGCGCCGGACAACAACGGCATCTTCACCACGCCGGGGATCATCGCCCTGGTCCTGGTGGTGCTGGGAGCGACCCTGGCCTGGCTGATGTACGGGCGGGCCCAGGTGCCCGCGGTGGCTCCGGCCGGGAGCCCGCTGACCCGGGCCGCCCGCCAGGACCTGTACGGCGATGCGTTCAACGAGTCGGTGCTGATGCGCCCCGGCCAGTGGCTGACCCGCCTGTCGGTGTTCTTCGACAATCGCGGCGTCGACGGACTGGTCAACACGGCCGCGGCCGCGGTCGGCGGCTCGTCCGGGCGGCTGCGCCGGGTGCAGACCGGCTTCGTCCGCTCCTATGCCCTGTCGATGTTCTTCGGAGCCGCGCTACTGGTCGCGGCCCTCCTCGCGGTGAGGCTGTAGACGACATGAGTAGTGTTCCCTGGCTGACCGTGGCCGGCGCCATCCCGCTCGTCGGGGCGCTGGTCCTGGCGGCGATCCCCAGCATGCCGGCCAACGGCGTCGAGGCCGACCGCGAGGCCCGTAACCTGCTGTGCAAGCGGCTGGCCCTCGGCTTCTCGGTGCTCACCCTGGCCTGGTTCATCGCCATGTGCACCCAGTTCAAGGTGGGCGGCCCGAACTACCAGTTCACCCAGTCGGTGTCCTGGATCCCGCAGTTCGGCGTGCACTACGCGGTCGGGGTGGACGGCATCGCGCTGGTCCTGATCGGCATGTCGGTCGTGCTCATGCCGGCCGTGATCCTGGCCTCCTGGCACGACGCCGAGGGCGGGGCCCGCAGCGTCAAGGCCTACTTCGCGCTGATGCTGGTGCTGGAGACGATGATGATCGGCGTCTTCGCGGCGACCGACGTCTTCCTCTTCTACCTGTTCTTCGAAGCCATGCTGATCCCGATGTACTTCATGATCGGCAGCTACGGCGTGGGCAAGCGGCAGTACGCCGCGGTCAAGTTCCTGCTCTACAGCCTGGCCGGCGGCCTGCTCATGCTGGTCGCGGTCATCGCCCTGTACGTGTACTCGTCGCAGAGCCCGGCCACCGGCCACCACGGCACGTTCCTGTTCAGCCAGCTGATGCACGTCACGTTCAGCCCGGACGCCCAGAAGTGGATGTTCCTCGGGTTCTTCCTGGCCTTCGCGATCAAGGCGCCGCTGTTCCCGTTCCACACCTGGCTGCCCGACGCGGCCGCCTCCGCTCAGCCGGGCGGGGCGGTGCTGCTGGTCGGCGTGCTGGACAAGGTCGGCACGTTCGGCATGATCCGGTACTGCCTGGAGCTGTTCCCGTCGGCGTCGAGGTACTTCACCCCGCTCGTCCTGACCTTGTCGGTCATCGGCATCTTGTACGGCGCGATCGTGGCCATCGGACAGACCGACATGAAGCGGCTGATCGCCTACACCTCGGTGTCGCACTTCGGCTTCATCGGGCTGGGCATCTTCGCCATGACCACCCAGGGCCAGTCCGGCGCGACCTTGTACATGGTCAACCACGGCTTCGCCACCGGGGCGCTGTTCATCCTGGCCGGGTTCATGATCAGCCGCCGCGGCTCGTCCCGGATCGCCGACTACGGCGGCATGCAGCGGGTGGCCCCGGTCCTGGCCGGGCTGTTCCTGATCTCCGGCCTGGCCACCCTGTCGCTGCCCGGCCTGTCCACCTTCGTCAGCGAGTTCCTGGTCCTGGTGGGCACGTTCAGCCGCTACAAGCTGCCCGCCATCCTGGCCACGGTGGGCATCATCCTGGCCGCCATCTACATCCTGTGGATGTACCAGCGCACGATGAACGGCCCGACCGCGCCGGAAGTCGAGGAACTGCCGGACCTGCGGCCCCGTGAGCTGTGGGCGGCGGTGCCGCTGGTCGCCCTGGTCATCGCGATGGGCATCTACCCCAAGCCGGTGCTGGACGTGATCAACCCGGCCGTGCACCAGACCATGGCCCAGATCCACATGACCGATCCCAGGCCGGCCCACCCGGCCACCACGCATCTCACCAATGCGCAGAAGGGAACCACACCGTGACCGGCCTTGAGGGCACGGCGAGCCTCGCCGGCCACCCCGGGGTGCTGGCGGCCTCGACGATCGCCGCCCCCCACATCGAGTACAGCCAGCTCGCCCCGCTGCTCGTGGTGTTCGGGGCCGCGCTGGTCGGCGTGCTGGTCGAGGCGTTCGCGCCCCGGGCCGCCCGCCGCGGCCTGCACCTGGTGCTGGCCCTGGGCGGGCTGGGCGCCGCCTTCGTGCTCACCATCTTGATCGCCGCCTCCAGCAGCGCCTTCGACAAGGGCAGCCCCGGGCACGTGGCGGCCATGGGCGCGGTGGCGGTGGACCGGCCCACCCTGTTCATCCAGGGCACGATCCTGATCCTGGCTCTGGTCAGCGTGCTGGTCATCGCCGACACCTCACACGGCCTCAGCCCGTTCGTGGCCCAGGCGGCCGCGATCCCGGGCAGCGCCGAGGAGCGTGAGGGCCAGCTCAAGGGCGTCGCCCACACCGAGATCTTTCCGCTGACGCTGTTCAGCGTGGGCGGCATGCTGCTGTTCCCGGCCGCCAACGACCTGCTGACCATGTTCGTGGCCCTGGAGACGCTGTCGCTGCCGCTGTACCTGCTGTGCGGCCTGGCCCGGCGCCGCCGCCTGCTGTCGCAGGAAGCGGCCATGAAGTACTTCCTGCTGGGCTCGTTCTCCTCGGCCTTCTTCCTGTTCGGCATCGCCCTGGTCTACGGGTTCGCCGGCTCCGTGCGGCTCTCGGCCATCGCCAGCGCGGTCTCCAGCAACACCGCCAGCGAGACCCTGCTGCTGGCGGGCATGGCCCTGCTCGGGCTGGGCCTGCTGTTCAAGATCGGCGCGGTGCCGTTCCAGGGCTGGAAGCCCGACGTCTACCAGGGCGCGCCGACGCCGATCACCGCGCTGATGGCCTCGTGCACGCTGGTGTCCGCGTTCGGGGCCCTGCTGCGCGTTTTCTACGTGGCCTTCGGCGGCCTGACCTGGGACTGGCGCCCGGTCATGTGGGGCATCGCCATCGCCACCATGATCGTCGGCGCGGTCATCGCCATCACCCAGACCGACGTCAAGCGGCTGCTGGCCTACTCCTCGATCACCCACGCCGGTTACATCCTGGTCGGCGTCATCGCCGCCACCACCCTCGGCCTCTCCAGCAGCCTGTTCTACCTGGTCACCTACGGGTTCAGCACGGTCGGGGCGTTCGCCCTGATCACGCTGGTCCGGGACCCCAGCGGTGAGGCCGGGCACCTGTCCCGCTGGGCCGGCCTGGGCAAGAAGTCCCCGCTGGTCGCGGGCACGTTCGCGTTCTTCCTCATCGCCTTCGCCGGGATCCCGCTGACCAGCGGCTTCACCGGGAAGTTCGCGGTGTTCCAGGCCGCCGAGGCCGGCGGGGCCACGCCGCTGGTCATCATCGGCGTGCTGAGCAGCGCGGTGGCCGCGTTCTTCTACGTCCGGGTCATCGTGCTCATGTTCTTCAGCGACCCGGTGCCGGACGGCCCGGCCGTGGTGGTGCCCAGCGCACTGACCGGGACCGCGGTGGCCATCGGAGCGGTGGTGACCCTGTTCCTGGGCGTCGTGCCGGGGCCGATCCTCAGCCTGGCCAACCATGCCGCGACCCACCTGTTCGTCCGCTGACCGGACGGCTCCACCACCGCCCGGCCGGGCCCGCAGCGGGTGCCGGCCGGGTGATATCGGGCATACTCGGGAATCCCGGGCCAGGTGGTCCGCCTTGACCTTGGGAGGGACAGCGGACTGCCGTATCAGGCTGGCCCGTTCGAGGCTGACACTGCGCTGGCCGATACTGGCAGGAGCACCCGTGCCACCCTCGCCTGGACCGGGTACCGAGAACTTGGAGTCTGCGTGACCACTGCCGTACCACTCGACTTTCCCGACACCGCCGTCGAAGCGGCCGTGGCCAGGGGGCTGACCCGCGTCGAGGCCGTCATCCGGCAGACCGCGCAGTCCGAGGAAGCCCTGCTCACCGAGGCGTCCCTGCACCTGGTCGACGCGGGTGGCAAGCGGTTCCGGGCCATGCTCGTGCTGCTGGCCGCCCAGTTCGGCGACCCGGAAAACGAGCAGGTCATTCAGGCCGCGGCCGCCATCGAGCTGACCCACCTGGCCACCCTGTTCCACGATGACGTGATGGACGAGGCCGTCATCCGCCGCGGCAGTGAGTCGGCCAACTCGCGCTGGGACAACACGGTGGCCATCCTCACCGGCGACTTTCTGTTCGCGCGGGCCTCCCGGATCCTGGCCGACCTGGGCGCGGAAGCGATCCGGATCCAGACCGAGACGTTCGCCCGCCTGGTCAGCGGCCAGGTCGCCGAGACCGTCGGCCCCCGGCCCGGCGAAGACCCGCTGGACCACTACTGGCGGGTGGTGACCGAGAAGACCGCCTCACTGATCGCCACCTCGGGCCGGTTCGGCGCGATGTTCTCCGGCGCCCCGGACAAGGTGGTCACCGGGATCGAGGTCGCCTGCGAGGCGCTCGGGGTGGCGTTCCAGATCTCCGACGACATCCTGGACATCTGCAGTGAGACCGGGCAATCGGGCAAGACTCCTGGTATCGACCTTCGGGAGGGTGTGAAATCCCTGCCGGTGATGTACGCCCTGGGTTCGACCGACCCGGCCGACGAGCGGCTCCGGGCCCTCCTCAGCTCGGGCCCCCTCACCAGCGACGCCGACCACGCCGAGGCCCTGGCCCTGCTCCGGGCCCACCCCGCCGTCAAGGCCGCCCACGCCGAAATGGCCCGCTGGGCCGAACGTGCCCGCGAGCAACTCCTGGCCCTCCCGGCCAGCCCGGCCCGGTCCTCCTTCGAGAAACTCTGCGACTTCGTCGTCGAACGCACCGGCTGACCGGGCCTCGGCCGCGGTTACTCGGTGCGGAGGGTGACGGCGGGCCGGGTGCGGGCGGCGACCTCGGCGGGCAGCGCGGCCAGCAGGTTGCCGGCCAGGATCAGGGCGGCCAGCAGGCCGAACACGGCCAGCACCGGGACCTCGGTCACCGGGGCCACGCCCAGTGAGCCGGCGAAGGCGCGCCAGCCCCAGCGTCCGGCCACCACCCCGAGCGGGCCGCCCAGCACGGCCGCGATCAGCAGGGTGAGCGTGGTCTGCCAGGCCACCACCCCGCGGACCTGGGCCCGGGTCATGCCCAGGGTCTTGAGCAGGGCCAGTTCGTGGCGGCGCCGCCGGACCAGGCCGAGCACGGTCAGGGCCAGCGAGATCGCGGCCGCGGCGGCGATGCCCAGGGCCAGGGCCAGCGGCTGGCCCCGCAGGTGCCCGGCGTTCACCACCGCCGAGGCCTGAGCCTGGGACAGCTGGTAGGTGTAGCCGGGGCCGGGGGACGGGTCGGCGGCCACGATCCGCCGGACCAGACGGTCCCGCTGGGCTGGGGTGGTGCCCGGGGTCAGGTCGATGGACACCGCCGACGGGAAGACCGCGCCCACCGCGGCCGGGCCGCCGGCCTGCCCGTTACCCCGGCCCACGGCCGCGGCCAGCGTAGCCATCGGCAGCAGGGCCCCGCGGCCCAGCGACACGTGGTCGGCGGTGGCCAGGCCGAACGACGGCAGCGTCACGGTCCCGGTGATCGTGACCGGCCGGGCCGCGGCGCCGCTGCCGATGCGCACGGTGTCGCCGACCTTCTTGCCCAGCTCGGACAGGGTCTGGGTGCCGAGCTGGATCTGGTCGCGACCGGTCGCCGGTCGACCGCTGACGGTCGGGGGCTGCACGGCGCCGGTCTGGTGCAGCACGCCCAGCACCGGGACGGTCCGCCCGTCGATGGCCAGCTGGGTGAAGGCGTACTCGGACCAGGCCCCGACCTCGGGCTGGCCGTCCAGCAGCCGGTGCAGGACGTTCTGCTCGAAGGGGGCGTAGCCACCCGCCGACTGGATGACCACGTCCGAATTCCAGCCGTAGCGGGCCGGATGGGACGACAGCCCGGTCAGGCTGGTGTCGAACGTGATCGCGGCCACCACCGCGGTCACCGCCGCCACCGTGGCCAGCAGGGCCGACCGGACCGGGACCGACTGTCGGCCCGAGCCCGGCTCCACCGCGTTCCTGGTCCCGACCACCGCGACCGCGGGCAGGCCGGCCTGCACGGCCAGCCGGCTGAGGAGCGGCGCGGTACCCGGCCGCCGGTCCGGGCGCGGCCACACCAGCCGGGCCGCGATCACGGTCAGCATGACCAGCAGGAGGACGGCCAGCAGCAGCGCTCCCGGTCCCAGGATCACCCAGTCGGCCCGGAACCCCCGGTCCGGGTCGAACCGGGCCACCGGCCCGACCGGGGCCAGCGGGGACAGGGCCAGCGCCCCGGCCACGGACAGCACGGATCCGCCGAGAACCGGAATCAGCCCGGGGCCGGCCGCGGTCAGCGCGGCTTGGGCCCGGGTCGCGCCCAGGGCCCGGATGACCGTGACCTCCGGCGCCGACCGGGTGACCAGCTGGGCCAGCCCCTGCCCGGCCAGGATGACCAGCCCGGCCAGGGCGGCCAATGCGACCGCCCCCAGCGCCACCGTCTCGGGCCGGATGGCCTGCTGGACCTGCCGGTGCACCACGTCGGTCCGGTTGATCCCGAACGACGGCAGGACCGCGGCCTGGTGGGTACGGGCCACCTCCTGCTGCCGGAGCTTCGCCTCCAGGCCGGGCAGCTCGGCCTCCAGCGCCGGGATCCCGGCCGGGCCACCGGTCAGCCGCAGCCCGACCCAGGCGTAGGTGTACTCGGCCAGCAGTTGCCGGGTCGCGCCCGGTGGCAGCACACCCCCCTCGACCTCGTCCGACTGGTCGACCAGGGCGGGCGGGATTTCGGCCAGCGCGGCGACCCGGAACGAGCGGCTGAACGGCCGGCCGGTCGGGCTCCCGCTCAGGTCGACCGGCTGGAACGAGTAGGTGACGCGGTCGCCGACCCCGGCGTGGAACAACCGGGCCACGCCGCGGGTGAGCACGATCTGATCGGTCGCGGTCAGCGGGGGCAGGTGGCCCGCGACGACCGTGACCCGGTCCTGCCGGAACCACTCGCCGTCCAGGCTCCCGTTGACGGCGGCGGTCACGAAGGCCGGGTCCGGGTGCCCGTTGATCACCGGAAACCCTTCCAGGCCGATGTAGGTGGCGTGGGACCGGACCCCGGGCAGCGCCGAGATCATCGTGATCGGGGCGGTCAGTGACAGGCCGGGCAGCCGCCCGGACACGTTGACGAACACGTCGCTGACCCGGCTGGCGGCCAGGTAACGCCCGTAGGCGGTGGCGGTTCGCTGCGCCCCGGCCAGCGCGCCCAGGATCACCGCCCCGAGCAGGCCGATCAGCACGGCCAGCGCCGCGGCCGGCCGCCAGGCCCGCCGGCCGGCCGCACGCCACCAGTAGAAGGCCACCATGAACGGGCCCTCCTTCCCCTCCGCTTTCATGGTGGCGTCTGAGCTGGTCACAGGCCAGGGTGCTGCCATCACGATCCGGCCGGGGTTACCACCAAGTCAGCCTGGCCGGGGGCCTCGCCCGGGAGAACGTCCGCTCCTCGCCCCAGAAACAGCCCAGCGCGAACTCGGCGAACTCGGTCCGGCCGGGTACGGGGGAGCCAGCGGCGTCCCGAGCACGGCGTGCCGCTCCGGCACGGGCATGGCGCCTGGGCGTCGCTCCGCGGTCAGCTTGACCGGCATCTATCAAAGTGATATCACTTTAATAGGCGGCCGGAAGGGCCGGCCATCAGCCCGGCAGGGGGCCTCCCCATGAACACACCCGGCCACAGCACCGGTCCCGAGGGTCTGCGCGGATGGTGGCGGTCACCGCCCCGATCCGGCCTGCGCCGCATGATCAACCCGTGGGAGTACCGCCACCTCCGCTTCTCCGGGGCCGCGCGGCTGGCCGGGGGAGCGGTCGCGGCCGGGGCCGGTCTCAGCTGCCTCGCCTACGGCGCCTACCCGTGGGCCGCCTTCTTCCTGGTCCTGGCCGCGCTGAACCTCGCGGGGGGCTCCTGGTACCTCGCCATCGCCCGCTCGCCCGCGACCCGGACCTGAATCCGCGACGCGACTGCCCCTGATCCCCGCCCGGCCCGGCCGGACGGGGATCGCTGCTTTTCGGCCGCCCAGGAAATGAGGGACGGGAAGCCTGCTGCGACCGCCGCGGGCCCCGAATAAACGGATTTTGGCGACCTTCCCGGCATTGCCGAAAGGTTTATTGCGGACCGTAATCCTATGAACACGATGAGGCGTCTATGATGCGGGTGGCGTCGGCGGCCGGCCGGTGAAAACTCCGGCTGGGCCTGGGCGCCTTTTTCTGGGGTGGGGTTCTTCAGGCCGGTAAGGAAGCTGGTCGCTGAGATGAAAAAGCGTGCTCTGCGTATCGCCGTGCCCGTGGTGGTCGCCTGCCTGGTGGCCGGGTCGATCGTCGCCTTCTTCGTGGGCAACGGCTCGCTCAGCGGCGGGGAATGGAAGACCGCGGCCGGGGTCTCCTTGCCGCTGCCGACGGCCGGGTCGCCAAAACTCGTGTTCACCGCGCAGCCTGCGACCGGACAGGCCGTGCAGGCGGGCGGCGGCGTGTTCACCGTGACCCTGGCCATCGAGGACAGTCGCGGCACCACGCTGACCAGCGACAGCACGGACACGATCACGCTGGCCCTGGGACGGAACCCGGGTCACGGCGTGCTCAGCTGTACCAGTAGCGGCGGCCTGACCGCCCCGGTGGACCTGGGCCGGGCCACCTTCAGCGGGTGCTCGATCAGCAAACCGGGCATCGGCTACCGGCTCACCGCCCACAGTTCGGTCAAGCCCGCGCTGGCCCCCGCGGCCAACGGCCATATCTTCGCGGTGCTGTCGGCGGCGGCCGCCAAAGCGGCGACGCGGACCACGGCCCTGAACATGGCTCAGGTCGGCCGCCGGAACCCGGCCGTCGCCACCAGCGGCCCGGCGACCGGGCCGGGCACCGCGGGCGAGCCGGACCCCGGGTCCACCCCGGCCGGGGCGGGTCTGGTCATCACCTCCCCGGCCGTCACCGGGGCGGCCACGGCCCGCCCGGACCTGGGCCCGATCACGGTCGAGCTGGTCACCGCGGGCGGCGCGCCCGCCACGACCGGGGTCACCGTGCAGTTGTCTTCGAGCTCCACCGGCGCCAGTGAGTTCTCCGCCACCGCCGGGGGGAGCCTGGTCACCTCCATCGTGATCCCGTCCGGCGAATCGGCCGCCAGCTTCTACTACGGCGACGAAGCGGCCGGTCAGCCGGTCATCACGGCGGCCGCGGCCGGAGTCTCGGCCGGGACCCAGACCGAGACGGTCATCGCGGGCCCGGCGGCCGGCCTGACCTTCACCGGCGCCTCCACCGGCAACGGTCAGCGCGGCACCCCGGCCCAGGTGACCTGCACCGGCACGGTCGGTGACTCGTTCAGCTGTACGGCCAGCCCGGCGCCGCCACGTGGGAAGGGGCGTTTCGTGACCGCCCGGATGGCGCTCATCGACCAGTTCCAGAACCCGGTCACCAACTCGTCCGGGTCGGACATCGACGTCACCTTGTCCCCGGGCGGTGGCTCGCCGGTCAGCCCCGGATCGGTGTCGATCCCGGCCGGCGCGTCGTCCTCCGACCCGTTCACCGAGAGTCTGGGCGACGGCCAGGGGCAGGGCACGGTATCCGTGTCCGCCGCGGTGGGGCCGGGTCAGGTCACGGCCAGCCTCACCACCTGAGACGGCGAGCGCCGACCCCGGGAACCCGGATCGTCGCGACCAGGGTCGCGCCCCGACGTTCAACAGAAAATGGACGCATTACACCGTTAGACTCACGGCGTGTTCAACGCGGCAGCGGAGCGTTTCCGCGGTCCGCTGCACTGGTGGCAGGCACTTCCGGTCCTCACCCAGGATGCCGGGCTCGCGGCCACCTTCACCGTGCTCGGGTTGCTGCCACCGCTGGCCGCCAACGGCTTGCGACTGGGTGACCTGCCGCTGCACCGGGCCGCCCCGCTGGCCGTGTTCCTGGCTTTGGCCCAGTGCCTGCCCCTGGTCATCCGGCGGCGCTGGCCCGCGCTGGGTCTGGCCCTGGTCGCCTGCGCGTTCGCCGCCTACCAGCTGCTCGGGTATCCGCGGTCGCTCAGCAGCGTGGGCCTGCTGCTGGCCCTGTACGCGGCCGGAGCCTACGAGGCCAGCTTCCGGCGCGAGCTGATCGCCGGGGCCACCGCCTCCTACGTGGTGCTGGCGGTCGCCCTGGCGGGCCTCGGGTCCACCGAACCGCCGATCGACTACGCCGTCTTCTACCTCGCCCTGTGCGCCTGCTGGGGCGCCGGGGCGTTCGTCCAGTCCCGGCCGCGTCACGGCGGGGAACGGCGGAAGCTGAGCGGGAACAGCGCCACCGGCCGGTCCGCAGGCCAGCTCACACGGTCGCCAGCAGCGGAACGGCGTTGAGCCGGGGTGGAGTTAGACTCGCGACGTGTCCGCGCCGTCCTGGTCGCCGCTGGTCGGCCCGAGCTGGCGCTCCGGAAATGCCTGGCTGCAGGACAGCGTGCTGGCCGTCGTGTATGACGTGACATATCAGGCAAGAAGAAACGCTCAGGACCATTTTAGAATGTACCGCCGACCCGTCAAGTTGCCTGAGGCTCGACCGTAATGCTGCCGACGCCGAGGCGGACAAGTATTGTTTCACTGTGCGAATAGTTGCACCGCACAAGAATCATCTCTGGCAGCTGGACTTGCTGGCAGGGCCGCTCGCTGTGCACCTCTCTTGGCCTGCTTCTGGGTCGAGATGACTAAGACGGTCTGGTTGTACACCGGTGGCCGATTCATCGTTCAATCCGCAGTTGATCGCATGTTTGTCCGCGTGGCAAGACCTGTAGTCAGTAAGCGAATTCAGCAAGCTGCCCTCTAGACGTGCTTAAGTCTGTCGCCGACCCCGTTGCATTCACGTTGTCCGATTAAGGACCAAAGGCCAATCTACGGCAACCCACTTACAGCTTCAGAATGTTTTTGTCCGGACGGTATGCCGGACTTTAGACGCAAACGCATTAGCTCTAAAATAATTTCTCAGTGCCAGGTAAACCGGTCTCGCTTATATGGCGTCATAACTTGCGAAACGCAGCACGCTCGCTGCACGGGGAAAATTCCTGCGGTGCTGTGCATTTATACCGTGCTGCCCGGAAATGACATTTACGTGACGCATCACCGTCGCCCGCTCCCAGGCCGACGCGCGTCCCAAAACAGAGGAAAGAGAACCTGATGAAGCTTCTCGCCGGAAAGCGCAAGCTCGTCGTCGTCGGCGGCGGCATCGCCGCCACCGTCGCCCTCGGTGCGACCTCGGCCTTCGCCTACTTCGACGGCGGCGGCAGTGGCAACGCTCACGCGAGCGTGGACTGCCAGCGGGTACAGGGTGCTGAGGCAGCTCGACCGATAGTAACGGCGAGAAGTATTCCAACAACCCGACGCAGTCTTACCGCTGGGTTCAGGAGGCGGACTACAAGTACAAAGTGACTAACTCAAGCTCGAGTGCTGTGGCCATCACGTCGCTTACGGCCAGCATTGTTAACAATAGGGGATACGCTCAGACGGGAACAATAACTTCATCTCCGCCACAGTAGAATGGGCAAGACCCTTTACAGACTGCCAGACAAAGTGGTTACACGGTCGGGAACGACACAATGCTGACGGTACTGGCACTGTGGCTGTTACGGACTCGACGGGACCGGCCTGAACGACAATGAGCTCGGCGGCTGGCGAAGAGCGTGTCACGGTGACTGTGCCGGTCACGCTCAACGACACCAGCGGACGACCAGAGCCGGCTGCTCAGGCGGCCAGCTGCGCAGGTCAAGCTAAGCGCCAACAACGGCTGAGCAAGCTAGCACGGGCCGAAAGAATTTCATAAAAACGACCGGGCCTCGGGACTTTGCCGCCGGGGCCCGGTACCGGTGCCGCACGTTTACAGATCGGGCGGCTCGCGTGGAAGACGCTCAAATCAACGGACATTGAGGCCGCAACACCATGAGGAAGAGACTGATTCTGGCCGCGGTCGCGTTCGTCGCCATGGCTAGTATCGGCGCGGGAATCGCCTACGCCTACATCGACGGTCCCGGTGCTGGCACGAGCTCGGCCAGCACGGAAACATGCAGCCGGTCACCGTGGCCGCCAGTGCCGGGACGCCCAGCTCGCCACTGGAACCGGGCAGTGACGGGGACGTGGTCCTGCGAATCACCAACCCGAACGCTTTCGGTGTGACGCTGGTCAGCGTGACCGGGCGCGGGAGTATCACTCCGGACGACGGCCACGGTAGCTGTACGACGACCGGCGTCACGTTCACCGACCAGAGCAACCTGGCCACCCCCGCTGGCCGCCAACGGCGTGGCCCAGGTCGATCGCGAACTGGGCCACCATGGACACCTCGTCGTCAAGTGGCTGCCAGGGCGCGACCTTCTCCGTACCCGTGACGATTGTGGTGCACAAGTAATGGCGGGAACTCACAGCCGGACCCGGCACCCGGAACCAGCAGACCGTTGGATGGATCCGACCCGTTTCCAGGCCGGTGGCCGACCGAGCCGGTCGCCGCGGCGACGCAGGTCGCGCTGGCCCGCGTGCCCAGCCGCCTGCGGCTGCTGTTGCCCCTCGTGGGCGCCGGCGCGGGCGTGGCCCTGCTCGCGGTGGGGTCGGCCTACGCGTACTGGCAGCTCACGGACAGCTCCAACCATGCCGCAGCGACGGCTGGCACTCTGACGGCACCAGGAGGGGGAGCGCAGAACGGCTCCGCCACTCCAACCGGCATTCCGGTCAACTGGGCCGCGCCCAGCGGTTACACCCCGACGGGGTATTCGGTTTTGCGCTGCTCTGGTTCAGGGTGCACTCCCGTGGCGGTCACCAGTGGCGGATGCAGCGGCCAGATCCAGGGTACGAGCTGTACCGATACGGACCCGTCGCTCAAACCGGGCACGACCTACACCTACGCCGTGACGAGCTCGCTGGACGACTGGACCAGCTCGGCCGACACGCCCTTCCAGGCCGCCACCACAGGTCCGGCGAAACTCGACTTCACCAAGCAGCCCGCCACCGGCGCCACGATCCAGGCCACTGGGACCGGTACCTTCGACGTCGCAGTGACTCTTGAGGACCAGCACGGGGCCACGGTCACCAACGACAGCACAGATCAGGTGACGCTGGCCATCGACAACAACCCTGGCCACGGCACGCTCACCTGCCAAGGTGGTCTGACCGCCACCGCCGCGTCCGGAGTGGCCATGTTCACCGGATGTGCCATCACCAAGGCGGGCAGCGGCTACACCCTGACCGCGTCCAGCTCGAATACCCCGGCGTTGACTTCCCCCTCGGACGCCAACCACTTCGACATCGTCGCCGGGAAGGCCAGCAAGCTCGCCTTCACCAGCAGCTCGGTCAGTGGTCCGCGGTCGGCCACCGCCAACCTGGGGCCGGTCACGGTGGAGGAACAAGACGCCAACGGGAATGCGGTCAAGGCAACGGGTAGCGGCGTCGCGGTCGGCCTGTCGGCCAGCTCGTCAAAGGTCACGTTCGCGGCCGGTCAAGGCAGCACCGGTCTTACCAGCGTGACCATTGCTGCGGGATCTTCGGCGGCCAGCTTCTACGTCGGTGACAGCAAAGCAGAATCTCCCGCCATCACCGTGACCAGCAATGGCCTGACCGCCGCGACGCAGACCGAGTTCGCCGGGTCGGAAAAGCTGGTGATTCTGTCCCAGCCGGTGACGGGTACCGCGTCGGCCAGTGCCACGAACGGTCCCGTCACCGTCCAGCTCCAGACCACCAATGGTGTCCCGGTCACCACCGGCATCACCCTGGACCTCTCGTCGAACTCGAAGGGGATCAACGAGTTCGCGACTACGTCCGGTGGGGCATCGACGACATCACTGGTTATTCAGCCAGGGTCATCGCAGGCGTCGTTCTACTACGGTGATGAACTGGCTGGATCGCCGGTGGTCACCATTGCCGCGGACAACGCCGATCTGAGCAGTGTCGGCTCGGCCAAGCAGACCGAGACCATCAACGCGGGACCAGCGGCCGGTCTCACCTTCAGCAATGTCACGACCGGCAACCAGAAGGGGACCACACGCTCACCCAGCGTGACATGCACCGGCACGGTGGGGTCGGCGTCCTTCTCCTGCTCACTCAGCAACTCGATCCCACAGGGGCAGGGCCGTTATCTCACCGCTGACGTCAGCCTGATCGACCAGTTCCAGAACGTGGTGACCAATACCAGCGGTTCGGACCTCACGGTCTCGCTCTCCCAGCAGGGAGGCACCTCGATCACTCCGCAAGTGTCGATTCCGGCGGGACAGTCCCAGTCCGGCTCGTTCACCGAGGATCTGGCGGACGGTAGTGACCCGGCGACCATTTCGGCTGGCGCCAACCTCGGGTCGGCCACCATCAGTGCCGCGCTGAATTCCTGACCGGGACCGGATCCGGTGCCCGGCGGCCGCTGCGCCGGGCACCGGGCCGGCCCGAGCAGTGGCGTGGAGCTGCCCGTGGTCCCGCCAACTGGGGCGCCGGGTGTTCGTCCGGAGTTAGACTCGCGACGTGTCCGCGCCGTCCTGGTCGCCGCTGGTCGCCCGCTGGCGCTCCGGAAATGCCTGGCTGCAGGACAGCGTGCTGGCCGTCGGGCTGGTCGCGGTCGCGTTCGCGCCCCCGCTGGCCGCCGACGGGGTGGGCCTCGGCGAACTGCGCCACCGGCCGCTCGGGATGGCCGCTGTGCTGACCGCGGCACCGGCCCTGCCGCTGGCCGCCCGGCGGCCTGGCCAGGCTGAGCGGGCCGTGGTCGGGCCGCGGGCCGGGCCCCGGTCACCGAGTCGCTGACCGACCTGGTGGCCCGGATCAGCGCGGCCGGGCACCCGGCCGAGCTGATCGAGAAGGGGGATCCCGAGCCGATCGCGGTCGGCACCCGGCTGGCCGTGTACCGGGTCGTCCAGGAGGGTCTGACCAACGCGATGAAGCACGCCAGCGGGCAGCCGACCGTGGCCGAGGTCCGGTACGGCGACGACGAGATCGGCGTCGAGGTGCGCAACGACGGGCCGGTCCAGCCGGATGGATCGTTCGCGGCCGGGCGCGGGCTGACCGGGCTGCGCGAGCGGGTCAGCCGCTGCGGCGGGAACCTGCAGGCCAGCGTCCGGCCCGAGGGTGGGTTCCGGGTCCGGGCCCGGCTGCCGCGGATGCCCGCGCAGGTGGAGCCGTGACCGATCCTGACCCGGCGGCGCCGCCCATCCGCGTGCTGGTCTGCGACGATCAGATGCTGATCCGGACCGGCTACGCGACGATCTTCGCGGCCCAGCCCGACCTGGAGGTGGTCGGCGAGGCCAGCGACGGCCGCCAGGCGGTCGACAGCGCCCGGCGGCTGCGTCCTGACGTGGTCGTCATGGACATCCGGATGCCGGGGCTGGACGGGATCGAGGCCACCCGCCAGCTGGCCGGGCCCGGGGTGGCCGACCCGGCCCGGATCCTGGTCGTCACCACGTTCAACGTCGACGAGTACGTCTTCGACGCGCTGCGGGCGGGGGCGAGCGGCTTCCTGCTCAAGGACGCCCCGCCCGCCGAACTGGTCGACGGCGTCCGGACCATCGCCCGGGGCGAGTCGCTGCTGGCCCCGGCGGTGACCCGGCACCTGATCGGGCACTTCGCGACCCGGATCCGCGCCTCCGACCCGGCCGCCCCCGGGGAGGATCACCCGTTGGCCACCCTGACCGACCGGGAGCGGGAGGTGCTCACCCACATCGCGGCCGGGCTGTCCAACGCGGAGATCGCCGGCGCCCTGGTCATCAGCCAGGAGACGGTCAAGACCTACGTGTCCCGCATCCTGGCCAAGCTGGGCCTGCGCGACCGCGTGCAGGCGGTGGTGTTTGCCTTCCGGACCGGCCTGGTCTCCGCTCAGGACTGACCCTCGGGCGGGTTGTCCCTCGCAAGAGCTACCCGGAAGTGCCCACCGACGGGCGATGGGGTGACCCCCTCGTGATCCGTAGCGTCGTTGCTGTTGCCGCGGCACCGGGCCGCGCCAGGCGCGAGGAGGACAGCGATGATGACGGACCACGCACCGCGCGAGATGGGGCCCGCGGCGCAGCCGGAGGTGGCCAACGGGGACGATCACCGTCCGGCGGGCGGCCGGGACCGGCGGCGGCGGGGTCTGCGCCGCTGGGCCTGGGCCGGGCTGATGGCCCAGCTCGCGTTCGTGTTCAGCTGGGGTCTGGCCAGCAACTGGCAGGGGCCGCGGTACAGCACGGCGGCCCACTCGATCAGCGACATGTACGCCGAGACCGCCCCGCACGCGATCTTCCTGATCGTCGTGTTCACCCTGTGCGGCGCGGCCACGATCCTGTTCGCCTGGGGGGCGGTGCGGCGGGCGCTGCGACCGGGCGGCTGGACCGCCACGGTCGGATCGGGACTGCTGGCCCTGTCCATCGTCGGTCTCGGTGACCTGCTCACCCCGGCCGAGCGGCTTTCCTGCCGGCTGGCCGACCCCGGCTGCACCACCGCCAAGCAGATCGCCAACACCGGCGGCATGCTCGACAACACCCTGAGCACCTACGGGGTGCTGGCCTTGGTCCTGGCCGGGATCTTCCTCTCGTTCGCCATGCGCCGGGCCGCGACCTGGCGCGGCTGGGCCTGGCCCACCCGCTGGACCATGGTCCTGCTGTTCGGTGCGGCCTTCGCCGACGCCATCGGCCAGCACTACGGCCTCGGCGGCCTGTTCGAGCGGCTGATCGCCCTGATCGGCGCGATCTGGCTCGGATCCCTGGCCGTGGGCATCCTGCGGCGCAACCGCCAGCCCCGGGTCGCGGAGGTTCCGGCCGGGTCGTGAAATTGACGGAACGGAAACGGGCGGCTGGTCACCCAGCCGCCCGTTTCCGCGTGGAACCTGAATCAGGTCACCGGATCGTCCAGGTGTCGCCGCCGGAGAGCAGCGCGGCCAGGTCACCCTCGCCCTGCTTGTTGCGGGCCTCGGCGAGCTGGTCGGACATGAGCTCGTCGTAGCTGGGCCGGTCGACCTTGCGCATGACCCCGATCGGGGTGGCCGCCTTCAGGCGGGACAGCGCGAACGCGTACGAGGGGTCGGGCTGGCCCGCGTCGTGGACGAGCAGCGAGCCGGGGTCGGCCCCCTCGACGTCCACGGCCTCCAGCGCGCCGTAGCCGCCGGCCCGCAGGCCGTGCTGGCCACCGGCGCCGAACCGGATCGGCTCGCCGTCCTGCAGCCGGATCAGCTGGTCGTCCCGGGATGATGCGTCCTTGAGCGGCGCGAAGGCGTCGTCATTGAAGATCGGGCAGTTCTGGTAGATCTCAATGAAGGCCGCGCCCCGGTGGTCGGCGGCGGAGCGGAGCACGCTGGTCAGGTGCTGACGGTCCGAGTCGATGCTGCGGGCCACGAAGCTGGCCTCGGCGCCCAGGGCCAGCGACACCGGGTTGAACGGCATGTCCAGCGAGCCGAACGGCGTCGACTTGGTCACCTTGCCCTGCTCGGACGTTGGCGAGTACTGGCCCTTGGTCAGCCCGTAGATCTGGTTGTTGAACAGCAGGATCTTGATGTTGACGTTGCGGCGCAGCGCGTGGATCAGGTGGTTGCCGCCGATGGAGAGCGAGTCACCGTCCCCGGTGATGACCCAGACCGACAGGTCCGGCCGCGACGAGGCCAGCCCGGTGGCGATGGCCGGGGCCCGGCCGTGGATGGAGTGCATCCCGTAGGTGTCCATGTAGTACGGGAGGCGGGACGAGCAGCCGATGCCCGACACCACGACCACGTTCTCCCGCGGCACCTGCAACTCGGGCAGGAACGCCTGGAACGCGGCCAGGATGGCGTAGTCACCGCAGCCCGGGCACCAGCGCACTTCCTGGTCGGACTTGAAGTCCTTGGTCGACTGCTTGCCTTCGGCCTTGGGTACCAGGGTCAGCGCGGCCGGGCGGTGCCCGTTCCCGCCGTGGCCGTTGGCCCCGTTCGGGGGCAGCGCGGCCTCAGACATTCTCGATCACATCCTTGATCACACCGGCCAGCTCGGCCGCGCCGAACGGCAGGCCGCGCACCCGGTTGTAGGAGATCACGTCGACCAGGAACCGGCCGCGCAGCAGCAGAGCCAGCTGCCCCAGGTTGATCTCGGGGACCAGCACCTTCTCGTAGCGGCTGAGCACGTCGCCCAGGTTGGCCGGGAACGGGTTGAGGTGCCGCAGGTGCGCCTGGGCCACCGAGCGGCCGGCCAGCCGGACCCGGCGGCAGCCCGCGCCGATCGCTCCGTAGGTGGAGCCCCAGCCCAGGACCAGTACCCGGGCGTCGCCGTCGGGGTCGTCGATCTCCAGCGGCGGGATGTCACCCGCGATCCCGTCGATCTTGGCCTGGCGGAGCCGGACCATCCGGTCGTGGTTGTCCGGGTCGTAGGAGATCTCACCGGTCAGGTCGGCCTTTTCGATGCCGCCGATCCGGTGCTCCAGGCCGGCCGTGCCGGGGACGGCCCAGGGCCGGGCCATGGTCTCCGGGTCCCGCTGGTAGGGCCGGAAGTCGATCTTCCCGTCCTCGCCGGTCCAGTCGTCGGCGGTGGCGAACCGGACGTCCTTGGTCAGGTCGGGCAGGCCCTCGGTGTCCGGGATCAGCCACGGCTCGGATCCGTTGGCCAGGTACCCGTCGGACAGCACGATGACCGGGGTCCGGTACTTGACCGCCAGCCGGGTGGCTTCGATCGCGGTGCCGAAGCAGTCGGCCGGGCTGGACGGCGCCACCACCGGCAGCGGCGACTCGCCGTTGCGGCCGAACAGGGCCTGCAGCAGGTCGGCCTGCTCGGTCTTGGTCGGCATGCCGGTGGACGGCCCGGCCCGCTGGATGTCGCACACGATCAGCGGCAACTCGAGCGAGACCCCCAGGCCGATCGTCTCCTCCTTGAGCAGCATGCCCGGCCCGGACGTGGTGGTCACGCCCAGGGAGCCGCCGAACGAGGCCCCGAGCGCGGCCCCGACCCCGGCGATCTCGTCCTCGGCCTGGAACGTGCGCACGCCGAACCGCTTCTGCTTGGCCAGCTCGTGCAGGATGTCCGAGGCGGGCGTGATCGGGTACGAGCCCAGGAACAACGGCAGCCCGGACAGCTGGGAGCCGGCGATCAGGCCGTAGGCCAGCGCGGTGTTGCCGGTGATGTTGCGGTAGGTGCCGGGCTTGAGCGTGGCCGGCTTGACCTCGTACTTGACCGAGAACGCCTCGGTGGTCTCACCGAAGTTCCAGCCCGCGTGGAAGGCCGCGATGTTGGCCTTCATGATCTCGGGCTTGGTCGCGAACCGGGACCGCAGGAACTTGAGCGTGCCTTCCTGGGGCCGGTCGTACAGCCAGGACAGCAGCCCGAGGGCGAACATGTTCTTGGCCCGCTCGGCGTCCTTGCGGCTGACGTCGAAGTCCTCCAGCGCCTTGACCGTCATCGAGGTGATCGGCATCGCGTGCAGGTTGTACTCCGACAGCGACCCGTCCTCCAGCGGGCTCACCGTGTACCCGACCTTGGTCAGGTTGCGCTTGGTGAACTCGTCGGTGTTGACGATCAGGTCCGCGCCCCGGGGCAGGTCACGGAGGTTGGCCATGAGGGCGGCCGGGTTCATGGCCACCAGGACGTTGGGCGCGTCCCCCGGCGTCAGGATGTCGTGGTCGGCGAAGTGGACCTGGAAGCTCGACACTCCCGGCAGCGTGCCGGCCGGGGCGCGGATCTCGGCCGGGAAGTTGGGCAGCGTGGAAAGGTCGTTACCGAAGACGGCCGTTTCCTGGGTGAACCGGTCACCCGCCAGCTGCATACCGTCGCCGGAGTCCCCTGCGAACCGGATGATGACACGATCGAGCTGCTGGACCTGTTTGGTCACAGTGAGAGGACCTCCTCCGCACGCCGCGGCCGGGCGCTCTTCGAGGCGCCACCCCACAGCCGGGGGCGTGAGTTCGGACGGGACACTAGTTTACGCTGGAAATAGACCATTGCGTCTGGTTCTGTCGTCGCACGTGACGGCGGCACCAGGGCACACCCCCGTCGTACCGGCCGCACCGAGCATACGCGGCCCGTGCCGCCTGGGGTTATTCCGGACTGACACCCACGTCATCGTGTCGTCCAGCATGTGGACAGAGCAGTCCGCGGCCGGGCGCGGGAACGGAGCGCGCGGGGCGGTTCGTTGAGGGGGCGTGAACCGGAGCTGGCTGCGGACCGTCGCCGTCGTCTCGGTCCCGGCCGGGGCCGCGATGGCCGGCGGCGCGGTCCTGGGCGGTCCGGCCGGGGTCGTGGTCGCGGCCGCCTTGGTCGGGCTGGTGTCCTGTCCGGCCCTGTTCCTGGCCGACCGGATGGCGCTGGCGGCCATGCGGGCCCGGCCGGTCGGCGAGGTCGAATACCCCGAGCTGTACCGGGTCGTCCGCGAGGTCAGCCGGGCCGCGCGGCTGCCGGTCCCGCGCGTCCACGTGTCCCCGGCCCTGCAGCCCAACTCGTTCACCATCGGCCGCAGCCGCCGCACGGCCGCCGTCTGCTGCACCGAAGGCCTGATCGGTCTGCTCTCGGTGGATGAACTGCGGGCGGTGCTCGGGCACGAGCTGGCCCACGTCCGGGAGCGGGACACCAGTGCCACCTCGCTGGTGGCCGGGCTGGCCGCGGTGATCACGTCGCTGGCCAGCCCGGCCTGGTTCCTGCCGCCGGGCCGGGCCCGGCTGAGCTTCCTCGGCGAAGCCTCCGAGCCAGATTCCGAGCTGGAGGGGGCGGCCGAGGTCTCCGGACTGGGGCGGGTGGCCCGGGCCGCCACCCTGATCCTGGGCCCGGTCGCGGCGCTGCTGCTCCAGCTGGCGGTCAGCCGCTCCCGCGAGTACCAGGCCGATGCCCGCGGCGCCGCGCTGGCCGGCGACCCGCTGGCGCTGGCCAGCGCGCTGCGCAAGATCGAAGCCCGCACGGTGGAGTGGCCGCTCTACCCGACCGGGCCGCTGGCCGCGGCCAGCCCGCTGATGATCGTGAACCCGTTCAGCGGCGAGGGTTTCGCCCGGCTGTTCTCCACCCACCCGCCCACGGGGGAGCGGGTGTTCCGCCTGGAAGCCCTGGCCGGCTACCCCCGCTGACGTTGTCGCGGGACAGCTGTCGCGGGACAATTGGGGCATGGCTGAGGCGGATGCCCGTTTTTACTTTGACCCGGTGTGCCCGTTCGCGTGGATGACCAGCAAGTGGGTGCGGGTCGTGCAGCAACAGCGCGGCTACCACGTGGACTGGCGGTTCATCTCCCTGTGGATGGTCAACGCCGACGTTGACTACGAGACGCACTTCCCGCCCGGCTACATCGCGGGCCACACCGCCGGGCTGCGGCTGCTGCGGGTGGCCGCGGCGGCGCGGGCCCGGTCCGGGCCGGACGCGGTGGGCCGGTTCTACGCGGCGGCCGGGGGCCGGATCTTCGACTCGGCCCCGGACCCGGCCCGGCCGGGGCCGGACGGTGGCTACCGCGGCACCCAGGAGTTCGTCGAGCCGATCCTGGCCGATGCCGGCCTGCCCGCCGACCTGGCCGGCGCGCTGGACGACGAGTCGTTCGACGTCGTGATCCGGACCGAGACCGACGAGGCGCTGGCCCTGACCGGCAAGGACGTCGGGACTCCGATCATCCAGTTCCAGCCGCCGGACGGCATGGCCTTCTTCGGCCCGGTCATCAGCCGCCTGCCCGCCCCGGACGACGCGGTCCGGCTGTGGGACCACGTGGTCGGCCTGGTCACGTTCCCGGGCTTCGCCGAGCTCAAGCGCAGCCTGCGCGAGCGGCCGCAACTGCGGGCCTTCGGCTTCGACCCGGGCGAAGCCGGCACCGAGGAGGACTGGCAGGCCGGTCACCGGCGTTCCAGCTAGCCGGTCGGCCGGGCCCAGGCCCCCTCGGCCGGCACATCCCCACCGGCCCGTCAGGTCCCGCGCACCCCACCGATCCCACCGGCCTCACGGGCGGGGTGGCTCTCCATGATCGATGTGCGTTTTGGCCCCCGAGAGGGGGTGCAAAGGGACCATTGCGTACATTGCCCAGCCTGGCCCCGGCCCGGCATCGCACTCCGGCCCAGCCTGGCCCTGGCCCGGCATCGCCGTCCCGGTCCGCCTTGATCGCCCCTGGCCCGGCTCGCCCCCTGGTCCTGCCTGGCCGCGGTCCCGGCATCGCCACCCGGGCCGCCCTGGCCGCCCCGGGCCCGGCCGGCGCCGCGGCCTGCCTGTCACCATGGCCGGCGGCGTTTCCGCCGCCACTCTTATTGACCGTGACCGGCCAGCACCGGCCCTACTCCGGTTCCCGCTCCGCTCCCGGCCCGCTCACACCGCCACCACCCGCTCCGGACCGCGCACCGCCCTACGCCACCGGCCCCCGGACCGCAACGGCCCAGAGATCACACCGGGCCCCTGCTCCCGCCCGGCCGACCCAGCCGCAATGTGCGCAATGAACCACTCACCACACCGGGCTGTGATGAGTGGTTCATTGCGCACATACGAGCCGCCGGCCACTGCGACCCTTGCAGCCTTTGCGGCCAGTGTGACCGGTGGGTTCACGCCTCCCGGCCGGACCGGCCTGGTCCGCCGCCTCCCCATCCCGTCCCGGCCCGCCTGTCCCCGTCCCGTCCCGCAGCGTGTGCAATGGTCCCTGTGCGCACATGAGAGGGGGTGCAAAGGCCCCGTCAGCCGGCGAAGCAAGCCGGGGATGGTTCTCAGCGGTAGTTGACGAACTGCAGGGCGAAGTCGAAGTCCTTGCCCTTGAGCAGCGCGATGACCGTCTGCAGATCGTCCTTCTTCTTGGAGGAGACGCGCAGTTCCTCCCCCTGCACCTGGGCCTTCACGCCCTTGGGGCCCTCGTCCCGGATGATCTTGCCCAGCTTCTTGGCGTCGTCCTGGCTGATGCCTTCCTTGAGGCTGATCGCCAGCCGGTACTCCTTGCCGGACAGCTTGGGCTCGTCGGCGTCCAGCACCTTGAGCGAGACTCCCCGCCGGACCAGCTTGTCCTTGAACACGTCGAGGACGGCGTTGGCACGCTCCTCGCTGTTGGCCCGGATCTCCACCCCCTGCTCCCCGGACCAGGCGATCGAGGCGCCCACGTTGCGGAAGTCGAAGCGGGTGCTGATCTCCTTGCCCGCCTGGTTCAGCGCGTTGTCGACCTCCTGCCGGTCGAGCTTGGAGACGATATCGAACGAGCTGTCTGCTGGCATCTCACTACTCCTGGCGCCCATCGTGGTCTGGCCAGGGACCAGGCTAGCGGCCCGCGCCGGTGCTAGCTTCCGCGCTCGGGTTCGCGCTGGCGCCATCGTCCGCTATCCTCATCTGTGCCGCCGGACACTGGCGGTCCCTGGCAGGTTGCCCGAGCGGCCAAAGGGAGCGGTCTGTAAAACCGTCGGCTACGCCTTCAATGGTTCGAATCCATTACCTGCCACACCTCGTGAAACGGCCCGTTAGCTGCGTACGCGCGGCTGTGCGGGCCGTTTTACTTGTGGCGGCCAAGCACGGCCCTGGGGCGGCCGCGCTTGGCCGCTGACCGGTCAGGGTCTAGGGTGCGGGGGCATGGCCGAGATCGTGCTGCGGGTCCGCCTGGTCGGCGGCGAGCGCCTGGACGTGACCTACGATGCACCGGAAGACTCTTCGGACGATGCGCTGGAGCACGTCATCACCGCCCTGGCCCACGCCGACGGGATCGTGCGCTGCCGGCACGGTGACCGGCTGGTCGTGCTTTACGGCCGGGGCGTGGCCACCCTGGAGGCGGCGCCGCGCGGCGCCGTCCTCTGACCAGCCGCCTCCGTCGCGGTTGGGGTAATGAGACGGCTACTCAGGGGGTGAGCTGTCGCGCGGGTCGGCTCTTCCCTCGTCCAGGCGCTGGTCCTCGATCACCGAAGCGACATGGCGGACGCATACCTCGAACGCCAGCGGGTCGGTCCGGTGCATGTCGCGCAGTCTTTCCATGAACCGGAGCATGTGCTGCACGGTGGTTTCCGGCAGGCCCTCCACGCCCATGAAGTGCCCGGAGCCGCTTTCAGCGAAGCCCGGGACGGCTCCGTGCTTGATCCCGTAGAAGTCACTCATGATCGTCCTCCGGTCGGTCCGGGCACTGGTGTCACAGGCTGGTCATCCGGGTGCACGGCAGCCGGATACGCATCAGCCGCGGGCCGAAGTCGACCACGACCGCGATGCCGTCCTCCACGGAGATGACCCGGCCGAGGCCGTAGCGGTCGTGAGTCACCTGCTCGCGCAGGGCGTACAGCTCGATCGGAGGCGCCGGAGTAGCCGTGAACGGGCTGTCGACGATGTAACGCGGGGACCCGCGCCGCTCAGGCATGCTGACTCCTGTCTTCGGGACTGGTGGGACGCGGCATCACCGGCGCCGGCCGCGAAAGCTGGCCGACAGCGCGGCGGCGCCGCGACCGGTGGCCGGGACGGCGGGCGCGGCGGTCGCCGTGCGGCCGGTGGCGGTCACCGGCGGCGGCACGGGCGGAACGGGATCACCGGCGATCGAGCGGAGCAGGGCGGATTGCGGGGTGACGGTCGCGGCCAGCGGGACCACGTGAGCCCGGCGCATCATGGCGCGCACCTCGCCGGCCTGGGCCGGCGTCTGCAAGGTGATCACCACGCCGGCGGCACCGGCCCGGGCGGTCCGCCCGGCCCGGTGCAGATAGGCCTTGGGCTCGGCGGGTGAGTCGGCGTGCACGACCAGGTCGATGCCGTCCACATGGATGCCGCGGGCGGCGACGTCGGTGGCGACCATGACCCGGGTCTGGCCAGCCGCGAAGGCCGCGAGGTTGCGTTCGCGGCTGCTCTGGGTCAGGTCGCCGTGCAGTTCCCCGGCGGGTATTCCGGCCCTGGTCAGCCTGCGTGCGAGCTGATGCGCGCCGCTCTTGGTTCTGGTGAACACCAGTGCGCGCCCGCGGCCACCGGTGATGGCGGCGAGTACGCCGGCCCGATCGGCGGGAGCGACGGTCAGCAGGTGGTGGATCATCGCGGGCGGTGGCTCGGCCGGGTCGGCGGTGTGCCGCGCCGGACGGTCCATGAAGCGCCGGACCAGCACGTCCACGGCGTGGTCGAGGGTGGCGGAGAACAGCATCCGCTGGCCCTCCGGCGGGGTGGCTTCCAGCAGCCGGCGCACGACGGGCAGGAACCCGAGGTCGGCCAGGTGGTCGGCCTCGTCCACCACGGTGATCTCCACGTCGCCGAGGTGACAGTGGCCCTGCTCGATCAGGTCGGTCAGGCGGCCCGGGCAGGCGATGACGATGTCAGCGCGGTTGCGCAGGGCCGTCACCTGAGGATTTTGCGGGACCCCGCCGTAGATCGCGGTGACGGTGAGCCCGGCGGTACCGGCCAGCGGGGCGAGGACCGCCTGGACCTGGCTGGCCAGTTCGCGGGTGGGCACGAGCACCAGGCCGCGCGGACGGCAGCTGCTGGTGAACCCGTCGGCCAGCCGAACCACGAGCGGGATGGAAAATCCGAGGGTCTTGCCGGAGCCGGTTCGTCCCTGGCCGAGGATGTCCCGGCCGGCCAGAGCGTCCGGCAGGGTGGCGGCCTGGATGGGGAACGGCGTGACAATCCCCGCCTCCGCCAGCGCCGCCACCAACGGCGGCGGCACGCCCGTGTCGGCGAAGGAGACCAGGGGCGTGGCCGCCTGGGGCCCACGGCCATAGCGGCTACGCCGCGAGCGGGCCAGCCGTTCGCCGGACAGGACAGTCATACAGGTTCCTCCTGGACTCGGGGCGGCCGCGGGTGAGGGCGGCCATGTCGGTGAAAACCAGCTCGCCGGGGACCAGCCTGCGACCGGCGCCCTCAGAGCGACCTGATCTCCATCGCGTCGCCGCACCGCCCATGCCGGTCCAGGAAGCGGTGCACCTGCCGCCCGTACTGCTGGTCGTCGTGCGCGAACCGTGCGGCGGTCCCGCAGCCTCCGCAGCGGAACAACGTCGTGCCGTCGGTGGGTCGGCCGCGGGCAGGACGGCAGCACCGGCCTCCGGCTGCGGGTCGGGCACGGCCACCAGCCGCGGCCGGGAGGGAGACGAGCGCGGCCGGGCACCGGCTACATGAGGGAGGGGCACGGCTGGTTCAGTCACCCGCGGACCTTCTTCCAAAAGATGGGTCAGGACCTGGGTCTAGTCACACTGATCCTTCCCCCACTCTATGGCTGAATTAGAAAACTAGCAATATTTTTCTAGAATTGTCGATGTATAGTCTGGGCATGGGACGGTGGGGATTCCTGACCAACCACGCCCGGGTCCTCTTGTGCATCGCCGACGACCCTGGTGCGCGCCTGCGTGACATCTCGGCGGCGCTGGGCATCACCGAACGCAGCGCTTACGCCATCGTCACCGACCTGATCCAGGACGGTTACGTGGTCAAGGTCAAGGATGGGCGCCGCAACCGTTATCAGATCCGGACCGATCGGCCCCTGCCGGAACCGGCCAGCCGGCAGCCCACCGTCGGCGAGCTGCTGGCCATACTGGCGCACACCGCCCCGGCCGGCCCTGGGGGTTCGTGACCGCCTCGGGCGGCCGCGCGACCGGGAGCCCGGGCGTGTGCGACCGCCAGATCGGCATCGGTACCAGGGGGGCGCATGAACTCGGCGGCCGCGCAGAACGACCTCGTGGTCATCTCCACGATCAGCACCGTCGGGCCATGGTCCAAGCTGCTCAGCAGTCCTTCTCGGGGGTATGTCTGGCGGATGCGGAGGTTGGCGCGTCTGGGGGAGAAGACTGGGTGTGCGGATATAGCACCCGGCCGGCGTTGCGCCGGCGTCACCCTGGCCGGCGAGATGACCGGATTGGATATATTGCCCGGTCTATGGCGAATGCTCAGGTGGGCCGGGTCGCGACGCACGGCCAGCGACCCCCTCCCCCCTGTCACGCGCTTCACAATCCCGCATCCCTCGAACCACGGCAAACCGGACAGATAACGAATCGACGCCAGGCTTCCGCGGCCCTCCTCCGGGCGCGGCCGGGCGCCGGGTGCGGCGTCCATACCGCGGGGCGGCGGCGATGAGGGCCAGGGTGAGGGCGCTGAGCGCGAACAGTTCCGGGTAGGCGCCGTAGCCGTGGAAGCGGAACACGACGTGGTCCCGGCCGGCCGGGACGTCGACGCCGACCAGGGCCGGGGCCACCATCCGGGCCGGCTCCGGCTGGCCGTTGACGGTGACCGTCCAGCCGGGGTCGTAGGAGGCACTGAGCACCACCACGCCGGGGTGGTCCATCTCGACCGTGGCCGAGGCGGCACCGGCGGCCAGGTCGGCCCGCTGGGTGCTGACCGTGTCCGCGGGGGGCTGGCGGGGGACCGCCGGCCGCCGGTCTTGACCGCCACCGCCGGACCCGAACCGGACGTCGAGGTAGGCGCCGTCGTCGGCGAGACCGGAGCGGAGCAGCGGGATGCTACGGATGCCCACGTTGGTCCGGTTGGCCGCGAGCGCACCGACGATCCGGCCCGCCTGGAGGTAGCCGGCGCCGTTGATCGTCCACAGGGAGTAGGGGCCGGAACGCAGGGCGAGCCGGGCGGGCACCGGCGGCCGGTGGCCAGCGGGAAGGATGAGGTACCTGATCCCGAACAGCCGGTAACCGGAGGGGTTGCGCTCGTTGAAGTAGTACTCCGGGTCGGTCATCAGCGACGCCGTCCGCAGCGTGTAGCCGACCTCGTCGACGTCGCGGCTCTCCAGGTACTTGAACACGGGGACCGAGCCGACGGTGAAGTCCTGGCCCCAGTTCGAGGGCATCCCGGCGTACGTCCGGCCGCCGCCGTCGCGTTCGATCACGGTGATGAGGCGATCGAGGTCGGCGCCCTCGGTGCCGTCGGCGCGGCGCTGGGCCGCGATCGCGGCGGCGTCATGACGGTCGTAGGTGCCGAGCTGAAGCCAGGCCGGCGCGAGCACCGCGACCACCGCCACCAGCCCGGCCGCCGCGGACCAGCCGGGCCGCCAGCGGGGGACGCGGGTTTCGAGCAGGTGCCCGCCGCGGGCCGCCAGCCAGGCCGCGCCCTGGCCGGCCAGCAGCAGCGCGGCCAGCTGCACGCCCATCATGAAGCGGCGGAAGAAGAGGTCGGCGCCGCCCGGGAGGACGTCGACCAGCGACCCGAACGTGGTGCGGCCGAACGCGAACAGCAGGCACACCCCGAGCGCGATCAGCAGGGCGCGGCCGTCGGGGTGTGAGGACCAGGCCAGCCAGGCCAGGGCCAGCCCGAGCGCCGCCAGCACGGTGATGATGGGCAGCCGGTCATGGTCGAGCAGCTGCCCGGTGACCAGCCAGTCGAGCACCTGCCGGGCCCCGTAGCCGTTGACCAGCCCGGTGCCCTGCAGCGGCTCGTTGACCGACGCCCACTGCCGCTGGGCCACCAGCGGAACGATCACCCAGGCCGCGGCCAGCAGCGAACCGCCGAGGAGGATCGCCGCCCGCCGCAACCGGGCCAGCAGCGGCCGGCCCGCCACCAGCGGCCAGATGATCAGTACCGAGAGCGCGAGGTAGCCGGTCTCGAAGTGCAGCGCGACCGTGAGCGCGGTCAGCAGCACCGCTCGCAGGTAACCGCGCCCGTCGCGGATCGCCCGCCAGCTCCAGCCCCAGGCCAGCGGCAGCGTCCACGACGCCCACAGCTGGGTCCAGACGCCGTACCCCGTCCACAGGTAGGCGTGCTGCTCGAAGCCCACCCCGGTCGCGCTGACCAGGAACGGAGCCATCGCGGCGGCCGCGGCCGCGGCCGGTCGGCCGCCCCCGAAGGCGCGGGCCGACAGGTAGACGCTGATCGGCCACGAGGACAAGAGCAGGTAGAGCGACCAGCGGAACGCGGCGTCCGGCCCGGTCAGCAGGCCAAGCACGCCGGTGAGGATCGCGGCCAGGCTCTGGTAGTGCAGGAAGTGCGGCGACCCCGCCCCGAGGAACGGGAACCAGCTGGTGAGCGGCTGGTGCCCGGCGCGCAGCTGGGCGGTGGCGAACCGCACCATCTGCTGGTGCATGGAGCTGTCGTCGAGATAGGCGACCTTGAGCGTGAGCGCCCGCAGGCTGACGAGATTCCAGGCGACCGCGGCCGCGACGATCAGCCACGGCCACCAGGTAGCGGCGCGGGCACCGGGCACCGGCCCCGGATCACTCACCGGTTATGAACCACTGCAAGTCAGCCTGCTGCCGGAGAGGTAACCGTGGGGCCGAGCCCGTGTGCCGCCCCGAGTTGCCGGTGCCCGGGCCGGTGTCCCCTGTCTTGAAGGTCCTGCAGTCGCCATGTGCCAGGTGCCGACGCCCGTGTTGCCGCCGGTGGTGCCCGGCGCGATGACTTCCGTGCCGTCCGTGCCGTCGAGAATCTTCACCGTCGGCCCCGGCACACCCGGCTCCGGCGTACAGGTCCACCGGTCCCTTGACCGTGGCCGGTCCGCTGGCCATGTGGATATCGACCTGCTCGTGGATCCCCATCGCGGTGAGCTTGGCGTTCACCGGGACAATGCCGTTCTGGTTGAGCTCCACCAGCACCGAACCGTTGTCGCTCCTGGTGATGGTGTAGGCGGCGGTCACCACCCGCGACCCGCCCGCCGCCGACGTGCCGCCCGTCGCGGCCGTGCGGCCCGGCGCGGTCAGCGTGAGTGCGAGTACCGTGCCCACGGCCGTCAGCACCAGCGTGGTGCCCGCGATGACCCGCGTACGCGGGCGCCGGACTCGATCCGGCTTGGTCCGGTCGACGCGCGCGAAGGTGGCACCGTGCTCCTGAACGAGATCACGCCACAGATTGTCGGTGAACTTAGTCATTACTGTGGTGCTCCTTCTTCAACCGGGACCGCGCCCGGGACAAACGCTTGCGAAACGCGACCCGGGAGACGCCAAGGGCCTGCGCGGCCTCCAGGGGGCTGAGTCCTTCCAGGTCGACGAGCTCGATCGCCGCCCGCTCGATCGCGGGCAACTGCGTGCACCGCGCCATCAGCGCGGCGCCCTCACGCTCGGCGTCGATCCGCCCGGCGAGCTCTTCGATCTCGTCGTCGTCCAGCGTCCGGTGGCCGGCCAGACGCGCGACCACGTCCCGGCCGTTCGCGGTCTGGTCGCAGTGCCGGGCGAAGACGTGAGAGGCGATGCCGAACAGCCAGGCCCGGGCCGATCCCCGGCCCGGGTCGAACCCGGCAAAGCCGTCCACGGCCCGGACGAACGTCTCGGAAGTGAGATCGGCGACCGTCTGCGGCTCACGGCACCGGCGCGCGAAATAGCCCATCAGGAGGTCGACGTTGCGGAGATAAATCTGCTCGAATTCCTCGATGGGCGACTTCGGTGGCTGTCCGTGCGACTCCGCCCGCACCGCGACCGGCCGCCTGCGCACAGGTGCTCTGGCCTCTATGGTCATATCCCTTAGTTGCGCCCCTCGCCTCTGGCTGTGACATCCGCCCGCTACCTGGTAGTTGCGCGGTTCACGGTGAGCTGTGACTCACCCGTCAGCGATGGCGCAGGCGGTCGGCTTCGGCCATGGCCAGGCGGGCCTTGACGGCGGGCTCGGTGTCGGTCAGCCACCGGAGATCTTCGCTGGTCAGCCTAACCAGACGACCTGGTTCAGTACAACGGACGGTGGCCAGCCGTGCGTATCCGTAACCGCCAGATAGCCCCCGGCCAGCAGCAACACCGGCGACCGGCGATCGGCCAGCCCGGCCGCGAGCGGAGCCACGATCGCGGCCGACACCAGCTGCGCCACCGCCACCAGCCCGGCCGTGGTGGCGCCACCCCTGGACCTGGACGACCTGCGCGACTTCTGCAAGCGCGACATCGCCGGCTACAAGGCCCCCCGCAGCCTGGAGATCGTCGACCAGCTACCGCTGTCCGGCGCCGGCAAGATCCTCAAGCGGACGCTACGCGCGCAGTACCGATAAGAACATCGGCTGATGGTGCTGGCCCGGCTCATGCGGAAGGCCCCCTGGCCGCTTACCTGGGCCAGGGGGCCGTCCGTTGCCGCTGACTGGTTCGGCCTTGGTGGCCAGGGTCAGTTCTGCCCGGCGACGATCCCGTGCGGGTCGAGGACGAACTTCTTGGCCACGCCGCTGTCGAAGTCGGCGTAGCCGCGCGGGGCCTCTTCCAGCGGGATGACCGTGGCGTCCACGGCGTCGGCGATCTTGACCTTGTCGTGCAGGATGGCCTGCATCAGGCCGTAGTTGTACTTCATGACCGGGCACTGGCCGGTGGTGAAGGACAGCGACTTGGCCCAGCCGGTGCCCAGCGACAGCGACAGCGAGCCGACCTTGGCCGCCTCGTCGATGCCGCCCGGGTCGCCGGTCACGTACAGGCCGGGGATGCCGATGGCGCCGCCGGCCGCGGTCACGTCCATCAGCGAGTTCAGCACCGTGGCCGGCGCTTCCTTGGCGTCCGCGCTGCCGTGCCCGCGGGCCTCGAAGCCGACCGCGTCGACCGCGGCGTCGACCTCGGGGACGCCGAGGATCTGCTCGAGCTGGTCCTTGGGGTCGCCCTCGGCCACGTTCGACGGTCTCGCAGCCGAAGTTGCGGGCCCGGGCCAGCCGCTCGGCGTTGAGGTCGCCGACGATGACGACGGCCGCCCCGAGCAGCTGCGCGCCGACCGCGGCGGCCAGCCCGACCGGCCCGGCGCCGGCGACGTAGACGGTCGAGCCGGGCTTGACCCCGGCCGTCACCGCGCCGTGGAAGCCGGTCGGGAAGATGTCCGACAGCATGGTCAGGTCCTTGACCTTGGCCAGGGCCTGGTCCTTGTCGGGGAACTTGAGCAGGTTCCAGTCCGCGTAGGGCACCATCACGTACTCGGCCTGGCCGCCGACCCAGCCGCCCATGTCCACGTAGCCGTAGGCCGAGCCGGGCCGGTCCGGGTTGACGTTCAGGCAGATGCCGGTCTTGCCTTCCTTGCAGTTCTTGCAGCGCCCGCAGGCGATGTTGAACGGCACGCTGGCCAGGTCGCCGACCTTGATGAACTCGACGTCCGCGCCCGGTCTCGATGACCTCGCCGAGGATCTCGTGCCCGAGCACCAGTCCGGCCGGGGCGGTGGTGCGGCCGCGGACCATGTGCTGGTCGCTGCCGCAGATGTTGGTCGAGACCACCTTGAGGATCACGCCGTGCTCGCACTTGCGGCCGACGTTGGCCGGGTTGACCCCGGGACCGTCCTGCAGTTCCAGCTTGGGGTAGGGGATGTCGTGTACTTCGACCTTGCCCGGCTCGATGTAGGCAACCGCTCTGTTTCCAGCCATCGCTCCGCCTTCCTGCTCGCTGTTCTCTCCGGATCCTTGTTCTCTCCCAATTCGCCTGCCCGGGATCGGGTCCGGCATGCCTGTTTGTCCGCCGATGACGGAATCTCTCGGCCGGGGCGGCCGGCGCGGACTGACAGAGCGGTGGCAGAGGTCTGAAAGCCGCGGTTGTGAGGCTGGATCCAGTTGGCCTCCAGGGGGCCGGAGCCGGGTGGCTCCGGCGGCGTACCGAGATCACCGACGGGGGCGGTTTCGGCGGGGCCAGAGGATCTACCGACGAGGGAGAAGCATGCGAAAGCCAACCATGTTCGCGGCCGGTGCGGTGGCCGCGGTGGCCGTGGCGGCCGGGGCGGTGCAGGCCCTGCCGGCCGGGGCGTCGACGACGGCCCCGGACGGGACGCGAGTGACGGCGACATCAGACGGGACGCGGGTGACGGCCGCGCCCGACGGGACCCGGGTGACGGCCGCGCCCGACGGGACGCGGGTGACCGTGCCGATGACGATCACCGGTTTCAACGCGGCGGTGGCCAAGGCGCACGGGTACACGATCCGGACCGACGCTCAGGGCCGTCAGTATTCGGTGAAATCGGGGGCCGGGGACGCGATCGGCCCGAACAACGTGATCGACGGGAACTGTGGCTCGTCCTACATCTACGAGTACGCGGTCGGCAACCACGCGGTCGACATCCAGACCGGGTTCAACATCACCACCCCCGCGGTCGCCTACTACTGGAAGTACTGGATGCGCGACGGTGGCGGCACGTCGAGCCACAGCCACGGCGGCGGCCTGGCCCTCCGGACCAGCTGGAGCGATGACGAGCGCTGGGGTGCGCTGACCCCGGGATACGCCACCTCCTGGGTGGACACCGGCAGCGACGCCCTCCTGGACAACGGCGGCGTCTGCACCTCCGGGGGCCCCAGCGCCTCCACCGACATCTACTGACTGACATCTACCGATCTGGGCTGGGCGGCCAGGCATCCACTCACCGGATGCCTGGCCCGCTCCGGCTCTGGGAGCCGACATGGGCACCGAGACTTCCCCGCGCGCGATCATGTCCCGGCCGGTGCTGGTGCCGGGCGCCACCGCGACCAGCCTGGATGAGATCGAGCAGGTGCTGCGGGAGCGGCACCCGGACCCGGCCCAGGCCCCGCGCCACCTGACGCTGGCCCGGGCCACCCGGGTGGCCACCCGCTACCTGTCGCGCCCCATCCAGGACCTGCTCGACCCCGAGGGCGGCACCCGCGCCGGGCTGGGCTGGGTGAGCGACACGCTGTTCGAGCTGACCGGCCGGGCCGCGCGGCAGGCCCTGGACCAGCAGCAGGTCAGGCCGGGCCAGGTCGACACGCTGGTGGTGGCGTCGGTCAGCGGGTGGATGATGCCCGGCATCGCCGAGTACCTGGGCAACGCGCTGGGCCTGCGGCCCGGGGTGCGCCGGATCGCCTGCACCCAGTCGGGGTGCGCCGGGTCGGCGGTGGCCCTGCAGCGGGCCGCCGAGCAGGTGGCCCTGCACCCGGACGCGGTCGTGCTGGTGGTCGTGGCCGACATCGGCAGCGCCGCGATCCAGCCCTGCCTGGCCGACGAGCTGGCCCGGCACTTCGATGACCCACCGGGGGTGGGGGACGCCGGCCTGATCATCGGGCTGGGCCCGGGCGTGCAGTGTGAGGCCCTGACCTGCTGGTGGGAGGGCTGAGGGGCCCGGCCGGCCGGACTGGCGGAGGGGATCAGTCCGGCGTCCCGAGGTCCGCCAGCCGGGCGGTGATCTGCCCGGCCGCGGGCATGCCGAGCCGCTGGTAGATCTCGCGGGCCTGGTGCAGGTAGGCGAGGCCATCGCGGAGTTCCCGCTGGCGCAGGTGGGTCTCGCCGATGCCTTCCAGGGCCACCGCTTCCTCGTCGGGCTGTTCGGTCTCGCGGGCCAGGTCCAGGGCCTCGTGGTACAGGCTGATCGCGCGGCCGGGGTCGCCCGACGACCTGATCACGGCGGCGTACTGGTTGAGGGCGTTGGCCGTGTTGCCGCGGCTGCCCAGGTCGCGGTAGGTGGCGATGGCCTGCTCCAGATCCCGCGCCGCGCCGGCGTCGTCACCGTTACGGGAACCGACCTCGGCCAGCAGGGTCAGGGCGTTGGCCTGGCCGAGCCGGGCCCCCAGTTCACGGTGGATCTGCAGGGCGGCGGCCCCGTGGCGGGCCGCGTCGTCGTAGTCGCCGCTCAGGCACAGCGTCCGGCCCAGCCGCAGCAGGGCATTGGCCTGCCCCAGCCGGTCGCCCAGCTGACCGGAGATGGCCACCGCGGCTTCGGCGTTGCGCCGGGCCTGGTCGTAGTCACCGGTCAGCCGTTGCAGTTCGGACAGTTCGGTCAGCGCGCGAGGCTGGACCGACAGGTCGCCCTCGGCCCGGCACAGCTCGAGTGCGGCCCGCAACCGCTGCTCCGCGTCCGGGAAGCGGCCGGACATGGACGCGACGATGCCCAGGTCGGTCAGGGCCCGGGCCTGGCCGACCCGGTCGCCGAGGACGCGGTAGATGGCCAGCGCGGCCTGGAGGCTGCCCTCGGCGGCCGGGTAGTCGTTGGACTGCCGGCCGACGTTGCCCAGCTCGGTCAGCACCCGGGCCTGGGCGGACTGGTCGCCTGCTGCCCGGTGCCGGGCCAGCGCCGCCCGCAGGTCGCGGACCGCCCCGGCGTAGTCGCCGGTCAGCCGGTGCAGGGTGCCCAGTTCGGTCAGGGCCCAGGCCTCGGCGGCCGAGTCGCCCAGGCGGGCGGCCGCGGCCGCGCCGGCCTGCTGGGCGGCAATGGCCTGGGCCCACGGCCCGTCCGTCCGCAACAGCCCGGCCACGCCGGCGGTGAAGGCGACCGTGCGCTGGTCCAGGCCGTGGTCGATCGTGTACCGCACGCAGGCGGCGAGGTTGGCCCGCTCGGTCCGGAGCCAGGTCCGGTCGGCCCGGGCCACCGCGTCCTGGTAGAAGTCGAGCAGCCGGGCCAGCGCGGTCTGCTGTTCCGGCCGCGGATCCTGCCCGGCCAGCGTGCGGGCGTGGGCCCGGATCAGGTCATGCATGCGGTACCGGCCCGCGCTCGGCTCCAGCAGCAGGTTGTGATCGACCAGGGCCTGGAGCAGGCGTTCGGCCGCGGCCGGATCCCGGTCCAGCAGGGCAGCGGCCGCGTTGGTGTCGACCTCCGGGCCCGGGGTCAGCCCCAGGTAGCGGTAGAGGCGCCGCTGGTGGTGGCCGAGGTTCTGGCTGGACAGGTCGAACAGGGCGGCCGGATCCCGGTCTTCGGCCGCCCCGGCCAGCGCGGCCAGCCGGGTGTGCTCGGCCCGCAGCAGGCCGGCCAGATGGGCCGGGGTCCAGGTGGGGCGGTTGCGGAGCAGGGCCGCGGCGATCCGGACGGTCAGCGGGAGCCGCCCGCACAGGGCGACCAGCTCGGCGGCGACCGGATCATCGGCGGCGATCCGGCCCGGCCCGGCCGCCGCCGACAGCAGCGCGGTCGCGTCCGGCCCGGGCAGGACGTCCAGGGCCAGGGTGTGCGCGTCGTCCAGGGCTTGCAGCTTGCGCCGGCTGGTGACCAGCACCAGGCATCCGGCCGAGCCGGGGATCAGCGGCCGGACCTGAGCCTCATCGGCCGCGTTGTCCAGCACGATCAGGGTGCGGCTCCCGGCCAGCCGCTCGCGGAAGAGCGCGGCGCGTTCCTCCACGTCGCCGGGAATCTGCGCGGTGGCCACCCCGAGCGTGCGCAGAAACGTCTCCAGGGCCTGGTTGGCGGTGCGGGGCGGGTAGCCCTGGGTGTAGCCGTGCAGGTCGATGAACAGCTGGCCGTCGGGGAACCGGTCGGCCAGCTGGTGGGCGACGTGGACGGCCAGCGCGGTCTTGCCGATCCCGGCCATCCCGTCGATGGCCGAGATCACCACCGTCCCGGCCGTCCCGGCTCCGTCAGCCCGGCCGGTGCCGTCGGCGCCGCCGGCCAGTGTCAGCAGCCGGGTCAGCTCCGGCCGCCGCCCGGTGAACACGCGGGTGTCGGCGGGCAGCCGCCGCAGCGATCCGCCCGGCCGGGCTGCGGGCGCGGGCACCGGTGACTCCGGGTCCGGGGCCGGCCCGGTCGTCGTGACCTGGTCGGCCAGCAGCAACTGCTGATACAGGCCCTGCAGCTCGGGGGACGGGTCCACGCCGAGCTCGCCCGCCAGGACCTGGCGGGCCCGGTGGTACTCGGCGATAGCCTCGGCGGGCCGCCCGGCCTGAGCCAGCGCCCGCATGAGCAGCTCCCGCAGCGGCTCACGCAGGGGATACCGGCCGGTCAGCCCGCGCAGCTCCGCGGTCACCGCCTCGGCCTGGCCCGCGGCCAGTCCCAGCCCGGCCCGCTGCTGCACCGCGGACAGGTACTCCTCGGTCAGGCCGGGGATCACGTCCCGGTCCAGGGCCGCCGAGCGCACGTCGGCCAGGGGCTCGCCGCGCCACAGGCCGACCGCCTCGTCCAGCCCGGCCAGCGCGCCCGCTGGCGATCGCCCTGCGTCCTGGACCAGCTGGCGGAACCGCCAGAGATCAACCTGGGTGGGTTCGACGTCGAGCAGGTAGCCGTCGGTGGCCGTCACCACCAGCCCGGCCAGCAGGCCGCGCAGCCGGGCCACCACGGTCTGCAGCCGGGCCCGGGCCCGGTCCGGCCGGTCATCGCCGTCCCAGATCAGCTCGGCCAGCCGGGCGCTGCCGATCGGCCGGCCGGGGGACAGGGCCAGCACCGCCAGCAGCACCGCCGCCCGGCCGCGCGGCAAGGTGATGGGCACGTCGTCCCGAGTCCCCTGAAGCGGCCCCAGCACCCCGATCCGCAGGTCCGGATCGTCGGTCATCACGGCCCCGTTCCTGTCTGCTACCCGCGGTACGCGGTCACGCTAACAGAAACCGCCGATTACCGTAAGAAAGGGACAAACAGCTCGGGTGGACCGCGAGCCGCCCCCCGCGCTGACGCGGGGGGCGGCGGCCGGACGGCGCCGGTCAGCCCAGCTTGAGCTGGGACAGCACCGAGGACGGCAGCCCGGACTGCACCGATGCGGGCAGCTGGGCCAGGACCCCGGTCGGCAGCTTGGCCAGGACCCGCACCGGGCACTTGGCCAGCACCGGGATGGGCAGCCGGGACAGCACCGGCACCGGCAGCCGGCTCACCACGGGAATGGGAAGCCGGGCGATCGTCGCGGCCGGGAGCTTGGCGATGACCCCGATCGGGAGCTGGGCGATGGTGCCCGACGGGAGCTGCGCGATCACCGGGGCGGGCAGCTCGGAGATGACCGGGACCGGCAGGCCGGCGATGGTTCCGGCCGGCAGCGTGGCGATCGTCCCGGCGGGAGCGTGGCGATCACGGTCGCCGGGAGCTGGGCGATGACGCCCGCCGGGAGCCGGGCGATCGTCCCGGCCGGCAGCCGGCCAGCACGTGGGCGGCAGCCGGCCAGCACGTGGGACGGCAGTCCGGCCAGCACGTGGGACGGCTGCTGGGCCAGGTACCAGACCGGGAGTTCGGCCAGCATCGGGGCGGGCAGCTTGTCCACCAGGGCGGCGGGCAGGGCCGACAGGACCCGGGCCGGCAGGTCACGCACCAGGCCCGGCTGCGGGAACCGCGGCAGCGTGAGCAGCACGGCGCAGTAGTCCGGCACGTTGACCGCGGCGCCCGCGGCCTGGGCCAGGGACGCGAACGTCGGCCCGGCCAGAGCCTGGCCGACCTGGGTGCTGGCCAGGGCCTGCTCGGCCGCGGCCGGGTTCAGCGGGTGGCCGCTGACGGTCTGGCCCGCCAGTCCGATGGCCTTGCTGGCCACCTCCCAGCACAGCCCGGCGGCCCGGCTGGTGCTGGCGGTGCGGCGGTGCTGGCGGTGCCGTCGGCCAGGGTGCCGGCGGTCTGACCGGTCCCGGCCGCTCCCGGCCGGGCCTGGGCCGGGGCTCCGACGGCCACGGCCGCGGGGACGTGTGACGAGGGCGAGGCGTGGGCATCGGTGCTAAAGGCGCCGGCGTTGGCCGCGAGGGCGACACCTCCGGCGGTGCCGCACGCGGCGGCCAGGCCGAGAACCTTGACGGTGAATATCTTGGCGAGGGGGGACTTGATCATCTGTCCTCTCCGGTGTGAGCTAACGGGGGCTTCAACACTGTGCTCAAGCGCACGGCCGGCCGTATGTGTCACAACGCCCCGTGCGTCCGATGTGACGGGTTGCGGGCCCGTCCGTCCGTATCCGCAGGAAGTCCGCTGGAAGGGAGCCCGCGATGCGGGTCATTCTGAATGTGATCTGGCTCGTGCTGTGCGGGCTGTGGATGGCACTGGCCTACGCGGTGGCCGGACTGGTGGCGTTCGCGTTGATCATCACGATCCCGTTCGGGATCGCGGCCTTCCGGATCGCGGCCTACGTGCTGTGGCCGTTCGGGCGCACAATCTCCGAACGGCGCACCGCGGGGGCGGGCGCGCTGATCGGCAACATCGTCTGGATCGTGCTGTTCGGCTGGTGGCTGGCCCTGGGCCACCTGGTCACCGGACTCCTGCTCTGCCTGACGATCATCGGCATCCCGCTCGGGCTGGCCAACTTCAAGATCATCCCGGTCACGCTGGTGCCGCTGGGCGTCCGCATTGTCCCGGAAGACAGTCTTTAGGCGAATTGCGGGCTTTTCCGCGTCCCGGGGGTGCTGGCCGGCGTAGGTTTTGCCTACATCGCATCTACGTCGCATCTCCCGTGCAGGAACCCCGTGAGCCGCGAGATCAGCTCGTCCCCGGTGCAGCAGGCCGCCTTTCACCTGCATCACCTGCTGCTGCGTGACTACCGGGACCGCTGGGTGCGGTACCAGCGGGAGCGGGAACGCCAGGGTGAGGTTCACCAGCGGGCCGTGACCGAGGTGCTGAAGCGGTTCGTGGACCGCAACCGGGCCCTGAAGCGGTACCAGAGCGTCAGCCTCGACTCGCTGCCCCAGCGGGTGTCGCGGGCCCTGCGCGGCGACGTGCTCAGCCGGGCCACCCTCGAGCTGTTCATCGACGCCTTCGGGATCAGCGACAACGACAGCCGCCGCCTCCGGGGCATCCACGACGGAACCGACCGGATCCGCGTCCTGACCGGGCTCAGCGCCATCCCGCCCGACACCGCGGCTGCTCTCGGCCCGGCCGGGCACCGGACCACCTCACTGCACGAACACCACTACGTGGGGGCGGACGGGCTGCCCGCCTGGCACCGCACCCAGCAGGTCATCGAGGCCACCGAGGGGCGGCTGGACCGCTACCCGTACCGATGCGACACCAGCGCGCTGGCCGTCGAGGTCGAGGAGGGCGGCCGGCTGGCCGGGCCGCTGTACCCGGTCGGCGGCGGGCTGTTCGCGCTGGACATCCTGCTCGACGCGCCCCTGGATCTGGGGGCCGAGACCTCGCTGACCTACCTCACCCTGTTCCACTACGAGCAGGCACCACCGCGCGAGATGCGGCGGGTGGCCCGCGGGGCCATGCACAACGTCTCGATGCGGGTCGAATTCCACCCGGAAAAGATCCCGCGGCACGTGTGGTGGGCGGTGTGGGACGGCATCGACGGCGACATCGTCGAGCGGGACGAGTTCGAGCTGCGCGCCTCGCGTTACGTGTTCAAGCGCCTGGACGCGGTCGAGCAGTCCGTGGTCGGTTTCACCTGGGACTGGTGAGCCGGCCTGGTAAGCAGTCCAGGCGAGCAGGCTTGGGGCGCACGGCCCCCTCCCGCCCGCACGCCCCCGCGCCGAGACGGCGTGAAGCCCAGATGAAGCGTAAAACGTCTAAATCACAGCAAAATCGGACTCACCGCGGGAGCAGGCCAGCTGCCGGAACGCGATCTCGTCGTAGCCGGGATCTCGACGTCGACTGATCTGGCCCAGGAACCGGGTCAGGACCGACATGGCGGCCCGTTACGGGCGGCCGGACCGGGGAACACGTCCGGCATGACCGACAAAGCCGTCAGCGACCTGTGGTGGAAAGACACCGTCGTCTACTGCGCCGACGTGGCGACGTTCCTGGATTCCGACGGCGACGGGGTCGGTGACCTGGCCGGGCTGACCCGGCGGCTCGACCACCTGGCCCGGCTCGGCGTCACCACGGTGTGGCTGATGCCGTTCTACCCGTCCCCGCTGGGCGACGACGGCTACGACATCACCGACTACTACGCGGTCGATCCCCGCTTCGGGACGCTGGGCGACTTCGTGGAGCTGATCCGCACCGCGAACAACCTGGGCATCCGGGTGCTGGTCGACCTGGTGCTCAGCCACACCAGCCGCGAGCATCCCTGGTTCCAGCAGGCACGGCGGTCCCGGGACTCCCGGTACCGCCACTACTACCGCTGGAGTGACGAGAAGCAGGCCGAGCCCAGCCAGGTGGCGTTCCCGGGCGAGCAGGACAGCACCTGGACCTTCGACGACACGGCCGGCCAGTGGTACATGCACCGGTACTACGACTTCATGCCCGACCTCAACGTCACCGAGCCGGACGTCCGCGACGAGATGGACAAGGTCCTCGGCTTCTGGCTGGAGCTGGGGGTGTCGGGCTTCCGGGTCGACTCGCTGCAGTTCATGATCGAGACGATCGGCACCCCGGCCCGCGACAAGCCCGTCTCCTACCTGCAGTCGCTGGTCGAGTTCATGCAGCGGCGACGCGGCGACGCCATCTTCCTGGGCGAGGCCAACGTCAGCCCGCAGGAGCAGCAGCGCTACTTCGCCATCGACGACGGTGACGGCGTGCAGATGCTGTTCGACTTCCGGACCTGCGCCGCCCAGTGGCTGGCCCACGCGCGGGGCCGGGCCCAGCCGCTGATCGACGCGCTCAACGCCCGCCCGGCCATCCCGGTGCACGCCCAGTTCGCCAACTTCGCCCGCCATCACGACGAACTGAACCTGGGCATGCTCAGCGACGGCGAGCGCGAGGAGGTCTTCGCGGCCTTCGCGCCCGAACCGGAGCACCGGGAGTATGGGCGCGGCATCCGCCGGCGCCTGGCCCCCATGCTCGGCAACGACCCGCGCCGGATCCGGCTGGCGCTGGCTCTGACCATGGCCCTGCCCGGTACGCCGGTGCTGATGTACGGCGACGAGATCGGCATGGGCGAGGACCTGTCCCTGCCCGGGCGGCTCGCGGTCCGCAACCCGATGCAGTGGTCGGACCAGCCCGGAGGCGGCTTCTCCGTGGCTGATCAGCTGTACCGGCCGGCCCGGGCCGACGGGCCGTTCGGCTACCGGGCCGTCAACGTGGCCGCCCAGCGGCACCAGCCCGGTTCGCTGCAGTCCTGGCTCACCGCCGCGATCCGGGTCCGCCGGGAATGCCCGGAGCTGGGCTGGGGCCAGTGGCGGACGCTGGCGGTGAACGATCCGCGCGTGCTGGCCATCGAGGCCCGCTGGCGGGACGGCTGCGTCGTCACCCTGCACAACCTGTCGGGCGAACCGGCCACGGTGCAGTTGCCCGACGACGTGACCGTCCCCGCTGGCAGCGCCGACGCGGTGGAGGTGCTCAGCGACGGCGGATCGCCGGCCGGCACCGGGACCAGCATCGAGCTGGCCGGCTACGGCTACCGGTGGCTGCGGCTGTCCGAGGAGACCTCGCCGGTCTGAGCGGGGCCGGTCTGAGCGGGAGCCAGGGTCGGGGCGCTGGCCAAAGACACCAGCAGGCTGAGCTTGTCGGCGTTACTGGTACCGGGCTCGGCGTGGTAGATGGCCAGCAGCTGGCCGTCGGTGCCGCCGATCATGAGCTTCTCCCGGTTCAGGGTCAGCTCGCCGACCTGCGGGTGGTCCAGGGTGACCGCGGCGCCCGCGCGGGACCGCACGTCGTGCCGGGCCCAGAGCTGGCGGAACCGGTCGCTGGCCAGGGACAGCTCGCCGACCAGCTCGATGAAGCGGGGGTCGTCGGTGTCGGTGCCGATCGACTCGCGGAACCCGGCCACCAGGGCGGCCCCGGCCGCTTCCCAGTCCGGGTAGAGGGCCTGCTCGGCCGGGTCGAGGAACACGTCCCGCAGCCGGTTGCGGCCCGCCACCAGCCGGGGGGAGAGCAGGGTGGCCAGCGGGTTGGCGGCCAGCACGTCGAAGCAGCGGCCCTCCACGAAGGCGGGCAGGGTGAGCGAACCCAGCAGCGCGCGGACCCCGGCCGGGGCCACCTCCGGGCGCGGACGGCGGCGGGGACGGCGCGGCTTCTCGGCCCCCAGGCTGAGCAGGTAGGCGGTGCCGTCGTCGTCGAGCTGGAGCACGCGGGCCAGCGATTCGAGCACCTGGACCGAGGGGTTGCGATCGCGGCCCTGCTCCAGCCGCAGGTAGTAGTCGGCGCTGATGCCGGCCAGCATCGCGACTTCCTCCCGGCGCAGGCCGGGCACGCGGCGCAGGCCGAACGAGGGCAGGCCGGCCCGCTCGGGCGTGACCAGCTCGCGCCGGGCCCGCAGGTAGTCGCCCAACGAATTACGCTGCGGGTTCGGCTCGCCGGTCATAGCTTGATCGTAGGTCGCGCCGGTCACGGGTGCCTGGTCCTGTCACCCCCAGGTCACTGGGTGCTGAGCTCGCTGATCATGTACCAGGCGGACGATGAGCCGCCGCCCGGCAGGGTGGCCTTGACCCCGGTGACCTGGGCCCCGGACGGCAGGGTGAGGGTGGCGCAGGCGGACAGGCCACAGTCCGCCTTCGGGATGACCGCGGTGCCGGCCTGCCAGGTCCCGCTGGCGTTGCGCCAGGCGATCGTGACCGAGCTGGGCAGCACCACGCCGTAGCTGCTGCTGGGCGCGGTCATCCAGACGGTGGCGGTGGCGGGCTGGTGAGCCCCGGTCCAGGTGGCCTGGACGCTGCCGCCGGAACCGGCGGGCACCCCGTCGACCGCGTCGGCGAACTGGGGCCCGTAGGCCGGGATCACCGCGCCGTCGGTGAGCTTGAAGGCGTCGTCGCTGAAGGCGAGGCCGCCTCCGGGGCCGTCGGTCGGCATCGGGGTGACGGTGTAGGGGTCACCGGTGGACAGCACCGAGCCGGCCGGGCTGAGCACCCTGATCTCGTCGAGCAGACACCAGCCGGAGCAGGTGCCGCTGACCGTGACGTACTGCCCGGACACCGAGTACATCGGCAGCGCGATCGAGCCGGCGGTGTCGGCCGCGTCCGAGCCACCGGTGACCGTTTGCGAGGCCAGCGTGGCCTGGCCCGAGGTGGCGGCCGGAGCGCAGCTCTGCCCGGTGATGCCGGTGCCTTGCGGCGGGCAGGCCGCCACGGCCACGCTGACGTTGTTCGGCCAGTTGATCCCGGCCGTCTGATCCGCGTGGGTGACCAGCGTGACCGAGCCGACGGTGACCGTCTGGCCGAGGTTGATCGTGACCTGGAACGGGCCGCTTTCGGAGTCCCAGCCCATGACCCCGCTCCAGTCCCAGGTACCGGACGGGGACACCTGGCCGTCGGTGAGCTTGCCGGCGGACCAGCCGGAGTAGGTGGGCTGAGAGTCGGAATACGGGCCCGCCTGGGCCACCCGCGGTGAGGCCGTGCTGGTGGCGCCGCTGTTCCCGTTGGCGATCATCGGCGGGTCGTCCTGGCCGCCGACCACCCGCAGCACGGTGGGCCAGGGACTGCCGCTTTGCCGGCTGATCGTGATGGTGGCGCTGGTGACACCGCTGCTGCCGCCAGTGGCGGCGGGCAGCGGTACGAAGACCGAGTTGTAGGCCGGGTTGACCGAGTCGCTACCCGCCCGGACCGCGTACGCCCGGCGGGTCCCGCCCGGGCCGGTCACGCTGACGCTGACCTGGCCACGCCAGGGACTGGCCGCGCTGGCGTCGTTGAAGTCGACCCGGATCGAGCTCAGGCCGACGGCCGCGGCCGGCGTCCAGGTGGTCTGCTGCGAGGTGCCGCTGGCGCTGGTGGACGGCGACCACGGGACGGCCAGGTCGGTGTTGGCGATGCTCTGGCCGGCCAGGTATCCGGTCAGGTCGGTGTAGGCCTGCCATTGGCTGGCGTCCACCGCCGACTGGCCCGACACCTGGTCGAACAGGTCGGTGCCGAGGCCGGTGAAGAAGACCTGGGGGTACTTGGCCGCGCCGGTGGCCTGGGCCACGGCCAGGTACTGGTGGGCGACCTGCTCCTCGGTGGCCGAGTTGCCCTGGCTGGACAACTCGTACTCGTAGCTCTGGTTCTGCCCGGCGGCCTTGGTCCCGGCGCTGTACAGCCGCCCGTCGTTGACCACCCCTTCGTACTGGGCGTCCCGGAACGAGTACTCGGGCTGGACGCTGGTGACGTCGAAGCCGAGGCTGGCCCCGCCGAAGGCGTTGGGCCCGTCGTAGTAGGGCGCCCACACCGTGCCCAGGCCCAGCGCGTGCGCCTTGCCGTTCATGGCCTGAAAGTAGGCCGGGTCACCCCAGCCGGCCGAGGCGTCCTCGCGCTGGTTGTAGACCCCGTACAGGCTGAGCTCGGACCAGTGTGCGGCCTGGGCCCTGGACTGGATCTGCTGCAGGTACCAGTCGGCCGCGTCCACCCGGGACGAGGCCGTGCTCAGGTTGAAGGTCCGCCCGGGCACGGTCACGCTGGTGGTCTGCGGGTCGAGCCAGGGCAGGGCCACGGCCACCTGGATCGGCCGGGGTGGCGCGCCGAACTGCTGGGCCAGGGCCGCGGCCGCCTGGTCCAGCGCGGCCGCGTCGGCGAACTCCTGGCTGAGCAGGTCGGTGAGGTTGGTCCCGGTCAGGCTGGTGTCCATGATGTCGTGACCGTCGATGGTCTGGGTGGTCACGATGACCGCGTCGAACAGCCATTGGCCGGTGAACTTCCCGGCCGCGTTGACCGCCATCAGGTGCTGCTCCCACTGCTGCTGGGTCCGGCCGGCCGAGTGGTAGATCAGCGCGGCGTGCTGCCAGGTGGTGGCGGGCCCGGCCGCGGGTGCGGTGGTGGCCGCGTCGGCGATCACCGCGCCCGTCAGCCCGGCCGGTACGACGATGGTGACCGCAGCGATCGCGGCGGCAAGTCGGACGATCATGAATCCCCCCGGAATGACCGCTTTTCCGATCCGGCCAGCGTGCCCGCATTCGGGCACAGTAACCATTAGTGACGTAATGATTTCTGTACGCGAGCAGAAGTGCGGTTGTGCCGGCCTGCTACAGGCCGAGGGCCTGCCGTAGCTGGGGCGCGTGGCGGCGGGCGACCGGTACGACCTCGCGGGACTGCGGGTCGGTGGCCAGGTACAGCGTGCCCTTGAGGCCGTGCTCCACCTCCCGGACCCGGCTCAGGTTGACCAGGAAGCGGCGGTGGACGCGCAGGAACCCCTTGGTCCCGAGCTGCTGCTCGAGGTGGTCAAGGCCGCGGGCCGCGGCCAGCAGCCGTCCCTGATCGCTGATGAGCCAGACGCTGTTGCCGTCGGCCTCGGCGAACCGGATCTCCCGCGGGTCCAGCAGCACCCAGCGGTCCTCCCGGAGGGCGACGACCCGGCTGGGCAGCCCCCGCCCGGGGCTCGGGCCGGTCAGCGGGCTACCGGCCCCGCCTCCGGCCAGAGCGGGCCCGGAATCCGCCTCGGAGCCGAAAGACAGCAGAGCCCCGATCACCTGGGCCCCCATCAGCACCGGCCGGGCCACCACCGGGATCGGGGTGCCCAGGAACGGGATGAAGACCTGCGTCGACCCGGTCCAGTCCGGGTCCTGGCGGGCGCGTTCGGTCACCCGGCGGGCCAGGTGCGGCAGGGCCGGGATCTGTGACGCCCACCGCTGGGTCGGTGCGTAGGCGGGCACATCGGCCGGGGTGCCGGTCAGCACGGCCGCCTCGCTGTTGGCCAGCACCACGTTGCCGGCCGCGTCGACCACGGCCAGCGGGATGGCCGCGGGCATCCGGGCATCTGCGAACGCCGCGGCCAGTAAGGTCCCGCTGTGGTGGGCCCGCTGCCGCAGCTTGGCCTCGGTGGCCGCGGCCACCCGGCGCAGCCACGGGAGCACCGAATCCGGCAGCGGATGCTGCCAGCAGGAGATGTTCAGCACGGCCAGCGGGTCGTCGGTGACCACATCGCGGACGGCCACGCCCGCGCAGGTCCAGTCCTGGAAGCTCCGGCACCAATGCTCCGGCCCGCGGACCATGACCGGGCGGTGGCTCTCCAGCGCGGTGCCCATGCCGTTGGTCCCGCAGGCCCACTCCGACCAGGTGGACCACGGAGCCAGGTTGCTCTGCGCGGCCAGGTGCTGGATCCGGCGGCTGCCCCACACGGCCAGGATCCGGCCGTCCGGGTCGGCCACGGTGACCAGCCCGTCCACGTCGTCGACCGCGACCCCGGCCACGGCGGCCTCGCCGCCCAGCTCGGCGAAGACCACGTCGTGCTCGATCGAGTGGGCGCTCACCTCGGCCGCGGCCGGGGCCCGGTCCAGGCCGGGATCGACGTCGTACTCCTCCCGGCACCGGTACCAGGACATCAGGATCTCCGGCCGCACCCCCCGGACGGTGTCCGCGCCGGCGGCGTACTGCTCCCGGGCGGTGG
>CAWHFP010000016.1:0-82430 GCA_963828445.1 uncultured Actinomycetes bacterium
CGTGCTGCTGGTCGACGGGACCTGCTGGCAGGACGACGAGCTGATCCGGCTCGGGCTGGCCGGCAAGACCGCCCGTGACATGGGGCACCTGCCGATCAGCGGTCCCGGCGGCAGCCTGGCCGAGCTGGCCTCGCTGCCGATCGGGCGCACGATCTACACCCACATCAACAACACCAACCCCATCCTGCTCGAGGACTCGGCGGAACGGCGCACGCTGGCCGGCCACGGCTTCGAAGTCGCCGCCGACGGGCTGGAACTGCAGATCTGAGGTGCATGGTGACCCTAACCGCGAACGACGCCGCCGCGACCGACACCGCCGCCACCGACAGCTTCGTCTCCGCGCTGCAGGCGCACTCGCAGCGTTACCACGACTCGCATCCGTTTCACCGGGCCATGAACGCTGGCACCCTGAACCGGGCTCAGATTCAGGGTTGGGTGGCCAACCGCTACTGCTACCAGGAGGCCATTCCCCATAAGGACGCGGCGATCCTGTCCAACTGCCCCGACCGGGAAGTCCGCCGCCGCTGGATCCGGCGCATCACCGACCACGACGGTTCCGGGACCGAGCCCGGGGGCATCGAGGCCTGGCTGCGGCTGGGGGAGGCGGTCGGGCTGGACCGCGAGGACGTGGCCAGCCAGCGGCAGGTGGTGCCCGGGGTACGGTTCGCGGTCGAGGCCTACGTGACCTTCGCCCGGACGCGGCCGTGGGTGGAGGCGGTGGCCTCGTCGCTGACCGAGCTGTTCGCCCCGGACCTGATGGCCGAGCGGCTGGCCGCGTTCGAGCGGTACTACCCATGGATCGACCCGGCCGGGCTGGCTTACTTCCGGTCTCGGCTGACCCAGGCGCCGCGGGACAGTGAGCACGCGCTGGAGGTGGTGACCGAGTACTGCCGCACCCCGGAGCAGCAGGCCGCCGCGGTGGCCGCGCTGTCGTTCAAGTGCGATGTCCTGTGGGCCATCATGGACGCCATCGACGGAGCGTACGGCCATGACTGAGCCGGGCTCGCGGCCGAAGCTGGCGCCGCACGTCCGGCTGTCCTTCGACCAGACCCGGCAGCGGCACGTGCTGCAGTCGCCGGAGGCGATCATCGTGCTCAACGACACCGGCGCGGCCGTGCTCGGCCTGTGCGACGGGCAGCGGACCCTGGCCGAGATCGTGGCCGAGCTGGAGCCCCGGTACAACCGGGTGCCCGCCGACGAGGTGCGGCAGTTCCTGGACCGGCTGGCCGCGGCCGGCCGCCTGGCGGCCAATGATGGCCAGTCCAGTGATGGGCAGCCCAATGATGGGCAGCGCGATGGATAGGCCGTTCGGGCTGCTGGCCGAGCTGACCTACGCCTGCCCGCTGCAGTGCCCGTACTGCTCGAACCCGCTCGACCTGGCCGCCTACGGCGACGAGCTGACCACCCCGGAGTGGCGGCGGGTGCTGGACGAGGCCCGGGCGCTGGGCGTGCTGCAGCTCCACCTGTCCGGCGGTGAGCCGCTGCAGCGCCGCGACCTCACCGAGATCACCCGGCACGCCGCCGGGCTGGGCCTGTACACCAACCTCATCACCAGCGCGCTCGGCTTGTCCGCGCGCCGGGCCGAGGAGCTCCGGGCCGCGGGCCTGGACCACGTGCAGATCAGCATCCAGGCCGACGAGGCCGCCCGTTCCGACCGCATCGCGGGCACGCCCTCCTTCCAGCGCAAGCTGACCGCGGCCCGGATGGTGAAGAAGCTGGACTGGCCGCTCACCCTGAACGTGGTCCTGCACCGGCACAACGTCGACCGGATGGCCGGCATCCTCGCCCTGGCCGAGGAGCTGGAGGCGGACCGTATCGAGCTGGCCCACACCCAGTACTACGGCTGGGCCTGGCGTAACCGGGACGGCCTGCTGCCGAGCCGGGACCAGCTCGAGCGGGCCGAGACCGTGGTCCGGGCCGCGCGCGAGCGGTTGCGGGGCCGGATGGAGATCATCTACGTCCTGCCCGACTACTACAGCCGCTACCCCAAGCCCTGCATGGGCGGCTGGGGGCGACGGCAGCTCACCGTGGTGCCCAACGGTGATGTGCTGCCCTGCCCGACCGCGCACCAGGTCCCGCTGCCCCGGGCCAGCGTGCGGGAGCACGACCTGGCCTGGATCTGGGACCAGTCCCCGGTCTTCCAGGCCTTCCGGGGCACGGACTGGATGCCCGATCCCTGCCGGAGCTGTGACCGCCGCGAGCTCGACTTCGGCGGTTGCCGCTGCCAGGCGTTCCAGCTCACCGGGGACGCGGCCCGGACCGACCCGGTGTGCCAGCTGTCCCCCGATCACGAGCTGGTGGCCGCCGCCGTCCGGGCGGCCAGCGGCCCGGACGCCGTTCTCGTCCCCCGGCCCCATCCACGGGAGCAGAGCGCGGCGGACCCGGGAAACTGATTCATGATCAACAGCTACGACCACTTCGTGCTGCTGGCCGAGTCGCTGCAGTGGGACGAGACGACCCTCGATTTCGGGCCCGACCAGGCGGCGTGGCCGACGCTCGGCGACACCGAGCGGGCCCGGGTCCTGGGGCTGATCGCGGGCTTCTGCATCGCCGAGTCGGCGGTGTCCGAGCACATCGGACCCTTCGAGGCCGCCGCCAGCAACGAGTGGATGGCGGCCTGCTTCCGCGCCCAGGCCCGGGACGAGCACCGCCACGCCCGGTTCTTCGACCGGGTCGCGGCCGAGGTCGCGGCGGTCCCCGGGGCCGACCCGGCGGCCCGGCTCGACGTGCTGCGCACCCTGGTCGGGGCCGAACTCGTCGCCCTGTTCGAGGAGCGTCTCCCGGCCACCGCTCAGAGCTTGGCCGAAGACCGCGACGGTCTGATCGGCGCGGTCGGGTTGTACCACATGGTGCTGGAGGGCGTGGTCCTGCTGGCGGGGCAGAACGCGCTGCTGGATACGCTCAGCCAGCTGACAGCTCCGCTCCCCGGGGTTCGCCGGGGAGCGGAGCTGGTCCTGCGGGACGAGCGCTGGCACATGGGGTTCGGCACCCGTCTCGTTCAGGCTGCCCACCTCAGCGCCGACGAGGTGCGAGCGCTGCTGGCCCTGGGGCAGGCGGCCGCGGGAGCGTGGGGCGACCTGGTCTCAGCCGGCGCGGCCGAGCGAGCCATGCGCATCCACCAGCGTCGGCTCCGCGCCGCCGACATGAAGTTCTGGTGAGGCCTCGGCCGGCTCGACGGCGGCCGCCGTCGCCGGCCGCAGCAGGGTCACCGTGACCACCGCGGCCGCGACGACCAGGCCGCAGGCGATCCAGAAGGCCAGGTGGTAGCCGCCGGTCAGGGCCACGGCCGGGGTCTGGTGCCGGGCGGTCAGGGCGCTGGTCCGGGCGGCCGACACGGTGGCCAGCACGGCCAGGCCGAGCGCCCCGCCGATCTGCCCGGTCGTGTTGACCAGGCCGGAGGCCAGGCCCGCGTCCTGGTCGGTGGCGCCGGACATGGCCAGCGTCATCAGGGCCGGGAAGCACAGGCCGGAGCCGGTGCCGATCAGCAGCGCGACCGGGAAGACGTGCGGCAGGTAGGCGCCGCCGCTGGCCGGGGCGACCGCGAACACGGCCAGGCCGGCCGCGATCAGGCCCAGGCCGGTGAGCATGACCGGGCGGGCGCCGAAGCGCAGGGCCAGCCGGTCGGTGTACCGGACCGACAGCGTGCCCATGACCACCGCGACCGGCAGGAAGGCCAGGCCGATCTGCAGCGGGTCGTAGTGCATGATCTCGCGCAGGTACAGCGAGCCGAGGAAGAACATCCCGAACATGCCGGCCGTGCCGAAGACCTGGACCAGGTTGGCCCCGGTCACCATGCGGGAGGCGAACACGCGCAGCGGCATCAGCGGGTGCCGGGCGGTGCGCTGCCGGAGGATGAATCCGGCCAGCAGGGCCAGGGTGGCCGCGGCCAGGCCGAGGGTCTCCGCGGCCAGCCAGCCCTGCTGGGCGGCCGGGCCGACGATCGTGTACACGCCGAGCATCATGGCCGCGGTGACCAGCACGGCGCCGGGCACGTCGGCCCCGGCCCGCAGGCCCGCGCCGCGGTCACGTTCGATCACGCGCCGGGCCGCGATCGCGGTCAGGGCCCCGATGGGCAGGTTGACGAAGAAGATCCAGTGCCAGCTCAGCAGCTGGGTGATGACGCCCCCGGCCAGCAGGCCCACGGCCGCGCCCGCCGAGGCCACGAACGCGAACACCCCGATGGCCCGGGCCCGCTCCTGCGGGTCGGCGAACATGGTGACGATCATGCCCAGGATGACCGCCGAGGTGAGTGCGCCCCCGGCTCCCTGCACGAACCGCGCGGTAATGAGGAGGGCCTGGCTGGTGGCCAGCCCGCACAGCAGCGAGGCGGCGGTGAAGACGCCCAGCCCGGCCAGGAAGACGTTCCGCCGCCCGGCCAGGTCGCCCAGCCGCCCGGCCAGGAGCAGCAGCCCGGCGAACGCGATCAGGTAGGCGTTCACCACCCAGGCCAGGCCCGACTGGCTGAAGCCCAGGTCACCCTGGATCGACGGCAGGGCCACGTTCACGATGGTCATGTCCAGGACGATCATCAGCATCCCGGTGCACAGCACGATCAGCGCCACCCAGCGCGAGCGCTCGGTCATGATTCCTCCCGGTTCCCATCCGTTCGTTCACAGGTAGGGACGGAACCGGGTCCGGAAACTAATCGGCGGGAGCGCCCAGAGTCTCGGCGAACAGGGTGGTGACCCGGCGCCAGTGCCGCTCGGCCGCGGGCCCGCTGTAGGAGGGGTTGTCGGGGACCGAGAAACCGTGGCCCGCGCCCGCGTACAGCTCGAGCTGGTAACCGACCGACGCCTCGTCCAGGGCGGTGATCAGCTGGGCCTGGCTGGCCGGGTCGCAGGAGTCGTCGTGGTCGGCGACCCCGAAGTACAGCCGGGCCCGGATGCGGCCGGCCTGCCGGTGCGGGCTGGCCGGGTCGTCGCTGGCCAGGAAGCCGCCGTGGAACGAGGCCATCGCGGCCACCCGGTCCGGGTGGTCCCCGGCGGTACGGAACGCCCAGTTGCCGCCCAGGCAGTAGCCGACGCAGCCGACCCGGTCCCCGGCCCCGGGCCGTTCGGCCAGCACGTCGAGCAGGGCGCCGGTGTCGCGGCCGAGGCCGTCCGTCCCGGCCAGCCCCACGATCTGCCCCATCCGCTGCCGCTCGCTGCGCACGCTGAACAGCGTGGCGACGTCGAACGGGTCCCAGTCACCGGCCCGGTAGTACAGGTCGGGCAGCGCCACCAGGTAGCCCGGCCGCGGCCAGCCGGGCCGCCATCTCCTGCATGACCGGCCGGACCCCGCCGGCGTCGGCGAAGAAGATCACCGCCGGCGCCGCGCCGTCGCCCGGCGGTTCGTACAGCTGGACGCCCATGGTGCCGTCCGGGGTCCGCACGTTGAGCTGGGTGGCTGGCACGGGCTTGCTCCTAGGGGTGGGCCGGAGTGGGGTCGAGCCGGACGACGGCGATCTCGGTCAGGTGCGGGCGGATCTCGGCGGCGGGCGCGTCGCTGGGGAACGGCCACATCGTGCTCGGCCGTCCCAGACGGCCCAGGTAGGTGGCCACCACCTCGGCCGCCTCGGGCGACTCGATCAGGGTGGCCTGGTGGCGGGCGGGTTCGTCGCCCTCGACCGTGCCCCAGCCCGCGGCCAGCAGGTTGCGCACCCAGTCCCGCCGCCGGTTCGGCCCGCACAGATAGTGCTGGCCGTCACGCTGCACGACCGCGATCGGGCACGACCGGAGCTGGCCGGTCCGGCGGCCCGGGACCGTCAGCACCCGCAGCACGTAGCCGCCTTCCTGGTAGGGCGCGGGCTCGGACGACCTGATCCGGGCCAGCATGAACTCGTTGCGTTCATGGGGCGTCATGTCAGCGGGAGAAGTCACCGTGGTCATTGTGGCAAACGCCGGTAGCGGCCGGCACGGGCGGCCAGCCGCTGCTCCAGGTTCTGACCGCTGAGCTCGGCCAGGGCCCGGTGCACCGCCTGGCCCAGGTCCCGGGCCAGGTCCTCGGTCCCGCCGATGACCTCGTCCACCACGCCGGCGGCGGCCAGGTCGGCGGCGCGGATGCCCTGGCGGCGGGCCAGGTCGGCGGCGTGACCCGCGTCGCGGAACACGATCGCGCTGGCGCCTTCGGGGGCGAGCGGGGCCAGCCAGGCGTCGGCGGCGGCCACGGTGCGGTCGGCGGGCAGCAGGGCCAGCGCCGCGCCGCCGGTGCCCTGGCCCAGCAGCACCGAGACCGTGGGGACGGGCAGCACCAGCAGTTCGGCCAGGCCGTGCGCGATCTGTTCGGCCAGGCCGCCCACTTCGGCCGCTACCGACAGTTCGCCGCCCCGGGTGTCGATCACCGTGACCAGGGGCAGGCCCAGGTCGGCGGCCAGCCGCAGGCCGCGCCGGGCCACCCGCAGCGCGTCCGGCCCGGGCGCCGGGGCGGCACGGTCCTGGGCCACCAGCACCACCGGGAGGCCGCCGATCCGGGCCAGGGCCAGGAGCACGCTCCCGGTCCGGATCGGCACCACGTTGGTCGCGGCGGCGGCGATCAGGTCCCGGGCGCCCGGGTAGCCCGGCTGGCGGGTCCGCAGCACCGCCGCCCAGGCGTCCCCAGCCCCCGGCCCCGCCACCGCTTCCACCTGCGGTCTCAGAAATCCCACTGGCATCACTAGTAACACGGCTCTCGGGGGTCGCGGTCAGCGCGTCCAGGACCCGGCTCACCAGGGCGCCCAGCTCATCGGGGCTCAGCACCTGGTCCACCAGCCCGTGGGCGGCCAGGTTCTCCGCGGTCTGCACCCCGGCCGGGAACGGCTCGCCGTGCAGCGCCTCGTACACCCGCGGGCCCAGGAACCCGATCAGCGCACCCGGCTCGGCCAGGGTCAGGTGCCCGAGCGAGGCCCAGGACGCGAGCACCCCGCCGGTGGCCGGGTGCCGCAGGTAGACCAGGTAGGGGAGCCGGGCCGCCTTGTGCGCGGTCACCGCGGCGGTGATCTTCACCATCTGCAGGAAGGCCAGGGTGCCCTCCTGCATGCGGGTGCCACCCGAAGCCGGCAGCGTCAGCAGCGGCAGGCGTTCGGCCGTGGCCCGTTCCACCGCCCGGGTCAGCCGCTCCCCGGCCGCCACCCCGATCGATCCGCCCAGGAACCCGAATTCGCTGGCCGCCACGGCCACCCGGTGCCCGCCGATCCGTCCCTCGCCGGTGACCACCGACTCGTCCCGCCCGGTCCGGGCCCGCGCCGCGGCCAGGTCGGCGGCATAGGCTGGGTCGGCGGCCACGTCGGCCGGGGGCGTGTCCCAGGACCGGAACGAACCCGGCGCCAGCACCGTGGCCAGCAACTCGCGGGCGTTCGCTGCGTTCGCTGCGGCCGGTGCCATCTGGCCAGTATCTCTCGTGACTCGGAGCATGACGCTCCGTAACTCTCTACACTACCGAGCGTGAATGGTGACTCGACTTTGACGCTGCTGCCGCCGCTGGAGCTCCTTTTGCTGGCCGCCCCCGGCCAGCTCCAGGCGGCGTGGCTGGTGGCCGAGGGCTACTCAAACGACGAACTCGGCATGCAGTTCGACGATTGGCTCGAAGTCTTCCTGCCCGACCTGAAGCGGGAGGGCCTGGCCGACGGCCGGGCCGACCAGGCCGCCCAGGCGATCGCCACCCAGCTGGAAGTCATGCGCAAAACCGGCCCCCGGTTGCTCTGGACCGCCACCGCCGAGTTGCACGGCGCCCCGGAATGGCAGCGGCTCCGCGACCTGGCCCAGCCGGCCCTCGACGCCCTGGGTCTCCCGTCATCCGGATCCGACGTGCTGGCCGGGGTGCAGCCCGCCAAGATGATCCAGGCCCTGCGCGAACTGCTCGGGTGGCTGGCCCGGCCGGCCGCGGAACAGCTGCCCTACCTTGACCAGCCGTTCGCGCCACCGGTCCAGGACCTGCCGCTCACGCTGGACGATTGCGTGACCGTCTTCATCCCGCGGCTGACGTCGGCGGGATCGGTCAGCCCGGCCGCCGCCACCGCGGTCACCGCCGTGCGTGACTTCATCCGGTCCCCGGCCGTCCAGGCCGACCCCGCCCTGTGTGACCAGGCCACCCTGGCCACCAGCGCGACCTGGGCCACCCTCCGCGACCTGGCCCGGGTGGCGCTGGACGCCCTGGCCTGAGCGCCGCGGGAGCCGAGGCTACTCTCGGGTCCGTGGCCGAGGGATCTTACTGGGAGCAGTTCCATCCGTGGCGAGGGGCCGAGGCGCCCCGGGCCTGGTTCCGGTCCAGTGCCCCCGGGCTCGACCTGTCCGGGGACTGGAAGTTCCGCTGGTCGCCGCGGGCTGAGGCGGCCGCCGACTTCGCCGACCCGGCCGTGGACGATGGGGAGTGGGCCACGCTGCCGGTGCCGTCGCACTGGCAACTGCACGGCTACGGGGCTCCGGCCTACACCAACGTCCGGTATCCGTTCCCGGTCGATCCGCCGCGGGTGCCGACCGGGAACCCCACCGGGGACTACCGGGTCAGGTTCACCGTGCCCCCGGGCTGGCCGCCGGGGCGGTCCCGGCTGCGCTTCGACGGGGTGGACTCGTGCGCCCGGGTGTGGCTGAACGGCACCGAGCTGGGGGTCATCTCCGGGAGCCGGCTGCCGGCCGAGTTCGACGTGACCGGGGCGCTCAGGACAGCCGGGCAGCCGAACCTGCTCGCGGTCCGGGTCCACCAGTGGTCGTCCGGCAGCTACCTGGAGGACCAGGACATGTGGTGGCTGTCCGGCATCTTCCGCCGGGTCATGCTGCTGGCCCGGCCGGACCGCGGTGTCCGCGACTACTTCGTGCACGCCGGGTACGACCACCGGACCGGCGGCGGCACGCTGCGGGTCGACGTCGAGACGGATGATCCCGCCCAGACCGGGCCGGCCCGGGTGACCGTCCCGGAACTGGGCCTCGATGTGGCCGCGGGGGAGACCGTGGCCGTGGCCGCGGTGGAGCCGTGGTCGGCCGAGTCGCCCCGCCGCTATGACGGCACGCTGAGCACGGCCGGCGAGACCGTGCCGCTGCGCATCGGCTTCCGCACCGTGGCCGTCACCGGCGGGCTGCTGACCGTGAACGGGCGCCGGGTCCAGTTCCGGGGGGTGAACCGGCACGAGTTCGACCCCGACCGGGGCCGGGCCATCACCGAGTCGGCCATGCGGCAGGACGTTCTGTTGATGAAGCGGCACAACGTCAACGCCGTGCGGACCAGCCACTATCCGCCCGACCCGCGGTTCCTGGAGCTGTGCGACGAGTACGGCCTGTACGTGATCGACGAGTGCGACCTGGAAACCCACGGGTTCTTCCCCCGCGGCTGGCAGGAACCGGCCCCCGACAACCCGGCCGACGACCCCCGCTGGCGGGACGCGCTGGTCAGCCGGATGCAGCGGATGGTCGAGCGGGACAAGAACCATCCCAGCGTCGTGCTCTGGTCGCTGGGCAACGAGAGCGGCCGCGGCCGCAACCTCAGCGCCATGGCCGCGTGGGCCCGGGACCGGGACCCGTCCCGGCCGCTGCACTACGAGAGCGACCCGACCTGCCGCGACGTCGACGTCTACAGCCGGATGTACACCCCGCAGGCCGAGGTCGAGCTGATCGGCCAGGGCCGGGAGGAGCCGCTGGACGACCCCGGGCTGGACGCCAGGCGCCGGGCCATGCCGTTCATCCTGTGCGAGTACGCCCACGCCATGGGCAACGGGCCCGGCGGCCTGACCGAGTACCAGGAACTGTTCGACCGCTACCCACGCTGCCAGGGCGGCTTCGTCTGGGAGTGGATCGACCACGGCCTGCGCACCCGCGACCAGCGCGGCGAGTTCTACGGCTACGGCGGCGACTTCGGTGAGCCCCTGCACGACGGGAACTTCGTCGCCGACGGGCTCCTTTTCCCAGATCGAAGGTCATCACCCGGGCTGCTCGAATACCAGAAGGTGTCCGAGCCGGTGCGGATCAGCGGCGACGCCGACGGGCTGCGGATCAGCAACCGCTACGACGTTCTCGACCTGTCGCACCTGGAGTTCAGGTGGGTGGCCGAGGTTGACGGGGAGGCCCGGGCGTCCGGGTCGCTGGCGGTGCCCCGCGCGCCGGCCGGCCAGTCGGTGGTGGTGCCGATGCCGGACGTCCGGGCGCCGGCCACGGGGGAGACCTGGCTGACCGTCCGGGCCGGGCTGGCCCGGGACGCGTCGTGGGCGGCGGCCGGGCACGAGGTGGCCTGGGCCCAGGTGCCGGTCAGCCCGGCGGCGCCGGAGCCGCCCGAGCCGCCGGAGCCCCACCAGCCGGAGCCGCGGGAGCCCCACCAGCCGGAGTCCCGGGCGCCGGGCCCGCCGGACGCCGCGGCCGGGCCGGAGATCGTGATCGGGCCCGGCGTCTTCGACCGGGCCTCCGGACTCCTCATCCGGCTGGGACCGCTGGCCGTGGACGGCCCCCGGCTCGACGTGTGGCGGGCGCCGATCGACAACGACCGCTGGTTCTCCTCCGACCGCAACGAGGTCGCCTGGCGGGAGCTGGGCCTGCACCGGATGGAACACCGCCTGGACTCGGTCACCACCGACCCGGACGACCGGCCGGACCAGCTGGTGGTCCGTACCCGAATCGCCCCGGCCGCGAGCCGGCTCGGCCTGCACACCACGTACCGGTGGACGCCGGCCGGGGCCGGGCTCCGGCTGACCGTGCAGGTCGAGCCGGAGGGCGACTGGACCCGGCCCCTGCCCCGTCTGGGCCTGACCATGGCCCTGCCGGCCCGGCTGGACCAGGTGGAATGGTTCGGGCTCGGCCCGGGCGAGGCCTACCGGGACTCCCGCCGGGCGGTCCGGGTGGGCCGGTACCGGGCCACGCTGGCCGAGTTGCAGACGCCGTACGTGTTCCCCCAGGAGAACGGCAACCGGGCCGGCGTGCGCTGGGCCCGGCTCACCGGCGGCTCCGGGCCCGGCCTGCGCATCAGCGGGGCACCAACGGTGGACCTCAGCGTCCGCCCGTGGACGGCCGCGGACCTCGACGCCGCGCGGCATCCGGTCGACCTGGTCGCCCGGGACCGGACGTTCGTCACCATCGACCACGCCCACAACGGGCTGGGCACCGGCTCGTGCGGGCCCGGGGTGCTGCCCGTCCATCAGCTCCGCGCTGAACCGGCAGCCTTCAGCGTGACCTTCGAGATAATCAGCGGTGTCTGACTAAGCGCTGGCCGCGTCGGTTTCCGAGGTGTCGAAGGCGGCGAGCTTCTGCAGGCGGCCCACGATGTCCTCGTGCACCTTGTCCGGGGTCTGGGCCCCGTCCACGGTGAACATCCACTCCCGGCCCGCGTAGTAGTCGAGCAGCGGAATGGTCATCTCGCGGAAGACCTCCAGCCGGTGCGCGATGACGTCTTCGGTGTCGTCCGAGCCCCGGCCCCGGGCCAGCAGGCGGCGGATCAGCTCCTCGTCCGGCACGTCCAGGTGCACGGCCGCCTGGACCTCGACGCCGAGCTTGCTGGCGGTCTCGAAGGCCGCCTTGGCCTGGTCCACGGTGCGGGGGAAGCCGTCGAGCACGTAGCCGCGGGCTTCGGCCGCCGCCACCACCGGCTTGCGCAGCATGTCCATGACCACCGCGTCCGGCACCAGGTCTCCGGCGTCGACGTATTTCTTGATCGTCTGCCCGATCGTCGTCTGGTCCTTGACGTGCTGGCGCAGCAGGTCACCGCTGGAGATATGCGCGATGCCGAAGTGCTCGGCTAGTCGTTCGGCCTGGGTGCCCTTGCCGGCCCCGGGCGCACCGATCAGAAGTAGACGCATCGGTCACCTCGTCCTTCCGCCACGGCAGCACAGACCGCGACGCTGCGGTTCCTGCCCACGGTGACCGTAACCATCACAAGATCGTCCTACATTCCGTCGTTACCAGGCAATATCGCGCTGGTCACGTCCCGGTCGGCTTCCGGACACGCAGGCCACTTCGGTCACTCCGGCAACGGCCGCTCGGGCAGCGACCCCAGCCCGCTGAACATCGGCAGGTACGGCTCGACCGCTCCCATCCGGGCCCACTGCCGCAGCTGGTCCGCGGTCCGGCGGGTCATCAGCGCCCGGCTCAGGTCGAAGGTCGGCGCCGACAGGACCAGGCCGGGAGCGGAGTCGCCGGTGCTGAAGATCCATTCCGGGCTGCGCATCTCGACCGGCGCCAGCTTGGCCCGGCGGATCCGGGCCGAGAACCGCTCGGCCATCAGGTCCCGGACCGCGGCCAGGCCGTCGGTGTCCCGCCCGCCGGGCTGGCCGATCGCCCCGCGCAGGTCCTGTTCGTGGATGACCACGTCGTTGAGCGGCCGCGGGCCGTGCTGGCGCATCCAGTCCTGCATGGGCTGGGTCAGCGACCGCCACTCGGCGACCAGGTCGGCCGGGGTGCGGTCGGCCCGGCTGTCCACCTGGGCCTGCGTCCACGTGCTGTTGTGGTCGTCGGGTTCGTCGCCCGCCAGCACGTCCGCGTTCAGGCCGACCATGTGGGCCAGCAGCTGGGTGACGGTCCACGCCGGGCAGGCGGGCACGCCCTGCTGGCACTGTTCCGGGCTCAGTGCCTCGACGAGCTCCAGCACCCGGCCCTGGGCATTGGTCCATTCCGCGATCGCGTCCACGTGGAGACGGTAACCAATGGCCGCCAGTGCTCGGTACCGGGGCGGCGTGCTCATCTGTTGACAAGGTTCCCGCCGCCACTTGAGCGTTCAAGACGTAGCCGCAAGCGAGCTTTTCCGCTTCCCTTGCCGCCGTTGTTACGCGCCAGTAACGTACGGGCTGACCCGGGGGGAGCGGCATCGTCACAGGGAAGTGATGGTCATGAAGAAACGGCTTGCTGGGCTCCTGTTCTCCTCGGTGGCGGTCGTCGGAGCCCTGGGCTTCGGGGCCACCTCCGCGTCGGCCGACACCACCGTCAACCTCACCTATCCGATCAGCGGCAGCACCTACATCAACGCCATCCACACCTCGATCCCGCTCGGCCCGGGCACCCTGTCGGCCACGGCCGACCTGAACACCGCGGCGGTCACCGGCAACGTGAACCTCCCGCCCGCCACCGGGTCGTTCAAAGAGCTCGGCCTGGTCCCGGTCACGGCCACCACCGCCTTTGTCGAGCAGGGCCAGACCACCGGCACGCTGGAAAGCGACGGCGGCATTCAGGCCACCTCGCACATCTCGCTGAAACTGACCAGCCTGAAGGTGGCCGGAATCCCGGTCCCGGTCGGTAATTCCTGCCAGACCGCCGTTCCCGCCACCATCACCTTGACCTCGGAAAGCGGGTTCAACGCGCTGACCGGCGGCACGGTCAGCGGGACTTACACCATTCCGCACTTCGCGCACTGCCTGCTGGCCACGCCGTTGATCAACCTGACCCTGCCCGGGCCCAACAACACCATCACCTTGACCCTGGGCGCCGCCACCGGCAGCTGACCGCGCCCCCGCCAGCATCAGCGTCGGACGGTGAGGCTGGTGACGGCGAGACGCGGCCGGTCAACGTTCGGCGCCCGGGTCGAGGACCGGCTTGACGTCCAGGATCGGGGTCCCGTCCAGCGCTTCCAGGTCGCTGACCTGGAAGCGCAGCCCGTCCACGGTCAGGACGCGGACCCGGTGCAGGCCGATGGGATTGGGCCGGTTCGGTGACCGGGTGCTGAACACCCCGGTGCGCGGGTTGGCCGGGTCATCGCGCGGGATCGTGCTCAGCTCGTCCCGCCGGGCCCGGTCCAGCCAGGTCAGCACGATGACGTCCTGACCCACGGCCAGGTCGCGCAGGCCCTCGGCCACCTCGGGCCGGAACACCAGCCAGCCCGGCGGCGCGCCCTCCCGGCCCTGGCGGGGGGCCTGGGCCGGGTCGCGCAGCGGGGATTCGACCCAGCCGACCGGGCTGACCTCGAACCGCGCCATCCTGGCTGCACCGCTGTCCACGGGGCGAGGCTACCGCCCGCGACTTCCAGGGCTGGTTCTGGACGGATGGCCGGGTCGCGTGGGAGCGTGGCCGCGATGATCAACAACGGAAACCCGCCGGTCCGGGTGGCGCTGGTGGGGTGCGGGGCGATCGGCGAACTGGTGGCCCGGCACGTCTACGCCAGGGCCGCGCCGGATGAGTTCCAGCTGGTGGCGGCGGTCGATCCGCAGGCCGAACGACGGGACGCGGTGGCCGCCGCGCTCGGGGTGCCGGCCTACCCGTCGACCCAGGCCGCGGTGGACGACGGCGTGCTCATCGACGCCGCCGACATCCGGACCCCGCACGCCGTGCACGCCGACACCGCCGGCGACGCGCTCGGCCGCGGCTGGCACGTGCTGGTCGAGAAGCCGCTGGCCACCACGCTGGCCGACGGCGAGCGGATCCGGCGCGCCGCCGTCGCGACGGGCCGGGTGGCGGCCGTGGCCGAGAACTATCCCCACATCGCCGCCGTCCGGGCCGCCCGCGAGGCGATGACCTCGGGCCGGGTCGGAGACGTGCTCACGCTGCGTTCGACCCGGGCCTTCACCCTCGACGGAGTGTGGCTCCGGGACGGCTGGCGCCGCGGCGGCGGCGAGTCAGCCGGGCTGCTGCTGGATCAGGGCACCCACCACACCAGCCTGCTGCGCTACCTGGGCGGCCCCATCGCCTGGGTATCCGCTCAGGCCAGCGCGCCGGCTCCACAAGCGTCAACCACAACAACCTCATCAGTCTCGAAAGACACATCAGTCACACAGGCCTCAGGCGACCGAGTGGACACTTATCTGCTCACGGTGGGGTTCGCGTCCGGCCTGGCCGCGCAGTCGCTGTACTCGTGGACCGCCTTCCCGCTGACCGCCGAGGCCGAAGGGACCGTGGTCGGGTCCCGGGGCCGGATCGAGATCCGGGTCGACTACGACGGCGACGGCGGCGGCGCCACCCTCTGGGACGAGCAGAGCCCCGGCGGCCGGGCCATCTCGCCGGCCGAGAACTACTACGACAGCCACACCGCGATCGTCCGGGACTGGGTGGCGGCCATCCGGTCCGGCGGAACGCCGCAGGTCACCCTGGCCGATGGCCTGGCCGACCTGGCCGTGGTCCTGGCCGCCGGGCGCTCCCGGCACGATGGGGGACGACCCGTTGACGTTGCCGATGCCCTCGCCGAGGAGAACTAGTGGCCGACTCACCCTTCGATCTGACCGGGCGCCGCGCGCTGGTGACCGGATCCACCCGGGGCATCGGCGCGGCCGTGGCGGCCGGGCTGGCCCGGGCCGGCGCCACCGTGGTGCTGCACGGCCGGGACCAGTCCCGGGTCGATCAGGCCCGCGACCAGCTGGCCGCCGAAGTGCCGGGGGCCGAGCTCCGGACCTGTGCGTTCGACGTGGCCGACTCCGACGCGGTCATCGCCCAGGCCCAGCGGCTGGACGCCGAGCTGGGCGGGATCGACGTGCTGGTCAACAACGCGGGCATGCAGTTCCGGTCGCCGCTGACCGAGTTCCCGCTGGACGCCTGGCGGCAGGTGCTGGAGGTCAACCTGACCAGCTGTTTCGTGCTGGCCCAGGAACTGGCCCGCGGCATGCTCGACCGGGGCCACGGCAAGATCATCAACGTCTGCTCGCTGCAGACCCAGCTGGTCCGGGCCAGCACCTCGGCCTACGCCGCGGCCAAGAGCGGGCTCGGGTCGCTGACCCGGACCATGTGCGCCGAGTGGGCCGAGGGCGGCATCCAGGCCAACGGCCTGGCCCCCGGCTACATCGGCACCGACCTGAACACCGTCCTGGTCGAGGACGAGGAGTTCAGTGCCTGGGTCCGCGGCCGGACCCCGGCCCGGCGCTGGGGCACCCCTGCCGACCTGGCCGGGCCCGCGGTCTGGCTGGCCTCGTCGGCCTCCGACTTCGTCAACGGGCAGGTCATCTACGTCGACGGCGGCATCACCGCCGTGCTGTGAGGAGAGCCCTTGAAGGCAACACTGTGACCGGTCCGCGTGACATCCGCGCCCTGCGCATCCACGATCGCGACGACCTGCGGCTCGATCGGGAGCCAGCGCCGGTCGCGCGCCCCGATGAGGCCCTGGTCGACGTGGCGTTCGGCGGCGTCTGCGGTTCGGACCTGCACTACTGGCGGGACGGGGCGGTGGGGACTTCGGTGCTGCGGGCGCCGATGATCCTCGGGCACGAGGTGGTGGGGCGGGTGGCGGTGCCCGCGGCCGACGGCTCGGGCCCGGTGGCCGGGCAGGCGGTGGCGGTCCACCCGGCCCGTTCGTGCGGGCACTGCCCGTGGTGCCGAGGCGGCCAGCCCAACCTGTGCCCGGAGACCCGCTACCTGGGCAGCGCCGCGCAGTTTCCGCACACCGACGGCGGCTTCGCCGACCAGATCGCGGTGCCGGCCGCCCGGCTGATCCCGCTCCCGGACCCCCTCGACCTGCGCCGGGCCAGCCTGGCCGAACCGGCCGGCATCGCCTGGCACGCGCTGGACCGGGCCGAGGCCGTCGGGACCCCGATCGCCGGCGCGCACGTGCTGGTCGTCGGCGGGGGCCCGATCGGGCTGCTGGTGGCGGCGGTGGCCCGGTACCGCGGCGCGGCCTCGGTCACCGTGGCCGACGTGCAGGACCGCCCGCTGGCCGTGGCCCGGGAGCTGGGCGTGAACGCGGTCCACGCCCGGGACCTGCCCGATGGTGCCGAGTTGGCGGTCAGCACCCGCCCCGCCTCCGGCTCCAGCGCCACCGGATTTGATAACAGCAAGACTCCGGTGCCGTCCGGGGCCGGCACATTGGGCGCTCCAACTCCTCCATCTGATAACAGCAAGACTCGGGAGTCCGGCGCGACCGCGGTCCCCACCGCCCAGTCCTTCCCGGCTGATAACAGCAAGAGTCACGGGCCCGGCATCGTGGTGGAGTCGTCGGGGACGGTGGCCGGGCTGGGGAGCGCGATCCGGGCGGCCCGGCCGGGCGGGACGGTGGTGGCCGTCGGGCAGGTGCCGGCCGGGGACATCGCGGTGCCGGCCAGCCTGGTGGTCAGCCGCGAGCTGACCTTGACCGGATCGCTGCGGCTCATCGAGATCGAAAGCGCGGTGGCCTTCCTGGCCGATCCGGACGCGGTGGTCGATCCGATCATCAGCGACGTGTTCCCGGCCAGCCAGGCCGCCGAGGCGTTCGCGGTGGCCGCGGACGCCGGCCGGTCCAGCAAGGTCCTGCTGGACTTCACGGCGGGAGACCCTGAATGACCGTCCTGCTGGCCGGCGAGATCATGGCCGTGCTCCGGGCCCGGCAACCGCTGCGGCTGGGCGGGCAGGTGAACCTGTCGGTGGCCGGGTCCGAGGGCAACGTGGCCATCGGCATGGCCCGGCTCGGGGCGCCGGTCCGCTTCGCCGGGCGGGTCGGCGCCGATGAGCTGGGCGCGCTGGTCCTGCGCACGCTGCGGGCCGAGGCCGTCGACGTGTCCGCCTGCCGGACCGACCCGGACGCCCCGACCGGGCTGTTCCTGCTCGAGCCGGGGCCGGGTGGCCGCAGCCGGGCCATCTATCACCGGCGGGGTTCGGCCGGGTCGAACTTCAGCGTGGCCGACGCCGACGCGGCCTGGGACCCCGCGGTTGACCTGCTGGTGCTGAGCGGGATCACCCCGGCCCTGAGCCCGGCGGCGCGGGCGGCCACCGAACGGCTGCTCGGCCGGGCCCGGGAGGCCGGCGTGCCAGTGGCCTTCCTGGTCAACCACCGGACCGCCCTGTGGGCCGATGACCAGGCCGCGGCCCAGGTCCTGGCCCCGCTGGCCGCCCAGGCCACCGTGGTGCTGGCCTCAGAGTCCGAGCTGGCCCTGATCGGCGGGCCGGGGGCGACCGAGGCCGACACCGCGGCCGGGCTCCTGGCCAGCGGGGTGTCCGAGGTCGTCGTCACCCGCGGGGCCGCCGGCGCGACCGGGTGGGCCCGGGAACAGACCTTCGATATAAAAGCGGTGCCGATCGCGGCGGTGGACACGGTCGGTGCCGGTGACGCCTTCGCCGCCGGTTACCTGACCGCTCGCCGGGCCGGCCAGCCGGTGCCGGACTGCCTGGCCCTGGGCGCTCGCGTGGCCGCGTTCGCGGTGGCCAGCTACGGCGACTGGGAGGGCCTGCCCAGCCCGCAGGACGTCGCCCTGCTCGACATCGAGGACGGCGGCGCCCTCCGCTAGCGGCCTCCAGCACTGAGCGTGGCCGACGTACCCGGGGCTCGGCGCCTCACCGGCACCGCAGGCCCCACGGACTCGAGGGTTCCATGATCGATGTCCGTTTACCCATATAAGAGTATTAGTAGACGGACATCGATCATGAGGCCTGGCCGGCCAGCCGAGGCCCGTCAGTCGGTGGTCTCGCCCAGGATTAGCTGGGCCGGAACGGTCTCCAGGCCCTGGACCGGCTCGCCGTCGATCGCGGCCAGCAGGTGCTGGGCGGCGCGGCGGCCCACCTCGTGCAGGCTCAGGTCGATCGTGGTCAGCGCGGGGCGGCGGCCTTCGACCATGACGTCCCAGTTGTCGGTGCCGACCAGGGCCACGTCGCCGGGCACGGTGCGCCCGGCGGCCAGCAGGCCCTCGACGGCGCCGCGGGCGATCTGGTCGCTGCCGCAGTAGATGCTGTCGAACGCGGTCTGCGACCGGAGCAGGGTCTGGACGGCCCGGCGGCCCCAGGCCTCCGACCACTCGCCGTACAGCACCGGGTCGGCCAGTTCCAGGCCGTGGTTGGCCAGGGCGGCGCCAAGCCCCTTCTCCCGGCGGCCCACGGCGTCGAACCGGTCCGGCCCGGTGACGTAGGCGATGGCCCGGCGGCCGGTGGCGATCAGGTGCTCGCCGGCCAGGAAACCGGCGTGCTCGTCGTCGCCGACCACCGAGCAGTCGGCCGGGTCGCGCGACGGGGTCAGCGCGTACACCACCGGCACCGGCAGGTCGCGGGCCAGCGGCGGCCGGGGGTCGGACCGGCGGCCGGTGACGATGATCCCGTCGACCCGCCGGCTGAGCAGGGTCTCCACGTAGTGGCGTTCGCGGATCGGGTCGTCCCGGGTGTCGCACAGGAACACCGAGATCGTGCCCGCGTCCAGCGCGTCCTCGGCGCCGAGCAGGACCGGGATGCTGAACCGGCCGATGCTGTCGGTGGTGATCAGCCCGACCGTGAACGTCCGCTCGCTGCCCAGGCTGCGCGCGGCCTCGTTGGGGCGGAAATTCAGCTGCTCGGCCGCGGCCAGCACCCGGTCCCGGGTTTCCTGCCGCAGCTGACCGCGGCTGTTGAGGGCCTTGGACGCGGTCCCGACGGAAACGCCGGCCAGCGCGGCCACGTTCCGGATCGTCACGGGCCGGGGCCTCGGCTGGTTCATGGATCGTCCCCCTTTTCGGTGCATCGTACCCGGACCGACGGCGCGGGGCGGTCGGCCGGCTCTTGACCCCGGTCGGGCCGGGCGTTACATTCGGCAAATTACGGAATACGGTTTCCGTAAGTTTCTGACGAGGGGTCCGACTCCTGACGATGGGTCCGACAATGAGGCGGAGTGTCTGTGGGCCAGAGCGATAGCCAGGCCGGGCGACGGCCAGGACCGGTGGATCCGACCGCGGCGGCGCGGACCGTGCTGCGGCCGCTGCCGCTGGGGGACGCGCCGATCACCGGCGGACTGTGGGCGCAGCGGCAGCGGGTCAACCGGGAGACCACGATCCCGATGGGCGCCGAGCAGCTGGAAGCGGCGGGCAGCTTCGAGAACTTCAAGGCGGCCAGCACCCGGCAGCGGGGCCGCTACCGCGGACCGGTGTTCCAGGACGGCGAGGTCTACAAGTGGCTGGAGGCGCTGGCCTGGGAGCAGGCCCGCGGCGCCGACCCGCAGCTGGCCTCCTGGCAGCGGGAGGTCACCGGCCTGATCCGGGACGCCCAGGACGCCGACGGCTACCTCAACACGTTCGAGCAGGTCACCGGGGACACCTCGGCCCGCTTCCGCGACCTGCCCTACAACCACGAGATCTTCAACATCGGGGCGCTGACCCAGGCCGCCATCGCCCAGGTCCGGACCGGGCACGACGACGGGCTGATCGGCATCGCCCGCCGGGCCGTGGGCCAGCTGGGGCAGACCTTCGGGCCGGGCCAGCGCGACGGCGTGTGCGGGCACCCGCTGATCGAGATGGCCCTGGCCGAGCTGTACCGGCTCACCGGTGACCCGGCCGACCTGGCCCTGGCCCGGTACTTCGTGGACGCCCGCGGCCACGGCATCCTGGCCGCCCAGCACACCGACCGGTTCGCCAGCAGCACCTACTACTCGGACCGGGTGCCGGTGCGCGAGACCACCACCCCCGAGGGGCACGCGGTCCGGGCCGTCTACTTGGCCGCGGGCGCGACCGACCTGGCCACCGAGACCGGTGACGCCGAACTGCTGGCCGCGCTGCGCGGCCAGTGGACGGCCATGACCGGGACCAAGATGTACCTGACCGGCGGGCTGGGCGCCCGCTGGGAAGGCGAGTCGTTCGGCGACCCGTTCGAGTTGCCGGCCGACCGCGCCTACGCCGAGACCTGCGCCGCCGTGGCCAGCATGCAGTGGGCCTGGCGGCTGCTGCTGGCCACCGGCGACGGCCGCCTACGCCGATCTGATGGAACGGACCCTCTACAACGGGATCCTGCCCGGCATCTCGCTGTCGGGGGACCGGTTCTTCTACGTGAACGCGCTCCAGTTGCGGGCCGACGCCTCCGGGGTGGAGGACTCCCGGATGGTGGCCAACGGGCGGCAGCCGTGGTTCGGCACCTCCTGCTGCCCGACCAACACCATGCGGACCCTGGCCACGCTGGCCCACTACTTCGCGACCAGCTCCGGCGATGGCCTGCAGGTTCATCAGTACGCGCCCATGCAGGTGCGCACGAGCGCCGGCGGCGCGGGCGGTCAGCCCGTCGAGCTGGCAGTGGCCACCGAGTACCCGTGGGACGGAAGGGTCGAGGTGGAAGTCCGGGCCGGCGGCGACGCCCCGTGGACGCTGACCCTGCGCGTCCCGGCCTGGGCGGCCGGAGCCGAGCTGGCCGTCAACGGCCAGCCGACCGGGGCCGCCGCCGAGCCCGGCACCTACGCCGCCGTCCGGCGCCGCTGGGCCCGCGGCGACGTGGTCACGCTGACCTTGCCCATGCCACCCCGCCTGACCCGGCCCGACGAGCGGAACGACAGTGTCCGCGGCTGCGCGGCCATCGAGCGGGGCCCCCTGGTGTATTGCCTCGAGCAGGCCGACCAGCCGGACGGTGCTGCCGTGGACGGTGTTCGAATCGACGAAGGGACGATGATGTCCAGGAACCAGCCCGGCCTGCTGAGCGGGGTCACAACGATCGACGCTCCCGGGCGGGTGGCGGGCCAGCCGGTCACCCTGACGGCCGTGCCCTACTTCGCCTGGGCCAACCGGGGCGCCGGGGCCATGCGCGTCTGGATCCCGCGGTCATGAAGGGGCGCAAGGGCTTCGCGGGCTGGGGCGGCGGCGGCCCTGCTGACCGCGCTGGTCACCGCGGCCTGCTCCGGGACCAGCCCGGCCGGCGGCTCGGGCGGGGTCCAGCGGCGGCTCGTCGAGCAAGTCGCTGAACAGCAACGCTACCGGCACGGTGACCGTCTGGTACCGGTCCACCTTCGCGCCGCTGTTCAAGCAGCTGGCCAAGAACTTCAACGCCAGCCACAAGAACCTCAAGGTCAACGTGGTGCCGGTGGCCGACGCCGACTACATCACCAAGCTGGCCACCGCCATCCGGGCCGGCACCGAGCCCGACCTGGCCTCGCTGGACGACGTGGACTCGGAGATCTTCATCTCCAAGAACGAGTTCCTGAACGTCACCAAGGAAGTCAACGCGCTGCCCTACAAGGACAAGCTCAGCCCGGGCGCGCTCAAGCTGGCCACCAACGGCGGCCAGTACTACGGCGTCCCGGACTTCGCCGACATGTCCGTGCTCTGGTACAACAAGACGCTGTTCAGCCAGGCCGGCCTGAACCCCAGCCAGCCGCCCGCGAACTTCAGCCAGATCCTGTCCGACGCCACAAAGATCCGGGGCCTGGGCGGCAGCAACTACGGGTTCTCGTTCGCCGGGGACTGCCCGGGCTGCCTCACCTTCACCCTGATGCCGAACGTGTACGCGGGCGGCGATGACGTGCTCAAGGGCCAGCCCGGGCACGAGAAGGCCACCGTGGCCGGCAACCGGTCGCTGCAGGCCACCCTGCAGCTCTACCAGGAGCTGTGGAAGAACAAGCTGGTCCCGGCCAACGACCAGACCCAGAACGGCACCACCTGGGGCAAGGACTTCCAGACCGGTCACATCGGGATGCTGCCCGGCGGGTACGGCGCGGCCGCGTCGGCCCCGGCCACAAAGCTGTCCCAGTTCGCCATCGCCCCGCTGCCCGGGCCCAACGGCGGCTACAGCACCTACGACGGCGGCGCCAACTTCGGCATCCCGGCCGGGGCCAAGAACCCGGCCGGCGCCTGGGAGTTCGTCAAGTACGCGCTGAGCGTGCCCGCCCAGCAGCTCACCCCGGTCGGCGGGGTCGAGCCGATCCGGTCCGACGCGGTCACCGCCTCGTTCAAGGCCAAGTACCCGATGGTGGCCCAGATCGTCGGCTACCTGTCCCACGGCCAGGCGCCCTACACGGTGGCCCACGACGCGCTGTTCAACCTGGTCAGCCAGCCCTGGCAGGGGATGTTCAACACCGCCGTCTACAACGGCAACGTGGCCAAGGCGCTGGAGCAGGGCCAGTCCGGGTTCACCTCCGTGCTCAACGACCTGCAGAGCTGAGGAGGCCGGAGCCCCGTGGCAGCCAAGAACATCACCAAGCCGGGACGGCTCGGATTCGCGCTCACCGTGCCGTCCCTGGTCCTGGTGCTGGCCCTGGTCATCCTGCCGCTGATCTACGCGGTGTACATCTCCATGACCAACTTCCCGCTGGTCGGCGCCTACCACTTCGTCGGCCTGGCCAACTACAAGGCGCTGGCCGGCAACAGCCAGTTCCTGCACGCCATCCTGCTCACCGTGCTCTACACCGCGATCGTGACCGGGCCGATCTTCGTCATCGGCTACGGGCTGGCCATGCTGACCCGCGGCAACCGGCGCGGCTCGACGGTGTTCCGCACCCTGTTCTTCCTGCCCTACATCGTCGGGCTGACCGTGGAGAGCTTCATCTTCTACGTTGAGCTCCAGCCCAACAGCGGTGCGGTCAACTTCGCCCTGAAGGAGCTCGGCCTGACCAACGGGGCCACCGCGTGGCTGGTCCACACGATCCCTGGAATGACCGCGATCTGCCTGCTGGTGATCTGGTTCGGCTCCGGCCTGACCATGGTTCTGTTGCTGGGCGGCATGCAGGGCATCCCGCGGGAACTGTACGAGGCCGCCTACATCGACGGCGCGTCCCGCTGGCGGGCCGAGCTGCGGGTCACGCTGCCGCTGCTGCGCCAGTCGATCGCGCTCAGCCTGATCCTGTCGGTGATCGGCTCGTTCCTGGCCTTCAACCAGTTCCAGATCCTGACCCAGGGCGGCCCCGGGACCAGCACCACCCCGATCGTGCTGTGGATCTACCAGGTCGCGTTCGAGCAGGGCCTGATCGGCAAGGCCACCGCGGGCGCCATGCTGCTGGTCGTGGTGGTGGCCATCATCAGCGCCGGCCAGTTCCTGCTCCTCCGGGACCGGGACGCGAGGGCGTCATGACCAACACGCTGGCTCCGGCCCCGGACCGCGCCCCGCGGTCCGGGGCGGGGCGCGCGGGGGGTGCCCCCCGGGCGCGGGGCGGCCGCGGCAGTGGCCGCGGCCTGGCCTACGCCACGGCCGGGATCCTGCTCAGCCTGGTGTTCGTGCTCCCGCTGGCCTGGGCCCTGATCCAGTCGTTCGAACCGGGCTCCGACATCGCGGCCGTGCCGTCGGCCAAGGACTTCGGCCACCTGACCTTCGCCAACTACACCGGCCTGTTCGGCCGCGGCAACAGCATCGGCCACTACGTGCTGAACAGCTTCGAGGTCGCGCTGGGCACCGCGGTGGTGACCGCGCTCGTGGCCCTGCTGGCCGGCTACGGCTTCGGCCGGTTCCGCTTCCGCGGCCAGGGCGTCGTGTTCGGGGTCATCCTGGTCACGCTGATGATCCCGTTCCAGGCCATCCTGACGCCGCTGTTCCTGGAGCTGAATCAGGTCCACCTGACCAACTCCCTGGTCGGGCTGGCGCTGTTCTACGTGACGTTCAACCTGCCGTTCGGCGTGTTCATCATGCGGAACACGTTCCTGGCCATCCCGGCCGAGCTGGAGGACGCCGCCTTCGTGGACGGGGCCGGGCACTGGGTCATGGTGACGCGCGTGCTGCGGCCCCTGGTGCTCCCGGGGGTCGCGACCACCGTGCTGTACGCGTTCCTGTTCTCCTGGACCGAGTTCCTGGGCTCGCTGACCTTCATCACCTCGCAGAAGTCGTTCACCCTCCCGGTGGAGCTTTTCAACCTCGAGGTGGGCACGTACGGGCAGGTCAACCTGGGCTACCTGGTGGCCGGGGCGGTCATCGCGATGATCCCGTGCGTGGTGCTGTACGTGTCGCTGCAGCGGTACTACGTGCAGGGGCTGATGTCGGGGTCGCTCAAGGGCTGACCGTTTGGGGTAGAAGCCGCTCCGATCGTGGCTGACGTGTGTCATTGATTGGGTGAGATCCACCAGTTTTTAAAATCAGGGCAATCTTTTATGTCTCGTTCTGTGTAATCCACGCGATGCTTTCCGGCGTCTGCCTTGTGTTGTCACTTCACCAGATCGCGGCGCACTGTGCCGGAACCGGAGGGGATTCTCATGAGCGAAAAGCTGCCCAGGGCCGAGAGCAAGCGCCCCAGCAATCTTGAGCGGCCGCAGGACCGCAAGGTGACGGAAGATCAGGCCAGGAAGGTCGGAAAGATCGCCCTCAAGGACAACGGGAAGAAGTAACACCTTCTGGACAGAGGAGCGGGCCGCAGCGCCTTTCAGGTGATCACCCGGGAGGCGCTGCGGCCATTTGTTTCTGCAGACGCGGCCGCCGAGCGTTCCACTGCGCTGCGCGATGCAATCGACCACCTCGCGGCCGAGACCGAGCGGCCGCGCCGCCTTGCCATCAGCGACAAGGCCTGATCTGGGGTCTGCCGCAACCAGCAAGTGGCCGCTACCGTTAGGGCCGACGGTGGCGACAGGAGCCGGTATGGGCGTTGAGTTTCCGATGTCTGCGGACGGGCGGCGGAGCACGTCGGCGCTCGGGCGCTCCGTAGTGGCGGACGCCCTGCGGCCGGTGGACCCGGCCGGGGCCAAGGCCGCCGAGCAGGAGCGGGATTGGCGCCGGGGGTACCTGGGGCACTTCCGGCGGCTGATCGAGGCCGGGTTGCCGTCGGCCGACGCGGCGCTGGCGGTGGCCCGGGGCGGGCTGGACTCGCTGCACCAGCGGATGCGGGTCATCGACGCTGATGGGGCGGAGGTGCCGCTGGCTTCGGTGGAATCGGCGGCCCCGGCCGGCCCGTCGCCGATGACGGTCACGGTGGCTGGTGACGGCGAGGCCGAGCGTGCGCTGAGCATTCCGTACCGGGGCTCGCTGTTGCGGGGCGATGCCCTGGATCGCCAGCTGGACGACTGGATCACGCGCGGCATCATGGAGCCCTCCTGCGCCGAGGCGGTCCGGGCCGTGAGCGCTCATCCCGAGTGGCTGGCCCTGCCCGGGCGGCACGGTGGTGGTGCTCGGGGCGGGGGCCGAAGTCGGGCCGCTCCCCGCGCTGCTCGGCTGGGGCGCACACGTCATCGGCGTGGACCTGGCCCTGCCCAAGGTGTGGGCGCGGGTACTGGAGACCGCCCGGTCGAGTGCGGGCACGCTGGAGGTTCCGGTCGCCCGGCCGCCGGGGGTGACGGCGTCGGCCACGGAGGTCGGCCTCGACCTCGTCCAGGATGCGGGGCTGGACCTGGCCGCCGACCTGCCCGGGGTCGCCGACTGGCTGGCCGCGATCGACGGTCCCCTGGTCCTGGGCAACTACGTCTACGCCGACGGCGCCGCCAACGTGCGGGTCGCCTCGGCGGTCGACGCGCTGACGGTCCGGCTGCTGGCGGCCCGACCGGATGCCGCCCTGGCCTTCCTGGCCACTCCGACCGACGTGTTCGGAGTGCCGCCGGAGGCGGTGGCCGAGTCCCGGGCCCGGTTCGCGGGACGGCCGCTGGCGGCCAAGCTGGCCCGGTCCATGTCGGCTGGCCGCCTCTTCTGCGAGGCCTACCCACCCGATAAGGACTCGGATCCGTCCGCTGATGGCGCCCCAGGGATCAACGACAGCTTCATCGCCCAGCAGGGCCCCAACTACGCCCTGGCCAAACGTCTCCAGCGCTGGCGAGCCACGGTGGCCCGCCACGACGGGGCCACCGTCTCCCTGAACGTCGCCCCACCCACCAAGACCCGCTCCGTGACCAAGAACCGCGCCCTGGCCGCCGCCTACGCTGGGGCGCCCCGGTTTGGGGTGGAAGCCTTCGCCCCCGCGACGACCCGGGTTTTGATGGCGGCCCTGCTGGTCCACGACCTCTGCGCCGACGCCGGCCCGGCCCGGCCTCATCCCTGGCAGGACGAGGCCCACGCCGCCGCCCCCGGCGGCCTGTGGCGCATCCCGTATGCGCCCCGTTCCGCCCTCCCGGTCGCCGCCGTCATCGGCTACCCCGGCTCCCGCCGCTCCTGACCAGGCCGGTCCGCCCCAGCCTCTGAACCATCGCCCCTGCTCAAGCGTGTTAGTAGCGGGACCGTTGATCACGCCGTGTCCCACCGGCCGGCGCCGGGTGTTGCCCGCCAGCGACCCCGGCACCGGCCGCCCTTTTGTCAAAGCTCAGCTCAAATCGGCCAGCAGCAGGTCGACGATGGCTTCCTCGTGTACGGCGACGTTGGCCGCGGCCATGGCCGGGCTCAGTTCCTGGTCCCAGGGAGTGGGCTCCACCCGGCCGGTCAGGGCCAGCCGCCGGTCGGCGCGAAGGTGCTCCACGGCCTCGTCGTAGTCCGCGCGGCCGAACCGCCATGGCTCGGCGTCCCGCTCGATGATGCGGCGGGCGATGGCGATCCCCGGCCAGTCGAAGTCTCCGTGGTACCGCACTGCCGTGCGGCTCAGCAGCAGCATCCCGGCCGCCGCCGGATGGCCGGACGTGCAGGCCAGCGGCCGGTCGACCCCGGCCGCGGCCAGCCGCTGCAGCACCTGCGGGTTCTCGCACACGTGGACGACCTCGCCGGGCCGGGTCAGGTCGCCGGCCCGCCGCAGCTCGTGCACGGTGAGGTGGGTGATCAGCCCGAGTTCGGCCCGCTCGCGCATCATGGCCGCCCAGCGGTCCGTCCCGGGTGGGCGCAGCCCGTAGGTGATGACGGTGCCCGAGATCTCGTCGGTGCTGACCCCGACCCGCTGCCACAGCAGCCGGCGTTCGGCGGCGGAGGTGGCCGGGGGAGTGTCGAGCGCGAACGCCAGAGCGCGCAGGACCACGGCGGCGGCCGGGGTGCCGTCGTCCAGGCCGTGCGCGTCGCCGGTCACCTCGCTGGCCAGTTCGGCCAGGCCGGTCGGCGAGCGCTCTCGCCGTCCAGGGTCCTGGCCAGGGTCCTGGATGGCCACGGCCAGCGTCGGCCCGGCCTCGTCCGCCGGGAGCCGGGTCAGCACCCCGCCGCGGTGCAGCCACTCGGTCCACGGCCCGGTCCAGTCCTGGCCGGCCAGCCCGTCCGCGACGAGCAGCCGGTCCAGCTCGGCCCACAGCTGCTCGCGGCGCGCCTGGTCCGCGTCCCGTTCGGCGGGCCGGTCCCGCAGCGGGCCCCCGGTCAGCTCGGCCACCACCGCGACCAGGCCGCGCTGGGCGGCGCTGGCCCGTAGCGCGGTGTCGAGATCGGCCAGCTTCACCACTGCGGAACCGGTGGGGAAAGCCCGGCCGAGCAGGCCGCCCAGCCGGTCGGCGCCCTCGTCGTCCAGCTCGACCGGGACAGTTCCGCGTATCGCGTGGCCGGTGCGCTCCAGGCGCTGGCGCAGCACCTGCCACATCGGCTGCAGGGACTCCGCGGACAGGTAGGCCCGCAGGGCCGGCGGGATACCGGTCACACGGTGCTGCGCAGGTGCCGGTTGCGGCCGTCCCAGTGCACGTGGGTGGTGACGGCCGAGCTGCCGTTGCTGCGCCGGACCTCGTACACGTCCAGCCGCGGCACCTGCGGGAAGCACCCCCACAGCGCGTGCCCGGTCATCACGAAGTCCAGATCCAGGCCGACCAGCAGCCCCATCAGCTCGGCGACGGTGCCCTCGTCCACCTTGGCGAAGGCGTCGTCGAGCAGGATCAGCCGCAGCGCCCGCCCGTCGTCACCCAGGCTGGTCAGGTAGCCGTCGGCGGCGGCGAACAAGGTCACGTAGGACACGAACCGGGTCTCGCCCTGGGACAGCTTGGCCCGCCGGGACAGCCGGCGCTGCTGGCCTTCCTCGGGGCCGAGGATGGTCACGTTCACCTCGTGCCACTGCCGGTAGTCCAGCGCGGCGGCCAGGTGGGCGGCGTAGCCGCTGCTCGGATCGGCGGCGTGGAACTCCTCGACCCGCTGCCGCAGCAGTTCGGTCAGCTCGGTGTTCTGGGCTTCGGAACGGACCGCGTCCGAGGTGGCCACCAGCTCCAGGATCCGGCCCAGCGCCGCGTGCTCCTCGCGCAGGCCCCAGCCCAGCCGGACGCCGATCCCGTTACTGGTCCGGATGCCCTTCAGGCTGGTGTTCATGGCCCCGACCAGCTGATCGGCCTGGTTGACCCGGCGGCGCAGCTCCTCGGCCACCCCGCCCAGGACGAAGCGGGTGAACACCTCCCGCTCCCGTTCGCTCAGCGCCGCCCGGCCGCTTTCCACCCGCGCGGCCAGGGTCCGGGCCGCCCCGGCCAGGGTGCGTTCGTCGCCGGCCCCGGCCACCTCGATCAGGAACGACGTCGTCCTCGCTGGCGTAGCCCACGTCGAGCTGCCCGGAGACCTCCCGGTCGAACTCGCGGAAGCTGTTCATGACCGTGGTCTGCTGGCCGCCGGACGCGCCGCGGTCACCTGCTCGAGCACTCCCTGGCGGCCGCCACGACCTGGTCCAGCTGGTCCGGCTGGACGATCGTGGCCAGGCTGGCGGTGGTGGCCGCCGCGGCCAGGCCGGGAAGGGTGACTGACCGGTTGAACCGGTGGCCCATCGCGGCCATCCGGCCCAGCTGCTCGTCGGCGTTCTCGGCCGCCCGTCGGCTCTCGGTCCGGGCCTCACCGAGCTTCGGCCCCAGCGTGCTGGCGGCCTTGGTCGCGGTTTCCCAGTCCCGGACGGCCCGGGCCTGCGCCTGCTGGGCGGCGTCCAGCTCCTTCTGCGCTTCCTCAAGAGACAGGTCGATCGCGTCGTGCTGGGCCGCGAGCGCGCTGGCCTCGGCGTGCCACCGGGACCAGGTCTCGTCGGCGTCCTGCTCGGTCCGGTCGCGCAGCGTCGCGGCGTCCGCCACCCGCTTCAGCTGCTCCCGGTGCCGGCGAGCGGAGCTGGCCAGCCGGTTCAGCTCCTTCCCCAGCCGCGTACTGCCGTCCCGCGCCCGCGTCGCCGCGGTGACGACACCGGCCAGGGCGTCCTTACCGGACGGCAGCGCGAGATGGGTGCAGGTGGCCTGGTGGGTGCTCAGCTCAGCGGCCCAGGTCTCCCGCTGTTTCCGGGCGCGTTCGGACTCGCGGGTGGCCCGGGTCGCGCTGCGCTCGGCGCGGCCCGCGCTCTCGGCCGCGACCCGGCGGGCCGCGAACAGCTCGGCGGTACGCGGTCTGGCCTCGACCAGGCGGTCCAGCGCGCGGACGGTGCCCTCCAGCTCGGCCCGCCGCCGGTCCCGCTGCTCGGCCCGGCCCGCCAGCTCGGTCAGCTCGGCGTCGATGGCGGCGATCCGCTCCTGCCGGTGCGCGGCGCGGGCGGCCGCGCCGATGTGCCGGGCCTTGGCCGCGAGGTGGCGTCCGCGCAGCGGGCCGTTCCGCCAGCGGCCGTCGGCGAACACGGCCGTAGCCGCGCCGGGGTCTTCGAACCCCACGGCGGCCAGGACCGACGTGATCGTCGCCGCGGGCAGGGCGGCCGCCGGGTCGGGACGCAGCGCGCCGATCAGGGACCGTTCCGGCCGGGCCGGGCCGGGGCCGATGAGCAGCTCCCCGTCGGCGGCCAGCACCGTCCCGTCCGGCTGGATGACCGCGCTGAGCAGGCCCGCGGCCAGCAGCGCGCCTTCCAGGCCGGCCCGCTGCCCGTCGTCGAGGTGCCCGGCGAAGTCCACGCACCGCCATAGCGGTTCCCCGGGCCGCCCCGCGTCGAGCCAGGCCGGCTCGTCCGGTTTCGGGTCCCGCTCGGCGGCCAGGTCCGCGCGTTCGGCCTTCAGCGCGGTTTCCCGCTCCCGGTCGTCGGACGCGGCCCGGTCCAGTTCGGCGCGGGCGGCTGCCACCGCTGCCCGCGCGGGGCGGGCCGCCACCTCGGCCACCTCGTCCAGGCCGTCCAGCGGCGGCCCGTCCTCACCGGCCAGTGCTTCGGCGTCCCGGATGAGCGGCCCGAGCCGCGGATGCGCGGCCCAGTCGGTCTCACCCAGCAGTTCGGTGGTCTCCGGGGCCCGGCACCAGGCGCGCCAGGCCTCGGCCAGGGTGACGGCGGCGGTGTCCCGTTCGCGAGCGTGGCCGTCCGCTGTCGCGGCGTCCTCCTCGGCGGCATCGCGCAGCTGCCCGGCCTCCGCCTCAACCCGCAATACCTGCTGTTCGGCCTGTTCCAGGCGCTGGGCCTCGTCGAACCGGCGGTGGGCCAGGCCCAGCCGCTCGCCCGCGCCCGCCGCCGCGGCCCGGGCCAGCTCCTGCGCGGCGTCCAGGTCGGCCGGGATCACGTCCGCCTGGTTTGCGGCCGGCCGGTCCACCGGCTGCGGGTCACCCTCGCGCTGGGTGCGGAGCAGAGCCGAGCCGGGCTCCGCCGCGTGCTCGGCCACCCGGATCTCCTCGGGCAGCCCGGCCGTGGGCAGGCCCGCGTCCTCGAGCGCGTCCCGGGTCTCGGTCAGGGCCGCGGCCGCGTCCCCGGCGACACCGTGCAGTTCGCCCAGGACCCGCCCGGCGTCCCCGACCGCGGTGGCGTGCTGGTCCCGGCTGCGCCCGGCCTCGGCCAGCGCCCGGTCCGCGGAACGCGCCAGCTCGGCCACCTTCTGGTCGCGCTGCACCAGGTCGTCGGCGGTCTTGAAGATCTCGCGCTTCTCGATGGCCCGCAGCGCGGCGTCGATCTCGGACCGCTCCTCGGCCAGCTGCTGGACGGCCGCCTCCCGCTGGTCCGACTCCTCCTCCAACGCGACCAGCTCCGCGGCGCGCTGGTCGGCCTGGCTCCGGGCTTCGGTCACGGCCGCGGCGGCGGTCAGCGTCTCCTGGGCCCGGGTCCGCAGCGTGTCGGCCGCGTAGCGCCGGTAGACGCCGAGGAACTTGTCCACTTCCCGGGCCGAGTCTTCCAGCCGCTGCTGGGCCAGCCGGGTCTCGGTGAGCCCGTCCAGCTGCTCGCCGGCCCGGGACAGCGCGTCCTCCTGCAGCGGCGGCAGCGATTCGAGCAGGATCTGCGGCAGCCGCCCCTCGTCGATGCGGTTGCCGACGTCCGGGGCCCGCAGCGTGTGCAGCAGCTGGAGCAGGCCGTCGTAGCGGTCCCGGCCCGCATCGCCGTGCAACCCGAACACCAGCGCGCGGACGTGGTCGCGGTGGGCGTGAGCCGACTCCGTGATCCGCTCCGCCCCGATCAGCTCGGTCAGCGCGTCCCGGGACAGCGGCTCCCGCGAAGCCGACATCAGCGGCAGGCCGTCGCCGACGCGCAGCGGCGTGGTGAAGTACCAGACCTTGGTCTGGCTGGCCGACTGGCTGCGCCGGGCCAGCGCCCCGATCGTGAGGTACTCGCCGGGCCGGGCCAGCTCCAGCCACAGGTAGCCGATCCGGTTGGACTGGCCCTGCGCGCCGGTGCGCATCAGCTCGTCCAGGCTGACCCGGGCCGCGCCGGTGGCGTCCATCCGGCGCCGGTCCGCGTCGAGCAGGAACGGCAGCAGCATTTCCAGCGCCCGGGACTTCCCGGAGCCGTTGGTGCCGCGCAGGATCAGCCGGCCGCCGCTCAGGTCGAACTCGTTGTCCAGGTAGAACCAGACGTTGACGATGCCGGCCCGGGACAGCCGCCAGCGCTCATCAAACCGCTGTGGCGGGCGCGGCCGCGGCTGGCTCATTCGGTGTCCCCCTCAGAGCGGTCAGCGGCGGAGCGGGTGGTGACCTGGGGCTGGTACCGGGCCGCGAACGGGAAGACGGCCAGGCCGCCGTCGGTCGGCTCGGCCAGCCGGAGCGCAGCCAGCAGGCTCACGACCTCGGTGCGCAGGATGTCCGGCGACTGCTTGTAGGCATCCTTCCAAGCTCCCCCATGGCGCGTGACCAGATCGCCGAGCACCGAGTCGACCCGCGTCCAGGGCACGAGGAACGCCGGGATCGCACGACCACCGATCACGACCGTGCTGTCCAGCGGCGGCGGTAGCCGCGTTCAGCTCGTCGAGCAGCAGCAGGGCGGCCTGCTTGGTGCTGCCGCCACCAGGGAAGTCGATGTCGGTGAGCCCGCCGGCCTCACTGGCCGGGTCGTAGGCCAGCGCCCCTTCGGCCCGGACCTCGAGCACCAGACCGAAATTCTCATCCAGATGCCGGGCCAGCTCGCTGCGTTCCCGCGACAGCACGTCCAGCTCGTCGTCGGGCAGCTCGGCCCGGAACACCGCTGGGTTCTCCACCAGCCGCTGGCGGAGCCGCCGCCGCGGTGGCTCAGCATTGAGACTGGCCCAGGTGTCCTCGGCCTTCTCGTACGGGTGCAGCGGGCTGGGCAGCAGGTGGATGAGCAACGCCCGGTTGATGCTGAGCAGGGCCTCGTCCTCGGGTCGCTCGCCCCAGCCGGTCAGCGTCCCGTCGGTCTCGGTCACCACACCCCACGCCACCAGCAGCTTGAGCGCGGCCACCAGCTGGCGCCGGTCGCCGATGCCGTCGGTGACGGTGACCGCCTGCTCGGCGGCGTCGGCCCGGATCTGGTCGACCAGCGCCGAGATCAGGATCTGCTCGCCCACCCCCGGCGCCAGCAAGGCCCCGCAGGCCAGCGCGAGCAGGACATAGGTCCGGGCCGTGAACGGCGCCTCGCCCGCACCGCGCCGGGCCGCCCGCACCGGCGCCGACGCGGGCAGTGGCGCCTTGACCAGGCGTGCGAACGTCGACTCGACCACCAGCGCGTAGCCGAGCTGGCCCGCGAACATCGACTTCAGGGCGGTGGCGTGGTGGCGGACCAGGTCCAGCTCGGCCGGGTTCCGGGCGGCGGTCAAGATGGGGGAGGCGAGCAGATGCCGGGCCGCGATCCGGCGCTGTCCGGCGTCGATCCCGGCCGTGGACACCCGGGGCATGGTCACTGCGCTATCTCCTTCGGCGCCTCTGGCCAGCCTTCGTCCGCGGCCCCGGCCACGGTCAGCCGGAGCCGGACGAACGTGGTGGTGCCGTCGGGGCTGTTGACCACGGTGTCCGGCCCGTCCACCGCCCGCAGCCGCAGCCCGGCGTCGTGGTCGACGATTTCCTCTCCCTGCTGAGCCAGCAGCGCGGCGACCAGGTCGAGCAGCAGGTCCCGCGCCGCGGGCGAGATCGTGGTCCCGTGCAGCGACCCGGCCAGCGCCAGCTCCGCCGCCGCGGCCTGCCGCTGCTCGGCTTCCTGCTCGGCTTCGGCGGTCAGCCGCAGCCGGTCCGCGGTCGGGTCCGGCACCCGGGACGTCCGGCCCCGCGCGGCCCGGTCCCCGCGTTCGCGCAGCGACACCGGAACCGGCACCGGCTCCGCCCGCCACCACGACGTCGTCGGCCCCACCCGCGGATCGGGTTCGTCCGGGCCGAACAGCAGATGCCGCGCCGGATATATACCGAAGGCTGCGTCGTAGAGCCGATGCGCCTGCTCGTCGTCCGTGGTGGCGAACCACCGGGCCAGCCGCAGGAAATCGGCCCGCCGCGAGAACCCGGTCCCGGACGAGTCGAGCAGCCGCTTGGCGTTGGTGATCAACTGCCCCAGCGCCTGGCGCGCCGCTCCCCGCAACTGCTCGGGCCCGGACGCTCCGTAGCCGTCGTCGTACCAGGCGGCCAGCCCCGCCCAGTCCTTCCGCGTCCGCCCCTGCGCCCGCTCGGCCTGCGTCCCGTCCGGCAAGGCGAGCCCGGGCAGGCTGGCCAGCGCCTCCAGCAGCGCATCCGCCCGCTCCAGCACCAGCGCCGCCCGGTGGGCCACCGCCGGCGCGTGCCGGTTGACGTCCGCCGTGATCAGGTCGATGTAGACGAGGAGAAGCTCCTTGAACTGCGCGTACTCCTCCCCACCCAGGTCGTACCGGCTGAGGATCCCGGCCAGGTAGGCGTAGAAGTCCCGCACGCTGTCGGTGAAGACGCGCTGGTTGCTGAACACGGTCGTGACCTCACCCGCCAGCGCCTCCGCGTCCGGGGTCGGTCTGCCGCCGTCCAGCATGGCCAGGATCCGGTCCAGCGACTGCACGATCTGCCCGAGCAGTTCCCGCGCCACCTCCCGCGCCCCGTCGGTGGTGTGCAGGATCTCCACCGCCTGCCGGTGGACCCGCCCGCCGAGCTTGGAGACCTGGTACCGGGACCGCGACCGAATGTATTCGGCCACCGTGGCCACCCGCGCATCCCGGATCGACGGCACCAGGTTCCCCCAGTCCGCCAGCTGCTTGCACCGCGCCTCGGCCGTGTCCCGGGACATGCCGACACCCCGCTCGGCGAGTTGCCCCGCAACCTCGCTGGCGGACAGGTCGGTCAGCAGCGTCGCCGTGAACAGATCCATGATCGCCAGGTAGTCCGCCGACTCCTCAGCCGTGAGGTACCGGAACAGATCCCTTCGCGCCCCATCCACCGACGCAGGCTCGCTTAAAGGCGCCACGCCGCCAGGCTAGGGGAGCCCACCGACATTCCGCCCCGAAACCTCAGAACGGTCAGCTGCGACTTCCGGACCGCGAGTTCGGCGAACATGGGTTCGAAACCAATAGAGTGGCCGCAATGACGCGCGAAGAGCAGGCCGCGCTGGTCGCGTGGCTGCGACGCTCCCGAGTCGCCTGGCCCGACGTGACCGAACGGCTTGAAGAGCACGGCAGCGTGCAGGCCGCCGCTGCCGTGGACGACCCTATGCAGGGTTCGCTGTTTGACACGGCACCGTCCAATGAGGCTGGCCAGGCCGCCAGCGACCTCGACCGGTGGGAACAAGCCGGTATCCGAATGATCTCCGTGCTCGACGCCGAGTACCCGGCCAACCTCCGCATGATCCACCAGCACCCGCCGGTCCTGTTCACGCGAGGCATCGCCGAGCAGCGGGATGCCACCTCGGTCGCTATCGTCGGCACCCGCCTGCCCACACCCCGCGGCCTCGGCCAAGCGCGTCAACTCGCCACCGGCCTGGCCGCACGCGGCATCCCCATCGTCAGCGGCCTGGCCTCTGGCATCGACACCGCCGCGCACGCGGCCACCCTCGCTGCCGGAGCCCGGACCGTGGCTGTAATCGGTACCGGTCTCGATCGGACGTACCCGCCGCCGAATGCGGCCCTGCAGGAGGAGATCGCCGCCAAGGGCCTGCTGATCTCCCAGTTCCTCCCCGGCTCTCCGCCGACCAAGGCCTCGTTCCCGATGCGCAACGCGGTGATGAGCGGCTACACCCTCGCCACCGTGGTGGTCGAAGCCGGCGAGCGCAGCGGCTCCCGGATTCAGGCCAGGCTCGCCCTCCAGCACGGCCGCCACGTGTTCCTGATGCGCACCCTGCTCGAACACGACTGGGCCCGCGACTACGCGCACCGCCCCGGCGTCACCATCGTGGACACCGCCGCCGACGTCTTCGCCGGCCTCCAGCGGCTCGCCTCGGAGCCCGCCGAGCTCACCTGGGCTTGACCACCCGGGCCCACGGTCCTCGACCTGTGTGAGCTGCACTGTATTCACGGGTTGTGCTGCATCATCGCGCTTGACGCGTCAGAGAAAGAACTCACCCTCGCCGTAGTCCAGCGCCTTTCCTCCCGGCCTCTGGCCGGAGGCAGCCGTGAGCACCGTCCCGCAAATCCATTGCACGGCGCTTATTTACTCGCGATCTGTATAGGTATGTATAGCTATTTAAGTGATTATGTGATGGTGTCTAACTCGTCATGGAGACCGGTTTGGCTCGCGCCATTAATGGGACCGGGATGATCTGACTCAGGCTAGGGTTGGCCTGGTCAGGAGCGGCCGTTGGTTACGGCACCTTGGCTCGTGCGGCAATTTTCGGAACCCGCTGGTAAGGAGAATTGAGGGTGCTTCCTTCCCATGCGGTGGAGTTCGACGAACTTGCGGACGCAGATCTGGTTGTTGACCGCATCTACAAAGGTGGGTCGGCAGGAAATACTGGCGACGATCCTTTGTCCAGGCTGTTGCCTGGCGTTGGGAACCAGGGCGGCTTCCGGATGGTCGGCAGACCGGTACGGGATACGGTCAAGCTGGTCGTGCTTTATACATCCGGCGCTGAGCCAGATTGGCCGGACGCCCTTGACCCGTATACCGGGACCTTTACCTATTTCGGCGACAATCGATCGCCGGGCCGAGACTTGCACGACACTCCCCGTAAGGGGAATCTCTTGCTGCGCCAGTCTTTCGAACGTGCCCATGCTGGACCTGTAGGTCGCGAGCAAGTCCCACCGTTCCTGCTATTTGACAAGCCTGGGACGGGCCGGAGTGTCCGGTTCCGCGGTTTGCTTGCCCCGGGCTCAGCTCGACTGAGCAGCGAAGAAGATCTGGTTGCTGTGTGGCGCACCACAAAAGGCCAGCGATTCCAGAACTACCGTGCACAATTTACCGTTCTCAACGCACCATCGGTCTCACGCGCTTGGATCCATCAAATCGTTGCCGGTGAGCCTCTTGGGAGAAATTGTCCAGATGTTTGGCGCAGCTGGGTGAAATCGGGAAGTTACGAGGCGCTGCTCGCTCCTCCTACTGCCAAAATTAGATCGCGTGAGCAGCAACAGCCGAGCCCGGCAGAGCGATCTTTGCTGAACGCGGTTTATTCGTACTTTAAGGATAGGCCGCATGACTTCGAAAAGTTCGCCGCCGACGTAATGAAGATGAGCAATGAAAATGTCGACCGGGTCGACGTCACGCGCCCATGGCGGGACGGGGGCCGCGATGCCGTCGGCGATTACTTGCTAGGGCCCCCGACTGATCGCGTAGCGGTAGAGTTTGCGCTCGAGGCGAAGTGCTATGCTCCCACGAACGGCGTAGGCGTGAGGGAAACGAGCCGGCTAATCTCTCGTCTACGTCATCGCCAATTCGGCGTCCTGGTGACCACTTCTCATCTAGACGCACAGGCGTACCGTGAAATTCGTGAGGACGGCCATCCAGTGATAGTGATGGCTGGACGAGACCTGGTCGACGTTCTAAAGAAGAGTGGCCTAAATACTTCCGAGGCCGTTCGCTCGCATCTTAGGGAACGCTACCCTCGTGACTTATCTCGCGCTAGCGGGCCACGAACGAGGCTTTCATGCGACGGGTGAAGGCTAGCCATTTACCGGAAGCGATGGCCAAGGTGGTGCCATCGGGGCTCTTACTGTCGCGGACGGCGAGGGTGTGAGGGTTAGTGCCGACCTCTACGCAGTTGCCGCCGTTGCTGGTGCTGTAGCTCGACTTGCGCCAGCTCAGTGGTTCTGCCGTCTCCATGAGCTGTGCCACTTCCTCCACAAGATCAAGGGAGGCGCTTCGGGGTAGGGCCTCTAGCCTCAACGTATCCCAGGTGATGGCCAGAGCTTCTACTTGATTTGTGTCTTCCACGATCTGGCCGGCTCACGGCGGTGTCTTGATAGCCGAGGCTGGCGCGTCCGTGAAGTCAGCGAGGACGAAGGCGCCGCCGCGCATGCCCTCGTGTGCGCCTGCGGCCAGCGGAATGACCTGCAGGACGATGTGTGATCGTCTGGCTGCGGCGGCCAGGAGAGTCAAGTCTGATCGGCCATGACCTCGGGGCCGCCGACTGGGCGTCTCAGTGCGGCCTCGTCAAGCAGCGACCCAAAGCTCGGGCGGGTGCTCGCGCTCCAAGATGTGCTGGCGGCTCCAGTCGAGCTGCGACGGCATCGTCCAGTTCTTCTTTGGTGGCGCCAACGCGCGTGCTGAGGATCGCCCGGGCGTATGCCTCGGTCTGCAGCAGGCCAGGGACGATGGCAAGTTCGAAGTTGCGGAGGCGGCGGGCGTGGGATTCGTGGTCGGGCCAGGCCTGGAACCAGCCGGGGTAGGCGCGGTGGCGGAGGTGGTCTTTCAGGATCTCGCGGAGGGTGGTGAGGGCGCCGTGGGTGTTGAGCTCGGGGAGGGATTCGCAGGCCTCGGTCATGGCTTCGGTGGGGGTGCGGGTGCCGTCTTCGACTTTGCGGATCTGCGAGGCCGAGAGGTAGATGCGGGCGCCCAGCTCTTCGGGGGTCAGGCCTGCGGCGGTGCGGTAGTGGCGGAGCATGGCGCCGAACACGCGGAGGGGGCTTTCGGCGGTGGCGGGCTCTCGCTGCATTCTTTGACCCTCTCAGGACTGGAGGGAACCGGCCTGCCGCGGACATTGGACAATTGCTGGACGGTTTGACACAGCTGTTGGACGGCAAGCGGTTTGCTCTTTATGACGGTAACCCGGCGGGGGCAGGCTGTCAGAAAGACACGCAATCGACTTGCTGAGGGAATCCGTGTCAATGACAGCGACGGCAACAGCGGACCGGCAGGCGGGGCTGAACTGGCTCGACTCGCAGTGGGGGGAGGATTACGACCTCGCGGTGACTGCGGCTGGATGGGTGGCCAAACGGCTCGATAACGGCAATGCGCTGGTGGCTGATGGCCCCAGTAAATTGCACACGTTAATTGCAGCTGACCAGGGTGCGGCGCCTGTTACATGTGCACTTTTCAGGTCGGTCGGAGATGAGAGATGAGCGGGCCCTTCTCCTGGCCCGTGCCATCTGCACTGACGCAGGCTGCCGCTTTGCGGGTTGCGTTCCCGGAGTACGTGGTCAACGTCCGGATGGGGCGGCGGGACAAGCCGCGGTTCGAGGTGGTCAGCCGGGAGGGCGGCGACCCGTACTGCCTGATCTCCACTGATGCTCAGGAGATCTGGCAAGAGCTGCGTGGAGCCGGCGCAGCCGAGTTATCCGGCCGCCTCGTCCAAGGCATCGAGCGTGGCTGGGTCGAGGGTGATGACTGGCTCGGTGCTCAGGTGGTCGCGCCAGGTTTTGCGGCGGACGGCGGAGCCGTCGACGTCGATGAAGCCGGCTTCGGTGGTCCAGGCGCCGCCGCGGTCGAACATTAGGAGGAGGGGCTCGAAGGGGTCCTCCAGGCCGGGCGGCAAGGGGAGCGCTGGCGTCCAGGAGGGCGGCCCAGCGGAGGGCGGCTCGGGCGACTGTGCGATCGACGAGGGCCAGCCGATGCGCGCGGTCGATCAGTACTTCCAGATCCTTGGCCAGGTCGGCGGGGAGCTCGATGGACGGGTGCCACGTGGGCGGCGATGTCGAAGAAGGGCCATTCGTCGGTGGCGTTCAGAGCCTGGGCCCACAGGGCGGCGCGGCGGAGGTACTCGGCGCATCAGCCGGACGCGGGAGCGGCGGTGGTCGAAGCCGGAGTCGCCGTTCCAGTCGACGGCTTGCAGCCGGGCCAGCGTGGCGGCGGCGTGGGTCTGGTTCACAGGTGGAGTCCTCTGCGGGCGGCTTCCACGACATTGTCGATGTTGGACAGGTCGGGCGCAATCGGGGTCATCGGGTGGGGTGAGGCCCAACTCTTCCCACTGGCTCAGTGATCCGTCGGACGCCTTGGGAGCGACTTCGTGCGCGCCGAAGTGGTCCGGTGTTGAAATCCTGATAGCCGTCGACCCAGGCTTCCGGGTCGGCTGAACGGTAGGGCATGCCTGCCGCCATCAGATGGCTTTCCACGTATTCGTGGGCCATCAGCGAGCGGAAGTCGCTCCTGCTCGGACCGGCGTCCAGCGGTTCCGGCCTCGGCCTTCGCCCACAGCTTGGCGGTGTCCCGGTCGGCGGTGAAGTAGCCGTGGACTATCTGGTCGGGGCCGATCGGGGACGTCGTGTTCGGTGAGGAAGAGGTGGGTTTTGACCTGGGCGATGATGTCTTCGGTGATGCCGGTGTTGGCGGCGATTCGGGCCACGTCGGCGGGGTTGGCGCGGATGGCGGCGTAGGCGGCTTCCTTCGCCGGGGCTGGAGGCCTCGATGTAGCGTGCGCCGGACCAGCCGCCGGTGTTGGGGCGGATGGCCTCGATGGCTCGGGCGGTGTCGGCGTCGGCCGCTAAAGTGCGGGCGACGTTGGCGTCTTCGGTGTCGGCGGTGGTCACTGTGAAACGGCTGATGGCGGTGGCGATGGAGCCGGCGGCTTCGCTGGTGTCGTCGGCCAGGGCGCGGAAGATGGCTCCCAGTTCGCCGGGCATCAGAAGTTCAACCCCTGCACGCCTTGCTGAAAGGTGACTGCGTGCGCTTGCAGAGACGCGGCATGGCCGCGGAGCGCAGCGGTTTCGGCTCGCACCGAGGCCGGGTCGAGGATGACGCTGACCGGCGGGCCGGCCGTGGCGCCGGACTGGGACCAGTCGAGGCCGGCCAAAGCCTCCTCCACCTTGGCGAACAGGGGGCGGGCGGCCGTGGTGACGACGGTGCCGATGATGTATTGCTCGATGTCGGCGGCCAGGGAGCGGACCACCGCCTCGGCCCCGGCCACCATCGCGGGCACGGCGGCCTCGGCCAGTCCGAAGGTTACGACGGCGGCGGCCTGGTCGGCGACGAACGCGGCGGCCAGGCCGACCAGCACGCCGATGGCCTCCGCCTTCTGGGCCACGATGTAGCCGGCCGCGACGTCCAGGGCATCCGCGAGCACCGAGCACCCTGCGGTCAGTTCGGACACGTGCCTGGAGGTCAAGGAAGTCCAGCCGGACTGCATGGCCTCGGTGGAGACGGACTGGTGGGCGCGGGTAATGGCCGCCACCGCGGCCGAGGACTCAGTGTGCACACCTTCGATAGATGAACGAAACTCACGGACCAGGGCCGCGAACTCGGCGACGGTGTCCTCGTTGAGGTAGGGCCAGGGGACGCCGATCGCGTTGAGCAGGTTGATCACCGGGAGCGGCAGGTCGTCGATGGCCACGCCTTTAACACGCGAGGCGGGGCCGAGCCGTTCGACGGAACCTCAACGCCCTTGACCGAGACCGGGTAACAACCCGGGCCTTCATGACAGGATTCCGGCATGCGGCTGTACCTCTCCTCGTTCCGCGTTGGCTCATACCCGCAGCGGCTGCTGCAGTTGCTCGGCGAAGGGCGGCGGACTGCGCTCGTCACCAACGCCCTCGACGGGGTTCCCGAGCCGGCCCGCCGCGATAATCTCGCCCGCGACGTCTGGGAACTGGAGGCCCTCGGCCTGGACGTGACCCTGGTCGACGTGCGCGCGACCAACGCGGTGCACCAGCTGGCCGGGTACGACCTGGTCTGGGTGCGCGGCGGCAACACGTTCGTCCTGCGCAAGGCGTTCGCCGATACCGGGGCGGACTCGACCCTGACCGGTCTGCTGCGCGGCAACGCCCTGGTGTACGGCGGTTACAGCGCCGGGCCGTGCATCCTGGCCCCGGAGATCGGGTTTCTGCAGGAAGTCGACGACATCACGGTCGTCAAGAAGCCGGTCACCACCGGCCTCGGTCTGCTCGACCGGCCGTTCGTGCCGCACGTGGCGTCGCCCGGCCACCCCGAGACCGAGGCCTGCACCGAGGTGTCGGCCGAGCTGAGCCGTCGCGGCCAGGACCACTGGGCCCTCAGCGACGGCGACGTGCTGGTCGTTGAGGGCGACCGGACCGCGTTGCTCCGGGCCACCCCGGTTACATGACCGTGCCGATGTGCCAGGGGACGAACTCCTCTTCGCCGTAGTCCAGGGATTCGCTCTTGGTCTCTGCACCCGAAGCCACGGCCAGGACCATGTCGTAGATCTCGGCTCCGACCTCCTCGACGGTCGCGGACCCGTCCACGATGCGGCCGGCGTTGATGTCCATGTCGTCGTTCATGTGCTCGTACAGGGCCGAGTTGGTCGCGACCTTGATCGAGGGCACCGGCGTGCAGCCGAACGCCGAGCCGCGCCCGGTGGTGAAACACACGACATTGGCCCCGCCAGCCACGATGCCGGTCACGGACACCGGGTCGTACCCCGGCGTGTCCATGAACACGAAGCCCGGCGTGCGCACGGGCTCGGCGTACTCGACGACCTCGGTCAAAGCCGTGGTCCCGCCCTTGGCCACCGCCCCCAGGGACTTCTCCAGGATGGTGGTGATGCCGCCGGCCTTGTTGCCGGGGGAGGGGTTGGCGTCCATGGTGGCGCCGTTCTTGGCCGTGTACCCGTGCCACCAGTCGATCCGCTCCAGCAGCCGGCGCCCGACGGCCTCGGTGACGGCCCGCCGGGTCAGTAGGTGCTCGGCCCCGTAAATCTCCGGAGTCTCCCCGACAACACCGGTACCTCCCTGGTGGACCAGCCGGTCGACCGCGTTGCCCAGCGCCGGGTTGGCCGTGAGCCCGGAGTAGGAGTCCGACCCACCACAGTTGGTCCCGAGCACGATCCGGCTGGCCGGCACCGAACGCCGCCGGGCCTGGTCCGCCACCGGCAGCATGGCGGTCAGCCGCTCCAGGCCCGCGGCCACCGTCTTCTTGGTCCCGCCGATCTCCTGGATCGTCCCGGTCGACAGCTGCAGGTCCGGGCGCAGGTCCACTCCCTGCGTGAGCGCCTTGACCTGGTTGTCCTCGCAGCCCAGGCCGAGCAGGAGGAAACCGGCGAAGTTCGGGTGGGTCAGGTAGCCGCGCATGACCCGGCGCAGCACCTCGATGCCCTCCCCGGACGGGTCCATCCCGCAGCCCAGGCCGTGGGTGAGCGCGACCACGCCGTCGACGTGCTCGAAGTCGTCCAGGATGCCGGAGTAGCGCATCCGGTTGGCGATCTGCCGCGCCGCCGTGGCCGAGCAGTTCACCGTGGTCAGGATGCCGAGGAAGTTCCGGGTCCCGACCGACCCGTCGGCCCGCACGTAGCCGGCGAACGTGTCCTGGTCCGCCTCGGCCAGCGTCGGCCGGGCCGCCGCCGCGTCCACCGCGAACTCGTAGGCCCGCTCGAACTCCCGGTACTCCAGGTTGTGCAGGTGGACGTGCTCACCGGCCGCCACGGGCCCGCGGGTGAACCCGATGACCTGCCCGTAGCGGTGGACCGGGGCCTCGGCGGGCAGATCCCGGACGGCGAGCTTGTGCCCCCGCGGCACGTCGTCCCGCGCCGCCACCGGGCCACCGTCGCCCACGTCCACCAGCGTCCCGGCCGCCACGTCGGCCGTGGTGATGGCCACGTCGTCGTCGGCCTGGAGCCGGATCCCCCGGACCGCGGAAGCAGAAACAGTCACAGCCACCCTCGCCTCACCGGAAAACGATTACCACCCGCCTTCCAGCATTTCACCCGCTGGGCGGCGGCTCACACCAGGGTGACCTGCACGCCCACGTCGGTCAGGGCCTGGACCGCGCCTGGCTCCGCCCCCTGATCGGTGATGAGCTCGTCGACGTCGCGGGCGGGGCAGATGCGGGCGAACGTCACCTGGCCGATCTTGGAACTGTCGGCGACCAGGACCGCCCGCTGGGCGTGCCGGAGCATGACCTGGTTGGTGTGCGCCTCGACTTCCTCGTGGGTGGTGCACCCGGCCGACGCGTCCACCCCGTCGACGCCGATGAACGCCACATCCAGGTGCAAGCCGGCCAGGCTGGCCTCGGCGATCGGGCCGGACAGCTCGAAGGTCTGGCTGCGGGCCAGGCCGCCGGTCACGATCAGCTTGATGTTGGGCCGGATGCCCAGCTCGGACGCGATGTTGAGGGCGTTGGTCACGATCGTCAGCCGCGGCCGGTCGGCCAGGGCCCGGGCCACCTCGGTGGCGGTGGTGCCGCCGGTCAGCCCGACCGCCATGCCTTCGGCCACCGTGCCCGCGGCGGCGGCCGCGATCCGGCGCTTCTCGGCCGCGAACCTGACCCCCTTGTAGCGCAGCGGCAACTCGTAGCTGACCGCGTGGGCGACCGCGCCGCCGTGGGTGCGCTGCAGCAGCCGCTGGCGTTCCAGCGTGGCCAGGTCGCGGCGGATGGTGGCCGGTGACGCTGCCAGCTCCTTGGCCAGGCTGGTCACGTCCACGGTGCCGCCGCTGGCCAGCCGGTCCAGGATCGCGCTCAGCCGCGCCGATTTGTGCACGCCAGCCTCCTCGCCACGGGCTCATCCTATTGGTCGTGATCGCCCCGGCCCGCTCCTTATGGTCATCTTCCCCCCTGTTCATCTGCGCATTAATGCTCTAATCTGGCCAGAATGAGCACAAGTGATCAGAATGGTGCTCCGGCGGCGGGGGGCTCATCGGCCGGAGCCGCATCGGCAGCAGGGTCGGCGGCGACCACGGACGACCGGGGCTTCATCCGCGCTCTGGGCCTGTTCCCGGCCACCGCGCTGAACATGGCCCAGATGGTGGGCATCGGGCCGTTCATCACGATCCCGCTGATCATCGCGGCCATGGGTGGCCCGCAGGCCATCCTGGGCTGGGTCGTCGGCGCGATCATCGCCCTGCTGGACGGGCTGGTGTGGGCCGAGCTGGGGTCGGCCATGCCGCGCTCCGGCGGCACCTACACGTTCCTGCGCGAGGCCTACCAGTACTCCACCGGGCGCCTGATGCCGTTCATGTTCGTGTGGACAACGTTGCTGGTCACGCCCCTGATCATGTCCACCGGCATGATCGGGATGACCGACTACCTGGGCTACTTCTTCCACATGACGACCCTGGAGAGCCACTTCATCGCGGTGGGCTTCACCGTCATCACGGTGGCCCTGCTCTACCGGCGGATCACCTCGGTGTCCAAGCTGACCAACCTGCTCTGGGGCGGCATGATCGTCACCGTCCTGCTGGTCATCGTGGCCGCCTACAGCCACTTCCACGGGTCACTGGCCTTCAGCTACCCGGCCGGGGCCTGGACGCCGAACGCCAAGTTCTTCGGCGGCCTCGGCGCCGGGCTGGTGCTGGCCATCTACGACTACTTCGGCTACTACACCGTCACCTACGTGGGCGACGAGGTGAAGAATCCCGGCCGGGTCATCCCGTTCTCGATCATCCTGGCCATCGGTGGCGTGCTGGTCATCGACCTGGGCATGAACATCGGCATCATCGGCGTCCTGCCCTGGCAGAAGGCCGAGAAGTCCACCTCGATCGGCACCGACTTCATGCAGGCGGTGTGGGGCCACGGCGCCGCCGACGTGCTCGCGGTGCTGATCATCATCTGCGCGTTCGCCTCGGTCTACACCGGCCTGCTCGGGGCGTCCCGGCTGCCCTACAACGCGGCCCGGGAGCGGCTGTTCTTCTCGCCGTTCGGCCGGCTGCACCCGCGGCTGCGCTTCCCGCACGTCTCGCTGCTGGTCATGGGCCTGGTCACCGCGATCGCCTGCTTCCTCTCGCTGACCACGGTGATCAACGCGCTGATCGCGCTGACCCTGTTCACCCAGTTCATCGCCCAGATCGGCGCGCTCACGATCCTGCGCCACAAGCAGCCCGGGCTGAAGCGTCCGTACAAGCAGTGGCTCTACCCGGTGCCCAGCATCCTGGCCCTGGCCGGCTGGATCTACATCTTCCAGGCGTCCGGCTGGGCCGCGATCCGGATCGCCATCGGCTGGACGGTGCTCGGCATCATCGCGTTCCTGATCTGGGCCCGGACCGAGCACGTCTGGCCGTTCGGCCCGAAGGAGATCAAGGAAGAGTTCCTGACCCCCGCGGGCGCGGGGGCGGGGGCCGGCCCCGCTGGCGCGCAGCCCGATCCGGAGGCCCGCCCCAGCTGACCCGGAGGCCCGCCCCAGCTAACCCGGGCCGATGATTTTTATCGAAGGTTGCGTGCCTGAGTTCCCGCCCGCTTCGAGTCCGGCTGGCGGGACGACGGCGACGGATGGGGCCAGGCCTGCCACTCTTCTCCGCGCGGGGCACGCAGCCACTAGCGTCCCTCCGGTAACGCCGGTCCACTGATGACGCTCAGCGCTCCCGTCACCCCAGTCCCTCAAGTTTTCTTGATCCATCGCTCGGTGGCACTTTCAGTCGTATTCACTGACAACGCCACCGAGGAATGGATCATGGCTCGGCTTGACCGGGCCGCCCGAGGCTCTGGCCGTATGTGCCCAGGTGGTTACAGGGTGCGTTGACACCCGCCTTGTTAGCGCTCACAATGACGGCAATTTCTCGTATTTGTGGGTCGGTGGCGCTTTACGGCCGAATGTTAGCGCTAACAACCAGGCGCCAAGGCCCAGGACCCCCGGAGGAAGGCAGGTCGAAGATGACCATCAGAACAGTGCTGCGGCGGGCGGGGCGATCGTGGCTGGCCGGGGCGGCGGCCACCGCGACCATGACGGCGATCGGGACGTGTCGGCGGTGGCGGGCGGCGCGGCCCCGGCCCAGGCGGCCTCGCTGCCGTGCGACATCTACGCGTCGGGCGGAACGCCGTGCGTGGCCGCGCACAGCACGACCCGGGCCCTGTTCGCGTCCTACAGCGGGCCGCTGTACCAGGTCCGCCGTTCCTCCGACAACGCCACCACCAACATCTCGCCGCTGAGCGCGGGCGGGGTGGCCAACGCGGCGGCCCAGGACTCGTTCTGCGCCGGCACGACCTGCGTCATCACCGAGATCTACGACCAGTCCGGGCACGGCAACAACCTGACCGACGCGCCCGGCGGCGGGGCGGCCGGCGGCCCGGACGCGCTGGCCAACGCGACCGCGGCCCCGGTCACGGTGGGCGGGCACAAGGCCTACGGCGTCTACGTCGCGGCCGGGCACCGGCTACCGGGACGACAGCACCTCGGGCATCGCCACCGGGGACGCGGCCGAGGGCGAATACGCGATCTTCGACGGCACGCACTACAACGGCGGCTGCTGTTTCGACTACGGCAACGCCGAGACCAGCAACGACGACACCGGCAACGGTCACATGGAAGCTATCTACTTCGGCAACATCAAGGTGTGGGGCTACGGCACCGGCAACGGCCCGTGGATCATGGCCGACATGGAGAACGGCCTGTACTCCGGGGTCAACGCCGGTTACAACGCCAATGACCCGACCATCGCCGACCGGTTCACCACCGCCATGATCGAGGGCGAGTCCGAACCAGTGGGCCATCCTGGGCGGCAACGCCCAGTCCGGTGGTGTGTCGACCTTCTACAGCGGGCCGCGGCCCAACGTGTCCGGCTACAACCCGATGCACAAGGAAGGCGCGATCATCCTCGGCATCGGCGGCGACAACAGCAAGGGCTCGGCCGGCACCTTCTACGAGGGCGTCATGACCTCCGGTTACCCGTCGGCGGCCACCGAGAGCTCGGTCCAGGCCAGCATCGTGGCGGCCGGCTACACCACCGCCACCAGCGGCGGCACCGGGGCCACCGGCACGATCGTGGCCGGCGACAACAGCGCCAAGTGCGTGGACAACAACAACGCCAGCGCCACCAACGGCAACAAGGTCCAGCTGTGGGACTGCGACGGCAACACCGCCGCGCAGAACTGGACCGTCAACAGCAACGGCACCCTCACCATCGACGGCGGCTGCCTGGACATCACCGGCGCCAGTTCCGCCAACGGCACCCTGATCGAGTGGTGGCCCTGCAACGGCGGGGCCAACCAGCAGTGGACCGCGTCCAACGGCGAACTGGTCAACCCCGCCACCGGCAAGTGCCTGGACGACCCGGCTTCCAACACCGCCAACGGCACCCAGCTGATCCTCTACACCTGCAACGGCGGCGCCAACCAGAAGTGGACCCTGCCCTGACGAGCCCGGCCCGGGGCCGGCCGCCCTGGCCGGCCCCGGCCACTCCTACTTGACCGTCACCCGCAGCAGGGCCACCCCGTGCGAGGGCACGGTGGCGCTGATCTTCCCGGCCACCGGCGCGCGGCCGGTCCACAGGTCGGTCAGCCGGTAGGAGCGGCCACCCGGCAGCCCCAGCTTGCCGGGCGCGACCGACAGCACCCGGGACTTGGCCCCGGTGTTGAACAACCCGACGATGACGTCCCCGGACCGCTCCCGCTTGCTGAATACCTGGGTCGCCGTCCCGTTCACCACCCGGCGGGCCGCGATCGCGTCCTGGTCGACGGCCAGCACCGACCGGTTCTTCAGCAGGGCCAGGTCGGCCGGGTCCAGGTGGGTCAGGTCCACGCCCAGAATGAGCGGTGAGGCCCCCAGCGACCACAGGCTGAGCTGCGTCTGGCGCTCGGCAACGCTGATGCCGTCGTGGCTGCCGTTGCCGACCTCGATCGAGTCGTAGTCGTTGAACCCGCCCGGGCCGGCGTACGGCTGCCAGCGGGCCACGTAGCTGAACCGGCTCTTGACGTCGTTCCAGCTGGTCAGCGGGTAACTGTTGTCCCCTTGCTCGCAGTCGTAGCACTCGATGTCGGGGGCGAACTCCCACTGGTTGGCGTACTTCATCAGCGTGGGCGCGATGGCCGTGGTGTAGCTGCCCTGGGTGATGTTCAGGACCATGGGCCGTCCGGTCTGCCGCAGCGCCTGGGACCAGGCCTTGATGTCGGCGGTGTTCTTATTGGTGATCCCGTCGAACTTCACGTAGTCGACGCCCCAGGACGCCAGCAGGTCGGCCCAGGAATTGGTGTAGGCCTGGGCGCCCGGCTTGCGGTAGTCGATGCCGACCATGCCGCCGCAGTTGTAGTTGTTCTGCTTGGCCGACGGCTCGGCGATCTGGTCGGCGGTGTAGGAGGTGCCCTCGATCTTGGTGTTGGCCGCCACCGCCTGCTTGGAGATGCCGGGGGTGACGTAGATGCCGAACTTCAGCCCGAGCCGGTGCACGTGGTCCGCGACGGCCTTGATGCCGTTGGCGCCGCCGGCCGACGGGAACCGGGAGCTGTCGATGACCCAGCGGCCGTACTGGTCGACGTTCGGGCCCTGCTTGCCCGGGCACTGGTACCAGAAGTCGTCCAGGTTGACGTAGCGGTAGCCCAGGCTCTCCAGCCCGCTGGACCGCAGCGCGTCCGCCTGGGCCTCGATCTTGGCCGCCGTGGGCTGGTCGCGGATGAAGCTCCAGCTGCTCCAGCCCAGGACCGGGGTGCGCTCCACCCCGTTGTCGGCGGCCCGGGCCGCGGGCGCTCCGCTCACCCCAACCACGCCAGCGACACCAGTCACCGCGGCTACCGCAGCCACCGCGGTCGCGCACACCACAGACCTCAGCCTTTTCACCAGCAACTCCTCCTTCGTCCCCCCAGACGGTGACGATCGGGCAGTAGCTATCGGGCCGGAACGGGAGCGGTCAGCACCCGCAGCAGGCGGGCCGCTTCGGCGGCCACCGCATCCCGGGCCGGGCCCAGGTACCGGCGGGAGTCGACCAGTTCGGGCCGGCGGCCCAGCACCTCCCGGACGGTGGCGGTGAACACCGAGACCAGGTGGGTGGAGATATTGATCTTGGTCATGCCGGCCGCGACGGCCCGGCGGATCTCCTCGTCCGGCACCCCGGACGAGCCGTGCAGCACCAGCGGCACCGGCAGCGCCGCGTGCAGCGCGCTGATCAGGTCCTTGTCCAGGATGATGGTGCGCGCGGTCATGGCGTGCGAGGAGCCGACCGCGACCGCCAGCGCGTCCACCCCGGTGGCGCGGACGAAGGCCAGGGCCTGGGCCGGGTCGGTGCGGGCGCCGGGGGCGTGCACGCCGTCCTTGCCGCCGACCTCGCCCAGTTCGGCCTCGACGTAGACGCCGTGCTGGTGGCACCAGGCGGCCATGTCCGCGGTCACGGCCACGTTCCGGTCATAGGGCAGGGCCGAGGCGTCGATCATGACCGAGCTGACCCCGGCCGCCACTCCCTCCCGGATCAGGACCGGGTCGGTGATGTGGTCCAGGTGAACGGCAAGCTCGGCCCCCGAGCCTTCGGCCACGGCCAGGGTGGCCCGCACCAGCGGGAGCAGGCTCCCGTGGTAGCGGATGCAGTTCTCGCTGATGCCCAGGATGAGCGGCACGCCGGTCTGCTCGGCCGCCGCGGCCAGGGCCTCGGCCGTCTCCAGGTGCAGCACGTTGAACGCGACGGCGGCGGTCTGCGACCGGACCGCCCGCGCCACGATGTCCCCGGTGGGCACCAGCGCCATCAGCCCGGCCCCTGCATATCCACGCCGGCCTTCTCCCAGGCCAGCAGGGCCGCCCCCAGCAGCCCGGCCTGCTCCCCGAGCGCGGCCAGGGCCAGCTCCGGCTGCCGCTGCGGCGGGGTCACCCGGCGGGCCACGCCCTGGCGCAACGGCTCCAGCAGCACCGGGCCGGCCCCGGACAGGCCGCCGCCGATGATGATCAGCTCCGGCGCGGCCACCGCCGCCGTCACCGCCAGCACGAAGGCCAGCGCCGCCACCGCCTCGTCCCACACGGCCCGGGCGTCCGGGTCCCCCGAACGGGCGTCCGGGTCCCCCGAACCAGAACCGGAACCCAGCCGCGCCGCCACGTCCAGGGCGCCGCCGACCTCGCGCCCACTCCGCTCGGTGTACCGGCGGGCGATGGCCGCCGCCGAGGCCACCGTCTCCAGACAGCCCCGGGCGCCGCACGGGCAGGGCAGCCCGCTGCCCACGTCGATGTGCCCGATCTCGCCGGCCCAGCCGCCGCCCGCGTACGGCCGGCCGTCCAGCACCAGCGCGGCCGAGATCCCGGTCCCGATCGGAACGAACGCCACGTCCCGGTGTCCCCGGCCCGCCCCGAAGCGCTGCTCGGCCGCGCCCGCGGCCCGCACGTCGTGGTCGAACGCGACCGGCAGCCCGGTCGCCTCGGTCAGCCGGTCCACGAACGGCACGTCCTGCCAGCCCAGGTTCTCGGCGTAGCGGGCCATCCCGGCCGCCGTGTCCACCAGCCCGGGCACGATCACCCCGGCCCCGGCCGGCGCCGAAGCCCCCAGCTCCGTCAGCTCACCGATCAGCCCGGCCACCCGGTCCAGCACGGCCTTGGCGGTGGCGTCACCGTCGCCGTCCACGATCGGGGTGGGCACGGTCCGCGCCTGGCTGACCCGGCCGGCTCGGTCCACCAGCCCGGCCTTGATCCCGGTCCCGCCCACGTCGCAGGCGACCACCACCTGGGCGGCCGCCCCAGCCGGAAGACTCATCGCGCCCCGAGCACCACCGAGCGGGTCAGGTGCCGCGGCGTGTCCGGGTTGAGGCCCCGGTCGCGGGCCCGCTCCAGGGCCAGCCGCTGGACCAGGACCAGGTCGGCCAGGGGGTCGCCGCCGCGGGAGACGAATCGGGCCCCGGTCGCCTCCACGTCCTCGCGCAGCCCGTCCGGGGCCGCGCCGAACATCCACGTCACCCGGCCCGGCGCCGCGATCGAGATCGGCCCGTGCCGGTACTCCATGGCCGGGTAGGACTCGGTCCAGCTCTGCGAGGCCTCCCGCATCTTGAGCGCGGCCTCGTTGGCCAGGCCGCAGGTCCAGCCCTGGCCCAGGAACGCGAACTGCTCGGCCGCGATCCACTCCGGCTCGACCGGCGCCCGCAGGGCCGCCTCGGCATCGGCGATGGCGCGCGGTCACGTCCTCGCCCAGGTGCGCGCGCAGCAGGATCAGCGCGGTGGTGGCGAACCGGGTCTGCACCACCGACTGCTCGTCGGCGAACGGCAGCGCCACCACCTGGTCGGCCCGCCCGGTCATGGGCGTGCCCGGGTCGCCGATGATGGCCACGGTCGGGGTCTGGCCGCGCACCTGGTCCAGCAGCTGGAGCACCTCGGTGGTGGTGCCGGACCGGCTGATGGCCACCATCATGTCGTAGTCGCGGGTGGCCATCGGGGCCTCGGAGGCGGCGAAGGCGTCGGTGACGCCCAGCCCGGCCGCCTCCCGCCGGGCCGCGTAGGCCTGGGCCATGAACCAGGAGGTCCCGCAGCCGACCACCGCGACCCGCTGCCCGGTGGCGGGCAGCACGCCGTCCAGGCCGGCCGCGAGCCGGACGGCTTCCCGCCAGGTGCCCGGCTGGCTGTCGATCTCCTGGGCCATGAACTCGGTGGAACTCACATGCACCTCATGCTCTCGATGCTCTCAATGGTCAGAAGAACGCCGGGGACAGCAGGTCCCGGTGGGCCGTCGAACAGCTCGTCGCACATGGCCACGGTCTGGGCCGTGGTCAAGGTGGCCGCGGTGTTCGGGTCCAGCAGGGCCGCCTGGTAGACGTGCTCCCGGGACTCCTCCAGCGCGGCCGCCACGGTCAGCTCGACCACGTTCAGGAACGTCCGGTTCAGCGCGGTCAGCTGGGGCGGCAGCGCCCCCACCGGCACCGGCTTGGCCCCGCCCGCGCCGACCAGGCAGGGCACCTCGACGCAGCAGTCGTCGGGCAGATTGGCGATCAGGCCGCCATTGCGGATGTTCACGTGCAGCTCGGTCTCGGTCCCGGTCTCCAGCGCGTAGATGAATTCCGAGGCCAGCTCCGAGGTGGGCTCGAGGTCCAGCGGTGTGCCCGCGGCCAGGTCGCGTTCCCACGAGTCCAGCTCGCGCAGGTTCTCCTCGGACCGCTCCAGGTAGTCCCCGACGAAGATCCGGTACTGCTCGATCTGGTCGTCGTGCCGCATGAACCAGGGCACGTACTCGGCCGAGTGCTCGCTGGACTCGGTCGGGAAGTACCCGAACCGGCGGAAGATCTCCACCCGGACCCGTCGCTGCAGCTCGGGCGAGGAGTCGATGACCTCGGTCAGCTTGGGGTAGAGCGACTGCCCGTCCTGCTCGAACTTCAGCACGAACGCCTGGTGGTTGAAGCCCGCGGTCAGGAACTTCACCCGGGCCGGGTCGGCCCCGGTCAGCTCGGTCAGGAACGCCTGGGTGTCGCGGACCGAGTGGCACAGCCCGTAGACCCGGCTGAAGCCGGTGCCCGCGTACACCGCCCACGGCAGCATGGCCATGGGGTTGCTGTAGCTGAGCAGGTAGGCGTCCGGGCAGACCTGCTTCATGTCCCGGGCCAGCGCGGTCGTCACCGGGATCGTGCGCAGCCCGCGGAAGATCCCGCCGATGCCGAGCGTGTCCCCGATGGTCTGGCGCACGCCGTACCGGGCCGGGATGTCGAAGTCGGCCCGGGTGGCGCTGTACCCGCCGACCTGGACTTCGTTGATCACGTAGTCGGCCCCGGCCAGGGCCTCGCGCCGGTCCCGGGTCCCGGTCACGGTGGCCGCCGCGCCGGTCTGGTCCACGATCTGCCGGGCCAGCCGTTCGGCGAAGGCCAGCCGCTCGGCGCTGATGTCGTACAGCGAGAGCTGGAGCTGGCCGGCGAACTCGGGATAGCTGCAGAGGTCGGTCACCACGTTGCGGGTGAACTCGACGCTGCCCGCGCCTACGAACGTCACCTTCATCACGGTTCAGTAGTGTTACATCTGCGCAAATTTCGCGCAAGAGTGAGCATCAGGGCTAGTAAGCATGTGAGCAGCGGGCTTACTGTTTCCCCACCCATTTGGGCCGATCAGAAACCCTTTGACACCCCTTGACACCCGTCTCTGGCGTGATCACTATTGCTAAAAACTTGCACGCTTCGAGCAGGAGCCAGCAGAAGGAAGTGGGACGGTATGGCGAGGCACCGGCTGTACGTCACGATGGCCAGCCTGCTCGGGGTGGGCGCGCTCGTGCTGACCGCCTGCGGCACCGACAGCCAGAGCGGCGGGGGTGGCGGCGGCGGGGGGACCAGCAGCAGCACCGCCTCCATCCAGGTCTGGGAGGGCTGGACCGGAACCGAAGCCAAGACCTTCGCCAAGCTGGTCAGCCAGTACGAGAAGGCCAACCCGGGCGAGAAGGTCAGCACCCTCTACGTCGACAGCGACGACACCCTGCAGAAGGTGACGACCGCGGTCCGGGGCGGCAGCCCGCCCGACATCGCCTACCTCTACGGCTCCTGGGCCCCCAACGTGGCCACCATCCCGCAGGTCGTCGACCTGACCCAGGTGGTCAAGCAGGCCGGCGTGAACTGGAACGACTTCTACGTCGGTGAGCGCGACGTGGCCACCGTCAACGGCAAGGTCATCGGCATCCCGGCCCTGGTCGACAACCTGGCCGTGGTCTACAACAAGAAGCTGTTCGCCCAGGCCGGCCTGCAGCCGCCCAGCGCCAGCTGGACCTGGTCCGACTTCGTGGCCGACGCCAAGAAGCTGACCAACGCAGCCAAGAAGCAGTACGGCACCGCCTACGTGACCCCCGGCACTGAGGACACGGTGTGGCACTGGGAGGCGCTGCTGTGGGAGGCCGGCGGCCAGCTGCTCAACTCCGGCAACACCAAGGCCGCGTTCAACTCCCAGGCCGGATTGACCTCGCTGAACACGCTGAAGACCCTGGCCGCGGACAAGTCGGTGTACTTCGACCCGACCGACCAGGCCTACGAGAACGTCTTCAACTCGGGCAAGATCGGCATGCTGGTCACCGGTCCCTGGGACCTGAGCACGTTCCCCAACGTCACCTACGGCGTCCAGGTCATGCCGTCCTACTCCGGCGCCAGCGGTGGCCACCAGACCATCTCCGGCCCGGACAACTGGGTGGTGTTCAACAACGGCTCGGCCAAGACCAAGGCGGCCGAGAAGTTCCTGCTCTGGCTGACCGCGCCAGCCCAGGTCAAGACCTGGTCCCTGGCCACCGGCGACCTGCCCACCCGGGCCTCGGTGGCCAGCACCCCCGGCTTCGTCTCGAAGATGAACCAGGCGCTGCCCGGGGTGGACACGTTCATCGCCAACCTGAGCAACGTCAAGCAGGCCCGGCCCCAGATCACCCAGTACCCGAAGATCTCCACCGTCCTGGGCAACATGGTGCTGTCGGTGCTGCTGAACAAGAGCACTCCCCAGGCCGCCCTCAACTCCGCGGAAAAGCAGGTCAACGCGGACCTGGCCGGGAGCTGACCGCGTGACCGCGACCCTGCTCCCGGGCCGGGAGCAGCATCAGAACCGGCACCGGGGCGGCCGCGGCCGCCCCGGCTACCGCCGGATCCTGTCCTCCGAGCACTTGACCGGCTGGGCCTTCGTCACCCCTGGGGCCGCGATCATCCTGCTGTTCGGGGCGGCGCCGATCATCTGGTCGGCGATCATGTCGTTCCAGAACTCGCACCTGCAGGGCGGTCCCAGCCCGTTCGTGGGGCTGAAGAACTACCGGCAGATGGTGCACGACCCGGTGGTGGCCCAGGCCATCGGGCACACGCTCATCTACACCGTGCTGTTCGTGCCGGGCACGATGATCGTCGGCCTGTTCCTGGCCGTGGCCATGAACCGCAAGATCCGTGGCATCTCGCTGTACCGGACCGCGGCCTACGCGACCATGGCCATCTCCACGATCAGCGAGGCCATCGTCTTCATCTGGCTGTTCGACCCGTCCTACGGCATCGTCAACTACGGGTTCAGCCTGCTCGGCCTGCCGCAGCAGCAGTTCCTGAACAACCCGTCCGAGGCCCTGTACGTGATCGTGGCCATGACCATCTGGGGCTGGACCGGGTTCGCGGTCATCATCTACCTGGCCGCGCTGCAGGGCGTCCCGCAGAACCTGATGGAGGCGGCCGCGCTGGACGGGGCCGGCCCGTGGCAGACGTTCCGCAAGGTGACGCTGCCGCTGCTCAGCCCGGCCTCGCTGTTCCTGGCCGTGTGGCTGACCATCAACGCCCTGCAGTTGTTCGACGAGGTGTACCTCAGTACCAAGGGCGGCCCGCTCAACGCGACCACCGTGCTCGTCTACTACCTGTACGAGCAGGCGTTCCAGAACTTCAACTTCGGTTACGCCTCGGCCATCGCCTACTTCCTGTTCCTCATCATCCTCGTGGTCACGGCGATCCAGTTCCGGGTCGGCCGCCGATTCACGCACTACCGGTCATGACCGCGGTCCCGGCCCCCGGCGTCGCTCGTGACGACGCCCCGGTCCCGCCCCGGCGCCGGCGGCGGCTGCCGTTCAGCCCCTGGCACCTGGTGCTGATCCCGGCCACCATCATCCTGATCTTCCCGTTCCTGTGGCTGCTGCTGACCTCGGTCGAGACCCAGGCCGAGGCGCTGCACTTCCCGCCCCTGCTGACCCCGCACATCCTGAAGTTCGGCAATTACATCAGCGCGCTGCAGGCCGGGCCGTTCGGCCGCTGGTTCCTGAACAGCCTGATCGTCGCGGTGGTCACCGTGCTGGCCAACCTGGTCCTGTGCTCGCTGGCCGGCTACGCCTTCGCCCGGTTCCGCTTCCTGGGCCGGACCGCCCTGTTCGTGGTGATCATGGCCACGCTGATGGTCCCGTTCCAGGTCACGATGATCCCGCAGTTCATCATCGTGAAGTGGCTGGGCGTGCACGTGCTGGCCGGCGTGGGCATCAACCACATCGGCGCGCTGATCCTGCCCAACGCGGCCACCGCGTTCGGCATCTTCTTCCTGCGCCAGTTCTTCCGTACCCTGCCGCTGGAGTACGAGGAATCGGCCCGGGTCGACGGGGCCAGCCGCCTCACCGTGCTGATCCGGATCGTGCTGCCGCTGGCCAAACCGGCGCTGGCCACGCTGACCGCGCTGACCCTGCTCGACTCCTGGAACAACTTCCTGTGGCCGCTGATCGCGGTCACCTCCACCAACCAGATGACCCTGCCGCTGGGGCTGGCCACGTTCCAGGGTTCGCACGAGACCGAGTGGACGCTGCTGATGGCGGCCAACGTCATGAGCCTGCTGCCGATGCTGGTCGTGTTCATCGTGGCCCAGCGGTTCTTCGTCCGGTCGGTGGCCGCCACCGGCCTGGCCGGCACCTGAAGCGGCCCGGCCCGTGATCCTGGTCGTCTGCCTCAACCCCGCCCTGGACATCACCCATCACGTCCCGACGGTGAACTGGTCCGGGGTCAACCGGCCCCGCGCGGTCGACGTCCGCCCCGGCGGCAAGGGCCTCAACGTGGCCCGGACCCTGCTCGCCCTCGGCGCCGACGTGCTGGTCCTGGGCCTGGCCGGCGGGGTCACCGGCGGCGCGGTCCGGTCCGGGCTGGCCGAGCTGGCGGTGCCGGCCGACCTGACCCCGATCGCGGGCGAGACCCGGCGCACGTTCGCGGTGCTCGATCAGGCGCGCGGTACGTCCGCCCTGTTCAACGAGCCCGGCCCCACGGTTGAGGTGGCCGAGTTCCAGGCCTTCCTTGATATTTATCGAAGGTCGGTGGCCGGCGCCCGGGCCGTGGTCCTGTCCGGCAGCCTGCCACCCGGATTGCCCCCGGACACCTACGCCACGCTGATCAACGAGGCGCGTGCGGCCGGCGCCAGAACCAGCCTCCCAGCCACCTCCAGCCCCACCATTCACTCCAGCAACACCAGACTCTCTGGCCACGCGAGTACGGGCGTTCCTGTAGTACTGGACGCGCACGGCGACGCGCTGCGGCTGGGGGTCGCGGCCGGTCCGGCCGTGGTCAAGCCCAACCTGGACGAACTGGAGGACCTGGCCGGCCGGTCGCTCAGCCTGGCCCTCAGCCGGGACGGTGACGGGACCGGCCACCCGGCCGTGCTCGAAGCCGCGGCCAGCCTGCGGGACGCGGGCGCGGCGGCGGTGGTGGTCTCGCTCGGCCCGGCCGGGCTGCGCGCGGTCACCGGCGACGGTGGCTGGCAGGCCATCCCCCCGGCGGTGGAGGCGGTCAACCCGACCGGGGCCGGGGACGCGGTGGTGGCCGGCCTGACCTGGGGCCTGGTCACCGGCCAGCCCTGGCCGGACCGGCTCCGCGACGCGGCCGCGCTGGGCACCGCGGCCGCCCTGGCCCCGGTGGCGGGCGAGTTCGATTCCGGCGATTACACCCGGCTCCGGTCTAATGTGATGGTCGCTGAGCTTTCGCGACGGAACGGAGGGGGCGGGTGAGCCGGTACCGGCGCTGGAACGAGCTGCTGGAGCTGCTGGCCACCGCGGGCCAGCTCCAGGTCGAAGACGCGGCCAAGGCCCTCCGGGTATCCCCGGCCACCGTGCGGCGGGACTTCGACGAGCTGGCCGGCCAGCAGATGCTGACCCGCATCCGCGGCGGCGCCGTGGCCCAGGGCGTCACCTACGACCTGCCGCTCCGCTACAAGAGCGAGAAGCACCCGACCGAGAAGCAGCGCATCGCCGCCGTGGCCGCGGCCCTGGTCCGCCCGGGGCAGGTGGCCGGGATGAACGGCGGCACCACCACCACCGAGGTGGCCCGGGCCCTGGCCATGCGGCCCGACCTGAGCAACGGCACCCCGGCTCCCGCGGTCACGGTGGTGACCAACGCCCTCAACATCGCCACCGAGCTGGCCGTCCGCCAGCACATCAAGATCGTGGCCACCGGCGGCGTGGCCCGGCCCCAGTCCTACGAGCTGACCGGCCCGCTGGCCACCGGCGTGCTGGAACAGGTCGCCCTGGACATCGCCTTCATCGGCGTCGACGGCATCGACGCGGCCGGCGGGGCCACCGCCCACCACGAGGGCGAGGCCAGCATCAACCAGCTCATGGCCCGGCAGGCGGCCCGGGTGGTCATCGTGGCCGACAGCTCCAAGGCGGGCCGCCGCGCGTTCGCCCGGATCTGCACCGCCCGCGAGATCGACGCCCTGGTCACCGACGCCGCCATCCCCCCCGAAGACTCCGCCCGCCTCCAAGACGCCGGCGTCGAAGTCATCATCGCCTGACCCCGCAGGCCCCCAGCCCACCTGCGCCCCGCGGGCCCCAACCACCCGCGCCCCGCGAGCCCTAGCCCACCTGCGCCCCGCGAGCCTCCAGCCCACCCGCGTCCCACGCACCACGCGCGCCACACTGGCCCCACACGCCCCGGGTGCCCCGCGGCTCCGCATGATCGATGGCCGATTACCCATATAAGAGTATGGGCGATGGCACCATCGCCTCTATTGGAACGAGCTCGGGTCAGCGGTAGGTGAAGGTGGCCCAGACGACCTTGCCGGTGGCGTCGGGGGTGGTGTAGCCCCAGGTGTCGCTGAGAGCCCGGATGATGTGCAGGCCGCGGCCGGTCTCGGCGAACGAGCCGGGGACGCGGGGGACCGGGACGGCCTGGCTCGGGTCCGCGACCGCGCACAGGACCCAGGGGCCGGTCTGCCGCAGGCCGAGCCGGATCGGGTGCTGCGGCGGCACGTCGCTGAGCTCGGGCAGCCGCGGCAGGCCGTGCCGCAGGGCGTTGGTCAGCAGTTCGGACACCACGACGGCGATGTCGTCGCGCCGGGCGCCGGCGCCCCAGCGGTACAGGGTGGCCGAGGTGAACTCGCGGGCGGCGTAGACCAGCCCGGCGTCGGCGCCGAACGAATGCAGGGCGATCTCGGGCAGGCACGACCAGCCCAGCAGCCCGGGGTCGGGCACCGAACGCCAGTCGCCGCTGGCCAGGTCGGTCATGGCCGCCGCCAGCGTGGCACCCTCAGAGATCATTAATTTGCTACCGATGCTCATCGTGGATAGAACGCTGGTTGCGGGTACTGGTAGTTGCCCTGGCGCGCGGCCTGGCGGGCGGCCATGGTCAGGGCGTAGGCGCGATTCCACGGCACCACCGGCTGCGTGGTCCGGAACGCGTTCGAGGTCTGCTGGCACTGCGGGCAGGCCAGCCGCCCCAGCGCGTCGACCCGCCAGCCGGCCGCGATGGCCCGGGCCCGCACGTCGGCCACCCCGAGCGCTTCCCGGTCGGCGTGCCAGGAGATGCAGGTCCGCTCGAGCTCACACCACACGATCGGGGTCCGGAGTTGCTCCCCGATCAGGGCCCGCACCGGCGTCTCGCTCGGCGCCGGGGGCGGCCCGCCCGGGATCAGCATCCGGCGGCGCCCGACCGGCACCACCCGGTACTCGCCGCTCCCGGCGGCCGGGCCCGGAGCGACGGGCGCAGCCGGTGCCACGGGCGCAGGCGCCACGGGTGCCGCCGCGGCCGGCGGCTCGCTCGCCGCCGCGACCACGTCGTCCTCGGCCGGCCCGATCTCGGCCGGTCCGATCTCGGGCGCGTCGATCTCGGCGGGCCCGATCCCGGCCACGCTGGCCTCGGCGGGCGCGGCCTCAGCGGCCCAGGGCCCAGCCGTCGCCGCGTCGGCGGGCGCGCTCTCGTCGACCTGGGGCCGTCCGGGGTCCACGGTCCTGGCGAGCCCACGCTCCTTCAGCCGCTCCCGTCAGTCGTGGCGCGGCCTCATCGGCCTGAGCCGTCGGGGTCCACGGTCCAGGAGCCCACGCTCCTTCGGCCGTCCCCGCGTCGGCGGTCCCGGCCTCGTCGGCCTGAGCCCTCGGGGTCCACGGTCCGGGAGCCCACGCTCCTTCGGCCGTCCCGGCGTCGGCGGCGCGGTCTCGTCGGCCTGGGGCCTCGGGGTCCACGGTCCGGGAGCCCACGCTCCTTCGGCCGTCCTGCCGTCGGCGGGCGCGGCCTCGTCGGCCTGAGCTTCCGGAGCCCACGGCTCGGGAGACTCGGCGTCGGCGGTCTCGGCCCCCGGCGCCCACGGCCCGGGAGTCCAGGCGTCGGGCGTCTCAGCGTCGGCCGTCTCGGTGTCGGGTGCCCAGGACCCGGCGTCAGCCGCGTCGGTCTCGGGCGCCCAGGACCCGGTCGCCGGAGCGTCAGCCGACGCGAACCCAGTGCCACCATCGGCCTCACCAAGACCACTGGTCTCGGGAGCCGCGTCGCCGTCATCGTGAGGCCAGGCCGTGGCTTCGGCCTGAGGCGCCCCATCGTCGGTCTCATCGGTCGCGTCGGGGCCTACCGCCGCCTCGGCGGCAGGTGCGCTCAGCACCGGCAGGGCACCCGAGCCGGCCGGGTCCGAGGCGTAGGGCTGGTCCGTCTTGGGGGGCAGGATCGCGAACGGACCCGTGCTGCCGGAGGTCGTGATCAGCTCGTGCGGCCCGGTGGCCGTCGCGGACTCACCCGATCCGCGGGACCCGGCGTAGCCGGAAGTTTCCGGGACCCGGTAGGGCCCGGTGCCCGCGGGCGAGTCGGCCCCCGGCGACCCGGCCCCCGGGTGGACGCGCTGCGGCCCGGTGTCCTGGAGGGCACGGTGCGGCCCGGTGCCCGCCTCGGGGGCGGGCGCGCCGGACTCGGCCTGGTCGGCGCGGAATTGCTCGGCTTCGGTCGCCGTGGGCGTGTCGGCTGGCTCGGCCGCGTCGTCTTCGCGTAGGTTCGCGAGCCAGTCGTCCATCTCGGACTCGCTCGGTTCGCGCATACTCGGGCCGTCCGGCTGGAGCCTGATCTTCATACGAGAGCCTTCCCCTGCTGTCGGGCGTTCGCCGTGCCACTGGTCAGGGCACTTGCGCCCGCCGGATGGGCTGGCCTCCCTCCGCGTCGGCCGCTGGTTCCATCTCCCCGCGTGAACCTTTTACGGTCCTGATATTAAATAACAGTGGAATAAAGAACGGGTAGCCGTTTCATTTACTTACAATTTGTAACGGCGTGATACCTGGACAGTTCCTGTCTTTGTCCTATCCACAGGGGTGTGGACAATAAGACCCGTTTAACCACGGAAGCCCGGGGAGACAAGGGCTTCCTTCCCCAGAAAATACGCCCACGCACACAGCCCCGGGCGTCTTTTGCACAAGTCATCCACATCTTGTGCACAGCCCAATGTGACCTATCTCAATGATCAATTGCCGGAAAGCGGTTGACGGCGACCGATGTTCGGCAATCCGTGACCGTCTCATTGAGTGAGGCCCCGTGACGGTCGGTAGACGGGACGCGGCCCGGCCCCGCGGGCTCAGCCGGGGGTGGCGGCCAGGTCCAGGCCGAGGTCGAGCCCCAGGTCCAGGGCGGGGCTGGAGTGGGTCAGGGCCCCGACCGACACGAAGTCCACCCCGGTGGCGGCGACCTCGCGGGCCTGGCCGAGGTGCAGGCCGCCGCTGGCTTCCAGGCGGACGTCCGGGTACGCCGCGGCCAGGGCGACCGCGGCCCGCAGCCGGGCCGGGTCCATGTTGTCCAGCAGGATCAGCCGGGCCCCGGCGGTCAGGGCCTCGCGCACCTGATCCAGGGTGTCGCACTCGACTTCCAGCGGCAGGGTGGGGGCGGTGGCCCGGACGGCCGCGATGGCCGCAGTGATGCCGCCCGCCGCCACCACGTGGTTGTCCTTGATCAGGGCGGCGTCGCCCAGACCCAGGCGATGGTTCTGGCCGCCGCCGCAGCGGACGGCGTACTTCTCCAGGCTGCGCAGGCCGGGCAGGGTCTTCCGGGTGTCGCGGACCACGCAGCCGGTGCCGGCCAGCGCGTCGGCCCAGGCCCGGGTGGCGGTGGCCACCCCGGACAGGTGGGTGAGGAAGTTCAGCAGCGTCCGTTCGGCGCCCAGCAGTTCGCGCAGCGGGGCGTCGATGCGCAGCACCTCGGTGCCGGCGGCCAGCCGGTCTCCGTCGGCCGCGAGCAGCTTGACCCCCTCGGCCGGCAGCCCGGCCAGCTCGAGGACGGCCAGCGCCACCGGCAGGCCGGCCAGCGTGCCCGGCTGCCGGGCCACCACTCCGGCCTCGGCCCGGGCGCCGGCCGGTGCGGTCGCGGCCGAGGTGACGTCGGGGCCGTACCTGAGGTCCTCGTCCAGGGCGGTGCCGACGATCTGCTCCACCTCGGCCGGATCCAGGCCCGCGGTCAGCAGAAGTTCGGTGGTGAGGTGACCAAGCATCAGGCAGCTCCTTGTTCCGTCAGGACCGGGCGCGCGCTCACGGTCAGCTCCGGGTCGAGCCGGAGCACCGAGTGGCGCGCGTTGTCGGTGGTGTTGATCGCTTCCGCGGCGTGCCAGCGGTGGCAGCCACGGCTCTCGGTGCGGGTCAGCGCGGCCACGGTGACCAGCACCGAAGCCAGGTGCAGGTTGGTCGCCTCGACCGTGGCCAGGTCCAGCGGCACCGGACCCGCGCCGGAAGCGGCGGCCGGGGCCTGATCCAGCTGGCCGAGCAGCTGCTCCAGGCCGTCCCGGTCGCGGAGCACGCCCGCGTACCGCGACATGGCCCGGGCCAGGGGCGCCCGCGCGGCCGGGTCCACTCCGCGCCCGGCCGGTTCGGCCCCGAACGCCGCCGCTGCCAGCCGCAGCGGGCCCGCGGCCGGAGGCAGCTCCGTACCCAGCCGCGCCCCGGCCCGGCGCCCGGCGATCAGCGCCTCGGTCACCGAGTTGGAGGCCAGCCGGTTGGCGCCGTGCACCCCGGTGGAGGCGACCTCCCCCACCGCGAGCAGGCCCGGCAACGAGGTGCGCCCGGTCATGTCGGCCCGCACCCCGCCGCAGGTGTAGTGGGCGCCGGGCGCGACCGGGATCGGCTCGGTGACCGGGTCGATGCCGCGGGCCCGGCACAGGCCGAGCACGGTGGGGAAGTTCCGTTCCAGCACCTCGCGGCCGAGCCCGGTGGCGTCCAGCCACAGGTGGCTGGCCCCCGGGCCGGATTCGGTATCGGCTTCCAGCGCCTCCTGCATGGCCGCCGACACCACGTCCCGCGGGGCCAGGTCGCCGAGCGGGTGGCGGCCGGCCATGACCGGGCGGCCCGCCCGGTCGAGCAGCACCGCTCCGGCTCCGCGCAGGGCCTCGGTGATCAGCGGGGACTGCCCGTGCGCCCCGGGCTGCCACAGCACGGTCGGGTGGAACTGCACGAACTCCACGTCCTGGACCGCCGCCCCGGCCCGGGCGGCCAGGGCCAGGCCGTCGCCGGTCACCCCGGCCGGGCTGCTGGTGGTGGCGTAGGCCTGGCCGAACCCCCCGGTGGCCAGGACCACGGCCCGGGCGGTGATCGTCCCGGCCCGCAGGGTCCCGTCCGGGTCGATGACCCCGGCCAGCACGCCCCCCACCGTGCATCCCATTGGGCCGCCGGCCCCGGTCAGCGCGTCCAGGGCCACGCAGTGGGTGAGGATCCGCACCGGGCTGGACCGCAGGGCCGCGGTCAGGACCCGGTGCACCTCGGCGCCGATCGCGTCCCCGCCCGCGTGCACGATCCGGGGCAGCCGGTGGCCGCCCTCCCGGTGCAGGGCCCGGGTGTTCAGCCGGGCCCCCAGCCCGGCCAGGCGCGCGATCTCGTCCGGCGCCTCGGTGACCAGGGTGGCCACCGCGTCCGGGTCACACAGCCCGGCCCCGGCGGTCAGCGTGTCGTGCTCATGCAGGGCCGGGTGGTCGCCGGGCCCGAGGGCGGCGGCCAGGCCGCCCTGGGCCAGCGGGGTGGCCCCGCCGCCGAGGTCGTCCTTGCTGATCAGCAGCACGTCCCGGCCCGCCTGGGCCGCGGCCAGGGCGGTGGCGATACCGGCCGCGCCCGAGCCCACGACCAGCACGTCGGCGCGCAGCTCCCACCGGGCCGGCCCGGGCGGCGGCAGCGGGCGCGGGGCGGCCGGGGCGGCGCTCATTCCGCCACCCCCGCCGGGGCCGGCGCCGCCCCCGCGGACGCGCCGGCCCCGGGGGCCGCGATCATGGCCTGGACCGCGCGCCGGGCCCGGGCCGCGATCTCGGCCGGCACCTGCACCTCGGTGGTGCCGTCGCGCAGGCAGCGCAGCAGCGAGGCCGGGGTGGTCATCTTCATGAACTGGCAGACCGCGCCCGGGTTGACCGGCTCCCACCGGACCCGGGGGTTGGCCTGCCGCAGCTGGTGCAGCATGCCGGTCTCGGTGGCCACCAGCACGGTCGGCGCGGTGGTGGTCCGGGCCGCGTCGAGCATCCCGCCGGTGGACAGCACCCGGGTGCGCTCGGCCGGCAGGTCACCCTGCCCGGCCTGCCACAGCGCCGGGGTCGAGCAGCCGCACTCGGGGTGGATGAACAGCTCGGCCCGGGGATCGGCGGTGGCCCGGCGGCGCAGCTCGGCCGGGCTGATCCCGGCGTGCACGTGGCACTCGCCCATCCACACCTGCAGGTTGTCCCGGCCGGTGACCCGGCGGACGTGGGCGCCCAGGAACTGGTCGGGCAGGAACAGCACCTCGCGTTCGGCCGGGATCGAGGCCACGATGGCGGCCGCGTTCGACGAGGTGCAGCACAGGTCGGCCTCGGCCTTGACCTCGGCCGAGGTGTTCACGTAGGCGACCACGGCGGCGCCCGGGTGCTCGGCCTTCCAGGCCCGCAGCTGGTCGGCGGTGATGGTGTCGGCCAGGGAACAGCCCGCCTGGCGTTCCGGGATCAGCACCGTCTTGTCCGGGGCCAGGATCTTGGCCGTCTCGGCCATGAAGTACACGCCGGCGAACACGATGGTCCGGGCGGTGCTGGCCGCGGCCAGCCGGGACAGGGCCAGCGAGTCCCCCACGTGGTCGGCCACGTCCTGAATCTCGGGGGACTGGTAGTTGTGGGCCAGGATCACCGCGTCCCGGTCCCGGGCCAGCCGCCGTACTTCCTGGGCCCAGTCGTCGGGGACGGCCGTCGCCGGGCGGTCCGGTTGTGAGCGCCTCGTCGCTGATCACGGGCTGCTCCTCTCCCATGAGGTTTTAGACTTGGAGTGTAAAACTGTTTTCGCCTATGAGTCAAAAACCAATTTCACCGAAGGTGGGGTGGTGCTCGTCATGGCCGCGGCGATGGTGCCCGGGGGCGGGGGGCCCGGGAGTCCGGTTGCGCGTCGGGGCGCCGATACGATGCGGGCGTGGCTAACGATGAGCCGCGGTTCGCGCACGAGGTGCTGGCGGTGGTGCTGCAGGTCCGCGACGGGCGGCTGCAGGTACTGCTGTGGCGCCGGGCCGAGCCGCCGTTCGAGGGGATGTGGGCCCTGCCGGGCGGTCCGCTGGCCGCGGACGAGCGGCTGGGGACCTCGCTGAGCCGGCACCTGGCCACCAAGGTCGACCTGACCGACATCGCGCACCTGGAGCAGCTGGAAACCCGGTCCGATCCCCAGCGGGACCCGCGCGGTCGGGTGCTGGCCACCGCCTACCTGGCCCTGGTGTCGGCCGACCACGAGCCCCGGGTGCCGGCGGACACCGCCTGGCATCCGGTGGCGGACCTGCCGCCGACCGCGTTCGACCACGGCTCGCTGGCCCGGTCGGGCCGCGACCGGCTGCGGGCCAAGCTCTCCTACACCAACATCGGCTTCGCGCTGGCCCCGGAGACGTTCACCGTCGCCCAGCTACGCGACATCTACGCCGCGTCGGTGGGGCACGCGATCTCGGCCACCAACCTGCAGCGCATCCTGACCCGCCGCGAGGTCATCGAGCCCACCCACGAGGCGGCCCGCCCCACCTCAGCCGGCGGCCGCCCCGCCACCCTCTACCGCTTCGCGGCCCGCACCCTGGTGGTCACCAACCCGTTCGCCGCCTTCCGCCCCCCGGCCACGTCGCCCACGGGGGTCTCCTGAGCGCCGGGGCCCAGGCCGCCCGGCCCTGGCCCGGAACTCCGGATCCAGACCTTCGATAAATTACTGGGCTCGATCGTTGGCCGCAGCCCGGGCGTCCTCGCCGGCGCCCATTTTCGAGTCCACAGTGCGGCCATCCTAGGGACCCGGTGTTACAGCGGTTTGGCGGGGAATGCGCCCGCGGCCAGGCCGGTTGCCACCGGACGTGAGTGCTGCTGAAGAAACCCCTCCCGAGCCGACCCTGCCGCTGGGCGTGCTCGACTTCGTCGGGATCGAGTACGGCGAGAGTGCCTCGGCGTCCATCGCCGGGGCGGTGCGGATCGCCCAGGCCGTCGAGGCCGCGGGCTACCGGCGCTACTGGGTCTCCGAGCACCACAACATGAACAGCCTGGCCTGCAGCGCCCCCGAACTGCTGACCGCGCACATCGGGGCCCAGACCGACCGCATCCGGGTCGGCGCGGCCGGCATCATGCTGCCGAACCACGCGCCGCTCAAGGTGGCCGAGATGTTCCGCACCCTGCTGGCCATGTACCCGGGCCGGATCGACCTGGCCCTGGGCCGGGCCCCGGGCACCGACCCGATCACCGCCCACGCGCTGCGGCGGGGCATGAACACCGACCCCGCCGCCGAGTTTCCCGGCCAGGTCGGCCAGTTGCTGGCGTTCCTGGGTGACGGGTTCCCCGAGGGGCACCCGTACCGGGGCATGGTCGCCGCCCCCGCCATCGACGAGCGGCCCGAACTGTTCGTGCTCGGCTCCAGCCAGTACGGCCCCAAGTTCGCCGCCATCAACGGGATGAGCGCGGTGTTCGCCCACCACATGAGCCCGGATCTGGCCTTCGAGGCGCTGCGGCAGTACCGGCGCGAGTTCACCCCCAGCTCGGTCGGGCAGGAGCCGTACTCGGCCATGTCCGTGCTGGCCTTCGCCAGCGAGGATGAAGAAGCCGTGCTGGACTTCGAGGCGGCCTGGACCCTGACCATGCAGAACCTGCGGCTCAACATCCGCGAGCCGCTGCGCCCGGAGGAAGTGCTGAAGATGTCCCGGTCGGCCGAGTTCCGGGCCTCCCGGCAGGACGACGGCCGGATGGTGACCGGCGAGCCCAAGGCCGTGGCCGAGCGCCTGCGCGAGATGAAGGAGCAGGCCCAGGTGGACGAGATCGTGGTCGTCACCCCGAGCCTGGGCCGGGACCGCCGGATCGCCAGCTACACCGCCATCGCCGACGCCTGGCGCCGGGCCGCCTGAGCGCGCGGAGTCAGCCTCCCCACATTTGTCCGTCAGCAAATGTCGAGCCAAACCTGATAGACCTGGAGTGACCGGGGAAGCTCCCCACCCACCGCCGAGCAGGGTCAGGATGATGCCGTAGATGAACGTCGACACAGGTCAGGGACGGGCACCGGAGGGTGCCGTGGCGACCTGGCAGTTCGGGGACCCCGGGCTGCTGGATGCGCTGGAGTCCGCGCCGGTCGACCGCATCGACGACCTCGAGTTCGGGCTGATCGTGATGGACCGGGACGGCGGCGTGACCGGCTACAACCAGGCCGAGTCCAAGCTGTCCGGCCTGCCCGTCGACGAGGTGGTCGGGCGGAACTTCTTCATCGAGGTCGGCCCCTGCACCAACAACTACCTGATCGCCCAGCGGTACCAGGACTGCGCCGCCCAGGACCAGGACCTGGACGAGCAGCTGGACTACGTCTTCACCTACCGGATGTCGCCGACCCCGGTCCGGCTCCGGCTGATGGCCCGGCGTGGCTCGGCCCGGCAGTACCTGGCGGTGCGACTGCGGTGAGCGGGCCCACGGCCGGCCCGCACCGGCCCGGCTCAGCTCCGGAGCAGACCGTGGCCCCGGAGCTGAGGGAGCTGCTGTACCTGCGGCAGTTCTTCTACCAGTGCCCGGCGGGCCTGTTCGAGACCGACGATGCCGGCATCGTCCAGATGGTCAACCCGGCCGCGGTGCGGCTGCTGGCGCCGGTCATCGGCGCCGATGACCTGTCCCAGCTGTTCCCGCTGCTGCGCCGGGTGGCGCCGGAAATGGTGGACGTGATCGCCACCGACCCGGACCGGCTCGGGCCGCTGGCGGCCGGGCGGCGGATGCTGATTCCGGCCGGCGCCGACCGGGACGCCTGCCTGGAAATGCAGGCCGTCCGGGTCGCGCCCAACCGGGTGATGATCGTGGTCCAGGACGTGTCCGCGGAACGGCGGCTGGCCATCCGCGAGCACCAGACCGCGGTCGAGCTCCAGCTGGCCATGCTCGGCCATGCCGACGAGGTCCCGGGCCTGCCGGTCGGCGTGACCTACCGGGCGGCCGCGGCCGAACTGCAGGTGGGCGGCGACTGGTACGACGTCATCGCGCTGGACGACGGGCAAGCGGTGTTCGTGGTCGGGGATGCCGTCGGGCACAACCTGAACGCCACCACCGCCATGGGCCAGTTGCGGAGCGCGATCCACGCCACCGCCCCGTTCGTGCCCGATCCCGCCGCCCTGCTGGGCCGGGCCGACGTGATCGCCGGGCGGATCAGCGGCGCCGAATGCGCCACCGTGGCCGCGGCCCGGCTGGACCTGGCCACCGGCGAGCTCAGCTACGCCACCGCCGGGCACCCGCCGATCCTCGTCGTGCACGCCGACGGGAGCACCAGCTACCTGGACGGCGGCCGCGGGCTGCCGATCGGGATCGCCCCCGCGCCCCGGCAGGCGGCCACCACCCGGCTGACGGCCGGCGACCTGATGATCATGTACACCGACGGCCTGTACGAGCGGCGGGGCGAGTCGCCCGACGTGGGGCTGGCCCGGCTGGCCGAGCTGGCCGCCGCGTCGCGGGACCTGCCGCCCACCGAGCTGAGCCAGGCCCTGGCCGACGGCATGCTGGACGGCACCGAGCCCGACGACGACATCTGCGTCCTGGTCGCCGCCGCCCCCTGACCCGGCTGTCCAGCCCTCAGCGGCGCAATCGTGAATCATGGGGTCATGGCCGACACTGAGTACCGGGCGCAGTTCGACGCGGTGGTGACGTTTTCCAACGGGGGCGGGCTGCGGGCCGACGGGTTCCGGGTGGATGTGCCGGGGCCGGACGTGGGCGAGCAGGAGGTCGGCGATCTGTTCGTGGCCTCGCTGAACCTGCTCATGGTGGGGTCGGTCGAGCTGAGCAACGTCAGCGTGTTCGCCGAGGCGCACAAGGGGACGCGCGGCGGGCCGGCCGACCGGCCGGCCGGGGCGGGGACCGGCGCGACGAAGGTCGTCGACCTCAGCCACCCGATCACCGACGGGATGATCACCTATCCGGGGCTGCCCGCGCCGGAGATCGGGCCGTACCTGACCCGCGAGCAGTCCCGGCGACGGTACGCGGCCGGGACCGAGTTCCAGATCGACACCATCACCATGGTCGGCAACACCGGCACCTACCTGGACAGCCCGTTCCACCGGTACGCGGACGGAACCGACCTGGCCGGGCTGCCGCTGGAGTCCTGCGTGGACCTCCCGGCGGTGCTGGCCCGGACCGCCGGCTCCGGGACCAGAGCCGTGGACGTCGGCGCCCTGGCCGCGCTGGACGTGGCCGGGCGGGCGGTGTTGCTGCACACCGGCGGCGACGCCCACTGGGGCGAGCCGGGCTACGCCACCGGCGCGTCCTACCTGACCGAAGCCGGGGCCAGCTGGCTGGCCGAACACGGCGCCCGGCTGGTCGGCATCGACGCGGTCAACATCGACGACACCGAAGGCGACACCGAAAGCGGCGGCCACCGTCCGGCCCACTCGATCCTGCTCCGGGCGGGCATCCCGATCGTCGAGCACCTCACCGGGCTCGGGCAGCTACCGCCGACCGGGTTCCGGTTCACGGCGGCGCCGATCCCGATCGTGGGCACCGGCACCTTCGCCACCCGGGCCTACGCCACCGTGCCCCAGACCTGACCGGCGACCGGGACCCGCGCTAGGCCAGGACCAGGGCGGCCGGTGAGCGCTCCAGCGGACGGGAGTCGCCGGACTCCAGGCACCAGCCGGCGTCGTCGTGGCTCACCGGCAGCACCGGGGCGGAGGCGGCCAGGCGCAGCCGCACCGGCCCCGAATCCCGCGGCGCCGCACCGGCGACGGCGGCGAGGCGACCCTCGGGGTCGTCGGGACGCCGGCGTTCCCGGGGGACCCGATCGGGCCGCCCGGAGCGGGACGCCGGGCCGTACCGGGTCTCCCAGCCGGACCAGTCCGGCTGCTCGACGCGGACCACGGTCTGCCGCTCCGCTCGCCACAGCGTCCCCGGGCCACGCCAGTCAAAGGCCAGCACCCGCCCGGACAACGCGACGGTCAGCGCCGCGAAGGGGCCCGGGGCGGGGAGTCCGGGCAGGTTCCGGTCGGACAGGGCGTGGAAGCCGCAGGAGCACCCCGGGTCGGGCGCATCGTGGGTGTCCCACAGCCGGCATCCGGCCCGGGCGTCGGCCGGGTAGCCCGGGCCGCCGGTGAGCGGGACGAACAGCTCACCCTCCGGCCGGGCCAGCTTGTAGGCCCACACCACCCACTGCCCGTCCACGGTCACGGTCAGATGCTCGTCGAGCTCTTCCGGTACGGCGGGCCGGGCATCGGCGCCGGCCATGAAGTCTGCGACCAGGCGACCGCCTCGGCACATGGCGAGCTCCCCTCTCGAGTAGCTAACCCGAGAGTAATCCAGATCACATTCGCCAACACCCCATTTGCGTGCTATGTCCAATATTGCGGGCAGCTGGCGGGAGTCTGGGGTCAGCCGGCGGGGGTCTGGGCCAGCTGCTCGCGCAGCACGTGCTTCATGACCTTGCCGGAGCCGGTCAGGGGCAGGGCGTCGGTCCGGTGCCAGCGCTTGGGGACCTTGTGCCGGGCCAGCCGGTCCCGGCAGAAGGCGGCCAGCTCATCGTCGGTCACCTCGCCCTGCAGGCGGATGACGGCGGCGACCTGCTCGCCCCAGTAGGGATCGGGGACGCCGACCACCGCCGCTTCGATCACGTCCGGGTGGGCGAGGAGGACCTGCTCGATCTCCCACGGGTAGATGTTCTCCCCGCCGCGGATGATCATCTCCTTGAGGCGGCCCACGATGCGGGAGTAGCCGCGGTCGTCCATGACGGCCAGGTCACCGGTGTGCAGCCAGCCGTCGTCGTCCACGGCCTGGGCGACGTCGCCCAGGTAGCCGAGCATGACGTGGTAGCCGCGGGTGCACAGCTCACCGGTCTCGCCCGGAGCCACGGTCCGGCCGCTGGCCGCGTCGATGATCTTGACCTCGGTGCGCGGCAGCGGGCGGCCGACGGTATGGGCTCGGTCCTCCGGGGTGTCGTCGGTCCGGCCCATGGTGATGCCGGGCGACGCCTCGGTCTGGGCGTAGATCACCGTGAACGGGATCCCCAGCGACGACTCCACCTGCTGGATCAGCTCGGGTGGCACGCCGGCCCCGCCCGAAAGCGCGACCCGGACCGAGGTCAGCCGGGCCGGGTCGAAGGCCGGGTGCCGGAGCAGCGCCACCAGCATGGTCGGCACCCCGCCGAACACGAAGCTGCCCTCGGTCTCGGTCAGCTCCAGGACCAGCCCGGGCTCGAAGGCCGGCACCAGCACCTGGGCGCCCAGCGTGGCCACCACCGACAGCGTGCCCAGCACGCAGCCGGCCGTGTGGAACAGCGGCATCGGGTTGACGAACACGTCGCCGGGGACCATGCCCATGGCCGGGCCGTAGGACAGCCGGGCGTTGTTGACGATGCCCCGGTGGGACAGGACCGCGCCCTTGGGCGGCCCGGTGGTGCCCGAGGTGTACTGGACCTGGGCCGGGTCGCCCGGCTGGGCCTCGGCCAGGGCCGTGTCCGCGGTCCCGCTGGCCCGGAAGCGGTCCCAGTCGTCGAAGAACACCACCTCGCGCAGGTCCGGCAGGTCCGCGCGCACCCGGCTGAGCGTGCCGGCCATCGAGATGCCGCGGTACTCGCGGAGCAGGAACAGCCCGGCGGCCTGGCTGTCGGCCAGCACGTGCCGCACCTCGGCCTCGCGCAGGGCCGGGTTGACCGTGACCAGGGTCAGGCCGGCCAGGGCGGTGCCGAACTCCAGCAGCAGCCACTCCGGGATGTTGCTGGCCCACACCGCGACCCGCTCGCCCGGCCGGAACCGGGCGGCCAGGGCCCGGGCCACCTGCTCGGACTCGGCCAGCAACGCGCGGTAGGTCCAGCGGCGGCGGGCGGCCGGATCGGCCACCCCCTCGATCAGCGCCGTCTGGTCCGGTGCTTCGGCAGCGGCCCAGCGCAGCAGGCCACCCACGGTCTGCTCCTCGACCTGCTCGTGGTCCTCCGGCTCCCACTGGGCCAGATTGCTGATCAGCATCGTTCACCCCCGAACTCAGTGCCGACCGAACCTATTGACCGGGTTTATACGCCGAATCAACAGGCCGTCAACGCTGGGCGCCGGGGCTGGACGTCCCGCCGCGACCGAGCGAGGCTGGTCAGGGACGCAGAACCCCTCAGCGACGACGGGAGCCGGCCGATGACGACCAGCACGCCCTCCACCGAGGCCACCACGGCGGCCACGGCCGTGCAGACCTGGCTGACCCAGTTCGATCAGGCCCTCACCGCTGGCGATGCCGAGGCCGCGGCCGACCTGTTCACCGAGGACTGCTTCTGGCGGGACCTGGTCGCGTTCACCTGGAACATCCGCACGTTCGAGGGCCGGCCCGAGGTGGCCGCCATGCTCGAAGCCACGCTGGCCCGGGTCCAGCCCACCAGCTGGAAGGTCACCGACGGCGAGGAGCCGGCCGAGGCGGGCGGCGTGATCGAGGCCTGGATCGAGTTCGAGACCGCGGTCGGCCGGGGCCGCGGTCACCTGCGGCTGCGGCCGGGGCCGGACGGTCAGCCAGCCGGTCAGGGCGCGCAGGCCTGGACCCTGCTGACCACGCTCTACGAGCTCAAGGGGTACGAGGAGCCACACGGATCGCAGCGGCCCAAGGGCGCCAAGCACGGGGCCACCCGCGGCCAGACCAGCTGGCAGGAAGACCGCGACCGCGAGACCACCGAGCTGGGCTTCACCGAGCAGCCGTACGCGCTGATCGTGGGGGGCGGGCAGGCCGGCATCGGGCTGGCGGCGCGGCTGCGCCAGCTGAACGTGCCCACCATCGTCATCGACAAGCGCGGCCGTCCCGGCGACCAGTGGCGCAGCCGCTACAAGAGCCTGTGCCTGCACGACCCGGTCTGGTACGACCACATGCCCTACCTGAAGTTCCCCGACAACTGGCCGGTGTTCTCACCCAAGGACAAGATCGCCGACTGGCTCGAGTCCTACACCCGGGTCATGGAGCTCAACTACTGGCCGAACACCGAGGCCAAGAGCGCCTCGTACCACGAGCAGACCGGCGAGTGGACGGTCAACGTCGAGCGCGATGGGCAGGCCGTGGTGCTCCGTCCCCGCCAGCTGATCCTGGCCACCGGCATGTCTGGTAAACCGAATATCCCGAATTTCGAGGGGCAGGACTCGTTCCGCGGTGCGCAGCACCACTCCTCCGCGCATCCCGGGCCGGACGCCTACAAGGGCAAGACCTGCGTGGTCATCGGGTCCAACAACTCGGCCTTCGACATCTGCGGCGCGCTGTGGGAGGTCGGCGCCGATGTGACCATGGTCCAGCGGTCCTCGACCCACATCGCCCGCTCGGACGCGCTGATGGAGATCGGGCTGGCCGCCCTGTACTCGGAGGAGGCGGTGGCCAGCGGGGTCACCACCGAGAAGGCCGACCTGATCTTCGCCTCGATCCCGTACCGGGTCATGCACGTGTTCCAGATCCCGCTCTACGAGCAGATGCACGAGCGGGACCGCGACTTCTACGAACGGCTGGAGAAGGCCGGGTTCGACCACGACTGGGGCGAGGACGGCTCCGGCCTGTTCATGAAGTACCTGCGCCGCGGCTCCGGCTACTACATCGACGTCGGCTCGGCCGACCTGGTCGCCAACGGCGACGTGAAGCTGGCCAAGGGCCAGGTCGACCACCTCACCGAAACCGGCGTGGTGCTGGCGGACGGCACCGAGCTGCCCGCCGACCTGGTCGTCTACGCCACCGGCTACAACTCGATGAACGGCTGGGCCGCCGAGCTGATCTCGCCCGAGGTCGCGGACAAGGTCGGCAAGTGCTGGGGGCTGGGCTCGGACACCGCCAAGGACCCCGGTCCCTGGGAGGGCGAGGAGCGCAACATGTGGAAGCCCACCCAGCAGGAGGCGCTCTGGTTCACCGGCGGGAACCTGGCCCAGTCCCGGTTCTACTCGCTGTTCATGGCCCTGCAGCTCAAGGCCCGCCAGGTCGGCCTGGACACCCCGGTCCACGCCCGGCAGGAGGTGCACCACACGGGCTGAGCCGCTGAGCCCCTGATAAGAGTGGGGGATGGCTGACACGCGGTTCGCAGACCTGACGGTGACGCTCGACGGGCACGTGGCCACGGTGGAGATCCAGCGGCCGCCGGCCAACTACTTCGACCTGGCCCTGATCGACGCGCTGGCCTCGGCCTACGAGCACCTGGAGGCCGAGCCGGACTGCCGGGCCATCGTGCTCGGCTCGGACGGGAAGCACTTTTGCGCCGGGGCCAAGTTCGGCGCCCCGTCCGGGGATGGCGAGCAGGACGCCGACCCGGTCGGTACCGACGCGCTCTATGCCCGGTCACTGGCCCTGTTCACGCTGTCCAAGCCGGTGGTGGCCGCGATCCAGGGCGGGGCCATCGGCGGCGGGGCCGGGCTCGCCCTCAGCGCCGACTTCCGGGTCGGCGAGCCCAGCTCGTGGTTCGCGTTCAACTTCGCCCGGCTCGGCATCCACCAGGGCTTCGGCATCTCGGCCACGCTGCCCCGGGTGGCCGGCCAGCAGCGGGCGCTGGAGCTGCTCTACACCGGGCGCCGCATCAAGGGCCCGGACGCGCGGGCCGCCGGGCTGTTCGACCGGCTGGCCGAGCCGGGCGCGCTGCGCGAGACCGCCCAGGAGTTCGCGGCCGAAATCGCGGCGTCCGCGCCCCTGGCCGTGCAGGCCATCCGGCGGACCATGCGCGCGGCCCTGGCCGAGGAGGTCAAGGCCGCGCACCCGGTGGAGGCCCAGCGCCAGCGCGAGCTGTTCGGCACCCGCGACTTCCGTCGCGGGGTGGATGCCGCCGCCCGCCGTGAAGATCCGGTGTTCGAAGGGAACTAAGCCGGCGTTCCCCCTGTCGCCCGGGCCCGGCCAGCGCCGCCGCTGAGGGCCTGTAACGGCGGCTACTTCTCGCGGTCGCGGCGGAGCTGGTCCAGCACGGGACCGGGGTCGTCGCCGGCCACCCGGATCATGGCCCGGATCGCGTCGGCCAGCGCCACCCGGGGCACGTCCAGATCGACGGCGGCGTCGTCGGCCCAGCGGTTGAGCTGCCGGTACAGCTCCGGGCTCAGGTCCAGGGTGACCCGGATCGGCTTGGACCGGATCGCGGTCCGGCCCGCCGGGCGGGCGTCCGGCTCGGTGCGGCGGGCCGCGGCCGCCGCCATCTGCGCCTTGCGCTGCTCGCGGGGCTTGGTCATGACCGCACCGAACACAGCGGGGTGCACCGGCTGGTCAGCTCGCGGGCCACCCGGCGCCACACGTCATGTTCGGAGAGCTTGATCGGCAGGCCGAAGCTCTGCGCGTACAGCTCCAGCCGGGGTACCGACGCGTCCAGCACGTCGTAGCCGAGCTCCTGCAGGGCCTCGCGGGCGTCGGTGGTGGAGTGGGCCCGGGCGATGCAGCGGTTGAGCAGGATGGCCGACCGCCCTGGGGTGGCCCGGAGCGATGCGACCTCGAGGATCTCCTCCCGCACCGGCGAGGTGCGGTTGATCTCGATCGGGCTGGGTGCGCACGGGATCACCACCTCGTCCGCGTAACGCAGGGCCGACCGGGCGATGCCGGCGTGGTCCTCGATCTGGGGCGTGTCGATGATCACCACGTCATCGTCCTGGGCGATCTCCGGGACCCGGCGGTGCAGTTCCCGGGAGGGCAGGGCCACAATCCGGAACGGGAACGACGCCCGCGGATCGACCGCGGGGTCCATGGCGGCCAGGTCCGACCACTCCAGGGCGCTGCCCGAAGGGTCCGCGTCGACCAGCAGCACCCGGTTCCCGGCCGACGCGAAAACGTGGGCCAGCCACACCGCTGACGTGGTCTTGCCGGTGCCTGGCTTGAGGTTCGCCAGGGCGAGGCTAAGACCAGTCATCCAGGCATTATCGCAGCGTCTGCGGCCTAACGGTAGTTGACCGGCGATAGCCTGACGCAGCGTGCGCGGGGCAGGACCATGGGCGACGGCGAATGCTCATTAAAGCAGTATTTATGTATTTACTGCACTTTGTTGTTTCGGGACTCTTTCGAGCCGGCCGATCGCACGGCTAGGGTCTTACCCACAGGGGATGTGGACACAAATGAGTGATTTGCCCAGCGTGCGAGGCTGTTATCCACAACCTGTGGACAGCCATGTGGGTAAATCACAGGCGTGTAATTAACGCGGTCAGCCCGGGTGGTTGCCGGGCGGGCGGCGGGCTGGAAATAATGCCGTACAGCTGACGGCATTGGGGTGAGACCTCCCGCGTCCCCGGTGCTCTCGGTACGGGGTGCCCGAGAGCTGCTCCAGGGGCGCAGAACGGAGGGGGAGGCAACGTGACCGGGGGGGACTACCCAGATCCCGAGTCGTACTCGGTCGGTTCCGAAGTGGCCGGTTACCGGCTGGAGGAACAGATCGGCCGGGGCGGCATGGCGCTGGTCTACCGCGCCCGCGACGTCCAGCTGGGCCGCAACGTCGCCCTGAAGCTGCTGTCGCCCGTGCTGGGCCGGGACGAGGCGTTCCGGCAGCGGTTCATCCGCGAATCACGGGCCGCGGCCGCGGTGGATCACCCGCACATCATCCCGATCTTCGCGGCCGGCGACAGCGACGGCGTGCTGTTCATCGCCATGCGCTACGTCCAGGGCGGCGACGTCCGCCGGCTGGTCGACGAGCTGGGCTCGCTGCCCGCCGACCGGGCGGTCAGCATCATCACCCAGGTGGCGTCGGCGCTGGACGCGGCCCACCTCAACGGCCTGGTGCACCGGGACATCAAGCCGGCCAACATGCTGCTGGACTCCACCGACAGCGCCGGCCAGCAGGACCACGTGTACCTGGCCGACTTCGGCCTCAGCAAGCGCTCGCTGTCGGCCACCGGCCTGACCTCGATCGGCCAGTTCCTGGGTACGCCCGCCTACGTCGCCCCCGAACAAATTGAAGGTCGCACCGTGGACGGCCGGGCCGACCTCTACGCCCTGGCCTGTGCGTCGTTCGAAATGCTGTGCGGCACGCCGCCGTTCCAGCGCGACGATGACCTGGCCATCATGTGGGCCCAGGTGTCCGCACCCCCGCCGTCCCTGTCCGAGCAGCGGCCCGACCTGCCGCCCGCCGTCGACACCGTCCTGCAGCGGGCCCTGGCCAAGGACCCGGCCGACCGGTTTTCTGGCTGCCTGGCCTTTGCCGCCGCGCTGCGGACGGCCCTGGGGCAGCCGCCCGGCCCGGCGGCCGGGGCACCCGCGCCCGGGACCGAGCGCACGCCCACGGTGTTGTCCGGTCCATCAGCCGGGCGGCCGACCGCCCCGCCGGTGCGGGACTATTCGCCGACGCAGACCTCGGGACCGCGCCCGGTTTCCGACCACCCGGCGACCCAGGTCTCCGGGCCGCGGGACGTGCCCGCTCACCCGGCCACGCAGGTCTCCGGCCCGCGCCCGGGCGCCGGGTCCGGCGTGGGGGCCGCGTCCGGCCCGGGCCTTACCTCCCGCCCGGTCGATCCGCCGACCGCGGACTGGCAGCCGTCCGAGCCGCCCCCACCACCGGGCGGTACTCGTGGCGCGGCCGGCCCGCCCGCATCCGGAGAGCCGGGCGGCCCGTCGGGTCCCACCCGGCCCGCCCGGCGCCAACGGCGGCGCTGGCCGGCCGCGGCGGCCGGGTTGGTCGTGGTGGCCGGGGCCATCGGGGCGTTCGCCGCGTTGCACGGTGGCGGGGGCGGGAAGGACAAGGCGGCCGGGGCGGCCGACACCACCCAGGCCAAGACCCCCGCGGCCGTGCTGCCGGCCATAACCGCCCCCGGATGCCGGTCGACGGTGGCGAAGACCTCGTCGCTGTCCACCGTGCGGACCCAGTCGGTGCCGGTGGGCGCGCACCCGTTCGGGGTGAACACCACCGCCGACGGCAAGTTCACGTTCGTGACCCGGCTCGGCGCGATCGTGGTGCTGTCCAACGGATCCGGGCTGGCCCCGGCCGTGGAACACGTCATCACCGTGCCCGGCCTGCAGAAGGCCGCCACCCTCACCCACAACGGGAAGTACCTGGTCGCCGCCCTGAACAGCGGGGCCGTGGTGGTCGACACGGCCGCGGCCGAGGAGGGCAGCAGCCACGCCGTCGTGGGCACCCTGACCAGTTCGTTCGGCACCGGAGCGGTCGAGGTGGGCATCTCGCCGGACGACAAGTTCGTGTTCGTGACCCTGCAGGAGAGCGCGGCCATGGCCGTGTTCAACCTGCAGACCGCGCTGACCCACGGATTCGGGTCGGCGTCGGTGGTCGGCAAGGTCAGCCTGGACCAGCAGCCGGTCGGGCTCACCTTCTCCCCGGACGCCAAGTTGATGTACGTGACCAGCATGATGAAGGCCAAGAACCAGACCGCGGGCGAGGGCACGGTGTCGGTGGTCGACACCGCGATGGCCGAGACCGACCCGGCCAAGGCGGTCAAGGCTTCGGCCGACGCGGGCTGCGACCCGGTCCGGGCCATCACCGACGGCACCACCGTGTGGGTCACCAGCCGGGAGAGCAACGCGCTGCTCGGCTTCTCGGCCAGCCGCCTGCTCAGCGACCCCAAGCACGCGCTGGAGGCCCGGGTCGACGTGGGCTCGGCGCCGATCGGCGAGACCTTCGCCCGCAGCGGCAGCCAGACCCGCATCCTGATCGCCGACTCCAACCAGGGCGGGCCATCCGCGGTGGCACCGACGGTGGCCGTGGTCGACCCGGCCAAGGCGCTGCGCCGGCAGCAGGCCCTGCTCGGCTACATCAGCACCGGCCAGCTGCCACGTCAGTTCACCATCGAGCCGGGCGGAAAGACCGCCCTGGTCACCAACGACCTGGCCGGCCAGGTGCAGGCCATCGACCTCACCACCCTCCCCTGATCAAGGCGAGCGGCCGCCATCGGGCATGATTTCGGCATGACCGAGCTTCCGCCCGCGTACTACCGGCCGCTCGGGGAGGACCGGTTCGAGCCGACCACGGCCACCACCAGCCCCTGGGATGACGGCGCCCAGCACGGCGGCCCGCCCACCGCGCTGCTGGCCGACTGCCTGGACCAGGCCTTCGGCCGACCGGAACTGCGGGTGGCCCGGATCAGCATGGACTTCCTGGGCCCGGTCCCGCGCATCCCGGTCCAGGTGCGGACCGAGCTGCTGCGGCCCGGGCGGCGCACCCAGCTGAGCCAGGCCGGCCTGTGGGCCGGAGACCGCCAGGTGGCCACGGCCCGGGTCTGGCACCTGGCCGCCGCGCTGGCGGAGAGCCCGGGGCCGGACGGCTCGGTCCTCCCGCCGGACCTGCCCGGCCCGCAGGCCCAGACGTTCTTCGGCGGGGACGAGAACTGGGGCTACGGGCAAGCCACCGAGTGGCGGGCGGTGTCCGGCGGCTACGCCAGCACCAGCGGGGCCGGCGACATCTGGACCCGGGTCCGCATCCCGCTGATCGAAGGCCGCCCGCTGACCGGGCTGGTCCGGTTCGCGGTGGTGGCCGACTCGGCCAACGGGCTCAGCGCGCCGCTGGACTTCCAGGACTGGCTGTTCATCCCGCCCGGGGTCACCATGCACCTGCACCGGTACCCGGCGGGGGAGTGGGTCCGGCTGACCGCGGCGTCCGACGCCGGGCGGGACGGCATCGGGCTGACCGAGGGCACGCTGTCCGACGCGATCGGCCGCTGCGGCACCGTGACCCAGCCCCTGCTGGTCGCGCCCAGACGAGCGGGGTGAAGGGAGAACGCGCCACGTAGGGCACTATAGATAGGAGAGACGATCAGGCTCACCAGCCATACGGGGGCAGGCGGGCACGAGAAGGGCCGCTGGCATCGTGATCCTTCCCGGGAAAACGAGAGTCGCGCCGGCCACCACTGGGCCGCCGCGAGTACCTCCTGAGGCCGAACGCGTCCGCCGGCCGGTCGACCTGCTGTTCGGCCTGCTCTCGCTGGCCGTCATCCTCATCGTCATCGGGGCCATCCGCACGCTGCCGCTGGGCAGTACCGAGCTGTCGGACGACGTCTCGCACTGGCTGGCCCACATCCCCCGCTTCCTGTCCTCGGCCGCCTCGGTGGTGTCCGGCATCGGCTGCTTCCTGCTGGCCGCGCTGGCCGTGGCCGTGCTGCTGCGCTCCCAGTGGCGGGACGCGCGCAACGCCGGGGTGGCCGCGCTGGTCGGGGTGGGTCTGTCCATCGGGGCCTGGACCGTGTGCCGGATCCAGGGTGGCCCGGTCGCGGTCGCGGTCATCCACCACCGCAACCCGACCACGTTCGTGTTCGACGTGGCGTTCATCGCGTTCGTGGTCGTCACCGACCTCACCCGCCGGACCCGCTGGTCCCGCTGGTGCACCGGGCTGACCGCGGCCGTACTGATCAGCGGGCTGGCCACCACCTCGCTGACCCCGTTCTCGGTGGTGCTGACGCTGTTCGGCGGGCTGATGACCGGCTGGCTGGTGCGCTACGCGCTCGGCGCGGCTTCGGCCCGGCCCAGCATCACCCAGCTCAGCCGCTGGCTCGGCGAGAACGGCGTCGAGGTCGCCGAGCTGACCGCGGACGATCAGCAGGACCAGAGCCGGCTGGCGGGCACGCTGACCGACGGCCGCGCGGTGGACGTGCACCTGGCCAACCGGGACACCCGCGGGTCCGGGATCGTCCGGCAGCTGTGGGCCCTGATCCGGCTCCGCCCGGTGGTGGCCGGGCACGTGCCGCTCAGCTCCCGGGCCCAGCTGCAGCAGCTGGCCCTGGCCAGCTCGCTGGCCGAGCGGGCCACCGTGCCCAGCCCGGCCGTGCTGCTGCTGGACGAAACCCCCAGCGAAACGATGGTGCTGGCCCTGGCCCGGCCCGCCGGTGAACCGTTGCACGGCACGGTCAGCCCGGGCCGGGCCACCGAGCTGTTCGCGGCCCTGCGGACCCTCCACCACACCGGGGTCGCCCACCGCAACCTGCGCCCGGCCAGCCTGGTGCTGACCCCGCAGGCGGCCGGGTTCGCCTCGCTGGACTCGGCCGTGCCCGGGGCCAGCGTGCTGGTCCGCCGCCTGGACGTGGCCCAGTTGCTGGCCACGCTGGGCCGCATCGCCGGGCCATCGGTCGCGGTCCAGGCCATGCGGGACGGCTACGACCCGGTGGACGAGCGGGCGGTGGCCGCGGTCATGCAGCCGATCGCGCTGGCCCCGTGGGGCTGGTCGGCCATGCGGGACGCCCGCAACTGCCTGACCGAGGTCCGGAAGGTGCTGCTGGGCCCGGACACGGCCGTGCCCGCGGCCCGGCTGGAACGCTTCCGGCTCCGCACCGTGATCAGCACGACCCTGCTGGTCGCGGCGGCCTACCTGCTCATCGGCGAGATCTCCCGGGTCGACCTGCTGGGCACGCTCAGCCACGCCAACATGGGCTGGTTCGCGGTGGCGGTGGCGGCCTCGGCCGTGACCTACTTCGCGGCCGCGGCCAACCTGGCCGCGTTCGTGCCCCGGCACCTGTCGCCCATCCGCGGCTTCCTGGTCCAGCTGTCGTCGGCGTTCGTCGGGCTGGCCATGCCGCCCACCGTGGGCCACGTGGCGGTCAACGCCCGCTACCTGCACAAGGAGAACGTGGACGACGGCACCATCGCCGCCGCCGTCACCATGTCCCAGCTGGTCAACGTGGTGACCACCGTGCTCCTGCTGGTGGCCTTCGGCCTGCTGACCGGGACCGGGCTGAGCCGGTTCAACGTCGTCCCCGGCGCCGACGTGCTGATCGGGCTGGCCGTCATCGGCGGCGTCATCGCCATCGTGGTCGCCGTCCCGCAGACCCGGGCCAAGCTGACCAGCGTGGTGTGGCCGCACCTGCGCGGCATCTGGCCCCGGCTCCTCGACGCGGCCACGCACCCGGCCCGGCTGGCCCTCAGCGCCGGCGCCAACCTGCTGCTCACCGCGGCCTACCTGCTGGCCTTCTTCGCCGCGCTGTACGCGGTCGGGGCCCACCCGGCCCTGCTGCCCGCGGCCGTGGTCTACCTGGCCGGCAACGCGGTCGGCTCGGCCGCGCCCACCCCCGGTGGGCTGGGCGGCGTGGAAGCGGTGCTGGCGGCCGGGCTGACCGGCATGGGTATCCCGGCCCACGAGGCGATCCCGGCCGTGCTGGTGTTCCGGGTGGCCACGTTCTGGCTGCCGATCCCGGCGGGCTGGCTCGCCTACCTGGGCCTGCAACGCCACGGCACGCTGTAGCCCGGGGTGTCCTAGTTCTGGCTGGCCCGGCGGGTCCAGCTGACCTGTGCGTTGGGGTGCTCGCGCC
>CAWHFP010000017.1:0-83817 GCA_963828445.1 uncultured Actinomycetes bacterium
GGCGCGTCCAGCCGCTGTCGTACCGCCTGTTCCGCCGCCGGGTCCATGGTCATGAGTGTGCGGCCACCCCCGCCGTGTGGGAACGGTGGGGCGCCAGGAAACGGGAGAGACAGGAAACGGGAGAGAGGGGTGTGGGGGCCGCCCTGGACCGAGGGACGGCCCCCACGCTTGTTACGCCAGGTTGGTCACGGGCTGGTCATTTCAGCGAGGCCAGGTGCGGCGCGACCGTGTTGGCGAAGTTGTAGCCGTTAGCGGCGTCCCAGTTGATCGACCAGGTCATCACGCCGCGCAGGTCCGGGTAACTGGCCGGCGGCGTGAAGCTGCCGCAGTTGGTCTGGGCGGCCAGGCAGTCCAGCGCGTTGTTGACCACCGACGGGTCCACGTAGCCGCTGCCGGCCGCCGACGACGAGGCCGGCAACCCGATGCCGACCTGGGCCGGGGACAAGCCGCTCTGCAACTCGGTGCAGGCCAGGGCGGTGATGAAGTCGACCGAGCCCTCGGCGTAGACGTTGCCGTCGCAGCCGTTCATGGTGCCCGAGTTGTAGTACTGAGTGTTGATCATGGTCAGGATCGACTTGATGTTCAGCGCCAGGGCCAGGTAGTCACTGCCCGCGGACTGGGTGTCGATGGTCTGCGGGGCCAGCGTGATGATCAGGCTCGAGCCGACGTCGCTCTGCAGTTGCTCCAGCGCCTGGGCCATGTAGGTCGGGTTGACCCCGTTCTCCAGGTCGATGTCGACGCCGTCGAACCCGTACTGATTGATGATCGCGTCGACGCTGCTGGCGAACTCGCTGGCGCTGGCGGAGTCGGTCACGCTGACCGTGCCGTTCTGGCCGCCGACGGACAGGATGACCTTCTGGCCGCGCGAGTGCAGGGTCTGGATGTCGCTGGTGAACTGGCTGTCGGTGTAGCCGCCCAGCGCCGAGGACAGCCCGGAGTCCAGGCTGAACGTGACCTGGCCGGGGGTGGCGCCCGCGTTGCCGAAGGCCACCGCGACCAGGTTGTAGCTGGCGGGCACGTCGGCCAGGGTGAGCGGGGTGGCGCCGTTGGTGAAGTCCTGCCAGTAGCCCATCAGCACGTGGGCGGGCAGCCCGCTGCTGTCGGCCGGGGCCGCGGCCGCGTCCAGGCGGGTCGCGGGCGATGGAGTAACGGTTTTGTGGCCAGCGGCCACCACTCCCAGCGCCGCCAGCGCCGGAACGGCAAGCAAAGTGAGCCAGCGCAGCCTACGGCGGCCACCCGATTGCGGACGGGTGTGACGCGAGGCTGATCTCATAGAGACCTCCCGGGGTAGAGGCCCGCTCCCAACAAATAAGAAACTTTCCTTTCATTTATAACTCAAACCTGTCCGGCCCGCCTAGATAACGGAAAAGAAACAGCTTCCCCCTCCGTCGCCTCGCCTAATTTCATCGAAGGTCAACGCCTGAGTTCCCCGGGCCGACCCCGGCGGCCAGGACCGGGGGTCCGCCGCTGCCCAGCCAAGACGGCCACGCCGCCGCCTCGGGCGGAGGCGGCGGCGCGGGGCGCGGCACGCGGACGGTTCAGCTCAGCTCGTCGGAACAGTCCACACCTGGTTGGCCGCGGCCGTGCAGTCCCAGATCTGCAGGGCGTTGCCGGGGCTGGTCGACCAGCCGGTGTCGTCCAGGCACTTGCCCGACTGCGGGTTGTACAGCGCGCCGGTGGACTGGTGCTGCCAGACCTGGGCGCCGGTCCCGTTGCAGGAGTAAAGGTCGACCTTGGTGCCGTCGGCGGTGCCGCCGCCCACGACATCCAGGCACTTGCTCATGGACTCGACCGTCCCGTTCGGGTCCACGGTCCACTGCTGGGCCGACGTCCCGTTGCAGGTGTACTGGTCGACGGCGGTCCCGTCGGTGGCGTTGCCGCCCGCGACGTCCAGGCACAGGCCGCCGTAGCCGCCGATGGTGCCGGTCGAGCTGAGGCTGGTCCCGCTCTGGGTGCCGCTCCAGGTGAACGTGGCCGTGGTCTGCGCGGGCAGCGTGTAGGTGAACGACTCACCGCCCCAGTTGACGGTGATCGGCTGGGACGCTCCGGTCTGGTTGTAGGCGACCAGGGCCTTGGAGCCGTCCGGGTTCTGCCAGGCCACGTTGGGCACGGACGCACTGGCGGTGGACGCGATCCGGTAGGCGCCGGGCAGCACGAACTTGGTCAGCTGGCCCATGTCGTAGTACTCGATCGTGTACGTGACCTGGCCGCTCTGGCTGTCGCCGTGGTGCACGGTGATCAGCCCGGTGCAGGTGCTGCAGCCGCCGTTGTGCGGGCCGTCGTTCTGGTCCACGGCCAGGCTCCACTTGACGACGCTCTGCCCCCAGTTCCGGGTGTAGTCGATGATGTTCTGCATGTCCTCCTGCTGCTGGTTGGCGATCCAGGTGCCGCCGGAGTGCTCGGTGTCGAACGTGCCGATGCCCGGGTACTGGTTGTGCACGGTGCTCTGCTCGGCCGCGCTGCCCTCGTCGTAGCCGTGCCAGGCCACCCCGCCGAACAGCGGGTCGTTGCGGACGGTGGCGTCGTCCACCGACGGCTCGCCGTAGCTGGCGTAGTTGCTCCAGTTCCAGTCCAGGGCCAGGACCTTGGTCGACAATCCGGCCCCGTGCAGCGCGGGCAGCAGGTCGTTGGCGGTGAAGTAGTCCAGGCCGGAGCCGTTCCAGGCCATGGTCGGGTAGTTGGCCCCGGAGCAGCAGCCGGGCTCGTTCTGCGGTGAGACGTAGTCCACGTGCACGCCCTGGGCCTGGTAGGCCTGGATCGTCTTGACGAAGTACTGAGCGTAGGCCGCGTAGTACTGGGACTGCAGGTAGCCCTGGTCGGTGAAGCTGTCGTTGTCCTTCATCCAGGCCGGGGCGCTCCACGGCGTCATCATCAGCTTCAGCTTGGGGTTGAGCTGCTCGGCCTGCTTGGTCAGGGGCAGGATGTCGGTCAGGTCGTGGCTGATGGAGAAGTGGGCCAGGCTCGGATCGGTCTGTCCGGACGCCAGGTCGTCGTAGGAGTAGTTGGACCGGGCCAGGTCCGAGGCGCCCATGGGGTTGCGCAGGAAGTCCAGGCCGATCCCGCTGGCCGGGCTGAACAGCGCGGTCATCACCGAGGCCTGGGTGCTGGAGCTGATCGCGCCGCTGCTGCCCAGCAGGTACCCGGCGGTGTCGGTCATGGACGCACCGCCCCCGGTGAACTGCTGGTACCTGGTCCGCTCGTCCACCGTGATGACCTGGCCGCTGTTGGCGTGCCCGGACGCGAAGGCGACCGGGGTCTGCTGCTGCAGCCCCCGGGTCACGGTCCGGCCCGACGAGCCGCTGGTGGTGGTGAGCCAGATGTTCACCGACTCGTTGGCCGCGCTGGCCGGCTGGGCGCCGGTCGACAGCCCGAACCCGGCCAGCAGGCTGGCGCCGGCCACCATGGGCCACAGCCGGCGTCGGGTGAGAATGCGGAAGCGGGAGCGCACGTGGGCCACCTTTCGGTCAGGGCGCACCACGCCCTGCTGCGGCCCATGCGAGCCAGCCAGGACCACCTGGCTGCCTCGCCCAGCGAGCTGGGGTGCGATCGGAGATCCCCCCACTGCCTTATTTTCAACCTTGATTTAACTCATGAACCACACAGGAGTCAACACCCGCACCCCGATCCGGGCCCGGGCATCAGCCCGGATCGGGGGCCGGGGACTCACCCCGGCCGGCCGGGGTGTTCAGGTGGGACTGGTTCTCCCGCAGCGTGTTCAGGGCCCCGCCCGCGGTCCAGTACTTGCGGCCGGCCACCAGCAGTTCCTCGGCCGGGAACCGGGTCAGCAGCTCGCAGCCGTCCGCGGTGACCACGACCTCCTCCTCGATGCGGGCCGCGGACCATCCGTCGCTGGCGGGCCAGTAGGTCTCGAGCGCGAAGACCATGCCCTCCTCGAGCACCTCGGGGTGGTCCAGCGAGACCAGGCGGCTGAAGATCGGCTTCTCCCAGATGGACAGGCCCACCCCGTGGCCGTACTGGAGCGCGAAGGCGGCCAGCTCGTCCGGGAAGCCGAACTCCTCCGCTCGTGGCCAGAGCGAGACGATGTCGGCGGTGGTGGCGCCCGGCCTGACCAGCGCGATGGCCTGGTCCATGTACTCCCGGCAGCGAACGTAGGCGTCGCGCTGGGCGCGGGACGCGCTGGCCACCGCGAACGTGCGGTAGTAGCAGGTCCGGTAGCCCAGGTGGCTGTGCAGGATGTCGAAGAAGGCCGGGTCGCCCGGCCGCAGCAGCCGGTCGGAGTACACGTGCGGGTGCGGCGAGCAGCGCTCGCCGGAGATGGCGTTGACCCCCTCCACGTACTCGCTGCCCAGGTCGTAGAGGACCTTGCTGACCAGGCCGACACACTCGTTCTCGCGCACACCCGGCCGGAGGAACTGGTACAGCTCGGTGTAGGCGGCGTCGACCATGGCGCAGGCCTGGCTGAGCAGCGAGATCTCATCCCGGGTCTTGGTCCGCCGGGCCTCCAGGAACACCTGCTGGCCGTCCACGGTCCGGATGCCCTCGGCCGCCAGCGCGGCCAGCACCGGCATCTCGGCCATGTCCACCCCGACCGGCTCGCCGGCCAGCCCGTGTTCGCGCAGCACGTCCGCGATCTGCCGGGCCAGCGCCGGCGGCGATGCCCGCGTCCGGGTGGAATGCGCCGCGCAGCGTGGAGATCCCGGCCCGGGCCCCGGTCCGGGCCGCTCCCTCCGGTGTGGCCGGGCCATCAGTGTGGTCGAGCCACGGGTTGTACAGCTGGTGGTGCCGGGCCGCCGAGCCGAAGTCCCACACCACCGGCTCCCCGCCCCGCGGCAGCAGCGCGAAGCGGATCAGCTTGTCCATGGCCCAGGTGCCGATGTGGGTCGCGGTCATGTAGCGGATGTTGGCGAAGTCGAAGCTGAGCAGCGCGCCGAGGTCGGACCGGTCCAGCTGGGCCCGCAGCCGGGCCAGCCGCTCGGCCCGGAGCCGGGCCAGGTCGACCCGCTCCTCCCAGTCCACGGCGTTCGGCCCGAAGGTGGGAATGGCCATCGTGTCTGTCCCCTCACGGTTTGGTTGGCGTGCCACCGATATCGCTGGGCGTGCCACCGGGACCGCGCGACGCGCCACCGAGGTAGAGCGCCCCGATCTCCGGATGGTCGAGCACTTCGCGGCCGGTACCGGAGAGCCGGACCCGGCCGTTCTCCAGCACCACCCCGTGACTGGACAGCCGCAGGCCGGCCCGGGCGTTCTGCTCGACCAGGAGCACGGTCTTGCCCGCCTGGTTCATCATCGTGACCGCGCTGAACACCGAGCGGAGCACCTTCGGGGCCAGTCCCATGGACGGCTCGTCCAAGACGATCAGCGACGGGTCGAGCATCAGGCTGCGGGCGAACTCCACCAGCCGCTGCTGCCCGCCGGACAGGCTGCCCGCCTTTTTCGGCGCCCAGCCGGCGACCTCGGGGAACATCTCGTGCACCCGGGCCCGGCTGCGGGCCAGCTGCCGGCGGTCGCTGAGCGTGTAGCCGCCGAGGTCGAGGTTCTCGGCCACCGTCATGTCCCGGAACAGGCTGTGGTGCTGGGGCACGTGCACCAGGCCCAGGCCCAGGATCTGCCGGGGGGTGCGGCCAGTGACCGGCTGCTCGTGCAGCAGGACCCGGCCGCGGCGCGGCCGCAGCAGCCCGCTGATCGCGGCCAGCAGGGTTGACTTGCCCGCCCCGTTCGGCCCCACCACGCAGGTGATGCCGCCGGTGGGCACGGTGAAGGACACGTCGTGCAGGATGTCGCCGCCGCCGTAGCCCGCGTACAGGCCTTCGACCACCAGCGCGGCGTCAGTGGTCATTGGTCTCACTCAGGTCATCCAGCGCCGCCCCGAGGTAGGCGTCGAGCACCCGAGGGTCATTGGCGATGATGTCCGGCCGCCCGGCCGCCACCACCGTGCCGTAGTCCAGCACCGTGACCTGATGGCACAGTCCCATGACGAACTCCATGTTGTGCTCCACGATCAGGAAGGTGGTGCCCTGGGCGTTCAGCTCCCGGATCCGGTCCGCCAGCTGCTGGATCAGCGTCGGGTTGACCCCGCCGGCCGGCTCGTCCAGCAGCACCACGGCCGGCCCGGCGGCCAGCACCGTGGCCAGTTCGAGCAGCTTGCGCTGGCCGTAGGAGAGTGTGCCGGCCAGCGCGTCGGCGTACTGCCCGATCCCGGTGAATTCCAGCAGCTCGCGCGCCCGGCGCCGGTCCGCCGCACTGCCCCGGGCCGCGACCAGCATGTTCTCCAGCAGGGTGAGCCGGGGGAAGACCCTGGTCAGCTGGAACGTCCGGCCCAGGCCGAGGCCGAACACCCGTTGCGCGGAGGCGCCGGTGATGCGCCGGCCGTCCAGGTACACCTCGCCGGCGTCTGGTCGCTCGTAGCCGGTCACGATGTTGAACAGCGTGGTCTTCCCGGACCCGTTCGGCCCGATCAGGCCGGAGATCGAGCCCGCGGGGACGGTCAGCGTGCAGTCGTCCAGCGCGCGCACGCCGCCGAAGGCCTTGCTGATCGCCTCGGTGCGCAGTTCCGCGGTCATGACACGGTGCCTTCCGGTTGCCGGTCCGGCTCGGCGGCCGCGTCCTCGGCCGGAGCTTCCGGCCTGGTGCGGGATCTGGCCCGCCAGTGCCCGGCCCGCTCGCTCAGGGTGGGCAGCACGCCGCGCGGCAGGAACAGGATGACCAGCAGGAACAGCACGCCGAGCAGGATCTCGCTGAGGTAGTCGTTGGTGAACTGGACCGTCAGCCACTGCTGGGACGGCTCCAGGATCAGCGCGCCCAGCGCGGGCCCGAAGACCGTGCCGAGGCCGCCGAAGAAACCCATCAGGGCCAGTGACAGGTCGAACAGCGGGTCGAACGCGGACTGCGGGTGGGCGGCCGCGATGAAGTAGTACCAGAGGCCGCCCGCCAGCCCGGTGATCAGGGCCGAGATCACCAGCGCGGCCAGCTTGACCCGCATGGCGTGCACGCCCAGGCCGCGGGCCCGGTCCTCGTCGTCCCGGATGGCCCGCAGGTGCAGGCCGAACCGGGAGCGCCGGATCAGCCAGGACAGGGCCAGCGCGGCCACCGCGATGGCCAGGGCCAGGTAGTAGAAGGGATCGTTGTAGGTGGCCGCCGACCAGTTGAGGATGGGCGCGTCGATCCCGCTGGTGCCGCCGGTGAAGGAGAAGTTGAACGCCATCAGCTGGAAGATGAAGAAGAACGCGATCGTGATGACCACGAACGTGTGCCGCCGGACCCGCAGCGCGACCAGCCCCAGCGGCAGCGCGATGACCGCGGCTACGGCCGCGGCCAGCGGGAGCAGGCCGAACACCGCGTCTCCGGTCAGGTGCCAGTCCCGGGCGCCGATCGCCACCGCGTAGACGCCGCTGCCGAAGAACACCGCGTGGCCGAGCGACAGGTAGCCCGAGTACCCGGAGAAGATGTTCCAGGCCGTGGCGGCGGCCACGAAGATCAGCGTGTCGAATCCGTAGGTGGTGGCGAGCGGGCCGGAGAACACCAGCGGGAAGAGCGCGGCCGCGGCCAGCAGCACGGCCAGGCCGCCCATGGCCAGCAGCGGCCGGCCGCCCCGGGTCGCCGCCCCGATCCTCGGCCCGGTCACTGGGCCCGCACCTCCCGTCGGCCGAACAGCCCGGCCGGGCGGACGGTCAGCACGATGACCAGCGCCGCGTAGAACACCACTACGGCCCAGTTCGGGGACCAGATGTCGACCACGGACTCCACGGTGATCATGAAGACCGCCGCCGCCAGGGCCCCGCCGATGCTGCCCAGGCCGCCCAGGATGATGATGGCCAGCAGCCGGGAGATCAGGTCGTAGCCGCTGTTGGGGGTGAACCCGCCGCTGGTGGCGCCGTAAGCCATGCCGCCCGCGGCGGTCACGGCCACGCCGATGCCGAAGGTCAGCGCGGCGACCCGGTTGACGTCGATGCCGATCAGCCGGGCCGCGGTACTGTCCTGCATGGTGGCCCGCACCGCCCGGCCGAACCGGGTGCGGTAGAGCAGCAGGTAGATGGCGGCCACCGCCACCACCGCGAGGGCGAAGCAGTACAGGTAGATGTCGCTGATGTAGAACCCGGCGACCTTGATGCTGGCCCGGACGTAGGACGCGCTCAACGTCACCACGTTGGGCCCGAAGATCCAGTACAGCGTGCCCTCGGCGATGATCGCGACCGCGAAGCAGGCCAGCAGCGACATGGACGTGCGCTCGGCGCCCCGCAGCGGCCGGATGACCAGGGTGTGGATGCCCAGCCCGAGCACGAACATGGCCGGGATGGTGATCAGCAGGCCGAGGAACAGGTCGATGTGCAGGTGGACGGACAGCACGTAGCTGAGATAGCCGCCGATGACGACCAGGATGCCCTGGGCCACGTTGATGATGTCGAGCACTCCGAAGATCAGCGTCAGCCCGACCGCCATCAGCGCGTACACCCCGCCATCAAGGATGCCGTCGGCGATCGCCGGGTAGATCTGGTGTGCCATCTCAGCTCCGTGCCGCTCCGTTGTCCGTGTTTCCGGCTATCCGCCCCAGGCGGGCTTGGGATAGAGGATCTTCACCGAGCCGGGATCCTTGGCCGGCAGCACCTGGACGAAGCTGCCGTTCTGCCACTGGAAGATGTACGCGGTCGCGACCAGGTTCTCGCCGAGGGAGTTGAACCGGACCGGGCCCTGGACGCTCGGCAGGGTGACGCCGCTGTGCAGGTAGCTGATCAGTTTGGCGTTGTCCACGGTGCCGAGGTGGGTGACGGCCTGGTCGACGACCTCGCCGACCGAGTAGGCCTCGGCGATGTCGGCGTTGATGCTGGATGCACTGCCGCCGTACTTGGCCACGTACGCCTTGACCATGGCCTGGCTGAGCTTGTTGGTCGAACCCGGGTACCAGGCGTCGGGGACCATCATCCCGTTGGCGTTCTTCGCCCCGACCGCGCTGGTGAACGCGCTGCCCTGGTCCGGCCCGGCCGCCGCGATGAAGATCTTCGGGTTGTAGTGCTGCTGCTCGAACGCGGACATGAACGCGGACACGGTCGGGACGTCGGTCGAGCCCAGCACCACGGCCTGGGCCTTGGACGCGGCCACGTCGTCGGCGGGAGCCTTGTAGTCCGCCACCTCCTCGGGGAAGACCTGGGAGTAAGCGGTCCGGATGCCCAGCGGCTGCAACTGGCTCTGGGTGCGCTGCACCTGCGGGGTGGCGAACGGGTCGTTGGCCATCGGGAAGGCCGCGGTGGCGGGCCGTTGCCCGGCAGGCAGCGACTTGACCCAGGTGATGAACGGGTCCAGCTCGTTGGCCACCGGCAGGCTCACGTCGAAGACGTTGTTCAGCTTCTGCGCGAACACCGACGTGGCCCCGCCGGCGCCCTCCACGAACGCGTAGCCGTAGCGGTGCGCGACCGCGGCGGCGGGCGCCGTGAGCAGCGAGGAGAACGGGCCGAGGGTCAGCGCGACGTGGTCGGAGCTGATCAGCGTCTGGTAGTTGGTCACCACCTGGGTGGTGGAGCTGTTGTCGTTGAGGATCTTCAGCTGGACCTTGCGGCCGAGGATGCCGCCCTTGGCGTTGACCTGGGCGGCCCAGAACTCGTAACCCTTCTGGTAGGCCTGGCCGTCCGCGCTGAAGTCGCCGGTCAGCGACAGCGACGCGCCGATCACCAGCGGCGCCTTGCTTCCGCTGGTGGTGTGGCCCTTGCTGCCGCCGCTACTGCTGCAGCCGGCGGCGATGGCGACCGCCGCCACGCTCAGGCTGATGAGTGGGACACGGTATGCACGATGGGACCGGTGGGGTCTCATCCCGGTCCTCCCTTCGGGATTAATTAATGCCGGGTTTTCTTCAAGGTGTCCCCCCCGGGCATGCGTCAGCCGCCGGGCTGATCAGGGCTCCAGGCCGTCAGAAACCGGCACGTCCTCGCTGACCAGCGTTACTCCGGCCGACTCGGCCTGCATCAGCAGCAGCGTGGCGAAGTCCTCGCCACCGTGGCCGCGGCCGACCAGGCTCTGCACGAGCTGGTGGACCAGGGCGGCGACCGGCAGCGGGACCTCGCGCGCGCGGGCCGCGGCCAGGCCGAGATCGAAGTCCTTGCGCAGCAGGCTGGAGGTGAAGGTCGGGTGGAAATCCAAGTTGACCAGGGCCGGGGTCTTGTACCGGGAGAACGTGGACCCCATCACGCTGTTGTTGAGGCACTCCAGCAGCGCGTGCCGGCTGACGCCGTACTGCTGGGCCAGGACCGTGACCTCGGCCAGCGTCTGGGACACCACACCCAGCAGCAGGTTGTGGCACAGCTTGACGATCCGCGCGGTTTCTCCCTCGCCCACGTAGGTCGCGCCCGTGCCGAGCAGGTCCAGGTAGGGCCGGGCCTGCTGGAACGTGGGCTCCGGCCCCGATACGGCCAGGGTCAGCCGGCCCGCCTCCGCGACCCGGGCGTTGCCCATGACCGGGGCCGCGAGCAGCGTGCTGCCACGCTCCGCGAGTTGCTCGCGGACCCGCTCCGACGCGTCCGCCGACACCGTGGAGCAGTCGACGACCACCGCGGGTGCGGACGGCCCGCTGATCAGACCGTGCGGGCCGAGCACCACGTCGATCAGGTCTTCGGAGCCGCCCACGGTGATGAAGACGATGTCAGCCGCGCCCAGGTCGGCCGGGGCCCCGGCCACGGCCGCCCCCCGGTCCGCGAGTGGCTCGGTCTTGGCCTTGGTCCGGTTGTAGACCGTCAGGTCACAGCCGGCCGCCAGCAGCCGCAGCGCCAACGCCGTCCCCATCCGGCCGGTTCCCAGCCAGCCCAGCCGGTGATGCAGAACCGTCTTGCTCATCGGCCACCCCTCGGCATCGCCGCGCATGAATGTCACCGGGCACCAGGGCGAGGTCCACCACCAGGCCCGGTGTGAGTTGCTTCACAATCGTTTGCGGAACGAGCGTGACCTACCTCGCTCCCCGCTGTCAACGGCGATGCCGGTCATTGTCTGGACCGTTATGTGACCGTGTACGACGACGGTTTCGCGGCCTCCGGGACGGCGGCCGCCCCCGCCACCCGTGCTCGGCCACCGAGCCGCATTCGGTATCGCGGTGGCCTGCAATTTTATTGTTCTCAGACATTTCTGATTACGTACAGTTACGTAAGTTTCAGCTAAAAACTCGGCTTTCGGCCCGAAAAATAAGTGATTTCACAAGATACGTTGCGCACTGCGCGTATCTGTCCGGTATAAACCCTGAACGTGAGCACCCGCCCGTCCCGGCGGCTGGCACCCCGGCCAATCCTCAACCAAGAGGAAGGAGGGACCGGGAGTGCGCCCTGACCTATTCCGGTGCCCGAGAATGCTGCCGGCCATGAGCGCCACCGCGATTCTGTTCGCGGTTTTTCTGGCTGCCTGTGGTGGCAACCAGGGCCCAGCGGCCGACGTCGCCCCAGAGGCCGGCGCCGCCGCTACGGGGCCCGTCACGATCGGGGTGTCACTGTCCCTGACCGGCTCGTCCGCCAACGACTTCTCGGCGGACGGGCAAGCGTTCGAGCGCGGATACGAGCTGTGGGCCAAGGACGTCAACGCGCACGGGGGGCTGCTCGGCCGCCAGGTCAAGCTGCACATCCTCAACGACGGCAGTTCCCCGCAGCAGGTCGTCACGAACTACCAGACGTTGATCGGCTCCGATCACGTGGACCTGGTCTTCGGGCCGTTCTCCTCGGTGCTGACCACTCCGGCGTCCTCGGTCGCCGCGCGCTACGGCATGGCGATGGTCGAGGGGGCTGGCGGCGGACCGTCTGTCTTCGACACGCCCTCGAATCAGGCTGACCATGACGTCTTCGACGTGAGCCTGCCGGTCGCGGACGAACTGGTTCCGTTCGTGCGCTGGGTCGCCTCGCTGCCGCCGGGCGAACGGCCGAAGACCGCGGCCTACCCCATGGCCCAGGACCCGTTCGCCGACCCACCGGTGCAGCTGGCCCAGACCGAGCTGGCCGCGCTGGGCGTCCAAACCGTCTACTCCCAGGTCTTCCCGGAACAGGAATCGGCCTACCAGGCCCCGGCGAATCAGGTGGCTGCCCTCAAGCCGAACCTGGTGGTGCTGGGATCAACCGACGTGCCGACGGTCGCCGCCTTCATGCAGCAGTTCGAGCAGCAGCATTACACGCCGAAGCTGTTCATCGCCGCGGCCGGCCCGGACCAGGGAGCCGCGTTCACCTCCGCGGTCGGCACCGGCAATGCCGACGGGACGATGGTGCCCGACGGCTGGTATCCGGGATTCCGCAACCCGGCCAGTCAGGCCATGGTCCGGGAGTACGTGGCTCAGTACGGCGGTAGCGCGTCCGGCGTCAACGCGGATGTGGCGGAGGCGTACTCGGTCGGCCAGGTGATGAGCCAGGCAGTCACGGCCACCGGCGGCACCGACAACGCGAAGATCATTTCTTACCTGCACAGCGGGGTCACGCTGAGCAGCGTGCAGGGGCCGGTGAAGTTCGACGCGCTGGGCGAAAACGGTGCTGCGGCGGCCTTCGTCTTCCAATGGCAGGGCAATGACTTCGATCAGGTTCTCCCGTCCGGCACCAGCGGGAGCAAGTCGATTATCGCCACCAAGCCGGCCTGGAAGCAGGGATGACGCGGTACGTAATGACACAGAAGACGCTTGACCAGTAACGACACGGCAGGGCAGACCGCAGGCGGTGGAAATTTAATTGCGCACCCGTAATGGCATAAAGCACGCCAGGAAATCGACGGTCATCCAATTGCCGAAATCACGAATGCTGACCATGCAGGATTGGCCGGTGTCCTACCGGTTGCTGGCTGTGATCGTCCTGGCGCTGCTCATGGGCCTGGTGTTTGGCGGCCTGCGGGTGGCGGCGGCGGTGAACAGCGCGGCCAGCTTCGGCCGGGTGACGCAGCTGGCCACTCTCGGGCAGCAGGTCACCGGTCTGGTGCAGGCCCTGGAGGACGAACGCGACGAGACGGCCGGCATCATTCCCGGCCGCCACCCCCGAGGCGGCGGCCACGGCCGTCCAGCGCTGGTACGGCGCCACGGATGCCGACGCCGCCAAGGTAAAGGTCGCTGGCGACCGGCATCGGGGGCGCCTTTCCGGCCAACATCCAGTCCCGGGTGACCGCGGTGCTCTCGCAGATCAGTCATCTGAAGGAGTTGCGCAGCACCGCCCAGGCCAGCCAGTCCGCGCTGGCCGTGATCGCCGATTACTCCACCCCCATCGGGGATCTGTCGTCCCTGAACGCCCAGATCGCCCAGGGCACCGCCGATGCCGGTCTCGCGAACGGCGTCCAGACGCTCAGCGCGCTGGCCATGGCCCAGGAAGAGGCCACCCAGCAGCGTGCCCTCCTCTTCAACGCGCTGAGCCAGCAGCTGTTCGCCGACGATGAGCTGCAGGCGCTCACCACCGCGGAGTCCGAGCAGGCGGCCGACCTGGCGACGTTCAGCACCACGGCCAGTCCGGCCGAGCAGCGCACCTTCCGCACCACGGTGGCGGGCCCGCTGGTGAACCGGGCCGAGCTCATCGAGGAATACGTGATCAGCGTCGGCAGCCTGGACACCAGCGCCCTGAACATCAGTCCGAAAGCCGCGCCTCAGGAGTGGTACTCGGCGATGTCGGACACGGTGAGCAAGACCCAGGCCGTCGAGCTGGACGTGGCCAGGTCCATCGTCGCGCGCAGCCGGTCGCTGCAGGCGGGCGCGGTGCGGTCCGCACTTGTCACGGCCATCCTGACGGCTCTCATCCTGCTGGTGGTGATGATCGCGACGGTCTTCGTGGCCAGGTCGCTGGTCCGGCCGTTGCGCCGGCTGCGGACCGGCGCCCTCGATATCGCCACCGTGCAGTTGCCGGAGCGGGTCCGCCAGCTGGGTGAGGCCCTGAACCCGGCGGCCGACATGGAGGTGGCGCCGATCGATGTGCTGTCCGCGGACGAGATCGGCCAGGTTGCCCGGGCGTTTGACCAGGTGCACGCGGAGGCGGTGCGGCTGGCCGGCAACGAGGCGGTGCTGCGGGGCAGTTTCAACGCGATGTTCGTCAATCTGTCCCGGCGCAGCCAGTCCCTGATCGAGCGGCTGGCGCGAACGATCGACAGCCTGGAACAGAACGAGGACGATCCCGATCGGCTCTCCGCCCTGTTCGCCATGGACCATCTCGTCACCCGGATGCGCCGGAACTCCGAGAACCTGCTGGTGCTGGCCGGGCACGAGAGCGCGAGGAAGTGGAGCGAGCCGGTCCTGCTCGCGGACGTGGCCCAGGCTGCCACCGCAGAGATCGAGCAGTACCAGCGGGTGACGCTCAACGTGCAGCCCGGGATCACGGTGGCCGGGCACGCGGTCTCCGACGTCGTTCACCTGCTGGCGGAGATCATCGAGAACGCCACCGTCTTTTCTTCCAAGGACACCCCGGTCCGCATGTCGGCTCAGCAGCTGACCAACGGTGGGGTGATGTTCGAGATCGGCGACAGCGGAGTCGGTGTTTCCCCGGCCCGGCTGAGGGAGATGAACCACCGGCTGGACCACCCACCGATCATCGACGAGTCGGTGGGGCGCCACATGGGGCTGTTCGCCGTGGCCCACCTGGCCGCCCGGCACGGAGTGCGGGTCCGGCTGCGGGCCGGCTCACCGCGCGGGCTGACCGTCCTGGTGTGGCTGCCGGACGACCTCGTTGAGCACGTCACCCGCGCGTACGCAGGGCCGGCGGAAACGGCTGGCGCCCGAGCGGACCTGTTCTCCGGGCGGCCGGACAGCGGTCCCGGCCGCACGCCGGGCACTGGTGCTGATGCCCCGCTGCCGGGGCGGCGGCCGCACCACCCTCCCGGCCGCGCCCGCTCGCGCGGTCGTTCCCCCGCCGGCGCAGGCCGCCGGGCCGCCGGCGTCGAGCTGGTTCCAGCGGCGGCCGTCCGCCCCCGTGGCCCCGGGCCACGAACGCACGCCTTCCGTGCCCGCCCCGCCGCCCGCCGGGCGCGGGCCCGCCCGGCCCGGCAGCTGGGCCGATCAGCAGCACGCCGCGCAGATCGTCTCCGATCCGGTCCGTGGTGACCGTACGGTGGCCGGGATGCCCGTGCGTGTCCCGCGAGCCAATCTCATCCGCGGCTCCGCGGCTGGCGGCGGCCGGCCGGGTAGCGGCGACGCCAGCCGCCCGGCCGCTGGCCCTGACACGCAGACGCCGGCCGCGGCGGTCCCGAAGCGGTCCCCTGAGCTGGCGCGCAGCCTGCTGAGCGGGTTCCAGCGCGGAGCCGGCCGGCCCGGACCACGGGAACCCGGATCCGGAGAAGGAGCAGACCGTTGAACCCTGCCTATCGCCCGGATCTCGACTGGCTGGTCACTGACTTTGCCGAGCGTGTCGCCGATGTCGCGCACGCGGCCGTCATATCGGCCGACGGTGTGCCGCTGGCCCTGTCGGACAGCATTCCCGGCGATTCCGCCGAACATTTTGCCGCCATCACCTCGGGTCTGGTCAGCCTGATGGATGGCGCCGCGCGGATCTTCCAGGCCGGGGCGCCCACGCGGGCCCTGGTGGAGATGGAAGCGGGGCTGATGCTGGTCATGGCGATCAGCGACGGCTCCAGCCTCACCGTCCTGGCCGCGCGGGACGCCGATACGGAGCTGGTTTCCTACGAGATGACGCTTCTGGTCGAGGCGGTCGGGGAGGCGCTGACCCCGGCGGCCCGCACCGGGTCGGGGGCCTGACCCGTGGACGGAGCTGCAAACGTGTGCATCAATGAGGGCATGGCGGACAGCAGGCTGACGGCCGCGATCGGCCACTGGGCACCCCGGTTCACCGCCGGCGGCGTCGATCCGGGCGACTTCAGCCGCATCACCTCGGCCCTGACCAGCTGGGACGACTGGTGCGCGGCCTGGTGCCGGGCCGCGGCCGACCACGAGGCGCTCGGGACCCGCGCCCTGGCCGAGGACCGCACCCGGTCCGCGGGCGGCCACCTGGCCCAGGCCGCGGTCTACTACCACTTCGCGAAGTTCCTGTTCGTCCAGGACATGAACCAGCTACGGGCCGCCCACCAGGCCGCGGTCCGGTGCCTGGACCTGGCGCTGCCGTACCTCGACCCGCCCGGGACCCGGCTGGAGATCCCGTTCGGCGGCGCGGTCATCGCCGCCGTGCTGCGCAGGCCGCCGGGCCCTGGCCCGCATCCGGCGGTGGTGCTGATCCCCGGCCTGGACTCGGCCAAGGAGGAGTTCGGCCGGGTCGAGCAGGCGTTCCTGGACCGCGGCCTGGCCACGCTGTCGGTGGACGGCCCGGGCCAGGGTGAAGCCGAGTATGACCTGCCCATCCGGCCCGACTGGGAGGTGCCGGGAACCGCGATCCTGGACGCGCTGATCGCCCAGCCTGGCATCGACCCGGACCGGATCGGCGTCTGGGGAGTCAGCCTGGGCGGCTACTACGCCCCCCGGGTGGCCAGCGCGGACGCGCGGGTGCGGGCCTGTATCGCGCTGTGCGGGCCGTACTGCCTGGGTGACCTCTGGGACCACATCCCGCAGCTGACCCGGGAAGCGTTCACCGTGCGGTCCGGAGCCCGCGACGAGCAGGACGCGGTCCGCCGGGCCAAGGAGCTCACCCTGGACGGCCGGACCGACGGCCTGACCCGGCCGCTGCTGATCGTGACCGGCCGCCAGGACCGCATCTTCCCCTGGCAGGACGCGGTCCGGCTGCGGGACCGCGTGCCGGGCCCGGCCGAGCTGCTGCTGCTCGAGGACGGCAACCACGGGTGCGCCAACGTGATCTACCGGCACCGTCCCTACAGCGCCGACTGGATGGCGCGCCAGCTGGCCGGGTGAGCCGGCGGTGGAGGTACTGAAGCCGCCGGCGCTCAGGCCCGGCGACACCATCGGCATCGTGTCGACCTCGTCGCCGGTGTCGCCGGGCGAGCTGGGCCGCCTGACCGGCTACCTGCGCGGCCGGGGCTACCAGGTCAAACTGGCCGACGGGGTGACCGACCGGCTCGGCCACTTCGCCGGGACCCCCGAGCGGCGGGCGGCCGGGGTGATGGCCATGTTCGCCGACCCCGAGGTGGCCATGGTGCTGCCGGCCAACGGCGGCACCGGTTCGCACCAGCTGATCGACCGGCTGGACTACGACCTGATCCGGGCCCACCCCAAGCTGTTCGCCGGGTTCAGCAACCCCTCGGCGCTCAACAACTCGATGCTGGCCGCGGCCGGTCTGGCCACGCTGCACGGGCTGACCGGCTTCCAGTTCTTCCCGGCCGAGATCGAGCCGGGCACCGAGCGGGGCTTCTGGGCCATGGTGTCCGGGCCGGTGGCCGGGACCGAGATCGGCGGCCGCGACTGGCGGGTGCACCGGCGGGGGAGCGCCAGCGGCACCGTGTCCGGGCCGGTGGTCGGGGGCAACCTGGGGGCCTGTTTCCCGCTGGTGGGGACGCCCTGGATGCCGTCCACCGCGGGCGCGATCGTGGTCCTGGAGGCGCGGTCGGCCACCTACGAGATGGTCGAGCTGTTCCTGACCCAGCTGCGGCTGGCCGGCCTGCTGGACGGGATCGCCGCCCTGGTCATCGGGGCCCCGGCCGACTGGGCCCGGGAGGACGCCCCGGACCGGGACACCGACGAGCTGATCCTGCGCGCGGCCGGGAGCGAGGCCGGAGGCGGCTTCCCGATCGTCACCAACGTGCCGTGCGGCCATCAGCCGCGCCGCATCCAGTGGCCAGTGGGATGTGCCGTCGCGCTGAACCTGGCCGGGGAAGTACCCGTCCTTCGATATGAAGAGGACCTCGTCACCCGCTGACGGCACCCAGAAATCTGGAAGTCTGCGCAGCGAGCGGTCACTGACGCTCCGGCTCGGTACGCTGGGCGGAGCATCGGGGGCATCACACGGAAGCGACGTCATGAACGATTGGCCGCAAGGCTGGTATCGAGACGAACCCGGGTCGCGCGGCCCGGCGCGCGGCGGCCAGGGCGGTCAAGGCGGCCAGGGTGGCTGGGGCGCGCCACCGGCGGACTCGTCGCGGGCGGCCGGGCCGAACTGGCCCCAGCAGCCGCCCTCGCACGCGCCGGGCCGCCGCCCGGAACCGGACTGGGGCGCACCGCCCGGCCGGCCCCCGGGCCGGACCTACCAGGGCGGCGGCCGCCGTCGGCGGTTCTGGGGCCAGCCGGGGCGCCGGGGCCGCCGTATCGCGCTGGTCATCACCACGGTCGTGGTGCTCATCATCGCCCTGGTGGCCGGGTCCTACATCTGGCTGGACGGCAAGCTGAACCGGGCCGTCACCCTGCCCGCCAGCGCGCAGACCTCGGCCGGGACCAACTGGCTGATCACCGGCTCGGACACCCGGTCGGGCCTGTCCCGGACCCAGAAGGCCGAGCTGCACGTCGGGTCGGACACCGACACCAACTCCGACTCGCTGATGCTGCTGCACCTGGGCGGGCCCACGCCGGTGCTGGTCAGCATCCCGCGTGACTCCTACGTGGCGATCCCCGGTCACGGCATGAACAAGATCAACGCCGCGCTGGGCTTCGGCGGCCCCAGCCTGCTCGTGCAGACGGTGGAGAACGCCACCGGGCTGACCATCAACCACTACATGGGCATCGGCTTCGAGGGCCTGGTCGACGTGACCAACAAGGTGGGCGGGGTCTACGTCTGCCTCAAGCAGCCGGTTGAGGACAGCTACTCGGGGGTCAACCTCAAGGCGGGCTGCCAGACCCTGAACGGTACCCAGGCCCTGGAGTTCGTCCGCGACCGGCACTCGTTCGCCACCGGCGACCTGCAGCGGATCCAGGACCAGCGGGCCTTCCTCAAGGCCCTGCTGAGCAAGGCGACCAGCCCGAGCGTGTTCCTCAACCCGTTCAAGGCCCTGCCGTTCGGCTCCAGCGCGGCCGGCTCGATCTCGGTCGACCAGGGCACTCACCTGTACGACCTGATCAAGGCCGGTCTGGGCCTGAAGAACCCGGAGACCGGCACGGTGCCGATCGCCAACGCCAACCTCCAGACCTCGGCCGGCGACTCGATCGAGTGGGATCACACCAAGGCCACCGAGCTGTTCGGCGCGCTCAAGAACAACCAGGCCGTGCCGACCGGCCTGCTCGACGGCACCTCCACCGGCTGAGCCGCCCCGCCTGAGCCGCCCCTCCTGACGCCGCGCCACGCCGGTCGGCGAGGCGTAATTTCGGCCTGCCGTTTTCGTCCGTATTGGTGGGTTTTTGCGGCATTCGTGACCTCAGGCTGTGTAACGAGTCACAAACGCGTTCTTGACACTCGCGTCCATCCGGCTCAGTGTGTCTGTTATCGCTGTGCTCGATGTGAGCGCTTGGCGCTCATATGAGCATGCGAGAGAAGGTGCGGGACCGACGACGTAGCAGCCGAACGACAGGAAGCGGCGATGACTCGACGACGAGACCTACGATCGGCGACCAGCCCCCCGGCCACGATCAGCCGGCGGGCCTTCCTGGCCGGGTCGGCCGGGGGCGCGGCCCTGGCCCTGACCGGGTGCGCGACCGGGACCGAGCAGCTGTTCTCCGGCGGTGGCTCCGGCACCCGCATCACGGTGGCCATCGTGTCCAACTCGCAGATGCAGGACGCGATCAGCCTGTCCTACCTGTTCGAGCACGAGCACCCGGGCGTGCACCTCGACTTCGTGTCGCTGCCGGAGAACGAGGCCCGGGCCAAGATCACCGCCGACGTGTCCACCCAGGGTGGCGAGTTCGACGTGGTGATGATCAGCAACTACGAGACGCCGATGTGGTCGGCCAACGGGTGGCTGGCCAACCTGCAGCCCTACATCAACAACACCCCGGGCTACGACGCGCAGGATTTCCTGCCCCAGCTGCGGGCCACCCTGTCGCACAAGGGCGACCTGTACTCGGTCCCGTTCTACGGCGAGTCATCGTTCCTGATGTACCGCAAGGACCTGATGACCAAGTACAACATCAACATGCCGAAGAAGCCGACCTGGAAACAGGTCGCGCAGATCGCCGAGACCCTCCACGCCAAGGGCCTGGTCGGCATCTGCCTGCGCGGCGACCCCGGCTGGGGCGAGAACCTGGCCCCGATGGACACCGTGATCAACGCCTACGGCGGCCGCTGGTACAACCCGCAGTGGGCAGGCCCAGCTCCAGAGCCCCGAGGTGACCTCGGCGGTCAGCGACTACGTGTCGCTGCTGCAGAAGTACGGCGAGCCGGGCGCGCCCGCGGCCGGCTTCTCCGAGTGCGCCACCCTGTACAGCCAGGGCGACGCGGCCATGTGGTACGACGCCACCTCGGCGGTCAGCACGATCGAGGATCCCACCAGCAGCAAGGTGGCGGGCAAGAACGGCTACGCCTGGGCCCCGACCCAGGACGGCCGCCCGTCCGGCTGGCTGTACACCTGGTCGCTGGCCATCCCCAAGACCAGCTCGCACAAGCAGGCGGCCTGGGACTTCATCTCCTGGATGACGTCCAAGACCTACATCAAGACCGTGGGCCAGAAGCTGGGCTGGTCGCACGTGCCGCCGGGGAGCCGGTTCTCCAGCTACCAGATCCCGCAGTACAAGAAGCTGTCGTCGGTGTACGGCCCGCTCACGCTGCAGTCGATCAACGCGACCAACTCGGCCCATCCGTGCCTGAAACCGGTGCCCTACACCGGGGTCCAGTTCCTGGACATCCCGGAGTTCCAGGACCTCGGCACCAACATCAGCGAGCAGTTCAGCGCGGCCATCGCCGGCTCCCAGTCGGTGTCGAGCGCGCTGTCCCAGGCTCAGAAGTACGCCCAGGCCGTCGGCCAGACCTACCGGAAGTGAGGACCGAATGACCGCGATCGCTCCCCCGGTAGCCGGGGCCCACCGGATTCGCGCCCGCAGCGACGAACGGCGCCGCGGCTGGGTGCGGCGAGCTCCGCTGCTGCCCGCGCTGGTGTTCACGATCATCATCACCCAGCTGCCGTTCCTGGTCACGCTCTACTACTCGCTGGAATCGTGGAGCCTGGTCCGGCCGGGCTCCCGGCACTTCGTCTGGTTCGCCAACTACGCCCAGGTCTTCCAGGACAGCCAGTTCCGCACCACCGCGCTGAACACGGTGATCATGACGGTCGGCACCGTGTTCATCGCCATGGTCCTGGGGGTCCTGCTGGCCCTGCTGCTGGACCGGAAGTTCATCGGCCGCGGCGTGGTCCGGACCCTGCTCATCACGCCGTTCCTGATCATGCCGGTCGCCGCCGCGCTGCTGTGGAAGACCACGATGCTCGACCCCACGTTCGGCATCGTGAACTTCATCTTCCGGCCGTTCGGCATCGGCAAGTTCGACTGGATCGGCAGCTTCCCGCTCGGCTCGGTCATGATCGAGATGATCTGGCAGTGGACGCCGTTCATGATGCTGCTGGTGCTGGCCGGCCTGCAGAGCCAGCCCAAGGACATCCTGGAGGCGGCCAGCTGCGACGGCGCCCGGCCGTTCGCCATCTTCCGCGAGCTGACCCTGCCCCACCTGCGCCGGTACATCGAGCTGGGCGTGGTGCTGGGCGCGATCTACGTGGTCAACGACTTCGACGCGGTCTACATGATGACCCAGGGCGGGCCCGGCATCTCCAGCGCCAACCTGCCCTTCTACATCTACCAGCGGGCGTTCCTGGGCTTCCAGGTCGGCCAGGCGGCGGCGATGGGCGTCGTGGTGGTGGTGGCCACGATCATCATCGCAACCTTCGCGCTGCGGCTGATCTTCACGTCCTTCTCCGGCACCGAACAGGCGGCATGATGGCCAGCACCGACGTCTCCGCAGTCCCCGCCACCCAGGCCGTCGAACCGGCCCCGTACACCGGCAAGCGGGCCAAGCGCCGCAACAACAGCCTGACCTGGGGCATCGTCGGCTGGGTGGTCGGGATCGTGTTCTTCTTCCCGGTCCTGTGGATGGTGATCACCTCGTTCAAGACCGAGGCCGGCGCCTACACCAACACGCCGCACATCGTGTTCTCGCCCACGTTGTCGCAGTACAAAGCGGTGTTCTCCAGCGGCCTGTGGCCGTACGTGGCCAACTCCGCGTTCGCCACCGTCGTGTCCACGATCCTGGTGCTGGCCCTGGCCACCCCGTGCGCGTTCGCGCTGTCCCTGCGCCCGGTCAAGAAGACCCGCGACGTGCTGTTCTTCTTCATCAGCACCAAGATGCTGCCGGTGGTGGCGGCGATCATCCCGATCTACATCGCCGCCCGCGACCTGCACCTGCTGGACAACATCTTCACGCTGGTCATCCTCTACACGGCCATGAACCTGCCGATCGCGGTGTGGATGATGCGCTCGTTCTTCCTGGAGGTGCCGGGCGAGCTGCTGGAGGCGGCCGAGATGGACGGCGCGCCACTACGCCGCACGGTGGTCGAGGTGATCCTGCCCATCGTCGCCCCCGGGCTGGCTGCCACCGCGCTGATCTGCAGCATCTTCTCCTGGAACGAGTTCTTCTTCGCGGTCAACCTCACCGCCACCCAGGCCGCCACCGTGCCGGTCTTCCTGGTCGGCTTCATCTCCTCCGAGGGTCTGTACTTCGCCCAGCTGGCCGCGGCCGCCACCGTCGCCACCCTGCCCGTGGTGCTGGCCGGCTGGATCGCCCAGCGCCAGCTCGTCCGCGGCCTGTCCTTCGGGGCGATCAAGTGACGCCCCGCCCCCTGGCCTGCCCCCTTCCGGGCCGCACTGTCTGGGCCAGCACCGTCCGGTCACACACTCAGGAGCACACCATGGCTGAGGTCACCTACGACTCCGCGACCTGCATCTACCCGGGCGCGGAACGGCCCGCGGTGAACGAGCTCAACCTGCCCATCGAAGACGGCGAGTTCGTGGTCATGGTCGGCCCGTCCGGCTGCGGGAAGACCACCGCGCTGCGGATGCTGGCCGGGCTGGAGGAGATCGACGACGGCTCGATCCGTATCGACGGCAAGGACATGGTGGGGGTGCCCTCCCGGGACCGGGACATCGCCATGGTGTTCCAGAACTACGCCCTCTACCCGAGCAAGACGGTCGGGGAGAACATGGGCTTCGCGCTCAAGATGCAGGGCGTGGACTCCGGCGAGCGGGCCCGCCGGGTGCGGGAGGCGGCCAAGCTGCTCGACCTGGAGGAATTCCTGGACCGCAAGCCGCGCAACCTGTCCGGCGGCCAGCGCCAGCGGGTGGCCATGGGCCGGGCCATCGTCCGCGAGCCCAAGGTGTTCTGCATGGACGAGCCGCTGTCCAACCTGGACGCCCAGCTCCGGGTCTCGACCCGGACCCAGATCGCCGAGCTGCAGCGCCGGCTGGCCGTGACCACGGTGTACGTGACCCACGACCAGGTCGAAGCCATGACCATGGGCGACCGGGTCGCGGTCATGCGGCTGGGCCAGCTCCAGCAGTTCGCCTCGCCCACCGAGCTGTACGACCGGCCGGTCAACGTGTTCGTGGCCTCGTTCATCGGCTCCCCGGCCATGAACCGGTTCGACGGCACCCTGGAGAGCGACGGGGTCCGGCTCGGCCAGGCCGTGATCCGCCCGTCCAGCAAGCAACTGCAGGGGGCCAACGGCCACGAGAAGCTGGTGGTCGGCATCCGGCCCGAGCACCTGTCGGTGAGCGTCAGCGGGGACCTGACGGTCAAGGTCGCCCTGGTCGAGGACCTGGGCAGCGACTCGTTCATCTACGGCAGCCTGGCCGACGAGCCGGACGCCAACGTCATCGTCCGCAGCGGCCGCGACCACCCGCGCCCGGGTGAAACCATCAAGGTCAGCGTGGACACCAGCCACCTGCACCTGTTCGACGCGGCCAGCGGCGAGCGGGTCGGGGACTAGACCGAAGGGAGACATATGCGTGCCGTCGTCTGGGAGGAACCCGGCAAGCTCGCGGTGACCGAGGTCCCCGATCCCACTCCGGGTCACGGGGAGCTGATCGTCAAGGTCGGGTCCTGCGGCATCTGCGGGACCGATGTGCACATCGCCGACGGTGAGTTCCCGCCCACCCCGTACCCGATCGTGCCCGGCCACGAGTTCGCCGGCCAGGTCGTGGCGCTGGGGGAGGGGGTGCCGCCCGAGTGGCACGGCGGTGAGCGGGTGGCGGTCGACCCGTCGCTGTTCTGCGGCCACTGCGAGGCCTGCCACGCGGGCCGGGGCAACCTGTGCGCCAACTGGAACGCCATCGGTGACACCGTGGACGGCGCGTTCGCCGAGTTCGTCAAGGTCCCGGCGGCCAACGCCTACCAGATCCCCGACGCGGTCAGCGACCAGCAGGGCGCGCTGATCGAGCCGCTGTCCTGCGCCGTGCACGGCATGCGCCGCCTGGGCTCGGTGGTCGGGGAAGACGTCCTGGTCATGGGGGCGGGCACCATGGGCCTGCTGCTCATGCAGCTGCTCAACCGGGCCGGCGCCCGCTCGGTGTCGGTGGTCGACCGCAAGGCCTCCCGCCTGGACGCGGCCACCGCCACCGGCGCCACCGCCGTGGCCACCGACGCCGGCGACCTGGACACCTCGGTGTTCGGGGTGGCCGTCGACGCCACCGGGGCCCCGGCCGCCATCGAGGCGGCGTTCGCCCGCCTGGACCGCGGCGCCCGCCTGCTGATCTTCGGCGTCACCAGCGGCGACGCCGAGGTCTCGCTGTCCCCGTTCCGCATCTACAACGACGAGATCATCGTGCTCGGCTCGATGGCCGTGCTCAACAGCTTCGGCGCCGCCGCCGACCTCATGGCCGACGGCGCGATCGTCACCGAGCCGCTGCTGGCCGACCCGTACCCCCTGGACCGCTTCGGCGACGCCCTGGCCAGCGTCCGCGCCGGCGAAGGCATCAAGATCCAGGTCAACCCGGCCACCTGACCCGGCCCCGGAGCCCGGGGCCCGGGGACCGAATGTGCGCAATGGTTCACTCACCACACCGAGGTGTGCGCAATGGCTCACTGACCACATGCCGGCATCGTCACCCCTCGTGCTAAGCATGAGTGGTGACGATGCTGATGCAGCCGGATGATCCGGAGGCGGACTGGACCAGCCCGGGCGTCTACGACGTGGGCGACGGGATCTACCGGATTCCGCTGCCCCTGCCGCAGGACGGGCTGCGCGCGGTCAACGTGTACGCGGTCCGCGACGGGGACGGGCTGACCCTGGTCGACTCGGGCTGGGCCATCACCGAGGCCCGGGATCTGCTCGAGCAGGCGGTCAAGCTGCTCGACTCCAGCCTGGCCGGGGTGAAGCGGTTCCTGGTCACCCACGTGCACCGGGACCACTACACGATGGCGGTGACGCTGCGCCGCGAGTTCGGCATGCGGATCAGCCTCGGGCACGCCGAAGCCGGCACCCTGCGGTCCATCCGCGACCGGAGCATCAAGCCGTGGGGCGCGATGCAGGCCCAGCTGCAGCTGGGCGGGGCCTTCGACCTGGTCCGGCTGCTCAGCCAGGCCCAGGGGGCCAACGACCCGGCCGAGTGGGAAGACCCGGACGACTGGATCGAGGCCCCGCAGGAGATCGCCTTCGAGCCGGGGCAGGGCACCTGGCAGGTGCACGCCACCCCCGGGCACACCCGGGGGCACGTGGTCTTCGTGGACCCGGCCCGGGACGTCATGTTCGCCGGTGACCATGTGCTGCCGCGGATCACGCCGTCGATCGGGTTCGAGCAGAATCACGCCGAGTACCCGCTGCGCGACTACCTGGACTCGCTGACGCTGGTCCGCGGGCTGCCGGACCGGCGGCTGCTGCCCGCGCACGGCCCGGTCGCGCCCAGCGTGCACCACCGGGTCGACGAGCTGATCGAACACCACGACACCCGGCTCACCCAGATCGACGAGACGATCGACCGCGGGGCCAGCACCGCGTCCGAGTCCGCCCACCTCATGCTGTGGACCCGGCGCGGGCGCCAGTTCGGCGAGCTGGACGTGCTGTCGCAGTGCCTGGCCGTGACCGAGACCCTGGCCCACCTCGACGTGCTCATGCTGGCCGGACGGCTGCGCCGCACCGACGTGGACGGCACCTGGCACTACGCTCGGTCTTCTCCTGGGGCCTGAGCCGTGACCGTGCCCACCCTGTCCCGGCAGCACGCGGCGGGCGCGCCCAGCGCGCGCGGGCTGCTGCTCACCCTGCTCGGCGAGTTCGTCCTGCCCGGGCCCGCGACCGGGCCCGGGACCGGGCGGACGGGACCGCGTGGACCTCGGCGGTGCTGGCCACCTTCGGGCGGCTCGGCATCGAGGAGAAGACCACCCGCCAGGCGCTGATGCGCACGGCCGCCGCGGGCTGGCTGGAAGCCGAGAAGCTGGGCCGCCGGACCCGGTGGCGGCTGACCGGGGCGGCCCGGCAGATGCTGACCGACGGCGCGGCCCGGATCTACTCGTTCACCGGCCCGGACCCGGACTGGGACGGCCGCTGGCTGCTGATCTCGGCCCGGATCCCGGAGAGTGACCGGCGGGCCCGGCACGTGGTGCGGACCCGGCTGAACTGGGCCGGGTTCGGGTCGCTGGGGCCGGGGCTGTGGATCAGCCCGCACCCGGACCGGGAGGCCGAAGCGGTCCGGGTGCTGCGCGAGGCCGGGATCGCCGAGGACGCCCAGGTGTTCGTGGCCCGCCGGTCCGGGCTGGGCGACGAGCGGGTCATGGTCGCCACCGCCTGGGACCTGACCGGGATCGAAGAACAGTACGAGCAGTTCCTCGACGAGTTCGGCGACCCCGCGCCGGAGTACCCGCTGACCCGCCAGATCGAGCTGGTCCACGCCTGGCGCCGGTTCCCGGCCGCGGACCCGGCCCTGCCCCGTGAGCTGCTGCCGGCCCGGTGGAGCGGGCTGGACGCGGCCCGGTTGTTCGCCGACCGGCACCAGCGGTGGTCGGCCGCGGCCCGGCAGGAGTGGCAGCGCCTCAACGACGTCGCCTGAATCGCGGCCCTTGTGCCCATACGGCTCAAAGGGTTACAACTAGGTCTCAGTTGCCCAGTGGGGGGCGGGACGATGCCGGTGGATTACGGTGCCAATGACGGTGCTTCGGCGCCGCTGTTCGCGTCACCGCACATCACCCTCACCGAGGCCGGGCCGGACGCCGATCACGGCAGCCTGCTGCTCCGGTCGGCCGAACCCCTGGGCCGCTACCCCCGGACCGTGCTGGACAGCGCCCGGGCCTGGGCCCGGGTCGACCCGCACCGGGTGCTGGTGGCCGAGCGTGAGGGGGCCGGGGAGTGGCGCATCTGCCGCTACGGCGGCGCGATGGCCGCGGCCGACAGCGTCGGGCAGGCCCTGCTCGACCGGGGCCTGGGGCCGGACCGGCCGCTGCTGGTGCTGTCCGGCAACAGCGTCGACCACCTGATCGTGACGCTGGGCGCGATGAGCGCGGGCATCCCGGTGGCCCCGGTCAGCCCGGCGTACTCGCTGCAGAGCCACGATCACACCCGCCTGCGGCAGATCGCCGCCCTGACCGATCCCGGCGCCGTATTCGCTGATCATGCCGAAGGTCATCGTCTGGCCCTCGACGCCGTGGTCGGCGCTTCCGCCCGCCGGGGTGCGGCGGCGTTGCCGGTGATCGTGAGCGACGGCCGCCGCGACGGCGCCCTTCAGCTCGGCGACCTGCAGGCCACCACCCCCGGCCCGGCCCTGGCCGCGGCGGCGGCCGCGGTCACGCCGGACAGCGTGGCCAAGATCCTGTTCACCTCGGGCTCGACCGGCGCCCCCAAGGGTGTCCTGAACACGCACCGGATGCTGGCCGCCAACCAGCAGATGATCCGCCAGGTGTGGCCGTTCCTGGCCGCCGAGCCGCCGGTCATCGTGGACTGGCTGCCGTGGAGCCACACCTTCGGCGGCAACCACAACCTGAACATGGTGCTGACCAACGGCGGCACCGTCTACATCGACGCCGGCCGGCCGGCGCCGGCCTGGTTCGGCCAGACCGTGCGCAACCTGGCCGACGTCCCGCCCACCGTGTACTTCAACGTGCCCGCCGGGTACGCGCAGCTGGTGCCCGCGCTGGAGGCCGACCCGGACTTCGCCCGGCGGTTCTTCGCCCGGCTGCGGCTGATGTTCAACGCGGCGGCGGCGTTGCCCGCGGCCCTGCGGGACCGGCTGGGCGAGCTGGCCGTCCGGACCACCGGGCACGCGGTCCCGGTCACCGGGTCGTGGGGTGCGACCGAGACCGGCCCGGCCGTGACCGCCGCCCACTTCGCGTTCACCGACGCCCGCGGCATCGGCGCGCCGCTGCCGGGCGCCGTGGTCAAGCTGGTGCCGGCCGAGGAGGCGTACGAGATCCGGGTCAAGGGCCCGATGGTCACCCCCGGCTACCACGGCCGCCCGGACCTGACCGCGGCCGCGTTCGACGCCGAGGGGTTCTACCGGTCCGGGGACGCGGCCGCCCTGGCCGACCCGGACGATCCCGACGCCGGGCTGGTGTTCCGCGGCCGCCTGGCCGAGGACTTCAAGCTGACCAGCGGGACGTTCGTCCGGGTCGGGGCGGTCCGCACCGCGCTGCTGTCGGCGGCCCCGCTGCTGGCCGACGCGGTGATCGCGGGTGAGGGCCGGTCCTTCGCCTGCGCGCTGGCCTGGCTGAACCAGGCCCAGGTGGCCGGGCGCCCGGCCGGCCAGGTCCGGCCGGACCTGGCCGCCGCGCTGGCCCGGCACAACCAGAACGGCGGGTCGGCGGCCCGGATCGAGCGGCTGATCCTGCTGGACGAGCCGGCCGACCTGGATGCGGGCGAGATCACCGACAAGGGGTACGTCAACCAGCGGCAGGTGCTGCGCCGCCGGGCCGCCTGGTCGAGCGGCTGTACGCCGACCCGCCCCCGGCCGAGGTCATCGTGGCCGCCGCCCGGTGAAAATGCTACGGAGTCTTGACGAATCTACTCGCTAACGTAGAACATGGGAGGACTGACTCCCGCAGAGGACGATCATGACTACGCCACTGGTCGATTTCCGGACTGATCCCGCCCGCTACCGGCACTGGCGCCTGGCCACCGACGGCCCGGTCGCCACGCTGACCATGGACGTCGACGAGCAGGCCGGGCTGGTGCCCGGGTACGAGCTCAAGCTCAACTCCTACGACCTCGGCGTGGACATCGAGCTGTACGACGCGGTGCAGCGGCTGCGGTTCGAGCACCCCGAGGTGCGCACGGTGGTGGTGACCAGCGGCAAGGACAAGATCTTCTGCGCCGGGGCCAACATCCGCATGCTGGCCGCCTCGCCCCACCCGTGGAAGGTGAACTTCTGCAAGTTCACCAACGAGACCCGCAACGGCATCGAGGACGCCACCGCCAGCTCCGGCCAGACCTGGCTGGCCGCGATCAACGGCACCGCGTCCGGCGGCGGCTACGAGCTGGCCCTGGCCTGCGAGCACCTGATGCTCATCGACGACCGGTCCTCGGCCGTGTCCCTGCCCGAGCTGCCGCTGCTGGGGGTGCTGCCCGGCACCGGCGGCCTGACCCGGGTGGTGGACAAGCGGCACGTGCGCCGCGACCGGGCCGACTACTTCTCCACCCGGGCCGAGGGGATCGGCGGCCGCAAGGCCGTGCAGTGGCGGCTGGTCGACGAGGTCGTGCCCCGGGCCAGGTGGGACGAGGCGGTGGCGGCGCGGGCCGCCGAGCTGGCCGGGAACTCCCACCGGCCCGAGGCCGCCGCCGGGACCGGCGTCGAGCTGACCCCGCTCGGCAAGACCCGGACCGACGACGGGATCTCCTACCCGCACGTGACCGCGAAGCTGGACCGGGAGCGGTCGGTGGCCGAGATCACCGTGCGCGGCCCGGACGCCGGCCCGCCCGCCGACCTGGCCGGCCTGCACGAGCAGGGCGCGGGCTTCTGGACCCTGGCCGTGACCCGCGAGCTGGACGACCTGATCCTGGACCTGCGCACCAACGAGCTGGAGCTGGGCACCTGGGTGCTGCGCACCGAGGGCGACGGGGCGCGGGTGCTGGCCTACGACCAGCTGCTGCTGGACCACGCCGACGACTGGCTGGCCGCCGAGATCACCCACTACCTGAAGCGGACCCTCAAGCGGCTGGACGTGACCAGCCGCAGCCTGCTGGCCCTGATCGAGCCGGGCAGCTGCTTCGCCGGGTCGCTGCTGGAGCTGGCCCTGGCCGCCGACCGCAGCTTCGCCCTGGCCGGGGTGTTCGAGGAGATCGACCCCGAGGCCGACCCGGCCACGATCACGGTCGGGCCGATGAACCTGGGCCCGCTGCCCATGGGCAACGACCTGACCCGGCTGCAGACCCGGTTCCTGGGCGACGAGCAGGGCCTGGCCGAGGTCGAGAAGCGGTCCGGCGAGCCGCTGGCCGCCGAGGACGCCGAGGAACTGGGGCTGGTCACCTTCGCCCCCGACGACATCGACTGGGACGAGGAGGTCCGCATCGCCGTCGAGGAGCGGGCCAGCTTCAGCCCGGACGCGCTGACCGGCCTGGAGGCCAACTACCGCTTCGCCGGGCCGGAAACCATGGAGACCAAGATCTTCGGGCGGCTGACCGCCTGGCAGAACTGGATCTTCTACCGGCCCAACGCGTCCGGGCCGGACGGCGCGCTCCGCCGCTACGGCACCGGGCAGCGCGCCGACTTCGACCGAAAGCGAGTCTGACCAGCCATGACCGCGCCTGACTACACCGAGAAGATCCCCAACAACGTCGAGCTGCGCGAGGACCGGCGGCTGCAGCGGGCCCTGGAGTCCTGGCAGCCGAACTTCCTGAACTGGTGGGAGTCGATGGGCCCGACGCTGCCGACCCAGGACGTCTACCTGCGCACCGCGATCAACGTGGGCCGGGAGGGCTGGGCGCACTTCGGCCACGTGGCCATGAAGGACTACCGGTGGGGGATCTTCCTGGCCGAGCGGGACCAGGACCGCCGCATCGCCTTCGGCCAGCACAAGGGCGAGCCCGCCTGGCAGAAGGTGCCGGGCGAGTACCGCGCCGACCTGCAGCGGCTGGTGGTGATCCAGGGCGACACCGAGCCCGCCAGCGTGGAGCAGCAGCGCAACCTGGGCGCGACCGCGCCGTCCCTGTACGACCTGCGCAACCTGTTCCAGGTCAACGTGGAGGAGGGGCGGCACCTGTGGGCCATGGTCTACCTGCTGCACGCCTACTTCGGCCGGGAGGGCCGCGAGGAGGCCGAGGAACTGCTGCACCGCAACTCCGGCAGCGAGGACTCGCCCCGCATCCTGGGCGCCTTCAACGAGGAGACCCCGGACTGGCTGTCGTTCTACATGTTCACCTACTTCACCGACCGGGACGGCAAGTACCAGCTGGGCACGCTGAAGGAGAGCGGCTTCGACCCGCTCTCGCGGACCTGTGAGTTCATGCTCAAGGAGGAGGCCCACCACATGATGGTGGGCACCACCGGGGTGGACCGGGTGGTCAGCCGGACGGCCCAGGTCATGGTGGAGAACGACACCGACGACGTGGCCGGCCTCGGGGTCGTGCCGCTGCCGGTCATCCAGAAGTACCTGAACTTCCACTACAGCGTGTCCCTCGACCTGTTCGGCGGGGAGACCTCGACCAACGTGGCCAACTACTACACCGCCGGGCTGAAGGGCCGCTGGATGGAGGAGCGGCGCAAGGACGACCACCGGCTGGCCGACGACGCCTTCATGGTCGACGCGGTCGACGACGGGGAAATCGGGCTGGCCGAGGTGTCCGCGCTGACCGGGCTCAACTCCGACCTGCGCCGGGAGTACATCTCGGACTGCCAGGGCGGGGTCAAGCGGTGGAACAAGATCCTGGCCGAGGCGGGCCTGGCCGCACCGGCTGAAGCTCCCGCACGTGGCCTTCAACCGCAAGGTCGGCGCGTTCGCGTCTATCGAGGCCAGCCCGGACGGTGAGAAACTGTCGCCCGAAGAGTGGCAACGGCGGCAGAGCCAGTGGCTGCCCACCGACGTGGACAAGACCCACGTCCGCTCGCTGATGCAGCCGGTGCACGAGCGCGGCAAGATCGCGGCCTGGATCGCGCCGCCCCGCAACGGGATCAACGGCAAGCCGTTCGACTACGACTACGTCCACCTGGCCTAGGACCGGCTCGGCAGCGGAACCGGCCCGGAGAATCGGAGCGCAGCGGCGATGGTGCAGCTGTTCAACGCATGTGAGTACCTGCTGGACCGGCGGCTGGCCGCCGGGGACGCGCCGCGGACCGCGCTGACCGGCAGCGCCGGTGATCTCAGCTACGCGGGCCTGCACGACCAGGTGTGCCGGACCGCGGCCGGCCTGCGCGACCTGGGCCTGCAGCCCGAGCAGCGGGTGCTGATGCTGATGGCCGACTCACCGCAGTTCGTGGTGGTCTACCTGGCCGCGATGCGGATGGGCGCGGTCCCGGTCCCGGTGTCGACCATGCTGCACGCCGACGGCGTGGCCGAACTGCTGCGCGACTCCCGGGCCCGGTTCCTGGCCGTCACCGGTGAGTTCGGCCCGGTGGCGGTGGGGGCGGCCACGGCCGCGCCCGAACTGGCCGGGATCCTGGCCGACGTCGCCCTGGACGGCGCGCCGGTCCCGGTGCACCGGCTCGGCGAGCTGGCCTCGGGACCGGCCGACGAGACGATCTACCCGACCGGCCCGGACTCGCCCGCGTTCTGGCTCTACACCTCGGGCACCACCGGGACGGCCAAGGCGGCCATGCACCGGCAGGCCGCGATCCAGGTCGTGTGCGAGACCTACGGCACCCAGGTGCTGGGCATCCGCCCCGACGACCGCTGCCTGTCGGCGGCCAAGGCGTTCTTCGCCTACGGCCTGGGCAACTCGGTGCTGTTCCCGCTGTCGGTGGGGGCCACCGCGGTGCTGGAGCCCAGCCCGTCCCGGCCCGACGTGATCGCGGGCGCGGCCGCCAAGCACGGCGCCAGCTTGTTCTTCGCGGGCCCGACCTTCTTCGCCAACATGCTCCGGGCCGGCCTGCCCGCCGACGCGCTGGCCGGGGTCCGGCTGGCCGCCTCGGCCGGCGAGGCCCTCCCGGCCGCGCTCTACACCCGGTGGACGGCGCACTTCGGGGTGGACATCCTGGACGGCATCGGCATGACCGAGATGCTGCACATCTTCCTGTCCAACCGGCCCGGTGCGGTCAAGGCGGGCACCACCGGGGTCGCGGTGCCCGGCTACGACCTGCGCCTGCTGGACGAGGGCGGCCAGGAGGTGCCGCCGGGCACCCCCGGGACGCTGTTCGTGCGGGGCGGGTCCACCGCCACCGGCTACTGGTCCCGCTACGACACCTCCCGCCAGGTGTTCCAGGGCGAGTGGCTGCGGACCGGCGACACCTACGTGCAGGACCCCGACGGCTACTACGCCTGCCTGGGCCGCACCGGGGACATGCTCAAGGCGTCCGGCATCTGGGTCAGCCCGGCCGAGGTCGAAGGCCGGCTGCTCAGCCACGACGCCGTGGCCCAGGCCGTGGTGGTGGCGGCCCCGGACACCAACGGGCTGGAGAAGCCGGTGGCCTACGTGGTGCTGAACGACGGGCGGTCGGTGACCGAGGACGAGCTGATCGAGTTCTGCCGCCAGGGGCTGCCGTCGTTCAAGCGCCCCCGCAAGGTGGTGTTCGTACCCGGCTATCCCACCACCGCGACCGGGAAGATCCGCCGGGTCGAGCTGCGCCGGATGGCCGCCACCGTGCTGGTGCCCAGCGACCCGCCCACCGAAGCCGTCCCGAAGTAACGAGCCGGAAGAACCAGGGAGCGCGATGAGCCTGCACTGGGAGAAAGAGGACACGCCGCGCTGGGACGCGGACAAGCAGCGCCTGTTCGGCCCGGCCGAGCTGGCCGCGGTCGGTCTCGGCCAGCCCGCCCCCGGCGAGGCCCTGGCCGACGAGTGGTGGCGGGTCCGGGACGACGACGGCACCGTGACCGGCTACGGCTGGCTGGACAGCGAGTGGGGCGACGCCGAGATCACGTTCCTGGTCGACCCCGGCCGCCGGGGCGCGGGCATCGGCGCGTTCATCGTCAACCAGCTCGAAGCCGAGGCGGCCGGGCGCGGGCTGAACTACATCTACAACGTGGTGCCCAGCAGCCACCCGGACCCGGACTGGATGACCAGCTGGCTGCGGTCCCACGGCTTCGGGCCCGGCCACGGCGACCTGCGCCGCCGGGTCCGCCACGCCAGCCCCGCCCCGCCCGGCTGACCGCGAGTCCCACCGGCCCGGTCAGACCAGCTCTGTCGGACCCGCTCGTTACCATCGGGCATGGCCATGAACGGCGCGCGGCGCTCCTCGTCGCTGGCCGTCGCCGCGCTCTGCCTGGTCCAGTTCATCGACGTGCTCGGGGTGACCGTGGTGGTCACCGCGCTGCCGGCCATGCTGGCCAGCCTGCACAGTTCCGGCGCCAGCAGCACGCTGGTGGCCACCGGCTACGCGATGTTCTTCGGCGGCCTGCTCATGCTGGGCGCCCGGCTGGGGGACCGGTTCGGGCACCGCCGGACGATCCTGGCCGGGCTGGCCGTGCTGGCCGTGGGCGGGGTGGTGGCGGCCACCGCTTCGTCGGTGGCCGCGCTGACCGCGGGCCGCTGCCTGCAGGGGGCGGCCGCCGCGGCCTCGGTGCCCTCGGCGCTGCGGCTGCTGACCACGGTGACCGCCGAGGGCCCGGAGCGGCGGCGGGCCATCGCCGCCTGGAGCGCGGCCGGCGCCGCCGCCGGGGCCAGCGGGTTCGTGGTCGGTGGCGTCGTGACCGACCTGGCCAGCTGGCGGTTCGTGTTCTGGGCCTACCTGCCGATCGCGGCCGGCCTGGCCGCGGCCATCGCCGGGTCGGTGCCCGGCGACGCCGACGACCGCCCCGCGACCTCGCTGAACCTGGGCGGGTCGGCGCTGTTCACCGCGGCCGTGATGGCCTTCGTGGTCGGCACCACCGTGATCACCCGGCCCGCGGGCCGCCTGGCCGGCGGCCTGCTGCTGGCCACCTGCGCGGTGCTGCTGGCCGGGTTCCGGGCCGTCGACCGGCGCGCGGCGGCGCCGCTGCTGCCGGGCCCGCTGACCCGCGACCGCCCGCTCCGGCAGGGCGCCCTCGGCAGCTTCCTCAACACCGCCGCCACCAGCTCGGTGGTCACCCTGGTCACCTTGTACCTGCAGAACACCCTGCACCGCACGCCGCTCGAGGCGGCCGCGACCTTGGTGCCGTTCAGCCTGCTGGTCATCGTCGGGTCGGCCGCGTCCGCGGCCCTGCTGCGCCGCCTGGTCCCGCCGCGGGTGGTGGCGGCCGGCCTGCTGATCATCGCGGTCGCGGACGCCGCGCTGATCCCGGCGGCCCGCTCGGTGTGGGCCGTGCCGGTCTGCGCGGCCGCCGCCGGCCTGGGCATCGGGCTGTCCTCGGTGGCCGCCACCGGCCTGGGCACCGAGGTCAGCGAGCGCTGGCGGGGGAGCGCGTCCGGCATCATCAACACCGCCGCCCAGCTCGGTACCGCCCTGGGCACCGCCGTGCTGCTGCTGATCGCCGCGCTGACCAGCGGCCTGCCCGGTCCGGGGCACCCGCCGCCCCGGCTGGCCTGGGGGGTCGGGGCCGCGCTGGCCGCGGCCGGGGCGCTCCGGTTCGCGCTGGCCCGGTCCGGTCAGGCCGCCCCGGCGCCGCGTCCCGGAGCGGCCGTCACGACACGGCGTCCCGGGTAGCCAGCGCGGGCAGTTCCAGCAGCTTGGCCTCGGTGGCCGCGTCGGCCGGGGCGTAGCCCACCGCCAGCAGGCCGTCCTCGCGGGGCTCGGCCCACAGCTGGAACCGGATCAGGCTCAGCGTGCCCACCACCGGGTGCCGGTAGTGCTTGGGGGCGTTGCCGTAGGCCCGGACCTCGCGCTGCTGCCACAGCTGGTCGAACACGGGTGAGACCTGACGCACCTGGTCCAGCAGCTGCTGCCAGGCCGGCTCGGTCACGTGCCGGGCCATCACCGTGCGGAACTGGCTGACCAGGCTGGGCGCGTTCTCTTCCCACTCCACCCAGCGCCGGCGCCGGTCCGGGTCGCTGAAGTACAGCATCAGCGCGTTCCGCTCGCCGGGCGCCACCTTGCCCATGCCGAGCAGCCCGTCGAAGCCGCGGTTGAAGGCCAGCACGTCCCAGCGCGCGTTCTGCACGGCGGCCGGGTACGGGTCGAGCTTGCGCAGCAGAGCGGGCAGGAAGGCCGGGATGTCCGCGGGCTCCCGGGGCTCGGGGGGCTGGGCCACCCCGGCCAGGGTGAACAGGTAGGTCCGCTCGGCCGGGTCGAGCTGCAGCGCGTCCGAGATGGCCCGGAGCACCTGCGCGGAGGCCCGCACCCGCCGGCCCTGCTCGAGCCAGGTGTACCAGGTCACCCCGACCGCGGCCAGCTCGGCGACTTCCTCGCGGCGCAGGCCCGGCGTGCGGCGGCGTTCGGTGGGCCGGATACCGACCTCGTCCGGGCTGATCCGTTCCCGCCGGCTGCGCAGAAAGGCGGCGAACTCGCGCCGCCGCGCCTCCTCGCTGGTACTCGCGCTGGTGCCCGCGGCGCCCCCGGCGCCCGCGGATAGCGACATCAACATGTTTCCCCGTGTCCTTCCCCATGGCGGGATCCCGCGCCCGGCAACGCCCCCCGCTGCCCGGCACGCCGAGACGCACCGGCCCCCGTGGCCAGGCGTCTCAAAGGTCAAGATAGGGAAATTCAAGACCAACCGAATTGATTCTCCATAAATGGTCGATGACCCGACATCTGCGGTGCTGGCCCGGCGCACCGCGCCGGGCCAGCACCGCCAGGGCGACGATCAGCTCACGAGAAGGTCGGTGAACTGCCGAACGCGCTGGTCACATCCTCGAAGCGGTTGTGCTGGGCGCCCCGCACGGTGACCGGGCCGCCCGCGGTGAAGATGCCGTAGTAGTCGGCGGAGATCGTGTTGCCCTCGACCGTGATGGCCAGCGGGCTGGCGTCGCCCAGGTACACGCCGGTGGTCTGGCTGTCACCTTCGGACGTGCGCAGGTTGTTGACGCCGATCCGGTTGCCGGTGACCACGTTGCCGGACAGGTTCATGCCCGGCGCGTGCGCGTGCACGTCGAAACCGGCGTGCCCGTTGCCGTCGAACACGTTCCCGGTCACGACGTTGTCGAACACCCCGCCGGTGGCCCCGGCCAGGATCACCCCGCTGCCGGCCGAGGCCGCCGCCGCCGACGGCGTGCCCAGCCCGTTGTCGTTCGACACGTTGCCGGCCACCAGGTTGTGGGCGATGCCGTCCCCGGTGTGGTCGGCCAGGGCGATGCCGCAGCCGCCGGGGTTGTCGTTGGTCACGTTGCCGCTGATCACGTCGTCGGCGGCGGTCCGGTTGAAGTCATCCGAGACGTTGATCCCCACGCTGTTGCCGGTGGACCGGTCCCCGGCCGCCACCGAGTGCGAGGTGCTGTTGATGTCGATCCCGGAGCCCGCGTTGTCCTCGGTGGTGTCCCCGGTGATCGAAATGTGATCAGCCGGCGTCATGGTCCCGTTGACCAGGCCGGCGGTGACGATCCCGTCGGCCAGCAGGCCGCCGACGTTGGCCCCGCGCACGGTCAGGCCGCTGATCGTCACGTAGGAGGCGGCCGCGCCCACCCCGTAGGGCTGGCCGGTGGCGTCGATCGTGGCCCCGGGCCGCCCGGCCAGGTGCAGCGCCCTTGGTGATGGTGACGCTCTCGTGGTAGGTGCCCCGGCACACGATCACCGTGCCCCGGGCCGGAACGGCGGTGACCGCCGCCTGGATCGAGGCGTAGGCGGCGCTGGCGCACGAGTACCCGGCCGCCCCCGGCCGCCCGCCGGGCGCGACGTACACGGTGGTCACTCCCGAACCGAAGGCCCCGGCGGCCGGGCCGGACGCGGTGGCCGGCGCGGCGCTGGCCGCGCTCGCGAACACCGGTACCGCCGCCGCGGCGGCCACCCCCAGCAGGGCCGGCCGGATCAGCGCATGACGCATTGATTATCCCCTTATCTTAAGCTGTGAATCGCACGCCGGTGAATTCGGCGTGCATTCCCCATTGGCACGGACCAGCCTCACGGGCGGGCCGGTCCAAGATTCTTATACGGCTTAGCCGGTCAGCCAGATTGTCCTTATCCTGGTAGTAGAGCCACCCGTCACATCGGCGCCGACGCCGGTATCGTGTTCGAGTCGGATCGCCCTAACCAGGGGCATCCGGGGCCGGCGGGTACGGGGATCCGCCGGCCCCGGATCTTTACTGGCATTACTTTTCCGGCCTCCCGCATTTACCGAAACTTTTTCAGGTGACGTCAATTTTGCGCAATGCAGCGTGCTATCAGTTCCCCGGGGGAAAAGGGAGCGCGATTTGCAGCAGACCAACGAACTGACCGCGCTTGACCGCGCATTCGTATCGGACCCCTGGTCCGTCTACCAGCGGCTGCGCACCGCCGGGCCGGTCCAGCGGGCCGTGCTGGCCGGCGGCGAAAAGGTCTGGCTGGTGGCCGGGCACGAGCAGGCCCGGGCCCTGCTGGCCGACGACCGGCTGAGCACGGACTACTTCGGGGTCCGGGCCCTGCTGCCCGGCGTGGCCGGACCGTACGAGTCGACGCTGTCGGCCCACATGCTCAACACCGATCCGCCCGCCCACACCCGGCTCCGGGCCCTGGTCGACCAGGCCTTCACGGCCCGGACCGTGGCCCGGCTGCGGCCTCGCATCGAGCAGATCGCCGACGACCTGCTGGACCGGCTGCCGCCCGACGGGCCGGCCGACCTGATCGAGGACTACGCGTTCCCGCTGCCGGTCACCGTGATCTGCGAACTGCTCGGGGTGCCGGCCGCCGACCGCAACGACTTCCGCCGCTGGTCCAAGGCCATCGTGTCGTCGGTGCCGCCCGACGTGGCCCGGGAGTCCACCCGCAGCGTCTCGGCCTACCTGACCGCGCTCATCGACGCCAAGCGGGTCTCGCCCGCCCATGACCTGCTGTCGGACCTGATCCACCAGACCAGCGGGGACGGCACCCTGTGGCCCGATGAGCTGGTCCGGATGGCGTTCCTGTTGCTGGTGGCCGGGCTGGAGAAGATGGTCAGCCTGATCGGCAACGGGGTGCTGGCCCTGCTGCAGCACCCGCGGGAACTGGCCCGGCTGCAGGCCGAGCCCGGCCTGATGCCGGCCGCGATCGAGGAGTTCCTCCGCTACCAGGGCGCCATCCACATCGCCGCCGTCCGCTTCACCACCGAGCCGGTCCGGGTGGCCGGGACGGTCATCCCGGCCGACGAACTGGTGCTGATCTCGCTGCTGGCCGCCAACCGCGACCGGGACCGGTACGCCGACCCGGACGTGCTCGACCTCACCCGCCGTCCCGAAGGTCACCTGGCCTTCGGCCACGGCGTCCACTACTGCGTGGGCGCACCGCTGGCCCGGCTGGAGGGCCAGATCGCCATCGGCCGCCTGCTGGCCCGGTTCCCCAACCTGGCCCTGTCCGGCCCGCCCGGCGACCTCTACTGGCGCGGCAGCCTCCTGGTCCGCAGCCTGTCCTCCCTCCCGGTGATACTCAGTTGAGGGTCACCGGTCGGCCAAGAACCACCGTGACGGGCACCCTGACGAAGCTCACCTCGACGCGGCCGAGAGCCTGCCGCACCTGCTGACGACGTTGTTCGCGCTGCACCGCCGGGTCCGGCCGTACAACAAGTACCTGGGCTGGGAGCTCCGCGAGCACCCGCTGCCCGGCCCGGCCTGGACCGCGGACAACCTGCTGCCCCGGCTGCGCGGCGTCCTGGCCGACGGCGACCCCGCCACCCAGCGCGCCCTGTTCGCCGACCTGACGGCAGGGGCCCGCGCGGCCGGCCTGACCCACGTCCTGGACGCCTGGGGCCCCGACCTGGACCTGCTGACCTGATCAGTGGGCCCGGGGGAGGCGGACGGTGAAGGTGCTGCCCGCGTCGGGGTGGCTGGTCACGGTCAGCTCGCCGCCCATGGCCTCGGCCAGGCCGCGGGCCAGGGGCAGGCCCAGGCCGGCGCCCTGCTCGTGGCCGTGCTCGGCGCTCAGGCGGTCGAACGCCACGAACAGGCGTCCCAGCTGCCCGGCCGGGATCCCGGGACCGGTGTCGGTGACGTCGATGCTGACCACCCGGCCGCGGGGGGCCGCGCTGACCTCGACCGTGCCCTCGGGGCGGTTGTAGCGGACGGCGTTGGTGACCAGGTTGATCAGGACCTGGCGCAGGCGGCGTTCGTCGGCCCGGACCGTGCCCGCGGCCGGGCCCGGGCGCAGGGTGACCCCCCGTTCCGCGGCCAGCGGGCTGACCAGGTCCAGCGCGTCCTGGATGACCGTGGCCGCGTCCAGGTCGGTGAGCTGCAGCGGCAGCGCGCCCGCCTCGATCTTGGCGATGTCGAGCACGTCGTCGACCAGCGCCGCGATGTGGGCGGTGGCGTCCTGGATGTGGCCCAGCGCCGCCGTCCGCCGCTCCTGGCTCAGCGGCAGGGTGCCCAGCAGCTCGGCGAACCCGGAGATGGCCTGGAGCGGGGTGCGCAGTTCGTGGCTGAGCGCGGTCAGGAACGCCGACTTGGCCTGACTGGCCGATTCGGCCGCGCCCCGGGCCACCTCGGCCTCGCGGCGGGCCCCGAACAGCCGTTCGTGGTCGATGGCGATCGAGGCCAGGTGGCTGAACTGGCGGACCAGCTCCCGTTCGCGCGGGCCGGGCCGGTGGGCGTGGTCGTGGTAGACCGCGAACGTGCCCAGGCAGCCGGCCCGGCCGTTGATCGGGCTGGACCAGCAGGCCCGCAGACCGTGCGGCATCGCCGTGCCGCGGTACCGCTCCCAGCGGGGATCGGCCGCGATGTCCTCGGCGACGACCGGGGCGCCCAGGAAGGCCGCGGTCCCGCACGATCCGGCGTCCGGCCCGATACTCAAGCCGTCGATGGCCTCGGCGTAGCTGGCGGGCAGGGTCGGGGCCGCCCCGTGGTGGAGGGTGGCGGTGTCGGCGTCCAGCAGCAGGATCGAGCAGCGGGCCCCGTCGATCAGTTCTTCCAGCGCGACCACCACCGACGTCAGCACGGTCACCAGCGGGGCCCCGGAGGCCAGCTGGCTCAGCACGGCGGTCTGCTTGTGCAGCAGCCGCAGGCTGTCGGCGTGGCTGAGCGCGGTCTGGCTCAGGCTGGTGTCGCCCAGCACGTCAGGTCTCCATCCGGTAGCCGACCCCGCGGACCGTGCGCAGCCAGCGCGGCTGGGCCGGGTCGTCCTCCAGCTTGGCCCGCAGCCGGTGGACGTGCTCGGTCACCGTGGCCTCACTCTGCCAGGCGGCCTCGCTGTCCCAGACCGAGCGCAGCAGCTGGGCCCGGGTGAACACCTGGCGGGGGTGCCGGGCCAGGAAGGCCAGCAGGTCGTACTCGCGGGCGGTCAGCTCCACCGGCCGGCCGCGGGCGAACACCTCCCGGGCCGCCTCGTCGATCCGCAGGTCGCTGGCGCCGTCACCGCCGCGGGCCGGCCCGGGGCCACCGGGCGGGACGGCCCGGCGCAGCACCGACCGGACCCGGGCCGCCAGCTCACCGGGGGAGAACGGCTTGACCAGGTAGTCGTCGGCGCCGAAGTCCAGCCCCACGATGCGGTCGGTCTCCCCGTCGCGGCCGGACACGATGATCACCGGCAGCGGCGGGACCCGGCCCGGCTCTTCGGCCCGGCGGACCCGGCGCAGCACGTCCAGGCCACCCAGGCCCGGCAGCGACAGGTCGAGGATGACCAGGTCGGGGCGGTCCCGGCCGATCCGGTCCAGGGCGTCGGCCCCGTCGCCGGTGCACCGCACCGCGTAGCCCTCGGCCTCCAGCTGCCAGGACAGCAGCGTGCGGATCCTGGTGTCGTCGTCGACGACCAGAATGTGCCTGGCTGTACTGTCCGTCATGAATTGTGTCCCATGCGTCGGCGCCGGTGCCACCTCGATCGTCTCTCCCCGGGCTGGCCAGCGGCAATAGTCCGGCCTTCCCGGCGTGTGGCGCGGGAATAGAGTGAGCCCATGGCGGGCATCGTCGGGCTGGGCGGCGGCATCGGCGCGTCCCGGCTGTGGCCGGCCCTGAGCCGGGCGGCCGCCCCGGCCCGGCTGACCCTCATCGTCAGCACCGGCAGCGACCTGCGCCGGCACGGCCTGCGGATCAGCCCGGACCTCGACACCACCCTGGACGCCCTGTCCGGTCGTCCGGACGCCGGGCCGGGCGGGGGAGCCAGGCACGAGACCTTCGAAAATATGAAGGCGCTGACCGAACTGGGCGGCCCGACCTGGTTCGGGCGCAGCGACCAGGAGCTGGCCACCGACCTGTTCCGGACCGGGCTGCTGGCCGACGGGCTCACGCTGACCGAGGTCACGGCCCGGCTGGCCACCGCGCTCGGCGTCCGTACGCGCGTCCTGCCCATGTCCGACCAGGAGGTCACCACCCGGATCAGCACCACCGACGGCCGGCTCCTGACCTACCCGGAGTACCTGGTCCGCGAGCAGGCCGCCCCCGGCGTCCGCGGCGTGCGCTTCGACGGCATCGGCGCCGCCCAGCCCGCCCCCGGCGTGCTCGCCGCCCTCGAATCGGCCGACCTGATCGTGCTCGGGCCCAGCGACCCGGTGGCCAGCGTGCTGCCCATCCTCGGCCTGCCCGGGGTGACCCAGGCCCTGGAACAACGGCGCGAGCGGGTGGTGGCCGTCTCCCCGGTGGTGGCCAGCGTCCCGGTCACCGGCGAGGGCGAGCGCCGCCGCGCCCAGGCCCGGGCCGCCCTGCTGGCCGCGATCAACCTGCCCGACACCGCGTCCGGGGTGGCCCGCCTGTACCGCGACGTCTGCGCCCGGTTCGTCTACGACCGGGCCGATCAGGGCGAGGACACCGGCATCAAGGCCCAGGGCCCGCAGCCGGTCCCGGCCGACCTCCGGCTGGACCAGGGCGCCACTCCCGGCTCGCTCGTTTCGGCCCTGCTCGGGAACCAGGTCATCCGGCCCTGATTTGATAGGTCCCGGACTCGGCGATCTACTCGGTCGGCCCCGACCGGTCCAAGCAGCAGGCGTTCGTCAACCTGTGGCATTTTCTGGCCAACCGGCATGATCTCCTGTACGCCTACGTGCTGGCGTTCATCATCTTGTGGGTCGTGTGGCGCCAGCACCACGAGCTGTTCGACCAGTTCGACCGGATCACGCCGTCCATGGTCCGGTGGCACTTTCCGCTGCTGCTGTTCGCCGCGTTCCTGCCCTACTCGACCAGCGTCCTCGGCAGCTACAGCGACAACCCCTTGGCCGCGCTGCTCTACGGCGGCAACGTCTTCGTGATCCTGCTCTGCCGGTGCCTGATCCAGCGCGAGGCCCTGCGCGGTGGCGCGCTGATCCCCGGGGCCGACGTGGCCCGCTTCCGGCGGGCCGCCACCGTGTCCTGGGCCGTCACCGGCTTCTGGCTGCTCACGCTGGCCTTCTTCTGGTGGGCGCCCTGGTCGGAGATTCCCTGGCTCTTCACCTCGCTGGTCGCCGTGGGGGCGAGCCGGATCGTCAACCGCCCGCCAGCAGCTGCTGACCCAGCCACGTGACCGAGTGCGCCACCCGCCGTCCCTCCCGGCGGCTGCTGATCAGGCCCGCGTTGCGCAGGATGGTGGCGTGCTCGGACGCCGACGCCAGCGAGATCCCGGCCGCCCGGGCCAGCTGGGTGGTGGTGCTGGCCGAGGTCGCGGCGGCCAGCACCCCGGCCCGGTTGCTGCCGAGCAGCGCGACCACGGAACTGCGGCCGTCGCCGTCGCCGTGGCCGTTGCGGCTGGTGGCGGCCAGCGGCAGCGGGGTGGCGGCCGGGTAGACGATGACCAGCGAGCCGTCCGGGTGCCGGGTGAACAGCGGGCGTCCCCGCCAGAACACCGACGGCATCAGGGTCACGCCCAGCCCGCGCAGGTCGATCCGGAGCCGGGTCTCGACCGGGATGTGCAGGGCCGAGCCGTCCCACTGGGTGCCGGGGTGGATGGTGGTCAGCACCCCGCCGACCCCGGCGCTGGCCCACTGGCGCCCCTTCAGCTCGAGTTCGGCCTGGTAGCAGGCCCGGATCTGCGGCCAGTGGGCGGCCAGCAGGACCTCGTAGCCGGAGATCAGGGCGTCCCGCAGTTCCCGCCAGGCTTCAGGGTCGCGCTCTTCCAGCGCCCGCACCCACGAGCCGACCCGGGGCCGGTCGGCGAACACCGCGTGCAGCTCGTCCCGGGCCGCCTCGGCCGGGGTGGATAGCACGGTGTCCAGGCCGTCCTCGAAGCTCAGGGTGACCGGATCGAGGAACAGCGGCCCGGCCAGGGTCTCCGGCACCAGCTCGAACAGGGGCGCGGCCGCGGGCGGCAGGACCCGCGCGGTCCGGCGCCGCCACGGCACGAACAGCGGGTCCCGGCGCTGCAGCGTGGCCACGGCCGCGGTCAGTTCGAGCATGGGCGCCGGCGACGGCGCGAACCGGGTCCGGGCCACGTCGCCGGCGGTGAACGGCAGGTGCAGCATCCGACCCCCTGGCGCTCGGTCCTGGGCTTCGGCCCTGGTCCTTCGGTCCTGGTGCTTCGGCTCCAGCCGAAACCATCGACCTGACGAGGGCCTCCTGGTGAGGATAACGCCGTATTTGCCCCGGCTCCCGTGCCCCTTGTTTCCGAGCTCACCGTGGAGGTTCTGATGCGCCGGTTTTCTCTCCGAGCCCTGGCCGCGAGCGGTGTCTGCGCCGCCGCCCTGATCGCGGTCCCGCTGGCCACCGGCCCGGGCGCCTCGGCCGCCACCGCCGGCACGGCCGGCGCCGCGAAGCTGCCGCCCTGGCAGACCTACCGGACGGGGTCGTTCGCTTACGCGGCCGGCCAGGTGTGCTCGTTCGGGCTGTCGGGGGTCCCGGTCAAGGACGGGGAGCAGTACCGGACCCTGCAGTACTACCCGGACGGCACCGCCGAGCTGAACGAGTACCGCGGGCCGCTCTACGTCCGGTTCACCAACACCGCGACCGGCCGGTCGGTGGTCCGGAACCTGTCCGGCTACGGCTACTTCCGGTTCAGCGACGGCACCGGCGTGATCGAGCAGGGCCTGTTCCTCCAGAACGGCGGCATCAGCGTGAAGGTCGGCAACCAGGGCTACCCGGCCGGCTACTACATCGAGCACGGCCAGGTCCTGGTCACCGACAACGGCCAGGGGTCGCGGGTCATCCACGTCATTCACGCCACCCTGGAGAACCTGTGCCGGACCCTCGGGTCCTGAGGGCCCGCTAACTCCCCCGGTAGGTGGAGTAGGCGAACGGGCTCAGGGTCAGCGGTACGTGGTAGTGCCCGCCGCCCGCCTCGATCAGGAACGTCACCGTGACCTCGGGATAGAAGGCCCGGCGGCCGTCCCGGGTGAAGTAGGCGCCGGTGTCGAACACGATCCGGTAGGGCCCGGGGTCCAGGCCGTCCGGGCCCAGGTCGCTGACCCGCCCGTTGGCGTCGGTGACGCCTTCAGCCACGGGGGCCGAGGCGTCACCGGCCCGTTCCAGCCGCACCGCGACCCCGGCTGCGGGCTGCCCCAGCGCGGTGTCCAGCACGTGGGTGGTCACGGTACTCATCGAGTTGACGCCTCTCCCGGCTCTCTCGCCGCTCCCGGCTCTTCCGGCACTCCCGGCTCTCCGGTCAGCTTGGCCAGCCGCAGGTCGTTGATCTTGATCAGCTCGGCCCGGACCACGGCGCGCTCGGTATCCGGGTCATGGCCCAGCCGCCCGCGCAGGATGCCGAGCAGTTCGCGGGCGCTGCGCCCGGCCGCGCAGACCAGGTAGATGTGCCCGAACCGGTCTTCGTAGGCCTGGTTGCCCGCGGCCAGTTCGGCCCGCACCTGGTCGTCGGCGCCGGCCACCCCGGACTGCTCGGACCGGGAGAAGGAACTGTGCCCGGTCGTGGGCGCCTGCCCGATTCGCGGGTGCCCGGCCAGCGCCTCGGTCACGTCGGCGTCGGTCAGCACCTCGGCCGCCCGCGCCTGCAGGTCGGCCAGGGACGGGTAGGGCCGCCCCGCCGTCAGCGCCTCGGCCCAGTGGTCCGCGCGGCAGCAGGCCAGCAGGGCCTCCCGGGCCTGGTCGTCCGGCAGCAGGTTGAACACGGCCAACCCGGCCTCAGCCGCCCCCGGTATGGCAGAGCTCTCTGAAGTCACACTGTCCTCCGCTGCCTCAGGGCTACCCGGTTTCCCGCGGCCCGGTGCTCGCTGACGTCCAAAGTTCTCGTATCCCCCGTCATCAAGCCCTTGACCGCTCCCGACGACGAATCTAACTTATCTGTAATCCGGAAACCATATTTCGTAATACGGAAGTGGCCAAGCCGCAGTCATCGAAGACCGTCAACGAGGGCCACGCGCCCCGGGAGCCGACATGTCGCTGTCCAACACCACCGAAGCCCCGCCACCGAGCCCACCGGACCAGCCCCGGGTCCATCCCGTGGACGAGGTGCTGCCCGCCCACCGGCTGTTCGTGCTGGGCCTGCAGCACCTGTTCATCATGTACGCGGGCGCGGTCGCGGTCCCGCTCATCGTGGGCGGGACGCTGAAGCTGCCCACCTCGACGATCGGCCTGCTGGTCAACGCGGACCTGCTGGTGTCGGGGGTGGCCACCCTGATCCAGAGCGTCGGCATCGGGAAGATCCTCGGGGTGCGGCTCCCGGTGGTGGCCGGGGCCACGTTCACCGTGCTCAGCCCGATGATCATCATTGCTCAGCAGTACGGGCTGGCCGCGGTGTACGGGGCGCTGCTGTGCGCCGGCGTGTTCGGCCTGCTGATCGCCAAGCCGTTCTCGATGCTGATCCGGTTCTTCCCGCCCCTGGTGGCGGGCACGGTCATCTGCGTCATCGGGCTGTCCCTGATCGGCGCCGACGTCAGCCTGATCGCCGGCGACGACCCGGCCGCCAAGAACTTCGGCCAGGTCTCCCACATCGCCCTGGCCGGCCTGGTGATGCTGATCATCGTGGTCATCACCCGGTTCTTCCGCGGGTTCGTCGGCCAGATCGCGGTGCTGCTGTCGATCGCCATCGGCACCCTGGTCGCCTGGCCCATGCACCTGCTGGACTTCTCCAGCGTCAGCGCGTCCAAGTGGATCGGCTTCAGCGGCGTGTTCCGGTTCGGCCACCCCAGGTTCGAGGCCGCGGCCATCATCTCGATGTGCATCGTCATGCTGGTCACCTACACCGAGTCGACCGCCGACATGCTGGCCGTGGCCGAGATGGTGGACAAGCAGCTGACCCCGTCCGACCTGGCCCGCGGCCTGGCCACCGACGGGCTGTCGGCCGTGCTGGCCGGGTTCTTCAACTCGTTCCCGGACACCGCGTTCGCCGAGAACGTCGGGCTGGTCGGGCTGACCCGGGTGCGCAGCCGGTGGGTGGTGGCCACGTGCGGCGGCCTGCTGGTGCTGCTGGGCATCCTGCCCAAGATCGGCCAGATCGTGGCCAACGTGCCTGGCCCGGTCATCGGCGGCGCGGCCACGGTCATGTTCGCGATGGTGACCGCGGTCGGTATCCAGACCCTGCACAAGACGTCGTTCGACGGCAACCACAACCTGCTCATCGTGGCGGTGTCGTTCTCAGCGGGGCTGATCCCGGCGGTGCAGCCCAGCTTCTACGAGCACTTCCCGACCGACTTCCAGGTCATCTTCGGGTCCAGCATCACCTCGACGGTGATCGTGGTGTTCATCCTCAACCTGGTGTTCAACCACTGGGTCCGCGCGCCCAAGGGCGAGAGCGCGGTCAGCCTGGCCGTCCGCGAGGGCGGGGTCGCGCTCAACGTGCCCGAGCGCGGGGCGGTGCCGGACGACGACACGCGGACAGGCCCGGTCTGGGCGAGCTTATGGACACGGCCGGGGTGCGGCGCGGCGGGCGCGGTGCTTGGTCAGGCCGCGCCCTCGGCCGCGATGGTCTTGGAGATCTCGGCCGCGATCCCGGTCAGCGCGGGCACGATCCGCTCGGCGGCGTCGTCGGTCATCCGGGCCGTCGGCCCCGACGCCGACACGGCCAGGGCGGCGGGCGCGTCCGGCACGGCGACCGCGAAGCAGCGCACGCCGACCTCCTGCTCGCCCTCGTCGACCGCGTAGCCCTGCTGCCGGATCACCTCGAGGTGGGCCAGCAGCAGGTCGGGGTCGGTGATCGTGGTCGGCGTGAACGCGGGCATGTCGTGTTCGAGCAGGGCCCGGGCCTCGGCCGGGGGCAACTGGGCCAGCAGGGCCTTGCCCACCGCGGTGGCGTGGGTGCGGACCCGGCGGCCGGGCTCGGTGAACATCCGCATCTGGTGCGGGCTCGGCACCTGGGCCAGGTAGACGACCTCGTCGCCGTCGAGCATGGCCAGGTTGGCGGTCTCGCCGGTGAGCCGGACCAGCTTGGCCAGGTACGGCCGCAGCGAGGTGCCGAGCATCTGGCTGGAGATCTCACCCAGCCGGATCAGCCGCGACCCCAGCGTGTACCGGCGCGAGGCCTCCTGGCGGACGTACCCCCGGTTGACCAGCGTGCGCATCAGCCGGTGCACGGTCGGGAGGGGCAGGCCGGACGCGGTGGCCAGTTCGGACAGGCCCAAGGCGCCGCCCGCATCGGCCAGCATCTCCAGCAGCTCGAACGCCCGCTCGATCGACTGCACACCGCCGGCCCCGGCCTTGGTCGTCCCGGGCTGTATCTCCTGAGCTTCGCTCACGCTTCCAGGATACAAAATTCAATATTCACATATCAAAAGTCGACCGCGACCCGGACCGATCCGGCCCGGGTCCCGGCCTCCGCCGGGTCCGCCGGCGGCCGGCGTGCCCGGTGCCCGGCCGAGCGGCGGTCTGGCCCGGGGCCGTGTCAACCGCGGATGGCGGGGAAGGCCTTCAGTATGGCCGTGGAGACTCCACAGGTACACCGGGAACGAGCGCTGCGCGCGCTGCGACGCCGGCTGCGGCCCTGGGTGCGGCGGGGCGGCCAGCTGATCTGGACCGCCACCTGCCTGCTCGGCGGCGGTATCGCCCTGGCCGAGGGCGACCACCGCACCGCCATCATCGGCTTCGCCGCCGCCGGTGTCTTCCTGGCCCTGACCCTCCTGGGCACGCTGCGCCGCCGCCGGCTCCGCCGCCGTTCCTGGCGCGCTTCCTAGCCCACCGCGAGCGCGGCCCGGCCCCGGACCGCCCCGGCGCCAGCCCCCGCCGCCGCACTCCCGTGTTCCTGCGTCACAGCGGTCCCTTGTGTGCCGCGAACCAGGGAAACCGGCCAGATCGGGTCCCCGGACCGGTTGACGGGCTCCGGGTCGCGTCCTAGTGTCATCCATGAAACGGAAAACAACTTCCAGGATACGGAAAAAATGAGCATACCGACCGGACACTCACTGCCTTATCTGGCCAACTGCTCGCTGCTGTTCACCGAAGAGCCGCTCCTGCGGCGGCCGGCCGCGGCCGCGGCGGCCGGATTCTCGGCCATCGAGTTCTGGTGGCCGTGGCCGGACCAGCCGGTGCCGCCGGACCGCGAGGTCGACCGGTTCGTGGCCGCGATCCAGGACGCCGGGGTGAACCTGATCGGGCTGAACTTCTTCGGCGGCGACCTGGCCGGGCCGGACTGCGGCGTGCTGTCCATCCCGGCCCGCAGCGCCCAGTTCCGCGACAACGTGGAGGTCGCGGTCGCCATCGGCGAGCGGCTCACCGTGCGCGGGTTCAACGCGCTGTACGGCAACCGGGTCGAGGGGGTGCCGGCCGCGGCCCAGGACGAGCTGGCCACCGAGAACATCGCGCTGGCGGCCAAGGCCGCGGCCGGGATCGGGGCCGCCGTGTTCATCGAGCCGGTCAGTGGGCCGAAGCCCTACCCGCTGCGCACCGCCGATGACGCGGTGGCGGTGGTGGACCGGGCCCGGGCCGCGGGCGCGGCCAACGTGGTCTTCCTGTGCGACCTGTACCACCTGGCCAGCAACGGCGACGACCTGGACGCGGCCATCGCCGCCCACACCGGGGTCACCGGGCACGTGCAGATCGCGGACGCCCCCGGCCGGGGCGAGCCGGGCAGCGGCCAGCTCGATCTGGACCGCTACCTGGTGGCGCTGCAGGACCGGGGCTACCGGGGCTGGGTCAGCCTGGAGTACAAGCCCACCACCAGCACCGAGGCCAGCCTGGCCTGGCTGCCGCGCGACCGCCGGGCCGCCCCGGCCCAGGAGGCAACCCAATGACCAAGATCGCTTTCATCGGGCTCGGCATCATGGGCGGGCCCATGGCCGCCAACCTGGTCAAAGCCGGGTTCGAGGTCACCGGCTACAACCGCAGCCCGGCCAAGGTCGACCGGCTGGTCGAGGCGGGCGGCCAGGGCGCCAAGGACATCGCCGACGCGGTCCGGGACGCGGACGTGGTCGCCACCATGGTCCCGGACTCGCCCGACGTGCGGGCCGTGCTGGCCGGCGCGGACGGCGTGTTCGCCCACGCCCCGGCGGGCGCGCTGGTCATCGACTTCTCCACCATCCGGCCGGACGTTGCCGCCGCCCTGGCCGCCGAGGGGCACGACCGCGGTTTCCGGGTCCTCGACGCCCCGGTCTCCGGCGGCGAGGCCGGAGCCGTCGAAGGCGCATTGTCGATCATGGTCGGCGGCGCCGGCGAGGACTTCGCCGCCGCCCAGCCGGTGTTCGACGCGGTCGGCAAGACGATCGTGCACGTGGGCCCGGCCGGGTCGGGGCAGACGGTCAAGGCGGCCAACCAGCTGATGGTGGCCGGGCACCTGGGGCTGCTGGCCGAGGCGATCACGTTCCTGGAGGCCCACGGGGTCGACACCGAGGCCGCCCTGCGCGTGCTGGGCGGCGGGCTGGCCGGCAGCACCGTGCTCCAGCGCAAGGGGCCCGCCATGCTGGCCCGCGACTTCACCCCCGGCTTCCGCATCGCCCTGCACGACAAGGACCTGGGCATCGTCACCGCCGCCGCCCGCGAGGCCGGGGTGGTCATCCCGCTCGGATCAACCGCGGCCCAGCTGGTCGCCTCGCTCAAGGCCCAGGGCGACGGCGGCCTCGACCACTCGGCCCTGCTCAAGCTGATCCAGCAGCTGTCCGGCCGCGACCAGAGGCCTGGCCGCGATCAAGGACAGGAGAAATAGACATGACCCGGATGACGGCCGCCGACGCTGCGGTGGCGATCCTGCGCCGCGAAGGCGTCGACCACGCGTTCGGCCTGCCCGGCGCGGCCATCAACCCGTTCTACGCGGCCATGCGCCGGGACGGCGGGATCACCCACATCCTGGCCCGGCACGTCGAAGGCGCCTCCCACATGGCCGAGGGTTACACCCGGGCCCGGGCCGGCAACATCGGGGTCTGCGTGGGTACCTCGGGCCCGGCCGGCACCGACATGATCACCGGCCTGTACTCGGCGTCGGCGGACTCGATCCCGATCCTGGCCATCACCGGCCAGGCGCCGGTGGCCCGGCTGCACAAGGAAGACTTCCAGGCCGTCGACATCGCGGCCATCGCCGCCCCCGTGACCAAGCTGGCCATGACCGTCCGCGAGCCGGCCCAGGTGCCGGGCGCCTTCGCCCAGGCCTTCCACCTGATGCGGTCGGGCCTGCCCGGGCCGGTGCTGATCGACCTGCCCTTCGACGTGCAGCTGGCCGAGATCGACTTCGACATCGACACCTACCAGCCGCTGCCGGTCTACAAGCCGGCCGCGAGCCGGGCCCAGATCGACCGGGCCCTGGACCTGCTGGCCGCGGCCGAGCGCCCGCTGATCGTGGCCGGCGGTGGCGTGATCAACGCCGACGCGGCCGCCCTGCTCACCGAGTTCGCCGAGCTGACCGGCGTCCCGGTGATCCCGACCCTGATGGGCTGGGGCGCGATCCCGGACGACCACCCGCTGATGGCCGGGATGGCCGGCCTGCAGACTTCGCACCGGTACGGCAACGCCACCATGCTGGCCTCGGACTTCGTGCTCGGCATCGGCAACCGCTGGGCCAACCGGCACACCGGCGGCCTGGACACCTACACCGCGGGCCGGACCTTCGTGCACATCGACATCGAGCCGACCCAGATCGGCCGGGTCTTCGCCCCCGACTACGGCATCGTCTCCGACGCCGGCGCGGCCCTGCGGCTGCTGGTCGAGGCGGCCCGCGAGCGCCGGGCCGCGGGCCAGCTGCCGGACCGGGCCACCTGGGCCGCGCAGTGCCAGCAGCGCCGGGCCACCCTGCAGCGGCGCACCCACTTCGACGACGTGCCGATCAAGCCGCAGCGGGTGTACGAGGAGATGAACCAGGCCTTCGGGCCCGAGGTCCGGTACGTGAGCACGATCGGGCTGTCGCAGATCGCCGCCGCTCAGTTCCTGCACGTGTACCAGCCGCGGCACTGGATCAACGCCGGCCAGGCCGGGCCGCTGGGCTGGACCGTGCCCGCCGCGCTCGGGGTCTGCGCGGCCGACCCGGACGCAACCGTGGTCGCGCTGTCGGGCGACTACGACTTCCAGTTCATGATGGAGGAGCTGGCCGTGGGCGCCCAGTTCCACCTGCCCTACCTGCACGTGCTGGTCAACAACGCCTACCTGGGCCTGATCCGGCAGTCGCAGCGGGCCTTCGACATGGACTTCTGCGTCCAGCTGTCGTTCGACAACATCAACAGCCCCGAGACCGGCGGCTACGGCGTCGACCACGTGCGGGTGGCCGAGGGCCTGGGCTGCAAGGCGCTGCGGGTCACCACCCCGGGCGAGATCGGGCCCGCGCTGGACCGGGCCCGGAAGCTGATGGCCGAGCACCGGGTCCCGGTGCTGGTGGAAATCGTGCTGGAGCGGGTGACCAACGTGTCGATGGGCACCGAGCTCGACAACGTGACCGAGTTCGAGGAGCTGGCACAGCACAGTGCCGACGCGCCCACCGCGGTCATGGCCATGCTGGACTAGGAGCATGCGGATCGTGATCGCCCCCGACAAGTTCAAGGGATCGCTGGCCGCCACCGAGGTGGCGGCGGCGATCGCCGCCGGGCTGCGCGGGACCGGGGCCGAACTGGTCACGGTGCCGGTGGCCGACGGCGGCGACGGGACCGTGGACGCCGCGGTCGCGGCCGGCTTCGACCGGGTGCCGGTCACCGCGGCCGGGCCGACCGGCCAGCCGGTGGCCACCAGCTACGCCCGCCGCGGTGACCTGGCCCTGGTCGAGCTGGCCACCGTGTGCGGGCTGGAGCGGCTGCCCGGCGGCGAGCTGGCCCCCATGGACGCCTCCAGCTTCGGCGTGGGTGAGGTCATGCGGGCCGCGCTGGCCGGCGGTGCCAACGAGCTGGTGCTGGCCGTGGGCGGCAGCGCCAGCACCGACGGCGGGGCCGGGCTGCTGCAGGCGCTGGGGGCCCGGGTGCTCGACGGCCGGGGCCAGCCCGTCGGCCGGGGCGGGGCCGCCCTGGCCGACGCGACCGGGCTCGACCTGACCGGCCTGATCCCGGCGCTGCGCTCGGCCCGGATCACGCTCGCGGCCGACGTGGCCAACCCGCTGACCGGCCCGGACGGGGCGGCCGCGGTGTTCGGGCCGCAGAAGGGCGCGGACCCCGGTCAGGTCGCGACGCTGGACGGCTACCTGCGCCGGTGGGCGGCCCTGGTGACCGGCGCCACCGGCCACGACTGGTCGCAGACCCCGGGGGCCGGGGCCGCCGGCGGGGTGGGGTTCGCGGCCCTGGCCGTGCTCGGCGCCCAGCAGCGTTCCGGCATCGACATGATCCTGGACCTGACCGGGTTCGACACCGCCCTGGACGGGGCCGACCTGGTCGTCACCGGCGAGGGCTCGCTGGACACGCAGAGCCTGTCCGGCAAGGCCCCGGTCGGGGTGGCCCGGGCCGCCGCCCGGCGCGGGGTCCCGGTGATCGCGGTGGCCGGGCGCAGCCTGCTCACCCCCGAGCAGGCCGAGGCGGCCGGGATCAGCGCGGTGCACGCGCTGGCCGACCTGGAACCGGACCTGGCCCGCAGCATGACCGGGGCGGCCGGGCTGCTGGAGCGGGTCGCCCGTGATCAACTGGCCGCATGGAGCCGGACATGAGCTATGACCTGGTCGTGAAGGCGCGGCGGGCCGTGGTGGACGGGGCCCTGCGCCCGGCCGCGGTGGCCGTCCGCGCCGGCCGCATCGCCGCCGTCACCGAGCCGGGCGCCAGCGAAGCGACCTTCGACAAAAATTCGGCCGCGGTGGTCGAGCTGGCCGCCGACGAGGTGCTGCTGCCCGGGCTGGTCGACACCCACGTGCACGTGAACGAGCCGGGCCGGACCGAGTGGGAGGGCTTCGCCAGCGCGACCCGGGCCGCCGCGGCCGGCGGCGTGACCACGATCATCGACATGCCGCTGAACAGCGTCCCGCCCACCTGCGACCTGGCCGCGCTGGAGCTCAAGCGCAAGGCCGCCGCCGGCCAGGCCTACGTCGACACCGGCTTCTGGGGCGGCGCCATCCCCGGCAACGCCCCTGACCTGCGCCCGCTGCACGAGGCCGGGGTGTACGGGTTCAAATGCTTCCTGCTGCCCAGCGGGGTGGACGAGTTCCCGCCCCTGGACGCGGCCGGGCTGGAGCAGGCCCTGGGCGAGATCGCCTCGTTCGACGGCCTGCTGATCGTGCACGCCGAGGACGGCCACGACATCACCGAGGTCCCGCCCGGGCGGGACTACCAGGGCTTCCTGCGCTCCCGGCCCCCCGCGGCCGAGCAGCGGGCCATCGCCACCCTGCTCGACCTGGCCGGGCGGACCGGGGCCCGGGTGCACGTGCTGCACCTGTCCAGCGCGGCCGCCCTGCCCGCCCTGACCGCGGCCCGCCAGCGCGGGGTCCGGGTCACCGCCGAGACCTGCCCGCACTACCTGAGCTTCGCCGCCGACGAGATCCCGGCCGGGGCGACCCAGTTCAAGTGCTGCCCGCCGATCCGGGACGCGGCCAACCGCGACGCCCTGTGGCAGGGGCTGCGGGCCGGCCAGATCGACTGCGTGGTCTCCGACCACTCACCGTGCACCGCGGACCTCAAGCACCCCGACACCGGCGACTTCGCCACCGCCTGGGGCGGCATCGCCTCGCTCCAGCTCGGCCTGCCCGCGGTGTGGACCGCGGGCCCGGGCCCGGGGCGTGCCGCTCACCGAGGTCGCGGGCTGGATGAGCGCCCGGCCCGCCCGCCTGGCCGGGCTGACCGGCAAGGGGGCGCTGGCCCCCGGCTACGACGCCGACCTGTGCGTGTTCGCGCCCGGCGACAGCTTCGTGGTCGACGCGGCCGCGCTGCAGCACCGCAACCCGGTGTCGGCCTACGACGGGAAACGGCTGACCGGGGTGGTGCGCCGCACCTGGCTGCGCGGCATCCCGGTCGCGGCCGGCGGAACCATCACCGGCGAGCCCACCGGCCGCCTGCTGACGAGGACGGACTCATGACCACCGACACTGAGCAGCCGGGCCAGCAGCAGTGGGCCGACCTGGCCGCGCGCGACCTCGGCGGCAGCGTGGTCTACGCCAACGACGAGCTGTTCGCCGTGCGGGAGAACCTGATCAAGCCGGGCGACCCGGTGTTCCAGCCGCACACCTTCGGCCCCAAGGGCCAGATCATGGACGGCTGGGAGACCCGCCGCCGGCGGGAGCCCGGCCACGACCACGCCATCGTCCGGCTGGGGGTCGGCGGGGTGGTCCGCCGGGTCGTGGTCGACACCAGCTGGTTCACCGGCAACTACCCGCCCGAGGTGTCGGTCGAGGCCTGCGGGGCCGAGGGTTACCCGGGGCCCGCCGAGCTGGCCGCGGCGCAGTGGACCACGCTGGTGCCGCGCAGCCCGGTCCGGGGCGACCACCGCAACGAGTTCGACGTCCGCGCCGAGCAGCGCTTCACCCACGTCCGGCTGACCATCTACCCCGACGGCGGCGTGGCCCGGCTGCGGGTCTTCGGCGAGCCGGTCCCCGACCCGCGGCTGCTGCCGGGGGTGATCGACCTGGCCGCGCTGGAGAACGGCGCGCTGGTCACCGACTCCAGCAACAGCTTCTACAACTCGGCCGGCCAGCTGATCAAACCCGGGCTGGCCCGGGTCATGGGCGACGGGTGGGAGACCTCCCGCCGCCGCGACGACGGCCACGACTGGGTCGAGGTCCAGCTGGCCTGCGCGGGCGCGGTCGAAGTGGCCGAGCTGGACACCTCCTGCTTCGTGGGCAACGCCCCCGGCTGGGCCGTCCTGCGCGGTGACGGCGGGGACCTGCTGCCGCGCACCGCGCTGCAGCCCGACACCCGGCACCGGTTCGCCATCGACGGCGGCCCCGTGGCCGAACAGGTCCGGCTCGACGTCTTCCCGGACGGCGGCATGGCCCGGCTGCGGGTGTACGGGGCGCCCACCCCGGCCGCCCGGGACGCCCTGGCCAGCCGGTTCCTGCACCTGCTGCCGCGGCCCCAGCTCGCGGCCATCCTCACCGCGGCCGGGCTGCCGCCCACCGACGCGGCCGGCCACGCCGCCGGCGGGGCCGGGCTCGCGGATCTGCCCCCGTCCCTGCGCGCGCAGTTCCGCGTCGCACCCCCCAGCACTCGATAAGGCTCGACAGCAACAGGAAAGGGTCACCATGGCCATCACGTTCGGCGACAACCAGTACGGCAAGGCCGAGGTCCGCCTGGTCCACGTCACCCGCGACGGTGACCGGCACCAGCTCAAGGACCTGAACGTCTCCTCCTCGCTGCGCGGCGACTTCGCCGCCGCGCACCTGGCGGGCGACAACTCGCACGTGGTCGCCACCGACACCCAGAAGAACACCGTCTACGCCTTCGCCCAGCAGTACGGGGTCGGCCAGATCGAGGACTTCGGGCTGCGGCTGGGTCACCATTTCGTCGACGACTTCGAGTGGGTCACCGGGGCCCAGATCCGGATCGAGGAGTACGGCTGGGACCGGATCGAGGTCGACGGGGCCGAACACCCGCACGCCTTCTCCCGGGCCGGCGGCGGCACCCGGACCACGGTGGTCACCGTCGACGGGCCGCAGGCCTGGGTGGTGTCCGGCCTGACCGACCTGACCGTGCTGAAGTCGACCGGCTCGGAGTTCACCGGGTTCCCCCGGGACCGCTACACCAGCCTGCCCGAGGACCGGGACCGCATCCTGGCCACCGCGGTCACCGCCCGCTGGCGTTACATCGGCACGGGCCCCGACGTCGATTGGGACAAGGACTACACCGACATCCGGCGCATCCTGCTCGAGGCGTTCGCGGCCAAGCACAGCCTGGCCCTGCAGCAGACCCTCTACTACATGGGCGAGCAGGTGCTCGAAGCGCACCCCGAGGTGGCCGAGATCCGGATGTCGATGCCGAACAAGCACCACTTCCTGGTCGACCTGAGCCCGTTCGGGCTGCCCAACGACCGTGAGGTCTACTACGCGGCCGACCGGCCCTACGGGCTGATCGAGGGCACGGTCACCCGGGACGACGCCCCGGACGCGGGCCGCGCCTGGCAGGCCGTGCCCGGATTCTGAGCTGGCAGGACGGAACCATGAGCGAGCTATCGTCGGTAGCAGGGACAGAACACACGGTCACAGGCCGGGGGAGGTGCCATGAACCCAGCGGTGAAGGTCAACGGCCAGTCCCGCGACCTGGGCGAGGCCGGCGGCCACGTGACGCTGCTCGAATGGCTGCGGGCGGGCGGCTGGACCGGCACCAAGGAAGGCTGCGCCGAGGGCGAGTGCGGCGCCTGCGCCGTGCTGGTGGCCCGCGACGACGGCGCCGGCGGCACCCGCTGGGTGGCCATCAACGCCTGCCTGGTGCCCGCGGCCGCCTTCGACCAGCAGGAGGTGGTCACCGCCGAGGGCCTGGGCCAGCCCGGTGATCTGCACCCGGTCCAGCAGGAGATGGCCCGGCGCGGTGGCTCCCAGTGCGGCTACTGCACGCCCGGCTTCATCTGCTCGATGGCCGCCGAGTACTACCGCCCCGGCCGCAGCAGCACCAACGGCCATTCCGGCCCCGAGCACGGGCCCAACGGGTTCGACCTGCACGCGCTGAGCGGCAACCTGTGCCGCTGCACCGGCTACCGGCCCATCCGCGACGCCGCCTACGCGCTCGGCGCCCCCGACCCGGCCGACCCGCTGCTGACCCGGCAGACCGCCCCGCCCCCGGCCGCCACCGCGACCAGCGTCGGCAGCGACCAGGGCCGGTACGTCCGCCCCGAGACCCTGGCCGAGGCCCTGGACCTGCTGGCCGAGCACCCGGACGCCCAGCTGGTGGCGGGCTCGACCGACTGGGGCGTCGAGCTGAACATCCGGCACCGCCGGGCCGGGCTGAGCATCGGCATCGACCGGCTGCCCGAACTGCGCGAGTTCTCCGTCACCCCCGATCACATCGACATCGGGGCCGCCCTGAGCCTCTCCGAAGCCGAATCCCGCCTGGCCGGGCGGATCCCCCTCCTCGACGCCATGTTCCCGCAGTTCGCGTCCAGGCTGATCCGGAACGGGGCCACGTTCGGCGGCAACCTGGGCACGGCCTCGCCGATCGGCGACACCCCGCCGGCCCTGCTGGCCCTGGGCGCCTCGCTGGTGCTGACCTCGGCCGGCGGCGACCGTGAGGTCCCGCTGGGCCGCTACTTCACCGGCTACCGGCAGAGTGTCCGGCGTCCCGACGAGCTGATCAGGACCATCCGCATCCCGCGCCCGCTGGCCCCGCTGACCGGGTTCCACAAGATCGCCAAGCGCCGGTTCGACGACATCTCCAGCGTCGCGGTCGCCTACGCCCTGCGCCTGAACGACGACCACACCGTGGCCGAGGCCCGGATCGGCCTGGGCGGCGTGGCCGCCACCCCGCTGCGGGCCCTGGACGCCGAGCAGGTCCTGACCGGGCGGCCGTGGAACCACGACACCGTCACCGAGGCCGCCGACGCCCTGGCCCGGGCGGGCACGCCCCTGAGCGACCACCGGGCCAGCTCCGGCTACCGGACCGCGATGCTGCGCACGTCGCTGCTGAAGTTCCACGCCGAGCATCCGGGACAGCCAGATCAACAGCACGAGGAGGTGGTCAGATGAGCCAGGGATTCGGCCCGCTGGCCGACCGGCCGTTCCGGCCCGCGGTGGGCCTGGAAGTGTCCCACGAGAGCGCCGACCTGCACGTCACCGGCCAGGCCCTCTACACCCAGGACCTGGTCGGCCGCACCCACGGCACCCTGCACGCCTGGCCGGTGAGCGCCCCGCACGCGCACGCCCGGGTGACCGGGCTGCGCACCGAACAGGCCTACCAGGTGCCGGGCGTCATCAGGGTCCTCACCGCCGCCGACGTGCCCGGCCTGAACGACGCGGGCGAGAAGCACGACGAGCCGCTGTTCCCCACCGAGGTCATGTACTACGGGCACGCGGTCTGCTGGGTGCTCGGCGAGACCCTGGAGGCGGCCCGGCAGGGCGCGGACGCGGTCGAGGCCGACTACGAGCCGCTGCCCGCCCTGGTCAGCGTGCACGACGCGATCGCGGCCGACAGCTACCAGGGCGCCGCCCGCACGGTCAGCCGCGGCGACGTGGCCGCCGGGCTGGAAAAGGCCAAATACCGGTTCTCCGGTGAGCTGGAGATCGGTGGCCAGGAACACTTCTACCTGGAGACCCAGGCCGCCCTGGCCCTGGTCGACGAGAACGGGCAGATCTTCGTCCAGTCCAGCACCCAGCACCCGTCCGAGACCCAGGACATCGTGGCCCACGTGCTCGGCCTGTCCGCGCACCACGTCACCGTGCAGTGCCTGCGCATGGGGGGCGGCTTCGGCGGCAAGGAGTTCCAGCCGCACGGGCTGGCCGCGATCGCGGCTCTGGGGGCGACCCTGACCGGCCGGCCGGTGAGCCTGCGCCTGAACCGCAACCAGGACATCCAGATGACCGGCAAGCGGCACCCGTTCTTCGCCACCTGGGAGGTGGGCTTCGACGCCAGGCCTGCGGCTGTGCGCGCTGCGGGCCACGCTGACCAGCAACGGCGGCTGGAGCCTGGACCTGTCCGAGCCGGTGCTGGCCCGCGCCCTGTGCCACATCGACAACGCCTACTGGATCCCGGACATCGAGGTGCACGGCCGGGTGGCCAAGACCCACCGGGCCTCGAACACCGCGTTCCGTGGCTTCGGCGGCCCGCAGGGCATGATCGTGATCGAGGACATCCTGGGCCGGTGCGCCCCCCAGCTGGGCGTGGCCCCGGACGACCTGCGGCGCCGGAACTTCTACACCCCCGGCCAGGCCACCCCGTACGGGCAGCCGGTCCGGCACGCCGAGCGGCTGGAGGCGATCTGGTCCATCCTCTGTGAGCGCAGCGAGTTCACCCGCCGCCAGGCCGAGGTGGCCGCGTTCAACGCAGCCCACCCGGACACCAAGCGGGCCCTGGCCATCACCCCGGTCAAGTTCGGCATCTCCTTCAACCTGACCGCGTTCAACCAGGCCGGTGCGCTGGTGCACGTGTACAAGGACGGATCGGTGCTGATCAATCACGGCGGCACCGAGATGGGCCAGGGCCTGCACACCAAGATGATCCAGGTCGCGGCGACCGCGCTGGGCGTGCCGATGAGCCTGGTCCGGCTGGCCCCGACCCGCACCGACAAGGTCCCCAACACCTCGGCCACCGCGGCCAGTTCCGGGTCCGACATCAACGGCGGCGCGGTCAAGGACGCCTGCGACCAGATCCGGGCCCGGCTGGCCGTGGTGGCCGCGGGCCAGCTCGGTGTGAACGCGGCCGACGTGCGCTTCGTCGAGGGCGTGGTCACCGGCCTGGGATTCCACGACCAGCAGCTGGCCTGGGCCGACCTGGTCCATGACGCCTACTTCCAGCGCGTCCAGCTGTGGGCGGCGGGTTTCTACCGGACCGAAGGCCTGCACTGGGACTCCGACCGCATGCAGGGCGAGCCGTTCAAGTACTTCGCCTACGGCGCCGCCGCCGCCGAGGTGGAGGTGGACGGGTTCACCGGCGCCTACCGGCTGCGCCGGGCCGACATCGTGCACGACGTCGGCGACAGCCTGTCCCCGCTGATCGACCTGGGCCAGATCGAAGGCGGGTTCGTGCAGGGCGTCGGCTGGCTGACCCTGGAGGACCTGCGCTGGGACGAGTCCGACGGCCCGAACCGGGGCCGGCTGGCCACCCAGGCGGCCAGCACCTACAAGATCCCGAGCTTCTCCGAGATGCCCCCCGAGTTCAACGTGCACCTGTTCGAACGGGCCACCGAGTCCGGCGTGGTCTACGGGTCCAAGGCGGTGGGGGAGCCCCCGCTGATGGAGGCGTTCAGCGTGCGCGAGGCGCTGCGCCAGGCGGTCGGCGCGTTCGGACCGCCCGGCTACGGCGTCGACCTGGCCTGCCCGTCCACCCCGGAAGCGGTCTACTGGGCCGTCGAGGACGCCCGGGCCGCCGCCCGGGCCGAGCAGCCGTCCACCGCGCCGACCGCGTACGCGGGGGTGTGAGGTGGACTGGCTGGAGGCGGTGCAGCAGCTCCGCCACGACGGCGAGCCCGGCGTGCTGATCACCGTGGCCGAGGTGCGCGGCCACGCGCCCCGCGAGGCCGGGGCCAAGATGGTGGCCGGCCGCGACGAGACCTGGGGCAGCGTGGGCGGCGGCAACCTGGAGGCGTCGGCGGTGGCCCGGGCCCGGGAGCTGATCGAGGCCGGCGCCACCCAGCCCGAGTTCCGCGAGTCCAAGCTCAGCCCGCACAGCCGGAACGAGCACGGCCGCCAGTGCTGCGGCGGCGTGGTCCGGCTGCTGCTGGAACCGCTGCCGGCCCGGCCGGTGGTGGCGCTGTTCGGCCTGGGGCACGTGGGCTACGAGCTGGCCCGCATCCTGTCCCGGCTGCCGATCCAGCTCCGGCTGGCCGACTCCCGGCCCGAGCCGCTGGACCGGGTCCGGCTGGCCGACGTCATCGACGGCCGCGCCGACGTGCACGTGCACCACACGCTGCTGGGGGAGCAGGTCCTGGAACAGCTGCCCCCGGGGTCGCACGTGCTGATCATGACCCACGACCACGCCGAGGACTTCGCCCTGTGCGACGCGGCCCTGCGGCTGCCCCAGCCGCTGGGCAGCATCGGGCTGATCGGCTCCAGCGCCAAGTGGACCCGGTTCCGGGCCCAGCTGGCCGGCCAGGGGCACGGGCCCGAGGTCGATCGGCCGGATCACCTGCCCCATCGGCCTGCCCGGCATCACCGGCAAGGAGCCGGCCGTGATCGCGGTCGCGGTGGCGGCCGCCCTGCTGCCCCGCCTGACCCTGGCCGCTCGCGAGCAGGTCTCGTCATGACCATCTACGCGGGCACGATCATCGACGTCCCCGGGGACCCGTTCGCGGGTGACCCCGAGCAGGCCCTGGCCGCCGACGACGACGGCGCGCTGCTGGTCCAGGACGGGATCATCCGGGCCCGCGGCTCGCTGACCTCGGTGCGCGCGGCCTACCCGGCCGAGCCGGTCACCCGGCTGGACGGCGGCCTGCTGCTGCCCGGGTTCGTCGACACCCACGTGCACTACCCGCAGCTGCGGGCCATCGGCGGGCTGGGCATGCCGCTGCTGGACTGGCTGGAGCGGTGCGCGCTGCCGGAAGAGGCCCGGCTGGCCGACCGCGCCTACGCCCGCGCCGTGGCCCGGGAGTTCCTGGACGGCCTGACCGGCTCGGGCACCACCAGCGCGCTGGTGTTCGGGTCGCACTTCCCGGGGGCCATGGAGGAGCTGTTCACCGCGGCCGGCCAGCGCGGCCTGAACCTGACCTCGGGCCTGGTCCTGAGCGACCGGATCCTGCGCCCGGACCTGCTCGACACCCCGGAGGAGGCGCTGACCGGCAGCGCCGAGCTGATCAGCCGCTGGCACGAGCACGGCCGGCTGCGCTACGCGGTCACCCCCCGGTTCTCGCTGTCGGCGTCGGACGAGATGCTGGACGTCTGCGCCGAACTGCTGGGCAAGGGCGTCTGGTTCACGTCGCACATCAACGAGAACCTGGCCGAGATCGCCCAGGTGGCGGGCTTGTTCCCGGAGGCCCGGCACTACCTGGACACCTACCGGCGGCACGGCCTGGTCACCGAGCGGAGCGTGTTCGCGCACAACGTGCACCCCGACGACGCCGAGCTGGCCACCCTGGCCGAGCACGGGGCCTCGGTCTCCCACTGCGCGACCAGCAACTGCGCGCTGGGCAGCGGATTGTTCCCGCTGCGCCGCCACCTGGACCACGGCGTGCACGTGGCCCTCGGCTCCGACGTGGGCGCGGGCGTCGGCCTGTTCCTGCCCAAGGAGGCGCTGCAGGCCTACTTCGTGCAGCAGTTGCTGGGACCGGAGGGGGTGAGCCTGACCCCGGTGCACCTGCTCTACCTGGCCACCCGGGCCGGCGCCCTGGCGCTGGGCCTGGACGGGCAGGTGGGCGACTTCGGCCTGGGCAAGGACTTCGACGCGGTGTGGCTGCGCCCCGGCCCGGGCACCCCGCTGGCGGTCAACCTGGCCCACAGTTCCGGCCCGTCCGACGCCCTGGCCCGGGTGTTCGCCCTGGCCACCCCGGCCGACGTGGCCGGGGTCTGGATCCGGGGCGATCAGGCCCGGTCGGATGGTGCGTCGTCGGCCGGGGAAGAGCTGGCCCGGTAGGCCCGCCACCCGCCGTAGGCCGAGATGTCCCGGTGGCCGCCGGTCTGGTGTTCGGTGTCGCGCAGGATCATGGCGAACGAGAAGTCGCCGTCGTCCAGCTCGATCAGGCCCAGCTCCAGCTCGGGCGGCTCGGTGTCGAGCAGGTCCCGTAGTTGCTTCATCGGCACGTCATACAGCTCGCCCAGGATGGCCTCCCCGGGCCCGCCTCCCGCCGGGTACAACGCCGGGAACTCGTCGCGCACCGAGTAGAACCGGTACTTGTCCGCCGTCCGCCGTTCCCCGACCAGCGGCACCCCCTCAATCGTGTGATGCGCCCGCCCCCCGCGCATCCCGTCCCCGTTGAGGAACATCCAAGCCATCCGCGCCTCCCCCGATAGGGCCCGAACCGGGATATTCCCGCCCCCCGCCCGCCAACCCACCCCCCCGTCGCCCCCGCTTATTTACCGTGACCGGCCCGCCCCCGCCGTACTCCGGTTCCCGCTCCGCCTCCCGTCCCGCTCATCCGCACCGCCTCATCACCGCACCCGCCCCCGGCCCTCCCCGCATGCGGAGGCCCAGGACGCACAGTGTGAGCCGCCAGCCAGTGGGATTTCTGGGCCCAGGATGGCCACAGTGAGGCCCGGGACGGCGGGCCCGCGCCGCACCCAGCCGACAGCGGCACCGCCGACCGCCGGGGGCAGTTCCTGGGCGTGGGCGCCTTTGACTCCGGATGCTGGCCCGGCCGAGCCGCCCCCCGCCGGACGGCCCGACAACGGGTCAGCGGACCAGAGCCTGCAGGTGGGGCAGTTTCGCCGCGGTGGCCCCGTCGGCCGGGCTGTAACCGGTCACGACCAGGCCGTCCGGGCGAGGCTCGGACCACAGCTGGTAGGCAGCCAGCCGCAGGGCACCGACCACCGGGTGCAGGAAACGCTGCGGGGCGCTGCCGGGGTAGAAGACATCGGGCTGGCACCACAGCCGGTCGAACTCGGCCGACCCCTGCCGCAGCCGCGTCAGCAGGGTTACCCAGGCCGGGTCGCTGGTGTGCCGGGCCATGGCCGCCCGGAACTGGCTGACCACCCGGGGCGCGTCAACGTGCCACTCGGGCAGCTGCCGGCGCAGCCGCGCGTCGGTGAAGTAGAGCAGGATCGCGTTCCGGTCCGGTTCCGGTACCGGGCCCAGGCCGAACAGCGCATCGTAGCCCCGATTACAGGCCAGGATCTGCCCGCGCCCGTCCAGGACCGCGGCCGGGAACGGCTCCACCTGCCGAACCAGCGACCGCAGATACGGCGGCACGCTGTCGTGCAGGCGCACCGTCAGCCACTGCCCGGGCGGGCTGGCGGTCCTGATCGTCGTCGGCGCTGAGATCATCATTCCCCTGGGTGCCGAGCGGTTGCTACCTCTAACTACGTAGGAGACCCCATTTCGGATTGATGATCACAAAAAAATATGGATTTTTGTTGGAGTGGGCCGCCGTCACACCAGCAGGGGCCGGAGCAGGCGGGCGGGCGGGGAGCCGTGGGCGAGCATGGCGTCGTGGACGGCGCGGGGCGGGCGGCCGGGGTCGGCGGCGCGGAGGTCGGCGGCGAGGTCGGAGACCTCGGTGTAGCCGACGTAGTAGGTGGACAACTGGGCTGAGGTCAGCAGGGCCCGCCGCCACTTGCCGGCCGCTTCGCCTTCTTCCTGGTAGCCGCGGCCGGTCATCAGGGCCATGGCCTCGGCCTCGGTCATGCCGTGACCGTGCACCCGGGCGTCCAGGATCGCATTGACGATCATGCGGAGCTGCATCTTGAGCTGCTGCATGCGCACCGCCCGCGGGTCGCCTTCGCCGGGGTAGCCGGCGTCGGCCATGAGCTGCTCGGCGTACACCGCCCAGCCCTCCACGAACGACCCGGACCGAAACGCGGCCCGGATGTCAGTGCCTGACCCGGTGAACCGGCGCGCGTGCTGCAGCTGCAGGTAGTGGCCGGGCATGGCCTCGTGCACCATCAGGTTGTGCACCATGTGCCGGTTGTACTCGCGGTAGAACGAGGCGACCCGTTCGCTGGTCCAGTCGGCCGGGGTGGGGGAGACGGCCACGAACGTCGGCATCGGCGCGGGCTCCAGCGGCCCGGGCGGGTCGCAGTAGGCCACGGCCACGCCGCGGTCGATCTCCGGCATCTCGATGACCTCGACCGGGTCGTCGAACAGCGTGACCAGCTGGTGCCCGGCCACGAACTCGGTCTGCTGCGTCAGTGCCTGCCGCCCGAGAGCCAGGATGGTCCGGTTGTCGGGCACGTCGGCGGCCAGCCGGTCGAGCACCTGCCGGACCACCGGGTCGCCCTGAGCCGCGGTGGCCCCGGTCCTTCCCGGTGGGGTGGTCCCGGCGATGTCCGCCGCCACCGCCGCGATCTCCTCGCTGACCCGGTCCAGGTCGGCGTGGGCCCGGGCCAGGATGGCGTCCGCGTCGGCCTGCGCGTTCAGCGTCAGCGACAGCTTGCGGGCGAACCGCTCGGCGCCGAGCCGCGGGTCGGCGAAGGCGCCGGCCGGGGTGGCCGCCAGCTGGGCCGACAGCCAGGTCCGGTGTTCGCTCAGCGCGGTCAGGGCCGCGGGCCGCACGCGGTCCAGCTCACCCCGGACCGCCGCTCCGTCCGGCGAGTCCTCGGGCACGCCGGTCAGGACCCGGTCGAGCACCGCCGTGACCAGCGAGACCGTGCCGTCGAACTGCCCGATCGCGGTCTCCAGATGAACCTGGGGCATGGCGCCCAGCGACTCGCGGGCGGCAGCCAGCGCGCCCGGCACCTCGGCCAGCCGGCCCGCGACCGAGATCAGCCGCTCGTGCAGCGGCGCGAAATCCCGGGCCAGCAGCTGGTAGACGGCCCGGCCGGGGTTGGCCAGCAGGGGGTTCCAGGCCGCCTCGTGCAGCTCGTCCAGCTCGAAGATCTGCCGCTCGATGTGACCGGACATCATGGCCGCGTCCACCTGATGCTCGGCGGTCAGCTGGCTCGGGTCCAGCCCGGCCATGGCATCGGCCCAGCGGCCCAGGACCTGCCGTTCGCTGGCCAGGGCGTCCGCGGACAGCACGGGCAGGTGGCTGTCGAACCGGTGGTCACCCAGCTCGGTGGCGAAGTCCGGGTGCCGCCGCCCCTGATCGTCCAGGAACTGCCGGGCCAGCGTGGCGAACCGGCGATCGCTGTCGTCGCTCACCGGTCGAACCTACTCCTCCTCAGTCATCAAATTCGCACAGGGCGTCAAGGCCGGTGAGGGCGAGGATGCGGCGGGCCTCCGGGGCGGCCCGGCGGAGCACCGGCGGGCCGGCCGCGGGCTGGAGCCGGGTCGCCCCCGCCAGCAACCGGGCCGCGGCCACGTCGACGAACGTGACCTGGGTCAGGTCGAGGACCAGCCGGGCGGGCTGCCGGGCCAGGGCCTGCTCCAGGTGCCGGGCCAGGGCCGGGGCGACGTTCAGATCGAGTTCGCCCGCGAACGCCAGGGTGGCGGTCCCGTCCCGCAGATCCTGATGGACGAGCCGATAGGCGGTGCGACTCCAGGCCATAAGGGACTCCCGGCCAGCAAAGGCGGTGAGGGTGAGGAGTGGCTGCTGTCAGAGGGCGGCTTCAGCGCGGGGTCAGCAGCGAAGGGATGGGCCGCGGAGTCTGGGCGGCGATCGTGTACCAGTATGCCCCACCCGGCCGACATTGACGGCGTTCCGGGCGGCCGGTCCGCCCCCCGCCCCGTCACGGGTGGGTGAGCAGACCGCTCCGTTTCACCGTCCGCATGACCAGGATCGTCTCCACCTCGGACAGGCCCGGCAACTGGGCGATGCTCGTGGTCAGGTAGGTGTACAGCGCCTCGGTGCTGGGCGACAGCACGGACGCGTAGAGGTTGGCCGTCCCGGTCATGGCGGCCACGTAGGCGGTTTCCGGGTGCCCGGCCATGGCCGCCCCGGCCGCGCCGAGCTGGGCCGGGTTCACGGTCAGCCAGACCATGCCCCGCGCGGTCAGGTCCAGCAGTGAATGATGGAAGTCGACGTCGAAGTACAGCACCCCGCTGGCCCGCAGGTCGGCGATGCGCCGCCGGACCGTGGATTGTGACCAGCCGGTCTCCGTGGCCAGATCACTGAACGTGGTCCGTCCGTCCAGCTCCAGCGCGTTCAGCAGGGGCTCGTCGTCCGCGGTGACCCGGGCCGGGGCGGCGGGCCGGGGCCCGGCCGTCGGCTGCAGCGCCGCCGCCTGCTCCGGGGTCAGCGTGCCCGACTTGTTGACCAGGCTCAACACCCCGCCGAAGAAGGTGTGCAGGACGCACTGGGCGGTGATCCCGGTGACCCCGCGGCTGCGCGGCAGGGTGTCCAGCAGCAGGTGGCTGTCGTCGTCACCGGACCGGGTCCGGACCACGCAGGCGACCTCGGTGCCGCCCGAGGTCAGGCTGATCCAGGCCGTGTCCGGGCGCCGGGCCAGCGCCTCGGCCACCGCCGCCGCGGCGCTCGGGGTGCACTGCACCCGGACCAGCCAGGACCGCAGGCCGAGCAGGTCCGGCTCCACCAGCCCGCGCACCCGCAGCAGCCCCGACGACCGCAGCCGGTTGTAGCGCCGGGCGATGGTCTGGTCGGAGACCCCGAGCACCTCGCCGATCACACTGAACGGCGCTCGCCCGTCGAGTTGTAGGGCGTAGACCAGCTGGACGTCCAGGAGATCAGGCATCGAAATTCGCCATCAAAGCAGCCTTCCGTGTCGATATTCATTGAAAAATACCGCGAACAAGCCGCAGGTGAGCGACAGAACCGATGCTGATATCGAATTTAGCCCACGAGGTTCCAGCCAGCACCGGGGAGATAACCATGAACCCGTCAGCTCACGCAACTGAAGTCCCGGCCCGGAGCCGGTGGTGGCCGCTGGTCGCCATCTGCCTGGGCACCTTCATCCTGCTCGTCGACGTCACGATCGTCAGCGTCGCGCTGCCGCCCATGGCCCGCGACCTGCACACCCAGCTCGACTCCCTGCAGTGGGTGGTGGACGCCTACGCGCTCTCGCTGGCCGCGCTGCTGCTGGTGTGTGGCTCGCTGGCCGACCGGTTCGGCCGGCGGCGGCTGTTCCAGCTCGGCCTGGCCCTGTTCGCGCTGTCCTCGCTGGCCTGCGCGCTGGCGCCGAACGCCGGCTTCCTGATCGCGGCCCGCACCGTGCAGGGCGCCGGGGCCGCGGCCATGTTCGCCACCAACACCGCCCTGCTCAACCACTGCTACGAGGGACGCGACCGCTCGGTGGCGTTCGGCATCTGGGGCGCCATCAACGGCGCGGCCGCCGCGGTGGCCCCGGTGCTCGGCGGCCTGCTCATCGCGGCCGCGGGCTGGCGCGCGATCTTCCTGGTCAACCTGCCCATCGCGGTGGTCGCCGGGATCATGACCCAGCGCGTGGTGGCCGAGTCGCGGGGCCACGCCAGCCCCATCGACTGGATCGGCGCCGCCTCGTTCACCCTGAGTGCGGCCGCCCTGACCTACGCCCTGATCCACGGCGGGGACAGCGGCTGGGCCACCCCGGTCACACTGGCCTCGTTCGCCGTGGCCACGGCCGCGCTGCTGGTCTTTGTGGTCACCGAACTGCGGGTGGCCCACCCGCTGCTGGACCTGTCCCTGTTCCGCCGCGCCTCGTTCAGCACGCTGATGGCGGTCGGGGTGCTGCTGACCGCGTGCGCGTTCGCGCCGTTCGTCTACGCCCAGCTGTGGCTGCAGTCCGTACTCGGCCTGCCCGCCATCGGCGCCGGGCTGGTCCTGCTGCCCATGGCCGGGGTCGCGTTCGTGGTGTCCGCGGTGGCCGGGCGGTTCCTGCACGGGATGGCGGCCCGCTGGCCGCTCGGCGCGGGCATGGTGCTGATCGGGGCCGGTTCCCTGCTCCGGGCCGTCCTGTCGCGCGTCGTCCGGCTGGGTGTCGCTGATCGCCGGCCTGGTGGTCACGGGCATCGGTGTCGGCCTGGCCTCGCCGGTGCTGGTCTCGGCCGCCCTGGCCGCGGTCCCGCGCCCGCGCTCGGGCATGGCCAGCGGGGCCATCAACACCTTCCGGCAGATCGGCTACGCCCTCGGCATCGCCGCCTTCGGCTCGGTGTTCGCCCGCCACATCACCCGGGCCGTGCTGGCCAGCCCGGACCGGCACCTGGTGCGGGCGGCCTACGCCACCGCCCAGAATGACATCTACCTGCTGGCCGGCCTGGCCGCGGTGGCCTGCGGCCTGCTGGCCATGGCCCTGATCCGGCCCGAGCGGGCCCCGGCCCCGGCCCCGGCGGCGCCCGTTATGACGCCAATCTCGACCGGCAAAGTAGAGTAGAGGCCGACCTGGGCGCCGGTCAGCGAAGGGGGCGGGCATGGCCATCGAGATCATCGGCATGGTCGGCACGCAGGACGTGTCCGAGTCGCAGGGGTCGCCCGGCGGCCCGGCCATCGACCCTGACTACCTGACCCGGTTCGCCCAGGCCCACGAGCAGGCCGGTTTCGACCGGGTGCTGATCGGCTACCACGCCACCGGGCCGGACGGGTTCGCGGTCGCCGCCCATGTGCTCACCGTGACCACCCGGCTCAAGGTGCTGATCGCGCACCGGCCCGGTTTCGTGGCCCCGACCCTGGTCGCCCGCAAGCTGGCCACCCTGGACGCGCTGACCGGCGGCGGCCGGGTCGCCATCCACCACATCAGCGGGGGCGACGAGGCCGACCAGCAGCGGGACGGTGACTTCACCGGGCATGACCGCCGGTACGCCCGCACCGCCGAGTTCATGAGCGTGCTGCGCCGTGAGCTCACCGCCACCGGGCCGTTCGACCACGACGGCGAGTTCTACCGGGTCCGCGGGGCCTACAGCGACGTGCGGCCGGTGACCGCGGCCGGGATCCCGCTCTACTTCGGCGGAGCCTCGGCCGCCGCCGTCGCGGTCGGGGCCGAGCACGCCGACGTCTACATGCTGTGGGGCGAGCCGGTGGCGCAGGTCGCCGAGCGGATTGACCGGATCCGGGCCGCGGCCGCCGGGTACGGCCGGACGGTCCGGTTCAGCCTGTCGGTCCGGCCCATCGTGGCCGCCACCGAGGCGGCGGCCTGGGCCCGGGCCGAGCAGATCCAGCGGGCCACCGCCGAGCGGGTCGCGGCCTCGGGCGGGGCCCAGGTCCAGGGGGTCATGACCCCGGGCCGCGCGGCCGGCCCGGGTATGTCCTCCTCGGTCGGCTCGGCCCGGCTCCAGGAGCAGGCGGCCGAGCGCGACGTGCACGACGAGCGGCTGTGGTTCGGGGTGACCCGGCTGACCGGGCCGGGCGGCAACTCCTCGGCCCTGGTCGGCACGCCGGACCAGGTCGCGGAGGCGTTGCTGGCCTACCGGCAGGCGGGCGTGGACACCGTGCTGATCCGGGGCTTCGACCCGCTGGCCGACGTGGTCGACTGGGGCCGCGAACTGGTGCCGCTGCTGCGGGCCCAGGCGAACATTCCGCCCGGCCCGCCCGGCTCAGCCACCCCAGAAACCCCAGTCACCCTAGAAACCCCAGCCACCATAGAAGCCCAACCAGCCCGAAAACCACAGAAACCCCAGTCGCCACGAAAACCCTGATAACCCCAAAAACCTCAGAAGCCTCAGCTACTCTGACGTCACGGCGGCCGATCATGTCTGACCAACTGGCCCACGTCGCGGCCGCGCTGGCCAAGCGGGCCGAGGAGCACGACCGCAGCGCGGCCTTCCCGGCCGACGGCCTCGCCGAGGTGCACGCGGCCGGGCTGCTCACCGCCACGGTGGCCCCGCAGTACGGTGGTCCCGGCACCGGCCTGGCCGGCACCGCGGCCATCCTGCGCGCCCTGGGCCGGGGTGACCCGTCGGTCGCCTTGATCTCGGCCATGACCATGTTCGCGCACGCGCTCCAGGCCATCGAGCCGTCCTGGCCGGACGGCCTGTACCGGGCGGCGGTGGCCGAGTCGGCCGAGCGCCCGGTGCTGATCAACACGCTCCGGGTCGAGCCCGAGCTGGGCACCCCGGCCCGGGGCGGCCTGCCCGCCACCACCGCCCGGCGGACCGGCGACGGCTGGTCGCTGACCGGCCGGAAGATCTTCTCCACCGGCGCCGAGGGCCTGACCTGGATGGTGGTCTGGGCCCGCACCGAGGATGAGCCGGCCCGGGTCGGCGGGTTCCTGGTCCGGGCCGGCTCTCCGGGCATCAGCATCGACCGGACCTGGGACCACCTGGGCCTGCGGGCCAGCCGCAGCGACGACGTGATCTTCGCCGGGACACCGGTCCCGTACGAGGCGAACACCGGCCTGGCCGAGCCCGCCCCCCGCCAGGGCAGCCCGGTGTTCATGGCCTGGAACGCGCTCGGTCTCAGCGCCCTGTACCTGGGCGTGGCCGACGCGGCCCGGGACTGGCTGCTGCAGTTCCTGGCCGAGCGGACCCCGGCCAGCCTGGGCCGCCCGCTGGCCACGCTGCCCCGCTTCCAGTCCGCGGTGGGGGAGATCGACGCCGCCCTGGTCTCGGCGGGCACGCTGATCACGGCCCTGGCCGAGCAGGTCGACGCCGGGGACGCCAACGCCGTCGCCCGGGCCGGCATCGCCAAGCTGACCGCCACCCGCGCCGCCATCAACGCGGTCCAGGACGCGGTGGCCCTGATCGGCAACCCCGGCCTGACCCGTCGCCACCCGCTGGAGCGGCACCTGCGGGACGTCCTCTGCTCCCGGGTGCACACCCCGCAGGACGACTCCACCCTGGCCGCCACCGGCCGCGCCGCCCTGGCCACGGTCACCGATCAGCTGTAGCCCGGCCGGAATGTCAGCGGTGGGACCTAGCGTAAGGTCATGACGGCTAACACCCCACCGGGCACCACCGAGGGGACCGGCCTGGGGACGCGCGCGGACGGCGTCGGCCAGGCCGCGCCCGGCGGCTACAGCACCGTGACCCCGTGGGTCATCTCCCGCGACACCGCCCGCCTCATCGATTTCGTGCAGGCCGCGTTCGGGGCGCACGAACTGGCCCGGGTACCCGGCCCGGACGGGCGGATCGGGCACGCCGAGGTCCGGATCGGCGACGCGGTGGTGATGATGTTCGACCGCGCCGACGGGTGGCCCGAGACCCCGGGGTTCCTGCGCCTGTACGTCGAGGACGCGGATCTGGTCTACGAGCGGGCGCTGGCCGCGGGGGCCACCTCGGTCACCCCGGTCACCAGCCTGTTCTTCGGCGACCGGGTCGGCCGGGTGCGGGACCCGCTCGGCAACATCTGGTGGATCCAGGCCCATGAAACCGACGTTGACCCGGCTGAGCTGGCCCGCCGCCCGCCGGATCCGGCGGCCATGGCCGCCCTGCGCATGGTGGAGGAGTCCCTGGACACGGCCATGCGTCAGCCGGACTGAGCCGGTCCGGGTCTCAGAACTCGGCCTTCAGCGCCTCGATCTCGCGGGCGTGCTCGCGCAGCCGGGCATAGGCGGGCCGGTCCCGGATGCGGGCCAGGGCCCACCGCACCGCCTCGGCCCGGCTGTTGGCGATCCCGGCCGTGATCAGCGTGTCCACCGTCTCCAGGTCGGCGGGCCCGAGCCGGGCCATCATCGGCACCAGCGGCGCCTCGGCCCGGTCCAGCACCACGTCCGATCCAGCCTGGCTGATCCGGGACGACGGACCCGGCCGCTCGTCGGAGTAGCCGTCCCCGGCGATCACGAACTCAACCATGGCCACCTGGGGCACCGCCTGCAGATCCTGCCGGAACCCCTGGATCGCTTCGGCCTCCCGGTGGTCGAACTCCCGGAGGATCAGCGCGTCCGCCTCGGTACCGTCCGGCCGCCGGTCGCCGGGGGGCTCCAGCACCAGCCGGACCAGCAGTTCGCCCGGCTCGATGCTGGGTTCGTCGCCGTACTGGCGGAGCACCACCCGCTGCACGGCCGGGCCGGGGAAACGGCTCCGGGCCAGGCGCTCGATCTGTTCCCGCAGATGATTCAGCTCGGCCTGATCCATCGTTGCCTCCGCGCGTGCTTTTCGCTTGAAACCAGCGTAACTCGCGTATCGCGAGATACGCCACCGGAAATACCGGGGCTCACCGTGGATCGGTCCCGGCCGGGCGGCCTAGGCTGGGCGGGTGCGTCCGACACGGGTCGCTCGGGCCGCCGCGGTGCTGGTCGCAGGCCTGCTGTGGAGCGAGTTCGAGCACTGGCGGTCATCGCGGCGCGGGATGGGCAGCCAGCCCGGGCAGCGGGGGACCGGCGAAGCCGTCGTCGTGCTCGGATTCCGGAACCGCGGCCGCCGGGCCAACGCCATCAATCGCTGGCGGGTGCGGGCGGCCCTGCGCTCCCGCCAGCCCGAGCTGGGGCCGTCCCGGCTGGTGCTGTGCGGTGGCCCGGTCGGCGGCGCGGTCGCCGAGGCTGAGCTGATGGCCTGCTACGCCCGCGAGGAACGCGGCGACCCGGGCGTGCTCATCACCGAGCTCACCAGCCGTTCGACGTGGGAGAACGTGCGTAACGCGATCCCGTTCATCGAGGACGCCGACCGGATCAAGTTCGTGTCGAACTCACTGCACGCCGAGCAGGCCCGGGTGTACCTCCGGCAGCTCCGGCCCGACCTGGCCGACCGGCTGGTGCCCGCGGCCGACTACCGGTTCGGTGAGCTGACGCTGATCAAGCGGCCCTGACCGCGATCGGCCGCTGGCGCCTCCGGCAGGCCAGGCTCACGGGCGGAGCCGCGGCTCAGCGCCCGGACCAGATCGGGTAGTCGAGGTAGCCGCGGTCGCCGCCGCGGTAGTAGGTGCCCCGGTCCGCCTCGGCCAGCTCGTGGCCGAGGGCGAGCCGGCTGACCAGGTCGGGATTGGCGATGAACCGGGCCGCGAACGACACGGCGTCGGCCCGGCCCGCCTCGACCAGGGCGTCCCCGCTCCCGGCCTCGTACCCGTGGTTGGCCACCAGTGCGCCGCCGAACAGCTTGCGGTACCGGGCCACCGCCTCGGTGTCCGGCGGACCGCCCGGCGTGGCCGGAGCAGGCCCGCGCAGGTGCAGGTAACCCAGCTCGCTCTCGCTGAGCGCGGTGACCGCGTCGTCGTAGGTGGCCAGGGTCCCTTCGTCGGCCGTGAACGGGTACTGGCCCGGCCGGGAGCCGGCCCGGGGCTCGTCCCGGATCGTCCAGTACGGCGACAGCCGCACCCCGGTCCGTGCGGGGCCGTCCCAGGCCGTGGCCACCGCGTCGGTGACCTCCCGCAGCAGCCGCCCGCGGTCGGCCCCGTACCCGTCCGGGCGGCGGTTCAGCCGCGGGTGCAGGGACTGCGCCAGCAGGTAGGTCCCGTTGGCGGCGATCTCCACCCCGTCGAATCCGGCCTGCCGCGCGTGCCCGGCCGCCGTCCCGAAGTCCCGCACCACCGCGCGCAGGTCGGCGGCGGTCATGGCCGATGGGGCCGGTCCCGGTCCGAACCCGGCGCCGGTGTGCCAGAGCTGCAGCACGATCCGGCCGCCGACCGCGTGCACCACGCTGGTGACCCGGTGCCAGGCCGCGACCTGGGCCGCGCTGTAGATCCCGGGCACGTCCGGGTAGCCGCCCGCGGCCTGCTCGCTGACCCAGGTGCCCTCGGCCACGATCAGGCCGGCGCTGGCCCGCTGGGCGTAGTAGGCCGCGTGCCGGTCGGTCACGGTCAGCGTGGCCGGGTCGGCCCGGCAGCGGGTGGCCGGGGCCATCACCACCCGGTTGGGCAGTTCCAGGCCGCCCAGGGTGACCGGCCGCAGCAGCGGCCGGAGGTCACCCGGTTGGTTACCCTGCTGGTGGTGGATCATTGGTCGCCTCTCCCTGTCGCGGTGTCTGCGAAGCCATGAAGCAGACGGACGGCGGCAAGGAAAGGTGACCAATGGACGAGCATGAGCTGGCCGCGCGGTTCGAGGCCCACCGCGAGACCCTGCGCGGGGTGGCCTACCGCCTGCTGGGTTCCCTGGCCGAGGCGGACGACGCCGTGCAGGAGGCCTGGTTCCGGCTGAGCCGGAGCGACGTCGGCGCCATCGGCAGCCTGGAGGCGTGGCTGCGGACCACGGTGTCACGCATCTGCCTGGACATGCTGCGGACCCGGGCCGCCCGCCGCGAGGAGCCCCTGGACGACCGGCTGCCCGCGGTCGCGGCCGGGGACGGCCCCGAGCAGGAGGCGGTGCTGGTCGACTCGGTGGGCCGGGCCATGCTGGTGGTGCTGGACCGGCTGGCCCCGGCCGAACGGGTCGCGTTCGTGCTGCACGACCTGTTCGGCGTGCCGTTCGGCGAGATCGCCCCGATCCTGCTCCGCAACGAGGCGGCCACCAAGAAGCTGGCCAGCCGGGCCCGGCACCGGGTCCGCGGCGTGCCCGCGGTGCCGCCCGCCGAGCTGGACCGGCAGCGGCCGGTGGTGGAGGCGTTCCTGGCCGCCACCCGCCAGGGTGACCTGGAGGCCCTGCTGGCCGTGCTGGCCCCGGACGTGGTGCGGCGGGCCGACGCGGTGCTGCTGGCTCCCGGCCGCGCCGCCGAACTGCGCGGCGCCTGCCCGGTGGCCCGGGAGATGGTGGCGTTCGGCGGGCGGTCCCGCTACGCGGCCCCGGCGCTGGTCACCGGGACCGTCGGGGCGCTGGTGGCCCCGGGCGGCCGGCTGCTGCTGGTCATCGCGATCACCGTGGCCGGAGACCGGGTGGCTGGCTACGAGCTGATCGCTGACCCGGCCCGGCTGGGCCAGGTCGAGCTGGCGGTTCTGGACTAGGCGGTGGTGGCGCGGCGCCCGGCGGCCCGGACGGCGGCCGCGATGTCGTCGGCGGTGGCCAGTTTCTCCATCGCCTCGTGGGCGTCGGAGGCTCGCGCGGGCCCAGCCTGCAGCGCGCACTGGCTCTGGCCACGGGCCCGCCAGTGCCACGCGCCCGCCCGGGCGGGCGGCCGAACCGGGGGGAAGGAGAGCGGCATGGCGATATCACCTCGAAGGGCCGGTATTAATTGAATGATGCGACTAAGTATGAGTCGCGCGAGCAGCCGTTTTGGTTCACACGGTTACTGACTCGTTACTCTCAGTCCCGAAATGCCCCCTTAGAGCCTCGTTCCCGGGCTTGGCGGGCTCAGTGATAGTCCGATATCGCAATGTTCGATATCGTAGTTCTTGTGAGTCCTGACCAGTCCGCCCTGCTGGCGCTGCAACGCGCCACCCACGTGACCCTGCACGCGCTCGGTCGTGAGCTGGCCAGCCTGGGGCTGACCGCCGCCGAGATCAACGCCCTGGCCAACCTGGCCGATGGCCGGGCCCGCACCGTGTCCGAGCTGGGCGCGGCCACCGGCAGCCGGCCCACCACCGTGACCAGCGTGCTCGACCGGCTCGAACACCATGGGCACATCACTCGCGGCCCGCGCCCGGGCGACCGCCGGGCCGTGCTCATCGAACTGACCGGCACCGGGCGCCAAGCCGCGGCCACCATCCAGCAGACCCTGGCCGGGCTGGAGCGGCGCGCCCTGGCTGACCTGGATCCCGCCGCGCTGGCCGCGTTCCACGCGGTGCTGCAGGCCCTGATGGAGGTGACCTCATGACCGGTACGCCCTTCGACGAGCTCATGCGGCAGGTGACGGCCGGGTCCGCGCGCTTCGGCCACCGCCAGCACGTCCACCTGACCTGGCTGGCCGTGCGCCGCTACGGCTCCGCCACCGCGATCACCCTGGTCAGCGAGGGCATCCAGCAGACCGCCCGCTACGCCGGGGCGCCGCAGAAGTACCACGCCACCGTCAGCCGGGCCTGGGTCGAGCTGGTCGGCCACCACGCCACCGCGCCGGGGGCGGAGGACGACGACTTCGACGGTTTCATCAGCCGCAATCCGGCTCTGCTCGACAAGCGGCTGCTGACCCGGTTCTACCGATCGTCGACCCTGGCCAGCCAGGAGGCCCGGTCCGGCTGGGTCGAGCCCGACCTGGCCCCGTTCCCCTGGCTGGCGGCCGGATAGCAAACGGCCCGGCACCCTCCCCAAGAAGGTGCCGGGCCGCCGCGTTAACAGGACTAGCCAGCGATGATTATCGGCCGATCAAGATTTGCGGCGACGCTAGCCCACGTAGTGCAGGTACGAACCCGCGTCGTGCGACGAGGACGCCAGCGAGTCCGTGGACACGTGCCCGTTGCCAATCACGATGACTCGCCCGGTCGCGGCGTTCAACCACTGGAGACCGTGGTTGCTGTTGCCCGTGTCGTTCTGGGTGTCGCCGATGCCGTAGAACTCCTGGCTGGCACCCCCGTCGCAGTGGGCCAGCGTGAGGCTCGCGTAGGCCGAGGTCTGGGTGACACACAGGCCGGACCGCCTGCCGCCCGGCGCCCACTCGAGCACCCGCTCGTTGTCGTTGCCATTGGTCTGGTGGGCGTAGAAGTCCGTGCCCGTATCCGTCGACGTGGCCTTGCTGCTGGAGAGCTGGTAGCTGGGCGCCCGATTCTGGTTGCGGTCCCAGGGGTTGCCGCCCCTGCTGTTACTGACCTTCACCGCTAGGCCGTAGCCACTGCTGTTGGCCAGGTCGCCGCAGGAGCCAGCCAGCGGACCCTGGGTGATGCCAGTGCAAGCGGACGTGGATGCGCCAGCCGACACGACGCCAACGCCGATCCCGCCCGCGGCCAGAGCGACAGTAGCGGCGCCAGCCGCGAAACGGGTCCTCGATACTTTGAACAAGCTGATCTCCTTTGACGTTTCGCTGCCCCGCTCGGGCGAGGCAACCGGGAAAGACGAGCCCCCCGGCTTGCCGCAGCTGCGCATACTGCGGCCAGCCCGAAGGCGGTCATTCTCGGTGGTGACTTAGTTGCCCAGCGTCACTAGAGAAGAGTCGCGCGACACGCACTTTCGGTACACCTAGTTATCAGTTCGTTACTTAAGGTGACCGCATAAATGCCCGCGAAGGCCCGATCGGGCGAAAAGTGCGGACTGGCCAGCCGATACCCCGCTGCGCGGGGCGGGCGATTTACGCCGCTGAATTCACGGTGGCCGACAGGTCGAGCGACCCGGCCAGCGTCTGGTAAACCACGCAGTAGCGCAGGGTGAGCTTGAGGAGGGTGTCGATCTCCTCGGCGGTCGCGTCGGTGTCCAGGGCGAAGCCCAGCCGGATGGCGGTGAAGCCGACCGGGGCGTCCTTGGCCACGGCCAGCGTGCCGCGGAAGTCCAGGTCGCCTTCGGCGGTCACGGTGCCGCCGCGGACGTCGAGCTTGAGCGAGGTGGCGACCGCCCGCAGCGTGACCCCGGCGCACGCCACCAGGGCCTGCAACAGCATGTCGCCGGAGCAGGCCAGCGTCCCGTCCCCGCCGGTGGCGGGGTGCAGCCCGGCCTTGGCCAGGGCCTGGCCGGTGGCCACCGAGCAGCTCAGTTCCTCCTCGCCCAGCTGTCCGTGCGCCTGCAGCGTGATCATCGCCTGCTCGGGATGCTCGCGGTAGGTGTCCTTCAGCGGCTGCTGCACGGAGCGGAGTTCGGTCGCGTCCACGTGGTCCTCTCTCCCGGTGTCCGGTGACGCCGGATCTGTCCACCGTCGCACCGTGCGACCGCCCGCGTCCAGCCCCGGCGGTAGCGTCCTAATGACCGCAAGGCCGCAGGCCGGTGCGACTCGACGATCTTGTGCACGATGTCGGTGCCGCGCAGGCCGGAGGTCATGACCAGGGTCTTACGGAACCCGATCTTGAGCGCTTCCGGGCCGATCATCTCGTGCGACCCGGGCCCGAGCAGAGCCCGCGGGAGCCCGGCCCGGCCTTGTCCGCCCGGGGGCGCCCGGCTAACGTTGATATATTCGTCACTCAGTGACGAATTTGTTTCGGGTCCCGTCCGATCTGGGAGAGTGCCGGATGAACGAGTGGTTCGAGTCGGTCGCCGAAGCCCGGCGCCGGGCTCGCAAGCGGCTGCCCGCCTCGGTGTACGGGGCGCTGATCGCCGGCTCCGAGCGGGGCTGGACTGTGGACGACAACATCCGGGCCTTCGCCGAGCTGGGCTTCGCCCCGCACGTGGCCGGTCACCAGTCCCAGCGCGACCTGGCCACCACCGTGCTGGGCCAGCCGATCTCGCTGCCGGTGATCATCTCGCCGACCGGGGTGCAGGCCGTGCACCCGGACGGCGAGGTCGCGGTGGCCCGGGCGGCCGCGGCCCGGGGCACGGCCATGGGCCTGAGCTCGTTCGCCAGCAAGCCGGTGGAAGAGGTGACCGCGGCCAACCCGCAGACGTTCTTCCAGGTCTACTGGTCAGGCTCGCGCGACCAGCTGATCCAGCGGCTGGACCGGGCCCGGGCCGCCGGTGCGGTCGGGCTGATCGCCACCCTGGACTGGTCGTTCTCCATGGGCCGGGACTGGGGGAGCCCGGTCATCCCGGAGCGGATCGACCTGAAGGCGGCGCTGCGGTTCGCGCCCGAGGCGCTGGCCCGGCCCAGGTGGCTGAAGGCCTACCTGCAGACCGGCCACGTCCCCGACCTGACCGTGCCGAACATGGCCAATCCCGGCGAGCCCGCGCCCACGTTCTTCGGCGCCTACGGCGAGTGGATGCAGACTCCGCCCCCGAGCTGGGAAGACGTGGCCTGGCTGCGCGAGCAGTGGGGCGGCCCGTTCCTGCTCAAGGGCGTCACCCGCGTCGACGACGCCCGCCACGCCGTGGACGCCGGCGTCACCGCCATCTCCGTCTCCAACCACGGCGGCAACAACCTGGACGGCACCCCGGCCACCATTCGCTGCCTGCCCGCGGTGGCCGAAGCGGTGGGGGATCACGTCGAGATCCTCCTCGACGGCGGCGTTCGGCGGGGAAGCGACGTCATCAAGGCGGTCGCGCTCGGGGCCCGCGCGGTCATGATCGGCCGCGCCTACCTCTGGGGCCTGGCCGCCAACGGGCAGGCTGGCGTGGAGAACGTCCTGGACATCATGCGCAGCGGCATCGACTCGGCCCTGCTGGGCCTGGGCAAGTCCTCGATCCACGAGCTGACCCCGGACGACGTGCTGGTCCCGGACGGGTTCGTGCGTCGGCTGGGCGACCCGTCGGAAGAGCTGTCGCCGACGACCTGACGCTGGTCAGCCTTTGGCCTGCTCCTCACCGTCGCCGTCGGCGAGTTCCAGGACCTGGTCGGGGTCCAGGCTGGCCAGGTTGACGGTGTCGTTGCCCGTGATCACGGTGATCGTGACGTGCCGGGTGGCGAGCTGCTTGGCCTGGTCCACCAGGTCTTTGGCCCGGCGCCGCTTGGTGATCCGGTCGGCCAGATCCACCGTCGCCAGCGCCGCCGGCGGAATGGTCAGCAGCATGGTGCTCAGCTCGATGGCGTCGATGACTTTGTCGGGACCGCCCGGCTGGCTGGCCACCGCCATGGGCGGCGCTTCGCTGACCGGATGCCCCCAGCTACCGGTGAGTTCCTCCAGACTCTGCCGGGCCGCCGCCACATGCTCCGCGTCAGCACTATCCACCTGAATGATCACGAGCCGTCTCCCGGTTCCGTCCGTTCCAGCAGTTCATTGATCTGCTGGACCATCTCGGTCATGCCTAGCTTGCTGGCCGCGGCCAGGCTGACCTCCAAGACCTCGCGGGCCTGATCCGCCTCACCTGCGGCCAGCAGCAGCTCACCCAGGGTGCCACCGACGGCCGCAATACCGTCGGGGCGTTGCAGCTGGATGAGGATCTGGAAGGCTTCGGCCATCCGTTCAAAGGCTGATTGATAGTCCTCCCGGTCAAGGTCGATCTGGGCCAGCCCCCAGTCGGCGGCCGCGATTTCGTCGATATCCCCAAGTTGCCGACTGGCTTCCAGCCGTCTGCGCTGCAATTCCGCAGTCTGGTCAAGCTCGCCGCGCTCGTAGGCGATGTCGGCAATTTTGCCCCAGGTGAGGACTGTTTCGCGGATGTCACCGACTCTCTCGTAGACCGGTAGCTCAACGTCCCGGTGGATGCGCAGGGCCTCGTCCAAGTCCCCGTGCTGGTAGGCGATGTCGGCAATCTTTCCCCAGGTGACGGCGATCGAGCGGATGTCACCGAGGCGCTCATAGGCTGGCAGTTCGACGTCGCGGCGGATGCGCAGGGCCTCGTCCAGTTCCCTGCGCCGGTAGGCGATGTCGGCGATCTGCCCCAGGTGACGGCGGCCGAGCGGATGTCGCCGAGGCGCTCATAGACTGGCAGTTCGACGTCGCGGCGGATGCGCAGGGCCTCGTCCAGTTCCCTGCGCCGGTAGGCGATGTCGGCGATCTGACCCCAGGTGATGGCGGTTTCGCGGATGTCACCGAGTCGCTCCAAGACTGGCAGGGTGACGTCGCGGTGGATGCGCAGGGCCTCGTCCAGCTCCCCCCGCCGGTAGGCGATATCTGCGATATGCGCCAGGTGACAGCGATCGAGCGGGTATCCCCAAGTCGCTCGTAGACTGGCAGGGTCACGTCGCGGCGGATGCGCAGGGCCTCGTCCAGCTCCCCCCGCCGGTAGGCGATATCTGCGATCTTGTTCCAGGTGAAAGCGATCCTGCCCGTCGCCGAGCCGCTCGTAGACCGGTAGGATGATCTCGCGGTGGATGCGCAGGGCCTCGTCTAGGTCCCCGCGCTGGTAGGCGATGTCGGCGATCACGCCATCGACTACTGCGGTCTCGCGTTCGGACCCCGCCGCCGTGAACAGCTGATAAGCGCGCCGGAGATCTTGCTCGGCTTGGTCAAGCTGGCCGCGGGTGATCAGGTGGAAGCCGTTCGGCGATCACCCGGGCCTGGTCGGCCGGGTCGAAACCTTGCTCGTTCTCGGCTTGGGCTTGCTGCACCGCCTGGTTTAGCCATCGTTCGCCGGTTCCCCGTCGCCGCTGGTCAGTGCCGCATCGGCAGCCGCGCGCAGCAGCCATACCGGGGGGGGCGGCCGCGGCGGTGAGCAGGCCGATCGCGTCCTGGCCGAGCTGGAACGCCTCGGCAGCGGGGCCTTCGCCCTGAACCGGCGACCGCGTGCCGGCGCAGGCGGCGGTGATGGCCGGATCGTCGGCGGCTAGGCCGAGCCGGGTCAGCTGTAGATCCAATATGCCAGCCCGAGCATCCTCGGCCGCCGCCCCACCCCAGGCGGCGTACAACGGCGTGGCGGTGGCGGTGGCCAGGGCCGCCCGCTCACTGGTGCTGAGGGGCTCGATCCGCCCAGCAGCCAGGGTTGGCGGCCAGGGCCGGGTGCGCCGGGTCGTACGGGTCGGGGTAGGGGTCGAGCAGCCCGAGACCGCGCAGCCGGGCGAACCCGCCCACCTGCTCGGCTAGGATCTCGATAACTGGTTCGGGAACCGGCAGATCAAACAACGTGGCCGCCCTCATCAGGGCGAGGTTGGCAGGACCGGCTTCCTCTCAGTAGTGCGTCCAGAGCCAGGTTCTCCAGGAACGCCCGCACGTCGGTGTCGGCGGGCAGGTCGCCTTGGCGCAGGTAGGCCTCCATGCCTTCGACCGCCTGCCTCGGCGCGGTCCAGGCCCACCTCCTTCTCGTGAACCAGGCGCAGTCCGATCAGATCCTGCAGGCCCTGGGTCGCCTCGGCTGACTTCCATCGCCCCGTCGGCCAGATCGGCCCGTCTCGGCCAGTCGTTCGGGCGGAGTCAAAGCTTGCTGGCGGCGTTGTAGCTTGTGCTGGGCCACCTCGGACAGGGGCCGCAATGGCGACGTCCTCCAGTCGGGTCTCCAAGCTCGTCCAGGGTGAAGGTGAAGCGGCTGGTGACCAGCAGGCGGCTGTCGGTCTCGGCGGGGTCGAAGGCCCGCAGCACCGAGGCCAATACGGGGGCCTGCCCAGGGGTTGACGCGGTGCGGCCCGGCCGGGTTCTCCGGTCAGGATCTGTTCCAGGTCATCGATGATCAGCAGCAGCGGCCGCTTGCCGCGGACCCGGTGTGGCGCGCAGGGACCGGTCAGCAGGTCCACCAAGCAGCCTCCTCGGGTCGCTTTGGGCCGCTGGCGCACGTCGCGGGCAGCCCGGCTTCGATCAGGTCCCGGGCGGCCCGGTTGGTGTCCCACCGCCTTGTGCACGGCGTCCACGATGGCCAGAGCGCTGTAGTCGCCGAACACCACCGCGACCGCGTAGTCGGGGTACCGGTCGGCGATCCGGGCGGCCAGGCTGGACTTGCCCATGGGGCCCTGCCCGGCAGGAGGACCCCGGCCCGGTTCCCGTTCCGCAGGGCCCGCAGCGCCGTCTGCAGTTCGGAGCGGCGGCCCACGAACATCTGGGCCGCCGCCACCGGGACCTCGGGTTTGCCGCCCAGGAACATGGTGGTGCCCCAAGTCGCGGACACCAGCGAGCGCTTCCGGCGGCCGGTCACCAGCGGGCCGCCCCTGGCCGGGCCGAGCCACAAGCCGGGCCAGGTGCCAGTCGCCCGCACCACCGGTTCCTCCGAGGTCCCACACCACCCGACGGGCGTCTCCAACCGACACCGCCAGGTCCACCCGGTCGGCCAGCTTCTTGGACAGCTGCCCGGCGAAACGGGTGGCGGTGTGGTCGTCGACCGACCCGTCCGACGAAGCCGATCACGGCCTGCACGGCCGCGGCCACCAACGCGGTCGCCAGCGAATGCGCCACCAGACCAGCCTGGGGCTTCTGTCCTGGGTCGCCCTTCTCCCCGTTTTTGCCTGGTAGGTGGCCGCTGGCGTCGGCGCCGGTCGCGGGCCAGGCAGGCCGAGACGAACAGCATCCGCAGCCCGTCCGGTAGCAGGCTGACCAGATCCTCGGCCGTGGTCGGGCGGCCGTCGCCGGTTCGTTCTCCATCATCAGGATCGGAACACCCCGGTGACCCGGCTCGATCGGCCAGTTGTTCACGCCGTGGCAGGAGCAGGCGAACACGACCGGCATCCCGTCCGTGTTGGCCAGTCGGTGGCCCAGTTGCTCGGGGTCGCCGGTGTCTTCGACCAGCAGCTTGATCCCTGCGTCTCCCCGACTGCGGTGAGGATGGCCGTCTTC
>CAWHFP010000018.1:0-95480 GCA_963828445.1 uncultured Actinomycetes bacterium
TGTGGGAGTTCCTGGCTAGCTGGTGATCATGACGGGGCTTCCGAGGGGGATCCGGGCCAGCGCCCGCAGGGCGGCGGCGGGGACCCGGACGCAGCCGTGGCTGGCTCCGTGGCCGAAGACGGCCGGGTCTGGCCAGCCGTGCAGCCCGACGGTGCCGGGGCCGCCGCCGTAGGTGGTCAGGGTGTTCGAGTGGGTGCCGAGCGGGAGGATCAGCGGGCTGTAGGTCGGGTGCTGGGGGGCCAGCGACGCGAGCAGGAAGGTGCGGCCGGCCGGGGTGGGGGTACCGGTGGCGCCGTCGGCTACCGTCCAGGTGCCCAGGCTGCGGCCGGCGTTCAGGATGGTCAGCCGGTAGGTGCTGAGGCTGACTTCGACCCGGTAGGCGGTGTGGGCGATTCGCAGCCCGCCGCCGCTGAGGTAGATCCAGCCCGTCGACCGGTTCGGCCGGGTCGGCAGCAGGATCCGGTCCCATCCTGGCTGGGACTGTACGACCGGGACCCAGGTCGGGCTCCCGAGTTCGGTGGTAGGCAGCGTGGCTTCGGCCGGTCCGCCCGGGCGGGTGTAGATCACCTGTGTCGCGGTGGGATGGAGCACCGTGCCCGTTTCCGGCGCAAACGGAGCTGGATCCCGCGGCGCCGTGGGCGTTGTCGCGTAGGTGGTGGCCGTCGGCAATCGCGCCAGCTGCGGTGCGGAGACGTTCGGGGGCTGCCGCGGATGGGACCGCGTAGCGGCCCGCGGCGCGCCGGTGGACCGGGACGGCACGGTCGCCGGGGAACGCGAACGGCCGGTGGCCGACGACGGCGCAGTCGCATGCGGCACACCGGTGGCCTGCGGCGGCCCGGTGGCCCGCGGCGGGGCCGCGGCCTGCGGTGCGGCTGTGCTGCAGCCCACCGCCAAGACTGAAAGGGCCAACGTGATCGCCAGCAGGGTGGTCTTTGCTCGTCTCCCGGCCGGACGGCGCGGGTAGCTAAATCGGAAATGGTCACGCATTGAACGCCTCCAGGGAAAGGCAAACGCGAAGCTGGCACATTGCATTCAGCTGCTTTTGCGGGCGCGTGCCAGCGGCCATATCCGAATACACGGCTGGTCAAGAACTGGCCGCGGCCGGGCGGTGGTTATGTCTTGAACCGTAACACGGCAAAGACCTGCGAAGATAGAGATAGTTTGTCACGAATTTCTATGCTTAAATTCCGCATAACATCTCTTATCAGCCGGAAAATAATTCATGGACCGACGGGCTGTCGCTCGCCCAAAATGCGTGTAGCGTACGAATAGATGCAGTAGAGCCCCGAGACCCCGGGATTACTACCGATGAGCGTGTCGGGGCACCTGCAATTCTCTTCCTGCTACGCGGGACCGGTCAGAGCATCGCGACCCTCATCGCTCGCTGCTTCCCGGATAAACATTTCAGAAGGGTTCCGCATATGACGGATATCGGCAATCGTGTCCGGCGCCGGCGCGTCGGCTACCTCTCGGTGGCCGCATGCTCGGTGGCCGCCGGGGCCATAGGTTTGTTCGCCGTCACCCAGCCCGCCGGCGCGGCGGTCGCCCCGGTGGGTCTGGGGACGGCCGGCAGTTTCGCGGTTCTGGCTGGGTCCACGGTCACCAACACCGGCCCCAGCCAGATCAACGGGAATCTCGGCGTGAGCCCCGGCTCGGCGGTGACCGGTTTTCCTCCCGGCATCGTGACCGGCGGCACCATTCACATAGCCGACGGCGTCGCGGGCGGCGCCCAAGCTGACCTGACCACCGCGTACAACGATGCCGCCGGACGGGTGAAGACGGCCTCCGCCAGTAGTTTCATCGGCGCCGGGCAGTCACTTTCGCCCGGTGTGTACCAGGCCTCGTCATCGCTGGAGGTTGGCGGGGCACTGATCCTGAACGCACACAACGACCCGAACGCGGTCTTCATCTTCCAGGCCCCCGCCTCCACGCTGACCACCGACACGGGCACCCACATCTTTCTGACCAACGGCGCCCAAGCCTGCAATGTGTTCTGGCAAGTGGGCAGCTCCGCAACACTCAATACCGGCACGACCTTCCAGGGAACCATCCTGGCCCTGACGTCGATCTCGGTGCTGAGCGGCGACACCATTCACGGCCGCGCGCTGGCCCGTAACGGGGCCGTCACCCTTATCAACGACACGATCATCGCGCCTCGCTGCACGACGACACCACCGCCGACGACACCACCGCCGACGCCCACGGCGACCGCGACCACTCCCACACCAACGTCGACCGCGACCACCCCCACACCGACCCCCACCCGCACCAGGCCTATCCCGACCCCGACCCGCACCAGGCCTATCCCGACCCCGACCCGCACCAGGCCTATCCCGACCCCGACCCGCACCAGGCCTATCCCGACCCCGACCCGCACCAGGCCTATCCCGACCCCGACCCGCACCAGGCCCTTCCCGACCCCCACCGGGACCAGGCCCTTCCCAACGCTGACGCCGACACCGACCAGAACCCGGCCCGCGCCGTCGCCCACCGCCACCCGTCCCCGGCCAGCACCGACCAGCACCAGCCCCAAGCCCGCACCGACCGGTTCCGGTTCTGGTTCCGCGCCCGTTCCCACTCCGGTCAACACCACCCTGCCCGTGACCGGCTGAGGATTTGCTGCCTCATCGGGGAGGTTCCGCCGGGCCAGGCGGAACCTCCCGGCGGCGCTCCGCTCACCAGGAGAGACTGTCGCTGACGCAGCTAGATGCGGATCCTGGCGGCTTGGCGCCGCTGCGGGTCGAGCGACATGACGGCCAGGGCCGGACGGTCATGAGGCTGCCCGGCGCGGGCGAACCTGGCGATGGCAGTGCCAACGAGGGTGGCCTCCACGATGTGGTCGTGGCGGCCGACCGTCAACGGGCAGTCCCGCTCGCGTGCGTGCATCTCCATCGTGGCGACCACCACGCCGTCGGCGCCGAGCCGCTTGACGTCACTTTCCAGTTGGCGCCGGGCGTCATCCCGCGACTGGCTGACCAGTTCGGTCCAGCCGGCGACCTCGGCATTGCCCGCGCCCCAGCGCGCCCGCCGGGTGGTCGTGCGGTCATCGTGCCGCGACCCGATCGAGATGCCGAGCACCAGCCCCGCGGGTACCCAGCCCGCCATTATCAGCTTGGCGAAATCCTGCCCGGACACCTCAGCGGTGAAGGGCACCGGTAGCCGCTGCGCGGCACCCTGCGCGCGGACCGCGGTGCCGATGACCGTGAACTGCGGCCCGCCGAGGGGGAACGACCCCCGGGTCAGCCGGACGCCTACCACCCCGTGCCCGCCCAGCGCGGCGCACTCGGTGGCCATCCGGCCGACGGCCGTGTGCCGGGCCAGGTCCATGGTCTGCACCAGCGGGCCGAACGACCCCGGGCCGCCCCGCCCGGACACCTGGGCGGCCGGCTGGGACGGCAGCCCGTCGCCGGACGACCCGCCCGCCCCGGGGCAGGTGTACCTGCTGGCGGTTCCGGCGCTGTAGACGGCCGCGCCAAACACCTGGCCGACCGGTTCAAAACCCACGCTGCGGATGGCGGCGAACTCGTCGGTGGTCAGCGCGGATCCCCACGTACCGCTGGACCGGAGCTCCGCCATCCGGGCCTCGGCTGCGGGAGGCAGCCTCTCGCTCACGCCCCCAGCCTAGGCCCGCGCGACGCTGGTGCTGGAGCGGGAGGTTTACCAGATGGCGGCGGGGTACGAACGCCAGAAGAATGTCGCTATGCGATAAGCCGAAACGTGTGATGAGGCCCTTCGGCTGCGACTGAGCGGTCGACGGCCAGGAAGAAGGCTGTCGTGGCCGCCACCACAACCACTGTTTCCGAACCGGCTGGCCGCGCGCGCTGGACCCGGCTGATCCCGGTGGCGATCGTCGTCTACATCATCTCGTTCATGGACCGGACCAATATCGGCTTCGCGTTCGACGGGCTGGGCAAGGACCTGCACCTCGACTCGGCGGGGAAGGGCCTGGCCGGGGGGATCTTCTTCATCGGCTACCTGGTGCTGCAGATTCCCGGCGGTTACCTGGCCGAACGGTGGAGCGCGAAGAAGTTCGTCGGGATCATGATCCTGATCTGGGGCGTGATGGCGGTCGCCAACGGTCTGGTCCAGAACTACGCCGAACTGCTCGTGGTGCGGTTCCTGCTCGGCGTGGCCGAGGGCGGCATCTGGCCCGCCATCCTGGTGCTGATCAGCCACTGGTTCCCGGCCCGGGAGCGGGCCCGGGCCTACGGGTTCTGGATGATGAACATCGCCATCGCCTCGATCATCACCGCGCCGCTGTCCGGCTGGATTCTGACCTGGGGTGACTGGCGCACCCTGTTCTTCATCGAGGGCGTCTTCCCGTTCGTGATCGCCGCGCCGCTGTGGTGGTGGCTGGTCGCCGACCGCCCGTCACAGGCCTCGTGGGTGACCCGGGAGGAGCGGGAGTACATCGAGACCTCGCTGGCCCAGGAGAGCGCCGATGCGCCCCGGTTCGCCGGGTACCGGAGTGTGTTCCGCAGCAGCGTGGTGTGGCGGCTGGTGCTGGTGTACTTCTTCATCCAGGTCGGTTTCTACGGCCTGAACCTGTGGCTGCCGCACCTGATCAAGACGACGATCGGCAGCTCGTACCTGGTCGTCGGGGGGGTCACCGCGATCCCCTATCTGTTCGCGATCGCCGGGCTGTGGTTCAACGCCCGGTCCGCCGACCGCACCGGCCGGTACTCCATCCACATCATGGCGTCGCTGTTCATCGGGGCGGTGGCGCTGGTGCTGTCGGTGGCGTCTGGCTCGATCGCCGCGCTGTCGGTCTTCCTGGTCAGCATCGCGATGGCGGGCGCCCTCGCCTACGACGGGCCATTCTGGGCCAGTGCCTCGCGGGCCGTGCCGGTGGCGCTGGCCGGCGGCGCGATGGGCCTGATCAACGCTCTGGGCAACCTGGGCGGCTTCATCGGTCCCTCTGTCGCTGGATTCCTGCAGGACGCCAGCGGTGGCAGTTTCCAGTCGACGGCGGTGGTGCTCGCGGTCGCGCTGGTGCTCGGCGGCCTGGTCATGTTGACCCTGCGCAAGCAGGCCGACCGACCCGTACTCGTGGCCGGGCCCGAAACCGCCACGGCATCGGAGCCGGAGGCTGCCCCGGCACCGCGTCCCGGATCTGCCCACGGCCGGTGACGGTCTCATGAAGAGCAACGCCGTAAGCGGGCTGGGCCGGGACCGGTTTCCAGCCAGGTGCTCTCGCTCGAGGTGTCATCGGTGGCTGGCGTCTGGATGCCGAAGCGGCCGAGCGCGGTGGTGCCGGTCGGTGTCAACCGCAGCCGGCGTGGCCGCCCGGCAGGTTCTATCCAGGCGCGTTGCCGGAGTGAGGTGGCAAGCTGCGCACCAAGCTGGCCGCCGAGATGCGGTCGCCCCGCATGGCTGTCCATACAGGCGAACGCGAGCATCCGGCGGGAGTGCGTGCTGGGCAGTTCGACCCCCAGATCGGCGAAGCGGTCGGCGGCCGCGGGGCCGAGCCCCAGCTCGCCCTCGCCATCTCGGGTACGCAGCGCCCCTGACTGCACCAGATGATCCAGGAGTACGACGCCGAGCCAGCCGGCCAGGTGGTCATAGCAGGTGGCCCCGATCGGCAGCGGGCCACCTGTCAGCGGTGGAGCGCCCCGCAGGCCGTTGAGCATCGAAAAGATCTCCCGCAGCCCGGGCTCGGCGAGCTGGTAGATCGCGAGGCGACCGCGGTGGCTGACGGTGACCAGCCCGGCGTCCCGGAGCCGGCGCAGGTGGTTGGCCAGCCGTGTCGGCGCTACCCGCAGCAGCTCGCTCAGCTCACTGGCCGAGGCGGGACTCCGCTCCAGGCGCTCAAGCACGGCGTAGCGGGTCTCGTCCGCCAGTTCGGCCAGCAGCCGTACTCGCGGATCGCTGAAATTTCCCATTTCCCGTCAGCGTACTCCACCTTTCATCATTCTTTGAATGATGATATTTTCACCTTTCAGGAAACACTGAAGTGTCGCTGTTGGTCGAGCCGAGGAGTCACCAGGATGTTCGAGGGGTTCACGCTTGAGTACGTGGAAGTCGGCGAGGTGACGCTGCGGGTACGCCACGGCGGCCAGGGACGGCCGGTCGTGCTGCTGCATGGTCATCCCCGCACGCATACGACCTGGCATCGGGTGGCGCCGCAACTGGCGGATTCCTTCTTCGTCGTCTGCCCGGACCTGCGCGGCTACGGCCAGTCGACGCTGCCTCCTGACGCTCCCCAGCACGTCCAGTCCTCCAAGCGGGCGATGGCTGAGGACGTGGTCTCGCTCATGCGGCGCCTCGGCCATGACCGGTTCGCGGTGGTGGGGCATGACCGCGGCGCCCTGGTCGCCTTCCGGGCCGCGATGGACCATCCCGGCGCCGTCACGCGGCTGGTGGTGATGGACGGTCTCCCGGTGACCGAGCACCTCGAACGGCTCAACGAGCGGTTCGTGCGCACCTGGTGGCATTGGTGGTTCCTGGCCCAGACCGACAAGCCGGCCGAGCCGATCATCAACGGTGATCCCGACGCCTGGTACCGGACCCCGGCCCCCGCCGAGATGGGGGAAGCCAACTTTGCCGACCTACGGGCGGCCCTGCGCGATCCCGCCGTCGTGCACGGCATGTGCGAGGACTACCGGGCCGGCCTGAACATCGATCGTGCCCACGAACAAGCTGACCGCGCGGCCGGCCACCGGATCGCCTGCCCGACGCTGCTGCTGGCCGCGACCGAAGACGACATCGACATCCACGGCGACCCCGAGGCGATCTGGCGCCCGTGGGTGGCCGGTGAGCTTTCCAGCATGCCGATCCATTCCGGGCACCACCAAGCCGAAGAGGCACCGGACGAGCTTGCCCAGGCGCTTGCGGCTTTCCTCTGCTGACCAGCGTGAGGGGGAGTTTGCCGGACGGGGGCCGGTCCGTAACCTCGAAGGCGTGACCGTCGCGACGAATTTGTTCCGGTTCGAGGATTCCTATGCCCGGGCGGTGCCCGGCCTGTCCGTGCCGTGGACGGCGGCTCCGGCGCCCGCTCCTGAGCTGCTGGTCCTCAATGAGGGGCTGGCGGCCGAGCTCGGTGTCGATCCCGCGGCGCTGCGGGAGCCGTCGGGTGTCGCGCTGCTGGCCGGGCAGGCTCCGGAGGGGGTCACCACGGTGGCCCAGGTCTACGCCGGCCACCAGTTCGGCATGTACTCTCCCCGCCTCGGGGACGGCCGCGCGGTACTGCTCGGCGAGGTGCTCGATACCCGAGGGCGCCGCCGCGACCTGCACCTCAAGGGGGCCGGACGCACCCCGTTCGCCCGGGGTGGCGACGGCAAGGCCGTGGTCGGCCCCATGCTGCGCGAGTACCTCATGGGCGAGGCCATGCACGGCCTCGGCATTCCCACCACGCGGGCGCTCGCGGTGGTCGCCACCGGTGAGCAGGTGCTCCGGGAGGGCGCACAGCCGGGCGCGGTGCTCACCCGGGTGGCGGCCAGCCATCTGCGCGTGGGCACGTTCCAGTACGCGGCCGCGGCCGGCGACCCGGACCTGCTGCGGGCGCTGGCCGACTACGCCATCGCCCGTCACTACCCGGAGGCGGCCGACGCCCCGAATCGCTACCTGGACCTGTACCGGCGCGTGGTCGCGGCGCAGGCGTCGCTGGTGGTCCAGTGGACGCTGGCCGGGTTCGTCCACGGGGTCATGAACACCGACAACACGACGATCTCCGGCGAGACCATCGACTACGGTCCCTGTGCGTTCATCGACGCCTTCGACCCGGCCGCGGTGTTCAGCTCCATCGATGACGGCGGCCGCTATGCCTACGGCAACCAGCCGAGGATCCTGCAGTGGAACCTGGCCCGGCTGGCCGAGGCCCTGCTGCCCTTGTTCGACGACAACGGCGAGACCGCGGTGGCGGCGGCCACCGAGGAGCTGGACGGGTTCGCGGCCGCTTATCAGCAGCACTGGGCCGAGGGCATGGCGGCCAAGCTGGGGCTCACCGCGCCACATCGGGAACTGGCCGAAGACATCCTGCAGCTCCTGCAGTCGCAGCAGGTCGACTTCACCCAGTTCTTCCGCGCGCTGTCGGCCGGTACCGCGCGGACGCTGTTCGCCGAGCCGGCGCCGTTCGACACCTGGGCCGCCCGGCGCGAGGACCTGCTGCCCGCGGACCGGACGGCGGTGGCGGCCGCGATGGACCGGGTCAACCCCATCTACATCCCGCGCAACCATCGCGTCGAGGAGGCGCTGGCCACGGCGGCCGAGGGCGACCTGGGGCTGTTCCACCGTCTGGTGGAGGTCGTCGCCCGCCCCTTCGACGAGCGGCCCGGCTTGGCCGGCTACACCCGTCCGGCCCCGGCGGGCGGCGCCCCGTACGTCACCTACTGCGGCACCTGAGCAGCGGGTGGCGCAGTCAGTGCCCTTCCCCCGCTACTTGAACGGGACGGTGACCGGGCCGGGTAGGGGCCGGTAGACAGCGAAGAAATCACGGTCGTCGGGGACCAGATAACGGTTGGGCGACTGCATCGGGTTGGGCCCGACCAGCGTGGGAACGAGACCCCTGGCACCGTGGGTGTAAGTAATCAAGGTGTGCCACTCGGGGTTGATGTCGAACTCCATCGCCCGGACGGCGCCGACGTGCTGGAGGATCTTCGCCAACGTAATCACGGTCTGGTCGTCAGCGGCGACGTAGATGAGGTTGCCGCGACGGTCAATGCCGACACCGCTACGCCAGACGCGGGTCAGGCCGCCGAGCGTATACCCCCACTGCGGGCTGTTCGGATCGTCGTTCAGCTGCGGGTTCAGCTTTCCGTCCACACGATCGGGGGCAGGCTCTGGCGGGCCCACGCCACGTCCGAGCCGATATCCGGGCCGCCACTCCACTTCACGATCGCGATGCGACCGTCGCGGTAACCGATGAGCGTGGCGTTGCCGCCCTTGAGCGGCTCGTTCGTGCGGCCGTTGTCGCCGAGCCGTTAGCGCCGTCGGTGTAGGTGAAGCCACCGTTGAAGGTGGCCAGCAGCCGCGAGCGCTGATCGTCCGGGACCATCGCCGGTCCGCGTACAGCCGCGCTCGGGGGCTCGTAACGGCCGGGGTAGTAGCCGATCTCGGTGCGCCTGTGGTCGAACCAGGCGACGTAGGCGACAAGCTGCGGGTAGTGGAGTTCGGGGCGGAAGGTCGTCACGAGCACTGCTGAGCCGCCGTCGCTCGGCTGGCTGGTCGGCTTCCAGGCTCCTTCACCGGACAGCGGGCGCGGGAAGACCGGCTTGACCGGCGGCGGCCAGGCCGCGGCCTGTGCCTGGGGAGGGCGGCTGTTCCACGTCGGAACCTGCCCGACCGTCGGCAGGGCCTTCAGTTGCGGGCCACCCGTTTTCGGTGCGTTCACGCTGTAGTAGATGTGTTCGCCCTGGTCGACGATCGAGTTCCCGAAAGGGACCTCATTCCTGACCCATTCGGCGCTGCGTTCGTTCCACTGCATGCTTGTCGGCTGCAGCATCCAGGCGGCGTACGAAACACCGGCCCACAACAGCACCCGAGGAATGGGACCGCGATCACGATGCGCCGGAGTCGCCGTCTCCGCCTGACCGCAGGGCCAGCTGGCCGTTCTGTCGGTGCGGAACTCTCTTTGCTGACGGCCGGATCTGGCTGTGACTCCGCCTCATCCGGCGAACCGCTCACACCGGGACCAGGGCCAGACCGCGGCAGCCGCCTCATCTCATCTACGTCCTAACCTCGTCGAGTGATGTGCCCGTTGATGGTGACGTCGGATGTCTACCGCTCAATGGCAGGATGATGCCGCAATGGCGTGCCAAAAAGCGCAGGACATCCCGGTGCGGCGAACGCGAGCCGTAGCGGCCGCAGACCTCGACGGCTCACGGTGACGACACTCGCGCCCCGCTGGTGCGTAGATCCGCTGACGATCCCACCGGATAATGGGTTGCGCTCTCGGCGCGAATGCATTGATTCTCCGCATAAGCCGGGGTTCTAATGCTCGGGAGAGGGTCGACGTGCTACGTATGACGCTCCTGGGGGAGCAGACACTCATTGACGATCGGGCCGGAAGCGTCCCGGTCCGTTCGTCGCGCGCGGTCGCCCTGGTCGCGTTCCTGGCCGTGCACGCCGGATCCCCGCAGTCCCGGCAGCGGATCGCCGGCCTGCTCTGGCCCGACTCCACCGATGCCCAGGCGCTGACCAACCTGCGCCGCGAGCTGCACCATCTGCGCCAGGTCCTGGGCGACGAGGCTTCGCTGGTGGTGACGCCCCGGGACCTGTGCTGGTGTGACACGGGCACGTGCCAGGTTGACGTGCGCGTCTTCGACCGCGAGCGGCAGGCCGCGATGGCGGCGGCCGAGGCCGGCGATGACGCCGGGCTCCGGCGGCATGCCGCCGCGGCGATCGCCGTCTACCGGGGTGAACTGCTGCCCGGGGTCTACGAAGACTGGCTGCTGGAGGCCAGATCACAGCTCGAGCGCGAGTGCGTGGAGCTGTGCGACCTGGTCTGTGCCGCCCGGGCCCGGACCGGCGACCTGGCCGGTGCGGTGCAAGCGGCCCGGCGCCGGGTCCAGCTGCAGCCGCTGGAGGAGGTCGGCTACCGCACGCTGATGGAACTGCAGGCCGACCTGGGTGACCGGGCCGGGGCCATCAGCACCTACCATCACTGCGCGTCGGTGCTCGAACGCGAGCTCGGGGTCGCCCCGGATCTCGCGACGCGCACGGTATTTCAGCGGTTGACCGCTCAGGCCGGCCCGGCCACCCGGTCCCCGGCCGCCGTCAGCCCCGGGGCGGGCCGCCCCGGATTGGCGGCGGCCACGCTCGTCGGCCGGTCGGCTGAGCTCAGCGCGCTGCACGGAGCGTGGCAGGCCGCCTCGGTGGGCCGCCGGGGACTGGCGCTGGTCCGCGGCGCGGCTGGCGTGGGGAAGACCCGGCTGGTGTCCGAGATCGCCGAGATGGCCCGCCAGCAGGGCGCGGTGGTGGCGACCGCCCGGTGCTTTGGCGCGGCGGGACGCCTGGCGCTGGCTCCCGTGGCCGACTGGCTGCGACATGACGCGGTCCGATCGGCGGTGGCCACCCTCGACCCCGTCTGGCGCGCCGAAGTCGCCCGGCTGCTGCCCACCGAGGGCTCCAGCGCCGGCCCCCGGGCCATGACCGATGCCTGGCAGCGCCACCGCTTCTCCGAGGGCCTGGCCCGGGCGCTGATCGCCGTCCGCCGGCCGTTGCTGCTCGTGCTGGACAACGTGCAGTGGTGCGACCAGGAGACCATGGCGTTCGTCACCTTCTGCCTGACCGTGGCCGACGACGCCCAGCTGCTGGTGGCCGCGACCGTGCGCGAGGAGGATCTCGGCGAAAACCGTGAGCTGGCCGGCTGGATCGTCCGGATGCGGGCCACCGGACTGCTGACCGAGATTTCCCTCGGCCCGCTGCCGGCCGCCGATACCGCGCTCCTGGCCGAGGCGATCGCCGGGCAGCGCCTCCCGAAGGCCGATACCGGCCTGCTGCACGCGGCCACGGGCGGCTTCCCGCTGTACGTCATCGAGGCCGCCCGCGGCGCCGCCGACCCCGGCGCGGCCGCCCCTTCCGGCCGGTGATCTCGCGGCGGTGCTGCGCAAGCGTCTTGACCAGGGAACCCCGGCCGCCCGCGAGCTGGCCGGCCTGGCCGCGGCGGCGGGCGCGAACTTCACCCTGGACCTGCTCACCGAGGCCAGCGACCTGGACGCCGACGCGGTGGTGGCCGCCCTGGATGAGCTGTGGCGGCGCCGGATCGTGCGGGAGTTCCGGGACGGCTATGACTTCTCGCACGACCTGCTGAGGGAAACGGCCTACGCGGGGATCAGCCCGCCGCAGCGCTGGCTGCTGCACCGGCGCATCGCCCAGAGCCTGGAACTGCTGCACGCCGACGACACCGATGGCGTGGCCGTCCAGCTCGCCGAGCAGTACGCGCGGGGCGGACGGCCCGAGCGGGCGGTCGCTTTCTACGAGCGGGCCGCCGACGTCGCCGCCGGCCGGTTCGCCAACGCCGAGGGAATCCGGCTGCACGAAAAGGCGCTGTCCATCATCGCGGCCATGCCCGCGGGCCGGGACCGGGACTCCCGCGAACTCGCCGTCCTGGAAGCGATGGCGGCGCCGCTCAACGCGCAATACGGCTACTCCTCGCCGGACGTGCAGCAGGCCCTGGAGCGCTCGATCGCGCTGGCCGAGTCGTTGGGTCGCACGGACTCCAGGGTGGCCGGCCTGGCCGCGCTGGGGGGCGCGTTCTTCGTCCAGGGGCGCACGGCCGACAGCTACCGGGCGGCCTCGCGTGCCCTGGACCTGGCCGAGCCCGAGTCCGACCTGGCCGGCCAGGCGCACGTCATGGCCGGCTTTTCGGCCTTCAGCCGGGGGATGCCGGCCGATGCGCTTGGTCATCTCGAGCTGGGCGTGAAGCTGGCGGGCGGGGCCGTCTGGCTCAATTTCGGCACCCGCCCGGACGTGCACGGGAAGGCCTTTTCCGCGCACGCTCACTGGCTGCTGGGCCACGAGGAAGAAGCGCTGGCCGCCTGCCGCGAGACCATCACGCTGGCCCGGGCGATCGACCACCCCTACAGTCAGGCGCTGGCCCTCGCCTACGCCTGCATCACCCATCAGATGCGCCGTGACCTGCCCGAGCTGAGGAGCGCCGTCGATGAGCTGCGCCCGCTGTGCGACCGGTACGGCTTCGCCTACTACCGCGAGTGGGCGCTGATCGCGGACGGCTGGTGCCGCGAGGACACCTCCGGTATCGATCTGGTCCGCCGCGGCATCGGCAACCTCAGATCGCAGCGCGCGTTCGCGCGCATGCCGTACTGGCTGACGCTGCTGGCCGATCTGTCCGCCCGGGACAGCCAGCCCGATGCCGCGCGGGCCACCCTGGACGCCGCCCTCGCCACCGGGCATGCCCACCAGGACCGGTGGTGGCTGCCGGAGGTGATGCGGATGCGGGCCGCCTACGACGACGAGCAGGCCGCCGTCACCCGCCTGCTCTCCGCCGCGCAGCTGGCCTCGGACCACGGCAGCGTCGCGCTGCTGCGGCGCTGCCAGCGCGACCTCACCGGGCGCGGCGTTCGCCGCACCGCTCCCAGCGTTCCCCCGACGGCGTAGCGCCGGCCCGCGCTCCGAACGCTGCGCGAACGCCGCGGTGCGTACGTTCGCGGGCACCGGACTTCAAACGACGCACCCGGAGGGGGACCTCATGACTACCACCACGGCACCGTACGCCGAACTCGCCGCGGCCCTGCACGGCGACCTGATCACACCAGGCGATCCCGGATACGACCAGGGACGCGCCGTCTACAACGCCATGATCGACAAGCACCCGGCCGCCATCGCCCGCTGCCGGGACACCGCTGACGTCATCACCTGCGTGCGGTTCGCCCGCGAGCATGGCATCGAGATTGCGGTCCGCGGGGGCGGCCACAACGCCGCCGGCCTCGGGGTGTGGGACGGCGCCCTGGTCATCGACCTGTCGCCGATGCGCAGCATCAACGTCAACCCGCAGGACCACACCGTCCGGGTCGACGCCGGGGCCACCTGGAGCGACGTCGACCACGCGACCGTGGCCTTCGGCATGGCCGTCCCGTCCGGGTTCATCGCCTCGACCGGCGTGGCCGGGCTGACCCTGGGCGGCGGTACCGGCTACCTGACCAGGCAGTTCGGCCTCACCATCGACAGCCTGCTGTCGGCCGACGTGGTGCTGGCCGACGGGAGCCTGGTGACGGCCAGCGAGAGCTCGAACAGCGACCTGTTCTGGGCCCTGCGCGGCGGCGGCGGGAACTTCGGCGTGGTCACCTCGTTCACCTTCCGCGGCCATGACATCGGCGAGGCCGGCACGGTCATCGGCGGCCCGGTGCTGTACGACTTCGCCGACACCGCCGAGGTGATGCGCTGGTACCGGGAGCTGCTCCCGTCGCTGCCCGAGGAGCTGAACGGCTGGATCGCCCTGCTGACGATCCCGCCCGCCCCGCCGTTCCCCGAGGAACTGTGGGGCCGTAAGGCGTGCGGCATCGTGTGGTGTTACACCGGGCCGCACGACCGGGCCGACGAGGTGCTCGAGCCGGTCAGGTCGTACGGCTCGCCGCTGCTGGTCGGGCTGCAGCCGATGCCGTTCACCGCGCTGCAGGGCGCGTTCGACCCGCTCTACCCGGCCGGGCTGCAGTGGTACTGGCGGGCCGACTTCTTCAACGAGATCTCGGACGCGGCGATCGACGTGCACGTCAAGTACGGCGCGCAGCTGCCGACCGGTCATTCGACCATGCACCTGTACCCCATGGACGGTGCCGCCAGCCGGGTGCCCAGCGACGCCACCGCGTTCGCGTACCGGGACGGTGGCTACAACGGCATCATCGTCGGCGTCGATCCGGACCCGGCCAACGCCGGCCTCATCTCTCAATGGGCCAAGGACTACTGGGAGGAACTGCACCCGACCTCGGCCGGTGGCGCCTACGTCAACTTCCTGATGGAGGAGGGCCAGGACCGGGTGCGAGCCTCCTACCGCGGCAACTACGACCGGCTGGCCCAGGTCAAGAACCGCTACGACCCGGACAACACGTTCCACATCAACCAGAACATCCAGCCCAGCCACGAGCCCACCACCTAGCACGTCAGGATTGCTCCCAGCCGCGCTCGCGCAGGCTGCGCAGCGTGGCCGCGAGGTTCTGCCGCAGGACGGCCTGGTCGCCGGCTGACAGGCCCTCGAGCAGTTCGGTCTCCATCGCCCTGATCTCGCGCCGGGTGGCGCGGACGACCTCGTCACCCCGGTCGGTGAGCCGCACGGCTCGTCGCCGGCGATCGGTCTCGTCCACCTCCCGGGTGATCAGGGCCCGGTCTTCCAGCACGTCGAGATGGCCGATCAAGCGCGTGGGGTCGCGGCGGCTCCGGCGCGCGAGTTCCTTCTGGCTCATTCCGGCCTGGCCCACGAGCGGGACGAGGATGACGTACTCCCACATCGTGAGGCCGTGCCCGGCCAGGATCGGCGCCTCGCGCTCAGCGATGACGGCGAGCAGACGGGAGAAGATGGCGCCGAGATCATCCTCGGCGTCATCTCCGCCTGCCGGATCTCCGCTGGCCGAATTCCCGCTTGCCGACATTTCATCTACCACCGTAGATTATCTCTCGTGACCAACGATAGTGTGAACATCCGGTTCGGAATGATGGTGATCTACGCTCGCGACCTTCAGCGGTCGATCGAGTTCTACCGCCTGCTGGGACTCGACGTCCCCGATCCGCGCCCTGACCGCCCGGTCTCGATCTGCCGGATGGCCAACGGCATCACGTTCATCTTCACCACCGGCGAGGTGGCCCAGCGCTTCGACCCCGGCTGGATCCGCCCTGACCGCGGCTACCAGCAGGTCATGGAGTTCCTCGTGGATGACGAAGCGTCGGTCGACGCCGTCTGGACCAGGCTCACGTCGGCCGGCTACCACGGAAGAACGGCGCCCGCGCCCATCACCGGGCCCTACGCGACCATGGTCGATGATCCGGACGGAAACGTCGTGCTGATCACCAACGACCGCGTCACCAACGCGGACCCGTCCCCATCAGCCTGAGGTGACCGCCCGGCCGCGGAATCTGTCAGCTGAAGTAGTGGCCCTGGTCGAGGTCCTCGATCAGGCCGGGGTGGGTGGGCTTCCAGCCCAGAAGCTCCTGGGTGAGGGTGCTGGAGGCGGGCATGTCGGTGCTGAGCAGGGGCGCGAGCATGCCGCCGTATTCAGCGGCGGGCCGGGAGCCAGCCGGCAGGTTCAGGTGCCGGCCGATGGCCTCGGCGATCTCGCGGACGGGCACGCCTTCGTCGCCGACGGCGTTGAGCACGGCGCCGGCGGGCGCGTGCTCGACGGCCAGCCGGTAGAGGAGGGCGGCGTCCTGCACGTGCACGGCCGGCCAGCGGCTGGCCCCGTCACCGATGTAGCCGGAGACCCCCTTGGCCCGGGCCAGGGCGATGAGCTGGGGAACGAAGCCGTGGCGGTCGGCCGGGCCGTGCACCGAGCGGGGCAGCATGACCAGGGCGGCCCGCACGCCCCGCTCGGTGGCGGCCAGGGCGGCCTGCATGTTGATGATGCGGGCCGCGATGGGCCCGCGGGCGATGAGCTCGTCGCGCTCGGTGGAGGGACGGCCGGGGGTGACGATGGTTCCACCGGAGACCAGCAGGGGCTGGCCGGAGCCGGCCAGGCTGGTGGCCAACGTCTCGATGGCCTGGGCGTCGGTCCGGGTAGCCGCCTCGCTCATGCTGGGCACGACGAAGGCCAGGTGGATGACGCCGTCGCTGTCGAGGGCCCCGGCCCGCAGCACGTCGGTGTCGGCCAGGTCCCCGCGCAGCACCTCGGCCCCCATGGCGGCGACGGCGGTGGCGGCGGCGTCCGAGCGGGCCAGCCCCAGGACCTGGTGGCCGGCGCCGATGAGCTCCGGGACCAGGGCCGAGCCGATCCAGCCGGAAGCGCCGGTGACGAAGATGCGCATGAAAGGTCTCCTGGCTAGTCAACAAGGTCTGATGCGATTCAGTCGCGTCAACTCTAACACGACTATGCGACTCAGTCGCATGACCTTCCATATAAAGATGCGATCCGGTCGCGTCGCCTAGGATGGGGCGGGTGAGCAGATGGGCGCCGAACGCGCGTGAGCGCCTGGAGACCGCGGCCCTGGACCTGTTCGTGGAGAACGGGTACGAGGAGACGACCGTCGCGCAGATCGCGGAGCGCGCGGGCCTGAACCGGGCCACGTTCTTCCGGCATTTCGCGGACAAGCGCGAGGTCCTCTTCGGCGGGGAGGACGTGCTGGCCGGATTGTTCGCCGAGGGCATCCGGGCCGCCGCCCCGGCGGCGACGCCCCTCGAATGCCTGCGGGCGGCGCTGGCCGCCGTCGAAGTCGTGATGACCCCGCACCGGCGGGCCACCGCCGCCCAGCGCGTCGCGGTGCTCGCGTCGGCCAGCGAGTTGCAGGAACGAGGACTGCTCAAGCACGCCCGGACCGGCCAGTCGATCACCGCCGCCCTGCGCGAGCGAGGCGTGGATGAGCTGACCGCGCGACTGAGCGCGGAGGTGGGCCTGCTCGCGTTCAGCGTGGCGTTCGGGCGCTGGATGAAGGCCAACGACGGCCAGCCGTTCGCGCCGCTGGCCGCCGCCGCCCTCAGTGATCTGCAGGCCCGCATGGCCGAGCTCGACCCCGCATCCAGCCTTTCCCTCTGACCGGGCCCCGAAGCCGAGTCCCGGGACTCTCCCGATTCTGGGAGAGGCCTTCTTGCCGTCAGCAGCTCAGCGCGCGGGAACCGCGGTCCCGATAGCCGGGACGCCGCGCTGGGACCGGCCGGACATGACCTCCTCGCGGAATCCGGGGGAGTAGGCCAGGTGGAACGCGCGGGTCGGCACCGTGGCGCCCAGCTGGGCGAACAGCCCCGCGCCGGCCAGGGTCGCCCGCCAGACGAGGGCGTACTCCGACGGCGGGGTCAGGCTGCGGACCGTGGCTGGTTGAAGTGGGCCATGACCCCGCGCAGCCAGGGCCGCGAGTAGGTGAAGGTGCCGGCGCCCGCGGTGGCCACGTAGGGGAGCAGCAGCTCGAGGATCAGCCGCGGATCGACCTGGGCCGTGGGGGAGAGGACGCCGGTCTGCCGGGCCAGGCTGACCGCGGCGGGCCCGTCGCCGGCCAGCACCGCGCCGGCGAGCTGACCGAACGGGGCCGGGATACCGCCGGGCAGGGCGGCGACGGCGCCGAAATCCAGCATGCCGAGCCGGCCACCGGGCAGCAGCAGGAAGTTGCCCGGGTGCAGGTCGGCGTGCATCCAGCCGGTGCACGCGGCCGGCGCGAACATGGCGTGCGAGAGCAGGTGTCCGGCCCGGTCGGCCGCGGCCCCGTGGTCGAGCTCGCGCCAGCCCGCGGGCAGCAGATCGGTGCGCCCGTCCAGCAGCGCGGTCAGGCTCGCCCCCTCCAGCCAGCCCGTGATCAGCACCCGGGGGGCGGCCAGGTACACGGCCGGGACAACCACGTCGGTGCGGCCGGGCGGCTCGGGCACGCCGGCCGCGCGCGCGGCGGCCAGCGCCAGCGGGACGCGGGGGGTGAACGCGGCCGCCACCTCGGCCTGGACGCGGCCCTCGCGCACGTAGTCCAGCTCCTCGACCACCCGGCTGGCCAGCTCGTCGGCCAGCTCGGACACCTTCAGCCCGCTGAGCCGGGCCATGCCCCGGGCCAGCAGCCGGGCCTGGCGCAGGTCCGAGCGCAGCGCGGCGCCGACCCCCGGGTACTGCACCTTCACCGCCACGTCGACGATCTGGCCGTCGTCGTCCCGCCACCGTCCGCGGTGCACCTGGCCGATCGAGGCGGCCGCGGCCGGGGCGTCGTCGAAGGCCACCAGCCGCTCCTGCCAATCGGGCCCGCAGCTCGCAGACAGGTCGGCGGCGACGATGCGGCGGGCGGCGTCGGGTGGTCGCGGCCGGGGGCATGTTCTGGCTGTCCCGGATCAACGAGCACAGCCACTACGCCAGCGGCCTGCTCGGCCCGATGATGCTGACCGCGGCGGGCATCGGGCTGATTTTCGTGCCGGCGTCGCTGGTCGCCCTGACCAAGGTGGCCGACGACGACGCGGGCGTGGCCTCCAGCCTGCTCAACACCGGTCAGCAGGTCGGGGGCGCGCTCGGGCTGGCGGTGCTGGGCACGGTGGCCTGGAGCGCGGTGGCCAGCAGCCTGCACGCCCAGGCGGCCGCGGCGGCCCGGGCGGCCACCGCCCCCCTGTCCCCGGCCGCGATGGCGGCGGCGCAGAAGGCGGCGGCCCATCACGCCCTGGCCACCGGGTTCTCCCAGGGCTACCTGGTCTCGGCCGGGATCATGCTGCTGGCCCTGGTCGTCACCCTGGTCGCGATCCGGGTCCGGCGCGAGGACCTGGCCGGGGTCAACCCGATGGCGGCGCCGGGCCGCTGAGGCTCCGGCGCTGGGCTACCCGGCCCGCCGGCCTCATGGCCGCCGGGCCGGGGCTTCACATCCGGGCTCTCAGCACGTCGACCTCGGCGCCGGGTGTGAACGGATCGAAGCCGTGCTCGGCCAGCCAGCGGATCCCACGCAGGCTCCGCCACGACCACCAGCCGCGGATCACGTCGAGGTCGACGTCGGTGCCGTAGCCGGCCACCACGTCGGCCAGGTGCTCTTCGTGCCCGATCGTCAAGCTGGCCAGGTCGTACAGGGCGTCGCCCGGGGCGGCCTCGGACCAGTCGATCACGCCGGTGACCTCGTCACCCGCGACGAACACGTGCGCGATCTGCAGATCCCCGTGAATGAACGCCGGTGTCCACGGCCGCAGGGCCGCCGCGGCCACCTGGCGGTTGCGCGTGACCAGGTCGGTGGGCAGGACGCCGTTGGTGACCAGCCACTCGCACTCGCGGTCGAGGTCCGCGGTGACCTCGTCCAGGCTCCGGCCGGGCCAGGGCGGCAGCGGCGCGTCGTGCAGCAGGCGGGCGGCGGCCCCGGCCGCGGCCCACGCGGCCGGCGACGCGGACGACGGCTCGCCCAGGCGGCCGAGAGCCGTCCCGGCCACCGCGGCCAGCGCCAGCACGGGCGGCTTCCGCCACAGCACCTCCGGGGTCGGGACCGGCACCCGGGCCATCGCCTCGACTTCGATGTCGGTGTTGGCCTGATCAGCGTCGATCTTCAGGAACACGTCGCCGACGCGCAGGGTCGCGCGCTCGTTATGGGCGACCACCACCTCGACCTCGTCCACGTCGGCATTATCGCCAGGACGACCGCTTACGTCGCCGGGTTATTTCCGGCGGCGAGTCAGCCGGCGTTCCTGGTGAAGGCTCCGCGCCAGATTTCGAGGGAGCCGTCGCCGAGGGCGGCGGTGGCGTTGATGACGCGGGTGTAACCGTCGTCGAGGAGCATCGGCAGTGCCGGTCCGGAGGGCAGGCCGTTGGCGAAGGACCTGGTGATCCAGGCTTGGACCCAGGCGGTTTCGTTGGTCCACTCGGTGGTGGTGAAGCCGCCCTGCTCGATCGAGGCTCGCAGCGAGCCGGCGGTGACGACGAAGCTGTCGGTGCCGTCGAGTGACCACGGCATCGGCCAGGTGAGGCCGCCCGGCCCGCTCGGGTCGGCCGCGTGCGGCTGGCAGATCTCCCAGACGGCCAGGGGCGCGCCCGGGGCCAGGCAGCGGGCGATCTGCGCGAACCAGGCCGCCTTGTCCTGGACGTTCATCTGGACGTGCATCGTGATCGCGGCCTGGAACGGCAGGTCAGGTTGGAACGTGGCGACGTCGGCCACCCGGAAGTCGGCCAGGTCGCTCAGCCCGGTCCGGGCGGCCAGGTCGCGGGCGGCGTCCACGTAGGCCGGGGTGATGTCGATGCCGGTGACGCGGGCACCGGTGCGGCGGGCGATCTGCCGCGCGGGACCGCCGAATCCCGAGCCGACGTCCAGGACCCGATCGCCCGGGGCGAGGCCGAGGTGGCCGATGAGCAGGTCGGTCGCTGCCGCGCCGCCGAGATGGAACTGGTCGAGGCCGTCCAGCGCACCGTCGGCCGACAGGTCCAGGCCGGGCTGTTCGCTGAGGAGCCGGCCGATCGTCGGGCCGACCGTTGTTTCGGCGTAGGTCATCGCACGAGGTCCTTTCCGTCGCTTGCGGTCGCCGGCAGTTCGGCTTGGTGGTCAGGTCCGGCCGGCTGCGGGGGCTGGGCGGGCAGGAAGGCGGCGGCGAGCAGCGCGCCGGCCAGGGCGATGGCGGCCGCGACGACGCACCCGACGCTCAGGCCGTGGTCGAAGGCGCTGGTGGCGGCCTGGTGGACGGCGGCCGCGGCCGCGCTCTGGCCGTTCGCGGCCAGCTGGCCGGAGACGCCGAAGGCGGCTCCGACGGACTGGCGGGCGAGGCTCGTCAGCGGGTGCGGCAACGCCGCCGGAAGAGAGGTGGTGAGCCGCGAGGCGTACAGCGAGGCGTAGACGCTGCCGATGATGGCCACGCCCAAGGTGCCGCCGAGCAGCCGGGTCGAATCGTTGACGGCCGAGCCGACGCCGGCCCGGCGGGCGGCGACGGCTCCCATGATCGACTCGGTGGCGGGCGCCGACGTCAGGCCCATGCCCAGACCGTAGACGACCATCTGGACGGCGATGATCCCGTAGCTGAAGGTGGGCGACAGGTCGCGGGCGACCCAGAAGTAGAAGATGGCCTGCAGGACCAGCCCGGTGACGACGATGACCTTGGTGCCGGCTCTGACCGCGAGCCTGGTGCCGACGGTCGATCCGGCCGCGACCGAGACCGCGACCGGCAGCAGGTGCACGCCGGTGGACAGCGGGCTGTAGGCCCGGATGAACTGGAAGTACTGGGTCATCAGGAAGATGAACCCGGACAGCGTGAAGAAGGCGATCGTGACCGAGGCGCTGGCCGCGCTGAACCGCATGTTGGCGAACAGCCGCACGTCGAGCATGGGCCGGTCGGTGCGGCGCTCGCCGACAATGAAGGCGGTCAGCAGGACGGCGGCGCCGGCGAACCCGAGCAGCGATGCCAGCTGACGTCCAGCCCCGGCCCGGAGCCTCGATGATCGTGTAGACCAGCAGTCCCATGAAGCTGCCGGACAGAATCAGGCCCGGGAAGTCCAGGCCGTCTGGCTGCGGGTCCTGGGAGCGGGGGACGAACCACGCGGCCAGGGCGATGACGGCCAGCGACACCGGCCCGAGCGTGTAGAAGATGCTCGACCAGCGGTAATGCCCGAGCAGGAAGCCGCCCACGATCGGGCCCAGGGCGATGGCCATCCCGGCGGTGGCGCCCCACAGGCCGATGGACAGCGCCCGCTCCTTGCGCCCGGTGAACACGCCGGTCAGCAGCGACAGCGTGGCCGGGAACGTCATCGCCGCGCCCAGGCCCATGACGGCCCGGGCGGCGATCAGCCCGGCCGGGGACGTGGCGTACCCGCCGGCGAAGCTGGCCAGGCCGAACACGGCCAGCCCCGCCATCAGCATGCCCTTGCGGCCGAACCGGTCGGACAGGCTGCCGGAGGTCAGCAGCAGCGCGGCGAACACCAGGTTATAGGCGTCCACCACCCACTGCAGCTGGGTGGTGGTCGCGCCCAGCTCGCGGGTCAGCGTGGGCAGCGCCACGTTGACCAGGGTGGTGTCGAGGTTGATCACGAACGACGCCATCAGCAGGGCGACGAGGATCAGCGGCTTCGACGGCGTACGAGTCATCTCTGCCTCCTCTACTTCGCGGTCGCGGTGATCAGGGCCGGGGCCGGCTTCGGTGTGCGCCGCGATCGGGCCAGGGCGGTCACCGACGTGATGTGCACGGCCAGCAGCAGCGGCACGCCCACGGTGGGGACGATCGCGATCGGCAGCTCGCTGATCGGCGCCCCGGACGGGGTGACGTGGATCAGCTGGTACGCGGTCACGGCGCCGAGGGTCAGGGCCACGACCAGGTCGGTCAGGCCGAACGCGTTGAACCACAAGGCGGCGCGGCGGCCGGTGCCCTGCGCGAGCCTGCGCGCGATGAAGGGGGCGGCGACACCGGCGGCGATGTCGCCCAGGCCCGCGGGCAGCGCCCACAGCGCGGGCACGTGGCCGAGGCCCATGATGATCAGGAAGGCCACTCCGTCCACGGCCCGGAACGAGTGCGGCAGCTCCAGCCGGGCCACCGTGCCCGGAGCCCGCAGGACCCGGGCGACCATCGGGATCCGGCCCAGCGCCAGCAGCAGGCCCAGAAAGCCGAACACCGCGACCGGCATCCACGGCACCCCGTGGCCGAGCGGCGTGTGGTACCAGCCGTGGTCCGCGATCACCGCGCTACCGGCGAACCAGCCGCCGAGCACGGCGGCCGCGCCCCCGGCCAGTACCCCCGCCCGCGGCCGGCCCAGGCCGGCCCGGATCGCGCCCCCGTACAGCACAACGCAGGTCGTAGCCAGGATGGCGACGATGCCGCCGATGGTCATCGCCCACAGGTAGCCAGGTGGGTCGTAGTACATGACAGCCTCCTCCAGTTAGATTGAGTATCTTCAAGCTACTATCTTGTAGATACTTTCTTCCAGCTATTATTTTGGATGTCATGACCCGGAACGTTCGCACCTACGATCACTTCTGCCTGACCGCGCGCTCGCTGGAGCGCGTGGGCGACCGGTGGAGCCTGCTGGTGATCCGCGACCTGCTCACCGGGGCCAAACGGTTCACCGACCTGATGGACCGTCTCGGCGGGATCACGCCCAAGACGCTCAGCCAGCGCCTGCGCGATCTGGAGGACGCCGGGATCGTGGCCGCCGACCGGGAACCCGGGCGGCGGGAGGTCTGGTACCAGCTGACGCCGGCCGGAGCCGATCTGCGACCCGTTCTCGACGCGCTCAGCCGATGGGGGCTGCAGCACGCCTGGCGCAGGCCGCGGCCTGGTGAGCAACTGCACGCCGAGCACCTGCTGCGCTCCGTGACCCAGGCCATCGGCCTCGCCGCTGACGACCACGATCCGGCGCGCTGGCACTTCCGGCTCGACGGTGCGGACTACCTGGCTGAAAGCGACGGCCAGCAGTGGGTGCTCACCACGGGGGCCCCGTCCGCACCGGCCGACGTCACGATCACCGGCACCGCCCAGGCGCTGACCGCTCTCGTCTTCGCCGGGTCAGACGCCGAGATCGACCTCGCCGGCGATACCGGGGCGGTCCAGCGGTTCCGGCACCTGATCGGCACCATGGCCACCGTCGTCCAGCCCGCCTAGCGGAAGGCTGACGGTGAAGACCGCGCCGCCGTCCGGGTGGTTGCCGGCGTGGATGTGGCCGCCGTGCAGGCGTACGTTCTCCCAGGCGATGGCCAGGCCCAGGCCGCTCCCCTCGGACCGGGCCCGGGCCGTGTCGGCCTTGTAGAACCGGTCGAACAGGTACGGGACCGCGGTGGGAGGCAGGCCGGGGCCGTGGTCACGTACCTCCACCACCAGCTGCCTGCCACCCCAGCTGTCGGGCAGGACGCTGACCCGCACGGTCACCGGCGCCCCGCCGTGCCGGACGGCGTTGCCGACCAGGTTGGCCACGATGACGTCGAAGCGGCGGCGGTCCAGCCGGGCGGTCAGCCCGGCCGGGACGTCGGTGGCCACGGTGGACCAGCCCCGCGTGCGCAGGCACCGGCCGACGGCGGTCGCCACGTCGGTTTCGTCGGTCACCAGCTGGGCGGTGCCGGCGTCGAAGCGGGAGATCTCGATGAGGTCCTCGACCAGCCGGTTGAGGTGGAGCACCTCCTGGCGGACCAGCCGCGCCGCGGTGGCGGCGTCCCCGGTCAGTCCGGGGTGATCGTGGAGGATGTCGGCCACCGCGGTCATCGCGGTCAGCGGCGTGCGCAGCTCATGGGACACGTCGCCGGCGTACTGCCGGGCGCGGGCCTCCATCTGCTCCAGCTCAGCCACCTTGCCCTCCAGGGCCGAGGCCATCCCGTTGAACGAGGTGACCAGCTGGGCCAGCTCGTCCCGGCCCTGCGGCTGGATCCGGACCGACAGGTCACCGCCGGACATGCGCTGGGTGGCCTGGGCCAGCCGCCGGACCGGCAGCAGGACCGGCCGGGCCGCGGCGACGGCCACGATGACGATCAGCGCCAGCAGCAACCCCGCCTCCACCCCGAAGAAGACCAGCGCGGTGTGGCGGATGGGACTGGGCCCGGGCGGCCCGGCGTAGCTCCGCACCAGGTGCTGCAGCCAGCCAGGACCGTGGATCACCCCGTCCAGCCAGGCCGGGAGGCGATAGGCATGGATCAAGGTGTGGAACCAGGACGAGGCGATGGCGGCCAGCAGCGCCACCACGATGAACGCGATGACCAGGCGGGTCCGCACCAGGCATCCCTCCTACCGTTTGGCTACACCGGCCCGAACCGGTACCCGAAGCCCCGCACGGTCTGGATGTAGCGGGGTTCGGACGTGTCGGTCTCGATCTTGGCTCGCAGCCGCTGCACGCAGGCGTCGACCAGCCGGGAGTCCCCCAGGTAGTCGTGCTCCCAGACCAGTTCGAGCAGTTGCTCCCGGGAGAACACCTGCCGCGGCGAACCGGACAGGACCAGCAGCAGCCTCAGCTCGGTCGGGGTCAGCATGACGTCCTGGCCGGCCCGCCGGACGATCAGCGAGCCGCGGTCGATCACGAGCTCACCGTAGGTCTCGGCCGGTGAGCCACTGCGGGCCGTCCGGCGGATCACGGCCCGGATGCGGGCGTCGAGCACGCGCGGCTCCACCGGTTTCACCACGTAATCGTCGGCCCCGGCCTCCAGGCCGCCCACGACGTCCAGGTCGTCGCCCCGCGCGGTCAGCATGATGACGGGGATGTCGCTGCCCCGGCGGAGCTGGCGGCAGACCTCGAAGCCGTCCAGCCCGGGGAGCATCACGTCGAGCACCACCACGTCGGCGGCGGCGTCCCGGAAGGCGCGCAGCGCCACCTCCCCGGTCTCGGCGGCGTGCACCCCGTAGCCGAGCCGGCGCAGGGCCAGCTCCAGGCCCTGCCGGGCCCCCGGGTCGTCCTCGACCAGCAGTACGGTTGCCATTACCTGCCATTATGCCGGCGGCCAGGTCATGAATCAGTCCTGAGATTGTCATGACCGTGTCACAGGGGCCTCCCGGCGTCCCGCTGTGACACCCATGTGACGTCAGCCGGACCGGCCGGAGAAACTGGCGTCGCACCGTCGCCGGTATGCATCCAACCGACGTCCGGCCGGCGCGTCAGCCGGCCCCGGTCCGAACCCGTCCCCGGCGGCGCCGCGGCATCCTGGCCCTGCTGGCCGGGCTGTGCGGTCTGGCCAGTGCCGGCCTGACCTATCTCGGCCTGACCGAGCTGACCACCCCGTCCTTCCCGCCGGCGATGACGGCCCCGGCCCCGGCCACGGTCTCGCCGACGGCCGGGACCACCACGGGCGGCCCGGCCCGGCTGGGCGCGGTGTCCTGGCCGGCCGACGGGTTCTCGGCCGCCGACATCAGCGGCGTCGGCGTGGTGGTCGGCCCGGGCGCCACCCGGCCGGTTCCGATCGCCAGCGTGGCCAAGCTGATGACCGCCTACGTGATCCTGCACGACCATCCCGCTGCCGGCCGGGGGATCGGGGCCGGAGATCACGGTCCAGCCGTCGGAGGCGGCCGCCTACCCAGCGCAGGTTCATGACGGCGACTCGCTGGTCCCGGTCACCGCCGGGGGAGCGCCTGACCGAGCGCCAGGCGCTGGCGGCGCTGCTGCTGCCCTCGGCCGACAACATGGCCTGGATCCTGGCCCGGTGGGACGCGGGCAGCCAGGCCGCGTTCGTGGCGCGGATGAACGCCACCGCCCAGCGCCTGGGTATGACCGGCACCCGCTACACCGACCCCTCCGGCCTGGACCAGTCCACCACCAGCACCGCCGCCGACCAGGTGCGGCTGGGCGCGGCCGCGATGCGGGTGCCCGCGCTGGCCGCGATCACGGCCATGCCCGCGGCCGTCGTGCCCGTGGCCGGGATGGTCCGCAACACCAACACGCTGCTGGGCCAGGACGGGATCGCCGGCCTCAAGACCGGCAGCACGCAGGCCGCGGGCGGATGTCTGCTCGTCGCGGCCTGGAGCCAGGTGGGCGGGCGCACGACGTTGATCGTGGCGGCCACCTTCGGCCAGCCGGGCTCGGCCCGGACCATCCTGCCCCACGCCCTGCAGGCCGGTCAGGCCATGGTGCTGGCCCTGAACCGTGCCCTCGGCGCGAGCCCGCGGCCCAGGCGTGGGCCCGGCCAGCCGATGCCTGTGACGAGCCCGTGACACCTTCATGACGCCGCGCGGACACCAGGGCCGCATGGTTACGGGTGTGACAGAAGTGTTGTTGCCGGACCCGCCGGTGACCGCGGTACCCCGGACCGACCGCGCGGCCGGGGCCACGCTCACGGTTGACCTGGCCGCGGTCGCCGCCAACACCCGGTTCTTCGCCGCCCGGACCCGGGCCGAGGTGATGGCCGTGGTCAAGGCGGACGGTTTCGGGCACGGCCGCGTCCTGGTGGCCCGCACGGCGCTGGCCAACGGGGCGACCTGGCTCGGGGTGACCAGCATCGCCGAGGGGCTGGCGTTGCGGTCGGCTGGTCTGGAGGCGCCGGTACTGAGCTGGCTCAACCCGGTCGACGCCGATTTCGGGCCCGCGATCGAGGCCGGACTCGACCTCGCGGTGCCCAGCCTCCCGCACCTCAGCGCGGTGACCCGGGCGGCCGGAGCGGCCGGGCGCCGCGGCCGGGTGCACCTGCACCTGGATGTCGGCATGGCCCGTGATGGCGCCGATCCGGCCGAGTGGCCCGAGCTGTGCCGGGCCGCGTTCCGCGGCCAGCAGCGCGGCCGGCTCGACGTGGTCGGCCTCATGGGCCACCTGGGTTGCGCCGACCGGCCGGCCGACCCGTGCAACCAGGCGGGCCGGGCCTGCTTCGGCTGGGGTCAGCAGGCGGCTCGGCCAGGCCGGCCTGCGCCCGGCCCGGCACCACCTGGCCGCGACGGCGGCGACCCTGACCGATCCGCGCACGCACCACGACCTGTGCCGCATCGGGGCCGGCCTGGCCGGCATCGATCCGTCCGGCACGGCGCGCCTGCACCCGGCGCTGACCCTCACCGCGCCGGTGGTGGCGGTGCGCCGGGTGCGGGCCGGCCGTTCCGTCGGGTACGGGCACTCCTGGGCCGCGCCCGCGGCGACGACGCTGGGCCTGCTGGCGGTGGGCTACGCCGACGGGCTGCCCCGCGCCGCCTCCGGCCGGGCCGAGGTCATGGTGCGCGGGCACCGGTGCCGGGTGGCCGGGCTGATCTCCATGGACCAGACCGTCATCGACCTCGGCGACCAGCCCGTGGACCCGGGCGAGGTCGCCACCGTCTTCGGGCCCGGCACCGCCGGGGAGCCCACCGTGGCCGACTGGGCCCGCTGGGCCGGCACGATCGAGCACGAGATCGTCACCGGCATCGGCGGCCGGGTCCACCGGCAGGTCACCGGCGCCGACGGGCGGAGCGCCCGGTGAAGGCACGGGTCGCGGTCATCGGCGGGGGCCGCAACTGCGAGCACGAGGTGTCGCTCGCCTCCGCCGACGCGGTGGCCCGCGCCCTGGAACAGGTCGGCCACCGGGTGGTCCGGCTGACGATCGGCGCCGACGGCGCCTGGCGGGACGGCGGCACCCGGCTGCCGGGCCTGGCCGACGCCGTCCGTGTCCTCGACCGCTGCGACGTGGCCATCCCGGTGGTGCACGGCCCGCACGGTGAGGACGGCACCCTGGCCGCGCTGTGCGACCTGGCCGGCATCACCTGCGCCGGCTCGGGCCTGCGCGCGGGCGCGCTGGCCATGGACAAGCAGGTCACCAAGCTCATCGCGGCCGACCGCGGCCTCGCCACCGCGCCGGCGGTCCTGCTCACCGCGGCGACCGCCGCCGGGTACCGGTGGACGCGGCCGGTCGTGATCAAGCCGGTGGCCGCCGGTTCGAGCCGCGGGGTCACCCTGGTGGCCGACGAGGCCGGGCTGCCGGACGCCCTGGCCGCCGCCCTCACCCTTGATGACCAGGTGCTGGCCGAAGACGTCATCGTCGGACGCGAGATCGACCTGGCCGTCCTGGGCCGCCCCGACGGCACCCGCACGGTCGCCCCACCGCTGGAGATCGTGGGCGACGGAATCTTCGGCTACCAGGACAAGTACGGCGGCCAGGCCGACCTGCGGGTGCCCGCCGCCCTCGGCGACGATGACCGCGGCGCGCTCGAAGCCGCCGCCGTCACCATGTTCGACGCCCTCGGCTGCGCCGGAGTGGCCCGGATCGACTTCTTCCTCACCGCCGCGGGCCCGGTCCTCAACGAGGTCAACACCATGCCCGGCTTCACCGAGCACTCACAGGTACCGAAGATGTTCGCCGCCGCCGGCCTGCCCTACCCCGAACTTCTCGACCTCCTGGTCACCGACGCCGTGACCGGCTCAGGACCGTCCTGAGGTATCAGCTGTCTCAGCTTGGAACAGGGAGGTGAGCGGGAACGGTATACGCTCCGCGCAACAGGGCTGTCCCTTGTCACGCGGAGGACGTCATGTCAGCAGACACCGGCCAGGCCGACGGGTCAGCTCCGGCCGCCCAGCCCGCGGGGCCGGCGCCGGCGGGGGCTCGGGTGGAGAACTGGCACCACGAAGCGATCGCGCACATCGACAACTGGGACTGGATCCGCACCCTGAACGACCGGCTGACCGCCGTGCTCGGGCCGTGGCGGGAACGGAACCAGGGCAACCCGGTCATCGAGCTGATGCACGGGGGCCGCTGGGCCGGCCACCCGCTGCACCCGGCCCTCAGCGACCTGCCGATCGGGCTGTGGACCGGGGCCCTGCTCCTGGACATCGCCGACCGCGACCCGGCGCCCCGGCCCGGGATCGAACCGGCCGCCCTGTTCAGCGCGGCCGGCCTCGCCGCCGCGGTCGCGACCGCGGCCACCGGCGTGGTCGACTGGACCGTCAGCGACGATGAGGACCGCCGCCTGGGCTTGTTCCACGGGGTGCTCAACACGGCGGCCCTCGGGCTGCAGGGCGTGTCGCTGGCGGCCCGGCTGACCGGTCACCGGCGCTCGGCCCAGGGGCTGGGCGCGGCCAGCCTGGCCGTCACCGGCGCCGCCGCCTACCTCGGTGGCCACCTGGTGTTCGCCAAGGCGGTCATGGTCAACCGGGTGGCCGGGGCCGACGGCCCCCGGCGCTGGGTACAGGTGATCGAAGAGGCCGAGCTGCCGGACGACGTGCCCACCGGCGTGCTGGCCGAGGGCCGGCAGGTCCTGCTCTACCGGCACGACGGCACGCTGTACGCGCTGGACAACCTGTGCAGCCACGCGGCCGGCCTGCTCAGCCGGGGCACCGTCGAGGGCCTGGTCGTGACCTGCCCGCTGCACGGATCGCAGTACTGCCTGGCCGACGGCTCCGTCCGCCGGGGCCCGTCCCACCAGCCGCAGCCCGTGATCCGGACCCGGGCCCGCAACGGCTGGATCGAAGTCCGTGGTAACCAGCCCGCCTCCCGCCGTCGCGCCAACGGAAGGAAATAGCCATGGCCTTTGTCATCGTCGCCAACCTTGATGATCTCGATGAGGGCGAGACCCTGTTCGTCGAGGGGCTGAAGGAGCCGATCTGCCTGGTCCGCCTGGACGGTGAGGACGTCCGCGCCGTGCACAACACCTGCACGCATCAGCAGCAGCCGCTGCACGAGGGCACCGTCCAGGACGACGACACCCTGGTCTGCGCGTCGCACAACTCGCGGTTCAACCTGGACAACGGGCGAGTCGGTCGGCATTCCCGAGGTGCCCACGCTGCCGGTGTACGCCTGCAAGGTCGACGGGGACGCGATCCTGGTCGACATCGACCAGCAGCTCAACGACGCCCCTATCCCGCACCACCCGTACCACTGACCGCCGGAGCCGCTGGCAGCTTGCCGCCGGGGGCGGCGACCATCATCGTGACCAGCTTGGCGGTGATGTTCGGTTCGAGACCCTCGGTGTGGCCCTTGTCCAGGCGGACGACGTCGGCGATGAGGCGGCCGTCGCGGGCGCCGGGGTAGACGTAGACCCGGGCCGTGCCCGGCCGGGGCAGCAGTCCCCACTGCGGGGTGGAGTGCCCCGCCCGGATCTTGTCCCAGACCTGGCCGCCCTCGGTATCCACGACGTCCGGCTCGCGGACCCGGGGGCCGGCTCCGTAGCGCTGCGCCCAGGGTGACCCGGCGGGCAGTTCCGCGATCTCGTGCTCGCCGGTGGCGAAGATGAACGACAGGTCCGCGTCCGGCGGTTCCGCGAGGCTGGCCCGCAGCCGGGCCAGTTGCTCCGGCGAGAAGCTCGTGCGCGGCCCGCCCGGATAGGACGGCGGCCCGGAGCCCTCGGCCCGCGGCACCCCGCCGATCCGGCCGCCGGACAGGCTCAGCCAGCCGTCGGCCCGGTCCGCGAAGAACGGGCTGTTCAGCAGCCGGCGGGAGGTCATCCCGCCCTGGGAGTGACCGACCAGCCAGCAGGACCGGAGACGGTCGCCGAACCGGCCCGCGACCAGGTTGACCACACGCTGGAGGTGGTCGTCGTCGGCTTCGGCGGTCCAGTGCCGGGACGGGTCGGCCGTGGCCGCGGTGGGGGTGGCGATGACCAGGCCGTGCGCATCGGCGTGGTCATGGGCCGGGAAGTACCGGCGCTGCCAGGCGCCGAACGACCCGCCACCGTGCAGGTTGAGCAGGAAGGTCAGCGGCCGCCCGGTGTCATCCGGGACGTCCAGGTAAAACTTCCGCCCGGTGACCTCGTCGATGACCGACTCAGGGCGCATGCCGACCTCCTGCCCACCAGCCTTCAATATTCTAGAATAATCCTCTAAAATGATAGACCCTGGCTGACCGCGGGGCGAGAGCGGCGGGCAGGCCATGGCCCGAGGTCATGGCGACGTCCGGCCTAGTGCAGGCCGCCGATCCCGGCCACCATCGCGTGAAAGGACCAGTCGCCCAGGGCGAACATGATCGCGACCACCGCGGCCGACGTCAGCCCGGCCAGCCAGGCCCGGCCGGGGACCCTGGTCACCAGCCAGGCGCCGAGCAGGGAGATCGGGCCGATGGCCGGGAGGTAGAACCGGACCGTGTCCAGGGTGGTTTCGGTCGGATCGTTGGTCCAGTAGTACGCGGCGTAGACGCCCCAGACGGCCAGCCAGGACGCGGCCAGGGCCAGGCCGACCCACAGGTCGCGGCGGGCCGCGAACTCGGCACCGGCCCGTCGCAGCGTCACCGCCCGGACGATGATCCAGGCCAGCGCGGCCAGGCCCAGGGCCAGCATCGGCATGGCCTGGATCAGGTGCGCCGGCAGGAGCCGCAGGTTGGGCCCGATGGCGCCGAGACCGAACGTGACCTGGTCGGGTCCGGTCGCGAACCGGTACCCGGTGGCGAGCGGACCGCCGTAGACCAGGTCATCGAAGACGGCGACACCAGCGCCGAAGACCGCGACCGACGCGAGCCACGCGCACAGCATGGCCAGCGACAGCTGCGCGGCCCGCAGCCGCCAGGCCACGGTCACGGCCGCCAGCGCGCAGCCGAGGATCACGAGGTCGGTGTAGCGGACGAAGGTCGCGATCTCGATGGCCGCGAACCCGGCCAGACCGGCCCAGGTGCGGCGCCGGGGGCTGGCCTCGGTGGCCAGCATCACCCACAGCAAGGTGCCCGACCCGGCCGCGATCAGCGAGGCGTCGGTGAACGTCGGCATGTAGTCGCGCCAGGCGAACTGCAGGGCCGCCCCCGAGGAGCAGTACAGGCCCACCGCCACCGCGCCGCCGAAGCGGCCGAGCCAGCGGCGGGCCCCGATGAACAGGCCCAGGCAGGCCAGCGCGCCGAAGCACAGCGGCGCCCAGCGGATGATCCCCAGCGCCTGGAACGGCGCGGCCAGGAACGGATAGCCGGGGTTCTTCTCGCTGATGGTCCGGCCGCCGGGCAGTTCGACCCACTGGTTCGGGGGCGCGGCCGGGTTGTCGTTCAGCTTGCTGGCCAGCGTCTCGGCCTGAGCCACGGACAAGGTCAGGAAGTGACCCTCGGTCATGGCCACGACCGAGGCGCGGTAGGCGCCGTCATCGGGCTCCGGCCGCTGCGGCGGGACGGACAGGACCACCGCGGCCAGGGCCGCGAACGCGGCCGTGGCCAGCGCCACTTCGGCACCCAGCCGGCGCAGGTCGTGTCCCATGCCCGCCATTCCTACGCCGCGGCCGATGACACCAGTGCTACCGGCGATGTTGTACGGATGTCATCCCGGCCGGCGCATGATGGTCAGGTGCGGGTGCTGGTGGCCGAAGACCACGTGACGCTGGCCGGGCGGATCGCTCAGGGTCTGAGCCAGGCCGGGATGGCCGTGGACACCGTGAACGACGGCGCGGCGGCGCTGGAAGCTGTCGCGCAGACGGCCTACGACGTGATCGTGCTCGATCGCGACCTGCCCCTCGTGCACGGCGACCGGGTCTGCCGGACGGTGGCCGGCTCCGGCCCGCGGATCCTGATGCTCACCGCCGCCGCCAGCGTCGATGACCGGGTCGACGGGCTGGAGCTGGGCGCGGACGACTACCTGCCCAAGCCGTTCGCGTTCACCGAGCTCGTGGCCCGGGTGCGGGCGCTGGCCCGGCGCGCGCCATCGGCGCCGCCGGTGCAGCGCCGGGGCGACCTGACCGTGGACCTGGCCCGGCACCGGGCCCGCCGCGGCGGCCGCTCACTGTCGCTGACCGGCAAGGAATTCGGGGTCCTGTCCGCCTTGCTGATCGCCGACGGCGCCGTGGTCAGCGCGGAGGACCTGCTCGAACAGGTGTGGGACGCGCACGCCGACCCGTTCAGCAACATCGTCTCGGTGACGATGGCGCGGCTGCGGCGCAAGCTCGGCGATCCGCCGCTGATCGAAACCGTGGTCGGCAAGGGGTACCGGATGTGACCCGCCCGCGGCTCGCCCGCCCCCGGCTGACCGTCCGGTCCCGGCTGACCCTGCTGTACACCGGCCTGTTCACGCTGTGCGGGGCGATCATCGTGGCGGTCAGCTACGGCCTGGTGGCGCGGCTGCGGGCGCAGGGCCAGGACAACGGCTCGCCGCCTCCGGCCCATGATCTGGCCCGGTTCGCGGCCCGGTGCCGGTCCCAGGAAGTGAGCCCCCAGCCCGACCCGCACGTCCTGGTCAAGTGTGCCGCGTACTTCCAGCAGCTGGGCGCCCAGGGGCAGCGCGACTTCACCCTGTCCCACCTGCTGCAGTACTCGCTGATCACGGTGGTGGTGGTCATGGCCCTGGCCGCGGTCCTGGGCTGGATCTTCTCCGGCCGGGCCCTGCGTCCGGTGCATCAGATCACCACCGCCGCCCGGGCCGCGTCCGAGCACAACCTGTCGGCGCGGGTCGCGCCGACCGGCCCCCGCGACGAGCTCCGCGAGCTGGCCGAGACCTTCGATGAGATGCTCGGCCGCCTCCAGGCCGCGTTCGAGGGCCAGCAGCGGTTCATCGCCAACGCCTCCCACGAGCTGCGTACCCCGCTGGCCGTCATGCGCGCCACCGTCGACGTGGTCCTGGCCAATCCGGAGGCCACCCAGGCTGACCTGCGCGCCATGGCGGCCGACGTCCGCGCCGCGGTCGATCACGCCGAGCATCTCATCAACGCCCTGCTCATCCTCGCTCGCAACGAGCGCGGGCTCACCGTCCACGAGGAGTTCGACCTGGCCACGGCGGCCGAGGACGTCCTGGACACCGTCGCGGTGGGGGACCGGCGGGTGCAGGCCACGCTGAAGCCGGCCGTCATCTCCGGCGACCCGGTGCTGGCCGGGCAGCTGGTCGCGAACCTGGTCGACAACGCGATCAAGTACAACGTGGCCGGCGGTGAGATCTGGATCAGCACCGGAGCCGACGCGGGCCGCAGCCAGCTGACCGTGGCCAACACCGGCCCGGTCGTCAGCCGCGCGGATGCCACCCGCATCTTCCAGCCGTTCCAGCGGCTGCACGACCGGACCACCCACGACGGCTCCGGGCTCGGCCTGGCCATCGTCGACTCCATCGCCGCGATCCACGGCGCCACCATCGACGCCCGCCCCCGTCCCGGCGGCGGCCTGGTCGTCGCGGTCACCTTCCCGGCCCGGGACGGCCTCAGTAGCTGAAGGTCGTGGCGCCCTCGTCGCCGATCCACTCCCACAGCTGGACGGTGCCGGCCAGCTCGGCGTTGGGCACCAGCCCGCCGGGGTCGAGCTGCTTGGCGTTGAAGCAGATCGGGCAGACCATGAACTGGCCGCCGGCCTTCTCGTACCGGGCCAGCAGGTCCGGCAGGGACGGGCAGCCGTCGCAGGCCACCCCGGTCGCCACGCCGTCCAGCGCCAGCCGCACGGCCTCCTTGGTCTGGAACATCAGGGTCGGCCGCCCGGACTCGGCCGCGCCCACCGCGACCAGGAAGGCCACGGTCACCTTCTCCGCATCCTCCAGGCCGGTGGTGAGACTGATCACTGCTTTCCCCGCCATGGTTCTCTCCTTAGTTAGCACGATCGTTCGTTCTAAGTGAAAGTACGAACGATCGTGCTATGTTGTCAAGCGATATGACCGAGACGACCGAACCGAACCCGCCCACCCAGCCTGCCCCGCAGGCCGGCCGCCCCGCGGACCGAGCGCACCCCGCGGGCCGAGCGCACCCCGCGACGCCCGCGCGCCGACGGCGAACGCACCCGCGGCGCGATCTTGCGCGCCGCCGCGTCGCTGGCCACCGTGGACGGCCTGGAGGGCCTGTCCATCGGGCACCTGGCCGCCGCGATCGGCATGAGCAAGAGCGGCCTGTACGCGCACTTCGGCTCCAAGCTGGAACTCCAGCTGGCCACCGTGGACGAGGCGGGGCGGATCTTCGACGACGAGGTCGTCCAGCCGGCCCTGGCCGCCCCGGCCGGCCTGGCCCAGCTGGTGGCGTTGTGCGAGGCCTTCTTCGAGCACCTGCAGCGCCGCACCTTCCCGGGCGGGTGTTTCTTCTCCGGGGCCGTGCTGGAGATGGGCACCCGGCCCGGCCCGGTCAAGGAGGCGGTGGCCGCGTTCCAGGCCGGGTTCGCGGGCCTGATCCGCGGGTTCGTGACCACCGCCATCGAACAGGGTGAACTGCCGTCCGACGAGGATCCGGTCCAGCTGACCTTCGAGCTGAACGGCCTCATCCTGGCCACCGACGCCAGCTTCGTGCTGAACGACAGCCCGGCCGTGCTGGACCTGGCCCGCCAGGTCGTCCGCCACCGGCTGGGTCTTACAGGTCAGTAAGGTCAGCAGGTCGGTGACGGGCTACTGAACATCCGCTGGTACGTCCTGGGTGCCGACCTTGGTGCTGACGATCTTGTTGGCCGCGTACCCGGTGGCGGAGACACCCATCAAGGTCAGCAGCGCGGCCGGCACCTGCGGCAGCCCGGCCGAAGGCTGGCCCAGGAACTGGGTGGCGAAGTAGACCAGTGTGATCAGCGTGAACACGACGTACTGCAGGTCGGCCCAGGCCACCGTGCCGTCGTCGCCGGTGAACAGCTCCGCTATCCCCCGCAGGGTCCCCCACACGCCGGGGGAGACGGAATTGCGGACGTAGGCGCGGCTGTTGCGTGGAGCGGAGGAGACCGGGCCGCGGCCGGAATTGGCGGTGACCACGGCGGCCTTGGCGGTGGTCGCCGCCGCGACCGGCAGGCCCAGCAGGACCAGGTATTCCGGCCGCCAGTTGGTCGTCACCGCGTGCACGAACAGGCCTCCGCGGGGAACGGCGCGCGCGAGCAGGAGCAGGTCGACCAGGGCCCAGACCACCGCCCCGGTCCACAGCACCACCTGGGTCTTGCTCGTGGAAGCCCGGCCGTCCTGCCCGATCACGACCGCCTTGAGCCCCCGGCGGCGGAACGCGAGCGTGGACGGGGCCGACGGGGCCCGCCGCCGCGCTGATCAGCTGAGCCTGGTACGAGAGCAGGATGACCTGGGCCGCGATGGCCAGTGCGGCCACCACCAGCAGCGCGGTCCAGGCCGCGTCGGCCCGGTGCCCCGTGGTGAAGTGCGTCCCCCGGGCCACGACCACGCACCGCCAGGCCGCGACCCCTACCGCCGCGACGAGCAGAAGCCACCAGCCGCCGTTGACCTTGCTGCTGTCCGGTGGCTTCCGGATCGGCTTTGATGCACGTGAGCCGGACGGGTCACGCGGGGCGAGCGGTACAGGTGCTGCGCCCTGCGCGACGAGGGCGGGGTCCGTCGTGTCGGTGGTCATGGCCTGTCAGCTCCTCGTTCGAGCGCGCGGGACCCGCGCTGGGGTGATCCACCCCTGCGGAGGCGGTGAACCGGAGCTTGATACAGCTTCACCAGCGTCGATGGTGAACGTGCAGGCCAGCGGGTCGGGACCGACACGCCGGAACCCACACGTAACGTCGTAGAAACTCTTGACCGCACAGAAAAGCAATGCTTAAATCACGACTTAACAAAAGGTATGAATTTGAGCCCGTCGGGCTCCGGTGTCGCTGCTGTGAGTCAGCCTGCGTGACCACGCCAGCGCGCTCTCGTTCTTCCGCGTCAGTTCATCGCCCTGTGCGGCGCACCCCTGCCCAGCCTGGTGATCACTCCAGCCTGGGCCGGAACGGTAAGAGGGAGTCAGAGGAATGGGATCAGCTCACATCCGGCGCCGAGGACGGCGTACCGCGGCCCTCATCATCGCGCTCCTGGCCGTGCTGACGGTGGTGACCGGCGTGCAGCGGGCGGCCAACGTGGCCAGCGCGGCCACCGAAGGCCCCTACGGCGGCACCGCCGCCGCGGTGCCGGGCACCGTGCAGGCGGCGAACTACGACACCGGCGGCCAGGGCGTGGCCTACAACGTCAGCTCGGCCAACGGCAGCGCCAACAGCTACCGGTCCGACGGCGTCGACCTGGAAAGCACCGCCGATACCCAGGACACCGGCGCGGGCGGCGGCGCCTACGACATCGGCTGGACCAACGCCGGGCAGTCCTTCAACTACACCGTCAACGTGGCGACCGCGGGCACGTACACGGTCAGCTTCCGGCTGTCGTCGCCGTACGGGATCACCGACGCCCTGCACATCGCCAACTCGGCCGGCACCAACCTGACCGGGCCGGTGGCCGTGCCGAACACCGGCGGGTACGAGAACTGGGCCACGGTCACGGCCAGCATCACGCTGAAGGCCGGCCAGCAGACGCTCACGGTCGACCAGGACTCCAACGGGTGGAACTTCCACTTCATGGCCTTCGGCCTCAACTCGGGCAGCGGGGGTGGCACCGGCAGCTCGGGCAGCGACCAGCCCTACGGCGGCACCCCGGCCCCGGTGCCGGGCACGATCCAGGTGGCCAACTACGACACCGGCGGCCAGGGGGTGGCCTACAACGTCAGCTCCAGCAACGGCTAGCGCCAACAGCTACCGCTCCGACGGCGTCGACCTGGAGAGCACCGCCGACACCCAGGACACCAGCGCGGCCGGCGGCGCCTACGACATGGGCTGGACCAATGCCGGGCAGTGGTTCAACTACACCGTCACCGTGGCCACCTCCGGGATCTACACGGTCAGCTTCCGGGTCGCCTCGCCCTACGGGATCACCGACGCGCTGCACATCGCCAGCTCCTCCGGCACCAACCTGTCCGGCCCGGTCGCCGTCCCGAACACCGGCGGCTACGAGACCTGGGCCACGGTGACGGCCAGCGTCACCCTGCCGGCCGGCACCCAGACCCTCACCATCGACCAGGACGCCAACGGCTGGAACTTCCACTATCTGGCCCTGACCCAGAGCTCGGGCGGCGGGGGCGGCACCGGCACCGGCGGCACCCCCCCGAACGAGTACTGCGGCACGCAGGACCTGGCCCTGGACGAGCCGACCACGGCCTCCTCGACCCAGGACGCCACCGACTACCCGGCCACCGCGGCCACCGACGGCAACCCGGGCAGCCGCTGGTCCAGCGCGGCCAGCGACCCGCAGTGGCTGGACGTCGACCTCGGCTCCCAGCAGCAGATCTGCAGCATGGGCATCCTCTGGGAGGCGGCCTACGCGTCGGCGTTCCAGCTCCAGGTGTCCAACGACAACTCGAACTGGACCACGGTCTACTCCACCACCACCGGCACCGGCGGGAGCCAGACGTTCCCCGTCTCCGCCACCGCCCGCTACGTCCGGATGTACGCCACCGCCCGCGGCACCCAGTTCGGCGACTCGATCTTCGAGCTCGACGTCTACGGGCTCACCACCACCGCCCCGGTCACCGGCGGCAACGGCAACGGCGGCAACGGGACCTGCCCCTGGGTCGGTTCCACCGCCCCGGTGGCCCAGCGGGTCCAGCAGGTGCTCAACACCATGGACCAGTCCGAAGAGGTCACGCTGGCCTCGGGTGACGGCGGCTCGAACTACATCGGCCAGGTCAACGCCATCCCCAACCTGTGCATCAAGGCGCTGAACATGGAGGACGGCCCGAACGGGGTCGGGGACGGGAACGGCAACGTGACCGCCTTCCCCGACGGTGAGGACGCCGCCGCGACCTGGGACCCGGCGCTGGTCAAGCAGGAGGGGACCGCGATGGGGGCCGAGTTCGCGGGCAAGGGCGTGAACATCTCGCTCGGCCCGACCACCAACCTGGTCCGCGACCCGCGCTGGGGCCGTACCTACGAGACCTACGGCGAGGACCCGTACCTGGCCGGCCAGATCACCTCGGCCGAGGTGGCGGGCCTGCAGAGCCAGGGTGTGATGGCCGACGTCAAGCACGTGGCCGCCTACGACCAGGAGCAGTACCCGAACGGCACCAACAACGAGACCGTCAGCCAGAAGGCCCTGGAGGAGCTGTACCTGGCCCCGTTCCAGAGCGCGACCGAGCAGGCGGCCCCGGCCTCGTTCATGTGCTCCTACGCCGTGGTGAACACCTATCCCTCCTGTGCCAACGCGGACATGCTGCAGGACGGGCTGGACCAGCAGGCCAACTCGGGCGGCTTCGTGGTCTCCGACTGGGGCGCGGCCGGTAACGCCGTGGCCGACCTGGTCGGCGGCATGGACATCGCGATGCCGTTCTCCAACGCCAGCGACGTGTCGGCCGACCTGGCCAACGGCACGCTGAACCAGGAGACCCTCAACGCCGACGTGGCCCGGATCCTGACCCAGATGTTCGCGTTCGGGATGTTCGACAACCCGGCCTCGGGGTCACTGTCGGCCACCGTCACCACCGCCGCCCACGCCCAGACCGCGCTGCAGCTCGGCGAGGAGGGCACGGTCATGCTGAAGAACAACGGGCTGCTGCCGCTGAACCCGGGCGGCAACGAGTCGATCGCGGTCATCGGCACCGACGGCGGCGCCGGGGTCGAGATCTCCGGCGGCGGCAGCGGCTCGGTCAACGGCTCCAGCACGGTCTGGCCGCTGACCGGCATCCAGAACGCGGCCGGCCCGAACGTCAAGGTGACCTACACCGCCGGCGACGACAACGGCACCACCGACATCCCGCAGGCGGTGTCGGCCGCCCAGGCCGCCACCGACGCGGTCGTGGTGGTCAGCCTGCCGGAGGGCGAGGAGAGCGACCTGAAGTCGCTCGACCTGTCCAGCACGGACGAGACGATGATCGCCGACGTGGCCGCGGCCAACCCCAACACCATCGTGGTCATCAACAGCGGCGGCCCGGTGGTCATGCCGTGGCTCGGCTCGGTGGCCGGGGTGTTCGAGAACTGGTACGGCGGGCAGGCGACCGGGTCCGCGATCGGCGCGCTGATCTTCGGCTCCGCCGACCCGTCGGGCAAGCTCCCGGTCACGTTCCCGGCCAGCCTGAGCCAGGTCCCGGCCCAGACCACCGCCCAGTGGCCGGGCACCGCGACCGGGGTGACCTACAGCGAGGGCGTCGACATCGGTTACCGCTGGTACCAGTCGCAGAACATCACCCCGCTGTTCCCGTTCGGATACGGGCTCTCGTACACCAAGTTCTCGTTCTCCAACCTGAACGTGGGCGCGTTCAATGCCAACGGCCGGGCCACGGTGACCGCGACGGTGACCAACACCGGCTCGGTGGCGGGCGCGGACGTGGCCCAGCTGTACGTGGGTGACCCGGCCGCCAGCCAGGACCCGCCGCATCAGCTGGCCGCCTTCCAGCGGGTGTCGCTGAACCCGGGCGCGAGCACGACCGTGTCCTTCCCGCTCACCATCCACGACCTGGCCTCCTGGTCGGCGGCCGACAACGCCTGGGAAGCGCAGGCCGGCAGCTACTCGATCGCGGTCGGCGACTCCTCGGCCAGCCTGCCGCTGACCGGCTCGACCAGCCTGGCCCACGAGCTGACCGGCCAGGTCGCCGCGGGTGCCTCGGGCGCGGGCGTCTCGGCCGCCAACACCGCGGTCAGCGCGAACGTCACCCCGAACTCGGGCGTGCCGGGCGCGGAGACCGTGGGCGTGGTCAACCCGTTCGGCTACAGCAGCCCCAAGGGCACCGCGGTGTCGTTCACCATGCAGGGGGTGGACTCCAACTCGACCCAGAACCTCACCTGGACCGCCACCGGGTTGCCGCCCGGCACCAGCATCGCCGCCAACGGCACGATCTCGGGTTCCGGCAGCACGCTCGGGACCTACACCGTGACCGTGACCGCGACCGACTCGGCCGGGGTCTCCGGCACGGCCACGTTCGTCTGGTCGGTCGTCCAGTGACCAGCGGCCCGGCTCCGGACCAGCCGTCCGGAGCCGGGCCGGCTGACATCACGGCGAGCTGGCCCCCGTCGATGACCAGGCCGGTGCCGTGGATGAACGAGGCGTCGTCCGAGGCCAGGAAGGCGTAGGCGGCGGCGACCTCCTCGGGTCGGCCGGACCGGCCGAGCGGGATGCGCTCGGCCGCGTAGCGTTCCTGGAAGTCGCCGTCCTGGCCCGCGGCGATCGCGTCGTTGAGCGGCGTGTGGATGAAGCCCGGGCACAGGGCGTTGACCCGGATGCCCAGCGGGCCCAGCTCCACCGCCATCGTCTTGGTCAGCAGCAGGACGCCGCCCTTGGAGCTGTTGTAGTGGGCGAAGTCCTCCTCACCGGCGACCCCGTTGGTCGAGGACATGTTGACGATCACGCCCCCGGTGCCCTGCTCGGCCATGAGCCGGCCTGCCGCCTGGGCGACCAGGAACATGCCGCGCAGGTTGACGGCCAGGACCCGGTCCCAGGCCTCGGCGGTCATGGCCAGGAACGGGTCCCGGCGGGCGATGCCCGCGTTGTTGATCAGGACGTCCAGCCCGCCGAGCGCGCCCACCGCGACCTCCATCAGGTGCGCGACTTCGTCTTCGCGGCTGACGTCACCGGCCATGCCGCTGACTTCCCCGTACCGGCGCAGGCCGGCCACGGCCTCGGCGACCTCGGCCGGATCCAGGCCGCCGAGGACCACCCGGGCGCCTTCTTCCAGGAACCGCTGGGCCGTGGCCAGGCCGATTCCGCTGCTGCCCCCGCTGACCAGAACCCGCTTACCCGACAGCCCGCGCATGAACGGCGCCTCCCTGTTGCCGACGGCCCGCAAACTGCATAAGTCCTAGCGGAAGTACCTGACCCGAGCACCCAGCCACGGTGAAGATAAGGACCACGAGGCCGAGCGTGCGTCTTCATCCCAGGCTCCTGACGGTGGCGATGACGTCACGGCGGCCGGGGCCCGTCCGGCATCCGGGACGACCAGCGCGGCCGCGGCCGCCATGATCAGCAGCTCGACCAGGCCGACCGTGACCAGGTGCGGGTCGTCCGGGTAGAAGGCCAGCGTGATGAGCTGGTTCAGCCCGGCCAGGGTGGCCAGCAGGCCAGGCCCCGGACCCGGACCGGGATCACTTCGCTCAGGACCCAGTCCGTCCAGGTTGCGAGCGGCGAAATGAGCGGTCCCCGAGCTGCGCTTGCAGCACCACGACGACCTGGGCCACGATCACCAGCGCCCCGATGAACCGGGCGGTGCGGAGATCGCCGAGGACCACGGCCACGAAGATCACCACCCAGCCGATGCCGACCCCGTGGAGAGGTCGAACCACCCGCCGCCCGGCGCCGCGCGGAGCCAGCCGATCAGGTGGTCGCTCCGGATCAGCAGCAGGAGCTGCCCCAGCTGTCCAGGAACATGGCCACCATGTCCTCTTCCCAGGTGGCCCGGTAGTAGCCGGGCAGCAGCCGCAGCACTCGCCGGTAGCGCTGCTCCAGGCCCGGCTGGCTGCTCACCTCCAGGCTCCTCCGTGACGGCACGGCGGCCGGGGCCCGTCCGGCATCCGGGACGACCAGCGCGGCCGCGGCCGCCATGATCAGCAGCTCGACCAGGCCGACCGTGACCAGGTGCGGGTCGTGCGGGTAGAAGGCCAGCGTGATGAGCCGGTTCAGCCCGGCCAGGGTGGCCAGCAGGACCAGGGCCAGCGACCACACGCCCGGGCCCGGCCGCCGCGACCAGGCCCGGGGCACGTGGGCCAGGCACAGCAGCGCGACCAGCAGGCAACCCACCCCGGGGTTGTCCGGCACCCAGGCCTGATGGCCGGTCAGGTCGGCCGCCGTCAGCGGCAGGGAGACCAGCAGGAAGAGCGCGAGCAGGCCCAGCAGCCACGGGCGGCGGGCGCGCGCGGGCGCGTCCCGGTGGAACGCGGCCAGGGCCAGGACCGGAATCAGATCGATCAGGACCCAGTCTGTCCAGGTCGCGAGCGGCGAAATCAGCAGGTCCCCCAGCTGCGCCTGCAGCACCAGGACGACCTGGGCCACGATCACCAGCGCCCCGATGAACCGGGCGGTGCGGAGATCGCCGAGGACCACGGCCACGAAGATCACCACCCAGCCGATGCCGGCCCCGTAGGACAGGTCGAACCAGCCGCCACCCGGTGCCGCCGGGAGCCAGCCGATCAGGTGGTCGCTCCGGACCAGCAGCAGGAGCTGCCCCAGGCCCAGCAGCGCGTTGGCCAGCAGCACGGCCAGCACCGCGCCCCGCACGGCCTGCCCCCAGGCGAAGTACCGGCGCGGCGCTCCCGCCCCGCCCAGGTAGAGCCGGGCGGCCAGGCCGGCCACGCTGGCGACCTCGGGCACGCTGGGCCGGCAGTACGTCAGCACGGCCTGATCGGTCTCCGGGTCGCCGGTGAGCCAGCTGTCCAGGAACGTGGCCACCATGTCCTCTTCCCAGGTGGCCCGGTAGTAGCCGGGCAGCAGCCGCAGCACCCGCCGGTAGCGCTGCTCCAGGCCCGGCTGGCTGCTCACCTCGAGCGCACCTCCTGGGCCCAGACTCGCCCCCACCCGGCGTACCGGACGACCAGCGCGACCGCGCCCGCCAGGACCAGCAACTCGACCGAGACGACCTTGATGATGTGCGGGTCCAGGTAGAAGGGCAGCGTGGCGATCCGGTCCAGCCCGGCCAGGACGGCCAGCAGCATCAGGGTCAGTGACCACACGCCCGTGCCCGGCCGCCGGGACCAGGCCCCCGGCGCGTGGGCCAGGCACAGCAGCGCGACCAGCAGGCAACCCCATCCGGGGGTGTCCAGCACCCAGTTGGCGTGGCCGGTCAGCTCGAGGGCCAGCATCGGCCCCGACACCAGCAGGTAGCAGGCGGGCAGGGCCAGCAGCCAGCGGCGGCGGGCGGGCGGCGGCGCGTCCCGGTGGAATGCGGCCATGGCCAGGACCGGGGCCAGGTTGACCAGGACCCAGTCCGCGTACGAAGTGAACGGTCGCAGCGCCGGCCCGGTGAGCTGCGCGTGTACCACCGCCCCCAGGTCCACCGCGGCGACCAGGGCCCCCATGACCCGGGCGACGCGATGATCCCCGACCACCAGGGCCACGAAGACCACGCCCCAGGCGCAGCCGATCGCAATCGGCTCCGCAGGCCAGAAGCCCCCGGGTGGCGCCAGGAGCCCAGTGATCGTGTGAGCCGTGGAGAACGGCCGCAGGAGCTGGCCGAAGCCCCACACCGTGTTGGCCAGCACGACGGCCAGCACCGCGCCCCGGACCGCCTGCCCCCAGGCGAAGTACCGGCGCGGCGCGCCCGCCCCGCCCAGGTACAGCCGGCCGGCCAGGCCCACCACGCTGGCCAGCTCGGTCAGGCTGGGCCGGGCCACCCGCATGATGTAGTCGTCGGTCTCGGGCTCGCCGGTGAGCCAGCTGTCCAGGAACGCGGCCACCATGTCCTCTTCCCAGGTGGCCCGGTAGTAGCCGGGCAGCAGCCGCAGCACCCGCCGGTAGCGCTGTTCGAGGTTCAGGTCGCCGCTCATCCGGCCGCCTCCGCGCCGCTCAGGCCCAGCCGGGCCCAGGCCACCCGGGCGCTGGCCGCCCGCAACTCGGCCTCGGCGGTCAGCGCGCCGCACCCGTCCCGGGTCAGCCGGTAGTAGCGGCGCAGCCGCCCGTCGTGGGCTTCCTCCCGGTCCGGCTCGATCAAACCCTCGGCCGACAGCCGGTCCAGCACCCCGTACAGGCTGCCGATCTTCAGCTTGACCCGGCCCTCGGACAGGTCGGCCACCTCGCTCACGATGCCGTACCCGTGCCGCGGGCCGTCAGCCAGCGCGGTCAGGATGTAGAACGCCTGTCCGCTCAGGGACCTTGATTTCATGCCTTCAATATATAATGGAAGGCATGTTATCTGGCAACAGCTATTATCCGGGCGTCCCCGGATCGGGGAACCAGGGTGCAGACCGGGGACTTCCACGGGCCTGATCCCGGCCTCCCGGGTGCGACCGTGGGGGCATGCGAGCTGACATCGTTCCCGGCGGCGTGTTCCCCGACTATTCGCTCCCGGACCAGACCGGCACGGTGCGTTCGCTCAGCGAGGTGCAGGGCCGCGATCCGCTGATCCTGACCCTGGCCCGCGGCAACTACTGCCCCAAGGAGCACCAGCAGCACCTGGAACTGGCCGCCAACTACCCGAAGATCGCGGTGGCCTACACCCAGGTGGCCACGATCTCCACTGACGATCACCACACGTCGCAGGAGTTCCGGGCCTCGACCGGGGCCCAGTGGCCGTTCTTCGCCGACCCGGGCCGGACCGTCCAGCAGGACCTGGACATCGCCGAGTACACCGACCCCGAGCACAACCCGATGATCCCGCACACGTTCGTGCTCAAGCCGGGGCTGGTCATCCACAGCATCTACAACGGCTACTGGTTCTGGGGGCGCCCGTCCTTCTATGACCTGTGGCGCGATCTGCGCGACGCCACCCAGGAGATCCGGCCCGACTGGGACCTGGCCACCCCCGGGCTCCGCGAGGCCTGGGACGCCGGCGACTACGCCAAGTTCCACGGCTGGGACCGGCGGGCCCCCTCGTCGGCGCCGACGTCCTACGCCGAAGGACCAGCGAAAGGGTCACAGTAGTGACCACGCCGCTGTGCGAGCTGCTCGGCATCGAACGGCCGATCGTCCAGGCCCCGATGTCCGACATCGTCCCGCTGGCGGCGGCGGTCTCCAACGCCGGCGCGCTCGGCATGGTGACCCTCACCTGGTCGGCCGACACCGCCGCCGTCGTCCGGGCGGTGGCCGCGCTGACCTCGCGGCCGTTCGGCGGCAACTTCGTGCTCACCAGCGACCATCACCGGTCCCTGGACCAGGCCCTGGCGGCCGGCCTGCGGATCGTGTCGTTCTTCATGGGCGACCCCACTGATTATGTGGAGCAGGTCCACGACGCCGGGGGCATCGTCCTGCACACGGTCGGCACGGCCGAGGAGGCCCGGCGGGCGGTGGCGTCCGGCGTCGACGTGATCGTGGCCCAGGGCTGGGAGGCGGGCGGGCACGTGTGGGGCACCATCGCGACCCTGCCGCTGATACCGGCGGTGGTGGACGCGGTGGCCCCGGTGCCGGTGATCGCGGCGGGCGGGATCGGCGACGGCCGCGGCGTGGCCGCCGTGCTCGCCCTGGGCGCCCAGGCCGCCTGGCTGGGGACCCGGTTCCTGCTGGCCGAGGAGATGCCGATCCACGAGGATTACCGGCGCCGGCTGATCGCCGCCGCCGAGACCGATCCCATGCGGTACCCCAACCTGTACTCGGCCGGGTGGCCCGACTCTCCCCACCGGGCGCTGCGTAACTCCACCGGCGACGCCTGGGAGGCCGCGGGGCGGCCCCCGCTCGCGCAGCGGCCCGGCGTGGGTGACGTGATCGCGCACCTGGCCTCCGGCGAGGCGGTCGTCCGCTACGAGCCCGCGCCGCCGATGGCCGGGACCACCGGTGACATCGAGGCGCTCTCGATGTGGGCCGGCCAGAGCGTCGCCCTCATGAAGCAGCGGCAGCCCGCCGCCGACATCGTGGCCGAGCTGACCGCCCGCTTGTAGCTGCCGCATACTGGTCCGGTGGAATCGGCAGCTGATTCCGTCCGGCAGCGGATCCAGCTCTCTGCGCGGCGCCGGGCTCAGGCGCGCCGCCCGCCGTTAGCCGGGCCCTCGGACCAGGCCCTGCACCGGCTGGCGGGCTGGTACGCGATCGCCCTGCGCCTCGGCGGCGCGGTCCTGTTCACGGCGGTGGCCGTGCTCGCCACCACCCGGCAGATCTCCGGCTGGTGGCTGGGTGGCCTGCTGACCGTGCTGGGCCTGTGGTCGGTCTTCTTCACCTGGTGGGTCCGGCGTTCCGGGCTGGCCATGGCGCTGGTCCTGGCCGACGCGGTGGTCATCGCGGCGCTGGCGCTGGCCCAGCAGCACCTGGTCCCGGCCATCCTGATCAAGGACGACACGTCCTGGGTCCTCCCGCTGGCCTGCACGTCGGTGTACATGCTGCAGATCGCGCTGCGACCGTGGCTGGGGCTGCCCGCGGCCGCGGTCGTGGTCGTGGCCTACGGGTTCGGCACCGGCGACCCGGCCGAGGGCTGGCTGCTGGTGGTGGAGACGATCGTCGCGGCCGGCCTGGTCGCGGTGATCCGGGGCGGGGCCCGGGACGCGGACCGCGTCGTCGCGGCCGGCCTGGAGACCGAACGGCGGATCCGGGCCGAGGAGGCCCGGCGCGCCGACGAGCGGGAGCAGCACCGCCAGCTGCACGACACCGTGCTGTCCACCCTGACCATGGTCGCGGCCGGTGCCTTCGCCGGGCCGTCCCCGGCCCTGACCGCGCAGGCCGCCCGCGACCTGCGCGTGCTGCAAGGACTGGCCGACACCCCGGACACCCCGGACGAGCCGGGCGGGCGGGGGATCCTGACCGACCTGGGACCGAAGCTGAAGCAGGCCGCGGCCATGACCGGCGACCTGGCCGTCCGGCTGGACCTGGCCCCGGTCACCCTGCCGTCCCCGGTCGCCGACCAGCTGGCCGCCTGCGTTGGTGAGGCGCTGCGCAACATTGCCCGGCACGCCGGGACCAGCCAGGCCGAACTGGCCGTCACCGGCGACGAGGGCTGGGCCATCGTCACCATCACCGACCACGGCCGCGGCTTCGACCCGGCCGCCGTCCCGGCCTCCCGCCGGGGCATCCGCGAGTCGATCACCGGGCGGATGCTGGCCGCCGGCGGCCAGGCCACCATCGCCAGCCAGCCCGGCGCGGGCACCGCCGTCACCCTGAGCTGGCCGGCATGACCACCGCCGTCGGGCCCGCCGTCCAGCCGGCCGCCACCGGGCCGGCCGCCGTCCAGCCGACCGCGGTCTTGTCCAACCGCTACCAGCGCGCCTTCACCATCGCGGTGGTGTTCCTGGTCGCGGGCTGGCATCTGGCCGGGGCGGGCGGCCAGTTGCTGCACGACCGGCCGTCCTACGGCTCGTTCGCCTTCCAGGTCGCCATGTGGCTGGTCATGGCGGTGGCCATCGCGGCCGGGTCGGTCCTGGTCCTGCGGGGAACGGCCGGCTGGCGCCTGGCCTGGCTGATCGCCCTGGTGGCGCTGGCCGCCAGCACGGCCGCGGCGGCGGCCAGCCCCGCTCACCAGATGCTGGCCCTCAACTGGGCCTGGGGGAGCGCCGGCTGGACCGGCGTGCTGGTCCTGCTCCGCCGCCGGTTCGCCGAGCTGGCCTGGTTCCTGGCCGCCGAGGCGCTGGCCACCCTGGGCGTGCAGGTGGCGGACGGGCTGCACCGCACCGACCTGGCCGGCTTCCTGGCCCTGCTGGCCTGGTCGACCGGGGCCCAGGTGGCGGTGGCGGCCGGCGTCCGGGCCCTGAACGTCGCCGCCGACCAGGCCGCCGCGGCGGCCCGCCGCGAGCACGCGGCCCGCGACCGGCAGGCCACCGCGGCGGCGGTCGCGGCCGCCCGGCACGACCGCTGGCTGGCCCTGCAGGAAAGCGCCGTCCCGCTGGTCGCCGAGCTGGCCGCCGGCGCGGCCGACCCCGGCGACCCGCTGATCCGCAGCCGGTGCGCGATCCAGGCCGCCCGGCTGCGCCGGCTGCTGGCCGAGGGCGACGAGGTCCCCGGGTCGCTGGTGCACGAGCTGCACGCCAGCGCCGACGTGGCCGAGCGGCGCGGGGTGGCCGTCGACATCGAGACGGCCGGGACGCTGCCCCCGGTGCCGGGCCCGGCCCGGCGGGTGATCACCGACGCGGCCATCTCGATCCTGACCGCGGCCCGCAGCCAGACCCGGATCACCCTGGCTACGGTGGCGGCCGGCATCGCGGTCAGCTTCGTGGCCGATACCGGCGCGGTCGTCGCGCTGCCCGCGGGCGGCGAGGGGGTCGCGATTCAGCAGCAGCAGGACGGTGGCATGCTCTGGGCGGAGGTGCGATGGGACAGCACGTGACCGTGGCGGTCGTGGAAGACCACCCGGTCGTCACCGAGGGAGTGGCGTCCTGGATCCGGTCCGATCCCGGCCAGCGGGTCGAGCTGGTCCAGACCGCGCCCGACCTGACCGCGTTCCGGGCCGGGGCGCCGCCGTCGGTGGACGTGGTCATCCTGGACCTGGAACTGGCCGGCGAGCTGGTCACCGCGCAGATCCCCGGGCTGGTGGCGGCCGGCTACCGGGTGGTGGCCTTCTCCGGGCACACCGATCCGGCCATCGTGATGGAGACGCTGGACGACGGCGCCCACGCCTACGTGTCCAAGGACGAAGGCCGCGAACATCTGGTCGAGGCCGTGCTGGCGGCGGCGGCCGACCGGCCGTACGTGACCCGGTCCCAGGCCCGGGCCATGCTGGCCGACCAGCGCCCGGCCCGCCCGGCCCTGTCCCAGCAGGAGCTGCAGGTCCTGCTGCTGTGGTTCCAGGGCATGTCGAAGGCCTCGGTGGCCCGGCGCATGTCGATCAGCGAGAACACGGTCCGGCAGTACATCAGCCGGGCCCGGGCCAAGTACGCGGCCACCGGGCGCGCCGCGGCCAGCAAGGACGCGCTGCTGGCCCGGGCGATCGAGGACGGCGTGATCAGACCGGGCGAGATCACACCGTACGAATCATTCGCCCGCGCCCCCGCCGATCAGCCGCACCCGGCGGGAAAGCCCAGCTTGGGTGGCCCGGGTCAGTGAATGGCCCGAGTCACCCAAGCCCCCCTCCCCAGAGGTACCCCAGGACGCACCGGCACCGGTCGGCAAGGTCAGTCACCGTTACGCCCTAAGGTCGTGGGCCCACGCACCGTCAGGATTCCCGACCGGGGGTGGCCTGTCATGACGCCCGATCGGGTGTCAGCCGGGCTTGCGGGCCAGCGCGAGCCCGTAGCGCGGGCTGCCGTCCGGGCGCTGCCCCAGTCCGGGCAGGGGCACCAGCGTCACCGCGAACCCGGCCGCGGCCAGGTCGGCGCGGACCGCGGGCCACGGGGCGGTGCGGTAGTACATCACGAACGGGGGCCGCCACAGCGCGTTGCGGGCCCGCATGGCCAGGTCGAACCCGAGCAGAGCCCAGTAGCCGCGGGACCTGACCGGCGGCGGCGCCGCCAGCGGGACGGCGAACAGCCCGCCCGGGCGCAGGGCCCGGTACACGCCGGCGAACAGCGCGGGCCGTTCCGCGGGCTGGAAGTGCCCCAGCGCCCCGAAGCTGACCGCCAGCCCGAACGCGGCCGTGAACGGCAGTTCCCGGGCGTCGGCCCGGACCCACGCGGCGCCCCGGCCCGGGCCCGCGTCCGGGCCCGCCTCCGTCCGGCGGGCCTGAGCCAGCATGCCCGCGCTGAAGTCGACTCCCGTGATCGGCCCCTGGCACACCGAGGCCAGGACCGCCCGGCCCGCGCCGGTACCGCAGCACACGTCCAGTCCCGGGCCGAACGGGCCCAACCGGCGCAGGGCCGTGGTGGTGGCGCCGAGGATGGCGTCGTGGGTCCGGAACGGGGTGTGGTCGAACTTCGGGGCCAGCCGGTCGTAGCCGCCCTCGACCGAGGACAGCGCCTGCGTGGCCAGCTCACGCAGCGACGGGCCCCGGGGCGAAAACACCGGCCCAGAGTACCCGCGCATCTCCGGGTGAGCTGAAGGCAACCTCCAGACATCATCTGTGCCAAACCTGGGTAAAACCCCCGGCAACATTGAAGGTCCGATCCGCTGGTCGAACGTTCATTCAGCCTCGCGACGGACCGGCCGCTCACGAGGAGGTGAAGCGGGTTGCTGAGGCTGCATGTCAATCCGTTCGACTACACGATTCTGGGCATCTACTTCGCGCTGGTCATCGCGATCGGGGTGTTCGCCCGCCGGGCCGTGGCCACCAGCGAGGACTTCCTGCTCTCGGGCCGGTCGCTGCCGGCCTGGGTGACCGGCCTGGCCTTCATCTCCGCCAACCTGGGCGCCATCGAGATCCTGGGCATGGCCGCCAACGGCGCCCAGTACGGCCTGCCGACCGTGCACTTCTACTGGATCGGCGCGGTCCCGGCCATGGTGTTCCTGGGCGTCGTGATGATGCCCTTCTACTACGGGTCCCGGGTCCGCAGCGTGCCGGAGTTCCTGCTCCGCCGGTTCAACCCGGCCACCCACCTGTTCAACGCGCTGACCTTCGCGCTGGCCGCGGTGCTGACCGCCGGGGTGAACCTGTACGCCCTGGCCCTGGTCATCAACGCGCTGATCGGCTGGCCGATCTGGCTGTCGGTCGCGGTGTCGGCGGTGTTCGTGCTGGCCTACATCACCCTCGGCGGCCTCTCGGGCGCCATCTACAACGAGGTGCTGCAGTTCTTCGTGATCATCGCCGGGCTGGTCCCGCTGGTGATCATCGGGCTGCACGCCGTCGGCGGCTACGGCGGCCTGAAGACCCACATCGATCACACCGCGCTCGGGGCCAAGGCCTTCTCGACCTGGGGCGGCGTCGGCGTCCCGCACTGGACCAACCCGCTCGGCGACTGGATCGGCATCATCATGGGCCTCGGCTTCGTGCTGTCGTTCGGGTACTGGACCACGAACTTCGCCGAGGTGCAGCGGGCCCTGTCGGCCAAGGACCTGTCCGCGGCCCAGCGGACCCCGCTGATCGGGGCGTTCCCCAAGATCTTCATTCCCGGCCTGACCATCATCCCGGGCCTGATCGCGCTGGCCGTCATCCCCAAGCTGGGCACGCCCAAGGGCGCCCCCTACAACGACGCGATCCCGCTGCTGATGGGCAAGTACCTGCCCAACGGCGCGCTCGGGGTGGCCCTGGCCGGCCTGCTGGCCGCGTTCATGGCCGGCATGGCCGCCAACGTCAGCTCGTTCAACACCGTGTTCACCTACGACATCTGGCAGACCTACGTCCGGCGCGGCCGCCAGGACCGGTACTACCTGCGGGTCGGGCGGGTGGTCACGGTGGTCGGCATCCTGATCGGGATCGGCACCGCGTTCATCGCCTCCGGCTACAGCAACATCATGAACTACATCCAGTTGCTGTTCTCGTTCTTCAACGCCCCGTTGTTCGCCACGTTCATCGTGGCCATGTTCTGGAAGCGGACCACGCCGTGGTCGGGCGTGGCCGGGCTGGCGGCCGGGACGATCGGCGCCGCCGTCATGCACTTCGCCGGCTACCACATCGGCTACTTCTACCCGCACCAGGTGCTGGACCCGACCCACGCCACCATCAACGCCCAGATGCTCAACTTCTACGGGGCCATCACCGCCTTCGTGGCCGACCTGGTGGTCACGGTGATCGTCACCCTGGTGACCAAGCCCAAGCCAGTCTCCGAGCTGGGCGGCCTGGTCTGGGGTATCCCCAGCCCGGACGCGCCCGACCCGTCGACGGTGCCCAAGCCGGCCTGGTGGGCGTCGCCCAAGCTGCTCGGCGGCACCGCGCTGCTCATCGTCCTCGTGCTGTCCATCGTCTTCGCGTAGGGAGGGGCACACCATGTCCGAGACACCGGAAACCGGCACCACCACCGCCCCGAAGTCAGCGGCGGCCCGGCTGTTCGACCTGCGCTCGCTGATCGGCGGCCTGTTCGTCCTCTACGGGATCATGCTCATCGTGGCCGGGAGCTTCACCTCCAAGGCCAACCTGGCCAAGGCCGACCACATCAACATCAACCTGTGGATGGGCATCGGCATGCTCATCCTGGGCATCCTGTTCCTGCTGTGGTGGCGGCTCAACCCGGTCAAGCCCGCCGAGCCCGACCCGGCCGCCCAGACCGATCGGCCCGATGCTGGGACCGGGCCGTCCGGGACCAGGGACTAGGACTGCTTGCGCTCGTAGGACTGGTAGGCGGTGTAGTAGGAACTGGTCCCGATCAGGTTCGGGTCCAGCTGGGTGGTGAAGGAGAACCCGGAGTAGGCACTGACCTGCCCGTAGGCGGCCTTCAGGTTGGCCTGCAGCTGGGCCGGGGCCATCGGGCCGCCGTGGTTGGCCGCCGAGAACAGGTCGGGGTCGTCCCAGAGCGCGCTGCCGGTCCCGGCCAGCGCCTGGTGCAGGGCGGTGAACCAGTTGCTGATGTCGGACGGCTGCTCGTAGCCGCTGCCGCCGCTGTCCTGAACGTCGATGACGTCGAAGCGGCCCAGGACGCTGCGCACGGAGGCCGCGAACGTGGCCGGGCTCTGGGTGAGGTGCTCGTAGGTCGGTGAGGTCATGACCGGCTTGCCGCCGTCGTGGCTGTGCAGGTAGCTGACCAGGGAGCCGAAGAACGACTTCATCGGGCCGGCGTCGGCCGCCGTGCCGAGCTGCTGGTCGCTGACCTCGAACGGCACGTACCAGCCCCTGAACGCCTTGGCCGAGCCGTACAGCTTGTACAGCTGGTCGGCGGTCTGCTCGTCCACGTACAGCTGGTTGTTCAGCCACTTGGTGTCGCCGGCGTGCGCCTGCCAGGCCGACACGTTGGCCAGGCCGAGCCAGACCGTGTCCCCGGCCTGGCCCGCCGCCGTCAGCAGCGGGTCGGTCATGTCGCTGGCGCGCGGGTACCAGCCGGCCGCGTCCGGGTAGTAGGCCTGGTTGGCGTCCTCGTCGACGGTCCACTGGTCGATGATCCCGGTGATGCCGGCCGCGCGTTCGAGCGCGATCTCGCTGGCGTACTGCTTGGTGGCCCAGCCGATGGTCGTGCCGCTCGGCTGGAGGAAGGTCGAGCTCATCACGGGGGGCGCGGTCGTGGCGGCGCTGGCCGTGGTCGATGACAGCGCCAGCGGGGCCAGCGTGGCCGAGGCCAGGGCGGCGGTCGCGGCCAGGGTGGCGACATTCGGCAATCTCATGCTGCCAAGGTCGGCTGGCCCGGTAGCGACCCCGGATCTCGCGCCGGTGCAGAACGGTTGCGGCGCTACCGCGCGGTGTTATCGCCCGGTGTTATCGCGCGGTGTTACCGCCGGGGGCGGGCCTCGCCGCGGACCCAGTCGGGCCCGTCCCGGCCGATCTCGGCGTCCCAGCCGAGCTGGCCCAGCCGGCGTTCGAGGCCGGCCGGGTCCACGAAGTTCTTGACCACCCGGAACCGGCGGCCGTCGTTCAGCCGCCGTTCCACCACGTCGTCCTGGCCGGGCAGGTAGGCCTCCTTGCCGCGTTCGTCGACGTGTTCGTCGATGAACAGCACCCGCCCGTGGCCGGCCAGCAGGTCGCGCAGCAACTGCCAGAACGCCGCGAACCGGCTGGCCGGCACGTGCGAGAGCCAGGCCGAAAAGAAGATCATGTCGAACCGGGTCCCGGGCCCGCCGGAGAGGGTCCCGGGCCGCCCGGAGAAGACGTCGGCCACCTCGAAGCGGACGTTGGCCGCCCGGACCCGGTCGCGGGCGATGGCCACCGCCTCGGGCGCCGCGTCGATGGCCGTCAGCTGGTCAGCCCAGCCGGCCAGCGCCTCGGTCCACAGCCCGGTTCCGCAGGCGATCTCCAGCACCCGGCCGGCCGGCGCATCTCCGCGACCAGCCGGGCGATCCGGGTCCGGGCCGCGGCCACGTCGCCGTAGGCGGTCGCGTCGTACTCGGCGGCCCGGCGGCGGTAGTAGTCGACCTGCTCGGTCACAACCTCGTCGGTCACCCGGCCATTGTCACCCGGCCCGTGGTCAGCCGGCGACCTGGCGGTTGTTGTAGAGCCGGATGGACCACAGGTAGCAGGCCAGCGCGATGCCGACGCTCCAGGCCACGGCGGCGATGGCGTGGACGCCGACCGGGCCCCCGGTGATCAGGCCACGGACGGTCTGGGTGACCGGCGTGAACGGCTGGTACTCGGCGAACTGGCGCAAGCCGACGGGCATGGACGCGGTGGGCACGAAGGCGCTGGACAGGAACGGCAGCAAGGTCATGAACATCGGGGTGTTGCTGGCCGTCTCGACGCTCTTGGCGGCCAGGCCCAGGGCGGTCGACAGCCAGATCAGGGCCAGCGCGAACAGGGCCAGGATCCCGGCCGTGGCCAGCCAGGCCAGCGGGCCGGCCGACGACCGGAACCCGAGGGCCAGCGACACCCCGGTCACCAGGACCAGCACGAGCAGGGTCTGCAGCAGCGTCCCGATCACGTGGCCGGTCAGCACCGCGCCGCGCGCGATCGACATGGTCCGGAACCGGTCGATGATGCCCTCGGTCATGTCGGAGGCGACGGAGATGGCGGTGCCCAGGGCGACCGAGGCCACCGTGACGATCAGGATGCCGGGCACGACGTAGATCAGGTAGGCGTGCCGGCCCGGGTGGGCCCCGCCCGCCGCGAGCCCGGCGCCCAGCCCGGACCCCAGCTGGCCGCCGAACACGTACACGAACAGCAGCAGGAACACGATGGGGAAGGCGGCCAGCATCAGGGTCAGGGACGGGTAGCGCAGCTGGTGCTTGAGGTTGCGGCGCAGCATCGTGGCCGAGTCGGTCACGGTGTAGCCGAGGGTGGCGGTGCTCATGACTGGGACGCTTTCTCGCGGTCGGGTTCGGCGGTCGGGTTGGTGCGGTCGTTCTCGGCCGGGTGCCCGGTGACGGCGAAGAACACGTCGTCCAGGTCCGGGGTGTGGATCGACAGCCGTTCGGCGCCGATACCGGCCGCGGCCAGCTGGTTGAGCAGGTCACGGACGGCGGTGACGCTGCCGTCGCCGTAGACCTGCAGGCTCAGCTGATCGGGGTCGGCGGTGGCGTCCGGGAGCAGGGCGGCGGCCGCGCTGAGCTGGAGCTGGTCAGCGAACCGGAGCTGGACGTGCCCGCCCGGGATGCGCCGCTTGAGCTCGTCCGGGGTGCCCTCGGTGACGATGTGGCCGTGGTCGAGCACGGCCACCCGGCCGGCCAGGTGGTCGGCCTCATCGAGGTACTGGGTGGTGAGGAAGATCGTGACCCCGTCCGCGGCCAGCTCGGCGATGATCTGCCACATGGTCCGGCGGCTGCGCGGGTCGAGGCCGGTGGTGGGCTCGTCCAGGAAGATCAGCTGCGGGCGGCCGACCAGGGTCATGGCCAGGTCCAGCCGCCGCCGCATGCCACCGGAGTAGGCCGACAGCGGCTTGCGGGCGGCGTCGGTGAGGTCGAAGCGGTCCAGCAGCTCGGCCACCCGTTGCCGTCCGGCGGTCCGGCCGAGGTGCCGCAGGTCGGCCATGAGCTGCAGGTTCTCCTCGCCGGTGAGCAGGTTGTCCACCGCCGAGAACTGGCCGGTCACGCCGATCGCGGCCCGTACCCCTTCCGGGTCGGTGGCCAGGTCGTGCCCGGCCACCTGGATGGTCCCGGCGTCGGCCCGGATCAGCGTGGACAGGATGCGGACGATCGTGGTCTTGCCCGCCCCGTTCGGCCCGAGCAGGGCGAAGATCGTGCCCGGGCCCACCTCCAGGTCCACGTCGTCGAGCACCACGTGCTCGCCAAAGGACTTGCGTATCCCGCGGGCGGTGACCGCCGCGCTGGAGGAGGTCATCATGGCTCCTTGAGGTCAGATATCGGTCGGGTCGGGGAGTTCGCCCCGCGCCCGCAGGGTGTCGCGGTGGGCGTTCCAGTCCTTCTCCCACTCGGGCATCCGTGCCGTCAGCCAGTCCGCGAACGCGGCCCAGTGCAGCAGCACGATCCGGCGCTCGGGCGGCGCGTCGGCCAGCATGGCCAGGCCCTCGCGGGCCAGCACGCCCTGCTCCATGTACTCGGTGGGGTCGAACCCGAACGCCCGCTGGGAGGTCAGGTCGATGCTGACCCGGTCCATCCGCTCGCCCGCGGCCCGCGACCGGCGGACCAGCCCCAGCTGCTCCAGGGACTTCACCGCGCCGGCGATGGCGCTCCGGCTGGCCAGCAGGGCATCGGCCAGGTCGGCGATGCTCTGCTCGCGCGGTTCGCAGATCATCAGGTAACCCAGCAGCCGCCCGACCACGGGCGCCATCCCGTACCGGCGGGCGTAGAACCGCCCGGTGTGGTCCGCGAACGTGATCTCGGCGTCGGTCGGCATGTGCAACAAGTTACTCGAACATCTGAGATAACACAAATTTGTGTCATTTCATTTATATCGAAGGCTGCGGGCCCGGGTGCCGGGCAAGACTCGGGGTCGGCCCCGGCCTGGCCGGCCAGACGTGCGAGCGTGGGGATATGGTCCCGCTGGCATCGTGGACGATCGTCATGAGCTGCGGGGTCGTCTCGATCGACCTGGCCCTGGACCACCAGGCCGTGCTCTCGGCGATCCTGCAGTGGTTCGCGGCCGCCGTCTGGCTGCTGCTGGTCACCGTGCTGGCCGCGCCCCTGGCCTGCCAGCGGGGTCGGTTCTCCCGCGAGGCGACCGCGCCGGTGGCGCTGGCCGCGGTGGCGGCCACCGCCGTGCTCGGGACCCGGTTCGCCCAGCGCGGCTGGCCGCTGGCGGGCGCGGTCCTGCTGGCCGTGGCCCTGGCCGGCTGGGTAGTGCTGCTGGGGCCGGTGCTGGCGCACTGGCAGATCCCGACGAACGGGACGTCCTTCGTGGCCGGGGTGGCCACCGACGGCCTGGCCGTGCTGGGGGCCACGCTGGCCATCTCGTACCGGGCCGGGTGGCTGGTCGTCGTGGCCATCGTGTTCCTGCTGCTCGGGCTGGCCCTCTACGCCTTCACCCTGGCCCGGTTCGACCGGCGCCAGCTGCTGAGCGGGTCCGGCGACCACTGGGTCGCCGGGGGAGCACTGGCCATCTCGGCGCTGTCGGCCGGCCTGATCACCAAGGCGGCCGGGGCCCTGGGGTGGTTCGGCCCCGAGCACCAGGTGCTCAGCACCGGCACCCTGGTGCTGTGGTGCCTGGCCCTGGCCTGGCTCCCGGTCCTGATCGCCGGTGAGGTGGCCCGGCCGCGGCCGGGCTACGACATCCGCCGCTGGGCCACGGTCTTCCCGCTCGGCATGTACGCCGCGTGCAGTTTCACCGTCGGCCCGGTGGCTGGGGTGAGCGGGATCACCGGCTTCGGCCGGGTGTGGACCTGGGTGGCGCTGGCGGCCACCCTGCTGGCGCTGGCCGGCCTGTTCCTGCGCGTCCGTGGCGCCTGGCCCCAGCTCAGGTCCCGGACCAGGTCACAGCTCAGGTCGTGGTTCAGGCCTGGGTGATGGTCCGGCCCGGCATCGGCTCGGCCAGCGCCGCCCGCCAGGCCGGGGCGCCGAACGGGTCGGCGAAGTACTGGGTCTCGTGGGCCACGTGCTGGCCGGCGAACTCCATGATGCTCACCGAGTGGGTGGGCACGCCGTCGTAGGTGATGACGCACTCGCTGACCCACAGGTCCCCGTGGCCGGTGATCCGCTGGACGGTGAAATGCCGTTCGGCCGGGTGCCCGCCGCGCTGGGCCGCGATCGTGGCCCGGCTCCGGAACCGCTCCCCGGACTGGGGGTAGTCGAGGATGCCGTCTTCGGCGTAGATGGCGTGCTCGGTCTCGGAGTCCCCGCGTTCGGAAGCTTGCCAGTGTTCTTCGATCGCGGCCCGGGTCCGGGCATCAGGATCCATGATCCCTATGATGCCCGCCCCGGCAGCATGATGGGAGAGGCCTGCTTGACCGTGCGGATGATCGGCGAGGTCTCCAGCCGCTCGACCCCGGGCAGGCCGCCGACCTTGGCCGTCAGGAACTGGTACAGCGACTCCTCGTCGCGGCAGATGGCGCAGGCGGCCAGGTTGGCCGGCCCGGTGGTGGCGTAGGCGTGGGCGATCTCCGGGAACTTGGCCAGCGCGGCGCCGGTCTCGGCCAGGTAGGACGGTGGCACCGACAGCCACAGCCAGGCCGCACTGTGGAAACCGAACGTCGGCCGGTCCAGCTCCAGCTTGAAGTAGAGCATTCCGGCCGCGCGCAACTGGTCCATCCGGCGCCGCACCCTGGTCTCCGACCACCCGGTCCCGGTGGCCAGGTCGGCGTAGGGGGTCCGGCCGTCCCGGGCCAGCGCCGCGAACAGGGCCTGGTCCAGCTCGGTGACCTCGATGGCCTCCGCCGGACCGGCTCCGTCCGGCCCCGCGCAGGCGGCGAAGCGCAGCGACTCGACCCGCTCGCCGGGCAGCGCGTCGATGAAGCCGAGCGCGTCCTCGCCGCGGGTGAAGATGTGCAGCCGCGAGTAGGCGCTGACCTCGACGATCCGGCTGGACCGGGGCAGCCGGGCCAGCAGCGACTCCGAGCCGCCGGAGCCGTCCTCGCGCAGCGCGCACAGCACCTCGGTGTCACCGGAGAGCAACTGGACCCAGGCCGTGTCCCGGCGCTCGGCCAGGGTGGCGGCGATGGTCTCGCCGGAGCCGGGCACGCAGCGCAGCCGCAGGAACCAGTGCCCGGCGTGGGGGGACCGGTCCCACTTGAGCCCGACCACGCGCAGCAGGCCCGCCGACCGGAGCCGCCGGTACCGGCGGGCCACCGTCTGGTCGGAGACCCCCAGGACCTCGGCGATGGCACTGAACGAGGCGCGGCCCTCGGTGGCCAGGCACTGGGCCAGCTGCCGGTCGAGATCGTCAACCATGATGCTTTCCACCCAGGAACGCTAACAAATGTCGAGAACCGGCGTCGATACGGAAGTAGCTATCAGAAAGGGCCTGGCGTGGCCGAACCTGTGTCGAGGAAACTAGGGGAGTCTCCGGAAGGGAACACGTCAATGCGCAAGTGGTGGCCGCTGGTGGCGGTGTGCACCGGCACGTTCATGCTCCTGGTCGACGTGACGATCGTGAACGTGGCGCTGCCGGACATGGCGCGGGAGCTGAAGACCACCTTCAGCGACCTGCAGTGGGTCATCGACCTGTACGCGCTGGTGCTCGGGGCCCTGGTGCTGACCGTGGGCGCGGTGGCCGACCGGCTCGGCCGCCGCCGGGTCTACGCCGCCGGTCTCGTGCTGTTCGCGCTGTCCAGCCTGACCTGCGGGCTCGCGCCGAACGTCGGGGTGCTGCTCGCGGCCCGCGGGGTCCAGGGCCTGGGCGGGGCCGCGATGTTCGCCACCACGATGGCCCTGATCAGCAACACCTACACGGACCGGGACCGGGGCATCGCCTTCGGGACCTGGTCGGCGGTGGCCGGGGCGGCGTCCGCGATCGGGCCGATCCTCGGCGGGCTGCTCACCGCCAGCTTCGGCTGGCGCTGGATCTTCCTGGTCAACCTGCCGGTCAGCGTGGTCGCGGTCACGCTGACCCTGCGGGTCGTGACCGAGTCCCGCGACCCGCACCCCCGGCCGGTGGACCTGCCGGGCATGGTGTCGTTCACCGTGGCCGTGGCGGCCCTCACCTATGCCCTGATCCGGGGCGGCTGGGCCTCGGGCGAGACGATCACGCTGATCGTGGTGGCCGTGCTGGCCGCGGTGGCGTTCGTCGTGGCCGAGCGCCGCAGCGCCACCCCCATGCTCGACCTGGGCCTGTTCAAGAACCCGGTCTTCACCGCGATGGTGCTGGGGGCGGCGCTGCTGTCCGCGGCCGCCTGGGCGCCCATGACCTACCAGTCGCTGTGGCTGCAGTCGGTGCTCGGCCTGAGTGCGATCCAGGCCGGGCTGGTCCTGCTGCCGTCGGCCGCGGCCGTGTTCCTGGTCGCCGGGCAGGTCGGCCGGTTTCTGCACCGGACCTCACCGCGCTGGATGGTCGGCACCGGGCTGCTGCTGATCGCGATCGGCGCGCTGGCCCAGGCGATCGTCCGGCAGAACTCGAGCTGGCCCGTGGTCATCCCCGGCCTGGTGCTGGTGGGGATCGGGGCCGGCCTGGCCCTGGCCTCGCTCAACTCGACCGCCATGGCCGCCGTGCCCTGGCAGCGCGCGGGCATGGCGGGTGGGGCGCTGAACGCGTTCCGCCAGCTCGGCTACGCGTTCGGGATCGCGGTGCTCGGTGAGGTGTTCCGGTCCGGGCTGACCCACGCGGCCGGCCCGGGGCTGTCGGCCACCCTGAGCGGCGGCCAGGCCCAGGCCGTGCTGGCCCGGACCCCGGCCCTGGCCCCGGTGGTGCACCGGGCCTTCGCCGACGGCCTCGACCTGGCCTACGCCGTCGCGGCCGGCTTCGGCCTGCTGGCCGCGGTCGCGGTGTTCATCCTGGCCCGGCCGCGCCTGCCGGCGCCGGAGCCAGCAGAGACTGCAGAAGCAGCCAGCGCTCAGACGGGACAGGCCTCCGGGCCGGGACCCGTGCGGGCCTGACCCGTGCTGGCCTGATTGGCGCGGGCGGCCCGTCACCGGGTAGCCCGTCACCGGGCAGCCCGTCACCGGGCAGGTCGGACATGACCCGGGCGATTTCCCGCAGCGTCCGGGCCGACAGCACGTTCTCCAGCCGCTGGTCCAGTTCGGCCAGGCTGATGCGGCCGTCGGCCACGGCCGCGCACAGCATGTCCGCGGCCACGTCGCGGTCGAAGTCCGACGCCCGCAGGTCCGGCCCGAACACCGGGTCCAGGTCGGACGCGGGGAAGACCGGCACCGGGATGACGGGGATCATCATGCTCCTCAGCTCGTCGCGGTCAGATCGCCGCGCGCCGGATGGTGGCGTGGCCGCCCGCCAGCAGGGCCACCGCCAGCACGGCCAGCAGCCCGGTCAGCCCGGCCGCGGTCAGGCCGGTGAAGAAGTGGCCGACCCCGGTCCAGCCGTGGGCCAGGCTGATGATGACCACAGCCCCGAGGGCCACCGTGACCTGGGCCGCGATGAACGCGATGGTGCCGAGCGCACCCCAGCGCCGGTAGACGATCCCGTACCACATCCCGTACACGAACAGCAGGGTCAGCCCGACGAAACGTGGACAGCCAGGTCAGGTACCAGGGCCCGATGAGCACGAAGGCGATGCGGAAGAAGCTCATCTGCACGCCCCAGCCGTTGGTGGCATGCTCGATGACCTGGAAGATGGCCAGCATCAGCCCGTTGACGAAGGAGAGCCCGACCGCGAGCAGGGCGGTACCGGTGTAGTAGGTGCGGCGGCTCAGGCCCAGGGCCAGGCCGAACGGCAGCGACCGGCCGATGCTCTGGATGCCCAGGACCAGGAAGTAGATGAAGAAGCTGGACGACGCCCCGGTGTAGCGGGTGTTCAGCACCGAGACGGAACCGTGCGCGGTCACCACCGTGTGGTGGTCGGCCGGGACGATCGCGTAGACGATCAGCGAGACCAGGAAGCTGAACGTCAGGACCCCCCACGGCACCACCAGGTACTGCCACGGCTGCACCAGGTGGTACCGGGCCACCTTGACCAGGGTTCTCATGCGCTCACCTCCTCCGGGTTGGCGGGCGCGGCGGCGCCCGGCCCGGGGGCGCCTGGCCAGCCGGCCGCGTGCACCACCAGTTGCTGCAGGGTCAGCGGCACCAGGTCCAGGCCCAGCGACTGAGCCTCGGCCCGGTCGGCCTCGTTGAGCGGCCCGACCATGACCACCGAGGCCTGGGACCCCAGGCGACGCCGGTTCCAGACCGCCCGGCCGGTGGTGAACTCGTCCACCGCCAGCACCGGGCCGCTCACCGTGGTGGCCACGCCGCGCAGGCCGTCGGCGGCGGCCTCGAGCACGACCCGGCCCTGGTCGATGACGACCACGCTCTCGAACAGCGCGGCCGCCTCGTCGATCAGGTGGGTGGACAGCAGGATCGTGCGGGGGAATTCGGCGTAGTCGGCCAGCAGCCGGTCGTAGAAGATCTGCCGGGCCACCGCGTCCAGCCCCGCGTAGGGCTCGTCGAACAGGGTCACCTCGGCCCGCGCGGCCAGCCCGATGGTGATGCCGAGGGCGGACCGCAGACCGCGCGACAGCTTCTTGATCGGCTTCTTGGGCCGCAGGTTGAAGTCCTCGGCCAGCGTCCCGGCCAGCTCGCCGTCCCAGTTGGGGTAGAACCAGGACGCGGCCCGCAGCGCGTGGCCGACCTTGAAGTCGGGATAGGCCTGGTCCTCGCGAACGAACACCATGCGCCGCAGCACCTGGTCGTTCTCGGCGGGTGCCGCGCCGAGCACCCGGACGTCGCCCGACGACGGGAACTCCTGCCCGGCCAGGATGCGCAGCAGCGTGGTCTTGCCCGCGCCGTTGCGGCCGAGCAGCCCGGTGATCGACCCGGTTTCGAGTTCGAGGCTCACGTGGTCGAGGGCGACCTGGTCGCGGTAGTGCCGGGTCAGGCCGGCCACCGAGATCGCGGGGGTCATACCGGCACACCCTGTCCTGAGCCGGCCCGGGCCGGGCTGGCCATGGTGTCGCCGGCCTGCTGGCGGGCGAAGTCCGAGATCAGCCCGATCAGTTCCCCGGCGTCGATGCCCAGCCGGGTCGCCTCGGTCAGCAGCGGCCGCAGGTAGCGCTCGGTGAACTGCTCGCGGCGCTGCCCGAGCAGCCGCTGGCGCGCGCCGGCCGCGACGAACATGCCGATGCCGCGGCGCTTTTCCAGCAGGCCGTCGTCGGCGAGCAGGTTGATGCCCTTGGCCGCGGTGGCCGGGTTGATCCGGTAGAAGGCGGCCAGTTCGTTGGTGGACGGCACCCGCTCACCCTCGGCCAGACCGCCGTCGGCGATCTCGGCCGCCAGCCGGTCGGCGATCTGCGTGAACAGCGGCGTTCCTTCGTCGAGACCCGCCATCTCGGGCACGGCTCCCACCTCCTCTACGGCTCATCGGTTCATTACTTGAGTAATGTACCGACGAACACGCCGAGATATCAAGGGGCAAGCGGTTCTCTAGAGTTGGAGTGTGAAGTTCTCCTGGTGGCCCCGCAACAACCGTGTGCCTGCTGAGCTCCTTGAGGAGGCTCAGGCGGCCGAGGCCAACGGCTGGTACGGCGTCTGGCTGGCCGACCACTACATGCCCGACACCGGCGACACCACCCCGGCCCGCGGCGACGTCTACGAGTGCTGGGCGCTGCTGCCCGCCGTGGCCGCGGTGACCGACCGGGTCCGGATCGGGACGCTGGTCTCGCCGACCTCGGTCCACCACCCGGCCCTGCTGGCCAACCGGGCCGCCGCCATCGACCAGCTGTCGGCCGGCCGGCTGGTGCTCGGGATCGGCGCGGGCTGGCAGATCAACGAACACCACGCCTACGGCATCGAACTCGAACCGCCGGGTAAGCGGGTCAGCCGGTTCGAAGAGGCGATCACGATCGTCCGCTCGCTGCTGGCCGAGGACTCGACCACGTTCCACGGCGAGTTCTACGACATCACCGACGCCCCCTGCGACCCCAAGCCGGTCCAGTCGCCGCTGCCGCTGCTGGTCGGGACCAAGGGGCCGCGCATGCTCCGCATCACCGCCCGGTACGCCAGCGAGTGGAACACCTGGCAGGCCCCGGACCTGGCCGACCGCTGCCGCGGGCTGCGCGAGGCCTGCGAGCAGACCGGCCGTGACCCGGCCACCATGTGGACCTCGGTCAACGCCCTCATCGACCTGGACGGCAGCGGTCCGCCGTCGGGCCGCACCCTGGCCGGCTCGCCCCAGCAGCTGATCGACCAGCTCGGCCAGTTCACCGACCTCGGCTTCGACGAGTTCATCCTGCCCGACTGGAACCTCGGCGCCACCGTCGGCGAGCGCGCCGACAAGCTGGCCCGCCTCAAGACCGAGGTCTTCGACCAGCTCCCAGGCTGAATTCCGGCTGATGATCAGCCGGCCCCTTCCTGCGGGAAGGGGCCCTCCCACAGCCAGGCCTACAGCCAGCAGAGCACCAGCTCCGCCAGCTGGCTGGCCGCGCTGCCGGAGGCGGACCGGGCCGTGATCGAGCTGGTCGACCTGGCCGGCCTGCGGCCCAAGGAAGCGGCGGCCGCGCTCGGCCAGCCGGGCCGCGGCCTGGCAGTGCTCCAGGCTGGCCTCGACGTGCCCGGCCACGAATTCGGCCCGGGCCAGCACCTCGCCCAGCACCGCCCGAAGAAAGATCCGCGGGACTGGCCAGCTCGCTGATTGCTTTCCTGCGCGACTGACCTGGATCCTCAACTGCCGTCCGGGGCTACTCGACTTCCTTGAGGATCTTCTGCAGCGAATCGCTCTGATCGCGCAAGTGGTCGAGCTGGGCGGTCACCTCGCCCAGCTTGAGGTCGGTGTGCTCCTGGGCCGTGATGGCCAGGTCGGCCAGCCGGCGGTACTCCTCGGCCAGGGCCCGGTACTGCTCCCCGCCGGCCAGCTCGGCCTGGACCTTGCGCTTGAACATCAATGCCCGCGCCAGCGCCACCATCCCGGCCCCGAGCGACACGGCCAGCACCACCCACACCACCGTCTTGCCGTTGGCGCCCGCGTTGTGCAGCCCGAACAGCACCAGGGCCAGCGCGATCAGGCCGGTCAGGCAGAAGATGCCCGTCTCGGCCGGCGTTCTCGCCTTCATCGCGCGCCCGCCTCCAGTTCGCGGTCCGGCCGTTCACGGTCCGGGCCCAGGGTCCGCGCCGCGGTGGCGATGGCCTCGGGGGTCAGGTGCAGCGCGAACGGCGTCACCTCGTAGAACTTCATCGCCTTCCCGTCCTCTGAGACTTCGATGGTGGCCGACACCAGCCCGGCCGCCTCCAGCTTGCGCAGGTGCACCTGGAGCAGCGCCCGGCTGATCCCCAGGCTCCGGGCCAGCCGGCTCACGTAGTTGCGCTCTCCGGCCAGCGCCGCCACCACCCGCAGCCGGTGCGGGTTGGCCAGCGTGGCCAGCACCTGCAGCAGCCCCTGCCCGGTCAGATCGTCCACGTCCATGATCACCTTCCTGGCACCTGCAAGGAAAAGCTAGCAGGTGCCAGAATGGGCGTCAATGCTCAGTCGTCGGCCGGAAATATGGATAGGGGCGCGTCGGCCCGGCACAGCTCCAGCAGGCCGAACGTCATTGGGGGCGCCAGCCGCCAAGGGGTCAGCTGGCCTGGTCGCGGAAGCGGCGCAGGATCTGGGCCCGGTCGCGGCGGTCCAGGCCGTCGATGAACAGCTCGCCGCGCAGATGGCCGGTCTCGTGCTGCAGGACCCGGGCCATTTCGCCGTCGCCGGTCACCGTGATGGGGTCGCCGTTCAGATCGGTGCCGGTGACGGTGGCGCGGGTGGCCCGGCGCCGGAGCGCGGTGACCCCGGGGATGCTCAGGCACCCCTCCGGGCCGTCTTCTTCATCGTCGCCGACGGTCAGCACCGGGTTGATCACGTAGCCGAGCCGGCCGTCCAGGTGGTAGGCGAAGACGGCCCGGCCGACGCCGATCTGGTTGGCGGCCAGCCCGGCCCGGCCCGGTTCCTGGACGGTGTCGATCAGATCGTCCACCAGCCGGGCCAGGGCGGCCCCGTACTCGGTGACCGGGTCGCAGGCCGTGCGCAGCACCGGGTCGCCCAGCAACCGGATCGGCTGGATGGTCATGACACCAGCTTTCCGGCCTGGTCCAGCACCAGCCGGTGCCAGGTCAGTTCGGCCTCGATCCGCAGCCGGGTGTGCTCGACCACCAGGTCGTCGGCGGCGGTCTGGTCCGGCCAGGCCCGCTCGCCCTGGTGGGTGTGGAAGGCGGCCTGCGCGGTCAGGACCCGGATCCGGTCCTCGATGTAGCCGCGCAGTTCGCCCGGGTCCAGGTCGCCGCTCATGACCAGGGCCAGGTCGACCGGATCGGGCCGGAGCGCGACCTCGCTGAGCGCCTCGGCCCGCAGCACCAGCAGTTCGCGGCGGCCCTCGGCGGTGATCGCGTACACCGTCCGGGCCGGGAGGCGGCCGGACTGCTCGGTGCGCACCGGCTCAATCAGCCCCTCGGCCGCCAGCCGGTGCAGCGCGCCGTACAGCGACCCGGGCCGCACGTCCGACCACAGGTCGGCGCGGTCCATGCGGGCGTCGCGCCGGATCTGGTGGCCGTACATCGGGCCGCGCCGGGCCAGCGCGCCCAGCACGAACAGCCTGGTCGGGTTCACCCGAGCAGTAAAGCACGACTACTCAAATTTGAGTACCCATCATCGCCGGAGGCCCGGTCGGCGCCCCCGGCGCCGCGCGGAGTCCGGTCAGCTGTTGAGCGTGCTGTACACGACCAGGGCGATGGTGGTCAGGCCGAGCAGGCCGTGGGCGATGACCACCGGCACCGGGAAGTTCCGTTCCGGCGGTACCGTGCGCTTGCTGGCCAGCGACGGGCCGGGCTTGGCGAAGTTCCGCTGCACCGGGACCCAGCGGGCGGCCATGGTCAGCCCCAGGACGGCCACCACCCCCAGGATGGCGATCGAGATCCAGGCCAGCCGGTCCTGGTCGATCAGGATGTAGCTCAGCCACACGGTCAGGCCGCCCAGGGCCAGCAGCGCGTGGGCCGAGATCACCGGCACCGGCAGCCGGGTCGCGGCCGAGCTCTGGAAGTCGCTGTCGTACTCGATGATCCAGATCATCAGCAGGATGAGGCCGCCCGCGACGGTCAGCAGCCAGGCGAACAAGGCAGCGATGTTCATGTCGCTCAAAAACCCCCGTGGTCTCTGGGCCGGCGCCGTTGCAGTACCTAGGTACCTTCTACGGCCCAGACGGCCAGGAGGATTGATTCCGGGGCATTACGTGATCTTCTGTAATGGATCACCCGACCCAGGTTCAGCGGCCGGTCTCGGCCAGCAGGTCATCCAGGGACCGGGCCGGGCGGCCGGTGAGTTGCCGGACGGTGCCGCTGACCTGGGCCGCGTACCCATGGGGCCCGAGCGGCCGACGATCAACGAGACCCTGGCCCTGGTCGCCCGCGACGAGATCGCCCGCACCATGGCCAGCCTGCCTCGCTAGGGACGGGCGACGTTGCCCTGGAGTGTCCAGCCGACCAGCGCGTTGGCGTGCCCGTGGCCCATCCCGTGCTCGGACTTCAGGTAGCCCACGATGGCCATGTGCTTGTCCAGGCCGCAGCCGGCGATGACCTGCTGCCACTCCGCGATCGACCGCTCGTACTTCTTCTCGATGGACGGGAAGTAGGAGGCGGGTCCCTGCTTGGGCCAGGGCGGTCCCTGTTCAGTCATGACGTGCTCCTCGGCGGCGGCGTCGTCTGACGGTACCGCCGCCGCAGCTTGGTGACCACGACCCGGCCGCGCTGGCCGGCCGCCTGTTCCGCGACACCTGCGGCCACCCGCCGTCCGCGCTCCGGCGCCCGGTTTCAGCGGGAGGCCCCGGGTAGCTGGAGCCCATGCGAGCATTGACATGGCAGGGCACGGAGAAGGTCGAGATCACCGACGTACCGGACCCGAAGATCCAGGAACCGAACGACATCGTCATCCGGGTCACCTCGACCGCGATCTGCGGGTCGGACCTGCACCTGTACGGCGTGCTGGGGCCGTTCCTGAAGCCGGGCGACGTGCTCGGCCACGAGACCATGGGGGTCGTCGAGGAGGTCGGCGGCGACATCAGCCACTTGCGGGCCGGGGACCGGGTGGTGATCCCGTTCAACATCTCCTGCGGCCACTGCTGGATGTGTGACCGCGGCCTGTTCGCGCAGTGCGAGACGACCCAGGTCCGGTCCCAGGGCAAGGGGGCGGCCCTGTTCGGCTACACCTCGTTGTACGGGTCAGTGCCCGGCGGCCAGGCCGAGTACCTGCGGGTGCCGCAGGCCCAGTTCGGGCCGATCAAGGTGCCGGACGGCGTCCCCGACGAGCAGTACCTGTACCTGTCCGACATCCTGCCCACCGCCTACCAGGCCGTGGCCTACGCCGACGTGCCCGAGGGCGGCACGCTGGCCGTGCTGGGGCTGGGGCCGGTGGGGCAGCTGGCGGTCCGGATCGCCCGCCAGCTGGGCGTGCCCCGGGTCATCGGCGTGGACCCGGTGCCGGAGCGGCGCGCGGCGGCGGGCCGGTTCGGCGCCGAGACGCTGGACCCCGGTGACGTCGACGACACCTCGGCCACGCTCATCGAGCCTGGTCGACGGCCGGGGCCCGGACGCGGTCATCGACGCGGTCGGCATGGAGGCCCACGGCCACGACGAGCCCCGGTCCACCAAGCTCACCGAGCTGGCCCAGAAGGCCACCGGCCTGCTGCCCGACGCGGCGGCCAGCAAGTTCTCCGACAAGGCCGCGCTGGACCGGCTCGACGCCCTGCACACCGCGGTCAAGGCGGTCCGGCGCGGCGGCACGGTGTCGGTCAGCGGCGTGTACGGCGGCGAGGTCGACCCGATGCCGATGATGGAGATGTTCGACCGCGGAATTCAGCTGCGCATGGGCCAGGCCCACGTGAAGCGCTGGATCGACGACCTGATGCCGATGGTCAGCAGCGACAGCGACCCGCTGGGCCTGCTGGAGTTCGCCACCCATCACCTGCCGCTGGCCGACGCCCCGCGCGGCTATGAGATCTTCCGCGACAAGGCCGAAGGCTGCCTCAAGGTGGTTCTGCAGCCCTAGCTCGGCCCGCTCTGGCCCGCTCGGCCCGGCGGCCGGGCTCGCCGCCGACCTGGTTGAACCGGGCGGCGGCGGCCCGGCCCATCGCGGTGAGCGTCCCGAACACCGGTTCGCGCAGCGTCCCGCGCAGCTGCCGGCCCCGGACGCCCGCCGCCTCGCCGTCGGGCGCGGGCAGCATCAGGTTCTGCACCGCGTGCAGCACGGCCGTGGTCACCTCCGGGACCACCTGGGCCACCCGGCTCACCACCTGGCCCGCCGGGGTGAGGAAGATCTCGGATCGCCGCTGAGCCACTCCGGCCACGATCTGCCGGGCGGCCCGCTCGGCGTCCATCGAGATGACCGGCAGGCTGGCGCCGAGGCCGAACCAGGTGAACTCCTCGTCCCGCCGGCCCGCGAACTCGGCGTTCACGTGCGAGCCGGTGCGCATCAGCCCCGGCACCACGGTGGTCACGGTGACCGGGCCGCGGCCGAGCTCGGCCCGCAGCCCTTCGGAGAACCCCACGGCGGCGAACTTGGCCGTGCTGTACGGGAGCATGTGCGGCACGGCGAGCTTGCCCCCGAGCGAGGTGATGGTCACGATCCGGCCGTGTCCCTGGGCCCGCATGACCGGCAGCGCGGCCAGCGCCAGCCGGACCGGCGCCAGCGCCATGGTGGCCACCGCGGTCTCGTAGTCGGCGACGGTGGTCGACTGCACCGGGCCGACCTTGATGATGCCGGCGTTGCTGACCACGATGTCCAGCCGCCCGTACCGCTCGCGGGCCGCGTCCACCAGCTGCGGCGCGAAATCCTCGTCGGCGACGTCGCCGGTCATGGTGGCGACCTCGGCCCCGGGCTCGCGCAGCCGGGCGGCGGCCCGGTCCAGCTCGTCCTGGTCGCGGGCGCAGATCAGCAGGCGGCAGCCGCGCCGGGCCAGCTCGGTGGCCAGCAGCAGGCCCAGCCCCCGGGACGCCCCGGTCACCACGGCCACCTCGCCGGCCAGGTCGTCCTCGGATCGCACGAACTTCATGATCTGGACTCCCGCGGTTGCGGCTCCGCGCCGGATCGGGTCCCGGCGGAGAAGACCTTCGAATAAATATTGATCGAAGGTCGCTACCCGGGCCCGCCACCTGAAACCGGCGCCCGGCCGGGCCCGGGACGCGTTTGTCAGCGGCTTCGGTGTGGGGCTGCCGCAGCACCCAGAACGTCGGCGACCAGCTGGTCGGTGACGGCGGGGGCGATCGGGCCGCCGGTCAGCATGGCCCGGTAGAACAGCGGGCCCAGCAGCGCGTCCAGGGCCCGGTCCAGGTCCAGGCCGTCGGCCAGCTCGCCCGAGGCCACCCCGCGGGCCAGCATGGCCCGCTCGGCTTCCCGCCGCGGATCGAGGTAACGGGTGTGGAAGACCCGGGCCATCTCCGCGTCGTGCTGGGCCTCCCCGATCAGGGCCAGCAGCACCTTCCCGGCCGGGTCCTCGGTGATGAACCGGGCCAGGGTGCGCAGGTAGCGACGGGTGTCCTCGACGGCCGAGCCGGTGTCGGGCACGGCCAGGTTCTCCTGCGAGTCGTCGATCAGCGTGTCCAGCAGCACGTCGACCTTGGACGGCCACCAGCGGTAGATGGTCTGCTTGGCCACCCCGGCCCGGGCCGCGATCCCCTCGATGGTGAGGCCGGCGAAGCCGCGTTCGGCCAGCAGGTCGTCGGCGGCGTGCAGCACGGCCAGCCGGGCCTGCTCGTTCCGGCGGTGCGGCGCGCGGCCCGGGGGAGTGGCGGCCGATGGTGACATGACCGCATCATGCTAACGCCCAGTACCCTCGGGCCCATGGAACTGCACGTCGGCTGCGCGATGTGGCAGTACCCGCCCTGGTCGGGCCGCTACCTGCCGTCCGGGCTGGGCCCGCGGGACCGGCTCCGGGCGTACGCGACCTGGTGCAACGCGGTCGAGGGCAACACCACCTTCTACGCCACCCCGCCGCCGGACACGGTCCGGTCCTGGGCCGCCCAGACCGAGCCGGACTTCCGCCTCGTGCTCAAGCTGCCGCGGGCGGTCACCCACGAACAGCACCTCGACGGCGACGTGGCCGGCCCGATGCGCGCCTTCCTGGCCGCCATCGAGCCCCTCGGCCCGCGGGCCCACACGCTGTGGATCCAGCTGCCGCCGTCGTTCGCCCCCGGTGACCTGGGCGCGCTGGCGGGCTTCATGCGCCGGCTGCCGCGCCAGTACCGGTACGCGGTCGAGGTCCGGCACCGGGCCTTCTTCGCCGACCCGCGCTGGGAGCACGAGCTGGAGCAGGTCCTGGCCACGATCGACGCCGAATGGGTGCCGTTCGACACCACCGTGCTGTTCGAGCGGCCGCCCGCCACCGAGGCCGAGCGGGGCGCCTGGCGCCACAAGCCGCGGGTGCCCCGCCGGACCCGGGCCCTGACCGGCCGGCCCGTCGTCCGCTACCTGGGCCGGGACGACCCGGACGAGACCGTGGCGGGCTGGCAGCCCTGGCTCGAGGTGGTGACCGGCTGGCTGGCCGAGGGACGCTCGCCGACGGTGTTCATTCACACGCCGGACAACGTGCAGGCCCCGGAGCTGGCCCGCCGGTTCCACGCCGAGGTGCGCGCCCGGGTGCCGGACCTGGCCCCGCTCCCGGAGCCCGAGCCGGTCGGCCCGGCCACCCTGTTCTGACCGGGTTCTGATCAGGGGGTCGACGTGACCAGGATCAGCGAGCCGTCGAAGGTGGGCTGGCTCCGCAGCTGACCGTGGCGGCGGTCCCAGGTCCCGTCGGCCAGGTCGTCCTGGAGGTCCCGGGTGAAGCGGTCGTGCACTTCCGGGCCGACGAAGCTCCAGGCCGAGCAGGACCGCCGGGCGGCCGGGTCGAGCAGGGCCTCGGGCCGCCCGTAGTAGGCCTCGTTGAAGCCGTCGGTGCAGTCCAGCGGGATCGGCACCGTGGCCACGGCGATCGAGCCGGCCCGGGCCGCGCTCACCATCCCGCCCGCGCCGGCCAGGGCCTCGGCCAGGGTCCGGACCGGCGGGTAGCGGCGCGCTTCGGTGTCGATGACCTCGGGGGCGTACCCGGTCAGCCAGAACTGGTCCAGCCGGTCGGGATCGCAGGTCAGCACGACCACCGGACCCCGGGTCACCCGCCGCAGCTCGCGCAGGCCCGCGCCCGGGTCGCTCCACTGGTGCACGCTGAACGTGGTCATGGCCGCGTCGAACTCACCGTCGGCGAACGGCAGGTCCTCGGCGGTGGCGTCCACGGCCGGAGCCAGGCCGGCCGGGCGCTGGGCCCGCATGGACGCGGACGGCTCCACCGCGGTGACCCGACGGCCGGCCGGCTCGTAGGAGCCCGCCCCGGCCCCCACGTTGAGCACGCTCCGGGCCGGCCCCAGCGCCCGGGCGATCCGGGCCGCGATCCGCGGGTCCGGCCGCCGGTAGTCCGCGTACGCGGTCCCGATGGCCGCGTAGTCCGCGTCCCCCGCGCTGCCGTCTCCGGACCGAACCGCCATACCAGGCAACCTACTGGAGCTGACACAATCGCCAGGTGCAGCAGGCCGGGAACAGCCAGGACAGTGCTGGCCACGATGGGGCGGAGTCGCCGGAAGCGATGGAGGCTCGCGTCCGGGCCAGCTTCGACCGCCAGGCAATGATGGCCACGCTCGGCGTCGAACTAATCAGCGTGGCGCCGGGCCAGGTCGAGCTGGCCCTGGACCACGACGACCGGTTCACCCAGCAACACGGCTTCCTGCACGCCGGGGCGGTCACCGCCGTGCTCGACACCGCCTGCGGCTACGCGGCGTTCAGCACGATGCCGCCCACCGCGGCCGTGCTCACGGTGTCGTTCACCACCAACCTGATGGCCCCCGCGGCCGGCCAGCGGTTCGTGATGACCGGCCAGGTGGTCCGGGCCGGCCGCACCCTGGTCGTCTGCCACGCCGAGGCCGTCGCCGACGCCGCCGCCAAGCCGTTCGCGGTCATGCAGGCCACGATGACCGCCGTCCACGACCGCCCCGGCATCGCCCACTGAGCTGCCCGGCCCGCCGCCTGCCGCGTGTTTCTGGTTCCCGTTTCCGCGACCGCGCCGGCATCGCCCACTGACCCGCCCGGGCCGCCGCCCGCGGCCCGCTTCTGGTTCCCGTTTCCCGCCGCGACCGCCCTCCCTGTGGCGTTTCCTGCTCACAGCTTCCGCCCTCCCCAACATTTCCCTGCTCATGAAAGAATTGCATGTGCACTTTCCGGCTGGCTTTACGTGTGCACTTTTAAGAAACCCATCCCCGATTTCTCTTTGCCATTCCGAAGACATTCGATATTATGTTCGTATTAGATCTTTCGCCGGTAGCGGAGGGCGGTGAACAATGACCACGGAACCGGTCAAGGAGATCCTGGCCGCTGGTTTTCTCCAGCGCATGTCACCGGCCGCGCCCGGACCAGGTTTCGCCACCGGTGGCGCGCTGGACGTGGCCAAGCCTTCTGCCGCCTTGGCCGAAAAGGCCGATGCCGCCACCTGCGATGGCCGTCTGGCCGAGCTGACCGATGATGAGCTGATTGGTGTGCTGCGGGCCTGGCGGCGGCTGGAGTCCTGGTCCAGCGCGGGCACCCTGGCCGCGGCCGCCGAACTGGCCCGCCGCCGTCCCGCGGACCGGACCCCGATTGCCCGGCCGGGGGCGTTCCCGGCCCAGCTGAGCGAGTTCATCAGCGACGAGATCGCCGCCGCCCTGACCATGTCCGGGCTGGCCGCCAGCGTCCTGCTCGACCTGGCCCTGGACCTGGCGGTCCGGCTGCCCGCCACCGCCCGCGCCCTGCGCGCGGGCGCCCTCGACTACCCGCGGGCCCGGCTGATCGCCGAGGCCACCCGCGATCTTGTCCGGCGAGCAGGCCCAGCCAGGTCGAGGCCCGGGTCCTGCTCCGCGGCCGCCCATCAGACCCCGGGCCGGCTCCGGGCGGCGCTGGCCCGCGCCGTGATCGCCGCCGACCCCGGCGCGGCCACCCGGCGCCGGGAAGAAGCCCAGAAAGACCCGCGGGTGCGCCGCTGGCAAGAAGACGCCGGCACCGCCGCCCTGGCCGGCTACAGCTTGCCGCCCGCCGAGGTCCTGGAAGCCGACCAGCGCCTCACCGGCCGCGCCCTGGCCCTGCGCGCCGCCGGCCTGCCCGGCCCCCTGGACGAGCTCCGCGCCCGCGCCTACCTCGACACCCTCCTGGGCCGCGACTCCACCCCACCCCCGGCACCCACAGACTGCGCGACCCCCGCCACACCCACGACGCCCACCGACCCCGCCGCGCCCACGACGCCCACCGACCCGGCGGCGCCCAGCGCTCTCGGCCCGCCCACCGCGGCTAGCGGCACCGCCACGCCCGGCACCCCCGCCGCCCCCAGAGACCAGCGGCGCCTGGCCGCGCGCATCAATCTGAGCCTCCCGCTGGCCACCGTGCTCGGCCAGGCTGAGCTGCCCGGCACGGTCGCGGGCTTCGGCCCGGTCGACGCCCCGCTGGCCCGTCACCTGACCGGGCTCGCCGCCACCCATCCGGCCTCCCGCTGGTGCCTGACCCTGACCGATATCGAAGGTCACGCTGCTGGCCACGGCTGCCTGCCCGGCCCCGGCGGCCTGGCCACCCTGGGCACCCGCGGCCTGAGGCTGACCATCACCCCCCTGGCCCAGGACTCCTGCGACCACCGCCGCCAGGAACCGGGCTACCAGCCCAGCCGGAAACTCCAGCACCTGATCACGGCCCGGGCCCCCACCTGCACCGCCCCCGGCTGCCCGCGCCCCGCCGCCCGCTGCGACCTGGACCACACCACCCCGTACGACCAGGGCGGCCGCACCTGCCAATGCAACCTGGCCCCGCTGTGCCGCCACCACCATCGCTGTAAACAGTCTCAGGGCTGGCGCCTGACCCAGCCCCAGCCCGGCATCCTGCACTGGACCACCCCCGCTGGACGGCATTACCTCACCCGACCCGAAGCGCCGGGGTGACCGGAGCCGGCCACCCTCCGGCCGGGACCGCACAGAGCCCCGGCTGAACGGACCCGCCCGACCCATCTCGCGGGCGGGAGCCTGCCCCGGACATGAAGCGGCGGGGTGACCGGAACGAGTCCGGCCACCCCGCCTGGGGCACGTCAGGCCGTTACGGCCTCAGATCACTTGACGTTGAGGGCGTTGCTGTCCTCGAAGAAGCTCGTGTTCCCGCCACTGACCTCGGTGCCGGTGAACTTGAGCGTGATGGTCTGGCCGATGTAGGCGGCCAGGTTGCTGCTGTACTGGACGTAGCTGCTGCCGCTGTTGGCCCCGGTGGCCACCGGGATGGTCTGCAGTACCGAACCGGAGGAGTTCAGGACCTGAAGGACCAGGGTGTTGCGGGGCTTGCTGGACGAGCTGGCGGTCGAGTTGACCTCCACCCAGTACGTGAACGTGGCGCTGGCGCAGGTGGCCGGGATCGTCACCTTCTGGGCCACGGTGTCGGTGTAGGACGTGCCGTAACCGTCCAGCCAGGCCAGGTAGTTGCCGGCCTGGGCCGGGGCACCCGAACTCGTGCTGTTCAGCACCCCGGAGGTGGAGGTCCACGGCGAGATCGAGCCGGTCTCGAAGCCCGGGTTGCCGAGCAGCTGCTGAGCCGTGCAGCCGCCGCCTCCGCCACCGGACGAGCTGACCGTCCAGCTGAACGAAGCCGAGCCGGAGGCTCCGGTGCCATCGGTGGCGGTCACGGTCACGCTACTGGTGCCCGCCGTGGTCGGGGTCCCGGAGATGAGCCCGGTCGAGGAGTTGATCGAAAGCCCGGCGGGCAGGCCGCTGGCGCTGTAGGTGAGCGTCTGGCCCGAAGCCGAGTCGGACGCGCTGATCTGCAGGCTGGCCGCGGTGCCGACGGTCCCGGTCTGGTTGCCCGGGTTGGTGACGGTCACGGTGTTGGTGCCGCCGCCACCACCGGTGGTGCTCTGAAACGCGGTCAGGCCGTCCGGGGTGCCCCAGCCGGTCGGGCCATCGTAGCCAGTGGCGGCGGTGCACAGGATGGAGGGGGAGCAACTGCCGTTGCTGCCGGTGGTGACGTCATACAGGTTGCCGGTGTGGGTGTAGATGGAGTCGGCCGCGTTGTTGCCGCCGTTGCCGTTGTTGCCCGCCAGCGCGAACACGGCCGCGATCATCGGGGAGGACTGGCTGGTCCCGCCGACCTCGTTCCAGCCGCCGTTGCCGTTGGAGGTGTCGTAGACGGCGGCGCCGGTGGCCGGGTCGGCGTCGGCGGCCACGTCGTTGTCGACGCGGTGGGAGCAGGCCGCGGCCAGGTTGGAAACGGCCTTCTGCCAGGACGGCTGGGGCTCGTTGGACGAGCAGCCGGACCCGGTGCCCTCGTTGCTGTTGGTGTACCAGACCTTCTCGGTCCAGCCGCGGCTGTTGGAGGCGGTGCTCAGCGAGGTGCCGCCGACGCCGACCACGTTGGGCGAGGTGGCCGGGTAGATGACGCCCGCGTTGTAGGAGTTGTCGCCGGCCGAGGCGGTGTAGACGACGCCGGAGTGGCCGAAGTACTCGGAGTCGTAGGTGAGGTCGGTCGAGGTCTCGCTGCCGCCCCAGCTGTTGGAGATGTACTTGGCGCCCAGCGTGGTGGCGGCGGTGTTCTCGGCCACGTACAGGCCGTTGCCGGAGTCGTTGGTCGCCTCGACCAGGTCGATCTTGCACAGCGGGCAGATGGCCGAGACCATGTCGACGTCGAGCGACTCTTCCAGGGTCCAGTCGTCGCTGGTCGGCGGCGTGGCCGGCAGCGGTGAGGTGGCGCCGTTCTGGTTGTACACGGTGAACTGGCCCGAGGTCAGCGCGGGCAGCCCGGCCGCGGACCGGTAGGCGGCCAGGTCGCTGGCGGCGGTCGGGTCGTTGTAGGCGTCGACCACCGCCACCGTCTCGCCCGCGCCGTCGGCGGCGGACGCCGCGGTCAGGCCGTAGGCGGCCTGGAACTGGGCCGGGCCGTAGCCGTTACCGCTGGGGATGGCGTTGGGCTGCACGGTCTTGGCGGTGGGGTGGGCGGCGGTGTTCTTGATGACGAAGCAGTGCTTCGCGCCCGAACTGAAGTTGTCACCGCAGGAGTACTGGTAGTGGGAAGCCGGCCCGGTGGTGGCGGCGGGCGTGGTAGCGGTGGGCGAGGTGGCGGCCAGGGCGGTTACCGGGGTGGTGGCGAGCAGCCCTGCGGCCAGGGCAGCGATCGGTGTGAGGATCGCCAGGGCGCGGCGCCGGTTCGATCTGCCGCGTCGGTGGTCAGTCTGCAACGTACGTTCCTCTCGGTCGAGCCAGAATGTTTGTCTCTGGTGATTGCTCGGCCGTTTCCGGGCGCGCGCGACCCAACCGACTGGTCTCATCGCGGAATGTTCGGTTTCGGGGGAAACCGTGACCGACTGAAGCACCCGGAGCGGACCGAACCGCTCTTCCGCCTCCCAGGGGCGGACGGGCCCTCCTTTCGGCTGAACCAGGTGAATGGTTAGCCGTTTCACCTGGAAAAACGAGAGATCACTGCAGAAAGGCTGAGTACATACTCTCTAGTAGCCTTCACCATAAAGATGTTGGCATGTGTTGGCAAGACCCGAAATCTAACCAAAAATGCACAGCCGGAACCGTAAGATCTTCGGCCGAAACCGGGCGGTCCTCGCGCCCGCGCGGCGGGCCGGGCGATCTCGCGAGATGATGAGCGGCATGACCGACCCAGGCGCAGGCCCCACGCGCGTCGCCGTCTACCTCGACTTCGACAACATCGTGATCTCCCGCTACGACCAGTTGCACGGCCGGAACCAGTTCCAGCGGGACAAGGTGCGCGCGTTCGACCGGACCGACAAGGCGGCCGATCCCGAGATCGTGGACAAGCTCCGCCGCGCCACCGTGGACGTGGGGGCGATCATCGACTTCGCCTCGTCGTTCGGCACGCTGGTGCTGACCCGCGCCTACGCCGACTGGTCGGCCCCGATGAACGCCGACTACCGAGGCCAGCTGGTCAGCCGGGCGGTGGACCTGGTTCAGCTGTTCCCGGCCGCGGCCTACGCCAAGAACGGCGCCGACATCCGGCTGGCCGTCGACGCGGTGGAAGACATGTTCCGGCTGCCCGACCTGACCCACGTGGTCATCGTGGCCGGGGACTCGGACTACATCGCGCTGGCCCAGCGCTGCAAGCGGCTGGGCCGCTACGTGGTCGGGGTGGGCGTGGCCGGGTCGACCAGCCGCGCCCTGGCCGCGGCCTGCGACGAACTGGTCATCTACGACGCCCTGCCCGGCGTCAGCGCCGACGATGACGACGAGCCCGCCGCCGAAACCGGCACTGGCCCGGGCGGGACGTCCGCGGCGGGCGAGCCGGCCGGCGCCACCCGGTCCCGGGGCTCGCGACGGTCCCGGCGGCCGCCGGTCAGCGACGAGGCGGACGAGGCCGACGCCGAAGATCCGCAGCAGGTGGCCACCAGCCTGCTCGAGCGCGCCCTGCGGCTCGGCCAGGAGAAGGACGACGCCGACTGGCTGCACAGTTCGGCGGTGAAGAGCCAGATGCGGCGCATGGACCCGTCGTTCAGCGAGCGGGCCCTGGGTTATCGCTCGTTCTCGGACTTCGTGAAGTCACGCGACGCCGTGGCCGAACTCGACGAGTCCGGGCCGGCCCGGCTGGTCCGGCTCAGCCCGGCGGTCACCCGGCGCTGAGCGCGTCGTCCAGGTTGTCGTAGATGGCGAAGGCCTTGGTCAGGCCGGTCAGCTGGAAGACCCGCAGGATGCGCCGGGTGGTGATGACCAGGGCCAGCGAGCCGTCGTCCTCCCGGACCCGGCGCAGGCCGCCGATGAGCGCCCCGAGGCCGCTGGAGTCGATGAACTCGACCGGACCGAGGTCGGCGATGAGGTGCACGGTGCCCTTGGCCGCGAGGTCCTGGACCTGTTCCCGGATCTGCGGCGCGGTGTAGACGTCGACCTCCCCGGTGACCCGGAGCACCGCGCGGCCGTCGCCACGACTCTCGACGTCCAACCGGAATTCGATCATCGGGCCTCCCGCCTGGTGTTAATCCTTGCATTGACACGTAAAGTTATATAATTACATTAAAGGTTGGGGGCGGGACTTTCAATCCAGATACAAAGTTGTCACCGTCGGGACTGCCTTAGGGGACCGGATGCGGGTGGAAGAGGCCGTCGGCCAGCAGGTCGCGCGGTTGCGGGCGCAGCGGCAGCTGTCCCTGGCCGATCTGGGTGAGGCGCTCGGCCGCTACCTGGGCAAGCCCTGGAGCAGGCAGGCGGTCCACCAGGCCGAGCGGGGCCAGCGCGCGTTCACCGCGGCCGAGCTGACCGCGCTGGCCCTGGTCCTGGACACGTCGGTGCCGGCCCTGTTCCTGGCCGGCGACGCCCCGATCGAGCTGCCGGCCCAGGTCATACCGGCCGAGGAGTACCGGGGCCTGCTGCTGAACCGGGACCGGGACGTGCCCCTGGACGGCCTGGAAGAACTGATCGTGGCCCTGAACGACATGCGCGGGGTCCTGGACCGCCCGGCCCTGGCCCGCCTGACCCGGATCGCCCGCGCCGCCGAGCAGGACGACGGAGCCGCTTGGGACAACGGAGCAGCTTAGGCGACGGAGCCGCTTAGGCCGGCTGGGGCGGGTGGCCCCCGAGCACCTTGGCCAGCAGGGCCTGCAGGTCCCGGCGCTCGGCGGCGTCCAGGCTGGCCAGCAGCTCCCCCTGGACGGTGTCGGCGTACTGCTGGAGCTCATCCAGGTGGCGCTGTCCGGCGCCGGTCATGGTCACGATGTTGCGGCGCCGGTCGGCCGGGTCGGGCCGGCGTTCGATCTGATCGCGGCGTTCCAGCCGGCTGACGATGCCGTTGACGTCGTTGCGGTCCAGGCCAAGGCGGCGGCCGAGGTCGGCCTGGCTGAGCGGCCCGTACTCCTCCAGCGCGGCCAGGACCGCGAAGTCGGCGCGGGCCCCGAGGGGCATGTGCCGGGCGAACAGCCGGGCGCCCAGCGTGGACACCCGGCTGGTCTGCCAGCTGGCCAGCTCGCGCAGCCGGGCCGGTGGCCGCGGGGCGTCGTCCGGGTCGGTCATCCCGTCATCCTAACCGTTGGACAAGCCAACGTTCTCCAAGTATGTTGGCTTTACCAACGTTGGCAAGCCCAACAAAAGACCTTCGATATCTTCAGGAGCGGCCTCATGAGCAGCAACCCGAACCTGTCCGGGCACCGGGTGCTGGTCCCCGGTGGCACCGGCGCCGTGGGCGAAGGGATCGTCCGGCAGTACCTCGCGGCCGGCGCCGAGGTCGTGGTGCCGACCCGGACCCCGGAGCGGGCGGCCGAGTTCCGGCGCCGGCTCGGCCCGGCCGGCCCCAGCCGCCTGCACCTGGTGGTACACGACTACACGACGTTTGCGGGCGCCGAGGACCTGGCCGCCCAGACCGAGCAGCGGCTGGGCGGAGTCGACGACGTGGTCGCGCCCATCGGCGGGTTCTGGGCCGGCCGGCGTCTGTGGGAGGTCACCGAGGCCGACTGGCAGACGGCGTTCGTCCAGCTGGCCACCGCGCACCTGGCCGTGCTGCGGGCCTGCCTGCCCCGGCTGAGCCCGGGTGGCGCCTACCAGGTGATCGTGGGCGGCTCCGCGTTCACCCCGGTCCCCGGCAGCGGCCTGGTCAGCATGGAGCAGGCCGCGGTGGCCATGATGCAGCAGGTCGCCACGGCCGAACTGGACGGGCGCCAGCGGGTGTTCGGCCTGGTACTGGGGCCGGTGCGGACCCGGGTCACCGCCGCCGGCGACGCGGGCCCGGACTGGGTGACCGCGGACCAGGTCGGCGCGGTCGCGGTCGCGGTGTCCGCCGCGGGCGCCGTGGCCGGCCAGCAGCTCCGGCTGCTCAGCCAGGCCGACGCCGGGCAGGCCCTGGCCCGGCTCGGCGCGGCCGCGTAACCGGCCGGCCGGGCCAGCGTCCGGGGCTGGCCTCCTGATCGCTGATGACGGCATGATCTTCAGCGGCAGGGTGCTTCGGCGGGTTCGGCCGGTTCGGCGCCCACGTCCGTCTTGGAGATGCTGAGGTAGGCGACCAGGACCAGGATGGCGGACAGGAAGATTGCGCTGGTCGGCGTGGTGCCGAGGCCGAGCCCACCGCTGTCCCGGGACTGGGAGAGCAGGTCACCGAGGGAGGCGCCGAGCGGCCGGGTCAAGATGTAGGCCACCCAGAAGCACGCGATGGCGTTCAGCTTGAACCCGAACCTGGCCACACCGACCAGCGCGATCAGGCCGCCGAACAGCAGCAGGGCTACGACGTAGCCGAGCTGGAGTTTCTCGGCCGTCAGGTCACCGGCCGCGGTTCCCAGCGCGAACGTGAACAGGATGGCCAGCCAGTAGAACCCCTCCCGGCGCCGGGTGAAGATCGTGTGGATGGAAAGCGTCCGTTCCGATCTGAACCACACCGCGAACGTGAGCGCGAGGGCGGCCGCGAACACCCCGGTGGTGACCTCCAGCGGCACGTTGTAGTTGTCGCTGAGGTTGTCCGTGATCAGCGTGCCGACGATGCTGACCAGCACCACGGTCGCCCAGTAAGTGCCCGGTAGGTAGCGCGGGGCCCGGAACTGGATCGCCAGCGCCACTACCAGCAGCGCACCCATGAGCAGGCTCGTCGTGGTCAGTCCCAGGTTGAGGTTGGTGTCGAGGAAGTCGGCGGCCGTTTCACCCACCGTGGTCGAGAGCACCTTGATCAGCCAGAACCAGAGCGTAACCTCGGGCACCTTGTTGAGCAGGAGACCCAGCTGGCTTTCTGAGGTCTGTGTGTCATTGGTCATGGGGCCTCAGCCTAGGAACTGAGATCACTGGGAGTAGCTGATTAACTACAACTTAGTAGTAGGTGGCCCACGACTACGAAAGGCGGCCGCTCCAGAAGCCCCAGAAGGCCGACAAGGCTCAGGGGGTGGCGGGCGGCTCCACGTCGTCGTAGACCCGGACCGCGGCCAGCCGGCCGTCCGGGCCGCGTTCCCATACCCCGAGCCCAGCCTGGGGCGGCAGGTCATGGTCGCCCCAGCGGACGCAGTTGTACTCCACCGCGCACCGGGTCCCGTCGTCGGTCACCAGGCAGTCCTGCAGGCTGATCCCGCCCCCGGCGCTGAAGGCCCGGGTGAAGTACGAGCGCAGCTCGGCCGGGCCGCGGTGGGTGGTGTGGGGCCCGATCGGTTCGCGGTAGTACCCGTCGGGGTCGAAGTCGGCCACGATCGCGTCCGCGTCACCCGCTTCGAGCGCCTGCCAGTAGCGCCCCACCACGTCCCCGGGGCGGCCCGATCCGGCCGGCAGCACCGGCGGCCGCAGGTGGCGGCGGCCGTCCACCGGCCACTGACTGCAGTAGGTACGGAACACCACCGACTGGTCGTCGCGGGATTCGGCCACCACCGCCACCGGCCAGGCCACCGGCTGCCCGTCCACGATGAGGTGGCCCAGCAGTTCGAGCACGGCCCGGTCGCCGCTGTGGGTGGCGGCCACGGCCTCGGTCCGCGCCTGGTGCTCGGCCATCCAGGCCTGGTTGCCCCGGATGAAGTGCCGCAGCTGGCGGTGCCCGCTGATCTCACCGGCCCGGGGGTCGTAGACCACCAGGTGGCCGGGCCACGCGGTTTCCAGCACGTGGGCGTCACCGTCGCTGAGCGCGGTGAGATACTGCCCGATCGGATCGGCCTGGCCCTGGTCCCGCGTCTGTCGGCGGGCCAGTTCCACGGCGCTGACGAAGTCCGGAAACCACGGCATGATCACATCCTCGCCGCGCACCCGGGCCAGCGATAGACCCAGGCGCCAGGACCAGTGACAGACCCAGGGGTCAGCCCGGGGGGAGTGAGCTCGGCAATGGATCACGGCCCGAGCCACCACGTCCGTCAATTTCAGGTTGACGATGGCCGGGTCGTCAATCTACGGTTGACGCATGAGCCCACTCAACATCAGCCTCACCGACCTGATCGAACGTCTCGACGCGGACCTCCCCGAAGCCACCGCCCTGGCCCGCATCACGGAAGCGCAGCTACGCGCCCGCACCCTGTCCGACCTCGGTGACCAGCTCGTCGGTCACTACGTGGGGAAGGCCAAGCAGGCCGGGGCGTCGTGGAGCGAGATCGGCGACGCCATCGGGGTGTCCAAGCAGGCCGCCCAGCAACGCCACTCACCCGCCCCGTTCGAGCGGTTCACCGACCTGAACCGGCACAGCATCGTGCTGGCCCAGGAGGCGGCCCGGACCCACAAAAACGACTTCATCGGCACCGAACACATGCTGCTCGGCCTGCTCGGTGAGCCGCGCGGCCTGGCCTATGAGGTGCTGGTGGCCAGCACCGGGTCGGAGCCGCGCATCCACGAGGCGATCGAGGCCGCGATGCGGCCGGGCGGGAAGAAGGCGCCGCGAGGTCACATCGCGTTCGAGGCTGAGAGCAAGGAGGCCATCGAGCAGGCCATCCGGGCCGCGGCCGACCTCGGCCACGACTTTGTCGGCACCGAACACTCGCTGCTGGGCCTGATGCGCGTCGGGGAAAGCCGGGCCGCGCGGATCCTGCGCGGCCTCGGCTTCACCGCGGACGGACTGCAGGAGACGATCAGGACCGAGGTCGCCAACCGGATCGCCGCCCGCGACCAGTAGGACCGGCCCGCTGTCGGCCGGCCCCACTGTCGGCCGGTGCTCAGAACAGGCCGGCCGGGACGGCCCCCTCCAGCTCGAGCAGGTGCTGCTTGCGCTGGAGGCCGCCCGCGTAGCCGGTCAGCTGGCCGGCGGCCCCGACCACCCGGTGGCAGGGGATGAGGATGGACAGCGGGTTGGCCCCGACGAACCCGCCGATCTCCTGGGCCGTGACGTCCCCGCCGACCTGCCGGGCCAGGGTGCCGTAGGTGGTGGTCTGGCCGTAGGGGATCTCGGCCAGCAGCTTCCACACCCGCTGCGCGGCCGGGTCGCCGTGCGGGGTCAGCGGCAGGTCGAACTCCCGGCGCTCACCGGCCAGGTACTCACCCAGCTGGCTGATCACCGCGTCGAACCCACGGTCTCCGGCCGCCTCGACCCGCGGCCCGAGCGTGACCGGGTCCGGCCGGGTCCAGTGGTGGCGGAAGTACAGCCCGGTGATCCCGTCCTCGTCGCGGACCACGGTCAGGGGCCCGATCGGCGAGTCCATGACCGTGTGCCGGGTGGACGGGGAAACGGTCGAGCATCTCTGGCCCCTCGCTCTGGTCGTCTCTGCTCTCACCAGGTAAACGCCCCGCCAGGCCCGTTCGTGAGGTCCCCGGAGGCCCGGGTTCGGGGCTGACCGTGTTCAGCGGGCCGGAGTGACCGCGGTGAGCCCGGAGGCCAGCGCTCCTTCCAGCGCCAGCAGGTGCTGCTTGCGGTCCAGGCCGCCCGCGTAGCCGGTGAGCTGGCCGGTGGACCCGACCACCCGGTGGCAGGGGATGAAGATCGACAGCGGGTTGCGGCCGACGAACCCGCCGACGGCCCGCGCGTTGATGGTGCCGCCGATCTCCCGGGCCAGGGTGCCGTAGGTGGTGGTCTGGCCGTAGGGGATCTCGGCCAGCAGCTTCCACACCCGGTGCGCGGCCGGGCTGCCGTGCGGGGTCAGCGGCAGGTCGAACTCCCGGCGCGCACCCGCGAAGTACTCACCCAGCTGGGCGACGGCGGCGTCGAACCCGCGGTCGTCGGCCACGTCGACCCGCGGCCCGAAGCCGGCCGGGTCGGGCTGGGTCCAGTGCCCCGGGTAGTACAGCCCGGTGATCCCCTCGTCGTCACGGACGATGGTCAGCGGCCCGATCGGCGAGTCGATCACCGCGTGCCGGGTGGATGGGGTAACGGCAAGCATGCTGGGCACCTCCGCTGATCATGCTGGTCTATCACCGGGTAGACGCCCAGGCGGCCCGCTTCGTGAGGTGCCCCGGCCTCACCCGCCGCTGGCCAGCTCCTTGAGGATGTCGGCGGCCGGGCCGGGCTCGGCCCGGCGGTAGCCGGCGCCCGCCCACAGGTTGACCAGCTCGGGATCGCCGGCCGCGGTGGCGGCCTTGCGCAGCGGGCTGGTCAGGTGGTGTACGGCCGGGTAGCCGAGCGGCGCGATCGCATCGAACCCGGTGATGAACCGGTTCGGCAACCCGCGGGCCGGGCGGCCGCTGAAGGCCCGGGTGAGCACCGGATCGCCGCGGTCCGGATCGGCCAGCGCGGCCTGGTGCACGGCCGACGCGCCGCTCTCGTCGCTGCGGAGCAGGGCCGTGCCGGCCATGACCGCGACCGCTCCGGCCCCGAGCGCGGCGGCCACCTCGGCCGGGGTGGACAGCCCGCCCGCGGCGATGACCGGCACGCCGGTGGCGGCCCGGACCGAGGCCACCAGGTCCGGCAACGGGACCGGGTCGGGCATCCGCCGCGGTGTCCAGGTGGCCGAGTGGCCGCCGGCCACGCTGGCCTGCACGGCCAGCAGGTCGGCCCCGGCCGCCGCGGCCGCCCGCGCTTCGGCGGCCGAGGTGACGGTCTGGACGGTCAGCGTCCCCGCCCGCCGGAACGCCCGGAACACCGCGGTCTGAGGCAACGCGAACGTGAAGCTGACCACGGGCACCGGGTCGGCCAGCAGCAGGTCGAGCTTGGCCGGCCAGGCGTCGTCGTCTTCGGTGGGTTCGGGGTGCAGTCGCACGCCGTAACGCTCGGCCTCGCCGGCCAGGGCGGCGGCGTAGCGGGCGAACTCGGCCCGGTCCACCGGCAGCGGGCTGGGCACGAACAGGTTGACCCCGAAGGAGCCGGTCCGCCCCCGGACCTCGGCCACCTGGGCGGCCAGCAGGCCCGGGCTCTTGTACCCGGCGGCCAGGAAGCCCAGGCTGCCGGACTCGGCGGCCGCGGTGACCAGCCCCGGTGTGGTCGGCCCACCGGCCATGGGCGCGGCCAGCACCGGATGGGCCAGCCCCAGCGACGACAGCGGTGACGACGACAGCGGTGACGGCGACGGCGAGTTCATGGGCGCCTCCTCGGCGTCCACGCTAACTGGTGCGGCCGGGCGCCCCGCTCAGCTGGCGTCGTCGCGTTCGGCGAACCAGGCCAGGAAGTCGTGGTTGCCGAACATGGTGGCGGTCTCGGTGGCGCTGGGGTGCCCGGCCGCCGGGTCGGCGCCCGCGTCGAGCAGGGCCCGGACGACCTCCGGCTCCTTTTTGAACACCGCGCCCGCCAGCGGGGTCTGGCCCCGGTCGTTGGCCCGGCCGGGGTCGGCGCCCCGCTCCAGCAGGGCCTGCACGGTGTCCGGATGCCCGTGATAGGCGGCCAGCATGAGCAGGCTGTCGCCGCTGTCGTTGGTCAGGTTGACGGGCACGCCCGCGTCCACGTAGGCCGCGACCGCCGTGGTGTCCCCGGCCCGGGCCAGGTTGAACACCTTGGTCGCGAACTGGACCAGTTCCGGCAGAGGCTCGGTCACGCTCCCAGGGTATGACGGCGACAGTCACACCATCCCCAGCCCGCGGCGGCCGGCCTCGTTCAGGTCGGCCGGGCCGAACCGGTCCGCCCAGCCCTGCTCGTAGTGCTCGGCCGGGAAGTCGTCCGGGCTGGACCCGGTGGCGAACGCGGCCCGGACCGAGGCCGCGTAGCGCTCGTTGCGCGGGCACCAGGGGGCGGCCGGGATGTACATCACGTTGCCCCAGCCCTGCTGGTTCTCGACCGGGGCCACGCTGTGGATCAGGTCGCAGTGCCACCACACCGTGTCGCCCGCCCGGACGTCGGGGATGCCGGTGAGCGCCCGGCGCAGCAGCGGGTGCCACTGCTCGGTGACCGGGAACGTCCGGTTGACGGTGACGCCGCACATGTCGTCTTCGGGCACGTCGGCCAGCAGCGGCCGCAGCATCAGGTAGGCCATGGCCCCCGGGATCGGGACCGTGTGCAGCACCCCCTGGTCGTGGTCCATGTCCGACAGGGCCGTCCACCCCTGGAACGTCCGGAACACCGAGCACATGGTGGTCCCCGGGTACTGCGGTCCGGTGGTCCGGTGGGCCGCGTCCCAGGGGTCGTACTGCTCGGCCGTGCCGTCGAACAGGTGCCGGAAGGCCTGCTGGTACTCCCGGGTCATCCACAGGTCGAGCGTGCCCGGGTCGAGATGGCTGCCCAGGCCCGCGGAACTGGCCCCCGGCGGCCGCCGCCGGATGCGGTCCGGATACAGCGAGTCCCGGCCCGGGTCGAACCACTGCACGCCGTCCGACTCGTGCCGCCACAGCCCGTTGAGAAAGGCCTGGACCCGGGCCATCTCATCGCTCTGCCGGGCCTCCATCTGCGGGCGCGACCAGTAGATGGGGTAGATCTCCGGCTTGGATCCGACGCTGGCGAAGAAGTCATCCCCGGGGCCCCGGTACTGGTCGAAGAAGCCGTTGCGATCGACGTAGTCGACCAGTTCGGCGTCCCAGCCGCGGGCCCGGTCGGGGCTGAACTGCCCGCGCACCACCACACAGCCCCGGCGGTGCAGCAGGTCGCGGGTTTCCGGGGCGACCGGGCCCGCCGCGATGTCGGCGTAGTCGATGACCGGCCAGACCGGCTCGCCCCGGTCCCGGGCCGCCTCGATCTCGGCCACCTCGGCGGCCAGCCGGTCTTCCAGCGCGGCCACGACCTCCTCGACCGTCCGGCCCGAAGCCGCGATCCGGTCCCGCAGCGCGACCTTGATCTCCTTGATCGCGGTGGGCAGATCCGCCGGGGTCTGGTCCCAGTGCGGTAGCTCGGTCACGTCGGACTCCTTCTAGACAGGACTCTTTATTTATATCGAAGGTAGGTCGCGTCGAGTTACTAGTCAACAGTCCTGTCTAGAATTGCTGGATGGACCCGACCAAGCCATCGCTGGAGCTGCTGCGCGCGCTGACCGACGAGCACGTGCTGCGGGCCCTGATGCGCGAAGGCCGGCTGACCCGGGCCGAGCTGGCCACCGCGACCGGCATCTCCAAGCCCACCGCCGGCGAGAGCGTGCGCCGCCTGGTCGCGGCCGGCCTGGTGGCCGACACGGGTGAGCGCACCACGGGTGGCCGCGGCCGCGGCCGCGTCGGCTCCTACTACTCACTGGCCGAAGACGTGGGCCTGGCCCTGGCCGTGAGCATCGCCCCCGAAGGCATCATCGCCGAGTGCATCACCCCCTACGGCGAAGTCATCTCCCGCGCCGAGCAATCCGTCGATCGCCCGGTCCGCCCCGACCAGCTGGCCGCCGCCCTCCGCGCCGCCGCCAGCCAGGCCGTGGCCGGGCTCGGCCCGCTACCCCAGACCCCAGCACCCCGAGCTACTGGCAGAAGCCCCGGCTACCTCAGAAGCCCCGGCTGCCCCGGCGGCTCCGAAAGGCCCAACAGACCTGCCAGCCCCAGGGACCCCAGACAACCCCAGCGACTCCAGACGGCTCCAGCGGCTCCAGCGACTCCAGCGACTCCAGCGACTCCAGCGACTCCAGCGACTCCAGCATTCACGACTACCCCAATGACCCCGGCGCACACAGCTACCCCAGCGACCTCAGAAGCCCTGGCGGCCCCAGGGGGCCCGGGGATCCCGGCGACCAGAACCTCGGCGGCCGACCCCGGCGGGCCGGTGCGGCTGGCCGTGGTGAGCGCGGCCGACCCGGTCGACCGGGCCAGCGGCCGGATGGTGCACCTGCCCGACAGCCCGTTCCTGCTCGGCGACCTGGATCCGGTGGACGTGCTGGCTCCCCTGGTGGCGGGCCCGGTCACCGTGGACAACGACGTGAACTGGGCCGCCCGCGCCGAACGGGCCGCCGCCGCCGACCCGGACGCACCCCTGGATGACTTCGCCTACGTCTACCTGGGCGAGGGCCTGGGCTGCGCCGTGGTCAGCGACGGCGAGGTCCGCCGCGGCCAGCACGGTCTGTCCGGCGAGATCGCCCACCTGCTCACCGTGGGACCCGGGGGCCGGGCCACCAGCCTGATCGAAGTGTTCGGCCAGCTCGGCCTCCGCCAACCCGGGGCCACCGCCATCGACACCAGCCGCCTGCTGGCCGCCGTCACCGAGACCCCCGCCACCCTGGCCACCATCGCCCGGGCCGTGGCCGGCGCCATCGCCGCCATCGTCGCCCTGACCGACCCGGCCCTGATCGTCCTGGGCGGCCCCTGGGGTCCGCACCCGCTGGTCGCCGAGGCCATCGCCGGGGCGGTCGCCGACCTTCCCCGCCCGGTCCCGCTCCGCCCGGCCCACCTGACCGCCGACCCCGCCCTGGCTGGCGCCCGCGAAGCCGCCCTGACCCGCCTCCAGTCCGCCATCATCACCCGCGCTCAGCCCACCCTCGCGACCTAACCGATGGGGCCGTTGAGGCGGGCCGGGAGCGCGGTGCACCTGAGGCCGCCGGAATGCTTGGAGCTGCTGGAGGAAGGGGGCGACTGAGGGCGACGATGGCGAGGCGGAGACGGGCCAGGACCGAGACCAGCTCGGCTCCGGCGGTCGGCTCCAGCAGCATCGATTGCGCATTCGCTGCTGCTCTTACGACATCGAATGCGCAAACGATGCGGTACCACCCGCCGCGGTGGGGGGACCTCTGGGCGTGCGGCGTTGAGCACCAGGTCCTAACCGCCGCGGGCCGGGACTCCGGAGGGGGTCGCGGCGATGGCTCAGGGGCGGCGGGTGCGGAAGGTGCGGCGCAGGTCGCTGACCCAGGCGTCGGGGTTCTCCCAGGGGATGAAGTGACCGCCGTGGTCGTGGGCGGTGACGTTGACGTGGTTGAACCACGCGGCCTGGGGGCCGGTTTTGAACGCGCGGACCCGCTCGCTGGTGGTGTGGATGCCGGGCGGGTTCTCGTAGGCGACGAAGGTGAGGCCGACCGGAGCCTGCACCACCGGGGTGCGGTCGTGGGCGGGGGTCCAGGGGTAGCGGTTGGCGTTGGCGTAGTACCGCAGCGAGGTGGCGATGGAGTTGTTGACCCAGTAGATCGTGGCGTGGGTGAGCAGGTCGTCTTTGGTGAAGACGGACTCGATGTCGCCGCCGTTGTCGCTCCAGGCGTTCCAGCGTTCCAGCAGCCAGGCCAGCAGCCCGGCCGGCGAGTCGCTCAGGCCGTGGGCCAGGGTGGCGCCGTCGAGCATGTGCACGGCCAGGTGGGACGCTGACCGGTGGTCCTGCTCGATGATCCGGGCGCGGACGTCGGCGGGCTGGTCGTCGGTCAGGGGGCGATTGCGGGCGAAGTCCCAGGCGCGGGGGCCGGTGAAGAAGTTCAGCGGCAACCCGGAACCAATGTGGATGCCGTACAGCTCGTCGGCGTACTTGTGGCCGAGCTGGCTGGAGATGATCCCGCCGATGTCGCAGCCGCCAGCGGCGTACCTGCCGTAGCCGAGGGTCTCGGTCATCAGCGTGTGCCAGAGGTCGGCAACCTTCCAGAAGTTGACGTCCGGAAAGCCGGTGAGCGGGCCCGGGAACCCGAAGCCGGGCAGGGACGGCACGATGACGTCGAAGGCATCGGCGGAGTCGGCGCCGAACGCGGCCGGGTCGGCCAGCGGGTCGATCACCTTCGACCAGTGCCAGAACGTCCACGGCCAGCCGTGGGTGAGGATCAGCGGGATCGGGGCCGGACCGCGGCCGGGCTTGCGCATGAAGTGCACCGGGACCCCGGCCACGCTCACCCGGTAGTGCTCGTGGACGTTGATGGCGGCCTCGGCCCGGCGCCAGTCAAAGCCGTCCCGCCAGTAGGCGACCAGCTCGCGCAGGTAGCTGTCCGGCACGCCGTAGGACCAGTCCGCGTTGCCCTCGTCCAGCGGCGGCCGGGTCAGGATGAGCCGGGCGCGCAGATCATCAAGGACCTCGCCGGGCACCTGGATCGGGGTGGGCTCGAGCGGGAAGGCGGCCGGGGTGGTCATGGCGTCATTCTTCACGGTCGCGGGCGCCGCCGGCGGCCGAGTGGCCCCAGCCCGGCCCTAGGCCAAGCGGTCGACCGACTGGACCGCGAAGGTGGGGATGGCCAGCGGCACGGTGGCCGCGCAGTTGCTGAACACCGGGGCGGTGGTGGTCTCGGTCAGCTCGACCCGGACCCGGCCGGGCGGGTCGGCCAGCTCCACCTGCCAGCGGCCGGGCGCGGTCAGCGCCGAGGCGACCGGCTCGTAGGCGCCGATCCGCAGGTCACCGAAGGTCTGGCGGGCCGCGTGCTGGGCCCGCTGCTCCAGGAACCGGAACGCGCTGCGCCCGCGCAGCCCGTCGAGCATGACCCGGCCGGCCCGGTATTCGGCCACCATCTGCCCGGCGTCGAGCGTGTCGGCCCGGCCGTAGTTGATGCCGTGCGGGAACAGCAGCAGGGTGGCCGCGAACCGGTCGCCGCCGATGTGCGAGCACTCCCAGACCAGGGCCTGGTCCCGCGCGGCCAGCGCCGCGGCCACCGACCGGCCCCGGGCCGAACAGCACTCGTCGTGCCGCCCGTGCGCGCACACCGCGATCACCGGGTCGGCCGAGGAGGTGCCCGGCTCGCTGAACACCGAGGTCAGGTACTCGGCCGGGTCGTGCGCCTCGCCCCAGCGGATCGCTTCGTGCCCGGGGGTGCAGTCGATCCGGGCCCACCGCCAGCGCGGTTGCCCCTGGTCCAGCCGGGCCCGGCCCGGCCGCCGGATAGCCACCAGCCGGAAGCCTTCGGCCGCGGCCCGGTGCTCGATCCGGATGCCGAGGTCCCGGTCCAGCAGCGGGGACTGGCGGAACGCGTTCGGGCCCCACGCCCCGGCCACCTCCAGCAGCAGCCAGCGGCGCCCGTAGGACGCGGTGCCCGCCACCGGGTCGCCGGCCGCCAGCGACCGGGTGCTGCAGGCCGGCCCGCCCGCCGACCGTGGCCCCGCCACCAGTTCGTCCGCTTCGCTCACAGCAGTACGGTACGGGTCAGCCGGGCTGACTGGTAACCAGGAACCCGGACCGGAGCAGCCGGCGGCTGACCACCAGGCTGTCGGCCTCGTCCAGCCCGGGCAGGGCCCCGGCCCGGTGTGCTTCGCCCGCGGCCAAGGCCCGGATGGCGGCCTCGCACTCCCGCGGCAGCCGCAGGCCCTGGTCGGGCGCCTTCAGGTGCACGCCGGCCGCGTCCACCGTGACGTGGAGATCCAGGCCGTTCCGGGCGCGCACGATCTCCGGGCCGGACAAGCGGGCCGCGGTTTCCACCGTGGCCAGCGGGGGGACCGGTTCCGGCCGGACCTGCCGCCGGAGCTTGCCGCTCAGCGCGGCCGCGATCTGGTCCGGGCCCACGGTGGGCGAGGTGCGCAGCGCGTCCAGGAAGGCCGCGGTGACGTCGCGCACGGCCGCGCTGACCTCACTCCTGCTGGCCTCGTCTCCGCCGGCCTCGTCAGTGTTGGTCTCATCTGCGCTGGCCTCATCTGCGGGCGCGGCCGTGCCCATGATCGGCAGCGGCGCGCGCAGCCCGTCCGCCCCGCGGACCGCGGCCACCAGCTCCTGGATCACGTCGGCCCCGGTATAAGAGGCCACCCCCACGGTCAGGTGGATGGACGTGCCGGCCCGGGCCACCGCCGAGTGCAGCCAGCCGCGCGGCAGGTAGAGCGCGTCGCCCGGCCGCAGCACCACGTCCAGCACCGGCTCCTCGCGGGCCCGCGACTCCACCGCGGCCCGGTACTGCGACCAGGGCTCGTCGGCCCGGGGATGGGTGCGGACCGGGGCGTGGATCCGCCAGTGCTTCTCCCCGCTGACCTGCAGCACGAACACGTCGTGGACGTCGTAGTGCGGGTCGAAGCCGCGGTTGGATTCCGGCGTGATGTAGGCGTTGACCTGGGCCGGGTGGCCCAGCTCGGCCACCAGCTCGCGGGTGAACACCTGCAACGCCGGCCAGGTCCGGTGCAGGCCCTGGAGCACGATGGTGGCGCCGTCCGCGAACTCCCGCAGCACCCGGGCCGGGTCGACCTGGTCGGCCACGTGCGCGCCGAACCCGCCCGAGGCCGTGAAGCAGTCGGCGGCCAGCACCGAGCCTTCCTTGGCCATCCGGATGAACGGCGTCCGCAGCGCCCGGTCGGTCAGCAGCTCGTCGGCGGCGTCCGGGGAGAACAGGTCGCCGAAGTCACGCGGCAGCGTCCCGGCCGCCGAGTGCAGCGGCTGGTCCGCCCAGTACTTGCGGGCGAACACGTCGGCCGGAACGCAGACGCAGCGCCCGAGCGCGGACGCCCGGACGCTGGTCTGATCGGTCCTCTGCTCGGTCAAGGTCAGGCCGAGCCGTCGGCTCCGCCGTCGTGCCCGCCGCGGTTGGCGCCGCCGTCCGCGGTGCCTTCGCCGCCGGAACCGCCGGCCGAGCCGTCTGCTCCGCCGTCGTGCCCGCCGGGGTTGGCGCCGCCGTCCGCGGTGCCCTCACCGCCCGCGGATCCGTCGGCCCCGCCGTCGTGCCCGCCGGGGTTGGCCCCGCCGTCCGCGGTGCCCTCGCCGCCGGAGCCGCCGGTACCGCCGGAACCGCCGGCCGGGCCGTCCGCCCCGCCGTCGCGGCCGCCGAAGTTGGCCCCGCCGTCGGCCGTGCCTTCGCCGCTACCGGACTCGTTGCTGATGTCGCCTTCGTTGATCGACATAGCGTTCCTCCTCGCCTCGTCCACCCCGTCAACGGGGCTCAGTCACACGCTTCCCAGAGAGCCCGAAACGGCTCACTGATGCAAGGGCACTTTCCCGCTGACGAGCGTTTATGCACATCGCCGCCGACGAGCTCGGCCGGGTTGCCGGACCCGGCCCGGTCAGGTCCGGGCGTAGCTGGCCGTGTCCTCGGCGAAGCCGGTGATCATGGCGTCGGTCAGGGTCGGCTTGGTGCCCGCGATCATGGCCAGGTAGTCGCCGGTGGTGGCGTGCTGCCGCATGCCGGTCTCGACCGCCCGCTCGAACGTCTGCTGGGCCACCCGGTGCGCGGCGTGCCGGATGTCGGCCGGGGTGAAGCCCTCGCTGGCCTCGGTGATGGCGTCCATATCGGGCTCGCCGTTGGCGATGTAGTTGCGCCACAGGGCCTGCCGGGCCGGGGGGTCGGGGGGCCCGACCGGCAGCACGTAGTCGAAGCGGCCGTGCCGCAGGAAGGCCGGATCCAGCGAGCGCACCGAGTTGGTGGCGCAGATGAACAGCCGCCCCGGCTGCTGGCGAAAGCCGACCAGCGCCTTGAGCAGCTCGTTGACCACCCCGACGTCGGTGGTGGCCAGGGACCGGGCGGCCGCGATCTCCTCGATCTCGTCGATGAACACCACCGCGTGGTCCAGCCGGGCCAGCTCGGCGAAGGCGTTGTTGATCCCGCTGGCCAGCCCGGACTCGGCGGCCAGCCGGGACGGGAACAGCTCCACGAACGGCCAGCCCAGCCGGCCCGCGGTGGCCTGGGCGAACGTGGTCTTGCCGGTGCCGGGCGGGCCGAACAGGATGACCGCCTTGGGCGGGTCGACCGCGTACTCCGCGGCCAGGTCCGGCCGGGCCAGGGGCAGGATCAGCTTGTGCTCGATGATGTCCTTCTCGCGGGACATCCCGGCGATGCGCGCCCACAGCCGGGCGTTCGGCACCGCCGCCCCCAGCTCGTTCAGCAGCAGCGCCGCCGCCGGGGAGCTGGACTCGCTCTTCTCGTAGTAGGTGATGCCGTGCCGGGCCGTGAACCCGGAGTTGGTGAAGGCCGTGCTGCCGGTCTCGCCCTCGGGCAGCAGCGCGCTCAGCCGCGACACCCCGCGGGCCAGCAGCCGCTGTTCCAGCGCGGCCAGCAGGTCGCTGCCCAGCCCGCGGTGCCGCCAGTCCGGGGACAGGGCCAGCCGCAAGATCCAGGCCCGGTCGGCGTCCACCCGCCCGATCGCGGTGCCGATGACCTGGCCGTCGGCCACCGCCACCACGGCCGGGTGCTCGTTCAGGCAGCCGACCACGTCGGCCAGGGTGAAGATGGGCGCCTGCCGGGTGGCCGACGACACGGTGTCCAGCTGGACCGCGGCCTCAAGGTCGTAGGGTTCGAAATCACGCACGTGCCAGGCGGTCATGTCACGCCCCTCATGGTCGGGCCATCTCCATTTGGTCAACGGCCATGCAGAAGTAAACCGCCAGTATGAGCAGCAAAGCCCGGATTGGGAAGAGCTGACTTCCGGCGGCCTGGCCCGGTGGCCCTGGCCCGGCGGCCTAGCCGGGGACCGGAACCTTGACCGTGCGGCCGGTGCGGAGGCTCTCGACGGCGGCGTCGGCCAGGACGAGGGCTTCGCGGCCGTCGGTGAAGGAGGGGGAGGGGGCCGTGCCGGCCTCCACCGAGGCGATGAAGTGGTCCAGTTCGGCCCGGTAGGCGGGCTCGTAGCGCTCGCGGAAGAAGTTCAGGTAGGGGGCCGCCGCCTCGCTGCGGTCGGAACCGGCGTAGCGGACGCTGGTCGGCAGCTGGTTCTGAGCGGTCAGCATGCCGGTGCTGCCGAACGCCTCGACCCGCTGGTCGTAGCCGAAGCTGCAGCGGCGGCTGTTGGTGATCTGGGCCAGCGCGCCGTCGGCCGACCGCAGGACCACGATCGAGCTGTCGATGTCGCCCGCGTCCGCGATGTAGGGCTCGATCAGGTTGGCCCCGGTGGCCTGCACCTCGGCCACGTCGCCGAGCAGGAACCGGGCCATGTCGAAGTCGTGGATGGTCATGTCCCGGAACAGGCCGCCCGAACTGGCCAGGTAGCCCGCGGGGGGCGGGGCCGGGTCCCGGCTGGTGATCGCGATCT
>CAWHFP010000019.1:0-28778 GCA_963828445.1 uncultured Actinomycetes bacterium
CAACGAGATGGTGTTCCGCGACATCGACCACGCGATCGCCGAGGGGCCAGCCCTGGTCGGCAGCCCGCAGCAGATCATCGACAAGATCATGTACTTCCACCAGGGCTTCGGCCACGACCTGCAGTCGTTCAGCCTGCCGACGATGATCCCGCACGAGCAGCAGCTCGACATGCTGGAACGCCTGGCCACCGAGGTCCTGCCGGTCGTCCGGCGGGAAGTGAAGACCACGCTGTGGTCGGACGATGATCCCTACGGCGGGCGCCCCGCGTTCGCCGGGCGGACGGTTCCCGACGCCGCCGACGTCATAGCGGGAGCGCCCCGTCCCTGACCGGTACTGCCCGGCCAGATTCGGCTGACACTCTTGCCAACAAAATTGCCGGCAATCTAGGCTCCCATCGCCGGGACTTACCGGGTCCGACGAAGGAGTCGCGATGGATGTCAGCTGGATCAGGCGGTTCAGATGCGCGCTCGGGTCACGAGGCCGCCGCCTGAGCGCGGTGCTGGTGGCCCTGGCCATCGCCGGGGCCGCGCTGGCGGGGGTGACGATGACCGGGGGCAGCCCGGCCTCGTCGCCGGGCCCGGCGGCCGGGGCGCGGACGGTCAGCGACACCAGCTACCTCACGGTGGGGGCCACGGTGTCGCGGCGGGCCGCGGCCCCGATCGACTCCCAGGCCCTGTCGTCGCTGGGCACCGTGCGGCCCAGATTCGCCTGCGCCCAGCTGGCCAGCCAGGACTTCAGCCAGATCACCGGGGCGCCGACCACGATCTTGTCCGCGACCCAGGTCAACCCGGGCGGCGGGAGCACGGTGAGCTACCCCTACTGCGACGTCAAGGGCATCGTCGCGCCCCAGGTGCAGTTCGAGCTGCAGCTGCCGACCAGCAGCTACGCCCAGCGTTACCTGCAGGAAGGCTGCGGCGGCTACTGCGGCAACGTCGGGGTCAGCCAGCCGGCCGCCTCCGGGCAGGCCGGGATCGACGAGTGTGTGCCGCTGAACAACGGCGCGTTCGCGCTCGGCCAGGACGACGAGGGGCACATCGGCGGCGGCAACACCGAGGCCTGGGCGGTGGACGATCCGGTACTCAAGGTGGACTTCGGCTACCTGTCCGAGCACGTGTTCGCGCTGGCGGCCAAGGCCATCATCGGGTCCTACTACGGCAGCGCGCCGAAGTACTCCTACTACGACGGCTGCTCCGACGGCGGCCGGGAAGCGCTGATGGATGCCCAGCGGTTCCCCCGTGACTTCAACGGCATCGTCGCCGGGGCCCCGGCCTTCAACCAGGCCGCCCTGAACGCGATGGAGGAACCGTACGAGTCAACCACGGACGAGAACCCCGACGGCTCACCGATCCTGACCGCGGCGGCCAGCGCGGTGCTGCACACCGACATCATCAGCCAGTGCGCCGACCCCCGGCTCAAGGACGGGACGATCCAGGACCCGCGCGACTGCCAGCCCGACTGGGCCAAGATCCAGTGCCCGGCCGGGGCGGCCAGCACCGCGAACTGCCTGACCGCGGCTCAGATCGCGGCGGCCAAACGCCTCTACAACGGCGCCGTCGCCCCCGACGGCGAGCACCTCTACACCGGCGGCGAGCCCTACGGCGCCGAGAGCGCCTGGCCCGGCATCGCCATCCCGGCCGGAACCGGGGCCGGGGCCGAAGACACCACGTTCTTCCACAGCATCGGGATCGGCTACCTGCGCGAGGTCGGGCGCTGGGCCGATGATCTGACCCTGGACCTCGATCACGGCTTCCCGTTCAACCAGCAGACGTTCCATGAGTACGCGGCGCACAGCAGCACCAGCAACGTGTCGCCGATCGTCGACGCGACCGATCCCGACCTGACCGCGTTCTACCGGGACGGCGGCAAGCTCATCCAGTGGCAGGGCTGGTCCGACCAGTTCATCCCGCCCGAGGGCTCGGTCGCCTACCGGCAGGCGGTCATCGACACCATGGGCGCGAGCACCGCGAGCAAGTTCTACCGGCTGTACATGTTCCCCGGCGTTTACCACTGCGGCGGCGGGTACGGGCCGGACGTGTTCGACCTGCTGACCCCCCTGGCCAACTGGGTGGAGCAGGGCCAGGCCCCTGCCAGCGTCACCGCCGCCCTGGTCAGCGGGGGAACCGGTCCCCCCGGGACCGGGCCGTCGACCGGCACGGTCGAACTGACCCGGCCCGTCTACCCCTATCCGGAGGAAGTGAAGTACGCCGGCCGCGGCGACCCGGACCAGGCCGCCAGCTACGTGCCGGTCGCCCCGTCCGCGCCGCGTCACGACGACTACCGGTGGGCCGGTTACCCGTTCCGGTCCGGGTACGAGCAGTGGTGCCGGCTGGTCGGCGACGCCAAGGCCCTGGTGTGCAAGCGCGAGGGTGAGCAGGGCGCCTGAGGGAAGGGACGGTTCATGGCCACACGGAATGCCGCCGGAACGCAGGCCGCGTCCGGCGGGGAGGCACGGCAGCTGACCAGTGGAACGCTTTTCGCGGCCGCCTTCGCGGTCGCCGTGGCCCAGCTGGCACTGGCCATCCCGGCGGTGCTGCAGGGCCTGTTCCAGAAGGACCTGGCCACGTCCACCTCCCAGCTGACCTGGATCTCGGACGCCTTCCTGGTCCCGGTGACCCTGCTCGAGCTGACCTTCGGCGTGCTCGGAGACCTGTTCGGGCGTAAGCGCCTGCTCATCATCGGCGCGGTCATGCTGGCCGTGGGCGAGGGCGTGGCCCTGCTCGTCCCGGGCACCACCAGCTCGACCAGTACCCGGGTCACGGTGCTGTGGATCGGCATGGCCATCGCCGGCGCCGGAGCGGCCGCGATCATGCCGACCAGCCTGGCCATGATCGCGGCCGGGACGCCCACCCCCCGGGCCCGCGCTCGCGGGATCACCGTCTGGGCCGCCGCCCTGTCCGCGGGCAACATGCTGTCCCCGGTCCTGGGCGGCTGGCTGGCCGGCTTCAAGTGGGGCGGTGACCCGAACGCCAGCTGGCGCTGGGCTGCGGCGGCTATCGCCATCCTCGCTCTGGTCAGCATGGTCGCCTCGGTTCTGTTTGCGCAGAACTCCTCCTCCCCCGAAGGTCGCTCGCTGGACTGGGGTGGCCAGGTCACGGTGGCGGTGGCCCTGTTCGCGCTGATGTTCGCGGTGATCCAGGGGCCGACGGCCGGCTGGGGCAGCGCCCAAGTGATCGCCGGCTTCATCGCGGCGGTGGTGTTCCTCGTGCTGTTCGTCATGGCCGAGCGCCGGGCGGCCGCACCGCTGCTGGAGCTGGACCTGTTTAAGATCCGGGCCTTCACCATCGCGTCCATCGCCACCGTCATCGGCATGTTCTGCTTCCTGGGTACCGCGTACTCGACCAGCATCCGGCTGACCGCGATCCTGCTGTTCACCCCGCTGCACGCGGCGATCGCGTTCGTGCTGTTCAACGGCATCGCCCTGCCGCTGATCCCGGTCACCGAGCGGCTGCTGCACAATTACAGTCCGCGCTGGACGATGGGCGCTGGGCTGGCCCTGATGGCCGCCGGTGACTTCTGGACGGCCGCGGTGCCGGTTAGCTCCCAGGTCGGCCTGGGCCCGGTGATCGCCCCCTACGTGCTGATCGGCATCGGGTTCGCGTTCGCCGTGTCCGCCCTGACCGCGGTCCTGGTCGACACCGTGCCGATCCGCCTCGAGGGCATGGCCAGCGCCGCCGCCAACATGCTGCGCGACTTCGGCTTCACCCTGGGACCCGCGGTGGTGGGCGCGGTCACGCTCAGCCGGGCCGCCACCGAGATCCACACCAAGGTGACCGGCAACCCCGCGCTGTCCAGGGCCCTGAGCGCGTTCAACGCGTCAGCGACGCACAAACCGTCCCTCAAGCCGGTGGTCGGCGCGGTCAACTCGGGGCCGCTGGGTGCGAACTCGGTGCCGGACCCGCCCAACCCGCTGAAGGACGTGGCCTTCCACGCACTCGGGCACGCCAACTCGATCGGATACGTGATCTGTGGCGTCGCCGGCCTGGTCGCGGCCCTGCTCGTCGTGCTCGCCCTGGGCGGCGGGACGCACCGCGAAACCAGGCCCTGACCTCAGGCGAAGTACCGGACGGTCACCGGGTTGGCCGGCTCGTAGGGGTGCCACCAGTCGTCGGCGGGACGGCCGGTGGCGACGAACCCGGCCACCGCCCGCGAGAACGTCCCGGCCAGCGCCCGGACCGCGGGCGTGACCTGGCCGAGCATGGGGCTGCCGGGGTAGGCGCCGAGGGTGTCGAAGAAGAACGGCAGGTCGCAGCAGTGCGCGCCCCCCAGGTGACCGGGGTCCGGATCCGGGGTAGCCGAACTCGTAGACGTAGGCCGGGTGGCGGGCCGTGGCCTGGTGGTCGGCGATGGCCAGGGTCCCGTCGCGGAACATGATCTCGGTCTGGGTCCGGGTGAAGTCGTCGACCGAGCGGCCCTGCCCGGCGGCGATGCCCGGGATACGCGGGTCGAAGCTGAAGAACGCCTTCATGTCGGCGCTGGTCGTCCCGGCCAGCAGCGGCTTGCCGCCCAGCCGCCCCGCGGCCAGGGCCGATGGCCAGTCCTCGGGAGGCCGGCGCGCCGCGCACGGGGTGGAGCGGCGGGGCCGCGCTGCCCGGGCGGGACACCTCCTGGGCCAGCGCTGGTAGGCGGCAGGAACTGGCCGGCCGGGACGGCCCGCAGCGCCGCCCCCAGCTCAGCGCCCGGGTCGGCGCCGCGGCCAGGCCGAGGATCGCCAGCAAACGCCGGGTGTGGCCGGCCGCCTCGGCGGGGTCCTGCGGCGGCAGCCCCCAGGGCCCGCTCTGGCTGATCACCTGGCTGATGTGTGGTCCTGTGACCGGAGACAGAGCGAGATAGAGCGCGGAGTACGCACCCGCCGATTGGCCGCCGACGGTGACCGCTCCTGGATTTCCGCCGAAGGTCGCTACGTTGCGTCCGACCCAGCCCAGGACCGCGGCCTGGTCCTGCACCCCGAGGTTCTCGATCCCCAGCGAAGCGGAGCTCCCCCACCGGCGACGCCGCATACGGGATGCCGCGGAATGCGGCCACGCCGTCCTCGGCGACCTCCTGGACACGGCCCGACTCGGTATCCGCGACCGGGTGATCCATCTCAGGAGCGGGTCAGGAACGACGGGACCTGGGCCAGTTCGACCACGGCGTGCAGGTCAAAGGCGGCGTCCAGGGCGGCCACGCCGGAGACCAGCACCACGGCCGCGGCCGCCGCGACCAGCAGCGGGCTCATCGAGGGCGCCGGGGCCAGCAGGGCCGCGACCCGGCGCGGCACCGGGCCCAGACCGCGGCCGCCGGTCAGCCGGCGGACCGGCTCCAGGAGCGGCCCGGTGATCCCGGTCGCGACCACGGGCACGCGGGCCCGGCCGGGCGCACTGGCCGAGCGGGACGAGGCCAGCGCGGCCTTGCCGACGGCCCGGGCCGCCAGCCGGCGGTCCCCGCAGTGCCCGGCCGCGGTCTCGTCGGCCCAGCGTTCCACGGTGTAGTTGACCGCGGCGGCCACCGGGCGCAGCAACGGGTTGGCCGCGGCCGCCAAGTGGCTGAGCGCGGTGAACAGGTAGTGGTGGTTGGCGGCGTGGGCGCGCTCGTGGGCCAGCAGCACGTCCCGCTCGGCCGGGGCCAGGGCGTCCAGCATGCCCGCGGTGACCACGATCCGGCCCGGCCAGCCGGGCACGGTGTAGGCGTCGGCGGCACCGTCCGGCACCACCACCACCTGGCCCGAGCCGGGCAGGCAGCGGGCCTCCCGGGCCGCCCGGACCAGGGCCCGGGAACGCCGCCAGCCCGAGCGGGCCGCGGCCAGGGCCACCGCGGCCAGCAGCACCGTGGCCACCAGCGCGGCCGACAGCGAGGCGGGATCCTCGCGCCGGATCACCGCCGCCGACAGGTGACCCAGCGAGGCCACCAGCGGGATGCGCAGCACGGCGGTCAGGGCCAGGAACCCGAGCACGGCGGTGCTGAGCGCGGCCAGGGCGACGGCCGCGGCGGTCAGCAGCCAGGTCGCCACCCGCGGCGGCAGCCGGCCGGCCAGCGGCCAGGCGCCCGCGGCCGCGCACAGCGGCAGCAGCAGCGGAACGTAGACGACCAGGTCCATCAGCCGGCTCCGTCCGGGCCCAGCATGCGCCGCAGGGCCTGCTCGTCCTCGTCGGACAGGCTGGACACGAACCGGGCCAGCACGGCCTCCCGATCGGCTTCGCCCGCCAGCACGCTGGCCATCTGCCGGGCGGCCAGCCCGGGTTCATCGGCCACCGGCGAGTACCGGAAGGCCCGGCCGGCCCGCTCCCGGTCCAGCACCCCCTTGGCGTGCAGCCGGGACAAGATCGTGACCACGGTGGTGTAAGCCAGGTCGCCGCCGAGCCGATCGCGCACGTCGGCCGGGGCCAGCGGCTCCCCCGCCGCCTGCAGGATGCCGAGCACCTCGCCCGCCAGCTCCCCGGCGCCGCGCCGGTTACCCGTCTGGACCGGCTCGCTCATGTAGGTGGTCCCTTCCTCGCCCATCCCGGACATCCGCGCTGGCTCGCCCCGGTACATCCGGTCATGGGTTAACATCTACATCAATGTAGAAGTTCTACGGATCTGTAGAACGTCTGTCCAGAGGATTGTGCCATGCCGCAGCGTCCCAGGGGTAACGCTCCAGCCGGGCTCATCCCTTCCCCCGGCTCCCGGGTGGCGGGATGACGGCCCCGGCGCTGCCCGGCCTGCTGGCGACCATCGCGCCGTACCTGGACCGGTACGGGTTCGGCTGGTTCATCGGCCGCCACGGCGGGCGCCGGCTGGTGGCCCGGTTCGGCCGGTATGTGCTGATGCCACCGCACCGGATGGCCCGGCTGGAGACGTTCTTCACCCGGCACGGCAGCAAGATCGTGCCGGTCGCCCGGTTCGTGGACGGACTGCGGCAGGCCAACGGGATCATCGCCGGCCTGACCGGGATGCGCTTTCGCCGCTTCCTGGTCCTGAACGCGATCGGCGCGGCCCTGTGGGCCGGCGTCTGGACCGCCGTGGGCGATCTGGCCGGCCACAACATCCGCACGCTCTATCCGGCCATCACCCGCTTCGGCGCGTACGAACTGGCCGCGCTGGGCGTCCTGGCTGCGGCGCTGGTGGCGCGGGTCGCCTTCCGCCGCTTCATCCGCCCGACCAAGCGAAAGCGAGACCATGCAGCACTTCATTGCGACTTACGGCTACCTGGCCGTGTTCCTCCTGATGGTGGCGGAGTCGGCCTGCATCCCGGTGCCGTCCGAGCTGATCATGCCGCTGGGCGGCGCCCTCGCGGCCGGGGCCGTGGCCGGGCACCGGCTGAGCCTGACCCTGGTCATCGTGGCCGGAGTGGCCGGCAACGTGATCGGCAGCTACGGGGCCTGGGCGGTGGGCCGCTGGGGCGGCCAGGCCGCGCTGCGGCGCTGGGGCGGCCGGCTGTGGCTGCGCGAGCACCACCTGGAGGTGGCCAACCGCTGGTTCGGCCGGTACGGGCCCCGGGCCGTGCTCATCGGCCGGCTGCTGCCGGTGGTGCGCACGTTCATCTCGCTGCCCGCCGGTATCGCCGGGATGCGCCCGCTCCGGTTCGGGGTCTACACCACGATCGGCTGCATCCCGTGGACGGCCGCGCTGGCGGGTGCCGGGTACGCGGTCGGGGCCAGCTGGCAGCAGATCCCCAACGCCTTCCACGCGGTGACCTACGTGGTGGCCGCGATCGTGGTCGTCGCGCTGGCCATCGGGGTCTGGATCTTCGTGGCCCGGGCCCGGCGCGCGAACCACCCGCCCCGGCACGCCAGCGAAACCGGCGACCGGGCCAGTGAGTCCCAGAGGAGTGCGCCATGACCCCCATCCACCAGCTGACCTACCTGCAGGCCGTGGTCATCGGGCTGATCCAGGGCATCACCGAGCTGTTCCCGATCTCCAGCCTGGGCCATACCGTGCTCATCCCGTCCTGGCTGGGCGGCAGCTGGGGCGCCCTGGTCCGGGAGGAGAGCCGGCCCGAGAGCCCGTACCTGGCCTTCGTGGTCGGCCTCCATCTGGCCACCGCGATCGTGCTGCTCGGCGTGTACGGCCGGACCTGGATCCGGGTCATCCGCGGGTTCGTCACCAGCATCACCCGGCGCGAGGTCCGGTCCGCGGACCAGAAACTGGCCTGGCTGATCGTGGTGGCCACGATCCCGGTCGGGCTGGCCGGGCTGGTACTGGAGCACCCGTTCCGGGTGCTGTTCGCCAAGCCGCTGGCGGCTGCGATCTTCCTGATGATCAACGGGGGCATCCTGCTCGGCGGTGAACTGCTGCGCCGCCGCGAGCTGCGCCAGCCCGATCGGGGCCGCCCGGCCCCGGCCGGCGTTTCGTCCCGCCAGGAGGCCCTGGTCGGCTCGCCGGGCCCGGGGAACGCACCGGGGCCGGCCACCGAGCCGGATGAGCAGGTGACCGCGCTCAGCGACCGGGACACCATGCTGGACGAGGCATCCAGGCAGCGGCTGGCCGCCATCGGGATCTGGAACGCGCTCTGGATCGGGGCATCGCAGATCCTGGCCCTGTTCGCGGGCATCAGCCGCGAGGGTGTGACCATGGTCGGCGGCCTGACCCGTGGGCTCAGCCACGAGGACGCGATGCGGTTCTCGTTCCTGCTGTCCACTCCGGTCATCCTGGCGGCCGGCATCCTCAAGATCAGCGACCTGACCGGCTCGCTCGGGGCCGGGGTCCGCGGCCAGATCATCGCGGGCAGCATCGCGGCCGCGGCCACCTCGTTGTTCGCGGTGCTGTTCCTGGCCCGCTGGTTCCGCACCCGGACCCTGGTCCCGTTCGCGGTCTACTGCCTGCTGGCCGGCCTGATCAGCGTGGTCCGCTTCGGGTTGTTCTGATGGCGCCGCCCGAGCCGGCCGCGGCCGGGGACGACGAGGCCGTCGTCGCCATCGAGCGGGCCTTGCACGTCCTGGCCCGGCGGCTCATGCAGGGCCGGCTGCACGAGCACTTCGCCCGGCAGGCCGGGGTCGACCTCGACCAGGCTGGCCTGGCCGTGCTGTACGCCCTGAGGGAGCCGGGCACCAGCCTGCGCGTCACCGATCTGGCCGCCCGGCTGGGCATCGACACCCCCGGGGTCACGCGCAAGGCCCAGCAGCTGGAACGGCAGGGCCTGGTCAGCCGGGGCCGGGACGAGTCCGACGCCCGGGCGTCCCTGATCTGCCTCACTTCAGCGGGCCAGCGGGCGCTCCGCTGCTTCCTGGACGCGCGCCACCAGTGGCTCACGGCCGTGCTGGCCGGCTGGCCGGACGAGGACCGCCGCGAGTTCGCCCGGCTGGTGAGCTGCTTCGCCGAGGGCATTCAGCGTCCCCCGGGTTAAGCGCCGTCATCGTCCGTCACTCACACGCACGCCAATGCCTTTATGTATCTAACTGATTGCGAAGAGTGTCGGCTTTACAGGTTTTGCAGAAGTATTCCTCAGCAAGCGGCCAGCCGGGTATCGCATAACTGAGCTGTGTCTTCCACGCTGGCCCCCGGACGAGGCGGCCGGGCGCCAGGCGTTTCCCCCGGCGGCCCGGCCGCTGGGCCGCGCGCCCACCCCGCGGCGGTTCTGGCCGTGATCGTGGGCGGCGGCCTGGCCACGATCGCGTTGTGGTGGGCCGAAACCCTGCCGATCAGCGGGCTGGGTGACTGGCTCACCAACGCGGGCCGGATCACCGGGCTGCTGTGCGGATACGGCGTGGTGGTGCTGGTCGCACTGATGGCCCGGCTGCCGCCGCTCGAACGGGGGGTCGGCGCGGACCGGCTGGCCCGCTGGCACGCGATGGGCGGACGGTACACGGTGTGCCTGGTCGTCACCCACGCGACCCTGATCGTCTGGGGCTACGCGGTCACCGCCCATACGAACGTGGTCAGCCAGACCTGGACGCTGCTGGTGAGCTACCCGGACGTCCTGGCCGCCACCGTGGGCGGCCTGCTGCTGGTGGGGGTGGGCATCAGCTCGATGCGCGCGGCGCGCCGCCGGCTCCGCTACGAGACCTGGTACTACCTGCACTTCTACACGTACCTGGCGGTGGCCCTGGCCTTCAGTCACCAATTCGCCGACGGTGCCGAGTTCGTGTCCAGCCTGCCCGCCCGCATCTGGTGGGGCGCCCTGTACGTGATCGTGGCCGGAGCCATCACCTGGTACCGGTTCCTGACCCCGGCCGGCCAGGCGATCAGGCACCGGATGCGCGTCCTGTCCGTCCAGCCCGAAGCGGCGGGCATGGTCAGCGTGGTGATCTCCGGACGCCACCTCGGGGAACTGCGCGCCGAGCCGGGCCAGTTCTTTCGCTGGCGGTTCCTGGCCCGCGGGCAGTGGTGGGTGTCGGCCCCGTACTCGTTGTCAGCGCCGCCAGAGCCGGGCCGCCTGCGGATCACGGCCAAGGCGCTCGGGGACCACAGCCGCGCGCTCGCGGGCCTGCGTCCCGGCACCCGGGTCATCGCCGAGGGACCCTACGGCGCGCTGACCGCGGCCCGCCGACGCCAGCGCCGCGTGCTGCTGATCGCGGGCGGTGTGGGCATCACGCCCCTGCGGGCCCTGTTCCAGACCATCCCGGCCGGAGCCGGCGACCTCACCCTGATCTACCGGGCCAGCCAGGACAGCGACCTGGCCTTCCAGCGCGAGCTGGAGGAGCTGGCCCGGCAGCGCCAGGCGCAGCTGTGGTTCGTGGTCGGCCGCCGGGCCGACCTGGGCGAGGATCCGCTGAACAGAACGTCCCTGCTGGCCAACGTGCCCAGCCTGCCCTGGCACGACGTCTACATCTGCGGGCCGCCCGGGATGACCGCGGCCCTGATCCGCGAACTGCGGGCCGCCAAGGTGCCGCGCCGGAACATCCACCACGAGACCTTCGAATTCTGATCGGTTACGAAAGGCACCGCCATGCGCCGGGTCATCCTCGCGATCATCAGCACCGCCGCGGGCCTGGTCCTGCTGCTGACGTTCAAGACGCACAGCACCAGCGCGGTCAGCACGCCGCCGGCGGCGATCAGCAGCCCGAACGAGTCAGCCAGTGCCCCGGCGGTGGCGCCCAGCGCCAGCAGCAGCCCCAGCACTGAGCCCAGCGGCGGCACCGCCTCCTCGGCCCGGACCGTGACCGGCGCTGCCGCCGACACGATGTACGGCCCGGTCCAAGTCCAGATCACCGTCAAGAACGGAAAGGTCACCGCGGCGCAAGCCGTGGAGTATCCGGAGAACGACCCGCGCGACCAGCAGATCAACTCCTACGCCATCCCGGCCCTGAACCAGGAGACGGTCGCCGCCAGCAGCGCGAAGATCGACATGGTCTCCGGCGCCACCTACACCTCGCAGGGCTACATCACCTCGCTGCAGAGCGCACTGGACCAGGCAGGACTGTGACATGGCCATTTCCGCACCCCAGGTGCCCGCTGCGTCCGTGCCCCGCACGGTGCACGTGGAGCACTGCATGGGGACCGTGTTCACGGTCGACGTCCGTGACCCGGGCGACTGGCAGGCCGCCATCGGTGCGGTGGTGGCCTGGCTGCACCGGGTGGACACGCTGTTCAGCACCTACCGGCCGGACAGCGAGATCAGCCGGATCCGGCGCGGGGAACTACCGATCCCGGCGGCCGATCCGCTGGTCTCGGACGTACTCAGGCGGTGCGCGCAGCTGGGAACCGAAACCGGAGGCTGGTTCACCGCCTACTGGCGCGACGCGGAACCGGACCCAACCGGCCTGGTGAAAGGCTGGGCCATCGAGCGGGCCAGTGATCTGCTGCGCGACCACGGGAGCCAGAACCACGCGGTCAACGGCGGCGGCGACGTTCAGACCGCGGGTGAAGCCGCCCCTGGCCAGCCGTGGCGGATCGGCATCGTCGACCCGTTCGACCGGAGCCGGATCCTGACCGTGGTCACCGGCCGGGATCTGGCCGTGGCCACCTCTGGGATCGCAGAACGGGGCGCGCACATCATCGACCCCCAGACCAGGATCCCTTCGACCGGGCTGGCCAGCGTGAGCATGGCCGGCCGTTCCCTGGCCCGGACCGACGCCTACGCCACGGCCGCGGTGGCCATGGGGGCCAGGGCCTGGTGGTGGGCCGGTCAGCTGCCCTGGCACCAGGCGGTGATCGTCGCGTCGGATGGGACCATGACCTCCACCGGGCCGGCGCTGGGCCGGGCCGCGCAGATCGCCTAGCCGATCGCCGTCCCGAACAGGTGGCCGATGCCCCAGGTGAAGGCCAGGCCGATGGCGCCGCCGATGACGACGCGGAGCACGGCGCGGCGGACGTTGCTGTTACCGATCCGGGCGCTGACCGCGCCGGCGATTCCCAGCGCGATCAGGACCGCGACGATCGTGACCCAGATCCGCCAGGACACCGGCGGCAGCAGGATCGCCACCATCGGCAGCAGCGCCCCGCTGACGAACGACGCCGCCGAGGCCGCCGCGGCCTGGAGGGGATTGGCCAGATCTTCGGGATCGATGTGCAGCTCGGCGTCGAGGTGGGCGGCCAGGGCGTCGTGGGCGGTCAGTTCCTTGGCCACCTGGCGCGCGGTCGGCTCGGACAGTCCTTTGGCCTGGTACAGGGCGCTCAGCTCGCGGAACTCCCGGCCGGGCGTATCGGCCAGTTCCTGCCGTTCCTGGGAGACCAGGGCGGTCTCACTGTCGCGCTGGCTGGAGACCGACACGTACTCCCCCAGCGCCATCGATACCGCCCCGGCCACCAGGCCGGCCAGGCCCGCGGTGAACACCGGGCCCCGCGAGCTGGTGGCCCCGGCCACCCCGACCACGATGCCGGCCACGGACACGATGCCGTCGTTGGCGCCCAGCACCCCGGCCCGCAGCCAGTTCAGCCTGCTGGCGCTGGCCCCGCCGTGCGGCTCGTGCGGATCGGCGGCGCGGACCGCCTCCTCCTCCGCGCTCAATGGCCGGACCTGGCGGCGGCCCAGGGGCCAGCCAGGTGGACGGCCAGCAGGGCGATGACCAGCCCGCAGGCCAGGGACGCGGCGACCAGCAGCCAGCGGGTCACGCCGCCGGGCAGCCGGGCCGGCTGGCCACCGTCCCCGTTGCGCAGGATCCGTGGCAGCCGCCAGACGTGAACCAGGACGTGAAGAGCCATGACACCGAGCCAGAGGACGAACGACGCCTTGTGCAGGAAGAGCCAGGGACCATTGCCCGGGCCGGCCATGCCCAGGGTCACCCCCGTGCCCAGGACCGCCACCGAGGTCGCGATCACCAGCGGGCCGAGCAGGCGCAGGTACAGCGCGGGCGGCCCGCGACGAACGTACGGGGCTGAACCGGCGTAGTAGCGGGTGATCCGGTACCCGGTCGAAGCGACCTTCAATATGACGGGGCCGATCAGCAACAGCCCGATAAAGAAATGCAGGGTCAGCAACGGCCCGATGCGCAGGACGGTGATGCCCTCGACCGCGAAGCCGATGAGCAGCACCACACCGGTCCACGCGGTGAGCCGTTCGTTACCGGCAACGCCGCCGGTGCGGTCGGGCCGGGGCCGCTGGTGCCGTTTCGTGGTGAGGCTCACGAAGCTGATTTCCCTCCTGGGTTACCGGACCGGACGCGCTGCAGGCGCAGGGCCAGGACCGGGCAATCCCGGACGGCCCGCCGGGCGTGCGCGGCCAGGCCCGGCGGCACGTCGGGCTGGATGATCGGGAAGCCCCATTCGTCGAGCTGGATCCGCTCGGGCAGCAGGCCGGCGCAGATGCCGTGCCCGACGCAGGCGGTCGGGTCGATGCGCAGCCGCAGCGTCATCGCCAGTCCTCCGTCATCTCGCGGCGCGGGATGGGCAGGACCGCCGACCGCGAGCCGCGCTGGGCGGCCCGGCACGGGCGCCGGTCGGCGTGGGCGCGCAGGTCGGCGTCGAACGCGGTGAGAGCCGAGGCGGCCAGCCTGACCGCGCCGTCCGGGTGATGGCAGGCACCCCGGCCCGGAATCACGCCCAGTCGCCGGCGGAGTCTCTTGACCGGATTGCCGTCCGGCCGGCCCAGCGCGAGCTGAGCGAAGTCGTCGGCGATGGCGGCCAGACCGAACTGGCACGGACCGCACTGCCGGGCACTCTGCCGGGCCAGGTAGCCCAGGATCCGGGCCGTCTCACTGATCCCGCAGCTGTCCTGAGGCAGGACGGCCAGCACCCCCGCGCCGGGGCTGGCCCCGGCGGCCCCGAGCCCGGACGGGGTGAAGGGCAGCGTGGCCACGTCGCTGACCCGCTGCCAGGTGCCGCCGTAGCCGCCGATCAGCACGGCCCCGGCATCGGCGGCCGCCCCGGCCAGGGCCAGCACCTCCCCCACTGGAGTGCTGGTCTCGATCTCGTAGACCCCGGGCCAGGTGACGTCGCCGCCGAGGGTGGCCAGCATGCTGCCGGGAGCGTCACGGGCACCGGCGGCGCGGAACCAGGCTGACCCGAAGCGGGCGATCAAGGCCACGTGGGCCAGGGTCTCCACGTTGTCGACCAGGGTGGGGCGCCGCCGGACACCGCGTTCGGACGGTCGCGGCGGCGCCAGCACCGGCCGTGCGTCCCCGCCGTTCAGCCAGCGGATCAGGGAGGTTTCCTCACTGGACACGTACCGGGCCGGCAGGTCGTGGATCAGCAGCCGGACCCGGTCCAGCCCGGCTCGTTCCCGTTCACTGACCGCTCGCGCGACCTCGTCGATCTGCTGGTAGCGACTCCGTTCCAGGCAGATGTGCACCGTGTCCGCACCGACCGCCTCGGCGGCCAGCACGGCGCCGTCCAGCACCAGGTGCGGCGCGCGGGCCAGCAGGGCCTGGTCTTTCTCGCTGGCCGGCTCACCTTCCATGCCATTGGCCACCACCGCCTTGGCGCCGCGGCCGGCGGCGACCGAACGCAGCTTGGTCCCGGTCGGGAAGGCGGCGCCCCCGCGGCCGGTCAGGCCGGCCGCGGTCACCAGGTCGAGCAGCTGGCGGCCCGGCCGGGGCTGGGCGCCGAACCAGGCGAAGTGCTGCCGCAGGTTCGCGGGCCCGTGCAGCTGGTGCCAGCCAGCGGTCAGCCGCCGCACCGGGGTCCCGGGTTCGGTCCGGCCGGGAACCGTGGCCGATCCGGGCACGGTCTGGTCCTGGGTCATGACCCGCTCCCGGCCGACGTGGACAGCTGCCCGGACGCGTGCGGCCAGCTGATGACCAGGTAGAGCCGGGCTCGCTCCGCCTGGCCGGACTGGTCACGCACGATCGCGGTCAGCTGGTGGCCGGCCAGCCGCGTGACCGGGCCCTGGCGGGCCGGATCCTGGCCGGCCGCACCGAGCGAGAGGGTGCCGCTGGACATGGCGATGCCGCTGCCGTCCGGGGTTCCGTGCAGGACCACCCTCACGGTGCGCGGGGCGGGGCCGCTGGTCCGGGCGCTGACCGTGACCGTGACCTGGCCGCTGGCCGGGCCGGGGGCCCGGCGCGCCTGCCCGCGGAAGGTGACCGGCGCGGTGCCGGGCGAGGCGGTCGTGACCAGGGGGCTCGCGGCCTGGTGGGCGCCGAGCAGGGCGGCGGGTGTGCCCGCCCGCCGGGCCCAGCCCGGCTGGAGCGGGCCCTCCGCGACAAAGACGATGGTGGCCAGGGGCAGCAGCGCGGCCACCCCGGCCAGCGCGATGCGCGCCGCCCCGGGCCGGGCCCGGGCCAGCCGCCAGCCGGCCGCACCAAGGACGCTGGCCACGCACAGCGCATCGAGCGCCAGCAGCCAGGGCACCCGGGTGTCGGTACCGGTCCCGAGCCCGTGCCACAGCGCCACCGGCCAGCTGGCGTAGCTCAGCCAGTGCACGGCCCGCCAGGTCCGGTAGGACAGCCGGTCCCGCAGCAGGCTGGTCACGGTGACGGCCAGCAGCAGGTCGAGCGCGATCGCGCCCAGGCCGAGCCAGAGTCCCCGGTACGAAGAGCTGAACGGGACGAACGCGGCGGTGAGCCCGATCGGGGTGTAGGTGTCCAGCACCGTGGTCAGCACGTGGGCCCCGACGAACACCAGGACCAGCAGGGACAGGTTGCGGTGCAGGGCGCTGGTGACGACCCGGGGCGTCCCCGGCGCGGCGGTGCCCGCCGCGGTCGCCACCCCCAGCAGGACGGTCGCGGTGAGCAGCAGCAGCGCCATGACTCCGGTGGCCCGGGTGGCGTACCACAGTGGGCTGACAGTGGTCGTCACCGGTCAGGAGGCTCCGGACGAGGTGACCGGGGCGGCCGGCGTGCTCGAGGGTGGCTGCGGCGGCGGTGCAAGCTGGGAGCTGGCCGAGCTTCTCGGCTGGCTGGTGGCGGGACCGGCCCCGGTGCGCGACGGCGAGGGCGCGGGCGAGCCGGCCGTGGCCGGGGGCGGCGGGCTGACCGGTGACCGGCTGGCGGCCGGCCGGACCGTGCTGGCGTGGCCGGGGACGGCCTGAGCGAACGCGGCCGCCAGGCCGGCCGTGGCCGCGCTCGCGCCGACGGCGATCGCAACCGACAGCGACCTGATGCGGCCGAGCACCCGCTGCCGCTGCGCAACGGCGTGGTAACGCGTGGACGCTCCGGACCGTGGGTTCTGCTCCGGTGCTGGCATGACATCCAGCCTGCGGCCCGGGCACCGAGGGACCGGCTCAGGCAAAGTTCAGGTCTGGTTAAGACACCACGACGGCCCGGCGCGGGAATTCGACGGTGACGGTCAGCCCGCCGCCGTTGGTGTCGGACAGCGTGGCGGTACCGCTGTTGGCCGCGGCCAGCCGGTCCACGATGGCCAGTCCCAGCCCGGTCCCGCCGCCGCCGGTGACGAACCGATGGAAGGCGGCATGCCGCTGCTGGGCGCTCATGCCAGGCCCGTCGTCGCACACCACGATCTGGGCCACGGAGCCCGCGACCTGGGTCGTGACGGTGATGGTGCCACCGGAGGTCAACGCGTCCAGCGCGTTGGCCAGCAGGTTGTCCAGCACCTGCTCCAGGTGATCCTCGCCCAGCCAGGCCGGCACCGGTCCGCGGCCGGCCGCGGTCAGGGTGACGCCCCGCTCGTCAGCGGCGGGCTGCCAGATGTAGACCCGGTCCCGGGCGATCGCGGTCACATCCACCTGCCGGGCCTGGACCGTGTTGTTTTCGGCCCGGGCCACCGCGAGCAGCCCGTTGGTCATCCGGGCCAGCCGGGCGATCTCCTCCTGCGCCCCGGCCAGTTCGGTGGCGGTGTCCTCGTCGGCGTCCTGGGCCAGCAGGTCCAGTCGCAGCCGAAGCGCGGCCAGCGGGGTCCGCACCTGGTGAGAAACGTCCGCCATCAGCGCCCGGTTACCCCGGACCAGCGACTCGATCCGGGCCGCCATGGCGTCGAACGCGGCCGACAGGTTCTGCGCCTCGGGCGGTCCCGTCCTGACGTGGGTCCGGGTGCCCAGGTCTCCCTCACCGAGCCGGCGCGCCGCCGCCGCCAGCGTGGTGATCGGGCCGCTGAGCCAGCGGGCCAGGCCGACGGCCACCAGTGCCGCAGCGACCAGGCCGGCCGCCGCGACCATGCTGATCAGCGACCACAACACCATCACCCGGTGGTCGAGGCCGGCCGTGGACCTGGACAGCACCACCGTGCCAACCGAGCCTGACCCGCCGTCCGGCACCACGGGGGCCAGCACGACCAGGCGGTCTCCCGACGTATAGGCGGCCTGGCTACGGATCGGGGGCCGGATCGAGTGCCGGAAGGCTGGCTGGGCGCTGGTACTGGCGACCAGCCGGCCCGCCGAGTTGTAGACCGCCAGTCGATCACCCTGACGGCCCATCTCATGGATGGACCGGCTCAAAGCGGTCCCGTGGGCGTGATCGTCGAGACGCTCTTCGGCCACATTGGCCACCGTGGTCGCCGCGGTGGCCGTGCTGGCCTGGAAGTCCCGGCGGTCCTGCGCCGATACCAGCAGGCCCAGCGGGATCACGACCACCGCCAGCAGGCCGACGATCAGGGCCAGCGTGGCCAGGGCGATGCGGCGGGCCACTACACGTCGCCGAGCCGGAAGCCCCGGCCGTACACGGTTTCGATCAGGCCTGGCACGCCGAGCTTGCGCCGCAGCGAGGTCATGTGCACGTCCAGCACCTTGGTCGGCCCGTACCAGTTGGCGTCCCAGGCCGTCTCCAGGATGTCCTGCCGGGATTGGGCCCGGCCCGGGTCGGTGGCCAGGCACTCCAGGATGTCGAATTCCTTCGGGGTGAGCGCCACTTCCGCCCCGTTGACCAGCACCCGGCGGGCCCGCAGGTCCACCGTGAGCGGGCCGTGCCGGATCACGTCGCCCTCGGGGTGGATGCGGCGCAGCACGGCCCGGATCCGGGCCAGCAGCTCGTTCACTCCGAACGGCTTGACCAGGTAGTCGTCGGCGCCCGCGTCCAGCGCGCTGACCCGGTCCGACTCCTCGCCGAAGGCGGTGACCACGATGATCGCCGCCTGCGATCGCTGCCGGAGCTGCCGGCAGACCTGCACCCCATCGGTGTCGGGCAGCCCGAGGTCGAGCAAGATCACATCGGGGTGGCCGCGGTTCAGGGCCGCGCCGCCGGTGGCGACCTGGTCGACGGCGTAGCCGCCCCGGGTCAGCACCCGGACCAGCTGGGCCGCTACTCCGGCATCGTCCTCGACCACCAGTACCTTGGTGGTGCCGGGTTCGGCGCCGGGGCGGGTGCCAGCAGGGACGGTCATACGCTCAAAGATAGTTGAAACTACAGAGTTTGTAGTAATTGAACCTGTGATCCGGCGGGCGCCCGGCCCGGGCCGGCCTGGGCTAGCGGTTGAGGCGGCGCCAGAGCGGGGGCGGGACCAGCCGCATGGCCGTGGCCAGCAGCTTCAGCGGCCGCGGCACCCAGACCAGGCGGCGCCCGGCGCCGAGCGCGGCGGCCACGGCCAGGCCGACGGCAGCCGGGGTGGTGGCCAGTGGGGCCGGGCTCATCCCCGCGGTCATACGGCCGGTGACGAACCCGGGCCGGACCAGCAGGACCCGCACCCCGCAGCCGCTCAGGGCGTCGGCCAGGCCGCGGGCGAACGCGTCCAGGCCGGCCTTGGCCGCCCCGTAGACCAGGTTGGCCCGGCGGGGCCGGACCGCGGCGACCGACGACAGCACCACGATCGTGCCGTGACCCTGGGCCCGCAGCTGGTTTGCGCAGGCCAGCAGGGTGGTCACGTGACCGGTGAGGTTGGTGCCGATCAGCGTGGCGGCCCGGCCGGGGTCCTGGTCCAGTTCCGGCTGCGGGATCAGCACCCCGGCCGCGGAGATGACCAGGTCCACCGGTCCCCCGCTGAACACGTCCTTCACCAACGCCTCGTGGGCGCCGAACGTCAGCGCGTCGTAGGGCACCGCCCGCACCTGGTACGGCAGCGAGGTCCCGGCCCGGGCCAGCCCGTCCAGGTCCCGCCCGGCCAGCAGCACTTCGGTATCGGCCGGCCAGGCCAGCGCGGCCAGGATGGCCAGGCCGATCTCGCTGGTGCCGCCGAGCAGCAGCACCCGTCTCGTCAGCACGGTGTTGGTCAGCACGGTGTTGGTCAGCACGGTGTTGGTCAGCACAGGCCCAGCCGCCGTCCCAGGTCAGAGCAGAACACCCCGCGCGGGTCCAGTTGCTCCCGGGCCGCCCGCCACGGGCCGAGCGAACGGTACATGGCCGCGAACGTGTCCGGCCGCAGCCGGGCATCCTTGGCCAGGTAGATCCGGCCGCCGAGCTCGGCCACCCGCCGGTCCAGATGGTCGAGCACGACCCGCAGCCCCCGGTTCCCGGCCGGGAAGTCCACCGCCAGCGACCAGCCGGGGCCGGGGAAGGAAAGGTAGTTGCCGCTGGCCGGGCCGAAGCGCTTGAGTGTGCCCAGGAACGGCGCGGCGTGGTGCCGGCGCAGGGTCGTCAGCACCTCGGCGATGAGCGGGCTGGCGTCGGCCGGGACCACGAACTGGTACTGCAGGAACCCGCGCGGGCCCAGCGCCCGGTTCCACTGCGTCACCGCGTCCAGGCGGTGGAAGTACCGGTGCAGCGGGACCAGCCCGGCGAGTTCGGCGGGGGCGGTGCGGTACCAGATGCCGTTGAACGCGCGGGCGGTGGCCGGCGTGAACGGGCAGAACGGCAGGGCCGGGGCCTTCAGCACGCGACCCGGCCGGTAGGCCAGGCCGTCGGTGTCAGCGGGACCAGGGCCAGTCAGGTGGTCACCGGTGTCGAGGACGCCGCGGCCGAGGGTCCGGCCGCCGCCCGAGGAATCGATCCAGGCCACCGCGTACCGGCTGGTGGCCGCGTCCATCGCGGCCAGCAGCGCGTCCAGGTCGGGCAGCCGGGTGGAGGTGACCTGCAGGGCGGTGCCGCTGATCGGCAGCAGACGCAGCGTGACCCCGAGGATCACCCCGGTCAGTCCCATCCCCCCGACGGTGGCGCGGAACGCCCCGGGTTCCCCGGCGGGGGTGATGAGGTGCCGTTTGCCTTCGCCGTCGAGCAGGTCGATCTCGTCGATCCAGGCCGAGATGGACCCGTCGATGTGCTGGTTCTTGCCGTGTACGTCGGCCGCCACGGCACCGCCCACGGTCAGGTGCCGGGTGCCGGGCAGCACCGGGGGCAGCAGCCCGTGCGGGACCACCCGCTCCAGCAGTTCGGTGAACGTGGTGGAGGCGCTGACCTGGGCCGTGGCCGCCGCCGGGTCCACTTCGACCGCGGGCGCGGTCACCGGGTGCAGGATGTAGCCGCCGGCGTTCTGGGCGGCGTCGCCGTAGCTGCGGCCCGCGCCGCGGGCCAGCAGGCCCCGGGCGGGCTGGGCCGCGATGATCTCCTGCAGCTGAGTCACGTCCCCCGGGGCGGTGACGAAGGCCCGGCTCGGTGCGGTCCGCCCCCACCCGGTCAGCACCTGATCGGCTCCGTCCAGTCTGGTCATCCGAGCAACCCCGCGCAGAACGTCAGCAGCCAGACCATTTCGAAGGTCACCATGCTCGGGTCCCGGGTCAGCAGATCTTCCACGGACCGGGTGGTCGGCTGGGCGGTGAGCCGGTCGAACCGGGCCAGGGCCAGGCTCAGCGGCGCCGCGCTGACCAGGTGCCAGCCGCACAGCCAGGCGCCGTGTTCCCCGGCCGCCCACAGCAGATAGGTGACGATCATGGCCGTGGCGGTGAGCCGCTGGGCCCGCCGCAGGGCAGCGGGCCGGTACCTGCGCATGGCGGGCCGGTGCCGGGCGGCCGCGGCGCCGAGCGCGGTCAGCTCGGTGAACCGTTTGGCCGTGGCCACCAGCAACGCGCCCAGGCTGCACACCAGCAGGAACCACACCGACGGGACCACGTGGGTGGCGGCGGCGCCGCCCAGCACCCGGAGCATGAACCCGGAGGCCACGAAGACCAGTTCCAGCACGGGTACGTGCTTGAGCACCAGGCAGTACAGCAGGGAGAGAGCCAGGTAGCCGGCGATGATGAGGGCCAGCAGCGGTATCCGGAACACGGGCCCGGCCGCCACGGCCAGGGCCGCGCACCCCGCGGCGACCAGCACCGCGTGGGAACCACGGATCTGGCCGGCCGCGATCGGGCGGTGCCGCTTGACCGGATGCGCGCGGTCCCGGTCCGCGTCCAGGACGTCGTTGATCAGGTACACGGCCACCGAGGCGGCAGTGAACGCGACCACCGCCACCAGCGCGTAGGCGGGCCCGTCGTCGCGGCCGAGCGAGTCGCCGGCCAGCGGGGCCGCGAACACCAGCAGGTTCTTGGGCCACTGGCGCGGGCGGGCGGCTTGCAGCAGGGCCAGCGGCCAGCCCAGCCAGCGGGCCAGCCAAGCCTGCCGCCGGCCCGGCCGGACGCGGGCCGGGGAGAGCGGCGCGGTCACCGGGCGAAGACCGCGGTGAAGTCGCGGCTGTTGACGGAGTAGTACCGGTTCGCGGGTTCCTGCTGGGTCGGCAGCAGGTTCACCGGCGTGGGGTCGGCCGTGCTCGGGGCCGGCCGGTAGTACATGTAGGACATCCAGGCCGGGTTGATGTCCAGCTCCATCGCCCGGACCGCCCCGGCCCGCTGCAGCAGCCCGGCCAGGGTCCGCACCGACAGCGCCGGGCCGTAGGCGAAGACCAGCCGGCCGTCCCGGGTGACGCCGAGGCCGGACCGCCAGACGTAGTAACCGCCACCGAGGGTGGCGCCCCACTGGCTCTGCACGTTCTGGTCCACCGCGGCGGGGATCGCGCCCTGGTCGACGATCAGCCGCAGGTTCTGCCGGACCCCTACCACCTGTGCGGTCATCCGCACGTCCCGGCCCCAGGCCCCGACGGCCACGTGGCCGTCGCGGTAGTAGACCATCGACGCGGCGCCCGCGGTGAGCGTGCCCCGGGTGACGCCGTTCAGGTAGAAGCCCCCGCCGGCCTGATTGATCTTGAAGCCGCCGTTGAACGTGGCCAGCAGGCCCTGGCGGGAGCCGGACGGCAGGTACGGGGCGTAGCCCCAGTGGCCGGGACCGGGGTCTTCGCTGCCCGGCCGCAGCTCGAAGCGGAGCAGCCGGGGGTCCATGGAGGCCAGGCCGGCCACGTACGAGGTGTGCACCCGGTCCGGCCGCAGGTAGGTGCCGTAGATGGCGGGCACGCCGTGCACGCTGGCCACCACCCGCCACTGGCCTTCGCCGGGCAGCGGGGCCCCGGCCGGGGAGGCGAGCCGGGCCGGGACATCCGTGGTCACCGGATTGGTGGACGCCCCGGCCCGGGGCTTGGTGCCGGGGCCGGCCGCACTCGCCGGGCCAGCCGGAGCGGTCAGCGAGAACTGCGGCTTGCCCCCGACCTTGGGCGGGTTGTAGGAGATCCATTCGCCGAACGTCACGACCGGGCCCAGGTAGTGGTCGCGGGCCCACTCGGCCAGCCGGGCCGACGTGCCGGTGTTACCGGGGGCAATCAGAGCCTGACCGACCGAGAACGCCACCCAGCCGAGCAGCAGAGCCAGACCCGCGGCCACCCCCTGAACGCTCCGGTGACGCCAGAACCGCCGCAGCCGCCCTGGCCCGCGACGGCGGCGGCCGCTAGAGAAACGCTGCTGCTGGCGATGACCTCGTCGGGTGGTCGCCGTCACGGGGCCGGGGTGTTCTGCGGTTGCGTCATGCCCGGGCCGTCCTCCTCCAGTCGGTAACTGGCCGGGCCGCACCGGTGGGTGGTGCGGCCCGCTGGAGTCCAGCCTGCCGACGGAGGGCCGAGGGACCGGTTCACGAGCGGTTCAGAACCGGCAAAGATCGGCAGAATCTGGATAGGCGGCCGCGGGCCGCTGCCGAAATGGAATGCCGTTCTAGAATGGGTGGGTGCCGCAGTGGGTGTAGCCAGGACGGGAGGGCCATCGATGAAGGCCGCGCGCTGGGTCGATGTGGGCCGGGTGGTCTGCGAGGAGGTGCCGCGGCCGTCGCCGTCCGGCGGGGAGGTCCTGGTCCGGACCGCCTACACCTCGATCTGCGGGTCCGACCTGCACAGCGTGTACGGTGGCGCTCCCCCGCCGGGCGTGGCGGCCGGGCATCCCGGGCACGAGAGCGTGGGCGAGGTGGTCGAGTCGCGCTGCCCCGGCTTCGAACCGGGTGACCGCGTACTGACCGTCCCGCACTTCGTCGACGGGCGCTGCATGGCCGAGTACCAGGCGCTGCCCGGGGCGTTCTGTATCCGGCTCCCGGGCCGGGCACCGCTCAGCCACTTGCTGATGGCCCAGCAGCTCGGCACGGTCATCTACGCCCTGCGTTACCGTCCGCTCGACCTGGTCGGCCGGGATGTCGCGGTCATCGGCCAGGGGTCGGCCGGTGCGTTCTTCACCTTCCTGCTCAAGCGGGCCGGAGCGGCCCGCGTCCTGGTGTCGGACAAGTCACCGGCCCGCCTGGCCTACGCCCGGCAGCTCGGCGCCGACCTGGCCGTGCTGGCCGGCTCGGGGGATGCCAGCGAAGGTGACTTCCGGTCGGCGGTGCTGGAAGCCACCGGAGGGCGCGGGGCTGACCTGGTGGTGGAGGCGGTCGGCAGCCGGGAGACGTTCCCGCTGAGCCTGGAGCTGGCCGCGGCGCGGGCCACCGTGCTCTGGTTCGGCCTGCCCGAGGGCACCGGCGACTACCCGTTCTCCTTTCCCGAGTTCTTCCGGAAGTTCCTGACCGCCTACGCGATCTCCGGCACCCAGGGCGAGCCCGGGTTCGGCTCGTTCCGGTACGCGGTGCGGCTGATCGACGACGGCGCGATCGACGTGACCCCGCTGCTCAGCCATCTGCTGCCCATCGACGAAGTCGAAAAGGCGTATCAGATCGCGCATGACCGGACCGATGGCGCGCTGAAGGTGTCGGTCAGCTTCTGACGGGAGAACGACGATGGAGATGACCGGCGGCGAGGCGGTGGCCGCGGCCCTGGAGACGCTTGGGGTCCGGCACGTGTTCGGCATCGTCAGCGTGCACAACCTGCCGATCTACGACGCCCTGGCCAGACGCGGCACGATCACGCCGGTCGGAGTACGGCACGAGCAGGCCGCCGCCCACGCCGCCGACGGCTACGCACGGGCCACCGGCGAGCTGGGGGTGGTCATCGCCAGCACCGGGCCGGGCACGACCAACACCATGACCGGCCTGTTCGAGGCCGGCTTCGCCTCGTCGCCGGTGCTGCTGATCACCGGGCAGGTCGACCGCGCCTTCCTGGGTAAGGGCCGGGGCATCCTGCACGAGGCCGAGCACCAGGCACTCATGCTGTCCTCGCTGTGCCGGCGGGTGGAGACCGTGCGCCGCACCGAGGACATCGCCCGGGCCGTCATCGCCGTGGCCGAGGACGTCCGCGCGGGACGGCCCCAGCCGGGGGCGGTGGAGATCCCCATCGACCAGCAGTACCGCCGGGCCGAAGTGGTCGTGCCGGACCTGCGCAAGGACACCGCGTACGTACCCGGCCCCGGCGCCCTGGTCCCGGTGGCCGAGGCGCTCTCGGCCGCGGCCCGGCCGGTGCTGTGGGCTGGCGGCGGGGTGATCAGCTCGGATGCCGGGCCCGCGCTGACCGCGCTGGCCGAACACCTGCACGCGCCGGTCGTGACCACGGTCGAGGGCCGCGGCTCGATCCCCGAGGACCACCCGCTGTGCCTGGGCGCGCTGACCATGAGCCCGCCCATCGAGGCCGTCATCTCCGAGGCCGACGTGGTGCTGGCGGTGGGCACCCGGTTCCAGGGCAACGCCACCCGCAACTGGCAGCTGTCCTTCGGCGGCATTCTGGCCCACCTGGATGCCGACCCCGCGGTCATCGGCCGGAACTACCCGGCCGCCCTGCCGGTGGTGGGCGACGCCCGCCTCGGCCTGGAACTGCTGCTGGGCGCGATCAGCCGGGTCAGCACCGGCCCCGGGCACGCCGAGCGGGCCCAGCGGGCGGCCGCCGCGGCCCGCACCGAGGTCCGGACCCAGATCGGCGACGACCACAGCCAGATCATGGACGCCATCCGGCGCCACACCCCGCGCGAGTCGGTCATCGTCCGGGACGCCACCGTGCCGGCCTACCGGTGGGGCGACCGGTTGCTGCCGATCCTGGCCCCGCGGACCTCGATCCGCCCGGCTTCGGCCGCGATCGGGCCGGGCCTGCCGCTGGCCCTGGGCGCGGCCGCGGGCAGCGGGCACCCGGCCGTGCTGATCGCGGGCGACGGCGGGTTCATGCTGCACGTCGGCGAGCTGGTCACCGCCGTCCAGCATGACCTGCCCGTGGTCATTTGCCTGTTCAACGACCGCGGTTACGGGGTGCTGCGTGGCATCCAGGCCCGCCAGTTCGACGGCCGCACCACCGGCGTCGACCTGGTCACCCCCGACTTCCCGGCCCTGGCCGGTTCGATGGGCGTCCCCGCCGCCCGGGTCGGCAGCCCGGCCGAGTTCGAGTCCCGCTTCCGCGACGCCATCGCGTCCGGGCACCCGGCCCTGCTCGACATCGACCTGCTGGCCCTGAGCCCGCTCCGCATGCCTGGGCCACCACCCGTCCCTCGCTGATTCAGCCGCCTGGCAAATTGCCACATTACGTCGCAAACTGATATCAGCTACGCAGGCTGTACGCAGGCTGCCCGGTGCCTCTGGGGGTCGCTGTGAACGATCGAGCATCAGGTACTGACCCGCGGAACCGGCCCGGGCTCGACCTCATAGTGAAGGCCATAGAAGCAAGCACAAGTGCCGCCTGTGAAGCAATCGGCCGTGGTGACTTGGACGTGGGCCCGGTCGGGATCCGTGCCCGGCGGACCCTCGCGTGGCCCACCAATTTCGGCGCCGGCTACTGGCAGGTCCACGCCCGCCCGCGCCCGTCTGGTGCCTTGATCACGCTGTATGTCGGCGACGGCGGCTACCCCGGCGGCAACGCCCCGATGGCGGCGGACATACCGCTGGCCGCATCGGCAACCGAGCCTGAATCACGGACTGGGCAGTTCGCTGGCGGTCCCGGTAGCGGGGTACAGATCGAGATCATCGATGATGGGCACTCGGTCCTGATTATCGTCGATTGCGGCGGCACGACTGCGCTGGCGGAGTTTTGTTGCTGGCTGAACGGACTGCGGACTGGAGGAGCCGGCAAACGGGCGGCTAACGGGCCGGGCACCTTGAATCCCCAGCAGCAAGCGGCGGTTCGACAGGCTGAACTGGTGGTGGCGTACGACTCTGTCGCTGGCCATGGAGCATGGTTCCGCCGTGTCCGCCAACAAGAGAATGAGCGGCCCGCTACTACGGCCGCTCCGACGCGAGTTGCCAGGCCAGCCCCGAAGACAAATCGATCCGGCTCGGAGAGGCCGCGCAAAGCCGGAGGTTCCCGGTCAAGGCGGCTCCGACGTTCCCGCGTCAGCCAGGGCCGTAGGACAAAGACGGGCCGGTCCTCACGCCCTGCGCCAAGCTCGAGTACTCATTCCAAGCCGGGCATGACCGGCTCACCTTCCATAAATGGTGGCACGGACAAGTCCCGTATTGCTACGGCCGGGCCGACGACCCCGAATCACAGCGCTTCGTTTCCTGACCTGCTCCGCGCTTCGGGCAACCCCGCGGAACAGGTGAGGACGCTGCAGTCCGCCCTGCACTCGGCCGCATCCACGAGCCGGGCGACAAAACTCAGGCTTGGCCCCACGAGCGTTCCGCTGGCCAGATACGGCGCGGTGCCCAAGGTTCCCGGCGACGCCTGGCTCATTGCTACTGCGCGCTCTGGTTACGAGGGCTGGCCGGAGAGGCCGCTCATGGAGGCGACACTCTTCACGGTGCCCATAGCGGCTGGGCCATCGGCACCAGGCACGCTAAACGGCCAGCCTGTCGGCCAGGTCATCTATCTCATTGATGGAGCGGTCCTCGACACTTTGATCAACATCGCGCTGGGCTTGATTGGGCCCGGCGACGCGGGTTACGCCAAAGACATCCAAATGGTGCAAATCATTGTCCAGCCGCGCCTCATCATTGTTCGGGCCATAACGATGACCGCCAGCGCGATCCTGAAGGCCCATGGGCTCGGGATACTGGCCCCCGGCGTAGCACGGATCCTGACTCGTGTTCTGGTCTGGATGCTCAACGCCCTGCTCGGACAGAACGACAGGTTCGCGAGGTTGCAGTGGTTGCTGGGCTGGCTCGAAGTGATTCTGTACGGCCGCGCTGGTCATCTGCCTGACTCCCCCACCTTCCGTGGCAAGCTGGCGGACTGGCTCAACTGGCTGTGGCACGGCCGTCCCCGGACCCGATCCCGGTCCCGGTCCCGAACCGACGACGCCGATTCTCAGGCGGCAGACGACGATGTTCCACCTCCCAACGACGGACCACGCCCTGACGACATGAATCCGCCGGGAGGACCATCTTCGGGCCCCAACCCACCGCCCGGAGGATCATCACCAGGCCCCAGCCCGCCGAACCCGCCTCCTCCGGCTGGAGGAGCACCGGACCTCGGCCCGGGAGGCGGTCCATCAGGCGGCCGCACCCCTTCGCCCCCCTCCCCGGGACCTCGACCTGGTCGCGCCCCACGCCGCCTGCGGGTCCCCGCGCGAGCCGCTGCGCCCCGCCCAACCAGCCGGGAGCGAGCCCGGGCACCGGGCGTAGCCCAGGAGGTTGCCGAAGCCACATCGGGGCGGCGCGCTAACCCTCTCAAGCCCCGGCGCGTGTCGATCAGGCGCTTCCCGGCCCGGCTCGATCAGGTGTTGTCCGCGGTATTCATCGGCTTGATCGGCCGCCAGTTGACCAGTTGGCGGCAGGTCACGACCCGCAAGCGCACTGTGACTTCACCGAAGCGAGCCCAGGGCCTCGCGTGGCCGCGATCGGCCGGAGCACCGCGAAGCGAGCATTCCGGGCCGAGTGACCGGGATCTGCATACCCTACGCACGGATCGCCCAGTCACCGGCCGAGGTTCTACCGCTCAGCGCCAGGCCCCAAGGGCGGAATACCGTCCGGTCCCTGGGCGGAGCGGAACGCCCGTGAATACTGGTAGATCTCCGCGTCCCATGGTCAACCGCTATCACCCGGTGGAGACGAGCAGTCGAGGGCCTGGCCGAATACCAGCCGGGCCCAGGCCAAAGTTCCTTCCATCGCCGCAGCGGGGCGACCGCACAGAGGCACCGAGCCCCGCCGGTCTTTCGAAACGGGACATGGAACCCCCGCCGGCACAGGTCGCCAGTACAACCCGGGCACGACCTCCCGGGTCCGACCAAGGATCGCGGCTTACCCGGCCTCCGGGTCACCTGCCGAAAGCTGGTTTGCTGCGGTCCACGGGCGCGCCAACGTCCCCCGCGGATCCGCCCGGCAGCAGTAAGGATCCGCCCGGGCAGCTTCGGCCCCCCGCCCCCAGCAACCCGCGGGCCCGCGACAACCCGCCGAGCCGCGGCGGACTTCCGGGACGTTAACCGCACCCCCTGGCGGGCTGGCGGCACACCGACAGCCACCACCGCGGCCAGCCAACCCGCCAGCCGCGTCACCCAACCTGTCAGCACAGAACACCTAGCGGGCGGGCGGGCCGTTCTTGCGGGCGACACCGAGAATCC
>CAWHFP010000020.1:0-37207 GCA_963828445.1 uncultured Actinomycetes bacterium
CGGCATTCGGGCCGAGCACGGGCAGGGCCCGGGCCCCCGGCGGCAGCGGGATCTGGCCCACGTAGGCGTCGCCCTCCCGGCTCATCGCCAGGGGACCCCGCTGGTCTTCCGGCAAGCCGTCGGTGATCGGGTCAAACTGATCGTTGGCGCCGTGCACCGCGGAGTTCCACGCCGCCCAGGCCGCCAGCCCGGCTCCGCCGACGCGGGGACCGACGTCGACGATGAGCGAGTCGGCCCAATCGGGGACCTGCTCGAGGTGATTGGCGAACCGGAAGGTTCCGTTCTGCTGGTCGAGCTTGAACACCCGCAGGGTCAGCGTGTACCGCATCCGCCCCTCGTGCTGTGACCCGGTGCCGGGCTCCTCCAGGAAGGTACTGACCAGCGGCACCGGATGGTCCGGGGTGTCGCCGGCCCGCCGGATCTCATCGTTGAGCTGGATGGGACACCAGTGCTCAGCCAGCTGCTCGGTCAAGATGATCGGCAGCCCTCGGATCGTCAGCCGCAGGTCGGCCTGCCACACCGGCCAGGGCTCATCGTCTGGGCCGGGAGGTTGGGGGAGGCCATCCAGGTCGACCCGCACGCCCCAGCGGCCGAACAGGAATCGGCGCAGGTTCTGATAGCCCTCCTCCGAATTGACCTCGCCGTAGGCTCCCGAGTGGGACCGGTAGACGAAGGCGCGATGAGCCCCGCGCACGTAGGCGTGCTCGATCATCACCAGGCCGTCGCTCTTGGGCCCGACGGCCACCCGGGAGACCCCGTAGTCCTTGGGGTCGGTCCCGATCAGGCAGAACACGTCGTCGGCGGGAAAGACGTCGTCCGGTAGCTCTTGCGGATCCCATTTCTTGCCGTCCGGCGCCAGGTCACCGAACGTCGCCCCCGGAGTGAGGTAGCCGTACATCTTCGGCGGGGCGAAGATGTCGGATCCGGCGGGGCCGAAGGCCTGTTCCACCCAGTCCAGCGCGCCGAGCTGGAAGGCGATTCCGCCGTGCGGGGTCCCGTACGTGAAAAACCTGGCCACCAGCTCCCGGGCTGGTTCCCGGCCCTGCCCCTTGCCGTCCGGCTGATAACAGATCTTCTGCATCATGCACCGGGCCACCAGGCCCCCCATGGAGTGGGCGACCAGATTCACCGCGGGCGCCCCGGTCTTGGCCCGGACGAGGACGATCAGGTCATACAGTCCGGCCGCGGCCGACTGAATGTCGAACCCGTCGGCGGTGACCCCCTGATGGACATGCCGGAACAGTTTTTCGACCACATTCTGGTGGGGTGGCGGCACGAAGGTCGTCGCGGCCTGGTCGTAGAAACGGTAGACCCAGAGCGATTCCTGGGGAACCTTTCCTGGCTCAGCGTCGAGCAGGTACTGGCGCTGGTCGCCGTGCACCAGCAGCTGATAACCCTCGTCGGTCATCAGCCGCAGCAAAGGCCCCTCGAATTGGTAAAACATCGGGTCGCCATCTCCGCCGACCCGCACATGAGTAGCCCCGGCATTGAATCCATAGAAGGGATCTTCCACCGCGGTATCGATTCCCGCCGTCGCCCCCGCGTACCCGCGCACGTAAACAATCGGCAGCTTGTCCATGCGGCCCTCCCCGCTGCTTTCCGCGACAGTAACACCCGGGTTTGACCAGCTCCAAGGGCTTGATGCCGAAGAGATCACGGCAATCGAATAGCATTACCGTGGAAAACGTTGTCGTTTTTCTCCAGCGATACAACCGTCGGCCTATAGGTCCGATAATTAGTCCCGATGACTGTGTCTTAATTGTCGGGTTCCAGCCCCCTCGGGCCCCAGTGTCTCCTCGGGCCAATCCGGTAAGTCGCGGCCGCCCGGCGCCGCCTCCACCGAAGCCGGAGAGATTGCGCCGCAGCCGGTCCGCCCAGGCCCGGCCGCTTCACCAGTGCCCGCCCCGGATCGCCTGCCATGGCATCCGGCGGCGCGGAAATTTCCTATCGCTCCATTTCCCGGGCGAATTGCGTGTGTACTTTTCCGCAGAAAAATTAGCGATCGATTCCACTGGCCAAATCAACCGCCATTCGATACTATGTTCGAAGGAATGATTCACGATCCTGAAGGGCGGTGGGTGATGACGGGACTGGCCTTTGAATACGACGCCGACGGTGAGGATGACGCCAACCCGCCGCCGCAGTCCGGCTTTTATCTCGTTCCTTCGGCGGACCCGCCACCTGAATACGCCGATGTGCCGATCCACGAGCTGTTCGGCTCTCGTCCTCCCGCGTCCGGCTCCGCGGCCGAGCCAAGCTCCGGTTTTGAAGCCGGTGGTGCCCTTGATACCTGTGCCCCTGACGGGGCTCTGGCCGGCTTGACCGATGCGGCGACGCGCGACGGCCGCCTCGCCGGGCTCAATGACGATGAGCTGATCGGCGTCCTGCGGGCGTGGCGGCGGCTGGAGTCCTGGTCCAGCGCGGGCGTGCTGGCCGCGATCGCCGAATTGGCTCGCCGCCGTCCGGCCGACGGGACCCCGCCCGCACCGCCCGGCCAGTTTCCCGCCCAGGTCAGCGAGTTCCTCAGCGACGAGGTGGCCGCGGCCCTGACCTTGACCGGCCCGGCCGCTGGGGTCATGTCCGATGTTGCTCTGGACCTGGCCGTCCGGCTGCCAGGCACCTACCGGGCCCAGCACGCCGGCCTGATCGACTACCCGAGAGCCCGGCTCATCGCCGAGTCGACCCGCATCCTGACCGACGAGCAGGCGCGTCAGGTGGAGGCGAAGATCCTGCCCGCGGCCGAAGGCCAGACCACCGGCCGGCTGCGGGCGGCCCTGGCCCGCGCCGTGATCGCCGTCGACCCCGAGGCCGCGACCCGGCGCCGGGAGGAGGCCCAGAAGGATCCGCGGGTGCGCCGCTGGCGCGAGGACGCCGGCACCGCCGCTCTGGCCGGTTACAGCCTGCCGCCCGCCGAGGTCCTGGCCGCCGACCAGCGCCTCACCGGCCGCGCCCTCGCCCTGCGCGAGGCTGGCCTGCCCGGCACCCTGGAAGAACTACGCGCCCGCGCCTACCTGGACACCCTCCTGGGCCGCGACTCCATCCCACCGTCTCTGGCCAACCTACTGTCTCCGGCCGACTCACCCTCCCCGGCCAACCCGCCAGTCCCGTCGGCCCTGCCAACGCCGGACCAGCGGCGCCTGGCTGCCCGCATCAACTTGACCCTCCCGCTGGCCACCGTGCTCGGCCAGGCCGACCTGCCCGGCACGGTCGCGGGCTTCGGTCCCGTGGACGCCCCGCTGGCCCGTCAGCTGACCGGGCTCGCGGCCACCCATCCGGCCTCCCGCTGGTGCCTGACCCTGACCGATATCGAAGGTCACGCTGCTGGCCACGGCTGCCTGCCCGGCCCCGGCGGCCTGCGTGACCTGGGCACCCGCCCCCTGAGGCTGACCATCACCCCCCTGGCCCAGGACTCCTGCGACCACCGCCAGCCAGGAACCGGGCTACCAGCCCAGCCGGAAACTCCAGCACCTGATCACGGCCCGGGCCCCCACCTGCACGGCCCCCGGCTGCCGCCGGCCCGCCGCCCGCTGCGACCTGGACCACACCACCCCGTACGACCAGGGCGGCCGGACCTGCCAATGCAACCTGGCCCCGCTGTGCCGCCACCACCATCGCTGTAAACAAGCCGAGGGCTGGCGCCTGACCCAGCCCCAGCCCGGCATCCTGCACTGGACCACCCCCGCCGGACGCCACTACACCGTGGACCCCGAGCCCTATCCCTGAGCTCCCGCAACTCCCCGCGTAGCCTGGACGTACGCGGGGCCCGTAGCAAGCCCGAAGGAGAATGATGTTCGCGCGCGTGATCACCGCCCAGGCCGGGAGCGAGGGGTTCGACGGGGCCATTCGCCTGGCCGAGCAGCAGTTGCCCGGCGCTCGCCAGCTGCCCGGGTTCAACGGCTACTACCTGCTCACCGACGCGGAGACCGGCAAGATCATCATCATCTCGCTGTGGGAGACCCGCGAGCAGATGGACGCGGTCACCGCCGGGGCCGGGCCGTCCGGCATCCGGGATCAGCACGATCCAGCGACCGGCCTCACGGCCCTGCACCTGGACACCTACGAGGTCGCGCTGCACACCTGAGCCACCGGCCCAACATCAGGCCTCATCAAAGAGATCCCCGGCGGGCTCTAAGCGCCACGGCCACAGTCGGCCGTGTCAGCGAGGTACCGCCGGACGGCGTGTCGGCTGCGGAGCACCACCACCTCCGCCCCGGTGGCGTGGGTGGCGATGAGGTCGCGGACGCGGGGAGCCATCTGCCTGCGGTATCCGATGATGTAACGGACGAAGTTCCAGGTGATGCGGTCGTAGACGCCGATCGCGTCGTGCTGGCCGCGGCCGTGCCGGAACCGTCGTTCGGCGATGCCCAGCAGGCAGATGAGAGCCGGGAAATCAAGGAACACCACGGTGTCGGCCCCCCCGAGACGGATCGGCAGCGTGGACGCGTAGTTGCCGTCGATGATCCATCGCGGTGCGGACACCAGCTCATGCTGCCGGGCCGCGAAGTGCTCCTGGTTAAGCGGCTGCCAGTCCCGGTCGTAGTACACCCCGTCCAGGTGCACCGGCGTGATGCCGAGCAGCTGGCCCAGCTCACGGGCCAGCTGGGACTTCCCGCTGCCGCCGCAGCCGACAATCGCGATCCGGTCCATGCGCGCTACTCGCTCCGGGCTCAGGAGCCCGTGGCCGGCTGACCGCGCCAGCGGGCCGCCAGTTCGGCGGGGTCGGGGGCCGGGCCGGGCAGGGGGTCAGGTCGCGGGGCGGGTTCCGGGCCGGCGCCCGGAGCCCGCAGGGCCTGCATCATCAAGGCCAGGTAGCGGCGGCGCAGGGCCGGGCTGTGGTCGCGGCCGGGCACGGTGAGGGCGCTGAGCGTCTCGAGCAGGAGCACGATGTCGGCCGGGGTCACGTCATCGCGCAGGACGCCGGCCTGCTGGGCGCGCTGGTGCACCTCCACGGCCAGGGCCCCGGCCCGCCGGGCCAGGTCGGTCAAGCCGGAGGTGGGGGTGAAGGTGCCGGCCAGGCGCTGGGCCAGGGCCTGGCTGCCGCCGTCCAGGATTCTGGTCAGGCAGTCGGCGTAGACGGTCCAGGGGTCGCGGTCGTCGTCGGCCAGGGCCCGTTCGAGTTCGGCGCTGTAGCGGGCCAGGCCGTCGCGGGCCAGCTCCCGGAGCAGGTCGTCCTTGCTGGCGTAGCGACGGTACAGCGCGCTGATCCCGACCTTGGCCCGGACCGCGACCGCCGAGACCGGGGCGGACGGGTCGGCCAGGAACACCTCGCGGGCCGCGGCCAGGATCTCCGCGTCGTTGCGAGCCGCTTCCCGGCGCCGGCCGCTGAGCGGCCCCTCGGTCCTACGCATGCCAATGTCCCGTCCCCGGCGCTAGGGCCGCCTGCCCCCGCACCTGAGCTGCCCGTCCCGGCCCCGCGTGAGCCAGCTGTCCCCGCATACGGTCACCATAACACTGGAACGGAACAATCCGTTCCGTTAGAATGGGAACAGTTCATTCCGTTCCAGTATTGAGCCCGCCAGGAGCCAGGAGCTGATCGTCATGACCGAGGCGACTCCGACCGTCGTCACCGAATCCCTCGACCTGCTTCACGCTGCCGCCGCGATGATCAGTGAAACGAACGGCAAGGCGCCCACCCCGTGTACGGAGTGGACGGTGACCCAGGTCCTGCAGCACGCGGCCGGGGATCAGCTCGCCTGGGCCGCGGCCCTGGGGATGGGCACTGGCCCCACGGATGATCCCTTCGCGCCGTCGGGCCAGCTGGAGAGCAGTGTGAACAACCTGCTCGATCCGGCTCTGGCCACGGCGCGCACCGCCTGGGCCGCGATCGGCCCCGACCGCCCGGCGGTGCCGACGCCGCTCCCGGCGGGGGAACTGCCCGTCTCGGTCGCGGCCGCGGCCTGCGCCCTCGACGCCGCCATCCACGCCTGGGACATCGCGGCCGCCCTGGGCCAGCCGGCGTTCCTGCCCGATGACCTGGCTGAGCGACTCCTTCCGGCCCGGGCCATCATTGAGCCGCTGCGGCAGTTCGGGGTCTACGCGGCGGCCCTTTCGCCGCAGCCCGCCGACGGTCACGCCGCGGAGCTGCTGCGCTACCTCGGCCGGGACCCGCAATGGCGTCCCGTCGATCAGGCCTGAGTGGGAGCGGGCCCAGAAACGGCGTCTGAACTGGGCCCGGTGAGCTGGGTGAGGCCCGCCCCGCAGGCCACCAGCGCCCCGGCCCCGCACAGGGCGGCGAAACCGTAACCCCAGCGGGCGCCGCCGCCGTCGATGACCTGCCCGGCCACGGCTGAGCCGAGCGCCGTGCCGACCGACAGCGCGGAGATGAGCCAGGCCATGGCCTCGGTGAGACGCCCGGCCGTGGCCTGCTGCTCGATGATGGTGAACCCGGTGATCAGCATGGGCGAGAGGACCAGCCCGCTGACGAGCAGGACCGCGGCCAGGGCGCCGAGATCGGGCATGAGCCAGAACGTGGCCGTACCCGCCGCGAGCAAGGCGACCGTGATCATGAAACGACGGCGGAGCGGGGACCGCCACGTCTTGGACCCGTACCAGAGACCGCCCAGCGCGCTGCCACCGGCGTAGCCGCCAAGGATGAGACCGGCCAGCGGCTTGTGACCGTGGCTGGCGGCGAAGTCGACGGTGGACAGGTCGATCGCGGCCAGCAACGCGCCAAAGAACACGAACACCGGTGCCAGCGTGATCAGGCCCCGCGCGGGCAGCAGCGGCCCGCGGCGGCCTGTGGGCGCGCGGCCGCCGGCGGCGGAGACCGGGGGCTCAGTGGACTTCTGGGTCGCCAGCCACAGCGATCCGATGAGGCAGGTGCCCGCGGCCACGATGAGCCCCGAGGCGGCCTGCACCTCAGTAGCCAGCAGGGTGACCAGCACCGGGCCCGCCACGAAGATTACCTCTTCCGCCACCGACTCCAGGGAGTACGCGGCGTGCAGGAGATCTGAGCCGGCGAGCAGGGCGCTCCAGCGGGCCCGGACCATCGAGCCCAGCTGCGGGGTGGCCGCCCCGGCCACCGCGCTGCTGACCAGCAGGACCCAGTCCGGGGCTTGGGTCTGAGCGCCGGCGATGAGCGCGGCCGTCGCCGCCCCGAACACCACCATCAGCGGGCGCAGCACCGCCCGCTGACCCCGTCGGTCAGCCAGCCGGGCGATCAGCGGTGACACCAGCGCGTAGCCGGCCGCTCCGGTGGCGGACACCGTTCCGGCCAGACCGTAGCGGCCGGTCAGCGAGGAGATCAGCAGCACTATGCCCAGGCCGAACATCGAGATCTGCAGCCGCCCGATGAACGCCGCGGCCGAGAACCGCAGGGCGCCCGGACTGGCCAGCGCCCGCCGGTACCGGCTGGCCGCCCTGTTGGTCATTCGCTCAACCTAGCCGGGCCGCCCGCCTCGGCTAAGTGCCAGGCCGCGCCGTGAGCGGGGCTCCGCCCGGGCCGTCGGCGGCGACGCCGTGGCGGACGATCGACTGGGCGGTCGCCACCACGGCATCGATCGAGCTGCGCTTGGGTGACCACCACTCGGCGGCCCAGTTGAGGATGCCGATGATCAGCGGCTGGGCCAGGTCAGGATCCAGGCCGGAGCGAAGCTCACCCGAGTCCACCGCCTCGGCGAACAAGCCACGCCAGATCTCGGCGTACTTGCGTTCCTCGACGATCTGCCGCGAGCGGATAGCCGCCGGAAGCTGGCTGATGTTGCGGATCACGGCGTGCGCGAAGGCCGACTCGGACATGAGCTGGCGCAGGTGCGCGTCGATCGCGATGTCCAGCCGGTCCAGGGCCGAGGTGCCCGGGGGAGCGGCGTCCAGCGCGGCCGCCACGTACTCGCGCAGCCGGACCGTGCCCACGGTCACGACCTCTTCGATCAGCTGTTCGCGGGACGGCCAGTAGTAGTAGATGGCCGGGGCCTGGACCCCGGCTTCCTCGCCCACGTCGACCAGGCGCATGCCCGCGTAGCCCAGGCGGCTGAGCGTGACCGCGGCCGCGTGCAGCAGCCGCTCCCGGGTCCGCTCCGACTTCGTCTGGCCCTCGCCCGGGGAGCCGGAGGACCCAGAGGCGCCCGGGGAGCCAGGAGGCCCTTTCAGTGCTGGCACCGGGACACCTTACCGGCCACCCGGGCCACCCAGACCGCCCCGGCTGATCAACTGACCGACGATCACGTTGCGCTGGATCTCGTTGGTGCCTTCACCCACGATCATCAGCGGGGCGTCCCGGAAGTATCGTTCCACGTCGAACTCGGTCGAGTACCCGTAGCCGCCGTGGATGCGCACGGCGTTCAGCGCGATCTGCATGGCGGCCTCGGACGCGAACAGCTTGGCCATGCCCGCCTCCAGGTCGCAGCGTTCGCCGGCGTCGAACCGCTCGGCCGCGAACAGCACCAGCTGGCGGGCGGCGGTCAGCTGGGTGGCCATGTCGGCCAGGTAGTTGCCGACCGACTCGTGCTTCCAGATCGGCTTGCCGAACGCCTCCCGCTCCTGCGCGTACTTGAGCGAGTCCTCGAACGCGGCCCGGCCCACGCCCAGGGCCCGGGAGGCGACCTGGATGCGCCCGGTCTCCAGACCCTTCATCATCTGCGCGAAGCCGGCTCCTTCCGCGCCACCCAGCAGCGCCGACCGGGGCGCGCGGTAGTCGGTGAACGCCAGCTCGCAGGATTCGACGCCCTTGTAGCCGAGCTTGCCCAGGTCGCGGGAGACGGTCAGGCCCTCACCCGGCTCCACCAGCAGGATGCTGATGCCCTTGTGCCGGGGCTCAGCGGCCGGATCGGTCTTGACCATGAGCGCGATCAGCCCGGAACGGCGCGCGTTGGTGATCCACGTCTTCGACCCGTTGACGGTGTAGGTCTCCCCGTCGGGCCCGAGCGAAGCGACGGTCCGCATGGCCTGCAGGTCCGAGCCGCCCACGGGCTCGGTCAGGGCCATGGTGGCCCGCAGCTCGCCGGTGGCCATCCGCGGCAGGTAAGTCTGCTTCTGCTCCTCGGTGCCGAACAGCACCAGCAGCTTGGACACCACGGTGTGGCCGCCCATGGCCCCGGCCAGACTCATCCAGCCCCGCGCCAGCTCCTCGGTGATCATGACGTAGCAGGGCATCGACACCTGGACGTCGCCGTACGGCTCGGGAATGGCCAGGCCGAAGATCCCCAGCTGTTTCATCTGGCCGATGAGCTTCTCGGGGTATTCGTTGGCGTGTTCCATGTCCCGCACTACCGGGCGCACCTCGCGCTCCACGAACTCGTGGACGGTGTCGACGATGTCCTGCTCGTCCTGGGACAGCCGGGTCAAGGTATCTCCTCCTCAGTAGGGCGCGGGCTCAGTAGGGCGCGGGGTCAGTAGGACGCGGGCAGGCCGAGACTGTGCTGAGCCACGAAGTTCAGCACCATCTCCCGGCTGGTCGGCGCGGTGCGCAGCATCCGGGCCAGGAACCACAGGTCGGCCAGTCCGTACTCACGGGACAGGCCGTTGCCACCGTGCACCTGAATAGCCTGGTCCAGGGTCTTCAGCGAGGCTTCGGCGGCCGCGAACTTGGCCAGGTTGACCGCTTCGCCCGACCGGTCCCCCTGATCGGCCAGTTCGGCGGCCCGCGCGGTCAGCAGCCGGGCCTGGGTCACCGCGATGTAGCACTCGGCCAGCGGGTGGGCCACCCCCTGGTGGGCGCCGATGGGCGTCTTCCACACCGCGCGTTCGCGCGCGTACCGGGTGGCTCGCTCCAGGGCGTAGCGGGAGATTCCGTTGCTGATCGCGGCGGCGGTGACCCGCTCCGGGTTGAGCCCGGCGAACACGGCCCGGAATCCCTTCCCGGCCTCGCCCACCAGCGCCGCCGCGGGCACCCGGACCTGGTCGAAGAACACGGTGAACTGCTTTTCCGGTTGCACCAGCTCGGCCTCGATGGGCTGCATGCTCAGCCCGCCGGCCCGGCCGGCACCACGAACATCGACATCGGCGTGTCCCGGCCCCCAGTGCCGGCCCCAGCTGCCGGCGTCGCCGTCGCGGGTGACGAGGAGGATGGCGTCGGCCTGGTCCGCCCCGGAAATCCAGTACTTGGTCCCGCTGATCACGTAGTCGTCGCCGTCCCGGCGGGCGGTCGTCTTGAGGGCGTGGGTGTTCGACCCCGCGTCCGGCTCGGTGATCGCGAACGACATGGTCTGGGTGCCGTCGGCCAGCCCCGGCAGCCAGGTCCGCTTCAGCTCCGGCGACCCGTGCGCGGCCAGGATCGAACCGCAGATCGCCGGGGCGATCACCATCATCAGCAGCGGGCAGCCGGCCGCGGCCACCTCCTCGATCACCGCGCACAGCTCGGTCAGGCCCGCCCCGCCGCCGCCGTACTCTTCGGGTAGGTGCACGCCCAGGAACCCGGCCGCGCCGAGTTCCTCGTACAGTTCGGTGGGTTCGGAGTGCGACGTCGCACAGTCGACGAAGTACTTGTGGCCGTACCGGCTCGCCACCTTGCGGACGGCTTCGCGCAGGTCGGCCTGTTCCGGCGAGATCGGGAGGATGTCGGTCATGAACGGCTCCCATCAAGACGGCCAAAGGTGGGACGGCGATCTTCTAACGGCGATTAAAAGGTAACACGTGGGGGTGTCGCAATGCCCGAGCGCAACCGGGTGACCCCGCAGGGGGAGATCGTGGCCATCCCGCTGCGCGGGGCGTGGACCGGCAACCGCGGCGGCGTCCTGCACTCCGGTCACGAGATCGTGCGGTCGCACGCCAGCGACTTGTGGATCACCTGCGTCCTGGAGTTCCGCGGCCGGTGGCGGGAGCAGTGGCTGCCGCACCGCTACACGCACCTGTTCTTCCACGACGAGGCGGTCGCGTTCGCGGCCGGGCATCGCCCCTGCGCCGAATGCCGCCACGCCGACTACCGGGCCTACCAGCAGGCCTGGGCCGCCGAACTGATAACAGCAAGAAGCGCCGCAGGCCGCCTCCCGAGCGCCAAGGAGATGAACGCGCAGTTGCACCGGGAGCGGATCGTGCCCGGCACCCATCGCCGCCGCTGGCATGACCTGCCCTGGGCCGATCTTCCCGACGGCACGTTCGTCCTCCTCGACGAGGCCCCGGCCGTGGTGGTCGGGGCCACCGTGGTCCCGTGGACGACCGCGGGCTACGGCTCGCCGGTCGCGCGCCCGCGGGCCGGCACCGCCACCGTGATCACGCCGCCGTCCACCGTGGCCGTCCTGCGGGCGGGCTACCCGGTGCAGATCGACGACGGCGCGGCTAAGCGCTGATCCCGAACGCCTCGTCCAGCCCAGACTGGCCGGATTCGGTGATCTTGACGGCCCGGCTGCCGCCCGATCGCCGGACCCAGCCCAGTTCGATGAGCCGGTCGAGCAGGCCCCGGCCGAGCGCCCCGGACAGGTGGTGGCGCTGCTCGCTCCAGTCCACGCAGTACCGGATGAGCCGCCGCTTGGGCGGGATCTGCACCCCGAATTCCGCCAGGAACTCCTGCCCGGCCGCGGTGAGCGTGTAGTCGACCTCGTGCCCGTAGCCGGCCCGGTGGTCGCCCGGGGTCCGGTCCACGTCGTACCGGCCGTCGCCGCCGGACAGGTAGCCGCGGTCGAGCATGACTCCCATCAGGGCCACCCCGAGCCGGCCCGCGAGGTGGTCGTAGCAGGTCCGGGCCTCGCGCAGCGCCCGCGCCCTGGTGTCCTGCTTCAGCGACCGGACCGGCGTGGCCGGCGCCACCTGCTGCAGGGCTTCGATCAGGCGGCCCACGTCCGGCCCGGCCAGCCGGTAATAACGGTGTCGGCCGTGCGTCTCCACGGTCAGCAGGGTCGCGTCGGTGAGCTTGCGCAGGTGGCTGCTGGCCGTGGCCGGGCTGACCCCGGCCTCGGACGCGAGCCGGCTGGCGGGCAGCGCCCGGCCGTCGCCCAGCGCGAGCAGGATGCGGCAGCGCGCCCGGTCCGCCACCAGCGATCCGATCGCGGCAATGTCGCTGTCGCCGGAGGCGCGTTCGGTGGAAATCTGGCTCACGGCTCCAGTCTAAGAAGCGGACGTTTCGACGACCGTCGAAGTTCAGTACGCGGCCGGGGTGCCCAGGTGCATGCGCGGGGCCGGGCCGCCGCAACTCGGGCTGGGCTGGACCGGGCTGGGCGTCGGCCCCAGTTGCGGCACCGGCCGCAGGGCCGGCCGCCGGCCCGTCGTGGTCATGAGCCACTGACCGGTGGCCGGGTCGATGAACTCGATGTCGAAGCTGATCCGGCCGCAGGCCCGGCCGCCCGCTTCGTAGGCGCCGCCGTACGGGTCCACCGACACCAGCCAGGCCAGCTGGGAGCGGCTCCGGTCGGTGCCGAACCCGAAGCCCTTGACCCGGGCCAGGCTCAGACCGAGCACCTTCGATCCGCGCGGCAGCTGGGACAACGCGGTCCGCACCGCCCTGGCCTGACTGGCCGCCGGGTGCGCCAGCGTCGAGCCCGGCGACGTCACCACGTCGATCCGGGCCGATGACCCGCTGGTCACCGCGTCCAGGACCGCGGCCGGAATCGCGGCCGGGCTCGAGGACCCCGGCGACGGCGACCCGGTCCCTGATGATGACCCAGACGACGCCGACGGTGACACCGAAGGCGACACGGTCGGTGCGGGCGACGCGGACGCCCCGGCGGACCCGCCCGCCGCCGTGGTCGCCCCCTGCGACCCGCAGGCCACCGCGGCCAGCACCAGGGCGCAAGCGGGCACGGTCCCCAGCCAGCGCACGCCGTTCCGCACGAACGTCTCCTCCGGGCCGTCACCTTTGGGCGGTTATCGTCGGTTGGACGTCGCCGGCCAGGCCCAGGTTCCCTTCTATATCGAAGGTTGGTGGGTGGGAGCCGTGCCAATGCTGATGAACCGGGCCGCCGCGGCCATGGCGGCCGGGTCGCCGCGCCCGAGTTCGGCCTGGGCCGCGGCCAGCGCGGGTACCGTCGGGATGCCTGCCGCCAGGCGGCGGTGGAACGCCACCATCAGCGGCACGGTCTCCGCGTCCGGCACCGGCACCACCGAGGCGACGACCTGCCGGGTGCCCAGGGCCAGGAACGCGGCCGACAGGCTCATCAGCTCGCCGCCCGCGTGGGCCGAGGACCGGCCCACGTCGCAGGCGGCCAGCACCACGACCCCGGGCGGGCGCCGCAACTGCTCCACGTCGTACACGGTGAGCGGGCCGTCCGCGAAGGTCAGCGAGGTGAAGAGCGGGTTGCTGGGGTGGATCCGGCCGTGCGCGGCCAGGTGGGCCACGCGGGCCCCGTCCAGCCCGGCCGCCACCGAGTCCACCGTGGCCGCCCCGCTCAGCAGGGGGGTTACCTGGTGCAGGGCCGCCACCGCCGCCGCCTCGCGCTCGGCTCCGGGCAGCCCCGGCCCGGACGCGACCACCACCGGCCCGGCCCGTTCGGCGCTCGCCCGGTCCCCGAGCCACAGCGCCGCCGACGGGGTGACCGTGACCGGGCGGCCCGCGCAGGAGGGCAGGATCGGCCACGGCAGTGACTGCAGCGCCCCGGCCGGGACGACCACCAGCGGCCGGTCCCCGGTCTCGGTGATCACCGGGCCGAGCAGCAGGCGGTCCAGCTGGGCCGCGGCGTCGGCCAGCAGGACCCGGGCCGCATCCAGGCTGGCCGCGGTGGCCTGCTGCCGGGCCAGCCGGTGCAGGGCGAACCGGGCCCGGCTGATCAGCGTGGCCACCTGCTCTGCGGGTCCCAGGGTGTGCTGGCGGATCCGGCCGCCGGCCACCGTGACCACGGACAGCACCCCGTCCAGCTGAACGAACTCCAGCAGGGCGGCGTCCCCGAGCGCTGCGGGCAGCGCCTGGCTCAGGGTCCGCGCCAGCGACCGGGCCGGGCCCGGCCCGGGGGTGCTGCCCGCGGGCAGCCGCCGGTGGTAGTCCCGGATCCACCGCTCCAGGACCAGCTGCCGCCTGGCCAGGGCGGCCGTGCCGCCTCCGGCCCCGCGGGCCCGGAAGATCTCGCTGACCGTGGCCCGCAGTTCGGACAGGGCCGCGGCCAGCGCCGGGTCCGCGGGCGGCCGCACCGGCCGGACCATCAGGTGGCTGGCCCGGCCCTGTTCGGCCCACTCCAGCACGGCCGGGGGACGGTCACTGGCCAGCGCCATCCGCAGCCCGAACGCGGCCACGTCCCCCCGGTGCCCGGACGCGTGGGCCCGCAGGTCGGTCGCGCCCAGCCCGGTCCAGTGCTCGTCGTGCACCCGCAGCGCGGTGCGGGCCGCGCAGGTGGCGCCGCGGCGGTCGCCAGCCGCCCAGCGTTGCTGGGCTTCGGCGTACCAGGCCTGGGCCCGCTGCAGCGCAGGCCCGCGGGTCCGCAGCCGGGCCGCCTGCGCGAACTGGGCCGAGGCCCGGCTGGCCCAGCCCCGGTTCAGCGCCAGCTGGCCGGCCAGCAGCCGGGCCTGCAGCGCCGACCCGGCCCAGCCCGCCGCGGTCAATTCATCGGCCGCGCGTTCCACCGAGCGGACGCTGGGGACCTGAGCCCGGAGCACGGTGAACCGGGCCAGCGCCGCCCACCGGGACCGGCCCTGCTGGCTGAACTCGCGCACCGCGGCCCGCGCCTGTTCCAGCCCCAAGCCGGCCTGGCCGTCCAGGATGGCGGCCTGGGCCAGCAGCAGCCGGGCCTCGGGCAGCGCCAGCTGGCGGCGCTGCTGGCCGAACTCTCGCACCGCGGTCGCCGCCGCCTGCATAGCTTCGCCCAGCAGCCGGACCGACAGCAGCAGTTCGGCCCGGTCGGCCAGCAGCTCACCGACGGGCGCGTGGTGCTGGCGCAGGCAATCCTCGGCCCGGCCCAGCTGGTCCAGGGCGGCGGGCACGTCGCCGCGCAGCCCGCTGATCCAGCCCTGGTTCTGGTGCACGAATCCGAGGGACAGGTCCAGGTGGTGCCGGTGGCACAGCTCCTCGGCGGCCCGCAGATCGTTCTCGGCGGCGGCGAACTCCTGCCGGTACCCGTACAGCACGGCGCGGTTGTACAAGATGCGCTGCACCCAGACGTGGTCCTCGGCCCGGCGCAGCCCGGGCAGGGCGGCCTGGTAGTCCGGCAGCGCCTCGTCCAGCCGTCCCAGCTGACTCAAGATGGCGCCCCGCTGAGCCCGGGCCCGGGCCCGGGCTGTTCCGGTCAGGACCGCCAGCGCCTCCTCCACCTCGCGCAAGGCCTTCCGGCCGTGACCCCGGACGTTTAATGCATAAGCCAGCCGGGCCCGGGCCTCGGCGGCCAGCACGGCTGATCCGGCTCGCTGCCCCAGCTGGATGGCGCGGCGCAGGTGCTTCAGGGCCGCGTCCGGATCTTCCAGCTGCAGTGCGGCCATGCCGAGCACCCGCTCGGCCACCGACAGCGACGCGAAGTCACGATCCCGGCGGGCCTGCCCGGCGATGGCGGCCGCTACCGTCACCGCCTCGGCCGGGTTGGCTTCGGCCAGGCGGAGTGCCTCGTGCGCCCGCTCGGCCAGCCCCGGCGAACCCCCCAAGGCCGGCCCTCGGGCCAGCGTCGCCTCCACGGCTGATTCTAGGCACGACCCTCCCAACTTGCGTCAAGGCAAATTTCTCGGCCGGGCGCTGTATCAGACCACCGGATCACCCCTCCGCATCAGGAGAGACCCTAGGCAGAGGGGGCACACGATGGCGGTCAAGCCCGGATGGGTGGAGCGATTTCACGACGACCAGCTCGTCGTTGCGCGGCCCGATCTGAGGATCGTGACGGCGACGTTGCACCAGTACGGTGTCCACTACCACGAGCCCGCGGACACGAACCCGGTCCTGGGGCTGGCCCGGCTGTCCGGGCTGACCGGCATCGGCCCCGCCGTGGGCCAGCTTCTGCATGACCCGGACATCGGTGCCCTGCTGAGCGACTACCGGGACCGGCGCAACGCCGCTCATCCCGGCCATCCCGTTTCCGACCTGGCCCTGCTGATCAGGGGCATCCGGCTGCTGTTCGCGCACTGGTATCCCGGCTGGCAGGTCACGATCGGCAAGAACTACCACCCGTCCCTGGTCAAGGGCTTCCCGCACATCGGCGGCGGCGAGGGCGAGCCGACCCCGGTCAACCAGCCGTTCACCGCCGCGGTGGGGGAGGGCCCCGCCCACCCGGACGCGGGCGGCGGGGTCCGGGTCGGCCTGGCCGACACCCGGCTCTACCCGGATCCACGGCTGGCGGGGCACTACCTTGGCCGCGACAGCGACCTGCTCCCGGCCAGCCAGGGCGAGTTCACCGAGTTCAACGGGCACGCGGCCTTCGTGGCCTCCTGCATCCTGCAGCAGGCGCCCGGGGCCGAGCTGCGGCTGCGGCCCGTGCTCGACGAGAACGGTGACGGGTCCGCCTGGGACGTGGCGGTGGGCCTGGCTGAACTGGTCCCGCTGAACCCGGACGTGGTCAACCTGTCCCTGGGTGAGTACATGACCGATGACGACACCGCGCCGATGGTGCTGGACGCGGCCGTCCGGCGGTTCAGCCGGGACACCGTGCTGGTCGCGGCGGCCGGGAACAACGGCTCCCCGGCGGACCGGCTGCCGCGCGGGGTCACCACGCGCACCGCCTCCTACCCGGCCGCCCTGCCGGACGTGGTCGGAGTCGGCGCCCTCGGCCCGGACGGTGAACGGGCCGAGTTCACCCCGTCCGGCGTGCCGTGGATCTCGATGCTGGCCCGCGGGGCGGACGTGGTCGGCGCCTACGTGACCGGCAAGGTAGCGGTCGGGCCCGAGGACGGCCCCGACCGCATCGTCGAGTTCAGCGGCACCGCGAACTGGGCCGGGTGCTCGTTCGCGGCCGGGGTGGTGAGCGGAGTGGTCGCCGCCCGCACGGTACCGGGCCACCGTTCGGCCCGTGAGGCCCTGGCTGACCTGGAGCGGTCGCTGGCTGAGCAGCCGTGGACGGGCCTGCGGCTGTACCGGCCCGGCCCCCGGTCTGGACCGGCCGGCACCTTGCCTTCGCCCGCTGGGAGCTGAATGATGCGGGCAGGTCCCGTTTCCGCGAGCCGGCGGAGGACATCGATGCGCGACGACCCGGCAGTCATCGCCCTGGTCACTCAGGCCCGGGATGGTGATCAGCGCGCCTGGAACGAGATCGTCGACCGGTACGCCCCGCTGGTCTGGGTGATCTGCCGGCGCTACCAGCTGAACCGGTCGGACACCGACGACGTGGCGCAGACCGTATGGCTGCTGCTGGTGGAGCAGCTCGGCCGCCTCCGCCAGCCCGCGGCGCTGCCGGGCTGGATCGCCACCACCACCGCGCGGGAGTGCCTGCGGGTGCTGCGGACCGCCAGCCGGCACGACCACGCCGAACTGCCCGCCGACGGCCAGCTGAGCCCGGGCCAGTCGGCACCCCTGACCGAGCAGGAGATCCTGGCCGCGGAGCTGAACGCCGCCGTCCGGGTCGCGTTCTCCCAGCTCCCGGACCGCTGCCGGGAGCTGCTGTCGCTGCTGATCAGTGACCCCCCGTTGCCGTACGCAGAGATCAGCGACAAGCTGTCGATCAAAATCGGCAGCATCGGCCCGCAGCGGGCCCGTTGCCTGGACCGGATGCGCCACTCCCCGGCTCTGGCCGCGTTCACCGAGCCGGAGCGGGCGCAGATCAGGGGCGGCTGGGATGCCTGACATGTGGGACGACGACCAGTTGCTGGCGCTGCTCCAGGACGCGATGCGCGAGAGCCGGGAGGTGCCGCCCAGTTTCACCGAGGCGGGCCGGAACGCGTTCGCCTGGCGGGGCATTGATGCGGAGCTGGCCCAGCTCACCTACGACTCCGAGCTGGATCTGGACGCCGCGGCCGGGGTCCGGGCCGAGGCCGCCTCGATCCGGGCCCTGACCTTCACCTCACCCCACCTGACCATCGAGCTGGAAGTCGGCGAAAACACCCTGCTCGGCCAGCTGGTGCCGACCGGGGAGGGCACGATCGAGGTGGTGACCCGGGCCGGCGTGACCGCGCTCATCCCCGTGGACGAGGTGGGCTGCTTCCCGGTCAGCCCCATCCCGGCCAGCCCGTTCCGCCTGCGCTGCCGCTCGGCGGCCGGTCCCAGCGTCGTGACCGGCTGGATAACGTTGTAATTGCTGCGCCGCCAGCGCGGACCCCGCCAGGGCGTCGCCGAGCTGGCCGTGATCGGCGGGGTACCCGACATCGCCAGGCACGTGCTCCAGGTCGAGCAGGTCAGCTCCGGGGACCGCCGCCGTCCGGAGTGACCGGGCAGTACCCGACCGGATGGTCGGCCCCGGTCAGCGGGTGCTCCGCGGCCAGCGCCGCGATGAACGGGCCCGGGTCCGGGCGCTCGCCGGTGCCGTGGAACACCACGCTGTCGGCTCCGGCCTCGCCCAGCATCGCCGCCCGTTCCCGCAGCCGCTCCGCCAGCGGGCCGCCCGCCACGTCCACCTCGGTGAACACGGTCACGTGGATGGCGCCGTCCCGGCCGGCCGCGGCCCGGCCCTCGGCCAGCAGTTCCCGGGCCGACCGGAGCTGCTCGGCGGTGTCCACGCTGTCCAGGATGACCCCGTCGGCCAGCTCGCCGGCCAGCCGCAGCGTCCGCGGCCCGCGCGCGCCCACCAGCAGCGGCGGCGCCTGCTCGGGCGGCCAGTCGAGCGCGACCTGGTCCAGCTGCACGTAGCGGCCGTCGGTGGTCACCGTGTTTCCGTGCAGCAGGTCCCGGACGGCCTTGGTGTACTCGCGCAGCAGCGTCATCGGCGACGGCACCGCCGCGCCGATCTGCGTCATCCAGTCCTGCACCCCGTGCCCGAGGCCGGGCATGAACCGCCCCGGCCACAGCCGGGCCACGGTGGCGATCTCCATGGCGGCCAGGGCCGGGTTACGCAGCGGGACCGGCAGCAGCCCCACCCCGACCTTGATCTGGTTCGAGCAGCTCAGCGCGGCGGCCGCGGTGGTCAGGCCGCCCTCGGCGAAGCAGTCCTCCCACAGCCAGAGTTCGGCGATGCCGGCCCGGTCCGCCGCCTGCACCGCGGCCCGCAGGCCCTCCGGTGGTGACTGCGGCCGGAACGTCACCCCGAGCGACGGGCTTTCAGGCAAGGTCGGCCCCTTTCTTCGGGCGGTCGCCCGTCGTGTCCTGCAGGTAGCGCAGCACGGCCAGCACCCGCCGGTTGTCGTCGGCGTCCAGCGGCAGGTCCAGTTTCATGAAGATGCTGTTGATGTGCTTGTCCACGGCCTTGCCGGTGATGAACATGGCCCCGGCGATGGCCGCGTTGGACCGGCCCTCGGCCATCAGCCCGATCACCTCGCGTTCCCGGGCGGTCAGCCGGCCCATCGGACCGCCGCCGCCCGGCCGCTCGTGCTGGGACAGCAGCACCTCGACCACCTTGGGGTCGAGCACGCTGCCGCCCGCCGCGACCCGGCGCACCGCGTCCACGAACGCGAGCACGTCCGACACCCGGTCCTTGAGCAGGTAGCCGACGCCCTCGGTGCTGTCCTGCATCAGCTCGCGCGCGTACAGCTGCTCCACGTACTGGCTGAGCACCATCACCGGCTGACCGGGGCGCTTGGCCCGGGCCTCGATCGCGGCCACCAGTCCTTCGTTGGTGAACGTGGGCGGCATCCGGACGTCCATGATCACCACGTCGACGGGTGCGTGCTCTTCGAGTGCCGCCGCCAGCTGCACAGCGTCGCCGACCTCGGCCACCACATCGAAGTCGTGGGCCCGCAGCAGCCGGGCCAGGCCGTCCCGGAGCAGCGCTAGGTCTTCGGCGATGACAACTCGCACGGCACCTCCATCGTCACGGTGGTGGGGCCGCCCGCCGGGCTGCTGATGGTCAGGGTGCCGTCGAACGACTCCAGCCGCCGGGCCACGCCCTGCAGCCCGGTGCCCGCGTCGAGGCGGGCACCGCCCTGGCCATTGTCCCCTACCGTGACCGACAGCAGGCCCGCGCCGTGCCGAAGTTCAATCCAGGCCGCCGAGGCCCCGCTGTGCTTGACCACGTTGGCCAGGCACTCGGCCGCGGTGAAGTACACCGCCGACTCGACCGGCACCGGCGGCCGCCCGGGCAGGGTGCCGTCGATCGCCACCGGCACCGCCACGTCCAGGGCCAGCGCGCGGATGGCCCCCTCCAGACCCCGGTCGGCCAGCACCGGGGGCTGGATGCCGCGCATCACCGTGCGCAGGTCGTCCAGGGCGGCCAGCGTGGTCGACCGGGCCTCGGTCAGCAGCCCCGGCAGCTCAGCCGGCTTGCTGGCCAGCAGCGACTCGGCCAGCCCCAGGCTCATGGCCACCGAGACCAGCCGGGCCTGGGCACCGTCGTGCAGGTCCCGCTCGATGCGCTGCAACTCGGTGGCCTGGATGTCGAGCGCGCCGCGCCGGGTCCGGGTCAGCACGTCGACCCGCTGGGCCAGTTCCTGCTCCCGGGCACCGGACTGGCTCCGGACCAGCCAGTAGTGCAGGGCCAGCGGCACGGCCAGGCCCAGGATCGGCCACACCGGCCAGAAGTAGTGGAAGCCGGCCAGCATCCAGATGACCAGGAACATGACCGCGAGCGCGAACGAGAGCGAGGTGTGGGTGGCCAGCAGGCGCTGCCCCTTGGGCACCCGCAGGCCCCACATGATCGCGCCCTGGAACCAGAGCGGGACGCCGAGCCCGAACCACACCCAGGCCGGCCAGAAGTGCCCGTGCGCGCCGGTCAGGAGCCAGCCGAGGGCCAGGCCGCCCCCGATGAGCACCGAGAGCGCGGTCTCGAAGCGGAGGAACGCCCGCCAGCGCGGATAGGGCCGCCCGGGGTAACTGGGCAGGCCTGGCTCGGCGTAGACGGTCACGGTACCGACGATAAACGAAGGCTCGCCCCCTGGGTATTTTCCGGCTACCCCTGGCATCAAAAGGGGGGTTAACCCCCACCGCAAGATGGGTGACAGTCCCCTGGCTAGGCGGGCCGCCCGTTAATAGCGTTTTGTTCATGCCGCAGCGACCGATGAATCCAGGCCCCACCGGGGGTCTATTCCACGACGAAATCAAGGTGCGCGGAATACCCGCCGCGCGGCACCGTGTTCTTGTAGGCCTGAACGGGGGAGAGCGATGATCGCGATCGTGTGGGCGCTGACCGCGGCCGTGCTCTACGGCACGGGCGCCGCGCTCCAGCAGCACCAGGCGGCCACCGCGCCTGCCGACACGGCGGGCCGGCCGAGCCTGCTGCTGCTGCTCATTCGCCGGCCGTGGTGGCTGCTGGGCATCGTGGGCGAGCTCGGGGGCTTCGCCACTCACGCCATCGCCCTGAAGTCCGGCCCGCTGACCGTGGTGCAGATGCTGCTGGCCGCCTCGCTGGTCTTCAGCGTGGGCACCGTCCACCTGCGTTCCGGGCGCCGGCCGAGCGCGGCCACCTGGGCCGCGGTGGTGGCGGTGGTGGCCGGTATCGGCACCTTCGTGTGCCTGACCGCACCCGCCCTGGAGCAGTCCCAGGGCCTGCCCCAGCACGCCGGCCTGGCCGCCATCGGCCTGGGCGTGATCGCGCTGCCGTTCGCCGCTCTCGGCCTGCTCAGCCGGGGCCGCCGCCGGGCGCTGCTGCTGGCCGTGGGCGCGGGCCTGGCCGACACCTGCATCGCCGTGGTCACCATGGCCTTCACCCACAGCCTCGGCCACGGCCTGGGCGGGATGCTGACCTCCTGGCCGACCTACGCGCTGGCCATCGGCGGCCCGGTCTCCCTGCTGCTGACCCAGACCGCCTACCAGGCCGGCTGCCCGATGATCTCGCTGCCCGTCATCACCGTGGTCAGCCCCATGGCCAGCCTGGCCGTCGGGGTCGGGCTGCTGGGCGAGACCACCCACCTGACCGCGCTCAGCGGCGCCGGCGTCGGCCTGGCCGTCCTGGTCACCGCGGCGGGCCTGATCTCCCTGGCCCGCACGGCCTCGGTCCAGCCGGTCACGGCCGACGGCACCGCTCCCTCCTGCTTCCCGGCCCGCCCGGCTGACCGCCGCCCGGTCACCCGCGTCCGGCGCCAGCCGGTCCTGGTGGGGCACCTGCGCACCGTTTCCCGGCAGGTGGCGGCCATGGCCAAGCCGGCCTTCGGCAGCCTGGCCTTCTGGACCTTCCCGGCCTGGGGGACCAGCCCGTACTGGGAGAGCATCCCGTACGGCCACCCCGGCCCCTCGCCCGTGCACGTTCACGCTGGGCCCCCGGGCCCCTGAGCGCGCCTTCGACCCAGAGCCCCGTCCGGTCCCGTGTCCGGGCGGGGCTCGGCTTTGATGTCCTGGCCCTGACCAGCTTCGTGGTGCTGGGCCTGCCGGACGGCATGCTCGGGCCGGCCTGGCCCGCGATGCGGGCCACGTTCGGCGCCCCCATCGCCGATCTCGGACTGATCCTGCTGGTCACCACCGTCGGCTCGGTCGCCGTGACCGCGGTCGTGGGGCGGCTGATCCGGCGCCTGGGCGTGCCGGCGCTGCTGTCCGCGGCCGGCCTGTGCGCCGCCCTCGGCGCGGTCGCCTTTGCGCTCGCTCCCGGCCTGTGGCTGGTACTGGCCGTCACCGTGCTGGTCGGGGTGGCGGCCGGCATGATGGACGGCGGCCTGAACACCGCGGTCGGCCTGGCCGGGCGGCCGCGCCTGCTGAACCTGCTGCACGCCGCCTACGGCGTGGGCACCACCATCGGGCCGCTGCTGGTCACGGCGGCCATCATCACCGGCTCCTGGCGGCCCGCCTACGCCGCGCTGGCGGCCTTCAACGTCATCATGGCCGCCTTCTGGCTCCGCCAGCGCCGCCGCGACCTCCGCCGAGCCCCTGCCCTCACTCCCAGCAACACCTCCGAAAACAGCACCAGCCCCACTGGCCCCAGCCCTCACTCCAGTGAGGCCTGGTCCCGGCGCCGGTCCTCGGCCGCGGTGATCGCGGGCATGCTGATCTTCTTCGTCTACACCGGAGTGGAAGTCGGCGCGGGCCAGTGGGAGGCCAGTTACTGCCGTGGTCACCTCGGCCTGTCCGCCTCGGCGGCCGGGATCGCCACCTTCGGCTACTGGGCCGCGCTGACCGGGGTCCGCATCCTGCTGGCCGTGCTGCCGCGCCCGGTGCCGATGGTCCGCGTGGTCCGCTGGGGCAGCGCCCTGGGCGCCGTCGGCGCCGCCCTGATCTGGTGGCAGCCCGACCGCGCCGTGGCCCTGGGCGGCTTCGTCCTGCTCGGCGCGGCCCTGGCCGGCGTGTTCCCGGCCCTGATCGGCCTCACCCCAGCCCGCATCGGCCGCCGCCGCGCCGAGCACGCCATCGCCTGGCAGGTCGGCGCGGCCGCCGCCGGCGGCTCCGGCCTGTCCGCCCTCATGGGCCTCCTGATCGGCGTGGCCGGCCTCCAGATCCTCGGCCCCGCCCTCACCCTCCTGGCCGTGCTCCTCATCATCGGCAACGCCCTCCTGGCCCGTGTCGCCCCCGTCGTCCCCACTCCCGGGTAGGACCCGCCGAGATGGACGACTTCTTCGCCACCCTGTCCCCGTGGTGGCCGCCGGGCCGGGAGGACCTCCACTGGCACCTGCTACCCGACCGGGCCCGGCTCGCCACCGAGCTCACCGGCCCGTACCAGGAGCTCACCCACCTCCCCGGCCTGGCCGCGGTCGACCCGCGCTGGTGCCACATCACCGTCCAGGACATCGCCCCGGCCGGGGCCATCTCCCCAGCCGAGCTGGACTCGCTGATCGCCCGGACACGCCAGTCCTGCCGGACGGTCGCGCCGGCCGAGCTGACCATCGGGCCGCCCGAGGTGTCCCGGCACGGCCTGGTCGGCCCGGTGCTCCCAGCCGACCGGGTCCGCCCGCTGTGGGAGCTGACCGTGGCCGCGTCCCAGCAGGTCACCGGTACCCGGTTCCCGGTCCGCCCGGCCGAGTGCCGCCCGCACCTGACCCTGGCCTACGGCGTCGCCCGCACCGGCGACGACCCCCTGCAGAACTGGCTGGCCACCCACCCCGCCCGCACCATGACCTTCACCGTCACCCACCTGGCCCTGGTCGCCCAGTCCCACGACGGCGCCCGCGCCATCACCTGGCGTCCCATCACCACCGTGCCCCTCACCGGCGCCCGCTGAAACGGCACCCGGTTACCAGGGCACGACTCCGGCGTCGTCGAAGAAGCCGCCGGTGGGCCCGTCGTCGGGCAGGGTGGCGAGGTGGATGGCGATGGCCGCGCCCTGCTCGGGGGTGCGGGTGCCGCGGAAGCCGTTCAGATCGGTCGCCGTGTAACCCGGGCAGCCCAGGTTGATCAGGATGCTGGTGCCGGCCAGTTCCTTGGCGTACTGGACGGTCACGGCGTTGAGGAAGGTCTTGGAAGCCGAATAGGCGGCCGAGATCGGGCCGGTCTCGGCGCCCGGGGTGGTCTGCAGGGTCAGTGAGCCGACCGAACTGGACATGTTCACGATCCGCGGCGACGCCGACCGGCGCAGCAGCGGCAGCATGGCGTTGGTGACCCGGATGACCCCGATCACGTTGGTCTCCACCGCCGTCCGGACCGTCTCCGGGGCGACCCGGGTCGGCTCCTGGGGCGGCCCGCCGGTCACCCCGGCGTTGTTGACCAGCACGTCCAGGCGGCCGGCCCGGTCCTCGATCAGCCGGGCGGCCGCGGCCACGCTCTCGTCGTCGGTCACGTCCAGCGGCACGCCGAACACGTCGGCCCCGCCCGCGCGCAGCTTCTGCACGGCCTCGTCCCGCCGTCCGTCGTCCCGGGCGCCGACCCCCACGGTCCAGCCCAGGGCGCCCAGGCCGGCCGCGATCTCGAATCCGATCCCCTTGTTCGCGCCGGTGACCAGCGCAATCGTCTGTTCACTCATGTCTTCGAGCCTGCCGCCAGCCGGGTCGGCCGTCCAACACCGTCTCGGTGGGCCGTGATACCGCACGGGTATTTATCAGCGGAGGGTGCGTCGTAGGCTGGGACCATGGAGACCCGCGAGCTCCGCTACTTCGTGGCCGTCGCCGAGGAGCTGCACTTCGGGCGGGCCGCCGAGCGGCTCGGCATCGCCCAGCCCCCGCTGTCCCGGGCCATCCAGCAGCTCGAACGCCGGCTCGGGGTGACGCTGCTGGAACGGACCCGGCGCTCGGTCACGCTGACCGAAGCCGGGTCGGTCCTGCTCCGCGAGGGCCGCGCGGCCCTGGACGCGGTGGACGCCGCCGATCGCCGGACCCGCCGCGCCGCCCCGGCCGCCGGCCCGCCCAGGCTGGTCCTGGTGACCAAGGCCGGCGCGGCGAGCGAGCTGCTGGCCAAGCTGCTCGACGCCTACGCCGCCGAGCCGGACGCGGCCGAGGTCGACGTGCTCCTGTGCGGTCCCGGCGAGCAGGAACGCCTGCTGCGCGACGGCCGGGCCGACGTGGCCCTGCTGCACCGGCCGTTCGACTCCACCGCCGGGTTCGACGTCGAAGTGCTCGGTACCCAGGGACAGGTCGTGATCCTGCCCGCCGGTCATCCGCTCACCATGAGGCCGCACGTGACCACGGCCGAGGTCGCGGCCCTGCCCGGCCTGCCGCTGCCGCGCTGGCCCGGGGCGGACGGCCGCTATCCGGACGGCCCCGGCCCCAAGGTCCGCGACCACACCCAGCTGCTCCAGCTGATCGCCCTCGGCCGGGCCTGCTCGATCCTGCCCGAGTCGGCCGGGGCCTACCTGCCCGACGACCTCGCCGCCGTCCCGGTCCCGGACGCCCCCCAGGTCACGACGGTTATCGCCTGGCCCCCGCACAGCCGCTCCCAGTTCCTGGCCACCCTCGTCCGCACCGCTACCCGCCTCTAGCCATGCGAGCCCGGGGGCGGAACGCAGATACCGGCCGCGGCGAACAGGTCCAGGATTCTTTGGGCCAGCTCACGGCCCTGGGCCCACATGGGCGTCAGGACGGCCTGCTCGCAGGGCCAGTAGTAGTAGTCCGGGCTGGGCGGCGGCTGGCGGAGGCAGTCGTTCAGCTGATCAAGCAGTTCAACCGCGCCGGGCGGGAACAAACCGGCGTCGCTGATGAGCGGCACCGCGGTGTAGATCCACTCTACGTAGTCGTCGATCAGCTCATCGACCGGCAGGTAGTTCCGGCCGTGGACGTAGGCCACCTGCTCCTCCGGCCCAGCGGCCAGCATCTCCAGCACATCGATCAGTGCCCGCCGGTTCAGCTGCTGGACCTCGGTGTCGCCGTTCATGCCTCCAGGATGACGAGACGCGCCGTATCCGGCATTCGATTAAAAGGGCTCAGCTGGCCTCGGCGAGAGCCATCCCGGCCGCAGCGCTGGCCCGGCTCGCGTCCAGCACGGGCCGGAGGAACCGGCCCGTGTGCGACGCCGGCACCGAGGCCACCTGCTCCGGTGTCCCCTCGGCCACCACCAGGCCGCCGTCCGGGCCGGCCTCGGGTCCGAGGTCGATGACCCAGTCCGCGGTCTTGATCACGTCGAGGTTGTGCTCGATGACCACCACCGTGTTGCCCAGGTCGACCAGGGCGTGCAGCACGCCCAGCAGGGTGCGCACGTCGTCGGGGTGCAGCCCGGTGGTCGGCTCGTCCAGCACGTACAGGGTCCGGCCGGTCGAACGCTTCTGCAGCTCGGCCGCCAGCTTGACCCGCTGGGCCTCGCCACCGGACAGCGTGGTCGCGGGCTGGCCCAGCCGGACGTAGCCCAGGCCCACCTTGTTCAGCGCGCTCAGCCGCCGCGCGATCCGCTGGATCGGGGCGAAGAACTCGAGCGCCTCGGCGATCGTCATGTCGAGCACCTCGGCGATGTTCTTGCCCTTGTACCGGACCTCCAGGGTGTCCCGGTTGTACCGGGCCCCGTGGCACACCTCGCACGGCACGTAGACGTCGGGCAGGAAGTTCATCTCGATCCGGACCGTGCCCTCGCCCGCGCAGTGCTCGCACCGGCCGCCCTTGACGTTGAACGAGAAGCGGCCCGGCTGATAACCGCGCACCTTGGCCGCGGTCGTCTCCGCGAACAGCTCCCGGATACTGTCGAACACCCCGGTGTAGGTGGCCGGGTTCGACCGTGGGCTCCGCCCGATCGGCGACTGGTCGACCCCGATCACGTTGTCGATCTGGTCGCCGCCGGTGACCCGGGTGTGCCGCCCGGGCGCCAGCCTGCTCCCGTTCACCTGGTTGGCCAGCGCCGGGTACAAGATGTCGTTGACCAGCGACGACTTACCCGACCCAGAGACGCCGGTGACCGCCGTGAACGTACCCAGCGGGAACGCCACCTCCAGGTCGCGCAGGTTGTGCTCGCGGGCGCCGGTGACCACGATCTCCTGGCCCGCCTGCCGTGGCCGCCGCTGGGCCGGTACCTCGATCCGCCGCCGCCCGGACAGGTAGGCCCCGGTGATCGACTCCGCCGACCGCTCCAGGTCCGCGACCGGGCCGCTGAACATCACCTGGCCACCCTCGCGGCCGGCCTTCGGGCCGATGTCGACCACCCAGTCGGCGGCCCGGATCGTGTCCTCGTCGTGCTCGACCACGATCAGCGTGTTGCCCAGGTCGCGCAGCCGGGTCAGCGTGCCGATCAGCTGCTGGTTGTCCCGCTGGTGCAGCCCGATCGACGGCTCGTCCAGCACGTACAGCACGCCGGACAGCCCGGAGCCGATCTGGGTCGCCAGCCGGATCCGCTGCGCCTCCCCGCCGGCCAGGGTCGCGGCCGGCCGGTCCAGCGCCAGGTACCCCAGGCCGACGTCGGTCAGGAACCCGAGCCGGGCGCCCGCCTCCTGCCGGACCCGGGCGCTGATCTGCTCATCCCGCGCGCTCAGGGTCAGCCCGGGCAGCCACCGCGCCGACTCGCGCACCGGCATCGCGGCCACGTCCGCGATCGAGGCGCCCGCGATGGTGACGGCCAGGATCTCCGGCCGCAGCCGGGCCCCGCCGCACGCCGGGCACGGCACCGCCCGCATGTAGCCCTCGAACTTGTCCCGGGCCGAGTCCGACTCGGCTTCGGCGTACCGGCGCTCGATCCAGGGCAGCACGCCCTCGAACCGGACCCGGTACGTGCGGTCGCGTCCAGACCGGGTCCGGTAGCTGACCATTGCCCGCACCTGCTCACCGGTGCCGTGCAGCACCGCGTCCCGGGCCGCCTCGGGCAGTTCGTCCCACGGCGTGTCCAGGCTGAACCCGCCGGACTCCGCGGCCGCCTGCAGCAGCCGGGTGAAGTACTCCCGCTCCTGCCAGGTCGCCCACGGCGCGACCGCACCCTTGCTCAGGGGTTTGCTGCCGTCCGGCACGGCCAGCGCCGGGTCGGCCTCCATCTGGGTGCCCAGGCCCCCGCACACCGGGCAGGCGCCCTGCGGCGAGTTGAACGAGAACGCCCGCGGCTCCAGCTCATCATCCAGGCTCACCGGGTGACCGTTGGGGCAGGACAGGTGCTCGGAGAACCGCCGTTCCCGCTCCGGGTCGTCGGCGGGCCGGTCCACCAGTTCGGCCAGGACCACCCCGTCGGCCAGCTTGAGCGCGGTCTCGACCGAGTCGGTGATTCGCGCCCGGCTGGAATCCCTGACCACCAATCGGTCGACTACCACTTCTATGGAAGGTCTCGTGCCCGGGTCCAGGGCCGGCGCGGCGTCCAGGGCGTACACGGCCCCGTCCACCCGCACGCGGGCGTACCCCTTGTTGCGCAGGTCCCCGAACACGTCCTCCCCGTCCGGCCGCACGTCCGGCGTGACCGGGGCCAGCAGGTAGAACCGGGTCCCTTCCGGCAGGTCGAGCAGCTCATCCACGATCTGCTGCGGCGTCTGCCGGCTGATCAGCGCCCCGCACACCGGGCAGTGCGGCTGACCGATCCGCGCCCACAACAGGCGCAGGTGGTCGTAGATCTCGGTGATCGTGCCCACCGTCGACCGGGGGTTGCGCGACCCGGACTTCTGGTCGATCGCCACCGCCGGGGCCAGCCCCTCGATCGCGTCGACATCGGGCTTGTCCAGCTGGCCCAGGAACTGGCGGGCATAGGCCGACAGGGACTCGACGTACCGGCGCTGACCCTCGGCAAAGATCGTGTCAAAGGCCAGGCTCGACTTGCCCGAGCCGGACAGGCCGGTAAAAACGATCATGGCGTCGCGCGGCAGGTCCAGATCAACGTTACGCAGGTTGTGCTCACGCGCACCACGGACAATCAAACGGTTCTTCACAAGCAGCTTTCTGACGGGTGGTGGCGGCTCCACCCCGACCCTTTGAGAACACTTTTCCCGGCCTGTTCCTTCCCGCTTGAGGGGCACGGGAACCGTTGCCTGTGCTGGCTTACCGGGCTGGTCAGCGGCGTGAGGACACCAGCGTCGCGAACACCACGGTGCTGCTCAGGTAATGGCCGGTGTTGAAGTCGAATGCGCCACCGCAGGTAATGAGATGCAGCGCCGCGTAGCGGGACCCGCCGTAAATGGTTCTGGTCGGGAAATCGTCCTTGGCGTACTCGCGCACCCCGGTCACCCGGAAAACGGCGGTCACCCCGTCGGCCAATGTGACATCGATGCTGTTTCCCGGCCGCAGCGCGCCGAGACGGAAAAACACCGCCGGTCCCTTCAGGGTGTCGACGTGCCCTTCAATGACCGACGAGCCGATCTCCCCCGGGGTCACCGAGTACTTGTACCAGGCCGCTTCCATGGGCCGGTTGTAGACCGACGGAACGGCAATGGTGCCGTCCTGGTTCAGGCCCAGATGCAGCAGGCTGGACCGCACGCCAATGGCCGGGATGCTGACGGCCACCGGCTCTGAGCGCGGCAGCCGGGGGCCCCGGGCGCCGACCGTCGACCCGGCCGCGCCCTGGCCGGGCTGCGGCGCATGCACCTGGGACAGCGCGGCCACCCCGAAGGCGGCGGCCCCGCCCACGATCAGCAGCACGGCCGCCACCCCGGCCAGCCGGGCCCGCCAGTTGACCGGCGGCCGCGGCGGTGGCGAGAAGCCGGCGCCGGACGTAAAGACGACACGAAACCCGGCTATGCGCCGCCACTCGGGCTCCGCCAATGCCGTCCCTCCCGCCGTCTTCCCCCAAAGGCCCTGCTCGCGTAGCCTAATATTCCAGTGGAAAATAGGCTATTGCGCACCCGTGCCGCCCACCCGGCGTCCTATTTTGCCGGGGGCGTTTTTGGGGTGCCGCTCGCGGTCCGGTCCGGCCGCCGTTACGCTTGCCACGCCGTTTCTTCAGCGAATGCCGGTTTGTTTAAAGCCAGGATGGGGAACAGCCCATCATCGCTCGGATAATCCGGGGTAATCGGGAGGTTTCATGCGGATCCCAGCGAGGCTGGCCGCCGTGTTGTGCAGCACCGTGACGGTGTTCGCCGCGCTGGCCACCTCGGCCTGCACCGGGTCCACAGGATCGCCGAACGCCAACGGCTCGGGGTCGGCCACCTTCTTCACGGCCAACGCCCCGGGCTCCGGCACCGCCAGCGGGGGCTCCGGCTCCGGTTCGGGCTCCGCCCTGCCGGTCACCCCCACCCCCACCCCGAGCGCGGTGCCCTCGGCCTCCCCGTCCCCGTCACCCAGCCCGTCGGCGGTGGCCCCGATCGGTGCCCCGTCCACCGGTGGCGGCGGCACGGCCGGCCTGCAGCACGTGACGCTGTTCGGTCTCGGCGCCCTGGCCGTGCTGGCCGGCCTGGCCAGCCTCATCTACCGCCGCCGCACGCTCCGCCGCTGAGTTGGGTCGCTGAGGTGGGCCGTTAGCCCTGGACCTGGAGTTCGAGCGGGGTGATCCCGCCCGCGCTGATCGGCACGATGTCCATCGGGCAGGCGGACAACACGACCAGGCTGTCCCGCTCGGCCCGGAACGCGATGAAGTCGCCCGGACGGCTGGACGCCGGGTGTGAGACCAGCGTCCCGTCCGGTTCCGGCCGTACGTCCATGAACACGTTCAGCGGCTGCGGCACCGCGGCCACCTCGATACCGTGCGCCCGCAACGCCTCGGCCAGGTTCGCGGCGCAGGACCGGTGCCCGGGCGCGGCCCCCAGCCCGGCGTAGCGGGCCGGGTCGCAGGCCGCGTAGAGCGTGTCGTGCCGGCCCGGCGAGGTGTCCCCGACCACGGTCAGGATCGGCCGCCGCCGGTTGGTCAGCACCGGGTCGCCCGGCCGCGGGAACAGCTTCCTGATGGCCGGCCGGGTGTGCTCCGCGCTCGCATACTCGCTGGCGTCCATGGCGTCGAACGCGAACAGGTCCCCGACCTGCCCGCCCGCCACGTCGGTCACCCGCACGACCTGCCCGGCCCGCAGCCGGACCGCGCGCCCTTGACCCCCTGGCACCCGCACCGTCTCGGCCACGTCCCTACTATCGCAGCATGAGCTCCCACCAGACCACGCCGTCCGGGCTGCCCCGGGCCCGCTCGATCGGGATTCCGTTCGACGGGGAGCCCGGGCGCAGCAATGCGATCACCGACGTGGGCGGGGTCGAGGTCGGCTACGTGACCCTGGTCGAGGGGTCGGGGCCGATGCGGGTGGGGGAGGGGCCGGTGCGGACCGGGGTCACCGCGATCCTGGCCCGCGGCCGCGACGGCTGGGGGACCGGCTGCGCGGCCGGGTTCCACTCCTTCAACGGCAACGGTGAGCTGACCGCCTCCCACTGGCTGGCCGAGACCGGCATCTTGTCCTCGGCCGCGCTGATCACCAACACCTACGCGGTCGGGACCGCTCACCGCGGGGTGGTGGACTGGATCAACCAGAACCGCCCCGGCCAGCTGCCGTGGGAGTTCCCGGTCATCGCCGAGACCTACGACGGCTACCTCAACGACGTCAGCGGCGCCCACGTCACCCCGGGGCACGCGGTCACCGCCATCGACCGGGCCCGCGGCGGTCCCATCGACGAGGGATCGGTGGGCGGCGGCACCGGCATGTGCTGCTACGGCTACAAGGGCGGCAGCGGCACCGCCTCCCGGCTGGTGCCGATCGGCGCGGGCACCTGGACCGTGGGCGCGTTCGTGCAGGCCAACTTCGGCCGCCGCCGTCAGCTGAGCATCGCCGGGCACCCGGTCGGGAAGGACCTGCTGGACGACAACCCGCTGGAAGAGACCGACTGGTTCCTGCCCGCAGGGTCCGGCTCGGTCATCGCGGTGGTGGCCACCGACGCGCCGCTGCTGCCGCACCAGTGCTCGGCCCTGGCCCGCCGCTGCACGCTGGGCATCGGCCGGACCGGGACCAGCGGATCGCACAGCTCCGGCGACATCTTCCTGGCCTTCTCCACCGCCAACCCCGGCCAGCTGAGCAGCGAGGCCGGACCGGACTCACCCCAGCCCGGCCAGCCGCGCCAGCTGGACTTCCTGGGCTGGGACGACATCGACCCGCTGTTCGAGGCCACCGTCCAGGCGGTCGAGGAAGCCGTCCTCAACGCGCTGGTGGCCAACACCGAGATGACCGGCCGCGACGGCCACCGGATGCCCGCCCTGCCCCGCGACCGGGTCGCGGCCCTGCTGGCCTAGGCGCTTACGGTGCTGAGGCTGACCCCGGTCAGCTTTTCGGCCTCGGCCCACAGCCGTGCGGCCACGGCGGCGTCGCGGGCCCGGCGCGGCGGCTTCACCAGGACCGTCGGCCCGACCAGCCCACCCCGGCTCCCCGGCCCGTAGTAGCCGCCGTTGACCGCGTCCGGGCTGGTCGCCGCGTACAGCATCGGATCGGTGCCGGTCTGCACCTCTTGCGACAGCAGCCGGGTGCCGAGCTGCAACGGTGACCACCGGGCTTCGGCCCGGCCCAGGTTCGGCCCGCTGGTCTGCAGGTTGGTCCGGGTGAAGCCGGGGTGCGCGGCCGTGCTCAGCAGGTCCCAGTCCCGCTCGAACGCCAGCGCGGCCAGGTGCTGGGTCAGCATCAGGTCGGCCAGCTTGGACTGGCAGTAGGCGGGCCAGGCGCGGTACCGGCGGCTCCACTGCAGGTCATCGAAGTGGATCCGGCCCACGTTGGCCATCCCGCTGCTCATCGTGGCCACCCGGGGCGCGGGCCCTTCCAGCAGCAGCGGCAGCAGCCGCACGGTCAGCGCGAACGGCCCGAGGAAGTTGCTGCCGAACTGCAGCTCGAACCCGTCGGCGGTGGCCGTCCGGTCCGGCACCGCCATCACGCCGGCGTTGTTGATGAGCACGTCCACCGGCCGGCCGTCGGCGATCAGCCCGTCGGAGAACTCGGCCACCGAGGCCAGGTCGGCCAGGTCGACCCGGCGCACCTCCAGCTGGGCCTCGGGATACTCGGCTAGGAGGCCGGCCCGGGCCTGCTCGCCCTTGGCCATCGTGCGGACGGCCATGATCACGTGCGCCCCGGCCGCGCCCAGCCGTCGCGCGGCCTCCCGGCCGGTGCCGCTGTTGGCTCCGGTGATGACGACCAGCTTCCCGGCCTGGTCCGGAACTGAGTACATGACTGCCTCCGCGCCCTCTATAAGACCATCGGTCTTTTACATTTCCGAAGCTAGCAGACCGCTGGTCTCTACACAAGGGACCGTCGGTCTGTAAAATGCCGGGCATGACCGTGTTCCAGCGGGCCCGCAGCGCCGAGCAACGGCAGGTGCGCCGCCGCGCCATCCTCGACACCGCGGCCGCCATGCTGGCCGAGATGCCGGTGGCCGACGTCACGCTGAACGAGCTCAGCCGCCGCGTCGGCCTGGCCAAGTCCAACGTGCTGCGCTACTTCGAGTCCCGCGAGGCCGTGCTCCTCGAATTGCTCGGCGCCGCCTGGCAGGACTGGCTGGGGGCCCTGGCCGGTGACCTGGACGGAGCGGTGACGGCGTCCGCTCCGGTCGCGACCCGCGGTGACCAGGTGGCGGCCACGATGGCCCGATCGCTGGCGGCCCGCCCCGTGCTGTGCGATCTGGTCAGCGCCCAGGCCACCGTGCTCGAACGCAACGTCTCCCCGCAGGTCGCCGCCACCTACAAGCGCGCCACCATCGCCGGCCTGGCCGATCTGGGGGTCCTGCTGCGCCGCCCCCTCCCGGAACTCGGCGAGCCCGAAAGCTTCCGCCTGGCCGGCGCCACCCTGCTCAGCACCGGGGCGCTGTGGCCGCAGTGCCAGCCGTCCGCGGCCATGCTGGCCGCTTACGAGGCCGACCCCAGCCTGGCCGTCCTCCGCCTCGACTTCGCCGCCGCCCTCCGCGAGCTGCTCGAAACGCTCGTCTCCGGCGTCCTGGCCCGGGCCGGCCGGTGACCCCGGCTCCCGGCATTCGGGAAAAATAGCAGCCCGGGCCGCGCCATCCGGCCACACTGTTCAGGCGTCACATACACATCCGGGGCCCACCGATCTGCCCTGGCCAGCGCTCGGGGGGAACGTTGAGCGAGCAGGACCGGCCCCGCCCCGACCTCCCGGCCGGCCTCCCGGCCGGCCTTTCCGGCCGGGGCCGAAGTCGCCGGCTACCGGGTCGAGGAGCAGATCGGCCACGGCGGCATGGCCGTCATCTACCGGGCCCGCGATGCCCGGCTGGAGCGGGACGTCGCGCTGAAGATCCTGGCCCCGCGCTTCGCCCGGGACGACGCGTTCCAGCGCCGCTTCATCCGGGAATCCCGGGCCGCCGCCGCCGTCGACCACCCGCACATCATCCCGATCTTCGCGGCCGGTGAGTCCGGCGGCGTCCTGTTCATCGCCATGCGCTACGTGCCCGGCGGCGACGTGCGCACGCTCATGGCCGGGGAAGGCCTGCTGGCCCCGGCCCGGGCCGACCGCATCGTGACCCAGGTGGCGTCGGCGCTGGACGCGGCCCATCAGCACGGCCTGGTCCACCGCGACATCAAGCCCAGCAACATGCTGCTCGACCTGACCGCGGGCCGCGACGAACTGCACGTGTACCTGGCCGACTTCGGGCTCAGCAAGCGGGTCCTGTCGGTCACCGGGATCACCGCCGCCGGGCAGTTCCTGGGCACGCCGTCCTACATGGCGCCCGAGCAGATCCAGGGCGGCACCGTGGACGGCCGGGCCGACCAGTACGCGCTGGCCTGCACGGTGTTCGAGATGCTGGCCGGCGTCCCGCCGTTCGATCGCGACGACGACATGGCCGTCGTGTGGGCCCACCTGTCCGACCCGCCGCCGCCGGTGGCGGCCCGGCGGCCCGACCTGCCCGCCGCCGTCGACGCGGTGCTGGCCCGGGCGCTGGCCAAGGCCCCGGAGGACCGCTTCCCGAGCTGCCTGGCCTTCGCCGGGGCGCTGCGGGACGCGCTCGGCCTGGGGCGCGTCCCGGCCCGGCCGGCCAGCCCGCCCACCCGCCAGGAGGCCGCGGTCCCGGTCGGGCCGGTCACCGAGACCATGGCCCAGCTGTCCGGTGATCAGCTCGGCCTGCCGCCCGCGGCGACCATGCCCGGGCCGGCGCGGGTCCGGCGCGGCCCGGCCCGGTCCCGGCCCTGGTGGCGCACGCCCGCCGCGCTGATCGTGGCCGCCTGCCTGGTCGCCGGGGGTGCGGCCGGGGGAGTGGTGGCCGCGCTGAGCGGTGGCGGGTCCGGCGGCCCCGAGAAGACCTCCAACGCCGCCAACGGTGCGGCGGCCCCGGCCGCCCCCACCCTCCCCGGCTGCACCACAGCGGTGGCCACGGCCAGGAACCTGACCGGCGTCAAGAGCACGCTGACCACCACCGGGGGTCAGCCGTTCGGCGTGGTCACCACGTCCGACGGCGACTTCTCGTTCGCCGCCCTGGGTAACTCGGTCGCGGTGCTCAGCAACAGCGGCTCGGCCCAGAGCCCCAAGGTGCTGCGCACGTTCACGGTCAGCGGGGCCCAGAAGGGCCTGGCCCTGACCCACGACGGGCTGCTGCTGCTGGCGGCCACCAATAGCGGAGCCGCCGTGATCAACGTCGCCGCCGCCGAGCAGGGCAACCCCAACCCGGTGGTTGGCACCCTGACCAGCACCTTCGGTGAGCAGGCGGTCGAGGTGGCGATCTCCGCGGACGACAAGTTCGCGTTCGTCACCCTGCAGGCCGGCGCGGGCATGGTCGTGTTCGACCTGCACAAGGCGCTGGCCACCCAGACGTTCGGATCGTCGGACGTGGTCGGCAAGGTGCCGCTCGGCCAGCAGCCGGTGGGGATGGCGATGTCCCCGGACGGCAAGTCTCTCTACGTGACCAGCATGACCCGTCAGGTGTTCGCCAACCTGGACACCGCGACCGGGCCCGGCACCCTCAGCCTGGTCGACGTGGGCAAGGCCGAGACCGATCCCACCCACGCCGTGCTGGCCACCACCGCGGCCGGCTGCAACCCGGTCCGGGTCGTGCTCTCGGCCAACGGCCGCCAGCTGTGGGTTACCAGCCGGGAGAGCGACGCGCTGCTCGGATTCTCGGCCGCCGCCCTGCGCGCGAAGGCGGCCCACCCGCTGAACGCCAGGGTGGCCGTGGGCGCGGCCCCGATCGGCCTGGCCCTGGTCAAGAACGGAGCCGGCTCCTGGTCGCCAACACCAGCCTGCACGCGGCCCAGCCCGGCACCGGCGCCACCGTGGCCGTGATCAGTACCTCGGCCGCCCTCAGCAACCGCGGTCACGCCCTGATCGGCACCTTCGCCACCGGCCTCGGCCGCGAGTTCGCCCTGTCCCCGGACGGCCGCACCATCTTGATGCCTGACAACACCGACGGCCGCGTCCGAGCCATCAACGTCACCACCCTCCCCTGACCGTTCACCCACCGGCTTCCGCCCGATTGGCACCGCCTCCGGAGCGGGTCAGTACCGCATCGAATGCGCTTTTGATGCGGTAAGAACCGTTGCGAATGCGCAATCGATGCGGTTGAACCCGGTGCCGCCACGCGGTTGGGCCAGCCGGGAAGCCAGCCGGGAAGCTCAGGGACTGCCGCCCATGCGGTCGACCAGGGCGCTGCGGGACAGGCCGTACTGGGTGCAGAACTGGTCCAGCTCCGCGGTGGTGACGGGATCGGGGAGGGTCCGGGCGGCCGCCTGGGCCGCGTCCGGCATGCCCGCGCGACGGAGAAGCTTGACGAATTGGTGCTTGGTAAGGTCCATGGGGACCTCCTCGCTGCGGAAAGCGGCCCCGGACGCCGATTGGCCGGAGCCCACCGTCATCGGGAATAACCTCAGAGCGGGCGCAGAAAGTTCCGCTATTCGCGACTGATTTCCCGGACCAGGTCCAGGGTCTGGCCCAACGTCGCCAGCCGTTCACCCAGCGAACCGCGGAGCTTCACCGACAGCGTGTTCACCCCCGCGTTCCGGTACTGCCGGAGCCGCCTGCGAACCATGGCCACCGGGCCGAGCAGGTTGGTCCGGGCGCCCAGGGCCCGCGGTACCGCCCGCGCCGCCTCGTCCCGGCGCCCGGCCTGCCACAGTTCCTGCACGGCCCGCACCTGATCGCCGAACCCCTGCCGGGCGAAGGCCTCGTTGTAGAAGTTGGCCGCGCCCGAACCCATCGCCCCGATGGTGAAGGCGTAGCCGGCCGCATGCCGGGTCTCGGCCTCGGCCACGTCGTCGGTGAACTCGACCGCCACCGGCACCTGCAGGTCCAGG
>CAWHFP010000021.1:0-403448 GCA_963828445.1 uncultured Actinomycetes bacterium
GGGTCGAGGCCCGCGAGCAGCTACGGGCCGCCCACGACCTGTTCGACCGGTTCGGGGCCACCGCCTTTGCGGAACGAGCCCGGCGGGAACTGCAGGCGACCGGTGAGACGGTGCGCAAACGCGCCGTGGACACCCGCGACGTCCTCACCGTGCAGGAGGCGCAGGTCGCGACCGACTGATGTGCCACGCCTGTCCTACTTGCTGGGGGTGGACCAGTTGAATCCGTTGGCGGTGGAGGTGTGGTAGCGCTGGTTGTCGGTGCCGTTGCCGGCCAGGACGATGGTGCCTTTCCACCAGCCGGGAGGGTTGGCGGTGATGTGAAAGCTGGCGGAGCCGGTCAGTTTCGGCTCGGACTGAGAAGGGGCCGACCAGTGCACCCCGTCCACGGTGGCCGTGTAGTAGGTCTGGTTGTTGGTCCCGGTGCCGGTCAGGGTGACCTGGCCTTTCCACCAGCCGGGGGCGTCGGCGTTGACATGGAATTGGATAGCCCCGCCGCCCCAGCCCAGTGAGGCCAGCTGGGCGATGGTGCCGTTGTACTGATTACAGTCACAGGTGCCGACACCGGGCACGTTGTAGGAGTCGGTGAATTGCCACAGGGTGTGCGGGGTCGACGGCGCCTTGGAGGTGTAGTCGGCGATCCACTGGACCGGGAGAACCCCGGCGCTCTGACCAAAGTTGAGACCGGTGTACGTCCACAGGTAATTAGAAATGCCCGAACCATAAAGGGCAATCATCTCGTTGTACCAGGCGGTGAGCATGGACTTGCTGCCTTCTTCGAAGTCGGCAACGAAGACTTCGCCTTTCTGAATGGCGCCCACCAGGTTGTGAAAAGCTTGAGCTTGCGAAGCACCCGATTGGCCGGATACGAGGTATTGATAGATGCCCAGGAATTGGATACCGGCCTTGTGCAGGTCAGACCGGCGGGCACCGCCGTACCAAGCGCCGTCGGTATGGGCGTCACCGTACAGGCCGCGTATCATGATGCCATGTGACCACTTAACGTAAGTCGCGTCGTCAATATCAGGCTGAAACTCAGATACGTCAGCGAGATAAATACTCATGGCCAATATAATACCACTGGCGACGGTGCATTTATTAATAAGTGCGATTGTCCTGGATACCTGAGCGTGTGCTCCAAATATGCTTGATTGTGGCCGCATGGCCCGCCTAGCGGCGATCTGACGCAATTTCATTGACGGCGGGCTGGCCCGCCGGGCCGGACGGGGCGGGCTGGGACGGGCCGGTCCCGCGGGCGAACAGAATGCCGACCGCGGCCGCGGCCAGGACCGCGAGCGCGGCCGAGTAGACCAGGGCCGTCGAGTGCAGCCCGAAACTCGTGGTCGCGACGCCGGCGATCAGCGCCGGCACGCTGAAGGCCAGGTAGCCCACGACGTAGATGGCCGTCACCAGGCCGGCCCGGTCGGTGGGCTCGGCCAGGGCGGTGACCACGCGGAACGACCCGAGAAAGGCCAGGCCGAAGCCGATCCCGGCGACGCCGCTGCCGGCCAGGAAGACGGCGGAGGCCGTCGCCGCGATCGCACCGCAGGTCACGGCCATGCCCGCCAGCAGGAACAGGCAGCCGGTCAGCATCGTGGTCCGGGGGTTGATGTTGCGCAGCAGCAGGGCGGCCCCGGCCCCGGTGCCGCAGAGCAGGAAGATCACCAGCCCGCCCCACAGCAGGTTCGGTGAACCGGTGGCCTGGGCGGCCAGGGCCGGCCCGAGCGACAGGTACAGGCCCCCCAGCGCCCACCCGGTGACGATGCAGGGCACGGCCGCGAAGAAGGTACGCCGGGCCGGCCGGGGCACGACGACACGGGGCCGCAGCGAAGCCAGCACCCCCGGACGCCGGGACCCCGGCTCGGGGATGAACGGCACGAAGGCGATACCGGCCACGAACACGGCCAGCAGCACCCACCAGACCAGGTGGGTCGGCGCCGGGGCGTACTGGACCAGCACGCTGGTGACCAGCCCGCCCAGGGCCAGGCCCAGGCTGGAGAAGACGCTGGTCACCAGCGGCGCCCGGTGGCTACCGGGCGGCTGCAGGTCGATCAGGGCGGCACCGGTCGGGCCGGTGGCCAGCCCGCTGGCGATGCCCTGCAGAGACCGGGCCGCGAACAGGGCCCCGGTGCCGTGGGCGACCAGGAAGACCGCGCAGCCGGCCACGCTGAAGACCAGCGCCACGACGATGACCGGGAGCCGGCCCAGATGATCCGACACCGACCCGAAGAACAGCAGCGTGACCAGCAGGACCAGGACGTACACGGCGAACACCGCGGTCAGCGTGGCGGCCGAGAAGTGGAACCGCTGCTGGTACACGTCGTACAGCGGCGACGCCGCGGCCGAGGCGAAGAACACCATCAAGAAACACCCCGGCCAGGATCCAGAATGCGGCCGGCCTGGGCAGTGTCACGCGTCTCGTCCACACGGCTAGGTGCAACTTCCGCGCACCGGCCCCTGTTCCTGTCCGCAGGAACTGACAACTAGGGAGTTTCTCCAGGGAATTTGCTCTCGGCTAGATCGAAACTGGTCCGGACTAGCGGGGCAGCAGCGGGCTCGGCGCGTCGGTGTGGGACACGTAGAGGTGATCTCGCGCCCGGGTGCAGGCGACGAACAGCACGCACCGTTCTCGCTGCAGGTTCTGGGCGCGGGCCAGCGGGTCCCCGTCGTCGGTGGCGATGGTGGCCGGATCGGGGACCACACCCTCCTCGACGCCGATCACCGCGACGGCCCGGAACTCCAGGCCCTTCATGGCGTGCATGGTGCCGGCCCGGACGCCCGCGGTCCCGCCGCGGCCGGTGATCGAGGTGGTCTCGACGCCAGCCGCGCTGAGGGCCTCGCGGGCTTCCCGGACCAGGGCGGCGGATCGGGCCGTGATCCCGATGGCGCCCGGCTCGATGCCCGCCGCCAGCCACGAGCGGACCCGGCCGGACAGGAGCACGAACTCCTCGTCCCGGGTGGCGGCCCGGCGGATCAGGGGCCGCTGGCCGTGCAACGGGGACCGGTAGCCGAGCAGGGAGTCGACCTCGCCGTCCAGGCCGGTGACCGGGTCGGAGCCGAGCAGCGGCATGGCCCAGGCCAGGATCTCCTGGGTCGTGCGGTAGTTCAGGGACAGCTTCCGGCTCCGGCCCCGCACGCTGATCCGCTGGGCGGCCAGGGACACCCGGTTGGGGTAGATGCGCTGGTGCGGATCGGCCGCGATGAACAGGTCGTCCGGCCCGTCGGCGACCGCGGCCCGGAGCAGCCGCCAGTGCGCCGAGTGCAGATCCTGGGCCTCGTCGACCAGGACGTGGCGGTAAGGCGGCGCTCCGGCCGCCCGGAGCAGGTGGGTGGCCTCATTGGCCAGTTGCAGGTGGGTGGTCTGCCGGGCGGCGGCCAGGCCGGCCGTGACCTGCTGGGCCGCCCGCCACACCTGGCTGCGCCGGGTGTTGGTGAGCGGACGGCCGCGGCCGGTTCGCGGGCAGGTCAGGTAGGCCTGCTCGGTGCGCAGGTCCTGGGCCAGGATGACCTGCTCCCATTCGTGCTTGAGAAAGGCCGGGGTCAGATCCAGGCCGGACGCCGCCGCCGCTTCGGCCCAGCGGGTGCGCAGCACGCGCTCGTCGGCGATGACCGGAGTGCCGCGAGCTTCGGTGACGATGCCGTAGGCCAGCCGGTCGATGTTGCAGACCTGGATGCGCCGGCGCACGGCCGGGTCCCGGACCAGCAGGTCGAGCTGGGACTGCAGGGCGTCGGCCAGGTTGCCGTTGAACGTGGTGAGCAGGATCGGCCCGGCGTCGGCCCGCGCGGCCAGGAACGCCGCCCGGTGCAGCACGGTCACGGTCTTGCCGGTTCCGGGGCCGCCGGTCACCTGGGCGGGACCACGGTAGCTGGGCCGGAACGCCACCTGACGCTGGCTCGGGTGCAGGAAGGTCCGCCAGGCCGCGAAGGGATGGGCCAGGATGTCCTGCAACTCCTCCTGGCCCGGCACCAGCGCGATCTGGCCCGGGGACCGCTTCATGGCCGAGACCAGATCGTCGGGGTCGAACCGCTGATCGGCGGGGCCGCCGCCCGCGACCTGGGCCGCTTCGGCGTGGGCTTCGGCGACCGTCATCCCGCTGGCCAGCGCGTGCAGCGCGGTGTACTGGGCCGCCGGCAGCATGGACTGGAGCGCATCCAGGTCGGCCTCGCTGACCAGCAGCCGGACCAGGGCCAGGATGCCGGTCTCGATCCCCAGGCGGGCCAGCTCGGCGTCGCTGACGTCGGCGAACAGCCGCCGGTCGTCGGCCGGGCCCGCCATCGCCCGCAGGGCCGGCTCCACCCGCTGCAGGGCGACCGGGTTGGAGACTTCCAGCATGCCGGTGGCCTGGTTGACGGTGACGCGGTGGCTGGTGACGTACCGGGCCGCCTGGTCCCGCGGCAGGACCGTGAGCAGGCAGTAGGTGTCGCCGTGGTCCGGAACCAGCACGGCGCCGTACCAGGCGCCGTCCACGCGGAGCAGGCGAATCCGGTCATCCAGGCTGCCGGCTACCTTCTCCAGGGACGCCTGGCCGTCCTGGCCGCCGGCGAAGCCGGTGATCGCCGACTGGACCGCGATCTGGACGCTCTTGTCCAGCTTGGCGAAGGCGGACAGGACATCCTTCGTGATCGCCAGACGAGCCACTAACCGCGTCCTCCCCATGCCAGCTGTCCCCGGAGCCGCCGGATCAGCTCGAACGGCATGCTAGACCGCGGTGACCAGCCGAGGATGGCGAACCGAACATTGCCCCAGGACGGCGGAGGGCCAAGGCTGAGGTCATGCGCATTCGCCGCCGAGCACGAGATCCCCTGGCCCGCAGGCCCCGCTTGCAGCCCAGCACGCCCCGGCCGTGGCACCGGCCCCAGACCCAATTCCCCGGCCTGGTGCCGGTCGGCACCCTGCCGTTCGGCCGGTCCGGCCGGGCCGCGGTCGCGATCACGGGCCTGTCCGCCTTCAGCAACGGGTTCGAGTTCGAGGTGACCCGGCTCATCCGGCCGGACACCCCGGGCTGGGACGAGGAACCGTTCGCGGCCCACGGCACATTCGAGGTCAGCCTGCGGCTCTCCGACGGCCGCGTGGTCCACAGCGGCCGGCCGAGCGGAGACTCCGAGCCAGCCGAACCGTTCCTGCGGCCGGCCGGCGGCGGCGCAACGTCGCACCACAGCCAGCAGCGCTGGTGGGCCTGGCCGCTGCCGCCCAGCGGGCCGCTGGAATTCGTCTGCCAGTGGCCATCCATGGGCATCAGCGAAGCCCGGGTCAGCATCGACGCCGACCTGATCCTCGCGGCCGCCGGCCACAGCATCCAGGTCTGGCCCGAAAGCCCGGCGTGATCGTGGTCCGCCCGGGGCGGTCAGCTCGCGATCACCGAGAAGTCCTTGAACTGGGTGGGTGACCAGGTGCCGCGGAAGGCGTCGGTCTCGATGCCGGGGATGCCGGTGGCGTAGTTAGGGTCATCGTCGGTGACCGTGGCCACCGGCTGGCCGTCGACCCAGGCGGTGATCGTCGTGCCCTGGACCTGGAGCGCGAGCGGCGTCCACTCCCCTGGCGCGGGCGCCGGCCGGGAGCCGTGGGCCAGGACGGTGTTGCCGATGCTCATGCTGTTCTTGGTCAGCCACCAGCCGCCCGCGGACCCGAAGTCCAGGATGTAGCCGCGGAAGTTGAAGACCTGGCCGCCCTGCCGGCTGAACCGGGCGACCAGCCCGCCGGACTGGCCGCTGGCGGTGAAGCAGACGCTGACCCCGGCCCGGTAGTCGGCGGCCATCCCGTCGGCGCCGATGACGGCGTAGGGGAAACGGTGCCCGGCCTGGTCGCGGGCATGCCAGAAGATGGGCCGCTGGGGCGTGGCCTGGCCGACCACGTAGGCGCCGGAGCCGTCGGCGGCGGGCACGAACTCGAAGCTGCCGTCCTGCGGGGCCAGGTAGGCCGGCATCGTCCCGGCCGCGCTGGCCGTCCCGGTCCAGGGGCCGGAGTAGGGCAGCGAGAACGGCTGGCGGGCCGGGATGGCCGGGGTCCCGATGCCCTGGCCGCTGGTGCTGGTGAAGCTGTAGATGTAGCCGGGCAGGCAGCCGAAGGTGAAGCTGCCGTCGGCGTCGAGGGTGATGTCGGGCCGGCGCAGCAGCCAGTCGGCCGGGCTCGCCGACGCCGGGCTGGTCCGCCAGACGTGGACGGTGCCGCCGGGCAGGCCCCCCTGAACGGTGACGGTGATGTTCTGTTCCGCGGTGGCCGTGGTGGTCTCGGCGATCAGGCTCCAGGCCGTGGCGTCCGGCGCCCGCAGGGCCAGGTAGGAGCCGTTGGCCCGGGCCCCGCCCAGGTACCCGCAGGCGCGGTCGATGTGGAGCCAGCCCGGCTCGGTGAACTGGGTGACGGCGGCGATGACGCCGAGCATGGCCTTGGGGATGTAGTAGCCCGAGCGCGGCTCGGCCGCCCACAGCAGGCCCCGGTCCAGGTAGTAGAGGCCCGGCGGCTGCGTGGTGATCAAGGGCCACTGGATGGTGGCGGTGAGCTGGGCGTCGAGGTAGCCGCGGATCACGGACCGGATCATCGCCGAGCCGTCCGCAGCTGGCATCGCGCCGATCTCGCTGTGCCACAGCGGCTTACCGGAGGCCACCGCGGCCGGGGTCGACCAGCACTGCATCCCCGTGGTCGGGTACGAGCCCACGTCATGGGCGCCGAGCACGCCGATGGCCGATTTCAGGTCGCTGTCATCGGCCATGTTCTCGGCGATGGCCCACGGCACGTCGTGCCGGTACGTGCCGTCGATCGTCCAGTCGAAGGGATCCTTGTCGGACGCGACGATGGTGGTCCCGGTGTGCCCGGCCGCGTCGAGTGCCTTCCGCAGCGACTTGAACCAGCCGGCATCGAAGCCTTCTTCGTTCCAGCCGCCGAGGTAGTCGATGACCAGGCCCTGGCCGGCCGCGCACTCCAGCCAGCTGATCAGGTAGCCGATCATGTCCTGGGACCAGAAGTTCCCGCCGCCGATCCAGCCGGGCGCCCCCCACGCCAGCGCGTAGAGCCGGATGGCCGGGTTGCGCGCCTTGGCCTCGCGCATCAGCCACCACTCGTAGCCGCCGTTCGGGTTGAGGTCGCCCCGGCGGTGCTGGTGGCTGGGCTCGGCCCCGCAGGACGAGAACGAGTCGCCGCCGATTTCGACCTTGAGGATCTGCAGGGCCGCCCCGGTCCCCGGCTTGAACAGATAGTCGAGGATGTCGCTGCGCTGCGGTTCCGGGTAGCCGATCAGCTGGACCGAGTTGCCGCCGCCCGACAGGGCACCGACCCCGTCGAAGACGCGGCCGCCCTGCGTGCCGTCGATGATGATCGCGGTCATGCGGCACTCCCACCGCGAGGGCGGCCTAGTAGTAGATGTAGACCGGGGTGTCGTGGGTGTTGACCATGGTGTGGAAGAAGTTGGCCACGTCCATGGGGATGCGCACGCAGCCGTGCGAGGCGGGCTGCAGCGGGACGTAGGTGTCGCCGTGGATGGCGTAGGCGCTGCCGATGAAGAACACCGGGTTGTACATCTCGCCCAGCGGCACCTTGACCCAGCCGGGAACGAAGGAGTGGGCCGTGTAGTGGCCGGTCGGGGTGATGGCGTGCCCGCAGCCGTTGGTGCTGCAGTAGTAGTAGCCGCCCCCGGCCGAGACGTGGGTGACCAGGGCGACCCGGTTGTTCTGGTAGAGGACCAGGAACCGGCGGGTGAGGTTGACCTCGACCCGGAGCGAGCCACCGTGCGGGTAGCGCGACGCCGGGGCGTGCGGGCTGACCAGCGCGCGCTCGGTCTGCGGGCCGACCGCGCCGTCGGCGCTCAGGCCCTGCGCCTCCTGGAAGGCCCAGACCGCTTCCAGCGTGTTGGAGCTGAACTGGCCGTCGACCGCGCCCGGGAAGTACTTGAGCTGGGTCAGCCGTGCCTGGAGGGCCCGGACGTCGCGGCCGCTCATGCCGACGCTCAGCGTGCGCCGGGCCGGCGTGTAGGCAGGCGAAGCCACCCGGGCCGCGGCCGCCTTCGCGGTGGCGGCCTCCGGCGTCCGCGGTGCCGCCGACGCCACCCCCGGCACCACCGCCATGAGCGTGGCGGAGGCCGCGGTCAGGCCGCCGGCCAGAGCCACACTGATCCGCAAGAACCTGCGCATGGCTCTTACCCCTTTTCCCGTTTAACCCGGACATTGCGTTACTTACCCAGAAAGTTAGCGGCGCAGGCGTCACAAATCACGTAAGCACGGCCACGGCGCGTCCACAGCGGCGGCCGCCCCCGGCGGGTCAGCGGCGGCGGAGGCGGACGTCGAGGGAGTCGCGCAGGGCGTCGCCGATCAGGCTGAAGGCGATGATGGTGACGATCAGGATGACCGCGGGCGGGTAGACCAGCCACCAGTAGCCGTTGAACAGGTCGTTGAGGCCGCCGGTGAGCATGGAGCCCCAGTCGGCGTGGGGCGGCGGCAGGCCCAGGCCCAGGAAGCTGAGCGTGGACAGGGCCAAGATGGCGTCGGCGATGCTGAACGTGGCACTGACCACGATGACGCCCATGGCGTTGGGGATCAGGTGCCGGAACATGATCCGGGTCGACGTGCTGCCCATGGTCCGGGCGGCCAGCACGAAGTCGCGGGCCCGCAGCGAGATCACCTCGCCGCGGACCAGCCGGGCCACGCCCAGCCAGGACAAGATCGACAGCAGGGCGACGATCGTCCACAGGTTGGGGGTCAGGTAGTTGACCATGATCAGCAGCAGCACCAGCCACGGGATGGCCAGCAGGGTGTCGACGACCCGCATCATGACCGCGTCCACGATGCCGCCGGCGATCCCGGCGATGGCCCCGTAGGCGGTCCCGAGGACGGTGGTCGCGATGGCCACCGCGAACCCGAGCTCCAGCGAGGACTGCCCGGCCACCATCAGCCGTCCGAGCACGTCGAACCCGGTGTCGTCGGTGCCCAGCGGGTAACGGCCACCGGGAGCGATGTCCTTCAGCCCCAGCTGGACGGTGACCTGATTGGTCCGGTAGAAGAGCGGGCCGAGGAAGCAGAACAGGACCAGCAGGACCACCACGGCCAGCCCGGCCTGGGCCTGCCAGTTGCGGGCGAACGCGCCCAGGATCAGCCGCCAGGACCAGCGCTGGCCGGCCAGGCCGACCTCGGGCCGGGTGCCGCTGCCAACCGCACCGGGGCCGGCGGGCTCGGTCTCAGCGGCTGACATAGCGCACCCGCGGGTCGAGGATGCCGTAGGCGATGTCGGCCAGCAGGTTTCCGGCCACGGTGGCCACGCCCACGATCAGCGTGGAGCCGAGCAGCACCGGGAAGTCGTGATGGGTGGCGCCGTCGTAGAACAGCAGCCCCATGCCCTGGTAGTTGAAGACCTCCTCGACCACGATGGCCCCGGTGACCAGGCCGGGCAGGGACAGCCCGACCACGGTGACGATCGGCAGCAGCGAGTTGCGCAGCACGTGCCGGGACAGCACCAGCCGCTCGGGCAGGCCCTTGGCCCGGACCACCCGCAGGAACTCCTGGGCCAGGGTGTCGATGGCCGACGCCCGCATGTAGCGGCTGAACCCGGCCACCTGGATCAGGGTCAGGGTCAGCACCGGCAGGGCCAGGGCCCGCGGCTGGGCCAGGGCCGAGCCGATCGACGTGCCGGACGGCGCCTCGGGCAGGAACACGTGGGTCTGCACCGCGAACACCGCCACCAGCATGACCGCCAGCCAGAAGGCCGGCATGCAGTACAGCGTGAACGACACCGTGCTCAGCGTGATGTCGGCGAACCCGCCCCGCCGCACGGCCTGGTAGATGCCCATCGGCAGCGAGATGAGCAGGGCCAGCACGGTCGAGGAGCCGAGCAGCAGCAGGTCCCGGGGCAGCCGCTGGGTGAACAGCGTGGACACCGGCTGCTGCAGGTAGTACGAGGTGCCGAGGTTCCCGTGCACCACCTGATCCAGGTAGGCCCAGAACTGCTTGTACAGCGGCTGGTTGAGCCCGTAGGTGGCGTTGAAGATCGCGATCCGGCTCTGGGTCGCCTTGAGCCCCAGCACCGACCGGGCCACGCTGCCCGGTTCCAGGTGAATGAGCAGGAAGGTCAGGGCCATGAGGCCGATCACGACCACCACGGCCTGACCCACCCGCCGGACGATGTACCCGGTCACGCAGTCACCGAGCCCGTCACTTCGTGTAGTACCAGTCGGAGAAGTTCTCCCCGCCCGAGAACGGGTTGAGCGGGACGATGCCGCCCAGGTTGCTCTTGTAGAGCTGGAGGCCTTCCCGCAACGGAAGCCACAGGAACGGAAGCTGCCGGGCCACGTAGTCCTCGTACTGGTAGAACGCCGAGGTGCCGCCGGTCTGCAGGGTGGCGGTGATCAGGCTGTCGGTCTTCGGATCCGACCATCCGCCCAGGTTGCTGGACCCGCCGGTGGCGAAGACGCCATTGTCGGACGGGTACAGCAAGAACTCGTCGTAGCCGAACTCGACGATCTGCCAGCCGCAGTTCTGGGCGTGGCTCTTGGCCGTGCACTCCCCGATCGTTCCGGCCAGGGTGTTGAACGGCTCGGCCTTGAGGTCGAGCTTGACGCCGGCCTGCCGCTCCGACGACTGGACGGCGGCGTTTTCCTCATCGATGGTGTCGGTTCCCGAGCCGTACAGCACCTGGAACTCCAGCTTCTGCCCGGCCTTGATGCCCGCCCCGCACTGCGAAGCCCCGGAACCGGGCCGGGCGCAGGTGGTGACCCCGTTCGGCACGACCTTCCAGCCGTGGGACTTCAGCAGCGAGATCGCCGACGACGGCTGGTACCGGTACGGGCCGCCGGACTTCTCCAGCGGCGAGGACCAGGACGGGTACGCCTTGACCGACACCGGCCCGTTGCCGGGGTCGGCGTAGCCGTTGTAGACCTTGGCCACCAGCTGGGGACGGTTGATCAGTTCTTCCATGGCCTGGCGGATGTACAGCTGCCGGAAGACCGCGCCGATCTGCGCGTTGTAGAAATTGGGCTCCATCCCGGCCACTCCCGGAATCGCCCGCGTCGCCGACGAGTAGCCCGCCGCCTTGAGCTGGCCGAGCTGGTTGACGTCGTCCAGGGGCAGCGGCGCCACCTGGACCGAGCTGCCGGACCGCAGCGCGTCGATCAGCGCGGTGGACGTGGTGAACGACTGGTTGAGCAGCTTGGCCAGGTGCGGCTTGTCCGGGCCGGAGTAGTGCTTGTTGGGCGTGTAGCCGTACAGCGAGCCATCGCTGTTGAACGTGGACAGCGTCCAGGGCCCGTCGACCACCTTCCAGAGCGGGTTGGTGAGGAACGTGCTGCTCTGGCTGCCTTCCTTCTGCAGGAAGGCGTAGACCGCCTTGGCCCCCGACGTGGTCTGGTCATAGTTGCCGATCGCGCCGGAGGACGATTCCTTGTCCCAGGCGTGCTGCGGCATCAGCGAGACGTTGTTGAGCACGTCGTCGGCGAAGAAGGCCGGGCTGGTCGGCGCGGTCAGGTTGATGACCACGGTGTGCTGGCCGGTGGTGCTGACCGACTTCACGTCGGTCGGGAACGTGCCCGGGATGTAGTTGATCCAGTTCTGGTAGCCCGATTTGAGCAGGTCGTAGGTGAACGTGAAGTCCCGCGCGGTGATGGGTTTCCCGTCCGACCAGTTCCAGCTCTTGAGCACCATGGTGACGGTCTTGTTGCCGTTGCTGTACTTCAGCGAGCTGTACAGCGACTTGGCCGGGTCCACCGCCGACTGGGCACCGTCACCGTCATAGCTCAGGTACGGCCACAGGTTCTCGGCCAGGTTCTGGTTGTAGCCGTCGGTGTTGGTGGCCGGCGGGTACGGGAAGAGGAAGTTGGGCTGGGCGTCGTTCCAGGCGACGGTGACCGTACCCCCCTGTTTCGGTTTGCCGACGGCGGAACCACCCGAACCATGACCGGAACTGCACGCGGAAACGACCACCGCCACGGCCAGCCCGGCCAGCGCAACGGCCCGGGGAAACCGGACGACCCGGGGAAACTTGCCCATGTGTGCCCTTTCGTTCACATCCCCCACCCATGATGATGATTGCTGTTGAGTCATCCTTCAATATGCCTACCTTACTGGTCAAATAGATAGGAATTGGGTAGACAGGCGCAATGGAACCGGTCCTGGACGTACGGAACCTGTCGGTGACCATTACCTTGCCGACCACCGCGGTGCACGCGGCCGGGAACGTCGACCTGCACGTGGCGGCGGGCGAGACCCTGGGCCTGGTCGGTGAGTCCGGCAGCGGCAAGTCGATGACCGCGCTGGCGGTCATGGGCCTGCTGCCGCCGGGCGGCGCGGTCACCGGTGGTTCGGTGATGTTCGGCGGGCACGACCTGACCGCGTTGCGGCCGGACCAGCTGCGCCAGATCCGGGGCAACGACCTGGCCATGGTGTTCCAGGACCCGCTGACCTCGCTGGACCCGACCAAAACGGTGGGCTATCAGGTGGCCGAGCCGGTCCGGCAGCACCGCGGGGCCTCCCGGGCCGCGGCCCGGGACCGGGCGCTGGAGGTGCTGGCCCTGGTCGGCATGCCCCGGCCGCGGGAGATCGTGGACAACTACCCGCACCAGCTGTCGGGCGGGCTGCGCCAGCGGGTGATGATCGCCATGGCCCTGGCCTGCGAGCCCAAGCTGCTCATCGCCGACGAGCCGACCACCGCGCTCGACGTCACCATCCAGGCCCAGATCCTGGACCTGCTGGCCGGGCTCAAGGACCGGCTGGGCATGGCCCTGCTGCTGATCACCCACGACCTGGGGGTCATCGCCGGGCACGCGGACCGGGTCAGCGTGATGTACGCGGGCCGGATCGTGGAGACGGCCGGGACCGGCCCGGTGTTCGCGGGCATGCGGCATCCGTATACGCAGGCGCTGCTGGCTTCCATCCCGCGGCTCAGCCAGGATCCGGGCCAGCCGCTGCAGGCCATCGGCGGCCTGCCCCCGGACCTGGCCGATCCCCCGCCCGGGTGCCGGTTCGCGGCCCGCTGCCGGTACGCCACCGACCAGTGCCGGGCCGAGGAGCCGCCCCTATCCGGAGTCGAGGGGGAGCATCGGTTCGCCTGCTGGCACCCGGTGGACGGGCCGCTGCCGGTGGCGCCGGTCACGACCTCCAACGGCGCGACCGGGTCCCCCCCGGCCTCCCGGGACGCGGAACCGGACCGGGAGCCACTACTCGACCTTCAAAATTTGATCAAGGAGTATCCGGTTACGTCGGGCGCAGTGCTGCGGCGGAAGGTCGCGGCCGTGCACGCCGCGTCGGGAGTGTCGTTCTCGGTACCGGCCGGATCCACGTTCGGCCTGGTCGGCGAGTCCGGCTGCGGCAAGACCACGGTGGGCAAGATGATCGTGGCGCTGGAGAGGCCCGACGCCGGTGACGTCCGGCTGGACGGGGTGGACCTGGCCCGCCTGCACGGCGGGGCCCTGCGCCGCCAGCGGCGGGACCTGCAGCTGATGTTCCAGGATCCGCTGGCCTCGCTGGATCCGCGGATGCGGGTGGGATCGATCCTGGCCGAGCCGCTGGCCGTGCAGCACGCCGGCCACCGCCCGGACCGCCGCCGCCGGGTGCTGGAACTGCTGGGCGAGGTGGGCCTGCCCGCCAGCGCGGTGGAGCGGTACCCGCACGAGTTCTCCGGCGGCCAGCGGCAGCGGATCGGGCTGGCCCGGGCGCTGGCCGCCAGCCCCCGGCTGATCGTGGCCGACGAGCCGGTCAGCGCGCTCGACGTGTCGATCCGGGCCCAGGTCCTGAACCTGATGAAGCGGCTGCAGGCCGACTACGGGCTCACCTACGTGGTCATCTCGCACGACCTGACCGTGGTCCGCTACCTGGCCGACCGGATCGGGGTCATGTACCTGGGCAAGCTGGTCGAGCTGGGCTCCCGGGACGACATCTACACCAGGACCGCCCACCCGTACACGGCCGGGCTGATCGGCGCGATCCCGGTGCCGGACCCGGCGACCGAGCGGGCCAAGTCCGGACCGGCCATCACCGGCGAGCTGCCCAGCCCGGTTCACCCGCCGTCCGGCTGCCGGTTCCGGACCCGCTGCCCGCGGGCCCAGGACCTGTGCGCGGCCGAAGAACCACCGTTGCGCCCGTTCGGCCGCGGCCACGAGGCCGCCTGCCACTTCCCGCTGCAGACGCCGGCTCAGCCGACCCCGAGCTGATCAGCAATGGCCGCGCTCAGCCGGCCACGACGGTAGGGAAAGGCGTGGGCGCCGGGCGCCGTGACCAGCCGGCCGTCCTGCGCCGAAGCAGCCAGCTGGGCCGCCCAGGTGGCGGGGCAGAACGGGTCATGCAGGCCTCGGACCACGATGACGGGACACCCGGTCGACCTGATCAGGTCCTCAGGGCGGTCGTGCTGGGCGGAGCGGATGAACCGCAGCAGCGAGATCGGGCCGCCCCGGGCGAAGTACGGCCACAGGACCGGAATCAGCCCGGCCGACTCGTACCTCAGGTCCCGCAGGGCGGCGGGCACCAGCGGGCCCAGCGTCCGCAGCGCCGGCGGGAAGGTCGGCCCGACCAGAATCAGGGCCGCGACCCGGTCGGGCACCGCACTGGCGGCGTGCAGGGCCGCCTGCGCACCGGTCGAATGACCAACCAGCACAGCGGGCCTGCCACCCGATGACCGCAGCCACTCGGCGGTCAGCGCAGCCACCTCCGGCAGGACCGGCGCGCACGAACGTGGGCGGCGGTGACCGAAGCCGGGGAGATCAAGCAGCGTCGCCTGGGTCCACGCCGCGCAGTCGTCCAGGGTGCCGATCAGGGGGCCGAGCGTGCCGAGGCCGGGCACCAGCACGACCGGTGGCCGGCCGGTTTCGTCCCGGCCCGGCCGGCCAGCCTGCAAGCTGCGTACCCGGCGCCCAGCCACGGTGTCCCACCGGACCTCGTGGGAAGGGGGTCCCTGGCCGTCCATCCGGCGGTCCCCCTGCTCGGCTTGCTGACTCGTCGTGAGGCCAGAGTTATCCGGCCGAGGTCAGCAGCTACCCGGCCGGAGCCGGGAGAAACGCCAGCCCGACCGGGCTTGACTTCAAGCGCTTGAGGTTTGGTTCGCTGGACCCATGGCGACCTTGACCATCCAGGACGTGTCCCGGCGCAGCGGGCTGAGCGAGCCGACCCTGCGCTACTACGAGGAGATCGGGCTGATCGGCCCGGTCGCCCGGGACGAGCGCAGCGGGCACCGCCGGTACCGCGAGGAGGATCTGGACACGCTGCAGGCGCTGGCCTGCCTGCGCGCGATGGGCGTCAGCATCGAGGACATGCGGACCTATCAGGCCAACCGCGCCCGGGGGCCGGAGGCCGCCGGTGAGCAGCGTGACCTGCTGCTGCGGCACGCCGAGCGGGTCGAAGCCCAGATCGCCATGCTGCGGGTGCACCTGGAGTACCTGCAGAAGAAGGCGGCGTTGTGGGATGCCCGCGACCGCCGCGACGCCGCGGCCGAAGCCGAGGCGAACCTGCGGGTGCGCGACATGTACCCCCGTCTGGAAAAGGTGCTGCCATGAGCCGGGTGCTGGTGACCGGCGGGTCCGGATATCTGGGCACGCAACTGATTGCCGCGCTGCTGCGCGACGGCCGGGAGGTGCGGGCGGTGGTCCGCTCCCCCGATCGCGAGGACGAGGTGCGCGCGGCCGTGCGCCGCGGCGGCGCCGACGACCGCGGGCTGGAGGTCGTCGCGGCCGGGCTGCTGGCCGACGACGGCTGGGCGGCCGCGGCCGCGGATTGCCCGGAGGTCCATCACACCGCCTCGCCCATGATCCAGTCCGACGACCGCGATGAGGTGGTCGTGCCCGCCCGGGACGGCACGCTGCGCGTGCTGCGGGCGGCGCGGGACGCGGGCGCGCGCCGGGTCGTGCTGACCTCGTCGTTCGCGGCGGTCGGCTACTCCCCCAAGCCGGGCGCCGAGTACACCGAGGCCGACTGGACCGATCCGGACACGCCGGGACTCCCGGCCTACCCGCTGTCCAAGGTGGTCGCCGAGCGGGCCGCGTGGGACTTCATCGGCCGCGAGGGCGGCGGCACCGAGCTGGTCTCGGTCAACCCCACCTTCATCCTCGGCCCGACCCTGACCGCGCAGGCGCGTTCGTCGCTGCACCTGGTCAAGGCGATGCTCGACGGGACCATGCCGGTGGTGCGCCGCCAGCGGTTCGGGCTGGCCGACGTGCGCGACGTCGCCGACCTGCAGATCCGGGCCATGGCCGCGCCCGGGGCGGCCGGCCAGCGGTTCCTGGCCCTGGCCGACGGGCCCACCATCAGCTTCCTGGAGCTGGCCGGAGTCCTGCGCGACCGGCTCGGCCCGCTGGCCAAGCGGGTGCCGACCGCGGAAGCGCCCGGGCCCGAGCCGGCCCGGCTGATCATCCACAACGACCGGGCCAAGACCGAGCTCGGCTGGCGCCCGCGCCCGGCCGGGACCACGATCGTCGAGACCGCCGAGAGCCTGCGCGACCTCGGCCTGCTCACGGAGGAGTGACCGCGGCCGGCCGGGTCGCGGCCGGCCGGGTCAGTGCCAGAAGGGCGAGCTGCCGGAGCCGAAGTGCATGACCACGGTGCTGGCGTGGGCGCCGGGCAGCCGGTAGCCCGGCGTGTACCAGCTCATCCGCGAGTAGTAACGCACCCCGTGGTGGGTCTTCACCACTGAGAGCGTGATCACCAGGCGGTGCGCGGTTTCGTGGCCCTGGGCGCAGTTCGGGAGGCAGTTGTCCGTCCACAGCGTGGCGTTCGCGGTCGCGTGCGGGTTCGGCTCGCCCTTGTCCCAGGTGGACCACTGACCGACGTGCGCCTCCGGGGAGCCGCCCTCACCGATGAAAATCCACGCGGGCCGGACGCTGAGGTGGCTCCAGCCGGCCACGTTGGCCGAGACGACCGGGGTGGTGGCGGCGTCCGCCGCCGTGGGCATGATCGCCGCGGGGATACCGACGCTGGCGGCCAGCGCTCCGGCGGCGATCAGCCAGGATCGGGGCACGACCGGCTTACCTGGCTTCGAAGGCGTCCGATAACCCATAGGTATGCTCCAATCACTGAGCGTACCTGTTAGACGCTTCGGGCTGGTCGTTGGTTCACCGTGCGCGAACTCTTCCCACGATCAGGCGGCCGGGCGCATACTCAAGATATGACGCGAGGACCGGGTTAGAGATGTGGCGTTCGCTGGCCGGCCGGCTGCGGCTGTTGTTCGATCGGCTGACGCACCGGGGGCACCGGCCGCCCCTGGCGGGCGTGCGGGAGCCGCGGCGTCCCCGGCCGACCCTGCCGGCCGCCGCCGTCGCGCTGGACGAACCTCGTACCGCGCTGAAGCGCCGCATCCGGCTGAACCGGCGGCGCAGCGCCTGAGGCGCAGCACCTAAAAGGCGCGTTCATATCGCGTCAATCGGACATCAATGCCGGGCTCCTAGGTTCGGCTCGTCAGCTTCTGGCAGGGGCGGGCCGCGTCGATCAAGGGGTACGGGGGTGCCCGGGCGGGCTCGTCACCGCGACGAGACGGGGATATTTGATGGCCGGGTCACGGCAGGCGACATCGGAAGACAACTACACGGGGCAGCTGCTGGCGCGGCTGGCCGCCCGCGAGACGCGGGACACGATCATCTACGGGGAGCGCCGGATCAGCGGGCGGGAGGCGCGCGACCTGGTGCTGCGGTACGCGGGGGCGCTCATCGACCTGGGCGTGGACCAGGACGATGGGGTGGCGCTGTTCAGCGTGAACACGCCGGAGACCCTGCTGCTCACGCTGGCCGTGCACTTCCTGGGCGGCCGCCTGGTGTTCGTGCCGCCCGAGCCGGGCAACGGCGAGCTGGGGTCGTTCATCGAACGCGCCGACGTCAAGCTGCTGATCTTCGATCCGGTCTTCACCGGGCGGGCGGCCGAGCTGGCCCGCGAGACCCAGGTGGCCACCTGCAGCCTGGGCCCGGCCGGCGGGGTGCCGGACTTCCTGGCCGCGGCGGGCCCGCTGGCCGAGCTGGCCCCGGAGGACGTGGCCCCGGCCAGCTCGGTGGTCACGCTGTTCTACACCGGCGGGACCACCGGCCAGCCCAAGCTGGTGCCCCACGGGCACGGTTTCTACGAGCGGATCGTCAAGGCGGCCGGCACCCACGGCAGTGCCGCGGCCGACCCGCGGCTGCTGGCCGGGACGCTGCTGTCCCACGTCAGCGGGCACTTCGCCACGCTCATGGTGCTGTTCGCCGACTACGCCGTGGTGCTCATGCCGGGCGAGACCTTCGACGCCGGGGTGACCCTGCGGGTTCTGGCCGCGGAGAAGATCACCGACCTGGTCGTGGTGCCGCCCATGCTGTACGAGCTGCTCGACCACCCGGACTGCCCGGAGGTGGGCTTCCCGGACCTGGCGTCGATCTACTACCTGGGCGCGCCGACCGCGCCGGCCCGGCTGCTGCAGGCCATCGAGGTGTTCGGGCCGGTCATGCACCAGGTCTACGGGGCCACCGAGACCGGCCTGGTCACCGAGCTCTGGCCGGAGGAGCACGACCCGCGGCGGCCGCATGTGCTGCAGAGCTGCGGCAAGCCCGGGAACGGCATCGAGGTCGAACTGCGCGACGAGCACGGGGTGATCACCGAACCGGGCCGGATCGGTGAGCTGTACATCCGCAGCGCCATGGTCACCGAAGGCTACTGGCGTGACCCCGAGCGCACCCGCGAGCTCCTGGACGGCGACTGGGCCCGCTCCGGCGACCTGGGCTACCGGGACGACGAAGGCTACTTCTACCTGGTCGACCGGTCCCGGGACATCATCGTCACCGGCCGGACGTCCGACAACGTGTATTCGCGGCTGCTGGACGACTTCCTGTGCACGCTGCCCGGCATCCGCCAGGCAGCCGCGGTCGGCGTGCCGGACCCCGTGCTGAGCGAGGCCGTGCACGTGTTCCTGGTCCCGCAGGACGGCGCCGACCTGGACCCGGCCGCCCTGGCCGAGATCCGCGCCCAGGTGGTCCGCGAGCTGGGCGACCTGTACCGGCCGCAGTCGTTCACGATCACCGGCCGCCTCCCGTACACCACGGTCGGCAAGGTGGACAAGAAGGCGCTGCGGAGCGCGTTCGTTCTGGCCCAGCAGGCCAGGTCTGAAGCCAGCTCGGTGGGCAGCTACGTCTAACCCCCTCCACCGGGCCGGACCCGCCGGCGGCCGTGCACCCGGCCGCCGGCGGGCTCATTCCCGGCCGCCGACGCGCCGTGGACGGCGCCGATCCGCGTCTAACGTGCGATCATGTATGGCCGGGTTTCATTGGATTTTGCTGCGGAGGAAGATCCGCTAGCGGGGTTGCGTCAGGCCCTTCTAACGCGCCGATCGGACGTGGACTTCGGACTGCTCCGATGTGCGTATGAGGTTGCGCGGGATTCCCATCAGGGACAGTTCCGTGAAAGCAGCGACCCTTACATCTCGCATCCCGTCATGGTCGCCACGCATTATGGCAGGTTTCGGGGCCGACGATCAGATGTTGTGCGCGGCGATCCTGCACGACACGGTGCAGTATTCGTATGCCACACTCACCGCGCTGCAGCGGAAGTTCGGTAGCGAGGTGGCCACGATGGTGTCTGAAGCGCTGGCGCTGAAACACCTCGGCGGTAGGCCGGTGCCCGACGTGCTGGCGGCGCTCGAATCCGCTGACCGCCGCGTGCTCACGCTGAAGGTGGCGGACCGGCTGCACAACATGCGGACAGTTGAGTTTCTGCGGCTGCCCAAGCAACTGTTCAAGGCTCGGGAGACCTTGGACATCTTCGCACCGACCGCCGAAGTATTGCGCTTGCCAGCAGTTGGGACAGAATTGCAGCGCCTGGCCTTCGGCACGCTGGTGCGAAGCCAGTCTGCCCGGCCACCGTGCACCGGACCATCGTCGCGCTCGACATTGAGCGCTCTACCAGCCGATCCGATTCGGTCAAGGCCAGCTGCGGATCATGCTGTACGAGCTGTTCGACGCGGCATTGCGGTCGGCGCGGGATCTATCCGGAGGACCGTGACCGTTCGAAGATCGCGGGGACGGGCTGCTGGCGCTGATCTATCCGATCCGGCTGAGAGTTCGCTGGTCAGCCGGATTGCACCCAAGTTTGCTCGGCTGCTGGCCGGCTACAACGCCGGAGCTGGGCCTCAGCATCGGCTGCGGGTCCGGATGGTGGTGCACGCGGGTGAGGTGCACTACGACGGGCACGGGTGTTTCGGGGTGGCACTGGATACTGCGTTCCGGTTGCTGGAGGCGCCTGCGGGCAAGCGGGCTCTGGCCAGGGCGAAGGGGCCGTTGCTGCTGGTTGTTTCCGATGACGTTGGCGACGGGCCGGGCCGGGGACGGGTCAGCGTGGACGTTGGCGGCCACCGTCGCCGGGGATGGATATCTCTGCCCTGATAGCGTCGGGCCACCCGAGTGGGAGGGACGTTCCCGATGACGTTGAACACCTTCACGTTGGCTGGCGAGGATGGGGCGCAGATCGCTGCGTATCGGTGGGATCCGGCCGGGGCGCCGCGGGCCGTCGTGCAGATCACGCACGGGATGGGCGAGCACGCGCGGCGGTATGAGCACGTCGCGGCGGCGCTGAACGAAGCCGGGTACGTGGTGTACGCGCAGGATCATCGGGGGCACGGAGCCAGCGTGATCAGCGAGCCCGGGGACCTGGGCGAGGGTGGCTGGCCGGCCCTGGTGGACGAGATCGGCGCGCTCAGCGCCCGGGTCCGGGACGAGCAGCCCGGGCTGCCGCTGGTGCTGCTGGGGCACAGCATGGGCTCGTTCGCGGTCCAGCAGTACCTGCTCCGCCACAGCTGGGAGGTGGATGCGGCCGTCCTGACCGGCACCGCGGTCATCGACCTGCTGGAGGCCGCGCTCGACCTGGACCAGCCGCTTGACCTGGCCATGTTCAACGCCCCGTTCGCGCCGGCCCGGACCGATTACGACTGGCTGACCCGGGACGAGGCCGTCGTGGACGCCTACGTGGCCGACCCGCTGTGCGGCTTCGGGCTGGACCCGCGCTCGGCCCGGCAGATGTTCGAGGGCGCGCGGGCGCTGGCCGACCCGGCCCAGGTCGCCAATATCCGGCCCGACCTGCCCATCTACATCGCGGCCGGGGAACAGGATCCGGTCAACGGCGGGCTGGCCCTGCTGCTGCCGCTGGAAGACCGGCTCAAGCAGGGCGGCCTGACCGACGTCACGCTGGTCACCTACCCCGGCGCCCGGCACGAGATCCTCAACGAGACCAACCGGGGCGAGATCATCGCCGCGCTGATCGGCTGGCTGGACCGGGTCACCGGGTAGGCGGCCGGGCCGCGCGTTCCGGTAGCTAGCCGAAGTCCAGGGCCTGGGGCTCGTCGGGCAGTTCCCGATCCTGGTGCGGCACGGCGGTGACCGGGCTGGCCGGGCTGGCCTCTTCGAACTTCGGGCGGGTCAGGTCCACCGCGCCGGCTCCGCTCAGCAGCATGCCGAAGTGCAGGGACCTGGCCTCGCTGGCCACGTCGAGGACGATGCTGGCCTCGGTCCAGCCGGTGGTCTGGCGCACCGGCCGGTCCTGCATGTTGTCCAGGATCAGCGCGCGCTGGTCACCATCGACCCGCAGCCACAGCCCGGCCCAGCCGGTGACCGCGTGGCCGCGCAGCAGGGCGCTGAACCGGACCCGCCGGCCCGCGTAACGGGCGGCCGAGATACTCTGCATCAGCGCCCCGAAATCGGTCGGCCGGGTCACGTCCGGGCGCAGCCGCAGGCGGGCCACCCTGCTCCCGTCGTGATGCTCGCCGGGAACCAGGCCCACCTGGTACTCGCGGGCGCTGCGGCCGGTCAGGAACCAGGCGCCGGGCAGCGGGTCCAGCCGCCCTTCGCCGTGGACGTGGGCCAGGGCCTGGGTGTAGTTCTCGCCGGATTCGGCCATCCGGGTCCGGACCAGGCGCTTGAGATCCTTGTTCTGCGGCACGGTGAACAACCTCCGTCTCGTCGGCCGCCCCAGCGCCGTTCACCCGAACGGCCAGCACGAAGACAGATGGTTTTCGCCTTACCCACGGCCCGGGAGTGTGCCCCCCTTCGCCCCTGCTGTGGTCCCGCTGGGGAGAGACCGCCGGGCTGGGCGCTGGACCGCGCCACCACCTTCATGGTGGCTCAGTTCCGGGCCGCGGTCAAAGGGCTGAGGGGTCACAGACGGCGGGCGCCGTGGGTGAGGAGGGCGGCGACGGTTCGCTGGTGGCCGGGGATGATGCGGGGCCACAGGGCGCGGGCCAGCCGGGAACGCTGGCGGACGAAGGTGGCGAACAGCAGGCCGTCGGGGGTGCGGCGGAACAGCAGTTCGGCGGGGAGGCCGAGGCGGGAACCGGCGCCGAGCAGCAGGTGGTCCGGGGTGTGCTGGCGGACCCGCCAGCCGAGGACGCGCTGCCCGGGCGGGCCGAGGCCCAGCCGCAGGCCGAGCAGGGTCCAGCCTGCCACCAGCTTGAACCGGACCCGGCGCGGGGCGCTGGACAGCATGGCCCGGGCCCACTGCTCGGGGGTGTACTCCCCCGGGCCGCCGGTGACGGTGAAGGCGTCGGTGTAGTCGACGACCGGGAGGGTGGTGAGCGCCCGCACGTCGAGGGGCGGATCGACCTGGCGGATCTGAGCAGGAGCCACGGCCGGCCTCCATCCATACAGTTGTGTATGGATGGAGGCTAACACGCTGAGGGTCAGGCGGGCTGCGCGGCGGCGGCGGGAGTGCGGAGCGGGTGCAGCGCGGCCTCGACGCGGACCAGTTCGTCCAGCATGGTGTCGGCGGCCTGGTTGACCAGGTCGTTGGCCTCGAACGTGCCGTCCTTGATGTGCTGGGCGTGGAACGGGATGTTCACGCTCTCGAACACCGGGACCATGCGCAGGGTGGTGACGACCTGCTTGAGCTGCTGCACGGCCCGGGTGCCGGCCGCGACGCCGCCGTAGGACACGAAGCCGACCGGCTTGTCCCGCCACTCGCGGTGCAGGAAGTCGATGGCGTTCTTGATCGTGGCCGGGTAGCCGTAGTTGTACTCGGGGGTCACGAACACCACGGCGTCGGCGCGGTCGATGATCGCGCTCCAGTCCTTGGTGTGCTGCTTGGTGTACTGGCCCAGCCGCGGGTGGTTCGGCTCGTCGAGCAGGGGCAGCCCGATCTCGGCGAGGTCGGCCACCTCCACGTCGAAGCCGCCGTGGGCGCGGGCGCGCTCGGTGAACCACTCGGCGATGGGGCCGCCGGCCCGGCCGGGACGGGTCGAGCCGACGATGACGGTAAGCGTGGGCATTTCGGTGGGGCTCCTCGTTGGTTGGTTCGCGGGTAGTGGCGGGCGCCTGGTCAGCCGAGGCCGAGGCGGGCGATGGGCTCGACCAGTTCGCGTTCCTCGTAGGCCAGGTGGGACCGGAGGGTGTCGCTGAGCAGGTCGGCGGCGTGGCGCAGACCGGTCAGGGCGGCGGCGTCGCCGCCGGCCGCGACGAACGCGACCAGGGCCTGATCCACGCCGTCGAGGACGTCGTGGATGACCCGGTGCTCGGCCTGCAGGCGGTCGATGACCGGGGCCAGCCGCGGGTCGCGCCGGCGCAGGTAGGGGAACATCGACTGGTCTTCGATGGTGTGGTGCACGGTCACCACCCGGCAGTAGGACTCGCAGTAGGTACCGAGGGTCCAGTTGTTCTGCCGCATGGTCATCTCGTTGATGGCCGACCGGGCCGCGCCGGCGTCCAGGGTGCCCGCCGCCACCTGGTCGATCAGGTCGTAGATCTGGTCCAGCTCGCCGCGCAGGTGATCGTGAACGTCGATCAGGTGCTGACCCTCGGCCTGCTGGCGCGGGGAGTAGGACAGAGCCGGGTCCCGGGCCGGGCCGGTGGGGCGGCCGGTTTCGTCCCAGACCTGGGTCGGGCTACGGCGGGTCCCGTCGTCGGGAGTGGGCACGACCGCGAACGCGCCCTCTGGGGGCGGTGGGGCCAGTGTGACGGCTGAGACTGCCGGGGTTGATGGAGCTAGCGGGGTGGATGAGCCTGGCGGGGTGGATGAGTCTCGTGTGGTGGATGGGCCTGGCGGCGTGGCCGGAGTTGACGGGGTGGCGGCGTCGGTGGCGCGCTCGGCGGCTACTAGTTCGCGGACGGCGGGGGCGACGTCGGCCGCGAAGCGGCGCAGGTCGTCGGGGTCGTCGGCGGCCACGATGAAGGTGCTGATGCCGTCGGACAGGGCCAGGCCGGCCAGCTCTTCGGCCCACTGGTCGGGCGGGCCGTTGAGGGGGCCCCGGCTGACCGGGCCGAACTGGCCGCCGATGTTGAGCAGGCGGCGGATCGCGGCTGGGGACCGGCCGGCCCGCTCGGCCGCCTCGTCGATGATCTTGTTACCCGCGGCGAGGTCGCCCGGCTGCAGGTAGCTCAGGGACGGCAGCCAGCCGTCGGCGGCCTGGCCGGTCAGCGCGAGCATGCGCGGCTTGTAGGCGCCGAGCCAGATGCCGACCTCGTGCGCGGGCGCGGGCCCGCGCTTGGCCCCCTTGACCGGGTAGAACTCCCCGTCGACGCGGACGCCGCCGCGCTGGCTGGTGTCCCAGGTCTGCCGGATCACGCGGATGGCCTCGTCCAGGGCCTGCCGGGCCTGGCCCGGGCTGAGCCGGCGGCCGCCCATGGCCTCGATCGCGTCCCAGAACGCCCCGGCGCCCAGGCCGAGCTCGATCCGGCCGCCGCTGAGCAGGTCCAGGCTGGCCACGGAGCGGGCCAGGACGGCCGGTGGCCGCAGCGGCAGGTTGGTCACGTTGGCGGCCAGGTGCACCCGGCTGGTCCGGGCGGCCACGTAGCTGAGCAGGGTCCAGGTGTCCAGGAACGCGGGCTGGTACGGGTGGTCCTGAAAGGTGACCAGGTCCAGCCCCACCTGCTCGGACAGCACGGCCAGGCTGACCGTCCGCTCGGCCTCGGCGCTGGCCGGACTGATGAACGAGCCGAACCGCAACGGGTGTCCGTAGTCGGTCATCGCGGCCTCGCCTCCCTGGGTGGTTGCCGTCCGGTCTAACTGCTGCGTCACAGATATTATGCCGTACAGATTATTTATATAGTCGAATTTCTGTGGCGCTGCGTTATCCTGGTCACATGGCTGCCGACCTCGAGGGCGATCTGGGCTGGATGCTCGGTGTGGTGTTCCGGGCCTACATCAAGGCGTCCGACCACGCGCTGCGCGATGTTCCCGGGGGTCCGCGCGGCTACCAGGTGCTGACCGCCGCGGCCGGGGAGCCGCCGCGGAATCAGGGGGCGATCGCCGAGGAGCTCGGCATCGACCGCACCGTGCTGACCTATCTGATCGACGACCTGGAGAAGCTGGGCCTGGTGGCCCGGCACCCGGACCCGGCCGACCGGCGCAGCCGGCTGGTGGTGGCCACCGACGAGGGCCGGGCCACCTGGCGGCGCCTGCAGGACGAGCTGCGCCGGGTCGAGGCGCACGTGCTGAGCCCGCTGCCGGCCGCGGACGCCGCGTCGTTCCAGGCCCTGCTGAGCCAGCTGGCCTGCCGGGCCCAGCGGCTGGACCCGCTGACCAACCTGTGTGAGGTCGCTCAGCAGGTCAAGGACGACAGCGCCGAGCCGTCCCGGGTGGCCGGTTAGAGCACGCGGCCGAAGCTGGCGAAGAAGGCGGCGGCCATGTCGTCGCCACCGTGGCCGAGCGCGGTGGCCCGGGCGAACCGGGCCCCGGCCGCCGCGGTGACGTCCATGTTCAGGCCGGCGTCCTCACCGGCGGCCACGATCAGCGCGGCGGCCTCGGCGGCCAGCCGGGTGGTGAAGTCCGGCGAGTAGTCGCCGGCCAGGATCGCGCCCGCCTTGGCCTGCAGGTAGCCACAGTCCAGGGGGCCGCCGCGGACCGCGGCCAGGAAGGCCTGGGGGTCGGTGCCGAGGCCCCGGGCGGGCCGTCTCCCGGACTCGGGTCTCGCCGTCGTCCGGGCCACGGCCAGCACCAGCAGCTGAGACCGTCGGGGCCGGGACCCGCGCGCCCACGCGCGTCCAGGTAGGTGGCGCTGCGCCCGGGCGCCGAAGACCGGCCTGACCCGACCGTGCTGCCTGGACCCGGCTGACCGGGCGACGCCGGGGCGGGCCGCGGCCAGCACGTCGGCCGTGGCGGCGCCGTCGCTGAGCCGGGGATCCCGGCGCCGCGCACGCGGCGCGGTCCACGACCAGGGCTCCGTCGGCGTACAGCGGCTCGGCCTTGCGGCGAGTCCGGTTCCAGGCCCGCACCGGGATGCCGGCCCGCAGCAGGCTGCGGCGCCATGCCCACGCCGATGGCGCCGGTGCCGATCAGGGCCACGGCCGGTTCCGGCTCGCTGTCGCTCACGCGCGGGAACCTAGGGCGAGCCGATCAACAGCCGATAGACGCGCTGGTCAGATGCGTGAATCCAGCGGCTTGCTAGGCGGGGCGCAGGCCCCGGACCACCTGGGCGTGCTCGCGCATGGTCTCGGTGCCGTCGGCGCCGGGCTGGCGGCCGAACCCGCAGTACATGGCCACGCCGAAGTCGTCCAGGTAGCGGGACGCGGTGGCGTGACGGCGGCGCAGGCCGGCCAGCCCGTCGATGGGCAGCACGATGCCCAGGAACACCCTGGCGTCGCCGGGTTCCAGGTCGGCCAGGGGGCGGAAGAAGCTGCGGTCCTCGCTGCGCAGGTAGCGGGGGCCGGCCAGGTGCAGCCAGTCCACCGGGCGGCCGGAACTGGCCACCGCGAAGTTGGCCATCCGCACCAGCAGGCCCATGTCCCGGGCCTCGTACATCGGCCACTCGGGGAACGTCCCGTAGCAGAGGTGGTAGCCGACCAGGGTCTCCGCCGGAATCAGCCGGGTCAGCCGGGTGACCGGCCCGGCGAACCGCTCCCAGGCGCCCTCGGGAGTCCAGGCCAGCACGCCCTCCAGGTCCTGGGTCTCGTAGGCCATGTCCCACTGGATGGCCAGGTCCGCGGGCGGGATGGCCGCGGTGAGCCGGGTCAGCTCGCGGCCGACCAGGTCCTCGAAGGCGCGGGCGGCCACCGGGTAGTCGGCGGCGTAGTCGGCCTTGAACGCGTTGAGCGCGCTGGCCGGGAACGGCAGGCCGACCTGGAAACGGAGATGACCGGGAATCACGCCATCGGCCCGCAGCCGGGTGAACTCCTGGTACCCGGCGATCGCGTCGTCGATGCGGGGCCAGGTGCCCCAGTGCAGCTCGGTGACGCCCGGCTTGATGCCGAAGACCGGGGTCTCGTAGGCGTGCCGGGGCAGGCCGGTCGGTGACTCCGTTTCCTGGACCACGACCACCCCGGGGTTCGGCCGGGCCAGCCGCTCCCGCTCGTAGCTGACCCACCCGGCCCGCGGGCCGGTTTCGCCGTCGGGCAGGGCGAAGACCAGATCCCCGAAGAACCCGGCCGCCGAACGCAGCGCGTGCTCGGTCGAGTCCGCTGGCAGGCTGCCCACCAGCAGCAATTCGCTGTCCACCCGGCGCGCCATCGTTGTCTCCCGTCTACCGTGGTTGATCGTTCGTCCATCCTGGCACCCATGGCCACTCGGCTCACCCTTGACACTTGTCAAGAGAATCTCGCGTAATGCTTGGCCGGCCCTTCTCAGGCGAAGATGGTGGTGTGACCAAGCGTGACGCCGCAAACACTCGCGGCAGACCTCCGTCCCCCAGTCTGTGGGGCGCGGAGCCCGGTACCCACCTGTGCGCGCTCTACCGGGGCGAGGCGGAGCTGGAGCAGGTCGCGGCCACGTTCGTGGCCAGCGGGCTGGCCGCCGGCGATCGGGTGTTCTACGTGGCCAGCGACCGGCCCGCGGCCACCGTCCGCACCGCCCTGGAGGCCCATCAGGTACCCGCGGGCCCGGCCGCCGCGGCCGGCCAGCTGGTCATCGAGGACTTCGCCGCGGCCTACGGTGAGCCGGGCCAGCTCGACCTCGACGAAATGGAGGCCGGGTTCCGGGCGGCCGGCCGCCGGGCCCGGGCCGACGGGTTCGGGGGCCTGCGGGTGGCCGCGGAGATGGGGGACTTCGCCCGGTCGATGGGGTCGGTCGAGCGGCTGCTGGACTGGGAACGGCGCTGCACGCCCATGCAGCGCGAGGAGGGCATCACCTCGGTCTGCCAGTACGACCAGCGCCGGTTCAGTCATCCCCAGGCGGCCGCCATCACCCACGAGCACGCCGGGGCCGTACCGGAGTTCACCCCCGAGCCGCCGGCCTGGTTCACCATCAGCAACGCCCCCTGGGGCCTGATCGTGACCGGTGAACTCGACCTGGCCTGCCGCGCGGTGTTCGGCCGGGTCCTGCGGGCCCGCCTGGCCGCCAGCCCGTGGCTGCAACTGGACGTGGGCGGCCTGGCCTACGCCGAAGCCGGCGCCCTGGCCGTGATCTACGAGGCCGCGGCCACGCTGGTCGCGGTGGGCGGCATCATCGTGACCCGCGCCTCGGACCACCTGCTGCGCGTCATCGGCCTGGCCGGCCTGGACCATCCCCGGGTGGTCATCGACTGACCGCCCCGGGCGGCCCGGCCAGGGCCGACGTCCACAGGAACAGCAAGGTCTCCACCAGCGTGTCCTGGTCGTCGAACGGCGGGGTACCGATCGCGGCCAGGTAGTACAGCCGCTCCCCCAGCCAGGTGAGCGCGCTGGCCAGGGCGGGCACGTCCTGGCCCGCCAGCCGCTGGGCAGCGGCCGGGTCGGCGGTGAGCCGGGCCACGGTGGCGTCGGTGAAGGTCTGCATCTGCTCCAGCCACAGCGCGGTCAGCCGGGGATCGGTCCGCCAGTTCTCCACGATGGCCCGCAGCACCGGCGCGCTGGCCCGCCACAGCTCGGCCCCGGCGGTGATCCCGGCCCGCAGGGCGGCGGCCTGGTCCTGCGGCCCGGCCAGCCACGGGGCCGCGGCCTGGTGCCCGTGCGACACCGCCCGGCGCACCAGCTCGGCCAGGACATCGTGCTTGCTGTCGAAGTAGAAGTAGAAGCTCCCCCGCGACACCCCGGCCGCGGCCAGGATCTCGCTCACGGCCAGGTCGGCAAAGGACCGCTCGGCCAGCAGGCGCTCGGTGGCGGCCAGGATGTTCTCGCGCAGCCCCGGCTGGCCGCCGGGGCCCGCGGCCCGGCTGGCCGGGGCGGCCTCGCGGCGGCCCAGCGAACGGCGAGCCTCGCCCCCGGGACGTCCTGACACGGGTCGCGAGCCTAGCAGTTTTAATGTATAGACGATACGTCTATACAGATTGTATAGTCCGGGCATGACGTCGCTGACCTTTCATTTCGTGACCCGAGATCCAGCCGCGGCCGCGACCTGGTACACGGCCGTGCTGGGCGCCGAGGAGACCAGCCGCATCACGCTGCCCGGCGGCCAGATCCTGACCATCGAGCTGCGGCTGGGCGACAGCACCCTGGCGCTCAGCGACGAGTTCCCGGACCTGGGCATCGTGTCCCCGCTGACCCTGGGCGGGACCTACGGCGCGCTGCACCTGGCCGTGGCCGACGCCGAGGCGACCTGGCAGCGGGCCCTGAACGCCGGCGCCACCGAGTTCGAGCCGCTGCACGACGCGTTCTGGGGCGATCGCACCGGCCAGTTCATCGACCCCTTCGGCCACCGCTGGGCCGTGGACCAGCACCTGCGGGACGTGCCCCACGAGGAAGTGGAAAGGCTGGCCGCGGCGGCGTTCGGGGCGTCGTGAAATTGCTGACGCCGGGCCAGATCGAGCCCTCGCCGTCTCATGGGCCCCGACGATATATTTTGCGAAACGCCGGATAGCAACCTTTTGACGCAATCAGAAACAACTTGCCGCATTCCCCGGCCGTATTCGTGGCCTGCTGCCGGGCCAGAAGTACGGGACCGCTAACCGGGCAAATCAGGAAACCTGACCGGGAAATCCGGGAACTGCTTGATATCGATCAGTTCCAGGCCCAGGGCGCGCACCTGGTCCAGCAGGGCATGAAGGGTGGGCTGGTCGAGCCGGGCGGAAATGACCGTCGCGGTGGGTTCGACGTCGATATCCGCGTCGGCGAACGCGTCACGAGCGGCGGGACCCAGCGATCCGACCACTCTGATCTCGTAGGCATGCGTTGCCATCGGGCCCTCCTTCTGAAGGCAGGCGCTCGCGCCACCGGGCCGGATCGAGGCTGGGAAAACTCCGGGCCCGGCGTGCGTCGACCAGCTCGAGGTGCAGCGATCTGATGCGCTCAAGGACGCCATGCAGCCCCGCCTGATCCAGTTCTCCCCCGATCACGGTGACGCCACCGCGGGTGCTCACGCTCAGGCCGCCGAACATGGCCGCCGCAGCCGCTTCATCGAGGTGACCCGCTATACGGATCTCATAGCGCATGGACCAACCCAAGCTTCGGAATCTCTGGTTCTTTATGCCAAGGGTTTACCTCAACGGCGCGGGCCACCTCCTTCCTTACGGGTGGCTGGGCAGACTTCGGCGACGAAAACGGCTCCGCAGCGGCCGGCGGGGCCAATTTGCCGCAATCAGGCGTTCATCGCTGTTGGATGCGGCAATGGCCTGGTGTTAAAGTCCGAAAGCGAGATCACGGTGCCTCAGGCTGGGAGGGACCTCGATGTCGTGTCGACGGGCGGACGCACGACTCGTGGTGCCTGCCGTCCCGCCCCGGCACATCTCGCGGACTCGCCTGCTGGCCGAGCTCGACAACGCCGCGGCCAGACCGCTCGTCCTGGTGGCGGCGGGACCAGGAGCCGGGAAGACCGTCCTGCTGTCGGAATGGGTGCTGCGCACCAAGGCCCCCGTGGCCTGGATCACCGTCACGCCCGCGGATACCGAGCCGGAGCGGTTCTGGCGGTTGCTGCGGACGGCCCTGCAGGCCTGCTGCGGACAGCTGGGGCAGGCGCTGCCCGCGGTGACACCGCACGGAGACACCATCGAGCGAGTCCAGGCGCTGCTCGACAGCGTGCCGGTGCCGGTGCCGGTGCCGCCCGTCCTGATCATCGATGAGGCACACCTGCTGACCCATCCGGACATCCTGGCCGACCTCGACACGCTGATCCGCAGCGGTCTCCCGCCGCGGGTGCGGCTGATCCTGGCCGCCCGCAGCGACCCGCTGCTGCCCCTGCACCGGTACCGGCTGGCCGGGCAGATGGGTGAACTGCGGGCCAGGCAGCTGGCGATGACCCGCGCCGAAACACAGGAACTGCTCGCTACGCACGGCGTCGTGCTGACCAAGGACGACCTCGACCTGCTCATGGCCCGGACCGAGGGCTGGGCGGCTGGGACCAGGCTTTCCGCGATGCGGATGGAGAACACCGAGTACCCGGATCTGTTCGTGTCCGAGCTGGCGCTCGGCCAGGGAAGCATCGGTGAATACCTGATCGCCGAGGTGCTCAATCACCAGCCCGAGCCCGTGCGCAGGGTGCTGACCGAGACCAGCCTGTTCGACGAGGTGACCGGCCCGTTGTCCGATGCGGTGACCGGGATGCAGGGGTGTGCCGAGATCCTCTCCGGGCTGGCCGCCAGCAACTCGTTCGTCATCCCCGTGGACCCCACGCGAACCCGCTTCCGCTACCACCAGCTACTCCGCGAGGTGCTGCGCCACAGCCTGCACCGGTACGAGCCCGGACTGGCCCCCGAACTGATGCGCCGGGCGGCGGTCCACTTCCAGCTCAGCGGGGATCCCGGCCAGGCCCTGAGCTGGGCCGCGAAGGCCGGCGACGGGCCGTACGCGGCCCTGTTGCTCATCCAGGGCGGCCTCGCGCACGCGTTCGTGCACGGTGAAGACCTGTCCGGCCTGGGGCTGAACCGGTGGCGACCGCCAGCTCCGGGCACCGAGGACACGGAGCAGGCCCGCCGGTCGGCCATCGCGAGCTTGGCGATCGCCGCGGTCACGGGCGGCCCCGCATCCGCGCCCGGCCAGGTCCAGGTGGCCGACGGCTCGCTCCCGGCCCCGTCGGCCCGCCGGCACCTGATCGTCACCGCCGATCTCGCCCGGCTCGTCCTGGGCGTGAAAGCAGGCGACGAAAAGGCGGTCACCGTCGCGGCCGGGCGTCTGCTCGGGCACGAGACCGATGTCCTGGAAGGCCTGATGCCGGGCCTGTCAGCCGCCATCCTGCTGGCGCAGGCGGGCATCCTTTTCTGGCATGGGCGCATCGATGAGGCCCGGGCGCTGCTGACGTCGGCGGAGACCGGGCCGCAGGCACCACCGGTGGTCGAGCTGAAGGCGGCCGCCCTGACCGCGTTGATCGACAGCCTTCAGTCACGGCCGCGTCACGCCCTGGACGCCGACCGTCGCGCGCACGCCCTGCTGCACAAGCACGGCGATCTCAGCGTTCACCCGGCGCTCGAGATGGCGACCGCAACCCGCCTGCTGATGGCCGCTGACCTGGCCGGCGCGGCCCGGGCGCTGCAGCGGGCCCAGATAGGCAATGCCGTCGACGGCGACCCTGGCCTGGTCGCGGCGCGGGACATCGGCCGGGCGACGTTGCTGCTCGCGAGCGGAAAGGTGAACGAGGCGCGCGCGGTCGCCCACGCCATGTCCGCGGGCACGGACCTGCCACTCCCGAGGGCGCTGCGCGAGACCCTTCTCGCCGACGCCGAGACCACGCTCGGACGGCCGAACACCGCGCTGGATCTGCTGCGCGGCGGCCACGGCAGCGACATCGCCATCCTCACCGCGCTGCCGCGCGCGCGGGCGTACCTGTCCCTGCACGACCTGCGCAACGCGGAGACCTGCGTACGTTCCGCGCTGACCGCGGTCAGCCCGCTGATCAGCCGGTACTCGCTGGTCGAGGCGATGCTCTGCGCCGCGCGGATCGCCATGCTGAACGGCGACGCGGGGAGCGCGCTGGGGACGATAACGGGGGCTATGGAGCTCGCGCAGGACGACATCGTCCTGCCCTTCCTCGCGGCCCGGGAACTTTTCGCTTCGCTGCTCGCCCGCCACCCCGCCGTGGCCGCCGGCTGGCCCGGGCCGGCGGGCGGGCCGATGACCACGACCACGACCACGGACGGCGGGGGGCGGCCGGGCATCGGTTTCGCCGATCCGCTCACCGAACGGGAGCAGGCGGTCCTGCGGTTTCTCAGTACCAGCCTGTCGAATACGGAGATCGCCGACGAGATGTGCCTGTCGGCCAACACCGTCAAGTCGCACCTGGCCGCGATCTACCGCAAGCTCGCGGTCAGCAGGCGGAAGGATGCCGTCCTGCGGGCGCGGGAACTCGAGCTGCTTTGACCCGGCTGACCGCATTCACCTTCGAAGGGTGATGCGCGCGGCCGAGGTGCACACCAGGGTCAACCTGGACGGCGGCCCTCCCCGCGAGTCGCCCGGCGGCAAATTGCCCGCGCCGCTGTCCGGCCGACCAAGGGAGAAGTCCATGGCCACGCTGACCGCCTGGAAGTTCGCCACGCCGCACGGCGCGGAAGCCAAGCTTCGAGAGGCCTTCGGTCTGGAGGCATGACCGCTATCCCGGCACCAGCCCCGGCCCGGCTTCGCGCCGGTCAGCCTGCCCGACGTGCCGGCGACCACCGCGGAGAGGCGGGCCGCCGGCAAAGCCGCGCGGAAACGGGCCCGCCGCGGTGCCCTGGCCGACTGGGGCGAGAAGGAACGCACCCACGACGCCCTGGCCACGATCCTGGCCCAGAACCAGTTGCGGGTTCCTTCCCTCGTACCCCTCCGGCATCAGCGGATGGCCGCCTCGCCGTGGACCTACTACCGGGGCGCGGCCGCGGTCATGGCCGCCGATCTCGCCGCCCAGCCGGATTCCGGCCTGATCGTGCAGCTGTGCGGGGACGCCCACGTGCTGAACTTCGGCCTGTGGGCCACCCCAGAACGGAACCTGTCGTTCGACCTGCGCGACTTCGACGAGACCCTGCCGGGGCCGTTCGAGTGGGATGTCAAGCGCCTGGCCGCCAGCCTGGTCGTCGCCGCCCGGGAGAACCGGCTCGGCCGATCGGCGGCCGAGGCCGCGGTGCGGGCCTGCGTCGAGGCCTACTGCGGCCGGATGCGCCAGTACGCGAGCTGGCCGGAACTCGACATCTGGTACGACGGCATCCACGCCGACAGCCTGATCGGCTACTTCGAGCCGGCCGACCGGGGGCGGGTCTCCGTCCATATCGAGAAGAAACGGCAGCGCCGGACCAGCCGCGGGGCCTTCGCCAAGCTGACCACGATGGCCCACGGCCGCCCCCGGATCACCGAGGAGCCGCCCATCCGGGTCACCCTCGGCGACGAGGAGCAGGCCGATGTCGCCGGTCACCTCCTGGCCGAGTACCGGCTGACTCTCCAGGAGGACCGCCGCGCCCTGTTCGACCGCTTCACCGTCACCGACATGGTGCGGCAGGTCGTCGGGGTCGGCAGCGTGGGCATGCAGGTCTACCTGGTGCTGCTCGAGGGCCGCAGCGGCGCCGACCCGCTGTTCCTCCAGCTCAAGCAGGCGGGGCCGTCGGTCTACGAGGCTCACACGCGGCCCAGCCGGCATGAGCGTCACGGGGCACGGGTGATCAACGGCAAGCGGCTGATCCAGAGCGCCAGCGACATCTTCGTCGGCTGGGGCTCACTGCACGGCCGGGACTACTACGTACGCCAGTTCCGCGATATGAAGATCATCCCGACCACGGAGCTGATCGCTCCCCGCCTGGCCGCGTTCGCCACGGCCTGCGGTGAGGCACTCGCCCGGGCCCACGCCCGGACCGGTGATCCCGTGGCCATCGATGGCTACATCGGGAAAGGCGCCGCGTTCACCACCGCGATGGCCGGGTTCGCCCGCCGGTACGCCGACCAGAACGAGCGGGACCATGCTCAGCTCGCCCGCGCCATCGCCGCCGGGGACGTCGAGACCCCACCGGATTCGGCCGGCTGAGCATCGATCGGCCGCAATCACCCGGAAAGGGTGTTCCGGCGGGCCGGCCGGGAGCGCACGTTGTTGCGGGAAGGCGGGTGGCAGCGTGCTGAGGCGACCGGGAGCGGATCCGACGGCCATCGGCTGGGACACCCGGCCGTGGCCGTGAGCGATCAGGCCGGGACCTCCGCCCAGCCCGACCTGGCCGCCCGGATCAACCAGGAGAAGTCCCGCCCGCTGCCGTGGCGGACGGTGGTCAAGCGGGCCGTGGTGGTGCTGGTCGCCGGCGTCGCCATCTACCTGGTGTTCCCGGCCATCACCGAGGTGTTCGCCTCGTGGCCGCGGCTGTCCACGCTGGACCCCTGGTGGCTGACCGCGGCACTCGCGGCCCAGGCCGCTCATTTCCTCTGCACGTTCGCGCTGCAGCGGCTGGCGCTGCGCACCAGGGCCTGGTTCCCCGTCATCACCTCGCAGCTGGCCGGCAACGCGATCAGCCTCATCATGCCCGGTGGCGCGGCGGTGGGGGCCGCCCTCCAGTTCCGGATGCTGGCGGCCAGCAGCGCCGACATGACCTCCGCCGTCGGCGGATTGGCGGCGTTCTCGCTGCTGGGCGTGGGTGGCCTGCTGGCCCTGCCGGTGCTGGCCCTGCCGGTCATCCTGGGCGGATCCTACGTCGGCCGCGGGCTGGTCAACGCGGCCATCCTGGGGGCGGTGGGATTCGCGGTCTTCGTCGCGCTGGGCGCGGTCCTGCTGGTCTGGGACGCACCCCTGCGATGGGCCGGCCGCGCGATCCAGCGCCTGGCCAACTGGACCCTGCGGAGGCGGGCCCCGCTGAGCGGGCTGGATGTCACCCTGGTGACGCAGCGCAACGAGATCCGCGCGGTGCTGGGCCGGCAGTGGTGGCAGGCCCTCCTGCTGTCGGCTGGCCGCCTGACCTTCGATTATTTCTGCCTGCTGGCGGCGCTGCGGGCCACCGGGAGCCACCCGCGCCCGTCGCTCATCCTGGTCGCCTACGCGGTCGCGGGCATCATCGGGATGATCCCGGTCACGCCCGGCGGCCTCGGGCTGGTCGAGGCGAGCCTGACCGGGCTTCTGGTGCTGGCGGAAGTGAACTCCAGCCAGGCCGCCCTGGCCACGCTGGCCTATCGCCTCGCCTCGTACTGGGCGCCGTTGTGCGCCGGGCCCATCGCCTACGGCCTGTTCAAGCTCCGGTACCGAGGCCACCCGTCGCCCAGCGCCGAGCGGTAGCTACAGGTATTCCCGCCTGCGCATCCAGACCAGGGTGAGCCAGCCCCAGATCGGCGGCAGGTAGGACGTGAACAGCCGCTGGATGAACACCGCCGCCGTGGCATCGGCCTCGCCGACACCGGCCGCGGTGAGGCCCAGGATCAGGCCGGCCTCCACCACGCCCATGCCGCCGGGCGACGGGGAGACGCCGCCGATGATGGCGGCCAGGGTGATGACCACGATCAGGACGGGCAGCCGTCAGGTGATCATCGAACGCCCGGAGCGAAACGGACAGCGCCATGGCCACGACCAGCTCACGGGCGAACGCGCCACCGAGCAGCATGACCAGCTTGCGCGGAGAGCTGGCGACCCGGGTCAGGTTGGCCCAGACGTCGCGCGCCTTGGGAAGCAGTTTCCCCGCCGCCAGCCGGCGCAGCCGGGGTACCGCCAGCACCAGGCCCGTCACCACGGCCACCAGCACGACGACGGCCAGAATGATCCACACCAGCTTCGAATCCCCGCCCGACTGGGGCGTCACCTCCAAATCGATGGAGCTCCAGGCGAACGGCAGCGAGCACAGGAACAGCACCACGGTGGCGATCCAGCTGGAGACGGTCATGATGGCCCCGGAGCTGAGCGCGACCGAGGCGTCATAGCCCTGGGTCTGGAAGAACCGCACCCGGGTGGCGAACACGGCCGGCTGGCCGCCGGCCAGGGCACTGAAGGAGCTGGCCACCTCCACCGCCATCGCCCGCCCGAGCGGGAGTGGCCCGGCCACGCTGCCGACGGCTTCCACCGCTGACGCGGCGAAGGCCAGCTGGGCCAGGACGAAGGCCAGGGCGACCCAGAGCCAGTTGGCCCCGATCACGGTGTCGAAAGACTGAGAGACGTCGATCAGCACCCCGATCAGAGCCCAGCCGCCGACCAGCGTGCCGATGATCATGATCAGCGTCGGCCAGCTGACCCGGCGCGGTTCGATCAGCGCCGGCACCTCGATCGAGGCGGCCTGAGCGGAGCGCTGGCGGACCTCCTCCAGCAGCCCGCGGGCGCCCCGCAGGCTCGGGCGCAGCGCCGGGTCGAGGGCCGCCCGCTGAAGATGCTGGAGGGCGCCCCGCAGAATGTCCGGCGGAAGGCACCGCGCGGCGGCACCGGCGGCCCGGTCCGGGCCGACCGCCACCGCCGTCGCGGCTATCGCCCCGGCCAGGTCGCGATCGAGCTGATCCGGCGCAGCGGTCACCGCGGAGTTGCGGAAATCCGCCAGCATGGCGGTCTGCGCCGCCGGGTCGATCAGCAGCGCGTCACCGCTGATCGCGCCGTGAGCGATGCGGGCCGCCCGCAGGGCCAGCAGCTGCCGGTACAGGTCATCGAGCGCCGCGTCACTGATCTCGGTCGCGTCCGCATCCGACAGCGCCAGGCTGGCCGGGCCGGCCGGGATCCGGCTGACCAGGAGCGCGTCGCCGGACGGGCCGGCCTGGCCAGCCTCGACGATCCCGGGTACGGCCACCCCGGCCTGGGCGGCCCGCAACGTGAGGTAGGCCTCGTGTTCGACCTGCTGCAGCCGGGTGATGGTGAGGCTGGGCCCCGAGTCCCGGTAGAACACGAACCGGCCCAGCTTGGTCAGCAGCCGGGCATCGGCCGCGTCCCGGCCGTAGACCGCCACATCGAGACGGCCGGCTGCCGCCACTTCGCCGTCGGCCGCCGCCATCCCGGCCGGGCGCAGCTCGCCGGCCTGGTACTTCGCCACCCCCCAGACCTGCCGCCGGGCCGGGACCACGTTGCCCACGTGGATGCCGAGTTCTTCCAGCAGCAGCCGGACATCAGCGGCCGAGGGCAGACCGAGCGGTGACCCGAAGACGAGGCGGACGATCGCCGCCACGCCCCAGCCGATGGCCAGGCTCCCCAGGACATTCAGGGGCAGCCCCTGGCCGCCGACGGCCGAGGCCAGCGCGACCAGGGCGATGAAGATCTCGGTCAGCCGCTGCGCACTCCGGGCCAGGTAGGGCAGCGCCACCACCGCGACCGCCCCGAACAGAGCTATCCGCAGAACCGGGAAACTCAGGTGGTAACCGCTGATCACGATCCCGGCCGGCCTGCCGCCGCGGCTGCCGAGCAGCAACACCAAGATCCCGCATACCGCCGCCGCGCCGGCGGCGCTCAGGGCGATGTCCCGGGCCACCACCCAGCGGCGGGCCAGCAGAGCCAGTGCGACCAGGACGATCACGACCCCAGCCGACCCGGCCTGGTAAACCACCGTCACCAGCCAGGTGATGCTCCGGGGGGGCGGATGCAGGACCTGGACGATCGCCCGGTCGATGCGGGAGTCATAGCGGATGATCAGCACGCAGGCGACGAGCGCGAGCACCGAGGCGGTCAGGCGCACCCCGTCCGTGCCGCGCCGCCGGCGCTGGCCGTCGCCAACCGGGGCGAACGCGATCGAACGCCAGGTGCGCGCGAAACCCACCCCGGCCCTGGGGGCCGACTCGTCGATCAGGTCTTCAGCCTGTGAGCCACTGTTCACCGTTCACCAGCCGCCCAGCACCCGGGTCCGGAGACGTTGACTCTCTCAAACTGACCCCTGGCGGCCAGGCGGTCATCATCCTTTCCAGGTGATCATTCGCCTGATTCGCCCGCGATGGGTGAGGCGCAGGGCGCGGCCGCAGCCTGATCCTGTGCTGATATGACGCGAGTTACACCGGGCAGGCTGGCCATGAGCGGGGCGACGCTCGGCGCGGTGATGTTCCTGGCCGCCGCCTGCGGGTCCGGTGGCACTTCCCCGGGCGGTACCGGGACCGGCGGCTCGTCCGGCGTACCCGCCTCCTCCGGGTCGTCCCGGCCCGCACCCGTGCTGACCGTGTGCCAGGACGTGGACTCGGTGCGCGCCGCCCTGCGCGGCATTGTCTCGGTCGGCGTCACCGAGGCCGCGGTCAGTGAGATCGAGGCGGTGGCGCGGGGCATGAAAGTGAGCGTGGCCGACCTCGGCAACACCGTCTCCGGCCGGGAAGAGTGGCAGAGCCAGATCGACGCCGTGAAGTCGGAACTGGCCCGGCTGCAGTCCGCCGCGAGCAGCTACCAGGCCGCACCCGGCACCCAAGCCCGGTCGAGTGTCCTCAGCGCGAAGGCCAGCGTCGCGGTCACGGCCCGGCGCCTGCTGGCGGCCGTGGGGAACCGCTGCCCCGCGCCTTCGGCGACCCCCGCTCCCAGCCCCTGACCGGAAGGGCCACACAGTCATGACCGACGACACCGTGGGGGCAGGCCTGGACGAGCTGAGTGCCCGGCTGGCGGGCTTCTACCGGGACCTGCATCAGCATCCCGAACTTTCGCTGCAGGAGCACCGCACCGCGCAGCGCGTGGCCGAGGCGCTGCGGCCGCTGGGCTTCGAAGTCACCGAACAGGTCGGCGGGACCGGGGTCGTCGGACTGCTGCGCAACGGCGAGGGCCCGGTGGTCATGCTGCGGGCCGACTTCGACGCGCTACCGGTCGAGGAGCAGACCGGGCTGCCCTACGCGAGCTCGGTACGGGCCGCGGGCGCTGACGGGGGCGAGGTCCCGGTGATGCACGCGTGCGGTCACGACATGCACGCCACCTGCCTGGTGGGCGCGGCGGCCCTGCTTTCCCGGGCCAGCGGCGCCTGGTCCGGCACCCTGCTGGTCGTGTTCCAGCCCGCCGAGGAACTGGCCCGCGGGGCCCGGGACATGGTCGGCGATGGGCTGTTCCAGCGCTTCGCCCGGCCGGACATCGTGCTGGGCCAGCACGTGGGCCCGCTCCCGGCCGGGCTGATCGGTTACGCGAGCGGGCCGGTCATGGCCGCGGCCGACTCCGCCGAGGTCGTTCTGTACGGCCGGGGCGGACATGGATCGCGGCCCGAGTCCACCGTCGACCCGGTCCTGATGGCCGCGCACGTGGTCACCAGGCTGCAGGGCATCGTCGCCCGCGAGGTCCCGCCCGCCGAAACCGCCGTGGTCACGGTCGGGCGGCTGCAGGCCGGAACCAAGGACAACATCATCCCCGACACCGCCGAACTGGGTATCAACATCCGGACCTACTCCCGGCCGGCTCGTGAGCTGGTCCGCACCGCCATCGAACGCATCGTCCGCAGCGAGGCCGCCGCCAGCGGCGCAGCGCGCCCGCCCGAGCTCACCTGGACCATGAGCGCGCCCCTTCTGGTCAGCGACCCGGCCGCGACCCAGGCCACGGTGGCGGCGTTCGCCGAGCATTTCGGTGAGCAGGAGCTGCTGCCCATGCCGGTGGTCAGCGCCAGCGAAGACGTCGGCGTGTTCGGCGAAGAGGCCGGGGTACCCACCGTGTTCTGGTTCTGGGGCGGCCTGGAGCGGGAGACGGCCATGGCTGCCCTCAGCGACGGGCGGATCGACTCGCTGCCCGGCAACCACTCACCGCATTTCGCGCCGGTCATAGAACCCACCCTGAGCACGGGCATCCAGGCTCTGACCGTGGCCGCCCTCACCTGGCTGGGGAAACCGTCCGCCCGCCGTCCGTGAAAGCATGAGCCTTTGTGCCAGACGAGGGAGACAGCCAGGCCACCGAGCGGGGAGCCCAGCGGCCGGCGCGGCGGCTGACCGGCGGGGTGGAGCGGACGCTGGCCGCCTCGCTGTGGCTGGTGCTGGTCCCGGTGGTGTTCCTGACGGTGTCCGCGCTGGCCTCATTCGTGTACGCGGTGGCGGTCTTGTTCAACACGGTAGGCCGGGTCGCGGCGCATCCGTTCCCGGCCGGGCACCATATCGGCGCGCTCCTGCTGGAGTTCGACCTGTTCCTGATCGGCGCCACCGCGCTGATCTCGGCGATCGGCTTCTACGAGCTGTTCATCGGGGACATCCGGGTCCGGGGCCGGGACGTGCTGCCCGGCTGGCTGGCCATGCACGACCTGAACGAGCTGAAGAGCCGGGTCGTCTCGATGATCGTGCTGGTGCTGGCGGTCACGTTCGCGGAGGAGGCGGTGGGCTCCCCCGACCCGCTGCACCTGCTGGAATTCGGCGGCGGCATCACCACCGTGATCATCGCGCTGACCGTGTTCCAGCGCTGGGGCAGCCACAACGGCGGGGACTCCGTCCGCGTCTCGGACCAAGGGGCGCGACCTTCGATCAATGAAGATCTTTAACTCAGCTTGGTGACCAGCCAGAAGACGGTGCCGGTGGTCGCGCCGTAGATGAGATGGCCGCCGAGGTCGTCGGCCAGGGTCTTGACGTCGTACTTCCAGATCGGCTGGTAGAGGCGGCCGAGCGGGAGCACGGCGTAGCCGGTGAGCCAGACCGCGACGCCGAACGGCAGGCCGGGCGCTGGCGTGGGCCGGCGCAGCGAGCCGGCCACCACCCCGTAGGCGGCGCCGTTCACCGATCCGTAGCCCCAGTGCATGATCGTGCTGATCAAGCTGGCGGACCGGTCCGGGAGCGGCTTCTGGGTGAAGCCCTCGATCACGCGCCGGGCCACCTGGCCCGGCGCGGGCGCCTGGTCCCAGTTCTCCACCGGCGGGAACTCCCAGGCCAGCGGGCGGTCGGTACCGCCGCCCTTCCGGTAGCGCAGGTACTGGTAGGTGTCCAAGGCCACCGTGCCAGCCGTTCCGGCCAGGAAGCCCCCGACCACGGCCCCGAGCGGGGTGAGCGCGCGCTTTCTCCCCATTGCGTTCTCCCTTGCCGGCGTGCTCTGACCTTGGCGGTCAACGTTATCGGCAAGGATGGAGCGATGAACTCCCGGGACACCGCCCTCGACCTGATCCAGTTCCTCGACGCATCGCCGTCGCCGTACCACGCCGCGGCGCAGGCCCGCCAACGGCTGACCGGGGCCGGCTTCACCGAGCTGGACCTGGCCGGCCCGTGGCCGTCCGGGCCCGGCCGCTACGTGGTGACCGACGGGGGGTCGCTGTTCGCCTGGGTGGTGCCGGACGGCGCCGCCGCCGACACCAGCTTCCGGCTGCTGGGCGCGCACACCGACAGCCCGACGCTGAAGGTCAAGCCGCGGCCGGACACCGGCAGCGCCGGGTTCCGCCAGCTCGGGGTGGAGGTCTACGGCGGCCCGCTGCTCAACTCCTGGCTGGACCGGGACCTGGGCCTGGCCGGCCGGGTGGTGGTGCGGACGCCGGACGGGCCCCAGGTGCGGCTGCTGCACGTCGGCCGGCCCATCCTGCGGGTGCCGCAGCTGGCCATCCACCTGGACCCCGGCGTGCGGGAGGGGCTCAAGCTGGACGCCCAGCGCCACCTGGTCCCGATCTGGTCGCTGGGCGACCCGGAACCGGGCGGGTTCGCACGCTTCCTGGCCGCCGAGCTGGACGTGGCGCCGGAGGCGGTGGCCAGCTGGGAGGTGGTGACCTTCGACGTGACCGGGGCCGCGCTGACCGGCGTCGACGAGGAGTTCGTCAGCTCCGGGCGCCAGGACAACCTGAACTGCTCGTACGCGTCGGTGACGGCGCTGGCCGAGGTTTTGGCGAAGGCGGCGGCACCGGCCGGAGGGCACGTCAGCGCGGTGGTGCTGTTCGACCACGAGGAGATCGGCAGCCGGTCGGCCACGGGCGCGGACGGTGCCTGGCTGGGGCGGCAGCTGGAACGGACCGTGCTGGCCCGCGGCGGCACCCGGGACGACTTCCTGCGCGCGGTGAGCAATTCGCTGCACGTGTCGGCGGACATGACCCACGCCACCCACCCCAACTACCCCGACCGGCACGAGCCCGGCCACTGGATCGAGCTCGGCGGCGGCCCGGTGATCAAGGTCAGCGCCAACGTGAACTACGGGACCAACGCCCTGACCCAGGCCGCGTTCCAGGACGCGGCCGCGCAGGCGGGAGTCCCGGTGCAGTACTTCGTCAACAAGAGCGGGGTGCGCAGCGGCTCCACCATCGGCCCGATCGTGGCCGCGGGCCTGGCCGTGCCGACCGTGGACGTGGGCAACCCGTCGCTGGGCATGCACTCGGCCCGGGAGCTGTCCGGGGCCGCCGACATGCCCATGATGATCGCGGCCATGAAGGCGTTCCTGTCCCCGGCGTGAGCCCGGCCTGAGCCCGGAATGAGCTGGGCCGAACCTGTTTGGCCGCTGCCTGCCGGGAAGAGGTAACGGGAAACCGGAAGGACGGTGCAGATCATGGCTACTGAGGACAAGGCCGCTCACAAGGCCACCGAAGTCAAGGGCAAGATCAAGGAAGGCGTGGGGGACGCCACCGACGATCAGGAGCTGCAGGCCGAAGGCCAGACCGACCAGGCCAAGGGGAACCTCAAGCAGGCCGGGGACAAGGTCAAGGACGCGTTCAAGAAGTAGGACCCGGCTCCAGCCGATGCGCCCGTCTCGCGATCACGCGAGGCGGGCGTTGTTCACAGGAAGGGAATTCCATGGCCACCGTGGGCTACACGTTGATGACCGAGCAGGCCGGCCCGGCCGACCTGGTGCGCTGGGCGGTCCGGGCCGAGCAGACCGGGTTCGGGTTGCTGGTGTCCAGCGACCACTACTTCCCGTGGGTGAACGAGATGGGGCACGCCCCCAACGCCTGGGTCACCCTGGGCGCGGTGGCCCAGGCCACCGAGCGGGCCGAGCTGATGACCTACGTGACCTGCCCGACCATGCGTTACCACCCGGCCGTGGTGGCCCAGCAGGCGGCCACGCTGGGCGTGCTCAGCGAAGGCCGGTTCACCCTCGGGCTGGGGGCGGGCGAATCGCTCAACGAGCACGTGGCCGTGAGCGCCTGGCCCAACGCCGACCAGCGCCAGGAGATGCTGGTCGAGGCGGTGACGATCATCAAGGCGCTGTTCGACGGCGGCTACGTGAACTTCGGCGGCGAGTACTACGAGGTGGACGCGGCCAAGCTGTGGGACCGGCCGGAACGGCCGGTCCCGCTCGGGATCGCCGTGTCCGGGCAGCAGTCCTGTGAGCGGTTCGCGCCCATGGCCGACGTGATGATCGCGGTCGAGCCGGAGGAGTCGCTGGCCAGGTGGTGGGACGAGGCGTCGGGGCGGCCGCCGTCGCGCAAGGTCGGCCAGCTGCCGATCTGCTGGGGCCCGGACCGGGACCAGTGCGTGCAGCGGGCCCACGAGCTGTTCCGGTGGTTCGGCAGCGGCTGGAAGGTCAACGCCGAACTGCCGGGCACGGCGGCGTTCGCCGCGGCCAGCCAGTTCGTGCGGCCGGAGGACGTGGCCGGGTCGATCCCGTGCGGCGATTCGGTCGAGGCGGTGGTCAAGGCGGCCTCGGCCTTCTGGGCGGCGGGCTTCACCGACCTGGCCCTGGTCCAGATCGGCGGGACCGAGCCTGAGCAGGACCGGTTCTTCCAAGCCGCCCCGGAACTCATCATGGCGCTGAAGGAGTCCGCGGGTTAGGTTCCTGCCCGGCAGCGGCATCTCGCCCGGCAACTTGATCTCTGGCCGTGGGCGGGGCCAGTATGGATGCGACATTTTCGAACAAAGAGGTCCCATATGCGTTTGCGTCGCCGCTGGGGTGTGGTCGGCTCCCTGTCCGCCTTGTCCGCCCTGCTGATAACCGTGCCCGCGCAGTTCAGCGCGGCCAGCGCGGCCGGGCAGGGCGGCGGAGGCGGCGCTAAACAGCCGGTGGCGGTAGGGACCGGCGGCGGGGTGGCCTCCATGGACCTGGGGGCCAGCCAGGCCGGGATCGACGTGCTCAAGCGCGGCGGCAACGCGGTCGACGCGGCGGTGGCCACGGCCAGCGCGCTGGGGGTGACGATCCCGTTCGTGGCCGGTCCCGGCGGCGGCGGTTTCATGGTGATCTACCTGGCCAAGCAGCATGAGGTGGTCACCATCGACGGGCGGGAGAACTGCCCGCAGGCCTGCACCACCACCATGTTCATCAACCCCGCGACCGGCCAGCCGTACGACTACGACTACGCGTCCGACCAGCCGCTGTCCACCGGCGTGCCGTCCATGGTCGCCACCTGGGCCACGGCGCTGAAGAAGTACGGCCGGCTGAGCCTGGGCCGCGACCTGCAGCCCGCGATCAGCCTGGCCAGGAACGGGTTCCGCACCGACGCCGACTTCCAGCAGCTCACCCAGTCCGAACTGCCCGAGCTGCAGGCCTACCCGGCCAGCCACTGGCTGCTGACCAGCGCGGGCCAGCCGCTGCCGGTCGGCACCCTGCTGAAGAACCCCGACCTGGCCAAGACCTACGGGCTGCTGGCCAGGTACGGGCCGTCCTACCTGTACAACGGGCCGCTCGGGCAGGCCATCGTCCAGGCCGACGACCACCCGGTGACCACTCCCGGCCAGACCACGGTCCAGCTGCCGGGCATCATGACCATGAACGACCTGCGGGCCTACCAGGCCCACGTGCAGGCCCCGACCCACGTGAACTACCGCGGCCTGGACATCTACAGCATGGCCCCGCCGTCCAGCAGCGGCACCACGGTCGGCGAGGCGCTGAACATCCTCAGCCACTACAACCTGTCTTCGGAGTCCCGGGTCACCGCGCTGTTCCACTACCTGGAGGCCTCGCGGCTGTCCTACGCCGACCGCAACGCCTACGTCGGTGACCCCCGGTTCGAGAACGTGCCCACGCAGCAGCTGCTGAGCCCGGCGTTCGCGGCCACCCGGCAGTGCCTGATCGGCAACACCGCGGCGACCTCCCCGGTGGCCCCGGGTAACCCGTACGGGCCGTACACCGGCTGCTCGAGCCCGTCCTCCGGCGGGCAGGCCACCAACGAGGGTCTGCACACCAACAACATCGTGACCGCCGACCAGCAGGGTGACATCGTCGCCTACACCAACACGATCAACTTCTTCGGCGGCAGCGGGCAGACCGTGCCCGGCTACGGGTTCCTGCTCAACGACGAGATGACCGACTTCGACTTCGCCCCGCCCGCGTCCGGCGCCCACGACCCGAACCTGCCGGCCGGGGGCAAGCAGCCGCGGTCCAGCATGGGCCCGGTCATCGCGCTGCGGCACGGCAAGCCGGTGTTCACCATCGGCGCGGCCGGCGGCTCCACCATCATCACCACGATCCTGCAGACGCTGATCAACCACGTGGACTTCGGCATGTCGCTGCCGGACGCACTGGCCGCGCCGCGGGTCAGCAACACCAACTCGGCCACCTCCAGCGCTGAGCCGCTTGTTCTACAACAGCGCGGTGGCCAAGCAGCTGACCAGCCAGTACAACGAGAAGTTCACCGAGACCGGCGGGTCGATCCTGCCGCTGGACTACTACCCGGGCGACGCCACCGCGCTGCAGGTGCTGGGCGGCGGGAAGCTGGAGCCGATCGCCGAACCGGTGCGACTGGGCGGTGGCAGCGCCCTGGTCGTCCACCCGTCGCGGTGACCCGTTGGCTGGGTTAGCGGGGGCCGGTTCGTGAGAGTGGTGGTGGACGCCGATCGTCTCATCGCCCTGCTGGCGGACCGGCTGACCGCGATCGTCCCGGACGGATTCCGGATCGAGGCCGACGGGGCCATGCTGCGGTTCTCGGCCGAGGAAGGACGGTTCCCGGGCCAGTCCGGGAGCTACGACGTCGGGCCGTCGGGTAGCCACGTACGGCAGTACTTCGACGTCCACCCCGGCACCGGGGCCGACCGGCTGGTCGGGGTGTGCGTGCGGGTGCTGGACGACCTGCAGGACTACGTCAGCGAGGCGACCCACGATCCCTGGCCGGGGCGGACCGCACAGCCCACTCCGCAAGGTGAGCTGCGGGAGGCGGAACTCCACCTGTGGTACGGCGGGCGGCACGGGCGCCAGGCCGTCCTGGCCTGCGCGCCGATACCACTGACCGAGCTGGGCCCTGCCCCGCGGGGCCGCCACGGGAGACAATGAACCGTGGTCAGATACGCGGACAGCCCGACGGCGCGAGCCGAAGTCCACGTGGCCGCGCCCCCGGATGTGGTGTGGCCGCTGGTCACCGACATCCGGCTGCCGACCCGGTTCTCCACCGAGCTGACCAGCGCCGAATGGGCGGAAGGGACGGCCGGCCCGTGCGCCGGGGCCCGGTTCACCGGGCACAGTCAGCACCCGGCCGTCGGCACCTGGCAGACCACCTGCACGGTGGTCGCGTGCGAAGAACCACGGGCGTTCGGCTGGGTGGTGGGCGATCCCGGCTACCCGGCGGCCCGGTGGGGGTTCGAGCTGGACGCCGACGACGGCGGGACCCGGCTGCGGCAGTGGGCGGTGCTGGGCCCGGGCCCGTCCGGCCTGACCCCGGCCATCGAGGCCAGGCCCGACAAGGAGGAGCGGATCGTGGCCCGGCGGCTGGCCGAGCACGAGGCCAACATGCAACGCTGCCTGGCCGGGATCAAGGAGCTGGCCGAGCGGGGCCGATGAGCAGGCCCACGCTCCGGGTGGCCGTGGCGGGCTCGGCCGGCGGGGCGGCCGAGGTCGAGTTCGTGCGGGAGGCCGAGCGGCTCGGGGCCGACTCGGCCTGGGTGCCGGAGCTGTGGGGCCACGACGCGCTGACCCAGCTCGGTTACCTGGCCGCCCGCACCTCGCGGATCGCCCTGGGCACCTCGATCGTGCAGCTCGGGGCCCGCTCCCCCGCGCTGCTGGCCACCTCGGCCATGTCGCTGCAGCAGCTGTCCGGCGGCCGGTTCCGGCTGGGCCTCGGGGTCAGTGGCCCCCAGGTCATGGAGGGCTGGCACGGGGTGCCGTTCCGGCGGCCGGTTCAGCTGACCCGCGAGACCATCGAGATCATCCGGATGGTCAGCCGCGGCGACCGGCTGGCCTACGAGGGGCAGGTCTATCAGCTGCCGCTGCGCCGGCCCGGCGGCCCGGGCCGGGCGCTGCGGCCCGCGGCGCCCCCGGTGGCCGTGCCCATCTACGTGGCCGCGATCGGCCCGGCCAACCTGCGGCTGTGCGGCGAGCTGGCCGACGGCTGGCTGGCCAACGCGTCCGGGCCGACCGCAGCGAGGAGTTCACCGATGGATTACCAAGCACCAATTCGTCAAGCTTCTCCGTCGCGCGGGCATGCCGGCGCGGCCCAGCGGCCGCCCGGACCCTGGCCGACCTGTCACCACTGCGGAGCTGGATCAGTTCTGCACCGACGGCGTGTCCCGAGCGCCTGGTAGACCGCATGGGCGGCAGCCCCTGAGTTTTCATGGTCTGGGCTTAAGCGCCCGGGCTTAAGCGCCCGGGACGCATGATTCGGCGGAAACGCGGAATGACCGTGACGTTCCTACCGGAAGGGGACGCCATGAGCTGGGTGACCTTCGTCGTATTCGGCGCGTTCGTCGCGGTCGCGCTGTTCGTCATGGTGCGCCGCTCACGCCCGGGCGGTCCCGGTCCGGCCGTGAACTACGTGCCGCCACCGTTGCCGGGCGCGGTGAACTCCTACTACCGTCAGCGCGGCCGGCAGGGGCCCTTCGACGTCACGGCAACCGAACCCGGACCGGGACCCGCTCTGACCGCTGTGGCGGTGCTCAGCTGGGCTCAGCCGCTGACCCGGGACCAGGTGCAGGGGCCGTTGATTTCGAAAGCGTAGGCCGACGACACGTCCACGGTCTCCGGGCCGTCGAAGTTGTTGTTGTCCGCGATGTTGCTGGTATCAGTGCTGTTCAAAGTGGCGAAGTAGCAGTCATTGGCACCGGAGTCACCGCTGCCGTTGGTGTGGTAGACGCCCGGCTTGATGTCCTGGCCGACCACGTACACACCGTCGCCGCTGAGCTGCGACGCCTGGATGTCACCCAGTTGCGCCTTGACCTGTTGCTGTTGCTTGGACAGCGCCGTCTGCTGTTGCTTGAGCGCTGACGACTGCTGAGTCAGGGCGTATTACGGCCGCGTAAGCCTGCGCCGCCTTGGTGTTTCCCGCCGAGGTGGCGTTCCGGGCCTGCGACCGGGCGGTCGTCCCTGGCCGAGCAGGCCCTGGACCTTACCAAGCAGCGTCCAACTGGCCGTTAAACTTCTCCGGGTCGCAGCGTGCATGCCGGACGCGCCCAGGCCAGGCCGCCCGATGTGTTGACCCTGGCCCCGATCAGACCCGACGAGCAAAATCACCACCGCGAGCTGGACAGTTCTGCACCCGCCGGGGAAAGTACGGGTGGCCTGTCCCGCAGAAGGTCGCTCCTGGTCGCCGTGGTCATGGGCGGAAGGATCCAGCGAAGTGGTGCCGGTCATTGTCCCCCCCAAGGCCTGGAGGCGGGCATGCCAGAACAGGCGTGGCAGCGTTGGTTAAAAGCCGGGACGACCAGCCATTGAGACCGGCCCGGCCGCACCGGAGATGGACCGTCAATATGACGCGCAATATCCGGAACCGGATGACCGCGGCGGAGACGGTAATTTCCCTGCCGTTCCCGGCGATGCCGTCGCCGAAAGCGTTCCCGCTGGATATAAGTGGGCATTCTGGTCTAATGCCGCAGTAACGGTGCGGAAATTAGCCGCGGTACGGTCAGGGGAGGGTGGTGACGTCGATGGCTCGGACGCGGCCGTCGGTGTTGTCGGGCATCAAGATGGTGCGGCCGTCCGGGGACAGGGCGAACTCGCGGCCGAGGCCGGTGGCGAAGGTGCCGATCAGGGCGTGACCGCGGTTGCTCAGGGCGGCCGAGGTACTGATCACGGCCACGGTGGCGCCGGTGCCGGGCTGGGCCGCGTGCAGGCTGGTGTTGGCGACCAGGAGCCGGCTGCCGTTCTTGACCAGGGCCAGGCCGATCGGGGCCGCGCCCACGGCCACCCTGGCGTTCAGCGGGTGGGCCGCCTTCGCGCGCAGGGCGGCGGCCGAGAATCCGAGCAGCGCGTCGCTCTCCCGGCTGGTGACCCACAGCTGGCGGCCGTTGGCCGAGAGCACGACCCGGACCGGGTTGCAGCCGGCCGCGGTGGTGGCCAGCACGGCGTGGGTGGGATCGGTCTCGGCCTTGGCCACGTCGACCAGGCTGAGGGTGCCGGGCCCGGTCGCGGTGTCCAGGTTGGCGAACACCTGACGGGTCATGCTGGTCACGTAGAGAGACTTGCCGTCCGGGGACATCGCCATCCCCACCGGCTGCTGGCCGAGCGGCACCTTGCCGACCACGTCCGACGATCCGAACGTCTGGGTGGCCAGCGCCTTGTGCAGGTCGAACACGACCATGCCCGCGCCGGCCTGCAGGGTGACGAACGCGAACTTGTCGTCCGCGGAGATCGCCACCTCGACCGCCTGCTCACCGAAGGTGCTGGTCAGGGTGCCAACCACCGGGTTGGGGTTGCCCTGCTCGGCGGCGGCCACGTTGATCACGGCGGCTCCGCTATTGGTGGCCGCCAGCAGCAGCAGCCCGTCGTGGGTCAGGGCCAGGCCCTTCTGGGCCCCGCTGACCGTGAACGTGCGCAGCACCTTGGGGCTCTGGGCCGAGCCGCTGTTGCTGAGCACCGCGACCGAGTTACCCAGGGCGGCGAACGAGAAGTCGCCGTCGGACGTGGTGACCACGCCGAACGGCTGGCCCCCGGTGGTGGTCAGCGTGCTCTTGACGCCGGTCAGGTTCTTGGCCGTGGCCACCGCTGTGGTGCAGCCGGGGACGGTGGGGGCGGCCGGGGCCGCCACACCGTTGGCGGCGTTGGAGGTCTTCTCGGGGCCGCCGGACCCGCCACCGCTCAGCGCGGCCACCACTCCCCCGGCCGCACCCCCGGCGACCAGGCAGGCGGCCACGATCAGCGCGGCGGGCGTGCGCCACCAGGGCCGGGACCGGGCCGGGCCGCGCCGGACCCGCGCCGGTCCGGGCATGGTCGCCGCGGGCGGCAGGCCGAGCTGATCACCGGACAGCTGGGCCATGGTCTCGGTGACCGGCCCGACCGGGACCGCGGCCTCCTGGCGGGTGGGCGGGCTGGCCGGCCGGGCCGGGACGCGCCCCAGGCCGAGCGCGTCCCGCAGCGCCCCGGCGAAGGCCAGGCAGCTCGGGAAGCGGTCCTCCGGGGCCTTGGCCAGCGCCCGGGCCAGCACCGCGTCGACGGCGGCGGGCAGGTCGGGCCGCCGGGCCGACACCGGCGGCGGCGGGTCGGACAGGTGGGCCCACACGACGGCCATGTCGTCGTCGCGATCGAACGGCGGGACGCCGGCCAGCATCTCGAACACCGTGCAGGCCAGCGCGTACTGGTCGGCCCGGCCGTCCACGGTGCCGCCCTGGATCTGCTCGGGCGCCATGTAGGACGGCGTGCCCAGGAACTGCCCGGCGGCGGTGATCCCGGTGACCGACAGGACCCGCTTGCTGAGCCCGAAGTCGGCCAGGTACACGTGCAGTTCGTCGCGGCCCGCGGTCAGGTCGAGCAGCATGTTGCTGGGCTTGATGTCGCGGTGGACCAGCCCGTGCTGATGGGCCGCGTCCAGCGCCGACGCCACCTGGGTCACGATGCGGTCGGCCCGGGCCGGGGCCAGCAGGCCTTCCCCGGCCATGAGCGTGCGCACGTCGCCGCCGGGCACGTAGCGCATGGCGATGAACAGGACGCCGCCGGACTCACCGGCCGCGAAGATCGGGATGATGTGCGGGTGGTCGACGGCGGCGGCGGCCCGGGACTCCCGGATGAAGCGGCGCTGGAACGCGTCGTCCCGGGCGTAGCGCGGGGCCAGGATCTTCAGCGCGACGTCCCGCTCCAGCCGGGCATCGCGGGCCCGGTAGATGACGGCCATGCCGCCGTGGCCGATCTGCTCCTCGACCCGGTAGCCGGCGACTTCGGCCCCGGCCGGAAGGCCGCCGGGAGGCGCCGGGAGGTCGGGGCGGGGCCGGTCCTGCTCGCTCAACGTTCCCCCAGAGCGCTGGCCAGGGCAGATCGGTGGGCCCCGGATGTGTATGTGACGCCTGAACAGTGTGGCCGGATGGCGCGGCCCGGGCTGCTATTTTTCCCGAATGCCGGGAGCCGGGGTCACCGGCCGGCCCGGGCCAGGACGCCGGAGACGAGCGTTTCGAGCAGCTCGCGGAGGGCGGCGGCGAAGTCGAGGCGGAGGACGGCCAGGCTGGGGTCGGCCTCGTAAGCGGCCAGCATGGCCGCGGACGGCTGGCACTGCGGCCACAGCGCCCCGGTGCTGAGCAGGGTGGCGCCGGCCAGGCGGAAGCTTTCGGGCTCGCCGAGTTCCGGGAGGTGGCGGCGCAGCAGGACCCCCAGATCGGCCAGGCCGGCGATGGTGGCGCGCTTGTAGGTGGCGGCGACCTGCGGGGAGACGTTGCGTTCGAGCACGGTGGCCTGGGCGCTGACCAGATCGCACAGCACGGGGCGGGCCGCCAGCGATCGGGCCATCGTGGCCGCCACCTGGTCACCGCGGGTCGCGACCGGAGCGGACGCCGTCACCGCTCCGTCCAGGTCACCGGCCAGGGCCCCCAGCCAGTCCTGCCAGGCGGCGCCGAGCAGTTCGAGGAGCACGGCCTCGCGGGACTCGAAGTAGCGCAGCACGTTGGACTTGGCCAGGCCGACGCGGCGGCTGAGCTCGTTCAGCGTGACGTCGGCCACCGGCATCTCGGCCAGCATGGCGGCCGCGGTGTCGAGGATGGCGCGGCGGCGCACCTCCCGTTGCTCGGCGCTGCGGGCCCGCTGGAACACGGTCATGCCCGGCATTTTACAGACCGACGGTCCCTTGTGTAGAGACCAGCGGTCTGCTAGCTTCGGAAATGTAAAAGACCGATGGTCTTATAGAGGGCGCGGAGGCAGTCATGTACTCAGTTCCGGACCAGGCCGGGAAGCTGGTCGTCATCACCGGAGCCAACAGCGGCACCGGCCGGGAGGCCGCGCGACGGCTGGGCGCGGCCGGGGCGCACGTGATCATGGCCGTCCGCACGATGGCCAAGGGCGAGCAGGCCCGGGCCGGCCTCCTGGCCGAGTATCCCGAGGCCCAGCTGGAGGTGCGCCGGGTCGACCTGGCCGACCTGGCCTCGGTGGCCGAGTTCTCCGACGGGCTGATCGCCGACGGCCGGCCGGTGGACGTGCTCATCAACAACGCCGGCGTGATGGCGGTGCCGGACCGGACGGCCACCGCCGACGGGTTCGAGCTGCAGTTCGGCAGCAACTTCCTCGGGCCGTTCGCGCTGACCGTGCGGCTGCTGCCGCTGCTGCTGGAAGGGCCCGCGCCCCGGGTGGCCACGATGAGCAGCGGGATGGCCAACGTGGGCCGGATTCACTTCGATGACCTGCAGTGGAGCCGCCGGTACCGCGCCTGGCCCGCCTACTGCCAGTCCAAGCTGGCCGACCTGATGCTGACCCAGCACCTGGCCGCGCTGGCGTTCGAGCGGGACTGGGACCTGCTGAGCACGGCCGCGCACCCCGGCTTCACCCGGACCAACCTGCAGACCAGCGGGCCGAACCTGGGCCGGGCCGAAGCCCGGTGGTCACCGTTGCAGCTCGGCACCCGGCTGCTGTCGCAAGAGGTGCAGACCGGCACCGATCCGATGCTGTACGCGGCGACCAGCCCGGACGCGGTCAACGGCGGCTACTACGGGCCGGGGAGCCGGGGCGGGCTGGTCGGGCCGACGGTCCTGGTGAAGCCGCCGCGCCGGGCCCGCGACGCCGCCGTGGCCGCACGGCTGTGGGCCGAGGCCGAAAAGCTGACCGGGGTCAGCCTGAGCACCGTAAGCGCCTAGGCCAGCAGGGCCGCGACCCGGTCGCGGGGCAGGGCGGGCATCCGGTGGCCGTCGCGGCCGGTCATCTCGGTGTTGGCCACCAGCGCGTTGAGGACGGCTTCCTCGACCGCCTGGACGGTGGCCTCGAACAGCGGGTCGATGTCGTCCCAGCCCAGGAAGTCCAGCTGGCGCAGCTGGCCGGGCTGGGGTGAGTCCGGTCCGGCCTCGCTGCTCAGCTGGCCGGGGTTGGCGGTGGAGAAGGCCAGGAAGATGTCGCCGGAGCTGTGCGATCCGCTGGTCCCGGTCCGGCCGATGCCCAGCGTGCAGCGGCGGGCCAGGGCCGAGCACTGGTGCGGCAGCAGCGGCGCGTCGGTGGCCACCACCGCGATGACCGAGCCGGACCCCGCGGGCAGGAACCAGTCGGTCTCTTCCAGCGGGTTGTCGTCCAGCAGGTCCTTCCCGACCGGGTGCCCGGCGATGGTCAGCTGACGGCGGCGGCCGAAGTTGGCCTGCACGAACGCGCCCACGGTCCAGGTGCCCGCGCCGATCGGCACCAGCCGGGAGGCGGTGCCGCTGCCGCCCTTGTAGCCGTAGCAGCACATGCCGGTGCCGCCGCCCACCGATCCCTCGTCGATGGGACCGCCGCGGGCCCGGTCGATGGCGGTGACCGCGTGCCCCGGGGTGACGTGGGCGCCGCTGACGTCGTTGAGGTAGCCGTCGTAGGTCTCGGCGATGACCGGGAACTCCCACGGCAGCTGGCCGGGGCGGTTCTGGTTGATCCAGTCCACCACCCCGCGGTGAGCGGTCCCGACCGCGTAGGTGTTGGTGATCAGCGCGGCCGAGGACAAGATGCCGGTCTCGGCCAGCCAGTGGGAGGCGGTCAGCTCACCGTTGCCGTTGAAGGAGTGGAACCCGGCCGCGCAGCCGGTCCCCCAGCCGTCGCGGCCGCGGGCCAGGATCGCGGTGACCCCGGTCCGCACCGGACCCTCCCCCACCCGCATCGGCCCCGACCCCTCGACCAGGGTCACGTAGCCGACCTCGACCCCGCCCACGTCGGTGATCGCGTTGCTGCGCCCGGGCTCCCCGTCGAACGGAATCCCGATCGAGCGGGCCCGGGGCAGCCCGGACGGCGTGGTCTGGTGGGAGCTCATGCTGCGATAGTAGGGACGTGGCCGAGACGGTGCGGGTGCCAGGGGGTGAAGGGCGCGCGGTCCGGCTGCGGGCCGGGCAGGTCGTGCGGGTGACCGACGTGGCGGGCGGGCAGGTCGGGGACCTGTTCGCGTTCGATGCCATGGACGCCAGCGAGTATGCGAGCGCGGAGCACACCCGGCCGGCCATCAGGAAGCTGTTCCCGCGGCCGGGCGACCCGGTGCTGACCAACCGGCGGCGGCCGATCCTGACCGTGGTCGAGGACACCTCGCCGGGCCGGCACGACACGCTCTACGCGGCCTGCGACCCGGCCCGCTACGCCGGGCTGGGGGCCGCGCCCGGGCACCGGTCCTGCGCCGGGAACCTGGCCGAGGCGTTGCGGGCGCACGGTATCGAGGTGGCCGCGGTGCCGCAGCCGCTGAACGTGTTCATGGACGTGCGGCCGGAACCGGACGGGACGCTGGTCTCACACCCGGCGTCCAGCCGTCCGGGTGACTTCATCGCGTTCCGGGCCGAGCGGGACAGCCTGGTCGTGTTGTCCGCCTGCCCGATGGACATCGTGCCGATCAGCGCGGGCGGGATCACCCCGCTCGAACTCCAGGTCCAGGGCTAACGGTCCACCTCAGCGGCGCAGGGCGCGGCGGCGGTAGATGAGGCTGGCCAGGCCGGCCAGCACGGCCAGGGCGCCGAGACCGAACAGCGTCACGTGCTGCAGGCCGGCCGTGCCACCGCCACCGGTGGACGGGGCACCGATCGGGGCCACCGCCGACGGGCTGGGTGACGGGGACGGGGAGGCCGAGGGCACCGCGCTCGGGGTGGGGGTGGGGGTGACCGGCAGGGCGGAGCCCGAACCGGAGCCGGAGCCGCCGCTGGCGGTGCCGGAGCCCGGGGCGTTGGCCGTGAAGAAGGTGGCCGACCCCGAGCCGTTGGCGTTCGGCGATCCTGTGGACCCGGTGCAGGCCGAGGTGGCCAGCGCGGCGAACACCGTCACGGTGCTGCACAACACGGCGGCCAGCCTCGCTGGGATCCGCATGAAACCTCCCGATTACCCCGGATTATCCGAGCGATGATGGGCTGTTCCCCATCCTGGCTTTAAACAAACCGGCATTCGCTGAAGAAACGGCGTGGCAAGCGTAACGGCGGCCGGACCGGACCGCGAGCGGCACTCCAAAAGCGCCCCCGGCAAAATAGGACGCCGGGTGGGCGGCACGGGTGCGCAATGGCCTATTTTCCACTGGAATATTAGGCTACGCGAGCAGGGCCTTTGGGGGAAGACGGCGGGAGGGACGGCATTGGCGGAGCCCGAGTGGCGGCGCATAGCCGGGTTTCGTGTCGTCTTTACGTCCGGCGCCGGCTTCTCGCCGCCGCCGCGGCCGCCGGTCAACTGGCGGGCCCGGCTGGCCGGGGTGGCGGCCGTGCTGCTGATCGTGGGCGGGGCCGCCGCCTTCGGGGTGGCCGCGCTGTCCCAGGTGCATGCGCCGCAGCCCGGCCAGGGCGCGGCCGGGTCGACGGCCGGCGCCCGGGGCCCCCGGCTGCCGCGCTCAGAGCCGGTGGCCGTCAGCATCCCGGCCATTGGCGTGCGGTCCAGCCTGCTGCATCTGGGCCTGAACCAGGACGGCACCATTCAGGTTCCGTCGGTCTACAACCGGCCCATGGAAGCGGCCTGGTACAGGTACTCGGTGACCCCCGGGGAGATCGGCTCGTCGGTCATTGAAGGGCACGTCGACACCCTGAAGGGACCGGCGGTGTTTTTCCGTCTCGGCGCGCTGCGGCCGGGAAACAGCATCGATGTCACATTGGCCGACGGGGTGACCGCCGTTTTCCGGGTGACCGGGGTGCGCGAGTACGCCAAGGACGATTTCCCGACCAAAACCATTTACGGCGGGTCCCGCTACGCGGCGCTGCATCTCATTACCTGCGGTGGCGCATTCGACTTCAACACCGGCCATTACCTGAGCAGCACCGTGGTGTTCGCGACGCTGGTGTCCTCACGCCGCTGACCAGCCCGGTAAGCCAGCACAGGCAACGGTTCCCGTGCCCCTCAAGCGGGAAGGAACAGGCCGGGAAAAGTGTTCTAAAAGGGTCGGGGTGGAGCCGCCACCACCCGTCAGAAAGCTGCTTGTGAAGAACCGTTTGATTGTCCGTGGTGCGCGTGAGCACAACCTGCGTAACGTTGATCTGGACCTGCCGCGCGACGCCATGATCGTTTTTACCGGCCTGTCCGGCTCGGGCAAGTCGAGCCTGGCCTTTGACACGATCTTCGCCGAGGGTCAGCGCCGGTACGTCGAGTCCCTGTCGGCCTATGCCCGCCAGTTCCTGGGCCAGCTGGACAAGCCCGATGTCGACGCGATCGAGGGGCTGGCCCCGGCGGTGGCGATCGACCAGAAGTCCGGGTCGCGCAACCCCCGGTCGACGGTGGGCACGATCACCGAGATCTACGACCACCTGCGCCTGTTGTGGGCGCGGATCGGTCAGCCGCACTGCCCGGTGTGCGGGGCGCTGATCAGCCGGCAGACGCCGCAGCAGATCGTGGATGAGCTGCTCGACCTGCCGGAAGGGACCCGGTTCTACCTGCTGGCCCCGGTCACGCCGGACGTACGGCCGGACGGGGAGGACGTGTTCGAGGACCTGCGCAACAAGGGGTACGCCCGCGTGCGGGTGGACGGGGCCGTGTACGCCCTGGACGCCGCGCCGGCCCTGGACCCGGGCACGAGACCTTCCATAGAAGTGGTAGTCGACCGATTGGTGGTCAGGGATTCCAGCCGGGCGCGAATCACCGACTCGGTCGAGACCGCGCTCAAGCTGGCCGACGGTGTGGTCCTGGCCGAACTGGTGGACCGGCCCGCCGACGACCCGGAGCGGGAACGGCGGTTCTCCGAGCACCTGTCCTGCCCCAACGGTCACCCGGTGAGCCTGGACGATGAGCTGGAGCCGCGGGCGTTCTCGTTCAATTCGCCGCAGGGCGCCTGCCCGGTGTGCGGGGGCCTGGGCACCCAGATGGAGGCCGACCCGGCGCTGGCCGTGCCGGACGGCAGCAAACCCCTGAGCAAGGGTGCGGTCGCGCCGTGGGCGAACTGGCAGGAGCGGGAGTACTTCACCCGGCTGCTGCAGGCGGCCGCGGAGTCCGGCGGGTTCAGCCTGGACACGCCGTGGGACGAACTGCCCGAGGCGGCCCGGGACGCGGTGCTGCACGGCACCGGCGAGCAGGTGCGGGAATGGTCAGTTACCGGACCCGGTCCGGGCGCGACCGCACGTACCGGGTGCGGTTCGAGGGCGTGCTGCCCTGGATCGAGCGCCGGTACGCCGAAGCCGAGTCGGACTCGGCCCGGGAGAAGTTCGAGGGCTACATGCGGGCGGTGCCGTGCCCGGCGTGCGGCGGGGCCCGGCTGCGGCCGGAGATCCTGGCCGTCACCATCGCGGGCGCCTCGATCGCGGACGTGGCCGCGATGCCGGTGCGCGAGTCGGCGCGGTGGCTGTCCGGGCTGACCCTGAGCGCGCGTGATGAGCAGATCAGCGCCCGGGTCCGGCAGGAGGCGGGCGCCCGGCTCGGGTTCCTGACCGACGTCGGCCTGGGGTACCTGTCGCTGGACCGGCCGGCCGCGACCCTGGCCGGCGGGGAGGCGCAGCGGATCCGGCTGGCGACCCAGATCGGCTCCGGGCTGTCCGGCGTGCTGTACGTGCTGGACGAGCCGTCGATCGGGCTGCACCAGCGGGACAACCAGCAGCTGATCGGCACGCTGACCCGGCTGCGCGACCTGGGCAACACGCTGATCGTGGTCGAGCACGACGAGGACACGATCCGGGCCGCCGACTGGGTGGTCGACATCGGCCCGAAGGCCGGCCGCGAGGGTGGCCAGGTGGTGTTCAGCGGCCCGGTCGCGGACCTGGAGCGGTCACCGGAGTCGATCACCGGGGCCTACCTGTCGGGGCGGCGGCGGATCGAGGTGCCGGCCCAGCGGCGGCCACGGCAGGCGGGCCAGGAGATCGTGGTCAGCGGCGCTCGCGAGCACAACCTGCGCGACCTGGACGTGGCGTTCCCGCTGGGTACGTTCACGGCGGTCACCGGCGTCTCTGGTTCGGGCAAGTCGTCGCTGGTCAACGACATCCTCTACCCGGCCCTGGCCAACCAGGTGAACAAGAGCCCGGCTGGCCCCGGGCGGCACACCCGGGTCACCGGCGGCGACCAGATCGACAACGTGATCGGGGTCGACCAGTCGCCGATCGGGCGGAGCCCACGGTCGAACCCGGCCACCTACACCGGGGTGTTCGACAGTATCCGGGAGCTGTTCGCGGAGACGACCGCGGCCAAGGTGCGCGGTTATCAGCCGGGCCGCTTCTCGTTCAACGTCAAGGGCGGCCGGTGCGAGCACTGCGCGGGCGAGGGCACGGTCCGGATCGAGATGAACTTCCTGCCCGACGTGTACGTGCCGTGCGAGGTGTGCCACGGGGCCCGGTACAACCGGGACACCCTGGAGGTCCGGTACAAGGGCAAGAACATCGCCGAGGTGCTCGACATGACGATCGCCGAGGCGCTCGAGTTCTTCGCCCCGATCCAGCGGATCGCGCGGCGGCTGAGCGCGCTGAACAAGGTGGGCCTGGGCTACGTCCGGCTGGGCCAGCCCGCGACCACGCTGTCCGGTGGCGAAGCCCAGCGGGTCAAGCTGGCGGCCGAGCTGCAGAAGCGTTCGACCGGCCGGACCCTGTACGTGCTGGACGAGCCGACCACCGGGCTGCACCCCGACGACGTGCGCACCCTGCTGGGCGTGCTGCACGCGCTGGTCGACCTGGGCAACACGGTGGTGGTCATCGAGCACAACCTCGACGTGATCAAGACCGCGGACTGGGTCATCGACCTCGGACCCGAGGCCGGGCCGGACGGCGGTCTGGTGGTGGCCGAGGGGACACCGGAGCAGGTGGCTTCGGTGCCGGCGTCGCACACGGGCCGGTTCCTCCGGCCCGTGCTCGGCGCGGGCCGGGCCAGCGCTCCAGCCGAGATGGCTCTCGCCCAGGCCAGCTGAGCCCAGCTAGAGGCGGGTGGCGGTCCGGACCAGGGTGGCGAGTGGCTGGGAGCGGCTGTGCGGGGGCCAGGCGATGACCGTGGTCACCGGGGGCGCGTCGGGCACCGGGACGGCGGCGAGGTCGTCGGGCAGGTAGGCCCCGGCCGACTCGGGCAGGATCGAGCAGGCGCGGCCGAGGGCGATCAGCTGGAGCAGCTGGGTATGGTCGCGGACCTTGGGGCCGGGGCCGTCCGGGTAGCGGCCGTCCACGCCGGGCCAGCGCGGCAGCGGCAGGCCGGGCAGGGCCGCCACCTCGGCCGTGGTCACGTGCGGCCGCGTGGTGAGCGGATGACCGGCGGGCAGGATCACGACCTGGCCCTGGGTGCCGAGCTCTTCGACGTCGAAACCGGCGGTGGAGTCGAACGGGCGGTGCAGCAGGCCCACGTCGGCCCGGCCGTCGCGCAGCAGGCGTTCCTGCTCGCCGGGACCGCACAGGAGCACGTCGACCTCGGCCGCGTCCGGCTCGGTGGCGTAGGCGTCGAGCAGCTTGGCCAGCAGCTCGCTCTCCGCGCCGGCCTTGGTGACCAGGACCAGCCTGGGCGGACCGGCGGCCGGGGCGGCGCGGCGGGTCCGGCGATCGGCGGCGTCGACCGCGTCCAGGGCGGCGCGGCCCTCGCGGAGCAGGACCGACCCGGCCTCGGTCAGCGTGACCGAGCGCCGGGTCCGTTCCAGCAGCGTCACCCCGAGCCGGCGTTCGAGCTGCTGGATGGCCCGGGACAGCGGGGGCTGGGCGATGCCGAGCCGCTCGGCGGCCCGCCCGAAGTGCAGCTCCTCGGCGACGGCCACGAAGTAGCGGAGCTCGCGGGTCTCCATGGTCCCAGCCTACGACGGACCCTCCACTGATAAATACCCGTGCGGTATCACAGCCCACCGAGACGGTGTTGGACGGCCGGCCCGGCTGGCGGCAGGCTCGAAGACATGAGTGAACAGACGATCGCGCTGGTCACCGGCGCGAACAAGGGGATCGGATTCGAGATCGCGGCCGGCCTGGGCGCCCTGGGCTGGACCGTGGGGGTCGGCGCCCGGGACGACGGGCGGCGGGACGAGGCCGTGCAGAAGCTGCGCGCGGGCGGGGCCGACGTGTTCGGCGTGGCGCTGGACGTGACCGACGACGAGAGCGTGGCCGCGGCCGCCCGGCTGATCGAGGACCGGGCCGGCCGCCTGGACGTGCTGGTCAACAACGCCGGGGTGACCGGCGGGCCGCCCCAGGAGCCGACCCGGGTCGCCCCGGAGACGGTCCGGACGGCGGTGGAGACCAACGTGATCGGGGTCATCCGGGTCACCAACGCCATGCTGCCGCTGCTGCGCCGGTCGGCGTCGCCGCGGATCGTGAACATGTCCAGTTCGGTCGGCTCGCTGACCCTGCAGACCACCCCGGGCGCCGAGGTCGGCCCGATCTCGGCCGCCTACTCGGCCTCGAAGACCTTCCTCAACGCCGTGACCATCCAGTACGCCAAGGAACTGGCCGGCACCAGCATCCTGATCAACCTGGGCTGCCCGGGCTACACGGCGACCGACCTGAACGGCTTCCGCGGCACCCGCACCCCCGAGCAGGGCGCGGCCATCGCCATCCACCTCGCCACCCTGCCCGACGACGGGCCCACCGGCGGCTTCTTCGACGACGCCGGAGTCGTGCCCTGGTAACCGGGTGCCGTTTCAGCGGGGGCCGGTGAGGGGCACGGTGGTGATGGGACGCCAGGTGATGGCGCGGGCGCCGTCGTGGGACTGGGCGACCAGGGCCAGGTGGGTGGCGGTGAAGGTCATGGTGCGGGCGGGGTGGGTGGCCAGCCAGTTCTGCAGGGAGTCATCGCCGGTGCGGGCGACGCCGTAGGCCAGGGTCAGGTGCGGGCGGTACTCGGCCGGGCGGATCGGGAACCGGGTGCCGGTGACCTGCTGGGACGCGGCCACGGTCAGCTCCCACAGCGGGCGGACCCGGTCGGCTGGGAGCACCGGGCCGACCAGGCCGTGCCGGGACACCTCGGGTGGGCCGATGGTCAGCTCGGCGGGGGCGATCGCCCGGCACGACTGGCGTGTCCGGGCGATCAGCGAGTCCAGCTCGGCCGGGGAAATGGACTCGGCGGGGGCGATGTCCTGGACGGTGATGTGGCACCAGCGCGGGTCGACCGGGGCCAGGCCGGGGAGGTGGGTGAGGTCCCGGTACGGGCCGGTGAGTTCGGCAGCGAGCCGGGCCCGGTCAGGTAGCAGGTGCCAGTGGAGGTCCTCCCGGCCCGGCGGCCACCACGGGGACAGGGTGGCGAAGAAGTCGTCCATCGGAGGGACGTACCCGGGGTCGGGGACGACGGGGGCGACGCGGGCCAGGAGGGTGTTGCCGATGATGAGGAGCACGGCCAGGAGGGTGAGGGCGGGGCCGAGGATCTGGAGGCCGGCGACGCCGATCAGGAGGCCCATGAGGGCGGACAGGCCGGAGCCGCCGGCGGCGGCCGCGCCGACCTGCCAGGCGATGGCGTGCTCGGCGCGGCGGCGGCCGATGCGGGCCGGGGTGAGGCCGATCAGGGCCGGGAACACGCCGGCCAGGGCCGCGCCAAGCAGGACGAAGCCGCCCAGGGCCACGGCGCGGTCGGGCTGCCACCAGATCAGGGCGGCGCCGACGGCGCCCAGGGCGCTGCCCCAGCGGACCACGCGGACCATCGGCACCGGGCGCGGCAGCACGGCCAGCAGGATGCGGACCCCGGTCAGCGCGGCCCAGTAGCCGAAGGTGGCGATCCCGGCCGCCGAGGCGGACAGGCCGAGGTGACCACGGCAGTAACTGGCCTCCCACTGGCCCGCGCCGACTTCCACTCCGGTGTAGACGAAGAAGATCAGCATGCCCGCGATCACCGCGGCCGAGGACCGGCGCCGGGACCAGGCCTCACTCGGGTGAGGGCCGGGCCATGTGGTGCTGTTTCGGAGGGGTTGCTGGGAGCGGGGGCGGGGCTCGGCGGAGGTCGCGGCGGCGCTGGCGGAGCCAGAAGGCGGCCATGACCACGTTGAACGCCGCCAGCGCGGCGTAGGCGGGCCGCCAGGAGCCGGTGACGATGGCCGCCGTGACCAGCAGCGGGCCGATGGTGGTGCCCACGCCGTAGGCGGCGTGCAGCAGGTTCAGCAGGCGCGGCCGCCCGGCCAGGCCGACCGCGGTGTTCAGGCCGCCGTCCATCATGCCGGCCGCCACCCCGACCAGCACGGTGACGCCCAGCACCAGCCACAGGCCGGGGGCGAGCGCGAAGGCGACCGCGCCGAGGGCGGCGCACAGGCCGGCCGCGGACAGCAGCGCGGGCACGCCCAGGCGCCGGATCAGCCGCCCCACGAACGCGGTCACGGCGACCGAGCCGACCGTGGTGACCAGCAGGATCAGCCCGAGATCGGCGATGGGGGCGCCGAACGTGGCCCGCATCGCGGGCCAGGCCGGCCCGAGCATGCCGTCCGGCAGGCCCAGCACCACGAAGCTGGTCAGGGCCAGGACGTCAAAGCCGAGCCCCGCCCGGGCACGGGACCGGGCGGGGCTCTGGGTCGAAGGCGCGCTCAGGGGGCCGGGGGCCCAGCGTGAGCGTGCACGGGCGAGGGGCCGGGGTGGCCGTACGGGATGCTCTCCCAGTACGGGCTGGTCCCCCAGGCCGGGAAGGTCCAGAAGGCCAGGCTGCCGAAGGCCGGCTTGGCCATGGCCGCCACCTGCCGGGAAACGGTGCGCAGGTGCCCCACCAGGACCGGCTGGCGCCGGACGCGGGTGACCGGGCGGCGGTCAGCCGGGCGGGCCGGGAAGCAGGAGGGAGCGGTGCCGTCGGCCGTGGCCGGCTGGACCGAGGCCGTACGGGCCAGGGAGACCAGGCCCGCCGCGGTGACCAGGACGGCCAGGCCGACGCCGGCGCCGCTGAGCGCGGTCAGGCGGGTGGTCTCGCCCAGCAGCCCGACCCCGACGGCCAGGCTGGCCATGGGGCTGACCACGGTGATGACGGGCAGCGAGATCATCGGGCAGCCCGCCTGGTAGGCGGTCTGGGTCAGCAGCAGGGAGACCGGGCCGCCGATGGCCAGCGCGTAGGTCGGCCAGGAGGTCAGCATCCCGCCCAGGCCGTGGCCGAGGCTGTGGGTGAAGGTCATGGTGACCACGGCGATGCAGGTGTCGGCCAGGCCCGCGCCCACGGCCAGCAGCAGCGCCCGGCGGCGGCCCCGGCTGAGCAGGCCAGCGCGGCGAACGGCAGCGCGATCACGCCCAGGCAGATGGCGGCCAGGCCGGCGTGCTGGGGCAGGCCCTGGGACTGCTCCAGGGTGGGTGAGGTCAGGCACACGAAGGAGCCGATGCCGGCCACCACCGCCATCACCGCGGCCCAGGTGGCCGCGCTCGGCCGGCGCCCGGAACGCAGGTGCACGGTGCCCACGCTGAACACCAGCGAGGAGGCCAGCAGCATCTGCACCACGGTCAGCGGGCCGGACTTCAGCGCGATGGCGTGGGTGGCGAAGCCCCCGAGCTCGCCGACGATGCCCAGCAGCCACCACGGCCGGCGCATGAGCAGCAGCAGCAGGCTCGGCCGGCCCGCCGTGTCGTCCGGCGCGGTGGCCGCCTGGTGCTGCTGGAGCGCGGCGCCCGTGCCGTAGAGCGCGGCCGCGGTCAGCGCCCACACGATCGCGATCATCGCTCTCCCCCGTTCAGGCCATCAAGAACACCGTGCCGCGCGGCGGGTATTCCGCGCACCTTGATTTCGTCGTGGAATAGACCCCCGGTGGGGCCTGGATTCATCGGTCGCTGCGGCATGAACAAGACGCTATTAACGGGCACCCGCCGCGCCAGGGGACTGTCACCCATCTTGCGGTGGGGGTTAACCCCCCTTTTGATGCCAGGGCGGCCGGAAAATACCCAGGGGGCCGGCCGTCGTTTATCGTCGGTACCGTGAGCGTCGACGCCGAGCCAGGCCTGCCCAGGTACCCCGGGCGGCCGTATCCGCGCTGGCGGGCGTTCCTCCGGTTCGAGATCGCGTTCTCGGTGCTCATCGGCGGCGGCCTGGCCCTCGGCTGGTCCTGACCGGCGCGCACGGGCACTTCTGGCCGGCCTGGGTGTGGTTCGGGCTCGGCGTCCCGCTCTGGTTCCAGGGCGCGATCATGTGGGGCCTGCGGGTGCCCAGGGGCCAGCGGTTCCTGGCCACCCACACCTCGGTGTCGTTCGCGCTCGCGGTCATGTTGCTGGTCATCTGGATGCTGGCCGGCTTCCACTACTTCTGGCCGGTGTGGCCGATCCTGGGCCTGGCCGTGCCGCTGGCCCTGCACTACTGGCTGGTCCGGGGCCAGTCCGGCGCGCGGGAGCAGGAACTGGCCGAGCGGGTCGACGTGCTGACCCGGACCCGGCGGGGCGCGCTCGACATCCAGGCCACCGAGCTGCAGCGCATCGAGCGGGACCTGCACGACGGCGCCCAGGCCCGGCTGGTGTCGGTGGCCATGAGCCTCGGGCTGGCCGAGTCGCTGCTGGCCAGCAAGCCGGCTGAGCTGCCGGGGCTGCTGACCGAGGCCCGGTCGACCACGCTGGCCGCCCTGGACGACCTGCGCACGGTGATGCGCGGCATCCAGCCGCCGGTGCTGGCCGACCGGGGCCTGGAGGGCGCGATCCGGGCGCTGGCCCTGGACGTGGCGGTGCCGGTGGCGATCGACGGCACCCTGCCCGGGCGGCCCCCGGTGCCGGTCGAGTCGGCGGTGTACTTCACCGCGGCCGAATGCCTGGCCAACGTGGTCAAGCACAGCGGGGCCTCGGCGGCCTGGATCGAACTGCGGCACGGCGCGGGCCTGCTGTCGGTCACGGTCGGCGACAATGGCCAGGGCGGTGCCCGCCTCGACGCCGGCACCGGGCTGCAGGGCGTGGCCCGGCGGCTGGAGTCGTTCGACGGCACGCTGGCCATGATCAGCCCGGCGGGCGGCCCGACCGCCGTCACGATGGAGGTGCCGTGCGAGTTGTCATCGCCGAAGACCTAGCCCTGCTCCGGGACGGCCTGGCCCGGCTGCTGCGGGCCCACGACTTCGAGGTGGTGGCCGAGGTCGGCGACCCGGTGGCCGCTGGCCGCGGCGCTCGAAGAGCAGCAGCCGGTCGACGTGGTGATCATGGACGTCCGGATGCCGCCCACGTTCACCAACGAGGGCCTGGTGGCCGCGATCGAGGCCCGGGCCAAGCGGCCCGGTCTGCCGGTGCTGGTGCTCAGCCAGTACGTCGAGCAGCTGTACGCCCGCGAGCTGATGCAGGACGGCACCGAGGGCGTCGGCTACCTGCTCAAGGACCGGGTGTCGGACGTGCTGGCGTTCGTGGACGCGGTTCGCCGGGTGGCGGCGGGCGGCACCGTGCTCGACCCCAAGGTGGTCGAGGTGCTGCTGTCCCAGCACGAGCGGCCGGGCGGCGCGGGCCGATGGGCCGGCTGACCGCCCGGGAGCGCGAGGTGATGGGGCTGATCGCCGAGGGGCGGTCCAACGCGGCCATCGCCGGGGCCATGTTCATCACCGGCAAGGCCGTGGACAAGCACATCAACAGCATCTTCATGAAGCTGGACCTGCCGCTGGACGCCGACGACAACCGGCGGGTGCTGGCCGTGCTGCGCTACCTGCAGGACACGACGGGCGACCGACCGAAGAAAGGGGCCGACCTTGCCTGAAAGCCCGTCGCTCGGGGTGACGTTCCGGCCGCAGTCACCACCGGAGGGCCTGCGGGCCGCGGTGCAGGCGGCGGACCGGGCCGGGATCGCCGAACTGTGGCTGTGGGAGGACTGCTTCGCCGAGGGCGGCCTGACCACCGCGGCCGCCGCGCTGAGCTGCTCGAACCGGATCAAGGTGGGGGTGGGGCTGCTGCCGGTCCCGCTGCGCAACCCGGCCCTGGCCGCCATGGAGATCGCCACCCTGGCCCGGCTGTGGCCGGGCGGTTGATGCCGGGCCTGGGGCACGGCGTGCAGCAGTGGATGGCGCAAATTGGTGCGGCGGTGCCGTCGCCCATGACGTTGCTGCGCGAGTACACGGAGGCCGTCCGGGATCTGCTGCACGGCGGCACGGTGACGGCGGACGGCCGCTACGTGCAACTGGACCAGGTGGAGCTGGACTGGCCACCCGAGCAGGTGCCGCCGGTGCTGGTGGGCGCGCGCGGGCCGCGGACGCTGCGGCTGGCCGGGGAGCTGGCCGACGGGGTCATCCTGGACGGCGTGGACACCGCGCGGGCCTCCGGGCGGCCCGGGAACTGCTGGCCGAGGGCCGGGCCGCGGCCGGCCGGGACGGGGCCATCCACGTGACCATGTTCACCGAGCTGGACGTGGCCGGCGAGCCGCTGGCGGAACGGCTGCTGGAACGGGCGGCGACGCTGGGCGAGGCCGGGGCGGACAGCGTGGTGTTCCACGGCACCGGCGAGCGGCCCGACCCGGGACCCTACATCGAGGCGCTGGCCGCCGAGCACCCGCTGACCGTGGCCGAGCATCCGGTCGGGTACTGCCCCGTCACGCCCGACGGCGGCGCAGCGGCACCTTATCCCGGATGACCACCTGCCCGAGCCGCGGGTGGGTGAGCACGAAGTTCCGGGTCCGCGGCTGGTCCAAGACGGCGGCCCGCACGTCCCCCGCCGGAACTCACCACCAGATCGGCCGTGCCCAGCACACCCCGCCCCGGGCCCGGATGGCCAGCTGCCCGCCTCGGCCAGGTGGTACAGGCGCGGATACCCGCGACAAGCTGGTCCAACTGCACCATGTGACTTTACGCGGGTGACATTCTGCGGGGCTGACCCGGTGCGGCCCGATTACAACGTTATCCAGCCGGTCACGACGCTGGGACCGGCCGCCGAGCGGCAGCGCAGGCGGAACGGGCTGGCCGGGATGGGGCTGACCGGAAAGAGCCCACCTTATCCACGGGGATGAGCGCGGTCACGCCGGCCTGGGTCAGCACCTCGATCGTGCCCTCCCCGGTCGGCACCAGCTGGCCGAGCAGGGCGTCCTCGCCGACCTCCAGCTCGATGGTCAGGTGGGGTGAGGTGAAGGTCAGGGCCCGGATCGAGGCGGCCTCGGCCCGGACCCCGGCCGCGGCGGCCTGGTCCAGCTCGGAGTCGTAGGTGAGCTGGGCCAGTTCCGCGTCAATGCCCCGCCAGGCGAACGCGTTGCGGCCCGCCTTGGCTAAGCTGGGCGGCACTTCCCCGGTTCTCACGCATCTGTCCTGGAGCAGCGCCAGCAACTCGTCGTCGCCACATCCCAGGCATCCCAGCCGCCTCTGATCTGCGCCCGCTCCGGTCGGTGAACGCGGCCAGGGCCGGGTAGCGGCGCATCCGGTCCAGGCAACGGGCCCGCTGCGGGCCGATGCTGCCGATTTTGACCGACAGCTTGTCGCTGATCTGTTCGTACGACATTGGTGGGTCGCTGATCAGCAGAGACAGCAGCTCCCGGCAGCGATCGGGGAGCTGGAAGAACGCGGCCCGGACCGCGGCGTTCAGCTCCGCGGCCAGGATTTCCTGCTCAGTCAGGGGGGTTGACTGGCCCGGGTCGGCCGCCCGTCGGCGGGCAGTTCGGCGTGGTCGTGGCGGCTGGCCGTCCGCAGCACCCGCAGGCATTCGCGCGCGGTGGTGGTGGCGATCCAGCCCGGCAGCGCCGCGGGCTGGCGGAGGCGGTCGAGCTGTTCCACCAGCAGCAGCCACACGGTCTGCGCCACGTCGTCGGTGTCCGACCGGTTCAGCTGGTAGCGCCGGCAGATCCCCCAGACCAGCGGGGCGTACCGATCCACGATCTCGTTCCAGGCAGCCTGATCACCATCCCGGGCCCGGGTGACCAGGGAAATGACGGCCGGGTCGTCGCGCATCGAGGTCCTCCGCCGGCTCGCGGGAACGGGGCCTGCCCGCATCATTCAGCTCCCAGCGGGCTTAGGCAAGGTGCCGGCCGGTCCAGACCGGGGGCCGGGCCGGTACAGCCGCAGGCCTGTCCACGGCTGCTCAGCCAGCGACCGCTCCAGGTCAGCCAGGGCCTCACGGGCCGAACGGTGGCCCGGTACCGTGCGGGCTGCGACCACTCCGCTCACCACTCCGGCCGCGAACGAGCACCCGCCCAGTTCGCGGTGCCGCTGAACTCGACGATGCGGTCAGGCCGTCCTCGGGCCCGACCGCTACCTTGCCGGTCACGTACCGCGGAGACGGTGCCGCTGATGGTGGCGTTCCACCGCCGCCTGGCGGCAGGCATCCCGACGGTACCCGCGCTGGCCGCGGCCCAGGCCGAACTCGGGCGCGGCGACCCGGCCGCCATGGCCGCGGCGGTCCGATTCATCAGCATTGGCACCGCTCCCACCCACCAACCTTCGATATAGAAGGGAACCTGGGCATGACCGGCGGCGTCCAACCGACGATAACCGCCCAAAGGTGACGGCCCGGAGGAGACATTCGTGCGGAACGGCGTGCGCTGGCTGGGGGCCGTGCCCGCCTGCGCCCTGGTGCTGGCCGCGGTGGCCTGCGGGTCGCAGGGGGCGCCCACGGCGGCGGGCGGTTCCCCCGGAGCGTCCGCGTCGCCCGCACCGACCGCGTCGCCTTCGGTGTCACCGGCGGCGCCGTCGCCGGGGTCCTCGAGCGCGGCCGCAATTCCGGCCGCGGTCCTGGACGCGGTGACCAGCGGGTCATCGGCCCGGATCGACGTGGTGACGTCGCCGGGCTCGACGCTGGCGCACCCGGCGGCCAGTCAGGCCAGGGCGGTGCGGACCGCGTTGTCCCAGCTGCCGCGCGGCTCGAAGGTGCTCGGGCTGAGCCTGGCCCGGGTCAAGGGCTTCGGGTTCGGCACCGACAGGAGCCGCTCCCAGCTGGCCTGGCTGGTGTCGGTGGACCCGTACGGCGGTGCCTACGGAGCGGGCGGCCGGGCCTGCGGCCGGATCAGCTTCGACATCGAGTTCATCGACCCGGCCACCGGTCAGTGGCTCATGACCACGACGGGCCGGCAGCCGGACCTGCGGCCGGTGCCGCAACTGGGGCCGACGCCCAGCCCGGTCCAGCCCAGCCCGAGTTGCGGCGGCCCGGCCCCGCGCATGCGCCTGGGCACCCCGGCCGCCTACTGAACTTCGACGGTCGTCGAAACGTCCGCTTCTTAGACTGGAGCCATGAGCCAGGTTTCCACCGAACGCGCCTCCGGCGACAGCGACATCGCCGCGATCGGATCGCTGGTGGCGGACCGGGCGCGCTGCCGCATCCTGCTCGCGCTGGGCGACGGCCGGGCGCTGCCCGCCAGCCGGCTCGCGTCCGAGGCCGGGGTCAGCCCGGCCACGGCCAGCAGCCACCTGCGCAAGCTCACCGACGCGACCCTGCTGACCGTGGAGACGCACGGCCGGCACCGTTATTACCGGCTGGCCGGGCCGGACGTGGGCCGCCTGATCGAAGCCCTGCAGCAGGTGGCGCCGGCCACGCCGGTCCGGTCGCTGACGCAGGACACCAGGGCGCGGGCGCTGCGCGAGGCCCGGACCTGCTACGACCACCTCGCGGGCCGGCTCGGGGTGGCCCTGATGGGAGTCATGCTCGACCGCGGCTACCTGTCCGGCGGCGACGGCCGGTACGACGTGGACCGGACCCCGGGCGACCACCGGGCCGGCTACGGGCACGAGGTCGACTACACGCTCACCGCGGCCGGGCAGGAGTTCCTGGCGGAATTCGGGGTGCAGATCCCGCCCAAGCGGCGGCTCATCCGGTACTGCGTGGACTGGAGCGAGCAGCGCCACCACCTGTCCGGGGCGCTCGGCCGGGGCCTGCTCGACCGGCTCATCGAACTGGGCTGGGTCCGGCGATCGGGCGGCAGCCGGGCCGTCAAGATCACCGAATCCGGCCAGGCCGGGCTGGACGAGGCGTTCGGGATCAGCGCTTAGCCGCGCCGTCGTCGATCTGCACCGGGTAGCCCGTCCGCAGGACGGCCACGGTGGACGGCGGCGTGATCACGGTCGCGGTGCCGGCCCGCGGGCGCGCGACCGGCGAGCCGTAGCCCTCGGTCGTCCACGGAACGACGGTGGCCCCCACCACCACGGCCGGGGCCTCGTCGAGGAGGACGAACGTGCCGTCAGGAAGGTCGGCCCAGGGCAGGTCATGCCAGCGGCGACGATGGGTGCCGGGCACGATCCGCTCCCGGTGCAACTGCGCGTTCATCTCCTTGGCGCTCGGGAGGTGGCCTGCGGCGCTTCTTGCTGTTATCAGTTCGGCGGCCCAGGCCTGCTGGTAGGCCCGGTAGTCGGCGTGGCGGCATCGGCGAAGGGGCGGTGCCCGGCCGCGAACGCGACCGCCTCGTCATGGAAGAACAGGTGCGTGTAGCGGTGCGGCAGCCACTGCTCCCGCCACCGGCCGCGGAAATCCAGGACGCAGGTGATCCACAAGTCGCTGGCGTGCGACCGTACGATCTCGTGACCGGAGTGCAGGACGCCGCCGCGGTTGCCGGTCCACGCCCCGCGCAGCGGGATGGCCACGATTTCCCCCTGCGGGGTCACCCGGTTGCGCTCGGGCATTGCGACACCCCCACGTGTTACCTTTTAATCGCCGTTAGAAGATCGCCGTCCCACCTTTGGCCGTCTTGATGGGAGCTGTTCATGACCGACATCCTCCCGATCTCGCCGGAACAGGCCGACCTGCGCGAAGCCGTCCGCAAGGTGGCGAGCCGGTACGGCCACACGTACTTCGTCGACTGCGCGACGTCGCACTCCGAACCCACCGAACTGTACGAGGAACTCGGCGCGGCCGGGTTCCTGGGCGTGCACCTACCCGAAGAGTACGGCGGCGGGGGCGCGGGCCTGACCGAGCTGTGCGCGGTGATCGAGGAGGTGGCCGCGGCCGGCTGCCCGCTGCTGATGATGGTGATCGCCCCGGCGATCTGCGGTTCGATCCTGGCCGCGCACGGGTCGCCGGAGCTGAAGCGGACCTGGCTGCCGGGGCTGGCCGACGGCACCCAGACCATGTCGTTCGCGATCACCGAGCCGGACGCGGGGTCGAACACCCACGCCCTCAAGACGACCGCCCGCCGGGACGGCGACGACTACGTGATCAGCGGGACCAAGTACTGGATTTCCGGGGCGGACCAGGCCGACGCCATCCTCCTCGTCACCCGCGACGGCGACGCCGACCCAGCGGGGGCCGGCACTGGGGGCCGGGACACGCCGATGTCAATGTTCGTGGTGCCGGCCGGGGCCCGCGGGCTGAGCATGCAGCCCATCGAGGCCGAGCTGGTGCAACCGGAAAAGCAGTTCACCGTGTTCTTCGACCAGGTCCGGGTGCCCGCGGCGGCGCTGGTGGGCGAGGCCGGGAAGGGATTCCGGGCCGTGTTCGCCGGGCTCAACCCGGAGCGGGTCACCGCCGCCGCGATCAGCAACGGGATCTCCCGCTACGCCCTGGAGCGAGCCACCCGGTACGCGCGCGAACGCGCGGTGTGGAAGACACCCATCGGCGCCCACCAGGGGGTGGCCCACCCGCTGGCCGAGTGCTACATCGCGGTGACCCAGGCCCGGCTGCTGACCGCGCGGGCCGCCGAACTGGCCGATCAGGGGGACCGGTCGGGCGAAGCGGTCAACATGGCCAAGTTCGCGGCCGCCGAAGCCTCGCTGAAGACCCTGGACCAGGCCATTCAGGTGCACGGTGGCAACGGCCTGTCCCGCGAGTACGGACTGGCCGACCTGTGGTTCCTGGCCCGGATGCTGCGGACCGCGCCGACCAGCCGGGAGATGGTGCTGAACTTCGTGGCTCAGCATTCTCTCGGCCTGCCCGCGTCCTACTGACCTCGCGCCCTACTGAGCCCGCGCCCTACTGAGGAGGAGATACCTTGACCCGGCTGTCCCAGGACGAGCAGGACATCGTCGACACCGTCCACGAGTTCGTGGAGCGCGAGGTGCGCCCGGTAGTGCGGGACATGGAACACGCCAACGAATACCCCGAGAAGCTCATCGGCCAGATGAAACAGCTGGGGATCTTCGGCCTGGCCATTCCCGAGCCGTACGGCGACGTCCAGGTGTCGATGCCCTGCTACGCCATGATCACCGAGGAGCTGGCGCGGGGCTGGATGAGCCTGGCCGGGGCCATGGGCGGCCACACCGTGGTGTCCAAGCTGCTGGTGCTGTTCGGCACCGAGGAGCAGAAGCAGGCTTACCTGCCGCGGATGGCCACCGGCGAGCTGCGGGCCACCATGGCCCTGACCGAGCCCGTGGGCGGCTCGGACCTGCAGGCCATGCGGACCGTCGCTTCGCTCGGGCCCGACGGGGAGACCTACACCGTCAACGGGTCGAAGACGTGGATCACCAACGCGCGCCGTTCCGGGCTGATCGCGCTCATGGTAAAGACCGATCCGGCCGCTGAGCCCCGGCACAAGGGCATCAGCATCCTGCTGGTGGAGCCGGGTGAGGGCCTGACCGTCTCCCGCGACCTGGGCAAGCTCGGCTACAAGGGCGTCGAATCCTGCGAGCTGGCGTTCACCGACTACCGCGCGCCCCGGTCGGCGCTGCTGGGTGGCGCGGAAGGAGCCGGCTTCGCGCAGATGATGAAGGGTCTGGAGACCGGGCGCATCCAGGTCGCCTCCCGGGCCCTGGGCGTGGGCCGGGCCGCGTTCGAGGACTCGCTCAAGTACGCGCAGGAGCGGGAGGCGTTCGGCAAGCCGATCTGGAAGCACGAGTCGGTCGGCAACTACCTGGCCGACATGGCCACCCAGCTGACCGCCGCCCGCCAGCTGGTGCTGTTCGCGGCCGAGCGGTTCGACGCCGGCGAACGCTGCGACCTGGAGGCGGGCATGGCCAAGCTGTTCGCGTCCGAGGCCGCCATGCAGATCGCGCTGAACGCCGTGCGCATCCACGGCGGCTACGGGTACTCGACCGAGTTCGACGTGGAACGATACTTCCGGGACGCCCCGCTGATGATCGTGGGTGAAGGCACCAACGAGATCCAGCGCAACGTGATCGTCGGTCAGCTGATCAGCCGGGGCGGCCTGGGTGGCCCGGGTGGCCGGTAAGGTATCCCGGTGCCAGCACTGAAAGGGCCTCCTGGCTCCCCGGGCGCCTCTGGGTCCTCCGGCTCCCCGGGCGAGGGCCAGACGAAGTCGGAGCGCACCCGGGAGCGGCTGCTGCACGCGGCCGCGGTCACGCTCAGCCGCCTGGGCTACGCGGGCATGCGCCTGGTCGACGTGGGCGAGGAAGCCGGGGTCCAGGCCCCGGCCATCTACTACTACTGGCCGTCCCGCGAGCAGCTGATCGAAGAGGTCGTGACCGTGGGCACGGTCCGGCTGCGCGAGTACGTGGCGGCCGCGCTGGACGCCGCTCCCCCGGGCACCTCGGCCCTGGACCGGCTGGACATCGCGATCGACGCGCACCTGCGCCAGCTCATGTCCGAGTCGGCCTTCGCGCACGCCGTGATCCGCAACATCAGCCAGCTTCCGGCGGCCATCCGCTCGCGGCAGATCGTCGAGGAACGCAAGTACGCCGAGATCTGGCGTGGCTTGTTCGCCGAGGCGGTGGCCTCGGGTGAGCTTCGCTCCGGCCTGGATCCTGACCTGGCCCAGCCGCTGATCATCGGCATCCTCAACTGGGCCGCCGAGTGGTGGTCACCCAAGCGCAGCTCGATCGATGCCGTGGTGGCGACCGCCCAGTCGATCGTCCGCCACGGCGTCGCCGCCGACGGCCCGGGCGAAGCCCCGCTCACGGCGCGGCCTGGCACTTAGCCGAGGCGGGCGGCCCGGCTAGGTTGAGCGAATGACCAACAGGGCGGCCAGCCGGTACCGGCGGGCGCTGGCCAGTCCGGGCGCCCTGCGGTTCTCGGCCGCGGCGTTCATCGGGCGGCTGCAGATCTCGATGTTCGGCCTGGGCATGGTGCTGCTGATCTCCTCGCTGACCGGCCGCTACGGTCTGGCCGGAACGGTGTCCGCCACCGGAGCGGCCGGCTACGCGCTGGTGTCACCGCTGATCGCCCGGCTGGCCGACCGACGGGGTCAGCGGGCGGTGCTGCGCCCGCTGATGGTGGTGTTCGGGGCGGCGACGGCCGCGCTCATCGCCGGCGCTCAAACCCAAGCCCCGGACTGGGTCCTGCTGGTCAGCAGCGCGGTGGCCGGGGCGGCCACCCCGCAGCTGGGCTCGATGGTCCGGGCCCGCTGGAGCGCCCTGCTCGGCGGCTCAGATCTCCTGCACGCCGCGTACTCCCTGGAGTCGGTGGCGGAAGAGGTCATCTTCGTGGCGGGCCCGGTGCTGGTCACCCTGCTGGCTACTGAGGTGCAGGCCGCCTCGGGGCTCATCGTGGCCGCGGGCACCTGCCTCATCGGATCGCTGTGGCTGGCGACCCAGAAGTCCACTGAGCCCCCGGTCTCCGCCGCCGGCGGCCGCGCGCCCACAGGCCGCCGCGGGCCGCTGCTGCCCGCGCGGGGCCTGATCACGCTGGCGCCGGTGTTCGTGTTCTTTGGCGCGTTGCTGGCCGCGATCGACCTGTCCACCGTCGACTTCGCCGCCAGCCACGGTCACAAGCCGCTGGCCGGTCTCATCCTCGGCGGCTACGCCGGCGGCAGCGCGCTGGGCGGTCTCTGGTACGGATCCAAGACGTGGCGGTCCCCGCTCCGCCGTCGTTTCATGCTCACGGTCGCCTTGCTCGCGGTGGGTACGGCCACGTTCTGGCTCATGCCCGATCTCGGCGCCCTGGCCGCGGTCCTGCTCGTCAGCGGGCTGGTCCTCTCGCCCATGCTGATCACCGGGTTCACCATCATCGAGCAGCAGGCCACGGCCGGGCGTCTCACCGAGGCCATGGCCTGGCTCATCTCCGCTCTGTCGGTCGGCACGGCGCTCGGCTCAGCCGTGGCCGGGCAGGTCATCGACGGCGGCGGCGCCCGCTGGGGTTACGGTTTCGCCGCCCTGTGCGGGGCCGGGGCGCTGGTGGCCTGCGGGGCGGGCCTCACCCAGCTCACCGGGCCCAGTTCAGACCCGTTTCTGGGCCCGCTCCCACTCAGGCCTGATCGACGGGACGCCATTGCGGGTCCCGGCCGAGGTAGCGCAGCAGCTCAGCGGCGTGACCGTCGGCGGGCTGCGGCGAAAGGGCCGCCGCGTAGACCCCGAACTGCCGCAGCGGCTCAATAATGGCCCGGGCCGGAAGGAGTTGCTCAGCCAGGTCATCGGGCAGGAACGCCGGCTGGCCCAGGGCGGCCGCGATGTCCCAGGCGTGGATGGCGGCGTCGAGGGCGCAAGCCGCGGCCGCGACCGAGACGGGCAGTTCCCCCGCCGGGAGCGGCGTCGGCACCGCCGGGCGGTCGGGGCCGATCGCGGCCCAGGCGGTGCGCGCCGTGGCCAGAGCCGGATCGAGCAGGTTGTTCACACTGCTCTCCAGCTGGCCCGACGGCGCGAAGGGATTATCCGTGGGGCCAGTGCCCATCCCCAGGGCCGCGGCCCAGGCGAGCTGATCCCCGGCCGCGTGCTGCAGGACCTGGGTCACGGTCCACTCCGTACACGGGGTGGGCGCCTTGCCGTTCGTTTCACTGATCATCGCGGCGGCAGCGTGAAGCAGGTCGAGGGATTCGGTGACGACGGTCGGAGTCGCCTCGGTCATGACGATCAGCTCCTGGCTCCTGGCGGGCTCAATACTGGAACGGAATGAACTGTTCCATTCTAACGGAACGGATTGTTCCGTTCCAGTGTTACGGTGACCGTATGCGGGGACGGATGGCTCACGCGGTGCCGGGACGGGCGGCTTACGCGGTGCCGGGACGGGCAGCTCATGTGCGGGGGCAGGCGGCCCAAGCGCCGGGGACGGGACATTGGCATGCGTAGGACCGAGGGGCCGCTCAGCGGCCGGCGCCGGGAAGCGGCTCGCAACGACGTGGAGATCCTGGCCGCGGCCCGCGAGGTGTTCCTGGCCGACCCGTCCGCCCCGGTCTCGGCGGTCGCGGTCCGGGCCAAGGTAGGGATCAGCGCGCTGTACCGTCGCTACGCCAGCAAGGACGACCTGCTCCGGGAGCTGGCCCGCGACGGCCTGGCCCGCTACAGCGCCGAACTCGAACGGGCCCTGGCCGACGACCGCGACCCCTGGACCGTCTACGCCGACTGCCTGACCAGAATCCTGGACGGCGGCAGCCAGGCCCTGGCCCAGCGCCTGGCCGGCACCTTCACCCCCACCCCCGGCTTGACCGACCTGGCCCGGCGGGCCGGGGCCCTGGCCGTGGAGGTGCACCAGCGCGCCCAGCAGGCCGGCGTCCTGCGCGATGACGTGACCCCGGCCGACATCGTGCTCCTGCTCGAGACGCTCAGCGCCCTCACCGTGCCCGGCCGCGACCACAGCCCGGCCCTGCGCCGCCGCTACCTGGCCTTGATGATGCAGGCCCTGCGGGCTCCGGGCTCCGGCCCGGAGCGCGCCCCGCGACCTGACCCGCTGCCCGGCCCGGCCCCCGACCCCGCCGAACTGGCGGCCCGCTGGCGCGGTCAGCCGGCCACGGGCTCCTGAGCCCGGAGCGAGTAGCGCGCGTGGACCGGATCGCGATTGTCGGCTGCGGCGGCAGCGGGAAGTCCAAGCTGGCCCGCGAGCTGGGCCAGCTGCTCGGCATCACGCCGGTGCACCTGGACGGCGTGTACTACGACCGGGACTGGCAGCCGCTGGACCAGGAGCAGTTCGCGGCCCGGCAGCATGAGCTGGTGTCCGCACCGCGATGGATCATTGACGGCAACTACGCGTCCACGCTGCCCGATCCGTCTCGGGGTGGCCGACACCGTGGTGTTCCTTGATTTCCCAGCTCTCACCTGCCTGCTGGGCATCGCCGAACGACGGTTCCGGCACGGCCGCGGCCAGCACGACGCGATCGGCGTCTACGACCGCATCACCTGGAACTTCGTCCGTTACATCATCGGATACCGCAGGCAGATGGCTCCCCGCGTCCGCGACCTCATCGCCACCCACGCCACCGGGGCGGAGGTGGTGGTGCTCCGCAGCCGACGCGCCGTCCGGCGGTACCTCGCCGACACGGCCAGCCCTGGCCGTGGCGGTTAGCGCCGGTTGGGGACCTCTTTGCTGAGGCGTGGTGTCGAGGGCCGGTGGCTCAGGCGTGCAGCGCGACTTCGTAGGTGTCCAGGTGCAGTGCCGTGAGCCCGGTCGCTGGATCGTGCTGATCCCGGATGCCGGACGGCCCGGCCCCGGCGGTGACCGCGTCCATCTGCTCGCGGGACTCCCACAGCGAGATGATGATGATCTTGCCGGTCTCCGCGTCGGTGAGCAGGTAGTAGCCCTGGAACCCGGGCAGCTGGCGAGCGCCGGGCAACTGCTGCTCGGCCAGGCGAATGGCGCCGTCGAACCCCTCGGTCCCGGCCTGGGCGGTGATCACGCGCGCGAACATCATTCTCCTTCGGGCTGGCTGCGGGCCCCGCGTACGCCCAGGCTACGCGGGCAGTTGCGGGCGCTCAGGGATAGGGCTCGGGGGCGGACGGTGTAGTGGCGGCCGGCGGGGGTGGTCCAGTGCAGGACGCCGGGCTGTGGTTGCCCGAGTTGCCAGCCGCCGGATTGTTTACAGCGATGGTGGTGGCGGCACAGCGGGGCCAGGTTGCATTGGCAGGTGCGGCCGCCTTGGCCGTAGGGGGTGGTGTGGTCCAGGTCGCAGCGGGCGGCGGGGCGCCGGCAGCCGGGGCGGTGCAGGTGGGGGCCCGGGCGGTGATCAGGTGCTGGAGTTTGCGGCTGGGCTGATATCCCGGTTCTTCGTGGCGGTGGTCGCAGGAGTCTTGGGCCAGGGGGGTGATGGTCAGGCTCAGGCCGCGGGTGGCCAGGTCACCGAGGCCGCCGGAGCCAGGGTCGACGGCGATCACCGCCCGGGCCAGCGCCGCCCGCAGCCGGCCGGTGGTCTGCTCTCCGGCCGCGGGCAGGATCTTCGCTTCCACCTGGCGCGCCTGCTCGTCGGTCAGGATGCGGGTCGACTCGGCGATGAGCCGCGCTCTCGGGTAGTCGATCAGGCCGGCGTGCTGGGCCCGGAAGGTACCCGGCAGCCGGACGGCCAGATCCAGAGCCACATCGGACATGACCGCAGCGGCCGGGCCGGTCAAGGTCAGGGCCGCGGCCACCTCGTCGCTGAGGAACTCGCTGACCTGGGCCGGGAACTGGCCCGGGGGCGCGGGCGGGGTCCTGTCGGCCGGACGGCGGCGAGCCAATTCGGCGATCGCGGCCAGCACGCCCGCGCTGGACCAGGACTCCAGCCGCCGCCACGCCCGCAGCACGCCGATCAGCTCATCGTCATTGAGCCCGGCGAGGCGGCCGTCGCGCGTCACGGCATCGCTTATCGAACCAATGGGCCGACGGTTGTATCGGCGGCCGACGGCTGGAATCGATACCGCGGCGGAAGATCCCTTTTATGCTCAACGATGAGATCCGGCAGGCCGGCGACACCCCCGACCATCCGGTGCCGCTGGTCAGTGCCTTCCTGGAGGGGCCCGGCACCGGGTCACAGCACGAGGGGCGGATGCGGTACACGCTGACCCTGCGGGTGTTCAAGCTCGACCAGCAGAACGGAACCTTCCGGTTCGCCAATCACCTCGAGCAGGTCCCCGATTGGGCCGACTCGCTCATCGTCGACGTCGGTCCCCGCGTCGGCGGAGCCGGGCTGGCGGCCTGGGCGGCGTGGAACTCCGCGGTGCACGGCGCCAACGATCAGTTTGACCCGATCACCGACGGCTTGCCGGAAGACCAGCGGGGTCCCCTGGCGATGAGCCGGGAGGGCGACGCCTACGTGGGCCAGATCCCGCTGCCGCCGGGGGCCCGGGCCCTGCCCGTGCTCGGCCCGAATGCCGCGCTCACGATCAGGGTCGGCGACCGGGCTCCGGGTCAGGGCATGGTGTAGCCGCCGCTGACCGAGAGGACCTGGCCGGTGATCTGGCGGGCGGCGCGGGCGGAGGAGATCCAGGTGACGGTGTTGGCGATGTCTTCGGCGGTGGTGAGGCGGCGGAGGGGGATGTCTTTCTTCAGGTAGTCGATCTGCTTTTCGTTGAAGACGGCGTCCTGGCCGACGGCCCAGAGGCTGGCGGATCCGACGGCGTCGGGGCTGTCGGGGAGGACGAGGCCGGGGCAGACGACGTTGGCGCGGATGCCGTGGCGGCCGTGTTCGCGGGCGGTGGTGCGGGCCAGGGCGATCAGGGCGGCTTTGGTGGCGCCGTAGATGCCCTGGCGGATCTGGCCGAAGGCGGCGTCACTGGCGATGAACACGATGGCGCCGGCGCCGGCCGCGCGCATGGGCGGAATCGCGGCCTGGGTGCAGGCGACGGCGGTGTAGAAGTTGACTTCCACCGTGCGCTGCCACTTGGCGCGGTCGGTGTCTTCGGCGATGAAACCGGGGACGCTCCAGCCGGCGTTGTTGACCAGGACATCGATGCCGCCCCAGCGGTCGAGCAACGGGGCGACCGCGCGCTCCCCCGCGCCGTCGGCGGTCAGGTCACCGATGGCCAGTTCGGCCTGGGCGGCGCCGCGTTCGAGGGCTTCGGCCTGGACCTTGGCCGCCTGGTCGGCGTCGACGTCGGCGATGACCAGGCGGGCACCCTCGGCGGCGAAACCGTGCACGATGCCGCGGCCGATGTTGGACGCGCCTCCCGTGACCAGCACGCGGGCGTTAGCTAGGCCTAGGTCCATGGGAGCATAATTTATCGCGGATTCGAAAATTTGGAGAGGCTGAGCCGTGGGAGCTGGCGTGGGTGAGGTGCTGATCGGCGAGGGGCCGGTGTTGCTGGAGGTTGACCAGGCCGGGGTGGCGCGGGTTCGGCTCAACCGGCCCGCGGCGGCCAATGGGATGAACGTGGAGCTGCTGCGGGCGCTGCATGAGGCGATCATGCGGTGTCACGGGGATCCGCGGGTGCGGGTGGTGGTGCTCAGCGGGGCGGGCAAGAACTTCTGCGCGGGGGGTGACGTGCGGACGTTCGCCAGCAAGGGGGCGGAGCTGCCGGATTATCTGCGGGAGGCGACCAGCTGGCTGCAGCTGGCCACGGCCGCCCTGGTCCAGCTGGGGGCGCCGGTGATCGCGCAGGTGCAGGGGTTCGCGGCCGGGGGTGGCGGGTTCGGGCTGGTGTGCGCGGCGGACCTGGTGGTGGCGGCGGAGTCGGCGAAGTTCTTCTCGGGCGCGGTGCGGGTGGGGATGGCGCCGGACGCGGGGACCACGGTGACGCTGACCCAGCTGGTGGGGCTGCGGCAGGCTCTGCGGATCCTGCTGACCAACCCGACGCTGACCGCGGCCGAAGCCCGCGACCTGGGCGTGGTCACCGAGGTGGTGCCGGACGACGAGCTGCCGGCGCGGGTGGACGAGCTGGCCGCCGAGCTGGCCCGGTGCGCGCCGCGGGCCTTGGCCGCGACCAAGCGGCTGGTGTGGGCCGGGGTGGGCGCCACCCTGGCCGAGCGGCTGCCCGAGGAGGCGCGCACGGTGTCGGAGCTGTCTGGCTCGGCCGACGCCAGGGAGGGGCTGGCGGCGGTGATCGAGCGCCGGGCTCCGGAGTTCGGCGGAAGATAGCGACATGAGCAGTGAACCGGTCGTCCTGACCACCGATGAAGATCGCGTTCGGATCATCACGCTGAACCGGCCGGAGAAGCGCAACGCCTTCGATCTGGCCTTGCGGACCGAGCTGATCAGAGCCATCGAAGCGGCCATGACCGACGACCAGGTGCGGGTGCTGGTCCTGACCGGGGCGGGCGGAGCGTTCTGCGCGGGTGGGGACATCTCCATCATGGCCCAGCTGTCACGGTGCGGACGCGCTGAACCGGGCCGAGCTGACCCAGCAGGTCCCCCGGACCCTGTGGGCCGGGACCAAGCCGGTGCTGGCGGCGGTGGAAGGACCGGCGTTCGGGGCGGGGCTGTCGCTCGCGCTGGCCTGCGACCGGATCGTGGCCGCGACCGACGCCCGGTTCGGGGCGGCGTTCAGCCGGATCGGACTGGCGGGCGACATGGGGGTGCTGGCTACGTTGCCGGGCCGGCTGGGACCGGCCCGGGCCCAGCAGTTCCTGATGTTCTCCGAACAGGCCAAGGCTCCGGAAGCGCTGGCGATGGGGCTGATCGACGCGGTCACCGAGCCCGGGAACGCGGTGGCGGCGGCCCTCGACGATGCGCGGAAGCTGGCGGCGGGGCCGCCGCTGGCCCTGGCCGCGATCAAGAAGGCGATCGGACGGTGGCCGATGAGCCGTGAGCAGGTGCTGGACCTGGAGACCGGCACCATGGTCGAGATGTTCATGTCGGCCGACTTCGCCGAGGGCGTCGCCGCGTTCCGGGAACGGCGGCCGCCCGACTTCCGGGGGGAGTAAGGGGCTCTTGATGTGGGAGCGCGGCATGACTTAGGGTGCTTTTTAATCGTTATTAAGGGGAGGCGCCCGTGGCCCTGGGGATTGAGACGCGCCGGGCACAGCTGCGTGAGCGGTTCGCGGAGTGGGTGCCGCGGACGCTGCACGAGCGGCTGGATGACTGTGCCGCCGAGTACGGGGACCGGCCGTTCGTCATCACCGACGAGCGGACGATCAGCTACGCCGAGACCGCGGACTGGTCGTGCCGGCTGGCCGACGGGCTGGCCGCGCTGGGCGTGCAGCCCGGGGACCGGGTGGGCATGGTCATGGCCAACTACCTGGAGTTCGTGCCGCTGAAGTTCGCGATCTCGCGGGCCGGGGCGGTGGCCATCCCGTTCAACTACCTGTACCGGCGGGACGAGCTGGGCTACGTGCTGGCGCAGTCGCAGTGCAACGTGCTGATCACCATGACCGGGTTCATGGGCCTGGACTACCTGGGCATGCTGGACGAGATCGCGCCCGGGTGGGACAAGGGTGGCGACCTGGAGCTGGCGCCGCTGCCCGATCTGCGCCGGGTGGTGCTGCTCAGCACCGACGGGCGGACCCGGGACGGGGTGGACGACGTGGCCGCCCTGGCCGCGCGCGGTGACGAGCATGGCGGGGCGGCGGTGGCCGATGAGATCGGCCCCGAGGACGTCGGGGACATCCTCTACACCTCCGGCACCACCGGGTCGCCCAAGGGGGTGATGGTCACCCACGACGCGGTGCAGCGGACCGGGTACGCGTCGGCGCTGACGCGGGCCTACGAGGACGGGCGGCGGGTGCTGTTCTCGCTGCCCTGCTACCACATGTTCGGCTACGTCGAAGGCCTGCTGTCGGTCATGTTCGTCGGCGGGGCGATCATCCCGCAGACCACGTTCAGCCCGGTCGGATACCTGGAAGGGGTCCAGCGGCACCAGGCCACCGACATCCTCTGTGTCCCGACCATGGCCGTGGCCATCATCGAGCACCCGGACCTGAAGAACTACGACCTGTCCACCCTGAACGCGATCTTGTGCGGGTCGGCGCCCGCCCCGGTGTGGATCTGGGAGAAGTTCCGCGACGACCTGAACATCAGCGAGATCGTCACCGGCTACGGCATGACCGAGTGCGGGGGCGCCATGACGCTCACGCTGCCGGAGGACCGGCTGGAGCTGTCGTCGAGCACGGTGGGGCGGCCCAAGCTGGCGGGCTCGGCCGGGGTGGCCGAGGCAGCCGCGCCGGGCCACGGCGGTGACCTGTGCCACTACCTCACGGTGGACCCGCTGACCGGCGCGCCGCTGGCCGAGGGGACCGAAGGCGAGCTGGCTTCGTTCGGGCCGACCACGATGACCGGGTACTGGCGCAAGCCCGAGGAGACGGCCGCGGTGCTGTCCCCCGACGGCCTGCTGCGGTCCGGGGACCTGGGGCTGGTCGGGCCGGACGGCTACCTGCGGGTGACCGGGCGGAGCAAGGAGCTGTACAAGAGCGGCGGCGAACTGGTCATGCCGCGGGAGATCGAGGAGATGCTCAGCGCGCACGACGACGTCGCCCAGGTGTTCGCGATCGGGCTGACCGACGAGCGGTGGGGCGAGATCGGCTGCGCGGTGGTGGTCCGGCGGGCGGGCGCCACCATCACCGAGGACGACGTGATCGCGCTGTGCAAGGCCAACCTGGCCCGGTTCAAGGTGCCCAAGCAGGTCATCTTCCTGGAGCAGGACGAGCTGCCCAAGACCCCGACCGGCAAGGTGCAGAAGTACCGGCTGGTGCCCCTGGCCGAGCAGCGCTTGTCCGGCCCGGGGATGCGCGGGGCCCCGCAGTGACCGAACTCCTGGAGCGCCGGGACTACGGGGCCCTGATCCGGCCGACCCAGGTGCACGGGTCGCTGTACACCTCGCCGGAGATCTTCGCCGAGGAACTGGCCCGGATCTGGTACACGACCTGGGTGTTCGTGGGTCACGAGAGCGAAGTGGCGCAGCCCAATGACTACGTGCGCAAGAAGCTGGGCACCCAGGACGTGATCATGACCCGGGACCGGGACGGGCGGGTCCACCTGCTGCTGAACCGGTGCGCGCACCGGGGCAACCAGGTCTGCGAGGACGAGCGGGGCAACTCCGGCTCGTTCCGCTGCCCGTACCACGGCTGGACCTACCGGAACACCGGTGAGCTGCTGGGCTACCCGTTCAACCGGGGCTACGGCGGCAAGGGCCAGCTGGAGAAGCGGCTGGCGCTGGGGCGGGTGCCGCGGGTCGATTCCTACCAGGGGTTCGTGTTCGGCAGCTTCGCCGACGACGGGCCGTCCCTGCGCGAGCACCTGGGGGCGGCGGCCGGGGAACTGGACCGGCTGGCCCGGCTGTCACCGGAGGGCCGGGTCGAGCTGAGCGCGGGCTGGCTCAAGCACCGGACCCGGGCCAACTGGAAGCTGCTGGCCGAGAACGAGACCGACGGCTACCACCCGCAGTTCGTGCACGGCTCGATCTTCGGCGTCACCGGCAGCCCGATCGGCGCCCTGTACAGCGACAAGTCGGCCGCGGTGACCCGGGATCTGGGCGGCGGGCACAGCGAGAACGACCTGCGACCGGAGTTCCGCCGGGTGGGACAGCCGATGCGGTGGTTCGGCACCACCGAGCAGCGGGTCCCGGAGTACGTGGCCGCCATGCGGGACGCGTACGGGGCCGACGCCGAGCAGATCATGGTCGAGGGCGGTCCGCACGTGATGATCTTCCCGAACCTGTTCGTGGCCGAGATCCAGGTGTTCAACATCCAGCCGGTGGCTCCGGGCGAGTGTGTGCAGTACGTGACCGCGGTGCAGCTCGCGGGCGGGCGGGAGCTGAACCAGCGGATGATCTCGCAGTCGATCGGCTCGGTGGGGCCCGCGGGCATGCTGCTGGCCGACGACACCGAGATGTACGAACGGAACCAGGCCGGGGTGGCGGCGCGGGCCCCGGAGTGGCTGGACATCAGCCGCGGGGTGGACCGGGAGTCGGTGGACGAGGGCGGGCGCCCGGTGGGCACGGCCACCGACGAGGTCGGGATGCGCGGGTTCTGGGCGCACTACCGGGCCCTGATGGAGGCCCAGTGACGGCCGGGGCGGATGTGGCCGAGCTGGCTCTCCAGGAAGTTGAGGCCTTCCTGTACCTGGAGGCGCGGCTGGCGGATGAGAGTGACTACGACGGGTGGGAGTCACTGTGGACCGACGATGCCATTTACTGGGTGCCGGCCGGGCGGGCCGACGCGGACCCGCGGGCGCAGGTGTCGGTGATCTTCGACAACCGGAGCCGGATCGCGACCCGGCTGAACCAGCTGCGGACGGGCAAGCGGTACGCGCAGTCACCGGCGTCGAACATGCGGCGGCTGATCTCCAACGTGGAGATCCTGGGCCGGGCCGAAGGCGGGGACACCGAGGTGGGCGCCAACTTTCTGCTCCTGGAATCGCGGGCCCGGGGGCTGCAGCTGTGGGGCGGGCGGACCACCTACCGGGTGCGGCGGGTGGAGGGGGCGCTGCGGCTGGCCTACAAGAAGGTGGTGCTGGTCAACCTGGATGAGCCGCTGCCCACGCTGGGGTTCCTGATCTAGATGGACGAGGTGGTGGCCAGCGAGTTCGCCCAGGTGGCCGTGCGCCTGGACGAGACCGCGAACGGGACCCGGCTCCGGCTGGAGGACCTGCGGACCGGGCGGGTGCGCTACCTGGACGCGCTCGAACTGGAGACGATCGTCTGGCTGCGGGACGAGCACCTGGGCCGGCTGATGGACCCGTCCGCGGATCGCTGGCGCGATGACTGACCTGGACCTGACCGACTACGTGCGGCCGGGCGACCGGGTGGTGTGGGGCCAGGGACCGGCCGAGCCCACCACGCTGGTCGAGCTGCTGGTGGCCCAGCGGGGCCGGCTGGGCGGGGTGACCTGCTTCATTGGTCTTCCGGGGTCGGACGTGATCCGGTCCGAGCATGCCGGTGAACTGACCTTCGAAAGTTATTGCGGTACGGGGAGGAATCAGCGACTCCCGGGGCTGGCCGTGCTCCCGGTCCACTACGCGGCCCTGCCCGGGCTGCTGGCGGGCGGGCGGCTGGCCGCGGACGTGGTGTTTGTGCAGGTCTCGGCGCCGGATGAGGCGGGCCGGCACAGCCTGGGACTGGGCCAAGACTATTTTTCGGCCGCGCTGGACACGGCCCGGGTGGTGATCGCCGAGGTCAACGACCAGGTGCCGTACACGTTCGGGACCCGCACGCTCAGCGCCGGCGACTGGACCGCCTGCGTGCCTTCCTCCCGGCCGCCGGCCGAGATGAAGGCGGCCGCGCCGTCGGCTACGGCCCGGGCGGTGGCCCGCAACGTGGCGGCCCTGGTCGACGACGGGGCCACCGTGCAGTTCGGGGTGGGCGGGCTGCCCGAGGCGTGCCTGGACGCCCTGGACGGGCACCGGGACCTGGGGCTGCACTCCGGGCTGCTGAGCGACGCGGCCATGCGGCTGATGCAGGCCGGGGTGGCCACCGGGAACCGCAAGACCCTGGACCGGGGGGTGGCGGTGGCGGGCTTCCTGGGCGGGACGGCGGCGCTGTTCCGGTTCGCGCACCGCAATCCCCGGATCCAGCTGCGCGGCACCGGTTACACCCACGACCCGCTGGTGCTGGCCAGCCAGCACCGGTTCACCGCGATCAACTCCGCCCTGGAAGTCGACCTGTCCGGGCAGGTCAACGCCGAGGAGCGAGGCGGCCGCTACGTGGGGTCGGTCGGCGGGGCCAGCGACTTCCTGCGCGGGGCGGCGCGCTCCCCCGGCGGCCTGCCCATCGTCGCGCTGCCCTCCACCGCCGGAGCCGCCAGCCGGATCGTGGCCCGGCTGAACGGGCCGGTCAGCACGGCCCGCAGCGACGCCGGGGTCATCGTCACCGAGCACGGGGTGGCGGACCTGCGGGGCGCGCCGGTTAGCGTTCGGTATGAGCGAATGCTCGCCATCGCCCACCCCGAACACCGCGCCACGCTGGCCGCGGAACTGGAGGAGCATCTGATGAACGGAGCCCTGCGATGACCCGGGCCGCGATCGTGAACCCGCTGCGGACCGCGGTCGGCCGGTTCGGCGGCACGCTGCGCCCGGTACCCGCCGAAGACCTGGCCGCGACCGTGATCCGGGCGGTGGTGGAACGCTCGGGGGTGGACCCGGCCCGGATCGAGGACGTGGCCTTCGCCCAGTCCTACGCCAACTCCGAGGCGCCGTGCATCGGCCGCTGGGCCGCGCTGGCGGCGGACCTGCCCATCGCGGTGCCGGGGATGCAGCTCGACCGGCGCTGCGGCGGCGGTCTGCAGGCGGTGGCCACGGCGGCCATGATGGTGCAGACCGGCGCGGCCGACGTGGTGGTGGCGGGCGGCGTCGAGTCGATGAGCAACATCGAGTACTACTCGACCTCGGTGCGCTGGGGCAGCCGGGCCGGCAACGTGAACCTGTACGACCGGCTGGACCGGGGCCGCGAGCGGTCGCAGCCGGAATGGCGGTTCGGGCCGATCAGCGGCATGATCGAGACCGCCGAGAACCTGTCCCGGCAGTTCGGCATCGGCCGGGAGGCGGCCGACGAGTACGCGGTGCGGAGCCAGCAGCGGGCCGCGGCGGCCTGGGCCGACGGGAAGTTCGCCAACGAAGTCGTGCCGATCGAGGTGCCGCAGCGGCGGGGCGAGCCGGTGCTGTTCGACACCGATGAGGGCGTCCGCGGCGACTCGACCACCGCGACCCTGGCCAAGCTGCGCCCGATCATGAAGGACGGCACGGTCACCGCGGGCAACTCGGCCCAGCAGAACGACGCGGCCGCCGCCTGCCTGGTCGTGGCCGAGGACAAGCTGGAGGAGCTGGGCCTGGAGCCGGTGGCCTATCTGGTCGGCTGGACCGCGGTCGGCTGCGAGCCCGCCACCATGGGGATCGGGCCGGTCCCGGCCGTGGCCAAGCTGTTCGGGCGGCTCGGCCTGGGCTTCGACGACATGGACCTGATCGAGCTCAACGAGGCGTTCGCGGTGCAGGTGCTGTCGGTGCTGCAGGGCTGGGGCCTGAAGCTGGACGAGATCGACGGCAAGTTCAACGTGAACGGCTCCGGAATCTCGCTCGGCCACCCGATCGGGGCCACCGGCGCCCGGATCCTGACCACCATGCTGCACGAGCTGCACCGGCGCGGGGGCCGGTACGCGCTGGAGACCATGTGCGTGGGCGGCGGCCAGGGCGTGGCCGCCGTATTCGAGAGGGCGTAAAGGACCGCATGACCAGCTTGCTCAGCTATGGCACCTACCTGCCGTCCGGCCGGGTCGACCTGGCCGAGGTGGGCGTCACGCTGGGCTCCGGCGCCGGCCGGGGTCAGCGGGTGGTGGCCTCGTTCGACGAGGACAGCACCACGATGGGGGTGGCGGCGGCCCGGGCCGCGCTGTCCGTGCTGCCCAGCGCGGGGGCGGGGGCCCCGGCCGATCTGTACTTCGCCACCACCTCCCCCGCCTACCTGGACAAGACCAACGCCGCGGCCATTCACGCGGCCCTGGGTCTCGGTTCGCGGGGGTTCGCGGGCGACCTGGCCGGGTCGGCCCGGTCCGGGGTGGCCGCGCTGCGCAGCGCGGCGGCCCTGGGCGGGATCGCGGTGCTGGCCGACGTGCGGACCGGGCAGCCCGGGTCGGCCGACGAGCGTGGCGGCGGGGACGCCGCGGCCGCGTTCGTGTTCGGGTACGGCGACGACGGTGACGGCGGGATCGCCGACATCATCGGCCAGGCGTCGCGGACGGCCGAGGTCCTGGACCGGTGGCGGCTGCCCGCGAAGGCCGCGGCCGACGTCTGGGAGGAACGCTTCGGCTACGAGCAGTACGCGCCGCTGATCCGCGAGGCCGCGGCCGCGGCCCTGGCCGGCGCCCAGCTGGAACAAGCCGATCACGTGGTGCTGGTCTCCCCCAACAGTGCCGTGCCGCGACGGGGAAAATCGCTGGTCACCGGGGCCATGTCCACCACCTTCTCGCCGGTGGGGCACGCGGGTGTGGCCGACGCCGGGGTGGGGCTGGCGGCCGTGCTGGACCACGCCGAGCCGGGGCAGACGATCCTGGTCCTCAGCGCGGCCGACGGCTGCGACGCGCTGGTCCTGCGCACCACCGGCGAGCTGGCCACCCGCCGTCAGCCGGTCGCGGTGGAAGCCCAGCTCAAGGCGGGGACGCATGTTCCCTACGCCTCGTATCTGACCTGGCGGGGCTGGCTGCAGCGGGAGCCACCGCGACGGCCCGAGCCGGACCGCCCGGCCGCCCCGCCCAGCGCCCGGGCCGGCGACTGGAAGTTCAGCTTCACCGGGTCGGCCTGCACGGCCTGCGGGTTCGTGCACCTGCCCCCGGCCCGGGTCTGCCACGACTGCGGCGCGGTGGACCAGATGACCCCGGTCCGGCGGGCCGGCACCGTGGGCACGGTGGCCACCTTCACGGTGGACCGGCTGGCCTACTCCCCGGCGCCGCCGCTGGTCGACGCGGTGATCAACTTCGACGGCGGCGGCCGCTACGCGCTGGAGGTGGCCGACGCCGACCCGGACCGGCTGGCGGTCGGGTCGCGGGTGGAACTGGTGTTCCGCCGCCTGTTCACCGCGGGTGGCGTGCACAACTACTTCTGGAAAGCGAAGGTCGTCTGATGGCCAGTCACGGGATCTCCGACCGGGTGGCGATCATCGGGATGGGGTGCACGTCGTTCGGTGAGCACTGGGGCCGGTCGGCCGAGGACCTGCTGATCGACGCGGCCGGCGAGTGCCTGGCTCCCTTCCCGGAGCTGGACGTGGACGCCTACTGGCTGGGCACGCTGGGGTCGGGGCAGTCCGGGCTGACCCTGAGCAAGGCGCTGAACACCGGGTACAAGCCGGTGACCCGGGTGGAGAACTACTGCGCCAGCGGCTCGGAGTCGTTCCGCAACGCCTGCTACGCGGTGGCCTCCGGCGCCTACGACGTGGTGATGGCGACGGGGGTGGAAAAGCTCAAGGACTCCGGGTTCTCCGGCCTGCTGCGGGGCGACCCGCCCGGGGACGGCACCGCGTCCGAGCTGTCCATGACCGCGCCGGCCGCGTTCTCCATGCTCGACCCGGCCTACTGCGCCCGGTACGGCGTGGACCCGGCCGCCATGCGCGCGGCCATGACCCACGTGGCCTGGAAAAACCACGTCAACGGGGCGCGGAACCCGAAGGCTCAATTCCGGGCCGAGGTGCCGAAGGAAAGGATCGAGGGCGCCCCCAAGGTGGCCGGGCGGCTGGGGGTCTTCGACTGCTCCGGGGTGTCCGACGGGGCGGCCGCCGCGCTGATCGTGCGGGCCGAGGACGCCCCGCGCTACACCGGCCGCCCGGTCTACGTGAAGGCGCTGTCGCTGGTGGCCGGGCCCGCGCGGGGGGCACTCGACCCGGAGTACGACTACACCACGTTCCCGGAGGTGGTCCGGTCGGTCGACGACGCCTACGCCCAGGCCGGGGTGACCGACCCCCGGCAGCAGATCTCGCTGGCCGAGGTGCACGACTGCTTCACCCCCACCGAGCTGGTGCTGATGGAGGACATGGGGTTCAGCGACCGCGGCCAGGCCTGGAAGGACATCCTGGCCGGAGACTTCGAGCTGGGCGGGCGGCTGCCGGTCAACCCGGACGGCGGGCTGAAGTCGTTCGGGCATCCGGTCGGGGCCAGCGGGCTGCGCATGCTGTACGAGGCCTGGCTGCAGTTCCGGGGCGAGGCCGGTGACCGGCAGCTGGATGATCCGAAGCTGGCCCTGACCCACAACCTGGGCGGGCGTCCGGGCAGTTGCGTGTCGTTCGTTTCTCTGGTGGGGCGGGAGCGGGGATGAGCACGGAGGAGCACTGGGACGCGCTGGTCATCGGGGCGGGGGCGGGTGGCCTGTTCACCGCGGCCCGGCTGGCCCACCGTGGTTACCGGGTGCTGGTGGTGGAACGGCTGGGCAAGGTCGGTGGCCGCGCGTCGACCGATGACATCGACGGGTTCAAGGTCAACAACGGCGCGATCGTCATCGAGACCGGGGGCATCACCGAGCAGACCTGCCGCGAGGTCGGCGCGGCGTTCGACATCCGCGAGCCCAAGCCGCCGCTGCTGTACCGGATCGGGGGCAAGGACGTGGACGTCACCGGGGGCGGCTGGGGTTTCCTGCTGTCCAAGCTGACCCGGCAGGGCGCCAAACTGCTGGCCGGGCTGGGCGCGGCCCGGTCCAATGAAGGACTGCCTGCCGACGAGCTGTCCACCGCCGACTGGGTGCGCAAGTTCACCCGGAACGAGAGCGTGCAGGGGATCTTCCGCAACATGTGCGCGTCGGTGTTCGCGGTCAGCTCCGAGGAACTGCCGGCCCGGGTGTTCCTGACCTACTTCACCCGCAAGAGCGCGTTCAAGCGGTTCGGGTTCCACCCGGAAGGGACGATCGGGCTGTGGCGGGCGCTGGCCGAGGTGGTGGCCCGGCACGGCGGTGAGGTGCGGCTGAACACGGAGGTCGAGTCGCTGCCGGTGGTTGATGGGCAGGTGGGGAACGCGGTGCTGCGGCCGGCGGGCGGCGGGGAGTCCCAGATCGTCCGGGCGGCGGTGGTGGTCAGCGACATCGGGCCGGCCGCGACCGTCCGGCTGGCCGGGCCGGGCGCCTTCGGCGACGAGTACCTCTCCCTGGTCAAGCGGGCCGACCGGCCGGCCGCGATGATCTCGGTGAACTTCGCCAGCCAGGAGCGGCTGATCGACGTGCCGGGCATGCTGAGCTTCGCGGTCACGCGGCGGCTGGCCTACATGGCCAACTTCACCGACCTGTGCCCGGAGATGGCCCCGCCGGGCTGGAACCTGTACGTGGCCGCGGGGGTGCCGCAGCCGTCGGTGGGCGACTTCGACGAGGCGGCCGAGACCGACCAGTTGTTCGCCGACATCGACGACGTGATCCCCGGCTTCGGGGCCCGGGCCCGGGTGCTGTCCACCGTGGTCACCCGGGACGACTGGCCACCGCAACGCGCGGTGGCCGGGTTCGACCTGGCCCCGGCGACCCCGATCGCCAACCTGTGGAACGTCGGCGACGGGGTGAAGGAGTACGCCAACGGGGGCACCACCGCCTGTGCGGAGACCGCGCAATTGGTGGTTGATCAAATTATCGAAGGTCGGTTGCCGCGGGTGACCGCCTGATGGCCGGGTTCCGGGCCGAGGGCCCCTTGTTCGACGAACTGAGCCCGGGGCAGAGTTTCGGCCCGGTGCCGGGGGTGACCCTGACCGACGGCCTGGCCGCCGCCCATCAGGCCATCGTGGGCAATCGGCTGGCCCTGAGCCTGGACGGCGAGCTGGCCCGGGCGGTGACCGGCGGGGACCGGCTGGCCAGCCCGGCCCTGGTCTGGGACGTGGCCATCGGCCAGTCCACCGTGGCCACCCATCACGTCAAGGCCAACCTGTTCTACCGGGGCCTGTGGTTCCGGCGGGCGCCGGTCATCGGCGACACCCTGCGCACCAGCACGGTGGTGGCGGGCCTGCGCCAGAACCGGCCGCGGCCCGGCCGCCGGGCCACCGGGCTGGCCGCGCTGCGGATCACCACCGTGGACCAGCGGGACCGGCCGGTGCTGGACTTCTGGCGCTGCGCCATGCTGCCGCTGCGGGATCCGGACGCCCCGGCCGGCTCGACCGGGTACGACGACGACCTGGACCGGGTCGGGGCCGGGGTCCGCGCCGGCGACGTGGCCGGCCTGGCCGGCAGCTGGAAGCTCGACGGGCTGGCCGGCTTCAGCCCGGTAGCGGTCAGCGGCCTGGCCCCGGGCGACGTGATCGAGGTGGCGGGCGGGGACGTGGTGTCCAGCGCCCCGGAGCTGGCCCGGCTCACGCTCAACGTGGCTCAGGTCCACCACGACGCCGACGCGGCCGGGGGCGCCCGGCTGGTCTACGGCGGCCACACCATCGGGCTGGCGCTGGCCCAGGCGGTGCGGGCCTTGCCCAATCTGGTCACCGTGCTGGGCTGGCGCTCCTGCGACCATCTGGCCCCGGTACACGAGGGCGACACCCTGCGCAGCAGTCTCGAGGTGGAGAGCCTGGCCCCGCGGGCGCCGGGGGCGGTGACGGAGCTACGGTCCCGGGTGTTCTGCGGTTCGCAGCAGGTCCTCGACTGGCGTTTCATCGCCCTGCTGGCCTGATGGGACGGCCCTGACGGGACGGGCCTGACGGGACGGGCCTGAAGGGGGGCCCTGCTGGGGCGGCCCTGCTGGGGCGAGCCCGGCGCGGGACGCTTCTTGCTGTTATCAGGTCAGCGGCCGGGCGCGCCCGGAGTAATACCGGAGTAATCAGAGCGAACTCATACGAATCGCTCAGCGTGCATCCTAACGGCATCAGCAGGATACGATTCCTGGAACGCCATCAGCGGTCGTCCGTTACCCGGGGGAGTGAATTGCGCGCCAGCGTTTCTCGACGGTCACGCACCATGGTCGCGGGCCTGGGGATCGCCGTGGCAGCCAGCCTGGCGGCGTGCTCCTCGTCGCCGTCGCCGTCCCCCTCATCCTCCTCGGCGTCGGCCAACTCGAACTCGCAGGCGACCATCAACACCTCCCCCGGCCAGCCCTGGACCCGGGGGCGGTGTGGAACGACTCGTTCGACGGTCCGGCCGGGTCGAAGGTCGGATCGGCCTGGATGTACAACCAGGGGCACGGCGCGATCTTCGGCACCGGTGAGATCGAGACCATGACCGGCTCCACCGTCAACACCCACCTGAGCGGGAACGGCCAGCTGGTGATCACGCCCATCCGGGACGCCTCCGGCGCCTGGACCTCGGGCCGGATCCAGACCAAGAGCAGCGGGTTCACCGCCCCGCCGGGCGGCGAGATGATGATCACCTCCACGCTGAAGCAGCCGGCCCCGGCCGACTCGACCGGGTACTGGACCGGGTTCTGGATCATCGGCAAGGGCGAGTGGCCCGAGCACGGCGAGATCGACATCCTCGAGGACGTCAACCACGGCGACATGGTCAGCGGCAGCCTGCACTGCGGCAACCTGAACACGCCCAACCCGGACGGGACCAAGGGTCCCTGCCACGAGACCAACGGCCTGGGCAGCGGTCAGCGAACCTGTGCGAACTGCCAGAACAGCTACCACACCTACAGTGCGATCATCGACCGGCGGACCTCGGACGAGCAGATCCGCTGGTACCTGGACGGCCACGAGTACTTCAGCATCAGCGAGAGCCGGGTCGGCCAGCAGGCCTGGGCCGAGGGCGTGGACAGCGGCTTCTCGATCATCTTCGACGTGGCCATCGGCGGCGGGTACCCCAGCATCGAGTGCAAGTGCCAGACGCCCAGTCCTTCCACCACCTCGGGTGCCCCGCTGAATGTGAAGGACGTGTCCGTCTACACGCTCAAACCGACGTCGTCGTAAGTGCCCGGCCGCTCGGCTCGGGCTGGGGCTCGGGCTCGGCCGGGCCGGGCCGGGGTGCCGGCTGTAGCTCGGCCGCGGGCACAGTGGGCGGGACGCTCGGCAGCCCGCCCTGGCTCCGGGCCAGCTCGGCGGTTGCGGCGCCCAGCTCGTGGTAGGCCTCGAACTCGCGGGTGTCGTACAGCTGCTGGAGCGTGGGCTCGCACGGGAACGTGCCGGGGTGGCTTCGAGCGTAGGCGACCACGTCCCAGGGGGCACCCTGCCACCAGCCGAGCTTGCACACGCAGAGCGTGCCCGGCCGCGGTCCGTCCGCCGTGCCGGTGCTCAGCTGGCGGAACGAGCCGGGCGCCCACGGCCGGTGCACCTCGCCCGGCGCCAGCGGACCCTGGCCCTTGGTCATCACGGTCGGGTCCAGGCTGACCTCGACGCAGGCGTCCATCCGGGCCAGGGCCACGGAGCCGCCCAGCGTGGACCAGGTGCTGGCGTGGTCACCGCTGGCGTCCAGGGCCAGCACGTGCGCGGGCTCGCGGCGCAGCGCCTCGACCAGGCCCAGGTTGTCGTAGTGGCCGCCGTCGGTGACGTTGATCCAGGTGGCCCGGTAGCTGGTGTGACCGGCGGCCTCGGCCCAGAGCATGCCCATGGTGGGCTGCATGATCCGCCAGCAGGCGGCGGCGCCGAACCGGGCCCGGCGGGTGGCCTTCTCGGACTGGCCGTGCTGGCGGACCTTGAGCAGGTGGGCCCACAGCCGGGCTTCGTAGCGTTCCGACCGCTTCTGGTCGGCGTGCCAGCGCGGGTGCGGGAGCACGTACCAGGCCAGCAGCAACCATCGCCGGCGGGACCAGGCCGGGTCGTCGCGGCCGGCTTCGTCGTACTTGTCGGTCCAGATAGTCGCGGGCGTGCTTGACCACGGTGGGGTGCGGCAGCCAGACGCCGAGCCGGACGTTGGTCGCGGTGAGCAGGATCCGGTAGGCGACCTTGGTCGCGCTGCCCATCAGCGGTGACACGGCGGCCCCGCTGATGGCCACCAGGTCGAACAGGGTCAGCCGGGTGTGGCCGACGAGGTGCTCGTAGTCAGCCATGCTGGCCTGCACGCACTCGGTCACCGCCCCGGGCCGGCCGCGCAGGGTGGCGTTCCTGGCGTCGAAGGCCAGGCAGAATCCGCCCTGACCCGGGCGCACGTCGCGTTTGGCGTTGATGTTGGCGGTGGTGCAAATAACCAGGTCAGGCCCGGGGTCTTCGCTCAGCTCGGACAGCCGGGTGCTGGCCGCCTCGGCCATCAGCCCGGCCCGCTCGGCGTCCGGGGCCAGGCAGGCCTGGCGGGTCACGGCGTAGGCGGTGCTCAGCCGCCAGCGGTAGCCGTCGTGCAGCGAAAGCCGGTTGAAGTCCGCGACCACCCGGGTGATGAGCCCGATGGCGGTCGCGATGAGGACCGGGACCAGCTGACCGGTGGTGTATCCGGTGTGGGCGGCGGACCCGGTCCAGGTCAGCGCGGCCACCACGCCGATCGCGACCACGACCGCGCTGGCCAGCCAGGGGGTCAGGTGGCTGACCGCGTACCGGGCCACGGTGGTGACCAGGCCGGGTGATTTGCTGGTGGCCTGGTTCTCGGCCACCTTGACCTTGGCCAGCCGGGTCCGGCACCAGCCCGCCGCCGCGACCAGGGCCGCGCCCAGGCCGCTGAGCGTGCCGGCCGACCAGTGTCCGGCCCCGCCGAAGCCGAAGGCGTGCGCGATCGTGCCCACCACGCCGGTGCTGTGGTAGAGCCAGGAGATCACCGGCGGCGCGGCCAGCATGGCCAGGGCCAGGCCCGCGGTGATGACGGCGGCCCAGCCGGTCCACCGGGCCCGCTGCGCGCCGCGGTCGGCGCCGCGGGCGGGCAGGGTGACCCACCAGTACGCGAACAGGATCAGGGTGATGCCCGCGGCCACGGCCGGGGCCAGCCACCAGGACCAGGCGGTGACCGAGGCCGACGCCCCGGAGTGGGTCCAGGTCAGGGCGCCCTGAGAGCGCAGGAGCCAGCCCCAGACGTGGCTGAGCGCGTAGACCGGGGCCATGACCAGCGTGAACGTGACCACCACCCCGAGCAGCAGCGACAGCGTCCCGACCAGCACGGTCTTGGCGTCGGGGGCGATGTAGCGCGTGTTGTTGCGCAGGTGCTGCTCCTCGGGCGACCCGTGCTCATAGGCGCTGTCCGCCAGCTCGCGCTGGGGCTGGGGCTGGGGCTGGGGCCCGGGCTGGGGCCCGGCCAGAAGGCCGTGCCGGACCAGGGCCAGCGAGGCCGCGATGTAGCTACCGCCGGAGACGCCCACGATGCAGCGGGCCTTGGCGTAGAGGCCATTGCGCAGCAGACTCTGCAGCGCGCCCAGGCAGTAGGTGGCCGAGCGGATGCCGCCACCCGAACAGCAGATCGCCCACTCCGGGTCCTGATCACTCATGACTGCTCCCCCTGCGAATGGGCCGGCCCGGCCCCTCTTGCTTTCGCAGAGGGAGCCGGGCCGGTTCTGATACACCCGCAGGCTGAGTTACTGCTGGTACACCAGGTAGCGGTTGGGCAGCTCGTGCCGCCAGCCCGCGGCGGCAGGCGGGACGAACAGGAAACCAGGGTCGTCGTCGAAGTCGAAGAACGAGGTCGCGAAGGCCGCGTACGGCTGCGCCCGGTCCACGATGTCGAAGGTCACGTTGGCTTCGTAGACGTCCGAGTCCACCCCCGGGTCGGGCGTGGGCAGCAGGAACGCGGCCTCGGTGACGATGTCGGCGACCGGGCCGAACGTGCCGGTCTGCACCAGCTGGGTGCGGGTGCCGTCGGTGATGTTGAACAGGTCCAGCGAGATCCGCCACTGGCGGCCGCCGAGCTGGATGACCGGCGGGACCGCGAAGCCGTCCGGGATGCTCGGAGTCGGGTTCACCCATCCGAAGGCGTACAGCCAGGCGTCCTCACCGGCCGCGATGACCTTGCCGGGCTGGTACGGCGGCAGGCCAGTGAACTGCACCGGTGACGTGGCGGCCACATCGAACGCCACGTACTGGCCCACGGTCGGCTCGCCGATGTGCGGCTGAGCCGCGCCGGACGAACCATTCTGGTGATTGCGCTGGCCCAGTCGCTCGGTGGCGGCCGTGCGGATCCGGTCCGCGTAGTCGCGGCCCCACTGCTCGGCCTGCTCCTGGTCCGGCTGGGCCGTGGCGCCGTTAGCGGCGGCCAGGGTGCCGGTGTCGTCGGTCACGGTGGTGGTCAATTTGGTACCCCCTTGGTGTGGCTGCGGCTGGGGCCAGCCACAGCTGTTACACCTTGGAAGAGGCACCGTTCCGGATACAGATACACAAACCGGGCTGATTTTTGCCCTGGTCTTTGCCCTGGCCCGGGATCAGGCGCCGGCCCGGAGCTGGGCCGCGGCCGCGGTCATCGACTGGAGCTTGCCGAAGGCCGAGTCGCGCGGCAGGTACTTCATGCCGCAGTCCGGGGCCAGGATCAGCCGCTCGGCCGGCACGTGCTCCAGAGCACGGCGGACCCGGCCGGCCACCACGTCCGGGGTCTCCACGGCCTCGTCGCCCAGGTTGAGCACGCCCAGAATGATCGTCTTGCCGTCCAGGCTGCGGAGCACCGAGGTATCCAGGTTGGCCTGGGCGGTCTCGATGGAGACCTGGTCGCAGTCGCAGGCGGCCAGCTCGGGCAGGAACGAGTAGCCCTCGGGCCGGTCGGCCACCATCGCGGCGTAGCCGAAGCACAGGTGCACGGCGGTGGTGCCGGTGATGCCGTCCAGGGCCCGGTTGATGGCCTTGACCCCGTACTTGCGGGCCTCCTCCGGCTTGGCCTGCAGCCAGGGCTCGTCCAGCTGGACGACGTCGGCGCCCGCCGCGAACAGGTCGGCGACCTCCTCGTTGACCACCTCGGCGTAGGCCAGGGCGAGGTCCTCGGGGCTGGCGTAGTAGTCGTTCTCGGCCTGCTGGGACATGGTGAACGGCCCCGGCACGGTCATCTTGACCGTCCGGTCGGTGTTGGCGCGCAGGAACGCCACGTCGTCGACCTCGACCGGGTGCCGCCGCCGGACCGGACCGGTGATGCGGGGCACCAGGTTGGTCGTGCCGGCCCGGCTCAGCAGCGTGCCCGGGTGGTCCAGGTCCACGCCGTCGAGCGCGGTGGCGAACCGGTTCGAGTAGCTCTCGCGGACCTGCTCGCCGTCGGTGACAATGTCCAGCCCGGCCCGCTCTTCATCGCGCAGCGCCAGCAGGGTGGCGTCCCGCTGGGCCTGCTCCAGATGCGCGGGGTCGACCCGCCACAGCTCGCGGGCCCGGACCCGGGGCGGCAGCCGGTGGCCGAGCCGGTCCCGGTCGATGAGCCAGTCCGGCTGCGGGTAACTGCCAACCAGTGCGGTGGGAAAGAGCATGCCGCCACCCTAACCGCGCGCCTGGGGTGGGCCTACCGCGGCTGGGGCGGGCTTACATTGGTCTTGATGGCACACCTGCGGCCCTACAGCAAGCAGCTGACCTGCCCCGACTGCGGGGACGTGATCGGCGAGGCCCGGTTGCGGCCGATGACGGGGTGGCTGATCATCACCCAGCCGGGCGGGGGAATGTTCGGGGCCAGCGAGGGTGGGGTCCAGCTCCGCGTGGCCGAGGCGCGCCTGCACGCGGCCGCCCCCGAGGAGCAGGCCGCGGCCCAGCGCCAGCTCGAGTGGGTGCGGCGCCACCTGGGCGAGCAGATCTACGATCTGCACTGTCCCCGCGGCCACCAGCTGTTCGTCACCACGCCGCAGATTGCCCGGGCGATGAGCCGGGCCGGCGGAGCCTGGGCCGCCCTGCCGGGGATGAGCTGAGCCGGGGATGGGTCAAGCCGGGGCGGGCCAGGGCCCCCGCTTAATAGAGTGAACCGGTGAAGCCGTTCCTGCTGCTGGGCATCCGCATCGACGACGCGCCGTCCGACAACGAGTACGAGTCGTTCCTGACCTTCTCCGGGCTGGACGAGGACAGCCTGCGCCGGATCCGGCTCGAGCAGCAGCCGCTGGGGGACATCGACCTGCGGGACTGGTCGGGGATCATGCTCGGCGGCGGCCCGTTCAACTACACCGACCCCGAAGACCGCAAGTCCGCGGTCCAGCGCCGGGTCGAGGCCGATCTGCACCGGCTGCTGCACGAGGTGGTCGACAGTGACTTCCCGTTCCTGGGGGCCTGCTACGGGATCGGTGCGCTGGGCAGCCACGAGGGCGCGGTGCTGGACCGCCAGCACAGCGAGCCGGTCAGCTGTGTGGAGATCACGCTGACCCCGGAAGGCCGGGCCGATCCGCTGTTCAGCGTCCTGCCCGGCACGTTCAGCGCGTTCACCGGGCACAAGGAGGCGGTCAGGACCCTGCCGCCGCACGCGGTCCGGCTGGCCGAGAACGCCGTCTGCCCGGTGCAGGCGTTCCGGGTCGGGGCCAACGTGTACGCGACCCAGTTCCACGCCGAACTGGACGCCGTGGGCATGTGCACCCGCGTGGACGCCTACAAGTACGCGGGCTACTTCCCGCCCGAGGAGGCCGACGAGGTCAAGGCCATGTCGCGGCGCAGCGACGTGACCCAGCCGCCGCTGCTGCTGCGCCAGTTCGTGGCCCGTTACGCGGACCGCTCCCCCGCTGCTGTGGGCTGAGCTTTCCCGTCGGAACCGAAGATCGGCGGTTCGAGCACGGTCACGGTCAGCTGGCCGCCGTCCGGGCCGGGCCGCTCAGGAAGACGGCCGGTGATCACCGTGCCGGCCACCCGGAGGTCGGCCTCCCAGCCCGCGCCCGCGGGCCGGCTGGCGGCCACGGTGCCGGTCAGCACCAGGCCGCGGCCGGGGTGGGCGCCGGGCACGGTTCGTTCGGGATGGACGCCGGCCACCTGATCCGGGCCCTGCGGGACGAAGCCGAGGTAGCCGATCAGCTCGGCCACCCGGCGGCTGGCGGGCCGCAGCACCACCTCATCCGGCGGCCCCAGCTGGAGCAGCTCACCGCGGTCGATCACGGCCAGCCGGTCGGCGAAGGCCTGGGCGTCGGCCAGTTCGTGGGCGACCAGCATGGCGGGCACGTTCCGGGCCGCCACCAGCGACACCACCAGGTCGGTGAGGGACCGGCGCAAGCTGGCGTCCAGCCCGGTGAACGGCTCGTCCAGCAGCAGCGCGTCGCAGTGGGCCAGCAGCAGGCGGCCGAGCGCGACCCGGTGACGCTGGCCACCCGACAGCGCGGCGGGCATGGCGTCGAGCAGCCCGGCCAGGCCCAGCGTGGCCGCGACCTCGGCCAGCTCGGCTCCGGACGGATCGGCGTCCCGGGCATAGGTCAGGTTGCCGCGCACGGACAGGTGCGGGAACAGGCCCGGATCCTGGCGGAGCAGGCCGACCCGGCGCTGCCACGGTGGCACCGCCCGGGCCGGCGCGGTGGTCGAGGTGAGCACCCGGTCGCCGAGTACCACCCGGCCCCGGCGCGGGATGACCAGGCCGGCCACCACCTCCAGCAGCGTGGTCTTGCCCGCCCCGGAGGGACCGAACAGGGCCACCCGCTCCCCCGCCGCCACCTGCACGGCGGCGCGCACGGTGAAGTCGCGGCGGTCAACCTCGACGTCGGCGTCCAGCACGGGCGCTCCAGATGTAGGCGGCCAGCGGCAGCGGCAGCGCCACGATCAGCAGGACCAGAGCGAACGGCAGCGCGGTCGGCAGCCCGGTTTCCTGCAGCGTGGTGTAGATCTGCAGCGGGATGCCGTAGGGATGGTAGGCGATGATCACCACCGCGCCGAACGCGCCCATGGCCCGGGCCCAGGCCACCGACAGGGCCATGGCCAGACCCGGCGTGGCCAGCGGCAGCGTGACCCGGCGGAAGGCCCGGAGCGGCCGGTCGCCGAGCAGTTGCGCCTGCTGCTCCAGGGCCGGGTCGACCGCGGCGAACGCGGCCTGGGCGCTGACCACGTAGTAGGGCGCGGACTCGTAGACCTCGGCGATGCACAGGGCCAGGAACGTGTTGGTGGCCGACAGGTGCAGGTGTCCCAGCAGCTGACCGATGGGCGTGTACGGCCCGACCAGGAAGATCAGGAGCAGGCCGATGACCAGCGGCGGCAGCAGCAGGCTGCACAGCACCCCGGTCTCCCACACCCGGGGGAACGGCAGCCGGCCCCGGGCCAGCATCCAGGCCAGCGGGGTGCACAGGCCGAACAGCACGGCCAGCGTGATGGCCCCGGACTCGACCGAGGTCAGCAGCGGGTCGAACGCGCCCGGCGCGCTCAGCGAGGTCCAGATACCCGACCAGGACAGGTGGGTGAGCAGCGCGATGACCGGGCCGAGCAGGGCGATCCAGATGATCGCGGCTCCGATGACCGAGGCAACAGCCGAAACCGAGCGGGCCCGCGGGGTCGCGGGGCCGCCCGGCTTCAGGTCGTTCGGGCTAGCCGCCCAGCTCACCCTGGCTAGCCACCCAGCTCACTGGCGATGGCGGCCGGCACCGCGCTCTTGCTGCCGGTCAGCTTCGGCGTGAGCACGGTGAAACCGCCGTGGGAGTACTGAGCCAGGCCCGCGCTGGACAACGTGTACTTGACGAACGCGATCGCGGCCGCGCTGGGCTTGGCGCCGACCGTGGTGATGTCGATGACCTGGGGCGAGCCCTTGTAGGTCTTGCCGCTCTTCACCTTGACGGTGGCCTTGGCGTAGGCCGCCTTCTCGGCCGCGCTGCCCAGGTTGATCTGATCCGGCAGCTTGATGTACGGCAGCTTCAGCTCGACCGCCTGGGTGATGAACGCGCTGGCCGCGTCGAGCTGCCCGGACTGCAGGGTGGAGTCCAGGGAAGACTCGGCGTAGATCTGCGAGGAGCTGGCCGTGCCGAAGTCCGAGGTGCCGAGGATCTTCGCCGCCGTGTCCGAGGGCAGGTGGCAGTAGGCCTGGGCCAGCTCCACCATCATGATGAAGTCGCGGCCCTGCGGGTCAATGTTGGGGTCGGTGCGGCCCAGCTTGAAGCCGGAAGTCTGCAGCGTGCTGCTGAACAAGCTGCACACGTTCTTCGACCCGCTGGCGACGGCCTTGAAGTCGGCGGCGTACTTGCTCTTGGGGTTGTAAGCCAGCACGATCGACGTGCCCGCGTACTGCACGTACCAGCTGGTGAACTTGGGCTCGATCAGCTTGATGTTGTCGCCGCCGACGCTCTCGAACACGTCCGGGGTGAGCTCACCGGAGGTGATGTCGTTGGCCAGCTCGGTCGAGGCGCCACCGTGGCCCACGAACTTGTAACCCTCGGCCTGGGTGAAAGCGGGCGAGACAATCTTCTCGTTCAGGAACTGCAGCGACGAGGCGTAGGCGACATTCACGTTGCCGGTCGGCTTGGCGGGAGCGGAGCTCGAAGCGCTCGAACTGGCGCTGGCGGAACTGCCGCTAGAGGGTGACGAGCTGGAACTACAGCCCGCCACGGCGACCGCGGCCGCGGCCAGACCGGCGACGGCGGCGATACGCACGCGAGATTTCAACTGAAGATCGGCCATTTGCCTGACATTAGCCAGCACCGATCACGCCGGGCAATGAGTTGTAACAGCTACTGGTCACATTGTGACCAGTACGTATCCAGGCAGGGGGCGGGCCGCCGGGCGGTGGGCCGGGGTGGCGCGCCGGGGCGGCGGGCCGCGGCCGTTACGCTGCCGAGCATGATCACCGACTTGTTCACGCTGACCGGCAAGGTGGCCGTGGTCACCGGCGCCTCGTCCGGGATCGGGGTGGCCTTCGCCCAGGCCATGGCGGAGGCCGGCGCCGACCTGGCGCTGGGTGCGCGCCGGGCCGACCGCCTGGAGCAGACCCTGGCCGACGTGTGCGACAGCACCGGCCGCCGCGGCATCGCGCTCCGCACCGACGTGGCCGACCCCGACGACTGCCAGCGGCTGGTGGACGCGGCCATGAAGAGGTTCGGCCGGGTGGACATCCTGATCAACAACGCCGGCGTCGGCACCGCCGTGCCTGCCACCCGCGAGACGCCGGACCAGTTCCGGGCCGTGCTGGACGTGAACCTGAGCGGCAGCTACTGGATGGCCCAGGCCTGCGGCCGGGTCATGCCGCCGGGCAGCAGCATCATCAACATCAGCAGCGTGCTGGGCATCACCACGGCCGGGCTGCCGCAGGCCGCTTACACCGCGAGCAAGGCCGGCCTGATCGGCCTGACCCGTGACCTGGCCCAGCAGTGGACCGGCCGCAAGGGGATCAGGGTCAACGCGATCGCCCCGGGCTTCTTCGCCAGCGAGATGACCGACTCCTACCGGCCCGGCTACCTGGATTCGATGAAGCCCCGGATCGTGGCCGGCCGGATGGGTGAAGGCCCCGAGGTCGCCGCGGTCGCGGTCTTCCTGGCCAGCGAGGCCGCGTCCTACATCACCGGCCAGACCCTGGCCGTCGACGGCGGGGTCACCATCACCTGAGCCAGGTGCCCGCAGGCCGGTGCGCCTGCTCGTCGGTGACGGTGACGAAGATGAACTTCCCGTCCACCTCTGGCGCCGGCGGGGTCAGGCCACGATCGCCGCGGGAGCCCGCAGAGCTGAGCACGTCCTTGGCTTGCCGGTCGATCAGGCGGGTGAACAGGTACTGCGCGCAGCCGAAGATCAGCGCCACCGTGAAGACCTGGGGCTCGGTGTGCAGGGTGAGGGAGCTGACCAGCCCCGAGCCGGCCAGCAGCACGCCGAGCAAGCCGGTGGCGGCGCCCGCGCTGCCCTTGAGCAGAGTCTGGACCAAGGGCAGGCCGTAGGAATGCCGGTGACCGGTGTAGCTCTTCAGGGCCAGGGACGCGCTGGCCAGCCCGGGCAGGGACGCGAGCAGCTCCAGCTCGAGCACGTACCAGCCGCTGGCCCCGCGGGTTCCGCCGGCGGCCGCGAACACGGCCCGGAATGACTGGTCCGCCCAGCCGAGCCCGGCCACGCCGGTCAGCAGAACCGTCAGCAGCGCGCCCATCACGGCCAGGGTGTTGCGGAACGTCCGCGCGTCGGAGTGCGCGCTGGCCTCGGCGCTGTCGCAGGCCTGCCGGATGGCGCGCAACTGGGCCCGGTCACTGTCGCTGATGCGGCGGTCGGGCTGGGCCAGGATTTCCAGCGTTTTGAGATAACCGCGCACTCGCAAATCATTGGGGAGGAATGCGGTGGCCACCGCCACGGCCATGTCCGGTATATGAGCCTTTACCGCGTCTTCTGGCTCTACCGAAAGTAAAATCTGACCCGCCGTGTGCAATGCGGAATAAGCGAGGTCGATTTCAGCTCCGGTCCACCAGGAAACGGTCCGCCGCCATAGTTGCCGCAAGCCAGCCAGATGCTGGCCCGCCGGACGCGGCGGAGACCACTCAGCGCACCGCTTGGCGGAGTCGATTGCATGGCATATTGCCACGTAGTCGGCCTGTTGACCGGAGTTCATCCGGTCGTAGTCGGTACGGTGCAGTTCGGCCTCCAAACGGCGGGCCGTGCTGCGGACTTCGGCCATCCAGGTGGCCATGACCCATTTATGGGGGATTTTCCGTGGCAATTCACGGCCACCCACCACACGGCCATTCCTGTTCCCGGGCCGGTATTTGTCAATGACGTACACGGTCCCTTGGATATCACGCCGCGGGTGGTCGGCGCTGGCCAATCTGAGTGGCTTGTTCGAAAACGTGGCCGGCCTGGAGAACCCCGAAATCGGCGCGATGGGGGCCGACGATCTGGACGCCGATGGGCAGGCCGCCGGCGCTGAACGCGGCCGGGACACTCGCGGCCGGGCAGCCGGTGGCCGAGACCAGGTAGGCCGAGCGCATCCAGTCCAGGTAGTCGGTCATCGGCACGCCGTTGATCTCGCCGGGGTACTCCAGGCCGACGTCGAACGGCAGCACCTGGCTGACCGGCAGCAGCAGCAGGTCATGGTGGCCGAAGAACTGCCGCACGCGGTGGAACAGCGCCGTGTGCAGCTGCTCGGCCCGGGCCAGGTCCGGGCCGGTCAGCGCCCGGCCCTGGGCGATGTTGTCGCGCAGGGTGGCCTTGAACTGGCCGGGCGACTGTGCTTCCAGGGCGCCGAAGGTGGCCTCGAAGCTCCAGGCCCGCAGCGTGCGGAACACCTCGTCGGCGTCGGCGAAGCTGGGGCAGGCTTCGGTGACCTCGGCGCCGAGTCCGGCGAAGACCTGGGCCGCGGAATGGACGGCGGCGGCCACCTCGGGCTCGACCGGGACCGCGCCGCCCAGGTCGGGTGAGAAGGCCACCCGCAGCCCGGCCGGGTCGAAGTCCAGCGGCTCGGCGAACCGGGATCCCGGAGTCTCCAGCGCGATCGGCGACCGCGGGTCCGGGCCGGCCAGCACCGACAGCAGCAGCGCGGCGTCGGCCACGGTCCGGGCCATGGGCCCGCTGACCCCCATCGTGTTCCAGCCGAGCAGGGCGGGCCAGCCCGGCACCCGGCCCGGTGACGGCCGGAACCCGACCACGTTGCAGAACGAGGCCGGGTTGCGCAGCGAGCCGCCCATGTCGCTGCCGTCGCCGACCGGGTGCATGCCGCAGGCCAGGGCGGCCGCGGTTCCGCCGCTGCTCCCGCCCGCGCTCCGGCCCGGGTCGTACGGGTTCCTGGTCGCGCCGAACAGCGGGTTGAACGTGTGCGAGCCCGCCCCGAACTCGGGCACGTTGGTCTTGCCGATCGTGATCACCCCGGCCCGCCGCATTCGCTCGATGACCAGCGCGTCGTGCTCGGGCACGTAGTCGGCCCGGACCGGCGACCCGTAGGTGGTCAGCAGGCCCGCGGTCTCGTGCAGGTCCTTGTGGGCGACGGGCAGCCCGTGCAGCACCGGCAGGTCCGCGCCGGAGGCGGCCAGCTCATCGGCGGCCTCGGCCGCCTTTCCGGCTCGATCCTCGTCCAGGGTGATGACCGCGTTGATCCGCGGATTCAGCCGGCCGATCTGGTCCAGGTGAGCCTGGAGCACCTCGCGCGCCGACACCTGGCGGCGCCCCAGCGCCGCGCGCAGTTCCCGGGCGGTCCAGAAGCACAGATCGGTCATGGGACTCCTCGCGATGCGGTGGTGGCCTCACCCTAGTTCGCGGCGCACTACGAGGTTCTCGTGATCTCGGCGGGGGCGGACGGCGGTTAGCGTCGGGCCATGCGAGTGGTGCTGCGCGGGCGCTCGGCCGAGCTGACGGTGGCGTTCGGGCCGCTGCGGCGGGCGGGGCGCGCCGGCAGGGTGGGGTGCTGCTGGTCACCGGGGAGCCCGGCATCGGCAAGAGCGCACTGCTGGCCGCGGTGGCCGCCGAAGCCAGCGCGCAGGGCTTCCGGGTGGGCGCGGCGGCCGGACCCGGGTCCGGGCTGGCCCCGTTGCTGCTGTCGTGGTGGACGACCTGCGGAGGTGAGCGGGGGGCCGGATCACCCTGCGTGTGCGCTGGGCGCCGGCGAGCTCCCGCGACTTCCTGGCTGGCCTGGACGAGGCCGGGCCGCTGGGGTCCGGGTCGAGGGGTGCGGCTGGGCCCGCTGCCCCGGCCGGAGGTGGCCGCGCTGGCCCGGGACCGCCTCGGCCGGGAGCCGGACGGCGCGCTGCGGCGCAGCTGGCCGGCAGCGACGGCAACCCGCGGCTGGCGGTGGCGGTCCTGGACGGCCTGGCTCAGGCGGCGGCCCGGGGTGAGCCGACCGACCGAATCCCGTCGGTGCTGGTCCGGACGGTACGGCGGGTGCTGGCCGGCCTCGGTCCGGAGCCCGGGAGCTGACCGAACTGGCCGCGGTGCTGGACGGGCCCATGACGGTCAGCCAGGCCTGCGCGCTGCTGCCCGGGCAGACCGAGGCGGAGGTGGCCCGGGCCATCGATCTGTCCATCGCGGCCGGGTTGCTGAGCGGGTCCGGACCCGCGCTACGACCGAGGTTCGGCCTGATCAGGGAGGCAATCTACGGCGACCTGCCCGGGTCGCGGCGGGCCGCCCTGCACCTGCGCTGCGGCCAGCTCCTGCTGGCCGCGGGCGGGGATCCCCGGGCTGCGGCGGTCCACGCGCGGGCGGCGGCCCGCGACGGCCGGGCGGCCGCGGCGGCGCTCATCTCCCGGCAGGCGGCCGCGGGCCTGCTGCCGGGAGACCCCTCCGCTGCCGCGCAGGTGATCACTGATCTACGCCGATCCATTTCATCTAATGACACGGGGCTGGAGGCCACGGTCCATGACACTGACCTGCTGCTCCGGGCCCAGCACGACCAGACCGCGCTGGAGGCCGCCGGCCTGGGCCTGGCCCGCACCGACGACCCGGCGGCCCGGGCCGGGCTGCAGGTCCTGGCGGCCCGGGCGCTGATCGCCCTCGACCGGCCGGGCGAGGCCCTGGGCCGGATCCGGGCGGCCGCGGCCCAGCCGGGCGGGCTGACCATGGGCCCGGTCCGGGCCCGGCTGGACGCGGCCGAGGCCCGGGCCCTGGCCGCCTGCGCGCCCGAGGAGGTGGCCCGGGCCGCGGCCGCCCGGGCGCTGGCCGCCGCTCGGGCCACCGGCGACCGCCCGGCCGAAATACTCGCGGTCGAGGCCCTGGCCGAGGCCAGCCGGCGGCACGGCCGGGCCGCCGAGGCTCTCCGGCAGGGCCGGGTCCTGCGCACGCTGGCGGGCCCGGGTCACCCGGCCCAGCTTTCCCGGGAGATCTTCGCCCTGCAGCAGGCGGACCGGCTCACCGACGCGGGCCTGCTGCTGGCCGCGGCACGTCATCGCGTGCCTGCGCGGCGAAGCCGGGACGACGCTGGCCCGGCTGACCGGGCCGGAGCTGCGGGCGGCGCGCGGGCGGGGTGCGCCGTGGTTGTGGCAGCCCGGGGCGATGCGGCTGGTGGCCCAGCTCGGGCTGGCCGCGGGCGACCGCGACCTGGCCAGGTCGGCGGCGGCGGTGGCCGAGGCGGCGGCGGCCCGGAACCCCGGGCTGGCGGTGGCCGGCGGGCTGGCCCGGCAGGTGCGCGGTCTGGTTCACGGCGATGCCAGGCTGCTGGGCCGGGGCTGGGAACTGCTGCGGGACAGCTCGCGGCCGCTGGTCCGGGCGGGCGCCGCCCAGGACTACGGCGCCGCGCTGCTGGCCGGCCCGGGCGCGGGGTCGCGAGCGGCCGGGGTGCGGCTGCTGGACGAAGCGCGGGAGACGTTCGGCCAGATCGGGGCGGCCGGGCCGCAGCGGGCCGTGGAGCTGGCGCTGCGGCGGGCCGGGAAGCCAGCCCGGGCCGCGGCGCCCGCCGCGGGCTGGGACTCCCTCACGGCGGCCGAACGTAAGGTCGCGGACCTGGTCAGCTGGGGTTACACCAACCGGGCCGCGGCCAGCCAGCTGGGTCTGTCACCGAACACGATCGGCACCCACGTGCGCTCGATCTTCAGCAAGCTGCACATTCAGTCCCGGGTCCAGCTGGCCAACCTGCGGCATGAGACCCAGCCGCCGGGACGGCCCCGGGCTCAGTCGCCGGCCAGGATCTTACGGGCCGTCTGGGCGATCTCGGCGTTGGTGAAGGCGTGCCCGTCAATGCCCCACCCGCCGTCGGGCGCCTCGGAGATCAGCACCCAGGTCCGCTCGGTCAGCGACGGGTCCCCGGCCGCGGCCGCCACGATCTCGGTCATCTCCCGGACCACGCCGAGCTTCTTGTCCCGGTCCAGGACGCCCACCGGAGTCAGCACGCTGATCCGCACGTAGGTGTGATCGCCGCTGGCGTTGCTGAGCGATTCCGGGGCCAGCTCGTGCACGAACGCGGCCGTGTTGTCGGCGAAGAACGGGATATCCGGGACCGCCTCCCAGCGCATCATGCACGCGGCCAGGTCGCGGGCCAGCTTGTGGTGGTCGGCAAACGTCCCGGTCGCGGCGGTGACATCGATCATCGGCATGGTCAGGCTCCTCGATGGGTGGGCGAGCTGGTGCTCGGGGCCAGCCGCAGCCTGCCTGACCTGGGCGGCTGGCCGCCTCACCCGAACAGGTGAAAAAGCCCGGCTGGTCGCAAATTGAGACCTGCGCGACGGCGGCGGCGCGTTGCGATGACCATGCGAGGTCCGCGCTCAAAGGGGAGAACCGCGAGAATGACCGAAGCTGCGCAGGCACCCGAGGCTGACGGCGTGTTCCGGCTGATCTACCGGAGCCGGAACCTGATCCCCGCCGATGACCGCAAGACCGAGCTCGGCTCGCTGTTCAGCGCGGCCCGCTCCAGCAACAAGAAGCGGGCCATCACCGGGGCCCTGCTCGTCCACGGGGACTGGTTCGCGCAGGTCCTGGAGGGCAGCGAGGAGCCGGTGCGGGCGTTGTTCGCCCACATCGAGCGGGATGGGCGGCACGACCGCGTCTCCGTGCTCGAGGCCGGGCCGGCCCAGCGGGTCTTCGGCCGGTGGAACATGGCCCGGGTGTCGGCGGACGGCGAGCCGGACATCCCGCTGATCGCGCACCGGGACGGGATCTCGCCCGCGGCCGGCCGGGGCACCACCCCCGATCAGGAGGCCGTCCTCGACGTCATGCGCCAGGCCACCCGGGACGACGCCCACGCGGTCTGATCGGCCGGCGCCGGTCGGCCCGTAAATGTCGGTGGGCCCGGTTATGGTGCGGGTATGGATTGGAAACTTGAACTGGTGTTCGTACCCGTGTCCGATGTGGACCGGGCCAAGTCTTTCTACACCGACCAGGTCGGCTTCCACGCCGACTACGACCAGCAGGTCAACGAGAAGCTGCGGTTCGTCCAGCTGACCCCGCCCGGGTCGGCGTGCTCGATCGCGATCGGCACCGGGCTGATCGACTCGGAGCCCGGCATCCTGCGCAACCTGCAGATCGTGGTCGAGGACGTGGCCGCCGCCCGCCAGCAGCTGCTCGACCGCGGGGTCGTGGCCAGCGAGATCGATGTGCAGGAGTGGGGCTCGTTCGTGACGTTCAGCGACCCGGACGGCAACACCTGGGCCTTGCAGCAACTCCCCGCGAGAGGGGAGTGACGGTGGGTACAGTGCGGTGCGGCTCACGTTAGGGAACTGCTCCCCCGGGCACAAGCGGTGAGTCATGCATGATCACCGGCGCGCCGGAGGTGGCGGACGTGGAAATCAAGATGGTGCTGTACCTCCCGCGCGACGCGGCGAGTGTCCCGGTCAGCCGGCAGGTCCTGGACGGCTGCCTGCAGACGCTGGGCGTCAGCCCGGACACCCGCACCGACATCGCGCTGGCCCTGAGCGAAGCCTGCGCCAACGTGATCCAGCATGCTGACCCGGCCGATGAGTACGAGGTCCTGGCTACGACCGGCAAGGGGCGCTGTGTGATCGAGGTGATCAACACCGCGCACCGTGACGCCACGGACGCCGGCGGCGACGATGGTCCCGGCGGCCAGGTGTTCACGCCACCGCAGGCGCCTGTCTCCCCCACCGCCGAGCACGGCCGGGGCCTGCAGATCATCGACGCGGTGGCGGACAACGTCCGGCTGACCCGCAACACCAGTGACGGCACCACCGTGCACTTCGAGAAGGAACTGGACTGGGTGGCCGACGCTCCGGGACGGGCGCTCTTCAGTGCCCCCAGCTAGATCGGGGTCAGCTAGATCAGCTGGCCGTTCCGGTCCGGGGCCAGGAACGGGATGAGCTCGGCCAGGAGGGCCTCGGGCTGCTCCTCGGGCAGGTAGTGGCCACAGTTGGCGACGATCACGTTGACCGGGTCGGCCGCGATGAGCTGGCCGATCTCGCCGACCCGGGGGCCCAGGCTCTGGTCGCCGGCCAGGGTCAGCACCGGGATGGTGAGCGGGTACGCGCGGCGCCGCTCGTTCTGTTCCATGATCTCGTCGATGGCGCGGTAGAACTCGAAGCTGGCCCGGAGCGCGTCGGCGCTGCGGGCCAGGGTCTGCACGTAGAAGCCCACCGCGGCCTCGGGCAGCGGGACCGCGGCCTTGACCGCGAACTGATCGCCGAAGTACAGGTGCTCGCGGCCCCGGACCAGTTCCTCGTTCAGGCCCCGCTTGCGGTTGAACGCGAAATGCCAGAGCCGGTCGTTGGCCGCCTCGGGCCCGAGCAGGGGCGGCGACGGGGCGACCCCGGGAATGCTGGCCTCGGCCAGCGCCAGCCGGGTGATCCGGCCCGGGTGGTCGGCCGCGGCCGCGTAGGCGGTCCACATGCCGACGTCGTGCCCGGCCAGGGCGAACCGCGCGTAACCGAACTGGTCCATGAGGGCGATGAGCTCGCGGGCCAGGGTCGCGGAGTCGTAACCGCCGGGCGGTTTGTCGGAGACGCCTACCCCGCGCGGGTCGACCGCGACCACGGAAAAGTCCTGGGCCAGCCGCGGCATGACCAGCCGCCAGGCGTACCAGGTCTGTGGCCAGCCACCGACCAGCAGCAGCGGCGGGCCGTCGCCGCCGGCCACCGTGTGCAGCCGCACCCCGTCCACATCGACCAGCCGGCTTTCAAACTGCCCGGCAAACCCGGCGGGCAGCCCGGGCACCCCGGTCACGGTCCCGAACCCGGTCACCGGTTCACCTGGCTGCGGCATGGCTTCTCTCCCGGGCTAAGGCCGGCCAACCGAGCGGACGGCGGCGGCCAGCTGGGTGACGATCCGGGTCAGGATGGGGCGGGGGGTGGCGAAGTTGAGGCGGACGTGGCCGCGGCCGGCGTCACCGAAGGCGGGGCCGTCGTTGACCAGGACCTGGGCCCGGTCCAGGAAGAACGGGCCCGGGCTGTCACCCAGGCCCAGCGGGCGGCAGTCCAGCCAGGCCAGGTAGGTGCCTTCGGGCGGCCGGTAGCGGACCGCGGGCAGGTGCTCGGCCAGCAGGCCGGCCAGCAGGACCCGGTTGCCGTCCAGGTAGCCGACCACGTCGGCCAGCCAGTCCTGGCCGCGGGCGAACGCGGCGATGTTGGCTTCCACCCCCAGCGTGCTGGTGCCGCGCTCGTACAGGATCGCGGCCTCGGTCGCGGCCCAGGTCGCCTCGTCGGCCTCGTTGCTCAAGATCAGCTGGGCGCACTTGACCCCGGGCAGGTTCCAGCCCTTGGAGGCCGAGGTCGCGGTGATCGCGTGGCCCGCAGCCGTGGACGACACCGAGGCGTACGGGACGTACCGGTGCCCGGCGTACACCAGCGGCGCGTGGATCTCGTCGGCGAACACCCGGCCGCCGTGGGCGTCCACCACCGCGGCCACGGCGCGCAGTTCGTCTCGGGGTGTAGACCCGGCCCGCGGGGTTGCACGGGTTGCACAGGATCAGCAGGTGGCCGCCGGCCCGGAAAGCGGCGGCGATCCCGTCCAGGTCAAGGGCCAGCAGGCCGCCGTCGGTGACCATCGGGACCTGGATGATCTTCCGTCCCAGCGCGGGCGGGACGGTGAGGAACGGCATATAGGCCGGCGTGGGCAGCACTACCGGCGAACCGGGCCGGGAGAACACGCTGATCGCCGCCTCCAGGCCCTTGATCACGTCGGGCAGCGGCTTGATCCGGACTGGGTCCACGGTCCAGCCCTGCCCGGCCAGCCAGGCCGCCACCGTCGCCGACAGCTCGGTGGCCGTGGCCGGGGGCAGGTAGCCGTAGGCATGGCGGCTCATCGCGGCCCGCAGCGCGTCCTCGACGGCCGGGGCGGTGCCGAAGTCCATCTCGGCCACGAAGGCGCCCAGCACCTCCGGGCCCGCGGCGGTCCACTTCAGGCTGGCGCGGCGGCGCAGTTCGGCCAGGCTGATCTGATCCAGGGCGGCGGCCAGCCCGCTCATCGGACAGCGGCGGCCAGCGCCCGGCGGATGGTGCCCGCACTGGCCGGGCGGCCGCGCTCGTCGTCCATCGGACCCGTACACCGTGCCGTACACCGGCTGGCCGGGTTGCTGCCGCCAGCTCTCGGCCAGCGGGCCGTAGTCCACCGAGCCGTAGCCGATCGAGTCCAGGAACTGGGTCACCGCGCCGGTGGCCTGCGTGTTGTCACCCGCGATGGGCAGGTAGGAGCGGCCCGGGTCACTGGCCGGCCGGGCCAGGTTCTGCAGGTGCCGGTAGAAGATGTTGTTGAACACCTTGACCACCGAGGCGCCGGGCAGATGGCGCTGGAGCAGCTCGCTGCTGGTGACCTGCCCCGAATCCAGGTCGGCGATGTTCCCGTCCCGCGCGGGATAGTAGTTGCAGGCGTCGAGCACGGCCTTGTCCACCACCGGCCGGACCGGGACGTGGCGAAAGGCGGCCAGCGGAGTGGCCACCACCACCAGGTCGCCGTCTTCGGCCGCTTCGCCCACGTGGCAGGCCCGGGCCATGGGGCCGAGCTCGGCGACCAGATCCTTGAGGGTGTCCGGGCCGCGGGAGTTGCTCAGGATCACCGTGTGCCCGGCGGCCACGCTGAGCCGGGCCACCGTGCCGCCGATCTTCCCGCTGCCGATAAATCCCACCGTCGCCATGTTTGCGATGATCTCACTGGTGCGGCTGGTCGTCCCGGGCCGGGGGGATCTGCTGGTTGCGGATGTGCTCATAGACCACGCTGGTGCGGACGTCGGCCACCTCCGGGCGCTGGGTGAGCCGGTCGATGACAAAGGCGTACAGGTCCTGGTTGCCGCCCACCGCCACGTGGATGAGGAAGTCCTCGTGGCCGGAGACCACGAACACGCCGAGGGTCTCGGGCAAGCCACTGACCCAGTCCCGGAACCGTTCGATGGTGGACCGGGACGGAGGCCGGATTCGCACCGCGATCAGGGCCTGCACCGGCCGCCCGAGCTGAGCCAGGTCCACGTCGAGCCGGGCACCGCGGATCACCCCGCGCTGCCGGAGGCTGCGGGTGCGGTCCAGCGCGGTGGTGGGCGATACCCCGACCGCGGCGGCGATGTCCCGGTTGGTCCGCCGTGCGTCCGCCTGCAATTCCCGCAAGATGGCCGTATCTAGTTCATCCAAATCCATGATGACCGCGTCTCTTCCGTACAAAGTACGGACTATTTGCTTCGAGTCCGCATGTCTGCCTAGGGTACAGCCGTACTGACGTACGAAAGGAAGAACATTAGATGCCTGAGGCTCCCGACGCGCCCCCGCAACTCGGCTACCAGCCCGACGAGATCATCACCAGCGAGCCGACCCGGGCCGCCCGGTACAAGTGGGCCATCGTGGTCGACACCACGGTGCCGGCCGGGCCCATGGCCAACGCGGTGGCCTGCGTGGCCGCGGCCACCGGGGCCCTGGTCGGCGGGCTGATCGCGCCCGGCGGCCCGGACGCCTCCGGGTACCTCCACCCCGGGCTGCCCTGGGCCGGGTGCACGATCCTGGGCGGCAGCCCCGAGGAGATCGCGGCGGTCCGGGCCCGGGCCACCGCCGCCGACGGCGTGCTGGTGGCCGACATGCCGGCTTCAGCCCAGACCAACCGGGTGTACGACGACTACCTGGCCGAACTGGCCGGCACCAAGCCGGACGACCTCAACGTCATCGCGTTCAGCGTGATCGGGCCGCGCAACCGGGTCGACAAGATGGTGAAGAAGCTGGCCTTGCTGTAAGCGGGGCGGGCCGGGCTCGGAGCCGGGGGCCACTGGGCCGGGGCCGGCGTCAGGCTTCCCGGCGCCGGGGACGGCCGCATCGGGGATTTCCGCGCCGGGGACGCCCGTACCGGGGATGTCCGCGCCGGGGACGGCCGCGCCGGGGATGTCCGCGCCGGGGATGTCCGCGTCGAGCAGGGCACTGGCGCCGGCGGCGCGGGTGGTGGAGTTCTCGCTGCGCTCGCGCAGCCGGGCCAGGGTCTCGGCGTCCCCGAGCGGGACCGCCGCCTCCAGCCGGTCGCTGTCCTGCACGTCGGGCAGGTCCATCACCGCGTCGACCAGGCTGGCCCGGCGGCCGGGCGGGATCTGGCCCGCCGCGGCCCGGAGCGAAGCCTGCGCGACGCCGGTTTCGGGCGGGATCGTGACGTCGGCCGCGGCCACCGTCTGCTCGCCCTCTTTGATCTCGAGATGGTGGTGCGCACCAGGGTCGGTCATGGCTGGCTCCCGGAGGGGGCGAGGGTGGGCGATGGCCAGCGTCCTTGTCGGCCGTAAGGCTCGGGTACTGCCCTGCCCGGGGCCGGAGGCGGGCAAACGGCCCCGGGCGACGGAACTCCGGGGACCGGGCGCGGGCCCAATGGCCGTGGCTACTGGGGGTCATTTCTGCTATGCAGCGCCCGTCCGGCCGCGTAAAATCTCACCGAGCGTTAAGGTGTGAACCCGCATCAGTCATTACCAAACCGCTTTAGCCCGCCCACTACGACAGGTCTTTTCTTCACGCCCATGGGATACCGAGCTGAGTCCGCGATGATCTCCGCGATGTCGGCCGCTCCCGGTGACCGAACGGGCGTCCCGTTCCAGGGTCCGTCGCTGTGGCCGCGGGTGCTGCCGTTCGCCGCGGTCGCGGTCCTGGCCGAGGCCAGCCTGGCCCTGCCCCCTGGCCCGCACTCGGGGGCGGCGGTGCTGGCCAGCGTGCTGCTGCTGGTGGCCACGGCGGCGGCGTTCCTGCTGCCCTGGGCCCGGCTCCCGGACTGGATGCCGGTCATCGTGCCGCTGCTGTACGTCGGCTCGGTGCTGGCCCTGCTCCTGGCGGCGGGCTCGACCAGCGGGGTCGGCATCGTGATCTTGATGCCGCTGGTGTGGACCGCGCTGTTTCAGCGCCGGCGGGACTCGGCCGTCATCGTGGTGGCGATCGTGGCGGTGGAGATCATCTCGTCGCTGGTGCCAGCGGCCGCCCCGGCCGGGGTGATCCTGCGCCGGGTGATCTTCTGGGCGTCGCTGGGCGCGCTGATGTCGGTGGCCACGCACGGGCTGCGGCAGAGCATCCAGCGGTCCCAGGACCGGACGGCTCAGCTGCAGAGCCGCCTGCGCGAGCTGACCGTGCTGGCCGACCGGGACCGGATCGCGGCCGACCTGCGGGACAAGGTCATCCAGCGGATCTTCGCGGCCGGGCTGACCCTGCAGAGCGCCGCGTCCCAGACGGCCGAGCGGGACGTCCGGACCAAGATCGGGACCACGGTCACCGAGCTGGACCAGACCGTGCGGATGCTGCGGGACGCGATCTTCGGCCTGGAGCAGCGACCGGGCGAGCGTGGTCTGCGCCAGCAGATCATGGACCTGGTCGGGGGGTTGTCCCCGGCCCCGGAGATCAGCTTCAGCGGCCCGGTGGACACCGCGCTGACCGCGGCGGCCCAGGAGGAACTGATCGGCCGGCGTCACCGCGGCGCTGGGACCGGACGGGCGGGCCGCCGGGGCCAGCCAGGTCGCCATCGCCGTCGATGGCGTGGACTGCCAGGTCGTGATCGGCACCAGCACCGGGCCGGACCCGATCGCGTGGTCCATCCCGGTCGACCCGGGCTCCTGACCGGCGGCCAGCTCCGGCGGGCCATGGTGGCCAACTGCCGCTGGGCCGTGGCGCACCGGGAGCGTTTCCAGTACGAGCAGGTGCGGCCGATCCCGGTCGGCGCCACCCGGGACGGCGGTGAGCCGATCGTCACCGACTGCTCGGGTTTCGTGACCCTGATGGCCCGGTGGAGCGGCATCGACGACCCCAACGGCCGCGATTACCGCGGGGAAGGCTGGACGGGCACGCTGCTGGAGCACCTGCCCGCGGTCGGGTTCGCCCAGACCCAGCCCGGTGACGTCGCGGTGTTCGGCACGTTCCCGGGTGTGCACTGCGCGGTGCTGCTGGAGCCCGGGGCCCGCGCGGCGGACCCCTGGACCGTGTCGCACGGGGTCCCGGGTGACCCCAAGCGAACCCGGCTGTCCCGGCTGGTGGGCTACTTCCGCCCCGACGGCCCGGTGGTGTACCTGCAGCTGGTCGGTGCTAGCTCGTGAGAAAAACCACTCAGAGGGTGATGGGCCAGGTGTGGACCGGCTCGTTGGTGTGCATGTGGTCGATGTAGCGCTGGGTCATCTGGCGCAGGGCCTCGGCGCGGTCGGCGGCGCCGTGGTTGCTGAGCGCGGCCACGGTGGCCTTCTGCCAGGCGGCGCCGGTCTGGCCGGTCAGGCAGCGCTGTTCGATGATCTCCAGTAGCCGGTCAGCCTGGTCGGTGTCGACCCCCCAGGCGGCCAGGCCGTCGCGGGCCATCGGCAGCAGGCGGCGGAGGACCAGCTCGGCGGCGGGGGCCTCCCCCAGGCCGGGCCAGTACAGCCGGGCGTCGATGCCGTGCCGGGCCGCCTCGTGCAGGTTCTCGGCGGCGGTGGCGAACGACAGCTGGGTCCAGATCGGCCGCTGGGCCTCGGCCAGCGAGCGCAGCAGGCCGTAGTAGAACGCGGCGTTGGCCACCACGTCGACGACCGACGGGCCGGCCGGGAGCACCCGGTTCTCCACCCGCAGGTGCGGCATCCCGTCGGACACCGCGTAGACCGGCCGGTTCCAGCGGTAGACGGTGCCGTTGTGCAGGCTCATCTCCGACAGCTGGGGACAGCCGCCCTGATCGAGGACGACGACCGGGTCCTCGTCGTCACACACCGGCAGCAGGGCCGGGAAGTAGCGGATGTTCTCCTCGAACAGGTCGAACACCGAGGTGATCCACCGTTCGCCGAACCACACCCGCGGCCGCACCCCCTGGTGCTTGAGTTCGTCGGGGCGGGTGTCGGTGGCCTGCTCGAACAGGGTGATGCGGGTCTCGTCCCACAACTCGCGCCCGAACAGATAGGGCGAGTTCGCGGCCAGCGCGACCTGAACGCCGGCGATGGCCTGGGCCGCGTTCCAGTAGTTGGCGAACTCCTCCGGGCTGACCTGGACGTGCAGCTGGACGCTGGTGCAGGCAGCCTCGGGCGTGATGCTGCCCGCGTGGGTCAGCAGCCGCTCGGGCCCGTCGATGGCGATCCGCATGTCCTCGCCGCGGGCCGCGAAGATCTGCTCGTTCAGCACCCGGTAGCGGGTGTTGGCCGAGATCGTGCCCTCGTGCATATGGTCTTCGCGAAGCGTGGGCAAGATGCCGACCATGACCAGCCGGCTGCCGACCTTGGTGGCTTTCTCGTCGGCGTTGTTGAGGCTGGCCCGGAGCTCGTCCTCGAGGTCGGACACGGCGGTGCCGCCCAGCTCCTGCGGAGGTACGTTGATCTCCAGGTTGAACTGGCCGAGCTCGGTCGCCCAGGCCGGGTCGGCGATAGCGTCGAGCACGTCGGCGTTCTGCATCGACGGCTCGCCGTCGTGGTCGACCAGGTTGAGCTCGATCTCCACGCCGACCTGGGGCCGGTCTCCCTCGAACCGGTTCTCGCGCAGCATCCGGGCGAACACGTCCAGCGAACGCCGCACCTTGTCCCGGTACCGGCGGCGGTCTTCACCGGTGATCTTGATGGCGTCTATATCGCGGCCCACTAGGCCTCCACATGCCTTTATGTTCAGATTCGCACGCCAGCGCCTCCGGCGCTAGCGGCGCAACGTTGATAAGTCGTCACGGACAGTTCTGGTGGCGACCAGCGCGTCATGAATCGCCGTCGCGAATTCGGCCGGAGCCTCCAGCGGGGTGAAGTGGCCCACGCCGTCGAGCGGGCGCAGGATGACGTCGGCCAGGAACTCCTCCAGCCGGTCCGACCAGGCCCGCGGGAACAGCGGGTCGAACTCCGGCCACAGCACCGTGACCGGCAGCGCCAGGCGATCCCCGGGTGCGGGCGCCTGCTCGGCCAGCGACCGGGCCACCGCGCCCGAGCCCGCGCGGTACCAGGCGATCGACGCGGTGAACGCCCCGGGCCCGCCGTACGCGGCGGCCAGGTGGTCGAGGTAGGCCGGGTCGAGAACGAAATCGGGGCCGGACCAGTGGGCCCAGAAGTGCGACAGGTAGGCCCGGACCTGGTCGGGCTGGCCGTCGACCAGCTGCTCGGCCAGCGGCAGCTGGTGGAACGACTGGTACCAGAACTCCCGCTGGGCCCGCGGATCCAGCACCCGCCGGCCGATGCCGGGCAGCGGCGGCGACACCACCAGGGCCCGGACCAGGTCCGGGTACTCGGCGGCCACGGCCTGCGCGACCCGGCTGCCCACGTCGTACCCGGCCAGCAGCACCGGGTCCAGGTCCAGCTCCCGGATCAGCCCGGCCACGCTGCGGGCCTGGGCCGACGGGCTGTACTGCCCGGCCGGGTCGGCCACGTGCTTGTCCGATTCCCCGAACCCGCGCAGGTCCGGGACGATCACGTCGCAGGAGCTGCCCAGGGCCAGGGCCGGGCCGAGCACCCGGTAGTCGGTGCGGTCGCCCGGCCAGCCGTGCAGCAGGATCACCGGTTCACCGGTGCCGGACCGGTCGTAGGCCAGGGAGAAACCGTCGACCGGGGCACTGTGCGGCATCGGCACCTCCCGGGTCAGGGCCACAGCGGCTCAGCCACGCTATTTCCCGGGTCGGCCCAGATAAACGGGGGCTCACTGACGATGCCGGGACGGTGAGCGGGCCCTCTCCCCCTCCCCTCAAGCGGAAGAGGGCCCTGGCCTCATACCGTCCCCACCCCACAAGCCAGAGGTGAGGGGCTGCGCGCGAGCAGATCCCCCCCGATCGCCGTGCTCAGCCCCTCACCTCGGCTGGGCCCCAGCTAACCCGCTATTCGCGCGCGGGCCAATCCCTGAAATCGGGGATGAACCGGTCGCGAGCCCGCGTCCTACACTCCATACGGCAGTATCTGCACCCGTCCGCCGCCGACCCGAGGGACCACCCGATGACGCTCCAGCCCGCCACCTCGGTGACGGCGCACGTCAGGACGCCGTCCGGACTGGTCGTGAAGGTCGCCGAGGGCAGCCGGCTGATCTTCGGCCGGGGGGCCGACGCCGATCTGACCATCGCGGTCGGCCGCGGCTTGTCCCGGCGCGCCGGGGTCATCAGCGTGCTGGCCGACGGCGCCTGGATCGCCAACATCAGCCGGACCCACGCCCTGTACACCGAGGGCGACGGCTACCGGATCCGGCTGCCCCGGATGGAAGAGGACGGTGAACCGGTCGGCGGCTGGTTCGTCCGCACCGGGACCACCCTGGTCGGGTCGCGGGCCATGCTGGACGAGGGCCAGCCGGTGGCCGTGACGATCAGCGGCAGCACGAGCTGGGACGCGGTCGAGGACGACGGGAGCCGGGTCCGCCCGGACACCGAGACCACCCTGCTCCCGCTGTACCTGGACCCGATGACCAAGATCTTCCTGGTCGCGCTGATGTGGTGCCGCCCGTGGCTGCTGGATCCGGCCGCCACCACCCCGCTACCCCGGACCCCGGAGATCGCCCGGGCCGCGCTGGAGGTGACCGGGGCGTACCACGAGCTGGAGCGCTTCGACACCGACTCCGAGTTCCGGGACCGGCTGTCGTCCCGGGTCGCCGAGCACATCAAGGTGATCCGGCGCAAGATCGCCGAGCGCGGCCTGAGCACCGGCAACATGCGGCTGTCGGACGAGGTGGTGGTGCGCATCCTGATCGAGCACGGGATCATCACCCGCGGCGACCTCGGGCGGCTGAACGACCCGGCCTGGTGCTCCCGCCAGGAGGACCTGTGGTGGACCCAGCAGGCCTGAGCCGGTGAGCCGGCCTCAGCCCGCCTGCTCGCCGTTGTTCTGGGGCGGCTGACCGGTCGGCGGGGCTCCCGGCGGCGGGCTGCCGGTCGGCGGCGGGCCGGCCGGTGGCGGCGGCACCACGGTGAAGGTCGTCCGGGCCTGGCGGTGGCCCGGCCCGGTGACCACCACGGTGTAACGGCCGGCCGGAATGGCACCGTGGAAAAAGGCGTGACCCTGGTCGACGGTGTAGTTGAACGTGCCGAAGTGATCCGCCTGCGGATGCATGCGCGATGTCCCGTGCCCTTGCAGGGAAACGGAGATCGTGGACCCGGGGACGAAGCCCATGCCGTGGATCTCGAACCCGCTCGCCCCCTCACCCTGGTACTGGCTCATGACGAGCTTGGGGGTGGTACTGGTGCCGGTGGGCAGCGTGCTGGGCGGCGGGGCCGGCGGCGGCCCGTAGCCGCCGCCGGACGTGGTGGACTGCCGGAGCGACGGGTCGACCTGGGGGGCCAGGAACGCGCCCGCGGCCACCAGGGCGGCCGCGCCGACCACGCAGGCGCCGGCGATCAGGCCGATCCGGACCCGGCGATCCCCCGGTCCGGGTCCGGTCCGGGTCGGCGGCGCCGTCGGAGTCTTCGCGGTCGCGGTCCTGGTCAGCGGGGCCTTGGCCGGGCCGTTCCTGGCTTCCTGGCCTGGCTTGCGGCGGCGGTGGCTGCCGGGCACGTAGGACGCGGGCAGCGCGGTGTGCGAGGCCGACGTCAGATCTTCGCTGCTGTCGTCGAGCGGGCTGGTGTCGATGACCCCGGGCTGCGGGCTGCGGGCGTAGCCGCCGATCAGGCCCATGGCCGACTCGGGCAGGTAGCTGTGGCCGTCGTCGGCTCCCGCCGAGCTCTCCACGAACTGGCCCAGGCCGGCCAGCAGCGCGGCCGAGGTGGGCCGGTCGCGCGGGCTGCGGGCCAGGCAGGCGGTGATCAGCGGAACCAGGTCGGCCGGGAGCCCGGACAGGTCCGGACCGTCCGAGGCCAGCTTGACCAGGACGTCCATCACGGTGTCGCCCCGGTAGGGCGCGTGCCCGGTGGCCGCGTAGAGCAGGGTGGCCCCGAGGGAGTACACGTCGCTGGCCAGCGTGGCCGCTTGGGAGTCGCGGGCTTGCTCGGGGGCCATGTAGGCGGGGGTGCCGACCGCGCCCCGGGTCACGGTCAGCGCGATCCGCTCGGCGGCCCGGGCCACGCCGAAGTCGATGACCCGGGGGCCATCCGGCGCCACCAGCACGTTGGACGGCTTGAGGTCGCGGTGCACCAGGCCCGCCAGGTGAATGGACTCCAGGGCCTCGGCGCAGCCGGCCGCCAGCCAGCGCACGCTCTCGGGCGGCAGCGGGCCGGTGGCCCGGACCAGCTTGGTCAGGGAGGGGGCCGGGATGTAGGCGGTGGCCAGCCAGGGCAGGTCGGCGTCGGCGTTGGCCGCGACCACGGCGGCGGTGAACACGCCGCTGACCCGCCGGGCCGCCGCGACCTCGCGGGAGAACCGGTCCCGGAAACCAGGCTCCTCGGCCAGGTCGATTTTGATCGTCTTGACCGCCACCAGCCGCCCCGCGGTGGAGCGGCCCAGGTAAACCTGGCCCATGGCCCCGGCACCCAGCCGGCCCAGCAGCGTGTACGGCCCAATCTGCTCGGGATCCCAACGCCGCAGCGGCTCCAGCGTGGGCTGCGACACTATCATTGGCCTCCCAAATGGCCCGTTCCCGGCGACTGCCTTCCATGATGCCGAATTTCGCGACCTTCGTGTTTGATTCCGAGATGGCGAAATGGGCCTGCTACGCGGGAAGGGGGGTTAAGGACCGGCCGGCCCGGACCTGGGCGGGCCCGGCCAGGCCGGGCGTCCGGCCCGCGCCTGTGGCCAGCTTCATCATTACGAAACGCAAAATGTTTCTGACCAGTAATAACGCGGTGCACACAATTCACGAGGGTGCGGGCGGAGACCGCTGGACGGACATCCAGGCCCATCTTTGGGACTTCCGTCCTTTGTTTCGGCAAATAAACCTGCTGGTATCAAACGGGTGTCACCCGTTTTCCCCGATGTGGGTGGGAACAAAGTGCGCGGCGGGGCCGGTGTGGGGAGCGCGGGCCGGGCGGGGTCAGCGGGCCGGGCGGGGGCGGGGCGACGGAAGTACGCCCTGGGGCAGGATTAAGCGCATGGAGCTGACTGCGGGGTCCGGCACGGAACGGCCCATCGTGGCGGTGGTGGGGGCGCCGGGCGGAGGACCGCCGGCCGGGCTGCTGGAGCGGTGCACGGGATACCGGGTCCGGTTCGTCTCCACTGGTGCGCAGCTGGCGGCCGAGGGCGCGGGCGCGGAGATCGTGTACCTGCGGGACCGGGTGGACTGGCTGGGGCAGTGGTGGGGCGGGTGGAGCGAGCGCGTGCGCTGGATCGCGGCCCCCACCGCGGGAGTGGACTGGCTGCTGTTCCCGGAACTGGTCGACAGCGACGTGGTGGTCACCAACGCGGCCGGGGTATTTGACGACGCCATGGCCGAGTACACGCTGGCCCTGGTGTCGGCGATCACGGTGGATCTGCCCGGCACCCTCCGGCTGCAGGCCCGCCGGGAATGGCGGCACCGGGAAACCCGGCGGCTGGCGGGCGCCCGCGCGGTCATTCTCGGGGCCGGGGGAATCGGGCGCGCCATCCACCGCGCGCTCAGCGGCAACGGCCTGTCGGCCCAGTGCGTGGCCCGCCAGTCCCGGGCCGATCCGGAGGTGGGCCCGATCGCGGCCCGGGCCGACCTGCCCGGCCTGCTGCCCGGGGCCGATTTCGTCATCCTCGCGCTGCCGCTGACCGGCGCCACCCGTGGCCTGATCGGCCCGGCCGAGCTGGCCCGGATGGACCCCGGCGGCTGGCTGATCAACGTGGGCCGCGGCGCCCTGGTCGACGAGCGCCCTGCGGGGCGCGCTGCGTTCCGGCGCCATCGGCGGGGCGGCCCTGGACGTGTTCAGCGCGGAGCCGCTACCGCCCACCTCGCCCTGGTGGGACCTGCCCAACGTGATCGTGTCGCCGCACATGTCCGGCGACTTCCTCGGCTGGGAGCAGGCCCTGACCAGCTTGTTCACCGATCAGCTGCGCCGCTGGCAGGCCGGCCGCCCTGCTCAACGTGGTCGACAAGCGGCTCGGCTTCGTCACCTCCGGCTAGCGCAGGCCCGCGAACAGGTCGGACTCGGGCACCGGGGTGCCGGTGCGGTCGCGGACCCGGATGAAGTCCTCGAAGCCGAACGTCTCCTCGGCCAGGTCCGGCGGGAGCTTGGCGAACCAGGAGTCCTGGATCTGGCTGACGTGGGCCATCAGGGCCTCGCGCTTGCGCGGCAGCATGGGACGGATGTCGATGGTGCTGGTGATGGCGGCCTCGGCCGCGGCCACCTGGGTCTGCTGCTCCTCGGTCAGTTCCATGTCCGGTACGTCGACCCCGGCCTCGCGCAGAGCCTCGCGGAGCTTGCCCCAGCGACTGCCGCGGATGGTGGACAGGTACAGCTTGGCCGGGATACCGGTGGCAGCCACCGCGGCCTGGGCCATCTGGCTGGCGTACACGTGGTCCGGGTGCTGGTACAGGCCCTTGTCGTCGTAGGTGATGACGACCTGGGGCCGGTAGTGCTCGATCAGCCCGCTGATCCGGCCGGTCACCTCGGCGGGCGGGATGTTACAGAAGGCGTCGGGACGGTTCTTGTACTCCCACTCCGGCATGCCCGAATCGTGGTAGCCGAGCAGTTCCAGGTCGGTGACGCCGAGCAGTTTGGTGGCCTGGCGCAGCTCAGCCAGCCGGATCTGGGCCACGGTAGCTTCGTCGTGCCCATCCTCACCTGGCTTGATGCCACCCGGTGCGTCACCGAACTCGCCATTGGTGCAGGTCACCACGACCGTGCGGATGCCCTCGGCGGAGTAGGTGGCCAGCACGCCGCCGGTGCTGGAGGATTCGTCATCGGGGTGCGCGTGCACGGCCATCAGGGTCAGCGAGTCTGCCATGATCCAAGCCTGCCCGATACACGGCCGTTACCGGTAACTGATTAGCCCGATCACGCAGCCGCTCCAGCGCCTTGCGGGCCTGCCGCTGGGCGGTGCGGGCCTCCCGGGAACGGCGTTTGGCGTCAGCCAGCGCGTCCTGCGCGTCTTCCAGCTGAGTCTCCAGCCGCCGGACGGTGTGCTCCCGGTCTTCTTCGGCCGCGTGCGCGGCGTCGACGGCCTGATCGGCCTCGGCCAGCGTCTGCCCGGCCTCGCTGATGGCCTGGCGCTGGCGTTCCAGCTCGACGCGAGCCCGCTCGGCCCGCTCGCGGTCGGCCCGGTCCCGCTCGGCCTTCCGCTGGCTGCGCGGCGGCGCAGGGCTGGTCCGGGACTCCGGCGCACGACCTTCGATAATTTGATCATCGCCAGTCTGACCGAAACCGAATCCGCCGGGCTGCACCCCCTTGACCAGCTGCGCGGCCGCCACCGCGGCGGCCACTCCCGGGTCGGCCAGGGCCGCGCCCAGCGTGCCGGTCACCTCCTGCCGCAACGCGTCCGGCGGATCGGCGACGTCCGCGCCGTCCAGGGCCTGCCGGGTCAGCTCGGCCAGCAGGTCCCGGCGCGTCCGCGACAGCTCCCGCAACTGGCCGCCGTCCAGGGCACTCTCGGCCGCGCGCAGCTGGTCACCGAGCTCGTTGAGCCGGTCCACCGCGGCCGGGTCGGTACGGGCCAGCCGATTGACCACCCAGGCCGCGCGGGTGGGCCGGCGCAAGGCGCCGATGGCCCGGGCCGCCGCCTTGTCCCCGGCCGCGCGGGCCTGCGCGACCAGGTCGGCGCGCTGGTCGGTGAACTGGGCGGGATCGGCGGCGTAGAGCTGGTCGGCTGCCGCCCGGACCCGGTCGCTGTCGGCCACACCCCCATCGTTCCCCGCTGGCGCCGGTTCATGATCACACCAGCTGGACCACTGCTTGAACGATCAGCCCGGCGGGGCGAGAGCGGACAAATCGGACCGCCGCACCCGACCGTGGTTCAAAGTGAGAAAACCAGCAGGTCATAGCGGAGGTACGGATGCCATAGGCCCGCGTACGCAGCGGGGCAACCAGCCTTCCGAGCAAAGGAGCAGTGATGGCCGCTGTGGACTCAAGCGCCAACGAATCCGGACGGACCGGCACCGTCGAGGTCACCGAAGCCGAGGAACTGACCGAACAGGCCGCGACCGGCCCGATGTTCGGCGATCCGCTCATGCTGGGCCTGCCGGTCTTCATCGCCGGCGCCACGGCGTTGGGCCTGGTGCTGGTCGGGGTGGTCCCCGCCACCGCGACCGGCGCGTCCCTGCCGATCATCCTGGCCTCGAGCGCCATCGGCCTGATCATCTCCACGATCTGGGCCGCCGCGCTCGGGCAGAACGCGGTGGCCGCCGTGCTCGGCATCTTCGCCGGTTTCTGGTTCAGCTACGCGGTCCTGGTGCTGGGGCTCACCCACAACTGGTTCGGCATCACGGCCGCCGCGGCCCAGTCAACCCAGGAGCTGTTCCTGGTCGCCTGGCTGGTGACGATCGTCATGCTCACGCTGGCCACGCTGCGGCTGCCGGTCGCGTACACCGCTCTGTTCGTCGTGGTCGACGTGGCCCTGCTGCTGGTGTTCCTGGGCGTCAACGAGGCCTCGACCGGGCTGCTCAAGGCGGGCGGTTACGCGGTGCTGGTGTTCACCGCGATCGGCGTGTACCTGTTCTTCGGAGCGGCCTCGCTGGCCACCGGCGGGCCGGCCATGCCGCTGGGCAAGCCGCTGCTGCGCAGGTAGCGGTATCCGCGGGCTTGGGCTGGGGGAGGCTGGCCCAGGTCCGCGGGCCAGGTCAGGCCGTCGTTGCGGACCTGGCATCATCGAGCACATGACCGTGGTGAAGATCAATGCCGAGTATTCACACCGATAGAGCCTGTCCTTTAGATCACGAGATGGGGGCGGGGCGGATGTGAATCCCGGCGGCCGCAGCACCCGGAGTATCGGCCTCGTCGGCGCAGCGGCTGGTACCTCAGGCCTCGCCAGCCTCGCGGTCCCCACCGAAGCCTGAAGATCCATCCCCCGGTGACGTTGTCAGCGGATAGCGCTGAAAGTGCCACCGGGCAATGGATCTTGGAACGCGTGGGGCCGGTGTAAGCGGCGGGGACGCTACACGTCGGCGGTTCGCGGTGCCCTAGATTGCATCTGGACACCACGACCAGAAGAGACGTGAGTACGTGACCGTAATCAAGATCAATGCGATTGACGTCCCTGCCAACAGCGGGGACGAACTGGCCCGCCGGTTCGCGGCGCGGGCCGGGGCCGTCGACGAACAGGACGGCTTCGAGGGGTTCGAGCTGCTCAAGCCCGCGGACGAGCGCACCACCTGGCTGGTGGTGACGCGATGGCGGGACGAGGATTCGTTCCAGGCCTGGGTCCGCTCCCCCGCCTTCGCGCACGGGCACCGGTCGGCCCAGGAGCGGGGCGGCGGCGAGGCCCCGCCCCCGGTCGGCACCCACAGCGAGCTGTGGTCCTACGAGATCGCCGGGGGCTCGGCCGGGCGCTGACCGGCCCGGCCTCAGCCGGACCCGCGGACCAGCTCGCCGTAGTCCCGGAACAGCTGCTCGGTGGCCTGAGCGGCCGCCGGTGACACCGGGCCCAGGCTGAGGAAGCCGTGCACCAGCCCCGGGTGCGGGCGGTAGCGGACGTCGGCGCCGCCCGCCGCGATCTGCCGGGCCAGCGCCTCGCCTTCGTCGCGCAGCGGGTCGTGTTCGGCGGTGGCGACCACGGCCGGCGGCAGGTTGCTCAGGTCCGCGTGCCGGGGGCTGACCGCGGGGTCGGCCCGGCGGTCCGGGTCGGGCACCCACTGCTCCACGAACCAGCGCAGGTCATCGGTTTCCAGGCCCCAGCCGTGCCCCTCGGCGGTCACGCTCGGCGTGGACAGCGTCATATCGGCGTTCGGGTAGGCCAGCAGAAGGGGCGCTGCCGGCCGTGCCCGCGTCGCGCAGCCGCACGGCGGCCAGCACGGCCAGGGCCCCGCCCGCGCTGTCCCCGGCCAGCCCCACGCCGTAGTCCGGGTCACCGCCCAGCATGGCCAGGTTCTCCGCGGCCGAGGCGGCGGCCAGGGCGGCGTCGTCGACGGCGGCAGGCCCGGGATGCTCGGGGGCGAGCCGGTAGTCCAGGGCCAGCACGGTCACGTCGGCGGTGCGGGCCAGCCGGCGGCAGGTGGCGTCGTGTGAGGCCAGGCTGCCCAGGACGAATCCGCCGCCGTGCAGGTAGATGACCAGCGGCCGGGGTTGCGGGGCCGGCCGGTACAGCCGGGCGGGCAGGTCACCGATGGCCAGGTTGCGGACGAAGGGCAGATACGGGCCGGGTGGCCGGGACTCGTCCCGCTGCCGGGCGCCGGCCCGCACCCGGTGCACGCCGAGGGCCCGGTTGGGCAGGGGCCGGCCTGGCGGATCCCGGCCAGCCAGCGGGCCAGCCCCTCATCCGCCACACCGGAAAGAGCCAGATCACCATGTTCGCTCGTGGACATGTGATTAATTCAACCAACCAGGCCACGCGAGTTCACTGGCGGAGCCCGGGTCGATTGCGTAGAACTAGTCTTCGCTGGAAGGGGTGATTGAGGTGGAGCCAGGGCGCCGGCCCGAGTGGCGGCCGCTCAAGCGGCACGAAAGCCACGAGGCAGAAGAAATGGTCGAGCGGGCCGCCGGGCTGGCCAAGGACTCGCGCGCCAAGACCAGGCACGCCGCGGTCCTGGTCAAAGACGGCAGCATGGTCGCGTGGGGCACCAACGGCGTGCCGTTCCCCGGCGAGGACCACTGCTACTGCAAGGTGGCCGAGTTCGGGGTGCACGACAACTGCCGGACCCACGCCGAGCAGCGGGCCATCGGCCTGGCCCGGGACGGCGACGGCTGGAAGCTGCTGCAGGGAGCCAAGCTCATCTACGTGCGGCTGGAGGCCAACGACTCGGTCCGGCTCGAGGACCCGCACTTCTGCGCCCGCTGCAGCCGCCTGGCCCTGTCCCTGGGCGTCGCGGAGTGGGTCTTCGCCCTGTCCGACGGCCTGGTCAGCTACTCGGCCGCCGACTACGACACCATCGCCCAGCTGCGCTGGTAACGGGCGGGCAGCTAGTAGCGCTCGGTCAGGGCGGCCCGGCTGGCGGGCGGCTCGTACAGTTCGGGCCAGTAGTCGGTGATCCGGGTGATCAGCCCGTCCGGGCCGAAGTCGAAGAAGCACAGGCCCTGCTGGTGCTCGCCGTTTTCGTAGGTGAACCGGGTGATGCTGACCGCGTCCTGTTCGCCGCTGACGATCCGCTCTACCGCCACGTGCCAGTGGCCGGGGAAGCCCTCGGTGTTGAAGCGCAGGTAGGCGGCGCGGCCACGGACCCGCTCCCGGGATTGCGGCGCCTCGTAGAGCACATCGTCGGCCACCAGCGCGCCGAACCGGTCCCAGTCCCTGGCCTCGGCGGCGGCCCAGTAGGCGGCCACGACGTCCCCGGCAGCGGTCATGACGGTCAGGCTACCGTTGGACGGTGAGGAGGTTTCCGGTTTGACAACAGCATTCGTGCTCGGGGGCGGCGGGGTGCTCGGGGCGCACGAGGTAGGCATGCTGCGGGCGCTCGGCGAGGCCCAGATCCGCCCGGATCTGGTCGTGGGGACGTCGGTCGGGGCCATCAACGGGGCGTTCGTGGCCGCCGGCCCGGACGCCGCCGCCGACCGGCTGGGCGAGTTGTGGGCCGGGGCCCACCTGCAGCGGGCGTTCAGCGGGACGCTGCTGGGCCGGGCCACCCGGCTGGCGCGGTCCGGCACCCACCTGCACGAGATCGAGCCACTGCTGAAGATGCTGGACGACGAGTTGCCGGCCAAGGACTTCAGCGACCTGGCCCTGCCGTTCAGCTGCGTGGCGGCCAGCATCGAGCACGCCACCGCCCACTGGTTCACCAGCGGCCCGCTGGCGCCGGCGGTGCTGGCTTCGTGCGCGGTGCCGGGGCTGCTGCCACCGGTCGAGATCGACGGCGAGCACTACTTCGACGGTGGGCTGGTCGATTCCATCCCGGTCGGCCGGGCCGTCCAGCTGGGCGCGGACACCGTCTACGTGCTGCAGGTGGGCCGGATCGAGCGCGCGCTGGCCCCGCCGAAGCGGCTGTGGGAGGTGGGCCTGGTGTCGTTCGAGATCGCCCGCCGGCACCGGTTCCACGAGGACATGTCGAACCTGCCGGGTACCGTGACCGTGCATGTGCTTCCGTCCGGCGCGACCCAGAAGCCGCCGGACTTGTCACAGCTGCGGTACCGGAACAAGACTGACGTGAACGCGAACATCGAGCGGGCCTATGTCGCGTCCCATAAGTACCTGGCCGCCCTGGCCTGACCAACACCGGCCTGACCAACACCGGCCTGACCGACGCTGACTTGAGGACGTGACCATGGTGCCGCCCCGGCTGGTCCGCCGCCTCGTGCTGGCGCCCATCGTCATGGTCATCGCGCTGGCGCTGGTGGTGCTGTTCCCCGCCCTGGCGGTGGTGGCCGCGGTGCTGAGCCTGGTCCACCTGTCCCGCCCGGGCCGGATGCGCGGGCTGCGGCTGCTGTGGTTCGCGGTGGTGTGGCTGACCGGCGAGACCGCGGCACTGTTCGCCCTGCTCGGCCTCTGGGTGGCCAGCGGGTTCGGCGGCCGGATGCGGACCGAGCCGTACCAGAACCGCAACTACGCCACCATCGGCTGGTTCCTGGACCACGTCTACCGGGCGGCCGAGCACACGCTCGGCCTGCGGATGGTGATCGACGAACCGGAGGCCACCCCGGAGGAGCGGCTGGCCCGGCTGACCCGGCCGGTCATCGTGCTGCAGCCGGCACGCCGGCCCGGGCGATTCCGTCCTGCTCGTGCACACGCTGCTCAGCCAGTACCACCGGCGCCCCCGGGTGGTCATGAAGGCCACCCTGCAGCTCGATCCGATCCTGGACGTGGTGGCCAACCGGGTGCCGAACGTCTTCATCCGGCACCAGGACGCCGGGCAGCAGATCTTCACCGAGCAGATCGAGCGGCTGGCCAGCGGACTGAGCGACGACGGCGCGCTGGTGATCTTCCCCGAGGGGGGCAACTGGACTCCGGGGCGCTGGCGGCGGGGCATCCAGCGGCTGCAGGACAAGGGCCGGGGCGACCTGGCCGCCCGGGCCCGGCAGATGCCGAACCTGCTGCCGCCCCGGGAAGGCGGCGTGCTGGCCGCGCTCCGGGCCTGCCCGGCCGCGGACGTGATCTTCGTGGCCCACGCGGGCCTGGACGAGATGGTCACCGTGGCCGACGTGTGGCGGGATCTGCCCTTCAACCAGACCGTGGTCGCCCGCTGGTGGCGGGTCCCGTCCGAGCAGGTGCCGCGCGACGCCGGGCACGATACCCAGGTCAAGTGGCTCTACGACTGGTGGCAGCTGATCGACGGCTGGATCAGCGACCACCGTCCGGCCGACGCGCCCGGTTCGGGCTCGCCCCCGGACCCGTCCAGTGCCCCGGACGCCGAAGCCCCGGAGGCAGCTTCGTCCTAGCGTCGCCGCGGGCCACGTCGAGCTGGGCCTGGGTCACGAACAAGCTGGTGGACAGGTCGGCGCCGGCCAGCTGGGCGCCGCGCAGGTCCGCGCCGGCCAGATCGGCCCGCCGCAGATCGGCCCCGGCCAGGTTGGTGCCGATCAGGTAGGCGCCGCGCAGGCTGGCCCGCCGCAGGTCCACCCCGGCCAGGTGCCGGCCCATCAGGTCGGCTCCGCTGCGATCGCGGCCCTTCGGCACCTCACCGCGAATCAGCTGGCTGGCCTGGCGCAGGACCGCGGTGACGCTGGCCCAGAGCGGATCGAGGTCCAGGGTGGCCAGGGCTTCGGGGCCTGCCTCGGCGTGGGTGCGCAGGGTCTGATCAGCCTGGGTCAGCTCGGCGGTGACGGCGGCGGCGCCGGGTTCAGCCAGGTCGCGGGTGAGGGCCAGGGCCTGGGTGACGTGCCAGCGCATCTCGTGCAGCTGCCGCATGACCGCGAACGAGCCGAACTGGGCCTGGGCCAGGTCCGGGTGATCGCGCCAGGTGCGCCCGCCGAACGTCACCTGGATGACCTGCTGGCCGGCGCCGAAGCAGTCGAAGGTGGTGCAGCCGGCGAACCCGAGCGGGCGGAGCTGGTCATGGATCCCGCACCGGTAGTCGCCCTGCAGGTGGGGGCAGGCCGTCCCCGCCGGCCTTCGAGATCGCGAATTCCGACGAGGCCGTGAAGGCGGGGGCGACGCAGCACAGGCCGGCGCACCGGGCGCAATCGGCGCTCAGCGCGGTCAATCGGCGACCCGGGCGGTCAGGGCGGCGGGCGCGCCCAGCGGCGCGGTCAGCTCCGGGGCCAGCCCGTAGCGGGCGGCCAGCCAGGCCGGATCCAGATGGGTCATCCACACCGCTCCGTCGTCGTCCTGCCAGACCAGGATCTTCAGCGGCAGATCCAGCGCGGCCAGCGGGGCCGCCGCCATCACCGGCGTGCCCCCGGCCGGATTGCCGAAGATCAGCAGCGTGGTCGGCCGCAGGGTCAGCCCGGCCTGCTCCGCCTCGCAGCTCTGGTCGATCACCCCGAACATGGTCGCACCGGCCGCGCCGATCAGCTCGGTCAGCCGTTCGACGGTCCCGGTCAGGGGCAGCGGGCTGCGGGTGTTGACGATCCCGTCGACCGGGGCGGTCCCGGCGGGCGTGTCACTCATGGCGGCGGTCAGCTCCGTAGGTGAGGGTGGGGCTCAGTGATCCGGGCGCAGCACGAGGCGGCCGACGGTGTGATCGGGCAGGCGCGGCAGGCCGCCTCGCTCGGTCAGCGTATGGGCGTGGGCCGCCGATGAGAAAGGCAATACCTCACCCACGCTCACTTCGAGCGGGCGGACCGAGTGCTGGTGGTTGATCCAGGCCGCGGCGGCGGCCAATTCGCCCACGGTCATGGCGCTCATGATGAACCCCAGCAGCTGCAGCTCACGGGTGTAGAACGACCACTGGTCCAGGTCGATCCGGCGGTCCCGGCCCGCGATGAGCACGACGCGCCCGCGCGGGTTCAGGTACTGGGCCGCCTCGCCGGCGGCCAGCCGGCCGGTCGTGTCGACCAGCACGTCGATGCCGCGGCCGCCGGGACCGTGGGTGGCGACGCCACGGGCGGCCACCGGGGCCTGGTCGATGTCCTGGACGAAGACCACGCGGTCGGCGCCCAGCGCGTCAGGCGCCGCGCGGTGGGTGCGTTGTCCCCGGCCGCGCCCTGTGTCCGCGGACCACCGCGACCACGTGCGCGCCCGCGGCCGCGGCCACCTGGACCAGGCACATCCCGACCGCGCCGTTGGCCCCGGTCACGGCCACCGTCTCCCCCGGCCGCAGCCGGGCCCGGCGGATCAGCACCCCGTACGCGGTCGCGCCCGGGTGCACCGCGGCCACGAACGGCACCGGGTCCGCCCCGTCCGGCAGCCGGTACAGCCGCTCCTGGGCGACCACGGCCAGTTCGGCGGTGGCGCCGGGCCGGCCGTCGTAACCGGCCGAGTTGGTCCAGACCCGGTCCCCGGGCGCGAACTCGGTGACCTCCGGGCCCACCGCGGCCACCGTGCCGGCCAGGTCCCGGCCGATGGCCAGCGGGAAATCCACCGGCGTCGGCCAGGCGCCGGACCGGACGAAGGTGTCGACATTGTCGACGGCCACCGCCTCGGTGCGGACCAGCACCTGCCCCGGGCCGGGCTCCGGGTCGGGCAGTTCCCCGTACCGGATGACTTCGGGGCCGCCGAAACCCACGATGTACGCCGCACGCATGCCCTTTATCCTGCCTAAGTGGCTGCCGCACCTGAATCGTCGCCCCCTGAATCGTTGATCCCGGAGTCGCTGCCCCCGGAGTCGCTGCCCCGGCCGAGGACGCCAGCGTCCGCGGGTTCTGGACGGAGCTGGGCCTGCCCGGGCTGGCCGACATCCACGTGCACTTTCTGCCGCCGCGGCTGCGCCGCAAGGTCTGGGCCTACTTCGACCAGGCGGGCCCGCTGATCGGCCGGGCCTGGCCGATCCGCTACAAGTGGGCCGATGAGCAGCGGGCCGCGCACCTGCGGGACATGGGCGTGCGGATGTTCAGCGCGCTGGCCTACGCCCACCGCCCGGCCATGGCCGAGGACCTGAACGACTGGACGCTGGAGTTCGCCCGCCAGACCCCGGGCTGCATCCCGTCGGCCACCTTCTACCCCGAGCCCGGCGTGCTGGACTACGTCGGCCGCGCCCTGGACGCCGGGGCCGCGATCTTCAAGATCCACCTGCAGGTGGGCGGGTTCCCGCCGGACGACCCGGCCCTGGACCCGGTCTGGGGCCTGCTGGCCGAGGCCGGCCACCCGGTCGTGGTGCACGCCGGTCACGCCCCGGTGGCCGCGGCCCACACCGGCCCGGAGCCGATCGCCGCGCTGCTGGCCCGGTTCCCCGCCCTGACCGCGGTCATCGCCCACATGGGCGCGCCCGACTACGAGAAGTTCCTGGCCCTGGCCGAGCAGTACGACCGGGTCCGCCTCGACACCACCATGGCCTTCACCGGCTTCTTCGAGGAGATCGCGCCGTTCCCCCGGGACGCGCGGCCCCGGCTCCGGGAGGCCGGCCTGGCCGGGAAGATCTTGCTGGGGAGTGATTTCCCGAGCATCCCGTACCCGTACCGGGAGCAGCTGGCCGGGCTGGAGCGGCTCGACCTGGGCGATGACTGGCTCCGCGCGGTCTGCTGGCACAACCCGGTGAGGCTGATGGGTGACCGCTTCCTGGCCCCGGCCTAAACCAGCTGGTGGCGGTGGGCGTAGTTGATGGCGGCGGCGCGGTCGCGGGAGCTGGTCTTGGTGAAGATGCGGTTGATGTGGGACTTGACCGTGTGGTTGCTCAGGCAGAGCTGCTGGGCGATCTCGGGGTTGGTCAGGCCCTGCGGCGATGAGGGCCAGGATCTCGGCTTCGCGCTGGGTGAGGCCGTCGGGCAGGGGGCCCGGGCCGGTGGGGGCGGCCGGGGCCGGGGCGGTGGTGGCGGCCAGCAGCGTGTCGTGCACGCGGGGATCGAACACGGTCAGCCCGGCCACGGCGGCCTGCAGGGCCCGGGCGATGTCGGTGCGGTCGGCGTCCTTGGTCATGTAGCTGCGGGCTCCGGCCCTGAGCGCCTCGAGCACGTTGGTGTCGTCGACGTAGGTGGTGAGGACCACGATGGCCACCTTCGGGTGCTCGGCGACCAGGCGGCGGGTGGCGCCGATGCCGTCCAGCACCGGCATGTTCAGGTCGAGCAGGATCGCGTCCGGGCGGTGCTCGGCCACCTGGGTGATGGCCTGCTCGCCGTCGGCGGCCGCCCCGACCACCTCGATGCCGGGCAGGCCGCCCAGCAGCAGGACCAGGCCCTCGCGCACGCTGGCCTGGTCGTCGGCGATGACCAGGCGGAGCGGGGCCGGGGCCGGGAAGGTCACGACGCCACCAGGCGAACCGGCGGGCTGGCCGGGGCTTCGGCGGGCGCTTCGGGCTGGGCTTCGGGCTGGGGCCCGGCGGCCAGCGGGAGCCCGGCGGCCACGATCCAGTGGCCGTCCTCGGCGTGGGCGACCAGGGTCCCGTTCAGCAGCCGGAGCCGCTCGCTCATGCCGGTCAGCCCGTAGCCGCCGTCGACCGTCTGCGGGCAGACCGCGGCCCCGGCCCCCGGGCTGGCCTGGGCGCCGTCGCCGGGCAGGTCGTTGACCACGGTGAGGCTCACGTCGTCGGGACCGTACTCGAGCCGGGCCGAGACCCGCTCCCCGGGGGCGTGCTTGGCCGCGTTGACCAGGGCCTCCTGACCGGTGCGGAGCAGGGTCACGGTGACGTCCGGCGGCAGCACCCGGGGCTGGCCGCCGACGGTGAACGCGGCCTCGGCCCCGTACCGCTCGCGGTGCACCCGGACCGCCTGGCTCAGTTCCTGGTCCAGCGGTACCACGTCGGAGCGCAGCGCGTGCACGGCCCGGCGGGTCTCGGTCAGGCCGTCGGAGGCCATCCGCTGGGCGGTGGCCAGCACCTCCAGGGCGCGGTCGATGTCCTGGTGGTCGGTGAGCACGGCCCGGGCGGCCTGGATCTGGATGGACAGCGCGCCCAGCGAGTGGGCCAGCACGTCGTGGATCTCGCGGGCGATCCGGGCCCGCTCGTTCAGGACTTCGGTCCGGCTCTGCTCCGCCTGCAGCTGCTGAGTCCGGGCCAGCAAGGCGGCGGACTGCTCGGCTTGATCCCGCCGGGCCCGGATGAAGTAGCCGATCAGCAGGCCAGCTATCGGCACCGTCGGGTACAGCAGGAACATCGACAGCTGGTCGAAGCCGTCCCCGAAGATGAAGGCGTTGGCCTCCAGGGTCACGGTGCTGGCCAGCACGACCAGCCACGCGGTCCCGGGGCCGACCTCGTAGGCCGCCCCCGTCGCGGCCATGCTGGCCAGCGTCACCGCGCAGTTGTTCTCGTTGAACCCGGCGGTGGCGGCCAGCCCGCCCGCGGCGCCCATGGCGTACAGGGCCGCCGGCAGGAGCTGGCCTCCGCCAGCGCGCCACCGCGGGCACCCGTTCCGTGGCCCACCAGACCAGCAGGGCGACCCCGGCCACCACGTAGGCCGCGAACTGGACCGGCAGCGCCGTCGCACCCGGCGGCTGCAGCGGGAACGTCAGCAAGCCGATCAGGGCGTAGATCGCGACCCTGAACGGCCACCGGAAGCGGCTCCACGCTCCGCTCATGGAATCAGTATCGTCCAGTTCACGTAGCCGAACCTAGAGCCGACAGCGGTATGAGCGCATCGGGCCGTGGGACCAACGCCGGTATGAGGGCGAAACCGTCCCCAACTGCGGTCCGTGCTCCGATGCGGGGCGAGGGCCGGCGCAGGACGCTGGCGGCATGTCTGAGATCGAGGTTCAGCCGCCGGGCGCGGGGACGCCGGGCGCGGGGACGCCGGCCGCGAACACCACCAGGCCGCCAGCCACGGCCCTGGCGCCGCTCAGCCGGTGGGTGATCGGGATCGGTGGGCTGCTGTTCGCCGTGCTGATGGCCCTGTCCGGCCGGTACGGCTTCCATCACGACGAGCTGTACTTCCTGGACTGCGGCCGGCACCTGCAGGCCAGCTACGTGGACCAGCCGGTGGTCACGCCGCTGCTGGCCTGGGTCACGCTCAAGACCTTCGGGGTGTCGTTGGTGGGGCTGCGCCTGTGGCCGGCGCTGGCCGCGTGGGGCACGGTGATCGTGGCCGGGCTGACCGCCCGCGAGTTCGGCGGCGGGCGGCGGGCCCAGCTGCTGGCCGCGTTCTCGGTGGCCACCATGCCCGCCGTGTACGGCGCGGACCACATGCTCGACACGGCCGCGTTCGACATCCTGGCCTGGGGCGCGCTGGCGTTCATGGTGATCCGGATCGGGCGCACCGGTGACCAGCGCTGGTGGGTCCCGGCCGGGGTCATCCTCGGCCTCGGGGTGGAGAACAAGCACCTGATCGGGTTCTTCGCGATCGCGATCGTCATCGGCGCGTTCGCGACCGGCGCCCGCCAGACCGTCCTGAACCGGTGGTTCCTGGCCGGCGCGGCGATCGCGGTCGCGCTGGAGATCCCCGATCTGTGGTGGCAGGCCACCCACGGCTGGGCCACGATCGCGATGACCCAGTCGCTGAACGCCAGGAACGGCGGGGCGGCCAACATCATGGTCTGGATCATCGGCCAGCTGATCGTGCTGGGCCTGGTCCGGGTGTGGGGCGCGGTGGCCGGGCTGCGGTTCCTGTGGAAGTCCGGGCGGCCACTGTGGAAGGCCCTGGTCGGGGCGTACACGCTCCTGTTCGTGGTGTTCATGCTCACCACCGGCGCCCAGATCTACTACGTGGCCGGGACGTACGTGTTCCTGCTGGCGGCGGGCGCGGTGGCGCTGGACGGCTGGCTGGCGGCCAAGCGGTCCCGGATCTACCGGTTCGCCGGCGGCCTGACGGTCAGCGCGCTGGTGTTCGCGCCGTTCCTGCTGCCGATCCTGCCCGTCGCCGACGCCAACGTGACCAACGCGGTGTTCCCGGTCCAGAACCAGACCATCGGCTGGCCGCAGCTGGTCGCCGCGGTGCACGGAGTCTGGTTCTCGCTGCCGGCCCGGCAGCGGGCCCACGCGGTGATCTTCACCGACGACTTCGGCGAGGCAGGCGCCATCAACGAGCTGGGCCGCGGCCAGGGCCTGCCCACCGCGGTCAGCGGGCACGACACCGAGTGGTGGTGGGGGCCGGGCAACCCGCAGGCCACCACCGTGATCGCGGTGACGCTGGGCCCCGGCTCCAGCAGCCGCAGCAGCAACCTCAGCGATCTGCACCAGTACTTCCGTCAGGTCCGGCAGGCGGCCACGATATCCAACCCGTGGGGCATCAACAACGAGAACTACCGCGGCCAGGTGTGGATCTGCACCGGGCTGCGCCGCCCCTGGGGGCAGCTGTGGCCGGAGCTACGGCACTACGACTGAGCCGGGTCACCGCCGGCGGCGGCGGCCAGGGCGGACAGGTCGAGGTCGCCGCAGGCCGCCTCGAACTGCCGGGACGCGGCCAGCACCGCGTCCCGGTGGCCCAGGGTCAGCTCGGCCGACAGAATGCAGGTCAGGGCGCGAAGCCGTTCGAACTGCCAGAGGAACGGGTCCGGGGTGCCGGCGGAGCCAGGCGGCCGCCACAGGCGGGCCATCTCCCCCAGGACCTCCCCCGACACCTCCGCGGCGGCCAGGAAGTCGCCGTCCGCCAGCTGGTGGGCGGCGATGGCGTTCAGGCCCCGCACCTCACCCAGTTCGGCGGCCGCGTCCCCCGGTCCGGTTCCATCATCAAGCCAGTCGGTCATGGCGGGCCCCCGTTGAAGCCAGGCAAACACGATGCGGGACCACGGCGTTGTGATTCATCGTAATAAATCCTGGTCTTCCCGCCCAGGGCCAATCGATCAGGGCCAATCGATCAAGGATGCGGACGATTCCGGCGGCAGGCCGTTCGGCGGCGGGTCAGGCGCCCGTGAAGGAGACCACCGTGGTGCCGGCCGGGACGACCAGGCGGGTGCCGGAGGCGGCCAGGCTGGGGAAGCTGGTGGTGGGGGCGGCGTCCCGGGTGCGGAACACGCGCTGGCCGGTGGACAGCCGGTAACCGGACAGGGTGCCGTTGCGGTCGACGTCCCAGACCACGCCGCCCGCGATGATGGGGGGGCCGGGATTGCCGCCGGTCACCGACCAGCGGGTGGTCAGCCGCGGCCGGGCACCCGTGCTGACCTGGACCGCGCGCAGGCTCTGGTAGCAGGAGAACACCACCGTGCTGCCGTCGACCGCGTCACCGCCGAACCCGCCTTCGCAGACCCGGGCCGAGGCCAGTTCGCCGCCGGTGCCGCCCAGCCGGGAGCCGTCGAGCACGTAGCCGACACCTTCCTTGCCGACCTCGAACACCCGGCCGCCCGGCAGCAGGGCCGGGGCGGTGGAGCCGAGGTCCTGGTCACCAGCTGACAGGGCTTCGAAGTTGGCGGGGGTGAACCGGCTCTGCACGGCCAGGGTGGGGCTCAGCCGCAGCACGCTGTCGGAGTCGGCCACCTGGTTGTAAGGCATCCCGTTCCCGGTCGCCACGTACACGTCATCGCCGCGGACGGCTTCGCCGGCCGGGGCCCAGATGCCGGCCTGGCGTTCGTTGTCGGTGGTGAAGCTGACCAGCCCGCCGGGTCCGGAAACCGGGGCGCCCACCACCCGGCCCTTGTAGTCCGAGCAGTCGCCGTACAGCCCGCCGAGCGGCACGTACACCCTGCTCCCCAGCAGGGCCAGGGCGCCTCGCTGCTGCTGAGCCTTCGGGTCGCTGCCGGGCAGGTCGATCGCGCGCTGGGCGACGGTGCGCCCGGACGCCAGGCTGAGGGCCCACAGCGTGTGCCGGTAGGACGGCTCGGCGGTGAACGTGACCACCCACAGCCGGCCGCTGCTGGTGTCGGCCACGGGCGTGCCGGTGATCCCGGACGGGTCGACGTTGCCGCACGGCAGGCCGGACGGAACCGGGGAAGCCAGGTGGCGTGACCAGCGCACCGCACCGGTGGCCGCGTTCAGCGCGTACACGGTGTCGTTCTCGGTGGCGATGATCACGGTCGGCCCGGCGATCAGCGGCTGCGCGTAGACCGCTCCGTCGACCCGGGCGGTCCAGGCCTTGCGCACCTGGCCCGGAGCGGGGGTGGTGACCGACAGCCCGCTGCGGCCCGCCGTGCGGTCGTAGGTGAGCCAGTCGGCCTGAGTCCCGGCGGCCGTGGGAGCGGGAACGGCTGACGGGGCTGACGTGGCCGGGCCAGCCTGGGTGGCCGATGTGGCCGATGTGGCCGATGTGGCCGATGTGGCTGGTGAGGTGCTGGAGGGGGCCTGGGTGCGGCCCGAGGTGCAGGCGGCCACCACCGGCAGCACGGCGGCCACGGCGGCCAGCCGCCATCGGCGCGGCCGGCTGGCCTGGGGTGGGCGCTGGTCGATGCGGGTCAGCGCGGGCGCTCCTTCACTCGTCGTCGCCACTGGGCTAGGTCCACGCTAATCCTTCGAAGGTCGCAGCTTGGGCTGGCCGGGCCGGCCGCGGTGAGCCAGGCGTAGAGCCCGAGCAGCACGACGCCCAGGACGAGCAGCGACGGGCCCAGGGCCGCTCCGGTCCAGGCCCCGATGATCAGGCCGAGGGCGGCGGGCAGAGCCGCGTTGCCGGCCGCGGACGCGGCCACCTGGACGCTGACCGCCCAGGCGGTGTGGGCCGGTCCGGTCCGCTCGGCGGTGGTCAGCGTGAGCAGCGGGAAGATCGGGGCCGCGGCCAGGCCGAGCACGGCCAGACCGGTCAGCGGCACGGCGGCGGCGGGCAGTCCCGGCGGTGCCGGCACCGTGAGCAGGGCCGCCCCCACGATCAGGCCCGCCACTCCCCCGGTCAGGACCCGCGCGGCCCCGACCCGCTCGGCCAGCGGGCCGAGCCCGGCGCGGCCCGCGACCATGGTGGCCCAGTAGAGCGACACGGCCACCCCGGACAGGTCCGGGGACAGGCCCCGGCCCACGGTGAGGTACACGTAGCCCCAGACCCCGGCCCCGGACTCGATCCCGCACTCGACGGCGGCGAAGGCCGCGGCCACCAGGACGGCCAGCACCGGGCGGCGGGCCGCGGGCGCGGGCGGCTCGGCCGGCCGGGCGGGCGCGGGCGGTGAGGCCGGCTCGGGCCGGCCGGGGCCGGCCGGCTCCAGGACCGGCGGGCCAGGCTGAGCGCCAGCGCGACCACGCCCTGGAGCGCGGCCAGCACGCCGAACGTGCCCCGCCAGTCCAGGCCGGCGAACCGTAGCGCGGTGACGACGAGCGGGCCGCGGTGGCCCCGAGCCCGTAGCTGGCGTGCATCCAGTTGATCTGGCGGGGGCCGAACCGGGCCGCGGCGTTGGTGTTGAGCGCGGTGTCCAGGGCCCCGAAGCCGAGCCCGAACACCACCATGCCGAGCGCGAACACCCACAGGAACGGGGCCACCGCCTCCACGGCCAGGGCCACCGCGGGCAGCAGGCTGCCCGCGGCCACCATCGGCCCGGCGCCGAGGCGGCCCAGCAGCCGCCCGGCGCCCAGGCTGGCCAGCACGGACGCGGTGACCCCGACGATCAGCAGCAGGCCGAGCGCGCTGAGCGGCTCATGCCAGCTGAGCCGCATCGACGGCCACAGCAGGCCCAGGGTCGAGCTGGGCACGGCGACGCTCAGGTACGCGAGGCAGGACAACACAAATGAGGACCGGGCCAGGGACAGCACGACGGAACTTCCTTCGAGCGGACGTGCTGGAGCCCGGCATTACTCCGGATCAGCACGCGATGACGGTCAGGGATCTGATGTCAGCGCGTGCGAGGTTGCCCGGGCACCCCAGCTCCTCGAAGGGTTGACGCGATCTGGATCCAGGGTAACCCTCGTGCTCATGGCTGTCCGACCCCCCAATAAGGACGAACTGGCCGCGATCGCCCGCGGCTACGGAATGATGCTGACCGACGCCGACCTGGACTCGTTCGGGCCGGTGGTCGCGGGCGCGCTGGCGTCCTACGACGTGGTCGAGGACCTGTACGCGGCCGGTGCCCCGTCCCCGCCCACCGACCGGGCCTGGACCCGGCCCGATGAGACCGGCAACCCGCTGGGCGCCTGGTACGTGCGGACCGATATCCAGGCGCGCGCCGATGGGCCGCTGGCCGGCCGGACCGTGGCCATCAAGGACAACACCGCGGTGGCCGGGGTGCCGATGATGAACGGCTCCCGGACCCTGGAAGGGTTCGTGCCCAGCCAGGACGCGACCGTGGTCAGCCGGCTGCTGGCCGCCGGGGCCACCATCACCGGCAAGGCGGTGTGCGAGGACCTGTGCTTCTCCGGGGCCAGCCACACGTCGGCGACCGGCCCGGTGCGCAACCCGTGGGACCGGTCCCGGACCGCGGGCGGCTCGTCCAGCGGCAGCGCGGCGCTGGTGGCCGCGGGCCAGGTGGACCTGGCCCTGGGCGGTGACCAGGGCGGCTCGATCCGGATCCCGAGCGCGTTCTGCGGCACCGTCGGGCACAAGCCCACCTACGGCCTGGTCCCCTACACCGGCGCGTTCCCGATCGAGTTCACCATCGACCACCTGGGCCCGATCACCCGCACGGTGGCCGACGCGGCGCTGATGCTGAGCGTGCTGGCCGGCCGGGACGGGCAGGACCCCCGCCAGCCCGACAGCGTCCAGCCCGCCGACTACGTGGCGGCTCTCGGGGAAGGAGCCGCCGGCCTGCGGGTCGGGGTGGTCCGCGAAGGGTTCGGTATTCCGGGGCTGTCCCAGCCGGAGGTCGACGCCACGGTCCGGGCCGCGATCGCCCGGCTGGGCGAGGCCGGGCTGACCGTGGGTGAGGTCAGCCTGCCCTGGCACCGGCACGCCCTGCACGTGTGGAACGTGATCGCCACCGACGGGGTCGCGGCCCAGATGATCGACGGCAACGGCTACGGCTACAACTGGGACGGCCGCTACGACCCCGAGCTGATCGCCTACTACGGCCGCCAGCGCCGGGAGGTGGCCGACGCCTGGTCCGAGACGGTCAAGATGGCCGCGCTGACCGGCCGCTACTCGATCGAGGAGTACCAGGCCCGGCACTACGCCATGGCCCGCAACCTGGTGCCCCAGGTCCGCGCGGCCTACGACGAGGCCCTGGCCTCGTTCGACGTGCTGGTCATGCCCACGCTGCCGATCGTGGCCACCCCGCTGGTCACGCCGGACGACCCCCGCGAGACCTACCTGGCCCGGGCCCTGGAGATGATCGCGAACACCGCGCCGTTCGACGTCAGCGGCCACCCGGCCACGTCCGTGCCGGCCGGGCTGGCCGACGGGCTGCCGGTCGGCCTGATGATCGTCGGCCGCCACTTCGAGGACACCACCTGCCTGCGGGTGGCGCGGGCGTTCGAGACTCTGACCGGCGGATTCCCTACCCCACCGGGGGCGTGAGCAGGGCCCGGACCGTGGCCGCCTCGGGCGAGCCCAGGATCGTGTAGAGGGCCAGCGCCTGACGCCAGTGGTCGCGGGCCTGGCGGTCCTGGCCGCTGGCCCGGTAGCTGCGGGCCAGCGCGCTGTGGCTGGTGGCCTGCTGCTGCCGTTCCCCGGTCCGGCGGGCCACCCGGAGGGCCGCGGTCAGCTGGGCCCGGGCGCTCTCCGGCTGCCCGCCCAGCAGCGAGACCTCACCCAGACCGTGCAGGGCGTGCCACTCACCCACCGGATCGCCGATTTCCCGGGACTGGATCAGGGCCTGCTGGAAGTACCCGCTGGCCTGCTGGGTGCGGTCCTGCCGCAGGCAGACGTCACCCAGGTTGGCCAGGGCGTGGGCTTCGCCGCGGTCGCCGGACTCGCGCAGCAGCGCCAGGGCCTGGTGGAAGTGCCGGCTGGCCTGCTCGTAGCCGCCCAGGTGCAGGTAGGCCTGGCCCAGGGTGTCGAGCGCGTAGCCTTCACCACTGCGCTCGCCGGTGGCCCGGCACAGCTCGATCGACTCCCGCAGGTGCCCGGCGGCCTGCTCATACCGGCCCTGCCGGACGTAGACCACGCTCAGCTGGGCCAGGGCCCGGGCCTCGCCGACCCGGTCGCTGGTCTGCCGGATCAGGTCCAGGGCGCGCCGGTGCAGCCGGGCCGACTGCTCGTAGCGGCCGCGCCAGGCGGCCACGTTGCCCAGGCTGGTCAGCGTGCGGGCCTCCCCGGCCCGGTCACCGGTCTGCCCGAGCAGTTCCAGCGCCTGGACGTGGCTGCGGTCGGCCTGCTCGTAGCGGCCCTGGCGCATGGCGACCAGGCCCAGGCTGTTGAGCGCGCTGGCCTCGGCGGCCCGGTCACCGAGCTCGCGGGCGGCCCGGCTGGCGTGCGCGTGGATGGTGGTGGCCTCGATGTAGTGACCGCCGGAATCCAGGTAGCGGGCCAGGGTCATGGCCAGCTGGCTGGCGTGGGACGGCCAGCCGCTGTCCGAGCCGTGCGCGGCCACCGCGACCAGGGTGGCCCGCTGCGCGTCGAGCCAGTCGCGGGCCGCGGCGGGGGTGGTCAGCGGCGGCACCGGGGTGACCGGCACGGCCACCCGCGGCCGGCGGTGGCGTTCGGCCGGGTACAGGATGTCCATGGCGGCGGCCGCGGTGTACAGGTAGCCATCGAACAACCGGGTCAGCGCGGCCCGGCGTTCGGTCTCGCTGTCCCGGCCGGCCAGCTCGCGGGCGTAGGCCCGCAGCAGGTCGTGCAGGACGTAGCGGTTCGGGCCGGCCGGCTGGACCAGGTTGGCCCGGGCCAGCTGGCCGAGCACCGGCCCGGCCTGGTCCCGGCCGTCGGCGTCCCGGCCGGCCCCGGTCAGGGCCGCGACCGCGAAGCTGTCGAGAAAGGCCCCGGGGTGCAGCCCGGCCAGCCGGAACGCCCGGGCCGGCTCGGGGTCGAGGTGGCGGTAGGACCAGGAGAACACCGCCCGGACCGCGGTCCGGTCATCCTGGCCGGTCTGCAGCAGGTCCAGCCGGCGCTGCTGCCCGGCCAGTTCCCCGGCCAGGTCGCCGAGGGTGGTGTCCGGGCGGGTCACGGCCAGTTCGGCCGCCACCCGCAAGGCCAGCGGCAGCCGGGCGCACTGGTCAGCCAGGGCCGCGGCCCCGTCGGCGTCGCGGCCGGCCCGGTCCCCGATCAGGGCCTGGAGCAGGTCGACCGAGTCGCGCAGCGGCAGCAGGTCCAGGTCGAGCCGGACCGCACCGTCCCGGACCACCAGCCCGGCCAGGGTGTCGCGGCTGGTCACCACCACGGCGCAACCCGAGCTGGCGGGCAGCAGCGGCCGGACCTGTTCCTCCGATCCGGCGTTGTCGAGCACGATCAGCACCCGCCGGCCCGCCAGCAGGCTGCGGTAGCGGGCGGCCCGCTGGTCGGCGTCGGGCGGGATGTCCGGGCCGGGCACGCCCAGTGCGTGCAGGAAGCCGGCCAGCGCATCGGTGGCCGGGGTGGGCTGGTCGGGGTCGTAGCCGCGCAGGTTCACGTACAGCTGCCCGTCCGGGAACCGGTCCGCGATCTGGTGCGCCCAGCAGATCGCCAGCGCGGTCTTGCCCACCCCGGCGGTCCCGCCGATCGCGCTGATGACCACGGTCCCGGGCGCCTGGGCCCCGGGCCGGTTCAGCAGCTCGGTCAGGGCGGCCAGCTCGCGGGTGCGCCCGGCGAAGTGCCGTGGCCCGGCCGGCAGCTCGCGCGGCACGGCCGGGTGGGCCGCGGCGGTCTCCGGGGCCGCCGCGGGCGCGGCCAGCTCGGGACGGGCCGATTCGGGGCGGCCCATCTCGGGGCGGGCCAGCTCGGGGCCGGCCAGCTCGGGGTCGGCGGCCAGAATCCGCTGGTGCAGGTCTCGCAGTTCCGGCCCGGGTTCGGCGCCCAGCTGGTCCACGAGTACCTGGCGCGCCTGGTGGAAGGCGGCCAGCGCCTCGGCCGGGCGGCCGCTCCGGTACAGGGCCCGCATGAGCTGCCCCCAGAATCGTTCCCGCAGCGGGTGCGCGGCGGCCAGGGACTGCAGCTCGGACACCAGCTGGCCGTGACGGCCCAGTTGCAGGGCGGCCTCGGCCCGCCACTCCAGCGCCTGCAGCCGCTGCCACTCCAGCCGCGGCACCTCATCGCGGAGCAGCACGCCGGACGGAACGTCGGCGAACGGCGTCCCGCGCCACAAGGCCAGCGCCTCGTCCAGCAGCGTGTGCGCCGCCAGCCAGTCGGCCCGCTGCACGGCGGCCCCGCCGGCCTGGCACCGGGCCGCGAACCAGAGCAGGTCGACCTCGTCCTCGGCCGCCTCGATCAGGTACCCGGGGGCCCGGGTGACGATCCGCTGGCCGGCCGCGGGGCCCAGGGACTGGCGGAGCCGCTTCACGTGCGAGCGCAGGGTGCTGACGGCCGCGGCCGGCGGGGCCTCGTCCCACACCGTCTCGGCCAGCGCACCGGCCGAGACCGGCTGGCCCGCGTGGACCAGCAGGGCGGCCAGCAGCACGCGCGGCCGGGCTCCCGGGACCGGGCGGACCCGCTCTCCGTCGTGGACCACCAACGGCCCCAGCACCCCGAAGTGCATCACTTCCCCTGACCGTCCACCTGCTCGTGCCACGCGTCTGCGACGCGGATGCCACCCCCATCACCGAGGCTAACTCCGCAACCTGGCCGGCGATGTCCAACTTGCAGCAGAGGTGATAATCGTGAGCGTTCACATCGACTGGGATTGATGCCCGGGAGGGCACATGATGCGGGCGCGCTACCGGGTCCGGGCCGTGGCCAACGCGGTCAATGGTTCCACCGCGGCCGGAGTGCTGGTGGCGCTGGCCGGGCGGGCTGGACTGCGGCGGGCCGGGGACGGGCTGCTGGTGGCGTCCGGGTACCGGCTGCCGGTGCCGGGGGCGCCCGCGTTCTGCCTGGGCAACGTGCTGGTCACGCGCTGGCCGGACCTCCAGTTCCGCGGCGCGACCCGGCTGTTCGCCCACGAGGCCCGGCACGCGACCCAGTACGCCTGGTGCGGCGGCCTGCTCATGCTGCCCCTGTACGGCGGCGCGGCGCTGGTGTCATGGGCGCTGACCGGGGATTCCGGCGCCCGCAACGTGTTCGAACGCTGGGCCGGACTCGCCGACGGCGGGTACTCCGCGAAGGAACTCCGGCCTTCCTGGCACCGAGCGCGGCGTGGGTACGCAAGGGCGTGACCTTCAATATGGATATGAACACCTGGCGTCGGCTACCGCCGCGATCTGACCGGCGGGGTCCTGATGGTGGCGGTGCTGGCGGCCGGGGCGTTCGTGTTCTGGTACCGGGTCACCTACAACGTGCTGCCCGGGCAGGGCGCGTCCACCCGCGTGCACTGGTGCGGCCGCGACTACGAGTGGCCCGGCGGCACGGTGAACTGGGGTCAGGCCAGCGCCCAGGAGCACACCGACGTCGAGGGCCCCATCGTGCTGGTCGGGCACTACCCCCCGCTGGGCCGCCAGGCCGCGCTGTACGCCATACCCGTGCGCCCCCTGGACGACGGCGCGCCGTGCGCCATGGACCTCTACCTGAAGGCGGGGCCGGACCGGTTCCGCACCTACGTGCTGGAGGGCGGCCCCTAGGCCAGGGACAGGGCGGCCAGGGCGGCGTTGACGATGGAGCCGGGCAGCAGGTCGTGCAGTTCGTAGAGCTCGGGGACGCTGCCGGACTGGCCGAACTGGTCGACGCCGAGGGGCACGGAGGGGACGCCGAGGGCGGAGCCGAGCCAGGCCATGGCGTGCGAGGCGGCGTCGTGCACGGTGACGATGGGCGCGCGGACGCCGAACGCGGCGCGCAGGGCGCCGGGGACGGACGGGGTGGCGGCGCTGCGGATGCCCTGCCGCAGGGTGCGCTGCCAGGCCGAGTGCAGCCGGTCCAGGGAGGTGACGTCGACCACGTGGGCGGCGATGCCCTCGTCGGCCAGCTCGGCGGCGGCGGCCAGGGTCTCGGGCAGCACCGCGCCCGAGGCGGCCAGGTACACCTGCGGGGCCCCGGTCTCGGCCAGCTCGGAGGCGTCGACCAGGCGGTAGGCGCCGGCCAGCACCTGGCGGCGCAGCACCGCCTCCCCGGTCCGGGCCAGGGCCGCGGCGAACGGGGCCTGGTCCAGCGGGCGGGTGCTGAGCCGGAAGTAGTAGGCGCCGTTCTCGGCCGGGACCGCGGTGGTGGTCTGGGCCGGGCCGGCCGCGATCCGGCCCAGGGCGTCGCAGACCAGCCAGTCGGTGGCGGTGGCGTAGCCGGGCTCGAGGAACGTCACGTTGGGCAGTTCCAGGCCGATCGACGGGGTGATGGTGGACTGGTGGGCGCCGCCCTCGGGGGCCAGCGTGACCCCGGACGGCGTCCCGGCGATCAGGAACCGGGACCCGGAGTAGACCGAGTAGATGAAGGCGTCCAGGCCGCGGCAGACGAACGGGTCGTAGACCGTGCCCACCGGCAGCAGGGCCTGCCCGGACAGGTCCCAGGCCAGGCCGAGCTGGCCGAGCAGCAGGAACAGGTTCATCTCGGAGATGCCCAGCTCGATGTGCTGGCCGGTGGGCCCCTCGGACCAGCGCAGCACCGGGTCGTCGCGCCAGGACCGGCGCTTCGGCGGGGGCGAAGACACCGACCCGGTTGATGAACCCGGCCAGGTTGGTCGAGGTGGCCACGTCCGGGGCCGACATGACCAGGTACGGGGCCAGGGCCTGGTCCCGGGACAGGCTGACCAGGGTGCGGCCGAACACCTCCTGGGTGGAGACCGGCTTGCTGCTGGTGGTCCCGGTCGAGGCGGGCACGGCCACCGGCGCGGCCGGGGTGCGTGGCTCCCGGTGCAGGGCCTCGCGGCGCTGGCTGCACAAGATCCCGGGCGCGGTGGAGGCGTCGAACCGGTCCCACTCGGTGGCCGGGGTCAGGCCCAGCCCGGTCCGGAACTCGTCGATCTGCTGGGTGGTCAGCAGGGCCGAGTGGTTACGCGGGTTGCCCGCGATCGGCAGGCCCCAGCCCTTGACCGTGTAGGCGAACACCACGCTGGGCCGGTCGCGGGCCGCGTCGCAGGCGGCGAAGGCGGCCAGCATGCTGGCCAGGTCGTGCCCGCCCAGGTCGGTGACCAGCGGGGCCAGTTCGTCGTCGGGCACGCCGGCCAGGGCGCGGTCCACCCCGGGCGGGGCCCCGTCCAGGAACCGTTCCCGCAGCTTGCTCGCCGGCCAGGCCGAACAGGGACTGGTAGTGCTCGTTGGGCATGTTGTTGATCCAGGCCCGCAGCGCCCCGCCGTACGGCTCGGCGAACTTGGTTTCCAGACGCCGGCCGTACTTGGCTTCGACCACGTGCCAGCCCGCGGCTTCGAACTGGCCCCGCCAGTGCGCGATCCGGACCCCGGGCACCACCCGGTCCAGCGACTGGCGGTTGAAGTCGACCACCCACATGACGTTGCCGAGGCCGTGGGTGGCCGGGTCGAAGATCGCCTCCCAGACGTTGCCTTCGTCGAGCTCGGCGTCCCCCATCAGGGCCACGAACCGGGACCGGGGCCGGTCGCCGAAGTGCGCGTCCACGTACCGGCGGACCACCGCGGCGAACAGCGGCGCCACCGCGCCCAGGCCCACCGAGCCGGTGGAGAAGTCCACCTCGTCCGGGTCCTTGGTCCGGGACGGGTAGGCCTGCAGGCCGCCGCGGGCCCGCAAGGTGGTCAGGTACTCCCGGTCCAGGTTGCCGAGCAGGTACTGGATGGCGTGGAACACCGGGGACGCGTGCGGCTTCACGCTGACCCGGTCCTGGGCCGACAGGTGCGCGAAGTACAGCGCGGTCATCGCGGTGACCAGGGAGGCGCTGGAGGCCTGGTGACCGCCGACTTTCACCCCGTCGCCGGTCGTTCGTTCGTGGTTGGCCGCGTCCACCATCCGCACCGCCAGCCACAGGACCCGGCGCTGGATCTCGTCCAGGACATCGAGGTCGACGGCGGTGCTCGCGGTCACGGCGGCCGTGTCCGGGAGGGCACCGGCGGGCAGGGTCACGTCACTCATGGCCGGCTCCCTAAGATCGAAGTGTCTGGAGTGAAAGGAGATAACTCTGGATGCCCAGGGTGATGGGGTGTGGCTTATGGCTGGCTGCCGCTGTTGTGGCTTGAAAGGAATGGCCGCCCCGTCGTCCTGGACGCCCTGGCCGCTGACTGAGATCTGATGCGAACCGTCGCTGTTTAGGGACCTGATGGCGGGGTCGTCCACGGGCTTTACCTGCGAGAATGAGAGGATGGCCCGGGTGACGGCCACGGATGTGGTGTGGGTCGGGATCGACGCTGGCAAGGCCAGCCACCACGCGGCGGCGGTCGGTGCCGGCGGGAAGCGGCTGTGGTCGGTCAAGATGGCCAACAGTCAGCAGGCGGCCGAGGATCTGATCGGCCGTGCCGTCAAAACCGCCGCCGGCGGCGAGGTGCGGTGGGCGGTGGACCTGGTCAGCCCGGCCGCCGCGCTGCTGCTCGCGATCTTGCTGTCCAGCGGGCAGAAGGTCGTCTACGTGCCGGGCCGGGTCGTGCACGGCATGGCCGGGGTGTTCCGCGGCGAGGGCAAGACCGACGCCAAGGACGCGCGGATCATCGCCGGCACCGCCCGGATGCGCGGTGACCTGGCCGAGCTGACCGCTACCGACGAGCTGGTGGTCGAGCTGACCAGGCTGACCTCCTGCCGGGCCGACGTGATGGCCGACTGGGTGCGTGGCGTCAACCGGCTCCGCGATCTGCTCACCAGCATCTTCCCGGCGCTGGAAGCCAGCTTCGACTACTCCACCCGGTCTGCGCTGATCCTGCTCACCGGGTACTGCACCCCAGACAGGATCCGCCAGGCGGGGGCCGGGGCCGTGGCCGCCTACCTGCGCGAGCACGGGGCATGGGCCAAGGGCATCGACGCGATGGCCGCCCAGGCCGCCCGCGCCGCCGAGCAGCAAACCGTCGCGCTGCCCGGCGAGGCCACCACGGCGCTGCTGGCCCAGAAGCTGGCCCGCCAGCTCCTGGACCTCGACCGCGAGGTCAAGGACACCGACAAGCTCATCACCGGCAAGTTCCGCGACCATCCCCAGGCCCGCATCATCGAGAGCCTGCCCGGTATGGGGCCGATCCTCGGTGCCCAGTTCCTGGTGGCCACCGACGGCCGCCCCCTGGAAGCCTTCGCCACCTCCGGGCGGCTGGCCTCCTACGCCGGCCTGGTGCCGGTGCCCCGCGACTCCGGGCGCGTCACCGGCAACTACCACCGGCCCAAGCGCTTCCACCGGCCGCTGCGCAACGTCTTCTACATGATGGCGCTGTCCAGCCTCCGCACCGAAGGACCATCCAAGGTCTTCTACCAGCGCAAACGAGACGAAAACAAGATCCATACCCAGGCCCTACTCGCTCTCGCCAGGCGCCTGGTCGACGTCTTGTGGGCACTGCTGCGCGACAACCGGGTCTACAGCCCGATCCCGCCATCGCAGGTCACCGCAATCGCGGCTTGACATCGATCACTGAGATTCCCTTCAGCGCGGTGCCGCCGGGGGCGGCGAAGGCGGAGCCAGCCGAGGCGAAGCTGAACATCGAGCCGATCGAGAGCGCCGAGAACAGTGAGCCCAGCGAGGCGAACGAGCCGATGGACAGCAGGGACCCCGCGGAGCCGATCGACAGCACCGAGCCGGCCGAGCCGATGGACAAGATCGACCCGGTGGAGCCGATCGACAGGATCGATCCGGACGAGCCGATGGACAGGAGCGAGCCGCCGTTGCCGTGCTGGCCTAGTGGCGGACCTGGGTTCTTCGCCATGAGGGCATTGTGCAACGTGGACTGGTCCCGGCGGAATGTCGGTGGGGGCTGATAAGACAGTGCCATGACCGATACGGGGATTCGGTACGGTGCCGTGCTGCCCGGCGGGACGGCACCCGCGCAACTGGAACAGGCCGAGCTGGCCGAGCAGGCGGGCTGGGACGGCGTCTTCTCCTGGGAGACCGGCTACGGGGTCGATCCATGGACCCTGCTGGCCGCGGTGGCCGCCCGGACCAGCCGGGTGCGGCTGGGGACCATCTTGACCCCGCTGCCGTTCCGCCGCCCGTGGAAGCTGGCCAGCCAGGTGGCCACGCTGGACCAGCTGTCGGGCGGGCGGGCCATCCTGGCCGTCGGGGTGGGCGCGCTCGGCGCCGAACTGCCCGACACCGGGGAGGACGCGGACCTGAAGACCCGGGCCGCCCGGCTGGACGAGGGCATCGACCTGATGCAGACCGTGTGGGGCGGCGGCGACCGGTACGAGGGCCAGCACTACCGGTACCACGGCGGGTCATTCGACCTGGCCACCATGGTGCAGCCGGTGCAGCAGCCCATCCCGATCTGGGTCGCGGCCCGGTGGCCGCGGCCGAAGTCCCTGCGCCGGGCCCTGCGTTGCCAGGGGATCTTGCCCGAATTTATTACCGAAGGTCGCGGACCGGAGCCCGGCGACGTGCGGGCGCTCCGGACCTGGCTTTCCGGGCACGACGCCCCGGCCGGGCTGGACGTGGTGGTCGACGGGGAGACCTCGGCCGAGGACCCGGCCGCGGCCGCGGCGCAGGTCCAGGCCTGGGCCGACAGCGGCGCGACCTGGTGGCTGGAGACCCGCTGGGGCATGCCGGACACCCAGGACGACCGGAACCGGCAGATGACCGAGCGGCTGGCGGCCGGGCCGCCGAAGCTCTAGCCGCGCCCGGCCCGGCAGCGCGCGGGGCGGGTGATCAGGGCCGGTTGCAGCGGCTTGGCTGCGTCGCGGTCCTGGATGCCCGTGCTATGTGCTGGCCGGGAGCGGTCGCGGACGGGGCGGGCTGGTACCGGAGCTGCATCACCGGGTCGTAGGTTTGGCGCTTAAGTTTCAGGTTGGCCTCGGGTGAAAGCGGTTGCCGCTGCCGACGTGCCCGGGTGGACGTGCAGGACGTACTCGTCGATGAGGCCGAGCGCGCGAACGTTGCGCGGTGCGGACGCCGCCGGGCACGCCGAGGTCACGCCCGGCTGCCGCTTGAACCGGGTGACGGCGGCGGCCACCTCGTCGTCAGTACGGGCCACGACCAGTTCGGCGTTGTGCCACGGCAGCTCCGCAGGCTGGCTGGAGATGACGATGCGGTGCAGGCGGTTGACGGCATCGGCGATGGCCCGGCCGGACGGCGACGCCGATGGATCGGCGGCGACGCCTTCCCAGTAGGGAATCATGCCCTGGGCGACCGGGTAGCCGAGCAATCCTCCGTCGGCTGCTCGCAGCAGCGCGACGGTATCGTCGTTGAGAGCCTTGTCGGGGGCGTCGAGCATCCAGTCCAGTTCACCGTCCGGGCCGGCGATGAAACCGTCCAGCGTGGTGGTCATGTACAAGTAGATCTTCCGCATGATGATGGTCCTTTCCTGGCGCGTAGCCCACCGTCCTGATCGGCAGACGCTGCCGTTGCGGTCAACGCTAGGCACGAACCGGATCTCCAGTAAGGTCCAATTGCTCCGCGGTGAAGTGGTCCAGTTTGTTGCTGGCCCAGGTCCAGGTTTCCAGACAGGCCCTTAGCTTGTCGTTTAACCTGCACGTTCGCGCTGTGCTTTGAGGGTGCGTTCTCGTCTGGTGGTTTTACCGACGTCATGGCGGGGTGCCGGGTGGCGGTTCTTCGAGCCGGGAGGCCGGCCGGGGCCGGGCTTTCCGGGTTTTGGTGCACCGGCCAGGCAGGGCATGGTCTGGCGGATGTTCTTAAAATACGCGCCGGACCCGGGCTGGGGTCAGCCGGCCGGGTGGGGCGGGGCGTTCCCAGGGCAGGCGAAGATCGGCGGCCAGGGGCCGGGCGAGGCGGAGCTGGGCATGGCAGGTGATGATCAGCCAGGTCCAGCGGTCCGCGGCGTGCGGGTCGCGGATCTTAGGGGCGGTCCAGCCGAGGACCTGCTTGAACAAGCGGAACGTGTGCTCCAGGTCGAAGCGCCGCAAGAACGCCTGCCAGCACCGGTCCACCTCGGCAGGCACCGTGCCGGTGCCGGACCACCACAGCCAGACCGGCTTGGGGTCCCGGTCCCGGGCAGGTGATCGACCTGCAGGCGGATCAAGGTGCCCTCGATGACCGGCAGCGGGCCGCCATGATCTAGCCAGGCGGCACGGTGGGTCAGCCGGGTGTGCACCCGGTCCCAGGCAGTGGCGGCCGCCATGCCATACCGGGACGTCAGCGTGCTGGTGGCAACGGCCGGAGCTGGCCAGGTCCCGGGATCGGACAGCGCTATTTCCCCGCCATGCTTGCGGGGCCGGCCCCGAAGACCCGGGCTGGCGCGGTGGCGCGGGCAGCTGCATCACCCGGTCGCTGCGCAGCAGGCCCAGCACCTGCACAGGCAGGCCCGCCAGCAGGAAAGCCAACCGGGCCAGGTCATATCCCGCGTCAAAGATGACCCAGATGGACGGAATCGCCTTCCTGCCAGTGCCCGGCCGTGATCAAGACGGGTGATCACGTCACGGACCTGGGCGGCGGTGACCGCAATCTCGTCATCGTCCGGGCCCAGGCGCACCGCGTCCAGCACCGCGGTCCAGGACGTGCGGCCCGGTTCCAGCGCCGCGATCACCGAGTACGGCCAGCCCGGGATCATCTGCGCCTGCCCCTTGCCACGGCCATAGACGTGGCAGAACAACCGGTCCGGGCTGGTCGCTGCCTCTGGCCGCAGCCAGTTACTGACATCGACGGCCAGCATCAGCCGGCCATCCGCGGCCCGCGGTAACGGCAGCCCGGCCAGCACCCGGCGCAGCCGGGCGATACTGATCTGCCCCTGGCTCACCGCGTCATACAAAGCGCCGTGACCCCGCCGGTGCTCCGGCACCAGCGACAACGCGGCCAGATTACGCACCGGCCCGTCCGCGCACAGCACCGCATCGGCCAGCTCGAAGAGCTCGTCCCCGCGGGCAGTCAGGCAGGCATGAAAATCGGACCGGAACCCCGACAGCACGGCGGCTGGCCCCGCTCCGGCATCTGATGGCAAGCTGTTCATCACGGCCTTCGCTGGTGATCATGGTCCTTTGGCGAGAACACATGATCATGCGAAGGCCGCACTCATACACCGCGACACGCCGGGCAAACCAGCCCAGATCCGCTAAACACCCAGGTCGCAGCCCAGGCAGGTTAAAGAACAAGCTTAGGGGGAACCGGGCATTCCGCGCACTTCGGCACGCCCGCTGGGGTAGGAACTATGGGGTGGCACTGGAACGGAGATTGCCTCCGCTGGAGGCGGACGAACGCTCGACCCTGACCGCGTTCCTGGACGCGCAGCGAGCCACGCTGGCCATCAAGTGTCATGGCCTCACCGACGAGCAGCTGCGCGAGCAGGCCGTGCCGCCTTCGGCGCTGTCGCTGCTGGGCATCGTGCGGCACATGGCCGAGGTGGAGAAGAACTGGTTCCGGCCGCTGCTGGCCGGGGACGAGATGGCCGGCCTGTACGCGCCCGGGCTGGACTGGGAGGCGGCCTGGCGGGTGGACACCGCGGATGTGGCCGAGGCTTTCGCCGGGTGGGAGGCCGAGTGCGGCAACTCCCGGGCCCTGACCGCGGCCGCGCCGTCGCTGGACGCCACCGGGCTGCGCGGGGGGTGGAAGTTCACGCTGCGCTGGGTCCTGACCCACATGATCGAGGAGTACGCCCGCCACAACGGCCACGCCGACCTGCTGCGCGAGCGCATCGACGGCCAGACGGGGAGTTAAGCCACCTCGATGCGCAGCGGAGGTTGCTCATGCCGTGTAGGGGCGGGGGTCGCCGCGGAGCCATTCCACCAGGTTGCGGCGGGGCGGACGGGCGGTCAGGTCCCCCACGGCGATCGATCCGGTGACGGTGATGACCAGGGCGGTGGCGGTGAGGCCGTCCTCGTCCCAGGACGTGTCCACCTTGACCGTGCCGTTGTCGACCATGAGGTCGTGGGTGTGCACCTCGATGCCGGGCCGGGTGATCAGGGTCAGGCTGCCGCCCCGGATGCGGGCGGCGATGTCGAGGGTGGGTGAGGTGATCTCGGCCTGGGTGAAGTCGAGGATGACGCTGCCGCCGTCGACCTTGACGTCGAGCTCGGACGGCACCGTCCAGTGGCCGTCCCGCTTGGCCTGGTACAGCTCGGATCCGATGTGGTCCCGGTGCGGCGGCGCTTCCGGGCGCGACAGGCCGAGCGGTGGCTCACCGGGCAGGTCGTCGACCAGGGCGGCCAGGTCGCCCAGGGTGCGGGCCGACAGGGCGGCCTCGGTCCGCTCGTCCAGCTCGTCGGGCTCCAGGCGGCCCGCCGCACCCGCGTCGCGGAGCATGCCGACGATGGCGGCCCGGTCATCGTGCGAGGCACGCACCGTCGCGGCCAGCCTCTCACCGCCCTCTGCGCCCTCTGCTGCGCCAGAATGTGTCACGGGAAGAACTTAGTCGCGGGCCAAGGGAGCTGCAGGATGGCACTGGAGATCAAGCGGCTGCACCTGTCCACGGTGACACCGCCCGGGACGCAGGCGCAATGGCCGGTGCACGGGTTCGTGGTCACCTATCCCGGCGGGGCGGCCCTGGTGGACACCGGAGTCGGCGGGTCGCAGGGCCTGCAGGACGACTGGCGGGCGGTCAACGTGGCCGCGGCCGACGCGCTGGCCGGGCTGGACATGAGCCCGGCCGACATCAGCCTGGTCATCAACACCCACCTGCACTTCGACCACTGCGGGCAGAACGCGGTGTTCAAGCACGCCGCCTTCCACGTGCAGCGGGCCGAGCTGGCGCGGGCCCGGCGTGAGTCGCCCGACCTGGCCGACTGGTTCGACTTCGCCGGGGCCCGGTTCGAGCTGCTGGACGGCGACACCGAGATCGTGCCCGGCCTGTCGGTGATCACCACCCCGGGCCATACCGTGGGGCACCAGAGCGTGGTCATTCAGGGTGCGGACGGCGAGGACCTGCTGATCGGGGACGCGGCCTACACGCCGCAGCTGTACTCCTGGCCGGCGGAGAAGAAGCTGCCGCCCGGGCAGGCCGAGGACCGGGACGCCTGGGCGGCCTCGCTGGGCCGGATCCGGGCCACCGGGGCCGACCGGGTGCACTTCTGCCACCACACGGACGTGATCCGCGCCTGAGCGGGCTGGCCGGTTACGAGGCCCGCTTCTCGATCGGGGTGTGAGTGCCGGCCTGCTCGGCGGCGGTGGTGATGTTCTTCAGCATGTCGCCGAACACCAGGCCGTGGAGCAGTGAGCTGGAACGCCAGTAGGCGTGCCCGGTCAGGCCGCGGGGCTGGAAGATGGCTCGCTGGCGGTAGCTGGTCCGGCCGTCGTCGTCCGTTCCGACGTGCAGCTCCAGCCAGGCCACGCCGGGCAGCTTCATCTCGGCCCGCAGCCGCAGCAGCTCACCGGGCTCGATCGCCTCGACCCGCCAGAAGTCCAGGGCGTCCCCGGGGCGCAGGTGGACCGGGTCGCGGCGGCCGCGGCGCAGGCCGACCCCGCCCACCAGCCGGTCGGCCAGCCCGCGCACGGCCCACGCTCCGGCGAACGAGTACCAGCCGGTGGTTCCGCCAATGCCCTCGATGACCCGCCACAGCGCGTCCGGGGAGGCGTTGACCACGCTGGTCCGCTCGTCCACGTACAGCGAGCCGCCGGCCCAGTCCGGGTCGCTGGGCAGCGGGTCGCTGGGGGCGCCGGGAGTCCCGGCCGAGGACCAGCTGGTCGACACGTCCCCTTCCTGGGTGTGGGCCACGGCCAGCTTGATGGCCTGGTCCAGGGACAGCAGGCCCTCCGGTGGGTCGGGGATGTACTGGGCGATGTCGTGCTCGGAGGCCACGACCTCGACCCGGAGCGATTCGATCAACGGCTTGGCCAGACCGGGCGGGACCGGGGTGACCAGGCCGATCCAGTGCGAGGACAGCGACGGGGTCAGCAGCGGGACCGGTATCAGCAGGCGGGGCGTCAGCTGGGCCACGGCCGCGTAGCGCCGCATCATCTCCGCGTAGGTCAGCACGTCCGGCCCGCCGATGTCGAACCGCCGGTTCACGTCGGCCGGCAGCGTGGCCGCACCGACCAGGTAGCGCAGCACGTCCTGGACGGCGATGGGCTGGATCTTGGTTTCCACCCACTTGGGCGTGATCATCGCGGGCAGTCGCTCAGTGAGGTAGCGCAGCATCTCGAACGAGGCCGATCCGCTGCCGATGATCACCGCCGCCTGCAGGGCCGCGGTCGGCACCCCGCTGTCGATCAGGATGTCCCCGACCTGGGCCCGCGAGCGCAGGTGCGGCGACAGGTCGCCCTCCTGCCCGGAGATCATGCCGCCCAGGTAGACGATGCGGCCGACGCCGGCTGCGCGGGCCGCGTCGGCGAACGCGCGGGCGGCGTCGCGGTCCTTCTGCTCGAACGAGCCGCCGGTGCCCAGCGAGTGGATCAGGTAGTAGGCCACGTCGCAGCCATCCAGGGCCGCGCCCAGCGCAGCCGGGTCGGTCACGTCGGCCTGGGCCACCTCGACGTCGTCGGACCAGGGCCGGTCGGCCAGCTTGCCCGGATCGCGGGCCATGCAGCGGACGGTGTAGCCCGCTTCGAGCAGTTCGGGGATCAGCCGGCCGCCGATGTAGCCGGTCGCCCCCGTGACCAGGCAGCGCAGGTGTGAATCCATACGCCCAAGCTTTCCAGCCGGCTAGTTATGAAACCGGCCAGGCGGGGTGGGCTTCGGCGGGCCGGCGGGGTGGGGGCGGAGGCCGATGGTCAGCTGGACTCGGCGGCCTGCTTGATCGCGGCCAGGGTGAGCGGGATGCCGCGATGGGCGGCGCTGGTGCGCTCGGCGATCTGGGTCTCGGCGTCGGCGCCGTAGCGCTCGTGGAAGCCGGCGATGCCCTCGGGCCGGAAGTTCCAGGTCTCGGTCAGCGTGGTGCCGCCGCCGGCCGGGGCGAACGTGTAACCCCAGCGCACCCAGCCGTGGTTGACCTCGAAGGCGAACTCGCGGCCCCGGTCGGCCGCCACCACCTGGGACCGGGTCTCCCAGGTCCGCTCGGGGGTCTCGTTCCGCCCGCTGAACCAGGCGCCCACCCGGGGGCCGCCGCCGCCGGGGGCGCCGTCGTCGTCCCACCAGCAGGCGGCGCAGATCGGGCTCCACTCCCCCATCCGGGTCACGTCCGACACCAGGTCGTAGAGGGTCTCCGGATCACGGTCGATGTGGATCGAGTCCTGGTAACTGAGCTCGCTCATGAGGCTCAGTATGGTGGCCGGCTGGCTCGTCCGGGCGTGGGCCGAGCGGGTCGTGGCCGCTCTGGTCCGGGAGCCGGCCGCGGCCGGGGCGCTGCGGCTCGATCTGCTCCTGGCCGAACCGGCGCGGCCCGGACCACTTGGCGGGCACCGCGTCGACCGCGTAGGCCACCGCGTAGGCGGCCCGCTCGTAGTTGACCCGCCAGCCCGCGAAGTCAGGCCAGGCGTCGGCTGGATCGCGCTGCAGCGGGAAGCCGACCTCCTTCAGCCGGTCGACCGCCTCCAGGAACTCCTCGTAGGTCAAGGTGATGCGGTCGTCCGGGCCGGGCTCGCCGGGGATGTCGTACCCCATGGCCTGGGCGATCCGCACGAAACAGCCGAAGCCGCTGCGCAGGCAGAGCCGGGCGGGCACCACGGGTGCGTCGCCGGGTGACAGGGCCAGGAACAGGGCCGCGGAGTCCAGCACGGCCAGCAACGCGGTGACCCACGACGACAGCGGCCGCGGTGACCGGAACCGGACCAGGGTCAGGTAGGTGGTGTGGCTCTCGGCCACATCGGCGGCCCAGCGCTCCCACTGGGCGTACAGGTCGGGCATGGTGTCGATGGTCGAGACCCCCGAGCCCAGCGCATAGTGGGTGCGGGCCAGCAACTCCGGGCCCCAGGACGGCACCCCGGCCCGGAAGTTCAGCAGCGCCACGTCGGTCTCGCGGCGGTTGAACGCCGCGTACAACGTGGGCAGGTAGGCGATCTGCAGGGTGACGATGATCAGGCCGGAGGCGGCGGCCGCGAAGACCAGCACCGACGGGACGGTCCCCGGGGGCACGTCGAACCCCAGCGTGAACAAAGATGACCCGGCCGCGACAAAGGCGGCGGCGGCGCCGCGGGTCTCGAACGGCCACAGCAGCAGCGCGAACCCGACGTAGGCCACGCCCAGCCAGATCGCGAGCTGGCCGAGCAGGATCGCGGCCGCCTGCACGGCCAGCACCCGGTCCCGGCGGCCGTCCTCGACGCGCTTGATCACCACGTTGAACAGGCCCGCGATGCCCTTGTCGACCATGCGCGTCAGCCGGCTGCCGATCTGGCGGTTCACGATCAAGGTGCCGATCGCGCTGCTCCACACCGCGAGGACCAGCACGCCGCCGAACACGGCGGCGATCACGCGGCCCCACTGCGGCACGGTCATGGGTTCTCCTCGGGCTCCGCGGTGACAGGCGCGATGAGCTAAGCGTGCCACGACCGGTCAGTAAGGGTCGTTGAGGGCGGCACAGAGCCGGGCCACGGCATGGCTGAACGCGTGCTCGGGGGGTGAGCCGTACCCGACCACCAGAGCCTGCCGCTGGGCCGGCGCCACCCCGGCCTCGGCGGCCCGGTAGCGGTCCAGGGCGTCCACTTCCAGGCCGCGGGCGGCGGCCCGGGCCACCACGTGCGCTTCGGACTGACGGCCCGGCAGCTCGCAGAGCGCGTGCAGGCCGGCCGCCACCCCGGTGACCCGGACCCGCGGAGCCTCCCGGTGCAGCGCGGCGGCCAGCCGGTCCTGGCGGCGGCGATAGGCCAGCCGGGACCGGCGGACGTGCCGGTCGTAGGCACCGGAGACGATGAACTCGGCCAGCGTGAGCTGATCGAGCCGGCTGCCCGGGCCAGCGGCCAGTTCGCGCGCCGCGGCCACCTCCTGGGCCAGCCCCGCGGGCAGCACCAGCCAGCCGAGGCGGAACCCCGGGGCCAGGCTCTTGCTGGCCGATCCGGCGTAGACCACGTGCTCGGGCGCGAGGGCCTGCACCGCGCCGACCGGCTGCCGGTCGTAGCGGAACTCCCCGTCGTAGTCGTCCTCGATGATCAGGCCGCCGGTGGTCCGGGCCCACTCCACCGCCTGGGTCCGCCGGGCCGGGGCCAGCGCGGCCCCGAGCGGGAACTGGTGGGCCGGGGTCAGCAGCAGGGCGTCGGCCGCCGGGCCCACCGCGGCCACCACCGCGCCGTGGTCGTCGACGGGCACGGCGGCCAGCCGCAGCCCGGCCGCGGTGATGGTGGCCCGGGCGGTGGGCAGGCCGTACTCCTCCACCGCCAGCGTCCGGGCGCCGCGTTGCCGCAGCACCCGGGCCAGCAGGGCCAGTCCATCGGTGAAGCCGTCGCAGACCACGATCCGGTCCGGGTGGGCCCGCACCCCGCGGGCCCGGGCCAGGTACCCGGCCAGGGCGGCGCGCAGCTCGGGGCGGCCCTGCGGGTGGCTGTAGCCGAAGGCGGTGCTGGGGGCCGCGGTCAGCGCCCGGCGGGTCGCGGCCAGCCAGGCCGAGCGCGGGAACGCGGAGACGTCGGGTGAGCCGGCCATCAGGGTGTAGCGGGCCGGCTGACGCGGGACCGGGGCGGGTGCGGGCGGGCCCAGGCCGGGATCGGCGCTGACCCGCTCGGCGACCCGGGTGCCGGAGCCACGCTCAGCGGTCAGCCAGCCCTCGGCCACCAGCTGGCTGTAGGCGTCGGCCACGGTGTTCCGGGCCAGCTCCAGGTCCCCGGCCAGGGCCCGGGAGGAAGGCAGCCGGGTGCCCGGGCCGAGCCGCCCGGTCCGGACGGCGTCCCGCAGCGCGGCCTCCAGCCCGGCCCGCAGACCGCCGGGCGGGCGTCGGCCCCGGTGCAGGTCCAGGTGCAGATCGAAGCTGGAAATGGCCCAGTCTCTTTCCATAAAAGTGGACCTTACCTGTGGGCCAGCCGAATCCTACGGTGGAGTCATGACAGAAACCGCAGTCACCACGCAGATCCCCGTCCGCCTCGACTTCGACGCCCTGGCGGCCGGCTTCTCCCGGGCCATGGGCCACCTGGACCGGGCCGCGACCAAGGAACTCGACGCGGCCGGCATCGATCCCAAGCTGCGCGAACTGATCCGGGTCCGCGCTTCGCAGCTCAACGGCTGCGCCTACTGCATCGACATGCACACCAAGGACGCCCGGGCTATCGGCGAGACCGAGCAGCGGCTGTACGCGCTGCCCGCCTGGGCCGAGACGCCCTACTTCACGGCCCGGGAACGAGCCGCGCTGGCGTTCACCGAGTCGGTCACGCTGGTGGCGGGCGACCACGTCCCCACCCGCGACTACGAGGCGGTGGCGGCCGAGTTCAGCCCGGGCGAAGTGGCCGCGCTGGTCAGCTTGATCGTGGCCATCAACGCCTGGAACGCGATCAGCGTCGCCACCCGCGCCTGGGAGCCCGGGACGTATCAGCCCTGAGCCGCGTCTTCGGAAGCGACGGTCACTTCGGGCTCGTGGCGGACCGGGAAGTTGACCGAGGCGGCGATGAAGCAGCGGGCGCTGGCCTCGGCGTGCAGGCGCAGCGCGGCCTCGGTCATGCTGGCGTCGCGGACGGTGACCCGGGGCCGCAGCACGACCTCGGTGAAGTGGCCGCCACCCCCGGCGGTCTCGGCCATGGTGCCGCGGGCCTCGTCGCGGTACCCGGTCACCACCACCCCGGCGTCCGCGCACACGTGCAGATACGACAGCAGGTGGCACTGGGACAGGGCCGCGGTGAGCAGGAGCTCGGGATTCCAGCGGTCCCGGTCGCCGTGGAACGCACGGTCGGAACTGCCGGCCAAGGGTGCACAGCACGCCGCGGTGACGTCGTGGTCACGGCCGTAGGCCTTGTACCCGCTGGTGCCGGTGCCCCGGTTGCCGGTCCAGGTCACCGTGGTCTCGTAGTGGTGGGTCCGGGGCATGGTCAGGTCTCCAGTACGTCGCGCAGGATCCGCGCCTCACGGCGCAGGCGGTCCGCCCGGTCGGCCTGGCCGGCCTGCTCGTACCGGCCGGCCGTGATCTCCCGCTCACTGATCTCGGCCCCGACGATGGTCTGGATGTCGGCCGGGCTGAGCTGACGCCGGGTGACCTCGGTGGCCCCGGCGCCGGTGGCGGCCTTGGCCACGTAGGCGCTTTCGGTCCGGACGGTGGTGCCGGGTCCGGCGTCGGCTGGGACGGCCTGGGCGTTGCCGATCGCGCCGAGCGCCGACCTGATGGCGAAGGCGGCGACCACGTCCCTGGCCTTCAGGGCCCCGCGCAGCGCGGCCCGCAGCCTGGTCTCGACGTCGTCATCCACACCGGCCACGTTAGTCGCGGGCGAGCCAGGTGCAGACGCAGGCCTCGTTGCCCTCGGGGTCGGCCAGCACCCAGAAGGCGGGGGCTTCCGCGTCGTAGACCAGGCGGCCGCCCGCGGCCAGCGCGGCCTGGATGCGGTGCTCGGTCTCGTCGTGCGGGACCACCACGTCGAAGTGGATGCGGTTGCGCTGCGGCCGCGGCTCGTCCATCTGCTGGAACCAGATGGCCGGGCCCTGCCCGACCGGGTCGGCCAGGCCCGCCCCGGGCTCGGTGCCGTCGCTGCCGGGCTCGTTGCCGTAGCCCATCACGGCCTGCCAGAACGGGCGGATCGCGGCGATGTCGAGGGCGTCGATGGCGATCTCGAGCAGCTGGACCGAACGGGGGCTGCCCGGGCCCAGTTCGGGCTCGGTGACCAGGCCCAGGTCGTCGACGGCGGCCGAGATCCGCTGGGCGGCGGCGATCTCACCCGGCCCGACCCGGCGGTCGGCCCGGGACTGCAAGGTCAGCACCACCCGGTCCGGGCGCAGATCCAGGGCCAGGCTGCCATCGGCGTCGCCGGCCGCGCCGGTGACGACCCGGGCCACGTCGGTCGCCAGGGCCAGCGAGTCCACCAGGACGGAGGTGCGGATGACGCCTACCGCGAACCGCCAGCCGATATCGCCGACCGCGTCGGAGATCTGCTGCCGGGTCAGCGTCGGGCGGGTGTCCGCGGGCTGATTGCTCATGGCCGCATCCTCTCATCGACCAGAGACACAGCCGGCCAGATCCGGCTGGGATGTATCAGCGCCGACGCCGGCCCCTCCACCACTCAAAGGGGGGAACGGAGGGAAATGGTGATGGAAACCGGGGTGACGTTCATCGACTGCCCGGCCTACCGGAACCGGACCGGGACCGAACGGTGCGGGCTGCCGGCCGAGGTGGAGGAGTGGTACTGCCTCCAGTCCACCGACGGCCCGGTCGACAGCGCCCGGGTCCGCTGCCCGCGCGGCCACTGGTTCAACGGGCCGCTGCAGGCGCTGGTGCTGGAGGACGGGGTTAGGACGGTGTGTGGGGGTATGGGATTCCGTACCGGGCAGACGGGCCAGCGGTTATCAGCCGCTGGCCCGCCCGCCGGAGCATGCCGTGGGCGCAGGGGTAATCCCACGGCATGAGGTGAATCAGTTGCCAGCGAACGCGCTCAGGCGTTCAGGGCAGATCGACGGCGCAGATCAGCAGCCGTCGTAAGCAGACCAGTTGCTCTCGCCACCCTGAGCGATCGCGTTGTTGAACACCTGGTTCTGCTCGGCCACGCTCGCGTTGCCGAAGCTGGACGCGGAGCCGCCGTACGCCTGCCAGGTTCCCTCGCTGAACTGGTAGAGGCCGTAGTGGCCGCTGGAGTTCATGACCTGGCTGTTGCCACCCGACTCGCGGGAGATGACGCACGACTGGAAACCGGACCCACCGCTGTAGGTGGCCGCGGCCTCGGTGTGCGACGACGAGACCGGCGCCGCCTCGGTGCTCGTGGAGTGGGTCACCGGGGCACTTTCGGTGTGCACCGGGGCCGGGGCCGGGGCCGGGGCCGCCGGGCCCAGCTGCGAGGGGGCAGCGGGGATCTTGGCGGGCTTGGCCGGGATCGTCAGCTTCTGTCCAGCCGAGATCTCGTTCGCCCACTTGATCTGACCGCGGTTGGCGTAGTAGATCACCGGCCACGCAGCGGTCTCGGAGTAGACGTGCTTGGCGATCGTGGAGAGCGAGTCGCCGCTCTTGACCGTGTACTTCGTCGTCGCGGTCTTGGCCGCCGGCTTCTGCGCCGCGGCCTCCCGGATGCTGGCCAGCAGCTGGGGCTCGGTGCCCGCGCGCTGGGTCTGCTCCGAGGCGCTGGTGTGCTCGACACCAGTGGTCTGCGCCGTCGCCGCGCCCGCGGGGGCCGCTGACATAACGAACGCCGCGGCTACGCCAAACAGCGTGGGGGCGGCGACGATCGGCAGGCGTTTCTTAGCGTGTTTTCCTAGGGCGCCCAAAGGGCTCCTTCCCGAGCAATTCGCACTCGCCGGGAGGACCGCGCAGCGTGCCAGCGATCTGCACGTGCTGCTGCACGATCCTCGGAGTGCCTGACATCACGACACCGTAAAGGCCCAAGGACAAATGTGCAAAAGTTTGGCAAAAGAAATTCTGGTTGCTAACCTTCGCGACCCGCCCGGGGCGACCAGCATCGGATCTACCTCTCAGCTCAGGGTGCATTACTCGTTCCGTAATAGGTGCCCAATCCCCGAAATTAGCGACAAACCAGCAGGTCAGAGCGTCTTTCGCGCCGACCACGGGCAAGGCCCGGGCGATGCCGGAAGCCCTGTTTCACATGGATTGCGCGGGTAGTTACGCGGACGTAATCTGCGGTGAATGTTAGTTGCGACACACTGGTCCTGATAACCGAGCAAAGTCACCGGGGAGGGGTTGGATGGCCGAGCTGATCACGGGTGCGGATCCGACGGATACACACTCGAAGGCCCTGCAGATCAACCTGGACCCCCGCTGGTACGGGACCATCGCGGAGATCGGGGCCGGCCAGGAGGTAGCCCGCTGGTTCTTCCGGGTCGGCGGGGCCGCGGGCACGGTGGCCAAGTCGATGTCCGCCTACGACATGGCGGTCAGCGACGCGGTCTACGGCAAGGCCGACCGCTACGTCTCGTCCAACCGTCTCCAGGGCATGCTGGACAAGGAGTTCGCGCTCAACGTCGAGCGGCTCGACTCCGAGCGCGGCGACGACAACTGCTTCTTCGCCTTCGCCGACACCGTGGTGGCCCGCAGCTTCCGGGGCGGCAACGAGTGCCACGGCTGGATGGGCGTGAAGTTCCAGGCCCAGCAGCACGACGAGCCCAGCCAGATCGTCATGCACGTGCGCATGCTGGACGTCGAGGCCTGGCTCCAGCAGGAGGCGCTCGGCATCGTCGGCGTCAACCTCCTCTACGGGGCGTTCTTTCACCACCACGAGGCGGACAAGCTGATCGAGAGCCTGCTCGATCGGCTGACCACCGGCCGCATCGAGATCGACATGATCGAATTTCGCGGCATCGAGTTCCGGCGCGTCGACAACCGCCTGATGGCGCTGAAGCTGGTCCAGGTCGGGCTGAGCGGGGTGGCCATGTTCGGCCCCGACCGCGAGGTGCTGCAGCCCAGCGAAGCGCTCCGCAAGCACCCGGTGCTGGTCGAGCGGGGCAGCTTCCGGCCGCCGACCCACGTCAACCTGGACATGCTGGAGACGGCCCGGGCCCGGTTCGAGGAAGATCCGGCGGTAGCGGGCAAGCAGGTGCTGTGCCTGACCGAGATCACCATGCGCAACCTGCTGGCGGGCGGCGCCGAGGTGGACCGGCGCGACTTCATCGCCCGCGCCGACCTGCTGGCCGCTTGCGGCATGACCACGCTGATCACGGACTACTTCGACTACTACCGGCTGGCCGCCTACATCGCCGAGCGGACCAAGGAGCGGATCGGCATCGTGATGGGCGTGCCGAGCCTGATCGACCTGTTCGACGAGAAGAACCACGCCCAGCTACCGGGCGGCATCCTGGAGAGCTTCGGCCGCCTGTTCAAGAACGACCTGAAGCTGTTCGTGTACCCGCTGCAGCCTTCGCCGGACGAGGAACTGGTCACCGTGGACCACATCAAGGTCCGGCCCGAACTGCAGCCGCTGTACGACTACCTGTGGGGCCGGGGCAGCTTCGTCCACCTCGCCAACTACAACCCCGAGTACCTGCCGATCTTCAGCCGCGACGTACTCCGCCGGATCGCGGCCTGCGACGACTCGTGGGAGACCATGGTGCCGGCCGAGGTGGCCGAGCTGATCAAGAAGCGGTCGTTCTTCGGCTACACCAAGCCCCTGGACTAGCCAGAGGCCCGGCGCTCACCGGCCAGCGGTCAATTGGCCTGCTGGGACTGGCTGATGTTCACCATCCACTGGATACCGAACTGGTCGGTGAGCATGCCGAACTCGTCGCCCCAGGCCTGCTTGGCCAGCGGCATGGTGATGGTGCCGCCCGCGGACAGCTTCTCGAAGTAGCCGGCCAGCGCGCTGTCGTCGCCGCTCAGGCTGACCGCGAACCCGGCCGGGGCCTGGTACTCCATGTGCTGGGGCACGTCGGCGCCCATGATCGTGTAGCCGTCGCCGGTCTGCAGCTGGGCGTGCATGACCTTGTCCGCGTCCGCGCCGTCGGCCATCCCCAGGTCGGCGAACGTGCTCAGGGTCAGGTCGCCCCCGAACACGCCTTTGTAGAACTCCATGGCCTGCCGGGCGGTGCCGTTGAAGTTGAGGTACGGGTTGAGCAGTGACGCCATCGGTTGCCCCCATGAACTGGCGGTTGGATTGGTGCCGCCGAGCGTAGCGTGATCGGCGTCACAGATCCATGCTGACAACGCTATCTTCGTAAATAATTTCGAATTCGTTCACTGACCGACCGGACGGCTCGTGTCCACCGTTCGGTGGACAGCAGGTCCCATCCTTCGCTGGTGCCGGCGGCGCGCGCCGGGCGAGACGCTGGTGATATGGCCAACGACATGGCGGTGCAGGTCAGCGACCTGCGTAAACGGTACGGGGACACGAACGCGGTGGACGGCGTCGAGCTGCAGATCCGCCGTGGGGAGGTGTTCGCGCTGCTGGGCCCGAACGGCGCGGGCAAGACGACGACCGTGGAGATCCTCGAAGGCTTCCGCGACCGCGACGGGGGCGTGGCGGAAGTCCTCGGGGAGGACCCGGGCCGGGCGGCCGGCCCTGGCGGGCGCGCATCGGCATCGTGCTCCAGCTGGCCTCGGCCGGACCGGAGGTGAGCGTGCGCGAGCTGGTCCGGCACTTCGCCGGCTTCTACCCGCGGCCGCGCGACCCGGATGAGGTCATCGAGCTGGTCGGGCTGGGCGAGCAGGCCGGAAAGCGGATCAGCACCCTGTCCGGCGGCCAGGCCCGGCGGGTGGACGTCGCGCTCGGCATCGTCGGCCGTCCGGAGCTGCTGTTCCTGGACGAGCCCACCACCGGCTTCGACCCGCAGGCCCGGCGGCAGTTCTGGGGCCTGATCCGGGAGCTGGCCGCGGAGGGGGTCACGATCGTGCTCACCACCCACTACCTGGAAGAAGCCGAAGCGCTGGCCGGGCGGCTGGCGGTGCTGGCCGGCGGCCGGGTGGTCGCGGCCGGGACCCCGGCCAGCCTGGGCGGGGCCGGCCGGCCCGCCACGGTCAGCTGGGACACCCCCGGCGGGCGCCGGGCCGTGCAGACCCCGACCCCGGCCCAGGTCGTCGCCGACCTGGCCCGGCAGGCGGGCGAGGTGCCGGGACTGACCGTGGCCCGGCCGACCTTGGAAGACACCTATCTGGAACTGATCGGCGCCAGCGCGGACATCGGAGGCCGGGCATGACCACGCAGATCCAGGCCCGGACCCGGCCCGCTCCGGGCGTGGCCCCGCTGCCGTCCCTGCTGACCACGGGCCTGGCCCGGGGCCGCTTCGAGCTGACCTCGTTCTTCCGGGAACGCGAGGTGGTGGTGTTCATCTTCGCGCTGCCCGCGGTGCTGCTGCTCCTGCTGGGGTCGATCTTCAACAACCAGCACGTCAACGTGCCCGGGGTGACCACCGGCCAGTTGTACGCGGCCGGCATGGTGGCCGGCGGCATCATGGCCACCAGCTTCCAGTACCTGGGCATCAGCGTGGCCAGCGAGCGGGACCAGGGCATGCTCAAGCGGCTGTACGGTACCCCGCTGCCGCACACCGCCTACTTCATCGGCAAGATCATCCAGACGTTCGTGTGCGTGGTGGCCGAGGTGGTGCTGCTGCTGATCGTGGGCGTGGCCCTCTACCACCTGCCGCTGCCAGCCACCCCGGGCCGGTGGTGGACGCTGGTGTGGGTCTGCCTGCTGGGCGGCATGGCCAGCGCGCTGCTGGGCCTGGGGGTCAGCAGCCTGGCCCGGTCGGCGCGCAGCGCCTCCCCCGTCGTCACGCTGCCGTTCCTGGTGCTGGAGTTCATCTCCGGGATCTTCGTTCCGTTCAGCAGCGTGCCGCACGGGCTGCAGGACGTGGCCGCGGTGTTCCCGCTCAAATGGATGGCTCAGGGGCTGCGCTCGGTGTTTCTGCCGCCGCAGGCGGCCGCGCTGGAGCCCGCGCATTCCTGGGAACTCGGGCGGGTGGCACTGGTGCTGGCGGTCTGGATTGCCGCAGGCTTGGTCTTGTGCATCAGGACGTTCCGGTGGCAGAACCGGCGGTGACCGCTTCGAGTGCGGCCGAAAGCAGTGGGCCGAGCCAGGCCAGCACCTGGGAGATGTCCCCGCTGAGCTGGGACGTGTACTACGCCGTGGTGTTCGTGGCCGACGTGACGGTGGCGGAACTGGCCCCGCTCACCTCGGTGGCCAGGACCACGCTCAGCGTGGCCTTGGCCGCGATGGTGCTCTGGTACCTGATGGTGGGGCGGCCACAGATTTACGGCGGCAAATCCGGAACGCGCAGCTGGCTGTACCTGGCCGGGGCGATCGCGTTGTTCGGGGTGGCACAGGCTCAGTCGCCGAACGTCTGGTTCGCCGCCTTCGCGCTGTCACCCCAGTGCTTCTTCCTGCTGCCGTTCCGGCAGGCGCTGATCCCGATCACCGTGCTCAACGTGCTGGCCGGGGTGCTGGTCATCGCGGCTGACCCGGGCCGGTCCAGCGTTACCGAGGCGCTGGTGGACGGCGCGTTCAGCATCGGCCTGGCCGTTGTCTACGGCCAGTTCGTGGACCGGATCGTCCGCAAGAGCACCGAACGGGCCGAGCTGATCGGCCAGCTGGAGGCGACCCGGGCCGAGCTGGCCGCCGCCAATCGCCAGGCGGGCACGCTGGCCGAGCGGCAGCGGCTGGCCGGCGAGATCCACGACACCCTGGCCCAGGGGTTCTCCAGCATCATCGTGCTGCTGCAGGCGGCCGAGACCGGTCTCGGCCCGGACACGGCCGGGCCGGCCCGGGAGCAGATCTCGCTGGCCGCCCAGACCGCACGGGAGAATCTGACCGAGGCCCGCGGGCTGGTGACGGCGCTGGCCCCGGCCGGCCTGACCGAGGGGAACCTGCCCGGGGCGCTGCGCCGGATCACCGAACGGGCCCAGGCCGAGACCGGCATCGACGCGGCCTTCAGCGAGGAGGGCGAGCCGCGGCCGCTGTCGGCCGCGCTGGACGTGGTGCTGCTCCGGATCGCCCAGGAGGCCCTGGCCAACGTGCGCAAGCACGCCGCCGCCCGGACGGTGCGGGTGGACCTGTGCTACGCCGATGGGATGGTGTCCTTGCAAGTCAGCGACGACGGGTGCGGGTTCGTGGCGGCCGGGGCGACCGGCGGGTACGGGCTGCGCGGGATGCGGGAGCGGGTGACCCAGGTGCACGGGCGGCTCGAGGTCACCAGCACACCCGGTGCGGGTACCCGCTTGCGAGCGGAGGTGCCCGCGTGACCGGGGACAGCGTGACCGGGGATGGGGAGCCGGGAGTGATCCGGGTGGTGCTGGCCGACGACCATCCGGTGGTGCGCGAGGGCCTGCGCGGCATGCTGGCCGCCGAACCCGGCATCGAGGTGGTGGCCGACGCCGCCTCCGGGGCCGAGGCGGTCGCGGTCGCGGCCCGGTTCCAGCCGGACGTGGTGCTGATGGACCTGCGGATGCCGCACGGGGACGGGGTCGAGGCCACCGCCAAGATCGTGGGTGGCCACCCGGGCATCCGGGTGGTCGTGCTCACCACCTACGAAACCGACGCCGACATCGTGCGCGCGGTCGAGGCCGGAGCCGTCGGCTACCTGCTCAAGGACGCGTCCATCAGTGAGCTGGGCAACGCCGTCCGGGCCGCGGCCCACGGTGAGACCGTGCTGGCCCCGTCGGTGGCCCGGCGCCTGGTCAGTCACGTCCGGCAGCCGCGCCGCGACCTGCTGTCCAGCCGGGAGACCGAGGTGCTGGCGCTGGTGGCCCGGGGCCTGACCAACGCCGAGATCGGGCAGCGGCTGTCGATCACCGAGGCCACGGTCAAGACCCACCTGCTGCGGTTGTTCGGCAAACTCGGCGTCAACGACCGCACGGCCGCGGTGACCAGCGCCATCGCCCTCGGCGTGATCCCGTCCCCCGGCGCTTAACGCCCGTCACGCTCGGGCGGCTCCGGGGCGGGCAGATAGACGGTGTAGAACATGCGGCGGCGACGCTCCGGGGCCGGAGGATTGGCCAGCCGCGGCTGAAAGACCGCCTGCAGCTCGACCAGCAGCTGAGCGAACTCGGCGTCGCTCAGCCAGAGCGCACCGGCCCGGTACCCGGCCTCGCCAGCGGGATCCGGCGGGGCGGTGGCGGCGTAGCGGTCGAAGTCGGTGAGCAGGCCGGCCACGTAGGCCACGAACGCCTGGGTGTGCTGTTCGGCGGTCATGGCCCGGGCCTCGTCCGGCTGGATCTGGGCCGCGGGGCCACGCATGGTGTAGGTGCGCTCGACGGCACCGCGGACGCGCCGCTCGGCGACCACCTGCAGCACCCCCGCTCTGGTCAGCTTGGCCACGTGGCGGTAGAGGCTGCCGGCTGGCACGTCGGTGATCTCGGCGGCGAGCTGGCTGGTGGTGAGGGCCCGGTCGCCCAGGAACGCCTTGACGATGCGCAGCCGCACCGGGTGCAGGAGGAGGTCCGCGCTGGCCATGCTGGTGACCTTATCAATCACTCACAGAGATGTTATTGTTCTCAATACTGTGAACGATGTCGGGTCGACCGGAGGTTACGGGAAACGATGAACACCACTTCGGCTTCCGCGGCCGCGGCGCTGGCGTTGGTCCGCCTGGCTGACCAGGACCGGTTCACCGAGATTCAGGAGCGGTTCGCGCCGCCGCTGCGGCCCATGGTGCCGGCGCAAGCGCTGCGGTCGGCCTGGGAGGCCGAGGTGGACGGGTCCGGCGCCCTGGTCGAGGTGGGTACGCCGGTGACCGAACCGGCCGGGACGGGAGCGGTCCTGGTCAAGGTCCCGGTGCGGTTCGAGCGCCGGACGCTGACCGTCGCGGTCAGCCTGGCCGGCGAGCAGGACTGGGTCACCGGCATCCAGCTGTGGCCGGCCGAGGCGGCGCGGCCCACGGCGCCATGGGAGCCGCCGCCGTACGCCGACCCGCGATCGTTCACCGAGGAGGAGGTCACGCTGGGCGAGGGCCCCCTGTCGGTGCCGGGGACGCTGAGCCTGCCGCACGCGCCGCGGCCGGGGCCCGGGGTGGTGCTGCTGGCGGGCTCGGGCCCGAACGACGCCGACGAGACCATCGGGCGGAACAAACCGTTCAAGGACCTGGCCTGGGGCCTGGCCAGCGCGGGGGTCGCGGTCGCGCGGTTCGACAAGGTGACCCACGCCCACCCGGACCTGGTGGCCGCCGACCCGGACTTCACGCTGACCGACGAGTACGTGCCCCAGGCGGTGGCGGCGATCAGGGCGCTGCGCAGCCATCCGGCCGTGGACCCCAGGCAGGTCTTCGTGGCCGGGCACAGCGCCGGCGGCACCGTGGCGCCCCGGGCCGGGGCCGCTGAGCCGGCCGTGGCCGGCCTGGTCCTGATGGCCGGGGGCGCCCAGCCGCAGTACCAGGCGGCCGTTCGCCAGTTGCGGTACCTGGCCTCGCTGGGCATCCCGGAGGCCCGGTCGGCGGCGGCCGCGGCCGACGTGATGGCCCGGCAGGCTGCCCTGATCGACAGCCCCGAGCTGACCGCCGGCACCCCGGCCAGCGACCTTCCGTTCGGCGTGCCCGCTCCGTACTGGCTCGACCTGCGTGGCTATGACCCGGCGGCCGCGGCGGCGGCGCTGGGGAGGCCGGTGCTGATCGTCCAGGGCGGCCGCGACTACCAGGTCACGGTGGCCGACGACCTGTCCCGGTGGCAGGCCGCGCTGGGCGGCAGGCCCGACGTGACCATCGAGGTCTTCGCGGCCGACGACCACTTGTTCTTCCCGGGATCCGGTCCCTCCACCCCGGCCGGGTACGAGCCCGCCCAGCACGTGGACCCCGAGGTGGTCAGGTCCATCGCCGCCTGGCTGACACGCACCGGGGGGCAGAACCCGTCTTGATGGGCGGCCCGGCGGTCACAATGGGGAGCATGGACGAGGACGTTCAGGGGTACGTGGACCAGATCGCGGGTGAGCACCGGGCGTTGTTCGACCGGGTGAACGGGCTGATTCTGGGGGCCTATCCGGACGCGGTGGTCAAGCTGTCCTACACGATCCCCAGCTACTGGCGGGGCCGGCGAAAGCTGTACGTCGGGGTGTGGAAGCACGGGCTGTCGGTGTACGGGTGGCCGCAGGGGACGGAGGCGGCCTTCATCGGCCGGCATCCGGAGCTGAGGACCAGCAAGGGCACGATTCAGATCCGGCCCCGGGATGCGGCCGGGATCAGCGACGGTGAGTTGCTGGAGCTGGTGCACGCGGCGCTGGGCGGGTGAGGCGGGCCGTGGACCTGGACGCGCTGGTGGCGCTGATGCCGTTCGCGGCCGAGCTGGGGCTGACCCTGGATGAGGCCAGCGCCGGCCGGGTGGTGGCCCGGCTGGACTGGGCGCCGCGGCTGTGTACCGCGGCCGGAGTACTGCACGGCGGGGTGCTGATGTCGCTGGCTGACAGCGCGGGAGCACTGGTCACGTTCCTGGGGCTGCCGGAGGGGGCGACGACCGCCACAGCCAGCTCGTCGACCCAGCTGATGCGGCCGGTCACCGGCGGGACGGTGCGGGCGGTGGCGGTGCCGCTGCACCGCGGCCGGACCACGGTGACCGCCCAGACCAGCATGCTCGACGACGCCGAAAGGCTGGTCGCGCAGACCACGCAGGTCCAGGGGGTCAGGCACCCGTAGCCCGGCCGGGCCCCCGGGCCGGCCAGGTCAGGAGTAGTCACGGAAGGCAGGCCAGGCCCGGACCCAGGAGGTCTTCAGCCCGGTGGCCAGGTAGACCGGGGCGCCCTGTTCGTCGTCGTCGACCCCGAGGCCGTTGCTGAACGTGGCCACCTGCTCGACGCGGGTGAACTCGCGGTGGAGCAGGGCCGGGTCGACGTTGATCGCGATGGCGGCGGTGTCGGCGGCCGGGGGCGGACCCCAGAGCCAGAAGTTGTTGTGGCCGCTGTAGGCGGTGGGCAGCCCGTCGGCTGGGCCGTACCGGGCCAGGGCCCCGGCCTCGCCGTAGTTGCCGGCCAGGATCGTGGTCCGGGCCTGCTCGGCCGCTGGCAGGGCGTGGTACTCGCGGGTCACCAGCGCCACCTCACGCGGCCAGCCGATGCTCTCGGCCAGGTCGTAGTTGACCTTCTGCAGGGGCACGGTGTGCAGCGCGCGAGCGGGCAGTACGGGCAGGGCGATGGACAGCCCGACGGCCGCGCTGACCAGCATGATCAGGCCCAGCCGGGGAGCGTTCAGGCCGGTCTTGCCCTGGCGCGCGCGGGCGGCCAGCCAGTGCTCGACGGCCACCCCGCCCGCCGCGAACAGGAACGTGTAGGCGCCGCCCGGGTAGTACGGCTTGCCGCCCAGCACGAACTGCAGCACCACCGCGATCGCGCAGGCGATACCGAGCGGGCGGAACGTCCGGCCGGCCCGGTGGCGCAGCGCCCAGACCAGGCCCGCCACCCAGATGGGGGTCAGCGCGGGGCCGGTGAAGAAGATCTGGGCCGGCCAGTAGCTGATCCGGTTGGCCCCGGCGTCGCCCTGCAGGGCCCGGAACACCTCCAGGTTGGGCCAGCCGTGGGCGGCCTGCCAGACCAGGTCGGGAGCGGCCAGCGCGGCGGCGAGCAGGGCGCCGATCAGCAGATAGCGGCTGCGCAGCAGGTGCCGTTCCCGGGTGGCGGCCAGGCCCGCCAGCAGGGCCAGGACCAGGAAGCCGATGTTCCACTTGGCTTCGGAGCCCACGCCCACCGCCGTCCCGATGGCCAGCCACCAGCGCGGGTCCTGGCTGGCCAGCAGGTGGGTGGCCAGCAGCAGGGTGACGGCCCAGAACACCAGGTCGGGGGTGGTGGTGGTCAGCTCGTGGGTCGCGCCCAGGAACTCCCCGCAGGTCGCGGTGGCCAGCGCGGCCAGGATCTGCCCGGTCCGGCCCGCGCCCAGGCGGCGGCTCATGGCCGCGGTGGCCAGGATCAGCGCGACCAGGGCCAGCCCGGGCAGGACCCGGAAACCGGCCAGGGTGTTGCCGGTGGCCAGCTGGCCGAGCCGGGCCAGCAGTGGGGTCAGCGGCGGCTGGTCGACGTAACCGAAGGCCAGGTGGTGGCCGGCGGCGAGGAAGTAGAGCTCGTCGCGGACGTACCCGTAACGGGCGCTGACCGCCATTTCCAGCCCGAAGGCGGCGGCCGCGATCAGCGCGACCCGGACGGTGGCGGAGGGTGGGGCGGACCGGATCAGCTGTGGAGCGGACCGGCGGGGACGGGCGGCGGTGAGCATGGCCTTATCGTGGCCGGGCCGGCCTGCATGGCACATCGGGCCCGGTGGCGATTCGCCGTTCTGGTCCCGGCGGCGGACCCAGGGGCCGGATGAGCGGTGTCTCTCCCCCGCGCGGAGGAAGCGGCCACTCGCCCGCGCGGCTGATCCGCTGGCCCGGGGCGCGCCGTAGCATCGGGTCGTGCACACCCTGGCCACGCGGCTCACCAGCCTCCCGCAGGCGCTGGTGGTGCGCGTGAGCAAATGGCCGCCGCGCCGGCAGCAACTGCTGCAGGACGGTGCGCTGGGCGTGGCCCTGGCCGTGGTCAACGTCCTGTCGATCCTGCCCTACCGGCACCTGCAGCACCCGCTGTGGCTGGCCATCCTGCTGGTCACGCTGCAGGGCGTGCTGCTCACCGGGCGCCGCTGGCATCCGGTGCTGTTCGCCCTGGGTATCGGGGCGGTCCGGGTCACCTACGATCAGGCCGGGCTGCTGTTCGCGCCGTTCCCGCTGGGGGTGGCCATCGCCTACTACACGGTCATGGACCGGACCGGCGCGATCTGGCGCTGGATCGTCACCGGCTTCGTGGTGGCCGGGATCTCGATCGCCCTGGCCGCGCCCGGCCACAACGAGCCCTACGACGCCATCACCCAGGCCTTCATCTTCCTGACCGCCGGGGTGGGCGGGGTGCTGACCCGGGCCAAGCGGGCCACCCTGGCCGCGGCCGAGAGCCGGGCCGCCTGGGCCGAAGCCGAGCTGGACCGCCAGTCGTCCCGGGCCGCGGCCCAGGAGCGGGCCAAGATCGCCCGCGAGCTGCACGACGTGGTCGCCCACCACGTCAGCCTGATGGCCGTGCAGGCCGAGGCGACCGCGTCGCTGCTGCCGGGCCAGCCGGAGAAGGCGCAGCGTTCGGCCGACATCATCAGCGACACGGCCCGGGCCGCCCTGACCGAGCTGCGGCGCCTGCTCGGGGTGCTGCGCAGCCCGTCCGAGCAGCTGGAGACGGCCCCGTCGGCCTCCCTGAGCGAGCTGGGGGGCGTGCTCGACCAGGTGCGCGGGGCCGGGCTGGAGGTCGATTTCGACGTGCGGGGCACGCCGGCCAAGCTGGCCCCCGGCGTGGACCTGACCGCGTTCCGCATCGTCCAGGAGGCGCTCACGAACACCATCCGGCACGCCCGCACGGCCCGGGCCACCGTCACCCTGACCCACGAACCCGGGTACATCACCGTGTCGGTGGCCGACTCCGGGCCGCGCCGGGGGCCGGTGCTGGCCGCGGCCGGGGTGCGGGAGACCGCGCTGACCGGGTCCGGTCTGGGGCTGGCCGGCATCGCGGAACGGGTCGCCTCCTGCGGCGGCCAGCTATCGGTGGGGCCGACGGCGGCGGGCGGTTTCTCCGTCAGCGCCCGGCTGCCGGTCCGGTGACCGGGCCCGTGGACGGCGCGGCCCCGATCCGGGTCCTGGTCGTGGACGACCAGGAGCTGGTCCGGTCCGGGTTCTGCGTGATCCTGGACAGCGCCGACGGCATCGAAGTGGCTGGTGAGGCGGCCAACGGCGAGGCCGCGGTCGCCGCGGTGGCCAGCACCCGTCCCGACGTGGTGCTGATGGACATCCGGATGCCGGGCATGGATGGCCTGGCGGCCACCCGGCTGATCACCGGGGACGGGCCCGGCGCCGGAGAAGCCGTGGCCGACGGGGCCCCGAATCGGCCCAAGGTGGTCATGCTCACGACGTTCGATCTGGATGATTACGTCTACGAGGCGCTGCGGGCCGGCGCCAGCGGGTTCCTGCTCAAGGACTCGCCGCGGCACGACCTGATCGCCGCGGTCCGGGCCGCGGCCGCCGGCGACGCCCTGCTGGCCCCGTCGGTGACCCGGCGGCTGATCGAGGCGTTCGCCCGCCGCCCGCCGGAGGCCGCCCCGTCGCCGTCCCGGCTGGCCTCGATGACCGCCCGGGAAAAAGACGTCCTGCTCCTGCTGGCCCGCGGCCGCAGCAACGCCGAGATCGCCACCGCCCTGTTCGTCAGCGAGGCCACGGTCAAGACCCACGTCGGCAACCTGCTGGCCAAGCTGGGCCTGCGCGACCGGGTGCAGGCGGTCATCCTGGCCTACGAGACCGGCCTGGTCATCCCGGGCGACCCGTCCGCGTGAGCATTGAGGAGCGGAAGTTCCGGGGCCGGGCGGCTGCGCCGCTTCTTGCTGTTATCAGATCATGGCCCCGCCGCCTGGCCCCCGGCGGCGCCATATCAATGTACGTATTGGTCCCTTTGCCTACCTTCTCTGGTCGTGAGGTGAATAGGACGAGGCAGGGACGGTATCTTCGAATTCGTGTTCCCGCATCTTAGCAGGGGTGATGCGGTGGTCGGCGAGGAGCCGGGCGACGGCTTGGGGGGTGGTGTCGGTGATGGTGGCGTGGATGGTGACCTGCTGGTGTTGCTTGCTGTAGACGGCCTGGACGCGGAAGTCCTCAAACAGCCGTTCGGCCAGGCCGGACGGTGCGCCGGTGAGGATGTCACCCAGGATCGGCAGCGCGTCGAGCAGCGTTCCGGGCATGTAGCCAGCGGTAATTGTCGAGGATCACACCCTGGCCCGGCCGCAATGTCACGGTGATGGTGTGGTTACTGATCGAGGACGTCAGTTGCGGGATGTATTCGGCGATGTCGGGCGAGAAAGACACGAGATCGTCCAGACGCAACCGGATAGCGGCCCGGGCCGGGCCGGGCCGGGGCCTGGCACAGAGGTGAAGACCGCACCGAGGTACCCGGCGGCTCCGCCGAACAGCGCCGAGCGCGGACGGCTGAGCGCGCGCAGGGCTTCGGGGCTGTTGGCGGCCAGGTCATCGTGGACGGCCAGGCCATCGCAGAATCGGTTCGCGCCCCCGGATCGGGCCTGGACGGCACAAGTGAGCATCATCAGGGCGGCGGTTCCTGTATCCCAGACCGGTCAGTGTGAGCCATGAGTTCACGGCGGCTAAATCCCTCCGCGTTTGGGTGTCCCGCAGCTGGGCCGAGTTCCGCGATCGTCGTGATGCCACGTTCGTCACTGTCTGGATGCGCTGTTATGGACATCACCTGCCGGGCGACCGCGAGCATTGTCTGGGCATTATTCACGCCATGGAAGAGGGCCAAACCGGCCGAGCGGATCCGATGTCGAATCGCTTCCATAGTGGAAGGGTCGGTAATGTCACCGGCCCGGTAGAAGTCGCTCGATACGGCGGTTGTCATGGGAAAGGACCTTCCTGTAATTGCTGGCTTCCGATTCCACGAAACCGCTTAAAGGGCCGGTCGTTCACTGACAGATTGTCAAGGTGCGGCCGGCAGCTGGGCCGGGCATCGGCGCCGTTCCGGTGTTACCGTCGGCCTGTTCGGCGCACGTGGCAGCCCGCGGCAGGGCCGGATGTGACGGCCACGGCTGCCAGGTTCAGGAGGTCTTGAGTGGATGGTCTGCAGAGGCCGGTGGGTTACCCGATCTCGGTGAAAGGGGTGGTGGTCCGGGCTGGACGTGTGCTGCTGCTGAAGAACGAACGTGAGGAGTGGGAGCTTCCGGGAGGCCGGCTGGAGGCCGGCGAAACGCCGGAGCAGTGTGTAGCACGCGAGATCGAGGAGGAGAGCAGATGGAAGGTGATCACCGGGCCGCTGCTGGACGTGTGGATGTATGACATCGTGCAGGCTGAGCGGCACGTCTTCATCGTGACCTATGGCTGCTATCTGCCCGCCGCCTCCGATACTCCCGACCCGGTGCTGTCGTTCGAGCACAAGCAGATCGGAGAGTTCACCGAGCCGGAAGTCCCGGACCTGGTGATGCCTCAGGGGTATAAGAATTCCATCACGGCCTGGTATGACGTGCTACGGCAGACCGGTGATGCCGGGGTTGCCACCCGGGCCGGCCTTCTGTGCGCTGCCCGGGACGGCAAATCGCAAGGATCGATCCGGTAGGGGTAATGGCAGCGTCCGGTCGGTGCCTTGCGTGCGGGGCGTCCCTGAATGAGAGTGCACGTGAATCTGTGTGTGCGGACTGTCTCAGCGCATCGACAGCCGCCACGCCCAGCGTGCGTCACGAGCCGCTGAAGCATTCGGTGTGGGCCTGGACGGATCGGGTCTCCTGTCAGGCGTTGCACTCGGGCGATCTTGGAACGATTCTGCGGGCTTACCGGCGGATCAACGGGCTTTCGCAGGAGAAGCTTGCTGCCGTTCTGGGCTACGACAACACCTACATTTCGATGATCGAGACCGGCCGCCGGGATGTTCACGACGTCGCGAGCCGCCGCCATATTGCGCGGACGCTGGCGATTCCCCCGCATTTGCTGGGGGTCACTGACCCGGCGGACACTGAGTTTGTCGCGATGATTGCGTTTGCCGAATCCACTGTCCGCCTAGCTGAACTGGCGTATTGGCTGGTGAGGGTGATAGCGAGGCCGCAGAAGCCGTCTTGCTGCAGGCCCTGGACCTTGGCCGCCTCTACCGACTTCCGCACCAGATTCAGCGTGCCGTGCGTATCGCCCGGCGCGTGCATCTCGTTGACCTAGCGCATTACGCTGACGCCGCACTAACCCAGGTATGCGCCAGACCTGTACTCGACGCGGGCAGTACCTGACCGAACCCGGGCCGGACTGATTCTGCCAGCCAGCCCGCCGCAGATGAGACGCTTCAGCAGGGTGCGGCGTTGGCGGACAGCAGCCATCAGTAACAGGGCCGTGTGGGCGACGGGCGTTTCGCTCTTGAGCTGGATCAGCCCGCGAGGGCGCGGAACGTTTAGCGAGTTCGCCGAGTGCGCGCCCAATTCTGCTTTATTCCGTATGCCTTTGCAGGTCAGGCGTTTTGCGTTTCTCCATGGTAGGGAGACGGTCGACAGGTCAAGCGTCATCTTGCCCAGTAATGACCACCCTCGGGATGGGCAGAGCCGCCAGCGGCATTCTCGTGGCCACTATGTCGCGGGTTGCCGAGGTAACGAGCCCTACCGCCTCGGCTGACGTGCTTTCGGGCTAGGTGCTGCTGCGCGTATTGAAGTTGATTATCCCGGCCCGCGGTGGTCCGCCCGCGCCCAGGTCATGGTCCAGGGCCTCGCCCAGCCTGTTGCCACAGACGTCTTCGAGACGTTCGGAGACGATGAGGCGGTGCTGCCCGGCGTGCCATGGGTGGCTCGGGATGAGCCGCGCTGCGGTTCCGTCCGGTGCGAGTGACACGCGCGTGTGGACGATCTCTCCTGCAGGGGTCAGGACTGCGATCTCGTCCTCGCAGAGGGCGGCGTCCATAACCCTGTCGAAGTGCACGACGGCCGGATCGCGGCTCCCCGCTGCCGGGGAGACCAGACGCCAGCGGGTCTCGTCGAGCGCCTCCAGGACTGGATCGCTTACGCGGAAGGTATGGCGCGCTGTTTGCCCGAGCGCCGTGACGACAAGGCTGTACGTCCGCCCGACGACAAGCGCCGGCTCGTGAGACGGGTCCCCTCCTAGACCGCGTTTGATCCTTCCCGGCTCCATCAAGACCGTCAGGCGGCGCCCGTCGCCGGACCAGAGCTCTTGCGGCAGGACGAGGAAGGGGTCGCGCACCACCTGTTCCTCCTCGTTCAGCAGCCAGAGGTGGTCACGATCGAAGTGCGCCTCTCCTGACCTCGGGAAATGTAGGTAGAAACGCAGGGCGTTGGCTGGGAGGACCCTGGCTTGAGGGGAGATGCGGATCTGCCCCTCAGGGGAAGTCCGGATCCGCATCTCTGTCGTCCTCAACGTTCAAGCCTGCCGTTCACGCCGTCACTTTGTGCGCGCTCTCGGCGCCCGGGAAATCCATCTCCACCCAGATCTTGTCCAGCCGGGCGGGCATCGGGGCGACCATCAGGGTCTCGAGCGTCAGGTCGCCGGTATCGGCGTAGCGGGTCAGCGAGACGAAGAAGCGGTCGCTGAACAGGTCCGCCCGCAGCGACGATCCGACGAACAGCACCTGCTTGCCGACCGGCCCGGCCGGCATAAGGGGGTGCTGGTCCAGCATCGGTCCCTGGGCCGGCCGGTTCTCGGGGGTGAAACCTTCGGCGGTGCGGATCCCGGAGAGCGGGACCACCATCGGGCCGCGGCTGAGATTGGTGATGAACAGCTTGTCCTCGTCCCCGTCACGGTAGGCGACCATGCTGATGGGCTGGCCGTTGCCCATGTCGCCGATCGTCTTGCCCCTCACCTTCGCCCCGTGCTTCAGCTCTGAGACCGGAATGGTGACGAGCGGGCTGCAGGCGTAGGCGGCGATGAGCGTGTCCTCGCCGTCAATGTCGGCGAACTGCATGGTCCGGATCGGCGCACGCGTTTCGTACTGGCCGTGGGCGAGGTGGTAGATCTCCAGCTGGGTCTCGCTGGCGGCCCCGGTGAACGGGTAGGGGATCCGCCGCAGCGTGGAGGAGAACTCCTGGTTCGAGACGCCGGCGACGAACACCTCTCCGGCGTGAAATTTCAGGTCCACGATCGTCATGGACCGGAGCGGCGTGCGCGCCTTCTCCTCGAAGTAGGCCGCCGGCGGCATCGGGAAAGTGCCGGCCCGCGACTTAAAGGTCTTGTCCTCGTCGGGAACGTCGGACAGGCGGTGCACCGTCACTGTCGACGACGAGAGGTCGAATGGGCGGACCTCGCCGTCAAGCGAGACGCTCACGACCGCCGGCTCCAGGCGATCGCCGTTGCGCACGCCGACTGCCAGGTACGGCTCGCGCGTCACCGGGTGGACGGCCATCGCGTTCATCACCAGGCTTTTCGCCGTCACGCCCAGCGCTCCGGCGATCTTCTCGTCGATCGACTCGAAGAGAAAGGGATCCAGCGAGGCTGGCGCCCGGCCCAGTTCCGTCTCGAAGGCGAAGACGGCCCCGAGCTTGCTGTCGCCTAGGAAGAGGACCCCGTCGGGGCTGAAGGTCAGAGCTCCCGCCGATAGCGGGGTGACTTGGTTAATCGTGTTCATAATGGTCTCGTCGCCGCTCTTTCATAATGGTCTCGTCGCCGCTCTCGGCGGGTCGGCTTCCCTTCGAGGTCAGGCGGCGTTGCGGCCGCCGTCGACGTCGAGGACGGCGCCGTGCACGAAGCTGGCCTCATCGCCGGCAAGGTAGCTGATGGCGGAGGCGATCTCTTCCGGGGCGGCCGGACGCCCGGCCGGCGCCAGGGAGGCGAGCGCGTCGAGCTGGCTGCCCATGGGCTCGGTGCCCTCCGTGCGGGTGGGTCCCGGGCTGACGGCGTTGACCCGGACTCCGCTCGGCCCGAACTCCGCCGCCCAGGACTGAGTCAGCAGTGTGAGCGCGGCCTTGCTGGCGCCGTACAGGCCCATGCCCGCGATCCCGAAGCGGGCGGCCATGGTCAGCACGTTGACGATCGCTCCGTTGCCGCGGGCGGCCATGGCGGGCGCGAGCGCGCCGACCAGGATAAAGGGCGCCTTGACGTTGACGTCGTAGACATTGTCGATGTCTTCGTCCCGGGCGTCCGCGGTCGGGCCGAAGGGGAAGACGCCGGCGTTGTTCACGAGGATGTCAACGTGGCCGCCGCCTAGTTCGGCCGCCCGGCGGGCCAGCGCCCGCACCGAGTCGGCGTCGGCCAGGTCGGCGGAGATGAAGTCGGCCTTCCCGCCCGCCGCGCGAATCGCCGCCACGGCCGCGTCGCCGCGGGCCGCATCCCGGCCGCTGATCAGCACGTGCGCGCCGCGGCGGGCGAGCACCGTAGCTGTCGCGCGCCCGATGCCGCTGGTTGCGCCGGTCACGAGCGCCGTGCTACCGGTCAGGTCGGTGGAGGTCATGTCAGTTCCTTTGGTAGGAGTCTCGCGGCCCGGTTAGTGGGTCGCACGATTCAGAATGACGAGCCGAAAGTGGGTTGTCCAATCCAGTTCTGCTAGCCTATAAGCGTGAGTCACGATCAGGCAGAAATCGGCACTGGGCGGCCGCTGACCAAGCGGGGACGCGAGACCCGGCAGCGGATCGTCGCCGCGGCGGCGGAGCTGATGTTCGACAACGGGGTGGCGGAAACCACCCTGGAGGACATCCGGGCGGCGGCCGGGGTCAGCGGCTCGCAGGTCTACCACTACTTCGAGGACAAGCAGGCGCTGGTGCGCGCGGTCATCGACTACCAGACTGACGCTGTCCTTGATGCCCAGTGCGACCACCTGGACCACCTCGACACCGTGGGTGGCCTGCGGGCCTGGCGAGACTTCCTGGTCGAGCACCAGCGGCGGCTCGGCTGCCGCGGCGGCTGCCCGATCGGCGCGCTGGGCGCCGAGGTGGCCGAGACCGATGCCGTCGCCCGGATCGCGGCGGCCCGGGGACTGGCCCGCTGGGAACAACGGATCCGCGACGGCCTGCAGGCAATGCACGCCCGCGGCGACCTTCCCGCCGACGCCGACCCGCACGATCTCGCGCTTGCGATGCTCGCAGCCTTGCAGGGCGGCCTGTTGCTGACCCAGCTCCAGCGAGACACCCGCCCCCTAGAGGTCACGCTCGACACCATGCTCGACCGCGTCGAAGACCTCACCCGGGCGGCGTAGCACTAATCGGCCGATGGCCAACGTAATGCTCCGGTTCATTCGACGCGCGGCCGCGGCCCGGATCGCCAACACGGCGAGTCACGTCGGTCCCAGCCCGCCAGACGCCAAGGTGCATGTGCCGAATACGCGCCCAAATCCATCACTCGCGCGGCATCGTTGCCGCCCACAGCACACTTGAGAAATCCCATGGTAAGGAGAACTTCTGCGGCGGCTGAACGGCTAAGACGACGCCGCCACGGACGATCGGCGCACGTGCAGCTGCGGACCGGAGACTTTAGCCAGGGCGCCCAGCGTCGGCAATCGGGAGGCGGATCTGCGGTGAGAGGAATAGCGAACCCTATCGCTGCCTGTGATAACTGCCGCAGACAACCTCGTGACCGCCGCTAGGCAGATCCGGGCGGCCACCTACAACTCGGCGGTGGTCGCCGCACCCGGGAGCGGCCAGAGCAGCCGGGGGCGCCCCTCGCCCGGCGCTGCTCCGGTCCCTGGCGGGGGGCCGGGGACGAGTGCGGCGGCGCTCATCCCAGCGGCGCCCCAAGTGGTGCTTCATCGCTGCGTGGTCTACTGCGACAGGACGCGGGTCACAGCTGGATCGTTTGTCGATTACCAGCCTTCGAGCAGTACATCCATTTTCCCATTCGGCCTCCTCCCCTTTATGGACGCAGAGGGGCCATGGCATGCGTCGGGGGCCGGGGGGGCCGGGGTTCCGGGGGCGGGGGTTAGGGGAGGAGGCGGCTGGCGTGGCGTTCGTAGATGGCGCGCATCTGGTCGGGGTCGGGTGGGGTGTCGGGGCGGAGGGCGGCGCCGATGTCGTGCATGAAGGCCAGGGCCGGCTCGGGTGGGCCCCACAGGCCCAGGACCAGGGCGGGTTCGTCGAACGGGTTGCTGAAGGCGTGCCGCTGGCCGCGCGGGGCCACGAACATCGAGCCGGGGCGGGCCTCCTCCGGCTCGCCGTCGCCGCCGACCAGGAGCCGGCCGGTGAGCACGTAGAGGGCCTCGTCGAACTCGTCGTGGGCGTGCGGGATCGGGCCGCGGAACCGGGCCGGCACGGACATCTCCATGGCCGCGAATCCCGGTGGCTGGGCGTCCTGCCCAGCCAGGATGTGCGTGGGCTGGCCGGCGTACAGGAAGGACGCCCCTTCCCCGCGGTGCGTCAGCAAGGTCATGCCTTATTCATAGCGGCCGCGGGCCGGCCACGACAGTGGTCAGCCGCTGACGAACTGCTGGGCCAGTTTGGCCGGGGCGCGGGCCAGCCAGCCGTCGGTGAGGGCTTCCTTCAGGACCGGGGCGGATACCGCCGGGAGCTGGATGAGGATGGCGGCGTAGCCGTCGAAGTGCGGGATGGTGAAGAAGCAGTCCGGGTGGGCGGCCAGCAGGGCTTCCTTCTCGGCCAGGTCTTCGGTGCGGATGGCCAGGATGGGGCCGCCGGGCGGGGTCTGGTCGCCGAAGCGCTTCAGGTCGGCCTTACTGAACGGCCGTTCCCAGGCGAACGCCTTACCGGCCACGTTCCAGGTTCGGGAGCCGAATCGGGTCGTCTCGGTGACCTCGGGCAGGGCCAGGGCGAGCCGGGCGGCGTGGTCAAGGGTGGGCACGCCGGCGCCAGCGGAAGCCACGGGGGCGGTAGGGGCTGGCCAGCGGGACCAGCCGCTGCTCGCCGGAGGTGGTGATGGCGTGCAGCGGGGCGGCCGCCGCCCCGAGCACGCTGCCGAGCTGGGGGCGGCCCTGGCGGCCGAGGATGAGCGGGACGATCTTCCGCATGACCGCGGTCAGCCCGGGCAGCGGGCGGCCGAACAGGGTGATCTCGGTGATCAGGCCCTCGTGGTTGAGCCGGATCAGCTGGGCTTCCTCCAGGGCCTGGTGACCGCAGCGGGCGGTGTAGAACAGGGCCCGGGTCCGGTCGTCGCCGACCTCGGTGTGGAAGCGAATGTTGTCGATGACCTTGAACGCGGCGATCATCACGTCGGCCACGCGGTCCCGGCCGTCGAAGGTGAACTGGGCGGTCAGCGGGGAGATCAGCACCGCGTTGTCGGCCAGGCAGGCGATGGCCTGGCTGGCGTCGTGGTTCTCGGCGGCCACCCGCCACTCCGCGATGGTCTGGTCGGCCCGGCTGGTCTTCGCGTCCTGACTGGTCCCCGTGGGCTGGCTGGCTGCGTCGGCCATGGCACACCTCCCGTGGTCTCCAGCCTACGACGCGGCGCTGAGGAACCTCCCGGGCCGGTAGGGCTCCAGCTCCTCGGTGCACGCGCCGGCCAGCAGCTCGCCGGTCATCAGCTCGGCCAGGTGCGCGCCCAGGGTCACCCCGCTGTGGGTGACCGCCACGTACAGGCCGCCGGTGCCGGGCAGCCAGCCCACGATCGACTGACCGTCGGCGGGCATGGGCCGGACGCACACCCGGTACCCGGTCACCTGGGCCTGGTCCAGACCGCGGGTCACCCGCCGGGCCCGGGCCAGCAGTTCTTCGGCCAGGTCACCCAGGTGGGGCTCGGCGGTGTGCAGGTCGACGTGCACGTCCGGGGCCTCCAGGTGGACGAGACCGCCGGTGTGGGGGCGGAAGTGCACGTCCGGGGCGTGCACCAGGCGGGCCGGGCCACCCCCGGCCGGGCCGGGCTCAACCGGGCCCGCCTCGACCACCAGGCCGGGAGCTTCGGCGCCCGGCGGGGACCACGGGACCAGCGGCAGCGGGTGCCCCGAGCCGGCCAGCGCGGCCAGTTCCGGGACCCAGCGGCCCGCGCAGCAGACCACCGCGTCGGCCGGGATGACCTGGCCGGCCGCGGTGCGCACCGCCCGCACCTGGCCATCGGCGACGTCCAGGCCGGTCACGTGGCCGTCTTGGCCGGTCAGCACGGTGGCCCCGTGCTGGCGGGCCAGCCCGGTCAGCTCGGCGATCATCGGCCCGGTGAGCAGGTAGCCCTCTTCGGGGAACCAGGCCACGGCGGGCGCCTCGGCTGGCAGCCGCAGGGCCGGCTCCAGTTCGGCCGCGTCGGCCACGCTGATCAGGTGGGCCGGGTAGCCCCACTCGGCCAGGCGGTCGACCCGGGCCGCCAGCTCGACGGCGGCGCCGGCGGTGGCGGCCCACTCCAGGTTGCCGGATGGCCGGTACCAGTCCGGGCGGTCCAGGCGGCCGGCCAGCCCGGACCAGGCCCGCAGGCCCGCGTGGTTGAGGTCGTGGTAGGCCCGGGGCACCTTGTTGTTGGAGTTCAGCCAGGCGAAGCTGGACCGGGTCGCGCCCGAGCCGGGCTGGTTCTGCTCCAGCAGGGTCACGCGGACGCCGGGTCCGGCCGCCTTGGCCAGCCGGCTGGCCAAGGTCACGCCCAGCACGCCGGCCCCGATCACGACGTACTGCCGCGCCCCGGGCCCCGCCGCCGCTCCGGCCGGCACGGTGACCTACCGGTGCCGGGCGACGGGTACCGCCGGCAGCTCCCCGACCTCCTGCTTGGTCACGGTGAGCTGGAGCCCGTCGTCATCCAGGTCGCGGACGGCGGACAGCGGGATGGCCACGTCCTTGCGCCCCCACAGGTGGCCCTCCTGCAGCAGCACGTGGGTCACCTGATGGGTGCCGGGGTCGATGAGCAGGCCTTCGACGTGCCCGATGGCCCCGTCGGTGGCGTGCGCGGCCACCGCGTGCACGGCCACGCCCTGGTCGCCGTCTGGCAGCGGCGCGTCGGCGGTCACGGTGAGCGCGGTCTCCGGCACCGCGCTCCCGCTGAAGTTGACCTCGTCGGCGTAGTACGGCCGGGTCACGAACTGGGCCGGGCCGTAGGTCTCGTAGGCCTCGCTGCCCGGCACGAACTCGGTCATCTCGGCCGAGTCGAGCTGCGTGAACTCCTTCTCGCTGTCGGTCAGCGTGATGGCCCCGCTCTTCGGGTCCACCTCGGTCACGTGACTCAGCGGGACGAACCGGCCCAGCCCGGACCGGTGGGTGGGTTCGACCACCAGGTGGGTGATGACCCACGGGGTGGTGGCACGGTCGGCCACGACCCAGATCAGGTGGCCGACTTCACCGTCGGTACTGCGGACCCGGGCGCCAATGGTGAACTGGATATCGCTGGGCATGGCTCTCCTCCGCTGGTACGGCCGGGGTGACCCCTGTCTTCCTATCACGGCGGCCGGCTCATAATGGCGAGGTGGGATGGCATGAGCGGGCGAACCAGATGCGCAGCCGGGTGGGGGCGTCGATCTTCCAGCGGGTCGCGGGTCCGGAAGGCCCCGCGCACCACGAGGTGATCTTCGCTCCGGACGGCGAGCGGTGGTTCGCGGATGACCGCCCGATCCGCCGGGTGCACGGCGACTCGTCGATGTTCGTGGGCGGGCTGCGGGCCTTGCTGCTGCAGTCGCTGCACCCGCTGGCCATGGCCGCGGTGGCCGGGCACTCGGGGTTCAAGGGTGACCCGTGGGGGCGCCTGCAGCGGACCAGCTACTTCCTGGCCGTGACCACGTTCGGCCGGGCCAGCGACGCGCAGGCCACCATCGGCCGGGTCCGCGCCATTCACCGGCGGGTCACCGGGACCGCGCCGGACGGCCGCCCGTACGCGGCGTCCGACCCGCACCTGCTGACCTGGGTGCACATCGCCGAAGCGGACAGCTTCCTGCGCGCCCACACGCGGTTCGGGTCCGAGCCGCTCGATCAGGCCGGCCGCGACGGCTACGTCGAGGACATGGCCCGGATCGGGGCCGAGCTGGGGGTGCCCGACCCGCCGCGCACCGAGCGTGAGCTGACGGACCGGATCGAGGCCTACCGGGGCGAGCTGGCCAGCACCGCCGAGGCCCGGGCCGCGGCCCGGTTCCTGCTGCTCAACCCGCCGCTGCCGGTCATCGCCCGGCCGCCCTACGGCCTGCTGGCCGGGGCGGCCGTGTCGCTGCTGCCGGGCTGGGCCCGCTGGCCGCTGCGGCTGCCGTGGCTGCCCGGGGCGGAGGCGGCGCTGGTCCGGCCGGCCGGTCAGGCCGTGGTGGGCGCGATCCGGTGGGCGACCTCGGCGCCCCGCCCGTCCGGCGGCCCATCGGACGGGGACCCGGCCGAAGCGGCCTGACCCGGCCGGATCAGGTCACGGTTCCGGCTACGGCCCAGGCGGTGGCCAGGGCGGCCGGATCGGGCAGGACGGCCACGGCGCCGGCCGCTTCCAGTTCGCCGGGCGCGGCGTAGCCCCAGGCCGCGCCGATGCAGGGCAGGTGGTGCGCGCGGGCGCCCTCGACGTCCTGGCTGCGGTCCCCGACCATCGTCGTGCCCGGCGACTCGCCGAGGCGGCGCAACGCCTCGGCGATCACGGCCGCCTTGGTGGGGCGGCCCGCGTCGGCGGTGTCGCCGCAGATGGTGGCGAACCGGTCGGCCAGCCCCAGCTGTTCCAGCACGGCCACGGCCGATGGTTCCAGCTTGCTGGTGGCCACGGCCAGCCGCACGTGGCCCCGGGCCAGCCCGTCCAGCAGGGCCTCGATCCCCGGGTAGACCTGCGCCTGAAAGGCAAAGCCGTCGGCCACGTAGATGCGGCGGTAGGTCTGGACGACCCGGTCGGTGGCGTCGCCGATCAGCGGGGGCAGGGTCTGGTAGAACGGCGGCCCGACCAGGGAGCGCTCGGCTTCGGGCGGCAGCGCGGGCAGGCCCTCGGCGGCGAACGCCTTGCGCAGGGCGGCCAGGATCGACGGCCCGGAGTCAATCAGGGTGCCGTCCAGGTCGAACAGCACGGTGTCCGGGCGGGCGAGCGTGGTCATGTGGTCCTCACTGTCGGTGGGGCTGGGATTCAGGCGGGGCCAGCAGCCCGGGGAGGATCCGGGTCAGGGCGCGGTCGAACAGGTCGTCGTTGGTCCCGGCCGGGCCGGAGCCGGGCCCCGGGGCGTCGGCTCCGCTGGCCTGGCCGGCCAGGGCCGCGGCCAGGTACGGATGCTGCCCATCGGATACCGCGGCGACCAGGTAGCCGGCCAGGGCGCCCTGCCAGTCGGCCAGCCGCTGACCGGCCCGCTGCTGATCGATTTCGGTGCGGGCCAGCAGGCGGACCAGGCCGGTGAAGATGCCGACCGTCTCCAGCCGGGCGCGGCTGGTCAGCTCGGTGCCGTCCAGGATGGCCAGGACTTGCTCGGTGAAGGCGATGGCGTTCGGCCCGGGCAGGCCGCCGACCGAAGGAAGGTCGGTCAGCCAGGGGTGCCGCCGGAAGATGCGCCGGGCCTGGCGGGCCAGCTGGAGCAGGCCGGGCAGGGCCGTTTTCTGGCCTGTTTCCTGGGCCGTTTCGCCGGGCCTCGGGGCCGAACCGGTACTCCCCCGCGGTCTCGTCCGCCATCAGCTCCAGGATCTCGGCCCGGGTGCTGACGTAGCGGTACAGCGAGGCCGGGCCGGTGCCGATGGCGGCGGCCACCGACCGCATGGTCACCGCGGCCAGGCCACCCTGGTCGGCCAGGGTGACGGCGGCCCGGGCGATCTCGGCCCGGCTGTGCTCCGGGACCGGGCCACGGGCGGACCGCTCCGGGCGCAGCCAGATGCTCTCCATTGCGAACACAGTACCCAGTGCATAGAGTGGAGTTAAAAGCGAACATTGATCGCAGTTAGGAGAGCTGGGATGGCTGACTCGGCCCGGGCAGAGCCGGAGGCGGGGACCGCGGGCGCGGGGGCGCCGCCGGTCCGCGCCCCCTGGCAGGACGTGTGGACGCCCACCGCGTACGCGCACAACGGGGCGGTGGAGATCGCCTATGACCGGCTGGCCGGGGTGGAGGGGGACCCGTTGTTGCTGATCATGGGGCTGGGGGTGTCGCGGTTCTGGTGGCCGGCCGGGCTGGCCCGGGAGTTCGCGGGCCAGGGGTTCGCGGTGGCGCGCTATGACCAGCGGGACGCCGGGCAATCGACCCGGATGCCGGCGACCGGGCCGCGCAACCCGTTCGCGGCGGTGGCCCGCAAGCGGAGCGCCTACACGTCGGAGGACATGACCGACGACGCGGTGGCGGTTCTGGACGCCCTGGGCTGGGCGCGGGCGCACGTGTTCGGCGCCTCGCTGGGCGGGGTGATCGCGCAGCGGGTGGCGCTGCGGCACCCGGACCGGGTGCTGACCGTGACGTCGGTGGGGGCCATGCCGAGCGACGTCTCCGGCCTGGCGGCCGGCCGGTACGTCCGGTTCGGGCTGCTGGCCCGGCTGGCCCGGGCCAAGTACCCGGCCGGGCGCGAGGGCGACATCCAGGCGGCGCTGGCCGTGGCCCGGGGCGTCGCTTCCCCGGCCTACCCGTTCGACGAACAAGCGGCCCGCGAGTGGATCGAACGCGAGGTGGACACCGGCCCGCGCAACACCGAGGCCCAGTCCCGCCAGGCGGGTGCACCGTGGCATGGGCCCAAACTGCGCGAGCTGAAGAAACCCGTGCTGGTGCTGCACGGCGACCAGGACCCGATCCTGCGGGTCAGCGCGGCCCGCGCCACCGCCCGGGCCATCGCCGGGGCCAGGCTGGTCATCTTCCCCGGCATGGGCCACGATCTGCCCGCGCCGTTGTGGCCCGTCATCGCCCGCGACGTCCGGGCCCTGGCCGATCAGGCCGTGGCGGGCTGAGCGTCGGCGCTGGCGGGCTGAGCGTCGGCGCTGTCGGGGGTGTCGACGCCATCCGGGGTGAGGACGTAGCCGTCCACGTCGACCGCCTCCGGCTCCGGCCTCGCGACGGGCGGGGCGGGCACCGGCGACGAGACCCGGGTGGCCGACGGGGGCAGCGGGGACACCGGCGGCGCCTGCATCGGGCCACGGACCGAGAACGGGGCCGGGACCGGGCCCGTGAAGCGCGGAGTGCCGTGGGCCCGGGGCAGGGCGGCGCGGGCGGCCGGGGCCGGGGCCGGGAGCGCGGCCGGGCGCAGACGGCGGGCGGCCGAGGCGAGCCGGGCCGGGACCAGCGGGGCGGCCGGGTGACAGGTCAGGGCGGGACGGGCCGCGGGTGACACGCGGCGGTCGACCACGTTGACCAGGAGGTTGGGACGGGCCGACAGGGCCTGCTGGCAGCGGAAGCGGCAGGTGGTGCAGGCGCCGGACTGGGCCCGGCGACGGCGGATCGAGCGGGTGAGCCGGACCAGGAAGACGGCGACGGCGACCTCGACGGCGAGGATGAAGACGATCTCCAGCACGGTGCCGAACAGGCCGAAGAGGTGGCCGATCGTTTTGTGCCAGAGGATGTAGATACCGACACCGATCGCGGCCAGGGTGCCGGTGCTCGGGGCGTAGCAGACCATCGAATGCTCTCTTCCTGCTGGTGCTCGGGCCGATGCGGGGAAATCGGTAGCGCTACGCCGTTGAAGCGCCAGGGGAAGGGAAGGTCAGGCGCTATCACCGCCCACGGTAACCACCTGCCATTGGGGAGACACTCGGCGCGATTGTCTCTCGCAATTGCCTGGCTGTAAACAGCTCATTCCGGGCGGTCACGGAACAAATGTGGCGTTCCGGAGGGGCGGATGACGCACGTGCGCGGCCGGGTGAGGCCGGCCCGGGGACCCGGTGGGCGGTGGCGTTCACCACTGGCACCGATGGCAAGGTAGTGGGCGGCGGGCTTGGCGCGCGACCCAGGAGGAAAACCAGTGACGCAGAGCACACCGAACCGTGATCACGCGGGCGACGGCAACGCGGCCATCCCGGCGCTGCGGCGGCATTTCGATGACCTGCGCGACCGCAACCACGGGGGCCAGACGTCGCGGGCGGGCAAGGAAGAGAAGTTCGCCGAAGCCGTGGCGCTGATCGAGCCGTACGCGCGGCAGGTACTGGCCGAGATGAACCAGGCCATGCTGCTGGGGACGGGCGAGATCCAGGCCAGCGGGGTGCGGCCCAGCCCGGACGGCGGGCGCGAGGCGGTCTGGACCTTGTCCTGGCCGGAACAGCGCGACAGCGGCATCGATCCGGTCACCATCGACGCCACCTACGGGGCCGGGTTCCACCATCCGCATCTGCGCGGGGCGACGGTGGGGACCTGGCCGCTCAACGTGTTCGACGACGGCCAGGCCCGGGCCGAGCTGCCGGTGCTGCGGGCCATCGCCGCCGCTGACCTGCACAACCTGGTGTTCCAGCGGGACTTCCGGATCGTGCCCGTCACCACCAGGGGGTAGCTGGCCGGCGGCGTTGGCCGGCTGGGGTTCAGGCGCTCAGGGCCTCGTCGACCTCGGCCTTCCAGCGGCGTTTGTCGGCCGCGGGCGCGAAGCAGGCGTCGAACGAGTTGCGGGCCAGCGTGGCCAGCTGCTTGTCGTCCAGGCCGAGCTCGCGGCGAACCGCGGCCACGTTGTCGTCCAGGTAGCCGCCGAAGTAGGCCGGGTCGTCGCTGTTCAGGCAGACGCACAGGCCGGCCGCCAGCATGTCCGGCAGCACGTGGGCGGTGAGCGCGTCCACCACCTTCAGGGCCACGTTGGACAGCGGGCACACGGTGAGCGGGAGCTGCCGGTCGCGCAGCAGACCGACCAGGGCCGGGTCCTCCATGGCCCGGATGCCGTGGTCGATGCGCTCGGCCCCGAGCAGATCGATGGCCTCCCAGACGTAATCCGGGCCGCCCTCCTCACCGGCGTGGGCCACCCGGTGCAGGCCTTCGGCGGCGGCGCGCCGGTAGACGTCCTGGAACAGCGCGGGCGGGTAGCCGACCTCGGCCGAGTCCAGCCCGACCCCGATGAACTGGTCCCGGAAGGGCAGGGCGGCGGTCAGCGTCTCATCGGCGGCGGTGGCACCCAGATCACGCAGGAAGCACACGATCAGGTCGGCCGACAGGCCCAGCCGGGACCGGCCGTCGGCCAGCGCTCCGGACAGGCCCGCGAACACCGCGGCCAGCGGCACGTCGTTGGCCAGGTGGGTCTGCGGGTCGAAGAAGATCTCGGCCCGGCGCACCCCGCCGGCCGCGGCCCGGTCCAGGTAAGCCGTGGCCAGGTCGTAAAAATCCTGGTCGGTGCGGAGCACAGGCAGGCTGGCGTAGTAGAGGTCCAGGAACGACTGCAGGTCCGCGAACCGGTACCGGGCCCGCAGCTCGGCCAGATCGGTGGTGGGCAGGGTCACCCCGTTGCGGGCGGCCAGGGCGACCAGCATCTCCGGTTCGAGCGTGCCTTCGATGTGCAGGTGCAGCTCGGCGGCGGGCAACGGCTCCACGGGTGACATCGGCGGCACCTTCCCTTGATCGGACTGTCAGTCAGTATTACCGCCCGGCCCGAGCTTGTCGTACGCGGCCAGCCGCCGGGCCAGCTCGTCCCGTTCCCGGGTCACCACGGCCAGTTGCCGCTCGAGCTCGATGATGCGGCGGATGGCGGGCAGGGTCATGCCCTCGCCCATCATGATCACGACCTGCTGCACGCGCACGATGTCGTGGCGGCTGTACCGGCGCTGGCCGCCCGCGGAGCGCTCCGGCGAGACGACCTGCTGGTCATCGATGCGGCGGAGCAGTGCCTGCTGAATGGCCAGCATCGAGGCGACCTGGCCCACGGTGTAGAAGGGGGCGTGCTCGTCGTCCAGCATGGGTAGCCGCATCACTCCTCCTTCCGGGAAACGATAAAGCCTGGCCGGCGAGCGCGGGATCAGCCCACGCCGCCGGCCAGGCCGGGGTATCGCGAGGTCAGCCGTTGACCGCGGCCTCGGCCTCGACGGCCGGGGCCTGGGCCCGCTGGATCTCGATCTTGCGGGGCTGCGCCTTCTCGGCCACCGGGATCCGGACCGACAGCACGCCGTCGTTGAACGCGGCCTCGACCGCGCTGGTGTCCAGGTCGTCGGACAGGAAGACGCGGCGGGTGAAGGTGCCCGTGACCCGCTCGCGGATGAACAGCTTGTCGCTCTCGGCGTACTCCTCGTCCCGCGTGGCGGAGACGGTCAGGACCCCGCGGTCCACGGTCACGTCGATCGACGCCGGGTCCACCCCGGGCAGGTCGAAGCGCAGTGCGATCTCACCGTCGCGGCGCACCCCGTCCATGGGCATGCCCGCCGCGCTCCCGGCCCCGCGCTGGGCCAGCCGGTTGAACTGGCGCTCGAACTGAGCGAACGGGTCAAACGTCGCCAGCACCATGATTCCTCACCCTCCACTGCCTTGTGGGCCGTAGCTAAGTTCATTTCATATCGAAGAAAAACTTACAATTTCAGTTGTAGGTTAGTTCTACCTGGTTGTCAAACCGGGGTGGGGACCCGGCGAAGCGACCTTCGATAAAAGTGAAAGCGGAAGCGGTGCGGGCGGCAGCCGGGCGCGGACCTCAGCCGTAGGCGTGCCGGAGCAGGGCGCGGCGCAGGGCGGGCACGAAGGCGACCGTGATGAGCAGGGTGACCACGGCCGCCGACAGGAAGCTGCCGGCGCCGCCGGTCTGGGTGGCGGTGGGCGGGGCCGCCACGGCCAGGTAGGTCAGTCCCGCGGTCAGGGCGCCGAACAGGCAGGCGGCCACCGTGGGCACGAACGCTTCCGGCAGCAGGTCGGCGCGCAGGCCACGCTGGCGCTGGTAGCGGCGGGCCAGCAGGTAGCCGCCCAGCAGAACCAGGCCGGGGACCAGCGTGAGCAGGCGCAGATCGACCGCGTCGCTGCTGGTCTCCAGCACGGCGGCCTGGCCGCAGTTCTGGGCCTGGGACCAGATGTGCAGCCAGTGCGCGCAGGCCCGCTGGCCCGCCCCGGCGGCCGCGGCCGGGCTGCCACCGACGAACTGCGGCCCCAGGACCTGGTTCATGACCAGGGCGACCAGGCCGCTGCCGGCCACCGCCAGCACCGCGATCGTGGCCAGCTGCCAGGCGGTCATGATCAGCTCTCCGAACACGGCCAGCGGCGGGACCCGCCTGGTGTGGGCGCGGACCACGGCGCGGACGGAGCCGAAGCTGGAGATCGCGGCCTCCTGGGCTTCGAACTCGGTCAGGCCGGCCTCGATCCCGGCGGCGGTGGCCTCGCGCAGGTGGTCTTCGGCTTCGGCGATGATGCGGCGAGCCTGCCGCGGCGTGGTGCGCAGGCTGGCGTACAGCTGGTCCAGGTAATCCTCGACCGGGTCGCCGGCGGAGCGGCGTTCGGGGTGGCGTGCGGGGTTCATGCCAGACCTCCTACGACGGCGCGGACACCGGCGGAGAAGCGGCGCCACTCGGTACGCTCGGCGGCCAGAGCTTCGGCCCCGGCGTCGGTCAGCGCGTAGACCCGCCGCCGCCGGCCCTCCCCCTCGGCCCAGGAACTGGCCAGCAGCTTGGCGTCCTCCAGCCGGTGCAGGGCCGGGTAGATCGTGCCTTCGGGCAGGTCGAAAGTGCCCTCGCTGCGATCGCGCAGGGCGGTGATGATGGCGTAGCCGTGGGCCGGCCCGGCCGACAGGACGGACAGCAGCAACAGGTCCAGGTGACCCTTGATCCGTTCGCGATTCATACCTCGGAATTCTAGGCATCGAATTACTAGGTGTCCAGTGGATTGGGCGGTGAGTGGCGGGTGCCGGTTGACGAGGGGCGGGGTCGGCGGCTCGCTTCTTGCTGTTATCAGGAGGTGGGGCGGGGCGGGTTTCAGCGCTCAGCGCTTCTTGCTGTTATCAATTAGGGGCGGGAGGGTGGCCCTGGTGGTCCCAGGAAGATGAGGGGTCTGGCTGGGCGGGGGTTCGCGGGGCAGAGTGAAGGAGTTCGCGGCAGGCCGTCGTGGGCAGGAAGGGACTTATGACTGACCAACTTCCCGGGGGACGGTACCCGGTTGGAGACTTTGAGCTGACCCGGGTCGGCTACGGGGCCATGCAGCTGGCCGGGCCGCACGTGTTCGGGCCGCCGAAGGACCGTGATGAAGCCATCGCCGTGCTGCGGACCGCGGTTGAGCTGGGCATCAACCACATCGACACGTCCGACTACTACGGGCCGTACGTGACCAACGAGATCATCCGGGAGGCGCTGTCGCCGTACCCGGAGGACCTGCACATCGTGACCAAGGTCGGGGCCCGGCGCGACGAGCAGGGCGGCTGGCCACCCGCGCGCAGCCCGGAAGAGCTGCGGCAGCAGGTGCACGACAACCTGGACCACCTCGGCCTGGACGCGCTGGATGTGGTGAACCTGCGGATGGGCGGGTTCGACGGCGCCGAGCCGGGCTCGATCGCCGAGCAGTTCACCGCCCTGGCCGAGCTGCGGGAGCAGGGGCTGATCCGGAACCTGGGCATCAGCACGGTCAACGCCGAGCAGCTGGCCGAGGCGCAGTCGATCGCGCCGGTGGTGTGCGTGCAGAACATGTACAACGTCGCCCAGCGCAGCGACGACGACCTGGTCGACCTGACCGCGCGGCAGGGTGTCGCGTTCGTGCCCTACTTCCCGCTGGGCGGGTTCTCACCGCTGCAGTCCAGCGAGCTGGAGGGGGTGGCCAAGCGGCTGGGCGCGACCCCGCTGGCGGTGGCGCTGGCTTGGCTGCTGCACCGATCGCCGAACATCCTCCTCATCCCGGGCACTTCGTCGGTGGCGCACCTGCGCGACAACGTGGCCGGGGCCGGGCTGGAACTGCCCGCGGACGCGCTGGCCGAACTGGACAAGATCGCCAGCGACTGAAGGACCTGAAGGTCTGAGTTAGAGGGCCAGTCCCCCGTCGACCGGGATGACGGCGCCGGTCATGGCGCTGGCGCCGTCCCCGGCCAGGAAGGCCAGCACCGCGGCGACCTCGGCCGGGTCGAGCAGGCGGCCCAGGGGCTGCTGGGCGGCGAACGTCTCCTTGGACGGCAGATCGTAGAGCCGGGCGCTCTCGTCCAGGATCGGGGTGGCGGTGGAGCCGGGACTGACCGCGTTGGCGGTGACGCCGCTGTCGCGGAGTTCGGCGCCGAGGGCGCGGATGAAGCCGGCCACCCCGGATTTGGCCGCGCAGTAGGCGGCCAGCATGGGCAGGCCACGGGTGGCGGCGGCCGAAGCCACGGCCAGGAACCGGCCGCGACGCGGTTCGGGGTGGCGCAGCAGCGCGGGCACGGCCACCCGGGCCAGGTTGATGACGCCGCCGAGGTCGATGTCGAGCACGGCTTGTTCCTGGCCGGCCGGCACCTCCCAGGCGGGGACGCCGCCCGCGATGACCCCGGCCACGGCCAGGGCCGCGTCCAGATGACCCCATTGGTCTTCGGCGACGGCGACGGCCCGGGCCAGCGCGTCCACGTCGCGGACGTCAGCCTGGGCGGCGATCACGTTCGGGCCCGCGTCGGTCGCGACCTGCTCCAGCTCGGTGCGGGTGCCCAGCTTGTAGGGCAGGTGCGGGTCGTCGGTGGCCCGGTCAACGGCCAGGACCCGCCAGCCCGCCTCGGCCAGGGTGGCCACGGTGGCGGCGCCGATCCCGCGGGCCGCCCCGGTGACGAGGGCTACGCGGGGTTCAGGAGTTTCCGGGGTGGCCATCGGGCCAGCTTTCCAGGTGGGCGGTCAGGTCGGCCAGCAGGTCACGGAGCATGGCGGCGCCCTCGTCGGCGGAGGCGCCGGCCGGGTCGCCGAGGACGCCGTTGGGGCTGACGCCGTGCACGGCGGTGGCGCGCAGGGCGGGCATGAGCTCGGCGATGGGGGTGGTGTTGCCGGCCTCGGCCCGGTTCAGGCGGACCGTGCCGGGGGCCAGGGCCAGTTGCAGCGAGGTCTCGGCCCGGCCCGCGTGCGCGTCGCCGCGCCAGCGGGGCAGCCACACCGACACATCGCGGGACTCGGCCCGCAGCCGGGCCACGGCCCGGCGGACGGCTTCGGTGTTGCCGCCGTGGGTGGACACCAGCAGCACCCGGGCGAAGGTGCGGGTGGCCGACCGGCCCAGCTCGACCAGCAGCAGTTCGGTGGCCTCCTGGCCGATGGAAATCGTGCCCGCGAAGCCCTCGTGCTCACCGCTCGACCCGTAAGCCAGGGGTGGCGCGACCACCACCGAGGCGGACTCGGCACCCAGCCGGGCACACAACGCCACGGCCAGGTCGGCGTCGGTGGACAGGGGCAGGTGCGGCCCGTGCTGCTCGGTCGAGCCGACCGGCACGACCAGCACCGCGCCGGCCGCGGCCCGCTCGGCGGCCTCGGGTGAGGTCAGCGTGCCCAATTGGGTGCTCGGCTGGGTCAAGAAAGCTGGCCCTTGGCGGGATCGCCGGCCGGGACGGCGTCGAGCCGGAGGACCACGGTGGGGGCGGCCAGTTTGTCGCCGATGGCCGCGTTGAACTCGCGCATCGCGGGCGCTTCAGTGCCGTGTTTCTTCAGCGCCTCCCGGGAGGTCCAGCGCTCGACCATCACCAGGTGCTCGTCGTCGGTGTGCAGCGCGTACAGCTCGCAACCGTCCTCGGCGTGGACCAGCGGGATGGCCTGCTGCATAGCGGCGATGACCTCGTCCCGGTACTCGGGCTTGGGCGTGATGGTGGCAACGACGACGACGGGCATGGCTCCTCCTGGGTGGACAGTGCTGATGGGTCAGCCGGCGAACAGCGTAGTGAGGGCGGGGGCGATGTCGCGGTAGGTGGCGGCCCGCAGCAGCCGGCCGTGGCCGAACCGGGCCAGGTCGCGGGCCAGGTCGGGGTCCTGCTCGCCCGAGGTGTCCAGCAGCACGTCGAGGCGCGGCAGCCGGGCCGCGAACGGCCGTGGGTCCGGGCCGGCGTTGTGCACGCAGTCCGACAGCAGCAGCACCCGGGCGTCCCGGGCCGGGACCCGGGCCAGCTCGCGCGCGGCCACCTGGAGCGGGAAGGCCACGTTGGTCAGGCCCTTGGCCGGGATGCGGAGCATGGTGTCGAGCAGTTGCGGTGGCACGACCCGGTGGCCGAGGTGGTTCAGGACCGCGGCATCGGACCAGAACGCGACCACGGCCAGGTCGTCGCGGGCCAGCTCGGCCGCTAGCGCGCCGACGGTGGCGGCGGCGGTGCGGACCCGCTCGCCGCGCATGGAGCCGGACACGTCGACCAGCAGCACCACCGACCGGCGGGTGCGGACCCGCTCGCGGACGATGATGTCGTCCTCCTCCGGCACCGGGTGCTCGGCCAGCTGGTCGATGGTGCGGTCCAGGTCGATGTCGTCGGAGCCGCCCCGGTAGCGGAGGCTGGCCAGCTCACCCACGCCGCGGCGGGCGGTCACGTCCCGGCGGGGCCGGGGCACGGCCAGCCGGGTAGCGATCTGCCGGGCCCGGCGCAGCACCTCGGGATCGGGGGTGGCCTCGTCGGGCGGCGCGGCCAGCAGCGTGCCCTGCTCCCCCGTTTCGGCGGGCGCGCCCCGGCCGGGACGCGGGCGGCCCCGGCCGGGCCGCTGACGGTCACCGCCGGAGATGACGAAGCCGCCCGAGCCGCCCCGGCTGGGTTCGAGCAGGGTGGGCTCCTCGTCGAGAACCTTGGGCCGGCGCCGCAGCGGCTTCAGCTGCTGCTCCGGGCGGCGGCCCCTCCGCTGCCGGGGCGAGTCGGCCTCGACCGCTCTTCAACCGGGCTCGGCGGTGGCCGGCTCCAGGATGAAGTGGTCCTCCCAGATCTGCCGCAGGACCTGCTCGGGGGTGGCTTCCACGGTCTCGTCCAGGAAGATGCGGCCCGACAGCGCCACCACCATGGCATCGAAGACGATGTCCGGGTAGTGCTCGCCGGGCTCGGCCGGGTCGTCGGTGCCGCTGGTGGCGGCGGCCAGCTCGAGCAGCTGGCCGGCGACCAGGGTCGTGTCGATGGCCCCGCGCACGCTGCTGCCCTGCCGGATGTCCTCGTGCTCGCGGGTGGCCCGGGTGACCGCCACCGCGTCGGCGATCAGCCGGTCGCGCTGGCGGGCGGGCAGGTCGGGCACTGGGGCCCGCAGCGCGACGATGCCCCGTTCGGCGGCGGCGTCCTGGTAGCTGATGGCCAGCCGGCACATCCGGTCGTGGACCGAGGTCGACAGCCGGGTGGTGCCCACGTTGTCGAACGGGTTCATCGAGGCGATGACCCGGAACGTGGGCAAGGCGACCACGGTGTCGGCCCGGGGCACCGCGATCTGGCGTTCGGCCATCGCGGTGAGCAGGGTGTTCAGCGTGTCCTCGGGGGCGCGGTTGAACTCCTCGATGTACAGGAAGCCACCGGACCGCATGGCCTCCAGCAGCGGGCCGTCCACGAAGTTGTCGGCGCTGTAGTCCTCGCGCAGGACCCGGGCCGGATTGTGGTGGCCGACCAGCTTGGCCGGGGTCAGGTCGGCGTTGCCTTCCACGAACACCAGCGGGATGCCCCACTCGGCGGTGATGGCCCGCAGCAGCGTGCTCTTGCTGGTCCCGGGCGGTCCCTCGAGCACGATGTCGCGTCCGGCGGCGACCGCCGCGAGCACGAGGTCCAGCTCGTGCTCGCGGCCCACGAGGTGCGGCCGGACCCGGTCGCGGACGGCCGTGATCCTCATCGCACCTAGCGCTGACGTCACCTGGGCTCCTCTCCAGCCGGTTACTTGAGCAGCGAACCGGCGTCGACCGGCAGCGTAACTCCGGTGATGTAACGGGCTTCGTCCGAGGCCAGGAACAGCACCGCGTTGGAGATGTCCCGTGGCTCCACCCACCTGATCGGCAGCGCGTTCAGGGTCTGGAATCGCTCCCCGATCACGTCCTTGGTGCGCTGCTCCGGGGTCAGGTCCGGGGAGAACAGCTCGTAGGTGGCGGAGTTGTGAATCATGTCGGTGTTGACGGTGGTCGGGTGGACCGAGTTGGCCCGGATGAAGTCCGGGGCCAGCTCGACGGCCAGCACCCGCATCAGCCCGACCACACCGTGCTTGGCCGCGGTGTAGTGGGCCATGTTCTCGAACGGCATCAGCCCGGCGGTGGAGCTGGTCAGCACGATCGAGCCGCCCTGGCCGCCCGCCTTCAGGTGCGGGATGGCCGCCTTGGCCGCGTGCCAGACCCCGGTCAGGTTGACGTCGATCATGTCCTGCCAGGTCTGCTCCTCCAGCACGTCGGCCCGGCCGAAGCTGAAGATGCCGGCGTTGGCGGCCACGATGTCCAGCCGCCCGAGCTGGGCCACTCCCTCGTCCAGGGCCGCCTTGACCGCGCCGTAGTCCCGCACGTCAGCCTGGGTAGCGACGATGCGGCGGTCCAGCGCCTCGACTTCCTTGACCGTCTCGGCCAGGTCGTCCGGGGTGGCCATCGCGTAGGGCACGGTGTCGATCTGCCCGGCCAGGTCGACCGCGATGATGTCCGCGCCCTCCTCGGCCAGCCGGATCGCGTGGCTGCGGCCCTGGCCGCGGGCCGCGCCGGTGACGAAGGCAACCTTGCCTTCTACTCGTCCTGCCATGGTGGGTAGCTCCTCCTTCGGGGGTGGTTACTTCTTGTTGGTGAAGCCGGCGTCGACCGGCACGGTGATCCCGGTGACGTAGCGGGCGTCGTCGGAGACCAGCCAGGCGATGGCGTTGGAGATGTCGACCGGCTCGACCATGGCGACCGGGAGCGCGTTGGCCATCGCATTGCCCAGCGACGGGTCCTGGGCCAGGAACTCCTGCATGGCCTCGTTGACCACCATCGGGGTGTTGACCCCGGTCGGGTGCACGCTGTTGACCCGGATCGAGTGCGGGGCCAGGTTGTTGGCGTAGGAGCGCATCAGGCCGACCACGCCGTGCTTGGCCGCGGTGTAGCCCAGGCCGCCCCGGCTCGGGCCGCCGATGCCGTTGATGCCCGCGGTCGAGCTGGTCAGCACGATCGCGCCGCCCTGGCCGTGCTCGATCATGGACGGGATCGCGGTCTGGACCGTGTTGAACACGCCGGTCAGGTTGACGTCGACCACGTCCTGCCAGGCGTCGTGGGTCTCGCGGGTGGCCAGCGGGGCGATGCCCGCGTTGGCCAGCACGATGTCGACCGGGCCCAGCTCGGCCAGGCCGGCCTCGAAGGCAGCCTTGAGGCCGGCCTCGTCCCGCACGTCGGCCTGCTGGGCGAAGATCCGCCGGTCCAGGCCTTCCACTTGCTTGACCGTCTCGGCCAGGTCGTCGGGGGTGGCCATCGGGTAGGGCACGGATTCGATCTGCCGGCAGATGTCCACGGCGATGATGTCCGCGCCCTCTTGGGCCAGCCGGACCGCGTGACTGCGGCCCTGGCCGCGCGCGGCTCCGGTGATGAAGGCGACTTTGCCGTCCAGCTTTCCCATGAGGGAGTCCTTTCCGGGGTGAATCCTCCTGATTTGTTCGGCGCTCGCAGGCAGGCGCCGACACCGGTGCGGCAGCACCGGTGAGCGCGGGGAGCGGGATGGAGCTTGGCGCCCGGACGGGGGGCGCCGGCTCCTAGCGGTCAGTCACTAACGGGGCGTCCAGCGCGAAGCCGGCCAGCGGGTTCTCATCGCAGGCCCGATCGGGCGGACGGCGGCCGATGGTGACCGGCACCGGGGCGCTGGCGCGGGGGCCGCGAGCCGGGCTGGTGCGGTGCGAATGGTCGCCGGACGGCCGGGGGGCCGGGGCGCGCCCGGTCGCCGCGGCCGCGGCGGCCAGGGCCTGCTCGCCGTGGCCCTTGACGCACTCGGGGTCCGGGCCGTCCAGGGGCAGGCCGGTGAAGAACTTGGCCGCCATGCAGCCACCCCGGCAGGCGTCATAGGCCGAGCAGGAGGTGCAGGCCCCGCCGCCCTGGGGCTGGCGCAGCTCGGTGAACAGCTCCGAGGTCCGCCACACCCCGGCGAACCCGCCGGGCGCGCGGACGTTGCCGGCCAGGAAGTTGTCGTGAATGGCGAACGGGCAGGCGTACACGTCGCCCACCGGGTCGATCAGGCACACCACCCGGCCGGCCCCGCACAGGTTGAGGCCGGGCAGCGCACTGCCGAACGCGGCCAGGTGGAAGAACGAGTCGCCGGTCAGCACCTGCTCGCCCCGGGCGACCAGCCAGTCGTACAGCTCGCGCTGCTGGGCGGCCGTGGGGTGCAGCTCGTCCCACACGTCGGCGCCGCGGCCGGACGGGCGCAGCCGGGTCAGCCGCAGCTGGGCACCGTACCGGTCGGCGATGGCCTTGAACTCGTCCAGCTGGCCGATGTTCTGCCGGGTGCAGACGACCGAGATCTTGAACCCGGCGAAACCGGCCGCGGCCAGGTTGGCCATGGCGGTCAGGGCGGTCGCGTACGAGCCGGGGCCGCGCACGGCGTCGTTGATCTCGGCGGTGGCCCCGTCCAGGGAGATCTGCACGTCCACGTAGTCGCTGGCCGCAAGCTGCCGGGCCACGTCCGGGGTGATCTTGACCCCGTTGGTGGAGAACTTGACCCCGACGTGGTGGTCGGTGGCGTACTGGACCAGCTCCCAGAAGTCGGGCCGGACCGTGGGCTCGCCGCCGCCGATGTTCACGTAGAACACCTGCATGCGCTCGAGCTCATCGATGACGGCCCGGCACTCCGCGGTGCTCAGCTCGCGCGGGTCCCGCCGACCAGAACTGGACAGGCAGTGCCGGCAGGACAGATTGCAGGCGTAGGTCAGCTCCCAGGTCAGGCAGATCGGCGCGTCCAGGCCGAACTGGAACTGCTCGACCAGAGGGCCGGTGCTGGCCTATGGGGCGTCTTAGTAGACACCGCACATGCCGTCGATCGAGACCTCCTCGATCAGCAGTTCTTCGGCGCGTGGTTCGGCGTCCGGCGCAGGGTCGGTATCGCGCTCCGGGGCGGCGGTGCGGGCTTCGGCGTCCTTGACGGTCTCGCTCATACCTGCTCCTAGCTGCGAAGACGGCGCCGAGCGGACTTAGCCGAACCTTTTCGACACCGGGTGACGAATGTTTTTTAATCCTACTTCACACGGTGACGCAATCAAGAGGCAGGGCTACCATTTGAGGGAATTCATGGATGATCTTCAGCCCGCATCAGACGCAGCCGCCCGCCGTGGCCGGCCTCCGGGCACCAGTCGGCGGACGCTGGCCTTGATCGCGCTCCGGTTGTTCACCGAGCAGGGCTTCGAGGAGACCACGATCGAGCAGATCGCGGCCGAAGCCGGGGTCAGCCGGCGCACCTTCTTCCGGTACTTCGACTCCAAGGCCAGCGCGCTGTGGGGCGAGTTCGACTCCGAGATCGAAGTGATCCGGGCCGCGCTGGCCAGGGTGCCGGACCAGGTCCCGATGATGGACGCGATCCGGCAGGCGGTGGTGGCGTCCAACCACTACCGGGCCGAGGACGTGCCCGAACTGCGGATCCGGATGAACCTGATCGGGTCGGTCCCGGCGCTGGCCTCCAGCGCCACCGTCCACTACGACGCCTGGGAACAGGTGGTCAGCGAGTTCGTCGGGGCCCGGACCGGGCAGCCGCCGTGGTCGTTGTATCCGCTGGTGGTGGGGCGGTCCACGCTGGCCGCGTGCCGGGCCGCCTACGACCGCTGGAGTGCGCGGGCCGACGCGGACCTGACCGTGTACCTGGACGCCGCCCTGACCGCGCTGGCCACCGGGTTCGCGGCCGGCGCGCTGGAGTTCCACCGAGCCCGAGCCCGAGCCGGACGGCCTGGCCCGTGGGCTGAATGGCCGGTGAACAGGCCCCAGTGGATCTTTCGGCCGTCAGCAGTTACCGGTGCGGCTCGTCCACCCATTCGCGGAGGGCGGCACCGAACAGTGTCCCCAGCCGGTATCTGACCCAGCGCCGGGTGTCGTCGGGGAGCTGGGGAATCTCACCGTAAGCCAGCACGGTGATCGCCGACCCGTAGCCGTTGGGCTCGATCCACAGTTCAACGGCCGGCACGGCCGGATCCACCCAGGGTTTGAGGAGCACAGCGTCGGGCCGCCGGGAAGCGGCCACCGCCGGCTTGGCCTCGCCGGTCAGGAGCGACAACCACCGCTCGCTGTCGTTCACGACCGCTTCGAACAAGACCCACGGAGGCGGGGCGTACTTCCAGCGCCTGCCGGCCACAACGTGTTCTGCTGGAGCAGGCCATGGGCGATCGCTTGGCACGGGAATACCTTACGGCCTGATCCCGTGGCACTCTGGTGAGGTGACCGGCCCAGCGGCGGCGCCGCTGGGCCGAGTCTCGCCATGGTGCCTGTGGCGGTCGGCTCGGCCCTGCTGCGCCACTAGACCGCCTCGGTGATGTCGGCCCGCAGAGCCTCGGCGGCGGCCGACAGCCGGCGGCCCTCCGCCACGGCCAGGGAGATCGTCCAGGTCAGGTCGGCCCCGGTGACGGCGACCAGGGCCGCGCCGGACTGCGCGGCCAGTTCCCGGGCTGACGAGGCCGGCAGCAGCGTGACCCCGAGGCCGGTGCGGACCATGGCCACCGCGGTCTGGTAGTCGGTGACCTCGAACCGGACCGTCCGCTGCAGGCCGCGGGCGGCGAACGCGCGGTCGGCCACGGCCCGGTTGCCCCAGCCGGCCGGGGCCTCGATGAACGGGATCTCGGCCGCCTCGGCCAGGTCGATGCTGGTGCGCTCCGCGTAACGGCCACCGGGCGGGGCCAGCAGGAGCAGGTACTCGGAGGCGAGCAGCCGGACGCTGAGGCCGGGCGGTGGTGGGCCCGCCAGCGCGACCAGAGCCAGGTCCAGCGCGCCTTCGCGCAGGTCCCGCAGGTGGGCCGCGGTGCCTTCGGCGGCCTGCCGGGCCTGGACGACCACGTCCGGGTGGGCGGCGGAGAACCGGCCCAGGACGGCGGCCATGTCGAGCGGTCCGGTCGACAGCATCATGCCCAGCGTCACCGAGCCCCGCAGGCCGCCGCGGACCGCGGCCACCGCGTCCCGCGCACCCTGGGCGGCGGCCAGGGTGGCCCGGGCCTCCGGGAGCAGCGCCGACCCGGCGTCGGTCAGCGACACCCGGCGCCGGGTGCGTTCGAACAGCGGGGCGTTCAGCTCGCGCTCCAGCCGGGTGATGGCGGCGGACACGGCCGACTGGACCACATGCGCCCGGCGAGCACCGCGGGTGAAGCTCAGTTCTTCGGCCACGGCGACGAAGTACTCCAGCTGATGGAGTTCCACCTGGTCATTATCTCCGTTCAGCCTCGCTCTTATCATCGAAAACGATCAATATATTGAAATGATTCGCGACTGGCGATCAGTTGATGTTTGCGTGCAGACAACACCGTCGCCAGGAGGCGTGATGACGTCGTTGACCCGTTCCAGCCGGCCGGTCCCCCGGACTGACCTCGCGGAGCCCCGGCCCGGCGGGCGTCCGGAACCGGGGCCGGGGCCGGGACCGGAGGCGGGACTGGGGACGGGACTGGGGGCGCGGCCGTCGGCGCGGCGGCACCGGGCCGGGTTCTGGCTGGTGGCCTACGCGTTCGCGGTGACCATGGCGTTCTCGGCCATCCCCACCCCGCTGTACGTGCTCTACCAGGCGCGCGACGGGTTCGGCTCGCTCACGCTGACCGTGATCTTCGCGGTGTACGCGGCCGGGGTGGCGGTCAGCCTGCTGCTGGCCGGGCACCTGTCCGACTGGGCCGGGCGGCGCCGGATGCTGGCCGCCGCCATGGCGGTCAACCTGGTGTCCGGAGTGCTGTTCCTGACCTGGCTGTCCGTGCCGGGCCTGCTGGTGGCCCGGTTCGTGTCCGGGATCAGCATCGGCCTGCTGACCGCGACCGCCACCGCCCATCTCACCGAACTGCACCGGGCCGGCCGGACGGGGCGCTCGGCGGGTGGCTCGGCGGGGAGCTTGGCCGACACCGTCAGCACCGCGGCCAACCTGGGCGGGATCGGGCTGGGCCCGCTGCTGGCCGGGCTGCTGGCCCAGTACGCGCCGGACCCACTGCACCTGCCGTACTGGGTGGCGGAGGGCCTGCTGCTGGTGGGCCTGCTCCTGCTGGCGGTGGTGCCGGAGACGGTCACCCGGCCCGAACCTCGTCCGGCCTACCGGCCGCAGCGGGTCAGCGTCCCGGTCGCCGCCCGCCCGGCGTTCTTCGCCGCGGGCGCGGCCGGCGGGGTGGTGTTCGCGGTGTTCGGCCTGTTCAACTCGCTGGCGCCCAGCTTCCTGGCCGGACCGCTGCACCAGCACTCGCACGCGCTGGCCGGGGGCGCGGCGTTCATCGTCTTCGGCGCGGCCGCGGTGAGCCAGATCGCGCTGGCCCGGGCCGCGCAGGGCCGGCTGCTCCGGCTGGGGATCGCGCTGCTGGTCGCGGGCATCATCGCCGTCACCGTCGCGGTCTGGGTCACCAGCCTGCCGCTGCTGCTCATCGGCGGCGTGCTGGCCGGGGCCGGTGGCGGCGCCACGTTCAAGGGGGCGGTGTCCACGGTCATCGCCGTTGCCCCGCCCCAGGCTCGCGGCGAGTCCCTGGCCGGCTTCTTCCTGGCCGCCTACCTGGGCCTGGCCGTGCCGGTGGTCGGGCTCGGGGTCGCGACTCAGTATTTGTCGGACCCGGTGGCGCTGCTCGTCTTCGCGGCTGCTCTGCTGGCTGCCCTGGCGGCGGTTGCGCGTCGCCTCCTGCGCGTCTGAACGTCCGCGTCGCCGGGCTGCGTCCAGTTTTGGGTGCATGCTGCACAAAACTGGACGCAGCGGAGCGGAAAGCAGGGACTCCCCCAGGCCGCCGGACTCCGGCCGCTTCAGGCGATCGGACTGAGGAAATGGGCGGGAGCAAGAGGCAGCCGTCGGACTTGGGGTGGGGCGGGGAGCCAGAGAGTGGTCTCAAGCCATGGAAGCTGGAGGCCAGGCTGGAGGGTCGGCGTCGCTGGCCGGGGCCCAGCAAGATCGATGGCCCGTTACCCATATAAGAGTATGGGCGATGGCACCATCGCCACTAAACGTGGCGGGCCCGGCGTCAGGGGGTGGGGTCGCCGGCGGGGGCGGTTTGGAGGCGGTGGGCGTCCTGGCCGGGGGGGACGTCGAAGAGGCGGCGGTACTCGCGGCTGAACTGGGAGGGGCTGTCGTAGCCGACGGCGTAACCCACGGCGGCGACGTCGCCGGGGGCGGCCAGGAGTTCGACGCGGGCGCGCGCCGGGCGCAAGGGTATCGTCCAGCAGCTGGAGAACTCGCTGCGCCGGCTGCGGACCGACTACGTGGACCTGTACTGGCTGCACAACTTCGATCCGGTGACTCCCATCGAGGAGACCCTGCGCGCCCTGGACGACCTGGTGGCCGCGGGCAAGGTCCGCTACCTGGGCCTGTCCGACCTGCCGGCCTGGAAGGTGGCCGAAGCCACCACCATCAGCGGTTTCCGGGGCTGGGCTCCGGTCACCGCGCTGCAGCTGGAGTACTCGCTGCTGGCCCGGACCCCCGAGGCCGAGCTGATCCCGGCCGCCCGCGACCTGGGTATCGGCGTGCTGCCGTGGAGCCCGCTGAAGAACGGGCTGCTGTCCGGCAAGTACGGCCGGGACCGGCCCGCCCCGGCCGACAGCGCCCGGGCCAGCCGGCCGGAGATCTTCGGCACGCCCAGCGAGCACGACTTCGAGGTGATCTCGGCCGTGCGGGACGTGGCCGCCGAGACCGGGGCCAGCCCGGCCGCGGTCGCGCTGGCCTGGGTCCAGGGCCGGCCCGGGGTCACCTCCACCGTCATCGGGGCCCGGCGGGTCTCCCAGCTGGAGGACAACCTGGCCGCCCTGGACGTGACGCTCAGCGCCGATCAGCGGGCCCGGCTGGACAAGCTGTCCGCGCCCGAGCTGCCGTTCCCGGTCTGGGCCAACCGCCTCGCTCCCGCGCTGCAGTTCGCCGGGGCCACCGTGGACGGCCAGGCCACCGGGCCGGTCCTGCCGGGGGCATGAACCGGCACCGGAGGGGGCAAAACCACCAGCGATGAAACGAAGCACAGAGCGGATCAGGGTGTCGCACGCCGGGGCGTTGCCGCGGCCTGGTGACCTGCAGCAACTGTTCGACCAGGGCCCGGCGGCCCAGGACGCCTTCACCCGGGCGCTGCCGGAGGCGGTGGCCGAGGTGGTGGACCACCAGGTCAGCGCGGGCGTCGACGTGGTCAACGATGGCGAGATCTCCAAGCGGGGGCTGTTCATCGGGTACGTCCGGGACCGGATGTCGGGGTTCGAGGCGCGACGGTTCGCGCCCGGGGCGTACACGCCGCCGAACGCCGGGGTGCAGGGCCGGGACAAGCGGGACTTCCCGGGGTTCTTCGCGGCCGGGCTGGGCGGATTCCAGTTCGGGGCCGCGGTGACGCCGCCGCCGACGCCGGGCGGGGAGCAGCCGCAGCCGGGCGGGACCACGGCCTACTTCTGTACCGGGCCGCTGGCCTACACCGGCCGGGAGCGGTCGCGGGCCGACATCGAGCGGCTGCAGGCCGCGGTGGCCGGGCGCGATGACGTCGAGGCGTTCCTGCCCGCCATCACCCCGGGGACGGTGGAGCACTGGCTGCAGAACGAGTACTACCCGGACACCGAGACGTTCCTGTTCGCCGTGGCCGATGTGCTGCACGAGGAGTACCAGGCCATCACCGACGCCGGGCTGATCCTCCAGGTCGACGACCCGGACCTGCCCGACGGCTGGCAGATGTTCCCGGACATGTCCGTACCCGACTACCGGCGCTACGCGGCCCTGCGCATCGAAGCCCTCAAGCACGCCCTGCGCGGGCTGCCGGAAGACCAGGTCCGGCTGCACATCTGCTGGGGCAGCCATCACGGCCCGCACCGCGACGACCTGCCGCTGCGGGACCTGATCGACCTGGTGCTGACCGTCCCGGCCGGCTGCTACTCGTTCGAGGCCGCCAACCCCCGGCACGAGCACGAGTACACGGTCTGGGAGGACGTGAAGCTGCCGGACGGGAAGCTGATCATGCCCGGGGTGGTGGGCCACTCCACCGACATCATCGAGCACCCGGACCTGGTCGCCCAGCGGCTGGCCCGGTTCGCGGGCCTGGTCGGCCGGGAGAACGTGATCGCCGGGCACCGACTGCGGGCTGGGCGGCCGGGTCGGCCACCCGGAGATCGTCTGGGCCAAGCTGTCCGCCCTGGCCGAGGGGGCCGCCATCGCGTCCGGCCAGCTCGGGCGCTGATTACGCCGGGGGCCGCGCGTCGTCGCCCAGCAGTCCGGCCAGCTGCTGGGCGTTGACCTGGGCGTCGTCGCTGTAGCAGTTGTTGAAGAGCACGTGCGTGATGTCCGCCTCGCGGGACAGCTGGCGCACCTTGGGCGCCCACTCCTTCAGCTCCTTCTCGGAGTACCGGTACCGGTACTTCTCCTGGATGTCGTTCGAATCCCAGTGGTCCGACTGGCCGTGGAAACGCATCACGGCCAGCGGCGCGGTGGCCGCCACCACCGGCGGCACCGAGCTGGTGTGGCCCTGGGGCTCGTCCACCACCACGTAGGGCAGCTGGTGGTCGGCCAGGAACTTCAGCGTCTCGGCGCGGTTGTCCTCGCTCAGCCAGGTCTTGTTGCGGAACTCGATGCAGACCTGGCGGGGGGCGACCCGCTCGGCGCAGGACAAGATGTAGTCCTTGCGGTCGCGGCCGATCACGAACCACTGCGGGAACTGGAACAAGATCGCGCCCAGCCGGCCGGTCTGGCGCAGCGGTTCCAGGGCGGACAGGAACCGTTCCCAGGCCTGGTCGACCAGCTCCGGATCGGTGTCCTTGAGGTAGACGCTGGCCTTGCCCTTGGCCTTCGCCTCGGCCAGCGGCCGCAGGTCCTTGGGCAGCGCGGCGATCCGGGTCGGGTGGTGGGTGAACAGGCTGTACGCCTTGATGTTGAACACGAACCCCTTGGGCGAGCGGTGCGCCCAGGCGGCCGCGGTCTGCTCGGCGGGCAGCGCGTAGTAAGAAGAGTCCACCTCCACCAGCGGGAACTGGCGGGTGTAGTAGCGCAGGCGCTTCTCTGGATTGTTCGCCTCGGGGGGATACCACCCCGACTCGATCAGGGTCTTGTCCGTCCACGATGCGGTGCCCACCCAGATGTCGCCCATATCAGCAGGGTAAACGGCACCGTGCGGAGACGATCACGACGGTACCGTCATGGTTTGCCGGTCTTGCCCTCTTGTGAATGGTATGACATTATGCCAGCCTTATGTGATCCGGCGCACAGCCCGGCGACGGTGGCATCGAGGCCGCCCGACCTATCCGGAAGGAGCACACGTGCGCTCAAGAGGCAAGCAACGAAGAAAAGCTTGGCTGGCGCCGTGGGTCGCCACCGCCTCCGTGGCCGCGCTGGCCGCGTGCGCGTCAACCGGGGGCGGATCGTCGTCGTCCGGGGGCGCGGTCAGCTCCGGGGGCGGCTCGACCTACACCATTCACGCGATCGTCTCCGAGACCGGCAGCGACTCGTTCCTGGGTGTCGAGGAGAAGGCCGCGCTGCTGGCGCTGGCCAAGCACGTCAACGCCACCGGCGGTATCGGCGGCAAGAAGCTGGCCTTTGACGTCTCCGACAACCAGTCGACCGCGTCGACCTCGGTGTCCCTGGCCTCCCCCCTGCTGTCCCAGTCTCCGGTCCTGCTGGTGGGCAGCGTGACCAGCGTTGACCGGCCCGTGGACGACCTGGTCAATTCGAACGGGCCGGTCGTCTACGACCTGTCCCCCGGCGACCACCCCAAGCTGGGCGGCTACGTGTACTCGACGTCGAACTCGACGGTCAACCAGACCAAGGCCTTCATCAACTTCGTCAAGAGCAAGGGCTGGACCCGGGTCGCGGCCATCACCTCGACCGACTCCTCGGGCCAGGACGGCTGGGAGAACATCCAGAAGGCGGCGGCCGGCAGCGGCGGGGCGGTCAAGGTGGTCAGCCACCAGACCTTCGACCCGTCCGACGTCAGCGTGACCACCCAGCTGTCCAAGATCAAGGCGGCCAACCCGCAGGCCCTGTTCATCTGGACCACCGGCACCCCGCTGACCACCGTGCTCAAGGGGATGCAGTCGCTCGGCCTGTCCGGCATGCCCACCCTGACCACCAACGGCAACGCCTCGTTCAAGGAACTGAGCAGCCTGTCCAGCGACCTGCCGTCCCAGCTGTACTTCCCGGGCGCGCCGTTCATGGTCGGGCCGGCCCACCTGACCGGGCAGACCAAGACCCAGGTCCAGGCGTTCGACACGGCCATCAAGGCCTCGGGACAGACCGCCCCCGACGAGGGCGACGCGCTGGCCTACGACCCCGGCCTGATCCTGGTCAGCGCGCTGCGCAAGCTGGGCACGGGCGCCAGCGCCCAGCAGCTCCACAGCTACATCTCGGGCCTGACCTCGTTCCAGGGCATCGACGGCACGTACAACTTCAAGGCCAGCCAGCCCGACAACCGGGGCCTGACCATCAAGGATGTCTACGTCGCCGAGTGGAACAAGTCGGCCCAGGACTGGACGGCGGCCTCCGGGCCGGCGGGCCAGGCCCTGTCCACGCCTTAACCGGTGGCGACGGGCCCGGGGGGCGTACGGCACGTCCCCCGGCCCGGCCGCGGCAGCCAGGACGGCAGGGCCCCCGGGCCCGGAGGAGGACCCCCGCACCCATGTGGGCAGCTGGCAACATCATCATCGGCGGTCTCATCACCGGCGCCATCTACGCCCTGCTGGCGGTGGGCTATTCGCTGGTGTTCAGCGTCAGCGGGGCCCTGAACCTGGCGCAGGGCGCGTTCGTGGCGCTGGGCGCGCTGACCATGTACACGTTCGAGCACAACGCGCACCTCCCGGTCCTGGTGGCCTTCCTGGCCGCCCTGGCCGTGGTGGCGGTGGCCATCGGCATCATCGAGTGGGTGGTGATCCGGCCCGCGGTGACCCGGATCTCGCACGCCAACCTGCTGATGATGATGGGCGGCCTGCTCACCGCGTTCGAAGGCGCGGCCTTCCTCATCTGGGGCAGTAACCCGTTCTCGACCAGCCCGTTCTCCGGGTCCAAGCCGGTCCACGCGGGCGGCCTGTCCATCCCGACCCAGGGCTTCTGGGTCATCGGCGCGATGCTGGCCGCGGTGGTCGGGCTGTCCTGGCTGCTGTCCCGCAGCCGCTGGGGCCGCGGCCTGCGGGCCACGTCGGAGAACATGACCGCGGCCCGCCTGATGGGCGTGCCGGTGGACCGGATGATCCTGCTGTCGTTCGTGGCCGCCGCCGCCCTCGGGGTCATCGCCGGGGCGGTGATCTCGCCGCTCACCTCGCTGGACTACACCAGCATGGCCAGCTACACCAACGAAGGACTGATCGCGGTCAGCCTGGGTGGGCTGGGCTCGGTGTACGGGTCGGTGGCGGGCGGCCTGGTCCTCGGGGTGGTCGAGGCGGTCGTCTCGGGCTACGTGTCGTCACTGTTCAGCACGGCCATCAGCCTGATCATCCTGATCGGCATCATCTTCCTGCGCCCGCAGGGCCTGCTGGGCCGGGTGCGCGGCGCGCGCATCGACGTGGCCGAGCGCACCAGTGGCCGCATCTACGCTCCACCCCGATTGCCCCGCTACTGGGCCAGAGCCGGCGGGGCCGCCCTGGCCCTGGTCATGCTGTTCGTGCCGGACATCATCCCGGCCGGCGACATGCGGGCCCTCAACATCACCGGGATCTTCTGCCTCACCATCGTCGGGCTGGACCTGCTGACCGGCATCGCGGGCCAGGTCAGCCTGGGCCAGGCCGGGTTCATGGCCATCGGCGGTTACATGTTCGCCATCTTGACCGTGAAGTACCACTGGCCCACCCTGCTCGGACTGCTCATCGGAATGGCGGGCTCGGCCCTGGTGGCCACGGTGCTGGGCCTGGTCTGTGGCCGGCTGCGCGGCATGTACCTGGCCATCACCACGCTGGCGTTCGGCATCCTGGTCGAGGCCATGGCCAACGGGCTGTCCATCACCGGCGGCCCGTCCGGCATCGGCGGCATCCCGGTGTTCTCGGTGGCCGGGTTCGCGTTCGACAGTGACACCCGGTTCTTCTACCTGATCTGGGCCCTGGTCGCGGTGGCCCTGATCGCGGTGGCCAACTTCGTGCGCAGCAACCGGGGCCGCATCCTGCGGGCCATGCACGGCGACCAGGCCGGGGCCCGGTCACTGGGGCTGAACATCACCCGGGCCAAGATCTCGGTGTTCGTGATCAGCGCCTGCCTGGCCTCGATCGCGGGCAGCCTGTACGCCAGCTACTTCCGTTACCTGTCCCCCGACCAGGTCGGCAGCTCGGAATCGCTGCAGCTCATCACCATGCTGGTCATCGGGGGCATGGGCACCCTGTTCGGCCCGCTGATCGGGGTCGCGCTGCTGACCTACCTGCCGCTGGAGTCGCAGTCGATCGCCAACTACTCGATGCTGCTGACCGGCGTGCTGCTGGTGCTGTTCCTGCGCTACCTGCCCGCCGGCATCTGGGGTGGCGTGCTGGAAGTGATCAACCGCCTGGTTCCCGGCCGGAAACCGGCGGCGGCGCCCGATGTGGGGGTCGAGCCCGCTGGGTCTGCTGAGGCTAGTGAGGTCACTGAGCTGGCTGGGACTGGGGCTGCGACTGGGGTTTCTGAGGTGGTCTCGATGAACGGGCACGGGTCTCTGGACGGGCACGGGTCTCTGGACGGGCAGGCGGACCGCGACGCCGGCGCTGGATGTGCGCGAGCTGACCAAGACGTTCGGCGGGGTGCGGGCCGTGCGCAGCGTCAGCTTCAGCGTGCCGGCCGGCTCGCTGACCGCGCTGATCGGGCCCAACGGCGCGGGCAAGTCCACGGTGTTCAATCTGGTCACCAACTTGTACCGGCCCGACAGCGGGGAGGTCATGCTGGCCGGGCGGCCGATCACCAACGTCCCGCCCGAGCGCATCACCTCGCTCGGGCTGTTCCGCACCTTCCAGACCGCGCGGGTGTTCCCGCAGCTCTCGGTGCTGGACAACGTGCTGGTCGGCGGGTACCGGCTGGGCCGGGCGGGCTACCTGGCCCAGGCCCTGCGGCTGCCGAAGAGCCGGCGCGAGGAGCGCGAACTGGACCAGCGGGCCCGGCACCTGCTGGAGGTGATGGGGCTGGCCGACCGGGCCGAGGAGCGGGCGGCGGTGCTGCCGCTGGCCGCGCAGAAGTACCTGGAGCTGGCCCGGTCGCTGATGGCCCGGCCCAGCGTGGTCCTGTTCGACGAGCCGGGCGCGGGCATGAACGACGCGGAAACCGCCGAGCTGGGCATGATCCTGCGCGCCATCCGCGACACCGGCCACACCGTCCTGGTCGTGGAGCACAACATGTCCCTGGTCATGGGGGTGTGCGACCACGTGGTGGTGATGGACGCGGGCCGGGTCATCGCGGCCGGGCCGCCCCGCGAGGTCAGCAACGACCCGGTGGTGATCGGCGCCTACTTCGGGGCCGCGGAGGCGAGTGCCTGATGCTCGAGCTGACCGGCGTCAAGGCCGGGTACACCAGCCAGGAAGTCCTGCACGGCCTCAGCTTCTCGGTGCCACCCGGGCAGATCGTGGCCGTGGTCGGGGTCAACGGCGCGGGCAAGTCGACCACGCTGAAGGTGATCTCCGGGCTGCTCCGGGCCCGGGAGGGCACGATCGCGGTGGACGACCGGCGGCTGTCGGGCGGCTCGGCGGCCGAGGCGGTCAAGGCCGGGATCGCGCACGTGCCCGAGGGGCGGCAGGTGTTCCCGAACATGACCGTGCGGGAGAACCTGCTGCTCGGCGCCTACACCGCGGCCAGGGCCGAGACCACCCGCCGGCTGGACGAGGTGATGACGGTCTTCCCCGAGCTGACCGAGAAGCTGACCGCCTACGCGGGCTCGCTGTCCGGCGGCCAGCAGCAGATGATGGCCATCGGCCGCGGCCTGATGTCCGACCCGCGCTACCTGCTGCTGGACGAGCCGTCGCTGGGCCTGGCCCCGCAGGTGACCCGGAGGATCTTCGACGTCATCGTCCGGCTCCGGGACGCGGGCAAGGGCATCCTGCTGGTCGAGCAGAACGGCCGCCTGGCCCTGGAGGTGGCCGACCACGCCTTCCTGCTGGAGCGGGGCACGGTCACGCTGACCGGCACCGGCAAGGAACTGCTGGCCAACGACGAAGTGGTGGAACGCTACCTCGGGGTGGGCACCGCGCAGGCCGAGGCCGACCGCCAGCAGGACTGGACCCGGAAGCTGCGGCACGCCCTGGCCGATCATGCCTGAGCCCGCCGGCGAGTCCCCGCCCGCCCCGGACCGCGTCCCGGACCGCGTTCCGGTCGGCGTGCTGGGCGCGGGCCGGATGGGGCTGCCGATCGTCGGTCACCTGGCCCGGGCCGGTTTCCCGGTCACGGTCCACGATCCCGGGCCGGACCGGCGGGACCTGATCGAGGGCCGGGGCGGCCGGTTCGCCGCCACCGCGGCCGAGGTGGCCGGGGCCAGCACGGTGATCCTGATCTGCGTCGGCTACGAGGAGCAGGTCGACGCCCTGCTGACCGGAGCGGACGGGCTGCTGCCGCGGCTGAAGCCGGAGACGGTGGTGGCCGTGCTCAGCACCGTGGCCCCGGACCGGGTCATCGAGCTGGCCCGCGCGGCCCAGCCGTTCGGGGTGCACGTGGTCGACGCCACCGTCTGCCGGGGCGGCGACGCCGCCGACCGCGGGGAACTGCTGTCGTTCGTGGGCGGGCCGCCCGCGGTGGTGGAACGGATCACCCCCGTGCTGGGCAGCTACAGCAGCGACGTGGTCCGGACCGGGGACGTGGGCTCGGCCCAGGTGGCCAAGGCGGTCAACAACCTGATCCTGTGGGCCTGCCTGGTCGCCGACCACGAGGGCCTGGCCCTGGCCCAGCGGTACGGGGTGGACACCGCCGCGCTGCGGGCCGCCCTGCTCGGCAGCAGCGCGGCCAACACCGCCCTGGCCAACTGGGGCAAGCAGACCATGGCCTGGGCCGAGGACGATATGAAGATCGTGGCCGAGATGGCGGCCACGGCCGGCCTCGCCCTCCCCCAGGCCGGCGTCAACCGGGAGATCTGCCGGGCCCTGAAACCCCGCCGCTACCGGCTGTCCGAGTACGGCAGCTAGGGCGGGCTGGACCAGGCCGATGAGTTCGGCCCGCTCGCGCGGTCTGGTGGGTATGGAGACTCTTCTTCCGGTCGGCGAGGTCGAGCTGTGCGTTGACACCGCCGGGGCGCCGGACGGCATTCCGCTGTTGCTGATCGGCACCACGGTCGCCACCTGGGACGACGAGTTCGTCCAGCGGCTCGGCGGCCGGTTCGTCATACGTTATGACCTGCGGGACGCCGGCCGGTCGACCACCATCGACCCCGACTCGCCCGGCTACACGCTGCGTGACCTCGTCACCGACGCGGTCGGCGTACTCGACGGGCTCGGTATCGCCCGCGCCCACGTCGCGGGCCTGGCGACCGGCGGTTTCATCGCCCAGCTGCTGGCGCTGGACCACCCGTCGCGGGTCGCCTCGCTGGTGCTGATCGGCACCCGCCCGGTCGCGCCGGGCCCGGCCGACGACGACCTGCCCGAGCACTCCCCGGCGATCATGGCCCACTTCGGCAGCGCCCCGCCGGTCGACTGGACCGACCGCACGTCGATCCTGGACGGCGCGGTGGCCACCGCCCGGGTGTTCTCCGGCTCGCCCCAGTTCGACGCCGACGAGGCCCGCGCCCACGCGGCCGGCATCCTGGACCGCTCCGGTCCGCACCCGGCGGCGGCGCGCAACGGCCTGATGAGCACGGTGTTCGCCACGCTGGACGCCACGCCCCGCTGGCGCGAACGGCTCCCGGAGATCACCGCCCCGACCCTGGTGGTGCACGGCGCGGCCGACCCGTTCTTCCCGGTGGGTAACGCGGAGGCGCTGGCCGCGCAGATCCCCGGCGCCACCCTGCTGGTCCTGGACGGGGTCGGCGCCGAGCTCCCCCGCCGGGCCCACGCGCAGGTGGCCACGGCGATGCTCGCGCACACGGCGCCGTAGCCCGGCGGTCCCGGCCCGGCTGGGGGCTCCGTTACAACGCCGTGGTCAGGCGGCCGTTCGGGGCGGGAGGCAGGTCGGCCAGTTCGGCCTGGTAGGCGTCGTCCATGCGGGGGGTGATGGCCGCCGGGGCCAGGGACTTGGCGAACATGTCGCGGATCTCGGGACGCTCGTCGGCGTAGTCGATCTGGTCGCCGCCGACGCGGCGGCTGATCCAGGCCTTGGGCACGCCCTGGGCGTTGCGGATCGAGACGCTCTCGTGCTTGAAGGCGAGGTAGCGGGCCGGGTCGGGGCTGGTGTTGAAGTGCTGGTGGAACCACATGTTGGGCGGGATGATCAGCGATCCGGTCTGCCACTCGAAGCGCTGCGGCTCCTCCCCCTCCGGCCACATCAGCGAGTAGCCGGAACCGGACAAGATGATCACGTGGGCGCCCGGCCCGTGCCGGTGGCCCTTCTTGTAGGTGCCGACCGGGAACTGGGAGATGTGGCTGTTCATCGAGCCCTTGGCCATCGAGAAGCGGAGGTGGCCGCCGCCGGCCCCGCGTTCCCTGGCCTCGGCCAGGCGCAGGTTGACCGCGTCGGTGACGAAGTTGGTGTCGAGCAGGAGGCCCTTCATCTCCTCCTTGGGCGCGAAGTAGTCGGCCTCGCCGTTGAACCGCTGCGGGAAGTCGCGCGCGGTGCCGAAGACGAACTCGGGGTCGTCGTAGAGGTTGATCACCGGCGGCAGGTTGGTCGAGGAGACGAACGTGGCCGGCTCCAGGCCGGACAGGTTGAAGTGCTGGTGCCAGGCGTTGAGCGGGATCGCGAACATCGACCCGGCCTGCCACTCGAAGGTGACGCTCTGGCCGGCGTCGTTCCACACCGTGGTCGAGCCCCGGCCGTCGAGGATGAGGATCATCTCCTCGAACAGCTGGCGCTGCGGGGCCAGCGAGCTGCCTTCCGGGATCTCGCAGACGTAGCAGTCATTGGAAACACGGGAGGCGTCGTGGTTGATGAACACGCCCTTGCCGCCGCGCCGGGCCCAGGGCTTCAGGTCGAGGGCCCGCAGGTCCTTGATGTAGAACCCGCTCACGATGTCGAGACCTTCGTTCGCCACCCAGCGCGTGTACGGCGAGTCCTTCTCGGTCGCGAACTTGCTGGCCAGCTGGTCGTTGACGATGGCTGCCACGTACCGTCCTCCTCGGGCCTTCGACACCTCTAGAGCCGAATTATATTATTGTTAGACCAATCGTGTCGATGGGTCGGTGGTCGATGGGTCGGTGTCGATGTCGATGGGCTGTGGTCGATGGTCGATGGGCTGTGGTCGATGGTCGGTGGCCTGTGGTCGATGGTAGGTGGGCTGTGCACGAAGAGCTGAGCGAGGCCGACCGGCAGGCCGTGCAGCGCGCGATCGGTGAGCACGACACCCTGGAACTGGTCACCGTCGGGGTGGACATCGGATCCTCGACGTCACACCTGCTGTTCGCCCGGGTGCGGTTCGAGCGGCACGGCCACCGGCGCAGCGACCGGTTCGTCGTGGTGGAACGCACGGTCGAGTGGCGCTCACCGATCCTGCTGACCCCCTTCGGCCCGGACGGCACGATCGACGCGCACCGGCTGGCCCGGTTCGTGCGGGACTGCTACGCCGCGGCGGGCATCGCCCCGAGCGAGGTCGACAGCGGCGCGGTCATCCTCACCGGCGAGGCCATCAAGCAGCGCAACGCCCGGGCCATCGACGAGATGATCGCGGGCGGGTCCGGGCGCTTCGTCTGCGCGACCGCCGGGCACCGGCTCGAATGCATCCTGGCCGCGCACGGCTCCGGGGCCACCGAGCTGAACCGCCGGCGGGGCGGGCGCGGCCTGCACGCCGACATCGGCGGCGGCACCACCAAGCTGGCCCTGATCGAGGCGGGCGAGGTCGTCAGCGTCGCGGCGTTCGCCGTCGGCGGCCGGCTCGTGGCCCGGGACGCCGCCGGCGACTGGACCCGGATCGGCGATCCGGCCCGGCTGGCCGCCGAGTCCCTCGGCCTGGGCGCAGGCCCGGCCACGTTCGCCGATCCGGCGGCCCGGCGGCAGCTCGCGCAGCGGCTGGCCGGGCTGGTCATCGACCAGATCGTCGCCGGCCCGGCCGACGACCTGGGCCGGGCTCTGGCGCTGACCGAGCCGCTGGAACGGGCCGGCCCGGTGGACTACCTCACCTTCTCCGGCGGCGTGTCCGAGTACATGTTCGGCTCCGAGCAGGGCGACTACGGCGACCTCGCCCCCGAGCTGGCGGCTGGTGTGGTGGGCCAGCTCGGGAACCGGGTCACGGTCCCGGTGCTCGACCCGGGCCAGCGGATCCGGGCCACCGTGATCGGCGCCTCGCAGTTCAGCGTGCAGGTCAGCGGCCGGACCATCCACCTCGGGGGCGCGTCGGAGCTCCCGGTGTCCAACGTGCCGGTCGTCCGGCTGGGCACCCCGCTCACCGACGGGTTCGACCCGGCCGGGGCGGCGGCGGCGCTGGCGGCCACGGCCCGGCAGCACGACGTCAGCCTGCACGAGCCGGTGGCGCTGGCCATCTCCTGGACGGGAACCGTGTCCTACCCGCCGCTGGCCGCGCTGGCCGCGGCGGTGGCCGCGGTGGCCGGGCCCGGCGACGAACTGCTGGTGCTGGTGGTGGACGCCGACATCGGCCAGGCGCTCGGCGCGCTGCTGGTCGAGGAGGCCGGGCTCACCCGTCCGCTGGTCGTGCTGGACAGCATCGAGCTGGCCAGCCTGGACTACCTCGACGTCGGGCCGTACCTGGATCCGCCGGGCGTCGTGCCGGTCGTGATCAAGTCGCTCCTGTTCGCCTGAGAGCCCGCCGAAGCGACCTTCCATATGGGGATCGAACGGCCCTCAGCGGGCGACGGCGGCGCGCAGGTGAGCGGCGGTCAGCCGGCCGGGATCGCGGGCCAGCTGCGGATCGGCGCCCACGACCCGCAACGGCAGCTTGCGCAGGCGGCGGCCGTCCCAGCCGGTGGTGGACCGGCTCAGGCTCGTGTGCAGGCTGTCGTCGGCGGCCAGCGGCTTGAGCTCCGGCCACAGCCCGGCCAGATCGGCCAGGGCGATGGCCAGGATCTGGGCCCGGGCCGCCGCCCCGGGCAGCGGCAGCTCCAGCACCAGGTCGGCCCGGGACAAGAAGGCGTCGTCGACCGCGCGCAGGAAGTTGGTCGCGGTCAGCACCAGGGCTCCGGGCCGGGCCGCGGCCAGGTGGTCCAGGCCGGTGAGCACGGCGTCGGTGGCTCGCTGCACGTCGACCGGGTTGGTCTCGAACGAGGCCAGGTCGCGCCGGACCGCGAAGCTGTCCACCTCGTCGACCAGCACCACCAGGTGCGGCCGGTCCCGGGCCAGGTCCGGCACCACGTCCCGCAGCAGCCGGACCACGTTGCGCTGGCTCTCGCCCAGCATCTCGCTCGGCACGGCGTGCGGGTCGATCTCCACGAATGTGGTCGCGCCCCGGTCGGCCACGGCCAGCGCGGCCGCCTGGGCCAGCCCCTGGGCCAGCGTGGTCTTGCCGGTGCCGGTCGGCCCGGCCAGCACGATCAGCCCGCTCGGCGGACCGGGCAGGGTAGCCAGGCGGCGGCCGTGCCGCATGATCAGCGTGGCCATGCCCAGCAGGCGTTCCTTTACGCCGGGCGGGGTCACGATGCTGTCCCACGGACCGTCGTGGTGCCCGGCGGGCAGGGCGTGCACCGACAGCACGCCCCGCGGCAGCTTCCCGGCGGGCACGGTCTGGCCGGGCACGGTCGGGGCGGGCACCGCCGTCACGGCCAGGTGGGCCGGGTCAGTTCCGGCCAGTCGACCGTGGACGGGTCACCGGCCTGCCGGTCCCGGATGTGGTCCGGCGGCTCCTCGAACAGCACCAGCGGGTCGCACAGGGCCCGCATGGTCTCGAGCAGGCTGTCGAACATGTGGATCCGCACCACCCGGGCCGTTTTCTCGGGGTCGTCGTTGATGTGCTGGTGCCACAGGAAGTGGTCGACGACGATGATGTCGCCCTTCTTCCACGGGTAGGTCGGCCCGCCCTCCGGTTCGGTCCCGAGGTAGGAGTGGCCGTGGCCCTCCACCACGTACAGCCAGGCCTCGCCGGGGTGCCGGTGCATGGACTGGCCCCGGCCCGGGCCGATCTCGAACATGGCCATGGTGATGCCGGACGCCTGGTAGCCGATGGCCCGGTCGAGCAGGAACGTGGTCCGGGTGCCGCGCGGGGTCGGCAGCATCTCCAGGTCGTCCCAGCTGGTGTGGAGCCGGCCGCTGCGCCGGCCCTGCTGGTCGGCGGCCAGCCGCCGCCGCCGGACCGCGTACGGGTCGTCACCCTCGATGCCGGGCGACTGGGGCGGGCGGGACGCCAGCGTGGACACGTCGGCGTCGCCGGCGTCCTCCTGGACGGCCATCCCCATCGTCTCCAGCATCGGTTCGGAGGAGAACGTCAGGTAGCGGGCGGTCTCGCTGCCCTCGTTGCCATGGCGGTGCCAGCTCCAGGACGGGCAGGTGCAGGGAGTCCCCGGGCCCCCACTCGATCCGCTGGCCGTCGATCTCGGTCCAGGCCTGCCCGGCCACGCAGAACATCATCGCGTCCCAGGAGTGCCGGTGCACGGTGCTGACCACGCCGGGGTCGATCTCGTGGGCGGTGGCGTCCATGGCCCGGGTCGGCCGTCCGCCGTCGGCCCCGGTGTAGACGCCGCGGCGCATCCGGCGGCTGGTCTCGTGCAGCTGGACGTCCTCGACCGGCACCACCGTGCGCTGGTTGGCCCGCCACTCCTCGATGAACGCGACCCTCCGTTCCTTTTGCACGTAGTAGTGGGCGACCTTGGTGGTGGTCCGGGTGCTCACGGGCTCTCCCTACTCGACCTGCTCGGCCTGCTGGCCGGCTACTTGACGTACGGGGCGATGCTGCTGGAGTTGGCCACGGCTGAGGCGACCTGGCTGCTGGTGGTGGGTCCGGCGATGAAGGCCAGCGGCAGGGACTCCTTGGTGGCCTGCTTCTGCAGCGCGGGCAGGGCGGCGGCCTTGGTGAACGCCTGGCGCAGGGCGGACACGGTGGCGGCCGGGGTGCCGGGCGGGGCGGCGAAGTCGTCGGACAGGTTGGCCAGCGCGTTGGCTTCCTTGAGCGCCTTGGCCTGGCCGGCCGACACCGACACCTGGGACAGCTCGGAGTCCAGGGTCGGCACCCCGGACAACGCCTTCTGCCAGGTGGGCAGGGACACCGTCCCGGTCACCAGCAGCGGCTTGGCCTGGCTCCCGGAGATCAGCGGGTACAGGGTGGACATGGCCTCGAAGATGGTCTTGCCGTCCTTGGCCAGGAAGCCCTGCTTGAGCGCGGTGGTCGACTCGAACCCGGTGTCCAGCTTGTGCTTGATCCCGAACGCGCCGAACACCACCCGGTTCAGCATGTCGCCGATGCCGTTGCGGATGTCCAGCACCGCGACCGGGTCGGCGGAGTGCACCAGCGAGGTGAAGGTCCCGGCCGAGCCGCCGGACTGGGTGACCAGCGCGTTGGGCAGCACGGCGGGCTGGCCGATGTAGGCGAACTTGGTCACGTCGTCGTGCAGCGAGGGCTGGCCTTCGACCTTGCTGGCCACGTCGCCGCCCACGTTGACCATGCCGATGGTCATGCCGTCGGGGTGCGCGGCGGCCATCTGGTTGGTGCCGTCGAGGGTGCCGCCGCCGTCCACGTTTTCCACGTTGACGGTGGCGCCCAGCTCCTGGCCGAGGTAGGGGGCGAACAGGCGCGCGTAGGAGTCGTAGCTGCCGCCGGGGGCGTCCGGCGCGATCAAGGTGATGGTCTTGCCCTTGAACGCGCTGGCCCCGCCGTTGCCGCTGGAGCCGCCGCCACCGGCTTCGGCCGTGCCGGACGCCGAACTGCAGGCGGCCAGGGCGATCGCGGCCACCGCGGCGGCGGCCGGGACCAGGAATCTCTTGTGACCGGTCATGAGGGTGCCTTTCTCGTCGGCGAGAACGGCCGCCTGGCTAAGCCAGCAGCCCAGTGAAGGTGAGGTGGAAGAGGGACACGAAGCCGATCGCGATGATCGCGGCGGCCGCGGTGGCCGAGGCAGCGAAGACCAGCCGCTGCCAGCGGTGGTTCCAGTCGATGGACGTCAGGCAGTACGCGGCCGCGACCACCGGCACGGCGATCTGGAAGCCGAACAGGTAGCTGAGCACGATGGCGGCCCAGATCCAGGCCAGGGCGGCGAACTCGCGGCCGATGCGGCGCCGGCGATCGGCGGGGGCCAGCGGCTCGGCTTCGAGACCGTCTGGGCCGGGCGGCGGGGCACCGTCCAGGGCCAGGGCCCCGACGGCCACGGCGCCGGCCATCGCCGGGGCCAGGGCCGGTTCCGGGGTGGCTCCCGGGAGGGACGATGGCTCTGTGACTGGTATGCCTGATGTGACTGATGAGTTTGGTGTGACTGAAGGGTTTGCGGTGGCGGGCCGGGAGTCTTCGGTGCCAGCGGCTTCGGCGGGCTGGCGGCGGGCGGCGAGCTGCTGGATCGCCCAGGTGGCCAGGCGGCCCAGCGCCAGCACGGCAGCCAGGCCGGAGACGATGGCCGGGATCCGCCCCGCGTCGGTGGGATAGCCCAGCGAAATGACCAGGTAGACGACCGAGACCACGGCGATGACGGCCTCGGTGACCGGCTCCAGGACCGGGTGCGGCGCCCGGGGCCCGCGCGCGGCCCGCTGCGGGGTGACCACCGCCTCGCCGCGGTGGCGGCCCCGCCAGGTGATGGCGGCCAGCAGCACGATGGCGATGGCGAAGAACACGTCGGCCAGCGGGCTGCGGGTGAGGAAGTGCCAGCCGTAGATCTGCTGGGTCAGGTGCACGTTGTCGGCGAACGTGCCCCCCAGCACCAGGCCGATGGTCATGGCCGCCAGCGAGTAGCCGAGCTTGCGCATGACCACCCCGACCACGGCGAACACGCCCAGCTCGACCACGCCGACGAAGCCGGTGACGGCGGCGAAGCTGCCCAGCACGGCCAGCGACACGATCAGCGGCATCAGCACCGGGCCGCGCACCGCGGTGGCCCGGCTCAGCCACGGGGTCAGGACCAGGCCCAGGGCGCAGGACACCAGGCCCACGATGGCCATCACCCACATCATCGAGTAGGGCAGCGTGGGCTGGCTCTTGAGCAGGTTCGGCCCGGGCTGGACGCCGAGGATGGCCAGGGCGGCGATGAAGATGACCATGCCGACCCCGGATGGCAGGCCCAGGGCGACCGCGGGGGCCAGCGAACCGACTTCCTTGGACAGGGAGGAGCCCTCGGCCGAGGCGATCCCGGCCGGGACGCCGGTGCCGAACTCGCGGCCCTTCCGGGAGACCTGGCGGCCGAGGCTGTAGGAGATGAAGTTGGCGCTGAACCCGCCGATGCCGGGGATCAGGCCCAGTACCCCGGCCACCACGGCCGAGCGGACGACGGCCACCCAGTTGGCGGCGGTGTCGCGCAGGCCGAGCCGGACCTGGTGCCGGAACTGCCCGCTGTTCAGCAGCGTACGGCTCCCGCCGGTGACCGACTCGTTGCGGCCGAACATCACCACCATCTGGGTCATGGCGAACAGCCCGAGCGCCACCGGCACCACGTTCAGGCCGTTCAGCAGGGCGGTGGAGCCGAAGGTGAAGCGTTCCACCCCGCTGACCGGGTCACTGCCGATGAACGAGAACATCAGGCCGACCGCGCCCGACAGCAGCACCTTGGCGCTGGACGTGCTCTCCCCGGTCCCGCCGATCAGGACCAGGGCCAGCACGATGATGGCCACGAACTCTGGCGGGTGGAACAGGTTGATCAGCGACCCGGCCACCTGCAGCAGCGCGACCAGGATCACGCAGCCGATCCAGCCGCCGGCCCAGGTCGAGGCGGCCGAGATGGCCAGCGCCCGGCCGGCTTCGCCCCGCTTGGCCATGGGGAACCCGTCCAGCGTGGTCGGGTACGACTCGGGGGCGCCCGGGGTGTTGAGCAAGATGGCGGTGATGGAGGCCGCGTAGTACGAGGCGGCCTGGGTGGCCAGCATCAGCGTCACGGCCGGGATGACGCTCATGTGGTAGAGGAAGGGCAGCATCAGGCTGAGGGCCAGGGACACGCCCATCCCCGGCAGCATGCCCATGAACATGCCGATCGCCATTCCGGCGATCAGCAGGCCGATGGCCTCGGGCGTAATCAGCTGCGAAAAGCCGGACAACAGATCATGCGTCATAGCGAACCTGTCCCGTGGTCTGCTCGATCACACCACCGTGGCATAAGGTCATACCATTTTCAAGAGAAAACTTTTTACCAATTGGTGGGGCGCAGGTCACCCGGTGGTTTTTATCCCGATCGAAGGTTGGGTGGCGGGAGTGCCGCCCCCCACCGCGTCACGGCGGGCCGGGCTGATGGCGTCGCGGCGGGTCAGAGTCCTTCGCGGGCGGCCTTGGCCCGGTAGTAGCGCCACACGGACAGGTCGTTGAAGGCGGCACCGAGGTCGGGCAGTTCGGCGATGTCCTCGGCCGGGAGGTCCGGCACCGGGCGCCCGGTCTGGGCCGCGGCCAGGGTGACGGTGGCCAGGGTGTTGAGGTTGAGCGTGCGCACCACGGCCTGCTCCAGGGTGTCCCCGGTGACCGTGACCCCGTGGCCGCGCAGCACGCACACCGGCCGCTCCCCCATCGTGGCCAGCATGTCCCGGGCCAGTTCCGGGGTCCGGATCAGCACCGAACGCGGGTAGACCGGGATCCCGTCCGCGGCCAGCCGCATGGCCGGGATGTTGTAGGCGCCGAAGATCGGCCGGAGCGTCAGGCCGGCGATGCCGCAGGCCAGCACGGCCGGCGGGTGGGCGTGCACGACCGCGTTGGCCCCGGGGCGCAGGCGGAGGGTCTCGCCGTGGATGGGGCGCTCGTTGGCCATCCGGTAGCCCGCGTCCGGGTCGTCCCCCTGGCCGTCGAAGTCGACCAGCCGGATGTCCTCCTGGGTGGTGAACAGCAGGCCGTGGTCCTCGGGGCCGCGGCCGCGGATCAGCATCTGGTCCGGGCCGGCCCGGACCGAGATGTGACCCAGCACGCCGTCGACGGCGCCTTCCATGGCCAGGATGCGGCAGCCGAGAGCGATCTGGTCGCGCAGCTCGGCCAGCTGGACCGGGTCAGTCATGGAGGCGGGCGTTGAGGCGCGGGTAGACGCGGCGGGCGTTCAGCTCGAACACCTTGGCCCGGGCCTCGTCGTCGAGCGGAGCCTGGTCCAGGTACTGCTTGGTGTCGTCCCAGTCGGCGCCGCTGTCGGGGTTGACGCCGCGGACCGCGCCCAGCATCTCCGAGGCGAACAGCACGTTGTCGGGGCCGATCACACTGGTCAGCAGGTCGATACCGGGCTGGTGGTAGACGCAGGTGTCGAAGAAGACGTTGCCCATCACGTGCCCGGCCAGGGGCGGGCGCTTCATCCGCTCGGCCAGGCCCTGGAAGCGGCCCCAGTGGTAGGGCACGGCGCCGCCGCCGTGCGGGATCACCAGCCGCAGGTCCGGGAACCGGCCGAACAGGTCACCCTGGACCAGCTGCATGAACACGGTGGTGTCGGCGTTCAGGTAGTGACCGCCCAGCGTGTGCACGGCCGGGTTGACCGAGGTGGACACGTGGATCATGCCCGGCACGTCGAGCTCGGTCATCTTCTCGTACAGCGGGAACCAGTACTGGTCGGTCATGGGCGGCGAGGTCCAGTAGCCGCCGGACGGGTCCGGGTTGATGTTGACGCCCACGAACCCCAGCTCGGTCACGCAGCGTTCGAGCTCGGCCACGGCGCCGTCCAGGGGGCCGCCGGGCACCTGCGGAAGCTGGCCCACGCCCGCAAAGTTGGCCGGGAACAGGGTGGTGACCCGGTGAATCAGATCGTTGCTGGCCCGGGCCCAGGCCCGGGCCGTGGCCGGATCGGCGACGTGGTGCCCCATCGCGGACGCCCGCGGCGAGAAGATGGTCAGGTCGGTGCCGCGCTCACGCAGCAGCCGGAGCTGATGGCCCTCGACGCTCTCCCGGATCTGGTCGTCACTGATCGCGCCGGGCCGCGGCGGCGGCAGCGCGGATTCCGCCCCGCTGGCCAGCTGGTCCAGGCGGTCCAGCTGGGCCTGGCGGAACGCCTCGTGGGCCGCGGGCGCGGTGGTGTAGTGGCCGTGGCAGTCGATGATCATCTCAGTGCGCTTTCCGCCGGCCGGTCAGCGGGCGGGGGCGTCGTCGACGTAGCGCAGGCCCAGCTCGGTGAGCTGGCCGCGCATGTCGTTCACGTCCAGGCTCAGTTCCCCGGCCGCGTAGCGCTTGCGGGCCGTGTTCTCCTTCTCGGCCCGGGCCCGGGCCGCGTCCAGCACGGTGGCCGCGCTGGCGCGGGGCACCACGGCCACCCCGTCGTCGTCGGCCACGACCACGTCGCCCGGGGTGACCAGCTGGCCCGCGCAGACGATCGGCACGTTGACGTCGCCCAGGGTGGCCTTGACCGTGCCCGCGGCCGACACGGCCCGGGACCAGACCGGGAACCCCATCTCGGTCAGCTCGCGCACGTCCCGGCAGCCGGCCTCGATGACCAGCCCGCGCACCCCGCGGGCCTGCAGCGCGGTGGCCAGCAACTCGCCGAAGTAGCCGTCCTCGCAGCGCGAGGTGGGCGCCACCACCAGGACGTCACCCGCGCGGCACTGCTCGACGGCCACGTGGATCATCCAGTTGTCCCCCGGCGGCACGCTGACCGTGACGGCCGGGCCGGAGATCTGCGCGCCCGGGTAGATCGGGTTCATATAGGGCGCGAGCAGCCCGGTGCGCCCCTGCGCCTCGTGGGTGGTGGCCACGCCCAGCCCGGCGAAGGCGCCGGCCAGGCTGGCCTCGGTGCGCTGGATGTTGCGGACGACGACAGCCATTGTTGGTCTCAGTCCTCCCACGGCAGCAGCGAAACGTGCACCACATCTTCTCCCACCTCGCCGCCGACGGCCCGGATGGCCCGGTCCACGTCGCTGAGGCCGAACCGGTGGGTAGCCAGTTCCTGCAGGGGGAACCGGCCGCTGGCCAATTGTTTCACGGCCAGCTCACAGGCCCGGAAGCTGTGACCCCGGGCGCTCTTGATCGTGATCGACTTCTCGGTGACCTGCTTGACCGGGAAGTCGGGGAACGCGGCCAGCTCACCCTGGATGAGCAGGGTGCCCTCGCGCCGCTTGAGCACGTCGATGCCGAGCAGGACCGGGGCGGTGCCCGCCCCGGACGTGCAGTCGAGCACGATGTCGACCCCCTTCCCGCCGGTCAGCTCCCGGACCCGGTCCCGCGGGTCCTCGGTCTGGACGTCGATCACGGCGTCGGCGCCGAGCCGCTTGGCCAGCTCCAGCCGGGCCGCGTCCCGGCTGGTGCCGGTGACGATGATCAGCGAGGCGCCCGCCTGCTTGCAGGCCACGGTCTGGGACAGGCCCTGCTGGCCCGGGCCCTGGATCAGCACGGCCGAGTCGTAGCCGACCCCGGCGCTGAACAGGGCCCATTCGATGCCGTTGGACAGCGGGGTGGCGATCCCGGCCAGCTCCGCCGACACCCCGGCCGGGACCTTGTGCAGGACCGCGTTCCAGGGCAGGTACAGGTACTGGGCGAAGCCGCCCCACAGGTGGTACGGGTTGTCGCTGGTGGTGTAGCCGTAGCGGCGCGCGTCCGGGTTGGTCCGCCAGTCGGTCAGCTCGCAGTGCCGGTACTCGCCGATGCGGCACCACTCACAGCGCATGCAGCCGACGTAGTGCTCCACGAAGATCCGGTCGCCCTCGCGGACATCCTGGCGCTCGGCGAAGGTCCGGCCGGCCCGCGCGATCACGCCGACGTTCTCGTGGCCCATGATGACCGGGCCGGCGAAGGGCGGTTTGGCGTACATCTTCACGTCGGTGCCGCAGATCCCGGCCACCTCGACCTTGAGCAGGGCGCCGTCGTCGGGGACTTCGGGCATCGGGAACTCACGCAGTTCGGTGCGCCCCGGCCCGGTCCGCACCGCCGCCAGTACCTGCTCGCCCATGTCGCTCCCTCGCTGGTGGAGGCCCTCGCGTCGGGCCCGGCCTGGTCAACCATTGGTATTATGGTCTAACAGTTCCGGTGTTACAATCACGGCATGGCGGAGATCACCCTCGCGGCCGCGACCCTGACCCGGCCCTGGACCGCGGCGGTGAAGGACGGCTCGGCGGGAGTCGGGCCGGTGGGCGCCGACCGCTTCCGGCTCGAGTTCGAGGAGATCCCGGTGATCATCCGGGCCTTCCGCCGGATGGTCCGCTCGCTGGACTTCGACGTCACCGAGATGGCGTTCACCACGTACCTGTGCGCCAAGTCGTTCGGCAAGCCGTTCACCGCGCTGCCGGTGTTCCTGGCCCGCGGCTTCCACCACGGCGCGATCACCCGGTCCGCGGTGGCCGGGCCGGCCTCGGCCGCCGCCGGGCCGCACGCCCTGGAGGGCCAGCGGGTGGGGGTCAACCGCGGTTACACGGTCACCACCGGGGTGTGGGCCCGCGGCATCCTGGCCGACCAGTACGGCGTGGACCTGGACCGGGTGACCTGGGTGCCGTCGGGCGACGAGCACGTGGCCGAGTACCAGCCGCCACCCAACGTGGTCCCGGCCGGGCCGGACCAGGACGTGACGGCCATGATGGCCGCGGGCGAGCTGGCGGCCGGGGTCGGCTTCCCCGCCGGCACCCCCGGCCTGACACCGTTGCTGCCCGACGCCGAGCAGGCCGGCTACGACGCCCTGCGCCACCGCGGCCTCTACCCCATCAACCACCTGCTGGTGGTCAAGGACGAGCTGCTGGCCGCCCACCCCGGGCTGGCCCCGGCCCTGTTCGCGGCCTACGCCGCGGCCAAGGACCAGTACGTGGCCCGGCTCCGGGCCGGGGACATCAGCGACCCGGACCCGGCCGACCGCATGCTGGCCCGGGTGATGGAGATCACCGGGGCCGACCCGCTCCCCTACGGCATCGCCCCCAACCGGGCCATGATCGACCAGCTGGTCCGGCACGCGGTCAGCCAGCACATCCTGGCCAAGCCGTTCAGCGCCGAAGAGCTGTTCCCCGCGAGCACCCACGACCTGACCGCCTGACCTGCCGCCCGATTGGGGAGAGCCCGTGCGGATCGCGATCGCCGCCGACCACAACGGTGTGGACCTGAAGGCCCGGCTCACCGGCTGGCTCTGCGAGCACGGGCACGAGGTCGACGACCGGGGCACCCACGGCACCGAGACCGTGGACTACCCGCCGCTCTGCGCCGACGTGGGCCGTCAGGTCGTGGGCGGGCATGCCGACCGCGGCATCGTGCTCGGCGGCTCCGGCTCGGGCGAGCAGATGGCCTGCAACAAGATCGCCGGGGTGCGGGCCGGGGTGTGCCACGACCTGTTCACGACCCAGATCGCCCGGGCCCACAACGACGCCAACGTGCTGATCATCGGGACCAAGATCGTGGCCCCGGCGCTGGCCGAGCTGATCACCGAGCTGTGGCTGAACACCCCGTTCAAGGGCGGCCCGCATCAGCGCCGGCTGGACCAGATCGCGGCACTCGAACAGGGCCTCCACTAATCTGCCCATCATGACTTCTCCTGTTAACGTCACCGTGACCGGCGCGGCCGGCCAGATCGGCTACGCCCTGTTGTTCCGCGTCGCTTCCGGGCAGCTGCTCGGGGCGGACGTGCCCGTCCGCCTGCGGCTGCTGGAGATCCCGCCCGCGCTCAAGGCCGCCGAGGGCACGGCCATGGAGCTGGACGACTGCGCCTTCCCGCTGCTGAGCGGGATCGACATCACCGACGACCTGGCCACCGCGTTCGACGGCACCAACGTCGCCCTGCTGGTCGGCGCCCGCCCCCGCACCGCGGGCATGGAGCGCGGCGATCTGCTGGAAGCCAACGGCGGGATCTTCGGCCCGCAAGGTAAGGCCATCAACGAGCACGCCGCCAGCGACATCAAGGTGCTGGTCGTCGGCAACCCGGCCAACACCAACGCGCTGATCGCCCAGAGCCACGCCCCCGACGTGCCGGCCAGCCGGTTCACCGCGATGACCCGGCTGGACCACAACCGGGCCCTGACCCAGCTGGCCACCAAGCTGTCGGTCCCGGTGACCGCGATCGAGCACATGACGATCTGGGGCAACCACTCGGCCACCCAGTACCCCGACCTGTACACCACCCAGGTCAACGGCCGCCCCGCCGCCGACCAGGTCGACCACGAGTGGCTGACCGGCACGTTCATTCCGACCGTGGCCAAGCGCGGCGCCGCCATCATCGAGGCCCGCGGCGCGTCCTCGGCCGCGTCGGCCGCCAACGCCGCCATCGACCACGTGCACGACTGGGTCAACGGCACCGGCTGGACCTCGGCCGCCGTGGTCTCCGACGGCTCCTACGGTGTCCCCGAGGGCCTGATCAGCTCGTTCCCGGTCCGCTCGGACAAGGGTGCCTGGGAGATCATCACGGGTGTCGAGATCAACGACTTCTCCCGCGAGAAGATCGACGCCACCGTGGCCGAGCTCGCCTCCGAGCGCGACGCGGTCAAGTCCCTGGGCCTGATCTGAGGGTCGGCCGCACTCCCCCGGGGCGCTCGGGCGCCCCGGGGCGGCCCGCCGCCCGCCCGCGTTGGCCCGCGGAGCTAGCCGGAGTGGCCGTCCGGGCGGGCCACGATAGTTTTCAGCGAGTTCCGCAGGTGCTGGGCATCCTGGGCGGCGAGCGAGGAAAGGTAGACGCGCTCGGCCGCGTCGCGGGCCTTGATCGCGCTCCGGAAGATGCCCCGGCCGGCCTCGGTCAGCCCCACCACGTTGCGGCGGCGGTCCCCTGCGTGCGGCTGCCGGGCCACGACGCCCTTGCCCTCAAGCCCGTCCAGCATCGCCACCATCGTCGTCCGGTCGACGCCCAGCCGCTGGGCCACCTGCTGTTGCGACAGCGGCTCCGGCCCGGCGATGACGACGAGGATCCCCAGCTCCCTGCTGTCGATCCCGAGCGGCGCCAGCGCCTGGTCGGCCTGTTCCGACAGCTGCAGGTGGGCGTGCTTGAGCAGATACCCCAGGCTGTCCGTCAGCTCCGGGGACGGTTGCTCATCACTCGACACCCTCGCATCTTACAGCTATGCTGATCGTCAGCAATACTGATGATCAGCGGCACTGACTAAAAGGAGGGATCCGGGATGATTCTGGTCACCGGAGGCCTGGGCTTCATCGGCTCGCACACCACTCAGGCCCTGCTCGACCTGGGCGAAGGCTGTGTACTCCTGCAGCGGCGCGACCGCGGGCTCCCGGCTTACTGGGAGAAAGCGCAGGTGGTGGCGGAGAGGGGTGACGTCACCGACCTGCCTTCCCTGCTGGACATCGGCACCCGCCACCAGATCACCGGCATCGTGCACCTGGCCGGGTCCATGCCCTGGCCACCCAGCTCGGACCATCCGGTGGCGGCGGCGCGTACGGCCCTGGGCGGCCTGTTCAACATCATGCAAGCCGCCCAGGAGTGGGGCGTCCGGCGCGTCGGCGTGGCCAGCACCATCGGCGTCTACGGCGGCCTCCCGGCCGAGGGGCCACTGCGGGAAGATATGCCGCTGCCCATGACCTCCCGCCACCTGATCCCCGCGTTCAAGAAGATCGGGGAGCTGCTCAACGACCACCTGGCCGACGCCACCGGCCTCGACGTCGTGAACTACCGCATCTCCGGGACCTGGGGACCGCGGGGCCACGACGACCCGTTCTTCCCCGCCCCCGCGCTCGTCCACGCCGCCGCCCGGGGCACCGCGCCCGATCTCTCGCGGCTGGCCCGGCCCGCCCGGGCCGAGGACGCCCTCGACCTGTGCTACGTCAAAGACACCGGCCGGGCCATCGCCCTCCTGCAGCTGGCCGGTCAGCTCAGCTACCGCACCTACAACGTCGCGTCCGGCCACGCGACCAGCAACGCCGAGGTCATCGCCGCGATCAAGACGGCCGTCCCAGACGCGCAACTGGAGCTAGCCGCCGGCGGGGACCGCCACCGCAGCTGGCTCGACATCACCCGCCTGCAGCAGGACACCGGCTACCAGCCCGCCTACGACACCGAGCGCGCGGCGGCCGACTACATCGCCTGGCTCCGGGCGGGCCACGAGCGCTAACGCGCCGAGGCCAGGAACTTCAGGATCCGCTGGGGGGCCGTGTCGGCGGTCTGCTCGGGGACGGGGGCGTCCCAGTACTCCGCGTGGGGCAGGCACTCTTGCAGGTAGCGCGCTGCCGAGGGGGCGTGGGAGCCGTCCTGGCCCGGGACGACCAGCGAAGCAACCTTCGATATAAAAAGATCTTCGGGTTCTGGGCCGGGCACCGTGTCGCGGTCGAACAGGGTGCGGGCCAGGCCGCCGGCCACGGTCAGGTACGAGGCCGGGTCCTGGGCGGCGAACTCGCGGGCGAACGCCGGGTCGGAGCGGAGGACCGGGGCCCACAACCCGACCCGGGGGTCTTCGGTGAAGCTGGCCTGGGACCGGGCGGCCAGGTCGGCCACGCCGGACGGGCCGTGTTCGGCGGCGTAGGCCAGGTGGGTGGCGAACCGCTCGTGCTGGCGGACCCGGTAGCGGGGGCCGCCGGCCGGGGAGTACAAGATCATCGACCGGGTGGCGCCGGGGTACTCGGTGGCGAAGGTGGCCGCCACCGAGCAGCCGACGCAGCCGCCCATCAGGTGGGCCGAGGCCAGGCCCAGGTGCTCCAGCAGGCCTTTGCCCTGGGCCGCGTAGTGGCGCCAGGTGATCCGCTCGACCCGGCCGCCGGAGGCCCCGGATTCGCGGCGGTCGAAGGTGATGCAGGTGTAGTCGCGGGTCAGGTGGTCCAGCAGGCGCAGCCGTTGGTAGAGGCTGAACGACGTCCAGTTGGCGGCGACCGCGTTGAAGCCGCCCGGGGAGAACATCAGCAGCGGCGGCCCGGACCCGGCCACTTCGTAGTGGGTGGCGATCCCGTCGACCACGGCTACCGGCACGCGTCACCCCGGATGTGGCGGCCGGACCGCACGTCGTCGGCGACCGCGGTGAGCGCGTCCAGCGTGGTCTGGGCCACGTAGGCGTAGGTGTCGGGCTTGTCGTCGAGGGTGGCGGCGGCGTAGCCGATGGCGGCGTGGGCCATCCGGACCCGGCCGTCCAGCCAGGGGCCGCCGCCCGCGCCGCCGATGACCGGGATCGCGACAGCGTTAGCTACTGCGGGCCCGGCGGCCGGGCCGGAGTTGGTGAAGTCGAGCAGGGCCGCGCCCGCCGCCTCCAGGTCCTGGGCCTGGCGGACCAGTTCGTCGGTCATGCTGGCCGGGAGCTGCGCGCCCGCGGTGAACATGGCCTGGTAGTCCAGGCCGTGCCGGAGCGCGGTCTGCGGGGTGACCCCGAACTGGGCCCAGACCGGGATGCCGGCCCGGGCCACCGCCGACACCGCGTCCGGGAAGTCCGGCGCGGCGTCGATCTTGACCAGGTCGGCTCCGGCTTCCTTGGCCATCCGGATCGCGGCGCGGACCGCGGCGGCGGTTCCCTCCTGGACCGGGCCGAACGGCAGGTCCACGCTGACCAGGGCGCGGGCGGTGCCGCGGCGCACGGCCTGGGCCACCACCAGCATCTGCTCCATGGTGACCTCGAGCGGGTTGCGCTGGCCCCACAGGTTCACGCCCACCGAGTCCCCGACCGAGACGATCTCCACCCCGGCCCGGTCGGCGATCCGGGCCACCTGGAAGTCCCAGGCCACCACGCCGACGATCTTGCGCCCCTGGGTCTTCATGTGGTGCAACGCCGGCACCGTCACCCGATCGGCCACGGCCCGCCCCTAGACCCGCAGGGCCGACAGGACTTCGGCCACGTCGTCGCTTTCCCGCAAGATGACCAGCACCATGGCGTTGGGCCGCAGGGCCGACACCACGTCGGCGGTGCTGCCCTGGACCCGGCACGACCAGCCCGGCCGACATGATGGAGCGGGCCGCGCAGGCGTCCCCGATCACCGCGGCCGCCTCGGCGCTGGCGCCGTGGTCGCCGGTGGGCCCGGCCAGCATGACCACCACGTCGGCGTCGGCCAGTTCGTCGCCGAGCCGGACTTCGGCCCCGCCGGTGGTCCGCAGCCGGGTGTCGTCGCCGGCCGGCACCACCTGGTCCAGGACCAGGAAGTGCCCGCCACGCCAGGGCTGACGGGCCGCCAGCTGGCGGGCCAGGCCGGCCGTGCGCGGGTCCAGCGCGATGACCCGGGAGTCGCGGTGCGAGGTGTCCGGGTAGTCGATGCGGAACCGGGCCTCGGCCGCGGTCGCGGCCCGGGCGCAGCTGCTGGCCAGGGTGGGCTGACGGGCCAGGGTGGTGGTGGTCATCCGGTCAGACCGAGGCGTGCTTGACGCCGGGCTGGACTTCGAGGGCCTCGCGGCAGCCTTCGATGAACGCCTGATCCTTGGGCAGCACCACGGCCGCGGACCGGACCCTCTGGTGTTTGACGTCGACCCCGGGCGGTCGCTCACCCTCGTCGCGCAGGGCTTCCACGGCCCGCCACAGCTTGCGCCGGGCCATGATGATGCCGCTGTCGGTGGAGACCAGCTTCTCCTTGGTCCGGTCCACGATCGGGCCCATGCTCTCCTGCAGCGACGCGTCCTGCATGGCGATGCCCTTGACCCCGGAGTAGGTGTCGCCTCGCTTCTGGGCCGCGCGGTCCATCAGGTAGTCGTTGTCCTTGTTGGCCAGCGGCCGGTAGCTGCCGCCGGGCTCGTACTCGTTGTGCACGCCGTGGCCGTCCAGCATGGCCTGCCGCTCGGCCTCGGTGAGGGCCCGGGTCGAGTGGTAGTCGAAGCTGTACACCCAGCAGTTCTCGTCGTCGATCGGGATCCAGAAGTGCCCGTGCACCGGGTGGTCACCGCGGGGCGGGATCATCGTGAAGCTGGGCATGACCCAGGGGGTGATCCGCCAGTAGTAGTTGTCGCCGTCGGCGTTGCGGCGGACCCCGATGAACAGGCCGCCCTCGGACTCGACGACCTCGAAGAACGGCTTCAGGTCGGCCAGGTTGTACTTGTTGCCCTGAGCCCCCTTGAACAGCGGGTCGCTCTTCAGGCCGCCGGAGTGCAGCCAGGACACGTGGCTGGAGTCGATGCCGCCCTCCAGCGCCTGCAGCCAGTTGCACTCCTGCCAGCGCTTGGAGGTGAAGGTGTTCTCGGCCGGCACCCGGGCGAACTCCCACTCGGGCAGATCCGGGGTGGTGGCCGGGTCACCCATGTAGGTCCAGAGCACGTCGCCGAGCTTGACCATCGGGTAGCTGCGCAGCTTGATCTTCTTGCACAGCGCGCTCTCCCGCTCGGCGGGTTCGGACGGGATCTCGACGCACTGGCCGTTCACGTCGTACTTCCAGCCGTGGTACGTACAGCGCAGGCCGGACTCCTCGTTGCGGCCGAACCAGAGCGACACGCCGCGGTGGGCGCAGAACTCGTCCATCAGCCCGTACCGGCCTTCGGTGTCCCGGAACGCGATCAGCCGCTCGGACAGCAGCTTGACCCGGACCGGCGGGCAGTCGTTCTCGGGCAGTTCCTCGGCCAGCATGGCCGGGATCCAGTACTGCCGGAACAGATCCCCCATCGGCGTGCCGGGACCCGTCTGGGTGAGGAGTTCGTTGATCTCCTGCTTGAGCATCAGGAGTCCTTCCGGGCCATGAACAGGCAGGTGAAGAAGGCCCGCCAGGCCACTTCGACGTCGGTGAACCCGGCCGTGGCGAGCGCCCGCAGGTGGTCATCGACGCTGGTGAGTGGGTAGTTGTGGTGGTGCGAGGGGCCGTTGGACGGGGCCCCGAACCGCTTGCGGGCTGCCCGCAATCGCGTGTTCCACACGTCGGGCGGGCCGATGTGGTCGAGATTGACCAGCCAGCCGCCGGGAGCCAGCAGGTTCCCGGCCGCGGCGTAGAACCCGGCCAGGCCGGGGGCGTCCAGGTGGTGGGCGGCCCGGGAGGTGGTGATGATGTCGGCGCCGGCCGGGATCGGGCTGCCGTCCAGGGCGGTCATGTCGACGATCTCGAACGTGACCCGGTCGCCGAACGGGGCCAGCCGCTCCCGGGCCAGGTCGAGCATGGGCTCACTCGCGTCGGTCCAGACGCCGCGGGCGCCCGGGAACTGCTCCAGCATGACGGCCAGGAAGTCACCCGGGCCCGCGCCGATGTCGACGACCGTGCCCGGCTCCGGGTTGTCGCCGGCGATGATCACCGCGGCCATCTGCCGGGGCAAGGCGAGCTGGTCGCGGAACGAGTCCCCGGCCGCCCAGTCCCGGGCGAAGCTGGTCTCGCGCCAGATCGCGGCGGCGGCCTGGCCCTGCTCGGTCCCCTGAGCGGTCATACCCGCACCGCTTCGCTGGTGGCTTCGTGGCTGAACTCGGGGGCGTTCTCCAGGTAGGCGACCCGGTCGTAACCGAGCTGCTTGAACAGCCGGTTCTGGCCGGACAGCAGCCGCAGCGGCTGGCCGTCGGCGCTGAAGTGCTGGGCGATGGTGTTCTGCGGGACGTAGAGGGTGTCCCCGGCCGTGATCTCGTGCCGGGTGGGCTCGGTGGCGATCCGGGCGTAGTACTTCTCGTCCAGCTCGGCCGCGACCTCCCAGTGCAGGCTGTAGCCGGAGCCGCCCAGCACGTAGAGCACCTCGTCGGCCATGTGCCAGCGCTTGCCGGACCGGCTGCCGGCCGGAATCTCGAGCTCGAAGCAGTCCACGCTGAACGTGCGCACGTCGGTGGTCTCCGGGGAGGACAGCACCCGGACCCGGCCCAGCGGGGTGGTCTCCCACACGGTGTCGGACGGCTTGACCACCTTGCGGCGCTGCTGCACACCCGGGGTCCAGATCCGGGACCAGTCCTCGCGGGGCCCGAACTTGTCCCCGTCGGGAATCGGGCCGCTCTTGCCCTGCTGCAGCAGGCCCAGGTACATCCACGCGCACTTGGCCTTCATGACCAGGGCGGTGGCGGTCTCGTCGTAGGGGTTGAAGTGGCGGTGCACCGAGTCGGTGTGGACCAGGACCAGGTCGTCCTTGGCCCAGTCGTAACGCTGACCATCGTGGATCTCGTAGCCGCGGCCTTCGAGAATGTAGAAGGCCGCCTCGTTCTGGTGACCGTGACCGGCGTTGGAGGAACGCGGCGGCAGCTGGACGAAGTGCACCTGCAGGGACTGGGTCAGGAACGGGTCGTCGCCCGGCCCCACTCGCCACCAGGTGCGGGACTGGTCGGAGTCGCCGGAGTGGCCCACCGAGGCGTCGTCGGTGACGACCTCGTCGCTGCGCACCCGGGGGGCGGCCAGCTGGGCCGTGCGGAACTCCTTCAGGCCGTACTGCTCCGAGGTGATGCCCCGGAGAAACACCCGTCCCTTTTTCGCCACGATGCTCCTTTGGCTGTGCTGGCTCTGGCTTCTGGCTCTGGCTCTGGCTTCTGGCGCGGCCGGCCTGTGCGCGGCTTTGGCGCGGCCTGTACGCGGTCTGTGCGCGGCTTGAGCTATCGGTCTAACTGTTATACCTCTTGGCCGGTTGTCAAGTCGAGGGTGGCCAAGCGTGGACCAGCGGGGTGTCCTCGCCGACCGGGCCGAGCTTGGCGCTGCCGCCCGGGTTGCCCACCGGGGCGTCCCGGCCGGGCAGCGGCTCGGCGAAGAACCGCTGGTTGTCACCGGCGAACTCGGTCACCTCGGCGGGCGCCTTGATGTCGGTGAAGATGGCGGTCTCCGGGCAGACCGGCTCGCAGGCGCCGCAGTCGATGCACTCCCGGGGATTGATGTAGAGCTTGCGGTCGCCTTCGTAGATGCAGTCGACCGGGCACTCCTCGATGCAGGACTTGTCCATGACGTCGATGCAGGGGGCGGCGATGAAGTAGGGCATGGCGTGGTCCTGGGTCCGTTGGCCGTTGGGGTCAGGCCGCCACGGCGGCGGGAGCGGGGCGGGCGGAGTCGCTGTCGCTGTCGCTGGAGTGGCCCGGGAACAGGCTGGCGGTGGGGTCGAGCGCGGCCACCGCGTTGTTGACCGCGGTGGCGGCCTCCCCGAACCCGACCGCGATCAGCCGGACCTTGCCCGGGTACTCGGTGATGTCGCCGGCGGCGTAGATCCGGTCCCGGTTGGTGGCCATCGACGTGCCGACCACCAGCCGGCGGTCGGCCACCTCCAGGTCCCAGGACTGCAGGGCGCTGATGTCGGCGGTGAACCCGAGCGCGGCGATGACCCCCTGAGTGGTCAGCCGGGTGGTCTGGCGGCTGCGCTTGTCCAGGATTTCGACGGCATCGAGCCAGCCCTGGTGGTGCGAGGCGGCCACGACTTCGGCGTTGGTCACCACCGAGACCGGCAGCTCTCGCACCTGGCGGACCAGGGCCTCGTGGGCTCGGAAGGCGGCCCGGCGGTGCACCACGGTCACCGACCGGGCCACCGGGGACAGGGTGAGCGCCCAGTCGAACGCGCTGTCGCCGCCGCCCACGATGACCACGTCGCGGTCCTGGTACTGCTGGGGTTCGGGGACGAAGTAGGCCAGGCCGCGGTCCTCGAAACCAGCCAGGGCCGGGAGGGGGCGGGGCGTGAACGTGCCGATGCCGCCGGTGACCACGACGAAACTGGCCCGGATCCTCTCGCCGGCCGAGGTGGTGACCACGGGGGCGCCGTTTTCGTAGTGCAGGCCGCGGGCTTCCTGGCCCAGCACGTACTGCGGGTCGTACCGGCCGGCCTGGTCGGCCAGCCGGGTGATCAGGTCCCGGCCCTTGACCGCCGGGAAGCCGGCCACGTCATAGATGAGCTTCTCCGGGTACATCGCCGACACCTGGCCGCCGATCTCCGGCAGCGAGTCCAGCACGGCCACGGACAGCCCGCGGAACCCGGCGTAGTAGGCGGCGTACAGACCGACCGGCCCGGCGCCCACGATGAGCGCGTCCACATCGTGTTCCGGGGCGGTGCTATGCGGATGCGACACCAGGCTCCTCCCGTTGCGGACTAAGGTCATACCATTTTGCATCAGATACATGCCGCCTGGCAAGCGAATTGCGGGGCGGTCATTGCGGCGCCCGGCCCGGCGCCGGCGCGAATGCCGGAAGCCCATCGCGGTGCTCGGCTCCGCTGTGAGCACCCGAACTGGGGTGGCGAGCCCGGAGGCCGAGCCGGAGCGAGCCGGAGGCCAGAGACGGGGGCGAACCCGGGGCCAGAGCCGGGGCGGCGAGCCCGGGGGCCAGAGCCGCGCAACAGCATCGAATGCGCGTTTGCAACGGTTCTTACCGCATCGAATGCGCAATTGATGCGGTTGGGCCGACCGGACTCGGGGGCGATTGTCGTAGGGGCGTAGGAACCTCAGGTCATGAGCCGGACCGCCACCTACGACCGACGGCGCCTAGCGGACATCCTGCGCCGCCAGCACCACATCATCGGGCGCGATCAAGCCCTCGCGTGCGGCCTCACGCCGGCCGCCGTGCAGCACCGGATCCGGCCCGGCGGCCCGTGGCGTCGGTTGCTCCCTGGGGTTTATGCCGCCTTGACCGGGCCGGTTGTGGCCGAGCAGCGGGAGATGGCGGCGCTTATCCACGCCGGGCCCAGGAGCGTACTCACCGGGCTAGCTGCGGCCCGGCGACACGGCTTCTTGGTACCAGACGCGGGCCCCGTCGACGTGCTGGTGCCTCCACAGGTCAGACGGCAGAGCACCGGGTTCGCACGGGTGCAGCAAAGCACCCGGATGCCGCCGGAGGTCTGCGTGGCGGGCGAGGTCCGCTATGCCCGGGCCGAGCGGGCGGTGGCCGATGCCGCGCGAAGTTTGACGGTGGAGCGGGATGTGCGGGCGCTGGTGGCGCAGGCGGTGCAGCAGCAGCGGTGCTCAATCGACTTGCTGGTCAGGGAGCTGGAGCAGGGACCGCGCAATGGGTCGGCGCTGCTGCGGGCGGCGTTAGGGGAGGTTCGGGCGGGGATCAGGTCGGCGCCGGAGGGGGATCTGCGGAGGTTGATCCAGCGCGGGAAGATTCCGATGCCGGTGTTCAATGCGCGGCTGTACGCGGGGAAGACGCTGATCGCCATCGTGGACGCGTGGTGGGAAGAGGCGGGGGTAGGGGCGGAGGTGGACTCGAAGGCGTACCACTACCCGGCTGGGGACTGGCAGCGGACGATGGCCCGGCATGACCGGCTGGTCGCGCGGGGCGTGCTGTTGCTGCACTTCACGCCGCGGCAGATCCGGACCGCACCCGAGGAAGTGGCGGCTCAGATCCGGGCCGCCCTGGCCGCTGGAAGCGACCGGGCGCGGCTGATGATTACAACCAGACCGTCGGGCTGACCATTGGGCCCCCGGATTTGGGGGTTGTGCCCGATACTGACTAGTTAGTAGAAATTTCAAGTCACGCCTGCGGTCGGACGCGCGTGAAAACTCGGGGTCGGCATGACCCCGGGCACGCGGCCAGGATATTTGGCCGAACCATAATGCCTAACGTAGAGTGAACGATCTAGCTGCGTCGGTAAGGGCGTGGTGGGCAGAAGCCCACGAAGGTCCGGAATACGCGGCGTGGGCAGAAGGAGGTTGACCGATGGCTGGGTCACGGGAGACCACCCAGGCCAAGGCGGCAGCGGTTGTCCCTTCCCCCGCGGAGCCGGGACTGTTCAGCCGGGTCAGCGTGGGCCGAATTTCTGAGATCATCGTCGACCAGATCCGGCTGCTGATGCGGCAGGGTCAGCTCAAGCCGGGTGACCGGCTGCCACCGGAACGGGATCTGTGCGAGCGCTTCGGCGTGAGCCGGGTGACGGTGCGCGAGGCCCTGCGCATGCTGGAGTCCAGCGGCCTGGTGGAGATCCGGGTCGGGGCCCGGGGCGGGGCGTTCGTGACCGCGCCGTCCAGTGATCGGGTCGGTGAGGGCCTGGCCGACCTGCTCACCTTGTCCGTGATCAGCGCGGCCGACGTGACCGAGGTCCGGATGATCCTCGAGGCCGGCCTTGTGCCGCTGGTCTGCGAGCGGGCCACCGAGGAGGACCTGGCCGAGCTGGAGGCGATCTGCCAGCGGTCCGAGGCGGCGCTGGCGGCCGGCGACTACTCGATGGACATGTCACTGGAGTTCCACATCCGGGTGGCGCAGTCCACGCACAACCCGGCCGTCGTGATGCTGGTCGAGTCGTTCCGCGGCCCGATCCTGATGTCGCTGCAGCAGGCCCACGAGGCCGCACCGGAAATGGGCGGCCTGGGCACGCGCGAGCACGAGCAGTTCATCCAGGCGGTCCGGCGCCGGGACGTGGACACCGCGTCCAAGATCATGCGTGAGCACCTGGAGCGCACCGCGCATCGCCTAGGCCGCTGAGGCTCCTGAGGTGCGTGAGTGCTGGGGCGCGTGTGGTTGCCGGGGCGCGTGGGACGCTGGGGCGTTGGTCCGGGGCGCGTGGGCTCCTGGGGCGCGGGGGTTGCCGGGGTGATTGAGGCCCGGTGAGCCAGCGCGCTGGGCCTCGCCCGAGGGTGGCGAGGCCCAGGCGCGCGGTCAGGACTTGGCGCGGGTGTCGAGGATGGGGATGTCCGGGTTGGCCAGGCGTTCCGGGTTGACCGGGAGGCCGTCGCGGATCAGGTCGCGGATGTCGTCGGTGACGTCCCAGATGTTGACGTTCATGCCCGCCAGGACCTGGCCGTGGGACATCCAGAACGCGACGAACTCGCGCTTGCCCACGTCGCCGCGGAAGACCACGCGGTCGTAGCCGTCCGGGGTGACGTAGCCGGTGTACTCCATGCCCAGGTCGTACTGGTCGGAGAAGAAGTACGGCAGCCGGTCGTAGGCCACGTCCTGGCCCAGCATGGACCGGGCCGCCGCCACCGGCTGGTGCCGGGCGTTGGCCCAGTGCTCGACCCGGAGCCGGGTACCGATCAGCGGATGGTAGGCCCGGGCCACGTCGCCGGCCGCGTAGATGTCGGGGTCGGACGTCCGCAGGCCGGCGTCGGTCAGTACCCCGCCGTCCACGTCCAGGCCCGCCGCCTCGGCCAGTTCGGCGGCCGGGGTGACCCCGATGCCGACGATCACCGCGTCGGCCGACAGCTCGCTGCCGTCGGCCAGCCGGACCCCGGTGGCGGCGTCCGCGCTGACCAGAATCCGGTCCACCTCGGTGCCCAGGCGCAGGTCGACGCCGTGCTCACGGTGCAGGTCGGCGAAGACGGGCGCCACCTCGGGGCCGAGCACGGCCAGCAGCGGCTGCTCCTCCATGCTGACCACGGTGGTGGCGACGCCGGCGTTGCGGGCGGCCGCGGCCACCTCGAGGCCGATCCAGCCCGCGCCCACGATGACCACGCTGGACACCGCGGCCAGGGTCTCGCGCAGCCGCTCGCTGTCATCGACTGAGCGCAGGTACTGGACGCCGTTGGCCCCGGCCCCGGGCACCGGCAGCAGGGTGGGGGTGGCCCCGGTGGTGAGCAGCAGCTTGTCGTAGCCCACGGTCTCGCCGGTGCTCAGGGTGAGCTGGCGCAGTTCGCGGTCGATCGCGGTCACCCCGGCCCCGAGGCGCAGGTCGACGCGGTGCTCGGCGTACCAGCCTTCTTCGTGGACGAAGATCGAGTCGCGCCCCTCGCTACCCTGCAGGTAGCCCTTGGACAGCGGGGGCCGTTCGTACGGGTAGTGCGGCTCGTGGCCGATGAGGACGATCTGCCCCTCGAACCCCTCCGTGCGGAGCGCCTCCGCGGCCCTGGCCCCGGCGAGCGAGGCTCCGACGATCACGAACGTGGGTCCCGATGGCATTACGCGGCCTCCGTTGGCTCCGTCACTACCAGTGGTTCGTCAAACACCGGCCATCTTAAGCCCGGAGGGCTTGACATCCCCGGGAACGCTGCCACTACTGTGATCGTCGTATTTAGGTAAGCCTTACCTTCGTTTCGTCGCCGTTTCGCCGTCCAGGAGGATTGTTGGCCGCCCCAGACACCCGCGTCGTACCAGCTGATCACGCAGACCCGGGGCAGGTCCAGCGGCGGATGCTGACGATGCTCGCGGTGTGGGGGCCGGGCCTCATCGTGATGCTGGCCGACACCGACGCGGGCTGCCTGATCACCGCGGCCCAGTCCGGTGCGCAGTGGGGCTACGCGATGGTCCTGCCCCAGCTGGTGCTGATCCCGATCCTGTTCATGGCCCAGGAGATCGTGGTCCGGCTCGGGGTGGTGACCGGGAAGGGGCACGGCAAGCTCATCCGCGAGCAGTTCGGCCTGGGCTGGGGCCTGGTTTCCGCGGGCACCCTGCTGGCGTCCTCGATCGGGGCCTTGCTCACCGAGTTCGCCGGGGTGGCCGGGGTGGGCGAGCTGTTCGGGGTGTCCCGCTGGGTGACGATCCCGGTGACGACGGCGTTCCTGCTCGGGCTGGCCTTCACCGGCAGCTACCGCCGGGTGGAGCGGATCGGCATCGCCGTCGGCCTGGCCGAGCTGGCCTTCATCCCGGCCATGATCTTGACCCACCCCAGCGGGCACGAACTGCTGCACGGGCTGGCCACGCTGCCGCTGGGCCACAGGTCCTACGTGTACCTGCTGGCCGCCAACGTCGGCGCGGTGGTCATGCCGTGGATGATCTTCTACCAGCAGAGCGCGATCGTGGACAAAGGCCTGAAGCCGTCCATGCTGCGGGCCGAGCGGCGGGACACCGCGGTCGGCGCGGTCATCACCCAGGCCATCATGATCGTGGTCATCGTGGCCTTCGCGGCCACGATCTTCAAGGTCAACCGGGGCGCGGCCCTCAACACCGTGGGCCAGCTGACCAGTGGGCTCGCGCCCAGTCATCGGGACCACCACGGCCAAGGTGCTGGTCGGGGCGGCCGTTCTGGGTGGCGCGCTGGTGGCCGCGATCGTGGTCTCGCTGGCCGGGTCGTGGGGCATCGCCGAGGTGCTGGGCTGGAAGCACAGCCTGAACCAGCGGCTCAACCGCAAGAACGCCAAGTTCTACCTGGTCTACGGCCTGGCCCACGTGGCCGGGGCCATTTTGGTCCTGGCCAGCGTGAACCTGGTGAGGCTGGCCGTGGACGTCGAGGTGATGAACGCGCTGCTGCTGCCGATCGTGCTCGGGTTCCTGCTGATCCTGGAGCGCAAAGCGCTACCGCCGGAACACCGGATGCGGGGCGCCTACCGGGCGGTCTGCACCGGCCTGTGCCTGACCGTGATCGGGTTCGGCCTGTACATGGTGCCCGCCACCCTGGGCTGGACCTGAGCCCGCGCCCTAGACAGCGCCCTTGCCCACTGGGCTCCCCTCCCCGGCCAGGGGCGTGGTGTCGTGATAGCGGACCTCGTACACGCGCTCGGTGAACTTCCAGCCGCCAGCGGTGCGCCGGTAGCGGTCGTGGTAGATGGCGAAGTTCAGCTCGGACCGGCCGTCCCGGGTCCGGCCGACCTCCTGCAGGTAGGCCCGGCCGGTGGCGGTGTCCCCGGCCAGCTGGATCGTGCCCGGGTGCGTGGTCTGGACCAGGAACTCCACGATCTCCGGCACCCGCCGCCCGAAGGCCCGGATCTGCTCGGGCCCGATGAGCTCGGCCGGGATGTTGGGCATCCGCAGCGCTCCGTCCGGGGTGAACAGGGCGGCGACCCGGTCGTAGTCCCGCATCATGGCCCCGTCGGTGAACTCGCCGCGCAGGGCCTCGATCTCAACCCGGTCGGCGATGGCCTGGAAGTCACTCATCAGCGCGTCCCCGGGGTGAAGATGGCCTGCACGGTGATGGTGCTCAGCATCGACGCGGTCCCCAGGACGTTCCAGGTCAGGCCGAAGTCGGCCCGGTTGATGCGGACCGTCGCGTCCAGCCCGATCTCGCCGTCGCCCCGGATCGACACGGCCGCGTCGAAGGTCAGGGGCCGGGTGACGCCGCGAACGGTCAGCGCGCCGGTCACCACCGCGTCCTGGCCCGACAGCCGGGCGGTCTCGGCCACGAAGGTGATGTCCGGGTACTGGTCGCTGTCGAACAGGTCGGCCGAGCGCAGATGAACGTCGCGCTTGGCGTTCTTGGTGTCGATGGACGCCGTGGCCACGGTGAGGGTGCCGCGGACGGTTCCGTCCGGCCCGATGGTGCCGGTCCCGCTGACCTCATGGAACTCACCGCGCACCGGGATCAGGCCCAGGGCCCTGCTGGTCAGCCGGACGCTGGACCGGGCCGGGTCCAGGGCCCAGGACCCGGCCAGAGTGGCTAGCTGCTGCGATGGTGCTGGCATGGTTGCCTCCTTGGTCGTCTTCGCCGCTCCGACGAGACGGCCCGCCGGACTGTGAGGCCCTCACACTCCGGGGCGCTGTCTCGTCGGGCTGGTAGACAGAGGGCGACCAGGAGGGGCGACACCATGAGCACCGGATCGGGGCACGGCGAGGCGGACGCGGGCCTGAGCGCGGTCATGAGCGAGCGCCGCCAGCTGCTCAACCTGGCCTACCGCCTGCTGGGGTCCCTGGCCGAGGCCGAAGACGCCGTGCAGGAGACCTACGCCCGCTGGTACGCCCTGTCGCGTCCGCAGCAGGACGCCATCGAAACCCCGGGAGCCTGGCTGACCACGGTGGCCACGCGGATCTGCCTGGACCTGCTGCGCTCGGCCCGGGCCCGGCGCGAACGCTACGTCGGCGAGTGGATACCAGAGCCGCTGCCCGAGCCCGGGGAGTGGACCAGCAGCGGCACCGGCAGCCTCCCGGCCGACCCGGCCGACCGGGTCACCCTGGATGAGTCGGTCAGCATGGCGTTCCTGGTCGTGCTGGACGCCATGACCCCGGCCGAGCGGGTCGCGTTCGTGCTGCACGACGTGTTCGGCTATCCCTTCCCGGAGGTGGCCCGGATCACCGGCCGCAGCCCGGCGGCCTGCCGCCAGCTGGCCACGTCGGCCCGGCGCCGGGTCCGCGCGGCCGAGGCGCCCACCGCCCCCGAGGCACAGCAGGCCAGTGTGGTCCGGGACTTCAAGCGGGCCTGGGAGGCCCAGGACATCAAGGCTCTGGTCGGCCTGCTGGACCCGGACGCCACCGTCATCGCCGACGGCGGCGGGCTGGTCGCGGCCGCGCTGCACCCGATCGAGGGCGCCGATCAGATCGGGGCCTACCTGGAAAACCTCGGCCGCCTGCGCCCGGCCGGCGTGACCCTGCTGGAGCGCACGGTCAACGGCCAGCCCGGCCTGGTCATGCTGCAGGACGGGGTCACCGTCACCGTGTTCGCGTTCGGGATCACCGAGGGCCGGATCACCCGCATCTGGGCCATCCGCAACCCGGAAAAGCTCCGGCCCTGGACCGCCGGCTAGCCGGTCTGGCCGCTAGCCGGCCCCTAGCCGGTCTGGCCTAGCCGGTCTGGGCCGGTCAGGCCGGATAGCCGGGGGCGGGCAGCAGCCGGGTCTCGGCGTCGGCCAGGGCCAGCTCGACCGCGCCCAGGGCCACCGACTCGTCGCCCAGCTTGGACAGCTCCAGTCGTGGCGGGACCAGCGTCAGCGGGCCCACGCTGTCCTGGATCTCGGCCAGCAGGGCCGAGCCGGCCCGGGACACCCCGGCCCCGATGACGACCAGGTCCGGGTCGAGGACCAGCAGGACCGGGGCCAGGCCACGGGCGAACCGGCGGGCGATCGTGTGCACGGCCTCGACCGCGGCCGGGTCGCCCTGGGCGGCCGCCGCGAACACGGCCTCGGCTCCGCGCGGGTCGAGCCCGTGCGGACCCAGCCCGGCCAGCAGCCCGCCGTGCCGGGCGGCCGCTTCCCGTCCGGCCTCGACGATGGCTTCGGCCCCGACCATGCGCTCGAACGGCCCGCGGCCGAGCTGATCGGGCGCGGCGGTGGCGCCCTCCTCCACGGCCAGGAAGCCGATCTCACCGGCGGCGTTGGCCGCCCCGCGGTGCAGCTGGTCGCCGATCAGGACGCCGGCGCCGACCCGTTCACCCCAGTAGATGAACACCAGCGTGTGCGCGTCGCGGGCCAGCCCGTGCCGCCGCTCGGCCAGCGCGGCCAGGTTGGCGTCGTTCTCCACCTGCACCGGGCAGCGGAACGAGCGGCGCAGCTCGCGGGCCAGCTCGATCTTCCAGCCGGGCAGGCCGGGCGCGAGCATGACCGCGCCGCGTGGCCAGTCGACCAGGCCGGGCGTGCCCGCGGCCACGCTGGCCACGTCGGTGCGCCGGATGCCCGCCTGGGCCAGCGCCTGGCGGGCCGCGGTGCGCAGCACGGCCAGCAGGTCGGCGCTACTGCTGGCCCCGGACGCGTCCTCGCGGTGCTCGGCCACCACCGTGCCGGCCAGATCGGCCACGGTGACCAGGGCCTTGTGCCGCCCGATGTCGATGCCGACCACGTGGGCGGCCTCGGCCCGGAACCGCACCAGCCGGGCCGGGCGGCCGGACCGGGGCAGCCCGTCCTGGCCCGGCTCGACCCAGGCCAGCAGGCCGCCCGCGTGCAGCTGCTCGACCACCTGGCCCACGGTGGGGCGGGACAGCCCGGTCCGGGTGGCCAGGTCGGACAGGCTCAGCGGGCCGGCTCCGCGCAGCGCCGCCACCACGTGGGCGCTGTTGATCTGGCGCAGCAGCGGCGGACCGCCGTGAGCCGACGCCTCCATCCAACCCCCTCCGGCTGGTACCCGCTCGACCTTGACTTGCGTTGCGTTTGTAACTGCGCCGGCCTTGACCGCCACGGCTGCCAGGAGCATCATATGCAGCAATATTTAATAAATACCCTTTCATATGTCCCCGAGACAATAGGCAACCCCCGCCGCTCGACCAGCGGCCGAGGTGACCAGGAGGGCTTTGGAGATGTCTATCAGGCGTGGAGCCGGAGGGGCCGGGCAGAAAATGTGGCCCCAACGTGCTCGATGGACCCGTGCCGTAGGAGCCGTGGCCGGAGTGGCGGCCGTCGGCCTGGCCGCCGCGTGCGGCGGCAGCAGTGGCAGTAGCAACAGCAGTTCGGGCGGCAGCGCGAGCGGCACCATCAGCGTGGTCATGGCCCAGTACAGCGCCAAGACCACGCCGTACTGGAAAGCGCTGGTGGCCCGGTTCGAGAAGGCCAACCCCAAGATCAAGGTCGACCTCAAGGTCATCGACTGGAACACCCTGCTGCAGCAGGTGCCGACGATGGTCTCGACCCGCAACTATCCGGACGTGCTGAACTTCAACGCCTACAGCACGTTCGCCTCGTCCGGCCTGCTCCAGCCGGCCAAGGACGTGCTGTCGCCCAGCACCGAGGCCGACTTCGAGTCCTCGTTCCTGGGCAGCGACTCGATCAAGGGCACCCAGTACGCGATCCCGTGGATCGCCAGCGTGCGGTCGCTCGGCTACAACAAGCAGGCGTTCCAGAAGGCCGGGATCAGCTCGCCGCCCACCACCTGGGCCCAGCTGGAGACCGACGCCAAGAAGGCCAAGCAGGCCGGGTACATCGGTTACTGCCTGCCGTTCGGGTCGGAAGAGGCCCAGGCCGAGTGGTCACTGTGGCAGTGGTCCAACGGCGGCGGCTGGGTGAACGGGTCGGGCCAGTGGACGATCAACAGCGCCAAGAACCTGCAGGCACTGAACTTCGTCCGCAAGCTGGCCAACACCGACAAGGTGACCGAGCCGAACCCGGGCTCGACCAACCGCACCGACGGCTGCTGGGCCGAGTTCGCCCAGGGCAAGGTGGCCATGACCGCGGTCATGCCGCTGGGCACGTTCCAGTCGACCTCGATGAAGGGCTCGTCCGTGCAGTGGGCGTCGGCGCCGTTCCCGACGGCCAGTGCCAGCGTTCCCCAGTTCACCCTGGGCGTGCAGGACCTGCTGATGTCGTTCAAGAAGCCGGGCAACACCGCGATGGTCAAGGCGTTCCTCGACTTCGTGTACCAGAAGAACAACTACCTGCAGTTCGTCCAGGGTGAGGGCTTCCTGCCCACCACCAAGTCGGCCAGCGCGGCCATGGCCAGCGACCCGGTGACCGGGCCCGGCATCAAGCTGCTGCCGTCGGCCAAGTTCTACCCGGGCACCAACTCGGCCTGGAACAAGGTCCAGAGCACCGTGCAGAGCCAGCTCGGCACGGCCCTGGCCCCGTCGGCCAGCCCCAGCAAGGTGCTCGGCCAGATCCAGCAGATCGCGCAAACGTCCGGATGAGTTTCGCCGCATCGCGGCGCGGCAGCGGGGACGCCCCGCTGCCGCGCCGCCCCATGCTGAACCGGGCGGCGGCCTGGGGCCGCCGGCTGAGCCCGATCGGCTGGCTCGGCCCGAGCCTGATCCTGATCGCCCTGATCATCGTGTATCCCGCGATCGAGATGATCAGGACGTCGTTCATCAAGTTCAACTCGATCGGGTTCTCTGAGGGCTCGGCCGGGTTCAGCAACTTCAAGACGCTGTTCCACGAGCCCGCCCTGGGCCACGTGCTGCTCAACACCGTGATCTGGGTGGTGCTGGTCGTCGCGGTCACGATCGGTGTCTCGCTCGGACTGGCCCAGTTCCTGAACAAGCGGTTCCCGGGCCGGCGGATCGTCCGCTGGGCGCTGATCGTGCCCTGGGCCGCGTCCCTGGTCATGACGGCCACCGTGTGGCGCTACATCTACGAGGGCGCCTACGGCATGCTCAACCGGGTCCTGCTGGACCTGGGCATCATCCACACCCCGGTCGAGTGGTACCAGGACAACTCGACCAACTTCTGGGCCCTGATCGTGGTCGGCATCGTGGTGTCCATCCCGTTCAGCACGTTCGTCATGCTGGCCGGGCTGCAGGCCATCCCCACCGACGTGTACGAGGCGGCCAAGGTCGACGGGGCCGGCGCCTGGCAGACCTACCGCAAGGTGACGTTCCCGCTGCTGCGGCCGGCCCTGCTGACCTCGACCGTGCTGAACGTGATCTACGTGTTCAACTCGTTCCCGATCATCTGGGTCATCACCGGGAAGCTGCCCGGCGACCAGACCGACACCACGATCACGTTCATGTACAAGATCGCCTTCACCTACCGGCTCGACGTCGGTGAGGCGGCCGCGATGTCCGTGCTCAACGTGGTCTTCCTGCTCATCGCGGTCAGCGTGTTCCTGCGCCGGGTGCGCTGGAACGCCGGTGACGAGGGCGGCACCGGCCGTTCGGGGCCCGGCTTCCTCCGCCGGCGGGCCCGGGCCGTGTTCGCGCCCCGGGTGACCGGGGCGGCCATGACCGCGGCTGCGGCCGATGTGCCTGGTGAGTCCGGTGGGATTGGCAGGGTTCGCGGGATTGGCGGGATTGGCGGGATTGGCGGGGCCCGGCGGCACGATGCGGGCCTGGGGGCTCGGTCGGCGCCGGTTCCCGCCGCACCCCAGCGATCGGCCGCCACCCCTGATCCCGATTTCACCGAAGGTCGCGGCCTGAGTCACACCACCCCGCGGGAGCCCGGCCCGGGTCAGCGCTTCGGGCAGGCCCTGGGGCGGGTGTGGACGCCGGTACGGCCGGCCGGGCTGATGCTCGGGGGCGCCATCGTCGCCGCGTTCTTCCTGGCCCCGTACGTGGTCATGTTCCTGGGGGCGGTCAAGTCCCAGCAGGATCTGTTCCACAACCCGGCCCTGTACCTGCCGACGCACTGGCAGTGGGCCAACTTCGCGCACGTGTGGAAGATCATCCCGCTGGCTACCTACCTGTGGAACAGCCTGGTGGTGGCGGCGGTCTCGACCGCGATCGTGCTGCTGGTCTCGCTCCCGGCCGCCTACTACACCGCCCGGCACGAGTTCCGCGGCAAGCGGGCCTTCCTGTACCTGGTGCTGATCACCCAGATGTTCGCCCCGGTGGCGCTGGTGATCGGCATCTACCGCGAGGTGACCCTGGTCAACGGCGCGGTGAACAGCTACTGGGCCCTGATCCTGGTCGACTCGGCGTTCAACCTGGCCTTCTCGATCTGGATCCTGAACGGCTACCTGGCCAGCATCCCCAAGGAGATCGAGGACGCGGCCATGGTCGACGGGGCCGGGCGGCTGCGGACCATGTTCCGGGTCGTGCTGCCGCTGGCCAAGCCGGGCATCGTGACCGCCGTGATCTTCACGTTCATCCAGGTCTGGAACGAGTTCGTGGTCGCGGAGACGATCTTCAACAACCCGACCACCAACCGGGAGACGCTGACCGTCGGGATCAACGCCTTCGTGGGCCTGTACCAGACCCAGTACCAGTACCTGTTCGTGGCCTCGATCATCGGCATCGTGCCGGTGGTGGTGCTGTTCGCCTTCATCGAGCGCTATCTGGTCGGCGGCCTGACCGCGGGAAGCGTGAAGTAACGGACGCAGCGGCCGGGCTGCTGGTGACCACGCTGACCAGCAACCCGGCCGCCAGCGCCCAGAACGCGGCGCCGATGCCGAGGAACGTCAGTCCGGAGGCGGCGACCACGAACGTGATGGCGGCTGCCTCCCGGCCTTGGCTGGCCGACAGCGCCCCGGCCAGGGCCGACGACAGCGTGGCCAGCAGGGCCAGGCCGGCCACGGCCCCGGCCACGTCGAGCGGCGCCGCCGCGAAGAACACGGTCAGCGCGGCCGAGAAGGCGGCCAGCACCAGGTAGGCCCAGCCCGCGGTCCAGGACGCCAGCCAGCGACGGCCCGGGTCCGGGTCGGCTTCGGGGGACGCGGCCATCGAGGCGGTGATCGCGGCCAGGTTGATCACGTGCCCGCCGGCCAGGGCCCCGGCCGCGGTGCCGAGGCCGGTGACGGTCATGGTTTCGCGCCACGGCACCTGATAGCCGTAGGAGGCCATGATCGCCACCCCGGGCACGTTCTGCCCGGCCATGGTCACGATGTACAGCGGGATGGCCAGGCTGAGCAGGCTGGCCCAGGTCACGGTGGGTGTCGTCCAGGTCAGGTGGGGCAGGATCGACCCGTGCACGCCGGCGCGGCGGGCAGCGTCGATGCCGATCACGACCAGGGTGACCGCGAACGCGGCGGGCACCGCCCACCGGCGGGCCAGCCGGAGCATGATCACCCAGGTCGCCGCGATCGGGCCGACCAGCCCGGGATGGGCCGCGAAGCCGCGCACCGGGACCAGGCACAGGTCGAGGACCACCCCGGCCAGCATGGCCTGGGCGATCGGCGCCGGGATGGCCGCGATCAGCCGGCCGAGGCGGGGCCACAAGCCGGTGATCACGATGAGCGCGGCCACGATCAGGAACGCCCCGATGGCGGCGGGCCAGCCGCCGTGGACCACCCCGGTGCTGGCCAGCAGGGCCGCGCCCGGCGTGGACCAGGCCAGGGTGAGCGGGATCCGGTGCCGCCGGGTCAGCCAGAGGATGCCCAGGGCCTGGGTCACGCAGACGGCCAGCAGCCCGGAGGCGGCCTGCCCGGGTGAGGCACCCACCCCGCGCAGGCCGGCCAGCACCACGGCCGACGAACTGGTGAAGCCGACCAGCGCGGTGAGGACGCCGGCCAGGACCGGGCGCCCGGGTGCCCCCGGGACGGTCGGGCCCGGAACCGGTTCGCCCGCCTGGTCCGGGGTGGGCTCGCCGGGCTGGCCCGCGACTGGCGCGCCAATCTGCCCGGCGCCGGGCCTGACGGTCTCACCGGCAACTGGCGCGCCGGGCCCGTGCGCGACTGGCTCGCCGGCCTCACCCATGCCGCGACCGCTCGCCTTACCCGCCGCCGACTTGCCGGTTTGTTCCATATACAGAACACTAGCGTGGAGCGTTCTGTATATGGAACAGATTTATCTAGGATCGGTGTCGTGGACGATCTGGCCCAGCTGGTGGGCGACCGAGTGCGGGCGGCCCGGCAGGAGCGTGGCCTGTCGGTGGGCGCGCTCGCGGCCGCGGCCCAGGTGGGCAAGGGGTCGCTGTCCGAGATCGAGAACGGGACCCGCAACCCGACCATGGGCACCTTGTACGCGCTGGCCGGCGCGCTCGGGGTGCCGCTGGCGACGCTGATCGCCGACCGGCCCGGGGTGCGGATCGCCTCCCCCGGCGTCGCGGCCCGGCTGCTCGACGTGAGCCGCGACGGTGGCCAGACGGTGGAGGTCTACCGGCTGTCCCTGAAGCCCGGGGTGCACTACCGCTCCCCCGCTCACGGCCCCGGCGTGACCGAGCACCTGCTGGTCACGGCGGGCCGGGCCCGGGTCGGCCGCCCGGATGAGGAAGTTGAGATCGGCCCGGGCCAGGCCGCCCAGTGGGTCAGCGACGTGGCCCACTCCTACACCGCGCTGGGGCCCGATCCGGTCGATTCGGTCCTGGTCATCCGGTCCCCCCGCCCCTAGACCACGGTACCGGGAGCCGGCGGAAGCGCTCGGGCTCACCGACGAAGGCGATCTCCGTCCCGGGCGGAGGCTCAGCGGGCCGGGCGAGGTCGGGCCGGGGAGCTGCGGTGGGGCCGGGGCGCGGGCGCTTCTTGCTGTTATCAGGGGACGCCGAAGGCGCCACTCGCCGCACGAGGGTGCGGTGAGTGGCGCCTTGGATGGAAGACCCAGAAAGTGAAAGTTACTCGGCGGGCTGGAGGACGCCCTCGATCTCGAGGTCCAGGTTCACCTTGTCGCTGACCACGGCGCCGTTGGTGCCGGGGATGACGCCGTTGAAGCTGACGCCGAAGTCCTTGCGGCTGATCTCGCCCTTGGCCGAGAAGCCGGCCCGGGTGCCGCCGTAAGCGTCGGGGCCGAAGCCGTTGATCTCCAGGCTCAGGGTGACCGGGCGGGTGACGTCGCGGATGGTCAGGTTGCCGTCGATGTAGTACTCGCCGCCGTCCTCGCGGACGCCGGTGGACTGGAAGGTGATGTGCGGGTGCTTCTCGACGTGCAGGAAGTCCTCGCTGCGGACGTGGTTGTCACGGTCGCTCTGGCTGGTGGTGATCGACGCGGCGTCAATGGTGGCGTTCACGCTCGACTCGAGCTCGGTTGGGCCGGTGACGAAGGTGCCCTCGACCTTCTCGAACTTGCCGCGGACCTTGCTGACCATCATGTGGCGGACGCTGAAGCCGACCTCGGAGTGGATCGGGTCGATCGCCCAGGTGCCGGCTACGTAACCGGGAATCTCAGTAGCAGCGGTGCTCATGGCCTCTCCCATCACTGTGGCTGGGTTAATGGTAGTTCTTATGCGTGCTTCGGTTCCTAATAGTAACCGGCATATTTGAAACGTCAAGTTCTTTGCTTGAATCTTAAACTTCCGGCGGAAAGCCTGTATCCTGGTTACATGACGGTAACCGGGATGAGCAGGACAGAAGGGACGGACGGCAACGTCGTGCGCCCTCCGCTCACCGATTGCCGGGCCCGCGACGTGCTGCACCGGGTCGGGGACAAGTGGTCGGTGTTCGTGATCGACCGGCTCGGCCAGGGCAGCCACCGGTTCAGCGAACTCCGGCGCAGCATCGACGGGATCACGAGCCGGATGCTGACCGTGACCCTGCGCGGGCTGGAGCGCGACGGACTGGTGACCCGGACCATGCACCCGATCATCCCGCCCCGGGTCGACTACGCGCTGACCCCGATGGGTGCCACCTTGCTGGAGACGATTCAGCAGCTCATGGACTGGGCCGACAGCCACGCCGGGGACATCTACGAGGCCCGCCAGGTCTACGACGCGCAGCGGGTGCCGGAGGAGACGCCGTGCCCGGACGACGACGGCCCTTGCGACGGCTGAGGCCTATGAGGCCCATGGGGTTGGGTTAGTACTGCGGGCTCCGGTTTACAGGCCGCGGAAGGCGGGGTGGCCGTCGCGCCACCAGAGCAGGACGGCCTTGCCGACCATGGTGCTGCCCTTGACCGGACCCCAGTAGCGGCTGTCACAGGAGATCTCGCGGTTGTCGCCCAGGACGTAGAACTCACCGGCGGGCACCTGGTACGGATCGCTGGCGCTGGCCCCGGGGATGGCCGGACCCAGCGGATCCACCTTCGGCAGATAATTTTCGGGCACCTGGCGACCGTTGACGTAGATCTCGTTGCCGGACGAGTAGATGCTCTGGCCGGGCAGCGCGATCACCCGCTTGACCAGGTCAGTGCCTTGCGGGCCGCTGCAATCGGTGTCGGCGGGCGGGTGCTTGAACACCACGATGTCGCCTTCGTGCACGCTGTGCCAGTTGAAGAAGGCCTTCTGGACCAGGATGCGGTCGCCCACGTCCAGCGTGGGGACCATGGACGCGCTGGGGATGCTGAACGGCTGGAACACCAGCGTGCGCAGGCCCGCGGCCAGCAGCACGGCGATGAGCAGGACCCCGCACCATTCGGCCACGGCGCGGACGTGACCGCCGCGGCGGTCCCGGCGCCCGGGCGCTTGATCAGCCGGGCCGGGCCCGGCCGTGGTGCCGGGCGGATCGGCGGGGCCAGTCTCGCGGTTGGCAGCGCTGGTCATGACTCTCCGCAGGGTCCCGGGGCGACGGTCAGGTCTCGGCTCTCTCGCGGAAGATACCAGCGGTAGCGGGGTGCGGAGGCCTGGTTACACGGCGTGTAGCCAGATCGCGACGGGGCCCGTGAGACAGTGGGCGCATGAAGCCGCTGCCGGAAGACTGGGACCGGGCCGTCGCCGTGGTCGCCCATCCCGACGACCTGGAGTACGGGGTGGCGTCGGCCGTCGCCCGCTGGACCGGGCAGGGCAAGACGGTGACCTATCTGCTGGCCACCCGGGGCGAGGCTGGGATCGCGGGCCTGCCGCCGGACCAGGTGGGACCGCTGCGGATCGAGGAAGAACAGCGCAGCGCGGCGGTGGTGGGGGTCAGCCAGGTGGACTTCCTGGACCACCGGGACGGGCTGGTGGAGTACGGGCTGCCGCTGCGCCGGGATCTGGCCGCCGCGTTCCGGCGGCTGCGGCCCGAGGTGGTGATCACGACCAGCTTCGCCCTGACCTGGGGTGAGGACGGGCCGGTCAACCACGCCGACCACCGGGCGGTGGGCCTGGCCACGCTGGACGCCTGCCGGGACGCGGCCAACGAGTGGGTGTTCCCGGAGGCGGGGCCGCGCTGCCCGACGATCCGGGACGCTTACGTAGCCACCAACGAGGACGTCACCCACTTCGCCGACGTGACCGCGACCATCGGCACCGGGGTGGCCTCGCTGCGGGAACACCGGGCCTACCTGGACGGGCTGGGCAACGACTTCGATCCCGATGAGTTCCTGCGCAACATGGCGGGCTACGTGGGCCTGGGCGCCGGGTGCGAGTACGCCGTGGGATTTCACCGCTACCCGATGGGCTGACCGCTGTCCAGCGGCCTGGCCCCTATCCATCGGGCCGGCCCCTATCCATCGGGCCGGCCCGCCGACAGGATGGGATCATGAGCGCACGGGTAGACGTACTGACCTCCGGATACGCCGACCTTCCGAAGGTGGCCAGCACGGTGGTGCTGATCCGGGACGGGAACGCGGTGATCATGGTCGACCCCGGCATGGTGGCCGACCGGTCCCTCATCCTGGACCCGCTGGCGAAGCTGGGGGTGGACCCGGCCAGCGTGACCGACGTGGTGTTCAGCCACCACCACCCGGACCACACCGTGAACGCCGCGCTGTTCCCGGAGGTCCGGATCCACGACTTCTGGGCCATCTACGAGCGGGACGGGTGGACCATGCGCCCGGCCGACGGGTTCGAGCTGAGCCCGTCGGTGTCGCTGATGACCACCCCCGGGCACACCGCGCAGGACATCACCACGCTGGCCCAGACCGATTCCGGCCTGGTCGCCTGTACCCACGTGTGGTGGACCAAGGACGGCCCCGACCACGATCCGCTCGGCGAGGATCAGGACCAGCTCGACCAGTCCCGGGCCCGGCTGCTGGAGCGCGGGCCCGCGCTGATCGTGCCCGGGCACGGCGAGCCGTACACCCCGCTCTCTTGAGCCGGTCCTAACCAGCAGGCAGGACTTCGGGCAGGCCGAAGGCGGGGAACAGGTCGCTGCCGAAGGTGGTGGTCTCGGCGACCTGGCCGTCCTCGACCCGCAGCACGTCCAGCTTGAAGGCCCGGAACACCGTGTCGCCGGGCCGGCGCAGGTAGCAGGCGGCGGCGGGCTGCCGGTTGGCCACGGTGGGCCGGGCCTGCCACTCCCCCATCCCGCCCGCCTGCGGGGCGGCGAAGGCCAGCTTGAGCAGCGGCCCCATGGCCGCACGCCCGCGGTAGACCATGGGCTGGGGGGGCATGGTGGCCACGATGTCGGCCCGCATCATGGCCACCGCCGCGGCCGCGTCACCCCGCTCGTGCACGTCAATGAACTGGCGGAGAACGTCCTGCTCACCGGCGGTCAGCGGGCCAGCCGTCCACTCGGCGCGGTCGCGGGGCAGCCGGTCCCGCAGCACGGCCCGGGCCCGCTGCAGCGCGCTGTTGACGGCGGCGGTGGTGGTCTCCAGGGTGGCCGCGGCCTCGGCGGCGGTCCAGCCCAGGCCCGCGCACAGGACCAGCGCGGCCCGCTGCCGGGGCGGCAGGGCCTGGATGGCGGTGATGAAGGCCAGCTCGATGGTTTCCCGCGCGACCGTGGCCGACTCTGGGCCCGCTTCCGGATCCGGGATCTGGTCCAGCAGGGCGTCCGGGTAGGGCTGCAGCCACGGGACCTCGGCCGGGCTGGCGGCGGCCGCGGCCTGGCGGCGCCGGCTGCGGATCACATCGGTGCAGGCGTTGGTGGCGATCCGGTACAGCCAGGCCCGCAGGTTGGTGCCGGGCTGGTGGTCATCGCGGTGGCGCCACGCACGCAGGAAGGTCTCCTGGACCAGATCTTCGGCGTCGGTGAAAGAGCCCAGCATCCGGTAGCAGTGCACCTGGAGCTCGCGGCGGTGGCGCTCCAGCATCCGGTCGAAGTCGGATTCGGCCATTGATTCCTCGGTCCGGGTGATCGTCATGCCTGGTGTAACGACGAGGCTGGCGGGCAGTCATCGGTGGTCCGGTCAATCCAACGGAGGGGACGACCACGTGCCTCGGTTCATGGACTTCCACGACGACCTGAAGCTGCCGGCCGACGCCATCGAGCAGATCACTCAGGAATCGCGGGAGGGTGCCACCGACCAGTTCGGCGTCCATCAGGCTGAGCTGTACCACAACGCCGACGGCAAGGTCTACTGCCTGCTGGACGCGCCGGACGAGGAGGCCGTGCGCCAGCACCACGAGGCGCTCGGAATCTCGTGTGGCGACGTGCACCGCGTGGACGGGATCAGCTAGCCGGATCAGCTAGCCGGGCCGGGCGGGAACTCTTCTTCTTTTTGTTCGTGGCTGAGGTCGACGACGCAGAAGCGGTTGCCGTCCGGATCGGCCAGGACCACGAAGTCGGGGTCGTCGGGATAGCTGTCCCAGGCGACCCGCTCGGCGCCGATCGAGACCAGCCGGGCCACCTCGGCCTGCTGCTCGGCGATGTCGGCCACGTGCAGATCCAGATGGATCCGCGGGTGGTCCTGCGGCTGGGCCTGGCTGCGCTGCAGCGCGACCTTGGTGCCGGGGCCGCCACCGGGCGGCTCCAGCACCGTCGCCCACCCGCCGAAACCGTCGGTGCGCAGCACGTACCCGAGGGCCTGCCGCCAGAATTCGGTGGCCCGCGGCCCGTCGGTGATGCCCAGCACCACCACCCCGATCGTCAGCACCCGGCTGATTCTGGTCAAACCCGGTGGCAGGCGCAAGAAGATGCCCTCGTCAATCCGGGACGGCCGCCCGGGCCGGGATAAGCTGACGCCGTGGCGGCGGACGGCACCGGCGCGACGCCGGGCCTGCACGGGTTCCCCCCGGCCCTGACGAGTTTCGTGGGCCGGGCCGACGCGGTGAGCGCGGCGGCCGATCTGCTCGGCGCCAGTCACCTGGTCACTGTGGTCGGCCCGGGCGGAGTCGGGAAGACCCGGCTGGCTGGTGAGGTCGCCCGCCGGGTAACCGGCCGGTTCGCGGACGGAATCTGCCTGGTCGAGCTGGCCGCCATCAGTGATCCGGGCCAGGTGCCAGGCGCCGTCGCGGCCAGCATGCGGATACCTCCCCGGCCGGGCGTGCCGCCCACCGAGGCGCTGGCCGCGGCGCTGGCCCGGCAGCAACTGCTCATCGTTCTGGACAACTGTGAGCACGTGATCAAGGCCGTCGCCGAGCTGTGCGCGGTCTTGATCCCGGCCGCTGATGACCTCAGAGTGCTGGCCACCAGCCGTGAGCACGTCGGGCTGGCCGGGGAGAGCCGGTACCGGTTGCACCCGCTGTCCATGCCTGAGCCAGGTCGTGCCACCGGCGGCTCCGAGGCCGAGGCGCTGTTCACCGACCGGGCGCGGAAGGCTGATCCGGGGTTCCGCCTGGACGGCGAAACCGGGCCGCTGGTCGCCCAGCTGGTGCGGCAGCTGGACGGCCTGCCGCTGGCCCTGGAGCTGGCCGCGGCGCGGATTGAATCGCTCGGATTGGAACAGTTGCTGAGCCGACTGGACCAGCGCCTGAGCTTGCTGTCAGGAGCGGACCGGCTGGCGGTGACCAGGCAACAGTCGCTGGTGGCCACCGTCGACTGGAGCTACCAGCTTCTCAGCCATGCCGAGCAGCGGGTCTTCCGCCACTTGTCGGTCTTCCCGGGCCTGTTCACGCTGGAGGGGGCCGAGGCAATGGCCGGGCCCGGCGCGGGCCCGGCGGTGCTGCGTCTGGTGGACTGCTCGTTGCTGGTGCCGCCGTCAGCTGGGCGGGACGGACGGTCCCGCTACCTGATGCTGGACACGCTGCGGGCCTACGGCGCCAGACGACTGGCCGACGCCGGTGAGCAGCCCGCGGCCCGGGCCGCGCTGGCCCGGTACGCCCTCCAGGTAGCGGAGCAGGCGGCCGCAGGCATGCGGACCAGCCGGGAGGAACCGCCGGCGGTCCGCTGGCTGGACAATGAGGCCCCCACCCTTCGGCTCGCCCTGGACTGGGCACTGGGCCACGCCCCGGACATCGCCGTCCGGCTCGCGGGCGCGCTCGGCCCCTGGTGGTACATCCGCGGCCAGCTGGTGACCGTTCGCCCGCTACTGGAGGCCGCGGCCGCGTGCGCCGAGGCACGCAGTGACCAGTGGTGTGCGGTTCAGTACTGGGTCGGGCAGGCCTACCTCACCAGCAGTGACTTCACCCTGGCCCGCGATTCATACCGCGCGATCATCGAAGCCATCGGCGGCCAGGCTGCGCGGCCGGCGCTGGCCGACGCGCTGGCCGGCCGGGCGTTCATACTGGCCAGCACCGGCGAGGTGCAAGCAGGCCTGGACGATGCCCGCCGGGCCGTTGCCGTCGCCCGGGACGTTGGTCACCAGGCGGGTGAGGTCCTGGCCCTGAACATTCTCGGCTTCATCCACTACTTCACGGACGACATGGAGACGGCACTGTCTCTGGCCCGGCAGGCCACGCGCATCGAACCCGGCTTCATCCCGGGCTGGATCGCCCGGGAAACCCGCTTGTGCTTGTCGATGTTCCTTACCGAAACCGGTGATTGGGCGGAGGCAGAGAACATCTGCGTGGACGCCCTGGCGCAGGCCCGCGAGGCAGACGACCTGCGCAGCGAGGCGATGTGCCTCGGTTTTATGACCGACCTGGACACGCGCGCGCGCCGGATTACGGACGCCTGCCGCCATCTACGGGAGTCACTTCAGCTGTCCGCCAGGATCGGCGATCCGTTCGGTCTCCTCACCGACCTGGACCGCGCCGGGTTGCTGTGCGTGGCCACCCGGCAGTGGGCCGAGGCGATCACGCTGTGGGCCGCCTTCGCGGCGTTTTCCCGCCAGGACGACCTGGGCGATGTGCCGTGGGATGCGCGGCGCCGGGAGGAGGCTTCCCGCCAGGCCCGGGAGGCGCTGGGGCCGGTGGCCACCCACGCCGCCGAGCAGCGCGGCGAGACGATGTCTCTGACCACTGCGGTCGAACTGGTCACCATGATCACCATCAACGAGCCAGGGTCCCCGGCTCCGAGCGGCAGGCCGAGTGGTGAGGCGGCGAGCCAGCTCAGCCCGCGGGAAAGTGAACTGATCACCCTGGTCGCCCAGGGACGCACCGACAACCAGATCGCGGGCGAGTTGTTCATCAGCGTCCGGACGGTCCGCTCGCACCTGGACCGGATCCGGGACAAGACCGGCTGCCGACGGCGCGCGGACCTTACTCGCCTCGCTTTGGAAGAGGGCCTGGTCTAGGAGTTGTCTTACCCCGCCCGGCCCGGCGGCGTGGCTGCTCAAAGGGGTACTTAGACCCCTGCCGGGAGACAGGGGTGCGCGGCGAAGCTGAACCTGTCCCGCGGAGGCCAGACGCGCTGGTCACCGCCAAGAAGACAGGAGACCATCATGAACACCTGCTCCGCGCACCACCCAGCCGGCCCGGCGGTGGCCAGGCGAGGCGGCCGTCGCTTCCACCGGGTCGCCGGATTCCTCATCGCCGCGACCGCCGGCATGGCCAGCTTCGGCTTGGCCGGTCCCGCCGCTTTCGCGATGCTGGTTCCCCCCGGTGGAGACACGACCGGCTCGGTGGCCCCCGCGGTCACGGTGATCAGTACCGGCGTCGCCGTCTGGCAGGTCGCGCTCATCGCGGCCGGGGCCGCTCTGCTCGGCGCCGTGGTCGTCCTGCAGGCGAGGCGGCTGCGGCCGGCCCGCGGGACGGCCTCCTCGCCGGCCGCCTGACGTGCCGCATACCGATCGGCGGCCGGACCACTGCTCACCTCCGCCCCGGCCCCTGAGCCGGGGCGGAGTGGGTGCTGACGCGGGTGGGTATCGCAAACCGGAGCGCCACGATTGTAACGATTCAAGCTCGGTCGGCGGTCGGCGGATTGACAGCGTTCCAGTCACCTTCCAGACTTCAGGGCACAGTTTGAAACGTTCCATCCCGAAGTGACGCGAGCCGGTCAACGGCCCACGATCCGGACGGCCGGCCGGTATCGAGCGACCTCGACGAGGAGGTGAAGCCCATGAGTGACGGTGAGGCCGAGGTGAACGAAGCGGCCGAGGATGATGCGGGCCCAGGTCCAAGCTCGGACGAGGCCGTGCCGGTGCTGGCGCTGGAGCACGTCAGCAAGTCGTTCGGGGCGGTCAAGGCCGTCATCGACGGGGTCATCGAGCTGCGGGGCGGCGAGGCGCACGCGCTGCTCGGGGAGAACGGGGCCGGCAAGTCGACGATGGTGAAGATGCTGGCCGGGGTGCACCGGCCAGACGGCGGGCGCTTCCTCAGCAACGGGGAGCCGGTGGTGCTGGACGGGCCCGCGGCCGCCATCGACGCCGGGATCGCCATCATCTACCAGGAGCCGACGCTGTTCCCGGACCTGTCGGTGGCGGAAAACATCTTCATGGGCCGTCAGCCGCTGCGGCCGGGACGGCGGATCGACGCCAAAAGGTGCACTGCCGAGGCGGACGCGATGTTCGCCCGGCTCGGGGTGCGCATCGACCCGGGCCGGATCGCGCGCGGGCTGTCCATCGCCGACCAGCAGCTGGTGGAGATCGCCAAGGCGCTGTCGCTGAACGCGCGGGTGATCGTGATGGACGAGCCGACCGCGGCCCTGTCGGCGGTGGAAGTCGCGCGGCTGTTCGACGTGATCCGGGCGCTGCGGGCGGACGGGGCGGCCGTGCTCTTCATCTCGCACCGGCTGGAAGAGGTGTTCGAGATCTGCCAGATGGTCACGGTCATGCGGGACGGGCGGCACGTGCTGACCGCCCCGATCAAGGGCATGTCAGCGGCCGAGCTGGTCCGGGCCATGGTCGGCCGGGAGATGCCGGAGCGGGTGCCGGGCGAGAAGCGGAAGCCGGGCGAGGTCCGGCTCAAGGTCGAACGGCTGACCCGCGAGGGCGTGTTCACCGACGTGTCGTTCGAGGTGCGGGCGGGCGAGATCGTGGCCCTGTCCGGGTTGGTCGGGGCGGGCCGCAGCGAGGTGGCGCGGGCCATCTTCGGCATCGACCGCTACGACGCGGGCGGCGTGACCGCGGGCGGACGCAAGCTGCGCAAGGCCTCCCCCACCTCGGCCATGACGGCCGGCATCGGGTTCGTGCCCGAGGACCGCCGCCAGCAGGGCCTGGTCATGGAGATGTCGATCCAGCAGAACGTGGCGCTGGCCTCGCTGAACGCGCTGCGCAAGGCCGGCATCATCCGCGCCTCGGCCGAGCGGCGGTTCGCCTCGGACTGGGCGGTCCGGCTCAGCGTCAAGTACGGGCAGCTCACCGACCCGGTGTCGATGCTGTCGGGGGGCAACCAGCAGAAGGTCGTGCTGGCCAAGTGGCTGGGACGGCAGCCGTCGATCCTGATCGTGGACGAGCCGACCCGCGGCATCGACGTCGGCACCAAGGCCGACGTGCACAACCTGCTGGACCGGCTGGCGGCCGACGGCATCGCCATCTTGATGATCTCGTCCGAGCTGCCCGAGGTGCTGCGGATGGCCGACCGGATTCTGGTCATGCGCGAGGGCCGGCTGACCGCGGAGTTCACCCAGGCCGAAGCGTCCGAGGAGGACATCATGGCGGCGGCGACCGGCCAGCTCGAGGCGCAGGCCCGATGACGGCCACGCTGGCACCCGCGCGCGAGCCCGGCAGCCCGTCGCCGGCCAGCTCGCGGCGGCTGGCCGAGCGGGTGTTCCGGATCCGCGAGTTCGGCATCGTGGCCGTGCTGATCGTGTTCGTGGCCGTCACCGCGGCCATCCAGCCCCGGTTCCTGAACAGCTCGAACATTCAGTTCGTGCTGGTCGACGCGACCATCTACGCGCTGCTGGCGCTGGGCGAGACGCTGGTCGTGATCACCCGCAACGTGGACCTGTCGGTCGGGTCGGTGCTGGGCATCTCGGCCTACGCCTGCGCCAAGCTGGCCAACCAGGCTCACGGGGTACCGCTGCCGCTGGTGTTCCTGGCCGGGCTGGGCATCGGGCTCGGCTTCGGCGTGATCAACGGGCTGATGGTGGCGCTGGGCCGGGTGCCCAGCCTGGTGGTCACGCTGGCCACGTTGTACATCATCCGCGGCATCGACGTGCTGGCGGTCGGCGGCGGCCAGGTGGTGCCGTCGTCGTATTACCCGTCGTTCCTTTCCCTGTCGAAGGCCACCGTGCTGGGTATCCCAGACCTGGCCATCGCGGTCGCGGTGCTGGTCGCTCTGGGCTGGTACGCGCTGCGGACGTTCCGGTCCGGCCGCGAGCTGTACGCGATCGGGTCCAACCCGGACGCGGCCCGGCTGGCCGGCATCCCCATGGGCAAGCGGGTGTTCACCGCGTTCGCGATCAGCGGCGCCATCGCCGGGGTGGCCGGGGTGCTGTGGGCGTCCCGCTACGGCACGGTCGACTCCACCGCCGGGACCAGCTACGAACTGCAGGTCGTGGCGGCGGTGGTGGTGGGCGGGGTGGCCATCTTCGGCGGCAGCGGCAGCGTGGTCGGTGCGGCCATCGGCGCGCTGCTGCTGCAGACGATCAACTCGGCCCTGTACGTGCTCGGCGTCTCGCCCAACTGGGACCAGGCGATCGCGGGCTTCCTGCTGATCCTGGCCATCGTGCTGGACCGGGTCATCTCACTCCAGCTGACCGCCTCGCTGCGACGGAGGAGTGCCCGCCGTGGAACTTGATGCCCTGCGGGCCCGGGTCCGCCCGGCCCTCCGGTGGGAGACCGGCCTGGTCGTGGTGGTGATCGCGATCGTCCTGTTCGGCAACGCGGTCTCACCGCAGTTCCTGACGTCCAACAACTTCTTCAACCTGGGCCTGACCACCGGCGAGATCGCGATCATGACGCTGCCGATGGCACTGATCATCATCAGCGGCGAGATCGACCTGTCGGTCGAGTCGATGCTGGGCATGTCCAGCGCCCTGCTCGGCGTGCTGTACCTGCACAAGCTGCCGATACTGCTGATCTTCGTGATCGTGGCCGTGGTCGGGGCGCTGGGTGGCCTGCTCAACGGGCTGCTGGTGACCCGGGTCGGGCTGCCATCGCTGGCCGTCACCATCGGCACGCTGGCCCTGTACCGGGGTATCGCGCTGATCCTGCTCGGCCCCAAGACCGTGGCCAACTTCCCCACCACCTACACCAACGTGGGCATCGAGGCCATCCCGCACACCGACGTGCCCTGGTCGATGGGCATCTTCGTCGTGCTGGCGGTGATCTTCGCCATCGTCCTGCACGCCACGCCGTACGGCCGGTCGGTGTACGCCATGGGTGACAACGCCGAGGCCGCGTCGTTCGCGGGAATCCGGGTCAAGCGGATCAAGACCAGCCTGTTCGTCATCTCCGGCCTGGCCTCAGCGCTGGCCGGGGTGCTGTGGACGTTCCGGCTGAACACCGCGGTGCAGGACAACGGCACCGGCCTGTCCCTGGACGTGGTGGCGATCGTGCTGCTGGCCGGGGTGTCGATCTTCGGCGGCAAGGGCTCGATCGCCGGGGTGTTCCTGGCCGTGCTGGCCTTTGCCGGGCTGCAGAACGCGTTGCTGCTGACCAACTTCAACCAGGAGGCGACCGGCCTGGTGACCGGCGGCCTGCTGCTGGTCAGCGTGTTCGTGCCCAACGCGGCCATGTTCGTTCGCTATCTCCGCGGGGTCGTGACGCGCTCGGCCCCGCGGCCACCAGAACCAGCCCTATCCATGCCACGAAAGGACACCTAGCATGCGAGCTTTGCTGAGACGGGCGCCGTTGGCCGCCTCCACGCTCGTGGTGGCGTCGGCCCTGGCCCTCGCCGCCTGTTCGTCCGGGTCGTCCGGGGGTTCCTCCTCGGGCGGGTCGTCCGCGGGCGGATCGTCCGGGTCCGGGACGGCCAAGAAAGGCCTCAAGGTCTTCGTGATCCCGAAGAACCTGGGCAACCCCTACTTCACCACCGCCGACAGCCAGAAGACCGGGGGCGCGATCGCCGCGATCAGCTCCCTCGGTGACACCGGCACCGAGACCAGCGGGAGCGCGGCCACCTCGGCGTCGCAGATCCCGGCCATCCAGGCCGCGATCACCAAGGGCGCCAACGCGCTGGTGGTGTCGGCCACCGACCCGACCGCGCTGTGCCCGACGCTGAACGGCGCGATCAAGCGCAAGATCCCGGTCGTCACCTACGACTCGGACGCGCCGGGCTGCCGCAGCCTGTTCATCAACCAGGCCTCCACCGCGGCCATCGGCACCAGCGAGGTCGACCTGCTGGCCAAGGAGATCGGCCAGGCCGGCCAGATCGGGATCGTGTCGGCGGCGGCCTCGGCGACCAACCAGAACGCCTGGATCGGGTTCATGAAGCAGGAGCTGAAGAAGTACCCGAAGATCAAGCTGGTCGCCACCGTCTACGGCAACGACGACCCGGCCACCGCGACCCAGGTCACGCAGGGCCTGCTGGAGCAGTACCCGAACCTCAAGGGCATCATCTCCCCGACCACGGTCGGCATCCTGGCCGCCGCGGGCGTGCTGGACAGCGCCAAGTACCGCGGCAAGGTCCAGCTCACCGGGCTGGGCACGCCGGACTCGATGAAGAAGTACGTGTCCGACGGCACGGTCAAGGCGTTCGAGCTGTGGAACCCGGCCAACCTGGGCTACCTGGCCGGCTACGCCGCCGCCGACCTGGCCAGCGGCACGCTCAAGGTCACGCAGGGCGCCACGTTCAAGGCGGGCAAGCTCGGCTCGTTCACCATCGGAGCCGACAACACCGTGCTGCTCGGGCCGCCGACCGTCTTCAACTCGGCCAACATCGGCAAATTCAACTTCTGATCAGCGGGTGGCCGGGCGGTCCTTCAGCGGAGGGCCGCCCGGCCGGGTGAGAGGACACCGGATGCGAGACGTGGCCAGCGTCAAGGCGGCGCTGAAGGCGCAGCGGATCGAGCTGCCGTCGTGGGCGTTCGCCAACACCGGGACGAGGTTCAAGGTGTTCGCCCAGCCCGGGGTGCCGCGCACGCCGCTGGAGAAGATCGACGACGCGGCCCAGGTGCACCGGTTCACCGGGGTGGCGCCGACCGTGGCCCTGCACATCCCGTGGGACCAGGTCAGCGACTACGGGGACCTGGCCAAGCACGCGGCCGAGGCGGGGGTGCGGATCGGCGCGATCAACGCCAACGTGTTCCAGGACGACGACTACCGGCTGGGCAGCGTGGGCAACCCGGACCCGAAGATCCGGCGCAAGGCCCTCGCCGCCCTGCTGGAATGCGTGGACGTGATGGACGCGACCGGCTCCCGCGACCTCAAGCTGTGGTTCGCGGACGGCACCAACTACCCGGGGCAGGACGACCTCCGGACCCGGCAGGACCGGATGGCGGAGGCGCTGGCCCAGGTGTACGAGCGGCTCGGGCCGGACCAGCGGCTGCTGCTGGAGTACAAGTTCTTCGAGCCCGCCTTCTACAGCACCGACGTGCCGGACTGGGGCACGGCCCTGACCCACTGCCTGGCCACCGGGGACCGGGCCCTGGTCGTGGTGGACACCGGGCACCACGCGCCCGGGGTCAACATCGAGTTCATCGTGGCCATGCTGCTGCGGGCGGGCGGCTGGGCGGGTTCGATTTCAACAGCCGGTTCTACGCCGACGATGACCTGATGGTGGGCGCGGCCGATCCGTTCCAGCTGTTCCGCATCCTGGGTGAGGTGGTGCGGGCGGGCGCGCTGGTGCCGCGGGACGCGGGCGGGACCGGAGTCAGCACCCCCGGCGGAGACATCGCGTTCATGCTCGACCAGTGCCACAACATCGAGCCGAAGATCCCCGGTGAGATCCGGTCGGTGATGAACGTACAGGAAGCCACGGCCAAGGCACTGCTGGTCGACGCGGACGCGCTGGCCACGGCCCAGCAGGGCGGGGACGTCCTGGGGGCCAACGCCGTGCTGATGGACGCCTACAACACCGACGTGCGGCCGCTGCTGGGCGAGGTCCGGGAGGAGATGGGCCTGGACCCGGACCCGTACCGGGCCTACCTAGGCTCGGGGTATCAGGAGCGGATCATCGCCGAGCGGGTCGGTGGCACACCGGCCAGCTGGTGAAGCTGAGGGGAGCAGCAAGAGATGACGGATGCCAGTGAGGCGGTCCCGGCGCTGATCGAGCGCAGCAACCGCCTGGGCGCCGACCCGCGCAACACCAACTACGCGGGCGGCAACACCTCGGCCAAGGCGCAGGCCACCGACCCGGTCACCGGCCACCCGGTCGAGCTCATGTGGGTCAAGGGCTCCGGCGGCGACCTGGGCACGCTGACCGAGGCGGGCCTGGCCGTGCTGCGGGTCGACCGGCTGCGGGCCCTGGTGCAGCGTGTACCCCGGGGTCGACCACGAGGACGACATGGTGGCCGCGTTCGACTACTGCCTGCACGGTAAGGGCGGGGCGGCGCCGTCGATCGACACCGCCATGCACGGGCTGGTGGACGCGGCCAACGTCGACCACCTGCACCCGGACGCGGGGATCGCGTTCGCCACCGCGGCCGACGGCGAGGCGCTGACCAAGGCCTGCTTCGGCGACCGGGTGGTGTGGGTGCCGTGGCGGCGGCCCGGGTTCCAGCTCGGCCTGGACATCGCCGCGGTCAAGCGCGACCACCCGGACGCGATCGGGGTCATCCTGGGCGGGCACGGCATCACCGCCTGGGGTGCCACCAGCGGCGAGTGCGAGGCCCGCTCGCTGGAGATCATCCGTACCGCTCAGGCCTATATCGACTCGAACGGCCGCCCAGAGCCGTTCGGCCCGGTCATCGAGGGCTTCGAGCCGTTGCCCGAGGCCGGGCGGCGAGCCCGGGCCGCGGCGCTGGCTCCGGTCATCCGCGGGCTGGCGTCGGCCGACCGGCCGCAGGTGGGCCACTTCACCGACAGCGAGGCGGTGCTGGACTTCGTGGCCCGGGCCCGGCACCCGGAGCTGGCCGCGCTGGGCACGTCCTGCCCGGACCACTTCCTGCGCACCAAGGTCCGGCCGATGGTGCTGGACCTGCCCCCGTCGGCCCCGCTGGACGCGGTGATCGCCCGGCTGCGGGAGCTGCACGCGGCCTACCGGGAGGACTACCGGGCCTACTACGAGCGGCACGCGGACCCGTCCTCGCCGCCCATGCGCGGGGCCGACCCGGCCATCGTGCTGGTGCCCGGGGTCGGCATGTTCAGCTACGGCGCCGACAAGCAGACGGCCCGGGTGGCGGGCGAGTTCTACGTCAACGCGATCAACGTGATGCGCGGCGCCGAGGCCATCTCGGCCTACCGGCCCATCTCCGAGGCGGAGAAGTTCCGCATCGAGTACTGGGAACTGGAAGAGGCCAAGCTGCGCCGGCGCCCGAAGCCCAAGCCGCTGGCGACGCGGATCGCCCTGGTCACCGGGGGCGGGTCCGGGATCGGCCGGGCCACCGCCGAGCGGCTGGCGGCCGAGGGTGCCTGCGTGGTGGTGGCCGACCGGGACGGCGACGCGGCGGTGTCGGTGGCGGGCGGCATCGGCTCAGCCGACCAGGCGGTGGCGGTGACGGTCGACGTGACCAGCGAGGATGCCATCGCCGAGGCGGTCAAGGCGGCGGTACTGGCCTTCGGCGGCCTGGACCTGGTGGTCAACAACGCGGGCCTGTCCATCTCCAAGCCGCTGCTGGAGACCACCGCCGCCGACTGGGACCTCCAGCACGACGTGATGGCCCGCGGCTCGTTCCTGGTCTCCCGGGAGGCGGCCCGGGTGATGATCGCCCAGGACCTGGGCGGCGACATCGTCTACGTGGTGAGCAAGAACTCGGTGGTGGCCGGGCCGAACAACGTCGGCTACGGCGCGGCCAAGGCCGACCAGGCCCACCAGGTCCGGCTGCTAGCGGCCGACCTGGGCGGGCACGGCATCCGGGTCAACGGAATCAACCCCGACGCGGTGGTGCGCGGGTCGGGGATCTTCGCCGGGGGCTGGGGCGCGCAGCGGGCCGCGGTGTACGGGGTGCCCGAGGAAGAACTGGGCGCCTACTACGCCAAGCGGACCCTGCTCGGCCGGGAGGTGCTGCCCGATCACGTGGCGGCGGCGGTGGTGGCGCTGACCGCCGGGGAACTGGCCCTGACCACGGGGCTGCACGTGCCGGTGGACGCGGGGGTGGCGGCGGGCTTCCTGCGATGAGGATGGAGCCGGGGGAAGGGGCCGTGGCGGCGGTTGATCTGGGGGCGTCGAGCGGGCGGGTGATGCTGGCCCGGGTGGGGCCGGACCAGCTGACGCTGGACGAGCTGCACCGGTTCCCGAACGTCCCGGTCCAGGTGGCGGGGACGCTGCACTGGGACATCCTCCGGCTCTATCGCGACGTGCTGGACGGGCTCGGGGCCGCGGCCGCGGCGGCCGGGGGCCGGCTGGGGGGCGTGGGCATCGATTCGTGGGGGGTGGACTACGGACTGCTGGACGAGTCCGGGGCCCTGCTCGGCAACCCGGTGCACTACCGCGACGGCCGGACCGACGGGGTGCCGGAGCAGGTCTGGGCCCGGATCCCCGAAGCCGACCTGTACGCGGTGACCGGCATCCAGCAGCTGCCGTTCAACACGATCTACCAGCTGGCCGCGGCGGCCGGGACGCCGCAGCTGGCGGCGGCGCGGACGTTGCTGATGATCCCGGACCTGCTCATCTACTGGCTGACCGGTGAGGCCGGGGCCGAGCGGACCAACGCGTCCACGACTCAGCTGTACGACGCGCGCCGGGGCGAGTGGGCTGGGGACCTGATCGGCCGGGCCGGCCTCCCGGCCGCGCTGTTCCCGCGGCTGCGCAACCCCGGTGAGGTCGCCGGGGTGATCCACCCCGGGCTGGGTGAGTTCGGGGGACACGCGGTGATCGCGGTCGGCTCGCACGACACCGCGTCGGCGGTGGTCGCGGTGCCCGCGTCGGGCCGCGACTTCGTGTACATCTCCAGCGGCACCTGGTCGCTGGTGGGCATGGAGCTGGACGCCCCGGTGCTGACCGAGGCCAGCCGCCGGGCCGGGTTCACCAACGAGGCCGGGGTGGACGGGCGGATTCGGTACCTGCACAACGTGACCGGGCTGTGGCTGCTGCAGGAGTCGATGCGGGTCTGGGCCGCGGCGGGCCGGCCGATGGACCTGGATGAGCTGCTGCGCGAGGCGGCCGGGCTGGCCCCGCTGACCTCGGTGGTGGACACCGACGACCCGGCGTTCCTGCCGCCCGGGGACATGCCGGCCCGGCTGGCGCAGGCCTGCGACCGGGTGGGCGATCCGGCGCCGACCACCCCGGCCGAGGTGGCCCGCTGCATCCTGGACAGCCTGGCCCTGGCCTACCGGCGGACGATCATCGCGGTCCAGGAGCTGTCCGGGCGGCACGCCGAGGTCATCCACATGGTCGGCGGCGGGGTCCAGAACGAGCTGCTGTGCCAGCTCACGGCGAACGCCTGCGGGCTGCCCGTCATCGCGGGACCGGTGGAGGCGGCGGCGCTGGGCAACGCGCTGGTGCAGGCGCGCACGATGGGGGTCGCGCCCGGCGAGCTGGAAGGCCTGCGGGCCCTGGTGCGCCAGACGCAGGATCTGCGCCGGTTCGAGCCACGCGGCGACCCCCGGGCCTGGGCCACGGCCGAGCGGCGGCTAGCGGCCGTTCACCGTTAGCCCTGCCTGGTCAGGGTTTCCCGGCTGAGACCACGGCGCGGATGACGGCGTCCGGGTCGTCCGATGCGCTCCCCCGCCAGCTGACGTGCTGGTCGGGCCGGACCAGGGTCAGGCTGGGTGATCCCCCCGGTGAGTCCAGGTCCAGGACGGTCAGGGGCAGGCCGGCGGCATCGGCCGCTTTGACCAGGGCGTCGTCGCGGGTGCCGGAGCGGATCAGGGTGAACTCCGGGCCCAGGTGGTCGTACAGCGAGTCACCCGGGCCGAGCCAGCGGTGCGGCAGCCGCTCCCCCGCCCCGGGCGCGGTGATCGGGGTGCCCGCGTAGGTGTAGTTGAGCACCAGGTCCAGGCCGTGGAACTCACGGTCCTTGGCCCGCTCGATCGCGGCCTGGGCACCGGGGCGGGCCGCGGCGAACTCGGCGTCCGGGCCGGCCAGCCGGGGGTCGGCCAGCTCGGGCCCGAGGGTGGCCATGTTGCCGGCCGCCTCGGCGATGGTGTCGGCGGCGATCGGGCGGCGTTCGGCTTCGTAGCTGTCCAGCAGGCGGGCCGGGGCCCAGCCGTTGAGGACCGCGGCCAGTTTCCAGCCCAGGTTGACCGCGTCGCCGATGCCGGTGTTGAACCCGTGGCCGCCGTAGGGCGGGTTCTGGTGGGCGGCGTCGCCGGCGATGAGCATCCGGCCCCGGCGGTAGCGGTCGGCCAGTTGCATGCGCGCAGTCCAGGCGTCGGTGGCCAGGACCTCGAACGGGGTGTCGGCGCCGGTCATGGCGCGCACGATGTCGGCCGCGTGCGCCGCCCCCGCCTCCGGGCTGACCCCGTTGGCAATGCACCACCAGGTCCCATCGAGGTCGAGGCGGCCCATCAGCCCGGCCTGGGCCGGGTTCAGCACCCAGTACTGCACGGCCGGGCCGTGCGGGACCAGCGCGGCCAGGTCCGGGGCGCGGAAGGTGACGTTGACGTTGCGGCGGCCGTCGTCGCGGCCGTCGAACCGGCCGCCGAGCGCGTCCCGGATCACGCTGCGCGGCCCGTCACAGCCGACCACGTAGCCGGCCTCGATGGTGACCGGCGGCTGGTCCGGTTCGGCGGCGGGCACCGCGGTCACGAGCACGCGGTTCCCAGCACCGGCCCCGTCCTCGGTCGCGCCGGTCACCCGCCAGCCGGTGACCAGGCTGGTCCGGGGATCCGCGGCGGCCACCTCGCGCAGCAGCTGCTCGACCACGGGCTGGGGCGCCTGCTGGCCCGGCTCGGCCACCCGGTCGCTGCCCACCAGCCCGAGCCCGAAGGCGTCGTGGAAGCGGTACACCTCGCGGCCGGTCAAGGTGGTGCAGAACACGATGTCGGAGGACCAGCTGACCGCCAGCGGGGACCGGGCCCGCAGTTCGCCGGCCAGGCCCCAGCGGCGGAAGTGCTCCATGGTGCGGGCCGAGACCGTCTTGGCCCGGGGCCGCAGCCAGGCCACGTCCGGGCGCGGCTCGATCACCGCGCTGGCGATGCCGTGCCGGCTCAGCTCCAGCGCGGTGGCCAGTCCGACCGGGCCGCCGCCCGCAATCAGCACCGGGACCGCGGACGGGGGCGCGGTCACGGCGGTCACGGGTGACCGTCCCGGGGCGCCGGCGCCCCGGTCAGCCAGGCCCGGCCGCTGGCGTACAGGCGCTCGACTTCGGGGCCGCGCAGCCCGGGCATGTCCGGCTTGACCGTGAAGCCCAGCTGGGCCTGCAGGTAGCCCAGGTGCTGGTAGCCGGCCGGGAACTGGCTGAGCAGTTCGGGGTCCAGGGTCAGCGAGGCGGCCGGGTCGACCGGATCCAGCCGGTCCTTCTCGTAGGTGGGCTGGCGCAGCACGAGGCCCCAGCGGCCGTCCCGGGCCTCGAAGAAGTCGTAGAAGCGGCCGATGCAGGCCACGTCGCACAGCACGTCGTGCACCACGGCCCGCTGCATGATCGTCATCTTGGTCTGCGCGATGGCCCGGCTCCCGGCCACGCTGATGTGGCTGCCGCCCAGGAAGTGCAGGATGTTCACCCCGTGATCCCAGCCGTCCTGGCTGGCCGCGATGAACTCGGCGGCCGGGCCCTGGAACCAGGTGGCCATCATGTAGCCATCCTCGTGCCAGGTGGCGCGGAAGGTGTCCCAGTCGCCGGAGTCGCGGGCGACGGCCCAGGTCTCCACCACCTCGCGGATCGCGAGCCGGTCGGCCATTCCCTGATCCACGAGCTACCTCCGCGTGCATTTTTGGCCAGGCAGGACAGCTTAGGCTGGGCAAATTTTTCCGGTTAAAGTACCTTATTCGGTAGGCGAATCTCACGGGGGGACTGCCGTGGTCCGTTACATCGTTTGCCGCTGCCCTCATGCGTGACAGCGCGATCGTCAGCGCCATGGCGGCGCGCGATCCCGGAGGCCTGGCTGAGGCGTACGACAAGTACGCGGCCCGGGTGTTCAGCTTCTGCCGGTCGCTACTGGGCGACTCGGCGGCCGCGGCCGACACGGTGCAGGACACGTTCCTGATCGCGGCCGGGTCAATATCGGAACTGCAGGACCCGACCCGGCTCCGGCCCTGGCTCTACGCGGTGGCCCGGAACCAGTGCCACCGGCGGCTCCGGGCCGGGGTCCGGCCGGTCGCCCCGGCCGAAACGGGCCCCCGCGGCCGTTCCGGCGACGACGATCAGAGCCAGCTGGTGGACCTGGTCCGCACCGCCATCAGCGGCCTGCCCCCGGCCGACGGAGAGATCGTCGAGCTGAACCTGCGGCACCGGCTGCACGGCGTCGACCTGGCCGACACGCTCGGCGTGCCCCGGCCGGACGTGCACACGGTGGCGTTGCGGGCCCACGGGCGGCTGCGCGAATCGCTGGGCGCGCTGCTGGTGGCCCAGGCCGGGCGGAAGAACTGCGCAGCCCTGGACGAGCTGCTCGGTGACCACGACGGGACCACGGCGCTGGCCCGCGACCTGGCCGGCCAGCACGTCGAGCGCTGCCCGGTCTGCGCGGACCGCCAGCGCCAGCTGCTCGGCCCGGTCATGCGGCTCGGCTTCGTGTCGATGGCCCCGGTCCCAGCTGGCCTGCGGAGCCGGGTGCTCGGCCTGGCCAGCGACCCCTCCCCCGCCGCCGCGGCCCAGCGGGCCGCGATCGGGCAGCAGGCGGGCGCGTTCGCGGCCTACGGGTTCCCGGAGCCGCTGGCCCCCGAACCCGGCCGCCGCCGGCGGCTCCGGCGCATCCCGGTCGGCGCGATCGCCGGTGCGGCCGCCACCGCGGTGGCAGCGGCGGCCGCCGCGGTGGTGGTCCTGGCCCTGCCGCAGTCGCCGCACCACGGACATTCCGGCCTGCCGGCCCAGCTGAGCAGGCCGATCAGCCCAGCGGCCGACAACGGGTCCGCGGCCGGCCTTCGGCCCCGGCCGGAACCAAGGGCCAGGCCCGGACACCGTCGGCCGGGTCCCAGAATCCGGCGTCGACCATCCAGCAGCAGAACGGCGCCGCGCGCAGCGGCGGCGTGACCGGCGCGCTGGCCGTCCAGGACCAGAGCCTGGCCGGCACCAGCCCGGCCACCGGTTCCGGCCGTACCGGTAAGGCGTCCACCGCGCCGGCCAGCCACCCGGCCGGCTCGGGTGACGGGGTCAAGGGCACCCCGCCGTCCAAGCCCGCGACCCCCACCACCAGCCCGGCCCCGACCACGAGCTCCACGCCGACCACCAGCCCGACCCCCAGCACCAGCCCGACGACCAGCCCGACGCCCTCGGACCCGCCGTCCACCAGCGGCACCAGCGCCCCGACGGCGGGCGCCTCCCTGGGGGTGTCGGTGGCCGGGCTGGTCTCGATCGGCGTCCAGCTCGGCGGTTAGTCCCGCCCGCCGACCGGCCCGAGCCGGCGCCGGACCGCCCCGACGAGCGGGCGCGTGACCGAATCGTGGCCATATCGGCTGCTCAGCCGTTTCCGGCCGGACTGACCGGGATGCGGTGGGCGTTTAGGTTGATTGGTATGCGCGACCGCGACATCGTCGCCGCCATCGTGGCGGGCGATTCCGATGGTCTCGCTCAGGCCTACGACAAGTACGCGGCCCGGCTGTTCGGGTTCTGCCGGTCCCGGCTGGGCGAGCCGGCCGACGCCGCCGGTGCGGTCCGGGACACGTTCCTGATCGCCGCGTCTCAGCTGGACCAGCTGGGCGATCCCGATCGGCTCCGGCCCTGGCTCTACGCGGTGGCCCGGCACGAGTGCCAGCGGCGGCTGCGGGGCGGCGATGCGCCCGCCACCTTGGGCGATACCACCGAGCCGGACGGCCCGAACGCGGACGACCTGGCCGCCCGGGCCCAGCTGCTCGACCTGGTGCGGGCCGCGATCCTGGGGCTCAGCCCCGGCGATCAGGAGGTCATCGAGCTCAGCCTGCGGCATGACCTGTACGGGCCCGATCTGGCCGACGTGCTGGGCGTCCCGCGCGACCACGCCTACACGCTGGCGGCCCGGGCCCGGGGCCAGCTGGAGGAGTCGCTGGGCGTGCTGCTGGTCACCCTGGCCAGCCGGGATGCCTGCCCGGACCTGGACCGCCTGCGGGACGACTGGGACGGGGCGCTCACCGCCGATTTTCGTAAGCGGGCCGGGAGCCACATCGAGCGCTGCCCGGCCTGCGGGGAGCGCCAGCGCCGCGAGCTGCAGCCGATCATGCGGCTGGGCTTCGCGCCCCTGGCCATCATCCCGGCCGCGCTGCGGGCCGAGCTGCTGGAGCTGGCCGCCGATCCTTCGCGCGCGGCCCAGCGCGCCGCGATCGTCCAGCGCGCGGGCCAGTTCGGGGCGGACGGGTTCCCGGCCACCGCGGCCGCCGCCCAGGCACCGGGGGCCGCCGGGAGGGTACGGGCCCTCCTGGCTGGGGCCGGGCGGCGCTGGCCGCTGGCCCGCGGCCGCACCGCGGTGATCACCGGATCCGCGGCCACGGCCGCGGTCATAGCGGCGATCGCGGTGCTGGTCATGGTGCTGCCGCAGGCCACGTACCAGGGTCGCACCGTGCTGGGGTCACCCGGGACGGCCAGGGCTGCGGGCAGGCCCACCGGCACGGTCACGCCCGCCGCCAGCCAGCCGCCCAGGACCCGGCCGGACGCATCGTCTGGTGCGGCCGGGTCCCTGGCTCAGCAGCACGCCAGCCGGCCGGCCCGCACGGCCCCGGCTGGTAGCGGGGCCCCCGGGGCGGCCGCGGGGGACGCCCCGGGGGCGGCGGCCGCGGGCGGCGGGAGCACCACACCAGCCTCGGGCCCAGCGACCTCGGCTGCGGCGCCCACGGTCACCGTGACCCCCGGCACGCTGGTCCTGGCCGGGCTGCTCGGGTCCGCGACCGGCACGCTCACGCTGTCGGCGGGCAGCGCGCCGGTCACCCACTACACGGTCTCGATCCCGTCCAGCCTGGCCGGGCACCTGACCGCGTCGCCGGCGTCGGGCTCGATCCCGGCCCACGGCCGCCAGCAGGTCACGGTGACCCTCCAGGGCCTGCTGTCGGTGGACTCCACGATCACGGTGGACCCCGGCGCGCACCCGGTGACCGTGCTGCTCGGCGTGCAGCTGGGCGGCTGACCCTGGCTCCTGGCCCCGGGCCAACGGGGAAGTCTGGCCCGGAACCAGGGGCCAGGGTGACAGCCACCCGGGGCTGACGCTGCGCTCCTGCTCACCAACCTTCGGTAATAATATCGAACTAGATTTCGAATAGCAATGCCCGAGTCTTCTGTGGCCGGCTGAGGGATTGATCGCGTGAACCGCACGTGATACGCCACATATAGACGAAATCACAAAAGACCCAGTGGGCTCTTGGCAGGCGAAAGCGGACGACTGGGTGGGCCGTGGGTGTGGTTCGCTGAGGGACTGGGGTGTGTGGCGATGAGGCGATTCCGGTCTCGGCTGACAGCTGGGGTGTCGGCGCTGGCCCTGGCGACCGGGGTGGCGGCGCTGGCCACGGCGACGCCGGCGCATGCGGCGGGGAAGACCAGCCGGGCCGCTGACACTGCCCCGGCGGCGCAGGCCAGCTGCCCGTGGCTCAATCAGCAGCTGCCGGTGCAGCGGCGGGTGGAACTGCTGCTGCCGAAGATGACGCTGGCCGACAAGGTGTCGATGGCCACGGGACAGCCGGGGACCAGCCCGGCCGGTGCCATCGGGGCGACGCCGGCCATCCCGGCGTTGTGCATCCCGGCCCTGAGCGAGGAGGACGGGCCGCTGGGGGTGGGCGACGGGCTGACCGGGGTCACTCAGCTGCCGGCCTCGGTGGCCATGTCGTCGGCCTGGGACCCGGCGCTGGCCAGCCAGTACGGCGCGGTGCTGGGGGCCGAGGAACACGGCAAGGGCATGGAGGTCGACTACGGCCCCACCATCAATATTCAGCGCGACCCGCGCTGGGGGCGCAACTTCGAGGCGCTGACCGAGGACCCGTACCTCAACGGCGCGCTGGCCGCGGCCGAGATCCGCGGCATCCAGGCCCAGGACGTGATCTCCGAGGTCAAGCACTTCGCCGTGTACAACCAGGAGACCAACCGCAACACCCCGCAGGACAACGCGATCATCAGCGACCGCACCATGCACGAGATCTACCTGCCCGGCTTCTACCAGGCCACCACCCAGGGCGGGGCGGGCGCGGTCATGTGCGGCTACAGCCAGGTCAACGGGCAGTTCGACTGCCAGAACAACTACCTGCTGAGCACGCTGGACCAGCGCTGGGCCTACCCCGGGTTCGTCAGCTCGGACTACGGGGCCACCCACGCCACCGCGGATTCGGCCAACGCGGGCCTGGACCAGGACATGCCCGGCACCGACGGCTACTACGGCGCCGCCCTGCAGGCCGCGGTGACCGACGGCCAGGTGTCCATGGCCACGCTGGACGGCATGGTGAGCCGGATCCTGACCGAGATGTTCCGGTTCGGGTTCTTCAACCACCCGCCGACCGGCAACTCCACCACCGTGGTGACCAGCCCGGCCCACACCGCACTGGCCCAGACCGCGGCCGAGCAGGGCACCGTGCTGCTGAAGAACGACGGCAGCCTGCTGCCGCTCGGCGCGGCGCACGTCGTCGATCGCGGTCATCGGGGCCGACGGCTCGACCAGCCCGATGTCGGACGGCGGCGGCAGCGCCGCGGTCAACGCGACCTCGGTGGTCAGCCCGCTGCAGGGCATCCAGGCCCGGGCCGGGTCCGGGGTGACGGTGACCTCCTACGCCGGCACCGACCCCGCCCAGGCCGCCGCGACGGCCAAGGCGGCGCAGGTCGCGATCGTGTTCGCCGACAACTTCGAGACCGAGGGCGCGGACCTGAGCACGATCTCCCTGCAGGACAACCAGGACGCCTACATCGCGGCGGTGGCCGCGGCCAACCCCGACACGATCGTGGTCCTGAACACCGGGGGCCCGGTGACCATGCCCTGGCTGAGCTCGGTCAAGGGTGTGCTCGAAGCCTGGTACCCCGGGCAGCAGGACGGAGCCGCCATCGCGGCCGTACTGTTCGGGGACGTCAACCCGGGCGGCCACCTGCCGGAAACGTTCCCGGCCGCGCTGACCCAGGTCCCGGCGTCCACCCCGGCCCAGTGGACCGGGGTCAACGGGCAGGTCCAGTACTCCGAGGGCCTGGACGTGGGCTACCGCTGGTACGACAGCCAGAACCTGACCCCGCTGTTCCCGTTCGGGTACGGGCTGTCCTACACCACGTTCAAGTACTCCGGCCTGCGCGTCACCCCGTCGGTCGTGCGCAACAGCCAGTCCGGGCCGGGGGCGGCCAGCTGCGGGTGCAACGGGCAGTCATCCCGGCCGGTCACGGTGACCGCGACCGTCACCAACACCGGTACCCGGGCCGGGTCCGACGTGGCTCAGCTGTACCTGGGTGACCCGGCTGCGGCCGGGGAACCGCCGCGGCAGCTCAAGGACTTCGCCAAGGTGTCGCTGGCCCCCGGGCAGTCGAAGCCGGTGCGGTTCACCCTGACCGGGCATGACCTGTCCTACTGGGACGACGCGGCCAACGGCTGGGTGCTGCCGGACGGCGGTTACCAGGTCTGGGTCGGTGACTCGTCGGCCCTGGCCAACCTGCCGCTGCACGGCTCGTTCACGGTGGGGCAGACGGTCGGGGCCCGCTACGCCACGCTGTCGGCGCCGTCCCCGGCCACGCCCGGATCGACGGTCACGGCCAGCGCCACGTTCGTGAACGACGGGGACTACGCGGTGACCGGGGCGCGGTACTCGCTGTCGGCTCCGGCCGGCTGGCGGGTGCGGCAGTCCGGGCCGGCCCCGGCCACGGTCGGTGCGGGCCAGAGCGTGACGGTGAAGTTCACCGTGACCGTGCCGGAGCCGGCGCAGGGGTCTTCGGCCACGCTGACCGCCCGGCTGACCGGTTACGGCGGGCCCGGGTCGCACGGGCTGCTGGCGGAGGCCGCCGCGTCGGTGGCGGTCGAGGCGCTGGCCACGGGCACGCTGGCGCCGTCCTCGCTGCTGATCCAGCCGGGGGCGTCGGCGCCGGCCACGCTGACCCTGACCAGCCCGGTGAGCCGGACCATCGGGGTGCAGTTCGCCGCCAAGGCGCCGGCCGGGATCACGGTCACACCCGCGTCCGGGACCGTGCCCGTGCCCCCGGGGGCGGCCGGAGCCCCGGTGCCGCTGACGGTGTCGGTGGCGGCGGGCACGGCGGGCGGAAAGTACGCGGTGCCGATCTCACTGACCGCCGTCGACGGCGGGCACTCCTACCCGCTGACCCCGGTCACGCTGACCGTGAGCGTGCCCTACGCCTCGGTCACCGCGGCCTACGACGACGTGGGCATCACCAATGACTCGGCCACCGGGGCGGGCGCGTTCGACGGCGGCGGAGACAGCTTCTCCGAGCAGGCCCTGACCGCGTCCGGGCTGGCGCCCGGAGCCACCGTCTACCAGGACGGGACCACGCTGACCTGGCCCTCGGCCGCGGCCGGAAGCCCGGACAACGTGATCACCGACGGCCAGACCATCGACCTGTCCGGGCACGGCAACTCGCTGGTGCTGCTGGGCGCGTCGAACAACGGCACCGGCACCGGCGACCTGACCGTGCGCTACACCGACGGGACCACGCAGACGTCGAGCATCTCGTTCCCCGACTGGTACAGCAACGCACCGGTGTCCGGCGGCGGCATCGTGGCCTCGACCTCGCACTGGAACACCAGCAGCGGGCCCGGTGTCCAGCCGGTGGCGGTGTACTCATGGCCGGTGCCGCTGGACCCGGCCAAGACCGTGGCCTCGATCACCTTGCCCACCATCACCCCGGGCACCTCGGACAACGGCGAGCTGGAGTCGCACGTGTTCGCGGCCGCGTTCGCCACCGGGAGCGGTGCTGTGCCATTTTCGTCCCTGCCGGCCGCGTACAACAACGTGGGTATCGCCGACAGCTCGGCCCCGGCCACGGCCAACTACGACGGCGGCGGGTACAGCTTCTCGGCCCAGGCCCTGACCGCGGCCGGGCTGGCGCCCGGGGCCTCGGTGCCGGTGACCGGCGCCACCGGTGACTCGGGCACGGTGACCTGGCCGTCAGCGGCCAGCGGCCAGCTGGACAACGTGGTGGCCGAGGGGCAGACGATCAACGTGTCCGGGTCGGGATCGAGCCTGGTGTTCGTGGGCGCCGCCAACAACGGCACGGCCAGCGGGACCGGGACGCTTCACTACAGCGACGGATCGGCCCAGACGTTCACGCTCACCCTGGCCGACTGGTACGCCGACGCCCCGGCCAGCGGGAACCAGCTGATCGCCACCACCGCCGACTGGAACGCCCCGGCCGGGAGCACGCTGGGCGACCATCAGGTCAGCGTGTATTCGGACGCGGTACCGCTGACGGCGGGCAAGACCGTTCAGTCGGTCACGCTGCCGGAGATCAGCCACGGCATCGGGGACAGCCTCAACGGCATGCACCTTTTCGCCTGGGGGCTCATCGGCTGACCAGTGGCCCCGCAGCCTGGGAGGTTGGCAGGCGCGCGCCGCCGGGGCGACAATGCCGGGATGGCGCGTGCTAACAGCAGGGTCCGGGCGCAGCGGGTGGCCCTGATGCTCTATCTGGACGGAATCAGGCCCGCGGGGACGCTGGGGTGGGTGTCCTGCGCCGCCCCGGTTGTCACCAAGGCCGTGGTCGGGGCCGGGCACTGGGCCGCCGGGCGGCGGCAGCGAGCCCTGGCCGCGTGGGCGAGCGCGGCCGGCTCCGGGCTGGTGGCGTGGGGCCTGGGCACGGAAGCGCCGACCCTGGCCGAGGTGGCACCGGCCCGGCGGCAGCAGCCGGACCGGTTGCTCGAGCTGAACCCGGACGCGGCGGCCGGAACGCGCGCCCTGACGGCCCGCCAGCAATCGTGGTTCGGTCTGGCGACCACGGCCTGGAAATGGTCACCGGCGTGCGGACGGGCCTGCGCCACCCGCAGCGGCTGACGGTGTCCGCGATCGCCGGCGAAACCCCGGCCGTCGTGTTCGGTGTCCTGCGGGTGGCCCGGTCCGTGCAGCGGGGCAGGCCGCGGATGGCCGCCGGGTCGGCCCTGCTCATAGCCGGAGCGGTAGCCCGGCTGCGGGCGGCATCGGCTGAACCGCTGCGGTGACCGCAGGCCGCAGCGTGAGCATTCACCCGGGTGACTGGGTGTGATGGCGGCGCGGGTTGTTGTGCTTTACGGCGAGATGGGCTGGGCTGGTCGGGCGCCCGCTGATCTTTTGCCCGGCCGGCACGGCAACACGACGCGCGCAGCCGAATCGTGACCGAAGATCACGCACTGCAACAAACAACAGGGACACCTTTTACCCTTAATCCTCAGGCGGCATGCCCGGTGCCTCGTGTTGGGTGGAAACCAGAACCAGACGCTAATGGCCCAAGCTGTACGGTAAGTAATGCATCGTTAACGGCTGGCGAATGGAGCCTGGCAAAGTTTCTGGCCGCTCCGGGTCGTCGGCGAGATCCGGCCGGAGCCGCTTCTCGCTACCGGCGGTGAAGTAGCGGGGCCGGGGGTCGCGGGGCCCCATGACAGCAAGTAAACCAATAGCTATGCGTAATTCCCCTGTGCGATAATCAGCCTTGTGAAAAACCTTATAATCGTAGGCGGCACGGCGGGTGCCGGTAAAACAACGACATGCCGCGAACTCCAAAAAATACTTCCAAGAAATGTGTTCCTTGATGGCGATTGGTGCTGGTATATGCGCCCATTTGTCGTGACGGAGGAGACAAAGGCGATGGTAGAGAGTAACATCGCCCATCTGCTTAACGGCTTCCTCGCTTGCTCGGAATTTGAGAATGTTATTTTCTGCTGGGTACTACATGAGCAGTATATCTTGGATAATCTTATAAATGCGCTGAACCTCGATGGCTGCACGACCTATTGTTTTTCACTTGTCAGCACTGAACAAGCCCTAGTCGAAAGACTAAACCGCGACATAGCCGCAGGCAAGCGGAGCGCTGACATTACGGAACGCAGCGTGGCTGGAATACCGCTCTACGATGAGCTTGACACGCTAAAGATTGACGTAAGCACCATCTCGCCAGCGGACGCGGCGCGGCGCATTGCTGAGCACCTGGCAGGCGTTCAGTCGTAGGAATTCAGGCCAGTTACCCCGCAGTCCGTCCTCCAGGTCCCTGAACCTCGCCCTGCCCGCCCGCGATCACTCAACGTAACCCACCTGAATGTTTACGCCGCAGCGGCAACTGCGGCAAGAGATCACCGGGAACCCCGAAAGGCACTTTGCCACCAAGGGCAGGAAACGGAACTGGTACCCTGTCCTCATGAAAAGCGGGAACAGCGTCGTGCTTCCGAAAAGCAGCGGCTGCGCCTTTTGCGACTTTCTCGAAGGGGCCAGGCCGTATACGATCCTGTCCCGCCTGGACCGGGTGGCCACCCTGATCACCCGGGAGCAGCGCGGTGTCGCACACCTGCTGGTGGTGCCGATCCGCCATTGCGAAACAATCCTGGATCTCAGCGACGACGAATCGCTGGAAATTATGAAAGAGCTTCGCCGTGGTGCTCACGCCATTGATCTTGCCTATCAGCGTCCGGGGATCGCGGTGTGGCAAAACAATGGCGTCCCGGCTCACCAGACAGTACCGCACGTACATTTTCATGTGGCCGGGACGGTGGACGGGGGCGGCACCCGTTGGGGGCCGGTCCCCACACTGTCCGTTGCGGAAACAGACGCCATCGCCGGCCAGCTGCGTCTTACCAGCGTCTATTGACTGCCCGCGCGCGGGAACGCGGGCCGGGCCGGATCGCGGAGGACGGCGGTGATGCCGTCGCCGGGCAGCGCGGCCGCGTAGTACCAGCCCTGGGCGGTGTCGCAGCCGAGGGCGGCCAGCTGCTCGGCCTGCTCGCGGGTTTCCACGCCTTCCACGGTCACGCTCAGGCCCAGGGCGTGGGCCAGCCCGGCCAGGGCCGAGATGACCGGCTCGTCGGCCGGGCCGTCCGGCCACAGCTCCTTGATGAACGAGGCCGACAGCTTGAGTGAGCCGACCGGCAGCCGCCGCAGATAGGCCAGGTTCGAGTAGCCGGAGCCGAAGTCGTCGGCGGCGATGCGCACCCCCATCGCGGCCAGCTGCTGCAGCGTCTCCAGCGGGCGGCTGTCCGCCCCGACCAGCGCGCTCTCGGTCAGCTCGAGCTGGAGCAGGTCCGGCGGCAGGCCGGTGCGGGCGATGATCCGGGCCACGTCGGCCACGAAGCCGGGGTCGGTGGCCTGCTGGGCGGACAGGTTGACGCTGATGAACGGGGCCTGCCCGGGCCGGGTCCGGTGCCACTGCGCGGCCTGGGCGCAGGCGGTCTCCATGACCCAGCGGCCCAGCGGGGTGATGACCCCGCTGGCCTCGGCGGCCTCGATGAACGACTCCGGGGACAGCTGCCCGAGCGTGGGGTGGTGCCAGCGCAGCAGGGCTTCGGCCCCGCGCAGGTCACCGTCGGGCAGGCCCACGATGGGCTGGTAGACCACGGTGAACTCGCCGGCCTCCAGGCCGGAGCGCATCGCGGTGGTCAGGGCCATCCGCGCGCTGTCGGTGGCCTGGCGGGCCGGGTCGTACACGGCCCAGCGGCCCGGGCCTTCGGCCTTGGCCCAGTACAGCGCGCTGTCGGCGTCCTTGACCAGATCGGCGGCCACGGCGCCGGCCACGGGACGTTCGACCACGCCGATGCTGGCGGTCAGGCCGAGCCGGTGCGGGCCGATGCGGAACGGCTGCTCGATCCGGCTGAGCACGTCGCTGGCCAGTGCCACCATCGCGTCGAGGCCGCCGGTGTCCTCGACCAGCAGGCTGAACTCGTCGCCGCCCATCCGGGCGACCAGGCCGCGGACGGGCTCGATCCGGTCCTGCAGCCGCCGGGCCACCGCGACCAGCAGTTCGTCCCCGACGTCGTGCCCGAGCGTGTCGTTGACCGAGGTGAAGCCGTCCAGGTCCAGGTAGCACAGGCCGATCCGGCCGGTCTGGCCGGTCACCGCGGCGGCCAGCCGGTCCAGGAAGCAGGCCCGGTTGGCCACGCCGGTCAGCGGGTCGTACTGGGCCTGATGCTTCAGCTGGGCCCGGAACTTGGACTCGGCCCGGCGGCGGGCCTCGTCCGCGCTGCGCTGGGCGTCGGCCAGCGTCCGGTCGCGCAGGGCGCGGACGTAGCCGGCGGTGATCGCCTCCAGGACGGCAGTGGCCGCGCTGGTGGCCGGGCCGGGGCCCGGGTCCAGGTGGCGGGTGATGGCGGTGAGGCTGCGGCCGAGCACCTCGGGGTGGACCAGGCTGGCGTCGACCAGGGCGGCGCCGATCTTGGCCGCCCGCTCGGGCTGGACCGGGTGGCCCGGGGCCAGGGCCAGCACGTCAGCGGCCAGCGCGCCCAGCAGGTCGGCGAGTTCCTCCGGGGCCAGGACCGAACCGGCCGGGCCGGTCAGCGCCGAAACCCAGTCGCGGGCGAACTGGCCGCCGCGCTCCTCCGGGCTCCGCTCGTTCATGTCCACTCCCGCCGGCCGGGCGAAATGTTAGCTATCGGACACTATTGTCCTGGTCTCCTCCGTTACGTTAGGCGGCTTGCCCGTCTCCGGCATCCGAAATCGCGGGAGCGGGGCCGGCCGCAGCCACCTAAGGGCGGTGGCGGCTGGGTCGCCGAGCTCGGATTCCGGTTTAATTTCGTCGGCGGGAGGAGCCAGATTGGCCAGGGTCTTGCGGGTGAGCAGCCGGAACGCGCGCTTCCAGGAGTGGCAGGCGCTGCTGGGCAACCGGCGCAAGCGGCGTCAGGCGGCCGCGTTCGTGGTCCAGGGGGTGCGGCCGATCACGCTGGCCCAGGAGCACGGGTGGCCGGTGCGCGCGCTGATCTACGACGCCGACCGGCGGCTGTCCCGGTGGGCCAGCTCGGTGCTGGAGGCCCCGGCCGCGGCCGGGGCCGAGCGGGTGGCGATGAGCGGGGAACTGGTCGCCGAGCTGGGCGAGAAGGACCAGGACCCGCCCGAGCTGATCGCCGTGGTGGCCATGCCCGCCGACGACCTGAGCCGGATTCCGGTCGACGACGGGTTCCTGGGCGTGGCTTTCGACCGGCCGGGCAGCCCCGGCAACGTCGGCACGGTGATCAGGTCGGCCGACGCGTTCGGGGCGGCCGGAGTGATCGTGACCGGGCATGCGGCCGATCCCTACGACCCGCAGGCGGTGCGGGCCAGCACCGGGTCGCTGTTCGCGCTGCCGGTGGTGCGGGCCGACGGGCCGGCCGCGGTGCTGGAGTGGGTGACGGCCCGGCGCCGGGCCGGGGTGCCGGTCACGGTGCTGGGCACCGATGAGCACGGCGCGGCCGACGTGGCCGCCCACGACCTGACCGGGCCCACGCTGGTGGTGATCGGGAACGAGACCAGCGGGCTCAGCGAGGCCTGGCGGTCCGCCTGCGACACGATCGTGCGCATCCCGATCAGCGGGTCGGCCAGCTCGCTCAACGCGGCCAGCGCCGCCACCGTGCTGCTCTACGAGGCGGCCCGGCAGCGGGCCTGACCACCAGCCGCGGGCCTACTTGACGGCCAGCTCACCCAGCTCGGACCAGTCCTGCTGGTCCACGGTCTGGCTGATGATCTTGGGGGTGCGGACCAGGTGCGGCGGCAGCGTCCGCTGCGCCTCCTTGAAGTGGGCCGAGTTGACGTGGGCGCCCCCGGCGTCACCGTCGCGGAACGCCTCCACCAGCACGTACTCGGTGGGGTCGTCCAGGCTCCGGGACCAGTCGAACCACAGGCAGCCAGGTTCTTGCCGGCAGGCCTGGGTGAAATCGTTGACGATTTCCGGCCACCGGTCGGCGTCTTCGGGACGCACCTGGAACTTGGCGGTGATGAAGATCATGGGGCCTCCTGGTCCGCGCGCTGGTCCGCGTGCCGGCCACCATGATCGCCCACGGGCGGCCTGGTGTTAAGCCGGGGGACGGTTCCGGCTCAATGTGAGACAGGAATACCGGAGGCTCCTCCGGGTTAGTAGCCAACGACCGGACATCATCAACACACCGGGAAGGGACCTCATGGCCCAGAAGACCTGGTTCATCACTGGCACCTCGCGCGGCTTCGGGCGCGAATGGGCGATCGCCGCGCTGGACCGCGGGGACAAAGTGGCCGCGACCGCGCGTGACACCGCCACCCTCGACGACCTCGTGGCCAAGTACGGGGACGCGTTGCTGCCTATCAAACTGGACGTGACCGACCGGGCCGCCGACTTCGCCGCGGTCAAGCAGGCCCAGGAGTTCCTGGGGCGGCTCGACATCGTGATCAACAACGCCGGCTACGGGCACTTCGGCATGGTCGAAGAGCTCAGCGAGGCCGACATCCGCGACCAGCTGGAGACCAACCTGCTGGGGGCGCTGTGGATCACCCAGGCGGCCCTGCCGTTCATGCGGGAGCAGGGCAGCGGCCACATCCTGCAGGTGTCGTCGATCGGCGGTATCTCCGCGTTCCCGAACGTGGGCGCCTACCACGCGTCCAAGTGGGGCCTGGAGGGCTTCAGCCAGGCGCTGGCCCAGGAGGTCAAGCCGTTCGGCATCAACATCACGGTGATCGAGCCGGGTGGCTACGACACCGACTGGGCGGGCCCGTCGTCCAAGCAGTCCAAGCCGCTGGCCGCCTACGACAAGGTCAAGGAGATGGCGGCCGAGGCCCGGGCCAAGCGGGTCTCCAGGCCGGGCGTGCCGTCGGCGACGCGAGAGGCGATCTTGCGCATCGTGGACGCGGAGGTTCCGCCGCTGCGGGTGTTCCTGGGTGAGCAGCCGCTGGGCATCGCCACCGCCGACTACGAGTCCCGGCTGGCCACCTGGCGGGAGTGGCAGCCGGTGTCGGCGGCGGCTCAGGGCTAGGCGCGCCGGGCGGGCTGGACCCGGGGCTCACGTCTCTTCCGGGTCCAGCCACTTGCCGACCCGGGGCGCCGTGTAGGCGCGCAACGCCGGCAGCAGGCCGTCCACGGTGGTCACGTTGGCGATCAGGCTCAGGTTCTGTTCCTTCATGAAGCCGTGCCGGACGGCCTCGCGCAGGAAGGTGTGGAAGGCGGCCCAGTAGCCGTTGACGTCCAGGGTGGCGATGGGCTTGCGGTGCAGGCCGAGCTGGGCCCAGGTGGTGATCTCGGCCAGCTCATCCAGCGTGCCCAGGCCCCCGGGCAGGGCCACAAAGGCGTCGGCCAGCTCGGCCATGGCTTGCTTGCGCTCGTGCAGCGAATCCACCTCGACCAGCTCGGTCAGGTGACGGTGGGCGATCTCCCGGCCGAACAGGTTGCGCGGCATCACCCCCACCACCCGGCCCCCGGCCGCCAGCGCGGCGTTGGCGACCAGGCCCATCAGGCCGACGTCGGCGCCGCCGTAGACCAGGGTCAGGCCCTGGGCGGCCAGCAGCCGGCCCAGGGCCTGGGCGGTCTCGGCGAACTCCGGGCCGGACCCGGACGACGATCCGCAGTACACACAGATTCGGGACAGGTTCACCCGCCCGATGCTAGAGGGGCGTGGGTTAGGGTCAGCGGTGTCATGACCACGGTGACCGAGCTCGAGCTGCCGGCGTTCGACTACACCGCGCCGGACTTTTCCGCCGACCGCTACCACGGCCAGCTGGCGCGGGTCCGCGCCCAGGGCTGGCTGGCCCGCTCGCCCCTGGCCTACCTGGTGCTGGACCGGGAGGCCGGTGAATTCTTCCTCCGCTCGCGGGCCGCCGCGTTCCCCGGCCGCCAGATCGCGGAGTTCTTCGGGATCACCTCCGGGCCGCTGTGGGAACACATCGACACCAACATCCTCAACCTCACCGGGAGCCAGCACCGGCGGCTGCGGTCCCTGGTCGGGCCGGCGCTGACCCCGCGGGCCGCCGATCGCTGGCGGCCGGTCATGCGGGACCTGCTGGCCGGGCTGTGGGCCCAGGTGCCGGCGGGCAGGCCGGCCGAGTTCATGGCCGCGGTGGCCCGGCCCTACCCGGCCCTGACCATCGCCACCGTGCTCGGCGCCCCGGCCGCGGACGCGCTGCGCCTGCAGCAGTGGTCGAACCTGGTCCAGCGGCAGTTCGACATCGCGGCCCTGTCGACCCAGGTGGCCGGCATCGAGCAGGCCGTGGGCGAGGTCAACGCCTACGCGGCCGCGCTGCTGGACGAGCGCCGCGCGACCGCGCCCGGCCAGCGGCCCGATGACCTGGCCAGCGCGCTGCTGGCCGCCGAGGACGAAGGCGAGCGGCTCAGCCCGGCCGAATGCGTCAACCTGGTGGTGAACGTGCTGGCCGGCGCCATCGACACCACCCAGAGCCAGCTGGGGCACGCGCTGCGGCTGTTCGCGGCCCACCCGGACCAGTGGGACCGGCTGGCGGCCGACCCGGCCCTGGTGCCGCGGGCCGTGCAGGAGGTGCTCCGGTTCGAGCCGATCACCCCGTTCACGGCCCGGATCTGCCTCGAGGACATCGAGTACCGGGGCGTGACGTTCCCGGCCGGCACGATCGTGGCGGTGTGCGCCGAGCGGGGCAACCGCGAGGGCAGTGCCGCCAGCCAGTGGGATGAGGAGTTCGACATCACCGCCGAGCGGGACGCGCGGCTGCTGACCTTCGGGGCGGGCGCGCACTTCTGCCTGGGCGCCAACCTGGCCCGGGCCGAACTGGAGGAGGCGCTGGGGTTCCTGGCCCCGCGGATGCCGGGTCTGGCCCTGGCCGGGATCCCGGAGCTGGGCGGGGTGGAAGGGATCTACGGCGTGGACGCGCTGCCGTTGCGGTGGGCCGCGGCCGGGTGAGCCGCCCCCGGATCAGATGACCCTGACCGACGCGCTGATCCTGCTGGCGGCGGGGACGGCGGCCGGGATCGCCAGCACGGTGCTCAGCCTGGCTTCGCTGGTCTCCTACCCGGTGCTGCTGGCGCTGGGCCTGCCGCCGCTGACCGCGAACGTGACCAACACGGTGTCGCTGGTGCTGACCGGGGCGGGGTCGACGATCGGCTCGCGGCCGGAGCTGGCCGGGCAGGGCCCCCGGGTGCTGCGGTTCGGGCTGGTCACCGCGCTGGGCGGGGCGACCGGGGCGGCCATCTTGCTGGTCTCCCCCGCCCGCGACTTCGAACTGGTGGTGCCGGTACTGGTGGCCGGGGCGGCGGTGCTGCTGCTGATCCAGCCGCGGGTCAAGAGCCTGTCGGCCCGGCCGGACGGCGAGCGCAGCGTCCGGCTGACCATCGCCCTGTTCCTGGCCGCGGTGTACATCGGCTACTTCGGGGCGGGCGGCGGGGTGCTGCTGCTGGCCGTGCTGGGGATGATGATCGACGAGGTCCTGGCCCGGGTGAACGCGCTCAAGAACGCGGTCAACGGGCTGGCCAATCTGGTCGCCGCGCTGGGGTTCACGCTGTTCGCGCCGGTGCGCTGGCTGTTCGTGCTGCCGCTGGCGGCCGGGTTCCTGATCGGCGGCTGGACCGGGCCCAAGCTGGTGCGGCGGATGCCGCCGGAGGGGCTGCGGGTGGTGGTGGCGCTGGCCGGGGTGGGCCTGGCCGTCAAGCTGGGCTGGACGGCTTACCGGTAATGAGCCCTGGGCCGGGCGCCGGTAAAGGTGGCCCGGCACCTCGGTCATTGCGTCATTTGAAGCAATCTAGACGCCCATAGATAAATAAAATCGCTCCCATCTCAGATTGCATCAGGTCTACCCTACCTCTAACAATAAATACGGGGTTTTCCTCGGGGAGTACAGCTATGGCAGCGTTCATCCTCATTGTCCTGGTCGCGGGGTTCGGCTATTACGCGTCGCTCAAGGTCCACCCGTTCCGGCGCTGCCCGGTCTGCCGGAAGACGCCGGGCCGGCACTGGGGCAGCGTCTACGGCTACGCCTACCGGCGCTGCCGCGCGTGCGGCGGGACCGGACGCAAGTACCGGCTCGGGGCCAAGGTCTTCATGGGCGCCAGCGACCGTCAGGGCGGGTTCGGGAACCAGCAAGGGCGATAGCCCGGCCGAATCAGCCGGAATCTGCGGATTACCGACCGGGTGGCCGGAATTACCGGCTTATATCGGGCAGCAGTTTTGCGGGACAGCCGGCCGTTTGCTCGCCTTATCGGCCACCCGGGATCGCCGTCCGGCCCGTCCGGCTATTTTTGCCGCCCGGAATTCGGGCCGGTCCGGCTGCCCGGGCGGGAATGACGCATACCTGCCGCGCGCCGTTCTCGACCCCTCGTGGGCGGCGGCGTGCATGATCGAGCAGGCCTGCGGGGCAGCGGGGTAGTGCGCCCGGTAGGATCGCCAATCGTGGAACAACGGGTACTGGGCAGGACCAACCGGCCGGTTTCGGTGATCGGGCTGGGCACGTGGCAACTGGGCGCGGACTGGGGTGACGTCAGCGAGCGCGACGCCCTGGACGTGCTCCAGGCAGCGGTGGAAACCGGAGTCACGTTCCTGGACACCGCCGACGTGTACGGCGACGGCCGCAGCGAAAAGATCATCGGCCGGTTCATCGCCGGCAACGCCGGGCAGCACCTGACGGTGGCGACCAAGATGGGCCGCCGGGTCGACCAGGTGCCGGAGAACTACACGCTGGAGAACTTCCGGGCCTGGACCGACCGATCCCGGGTCAACCTCGGGGTGGAGACCCTGGACCTGGTCCAGCTGCACTGCCCGCCCACGGCGGTGTTCGCCAGCGACGAGGTGTTCGACGCGCTGGACACCCTGGTCAGCGAGGAGCGCATCGCGGCCTACGGGGTCAGCGTGGAAACGGCCGGCCAGGCGCTGACCGCGATCGCCCGGCCCGGCACGGCGTCGGTGCAGATCATCTTCAACCCGTTCCGGCGCAAGCCGCTGGACCAGGTGCTGCCCGCGGCGGCCGCGGCCGGGGTGGGCATCATCGCGCGGGTGCCGCTGGCTTCGGGACTGCTGTCCGGCCGGTACACCCGGGACACCCAGTTCGCCGCGGACGACCACCGGACCTTCAACCGGCACGGCGAGGCGTTCGACCAGGGCGAGACGTTCTCCGGGGTGGACTACGAGGCCGGGGTGGAGGCGGCCCAGGAGTTCGCCGCGCTGGCTCCGGCCGGGGCCACCCCGGCCCAGACCGCGCTGCGCTGGATCATCCAGCAGGCCGGGGTGACCACGGTCATCCCGGGCGCCCGCAACGTGGAGCAGGCCCGGCAGAACTCGGAGGCGGCCGCGCTGCCACCGCTGGACCAGCCGGCCCTGGACGCGATCGAGAACCTGTACGACAAGTACTTCCGCGCCGCCATCCACAGCCGCTGGTGACCCGGTGAGCGCGGAAACCTGGGCCACGATCGCGGACCTGGGTACCGCCCTGGGCACGCTGGTGCTGGCCGTGGCCACGTTCTCCGCGGTCCGGTCGGGCAACCGCACGGCCCGGGCCGCCGAGCAGTCGCTGCTGACCAGCCTGCGCCCGCTGCTGATGCAGTCCAAGCTGAGCGACGAGTCGCTGAAGGTGAACTTCGGCGACAACAAGTGGGTCATGGTCCCGGCCGGGACGGGAGTGGCCCAGATCGGCGGCGGCGATGGCACCATGGGGCCCGCCGACGGGGTGCTGTACTTCGTGCTGTCCCTGCGCAACGTGGGCAACGGCATCGCCGTGCTGCACGGCTGGCGGGTCAGCTACGAGCGGGCCGCGCCCAGCGAGCCGATGCCGTCGCTGACGGACTTCACCCTGCAGACCCGGGACCTCTACATCCCCGCGGGCGACATCGGCTTCTGGCAGGGGGCGATCCGGGACTTCGGTGACCCCCGGTACGAGATGGCCCGCAAGGTCATCGAGAGCCGGAGCGAGTGGTTCATCGACCTGCTCTACGGCGACTACGACGGCGGGCAGCGGACCATCAGCCGGTTCCGCTGCCAGTACCGGGCGGTGCACGCCGCCCCGCCGCCCGGCAGGCCGGGCCCAGCAGCTCCGGGCCCGGTGGCTCCGGGCCGGGTGGCTGGGGACGGCCAGCCGGAGCCGAGCACCTGGCTGGCCACGGTGGCCCGGCACTGGGCCATCGACCAGCCGGACCCCCGCTCGGGCGACCGCGACGCGTACCAGTAACGCCGGCCGCGGGCGCGGGCCCGACGCACGGGTCCGGACCCCAATGCGTGTCCTTCGGGATATATAACGGACTTCTTATCGGGGGCCCGCAGGATCTTCTCCGATCTTGATCGTCTGGGCACAATCAGCGTGATAGGGAAGGCTACGCAGCCTGGGGAGACGCTGATGTGCAGCTGGCCGACGACCCGGAAACGCCGCCTGGGCAGGCATACCAGCCTGCTCGCGGGCGGTGGGCATCCCGGCCCGGAACCGGCGCCGGACGACGGCTGGCTGCCGCTGGACCTGACCGTACCGATGGCTCCGGTTGATCCGGCGGCCCCGGTCAGCGGGGTGGCCGAGGCCAGCCGGGCCTACTGGGCCAGCCTGGAGGGCGGCACGCGGGTGTCCATCCGGGGCCAGGAGCCCAGCGCGGGCAGCGACACCGTGGTGCTGGGCGACCCGGGCCTGTTCCGCCGCCCGCCGCCCGGCATCGGCATCAACCGGCCGGTGCCCGCGCGGCCCTGGTACCGGCGTCGCGGGCCGGTGCTGGCCCTGGCCATCAGCCTGGTCATGGTCGTGGTGACCGGCATCCTGGCCGCACCGCCGCTGCTGGCGGCGCTGGGGGTCGGCGCCCAGACCTGCCAGCAGTGCGCCCTGCCGATCCCGTCCACGCCCGCGATCGGCCCGGCCTCCCCCGCGATGTCCGCCCCGGCCTCACAACCGGTCCGGCCCACCGGGCCGGCCACGCCGACCCGGACCGCGAGCACGCCCGCCACCCCGCCGGCGGTGGTGGCGCCGCAGCCGATGCAGACCGCGCCGGCCCCGGTGACCGCCACCTACAGCTACGCCGGGAGCGGGTCCGGCTTCACCGGCCAGATCACCGTGGTCAACCAGAGCGGAGCCCCGATCAGCGACTGGCAACTGGTGGTGGCGCTGCCCGGCGACAATGTTTCGGCCGTGCAGAACGCCGAGTTCAACGACGACAACGACGTCCTGTTCATGACCCCGGCCCCCGCCGACCTGACCATCGAGCCCGGCGCCTCGATCGCCGTCACCATCTACACGTCCGGCCCGACCCAGACCCCCGCCGAATGCTCCTTCAACAGCGTCGCCTGCCAGTGATCCGGCTCGGTGAGCCGGGGCCCTGCCCCGGGCCCGGGGCACCCCTCCCCGCCTGCAGACCATCGCCCGGGCCGGGCCGGCCGGGCTAGGCGGCCTGGCCGGGGGCGACGATCGTGTCCAGCTCGGCCAGCTGCTCAGCGGAGGGGATCCAGTCGCCGGCGGCGGCGTTGGCCTTGACCTGCTCGGGGCTGGTGGCCCCGGCGATCACCGAACCACAGCCCGGGATCGCGGCCAGGCCGCCGATGGCCACCTCCAAGATGGTGGCCCCCTGGCGCTCAGCCCACTCGATCATGGCCTCGACCCGGTCCAGCTTGGTGTCGGTGATGTAGCCGTCCCGCTCGGCCAGGCGGGTGCCTTCCGGGACCTCCTGGCCGCGCCGGACCTTGCCGGTGAGCAGGCCGTTGGCCAGCGGGTAGAACGGCAGCACGCCCAGGCCGAAGTGCCGGGCGGCCGGTAGCAGCTCGGCCTCGGCCGACCGGTCCAGCAGCGACCATTCGTTCTGGGCGGAGATGAACCGGTTGCGGCCCAGCTCGCGGGCCACGTGCTCGGCGTCGGCCAGCTGCCAGCCGGAGAAGTTGGAGTGGCCCGCGTACCGGACCTTGCCCTCGGTGATCAGCTCGTCCAGGGCCAGGATCGTCTCGTCGATCGGAGTCTGCGGGTCCGGGGTGTGCAGCTGGTACAGGTCGATGTGGTCGGTGCGCAGCCGGCGCAGGGACTCGGTCACGGCCCGCTTGATGTAGGCCCGGCCGCCCTTGGCTCCGGCCACCGGGCCGTAGCCCATGTCCGCCTTCTGGTTGCCCCACTTGGTGGCCAGCACGATCTGGTCCCGGCGGGCGCCCAGCACCTCGCCCATCAGGCTTTCCGACGCGCCGCGGCCGCCGTAGATGTCGGCCGTGTCGAACAGCGTGATGCCCGCGTCAAGCGCGGCCTCGACCACGGCCCGCGTCCCGTTGACGTCGAGGCGGCGGCCGAAGTTGTTGCAGCCGAGCCCGACCACCGACACCTGCAACCCCGACGATCCCAGTGACCTGTAGCGCATAGTCTCCCGCCTCGGCGAACCCGGTTCCGTGCCACGTCACAGGTGATCCTACGAGCGGGTTACGGCTTTCGGGCGACCAGGGCGTAGAAGTACGCTTCGGACGGGTTTGGCGGCAGCTCGGAGCCGGGGTCGGGGCGCCACTCCGGCAGCCACACGATGCCGGGCTCGACCAGCTCCAGGCCGCCGGTCAGCCGCTCGATGTGCGCGCGGGTGCGGACGTGGGCCGAGGACGTGGACTGGCGGTAGACCGCGGCCGCGTCGTTGACCCCGGGGATGGCGTCGGCGGTGCCGTGCGAGATCACCAGATAGCTGCCGGACGGGAACGGTTCCATCAGCTTGCTGATGACCCCGGCCGGGTCGTCGGCGTCGGCGATGAAATGCAGGATCGCCACCAGCAGGACCGCGACCGGCTCCTCGAAGTCGATGAGGGCGCGCAGCTCGGGGTCGGCCAGGATGTCCTCGGGCCGGCGCAGGTCGTGCTCGAGGATCGTGGTCCCGCCCACCCCGTGCAGCAGGTGCCGCCCGTGGGCCAGCACCACCGGGTCGTTGTCCACGTACACCACGTGGGCGCCGGGCGCCGCTTCCTGGGCCACCTCGTGCACGTTGCCCACGGTGGGCAGCCCGGTGCCGACGTCGATGAACTGCCGGATGCCCCGCTCGTTGACCAGATAGCGGACGGCGCGGCCGAGGAACGCCCGGTTCCAGCGGAACGAGGTCCGCACGTTGGGCAGGGCCTGGGCGATCTCGGCCGCGGCGGCCCGGTCGGCCGGATAGTTGTCCTTGCCCCCCAGCAGGTAATCGTAAATCCTGGCCGTGCTCGGGATGTCCGGCCTGAACTTATTTCTCCAGCCCTCGTTTTCGGTCAACGGATTACTCCCACTACACCGTGATAAGTAAATTGCGCAGGACACGTGCACAACGCGGCTTTGATCACCGGCCACGCTTTACCGAATTCCGAATTGAAAAGCCGGCCGGTTGATCGCGATCCCCATTTGATCGAAGGTGGCCGGACTGAGTTCTGCCTTACCGGCCCGGCTTTTCCGGGCCGGGGCCGACCCGGGCCCGGCTGGGGTCGCGGGCGCCGATCCGGGGCCGCGGACCGCCACGGCAGGCCCGGACCGGGGACCGGTGCGGCCGGGTCCCGGCCCCGCCGGGACGGCCGGCCCGGGACCCGGCCCCGGCGATTCCGGCGCGCACAGCCCCGTCCACGCTAGCCAATGACCATGCACAACCTGATCCACCTCAGTACAGCGCCGGCCGGGCGAGCTGAACCGGTCCACGGCGGCGCCGGCCCGGAGCCCGGCGGGCCGACCATCAGCCGGGGCGCAGCCGCCTTGAGCGACGCGTCGTACCGCCGTCACACCCTGCTACCAGGGACTTTGCCCGGCTGGCGATCATCACGGGGTCAGCAAAGCGCGAATTCGCTCTTAATGGATTCACAAGTTGCGCTCCGCGACCTTGCCCGCAAGCCCGCGGAAGGATGGCATGAAATCCCATATGCGTTATCATGACTTTGGCACGACGAGGTGCTTTAAGCTTAAACGCAATTGCGTCAATGATGTGCATAGGACAGGACACTTCTGGGCGACAGTTTTGTCTTATGAGTTAGCGACACGATTGTCCGGACGTCAGTGTAGCCGGTCACGACAGAACTGTCCTGCCGGTCATTGACCCCGCAGCGAAAGCGGCACCGAGCGCCCATCGGTGTCGGTCCAGCACCCCGGGGCTGGGATGGCAAGCAGGGCGGCCGGCCCCTCCGGCCGCATACGGATCACGAACGGGATCCGGAAAGGACAGGTGAGTCTGATGACGGAGGCGGCACACGGACCGACCGTCCTTCGCATCCTTCTCGGCACGCATTTGCGGCGGCTGCGGGAGAGCCGGGGTATCTCGGCCCAGCAGGCCGCCCGGGTGATCCGCGGCTCGGAATCGAAGATCAGCCGCATCGAGCTGGGCCGGAACGCGATCCGCGAGATCGACATCCTGGACCTGCTGACGTACTACGGAGTGGACCGCGACGACCGTGAGCAACTGCTCGCGCTGGCGGAGCAGGCCAATCGCCCGGGCTGGTGGCATCGCCACAATGACATCCTGCCCGAATGGTTCCAGACTTATGTCGGCATGGAGGAATCGGCCGCGTCCATCCGGATGTACGAGCCGCAGTTCATCCCGGGCCTGCTGCAGACCGAGGCCTACGCGGCGGCGGTGTTCGCCCTGGGCGACTTCTCGCCGGCCGAGGCCGAGCGGCACGTACTGATCCGCAAGGAACGGCAGCGGCGCTTCGGCAACGGTGAGCTGAACCTGTGGGTGATCGTCGAGGAGCCGGCCCTGCGGCGCCCGGTCAGCGACACCCGGACCCACTGCGACCAGATCCGCTTCCTGCTCGAGGCCAGCGAGCGCCCCAACCTGACCCTGCAGGTGGTGCCCTACGGCGTGGGCGGGCATGCCGTGCCGAGCGGGTTCAGCGTGCTCCGGTTCGGTGACCGCGAACTGCCCGACATCGTCTACGTCGAGCACCTGACCAGCGCGCTGTACCTGGACAAGCAGATCGACGTGGACCAGTACATGCTGGCCCTGGAGCGGCTGAGCGTGGTCAGCGCCCGGCCGTCGGCCACCCCCGGCATCCTGCGTTCCATCATCAGCGAACTGGAAGGAGACCGATGAGCGGCCCTGGCCACGGCGCGCCCGCGACCGAGTTCCAGCACGTCACCTGGATCAAGAGCAGTTACAGCGGCCCGACCGGCGGAAACTGCGTGGAGGCGGCGGCGCTGCCGGACGGCGAGGTGGCGGTGCGGGACTCCAAGGCCCCGGGCGGGCCCGCCCTGGTGTTCGCGGCCGCGGCGTGGGGTGCGTTCGTCGGTGGCGTCCGGGGGGATGCCACCGGGTGAGGCCGTTACCGTTCCGGCCCCTCGGGACCCTGGGCCGGAAGCAGGTGGCGGGTCCCGCTACCCCTCAGCGGGACCCGCCACTCCCCCCAACGCCCGAGACCGGAGCCTCGGGACGAGGCCGGGCCAGGAGCCCGGCTGCTGGGAAGTTTGTTACACCGACAAGCTCGACTCCGTTAGCTGGGCAGGTCGAACTCACCGTTCTTGGCGCCGATCAGGAAGCACTCCCACTCGTGCGCGTTGAACACGTGCGGCGCCTTGCTGCGGTCCTTGGTGTCACGGACCGCCATGCCGCCGTTGGGCAGATGAGCGACTTCCACGCATCCGCCGGTGCTGCTTGCGCTGCTCTTGTACCAGCGCAACCCTGTGAGGTCGGTTTCCATCCGCCCCTTCTTTCTTGTGTTGTGGAACCCTGGTGATGAGTTGCTCGTGGGGTCAACCGTTCGGTCAGTCCAGTTCCTTGGCGGCTTCAACGATCAGGTCGGTGGACTGCCCCGGCGAGAGAGCGGCCGCGCGGAGCCGGTCGAAGGCCTCCGCGCAGTGCTTCACTTCCCGCTCTTTCTCGAGGTAGATGATGCCGGCCACCGACTCGACGTAGGCCACGTCGGGGTCGGCGCGCTCGGGGAACTCGAGGATGGAGAACGACCCGCGCAGTCCCGCGTGGGAGCCGCTGGAGAACGGCAGCACCTGGAGGGTGACGTTCGGCTTGCGGCTGGCTTCGACCAGCCGGGCCAGCTGACCGCGCATCACGTCGGGGCCGCCGATGGTGCGGCGGACGACCGACTCGTCCAGGATCAGCCAGACGTCCAGCGGCGGAGTGCGCTCCAGCGAATCCTGGCGCTTGATGCGCAGGTCAACCAGCCGCTCGATCTGATCTTCGGAGTCCTTGACCTGGACTTCGCGCAGGATGGCCCGGGCGTAGTCCGGGGTCTGGAACAGGCCGTTGATGACCTCGCCCTCGAAGCTGCGGACCCCCGCGGCCTCGGCCTCGAGCCCGACGTAGATGCCGAACCCGGTGGGGAGTACGTCGTCGTAGACCGACCACCAGCCCTTGCGGTGGCCCTCACGGGCCATGTCCACCAGGACCTGACGCTGGGCCGGGTCGGTGACCCCGTACATCTCCAGCATCGCGGTGAGGTAGACCGACTTGGTCGGGGCCTTACCGGTCTCGATGCGGGACAGCGTGGAGGCGGCCACGCCCAGGCGATCGGCCACTTCCTCCAGCTTGATGGAGTGATCTTCACGCAGCTTGCGGAGCTCGGAGCCTAGCCTCCGGCGGCGCACGGTCGGACCCATGGTCACGGGCGGCTCACCTCCTCGAGCCACCTGGCCGCGTCATACCCAGCCCGACCGAACGGGGGGCAGGCAACCGTATGGCCAGTCGCTTGGTAGCGCATGGTAACGGGACCACTTCGTACCGTTCTTCGACAAGCACGACGATACAGCACCAAGGTCCGTGATGAAATCCCATCCGGGATTTCACGTGAGAAATTTGTTTCATGCACTTGCGCCGCCACCTCCGTCCGGACCATCATCGTTTTTGACGCTCGGTAATGACATTATTACCCATAGCGTCGACGAATCGTCCGGTTTGCGGCAGAGACCGCGCACAACCGGGCTGCCGTGGTCACTGGGAAGGATGCGGCATGACGTATTTCTCGGCCGGCGCTGGCCGGTCCGGGCGAGGCGGACGATCCGGCGGGTACGAGGCGGGCCGGGCCGGCGCTGACCGGGCCGACGCTGGCTGGGCGGGAGCGGGCGCGGGCCGGGTGGGGGGCAGATGACGCCGGCCGCGGTGGTGCTGGGCAGCCTCACCGTTCCGGGACGGCCGGAACAGGTGGGCCGGGCCCGGTCGTTCGTGACCGGGCTGGCCGGGCAGAGCACCTGCGGGGCGGGGGCGATCGACACCGCGGCCCTGCTGACCTCGGAACTGGTCACCAACGCCCTGCTGCACACCAACTCCGGAAACGCTGATGGCACCGTCACCATCCTGGTGGTCGACATGGCCGACGGGCTGATGGTCGAGGTCATCGACGACGGGGCGCCGGACCACGGGCCGGAAGTCCAGGGCGACCGGTACGCCTCCCACGGGCACGGCCTGTTCCTGGTCGAGCAGTTCGCGGCCCGCTGGGGCTACCTGCGCGACGCGGCCGGGACCACGGTCTGGTTCCAGCTGGACCGCGAGGACGCGGGCGACGGCCTCGGCCGCTGACCGTCGCGGGCCGGTCACACGGGGCCGGTCACACGGTCTGGGCGCCCGGGGCCGGTCACACCCGGGCGGGCCGCGGCGGGCGGTACCCGACCGGCGACCACTGGGCCCGGCTCTGCGGCCGCAGCCGGGCCCGCAGCCACTCCCCCAGCGCCCGGTAGTCGACGTCCCGGCTGATCAGCACGTCGCCGCCGGGGCCGGCGCGCACCGCGCCGGTCTCGCTGACGGTGACCCGGGCCGGGCCGAACGAGGTGAACGGCAGCCGCAGGGCGGCGGCCAGGGCCAGCGGGCCGGCCGGGAACACCGCCGGGTGATAGCGGGTGAAGAACTGCCCGATATGCGCGGCCAGCAGGGTTTCCCAGCTGGGGCCGGCCCAGGCCCGGGCGGTGCCGCCCAGCCGCCGGATGGCCGGCGAGGCGGCGGTGAGCTCAACCTGGCGCCCGGTGGGCAGGGCGAAGCTGACCAGCCGGAGGTGCGGCGCGGCCGCCAGCACCTGCCGGGCGGCGGCCGGGTCGAGCCGGAAATTGCGCGGCGGCAATGCCTGGGCCACCTGCTCACTGGTGCCGGTGAGCTGGGTCACGAACAGCCGCCGGGCCAGCCCGGGCTGACGGGCCAGCAGGCTGGCCAGGTTGGAGAGCGGGCCGAGCCCGATCCAGCGGGCCGCGCCCCCGGACCGGGCGGCGGCCTCGGCCACGGCCCGGGTCACCTCGCCGGACGGGGGTGTGACCCAGTCCGGGGTGAGCCCGTGGGCGAAGAAGGGGGCGGTCGAGCTGAGCTGACGGCCGGCCACCACGGCCACATCGGCCCGCCCGGCCTGGTCCAGCAGGAAGCGGGCGAACCGGGCCCGCTCGCCGTTCAGCTCGTCCGTGGTCACCACGAGGGCCAGCTCGGGCAGCTCGCGGGCCGCGATGATCAAGGCCATCGCGTCGTCCGGTTCGCCGCCGATTTCGGTGTCGAGAATGATCGGCAGGGTCCTCGGGGTCAGTGGCAAATCAGGCACCATCGGTGGCTACCCCCGGCCATTTGGTGATCTTGGTCAGGTTCCCCCGTCCCGACCGGCGGAAACATTAACTCATACGCAGAGTGACTATTACTTTAACTGAAAGTAACGGTCTCCTTTCTGCCGGGGCGGGGCGGCGTGGCGGGCGCGGCGGCCGGCCCGCGGGCCGGGACGGCGGCCGCCGGCTGGTGAGGCGGTCAGGGCGGCTGGGGAGCCGACGAAGCGACCTTCGGTGAAAAAAGGCACAATCTACGCATTGTGAACGCGGATGGCCGCGATGGCCAGAGGAGGAATGCGGTATTTGCCGATTTTCGCGGCGTGCTTGCTCAGGCCTGGTCGCGGGGGGCGAGGCCGTGCTGGAACGCGGTGCTGACCGCCTGGGCCCGGCTCCGCGCGCCGATCTTGGCCAGCAGGTGGTTGACGTGACTCTTGACCGTGGCCTCGCTGACCACCAGGCGCCGCGCGATCTCCGCGTTGGACAGGCCTTCGGCGATCAGGGTGAGCACCTCACCCTCGCGGGGGGTGAGGCCGAGGTTGGCCGCGAGGAGCCCGGGACCGGGGGTGGCGGCATCGGACGGGGCGGGGGTGACCGCGCTGCTGGCGGGGGCGGGACCGGACGGCGCGGCGCCGGGGGCGGCGATGGCGTCCACCAGGTGACCCTGGACGGCCGGGTCGATGACCGCGCGGCCCGAGGTGACGTCGTGCAGGGCCCGGTGGATCTCCTCCGCGCCCGCGTCCTTGGTCAGGTAGCCGCGGGCCCCGGCGCGCAGGGCGTCGATGACCGACTTGTCGTCGGCGTAGGTGGTGAGCACGATGATCTGGGCCTGGGGGCAGCGGTCACGCAGCTGGCGGGTGGCGGCGGCGCCGTCCAGGCGGGGCATGCGCAGGTCCATCAGCACCACGTCGGGCTGGGTCGCCACCGCCAGCGTGACCGCTTCCTCGCCGTCGGCGGCGGTGCCCACCACCTCCACGTCGGGCAGCAGGCCGAGCAGCATGGCCAGCCCCTCCCGTACCACCCGCTGGTCGTCGGCGGCCAGCACCCGGATGGTCACGCGGGCACCCGCAGCTCGACCCGGAAGCCCCGCTTGGTCGGGGCGGCCATCAGGGTGCCGCCCAGCAGCTCGGCGCGCTCCCGCATGCCGGTCAGCCCGTAGCCGCCGTCCGTGTCGCCAGTGGCGGGAGGGGCGGGGGCGGCGGACTGGAAGTCTTCCACCACCAGGGAGATGGTCTGCGGCCGGTAGGTCAGCGTCACCTCGACCTTCCCGGGGTGGGCGTGCTTGCGGATGTTGGTCAGCGCTTCCTGGGCGACACGGTACAGGGCCAGGCGGGTCTCTGAGCTCACGTCCCGCGGCGGGCCCACGGTGACGAACTGGCAGGGGATGCCGCTGTCGCGGGCGAACTCGGTGGCCATGGCTTCGATGCGCTCGGGACTGGGCAGTTCGTCGTCGCGCAGCATGCTGATGGCCCGGCGGGCCTCCCCCAGCCCGGTCTTGGCCAGATGATGGGCCCGGTCGATGGTGCTGGCCAGCCGGGGGTCGGCCGGGTCGGACGCGGCCAGCAGGCGGGCCCCTTCGAGCTGCATGACCAGCCCGGACAGCGAGTGAGCCAGCACGTCGTGCATCTCCCGGGCCAGCCGCTGGCGTTCGGCCAGCGCGGCCGCGCGCAGTTCGGCCCCGCGGGTCTGCTCCAGTTCGAGCAGCATCTGGTCGGCCTGGGCGTCCTGCACCTGGACGCGCCGCCCGAACGCCGCCGTGACCAGCATGGCCGCCACGATCACGACCCCGGGCACGCCGAGCCCGGGCTTGCTGGAGTAGAGACCGGTGCCCTGCAGCACGACCAAGGTCAAGATGGACACCCCGGTGATCAGGGCCAGCAGCACGCCCCAGCGGCTGTTCATCAGCCGGGCCCCGAACCCGATGGCCAGGAACAGCCCGAGCGTGCCCGGGCCGCTGGGCTGCAGCCATACCAGCAGGGCCGAGCAGGCCAGCAGCAACCCGAACAGGGCGATCTGGATCGGGACCGAGTCGGGGGCCAGCACGCCCGCGACCACGACCACGACCAGGCCGGCCATGGCGATCAGCACTCCGAGGCGGGCCCCGTGGACCCCGGGGGCCGGGGTGGACCGCGCGGTGCCGATGAGGAGCGCGATCAGGGCCACCGGCAGCACCCGGCGAAGCATGGCCTGACGCTGGGCCCGGGTCTGCCGCAGCGTGGCCAGGGTCAGCGTGCCCGGCCCGTCGCTGTTCACGCAGCCAGCGTACGTCCGGGCTGGCCTGCGGTCTTCGACCCGTGGTTGGAACCGGAATCGATCGCCGGGTGGAGACCGGCCGGGCCCTGGACTTCAACCCTGGCGCCGAAGACCCGGGACCGCCCGCCGCCGCAGGCTGGGTGAGGTAAAGACATCGATTCGAGGAGACGACATGCGGTACGGCTCCGCTCGCAGCAAGTTCTTTCTCCGGCTGTTCATCGGGGTGGCCTTCGTGGTGGCCGGCCTGGCCTTCCACCTGGTGGTCACGTTCGCGTTGGGCCTGGTCGCGCTGGCCGTGGCCGCCGGGACCTGGTTCGGCCGTGGTGGCGGGGGCGGTGGGCGCTCGTGGTGAGCGCGATCGAGACCGAGCGGCTGACCAAACGGTTCGGCGGCTTCAGCGCGGTGCGCGACCTCAGCTTCACGGTGCCCGCGGGCCAGGTCACGGCGCTACTCGGCCCCAACGGGGCGGGCAAGACCACGCTGATCGAGATGCTGGAGGGGTTCCAGGCCCCGACCGCGGGCCAGGTCTGGGTGCTGGGCTGCGACCCGCGGGCCGGCGGCCGGGCCGGCCAGCGCTGGCGAGCCCGGATCGGCCTGGTGCTCCAGGCCACCAGCCTGGACAGCCAGCTCACGGTGCTGGAGGCGCTGCGGCTGTGGGCGGCCCTGTTCGACCGGCCGATCCCGGTGGCCGAAGTCCTGGGCCTGATCGACCTGGCCGGTGACGCGGGCACCCGGATCGGGGCGCTGTCGGGTGGGCAACGGCGGCGGGTCGACCTCGGCCTCGGGGTCATCGGCCGGCCCGAGCTGCTGTTCCTGGACGAGCCGACCACCGGCCTGGACCCGGAGGCCCGGCGCGGGCTGTGGGCGGTCATCCAGCAGCTGGCGGCCGGGGGCACCACCGTGCTGCTGGCCACCCACTACCTGGACGAGGCCCAGCGGCTGGCGGACCGGATCATCGTCCTGGATGACGGGCAGATCGTGGCCGATGCGAGCCCGGACCAGCTCCGGGCCCGGGGCGGGGTCCCGGTGATCCGGCTCCGGCTGCCGCGCGGGACCGCCCTGGACGGCCTGCCCGCCCGCCTGGCCGGGCACGCGGATCCGGCCCGGGGCGAGCTGTCGCTGCCGTCGGCGGACCTGACCGGCGACCTGGCCGCGCTGGTGGCCTGGGCCCGGGCCGGTGACGTGGACCTGACCGGGCTGGAGGTGGGCGCGCCCAGCCTGGAGGACGCCTACCTCGCGCTGACCGGGAGGACATCATGACCAGAATGCTGGCCCATCAGGTCGGCTACCAGCTGCGGATGCTGGCCCGCAACCCGCGCGGCCTGATGATCAGCCTGTTCGCGCCGGGAGTGATCCTGGCCCTGCGGCTCAGCCAGGGCGGTGCGCGGACCGGCTCCCCGGCCGGGAAGGCGGCGATCATCGCCGGGCTGGCGGCGTTCGGGCTGATCGCCACCTGCTACCTGACCCACGCCATCGGGCTGGTGGCGGCGCGGGAGTCCGGGGTGCTGCGGCGCTGGCAGGCCAGCCCGCTGCCGCGCTGGGGCTACTTCGCGGGCCGGATCACCGCCACCGTGCTGCTGAGCCTGGTCTCCGGGGCGATCATCCTGGCCGTCGGCACCGGCCTGAGCGGCGCCCACGTATCGGCCGGCAGCGTGCCCGCGCTGCTGGCCGTGTTCGTGGCCGGCGGCGTGGCCTGGGCCGCGGTCGGCACCGCGATCACCGCGCTGATCTCCAGCGCCGAGAGCGCCCAGCCGGTGCTGATCTTCACCTATCTGCCGGTGATCCTGCTGTCGGGGGCGTTCGGCGTGCTCAGCGAGCCGAAGTGGCTGACCACCGTGATGAGCTACCTGCCCGGCCAGCCGGTCATCGGCTCGGCGACCCGGGCCTTGGAATTCTCCGGATCCGGGCTGGCCCCGGTGTCCGGGCGCGACCTGGCCGTGCTGGCCGGGTGGGCGGTGATCGGGTTGCTGGCCTCGGTCCGGTTCTTCCGCTGGGAGCCGGCCCGGCCGGCCCACGCGCCGCGCGACCAGGCCGCGGCTCACCCGCGGCGGGCGCGCCAGGTCCAGGCGTGAAGCGGGACGTCGAGCTCGGTGGCCCCGGGGAACCGCTGGGCCAGGTAGGCCCGGGCCCGGTCGGCGTCGGCGGCCACGTCGGCCGGGTCGGCGGTGATGATCCGGCTGTAGGTGGCCAGCATGCCGAGAAAGTCGGTCACGGTCATCGTGCGCGGGTAGCGGAACGAGGCGTTTTCTGGTTGACCGAAGGTCGCGTCCGCGGGCAACTCGATCATCCGGCTCCGGGCCCGCCGGCCCGCCTCGCGCACCGGCGGGCTGACGCTGGCCGGCCGGGCCGGGCGCCGGGCCCGGTCGAGCTCGGCCACCCAGTCCACGTCGCGGTCGCGGGTGATCCACAGCGCGCCGAACGTTCCACCCGGCCGCAGCACCCGGGTGATCTCCGGGATGGCCCGGTCCGGGTCCAGCCAGTGCCAGGCCGACTGGATGAACACCCCGTCGGTGCTGGCGGCGGCCAGCGGGAGCTGCTCCCCCACCGCGCGGACCACCCGGGCGGCCGGTGAGCTGGCGTGCAGCACGGCTGACATGCGCTGGTCGGGCTCGAGCGCGACGACCCGGGGCACCCGGCGGGCCAGGGCCCGGGTCAGCAGCCCGGTCCCAGCGGCCAGATCGGCCACGGTCTCGGCGTGGTCCGGCAGCAGCCAGTCCACGGCGGCGTCCGGTGGGCTGGGGCGCAGCCGGTCGTAATCCTCGGCGATCTCCCCGAACGACCGGGCCCGTTCCGCGCGATTGATCACCCGCACCACGCTAGCGGGCGCGGACGGCGGCCTCGGCCGCGGCGTCGGCGGCGGCGGTGATGGCGGTGCAGATCTGGGCCAGGTCGGGGTCGGTGGTGATGTAGGGGGGCATGGTGTAGATGAGGTCGCGGAAGGGGCGGAGCCAGACGCCGGCCGCCACGGCGGCGGCGGTGGCGGCGGGGATGTCGACCTCGTGGTCGAGCTGGACCACGCCGATGGCGCCCTGGACGCGGACGTCGGTCACGCCGGGCCGGCTGGCGGCGGCGGCCAGGCCGGTGCGCAGGGCGGACTCGATGCGGCGGACCTCGGCGGCCCAGCCCTGGGGGTAGCCGCCGAGCAGGACGTCCAGGGACGCGTTGGCGATCGCGGCCGCGAGCGGGTTGCCCATGAACGTGGGGCCGTGGGCCAGCACCGGCAGGTCGCCGCGGGCGATGCCGGCCGCGACCTCGGGGGTGCACAGGGCGGCCGCCAGGGTCAGGTAGCCGCCGGTCAGCGCCTTGCCGACGCACATCACGTCGGGGCTGACCCCGGCATGCCGGGCCGCGAACAGCTCGCCGCTGCGGCCGAATCCGGTGGCGATCTCGTCGAAGATCAGCAGCACTCCGTGCTGGTCGCAGGCGTCCCGGAGCACGCGCAGGTAGCCGGGGTCGTGGAAGCGCATGCCACCGGCGCCCTGCACGACCGGCTCGACGATGACCGCGGCCAGCTCACCGGCGTGCTGTTCGATCAGGTCGGCGAGGTGGCCGGCGTAGCCGGGGTCCACGCCGGCCGCGAAGCCCGCCGGGGGCCGGTCCGCGAACACCTGCGGGGGGAGCACGCCGTCCCAGCTGGCGTGCATGCCGCCGTCGGGGTCGCAGACCGACATGGCCCAGAACGTGTCGCCGTGATAGCCGCCGCGCCAGGTCAGCAGGCGGCGTTTGGCCGGGCGGCCCCGGGAGCGCCAGTACTGGAGGGTCATCTTGATCGCGACTTCGACCGAGACGGAGCCGGAGTCGCACAGAAACACGTGTTCCAGGCCGTCCGGGGCCAGCGTGGCCAGGCGCTCGCACAGGCGGACGGCCGGCTCGTGGGTGAGGCCGCCGAACATCACGTGGCTCATCCGTCCCAGCTGGGCCTGGGCGGCCTCGTCCAGGGCGGGGTGGCGGTAACCGTGGATGGCGGCCCACCAGGAGGACATGCCGTCGATCAGCTCGGGGTGGCCGGGCTGGGCCAGCCGGAGGCGGACCCCGGAGGCCGACTCGACCGGGAGGGGGGTCTGGGTCCCGGGCATGGGGGCGTACGGGTGCCAGACCCGGTGACGGTCGGTGGCCAGGAGGTCTTTGGTGGCCATGGGACCAAGGGGAACCGGGTCGGCGGACAGCATGAGTCCAGCTTGCCAGCGAGGTCTCGACGGCAGCCGATCCGGGGTTCATCATGAGGTCGTCGATGTTCGCTTTTGTTCTTTTGTTCCTCAATGTGGAGGTAACGATGCGGCGCTGGGTCCGGCGGGGACTGCCTCTGGTGGCCGGGATCGTGCTCGGGGTCGCGGGCACCACGCTGGGGTCGATCGCGGCCAGCTCGCCGGGCCCGGCGACCCAGCCGCAGAGCCTGATCGTCAGTACCGGGCCGGCCAGATCGAAGGCCGCACCACCGGGACCGTCGATCAGTTCCTGGGCGTGCCCTACGCGGCCCCGCCCACGGGGGCGCTGCGCTGGCAGCCGCCGCAGCCGGTCACGCCCTGGACGGGGGTGCGCAGCGCGCTGGCCTACGGCGGCCGGTGCGCCCAGCTGACCAACGGGAACGGGCCGCGGATCGACAACGAGGACTGCCTGTACCTGAACGTGTACGCGCCCGCGGTGATCCCGTCCGGGAAGAAGCTCCCGGTCATGTTCATGATCCACGGCGGCGGGCTGACCACCGGAGCCGGAGACCAGCAGGACGGTTCGCTGCTGGCCTCGGCCCAGAACATCATCGTGGTGTCGGTCAACTACCGGCTCGGGCCGTTCGGGTTCCTGGCCCTGCCCGGCCTGGACGGTGCTGGCTCAGGTGAGGGAGCGAACGCCAGCGGGGACTTCGGGCTGCTGGACCAGGAGGCGGCGCTGCGCTGGGTGCGGCAGAACATCGCCGGCTTCGGCGGTGACCCGGGCCAGGTCACGATCGCCGGGGAGTCGGCCGGCGGCTGGTCGGTGTGCGGCCTGCTGGCCTCACCCCCGGCCCGGGGGCTGTTCGCGCGGGCCATCATGGAGAGCGGCAGCTGCGTCAGCCAGTCGCTGGCCGCCGCCCAGCAGGCCGGGGCGACGCTGGCGGCCAAGGTCGGCTGCCCCAGCACCGGCTCGGGCGCGGCCACGGTGGCCGCCTGCCTGCGGGCGGTGCCGGAGGCGACGCTGCTGTCGGCCAGCTCGTCCTACCAGCCGCTGCTGACCGTGGGCGGATCCGACCTGCCGGTGGCTCCCGAGCAGGCCGTGACCTCGGGGAACTACACCAAGGTGCCGATCGTGATGGGGACCAACCACGACGAGGGCCGGACCTTCGCTCAGGGCTTCGCCAGCCTGACGGAGGCTCAGTATGTGCAGTACGTGGAGACCACGTTCGGGGCGCTGGCGCCGCAGGTGCTGGCCCGCTACCCGTGGTCGGCCTATCCGCACCCGTACACGGCCGCCTACGCCATCGGCGCCATCGAGACCGACGCCGGGCTGGTGGGCGGGATCGGCGGCTGCCCCGAGCAGAACCTGGCCGGGACCCTGGCCGGGACCGGCTCGGCCACCTGGTTCTTCCAGTTCGACGACCGGCACGCGCCCGGGCTCAACAACAGCCTGCCCGGGTACCAGTGGGGCGCCGGGCACGCCATGGAGCTGGCCTACCTGTGGCCGAGCTTCACCAACGGCTTCTCGCTGTACGCCGAGCTGACCCCGGCCCAGTTGCAGCTGTCCCGGCAGATGATCGCCTACTGGGGCGCGTTCGTGCGCACCGGCGTGCCATCCGCGCCCGGCTCACCGGGCTGGCCGCGCTACGCCGCGGGCGGCCCGGGCCACGGCCAACTGCTGTCGCTGCGGCCCGGGGACGCGACCCGGGTCATCGCGGGCTCGGAGTTCGCGGCCGAGCACCAGTGCTCATTCTGGAACGGGCCCGGCCGGGGAGCCGAAGGCTAGCGGCGGGTGGCACTGCGGCCGCGGTTCCCGGCGCCGCGGCCGCGCTTCTCCCGCAGCCGCATGGACACCTTGAGCGGGCTGCCGTCGAAGCCGAACTCCTCGCGGAGCTTGCGCTCCACGAACCGGCGGTAGGAGGCCTCCAGGAACCCGGTGGTGAACAGGACCACGTGCGGGGGGCGGATACCAGCCTGGGTGGCGAACAGCACCTTGGGCTGGCGGCCGCCGCGCACTGGCGGCGGGGTGGCCGCGATGAGCGCGTTCAGCCAGTTGTTGAGACGCCCGGTGGACACCCGGGTCTCCCAGCCGGCCAGGGCGGCCTCGATCGCCGGGACCAGCCGCTCGACGTGCCGGCCGGTGGTGGCGGAGATGTTGACCCGGGGGGCCCAGCGGGCGTTGTACAGCTGCCGGTCGATCTCGCGCTCCAGGTAGTGGCGACGCTCCTCGTCGACCAGGTCCCACTTGTTGAACGCGATGACCAGCGCCCGGCCGGACTCGATGACCATGGAGATGATGCGCAGGTCCTGCTCGGTCAGGGGCTCGCTGGCGTCGATCAGCACCACCGCGACCTCGGCCACCTCCAGCGCGCCGGCCGTGCGCAGCGCCGCGTAGTAGTCGGCGCCCTGGGTCTCCCGGAACCGCCGCCGGATGCCGGCCGTGTCCACGAACCGCCAGGTCTTGCCGCCCAGCTCGATCAGCTCGTCGACCGGGTCGCGGGTCGTGCCGGCCACGTCGTCGACCAGGACCCGCTGCTCCCCGGCCAGCTTGTTGAGCAGGCTCGACTTGCCGACGTTGGGCTTGCCGAGCAGGGCCACCCGGCGGGGGCCGGACGGGGCGTTGCGGGGCTCCGGCGGGGCTTCGGGCAGCGCGTCCAGCACGGCGTCCAGCAGGTCACCGCTGGCTCGTCCGTGCAGCGCGCTGACCGGCCGGGGCTCACCCAGGCCCAGCGACCACAGCGTGGACGCGGTCAGCTCGGTGGCGGCGTTGTCGACCTTGTTGGCCGCGACCACCACCGGCACCCCGGACCGGCGCAGCACGTCGGCGACGGCGTCGTCGGCGTCGGTCGCGCCGACGGTGGCGTCCACCACGAAGAGCACGGCGTCCGCGGTGCTGGCCGCGATCCGGGCCTGCCCGGCGATGCGGGCCGCCATCGAGCCGGTCCGCTCCTCGGACGGCTCCCAGCCGCCGGTGTCGACCAGGGTGAACTGGCGGCCGCGCCAGTTGGCGTCGTAGGCGACCCGGTCGCGGGTGACACCGGGGGTGTCCTCGACCACGGCCAGGCGGCTGCCGAGGATCCGGTTGACCAGGGTCGACTTGCCCACGTTGGGCCGGCCGACCACCGCCACCACCGGGCGGTCGGGCCGGACGCCCGTCGTCGTCGTCGAAGTCCTCGTCGTCGGGCTGGTAGTGCTCGTCCACGCCGGGCACGAACTCGTCCAGGCCCGGCACGAATTCCTCGTCCGGGCCGGCCCCGGTGAGCTCGTCGTCCGGGCGGCCCGGGTCGCCGGGGTTCATCGGGTGGTCCGGGCGGTGTCGGGCAGGCCGGCCCGGTCCTGGGCCAGGCCGACGATCATGGCGATGACGTCCTCGAGCCCGAACATGGTGGAGTCGATCTCCACCGCGTCGTCGGCCCGGGCCAGCTGACCCGAGTCCATCCGGTCGCGGCGGGCCTGGTCGGCCTGAGTAGTGCTGACGGTCACGGCCTGCTCGCGGGGCGACTCGGCGGTGCGGCGCTGGGCCCGCGCGTGCTCGCTGGCGGTGAGGTACACCTTGACCACGGCGTCCGGGGCGACCACGGTGCCGATGTCCCGGCCTTCGGCGACGATGCCGCGGCCCTCGGCCTGGGCCTGGGCGATGATCGCCCGCTGCTGGGCGATGAGCTGAGCCCGGACCTGGGGTACCCGGGCCACGGCGGAGACCGCGCCGGTGACCTCCTGGGTGCGGATGGCCGCGGACACGTCCTGGCCGTCGACGGTGACCCAGGGGCCGTCCGGGTCGGTGCCCACCTCGATGATGGGCCGTCCTCCCCGGCGGCCTCAGCCACCGCGCCGCCGTCGTCGACGGGGATGCCCCGGGCCTGAATCCACCAGGTCAGCGCCCGGTACATGGAGCCGGTGTCCAGGTAGCGGAGGCCGAGAGCGCGGGCCGCGCCGCGGGAGGCACTCGATTTACCCGATGCCGACGGGCCGTCGACGGCGATGACGATTCCGTGCCCCGCTGCAGTGTCACCTATTGGGCCGAGACTCCCGGCAGAAATACTCACACGTCCCAGGTTACCGGCGTACCGGCCATCCGGCGTCCGCGAGCGCGGTAATCAGCGGGCCGGCCGCCTCCGGCCGGACCGACAGCTCGGCCACGCCGAGCGGGGCCCCGGGCGAGTGCTCGATGCCGACGTCCTCGACGTTGATCCCGGCCGCGGCGGCCGCCCCGAACAGCCGGGCCAGTTCGCCGGGCCGGTCGCTGATCACCACCTGGACGCCGGCGAAGGCCCGGGCCGGGCCCCCGTGCTTGCCGGGGATCCGGGCCACGCCCGCCCGCCCCTGGTCCAGCAGGCTGGTCAGCTGCTGGTGACCGCCGGGGTGGCCGGGGCTTTCATCGGTGAGGTCCTGGGCGGCGGTGGTCAGCTGGCGGGCCACCGCGGTCAGCACCTCGGCCACCGGCACCGCGTTGCCGGTGAGAATCTGCCGCCACAGCACGGTGTCACCGACCGCGATCCTGGTCGTGTCGCGCAGGCCCTGCCCGGCCAGCTCCAGCGCGTCGGCCGGCACCGCGGGCGCGGCCAGCTGCGCGGCCAGGGCCGCGGCCACCACGTGCGGGGCGTGTGAGATCAGCGCCACCCAGCGGTCGTGAGTGACGGCGTCGGTGATCACCGGTTCGGCGCCGCAGGCCACGGCCAGCGCGGTGACCGCGGCGGCGGCGTCCGGGGCCGACTCCGGGGCCGGGCACAGCGCCCAGGTCCGGCCGAGGAACAGGTCGGCGCGGGCCGCCGCGGGCCCGGACCGTTCCCGGCCCGCCAGCGGGTGGCTGGGCACGTAGCGGGTGATGTCGCAGCCCGCGTCCCGGGCCTGAGCCAGCGGCTGGGCCTTGATGCTGGCCACGTCGGTGTAGCTGCGGGCCAGGCCGGCCCGCTGGGCCGCGGCCAGCACCGGGGCCACGCTGGCGGGCGGCACCGCGATCACGGCCACGTCGGCGGGCCCGCCGGGCGGGGCGGCCAGCGGCCCGGGCCCACCCCCGGCGGGCAGCACCCGGCCCGCGCCCAGCTCGGCGGCCAGGGTGGCGGCGGCCGGATCGGCGTCGGACAGCCAGACGTCGGCGCCGGCCCGCCGCAGGGCCAGGGCCACGGACGTCCCGATCAGGCCGGTGCCGACGACCACCACGGTCCGCGGCGGGGCCACCTCTGGGCTCACGGCGCGGCCCCTACTGGGCGATGTCCAGCCGGAGCGCGGCCGCGCCGCGCAGGTACACGTGCATGATCTCGCGGCGCGGGCGGGCGGTCTCCACGTGCATCATGAGCCGCACGACCCGGGGCAGCGCCCCCGGTACCGGGATCTCGGTGGCGCACATCAGCGGCACTTCACCAAAGCCGATCTTGCGCGCGGCCAGGGCGGGGAACTCCGCGGTCAGGTCGGGAGTGGCCGTGAACAGCACGCTGATGACATCGTCGGGGGTCAGGCCGTTGCGCGACATGACCTCGCTGACGAGTTCGGTGGTCCCTTCCAGGATCGCCGCCCGCTCGTCGGCGTCGACCTGCACCGCGCCCCGGATCGCTCTGACCGGCACGTTCCATCCTCCTCAGACCGTCCACGGTTAACCGCACCAGGCTATAGGCCTACCGCCGCGTAGAGCTCGCCGATCTCGGCCGTGGTCAGCTGGCGGACCGCGCCGGGCTTCAGCCGGCCGAGCCGGATCGGGCCCACATCGGTACGGACCAGCCGCCGCACCGGGTGCCCGGTGGCGTCCAGCATCCGGCGCACGATGTGCTTACGGCCCTCGTGCAGGGTGATCTCGACCATGGCCCGCTGGCCGGACCGGTCCACCACCCGGAACCGGTCCGCGGTGGCCACGCCGTCGTCCAGTTCCACCCCGGTCATCAGCTGGCGGCCCAGATCCCTGGGGATCGGCCCGGCCACCTCGGCCAGGTAGGTCTTGAGCACGCCGTACCGCGGGTGGGCCAGCCGGTGGGCCAGCTCACCGTCGTTGGTCAGCAGCATCAGGCCTTCGGTGTCGTAGTCGAGCCGGCCCACGTGGAACAGCCGCTCGGCCCGGTCGCCCAGGTAGTCGGTGATGGTGGCCCGGCCCCGGTCGTCGGACATGGCCGTGAGCACGCCGGGCGGCTTGTTGAAGGCCAGGTAGACCAGGTCCTGCCGGGACGGGATGCGCTTGCCGTCGACCCGGATGACCTGGTGCTCGGGGTCGACCCGGGCGCCGAACCGGCGAACGGTCTCCCCGTCCACCTCGACCCGGCCTTCGCCGATCAGTTCTTCGCAGTGGCGGCGGCTGCCGACGCCCGCCGCCGCCAGCACCTTCTGCAGCCGCACCCCGCCGGGAACGTCGGTCAGGCTGTCCCGCTCCCCCGGCTCATCGGCCCAGTCGTCATCGTCGTCGAGGTCGTTGGCCAGCGAGGCCATTTCCCGCTCGGCGGGAGTCCGCGGCTGCGGCCGCGCCGACGGACGCGGACCGCGGCCCGCAGGCGGCCGCGGACCCCGGTCACGCGGGCTCACGGGCGATGTCCTCTCCGTCCACGACCTCGTCCATGTCGTCGGGCAGGAACGGGGCCAGGTCGGGCAGTTCCTCCAGGCTGGCCAGGCCGAGCCGTTCCAGGAAGTAGCTGGTGGTCCGGTACAGGATGGCCCCGGTCTCGGGATCGGTACCGGAGTCCTCGACCAGGCCGCGCAGGGTCAGCGTGCGCATCACACCGTCGCAGTTGACGCCGCGCACCGCCGACACCCGGGCCCGGCTGACCGGCTGCCGGTAGGCCACCACGGCCAGGGTCTCCAGCGCGGCCTGGGTGAGCCGCACCTCCTGGCCCTCGCTGACGAAGCGCTCGACCACCGGAGCGCACTCCTCGCGGGTGTAGAACCGCCAGCCGCCCGCGATCTCCCGCAGGTCGAAGCCGCGTTCTTCGGTGGTGTAGGCGGCCGCGGTGGCGTGCAGCAGCTCGGTGATCTCCCCGGTCGGGCGCTCCAGCACCTGGGCCAGCACGACCGCGGGCACCGGTTCGTCGGCGACCAGCAGGATGGCCTCCAGACTGGCCCGCAGCCCGGGACCGTCAAGCTCGGCCGGCTCGGACGGCTCGGCCGCCAGGTCGGCGGGGTCGGCCGCCGGGTCGGCCGGGTCGCCGGCCGCTATTTGTTGGTATTCGTCCATGTCCTAGCTTGTTTCTGAGTCGTCAGCGATGATGCCCTCGTCGGCGTCGCGGGCCACGTCGTCGTCGCCGTCGTCGTTGGCCGCGTTCCACGTCACGTAGATGTCGCCGAGCGGCGTGACCTGCTCGAGCGCGATCCGGTCTTCCCGGTACAGCTCGAGCAGGGCCAGGAAGCTGGCCACGATCTCGTAGGTCGCCTCGCAGTCGGCGGTGAGCCGGCGGAAGCTGGCCCGGCCCAGCCGCCGCAGCCGCTGGGCCAGGAGCCGGGCCTGCTCGCGGACGCTGAGGAACGGGGCGTGGATGTGCTCGGTGGACACCGTGGGCGGGCGCCGCGGGGTCAGGACCCGGGCCGCGATCCGGGCAAATTCTACCGGCCCCAGGCCCAGCAGGACCTCGGGGAACAACTGGGCGAACCGCGGCTCCATCGGCACCCGGCGCGGGAACCGCCGGGACGCCACCGCCATCCGGGCCGCGAACACGCCGGTCACTTCCTTGTACGCGCGGTACTGGAGCAGCCGGGCGAACAGCAGGTCCCGGGCCTCGAGCAGGGCCAGGTCCTCCTCGTCCTCCACCTCGCCGGACGGCAGCAGCCGGGCCGCCTTCAGGTCCAGCAGCGTCGCCGCCACGACCAGGAAGTAGCTGACCTGATCCAGGTCCCAGCCGCCGGAGCGGTCCCGGATGTAGGCGATGAACTCGTCGGTGACCTGGGACAGCGCCACCTCGGTGATGTCCAGCTTGTGCTTGGAGATCAGGCCCAGCAGCAGGTCGAACGGGCCCTCGAACACGTCCAGGTGCACCTGGAACTCGGACGAGGCCCCGGGCTGGCCGTCACCGGCCGGGCCGGACGGCTCGTCCAGGCCCAGGTCGGCCGTGATCTCAGCCGTGGTGGCCACCGCCACCCGAGAAGCCACCGCCGTGATGACCACCGCCGTAGCTGCCGTGGCCGGAACCGCCGTGGTGGCCGTGGTGGCCTTGGTGGCCGGACACGCCGCCACCGTCGTCGGCCGCGTCGCCGCCCTCGAAACGGTCCAGCCCGGCCCGGCGTCGCTGGGCGCGGCTGAGCGCGACCACCCCGCCGAACACCACGACCAGGATCACCAACACGATGAGGGTTCCCACGTCTACATCCCTCCTGTCCAACCGCCGCGCACGTGCTCCCGTGAACTTAAGCTATCCGGCACGACCGGTGCGCCATCCTCGCCGGAATCCACCGATATGGCCGGCCCGGCCGGCCCATCGGCCTGGTCCGGCTGGGCCGCGATGCGGAGCGCCAGCACGCTGGTCTCGCCGCGCGCGTCCAGGTCGGCCAGCAGCACCGCGATGGCCTCGCGGACCAGGCGGCCCCGGTCGGTGGTGATCCCGTACCGGCGCAGCGCCAGCCGGGCATGCTCCAGCTCGAACAGTTCATCGGCGGACAGGTAGACGGTGATCTTGTGCGTGTGCTGTTCCCGGCCACTGGCCGGACGGTAGGCCGCGATGTCCGGCCCGGGCGTCGCGGGGCGAAGCAGCTCCGCGATACCCGGAAGGCTTACCCTTCGCGACCGTCCCCTGCTTGCCGCCACCGCTCCAGTACCTCCTTGGCGAGTTCACGGTAGGAACTCGCCCCCATCGATCCGGAGTCGAACCGGGTGATGGGCTCCCCGGCAACGGTAGCGTCTGGGAAGCGGACGGTGCGGTTGATCACGGTGTGAAAGACCTTGTCGCCGAAGCCGTTCACGATGTTCGCCAGCACTTCACGGGTGTGCAAGGTCCGCGAATCGAACATTGTGGCCAAAACCCCGTCCACTTCCAACGACGGGTTAAGCCTTCGTGAAACCTTTTCGATGGTCTCCATCAGCAGGGCGACCCCGCGCATGGCGAAGTACTCGCACTCGAGCGGGATGAGCACGCCCGCGGCGCAGGCCAGTGCGTTGATGGTCAGCAGCCCCAGGGACGGCTGGCAGTCGATCATGATGACGTCGTACTCGGGGGCCACTTCCTCCAGCGCTCCGCCGAGGACGTACTCGCGGCCCACCTCGTGGACCAGCTGAACCTCGGCCCCGGAGAGGTCGATGTTGCTGGGCATCAGGTCCATGCCCTGGACCGCGGTCTTGATCAGCACGTCGTGGGCGGTCGTGCCCCGCTCCATGAGCAGGTTGTAGACCGTGGCCTCGATGTCGTGCGGCTGGATGCCCAGACCCACCGACAGCGCGCCCTGCGGGTCGAAGTCGACCAGCAGGACCCGGCGGCCCTGCTCGGCCAGGGCCGCGCCCAGATTGATGGTGGTGGTGGTCTTGCCCACGCCGCCCTTCTGGTTGCAAACGGCGACGATCCGTGCCGGACCATGGCGGTCCAACGGCGGCGGGTCCGGAAAGGCCACGATCGGTCGTCCCGTGGGCCCTAGCTCGGCGGCCGCCTCTAGCGTGTGGGGTGCCACAAGCGCTGAACCTCCCGGGTGGACGTTTCTTCCTCCACTGAGTCTCGGACTCTAGGGCCTCCGGTTGGCGAGGTTCAAGCTGACGCGCCGCGAAGCACCGGAATTGAGATGAATGGCCCGGACAGGGTCGGCTGATTGGCTCGCCGCTCAGCCCAGGGCCAGCTCACCCAGGGCCAACTCAGCCCAGGGCCCGGGGGTGCGCGGCCGCGTAGACCTCACGCAATTTCTCCACCGTGACCAGCGTATATACCTGGGTGGTGGTGACCGACGCGTGCCCCAGCAGCTCCTGCACCACCCGGATGTCGGCGCCACCGTCGAGCAGGTGGGTGGCGAACGAGTGCCGCAGGGTGTGCGGGGAAACCCCGGGCACCCCGGCCCGCTCGGCGGCGGCCCGGAGCACACCCCAGGCCCCCTGGCGGGTCAGGCGGCCGCCGCGGGTGTTGAGGAACAGCGCGGGCGCGACCGAGCGGCTGGCCCCCGCGGCCAGGGCGGGCCGGCCCCGGACCAGATAGGCGTCCAGGGCCGCGGCCGCGTAGCGGCCGAGCGGCACCACCCGCTGCTTGCCGCCCTTGCCGTCCAGCAGCACGGCCGGATCACCGTCCAGGGCCAGGTCGTCCACGTCCAGGCCGGTGGCCTCGGAGATGCGGGCCCCGGTGGCGTAGAGGAACTCCAGCAGGGCCCGGTCCCGGAGCGATCGCGGCTCGCCCGCTCCCGGGCCCGCCGCGTCCAGCACCCGTTCGACCTCGGTGATGGAGATGGCCTTGGGCAGCCGCCGCGGCGGCGCGGGCGGCGGCACCGGCCGGGCCGGGTCGGTGCCGGTCAGGCCCTGGGCGCAGAGATAAGCGTGCAGCCCGCGGACCGCGGCCATGGCCCGGCCCGCGGAGCTGGCGGCCAGCGGCGGATGATCGTCATCGCCCTCCCGCAGCCGGGCCAGGTAGGACGCCACATCGGCGTTGGTCACCTGAGCCAGGTCGGTCCGGCCGGTGGCCGCCAGCACGCCGGCGTACCGGGTCAGGTCCCGGCGGTACGACGCCAGCGTGTTGGCGGCCAGGCCGCGTTCGACCAGCAGATGGTCCAGGTAGCCGCCGATGGCGGTGGTAAGCCCGGGGCCGACCTGGCCACCATCCTGGCTCAGGCGAGGACCTCTTCGACCGGGGCGTAGGGCAGACCGTGCGCCTCCGCGACCGGCTCGCAGGCCAGGTCGCCTTCGTGGGTGGACAGGCCGAGCGCCAGCGCCGGGTCGGCCCGCATGGCGTCGCGCCAGCCGTGGTCGGCGATGGCGATGATGTAGGGCAAGGTCACGTTGGTCAGCGCGTAGGTGGAGGTGTGCGGCACCGCGCCCGGCATGTTGGCCACGCAGTAGAACACCGAGTCGTGCACCCGGTAGGTCGGCTCGTCGTGGGTGGTGGGCCGGGAGTCCTCGAAGCAGCCGCCCTGGTCGATGGCGATGTCGACCAGCACCGAGCCCGGCTTCATCCGGGCCACCAGGTCGTTGGTGACCAGCTTGGGCGCACGGGCCCCGGGCACCAGTACGGCCCCGATGACCAGGTCGGCGTCGATGACGGCGCGCTCGATCTCGTAGGTGTTGGACGCCACCGTCTGCAGGTGCCCCTGGTAGATCGCGTCCGCGCCGCGCAGCTTGGCCACGTTGAGGTCCAGCAGCAGCACCTCGGCCTGCATGCCGAGGGCGATCGCGGCCGCGTTCAGGCCGGACACGCCCGCGCCCAGCACGACCACCTTGGCCGCGTACACGCCGGAGACGCCGCCCATCAGCACGCCGCGGCCACCGCCGTCGCGCTGCAAGTGGTGCGCGCCCACCTGGGGGGCCATCCGGCCCGCCACCTCGGACATCGGCGCCAGCAGGGGCAGTGACCGGTCGGGCAGCTGAACGGTCTCGTAGGCGATCGAGGTGATGCCGGAGCTCATCAGCGCGTCCGTGCACGGCCGGGAGGCGGCCAGGTGCAGGTAGGTGAACAGCACCTGGTCCCGGCGCATCCGGTGGTACTCCTCGGCCACCGGCTCTTTCACCTTGAGGACCAGCTCGGCGGTCTGCCAGACATCATCCGCGGTGGGCAGGATCTTGGCTCCGGCCGCGGTGAAGTCCTCATCGGGGATGGACGAGCCGGCCCAGCGCCGGCTTCGATGACCACCTCGTGACCATGGCGGGCGAGTTCGTGCACTCCGGCCGGGGTGATGGCCACACGGTACTCGCGGTTCTTGACCTCCCGCGGCACGCCAACCTTCATCGATCTTCCTTCCGTTGGACTGGGCGCCTTTGCCCAGTCACTTCTCCGGCGCGTCCGCGTCGCGGAGATCGCCGAAACCGTTCTGGCTGGCCGCGTGGGCAGCCAGGAGACCAACGACAGCAAGGCCATTATGCAGGTCACCCGCGAGGACCAGGGAGACCGTGCGGTCCAGCGGTACCCAGTCCAGGGTCAGGTGGGCTTCCTCGTTCTCGGGCACGAAATCCCGGTCGGCGACGGGTACCTCTTCCAGCCCCCGGGCCAGGAACACCCGGAGCCGTTCGGTGATGATGCCCGGGGAGCTGAAGTAGTCGGCCAGCACGTGCCAGTCCCGGGCCCGGTAGCCGGTCTCTTCCAGCAGTTCCCGGCGGGCGGCCCGCAGCAGTGGCTCGCCCGGCACGTCGCGCAGGCCCGCGGGCAGCTCCCACAGCATCCGGCCGACCGGGTGCCGGTACTGCCGGATCAGCAGCACGCGGCCGTCGTCGTCCAGGGCGACCACCCCGACCGCGCCCGGGTGCTCGACCACCTCGCGGGCGGCGGTGCCGCCGTCCGGGTTGCGGATGACGTCGGTGCGGACGTCGATGATCTTCCCGCGGTAGTCCTCGTCCGAGGAGACGACCGGCCAGCGCGCGGGCTCATCCACTATGCGGTGGTCGGTCATGCGCTGGCCGCGGCCCGGGGTTCGGGGCCCCGGGCCTGGCTGGTGGGCGCCTGGGCCCGGGAGCGCTCGATGGCCGCGGCGATCAGGCCGCTGAACAGCGGGTGCGGGCGGGTCGGCCGGGACAGGAACTCCGGGTGGGCCTGGGTGCCGACGAAGAACGGGTGCAGGTCCTTACTCAGCTCGGCGAACTCCACCAGCCGACCGTCCGGCGACAGGCCGGAGAACACCACCCCGGCCTTTTCCAGCCGCTCCCGGTAGGCGTTGTTGACCTCGTACCGGTGCCGGTGCCGCTCCTCGACCGAGCCCTCCCCGTACATCTCGCGGACCAGGGTGCCTTCGGCCAGGTTGGCCCGGTACAGGCCGAGCCGCATGGTCCCGCCCATGTCCCGCTCCCCCGCGATCACGTCCTCCTGGTCGGCCATGGTGGCGATGACCGGGTACGGGGTGTCCGGGTCGAACTCGGCGCTGTTGGCGTTCTCCAGCCCGGCCAGGTGCCGGGCGGCCTCGATGACCAGGCACTGCAGGCCCAGGCAGAGCCCGAGCAGGGGGATGCCGTTGGTGCGGGCGTGGGCGATGGCGCCGAGCTTGCCCTCGATGCCGCGCACGCCGAACCCGCCCGGGATCAGCACCCCGTCCACGCCGTCCAGCGCCCGCGCGGCGCCTTCGGGGGTCTCGCAGTCGTCGCTGGGCACCCAGCGGATGTTCACCTTGGCGTCGTTGCCGAAACCGCCCGCGCGCAGCGCCTCGGCCGGGGACAGATAGGCGTCGGGCAGGTCCACGTACTTGCCGACCAGCGCGATCGTGATGCTGCGGGCCGGCCGGTGGACCCGGCGCAGCAGGTCGTCCCACTCGTTCCAGTCCACGTCGCGGAAGGGCAGGCCGAGCCGGCGCACCACGTAGACGTCGAGGCCCTCGGCGTGCAGCACCTTGGGGATGTCGTAGATGGAGGGGGCGTCCGGCGCGGACACGACGGCTTCCTCGTCCACGTCACACATCAGGCTGATCTTGCGCTTCAGGCCCTCGCTGATCGGCCGGTCGGACCGGCACACGATCGCGTCGGGCTGAATGCCGATGCTGCGCAGGGCGGCCACCGAGTGCTGGGTGGGCTTGGTCTTCAGCTCACCGGACGGGCCGATGTAGGGCAGCAGCGACACGTGCAGGAAGAAGCACTGGTCGCGGCCGATCTCGTGCCGGATCTGCCGGATGGCCTCCAGGAACGGCAGCGACTCGATGTCGCCGACCGTGCCGCCGACCTCGGTGATGACCACGTCGACGCCGGGCCCGCCCATGTCCAGGATGCGGGCCTTGATCTCGTTGGTGATGTGCGGGATGACCTGGACGGTGTCACCCAGGTAGTCGCCGCGGCGCTCCTTGGCGATCACCGCCGAGTAGACCTGGCCGGTGGTCACGTTGGCCGAGCCCTGCAGGTGAGTGTCGAGGAACCGTTCGTAGTGGCCCACGTCCAGGTCGGTCTCGGTCCCGTCGTCGGTGACGAAGACCTCGCCGTGCTGGAACGGGTTCATGGTGCCCGGATCCACGTTGAGGTACGGATCGAGCTTCTGCATGATCACGTTCAGCCCGCGCAACTTGAGCAGGCGCCCGAGACTCGAGGCGGTGAGCCCTTTGCCCAGGCTGGACGCGACCCCTCCGGTGACGAAGAGATGCCGAGTGGATACCGGGCGAGTCCGGTACGGTGATGCAGCCAAGGTCAGGCTCCCGTGGTCGTTGATAGGGCGGTTAATCCGCCTGTCCACGGGCCACCAGGATAACAGGCGGCGGGTCCCAGGCCAGCCATTGACGCCGCCGCAACCTGTCCGCGAGCCTGGTCAGCGGGTCAGGCGTGGGCCTGGCCCGACATCTGGGCCAGGGGGTTGCCGCCGGAGCCGGTGCGGCCGTCATCCTGGTGAGCCTCGCCGAACCGGGCCAGGGCCACCGCACAGCACACCGCGAGCGCGAACCCGGCGATGGCGATCCCGGTCATGCCGGGCCGGGTGCGGTCGCCCAGGAACACCACGCCGACCGCGGATGGCGGCAGGGTCTCCGCCAGCACCACGGCCGCGGTGGCCACGGTGACGCTGCCGGCCTCCAGCGCCGACGCGTAGAACAAGAACGAGACGATGCCCGCGGCGATCAGCGCGTAGGTGGCCGGATCACGCAGCAGCGACAGCGGGGCGAAGCTGTTCAGCACCCGGGCCGCCACGCCCAGCACGCCGTACCCGGTGCCCGCGATCAGGCCCAGGGCCGGGGTCCGCAGCCGATCGGGAAGCCGGCCCGCGGCCAGCCCGAGCAGGGCCAGCCCGGCCACGGCCACGATCAGGGCCAGCTTGAACACCACACCCGCCTGGCTGGCGCCCTCCGGGCCGGCCGAGGAACCGAGCAGCCCGACCCCGGTGACCACCCCGCCGACCGCGATCCACTCGCGCCAGTGCAGCACCGCGCCAATGAGCCAGGTCGCCACGACCGCGGTCACGGCCAGGTTGGCGGCGATCATGGCCTGAACGGCAAACAGCGGGAGACGGTGCAGCGCCACCAGCTGGGCCAGGAAGCCCAGCGTGTCCAGGCCCAGGCTGGCCACGAACCGCCACTGACCCAGCATCCGGACCAGCAACCCAGGGTCGACCCCCGGCGTGGCTCCTGCTTCGGCCGTACCCGGCGCGGGCCGGTGGCTGGCCGTCCGGGCCGCAACCGCCTGCATCACCGACGCGACCCCGTAGCAGACAGCCGCGACTACGGCAGCCACCAGGCTAGCTACCACAGCTCACGACCTTACGCCCCTCTAGTGACGTTCCAGGACCCGCTCCGCTTTGCCCTGCGTGGCAACGCTCGGCTACCAATCAGCATTCCGCACCCCACTCACGTTCTAACGTCCGCCGCGCTCAGGGTCGACTGGTTTATCGCTCACCCGGTGCGAGGAGGCGGCGGCGAGCGGCCCGGCTGGGCGCGCTCATGAGGCCGGTGGGGCCGGGGTTGGGGGTTGGCCGGAAGTCGCCCGGGTGGCTGCGGCTCACGGGTGGGCTGGCATGCCCAGCGGGTTGGGATGCCGAGCGGGCCGGGAGGCTGCCGGGCGGTGGCGGAGCAGGCTCCGGGCCGGGGATGCAAGGGGCCGGCCGGGACGAGTGGGCGGCGGGCGCGGGCCGACCGGGCCAGGAGCCAGCCGGGGCGAACGGCCGGGCCAGGGGCCGGAAGGTGGGGGCGAGCTGGCTCCGGACGGGGGTGCAATGTCAACATTGCACCCGCTGGGGGACGGCGGACGGGGGCGCCTGGAGGCGGGGGCGGCGGGGTCGGGGTCGGAGGTGGTGAGCCGGGCGAATTGTGGGGTGCCTGGGGCGGACGGGGCTGGCGGGGCTTGGCTAGTGGTGGCTCAGGGGAAGGTGCGCCGGGGCTTGGGGTGTGGGAGAGGCATGGGGGGAGGGCGAGATCCCTGTGCTGGCCAGCGCCTGAGGGGGTCTGGGGGAAACCTCCCCCAGCGCCGCGGTTCGGACGGCATCTGGGCGGGGGCCAGCGAACGGGCGCGGGCCAGCACGGGCAGGGATCTCGTCCGGGCACGCCAATGTCAGTCAGGCGTTCAGCGGGACGCCTGGCCGAGTGGCGACGCCAGCCACGTGACCTTCGATATAGGAAGGGGACGGGGTGGAGAAGGGACGCCGGGTGTGGGTCAGACGCCGGCCGCTTGCATGCCGCGGAGCTCGTGCTTGAGCTCGCGGATCTCGTCGCGGAGGCGGGCCGCCACCTCGAATTGGAGCTCGGCGGCGGCGGCGTGCATCTGCTCGGTGAGCTGCTTGATCAGCTCGACCAGGTCGTCGCGGGCCGGGCCGCCACCTTCGCCGGTCAGGTCCTCGCCGACGCCGGCGCCGGCCGCGCGGGCGGCGGCACGGGCCCGGGAGGACAGACCCGGGACCGGGGACTTGCCCCGGCTCTGCTGACGCCCGGCCCCGCCGATCAGCTCGTCGGTGTCGGCGTCCTCGCGGACCAGCTGGTCCAGGATGTCGGCGATCCGCTTGCGCAGCGGCTGCGGGTCGATGCCGCGCTCGGTGTTGTAGGCGACCTGCTTCTCGCGTCGCCGGTTGGTCTCCTCGATGGCGTGCTGCATCGACGGGGTGATCTTGTCGGCGTACATGATGACCTGGCCGGACACGTTACGCGCGGCCCGGCCGATGGTCTGGATCAGCGAGGTGCCCGGAGCGCAGGAAGCCCTCCTTGTCGGCGTCCAGGATCGCCACCAGCGACACCTCGGGCAGGTCGAGGCCTTCCCGCAGCAGGTTGATGCCGACCAGCACGTCGTACTCACCCACCCGCAGCTCGCGGAGCAGCTCGATCCGGCGCAGGGTGTCGACCTCGCTGTGCAGGTAACGGGCCCGGACCCCGTTCTCGAGCAGGTAGTCGGTCAGGTCCTCGGACATCTTCTTGGTCAAGGTGGTGACCAGCACCCGCTCGTTCCGCTCGGACCGGAGCTGGATCTCGTGCCAGCAGGTCGTCGATCTGGCCCTTGGTCGGCTTGATCTGCACCTCGGGGTCGATCAGCCCGGTCGGGCGGATGACCTGCTCGACCACGTCGCCGCCCACCCGCTGCAGCTCATACGGGCCCGGGGTGGCCGACAGGTAGACCGTCTGCCCGATCCGCTCGGTGAACTCGTCCCAGGTCAGCGGCCGGTTGTCGATCGCGCTGGGCAGCCGGAAGCCGTGCTCGACCAGGTTGCGCTTGCGGGACACATCCCCCTCGTACATGGCCCCGATCTGCGGCACGGTGACGTGCGACTCGTCGATGACCAGCAGGAAGTCCTCGGGAAAGTAGTCCAGCAGCGTGTTCGGCGCGGTGCCGGCCGCGCGGCCGTCGATGTGCCGTGAGTAGTTCTCGATGCCGGCACAGCTGCCGACCTGCCGCATCATCTCGATGTCGTAGGTGGTGCGCATGCGCAGCCGCTGGGCCTCCAGCAGCTTGCCGCCCCGCTCCAGCTCGGCCAGGCGCTCAGCCAGCTCGGCCTCGATACCGGCGATGGCCCGCTCCATCCGCTCGGCGCCCGCCACGTAGTGCGAGGCCGGGAAGACGTACAGCTCCTCGTCCTCGCTGACCACCTCGCCGGTCAGCGGGTGCAAGGTCATCAGCCGCTCGATCTCGTCGCCGAACATCTCGATCCGGACGGCGAGCTCCTCGTACTGCGGGATGATCTCGATGGTGTCGCCGCGAACCCGGAACGTGCCCCGGGTGAAGGACAGGTCGTTGCGGCTGTACTGCATGCCGACCAGCTGACGCAGCATGGCGTCGCGCTCGATGGTGTCGCCCACCTTGAGGGTGAGCATGCGGTCCACGTACTCCTGCGGCGTGCCCAGGCCGTAGATGCAGGACACCGAGGCGACCACGACCGTGTCCCGCCGGGTCAGCAGCGAGTTGGTGGACGAGTGCCGCAGCCGCTCGACCTCGTCGTTGATGGACGAGTCCTTCTCGATGTAGGTGTCGGTCTGCGGGATGTACGCCTCAGGCTGGTAGTAGTCGTAGTACGAGACGAAGTACTCGACCGCGTTCTCCGGCAGCATCTCGCGCAGCTCGTTGGCGAACTGGGCGGCCAGCGTCTTGTTGGGCAGCATGACCAGCACGGGCCGGTCCAGCCGCTCGGCCAGCCAGGCCACGGTCGCGGTCTTGCCGGTGCCGGTCGCGCCGAGCAGCACCGTGTCCTTCTCGCCGTGGTTGATCCGCTGCTCCATCTCGGCGATGGCGGCGGGCTGGTCCCCGGCCGGGGTCATCTCGGTGACCACATGGAAGGGCGCGACCTTGCGCTTGAGGTCGGTCACGGGACGCATGGGGCCACCTCCTGAAGGGTGTGTAAGCAGCAGCCGACTGGCTCAGGTCTCAACAGTACGAGGGGGGTCTGACATTCCGGTACCGCGCGCGGCCAGATCGCGGAGGATCGACCAGACTTCGGCCACCTGGTCGTCGAGGTCGTCCAGGGTGCCGGAGTTGTCGACCACGATGTCGGCGATGGCCAGCCGCTGGTCCCGGCCGGCCTGGGCCGCCATGCGCTCCTGGGCGTGCTCGGGGGTCAGGCCGCGGTCTTCGGTCAGACGCTGGAGCCGGGTTTCGTCCGGGGCGTCGACCACGATCACGGTGTCGTAGTTGCGCTGCAGCTGATTCTCGGCCAGCAGCGGCACGTCGTGGACCACGATCCCGGTCGGGCCCACGGCCGCGGCGGCCTGCTGCTCGAGCTGCTGGGTCCGCTCGGCCACCAGCGGGTGCACGATCGCGTTGAGCTTGGCCAGCAGGTTGTCGTCGGCGAACACCAGCTGGCCGAGTTGCGGCCGGTTCAGGCGGCCGTCCGGGAGCAGCACGCCGGGACCGAACACGGCCACGATCTGGCCCAGGCCCGGGGTGCCGGGCTCCACGACCTCGCGCGCGGTCACGTCCGCGTCGATCAGGAAGGCGCCGTGCTCGGTCAGGCGGCGGGACACCTCGCTCTTACCGGAACCGATCCCGCCGGTGAGCCCGACTCGAAGCACGCGACCTCCTGGACACAGTGGTTTCTCGGTTGGCTCCGCCAAGCCAGAACTGAAACGGGTGGAGCCTCCCGCGGCTGCGGGAAACTCCACCCGATCATGGTCCGGACGGGCGTCCGGCGCGTGAAGCCGAGGTGAACCCCGGAGAATGCGTTATTCCTGGTTGCCGGACAGCTTGTCACGCAGGGCGGCCAGCGCTTCGTCCGAGGCCAGTGCGCCACCGCTGGTGGCGGGACCGCTGCTGGACCGGGACGACCCGCCGCGCGGGCTGGTGGAGGACGACGACGACGAGGAGCTGGTGGACGCGGCCGGGGCCCCGTCCTCGCCCGCGGCGATCGCCTCGGAGTCGGCCTTGCGGGCCTCCTCGACCTGACGGCGGTGCGCCTCGAAGCGGGTGCGCGCCTCGGCGTACTGGCGCTCCCACTCCTCACGCTGGCTGTCGAAGCCCTCGAGCCACTCGCCGGTCTCGGCGTCGAAGCCCTCGGGGTACTCGTAGTTGCCCTCGGTGTCGTAGGTCGCGGGCATGCCGTACAGCGTCGGGTCGAAGTCGTCGCCGACCGCCTCGCCGATGGTGCCCTCGTTGGCCTGCTTGAGCGACAGCGAGATCCGCCGCCGGTCCAGGTCGATGTCGATGATCTTCACGAAGATCTCGTCGCCGACCTGCACGACCTGCTCGGGGATCTCCACGTGGCGGTCGGCCAGCTCGGAGATGTGCACCAGGCCCTCGATGCCCTCCTCGACCCGGACGAACGCGCCGAACGGCACCAGCTTGGTGACCCGGCCGGGCACGACCTGGCCGATCTGGTGGGTCCGGGCGAACTGCTGCCACGGGTCTTCCTGGGTGGACTTCAGCGACAGCGAGACGCGCTCGCGGTCCATGTCCACGTCCAGTACCTCGACCGTGACCTCCTGGCCGACCTCGACGACCTCGCCGGGGTGGTCGATGTGCTTCCAGGACAGCTCGGACACGTGCACCAGGCCGTCCACGCCGCCCAAGTCGACGAACGCGCCGAAGTTGACGATGGAGGACACAACGCCCTTGCGGATCTGGCCCTTCTGCAGGGTGTTGAGGAAGGTGTGCCGCACCTCGGACTGGGTCTGCTCCAGCCAGGCCCGCCGGGACAGCACGACGTTGTTGCGGTTCTTGTCCAGCTCGATGATCTTGGCTTCGAGCTCCCGGGTCACGTACGGCTGCAGATCGCGGACGCGGCGCATCTCCACCAGCGAGGCGGGCAGGAAGCCGCGCAGGCCGATGTCGAGAATGAGACCGCCCTTGACGACCTCGATCACCGTGCCGGTGACCACGCCGTCCTCTTCCTTGATCTTCTCGATCGTGCCCCAGGCGCGCTCGTACTGGGCGCGCTTCTTGGACAGGATCAGACGCCCCTCCTTGTCCTCCTTCTGAAGGACCAGGGCCTCGATGTGTTCACCACTCTTGACCACATCGTGGGGATCGACGTCATGCTTGATCGACAGCTCGCGCGAGGGAATGACTCCCTCGGTCTTGTAGCCGATGTCGAGCAAGACCTCGTCTCGATCGACCTTGACGACGGTGCCTTCGACAATGTCTCCGTCGTTGAAATACTTGATGGTCTCGTCGATCGCGGCGAGGAATGCTTCCTCGGACCCGATGTCGTTGACCGCTACCTTAGGGGTCGAGGCTGCTTCTGTACTGCTCGTCATGTGTGGGTTGGCTCCGGATGCGGACAGGGTGTGAGGGCGTGCTGCGACCGTGTACCCGGGAAGGACCAGGAATCGCGAAACCTGCCGAAGCCGACCGTGACCGGCCTTCGGGACGGTCGATGACCGCCGGTGAGGTCAAGTGACAAGCGGACCACACGAGACACAGCGCAGCGTTCAGAATATGAGAGCAACGCCACTGGGTCAATCGGAGTGACCGACCCCGGCGCGTCGCTGTGCAACCTGTTATAACTCGGCGCTGGCTTGCGGTATTCCGTTCTGTGAGCACAGGCCCACCACAGGGTGAGCAGTGAGCCAGCGCTCACCTCATGGTACCGCGCGGGCTCAGTGCACGGCTCAGTGCGCGGCGTCCCACCAGCTGTGGCCGGAGCCCACCGAGACCTCCAGCGGGACCCGGAGCTGGGCGGCGTTGGCCATTTGCTCGCAGACCAGGTCGCGCAGGGCCGCAAACTCACCCGGGGCCACTTCGAAGATCAATTCGTCGTGGACCTGGAGCAGCATCCGCGACTTCAGGCCGCGATCGTCGATGGCCCGGTCCACGGCCAGCATGGCCATCTTGATGATGTCGGCGGCCGAACCCTGGATCGGCGCGTTCAGCGCCATCCGCTCGGCCATCTCCCGGCGCTGCCGGTTGTCGGAGGTCAGGTCGGGCAGGTACCGGCGGCGGCCGAACATCGTTTCGGTGTAGCCCTCCTGCCGGGCCTGGGCCACCACGTCGCGCAGGTAGTCGCGGACCCCGCCGAACTCGGAGAAGTACTCATCCATCAGGGCGCGAGCCTCGTCGGACGGGATGTGCAGCCGGTCGGACAGCCCGAACGCGGACAGCCCGTAGGCCAGGCCGTAGTTCATGACCTTGATCCGGTTGCGCAGGTCGCCGTTGATCTCCTCGGGCGGCAGCCCGAACACGCGGGAGGCGGTGGCGGCGTGGAAGTCGTGGCCGGACTCGAACGAGGCGATCAGCGCCTCATCGCCGGACAGGTGGGCCATGATCCGCAGCTCGATCTGGCTGTAGTCGGCGGTGAGCAGGGTCTCGTAGCCCTGGCCGACCACGAACGCGCGGCGGATGCCGCGGCCCTCCTCGGTGCGGATCGGGATGTTCTGCAGGTTCGGGTCGGTGGAGGACAGCCGGCCGGTGGCCGCGATCATCTGGTTGAACGTGGTGTGGATCCGGCCGTGCTCGTCCGCCATCGGGATCAGCGAGTCGACGATGCTCTTCAGCTTGGCCACGTCGCGGTAGCGCAGCAGGTGCTCCAGCACCGGGTGCTCGGTCTGGGCCAGCAGCGAGGTCAGCGCGTCGGAGTCGGTGGTGTAACCGGTCTTGATGCGCTTGGTCTTGGGCAGCTTCAGCTCGGTGAACAGCACTTCCTGCAGCTGCTTGGGCGAGCCCAGGTTGAACTCGTGGCCGACGGCCGCGAACGCGGCCTGCTCGGATTCCTTGACCACGCCGTACAAGGTGGCCGACATGTCGCTCAGGTGGTCGGTGTCGGCGCCGATGCCGATGCGTTCCATCCGGGCCAGCACGTCGACCAGGGGCAGCTCCACGTCGTGCAGCAGGGTGCCCGCGCCGCGCCGTTCCAGGTCGGCATCGAGGGCGTCGGCCAGCTCGGCGGTGGCCCGGGCGTGCAGGACCAGGTTGGCGGCGGCGTCCTCCTCACCGGAGCCGTCCAGGGTGAGCTGCTCGGGGGTGCCGGCGTCGTCGCGCAGCTCCTTGCCCAGGTAGCGCAGGGTCAGGTCGCCGAGGTCGAACGAACGCTGGCCGGGCAGGGCCAGATAGGCGGCCAGGGCGGTGTCGCTGGTCAGCCCGGCCAGCTCGAACCCATGGGCAGCAAAGGCGTGCATGGGGCCCTTGGCGTCGTGCATGGCCTTGGGCAGATCGGCGGTGGCCAGCCAGCCCCCGAGGGCTTCGCTGTCGGACTCGGTCAGCGCGGTGGGGTCGATGTAGGCGCCGTGGCCGTCGGTGGCGGCGATGGCGATCCCGGTCAGCGTGCCGGTCCCCCGGCCCCAGGTGCCGGCCACGGCCAGCCCGGCCCGGGTGATCGGGGTCTGGGCCGCCGCTTCGTCCCGGGGATCCGGCTGCTCGGTCGCGGCCGGCTCGGCGGCGTGGTCGGCGATCCACTCGGCCACCTCGTCCGGGCCGAGCAGGGTCACCTCCACGTCGAACCCGGCGGCGGGCTCGGCCGGCCCGGACTCCCCCGCGGCCACGCCGCAGATGCCGTCGGGCAGCGTCTGGTAGAGGCGGTCGCGCAGCACCCGGAACTGCAGGGTGTCGAACAGCTGGTGAATCTGGTCGCGGTCCCAGACCTTGGGGATCAGGTCGTCCGGGCCCGCTCCGATGTCGCCGAGCGGCACGTCCCGGACCAGGGCGGTCATCTGCCGGTTGCGGAGCACGTCACCGAGGTGCTCGCGCAGGGCGTCGCCCGCCTTGCCCTTGACCTCATCGACCCGGTTGACCAGCTCCTCGAGCGAACCGAACTCGCGGATCCACTTGGTCGCGGTCTTCTCCCCCACCCCGGGGATGCCGGGCAGGTTGTCGCTGGGGTCGCCGCGGACCGCGGCGAAGTCCGGGTACTGGGCCGGGGTCAGGGTGTACTTCTCCTCGACCGCGGCCGGGGTGAAGCGGGACATGTCGGTGATGCCACGCCGGGTCATCAGCACGGTCACGTGGTCGTCGACCAGCTGGAGGACGTCCCGGTCGCCGCTGACGATGAGCACGTCCATGCCCTCGGCCTCGGCCTGGGTGGCCAGCGTGGCGATCACGTCGTCGGCCTCGAACCCGGCCACCGAGAGGCGCTTGATGCCGAGCGCGTCCAGGACTTCGAAGATCAGGCTGAGCTGGCTGCGGAAGTCCTCCGGCGTCTCGCGCCGGTTGGCCTTGTACTCGACGTACTGCTCGTGCCGGAAGGTCGGCTCGCTGCGGTCGAAGGCCACCGCCACGTGGGTGGGCTGCTCGTCCCGCAGCACGTTGATGAGCATGGCCGTGAACCCGTACACGGCGTTGGTCGGCTGGCCGGTGGTGGTGGAGAAGTTCTCGGCCGGCAGCGCGAAGAACGCCCGGTAGGCCAGGGAGTGCCCGTCGAGCAGCAGCAGCCGTCCATGCTCGGGCTTTTTGGCCTGGTCACCGGCCTTTGCGCTGTTCTGGCCGCCTGGCGCGGTCCCCGTCTTCGTCGCCACGAAACGATCCTACGGTCAAAAAGGGGTGGCCCGGCGGCAGTGCCGCCGGGCCACCCGGAAATCAGTTGGCCGAGATGTTCAGGTCAGGACGAGAACGCGAAGACCGTCGTCGAGTTGAACGTCTGACCGGCCTTGAGCTCGGTGCTCGGGAACTGCGGGTGGTTGGGCGAGTCCGGGAAGTGCTGGGTCTCGAACGTGTAGCCCGCGCCCTGCCGGTAGGTGTGGCCGCTGATCCCCACCAGGGTGCCGGTGAGGAAGTTGCCGCTGTAGAACTGCACGCCCGGCTGGTCGGTCCAGACGGTCAGGGTGCGGCCGCTGGCCGGGTCGTTGGCCCGGGCGGCCAGGTTCAGGCCGTCGGGGCCGGTGGTCGACTTGGTCTGCTTGTTCAGCACCCAGTTGTGGTCGTAGCCCTGAGCGATGAGCAACTGATTGCCGGTCGAGTTGTCCGGGGCCGTGACGTCATCGATGTGGGCGCCGAGAGCCGTCGGGTGGGTGAAGTCGAACGGCGTGCCCTTGACGCTGACGTTGCTGGCCAGCGGGATCTGGGTCGCGTCGGTCGGCGTGTACTGGTTGGCGTTGATCTGGATCTTCTGGCTGTACGCCGAGCCCGCCGGTGAGGCCTCGCCGGCCAGGTTGAAGTAGCTGTGGTTGGTCACGTTGATGACCGTGTTCAGGTTCTTGGACTCGTCGGTGACCGCGTAGTGGATGCTGAGCGCACCCTTGTTGTTGATCGTGTAGGTGACGACGTCCTTGAGCGTGCCCGGGTAGCCCTGGTCACCGTTCGGGCTGACCAGCGTCAGCTGCACGCCGGCGGAGCCGTTGCCGTGCACCGCCTTGGCCGCCCAGATGTGGTTGCCGAAGCCGACCAGGCCACCGTGCAGGCTGTTGCCGTTGTTGTTGATCGGCACGTGGTAGGTGACGTTGCCCTGGCCCGGCTGCTTCAGGGTGAAGGTGCCCTTGGCGATGCGGTTGCCGTAGCGGCCGATCGACTCGCCGAAGTACGGGCCGCCGTTGGCGGTCACCGGCGGGCTGTCGTACTTCACGTAGTCGGCCAGGGTCTTGAAGCCGAGCGTGACGTCGGCCTCCTGGCCGGTCCGGCTGGGCGCCTGAATGGACTGGACGATGGCGCCGAAGGTCAAAATGTTGGCCGTGACCCCACCGCCCTTGAGCGTGTAACGGCTCACGGGCGTGTTCTTGCCGGTGTAGGGCTCGACGGTGCTGCCGAACGGCGCGCTGCTGACGCTGGGCGCGCCGCAGTTGCAGGCGGCCTGAGCGGGCTTGGCCGGTGCGGCCGAGGCCGCGGTGGCGCCGAGCGTGCCGCCGACGGCGGCCAGCGCGGCTACGGCGGACACCGCGCCGATCCGGGCACGGCGCCCGAAACGCAAAGGTCTTGACTCAGCAGACAATGAAGGCTCCCTTCGTTGGGTTCCCTGATGATGCGGCTTGCGCCGGTTCTCCAAGGCATTGTGAGCGCTAACAACGTGAAAGTCACGCCTTTTCACACAAGAAAATACGAAACAGTACGGTAGACGCACTGGGTGTCAAGACGCCGGTACCGATCCGTATTGCGGCTTTGACCTGCACTGTTTCCAGCTCACCGGTCTGCCTTGGCTGACAACGTTGGCCAACGCGCGCTGATTGTAAACGCATACAGCACACAAGGCCGAACATCGCCTATCAAAGCACGCATAGGTGGCGGGGTACCAGGGTGAAACGCGGGTTTTTCGGGCGGTGTCTGAGTGGCGGCGGACAGTGATGATGCTGGCCGTGGTGGGATCCGATGGGTGAAGGGTGCCGCTTCTTGCTGTTATCAGAGACAGCGCGAAAGGCGCGGGCGGCGGGCGAGGCCGGCCGCGGCGGGGGCCGGCGTAGCGATCGATCCGCGGGCGCAGAAGTGGATCAAGGCCGGGGCGAGGAGATGAGATTGTTATGTTCGGCGGGGATGGCCGGCGTGGCCGGCTGTCCGGTTTCGGTGGCTAAATCCGTGATGGCACGACTACGCTGGGCCATGAGCCGGCAACGCCAGGGGCCGCGACCCAGGGGCGCGGCGGGATGGCGATCCGGCCCGGCCTGGGACGGCGCACGCTGGGTAGCGACCGGCCACCGGATCACGCTGAGTAGTGCTCGGTGATAGCGCGGCCCGACGGCGGGTAAAGCTCAGGTGACGCAGGAGTCACAGTGAGCCGGCCATGTATCAGCGGAGCGCAGCCAGCGAGACGATCGCAGGCCGATGCGGTGAACGCGCGGCGACGAAACTAGGTCCGCCCGCCCAAATGAGGGTGGCTCGCCTTTGCGCTGGACCGCGTTCGCTCGCTAACGTGGTGGTAGAGAGCCCGGGGAGCTCAGTAGAGAACGTGTCCGACCGGGGAAGGCGGATACGGCACCAAAGGCGCCCCGGGCTCCCCTTATGTCCGGAGAGTCCCGATTTCCGGGCCGATCAGCCCGGTTTTCGGGCTGGAAGCGCTGGTTTTCGGCTCAGCTGGACGGTGATTCGGACTGCTGGGACGCGGACAGCGTGCCCTCGATGACGGCTTCGGCGACCTTACGCATAGTCGAGCCGGCGGTCCATCGACGTCTTCTGGATCCACCGGAACGCTTCCGGCTCGGTCATGCCGTGCTCGGCCTGCAGCAGGCCCTTGGCCCGGTCCAGCACCTTGCGCACCTCAAGCCGCTCGCGCAGGTTGCCGACCTCGGACTCGAGCGTGGTGATCTCCTGGAACCGGCTGACCGCCATCTCGATGGCGGGCACCAGGTCCGCCTTGGTGAACGGCTTGACCAGGTAGGCCATGGCGCCGGCGTCCCGGGCCCGCTCGACCAGCTCGCGCTGGGAGAACGCGGTGAGGATGACCACCGGGGCCAGTCGCTCGGCCGCGATCCGCTCCGCCGCCGAAATGCCGTCCAGGACGGGCATCTTGACGTCGAGGATGGCGAGCTCGGGGCGCTGGGCGGTCACCTGCTCGACGGCCGCCTCACCGTCCCCGACTTCGGCCACCACGGCGTAGCCCTCTTCTTCCAGCATTTCCTTGAGGTCCAGGCGGATCAGCGCCTCATCCTCGGCGATAACGACTCGTAGCTGCTTCTGGCTCACGCTGACGAGAGTACAGGCAGCGGGTACATTTGGGATCGGCCACTCCCCTGGAACGGGCGGCGTCCGTCTTCCAGGCAATGGCCAGGCCGGGGTGATGGAACGGCAGACATGGACGTCTCAAAAGCGTCTGCCCGAAAGGGCGTGCGGGTTCGAATCCCGCTCCCGGCACACCGCTCGCATTGCCGATGACCGCACCGGTGGCCCGCCCCGAACTGTCGGCGCCCACCGCGATGATGAAGTGCGTGTACTCGCACAGAACGGTGGAATTCGCGTTACTGCTGTCGCGATTGGGCGTAGACGGACCGGGAGAACGCCGAGGTCTGTGGCGTTTCCGTCCGAACTATCCGTCATTGGCGTGACGGCACCCGGCGTAACCTGGCCAATAGGGTGGCCCGCTGCCCGCGATGCGATGGAAAGGCGCTGGACGAGGACGCCTACGCCTATCTCGCTCGGCCTGTATCTGGGTGATGGGCACATCACCCACGGGCGGCGCGACGTCTACGCGCTGAACGTTAAGTGCAGCAACTGCTGGCCGGGCCTGATCGATGCGGCCAAGGCCGCGATGGCCGCCGTGATGCCGACGTCGAGCGTGTTCTGCGTGGCGCGTACCGGCTGCGTGGAAGTCAAAAGCTGGTCCAAGCACTGGCCGTGCCTGTTTCCTCAGCACGGTCCGGGGAGAAAGCACACCAGGACGATCGCGCTGGAGCCGTGGCAGCAGACAATTGTCGCCACATACCCGGGCTCATTCGTCCGGGGGCTGTTCCACTCGGATGGTTGCCGCGTCATCAACCGGGTGCGCCGGAAACTGGCTGACGGTGACCGCTGGTACGAATACCCGCGTTACTTCCTGTCCAACGAGTCGGCCGACATCCTCGGTCTTTGCGCCCGGACACTGGATCAGCTGGATGTCAGCTGGCGAATGGCGCGCCCGAATTTCCTTTCGGTGGCCCGGCGGGAGTCGGTAGCGCGCATGGACGAACTGGTGGGGCCGAAGTACTGAGGCGACGGCCCCACCGGGCGGCGGGCTAGAGCTGGATCTGGGGGTAGAGGGGGTAGCGGGCCAGCAGGTCGGCGCAGCGGGTGCGGCAGGCGTCGGCGACGGAGGTGTCGAGCTGGTGCTTGGCCTTGGAGCCAGCCTGGGGGGTGGTGGCGGCCAGGGCGGTGGTCATGATGTCGGCGACCTCGTCGAGTTCGGCGGGGCCCATGCCCAAGGTGGTGAGGGCGGGGGTGCCGAGGCGGATGCCGGAGGTGTACCAGGCGCCGTTGGGGTCGCGCGGGACCGAGTTGCGGTTGGTGACCACGCCCGCCTCGATCAGGGCGGTCTCGGCCTGGCGGCCGGTCAGGCCGTAGCTGGCGGCCACGTCGGCCAGGACCAGGTGGTTGTCGGTGCCGCCGGTGACCAGGGTCACGCCGCGGCGCATCAGGCCCTCGGCCAGGGCGCGGGAATTGACCACGATCTGGGCCGCGTACTGCGCGAAGGTGGGCCGGCGGGCTTCGGCCAGGGCGACCGCCTTGGAGGCGATGATGTGCTCGAGCGGGCCGCCCAGCACCAGCGGGCAGCCGCGGTCCACGAACGGCGCGTACTCGGGGGTGCAGAGGACCAGGCCGCCGCGCGGGCCGCGCAGGGACTTGTGGGTGGTGCTGGTCACCACGTCGGCGTGCGGCACCGGGTTGAGGTTGCCGGTCAGGACCTTGCCCGCGACCAGGCCGGCGAAGTGGGCCATGTCGACCATGAAGGTGGCGCCGACCTCGGCGGCAATCTCGGCCAGCTTGGCGAAGTCGGGGTTGCGCGGGTAGGCCGAGTAGCCGGCCACCAGGATCAGCGGGCGGAACTCGCGGGCCTGGGCGGCGATGGCGTCGTAGTCCAGCAGCCCGGTCTCCGGGTCGGTGCCGTAGCTGGCCTGGTCGAACATCTTGCCGGAGATGTTGGCCCGGAACCCGTGGGTCAGGTGGCCGCCGGCGTCGAGTGACATGCCCATCATCCGCTGGGATCCGAACTGGGCCCGCAGCTGGGCCCAGGCGTCCCGGTCGAGCGCGTCCACGTTCTTGGCCCCGGCCTCGTCCAGGAACGGGCGCTCGACCCGCTTGGCCAGGATCGACCAGTAGGCGACCAGGTTGGCGTCGATGCCCGAGTGCGGCTGGACGTAGGCGTGCTCGGACCCGAACAGGGCCCGGGCGTGCCCGGCCGCGATGGCCTCCACCTCGTCGACGACCTCGCAGCCGGCGTAGAAGCGGTGGCCGATGGTGCCCTCGGCGTACTTGTCGGACAGCCAGGTGCCCATGGCCATCAGCACCGCGGGCGAGGCGTAGTTCTCGGACGCGATCAGCTTGAGCTGGTGGCGCTGGTTGGTGAGCTCGTCGCCGATGGCGCGGGCGATGCCAGGCTCGGAGGCCCCGATTACGTCCAGCATGGCGCGGTAGCCAGTGGAAACCTCGGAGCTGACGGTGGTGGTCTCGGTTTCAGCCATGCCTTCTTCTCCCGGGCAGACGGTCAGGAACGGGTGCCCAGGCGCGCGGCGAGGCGACGGTGCAGACCGGGCCGCTCCCCGGTGGTGCTCCACCTCAGCGCCAGTTACGACCCGGGAGAGGACTCTACCAGCCGCCCGGTCACGCCCCTGACAAATGTCATGCTGGGCTGCTGACCGGTGGCCATGGTGGTGCCGTCGCCTGCTCTCTAACGTTGTTAGAGACAGCGAGGACGGCCCGGAACGGCCAGCGGAGACAGGAGCGGCATCATGAACACGTCGGGCACGGGAGCGGTCTTCACGATCGGTTACTGGGTGGTGCTGGCCACCACGCTCGCGTGCGCCGGGCTGCTGCTCGGTGATCTGCGGCTCCGGCTGCGGGCCCCGCGCCCGGCCGCGCTGGCCCTGGTGGCGGTGGTGGCGGTGCCGTCACTGATCGAGCTGGGCTGGCACGGTATCTACACCGCGCTGTACCGGGCGCCGGACCAGATCAAGCACCACCACCAGTACTGGCGGCTGCTGACCGGCTCGATCGTGCAGGATGGCGGGCTGGAAGGCACGATCTTCAACCTGGTGGTCCTGTTCATCATCGCCACCCTGGCCGTTTACGCCTGGGGTTCGGTCCGAGCCATCGGCCTGTTCCTGCTCGGCGTGATCGGGTTCAACCTGACCGCCACCTTCGCCTTCGCCTCGCCGGGCGGCGGTAACTCGGCCGCCACCATCTTCCTGGCCACCACGCTGGTGGGGCTGGCCCTGGTGCGGCGGCGCGCGGTCCCGGCGGTGGTCGCGGCGGTGGTGGTCGCGGCGGCCGGGGTGGTCCTGATCGCCGTCAACGACGCGCACGGGATCCCGATCCTGGCCGGGCTGGTCATCGGAACCGGCCTGGCCCTGGCCAGCCAGGAACCAGCGGGTAATCCGCGGCGAGCGTAGCGAGCGGGAATTACGCGATCGGGCGGGCCGTGGGCGGGATGGCGACCGGGAGGACGGTCTGGCCGCTCAGGTAGGTGTCCAGGCCGGCCGCGGCGCTGCGGCCCTCGGCGATGGCCCACACGATCAGGGACTGGCCGCGGCCCATGTCGCCGGCCACGAACACGCCGGGCACCGAGGTCGCGTAGTTGCCGTCCCGGGCCACGTTGCCGCGCGGGTCGTACTCCACCCCGAGGTCGGTCAGCAGCGCACCCTTTTCCGGGCCGGTGAACCCCATGGCCAGCAGGACCAGGTCGGCGGGCAGGTCCCGCTCGGTGCCGGGCACCGGCTCGAACTTGCCGCCGGAGAACTCCACTTCGATCAAGCGCAGCGCGCGGACGTGCCCGGCCTCGTCGGTGACGAACTCCTGGGTGGAGACCGCGTAGACCCGGTCGCCGCCCTCCTCGTGCGCGCTGGAGACGCGGTAGATCATCGGGTAGGTCGGCCACGGCTGGTGGTCCGGGCGCAGCTCCGGCGGCCGCGGCATGATCTCCAGCTGGGTCACGGACGCGGCGCCCTGCCGGTGCGAGGTGCCCAGGCAGTCCGCGCCGGTGTCGCCGCCGCCGATGATGACCACGTTCTTGCCGCGGGCGCTGATGGCCGGCTCGCTGACCGGCCCACCGGTGGCACCGGCCTGGTTGACCGCGCGGTTGGCCAGGGGCAGGAACTCCATGGCCTGGTGGATGCCGTCGGCGTCGCCGCCGGGAACCGGCAGGCCGCGGGCCACGGTCGAGCCGCCGGCCAGCATGATCGCGTCGAACTCGGCCCGCAGGTCGGCCGCGGTGATGTCGGTGCCGGCCGTCACGCCACAGCGGAACTCGGTGCCTTCGGCCCGCATCTGGGTCAGCCGCCGGTCCAGGTGCCGCTTTTCCATCTTGAACTCGGGGATGCCGAAGCGGAGCAGCCCACCGGGGGCCTCGGCCCGCTCGAACACGGTGACGTCGTGGCCGGCCCGGGTCAGTTGCTGGGCGGCGGCCAGCCCGGACGGGCCGGACCCGATCACCGCGACCTTCTTTCCGGTGCGGACCCGGGGCGGTTCGGGCTGGACCCAGCCTTCCTCCCAGGCCCGGTCGATGATCTCCACCTCGACCTGCTTGATCGTGACCGGGTCGGAGTTGATGCCGAGCACGCAGGCGGACTCGCAGGGCGCGGGGCAGAGCCGGCCGGTGAACTCAGGGAAGTTGTTGGTCGCGTGCAGTCGTTCCGACGCCTCGTACCAGTCGTGCCGCCAGACCAGGTCATTCCATTCGGGAATGAGATTGCCCAGCGGGCAGCCGGTGTGACAGAACGGGATGCCACAGTCCATGCACCGGCCGGCCTGCCGTTCCAGGCGGCCAGCCGGGAAGTCGTGGTACACCTCGTGCCAGTCCCGGATCCGCACGTCGACCGGGCGGCGCGCCGGGGTCTCGCGCGAGGTGGTCATAAATCCCTTGGGATCGGCCATCGGGCGGTCGTCCTTTGCTTCCGTCGCGTTTCGTCGGTCACGCGCCATTGCGGTGGTGTGTTGGGGGACCCGGCGCCGTTGGCGGGTCCCGCACCTGGGCGGCAGCCCACACGGACGGCCACTGCCCAAGCTGTTGGTGGTCAGCCGTGCGAGGCGGCCATGACGGCTTCGTTCACGTCACGGCCCTCGCGCTCGGCCGCCATGGTGGCGCTGAGCACGCGCTTGTAGTCCTTCGGCATGATCTTGCCAAACCGCGTCAGGGTCTCGTCCCAGTCCTCCAGCAGCCGCGCGGCCACGGGTGACCCGGTCTCGGCCGCGTGGGCCTCGACCGCGTTGCGCAGGAACGTCTCGTCCTCATGGTCGAGCGGGTCCAGGTCCACCATCTCGGGGTTGACCCGGTGGGTGGGCAGGTCCAGCACGTAGGCGGTACCGCCGGACATGCCGGCCGCGAAGTTGCGGCCGATCGGCCCGAGCACGACCACCTTGCCGCCGGTCATGTACTCGCAGCCATGGTCGCCGATTCCTTCGGCGACCGCGACCGCGCCCGAGTTACGGACACAGAACCGCTCGCCGACCACGCCCCGCAGGTAGATCTCACCGTTGGTGGCGCCGTAGCCGATCACGTTGCCGGCGATGATCTGGTCGTCGGCGGCGAAGCTGGCCTCCGGGTCGGGCGCGACGATCAGCCGGCCGCCGGACAGGCCCTTGCCCACGTAGTCGTTGGCGTCGCCGGCCAGCCGCAGGGTGACGCCCCGGGGCAGGAAGGCCCCGAATGACTGGCCGGCCGAGCCGCGGAACGAGATGTCGATGGTGTTGTCGGGCAGCCCTTCGGCGCCCCATCGCTTGGTGACCTCGTACCCGAGCATGGTGCCGACGGTGCGGTTGACGTTGCGCACCGGCAACTCCAGCCGGACCGGGCGGCCGTCCTGCAGGGCGCCCTCGGCCAGCTGGATCAGCGTGTTGTCCAGGGCCCGGTCGATCCCGTGGTCCTGGGTGGTGGTGTTGCGCCGGGCCGCCCCCTCGGGCAGATCCGGCAGGTACAGGACCGGCTCCAGGTTGAGCCCGTGGGCCTTCCAGTGCCCCACGGCCTCCTGGGTGTCCAGCATGTCCACCTGGCCGACGGCCTCGGCCACGCTGCGGAAGCCCATCGCGGCCAGGTACTCCCGGACCTCCTCGGCGATGAACTCGAAGAAGTTCACCACGAACTCGGGGCGGCCCGAGAACCGCTTGCGCAGCTCCGGGTTCTGGGTGGCGATGCCGACCGGGCAGGTGTCCAGGTGGCAGACCCGCATCATGATGCAGCCCTCGACGACCAGCGGGGCGCTGGCGAAGCCGAACTCCTCGGCCCCGAGCAGGGCCGCCACCACCACGTCGCGGCCGGTCTTGAGCTGCCCGTCGGCCTGGACCACGATCCGGTCCCGGAGCTTGTTGCGCAGCAGCGTCTGCTGGGTCTCGGCCAGCCCCAGCTCCCACGGGGTGCCCGCGTGCTTGAGGCTGGTCAGCGGGGCCGCGCCGGTCCCGCCGTCGTGCCCGGAGATCAGCACCACGTCGGCGTGGGCCTTGGAGACCCCGGCCGCGACCGTGCCCACCCCGACCTCGGAGACCAGCTTGACGTGCACCCGGGCGGCCGGGTTGGCGTTCTTCAGGTCGTGAATGAGCTGGGCCAGGTCCTCGATGGAGTAGATGTCGTGGTGCGGCGGGGGCGAGATCAGCCCGACCCCCGGGGTGGAGTGCCGGGTCTTGGCGATCCACGGGTACACCTTGTGCCCGGGCAGCTGGCCGCCTTCGCCCGGCTTGGCCCCCTGGGCCATCTTGATCTGCAGGTCGTCGGCGTTGACCAGGTAGTGACTGGTCACCCCGAACCGGCCGCTGGCCACCTGCTTGACCGCGGACCGCCGCAGGTCACCGTGGGCGTCCCGGCTGAACCGCTCGGCGTCCTCGCCGCCTTCACCGGTGTTGGACCGGCCGCCGAGCCGGTTCATGGCAATGGCCAGGGTCTCGTGCGCCTCGGCCGAGATCGACCCGTAGGACATGGCCCCGGTGGAGAACCGGCGGACGATGCTGGAGACCGGCTCGACCTCCTCGACCGGGATCGGCTCCCGCCGCCGCGGCGCGTCCACGCCGCGCAGCCGCATCAGGCCGCGCAGGGTCATCAGCTTGGCCGCCTGGTCGTCGACCAGGTGGGTGTACTCCTTGAAGATCTCGTACTTCCGGCTGCGGGTGGCGTGCTGCAGCTTGAACACGGTCTGCGGGTTGAACAGGTGCGGCTCGCCCTCACGGCGCCACTGGTACTCGCCGCCGACCTCGAGCCGCCGGTGCGCGGGCTGGTTGCCGCCGGCCGGGAAGGCCCGGGCCATCCGGTCGCCCATCTCGGTGGCCAGGACACCGAACCCGACCCCGCCCAGGCGGGAGGTGGTGCCGGCGAAGCAGGTGTCGATGACCTCCTCGCCCAGGCCGACCGCCTCGAAGATCTGCGCGCCCTCATAGGAGGCCACGGTGGACACGCCCATCTTGGACATGATCTTCAGCAGGCCCTTGTTCAGGGCCTTGATCAGGCGGCTGGCCGCCTGGTCCTCGGCGACCCCCTCCAGCACGCCGCGCCGGGCCATGTCCTGGACGGTCTCGACGGCCAGGTACGGGTCGACCGCGGAGGCCCCGAAGCCGATGAGCAGGGCGATGTGGTGGCACTCGCGGGCGTCGCCGGATTCGACGATCAGGCCCACCCGGGTCCGGGTCTTCTCCCGGATCAGGTGGTGGTGGACGGCCCCGGTCAGCAGCAGCGAGGGAATCGGGGCCAGCTCCGGGTCGGGCGCGGTGGGCTCGCCGTTGGCAGCGTCTGCTCCGGGGGGAACATCGCCGCCGATCGCCCCCGATGAGTTCGTGTAGCCCCGATCCGACAGCACCATCAGCCGGGCGCCGTCCCGGATCGCGGCCGAGGCCTCGGTGCAGATCTCGGTCAGCCGCTGCCGCAGGGCCTCGCCCCCGCCGGCCACCCGGTACCGGCCGTCGATGACGTAGGCCGCGAACCCGGGCAGGTCGCCGTCGGAGTTGATGTGCACGATCTTGGCCAGGTCGCGGTCGCTGATCACCGGGTACGGCAGCACGACCTGACGGCAGGACGCGGGCGACGGCTGGAACAGGTTCTCTTCCGGGCCGGTGGTGCTGGCCAGCGAGGTGACCAGCTCTTCCCGGATGGCGTCCAGCGGCGGGTTCGTCACCTGGGCGAACATCTGGGTGAAGTAGTCGAAGACCATCCGGGGCCGCTCGGACAGCACCGCGACCGGGGTGTCGGTGCCCATGGAACCGATCGGCTCGGCACCGGTCCGGGCCATCGGGGACAAGATGACCCGCAGTTCCTCTTCGGTGTAGCCGAACATCTGCTGCCGGGTGACCAGCTCGTCGGGGCCGGGGACCCGCCGCTCGCGCGGGGGCAGGTCGTTCAGGTGCACCTGGCCGGCGTGCAGCAGTTCCTCGTACGGGTGCTCCTCGGCCAGGGCCGCCTTGACCTCTTCGTCCTCCACCAGGCGGCCGGTGCCGGTGTCGGCCAGGAAGATCCGGCCCGGCTGCAGGCGGCCCTTCCGGACCACGGAGGCCGGGTCGATGTCCAGCACCCCGACCTCGCTGGCCAGAATGACCAGGCCGTCGCGGGTGACCCAGTACCGGCCGGGGCGCAGCCCGTTGCGGTCGAGCACCGCGCCGATCACGGTGCCGTCGGTGAACGCGATCAGGGCCGGGCCGTCCCACGGCTCCATCATGGCCGCGTGGAACTGGTAGAAGGCCCGGCGGCCCGGGTCCATCTCGTCGTGGTTCTCCCACGGCTCGGGGATCATCATCAGCACCGCGTGCGGCAGGGAACGGCCGCCCAGGTGCAGCAGTTCCAGGCACTCGTCGAAGCTGGCCGAGTCGCTGCCGCGGGAGTCCACGATCGGGAACAGCCGGTCGATGCCGCGCCCGTCGGCGCTGTCCGGGATCAGGCTGGTGGACAGCATGGCCTCGCGGGCCCGCATCCAGTTCCGGTTGCCGCGGATCGTGTTGATCTCGCCGTTGTGCGCGATGTAGCGGTACGGGTGGGCCAGCGGCCAGGACGGGAACGTGTTGGTGGAGAACCGCGAGTGCACCAGGGCCAGGGCCGAGCGGTAGCGCTCGTCGGACAGGTCCGGGAAGAACGGCTCGACCTGGGGCGCGGACAGCATGCCCTTGTAGACGATGGTCCGCGGCGACAGGCTGGCGAAGTAGGTGCCGGTCTCGTGCTCGGCCCGCTTGCGCAGGCAGAACGCCATCCGCTCAAGCTCGATGCCGCGCTGGCGGTCACGCCCGGCCACGAACAGCTGGGCCAGGTGCGGCAGCACGGAACGGGCCCCACGGCCGCAGGCGTCCGGGTCGAAGGGAACGTCACGCCAGCCCAGCACGACCAGATTCTCGGCCTCGGCCAGCGCGGCGATGGCCGCCATGGCCTGCTCGCGCTCGGACAGGTCGGGCTCTTCCTCGCGGGCCCCTTCCTCCTGCGCGGCCTGGGCCGTGGGCAGGAAGGCCAGGCCCGCCGCGTACGAGCCCGCGGGCGGCAGGTCGAAGTCGCAGACCTCACGGAAGAAGGCGTCCGGGACCTGGGTCAAGATGCCGGCGCCGTCCCCGGTGCCGGGGTCGCCGCCCTGGGCCCCGCGATGCTCGAGGTTGCACAGCGCGGTGAGGGCTTTGGACACCACGTCATGCCCTGGCTTGCCGGTCAGATCAGCGATGAAGGCAACGCCGCATGCGTCATGTTCGAAACTGCTGTCGTAAAGGCCCTGAGTCTGGCCCGCAGTCTGGCCTACGTTCTGGTCTTCACCGGCAGGCGCCATGCAAAACTCCTGTCGTCGTCTCTGCGATCGTGTACTGCGGTCGGGACGACACTGGCCCTGCCGCGAAGGCCGCGGAAGCGGCTCGCTGGCTACGTGAAAGTTACGCTCACATTACATCACCGGACGAATCCGGCCCAAGATCTGGAAGACCTTGAATCTTTACTGGTTGAACAGGGTTCCCACCAGCTAGCTCGGTTAACCCTCACCATCAATGGTTAACGGGAGCGTACCCGGGAGGTTAACCGTAACAGCCAGGTGTCATGAGGTCGATGACTGCTTGGTCACGAAATCAGCGACCCATTTCACCTACCCAGGGTGACGACTGTTACGCCGGGTCACGAGCGACGACGGGGCGCCGTGGGCGGAGCTGGCGGGCTGGCCGGCCCCGCTGGGCAGCGGCGGCGGGGCGATGACGTCCGGTCCGTGCCGGTGCCGGGTCCGGTACAGGTAGGCCACCGACCCGAGCACGGTGACGATCTCCGCCCACTGGTCCACGTGCAGGCCCGCCAGGTGCGGAGCCGAGCCAACCAGCAGCGACTCGGCCGCGCACAGGCCCGCGAAGGTCAGCGTCAGCTGCAGGGCGAAGGCTCGCTCACCGATCAGGGCGAACCGCCGCGCCGCCCACGCCACCGCGCATCCGGACGCCACACACCACAGCGTTTCGTATCCGAATACCGGCTCAAACGTGGCAAAGTTCTCATAGCCGGGCAGCCGGTGCGCGGGGGCGATCTCCACCGCCCACGGCAGTCCGGACGGTCGGCCGTAGCTGGCCTGGCTGAACCACCCGCCCAGGTAGGCCACTGCCGCCCCGAACGCGGTGGCCGGGGCGGCGGCGCCCGCCACCGGGCCCAGCCGGATCCCGGTCCGGCGGCAGGCGATCCAGGCGCCGAGCGCGCCGAGCCCGATCGCGCCCGGCACCCCGATGGCCCCGTCCCAGTCCTGAGCCAGGGACCACACGTGCGGGTACGACGGGACCAGGTGCCGGCCCAGATCGACCAGACCGCCCAGCAGCGCCCCGATCAGGCCGAACGGGACGGCCCAGGCGGCCACGTCCAAGATCAGGTCGGGCCGTCCGCCCGCCCGGTGGTACCGGCGGGCGGTGAGCCAGACGGCGAGAATGATGCCGGCCACGATGCACAGCGCGTAGGCCCGCAGCGGGACGGACCCGAGGTGCCACTCGCCCCGGGCCGGGCTCGGCAGGAACGCGACCGGCATGGCAACCGGGTCAGCCGGGCTGGGGTGCGGCGGGCCGGGCCGGGGCTGATTCTGGGACGGCCGTCCGCCCGGGGGCGGCGCGGACGCCCGCGGCCAGGTCGGCGGCGAGCGCGCGGACCGCGGCCACGCCCTGATCCAGGTCCGGCGCGTTCAGCAGGCGCTGGACAAAGGCCGAGCCGACGATGACGCCGTCGGCAAAGCCGGCCACCTCGGCGGCCTGGGTGCCGTCGCGCACGCCCAGGCCCACCGCGACCGGCACGTCCGAGCACTCGCGGACCTTGGCCACCAGTCCGGCCGCCTGATCGCTGACCGCGGTCCGGGTGCCGGTGATGCCCATCAGCGACGCCGCGTACACGAAGCCCCGGCAGCGGGCCGTCACCGCCTCGACCCGGGACCGGGTCGAACTCGGCGCGACCAGGAACACCCGGTCCAGGCCGTAGCGGTCGGAGGCCTCAATCCAGGCCCCGGCCTCTTCCGGCGGCAGGTCGGGGGTGATCAGGCCCGCCCCGCCCGCCGCGGCCAGGTCACGGGCGAACTCGGTGACCCCGTAATGATCGATGGGGTTCCAGTAGGTCATGACCAGCGCCGGGACCCCGGCGGCGGCTACGGCCTCGACCGTGCGCAGCACGTCGGTCACCCGGAAGCCGCTGGTCAGGGCGGCCTGAACGGCCTCCTGGATGACCGGCCCGTCCATCAGGGGGTCGGTATAGGGCAGGCCGATCTCCAGCACGTCGGCGCCGGCCTCGGCCATGGCCACGGCGGCGGTGATCGCCCCGTCCACGCTGGGGAAACCGGCCGGCAGGTAGCCGACCAGCGCGGCCCGCTGCTCGGCGGCGGCTTTCTCGAAAGCCTGGGTGACGGCGCTGGACGCAGCGGTGCTCACAGGAAACCAAGTCGTTCGGAGACGGTGGCCACGTCCTTGTCGCCGCGGCCGGACAGGTTGACCAGCAGCAGGCTGTCCGGTCCCAGTTCGCGGCCGGCCTGCAGGGCACCCGCCAGGGCGTGGGAGGACTCCAGGGCCGGGATGATGCCCTCGGTGCGGCAGAGCACGCTGAACCCGTCCAGGGCCTGCTGGTCGGTGACGGCCCGGTAGGTGGCCCGGCCGGTCTCCCGCAGCCACACGTGTTCCGGCCCGACGCCCGGGTAGTCCAGGCCGGCCGAGATCGAGTGGGTGGGCAGGGTCTGCCCGTCGTCGTCCTGCAGCAGGTAGGTGCGCATGCCGTGCAGCACGCCCGCCGACCCGGACGTCAGGGTGGCTGCGTTCCGGCCTGGTTCGGGGCCCTCGCCGCCGGCTTCGCAGCCGATCAGCCGGACCCCGGTGTCGGGGATGAAGGCGTGGAAGATGCCGATGGCGTTGGAGCCCCCGCCGACACAGGCCAGCACCGCGTCCGGCAGCCGGCCCGCCTGGGCCAGCAGCTGTTCGCGAGCCTCCACGCCGATGATGCGCTGGAAGTCGCGCACCATCATCGGGAACGGGTGCGGGCCGCCGACCGAGCCGATGCAGTAATGCGTGGTCTCCACGCTGGCCACCCAGTCACGGAACGCCTCGTTCATGGCGTCCTTCAGGGTCTGGCTGCCGGACCGGACCGGGACGACCTCGGCGCCCAGCATGCGCATCCGGGACACGTTCAGCGCCTGGCGCCGGGTGTCCTCCTCGCCCATGTAGACCACGCAGTCCAGGCCGAACAGGGCACAGGCGGTGGCGGTGGCCACGCCGTGCTGGCCGGCCCCGGTCTCGGCGATGACCCGGGTCTTGCCCATCCGCCGGGTGAGCAGGGCCTGACCCAGCACGTTGTTGATCTTGTGTGAGCCGGTGTGGGCCAGGTCCTCGCGCTTGAGGAAGATCCGGCCACCGCCCGCCTCGGCGGCGAAGCGGGGAACCTCGGTGATCAAGGTCGGCCGGCCCGCGTAGTCCCGCAGCAGCCGGGCCAGTTCTTGCTGGAACGCCGGGTCGGCCTGGGCGGCCAGGTACTGCTCGGTCAGCTCGTCCAGGGCCGCGGTCAGCGCCTCGGGGGCGAAGCTGCCGCCGTAGTGGCCGAAGTGCCCGGTGGCGTCGGGGACCGTCGGGGATGCGGGCTGGGAATGAGGCGGGCTGGCGGTAGTCATGGGCGGTCCGTCCGCAGCGCGGGGTGAGAGGCGGCGGTCACCAGGTCGGCGACGGCCGCGCGGGGGTCCTTGCCGGTGACCAGGCTCTCCCCCACCAGCACCGCGTCGGCGCCCGCGGCGGCGTAGGCCAGCAGGTCGTGCGGGCCACGGACCCCGGATTCGGCGATCTTGACGATGCCGTCGGGGATGCGCGGCAGCATGGCGGTGACCGTGCGCCGGTCCAGTTTCAGGGTGGTCAGGTCGCGGGCGTTGACCCCGATGACCCGGGCGCCCGCGTCCACCGCGCGGTCCAGCTCGTCTTCGGCGTGGATCTCCACCAAGGGCACCAGGCCGATCGACTCGGCCCGCTCGACCAGCGAGATCAGGGCACTCTGCTCCAGGGCGGCCACGATCAGCAGCACCAGGTCGGCCCCGTGCGCGCGGGCCTCCCACAGCTGGTAGGAGCTGACCACGAAGTCCTTGCGGAGCACCGGCACCTGGACCGCCTGGCGTACGGCGTCCAGGTCGGCCAGGGTGCCGTTGAACCGGCGCTGCTCGGTGAGCACGCTGATCACCCGGGCGCCGCCGGACTCGTAGGCCGCGGCCAGCGCGGCCGGGTCGGCGATCTCCGCCATCGACCCCCGGGACGGGCTGGCCCGCTTCACTTCGGCAATGACGCTGACGCCGTCCGACTTGAGCGCGGCGGCCGCGTCACGCGGCGACGGAGCGCGGCCCGCCATCTCCTTGAGCTGGTCAAGCGAGACACGCTGCTGCCGTTCGGCGAGATCAGCGCGTACGCCGTCGAGGATCTCGTCGAGCACTGTCACGCGGTCCGCAGTCCCCTCAGGGTCGACGATGATTTCCTCGATGCTAGCGGGGCAACCCGAAGGCCCCGGCAGGCACCCCACGGTTTCCGATTCACCCGTTCAGGTCCGGTTCGCCGTGGTGTTCAGCGAATGTTACCCGCCGCCGCTCTGAACGGCGCCCGGGTCCGGGTCATCCAGGACGTAGCCGACACCGCGTACGGTCCGGATCAGCGCGGGGTCGGGCAGCTTGGCCCGGAGCTGGCTGACGTGGACGTCAACGGCCCGGCCCACGGCCGGACGGCCGCCGTCGGACCGGGGCAGACGGGTCAGCACATCCTGCAGGCGGTCGCGGGTCAGGACCCGGCCGGGGTGCTCGGCCAGGGCGGTCAGCAGGGCCAATTCGGCCGGGGTGAGCGTGACGCCACGAGCTGGTGCGGGAAGCTCGGGGCTGAGGTGGCCGGCCGGGGCCGGGCGGGGGGCGATGGCGAGGACCCGGGAGACCAGCAGGCGGGGGCTGAACGGGCGCCACAGGCAGGATTCGGCGGCGACCCGGAGGTCGCGGGGGCGCATGGCCGCCGACAGCAGGAACAGGGCGGGCAGGCGCAGCTGCGGTGGCCCGGGCGGGCGGCGGGGCGGGGTGAGCAGGCGGCGGAGGCGGCGGGGGTCCAGGCCGGGCATGGTCAGGTCGAGCACGGCGACCCGGGTGGCGCGGGCGGGGCGGGCGGCCAGCGCGGCGGTGGTCTCGTCGGCCTCGGTGGTCACGGTGACCTGGGCGCCAGCGCGGGTCAGGTAGCGGCGGGCCATCTCGGCGACTTCGGGATCGTGCTCGGCCAGCAGGACGGCCAGCGAGTGGCTCATGGGACCGGAGGGGTCAGCTGGTGGTGCGCCCACCGGAGGTCCCGGGGGTCCGGGGGGCCACGGTGGGGTCTTCACCGCGGCTGATCGAATCCCACAGCGCGGCCTGGTCCAGCCCTGCCGGGCTGCTGCCCCGGGGCGCGGTCACCGGCCGGGCCGGGCGAGCGGGACGAGCCGTTCCGCCCTGGCGTTCGTAGCGGCCGGACATGACCGGCCAGCGGGCGCCGCGCCACAGGGTGAGCAGGCCGGCCGCGATGAGGGCGGCGGCGCCGGCGAACACCGCGACCCGCCAGGGCACGCCGAGCAGCACGGTGTGCACGGTGGAGTCGCCGGTGACCACGGCGCCGCCGGTGGAGGCGGTGCCACCGGTGGTCGAGCCGACTCCGCCCGAGGCCACCGAGCTGGACGAGCTGGCCTTGGACGAGGCGGCGGACACGATGCGGGCGGCGCTCAGCGACGTGCTGGCCGCCACGGCGGTGCCCACGCCGCACAGGGCCAGCACCACGCCGGCCGCCCGGCGCAGCCACGCCGCGGGTGGCGATGATCGCGGCCAGGCAGGCCAGCCCGGCCAGGGCCAGCGCTCCGGCGGCCGGCACCAGGTCCTGGCCGCTGACCGCGATCGACCGGGACGGCAGCGGCTTGGGCGCGTCGTAGACGGCGCGGGCCCAGCCTTGCCGCACGGCCAGCAGGGCCAGTCCGGCCCCGGCCGCGCCCAGCAGCAGCGTGACCACGAACTGGCGCCGGACCCGTGCGGCTGGTGAGGCCGCGGGGGTGGTTGGCGGCACGAGGTCAGGCTTCTTCGGACGCGGCCGCGGCCACGGTTTCCGGGCGCTGGCCGATGGTGGCGTCGAGGCGGTCGGCGTCGAAGCAGGTGCGGTCGCCGGTGTGGCAGGCGGCCCCGACCTGGTCGACCTGGACCAGGATGGTGTCGCCGTCGCAGTCCAGGGCCACAGACTTGACCCACTGCTGGTGGCCGGACGTGTCACCCTTGACCCAGTATTCCTGGCGGCTGCGCGACCAGTAGGTGCAGCGGCCCGTGGTCAGGGTGCGATGCAGCGCCTCGTCGTCCATCCAGCCGACCATCAGCACTTCACCGGTGTCATGCTGCTGGGCCACGGCCGGGATCAGCCCGGCGTCGTCGCGCTTGAGGCGGCGGGCGATCTCGGGGTCCAGCTGGGACGGGCGGACGGCGTCGCTCATACCGGCCAGCCTAATAGGGGCGTCCTATCGCCGGGTCCGGACCACCGCCTACGATGCCCGGATGGGATACGCGCGCGATGAACGGCTCGCTCTGTGCAGCACGCTGACCGAGGTGGACCCGGACGCGCCGACGCTGTGCGCGGGCTGGACCGCCCGGGATCTCGCCGCCCACCTGGTGCTGCGCGAACGCCGGATGGACGCGGCCGCGGGTATCCCGGGCGGGCCGCTGGCCCGGCACACCGAGCGGGTCCAGCAGAAGCTGGCCGAACGCACGCCGTACCCCGGCCTGATCGAAATGATCGGCACCGGGCCGCCCCGGCTGTCGCCGTACGGGATCCCGGGGATGGACGAGCGGGTCAACACCGTGGAGTTCTTCGTGCACCACGAGGACGTGCGGCGCGGCCAGCCCAACTGGAAGCCGCGGGAACTGCTGCCCGGCTTGTCCGACGAGCTGTGGGGCCGGCTGAAGCTGGCCCGGTTCCTGCTGCGCAAGGTCCGGGTCGGCGTGGAGTACGCCCGCGAGGACGAGCCCGCCGGGGACGGCAGCGGCGGCGGAGCGGCGCCGTCCTACCGGATGCCGATCCACCGGGGCACCCCGGTGGTGACGGTGATCGGGACCCCGGCCGAGCTCACGTTGTTCACGGCCGGACGGCGCGGGGCCGCTCAGATCCGGATGGACGGCGCCGAGGCCGCGGTGCAGATGGTGTCCCAGGCGACGTGGCGACTCTGATCAACCACCTTCGATAAAAATCAGGAACGCATCTCCCGCTTGAGCCGTTCCAGTTCGGCGTCCACGTCCCCCGAGGACCGCACCGGGGCCGGCGTCGACGCGGGCGGCGCGACGGGCTCGGCGGTCCAGGCTTCGGCCGGCGCGACCTCGCGTCGCTTGGCCACCTCGCGTGGCCTCTCGTCGCGAACCTGGCGCTTGCGGGCCGCCTTGTCCTGCTTGACCTGGGCCCGGCGTTCCTGCATCAGCTTGTACTGACTGTGCGCCTTGACGGCAACGGCGATGATGGCCCCGATGACCAGCGCGATAAAGGCCCACTGGAGCAGGTGGAACACCGACTCGATGACGATAAAGGCGATCAGAGCGCCGAGCGCGATCATGACGACCTTGGCCCACCGCATCAGCCGCCCCCTTTCCGCGGCTTAACACGCCCTGGAGGGGCATGTACTACCCACGAGCTTACTCGCGCGTTTGCGATACTGGGCAGGCTGAACCCGCCGGGGGCTGACGTTTCCGGCGGTTCGGGAGGGAGAGGGAGCAGATCATGCACGCACTGGGCATTGACATCGGCGGTACCGGGATGAAGGCCGCGCCGGTCGATCTCGAGACTGGCAAGTTCCTGGCGGACCGGGTCAAGATCGCCACCCCGCGGCCGGCCGTGCCGGACGCGGTCGCCGAGGTCGTGCAGAAGCTGGTCGAGACGTTCTCCTGGTCCGGGCCGATCGGCTGCACGTTCCCGGGGGTGGTGGCCAACGGGGTGACCCGCACCGCGGCCAACCTCGACCCGGCCTGGATCGGCCTGGACGCGCGGGCGCTGCTGTGCAAGGCGTCCGGGCAGGACATCCGGCTGATCAACGACGCCGACGCGGCCGGGGTGGCCGAGATGACGTTCGGCGCGGGCAAGGGCGAGCCGGGCACGGTGTTCATGGTGACGTTCGGCACCGGCATCGGCAGCGCGCTGTTCGTGGACGGCGTCCTGGTCCCCAACACCGAGTTCGGGCACATCGAGATCCGCGGCAAGGACGCGGAGGAGCGGGCGTCCGAGCGGGCCAAGGTCGCGCACGACATGAGCTGGAAGCACTGGGCCAAGAACGTCAACGAGTACCTCGAGCACATCGAGGCCCTGCTGTCCCCGCAGCTGGTCATCGTGGGCGGCGGGATCAGCAAGCAGTCGGAGAAGTTCCTGCCGCTGCTGCAGGGGCTGCACGCGCGGGTGGTGCCGGCCGCGATGCACAACGACGCGGGCATCACCGGCGCGGCCATGGCCGCCCATCCGGGCTCGGCGGCGCCGGTGCGAGCGGGCGCGGGCGCCACCGCCAACCCCAGCCTGGCCGGCACGCCGGAGACGGCCGCGGTCCGGGGCGGCACCGGCAGCAGCGGGGACCAGGGCCTGCCCGGCTTCCCGGACCCGGGGCTGCCCCCGGGCTAGTCGCCCCGGGGTCAGCGCACCGGGCGCCCCGCGGCGCGGAGGGCGTCCTTGACCTGGCCGATGCGCAGGGCGCCGAAGTGGAAGACGCTGGCGGCCAGCACCGCGTCGGCGCCGGCGTCGACGGCCGGGGCGAAGTGGCCGACCTGGCCCGCGCCGCCGCTGGCGATGACCGGCACCGTGACCACGTCGCGGACGGCGGTGATCAGTTCCAGGTCGAAGCCGGCTTCGGTCCCGTCGGCGTCCATCGAGTTGAGCAGGATCTCGCCCGCCCCGAGCTCGGCGCCGCGGCGAGCCCAGCCGACCGCGTCGATGCCGGTGCCGCGGCGGCCACCGTGGGTGGTGACTTCGAAACCGCTCGGCGGCGGGGTAGGTTCAGAGCCGTTCTGGCTGGTCCCAGGGTCGGGACCGGTGTAGCGGCGGGCGTCGACGGACAGCACCACGCACTGGGAGCCGAACCGCTGGGCCGCCTCGGCCAGCAGTTCGGGGCGGGCGATGGCCGCGGTGTTCAGTGACACCTTGTCCGCGCCCGCCCGCAGCAGCCGGTCCACGTCCTGCTCGCTGCGCACCCCGCCGCCCACGGTCAGCGGGATGAACACCTGGGCCGCGGTGCGCCGCACCACGTCGTAGGTGGTCTCCCGGCCACCGCTGGACGCGGTGATGTCGAGGAAGGTCAGCTCGTCAGCGCCTTCGGCGTCGTAGGCGGCGGCCAGTTCCACCGGGTCGCCGGCGTCACGCAGGTCGCGGAAGTTCACGCCCTTGACCACCCGGCCCGCGTCCACGTCCAGGCACGGAATGACCCGGACGGCGACGGTCATGACGAAGCCGCCGTCGTCAGCGCTTCTTCCAAGGTGAAGGCGCCTTCGTAGAGAGCGGTGCCGACGATGGCCGCCTCCACGCCCAGCGGGACCAGGCTGGCGATGGCGCGCAGGTCGGCCAGGCTGGACACGCCGCCGCTGGCCACCACCGGCGCCGTCGTGTGGGCACAGACGTCGCGGAGGAGGTCCAGGTTGGGGCCGCGCAGCGTACCGTCCTTGAGCACGTCGGTCACTACGTAGCGGGCGCAGCCCTCGCTGTTCAGCCGGTCCAGGGTCGCGTGCAGGTCACCGCCCTCGGAGGTCCAGCCGCGGGCGGCCAGCCGGGTGCCCCGCACGTCGAGCCCGATCGCGATCCGGTCCCCGTGCGTGGCGATGACCGAACGGACCCAGTCCGGGTGTTCCAGCGCCGCGGTGCCGATGTTGACTCGTGCGCACCCGGTTCCCAGCGCCCGGGCCAGCGACTCGTCGTCGCGGATGCCGCCGGACATCTCGACACTGACGTCGACCTTGCTGACCACCTCAGCCAGCAGGTCCGCGTTGGACCCGCGGCCGAACGCCGCGTCCAGGTCGACGAGGTGGATCCAGGACGCTCCGGCCCGCTGCCAGGCCAGTGCGGCCTCCATCGGGTCGCCGTACTGGCCGCCGCTGCCGGCTGACGCCCTGAACCAGCTGGACCGCGTGCCCTTCGGTTACGTCGACCGCGGGCAGCAGGGTGAGGGTCATCAGATTCCTTTGAGCCAGTTGGACAGCAGGGTGGCGCCGGCATCGCCGGACTTCTCCGGGTGGAACTGGGTCGCGGCCAGCGGGCCGTCCTCGACCGCGGCCGCGAACGGCTCGCCGTGGGTGGCCCAGGTGATCTGAGCCGCCGAATGGCGCAGCCCGGCGGCGCTGGCGTAGCGCAGGCCGTAGGAGTGCACGAAGTAGAAGCGGGTGTCGGCGCCGATCCCGGCGAACAGGGCCGACCCGGCCGGTGGGCTCACCGTGTTCCAGCCCATGTGCGGCAGGACCGGGGCCTCCAGGCGTTCCACCGTGCCGGGCCACTGGCCGCAGCCCTCGCTGCGCAGGCCGTGCTCCTCCCCCGCGGCGAACAGCACCTGCATGCCGACGCAGATGGCCAGCACCGGGCGGCCGCTGGCCAGGCGCTGGGCGATGAGCTTGTCCCCGCCCACCGCGCGCAGCCCGGCCATGCAGGCCGCGAACGCGCCCACGCCCGGGACGACCAGGCCGTCCGCGTCCTGGGCGGCGTCCGGGTCGGCGGTCACGGTGACGTCGGCGCCGACCCGGGCCAGGGCCCGTTCGGCCGACCGCAGGTTGCCCGAACCGTAGTCCAGCACGACCACCGAGCGGGCGGAGCTCATAGAACACCCTTGGTGCTGGGGATGCCGCCGGCCCGGGGGTCGGGAGCGAGCGCGCTGCGCAGGGCCCGGGCCACCGCCTTGAACTGGGCCTCCACGATGTGGTGCGGGTTACGCCCGTAGAGCACCCGTACGTGCAGGCAGATCGCGGCCGAGAACGCCATCGACTCGAACACGTGCCGGGTCAAGGTGGTGTCGTAGCTGCCGATCAGCGGAGCCATGGTGTCCGGCTCCTCGTGCACCACGTAGGGACGCCCGGACAGGTCCACCGCCGCCTGGACCAGGGTCTCGTCCAGCGGGATCAGGCTGTTGCCGAACCGGGTGATGCCGGACTTGTCGCCCAGGGCCTCGCGCAGGGCCTGGCCGACCGCGATCGACGTGTCTTCCACCGTGTGGTGAGCGTCGATCTCGATGTCGCCCTTGGCCCGGACGGTCAGGTCCAGGCCACCGTGCTTGCCGAGCTGGCTGAGCATGTGGTCGAAGAACGGCACGCCAGTGTCCACCTCGACCACGCCGATGCCGTCCAGGTCCAGCTCGACCAGGATCTGGGTCTCGTGGGTGAGGCGCTCGACCCGCGCCCGTCGTTCCCGGTTCACGCCGGCACCACCTCACTGAACGCGGCCCTGAACGCGGCCATCTCCGCTGGGGTGCCGACCGAGACCCGGAGCCAGCCGGGCGGCCCGACCTGCCGGATCAGCACGCCCCGGTCGACCAGCCCCTGCCAGACCGCGTCTCGGTCGGCGAACGGGCCGAACAGCACGAAGTTGGCGTCGGAGTCGGCCACCGACAGACCCCGGTCGCGCAGCCAGGTCACGCACTGGTCCCGCTCGGCCCGCAGCGCGGCCACGCTGGCCAGCGGATCCTCGGCGTGGGCGAGGGCGGCCCGGGCCACCGCCTGGGTCACCGACGACAGGTGGTAGGGCAGCCGGACGATCAGCATGGTCCGGACCAGATCCGGATGCGCGGCCATATAGCCGACCCGGGCCCCGGCCATGGCGAAAGCCTTGGACATGGTGCGGGTCACGGCCAGGCGCGGATACTCCGGGAGCAGTGACAGCGCACTCGGGGTCCCGGCCCGGCGGAACTCGGCGTAGGCCTCGTCGACCACGACCACACCGGGGGCGGCGTCGCACACGGCCCGGATCACGTCCAGCGGGACCGAGGTGCCGGTCGGGTTGTTGGGCGAGGTCAGGAACACCACCTCGGGCCGGGTGTCGCGGATCTGCGCCGCCGCCCGCTCGGGGTCGATGCTGAAATCCTCTTCCCGGCAGGCCGCGAACCACTCGGTGCCGGTCACCCGGGCGATCAGCGGGTGCATGGAGTACGACGGCTCGAACCCCAGGGCCGCGTGGCCGGCGCCACCGAAGGCCTGCAGCAGCTGCTGAATAACCTCGTTCGACCCGTTGGCGGCCCACACCTGCTCGGCAGCCAGGCCGTGCTCCAGGTAGGCGGCCAGGTCCTGGCGCAGCGCGACCGCGTCCCGGTCCGGATAGCGGTTCAGGCCGCCGGCCACGGCCGCGACCGCGTCGGTGATGGCCTGAGCCACGCGCGCGGTGGGCGGGTACGGGTTCTCGTTGGTGTTCAGCCGGTACGGCACCGTCAGCTGCGGGGCCCCGTACGGCTCCAGGCCGGCCAGGTCCTCCCGCAACGGCAGCGCTGGCCAATTCGGGGCCGCCGGGTCGCTGGCGGTGACCGGGACGCTCATTTCGGGACCCGGACCCGGACCGCGGCCACGTGCGCGGCCAGTTGCTCCTCGCCGCCGAGGGCGTCGATGAACGGCGCGGCCTCGGCCAGGCCCTCGCGGGCGCACTCGATCACGTTGATCAGCTTGAGGAACGGCAGCACGGTCAGGCCGGCCGCGTGCCGGGCGGTGCCGCCGGTCGGCAGCACGTGGTTCGACCCGGCCAGGTAGTCGCCCAGCGAGACCGGGGAGTAGGCCCCGGCGAAGATGGCGCCGGCGTTGCGGACCCGGGTCGCGACCTTGCCCGCGTCCTCGGTCTGCACCTCCAGGTGCTCCGGCGCCCAGGCGTCGGAAACGGCCAGGGCGCTGTCCACGTCGCGGACCAGCACGTAGGCCGACTGGCCGGCCAGGGCCTGCTCGATGCGCTCCCGGTTCAGCGCGGTCGGCAGCTGCTGGGCCAGCTCGGCCTCGACCCGGTCCGGCAGGCCCGGGTCGGAGGTGATCAGCAGGCAGGCGGCCAGCGGGTCGTGCTCGGCCTGGGCGATCAGGTCGGCGGCCACGAACGCCGGGTCGGCGGTGTGGTCGGCGATGATGGCGATCTCGGTCGGGCCGTTCTCGCCGTCGGTGCCCACCACCCCGCCCAGGATCCGCTTGGCCGCGGCCACGTACACGTTGCCGGGCCCGGTCAGCACGTCGGCGGGCGCGCACACGTCGGTGCCGTAGGCGAACATGGCCAGGGCCTGGGCCCCGCCCACCGCGTGCACCTCGTCCACGCCGAGCAGCGCGCAGGCGGCCAGCACGGCCGGGTGCGGCAGGCCGCCGGTCTCCTGCTGCGGCGGTGAGGCCACCGCGACCGAGGACACCCCGGCCACCTGGGCCGGTACCACGTTCATGACCACCGAGGACGGATAGGCGACCAGGCCGCCCGGCACGTACACCCCGGCGCGCGAGACCGGCACGTAGCGCGCGGTCACGCTCAGGCCGTCGGCCGGTGAGACCGTGTTCTCGGCGGGCGGCAGCTGGGCCTCATGCACCAGCCGGGCCCGCCGGGCCTCCTCCTCGAGGGCGCGGGCCACGGCCGGATCGATGGCGCTGAGCGCGGCGTCGAGAGCCTCGGGCGGGACCAGGGTCGTTTCCAGGTCCACGCCGTCGAACCGGGCGGTGTACTCGCGGACCGCGGCGGCACCGCGCTGGCGTACGTCCTCGCACACCGGGCGGATCTGCTCGGCGGCCGCGGCCACGTCCAGGGTGGCGCGGGGCAGAATTGAGGACAGGCTGACCCGGCTGAGCGCGGCCGGCTCGCGGTCACGCAGGTCGATACGGGAAATCACCCGCTCAGTCTACGGAGCGGGCCTCATGCCCGCCGTCTTCGTCCATATTGCGGACACCGGGGCTGCGGTTGCCCCGGACGTAGGCCACCAGCTCGGGCAGGCCGATGGCCAGGGCCGCGAACAGCGGCCAGAAGATCAGCGCGCTTTTCGCGCCCAGCGCCAGCGACGCGTGCAGATAGGTGCCGTTCGGCCTGGTCAGCAGCGCATGGTGGAACGAGGCGCGGCCGTCGTTGACGCCGATCCACCACATGATGGCGGTCGCGCCCAGTCCGCCCAGGATCAGGCCCAGGGCGGCGGCCGGGCCGTGGGCACCGTCGCGGCGGCGGACCACGTACCGGTAGCCGAGGATCCCGGTGAGCAGGCCGCCGACGGTGGCGATCAGCACGAACCAGGCGTCGGCCGCGATGAACGCGGTGGTCTCGGCGTTGACCACGTCGGCCGCGCCGCGGCTGACGACCTGGGCCAGGGCGCGGGGGGCGACCAGGACCCAGAGGTAGGCGGCGGGAATGCCGAGGACGGCGGTGCCGGCCAGCGTGGCCAGGAACGTGATGATGGTGGTGAGGGTGATGCGCGGGAAGTGCCTGGGTTGGCTGTGGTCTGCGGGGCGCGGAATTGGGATTGCTGCTGGGACCCGAGCGTGCTAGTGTCGTTGGGACTGGAGGTGGCAGTGACGGTGTTGTGACTTGAGGGCAGCGGGGGTGAGGGGTCGGGGAGCGGGGTGCCGTAGGGCGGGGTGTCGTGGTTCACGGTGGTCAGGCCACGCCCTCGACGAACAGCAGGCGGCGGCCCAGGGCGGACTGCCGCACCGTCAGCGCCTCGGCGTACTCCGGGGACGCGTACCACTCGCGGGCCCGGGCCAGGTCCGGGAACTCCACGATCACCACCCGCTCGTCCGGGGGCCACTCCCCCTCCGGAACCTGTGGCTCGACCATGCGCGCCAGGTACCGGCCGCCGTATCTGGCGATGGAATCCGCGGCCAGGTCCCGGTAACGCCGGGCCTGCTCCTCGTCGTAGACCTCGACCTCGGAGATCACATACGCGGCCATGGGCCCCATTCTGCCCGCTTCCCGGCGCGCTTCAGACTGGGCCTCGGACTGGGCCTCAGGCTGGGCCGGTGTCCGGGACGTAGTGGCGGCTGCCATCGGCCGGGTCGGTCCACACCCGCATGATCGTGTTGCTGGACGGGTCGCGGAAGCGTTCGGCGGTGGGCACCCAGCCCGGCTGCGGCTCGCTCACCTGGGCGTGCCGCTTGCGCGACCGGGGCCGGGCGGCCGCCCCCGGTGCTCCCGGGGCGGCCATCGGGGGCAGGCCGTCCAGGGCCGCGGCCGCCTCGTCGGCGTAGCTGGCGGCCAGCACGATCCCGGCCCGGCGGTCGAACTCCGGCATCTCCAGCCGCCCGGCCGCGTAGTGCTCGCGGAGCACGGCCACCAGCCGGTCCCGGTCGGCGTCGCCCAGCAGCGAACGATCCCCCGGCACGTCAGGCCCCTGGCACCGTCAGGTCCCCGGCCCGGTCAGGCCGACGGGCCCGCGACCACGGCGGTGCCGTAGGCCACGATTTCCGTGAGTCCCTGGCCCATCTCGGACGAGTCGAACCGCATGGCCACCACGCCGTTGGCCCCGAGCAGGCGAGCGTTCTCGATCATGCGGTCCACGGCGTGCCGGCGGCTGTCCTCCAGCAGCTGGGTGTACTCCCGCACCTCGCCCTGGCGGAGCGCCTTGAACCCGGCGCTGATCGACTTGACCGCCCCCATGCTCCGGACGACCAGGCCGAAGGCCACGCCCAGATCCTGCTCGATGCTCATGCCCGGCAGCGTGAACGCGGTGGTGACCGGGAACGTGGTCCCGGCCGCGGCTGCCCCCGTTGATTGCGTCATGATCGGCAGTACATCGGCCCCGCGCCGGGTGTGTCAACGGGGCACGCCCGGGCCCGCCGGGCCGCCACCGCCCGCTCGGTCTCAGCGGCCGGCGGTCTCGAGGGCGTGAATGCCGGGGACCACCGAGACCAGGGCGTCCAGGGTGGCCTCGGTCCAGGGGCCCCGGCAGGCCAGCAGCACGTGATCGATGCCCAGCGCGGCCAGGTCGGCCAGGTGGGCCAGCAGGCCGGGCAGGGCCGCCCGGGGATCGTCGCCCTGGTCGAAGGGGCTGGCGATGGTCTTCTCGATCTCGGCGTAGTCCCGGCCCTCGGCCACGCAGTGCTGCCGCAGGACGCCCAGTTTGTGCTCGATGTTGTCGGCGAACTGGGACCCGGGCAGGTCAAACAGGCTGCAGGCGTCGCCGTACCTGGCCACCAGGCGCAGCGTCTTCTTCTCGCCGCTGCCGCCGATCAGGATCGGCGGGTGCGGCCGCTGCAGCGAGTTGGGCGAGTTCAGGGGCCGGGCCAGGTCATAGTGCCGTCCCCGGAAGGGCGTCTCGTCGTCGCGCCACATCTGGTGGGCGATCTGCAACGCCTCTTCCAGGCGTTCGAACCGCTCGGCCAGGGGCGGGAACGGGATACCGAGGCCTTCGGCCTCGAAGGCGGTCCCGGGGCCGGCGGGCTCGGGGTTCCAGGGGGCACCGGCCCCGATCCCGAACACGGCCCGGCCGCCGCTGAGCACGTCCAGCGCGGTCACGGTCTTGAGCAGCACGCCCGGATGGCGGTAGGACACCGACGTGACCAGGGTGCCCAGCGTGGCCCGCCGGGTCTGCCCGGCCAGGAAGCACAGGGTGGCGTAGGCCTCGGTGATGGGGGCTTCGGCGGGCTCGCCGGTGATACGGATCTGGAAGAAGTGGTCCATCACCCACAGGCTGTCGATACCGGCGTCGTCGGCGGTCCGGGCGATCCGGGCCACGGTCGGGCCGAAGTCGGCGAGCGGGACGGGCCAGGAAAAATTGCTGATGCTGATGCCGACCTTCATGGGGCGCTCCCGTGCGGTGGAGATCTTGCGCCGCCTGTGGGCCGAGGACGGGCAGACTCCGGGTGAGATCGCCAGTCCTGGGCCTGGCGACTTCCACCGTGACCCGGGCCGCCACCCTAGCCACCGGGCTGCTGGCCCGGGAGCCCCACGAGCGCGACCGGCGGCTGGTCCGGCTGCGGCTCACGACCCGGGGACGGGCCCTGGAAAAAGACATCGACGCCGAGATGGACCAGCTGACCGAGCGGGCGCTGGGGTCGTTCGGCCCGGACGAGCGGGCCGCGGTGGTGGCCGCGCTGGAAAAGATCCGGAGCAACCTGGGGGGTTAGCCGGGCTGGGGGTCAGCCGGGGTCAACGGGGGTCAGCTGACGCAGGCCGGGCCGAGCAACTGCTTGAGGTCACCGAGCAGGGCCGGGGAGTTGGACACCCGGAACTTGTCGTCCAGGCGGACCACGGTGGTGCGCTGGTTACCCTTCAGCCTCAGGTGCACCTCGGTGGTGCCCGCGTGGGTCATCAGCACCTCTTTGAGCTGCTCCACCACCGGCGGGACGCACCGGGTGTAGGGCATCGACACCACGAAAGGGCCGCCGTCACTGGTGGTCATGTCCGGGACGGTGACGTCCATGGCGATCAGCTTGGGCACGTCGTCGCGCCGGTCGATCCGGCCCTTGACCGTGATGATCGCGTCCTCGGCGATCGACGTCGCGTACAGCTGGTAGGTGGCCGGGAAGAACAGCACCTCGATGGCGCCGCCCAGGTCCTCCAGGCTGGCCGCGGCCCACGGATTGCCCTGCTTGGTCACCTTGCGGGTGACGCCGGACAAGATGCCCGCCACCTTGACCACCTGGCCGCCGTCCCGGCCGCCGCCGGAGGGCCGCGGCTGGTCACCAGGCTCTTCGGCGGTGAGGTCGGCCAGGGTGCAGTCGGCCTCCCGGGCCAGCAGGTGCTCCAGGCCCAGCAGCGGGTGGTCGGAGACGTACAGGCCGAGCATGTCGCGTTCGAAGCTGAGCCGGGTGGACTTGTCCCAGTCGTCGCCCTCGGGGATCGGCACGTCGAAGAAGGCCTCGGTCTCTTCGTCCCCGCCGAACAGCGAGTCCTGGCCGATGGCTTCGTTGCGCTTGATGTCGATGACCGAGTCGACGGCCTGCTCGTGCACCATGACCAGGCCCTTGCGGGGGTGGCCGAACGAGTCGAACGCGCCCGCCTTGATCAGCGACTCGATGACCCGCTTGTTGCAGACCACGGTCGGGACCTTGCGGAGGAAGTCGGAGAAGCTGGTGAACGCGCCCTTGGACTTGCGGGTGGCCACGATCGCGTCGACCACGTTGACGCCCACGTTGCGGACGGCGGCCATGCCGAACCGGACGTCCTCCCCCACCGCGGTGAAGGTGGCCACCGACTCGTTCACGTCCGGCGGCAGCACCTTGATCCGCATCCGGCGGCACTCGTTCAGGTACAGCGCGGACTTGTCCTTGTCGTCGCCGACGCTGGTGAGCAGGGCCGCCATGTACTCGGGCGCGTAGTTGGCCTTGAGGTAGGCGGTCCAGTAGGACACCAGCCCGTAGCCGGCCGTGTGGGCCTTGTTGAAGGCGTAGCCGGAGAACGGCACCAGCACGTCCCAGACGGCCTGGATGGCCCGGTCGGAGTAGCCGCGTTCCTTGCAACCCTGCTGGAACGGGACGAACTCCTTGTCCAGGATCTCCTTCTTCTTCTTGCCCATGGCCCGGCGCAGCAGGTCGGCCTGGCCGAGCGAGTACCCGGCCAGGATCTGGGCGGCCTTCTGCACCTGCTCCTGGTACACGATCAGGCCGTAGGTGGGCTCGAGGATCTCCCGCAGCGGCTCTTCCAGCTCGGGGTGGATGGGCGTGATGTCCTGCTGGCCGTTCTTGCGCAGGGCGTAGTTGGTGTGCGAGTTCACGCCCATCGGGCCCGGCCGGTACAGGGCCAGCACGGCGGAGATGTCCTCGAAGTTGTCGGGCTTCATCAGCCGCAGCAGCGACCGCATGGGGCCGCCGTCCAGCTGGAACACGCCCAGGGTGTCGCCCCGGCCGAGCAGCTCGTAGGCCGCCTTGTCGTCCAGCTCCAGGTCGAGCAGGTTGATCTTGGTGCCGCGGTTCTTCTCGATCGCGGCCACCGCGTCGGCCATGATCGTGAGGTTCCGCAGGCCCAGGAAGTCCATCTTGAGCAGGCCGAGGCCCTCGCAGGTCGGGTAGTCGAACTGCGTGATGACCGCGCCGTCGGAGTGCCGGGTCCAGACCGGGATGTGGTCGGTGATGGTCTCGGCGCTCATGATCACGCCGGCCGCGTGCACGCCGGGCTGGCGGATCAGGCCCTCGATACCCCGGGCCTTGTCGATGACCTGCTTGATCTCGGCCTCGGACTCGTACAGCTGGCGCAGCTCGCCGGCCTCGTTGTACCGGGGGTGGTCGGAGTCGAAGATCCCGGACAGCGGGATGTCCTTGCCCATCACCGCGGCCGGGAAGGCCTTGGTGATCCGGTCGCCCAGCGCGTAGGGGAAGCCGAGCACGCGGGTGGAGTCCTTGATCGCGGCCTTGGCCTTGATCGTGCCGTAGGTGACGATCTGCGCGACCTTGTCCGAGCCCCACTTCTCGGTCACGTAGCGGATGACGTCGGCCCGCCCACGTTCGTCGAAGTCCACGTCGATGTCGGGCATGGACACGCGCTCGGGGTTGAGGAACCGCTCGAAGATGAGCCCGTGCGGGAGCGGGTCCAGGTCGGTGATGCCCATCGCGTAGGCCACCAGCGACCCGGCCGCGGAACCACGGCCGGGGCCGACGGCCACGCCGTGGTTCTTGGCCCACATGATGAAGTCGGACACGACCAGGAAGTAGGCCGGGAACCCCATCTGGCAGATGATGTCGATCTCGTAGCTGGCCTGCCGCTTGTGCTCCTCGTCGTAGCCGTCGGGGAAGCGGCGGTCCATGCCCTTCCAGACCTCGGCCCGGAACAGGTCGGCCTCGCTGTCAAAGCCGTCGGGGATGGGGAACCGCGGCATGAGGTTGACGAAGTCGAACATGCCGGAGGTGTCGACCCGGTCCGCGATGAGGAGCTGGCTGTTCCGGCAGCCCTCCTGCCAGATGTCCGAGCTGTCACCCGAGTACATCTCGGCGGCGGACTTGATGTAGTAGCCGCTGCCGTCGAACCGGAAGCGGTCCGCGTCGGCCAGGGTCTTGCCGGTCTGGATGCACAGCAGCAGGTCGTGACTGACCGAGTCGGATTCCCGGGTGTAGTGGGAGTCGTTGGTCACGACCGGCGGGATGTTGAGCTTCTTGCCGATCTCGACCAGGCCGTCGCGGACCCGGCGCTCGATGTCCAGGCCGTGGTCCATCAGCTCCAGGAAGTAGTTCTCCTTGCCGAAGATCTCCTGGTACTCGGCGGCGGACCGGAGGGCCTGGTCGAACTGGCCGAGCCGGAGCCGGGTCTGCAGCTCGCCGGACGGGCACCCGGTGGAGGCCATCAGGCCCTCGGCGTGCTCGGCCAGGATCTCCTTGTCCATCCGCGGCCACTTGACCAGCCAGCCCTCGGCGTAGGAGCGGGAGGACAGCTTGAACAGGTTGTGCAGGCCGGTCCGGTCCCGGGCCCAGATGGTCTTGTGCAGGTAGGCGCCGCTGGCCGAGACGTCGTCCTTCTTCTGGTGCGGCTGGCCCCAGAGAATGCGCTTGGTGTTGGTGCGGTGCTCGGGGGCCACGTAGGCCTCGATCCCGATGACCGGGGTGATGCCCGCGTCCTTGGCCTGCCGGTGGAACTCGGCCGCGCCGTACATGTTCCCGTGGTCGGTCATGGCCACGTGGGTCATGCCCTGCCGCTCGACCTCTTTGAACAGCTCCTTGAGGCGGGCCGCGCCGTCCAGCATGGAGTACTCGGTATGCACATGGAGGTGTGCGTACGGCTGACGGGTCGCGGATTCCGCCATGGGCTGAGCCGCCTCCTTCTGGCATCGGTCTGCCGTGCCTCGGGCATGCTTCGCAGAGCCCGGAAGTGGCCGGGTGCTGGGCCCTGGCCGGGGCCCGGCGCCGGGGGTCACGCGGGCGTGCGTCGTGCTTACCGAACGGTTCCGGGGGGAAGGCGGCACATGTCGCACCTCGCCGTTGACCTGCTCCGTCAGTGCGGCGGAGCGTCGCCGGTGAGGCGAACTTTCCGCCTCGAGGGGACCGTGCCGACCCGGTGAACCGAGCCTACATCGCCGGGCCTGGTCCCCGGCTCCCCACACGCCGGAGGCGCGCGGAAAGGAGCGGGATTTCCGGTTCGTCCGGCGGCCGGCTGACCCGGTCTACCCGGTCAGCTCTCCGCGCGCAGGACGTCGAGGGCGTGCTGGAGATCGTCCGGGTAGTCGCTGCGGAATTCGACCCAGCGGCCGTCCACCGGATGGTGGAACGCCAGGCTGACCGCGTGCAGCCACTGCCGGTGCAGGCCGAGGTGGCCGGCGAGCACCGGGTCGGCCCCGTACAGCAGGTCACCCACGCAGGGATGCCGGATCGCCGACATGTGCACCCGGATCTGGTGGGTCCGCCCGGTCTCCAGCCCGACGTCGACCAGGCTGGCGCCGCGGAACGCCTCCATCGTGTCGTAATGGGTCACGCTGGCGCGGCCGTCAGCCACCACCGCGAACCGGCCGTCGCCGGACGGGTGCCGCCCGATCGGGGCGTCGATGGTGCCGCGCAGCGGGTCCGGATGACCCTGGACCAGGGCGTGGTAGCGCTTTTCGACCTCGCGCTCCCGGAACGCCCGCTTGAGCGCGCTGTAGGCGTGCTCGCTCTTGGCCACCACCATCGAGCCGGTGGTGTTGGCGTCCAGCCGGTGCACGATGCCCTGCCGCTCGGCCGCGCCGCTGGTGGCGATGGTGTGCCCGCTGGCCTGGAGGCCGCCGATCACGGTCGGGCCCGACCAGCCCGGCGCCGGGTGCGCGGCCACGCCGATCGGCTTGTTCACCACGATGATGTCGTCGTCCTCGAACGTCACCGTCAGCCCTTCGACGGCGCGCGGCGGCTCCACCGGCCGGGGCGCGGGCAGCGTCACCTCCAGCGGATCTCCCGCCGTGACCCGGTCCGACTTGGCGGCCGGCGGCCGTCGACCAGGACGTTGCCTTCGCTGATGAGCTCGGCGGCCCGGGACCGGGACAGGCCGAACATCCGGGCCAGCGCCGCGTCCAGGCGTTCGCCGTCGAGCCCGTCAGGCACCGGCAGATAACGCTGATCCGCCGTCATCGGTACCCTTCGGCTCTGATTCTGGCGCTGGCTGAGCTGGCGCTGGCTGAGCTGGCGCTGGCTGAGCTGGCGCCTGCCCGGCCGGCGCAGGCTCGGCGGTGCGTGATTCCCTGGTGCCGTCCATGCGCAGGCCCAGGATGGCCAGCAGCACGGCGAGGACCCCGCCGCAGACGATGGCCGAGTCGGCCAGGTTGAACACGGGCCAGTGCGGCAGCTCGATCCAGTCGACCACGTCGCCGCGGAACAGCCCCGGCGCCCGGAAGATGCGGTCCGACAGGTTGCCGGTGGCCCCGCCCAGCAGCAGGCCGAGCGTGATCGCCCACGGCAGGCTGCGCAGCTTGCGGGCGGTGCGCAGGATGTAGACGATCACGACCGCGGCGATCACCGTGAACACGATGGTGGCCGACGTGCCGATGCTGAAGGCGGCCCCGCTGTTGCGCAGCAGGAGCAGGGTCAGGAAGCCGCCCAGCAGCCGGATGGGCGCGTGGTGGGCCAGTTCGTGGACCACGACGATCTTGGTCACCACGTCCAGGGCCAGCACGAACAAGGCGACACCGATCACCACCGGGAGCTTGCGCCCCCGGACCGGCTCGGTGGGACCGGGGGCCTCGGCGGAATCGGGGGTCGCGGCGGAACCGGGGGGGACGGACGGCTCGGACCCGTTGCCTACCGTCGCTCTTCGCGCTGCTTGCACGTGACGCAGAGTACCGCGCGCGGGAACGCCATCAGCCGGGCCTTGCCAATGGGCTCGCCGCAGGAGTCGCACACTCCGTATGATCCCGCATCGATCCGCGCCAGTGCCTTCTCGGTCTGCTCCAGCAGGTCGCGGGCCTTGGTGGTCGCGGCGTACTCGGCGTCCCGCTCGAAGGTCTTGACCCCGACGTCGGCCTCGTCGTCGCCGGCGTCCCGCAGACCGTTGTCCAGCCGCTCGGCGATCTGCGCCTCGGCCTGGGCGAGGTCCGCCCGCAGCCCGGCGGCGTCTTCCTCGAGCGACTGCCGGACCTCGGCGAGCTCAGCCCCGGTCCACGGATCTTCTCCGGGACGTACTGGAAGAGCGGCTTCGGAACGCGGGGCAGTGGCCATCTCGCGCCTCCCACGACGGGCAATAGATGATCATGAATGTGAACGGTCAACGGAGAATAAGCTGCTGCCGCGCACCTCTGCAAATAAGATTTCGGCGCCCGGCCGCAGACGGATGCACCGGCCAGCAACAAGGTGCCCACTATCCAGGCCTCTCATCCCCCGGCTTCGGATATTCTTGAAGCCTGCACGGTGCTGAAGGGGACAGCTGCCGCTGACCGCCTGCCAGGAGCGAGCCGGGGATGGTGTGAGCCCGGCGGCCAGGCCCAGCGGACCAGATCACCCCGGAGCCGCCGGAAGAACCGCCCCAGCGAATTCGCCTGAGGACCAGTAGACCCGGCCGCAGAAATCCTCGAGTGGGCCGTCGCCGGCCAAGGAGGGTGGTACCGCGGGGCCGCCGCAGCGAGCGGGGTCTCGTCCCTCTGGCAACGTCGTATCTGTCCTTGCTGGAGGCACCCCATCATGTCGCAGGCATCTGACCTGTCCCCGGACACACCACGGTTCCCCGCGCTGTCCGCGCAGATCGACCTGCCCGCGATCGAGCGTGAGATCCTGGGCCGCTGGGAAGCCTCGAACGTCTTCGAGCACTCGGTCAAGCAGACCGAAGGCGGCCAGCCCTGGACGTTCTACGAGGGACCGCCCACGGCCAACGGCATGCCCGGCGTGCACCACGTCGAGGCCCGGGTGTTCAAGGACGTGTTCCCCCGGTTCAAGACCATGCAGGGCTTCTACGTGCAGCGCCAGGCCGGCTGGGACTGCCACGGGCTGCCGGTCGAGGTCGCGGTCGAGCGGGAGCTGGGGATCTCCGGCAAGAAGGACATCGAGGCCTACGGCATCACCGAGTTCAACGAGCGGTGCCGGGAGTCCGTGCTCCGGCACGTGGACGCCTTCACCACGCTGACCGAGCGGATGGGCTACTGGATCGACCTGTCCAAGGCCTACCGGACCATGGACCCGGCCTACATCGAGTCGGTCTGGTGGTCGCTCAAGGAGATCTTCAACCAGGGGCGGCTGGTCAAGGACTTCCGGATCAGCCCGTACTGCCCGCGCTGCGGCACTCCGCTGTCCGACCACGAGATGGGTCAGCCGGACGTCTACAGAGAAGTCCGCGACCCGTCGGTCACCGTCCGGTTCCCGCTGGTCAGCCTGCCCGACGGCGCCAACCCGGACCTGGCCGGCGCCGACCTGCTGGTCTGGACGACCACGCCGTGGACGCTGGTGTCCAACACCGCGGTGGCGGTGCACCCCGAGGTGACCTACGTGCTGGCCCGCAAGTCCGCCGATGGCGACCGGGTCGTGCTGGCCGAGGCCCTGATGCCGAAGGTCCTGGGTGAGGGCTGGCACGTCGCCGCCCGGTTCCCGGGCCAGGACCTGCTCGGGGCCACCTACCAGCGGCCGTTCGACCTGATCGAGATCCCGGACGCGCACGTGGTGCTGCCCGGGGACTTCGTGACCACCGAGGACGGCACCGGCCTGGTCCACCTGGCCCCGGCCTTCGGCGCCGACGACATGCAGGTCACCCGGGCCCACGGGCTGCCGGTGGTGAACCCGATCCGGCTGGACGGGAAGTTCCAGGACAGCGTGCCGATCGTCGGCGGGATGTTCTTCAAGGACGCCGACCCGCGGCTGGTCCAGGAGCTGGCCGACCGGGGGCTGCTGTACCGGTCCGAGCCGTACGAGCACAGCTACCCGCACTGCTGGCGCTGCCACACGCTGCTGATCTACTACGCGCTGCCGTCCTGGTACGTGCGCACCACCGCGGCCAAGGACCAGCTGCTGGCCGAGAACGAGAAGACCAACTGGTACCCGCCCAACATCAAGCACGGCCGGTACGGCGAGTGGCTGCGCAACAACGTGGACTGGGCCCTGTCCCGGACCCGGTACTGGGGCACGCCGCTGCCGCTGTGGGAGTGCGAGAACGACCACATCACCTGCGTGGGCTCCCGCGCCGAACTGGCCGAGCTGGCCGGGCCGCGACCTGTCCAGCCTCGACCCGCACCGGCCGTTCGTGGATGAGGTCACGTTCGGCTGCCCGGACTGCGGGCAGACCGCCCACCGGGTCCCGGACGTCATCGACGCCTGGTACGACTCGGGGTCGATGCCGTTCGCCCGGCACGGCGCGCCCTGGCACAACCAGGCGGACTTCGAGCGGGCGTTCCCGGCCCAGTTCATCTGCGAGGCCATCGACCAGACCCGCGGCTGGTTCTACTCGCTGATGGCCGTGAGCACGCTGGTGTTCGGCCGCAATTCCTACGAGAACGTGGTCTGCCTCGGCCTGGTGGTCGACGAGGACGGCCGCAAGATGAGCAAGCACTTCGGCAACATCCTCGAGCCGCTGCCCCTGATGGACCGGCACGGCGCGGACGCGCTGCGCTGGTTCTTCGCGGCCTCGGGCTCGCCGTGGTCGACCCGGCGGGTCGGCCACGGCGACCCTGGACGAGATCGTCCGCAAGGTCCTGCTCACCTACTGGAACACGGTCTCGTTCCTGGCCCTGTACGCCAACGCGGCCGCCGCCGACGGCAACGCCTGGGGCCCGGACCGGCTCGGCGAGGCGCCCGCCCCCGCGCAGCGCCCGGTGCTGGACCGCTGGGTCCTGAGCGAGCTGCACACGCTGGTGCAGGACGTCACCAGCCTGATGGAGGGCTTCGACACCGCGGGGACGGGCCGGCGGATCGCGGCGTTCCTGGACGACCTGTCCAACTGGTACGTGCGCCGGTCGCGGCGCCGGTTCTGGGAGGGCCCGCGGACCCCGGAGTCGTCGTCGGCGTTCGCCACCCTGTACGAGTGCCTGGAGACCGTGACCCGGCTGATGGCCCCGATCACCCCGTTCCTCACCGACCACGTGTGGAACGCGCTGCGCACGCCGGACGCACCGGAGTCGGTGCACCTGGCCCGCTGGCCCGAGGCGGACCCGGCCCTGATCGACGCGGAGCTTTCGGCCGAGATGGCGCTGACCCGGCGGCTGGTCGAGCTGGGCCGGTCGGCCCGGGCCACGGCCACGGTCAAGACCCGGCAGCCGCTGGCCCGGGCCCTGGTCGGGGCGGCGGGCTTCGGGTCGCTGCCCGGCGAGCTGCGGGCCCAGGTGGCTGAGGAGCTCAACGTGCACGAGCTGGAGCCGCTGTCGGCGGTGGGCGGGGATCTGGTCGACTACACGGTCAAGGCGAACTACCGCGCCCTCGGTGGCCGGTTCAAGGGGACCACCCCGGTCGTGGCCAAGGCCATCGCCGAGGCCGACGGGGCCGCGCTGGCGGCGGCGCTGCGGGACCACGGCCAGGCCACGGTCACGGTCGACGGCGCGGAGATCACGGTCGGCCCGGACGAGGTGGTCGTGACCCAGACGCCCAAGGAGGGCTGGACCGTGGCCAGCGACGGCGGCGAGACCGTGGCCCTGGAGACCTCGCTCACCCCGGAACTGCGCCGCGAGGGCCTGGCCCGCGACGTCATCCGGCTGGTCCAGGACACCCGCAAGAGCGACGGCCTGGACGTGACCGACCGGATCCAGCTGTGGTGGGAGGCCACGGCCCCCGAGCTGTCGGCGGCCATGGACGAGCAGGGCACGCTGATCGCGGGCGAGGTGCTGGCCACCGGCTACCAGGCCGGCCCGCCCGCGGCCGGTGCGGCCGATGGGGCTCGCGAGCACCACGACGCGGGCCTCGGCCTGACGTTCTGGCTGCGCAAGGCGTAATCGGAGCCGGTGCGGGCGGCCCGCCGCTCGCCCGCACCGGACCGCGTCAGCCCCGCCCGTATCGATACTCATATCGAAGGTCGCGTGGTGACTCGATCGGGTCAGGCGGACGGCCGGTCACCGATGGTGCCGAGGGGCGATTCCCCGGTCAGTCGTCCTCTTCGCCGTCCGGCTGGCAGGCCCGGCACGGGGTGCACCCGGCCTTGCGGGCCTGCTCGGCCGGCATCCGCTGCAGGTCGTTGTCGCCCATGAAACGGATCAGGATGCACTCACTGCGGTGGAAGCGGGGCACCCCCGGGACCACGGTCACGTCCTGATCGCTGGGGACGGGGCCGCGGCTGGTGTCGCCGCCGCCGTCGCTGGTCTCCGGGGCCGGGGCCGGATCGGGGGTGTCGCCTTCGGCGGTATCCGCCTGGTCAGCCGGGCTCTCGGCTTCGGTGGCCGGGCTCTCGGCTTCGGCGGCCGGGCCGGCGGCGCCGGAATCGGCGGCGGGCGGCTGGTCTTCCCTGGGCGGCGCCGGGCTCGCCTTGGCTGCTGGCTGCTTGTCCTCAGCCTGGTCTTCCGCTTTGGCCTCAGCCTTGACCTCAGCCTGGTCTTCAGCCGGGGCGGGGGCGGGTTCCGGGGTGGCCGCGCTGGCCGGAGCCGCCGACGGCTGCTCCTCGGCCGCCGGGGGCTTGCCGTCCGGCTCGGCCGTGATGATCTTCTCGGCCCGGGTGGCGTCGGCGGGCGGCTGGACGCGCTCGGCCCGGGTGGCTGAGGCGGCGGCTGGCCTCCGCGGGCGGCTGAATCCGTTCGGCCCGGGTGGCCTGGGCCGACTGAGCGGCTGGGGCGGCCGGGCAGGCGAGGCGGCCGTGGATCCGCTCGGCCCGGGTGGCTTCGGCCGGTGCGGGCTCCGGGGTGCGCTGGGGGCGACCGGGCCCAGGGCTGGCGGGGCCGGGGCTGGCGGGCTTGGCTTCGCGCTCGCTGGCCTGGCGGCCTAGCTCCTGCTTCTCCGCTTGGCGCAGGTTCTTGGCCCAGTCCATCCGGGTTGGCTCGGGCTCCACGAACGGCTGGCCGGGCTGGCTCCGGTCGGGCCGGCCGCGGTCCGGCCGGTTCTGGGCCGGGACGTCCGCCCGCCCGGGGCGCTGGGGCTGGCGCTCCCGCTCCTGGCGTTCGAGCTCCTGCTTTTCCGCCTTGCGCAGGTCGGCCGCCCAGTCCATCCGGGTCGGCTGCGGATCCACGAACGGCGGCTGTGACCGGGCCGGGCGCGACGGCTGGGCCGGGCGGGAGGAGGGCCGGTCCTCGCGGGGCGGCTCGGGGCGGCGGCGCTCGGCCTGGGTGGTGAACTGCTCGTAGCCGGCGAAGGTGTGCAGCGGCTGGCTGCCGGTGTCCCGGGCGCCCCCGGTCCGCCCGGGCGTCCCGGTCGCGGTACCGGCGCCCGCGGACCGGGCTTCCCGGCGTTCGGCGCCCTGGGCCGCGGCGGTACCGGCCGGGGCCGCGGCGGCGGTCACGGCGGGCTCGGGCCTGGCCGCCACCTCGTCGGCGTAGCCGTCGTGGCCGGCCTGGCCGGCCGCGATGCCCTCCGGCTCCTGGCCGAAGAGCTCGGCCCGGTGCAGGATGGCCCCCACGATCAGGAACAGCAGCGCCAGCGCGCTGACCCCGATCGCGATGTAGATCAACAGCAGCTTGCTGGTGACGCCTCCCGCGATGAGTAGTCCGACCCCCACCACGACCAGCGAAGCGCTGAACCTGATCACAAGCGGTTCTCCCAGAACGCGCGGCCCCCAGCCGCGTCAGTGCGACGTCCCAGGCGGCGGCGCCCTCAACCTATGTGTGGACATGAAACACCCGCGGCCCGGATCGCGCTAGCGACCGGGCCGCGGGGATGAATCTCAGCGGCGGTCGTGCGCCGGAGCGCCTTCGCCACCGTGGAAGCTACCCGCGTGCTGGACGACCTCGGGGACCGAGTACTGCCCGGTCGGCTGGGCGCCATTGCGGGGGCTGGGCTGGCCCAGACCCGACGGGATCGCCGGCTGCGCCGAAGACCCCATGGTCGGGAAGGCACCGCTGTCGGTGACCCCGGCCTCCAGGTCGCGCAGCTGGCCCTCCAGGTAGGCCTTGAGCCGGCTGCGGTATTCACGCTCGAAGGCGCGCAGGTCGTCGACCCGGCGCTCGAGCTCCTCACGCTGCTGGACCAGGGAGCCCATGGCCTGACGGTGACGCTCCTGCGCGTCACGCTCCAGGCTCTCGGCCCGGGCCCGGGCGTCGCCGGTGATCTGCTCGGCCTGACGGCGAGCCTTGGTCAGCACCTCGTCCGCTTCGCGGCGGGCGCGGCCCAGCGTCTCGTCCGCCTCGCGGCGGGCGTCGGCGATGGCCTGGTCGGCCGTCTGCTGGGCCAGCGACAGCACGCGCGCGGCCGTGTCCATGTTGTCCTCGGGCTGCGGCATCGAGCCCATCATGACGGGCTCGGGCTGCCGCTGCGGCGGCTCGGGCCGCTGCGGGGGCTCGGGAGGCATCATGTCCATCTTGGTCTCCGCCAGCGGTGAGCTAAGCGCAGGAACAGACGACTTTCCTCCCCGCAGGCTCTCAGCCAGCTTCGCCCGGAGCTCTTCGTTCTCCTGGATAAGCCGGTCGAGCTCGGCCTCGACTTCGTCGAGGAAGGCGTCAACCTCTTCCTCGTCGTAGCCGGGCCGGAGCCTGGTCGTACTGAACTGCTTATTCCGCACATCCGCGGGCGTCAGCGGCATTATGTCTCCTCGGCGCGCTTGGCTGCGATCTTCAGAACGGTACCCGATCAGATCCTCGGTACAACCACGTCCAGGAGGATCAGGATCACGATGAACAGCACCATGAAACTGAGATCAATGGCTACTGTACCTATGCGCAGGGGCCGTATGTAGCGACGTAGAAATTTTAGTGGTGGATCAGTCGCCGTGAAGATGCCCTCGGCGATGACCAAGATCACTCCGGTGGGCACCCACGACCGCGCGAACATCTGGATCCACGAGATGACCATCCGCGCGATGAGGATGACCAGGTAGATGGTCAGGATGTAGGTCAGGACAACCTTAAGGATGCCCATGGCCCCGCCCTAGCCCCGGCGTGGCGTCACCGGCGGCAACGTAACTGGTCCGCATCTCACCGTCACTGGTAGTCCGTTAGCTCTGGTTGAAGAAGCCACGTTCCGCGATGCGAGCCTTGTCCTCTGCCGTCACGTCGACGTTGGCGGGAGAGAGCAGGAAGACCTTGTTGGTCACCCGCTCGATGCTCCCGTGCAGGCCGAAGATCAGGCCTGCCGCGAAGTCGACCAGACGCTTGGCGTCGCTGTCGACCATCTCGGTCAGGTTCATGATGACGGGGATTCCCTCGCGGAAGTGCTCCCCAATGGTACGTGCTTCATTGTAGGTGCGAGGATGCAGCGTCGTGATCCGCGTGAGGTCGGTCGTGTGGCGGACGCTCTCCTGGCGTACCGGCGCCGACACGAAGGGGCTGGGCCCGCTGTGCCCGTTGGGGCTCGGACCAGGCTGACCGTCGAGGTCCTCCGGTCCGTCGAACCCCTCGGCCTGCTCGTCGTACTCCTCGTACTCTTCGTACGACTCGTACCCGTCCTGGTAGCGGTGTTCGTCCTCCACAAGGCCGAGGTAGACCGCCATCTTGCGCATTGCGCTGGCCATCCGTCAGTCCTCCGTCGTGCCAGTCTGGCAGCCCCCCGGCGCTAGCCCGGAAGGCATTACCCTTCCGGAACCCCCCGCAACTCCGACTGCGAATCCACTCCCGCACGCTGCCGTGCCGCGAGCCCATTCAAGGCTCACGCGAGGGACATTACATGACACTGGCTCTCCGATCGCCGAGCAACGCCGTACCAATTCGCAGATGTGTCGCACCAGCCTCAACCGCCGCTTCCAGGTCCCCGCTCATACCCGCCGAGATCATCGTCGCCGCAGGCTGGACGGCCCGGACCGCGGCCGCGGCGGCGTCCAGCCCGGCGAACGCGCGGGCCGCGGGCACGCCCAGCGGCGCGACCGCCATCACCCCGCCCAGCCGCAGGCCGCCGTCGGCCAGGATGGCCTCGGCCAGCTCGGTCAGCTCACTGGGCGCGGCGCCGCCGCGGTCCGGGTCACCGTCCGGGCCTTCCAGGCTGACCTGGATCAGGGCGGTGAGCGGACGCGGCCGGCGCTGGGCCGCCCGGCCCAGCGCGTGCACCAGCCGGAGCCGGTCCACCGAGTGAATGACGTCGGCGTAGCGGGCGACGCTGGCCACCTTGTTGGTCTGCAGCTGGCCGACGAAATGCCAGGTCAGATCGAGGTCCGCGCAGGCCGCGGCCTTGGGCGCCGCCTCCTGGTCCCGATTCTCGCCGAAGTCCCGTTGCCCGAGTTCATACAGCAGCCGGACATCGGAGGCGGGCCAGGTCTTGGTCACCGCGATCAGCGTGATCTCGTCCCGCGACCGGCCCGCCGCCGCGCACGCGGCCTCGATCCGGGCCCACACCTCGCTGAGCCCGTCGGCCAGCTCAGCCCGGCGCTCCCTGGACCGGCCCCGTTCTGACCGGCCCCGTCCCGACTGGCCCTGCTCGCTCACCGGCCGTCTGGTTACTTGAGGAAGTCGGGCACGTCCAGGTCGTCTTCTTCTTCGAAGATGACCGCGCGCCGCCGGGTGGTGGTGGCCACGTCGAACACCCGCTGCGCCGATCCGTCCCGGCCGGCTGCGTCGGCACTGGACCCGTTCTGGCCCGGGCCGGAGCCGTTTCCGCCGGAGTGCGGGCTGCTGTCCACCTCGGCGGCCGGGCTGGACGACGACTCGTCAGCGGCGTGCTCGCCGGTGCCGGGGGCGTCAACGTCGCTGCTCGCGGCGGGGCTGCTGTCCGTGGCCGGAGCGGCCTCGGCCTCGCTGGCCACCTCGGTCACGCTCACCACGGGCGGGGCATCGGCGATCCCCGGGTCCGAATCGGCACCCGACGCGGAGATGACGCTGCCCGCCACCACCGTCCCGGGGGCGGGCGTGTCGTCCTGGGCGAACCACGGCCGGGTCTGCTCACCGGGCTGGCTGGTGGCCGACCCGTAACTGCTGGCCACCGGGGCGGCCGCGTAGGCGCTGGGCCCCGGGCTGGCTGGGCCCGAAGGCCCGTTAGTAGGGCGGGGCGGCGCACCCTCGCGACCGGACTGGTCGCCGATCGGGGCCGCGCTCATTCGGCCGGCCCCGGAGGTACGGCCCATCTGGTTCTCGTCGAACCCGGCCGCGATCACCGTCACCCGCACCTCGTCGCCGAGCGCGTCGTCGATGACCGCGCCGAAGATGATGTTGGCGTCCACCGCGGCCGAGTTGGACACCAGCTGGGCCGCCTCGTTGATCTCGAACAGGCCGAGGTCGGAGCCGCCCTGGATAGAAAGGAGCACGCCGTGGGCGCCGTCGATGCTGGCCTCGAGCAGCGGGCTGGAGATCGCCATCTCGGCCGCGGCCACGGCCCGGTCGTCGCCGCGCGAGGAGCCGATGCCCATCAGGGCCGAGCCCGCGCCGGACATGACCGACTTCACGTCGGCGAAGTCCAGGTTGATCAGGCCGGGGGTGGTGATCAGGTCGGTAATGCCCTGAACACCGGAAAGGAGCACCTGGTCGGCGGCCTTGAACGCGTCGAGGACGCTCACGTGCCGGTCGGAGATGGACAGCAGCCGGTCGTTCGGGATCACGATCAGCGTGTCGACCTCGCTGCGCAGCCGCTCGATCCCGGCCTCGGCCTGGACGGCCCGGCGCTTGCCCTCGAAGCCGAACGGGCGGGTCACCACACCTATGGTCAGCGCGCCGAGCGAGCGGGCCACGTTGGCCACCACCGGGGCGCCCCCGGTGCCGGTACCGCCGCCCTCCCCCGCCGTGACGAAGACCATGTCGGCGCCCTTGAGCACCTCTTCGATCTCTTCGCGGTGGTCTTCGGCGGCCTTGCAGCCGACGTCGGGGTTGGCCCCGGCCCCCAGACCGCGGGTGAGCTCGCGGCCCACGTCCAGCTTGACGTCGGCATCGCTCATCAGCAGCGCCTGCGCGTCGGTGTTGATCGCGATGAACTCGACGCCCTTGAGGCCCTCTTCGATCATCCGATTAACGGCATTGACGCCACCGCCGCCGATTCCGACGACCTTGATGACCGCCAGGTAGTTCTGCGGTGCTGCCACGAGGAGGGTACCTTTCCGCTCGTCAATAACTCATCGTCGGACGCTAATTCCGGCCGATCAACCTTGGGTTTCACCTTCAGGTTGAGATTTAGAGTTTTGTCCGCCCGGCAATTGGTAGGGACAGTAGGGTTGCAGGTCACCAGGGTCAACTAACCACGCGGGAGCATCGGCGGCGTGTCGTGCGCGTATGTCTCGAGCCTGGCCGGGGCGGTTCCGATCGGCTGACCGCACTGGAAATCACCGGGTCACCGCGGATCCGGGCGCACTGACGTCGTAATAGCGCGCGTGGGTGCGCATCAGAATAGCGAGCTCGGCTGCTTTCTGCTTGGCCTCTCCGGTGCCGCCCCACTCGATGGTGACCCCGTTCGACAGCCCCAGCTTGACGCTCTGGGCGCTCGGGGCCGCCACCGCCGCCACCGACTTGGCCAGCGACGCGGGCAGTTCGCGCAGCACGGTGACCGTGGCCGCCACCCCCGGGTTCCCGCGCAGTGCATCCGGGGCCACCGTGGCCTGGAACACCGGCATGCCCGCGGGCTGGGTACCGACCGACCGGACCACCACCCCGGACTGGTCGATCAGGTCGAACCGCGAGGTGCCCGGCACCCGCACGGCCAGGGCCGGGGTGCGCTCGCGGACCGTGATGACGATGCGGTCCGGCCAGGATTTGGTCACCGTGGCCGACTTGACCTGCGTGATGGCCTCGACCCGGCGGGCCACGGCCTGGGTGTCGACCCGGATCATCGGCAGCCTGGGTGAGATGCCCGCTGCCGTCCGGACCTGGCTGGCGGGCACCAGGTGGGTGCCGTTGACCACGATCGAGCGCACCACCAGCAGCTTGGACCCGAGCAGGGCCCAGCCGATGCCGACGACCAGGCCGACCACGGCCACCGCGATGAACGCGGTACGCCACGGGCTGTGCGCCCGGGCCAGCGACTCCGGCGGCCGTGCCCCCCTGCGGGCGTCCCCCCTCGGCCTGGCCGGGCCCGGATGGGCCGTTCTCCGCCACCGATACCGGGGCCCGCCCCTCCCCCGGCCCCACGGCGCGGTTCGGTGGCCGGCTGGCCGGCGGGGTGCCGCGATCGCCTGGTCCGGAGCCGGTCATGCGTCCGGGCCACCCCGGGCGCGCAACGCGGCGACGATGGCCGGGCCGAGCGTGGTCACGTCCCCGGCGCCCATGGTCAGCACCAGGTCACCCGGCTTGGCCAGGTCGGCGATGACGGCCGGGACCGCGTCCAGCGGCCCGGGCTGGAAGCGGGCCCGGCCGTCCGGGACGGCCGCCGTCACCAGCTGGCCGGTCACCCCCGGCTCGGGGTCCTCCCGGGCCGGGTAGATGTCCAGCACCACCACTTCGTCGGCCCGGCTCAGGGCCGCGCCCAGCTCGGTGGCGAAGATCCGGGTCCGGCTGAACAGGTGCGGCTGGAACACCGCGATGACCCGGCCCCCGTCGGCCAGGTCCCGGGCCGCGGCCAGGTCGGCGGCGACCTCGGTCGGGTGGTGCGCGTAGCTGTCCAGGACCCGCACGCCGTCGGCCTCGCCCTTGGGCTCCATCCGGCGCTGCGCCCCGCGGTAGGCGGCCAGGGCCGCCGCCGCCCGTGGGCCCTCGATCCCCAGTTCGGCGGCGGCCGCGATGGCCGCGGCCGCGTTGAGCACGTTGTGCCGGCCGGGGACCGCGATCGTGACCGGGCTGCTCCAGGGCCCGGACGGCCCACCGGCCGCGGTCAGCACGAAGGTGGCGCCCATGCCGCGCGGGGTGATCTCGGTGGCCCGGTAGTCGGCGTCGGCCGCCTCGCCGTAGCTGCGGACCCGCAGGTCCTGGTCCCGGGCGCTGAATCGGCGCTGCCGGCCAGGGCCCGCGCCCCCGCGTCGTCGGCGCAGGTGACCAGGGCGCCGCCGGGCGTAATGCGGCGGGTGAACGCCGCGAAGGCGGCCCGGATCTCGTCCAGCCCCGAGTAGTTGTCCAGGTGGTCGGCCTCGACGTTGGTGACCACGGCCACGTACGGCGACAGCATGAGGAACGACCCGTCGCTCTCATCGGCCTCGACCACCAGGTCCGGCCCGGCCCCGTCCTCGGCGCCCCGGCCGGTCTCGGCCAGCACGCCACCGATCACGTAGCCCGGCTCGGCTCCGCACTCGCGCAGGATCGTGGTCAGCATCGAGGTGGTGGTGGTCTTGCCGTGGGTACCGGCGATCGCGGTCGCCCGCCGCCCCATCATGATCGAGGCCAGCGCGGCCGCCCGCGGCAGCACGCGCAGGTTCCGGTCCCGGGCCGCGGCCAGCTCAGGATTGCTGGGGCGGATCGCGCTGGACACCACCACGGTGTCCGCCTGGCCCAGGTGGGACGGGTCGTGGCCGGTGTGCACGTCCGCGCCGAGCGCGGCCAGTTCGGCCAGCACGTGGGCCGAGCCAGCGTCGCTGCCGGACACCGGAACGCCCCGGGCCAGCATGACCCGCGCGATCCCGGACATGCCCGCGCCGCCGATGCCGATGAAGTGGACGCGGCCGAGCTGGTCCACCGGCACGGTGTCAACCGGGGTCACCAGGGCCATGGGACATCCTCCTGTGCTTCATTGTGCCGGGTGACGCAGAACAGGCCAGCCGCCACGCCGAGGCAGCCCCGATCAAGCCGTGGCCGCCCTCGCGCGGCGGACTGGCCGGATACTAAGTGCAGGTCAGCGGTGCCGGCCGTGCCGAGGCTGACCCCGCCGGGGTCCACCCCGGCGCGGCTCGGACTGCGGCTGCGGCTCGGCCTCGGGCCAGGGCGGCCCGGCATTCTGCGGAGCTTCGTAGGCCTCCGGGGCCGGCGGCCGCACCGGGTCGGCGGTGCGCGGCGGGCCCACTGGCTGCGGCGCGGCCGGGGCGGTGCTGCCGAAGGCCTCCGCCTGGCGCCGCGAGCGCGGCTCGAACCAGTGCTCCCCGTCGGCGGCGGCGGGCGGCTGACCGCCCACGGCGGGCGGCGGCCCGCCCGCGGCCCGGGGCTGACCGCCCGGAGCCGGCGGCGGCCCGACCGGACGCGGCTGCTGGCCTGAGTTCGGCCGGCCGCCCGGTTGCGGCGGCCCGCCTGGGTTCGGCCGGCCACCCAGTGGGGGCTGGCGGTCCGGCGGGGGCTGGCGGTCGGGCGCCGGCCGGGCAGGGACTGTCCTTCCGGCGTGGGCTCAAAGCGGGGGGTGCCCTGCGCACCGGGCGTCACGCGCACCCCGGGGGCGGGCTGCTCGGGGGTGGGCTGGAACTCCCGGGCCGGGCCGCGCGGGCCGTCGCCACCTGGCGCCGCGGCGGCTTCGTGGGCGGCGCGGACCACGTTGATGACCGCGGCGGCCAGCGCCCGATCGGCGTCCTTGCGGCCGAGCGCGGCCGCGGCCTCGGACATGTTGGCCACCCGGTCGATGTCCAGCAGCACCGGCAGCAGAACAGTCCGGATCCAGTCCGGGGTCAGGTCGGCGTCGTCGACCATCAGGCCACCGCCGCCGGCCACGATCGGCTCCGCGTTCAGCCGCTGCTCGCCGTTGCCGTGCGGCAGCGGCACGTACGCTCCGGGCAGGCCCACCGCGGTCAGCTCGGCACAGGTCATGGCGCCGGCCCGGCACAGGGCGAAGTCGGCCGCGGCGTAGGCCAGGTCCATCCGGTCCACGTAGGGCACGGCCACGTACGGGGCTCCTTGCGGGCCGGGCCCCGGGGGCGGCGCCTCGGCTTCGTTGCGCGGACCGGTCACGTGCAGCACCTGCACGCCCGAGGAGCGCAGCAGGTCCAGGGCGCCGTAGAGCGCGTTGTTCAGCGAACGGGCCCCCTGCGAACCGCCGGTGACCAGCAGCACCGGCAGGTCGGGGCGGAGCCCGAAGTGGGCCCGGGCCTTGTCGCCGAGGCCGAGCCGGTCCAGCTCGGCGATCTCGCGCCGGATCGGGATACCAAGGTAGGTGGCGTGCTGCAGCTGGGTGGCCGGGTTCCCGGTGTACACGTGCTCGGTCAGCCGGGCGCCCAGCTTGTTGGCCAGCCCCGGCCGCGGGTTGGCCTCGTGCACCACGATCGGCACGTGCCGCCGCCGGGCGGCCAGGTATCCAGGGGTGGCCACGTACCCGCCGAAGCCCACCAGCACGTCGGCCTTCATACGGTCCAGCACCCCGGCCGCGGCGTTGACCGCGCCGGCCATCTTGCCTGGTACGGCCAGCAGACGGGGGGTGACCGACCGGGGCAGCGGCACGGCCGGGATCAGCGCCAGCTCGTAGCCGCGCATCGGGACCAGGCGGGTTTCCAGTCCTCGTTCGGTGCCCAGGCAGATGATCATCGCGCGCGGGTCCGCCTGCCGCAGTGCGTCGGCGAGCGCGAGCGCAGGTTCAATATGTCCGGCGGTTCCGCCACCGGCGAGCACAACCCTCATCGCTGGGCCTTCCGTTCATTCAGGTCGCTGCGTCAGGCCAAGCCAGCTTAGAAGACGCAGTGGCAACGCTGGACCGCGCGCCGCCAGAGCCTCTCTGGCCCCCGGCTCACGCCGGGCGAACGACATCAGCATGCCGAGGGCGATCATCGTCACCAGTAGCGAGGATAGGCCGGCCGAGACCAGCGGGAGGGGCACACCGGTAATTGGCAGCACTCCGATCACCGCGCCGATGTTGACCACGGCCTGCATGACGATCCAGGCCGTGATGGCCGCGGCGGCCAGCCGGGAGAACGTGTCCTGCACCCGCCGCGCCACGCGCAGCCCGGCGAAGGCCATCCCGCCGTACAGCAGGCACACGCACAGCGTGCCGACCAGGCCGAGCTCCTCACCGATGATGGCGAAGATGAAGTCGGAGGTGGACTCGGGTACGTAGCCCCACTTCTCGCCGCTGGCCCCCAGGCCGACCCCGAACAGGCCACCCGAGCCGACCGCGTACTTGCCCTGGATGCCCTGCATGTTCGGGCCGAACGCGCCGCCCTGCGGGTTGACGAACCCGGTCAGCCGCTTCAGCCGGTACGCCGACGTCACCGCCAGCAGCAGCATGACGATGCCCATCAGCGCGAGCATGCCGCCGAAGATGCGGCCGGGAGTGCCGATCACCCACAGCAGCGTGATGAAGATGACCAGCAGCACGAACGTGGTGCCCAGGTCGTCACCCACCATGACCAGCATGGCCAGCAGGCCGGCCCCGGGCAGGAGCGGGATCAGCAGGTGCCGCCAGTCCTCCAGCTGCCGCAGCCGCTCCTTGCGGGCCAGCAGGTCGGCGCCCCACAGCACCAGGGCCAGCTTGGCGAACTCGGACGGCTGGAGCTGCAGCGGGCCGATGGCGATCCAGCGGGACGCGCCATAGGCCGACCGGGCCACCCCCGGAATCAGGGTCAGGCCCAGGCCGAGCAGGGACACGCCGAGCAGCGGGTAGGCCGCGGCCCGGAACAGCCGCGTCGGCGACCGGGCCGCGAGGTACATGATGGGCAGCCCGAACGCCGCCCCCAGCAGTTGCTTCTTGAAGTCGGAGTAGGGCGGCAGGCCCTCGGCCAGGTCCTGTACCGACGAGGTGGACAGCACCATGACCAGGCCGAGCCCGAGCAGCAGGGCGGTGATCCCGATGATCAGGTAGTACGAGGTCAGCGGCCGGTCCAGCAGGGCCATCCAGGCGGCGAGCCGGTCCCGGGCCACGACCGCGGCGGCCGTCCCGGGTCTGGTCAGCCCCGGGCCGTCAGTCACGTCCTCCGCAGGGCCACCCACCACGCGCTGCACCATGGTCCCAGTCTCGGTGGGCCGGCCACCGATACCGGGGAGATCCGGCGCGTGTCGCGCAATCTGCTCCTGCCTGGCCGGTCCTACTTGGGGAACCAGCCCACGTAGAACACGCCCAGGCCGAGCGCGATGAACATGCCCGCGATGACCCAGAATCTGATCACGATCGTGGTCTCGGCCCAGCCCAGCAGCTCGAAGTGGTGCTGCAGCGGGGCCATCCGGAACACCCGTTTACCAGTCAGTTTGAACGAGCCGACCTGGATGATCACCGACAGCGTGATCACCACGAACAGGCCGCCCAGCAGGAGCAGCAGCAACTCGGTGCGGGTGGTGACGGCCAGCCCGGCCAGCGCGCCGCCGAGCGCCAGCGAGCCGGTGTCGCCCATGAAGATCCGGGCCGGCGGCGCGTTCCACCACAGGAAGCCGACGCAGGCCGCCATCAGCGCGGCCGCGACCACGGCCAGGTCCAGGGGGTCACGCACGTCATAGCAGTTCGGGGCGAGCGACAGCGTGCAGTCGTTGCGGAGCTGCCAGTTGCCGATGATCACGTAGGCGGCCAGCACCAGGATGGCCGACCCGGTGGCCAGGCCGTCCAGGCCGTCGGTGAGGTTCACCGCGTTGGACGTGCCGGCCACCATCGCCACCACGAAGATCACGAAGAAGATGGGGCCGATGGAGATGCCGAAGTCGGCCAGGAACGACAGGTGGGTGGACGCGGGCGTGAGGTCGTAGCCGTCCGGGAAGTGCAGGGCCAAGATGGCGAACACCACCCCGACGATGACCTGGCCGGTGAGCTTGGCCCCGCTGCGCAGGCCCAGGCTGCGCTGCTTGTACAGCTTGATGAAGTCGTCGGCGAACCCCACCGCGCCCAGCCCGGTCATCAGGAACAGCACCAGCAGGCCCGACACCGAGACCGACTCCCCGGTGGCGATGTGCCCGGCGAAGTACCCGATCAGGGTGGCGATGATCATCACCGTGCCGCCCATGGTCGGCGTACCCCGCTTGGAGGAGTGCCCGGCCGGGCCCTCCTCGCGGATGGGCTGCCCGTAGCCCTGCCGGGTGAACACCCGGATGGCGATGGGCGTGCCCAGCAACGCCACCGCCATCGACACCGCGGCGGAGATAAGAATGGCCTTCACTGGGCCGTCTCCTTCTCGCTGGCCGAACTGCTGGCCGCGGGGGACAGCAGGTCGGCCGCGACCGTTTCCAGCCCCACCGACCGGGACGCCTTGACCAGGACCACGTCGCCCGCGGCCAGCCGGCCGCGCAGCGCGGCGACGGCCTCGGCGCCGCTCGGCACGCCGATGGCCTCGCCGTGCCAGCCCGCCGTGGCCAGGGCTCCGTCCAGAATGGGTTCTGCTTGTTTCCCGACAACGATCAGGCCGGTCACTCCGGTTCCGGCCGCGTGCGCGCCGGCCTCCAGGTGGCTGTCCCGGGACTCGTCGCCCAGCTCGTTCATCTGGCCCAGCACGGCGAACGACCGCCGGCCCCGGGCCATGTGGCCCAGCGCGTCCAGCGCGGCCCGGACCGATTCCGGGTTGGCGTTGTAGGCGTCGTTGATCACGGTCACCCCGCCCGGCGCTTCCCGGACCTCCATCCGCCACCGGCTGCGGGCGGTGGCGGTGCCCAGCCCGTCGGCGATGCCGTCCAGCCCCAGGCCCAGCTCGGCGGCGGTCGCCGCCGCCGCCAGCGCGTTCGGGATCTGGTGGGCGCCGTGCAGCCCCATCCGGACCGGCACCGCCCCGGCCGGGGTGATCAGCGTGAAGGACGGGCGGCCGAGGTCGTCGAGCTGGATGCCGGTAGCGCCGAAATCGGGCTGATCGCCCAGACCGAAGGTGACGATCCGGGCCTCGGTCCGGCTGGCCATGGCCCGCACCCGGTGGTCGTCGGCGTTGAGGATGGCCACCCCGCCCGCGGCCGCGGCGGGCAGGGCCGCGGGCAGCTCACCCTTGGCCCGGGCCACCTGCTCGATGCCGCCGAACTCTCCGGTGTGGGCGTGCCCCACATTGAGCACCGCACCCACGCGGGGCGGGGCGATTTCGCACAGGAAGGCGATGTGCCCCGGTCCGCGGGCGGCCATCTCCAGCACCATGAACCGGGTCTGCTCGTCCGCGCGCAGCACGGTGAGCGGAAATCCGAACTCGTTGTTCCAGGAGCCCTCGGGCGAGATGGTCGGGCCGAGCCGTTCCACCAGCTGGGCGGTCAGATCCTTGGTCGAGGTCTTGCCCGCCGATCCGGTCAGGCCCGCGATCGTCACCTCGGGCAGCCGGGCCACCACTTCCTGGGCCAGCTTGGCCAAGGCGGTGGGCACGTCGTCGACCAGCAGCCCGGGGACCCCGGCCGGGCGGGTGCCCAGCATCGCGGCGGCCCCGGCGTCGCGGGCGGCGGCCGCGAAGTCGTGCCCGTCCACCCGCTCGCCCTCAACCGCGGCGAACAGCCCGCCCGCCCCGGCCCGGCGTGAGTCGATGACGACGGACCCGGTCACCACCGCGGCCGGATCAGCGCCGCCGTCCAGCCGGGCCCCGGTGATCCGGGCGATCTCCCCCAGCGAAAGCGGGATCACAGGTCTCCCTTCGGGGCCGTGGTTCGCGCCCGGCGCCGCAGCGCCTCGGCGGTGACCTCACGATCATCGAACGGCAGCACGGTGCCGCGCACGTACTGGCCTCGTTCGTGCCCCTTGCCCGCCACCAGCAGCACGTCGCCCTTGCCCGCCGCGGTGACGGCCAGATCGATGGCGGCGGCCCGGTCCGGCTCCACGATCACGTGGGCCCGGCGCTGCTCCGGCACGTCGAGCGCGCCCTCCAGCATGGCGGCCAGGATGGCCAGCGGGTCCTCCGAACGCGGATTGTCGCTGGTGAAGATGGCCAGGTCGGCCAGGTCGGCGGCGGCCGCGCCCATCAGCGGGCGCTTGGCCCGATCCCGGTCCCCGCCGCAGCCGAGCACGATGATCAGGCGCCCCTGGGTCACCGGGCGCAGGGCGCCGAGCACGGCTTCGACCGCGCCCGGCTTGTGTGAGTAGTCGACCAGCGCGGTCAGGTCGGCCTCGCCCGCGGTGTCGACTCGTTCCAGCCGGCCGGGCACGCCGGGGCAAGCGCCGACGCCCGCCACCGCGTCGTCCAGCCCGATCCCCGCCTCGACCAGGGCCACGATCGCGCCCAGCGCGTTGGCCACGTTGAACGGGCCGACCAGGGCCAGCTGAGCGTCGGCCTCCACCCCGCCCGGCCCGATGACCCGGAACGAGCTGCCGTCCGCGCCGACCCGGACGTTCTCGGCCCGCCAGTCCGCCGCCCGGCTCCCGGTGGCGGAGAACGTGGTCACCGGGATCGGCGCGCTGGCCGCCAGGCGGCGCCCGTAACCGTCGTCGATGTTCACCACCCCGGCCTCGGAGTACTCGGGAGTGAACAGCGCGGCCTTGGCCGCGAAGTAGTCCTCCATGTCGGTGTGGAAGTCCAGGTGGTCCTGGGACAGGTTGGTGAAGATGGCCACGTCGTAGCGGGTGCCCGCGACCCGGCCCAGGGCCAGCGCGTGGCTGGACACCTCCATGGCCGCGGCGGTGACCCCGCGCTCGGTCATCGTGGCCAGCAGCGCCTGCAGGTCGGTGGCCTCGGGGGTGGTGAGCTCGCTGGCCAGCAGGTCCGGGCCGATCCGGGTCTCCACCCCGCCGATCAGGCCGGTCACGTGGCCAGCCATCCGCAACCCGGCCTCGGCCAGGTAGCTGGTGGTGGTCTTGCCGCTGGTGCCGGTCACGCCGATCAGCCGCAGCCGCCGGGATGGGTCGCCGTAGACCCAGCAGGCGATCTCGCCGAGCCGGGCCCGGGGGTCGCTGACCACGAACACCGGCACCTCGGTGGCGGCGGCCCGCTCTCGCCCGTCCGGGTCGGTGAGGATGGCCACCGCCCCGGCGCGGACGGCGGCGGCCGAGAATTCGGCCCCGTGCACGCGGCTGCCGGGCAGCGCCGCGTACAGGTCACCGGGCCGCACCGCCCGGGAGTCGTGCGTAACACCGGACACCGCCGTCGAATCATTCGGCGAAAAAGGAACTTCACCAGTATCGGCGGTCAATCTGACGCCGAGCAGCAACCCCAAACCGGAAAGTGGGCGGGGGTCCGGGTGGGAGGGACGGATGGCCACGGACACGCGCAGAGGTTACCTCTCTCAGGGCCCGGTGAGCGGCACGTCCGCAGGCTTGGCCCCGTCCGGCGGGATCTTCATGGTCTGGAGCGCGAACTCCATGACCTTGTAGAAGACCGGCCCGGCCACGACATCGCCGAAGTAGCCGCCCTTCTTGGGATTCTGCACGTTGACCGCGACCACGATCTGCGGATTGTCGCCCGGGGCCATGCCGATGTAGCTGGCCCCGTACTTGCACAGGCACTTCCGGGTCGCGTCCCACTCCTGGGAGGTGCCGGTCTTGGCCGCGATCGCGTAGCCGGGGATGATCCCCCACGGCTCGTTGGCCTCCTGGTCCACCGCCGGGACCTGCTGCAGCGCCCCGATCAGGCTCTTGGCCGTGCTGGCCTGGATGACCCGCCTGGACGAGGACGCGGCCGCGGCCTGGTACTTGCCCGCGCTGTTGGTCGTGCCCTGCACCAGCGTCGGCGCGACCCGGACCCCGCCGTTGGCGATGGTCGAGTACACGCTGGCCATCTGCACCGCGTTGGCGTCCACGCCCTGGCCGAACGACAGCGTGAACCGCTCGTTCCCCCACCAGGCCGACGGCGCAGGCAGGATGCCCTTGGTCTCCCCCGGCAGGTCGAGCCCGCTCAGCGATCCGAGCCCGAACGCCCGCAGGTAGCTGTACTGGGTCTTGGGGGGCACGTGCTTGACCACCTGGACCATGCCGTCGTTGCTGGAGTTGGCCAAGATGCCCGCGATCGTCCACCGCATGACCGGATGGTTCTCGGCGTCGCGGAAGTTGAAGCCGTCCTCGTTGATGGTGTCGGGCACGGTGTAGGTGCTGGTGATGCTCTGGCCGCCCTTTTCCATGGCCGCCGCGGCCGTGATCACCTTGGCCGTGCTGCCCGGCTCGAACACGTCCTGCACGGCCAGGTTCTCGCTGGTGCTCCCGGGGGCACCGGTGGCCGAGTAGGCCGGCCACTGAGCCATGGCCAGAATCTTGCCCGTCTTGGGCTGTTCGATCACCACCGTGCAGCTGTCGGCATTGGTTTTCTGCACCTGCTGGGCGCAGGCCTGCTGAGCTTCCCACTGCAGCGCGGGCACGATGGTCAGCCGCAGCCCGCTGCCGTTGACCGCCGGGGTGTTCTTGTCCGCGGCCAGCGGGATCTGCTCCCCGTTGGTCGACACCTGATACTGCTCCACCCCCGGCTTGCCCGCCAGCAGCGAGTTGTTGGTCAGTTCCAGGCCGGCCACACCCTTCAGGTCACCCGAGGAGTTGGCCGTGGTGACGCCGAGCAGGTTGGACGTGGCGTTGCCGTCGGGATAGGCGCGCGTGTAGCTGGCCGACATGGCGATACCGGGCAGCCCGCTGAACGTGATGGTGCCGTTGACCTCACCCGCGGTGGCCGCGGCCCGCGGGTCGCTGGCCAGTTTCAGGCTCTTGATCTGGTCCGCGACCTGCTCGGTGACGCCCTTCTTCAGCACCACGTACTGCGACTTGGGCGGGTGGTTCTGCAGCAGGTTCAGCACCGTGGCCGAGTCCATGCCCAGCGGCGCGGCCAGGGCCTGGGCCACCGCCGGCTCCTCGGCCGCGGTCATCTCCAGCGGGTCCGCGTACACCAGGTAGGTCTGCACGGTCATGGCCAGCACCTGGCCGTTGGCCGCCGTGATCGTGCCCCGCACCGCGGGCACGTCCGTGGTGACCAGCCGCTGGCGGCTGGCCAGCTGCTTGTAGGCGCTGGACTGGAAGCCCTGCAGCTGGACCAGCCGCCCGGCGAACAGCGAGATCACGAAGGCGATGGCCAGCAGGGTGATGCCGAGCCTGCGCCCGGGGTCGGCGCGGGGCCGGAGCACCCGGCGGATGAGCGGGCGGCGCGGTGGTCCCGGTGGCCGCCCGCCGGCGGCCGGACCCGGCCGCCGGGCCGGCCCCGGATCGGGCCGGCCGCCCGCGGCCCGGCGAGCGGTTCCCGGCCTTGGGTCGCGCGGTGTGGCCCGCGGTGGCTGGCTGCGGGGCGTCCGGGACGGACTGCCCGGCCGGCCGGATCGGTCACCGCCGGCGCCGGACGGGCGGCCCCCGCTGGTTCCGGCCCGCCGGTCGTCGCCGGGCCGCCGCGCCCCGCGGGGCATGGATCCGGGACGGCCGGGGCCCGGCCCGCCCCGGCCCGCCCCTCCGCGCCCTTCACGTCCGCCGCGCGGCTCACGTGGCCCGCCGCCCCCGCCCCGCATCGTCATGGGGTGTAACCAGGAACCTGGATGAGCGCGGTGGAGCCAGTAGCGGCGTTGCTGGAGACCTTGCCGGTCTTGATGTTGAGGAATTCAAGCTGCTTGACCGGCTGCAGGCCGAGTTTCGCGGCCCGCTGGGCGATCACGCTGGGCGCCTGATCCTGAGCCACCTGCTGCTGCAGTTGCTGCTGCTGCTTGGCCAGAGCCTGGTTCTGCTGCTGCAGGGTGCTGATGCGGAACGACCCGGCGGCCAGGGTGGTGCTGATGACCAGCATGCCGACCAGCGCACCGGCCAGCAGGCCCACCACCAGGAGCAGGAACGGCATCCGCCGGCGGCGGGCACTGGCCCGGTCCGGCCTGGTCGCGGCCGGGGCGGCTACGGCCGGTGGCGCGGTGCGGGTGGGCTGAGCGGTCCGCAGCGGCTGGGCGTCAACACCGGGCCGGGGCGCGGTGGGCCGGGGGGCGGCCGGGCGTGGCTTGGTGACCGGCCTGGCCGCCGGGCGTGCCGGGCGCGGCGGGGAGCCGGTCCGGCTCGCGGCCGGTCTGGGCGCGGTCCGGACGCCGGCCTGGGACCGAGAGCCAGCCTCAGCCTGGCCGCGGCCGGGCCGCACCCGGGTACCGTCCCGGGTCTGAGTGCTGTTCTGGGCCCGGGCGCCGTCCTGATCACGGTGCCCGGCCTGGGGACGGGGACGACGGTTCACCGGCGGCGCCTCGTACCAGCCGGGACGGGGACGTCCCGGGTCCCGGGGGCCACGGGTGCGCGAAGGCGGTGTGTCGGTCAGTCGGGTAGCCATGTCATCCGCCCCTTCAGGCAGCCTTCCGGATTCGTTCCGCGGCCCGGAGCCGCGCGGACGCCGCCCGGGGATTGGCGGCCAGTTCGTCGGCGGTGGGACGCTGCGCGCCCCTGGTCAGCAGGCGGAACTGCGGGCCGCGATCGGGCAGCGGCACCGGCAGGCCCGGTGGGGTGGTGTCGGCGGTGGCCGCGGCCAGGGCCCGCTTCACCGCCCGGTCTTCGAGCGAGTGATAGGCCAGTACGGCGATGCGGCCGCCCACCGAGAGCAGGTCCAGCGCGGCGGGCAGGGCCCGGCCGAGCACGGCCAGCTCACCGTTGACCTCGATCCGCAGCGCCTGGAAGGTCCGCTTGGCCGGGTGGCCCCCGGTCCGGCGCGCGGCGGCCGGGATCGAGTCGCGCACGATCTCGCTCAGCCGGGCGGTCGAGGTCACCGGCGACCGGGACCGTTCCCGCACCAGCGCGTCGGCGATCCGCCGCGCGAACCGTTCCTCGCCGTAGTCCCGCAGCACCCGGGCCAGTTCCGCGGCCGAATAGCGGTTGACGATCTCTTCCGCGGTCAGCTCCGCGGTCTGGTCCATCCGCATGTCCAGCGGCGCGTCGTAGGAGTAGGCGAAGCCGCGATCGCGGTCGTCCAGCTGCGGTGAGGAGACGCCCAGGTCGAACAGGATGCCCTGCACGCTGTCCAGGCCCGCCGCGGCCACGATGGCCGGGATCTCGTCGTAGAACGAGTGGACCAGGGTCACCCGGCCCGCGTCACCGGCCAGGATCTCGCGGGACTCGTCGATCGCGGCGGTGTCGGCGTCGATGCCGATGACCATGAGCCCGGGATAGGCGGCCAGCAGGGCCCGGGTGTGACCGGCCCGGCCCAGGGTCGCGTCCAGCAGCACCGCGCCGTCCGCGGCCAGCGCCGGGCCGAGCAGCGTGGCGACCTGGTCGAGCATGACCGGCACGTGGCCGGAAGCCTGACCCATGAAGACCACCCCCTCGCTCCAGGTCGCCGCGGCTGACATGTCTTTGTCGCTTTGTCGATTTTTTGCTGGCACCGGGTGTTGCTGGTCCACCGGTACCGAGCCGGGACTCCATCCGCGCCGCGCGGGCCGCCAGCCGCCTGGCACCGGGGAAGTGATGCCAGCCAGCCGGCGGCCCAGCGCGGGTGGAGACCCCGCCGGGCACCGGCCGTCACAAGATCCCGGGCAGCACCTCCTCGGAGGCGTCCGAGAACGACTCCTCCTGAGTGGCCAGGTAGGTCTCCCAGGCGGTCGCGTCCCAGATCTCCATCCGGGTGTTGGCCCCGATGACCACGCAGTCGCGGTCCAGGCCCGCGTACTGGCGCAGCGCCGGGGGCACGGTGACGCGGCCCTGCTTGTCCGGGACCTCGTCCGAGGCGCTGGCGAACAGCACCCGGCTGTGATCACGGAGGGTCTTACCGCTCATCTGGGCGTCCCGCATGGCCGTGGTGACCCGGGTGAACTCGGCGAGCGGCCACACGTAGAGACAGCGCTCCTGGCCCTTCGTGATCACCACCCCCTCCGCCAGCTCGTCGCGGTACTTGGCCGGCAGGATCAGCCGCCCCTTCTCGTCGAGCCGGGGTGTGTGCGTGCCGAGAAACATCGCACCCACCTCCCCTGACTCGAGAGCAGCGCCGACTAAGCCAATCCGCCCCACCGCGCTCCACTGTACTCCACATTCCCCCACCGTCAACGCTGAAACGAGCCCGTTTTGCGGATCGGCCTCCACAAAGGCCCAGCTCAGGGCCGGTGGTGCGAAGTGGGGGGCCGGTGGGGGGAAAGTGGGGGCGGGCGCGTCCGGCGCCCGGGCCGGGGGCAGATCGAGGCCGGATCGGGTCCGGCCCGGGCCCGGTCTGTCCTGGCTGGGACCGGTCTGGGCCAGCCGGCGACCCGGCCGGAAGCGGCCGGGGAGCGAAGTGGGGGGCGGCCGGAGCGGGGCCGGCTGGGCCCAGCCCGGCCAGGGCGGGCGGGCCCGACCACCCGGATCGATCACGCGGCCGACCTGGAACCGATCCGGGATCGATCTGGAGCCGATCAGGGGAGACACTGTTTCCAGCAAGCCACCAGGGCCGTTGGCACGTATTAACGTCAGCGTCGCGCCACCCGAGGCCCAGGACGTACTGTCGTTATACGGCCGTTACGGTGGTATGACCCGCCCCGGCGGCTGGCGCGCACGAGGCCGTATGAGGAGGCCAGGTTGGTAGTGGAGACGGGACGCGACCCGGGCAGAACGCTCGACGACCTGGCCGCGGTGGCCGGGCGCATCGGGGCGTCCGTCGAATCAGTGATCGACGGGAAGGCCAATGCCGTCCGGCTCACGCTGGCCGTGCTGCTGGCCGAGGGCCATCTGCTCATCGAGGACGTGCCCGGGGTCGGCAAGACCATGCTGGCCAAGGCCCTGGCCAAGTCGATCGACTGCTCGGTGCGGCGCGTCCAGTTCACGCCCGACCTGCTGCCCAGCGACGTCACCGGGGTCAGCGCCTACAACCAGGAGCGCCGGGAGTTCGAGTTCAAGCCGGGCCCGGTGTTCGCCAACATCGTGGTCGGTGACGAGATCAACCGGGCCTCCCCCAAGACCCAGTCCGCCCTGCTCGAGAGCATGGAAGAGGGCCAGGTCACCGTGGACGGTACCACGTACCCGCTGGAGTCGCCGTTCATGGTCATCGCCACCCAGAACCCGGTGGAGATGGAGGGCACCTATCCGCTGCCCGAGGCCCAGCGTGACCGCTTCACGGCCCGCATCTCGATCGGCTACCCCACCGCGGCCGCCGAACTGGAGATGATGGACACCCACGGCTCAGCGTCACCGCTGGACGACGTGAAGCCGGTCGCCCACGCCACCGATATCCGGGAACTGGCCGCCGCCGTGCGCGGGGTGACCGTGTCCGAACTGCTCAAGCAGTACGTGATCAGCCTGGTCAACGCGACCCGCTCGCACGAGGACCTGCGCCTGGGCGCGTCTCCCCGGGCCACCTTGCACCTGCTCCGGGCCAGCCGGTCCTGGGCGGCCCTGGACGGCCGGGACTACGTGATCCCCGACGACGTGCAGGCCCTGGCGGTGCCGGTGCTGGCCCACCGGCTGCTGCCCACCCCGGAGGCGCTGGTCGCGGGGCAGTTCCCGGAACAGGTGCTGGCCGGCATCGTGTCCCAGCTGCCGCTGCCCGCCCGGCGCTGACCCGATGCGGGGACTGCTGAACGCCCTGACCACCCGGGGCAAGACGTTCCTGACGGTCGGGGCCCTGACCACCCTGGCCGGACTGATCTTCACCGAGCCGGACCTGCTGCGGATCGGCGTGCTGCTGATGCTGCTGCCGGTGCTGTCGGCCCTGACCACGAGCCGGGCCCGGTACCGGCTGTCCTGTACCCGGCAGCTGGTGCCGCGGCGGATCCCGGCCGGGGAGACCACCGAGGCCCGGGTGCGGCTGTCCAACGTGTCCCGGCTGCGCACCGGGCTGCTGCTGGCCGAGGACCTGACCCCCGATTCGCTGGCGACCCGGCCGCGGTTCGTGCTGGAGTCCATCGAGCCGGGCGGCAGCCGGGATCTGAGCCACAAGATCCAGATGGACCAGCGGGGCAAGTACACGATCGGCCCGCTCCAGGTCCGGGTGGCCGACAGCTTCGGGCTGTCGGCCATCGGCCGGTCCTTCGCCAGCAAGAGCACGCTGGTGGTGACCCCGCCCATCGTCCGGCTGCCCCGGGTCTCGATCGCGGGCAACCGGCTCGGCGACGGGGAGAGCGGCCTGCGCACGGTCGCGGCCGCCGGTGAGGACGACATCGCCCCCCGCGCCTATCGCGACGGCGACGAGCTGCGCCGGGTGCACTGGCGCTCCACCGCGCGGTACGGCCAGCTGATGGTCCGGCGCGAGGAGCAGCGCTGGCACAACCGGGCGCTGCTGCTGCTCGACACCCGGCGGCGGGCGCACGTGGGCCGCAGCGGGGCCTGGTCGTCGTTTGAGTTCGCGGTGAGCGCGATCGCCTCCATCGGCGTGCACCTGGTCGGGCAGGGTATCGAGACCCGGCTTATCACCGACACCGGCGACGCCGCCCCGGCCGGGCCGGCCGCGGAGTCCCTGCTGGAACGGCTGGCCGTGGTTAAGACCTCGCGCAACACCGACCTGAGCAGCGGGCTGGCCGCCATCCGGAACAGCGGCCAGGGTCAGGTCATCGCCATCACCGGCGCGCTGTCGGCCGAGCAGGCCCGCCAGCTGGCGGCCAGCCACCGCGGTACCGCCCCGGCCATGGCCTTGCTGCTGGACACCGCCAACTGGGCCGGCGAGCCCACCGGGCCCTACGGCGCCACCACCGCGGGCCGGGCCAAGATCGGGCCGGCCGGGACCGGGCCAGCCGGGACGGCGGGCCCACCGCGGCCGACGTCCTGACCGCGGCCGGCTGGCGGGTCCTGATCGTCACCTCCCGCACGTCCCTGGCTGACGCCTGGCGGGAACTGCACAGCCCGGCCACGGGCGGGTTCCGGCGCCGCTCCGCCGGCACCGAGGCCCCGGTCCCGGCGTCGGCCCGGCTGGATCCGCCGGCCACCGCCGCCGCGGAGGAGACCGCATGAACTACCGGCTCACGTTCGCGGCCGCGGCCGGTACGGTCCTGGCCTCGACCGCGCTGTACGCGCTGTTCGTCGGGATGGAGTGGTTCTGGGCCGGGGTCGGCGCGGTCATCGTGGTGGCCGCGGTGGGCCTGGCCACCCGGATCCGGCGGCTGCCGGTGGTGGTCTGCGTGGTGGCGGGCCTGGCCGGGCTGCTGCTCTACCTGAACCTGCTGTTCGCCCCGGGCCAGTCCTGGTTCGCGATCATCCCCAACGCCGCCTCACTGACCCACGTCTGGCACGTGGCCATCTCCGGCACGACCGACGCCGACCGCTTCTCCCCGCCGGTCCCGATCACCACCGGGTTGCTGCTGCTGTCCACCGCGGGCATCGGGGTGGCCGCGGTGGCCGCCGACGTGCTGACCGCGCGCGTGCGCAGCGCAGCCGTTGCCGGGCTGCCGCTGCTGGCGCTGTTCATCGCGCCGTCCACCACCCCGGCCGCCCGCAGTGGCTGGGGTACCGCGCTGGTGTTCTTCCTGGCCACCGCCGGCTACCTGCTGATCCTGGCCGCGGACGGCCGGGACCGGATCGGGCGCTGGGGCCGCACCGTGGGCCTGTGGCGGGCCGACCGCTACGGCCGCCCGGACACCAACACCGGGCGGACGCCCGGACCGGGCAGCGTGAAGACCTCGGACGTGAGCACGCTGGCCTCGGCCGGGCGGCGCATCGGCATGGCGTCGATCGTGGTGGCGCTGTGCGTGCCCCTGTTCATCCCCGGGCTGCAGGTCAACCGGATGTTCCCGGCCCACGTCAACGTGTTCGGGCCCGCCGGCACCGGGCTGGGCGGCGGCAGCGGCGGGATCGGCCCCGACCCGCTGGCCCAGATGACCCAGGACCTGCACGAGGGCCAGCCGGAATCGGTGCTCACCTACACCACCACCGACCCCGAGCCGCAGTACCTGCAGATGTACGTGCTGTCCAAGCTGACCACCACCCAGTGGCAGCTCGAACCGCACGTGAGCGCGGACGGCCCGGCGTCCGGGACCCTGCCCACGGCCCAGGGAGAGACCCAGGCCAGCAAGTCCATCATCAGCACCCAGACCACGCACATCACGTTCAGCGACGCCGCGTCCGAGGATGCCTCGCTCAGCTTCCTGCCCCTCCCCTACCCGGCCACCAAGGTCAAGGTGGCGGGGAAATGGGTGGTCAACGACGACACCGGCATGGTGTTCGGGTTCAACAACTCGCTGTCCGGGCTGTCCTACTCGGTGACCAGCCAGGACCTGGAGCCCACGGCTCAGCAGCTGGCCCGGGTCGGGAGTCCGCCCGCCGCCATCGCCAGCCAGGACCTGACCGTGCCGGCCGCGTTCCGGTCGCTGACCGCGCTGGCCGACAAGGTCACCAAGGGCGCCACCAACCCGTACTCCAAGGCGCTGGCCTTGCAGAACTGGTTCACCAACACCGGTAACTTCACCTACAGCCTGCAGGTCAGGGAACCGGTCGACGCGACCGGCCTGACCCACTTCCTGACCGTGACCAAGAAGGGGTACTGCCAGCAGTTCGCGTTCGCCATGGCCGTGCTGGCCCGGCTGCTGGGCATTCCGTCCCGGGTCGCGGTGGGCTTCACCCCCGGCACCTCGACCGGGGAGCTCAACAACTACCAGGTCAAGACCAGCGACGCCCACGCCTGGCCCGAGCTGTACTTCCAGGGCCTGGGCTGGATGCGGTTTGAGCCCACTCCGTCCGGCAGTGGCGGACAGGGCACCGCCGTCCCCCCCGTCTACACGGTCCCGCAGATCACGGGCCCCATCGGGGTCGGCAGTACGAGCGGTTCGAACGGTTCGAGCGGGTCGGGCGGGCAGAACGGCGCCAAGAACAGCAAAGGCAAAAACGCCAAGAACGATCACCTGAGCCAGGAGGGCACCGGCGCGGGCGGCTCCGGCTCCAAGGCCAAGCACGGCAGCTTCCCGCTCGAGCCGATCGGGCTGGCGCTGGCCGCCCTGCTCGCGGTGGCCATCATCGCCCCGCCGGCCAGCCGGTTCCTGGTCCGCCAGCGACGGCTGGCCTACGCCGACGACCTGGAGCGCGCGCACGCGGTCTGGCGGGAGACCCTCGATGAGCTGGCCGATTACCACGTGGCCCGGCGGCCGAGCGAGTCTCCCCGGGCGGTAGCCCAGCGGGTCAGCGCGGACACGCCACTGGCCGCACCCGCGGCCGAGGCCCTGGGCCGGGTCGCACTGGCCGAGGAGCGGGCCAGTTACGCCGATACCCCGGGCGCAACGCCGACCCGGGCCGACCTGGAGCTGATCCGGCACGGTCTGGCCGTCAGCGCCACCCGCCGGGCTCGCTGGCGGGCCCGGCTCACCCCGGCGTCGGTCTACGTGCCACTGCGGAACCTGAGCGGCAGGCTCTCGGGAGCCGCCACCCAGGCCCAGTCGAACGTACGGCGGCACCGGCCCGGGGCGCGGTCACGGCTGGACCAGCCGTCCGACCACGACCTGGACTGAATCCCCGGCTCAGCCGCCGTTCTCCTGGCGGCGGCGCCAGCGCTCTTCCAGCCGCTCCATCCGGCTGGGCTGAGCCACCCGGATCCCCGCCTTGCGCTGCTGGCGCTGCTGACGGCGGCGGGACCGAGCTGACGACCGGGGCTGCCTGAGGCCCGCCGCGACCGACATCGCGTTGATGTGCCGGTAGCTGGTCAGGGCCCACATGCTGCATACGAGCATGACGACGAATCCAGCGACGCCCACCCAGAGGTACTGGGAAATGACCCCGCCGAGCAACAGCCCGACACCCAGCACGAATCCGGCTACGGCCTGAACGGCCCGGCGCTTGTAGTGCACACGCGGATCGCTGGAGCGAACCGCGTGGACAAACTTTGGATCCTCGCTGTAAAGCGCCTGCTCGATCTGCTCAAGCTGACGCTGTTCATGCTCAGAGAGCGGCACGACGCCTCCCACGAAACCTTGCCCGCAAGATCACGGGTACGGTGACTGTCACCAGTCTCCCGGGATCCACCTCCAGAATACGAGTCCGGGAGCACCGCTTGGAAGAGTGTCCCGCCGCGGTCACATCCTTGTTCGGCCGGCGCACCTAATCTTCCGCCTCCCGATACTCGCTGGGACGATGCCCACCCTCGGCATAATCCCCGTCCACCAGCACCGCGGGCCGGACCGCGCCGGCGCCGAATCGCTGCGTGATCTGGTCCATGGCCCGCTCGGCTTCCCGCCAGCCGGTGGGCTTGTCGTCGAACGCCAGCTGGGTGGTGGCACCCGAGGCCGCGGCCAGCCCGGTCATCCGCACCCCGACCAGCCGCAACCGGGCCGCCCCGTCCAGGCCGGAACCCTCGTACAGGGCACACGCGGTCTCATAGATGGTCCGGGTCAGATCAACGGGGTCGGGCAGCGTCCGTGACCGGGTGATGGTGCGGAAGTTACCCAGCCGCAGCTTGACCGTGACCGTCCGGCCGGCCCAGCCACCCTCGCGCAGCGCCCGGGCCGTCCGCTCCGACAGCCGCAGCAGTTCCCGGCGGATGACGTCCGGGTCGGTTACGTCGGTAGCGAACGTCTCCTCGGCCCCGATGCTCTTGTCCGGCGCGTGCGGGGTCACCGACCGCTGGTCGCGGCCCCAGGCCAGGGCGGACAGGTGCGCGCCGACCGCGTCGCCCAGGTGCTGCTGCAGAGTGTCCAGGGGGGCGTGGGCGATGTCTCCCACCGTGCGCAGCCCGAGCCGGGCCAGGGTCTCGCCGGTCCGCTGGCCGACCCCCCACAGCGCCGACACCGGCAGCGGGTGCAGGAAGTCCAGCACGCCGTCGGCCGGGACGACCAGCAGCCCATCCGGTTTGGCCCGTACCGAGGCGATCTTGGCGATGAACTTGGACGACGCCACCCCGACCGAGCAGGTCAGCCCCTGCTCGGCTTCGACCTGCCGCCGGATGGCCGCGCCGATCCAAGCCGGTGACCCCAGCCGCCGCCGGGCCCCGGACACGTCCAGGAAGGCCTCGTCCAGGGCCAGCGGCTCGACCACCGGGGTGACCGACCGGAAGACCGCCATGACCTGCTTGGACACCTCGCTGTAGATCCCCCGGCGGGGCGGCACGAAGATGGCCTGCGGGCACCGGCGCCGGGCCACCGCCCCGGGCATGGCCGACCGGACCCCGAACTTGCGCGCCTCGTAGGAGGCCGACAGGACCACGCCGCGCCCGTTGGGCGAGCCGACGATGACCGGCTTGCCCATCAATTCGGGCCGGTCCCGGATCTCCACGCTGGCGTAGAAGGCGTCCATATCCACGTGCAGGATGTGACAGCCAGTGTCATCGGGAGCGGTCATGACGGCCGTCCTAACGTCGCCCCAGCACGTGCAGCTTGGCCGCGATGTCCCGCAGCGCCGGGTAGGTGGCCGCCGCCGCCTCCAGGGCCCGCAGCGACTCGGCCGCGCCGGGATCGGCCTCGGCCAGCGCGCTCGGCACCAGCCCGCCGAAGATCTCCGCGCCGTGGGCCGGGCCCGGGGTCAGCCCGACCGACTCGATCAGCGCGATCAGGCCGGGCAGCGTGAACCGGCGCGGCGCGGCCCCGTCCCCGGTCGGTCCGGTCCCTTCCAGCAGGGCCCGGGCCTCGTCGAACCGGCCGGCCAGCGCCCGGTGCAGCACCGAGGCGACCACCCCCGAAGCCAGCACGCTGACCGTGCCGCCCGGCCGCAGCACGCGGGTGATGGCGGCCAGGGCGTCCGGAGGCGAGTCCACGTACTCCAGCACGCTGTGGCAGATGACCAGGTCGGCGGTCTGCTCCCCGACCACGCTGTCCAGGCCCGCGGCCTCGCCCTGGATGGCGCTGATGCGCACGTCCATCTCGGCCGCCCGCCGCTGAGCGGCGGCCAGCGCGTCCGGGCTCGGGTCGACCACGGTCACGTGGTGCCCGAGGGTGGCCAGTGGCACCGCGAATCCGCCGGTGCCCCCGCCCGCGTCCACCACGTCAAGCTGGTCCTGGCCGGTCTGGGCGGCGCGGGCCGCGAGCACGTCGCGCAGCACGTCCCAGACCACGGACCCGCGCGTGCCGTCTCGCCGGCCGAGCTGAACCTCCACCGCACCTCCTGATCGCCCCGTGGCTTCAATGTAGTGCCGTCCGGGGACATTTTTGGGTCTCCGCCCAACCGCGTCCCAGGTCACCGGCGAAATCCTTATGGACTTCAGACACTCTGACGGGATATGCGGGCTCCCCCCAGCCAGAGCAACTATTCTCTTCGCCATGGCTGAGCACCTTGAGTTGCCGCGCCCTTGCCGTCTGATGCGGACGGTGGTCTGGAACCTCACCGAATCGGTGGGGCTGCCCGGCGTTGGCTACGTCATCGGCCAGGAGCTCGCCGGGCGGAACGCGGCGATGATCGCGGCGGCCGCCATCATGTGGCTGGTCGCGGTGGTCCGCAAGGTGGTCACCGGGACCGTGCCGGGCCTGGTCACGATCTCCGCTCTGGTCATGACGGTGCAGGCCGCGGTGGTGGTCAGCACCGGGAACGTGTTCTTCTTCCTGCTTCAGTTCCCGCTGGCCAACCTGGTCATGTGCGTCTTGTTCGCGCGGACGGCCCCGACCCGCAAGCCGCTCATCGCGCGGCTGGCCGCCGAGGTCGTGGCGCTCCGCCAGCCGTCCACCCACTACCCGGCCCTGCACCGCTTCTTCCAGGGCGCCACCTGGCTGTGGGCGGGACTGTTCTTCCTGACCACCGTGGGCCTGTCGGTCATGATGATGACCGAGCCACTGACCCTGTTCCTGGTCCTCTACACCGCGGTCACCGTGGGCGGCGTGGTGGTCGGGGCCGGGCTGTGCGCGGTCTGGTTCCGCCAGGTGATCCGCAAGACCGGCCTGCGGATCCGGTTCGCCGCCGTCTGAGCGGCTCCGTCCTTTGAGCGGCGTCCGCTGAGCGGCACCGCTCAGAGAGTCAGCTCCGGCTTCAGTTTCAGCAGGCGGGCCAGCAGACCGTTGACGAACGCCGGGGAGCCGTCGGTGGACAGGTCGGTGGCCAGCTGGACCGCCTCACTGATGGCCACGCCGTCCGGGATGTCATCGGACCACAGCAGCTCGTAGACGCCGATACGCAGCGTATTGCGGTCGACCGCGGGCATCCGGTCCAGCGTCCAGCCTTCGGCGTAGGCGGCCAGCAGCTCGTCGATCCGTTCCCGGTGAGCCTCGACGCCGCGGACCAGTTCCGCGGCGTACTCCGGCACCGGGGGGCTGTCATCGGGCTTGGCCGCCGAGCGCTCGGCCAGCAGCTCCAGCACCGGCTCACCACGCAGCTCAGCTTCGAACAGCACATCCAGGGCGCGCTTACGCGCCTTACTCCGAGCGGGCACCGTCGTCGTCTACGTGGTCAGGCTCGGCCGAGGTACGTGCCGGTCCGGGTGTCGACCTTGATCTTCTCGCCGGTGGAGATGAACAGCGGGACCTGGATCTCGGCCCCGGTCTCCAGCTTGGCGGGCTTGGTGCCGCCGGTGGACCGGTCCCCCTGCAGCCCCGGGTCGGTCGAGCTGACGTTCAGCTCCACGGCCGCGGGCAGGTCCACGTACAGCGGCACGCCATCGTTGAAGGCGATCGTGACCATCTGCTCCTCGAGCAGGTAGTTGGCGGCGTCGCCCACGGTGGCCGCGGGCACGTGCGGCTGGTCGTAGTCGGTCATGTCCATGAACACGTAGTCGTCGCCCTCGCGGTACAGGTACTGCATGTCCCGCTTGTCGACGTTGGCCACGTCGACCTTGACGCCCGCGTTGAACGTCCGGTCGACCACCTTGCCGGTCATCACGTTCTTGAGCTTGGACCGGACGAAGGCCCCGCCCTTGCCCGGCTTCACGTGCTGGAAGTCGACGACCGTCCACAGGTTGCCGTCGATGTTCAGGGTCATGCCGTTCTTGAGGTCGTTGCTCGTCGCCACGTCTGCCGTCTCCGCCTATGCCCGTTGTGCCCGCCCATAACAGGGCGAGAAGTTCCTTGGTGGTCCTGGTGAGGATCTCCGCTGCGCCGTCGGCCGCACCGGCCCCTACGATCAGCACGTCCTCGATCCGGACACCGCCTTGGCCGGGCAGGTAAACACCGGGCTCGACGGTTACCGAAACACGATCCTCAAGCTTACCCGTACTTCCGTACCCGATCATCGGTGCTTCGTGCACTTCCAGCCCGACACCGTGCCCGAGCCCGTGGCCGAAGTGCTCGCCGTGCCCGGCTTCGGCGATCACGTCCCGGGCGGCCGCGTCCACTTCGCGCAGTCCGGCCCCGGGCCGGGCCGCCAGGCAGCCGGCCCGCTGGGCCGTGGCCACCAGCTGGTAGAGGTCCCGCTGCCAGTCCGCGGGGTCCCCCAGGGCCACGGTCCGGGTCATGTCCGCGTGGTAGCCCGCGAACTGGGCGCCGAAGTCCATGGTGATGAGGTCGCCGCGGCGCAGCGGCCGCCCGGACGGCACATGGTGGGGCAGGGCCCCGTTGGGCCCGCTGGCCACGATGGTGTCGAAGGCCGACTGGTCCGCGCCCAATTCGGCCAGGCGGTGATCCAGCGCGACGGCCAGCCCGTGCTCGCTCAGGCCCGGCCGGATCAGCGGCAGCACGTCGGCCAGGGCCTGGTCGGTGATCCGGCAGGCGGTCGCGATCAGCTCCAGCTCGGACGGATCCTTGACCGTCCGCAATTCCTCGATTTTTTTACCGAAGGTCACCAGGTGGGCGTCGTCGGCCGCCGCGCCGACCTGCTCATACTGGTCGACGGTCAGGTGGTGGGTCTCCACCGCCAGGCGGCGCCACCCGCGCCGCACGGCCTCGGTGGCCAGCAGCGGCTCGATGAACCGCCCCAGCACCAGCTCCAGGTCGGCGGCGTCCCGCTGGGCGGCCAGCTGGTAGCGGGAGTCGGTGGCCAGCACTCCCCCGCCGTCGGCGGGCAGCAGCAGGGCCGCGTTGGAGCTGGCCAGCCCGGTCAGGTACCGGACGTTGGGCGGAGCGGTGATCAGGACGGCGTCGGCTTCGAGCTCGGCCAGCTGAGCCTGGGCCCGGGCCCGCCGGGCCGCGTGGATTTCCGGCATGTCACGACTGTAACCGTCCCCGGCGAAACTCCCCGGGCGGCCGCGGGTGAGTAAGGGTGGAAGCACACGACGGGAGCAACCATGAACAGATCTTCGCCGTGGTGACGGAGTGGGTCATGCCGTCCGGCCGCACCGGGGCCGGACGGGCCCGGTCTGGCCCGGCAGAATCCGCTGACGCCAAGTCCGCTGACGCCGAGCCCAGCGATGCGGAGCTGATCGAGCGGTCGCGGCGTGAACCGGACTGCTTCGCCGCGATCTTCGACCGGCACGCGGCCGAGATCCTGCGTTACGTCCACACCAGGCTGGGGCC
>CAWHFP010000022.1:0-25560 GCA_963828445.1 uncultured Actinomycetes bacterium
GGAACGCCGCCTTACCGCCACGTCCTGGTCGACGAGGCCCAGGATCTGCACTCGGCGCACTGGCGGCTGCTCCGGGCCGCGGTCGCCGACGGGCCGGACGACCTGTTCATCGCGGCCGATCCGCACCAGCGCATCTACCCCAACCGGGTGTCCCTGGCCGCCCTGCGGATCAGCGTGCGGGGCCGGAGCCGGAAGCTGTCCCTGAACTACCGCACGACCCAGGAGATCCTGGCCTGGGCCATGCCGCTGCTCGGCTCCGACCCGGTCACCGGTCTGGACGGCGAGGTCGACTCCCTGCTCGGCTACCGGTCCCCGTTGCACGGCCAGCGGCCCCTGGTCCGCCGGGCCGCCACCCGGGACGAGGAGTTCGTGCTCCTGTCCGGCCGGGTCCGCTCGTGGCTGGCGGCGGGCATCGAGCCGGGCGCCATCGGGATCACGGCCCGCTCCGCCGCCCTGGTCCGGGAAGCCCGCGAGGCCCTCAGCGCGGCTGGCGTCGAGACCACCTCGATCACCGGCCGCGGCGGGACCGCGGGCGTCCGGCCGGCACCATGCACGCCATGAAGGGCCTGGAGTTCCGGGCCGTCGCGGTGATCGGCGTCGAGGAGGGTGTGGTCCCCGATCCGGCCACCATCGCCACCGACGACGGGGACCCGCTGACTCGCGCCCAGAACCTGCAGCGAGAACGGTGCGTGCTGTTCGTCGCCTGCACCCGGGCGCGAGATCACCTGTACGTGTCCCACACCGACGCGCCGAGCCCGCTGCTGCCCCGCTGGTCCGGGACAGTTCGATCTAGCCGAGAGCAAATTCCCTGGAGAAATTCCCTAGTTGTCAGTTCCTGCGGACAGGAACAGGGGCCGGGGCGCGGAAGTTGCACCTATCCGTGTGGTCGAGACGCGTGACACTGCCCAGGCCAGCCGCATTCTGGATCCTGGCCGGGGTGTTTCTGATGGTGTTCTTCGCCTCGGCCGCGGCGTCGCCGCTGTACGACGTGTACCAGCAGCGGTTCCACTTCTCGGCCGCCACGCTGACCGCGGTGTTCGCCGTGTACGTCCTGGTCCTGCTGGTCACGCTGCTGTTCTTCGGGTCGGTGTCTGATCATCTGGGCCGGCTCCCGGTCATCGTCGTGGCGCTGGTCTTCAGCATCGCCGGCTGCGCGGTCTTCCTGGTCGCCCACGGCACCGGGGCCCTGTTCGCGGCCCGGTCTCTGCAGGGCATCGCCAGCGGGCTGGCCACCGGCCCGACCGGTGCCGCCCTGATCGACCTGCAGCCACCCGGTAGCCACCGGGCGCCGCTGGTGACCAGCGTCTTCTCCAGCCTGGGCCTGGCCCTGGGCGGGCTGGTCACCAGCGCGCTGGTCCAGTACGCCCCGGCGCCGACCCACCTGGTCTGGTGGGTGCTGCTGGCCGTGTTCGTGGCCGGTATCGCCTTCGTGCCGTTCATCCCCGAGCCGGGGTCCCGGCGTCCCGGGGTGCTGGCTTCGCTGCGGCCCCGTGTCGTCGTGCCCCGGCCGGCCCGGCGTACCTTCTTCGCGGCCGTGCCCTGCATCGTCACCGGGTGGGCGCTGGGGGGCCTGTACCTGTCGCTCGGGCAGGCCCTGGCCGCCCAGGCCACGGGTTCACCGAACCTGCTGTGGGGCGGGCTGGTGATCTTCCTGCTCTGCGGCACCGGGGCCGGGGCCGCCCTGCTGCTGCGCAACATCAACCCCCGGACCACGATGCTGACCGGCTGCCTGTTCCTGCTGGCGGGCATGGCCGTGACCTGCGGTGCGATCGCGGCGACGGCCTCCGCCGTCTTCCTGGCCGGCAGCGCCGTCGCCGGGATCGGCTTCGGCCTGGCCTTTCTCGGGTCGTTCCGCGTGGTCACCGCCCTGGCCGAGCCCAGCGACCGGGCCGGCCTGGTGACGGCCATCTACGTCGTGGGCTACCTGGCCTTCAGCGTGCCCGCGCTGATCGCCGGCGTCGCGACCACGAGTTTCGGGCTGCACTCGACGGCCCTGGTCTACTCGGCCGCGCTCGCGGTCCTGGCCGCGGCCGCGGTCGGCATTCTGTTCGCCCGCGGGACCGGCCCATCCCAGCCCGCCCCGCCCGGCCCGGCGGGCCAGCCCGCCGTCAGCGAAATTGCGTCAGATCGCCGCTAGGAGGGCCATGCGGCCACAATCAAGCATATTTGGAGCACACGCCCAGGTATCCAGGACAATCGCACTTATTAATAAATGCACCGTCGCCAGTGGTATTATATTAGCCATGAGTATTTATCTCGCTGACGTATCTGAGTTTCAGCCTGATATTGACGACGCGACTTACGTTAAGTGGTCACATGGCATCATGATACGCGGCCTGTACGGTGACGCCCATACCGACGGCGCTTGGTACGGCGGTGCCCGCCGGTCTGACCTGCACAAGGCCGGTATCCAATTCATGGGTATCTATCAATACCTCGTATCCGGCCAATCGGGTGCTTCGCAAGCTCAAGCTTTTCACAATCTGGTGGGCGCCATTCAGAAAGGCGAAGTCTTCGTTGCCGACTTCGAAGAAGGCAGCAAGTCCATGCTCACCGCCTGGTACAACGAGATGATTGCCCTTTATGGTTCGGGCATTTCTAATTACCTGTGGACCTACACCGGTCTCAGCTTTGGTCAGAGCGCCGGGGTTCTCCCGGTCCAGTGGATCGCCGACTACAACTCCAAGGCGCCGTCCACCCCGCACACCCTGTGGCAATTCACCAACTCCTACAACGTGCCCGGCGTCGGCACCTGTGACTGTAATCAGTACAACGGCACCATCGCCCAGCTGGCCTCACTCGGCTGGGGCGGCGGCGCTATCCAATTCCATGTGAACGCCGACGCCCCCGGCTGGTGGAAAGGCCAGGTCACCGTGACCGGCACCGGGACCAACAACCAGACCTACTACACGGCCACCGTGGACGGGGTGCACTGGTCGGCCCCTTCTCAGTCCGAGCCGAAACTGACCGGCTCCGCCAGCTTTCACGTCACCGCCAGCCCTCCCGGCTGGTGGAAAGGCACCATCGTCCTGGCCGGCAACGGCACCGACAACCAGCGCTACCACACCTCCACCGCCAACGGATTCAACTGGTCCACCCCCAGCAAGTAGGACAGGCTGCAGCACGATAAGTCGGTCGCGACCTGCGCCTCCTGCCCGGTAAGGACATCGCGGGTGTCCACGGCGCGTTTGCGCACCGTCTCACCGGTCGCCTGCAGCTCCCGCCGGGCTCGTCCGGCAAAGGCGGTGGCCCCGAACCGGTCGAACAGGTTGTGGGCGGCCCGTAGCTGCTCGCGGGCCTCGACCCGCCGTTGTTCGCGGCGCAGCCATTCGCCGTAGACGAGCCGGTCCGGGCCAGGTGAACGGCGATGCGACTGCGCCCGAGGCGGTCGATCGCCTCCCGAGATCCGGCGATCACGCCGGCGGCCCGGCCAGCTTGTCCAGCGCGGCCCGCAGGGCGGCGGCCTGCTCGCCGTCCATCGCTTCGACGAAGTGGGAGAGCACCACCTCGGTGTCGCCCGCGTCATCCAGGGCTTCGCCCATCAGCTGGGCGCTGTACTCCTCCCGGCTGGCCGGGATCGGCATTCCCCACGGGGTCGCGCAGCAGACGCCAGGCCGGGGCGTTCACCGACTCGGGCAGCTGCTTCTACTGGCTGCACACGCACGCCGCCGACGGGATCATCCACATCGAGTCACCCGTGCACCGGACCTTCACGCTGGGCGACTTCTTCGACGAGTGGGGTCAGCCGCTGTCGGCCGGGCAGGCGGGGCCGGCCAAGGGCAAAGTCACCGCGATCGTGAACGGCCGGGTCTGGCAGGGAAACCCGCGTAACGTGCCGCTCGGCTCGCACGAGAACCTTCAGCTGGAAGTGGGCACCCCGCTGGTGAGCCCGGAGACGATCAACTGGTCCATCACCGGCCTCTAGAAGCGTCCAGGGCCCTCAGAACTTGCCGTCATTGAGGGCCTGCTGAAGGTTCTTGGTCGTCCACGGGGTCCACAGGCCGTTCTGCCGCACACCGATGTGCCGTTGCAGCGCACTGATGCTGTCCTGGTCGAAGTCACCGTTTACCGCCACATGCAGGTAGCGCTGGAGTGCCGTTTTTTGTTCGAGCCCGAAGGTTCCGTTCTGGACGATCTTGAGCTTCCACTGCAGCGCCCTTTTCGTCATCGGACCGAATTCGCCGTCGACGACGAGGGGGACCCATGGACTGCCCTGCCCGACGCGGCGTGGGCGGACGAAGCCGCTGAGTTTCTGGCCCGAGTCAGTGTTCCCGACCTTGGACTTGAACGGGCCGTCCCGGTCGACGGTCGTGGTGGAGTACGAGTGATGATTACCTTCATCGCCCCCGATGCGCAGGTAGGTGCCATTGGCATTGACCGCGACGACGAGCGTCACGTGATCGGCATACCCCTGACCGTCGTAGTTGTACAGCGCCGCGTCTCCGACCTGCGGCGTGGTCATGACCGGCCCGTATTCGCCGAAGCTCCCCGCCGCCGGGGTCAACCACTCGACGTCCATGCCTGCCTCGGCCCAGACCCATTTGACGAAGTCAGCACACCAGGCTTCGGGTTGACCGCCGGCGCCGTTGGAACTCGTGTAGAAGCCGTTCCCGCCAGCGCTGTTCTTCGAGCACGCGCCTTTTCCCAGGTTCGCTTCGGCAATGGCGACGATGCGCTCTGGTGTCGTCGCGGCTGCGTGCGCAGATACTTGCGTCATGTCGGGCCCCGTCTCTGATCTGGCCGGTCCCTGTCTGGTGCCTCGGCCATTGGTGCTTCCGGGATGCGGAGCACGCGCTCCGGCCGCTGATACGTCGCAGCCGTAAGTTTCTGCCGGCGGTGCTGGTGAGGGTGACCGGAATGCCGCTCGGCATGGGACGCAGCTTTTGGGGGTGACCGCACGGTCAGATGCGGCCATGCACCAGACCTTCGATAAATAAATCAGCTCGCTGAGACAAGATGGCCATGTTGGACAGATGGGCGGCCTGGCGAAGGGTGACATCATGAGCGTGGAAGAGGTCGAAGTCGCCGTCGTCGGCGGAGGTCAGGCCGGTATCGCCATGAGCGAGCACCTCGGTAACGCGGGGGTGCCGCACGTGGTCCTGGAGCGGGGCCGGATCGCCGAGCGGTGGCGTTCCTGGCGCTGGGACTCCCTGGTGGCGAACGGGCCCGCCTGGCATGACCGGTTCCCCGGGCTGGAGTTCGACCTCGCTCCCGGTGCCTTCGCGGGCAAGGAGCAGATCGCCGACTACTTCGAGGCCTACGCCACCAAGGTCGCGGCCCCGGTCCGCTGCGGGGTCGAGGTGACCTCGGTGCGCAAGCACGACGGCCGTCCCGGCTTCATGGTGCAGACGTCCGACGGCGAGCTCGGGGCCCGCTTCGTGGTCGCGGCGACCGGGCCGTTCCAGAAACCCGTGGTCCCGCCGATCGTGCCCGCCGCCGCCCCGGTCGAGCAGCTCCATTCCGCCCGCTACCGCCACCCCGGCCAGCTCCCGGACGGCAACGTCCTCGTGGTCGGCGGGGGCGCCTCGGGCGTGCAGATCGCCGCCGAGCTGCAGGAGTCCGGGCGGCAGGTCTACCTGTCGGTCGGCCCGCACGACCGGCCGCCCCGCCGCTACCGCGGGCGGGATTACTGCTGGTGGCTCGGGGTCCTCGGCAAGTGGGACATCTCCACTCCGCCCCTGGGCGCGGAGCACGTGACGATCGCGGTCAGCGGCGCCCACGGCGGTCACACCGTTGACTTCCGCGACCTCGCCGCCCAGGGCATCACGCTGGCCGGCCCAGCCCTTTCCTGCACCGATGGCATCGTGCGCTTCCGGGCCGACCTGCGCGACAGCATCGCGACCGGCGACGCGAACTACTTCTCCGTGCTCGACCAGGCCGACGCCTACGTCGCCCGCAACGGTCTCGACCTCCCCGAGGAGCCGGAAGCCCGGGTGCTGCGCCCGGACCCGGACTGCGTGACCAGCCCCCTGCGCGAACTGGACCTGGCCGGCGCCGGGGTCACCACGGTCCTCTGGGCCACCGGTTACGCCACCGATTTCGGGTGGCTGCAGGTCGACGCCTTCGACGCCAGCGGCCGGCCCCGGCATCAGCGGGGGGTGTCCAGCGAGCCGGGTGTCTATTTCCTGGGCCTGCCCTGGCTGTCCCGGCGCGGCTCCAGCTTCATCTGGGGCGTGTGGCACGACGCCCGTTACATCGCCGACCAGATCGGCATCCAGCGCCGCTACGCCACCTACACCGCCATCGACCCGCCAGGGCGAACCGGCCCGGCGGGCAGAGAGGCCAGCTGACCGTGAAGCACACCCGCATCCGCCCGTTCAACACCAGGGACACCTATCCCGAGCAGAACCTCGACAACGACCTGTGCCAGGCCGTCGTGGCCAACGGGGTCGTCTACATCCGCGGCCAGATCGGCCAGGATCTCGGCACCGGCGCGAACGTCGGCGCCGGTGACCTCGAGGCCCAGACCGACCAGGCCATGGCCAACATCAAGACCCTGGTCACCGAGGCCGGCGGCACGATGGAGGACATCGTGAAGGTCGTGGTGTACCTGACCGACATCCGGTACCGCGAGACCGTCTACCGCACGATGGGCAAGTGGCTCAAGGGGGTGTACCCGGTCTCGACCGGCCTGGTCGTCTCGGCCCTGGCCCGGCCGGAGTGGCTGGTCGAGATCGATGCCACCGCGGTCCTGTCGGCACGGGCGGGCACGTGACGTTCTCACTGGCGGCGCGCGACCCGGCCAGCGGCGCGTTCGGCGCGGTGATCTGCTCGTCGTCCCCGGCCGTGGCGGCCCGCTGCGTGCACCTGGCTGACGGCGCGGGCGCGGTGCTGTCGCAGAACGTCACCGACCCCCGGCTCGGCCCCAAGCTGCTCGGCCTGCTCGCCGCCGGGGCCAGCGCGGCCACGGCCATCGAGCGGGTGGTGGCCAGCGAGCCGTTCACCGAGTTCCGGCAGCTGATCGCGCTCGACGCCGGGGGAGGGGCGGCCATCCACTCCGGCCGCAGCGCCCTCGGAATGGTCGGCGAGTACGCCGACGGTGGCGCGGCCGCGGCCGGCAACCTGCTGGCCGCCGCCGAGGTGCCCCGGCGCCTGGTCGAAGCCTGGCTGGCCGCCGACGGCCCGATCGAGACCCGCCTGCTGGCGGCGCTGCGCGCGGCCGTGGCGGCGGGCGGCGAGGCCGGGCCCGTCCACTCGGCGGGTCTGTCGGTCATCAACGGTTCCGGCTGGCGGGTCACTGACCTGCGCGTCGACTGGTCGGCCGACCCGCTGGCCGACCTCACCGCCCTGCTCGACGTCTGGCTGCCCCAGCGCGACGACTACATCACCCGGGCGCTGGACCCGACCGCGGCGCCTTCGTACGGCGTCCCCGGCAACAAGTGACGAGCGGGGCGGTGACGGCTCAGGCCATGGTCAGGCCGCCGGAGACGCTGAGGGTCTGGCCGGTGACGTAGTCGGCCGCGCCGGAGGCGAAGAAGGCCACCGCGTCGGCGATCTCGCCCGGGGTGGCCAGCCGCCGGAACGGAATGGCCCGTTCCAGGCCGGTCTGGATCTTGTCCGGCAGGGTGCGGAACAGCGGGGTGTCGGTCGGGCCCGGGCAGACGCAGTTGACGTTGATGCGGTACCGGGCCATCTCGCGGGCCAGGGACTTGGTGAACGCGATGATCGCGCCCTTGGTGCCGGCGTAGACGGTCTCGCCGGTACTGCCGACCCGGCCGGCGTCCGAGGCGATGTTGACGATCTTGACGGTCCGCTCGGCCTCGACGATCGAGGTCAGGAAGGCGTGGCACAGCCGGACCGGGCCGAGGAAGTTGACGCTGACCAGGCTGGTCCACAGCGCGTCGTCGTTGGCCAGGAACGGCTCGACCCGGTCGAACCCGGCCGCGTTGACGATCACGTCGGGCAGGCCGGCCTGGGCGATGAGGTCGTCGCGCAACCGGAGGATGCGAGCCGGATCGGCCAGGTCGACCTCGAATCCCAGCGCCGGGCCGGCGGCAGGCCCGGCGCCGACCAGATCCAGGGTCTCCTTCAGGCCGCCGGGGTCGCGGTCGACGGCGGCCACCCGGGCCCCGGCCGCGGCGAAGTTGAGGGCGACGGCGCGCCCGATGCCGGATGCGGCGCCGGTCACCAGCGTGAGCTTGTTCTCCAGGGTCATGTCTGCCGACGTTAGGCCGGGATGACGCCGTTGGCGAGCAGCAGGCAGGCCGCGGTGCCGGCCACGATGCTGAGCACCATGGTGCGGCGCCACAGGCGTACGGCGACCGTGACCGCTACCCCGGCGATCTCGGGCACGCCGTGGCCCGGCCCCGTGACCTTGATCCCGGCCAGGGCGTAGATGGCCAGGATGACGACGGCCCCGAGGGGCATCCAGCGCCCGACGTCGGCCAGCAGTTGCGAGCCGTTCAGACGGGACTTGATCACGAACGGCGCGGCGCGCAAGGTGACGGTGATGGCGACCCCCGCGTCCCTGGCCGCGACGGCGAGGTCGGATCGGCGGTCTCCGGGCCGTCCCGCCCAGGTCATCGTCCCCTGCCTGCGGCAGGTGCGACGGCTGGAGGCTGACGGGGTGATCACCGGCTACGCCGCCACCATCGACCTGGCCGCGCTCGGCCGCGGCTTCGAGGTCCTGCTGCAGGCCGAAATCGCGAGTAAGGACCTGGCCACGGTGGAGGCGTTCGAGGCGCGGGTCGCCGCCATGGACGAGGTCGTCGAGCTGCGGCGTATGTTCGGGCTGCCCGACTACCTGATCCGGGTCCAGGTCGCCGACTCCGACGCCTACGAGCGCTGGCTGACCACACGTCTGCTCGGCGACCCGGCCATCGCCCGGGTCGACTCCCGGATCACGATGAAGATGATCAAGAGCCTCCGCTGAGCGAAGCGCGGCGGCTCAGCGAAGCGCGGCTCAGCGAAGCGCGGCGATGGCCTTGTGGACCGAGGCGATCGCGCTGGCGCCCTCGCCGGTGGCGGCGGCGACCCGCTTCATCGAGCCGGAGCGGACGTCGCCCACCGCGAACACACCAGGCACGCTGGTCTCGAACGGCAGCGGCCGCCGTCCGCGGCCGGCCCAGGCCGGGCCGAGGTCGTCGTCGGTCAGCTCGACATCGGTCCGGATGAAGCCGTTGTCGTCGGTCGCGATCCCGGTCAGCCAGCTGGTGGCCGGCTCGGCGCCGATGAAGCAGAACAGGCCCGAGCACGACTGGATCCGGGTCGTCCCGGCCGTCCGGTCGGTGATGGTGACCTCCTCCAGGAAGTCGCTGCCGTCGAGCCGGGTGACCTCGCTCTGGGTCCGCACCGTCACCCGGGGGTGGCTGAGGATCCGGTCGACCAGATAGGCCGACATCTCGGCCGCGATGTCCGGGCCGCGGACGACCAGCGAGACCTCGCTGCCCCGCCCGGCCAGGTAGAGCGCGGCCTGGCCGGCCGAGTTGGCCCCGCCGACCACCGTGACCGGGCTGCCCGCACAGCCGCGGGCCTCCAGCTCGGTGGCGGCGTAGTAGATGCCCGCGCCCTCGAAGTCGGACCAGCGGTCCAGCGGCAGCGCCCGGTAGCGGGCCCCGGTCGCGATGACGACGACCTTGCTGTCGATGAAGTCGTCGCCGGGCAGGTGCAGGCGCAGCAGGCCGCCGCGTCCGGCCGGGTCGGTGTCGAGCTGGACCGCCGGGCAGGGACTGGCCAGCTGAGCGCCGAACTTCAGCGCCTGGAGCACGGCCCGGCCGGTCAGGTCGGCGCCGGACAGGCCGAACGGGAAGCCGAAGTAGTTCTCGATCCGGGAGCTGGCGGCGGCCTGCCCACCGGTGCCGACGGCGTCCAGCAGCACGGTGGCCAGACCCTCGGAGGCACCGTAGACGGCGGCCGCCAGCCCGGCCGGCCCGGCGCCGACGATCGTGACGTCGGCCGGCTCGCTGGACGAGCGGTGGAAGCTGAGGTTCAGCTTCCCGGCCAGCTCGCCCGGGGTGGTGCGCTTCAGCGTGGCGCCGGACATGACCACCGCGGGCAGGTCGTCCTCGGTCAGCCCCGAGGACCGCATCATCGCGTGGCCGGCCGGGGTGCTGGCGTCGAACCACAGGTGGATCAGCCGCTGCCGGGCGGCGTAGGTCCGCAGGGCCAGCGCGGCGGCGGACCGGGGGTGGCCGACGATCTCCAGCCCCCGGGCCGCGGTGCTGCGGCGCAGCAGTTCCCGGCGGGCGATCAGCGCCTTGAACACGATGTCGGACAGCTCACCGTCGTTCGACATCAGCTGGCGCAGGCGGTCGGCGGAGACCCGGTAGACCGTCCCCGCCTCCCGCACCCGGCACGAGAGGTACAGGTTCTGCCCGGTCAGCAGGTTCAGCTCACCCACGAAGCCGCCCGCCTCGACCTTGGCCACGATCTCCGCGGGCACGTCGGCGGTGGCGGCCCGGATGACCTCCACCGACCCCGGCCGACCACGATCAGGTCGACGTCCGCGTCGCCCGCCTCGAACAGCACGTCGCCGGCCTGGGTCGGCTGCGGCGCGCCGTAGCGCAGCAGCCTGGTGAACAGCTCATGGCTCAGCCGCGGCGATGCCGCCTTGAGCGGTACCAGCGGCCGCCCCAGCGGTTCGGGGGCGTCGCTGGCTGGCAGCGGGCGCACGTCACCGGGCACGTTCCAGACGGCCCGGCCAGCCCGGACTCGCTGAACACGGCGCCGCGGGCGGCTTCGGGCGCGGCGCCGGTGGCCGCCAGTTCATCCATCGAAAGCGCTCCAGTTCGGTGGGGACCCTAGGCCATCATGGGCCATTACACCCCGAACCGCCCGGCCTGGCCGCCGGCCAGGTCGGTCACCACCGCGGTCAGCGCGTCCACGCCGAGCAGGCAGTCGTCCCGCTCGGCGAACTCGGCCGGGGAGTGCGAGATCCCGGTCGGGTTGCGCACGAACAGCATCGCGGCCGGCACGCCGGCCTCAGCCAGGATCCCGGCGTCGTGCCCGGCCCCGCTGGCCAGCCGGGGCGCGTCGCCGAGGACGGCCGCGCACCGGTCGCTCAGCGCCGGGTCGAACGGGGTGGCCGGGGTCCAGGACTCCTCGATGACGTCGCGGCCGGCCGACAGCTCGGCGACCAGGGCCCGGACCGCGTCGGCGTCGGCGCCGCGGGCGTCGAGCCAGCCCCGCACCCGGGACGGGATCGCGTTGACCCCGTTGGGTTCGACGGCGACCTTGCCGCAGGTGGCCACGATCCCGTACTGGCCGGCCAGCTGCCGCGCCTGCAGGACGGCGGCCGCGTAGTCCAGCATCGGGTCGTGGCGGTCCTCCAGCCGGGTGGTGCCCGCGTGGTTGGCCTGGCCGGCGAACTCCATCCGCCAGCGCCCGTGCGGCCAGATGCCGGTGCCCACCGCCACCGGGCGGCCGAGGTCGATCAGCCCGCGGCCCTGTTCGACGTGCAGCTCGACGAAGCAGCCGACCCGGCCCAGGGTCTCCTCGTCCCGCCCGACGTGCGCGGGGTCGAACCCGGCCGCCGACATCGCCGCGGCCATGGAGGTCCCGTCCCCGTCCCGCAACCCCAGCGCCCGGTCCCGGGCCAGGGCGCCGGTCACCATCCGCGACCCGGCGCAGGCGATGCCGAACCGGGCCCCCTCCTCGTCGCCGAAGTTGACCACCCCGACCGGCCGGGCCGGCTGGATACCGGCCGCCCGCAGCGCGTCGATCGTGAGCAGCGCGCTGACCACGCCGAGCGGCCCGTCGAACGCGCCGCCGTCGGGCACCGAGTCCAGGTGCGAGCCGACCACGACCCCGGGCCCGGAACGGTCCGGGTCACCCCACCAGGCCCACTGGTTGCCGGCCCGGTCGGTGACCAGGTCGAGCCCGCGCGCGGCGGCCTCGCCCGCGAACCACTCGCGCAGCGTCCCGTCGGCCGGGGTCCAGGCGAACCGCCGGTAGCCGCCGGTCGACCGCTCCCGGCCGACCGGGGCCAGGTCGTCCCACAGCCGGTCGAACGTCACGAGTGCTCCATCGGCACGCTGACCCCGCCGTCCGGGTGCGCCCGCAGCGGGGCGTCGTCGGCGGCGTCGCCGGAGTCGATGTGCCGGATCACGCCCATGCCGGGGTCGTTGGTGAGCACCCGCTCGATCTTGGCCGCGGCCAGCGGGGTGCCGTCGGCCACGGTCACCTGGCCGGCGTGGATCGACCGGCCGATCCCGACGCCGCCACCGTGATGCAGCGACACCCAGGAGGCACCCGAGGCCGTGTTGACCAGCGCGTTGAGCAGCGGCCAGTCGGCGATGGCGTCGGACCCATCGGCCATGGCCTCGGTCTCGCGGTACGGGGAGGCCACCGATCCGCAGTCCAGGTGGTCACGGCCGATGACGACCGGGGCGCTGAGCTCACCGGAGGCCACCATCTCGTTGAACCGGGCCCCGGCCTGGTCTCGTTCGCCGTAGCCGAGCCAGCAGATGCGGGCGGGCAGGCCCTGGAACGCGACCCGCTCCTGGGCGGCGTTGATCCACTTGTGCAGCCGGTCGTTGTCCGGGAACAGGTCGAGCACGGCCCGGTCGGTGGCGTGGATGTCCTTGGCGTCGCCGGACAGCGCGGCCCACCGGAACGGGCCCTTGCCCTGGGTGAACAGCGGGCGAATGTAGGCGGGCACGAAGCCGGGGAACGCGAACGCCCGCTCGAAGCCGCCCCGCCGGGCCTCGTCGCGGATCGAGTTGCCGTAGTCGAACACCTCGGCGCCGGCGTCCTGAAACGCGACCATGGCCTCGACGTGCTTGGCCATCGAAGCCCGGGCCCGGTCGGTGAACTCCTCCGGCTTCTTGTCCGCGTAGTCGTGCCAGTCGCCGAGGTCGATGCCCTCGGGCAGGTACGACAGCGGGTCGTGGGCCGAGGTCTGGTCGGTGACGATGTCCACCTGCACCCCGCGCCGCAGCAGCTCCGGCAGCACGACCGCGCAGTTCCCGGCCAGGCCGACCGACAGCGCCCGCCGCTCGGCCCGGGCCCGCTCGCAGCGGGCGATCGCGTCGTCAAGGCTGCCGGCCACCTCGTCCAGGTAACGGTGCTCGACCCGCCGGTGCAGGCGGGCCGGGTCAACGTCGACGACCAGGCAGACGCCGTCGTTCAGCGTCACCGCCAGCGGCTGCGCGCCGCCCATGCCGCCGCAGCCGCCGGTGACGGTGAGCGTGCCGGCCAGGGTGCCGCCGAACCGCTTCTCGGCCACGGCCGCGAACGTCTCATAGGTGCCCTGCAGGATGCCCTGGGTGCCGATGTAGATCCAGGAGCCCGCGGTCATCTGGCCGTACATCATCAGGCCGAGCTGCTCCAGCCGCCGGAACTCCGGCCAGGTGGCCCAGTCACCGACCAGGTTGGAGTTGGCGATCAGCACCCGCGGGGCCCACTCGTGGGTCCGCATGACGCCGACCGGCTTGCCCGACTGCACGAGCATGGTCTCGTCCTCGCGCAGCTCGGTCAGCGTGCGGACGATCGCGTCGTAGCTGGCCCAGTTGCGGGCCGCGCGGCCGGTGCCGCCGTAGACGACCAGGTCGTCCGGGCGCTCGGCCACCTCGGGGTCCAGGTTGTTCATGAGCATCCGCAGCGGGGCTTCGGTCTGCCACGAGCGGGCGGTGAGCGTGGTGCCGCGCGGGGCGCGGACGGGGCGGGCGCCTTCCATGTCAGTTCTCCTCGGTATTCGGATCAGTTCAGGGGGCCGCAGACGGTCTCGGCCGCCGCGACCAGCTGCCCGGACCGGACCAGCTCCACGGTGGCGGCGATGTCGGGGGCCAGGTAGCGGTCCGGGGCCGGTCCGGGGACCCGCTGGCGCAGCGCGTCGCGGGCCGCGGCCGTGGCCGGGGCCGGGGTGAGCGGCGCGCGCAGGTCCAGCGCGCGGGCCGCGGTGAGGATCTCGATGGCCAGCACCTGGGTCAGCGCGTCAACGGCCCGGCGCAGCTTGCGCGCGGCCGACCAGCCCATCGAGACGTGGTCCTCCTGCATGGCGCTGGACGGGATCGAGTCCACCGAAGCCGGGTTGGCCAGGCGCTTCAGTTCCGAAACCATGGCCGCCTGGGTGTACTGGACGATCATGTAACCGGAATCGACCCCGGGATCGTCGGCCAGGAACGCGGGCAGGCCGTGGTTGCGGGCCCGGTCCAGGAACCGGTCGGTGCGGCGCTCGGCGATCGAGGCCAGGTCGGCCGCTGCGATGGCCAGGAAGTCGAGCACGTAGGCCACGGGCGCGCCGTGGAAGTTGCCGTTGCTCTCCACCCGGCCGTCCAGCGTGACCACCGGGTTGTCCACCGCGCTGGCCAGCTCGCGGTCCCGCACCAGGCGGGCGTGGGCCAGCGTGTCGCGGCCGGCCCCGTGGACCTGGGGGGAGCAGCGCAGCGAGTAGGCGTCCTGCACGCGGGTGCAATCGCCGGTGCGGTGGCTGGCCATGATCGCCGAACCGCTCAGCAGCACCCGAAGGTTGGCGGCGCTGTCGGCCTGCCCGGGATGCGGGCGCAGCGCCTGCAGGTCGGCGGCGAACACCGCGTCGGTCCCGAGCTGGGCCTCGACGCTCATGGCGGCGGCCAGGTCGGCCGTGCGGAACAGCTGGGCCAGGTCGGCGGTGGCCAGCGTCAGCATGCCGAGCATGCCGTCGACGCCGTTGGTGAGGGCCAGGCCCTCCTTCTCCCGCAGCACGATCGGGGTGATGGCCGCCGCGGCCAGGGCCTCGGCGGCGGGAAGCACCTGGCCGCCCACCCGCACCGTGCCCTCGCCCATGGCGGCCAGCGCGCAGTGCGCCAGCGGAGCCAGGTCACCCGAGCAGCCCAGCGACCCGAACTCGTACACCAGCGGCGTGATGCCCGCGTTCAGCATGGCCGCGTAGGTCCCGGCGGTCTCCAGCCGCACGCCGGTGCGGCCGGTGGCCAGCGTCGACAACCGCAGCAGCATGAGCGCGCGGACGACCTCACGCTCGACCTCGGGGCCGGAGCCCGCCGCGTGCGAGCGGATGAGGCTGCGCTGCAGGGCGGTGCGGTCGTCCGGCGCGATCTGCTTGGTGGCCAGCGCGCCGAACCCGGTGGAAATGCCGTAATGCGGCTCAGGGTCGCCGGCCAGCGCCTCGATGACGTCCCGGCTGGCGCTGATGGCCTTGACGGCCTCGTCGCTCAGCCGCACCCGCGCGTCGTGGCGGGCGACGGCGATCACCTGCGGTTCGGTCAGCGCTTCGACGCCGATTGCGATCTCGTCCATGTCCCCATGGTGCGCCGCCGGGCCCCCGCTGTCGTCTCGCCACGACCAGGCTGTGTCTGAGATCCCAGATTTAGGTTCCGGCCGGGGAGCGGCCCAGCCTGCGGCTGAGCTCGGCCGCGGTCCTGGCCACCCGCCCGGCCAGCCGCTCACGTCCGGCCTGGTCCACCTCGGCGCCCGGGAACGTCACCGCCACCGCCGCGACCGGATACCCGGCCCGGTCGCTGACGGCCACCGCGACCGACGCGAACTCGGGGGTCACCTCGCCGTCCTCGGACGCGAACCCCTGGCGGCGGGTGTCGGTCAGCAGGTGCCGGAGCGCGGTCAGCGACCGCGGGCCCAGGTCGTTGCGCAGCACGAAGAAGCTGGGATCGGAGTAGAGCGCGCGCACCTGCGCCTGCGGCATCTGGGCCAGCATGGCCCGCCCGCTGGCGGTCAGGTGGGCGGGCAGCCGGACCCCCACGTCGGTGATCAGCGGGGGGCGCCCGACCGCCCGCTCCTCGATGACGTAGATGACGTCGCGTCCACCCATGATGGCCAGGTGCGCGTTCTGGCCCACGCTGTCGACCAGGGTCGCCAGCGGCATCCGGGCCAGCCGCTGCAGCGAGGTCTGCCGGCCGTAGCCCGAGGCCAGTTCGTAGACGGCGACCCCGAGGGCGTAGCGCTGCTCCTCGGCCACGTGCACGACGAACCCGGCCCGGACCAGCGTGTCCAGCAGGTGGTAGGTCGTGGACCGGGGCAGGTCCAGGGCCCGGCTGATGGCCGCGGCCGCGGCCGGCTGGGCCTGGGTGCCGAGATACCGCAGCACCGCCAGAGCCTGGGCGGCCGCCGGGACTACTGCCACCCCGGCATCCTATGTCTGAGTACCCAGCCGACCTGGACCGCGCGGCCGCCCGGCATCAGCTGATGTACGCCCCCGACCCGAGCAGCTACCAGACCTGCACCATCGGCGGCAACCTGGCCACCAACGCCGCTGGCTGGCCCTGGAACTCGGCGACACCGCCCTCGACGTCCACCGCTCCATCAAGCACGCCCTCGACCCGCTCGGCATCATGAACCCCGGCAAGGCCTTCTGATCTGGGCCTTTTGACCGGGGCCTCCTGATCCGGACCCGGCTCGGGTATCGCTCGACATAACCCAGTGGACAGCGAGAGCCAGCGCTGTAATCTTGTCTTATGTATATAGGTAAAGAAGACAGGAGTGAGGCGGACCAGCCATGGCCGCGTCACTGATCGAGTTCCGGCTCGACCCGGCGTCGGGAGTGCCGACGTACCTGCAGCTGGTCCAGCAGGTCGAGCACGCGCTGCGGCTCGGCTACCTCAAGCCCGGCGATCAGCTGCCCAAGGTCAGGGACGTGGTCGCCGCGCTGGCGATCAACCCCAACACCGTGCTGAAGGCCTACAAGGAGCTGGAAACCAAGGGCCTGACGGCCGGCCGGCCCGGCCAGGGCACGTTCATCCAGGCCACCTTGGGCCAGGTCGCGCTCCCGGAACTGGCCGGGCTGGACAAGTCCCTGCTCGGCTGGCTGACCGCCGCCGACGCGGCCGGCCTGGACGAGGACGGGATCGTGGCGCTGTTCACCCGCGCCCTGCGGAATTTCTATGAGCGCCGCGACGGGACTCCGGATCGTCGCGGCGCGACCGGCGGCGAAACGGAGGACGTCGCATGAACATCATCGAAGCCAGCGGCCTGAGCAAGCGGTACGGCAGCACGTGGGCCCTGCGCGACTGCACCCTGGCCATCCCGGCCGGGCACGTGGCCGCGCTGGTCGGCCCGAACGGTGCCGGTAAGTCCACGCTGCTGAACCTGGCGGTGGGCCTGGCCGAACCGACCGCGGGCGCCGTCACCGTGCTGGGCGGCCTGCCCGCCGGGTCCGCCGCCGCGCTGGACGGCATCGCGTTCGTGGCCCAGGACACGCCGCTGTACCGGAACTTGTCGGCCGCGGACATGCTGCACCTGACCCGCAACCTGAACCGCCGCTTTGACCGGCACTACGCCGAAACCCGGTTGAGCGAGCTCGGCATCCCGCTGAACCGCAGGGCCGGCAAGTTGTCCGGCGGCCAGCAGGCGCAACTCGCGCTGACCCTGGCCCTGGCCCGGCACCCGCAGTTGCTCGTCCTGGACGAGCCGGTGGCGATGCTCGACCCGATCGCCCGGCACGACTTCATGGCCATCGTGCTGACCGCGGCGATCGACGACGGGGTCTCGGTGGTGCTGTCCTCGCACGTGCTGTCCGAGCTGGAGCGGGTGGCCGACTACCTCATCCTGCTCTCCCGGAGCCAGCTGCAGGTCGCCGGTGAGGTCGATGACCTGCTGGCCAGCCATCGCCTGCTGACCGGCGCCACCGCCGAGGCCGACCGCTATTCCGGGTCACCGGTGGTGCACGCCCGGCGCGGCGAGGCCGTGACCCACCTGCTGGTCCGGGCCCATGCCGACGACCCCGTCCCGCCCGGCTGGGAAGCCCACCCCGTCGGCATGGAAGAACTCGCGCTGGCCTACCTGCGCGAACCGGGAGCCGCGGCGCTGCCCGGCCCCGGCCGGAGCGCCCTGTCGTCGGAGGTGGCGAGATGACCGCGCGGACCATGTCCGTCCTCCCGCCGGAGGACACCCGCCTGCGGCCGGTGCCGTGGCACCGGATGGCCTGGGTCAACTGGCGCCAGCACCGCGTCGCGCTGGGCGGCGTGGCCGTGCTGCTGGGCGCGGTGGCGGTGTACCTGTGGCTCAGTGGCCTCCAGATCCACCACGCCTATGCGGTCTACTGCCACCCGCCGGGCTCACTGGCCTGCACGCTGAGCTTCACCGGCCGGTACGGCATCACCGGGATCATCGTCAGCACCTTTCTGCAGGCGGTGCCCGCGCTGATCGGGGCCTTCGTGGGGGCGCCGGTCCTGGCCCGGGAGATGGAGACCGGAACCTTCCGGTACGCCTGGACCCAGGGCTTCGGCCGCCGCCGCTGGGCCATTGGCAAGCTGGTCACCCTGGCCGTCGTGCTGGCCGCCGCCACCGAAGCGTTCAGCCTGCTGTTTTCCTGGTACGACCGGCCGTTCGTGGCCGCGGGCTACGTGATACCGTTCTCGACCCGCGTGTTCGACCTGCTCGGGGTCGCGTTCCCGGCCTGGACGCTGGCCGCCTTCGCGATCGGCGCCCTGGCTGGGATGCTCATCCGCCGGGTCGTCCCCGCGATCGCCGCGACGCTGGTCGTCTACGCCGGGCTCGCCTTCGCGACCGCCGTGTACCTGCGCCAGCACTACCTGGCCCCGCTGCTCACCAGCAAGCCGAACCCGCCTGGGTCCGCGTGGGTCGTGAACGAGTGGTTCACCAAAGGCGGCCACTATGCGCTCCCGGCCCGGGGCCCGCAGCTCGTCAGCACGCTCCGGAACCTGTGCCCGGCCATGAACACGTCGCCCGCCCAGTGCCTCACCACCCACGGCTACGTCCAGTGGGAGAGCTACCAGCCCGGCACCCGCTTCTGGCCCTTCCAGTGGATCGAAGCCGGCTGGCTGCTCGTCCTGTCCGCCTTGCTCATCGCCGTCGCCGTTTGGCTGGTCCACCGCCGCGCCGCCTGAGGGGATCACCGCCCCGGGCCCCGGCCTCGCGTCTTAGCCACCACCGGCGTTCCGCAGCGTGCCAGAATGGTAGCGGCGCTGGGGGCTGCCGCTGCGGGGGACGCAAGCCAGTTCGCCAGCATGGGAGCAGACGATGGTCAGTGGGGGGCCAAGGGACGGTGAGCCGTTTCCCGACCTGGCCGATTCGTCTGTCGACGCGGCGGTGCTCCGGGTGCTGCTCGGCAGCCAGCTACGGCGCTTCCGCGAAGCGGCCGGGGTAACGGCCGAGCAGGCCGGTTTCCAAATCCGCGCTTCGAGGTCCAAGATCAGCCGTCTGGAAAACGGCCGGGTCAGGCTGAAGCGCCGCGACATGAGCGACCTGCTGACCATGTACGGCGTGACCGACGAGGATGTGCGGGCGAAGTTCATCGCGCTGGTCGGGCAGGCCAATACTCCGGACTGGTGGGCCCGGTACAGCGATGTCCTGCCCAGCTGGTTCGAGGCCTACCTCGGCCTGGAGGCCGCTGCCACGATCATCCGCAGCTTCGAGACTCAGTTCGTGCCCGGGCTGTTCCAGACCGAGGACTACGCGCGGGCCGTGACCCGTCTGGGCCGCAGGACCGCACCCACCGAGGAGATCGAACGCTGGGTCGCGGTGCGTCTCCAGCGCCAGGGTCTGCTCAGCCGGCCAGACCCGCCCCGGATCTGGTCGGTGATGGACGAGGCGGTGCTGCGCCGCCCGGTCAGCGGCCCGGCGGTCATGCGCGCCCAGTGGCAGCGCCTCATCGAGGTCGCCGAGGTGCCGCACGTGACCCTGCAGGTCGTCCCGTTCGCCAGTGGTGGTCACGCGGGGGAGAGCGGGTCGTTCACGGTGCTCCGCTTCGAGGAACGGGACCTGCCGGACGTGGTGTACCTGGAACAGCTCACCGGTGCCATCTACCTGGACCAGCGCCCCGACGTCGAGCGCTATCTGGAAGCCGCCGACGAGCTCAGCGGCGCCGCCCTCACCCCGGCCGGGACGAGGCAGTTCATCGAGCGAGTCGCCCAGGAGACGTGATCAGATACAGAGGAAGGCGCTCGGATGACCAGTGACGAGGCACCCGCGCCGGGTGCGGGCCCGACCGGTCAGGCGGGGCCGCCGCCGTTCGACACCAGCGTGGCCAACCAGGCCCGGATCTACGACTACCTGCTGGGCGGCAAGGACAACTACGCGGCCGACCGGGCGGCCGTCGACGCCGTGCTGGAAGTCGCCCCGGAGATGGGCTTCGCGGCCCGGGCCAACCGGGCCTTCCTGGGCCGGGCTGTCCGCTACCTCGCCGCGCAGGCCGGGATCCGTCAGTTTCTCGACATCGGCACCGGCATCCCGACCGCGGGCAACACCCACCAGGTCGCCCAGGCCGTCGCGCCCGAGAGCCGGGTCGTGTACGTGGACTACGACCCCATCGTCCTCGCGCACGCCCGCGCGCTGCTGACCAGTCACGAGGCCGGCGCGACCGAGTACATCGACGCCGACCTCCGTGACACCGGCACGATCCTCAGCCAGGCCGCCCGGCTGCTGGACTTCACCATGCCGGTGGCGGTCACCATGCTGATGATCCTGCACGTGATACCGGACTCCGACGACCCCCAGGCGCTCGTGGCCACAGTGATGGACGCCCTGCCCTCGGGCAGCTACCTTGGCCTCTCCCACCTGGGGTCAGACCTGCTCGACCAGGAAGCCAGGCAGGGGTTCGACAACATCATCCGGCGCTCGGCCCAGCAGCAGTACATAGGGCGCAACCGCGAGGAAATGATGCGCTTCTTGACTGGCCTGGACCTCGTCGACCCCGGTCTGGTCCGCGTCGAGGAATGGAATCCCGACCCGGACCCCAGCGAAACCGGCCGTTCCACCCTCTGGTGCGCCCTGGCCCGCAAGCCCTAGCGAGGCCCCCACGAACAAAGCTCATCTCGCTGGCCGGTTCCGGCACCGTCACTCGCTGCGAGTGGTCCACTGGCATGGTGTCTACGCGGTCACGTCCCGGCGGGCGAAGGTGACCGACGCCGCCGCGCTCGCCACCACGATATAGATCACGCCGATGACCAGCCCGTGGCCGTAGGTGATGTGGAAATCCGTGTTGCCGCCACCGGCGATCGTCGACAGCGAGATTCCCGGCAGCCACGGCGCGGCGCCGGGCACGATGCGGGTCAGGATGAACTGCTCGATGACCAGCAGCCAGGCGAAACCCAGGATGACCGCGGCCACCGCCGATCGCAGGAACTGACCAATGACCAGGCCCAGGATGCTGTAGCCGATCACCGCCAGTTCGATGTTGCCTAGCGCCTTGAGCAGATCACCGAACCCCGTGCTGGTGAACCAGGCGCTGGTTGAGACGTTGCGTGATTGCGCCATGACATTGGCCGCGAGGAACGCGATGACCGCCGCGAACGCGGTGGCCAGCACCATGAAGGTGACGACGGCCAGTATCTTGCCCATCAGCAGGGTGACGCGGCGCGGCTGACGGACCAGGAGCTGGCGAACAGTACCGAGGCTGTATTCGCTGGCTGTCTGAGCGGCGGCGGTACCGAAGGCGACCACCCCGAGCAGGAACGTCGCGCGGGTGAGGCCGAAGACCAGACCGTTCGGGCGGCCCAGCTGCTGCAGCGAGGGCAGGCCGCCGCCGGTGCCGTGCGCCGGTGCGTTACTGAAGATCAGCACCACGAACAGCGATGCCGCCGCGGCCAGGCCGAGGAAGGCCGACAGCAGCAGGGTCTTTCGCCTCAGCTTGATCCACTCGCTGAGGAATGACGCCAGGATCACCTGATCGCTCCCAGCTCCTGACCAGTTTCCATGGCGGCGTCGGTTCCGGTCAGTTCGAAGAACACGTCTTCGAGGCTGCGGGTGCGCTCGGAGATCTGCCGGAGGGTGATGCCGTCGCGCGCGGCCAGCCGGTTCAGGTCGGCGGCGCTGACGGCCGCGGCCGGGACCACGGCCGTGCCGTCGGCGGCGCGGGCCGCCACCGACAGGCCGGAACGCTCGAAGACCTGGACCAGGTGCCCGAGATCGGCGGCATGTTCGGGCGAGACCACGATGTCCGGTCGCTGTCTCGCTGCCAGTTCCGCCACCGGTCCCTGGTGCACTAGCTGACCGCCGCGGATCATGACGACGTGGTCGCAGACCTGCTCGATCTCTGAGATCAGATGGCTCGATACCAGGACGGTGATGCCACCGTCGGCGAAGGACCTGACCAGGCTGCGCATCTCTACGATGCCGGCCGGATCAAGGCCGTTGGCGGGCTCGTCCAGGATGAGCAGTTCGGGATCTGGCAGCAGGGCCGCCGCGATCCCCAGGCGCTGCTTCATGCCCAGCGAATACGCGCGGTATTTGTCGTCGGCGCGGGCCGTCATGCCGGTCCGCTCGAGCACCGGGTCGATGGCCGATGACGGGATTCGGCCCAGACGTGTCAGCGCCTGCAGGTTGTCCCGCCCGCTCAACTGCGGATAGAACGCTGGCGATTCAATGAGCGCACCGACCTTGTGCAGGTAGCTGGCCGGATTCTCCAGGCGGCCGCCCAGGATCGAGCCGATTCCCGACGTCGGGCGAATGAGGCCGAGAAGCATCCTGATGGTCGTGGTCTTGCCGGCTCCGTTAGGGCCTACGAACCCGCAGACCGAGCCTTTCGGGATGGCGAGATCGACGCCATCCACCACCGTGCGGTCACCGAACCGCTTGGTGAGCCCGGTCGTCGACACGGCCAGCGACGAATTCGGCGGCTCCCCGGTCTGCCGCCTCACCTGAGTCACCGTCATGCCGGGAACACTATTGGGCAGCCAGCTACCCGAGCCCGCAACTGAAGATGATCTTAACTTCCCTGAGAACGATCTCAGCGACTGCCTTTGAACCGCTTACGCCGCGCGACGGCCGCGGGCGATGTCCGGGCTGTCGTTGCCGCCGAACTTGGTATGGCCGAATAAAGCCATCTTGGATATCGACGAGAGACCATCGGTCTTCCTATCGTGCTTGTGTGCGGATCAGCTGGGGATGGCTGCTGGCCGAGCGGGCGGGGGCGCCGCTCGGCCAGAGCCCCCCAGCTCAGCCGCCTACGGGGCAGCGAGAGGGGATGGTACCGATGCAGTGGCGCGATGCCACCGTCGGCAAGGCGGGAGCGAAGGAACAGGCGACGGCGACGGGGCCCGGGTTCGACTTGCCGGTGGGACTTGACCTTCCCTGCGTACGGGACCCGGAGGCCTTTTTCGCCGAGTCTCCGCAGGGTGTCGAGCAGGCCAAGGCCATGTGCCGAGGCTGCCGGGCCAGGGTCGCCTGCCTGGCCGGCGCGCTTGAGCGCAGCGAGCCCTGGGGTGTCTGGGGCGGCGAGTTGCTCATGAGCGGCGCGATCGTGCCGCGTAAACGTCGTCCCGGCCGTCCTCGCAAGACCGAGGTGGCCGCCGCGTAGCTGGTCAGCGCCGAGAACTCTGGGAGGCCAGCGCGCGTTCCAGCATGCGCAATGCGGCCGGCAGTTCGGCGGTGCTGACTGCGCCGAAACCGATCAGGAGACCTGATCTCGCCGGAAGGGTGTGGTAGCAGTCGTGCAGGCCGGCTACGGCGATCCCGTGCCGGGCCGCGGCCTGCAGCACCTCCTTCTCGCCGAGCCCTTCCCGCAGCAGGGCGGCGACGTGCAGTCCGGCGTTGGAGGTGCGCGCCGTGAGCTGGCCGGCCAGCCGGCCGGACAGCGCCCCGGTGAGGATGTGGTGGCGCTCGGCGTAGACGCGCCTGCTGCGCCGGATGTGCTTGTCGAGCAGGCCATCTTCGATGAAGCCGGCCAGGGCGGTCTGCATGGCGATCGGCGGATGCCAGTCGATCAGCTGCCTGAGCGCGATGATCGGCTCGGCCAGCGGCCGCGGCACCACCGCGAAGCCGAGGCGGACCGAGGGAGAGAAGGTCTTGGAGAACGAACCCACGTACACCACCCGGCCGTTCCTGTCGAGTGCCTGCAGCGGCTCCAGCGGCCGGTCGACGTAGCGGAATTCGGTGTCGTAGTCGTCTTCGATGACCGCGGCGTCGTGCTGCTCCGCCCAGCGGAGCAGCGCCCGGCGCCGGGGCATCGACATCGTCATGCCGAGGGGAAACTGATGGGAGGGCGTCACGTACACGATGCGTGCTGAGGCCGGCAGCAGATCCACGATCAGGCCTTGGTCATCGACTGGTACGCCGGCGACCTTCGCGCCAACCGCGCTGAACAGCCGTTTCGCCGGCACATACCCGGGGTCCTCGACCGCGACGACATCGCCGGGCTCGAGCAAAACCCGGGCGACCAGGTCGATGGCGTGCTGGGTGCCACTGGTAATGACGACCGAGTCTTCTCCGGCCGCCACCGATCGCGACCGGGCCACCCAGCCGGCGATCGCCCGCCGCAGCCTGATCCTCCCCGCCGGGTCGCCGTACTCTCGATGCTCGGCGTCGACGGCCGCCGCGACCCGGCGGCGCCACATGGCCGCCGGGAACAGCGCCGGATCCGAGAGCCCGGGCCGGAGATCCACCCGGAAACCGTACGAGGGCCGCCGGAAGTACGGGGACCAGCCCGCGAACCTGGAGCTGGGGCGAAGACCATCCGCCGCGCCCGCCGCTGGGGCCGGTGCCGGGGTCGCGGTAGCCACCACGCTGCCGCCACCGGCGCGTCCCTCCGCGTACCCTTCGGCCACCAGCCGGCCGTACGCCGTGGTCACCGTATGCCTGGACACACCGAGCTCATCGGCTAGCTGGCGACTGGGGACGAGCTGATCCCCGGGCAGCAGGCGGCCCCTGGTAATGGCCAGGCGAAGCTGCTCGTACAGCTGCCCGGTCAGTGGCTTCCCGGACTCCGGGTCGAGGAAGACGTCCATTCAGCGGGTATACCACCAACTTGGTCTGGCCGAACAGGTCGTTTTTGGATCTCGACGGCGAACCATTTACTTCATAAGGTCCCTGAGATGGAACGGGATGGAGTTATCCGTGGCTGAGGTCAGGCCGCTACTTGATGGGCTCTCCTTTGGTGAGTCGCTGCGCTGGCATCAAGACCGGCTGTGGCTGGCCGACTGGGGCGCGCAAGAGATCGTGGCCGTCGACCGCGCGGGCCGGCCGGAGGTGATGGCGCGGGTTGATTTCCCCGCCTTCCCGATGTGCATCGACTGGCTGCCCGACGGCCGGCTGCTCATTGTCGCGGCGCGCGACGGCCGGTTGCTCCGCCAGGAGCCGGACGGGTCGCTGGTGACCCACGCCGACCTGAGGGGCCTGGCTGACCGGGCTCATCCCTGGAACGAGATCGTGGTCGACGGGCGCGGGAACATCTACCTCAACAACCAGGGCTTCGACTTTCCCGGCGGCCGGTTCGCGCCCGGAACGATCGCCCTGATCACACCGGACGGGTCAGCCCGGCTGGTGGCGAACGGGATCGCCTTCCCCAATGGCATGGCCGTGACCCAGGACAACACGACGCTGATCGTCGCCGAGTCCTACGGCCAGAAGCTGACGGCGTTCCCGATCTTCGCCGACGGCAGCCTGGGGCGGCCGCGGGTATGGGCCGACCTCGGCGACGGCGTGCCCGACGGCATCTGCCTCGACGCCGACGGAGCCATCTGGTACGCCGACGTTCCCAACCGGCAGTGCGTGCGGGTCCGCGAGGGAGGAAAGGTTCTGCAGACGATCCAGCTGGACCGCGGCTGCTTCTCCTGCGCCCTCGGCGGCCCGGACCGGACCACCCTGTTCATGGTGGCCACCCACTGGCACGGAACCGGACGCATGGCGGACAAGTCACGAACCGGCCAGCTGCGCACCGCCCACGCCCCAGCGCCCGGGGTCGGCTGGCCGTAGTGCCCCCCAGCCAACCCCATA
>CAWHFP010000023.1:0-140691 GCA_963828445.1 uncultured Actinomycetes bacterium
GTCGTCACCTGACACAGGTATCCGCACCACCGCCCAGGGGCACCGGGGATTAGTGACTGCATCAGGTTTGCTTGGGTCTGTCGTAATACCCGCTCATAATGAGGCCGCCGTTATCGGGCGCTGCCTGGATGCTCTGCTCGACGGGTTCCGCCCGGGCGAAATCGAAGTTGTCGTCGCCTGCAACGGCTGCACCGACGGGACGGCCGAAATGGTTCGATCGTCGCGCCACGCGGTCGATGTTATTGAGATCGCGGAGAGTTTGAAGCCGGCTGCGACGCGGGCGGCCGAGGAATTGGTCACCGCCTTCCCCCGCCTTTACCTGGATGCGGATGTGATCCTGACGTCAGCTGCGGCCCGACGGGTCCTGGAGCGTCTGGAAGCGGGTCCTGCCCTGGCCGGCCGACCGCCGATCAGCTACGACAGCAGTCGGTCGGCACCCTGGTCCGCAGCTACTATGGGCTCGGGTGCGGGTTCCGCCGTGATGGGATCTCTATCGAGAACAGCGTTACGGTCTGACCGAGGTCGGCCGAGCGCGTTTCGGGCCCTTTCCTGATCTCACCGCCGAAGATCTCTACGTCGACCAGCAATTTCAGCGGTCGGAGATTGAGATAGTCGATTGTGCGCCAGTGCAGGTGACGGTTCCGCGCCATACCACCGATCTGCTGAAGATTCTGCGCCGCGCCTATCAGGGAAAGGCGGAGGTGAAGGGAGAGCCGTCAGCGTCCGGCCCCACGACCGGATCGGCAGTGCGCGATCTGGTCCGTTCGGTTTCGACCGACCCGGTCCGCCTGGCGGATGTCGGTACCTACTTCGCACTGGCCGTGGCCGCCCGGATTACTTGGCGGTTTCCGGGCCGGCCGAGATGGGAGCGGGACAACAGCTCAAGGGAGCACCAGGTAACGGCGGCCGCGTCATCAGAGCATGACCCTTCGCTGTGACCTGGCCAATGAGGCGCAAGCGGCCGAACCGGCCAGGAAATGGCCGTCAACCTCTCCGGAAATATTTTCTGCGCATGCCCGCTACCGCGCATGAGCTGAGGAGCCGGGCCGCATAAGGAAGGTCATTTACAAGGTACCTGCGGAAGAGTCTCCACAAGTATATAGACAGCCGGAACACCCATTCCAGGCCGGATCTCTGCATCCAGGCTGGCGCCCGTGGAATGGTGCCTGCCGCAAATGAGATCGCGGCCCCGCAGCCCACGAACCAGGTACCCGGAAATGCCGGACCGAGTTCAGCGATCAGCCGCTCCTGCTTTGGAAAACCCATACCCACGTACACGACGTCCGGCAGCGCTTCGACAAGAGCATACGTATGAGTCCGAGACGCCATCTGGTGACTCTTCGAAGCCGACCGGCGGGGCGTCCGCGCCTGCCACCTTCAGGCCCGGGTACCGGCGGGCCAGTTCGGTACCGGCCAGATCGGGGACGCCGGGATCCCCGCCCAGCACGTAGACCGACAGTCCGGCATGCGCGGCCGCGCTGCTGAGTGAGAAAATCAGCGAGGAACCGGTCACTCGTTCGGCAAGGGCATTACCGCGCAACCGCGGCCGCCCAGATCAGCGGCATTCCGTCCGGAACGATCAGCGAAGCGTCCCGTACCAGGTCGCGCAAGTGGGGCTCCGGCGGGCGCGGTGACAGATGTCGATGTTGGGGGTAGCGACCCAGCCACCCTGGCCGGAGCTTGATTCGCTCACGATGTGGTCGACGACTCCGGCCTCGGTGAGGAGATCGAAATCGAACCCAGCCAGGCGCATACGACCGGGAGACGCAGGGCCATCCCACCGACCGGGCGGTATCGGAGTGCCCATGGTCAACCTCGCCTCTATATCGTGCTATAACGCAAAGTAAACTTTAACTGGGTGAATAAACATTAATAAGACGCTCAATCCGGTCATTGGGGTTACACGGGGTACGCGCCGTTATCGTTTTGTTATTCTGACTCGCAGTGACCGCCTGGTCTTCGTCACCGCCCTTCGGCCGTTGCAGCTGGCGTTTGCGAATTGGCTACCGATTGTTACGGCGCAAATATGGATGCGTACGCCCGGCGAACCAGCGAATCGGTTAAAGGACTCAGTTGGGGTTCAAAATGGATGCGATGAGTATCAACGGCGCCTGGATTTACACTCCTAAAATTCACCAGGACGCCAGAGGGAGCTTCCTGGAAGGCTTCCGGGGCGATGAGCTCGCCGCGGACGTGGGCTACCGGCTGGATGTCGCGCAGGCCAACTGGTCGGTGTCGCACCGAGGTGTCGTCCGCGGTGTCGACTTCGCTGAGGTCCCACCGGGTCAGGCCAAGTACGTCAGCTGTGCGCGCGGGGCGATGATTGACGTCGTGGTCGACATCCGGGTCGGGTCGCCCCAGTTCGGACGGTGGGAAGCGGTCCGGCTCGACGATGAGAATCGGCGATCGGTCTTCATCGCCGAAGGGCTCGGGCATGCCTTCATGGCGTTGACCGATCGTGTCCACCGTGGTACCTGTGTTCGACGCCGTACGCGCCCGGCCGCGAACACGGCGTCAATCCGCTGGATCCCGCCCTGGGCATCGACTGGCCCGCTGACGTGACGCCGGTGCTCTCGGCGAAGGACGCGGACGCGCCGTCCCTGCTGGAGGCCGAGAGCAGGGGGATCCTGCCTCGGTACGCGGACTGTGCCGCCTACATCGCCGGCTGCGCGAGGGGGAACACGGCCCCGGGATGCTGCGGCCGCCGGCCGCAGCAGGTCTAGGAGCTTATCTGCACCTTGCTGTGGTCGCCGAGGATGAGCCGGTGGGCCCGGGGCACCCGCGGTGCCGGGGTGACCTCGACGTCGTGGCCGATGATCGAGGCTTCGATGCGGCGGACCCCCCGGATGGAGGCGCGGGGGAGCAGGATGGAGTACTCGATCTCGCTGTCGTCGATGGTGCAGTCCTCGGCGACGGCGGTGAACGGGCCTATGTAGGAGCCGGTCACCTTGCTGCCCGCGCCCGATGATGGCCGGCCCGACGATGCGCGAGCCGCTGACCTGGGCGCCGCCTCGATGTGGACGCGGCCGATGATCTCGCAGCCCGCGTCGAGCGTGCCGTCGCATCGCGACGGGATCGTCTCCAGGACCAGGCGGTTGACCTCGAGCATGTCGGCGACGTTGCCGGTGTCCTTCCAGTAGCCGGAGATGACCGACGACCGCACCGCCTGGCCGTGATCGATGAGCCACTGGATGGCCTCGGTGATCTCCAGCTCTCCGCGCCAGGACGGCTGAAGGTTCCGGACGGCCTCGTGGATCGACGGGGTTGAAGATGTAGACCCCGACCAGCGCGAGGTCGCTCTCGGGCCGCTGTGGCTTCTCTTCCAGGCCGATGACCTGCCCGGCTGCGTCGAGTTCGGCGACGCCGAACTCGCGCGGGTCGGGTACCTGCGTGAGCATGATCTGGGCGTCCGGCCGCTCGGCGCGGAACTCCTCGACCAGGGGGGTGATGCCGCCGACGATGAAGTTGTCGCCGAGGTACATGACGAAGTCGTCGTCCCCGAGGAAGTCTCTGGCCACCAGGACCGCGTGGGCCAGGCCGAGTGGCGCCGACTGCCTGATGTACGTGGTGCTGAGGCCGAAGGCCGAGCCGTCACCGACCGCCGTCCTCGATGGCCGGCGCGGTATCTCCCACCACCAGCCCGACCTCGGTGATGCCCGCGTCCCGGATGGCCTCGAGGCCGTAGAACAGGACGGGTTTGTTGGCGACCGGAAGCAGCTGCTTGGCCGAGGTATGCGTGATCGGCCGGAGCCTGGTCCCGCACCCCCCGACAGGACAAGAGCCTTCATGTGGCGGGCCCCCCAGAGAATTGGCGTTCGTCTCCCGCTTGATAGACGCGCAGTGCCGCGAATCGGGTGACGGGGATAAATCACGAAAAGGTAACGGCAGCGACTGTGTTCCGCAGTGGCGGGGCGGCGGGCGCAGCCGAGGCCCGGCGAAGTCACCAATTGAATTTACGTCGATACTTTAAGTGATAATTCCAGGTGAATGCGGCAGGTATAGCCGCGCGTCGCGTCACGCAGGGTCATTCTCGGAGACCTTTCCCGGCGCCCGGGCCTGCGTTGTATCCCGGGGCTAAGATTGCCTTCTCGGCTGGGTGGTTAAATTGGCCAGGAAACGGCTAGCCTGGCGAGTGATCAGCACGTACGTATTCCGTCACTCGCGAACGAGCCGTGATCTGTTCGAGGCGGCCAATTCTGTGAGCCTTCGCTGAGAATCATCTCAGGGAAGGCCGAACCTGACGGCCCTGGAGATGGGTAAACGGGCGAAAAGAGAGGAGTATTGCCAAACTTACGATGGAATCGACGCAAATACAACAAAATGGTCATACCGGTCATTCGGTGCGGGCCCCATGCACCGCCGTCATCGTCACCTACCAGAGCGCGGGGCACATCGGTGTGCTCCTGGGCGCCCTGCAGAAAGAGCGTGGAAGGCCGGCCTCGACCTTGACGTCCTGGTGGTCGACAACGCGTCGACCGACGACACGGCCCAGGTCGTGGCGCGCTTCGGCTGGGTGACCTGGGTACCGTCCAGCGGCAATATCGGATACGCCGCCGCGGTGAACATCGGGGGCAGGCTGATTCCTGGCCAGCGGGCGATGCTCGTCCTGAACCCCGACCTGACGCTCGAGCCGGGAACGCTCGGCCGTTTGCTCGATGGACTCGATCGCCCGGCGTGGCGTCGCGGTCCCGCGAGTGGAGAACGCCGACGGATCGCTGTTCCCGTCACTCCGGACGAGCGGTCCTTGGGCCGGGCATTGGTCGACGCCGCCCTGGGGTCTCAGGCCGGCTGCCCCGGCGGTGGAGTGAAATGGTCTGGGATCCGCATGCCTACCGCAGCGAGCAGTTTCCGGATTGGGCCGTGGGTGCGGTGCTGCTGGTGTCGAGTGCGTGCCGCGCGGCCGTGGGCGACTGGGATGAGCGGTATTTCCTCTATTGCGAGGAGACTGATTTCCTGCGGCGCGTGCGTGCCGCTGGCCTGCGCATCCGCTACGAGCCAGCGGCTGTGGTCCGGCACATCGGCGGCGGCTCGGGAACGTCGCCCGGGCTGTACGCGCTTTGCGTCGTCGATTCGGTCCGGTACTACCGTCGGTACCACCGGTGGCTCCCGGCTGGCGTCTACGCCGCGGAAATCGCGCTGGCTCAGCTGATGCGGGGGCGGCGGCCCGCGGCTCGTCTCGCGCTGCGCGCTCTGCTGCGGCCGGTGGTTCGCTCGACGTTGCCGAGCCCGACGCTCCCCAGCGTCCCCGATGGTGAGTGAGACATGGAGGACATCCCGATCGGTGTCGATTCATGTCCGCTGATTGCGTGCCCGAACTAAATAATTCAGCTATGATCATCAGTCACAAGTTCATGGTGCCGAGGGGGGTTCCGTGTGCCAGTGATCTTCGTGCGGCGTGTCTCCCGCCGCTGATGGGCCGGCCAGGCCGTGCCGAGCGTCGATGCGACCAGCCCCATTAAGAGCAGTCATCCCCGATAACAGAACAGCGACGTAGCTGACCGATGATCAAGCTCCCGTTTGCGAAGACAGCTCTCAGCTCAAAATCCCGCGCAGAACGATTGCCTGAGTGGACTGAAACTGGCCCCGAGATCTTGGTCTCGCAGTACTTTCAGGACTACTTTGCCTGCGGCAAGCCAGGTTTAAGATTCATTGTCCGTAAGCCGGTCAAGAGCCTTCGGATGCTCGGTGCGCTACGCCGTCTCCCCCGGCTCGAGGTCGTTCCCTCATTCGCGGATATTGAGGCCGCCGCTATTCACGGTCCGCTGGCCCGGCACACGATTCTGGCTCGTTCCGGGCTCTCGGTGGCCACGGTCCTGCCGTTGCCGCAGGAGCCGGGCCAGTATTCACTGGGCGCATCAAAGCAGACGCTGCGCCGCAAGGTGAGGCACGCCCGGCGGCAGGGCGTCACCTGGGCCGAGGTCACCGACGTGGCCGAGCGGAAAGAGCTGCTTCAGACGGCCGACGAGTTCGAGCGGACTCACCCCAACGAGACGTACCGCAACTTGAGTCCCGACAACAGCGAGCTGCTTGATTACCGGCTCTGGCTCGCTGCCTACTCGGCCGATGGGCGTCCGTTGCTGTTGTCCGTCACACCATTCGATGATGAGCTGGCCCTGCTCACTTATTTCCGGACCATGGGCACCGGTGACGAGCAAAGTAACGCGCGCTACCTGATGACGCAGACGTTGGTGGATCAACTGGCCCGGCGCGGCGTGCGGTACCTGCTGGACAGTGGCAGCGTGGCCATGCCGAGCGGGCTTCGTCACTTTCAGCGGATGCTTGGATTCCGGATCGTTCGCATTCGCACCGCAAATTCGGCTCGCAGTGCTCAGCGGCGCCAAAGCCATTACCGCCGGCCACCTCAGCTGGGCCGCCAAGGCAACCCCGTCCATCGGGCCCGGCCTCAGTAGGCTCCGGAGCCGCGAAAGACGGCGGAGGCGGTCTTCCACAGGATCTGCAGGTCGAGGGCGACGGACCAGTTCTCCACGTAGCGGACGTCGAGCCGGACCGCTTCGTCATACGGCAGGTCCGAACGCCCGCTGACCTGCCACAGACCGGTGATGCCGGGCTTGACCTTGTGCCGGCGCTGCATCTCGTACCCGTACTTTTCGACCTCGGAAGGCAACGCGGGGCGGGGCCCGACCAGGGACATCTCGCCGAGGGCCACGTTGATCAGCTGCGGCAGCTCGTCCAGCGACCAGCGGCGCAGCCAGCCACCCACCTTGGTGATCCGCGGGTCGCGGCGCATCTTGAACAGCATCCCGCCGGCCGAGTCGTTGAGCTGAGCCAGGTGGGCCTTGCGCGCTTCGGCGTCCACGACCATGGTGCGGAACTTCCACACCTGGAACGTGCCGCTGTTGATGCCGACGCGGGTCTGCTTGAAGAACACCGGCCCGCGATCAGTCAGGCGGATGGCCGCCGCGATGACCGCGAACACCGGCGCCAGCGCCACCAGAGCAAGGCCGGCGGCGAGCCGGTCGAGCGCACCTTTGAACAGTCGCTTGGCGCCACCGAGCTCGGCCTGGTCGACGTGCAGCAGCGGCAGTCCGGCCACCGGCCGGATCGTGGTCCGCGGCCCCGCGACGTCCATCAAGGCGGGTGCCACGCACAGGTCGGTACTGGTGGTTTCCAGCTCCCAGCCGAGCTGGCGCAACCGGGTGCCGTCCATTTCCGGGCAGGAGAGCACGGCCACGGTGTCCGCGCCGAAGTGGTCGACCGCAGCCGTGATGCTGTCCAGGCCGCCGAACACCGGGGTACTGCCGACCGTGGGTCGGCCGGCTGGACCCGGCCAGGCAGGCCCCGACCACCCACATGCCGTGGTAACTGTGGCGGCTCAGCATCAGGGAGAGCTCGGCCACGGCCGGGGCGTGTCCGACCACCACCACCCGGCGCAGGCACTGGCCGGCGCTGCGCATCTTGTGCAGGTGCTTACGCAGCCAGTAGCGCATGCCCAGATCGAGCAGGGCGGTCGACGGCATGGCCACCGCCACGTAGCCGCGCGCGATATCCAGCTTGAACGCGTAGGAGAAGATGGCCACCCCCGCGGTCAGGCAGACCGCGGCGTTGGCGATGCGCCGGAATTCGTCCGAGCCGACGCCGATGAACCGGGAGTCGTACCCGCCGGCCAGGGCCACCGAGGCCGCCCACAGCAGCGGCAGGGCGCAGGTGAAGACCAGGTATTCCATGGGCTGCGAACCTTGGCTCACGAACCGGGCCTGGATCGCGATCACCCCGGCCACAACCCCGCAGGCGAAGTCGCCGATCGCGGCCCGCCACAGATAGGCGCGGGCCCAGGCTGCGGAAGTTTGCGCCGCGAGTATGGCCTGACGGCCGGGAAGTGATCCGGCAATTGCTGATTGGCCGGCCACGGTTACCGTCCTCGGCCCGGTCCGGGCATCGTTTCCTTGTTCTCGGCCACGAGGCCGCCTCCCCCTCAGGTCGCCGGAGTCCCGGCGCATGCCATCGCTGCTCCCAGGTCCGCGGTCGGCGGGACAGGGCGGTTCAGGGAGACTTTTAAGAGAGGCTCGATAAACCCCGCTTGATACACCGGGCGGCCATTTATCGAAGCAATTTTGGTATTTAGTCAATTACCCTGAGTGAGATGCCCAGCATGCGTGGCGGCAAGCTCAACACCCTCGGTATTCGAATAAATACTTTTAGCTAAAACATCGCAGGACTCGAACCTTTCCGGTCACGCCCCGGCCCGGCAGTCGGCACAGGTCTGCCGTTGTGAGTCGGCTCGCCTATCGCACCCGAAATCACATTTCAAGGCGCCGGCGGTATCACCGCGCCTGGTCCGGCGCTCATATGCGCAGGTCCGGACGACGAGCGACCGGCCCGGCTCAAGTAGGGGATGCGATGAAGGTAGCGGTGTTCGGTCTCGGCTACGTGGGGACGGTGACGGCCGCCTGCCTGGCCTCCCACGGACATGACGTCTGGGGTGTGGACGTCGACGGGGCCAAGGTGGCAGACATCCGGGCCGGGCGCAGCCCGGTGGCCGAGCCCGGCCTGGACGAGACTCATCGAGCAAGGCCGTCGCCGACGGGACGCTGCACGCCACCACGTCGTGCGCGGACGCGCTGGACGAGGCCGAGGTCTCGCTGGTCTGCGTGGGCACGCCGTCCACCCCCGGCGGCGCGACCGACCTGTCCTACATCCGCCGGGCGGTGGACGACATCGTGGCCGCGCTCCGGCTCGCCGTGCCGTCGGCCTCCGGCCACCACAGCGTGGTCATCCGCAGCACCGTGCCGCCGGGCACGATCGACAAGGCCGTGCTGCCCGCGCTCACCAGCGGGCTGGCCGACACGGCGATCACGCCCGGCGCGGCCATGTGCCCCGAGTTCCTGCGCGAGGGCACCTCGGTGGAGGACTTCTTCAACGCCCCGCTGATGGTGGTCGGGACGTCCGACCCGGTGGTGGCCGACACCGTGACCAGCTTGTTCGGCTTCCTGGACCAGCCCGCCAAGGTGGTCGAGCCGCGCACCGCCGAGTCGCTCAAGTACGCCTGCAACGCCTTCCACGCGACCAAGGTGTCGTTCGCCAACGAGATGGCCCGGCTGCTGCGCCGGGTCGGCGTCGACTCCCGCGAGGTCATGTCCCTGTTCGTCGAGGACCAGGTGCTGAACATCTCCCCGGCCTACCTGCGGCCCGGGTTCGCGTTCGGCGGGTCCTGCCTGCCCAAGGACATCCGGTCGCTGCTGCACCTGGCCCGGGTCAACAGCGCCGACCTGCCCATGCTGTCCGGCACGCTGGCCACCAACGAGCTGGTCGATCAGCGGACGTGGTCGACCGGGTGGTGGCCTGCGACGGCCGCACCGTCGCGCTGCTCGGGCTGAGCTTCAAGAACAACACCGACGACCTGCGCGAGAGCCCGAACGTCGAGCTGGCCGAGCGGCTGATCGGCAAGGGCTTCCACGTCCGCATCTACGACCCGGTGGTCAACCCGGCCAAGCTGATCGGCTCCAACCGCCGGGCCATCGAGGCCAAGCTGCCGCACCTGAGCCAGCTGCTGGCACGCAGGAGCCCGGCCAGGCCCTGGACGGCGCCGACATCGCGATCGTCTCCTCCGGCGACCAGGCCGTCCGCGACGCCCTGCTCCGGTCCGACCCCGCGCACCTGTTCGACCTGAACGGCCGCCTGGGCCCGGAGATCGAGGCGCTGTCCGGTTACGAAGGGATCGGCTGGTGACCCGCCCGAAGAGCCCGAAGAGCCTGAAGAGCCCGAACAGCCCAACCCGCGTCCTGATCATCGTCCAGAACCTGCCGGTCCCGTTCGACCGGCGGGTGTGGCTGGAGAGCCAGGCCCTGGCCGCGGCGGGCTACCAGGTCGCGGTGGTGTGCCCCAAGGGCAAGGGCGACCCCGGCTACCAGGTCCTGGACGGCATCGAGATCTACAAGTACCGGCCGTACGCGCCGGGCGGCAGCAAGCTCAGCTTCGTCACCGAGTACGCCTACTCGTTCCTGGCCACGGCCTGGCAGACTTATCTGGCCCGGCGCCGCGGCAAGTTCGCGGTCATGCAGGCCTGCAACCCGCCGGACATCTTCTGGCCGCTGGCCCTGATCCTGCGGACCCTGGACCGGACCAAGTTCGTGTTCGACCACCACGACCTGTGCCCGGAGCTGTTCCAGTCCCGGTTCCCGGGCGGCGGCCGACTCGCTGCCCTACCGCGGCCTGCGGGCCCTGGAGCGGGCCACCCACCGCACCGCCGACCACGTGATCTCCACCAACGACTCCTACCGGGAGGTGGCGATCAAGCGCAGCGGCAAGAAGCCGGCCGACGTCACCGTGGTCCGCACCGGCCCCGACCCGGAGCGGCTGCGCCGCGGCGAGCCCCACGCTGACCTGCGCCGGGGCCGCACCTACCTGGCCGCCTACATCGGCGTCATGGGCCCGCAGGACGGGGTGGACATCGTGGTCCGGGCGGCCGACGTGGTCGTGCACGAGCTGGGCCGCGACGACATCGCGTTCACGCTGATCGGCTCGGGCGACTGCTACGACGAGCTGGTCGCGCTGCGCGACGAGCTCGGCCTGGCCGGGCACGTCGAGTTCACCGGGCGGGCCCCGGACGAGCTGGTCGGGCAGATCATGTCCACCGCCGACGCCGGCCTGTCGCCCGACCCCAAGAACCCGCTCAACGACGTGTCGACCATGAACAAAACCATGGAGTACATGGCCTTCGAGCTGCCGGTGGTCGCCTTCGACCTGCGGGAGACCCGGGTCTCGGCGGCCGACGCCGCGGTCTACGTGACACCGAACGACGTGCGCGAGTACGCCAAGGCGATCGTGGCCCTCATGGACGACGAGGCCAAGCGGACCCAGATGGGCAAGCGGGGCCGGGTCCGGGTCGAGCAGGAACTGGCCTGGCCACACCAGCGCCGGGCCTACGTGAACGTCTACCAGCAGCCTGACCGGAGGCTGACGTGTGCGGTATCGCGGGGTGTTACCAGCAGGCCGACGGCCACAAGCTGGCCGACATCATGACCGACCGGATCGCCCACCGCGGTCCGGACGCGGCCGGGCGGTGGGACCACGAGGACGACCGCGTGGCGGTCCAGCTCGGCCACCGCCGGCTCTCGATCATCGACCTCAGCACCGCCGCTGACCAGCCGCTGACCAAGGACGGCCTGACCCTCGTCTACAACGGGGAGCTGTACAACTTCCAGACCCTGCGGGCCGAGCTGACCGCCCGCGGCACCCGGTTCGCCACCAAGTCCGACACCGAGGTGGTGCTGGAGGCCTGGCGGGCCTGGGGCCCGGGCGCGCTCAAGCGGTTCCGGGGCATGTTCGCGTTCGCGCTGTTCGACCAGCGGTCCGGCGAGCTGATCCTGGCCCGCGACCCGCTCGGCATCAAGCCGCTGTACTACCGGCCCCGCGGCCAGGGGGTGGTGTTCGCCTCCGAGCTCAAGGCCCTGACCACCGCCATCGGCTCCGAGCTGCGGGTCGAGCCGGGCGCGCTGATCGCCTCGATGCTCTACTACTGGCTGCCCGAGCAGCGCTGCGCCATCGACGGCGTGTCCAAGCTCCCGGCCGGGTCGTGGGCCCGGTTCACCCCGGACGGGCGGCACACCGTGCGAGCAGTACTGGCGGATGGCCGATGTGGCCGCCGAGGCCGCGGCCGGGCCGCCCGCCGACCTGGGCGCGGTCATCGAAGAGTCGGTGGCCATGCACCTGGTCTCCGACGTGCCGGTGTCCAGCTTCCTGTCCGGCGGCCTGGACTCCAGCATCATCACCGTGCTGGCCCACCGGGACAACCCCGGCATCGACGCCTACACGATCGCGTTCCGGGCCGAGGACCAGAAGCTGGAGGCCATGCCGGACGACGCGCTCTACGCCCGCAAGGTCGCCCAGCAGTACGGCATCAAGCTGCACGAGATCGAGATCTCGCCCGACATCGTCGAGATGCTGCCCCGGATCGTCGACGTGCTCGACGAGCCCATCGGCGACGCGGCCGCCCTGAACACCCTGCTGATGTGCGAGGCGGCCCGGGAGCGCGGGGTCAAGGTGATCCTGTCCGGGATGGGCGCCGACGAGCTGTTCGGCGGCTACCGCAAGCACCTGGCCTGCCTGATGGCCAGCAACTACGGCAAGCTGCCCGCCTTCGGCCGGGCCGGGATCCGCGCCGCCGTGGACCGGCTGCCGGTCAGCGCGGCGGGCCGGGGCCTGCGCTACCCGCGCTGGGCCAAGCGCTTCCTGACCTTCGCCGAGCTGCCCGAGGAGCCCCGGTTCCGGCGCAGCTACACCCTGTACGACCCGCCCGAGCTGGCCGCGCTGATCAGCCCGGACCTGGCCGGCTACGTCGACGAGGTGATGGCCGAGCACCGCGAGATCTACACCGACAACCGGCTCGACGACGAGGTCAACCGGATGTGCCTGGCCGACTCGCGGCTGTTCCTGCCCGGCCTCAACCTGGCCTACACCGACCGGGCCAGCATGGCCGCCTCGGTCGAGGTCCGGACCCCGTTCGTGGACCCGGTGGTGGCCCGGGCCGCGTTCTCCTTCGACGGGCCCAGCAAGATCCACCACCGCCGCCAGAAGGTCGCGCTCAAGCAGGCCGCCGAGGCCTGGCTGCCGCACGAGATCGTGCACCGGCCCAAGGCCTCGTTCAGCGCCCCGCTGCGGGCCTGGGTCCGCAACGACCTGCGCGACGTCATCCAGGACGTGCTGGTCCAGGGCGACCTGGTCGGCTCGGGGATGATCCGCCGCGACGCCCTGCTCGGCCTGATCGCCGACGACCAGGCCGGGCGCGAGGACCGCTCCAAGCAGCTGTGGCAGCTGCTGACCCTGGAGCTCTGGCAGCGCCACACCAGTTCGCTGGGCGTCGGCAGCTGACCGCGAGAACACCCACCTGAATTCTGAGCAGAGGAAACGATGAAGCAGGTAGCGCAGAACTACAAGAGCGGCGAGCTCAGCGTCCTGGACGTGCCGGCCCCGTCGTGCCGCCCCGGCGGTGTTCTCGTGCAGTCCCGGTTCTCGCTGATCTCGACCGGGACCGAGATGATGAAGCTGACCGAGGCCAAGCTGTCCATGGTCGGCAAGGCGCGGGCCCGCCCGGACCAGGTCCGCAAGGTCCTGGACACGGTGTCCCAGCAGGGCGCGGTGGCCACCTACAAGAAGGTGATGAACCGCCTCGACTCCTACACGCCGCTCGGTTACTCGCTCTGCGGCGTGGTGGTCGAGGTCGGCGCGGGCGCCGAGGAGTTCCACGTCGGCCAGGTGGTGGCCGCGGCCGGCAACGAGTACGCGCTGCACGCCGAGTACAACTGGGTGCCGGTCAACATGTGCGTGGCGGTGCCCGACGGGGTGCAGCCCCAGCACGCCGCCTTCTCCACCGTCGGCGCCATCGCCATGCACGGCGTCCGCCGGGCCGAGCCGCAGCTGGGCGAGACCGCCTGCGTGATCGGGCTGGGCCTGGTCGGCCAGCTGGTGGTCCGGCTGCTGGTCGCGGCCGGGGTCCGGGTGGTCGGGCTGGACGTGCTCGAGGACCGCTGCCAGCGGGCCGAGCAGGCCGGCGCGGCCGCCTGTGCCGCGCCGACCGCCGAGGGCGTCGCCGCCATCGAGAAGACGCTGGCCGAGCTGACCGGCGGCCGCGGGGCCGACCACGTGTTCCTGGCCGCGGGCGGCCACTCCAACGGCCCGGTCGAGACCGCGGTCAAGCTGGCCCGGGACCGGGCCAAGGTCGTCGACATCGGCAAGACCAAGCTGGACCTGCCCTGGAACGCCTACTACGACAAGGAACTGGACGTCCGGTTCTCCCGGTCCTACGGCCCGGGCCGCTACGACGACCGGTACGAGCTGCAGGGCATCGACTACCCGGCCGGCTACGTGCGCTGGACCGAGCGCCGCAACATCGAATCCTTCCTCGACCTGCTGGCCCACAAGGAGATCGAGGTCGAGACCCTGGTCACCGGGACCTTCCCGATCGAGGCGGCCGAGGCCGCCTACGCGGGCCTGTCCTCCGGCGAAGTCCCCGCGGTCGGGGTCCTGCTGGAGTACCCGGCGCCGGTGGCCGAGGCGCCCCCGCGCACGCTGAGCAAGGTCGTCACCGGGGCGCCCGCCACCCCGGCCGCCAAGGCCAGGAACGGCACGCTGGCCGTCGGCTTCATCGGGGCCGGCAACTACGCCTCCTCGATGCTGCTGCCGCACCTGGCCAAGATGGACACCGTGCGCCTGGCCCACGTGGCCACCAACCGGTCGCTGTCGGCCGCCAACGCCCAGCGCCGCTTCGGGTTCGCGGACATGTCGACCAGCGCCGAGGCGGTACTGACCGACAGCTCGCTGGACGCGATCTTCATCGTGACCCGGCACAGCACCCACGCCGACATGGTCTGCCGGGCGCTGGAGACCGGCAAGGCCGTGTTCGTGGAGAAGCCGCTGGCCCTGACCCGGGAGGAGCTCGACCGGGTGCTGGAAGCGGTCGAGAAGACCGGCAACGACCGGCTCATGGTCGGGTTCAACCGCCGGTTCGCCCCGCTGCTGACCGACCTGAAGGCCAAGTTCGGCCCGGCCGGCGACAGCTCGGTGACCCGGTACCTGGTCAACGCGGGCCAGCTGGCCGCGGACAGCTGGTACACCAACGAGGAGCTGGAGGGCTCCCGGTTCATCGGCGAGGGCGGCCACTTCATCGACACCGTGGCCTGGTGGGCGGACAGCCTGCCCGAGGAGGTCTACGCCGTGCGCGGCCCGGCCCACGACGACGTGCAGACCATCGTCCGGATGCGCAACGGGTCCAACGCCACCATCGCGTACGTCACCGGCGGCAACGTCCGGTACCCGAAGGAGACGCTGGACTCCGCGGCCGACGGCAAGAACGCCCGGCTGGACAACTTCACCAGGGCCGGGGTGTGGGCCGGCCGCAAGCAGGCCAGCCTGCGCTCCCGCGGCGGCCAGGACAAGGGCCAGCAGCACGAACTGGCCCGCTTCGTCGAGGCGGTCCGGACCGGCGCGCCGATGCCGATCACGCTCGAGTCCCTGGTCGCCACCACCAGCGCCACCATCGCGGTGGCCGACAGCCTGCTCAGCGGGCGCCCGGAGCGAGTGTGAGCACCAAGGAATCTTCGCGGCTCGGCTGGTACGCCCGCCGGGCCGCCCGGATGTCGCCCGCCGAAGTGGTCTGGCGGGCCCGGGACCAGGCCGTGCAGCTGGCCTGGTCCCGGCGCCAGGTCAAGCGCGGCCAGCCACCCGCGGCCCCGGCCACCCGCCGGGCCGCGGCCAGCCGCCGGACCGCGGGCGCGCGGGCGTTCACCGAGCACCCTGCCGCCCGGGAACGGCGGCCCGGGTGCCGGAGGCGTCGCGGGCCGCGATCCTGGCCGCCGCCGACCGGCTGATGGGCGGTCGAGTGGGAGGTGCTCGGGCGTCCTGCGCACCGACCTGGCCGAGCCGGACTGGTTCCGGGATCCGGTGACCGGGCGCCGGTCCGAGCCGGACCGCTACGCCTTCCGCATCAACCACCGGTCCGAGGAACAGGTCGGCAACATCAAGCAGGTCTGGGAGATCTCCCGGCTGCAGCACCTGACCCTGCTGGCCACCGCCTGGTACCTGAGCGAGGACGAGCGGTACGCCCAGCGGGTCGCCGACCAGCTGCGGTCCTGGTGGCAGGAGAACCCGTTCCTGTCCGGCGTGCACTGGACCAGTGGCATCGAGGCCGGCATCCGGCTGATCAGCCTGGCCTGGATCCGGCGGCTGCTCGACGGCTGGCCCGGCGTCCGCGCGCTGTTCGAGGACAACGACCTGGCCGTGCTGCAGATCCGCTGGCACCAGGAGTTCCTGAACGGGTTCCGCAGCCGCGGCTCGTCGGCCAACAACCACGTCATCGCCGAGGCGGCCGGCCAGGTGGTGGCCAGCTGCGCCTTCCCCTGGTTCCCCGAGAGCGGGACCTGGCGGCGCAAGTCGGCCCGGTTGCTCGAGCGGGAGCTGATGGCCAACACCTTCCCGTCCGGGGTGGGCCGCGAGCTGGCGTCCGAGTACCAGGGCTTCGTGGCCGAGCTGACCCTGCTGGCCGCGGTGGAAGCCAGCGCGGCCGGGCACCCGCTGGTGCCGGAGCTGTGGCAACGGCTGAGCGCGATGATCGACAGCGGCGCCGCCCTGGTCGACAAGCGGCTGCGGGCTCCGCGCCAGGGTGACGGCGACGACGGCCGGGCCATCCTGCTGGACGCGCCGACCGACAACCCGTGGCCGTCGCTGCTGGCGGTCGGGGACGCGGTGTTCGGCCGGCTCGACTGGTGGCCGCGGGCCGACCCGGGCGCGGCCAGCACGCTGGTCGGCGCCCTGGCCGGGGTGCGCCGGGACGTGCCCGGCCGGCCCAGCCAGCGCCCGTCACGATTCGCCGACGCCGGGATCACGCTGCTGCGCACCGACGGCGCCCACGACCCGGAGATCTGGTGCCGGCTGGACGGTGGCCCGCACGGGTTCCTGTCCATCGCCGCCCACGCGCACGCCGACGCCATGTCGGCCGAGGTCCGCTACGACGGCGTGGACGTGCTGGCCGACCCGGGCACCTACTGCTACCACGGTGACCCGGCCTGGCGGTCGTACTTCCGCTCCACCATCGCGCACAACACCCTCGAGGTGGGAGGCAGCAACCAGTCCGGTGACGGTGGCCCGTTCCTGTGGCTGCGGCACGCCAACGGCCGCGAGCTGGAGGTCATCGACACCGGCGACGTGGCCGGCTGGACCGCCGACCACGACGGTTACCTGACCCTGAAGCCACCCGTCCGGCACCGGCGCTCGGTGTGGCTGGACCGGGCGTCGCGCCTGATCGACATCGTGGACGAGGTCGACGGCGCCTGCGACGTCCGGCTGGCCTTCCACCTGGGCCCGGACGTGCTGGCCGAGCTGGGCGAGGGCTGCGCCATGCTGCGCTGGCCGGACGCGGTCACCCCCGGCGCGGCCTGGATGGAGCTGGCCCCGCAGCTGCGCTGGACCCTGCACCGCGGCGAGACCGATCCCATCCTGGGCTGGTACTCCCGGGGCCTGGGCCACCGGACCCCGGCCTACACCCTGCTGGGCTGCGGGACCGTCACCGCCGGGACGCCGCTCACCAGCCGACTGCAGTTCCTGGATACCGACAAACCGGAAAAACAGATCGTCATCCCCTCAGTGGTATCAACGGCGGCCGCCGATTCTCTTGTGAGAGACACAAGGAACTCACGAGCGGAGGCCGGATGAGCGGACAGGCGCTGGATCTGAGGGGGTCAGCGCAAATTGTTAGGCGGTACCGGATCCTGGTTCTCGCCGTAGCCCTGGTCGGGCTGCTGCTGGGCGCAGGCTGGGCCGTCCTTCACCCACCGGTGAAGAGCAGCAACGCCCTTATCGTGCTGCCCGTTTCCAGCCATGAGATCGCCACCCAGGTGGTGATCGCCGGGAGCGAGCCGGTGCTGTCGTCCGCGGTGCCGAGCATCAGCCCGCACACCACCATCACTGACCTGCGCAATCACGTCAAGATCAAGAGCCTGACCGGCAACCTGATCTCGGTCACGGCCACCGGCTCGACCGCGGCTCAGGCCGAGGCGACCGCCAACGCCGTCAGCAACAGCTTCATCAGCTACCTGAGCAGCGGGATCAGCGCGGTCGGCCACGTGCAGGCCAAGCTGGTCGCCCCGGCCAACAGCGCGAACGGGTCATCGCTGCCGATCCGGATGGCCATCCTGGCCGTGCTCGGCGCGATCTTCGGCGCGATCGTGGGGGCGGTGACCGCCCTGGCCCTGGGCCGCGGTGACCGCCGGCTGCGGGAGCGCGACGCCATCGCCGACGCGATCGGGGTCCCGGTCGTCGCCTCGGTGGCCGTGGGGCACCCGTCCGACCCGGCGGGCTGGTCGAAGCTGATGGCCGAGTACGAGCCGGGCGTGATCCACGCCTGGAGCCTGCGCCGGGCCCTGAACCAGCTGGGCCTGGTCGACCTGGACCTGAAGAGCCCGCGGGACGAGGCCCGGCCCTGGGTCTCGGTGATCTCGCTGTCGGCCGACCGCAAGGCCATGGCCGTCGGCCCGCAGCTGGCCACCTTCAGCGCCTCCCTCGGGGTCGGCACCGACCTGGTGGTCGGGACCCAGGCCGACGAGAACGGGACCGCCTCGCTGCGGGCCGCCTGCAACGCCCTGTCGGCTCAGCCCCCCGTCCGCGACGGCAAGCTGCGGGTGAGCGCGGACGACGAGCAGGCCGTGAGCGACGACCCCGACACCCTGCGGGTGCTGGTCTCGGTGGTCGACAACCAGGTGCCCCGGGTGGACGAGACTCCCCGGGCCGCGGTGACGGTGCTGGCGATCTCGCCCGGCACGGCCACCGCCGAGCAACTGGCCCGGGTCGCGGTCAGCGCCGCCGCCGACGGGCGCAACATCGCCGGGATCATCGTGGCGGACCCGGATTCGGCCGACCGGACCACCGGCCGGCTGCCCCAGCCGGCCCGGACCACCCGGCGACGGGTGCCCACCCGGGTCAACGGCACGACGACGGAGACCCGACGATGACCGACAAGGACCGTGAAGTGCTGCCGTCCATGAACGGGGACGCCGACCTGCCCGAGCGGCTGTGGCTCTACGACGACTTCACCCCCGACGAGGACCCGCCGGTCACCGACTACGCGTCCGGTCTGGCCAGCCTGGGCTTCATCGGCGCCGCCCTGCGCCGCCGGATCCGGCTCTGGTGCGGCATCGGGGTGGTCGGCTTCGCGCTGGGCCTGGCCTACTTCGTGGTCTCCCCGCCCGCCTACCAGGCCAGCACCACGGTGCTGCTGACCCACAGCCTCAACGAGAACCCGACCGACGCCATCGTCCACCGACATGACGCTGGCCCACAGTGACACGGTGGCGACGCAGGCCCTGCACCAGCTGAAGCTGAACGAGCCGATCAGCAGCTTCCTGTCCACCGTGACGATCGACAACCTCACCTCCCGGGTGCTGCAGATCACGGTCAGCGCCAAGTCGCCCGCCGACGCCGCCGACCGGGCCAAGGCCATGGCCGCGGCGTTCCTGTCGGTCCGGGCCACGGAACTGGAGAACCAGCAGAAGCTGACCGAGGCCGCGCTGCAGCAGGACGTCACCGACGCCCAGCAGCACGTCAACTCGCTGAACAACCAGATCGACAGCCTGTCCGGCCAGCAGGACGCCCAGTCGCAGGCCAAGCTGGCGCAGCTGAAGAAGCAGCAGACCAACGCCCAGGCCGCGCTGGAGGTGCTGCAGCAGAACGACAACGGGCAGCAGGCCGACTCGGCCGCCAACGTGGCGTCCCAGATCAAGGGCAGCCAGGTGCTCGACCCGGCCATCGCCGGGCACCACTCGGCGGCCAAGTTCGCGATCATCTACTCGGTCATGGGGCTGGTCGTCGGCGTGGTCGTCGGCCTGGCCATCGTGATCATCGGGGCCCTGATCTCGGACAAGCTCCGGCGGCGCGACGACATCGCCGACAGTCTCGGCACCTCGGTCAACCTCAGCGTCGGCTCGCTCACCGCCTCGCGGATCCCGCTGCTGAGCCGGGGCAGCAAGGGCTCCGAGCACCGGGACATGCAGCGCATCGTGAGCCACCTGCGGGACGCGATCCCCGACCCGGAGAGCAAGAGGGAGGCGCCGGCGCTGGGCCTCATCCCGGTCGACAACGGCAAGACCGCGGCCAAGGCGCTGGTGGCCACCGCGCTGGCCTGCGCCCAGGACGGCCAGCACGTGCTGATCGCCGACCTGTGCCCGGGCGCCCCGGCCGCGCACCTGCTCAAGGCGGGCGAGCCCGGGGTGCAGAAGGTGACCGTGGACGGCGCCGAGCTGGCCGTCGCGGTCCCGGCCAAGGACGAGGTCCTGCCGGCCGGCCCGGTCCACCGCTCCCGGCAGGGGCGGAGCGCCGTGTCCACCGATGAAGCACTGGTCAACGCCTACTCCGACGCCGATGTCCTGCTCACGCTGGTGTCGCTCGACCCGGCCCTGGGCGCGGACCACCTGCGGACCTGGGTCGGGGACACGGTGGTCATGGTCAGCGCCGGGCGGTCGTCCTGGATGCGCATCCACGCCGTCGGCGAGATGATCCGGCTGGCCCGGATCCCGCTGGTGTCGGCGATCCTGGCCGACGCGGACCAGACCGACGAGAGCATGGGCCTGACCCAGGCGGCCGTGCGCGGCACCCGGGTCGCCCGGGCCAACGGGCTGTGACCCGATGACCTCAACCGTCGCCCCGACCCGGGCAGCACAGTCCCGGCCGCCGCGCCGGGCCGTGTACCGGCCCCGCCGCACCCTGGGCTGGGTGCCCGAGATCACCCGCGAGCGGTGGGTCCGGTGGCGGATCGGGCTGGCCTGGGGCCTGCTGGTGCTGAACGTCCTGACCTTCTACTCCACCACCTGGGACGGGCAGCCGCTGCTGCTGCCGATTCCCTCGGTGCTGGGCAAGCTGATCGCGCAGGGGGCGCTGCCGGCCGCGCTGTTCGTGGCGCTGACCGTCAACCGCCGCCTGGTCATCCGGCCCAACGCGTTCTTGTGCCTGCTGTTCCTCATGCTCCTTGAGGCCGTACTCACCATGATCAGGCACGAGTACCTGTACGAGACGGCGTTCGGGACCGCGTTCCGCACCGTCCGGCTGGCCGAGTTCGTGGCCACGCTCTGGTTGCTCACACCCTGGTGGGGGCGCCGCGACCTGTTGCTGATCCGCTGTCATCTCGGGGCCATGACCATCGTGCTGAGCTCGGTGCTGCTCGGCCTGTTCGTCGCCCCCGGGCACGCCCTGACCCAGGGGCGGCTGTCCGGCACGCTCTGGCCGACGCCGCCCACCCAGGTCGCCCACTACGCCGCGGTGACCTGCGGGCTGATGGCCCTGCTGTGGCTGTGCGGCCGGGTCAGCGGCCGGGTCGCCCTGGGCTTCGTGATGGTGGCGGGCGCGATCTTGCTGCTGACCCACACCCGGACCGCGCTGCTGGCCATGGTGGTCGGGCTGCTCATCGGCGGCCTGAGCCTGTTCGCGGCCAAGTCGCGGGTGCGCAAGGCCTTCCTGACCTGCGTGGTCGTGGGCGGGGGCGTGGCCCTGACCTTGTCCGGGGTGATCACCCACTGGCTGGCCCGGGGCCAGGACAGCCAGCAGCTGACCGGCCTCACCGGCCGCGCCACCGTGTGGAACCTGGTCGAGAGCCTGCCCCGGAACAAGTTCGAGGTGCTGTTCGGCTTCGGCTTGTCCAACAACTCGTTCAACGGCCTGGCCATCGACAGCAACTGGCTGGCCACCTACAACGACCAGGGCCTGTTCGGCATCGCGCTGTGCGCCTCGCTGCTGATCTTCCTGTTCGTGCTGGCCTACTTCCGGCCCCGCGGTGTGCACCGGGCCCTGGCCCTGTTCCTGGTCACCTACTGCCTGGTCGCCTCCTACACCGAGACCGGCCTGAGCCAGCCCTCGTCCTACCTGCTCGACATGGCGCTGGCCGCCTCGCTGCTCATGGTCCCGGTGGCGGCCAAGCGGGCCGGCCCCGTGCTGCCCCCGCTGCTGGGACGGCCGCAGCGGCTGCCGTCCCTGATCGGACCTGTCGGGGAAGGACCCGGATGAAAATCCTGCTGGCCCACAACCGCTACCGGTCAGTCGCGCCCAGCGGCGAGAACCGGGTCGTCGACCGCGAGGGCGCCGCGCTCGCGGCCCGGGGGCACGAGGTCATCCGGTTCGAGCGCTTCAGCGACGACATCGAGGGCTGGTCCAAGGCCAAGAAGGCCACCCTCCCGGCCCAGGCGGTGTGGAGCCGGGAATCACACCGCGACCTGGCCGCCGTCCTGGCCGCTCAGCGCCCGGACGTCGTGCACCTGCACAACACGTTCCCGCTGCTGAGCCCGGCCGTGCTGTACGCCTGCCGGGACGCCGGGATCCCGGTGGTGGCCACCATCCACAACTACAAGCTGGCCTGCGCCAACGGGGAGTTCTTCCGGGACGGCGCGGTGTGCCACGACTGCGCCGGCCACCTGCCGGTCCAGGGCGTGGAGCACGGCTGCTACCGGGGGTCCCGGGTGGCCACGGTGCCGGTGGCCCTGGCCACCACGGTGCACCGCCGGGCCTGGCGTTCGCTGGTGTCGGCCTACATCTTCATCTCGGCCTCCCAGCGTGACCTGCTCCGGCCGGTGGGCCTGCCCGCCGAGCGGTCGTTCGTCCGGCACAACCTCATCCCGCCCCACGACCGGCCGCAGCAGGAGCGCACCGCGACCGTGGTCTACGCCGGCCGGCTGGACCGGGCCAAGGGGGTGCGGCTGCTGATGGCCGGCTGGGACAACTACCTGTCCCGGTCACCCCAATCGGGAGCACGGCCCGGGCTGCGCCTGGTCATCGCGGGCGCGGGCCCACTCCAGGACGACGTCGCGGCCTGGGCGTCGTCCCGGCCCTCGGTGGAACTGGCCGGCCAGCTCGGCAGCGACCAGTGCGCCGAACTGATCGCCGGGGCCCGGGCGGTGGTGCTGCCGTCCGAGTGGGAGGAGACCTTCGGCCTGGTGGCGGTGGAGGCCATGGCGGCCGGGACGGCCCCGATCGCGACCGGGCACGGCTCGTTCACCGAGCTGATCACCCCCGGCGTCGATGGCGTACTGTTCCCTCCAGGCGACGCGGCCGCCCTCGGGCTGGCCCTGGCCGACGCACAACAGCACCCGGAACAGTACGAAACCTACGGTGACCACGCCCGCAAGTCCTACGAGCAGCGGTTCGACCCGGAGCAGAACCTCGAGCAGCTGATCGGGATCTACCGCTACGCGATCACCCACCCGGCCTGATCCCATTCCCTGACCCCTCATCTCAATATTGGTTGGACATGCCCCTCGCATCGCGACGGACCTTCCCGGGCGGCCTCCGCCCCTGGCAGCTGGGTACCGTCCTGGGTGTCTGCCTGGTGCTGGCCGCGGCCGCCCTGGTCTGGACCGGACTGCGGCCGCACCACCAGAAGGCGGCCTCGGCCCCGTCGGCCCGGCAGTCCACGGCGGCCACCGCCCACGTCACGCCGCCCACCAAGGTCTGCGGCAACCAGACCATCCTGGGCGGCGGGCCGGCCACCGCCCCGGCCGGCGCGATCACCGTCGCCGCCGGTGACGACTCCGGCGTCAACTTCGGCCAGGCCGGCGCCACCTACTGGTTCGCGCCGGGCCGGCACACCCTCGGCCCGGGCCAGTTCACGCAGATCATCCCGGGATCGGGGGCCACGTTCACCGGTGCCCCCGGGGCCGTGCTGGACGGCCAGCACGCCAACCTCTACGCGTTCGGCGGCGACGCCACCAAGGTGACGATCAGCTACCTGACCGTCGAGAACTTCGGTACCACCGGCGGCAACCAGAACGAGGGCGTGGTCAACCACGACTCGGCCGCGGGCTGGACCATCGATCACTCGACCCTCACCGAGAACGCCGGGGCCGGGACCATGCTGGGCAGCGACAACACGCTGTCCTGGGACTGCCTGACCAAGAACCAGCAGTACGGGTTCAACGCCTTCTCCGACTCCGGGCCGTCCCAGCTGGTCGTCGAGCACAGCGAGATCAGCGACAACGACACCTACAACTGGGAAGCCCACCAGTCCGGCTGCGGCTGCTCCGGCGGCGGCAAGTTCTGGGATGTGGACGGGGCCACGATCACCGGCAACTGGGTGCACGGCAACCAGAGCGTCGGGCTCTGGGCCGACACCAACAACCGTGGCTTCGACTTCTCCGGGAACTACATCTCGGACAACTACAGCTACGGCCTGATCTACGAGATCAGCTACAACGCCCAGATCAAGGACAACACGTTCGCCCGCAACGGCCTCGGCACCGGCCAGACCAACACCGGCTTCCCGACCAGCGCCATCTACATCTCGGAGTCGGGCTCGGACAGCCGGGTGCCCGGCAACTACGGCCGCTCGTTCGAGATCACCGGCAACAGCTTCCTCAACAACTGGGGCGGGGTGATCCTGTGGGAGAACTCCAACCGGTACTGCAACTCCCCGTCCAACACCAGCACCGGGGTCTGCACCCTGGTCGCGCCGTCGACCGCGACGGTCAAGTCCTGTAACGCGCAGAACGTCGCCCACGCGCCGTACTACTCGGACTGCCGCTGGAAGACCCAGAACGTCGAGGTCAGCCACAATCAGTTCGACTTCGACCCGGCCAGCGTGGGGCCGAAGTGCACCCTGGCCAACTTGTGCGGATTCCAGGGCGTGTTCTCCGAGTACGGGACGTTCCCCTCGTGGAGCCCCTACAAGGGGAACGCGGTCGGGAACCACATCACGTTCGGCCAGAACAACCACTTCAGCCAGAACAGCTACACCGGGCCCTGGCGGTTCATGGCCCAGTCCCAGGGCACCGTGGTCACCTGGGGAGCCTGGCAGGCCAAGCCGTACAGCCAGGATGCGGGCAGCACGCTCAATCCAGGGACCTGATCGGACCCGCCCCCGATGTATCAAATGGGGGCCTTCCCGGGTCTTGTGATCGTGGACGGCGGTGCCGTCCCGGTCCCATACAACTCCCAAGCCTGGAGGGTCCAGGGTGAAGGTCCTCGTCGCGGGCGACCGCGGCTACATCGGAGCCGTGCTCGTTCCTTTCCTGCGTTCCGCCGGACACGAAGTCGACGGCTACGACGTCGGCCTGTACGAGGGGTGCGACCTCGGGCCCTTCCCGGGCGTCGGCGACCGGCCGCCCCGTGATCTCCGGGACGCCGAGCCCCGCGAGCTGTCCGGCTACGACGCCGTGGTCTGCCTGGCCGCCCTGTCCAACGACCCGCTGGGGGCGCTGAACCCGGCCGCGACCTACTCGGTCAACCTGGACGGGACGCTGCGCCTGGCCCAGGCGGCCAAGGACGCCGGCATCGAGCGGTTCCTGTTCGCCTCGTCCTGCAGCCTCTACGGCGCCGCCGGATCGGAGGCCGTGGCCGAGGACGCCGAGCTGACCCCGGTCACCCCCTACGGCGAGACCAAGGTCATGGCCGAGCGGGAGCTGTCCAAGCTGGCCGACGACTCGTTCAGCCCCACCTACCTGCGCAACGCGACCGCCTACGGGGCCTCGCCCCGGCTGCGCCTCGACATCGTGGTCAACAACCTGACCGCCATCGCGCTGACCACCGGCCAGGTCCGGCTGGAGAGCGACGGGACGCCGTGGCGCCCGCTGGTGCACATCGAAGACATCAGCCGGGCCTTCCTGGCCACCCTGGAGGCTCCGCGGGACGTCGTCCACGACGAGGCCTTCAACGTCGGCCGCCCGCAGGACAACGTGCAGATCCGTGACATCGCCGACATGGTCCGCGACACCGTGACCGGCTCCGAGGTCACGCTGGCCGCCAACGCCGGGCCCGACCTGCGCAACTACCGGGTCGACTTCGCCAAGCTGTACGGCACGTTCCCCGGCCTGGAGAAGGAGATGCGCTGGACGGTCCAGGCCGGGGTGGAGGAGCTGGCCCAGGCCTACACGGACAACCACCTGACCTACGACGACTTCACCTCCTCGCGCTACGTGCGGCTGCGACGGATCCAGGAGTTGCTGGCGGGCGGCCTGGTCGACGACATGCTGCGCCGGCAGGCCAGCACGCCGTTCCCGCCGCCCGGGGCGCCGGTGGCCCAGGAAGCCCACTGAGCGAACATGGCTGTTGAGGCGACGAGCAGCGGCGGCGCCGCGGTCGGGCGACGTTCCGCCATACCGTGGCACCTGGCTCGCCGGGTGGGGCAGCGGCTGAGCTGGGGGGTCGCCGACCAGGCGGTGTCCAGCCTGACCAACTTCGCGGTCAGCATCTACGTGGCCCGGGTGCTGGGGGCCACCGAGCTGGGCGCGTTCAGCCTGGCCTACGTGACCTACGGGTTCATGCTCAACGCGTCGCGGGGCCTGGGCACCGACCCGCTGCTGGTCCGCTACAGCGGGGCCGAGGTGCCGGTGTGGCGGAAGGCCGTGGCCAACTGCACCGGCACCGCCGTGTCGGTCGGGCTCGCCTCCGGGGTGTGCGCGATCGTGGCCGTCGCTGTTCCTGCACGGCACCGCGTCCCGGGCCTTCCTGGCCCTGGGCATCACCCTGCCCGGGCTGCTCCTGCAGGACAGCTGGCGGTTCTCGTTCTTCGCCCTGGGCAAGGGCAGCCAGGCCTTCCTCAACGACCTGATCTGGGTCATCGTCATGTTCCCGGCGTTGTTCCTGCTCAACCGGAGCGGCCACGCCAACGTGTTCTGGTTCGTGTTCACCTGGGGCGCGGCCGCCACGGTGGCCGCGCTGGCCGGGCCGCTGCAGGCCCGGGTCCTGCCCCGGCTGCGCGGCACCCGGCAATGGGTGCGGAGCACCCGCGATCTCGGCCTCCGGTACCTGCTGGAGGGCACGGCCAACAGTGGCTCGACCCAGCTGCGCAACTACGGGGTCGGCCTGATCCTGGGTCTGACCGCGCTGGGCTACATCCAGGCCTCGAGCACGCTGATGGGCCCGTTCATGGTCATCTTCTTCGGCATGGGCCTGGTCACCCTGCCGGAGGCGACCCGGGTCCTGCGCCGGTCACCCCGGCACCTGCCCCTGTTCTGCATGGGGGTCAGCGGCGTCCTGGCCGTGGCCGGGGCGGCCTGGGGTGTGATCCTGCTCGTGGCCCTGCCGCGCGGGCTGGGCCAGTTCATCCTGCCCAACCTGTGGCGCCCGACCTACCCGCTGATCCTGCCGCTGACCATCTCGATCGTGGCCGGCTGCGTCAGTCCGGGGCCGGCTGCGGCCTGCACGCCCTGGGGGCGGCCAAGCGCAGCCTGCGGGCCATGATCGTGAACTCGGTGATCTACGTCATCCTCGGCGTGGCCGGGGCCGCGATCGGCGGAGTGCGGGCGTCAATCGTCGGCATTGCCATCGCGGCCTGGCTCGGCGCCGCCTACTTCTGGATCGAACTTCGGGCCGAGCTGCGCAATTCGGGCAATATCAGCCTGCTGCCCTTCGGCCGGACCCGCCGCGGCGGGCGCCACCGGCGGAGCGCCAGCCGCCCGATGCACCGCAGCGGCTTCCCAGCCGCGGATTCGCAGGAAATGGTTGCAGAAAAGTAGCAGAGACTCTTTGTAGCTCTTGACATTTCCGTGGGCATTAGTGCGCCGATCCGTAACTGAGTTGTGAACGCCGAATGTAACATATTCTTTCACGAATCAGAATTTTTTCCTGGTCCGTTACGCTCCGTAGCGCTCCAGACCGCCTCGCCAGCAGGCGATTGCACGGAGAGTGACGCATGGTCACTGAAAATCGGGACAAATAGACCGCGCGGTTCTGTGAACCTGCTAATCGAGCTCCGCGTCTTTCTTGTGAAGACAACAAAGCCGACATGGATGATTTCTCGCCGTAGCGCGCGAGATGTGGGAGGGACCCATGGTGGCGCTCGTTCCGGTAGGCGCGGTGACGACGCAAGAAGAGCCGAGAGAGGCTATCGAGACCCTGGACGCCGGGCAGCTGGTTCGGCGTGCCGCCGGGGGCGACCGCCAGGCGTGGGAACGCCTGGTCGATAAGTACGCACGGCTCATCTGGGCCATCACGCGGGACTTCAAGCTGGGGGAGAGCGACGCGGCGGACGTGGCCCAGGCCACCTGGCTGCGGCTGCTGGAACATATCGACCGGATCGAGTACCCGGACCGGGTGGGGTCCTGGATCGCCGCCACGGCCCGGAACGAGTGCCTGCGCAGCCTGGCCGCGCGCAAGCGGGTCGTGCTCGCCCACGATGAGGTCACCTTCGACCGCGTGGCGTCCTCCGACGCCGAGGTCGACGAGGGCCTGCTGGCCGCCGAGCGGGCCGAGGTGGTCCGGGACGCCGTGTCTCGGCTACCACGCCGCTGGCAGCAGCTGATGGAGCTGCTGATGGCGGATCCGCCCGTCTCCTACGTGGAGATCGCCGATCGTCTCGACCTGCCCGTGGGCAGCATCGGGCCGACCCGGCGCCGGTGCCTGGCCCGTCTCGCAGGTGCTGCTGGCCTCGTCCGGCGCGAACCCGCGCTGGGAGGACCTGGGCCTCGAGGCCCAGATCGCATTAGGGATCAGCTCGCGAGTACGGGCCACCGGCCAGCAGGCCGGTGGCCCGTTTTCTGGTCAGGACGCACGCTCGAGCGCCATCGCCTCGGCGTCCACCCAGCGGCCGCCTGCCGCCTCCACCTCGGGGTAGGCGGCCCGCACCTCGGGCAGCAGGTCGGGCACGAACAGCACCACCGACGCGCCCGGGTGGGCGGCCAGCACGTCCGGGCTGACCACGCCGATGTCGGTGCCGGGCATCCGCAGCCCGCACTTGGCCGGTGACGCGTCGGCCACCGCCGAGATCATCGTCCGGTCCACCCCGGCCCAGCGCAGCAGGGCCACGGCCCGGGAGGCGGCTCCGTAGCCGAGCACGGTCCGCCCGGTGGCGCGCTCGGCCACCAGCCAGTCCCGCAGGCCCTGAGCCTTGGCCGTGGTGTCGCGCTGCAGCCCGGCCAGCGCACCGGGGTCGCGGACCCCGGCCGCCTCGTCCCGGGCCAGCAGCGACGCCACCGAGTCATCCGCGAGGGGCCGCCGGCGGCGGGCGCGCCCGGATCGCCGTCCCGGCCCGCCGCCAGCAGCACGGTGCCGCCGTACAGCTCGAACTCCCAGGCCTGCCGGGGGCTGAGCCCCACCGCGGCCAGCATCGCGGTCAGCGCGGTGGTCGAGTAGTAGGCGTAGTGCCCGTGCCGGAGCGCGTTCCACTGCCCGTGGCTGATGATCGTGTCCAGCGCGTGGTACTGCAGCAGGAGCACCCCGCCGGGGGCCAGCCGAGCCGCTCGTTCGGCCAGCGCGGCCGCCTGGTCAGCGGCGTGCATCATGCCGAAGCAGTCCAGAATCACGTCGGCGGCGGCCCCGTCCGGCACCGGCGTGAGCCCGCGCTCGCCCAGCAGGCCCAGCCAGGATCCGCCGTGCGGGCTGCCGTACTCCGCGACCCGCAGGCCCGGCCGGAGCAGGCCGGCCGTGGCCACCCGGCCCACGGCGTCGGCGGCCTGCGCCACCAGCGCGGCCGGCTCGGCCCCGCGCGGTTCTTCCGGCACGGTCGGGTCGGCCACCAGCTGGGCCAGCCCGCACGCCGCGCACAGCCACATCTGCAGCGGGTACACCGGGTCGGGGCCCGGGTCGTCCTGGCCCGGGAAGTAGTCGCAGGCTGGCTGCTCGCCCAGGTCCAGCACGAGCTGGCCTTCTGACGTCCCGCAGGCCCGGCAGACCGGCTCGCCCATGGATGCGCCTCTTCCGTCGCTCGACAGCAATCCCGTATAAGAGCGGTCAGCCCGCCGCGATGATACGGCCGGCCCGGCCTCAGCTGAGGAATTTGCGGTGGGTTGTATCACCGCTGGTCCGTCGCTGATCTCGTGTATGCGGGTGGCCGAACGGCAGCCCGGGACCGCCGTCCCCTGGGGGGACTTCCCGCCTCCGGGAAGGAATCATCGTTTTGCTACCAACCTGCCGGCTCTGTGGCGCCGACCTGACTCACACCTTCGTCGACCTGGGGATGTCTCCGCTGTGCGAGAGCTACGTCCCGGAGGAGCGGCTGGACCAGGCCGAGACCTTCTATCCGCTGCACGTCCGGCTGTGCGCATCCTGCCTGCTGGTTCAGCTGCCCGCGTACGTGTCCGGTGAGGACATCTTCTCGGACTACCTCTACTTCTCGTCCTACTCCGACTCCTGGGTGGCGCACGCCCAGCGCTACGCCGAGGCCATGATCGACCGGCTCGGCCTGACCGGGGACAGCCTGGTCACCGAGGTGGCCAGCAACGACGGCTACCTGCTGCAGCACTTCGTGGCCCGGGACATCCCGGTGCTCGGGGTGGAGCCCGCGGGCAACGTGGCCGAGGTGGCACAGTCCAAGGGGATCCGGACCGAGGTCCAGTTCCTGGGCGCGGAGACCGGCGAGCAGATCGCCGCCCGGTACGGGCGGGCCGACCTGGTGGCCGGCAACAACGTGTTCGCCCACATCCCCGACATCCGCGGTTTCGCGGCCGGGCTGCGGGCCCTGGTCAAGGACACCGGGACCGTCACCCTGGAGTTCCCGCACCTGCTCCGGCTCATCGAGCGGCGGCAGTACGACACCATCTACCACGAGCACTACCAGTACTACTCGCTGCTGACCGCCTCCCGCGCGCTGGAGACGGCCGGGCTGCGCGTGGTCGACGTGGACGAACTCGGCACCCACGGCGGTTCGCTCCGGGTCTACGCCCAGCCGGTCGAGGCCGCGGGCGAGCCGGCCGCCCAGGTCAAGGCGGTGCTGGCCGAGGAGGAAGCGGCCGGCCTGCACACCGTGGCCGGGCACGAGGGCTTCGCCCGCGAGGTCCTGCAGATCAAGAGCGACCTGCTCGAGTTCCTGCTCACCGCGGTCGCCGAAGGCAAGTCGGTGGCCGGCTACGGCGCCCCCGGCAAGGGCAACACGCTGCTCAACCACTGCGGCATCCGGTCCGACCTGCTCGCGTACACCGTGGACCGCAGCCCGCACAAGCAGGGCATGTTCCTGCCCGGCACCCACATCCCGATCTACGCGCCGGAACGGATCGAGGAGACCAAGCCCGACTACGTGCTGGTCCTGCCCTGGAACCTGCGCGAGGAGATCAGCCAGCAACTCGACTACGTCCGCGCCTGGGGCGGACGGCTGGTCTTCCCGATTCCCGCACTCGAAATCGTGTGAACGAGGGGGACGAACAATGAAGGTCGTACTGTTCTGCGGTGGCCTCGGGATGCGGATGCGCGAAGGCACCAACAACACCGCGCCCAAGCCCATGGCCATGGTCGGCGAGCGCCCGCTGCTCTGGCACGTCATGCGCTACTACGCCCACTACGGGCACACCGAGTTCATCCTCTGCCTCGGTTACGGCGCGGCCGCGGTCAAGGACTTCTTCCTGAACTACGACGAAACCCGGTCCAACGACTTCGTCATCGAGAACGGGGCCCGGGACGTCAAGCTGTTCAGCACCGACATCTCCGACTGGCGGATCACCCTGGTCGACACCGGCCTGAACTCCCCGATCGGGGAGCGGCTGCGCCGGGTCCGCAAGTTCGTGGACGGCGACGAGATGTTCATGGCCAACTACGCCGACGTCCTCACCAACGCCTCGCTGCCGGACATGATCGAGCGCTTCGAGGCCAGCCAGGCCACGGCCAGCCTGCTCGCGGTCCCGCCCCAGTCCTCGCACCACGTGGTGGACATCGGCGACGACGGGCTCATCACGCAGGTCACCCCCATGCGCGACCTGCGCCAGTGGGAGAACGGCGGCTACTTCGTGCTCCGGCCCGAGATCTTCGACTACCTGAACGAGGGCGAGGACCTGGTCGAGGACGCCATCATGCGGCGGCTGGTGCCCCAGTCCAAGGTGCTGGCCTACTCCTACAAGGGCTACTGGTCCCCGGCCGACACGGTCAAGGAGCGCGCCCAGCTGGACCTGATGTACCAGCGCGGCAACTGCCCCTGGATGATCTGGGACCCCGAGCGCTCCGGAGACCAGAAGCTCGCCACAGCCTGACCCCTATCCCCTTCAGGAACGGCCCGGCCCCTCACGGGACCGGGCCGTTCCTTTTCGCTTTCCCGTGACCGGCCAGCACCCCGCCGTACTCCGGTCCCCGCCCCGGTACCGCCCCGCTCACCCCGCACCCCCATCACCCGGCCCCCAGCGCGCGACGGCCCGCTACCCCGGAGGCAGCCGACTCCCGATGGCCCCGCCACCCCGTGGGCTCCCGGCCCCGGGCCCTCCGGCGCCCGGCCCCGGCGCCGCCCCGCCTCCTGAGTCCCACACGACCCAGGCGAAACTGCCTCCGGCGGGGTCCTCGGGCTCCGGGATGGAGGAACCCCACCCACCCCGGCCGCCGTCGCCCGCCGTGCAGCCGAGCAGACCTTTCGGTCCGCCTCAAGCCGCGAAACCCGTGCGGCTTGACCCTTCGCCCGGCCCGCTGTTCGGTTGGCGGGACGACGGCGACGGGATGGGCCAGCCCCGCCAATCGGCCAGGCCCCCATCGTCCCCGCCGTCCCCGGCTCCGACCCCCACCCGTCACACCAGCCCCGCACACCTCAGGGAAACTGTGCGCCCCCCTTTCGGGAACGTTTTTGTGCACTGTGCAGCATGTGCGTCAAAAATGTTCCCAAACACCGAGGTGCCCGTCACGCCAGCCCCTCACGGGCGCCCCCGGCCGGTTAGTGCGCGACGCGGTGGCGGTGGTAGACGACTCCTGAGGTGAAGGGGCGGGTCTCGATGAGGTCCAGGTTCACCTGGCGCTCGTGCTGGGGGAAGAACGGGATGCCCCCGCCGACCAGCACCGGGTAGACCCGGGCCCGGTACTCGTCGATCAGGTCCAGGGCGGCCGCTTCGGCGGCCAGGGCGGCGCCGCCGATCGCGATGTCACCCTCGGCCGGCTCGGCGCGCAACCGCTCGATCTCCTCGGCCAGGCTGCCGGAGGCCAGGCGGGCGTTGCCCTGCACCGAAGTCAGCGTCCGGGAGAACACCACCCTGGGCAGGGCCTTCCAGAGCGCGGCCCACACCAGCATCGCCTCGCCGAGCGATGGATCCTGGTCGGCGGTCTCCCAGTACAGCATCGTTTCGTACAGCCGCCGCCCCAGCAGGTGGACGCCGACCTGGCGGATCTCGTCGGTGACGAAGCTGAAGATCTCCTCGTCGGGCGCGGTCCAGCCGAAGCTGCCGTCCGGCCCGACGATGTAGCCGTCCAGGGAGACGGCCATCGAATAGGTCACGCTGCGCACCAGAAGTCCTCCTCGGTCCGCCGGGGGCCGACAGTACGACCCCCGGACACCACCGGACTCATCGGTCAGCTCAGCTGCTTGAGCGCGACTTCCAGCGACGGAGCGGCCCGGTCGCGGTCGGACATCATCGCGGGCGGGAGCGGCCAGGGAATGGCCAGGTCCGGATCGTCGAACGCGATCGCGACATCCTCGGACGGATCATGCGGACGGTCGATGCGGTAGGCCACGTCGGCCGGGTCGGTCAGGGCCTGGAAGCCGTGCGCGCACCCGGCCGGGATGTACAGCGACACCTGCTCGGTGTCCCGCAGCTCGAAGGTCTCCAGGTTGCGGAAGGTGGGCGAGCCGGCCCGGAGGTCGACCACCACGTCGAGCACCATCCCGTACGAGCAGCGCACCAGCTTGGATTCGCCCCGGCCGCGGCGGGTGTGCATGCCGCGGATCACGCCCCGGGCCGATCGGGACAGGCTGTCCTGGCTGAACCCGCCCGGGTCGATCCCGACCGACCGGGCCGCCTCGGCGTCGAACGTCCGGGAGAAGAACCCCCGCTGGTCCGCGTGCGGGGTGGGCCGGAACAGGTAGGCCCCGGCGATCCTGGCCACTGGCGATACGTCCACGGACAGCTCCCCTCAGGCCCGGGCCGAGCAGACGAAGAAGTACTCCACCGCCAGCTTGGGGCTGACCCACGGGATGTTGGCGTTCAGCCGCATGTTGACCGCCCGCAGGAGCCGGCGGTTGGGCTCGGAGTGCCCCCAGTTGTGGGAGGTCGGGAAGAACCGGTTGATGGCGAAGTGGCGGCCCAGGTCGCGCCCGAAGCTCCCGATCGGCTGCATGTTGTTGTACGGCCAGTAGATCTCCCGGTCCCGGTGGCCGAAGTTGACGTACGACACCACGAAGGTCCCGCCCGGGGCCAGGATGCCGGCGATCTCGGCGAACTTCTGCCGCTGGAATTGGCCCATGTACTCGAACACGCCCTGGGCCAGCACGATGTCGAACTGCTGGTCCTGGAAGCCGATCGGGTTGGCCACGAAGTCCAGCTCGGCCAGGGTCGGGCCGGGGTTGGGGATCGCGATGTCGATCCCGTGGTAGCTGACGTTGGGGGTGACCAGGTGCTGCAGGGTGGCGGGCCCGCAGCCGACGTCGAGCAGGGCCGGGGTCCGCCCCCGGCTGAGCTGGTTGATGATCCGGGCCGCCTTCTCCATGCGGAAATGCGGCTTGGAGTACTTCAGGTTCTCGGTCTTCCAGAAGTCCTTCTTGTAGTACCGGACCTGCTGGTCAGTATGGTCGGTGGACGTGGCGCCGTGGCCGTTGGCTGAGTCGTTCATGAAGATCCTTGGCGTCGAGCGGGCTCAGGTCGGGCTGGGTGCTCTTCATCTCCAGTGACGGGAATCAGCAGGGTGGACAGCGCCGCGAACTGCTCGCCCAGCAGCTGCCGGTTCTGCTCGTTGCGCTTGGCGATCGCGTGCCGCACTTCCTCGGCGCGGCCCTCCAGCTCGGTGAACTGCTCGATCAGCTTGTCGACGTCCAGGGTGTTGCTGTGCTGGCAGAAGTCGCCCAGCCCGGCGTCGGTCATGATGGCCACGTTCTTGGCCGCGTAACCGATCGAGATGACCGGCTTTTCCAGCTTCAGGGCGCACATGACGTTGTGGTAGCGGGTGGCGACCACGATGCCGGCGGGCATCATGGCCTGGGTCAGTTCGGCGAACGAGGTGATGGGTTCGGCCACGACCCAGGTCTCGTCCAGGTCGGGCCGGTGGGCCCGCGCGTCGGCCACGATCGCGTCGACCACGGTGTTGTCCCACAGGTTGTCGCCGACGAACAGCCGCACCCGGCGGCCGTCGTCCAGCAGCCAGCGGGTGAAGCGCTGCAGCTTGGCCACGTAGGCGTCGGCGATCTCCCGGGCCCGGGCCCGGTCCTGCTCGGTGTTGGTGCCGCTGTAGGCCATCACCCCGAGGCCGACGATGTTGGGGTCGCCGGGCTGATACGGCGGTGCGGGCAGGTCGAAGACCAGGTCGGGGTAGACCCGGTCGCGGGACACGTCCACGCCGCGCTGCACCATCGCGTCGTAGGACTGCTGGTCGCGGTAGGAGCGGTAGGAGGCGGCCCGGGCGGCGGTGTCGAACAGCCAGCGGGTCACCCGCTGGCTGATCTGGTTGGCGCCCACGCTGACCATGGCGGTCTTGGTGCCGGTCAGCCGGCCGGACACGGTCAGCAGGAACATCGCGTACGGGGTCTGCCAGGGCTTCAGCGGGAGGCTGGCCTCCAGCGCGCCCATGCCGGGGACGATGACGGCGTCGTGCTTGCGCACCCAGGCGGCCGTCCGGATCACGTCGAGCCCCTTGCCCAGCAGTTTCAGGGCCTTGGCGCCCAGCCCGGCCGCCCGGCCCTCGTACTGCTGCGACCACAGCAGCGGCTCGGCGCCGATGCCGAACTTGGCCGTGATCTCTTCCGGCCCCCGGCACATGGCGTCGACCACGGTGCCGGGGTGACTGGTCTGCAGGTACCTGAGCACGACCTCCATGGAGGCGTCGTTGCCGATGTTGCCCGACCCGAGCAGGCCGAACAGCCCCACCCGGGGCGGCCCGGAGAGCCGCCTGCGCCCCACGCCCGATGCTCCCGGTCCGCTCACGAAACCCTGCTTTCCTGGCCGGCCACGGCGGCGCCGACCGACACCAGCGCGGCCGCCTCCCGAGCTGACCGGGGCGCCGACAGGGCGTCCATGCGCACACCGCGCTGCGGGCGGACCCGGTGGGTCAGGTAGTCGGCCAGGTGGCCGTAGCAGGCCCGGCGCTCGCCCGAGGTCAGCGGGGCGTTGCGGATCGCGGCCACGTAGCCCCAGATGTACTCGCCGTACAGGCGGGCCACCGGGTGGCGGAGCGGGTCGGCCCGCCGCGGGTCCAGGTTGGCGCACCGGGCCCGCACGGTCGGGCTGGTCCGCTCGTTGCGGCCGTCGAACTCGCGCCGGAAGTACAACCAGTCCGGGACCTGGTGGAACGGCCCGTGCAGGGCCAGCTCGGTGGTGATGGTGCGGTCGGCGTGGTGGAAGCTGTTGAGCATCGTGGTCCGGCGCATCACCTCGGTCCGGATGACGCCGCCGGTGTCGTCGCCGCCGTTGGCGAACAGCGTGCTGCGGAAGCGCTCCGGGGCCGAGCGCGACGAGGTGTTCAACGGGTACTCGATCACCGCCGTCATCGCTCCGGCCCCGTCGATGATCGCGGTCCACGGGTGCGCCAGCACGACCTGCGGGTCGTCATCGAGGGCCTGCACGCAGCGCTCCATCATGTCCCGCGCGTACAGGTCATCGTGGGACGCCCACTTGACCAGTTCCCCGCGGGCCTCGGACACGATGAAGTTGTGGTTGGGGGCGATCCCGACGTTGCGGGGCTGGCGGACGTAGCGGATCCGGGAATCCTGCTTCTCGTAGCGCCGGCAGATTTCGCCGGTGTCGTCGGTCGACGCGTTATCGGAAATGATCAGCTCGAAGTCCTCAAACGTCTGGCCGAGCAGCGACTCAATGGCTTCGGCCACGTAATTCTGGCCGTTGTAGACCGGAAGGCCGATCGTCAGCCGGGGAACAGCGTTCATATTCCGGCCACCTTGTGGTTGATTGTGCACGCGGTGGACACGGCGTTATCCGTGACACGGGGACAATCAGTGGCAGTGAGCACTCTTATCGCCAGCCCTCGAGGATCCGGGTTCAGGTCAGCGCGGGACGCCGAGAGCCCCCCACAAGCCACATGACCCCGGGCCCGCCAGCGTTGATACACGAAGGCCGAGGCTATTACTTTAAGCAGCAACTTCCTCACTAAGCGTTCGAGTTTAGCTTTCTGCGACCACGATGAGATTGGCTGATGAAACCAGCATTTTGCTGCAGTGAAACGCCTCGGCGTACGGGGCCCGGCACTCCATACCGCGCAGGCGGGCCAGGCCCAGGAAAACCTCGTCGTCCCACCAGTCCCGGCCATGCTGCGACGGGTAGCAGGCGTGCAGCAACTCGGCCTTGCGCCGGGCCGTGGCCGTGGTGAGCGGGACGTAGAGGGCCGGCTCATGTCGCCGTCCCACTTGGGGATTTCATAGGCTAGGTACAGGGAATCGCGGAACACCGTGGGAATGATCTCGGCGATCGTCCGGTGGTCCTGGTGGGCGTCTGAGGCGTCGGGAGCCAGAATCAGGTCGGGCGCCCCGGCCCGCGCCACCGCCTCCAGCGCCTCCTTGACCGCGTTCCATTCGGCCGGGAACCGGCCATCCGGCAGCGTGTGCAGGTCGATGGTGAGGCGAGCGCCGGGCAGGAAAGCCTGCGCCGCCTGGTGGGCTTCCTGCTGGCGTTCCGGGGTGCCGGTCAGCACCACGTAGCGGACCTGCAGGCCCGCCTGGCTCTCGGCCAGCGTGAGCAGAGTCCCCCCGGCTCCGATCTCGATGTCGTCCGGGTGGGCGCCGAGGGCGAGCACGGACAGCGGCCGGTCCGGATGTGCGGGCAGGCGCAGAGGCAGCATGTGACACACCGTAGCGGTCAGCAACTGCGCTGCAGGAACAGGGCCTTGAACAGCGCGCCCCATTCATAACCGACCTGATAGGGCCAGGAGGTCAGCCCGATCGGCGTGCCCTGCGTGTAGACCGGGCCGCGGAAGCAGCGCTCGACCCGCAGCCGGGCCCGGGTCTCCTGCGGGGTGATGGTCACGATCGCCACCGACCGCCAGTGGTACTTCCGGGCCAGCCGCCCGACGTACTCGGCCTCGCCCTGGGTGGTGCCCGGATCGGGGTTGAAGCAGATCAGCCGGACGCCCGCGATCGGGTGCGGGCAGCCGTACCCGGACAGCGGCGTGCCCAGCGAGATGACCAGGTTGGGGGCCCGGTGCTGCTCGGCCAGGCGCAGGGCGGTGCCGAGCGTGCCGCCCGGGGTGTCCAGCGACACCAGCGCGTCGACCCGGGGCGGAAGGCCCTGGTCGGGCCAGACGAACAGCCGGGCCGTGGTCCCGAGGAACACCACGATCAGCACGGCCAGCGCGATCAGCCATCGGCGCCAGCGACGGCGCCGGCCGGTCCGGGTCCGGGCCGCCGGGCCGGCCGATGTGACGGGGGCCTCCTCTGCCGGCACCGATACGTTCCCTCTCCTGGCGTCGCGGGCCGCCGGCCTGTTCGCAGGCCAGCGGTCGGGGGCGCGTGGTCTGCTACGAATGTAGCGTGCCCGCCAACTACGAGCAGATCCGCGACGAGAACATCGCCCGCTACGGCTGGGACACCGCGGTGCTGGATCTGCTCGGCCACCTGTACAGCGACCGCACGCACTTCATCTTCGAGCTGATCCAGAACGCCGAGGACGCGGGCGCGACCGAGCTGTCGTTCACGGTGTTCCCGGACCGGCTCGAGGTCCGCCACGACGGCCGCCCGTTCACCGAGGCGGACGTGCGCGGCCTGTGCGGGGTGGCCCAGAGCTCGAAATCCGGTGACCTGACCCAGATCGGCCGGTTCGGCATCGGCTTCAAGTCGGTCTACGCCTACACCCGCAACCCGCGCGTCTACAGCGGGGCCGAGCGGTTCCGCATCGAGTCGTTCGTCCGCCCGTTCGCCCTCGACCCGGCCACCGAAACACAAACGGCCCGGAAACCGGCCCGGGTGATCCGGACGCCGAAGACGGCCGGACCCGGTTCGTGTTCCCGTTCGACCTCGACAGCGTGCCCGCCCCCACCGCGGTGACCGAGATCGCCGCCGCCCTGAACCGGCTCGAGCCCGCGACGCTGCTGTTCCTGCGCCAGCTGAGCCGGCTGCGGGTGGCCGGAACCGGGGTCACCGAGGCGAGCCTGGTCCGTGGCACGGAACCGGGACCGGCTGGCAGCCAGCGCATCAGCGTGTCGAAAGACCGTCCCATATCGAACGTCACGTGGCTGGCGTGGTCACGGAGCCTGCCAGGCTCACCGTGGACCGGGGGCCTCGACCCTGGCCGTGGAGATCGCGTTCCGGGCCGATGCCGGGGACACCCCGTGGATCAGCCCGCTGGACCGGTCGCCGCTGAGCGTGTTCTTCCCGACCGAGAAGGAGACGTTCCTGGGCTTCGTGGCTCAGGGCCCGTACCGGACCACCCCGGCCCGGGACAACGTCCCCGAGCACGACCCGGCCAACCAGGACTTCGTGGCCCAGACCGCGGCCCTGCTGGCCGAGGTGCTCCCCGGGCTGCGGGACGCGGGACTGCTCACGGTGGCCGCGCTGACCGCCCTGCCCCTGGACCCGGCCCGGTTCCCGCCCGGCTCGATGTTCCGGCCGCTGTTCGACGTGGTGCGGGCCACGCTGGAGTCCGAGCCCCTGATCCCGGCCGCCGACGGTGCGCCGCACCCGGCCCGGGACCTGGCCCTGGCCGCGGACCCCGGCCTGATCGGCCTGCTGAGCCCGGACCAGCTGGGGGCCCTGCTGGACACGGGCTCGCCGCTGTTCTTCGCCGACCCGGCCGTCACCCCCGAGGCCACCCCGGTCCTCTGGCGCTACCTCCGCGACGAGCTGGGCTGCCCCGAGCTGACCGCCGCCGCCCTGGTCACCGGGGCCGACGCCAGCTTCCTGGCCGCCCAGCCCGACCCCTGGCTGGCCCGCTACTACGCGTTCCTGCACACCGACACCCGGCTGTGGCGCCCCCCGGCCACCCCGGACGAACCGCCCGCCCCGGCCCGCTCCCAGCCGATCATCCGCCTCGAAGACGGCCGCCAGGTCGCGCCCTTCGACGCCGACGGCCGCCCCACCGCCTACCTCCCCGACCTCCTGGCCCCGGCTGCGGCTCCGGCTCCGGCTCCGGCTCCGGCCTCGGCTCCGGCTCCGGCTCCGGCCCGCGATTTCCCCTCCCACCTCACAAACAACACCAGTCACAAAAACCACAGCCGCCTCAGGGGCCTCGGGGCTGGTCACGGTGCGGCGGGCGGTGGCGGCCGACCCGGCCGCGCGCCGGTTCCTGCTCGCGCTGGGCCTGGCCGAGCCGGACCGGGTGGCCGCCGTGCTGAACGGCATACTGCCCCGCTACGACGGGCTCGACCTGGACGCCCTGGATCCGGCCCAGCACCACGCCGACCTGGAGTACGTGGCCGTGACCCTGGACGAGGCCGCCCCGGCCGACCGGGACCGGCTGCTGGAGCGGCTGCGGGACACCACGTTCCTGATCGGGGAGAACGCCGCCACCGGTGAGCCCCGGTTGCTGCCGCCGTCCCGGCTCTACCAGCGGTCCAAGCCGCTGGAGGCCTACTTCGACGGCAATCCCGACGCCTGGTTCGCCCGCGACACCTACGGCCCGTGGCTGGTCCAGCTGCGCGCGCTCGGGGTCCGCCAGGACGTCCAGCTCACCGCCCGGGAACCCGGGGAGTCGGGGCACGTGACCCTGGTGGTGGACTTCGGCCGCAACGAGCGCGGCCTGGACGGCTTCGACCCCGCCGCCGAGCTGGACGGCCTGGAGTTCGCGCTGGGCCCACCCCAGCCACGCCCTGGCCGAGTACGTGTGGAACACGCCTGCTCAGCCCCCACCGCCGGCTGATCAGCGGGCGTGGTCGAACGCTCGGTGCTGATGTCGTTCGCCGACGCCGCCCGGGAGACGGTGACGTCGGCCATCGGCCAGGCCGCGCAGACGGCGGCCTGGCTGCCGCACCCGGACGGGACGTTCCGCCGCCCGGCCGAGGTGTCCCTGGACGACCTGCCGCCCACCTTCACCCGGGACGAGGGGCTGGCCGGGGCGCTCGGCATGCCGCAGCCGGTGGTGTCGCTGGCCGCCCGCCGGCTGGGCGTACCCACCGCCGTGCTGTGGGGCCTGGCCGCCCACCCGGACCTGGTCGAGCTGGTCGAACGCGAGCTGCAGGCCCGCGACCCCCAGTGACCTACAGCTTGTCCTTGGCCGCCACGCAGAACTCGTTGCCCTCCGGGTCGGTCATCACCACGTAGTCGTCGTCGGGCTCCCGGACGTGCCGCACCGGCCGGGCCCCCAGCTCGGTCAGCCGGGCCACCTCGGCCGCCTGGTCGTCGGTGTAGAGGTCCAGGTGCATCTGATCCCGGGCCGTGACCGGGGTTCCGGCCCGCTGCAGGGACACGTTGCCGTGGGGCCCGCGCAGGACCCGGAAGTCGTCGTCATCGTCATTCGATGAAGGGGAAAGGTGCAGTGCCCGGGCCCAGAAACGGGTCATGAGCTCCAGGTCCGCCACGTTGATCACCGTGCTGCCGAGCCTGATCGTCATCACAGTTCTCCCGGGTCGACGAGGCCGTCCACGGCCAGCATGGCCTCCAGGGCGAAGTAGTCGCCCCAGATCAGCTCGTGCCGTTCGGCCAGGTGCTGGCGGTGGCTGTAACAGCCGTTGATCAGGCCACCGTGCGGCCCGGCGTGGTCGGCGGCCAGGGTGCCGAGGATCCGTTCGGCCGCGGCCCGGTAGCGCGCGGCCTCGCCGGTCACCGGAGCCAGCTTGGCCAGCGCGGCGGCGGCGATGGCCGCCGCCGACGTGTCCCGGGGCGCGTCCGGGATGGCCGGGTCGCCGAAGTCCCAGTAGCAGATCAGGTCGTCCGGGGCGTGGTCCAGGTACCAGTCGGCGACCCGGGTCGCCGGGCCGGTCAGCTCAGCCGACCAGTGGGTGGCCTGGGCCAGGCCGAGCATGGCCCAGGCCTGGGCCCGGGACCAGGTGCTGTGGTCCGAGATCCCGTTGGGCACTTCCTGGCCGGTCAGCTGACCGCGGTCGTCGTAGGTGGCGGACTGGGCCATCGAGCCGTCCGCGGCCGCACAGCCGGGCCGTGTTGCTGGCGTGGGCCAGCGCCAGCTCGCGCCAGCCCGGCTCCTCGGCCCGGCCGGCCGTGGCCGCCAGCAGCGGCACCCCGCCCGGCATGCCGTCGGCGCAGGCGCCCGGGCTCGGCCAGCGGTACTGGTCCACGTCCGCGGCGCCCGGGGGCAAGACCCCGGCCACCGGATCGAAGGTCCGGCTCAGCTCGCGCGCGGCCGCCTCGGCCAGGTCGGCCTGTTCATCGCGGCCCGCCCCAGCGCGGCCAGACCCGCGCCATACCAGAACAGGAACCCGCGCAGCATCGTCGGCGTGGTCAGCTGGGGGCGCAGCCGGCCGGCCGCCCCCGCCGCGGCCTGCGCGTACCGGTCGTCGCCGGTGGCCGCGGCGGTCAGCCACAGCAACCCGGCCCAGAACCCGCCGGTCCAGCCGCCATCGTCGGTCCAGGTCCAGGCGCCCGATCCGGGATCGGCGTAGACCGGGAACCGGCCTTCGGATTCGGCCAGCGTGCCGTCCACCCGCCGGACCAGCCCCGCCACCGCCGTCTCAAACAACGCTGTCGTCCTCTCTCGCCCCGCGTGTGACACGGGCGTTGATACCCAGCGCAGGCGGGCCAACCGTCCCGGGCCGGACTACCTTGGCCGCGGCCGGGGAGAGGTAGGGCCATGACCATGCGGAACCGCGGGCTGGTGTTCGGCCTGGTAGACGAGGCAGCCGTGGTGGACGGCCTGTCGGCCCGGGGCGTCAATTACGACGCCGCCCAGGCCCCGCCCAGCGCCCAGGGCGGCCGCTGGCACGAGGATTCGGCGGCCGTGCTCATCGGCCAGGAACCGCCCGGCGATCCGGTCCCGGGCGGCCCGTGGCAGGCGGCCCGCGCGCTGGCCACCCGCTACGAGTTCGCCGACCCGGGCATTCTCCGGGCCGTCTACCGCGCCGATGCGGCTCTGCTCGGCCGCAACATGCTGATGGAAGGCCATTTCTTCGGCCTCCGGTTCTACTTCGGGGTCCGGGTCACCCACGTCTTCGACGAGACCCGCGGCCGCGAGCGGGTCTGGGGCTGGGCCTACGAGACCCTGCAGGGACATCTGGAGCAGGGCCGGATCGACTTCGCGGTGATCAAGAACCTGGCCACCGGTCAGGTCGGCTTCCGCGTGGCCGGTTACGCCCGCGCGGCCCGGCTGCCCGACCCGGTGGTCCGGCTGGGGTTCTCGGTGTTCGGCCGCTGGGTCGCGCAACGCTACTACCAGGCGGCCCGGCAGCGCCTGTATGACCTGGTCCGGGCCGGTGCCGTGCCCGCCCCGCCGGACCGGGCTGATGGCCTGGTCACCGCGCCGGCCACGGCCCGGACCACCGCCTGGGACCGGTTCGCCCCCGGCTGGCTTTACCCCGGCCCCTGACCCTCACCGGGCGCGGTCCTACGCTGATCCGGATCCCTTCTCACCCGGAGGAACGCGATGACGGAGATCTCGGCCACCGAGACGGAAACCAACCGGGAGGTCATCCGGCGATGTGCTGGCCCCGTTCGGCGCCCGGTTCTCGGCCGACGACCCGTTCCGGCCGGTCACCATCCACGGAATCTATGCCGACGGTGACACCGTGATCGTCATCTTCGATGGCCGCGGGACCGCGACCGACGGCCAGGTCTACGAGAACAGCTACGCCTGGATCATGAAGCTGGCCGACGGCCTGGTCGTGGACGGCACCGCGTTCTTCGACAGCATCTCGTTCAACGACCTCTGGTCCCGCGTCCAGCCCTGATGCCTTAGGCCGGGGGGTCGGGCCGCTCGGGCCAGTAGCGGTCCCGGACCGCTCGCCGGGCCTGCCGCGCCGTCAGGAGCATCTGGCCGCCCGACCACATCCAGCCCGCCGCGACGGCCACGTAGCCGATCGGAACCCACCAGTGGATCCGGGACGTGTCGGCCTCAGCAATGCTCAGGCCGACGAACGCCACTCCAATTCCCAGGAACAACCAGCCTCGCCAGGCATCTTTCTGCAGCTTGGGTGCGTCCTGGACGGCCGCGCGGGCCAGTCGCGGCGGCAGCGGACGGCCCCACATCATGGCCCGCAGCATGCGGCGGCGTTCCCGCCGGGAAAGCCCGGACAGCGACCCCTCGTCCACTCGCACGGCCGATCACGACCGCTCTGGCCAGTAACCGGTCCGGACCGTCCGCCGGGCCCGGGCCACCGCGCGGAGCCAGCTGACGCCGAGGAGCAGCCAGGCCAGTCCGGTGACGGCGAGGAGACCATCGGCCACGTGGATCAGCTCGCCCCCCGACCCGGCCGTCGCCGCCGCTACCCCCGCGAACATCAGGCTCAGCCCGATCAGGAGCCAGCCGTACCAGGCCTGGCCCTGCAGGGCAGGCGCGTGCTGGACTGCGGCTCGGGCCAGCCGCGGCGGGAGCGGGCGGCCCCACATCATCGCCGTCTGAACCTGCTTGCGCTGCTTGACCGGCAGCTCCCAGAGCACGTCGTCGTCCCAGAGTTCGGTGTCCACCGCCATCAGGAAACGCCGGCGTGGCCGCGCCGATCCTGGCCTCATCCGTCCTCCCCGATCCGTTCCGGCCAGTAGCCCTCCCGGGCCGCCCGCCCGGCCCGCCGCGTCGCCCGGAACCACAGCACGCCCACCGTCAGCCAGACCGCCCCCAGCACCTCGTGGCCGGCCCACTGCCACCAGGGCGATGCGTGCTTGAGGATCTCCACCAAGGCCCCGGCCGCGTACAGCACGCCCGTCGCGACCAGCAGGTACCCCAGCCACGCCTGGCTCCGGAGCGTTGGGGCGTACTCCACCGCGGCGCGGGCCAGTCGCGGCGGCAGCGGCCGGCCGAACATCATGGCCGACCGCATCCGGCGGTGGTCCCGCCGGGACAGGCCGGACGACCGCGGCCTCGGATCCCGTTGCACCACCCACAGCGGTCCCGGCCAGGGGGGCTTCTCGTTCGTCGGCATCGTCTCTCCGGTGGTCCGCAGTCAGGACTGCCCGGGCCAGCGCCCGGCCTGGACCGCCCGGCGGGCCCGGGCCACCGCGCCCAGCCAGAGCCCGGCCAGGACCAGAGTGCCCACGGTGACCGCGGCCCAGCACCATGGCCCGGGCCACCGCGCGGCGGTCGGCCGCGGGCCGCCGGCCCAGGATCTCCCCGTCCCACGCCTTGTCGAACGTGACCTCCGCTCCGTCGCCCTGGATGGCCACTGTTCCTCCCACATCCGGTGCGGCCGGAAACCGCAATTGCCCGCTTTGTCCCCGCGAGCGCGCGTTTTATCCACCGGCCCCCCGCGAACGGCCAGGAAAACGCTTGCCCATTAGGGTGGTGAGCTATGCGATTTGGTGTCTTTGTGCCTCAGGGCTGGCGGCTCGACCTGACCGGAATTGACCCCGCCGCGCAGTGGGCGGCCATGCTCGACGTCGCCCGGGCCGCCGACGACAGCCCGTTCGAATCGATCTGGGTCTACGACCACTTCCACACCGTCCCGGTGCCGACCGATGAGGCCACGCACGAGTCGTGGTCGCTGATGGCGGCGTTCGGCGCCGCGACCAGCCGCGTCCGGCTCGGCCAGATGTGCACCTGCATGGGCTACCGCAACCCGGCCTACCTGGCCAAGGTCGCGTCCACCATCGACATCGTGTCCGGCGGCCGGGTCGAGATGGGCATCGGGGCCGGCTGGTACGAGCACGAGTGGCGGGCCTACGGCTACGGCTTCCCGTCCGCGGGCCAGCGCATCGCCATGCTGGACGAGGGCGTGCAGATCATGCGCCAGCTCTGGACCACCGGTAAGGCCACCCTGGACGGTGAGCACTACCAGGTGAACGGGGCCATCGCCCGCCCGCTGCCGCTCCAGGAGGGCGGGATCCCGCTGTGGATCGCGGGTGGCGGCGAGAAGAAGACGCTCCGGGTCGCGGCCCGGTACGCCCAGTACACCAACTTCGACAGCACCCCCGAGGTGTTCAAGCGCAAGTCGGAGATCCTGGCCGCCCACTGCGAAGACGTCGGCACCGAGTACGACGCCATCGTCCGGTCGGCCAGCTACAACGTGGTCATCGGCGAGACCGAGAACGACGTCGCCGACAAGCTGTCCTGGGTCCGCAACCACTGGGCCCCGCACGTCCCGGCCGACCGGATGGACGGCCAGATCCAGAACCTCCAGAACAGCCCGCTGGCCGGCACCCCGGAGCAGCTCGTCGAGCGGCTCACCGAAGCCCGCGCGCTCGGCATGACCTACGCCATCACCTATTTCCCCGAGATCGCCTACGACCGGTCCGGGTTCAACCTGTTCACCGAGAAGGTCATCCCGGCCCTGGCCAACGCCTGAGCCGTAGCCGCCGCAGCGTCCGGCCGGGAGCTGACCTCCCGGCCGGACGCTGAGGTCATCTCTCCCGGCCGGGCGGCCGAGTCACCGCGGGCGCTGAGACCCGGTTTTGTCGACGATGGGTGCCTCGCCCGGCGAAAGCGGTCGGCCGCCCTGACCCAGCTGGTCCTCGTGCAGGTCCCGCAACGCCCGGCCCGCGTTGTAGATCGGGTCCCGGCCCGCCTGCCGGGCCCGGGACCGGAGGTAGTTACCCACCGCCACGACCGCGCCGCCCACGATCGCGATGATCAGCGTGGTCTGGTTGTGGTGGGTGCCATGCTCGCCGTAGTAGTAGATCAGGCCGAACGCCACGCCAGTGACGGCGAAGATGATGACGCTGCGGGCGATGTGCGACCAGCTCGACCCGGATCTCATGCGGAATTTTGTACCCGGGCACCGCTTATTACCCATCGCCCCGGTCGTCTGCCCTGGTGATGAGTACCTATCTGATGATCCCGGGCGCGGGCGGGGCCGGCTGGTACTGGCACCGTGTCGTGCCGCTGCTGGAAGCCGCGGGCCACCAGGCCATCGCCGTCGATCTGCCCGCCCCCGATCCAGCCACTGGCCTGCCCGAATACACCGACGTGACGGTGGCCGCCGCCCAGGGCCGGGACGATATCGTCCTGGTCGCGGGCTCCCTCGGTGGGTTCACGGCCCCGCTGGCCGCCCAGCGCCTCCCGCTGCGGGCCCTGGTCCTGGTCAACGCGATGATCCCGGCGCCGGGGGAGACGCCCGGCCAGTGGGGGGACGCGGTCGGCTCGGCGCAGGCCCAGCGGGAAGCGGCCGAAAAGGGCGGCTACGGCACCGACTTCGATCTGGACGTCTACTTCATGCACGACGTTCCGGCCGAGGTGGCAGCGTCCGGAGAGCAGTACGACGAGGCCGGCGCGATCTGGGACTCGCCGTGTGACTTCACCACCTGGCCGGACGTGCCCATCCACGTGGTGACCGGCCGGGACGACCGGTTGTTCCCGGCCGAGTTCCAGCGCCGGGTGGCCCGGGACCGGCTCGGGATCGAGGCCGACCTGCTGCCCGGTGGGCACCTGATCGCGCTGGCCGAGCCGGGCCCGCTGGCCGGCTACCTGCTGGCCGTGTGACGGCCCGGTAGCCAGCGCCGGAGCGCGGCGGCGGCCCCGGCCGCCCGCGTCGGGCCGGTGTCCGGGCCGGTTTCGTGGCCGGCCGCCCAGGCCAGGTGGCCGTCGGGCCGGATCAGCGCCGCCGCCACCGTGTCCCACGGGGCCGGCGGCCCGGCGAACCCGTCGGCCGTGGCCACCACGGCGTCCTGGGTGTCCGGGCCGCCCGGTTCGGACAGGTCGCCGGGGGAGACCCCGGTCAGCACGAACCGGCCCGCGGCCAGCCGCCCGAACACATCCGAGCCGTCGGCCAGCTTGAGGTTCGGCACCCGCCGCCCGGTCAGCGGATGGTCGCCTGCACCGGCCGGGTAGGCCACGTCCACCCCGGACGCGGCCACGGCCAGCCGGTGGTTGAAGTCGGGGCTGGCGGTCAGGGCGCTGGTCAGCATGGCCCGCAGCGCCTGCCCCTCCCGGCCCTGGGCCGCGACCACCGCGGTCTGGGCCAGCGTGTCCTGAATGACGGCCTGCCCGGCCGGGGCCCGCTCGCTGCCGTAGCTGTCCAGCAGGTCGGCCGGGGCGGCCGACCGGGCCACCGCGGCCAGCTTCCAGCCCAGGTTCATGGCGTCCTGCAGGCCCAGGTTGAGACCCTGGCCGCCCATCGGGAAGTGCACATGGGCCGCGTCCCCGGCCAGCACGATGCGGCCGGACCGGTAGCGGTCGGCCTGGAACGTCGAACTGCCCACCCGGGTCAGCCAGGTCGGATCGTGCATGCCGAAATCCCGGCCGGTCAGCCGCTCGATGGTGCCCCGGTACTCGTCGAACTCCAGCGGTACGTCCCGCGCCGTGGTCATGGTGGCGTGCTCGATCCCGATCAGCCGGTGCCGGGTCCGGTCCAGGCGCACCCCGTAGAACGAGCCGCCCGCGCTGTGCAGGGTCATGGCGGGCGGCACGTCCGCGTCGGCCAGGTGCACGTCACCGATGACGCAGGTGATCGTGTCCTCGGTGCCCTCGTAGCCGATCCCGGCCGCGTCCCGGACGATGCTGCGCCGGCCGTCGCACCCGGCCAGGTATCCGGCCCGGAACTCGCGCGGGCCGTCGGGCCCGGTGGCGGTGACCAGCACCCCGTCGTCGTCGGCCGACACCGCGGTGACCTCGTGGCCGCGCAAGATCTGGACGCCGACCGCGGTCGCGTGCTCCTCCAGCAGTTCTTCGGTGCGGACCTGGGGCATGAACAGCACGAACGGGAAGTCCGAGTCGAGGACGGACAGGTCGAGCCGGCTGGACAGCATGGCGTAGTGCGTGCTCGGGATGCGCTGCCCCTCGGCCAGCCACCCGCCGGCCAGCCCGCGGGCCGCGAACACTTCCAGCGTCCGCGCGTGCAGCGTAAAGGCCCGCGAATGCTCTGAGCGCCGGTCGCGTTTCTCCAGCACAATGACGTTTGCGCCGCCAATGCGCAATTCTGCCGCGAGCCACAGTCCAACTGGTCCGGCCCCGACTACAATGACATCTGCTCGCACCACGAGGACCATTCTGGCCCGTAATGCCCGGAATTGGCGAATGTTCCTATAATCCCTTTAAGGGTTCTTTTGGTACCCCTTTTGTTAGACCAATCGGCGGTCAGCCCGCACGGCACACCCGCCTTAGCGGCCGGGTGCGGCGACGCCCGGCTGCCCCACTCCGTTTCCTGCCTCCTCCGCCTCGCCGCCGGGAGGTCCACCTGACGCGCGTGCAGCGGTAACCAGCGCGCTGAGCTGGACCATTCTGCGGCTGGTGGCACCAGAGGGGGTGTCGCCAGTAGAGGGATGGTCCCCACCCCGAAACGGAAACGGAATCGAACATGCGAAAGCTGAAGCAGTACACGATCGCCGGAAGCGCGGCTCTGGCCGTCGCATTAGGCGGTACCGGCCTGGCCGTCGCGGCCAGTTCTCCCGGGGCTCCGCAGCCCGCGGGCGACGTGCACGCCTGCGTCAAGTCCGACGGCTCGGTCGACTTCCTCCAGTTCCGGCCGGCGAACTACGGCCACTGCGCGGCCGGTGACGCCGCCTGGACCTGGGCCCGGACCGACGGCACAGCCCCGGCGCCCACGACGTTCGGCGTCGGGCAGGTCAAGGTCGACGGCACCACCTGGGCCCAGTACGACGCGGCCGAACTGGGCGGCTCCCGGCGGCGACGACACCTCCGGTACGGTCCGCTTCAGCTGCAAGGACGCCACCGACGGCTGCAACGTGTCGCTCTCGGCCTACTCGACCGGGACCGGCTGGACCGTGTACCCGCGGCTTGTCCTCGAGAAAGAGGACAACACCAGCGGTGCCAAGCTGACCTGTGAGTACGCCGACGGCAGCGACAACAGCGGTGCGACCACCAAGCTGACCGGCACGGCCGCGACCATCCCGCTCGGGGTCGGCAGCACGTACGACTGCGGCGGCCCCGCCCAGACCGGCACCGCGCCGGCCAGCGTGACCGAGATCAACGTGCCCGGTGTCTCCGGGCAGGGGATCCACTACGACGTCTTCACCACGCTCACCTTCATCAAGGCTGCTTCCTGATCGAGCACCAGGGGTGCCCGCTCCCCGCCGGGAGGGTGGTGGCGGGGAGCGGGCATGACCCCCTTAGAGGGTGATGGTGAGGTGAAGCAGCCCGCCGGCCGTGGTGCTGGCCGGCTGACCCGGACGGTGGTGCGAGCCCGTAGGCTCACCCCCGCCCGTCTGATGGGCGCATCCGTGCTCGCCCACACTTGAGTGCTGGTGCAGCCACCCCGCCCCGTCGCCGAAGCGAACGTGGCTGGCCAGTTCGGCCCGGTCGCCGTACCAGTGGTGGCGGCCATGCCGGCTGCCCAGTGTCACCGGGTAGCCGTGCCCGCAAGGCCCGCCGTGGTGCTGGTGGTAGCGGAGCTGGCTGGTCAGGAACCAGTGCCCGGGCCCGTACCAGCACCACACGTGCTTTCCTTGGTAGCAGTGCATCCGCCAGTAGCTGTTGCTGCTGGTGGTGGTGGTCCCGCCGCCGGGGTTGCCGCCGGTGCCGGGGTTGCGCCGGCCGGGCTGCCGGCGGGCGGTGGTGGTGGCGGTGGCAGTACGGCGGGCAGCCGTGGTTCCCGCCGGTGCCGGGGTTGCCCCCGGTGCCGGGGTTGCCGCCGGTGCCAGGGTTGCCGCCGGTCCCAGGGTTCCCGCCGGTCCCGGGGTGCCCGCCGGTGCCGGGGTGGTGGTGGCGGTGGCAGTACGGCGGGCAGCCGTGATTCCCGCCCGTGCCCGGGTTACCGCCGGTGCCGGGGTTACCGCCGGTGCCGGGGTTGCCGCCCGTGCCGGGGTTGCCGCCGGTGCCCGGGTTGCCGCCCGTGCCGGGGTTCCCGCCGGTCCCCGTCGTGCCCGTGCAGGTGGCCAGCACACACCCGGTGACGGTGATCCCGCCCCCGCCGCCGGACCCGGTCCCCGTGCAGGTGGCCAGCACACACCCGGTGACGGTGATCCCGCCCCCGGTGCCGGTGCCGGTCCCGGAGCAGGTCGCCAGCACGCACAGCCCGACGCCCACCCCCGTGGACCCCGAACCCCCCGTGCCCGTGGTCCCCGTGCCGGTCCCGCAATCGGCCAGCAGGCACACGCCGATCCCAACCCCGCCACTCCCGGTCCCGGTCGAACCGGTCCCGGTGCTAGTGCCGCAGTCGGCCAGCAGGCAGACGCCCACACCGAGGCCACCGCTGCTGCTGGTGGTCCCGGTGCCGGTGGTGGTGCCGCAGTCCGAGGTCAGGGCGCACACGCCGATCCCGATCCCGCCAGTGCCAGTGCCGGTGGTCCCGGTCCCGGTGGTGCTGCTGCCGCAGTCGGCCAGGAGGCAGACCCCGACGCCGAGGCCACCGCTGCTGCTGGTGGTCCCGGTGCTGGTGGTGGTGCCCGCATCGGTGGTCAGGGCGCAGACCCCGATGCCGACGCCACCGCCGGTGCCGGTCCCGGTCGTGCCGGTCCCGCCGTTCCCGGTTCCGGTCGTCCCGGTGCTGGTGGTGCTGCTGCCGCCGCCAGCGCTGCTGGTGGTGCCGCAGTCAGCGGCCAGGCAGACACCGACACCGAGGCCACCGGTGGTGCTGGTGGTGCCGGTGCTGGTGGTGGAGCCGCAGCCGGTGGACAGGGCGCAGACGCCGACGTTGACGCCGGAACCGGAGCCGGTGCCCGTACCGGTGCTGGTGGTGGTGGTTGATCCGGTGCCTTGGGAGCTGGTACCGGAGGAGCCGAGAACCGAGCTGCTGGTACCTGAGCTGCTGTGCCTGAGCCGAGCCAGCCGGTGCTGGTGCCGCAGTCGGCGGCCAGGCAGACGCCGACGTTGACGCCGCCGCCGCTGGATGCGCCGGAGCTGGAGCCGGTCGTGGTGCCCGGGCTGGAACTGCCGGTGCCCGAACTGCCGGAGCTGGCAGCGCCGGTGCCCGTCCGCCGGTGCCCGTGCCGCCGGAGCCGGTGCTGGTGCCCGTGCCGCTGGCGCCGGTGCTCGTGCTGCCGGTGCTGGTGGTGCCGGAGCCGGAGCTGTGACTGGTGCAGGTGGCCAGGGCGCACACTCCCACGTTGATCCCCGACCCCGAACCCGAACCCGGAGCTGGAGCTGGTGCCCGTGCCGGAACCCGTGAACCCGTGCCCGACCCGAACCGAACCCGTGCTCGTGCTGGAACTCGTGCTCGTGCCGGAGCTCGGATGCTGGTGCTGCCGGTACCGGTCCCGCCCCCGCTGCCGGTGCTGGTGCCAGCTCCGCCCCCGCTGGGGGTGCTGGTACAGGTGGCGGCGACGCAGAGGCTGGCGTGGATGCCGCTGCTGGTGGCCGAGGCGGCGGCGCTGGTGCCGGTGGTGCCGGTGGCGTTGCAGGTGCCCAGGGTGCACACGCCGGCGTGGATCCCGCCGCCGCTGGTGGTGGTGGGCGGTGGTGAGGGTGGTCACCGCGGCGGGGGTGGGCTGGTGCCCGGTGGTGATTCGGCCGCGTGGGCGGCGGTGTGGCTGAGCAGGAACATCCCGCTCGCGCCGGCGGCCAGGATGAGGCCGCGCTGGATGATGTTCATGACAGGGGTTTCCCTTCACAGGTGATGACCTGAAGGGCGCATCCGCGCTCGGGGCCAGCGGGAGATGGGGCCGCCGTCAGCAGGGGATGTGCCCGGCGCCGGCCGCCCGGGACGGGGCGGGGCGCGGCATCAGCCCGCACCCAGAACCAGGAACAGGTCTGGGCGGGGGCGGGAAGGGGGTTATCCGGGGCGGTGCGGGCCGCGGCGGGCGGGCACGGCCGGGAGGGTGGCCTGGCGGCGGGTCAGGGCCAGCAGCAGGCCCGCCGGGATGATCAGGAGCATGAGCATGGTGGCGGCGGACGGGGACGGGATCGGGTGCCCGTCGGTCCCGGCCGGGCCGGTCCCGGTGCCCGGCCCGGCCCCGGCCGGGGCGGCCGGCGGCCGGCGCGGCCGGGGCGGGGAGGCCGGGGGTGCCCGGGCCGGTCCCGGTCCCGGTGGTGCCGGTGGTGGTGGCCAGGGCGGCCAGCGGGCCGCCCAGGGCCAGCGCCGCCGCCAGGGTGGTGAGGCTGGCCGGGGCGGCCGGGCCGAAGCTCAGCACCGGGACGCTGGCGGTGCTGGCGGCGGCCGGGCCCGCCGTGGCGGTGAGGCTCGCGGGACCGGCGGCGGCTGCGGTGGCGGGGTGACCGGCAGGCCAGCAAGCGGCGTGGTGCCGGAGCCGGTGCCGGTGCCCGGGCCAGCCCCGGAGCCGGGGCCGACGCCAGAACCAGCGCCCGGGCCAGTCGAGCTGCCGGTGCCGGAGCCAGCGCCCGAGCCGGACCCGCTACCAGCCGCGCCGGTTCCGGAGCCGCTACCCGAACCGCTGCTGGGCAGGCCCGGCAGGACCGGCGACAGGGGAGTCGTGACCGGGGTGAGCACGGGGGCCAGCGGGGCCACCACCGGGCTCAGGGCCGAAGTCAGTGAGCCGAGCACCGGGTCGAGCGGGGCGGTCACGGGAGCCAGCGCGGTGGTGACCGGGGTGAGCGTGTTCAGCACCGGGGCCAGCGCGGTGGTGACCGGAGCCAGGGAGTTCACGACCGGGGCCAGGGCGGTGGTCACCGGGGAGAGGGCGCCGGCCACGGGGGCCAGGCTGTTGGTGATCGGGGTCAGCGCCGAGGCCAGCGGGCCCAGGGCCGCGGTGAGCGGGCTCAGCTCGCCGGCGACCGGGGTCAGCAGCTGGCCGGTGGCCGTGGTGACCGGGGTGAGCAGACTGCCCACCGCGCCGGTGACCGAGGCGAGGCCCTGGCCTGCGGCCGAGGCGGCTGAGGAGGCTGGGGCGGTGAGCGGAGCGGTGGCCGTGGCCGGGGCGCCGGTCGCGGGGGACGCCGTGCTGCTACCCGCCGCGTGGCCGGCCGAGGAGCCGGAGCCCGCCGAACGGCAGCGTGCGTCGCGCCGGTGGCCGAGCCGCCGCCACACCGGGTGGCCCGGGCGTCGAGCCGCCCCTGACGGAGCCGCCCCCACGGAGCCGCCCCCCACGGAGCCGCCGCCGACGGAGCTGGACCCAGAGCCGGATCCGGAGCTGGTGCCGGTGTGACCTGACCCGGAGACCGGGGCCGTGGCGTGGGACGTCGTCGAGGCGACCGCGTGGCTGGCGGCCGAGGTCACGGGGGCGGCGGCCTGGGTCACGGTGGAGGCCGCGTGCGACACGGCGGCCGACGCCTGCCCAGCTGCCGAGCCAGCCGTCGAGCTGGCCGCCGAAGTGGCCGAGCCGCTCGTCGAGCCGCTCGTCGACGAGGCCGCGGTCGAGGCCGGCTTGGTCACGCCGGACACCACCTGGTTGACCGTGCCGGTGACGCCGTTGACGGCGCCCGTGACGGTGCTGGTGACCGAGCCGAGCAGGCCCCCGCTGGAGCCGGAGCCGGGGGATGACGCGGGCGTGGAAGCGGCCGCGCGGCCGGTGGTGGCGGCGTGTGCGCTGGATCCGGACAGGAGCCAGAACACGGCCATCAGCCCGAAACAGCAGCCCGCCAGTACCAGGCCGCGTGCCGCTATCCGCCTGGCCCCATTGTGGCCAGCGGATCCGCACGCATCTGGTACGGCGTATTCCACTCCGGCGTAACCCCCCATGATCGCGGCGACGACGACAACCGCGCCGCATCCGCACCAGGCATATTAACCATGCGCACACGGAAAAAAACAGACAGTGACCGGACTTTTCTGTGTTTTATTTGGCCGGCTGAAACGCTTATTTACGCCTAATAGGGGCGTTCATTCAGGTGTCCGACTCGGGGTATTTCAGTGGGCTATTTACGCTGATTACGCTCCGAACCAGCCGGGCACGTCGAGCTGGAAACTGTCGGCCGGGGTCATGGCGCGCAAATCGGCTTCCAGGGCATGGAGCCGTTTCGGTCCCAGCTGACGGGACCACTCCGCGCGCAGGTCGTCGAAGATCCGCGCCGACAGGGCCAGCGCCTCGAAGCCGCGCGCGGTGAGGCGGATGAGCTTGCGCCGTCCGTCGGCCGGGTCGGCCCAGCGTTCGACGTAGCCGGCCTCGGCCAGCCGGTCGACGGTCTTGCCCGCGGCCTGCTTGGACACGCCCAGCCGGCGGCCCAGCTCGGTCGAGGTGGTGCCGTCCAGACCGATGGCCTGCATGGTGAAGCCGTGGGCGGGGCGCAGTTCCGGATGGCCGTGCGCGGCCAGTTCCCGGTGCAGCTGATCGATCAGCGTGCGGAACCCGGCCAGCAGGAGCAGCGGCAGCTCGAAGCCCGGGGTCTCGTCGTCCCGGCCCCGCTCAGGCATGCCGTCGCCGTCCCCGGCCGAAAAGGCGTTGCCAGCACTCGTCAACCCCGTTTACTATCTGGTCAACCACGTTTACGAGTCTAGCGAGGCTCACTCGCCGCTGGAGGCACCTCATGACCGAAGTTTCGTTCCCCGACCTGACCCCCGACACGGCCCCGCCCGGTTCGCGGCGGACCATGACCGCCACCGCCGCCCACCTCGGCTACCTGCCGGTGGCCCTGGCCCGGATGGCCGCGTCGCCGCAGCTGATGGACGGATTCCTCAAGGCCAGCGGGCTGTTCGAGAGCAGCAGCCTGGACCCGCTGGCGCGGGAAGTCCTGGTCATGACCATGGCCGTGCGCAACGGCTGCCACATCTGCGTGGCCATGCACACCGCGTCGCTGACCCGGCTGGGCGCCGACCCGGCGCTGATCGACGCCCTGCGCGACGGGCGCCCGCTGGCCGATGAGCGGCTGGCGGCGATCCAGACCTTCACCGTCCAGGTACTGGAAAGCGCCGGCGCGGTCAGTGATGGCCAGTTGGAGACCTTCATTAAAAATGGGTTCACCACGCAAAATGCGCTGGACGTCGTGCTGGGGATCGGGGCCTACACCATGTCGACCCTGGCCAACCGGATGACCCGGTCACCGGTCGACGAACAGCTGGCCGCCTTTGCCTGAACGCGGTCAGGGATTGGTCAGCGCCAGCAGGTCATCCGCGCTGAGCGAGTTGATGATCCGCTCGGGCCCGAGCCCGGCCTCTTCCGCGCGGCGGCAGCCACTGCCGATCCAGTCCAGCTGGCCGGGAGCGTGCGCGTCGGTGTCGATGGAGAACAGGCAGCCCAGCTCGGCGGCCAGGTAGAGCAGGGGGTCCGGCGGGTCCTGGCGTTCCGGGCGGCAGTTGATCTCCACCGCGGTGTTGTGCTCCTGGCACGCGGTGAACACCGCCTGGGCGTCGAACTCGGACTCGGGCCGGGTCCGGCCGGTCAGGATCCGCCCGGTGCAGTGGCCGAGCACGTCCACCAGCGGGTTGCTCACCGCGGCGATCATGCGCTTGGTCATCGGCGCCTCGTCCATGCGGAGCTTGGAGTGCACGCTGGCCACCACCACGTCCAGCCGGCCCAGCAGGTCATCGGTCTGGTCGAGGGAGCCGTCGTCGAGGATGTCGACCTCGATCCCGGTCAGGATGCGGAACGGGGCCAGCTGCTGGTTGAGCCGGCCGATGACCCGGAGCTGAGTCTCCAGCCGCTCGGCGGTCAGCCCGCGGGCCACGGTCAGCCGGGGGGAGTGGTCGGTCAGCGCGATCCAGGCCAGGCCCAGGTCCCGGGCCGCCTCGGCCATCTCCTCGGGCGGGGAGCCGCCGTCGCTCCAATCCGAATGCGTATGGCAGTCGCCGCGGAGGGCGGCTCGCAGCGACGGGCTCTCGGACGGGACCGCGTCGGCCAGCAGGTTGGCCAGGTAGGCGGGCTGCTCACCCCGTACCGCCTGGTCGATGACCTCGGCCGTGGTGGCGCCGATGCCGGACAGGGACCGCAGCGTTCCCTGTTCGACCCGCTGCTGCACCTCGCCGTCGGGCAGGCCGGCGATGACCTCGGCCGCGCGGCGGAAGGCCCGGACCCGGTAGGTCGGCGCACCGGTCCGCTCCAGCTCGAAGGCGATCTGCCGCAACGCTGCCACCGGATCCACCGTCCTACCGTACGGCTTGCCCGGAAATGGCCGGACCGGACCCCGCGACCTGCGCAACACTAGGTCCCATGGCCAAAGCAGAGGGAACTTTCAGTCTCGACCGGTTCGACGCCGAGGACCCCTTCAGCGACGAAGACGGGGTCAAGATCGCCCGGGTGCACATCAGCAAGACGTTCACCGGCGACCTGGCGGGAACCAGCGAGGCCGACCTCATCACCGTGAGCGCCGACAACCCGGCCGCCTACGTGGCGATCGAGCGTTTCATCGGCACGGTGCACGGGCGCAAGGGGTCGTTCATCCTCTCCCACGAGGCCGGCGGCAAGGACGGGACGCCCTGGATGACCTGGAAGATCGTGGAGTCGTCCGGAACCGGGGAGCTGGCCGGGATGCGGGGCGCGGGGGAGATCATCATCGGGGAAGACGGCGGGCACTCGTACGTCCTGGACTACGAGCTCTGATCCGGCCTGGGCCTGGGGCTTGGGGCCTAAGGCGACGGGTGGTGCGGCACCTGGGCGCGGGGCCGGCTGGGCCGACGCTTTCTTTTCGGGGCGATTGCGCATTTACCCTCAAAAGAGTCGGGGTAAATGCGCAATCGCCTGGAAACGGCGCTGGGGTCAGCGGGACTGTTGTGAAGCACGGGTGTCGTGGGGGTGCAGGGGTCGGGCGCTGGTTCGGGCTACCCCGGGCCGGACGCTGGGTCGCCGTGCCTGGCCAGGGCGGTCGCCCGGTTACCGGGCGGCCAGGGCGAAGGCCAGGAGGGACGCGGCCGTGTAGTCGTCGGAGGGTTCGACCGACGGCCAGCTGACCACGTTGTCCTCGTAGGCGGCGGACGCGGTGTTGAAGGGTGCGAAAGAGCCCGCCGAACAGGCCTTCATGCCATCCACCGTGCCCAGGCCCTCGAAGTTGGCCGGGTCGCTGGGACCGTCGACGGTGGCGCCGAGCTGAACATCGCCCCGACCGGTCAGCGAGCCGGACAGGTTGGCGATCTCGCTCTGCAGGCAGTGCGGGAACGTGGACCCGGCGCCGACCACGAACGAGGAGCCCCAGCCGTTGGCGCCCAGGGCGAAGTTGAGCTGCTGCTGGGCGAAGGCGGCGAACCGGCCCGACCCGCCGGCGTGCTGGTAGAGCGCGTTGGTGATGTAGAGGCCGAACGCGTGGGGCGTGGCGTCGCCGGAACCGAGCTGGAGGCCCAGGCCGAACGGGTCCCCGGCCGCGTTGTGCTCGGCCACGGTCAGCTGGGCCGCCAGGTCGTTCAGCAGGGCCCGCGGCAGCCCAACCGCCGGACCAACCGCCGGACCAACCGCCGGACCAACCGCCGGATCATCCGCCTGGCCACCGGCCCGAGCGCCGTGCAGGGCGGCCAGCAGTTCGGACTCGCCGACCGCGCCGGTGTCGTACAGGTTCAGGGTGTCCCCGCCGGCCGGGTGACCCTGGGCGATGTAGGCCCGGGCCCACGTCGCCGCCGTGGCCAGGGACGACCGCACCACGGGCGCGGGGGCGTGCACCGCCTCAGCCGCCCGCGCGATCTCGGCGGCGCCCCACAGCATGTCGCTCTTCCACTGGCCGGCCGGGTAGTAGTCGTGCGGGAACGTGGTGACCAGGGAGCTCACCCCGGTCGTGCGCGCCATCGCGTACACGCCGCGGGCCTCGGCCAGCAGCGCCCGGGCCCGGGCCGGGTCGGTCCGGACCGCCAGCTGGGCGCCGAGCGCGAAGTCGGCCGCGAACCGGCCCGCGAAGTCGGGGTCGATCTGCTGCCCCGGCGCGGCCGCCTCGAACACCGGGCGGTACTCCACGTAGTAGGCCGGCGACCCGGGAGCCGCGCCGAGCTTGTCCTCCTGCTGGGGCAGGAACCAGTAGTCGTAGTCACCCTGGATGCTGTCGCTGGCGTTGCCGTTGCCGATCCCGACCTGGATGTAGAGCACCTTGCGGGTGGGGTTCCACAGCTTGGACAGCCAGTTCAGGCCGAACGCGGCCTCCGGGGCCAGCGTCCGGTACCGGCCGGGGAAGTCCCGCGCGGCCAGCAGCATCAGCCCGTCGGTGTAGCTGCCGGTGTAGGCGAACTTCTCGTAGCCGCCGCCCGCGTCGAACCAGCCGCCGGACACGTCCACGGGCCCGCCGACCTTGGTGAAGCCGCCGACCAGGTTGTCGTTGTCGTCGTAGGCCGGGTCCGCGTACACGGTGGCGCGGGTGTCGGTGAGGTTGGCGGGCTGGCGGGCCAGCACCGACGGGTTGACGTCGGCCCCGTCGCGTTCGGAGGTGAAGTAGCGCACCGCGTTGCCGACCAGCCCGGAATACAGCGCGGCCGGGGCGGCGATCCGGAACGCGGGGGAGGTGGCCCGCACCCCGGGCGCCGTGATCGAGATCCGGTAGGTGCCCGGCTTTTTCAATTTTCCGAAGGTCAAGGCGTAGGTGGCCGGATAGTTCGCGTTCCAGCGGCCGGTGTTCCGGGTCGCCACCCCGTGGAAGGCCACGTGTCCGCGCTGGTCGGTCACGATGTACGAGACCCGGGCGACCGCGGCGGGCAGCATGGCCACCGCTTCCTTGCTGGCCTGCTGGGCGTACCCGACCTGGTTGACCCGCACCTGGGCCGGCCCCGCCGAAGCAGCTGAAGCGCCTGGCCGTCGGGGCCAGCCACGCCGCCAGGCCCAGCCCCGCGGCCACCGCCGTGCCGCCGGTCAGCCTCCGCGTCCAGGACACCTTCATCCCGCACCCTCCTTGAAGCCCGAAAGCCCTGCGCCTCACGCCTGGGCGTAGGCCGCCCGCACCTTGTCCTCGGCCGACGCCGCCAGCCCCACCTCGTCCAGGCCGAGCAGGACCGCACCCGCGATGGGCGGGACGTCGACGATCCGAACTTCCGCCTGCGGGGCCTCGGCGGCGATGCCGTCCACCACCGAAGCCGTGAGCAGCGGGTCCCGCGCGGTCAGCAGGCCGCCGCCCAGCACCACCGGGGTCCTGAGCCCGGTCAGCCCGAGCTTGCGCATGGCGGTCAGCGCCATCGTGCAGATCTCCGTGGCCTGCTGCCGGACCAGGTCCTGGGCCACCCGGTCGCCGTCGGTCGCCGCGGCCAGCAGCACCGGGGCCAGCCCGCGGGTGTCCTGCACGGTCAGCTTGCCCTGGTGGATGGCGACGGCGACGTCGGCCACGTCCGGCAACCCGAAGTGGGCCGGTACCGTCTCGCGCAGCAAGGTCTCGGGGCCGCGGCCGTCCTCGGCCCGGATAGCCCACCACAACGCGGCCCGGCCCAGGCCGTAGCCGCCGCCCCAGTCACCGGTGATGCTGCCCAGGGCCAGGTAGCGGGTGACCCGGCCGTCCTCGGCCACGCCCACGCAGTTGATGCCGGCCCCGCAGGTGACCGCGACTCCCCAGGGCCGCCCGGACTCGTCGGGTGAGCCCGGCGGTCAGGCCGGCCCGGAGCACCGCGAAGGTGTCGTTGACCACGGTCGTGCTCTCGCTCCAGCCCCCGGCCCGGATGGCCGTGGCCAGCTGCTCTTCTTCCTCGGGCAGGTCGGCGTTGGCCACGCAGGCGGAGATGTGCCGGGCCGCGGGCCGCCCCGGCTGGCCCGCCTCCTGCTCGATCTGCCCGATCAGGTCGCTGATCACCCGCAGCGACCCGTCCAGGTCGGCGGTGGGCATGCCCGGTCCCCGCACGGTGGCCAGCAGCGAACCGTCCTCCCCGACCAGGGCCACGTCGGTCTTGCTGTTGCCGCCGTCCAGGGCCAGCACCGCGGGCAGCGCGGCCGCCTCGGCGAGGCTCACGCCCTGGCCCAGGGCAGGAAGGCGGCGTTCTCCGCCACCAGCCGGTCCGCCAGCCGCCCGGCCAGGTCCCACTGCCCGACCAGCGGATGGGCCAGCAGCGTCCGCGCCACCCGGTCCCGCCCGCCTCGCAACGCGGTGTCCACGGCCAGCTCCTCGTACGCGGACACGTGCGCGATCAGGCCGCGCAGCAGCGGGTCGACCGGCGTGACCGGCGCCGCCAGTGCACCTTTTGCCCCGATCACGGCCGGGACCTCGATCACCGCCTCGTCGGGCAGGAACGGCAGCGTGCCCTGGTTGCGCACGTTGACCACCTGGGTGTCGCCCCGGTCCCCGGTCAGCGAGGCCAGCAGCGCCACCGCGGCCTCGGAGTAGAAGGCGCCACCCCGCTCGCCCAGCAGCGCGGGCTTGGTGTCCAGCGCCGGGTCGGCGTACGAGGTCGAGCAGCTCGCGCTCCAGCTCGGCCACGTCCTGGGCCCGGGTCGGCCGGGTCCGCTCCTCGGCCACCACCGCATCGTGGGCCCAGAAGTAGCGCAGGTAGTAGGAGGGCACGATCCCGAGCTCCCGGGTCACCTCGGCGGGCAGCCCGGTGTGCTCGGCGATCTCGTCCAGGTGCCCCGCCAGCAGATCCGGCAGCACGTCCTGGCCGTCCACCAGCACGGCCCGCTCCCAGGTCAGGTGGTTCAGCCCCACGTGATCCAACGCCACCTGCCCGGGGTCCACGCCCAGCAGCGACGCGAACTGGCGCTGGAAGCCGATGGCCACGTTGCACAGGCCGATCGCGCGGTGACCCGCGTCCAGCAGGGCCCGGGTCACGATCCCGACCGGGTTGGTGAAGTCCACGATCCAGGCCGACGGTTCGGCCCGCTGCCGGGCCCGCTCGGCGATCTCCAGCACCACCGGCACCGTGCGCAGCGCCTTGGCCAGGCCGCCGGCGCCGGTGGTCTCCTGGCCGACCGCGCCGTAGTCCAGCGGCCAGCTCTCGTCCCGGTGCCGGGCCGCCTGCCCGCCCACCCGCAGCTGGAGCAGGACCGCGCCCGCCCCGTCCAGGCCCGCGTCCAGGCTGGTCGGTCCAGGTCACCTGGCCCGGGTGCCCGAGCGCGCGCATGATCCGGGCCGACACCGGCCCGACCACGGCCAGCCGGTCGGTGTCCGGGTCGACCAGCGTCAGCTCGGTGACATCGAGGGCGCCCGGCCCCGAACCGGCCAGCCGGCCCACCCCGTCGACCAGCTCGGGGGTGTAGGTCGATCCGCCCCCGATGACCGCGACCTTCATCCGAATGCCCTCACTTCTTCGTCGGCCCGGGCCACGTGGCACGCGGCCTGGTGCCGGGGGAGCAGTTCCCGCAGCGGCGGGGTCTCGGTCTGGCATTGATCGATGGCCAGCGGGCAGCGCCACCGGAACCGGCAGCCGGGCTGCGGGTCGATGACCTTCGGCGGTTCGCCCACCTCGGCCTGGGCCGACACGTCCAGCGGCGCGCGCGGGTCGGGCACCGCGGTCAGCAGCAGCTGGGTGTACGGGTGCTTCGGCCGGGCCAGCACCTCTTCGATCGGGCCGGCCTCGGCGATCTGGCCCGCGTACATGACCATCAGCCGGTCGGCCACGTAGCGGGCGCTGGCCAGGTCGTGCGTGATGTAGAGAAAGGACACGCCCTCGGTGTCCCGCAGCTGGGCCATCAGGTTGAGCAGCCCGACCCGGATCGACACGTCCAGCATGGAGACCGGCTCGTCGGCCAGGATCAGCTTGGGCCGGGTGGCCAGGGCCTGGGCGAAGCCGACCCGCTGCCGCTGCCCGCCGCTCAGCTCGTGCGGGAACCGCTGCAGCATCTCGTGCCCGGGAATCAGGCCGACCGCTTCGAAGACCCGCTCGGCCTCCTTCTGCCGCTGCTGGCCCGACAGGTCCGGGCGGTGCAGCTTGAGGCTGCGCATGATGCCGTGCGAGATGCGGAACGCCGGGTTGATCGAGCTGAACGGATCCTGGAACACCATCGGCACCTGGCCGGTGTAATCCAGGGTCGCGGACCTTGAGCGGTGCCCGGCCAGGGGCTGGCCGCGGAACCAGATCTGGCCGCTGGTCGGCCGGTAGAGCGAGGCCAGCAGCCGGGCGATGGTCGACTTGCCGCTGCCGCTCTCCCCGGCCAGGGCCACGATCTCGCGCTCGCCGATGGCCAGCGACACGTCATCCACCGCGTGCAGGGTCCGCCGCGACAGCGTCCCGCCCACCTTGAAGTGCTTGGTCAGCCCCTCGGTCCGCAGCAGTACTTCCGGGGGCGGCTGCGCCGCCGGGGGCTCGGTCGCCGTGGCCTCACTCATCCTCGGAACTCCCGTCAAAGAGCAGGCATCGGACGTCCACCCCGTCGACCTGGTACAGCTCGGGCTCGTCCGAGCGGCAGCGGTCCATGACCTGGGGGCAGCGCGGCGCGAACCGGCAGCCCGCGGGCGGCCGGGCCAGGTCGGGCGGCCGGCCGGGGATCCCGGTCAGCGGCACCTTGGGCCCCCGGATGGACGGGAACGCGTCCAGCAGCCCCACGCTGTAGGGGTGCTTGGGTGCGTCGAACACCTTGCGGGTGGCGCCCGCCTCGGACACCTGGCCCGCGTACATGACCATCAGCCGGTCGGAGAAGTGGCTGACCAGCGACATGTCGTGGGTGACGAAGATGATGGCGAAGCCCAGCCGCTGCTGCAGCTCCTTGATCTGCACCATCAGCGACCGCTGGGCCACCACGTCCAGGGCCGAGGTCGGCTCGTCCATGATGACCAGGTCCGGGGTGAACAGCATGGCCATCGCGATCATGGACCGCTGGCGCATGCCCCCGGACAGCTGGTGCGGGTAGCTCTTCAGGTGCACCGGGTCGATGCCGACCATGCGCAGCACCTCGGCCGACCGGTCCGCGATCTCGCCGCGGGCGCTGACCCCGTGCGTCCGCATGGCGTCCTTGAACTGGGCCCCGATGGACTTCGTCGGGTTGAGCGCGTTCATCGCGCTCTGCATGACCACCGACAGCTCTTTCCACCGGATCGCGGCCAGGTCCCGGTCGGTCAGCCCGACCAGGCTCTGCCCGCGGAAGGTCACGCTGCCCCCGGCCACCTCGGCCGGCGGCTGGAGCAGCTGGGCGATGGCGAACAGCAGGGTGGACTTGCCGCAGCCGGACTCGCCGACCACGCCCAGGAACTCGCCCGCCCCCAGCGTGAAGCTCACGTCGTCCACGGCCCGGACCGGCCCCCGGTCGGTCAGGTAGTCCACCGACAGACCTTCGATATCAAGAATGGACTCAGTGGCCACGGCGCACCTGCCTGACCCGGGCCGCCCGCCGTCGTCGCATCGGTCGCAAGGCGGGGTTCCCGATCTCGTCGAAGGCGTAGTTGAGCAGGGCGAACGCCGCCCCCAGGAGGGCGATCAGCGCGCCCGGGATCACCGCCCACAGGTACTGGCCGGTCTGCAGGGCCTCGTTGTTCTCGGCCCAGTAGAGCATCGTGCCCCAGCTGGTCGCGTTCGGGTCGCCGAGGCCGATGAACTGCAGGCTGGACGCGAACAGCACCGCGTACAGCGCGTTGGTCAGGAAGCTGGCCACGATCAGCGAGGTCATGGTGGGGATGATCTCGACCACGATGATGTAGATCGAGCGCTCGCCGCGGACCCGGGCCGCCTCCAGGAAGTCCCGGTGGCGCAGGGACAGCGCCTGCGCCCGCAACTGCCGGGCCGTGTACGACCAGCCGGTCAGCGTCAGCACCGCGATCAGCACCAGCGTCCCCGAGCTGTGCACGTAGGCCGCGATCACGATCAGCAGCGGGAACAGCGGGATGACCAGCAGCAGGTCGGTGAGCAGGTTGAGCACGCCGTCCCAGACTCCGCCCAGGTAGGCGGCGGCCACCCCGATCAGCACGGCCAGCGCGGTCGAGGCCAGCCCGGCCCCGAACGCGATGATCAGCACCGACCGGGTGCCCCACACCGCCTGGGCGAACAGGTCCTGGCCGTAGGCCGTGGTGCCGAACAGGTGCGCCATCGACGGCCCCAGGCCGCGCCCGTACACCTCGGCGGTGGGGCTGTCGTGGGCGATCACCCACGGGAAGATGGCCAGCAGGATGAACACGACCAGGATCACCGTGCCCGCGGTGGCCTTGCGGTTGGTCCGGATGGCCCGGCCCAGCCGGCCAAAGGCAGCCGCCCGGCTCCGGCCCTGCCCCGCGGGCAGCGCCGCGGCCAGGGCGGCGTCCGGCGCGCCGGCGTCCTCGGGCCCGACCGGGGCTCGCATCATCGCCATCGGGTCACCTCGCCGACCTGGTGCGCGGGTCGAGCAGCGCGGTCGCGATGTCCGACAGCAGGATGGCCACCAGCACCGCCACCGTGATCAGCAGGAACAGGGCCTGCATCAGCGGGTAGTCCTCGTTCTCCACCGCCTGGAGCAGCATGTAGCCGACCCCCGGGTAGTCGAAGACGTACTCGATGAGGATCGCCCCGCCGACCACGAACCCCAGGGACATGGCGAAGCCGGTCAGGTTGGGCAGGATGGCGTTGCGGGCCGCGTAGTCGTACATGATCCGCCGCCCCGGCAGGCCCTTGGCCCGGGCCATCCGCACGTAGTCCTCGGCCAGCACGGAGACCATGGTGTTGCGCATGGTCAGGATCCAGGTCCCGATGGTGGTCAGCAGCAGGGCCAGGGCGGGCAGGATCGCGTGCTCGAGCACGTTGCCGATGAACGCGCCGTTGATCCCGGGGGTGACGGTCGGGTCGTACCCGAACGTGTACGGCAGCCACTTCAGGTGGATCCCGAAGATCAGGATGAACATCATCCCGACCCAGAAGTAGGGGATGGCCGAGGTGATCACGAACACCGGCGGCAGCACGCTGTCCAGCCGGCTGCCGCGCTTCCAGGCGGTGATGATGCCCAGCCCGGTGCCCAGCACGAAGGCCAGGATCGTGGTCACCCCGACCAGCCCGAGCGTCCACGGGATGGCCTTCAGCACGACCTGGCTGACCGGCTGCGGGTAGAAGAACAGCGAGGTGCCGAAGTTCCCGGTCAGCACCTGGCCCAGGTAGTGGAAGTACTGCGCGAGCAGGCTCTCGTGGCTGTCGACTCCGAAGATCACCTCCAGCGACTTCAGCGCCTGCCCGCTGATCCGTCCGTGGAACTTGGACATCATGGCCAGGGCCGGGTTCCCGGGCATCATCCGCGGCAGGAAGAAGTTGAGCGTCACCGCGGCCCACAGGGTGAGCACGAAGAACCCGATCCGGCGCAATGCAAATCTCATTGAGCGAACCTCATGTAGCGAACCTCATGCTCACCCGGGGCCGGCTGGTTACTTGGGCGCCAGGTGCAGCAGCACCTGACCCATGTCGGGGTAGGAGTAGGCGGCCGGCAGCGCGTACGGGTTGCTCGGCGTGGGCCAGCCGCTGAACTTGGCCGTGTTGTACTGGAACCAGGCCACTTCCTCGGTGATCGGGATGAACGGCACGTCCTTGAGCACGACCTGCTCCAGCTGGTTCACGATGGACCGCTGGGTCGCGGTCGACGTGGTGGTGCCGTAGGAGTTGATCAGCTTGTCGGTGGCCGGGTTGCTGTAGCGCTCCCAGTTCGAGGAGGCCTGCTTGCCGATCGGGGCCGAGTTGGCCGAGTACAGCCACTGCCGCAGCTCGTAGAAGGGCGCCGGGCCGCCGGTCTGGGCGTTGTAGGCCAGCTGGTAGTTGCCGTTGTAGAGCCGGTCCAGGAAGTCGTTGTTGGACAGGTTGTCCGCGGTGACCTGGATGCCCACGGCCTTCAGCTCGGACTGGATCACCTGCATGGAGGCCACCCAGTCGGAGTAGCCGCCGATGTTGATCACGGTGAAGGCCAGCTTCTGGCCGGACTTGCTCACGTCCACGCCACCCGGCTTCACGGTGAAGCCCGCCGCCTGCAGGATCTGCTTGGCCTTGGCCGGGTTGTAGGAGTAGTTGTACTGGCTGGCCGAGGTCTTGTCGATCCAGCTGTTGAACGTCGGGGTCACGATGTCGGTCTGGTTCCCGGCCGGCTCGTAGCCGTACTCACCGATGGTCGACACCCGGTTGCGGTCGATGGCGTAGGCCATGGCCTGCCGGACCGCGGTGTTGTTCAGCCCGGGCACGGTCAGGTTGGGGATCAGGCTGACGTTGGCCACGGGCGGGAACCAGTAGTGGTTGGCCGGGCTCTTGGACGTGTAGAACGCCTTGATGTTCGGGATGAACTGGCTGCCCCACTGGGCCTGCCCGGTGGCCAGGTAGGTGTTGGCCGGGTCGTTCGAGGTGAACGCCGGGTAGATGACCTTGGCCAGCTTGGGCTCGTTCGGCTGCCAGTAGTGCGGGTTGGCCACGTAGGTGATGTTCTGCTGGCTGCACGGCTTGACCATGAACGCGCCGGTGGCCACCGGGTTGGCGTCCTTGTAGGTCACCGGGTTGGCGATCTTCGACCAGATGTGCTGCGGCACGATCGGGGTCTGGTCGGCGATGTAGTAGAAGTACGGCACCGCGGTGCTCTTGAACGTCATGACCACCTGGTTGCCCTGCTGGGTCACGCTGGACAGCACCGACCAGACCGAGTTCAGGTCCAGGGTCGGGTACTTCTTCATCAGGTTGAAGGTGAACGCCACGTCGGCGGCGGTCATCGGGGTGCCGTCGTTGAACTTCACGCCCTTGCGGATGGTGAAGGTCAGCACGGTGTTGTTCTTGCTCCACGCCCAGGCCGTGGCCAGCCAGGGGGTGGCCTTGGCGTTCTGCAGCGTGTTGACGAACGCGAGCGGCTCGTAGACCTGCCCCATCGTGACCCCTTCGCTGAGGTTCGACGGGTTGAACGGGTTGAAGCTACAGGTCCACAGCGCGCCCTGCTCGTTGGAAAGCGTCAGCACGCCACTCGGCCCTGACGACTTCCCGGACGAGGACGGCGAACTGGTCCCGCACGCGGCGGCCAGCAGGCCGGCGGCGATGAGGACCCCGAGCATCTTCAGGCGTCTCATGGCACAGCCCTTCGCAAGACAGTGTTCGGCAGCCCGGCCCGGGTCCCCGGGAGCCCGGGGCCTGGCCGGCCGCCGTGGCGGTCACCGATGATGAAGGCCGGTTCCGCCGGTACGCGCTGGCGGTCCCGCCCGATTGTCTGGGGCTGACGGTGCCGCCGGGGGACGGCGGCCCGTCGTCTTCTGCGGGCGGTGCCGCCGAGGGTCGGCGGCCCGTCGTTTCCTGCCGGCGGTGCCACCGGAGCCGGCGGCCCGCCGTGTCGCTGGACGGTGCCGCCGGAGGGCCCGGCCACCCGCCTTTTCGGTCGTCGGCGCCGATGCCGGAACCTCGGCCCAGGCCACCCGAAACCCCGCTCGACGTCGCGCCGAAACCCGGTCTGACGTGGCGGAATGGCGAGCTTTCCACCGAGGTCTCCGGCACCCTTGCCGAAGTTAGTTAGGACAGTATCCTAACTATCAACGCCCGTAAAGAGTGCCTTCGGCCAGATTGTGACCAGGGTTTTCGCCCTGGCCGACGGGTGCGGGATGATGACCGCGGAGGTAACGGTGACGGGACGGCCGGCAGGCGGATCCGGGGTGACGGGCGGCATGGCGGCAGCGCGCCCCCCCTTGATCAGGGCATTGAACGAGCAGTTGCTCCTGGGGCACATTCGCCGGCTGGGGCAGTGTTCCCGGGCCGACCTGGCCCGGCTGTCCGGCCTGTCCAAGCCGACCGTGTCCCTGGCCCTGGCCGCGGTGGAACGGGCCGGCCTGATCCGGGTCGCGGGTCAGCAGACCGGGCGCCCCGGCCGGACCGCCCAGCTGTACGAGGTCCGGCCCGACGCCGGGTACCTGCTCGGCCTGGACCTGGGCGCGCAGTACCTGCGGGGTGCGGTCGCCGATCTGGCCGGTGTGGTCCGGGCCCGCGGCGCGGTCCGGCTGCACGCGTCCAGCGTCCGGGGCCGCATCGGCGAGCTGATCCGGCTGGCCGACGGGCTGTGCGCCGAGGCCGGGGTGGATCGCGCGGCCATCACCCAGACCGTCCTCGGCAGTCCCGGCGTCTGGGATCCGCACCGCGACGTCATGGCCCTGACCGGCCGGCCAACCGGCTGGGAGCGTCCCGAGGTCATGGTCCGCCTGCGCGAGGAGCTCGGCGCGAACCTGGTCGTGGAGAACGACATCAACGCCGCCGCCCTGGCCGAGCAGGCCGACGGCCACGGCCGCGAGTCCGGCAGCTTCGCGTTCGTCTCGGTCGGCACCGGCATCGGCATGGGCCTGGTCGTCGGCGGGCAGCTGGTCCGCGGCGCCCACGGGGCGGCCGGGGAGATCGCCTACGTCCCCATGACCGGCGGCCACGGCGCCGAGCCCGGCACCGAGCCCGGCGACGGAACGCCGGCCGCTGGCTGGCGCGGCGCCTTCGAGGAGGCGTCATCGGCGGCCGCGGTGGTGCGTTCCGCCCGCCGGGCCGGCCTGCGCGGCCAGGTCTCGGCCCGCTCGGTGTTCCAGGCCGCGGCCCGCGGCGACGACCGGGCCGCCGCCGTCGTTGCCGACGAAGCCCAGCTGGTGGCCCGCATGCTGTGCGCGGTGATCAGCGTGATCGACCCCGAGCTGATCGTGCTCGGCGGCGGCATCGGCCAGGCCCCGGGCTTCGCCGACGCCGTCATCGCCGAGCTTTCCCCCATGGCCCCGGCCCTGCCCGACGTCCGGGTCAGCGCCCTCGGCACCGAAGCCGTGGTCGACGGCTGCCTGGCCGCCGCGGCCGAACTGGCCTGGGCCCGCCTCACCGTCGACCTCCCCACCGCCGCCTCCGCGGCCGGCTTAACCGGCTGAGGCCGACTGAGCCGCAGGCTGAGTCGGCTGGGCCGGCGTGGGCGTCCAGACCAGCAGCTCGTCGGCGGCCCGGAATCCGGCCCGCCGGTAGAACGGGATCGAGCGGTCGGACGGGCTGAGCACCACCCGGACGAAGCCCTGCCCGGCGGCGTGACCGAGGACCGCGTCGAGGAGTTGCCGGCCGATGCCCTGGTTGCGGTGGGCCGCGAGGACGAAGGCGTTGCCGAGATAGCCCCATCGGCCTGGCCGTCGGCCAGGCCGTGGCATCCGCGCGAAGACCAGGAGGTTCATGGACCCGATCGGGCGGCCATCCATTTCGGCCAGCCAGAAGACCCGGTGCGCTTGCTCCTGCTCGAACCAGGCCGCAAAGTCCGCCGCGAAGCCCGGGTCCAGGCGCTCGCCATCCTGCTCTCGGGCTGACGCGTGCCGCAGTTCGGCGATCGCGGCCAGGTCCGCGACCCCGGCCCGCCGGACCGTCGCCTCGGCCATGGTCAGGCGCTCAGCAGGCCGATGGCCTGCTGAGCCCGGTCCAGGTACGGCGCGGCCAGCTCCCGGGCCCGGGCCGCCCCCTCCCGCGCCATCGCGGTCAGCGCGGCCGGATCCGCGCTCAGGTCGGCGTACCGCTCCTGCAGCGGGGCCAGCACGGTGACGATCGCCTCGGCCACCGCCTCCTTGAGATCGCGGTAGCTGCCCAGCCCGGCGGCGGCCTGCTCGGGAGTTGTCCCGGTACAGGCGGCCAGGATCGTGAGCAGGTTGGCCACGCCTGGCTTTTCATTGATATCGAAGGTCACTTCGCGGGCGCTGTCGGTCACCGCGCGGGCGACCTTTTTCCGGACCACCCCGGGCGGATCCAGGAGCCGGACGGTCCCGGGCGCGTTCGGGGCCGCCGACTTGCTCATCTTCTTGCCCGGGTCCTGCAGGTCCATGACCCGCGCGCCGACCGGCGGGGTGACCGCCCGGGGCACCACGAACGTGTCCCCGTACCGCTGGTTGAAGCGGACGGCCAGATCCCGGGCCAGCTCCAGGTGCTGGCGCTGGTCCTCGCCGACCGGCACGTCGGCCACCCCGTAGAGCAGGATGTCGGCCGCCATCAGCACCGGGTAGGTCAGCAGCGCCGCCCGTACCGACGCTGGCCCTGCTGATTTTTCCTTGTACTGGATCATCCGCCGCAGCTCACCGTCGTAAGCCACCGCCTCCAGCAGCCACGTCAACTGGCTGTGCCCGGGCACGTGCCCCTGCACGAAGATCGTGCACCGCTCCGGATCCAGCCCCGCCGCGACCAGCAGCGCCAGCTGCTGCCGGGTGATCTCCCGCACCGCCGCCGGGTCATGCTCGGTGGTCAGCGCGTGCAGGTCCGCCACCCCGTACAGCGAGTCGCCCCCGCGCTGGTCCGCCACCCAATGCTGGATCGCCCCCAGCAGATTGCCCAACGTCAGATGCCCGCTCGGTACCACCAGCGACAAGCTCCGTGCCATCCTCGGCTCCTCATTACCCCGTAGCCCCGGCCGGCCGGCACAAAAATAAGGCCGCCTCCTCCGAGGCAGCCAACAGAAATCGTGACCCAGCAGCCGCCCCTAGACGGCCCACCACCCAAACATCCGTGTCCTGGTCACCCTCCAAGACTACGCCGCCCGCCTCACCAGCAGCCACAGAGTTTCCGCCCGGTCAGCCCGCCCACCTCAACAGACGCTCAGCCGCCGACCCAGCCTCCTAACCCGGACACAGGTCCCTAGTGTTTGTTTCCCATCTTCTCTGGGCTTCATTGACGGATTTTGTCGATCGACGTAGGAAAGGAAGAGGGGCTGATGGGGTCGAGGAGGACCGATGAGGAGACTCATCCGTGCGATCGTGGCCGGACTCGTGGCGGTGCCGCTGGCGGTGGTCGCGGCCACATCGGTCGCCACCCCGGCGCACGCCGAGGACAACGGGGTTGGGCTGACCCCGGCCCTGGGCTGGAGCAGCTGGAGCTTCATCCGCTCCGACCCGACCGCAGCCAAGATCGAGGCCCAGGCCCGGGCCATGAAGTCCAGCGGCCTGGCCAGCGTGGGCTACCAGTACGTGAACGTGGACGACTTCTGGTACGTCTGCCCGGGCAGCCAGGGTCCCGCCGTTGACCAGTACGGCCGCTGGGCCATCGACACCAGCAAGTTCCCCAGCCAATCGACCAGCACCGGGAGCGAGAACGGCATCCAGGCCGTGGCCGACTACGTGCACAAGCTGGGCCTGAAGTTCGGCCTCTACGTCACCCCCGGCATCTCCAAGCAGGCGGTGGCGCAGAACACCCCGATCGAGGGCACCTCCTACACCGCCGATCAGATCGCCGAGCCGTCGACCAGCGAGAACAACTACAACTGCGGCGGCATGGTCGGCATCGACTACAGCAAGCCCGGCGCCCAGCAGTTCATCAACTCCTGGGCCGACCAGTTCGCCTCCTGGGGCGTGGACTACGTCAAGATCGACGGCGTGGGCTCGTTCGACGTCCCCGACGTTCAGGCCTGGTCGAACGGCCTGCGCCAGACCGGGCGGCCCATCCACCTGGAGCTGTCCAACAGCCTGAACATCAACGACGCCGCGACCTGGAAGCAGTACGCCAACGGCTGGCGCACCGGCGGCGACGTCGAGTGCTACTGCGGGACCAACGGCAGCAGCTACCCGCTCACCGACTGGAACAACGTCAGCTCCCGCTTCGACACGGTCGCCGCCTGGCAGCCGTACGGTGGCCCCGGCGCGTTCAACGACTACGACTCGCTGGAGGTGGGCAACGGCAGCAACGACGGCCTGACCTACCCCGAGCGGCAGTCCCAGCTGGCGCTGTGGGCCCTGGCCTCGTCCCCGCTGATCCTGGGCACCGACCTGACCAACCTGGACCAGTCCGACCTGGCCCTGCTCAAGAACCGCAGCGTGATCGCGGTCGACCAGGACAGCATCGACGCCAGCCGGCTAGTGGACAACAGCACCGAGCAGATCTTCGCCAAGACCGAGAAGAACGGCGACGTGGTCGCGGGCCTGTTCAACACCGGCAGTACCCCGCAGGTCATCAGCACCACCGCCGCCACCCTCAAGGCCACTGCGGCGCCGGACTACAAGGTCAGCAACCTGTGGACCGGCAAGAGCACCGAGACCACCGGCACGATCAGCGCCGCCGTGCCCGCCCACGGCGTGGCCCTGGTCCGGGTCACCCCGACCAGGAACCCGGCCGCCGCCCCGCCCGCGGCCACGCTCAACCTGACCGGGCTGACCAGCCTGACCAGCGGGCAGCCGGTCACCGCCACCGAGACGTTCACCAACCACGGCCCGCTGCCCGCCCCGCTGGTGCGCCTGGGCCTGCAGGTGCCGTCCGGCTGGACGGTGACGGCCACCTCGCCGACCTCGTTCCTGCTGGTCGGCAGCGGTAAGACCGTGCAGGCCACGTTCAAGGTGACGGCCCCGCCGCCGTCGGGGCTGTTCCAGACCAGCACGGTGACCGGCACGGCCCGGTTCGCCTGGCCCGGGCAGCCGCAGAGCCTGTCGGTCCCGGAGCAGGTCACGACCAGCCCGCCGGTCCAGGCGCCGTACCAGACCTACTCGTCGGCCACCGACGCCCCGGCCGCGTTCGGCCAGTCCGGCGCAGGAGTTCGGCATCTCCGGGGCGGGCGCGGGCCTGTACACCGGCGACGACGACTACAGCACGATCTACCAGAAGGGCGCAGTGGGCAGCACGGCCACGGTCAGCACCGAGGTGTCCGCCCAGCAGAACCTGACCGGCTTCGGCAAGGCCGGGCTGCTGGTCCGCAACGACATCACCGCCTCCGGCCAGGCGCCCGAGGGAGTGATCTTGTTCGAGTCCCCGTCCGGCGGCATCCAGCTGGAGTGGAACGACAACAGCGGCACCTACATCGACAACGTGACCCCGGCCAACGGCACGATCCCGGCCAGCCTGCCGGTCTGGCTGCGGCTGGTCCGGAACGGGTCCAGCTACAGCGGCTACTACTCCCTGGACGGCAGCGACTGGCTGGCCGTGGGCACGGCCACCGTGCCCGGCCAGGCCGCAACCCAAGATGCCGGAATGTTCGTCACCTCAAGCTCGGCCGGGAACGCGGCGCAAGCGACCTTCGATAATTTCGGCGTGACCTCGACCGCGGACACGCCCACCCTGGCCACGTCCTACGAAGCCGAGGCGGCGGCCAACACGCTGGCCGGCGGGGCGGTGGTGTCGACCTGCTCGACCTGCTCGGGTGGGGCCAAGGTCGGCTTCGTCGGCAACGGCGGCACGCTCACCTTCAACAACGTCACCGCGCCCAGCGCCGGCACCTACCGCGTCACCTTGCTCTACGCCACCGACGGCGTCCGGCCCGGCCTGGTCTCCGCCAATGGCGGCGCCGCCCAGACGCTGTCGTTCCCGTCCACCGGCAGCTTCAACACACCCGGCGCCCTGACCGTGTCGCTGGCCCTCAACGCCGGCGCCAACACCATCGAGCTCAGCGACCCCACCGCCTACACCCCCGACTTCGACCGCCTCATCGTCGCCGCCGCCCCTAGCTGAGCCAAGACTTTGGAACCGCTTAGCTTGAAACTTTTGCCGATATGTGGGTGCGCAATTGACTTATACACCTTTGATCCGATCTAGGAAATAGCGCCAGTTGCGCGAATCAACAAAAAGGCTGTTTCCGGTGTGATTCTTGCTGTCCCGGATCAGTACAACCCCTAGCAAGCCCTTTTTCAATCTCAATGCAATTACCCGAATCGCCGCTGTGGCTACTCTTGCGCCATGGCTCGTTGCGCAAGTCGGTCGATGTCCACGTTTCGTGTCTCCCCCTGCCTTATCTGTACTCATCCGCCAGATGAGCGATGAAGCTGATCGATTCGTCCGGCCCGAGAGCAAGCTCAAGGAGCCGATCGAACGCCAGGCCGTATCGGTACACCTCGTCCTCCCGCTCGATAAACAAGTCACTGGTCATGTTCTCGAGGAACACCACGCCAGTGGCAGCGGCCTCTGGGAACTGGAGTAGCGAGAACCTGCCACTTATAGCCAGATGAGGACCGCTAGAGAAGGGCAGAATCTGAATTGTTACATTCGGCCATCGCGCCAAGTCCGACAAGGTGCAGGAGTTGCTCTCTCATTACCTCTGTCCCGCCTACCTGTCGGCGGAGCGTAGCTTCGTCCAGGACTGCCGTAAGATTCAATGGTTTCTCGCGTGTCAAGACCTGCTGACGAGTCATTCTGGCCGTCACTATTCGAGCTATTTCACCAGGGGGTGAGATAAGCGAGGTGGCCTGGGTGATGATCCTGGCGTAACTCTCGGTTTGGAGAAGACCGGGGATAATCGTAGGCGCCCAGTAGCGCTCAGATTCGGCGTCACCTTCTAGTGCGACAAGTACGGAGAAACTGCTTCTAAGCGTATCGGCGTAAGCGTCCCACCAGCCGCGCTGCTGAGCAGTCCGGCCGAGCTCTACCAGCCGATCTCGCCGCACTCCGGAGACTTTGTAAAGATCGAGCATCTTCCGCAGGTCGCTGGCGGTGACGGCCGTCTTGCCCGTCTCGATTCGCGAGACCTTGGAGGGTGACCAGCCGAGTCGGTCGGCCGCCTCCTCACCCGTGAGGGTGGCTTCCTCTCGAAGTCGTCGCAGCTCAGAAGCCAGCTGACGCGCACGCACCGATGGTGATCTTCTCTCGGCCATCGCGGACACCCCCTCCGGGGTCAGGCGTGCAACGAGACCGTGTAGGCAAGTGAAATCTATCCCGAAAGGCAAGTAAAAATCTCTCGTGCAATCTTGCACGCGAGATGTCGCGAAGGGAATCTAGCAGAGGAAGGCTTCTCGCTTCAACGGGGTGGACACGATGATCCCATGCGTCTCACTGGTAAGAGCCAGGCGACCAGTTCACAATGTGCCGGGGCGGGGGTCGCTCGCTTCCGTCCGCGAGGATCCCCGCCGGTATCCGCCAGCCGATGTCCCGAGCCCGAACGACTGGCCCGAGCCGGACGATCAAGGCCAGCAGAGCCCGACCGGTGCCGAAGTCCTGCAACTGAGACCGGCCATCTGCCCTGCGCCGGTCAGCTCGTGGTCATACCTCGACGGCCAGCTGTGCGGCCTGTTCGCGGTCGACATCGCCGGCTTCAACAACGCCGAGCGCGACGATGATATCCAGCTGTACGTCCACACCTCGCTCTACGCCATGCTGCGGACCGCTTTCGACCGGTCGGACATCCCCTGGGCCGACTGTGGCTACGAAGATCGCGGCGATGGCGCCCTGGTCATCGTCCCGCCCACGTTGTCCGCCGTCGGCCTGGTCGATCCGATCCCCGAACGCCTGCGCGCTCTCGTCCGACGCCATAATCGGGTCTCCGCTGATGCCGCCCATATCCAGCTCCGGGTGGCCGCTCACATCGGCTCGGTGCACCACGACGGCTATGGCTTCGTGGGCCACGATGTCACCCTGCTCTGCCGCTTGCTGGACGCCCGGCCGCTCAAGCGGATGCTGGCCAAGTCCGGGGCGGACATCGCGTTCATCGCCTCCACGTACCTGTACGACAACGTGATCCGCAGCCGCCCCTCCCTGGTGGACCCGGAGGTCTTCCAGCCGATGCCGGTCCGGGTCAAGGAGACCAGGACACGCGCATGGGCCTACGCCCTGGGGGCTTCACCAGCGGCGTGACAAAATGCCAGGCAGCCGCCACGGGCACCGCGCAGACGAAGCCGCCAGATCGGCGGCTTCTTTTGCTGTTAACCGTTGAAAGCTTCCCTGGCTGGGCATTGCAAGGAGAGCATGGCGGTACAGACCGGGCAACGACGCCCCGCCGTGCCGAAAGGAGGGCCGACATGCCGGACCCGAGCGTCCTCGGAATCGTGCTCGCCGGGGGCGCAGGAACGCGCCTGTCCCCGCTGACTGCCGACCGTGCCAAGCCCGCCGTGCCGTTCGGCGGCCTCTACCGGCTCATCGACTTCGCGCTGTCCAACCTGGCCAACGGCGGCATCAGGAAGATCGCCGTGCTGACCCAGTACAAGAGCCACAGCCTGGACCGGCACATCTCCACCACCTGGCGGATGAGCTCGCTGCTGGGCAACTACGTGACCCCGGTGCCCGCCCAGCAGCGGCTGGGCCCGCAGTGGTACACGGGTTCGGCCGACGCCATCTACCAGTCGCTGAACCTGATCAACGACGAGCAACCGGACCACGTGATCGTGTTCGGCGCCGACCACGTGTACCGCATGGACCCGTCGCAGATGATCGCCCAGCACGTCGAGCACGGGGCCGGGGTGACCGTGGCCTGCATCCCGGTGCCGCGCGAGGAAGCCACCGAGTTCGGGGTGGTCGCGGTGGGGCAGGACGGCCGCACGGTGACCGAGTTCCTGGAGAAGCCCGCCGAGCCGCCGAGCATCCCCGGCCAGCCGGGCCAGGCCTACGCCTCCATGGGTAACTACGTGTTCGACACCAACGTGCTGGTCGACGCGCTGCGCAAGGACGCCGCCGACGACTCCAGCCGCCACGACATGGGCGGCAACATCGTGCCCATGCTGGTCAAGGACGGGGCCGCCCAGGCCTACGACTTCCTGACCAACAAGGTGCCGGGGGCCATCGACGGTGACCTCCCCTACTGGCGGGACGTCGGGACGCTGGACTCCTACTTCGAGGCGCACATGGACCTGTGCGCGGTGCAGCCCCTGTTCACGCTGTACAACAACCGCTGGCCGATCTTGACCTACGTACCCTCGCTGCCGCCGGCCAAGTTCGTGCACGAGTCCGGCGACCGGATCGGCCGGGCGGTGAACAGCCTGGTCAGCAACGGGGTCATCGTCTCCGGCGGGCTGGTCCGCGAGTCGGTGCTGTCGCCCGGGGTGCGGGTCAACAGCTGGGCTTCGGTGGAGCGGGCGGTGCTGATGGACAACGTCCGGATCGGCCGCCACGCCGTGGTCCGGGACGCGATCCTGGACAAGAACGTCGAGGTACCCGAGGGCGTGATGGTGGGCGTGGACAAGGAACACGACCGGGCCCGCGGCTTCGTGGTTTCCCTCGGCGGCGTGACCGTGGTCGGCAAGGGCCAGGCGGTGACCCCATGACCACCGCCGCCACCCCGGAAGAGCGCCTGAAGGTGGCCCTGCTGACCCGCGAGTACCCGCCCGAGGTCTACGGCGGCGCGGGCGTGCACGTCACCTACCTGGCCCGCGAGCTGGCCGGCCTGGTCGACCTGACCGTGCACTGCCAGGGCAAGGACCGGGCCGACGCGGTCGCCCACCGGCCCTGGGACCTGCTGGCCCACACCAACCAGGCGCTGCAGACGGTCTCCACCGACCTGTCCATGACCGCCGGGGCCGAAGGCGCCGACCTGGTCCACTCGCACACCTGGTACGCCAACCTGGGTGGCCACCTGGCCTCGCTGCTGTACGGCATTCCGCACGTGGTCACCATGCACTCGCTGGAGCCGCTGCGGCCGTGGAAGGCCGAGCAGCTCGGCGGCGGCTACGCCATCTCGTCCTGGTGTGAGCGGGTGTCGGCCACGGCCGCGGCCGCGGTGGTGGCCGTGTCCGACGGCATGCGCGCCGACATCCTGTCCGCCTATCCCGAGATCGACCCGGCCAAGGTCCGGGTCATCCGCAACGGGATCGACACCGCCGAGTACGCGCCGGACCCCGGCACCGACGTGCTGGAACGGCACGGCATCGACCTCAACCGCCCGTACGTGATCTTCGTCGGGCGGATCACCCGGCAGAAGGGCGTGCCGGTCCTGCTGCGGGCCGCGGCCGAGCTGGACCCGTCGGCCCAGCTGGTCCTCTGCGCCGGGCAGGCCGACACCCCGGAGCTGCTGGACGAGGTGACCGGCCTGGTCGACGGGCTCAAGGCCACCCGGTCGGGGGTGATCTGGATCCCGGAGATGCTGCCCAAGCAGGACGTGATCCAGCTGCTCACCCACGCCGCGGTGTTCGCCTGCCCGTCGCTGTACGAGCCGCTGGGCATCGTCAACCTGGAGGCCATGGCCTGCGGCACGGCCGTGGTCGGGTCGCGGGTCGGCGGCATCCCCGAGGTGGTGGACGACGGTACGAGCGGGCTGCTGGTCCCGGCCGACGATCCGCCCGCGCTGGCCCAGGCCCTGAACACCGTGATGGGTGACGCGGCCCTGGCCAAGTCCATGGGCCAGGCGGGCCGGGACCGGGCCGTGGCCGAGTTCGGCTGGCGGACGGTGGCCGAGCAGACGGCGGCGCTCTACTCCGAGCTGGTGTCGGGCACCGGGTCACCGTCGGGCCCCGGGTCGGCGTAGAGGACGGGCTGGGGTCCGGTCGGATCGGCGTCCCCGGACACCTCCAGCGGCTCCGGCGCTTCGGGCAGCACCCGGTCGAAGTAGGACTTGGCCGCGGCCCGGGTGCCGACGTCCACCCCGGCCCGCTCCGACATGTACCAGCGGTGCTCCAGGATCTCGTGGAAGATCTCGGTCGGGGCCAGCCGCCCGCGCAGGTCGGCCGGGATGGCCTCGACCACCGGCTCGTACACCTCTTCCCGCCACCGGTTGGCCGCCACGAAGTCGGGCACCGGCGGGCCTTCCTTCTGTTCCAGCCAGGCCCGGAAGGAGGCGATGTCGTTGAGCAGCCGGCGGGCCTGGTTCTCGCCCGCGTCGATCCCGGTCCGCAGGAACAGCTGGCGGCTGTGCACGCCGGTGTCGGCGACCCGGGTCCGGACCCGGAGCCGGTTGCCGTCCGGGGTGCTGATCAGCTCCACCTCCTCGGCGTCGAAGCCGAGCTGGTTGAGCCGCCGCAGCCGCTTGGCGATCCGGTAGCGCTGCTCGTCCGGGCGCAGGATCTCCTCCCGGGTCAGCTCGTCCCACAGCGCGGTGTACCGGCGTTGCAGCTGTTCGGAGATGTCCAGCGGGTCGACGTCCTTGGGCAGCAGTTCGCCGGCTTCCAGGTCGAGCAGCTCGCCGTAGACCCGTTCCTGAGCCAGCTCCAGGTCGTATTCGCGCTGGCCCTTGGACAGCTCCGGGTGCTGCTCGCTGGTCTCGGCGTCGACCAGGTAGGCCTCCAGCGTCCCGGCGTCGTAGCGGAACAGCGTGTTGGACAGCGAGCAGTCGCCCCAGAAGAACCCGGACAGGTGCAGCCGCACCAGCAGCTCGACCAGGGCGTCCAGCAGCCGGTCGGTGGGCTGGCCGCCGCGGGGCCGGGAGAACACCGCCCGGTAGGTGGTGGCGTAGGTGAGGAACTTGGTGACCAGCACCGAGTCCAGGCTGGGCCCGCGGTCGACCGCGACCCCGACCACCTCGACGGCCGGGATGTTCAGCTCGTCCAGCGACCGCAGCAGCGTGTACTCGCGGCGGGCCAGCCGCTCGGGCAGCTCCTTGAGCGCGTAGAGTACGCCGTCGTCCTCCACGAACCGCACGATGTGGCGGTGGATGCCGCGCTGCCGGATCTCGACCAGCCGCTCGTCCTGCCAGCTCTCCAGCGGCTCGTCCCACGGCAGATTGAGCAGGCCAGCGGCCTCCTGGGCGGGCGGGGTGAACACGAAGCGCACGAGTTAGCGTAACCGATCAGGAGGAGACGCCACGATGCCCGCCGACGTGCTGACCAACCGGGCCGTCAACCGCGCCCTGCTGGCCCGGCAGCACCTGCTGGCGCGCGCGCCGGGCTCGGCCCTGGACCTGGTCCGGCAGTTGTGTGGCCTCCAGGCCCAGGCCCCGTTCCCGCCCTACTACGGGCTGCTGGCCCGGCTGGACGGCTTCCGGCCCGAGGACCTGGCCGAGCTGCTGGAGAGCCGGAAGGTGGTCCGGATCGCGCTGATGCGGAGCACCATCCACCTGGTCACCGCCGACGACGCGCTGGCCTGGCGGCCGCTCATCCAGCCGGTGCTGGACCAGGGCCTGGCCAGCAACTGGGGCAAGGGCCTGGTCGGCCTGGACCTGGACCGGGTCGCCGCCCGGGGCCGGGAGCTGACCACCGAACAACCGCTGACCTTCGCCGACCTCGGCGCCGCGCTGACCCGGACCTTCCCGGACCACCCGGGCGACGCGCTGGCCATGGCGGTGCGGTGCCGGGTCCCGCTGGTGCAGGTGCCGCCGCGGGCGGTGTGGGGCAAGAGCGGCCTGGCCCGGCACACCCCGGCCGACGTCTGGCTGGACCGCCCGGAGCCGGACCGCCCGCAGCCGGAGCCCGTCAACCGGTCCCAGGCCCTGACGGCCATGATCGAGCGCTACCTGGCCGCGTTCGGGCCGGCCACCGTCCAGGATGTGCAGACCTGGTCGGGCCTGACCCGGCTCCGGGAGATCGTGGAACCAATGCGGGACCGGCTCCGGGTCTTCGCCGACGAACGCGGGCGGGAGCTGTTCGACCTGCCCGACGGCCCGCGGCCGGGTCCGGACGTGCCCGCGCCGGCCCGGCTGGCGGCCGAGTACGACAACCTGATCCTGTCCCACGACGACCGGACCCGGGTCATGGCCTCCGGCGACCGCCGGCGGTTGTTCAAGCAGCTGAACAGCTTCCCGGGCAGCGTGCTGCTGGACGGGTTCGTGGCCGGCGCCTGGCGGGTGAAGCGGGCCAAGGGCACCGCCACCGTGACCATCGAGCTGTTCCGGACGCGGGTCCCGGCCCGGGACCGGGACGCGCTGGAGGCCGAGGCCGCGCGGGTGCTGGCGGTGACCGCGCCCGCGGCCACCCCCGACATCCGCTTCGTTACGGCTGGCTGATCAGGCCTGACCCCCGCCGCCCCCGCCGCGCCCCGCCGCCCGCGAGCGCCCCGGCCACCGCGTTGACGGCCACGATCGCCTCGGTCGTGTAGGTCACGAAGGTCAGCGCCTCCTGGAAGTACAGCTGGACCGTTTCCGCGTCGTGGGACAGGTAGCCGATGGACAGGTCCTGGCCCAGGCTGAGGGTGTAGTCGCCGCCCCGGGTGGACAGCAGGAACGCCCCGTCGATGGCGGGCGCCCACAGGATCTCCCCGTCGAAGACGCGCTCGATCTGGCGCCGGATCGGGTAGCCGTGCTCGGTGGTCACGCTGATCGCGTCGTAGGCCGGGGTGCTCAGGGCCAGCGCGTACGGGCCGTTGACCCCGGCCAGCCGCAGCTGGGTCAGCGCGTCCACGATCACGTCCGGGTACTCGGTCGGGTCGCTGGGCAGGCCGAGCGCGGTGTTGGAGCTGGCGTCGCGCAGCCCGGTGATGCCGGCCGCCTGGTAGCCCTCGAAGATGGCCCGGTCCTCGGCGAACCCGATCTGCTTGGCCGCGTCCTTGAGCGGCTGCCAGTCGGCGTCCTGCGCGCCGCGTTCCACCGAGTCGATCTCGTACCGGCTGAGCGTGAACGGCACCCGCAGCCGGACCAGCGGCTGCGACTCGCGCAGGTGCGCGATCACGCCGTCGGCCGGGGCGGCCACGTCGCCCAGGCGGCCGGTGTTGACCGCGGCCAGCGTGGGGCCGCCGGGGCCGTCCACGTCGACGATGCGCCGCCCGGCCACGTAGGTGCCGAAGGTCCGCCGGGCTTCCTCTTCGAGGTCGGCCCAGGCCGCATCCGAGATGGGGGCGAGCTCACGATAGAGGTTGTTCATGGCGACGTGCTCCTTCTGAGGCTGCCGATTCCGAGGGAACCGCTGGACTCTGACGTAGTGGCGGCCTCGCCCGACCCAATCGCCCCATCAGTCCCAGACACCCCCGACGCCCCACCAGCCGCAGACGCCCCAGCGGTCCCAGGCGCGTCGGGTGGATCGTCGAGGAAGTCGGCCGACGGGGCGAAGAACAGGGTCCCGGTCTCGGCGGTGGAGAAGTCCAGGATCCGGTCGGTGTTGCCGGGCGGGTCGCCGATGAACATGTTCTCCAGCATCTGCTCGGTCACGCTGGGCGTGGCCGCGTAGCCGATGTAATAGGTGCCGAATTCCTGGCGGCCGATCGAGCCGAACGGCATGTTGGCCCGCAGGATCTGGCGTTCGTTACCGTCGGCGTCTTCGATCGTGTTCAGCGCCACGTGCGAGTTGGGCGCCTTCTCGTCGTCGGGGATCTCGATGTCGCTCAGCTTGTGCCGCCCGATGGCCTGTTCCTGCTCTTCGGTGCTGAGACTGTTCCAGCTGTCCAGGTCGTGGGTGTACTTCTGCACGATGACGTAGCTGCCGCCGGCGAAGTCCGGGTCGGCCCCGGCCACCAGCGCGGCCTCCTCGCCGGCCCGGCCGCCGGGGCTCTCGGTCCCGTCCACGAACCCCATCAGATCGCGTTCGTCGAAGTAGCGGAAGCCGTGCACCTCGTCGACCACGGTGGCCACCGCGCCCAGCCGGTTCATGACCTGGCTGGCGAACTCGAAGCACAGGTCCATCTGGTTGGCCCGCAGGTGGAACAGCAGATCGCCCGGGGTGGCCGGGGCGACGTGGCGGGCGCCCCGCAGCTCGCGGAACGGGTGCAGCTCGGCCGGCCGCGGCCCGCCGAACAACCGGTCCCAGGCATCCGAGCCGATGCCGACCACGGCGGCCAGCTCGCCCTCGGGCAGCCGGAACCCGACCGCCCGCTCGATCCCGGACACGTCGGCCAGGAAGTCCCGCACGGTGTCCTCGCCGCCCGGGTCGATGGTCAGCACGAGGAAGATCGCGGCCGTCCGCAGCGGGGTGACGATCGGCTGCGGTTCCGGCGACGGCGGCGGCGGTGCTGTCACGGAGCCAAGCTTGCCACAGACGCTCCTGGGGACGGCGAGCCGGAGGGGGCCCCCTGGTCGGCCTGCAACGCCTGCTCGTCGGCCAGGGCGATGGCCAGCTCCCCGGCCGCGGTCGGGTGGAACGGCGCCGGATCCTGCACGCTCTGCACGTAGGAGTCCGGATCACACAGCGCGTGCCCGGTGAAGTCCGGCCGGACCGTGATCTCCGACGTCGCGCTGGCCCCGTCCGACAGCACCTGGTTCAGGGCGTCCAGCAGCTTGCTGAGCGCCTTCTCCTTGGCCGCGTTCAGCCCCTCGGAATTCAGGCAGTTCTGGCTGGGGTCGAACGGGTTGTAGTACAGGTTGATCAGCACCTGGGGGTGCGACGGCAGCGTGGCCAGCTGCTCCAGCAGCTGGTAGTACTGCGAGGCGAACAGGTTCAGGTGCTGCTGGAAGTAGGCGGTGGAGGCGCCGTCGGCACAGGACCTGGCGGCCGCGCACAGGCCGACCAGACCGGACCAGCCCACGTCGTTGGCGCCGATGCTGACGATGACCAGCCTGGTGTTGATGGCCTGCCGGGCCGCGGCCAGCTGGGGCGGGATGGTCTGCCGGTGGGCCTGCTGCGGACCCAGGATCCCGTCCTGGATGGTGGCGCCGCTGCAGGCCAGGTTGAGCACGTTCCAGTTGTTGACCGCGGCCAGGTCGGCGGCGTACGCGTCGGAGCTGCGGCGGCAGGCGTGGTCCTGCGGGCTGGCCTGGGCCACCAGCGGGTTGCCGAGTCCGGCCGCGGTCGAATCGCCCAGCACCACGGCCTGGACCCTGCTGCGGGCCGGCCCGGTCAGCCCGGCCACGGTGGGCAGCGGCGCCTGCCCGACCAGCCCGGTCAGCGAGCCGACCTGCTCCAGCCGGGACGGGGCGGTGTAGGCGGTGACCATGATCCCGCCCAGGTCGGCCGCTTCGGCCAGCACCAGTCCCAGGCCCAGCAGGGCCAGGGTCTTGCGCCACGGGAACCGGGCCCACCCGCACAGCGCCCCGGCCAGCAGCAGCGCGCAGGCGCCGGTGATGGCGATCTCCCACCCGAAGTACCGGGTCCAGGCGGTGGCCAGCGCGTCACCGATGGCGACCCGGACCGGGACCGCCCCGTGCGCGGGGTTGAACATCGAGGCCAGCTGGCGGTCCAGAGTGATGTGGGACAACGTGAGGCGGGGCCGTACCGGTCCCGCGAAGTTCAGGACCGTCGGCAGCTTCTGGCCGAACAGGTCCACCTCGCCCGGCCCGGACAGGCTGAGCGTGGGCGCGGCCGCCCCGACGCCGATCTGCTCCCCGGCCACCGTGGTCTCCTGCAGCGGGGTGACCACCAACGCCAGCGCGATCGAGGCCGCCGCCACCAGCACGCCGACGCCCACGTAGGACAGCATCCGTCGCGTACGGCGGGTGATACGTCCAGGAAGTCGCACTAGTCCCAGAGTACGGATGTTCCGCGCTATGGCTAGCCCGCGCGGTAGCCGGCCATCAGCTGCTCGGCGCACTCGGCCATCTCGGCCGGGCTGCCCACCGCGAACTGCGGGTCGGCGAACACCCCGTCATAACCCAGCTCCCGGGCTTCGCGCACCAGGCCCAGGGCGCCGGCCACCATGTCCGGCCCGGGGGTCAGGTTGATCCGCAGTTCGCGCCGCAGGGTGCCGGGGTCCCGCCCGGCCGCCGCGGCGGCCCGGACCACGGTCTGCCAGGGCTTGTCCAGCATGGCCAGCTCGCGGCCGGGGGCGATCGACGGCAGCCAGCCGCTGCCCCGGCGGCCCACCCGTTCCAGGGCCCCCTGGCTGTAACCGCCCAGCAGGACCGGCGGCCCGCCCGGCTGCACCGGCCGCAGGCCCAGCGTGGACGGCGGAATGTCCCACAGCTTGCCTTGATGCTGCACGGGATTGGTGGTCCACATGGCCCGCAGCACGTCCAGGGTCTCGTCCAGCCGGGCGCCGCGCCCGGACCAGGGGATGCCGAGGGCCTCGTATTCGGTTTCCATCCAGCCGAGCCCGAACCCGGCGTCGACCCGTCCCTGGCTGAGCTGGTCCAGCGTGGTCAGCGTGCGCCCCAGCAGCAGCGGGTGGTACCAGGTGGCGTTCAGCGTGCTGGAACCCAGCCGGACGGTACGGGTCACGGTCGCCGCTGAGGTCAGCACGGCCAGCGGATCCATGAAATTATCGAAGGCTGGTGGGAGAGGCTTTTCGGCCGTATACCCGGGGTACGGCCGGCTGGGCTGCAACGGGGCCAGCACCCGGTCGCCCACCCACAGAGATTGGTAGCCGAGTTCCTCGGCGTCCCGGGCGAAGTCCGCGATCAGGCCGGGCGCGACCACCGGACCGAACTGGGGCAGCGTTATTCCAAAGCGCACGGGGCCCCATTGTGTCAGTGCCGCTTATCTGGCGAGCGCGCGCATCCGGGCGGCGGTGGTGGCGTCGGCCGGGTAGAACGACTCAATGGCCAGCTCGGCCACGGTGACGTCGAGCGGGCTGCCGAAAACGGTGGTCGTGCTGAGGAACGAGAGCTCCTGCCCGTCCATCCGGAGGCGCATGGGCAGCACCACGTCGGCGGCGCTGCCCGTCCCGCTCGGGCTCGTCCCGCCCGCCGCCGCCGGGGTAGCCACACAGTTCCTCGTACAGCTCCTGCAGGAACGGGTCACCGCTCCGGTCGGCCTGCCGCCGCAGCCGGAACAGCACGTGCCGCCGCCACTGGGCCAGATTGACGATGCCGGGGGCCATCCCGTCCGGGTGCAGGCTCACCCGCAGCACGTTGATGGGCGGTTCCAGGAGGGCGGGGGCCGACCCCTCAACCATCCTGAACACCGCGTCGTTGGCGTCGATCAGTTCCCAGTGCCCATCCACGGCCAGCGCCGGATTGGGCATGTGCGCCGTGATCACCTGCCGCATGGCCTCGGTCACCGCGCTCAACGGCGGCGCGTCCAGCCCATGCTCGGGGTAGGTCGGGGCAAACCCGCCCGCCAGCAGCAAGGCGTTCCGTTCCCTCAGCGGCACGTCCAGTTCCTCGCTCAGCCGAAGGATCAGCCCGCTGCTCGGCTTCGACCGCCCCGTCTCCACAAAGCTCAAATGCCGCGCCGAAATCCCGGCCTGCAGCGAAAGATCCAGCTGACTGACCCTGCGCCGCTCCCGCCACGTCCGAAGCTGCTCCCCAACCATCGCCATACCTGGCGACCCTAAGCGCCCCAGGTACACCCGGCCATTACCTCCCAGGTAAAGCGAGAGCTCCAAGCTCCCGGCTACCTCGGCTTCCTTGGCGGCCGATCCCGCCCCTCGTCACCCCCAGTTGCCTCCGCCGTCCCTGGCTTCGGCGGGCGAACAGAGCCTCCCCAAGGGTGCGGAAACGCCTTCCCAGCCCCTGGCTCCAATCCCGCCGTCACATCAGCCACTCGCGCCGCACAGAAAGTGTGCGCCCCGCTTCCGGGAACGCTTTTGTGCAGCAGTGCGTCAAGCGTTCCCAAACGCCAAGGTGCCGGTTTCGGCGCAGCATTTACCCAAAACGGCCTCAGCCTCCCGTGATCCGATCCCCAGTCGCCACACCAGGCTCAGTTGCCCCACGGTTCACGACTCAGACGGGGTGGGTGCGAAAGGCTGCCCAGCCCTGGCTCCGGCCCCACCCGCAACACTGGCCTCGCATGTCCCCTTGCCGCTCCCGGGCGAACGCCCATCCAGTCACACTGGTGCCCAATGGCATCAATTTGTTGGTCAAGCACTCCGGAAGGCCCCAGGAGGCCAAAGAAATCCAACCAATGCGCAGCAAAGGGCGTCTTAATCCTCGGGTGGCCGGTGATGGGATGCGGCCATGAACTAACGGGGAGTTGAGATGGGTACTCGGGTAGACCGGGGGAGAAAGTGGCTACGGTTCACGGCGCTGCCGGCGCTGGCGGTTCTCACCGCGGCGGGCTGCGCTTCGACGGGCGTTTCCACCGTGGGGCCGGCGGCCAAGAGCAGCAGCCAGGGAACGAGCACGCAGGTCGCGCAGTCGGGTGGGCCACTGGCGTCGGCCGGTACGGGCTGGACGCTGGCCGAGTACTCGGCCGCGACCTCGTTTGACAGCACGCACGCCAAGGCCGGTGCGACCACGTTGTACCTGGTCAGCCCCTCGGGCGCCAAGACTGTGATGTATCACTGGGCCGCCGCCAAGGATGCCGCCTGGCGGCTCGTCGACTGGTCGGGAGACAAGTCGCGAGCGCTGTTTGTGGGCTCACAGACCAACATGGTTGGCCAGCTGGTGCTGGCCACCGGCAACTTCACCAGCTTCAGGCTGCCCACCGGCACGCAGGCGATCAGCTACTCCCGGCCCGATGGCACCGCCATCCTGGCCTCCCAGCAAACCAGCGGCGGCGACAAGATCCTCCGTTACGACCTGACCGGGAAGCTCGAGAAGACCTTGGCCTCCGGCCCGCAGAACGCGGCCAACGTGGCCATCTACTCGCCCGATGGCACCGCCCTGGCGGTCAACGGTGCCAAGGGCGTGGAGGAGGTCACGAACTCCACCGGGGCCGTGCGGTCCCTGCCGGGCCCGAGCGGAGCGACCTGCCAGCCGGTCCGGTGGTGGAACGCCAGCACGATCCTGGCCAGCTGCCTGGTCACAGATTCCCCCGCGCCCCGGCTGTGGCTCGTGCCGGTGAGCGGCACCCGGCCCACCGCGCTGACCCAGCAGCGGACCGGGAAGGGCCCGGACTTGGGTGACATCAACGCCTACCAGCTGCCCAGCGGCCTCTACCTGCAGGCCTTGAGCGGGTGCGGGGTCATGTACGTCGCCAAGCAAGCCAGCGACGGATCGGCCGTCACGGTCAACGTCCCGCAGACCACCGGCAACGACAACCAGATCGTCACCGCCAGCGGCGACAAGCTGCTGGTGCGGGCCCAGACCAGCTGCGCGGAGAGCACCTCCCTGCTCTGGTTCACTCCCACCACCAACGCGGTGCAGATGCTGATCCGCGCCCCGTCCGGGATCGAAGGCGTGATCGCCGCCGTCCCCTACCAGAAAGCCAGCTGACCACGTAGGGCCCGCCCTTACCTGACAGGTAATCGCCCAAACCGGCCCGGTCGCCGACGCTGGCGGCATGACAGTCAACGCGCTTGGCGGCCAGGAGCGGGCCGCAACCACGACGACGGCGGGGCGCCCCGGGTGGGCGCCCCTGGCCGTCATGCTGACCGGGACGTTCATGATCGTCCTGGATTTCTTCATCGTGAACGTGGCCATCCCGTCCATGCAGCGGCAGTTGCACGCCAGCGCGGCCGGGGTCGAGTGGGTGGTGACCGCGTACGGGCTGACCTACGGGGTGGGCCTGATCACCGGCGGCCGGCTCGGGGACCGGTACGGCCGGCGGCGGATGTTCGCCCTCGGGCTGGCCATCTTCACCGTGGCCTCGCTGGCCTGCGGGCTGGCCACCAACGTCGAAATCCTCAACGTGAGCCGCGCGATACAGGGGCTCGGCGCGGCTCTGGCCGGACCGCAGACGCTGGCCATGATCGGCGTGACCTACGCGGGCAAGCAGCGGGTCACCGCGATCACCGCTTACGGCGTGAGCCTGGGCCTGGCCGCGGTGCTCGGCCAGCTGTTCGGCGGGCTGCTCATCCAGGCCAACGTGTTCGGCCTGGACTGGCGCAGCTGCTTCCTGGTCAACCTGCCGGTCGGGGTGGCCGCGCTGCTGGTGGCGCCCAGGGTGCTGACCGAGTCCCGTGGCGCGGCCAGCGACCGGATCGACCTGGTGGGGACCGCCCTCATCACCATCGCCCTGGTCGCGGTGGTGCTGCCGCTGGTCGACGGGCGCCAGGCGCACTGGCCGGTGTGGGCCTGGGCCATGCTGGCCGCGGCGGCCCCGATCCTGGCTGCCTTCGCCGTCCATCAACGACAGCGCCGCCGCCACGGCCGGACGCCGCTGGTCGACCTGAGCGTGCTGGCCGACCGGGCCGTGGGCGCGGGCCTGGCCGCGACCGGGGTGTTCTACGCGGCGATGGCGTCGTTCTTCGTGGTGCTGGCGCTCTACCTGCAGGAAGGCCGGGGCCTGTCCGCCCTGGGTTCGGGCGCGGTGTTCACCGTGGTCGGGCGTCGGTTACCTGGTCGCCTCGATGGTGCCGCAGTCGGTCATGAGGCCGGCTGGGCCGCCAGTGGCCCGCGCTGGGCGGGGTGGTGATGGCGGCCGGGTACCTGCTGCTGGCCGTGACCGCGGCCGCCCACGGCAGCGTGGCCCCGCCTGCTGCTCCCGCTCCTGGTCGCCGGGATCGGGATGGGCATGCTGACCGCCCCGCTGACCGGGATCGTGCTGGCCCGGGTGGCCCCGGAGCAGGCCGGTACCGTGGCCGGCCTGCAGGCCACCACCGTCCAGCTGGGGAACTCGATCGGGGTGGCGGTGATCGGCGTGGTGTTCTTCAACGCCGTGGGCGGCGCCGTCGGCGGCGGCTTCGGCCACGCCTTCCAGGTCAGCCTGATCCCGCTGGCCGCCCTGCCCCTGGCCGCCGCGGTGGCGGTCCAGTTCGTGCCCCGGTCCCCGGCCGTCAGGGCGTGAGCACGGCCTTGACGATCCCGTCGGCCCGCTGGTCGAACGCCCGGTAGAACGCCGGTGCTTCGGCCAGCGGGCCATGGTGCGTGACCACGAACCCGGGCCGGGCCCGGTGCCGCAGGATCAGGTCCCGCAGGTGCACGGTGTAGCGGCGGTCGTGGGTGCGGCCGAACCCGACCGTCACCCCCTTGCTGAAGAACGTGGCCCAGGGCACGGTCAGCCGCCCGTCGTCGTGACCTTCCGGCGCCGGGTGCAGGTCCTTCTCCGCGTACACCCCGGCGATGCCGACCCGCCCGGTCGGGTTGACCAGCCGGGCCAGGTCGCTGACGACCTGGAGCGGGTTCTCCCGGCCGGGATCGGACCGGTCCCGGGCCTGGAACCCCACCGCGTCGATGGCCACGTCGACCCCGGTCATCGGTTCTTCGCCCAGCGGCAGGCCGTGGGCCCGGCGCAGCTCCTGGATCTGCTCGACCGGGTCGCCCAGGCTGAAGTCGACCGGGGTGGCGCCCAGCTCGCCCGCCTTGTCCAGCCGGGGCGCCACGTGGTCGACCACGTAGACCTCGGCCGCCCCCTTGATCAGGGCCGAATGCGCGGCCAGCAGGCCCACCGCGCCCGCCCCGAACACCGCCACCGTGCTGGTCGGTGTGACCTGGCCCAGTTCGGTGGCGTGCCAGCCGGTGACGAAGGCGTCGGCCAGCATGAGGAAGTCGTCTTCCCGCTCGTCGCCGGGTTCGCCGGGCAGCGGGACGCAGTTGGCGTCGGCGAACGGCACCCGGAGCAGGTCGGCCTGGGCGCCCCGGTACGGGCCCATGCCCGCGTAGCCGTAGGCGGCGCCGAAGCCGCCGGGCCGGACCCGCAGGCAGGCCGCCGAGTATCCGCGCGCGCAGTTGTAACAGACCCCGCAGAACAGGTGGGTCGGGACCACGACCCGCTGGCCGGGCCGGACCAGGTGCACGTCCTCGCCCACGGCCCGGACCACGCCCAGCGGCTCGTGCCCGAGGACCAGGCCCGGCTCGGCGCCGGTGCGCCCGTCGTACATGTGCAGGTCGGTGCCGCAGATCGCGCTCGAGGTCACCTCCAGCAGCACGTCCTCGGGGTCCTCCAGCCCGGCGTCGTCCACCGTCTGGACCCCGACGTCGCGGGTGCCCTGGTACACCACCGCCCGCATGCGCTACCAGCCCCCGACCACGACTTTGCCGGTCATCCGGCCGCCTTCCACCAGCGTGTGCGCTTCCCGCAGGGTGGCCGCGCTGATCGGGCCGAGTTCCCGGGTGAGGGTGGTCCGGATGGTTCCCTCGTCGACCATCTGGGCCACCCGGTCCAGCAGCTCGTGCTGTTCCACCATGTCCGGGGGCTGGTACAGCGGCCGGGTGAACATGAACTCCCAGCTGAACGAGATGCTCTTGTTCTTGAGCGGATAGATGTCCAGGCCCTGCGGGTCGTCGATCGCGACCACCGACCCGTAGGGCCGCAGGATCTCGGCGAAGTCCTCGATGGAGCCGGCCGTGTGCGCGGAGAAGATGTGGGTGACCCCGTCCGGGGTGATGCCGCGGACCCCGCCGACCAGGTCGTGGTGGTCGATGACGTGGTGGGCGCCCAGTTCCTGGACCCACTGCTGGGACTCGGGCCGGGACGCGGTGCCGATGACCACCATCCGGGTCAGGGCCCGGGCCAGCTGGGTGATCATCGAGCCGACCCCGCCCGCGGCGCCCAGCACGAGCAGGACCCCCGAGCTTTCCGGGTTGAGCCGGAACCGGTCGAACAGCGCCTCCCAGGCGGTGATGGTGGTCAGCGGCAACGCCGCGGCCTGGGCGAAGGTCAGGCGGCGCGGCTTGTGCCCGGTGATCCGCTCGTCGACCACGTGGAACTGCGCGTCGGTGCCCGGCCGGTCGATGCTGCCCGCGTAGTAGACCTCGTCACCGGGGTTGAACAGCTGGACGTCGGAACCGGTGGCCACCACCGTGCCCGCCGCGTCGTAGCCGAGGATCTTCGGCTCGCGGCCGGGGTCGGACGAGGCCCGGACCTTGACGTCGACCGGGTTGACCGAGACCGCCTCGACCCGGACCAGCAGGTCGCGCGGGCCGGGCTCGGGCACCGGGACCTCGAGGTCCTCCAGGCTGGCCGGGTCGGAGATCGGCAACGCCTTGCGGTACCCGACCGCCCGCATCTTCTCTGCCATGCGCCTAACCTAGCCCGCCGGACCCGCCCCGCCCGGCCGGCCCCGCCCGGCCCCGGCCGCCCGGCCCCAGCAGTCGGCCGACCCCGCGTCACGTAGCCAGGCTCTGATCGAGGTCGGCGACCAGATCAGCGAGGGGCTCGATCCCGGCCGAAAGCCGGATCAGCGACTCCGGCGCCGTCTCCGACGCCCACCGCCCCCGCCGCTCCCACATCGATTCCACCCCGCCGAAGCTGGTCGCGGGCAGGATCAGCCGGGACGCTGACACCACGGCGTCGGCCTCGGCGGCGGTCCCGTCCAGCTCGAACGACAGCAGCGGGCCGAACCCGCGCGGCATCTGCCGCCGGGCCGATCTCCAGCGTGGCCGCGGTGGTCCCGGGGTAGTACACGGCGCGGACCCGCGGGTGGCCGTCCAGGTGCCGGGCCAGGGCCAGCGCGTTCTCCGACTGCCGCTCGGTGCGCAGGGCCAGGGTGCGCAGCCCGCGCAGGACCAGCCAGCTCTCGAACGGCCCCGGGATGCCGCCGCCCACCCCGCGCCACCCGCGCAGGTCGGCCAGCAGTTCCGGGTCCCGGGTCGCCACCGCCCCCAGCAGCACGTCCGAGTGTCCCGAGGCCGACTTGGTCAGCGAGGTCAGCGAGGCCACCGCGCCCAGGTCCAGGGGCCGCTGCAGCAGCCCGGTCGCCACCGTGTTGTCCACCACCAGCGGGGCGCCGGCCGCGGCGGCCAGCCCGGCCAGCGCGCTCAGGTCGGACACCCGCAGCAGCGGGTTGGTCGGCGTCTCGGCCCACAGCAGGGCCGGGCCGCGCCCGAGTTCCCGCTCGACCCCGGCCAGGTCCAGCAGGTCGACCGGGACCGGCTCGGCCCCGTACGGCCGCAGCCAGTCGGCCAGCATCCGGATGTTGTAGTAGCCGTCGCTGGGCAGCAGCAGGGACCGCCGGCCCCCGGCCAGGGCCAGCATCAGGGCCATGGCCGCGGCCTGGCCGGAGGAGAACACCACCACGTCGGCGTCCTCCAGCACCCCCAGCGCCTCCTCCAGCGCTTCCCAGCTCGGGTTGCCGGTCCGCCCGTAGGCCCGGGCCGGGTCGGGGTCGCCCCAGGACGCGTGCACGCTGGCCAGGGTGAGCGGCGGCGTGGCGGGCGCACCCAGGTCCCGCTCGGTCCCGGCGTGGATCAGCCGCGCCTCGGCCGAGGGCCAGGGCTCCTCCGTCATCCGTGTCCTCCCGATCCCGGTCCGACCGCGGTCAGACGCCGGTGACGCCGTCGATGCCCTCGCGGAGCAGGTCGGCGTGCCCGTTGTGCCTTGTGTACTCGTGCATCATGTGCAGCATGATCAGCCGCAGCGACACGTTCTCGCCCCAGTTGTCGACGTAGACCTCGACGTCCAGCGACTCGGCCGCGGCCTCCAGCCGCCGGGCGTGCCCGATCTCCTCGCGCCAGGCCGCGAACGCCTCGGCCCGGGTCGCCCCGGTGGCGTCGTAGGCGGTCTGGAAGTCGCCCTTGACCGACCACACCCGGGGCAGGTCCGCACCGCCCAGGATCTCGCGGAACCAGCGCCGTTCCACCTCGGCCATGTGCCGGACCAGGCCCAGCAGGGACAGCGTGGACGGGGGCATCGACTGGCGCCGCAGGTCCTCATCGGACAGGCCCTCGCACTTCATTTCCAGGGTCGCCCGGTGAAAGTCCAGGAACGTGCGCATCATGACCCGCTCGTCTCCGGTGGACGGCGGGTCGGGTCGCTCGAAAGTCACGGCGCCTATTCTGACCCGCCCCGGGTCCGCAGCCGCAGCGACGTCCAGCTGGCGTCGGCCACCCAGCCGCCGTCGACCGGCAGGGCCACCCCGTTGACGAACCCGCTCCGGGCCGGGTCGGCCAGGAACGCCACCGCCGCCGCCACGTCAGCCGGGTCGGCGAACCGGGCCAGGGGCACCTGGTCCACGATGTCGGCGTCGGTGTAGCCGCCGCTGGCCTGGTCCTCGGCGTCCATCTCGGTCTTGATCCAGCCCGGGCAGACGCTGTTGACCCGGACCCCGCGGCCGCCCCACTCGGCGGCCAGCGTCTCGGTCAGCCCGACCAGGCCGTGCTTGGAGGCGTTGTAGGCGGCCCGGTGGGCCACCCCGCGCAGGCCGGCGATGGAGGCCACGTTGACGATGGCCCCCGATCCGGCCGCCAGCATCTGCTCGCCGAACTCCCGGCACAGCAGGAACGGCCCGGTCAGGTTGACGTCCAGCACCCGCCGCCAGTCCTCGGCCGTGGTCTGCTCGGCGGGCCGCAGCAGCGAGATGCCCGCGTTGTTGACCAGCACGTCGGCCCGGCCGAACCGGTCCCGGACCCCGGCCGCCAGCGCGCGCACGTCATCCTCGGCCGACACGTCGGCGCGGGCCGGCCACACCGTCCCGTTCCCGGCCGCGGCCACCTCGGTGGCGGTGGCGGCCGGGTCGGTCACGTCGGCCAGCACCAGCGTGTAACCCTCGGCGGCCAGGGTGCGGGCGATGACCCGGCCCAGCCCGCGGGCGGCCCCGGTGACCACCGCCACCCGGGCCCCCGCCGCCGGGGCTGGGGCGGGGGTTACCAGAGTTCACCCCCGACCAGCACGTAGAGGAACGGCACCAGCGGGATCAGGCCGAACAGGCCCCAGGCCAGCTTCTCCAGCCCGTTCAGGTCCGAGCGGCCCGCCAGGTTGATCCACATGAGGATGACGGCCAGCGGGTGGATGAGGCACACCAGCAGTTCCAGCAGCTTCTTCATGGTCCCGATTAGTACCCGCTGGCGTCCTCTCCAGTCACGGGAGTTTCCCCCCGTTTGCCCCCGGCAGAGCGAATCCTGAGCGTCTTCAGGAAACGGTCAGCAAGGTTCCAGACTCCCGGATGCTCGCCGTCAGGTTCGCCCAAGCTTCCCGGCCGAAACTCGAGACAGATCGAAACAACACGGAGTCAGGTGGGCAGATCCAATGAACGCAATCCAGGGTTCGGCACAGGCCGCAGATTCGCAGCAGGCGCCGTCGTCTCCGGAGCAGCCGGGCGGTGGGATCCCCTACGGCTCGTACGGGGGCAACGCTTACGGCGCCTACGGCGGCGCGGGCGGCTACGGCACTCCGGGCGGCGGGGGAGGCGGCGGCTGGTCCGGCGGCGGCTGGAACGGGGGCAGCAACTGGGGCGGCAGCACGCCTCCGCCGCCCCCGGACCGGCGCAAGCGCCTGCGCCGCGGCCTCGCGCTGGGCACCGCGGGGGTGGCCCTGGCCGCCGCGGCCGCGGTCGGCTGGTACGACGCCGTGCAGCCGAGCGGCTCGTCGGCCTCCAAGGCCACCACCAGCGCCAACACCAAGATGACCACGGCCCAGATCGCGAGCAAGGTGTCGCCCGGCCTGGTCGACATCAACACCACGCTCGGCTACAGCAACGAGAAGGCGGCCGGCACCGGCATGGTGCTGACCTCGACCGGCGAGATCCTGACCAACAACCACGTGATCGACGGGGCCACCTCGATCTCGGTCACCGACGTCGGCAACGGCAAGACCTACCAGGCCAGCGTGGTCGGCTACGACGCCAGCAAGGACATTGCCGTGCTCCAGCTGCAGGGCGCCTCGAACCTGCAGACGGTGACGCTGGCCAGCTCCTCGGTCAGCGTGGGCGACAAGGTCGTGGCCATCGGCAACGCCGAGGGCAAGGGCGGCACCCCCTCGGTGGTGTCCGGCACGGTGACCGGGCTGAACCAGGCCATCACCGCCAGCGACGAGGGCTCCGGCAACTCCGAGCAGCTCACCGGGCTGATCCAGTCCAACGCGCCGATCGAGCCGGGTGACTCCGGCGGCTCGCTGGTCAACTCGGCCGGCGAAGTCGTCGGCATGGACACGGCCGCCTCCTCGTCCAGCGCCAGCCCGACCTCGCAGAGCACCTTCCCCGGCTGGGACGGCCAGGGTGGCACCGGCGAGGGCGGCACCGGCCAGAGCGGCAGCGGCTCCTTCGGGAGTGGCTCCACCGGCAGTGGTTCCAGCCGGCAGCGGCTCCAGCACCACCGCGACCCAGGCCTTCTCGATCCCGATCGCCGAGGCCGAGACCGTGGCCCAGCAGATCGTGGCCGGTACCGCCTCGTCGACCGTGCACATCGGCTCGACCGGGTTCCTGGGCGTCCAGGTCTCCGCGGCCGACAGCTCGTCCAGCACCGGCGGGAACGGCGGCTTCGGCGGCACCGGCGGGTTCGGTGGCGAGGGTTCGGCGGCGAGGGCACCGGCGAGCTTCGGCGGCGACGGCACCGGCACCACCACCTCCGGCGCCACCGTGATCGGCACCGTCTCCGGCTCCCCGGCCGCCACGGCCGGCCTGGCCGCGGGCGACGTGATCACCTCGGTCGCCGGGCAGACGGTGACCAGCTCGTCGCAGATCTCCTCGATCCTGTCCTCCGACCACCCCGGCGACAAGGTCAGCGTGACCTGGACCGACGCCGAGGGCCAGTCCCACACCGCCAGCATCACCCTGGCCACCGGACCGGCCGCCTGAGCCGGCCCCGGACACAGCGGAGCCCCCGCGGGATCATCCCGCGGGGGCTCCAGCCTGTTCAGCCAGGTTCCGGTTCGTTCCGGCCTCGTTTTTACATATCGAAGGTTGGTTCTTCGAGTCCTAGCAACGCCCGGCGTACGCACCGGAGGTGTACGTGGTCCACGCACCCCAGCTGTGACCGTCGTTGCTGATGGAGATCGCGGCCTTGGCGTTGCCGTACGGGTCCAGGGTGGCCATGGACCCGTGCGAGCCGTTGATCTGCCACAGGCCGAAGTCGTCGGTCGGGCTGACCGCGTTCGGGTTGCCGCCCGACTCGGCGGTGGCGATCTCGGCCGCCATGAACGCGGTGCCGGACGAGCCGCCGGCCTCTTCCCACAGCGACTCCAGCGCCGAGCAGCTGTAGTGGCCGTGCGAGGCGACGGGGGCGCTGTGCGAGACCTCCGACACCGTGGAGGTGTGGCTGGACGAGGACGAGGAGTGGCCGGCCGGGTGGTTCAGGTGAGCCAGGTGAGCCAGGTGCGCCAGATGGGCCGCCTGGGCCTCACTGCCCGCCTGAGACCTGTGGTTCAGGTGAGCAAGGTGGGCCAGGTGAGCCGCGTGGGCCTGAGCTGCTATTTGGGCCTCGCGGGCCATGTGGGCCTCGTGGGCGGCGTGCGCCACATGTGCCACGTGAGCCTGGCTGGCCGAGGTCTCGGTCGCCTTGGCGTGCTTGGCCTGGTAGCTGGTGGTCACCGCGTTCAGGCTGGTGGAGTTGGCGTTCGAGACCTTCGTGAGTGCGATCAGCTTGCTCTCGTTGGCCGTGCTGCCGGACTGGGCCTTGGCCGTCGTGGCGGCCGCGGCCACGGTGGCGTGCTTCACGGTGTCCACCGCGTGCCCGTGCGGCACGGCGACCAGGGCGCCGGCCGAGATGGCCATCACGGGTGCCGCCTTGCCGGCCTTCTCCGCCACCTTCTCCACCTGGGACGGCTGCGTGTGCCGTCCCGACCGCATGATCTTCACCTTGCGGCTGTGCCTGTGCGCTGCGCCCACAAAGTTCTCCATCGTCGTGTTGGTGCCGACCTACTCACCGCTGTGAGCAGCGGTTTTCGGCATAGCCGAGCCCGATCACCGGAATCTGATCTGTTGCGGCGTTTGCCACACCTTGGCGGTGTTCTGTGCCGCTCGCAGGAGCATGGCAGGAGCCAGAACGGGCTCGCAGGCAAATTGAAGAACTTCTGTAATGATCTCGTGATCTGATCCGCGCAGGCCGTCGGAATGGTAGCTTTCGGCCCGAAATTTAATACGCATAGTGACGAATTTGATTACTCATAGTGAGTTGAGCAGGTCACGCCGGGGTCGTGTCGGCCCAGGTCACGGCCGGGTCCGCCGTCCCGCGACCTTCGATCGAGATAATTGAGCTCCGGTTGTCGATCTGCGCCGGAGTGGTGCGTCGGTGATAACGAGACGGCCCGGAAGGCGGGCCCGCACCGGAGGAGACCTCATGTCGCAGTACCTCGTCCTCATCTACATCAACGAAGCCTCGTCAGCCGGCGCCAGCGCCGAGGATCGCGCTCAGCTGACCAAAGAGCACGCGGAGTTCATGCAGCGCAACGCCGCGGTCATCATCGGCGGCAACGCCCTGCACCCGACCAGCACGGCGACCTCGATCCGGCCGGGTACCAACGGCGGCTTCACCGTCACCGACGGCGCGTTCGCCGAGACCAAGGAGGCCCTGGGCGGCTACTACCTGGTCGAGGCGGCCGACCTGGACCAGGCCGTGGCCATCGCCCAGCAGGTGCCGACCCGGTCCGGCGGGGTCGAGGTCCGGCCGATCTGGAACGTCATGTGACATGACCGCCGATCCCGTGGCTGGCGATCCTGTGGCCGCCGCGGTCGCGGACGCGCACCGTCGCGAGTGGGCCTTCGTGCTCGCCGCGACGGTGCGCGTCACCCGCGACCTCGACCTGGCCGAGGAGTGCGTCCAGGACGCCTACGCCAAGGCCCTGGCCGCCTGGGGGAACGACGGGGTCCCGGCCCGGCCCGGGGCCTGGCTGACCACGGTGGCCCGGCGGCGGGCCCTGGACCTGCTGCGCCGGGACAGCACCGCCCGCCGGGCCCTGCCCCTGCTGGTCACCGACCGCACCGGGCTCGGCCCGCCGGACCCACGGTCCGGTGCCGACGAGATCCCCGACGACCGGCTGCGGCTGGTCTTCACCTGCTGTCACCCGGCGCTGAACACGGACGCCCAGGTCGCCCTGGCCCTGCGCCTGCTGTGCGGGCTGTCCACCGCCGAGGTGGCCCGGGCCTTCCTGGTCAGCGAGGCCACCATGGCCGCCCGCATCACCCGGGCCAAGAAGAAGATCGCGGCCGCCCGCATCCCGTACCGGGTGCCACCCCGGGCCGAGCTGCCGGACCGGGTCGACGCGGTGCTGACCGTGGTCCACCTGCTGTTCACCACCGGCCACACGACTCCGGTGGGGGAGACGCTGACCCGGGCCGACCTGGCCGCCCGGTCCCGGGACCTGGCCCGGATGCTGGCCGAACTGCTGCCGGGGGTGCCCGAGGTCACCGGGCTGCTGGCGCTGATCCTGCTCACCGACGCCCGCCGGGCGGCCCGGGTCGACGCGGACGGCCAGCTGGTCCTGCTGGCCGACCAGGACCGGTCCTGCTGGGACCAGGCCGCCATCGCCGAGGGCCTGGAGCTGGTCCGGGACGCGCTGCGGCCGGGACCGCCGGGGCGGTTCACGCTGATGGCCGCGATCGCGGCCGTGCACGACGAGGCGGCCGCGTTCGGCGACACCGACTGGCCCGAGATCGTCGGGCTCTACGACCTGCTGATGCGGTCCTGGCCCTCCCCGGTGGTGGCCCTCAACCGCGCGGTGGCGATCGGCTTCGCGGCCGGGCCCGCGGCCGGCCTGACCGCCCTGGACGAGCTGGCCGCCTCCCCGGAGCTGGCCGGCTACGGCTACCTGGCCGCGGCCCGGGCCAGCTTCCTGCGCCGCCTGGACCGCACCGACGAGGCCCGGCTGGCCTACAGCGAGGCCCTGCTGCTCACCGGCAACGACGTGGAACGCGACTTCCTGGCCGCCCGCCTGGACGAGCTCGGCTCATAGGCCCGGCTGGGCCGCGGGGACCCGGTCGCCGACGGTCGTACGGACCCAGTCGTGGAAGTCGGCCAGGTGGTGCTCGGACGGGACCAGCACCCCGCCGCCCGCGTAGCCGCGCGAGCTCATCGACGGCTGGCACCGCGCACAGGCGTCGAAGTCCTGCTGGTTGACCCGGTCGAACAGCTCGACCGAGGCCGACAGATCCTGATGCCGCTCTATGACCTCTGGGTCGAACAGCCAGTCGCATTCGACCACGGTCCGGTCGGCGGCCACCGGGAACATCCGGTGCGCGATCACGTGGTCCGGGACCAGGTTGAGGAACACCTGGGGCCGGACGGTGATGGCGAAGTAGCGCCGGTCCTGCTCGGCGGCCAGGGTGGCCAGCCGGCCGAAGCCGGGCCGCCCGTCGACCGTGAAGCCCTGCACCTCGTCGGCGAACTCGGCGCCGTGGCCGACGAAGTACTGGGCCGCGTAGCCCTGGGCGAACTCCGGCAGCACGGCGACCAGTTCCGGGTGGATGCTGGCGCAGTGGTAGCACTCCATGAAGTTCTCGACCAGGAGCTTCCAGTTGGCGGCCACGTCGTAGCGGATCCGCCGCCCCAGCTCCAGCCGGTCCAGCCCGTAGCGGCCGATCGCGTCCAGCGAGCCCAGCCGGGCCGCCACCTGGCCGGTCACGTCCTCGAACGGGGGCGGCTCATCGGCCAGGCACAGCCACACGTAGCCCAGCCACTCGCGCAGGGCCACCGGGCGCAGGCCGTACTGGCCGCGGTCCACGTCGGCCAGGCCGGCCAGGTTGGGCGCGGCCACCAGCCGCCCGTCCAGCCCGTAGGTCCACGAGTGGTAGGAACAGCGGAAGTTCCGCCGCACGGTCCCGCTCTCCTCCGGGCACACCCGGGCGCCGCGGTGACGGCACACGTTGAGCAGGGCGTGCAGCGCACCGCCGGCGTCCCGGGTCACGATCACGCTCTCCCGGCCCAGGGTCACGGTGCGGAACTGGCCCGGCCCGGCCAGGTCGGCGGCCCGCAGCACGCAGCACCACTGGGCCTCGAAGATGGCGGCCTGCTCGGCCGCGAACACCGCCGGGTCGGTGTACCAGCGGCCGGGCAGCGTGGGCAGCAGGCTGGGGCTGGTCATCGGACGGCGAACCGCCCCGGGTCGAAGAGGCCGATGGGCTGCTGGGTCCGGTCCTCGGCCACCAGCTCGGCCACGATCTCGCCCACCACCGGCACGAACTTGAACCCGTGCCCGGAGAAGCCGCAGGCGACCACGACCCGCTCGTGCCCGGGGTGCCGGGCGATGACGAAGTGCTCGTCCGGCGTGTTGGTGTACATGCAGGTCTTGGCGTGGCGCAGGGTCCCGGGCAGGTCCGGCATCCGCGGCTGCACGATGTCCCGCATGGCCGCCACCTCGTCCGGGTGCACGGTGCGGTCGATGGCCTCGGGGGTGGTGGCCTGGCCACCGCGGAACATGGCGACCTTGACCCAGTCGGCCCCGACCTTGACCCCGTCCCTGGTCTGGCCGACCGGGTCGTCGAACGACGGGAAGCCGTAGAACTGCCGCCCGTCCGGCGCCTCCCAGATGTAGATCGGGTGCCGCTGCGCCCGGAACCGTTCCGGGCCCGCGGCCGGCGACCACCAGTACTGGACCTGGCGTTCGATCCCGAACGGGACGCCCAGGTCGGCCAGCAGCTCCGGCGCCCACGGGCCCGGGCAGATGGCCAGCTGGCCCGCGCTGTAGCGGCCCACCGGGGTGCGGACCTCGACCCCGTCGCCGTCGGCCCGCCAGCTGAGCGCGGGCTCCTCGTGGTGCAGCTCGGCGCCGGCCCGGGCGGCCAGGGTCAGGTGCGCGGCCACCGACTCCTCCGGGATGACCAGGCCCGCCCGCTGCTCGAACAGGGCGATCTCGTCGTCGGCCGGGGTCATGGTCGGGAACCGGCGCCGGATCTCGGCCGCGTCCAGCAGCTCGTGCGGCAGGTCCCACTCCTGGGCGCTGCGCAGGCTGCCGGACACGGTCCGGCTGTCCGGCCGCCCCACCATCACGCCGCCGGTCCAGAGGACCACGGTCCGGCCGCTGTCCGCCTCGATCTGCGGCCACAGCTCGGCCGCGCGCAGCAGCAGCGGCACGTAGGCCGGGTCCTCGAAGTAGGCCTGCCGGGTGATCCGCGAGCTGCCGTGGCTGGAGCCCTGGTCGTGTACGGCCGGGTACCGGTCCAGCCCCAGCACGCGCAGGCCGCGTTCGGCCAGCCGGTAGGCGGCGGCGCTGCCCATGCCGCCCAGCCCGATCACGATCACGTCATAGGAGTCGGACAAGGTCTCTCCTTGTCAGCTGCGCAGGCGCGTCATACCCGGGTCGAACAGCGGTTCCTCGGTCACCACGGCCGGCACCGCGGCCCCGAAGTACTCGATCTCCACCTCGGTGCCCGGCCCCGCCGCCGCGTCCGGCAGCCAGGCGTAGGCGATGTTCTTCCCGGTCGTGTAGCCGTAGGCCGCGCTGGTCACATACCCGGCCGGGCGCCCGTGCACGTACACCGGCTCGCTGCCCATCACGACCTGGGCCGGATCGGTGATGACCAGGCAGCACAGCCGCGGCCGGGGCCCGGCTTCCTTCCGGGCCACCAGCGCGTCCCGGCCCAGGAAGTCGCCCTTGCCCAGCCGGACCGCGAAGCCCAGCCCGGCCTGGTACGGGTCGTGTTCGGCGGTCAGGTCCACGCCCCAGGCCCGGTAGCCCTTTTCCAGCCGCAGGCTGTTGAACGCGGCCCGGCCCGCCGCGATCACGCCGTGGTCCTGCCCGGCCGCCCACAGCGTGTCCCACAGCCGGGCCCCGGCGTCCGCGCTGGTGTACAGCTCCCAGCCCAGCTCGCCCACGTAGGACAGCCGCAGGGCGGTGACCGGGACCTCGCCCACGTAGCCGCGCCGGGCCCGGAAGTACCCGAACCGCTCGCTGGACAGATCCAGCCCGGTCAGCGGCTGCAGCAGGTCCCGGGCGGCCGGGCCCCACAGCCCGACGCAGCAGGTGCCGCCGGTGATGTCGCGGACCTGCACGGAACCGTTCACTGGGCCGTCGGGGGGCAGGTGGCGCCGCAGCCAGTCCACGTCCAGCGGCCCGTTGATCCCGACCTGGAACTCCCCGGCCCCGAGCCGGGCCACGGTGACGTCGCTGCGGACGCCGCCGTCCGGCCCCAGCAGCAAGGTGTAGGTCACCGCGCCCGGCGCCTTGTCCAGCTGCCCGGTGGTGAGGCCCTGCAAAAAGGCCAGCGCCCCGGGCCCGGTGACTTCGACCCGCTTGAGCGGGGTCATGTCGTACATCGCCACCCGGCGCCGGGTGACCAGGGCCTCCGCCCCGGCAATGGGCGACCAGTACCGGGACGCCCACTCGTTGCGCGGTGGCACCTCGGCCACCTCGGGCAGCCCGGCGTTGGCCTCGAACCACTGCGGCCGCTCCCACCCGGTGGCCTCGCTGAACCAGCCGCCCAGCTCCTGCTGCCGGGGATGGAACGGGCTGGTCCGCACCGGCCGCGGCGGCCCCGGCGGCTGCAGCGGGTGCAGGATGTCGTAGACCTCGACGAAGCTGCGGCAGCTCCTGGTGTGGACGTAGGACGGCGCCAGCTGGACGTCCTCGAACCGGTTCAGGTCGCAGCCGTGCACCGCGGTGGCGGGCTGCCCGTCCACCAGCCACTCAGCCATGGCCCGGGCCACCCCGGCCGAGTGCGTGATCCACACCGCCTCCGCCGTCCAGAACCCCCGCAGCCCCGGGTGCTCACCCATCAGCGGCATCCCGTCGGCGGTGAACGAGAACAGCCCGTTGATCCCGTCCGCCACCTTGGCCCCACCCAAACTGGGCAACAGCTCAACCGCCGCCCCCCACGACTCCTCAAAGTCCCCCGCCGTGAACCCCCGAACCGCCGGCTCAGCCCCACCCGGCCCCCTGACCCCCCGTGCCCGCTTGGCTCCCCGTGCCCCTGGCTCCCCACCAGACCCCAGCAAAAACCCACCAGTCTCATCGGCGCCACACCGGTCACCGATCTCAGTGGGATCCAGGGGCATCGGGCGGTGCCCGTAGGCGCCCACGCCCACCCGGTCCCCGTGCTCGCGGAAGTACAGGTCCGCTTCCTGGTGCCGCAGGATCGGGCTGACCGCCGCGTCCGCGTCCTCGCCCAGCCGGGCCAGTTCCGGGAGCGGCGTGGTCCTTGCGTACTGATGAGCCATCGGCACCAGCGGCACAGTCAGGCCGACCATGGCCCCGATCAGCGGACCCCAGATGCCCGCGCAACAGACCACCACGTCGGCGGCGAACTCGTCGGTCGTGGTGACCACACCGGTCACCGTCCCGCCCGCCTGCCGGATCCCGGTCACCCGCTGGCCCGCCAGCACCCGGGCCCCGCGGGCCACCGCCCGGTCGGCCTGGGCCTGCGCGGCCAGCGTCGGCCGGGCCAGGCCGTCGGACGGAATGTGGAAGCCGCCCAGGATCCGGTCCGGGTCGATCAGCGGGTGCAGCCGGGCGCACTCCTCGGGCGAGCGCAGGAAGCTGGGCACCCCCCAGGACGTGGCCCAGCCGTGCCGCCGGGCCAGGTCGGCCAGGCGGGCCGGCGTGGTGGCCAGCTCCAGGCCGCCCACGGGCCGGTAGCAGGCGTCCCCGTCCACGCTGAGCTCCGAGTACTTGGCCACCGTGTAGCGGGCGAACTCGGTCATGGTCTTGCTCGGGTTGGTCTGGAACACCAGCCCCGGCGCGTGCCCGGTCGACCCGCCCGGCCGCGGCAGCGGCCCCTGGTCGAGCACGGTGACGTCGGTCCAGCCCCGCCCGGTCAGCTCATCAGCCAGGGCGCACCCGACGATGCCGGCCCCGATCACGACCACCCGCGGCCCCGCGCTCACGGCCTCGTTCCCACGTCGGCCTCCCGTTGCGCATAACGCAGGCTGTTGCTCCCTACGCAACACGCCCGCCCCACACCCCGTCAAGACCCGATGCCACGGCGGGTGATGTCCAAGGTGTGCCCTCCGTCGGCCGCCCGGCGCCCCGCCCCGATTCCGTGGCAAGCGATGCCCGCCCGCACCCGCCAACTCCGCGCCACCCGGCTCCGGGCCTCCGCGCCACCCGGTCCCGGGCCTCCGCGCCACCCGGTCCCGGGCCTCCGCGCCATCCGCCCCGGGCGGCCTCGCGCCGCTCTGCCCGGCCACTTCGCGCCATCCGCCCCGGCGGCTCCACGCCGCTCCGCCCGGCTACCCGGCCCGGCGGCTCCGCGCCGCTCCGCTCGGCCACTTCGCACCACCGGCCCGCGGCTCCGCGCCACCGGGCCTGGCGGCACCGCGCGGCCCCATCCTGCGACGACGAACCGACCGTCTTCCCTTACGCCTGACATTTCCGCACCATTCACGGTGGTTTACATGTGCGATTTAACGGGTGCTTTTTCTCGGGAATTGGATCCGTTTTTCCTGTACTAATTCGTGGTTTATCGATACTATGTTCGAAGTGGATGATGTCGGCCGTGAAGGGCGGTGAACCGCGATGGCAGAGGCAATCCCAGCATCGGACAGCGACGGGTGTCCGATGCCTGCGGGCCTGCGGCCCACCAGCTATCTGGGTCCGGTCTCGCCCTGCCCACCCGAGTACGCCGGAGTGCCCGTACGAGCTGTGGTCGACCAAATCAACGCCGACCGGCATAACCGCGTCGCCGCCGCCGAGCGGGAGGTCCTCGCGGCAGGTTTCCGTTCCCGGACCCCGGCCGCTACGACGGGATCGGGCACTGGTTTCGAGTCCGGTGGTGTGCTCGACGTCAGCGCACCCAGTGCGATGCTGGCCGGGCTGACCGACTCGGTCACCCGGGACGGCCGTCTCGCGGAACTGGACGACGATGAGCTGATCGGGGCGATGCGGGCCTGGAAGCGGCTGGAGTCGTGGTGCAGCGCCAACCTGCTGACCGCGGTGGCCGAACTGGCCCGGCGCCGTCCCGCCGAGGGCACCGCCGCCGCTGCTCCGGGAGAGTTCCCCGGTCAGGTCAGCGAGTTCGCCAACGATGAGGTCGCGGCGGCGCTGACCCTGACCAGCCAGGCCGCCGACACCTGTACCGCTCTCGCCCTGGATCTGGCCATCCGCTTGCCCGCCACCGCCCGCGCCCATCATGCGGGCCTCATCGACTACGCCAAGGCTCGGCTGATTGCCGAAGCCACCCGGATCCTGCCCGACGACGACGCTCGCCAGGTGGAAGCCCTGATCCTGCCCAAGGCCGGGGAGCAGACCACCGGCCAATTGCGGGCGGCACTGGCCCGCGCGGTGATCGCCGTCGATCCGCAGGCGGCGGCCCGGCGGCGGGAAGAAGCCCTGAAGGACCCCCGGGTGCGCCGCTGGCAGGAAGACGCCGGTACCGCCGCCCTGGCTGGCCATGGTCTCCCTCCCGCCGATGTCCTGGCCGCCGACCAGCGACTCACCGCCCGGGCCCTGGCCCTGCGCGACGCGGGCCTGCCCGGATCAGTGGGAGAACTGCGGGCCCGCGCCTACCTCGATGCTCTCCTTGACCGTGACTCCGCCCCGGCCCCGAGCGAACCAGCGCCGACCAGCCCGGGTGCATCCGCGCCGCCGCCAGCCGACCCCACCGGCCCCGGTGCTCCTCCGCCCGGCCCACGGCTGCCCGCGTTGATCAACCTGACCCTGCCGCTGGTCACCCAGCTCGGACTGGCCGACGACCCGGGGGTGGTCGCCGGGTTCGGGCCGGTGGACCCGGCCCAGGCCCGGCAATTGGCCACGCTCGCCGCCGCCGACCCGAGGTCACGCTGCTGCGTGACTCTGACCGGCCCGGGCGGCCGCGCCGTCGGCCATGGCTGCCTCCCCGGCCCGGGCGCCTTGGCCAACCTGACCACCCGGGGCCTCCAACTGACGATCACCCCGCTGAGCCAGGACGCGTGCGACCATCGCCGCCAGGAGCCGGGCTATGAACCCAGCCGCCGACTCCAGCACGTGATCTGGGCCCGCACTCCCACCTGTACCGCTCCCGGCTGCCGGCGCCCCGCCGCCCGCTGCGACCTGGACCACACCGTCCCATACGACCGGGGCGGTCGGACCTGCGAGTGCAACCTGGCTCCGCTGTGCCGTCACCATCATCGATGTAAACAGTCGCAGGGTTGGCGGCTCGACCAGCCCAGTCCAGGGGTCATGCGCTGGATCACCCCGGCGGGCCGCCAGTACATCACCAAGCCCGGCGCCTACCCGTAGCGTGCTGCTGGCCCGCCTGACCTGGCGTCAGGCGAGATAGCCCAACTGCGCCGACAGCTCGGCCGCGGCCACGGCCAGCTCGGGCACGATCTCCTCGGCCCGGCGCCGGGTCAGGCGGTAGGACGGCCCGGACGCGCTGATCGCGGCGACCACCTCGCCGCGCGGGTCGGCCACCGGCACCGCCACCGCGTGCAGGCCCAGCTCCAGTTGCTCGAAGCTGGTCGCGTAGCCGTCGCGCCGGACCCGTTCCAGCTCCTCGTTCAGCGCGGCCGGGCTGGTGGTGGTGTGCGGGGTGTACCGGCGCAGCGGCCTGTCCAGCAGCCCGTCCCGGTCGGCCTCGGCCACGTGGGCCAGCAGGACCCGCCCGCTGGAGGTGGCGTGCAGCGGGGTGCGCTGGCCGACCCAGTTCTGCACCGCGACCGCGGACGCCCCGAACCCCTGGCTGATGTTGATCGCGGCCCGGTCGTGCAGCACGGCGACGTTGACCGTCTCACCCAGCCGCCGGGCCAGTTCCTCGCAGACCGGCTGGCTCAGCTTGGTCAGGTCCAGCCGCCGGGTCCCGGCCGCGGCCAGCTTGGCGATGCCGAAGCCGAGCGCGTACTTGCCCCGCTCACCCAGCTGTTCGACCAGCCCGCGGTTCTCCAGCACGCTGACCAGCCGGGATGCCGTGGACTTGTGTACTCCGAGCTCATCCGCGATCTCGGTGATGCCGGCCCGGCCCTGCTTGGCCAGCAGCTCGAGCACGCTGATGGCCCGGTCCACCGACTGGATGAGCGCGGCGGGCTTGGGGTCCGGCTCCGGCGCCGGCTTCAGGTGCGCCATACCCGAACAGTAACCGCGGTCAGCGGCCGCCCCGGGAAAAGCAGCCCACCGCTCGGCCGCCGTCCGGGGAAAACCACCCCACCGCCAGGCCGTCCCGGGAAAACCAGCCCACTACTCAGCGGTCGCCGTCCTCCTCGTCGTGGTGGATCCGGTCCAGGCAGACGGCGATGGCCAGGATCAGCGCGTCGTTCTGGCCGGGCGCGATGTCGACCCCGTAGGTGTCCCGGATCCGGAACCAGGCCCGCGAGATGTGCGCGATCGGCTGGCCGCCGGCCTGGATGTCGAACTCCTTGTCAAAGATGTTGCCGACCGCCTCCAGCTGGCTGCCGTCGGACAGGTCGATCACCGACCGGTGATGCAGCGGTGAGATCAGCGCCTTGCGCACGGTGGCCACCACCTGGCCGTCGTGCTCGATCTCCATCGTGTCCCGGATGGCGATCAGCTTCTTGTGCACGGTGGCCAGGATCTGGCCCGAGGCATCCTTCAGCTCGAAGGTATGCCGCAGCGAGATCGCCTTGCCGTCGACCAGGAACGCCCGGTCGCCGCGGTCATCGGTGATCCAGAAGTCGTCCCCGATCGAGAACAACTTCTCCCGGACTGCATATCGCGCCACGCCGAGCTCCTCAAGGGCCGCCGGTCAGGTACCCGCCGAAGCTTAGCGGCGCCCGGCCCGCTAGCGCGGCGGCCTACCCGGGGTGTTCCAGGCCCAGTAGGCGCCGGGGATCCCGCGCACCGAGCCGGACGTGGTCAGCTGCTGCTTGGTGCCGTTGGGCCGGATGTAGTTGCGCGAGGCGATGTTCATCCACAGCACCGAGCGTGGGTTGTTGCCCACCTCGGAGGCCTGCCACTGCTGGAACCGGGACCCGTTGCACCAGCGCAGCAGGACGCCGTGCGGCTTGACCAGGTTCACGTTGTCCATCTCGGCCAGGCACAGGTTGGACAAGATGCCGTCCGGCACCCACTCGAACGACCGGTTCTGCCGGTTTTTCATGTTCGGCGTGAACACGTACCAGTCCGTGGCCGGGTCGTTGACCTGCTTGCCGCCGCGGATGGCGGGGTAGGCGATGACCGGCGTGTTGGGCTGCTGACGCTGCTTGTACACGGCCCACCCGTTGCCGGACTGGTTGACGTAGTCCCCGCACTGGGGCTGCATGACGCCCCCGGTGCACCGCGGCGTCGACGCCGACGCGCCCACGATCGGCCCCATCAGCCCCGCCACCGCGCCCGCCATCACCACTGCCCCCGCGATCCCGGTGAGCTTCCCGCGCATGCTGAGTTCCCCTCTGTCGTCCAGGCCCCACCCTCAGTTACGCAAAGTGCTTACCCCGTACCGATAAGTAACCTACTTCGTTACCGACCTGTGACCTAGAGGCGGTCAGGGATGGGGCTGGGCGTTGGCGGTCAGGCGAACGGAGGGGGTGCCGAGCAGGCGCTTGGCTTCGCGGATGCCGCTGGTGAGGGCGCCGTCGGCGAAGGCGAGGCGGGCGCTCTGGGTATGCTCGCCCGCGAACAGGAGGCGACCGCCGGCGGGCTGGCCGAGCAGGTCGGCGTCGACGGGGGAGGCCCCGGGCGGGATGTGCGTGTAGGCGCCCTGGGTGTACGGGTCGTCGGCCCAGGCCGTGACGGCGGTCGCGATCGGCTCCGGGGCCGGGCGGCCGATCACCTCGGACAGCAGGCCGAGGGCCCAGCGGACGGGCGCGTCGGGACCCGCGCCGGCCAGCCGTTCGGCCGCACTGTGGAACACGAAGAACACCAGGACCGGGTCACCGCCGAAGCTGTCCAGGCCCATGACCCAGACCATCCACTCGCCGGGCTCGCGGGGAAAGATCATCAGGTGCGGGAAGCCGGCCTCCCGCCAGAAGGGTTCGGCGAACTTCAGCGCCACCTTCTCGAACCGGCCGAACCCCAGCCGCCCGATGGCCGCCAGCCGCTCCGGCGGCAACCCCGGCGAAAATCGCGGTGTCCCGCTCTTGAGCACCCCGAGCGGGACCGCCACCACCGCGTGCGAGCCCTCCTCGGCCGAGCCGTCGGCGGTCACCATCCGGACCCCGTCCGGCCGGACCGCGATCTCGGCCACGGGCAGGCCCAGCCGTACATCGACCCCGGCCGCCATCGCCCGCACCAGGCTTACGTAGCCCCCGCCGGGCGCGTCGCCGAAGTAGTCCCCGCCGTATTCGTGCTCGGTCCACATCCAGCGCAGCGACTGCTGCTCCACCCGGCAGGCGGACTCGGCCTCGACGTAGGCGTACAGCAACTGGCGCGCCCGCACGGGGTCAACGGCCTGGTCCGCGGCCACGGTGGCGACGAAGGCCTCGATCGCCTCGGCCGCCGAGACGTCCGAGGCGGCCGAGACGTCCGAGGCGTCCGAGACGTCCGAGGCGGCCGAGGTGTCCGCCGCGAGCCGATCCACCAGTCCGGCCAGGGCGTCGGGGAACCGGTCGAGCAGGCCGAGCAGGTCGCCGGTCTCGGCGTCCGGCAACCGCCGGCCCTCGCGCTGGCCGAACGCGGCCATCTCGGGCACCGGATTGGCGCCCCGGCCCGGCACGCCGGCCAGCCGGGCGAACGCCCGCATCGGGTTGCCGTCCGGCGTGTGGATCCACGAGCCGCCCAGGTCGACCGGGGCGCCGTCCAGGTCGGCGGTGTGCAGCCGCCCGCCGATCCGGTCCCTGGCCTCGAGCACGACGCAGTCCACCCCGGCCTGGGTCAGCGCGTTGGCCACGGTCAGCCCGGCGATCCCGGCGCCGACCACCAGCACGCGTTCGACCGGCCCGGTCACGCCGCCCGGTACGTCCCGGCCCCCGTCGTCGAAGTCTTCGGCCGCCATCAGACCCCCCGTCGGACCGCCCGCCACTGGGGCGAGTATCCACCGCGGGCGGCCCGGCGGCTAGATCCTCAGGAGCCGACCGGCGCGTCCGGCCGTGCTTCCGACTTGACCTGGGCGGCGATCTCGGCCACCAGCTCCAGCGACCGCACCCGGTCGGCCGGGTCGTGCAGCTGAGCGGTGACCATCAGCTCGTCGGCGTTGGTGGCGTCGAGCAGCTCGGCCAGGCCGCGCCGGACCGTGTCCGGGGAACCGACGATGGCCGATCCCCGGCGGGACTCGATGATCTCCCGGTCCAGGTCGGTGTAGGGGTAGGCGGCCGCTTCCTCGGGCGAGGGGAGCGGGCCGGGATGCCCGGTGCGCAACCGCAGGAACGACAGTCCGCTCGGCCCGGCCAGATACTGGGCCCGCTCGTCGGTATCGGCGCAGACCACGTTGGCGGCGATCATCGCGTGCGGCTCGGGCAGCTCGGCCGAGGGCCGGAAGCGCTCCCGGTACAGGGCCAGCGCGGGCAGCGTGTTGACCGCGCTGAAGTGGTGCGCGAACGCGAACGGCAGCCCCAGCAACCCGGCCACCTGGGCGCTGTAGCCGCTGGAGCCGAGCAGCCACAGGGCCGGCATGTGGCCCAGCCCGGGCACCGCGGTGATCGAGGCGTAGGGGTGGCCCTCGGGCCACTCGCCGTTGAAGAACCCGATCAGGTCGCTGAGCTGCTCGGGGAACTCGTCCGGGCCGAGGCCCTCGGGGGACCGGCGCAGCGCGGCCGCGGTGGCCGGGTCGGTGCCGGGGGCGCGGCCGATGCCGAGGTCGATCCGCCCCGGGTGCAGGGCCTCCAGCATGCCGAACTGCTCGGCCACCACCAGCGACACGTGGTTGGGCAGCATGACGCCGCCGGACCCCACGTGGATCCGGGACGTGGCCGCGGCCAGGTGGCTGATCAGCACCGGCGGCGCCGAGCTGGCGATGCCGGGCATGTTGTGGTGTTCGGCGACCCAGAACCGCTGGTAACCCAGTTCCTCGGCCCGCTGGGCCAGCTCGGTGGTGGCCCGCAGGGCCCCGGCCGCGGTCCCGCCCGCGGGGATCGGGGCCAGGTCGAGCACGGACAGCGGCACGCTACGCAGATCGCTCACTCCTGCGCCAACAGCTTGTGTGGCCGGGATCTTCCGGGGGCAGGAGATCAGGGTGAACAAAGACCAGGTGAACATGGCCGAGTGGCTGCGGCGGGGGGCCACCGCCCTGGCCGTGGGGCGGATGGGGCTGGGCGCGGTCGCGCTGACCAGCCCGGTCACGGTGGGCCGCCCCTGGGCGGGACCGTCGGCGGACAGCCAGGCCGGGCGGGTGCTCGGCCGGGCCACCGGCGGCCGCGATCTGGCTCTGGGCCTGGGCACGCTGGCCGCGCTGCGCCGCCCGCCCGGTCCGGAGGCCGATCGGGTCGCCGCCGCGTGGATCGGCCTGTCCGGCCTGTGCGACGGAATCGACCTGCTGATCACGGTGGGCTCCTGGCGGCGGCTGCCCGCCCGGGAGCGCTGGCTGGTCGCGGTGGCCGCGGGCGGTGCCGCCGCCACGTCGCTCGCGGCCGCGGCCGGGATCACCCGGTGAACGCGGCCGGGATCACCAGGTGACCGGCAGCTCGTACAGGCCGTAGACGAAGCCGTCGTCCTTGACCGGCAGCTGGTCCAGCGGCACCGCCAGCCGCAGCCCGGGCAGCTCGGTGAACAGCGTGCGGTACACGATGTCCAGCTCGGCCCGGGCCAGGCTCTGGCCCAGGCACTGGTGCGGTCCGTAGCCGAACGCCACGTGCCGGCCCACCCCCGGCCCCCGGTCCGGCCGGGCCGGGTCCAGCCGATCCGGGTCCGGGAACTGGGCCGGGTCGCGGTTGGCGGCCAGCAGCGAGACGATCACGCCCTCGTCGGGCCGGACGGTGGTGCCACCGATCGAGGCCTCCGTGAGCGCGAACCGGCCGGTGCCGATGTCGGCGATGGAGAAGTACCGCAGCAGTTCCTCCACCGCCTGCGGCCCGCGGTCCGGATCGGTCACCGCCGCCTTCAACCCCCCGGCCAAACCCTTGGTCGCCAACCCCCCGGCCCCGTCGCCCTCGTCGGCCATGACGGCCAGCGCGCCCAGCGAGATCATGCTGGCGGTCGTCTCGTGCCCGGCCACCAGCAGCAGGAAGGCCAGGCTGACCAGGTCCCGGTGGTCGTAATCGCCGGCCGCCCGCCGGGCCACGACCTGCCGCCCGAGCAGGTTCTCACCCGGCGCGTCCTCCTGGGCGGTGACCAGCTCGTCCAGGAAGCGGAACAGCTCGCCCAGGGCCTCGAACCGCTGCTCGGCCGGGACCCGGTGGGTGAGCAGGGCGGTGCTGCGGGACTGGAAGAACTCGTGCTGCTCGTACGGCACCCCCAGCAGCTCGCAGATGACCTGGGACGGGACCGGCAGCGACAGCAGCGAGACCAGGTCGGCGGGCGGCCCGGCCGCGCGCAGGGCGGCGATCCGCTCGTCGGTGATCTGCTGGATCCGGGGCCGCAGGGCCTGCACCCGCCGGGCGGTGAACTCGCCGATCACCGCGCGCCGGGCCGTGGTGTGGTCCGGGGGGTCCATGCCGATCAGCGAGGCACCCCGGGCCCGGAAACGCCGCTCGGCCGGGGTCAGCCGCGGCCGCGGCCCCGCCCCGGCCGGGCGCGGACGCGCCTGCGGCAGCGGGAAAGAGGGGTCCGAGCGGTCGGTACTGAACTCCGGGGCGGCCAGCGCCGCCCGCGCCTCCTCCAGCCGGGTGACCAGCCAGGTCAGGGCGCCGCCGGGCAGCTCGGCGGTGGCCAGGCCCGGGGTCCGGCGCACCCGGCCGTAGCCGTCCGGCGCCGCGAACGGGCTGGGCCGGGCCAGCGGCAGGCTCAGCTCGGGGTGCTCATCCATCTCGGTTCCAGTTTGAACCCGCGCGGCCGCGCGAACGATAGTGGGAGGGAACCGGCACCAGCAAGAAACCAGGAAGGACGGCCCGATGCTCTACACCTTTGGCTTCGACCGGATCGGGGTCCTGCTCAGCGACGTGTACATCGTCGACCCGGCCCCGGACCACGGCGGGGAGGGCGCGGAGCACGGGGTCCGGCTGGAACTGCGGGTGCTGGAGCGGGGCGAGCTCCAGGGCACGCAGTACTCGGCCCAGCCGATCACGGTCGGCCAGCCGCTGTGGCGGGTCGACCTGCTGGAGACGGTCACCGGCGAACCGGGCAGCTTCAACCGCACCCACCACCACCCGGCGTTCACCGGCTGGGAGCCCGGCCGCCGGACGTTCGACCGGGACCTGTCCCGGGACCCGATGCAGTGGCTGGCGGTCCGGCTGTCCGACCTGCCCGGCGTGCTCAAGGAGGCCGGCGTCGACGCCGACGTGGCCAGCCTCGAGGACGCCGACTCCCTCCGCCGCGAGGTCCCGGAGATCCTCCAGGCCACCGAGGAACTGCTGGGCAAGGTCCGCCGCGGCCAGGCGGGCAACCCGCCCGCCGACTCCGGCCCGGGCTACGTGCGCGCGGGCTGGCTCTGAGCAGGCCGTTCGACGCGGTGGTGCACACGTTTGCCGTCCCGCGTCCGGACCGTGATCTCGGTGGGCCCCACACGCCCTTAACCGCCGGCGGAGACGGGTCTAGGCTGAGGTTGTTCAGGTGGTGCAAGGGGGCATGTCTTGGCCGCGGACGCATTGGCAGTCGGTTCCGTTGGGGTACTGACGGTCGGCACGCGCGGTCAGCATGGCCCCGGGGAAGTACGGATCAAGATCCGCGGCGGCTCGGAAACCTTCATCGCCTGGTCGGAAGCTCCGCTGCCTCAGGGGGCCACCGTGCTCGTCACCGATTCGCGGGGGCGCCGGGCCCTCGACGTCATGCCCTGGGACGGTGACCCGCTCGACGAGCTCGGTGACTACGGCGCCTAGCGGAGTCACAACGAGCCGGTCACAGGAGATGGAAGGAAGATGTTCGGATACCGCGTTCCAGCGCCGGATGAAGCACTGCTGATTTCAGGGGGAAGGGCAGGGCGCAGCGGTGCGCCGTTCCGGGTGGTCACCGGGCACGGGGCCTACGTCATGCCCGCGTTCCGCAAGGCGCGCTACCTCACGCTGAGCCTGCAGGAAGCGGAGGTCTCCGAGACCTGCGTGACCAAGCAGGGTATTTCCCTGAACGTCCGGGCCGTGATCGCGTTCAAGGTCGGCAACGACGAGGAGAGCATCGTCAACGCCGGGCAGCGGTTCCTGTCCGACCAGGACCAGATGACGATTCTCACGGGGCGGATTTTCGCGGGTCACCTCCGCTCGATCATCGGCTCGATGACGGTCGAGGAGATCGTCACCGAGCGCCAGAAGCTCGCCTCCGAGGTCCTGGACGGGTCCAAGGGGGAGATGGCCACCATCGGCCTGACCGTGGACGCGCTGCAGATCCAGTCCATCGACGACATGGGGGCCGGCTACATCGCCGCGATGGCCTCGCCGCACAACGCGGCCATCCAGCGGCAGGCGAAGATCGCCCAGTCGCAGGCCGACCAGGCCGCGGCCCAGGCCGCCCAGGAGTCGCAGCGGCAGCAGGCCGAGTACGCCCGGCAGACGTCGGTGGTCCAGGCCCAGTACAAGGCCGAGGTGGACAAGGCCCAGGCCGAGGCGGCCCAGGCCGGCCCGCTGGCCCAGGCCCACGCCCAGCAGGCGGTCATCCAGGCCCAGGCCGACCTGGCCCAGCGCCAGGCCGACCTGCGCCAGCAGCAGTTGCAGTCCGAGGTGGTCAAGCCCGCCCAGGCCGAGGCCGAGCGGGTCCGGATCCTGGCGGTGGCCGACGCCGAGCGGACCCGGATCCAGGCCGAGGCGGCCTCGTCCAACAACCGGGTCGCGCTGGACCAGATGCTGATCAACCAGCTGCCGCAGATCGTCAAGGAGGCGGCCGGCGGCCTGGCCGGGGCCAACGTCAGCGTGCTCAACGGCGCCGACGGCCTGGGCGAGATCGCGGCCGGGCTGGTCAGCCAGGGCCTGACCATCCTGGAGTCGGTCCGCCGCAGCGTCGGGAATTCCGCCGGCAAGGACGAGGCGGCCGCCAACGGGGCCGATCCCCGCCGGCTGCCCGCGCCGACTGACCAGCCGAAACGCTGACCTTCGATATAAAAAAACGGAGCCGCTGGCGGGGAGGTCCCCGCCAGCGGCTCCGTTCATTTTTTTATCGAAGGTCTCGTGCCTGAGTCACCCGTTGGCCCGGACGTAGACCGGGATGCCCGCCCGGGGCACCAGGCCGGGGTAGATGTTGGCCACGTCCATCGGCACCCGGACGCAGCCGTGTGACACCGGGTTCAGCGGCACGTAGGTGTCACCGTGCACCGCGTACCCACGGTAGAAGAACACCGGGTTGTACATCTGGCCCAGCGGCGAGGTGTGCCAGCCCTTCACCCGCCAGGTGGTGCGGAAGTTGCCGGTCGGGGTGATCGCGCGGGAGCACCCGCCGTCGCAGTAGTAGTAGCCGCCACCGGACGAGATGTGGCTGATCAGGATGATCCGGTTGCTGTGGTACACGTACAGCACGTGGCGGCCCAGGCTGATCTCGACCCGGGTCGAGCCGCCGTGCGGGACCAGCGCCTTGGGGGCGCTCGGGTACACCAGCTTCTTCTCCACCGGCCAGGTGATCTTACCGGTGGCGGGCAGGTTCTGGACCTCCTGGAAGGCCCAGACCGCCTCCACGGTGTCCATCCCGTAGTGACCGTCGGTCGAGCCCGGGTAGTACCCGAGCTGTTCCAGTCGCTGCTGCAGCCGCTTCACGTCGGCGCCGTGCATGCCCGGCTTCAGCGTCCGCGACGCCGGGGTGTACCCGGCCCCGGCCGCCTGGCCGGACGCGCCCGGCTGCGTGGGCGCCGCGTACGCGGCCGCCGCCATGGTGCCACTCAGCACGGTGCCGGCAACCGCGGCCGCGCTCAGGCCCAGCGCCCATCGCCGCCGCGCCGAATGGCCTTTCCGCAATTTCACCCAGACTCCCCTCGACAAATCCCGAATTCGCCGTTGTGCCCGCTCTGACTCATTTGTGAAAATTCCATCCTGGCGGCGGCGGAATGCACTCACTGCATATGACGTCTTACCCTCCGCAATAGCTGCGACGCGCCTAATCGCAGCCACAGCGTTATATTCCCGCGACATTCCCGCAGCCCGCTCGCGCCTCCGTCGCCCCCGCGGTTCACCGCCGGGGCCCCAAACAAGGCGATTGCGCATTTACCCCGGTTCTTTTCGGGGTAAATGCGCAGTCGCCCCGAAATGAGCAGGCTCCGGTTCACCCGCGGCACCGCCCATCTGGCCCCCCAGGGTCACATCGCGGGGGCGCCCACTCAGAACCCTGGAGCCCCAGGCCAGCCCGGAGCCCCGGAGCCAGAGCCCCGGAGCCCGGAGCCAGAACCCCGGAGCCCCGGAGCCAGAGCCCCGGAGCCAGAACCCCGAGGTCCCAGAGTCGTAGCCCCTCTGAGGGATAGTTGACTTTTCTGACCGGAAATAGCTAGATTCGGCCAGGTCAGCCGTCATGCGGCCCCGCCTCGTTCTTGACAGCCCGGGATTTGAAACGATCTGCTGAGGAACGGGTGACGTGAGAACAGTCTGTGGACCAGCGAGGGAGCTTCCGCCATGACCAACGAGCACGAGCACCACCACGACCCGACCTTCTACCGGTCGCCCGCCGACGCCGCGGCGGCTCCGGCCGAGAAGCTGGCCTATCTCGTCACGTTCTCCCGCCCGGCCGATAAACCCGATGCCCTGGCCGTGGTGGACGTGGACCCCGGCTCGGCGACGTACGCCCAGGTGGTCGGGTTCACCGAGCTGCCCAGCCTCGGCGACGAGCTGCACCACTTCGGCTGGAACGCCTGCTCCAGCGCGCTCTGCCCGACCGGCAACCACGATCACGGCGACCGGCGCTACCTGATCGTCCCCGGCCTGCGGTCGTCCCGGCTGCACGTGTTCGACACCCAGCCGGACCCGTCCCAGCCGCGGCTGGTCAAGACGCTGAGCGCCGAGGAGCTCGGCAAGCGGGCCAACTACTCGCGGCCGCACACCATCCACTGCGGCCCGGGCGCGGTGTTCGTGTCCTGCCTGGGCGGCGGCGACGAAGAGGGGCCCGGCGGCGTCGCGTTGCTGGACCACAACACCTTCGAGGTCGTCGGGGCCTGGGAGGCCGACCGCGGCGACCAGTACCTGGCCTACGACATCTGGTGGCACGTCATGCAGGACGTGGCCGTCACCTCCGAGTGGGGCACGCCGTCCATGATCGAGGACGGCATCGTCCCCGAGCTGCTGCTGGGTAAGAAATACGGCCACCGGCTGCACTTCTGGGACATGAACACCCGCAAGAACGTGCAGACCATCGACCTGGGCGATGAGCACCAGATGGCGCTGGAGCTGCGGCCGGCCCACAATCCCGACTCGCTGTGGGGCTTCCTCGGCGTGGTGATCAGCGTCGAGGACCTGTCGGCCTCGATCTGGCTCTGGCACGAGAACCCGGACCGGACCGGTGAGCACGACCGCTGGGCCGCCCGCAAGGTCATCACGATCCCGGCCGAGCCCAAGGACCCGGAGCACCTGCCGCCGCTGCTGCAGGGCTTCGGCGCGGTGCCGCCGCTGATCACCGACATCGGCCTGTCGGTGGACGACAAGTTCCTCTACGTGTCGTGCTGGGGGACCGGCGAGCTCAAGCAGTACGACGTCAGCGACCCGTTCAACCCGCGCGAGGTGGGCTCGGTGCGGATCGGCGGCATCGGCAGCGAGAAGCCGCACCCGGCCAAGCCGGACGCCCCGCTGCGGGGTGGTCCGCAGATGGTCGAGGTCAGCCGGGACGGCCGGCGGGTCTACTTCACCAACTCGCTCTACGGCGCCTGGGACGACCAGTTCTACCCCGGCGGCGTGGGCGCCTGGATGGCCAAGCTCGACGTCAACCCGGACGGGGGTATCGCCTTCGACGAGCGCTTCTTCCCGGAGGGTGAGGCGTTCCGCGGTCGCCGCGTACACCAGGTCCGGCTGGAGGGCGGCGACGCCTCCAGCGATTCCTACTGCTTCCCGTCGTAACCGGAAGGGACACCGCACCATGTCAATCACGGACGACCTGCTGGCCAACAACGAGCGCTACGCGGCCGGATTCAACGGCCCGTTGCCGATGCCGCCCGCGGCCCACCTGGCCGTGGTGGCCTGCATGGACGCGCGGCTGAACGTGTACGCGCTGCTGGGCCTGGACGAGGGCCAGGCCCATGTGATCCGTAACGCCGGCGGGGTCATCACCTCCGGCGAGATCCGGTCCCTGGCCATCAGCCAGCGGCTGCTGGGCACGACCGAGATCATCCTCATCCACCACACCGACTGCGGCATGCTCACGTTCACCGACGACGACTTCAAGGCCAGCATCCAGAAGGACACCGGCATCAAGCCGGACTGGGCCGCCGAGGCCTTCGCCGACCTGGACGAGGACGTGCGCCAGTCCATCGCCCGGATCAAGGTCAGCCCGTTCATCCCGCACAAGGAATCGGTGCGGGGCTTCGTGTTCGACGTCGGCACCGGCAAGCTCCGCGAGGTCAAATAACCGCTACTGATCGGCGCGACGGCCGCTGCCCGGCTCGGGCGGCGGCCGTCCGCGTTAGCCTCAGCAACTGTGACCGCCGTTCCCGCCACGACGTCCAGCGAAGGCGTCGGGGGCCGCCCGCCCGGCGGTGACCGGCGGGCCCTGGTCTTCACCGCGGTCTACTACGCGCTGGCCGCGATCGCGCTCACGCTCTGGCTGTGGCAGCATCCGGGCACCGGCACGGTGGCGGGCAATCCCAACGACGCCGACCAGTTCGCCTGGTTCTTCCGCTACGACGCGGCCGCGCTGGCCCACGGGCACCTGCCGGCCCTGGTCACCACCGCGCTGAACGCCCCGCGGGGCGTGAACGTCATGTGGAACACGTTCATGCTGCTGCCCGGGGTGCTGCTGACCCCGGTGACGCTGCTGGCCGGGCCCCAGGCCAGCCTCAACGTGCTGATGACGGTGGGCTTCGCGGGCAGCGCGCTGGCCATGTTCGTGGTGCTGCGGCGGTGGCAGGTGCGGGTGCCCGCGGCGGCGGTGGGGGGCGCCCTGTACGGATTCTCCCCGGCCCTGGTGCACTCGGCGGTGGGCCACTACGACCTGATGTTCGCGGTGCTGCCCCCGCTCATCGTCGACGTGGCCATCCGGATGGCCACCGGCTGGCTCGGCCCGGTGCGCGGTGGCCTGTGGCTGGGGCTGCTGGCCGCCGCGCAGCTGCTGACCGCGGAGGAGCTGCTGCTCGACACGGCCATCGCCATCGCCCTGGTCGGCGTGGTACTGGCCCTGAGCCGGCCCCGGGACGTGCTGCCCCGGGCCCGGGACACGCTGACCGGCCTGGGCGTGGCCGCGGTCCCGGTGCTGGTCCTGTGCGGCTACCCGCTCCTGGTCCAGTTCTTCGGGCCGCTGCACCAGCACGGCAGCGCGTTCGCCCCGGACTACTTCAAGACCGGCCTGAGCGGCTTCGTGACCCCGTCCCAGCTGATGCTGTTCCACACCGCGGGCAGCGCCGCGGCCGCCGCCCACTACCAGGCCGGGGAACCCGAATACCTGGCCTACCTGGGCTGGCCGCTGCTGCTGGCCCTGGCCGTGATCGCGGTGACCTGCTGGCGCTACCTGGGCGTCCGGGCCGCCGCGGTCACGTTCGCGGTGCTGGAGATCTTCTCCCTGGGCGGCACGCTGATGACCGGCGGCACCGCCCATGGCGGCATCCTGCTGCCCTGGCACTGGCTGGGATCGCTGCCGCTGCTGGACGCGGTGCTGCCGGACCGGTTCCCGATCCTGGCCGACGGGTTCGCCGCCGCGCTGCTGGCCTTCGGGGCCGACCTGTTCCGCGACCGGCCCTGGGCCACCCGGCGGCCCTGGGGACCGGCCCTGGTCACCGCGGTGGCGGCGCTGGTGGTGCTGCCGATCGTGCCCCGGCCGCTGCCGGTGGCGGCGGCTGCGCCGGTCCCGTCCGGCTGGTCGGCCACCCTGGACGCGCTGCACCTGCCCGCCGAGGCCCGGGTCCTGGTGGTGCCGATCCCGTCGGCCACGTTCACCGAGCCGATGCGCTGGCAGGCCGACTCCGGCCACGACATCGGCCTCATCGGCGGCTACTTCACCGGCCCGGGCCCGCGCGGCCAGGCCTACATCGACGGCGGCCTGTTCCCCCCGACGGCCCTGTACCTGAACGTGCTGTGGGCCGGCGGCCCGGTCCTCAAGGCGCCGCTCCGGGCCCAGGTGCTGAGCCAGCTGGCCCAGTGGAACCCGGCCGCGGTGGTGGCCGTCACCGGCCCCGGCACACGACTGGGCAAGTACCTGACCGGCCTGTTCGGCCCGCCCACCCTGCGCCACGGCACCCTCATAGCCTGGAAACGCTAGCCTCGGCCTGTGCTTGTCCTTGGAATCGTGGCCGGGCTGGCCGCCGTGGCCTGGGTCGTGCTGCTGGCCGGGCACGGCGGGTTCTGGCGGACCAGCCAGCGTCTGCCCGCCGTGGGTGCCGAGCCGGCCGACTGGCCCGCGGTGATCGCGGTGGTGCCCGCCCGCGACGAGGCCGCGGTGCTGCCCGAGTCCCTGCCCACCCTGCTGGCCCAGGACTACCCGGGCCGGTTCGTGGTGACGCTGGTCGACGACGCCAGCACCGACGGCACCGGCCAGGTCGCCCGCGAGCTGGGCCTGGGCGCTCGCCACCCGCTGCGGGTGGTGGCCGGCCAGGCCAAGCCGCCGGGCTGGGCGGGCAAGCCCTGGGCCATGGCGCAGGGCGTGGCCGCGATCGCCGACGACGCCGCCGCCTACGTGCTGTTCACCGACGCCGACATCGCCTGGTCCCCGGGCGCCCTGCGGGCCCTGGTCACCGCGGCCGAGGCCGACGACCGGGTGCTGGTCTCCCAGATGGTGCGGCTGCGGACCCGGACCGGCTGGGAGAAGGCCATCATCCCGGCCTTCGTCTACTTCTTCGCCCAGCTGTACCCGTTCCGCTGGGTCAACCGGCCCCGGGGGCGGACCGCGGCCGCGGCCGGCGGCTGCATGCTGGTCCGGCGGGACGCGCTGGCCGCCGGGGGCGGCATCGAGCCGATCCGGGACGCCCTCATCGACGACGTGGCCCTGGGCACGCTGCTCAAGCGGCAGGGCCGGACCTGGCTCGGGCTGACCACCGCGATCCGCAGCGTCCGGCCCTACCACGGGCTCACCGACCTGTGGCAGATGGTGGCCCGCTCGGCCTACACCCAGCTGCGCTACTCGCCGCTGCTGCTGGCCGGGACCCTCATCGGCCTGGCCTGGCTGTACGCGCTGCCCCCGGCCACCGCGCTGGCCGGGCTGATCGCGCTGGCCGCCGGGGGCACCGGGACCGCCCCGGTGCTGTGCGCCGCGGCCGGGCTGGCCGGCTGGGCGGTCATGGCCGCGACCTTCCTGCCCATGCTCCGGCTGTACCGGCTGTCGCCGCTGCGGGCCCCGCTGCTGCCCGGCATCGCGCTGGTGTACGCGGCCATGACCGCGGACTCGGCCCGGCGCCACTACGCCGGCCACGGCGGCGCGTGGAAGGGCCGGGTGGAAATCCGGGAAAAGCCCGAGCCACGAGAAGAAGCACGCAGAAGTTAACCACGGGACAAAGCGCACAGAATCCGGATACGGGACATGGCGGACCTGTCCGAAAAAGCCGGCCGCCGGGCCACGAATTCGGGGCCGCCGTTCGGATGTGCTATCGCCACCTGTGCTCTGTTACGACCCGATCAGGTGGAACACCCGAAATACTCGTGCTCAGATTGATGCCATTTCACTTCCGGGCAACTGGGGTTTGGTCTTTACTATGGGCTTTATTGCTAAAGCTGCCGACCGTAATCCGGAGGTTACAGGTGCTGCACGGGACCGCTGCGGACCGGATTCCCCACCAGGCTCGGCACCGCAAGCCGGAGGAGCTGGCCATCGCGCCGGTGGGCGCCGAGGCGGGCCGCTCGTATGAGGACCTGTACGTCGAGCACGCTCCGGCCGCGCGGCGGGTGGCCCTGTCCATGGTGCCCCGCGACGTGGCCGACGACATCGTGGCCGAGGCCTTCACCCGGGTGCTGAGCGCGATCCGGGCCGGCGGCGGACCCGGCCTGGCCTTCCGCGCCTACCTGCTGACCGCGGTGCGCAACACCGCCAACGACTGGCTGCGGGCCAGCCGCCGCACCACCGCTGTCGGCGACGTCGAGCACGACCTGGACGAGCAGAAGCTGCCCGAGGAGAACCTGGGCCTGGCCCGGCTGTCCCGCGGGCCCGAGGCCGAAGCCGAGGCCCGGGCCGAAGCCCGGCTGGTGGCCCAGGCCTTCGCCAAGCTGCCGACCCGCTGGCGGGCCGTGCTCTGGCAGCTGGAGGTCGAGGCCAAGGCCCCGGCCGCCATCGCCCCGATGTTCGGGCTGTCGGCCAACGGGGTGTCCGCCCTGGCCGTCCGGGCCCGCGAGGGGCTGCGCCAGGCCTACCTGGCCGAGCACGTCGGGGCCAACATCCCGGCCGCCTGCAAGGCCTACGCCGAGGCGCTCAGCGCCGACACCCGGGGCCGGCTCAGCCGCCGCCGCCAGGCCGCCGTGCACGACCACCTGGCCCAGTGCGACAGCTGCCACTCGCTGGCCGGCGAACTGACCGAGCTGAACAGCCGGCTCGGCGCCATCCTCACCCCCGTCGCCCTGGCCGCGGCGCTGGGCGCGGGCGGCCACCAGCTGCTGCCCGGCGGGGCCGCGGCCGGGGCCAAGGCCGGGCTGGGGGCCAAGCTCGGCGCGGGCACCAAGGCCGTGGTCTTCGGCCACTGGCGAGCCTGGCGGCTGCACCCGCTGGCCCCGGTGGCCACCGCCACCGCGGGGCTGGCCGCGGCGGGCGGCATGGTCTTCGCGGTCAGCGTGTCCCCGCTGTCGCCGTTCCACAGCCAGGCCGTGGGCGAGCGCCCGGCCGCCTCGTCCGCGCAGGCCTCGGCGCCCGCCCTGTCCCCGTCGGCCACGCGGGGCTCGGCGGCCGGAGCCGCCGCCGGGGCCACGTCCGCGGCCCTGGGCGGCCGCACCCCGGCCGCGACGGCCGGCGGCGCCGCCAGCCCGACCGCGGGCGGGACCGACACCATGACGCCGTCGGGCCTGGCCGGCGGGGCCGCCGATCCGGCCACCCAGGGGGCCTCGGGGACCTCAGGGGCCTCAGGGGCCAGCCCGAGTTCGAGCAGCGGCACGGTCGGCGGCCTGGTCCAGAACGTGGGCAGCGGCCTCGGCTCCACGGTGCAGAACGTCGGCAGCGGCGCGGGCTCGGCCGTGACCGGCCTCGGCCAGGGCGTGAACGCGCTGACCCAGGCGGTCGGCGTGACCCTGGGCACCACCACCTCCGGCCTGGGCGCCGTGGTCAGCGGGGTCACCGGCTCCCCGGCCCTGGGCAACACGGTCAGCGGCGTGGGCGGCGCGGCCAGCGGCGTGGTCCAGGGGGCCGGCGGCGCGGTCAGCGGCGTGACCGGGGCCGTGGGCGGCGCGGTGAGCGGGGCCACCGGCGCGGTCGGCAACACGGTCAGCGGGGCCACCGGCGCCGTCGGCGGCCTGCTCGGCGGCAAGAAGCCCTGACCCGTCGCGGGTCTCCGCCTCTGGTATGTAATGGGGATGGCGCCGCGGCCAAGCCTGGCCGCGCGCCTGGATCCGCGGAGAGGAAAGAGCCGATGGCGCAGAGGGTGCAGGGTGTGATCGCCCGGGAGAAGGGCGCTCCGGTCGAGATCGCCACCATCGTGGTGCCGGACCCGGGACCGGGCGAGGCTCTGGTCCAGGTGCAGGCGTGCGGGGTGTGCCACACCGACCTGCACTACCGTCAGGGCGGCATCGGCGACGACTTCCCCTACTTCCTGGGCCACGAGGCGGCCGGCGTGGTCGAGGCCGTCGGCGACGGCGTGACCGACGTGGCCCCCGGCGACTTCGTCATCCTCAACTGGCGCGCGGTCTGCGGCCAGTGCCGGGCCTGCCGCCGGGGTGAGCCCTGGTACTGCTTCAGCACCCACAACGCGACGCAGAAGATGACGCTCGAGGACGGCACCGTGCTGTCCCCGGCCCTCGGCATCGGCGCGTTCGCCGAAAAGACGCTGGTCGCCTCCGGCCAGTGCACCAAGGTCGACCCGGCCGCCCGGCCCGAGGTGGCCGGCCTGCTGGGCTGCGGGGTGATGGCCGGGCTGGGTGCCGCCCTGAACACCGGCGCGGTCACCCGGGGTGACTCGGTGGCCGTGATCGGCTGCGGCGGGGTCGGCGACGCCGCCGTGCTGGGGGCCAGCCTGGCCGGCGCGGCCAAGATCATCGCCGTCGACGTGGACGACCGCAAGCTGGAGTGGGCCCGCCAGTTCGGCGCCACCGACACGGTCAACTCGCGCGAGGCCGATGTGGTCGAGGCGGTCCAGGCGCTGACCGGCGGCAACGGCGCCGACGTGGTCATCGACGCGGTCGGCCGTCCCGAGACCTACAAGCAGGCCTTCTACGCCCGCGACCTGGCCGGCACCGTGGTCCTGGTGGGCGTGCCCACCCCGGAGATGAAGCTGGAACTGCCGCTGCTGGACATGTTCGGCCGGGGCGGCAGCCTCAAGTCCTCCTGGTACGGCGACTGCCTGCCCAGCCGCGACTTCCCCATGCTGATCGACCTGCACCTCGGCGGCCGCCTGCCGCTGGAGAAGTTCGTCTCCGAGACCATCGCCGTCGGCGAGGTCGAAGCGGCGTTCAGCAAGATGGAGCGCGGCGAGGTCCTCCGCAGCGTCGTCGTTTTCTAGCAGCTACTGGTTCTAGCGGTTACTGGCTCACTCTGGCTCACGGCCGGGGATCCTTGACGCCGATCTCGCGGGTGTACTCCCCGGCCAGCCAGGGGCCCAGGTCATCGAACAGCAGGGCCCGGCCGGGCTCCCACCGGGCTGGTTCGTCCGGGTCGTCGCGGGACGCCCGGCGGGCCAGCGTCACCGCCTGGCGCATCTGGCCGGCCCGGTCCGGGTAGTAGCCGCCGAACACCTCGGCCGCGCGGTCCAGGTCGCTGGTCCAGCCCGGCCAGCGCGGCATGACCAGGGTGAAGCCGGTCCGGATGACCTTGCGGGCGGCGGTGCGCAGCAGCGCGGGCCGGTCAATGCCGGGTGCGGCCAGCCGGTCCCGGGTCCGGTCCAGGTAGCGGCCGAGGTCGCCGTTGGTCTCCCGGGCCAGCTCCCGGGTCGGCCGGTACCACGGAAGCAGGCGGGCCAGGTCCTCGCCCAGCAGCGGGGTGCACAGGCAGGCCACGAAGAAGCCGAAGTCGTGGCGTTCGGCCGGGGAAAGGACCCGGGGGGCGGCTTCGACCAGCAAACCGGCCGAGGTGATCTCCGGGTGGCGGTCGGCCAGCCACCGGCCCAGTTCTCCCGCCCGCGATTTTTCGATATCGGAAGGATCTGACCGCAACGTGATCAGGACGTCGAGGTCGCTACGGCCGGCCACCGCCGTCCCGCGGGGGATGGACCCGTACAGATAGGCACTGTGGAGGCGGCGCCGGAACTGCTGGTCCAGCCGCCGCCGGGTCTCGTCGGTGAGGGCGCGGAACTCGGGGGCGATCCGGTCCAGCGACCCTTCCCGCACGATGTGCCCGGTGGCGTTCAGGCCGCGATCGCCGGCCGCGGTCCGGAGATCGGGGGACGTCATGTCCTGATCCTGGTCAGGCTGGCCGCCGGCCACCAACGTATTTTTGCCTTTGCCCTGGATAGGCTGGGGCCCTTGCGTGCGGACCACGAGGAGGGTGAGTGCCGACCATCCTGATGACCGGCGCGGCCGGTCAGATAGGGACGATGCTGCGCGCGCGGCTGGCCGCCCCGGACCGGACCCTGCGGCTGCTGGACATCGCCCCGCTGAAGGCCGGCCCGGGCGAGGAGGCCATCCAGGCCACCATCACCGACCTGGACGCGATGACCGCCGCCTGCCAGGGCACCGACGCCGTGATCCACCTGGGCGGCTTCGCGGGCGAGGAGCCCTGGGACGCCATCCTGGACGTCAACATCCACGGCAGCTACGTGGTGTTCGAGGCGGCCCGGCGGGCCGGGGTGAGCCGGGTCATCTACGCCTCGTCCAACCACGCGGTCGGGTTCGCGCCGCGGGCCAGCTTCCCGGTCCCGGACTACGCCTTCCCCGAGCCCGACACCTACTACGGGGTGGCCAAGGTGGCCAGCGAGGGCTTGGCGTCCATGTACCACCACCGGTACGGGCTGGACACGATCTGCGTGCGCATTCTGACCTGCGCGGATCGCCCGCTGACGCCACGGTCGCTGTCGACCTGGCTGTCCCCGGACGACGCCGGGCGGTTGTTCGAAGCCTGCCTGACCGCGCCCCGGCCCGGGTTCCGGGTCGTCTTCGGGGTGTCGGCCAACACCCGGGGCGGCTGGGTCTCGCTGGGGGAGGCCCGGGCCCTGGGCTACGAGCCGCAGGACGACGCCGAGGCCTACGCGGCCGAGGTGCTGGCCCGCGAAACCATCGACCCCGACGACCCGGTCTTCCGCTACCTGGGCGGGGAGTTCACCCTGCCGGAGAAGGACGTCCCGATTCCCTGAGGCCCCGAACCTCTGAGGTCTTAAACCCCTGAGCCCCACACGCACCACGGGTCCCGCTGGCCTCACGCGCCCCGCGAATCCCGCGCGCACCACGGGTCCCGCAGGCCCCGGTGAGGGGTGTCCGGGGCCTGCGGGAGCTGGGTCAGGCGCCCTGGATGGGAACCTGCAACTCGGTGACCCACTGCTCGGGGGCGTCGGCCGGGCTGTCCAGGAAGACCTCCCGGACCAGGCCGGTGCTGCTGTAGCCGTTGGCGTCGATCCACCGGGCCAGCGCCTCGAAGCTGGTTCCGACCTCGGCTATCGGGCCGTGGTGCACGATCGTGGCCGCCGTCCCGGCCCCGGGCAGGTCGGCGATGGCGAAGTCGCTGGCCCGCCCGGGCCCGATGCGATCGGCTTCCGGGCTGGCGGCGTCCAGGCTGACCGGGAACGCGGCGTGCACGGTCACCGTCTCGGTGACCTGCCCCGACCGCGGCTCGTAGCCGGGCCTGGTGTCGTACCAGGCCAGGGCGGGTCCGTCCGGCCGCACCCCGGCCTGGTCCATCCGCCTGGTCAGCGCGGACTGCAGCGGCCGGATGACCTGGTCCAGGGTGCTGGCCGCGTAGTTGTCGGCGATGGCGGCCAGCTCGGCGATCCGGATCGGCGCCACCTCCTTGGTCACCACCTCGTTGCGCGGCAGGTAGCCCTCCTTGGCGATCGTGGCCAATCGCACCTCGACCCGTTCCAGCCGGGCGGTCTCGCCGGTGATCTTCGCGGTCAGCTCGGCCCGGCGCAGCCGGAGCATGCCGCGCAGCTCGGACTCGCTGACCTCGGTCTCGAGGATGGCCCAGACCTGGGGCAGGGTGAAGCCGAGGTCGGTCAGGGCCAGGATGCGGTTGAGCCGCGGCAGCTGGTTGGCCTCGTAGCAGCCGTGCGCGGTCACCGGGTCGACCAGCCGGGGCAGTAGCAGCCCGGTGGCCTCGTAGCAGCGCAGCATGCGGACCGAAACCATGCCGATGCGGGCAAATTCCGTCGTCGTGAACACGGGCACTCCACTGGTCGCCGTCAGTTACTCATGAGTAGAAATGAACTCACGAGATGTCCAGCGCCCGGAACGTCACAGATGTCACGCTTGTCACGGAGTTTCTGCGCACATGGTGAGGGGGCGCCCCGTGACCGGAACGCCCCCTCGAAACGAACCTGCAGCTAGCGACCCGCCACCGGCTCAGTAAGCGCGGCCGAAGATGACCCGCTTGCCGTAGGCCGACGGGCTGCCGCACCGGATGCAGGGCCCGGTTTCGGGCTCCCCGTCCAGCGGGATGCAGCGCGGGGTGGCCGCGGTGTCGGCCTTGATCTTGTCCTCGCAGTCCTCCGAGCCGCAGCTCAGGGCCCGGGCCCAGCCGGTGGCCACCGCCGCGGCGAAGTCGTCCCAGTCGTCGGTGGTGACCGTGTGCTCGTCCCGGAACGCGGTGGCCCGCTCGAACAGGAACGCCTGGAACGCCTCCAGTTCGTCGGTCAGCCGGGCCGGGGCGCCCTCGAGCGAGATGGGCTCCTTGCTGCCGCCCAGCCGCCGGACCATCACCGCGGTGCCCGCGGCCAGGTCGCGCGGGCCCAGCTCCAGCCGGATCGGCACCCCGCGCAGCTCCCAGTCGTTGAACTTGAACCCCGGCGACAGCTGGGGCCGGTCGTCCACGTGGGCGCGGATGCCCGCGCCGGCCAGCCGCTGGGCCAGCGCGGCCGCGGCCGCCTGGACCTCGCTGGCCTGGTCGCCGCGGCCGATCGGCACGATGACCACCTGGTACGGGGCCAGCCGGGGCGGCAGCACCAGGCCCTTGTCGTCGCCGTGGGTCATGATCACGCCGCCGATCATGCGGGTGCTCATGCCCCAGGAGGTGGTGTGGGCCAGGGTGAGGTTGCCGTCCTCGCCCGCGTACTGGATGTTGAACGCCTTGGCGAAGTTGGTCCCCATGTAGTGCGACGTCCCGGCCTGCAGGGCCCGGCCGTCCCGCATCATGCCCTCGATGGTGAACGTGCGGGCCGCACCCGCGAACCGCTCACCCGGCGTCTTCTCGCCCTCGATGACCGGCATGGCCGCCACCTCGCGGGCGGTGCGGGCGTAGATGGTGTCCAGCGCCAGCATGGTCTCCCGCATGGCGTCGGCCTCGTCCGCGTGCGCGGTGTGGCCCTCCTGCCAGAGGAACTCGGTGGTGCGCAGGAACATCCGCGGCCGCAGCTCCCAGCGGACCACGTTGGCCCACTGGTTGAGCAGCATGGGCAGGTCCCGGTGGGAGCTGATCCACTTGGCCATGAACTCGCCGATGACCGTCTCGGAGGTGGGCCGGACGATCAGCGGCTCCTCCAGCAGCTTGCCCCCGGCGTGCGTCACCACGGCCAGTTCCGGCGCGAAGCCCTCAACGTGTTCTGCCTCACGTTGCAGGTAGCTCTGCGGGATGAGCAGCGGGAAGTATGCGTTCTGGTGTCCGGTCTCCTTGATGCGCCGGTCCAGGTCAGCCTGGATCAGCTCCCAGAGCCGGTATCCGTAGGGGCGGATGACCATGGTGCCCTTGGCCGGGCCACGGTCCACTAGCTCCGCTTTGAAGACCAATTCGTTGTACCAGGCGGAGAAGTCTTCGCTCTGCGGCGTCACTCCGCGTTCGTCTCGAGCCACATGGACGAGGTTAGACCAGTAACGTGGGGTCCCAGGCCCGAAGCTGACCCCCCAGGTATCGGATGTGGCTGCGGGGACGCCTGTTTTGTCGCAATGATGGAATTTGACCGTAGTAAGGCCTTGCCCTAATCAACCTCGGGGGTGACCCGGAACATGAGTAGCGGATGGCCTCCGGAGGAGGACGACCGCCGGTGGCAACCGGCGAGACATCCTTCCGCCGTCGGCACGGCCCACGATTCCCGTGGCGCCGAGCGCGGCTACTCAGGCCGGTATGACAGGTGAGCAGTACGGCCCGGACGGGCAGTACGCCCCGGACGGGCAGTACCCCGACGCTCCCTACGGTGACGGCCCCTACGGTGACGGCGAGGCAGGCTGGTACAACGTTCCTGAGAGTGGCTACGCCCACCCGGACTACCAGCCACAGCCCGACAACGCCGGTTACGGCCAGGTCAGCTACCCCGACGTCTACGACCTGGGCTCGAACGGGCAGCCTGGCTTCGCTGGCCCGGCCGGGCACCCGGGGGTGGAGTACGTCGAGCACCCCAGCTTCCCGAACCTGCCCGCCCAGGGCTACGGCGCCCCGGTCGCGGACGGCTACGAGCAGGGTGGCTACCCGGCCGGATACGCCGAGCCGGGCTACGACCCGGCCGGCTACCAGCCGGGCCACCCGGGTCAGCCGGGCCAGCCGGCTCAGCCGGGCGGCCAGCCCGGCCATCAGGACTACGGCTTCCAGGACTACGGCGACGACCGCTACAACGACCCCAGCTTCGGTGACCCGGTCTACGACGACGCCCCCTACGGCGGCTACGGCGCGCCCGCCGAGGCCTACCCCCAGGCGGGCTACGACCCCGGCGGATACCCCCAGGCCGGGTACGCGGACCAGGGTGGCTACGACCAGGGCTACGGCCCCGACCCCGGCGCCGGCTACGCGGCCGGTCCGGGCTACCCGGCGCCCGACCCCGGCCCGGCCGGTTACGTGGCCGCCGAGTACGCGTCCGGCCAGTACCCGGCGGGCGTAGGCACGCTCGGCGAGCTACCGGGTGGGATGCCGGACCCGGCCGCCACCGGCATGCTGGACGCCTCCGGCATGCTCGACGCCACCGGCATCGAGGACCACGCCGACCTGTACAACTTCCACCCCGGCGCGGGCGCCGAGGCCGGTCACGCCTTCGCCAACGCCCCCGTCGGCACGCTGGACACCAGCGGCCTGGCCCCCGGCGTCTCCGACACCATGATCGACGGGCACGCCCCGATCCTGGACCCGGCCGAAGCCGCCGACCACACCGGCGTGCTCGACGGCGGCACCGCCTCGACCTACTTCGCCGGCCCCATGGCCGGTACCGCGGCTCCCGTGGCCCCGGCGCCCAGCCCGGGCCGGGGCACCGGCGCCACCCCGGCCTACGACGATCTGGGCCCGGCCGAGATCACCTCGCTCGACATGCCCGCCGCGGCCGCGTTCGACCGGGTCCCGGCCGACGATGTCAGCGGGACCGGGGCCAGCAAGACCGGCGGCACCGGCGCGCTGCTCCGGCCCCGGACCAACGCCCGCCCGGCAGGCCGTCGCCGCGGCGGCAGTGGCGACCGCCGGCTCTGGCTGGCTCTGGGTGGCGTGCTGGTCGTGGCGGCCGTCGCCATCACCGCGATCGTCCTGGTCGCCTTCCCGTCCGGCCCCGGCGGCCCGGCCCACCGGCTGCAGGCCCCGAGCCAGCTCAACGCCTTCGTCCGCCGCCCCGCGCTGGAGCAGCAGATGAACGTCAGCCAGCTGCGGCAGGACGTGGTCAGCATGAGCTCCGGCCAGGCCCGGAACGTGGTCGAGGGCGTCTACGAGGCGGGCAACTCGAACGCGGGCAGCACGCCGCAGATCGTCCTGCTCATCGGCGGCAACCTGGACAACGCCTCGCCGGTCGACTCGGTGGCCAGCTTCACCAAGCGCTTCAAGGGCGCCACCATCACCAGCGCGGGCTCCCTGGGCGGCAAGGCGGTCTGCGTCAACGCCACCGCCTCCGAGCCGGGCAGCGTCGCCATGTGCGCGTGGTTCGACAACGACACCTTCGGCGAAGTCGTGTCCCCGACCATGAAGGCCGACCAGCTGGCCAGCACCATGCGCCAGATCCGCCCCAAGGTCGAGCTGATCGCCCCCAAGAAGCCCTGACCGCCCGGGCGCCCCCCAGCAGCAACTGAGCCCAGTCCTGTGCAGCAGTGCACAGAACTGGGCTCAGCCTTGTCAGCCGGAGGCTTACTTGGTGCCGGGGGTGCTCTTGCGGCGGATGGAAAGCCGGGTGACGGCGATGGCCACGCCGAGCAGGAGCACGATCAGCCCGACGATCTGAGCGCCGAACTCCGAGCTGCCCAGGGCCAGCGGGATCCGGGACGAGTCCGCCACCGGCTGCGCGCCCTTGGCGTTGGCCGGGGTGCCGGCCGCCGGGGACGGCGTGGACGACGGGCTGATCTGCGGGAACAGGTTGGAGGCGTTGCCCCCGGGGATGGTGGTCGACACGCCCGCCACGGCCGGGAGCGGCCCGACCGGGATGCTCGTCCCGTCACCGAGGGAGCCGGACAGGCCCGAGATGGTGGCCGTGGACCCGTCTCCGGCCGGCGTGGTCGTCGAGCCGTCTCCGCTGCCCGCGGACGGCGACTTGGACGCCGTCGGGCTGGAACTGGCCGCCTTGGCCACGGTGACGGTCTGAGCGGCCGACTTGGTGGCCTTGGACCCGCCGTTGTTCGCGGTGAGGGTGACGTTGAACTTGAACGTCTCCGCTGGTGCACTCTTCGGTACGGTGACCTGCACCTCGGTCTGCGGCGTGGTCGGCTTGCTGGCCGGCAGGCTCAGCGAGCAGGTGGTGCTGGAGCACGAGCCCGCCGTGAAGGCCGGCGTGAGCGCGGGGGACTTCACGGTCGGTACCACCGTGATGACCATCGACCCGTCATCCTTCAGGTTGCTCCAGGCCGCGATCCGGAACAGCACCGTCCCACCCGCCTGGATCTTGGTGGCCGAAGCCGTCACCGTGACGTCTGCGGCCGGGGTCGCGGGCGGGGTGGTGCTGCCCGAGCCGGTGGGCGTCGGCGTCGGGGTCGGAGTCGAGCTGGGCGGGTCGGTCGCGCTGACCGAACTGCCGGAGCCGGAGCTACTGCTGGAACCGGTACTGCTGGGCGTGGGGGTGGGCGTCGGGGTCGCGCTGGTGGTGGGGTCGCTCGCGCTGGGGGAACTGGACGCCTGGGTGGCGGACGCACTGCTGGAGGCGGCGGAGGTGGCCGCGGCCGCAGAACTGGCGGTGAGGGCCGACGCCGACGGGCTGGCCGACGCGGACGGCGAGACGGCGGCCATGGCCGTGCCGGTCACGCCGCTGGTGATAACGAACAGACCGGTGGCCAGGCCCACTGTGACCGGTCGCGAATGCGCGGATCGCATGAGGACACCCTGTCTATGGTTGCTGTCGCGGCTGGAAAACGTACCCTTCAGGACGTTGTGTCGTTCCGAGCGCTCGGGTTGGCTTTTGATCGGCTACGCACCTATTCGACACCAAAACCGGTGTCTTGTGCCACCCTTGCCTCACACGTAGTCCCAAGTCGCTTCCGCCTCGTCGCCGAGCGTTACAGCTTCCTGCCGTTCAACCGGGCCCGGATATTTCCGGACCTGAAGTTCCGACGGTTCCAGTTCCCCGTTCGGTTCCCTTCTATGCCCGTCTGTCCGAAGAAAGCCCGGAGCGTCAGTCCACGGCCGCCGTGGGCAGGTCACCCGAGGCCAGGCTCTCGTCCGCCTCCGGATACAGCAGTCGGTGCAGGCCAGCGGCCAGGACCCCGCCCACCAGCGGAGCCACGATGAACAGCCACACCTGGCTCAGGGCGGTGCCCCCGACGATCAGGGCCGGGCCCAGGCTGCGGGCCGGGTTGACCGACGTTCCGGTGATCGGGATGCCGATGAGGTGGACCAGGGTCAGGGCGAACCCGACCACCACTCCGGCCACCGCCGCGTTGGCGGTCCGGCTGGTCGCCTGGAGCACGGCGAACACGAACACCGCGGTCAGCACCACCTCGACCAGGAACGCGCCACCGGCGCTGATGTGATGTGGCTGGCCGCGCCCCAGCCGTCGGTGCCGAGCCCGGTCCGCGACGTGCTGTACAGGGGCGAGGAGTTGAACGTGCCCCAGCGTGGCCACCCCGACGGCGAGGTACACCAGCAGGCCGGTGCCCAGCACCTCAGCGGATAGTTTCCTGACCACGATCCCCCCGAATCATCAGTCGTCCCAAGATCATGTTCGGTATCCGCGATCGCCCGTGTCAAGGTAGCGCTCGTCACGTAACAGACTCTGATCAGGGCTTTTGTCCAACCTTGGCCCGTCTCGGCCGGCGTCCGGCGGCGAAGCAGGGGCGGGGAACAGCTGCCCGCGCTGGGCCAGCCGGACCGTGCGGACCGCGATGACCCCGGTGAATCCGGTGATCAGGACGAGCAGGACCACGGTCAGGGCCGTGCCGCCGGGCACCGCGCCGGCCCGGAGCCAGGCGATCGCGTCGCTGACCGCCGCCGCGTAGGAAAAGGTGAACGCCCAGAAGCCGGGTGAGAACCGCAGGCTCCGGTAGAGCGGGATGAAGCGCAGCTGGACCAGGACCATCAGCACGGCGTACCCGCCCAGCACCCTGGCCACCACGTCGATGGTGCCGCCGTTGATCACGAACCAGGCCAGGCCGCCCACGGCCGGCGGCGCCAGCTCGATGGCCAGCGTCGGCACCAGGGGAGCCGGCAGCGCCTTGGTGAAGAACAGCCGGTTCAGGATCAGCGATCCCAGCAGCAGCCAGCACAGTACCCCGATACCGAACGTCGCTTCGGCCGCGTCCCGCAGCTGCACCTGGGCCAGCGACCCGCTGGCGACCAGGCCACCCGCCACCGTGGGCAGAAAGTACCCCGGATGGGCCTTCCCCGGCTCGAGGTCCCCGACGATCCACTGCCCGGTCAGGAACCCGCCCAGCAGCACCGTGGCCACCGCGAACGCGCCGACCACCACGCGCCCGCAGGTCAGGTTGGCCTGGGCCAGGGCCACGGCCGGAATCATCGGCGTGATGACGATCAGCGACGTGAACGCCCCCAGCACCGGATCCCGGACGTCCGCCAGGATGCGGCGCCACCCCTGAGCCAGGTACAAGGCGACCAGCACCGCCCACACCACCGCGCTGGCGGCCAGGAAGACGTCCGGAACCGCCTGCGGCAGCGACAGCACCGGCCGCGCGACCTCCCACACCTCGCCCAGCCCCGCCAGCCCGAACGCCATGGCCAAGAAGTTCGGCGGCACCCGGAGGGCGACCCGGGCGGTACCCGGTCCAGCCGAGGCGATGGCGGTCTCAGTCACAATGGGCTCCGAAGGGTGCAGGCCGGCCCGCACTGGACCGTCACCCGCAGCCTGTCACCGCTCCCACCTGCGAAAAAGTGCCAACTCCCGCACACACTGTTCGGCCCGCCCGAACAATGCGCCGCGCGGGTGGTCTCAAAGGCCAGGCGCGAGGACGGCTGGAGTACGGTAGGCTCTCCTAGGCCGGTGGGGGAACACCCTTCCAGGGACCCGTTGCCAGGCCAAACCCCAAGCGTGACAACTGAACACTCGCCCCGTTAGCTCAGTCGGCAGAGCGTCTCCATGGTAAGTATTTAATTCGAATCGCTGTGCTGACCTGCGAAAGCGCAAGCCACCCTTGACCGGTGTGCACTCAATTAAACGCTCTAAAATCGCCAGCCTGACGGGCTTGTAAAAGTGACGCAAATCACAGTCTGAGCTGAGGTTCTTCGCCCAGCGCGCGACGTTGGTGAGCTCTCTGTCGTTCACTAGGACGACTTCAAGCACCACCTCGAAGGACTGGTGCTGATGAAGATGGCAGCCGAGTCGCTGATCCGCTAATAACCGATCAATACGCACAGAGAACTCCTCGCGGGAGCCACTATGCAGCAGGTGGCCGGATGCCGGGCGTAGCGAGCGTCTGCGACGTGTGCGGCAACAGCCGCAGTGGGCTGGGCATCAAGCGCTCCGGGAATATCAGGCCGTCCGAGGCTACTTCGAGGGCAACTAAGGGCACGAATAACATTCGGACGATGCCCTTCGGCCTTTGAAGTATCAGAGTTCGGGCCGAAGGGCATCGCCCAACTAGTGTTTTCCAAAGCTACATACCGGGGGCGGTCGCTAAGTGAGGGGAATTCCCGCATCCCACCGGTTGAATGCCCACTGTGCCGCTTTCTGGACCCAGCCGTCGGGATTATCGTTCGTATACGAAAAATGTGTTTTTACTGCATTGGGACCGACAGCGCCTTGGCATACCAGGTCGCCCTTCAAGCAGGTATCCAAGACCTGTGGCCCTGTATAACCCGCATACGGATTCTTGCGGCCCGCAGTAACGGTATACGGACCAGTGTAGGCGAACCATTTTCCTATGCCGGTCAGCCAGTGGTGATAAGTGCCGGCATCATCAGCGCTTTGGAAAGGATCGAAGGTCGGATCACCAAATGCGACGAGCAGTACGTTCTTGCGCTCGCTACTAGGGAGCGCATTGTATACATCCTTTAGGATCCATGCGCCAAAACTATATCCGTCTAGTAGGAAGATGGTTGTTGGACACTTCTTCAGCATTGGAAGCAAGAATTTGTTCGTGCTAGTGACGCCCGAGCTTAGATCATGTGAAGCGCCTAGCGGATTAAAAAGAGTACTGAGCGTAGGTGTGTTATATGTGATGAACTGGTTCGCGGGCTTAGGATAGTGAGCATTGCTCGTTAGTTGAACAAAATCTCTAGAGAAGTCATTTGTGGTAGTGTCAGAATTACCGTGATCTCCTGATGCAGCTGTTCCGCGGACGTTGACTATTTGCAGTACAGGACACCCGTCCGGGTATAGATAGCTACTAGGTATGTAGGCTCGCAGCTGAGCTACTGCCATCCTCTGACTTCCAGCGCTCGGAGTCATTAGCTCTGCAGCCGCAAAGATCAGAATAGCTATAGCTGCAACAGCGGCTATAAAAAATCTCTGACGACGATTGACGTCTCGGAGAAATACCTTCATGGACGATCCCTTCACGTATGCTTTAGGTATGTGTTCAGAACGTGTCCGATATCTTCGCTACGATATAGCCCAGTTTGGCACGGTTATTGCGATGACTGCTGACACCAGACCAAGTAAAGACGCGGAGCTTCGGCAGACGGTTTACTTGGTCGTCCCTATAAGGTAAATAGGTCATCGATGACTTAAAACCGGTAGGATGTCAAAAGAGAGATCGCTGGTCGGTTAAGCATCAAAGGGATGCTCAAGTTGAAAATAGGTATAAATTTAAGGCAATGGGTATAAATTTAGGGCAAATTGTGCATGTAGGGCGTATCTGTCAGACGTATTTATGCGCCACGGCGAGGGTCGTTTGGTCACGCTTGGCGCATGCCGTCGGCGCCATGTATCAGAAGCGGCACGATGGTGTCAGTGACGGCCAGCGCGCATTCAGCGGCCGGGCCGCCGATCTCGCACTGCCACGTGATGCGGGCATCGTCCGCCACGCGTACGAGGCCGCAGAAGGGCGCGGCCGGATTGGTGATCACCACCTCAACAGCCACGTCCAAGGCGTCGGCATCCTCGTAAACGGCCATCGTGACGTGTAGCCCCAGTTCTCGCAGTGCCCGGCCCACGCGGCTCTTGAGCGTGGGTCCGCGGTCAACGACAGGTCGTGTGCTGATGGCGGCTGGGCCGAGCAGGGACAGGACCACCCCGGCGAGATCGGCCGGGTCGGTCGCGGCGCCGCTCCAGGGCCAGTAGTCCCAGATCACGTAGCCGCTCGTCATGGACGGTGATCTCACTGCAGGCGCGCTTGGCATTCAGGATGACCAGGTGCCGACTTGCTTGTCCTTGGGAAGCCGGATACCGAAACCGAAATCGTGCAGCTTCGCGGCGACCGCGTACATGGCTTGACGATCGGTATCGGTGGCCGTGTTCTCGTCGGGCGGATTGGTCTGCTGTAACGCGCATAGTGCATCGCCTCTGCCAGCGCCCGATTCGAGAGCCCCGGCTGGGCCGTGGGAACGAGCATCCGAAGGACGCTGCCGACCCTGCCGAGGAGAAACTCGCGGTACGGCCTGGGCGTTGCTCAGTCCCGCGAACAGTGCCCAGCATAGATCACTCGTCCATGCCTGTACATGAACGTCTAGAACGTATACATACAGTCATGACCGTATCTAACTGATAGGTATGTTTAGCCTGGTCAATACCATCTATGCTGTGACGATCAACCCGCTGGACCCCGTGCCCGTTTACAGACAGCTAGCGGGCATCCTTCGGGCGCGCGTCGAGAAGGGTGAGTTCCCGCCCCGCCAGCCGTTGCCGTCCGAGTCTCAGCTCATGGGCGAGTACGGCGTCAGCCGGGGCAGCGTCCGTCATGCCCTGCAGGTGCTGGCTGAGGAGGGGCTGACCGTCACCATCCAGGGCCGAGGGACCTACGTCCTGCCGCTGGATTAACAGTCCCGTAGCGTCACGCTTCAAGCTGTCTTGCCGAAATCGGCACAATTTTCGGCAGGCGCTTTGATCCGTTCTGCGCATCTTCCCCCGATATCTCATGGTGGTATTGACGTTCCGAGTGAAACGTCACTCATGGCGAGCGACCAAGGGAACGGGAAGCGCGCCTATGGCTTTAAGCGTGTCCGATGTCCGCACGACCGTGGCCGAGGTCTGCGCGCGTCCTGACGTGCTCGACGCCTGCCTTCGGCACGATCTCGGCCGCGTTATCGCCATCCTCGGCGCCAACAAAGTCACGCAGGGCCAGATCTCTGAGCTGACCGGTATACCGCAGGGTCGGCTGAGCGAGTACATGACCGGCAAGCGCACCCCGCGCGCCTCCTCGACGTTCCAGACGTTCGCTGTCGGCCTGGGGATGCCTCGTGCCGCCCGGCAGGCCCTCGGCCTGGCCGCTGATCCCGCTGGGACATCGCCCGTTCCCGGTCGGCAGACCCCAGCAAACAGTCCCTCGGCCGAGGCCGGGTTGGTCTACCCAGCCACCGTGGCGGAGGCCACCGGGAATCTGGCCCAGTTGTGGCAAGCCGATCTCAGCCACCTGGCCGTGTCATGGGGAGAGCCCGAGCCGCACGCCTGGAACGACGCGTCACTGCACTGGCTGGTCGATTCCGGCACCACACCTGGCAGCGATGCACCGCGGCCGGTCCGCATCGGCTTGGCCGACGTCGAGAGGTTCCGCGCCACGGTCGAGATGTTCAGGCAGCTCGATGACCGGTTCGGCGGAGGCCACGCGCGGACAGCCTTGATCCAATACCTGGACGCGGACGCCGCCCGCCTGCTGAACGGCCAGTACACCGAGACCATCGGCCGGGCACTGTTCTCGGCCGTGGCCGAGGCGACTCTGCTGGCCGCCTGGATGAGCTACGACAGCATGCCGGGCAGCGCGTTGGCCCAGCGGTATTTCGTTCAGGCCCTCGCGCTCGCCCAAGCCGGCGGGGACCGGCTGCTCGGCGCGAGCATCCTGGACGCCATGAGCCACCAGGCCACCTACCTCGGCCGGTACAGCGAAGCCGCCAACCTCGCACGCGCCGCCAGAACAGGCACCCAGGGCATCGCCACGCCCACCCTCGTCTCGCACTTCCACACCATGGAAGCCCGCGCGCTGGCCCGGATCGGTGACGCCACGGGCTGCGACCGCGCCCTGGCCGACGCGGTGCGCGAATTCGAGCGCCGCACGCCAGACAACGACCCGCCATGGATTCAGTACTTCAACGAGGCCGAGCTATCCGCCGAGTTCGGCCATTGCCTGCGCGACCTCGGCCGGCCGACCCAGGCGGCCCAGTACGCCAGCGCCAGCGTCGCAGCCGTCGATGACCTGACGTTTCTGCGCAGCGACTTCTTCGCCACCATCGTCCTCGCCGACGCCCATATGGCCGCGGGCGAAGCCGAACAGGCCTGCGGCGTGGCTCTCAAAGCACTGGCCGCCGGCGAACAGATACGGTCGGCCCGGTGCGTCAATTATCTGCGCGAGTTCCGGCAACGTCTCGCCAGGGCCGGTGACAGCCGCGCAGTAGTCGAGTTCCACGAGCAAGCTTCCCCCTCGCGGCTTTGGCGCATCGCATCTCAATCAGGCGCGGGCTCCAGTTAGCACATGCGGGCGCCCGGGGGTAAAGGCTTCTCGCCTTCACCCAGCGCGTGACTTCTGCGCAGATCGTCGGCAGCTCGCTCCCAAATCGGACAGTCCGTGGAGGGCTTTGCCAACCATTTATCCACGTCGGCGGCCTGGTGTACTGCGCTGCTCGGTCGTGCGGTCCGTTACGTGTCGGAATGTTTGTCACAGGAGATCGCCCAATCATGTACTCCGGGGCAACTGCTTGCGCGTCAGGATTATGAATCGATGCAGCAGTGCGCCGTGTCGCCAGGAGAAGCAAGTGGCATCACGAGCGCAGCCGCTGAAAAATTAGGCGAAACGGTGACGATATGGACATTGCGGACAAGGTTCAAGAGATCGCTGCGAAGGTACGCAACCAGAAGGCCAGCATAGCGACCGAAGAGGGTACTAAGAATGCCTTCGTAATGCCCTTTATCAGTACCGTGCTTGGTTACGACGTGTTCAATCCGCTGGAAGTAACCCCTGAATTCGTGGCTGACCTAGGGATCAAAAAAGGTGAAAAGATTGACTATGCCCTGGTGCATAACGGCGACGTTCAAATCCTGATAGAGGTCAAAAAGGTTTCTGAACCTCTGTGCGTGGACCACGCTTCGCAGCTCTACCGCTACTTTGCAGTCACCAATGCGCGAGTCGCAATCCTCACCAATGGTGAAACCTACGAGTTCTATACAGACCTCGATAGCCCAAACCGGATGGATAAGAAGCCCTACCTGGTTCTCGACCTAACAGCTATTGATGAAACACTGCTACCCGAGGTCGCTAAGCTGTCGAAAGAATCGTTTGACCTCGACTCAGTCGTCAGTGCTGCCGGTGAACTGAAATACATTGGTCAAATCAAGCGCTTGCTGGCCGCTGAGTTCAAAGAGCCGTCAAGTGAATTTATTCGGCTTTTCGCTGCTCAGATTTATCCGGGCAAGAACATCACCCAACGCATTCGCGAAGAATTTTCGCCTTTGGTGGTCAAGGCCACAAATCAGTTCTTGAACGAGCAGGTTAGAGGAAAGCTGAACACTGCTCTAGGGGACGATAGCAAGATGGCCACTGCGGAGACCAAGAGTCCTGTCCAGGCGTTGACACCGGATTCCTCCGATGATGGTGATCTTCAAGATGACGTCATCACGACAGATGAAGAACTTGAAGGTCACCGCATTGTGCGTGCAATAGTCTGCAGTGATGTCTCAGCTGACCGTGTTATCGGTCGGGACGGCAAGTCATATTATGCCGTTATTCTTGACAACAACAACCGGAAACCAATTGCTCGCCTGTGGTTCAACCGGAAGCAAAGGTACCTGGGCGTCTTTGATAAGAACAAGACTGAGACTCGCGTGCCAATTCGGTCTCTTGAAGAGATCTATAATTACGCCGATCAACTGCGTAACACCGTAACAAACTATCTGAATAGCGGGCCGTCTGGGTCGACGGCGTTGGACTCGTCGGTGTTTGACACGCCAGCCGGACCCCTCGAACCCGCTGAGCAGCAATGACATGCCGATGCCTTAGTCGATAGGGTGTTGCCCTGACCCCTGGAAATGTTAAGCTCGTTTCTGTCTTACTGTAAACGCGAGCTGTTCGCTTGTGCGTCGGCATCCATGTCGCCGTATAGGGCAAATTCGGTTCACGCGCTCCTGCATAAGAGTAGTCAATACGGCTGCCAATCTTTACGGCTGGTGTTGTTTCGGAGTGCCGTGATCCGCTTTCGAGCCTCGGCGGCTGTCCGCTCGCTTTCTCCAGCTTTTTGAATGACCCACGTAACCATGAGGAACTCGCGGATAGCCCGCATGGTTGGGTAGCCGGGCCATCGCCTGATGTCAAAGCCGTAGACGTGAACGAACGTCTCGTACTCTTCAAGTGTGTGCCAGCCGAAGCTGTCGTAGTAGACGGCTGTCAGGCCGAGGTCCCACTCACGAGGACCTATGGCGAAGCCGTCGAGGTCGATCACTACTGGCTTGCCGTGGCTGTCGTGCAGCACGTTTCCGATGCCCGCGTCGCCATGGATG
>CAWHFP010000024.1:0-7734 GCA_963828445.1 uncultured Actinomycetes bacterium
TCGCCCGGGCGCTGTGCATATGAGCACCGGACCACCGGCGGTGATACGGCCAGGACGTTCGTAAAGTGATTTCTGGGGAATACGGTGAGCAAGCTCACAGTGACCCATTCGCCGGCCGAAACCGCGAGGGCGGACGCCGTGAGCCCCCGGCCAGGCTCGGCCGGGGGCTCACCACGCCGGTGATTCAGGGGCTCACACGGACTTGGCCGAGCGTTCCGCCTCGTCGCTGCCGAACACGAGCATCGCGTCGGCGGGCGGCGGCCCGAACAGCTCGACCACCATGTCCTCGTCGAAGCTGGCTTCGGTCTCGATGTTGCGGAAGTCACGGATGGCGGTGCCGGTGCAGCGAGCGTCCACCAGCGGGGCCCCCCGTCCGGCCAGCAGGTCCTGCCGGTCGACGGTGCGGAAGTCGACGCTGTACCGGGCCCGGCCCGACGTGTTGGGAATCGAGGTGTGCAGTTGCGCGCCCGAGAACAGCAGGACCTCCCCCGGGGAAGGCAGCAGGATCAGCTCGTGCCCGGCGTGGTGCTGGTAGGCGCCCGGGCGGGGCCGGGCCTCCTTGGTGACCTGGCTGGCCGCGGTGAGGCGGCCGGCGTTGTTGTCGTAGTAGTCGAAGTCAGCCGAGTTGTTCGGCACCTCGTTCGCGAACTTGGCCAGGTCGAAGGCCATGGCGTTGTCCTCGCGGGCCGGGAAAATGGGCAGCCACCAGTTGACCTGCTGAGCCGGTGCGCTGTACCAGACGTCCCGGTGCCAGGGAAAGGCGAAGGCCACCCCGGTCGTGAGGTGCCCGACCGGGAAGGAAGTTCGCGGCTTGGGCACGTCGTAGTGCGTGTCCGCCACCGGGAAACCGGCGGTACGGATGATCTCGCGCACGAGCTTCCGGGAAATGTCGGAGTGGATGAAACTGGGCTTCCAGACGCCCAGCATCCTGGCCATTTCGGCGGGCTCGAAGTGCTCGTGGGCGTGTTCGGGGTCGTGGGGAGCGAACAGCTCCGCGAGCTGCTGGCGGGTGTGCTCGACGAAGTCCCTGACGGCCTGCAGCCGGGTCAGGATGACCAGGTCACCGCGGTAGATGTGCTGTCTCAGTTCTTCGGGTGGAACGTCAAGATCAATGTGGACGGCCATTGATCCCCCTCTTCTTGTTGATCCGATGGTTGATCCGATGGGCAGCGGGATCACCTGGAGCGGCCAAGACCGCCGGAACGGCCGGTACGGCCTGGGGTCCAGGTAAGAATCTGGGCGTGTCGATCAAAACCAGCTCGGCCGGGCGGAAACCCGGCGCCGCTCACGAAGGCGGCGGGCCGATGACCAGCTTCGCGCAGAAGAACGCCTCGGCGTACGGCGCCCGGCACTCCATGCCGCGCAGCCGGGCCAGGCCGAGAAAGACCTCGTCGTCCCACCAGTCACGGTGCTGCTGGGACGGGAAGCACTTGTGCAGGAGCTCGACCTTGCGCTGAGCCACCTCGGTCGTCAGCGGGAAGTACGTGCCCGGGCGGCCGAAGTCGCCATCCCACTTCGGGATCTCGTAGGCCAGGTAGAGCTGGTTGCGGAAGACGGTGGGCACGATCTCGGCGATCGTGCGGTGATCCTGGTGAGCGTCGTCGCGCGACGGCGCGATGACGATGTCGGGCGAGCATGAACGAGCGACCTGCTCGAGCGCGTCCTTGGCCCGTTCCCAGACGGCCGGCAGCCGGCCTTCCGGCAGGTCATGCAGGTCGACGCTGAGATCCGCGCCGGGCAGGAAGGATCGGGCCGCGGTCCGGGCCTCGTCCTGCCGGCTGGCCGTGCCGGTCAGCACCACGTAGTGGGCGCGCAGCCCGGGCTGACTCTGGGCCAGCGTGAGCAGCGTCCCGCCCGCGCCGATCTCGATGTCATCGGGATGCGCGCCGATGGCCAGGACCGACAGCGGCCGGTCAGCCGGGATGCTCAGCGGCAACGGTTCCATGAGTGATCACCTGTTCCCGTCCCCAGCTCACCGACTGAGGAACTGCTCACTGGAACGTTGTGGATCTTCTCCTGATACGAGTGACGGCCAATAACCAGTTAAATTTTTGGGCGAGACCGTCATGACCGGCTACTTTTGACTAAAAGTAATTTAAATATTACCGAAGGTAGCTGCTTCGGGTTCCCTTTTAATTCACGCTACGTAATTGATTAAGTACAGAAAAGTGCGACAAGAAAAAGGCGGCCGGTGTATCACGCGAGGGTCACTGAAGGTCTTCTAAACGTCTCCCTGAACCGCTGCATCCCGCTGATCGCGGACCTGGGAGCAGCGTTGGTTACGCGCCGGAAACGGCGGAAGAGGGGGAGGTGGCCCCGGTGGCCAGAAGCGGTGGCAGCGAAATTATGCGTCGACCGGGCCGGGACCGGTAACGGTGGCCGGTCAGTCAGCAATTGCCGGGACGCTGCCCGGACGTCAGGCCCTTCTGGCTGCGCAGACTTCTGCGGCCTGGGCCCGGGCCTATTTGTGGCGGGCCGCGATCGGCGACTTCGCCTGCGGGGTCGTGGCCGGCGTGATCGCCATCCAGGCCCGGTTTGTGAGCCAAGGTTCACAGCCAGTGGAATACCTGGTCTTCACCTGCGCCCTGCCGCTGCTGTGGGCGGCCTCGGTGGCCCTGGCGGGCGGGTATGACTCCCGGTTCATCGGAGTCGGCTCGGACGAGTTCCGGCGCATCGGCAACGCCGCGGTCTGCCTGACCGCGGCCGTGGCCATCTTCTCCTACGCCTTCAAGCTGGACATCGCCCGCGGTTACGTGGCGCTGGCCATGCCGTCGACCGCCCTGCTCGATCTGGGCATGCGTTACTGGCTGCGCAAGCACCTGCACAAGATGCGCAGCACCGGCCAGTGCCTGCGCCGGGTGGTGGTGGTCGGGCACGCCCCGGCCGTGGCCGAGCTGTCGCTGGTGCTGAGCCGCCACAGCTACCACGGCATGTCCGTGGTCGGCGCCTGCCTGGCCGGGTCCAGCCGGCCACCCAAGGTAGGCGGCATCTCGGTGTTCGGCGGGCTGGACAGCATCACCGCCGCCGTCGACCATTTCGGCGCCGACACGGTGGCCGTGCTCTCCTGCCCGGAGATGGACGGCACCCGGCTCCGCCAGCTCGGCTGGGAGCTGGAGACGACCAGCACCGACCTGTGCGTGGCCCCGGCCCTGCTGGACGTGGCGGGCCCGCGGACCACGATCCGGCCGGTGGCCGGGCTGCCGCTGCTGCACGTCGACCAGGCCGAACTGGGCGGGGCCAAGCGGGTGATCAAGGGACTGTTCGACCGGGCCGCGGCCGCGGCCATGCTGACGCTGCTGGCCCCGATCTTCGCCGCCATCGCGATGGCCATCCGGCTCACCGATCACGGGCCGGTGTTCTTCAAGCAGACCCGGGTCGGCAAGGACGGCGGCGACTTCCAGGTGTGGAAGTTCCGCACCATGGTGGTCGACGCCGAAGCCCGCAAGGCCCAGCTGGCCGAGCACAACGAATCCACCGGCGGCATGCTGTTCAAGATGCGCCGCGACCCCCGCATCACCAGGGTCGGCGGCTGGCTGCGCCGCTGGTCGCTGGACGAGCTGCCGCAGCTGATCAACGTGGCCCTGGGCGAGATGTCCCTGGTCGGGCCCAGGCCGGCGCTGCCCGCCGAGGTGGAGAAGTACGGCTACGAGATGCAGCGGCGGCACAAGGTCAAGCCCGGCATCACCGGCCTGTGGCAGGTCAGCGGCCGTTCTGACCTGCCCTACGACGAGGCGGTCCGGCTCGACGTCCGCTACGTGGAGAACTGGTCGGTCGCGCTCGACGTGCAGATCTTGTGGAAGACCTGCTCGGCGGTGCTGCGCGGGTCTGGGGCCTACTGAGGGTCAGCGTTTGCGCGCGACCCGGGCCTCGTCCCACACCGGCTCGGGGGTCTCGCGGACCCGCCCGTCCGCGCCGAATACCAGGTAGCGGTCGAAGGACCGGGCGAACCAGCGGTCGTGGGTGACCACCAGCACCGTGCCCTCGAACGCGGCCAGGCCGTCCTGGAGCGCTTCGGCCGACTCCAGGTCCAGGTTGTCGGTGGGCTCGTCCAGCAGCAGGGCGGTGGCCCCGGCCAGCTCCAGCAGCAGGATCTGGAACCGGGCCTGCTGGCCGCCGGACAGCTTGCCGAACGGCTGGTCACCCTGGCGGTCCAGCTCGTACCGGCGCAGCGCGCTCATGGCCGCGCCCCGGTCCTTGGCGTGCTCGTGCCACAGGATCTCCACCAGCGGCCGGTCGATCAGCTCGGGCCGGGCGTGGGTCTGGGCGAAGAAGCCCGGCACCACCCGGGCCCCGAGCTTCCACTGGCCCTCGTGGGCCACCTCCTCCCCGGCCAGCAGGCGCAGGAAGTGCGACTTGCCCGAGCCGTTGGAGCCCAGCACCGCGACCCGCTCGCCGTAGAAGACCTCCAGGTCGAACGGCTGCATCAGCCCGGTCAGGGTCAGCTGCTGGCAGGTGACGGCGCGCAGCCCGGTCCGGCCGCCGCGCAGCTTCATCGTGATGTCCTGCGGCCGTGGCGGCTCCGGCGGCGGCCCGGCCTCCTCGAACTTGCGCAGCCGGGTCACGGCCGCGTGGTACCGGGAAGCCATGTCCGGACTGCGGGCCGCGTACTGCTGCATGTCGGCCACCAGCCGCTTGAGCTGGGCGTGCTTCTCGTCCCAGCGGCGGCGCAACTCCTCGAACCGCTCGAACCGGTGGGCCCGGGCCTCGTGGTAGGTGCCGAACCCGCCGCCGTGGACCCAGACCGCGCTGCCACCGGGGCCCGGCTCCACGCTGATCAGCTTGCGGGCGGCCCGGGACAGCAGCTCGCGGTCGTGGGAGACGAACACCACGGTCTTGCGGGTCTCCAGCAGCTGCTGTTCCAGCCACCGTTTGCCCGGCACATCCAGGTAGTTGTCCGGCTCGTCCAGCAGCAGCACCTCGTCCGGGCCGCGGAGCAGGGCCTCCAGCACCAGCCGTTTCTGCTCGCCACCGGACAGCGTGCTCACCGACCGCCACTGGGCCTTGTCGTAGGGGGTGCCGAGCGCGGCCATCGTGCAGGTGTCCCACAGGGCCTCGGTGTGGTAGCCGCCGACCTCACCCCAGTCGCTGAGCGCCTGCGCGTAGGCCAGCTGGGCGGCCTCGTCGTCGCGTTCCATCACGGCCAGCTCGGCGTCGTCCACGGCCCGGGCGGCCTGCTTGATGCTCGGGGGAGCCACCGACACCAGCAGGTCGCGCACGCTGCGGTCGTCCCGCACCGAGCCGACGAACTGCGGCATCACCCCCAGCGACCCGCTCACCGTGACCGACCCGGTGTCGGCCGTGATCTCCCCGGTCATCAGGCGCAGCAGCGTGGTCTTGCCCGCGCCGTTCGCCCCGACCAGGGCCACCGCCTGGCCGTCACCGACCCGGAACGAGGCGTCCGCCAGCAGCAGCCGCCCATCCGGGAGGTAGTAGTCGACGTGCGCCGCCTCGACGTGTGCCACCCGGGCAGGCTAGCCCAGCGGGAACGCGATATCACAGACAATTTCGTCCCGCCCGACGGTTGCCGGGTCCACCTGGTACACCTCCCGGCACGACAGTGAGCTGCGCGGACGCCTGGTCACCGCGGGCGAGCAGGCCACCGCGTCGTAGGCGGCCAGGATGGCCGGGAAGTCCCACTGCGCCTTGGTGATGGGGGTGAACGCCTCGTCGTGGGCGGGCTCGGTGCGGATGCCGATGAGGTCGGTGGGCTCGGTGCCCGGCGGGCAGCCCAGCGCGGCCTCGATCGGCCCGTCGCTTTCGTGGTCCACGATGCCGTGGAAGATCAGGATGAACGGCCCGGTGGACGGCTGGTCGCCCAGGTGCGCCGCGAACGCGGCCCTGGCCTCGCGCACGAACCCGTCGGTCTGCGGCGCGCGCAGCCGGCCCTGCATGGACATCACCTGCTGGGCCGGGACGTGGCGGGTCTGGATCGGGAACATGGGCGGGTCCTCCTCGTGCTCTCGGACAATGGCTTTGAGGTGAGCGATCAGCAGCCGGCGGCCGGTGTGGGTCTGCTCCAGTTCGGTCAGGTGCCGGTCCAGGCGGGTGAGCACGCCGTCCGGGTCGCGGCGGGCCAGGTCGTCCAGGACCGGGCCGATCCCGGTCAGGCCCAGCTCGTCGTAGATCCGCAGCGCCTTGAGGCTGAGCCCGGTCCGGCGCGAGAACTCGCCGGTGGGCAGCAGCGGCTCGGTCGGTGAGGCCGGCGGGACCGGCGGGATCGGTGGGGTCGGTGTGGTCACCCGGCCGATCCTGGCTCCTGCCCCAGGGGCCCGGTCAAGCCAGCCGCCGGGCCTCGGCCAGCAGTTCCCAGGACTGCGGGGTGGGCTCGGGGTCACAGACCACCACGATCAGGTCCGCACCCTCGGCCACGTACCGGTCGAGTTGCTCGGCCACCTGGGCCGGCGTCCCGGCCACCGCGACCTGCTCGGCCCGGTCGGTGGGCAGCCCGTACGCGGTCTGCAGGGCTTTCACGGTCGCGCGTTTCAGCCCGGGGCCGGGCCGGGGCCCGAGCGCCGCGTGCAGGCCGACGCCGGTCCGGGGCCGGGGCCGACCGGCCTGGTCGGCCAGCTCGAACAGCTGACGGCGGCTGGCCGCGAACTCGTCGGGTGGCTGCAGGCCCGACAGCCAGCCGTCGCCGTAACGCACGGCCCGCCGCAGCGCGCCCGCGGAGGCTCCGCCGACCCATATCGGCGGCACCGGCGTGGCGGGCCGGAGCCGGGCCACGGGTGCGCCCGGGAGATCCGGGACCGGGGTGGGCTGGCCACCGAGCAGCCCGGGGAGCAGGCGCAGGAAGTCCTCGGTGCGGCGGACCCGGGCTGCCGGGTCGAACCCGGCCAGCTGGTACTCCTCGGCCGAGCCGCCGCCGGAGGCGACCCCGAGCCGGAGCCGGTCCCCGGCCAGGTGCCGCAGGGTGGCGATCTGCTTGGCCGCCCACGCCAGCGGGCGCAGCGAGGGCACCAGCACCGCGAACCCGATGGTCACCCGGGTGGTGACCGCGGCCGCCGCGGCCAGGGTCAGGGTCGGGTCCAGCGTGCTCAGGTCGTCGTTGACCAGCCGGTCGGCGGCCCACACGCCGTCCAGTCCCGCCTGCTCGGCCAGCCGGGCCAGCCCGGTGACGTCGGGCAGAGCCGTGCCGGGCGGCAGCACCTCGGGCAGGCTGACCCCGATCTCGACCCGGTGCTCGTTCCCGGTCTCCGTGTCGGTCTCGGTCTCGGCGGACATCGCGACCTCCTAGCCAGTCACGCTAGCCGCGACCGCTGACACTTTGCCGGGCCTGGGCCGGGCCGGTTCCGGCAGCCCCGTAACCTGGCCCTATGGTCCGACTTGCCCTGTTTGGCTGCGGCCGGATCGGCGCGGTGCACGCCGAGTCGATCGCGGCCCATCCCCGCGCCGAGCTGGCCTGGGTGTGTGACCCGATGGAGGCGGCCGCGCGGGCCCTGGCCGACCGCTGCGGCGGCCGGGCCACCCCCGACCCGGCCACGGTGCTGGCCGACCCGGCGATCGACGGGGTGGTCGTCGCCTCGCCCACGCCCACCCACGTGGACCTGCTGACCGCGGCGGTCCAGGCCGGGCTGGCCGTACTGTGCGAGAAGCCCATCGACCTGGACATCGACCGGGTCGACTCCTGCTGGGCCGCGATCGGGGCCGGGTCGCCGGCGGTGATGGTGGGGTTCAACCGCCGGTTCGACCCGTCGTTCCGCGAGATCCACGACCGGATCCAGGCCGGGGACATCG
>CAWHFP010000025.1:0-63182 GCA_963828445.1 uncultured Actinomycetes bacterium
GCTGACCTGCCGTTTACAAGACGGCTGCTCTGCCAACTGAGCTACACCGGCGGGGCAGCCGCCATGCTAGCCGAATTCCGGCCGCGGCGACCCGGGCCGACGGCGGCCCGGCGGCCCCGGCCGCTCTAGCCCTCGGCCGTGGCGCGCTGGCGGGCGACCTCGTACAGGGCGATGCCCGCGGCCACCCCCGCGTTCAGGGACTCGGTCGAACCCCCGATAGGAATCCGGACCACGACGTCGCAGCGGTCGGCGACCAGGCGGGACAGGCCGCGGCCTTCGGAGCCGACCACCAGCGCCAGCGGGGCGTCCGCCACCGGGAGCTCGGCCACCGGGGTGTCGCCGTCGGCGTCGAGCCCGGCCACGAACACGCCCGCTTCCTGGTAGGCGGCCAGGGCCCGGGTCAGGTTCGGAGCCCGGGCCACCGGAACGCGGGCCAGGGCCCCCGCCGACGCCTTCCAGGCTCCGGCGGTGACGCTGGCCGTGCGGCGGGACGGGATCAGCACCCCGTGCCCGCCGAAGGCCGCCACCGAGCGGACCACGGCGCCCAGGTTGCGGGGGTCGGTCACGCTGTCCAGGGCCACGATCAGGGGCAGCTGGCCGGGGGCGGTGGCCCGCTCCAGCAGTTCGTCGGGGAGCAGGTAGTCGTAGGGGCGGACGCTGAGGGCGACGCCCTGGTGCACGGCGCCGCCGGTCAGCCGGGCCAGCTCGGCGTGCCCGGCCTCGCGGACCGGGACCCCGGTCTCGGCGGCCAGCTGGACCGCCTCGCGGATCTTGTCGTCGGTCGGGGCCCGGTGCTCGACGTAGAGCGCGACCGCGGGCACGGCGGCCCGCAGCGCTTCCACCACCGAGTTGCGCCCGGCCACCATCTCGGCGGCGTCACCGCTGCCCCGGACGCCGCCACCGCTGCGCGGGCCGTCGGTGGTGCGGGGGCCTGCCTCGTCCCGGTCCCGGGCCGACGCCCGCGCCGAGGCACCCGTCTTGCGCTGGGCCGGGTGGCCCGGGCGCATGTGGGCGGGCGGCGTGGGGCCCTTGCCCTCCAGCTTCTTGCGGCCGTAACCGCCGGTGCCGGGGCGGGGCTTGCCCGACTTGGCGTGCGTGCTCTTGTCCGGGCGGCGGCCGCCCCGGGAGCCGGACCCGCCGGAACTGCGTTCGCTCATCGGCGGATCTCCCAGCGTGGGCCGTCGGTGGTGTCCTCGACCGCGATCCCGGCCTTCTCCAGGCCCTCGCGCAGCGCGTCGCCGGTGGCGAAGTCCTTGCGGGCCCGGGCCGACTGGCGCTGGTCCAAGGTGACCTGGACCAGGGCGCCGACGATCTCGCGCAGCCGTTCGCTCTGGGTGTCGGTGCTGGTCCACGGCTCCGACAGCGGGTCCAGGCCGAGCACGCCGAGCATGGCCCGGACCTGCGCCAGGCTGTCCCGCACGTCGTCCAGCTGACCCTGCTGGAGGGCGGTGTTGCCGTCCCGGACCGCGGCGTGCACCGCGGCCAGGGCGGCGGGCACGCCCAGGTCGTCGTTGAGCGCGGTGGTGAACGACAGCGGCAGGTTGCCCTCGATCGCGGGGTCCCCGCCCGCGTCGCCCAGGGCTTCGGTGGCCCGGTCGACGAAGCCTTCGATCCGCTTGTAGGCGGCGGCCGCCTCGGCCAGCGAATCCTCGGAGAACTCCTGGACCGAACGGTAGTGCGCCGAGCCCAGGTAGTAACGCAGCTCCACCGCCCGGACGGTCCGGAGGATCTCCCCGACCCGCAGCGAGTTGCCGAGCGACTTGCTCATCTTCTCGCCGGCCACGCCGAGCACCGCGTTGTGCATCCAGTACCGCGCGAACGGGTCGCCGGCCGACGTGGACTGGGCGATCTCGTTCTCGTGGTGCGGGAACACCAGGTCGATCCCGCCGCCGTGGATGTCGAACTCCGGCCCCAGGTACTTGGTGGACATGGCCGAGCATTCCAGGTGCCAGCCGGGGCGGCCGGGACCCCAGGGGGTGTCCCAGGACGGCTCGCCGGGCTTGGCCCCCTTCCACAGCGTGAAGTCGCGCGGGTCGCGCTTGTGCGGGGTGTCGCCGGCGTCGTCGACCCCGCGCATCTGGTCCAGCCGCTGGCCGGACAGCTCGCCGTAGTTGGGGTCGGTCTGCACGTCGAAGTACACGTCACCGCCGGCCGCGTAGGCGTGCCCGGTGTCGATGAGCCGCTGCATCAGCGTGATCATCTCCGGCACGTGCCCGGTGGCCCGCGGCTCGACGGTGGGCGGGCGGCAGCCCAGCGCGTCGTAGGCCTGGGTGAAGGCGCGCTGGTTCCGCTCGGCAACGGCCCACCAGGGGCTGCCTTCGGCGTCACCGGCCCGGAGAATCTTGTCGTCGATATCGGTGACATTGCGGCAGAAGGTCACGCGATAACCGCTCGCTTCCAGCCAGCGGATCAGAATGTCGAAGGCAATACCCGAACGCAGGTGGCCGATATGCGGGGGCGCCTGCACCGTGGCCCCACAGACGTACAGCGACACCTGCCCGGGAACCAGGGGCGTGAATTCGCGAACTTCGCGAGTAAGGGTGTCATGGAGGCGCAGGGTCACGGGGCCAAGGCTACGGGATCGTACGTACTGGCCGTGCAGGCTTTTCCCGGGCCTGGCCCGGCGGTGCGGCCGGCTGGCCCGGCTCCGGCCGCGAGCCGGCGGCTGGCGCGCCGCCGGGCGCAATGGCGTCAATATGCGTAGGATCTCTGCTGATCTTCGCGGAATACCAGGAATTGTCACCTTTATCAGCCGACCGCTTCCGTGACCGGCGAAGGAAGGACGCGGGATTTGCGATGAACGGCTTCCGCCACCGGGCCGCGCGGGTGCTCGGCCATGTCGCCGTGGTGATCGGCATTCTGGCCGTGATCGCGGCCGCCTTCGCCCTGTCCTACGACGCGGTGCGGGACATCGCCCGGGACGCCGGGGTCCCGGTCACGCTGGCCCGGATCTACCCGGGAATTCTCGACGCGGTGTTCCTGGTCGCCTGCGCGGCCGTCCTGATGCTGCGGGACGCCCGCTGGTGGACCCGGCTCTACACCTGGCTCTCGGTGCTGGTGACCGGCGGGCTGATCGGCGCGGCCGACGCCTACCACTCGATGGGCCTCAAGCTGCCGCACCGGACCACGGCCGGGACGATCGCCGCGCTGCCCTGGGTCCTGGTCATGCTGGCGTTCAGCTTGTGGCTGTCGATGCTGCGGCACAGCCGGTCCGGCGCCACCGTGCCGTCGGCCGGCAACGGAGCCCTCCGGTCCGGATGAGATCGCGAGCCCGGCGCTGGCCCTGGCGGCGAGTCCGGCGGCCCGGGCCGCGCTGCCCGCGCCCGAGCCGGAGCCGGTCAACCAGCCTTCGATAAATAATGTTGAAGGTCGCTCCGCCGAGAACCCAGCATCGGCCCAGGTCACGGCGGCGGCGGGTCCCATCGAAGGCCGCTCCGCCGAGAACCCGCCACCGGCCGAGGTCACGGCGGCGGCGGGCCCCGACGGTCGCTCCGCCGAGAACCCGCCACCGGCCGAGGTCACCGCGGCGGCGGGTCCCGACGAACCCGCCCCGGAAACCGGGACCGTCAGCGGCAGCGCCGAGCCCGCCACCCGCGCGGGCGCCAGCCCGGGCGACGGCGACGACGAGGTGCTGGGCGACCAGCCGGATCAGCCGCCGTCGCCGGCGGGGCCGCACCCGTCCGACGCGGACACGCCGCCGTACGGCTTCCCGGCCGTGACCGACCAGGATGTCGCCGCCGCCCAGAACGGCTCCCGCCCCGCCGCCACCGCGGCCGCCACCGCCGACCGCGACGAGTCCGTGCCCGCGGCCCGGACGCCGACCCTGCTGTCGGCCCCGGTTCCCGCCGACGTCGCCGCGCCCCCGGAGTCAGCGGTCCCGAAGCGAGCCGCCGCCGCCCAGGCCGAGCCGACGGCGGCCGAGGCCGAGCCAGCAGCCGAACCGGAGCCAGCGGCTGCCGCCGAAGCGGAGCCAGCGTCGGAGCCCGAGGACGTCGCGGCCAAGGGCCGCCCCCCGGCGGCCAGCCCCGAGCTGTCCGGCGCCGAGGCCGAACTGGCCCACGAAGAGCCCCCCGCCGAGGACCCGCCGGCCGCAGCGGAGAAGAAGCCACCCACCTCGTTCGAACGCGTCCGCAGCACCCCGACCCGGCCCGCCGCCGGCGCAGAGGACGACTGAGCCGCGCTAGAACGGCGAGGCGAACTATCCGGCTAGCGAGTCCGGGCCTTGTGCCCGGCGAGTGGCCGCTCCTACGGCCGTTACCGCGGCGGGAATGTGGGGGGTCCAGGGGGGTCATCCCCCCGGACGATGGCGGCCGGGACGATCAGCGCCGTGGCTATCGCGGCGATGCCTTCGCCGCGGCCGGTGAGGCCGAGGCCGTCGGTGGTGGTGCCGGACAGGCTGACCGGGGCGCCGGACAGGGCCTCGGACAGGGCCCGCTCGGCTTCGGCGCGGCGCGGGGCGACCTTGGGGCGGTTGCCGATGACCTGGACGGCCACGTTGCCGACGGTGAAGCCGGCCTCGGTCACCAGCCGGAAGGTCTCCCGCAGCAGGGCCGCCCCGGCGGCCCCGGCCCACTCGGGCCGGGACGTGCCGAACTGCGCGCCGAGGTCGCCCAGGCCCGCCGCGGACAACAGGGCGTCACAGATCGCGTGGGCGGCCACGTCCCCGTCCGAGTGGCCGGTCAGCCCGGGCTCGCCCGGCCAGGTCAGCCCGGCCAGGTTCATCGTCCGGTCGGCGCCGAACGGGTGCACGTCGGTGCCCACGCCGACCCGGGGCAGGGCGTGGCGCGCCCCTGATTCAGTCATTACGGTGTCCGCTCCGGTAATTGAAGAATTGCCGCGGCTGGGCTGGGCGCAGAATGCACCGGCGCGATTATGGCAGCCGGAAAACGACTCAGCCCCGGAACCCACTGGGTTCCGGGGCTGAACATGTCCCACAGGCCGTTATCCGGGCCGTAACGCCCGGGCCGGATAAGGGGCCCGTTATGTGTTACGGCACCCGCTGGGGAGGGCCCGAGGCGAGAATCTCATCCAGCAGGGCTTCGGCCTTGTCCTCGTTGGTCTTCTCGGCCAGGGCGAGTTCGCTGACCAGAATCTGCCGCGCCTTGGCGAGCATGCGCTTCTCACCGGCCGACAGGCCGCGCTCACGGTCCCTTCGCCACAGGTCCCGGACGACTTCAGCGACCTTGTTCACGTCACCGGAAGCGAGCTTCTCCAGGTTGGCCTTGTAACGGCGTGACCAGTTGGTGGGCTCCTCGGTGTGCGGGGCGCGCAGGACCTCGAGCACCCGCTCAAGCCCTTCCTGGCCCACCACGTCACGTACACCGACGAGTTCCGTGTTATCTGCGGGGACGCGTACGGTCAGATCACCCTTGTCGACCTTGAGGACCAGATAGGTCTTATCCTCGCCCTTGATCGTGCGAGTCTCGACCGCTTCGATGCGCGCAGCCCCATGATGGGGGTAGACGACGGTATCGCCGACCTTGAAAGACATGTGGCAAGTACCCCTTCCGCTGAAGGCTATCTTACCACGTCGGCGGGGCTCGATTGAATGCCCTTTACCCTATAAGGCCAGGTCATGCAAGCAATTTCGGCAGGCCGGAATTGCTTACCGCCCGTCACAGGGCACGAGTCAGCCCCCGCCATTGACAACGAGTAACCGGCCGGTCGCGTGTCGTATGCAATCGAATAAGGCCGCGGCCGGGAGCCGCGGGCCCGATTTGGCTTCATACTAGTAGGGACGTGGGAAGCCACGCCGGAGAGGTGCGAGCGTGTGAACCCTGGCGGAGAACCCGGGCGGGACGACGGCGGCCTGCCCCCGGCCGACATCGAGATCCCGGACGACGCCCGGGAACTCGACCGCGACGTGCTCGCCTACCGTCGTGAGCTCCGCGCCCGCCGCCGCCGGGCCCGCTGGGACCGCCTGCTCGGCCCGCTGCGCGGGCACGGGGCGCTGCTGCCCCTGGTGGCCAGCTGCGTGGCCCTGTCCATGCTGGCCGGGACCTTGCTCTCGGTGTTCAGCATCAGCCCAGCCTCGGCGCCGGTGCTGTCCCACTCGTCCGCCCCCACCACGGGAGCCAGTTCGAGCCTGCCCGCCGGCACCGTGCTCATCAACCACCGGGCCACCTCGGTGCGCAGCCTGCTGCCCGCGTTGCTGGTGCTGGTGTCGCCCGGCTGCAACTGCGCCCAGGCCGTCAGAGAGGTCACCGCCCAGGCCCGGCAGGCCGGGGTGAAGAAGGTGTACCTGGTCGGCACGACCGGCAAGATGGCCGACGTCAACCAGCTGGCCCGGACGGCCGGACCGGCCGCCGTGGCGGTGGAAGACGCCGAGCACGTGCTCGTCACCACCTACCGTCCGGCCGGCCTGACGATCGTGCTGGCCAAGGCGGACGCGACCACCTCCGTGCAGCGGAATCTGCGGCCCGGCCGGTTCCAGCTCGAGGACCAGCTCCGGCAGCTCGGGGGCACCGCTCAGGGGGCGTCGCCCACGCCCGGCTCCGCCGTCTCGGTGCTGCCCACCCCGACCTGACCGGTGATCAGGCCGACCCGCCGGACGGTGCTGGTTCGGGGACGCTACGATTTCCGACGTCCCGTAGTACTGACTGTCCTGAGCCTGAGGAGGGCCCGACCCGTGATCCGGAGCAGCCGCGGCCGCCTATTGCGCCGCGTGATGATCGGCGGTGTCGCTCTGCTGGCTCCCGTCCTCGCCGGGTGCGAGGCCGGGAACGGCGCCCCCGTCCTCCAGTTCCATCCCGCCGCCAACGGGGCCGCGGGCACCGCCGACGCGCTGACCGTCTCCGACGCCTTCATCCTGGGCGGCGCGAACGGCCAGCCGGTGCCGGCCGGCGGGTCGGCCAGCATGTTCCTGAGCGTCTACAACGGCGGCTCGGCCGCGGACAAGCTGGTCGGCGTGGACACGGCCGGGGCGGCCAAGTCCGTGCAGCTGACCGGGGGCTCGATCGCGGTCCCGGCCCAGAGCATGGCCGACCTGGAGGGCCCGCAGCCCAAGGTCGTGCTGCGCAACCTGAGCAAGGCGCTGACGGCCGGCACGACGGTGGAGGTCCTGCTCAGCTTCCAGAACTCCGGCTCGGTCGAGCTGTCGGTGCCGGTCGAGGCCCGGAGCACCTACTACTCGTCGTTCTCACCACCCGCGCCCACGCCGAGCGCGAGCAAGCGGGTCAAGGTCGGGGCGACCAGCCCGGCCAGCATCAGCGCCTCAGCCGAACACCGGGACCGGCAGCACCTCGCCGTCGCCGTCGGCGTCGGCCTCAGCGCCCTAAGCGGCGGCGGAGTCGAACTTGTAGCCGAGCCCGCGGACGGTCACGATGTGCCGCGGGTTGGCCGGGTCGACCTCGATCTTGGCCCGCAGCCGCTTGATGTGCACGTCCAGGGTCTTGGTGTCGCCCACGTAGTCGGCGCCCCAGACCCGGTCGATGAGCTGCATCCGGGTCAGCACCCGGTCCGCGTTGCGCAGCAGCACCTGCAGCAGCTCGAACTCCTTGAGCGGCAGCTGGACCTGGCCGCCGCGCACGGTCACCACGTGCCGGTCGACGTCCATCCGGACCGGGCCCGCCTCCATGGCCGAGACCGTCACCTCGTCGGGCTCACCGCGCCGCCGCAGCACCGCGCGCATCCGGGCCACCAGCTCGCGGGACGAGAACGGCTTGGTCACGTAGTCGTCGGCCCCGAGCTCCAGGCCGACCACCTTGTCGATCTCGCTGTCCTTGGCGGTCAGCATGATGACCGGGACGTTGGACCGGGACCGCAGCGCCCGGCACACCTCGCTGCCGGGCAGGCCGGGCAGCATCAGGTCGAGCAGGACCAGGTCGGCCCCGGTGCGGTCGAAGGCGCTGAGCGCGTCCGGCCCGGTGGCGCAGACCGCGACCTCGAAGCCCTCCTTCCGCAGCAGGTAGGAGATCGCGTCGCTGAACGATTCCTCGTCCTCGACTACGAGCACACGTGTCACTGGGGTGCCTCCAACGGCAGCGAGATGGTGAAGGTGGAGCCGGAGCCTTCCACGCTCCGGACGGTCACGGACCCGCCGTGGGCCGCCGTCACGTGCTTGACGATCGCGAGGCCCAGCCCGGTGCCACCGGTGGCTCGCGACCGGGCCGGATCGACCCGGTAGAAGCGTTCGAAGATGCGCTGCAGGTCGCGCTCGGGGATGCCGATGCCCTGGTCGGCCACGCTGATCTCGACCCGGTCCCCGTCCCGGCGGGTGGTGACCACCACCCGGGTCCGCTCCGGGCTGTAGGCCACGGCGTTCTCGAGCAGGTTCCGGATGGCCGTGATCAGCAGGTCCTCGTCGCCGCGGAGGCCGAGGCCGCGGTCGCCCTCGTCGGCCAGCGCGATCCCGCGGGCGTTGGCCTTCATCCGGCACCGGTCCAGCGCCTCGGCGACCACCGCGTCCACGCCCACCGCCATCGGGTCCGGCACCGGCTCGGCGGCCTGGATGCGCGACAGCGTGATGATGTCCTGGACCAGGTTGGTCAGCCGGGCCGCCTCCTGGCGCATCCGCCCGGCGAACCGGCGTACCGCGTCCGGGTCGTCGGCGGCGTCCTCGACCGTCTCGGCCAGCAGGGCCAGCGCGCCGACCGGGGTCTTCAGCTCGTGGCTGACGTTGGCCACGAAGTCACGCCGGACTTCCTCGACCCGGCGGCTCTCGCTCTGGTCCTCGGCCAGGACCAGGACCAGCCCCTCGCAGCCCACGTCCCCGCCGAGGGGCGCGACCCGGACCGCGAAGCTGGTCAGGTGGCCGCCGATGCCGCCGCCGGCCGGGACCTCGAACTCGCCCTCGCGGATCTCACCGTCCCGGCGCACCTGCCGGGCCAGGGCCAGCAGCTCGCTGGCCATCAGGCGCTCACCCTTGACCAGACCGAACGATCGCGCGGCGTCGCTGGCCTGCAGGACGCGGTCCTCGGCGTCCAGCACCACGGCCGAGGAGGACAGCACGGAAAGGACGGACGCGATGCCGGGCGGAAGTTTGGCGGCCGCCCGGCCGGTGGTTTGCTGCCACCCGCCGTTGACCGTCTGCGCGCTTGCCGACATTGCTGCTCCCTCGGTGTTCAGCTTCTGCCGCCCGTCACGAGCGGCAGCGCGTCGGAACAGCTCAGGCCCACACCCCTGATCGTAAACGGCACCATGCCGGGCGCCATGGGGAGGGGCCTGCGACGTGCGACTATTACCGGACTGTTTGCCGCCTCTCCATTATCCGGACATGTCGGATTAGTTGCGTCCACACCTGTTCGCCGCCCAGCGGAAGGGTGTCCCTTACGCTCTGGCTGCCTTACCGTCCCTGGTTCTTGACGGCTTCGGCGGCTTCGGCGGCGGCCTGCGGGTCCAGGTAGCGGCCGCCGGACACGGTCGGCCGGAAGCTGTCGTCCAGCTCGTACAGGAGCGGGATCCCGGTCGGGATGTTCAGCCCGGCGATCTCGGAGTCCCCGATGCCGTCCAGGTGCTTGACCAGCGCCCGGAGCGAGTTGCCGTGCGCGGTGACCAGCACCGTCTTGCCCGCGGTCAGGTCGGGCACGATGTTCTCGTACCAGTACGGCAGCAGCCGGGCCTGGACGTCCTTGAGGCATTCGGTGCGGGGCAGCAACTCGGGCGGCAGCAGCGCGTAGCGGGGGTCACCGGCCTGCGAGTACGGGTCGTCGTCGGCGATCGGCGGGGGCGGCACGTCGTAGGAACGCCGCCAGGTCATGAACTGCTCGTCACCGAACTCGTCCCGGGTCTGGGCCTTGTCCTTGCCCTGCAGCGCGCCGTAGTGGCGTTCGTTCAGCCGCCAGGACCGCCGCACCGGCAGCCAGAGCAGGTCCGCGGCCTCCAGCGCGATGTGGGCGGTCTGGATGGCCCGGGTCAGCACCGAGGTGTACAGCACGTCCGGGCGCAGGCCCGCGTCCTGGAGCAGCCGCCCGGCGCCCCGGGCCTCGTCCGCCCCGGTGCTGGAGAGGGGGACGTCCACCCAGCCGGTGAACAGGCCCTTGGAGTTCCACTCGCTTTCGCCATGGCGCAGCAGCACAAGAGTTCCCATGGTTCGAGGATATCGGTAGGGGGCCCACGAGCAGGCGGCCGCGCCTTGAGCGCCCGCAGGTGAGTGGGCATATAAAAATAACTGCCGGGGTTGTGGAGTCGGAGGTGCTTGCCCGTGCCGCGAAGCTTCCCGAGGCGGATCGCGACGATCAGCGTTCACACGTCACCACTCGACCAGCCAGGAACCGGCGATGCCGGGGGCCTGAACGTGTACGTGGTCGAGGTGGCCAAGCGGCTGGCCGCTCGCGGCACCGAGGTGGAGATCTTCACCCGGGCGGTGTCCCGTGATGCCCCGCCCGTGACGGAGCTGGCCCCGGGCGTGCTGGTCCGGCACGTGACCGCCGGGCCGTTCCAGGAGCTCGACAAGGCCGACATCCCGGCCCAGATCTGCCACTTCACCTTCGAGACGCTGCGGATCGAGGCCGCCTACGCGCCCGGCCGGTACGACCTGGTCCACGCCCACTACTGGCTGTCCGGCCAGGTCGGCGCGGTGGCCAAGGAGCGCTGGGGGGTGCCGCTGATCCAGTCCATGCACACCCTGGGCAAGGTCAAGAACGCCGCCCTGGCCAGCGGCGATTCGGCCGAGCCGGAGTTCCGGCTGCGCGGCGAGGACGAGGTGGTGGCGGCGGCCGACCGGCTGGTGGCCAACACCGCCGAGGAGGCCCGGCAGCTGATCGACCTCTACGGCGCCGACCGGGCCCGGGTCATGACCGTGCACCCCGGGGTCGACCTGTCCGTCTTCTGCCCCGGTGACCAGCTGGCCGCCCGCCGGCGGCTGGGCCTGGCCGCCGACGCGGTCGTGCTGCTGTTCGCGGGCCGGATGCAGCCGCTCAAGGGCCCGGACATCCTGCTGCACGCGGTGGCCCAGATGGTCCGCGACGACCCGGAGCTGGCCCGGCGCCTGGCCGTGGTGTTCGTGGGCGGGCCGAGCGGGCTCGCCCGCAACGACCCGGACATGGTCACCCAGCTGGCCGGCCGGCTGGGTATCTCGGACGTGGTCCGGCTCGAGCCGCCGTGCCCGCAGTCCGAGCTGGCCGACTGGTACCGGGCCGCCACCGTGGTCACGGTGCCGTCCCACTCCGAGTCCTTCGGCCTGGTCGCCCTGGAGGCCCAGGCCTGCGGGACCCCGGTGGTGGCGGCGGCCGTGGGCGGCCTGCGCACCGCGGTCCGGGACGGTGAGTCCGGGGTGCTGGTCGACAGCCACGACCCGGCCGACTACGCGCGGGTGCTGCGCCGCCTGGCCGCGGCCCCGCCGGCCCTGGCCCGGATGTCGGCGGGCGCCCTGCGGCACGCGTCGGCGTTCGGCTGGACCGCCGCGGTGGACCGGCTGCTGGGGGTGTACGCGGGGGCGGTGAGCGAGGCCCGGGCTACGGTGGAGGCATGACGGAGACCTCGGCTGAGACCACCGCGGCCGCCGCCATCGAGGCGGCCCTGCACGAGCTGGACCTGCCGTTCGAGAACCCCAGCCCCGGCGCCTACCTGGTCAAGCTGGCCGGCCAGCACAAGCTGGCCACGATGACCTGGCTGATCGCGGGCCGCCACAGCCTGCACGTGGAGGCGTTCTTCTGCCGGCGGCCGGACGAGAACCACGACCGGTTCTACCGGTTCCTGCTCGAACGCAACGGCCGCACCTACGGCGTGCACTTCGCCGTGGACCAGGTGGGGGACGTGTACCTGGTCGGCCGGCTGCCGCTGGCCGCGGTCGCGGCCGAGGAGATCGACCGCATCCTGGGCTGCGTGCTCAGCTACGCCGACGACAACTTCGACGCGGCCCTGGAGCTGGGCTTCGCGTCGGCCATCCGGCGCGAGTGGGCCTGGCGGGCCAAGAACGGCGAGAGCCTGGCCAACCTGCAGGCCTTCGCCCGGTTCGCCGACCCCGATCTCAATTCGGGGCAATAATCGCCACGGTCCCGGGTAGCTGGGTATTCTCGCCCCGGCGGCCATCGTCAGCGACGGGGCGAGACCACGAATTCCCAGGACGGAAACCTATGACGGCAGTCGACTCTGAGGCGCCTTGGGCGGCCGAAGGCGCTCTGCGTGCTATGGGCGATTCGCCGCCAACTCCCGTGGGTAAAGTGGCCAGTGTGAACCGGCTAGGCGACCTCGAACGCGCGATCATGGACGTACTCTGGGGGACGCCCCAGTCACTCACGGTCCGTGAAGTCAGCGCACAGCTCACCGAACGCGACCTCGCTCACACCACGGTCATGACCGTGCTGGACCGGCTGGCCAAGAAGGGCTTCGCCCGCCGCGAGCGCGACGGCCGCGCCTGGCGTTACCGGCCGTCCGCGACCCGCGAGGCCTACGTGACCGAGCTGATGCTGACCGCGCTGGACCAGACCGGGGACCGGTCGGCGGCGCTGGCCCGGTTCGCCAAGTCGGTATCCGACGCAGAAGCCAGCGCGCTCCGTGGTGCTCTGGACGAGATCGAAGGTGACGGCGGGGGCTGATGACTGGACCGGCCGACGCGGCCCTGCTCGCCGCTGTGGCCTTTGGTTGCGTACGAGGTTCGGTCGCGCTGGGAGCGGCGCGGTGGCCCCGGCGATCGCCGGGGGCTGCCATTCTGCTGTGGCAGGCACTGGGGCTGGGCGGGGGTCTGGCCGCCATCGGTGCCCTGATCGAAATCGGTGTTCCACCGGGCTCGGCCAGCGTGGCCGACGGCGTCGTGCGGGTCGCCCGGGTATCAGCGCACGGGGACCTGTTCCTGCCCGGGCATCCGGTGCTGCCGGTCCTGCTGCGGCTGGGCAGCCTGATCCTGGGCCTGGCCCTGCTGGCCCAGCTGGTCGGGGTGCTGATCGTCTCCACCACCGCGGTGGTCCGGGCCCGGCGGCGGCAGCGGGACCTGCTCGCCCTGCTGGGCCGGGGTGACCCCAAGGCCCCGGGCGCGCTGGTCGTCGACCATCCGGCCGCGGCCGCGTACTGCCTGCCCGGGCTGCGCTCGCAGATCGTGGTCAGCGTGGGCGCCCTGGATCTGCTGCGCCCGGCCGAGCTGGCCGCGGTGCTGGCCCACGAGCGGGCGCACCTGCGCGAGCGGCACGACCTGGTGGTGCTGCCGTTCACCGCGCTGCGGCGGGCGTTCGGCTGGTCCCGGACCTGCGCCGAGGCCCACCAGTCGGTGGCCCTGCTGATCGAGATGCTGGCCGACGACCGGGCGCTGCGGGCCCGGCCCGCGCGGGCCCTGGCCGGCGCGCTGGCCCGGTTCGGCACGGCGGGCTGCGGCGGCGCCGACAGCGCTCCCGACGGCGCCCTGGCCGTGGCCGGAGCGCACGAGGGCGAGATGACGGCCCGGGTGACCCGCATCATGGCCCCGGGGCCGAAGCTGCCCGTGCTCTGGTGGTGCGGGGTGTGCTGCGCGGCCACGCTGATCGTGGTCGTCCCGATCGCCCTGATGATCCTGCCGAACTGAGCTGACCGGGGTGGCCGCGGGGCTACCAGGGGCCGTAGGGACCCGACGAGGACGACCGCGAGCGGTTGTTGCCGAATTCCTTGACCTTCGGGCGCACGTCGGCCATGTAGACCGCGGCGGCCACGAACGCGGCGACCGGGAGGATCGAGACCACCGAGGCGCCGCGCAGGTAGAACGCGTAACCCGCGCCGACCACGGTGGCCACCCCCAGGATGATCAGCCAGATCGGCCGGGTCTGCTTGCCCGCGGCCAGGAAGGCGGCGGCAGGCCGGCGCAGCGCGTCCACCAGCGCGAACCCCTCGAACAGGAACGCCGCGATCGACAGCACCGTGAAGAAGATGTTCAGCGGCGTCATGGCATTTGTCAGCACGGTCCCACGCTATCCGTTACGGCCGGATGGCGGTTCCGATCCGCCCCCGGAGGTGTCTTCGGTCGGGTCACCGGCCATGTCGCCGGTCGGGTCGCCGGTCGTGTCGTCGGTGACCGCGGCCCAGGTGCCGTCGCGGCGGCTGGCTCGGGCCGGGCGCTCGGCGGCGGGCGGCAGGTAGGGCTCGGGTTCCGGCTCGGGCTCGGCCGCGACCGCCCGGGGCAGCACCGAAACGCTGGCCACCTGGTCCACGTCGGCGGTGGCGCCGTTCTCCTTGCGGAACGACTCGTAGATCTCGATCAGCACCTGCTTCTGCCGCTCCGACAGGGCCGGGTCGGCCAGCAGCGCGGATCGCACGCCGGAGTCGCTGGGCTCGTCTTCCAGAATGCCGGCCTGCACGTACAGGGCCTCGGCGGAGATCCGCAGGCCCTTGGCGATCTGCTGCAGGATCTCGGCGCTCGGCTTGCGGAGCCCGCGCTCGATCTGGCTGAGGTAGGGATTGGAGACGCCCGCGGCCTGGGAGAGCTGGCGGAGCGAGATCTTCGCCTGCTCCCGCTGCTCGCGGATGTACTCCCCGATCGAGTTCATCGATACCTGAGGCATACCCCCAGTATCGGCGATAGTGCTTGCTATTGCAAACGCACTGCTAGCGCCAGCAAGCACCCTCGGCGGCAGGCGGCGGCGCGCCCGGGCGGCCCGGCCCTAGCGGGCCGGGACCTGGCTGAGGTGCTCGCGGGCGAAGGCCAGCGACTCGGCCAGGTCGGCCAGGCGCTCGTCCCGGTTCGCGGCCCGGCGGGTGTTGACCTCCAGCACCACCATGCCCGGGTAGCGGGTCGCCGCCAGCCGCTGCAGGAACTCCGCGCAGGGCTGGCTGCCGCGGCCCGGGACCAGGTGCTCGTCCGGGAACGGGCCGACCGGCGAACCGGTGCCGTCGGCCAGGTGCACGTGGGCCAGCCGGTCGCCCACCGCCTCGGCCATGGCCATGACGTCCGAGCCGGACGCGGACGCATGCGACAGGTCCAGGGTGACGTTGGCGCACTTGATCGTGGTCGGGTCCCAGCTGGGCGCGTACGGGACGATCTCCCGGCCCCGGGCCCGCAGCGGGAACATGTTCTCGACCGCGAAGATGATGTCGGTCTCGGCCTCCATCGCGGCCAGGCCGGTCTCGAAATCCACCGCGTAGTCGCGCTGCCAGCGGAACGGCGGGTGCACCACCACGATCTTGGCCCCGAGCTGCTCGGCCAGCACCTGGGACCGGCGTATCTTCTCCCACGGTTCCCGGCCCCACACGCGCTGGGTCAGCAGCAGGCTGGGCGCGTGCACGGCCAGCACCGGGAGCTGGTGGTAGTCCATGAGCCTGCGGATCACGTCGACGTCCTGGCTCACCGGGTCGGTGTAGACCATGACTTCGAGCCCGTCGTAGCCGAGCCGGACCGCGGTCTCGAAGGCGTCGGGCGTCCGCTCCGGGTAGACAGACGACGTGGACAGCACGACGGGCGTCCGGGCCGGCCGTTCTGCGTCGCTCAATGCCCTTCCCTCCACGGCACGCGTACGGTGCCCCGTCGAGCAAGCTTAGTTTGGCCCCGGGCCCGATTGCTCCATCCGCCGCGGTGACCGCGCCTCCCGCCGGATTGTCACCCCCCAGCGTTAATGTGCCTGCCATGGCTAAGTCACCGGCGGGCAGTGCCTACCGCTGCTCGGAGTGCGGCTGGCAGGCTCCCAAGTGGGTGGGGCGCTGCGGCGAGTGCCAGGCGTGGGGCACGATCGAGGAAGCCGGGGTCCCGCGGCTGGTCCGGGCCGGGGTCCGCGGCCCGGGACCGGGCCCGGTGAGCACGCCGGCCGTGCCCATCGGCGAAGTGGACGCCCGCGCGGCCAGCGCCCGGCCCACCGGCATGGACGAGCTGGACCGGGTGCTCGGCGGCGGGCTGGTGCCGGGGGCGGTGCTGCTGCTGGCCGGCGAGCCGGGTGTGGGCAAATCCACCCTGCTGCTGGAGGCGGCGGCGCTGGTGGCCGGCTGGGGCAAGGTGCTGTACGTCACCGGCGAGGAGTCCGCGGCCCAGGTGCGGCTGCGCGCCGACCGGATCGGCGCGGTCAGCGACAACCTGTTCCTGGCCGCCGAGACCGACCTGTCCGCGGTGCTCGGCCACGTGCAGACCGTGCAGCCGGACCTGCTGGTCATCGACTCGGTGCAGACGATCTCGGCGGGCGGCGTGGACGGGGTGCCCGGCGGCGTGACCCAGGTCCGTGAGGTGTCGGCCGCGCTGATGGCGGCGGCCAAGGAGCGCTCGCTGGCCACCATCCTGGTCGGCCACGTGACCAAGGACGGGTCGATCGCGGGCCCGCGCACGCTGGAGCACATGGTCGACGTGGTGCTGAACTTCGAGGGCGACCGGCACTCCCAGCTACGCATGGTGCGCGCGGTCAAGAACCGGTACGGGCCCACCGACGAGGTGGGCTGCTTCGACCTCGGCGAGTACGGCCTGATCGGGCTGCCCGATCCGAGCGGGCTGTTCCTGTCCCAGCGCAGCGAGCCGGTCCCCGGCACCTGCGTGACCGTGACCCTGGAAGGGCGCCGGCCGCTGGTGGCCGAGGTGCAGACCCTGGTCGGCCCGTCCGTGCTGGACATGCCGCGCCGGGTCACCTCGGGCCTGGACGGCTCCCGGGTCGGCATGGTGCTGGCCGTGCTCCAGCGGCACGCCGACATCAGGCTCGGCCGCCAGGACGTCTACGCGGCCACGGTGGGCGGCGTCCGGCTCACCGAGCCGTCGGTGGACCTGGCCCTGGCGCTGGCCCTGGCCAGCTCCACCTCTAACCTGAGCCTCCCGGCCGGCGTCATCGCCATCGGCGAGGTCGGCCTGGCCGGTGAGGTCCGGCGGGTCAGCGGCGTGGCCCGGCGGCTGGCCGAGGCCGAGCGGATGGGCTTCCGGCGCGCCATCATCCCGGCCGGGGCCAACGCCCATGGCCTGCCCGGCCCGGCAGGCGGCCCCGCCGACCGGGACCGGCCGCCGAGCGCGGCCCCCGACAGCGGCTTCACCGGGGCCATCGAGGTCCGCGAGGTGGAGAGCGTCCGGCAGGCCGTCACCGCCGCCCTGGCCGACTGAACGCGGGCCCGGCCAGCCCGCCCCAGCTAGCCCGCCCCGGCCAGCCGGGCCTGGGCGGCGCTCCCGGCCCGGATCAGCTCGCCGTGGGCAGCGGCAGGGTCTGCGGGCGCGCGGCCAGGAACGGCCCGTACGACGCGGCGTGATCGTGCCCGCAGCCGCACCGCCGACGGCCACCAGCGGGTCCGGCGGCGGGGTCCGTCCGGGCCAGGCGGCCGGCCAGGTCATGCTGCAGCGGCCGCAGCGCCGCGTCCCACCCGTTGCCGAACGGCACGATCTGGTCGAGCAGACCGTCGGTATCCGCTGAACCTCAGCCCGCCAGACGGTCCTGCAGCCAGGTGATGAGGTTGTCCCGCTGGGTGCCGCGTTCGTGAGCGACCTGGAGGGCGGTCTGGTCGCTGTAGCCGGGAGTCTGGCCGGGATCGGCTCCGTGGGCGAGCAGGCGCTCGGCGGTGCGGCGCTGGCCGCCGTGGCAGGCCTGCCAGAACGCCTCGGTGATGTCGTCCGGGGATGGAGCCGGGGTGGCGGCGAGTAGTTCTTCCAGCCGGGGCATGATGCCCAGGGCGGCGGCGTGCCAGAGTTTGCTGACCCGGGCGCCGTGCTGGACCAGGAGCCGGGCCACGTTCCAGCATCCGTACCCGATCGCGTTGTCCAGCGGGGTGCCGATCGACCCGCCGGGCCGGTCCAGATCGGCGCCGCCGTCGATGAGCGCGGCGGCCACGTCGGCGTCATCGCTGCTGGCCGCCCACTGCAGCGGCGTCTCGGGCCGGTCCCCGCCGCTGTCGAGGTTGGGATCCGCGCCGGCTGCGATCAGGAGCCGGGCGATCGCGGGCCCGTGCGGGAAATAGCCAGGCCAGTCGGTGACCACCAGGAGTGGTGTCCGACGGTCGTGAATGCGTGCGTTGGCCAAGCCGGGATTCTGGTCCAGCAGGGCGGACAGCGAGGTCGCGTCTCCGGTCCGGATGGCCTGCACCGTGGCGTGCGCTGGGTCCTGGTCGTCCACGACGGCCTCCTGTCCTGGGCGGGACGCGCGCCCGTTCCAGGAGGCCATCTAACCTCGAACCGGCGACGTTTCCGGGGTCCTGACCGTCCAGGGCGCCTACGAGGTCTTCTTGGCCGCGGGCTTGGCCGGAGGTGTGGCCGGGGCACCGGTCAGCCGGAACGAGGACCGGGGGCTCTGCGCGCCACCGGCCTCGATCATGGCGCTGTAGGTGCGGTTGGTGGCGGCCGCCACCGTGCTGAGGCAGCCGTTGACCGTCTCGTGCTTGTCCCACGACATCGACGTGATCACCGGGACACCTCGCCGCAGGCTGATGACGTGCCGCTTGGCCCCGTTCACGCAGACCGCCGAGTTGTAGGCCACCGTACTGCCGTGCAGCACCTCCAGCCGCAGCGCGGCCGGACCGGTGTCCAGGTTGCAGGGGGTGGTGTCGGTGGACACGATGTCGACCTGGAAGGCCGGCGTGGCCTTGGTGCCGAAGCTGGCCGCGCGGGGGGTCACCGTGAGCAGCAGGTCGGCCGCGGGGCAGGCCACCGGCCCGGTGGCGGCGGCCTTCGGCTTGGGCTTGGCCTGGGCGGCCCGGCCGGACACGGACGCCGACGGCGAAGCGGACGGCGTGGCCGTCGGCGAGGCGGACGGTTTCGCGGTCGGGGACGCGCTGGGCGCGGAACTGACCGGAGCCGGTGACGATGGGGTCGTGGTCGGGGTGCTGTAGGCCGCGGCGGACTGCTGCCCGGAGCCGGTCCCGTGAGCCGAACTACCGCCGCTGGCCATGCCGGAGGCGGCCCAGGCCAGCAAGCCGATCACGCCGAGCCCGGCCAGCAGCGTGAAGAACCGGCGCTGCCAGTAGGCGTCGGCCCCGGGACGGCGGCCTCCGCTACGATGCGCATTCGGATCCATACGCTCAGTATTCTCAGCAGGCCAGGACCTGGCTGCGCGACATGCCGGCCGACGCGGCCTCGAAACGGCCCGCTGACGCGCGATAATCATGGCTTGTCATGACAAGCCGTTATCTGGCGCCGGTGCTCGGCTGGTACAGCGAGCACGCCCGCGACCTGCCCTGGCGGGACCCGGCCGCGTCGGCCTGGTCGGTCATGGTCAGCGAGATCATGCTCCAGCAGACCCCGGTGTCCCGGGTGCTGCCCGCGCACCGCGAGTGGCTCAGCCGCTGGCCCACCCCGGCCGCGCTGGCCGCCGATCCGCCCGGCGAGGCGGTACGGCAGTGGGGGCGGCTGGGTTACCCGCGCCGGGCCCTGCGGCTGCACGAGGCGGCCCGGATCGTGACCGAGCGGCACGGCGGGGTCATCCCGGACTCCTACGACGAGCTGCTGGCGCTGCCCGGCGTGGGCCGCTACACGGCGGCGGCCATCGCCAGCTTCGCCTACCGGCAGCGGCACCCGGTGCTGGACACCAACGTGCGGCGGGTGCTGAGCCGGCTGATCACCGGGGCCGAGTTCCCCGGCAAGACGGTGTCGGCCGCCGAGTGGCGGCTGGCCGAGACGCTGCTGCCGGACGAGCCCGAGATCGCGGCCCGGTGGGCGGTCGGCGTGATGGAGCTGGGCGCGCTGGTCTGCACGGCGGCCCGGCCCCGGTGCGAGGTGTGCCCGCTGGCCGCCGACTGCACCTGGCTGCGGGCGGGCCGCCCGGCCGCGGCGGTCCGGCCGGTGGGCCAGCGCTACGAGGGCACCGACCGCCAGTGCCGGGGCCGCCTGCTGGCCGTCCTGCGCGACGCCGAGGGCCCCGTCCCCGCCAGCCACCTCGACGTGGTCTGGCCGACCGCGACGCAACGGGCGCGAGCCCTCGACGGCCTGGTCGCCGACGGCCTGGTCGACGCCCTCCCCGACGGGAAGTACGCCCTGCCGGCCTGAACGGAACGGCGCCCGGACCCTTGGGGGTCCGGGCGCCGTCTCTGGGACTGTCAGCGCAGGCTGGGCGTTAGGTCAGCTGGTGCTGCCGAGCGCCTGGGGGCCTTCGCCGCTGCTGGCCGACTCGATCTCGGCCGGCGGGGCGTCCGGCACCGACTCCGGCTTGGCCACCCCGGTGAAGGTGAACTTGGCCGTGGGGCCCTCGCCTTCAGCGTCGATGACGACGATCTGGCCCGGACGGAGCTCGCCGAACAGGATCTTCTCCGACAGCGAGTCCTCGATCTCGCGCTGGATCGTGCGGCGCAGCGGCCGCGCCCCCAGCACCGGGTCGTATCCGCGCTCGGACAGCAGCTGCTTGGCGCCCGGGCGGAGCTCCAGACCCATGTCGCGGTCCTTGAGCCGCTCGTCCACCTTGTCCGCCATCAGGTCCACGATGGAGAAGATCTCCTCGCGGGCCAGCTGGTGGAACACGATGATGTCGTCGACACGGTTGAGGAACTCCGGCCGGAAGTGCTGCTTGAGCTCTTCCTGCACCCGGCTCTTCATCCGCTCGTAGGAGCTGCGGGACTCATCAGCCTTGGCGAACCCGACCGAGACACCCTTGGAGATGTCGCGGGTACCGAGGTTCGTGGTCATGATGATCACGGTGTTCTTGAAGTCCACCGTCTTGCCCTGGGCGTCGGTCAGGCGACCGTCTTCCAGGATCTGCAGCAGCGAGTTGAAGATGTCCGGGTGGGCCTTCTCGATCTCGTCGAACAGCACCACCGAGAACGGCTTACGGCGGACCTTCTCGGTCAGCTGGCCGCCCTCTTCGTAGCCGACGTAGCCGGGCGGGGAGCCGAACAGCCGGGAGACCGTGTGCTTCTCCATGTACTCGGACATGTCGAGCTGGATCAGCGAGTCCTCGTCGCCGAACAGGAACTCGGCCAGCGTCTTGGACAGCTCGGTCTTACCGACACCGGACGGGCCGGCGAAGATGAACGAGCCACCGGGCCGCTTCGGGTCCTTCAGGCCGGCCCGGGTCCGCCGGATGGCCTGGGACAGGGCGTGGATGGCGTCGTTCTGGCCGATGACCCGCTTGTGCAGCTCATCTTCCATCCGCAGCAGCCGCTGGGACTCTTCCTCGGTCAGCTTGAACACCGGGATGCCGGTGGCGGTGGCGAGGACCTCAGCGATCAGCTCCTCGTTCACCTCGGCCACGACGTCCATGTCGCCGGCCTTCCACTCCTTCTCCCGGGTGGCCTTCTTGGCCAGCAGCTGCTTCTCGTTGTCGCGCAGCGCCGCGGCCTTCTCGAAGTCCTGGGAGTCGATGGCCGACTCCTTCTCCCGGCGGACCTGGGCGATCTTCTCGTCGTACTCGCGCAGGTCCGGCGGCGCGGTCATCCGGCGGATGCGCATCCGCGAGCCGGCCTCGTCGATCAGGTCGATCGCCTTGTCGGGCAGGAACCGGTCGCTGATGTAGCGGTCGGCCAGCTGCGCCGAGGCGACCAGGGCGCCGTCGGTGATGGACACCCGGTGGTGCGCCTCGTACCGGTCGCGCAGGCCCTTGAGGATCTCGATCGTGTGCGCGATCGTCGGCTCGGCGACCTGGATGGGCTGGAACCGGCGCTCGAGGGCCGCGTCCTTCTCCAGGTACTTGCGGTACTCGTCCAGCGTGGTGGCGCCGATGGTCTGCAGCTCACCCCGGGCCAGCATGGGCTTGAGGATGGAGGCGGCGTCGATCGCGCCCTCGGCGGCCCCGGCCCCGACGAGCGTGTGGATCTCGTCGATGAACAGGATGATGTCGCCGCGGGTGCGGATCTCCTTGAGGACCTTCTTCAGCCGCTCTTCGAAGTCACCGCGGTACCTGGACCCGGCCACCAGGGCGCCCAGGTCCAGCGTGTACAGCTGCTTGTCCTTGATCGTCTCGGGCACCTCGCCCTGCACGATCTTCTGCGCCAGCCCCTCGACCACGGCGGTCTTGCCCACGCCGGGCGCACCGACCAGGACGGGGTTGTTCTTGGTCCGGCGCGAGAGCACCTGCATCACGCGCTCGATTTCCTTCTCGCGCCCGATGACCGGGTCCAGCTTGCCCTCCCGCGCGGCGGCGGTCAGGTTGCGGCCGAACTGGTCCAGCACCAGCGACGTGGACGGCGCCGACTCCGCGGAGGTACCGGCGGAAGCGGGCTCCTTGCCCTGGTACCCGTGCAGCAGCTGGATCACCTGCTGGCGGACCCGGTTCAGGTCAGCACCCAGCTTGACCAGAACCTGCGCGGCGACCCCGTCGCCCTCGCGGATCAGGCCGAGCAGGATGTGCTCGGTGCCGATGTAGTTGTGACCGAGCTGCAGCGCCTCACGCAGCGACAGCTCGAGCACCTTCTTGGCTCGGGGGGTGAAGGGGATGTGACCGGACGGGGCCTGCTGCCCCTGGCCGATGATCTCCTCAACCTGCTGGCGCACGGCCTCGAGACTGATGCCCAGTGATTCCAGGGCCTTCGCCGCCACGCCTTCACCCTCGTGGATGAGGCCCAGCAGGATGTGCTCGGTACCGATGTAGTTGTGATTGAGCATCCTGGCTTCTTCTTGCGCCAGGACCACAACCCGCCGCGCTCGGTCGGTAAACCTCTCGAACATATCGTTGCTCTCCTCACAGCGCGGTCAGGCAGGTGCGCGAACGATTGCCTTGCTCTTTCGCTAACCCTGTCCTGTCCGCATGGTAGCCGCGTGCCCAGCGGTGCGCCTTTGCCCTAGGTCCCTACGGTAAAAGTTCCCCGGATGGGACACGTTCATCCCATCAAACCGCGCCAACGGCCTGTGGTGTTCCCGCTACGCCGCAAGCGAACGGTGCATCTGGCGATGCGGCGGCGGTACCTCCGACTGGGGACGCTGCCAGCGATAACAACCCAGAAGGGTTATCCAGTCCCGGGCCGGGCCACCTGGTCGGCCCGGCGCGCGCACCGGACGGGAAAACGTCGCTGGTCACACCGGCCCGACAGGTCCTTGTTTGTCACAGCAGCCACAGCCACGCCGGCCAAGGAGAGCGATCACAGGACGCGTCAACAGAGCGGGCGAACCAGGTCGGCCAGCCGGCGGGCCGTGGTGAAAACCCAGGCGCACCACCGGTGGAAAAGACCGGCACATCACGGCGGGGAAAGAGAGCGTGCCCCGGGCGCGAGGCCCGGGCGAGCCGGCCGGCCGGTGCCGCGGCCGGGCCAGCCAGAAGGGGAAGGCCAGGTGTCCGGGGCGGCGGAAAATCGCGTCCCGGAAGATACTGCGTTTAGTGAGAAGCCTCGTACTCCGCGACGATGTTGGCCGGAATACGGCCGCGCTCGTTGACGTGGTAACCGCGCTGCTTCGCCCACTCGCGGATTGCCGCACTGTGCTGACGCCCGGGGCCGGTACGCGGACGCCGACGACGCGCCGGTGCGCTTACTTTGCGGGCTTTTTCGATGTACAGAGCCAACTCTTTGCGGATCTTGTCAGCGTTGGCGGTACTTAGGTCGATCTCATACGCGCTGCCATCAAGACCAAACGATACGGTCTCGGTTGCCTCGCCGCCGTCAAGATCGTCGACGAGAAGCACCTGAACCTTCTGTGCCATGGCTCCAGCCCTTCTGTTGATCACGCATATTTCAGATACTGAAGATATACCCACCATGTTGCCGTTGCCAATTCAGGGTGGCAAGAAGATTGGCGCGATTCTGTGAAGTTCACATCTTCGGTTACCGAAGGCACCAAGCCTTCCACCGGCCATGGTAACTCTGCGTAATCAGCACTTGAGTCGCCCGTTAGCATTACCGGCTGCGTCTTGCTGATTGCCGCAGTGCGCGGGTTCGGCCTAACTTCTGAGCCGATTCTAAGTGCCACCACAGCGTGAACGCAGACGCGGGCAGAACCAGTTGACAAGCGCAAACACTTAGTGCCGCGAACCAGAGCCACCCGATGATCGCCTTGGGCCATCGCGCTGATCATCGTTCTGTGCTGCGTTCCCGGCAGTTTGCCCAGCGGTTTGCCCATCTGGGCCAGCGACCGTTGTCGCCTCGTTGACGTCGATAATGCCGTTCTTGCCGGAATTTTCGGCTTCGCGGCGGGCGCCTTCCCGCACTCTACGCTTCGGCGCCATCTCACGGCGCAGCAACAGGACAAGTCCAACTACGAACGCGACGCAAACAACCGCCGGCGGAGTGAGAGCAGCGAGATCCTTCACCGTGACGTCTCCTCTCTACCGATAACCATGCCGGGCCCGAACACTCCGCTGCGCCACCGCGCATGTGCTTAACGCAAGTGTCTGTAATCGATTGTGCCGGAGCTATTCCGCGGCCGTTACTGGGGCCTGGCAAAAGTCCCGCCTAACTCGTTGTGCAGTTTTTCCTTCAACCGGCCGAGGTCAGCGGCCATCCATGGCCGGCGGTGAACCCGGTGCGGGCGCCCGCCCAGCCGGCCCGGGCGGTCCACGCTGGGCCGTGCTGGCCCCGGCCCCCGGCCGGCCGACGGGACGCTCCCGCCCGGCCGGTCTTTCACCTTCTATTGTCGCGCATACCGGCACCCGGCCCCGCCGTCCCCTCACGCTGGCCCGGGCTTACGCCAGTGACAGCGTCTACGCAGGTCAGAGAACCATCACGCGGTTGTTGGCGGGGACCGCGACCCGCGTCGTTCAATGTGATCTTCGGCTTGACGCCGGTGGTGAGGACTCGCCGGCCTGAGCCCGGACCCGGCTCGGCCGTACCGTTCTGCGTTGAATGTCAGCCCGGCGTGGCAGGATCGGTCCGGCCGTCGTCCCCCCGGCGGCCCGGCGAGAGGAGAGCTGAGAAACGGCAATGTTCCACGCCGACCTTCACATCCACTCAAAGTTTTCCCGCGCGTGCAGTAAAGACTGCGACATCCCGCATCTGGCCGCCGGGGCCTTGCGCAAGGGCATCACCGTTGTCGGCACCGGGGACTTTACTCATCCGGCCTGGATCACCGAACTAAAAAACACCCTGGTTCCGGCGGAAGCCGGGTTGCTCCGGCTCCGGCCCGATCTGGAAAGAGACCTGCGCCGCCGGGTGCCCGCCGCCTGTGATCAACCAGTACGTTTCATGCTCTCGGTGGAGATCTCGACAATCTACCGGCGTAGTGACCGCACGCGAAAAGTGCACCATCTGATTTACGCGCCCAGCTTCGAGGCGGCCGACCGGATCACCGCGGCCCTGTCGAAGATCGGCAACCTGGCTTCTGACGGACGCCCGATACTCGGCCTTGACTCGCGTGACCTGCTTGAGATCACGCTGGAAGGCGGCCCCGGTTGCTACCTGGTTCCGGCGCATATCTGGACACCGTGGTTCGCTGTTCTCGGGTCGCGATCCGGTTTCGACGCCGTGGCCGACTGTTACGACGATCTGGCCGGAGAAATATTCGCGGTGGAGACCGGCCTGTCCTCGGATCCGGGTATGAACTGGATGTGCTCGTCGCTTGACCGCTATCGGCTCGTCAGCAACTCCGACGCCCATTCACCGCCGATGCTGGGCCGGGAAGCGACCACTTTCAGCGCCAACATGGACTACTTCTCGATCGCCAGCGCACTCCGCACCGGAGACGGGCTGGCGGGCACGATCGAGTTCTATCCCGAAGAGGGCAAGTATCACCTGGACGGGCACCGTAAGTGCGGGATCCGGTTCGATCCGCAACAAACTCGTGAGCGTGACGGAGTCTGTCCCGAGTGTCATAAACCGCTAACCGTCGGCGTTCTGCATCGGGTGGCAGAACTGGCCGATCGCCCGGCCGGCTACCGGCCCGAGGACGCGGCCAGCTTCAATAATCTCGTTCAGCTTCCGGAAATTGTCGGCGAGATCCTCTCGGTGGGGCCGAGGAGCAAGAGCGTAAATCGCCTCATTGACCGGCTGGTAGCCACTTTCGGGCCCGAACTGTCCATCCTGCAGCGCGTTCCCACCGACGATTTGGCCCGGATCGGCGGCAGCCCGCTGGGCGAGGCCATCGGCCGCCTGCGGCGCGGCGAGGTGGTCGTGGACGCGGGTTACGACGGCGAGTACGGCACCGTCCGCCTGTTCGCGCCCGGCGAGCTCGGCCGGGCCGAGGCCCTCTTCGATGTGCCGGCGCCGTCCGCCGCGGCCGCCGATCAAGATCAAGATCAAATATATGGAAGGTCGCCTGCCGCCCCGCCACCACCCACCGAGGTTGCCCACGGCGAGGGTTCCGGCCGCGACCCCGCCGGGACCCCCGACGGCCTGCTGGCCGGGCTGGACGATGAGCAGCAAGCCGCGGTCACCGCCCCGGCGACCGGGCCGCTGATGATCATCGCGGGACCCGGGACCGGCAAGACCCGCACGCTCACGCACCGGATCGCCTACCAGGCCGCGGCCGGCGACCTGGCCCCGGACCGGTTCCTGGCCGTCACGTTCACCCGGCGCGCCGCCGGGGAGATGCGCGACCGGCTGCGCTCCCTGACCGGCTCCGGGAGCTCCGGGCACTCCGGGGACTCCGGGGACGAGGCCGGCCGCCGGGCGGAGTTCACCGTGACCACGTTCCACGGGCTGGCGCTGCGGCTGCTGACCGAGCACCACCAGCAGGCCGGCCTGCCCGCCGACGCGAAGGTGGCGGACGAGGCGGCCCGGCTCGAGGCCGCCACCCGGGTGGCCGGCTCCGAACGCGCCGGCCGCCGCCTGCTGGCGGTGCTGTCGGCCGGGCCGTCCACCGGCGACCCGGCCGCGGCGGCGCGGGAAAAGGACCTCGAAGCCGACCGGGCGGCGTTCCGGGCCGCGCTGGCCGCGGCGGGCCTGCTCGACGTGGACGAGCTCATCGGCCGGGCCGCCGGGCTGCTGCGCGAGCACCCGGACGTGGCGGCGGCCCTGCGTGAGCGGTGGCCGCGGATCAGCGTGGACGAGTACCAGGATGTCGACGAGCGGCAGTATGACCTGCTCCGGCTGCTGGCCGGCCCGGGCGACGGCCTCACCGTCATCGGCGACCCGGACCAGGCCATCTACGGCTTCCGCGGCGCCGACGTGGGCTTCTTTCTGAGGTTCGGCACCGACTACCCGTCGGCGCGGACGGTCCACCTCACCCGCAACTACCGGTCCAGCCCGGGGGTGGTCAGCGCCGCGCGTGCAGGCCATCGCGCCGTCCACCCTGATCCCGGGCCGGAAGCTGGTCGCGGCGCGGGCCCCGGTTCCGGCCGCCACCGGCCCGGCGGTGGTCCGGCACGAGGCGGCCAGCGAGCAGGCCGAGGGCACCTGGATCGCGGCCGAGATCGACCGGCTGGTCGGCGGCACGTCGTTCCACTCGCTGGACAGCGGCCGGGTCGACTCCCGGCAGCGGCACGCCACCCTCGGCCTGTCCGACATCGCCGTGCTCTACCGCACCGACGCGCAGACCCCGCCGCTGCTGCAGGCGCTGAACCGGGCCGGGCTGCCCTACCAGAAGGGCTCCCACGACCGCCTGAGCCGCCGTCCGGGCGTGCGGGACATCGTCCGCGAACTTCGGCTGTCGGCGGATGGCCCGGATCCGGCCGGCGGCCGGGGCGGCGGCCGGGGCGAGGGTGAGGGCGACGGTGTGGCCCGGCGGCTGCACGCGGCCGTGGGCCGGCTGACCGGCCCGTCGTCCCTGGCCCGGGGCGGCGAGGCGGTGGACATCCTGGCCGCGGGCGAGGCGCTGGCCCCGCTGGCCGGCCGTTGCCGCGATGACCTGGACCAGTTCCTGACCGAGATCGCGCTCGGCGGCGAGGCCGACGCCCACGACCCGCGGGCCGACGCGGTGACCCTGCTGACCCTGCACGCGGCCAAGGGGCTGGAGTTCGAGGTGGTGTTCCTGGCCGGCTGCGAGCGCGGGCTGCTGCCGCTGTGGTGGCCCGACGCCGGGACCGAGGAGGAGGCCGAGGAGCGGCGGCTGCTGTTCGTCGGCATGACCCGGGCCCGGGCCCGGCTGCTGCTCAGCTACGCCGCCCGCCGCGGGCGCGGCGCGGCCGACCCGGAGGCCGCCGGGCGGGCCGGTCCGTCACCCTTCCTGGCCGCGATCGACCCGAGCCTGCTCAGCCGGGCCGAGCCGGTCAAGCGCCCCGCCCCCGACCGCCAGCTGCGGCTGCTGTGACCAACTAACGGAGATGCAGGAGCATCCGGGTGTTGCCCAGGGTGTTGGGCTTCACCCAGTCGAGACCGAGGAACTCGGCCACGCCCTCGTCGTAGGACCGCAGCAGCTCCTGATACACATCCTGGGCCACCGGCGTGCCGAAGATCTCGGTGAAACCCAGGCTGTTGAAGAAGCTCACCTCGAAGGTGAGCACGAACACCCGCTGCACGCCGACCTCGCGGGCCTGGTCCAGCAGGGCTCCGGCCAGCTTGTGGCCCAGCCCGTGCCCCTGGCAGTCGGCGCGGACGGCGATGGTCCGGATCTCGGCCAGGTCCTCCCACAGCACGTGCAGGGCGCCGCAGCCCGCGATCAGCCCGTCCGGCTCCCGCTCCGCGACCCAGAATTCCTGGACGTCCTCGTACAGGGTGACGGTGGCCTTGCCGAGCAGCCGTCCGGACGTGACGTTGGCGTCGATCAGGGCCCGGATTCCCGGCACGTCCGCGGTACGCGCCCGCCTGACCGTGTATTCCATGGCGGGCTCCACCATAGCCGCCGACCTGGGGTTGGCCGGCGCATTGCGGTCGAGTTGAACCGATTCGTACCCGTGTCTAAAAACACGGGAACAGTTGCGGCGTTCCGGTCGCCAAGCCCTTCGCGAATCCAATATCTTGCTTTGCTGTCGCCCTTAGCTAGACGACTGACACGGATGATGCCAAACGTCGGGAGGCCGTCCGCGAGAGGAGGCCTTCTGTGCGGCGTTCAGCCCATGGTTCCCCGGGTACCCGGAAGTTCTCACCCCCTGGGGTGAGGACCACCATGTCCCGTTCCTGGCGAGCGGCCACGCTCGTGACCGGCGCCACGACCGCACTGGCCCTGCTCTTGCCGGCCGCATCCGGCGACGCGGCTCCCGCGCCCACGCTCAGCTCCCTGGTGGCGCAGGCCAAGCAGCTCACCTACCAGATCAACGCCCTGAGCGAGCAGTACGACGGCCTGCGGGTCCAGCTCTCGTCGGCCAAGACCGAGGCGGCCAAGGCCGAGAAGGCCGCCGCGGCCGACACCGCGGCCCTCAAGACCAGCCAGGCCACCGTCGGCCGGCTGGCCGCGGCCAGCTACGAGCAGGCGGGCTACGACCCCGTGCTGCAGATCCTCAGCGCGACCAACCCGGACCAGTACCTGAACCAGGCGTCGATCATGACGCAGCTGGATCAGACGAACAGCACCCGGGTGTCCGACCTGCAGAAGGCCCAGGCCGCTGACCAGCGAGCCAAGGAGACCGCGCAGCAGCAGATCACCCGGGTCACCGCGCTCGAGACCTCGATGAACTCGAAGAAGAAGCAGATCCAGGCCGAGATCGACAAGGTCAACAGCGCGACCATGACCCAGGCCATGGCGGTGTTCAACCAGACCGGCAGCTACCCCGACATCCCCATCCCCGGTGGCAGCGGGGTGGGCGCCAAGGCCCTGCAGGCCGCCCTGAGCAAGCGCGGCGACCCGTACATCTGGGGTGCCGCCGGTCCCAGTTCGTTCGACTGCTCCGGCCTGGTCCTCTGGGCCTACGCCCAGGAGGGCATCCACCTGGACCACTACACCGGCGACCAGTGGAACGAGGGCACGCACGTCTCCCGCGACCAGCTGGAGCCAGGTGACCTGGTGTTCTTCTACGCCGACATCAGCCACGTCGGGCTGTACCTGGGCGACGGCCTGATGGTGGACGCCCCCTCCTTCGGCCAGGACGTCATGGTCCAGAAGATCGACTGGTCCATCTTCGTCGGCGCCGTAAGAGTCAGCTGAGCTGGCCCGGAGGGCCCGCCTGATCCCCGAGCTGGCTGGTGATGGCCGGGTCGGTGATGTTGGCGTCGTTGGCCAGGAGCATGGCCTTGCTCAGGATGATCCCGAGCAGCTGATCGCCTTCGAACGGAAGCGGCACATCGGCGAGTGGGTCCTGGGCCCGGGGCGCGGGCACGATGCACAGATAGGTGCCCTCGGCCCAGCGGGCGAACTCCCAGCTCCGCCGGGCCAGGAACAGCCGCTCCAGGCGCTGGGCCTGCGCCGGAATCATCTTCTCGATGTCGGCCACGTCGGCCTTGAGTTCCTTGACTCCGCCGGCGAACTCAGCGCGGACCCGGGTCGGCGCGGACTTCACCACCGTGCCCGCCTCCGTGCGCCAGGTCAGGTCCACGGTGCGGCCGCGGACGGCAATCTCGGCGCGAGCCCCGCCGAAACGCTCCACCCGGCGGCCGGTATCGGTCGGCCGGAAGTCCGGCACGGCCAGCTCCTCGATCTGGTCGCGCGACACGCCCAGCCGGCCGCGCGAGCCGCCAGGGCCCGGTCCACCTGGGCCAGCGTGCCCCGGTAAGTGACCCTGGCCGCGAGCCGCCCCAGTTGCGCCAGGGCAGCCTCGCCGGACATGCGCGACAGGCCGTACACCGCGGCGTTGGCGACCCTCGGGCTGACGCGGCCCGAGTCCCGGCAGCCGCCGCAGCGCGGCCTGGACCAGCGAGGCCAGGGACCGGGCCGACTCCGCATCAGCGGCGACGAAGCCGAGCATCCAGGCCAGCCCGCGCATCCCGTTCACGTTGTAGGGGTCGAACAGCTCATTGGCGCCCCGGCCGCGGCCGGCCAGCGGGATGGTGCCGGGGCCGTCCCACCAGAGCCAGCCAGGCGCCGATCCGTTCCACCGCAGCACGTTCGCCGACGGCGGCCAGCAACCCTCGCGCGGTCTTCTCCCAGCGCGCGGACGGCTTCGCCGCTGACGCCGTGACCGCGTGACGGAGCAGGTCCAGCCACGGCTGCCCGCGGCTGATCCGCGTCAGCCAGGGCCGCGTCGGACCAGGCCTCGCCGGGATTCAGGACCAGGCGGGGAAACGCGGCGGCGAGTTCGGCCAGGACGCCCCGGCCCGACCACAAGGGGTAGTCCGGCATCCGCCGGATCGCGGCGACCAGCACGGGCGCCAGTTGTACGCCCGAGGCCAGGCAGGCTCCGACCACGCGCGCCACCTCGCCGTCCCAAGCGACCGCGCCGCCGGAGCGGTCCGCCCCGGCCAGCCAGTCGACGCACACCTCGGGCAGCACCTCATCGGGGAGCAACCGCGACAGCTCAGCGAGCAGGTGAGCCGGCCGGCGGCCGCCAGATCCCCGGACCTCGCGCGCGATCAGGTGAATCAGCTCGGCCGCGTCGCCGGCCGTAGTGCCCCGCACCAGTCGTACGTACGACTCGCCCCAGGGCGGGACGCGCCCCTGCGGCCAGTCGATCCGCGCGAACACGCGGGCGGCCCCGGCCAGGTCGCGGGCGGTGAACAAGCCCGGCAGGCTCGCTACCGCCGCGGCAGCGTCAAAAGCATCGTCAGGCTCGTCCACACCGGGTCAGCCTCCGACCAGCGGGACGAGCTTGAGGATGGTCAGCTCGGCGGGAGGCCCCCGGATCGACCCGGCGGCCTGGCCGCAGACGGTACCCATCCGGTGTCCGCTCCGCGGGCGACGGCCGTATCAGGCCGCGGAAGATAGCCGTCCCGGCCGCGTTGAACTCCGCGGCCTCCTGCTCGATACGCCGCCGGATCAGTTCCCGCAGCATCACCCGGTCCTCGGCCGCCTCCAGGACGCACTGTCCCGCACGGCCGCCGCCGGTCACCTCATCCACGAACGTCACCACCGCCACGGCAGCAGCGTAAATTGAGCCACCGACAGTTCGTCCGGGCGAGATCGATCTCGCTGGGCCGGTTAGACCGACTCGCCGTAGCCCGCGTGCGGTTCCGTTGGACCCCGGCCGCCCCGCGCCCGAGCTGACCCGCCCCTACTCCGGCTTGACGAAGGGGAAGAGGACGGTGTCGCGGATGCTGGCGCCGGTGAACATGATGATGATGCGGTCGATGCCGACGCCGACGCCGCCGGTGGGGGGCATGCCGTACTCCAGGGCGCGCAGGAAGTCCTCGTCCAGCTGCATGGCCTCGGGGTCGCCCCCCGCGGCCAGCAGGGACTGCTGGGTGAGCCGCTTGCGCTGTTCGACCGGGTCGGCGAGCTCCGAGTAAGCGGTGCCCAGCTCGGCGCCGAACGCGACCAGATCCCAGCGCTCGGCCAGCCGCGGGTCGTCGCGGTGCGCACGGGTCAGCGGCGACACCTCGACCGGGAAGTCCCGGTAGAACGTCGGCGCGACCGTCTGCTTCTCCACCAGGCGCTCGTACATTTCCAGCACGACCTGGCCGTGGTTCCACTTCGGCTCGAACGGCACGTCGGCGGCCGCGCACAGCTTGCGCAGCGCGTCGAGGCTGGTGTCCGGGGTGATCTCCTCACCCAGGGCCTCGGACACGGCGGTGTAGACCGGGACCGAGCGCCACTCGCCGCCGATGTCGATCTCGGTGCCGTCGGCCCGGCGCAGCACGGTGCCGTCCAGGGCCCGCCGGGCCGCGCCCTGGATCAGCTCCCGGGTCAGGGTGGCCATGGTGTCGTAGTCGCCGAAGGACTGGTAGGCCTCGAGCATGGTGAACTCGGGGTTGTGGGTGGCGTCCACGCCCTCGTTGCGGAACACCCGGCCGATCTCGAAGACGTTCTCGATGCCGCCCACGATCAGCCGCTTGAGGTACAGCTCGAGCGCGATGCGGAGGTACAGCTCGCTGTCGTAGGCGTTGCCGTGGGTGATGAACGGGCGCGCGTTGGCCCCGCCGTGGATGGCCTGCAGGACCGGGGTCTCCACCTCGAGGAAGCCGCGGTCGTGCATCTGGTCCCGCAGCGACCAGACCACGTCGCTGCGGAGCCGGGCCATCCGGCGGGCGTCGGGGTTGATGATCAGGTCCAGGTAACGCTGGCGGACGCGCGCCTCGGCGTCGCTGAGGCCCTTGTGCTTCTCGGGCAGCGGCCGCAGGCTCTTGGCGATGATCTCGAACGAGTCGGCCAGCACCGACAGCTCGCCGCTGCGGGAGGTGATCACCTCGCCGTGCACGCCGACCTGGTCGCCGAGGTCGACGTCCCGCTTCCAGGCGGCCAGCGCCTCCTCGCCCACCGTGGCCAGCGAGATCATGACCTGGAGGTCCCCGCTGCCGTCGCGGAGGGTGGCGAAGCACAGCTTGCCGCCGGTCCGGGACAGCATGACCCGGCCCGCCACCGCGGCCTCGTCCCCGGTGGACGTGTCGGGGGGCAGGTTCTCGTGCAGCGCCCGGACCTCGGCGATGGTCGCCGTGCGCGGGTACCCGACCGGGTAGGGGTCACGGCCCTCGGCCAGCAGCGTCTCGCGCTTGGCCATCCGGACCCGCATCTGCTCGGGCAGGGACTCACGGTCGTCGGCGGGCTGGTTGTCACTCACCCGCCCGAGGTTACCGGGGCTGGCCGGCGGCCAGCACGCGGTTTAGGGCTCGGCGAGGGCGTTCCGCTCGAAGACCAGCCGCAGGCCGATCAGGGTCAGCCACGGCTCGTGGGCGTCGATGATGCTGACCTCGTTGATGACCAGCGGGGCCAGGCCGCCGGTGGCGATGATGGTCACCGACTCCGGGTCGGCCGGGGCCAGCTCGCGGGCCATCCGCCGGGCGATGCCCTCGACCTGGCCGGCGAACCCGTAGACGATGCCGGACTGCAGCGCCTCCACGGTGTTCTTGCCCACCACCCGGGGCGGCCGGGTCAGCTCGACCTTGAGCAGCTGGGCGGCCCGGCGGGACAGCGCGTCGACCGAGATCTCGATGCCGGGGGCCAGCGCCCCGCCCACGAACTCACCGCGCGCGCTGACCGCGTCGAAGTTGGTCGAGGTGCCGAAGTCGACCACGATGGCCGGCCCGCCGAACAGGTGCACGGCGGCCAGGGAGTTCATGATCCGGTCGCTGCCGACCTCCTTGGGGTTGTCCATCCGGATCGGCACCCCGGTCCGGACCCCCGGCTCCACGATGACCGCTGGGACCGCCCGGAAGTAGCGGCGGCACATCTCCCGCATCTCGTGCAGTACGGACGGCACGGTGGAGCACAGCGCGATCCCGGTGATGCTGTCGCCCTCGGCCGGATCCTTGATCGCTTCGCTCTGGGCCAGCAGGCCGCGCAGGACCACGGCGATCTCGTCGGCGGTCCGGTCCGGCACGGTGGCGATCCGCCAGTGCTCGATGACCTCCTCACCGTCGAAGATGCCGAGCACGGTGTTGGTGTTGCCCACGTCGATCGCCAGCAGCATCTGCTACCTCGCTCCCCGGCCCGTCAGAAACTGATCAGCACATTATCGATGAGCCGGGTGGTCCCGACCCGGGCGGCGACCAGGAGCATGGCCTGACCGGCGAAACCCGCCGCCACCGGCTGGAACGTCTGAGCGTCCAGCAGAACCAGATAATCGAAGGTCATCGCCTGGCTGGCCAGGTAGGCCCGGGCGGTCGCCAGTACCGTTTCCGGGCCGTCCGCGGTCCGGGCCGCGCCGGCCCGCAAGGCGGCCGGCAGGGCCAGGGCGACCTGGCGGTCGGCCGCGGACAGGTACTGGTTGCGGCTGGAGGCGGCCAGCCCGTCCGGGTCCCGGAACGTGGGCACCGGCACCACCTCGACCCCCAGGTTGAAGTCGGCCGACATCTGCCGGACCAGGGCCAGTTGCTGGGCGTCCTTCTGCCCGAACACGGCCACATCCGGGCGGACCAGCGAGAACAGCTTGAGCACCACGGTCAGGACGCCGCCGAAGAAACCGGGCCGGAACTCGCCCTCCAGGATCTGGCCCAGCGGCCCGGGGTCCACGGTGACCTGCGGTTCGGCCGGGTAGACCTCGGTCACGGCCGGCGCGAACACCAGCGCCACGCCCTCGGCGGCGCACAGGGCCAGGTCGGCGTCGAGCGTGCGCGGGTACCGGCCCAGGTCCTCGCCGGGCCCGAACTGGCGGGGATTGACGAAGATGGACACCACCACCGAGCCGGACGGGCCCGCAATTTCGGATGCTCGCCGTAGCAGACTCTGGTGACCGGAATGCAGGGCGCCCATGGTGGGCACCAGCACGACCGGGGCGCTCAGCCCGGCGCGGGCGGCGGCCAGTTCGGCCCGGGTGGTGACCAGCGCCAACTGAATCGGGGCGGCCGTCACCGGTCCGCTCCGGCCAGCACGTCGAGCAGCCGCTCGGCGTCCGGCGGGGCCAGCAGGCCCGCGGCCAGGGCCCGGTCGGCGGTGAGCCGGGCCAGGGCCACGTACACGGCCAGTGCCTCGGGCGCGGCGTCCCGCAGCGCGGCCAGGTGGCCGGCCACGGTACCCGCGTCACCCCGGGCCACCGGCCCGGTCAGGCCCGCGTCGCCCAGCCGGAGCGCGTTGTCCAGGGCCGCGTACAGCAGCGGGCTCAGCATCCGGGCCGGGTTGGCCGCCCCGGCCGCCTGCAGCAGGTCACAGGCCTCGGTGACCAGCGTGACCAGGTGGTTGGCCGCGCTGGCCAGGGCCGCGTGGTACAGGTCGCGGCGCTCCTCGGCGATGAACACCGGTTCGCCGTCCATCTCGATGACCAGCACCTCGGCCACCGGCCGGAGCTGATCGAGGGTGGTGACGCCGTAGCTGATGCCGCGCATCCGCTGCAGGTCGTCGCTGCGCCCGGTGAACGTCATGACCGGGTGCAGGGCCAGCGGCAGCGCCCCCTGGCGGGTGGCCGGCTCCAGCACCGAGATGCCGTACCGGCCGCTGGTGTGGGCCAGCAGCCGCCCCTGGACCGGGGCGCCCAGGGCCACCAGCCCGCTGATCAGCCCGGCCAGCGCGTCGTCGGGCACGGTGAGCAGCACCAGGTCGGCCGCTTCGACCACCCCGGCGGGCTCGGTCAGCCGAGCGGCCGGGAAGTGCTCGCGGGCCCGCTGGACCGAGGTGTCGGAGACCGCGGCCACCGCGACCACCTCGTGCCCGGCCCGGGTCATGGCCACCCCGAGGGCGGTGCCGACCCGGCCCGGGCCGACGATGCCGACCTTCAGCCGGGCCGGGTGCTGGCCTGTTTCAGCGTCCATGTCCTACCGTTCTCAGTTCTGCTCCCAGGGGGGTCATTGGTGGAAGGGGTCCGCCGGGGGCGGGGGTGGCGGCGTGTAGCGGGCGGCGTCCGGGTCCTCCGGGACCCGGCAGCAATGCTCCAGGTAGAGCGCGGCCACGGCCAGCAGCACCGACGCGCCGAAGGTGAGGCTGCCGGTCAGCACGTCGTGGCCGGCCGCCCGGGCCGGCAGGAGCCGGCCGCGGCCGCGGCGAACCCGGCCGCGACGCCGCCGATGACCGCCGCCGCCAGGGAGCTGGCCTTGGCCAGCGCCACCATCCGCGCCACCTGCAGCGGCGGCACCGGCTTGGTGCCGGGACGGCCGAGGATGCGGGCCCGCAGCCCGCGGGCGGTGATGGCCTCGCCCCCGGCCGCGATGATCAGGGCCGGGACCATGGTCCACGGGAACGACGGCAGCGAGGTGTACACGGATTTCAGCAGCAGCCAGCTGGCCACGGCCAGCGCCGCGGCGATCAGGAACAGGGTCCGCAGACGAGTTGGGGTCATGAGGGCTCCGCCAGGCATTGTCCAGCCACGGCAGCCAGGCTATGCGGGCAACCGCAGCGTTAGGTCATCGCGCCGCCGCACGCCCTGGCCGCCCACGGCGGCCAGCAGGGTGGCCACGGGCCCGTATCCGGGCAATTCGGCGTCCGGGTCCGTGTCCCGCCAGGGGGCCAGCACGAAGGCCCGCTCCCGGGCTCGCGGGTGGGGCAGGGTCAGGGTGGGATCCGCGCTGACCCGGTCCCCGTAGGCGATGATGTCCACGTCCAGCGTGCGCGGCCCCCAGCGCACCTCCCGCGTCCGGCGGGCCGCGGCCTCGATCGCCTGCGCCCGGCGCAGCAGGTCGGCGGGGGGCAGGTCGGTCACGGCCAGCACGACCGCGTTGAGGAAGTCCGGCTGCTCCGGGCCGCCCACCGGGGCGGTCTCGTACACCGGCGAGACCGCGGTGACCCGCAGGCCGGGGGTGGCGGCCAGCTGATCGGTGGCCCGCTGCAGTTCCTGCTGCCGGGCCCCCAGGTTGCTGCCCAGGGCCAGCACGGCCGGTACCGGGCGGTCCCGGGTGATGGTCACGGCGACGTCGCTGAACGCGCGGCTGATCGGCGCGTCCGGCTTGTGCACGGTGATCCGGGCCCGCTGCACGACCGGTTCGGCCAGGCAGGCTTCGGCCAGCCGCTGGGCCAGCGTCTCGATCAGCTGGACCGGCTCACCGGCCACGATCTGGGCCAGCCGGTCGCTCAGCGTCCCGTAGTCGGCGGTCAGGGCGAGGTCGTCGGTGGCGGCGGCCGGGCGGGTGTCCACGTCGAGCACGGCGTCGATGAGGAAGTCCTGCCCGTCCCGCCGTTCGAACGGCAGCACGCCGTGGCGGCCGTGGACGCGCAGCCCGCGCAGCTCAATCTGATCCATCGCCGCTCCCTGCGCCCGGGCCGGGGCGGGCCGCCTGCCAGGCCGCGGCGACCCGGACCGCGTCGGCGTTGGCCGGGACCTGGTGCACCCGCACGCACCAGGCCCCCGCCGCCGCGGCCAGCGCGGTGGTGGCCACGGTGGCGTCGTCGCTGCCGGTGAATGGGCGGGGGGTGCCGTCGGGGGCGGCCAGCAAGTGTCCCAGGAACCGCTTGCGCGACGCCCCCACCAGGACCGGGAACGCCCGGACGGGCCCGGTGGCCGGGCCGAGGGCGGCGATCTCGGGCAGCGCGGCCAGCACCTGCCAGTTGTGCTCGGTGAGCTTGCTGAAGCCCAGGCCCGGATCCAGGATGATCATGGACGGGTCGACGCCCTCGGCCACCACCGCGTCCACCCGCCGCCGGAGCTCATCGCGGACCTCGGCCACCACGTCCCCGTAGACCGCGCGCGAGTTCATGTCGTGGCTGTGGCCGCGCCAGTGCATGACCACGTAGGGCACGGCCGCCTTGGCCACCAGGCGGGGCATGTGCGGGTCGGCCAGGCCGCCGCTGACGTCGTTGACCAGCCGGGCGCCGGCCTCCAGGGCCAGCTCGGCCACGGCCGCCCGCATGGTGTCCACGCTGACCGGCAGGCCGGCCCGGGCCAGCTCGGTGATGACCGGCAGCACCCGCCGGACCTCTTCGTCGGCCGAGATGCGCTGCGCGCCCGGCCGGGTGGACTCGCCGCCCACGTCCACGATGTCGGCGCCCTGGGCGGCCAGCTCGAGCCCGTGGGCGATGGCGGCCTCGGCGCCCAGCCACTTTCCGCCGTCGGAGAACGAGTCCGGGGTGACGTTGACGACCCCCATGACCAGGCAGCGCGGCCGGCTGGGCAGTCCGGCCAGCCGGGGCCGCGGGGCGGGCGCGGGACTGGTCATGCCGCCTACCTTATGGGGCCGCTGGTAACTTAGGCGCCCCGCCGCCGGGCCCGCCACAACCGGCGGCGCAGGCGGCCCAGGCCCAGCTGGCGGGCCAGGCGACGGGGCTCCAGCGTCGGCCAGACCAGGAACGCCTCGGCCTCCAGCGCGGCCAGCGCGATGCGCGGCGCGTCCTTGGCGGTCGGGAAAACGAAAAACCGCGGCTGCCAGACCGGATTGAATTTGGCGTTGAATTTGTACAGCGACTCGATCTGGAACCATTTGGACAGGAACAGAAGAATTGACCGCCAGGCCCGCAGAACGGGCCCGGCCCCGATCTTCTCGCCGCGTTCCAGGGCGGCCCGGAATACCGCGAAGTTCAGCGATATCCGCTTCACCCCCAGGTCGGGCGCGGCCTTGATGGCCTCGACGATGAGGAAGTCGTTCAGCCCGGGCTGGGCGTCGCGGTCCCGCCGCATGAGGTCCAGGGACAGCCCGTCGGTGCCCCAGGGCACGAAGTGCAGCACCGCCCGCAGCGTCCCGTCGCAGATGGCGGTGGCGATCACGCACTGCTCGTCGCCGGGGGCACCGACCCGGCCCAGCGCCATGGAGAACCCGCGCTCGGTCTGGCTGCCCCGCCAGGAGTCGGCCACCCGGAGGATGTCGTCGATCTCGGCCCGGGGCACGCCGCCGACCCGCCGCACCTCGGCCGTGTACCCGGCCCGGGCCACCCGGGAGCACATCTGCCGGACGTTGCGCATCGGGCGGCCGGACAGGCTGAAGTCGGCCACGTTGACCACGCCCTCGTCGCCCAGCTCGAGCGCGGTCAGGTCGCCTTCCCGGCACCAGACCTCGGCCCCCAGCTCGCTGCAGCCCATGACCGCCGGTGCCCAGGCGTGCCGGGCGGCCTGGTCCAGGAAGGCCTGGATGGCCCCGGGCCACGCCTCGGGGTCACCGAGCGGGTCGCCGCCGGCCAGCATCACCCCGGACACCACCCGGTAGCCGATGCAGGCCTTGCCGGTCGGCGACCAGATCACGCTCTTGTCGTCGCGCAGCGCGAAGTAGGCCAGCGAGTCGCGTTCGCCGTGCCGGGCCAGCAGCTGGCGGATGCCCTCGATGTCCGACGGGCTCAGCCGGGCCTTGGGCTCGGCCGGCCGCAGGAACAGGTAGGCGGTCACGACCAGGGTGAACACCCCGAGCGCGGTGGTCATGGCGTGGTAGGTGTCGGCCCGGGCGTCGGACAGGAACACGATGTTGCCGGTGACCCCGGCCACCTCGGAGGTCACGTCCAGCAGCCGGGTCGGCAGGGAGTAGCTGCCGGCCAGGGCGCTGACCGACAGGTACCCGAGCCCGATGGCCAGGTCGGCCACGCCCAGCCCGATGAACACCCAGAAGGCCAGCCAGCGGGTCCGCCAGTCGCCGACCGCGTAGAAGTCGCGGCGGAAGTACACCAGCGTACCGAGCAGGATCGCGGCCACCACCGTGGTCGGGATGTGCATGGTGCGGTCGTGGATCGCGTGCAGCGCGATGTCCAGGACCAGCAGGGCCAGCACCGCCTGCCAGGCCCGGCGCTTCCGTCGCCGCAGCCCGTGCGACAGCATCATCAGCAGCAGGCCCACGATCACGTCGGTGCTGCGGGCGGCGTTGGTCAGCGTCCCCGGCACGTAGCTGTTGATCCGGTGCAGCCGGGCGTGGAAGCCGGGCGAGAAGATGGCCAGCACGTCGGACAGGCCGATCAGCAGGCAGAGCAGGCTGGCGATGAGCGGGATCCACCGCCGCTGTCCCCGGCGGGCCGCCAGCCACGGGTGCTCGGCCGGATCGACAGTGTCGTCCGCCCGCTGGGCGTCTTCGGCCGTTTCACTCTTTGTCATGGCAAGACATTTCCAGGCCCCGGATCACGTTAATCGAGAGTAGTCATGGATGATCGCGCTGTGCACGCAAACCCCGATTGTTAGAAACGTGTACGCCGAATTATTGGTTCCGGCTATAGGACGCTGGGAAAAGCCTGGTCAGCGGTGACCCTGGACCAGGCTCATGGCCTCGGCCCGGGTGCGGGCGCTGTCCCGGAACACTCCGCGCACCGCGGACGTGACCGTGCGCGCGCCCGGCTTGCGCACCCCGCGCATGGACATGCACAGGTGCTCGGCCTCGATCACCACGATCACCCCGCGCGGCTCCAGGACCGTCTCCAGCGCATTGGCGATCTGGCTGGTCATACGCTCCTGGACCTGGGGCCGCCGCGCGTACAGGTCGACCAGCCGGGCCAGCTTGGACAGCCCGGTGATCTGCCCCTTCTCGTTCGGGATGTAGCCGATGTGGGCCACCCCGAAGAACGGCACCAGGTGGTGCTCGCAGGTCGAGTACAGCTCGATGTCCCGGACCAGCACGATCTCGTCGTGGCCGGCGTCGAAGACCTTGGTCAGCACGTCTTCCGGACGCTGGCGCAGCCCGGCGAACTGCTCCGCGTAGGCCCGGGCGACCCGGGCCGGGGTGTCGGTCAGGCCGTCCCGCTCCGGGTCCTCCCCGATGGCGAGCAGGATCTCGCGGACGGCCTTTTCGATCCGGGCCTGATCGATCTCGGGCGGCTGCTCGTTACTCATCGCCCGCTGGACTCATCGCCCGCCGCGTCGAGCCGGGCAGCTCGCCGGTCCCCCCGTTCGGGTTGTAACCCAGGGCGGGGCCGGTGCCGTTCCCGTTGCCGGTGACGGCCGAGCCGTTGGACCCGTTGTCCGACGCGGCCGACAGCGCCAGTTCCTTGGGGGTCAGGACCGGCGGGCGGTCCGACGGGAGCCGCTTGCCGTAGCCGGTGTAGGAGCCGCGCAGCGGCCGCTTCTGCACCGTGGCGAAGACCTCGAGGACCTGCTTGCGGGACAGGGTCTCCTTGTCCAGCAGCTGGAGGACCAGGGCGTCCAGCACGTCCCGGTACTCGACCAGCACTTCCCAGGCCTCGTCGTGGGCGAACTCCAGGAGCCCGCGCACCTCCTCGTCGATGGCCGACGCGATCTCCTCGGAGTAGTCCCGGGCGTGCGACCGCTCCATGCCCAGGAACGGCTCGGTGTCGCCGCTGCCGAACTTGCGCGCGCCCAGCCGCTCGCTCATGCCGTACTGGGTGACCATGTTGCGGGCGACTTCGCTGGCCTTCTCGATGTCGTTGGCGGCCCCGGTGGTGGGCTCGTGGAACACCAGCTCCTCGGCGGTGCGCCCGCCCAGCAGCATGGCCAGCTGGTCCCGCATCTCGGCCCGGGTGACCAGCACCTTGTCCTCGGTCGGCAGGGCCTGGGTGTAGCCGAGGGCCCGGCCGCGGGGGATGATCGTGATCTTGTGCACCGGGTCGGCGTTGGGCATCGCGTGCCCGACCAGGGCGTGACCGCCCTCGTGGTAGGCGATGAGCTTGCGCTCCCGCTCGGACAAGATGGCGCTCTTGCGCTCCGGGCCCGCCATGACCCGGTCGATGGCTTCCTCCATCGCCGCCATGGAGATCTGCTTGCCGTTGGTCCGGGCGGTCAGCAGGGCCGCCTCGTTGATCACGTTGGCCAGGTCGGCACCGGTGAAGCCGGGGGTCCGGCGGGCGATGACGTCCAGGTCGGCGTCGGGGGCGATGGGCTTGCCCCGGGCGTGCACCCGCAGGATGCCCTTGCGGCCCACCAGGTCGGGCTGGGCCACCATGATCTGGCGGTCGAAGCGGCCCGGGCGGAGCAGGGCCGGGTCCAGGATGTCGGGCCGGTTGGTGGCCGCGATCACGATCACGCCGCCCTTGGTGTCGAACCCGTCCAGCTCGACCAGCATCTGGTTCAGGGTCTGCTCGCGCTCGTCGTGGCCACCGCCGAGCCCGGCGCCACGGTGCCGGCCGACGGCGTCGATCTCGTCCACGAACACGATCGCGGGCGCGTTGGACTTGGCCTGCTCGAACAGGTCACGGACGCGGGAGGCGCCGACACCGACGAACATCTCCACGAAGTCCGAGCCGGAGATCGAGTAGAACGGCACCCCGGCCTCGCCGGCCACGGCCCGGGCCAGCAGCGTCTTACCGGTACCGGGCGGGCCGTAGAGCAGCACGCCCTTGGGGATCTTGGCCCCGATGGCCTGGAACTTGGCCGGGTTCTGCAGGAACTCCTTGATCTCCTGGAGCTCCTCGATGGCCTCGTCGGCCCCGGCCACGTCGGCGAAGGTGGTCTTGGGCGTGTCCTTGGTGATCAGCTTGGCCTTGGACTTGCCGAAGTTCATCACCCGCGAGCCGCCGCCCTGCATCTGGCTGAGCAGCAGGAAGAAGAACAGCGCGATGACGATGTACGGGATGAACGAGAGCAGCAGGCTCCACACCGAGTTGCTGGACGGGATGGAGACCGTGTAGCCGTCCTTGAGCTTGCCCGCGTCGGCCTGCTTCTGCAGCTCCTGCTGGAGGATGAGACCCTGGCCGCTGACCCAGTCGGCCTGGTACTGCTGGCCGCTGTTGGTCGTCACCTGGATGGTCTGGTTCTTGTCGGTGATCTTCGCCGACTTGACCTGGCCATTGTTGATGAGCGAGACGACCTTGGAGGTGTCAGCCTGCTGAAACGAGCTGCCGGCGTTGGCCAGGTTGAACAGGACCACCACGACCAGCACGGCCAAGGCGAACAGCCCCAGCATCCTGAATGAGCGCTTTGAATCCATCGACGAGCGACCCCCTCGGCGAGGGGCCGTTCCCTCCTGACCAGCCTCACGTCCCGCCGACCTCCGGCGGGACCACCTTGCCTTAACCTTGCCCGGTCAACGCTTCTGCGGTTCGGTTCTGTTCCCCCCGTAAACATGGGGCGCGAGAGTACCGATAAAGGGCAGGTTACGGTACCGCTCGGCGTAGTCGAGCCCGTATCCGATCACGAAGTCATCGCCGATGTCGAAGCCGGTGTAGGTGACGTCGACCTCGCGGGCCCGGGCGGCCCCGGGCTTGCGCAGCATGGTGCAGACCCGGACCGAGGCCGGCCCCCGCGACTCCAGGTTCCCGACCAGCCAGGACAAGGTCAGGCCGGAGTCGATGATGTCCTCCACGATCAGCACGTCCCGGCCGGAGATGTCGGTGTCCAGATCCTTGAGGATGCGGACCACCCCGGACGACTGGGTACCCGAGCCGTAGGAGGACACCGCCATCCAGTCCATCTGGACCGGCAGGTGCATGGCCCGGGCCAGGTCGGCCATGACCATGATGGCGCCCTTCAGCACCCCGACCAGGAGCAGATCGCGGTCGGCGTAATCGGCGTCAATCTGAGCCGCGAGCTCCGCTATGCGCTGGTGCAGCCGCTCCTCGCTGATCAGTACTTCCTTCAGATCCGTGCCCAGATCGCCCGCGTCCACGGTCACCCTCCTGTTGCGGTCCACATCGCTCGTCGGTACGGGTGAACCGGACCTGGCCGTCCCGGCGGAACCCGCGCACACCACCGGGAAGGTCGACCCACCGCTGTCCGCGCCATCCTGTCACCAGCGCGTCGAGTTGCTGCACGTGACCCGCTGCCAGGGCCCCGGCCGGGCACCCGGCCGCCACCGCGGCGTGGCGCAGGACCCGGGTCCGGATGGCGGCCGGCAACCCGGCCAGGCTGTCGGCCAGCAGGCTGCCGTCGTCGTGGCCGCCCCCGCCGGTCCGCTCGGCCTCGGTGGCGGCCAGCGCGTCGAGGAAGTCGGCGTCGGCCCGCAGTTGCCCGGCGCTGCGGGCCAGGGCCTCGGTCACCCCGGGGCCGAGGACGGCCTCCAGCACCGGCATCAGCTCGTGCCGGACCCGGGACCTGGTGAACCGGGGGTCGTCGTTGTGCGGGTCATCCCACACCGGCAGGTCCTGGGCGGCGCACGCGGCCCGGGTCACCGGGCGCGCCACCGAAAGCAGGGGGCGCCGGTAGAGCCCGCGGCGGGCGGGCATCCCGGCCAGGGACCGGGCCCCCGATCCGCGGGCCAGCCCGAGCAGGACCGTCTCGGCCTGGTCGTCCCGGGTGTGCCCGAGCAGGATGGCGGCGGCGCCGGTGTCGCGGGCGGCCGCGTCCAGCGCCTGGTAGCGGGCGGTTCGGGCCGCGGCCTCCGGCCCCGGATGGGCCGGGCCGCGGACGGGCACGGTCACCGCGGTCTGGAGCACCGGGTCGAGCCCGAGTCCGGTCAGCCGGGTCGCCACCGCCTGCGCGCGGTCGGCCGAACCCGGCTGAAGTCCGTGGTCGACCGTGACCCCGCCCGCGCGCAGCCCGATCCGGGGGGCGGCGAAGGCCAGCGCGGCCGCCAGCGCGAGGGAGTCGGCCCCACCCGAGCAGGCGACCAGGACCAGCTGGCCGTCCCGGAGGCCGGTCAGCCCGTCCCGGACCGCGTTCCGCAGTTCGGCGACGGCCGGGTGCGGGCCCATGCCCGGCTAGGCGCCGGGCTGATCACTCGGATCAGCGGGGCCGGTCCCGTCGGCCGGGCGGTCGGTCTCGGCTGAACTGGTGTCGGCTGAGCTGGCGGTGTCGGCTGTGCTGGCTCTCGGCCGGGCTGCGCTCGGCCGGGCTGCTCTCGGCCGGGCCGGTCTCCGCTGAGCCGAGGTCCGCGGGGCCGGCCGGCTCGCCGAAGGCGGCGTCGCTGCCGGCGTGGAACGCGTCGCCCGGCTCGGCCGGGGCGACCGGCTCCGCCGGAGCGGCGGGCTCGGCCGGGAAAACGGGCTCAGCCGGGGAAACGGGCTCAGCCGGAGGGGCGACGTCGGCCGCCGGGGCCGGGTCGGCCGGAGCGACCGGGTCGGCCGCGGGCTTCGGCTCGGCCGGGGGGATGAACTCCTCCAGGCTGATGTCCTCGGCGCGCGGGCCACCGTCGGCGGCCGCCCCGTTCGAGGTCCCGTTGCTGGACGGGGGAGCGCCATCGGACGCCGGGGCGCCCCCGGTCACCGGCTCGGGGCCCGCGGTCCCGGTCCCGAGCGCGGCCGGGGTCACGTAGCTGGCCGCCACCCGGGTGATCCAGGCCCGCGGATCGTTGATCTCGGCCATGGTCGGGATGGTCTCGGGCGAGTCCCAGACGCGGTTGAAGCCGTCCATGCCGATCGCGTCCACGACCGCGCGCACGAACCGGGCTCCCTCGGCGTACTGCTTCATCTTCAGGTCGATGCCGAGCAGCCGCCGGACGGCCTGCTCCACCCGGCCGGCCGTGCGGCGGCGGGTGTTGAACTTCTCCCTGATCTCGGCCACCGACGGGACGACCTGCGGGCCGACCGCGTCCATCACGTAGTCGCCGTGCCCCTCGACCAGGGTCATCAGGGCGGTCAGCCGGGCCAGGATCTCCCGCTGGCGCGGGGTCTGGACGGCCTCGATGAGGCTCTCGCTGTCCCCGCCCCGCACCGCGCCCGCGACCGCTTCGGCCGCGGCCCGGAGCCGGTTGAAGATGGCGCCCGGGTCCAGTTCGGAGGCGAGCAGGAACTCGCTCATCTGGTCCTGCACGTAGGCCCGCAGCCAGGGCACCGAGGTGAACTGCACCCGGTGCGTCTCCTCGTGCAGGCAGACCCAGCGGCGGAAGTCGCGCGGGTTGACCTCGAGCTCACGCTCGACCATGACGATGTTCGGGGCCACCAGGGTCAGGCGGCCGACCGGCTCAGCGCCGTTTTCGTCCGTGCCCGGGGGCAGGAACAGCTCGTACTGGCCCAGCACGCGGGAGGACAGGTAGGACAGCATCAGGCCCGCCTGGGCGCCGGTGATCCGGGAGCCGACCCCCATGACCAGGCCGCCGGCCGAGGCGGCCGGCGTTCGCTGGCGCATCTGTTCGGCCAGCGGGTCGAGCACGACCCGGAACCCGTCCACGTTGGCCCGGATCCAGCCGGCCCGGTCCACCACCGCGACCTTGCCCGGGGCCACCTTGCTCTGCAGTCCGGTGACCTCGCGGACCGGTCGCTCGACGGCCACGGAAAGTTCCCGTAGCTCGGCCACGGTCTGCCGTGCCTCGGCCAGGCTCACTTGCGGGCCTGGACGCGCAAAGCGGGTTCCGGTGGATACCGCCACGTCCCAGTCGATCATCTGCCCGTTGCTCACCCTCCCACCGTACGTTGTGGCGCGCTGTGGTCGGAGCCCGGTGGCAAATTGACGGTCGTGTCGCAGGTCAGTGCTAGCCGGCCGGGGCCAGGCCGGGGCCAGCCGATCGGGGCCAGCCGGTCAGTGGCAGCCGCAGGCCGCGAGCGCGGTGGCCGCGTCGTTCAGCGTGTCGGCCGCGCTGTCCAGTTCGCCGGCCCCGGGCACGCTGGCCGCGTTGAACGCGAACACCAGCACCCGCCCGTTGCGGTCGTAGACCAGGCCGGCCAGGGCCGCCACCGTGGACAGGTTCCCGGTCTTGGCCCGGACCACGCCCCGGGCCGACCCGCCGATCCCGCCGAACACGCTCTGTCCCTCCGACAAGGTGCCGGCGAAGCCCGCCACCGGGAGCCCGGTGATGGCCGCCCGCAAGCTGGCGTGCTGCGGCGACGAGGCCAGCACCAGCAGCCGGACCAGGGCCGCGGGCGCGATCTGGTCCTGCGGGGACAGGCCGCTCCCGTCCACCAGCCGGAGCCCGGAGCCGACCCCGAGCCGGGCCAGGGCGGCGGTCTCGGCGGCGGCGCCCCCGGCGAACGAGGCGGGGTGGCCGGTGGCCAGGGCCACGTGCCGGGCCAGGTTCTCGGCGATCACGTTGTTGCTCTCCAGCAGCATCTGCTCGACCATGGCCGCCACCGTCGGCGAGGACACCGAGCCGAGCACCGTGGCCCCGTGCGCGGCGGCCCCGGTGGACGGCTCGCCGGTGACGGTGATGCCGTCCGCGTTGAGGAAGCCCGCGAACGACGAGGCCGCCTCCAGGGCGGGGTCGACGGCCCGGGCCCGGAAGTTGGTCGGGTCGTCGGCATCCTCCGGGGTGTCGCTCGTGGTCACCCGGCCCTGATCCACCTCCAGCGCGGTGATGTCGGTGACGTCGCCGGTGCTCACGTACGATTCCGGCCAGCCCGGCGCCAGGCCGGGGCCGGTGTAGAGCGAAGTGTCGTAGTCCAGCTCGACCTGGGTGCGGTGCGCGGCCTTCAGCGCCCGGGCCGTCTTGGCCGCCAGTTCCTGCAGGTTCGCGGGCTGCGGGTACTCGCTGATCGGCGCGGCCCCGGCGGTCAGGGTCGGGTCACCCCCGCCCACCAGCACGATGCTGTCGCCCGGGCCGCTGACGACCCGGGTGCTGAAGCGCTGGCCGGGGCCGAGCACGGCCAGGGCCGCCACCGCCGTGGCCACCTTCTCGGTCGAGGCCGGCGCGGTCATCTGGCTCGGGCTGCGGGACCACAGCACGTGGCCGGACTGGTCGGCGACCTCGGCCGCCACCCCGGAGCCCAGCGAGGCCGACGACAGCACCCCGCTCAGCGCACTGTCCAGGCCGGAACCGGTCGGCATCGCGCCTCCGGTCGCGTTGGCCATCGCCGGGCTGGCCCCGACTTCGGGCCGGCTGGCCACCTGGACCGGCTTGAGCATGGCCAGCCGGGACGGCAGCATGCGCACCAGCGTCACGCCCGCGACCAACGTGAACACGTTGATCAGGGCCAGCGTGAGCAAAGCCACGCCCCGTGTGCTGCGCAGCACGGCGCATCCACCTTTCGCGATGCAGGATGGTAAGTACGAGGACCCGTTGCGCCGGGGGTGGCGCGCCGGGGACAATAGGAGACAATCGAGTCAACCATCTACCCACTGAGGTGTGAGGGCAGCATCGTGGACTTCGACGTGGTCATCGAGATCCCGAAGGGCCAGCGCAACAAGTATGAGGTGGATCATGCCACCGGGCGGATCCGGCTGGACCGGATGCTGTTCACCTCGACCAGGTACCCCTCGGACTACGGCTTCATCGAAGGCACGCTGGGCGACGACGGTGACCCACTGGACGCGCTGGTCATCCTGGAGGAGCCGACCTTCCCCGGCTGCGTGATCAGCTGCCGGGCCGTCGGCATGTTCCGCATGCGGGACGAGAAGGGCGGCGACGACAAGGTCCTCTGCGTCCCGGCCACCGATCCGCGCTGGGAGCACCTGCGCGACATCTACCACGTCTCCGAGTTCGACAAGCTGGAGATCCAGCACTTCTTCGAGGTCTACAAGGACCTCGAGCCCGGCAAGTCGGTGGAAGGCGCCGCCTGGGCCGACCGGGCCGCGGCCGAGGCCGAGATCGAAGCCTCCCGCAAGCGCGCCGAAGCCACCGGCTTCTGACCCCCGCGCAGGCCGCACGTTTTTCTGACTCCGTCCGCTACCTCGGCTATTATTACGTGCTGACGGCACGAAATTAATACTGAAGGTAGCGGGTACGGCTGATGGCCAACGTCGAGGATCCGGCGGTGTGTGGCTCCTGCGGCCGCGCCCTGCCCCAGCAGCAGGGATCCGGCCGACGCCGCCAGTACTGCGACGCCACCTGCCGCAGCGCGGCCCGTCGCCGTCGCGCCGCTTCCCCCTCCAGCGACCCGGCCGCCGCCGAGCACGTAAACGAAAGGTTGACAACTCCGCTCTGTCAAACCATAGTTGACAACGTGCCGGAACGGCCGAGTGCCCTCGCCGCCATCGGGCAGGCGCAGGCCCGGGCCCGGAGCGCGGAGGAGGAACTGGCCATGAGCGTCGCCCAGGCCCGGGAATCCGGGCACACCTGGGCCGAGATCGGCCAGGTGCTCGGCACCAGCCGCCAGGCCGCGTTCCAGCGGTTCGGCCGGCCCGCCGACCCGCGGACCGGTCAGCCCATGGCCCCGGTGGTGCCGGGCGCCCGCGAACTGGCCGGCCAGCTGTTCGGCGATCTGGTCGCCGGGCGCTGGGCGGCGGTCTGCGCCCAGTTCGGCCCGGCCGTCGCGGCCCGGCTCGACCCGGCCGGGCTGGCCGCGGCCTGGGCCCAGGTCATCGGCATGGCCGGTGAGTTCGAGCGGCGGGGAGCGCCGTCGGCCTACCGGGCCGGCGACTACACCGTGGTCGACGTGCCGCTGTTCTTCGAGGCCGGCGAGCGCACCGGGCGGGTCAGCTACGACCAGGACGCCCGGGTGGCCGGCCTGTTCTTCCTGCCGACGATGAGGAAGGAACGAGATGCCTGACCCGAACACCCCCGACACTACGGGCCCGGTGCCGCCCGAGCAGGGCCGGCTGGCCAAGATGCCCTACGATCTCCGCCCGCCCACCCCCGAGCGGGTCGAGGCCCGGATGTGGAACCCCCAGGACCGGCGGCTACTCACGCCAAAGACCTTCGGCTGGGGATATGACATCAACTTCTACTGGCTCGCCCACCCGATCCGGTACGTCACCGGCCGGTCCTGAAGATCCCGGTCCTGAAGATCAGGGCCGGACCGCGCCGATCGGGACGCCGGGCTGGTAGATGCTGTCGATCCGGACGTCCACTCCGGTGTAGGGGGCGTCGACCATGTTGCCGCCGCCGATGTAGATGCCGACGTGGTGGATGGTGTTCGGGTCCGAGTTGTTGGTCGCGTAGAACACCAGGTCGCCCCGCTGCAGGTCGTTCAGGGAAACGTGCTCGCCCTCGACCCACTGGTCGCCGGTGTAGTGCAGGATCGACACCCCGGCGTGCTGCCAGGCGATCATGGCCAGCCCGGAGCAGTCGTAGGTGCTGGGCCCGATCGCGCCCCACTGATAGGGCTTGCCGATCTGGCTGATCGCGAAGTTGGCCGCGATGTTGCCCTGCGACGAGCTGGCCGCCGAGCCGCTGAACTCCGACGCCGAGGTCACCGAGCCGGTGCTGGCCTCGCTGGCCGCCGCCTGGCGGGCGGCCGCCGCGGCCTTGGCGGCCGCGGCGGCGGCCTCCGCCGCCAGCGCCTGGGCCCGCTCGTTGGCCAGGTGGTTGGCATGGTTCTTGGCCGAGAAGAGCCGGGAGGACAGCTGGCTGGCCACGCTCTTGCTCTGCTGGACCACGGTTTGCTGCTGGGCCACCGCCGCCTGGATCGCGACCTTCAGCTTGGCCGCCTGCCGGGCCGCGGCCTGGCGCTGCTTGAGTGCGGTGCTGGCCTGCGTACGGAACACCCGGGCCACCACGCTGTCGGCGTTGTTCCGGGCCAGGATGTCGGTGCGGCGGCTGGTGAAGACCTGGCCGAGCCCCATCTGGTTGAGGTAGGCGGTCACCCCGTGGGCGTCGCCCAGCATCGCCGCCATGGGGTCGAACCCGCCCTGGGTCTCGTACTCGTTGGCGGCCAGCGCGCCCACCGCCCGCCGGCTGGTCTGCTCGGTGTCCTCGGCGTCGGCCAGCTTGTTCACCGCCGCGGTGTAGGCCTTCTGCGCCAGCTGCTGCGCGACCACGGCCCGGTCGTAGTCCTCAGTGAGGATTTCGGCCTGATTCTCCAGGTCGGTAAGCTGGGCGTTGTCCGCCGCGACCTGCGCGTTCTGCTTGCCCAGCGCGGCCGCGCGCTGGCTGGCCTTGTTCTGCGCGGCCTGCACCTGGCCCGCGCTCGGCACCGGGCCACTGGCCAGCGCCAGCTGTGGTCGCGCGGCCGACAGCCCGGTGGCCGCCAGCAGACCGCAGCCCGCCACCACCCCGACCACTCTGCGCACGCTGAAGTAAGCCCCCGGCCCGTCAGCCATCCCGTCCCCCGGAATCGATCGTGCTCCCCGATATTCGCTTGTGAGAAACTCAATGTAATCGGATGACCTCGAAAAGTAGCGACAATCGCTGCGTGGCGCGTCTTTGTGTCGGCCGGGCGGCACGACCGTGGTCCCGGACACACATCTGGTCCGGGGATGGGCCACACTTAGATGGCACAAGAGGCAAGGAGGAACCGGTGGACAACGCCGGCGAGGTGCTCAGGCGGGCTCCGCTGTTCGAGGCGCTCGACGAAGACGGCACACGCGAGCTTCGGGCGACGATGAGCCAGCTCAGGCTGCACCGCGGTGAGCGCTTGTTCGACGAGGGCGACGGCGGCGACAGCCTGTACGTCGTGCTGGACGGCAAGATGAAGCTGACCCGGGCCGCCGCCGACGGCCGGGAGAACCTGCTCAGCGTGATCGGGCCGGGTGAGATGTTCGGCGAGCTGTCGCTGTTCGACCCGCGGCCGCGGACGTCGAGCGCCAGCGCGGTGACCGAGGTGACCCTGGCCGTGCTGCCGCACGACGCGCTGCTGCCGCTGCTGCGCAAGCGGCCCGAGATCTCGCTGCACCTGATGCGGGCGCTGGTCCAGCGGCTGCGCCGGGCCAACGACGTGACCGCCGACCTGGTGTTCACCGACGTCCCGGGCCGGGTGGCCAAGGCCCTGCTCGACCTGGCCGACCGGTTCGGCCAGCAGACCGACGAGGGGCTCCAGGTCCATCACGACCTGACGCAGGAGGAGCTCGCCCAGCTGGTGGGGGCGTCACGGGAGACGGTCAACAAGGCCCTGGCCGACTTCGCGGCCCGCGGCTGGCTGCACATCTCGGCCCGCTCGGTGCTGATCGTCGACTCCGAGCGGCTGCGCAAGCGCGCCCGTTAGCGCCCGGTGTAAGCGGGCTTCGGCGGCCGGGGGCAGCTCGCCCCGGCTGGCCAGGTAGTCGAGCTGAGCCTGGACGGACAGCTCCGCCGCCGGGCGTACGGCCGGGGTTATGCCGGTGTAGACCCGGGTCACGATCTCGGCCGCCGTCCGGTCACCGGCCGCCAGCGCGGCCCGGATCTGATCCAGCCGTTCGGCCCGGTGCGCGATGTAGTACTCCAGCACCGCGGCCGGATCGGGCAGGATCGGGCCGTGGCCGGGCAGCAGGACCTGCAGCTGACCCTGGTCGGACAGCGCCTTCATGGCGTCGAGCGAGCGCAGGTAGTCGCCCAGCGAGCCGTCGCCCCCGGCGATGACGGTGGTGCCCCGGCCCAGCACGGAGTCCCCGGTCAGCAGCGCCCCGTCTTCCGGCAGGAGCAGGCTGAGCGAGTCCCGGGAGTGACCGGGGGTGCCGATGACCCTCAGCTCGCTGCCGGCCGCCTCCACCACGTCTCCGTCGGCCAGGCCCTCCGAGCCGAGCCGGTGGGCCGGGTCAGCGGCCCGTACCGGTGCTCCGGTGAGCTCGGCCAGCCGCCGGGCGCCGGCCGAGTGATCCTCGTGGCCGTGGGTGAGCAGGATCTGCGCGATCCGGCGGCCCGCCTGGCCAGCCTGCCGCACGACCCGCTGCAAGTGCCCCTGGTCGTCGGGGCCGGGGTCGACCACCAGCGCCACCGTCGAGTCGGGCGCCGCGATCAGCCAGGTGTTGGTGCCGTCGAGCGTCATCGGCGACGGGTTGGGGGCCAGCACGCAGGTGGCCAGCGCCGAGCCGGAGCCGTCGATACCGGAGCGGTCAGTGGTCATCGTGGCCATCCGGGAGGCTCAGCCAGGCCTGGTCGTCGCCATCCAGGACGACGACCGGGCAGCGCGGGGTGATGGGCCGGTCCGCGGCCATGACCGCGGGCACGTCGGGGTAGGCGGCCAGCTCGCCCAGGGTGATCCTGGTCGGCGGGAGCATGGTCAGCTGGCCGGCCTCGGCGGCGTCGAGCGCGGCGGCCGGACGCAGCCAGGCGGCCCGGTCCGACTCCCCGGTGCCCCCCGCGGCCTGCTGGCCCGCGGGCATGACGGCCACGAAGAACCGGGTGTCGTAGCGCCGTTCCTCGGCCTCCGGGGTGATCCACCGGGACCAGGGCCGCAGCAGGTCACCACGCAGCACCAGATCGCGGCGGACGAGCAGCTCGGCCAGCGACACCGATCCGGCCGCCAGCGCCTGCTGGTCCTCGGCCCAGTCGGCCCCGGTGCGCACGGCCGGGCCGGCCGGGTCCGCGGCCGGGCTGGCCAGCAGGACGCCGCACTCCTCGAACGTCTCCCGGACCGCCGCCCGGACCAGCGCGGCCGCGTCCGCCGCCGACCCGCCCAGCGCCGGGGCCAGCCGCTCCGGGGGCGGCCCAACCCAGCCGTGGCCGTCCTCGGCGTCACGCTCGTCGACCGTGCCACCGGGAAACACGAACGCGCCGGGCGCGAACGCCATCGAGCTCAGCCGCCGCAGCAGGTACACCTCGGCCCCGGCGGGCGCGGCCCGGAGCAGCATCACGGTGGCGGCGTCCCGCGGCGGCACCGGGGTGAGCCGGCCGTCCCTGATGTCCCGGGCCCGGTCGGCCAGCTTCCCCGGCACGCGGATGGGGCTCAGGAGGTCGCCACCTCGGCGATCAGCTCGACCTCGACCGGTGTGTCCAGCGGCAGGACCGCCACCCCGACCGCGCTGCGGGCGTGCTGGCCGGCCTCGCCGAACACCTCGGTGAGCAGATCGCTGGCCCCGTTGATGACCTGCGGCTGGTTGGTGAAGCTGGGCGCGCTGGCCACGAACCCGACCACCTTGACGATCCGGGTGATGGCCGACAGGCCGCCGGCCGCCTGGGCCGCCGCGGCCAGTGCGTTCAGCGCGCACAGCCGGGCCAGATCGCGGGCCTCCTCCATGCTCACCTCGGCGCCGACCTTGCCGGTCGTGGGCAGCTTGCCGTCCACGAACGGCAGCTGGCCGGCGGTGTAGACGTACTGTCCGGTCCGCAGGGCGGGCACGTAGGAGCCACCGGGCGGGGCCACCGCCGGCAGGGTCAGCCCCAGGGCCGCCAGCCGCTCTTCCGGCGTCGCGCCGGCGCTCATCCCTTCGGCCGCTTCATGTAGGCGACCAGCTGTTCCGCGTTGGGCCCGGGGACCAGCGCGACGAGCTCCCACCCGTCGTCACCCCAGTTGTCCAGGATCTGCTTGGTCGCGTGTACCAGCAACGGCACGGTCGCGTACTCCCACTTCTGCATGGGGATGACCTTAGCGGTCGGCCTGCCGCCCGGGCGTACGGTCCCCGGTGGTCCTCGGCTTGCGGGCCGTGGACGTGGCCCGGGGCTTGCGCGGGGTGCTGGCCCGCGGCTTGCGGGTGGCCGGAACCGGCACCTCGGCCTCGGCCGCGCCGTTCGGGCTGGCGGCCGGGTCGACCGCGGGGAAGCTGGTGGTGTCCTCGGTGTCCGCGGTCGCCGGGACCTCGGAGCTGGGCAGCCCCTCCGCATCCACCCGGGGCAGGCCCTCGGCCGCGCTGGGCAGGCCCTCGGCCGGCGTGGCGTCGGTCATCTCCGGTGAGGTGGCCGCGGTCAGCAGCTCGTTGACCTGCCCGGTGACCCCCTCCACCGCGGGCACCGGCGGAATCGAGCTCTCCTGCAGCTCCGGCACGTTGACCCCGGCGATCTCGGCCTCAGCCTCGGCCACCTCGGCATCCCCGAGGTCCTCGGGTTCGGTGCGCTCGGCGGCCGGCTGGTTGGCGCCCGGGGTCATCCGGTCGAAGAACCGGAGCAGCTCGACCGGGACCGGCATGACCAGCGTGCTGTTGCGCTCGCCCGCCACCTCGACCACGGTCTGCAGCAGCCGCAGCTGAAGGGCGGCGGGGTCCCGGGCCATGACGTTGGCCGCGGCGGCCAGGCGCTTGGAGGCCTGGTACTCACCGTCGGCGGTGATGATGCGGGCCCGCCGTTCCCGCTCGGCCTCGGCCTGGCGGGACATCGAGCGCTTCATGCCCTCGGGCAGCGACACGTCCTTGACCTCGACCCGCTCGACCCGGATACCCCAGGGAGCCTCGGTCGGCTCGTCGATCACGCGGCGCAGCTCGCGGTTGACCGACTCCCGTTCGGCCAGCAGCTGGTCCATCTCGGACTGGCCGATGATCGACCGCAGCGAGGTCTGCGCCTGCTGGGCGATGGCGAACATGTAGTCCTGCACGTTCACCGTGGCCTTGATCGGGTCCACGACCCGGAAGTACACCACCGCGTCGACCCGGACGCTCACGTTGTCCCGGGTGATGCCGTCCTGCGCGGGCACCGCCATGGCCACGATCTGCATGTTGACCTTCTGCATGCGATCGCCGATGGGCCGGATGACGTGCAGGCCGGGCCCCTTCACCTCGGGCAGGACGCGCCCGAAGCGGTAGATGATGCCCTTCTCGTACTGCTGGACCACCCTGAGACTGCGGCCGGCGGCGGTCAGCCCGGCGATGACCAGAAGCACGATGATGATGACGAGTGCTGCGACCACGTGGATCACCTCTCTCCGAGAACAAGACTAATGAGAATTACGGGCGGTGGCACCCAGGGGGTTGGCCGTAACAATCACCGGCCGGAGATAGCCTCGCAGTGATGAGAGCAAGGGACACGGACTGGGAAGGCGTGCGGCTGCACGTCGTCACAGGTAAGGGCGGCACCGGCAAGACCACGGTGGCCGCCGCGCTGGCCCTGGCGCTGTCCCGCGGTGGCCGCAAGGTTCTGCTGATCGAGGTCGAGGGGCGCCAGGGTATCGCGCGGTTGTTCGACTGCCCCCCGCTGCCCTACGCCGAGCGCAAGGTCGGGATCGGGCTGGGTGAGGACGGCCGCCCCGGCGGCGACCTGTACGCGCTGGCCGTCGACCCGGAGGGCGCGCTCCTGGACTACCTGGAGATGTTCTACGGGATGCGGCACACCGGGCAGGCCCTGACCCGGCTGGGCCTGGTCGACTTCGCCACCACCATCGCGCCCGGCCTGTCCGACGTGCTGCGCACCGGCAAGGCCACCGAGGCGGCCCGGCGCAAGGCCAACGGCCGCCAGGTCTACGACGCGGTGGTGATGGACGCGCCGCCCACGGGCCGGATCGGCCGCTTCCTCAACGTCTCGGTCGAGGTGTCCGGCCTGGCCAAGGTGGGGCCGGTGCGGAACCACGCCGACACCGTGGCCAAGGTGATCCGTTCCCCGCAGACCGCGGTCCACTTCGTCACCACGCTGGAGGAGATGCCGGTCCAGGAGACCCTGGACGGGATCGCCGAGCTGCGGACCCTGGGCGGCCTGCAGCTGGGCGGGGTGTTCATCAACCGGGTCCGCCCGCACGGCGTGCCCGAGCCGGACCTGGCCGCCGCCGCGGCCGGTCACGTGGACGAAGCCGAGATCGCGGTCGGGCTCAAGGCGGCCGGCCTGGCCGACAGCCAGGCCCTGGCGGCCGGGCTGAGCATCGAACTGGCCGAGCACGCCCGGAACGTGGCCCTGCAGGAGCGCGAGCGCGGCGAGCTGGCCGCGGCCGGGCAGCCCCGTTACGAGCTGCCCGACATCACCGACGGCATCGACCTGGGCGGGCTGTACCGGCTGGCCGAGGTGCTGCGCGACCAGGGCGCGGCCTGATGAACCCGCCCCCCGCCACCCCGCCGCGGCTGAATACCGACGCGCTGATCGACGACCGGCGGACCCGGATCATCGTCTGCTGCGGCTCCGGTGGGGTGGGCAAGACCACCGCCGCCGCGGCCCTGGGACTGCGCGCGGCCGAGCGCGGGCGGCACGTGGTCGTGCTCACCGTCGACCCGGCCCGCCGGCTGGCCCAGTCCATGGGCCTGTCCTACCTGGACAACATCCCGCGTTCGGTCGACGCGGACTTCGCCTCCGGCGGCAGCCTGCACGCGATGATGCTCGACATGAAGCGGACCTTCGACGAGATCGTCGAAGGTCACGCGGACCCGGACCGGGCCGCGCAGATCCTGGCCAACCCGTTCTACCAGTCCCTGTCGTCCAGCTTCGCGGGCACGCAGGAGTACATGGCCATGGAGAAGCTGGGCCAGCTGCACCGCACCAACGAGTGGGACCTGATCGTGGTGGACACGCCGCCGAGCCGGTCCGCGCTCGACTTCCTGGACGCGCCCCAGCGGCTGGGCCGGTTCCTGGACGGCAAGCTGATCCGGCTGCTGACCGCCCCGGCCTCGCCCCGCCGTTCCTACATGAAGGTGCTGAACGCCGGGTTCTCCCTGGTGACCAGCACGCTGACCAAGGTGCTGGGCGCGCAGGTGCTGAAGGACATGCAGACGTTCGTGACCGCGTTCGACACGATGTTCGGCGGGTTCCGCGAGCGGGCCGAGGCCACCTACCGGCTGCTGCAGACGCCGGGCACCGCGTTCCTGGTGGTGGCCGCGCCCGAGCCGGACGCGCTGCGGGAGGCGTCGTACTTCGTCGAGCGGCTCGCGGGGGAACGGATGCCGCTCGCGGGGCTGATCCTCAACCGGGTTCACCGGCCCGCCGCCACCCGGCTGTCGGCGGCCCGCAGCCTGGCGGCCGCGGAGACGCTGGAGAACGGGAACGGAGCCGGGGCCGCCGAGGCGCCCCGCTACGCGCTGGCCGCCGGGGTGCTGCGGCTACACGCGGAGCGGATGCAACTGGCGGCCCGGGAACGGCGGGTGGCCGAGCATTTCACTGCGGCCCACCCCACCGTTCCCGTCGCTGAGGTCGTCGCGCAGCCCGAGGATGTTCATGATCTCGAGGGTCTGCGCACGATCGGTTCAAGCCTCGCCAGGGAACCGGAACTCAGCTAGCGGATCAAGACGCCACCAGGTCGTCCACGTCCTGCTCTTCGTAGCGGTCGCGAGCCTGCTCCAGCAGCTCCCGCCAGGACTTGACGTCGGGCCGCCGCCGTAGCAGCGCACGCCGCTCCCGCTCGGTCATTCCGCCCCAGACACCGAACTCAATGCCGTTGTCCAGCGCGTCGGCCAGGCACTCGGTCCTGACCAGGCAGCCCCGGCAGATCAGCTTGGCCCGGTTCTGCGCTGCGCCTTGGACAAAAAGCTCGTCCGGGTCGGTTCCCTTACAGGCGGCGCGTGTGGTCCAGTCAGTGATCCACATGTGCCCACTCCTTTGATCGTCGCGTACTTCGTACACAGGCGGTCGATGGCTCTCGATGGCGAGGTCTTGCGGTCCGGATCCGCAGACACGGATCCGGGTTACCGGTTCGTGATAAAGCAACCTACGGAACGTAGGGGGTAGCTGCCAAGGCCCCGCCGTGGTCATTTACGGAATAGTTCTCTTGGGCCATGCCCGCTGGGATATCTAGTCACCTTCGGCGTTCTTTGGTCACCTCTGGGCGGCATATGTAAGGAATCGGTCATTTAGTCCGGTTTGCCGTCCGGCGCAAGGTAAGGCCCTGTTTACCCGAGCCTGCCAGTACGAGGGCCGTGGGGCACGTACCCTGATGCCGTGCTGTCAGGTCAAATCGCAAACAAGACCGGTGTGGTCGGCCGCCTGATCTCGATCTCGGCGGTCGGCGGCCTCATCGCGGCGGCCATGGCGCTGCCCGTCGTGGCCACCACCGGCGTGGTCCTGCGGGACCAGGCCAACAAGGCCGCGGCCCCCGCCTCGGCCAGCTTCGGCACGATCCCGCAGCGGTCGGAGATCTACGACGCCAACGGCCATCTCATGGCCTATGTCTACGGGATCAACCTGGGCAAGAACGCCAACGTGACCGGTCTCGACCGGCAGCCGGTGACGTACAGCCAGATCTCGCCCACCATGCGCCGGGCGGTCGTGGCCATCGAGGACAACCGGTTCTGGACCGAGGGCGCCCTGGACCTCAAGGGCACCTTGCGGGCCCTGGTCAACGACCTGCAGCACAAGTCGGTCCAGGGCGGGTCGAGCATCACCCAGCAGTACGTCAAGAACATGCTCATCCTGACCGCGACCAGCAAGCAGCAGGCGCAGCAGGCCTACGAGGAGACCCTGTCCCGCAAGCTGCACGAACTGCGGCTGGCCATCACCGTGGCCCACCAGCAGTCCAAGGAGCAGATCCTCACCGGGTACCTGAACGACGCCTACTTCGGCAACCAGGCCTACGGCATCGAGGTCGCCGCCGAGACGTACTTCGGCACCACCGCGGCCAAGCTGACCCTGACCCAGTCCGCGCTGCTGGCCGGGATGGTGGAGAACCCGACCGGGTACAACCCGTTCCTCAAGCCGGCCACGGCCAAGGAGCGCCGGAACACGGTGCTGGCCCGGATGGTGCAGACCGGCGTGCTGGACGCCAAGACCGCGGCCACGGCCGAGCAGGCTCCGCTGGGCGTGGGCAACCACACCCCGGACAACGGCTGTACCGCGAGCGTGGCGGGCAGCGGGGCGTTCTTCTGCAACTACGTCGAGCACGTCTTCGTCAACGACGCCACCGTGGCCAAGACGCCCCAGGCCCGGGCCAGCCTGCTGGCCACCGGCGGCCTGAAGATCTACACCACGCTGGACGAAGAGGACCAGAACGCCACCGCCAACGCGGTCAACTACGTCCTCCCCGACGGCAGCCACGTGTACAACCCGGCCAACAACGCCGAGACCGAGGTGCTGGTCCAGCCGGGCACCGGCTACATCAAGGCCATGGCCGAGAACCGGACCTACGGCAGCAGCGGCACCACCATCAACTACGCGGTGGACACCCAGTACGGAGGCCTGAACGGCGTCCAGACCGGTTCCTCGTCCAAGCTGTTCACGCTGGTCACCGCGCTGGAGCAGAACATCCCGTTCGGCTTCACCGCTGACCGTGCCCGGCCAGACCGTGGTCAATGGCTTCACCAACTGCCAGGGTCAGCCGGTCGGGTTCAGCAACGGCCAGTCCGGGGTGTTCCCGGTGACCAACGCCGAAGGTCCCGGCTCGACCTCCACCCAGTCGCTTTACACCGGTACGGCCCAGTCGGTGAACACCTTCTACGCCAACCTCGAGCAGAAGGTCGGTCTGTGCAACGTGGTCAAGACGGCCGCGGCCATGGGCGTGCACCGGGTGGACGGCACCTCGCTGCTGAAGAAGGACCCGGGTGACGCGGCGGCCGACATCCCGAAGGCAGATCCGGCCGACAACATCCCGTCCTTCACCCTGGGCGCGGTCAACGTGTCCCCGCTGAGCATGGCGTCGGCCTACGCCACCGTGGCCGCCAACGGCAAGTACTGCGCCCCGACCGCGATCACCAAGATCGTTTCCGAGACCGGCAAGTCGCTGGCGGTACCGTCGTCCAACTGCCACCAGGCCATCCCGACCGACATCGCGGAGGCGACCAACTACGTGCTGCAGGGCGTGCTCACCGCCTCCGGCGGCACCGGCCTAGAGGACGCCATCCCCGGTCTGACCGCCGCGGGCAAGACCGGCACCTCCAACGTGGAGACCGGCAACGGCACGCCGTACGCGGCCTTCGCCGGGTACACGCCGACCTTGGCCAGTTACACCTCCGTGTTCAACCCGGAGAGCCCGGTGGGCCACCCAATGGTTGACGAGACCGCCTGCTACCACTCACCGGGCGCCGGCGCGCACTGCTTCGGCGAGATGTTCGGTGCCGACGCGCCCGGCCACACCTGGCAGATGACGTTCGAGCACGCCAACCTGGGCTCCCACGCCGGGTTTGCGGCGCTGTCGCCCAGCAGCCCGCTGTTCAGCATGGGCAACGGCCAGACCGTCAAGCAGCCCGCCAAGCCCAAGGGCAAGGGGAAGGGCAAAGGCAAAGGCGGCGGTAACAATGGCAACACCACCAGCTGCGTGTTCAACATCTGCTTCGGCAACGGCGGCACCAACAACGGCGGTACCGGCGGGCCCGGCGCCAACGGCGGCCCGGTCAACTGACTCCTGGGTCAGCCTCGCTCCAGGCTGGCACCAGGCCCCACTGGTGCGGCCCCGGGGTGCCACTTACGAGCCCCAGGGCCAGGCCGGCCCTGGGGGCTCACTGGACATCAGGCAGCAGTGCCGGAAGAACAGACGGCGCGCCACGCTGGCCATAACGGCGGCGGCCGCCTTGCTTCGACCGGCGTTGGTTCTTCTTCCTACCCGGTGGTCTGCTAGTGCCAGCTGCAGTTCGGCCGGTTGATGTAGTAACCCGGCGAAAGGAAGTACCAGTCGACCCAGTAGTGGTCGGCGCTGATGCAGGCCGACCGGCCGTTGCCGAAGTCATAGAGCCGGTAGTAGGCGCCCATCGGGATCTCGGCCCAGGTGGCGTTGGCACCATACTGGTTACCGCATGACCACTGGTCCACATGACCGGTCGTCTCGTAAGCCCTGTCTTCCAGGCATTTGTTGCTGTTGACGTTGACGAACGCCCACTCTTCCGCGCGCCCCCATCCAGTGGTCCCAGCGGAACCCAGAGCGACGGCGAAGAAGTGCTGGTTGCACCCATTGGTGCCCTGATAGACGCTGGCCCAGTTGCCGTTGGCCTTTCCGGCTTGGTATATCCCCAGGTACTTGTTGTTGTATTCGTCTTGCCAGGTGATGTTCGGCGATGTGGCGCAGCCGTCACCCGAGTCCTTGATCTCCGGTTTCGCGGGCTGTTTCGCGGTGGTCGCGGCGTGGCCGGGCGCCGCCGTGGACAGCACCGACAGGGCACCGCCCGCGATCACCGCGGCCGCTTTGGCTTTGACGGACATGGTTTCTCCTTTTCCTGGTCACGGGCCATCGGTCAGCCCGCTACGCCCCGGCGCTCCAGCGATTGACTGGCCGAACCGGCTTCGAAGCAGGCGCTGTTCACGAAGATCAGCGCCTCGGCCCCCCGTTGGGGATAAGGCAGGATGTTGGCTTCGCCGGTGAATCCGGACCTGTGCATGCGGTACAGCGGATGCGGCAGGGCCCCGAGGGGCAGCCGCATCTTGCTCATGTCAACGTTCACCAGCTGCCAGCCGTCAGCGTGCAGGACGGCCACGATTTTCGAGGTGAGCTGACCCGTGGTGGTGGCTGCCGACGGCCGGACGGTGATCGCCTCGGTGAACTTCAGCCGGGTCGACCTGGTGGCACAGGGCAGATAGCTTCCGCCGAGCGCCGGATCAGCCTCGATGTTTTCCGATCGGATCGTCCTCGCGATGGTGCCTGAGTAGGACACCGCCCCCTGCTTCATCTCCAGCGCCTCACCGCGGATCTGCGCCAGCTGAGTCGTGGGCGTGGATGCGGCGTGCGGCGGGGACGCGGCACTGCTGGCCGCGCAGCCGGCCGCCAGCACCGGGGTGATGCCCACGGACACCACCGTCACGGCTCGGCGCCAGGCGGCCAGGCGCGGCCTTCCGGCCCGCACTGTTGGCATGATCACCACCTAGGCCGGGGACAGCAGCCGGTTCAGCAGCGTGATGTGGGGATCGAACCGCAGCAGCGGCGAGACCGTGCGGTCCTCCCCCGCGGTTCCCGTGTAGCGGAGCCGGCCGTGCCGGATGACCGTGGCCAGGTTGGCCTCGCCGAGCAGGACCGACCGCCAGGCGTCGGCATCTCCGGTGATGCCCCACTCGTCATTGCCGCCCAGGGCGGCGTCGGCCGATTCCCCGCCATCGGTGACCCTGGCCGCGCCCGGATCGACCTTCAGCCAGCGCATCGGCGGTGTGGCGGCGTTGGCGGAAGGCCCGGTGACGACCAGGCTGAACGGGCTGGGGTCGTGGCCGATCGGCGGCGGGCCGTTTTCGGGCGTCAGCAGCCGACCGGACACCCGGTCGGCCAGCATGGCCATGAGATTGTCCAGCGAGACGACCGTATCTCGCCGGCCCCGGCGTCGTCGGCGCCGTTCCACGGCGCGGCCCGGTGAGCAGCGGGGCTGGCCGCCGTGGGCCTGAGCCGTCCGGGTGATCCGCCCAGCGGCTCGTATGACAGCCGCTCCAGCAGCCCGTTGGCCATCGCGATGACCGGGGTCGGGATGATCTCGATCGGCAGACGTGTTCCGCGGCCGATGGAATCAGTGTTGATGCTGGAGGTGGACCACACCTTGTGATCGGACGGGCCGAACGGATTCGCGCTCCTGTTGGCCAGGAAGGTGTCGGTCAGGCCGGGCGCGGTCTGCTCACCCAGGAAGGCGAAGATGCGACCGGCCTGACCGGCCGGATCGGTCACCAGGTCCTCGTACCGGAGCCGCAGGCACACGTCGGGATGAGCCTGTTCGAAGTCGGAGATGGCCCGGATGTGGGACACCCAGTAATCGGCGATGGCCGCAATGCTGTTGCCGGGATGAGCGGCGCTGAACGGATCCAGCCCGTAACCTCGCAACCCGAACGGGCACGCCTCGAGCACCGAGTCGATAACGTCCAGGCAATGGCGGTAAACGCAGATGAACCGGGCCTTCGGGAAAATGGTCAGAAAACGGCTGGCCGATTCGGCGGCGCCCAGCGACTTCTCACACCACCTGGCTTTTCCTTCCCGCATCAGATACGCGCCGAAATTCGTGGTCACCCACGACCTGATGGCCGCGGTGGCCAGGTCGCTCAAGTTGGGGGACCCGGCCGGACTTGGCCCCTCCAGCAGCATGGACAGCAGGCCCATGCTTGTGCACATGTTCACGACCCCGGTCTCCGGCGGACAGGCCAGATCCGGATGCGAATCGAGAATTAGCCGCAGCAGCGTCGACCCGGAGCGGGCACAGGTAAGAACAATGATCGGCTCGTCGAGACGCAGTTTCAACGGACCACCGGCTCCATTTTTCTCAGGCCTTTTATCAAGAACTCCCACGGGTCAATCGTGCGGTGGGAGCGACATTCAGTCGATC
>CAWHFP010000026.1:0-175255 GCA_963828445.1 uncultured Actinomycetes bacterium
CCTAAAGTTGATATAGATGAAGACCGGCGCCTCGGCACCGCCCGCCCGATCTGCCGGGCAGGATGTTGAACGCACCGTGCAACCTACCGCGGGCGGCGTGTAGGCCGGGTGCGGGATGGTGCGCATCGGGCCCTGGTCTCCGCGGTGAGGTCACTGCGGCTGCTGGTCGTGCTGGCGCAGCCCGGCCCCAGCACGACCAGGGCACCGCTGAGGACCCCGCACGCCCACTGATCAACCTTGGCGCCCGGGCGGCAACGGCCAGGTCGTCAAGCGGCCCGCCAAGCCCAGGAAGGGGAAGGCAAGGGCGGCGGCGACAACAAGAATGACGTCAGCCCAGCTCTGGCTGGGCTGACGTCAGCTCGCTGGCGGGCGCTCCAGCCTCGACGCACTGCTGCCCGCGTCGAAGCAAGGCGAAGAGATGAAGGTCAGCGCCTGGGCACCGCCGGACCTCGTGGGCAGAATGTTGACCGCACCGTGCAGATTGGCGCGACTGAGTAGGTAGGCGGGATGAGGTGCGGTGCGCACCGGCCCCCGGGTCACGTCGACCCACTGCAACCTCCATCCGGCGGCCCGCATGACATCTACCAGGGTCCTGTTCAGCTGCGAGGTGCTGGTCCGGACCCGGGGGAGCATGGTGACCTGGGCGTCGTAGGACACCCGCGTCCGGCCGGGGCGGCAGCCGCCGAAGGATCCGATCAGCTTCACCGAGACGGCCAGCTGGTGCTGCCCGAGGGCCCGGACGATGGCCGCTACCGGCTGCTCCGCCTGCTGTTGCGCCGTGCTGACTTCCGCCGTGAGGTCACCCCGGCTGGGCGCGCTGGCGCAGCCCGCCCCGAGCACGATCAACGCGCCGCCCAGGACTCCCAGGGTCAGCCTCCGGGCCGACCCTGGGTCCCGGCGATGCGTCAGTGCCACTCGCAACCGCCCAGCTCCGTTTTCGACATTATAGAAATGGAGCCACCGGTCGCTGTTGCGTCCGCACATGCGTCTATCGGCACGTTGGCCGGCCCCTCGTCAATCAGCCCCTGGTTTTCGAGCTGGTAGGCATTCGGCATAGTAGTATTCCTGCCACAGTACATTGTCGGGAAAAGACCCGCAGGCCCACTGGTCAACCTTGGTGCTGTAGCTCCACCCATGGTCTTCTAGGCATTTCCCGCTATTGACGTTCTCGAAAGCGTACTCGCCCGTGCCCTCGAGGACTGAGTACCATTTCTGGTTGCTGGCGTTCTCCATTGGTAGGTGTTGGCCCAGTTGCCGTTGGCCGTCCCGGCCGCCGTACGATTCCCAGGTAGTGACCGATTCGGCACCCCCGGATCCGGCGGCAGCTGCCAGGTCACGGTGGTATCGACATCGGGCCGTGTGGTGGCTGAGGCTGTGGCCGCCGGGACCAGCCCGGCCACCAGCGCCACTCCGAATGCCGCTCCCAGCAGTTTCTTCTTGAACATAGACATTACCTTTCGCGTTTGCCGGACCATTCGCCAGCTCGCGCCAAGCAATGAATTTCCTTGCCACGCGCACGCGGTGTCGATCCCTCAATTGACTACAGGACTTCCGTCAGCCCCGAGAGTCGCTGGCGTAACTGCGCGCACCCACTCCTGATTGATCCCGCCATTACCGGCCCGTTGTCCGGACGCTCCGGTCAGCCAATCGGGTTACTGGCGTAGTTGTCCGTGATCATCACAATCAGGACCTGGTTTCGGGCCGGGCTGAGGTGACGGCTGATCTCCGGCTGGCTCACCCGGGCAACCTGAAGATAAGCACTGCGGGCGGAAGCGGTGAGAGTCGGCACCGCACCGATGTCCTGCTCCGGGACAACCTGGCTTCCCGGGGCCCAGCTGTACTCCAGCGTGGCCCGGCCCACCACGCCGGTCCGCGGACCGGCCGGTTGCGCGCTGACCACCGGCAGCGGCGTGCCGCCCGGCGTGACCGCCACCGGACTGAAATCCTCCCAGCCGAGGAGGCCGAGGGTTTGCTCCAGCTCGGTCCGACGGCTGGCGCTGGTTCCTCCGAAGGTGAAATACCGGGTGTCGGCCCGCTGGCAGGAGACCCGAGCCTGGGTACCTCCCCCGAAAAGGCTGCCCGGGCCGCCAGTGGCCGTGCAGGCGTCGAGCACTGAGCGCCCCGCCGGGACGAGCCACCGTTGCTGGCTCTGCAGAACGGAGAACTGCCGGTCCTGCCAGGTGGCGACGGCCGAATCGGCCTGCCGGACGGCCGCCGACCGGGCGTAGTTCACCGCGCTCGGTGGGGCCGGGGGCGAGGCGGCGAAGTGCCAGACGATCAGGGCGACGCCGGCCCCGACGACCACCACGCCCGCGAAAAGTCGGAGCCCGACCCGGTACCGTCTCGCATGATCGTTCACCGCGTCGGGGGCGACCGGGTCAGCAGGTGCCGTCACCGGAGGGCAGCGTTCCGGCCAGGCACTGGTCGACCAGGGTCGCGAACTCCTGCTGACCCGCGGCCTGCAGGTGGAAGCTGTTGAAGCCGGGGACGGTGGTCCCGGCGTTCGATGACTCCTCGTTCACCACACCGTTGATCCATGGGCTCGACGAGCACACCTCATGCCCGGTGAACGCCGGAGCCGGATCGATGAAGTCGATGTTCACGCCCGCGGCCTGTTCGGTGGACACCGCGGTCGATATCGCGGAGTTGAGCTGATCACCGAACGAGTTGAGCATGGCCTCGTCCGGCACGATGATGTCCGAGGCGGCGTCCACGGCGCAGGCGCTACTGGGGCTGGTGTCGCCGGGGAACAACCGTGGGTACCCCATCACGATGATCCGGGCGTCGGGGGCCGCCGCGGCGATCGCGGAGTAGGCCATCTCCAGATGGTACGGCAACGCCGAAATGACCTGCGGCTCGAATTTGTACAGCGGCTGGGGATCGACGACGCCGTTGTTGGTCAGGTAGTAGTTCGTTCCCGAGCACCCATTGCCGTCGGTGGACACCACCGAGTCGGTTTCGACGCAGCCGGTCATCACCGACGAGAACCGGGCGTCGTCGCCTCCCTGGGTGATGGTGACCAGCGTGGTGCTCGGACTGAGCCAGCCCTGATCGGCCTGCGGTACCTCAAGACTGGTCGAGGCGGTGTTCTTTCCGGTCAGCGCGTTGACCACGGACGGGCCACCAAAAAACTCCTGGCCCGTCGTCCAGTCTGTGTAGCCGGCCTGATCCCAGCTGTACCAGGTGCTGGCGGGCGGGTTGGAGGCCGGCTGATCGACGGCCTTCTCCGTGATGGCCGGGGTCAGTGCGTCCGAGCAGGCGGTGTAGGCGAACTGGACCCCACTGGCCGGATTGGCCGCCTGCTGGGCGATGGACGTGGATTGACCGGGCATGGTGACCAGGTCCGGGAAGCTCTGCGCGGCGGATCGGTGACAGGTGTTCTGCATGCCTGAGTAGCTGTAATCACTGTTCGGCAGGTAGGGGGACAGTCCTTCAGCGGAGCTGTACGAGTCACCCATCGCCACGTAGTCGGTCGCGGGCGGGGTGGCCGGGATGAACGCCATGGCGTCCCAGGCGATGTCGTCCCCCAGCCCCGAGTAGGTGACGTTGCTCAGCGAGACCGACGCGCCAGACGAGAGGTTGAAGAAACCGAGGCTCACCCAGGTGTCGGTCTGGTACCCCTGGTTGACCACCCGGTACTCGGTGGTCCCGTTACCGAGGTTGATGCGGTAGCTGGCTTGAGGATCCCATGCCCCTTCCCCGGGCACGGCGGCCATGATTCGTACCCAGCCCTTGACCGAAGAAGATGGGGTCCACGTCCCGGTGATCTGAAGGTCCGCGTTACCTGCCTGCGGCGGCTGATTCCCCCCGGGAGAGGCGGAAGAGCTGGGCAGCGTGTGCGTGAACCAGAAATGTCCGCTGTAGCCACTGCCGATCTGGTGCAGGTCGATCTTGGACGGATAGGTCGCCGGGGAACCGCCATCCGAGCCGAACTTCCACGTCATCGTCCCACCGTTGTTTGACCAGGACTCGCCGCAGCCGTACGGGGACGGGATGCTGGAGGCGGTGTCCCCGACGATCACCGCGCTGGCGGGCAGGTTGCTGGAGCACTGGGGCGCGTAACCGGAGGGTACGCCGGGAAATCCAGGGTTGGACGATCCGGCCGCGTACGCGAGGGCCTGGGTGCCGAAATACTGAGACGGATCGTTGTTCCAGGTAACGGCGGCATTCCACCAGCAGTGGTCATTGGCCAGGTTGCATGGGGCCGACGTGTTGGACGGGGTGCAGTTGTCATCGCTGGTGCAGAAGGTCGACAGCGGGGGCTCGCCGCCGATGGGTGAGGTGGACTGCCCGCCGGGCCAGATTCCGCGCGCGAAGGACTGACCCCAGCTGCTGTTGATGAAGCTGTAGCTGACGTAACCGTAGGCGGCGAAGCCGATGACCTTCTCTTCGTAGGACCAGTTCTGCGGATTGGCTTCATCGGTGTTGTAGTTGGCGGACAGGAACATCTCCCGGCCCGGCTTGTACATCGGATTGATCGGGTTGTTGACCCAGCCCAGCCCCCAGTGCCCGCCGGATCCGTTGCCGGCCGCGTCGGTACAGGACGGGCTGGGCGAGCAGCCGGTCGAGTTGCCGTTGGCCGCGCTCGGCTCGAGCCCGGAGTTGTAGGCCCACAGGGCGAACCACCAGTTCTCGATGTATTTGGACGCGCCGCCGTTGGCGGTGATGCTCAGGCTGTAGAGCTGGTTCCACTTTTGACCCAGGATCTCCAGCCCGGCTGCGATGTTGGCTTCGTAGTCCACCGCCACCGCTTCCTGGCTGTCATAGGGAAAGGCGGCCGTGTTGCCGCCGCAGTTGGTGTTCCCGCTCATGCACATGCCCGTGGTGACCTGGGCGAGGCCGTACCCGCAGTCCGAGGCCGGCCAGTCGACGTAGGTGTAGTCCCCGGCATCTCCGTACCAGTTGTAGGAGGGCTGGAAGTTACCGGTCTGGCCGATGATCGCGTGCGGGCTGGCCTGGTCCTCATTGGACTCCTGGGCCAGCACGCCCAGCATGACCTGAGCGGGGACGGTACCCCCGCCATCGAGGGAAGGTCTGGGGAACAGACCCTGCGGTGAATATGCGGGCAGTCCCGACCCGAACACGTCCGGGCCCCGGGTATTCGTCAGATCACCCTGAACGGCCTGGTCCACCGCCCATTCGACGTTCTGCTGGGAGGGCTGGTAGGTCTCGATCTTCGGATCGTTGCGCGCGACGGCACAGGTCCGATCCGGATCGGTGGTGAGCGTGGACGGGTCAGTGCTGGCCGCCGGCGCGTTCGCCGCCGGTCCCGTCGCGGGCGCGGCCTTCGGCCGGATGATGCCGGTGGCCGCACCCGGGAAGCCAGGCAGCGCCGAGGGAACCGGCGTGAAATGGGCCGGAGCGGCAGGCGGCACGGTGAAGGCGGCGGACGCGCCGGTCCCGATCACCCGGGCGCTGATCTTGACCGGTAGCGAACTGGCCGGCGACGCCGCCAGCGGGGACCGCCCCTTGCTGCTGAGTGATGTCGACGTGCCGGTCACCGCCAGCTGGCCGGCCGTGGACACGTGCGACCCGGCCGGCACGTTGACCGCCTGCCAGCTCGCCGGGAGGTGCCCGATGCTGCTGGCACGCGGACCGGTGACGAACACCCGCCCTCCGGTCTGCGACAGCTCGGCCGAGCCCAGTACGGCCCGGCCGACCATCGTGTCGTGCCCGGCCGCGTACCGGTGCAGCTGGACCTGATGGCCGTCGGCCACTGCGAAGCCCAGACCGCCGCCGGCGTCGGGCGTGAGGTCGAACGCCGTGCCCGAGGTCCGGACCAACGTACGGACCTGGCCAGCCGGGCTGATCGTCACCACACCTGCGGGGTGGTCGGCCGCGATCTGCCCGTCGTAGGGCACGGCCGAGGTGAACTCACCCGGCACGGCGAGGTTGGAGGTGATCCGGCCGGACGTGACATCCAGCGTCATCAGGTGGGTCGAGTCGGCCTGGCTGACGTCCACGCCGTCCCCGGTTCCGCCCTGGGTCAGCACCGCCTGCTGGCTGGTACCGCAGCCCGGGTCGAAGTAGGCGATCGAGACGCCCGCCCCGACCGGTTTCACCTTGCCCGTGGTGAGGTTCACCACGGCGGCCAGAGCCCCGTCGCCCATGGCCTCGGCCGCGTTGGTGATCTGGCGGGGTGCGTAGACCACCACGGCGTCCTGCCCGTTGCCGGTGACGCAGGCCTGGCCGATCCACTGGGTGGTGTCGGTCGCGGTCACCGTCAGCGTGGCCGCCGTGCGCCAGGTGTACCCGGCCGACTCGTCGGCCACCAGTACGTGCAGGCCGGTCGCGTCTCCGGCCACGGTCACCATCCGGTCTTTCGAACTGCGCCAGCCTCGCGGCAGGACCCCCTGCGGATCGGCCACCTTGTCTGCGGGTGCGGGCGAGGAGAGCGATTGCTTCGGGGTCGACCCGGGATGGGCCTGCTTCACTCCGGACGCGGCCAGGACGGCTGGACCCTGCGCGACCGCACCAGCCAGGACGGCCAGCGACAGCAGGGCCCTGGCCGGGCCGCGCAAACGTGACTCCATCGCCTGCCACCTCCGGTCCGGCATCGTCAAGATCGAATGTGACAGCAAACCAAGCTGATCAGTATCCCTCAGATGACTAATTTGTACGCTTGACGAACAAACAGATAGGAACGTAACTTGCGGGTATCTGCGAGGGGACATACCGGACTCGGGAGCGGAAGTGGGTAGCGAATCGACACAGGAGGCTGCATCCGTAGGGCCTGATGCTCTGAGTGAACGCGAAAAGAGCATCCTTCTGCTACTGGCTCAGGGTTTCACAAACATTCAAATTGGCGATACCTTGAACATAAGCAAACACACAGTCGCTCAGCATGTGGCCACCATGCTGGACCGAACCGGGTCGCGGACCCGGGCGCACCTCGTCGCACGGGCCTATGAGTTCGGATTCCTGCCCGGCCCGGCTAGCGTGCGCAGTTAGGGAGTGTCCTCGACGGCCTGGTCGCGGATGAACCCGGCCAGGCCGTCCGGGGCGACCTGGTGCTGCTCACCGGAGTCCATGTCCCGCACGGTGACCAGACCGGCCGCGCGTTCCTGGTCGCCGTAGATGAGCGCGAACCGGGCCCGGCGCTCGGCCGCCCACCTGAGCTGGCGGCCGAGCTTGCCGCTGGCGCCCAGGTAGACCTCGGCCGACAGGCCCGCGTGCCGCAGCCGGGCCGCGAAGTCCATGGCCTCGGCGGTGTCCTCGGTCATGATCGTGATCGCGGCGTCCAGCCGCGGGGCGATCACCGCCTCGTCGCTGAGCAGGCCGATGATCCGCTCCACGCCCAGGGAGCCGCCCACGGCCGGGATGTCCGGGCCGCCCAGGGACTCGATCAGGTGGTCGTACCGGCCGCCGCCCGCGATCGAGCCGGGCATGCCGTCCGCCACCACCTCGAAGATGATGCCGGTGTAGTAGCCCAGCCCGCGCACCAGCCGCGGGGTGAACAGCAGCCGGGCCGCGCCGGCCACCGGGGCCGCGGCCTCGATGACCCGGTCCACCTCGGCCAGGCCGGCCCGGCCTTCCTCGTCGTCGGCCAGCGCGACCCGCAGCCGGTCCACCGCGTCCGGCGCGGTCAGGTCCCCGACCAGGGCCTGGGCCGTGGCCCGGTCCAGCCCGCGGCCCTCGACCAGCTCGCCGGCCACCTCGTCCGGCTTGAGCTTGTCCAGCTTGTCCAGGGTGATCAGTACCTGGCCGCCGACCTGCTCCGGGACCTGGTAGGCCCGCAGCAGCCCGGTCAGGGCCTGGCGCGAGTTGAGCAGGATCGTGTAGTCGCCGATGCCCACCGCCCCCAGCGCGTCGGCGATGGCGCACACCACCTCGGCGTCGGCCAGCGGTGAGGCGGAGCCCACGACATCCAGGTCGCACTGGGCGAACTCGCGGAACCGGCCCCGCCCGGGACGGTCGGCCCGCCACACCGGGCCCATCACGTACCGCTTGTACGGCATCGGCAGCTGGGAACCGTAGGCCGCCACCACCCGGGCCAGCGGCACGGTCATGTCGTAGCGGAGGGCCAGGTCGGCGTCACCGCTGGCCTCGTGCTCGCCCCGGCGGAGGATCTTGAAGATGAGCTTGTCGCCCTCGTCGCCGTACCGGCCGGTCAGCGTCTCCAGCCGCTCGAAGGCCGGGGTCTGCAGCGGCTCGAACCCGTACCGCTGGAACACCTCCCGGATGGCCGTGAACACATGCTCACGTACCCGCAGATCGCCCGCGAGGAAGTCCCTCGTGCCAGAGGGGGGGTCGAACTGCTGGGACGCCATGACGTACTCCTCCATTCGCCGGTCCTGCCCTGCCGATGCTACTGGCGACCGGGGTGCTAACACGCCTACTCCACCTGGTAGGTGGCCACCTTGGCGCGGCCTGGGCGACGGGGGATCCTGGGGTGACCGCGCCGGAGGGGAGGACGCATGCGGGCTGTCGTCATGGTCCTGCGCGGCCGCTTCCGCCAGTACTGGAGGTCCTGGCTGGTGCTGTGCGGTCTGGTCGCCGTGGCGGGTGGATCCGTGCTGGCTGCGACCGCGGCCGGGAGCCGGACCGCGGCCGCCTTTCCCGGGTTCACCAGCCGGCATGGTTACGACGTCATCCTGTACAGCGGGAACCGGCTGCCGCCGCTGCGGCAGCTGCCGCGGGTGGTGTCGCTGCTCTCCGGGCGGATGCCGCACCAGTCGGATCCGAGCGAGGTCCTGGCCTCCTTCACGCTGGCCCAGCACAACGGCGTGCGGGTCGGCTCGGTACTGCGCCCGCAGCTGGCCAGCCCGGCGCAGCTGCGTGGGGGCCCGGGCGATCCGTCACCCGCGCTCCGTCCGGTCCTGCACGTGGTCGGGATCGTCGCCGCCGAGAGCGAGTTTCCGTCCGGGGCCAGCCCGCACTACAACCTCTACGCCACCACCGCGCTGGCGACGGCGGTCAATCGCCACGCTGCTCTGCTGTGGACCTACTACGTCGGGTTCAGCAACGGCGCCACCGGCCTGGCCGATTCCGACAGCCGGTTCCGCTCGCTCGGCATCTACGGCCGCTCCGACCTGGACGAGGCGGCCGACGCGGTGCAGAGCTCGGTCCGGCCGCAGGTCACCGGCTGGTACGTACTGGCCGCGCTGGCCGCCCTGGCCGCGCTGGCCGTGATCGGGCAGGCCATGGCCCGGCAGACGGCCGCCGCCGCCCCGCATTCCGCACCTCGCGCCCCGCACTTCACACCCGACCCGCACCTCACACCTCGCACCCGACCCGCACCTCACACCTCACGCCCACGCCCACGCCCACGCCCACGCCCAGATAGTGTGGAAAAGCTTTTCCGAGCTGTGGAGGAATGAGAAAAGATGGAGTACCGCCTGCTGGGTGACGGCGGATGCGCCGTTTCGGCCCTGGCCTTGGGCACGCTCACGTTCGGCCAGGAGACCGACGAGGAAGGGTCCTTCGCTCAGCTCGACCGGTTCACCGAGATCGGGGGGTCGCTGATTGACACCGCCGATGTCTACGTGGACGGCCGGTCCGAGGAGATCATCGGGCGCTGGCTGAGCGCCCGGCCCGGCGTCCGCGATTCAGTGGTGATCGCCACCAAGGGCCGGTATCCGGCCGGCCCCGGCCCGAACGGGTTCGGCCTGTCCCGGCAGCATCTGTCGCGCGCCCTCGACGGCTCCCTGCGGCGCCTGCAGGTCGACACCATCGACCTGTACCAGCTGCACGGCTGGGACCCGCTGACCGGGGTGGAGGAGACTCTGCGCTTCCTCGACGATGCGGTGCGAGCCGGCAAGATCAACTACGTCGGGCTGTCCAACTTCACCGCCTGGCAGATCCAGAAGTACGTCGATCTGGCCGATGCGGGCGGCCTGTGGTCGCGGCCGGTCACGGTCCAGCCGCAGTACAACCTGCTGGCCCGGGCCATCGAGTGGGAGATCGTCCCGGCCTGCCGGGCGGCCGGGCTGAGCCTGCTGCCATGGTCACCACTGGCCAGCGGCTGGCTGACGGGCAAGTACCGACGCGGTGCGGCCCCGCCCGACGGCACCCGGCTGAAGGAGGAGCCGGACGAGGGCATGAAAAAGTGGAACGAGCGCGGCCACCTGGAACAGAACTGGCAGATCCTGGACGTGGTCCGCAAGGTCGCGGACGGGCGGGGCAGCTCGCTGGGCCAGGTCGCCATCGCCTGGTTGCTGGCCCGGCCCGCGGTGGCCTCGGTCATCCTCGGCGCCCGCACCCTTGACCAGCTGAACGACAATCTGGCCGCCGCCGGCCGGCCCTTGGACGAGGAAGAGACCCGGCTGCTGGATGAGGCGAGCGAGCCGCCCACTCCCGACTACCCCTACGGCGAGAAGGGTCAGGCGCACCGCCGCCGCAGCATCAACCCCGGCGGGTTCTGAACCCCGGTCCGGCTCACCGGGCCCCGGCGTGCGCTGGCCCGCTGGCGCTGTAACGGCGGCAGCGGGCCAGTAAAAAGCGCGGTGGGTCAGTTCGCAGTCTGGTCGTCAACCTCGGCGCCCGGCGCGTTCTTCTGCACGGACTCGATCCCGTTCAGTGCGGCCGACTTGCTCTCGTAGGCCTCACTGGTCGCGATCACCTGGCCGTTGCCCGCCACCAGGTTGAAGTGGAACTTGCCGGTGGAACCCTTCTTGAGCACAAACTTGCCAGCCATGTTGTGTCTCCCTCCGTGAGTAGCTACGTCGTTGAAGCCAGGCCTAACGTTCCCAAGCCTGCGGAGATGACACACCGGATCGGGCCGGTTCCCGGCGAAAGGGTCAGGAACCGGCCGCGGACAGCTGCTTGCGCACCTCGGCCGCGACCCGCGACCCTTCGGCCCGGCCCGCGACCTGCGGGGTGACCGCCTTCATGACCGGCCCCATCGCGGACATGCCGGCCGCCCCGGTCTCCGTGATCACCCCGGCCACCAGGCCGCTCAGTTCCTCGTCGCTGAGCTGCGTGGGCAGGTAGCCGGCCAGCACCTCACCCTCGGCCTGCTCGGCTGCGGCCTGTTCGCCCCGGCCCGCCGAGCCGAACGCCTCGGCTGCCTCCCGGCGCTTTTTGGCCTCGCGGGTCAGCACCTTCATCACCTCGTCGTCGGACAGCTCGCGGGCGGAGTGCCCGGCTACTTCCTCGTTGGTGATGGCGGTCAGTGCGCTCCGCAGCGTCCGCGTCCGGACCTGGTCGCGGGCCCGCATCGCCGCGGTCAGATCGGTCCGCAGCCGTTCCTTTAGTTCAGCCATGAAAACCATCCTCTCTGACGTGGCACCATGGGTGGGTGCGAGCTCGAGTCATCCTTCCCGTAGGCGCCGCCCTGGCCGGCGCCGGTGCCCTGGCCTACGCCTCATTGGCGGAGCGTAACTGGTTCACCCTGCGCCAGGCCGAGGTCCCGGTGCTGGCCCCCGGTACCACGCCCATCCGGGTCCTGCACATTTCGGACGTGCACCTGACCCCGGGGCGCAAGCGGCTGATGGCCTGGCTGGCCGACCTGGACCGGCTCGAACCGGACCTGGTGGTGAACACCGGCGATTCGATCGCCCACCCGGAGGCGGTCCGTTACCTGGTCGACAGCCTCGGCCCGCTGCTGGACCGGCCCGGCATCTTCGTCTACGGCTCCAACGACCTGTACCGGCCGCAGCCCAAGAACCCCGCCCGCTACCTGTGGGAGACCAGCGCCAAGCGGTACCCCAAGACCGGGCCGGACCTGCCCTGGCAGAAGCTGGGTGACGCCATGACCAACCGGGGCTGGCTGGACGCCAACAACCACACCGGCCGGATCAAGGCCGGCGGCCTGGACATCGCGGTGGCCGGCGTGCACGACCCGCACATCAAGCGCGACCGCTACGAGCGGGTGGCCGGCCCGGCTGACCCCTCGGCCGACCTGCGCCTGGGCATCATGCACGCGCCCGAGCCCCGGGTCCTGGACCGGTTCGCCGCCGACGGCTACGACATCCTGTTCGCCGGCCACACCCACGGCGGCCAGCTGTGCCTGCCCGGTTACGGGGCCCTGGTCACCAACTGCGAGATCGACCGCGACCGGGTCAGCGGCCTGAGCCAGCACCCGGCGGCCGGCCAGCCCGCGCCGGACGGCCACCGATCCTGGCTCCACGTGTCGGCCGGGCTGGGCACCTCCCCCTGGGCCCCGGCCCGCTTCGCCTGCCGTCCGGAAGCCACCATGCTCACCCTGGTGCCACGCACCGGCAGCTAGCCCGGTTCAGGCCAGGAAGTCGTACTCGTGGCCGCGGCCGGCCCGATGAGCCTGCTGATAAGCGGTCCAGGCCAGGGCCAGATCCTGGGCCGGCAGGCCGACGGGCGTGTAGACGGTGCGCTCGGCATCGGTCCGGCGGCCCGGGATCGCCCCTTGCAGCACCTCGCTCAGCGTCCCGGCCGCCGTCTCGGCCGGGAGCCCGGCGGTACCCAGCGCTCCGCTGGTCAGCGCGAGCGGAAGGTCGTCCACGAAGACCCGGGCCGCCCCCAGCAGGCCGGGTGACAGTTCGGCCTTGCCGGGCTCGTCGGCGCCCAGGGAGGTGACGTGGGTGCCCGGGGCCACGTCGCCGGTGTTCAGCAGGGGCTCACGGGACCAGGTGGCCAGGATCACGATGCCCGCCTCACCGGCCGCCGCCACCGGGCTGGCGGCTCGCCCCGCCGAGCCGGCCCCGTGCCGCTGGGCCAGCCGATCCGCCGCCTCCGGGTCGAGGTCGAACACGGTCAGGTGCGGCCACGACCGCAGCGCGGCCAGGCCCCGCAGAACCAGGTCCGCCTGCGCGCCCGCGCCGATGACCGCGACCGTACCCGCCTCCGGACGGGCCAGCTCGTGGGTGGCCAGGGCCGCGGACAGACCGGTGCGCCAAGCGGTCACCGTCGCCGAATCCAGCACGGCCAATAGTTCACCGGTGCCGGTGTCGTGCAGGCAGACCATCCCCCGCAAGGCCGGCCGTGACCCGGGGAACTTGGCGTTGACCTTCACGCTGTAGGCCGGGATACCTGCGACCAGGCCGGGCAGCAGCACCGTGGCCGTACCCGGCCCGGGCAGGTCGGTCCGGATCCGCTGCGGCACGATGGCGGACGGACCAGCCACGAAGCCCTGCCGCAGCACCTCGAGGCAGGCCCGGACGTCCAGCACCTGCTCCAGATCCGAGCGCGACAGCAGCAGCGTCATACCCGGCATCCTCCCAGCCGGCCGCGGCCGTGCCCGCTGAGCTCGCCGGAGCGTACGCAGCGCTCCCCCGCATCCGCTAGACTTTCCGAGCGGTCGGAGGTACGACGTCCGGCCAGCGGGGTGTGGCGCAGCTTGGCAGCGCGCTTCGTTCGGGACGAAGAGGCCGGGAGTTCAAATCTCCCCACCCCGACCCAGCTCACAGGCCAGATCCGATCCTGGGTCTGGCCTTTTGCGATCTTGTACAGCAGCCCCCTACGAACCGAGCTGTTCGCCGAGCCGCTTGAGTGCCCAGAGCGTCTGTTCGTCCGAGACCTCCGTGTAGACGTCCATGGTCACGTCGGTCTGTGCGTGCCGCAGGAAGGGCTGGATAGCAGACGGAACCTGCCTAGAGTTCGACCGACGCCCTGCCGGAAGGGCCGGACAACCTGATCGAGCAGCTAGGGCACCCCTTCGCACGCGGTATGGAGTTGCTGCGATCGCGGATGCCGACCCCGATGAAGTGCAGATGCTGAAGCTGAGCCCTGGCGTCCCCGTCGTCTAGTTGCTACACATCGACTACGACGCGGAAGGCGGAGCATTGCGGGTCGCAGACGATCTATACGCCGCCGACCGGCATGAGTTCGCATTCGAGTGGCGGGAGCCGGGTGGTCCTCATGAGTGAATGGCCGCGTAACTGGGACGAGCTGACTCACGGCATCGGCTGCGAGATGTGCGAGAACAGGCGACCCGACGAAAACGCCTACGGCATCAGGATCCAGGCAGGCCGGTATACGGATGCCTACCTGCAGCGTGCAGATGTCCAGCGCGGATACACCCTGGTCATCTGGCACGGCCGCCACGTCAATGAGCCGACCGAGCTGGACGAGAAGGAAGCCGCGGGCTACTGGACAGAAGTCCTTACCGTCGCGCGAGCGCTCATACTCAGTTACTCACCACTAAAGATGAACTATGAGACGCTCGGTAATTCTGTCCCTCACCTGCACACGCACTTGGTTCCCCGGTACACCGTTGATCCACGGCCAGGCGAGCCATTCCCGTTGACCGCAAGCCAACCCGACGCGAAAGTGCCGGAATCGCGGCTTCGAGGCGAGGCGACGATCCTGCGCAAATTGCTCGACTACGAGTAGCCCTCCGGCCCTGATGCGTGACTATGATCCCCGGTCGGCCTCAAGCTTGGGCGCCGCTGGCGGGTTGGGCCGGGGTGCGACCGGTTACAGACCCTCCCGGCGTTGCCGCCTGGTCGCGCGGGCTCCGGCCGCGTGGTCGTCGGCCACGTACCAGGTCACCCAGCTCACGGGGAAGAACAGCCCGCTCACCCACGCAAAGCGCCAACGCTGGCCACGGCGCCGCGCACCCCAGGCGGTGAGCGAGCCCATCAGCACCCAGATCGCCGCCGACAGGCCAAGCGTCCAAATCCCGCCAGTACTCACCCTTCGACATTACCGAGCCGGGGCGGGCGACGCGGCCGGCCTACCCGCCCTGAGCCCGCTCACAGCAGCTTGTCCAGGGTGATGGGCAGGTCGCGGACGCGGGTGCCGGTGGCGTTGTAGACCGCGTTGGCCACGGCCGCGCCGACGCCGGTGATGCCGATCTCGCCGATGCCGCGGGCGCCCATAGGGGCGTGCGGGTCCGCGATGTCGGTCCACATCACGTCGATCCGGGGCACGTCCAGGTGCACGGGCACGTGGTACTCGGACAGGCTCGGGTTCACGATGCGCCCGTTGCGCTCGTCGAACAGCGTCTCCTCCATCAGGGCCAGGCCCAGGCCCATGATGATGCCCCCGCGGAACTGGCTGGCGGCCGTCTTCCCGTTGAGGATGCGCCCGCAGTCGAACGAACCCAGGAACCGGCTGACCCGCGGTTCCCCGGTGACCACGTTGACGCGCACCTCACAGAACAGCGCGCCGTAGGAGTGCATCGACCAGTTCTCCATCTCCACCGGCGGCGGGGCTGTGCCCTCGGCGGTCACCTGGTCGAGTCCGGCCCGGCCGAGGATGTCGGTGTAGCTCTCCCAGCCGCCGCCGACGGTCAGGCCGGCCAGGCCACCGTCGACCGCGCCGACTTCGTCCGGGCCGAGACCGGCCAGCGGCGAGTCGTCGCCGGCCAGCTTGAGCAGCTCGCGCACCAGTTCGCGCTGGGCGGCGATCACCGAGCTGCCGATGGAAGCGGTCTGCTGTGATCCCCCGGCCAGGACCGCGCCCGGGAACGATGACTCGCCGTAGGCGAAGGTGACCTGGTCCAGGCGCAGGCCGAGCCGTTCCGCCGCGACCTGGGACTGGGCCGTCGCGGTGCCCATGCCCATCTCGTGGGCGGCGATCTCGACCCGGGCCTGACCGTCCCGGGCCAGGGTGATCCGCGCGGCCCCGCCCGGCATGCGGTGGTAGGGGTAGGTGGCCACGGCGGTGCCCAGGCCGATCAGCCACTCGCCGTCCCGGCGTGACCGGGGCTCCGGGTTCCGCTGATCCCACCCGAACCGCTCGGCGCCGGCCCGGTAGGCCTCGACCAGGTGGCGTTCGGAGAAGGGCTTGCCCGAGGTGGGGTCGGACTCCGGCTCGTTGCGGATCCGCAGCTCGATCGGGTCCAGGCCGAGCTGCCCGGCGAGCTCGTCGATCGCGCTCTCCAGCGCGAAGGTGCCGACCGCCTCCCCCGGGGCCCGCATGAACGTGTTGGCCAGCATGTCCATCTCGGCCACCTGCACGCCGAGATTGAAGCTGCCCGCGCCGTACAGGCACATGGTCGGGAAGATGAACGGCTCAGGCAGGAAGTTGTGCGCGGTCTTGACGGCGGTGCCGGTGTGGATCAGCGCGTCGAAGCGCCCGTCGGCCTGGGCTCCGATGGCCAGCCGCTGCTCGGTGGCGCTGCGCCCGCCGATGAGCCGGTAGACGCCCTGGCGGGACAGCATGATCCGGACCGGGCGCCCGGCCAGCCGGGCCGCGGCGGCGGCGAGGATGTGATGCTGCCACAGCCCCTTGCCGCCGAACCCCCCGCCCACGTAGGGCGACGAGACGTGCACCTGGTCTTCGCGGATCCCGAAGACCTCGGCCAGCGTGTAGGCCGTGTGCTGCACGCCCTGGGTGGTGTCGTGCAGGATCAGCTCATCGCTTTCCCAGGCCATGGTGGCCGCGTGCAGCTCGATCGCGTTGTGGTTGTGCCGCGGGGAGCGGTAGGTGGCGTCGACCCGGTAAGGCGCGGCGGCCAGGGCGGCCTCGGCGTCTCCGGTCTGGACCTCCAGCGGCGACCCGGCGAACGTCCCCGGCTCGACGCCGCGGGCCACCGCGGCCGCCAGCGAGGTCACGGCTTCCTCGGGCGCGTAGGTCGCGCGGATCAGCGACGCGGCGTGGCCGGCCTGCTCGTGGGTTTCCGCCAGCACCAGCGCGATCGGCTGCCCGTTCCAGTGGATCCGGTCGTCCTGCATGACGGGCAGGTTGTCCCCGGCCCCGCCCTTGGCCGCGGCCAGGAACGTCGGGGCCGGGTTCAGGCGCGGCGCGTTCTGGTGGGTCATCACCAGCACGACGCCCGGCGCGTCCTGCGCCGCCCTGGTGTCCAGCGCGGTGATGCGCCCCTTGGGGATGGTGCTGAAGGCCAGCGCGGCGTAGACCATGCCCGCCATGGGCACCTCGGCCGCGAACCGGGCCGCGCCGCGGACCTTGAGCGGTCCATCGATGCGCGACACCTGCGCGCCGACCAGCCCGCGCTTGCCGGTCAGCGGGTCGGGGGCGCTGCCCGGTCCCCAGTTCTCCGGCCCGAGGGCGATGGCTTCCCCGTAGGTGGTCATGCCTGGACTCCCGTCAGCTCGCCGAGGACGGCGGTCATGGTCCGCGCGGCCAGCTCGACCTTGAACCCGTTGTCGCTCAGCGGCCGGGCCGCCGCCAGCTCCGCGTCGGCCGCGGCGCGGAAGCTCGCCGCGGTGGCCGGGCCGCCCCGGAGGAGATCTTCGGCCCGCCACGCGCGCCAGGGCTTGGTGGCGACCCCGCCGAGGGCGAGCCGGACGTCCCGGACGGTCCCGCCGTCCAGATCCAGCGCGGCCGCCACCGAGACCAGCGCGAACGCATAGCTGGCCCGGTCGCGCACCTTGCGGTAGGCGGAGTGGGCGGCGAAGGCCAACGGGGGCACCTCGACCGCGGTGATCAGCTCGCCGGGCCGGAGCACCGTTTCGATCTCCGGGTGGTCGCCCGGCACCCGGTGCAGGTCGGTGAGGGGCACCGTACGCTCGCCATCCGCGCTGGCCAGATGGACGACCGCCCCGAGCGCGGCCAGCGCCACGCACAGGTCCGACGGGTGGGTGGCCACACAGGCCGAGGAGGCGCCCAGGATCGCGTGCGAGCGGTTGAAACCGCCGATCGCGTCGCAGCCTTGCCCGGGGTCGCGCTTGTTGCAGCGGGCTCCGTCGTGATCGTAGAAGTAGGGGCACCGGGTGCGCTGCAGCAGGTTGCCGCCGACCGTGGCCATGTTGCGGATCTGGGCCGAGGCGCCGGCCACGATGGCGCGGGCCAGCACGGGGTAGCGGGTCCGCACCGCCCGGTGCTCGGCGACCACGGTGTTGCGGGCGGCCGCGCCGATCAGCAGGCCACCGTCCGGGCGCTCCTGAACGGTGTCGGGCAGGCCGGTGATGTCGACCAGGGCGGTGGGCCGTTCGATCGTCTCCCGCATCAGGTCGACCAGGTTGGTCCCGCCGCCCAGGTACCGGGCGCCGTCGGCCGCGCCCCGGCGGAGCGCGTCGGCGGTGTCGGTGGCGCGGGCGTAGGTGAGCGGGATCACCGCGCCACCCCCGGGCTGGAGGCCGGCCGGGCGTAGGTCTGCGTGATGGCGGCGACGATGCCGTTGTGAGCCCCGCAGCGGCACAGGTTGCCGCTCATCCGCTCCCGCAGCTCGTCGTGGCTGAGCTCGATGGTCTCGGCTGACAGGTCGGCGGTGACGTGGCTCGGCACGCCGCGGCGGACCTCGTCGGCCATGCCGACCGCGGAGCAGATCTGCCCGGGGGTGCAGTAGCCGCACTGGAACCCGTCGTCCTCGATGAACGCTTTCTGCAGCGGGTGCAGCGCGCCGTCGGCGGCCAGCCCCTCGATCGTGGTGATCGCCCGCCCGTCGTACTGAACCGCCAGGGCCAGGCACGACAAGATCCGCTCGCCGTCGGCCAGCACCGTGCAGGCGCCGCAGGCCCCTTGATCGCAGCCCTTCTTGGTGCCGGGCAGCCCGAGGTGGTCCCGCAGGTAGTCGAGCAGCGACACGCGCGGGTCGTCCGGCGGCTCCTCGGCCGAACCGTTGATGCTGATCGTCACGGGACCTCATCTCACCGGCAGCCAGTGGTTCACGCCCGGGTCCGGGCTCAACCGTGCTTCCCACAATGCCCGCCGGCTCACCCGCTCGTCCAAGACCCTTTGACTACCGTTGTCATACCCTGAAGGCATCACCAACGAAGGAGGGGTCCGCGGCATGGATCTGGACCTGCGCAAGCTGCGTTACTTCGTCGCGGTCGCCGAAGAGGAGAACTTCGGCCGCGCCGCCGGCCGGCTGCACATCGCGCAGCCGGTCCTGTCCCGCCAGATCAGGGCGCTCGAGCAGGACCTGAAGGTGCGGCTGTTCGAGCGGGGCACCCGCGGCACCCGGCTGACCACGGCCGGCCAGACGCTGCTGGACGAGGCCCGCACCTTGCTCCCGGCGGCGGCCGCGGCGCAACGCCGGGTCCGTGATGCGGCGGGCCAGCGCACCTTCACGGTCGGGTTCGCCCCCGGCGTGATCATCACCCCGGCCGTGCGCGAGTTCTCCCGCCGCCATCCCGACGTGTCGGTCGAGGTGGTGGGGTCCGACTGGGTCCACCAGGCCGACGTCATCAGGGACGGCCAGGTTGATGTCGGCTACCTGCGGCTGCCCACCGACGTCCGCGGCCTGACCGTGGAGCCGCTGTTCAGCGAGCCCCGCGCGGTCATGCTGCCCGGCGACCACCAGCTGGCGGGCAAGGAATCACTCAATATCGCCGACCTCGCCGCCGAGCACCTGCTCCAGAACCCCGATGACGTGCCCGAGTGGCGTGACATCGCGGTGGAGCTGCGGGACCGGGCGCCGCGGCGGCGAATCCCGCGGTTCCGGACGATCGAGGAAAAGCTGGAGTACGTCGCGGCCGGGAACGGCATCGTCGTGCTGCCGCGGTCCGCGGCCAGCCTCTACCACCGTCCCGATGTCGCCCTCGTCCCGATCGATGACATCGCGGCCAGCCAGGTGTGCCTGGCCTGGGACAGTTCCCGGCAGAGCGCCCTCGTTCGTGAGTACGTGACCATCGCGGCCGGCTCATGACGCCGGCCGATCCGGAGCTGGGTAATGGTGACCAGCCGGTCCGACTACCTTCGACTAAAATATCAAGCTGATTTGATGTAATCTCCAGGGGTGGATGAGGGCCCCGCCGCGGGTAGTGCCCGCGAGTTTCTGCAGTTGGCCGGGCATCCGCTGCGGTGGCGGCTGCTGCGGGAGCTGGGGCGCAGCGACCGGCGGGTGGGTGAGCTGACCGCGCTGGTGGGTGAGCCGCAGAACCTGGTGTCCTACCACCTGCGCCAGCTGCGGGGCGGGCGCCTGGTGTCGGCCCGGCGGAGCTCGGCCGACGGCCGGGACACGTACTACACGGTCGACCTGACGCGGTTCGGTGAGCTGCTGGCCATGACCGGGCAGAGCCTGCACCCGGGGCTGCGGCTGGCGGCCGCAGGCGACAGGGCCGGGGACGACAGCGCCACTGATTCGCCCGCGGCCCGGGTGCTGTTCTTGTGTACCGGGAACAGTGCCCGGTCCCAGATCGCCGAAGCCCTCACCCGGGCCCGGTCCGGCGGCCGGGTGCGGGCCCGCAGCGCCGGGAGCCGTCCCAAGCCGCTGCACCCCAACGCGGTCCGGGTGCTGCGCGAAGCCGGTCTCGACATCGGCCGCCAGCAGTCCAAGCACCTGAGCGTCTTCGCCGCCGACTCCTTCGACTACGTGGTCACCCTGTGCGACAAGGTGCGGGAAGTGTGCCCGGAGTTCCCCGGGCACCCCGGCTACGTGCACTGGAGCATCGCCGACCCGGCCGCCGCGGGTGGCTCGGATGAGCAGAGCTATCCGCGGTTCCGGCAGTTGCTGGCTGAACTGGAGACCCGGATCGGCTTTCTCCTGGCCGGCCTGGCCACCGGGTCCGTTTCGGGTACGCGGTGAGCGAGCGCCCGGACGCCCGCCCGGACCTGCCGCTGACCACGGTGCTGCGGGAGTGGGGGCGGATCGGGTGCATCGGGTTCGGTGGGCCGCCGACCCACATCAAGCTGCTGCGCGAGCTGTGCGTCGAGCGCCGGGGCTGGCTGGACGGGCAGGAGTTCGAGGACGCCATCGCGGTCTGCAACCTGCTGCCCGGGCCGGCCTCGACCCAGCTGGCCATCTTCTGCGCGTGGCGGCTGCGGGGCCGGCGGGGGGCGCTGGTGGGCGGGGCCGCGTTCATCGGGCCGGGACTGATCGTGATCCTGGCCCTGTCCGTGCTGTTCCTGGCCAGCTCGCCGCCGCTGTGGGTGCTCGGGGCGGGAGCGGGCGCCGACGCCGCGGTGCCTGCGGTGGCCGTCAACGCCGGCGTCGCCCTGATCAGCGCGAGCTGGCAGCGGCGGGCCAGCACCGGCCGCTGGCTGGTCTACCTGATCGCCGGGATCGCGGCCGCCGCCACCCTGGGGGTGTGGCTGGTCCTGGTCTTGCTCGGCGCCGGCCTCATCGAGCTGGCCATCCGCACGACCAGCCACGGCGGGACCGCTCAGCTGCGCGGCCTGGTGGCCGCCCCGGTCGCCGCCGCGGCCGTGGCCGGCGGCGGAGTGCTGGCCTCGGTGGCCTGGGTGGCGATCAAGGTGGGCGGGCTCTCCTACGGCGGCGGATTCGTGATCATCCCGCTCATGCAGGCCGACGCGGTAGGCCATTACCACTGGATGACCAGCGCCCAGTTCCTGGACGCGGTCGCCCTGGGCCAGATCACGCCGGGGCCGGTGGTCCAGACCGTCGCCGTGGTCGGCTACGCCGCCGCCGGGCTGACCGGCGGGCTGCTGGCCGCGCTGGTCGCGTTCGCCCCGTCGTTCATGTTCGTTCTGGCCGGCGGCCCGCAGTTCGACCGGATCCGGGGCGACCAGCGGGCCCGCGCCTTCCTGGACGGGGCCGGTCCGGCCGCCATCGGCGCCATCCTCGGCTCGGCCGCCAGCCTGACCCGGGCCCTGGCCCACCCCTGGCAGTACGCGGTCCTGGCCGCCGCTCTGCTCACCCTGCTCGCGCTACGCCGCGGGGTCGTCCTCACCCTGCTGGCGGCGGCCACGGCCGGGGTGGTCATCGCCCTGGCCGCCGGGACCATCAGCCCGTGATTCCCAACCAGTGAGGAGTGCCGGCCCATGATTGGAAGACTGCACCACGTGGTGCTGGACTGCCGCGAACCAGCCGCGCTGGCGGCGTTCTATTCCGAGTTGCTCGGGCAGCCGGTCACCTACCGGAGCCATGACTGGGTGGTGGTCGCGGCCAACGACGCCGCCTCGGGCCTGGCTTTCCAGCTGGCCCCGGACCACCAGCCACCGACCTGGCCCGACCCGGCCGTGCCCCAGCAGTATCACCTCGACGTGATGGTCGAAGACGTCGCCGCCGCCGGGCCGCGCGTGCTGGCCCTCGGCGCCAGCAAGCTCGACGGCGAAGACGTCTACGCCGACCCGGCCGGTCACCCGTTCTGCCTGATCAAACGGCCGGGCTGGGCACCACCCATCCCGCCCGGGTAGACCTGGGCCACACCACCAGCCTCAGCGGTCCGACCAGGGGGTGACCGGACGGGGCTGGGGCTTGCCGTCCACGATCACGTCGATTTTTTCGTCGAAGAAGGCCACCAGATCGCGTACCGGGTCGGCGTCGTGGCGCGGGTCTTGGTAGGTCCAGGCCAGGTCGGGGACTTCGCGTCCGGCCACCACGGGCGAGAAATACGAGGCCTGGCCCTTGTAGGCGCACCAGGTCCGGGTCGGGCTGGCCGTCAGGTCGGCCACCACGTCGGCCCGGGGCAGGTAGTAGCGGGTGGGCAGCAGCGTCTCGAACAGCAGCATCGGCCGCGCGCTCTCGGCCAGCACCTGGCCGTCCAGTTCCACCCGCACCCGGCGCGAGCTGGGCAGCACGTCGATGCGGTGGAACGGATCCCGGGGGTGGGCGACGTTCCGCTCGTCCTCCTCGTACCAGGCGTCGAACGCGGTGAAGTCGAGCACGACCAGGCCCGCCAGGTCCGGGTCGCCGGGCAGGAAGCCCGCCGCGGGCCGGTGCTGGCCGGCCGCGTCCAGGTCCACGATCAGGCCTTCGGTGGTGTGCACGGCGAACGGGACCCGCGGGTCGAGCACGGGCCGGGCGGCCAGCCGGGCCGAGCCGTCCCGCTCACCGGCCGGGTCGACGGCGGCCGGTACCAGGTCGCCGTCCACGTCGGACCGGGGTACCGCGTACGACGGCACCACCCGCCGTGGCTCCCACACCAGCGCGGCCCCGGTGGTGTCGACCACGGTCCGGCCGCCGAGCTCGGCCCGGATCCGTTTGGCGGTCGGCTCGTACCGCAGCTGGCCGAAGTTGCTGGCCAGCAGGCTGCGCAGCTGGGTACTCACGGCATCTCCTGTTCGCCCAGGGCGGCGGCCACGATCACTGGGCGGCTGCCGGCCCAGGCACGGTTACAGGCGCGGGGGCGGAGCCTGCCATTCCCGGTCGTCGGTGTGCTCGCGGCGGGAGCGGGTCAGCCCGACCGCGATCAGGGCCACGCCCACCAGCACCAGCGATCCGGTCAGGACGATGATCCCGGCCGTGTTGATCAGCGCGTTGTGGGTCACGCCGCCGAGGAGCACGAGGATCAGACCGAGGGAGCCGCCGAGCGCCCACAGGAAGTAGGTGCGGGACGGGATTCGGGACCGCGTCCGGGGCCGGGGCGCGGGCGGGTACCGGGGCTCGGTGCGAACCGAGCCCACCCGGCGGGCCAGGGCGACCAGCCGCCGCTCCTGGGCGAGCTGGGCTTCCAGCTCACGCCAGCGGCGTTCCTCATACTCTGACATCGGCATCTGTGGTTCCCCGTTTCCGAGGCGGCAGCTAGCTGGCCCTTACCAGTCGACCACGGGCGGGCCGCCCGCGCAATCGGGGATGCGTCACATACGGCGGCACGACTCCCCTGATGCGGGCGGCCAGCCGGGCCGGCCACGCCGGAATGTGCATATGAAGGTAAAAATTTGACCTTGTTGGCATGGCCGGTAAATGGGTGGGCATACCGACGCTCGTTCACCATTCGAGGAGCGGAGGAACGAATGTCGGGGACAGTTACCGGAAATGCGCCCACCACGCGTAGCGGCTCCAATGGCTTCGCGATCGCCGGCTTGGTATGCGGCATCATCGGGCTGTTTCTGTTCAACTTCATCCTCGGCCCGCTGGCCATCATCTTCGGCGGGATCGGGGTCAGCCGGGCCAATCGGGGCGTGGGACACCGCGGGATGGCCTGGTCCGGCGTGATCCTGGGCATCATCGACGTGCTGATCTTCGTGGTGCTGATCGCCTTGGCCGCCAGCCACCACGGTCACTTCTACTGGCACGTGGGGTAAGCAACCAAGCCTTTTACGCGGGGTCACGGTCAGTTTTATTCTGGCCATGACCCCGCGTTTTCATTTAATGATCGAATGTCGCATCGCGGGCCGCCCGGCCACCCGATGCCACCGGGGAGCGGGCTCCGGGACGCTAATCTTGAAGTGCGGTTTACCCCCTGAGGAGTCGAGAACGTTGCCCGAGACCACGCCCGCCGTGCCCGACCGGCCGTCCTTGGACGGCATCGACGTCAAGTGGGCGCAGGTATGGGACGAGGTAGGGCTGTACCGGTTCCCGAAGTCGTCCGACCGGGCCGAAGTGTTCTCGATCGACACCCCACCGCCCACGGTGAGCGGGTCGCTGCACGTGGGGCACGTGTTCTCCTACACCCACACCGACGTGGTGGCCCGGTTCCAGCGGATGACCGGCAAGCACGTGTTCTACCCGATGGGCTGGGACGACAACGGCCTGCCGACCGAGCGCCGGGTGCAGAACTACTACGGGGTGCGCTGTGACCCGTCGCTGCCCTACGACCCGGACTTCACCGTGCCCCCGGCCCCCGCGGCCAAGGGCCAGCGCCCGGTGGACGTGTCACGCCGGAACTTCGTCGAGCTGTGCCAAATGTTGACTGTCCGCGACGAGCGGGCCTTCGAGCAGCTGTGGCGCCATCTCGGCCTGTCGGTGGACTGGTCGATGACCTACACCACGATCGGGACCCGCGCCCAGCGTCTGTCCCAGCTGGGCTTCCTGCAGTTGCTGGCCGAGGGGCAGGCCTATCAGGCCGAGGCGCCCACACTGTGGGACGTCGGGTTCCGCACCGCGGTGGCCCAGGCCGAGCTGGAGGACCGGGAGCACCCCGGGGCCTGGCACCGGATCCGGTTCCGCCTGCCCGCCGGGGCCGGGTCGGCTGCGGTGGGGCCGGCCGGCGGCGGGATCGACATCGAGACCACCCGGCCGGAGCTGCTGCCCGCCTGCGTGGCCCTGATCGCCCACCCCGACGACGAGCGGTACCAGCCGCTGTTCGGCCAGGACGCGATCTCACCGGTGTTCGGGGTCCGGGTGCCGATCCTGGCCCACCCGGCCGCCGAACGCGACCGCGGTGCGGGCATCGCCATGTGCTGCACGTTCGGCGACCTGACCGACGTCCAGTGGTGGCGGGAGCTGAAGCTGCCGGCCCGGACGATCATCGGGCGGGACGGGCGCATCCTGGACACTCCGCCCGCCGGGCTGGACGACCCGGCCGGGCGCGCCGCCTACCAGCAGCTGGCCGGGGCCACGGTGTTCACCGCCCGGGAGCGGGTGGTGGACCTGCTGCGCGAGGCCGGCGACCTGGAAGGCGACCCGCGGCCGGTACGCCGGCCGGTCAAGTTCTACGAGAAGGGCGACAAGCCGCTCGAGATCGTGTCCAGCCGCCAGTGGTTCATCCGGTCGGTCGAGCACCGGGACGCACTGCTGAGCCGGGGCGCCGAGCTGCAGTGGCACCCGGCCTACATGAAGGCCCGCTACGACGACTGGGTGCGCGGCCTGAACGGCGACTGGCTGATCAGCCGGCAGCGCTTCTTCGGCGTCCCGTTCCCGGTCTGGTACCCGCTGGACCAGGCCGGGGAGCCCGACCACTCGGCGCCGATCCTGGCCGCCGCGGACACGCTGCCGGTCGACCCGACCTCGGCCACGCCGCCCGGGTACACCGAGGATCAGCGCGGCCGCCCGGGCGGCTTCGCCGCCGACCCCGACGTCATGGACACCTGGGCCACCTCGTCGCTGACCCCGCAGATCGTGTGCGGCTGGGCCGAGGACTCCGAACGCTACGCCCTGACCTACCCCATGGATCTGCGCCCGCAGGCTCACGACATCATCCGCACCTGGCTGTTCTCCACCGTGCTGCGGGCCGAACTGGGCTGGGGCACGCTGCCGTGGCGGCACGTGGCCCTGTCCGGCTGGATCCTGGACCCGGACCGCAAGAAGATGAGCAAGTCCAAGGGCAACGTGGTGACCCCGCTCGGCCTGCTGGAGCAGTTCGGCTCGGACGCGGTCCGCTACTGGGCCGCCAGCGGCCGCCCCGGCGCCGACACCGCCTTCGACCAGGGCCAGATGAAGGTGGGCCGCCGGCTGGCCACCAAGATCGTCAACGCCAGCCGGTTCGTGCTCGGGTTCCCCGAGCCGGCCCCGGGTGCCGAGGTCAGCGAGACCCTGGACCGGGCCATGCTGGCCGCCCTGGACGAGGTGGTGGCCCGGGCCACCGCGGCCCTGCGCGACTTCGAGTACACCACCGCGCTGGAGGTCACCGAGCGGTTCTTCTGGTCGTTCTGCGACGACTACCTGGAGCTGGTCAAGCAGCGGGCCTACGGCGACGACGGATCAGCGGACGCCGGCGCGGCCGGGGAGGCGGCGGCGCAGTCGGCCCGGCTGGCGCTGCGTTCGGCCCTGTCCGTCCTGCTCCGGCTGTTCGCCCCGTTCCTGCCGTTCTGCACCGAGGAAGCCTGGTCCTGGTGGCACGACGACTCCGTGCACACCAGCCCGTGGCCGGTCGCCACGGGCCAGGCGGTTTCGGGTCCGGCGGCTTCGGGTCCGGCGGCTTCGGGTTCCGGGGCCGGGACGGACGCGGACCCGGCGGTCATCACGGCCGCGGCCGCGGTGATCAGCGCCATCCGCAAGGCCAAGTCCGGAGCCCGGTTGTCCATGCGGGCCCCGGCCGGCACGGTGCGGGTGTCCGCCCCGGCCGCCGAGGCCGAGTGGCTGCGGGCGGCCCAGGGCGACATCGCCGCGGCCGGCAACGTCGGCATGCTGGTCATCGAGGCCGCACCCGGCCCTGACCTGCGGGTCGACGTGGAGCTGCCCGAAGCCTGACCCGATCCCCGGCCGCGGCGCGGCCCCCTGGAACCCAATTGCCCCAACTGCCTCGATTGGCCGCACATGTGGCATTGGTTTCAGTAAGGTTTCTTAACACTTGCTGGTGCGTCACGGGATCGGGACCTTCCGGACGAGACGGCGAGCCCCCGGTGGAGCGGGCGGGACCAGACGACTTTCCAGAAAGCGGTAGTCCTCTATGCGTTCGTTCCTCCCTGCCCCTCGGGTGGGCGCGGCGGTGGTCACGGCGGCCGCGCTGGCCACGGGCGGCGTGCTGTTCGCCACCCACACCGGGCACTCCGGTGACGTCGGCACCAGGCTGGCCGCCAGCCAGGCCACCGCGGCCAGCAGCTACCCGGCGCACTACGCCGCGCCGTACCTGCAGATCGACAACGGTGACGCCGGCGACATGGCCGCCGACATGAGCGCCAGCGGCGTGAAGGACTACACGCTGGCCTTCCTGATCCCGCAGTCTGGCTGCACGCCGCAGTGGGAGGACGGCGGCGAATCGGTTGGGTCGTTCACCTCACAGATCAACTCGCTGAAGAGCGCGGGCGGCAACGTCATCATCTCGTTCGGCGGTGAATCCGGCGGCGAGATCGCCCAGACCTGCACGAACGTCTCGTCGCTGACGGCCGCCTACGCCAACGTGGTCAACACCTACGGGGTCAACCGGCTCGACTTCGACATCGAGGCCGGGGTGCTGTCCGACACGGCGGCGACCACCCGGCGCGACCAGGCGCTGGCCGCCCTGCAGGCCCAGGACCCCTCGGTCCAGGTCGACTTCACCCTGGGGGTGGGACCGGGCGGCCTGCCGACGGGCCAGCTCAACGTGCTGAAGGACGCCAAGGCCCAGGGGGTCAAGGTCACCACGGTCAACATCATGACCATGGACTTCGGCAACGGGCAGAACGCACTGAACGACGCGCTGTCCGCCGCCCAGGGCACCGCGGGCCAGCTGGCCAGCCTGTACGGCATCTCCACCGCCCAGGCCTACGCGATGATGGGGCTGACCCCGATCGCGGGCCAGAACGACGACAACGAGGTCTTCTCGACCGCCAACGCCTCGACGCTGGAGAGCTTCGCGGCCAGCAACGGCGTCGGTGAGCTGTCGTTCTGGGAGGTTGACGGCTACGACAAGCCGGCCGGCTACGCCTACTCCAAGATCTTCAACGCGATCACCGGCGGCACCAGTTCCGGAGGCGGCTCCGGGGGTGGCTCGGGCGGCACCGGCGGCGGGCCCACCTCGACCGACGGCGCCATCACCGGCTACAACGGCCTGTGCCTGGACGACAAGGCGGCCTCGACCGCCAACTTCAACCCGGTCCAGGTCTACACCTGCAACGGCAGCAACGCCCAGACGTGGACCGTGGGCAGCAATGGCACCCTGCAGACCCTGGGCAAGTGCCTGGACGTGAACGCGGCCGGCACCGCCAACGGCACCACCGTGGACCTGTACGACTGCAACGGCACCGGGGCCCAGGTCTGGCAGCCGCAGGCCAACGGCGAGCTGCTCAACCCCAGCTCGGGCAAGTGCCTGGACGACACCGGCTACGGCGGCTCCGGCACCCAGGCCCAGATCTGGTCCTGCGCTGCCACGGCCAACCAGGTCTGGAAGCTCCCCTAGCTCCCCCCACGAGGGACCCCGCTCGCAGTACGGGCGGGGTCCTTTTCGTTTGTCCGCTGGTCATGGCCGGGCCAGGACCGGTTCGCGCGCTGGTTGTCCGGTTTCTGTAGCTTTGGGGGCGCTGTTGCGTGAAGCTGGGGTGAAGCCAGGAGGTCAGTGATGCCAGGACCGTTGCGCCGGACCGGGGTGGTGGCCGCCGTGGCCGTGGTCATGGCGGTGGGGACGGGCGCGGCCGCCCAGGCGCAGGGGGCAGCGACGCGGCCGGCGGCCGGGATCGCGCCCCCGGCCGCGGATTCGACCGGGTTCGTGGCCCACATCGCCTGGACCTCCTCGTCGCCGGTGCGGGGAGTGACCCTGCTCAGCGGGAAGTACACCGATCCGGCCGCCCACCCGTACTGGACGATCACGATCCAGGCCCCGGTCAAGAGCCCGTTCGACGGGAGCAGCGAGGAGGCCGAGGCGGGCCGCCCCGCCTGGGCTCGCAGCACCGAGGCGACGCTGCGTACCGACGGATTCGCGCCCTCAGCGGCCGACCTGCCCTGGCCCGCCTACAGCGACGACCCGCACGGGGTCATGGGAGTGCGGGTCCGCGTCGGGCAGTTCGCCACCCAGGCCGATGCCGGGCCGGTCGCTTCCGAGCTGACCGCGGACGGGTTCGCCCCCGAGGTCGAATGGACGGGCTTCGACCCGACCCCAGCCCCCGACGCCGAACTGGTGCACGTGGCCGTCATCGATCCCCGGACGTTCCACGGCCGGGTGTTCGCCTCCCACGGGCCGGCCATCGCGAGCCGGACGACGGCCCAGGCGGCCTCGGCCGCGCTCGGCTCGGTGGCCGCCACCAACGGCGGCTTCTTCACGATCGACGCTCCCGCGGTCAACTTCGTCGGCGGGGTCGACACCGGGCTGTCGGCCCAGAACGGCGTGGTGGAATCGCTGGCCGACGGCGACCGGGCCGCGGCCGTCTTCGACGGCCAGAACCGGTTGCGTGTCCTGAACGTGTCGTCGTCGGCGGCCCTGCGCGCCGCCGATGGCTCATCGACCCGGGTCCTGGGGGTCAACCGGCTGCCCGGCGTGGCCGAGGACTGCGGGGTGACCGGCTTCGCGCCGACCGCTGAGCCCCGGCAGAACACGGTCTGTTCCGGATCGGACGATGTCGTCGTCTTCACCCCGCAGTTCGGGGCGCCGCTGCCCCCGGCGCCAAGCTCAGGTCCCGCCCTCCAGGTCGTCGTCGACTCCCGCGGCCGGGTCGTGTCGGCCGGGACGCCGGGCGGAACCCTTCCGGCCGGGGACTGGGCCGTGCAGGCCATCGGCACCGACGAGGCCTGGCTCGCGGCCCACGCCAGGGCCGGCACCCGGCTGTCGGTCAGCGAGCAACTCCGGACCAGGTCAGGCCGGCCGCTGGGGCTGAACCCGGGCACCACCGTGACCAGCGCCGGCCCGCTCCTGCTGCAGAACGGCCGGCCCGCCATTGACGCGGTCGCCGAGGGCGTCCTCGACCCGCGGGATCGCAGCGACTACACCTTCAGCGCCTACAAGCACGCCCGGACCATGATCGGGGTGGACCGCCGGGGCCGGATCCTGCTGGCGACCGTGGACGGGATCCCGGGTGTGAGCGAGGGCATGACCCTCACCGAGGAGGCCGCGTTCATGCGCTCGCTCGGCGCGGTCGACGCGATGAACCTGGACGGCGGCGGCTCCACCCAGTTCGCCTCGTTCGGGCAGGTGCTGGACGATCCTTCCAGTAGCCCGCTCCGTCCCGTCGGCGACACCGTCGAAGCCGTGCCCAACCCGTGAACGCATAGGGACTCTGTCCGCGGGTAGGGCAGCGTCCCATGTTCGAGCAATCTGGTGTCACCTTCGTCGGCAATGCCACCACGGTCATCCGCTACGGCGGCTTCACCCTGCTGACCGACCCCAACTTCCTGCGCCGCGGCGACCGGGCCCATCTCGGTTACGGCCTGACCAGCAAGCGACGGGCCGATCCCGCGGTCACCATCGGCGAACTCCCCGAGCTCGATACTGTGATCCTCTCTCACCTGCACGAAGACCACTGGGACCGGATCACCGACCGGGAACTGGACCAGCGCCTCCCGGTACTCACCACCGCGGCCGCGGCCACTGCCCTGCGCTCGCGCGGCTTCTCCGCGGCCGAGGCTGTCCCGATCTGGGATCACCGCCTGCTGGTCAAGGACGACCGCCAGGTGCGGATCACCGCCCTGCCTGGACGGCACGCCCCGGGGGCGCTGCAGCGGCTGCTGCCGCCGGTCATGGGCACCCTGCTGGAGTTCGGGCCGCACGACCCATCCGGGGCCCGGGCGCCCGACCTGCGCATCTACATCAGCGGCGACACGCTGATGTTCGAGGGCATTGGCGAGATCGCCCGCCGTTACCCCGGCGTCGACCTCGGCATCGTCCACCTGGGCGGTACCAAGCTGTTGGGGCTGGTCACGGTGACCATGAACGGCCGGCAGGGCGCGGACTGGCTGGAGACCGTGGACTGTGCCCGGGTCATGCCGGTCCACTTCGACGACTACACCGTCTTCCGCTCGCCGCTGTCGGACTTCGAAGCCGAGGTCGGCCGGCGCGGGCTGGCCGACCGGGTTCAGACGATCGCCCGCGGCGGGACGCTGCCGCTGCCGGCCGCCGCCCGCTGACCGGCTGGCTGACCGCTAGCTGACCGGTGCCGGGCGGTCAGCCCGCGGTGATCTGGCGGGGGCCGCCGTTGCGGCCCCCGCGGCCACCGCCCGGACCGGACGGCGCGCCGCCGATGAGCGCGGTGCGGCCGGTCGGCATGGGCAGCGGCACCGGAGCCGAGCCCCGGTTACCCTTGGCCGGCTTGCTGGCCAGCCGCAGGGCCAGGGCCGGGCACATGTCCACCGCCTGCTGGGCGTCCTTCTCCAGCCAGTCCGGCACCGGGATGTCCAGCATCACCGGGTAGCCGGTGCTGTCCAGGTGCACGATCTCCGGCACCAGGTGGGCGCACAGGCCGTGGCCCTCGCAGCGCGTCCAGTCCACGACCAGCCGCTGCTGGGCCTGGACCTCGGGGCCGGTGGGCAGCGGCAGCACGCCGCGAACCGGGCGGCCACAGGAGGAGTGGAACACGTGCGCGGCCAGGTCCTCGGTGAACACGTCCAGGGCCGACAGCACGAACCGGGTGGTGCCGTCCGGGTGCGCGCAGGCTCCCGCGCCCGGACACCGCGGCCGACGACCGGCGGGCCACGTCCAGGGCCTCGATGCCGCCCGACCCGTCGATGATGGCGGCCAGGGCCCGGGCGATCCGGGGCAGGCCGAGCTTGCACGGCCCGCACTGCCCGGCCGACTCACCAGCCAGGTAGCTGGCGATCCGCGACACCTCGCCCAGCGGGCAGGTCCCGTCCCCCAGCGGCAGCACGATGCCGGCCCCGAGCGTGCCGCCCACCGCCTCCATCCCGGACCGGGAGACCGGCACCACGTAGGCGTTCTCGGCGGGCAGCCACATGCCGTGGTAGCCGCCGACCAGCACCCCGTCGCCCGCCGGGGCCTGGCAGATGTCCAGCACCGAACCCAGCGGCACCCCGGTCGGGACCTCGACCACGGCCGGGCGGGCGGCCGAGCCGCTCACGCTGAGCAGGACCGTGCCCGGCTCCTCGGGCATGCCCACCGACGCGTAGCGCTCCGGCCCGAGCAGGGCCAGCACGGCCAGCTGGGCGTAGGTCTCGGCGTTGGACAGCAGGGTGGGCAGTCCGTCCACGCCGCTCTCGGCGGCCAGGGTCTTGCGGCCGGGCGGGATCGGCGTCTTGCCGTTGATGGCCCGGACCAGCGCGCCGCTCTCCCCGGAGATGAAGCGCTCCGGCACCTCGACGATGCGGACCAGATCGCGCAGGCCCGGCTCGGCCGCCACCGCGGCTTCCAGCGAGCGGTTGGCCAGTTCGTTGCTGGCCACCCCGATGACGATCTCTTCGGCGCCGATGGCCTCGGCGGCCAGCGCGGCCCCGCTGAGGATGAGGTACGGCGAGCGCATGAGCAGCATCTTGTCCTTGAAGCTGCCGGGCTCGCCTTCGGTGGCGTTGACCACCACGATCGTGGGCTGGTCCTTCTTGGCCGCCGCGTCCACGACCGCCTTCAGCTTGCGGGCGAACGGGAACGCCGCCCCGCCGTGGCCGCGCAGGTCAACCTGCTGGGCCATGGCGATGATGTCGCCGTCGGACAGTCTCGGCAGACGGCCGAACAGATCCCGGTGGGCCTCCAGGTCGAGCCGCGGGTACCGGTCGAGCCCGGCGGTCAGCCGGGCCGCCCCGATCCGCATGATGGCCGGGGCGGCGGGGGCCGCGCCCGGGTTCATCCCCGAATGGGAGCTCATCGTCGTTCGTCACCGCCGTAGGAGGGAACCCGCGGGAGGGGTCCCGTGCCGTCGTGGACAGATGGGTGGTCGGGCCGCCGCCGGCGACCCGGGCGGGGCGGCCCTTGCTGCGGCGGGCCGGGGTACCCGGACCCGGGCGGGGGCGGCGGTGCCCCGTAACCCTGAGCCGGCGGGTAGCCCTCGTACGGGGCGGCCGCGTAGGGGTGCTCGGTGTCGTACGGCGGCGCGGACTCATAGCCGGCCGGCGCGTAGGGCTCCTGGCCGGGACCGTAGCCCCGGTCGTCGCGGTAGCCGCCGTCGCCTGGGTAGGCGCTGGGCGGCCCGTAGCCAGGATCCTCGGCGTACCCGGGGCCGGCGCCGTAACCCGGGCCGGGCTGGTGGCGCGGTTCCGGCCGGTAGGGCGGCTGGCCGTAACCGTCCGGACGGTAGGGCTCCGGGGGGTACGGGTCCTGGCGGTAGCGGTCCGGGCCTGCCGGGTAGCCCGGGGGCGGCCCGGCCGGGGGCGCCGGCGGGCGGGGCCCGAAGCCGCCGCCCTGGTTCGGGTACACCGGCTGCGGCCCGGTCTCCACCCGGGGAATCGGGCCGGTGCCCGGGCCGCCGGGCTGTGGGCCCGGGCTCACCCGCGGCAGCGGGCCCGTACCGGGCCGCGGGAACGGGCCGGTGCCCGGTCCTCGGTTCGGACCTGGGGCGCCGCCCACCCGGGGCAGCGGGCCGGTGCCGGCCTGCGGAAACGGGCCGGTGCCCGGCTGCGGAGCCGGACCCGGGCCGACGCGCGGGATCGGGCCCGTGCCCACGCGCGGGATCGGGCCGGTACCGACGCGGGGAATCGGGCCGGTGCCGGGGCCGGGCGGGGGCGGCCGCCGGGACGGGTCCGGGCGGCGCGGGCCGGGCGCGATGGCCGGCTGCGGTCCGGTGCCCCGGCGGTCGTAGGGGTCGGCGCGGTAGCCGGGCTGGGCCCCGGTGTCGTAGACCGGCTGAGGCCCGGTGTCATAGACCGGCTGGGCCCCGGTGTCGTAGACCGGCTGGGGCCCGGTGTCGTAGACCGGCTGGGGGCCGGTGCCCCGGCCGGGCTGAGGGGCCGGGGCACCCTCGTAGCGCGGCGGGCCGTCGTAGCCCGGCTCGTAGCGGGGCGGCCGGCCATCCGCGCCGGGCCCGCCCACGGCGCGCCGGCCACCAGCACCGCCGGGACCGGGCCGGGCCGGGGCGGCACTGGGCGCGGCCTCGATCGCCCGCACGGCCGGCGGCTCGGCCGGGGGCCACGGGGCACCAGGCCAGTGGCGCGGTCAGCGCCCCGGCCGCACTCAGCCCAGCCGAGCCCAGGCCGGGCCCGCCGGGCGCGCCCAGGCCCGCACCCGCGACGGCCCGGTTGGGGCCGGCCAGCGGCATGGTCCCGGTGAGCTGACCCATCAGGCCGAGCGCGGCGGCCCGGGTCGACATGGAGTCACCCCCGCCGCGGCTCGGGTCCGAGCGCGGCGCGGCGCCCTTCACCACTTCCCGGGAACTGAGCGAGGTGGCCAGGATCCGGACCAGAACCGCCAGCGCCACCAGCACGATGACGATGCCGTAGCTCCAGTACACGAACGAGCCGATCGCCTTGCGGCCGGCCAGCAGGCCGTGCAGCACACCGAGGATCAGGGCCGCGTAGGACGAGTAATGGATAACGCGCCATTTCCAGGCGTGACCGCCTGCCGTAAAACGCCGACGGATAATGCCGGTAATAACCAGCAGCACAATAATGTCCGAAGCAATTGTTCCTTCGGCCATGTAAAAAGTGCGGTACTGGGACAGGAAAGGAATGAACGCATCCAGGATGTGGACGTGCTGCGTTTGCGATTCCTCAAGATGCGGTGCGGTTATCTCCAGCACGATGTGGATGATGAGGAACGCCAGCGCGCCGAACGAAACCGCACGGTGGACGGCCTGGGCCAGCACCCGGTGCCCGGGCGTCATCACGATCCGGTCGGCGGCCACGACGCCCATGCAAACCGAACCGGTCAGGGCGAGAAGTGCGAATACTCCGCTGTACTTGAGCAGGAAATGGTCGGACGCGGCCAGGATGACATGACCGGCCGACGTGACCGCCAGGCCAAATGCCAGCACCACAATGACGACGCCTGCGGACGCCAGGACAGCCGGCCTGCGTTCTGCCCCCTCCCGTGCGGCCGAGGAACGTGAGTCCCTACGGCCCCGCGAGCGAGTGCGGGTCGTTGTCACGACATGCCTCCTGAAGGCGATGACGATCCGGGGAAGCCTGAGAGCAACGCACGATTCTTTCGGTTTTACACTGGCACGAAAAGCCCGGGTTAAGACAGTTTTGCCATTCGAAGGGATACCGTAGCAGGATTGATCACAGCTTGGGCACGAATCGATATATAAAATTTCTGTGAAATCGTCCGATTCGCCTGCTGAGCCGGCCGAACCGGTGTAGGCCGGTATCGCGGTCACGGGTCACCCCGGACCCGGCCCGATCAGCGCCGTGGCCATGGCCGACACGACCGCCCGCGGGACACCTTCACCGACAGGCCGGCCGCCGGCGGCCACCCGGGCCGCGACCGCGTAGCACCGGCTCCAGAATGGGGACACGCTCCTCCTCTGCCGTATCCCCCGCCCGGATCCGTTATACGGCACGGGCCGTCGCATATCCGGCGATTTTGCGTTTATCCAGGCAGAATGAGCGCCCACTCAGCGACCCTGAACGCAGGCTGAATGAGCCCTGAAACAAGGCGGCGGCCCGGGTCTGAACTCCGGGCCGCCGGCTCAGGCCCTCAGGAGGCGGCGGCGAACTCCGTGGCCACCAGTTCGGCGATCTGCGCCGTGTTCAGCGCGGCGCCCTTGCGCAGGTTGTCGCCGCAGACGAACAGGTCCAGCGCGTTCGGGTCGTCCAGCGAGCGGCGCACCCGGCCGACCCAGGTCGGGTCGGTGCCGACCGCATCGGCCGGGGTCGGGAACTCGCCGCGCTCGGGGTCGTCGGTGAGGACCACGCCCGGGGCCTCGCTCAGCACCCGCTGGGCCTCGGCCCGCTCGACCTCCTGGCCGAACACCGCGTGCACGGCCACGGAGTGCGTGGTGATCACCGGCACCCGCACACAGGTGGCCGAGACCCGCAGGCCGGGCAGGCCCAGGATCTTGCGGGACTCGTTGCGGATCTTCAGTTCCTCGGACGACCAGCCGTCGTCCTTGAGCGAGCCGGCCCAGGGCACCACGTTCATGGCCAGCGGGGCCGGGAACGGGCCGAGGTCACCGACGGCGGCCCGGATGTCACCGGCCCGCTGGCCCAGGGCCCGGGTGCCGCCCACCTTGTCCAGCTGGGTGTACAGGGTGTCGATGCCGGACTGACCGGCTCCCGACGCCGCCTGGTAGGACGCCACCGACATCTCCTGCAGGCCGAACTCCCGGTGCAGCGCGGCCACGGCCACGATCAGCGACAGGGTGGTGCAGTTCGGGTTGGCGATGATGCCCTTGGGCCGCTTGGCCGCGTCGGCCGGGTTGACCTCGGGCACGACCAGCGGGACGTCGGGATCCATCCGGAACGAGCCCGAGTTGTCCACCGCCACCGCGCCGCGGGCCGCGGCCACCGGGGCCCACTGCCCGGACACCTCGTCGGGCACGTCGAACATGGCCACGTCCACGCCGTCGAAGACGTCCTCGGCCAGCGGCAGGACCTCGATCTCCGCGCCGCGCACACGCAGTGTGCGGCCGGCCGATCGCGGGGACGCGACCAGCCGGATCTCGCCCCAGACGTCGGCCCGGGTGGACAGCAGGTCGAGCATGACCGTGCCCACGGCGCCGGTCGCCCCGACCACGGCCAGGGTCGGCTTCGCGGTCACCGCCCGGTCCCCCCGTACACCACGGCCTCGACCTCACCGGCGTCCAGGTCGAACGCCTTGTGGGTGGCGTTGACCGCCTCATCCACGTCCTTCTGGTCCACCACCACCGAGATGCGGATCTCCGAGGTGGAGATCATCTCGATGTTCACCCCGGCCTCGGCCAGCGCGCCGAAGAACATGGCGGTGACGCCGGGGTGGGAGCGCATGCCCGCGCCGATCAGGGAGACCTTGCCGATGCGGTCGTCGTACAGCAGGGACTCGAAGCCGATCTTCTCCTGCAGGTTGCGCAGGGCACTCATGGCGGTCTGCCCGTCGTCGCGGGGCAGCGTGAACGAGATGTCGGTGCGGCCGGTGGCCACGGCCGAGACGTTCTGCACGATCATGTCGATGTTGATGCCGGCGTCCGCGATGACCCGGAAGATCCCGGCCGCCTCGCCGATCCGGTCCGGCACGCCGACGACAGTGATCTTGGCCTCACTCCGGTCGTGCGCCACCCCGGAGATAATCGCCTGCTCCACCCCGGACTCCTCCGCGTTCTGCCCGGCACCCGCTTGCACCGTGCTCAGTTGACTGCTTTCCATCTTCTCGCCGGCGTGCCCGGTGACCCAGGTGCCGGTCTTGTTGCTGAAGGAGGACCGGACGTGGATCGGCATGTCGTACCGGCGGGCGTACTCCACCGACCGGAGCACCAGCACCTTGGCCCCGCAGGCGGCCATCTCGAGCATTTCCTCGTAGCTGATCCGCGGAACCTTGCGCGCGGTGCGAACGATCCGCGGGTCCGCGGTGAACACCCCGTCGACATCGGTGTAGATCTCGCAGACATCCGCGTTCAGCGCGGCGGCCACGGCGACGGCGGTGGTGTCGGTCCCGCCCCGGCCCAGCGTGGTGATGTCCTTGGTGGTCTGCGACACGCCCTGGAATCCGGCCACGATCGGGATCGCGCCCCCGGCCAGGGCACTCGAGATCCGGCCCGGCGTCACGTCGATGATCCGGGCTTTCCCGTGCGTGGAGTCGGTGATCACGCCGGCCTGGGACCCGGTGAAGGACTGGGCCTCGAACCCGAGGTTGGCGATGGCCATGGCCAGCAGGGCCATCGAGATCCGCTCACCCGCGGTGAGCAGCATGTCCAGCTCCCGGCCGGGTGGCAGCGGGCTGACCTGGTTGGCCAGGTCGATCAGCTCGTCGGTCGAGTCGCCCATGGCCGAGACCACCACCACGACCTGGTCGCCGGCCTTGCGCGTGGCCACGATCCGCTGCGCCACCCGCTTGATGCCGTCCGCGTCGGCTACCGAAGAGCCACCGTATTTCTGCACGACCAGGGCCACGGGCAGCCGCTCCTCACGGGTTGCTGGCGGGGGACGCCCAGAGTTTATCCAGGCCCGGCGAAGAGGCCACAATCCAATTACAGAACGGTGCGCTCTTCGGCCACATCGAGCCGGGCGTGCGCCACCACCGACTGCAGGGCGCGCAGCGCCGCGCCCGCGTGGGTGCCCCAGTGGTTGAAGTAGGAGTACTGCCACCACCACAGGGCCTCGAGCTTGCGGTCGGCCTGGTAGTGCTGAAGACCGTGGATGAGGTCGGCGGCCACCGCGGCGATGTCGTCCGACAGCCGGAACGGGGTGGCCTGCGTGTCGGCGTAGGGGTCGAACAGCTCGGCGTAGTCGTCGCAGTCCGGCAGCTGGCGGGCCAGACCCACCCGCAGGTCGTCCAGGTCCGGGTCGTCGCCGACCTCCGGCTCCAGGTTGCCGGCCAGGATCACGTCGGTGGTCGCGCCGAGCTGGGCGCCGGCCAGCAGGATCTGGGACACCTCGAGCAGCAGCAGCGGGACCGCCTCGTCGCCGGCGTCGCCGTTGGCCAGGCGTTCGATCCCGTCCAGGAACAGCTTCACGTTCCCGGCGATCTGGTCGGCCAGGGGGCCGAAGTCGGTTCCGGCTGAGCCGGTGGCGCCCGGGTCGGGGGCGGCTGGCGTGTCAGACATCGAGCAGTCTCCGTCCTTCGAAGGCCCGCCCGAGCGTGACCTCGTCGGCGTACTCCAGGTCGCCCCCCACCGGCAGGCCGCTGGCCGGCCGGGTCACTCGCACCCCCATCGGCTTGACCAGCCGGGCCAGGTAGGTGGCGGTGGCTTCGCCTTCCAGGTTGGGGTCGGTGGCCAGGATCAGCTCGGTCACGGTCCCGTCCGACAGCCGGGTCATCAGCTCACGGATGCGCAGTTCCTCCGGGCCGATCCCGTCGATGGGGCTGATCGCCCCGCCCAGCACGTGGTACCGGCCGCGGAACTCACGGATCTTCTCCACCGCCGCGACGTCCTTGGGCTCCTCGACCACGCAGATGACGGCCGGATCGCGGCGCGGGTCCAGGCAGATCCGGCACTGGTCCGCTTCCGCCACGTTCCCGCAGGTGCGGCAGAACTTCACCCGCTCGGTGACCTCGATCAGGGCCGCGGCCAGCTTGCGGGCCTCATCGGGATCGGCCGCCAGCAGATGGAAGGCGATCCGCTGGGCGCCCTTCGGCCCGACCCCGGGCAGGCGGCCGAGCTCGTCGATGAGGTTCTGGATGACCCCTTCGTACACGTCAGTTCCTGTTCCCCTCGGGGCGCCGCCGATCCGGCGGCGTGGCCTTACTCGCTGTCCGGCCGCTCACTGGTCCCGGGCTCGGTTCCGGTCCCCGGCTGAGGACCAGCACCCGGCACTCCGCCCAGGCCACCCGCGCCCGGCGTACCCAGGCCGAGGCCACCGGGCATGCCCGGCATATCGGGCAGGCCCGGCATGCCGCCGCCGCCACCGCCGAGGGCGCTGGCGAACGGCCCCATCTTCTCCTCCTGCAGGTCCCCGGCGCGAGCGTAGGCGTCCCGCACCGCCGCCAGCACCAGGTCGGCGATGGTCTGGGCCGTCTCGTCGAGGTCGCTGGCGTCGATGGCGTCCGGCGCGATGGTCAGGTCGACCAGCTCACCCTGGCCGTTGACCCGGGCCGTGACCAGGCCACCGCCGGCGGTCCCGGCCACCTCGGTGTCGGCCAGTTCCTGCTGGGCGTTCATCAGCTGTTCCTGCATCTGCTGTGCCGCGGCGAGCAGCTGCTGCATGTCAAGCTGGCCGTCAGGGTTCACGTCGCCCCCAGTGGGTGTTTGTCAGCGTCAATTGGAGAGCCTACGGCCTGTCGCGGACACTAAGTACCGCCCCGCCGGGCCGTTCGCGCACAGCCCACTACCCGGTCCCGGGTGGCTCAGTCCCCGCGCCGCGGCGGCTCAGTCCTCGATCTCGCCGATGATCTTGCCACCCAGCTCGCGCTGGATCAGGTCCATCCCGGTGATCTCGGTCTGGCCCGCGGCCGCCATGTCCTCGGCGTCGGGGATGTCCAGGTGCTCGGCCCCGGCGCCACCGTGACCGTTGCTCCCGTTGGCCCCATTGGCCCCGCCACGAGCGCCCGTCCCATTGGAACCCCGGGTCCCTTGAGCCCGGCCCGGCCCCTGAGCCCCGGCGGCGCGGGCCGCCTCGTGGGCGGCCTGAGCCGCCGCGCTCCGCGACCCGCCGCCCGGCCGGGCCGCCGGGGCCGAGTCACCCGGGGCCGCCCCGGCCGGGGCCGAGTCATCCTCGGGCCAGGGATCGTCGGGCCACGACGGGTCGGTGGTCACCGGGGGCGTCGCGGTGGCGACGGAGGGCCCGGCGCCGGGCGACACCCCGGACGGGTCACCGGCCCCCGGTGGCTGGTGGTCAGCTCCGGAGCGGGCCTGGCCGCCGGCGGCCGCCGGGTCCGGGTCCGGGTCCGGCCGACGATGCCGGTCCGGGCGAACCTGGCTCCGGCGCGGGCGACGGCCCCGGCGGCCCGGGCGAGTCCGGCGCGGCCGGGGCGGGCGCGCTGGCCTCCGGCGTCCCCCAGCCCCGGGCGGGTCCGGCCCCGGTGGCCGGCTGGGCCGGGCCGGGCGGCCGCGACGGCCCCGCGTCCGGGCGGCCCCGGCCGGCCCCGGCCGCGAGCGCCGGGTCGTTGCCCGACAGCGCCCTGATCTTGACGTTCAGGCCGAACTGGCCGGACAGCACCCGCTGCAGGTCGGCGTCGCAGCCGCTGCTGGTGAAGCCCTTGACGTCGCCGTCCCGGGCGAACCGGAGCGTGAGGATGTTGCCTTCCAGGGAGTGCACCGAGGCGTTGCTGAGCAGCATCCAGGCCACCCGGCGCTCGCGCTTGATCGCGTCCAGGATGGCCTGCCAGTTGCGGCTCACCGTCTCGGCGCTGGCGCCGCCGCCGGCCGCCGGGCCGCCGGCCGGGGCCGCCGCGGCGGGCGCGGCCGGGGCACTCGCGGCCGCGGGCCGGTCCGCGGGCAAGGCCGACGGCGGCGGGACGGCGCCCGCACCGGGCCAGCCCGCCGGGCTTTCCGTGCTCTCCGCGCTGCCCGAGACCGCTGGGCCCGCCGAGGCGGCTGGGGCCGAAGGGGCCGGCTGAGCCGGAGAGGACGGAGGTGCCGGAGAGGCGAAGGGGAAGCAGATGCCGCTGGTGCGGCTGGGACCTTTGACGGCCGTGAGGCGCCGGGACGGCTGGGCGGCCGGGACTCGCGGGCGCGGCTGGGGCCAGCGACATCGGCGCGGCCGGGGCCAGCGACCCCCCGCCCCGTTCGAGCCGCTCCAGCCGGGCCAGCAGCGCCTTCTCGTCGGTGCCGGCCGTGGGCAGCAGCACCTGGGCGCACATCAATTCGAGCAGCAGCCGCGGCGAGGTGGCCCCGCGCATCTGGTCCAGGCCGTCGCTCATGATCTCGGCGGCCCGGGTCAGGCTGGCGATGCCGAACCGCTCCGCCTGGCCGGCCATCAGGTCCAGCCGATCCGGCGGCGCGTCGAGCAGGCCGGTCTCCCCCGCGTTCGGCACCGAAGCCAGCACGATCAGGTCCCGGAACCGGTCCAGCAGGTCGGCCGCGAACCGGCGCGGCTCGTGGCCGCCCTCGACGATGCGGTTGACCACGCGGAACACGGACGCCCCGTCGCTGGCGGCGAAGGCATCCACGATCTCATCCAGCAGGGTGGCGTCGGTGTAGCCGAGCAGGGCGATGGCCCGCTCGTAGGTCAGCCCGGTCTCGTCCGACCCCGCCACCAGCTGGTCGAGCACGGACAGCGAGTCGCGGACCGAGCCCGCCCCGGCCCGCACCACCAGCGGCAGCACGTCCGGGTCGAAGCCGACTCCCTCACTGTTCAGGATGTCTTCCAGCAGCCGCCGCAGCGTGGCCGGGGGCACCAGCCGGAACGGGTAGTGGTGCGTGCGGGAGCGGATGGTCGGGATGACCTTTTCCGGCTCGGTGGTGGCGAAGATGAACTTGAGGTGCGGCGGTGGCTCCTCGACCAGCTTGAGCAGGGCGTTGAAGCCCTGCTGGGTCACCATGTGCGCCTCGTCGATGATGTACACCTTGAAGCGCCCGGCCACCGGCGCGTAGAACGCCCGCTCGCGCAGGTCCCGCGCATCGTCCACGCCGCCGTGGGAGGCGGCGTCGATCTCGATCACGTCGATGCTGCCCGGCCCGGACGGGGCCAGGGCGACGCAGGAGTCGCAGACCCCGCACGGATCCGGGGTGGGTCCCTGGACGCAGTTGAGCGACCGGGCCAGGATGCGCGCGCTGGAGGTCTTGCCGCAGCCGCGCGGGCCGCTGAACAGGTAGGCGTGGTTGATCCGGCCGCTGCGCAGCGCCTGCCGGAGCGGCTCGGTGACCTGCTCCTGGCCTCTGAGCTCAGCGAACGTGGCCGGCCGGTACTTGCGGTACAGGGCCAGGCCCGACGCGGCACCGGAGGGAGTCACCGGGGTACCGGCCCCGGCGTCCGAGGGAGCTTCAGCCATGACTCCATCCTCGCCAGCCCGGGGATCTTCCGCCGACCCTCCCTGGAGTGGGAAAGGGTCCCCCGCGCACCCGTCAGAGCCCACGTACCCTTGCTGCCTTCCGGCCCTGGGGGGGTTGGCAGGGTGCACGCCGCGCGGGGGACCTCGGGACAGTCTAGTCACGCCGCGGACCACCCTCGCCCGACCGCGCCAATCCGTCGCCACGAATCTGCGTCACCGGGGCGGCCCGCTCACGGTAAGCTTGCCGACGGAGGATTCGCCTAGTGGCCTATGGCGCACGCTTGGAAAGCGTGTTGGGGGCAACCCCTCGAGGGTTCGAATCCCTCATCCTCCGCCATACCTGCGGCCCGGCCGCAGCGGGGTCCCGCCCAGCGGTGACGAAGAGTTCCGCCGCTCCTGGTTGAGGGAGCCCGGCGCCGGGGCGTTTCTTATAACGGTTACCCCGAGGACCACTGCGTCTTGTTGATGCTGGCCCTACGGCGCTCACCGAGAGTGCGGCGTTCGTCACAAAACGGTTTGGCCGGTCCGGCTTTCGGTAGCACCCGTGGGACATTGCGCCGGACGCACCCTGCGTCCGGCTTGGTCTGGACCCCACTCGACCGGACGGGCGGGTTCCACCACGGGAGGAGAGACCATGGCCATACGGACTTCGACGGCCCGAACGGCGGACCAGGCCGTCCCGTCCGGGCGGCTCACCGGGTTCGCCGCGCTGACCGGCCTGACGTCCCTGGCTATCTTCCTGCAGGCGGTCACGGCGGGGCAGTTCGTGTCCCAGCCAGGCCAGGACTCCTGGGTCACGGTGCATGGCGTGGTGGCCGACGTCGGCTGGGGGCTGGCCCTCATCACGGCCGTCTACGCTGCGATCACCGTGAGGCGGGTGGCTCCGCGACTGGTGGCCGCGGCGGCCCTGCTGTTCGTGCTCACGCTGGCTCAGACCGGCATCGGTCACCTGATCACCGACAAGGGCCAGGACGGGTGGATCGCCGTGCACGTCCCGCTGGCGTTCGTGATCTTCGGGCTGACCCTCTGGCTCTCCATCCGGGCCGCCCTCATCCGCCGCGCCGCCCGGTAACCGGACCTCCGCCGCCCTGGTTCACCCGGTACGCGGCGTAGAAACTGGAAAAGTCCGCCAACCGACCTTCCATATCTGTAAGACGCGCCACGGCCCCCGAAACACTTACCGGACCGGCGGCCAATCCGGCCGGGCCGGCCAGCAACGGCCAGGCATGGTCAGGCCGGCACGGCTTCGGCCGGGCCCAGGAACTTGGTGACCTCGCGGGCCATCTCGTCCATGGACTCGTCGGCCCGGGTGGTCAGCCGGGACAGCATCAGGAAACCGTGCGGCATGTCGTCGTAGTGGGTGTACCGGGTCTCGACCCCGGCGGCGCGCAGCGCCTCGGCCAGCCGCACGCCGTCGGTGCGCAGGACGTCGTGGCCACAGGTGATGACGGTGGCGGGTGGCAGCCCGCGCAGGTCGGCGCCGAGCAGGTTCACCAGCGGGTTGCCGGGGTCGTGGCCCGCGTAGAGCCGGACCATCAGCTCACCGGCCCGGCGGTTGGCCCCCGGCATGAGGCCGCTGTCCCAGTCGGCGGACGACAGCGAGGTGTCGGTGAACGGGTAGTAGACCGACTGGTGGCTGATGGTCGGGCCGTGCTGGTCGCGCGCGTAGAGACAGAGGGCCACGGTCAGGTTGCCGCCGGCGCTCTCGCCGCCGACGGCGATCCGCTGGGGGTCGAGGCCGCCCGGGCGGGTGTCGTGCATCCACTGCAGCACGTCCGCGCAGTCGTGCAGGGCGGCCGGGAACGGGTGCTCGGGGGCCAGCCGGTAGGACAGTCCCACCACCACGTAGCCGGTGCGGTGGGCCAGGCCGCGCTGCACGTTGTCGCAGTGGTCCAGGCCCAGGTCCATGAACGCCCCGCCGTGGATGAACAAGATGGCCGGCGCGCCGGGCCTGGTCCCGGGGCGGGTGTAGACGCGGGCCGGGATGGGGCCATCGCGTCCGGCGACGATGACGTCCTCGATGTCGGCGGCCGGGCCGGGCTTGACCATCCACTTGGGGTTGTGGTGCTTCAGCCGCTCATCGTGCGGCGTCACCAGCATCTTGGCCGGGCTGGGCAGCAGTTTGTGCTTCACCAGCAACTTGATGAGCGCGTAGACGCCACCGAGCGGCTGGGGGATTCTCTCCGGCACGACGCCTCCGCAACCGACCTGGTCCTGACTGTTGTTTCGACCGTATTTGCTGAAGGGCCTGCACACGAGGGTCTGAGGCCACCGGTCGGTGTCGGTCTCCGTTCAGATCTGATTCGACGTTTCGTATCGTTTTGGACACGGACGTATCTATAGCGCGCAGCGGCCGATCTTCTGCCTGACCGAAACCCGGGGCAGGAGGACCGTACGTGGCCACAATGGACACCCCGTCCGCGATCGTCGAACCAGCGCAGACCGACGTCCAGCACGCCTACGACGTGCTGATCCTGGACGCCTCCAACAAGCAGAGCCTGGCCTGCGTGCGCAGCCTGGGCCGGATCGGCCTGCGGGTGGCGGTGGGCGAGTGCGCCACCGAGTGCGACGCCGCGCAGACGGCGCTGTCCTTCCGGTCCCGCTACGCGGCCCGCAGCCTGGTCCTGCCGGACGTGGCGGCCGGGGCCGACGCCTTCGCCACCGCGGTGCTCGGCTTCGTCCGCGAGCACCTGGTCCGCGTGGTCATCCCCACCAACGACGGCGCCATCACGGCCATGACCCCGTACCGGTCGCAGCTGGCCGCGCTGGGCTGCACGCTGGCGCTGGCCTCCGACACCACGCTGGCCATCGCCAACGACAAGGACCGCACGCTCGAGGTGGCCGAGCGGCTGGGTATCGACTACCCGCGGACCATGCGGATCGACAGCCTCGACGACCTGCCCGCCGTGGTGACCGCGTTCGAGTTCCCGTTCGTGCTCAAGCCCACGGTCTCGTTCCCGCGCGACGCCCCGGTCCGCCTCCAGGTCACCGAGGTGATCGACGAGGTCGAGGCGGTCAGCGCCATCCAGACCTACCTGAGCTCGGGTTCGGGAGTGCTGGCTCAGCAGTGGGCCAGCGGCCGCCGCGAAGGGGTCTCGCTGCTGATGGTGGAGGGCGAGGTCCGCGCGGCCTGCGCCCACGTGGCCTACCGGACCAGCCCCGCGCTCGGCGGCGCATCCGTGCTGCGGGAGAGCATCCCGCTGCTGCCCGACCTCTACGAGCCGGCCGTCCGCCTGGTCCAGGAGATCGGCCTGGACGGGGTGTGCGAGGTCGAGTTCCGGCGCGACGCCACCGGCCGCCCGCTGCTGATGGAGGTCAACGCCCGGCTGGCGGGCACCATCGAGAACGCCCTGCACTCAGGGGTGGACTTCCCGCTGCTGCTCTGGCAGTGGGCCACCGGCCAGCCGGTCACCGCCCTGGCCGGCTACCGGATCGGGGTCCGGACCCGGTGGCTGCACGGCGACCTGCGCTGGCTGCGGGACAACCAGCGCCGGGCCGGCCGCCCGGACAGCGTGTCCCGGACGCGGGCGCTGTCCAGCTTCGTGGCTGAATTCCTGCGGACCCGTCACCTCGACTGCGTCGACTGGCGCGATCTCCGGCCCGCCCTGGCCGAACTGCGAGCCACCAGCCGCGCCGTCTTGAAGTCACGCAACTGACCGAACCAGCAGCCCCGCCCGGATTCACAGCAAGGGAGCACCACGTGTCCACCGAGGAAGTTCTCGTCATCGGGGCCGGCCCGTTCGGCCTGTCCATCTCGGCCCATCTGCGCGCGCTCGGCATCAGCCATCAGATCGTGGGCCAGCCGAACGGCACCTACCGCTCGCACGTGCCGGTCGGCATGAACATGAAGTCCGAGCCGTACGCCTCGGACATGGCCGCGCCCCGGCCCGGCTATGACGTGGCCGCCTACTGCGCCGAGCACGGCTACGACTACCAGGAGCGGCTGGGCCCGCTGTCGCGGGAACGCTTCCTCGGTTACGCCGACTGGTTCACCGAGCAGCTGGTCCCGGACATCCGGGACATCACGGTCAGCGACGTGACCGCGGTCGAGGGCGGGTTCCGGGTCAGCTTCGCCGACGCGGACCCGATCACCGCCCGGCAGGTCGTGGTGGCCACCGGCGTGCTGCCCTACTACCGGATCCCGGACGAGCTGGCCGGGCTGCCCGCGGACCTGCTCTCCCACAGCAAGGACATCCACCGGCTGGAGCCGTTCCGGGGCCGCCGGGTCGCGGTGATCGGCGCCGGGCAGTCGGCGCTGGAGACCGCGGCCCTGCTCCACGAGGCGGGCGCCGACACCCGGCTGGTCGTCCGCAAGCCCGCGCTGAACTTCGTCGAACCCAACCCGGAGACGCTCAGCTGGTTCGGGCACCTTGTCCGGCCCACCAACAAGCTGTGCGAGGGCTGGCGCTGCGCGGTGTGGTTCTCCCCGGAGGCGTTCCGGCTGCTCCCGCCGGGCGTCCGCATCACCAAGGCCCGCACCGTGCTCGGCCCGGGCGGCTCCTGGTGGCTCAAGAACCGGATCGAAGGCGTGGTCGAGACCCTGCTCAGCCACCAGGTCCGCCACGCCGAGGCGGCCGGCCGGGGCGTCCGGCTGCAGCTGGACGGGCCGGAGGTCAGCACCCTGGACGTCGACCACGTGATCGCCGGGACCGGCTTCCGGATCGACGTGGACCGGCTCGGTTTCCTGTCCGAGGGCCTGCGCGGGCAGATCGCGACCCTGAACAAGTACCCGGTGCTGTCCCGGGCCGGCCAGACCAGCGTGCCCGGCCTGTACTTCGCGGGCGCACCCGCCGCCGTCAGCCTGGGCCCGTCGGAGCGGTTCATCGGCGGCACCCACAACAGCGTCCGCCAGCTGACCCGGTCGCTGGCCGCCCGGGCCACCGGCCGCCGCCCGGCCCTGGACGTGCCCGCCACCGCCGGCAGCCCGGCCGCCGTGTAGCCGCGGGCGCGGTCAGCCCACCGGGCAGCCGTTCTCGGCGGGCTCGTAGTCGGGCAGGTCGATGCCGCCCGCCTTGGCGAACTGCTTGGCCAGCAGGGGCCGCATCGGCCAGTGGTTCATCATCCGCATCGACGTGTTGCTGAGCGAGATGACGAACTGGGACCTGGGTGCGAACCCGTGCGCACCGCCCGGCGGCAGCTTCTGGCTCTCGGTCACGTAGGACCGGATGACCTGCTCGTAGCGGGGGAAGGCGACCCGGTGGTCACCTCCGGCGGCGGCCAGCTCACCGGCCAGCACGTAGCCGCCGACCAGGGCCAGGCTGGTGCCCAGCCCGGTCAGCGGGGTCGGGCAGTAGCCGGCGTCCCCGATCACCGCGGCCCGCCCGGCCGACCAGTGTTCCAGGTGCACCTGGCCCATCGAGTCGAAGAAGAAGTCCGGCGCCGTCCGCATGGCGGCCAGCAGCTGCGGCGCCGCCCAGCCCACGCCGGCGAACCGGCGGGCCAGGATGTCCTGCTGGGCCGCGATATCGCGCCGGTCGTACTCGATCGGCTCCGAGCGGAACGCCAGCCCGGCCTTGATCTCGCCCGGCCGCCGCCCGGGCCGGGCCGACACCACCCGGCCACCGGGCGCGCGGTGCATCAGGTACCAGCCGTCCAGGTCGATGTCGGCCGGGGCGGTGAACCAGGCCGTGTAGCAGCCGATCGGCCGGACACAGCTGGACTCGGGCCCGAAGGCCAGCCCGCGCACGGCCGAGTGCAGCCCGTCGGCCCCGATGACCAGGCCGAAGCGCCGGGGAGCGGCCTTCTCGAACGTGACCGTGACCCCGGCCTCGTCCTGGTCGAGCCCGGTGATGGTGTCGTCGAAGAGGTACTCGGTACCGGGCCGGGACGCCTCGTACAGCACCTGGCCGAGGTCACCACGCAGGATCTCGATCTCGGACACGATGCCCTCGCCGCCGAACAGGTCGGTGGGCATCCGCGCCCCCACCTGGCCGTGGCGGTTCACCCAGGCCAGGCCGCGCTGGTCCAGGACGTGTTCGTGGACCCGGTCCATCAGGCCCATCCGCTGGATCACGGTCCGGCCCGCGCCGCGCAGGTCGACGGTCTGGCCGCCGGGCCGGGGCGCGGGCGCACGCTCGACCACGGTGGGGTTGAAGCCTCGCTTGCGTAGCCAGTACGCAAGAGCGGGGCCGGCGATGCTTGCTCCTGAGATGAGGATGTCGTTGTTCTCCATGGCTAGGAGAGTACGATGTACGCGCACACGATGGCAAGGCGCTTTTTCCATCTAACGTCGGTGGTAAGAGCATCGTCCGTACTAGTGCACTGGTCCGATGATCCGGCTTCGCAACGGGTCCGGGCGGTCGCCGGGCGCCGCCGTAACAGCTAGAGTGATCCGGACCTGGTGTACTAGTGCGCCACCAGGCCGGGCCGGAGGAGGGCACGTGGACGGACCGCCCTACGCGCGGATCGCGGCCGAGCTTCGGGCCCAGATCGAGCGCGGCGAACTCCGGCCGGGCCAGCGCGTGCCCTCGACGCGGGAGATCACCGGGCGCTGGGGGGTGGCCATGGCCACCGCGACCAAGGTGCTGGCCGCGCTGCGGCAGGACGGGCTGGTGCAGCCGGTGCCCGGCGTCGGCACCGTGGTCAGCGACACGGCCACCGGCCCGGCCCGGCCCCCGGCCCGCTCGCCCGAGACCGGGACGGCCCAGCCCCGCGGCCGACCGGCCTGCGGCCCGGACCCCGATGGCGCCGGACCGTATCGTGGCCGCGGCCATCCGCGTGGCCGACGCCGAAGGCCTGGCCGCCCTGTCCATGCGCCGGGTCGCGGCCGAGATCGGCGCCGCCCCCATGTCGCTGTACCGGCACGTGGCCGACAAGGACGACCTGGTCGTGCAGATGATGAACACGGTGTTCGCCCGGACCGAACTGCCGGACCCGCCGGACGGCTGGCGGGCCCGGCTGGAACTGGCCGCCCGCATCCTGTGGGCCATGTTCCGGGCCCACCCGTGGCTGGCCTCGGCGCTGTCGCTGACCCGGCCCCAGGTGATGCCGGACGCGCTGCCCTTCACCGAATGGCTGCTGACCGCGCTGGACGGTTACGGGCTCGAGCTGAGCACCATGTTCACCACGTACCTGATGCTGATCAACTACGTGCGCGGGACCGCGGTCAACCTGGAGGCCGAGGCCGAAGCCGAAGCGGCCACCGGGCTGAACAGTGAGGAATGGCTGCAGACGCAGGAGGCCCAGTTCTGGTCGTCGCTGCCGCCGGGCGGCTATCCGCAGTTCCAGCGGCTGATCAGCGAGGAGTACGACTTCAGCCTGGACCAGATCTTCGAGTTCGGCCTGCAGCGCCTGCTCGATGGCCTGGACGTTCTCATCAAGGAATAGGGATCACATGACCGGCGAACCGATCTCCAGCCGGGTGCGGGTGCGGCGCCTCCCGGAGCTGGGCCACTACGACCGGGCCACGGTCGAGGCGGCCCTGGACCGCGGCCTGATGGCCCACGTCGCCTTCACCGACGGCGACCAGCCCTACGGCATCCCGATGCTCTACACCCGGTCCGGCCAGGTCGTCTACGTCCACGGCTCGACCGGCAGCCGGGCCGTGCGCACGCTGGCCCGCGGGGTCCCGGCCTGCCTGACCGTGACCCGGCTGGACGGGATCGTGCTGGCCCGGTCGGTGTTCGAGCACAGCGCCAACTACGAGTCGGTGATGGTGCTGGGCCGGTTCCGCCCGGTCGAGGACCCGGACGAGCGGCTGGCCGCCTTCGAGGCCTTCACCGAGAAGCTGCTGCCGGGGCGCTGGGCCGAGGCCCGGACCCCGAACCGCAAGGAGCTCAGCGCCACCGTCATCCTGGCCCTGGCCATCGAGGAGGCCTCGGTCAAGGTGAGCGCGGGCGGCCCGGACGACGACGACTCCCCCGACGCGGAGCTGGACGTCTGGGCCGGTGTCCTCCCGATCCAGACGTCCTACGGCGTCCCCGAGCCGTCGCCCGGCCTGCGCGACGGCATCCCGGTTCCGGCCAGCGTCACCCGCCTGACCGACGGCCTGGCGGGTGACGCTGGCGACGCGGGTACGGGACGGAGCCGGCGGCCCGGCCACCGTCAGGTGACGTCACGCGGCACGGTGGTCCGGGCCGCGACCAGGGCCAGCACCCCGATCACCCCGGCGATCAGGGCCGCCGCCGCCACGAACGGCAGCGGGCCACCGCTGCCGGACACGGTGCGGGCCGGACCGAACGCGGCCGCGCCCAGCTTGGCCCCGGCCAGCGTGGTGGCCGCGGTGTAGGGCAGGTAGGGGCGGACCGCGGTGAACAGCCCGCCGATCAGCGACTCGATCACCACCGCCCACACGAAGATCCCGATGACCGCGGCCAGCTGGGAACGGACCAGCGAGCCGATCACCACCCCCAGCGCCGCCAGCAGCGCGCCGCCCAGCACCGCGCCGGCCGCGTGCCCGGCCAGGGCCCCCGCCCCCAGCGCCACCGTGCCGCCGCGAGCGGCCGCGAACGCGAGGCCGACCCCGCCCGCGACCAGCGCGGCGACCAGGCCGAAGCCGGCCCCGAAGCAGGCCGCGGCGACCGCCTTGGCCCCCAGCACCCGGCTGCGGGCCGGGGTGGCCAGGTAGGTCAGGGTCGCGCTGCCGTGCCGGAACTCCCCGGTCGCGGAGATGAGGCCGAGCACGGCCGCCAGCAGCATGCCGAACCCGGTCACCGTGGTCACCGTGGTCAGCCCGGCCGCCGTGCTGATGGGCGCGACGCCGCTGCCGGCGTTGCCGGCCCGGTACGCCTCCAGCGAGGCGAACAGCGCGCTCAGCCCGGCCGCGCCCGCGAGCAGGGCCCAGGTCACCCGGATGGTGGACAGCTTGAGCAGTTCGGCGCGGATCAGCCTGGTCATCGCAGGGCCCCCTGGTCTCTGGTCAGGTTCAGGAAGATCTCTTCGAGGTTCCCGTCGCCGGCCGCGGTCAGTTCGGCCAGCGGAGCCTGGATGACCAGGCGGCCGTGGTCCAGGATGACCACGCTGTCCACGGTCTGGGCCACCTCGGCCAGGATGTGGCTGGAGACCAGGACCGTCCGCCCCTCGGCGGCCAGGTTGCGCAGCAGCCGCCGGAGCCAGTGCACTCCCTCGGGGTCCAGCCCGTTGGCGGGCTCGTCCAGGATCAGGATCTCGGGGTCGCACAGCAGCGCGGTGGCCAGGCCGAGGCGCTGCCGCATGCCGAGGGAGAACTGGCCGACCCGGCGGTCGGCGGCGGCGGTCAGGTCCACCAGGTCCAGCACCTCGTCCACGCGTGACCGGGGTGCCCCGCCCGCCAGGGCCTCGATCCGCAGGTGGTTGCGGGCGGTCCGGCCCGGGTAGGCGCCGGAGGACTCCAGCATCGCCCCGACCACGTGCCGGGGCTCGATCAGCTCCCGGTACGGGTAACCGTTGATGATCGCGGTGCCTTCGCTGGGGCTGACCAGCCCGAGCAGCATCCGCAGGGTGGTGGTCTTGCCGGCGCCGTTGGGGCCGAGGAAGCCGGTCACCGTGCCCTGGTCCACGGAGAAGCTCACGTGGTCCACGGCGACGAGGCTCCCGAAGCGCTTGGTCAGTCCATCGAGCTCGATGGTGGCCATGAGTACCGTCCATTCGTCGTCCGTGGTCAGCGGGATCGCTGGCCATGGTGCCGATGCTGCCGGGGGGCGGCTTCATCCGTCGTCGGGCCGGCATCGGCAGTTGGGCTACGCCCGGCGCGGTATCCGCGGGCTTCCGGCTACGCCACCAAGAGCAGCCGGACAGCCGCCTTGCGGCCGACGCGCCCGGCGGCGGTCCGGCGTTACGTTGAGTCACGATGAACCACGTCACCGCTCTGGCGAACCGGCGTCGCGGCCGCGACTGGCCGCGACGCGATCTGGCCGTTCCGGCCCTGGTCCTCGCCCTGCAGGTGGCCGGGACGCTCGGGGAGCAGGACCATCACCCGCTGGCTCAGCTGGGGGTGGCGGGCTGGCTGCTGCTGGCGGTCGGCCCGCTGGCCCTCACGGTCCGGCGATCCCACCCGGTGGCCGCGCTGTGGGTCGCCCTGGCCGCCACGGCGCCGCCGTTCAGCTCGTCGGCCGCCAACCTGAGCCTGGTGGTGGCGTTCTTCGGCGCCGCCACCAGCGGGCACCGGCGGGCCGCCTGGACGGCCACGGTGGCGGGCTACGTCATCGCGGTGTGGCTCGGGCCGCTGGCGTTCGGCCGACCGCGGAGCTCGCTGGAGTTCGCGCTGCTGCTGGCGGGCTGGCTGGCGGTCATGGTCACCGCGGCCGAAGCCATCCGGCTCCGCAGCGAGCGGCGGACGGTGACACGGGCCGCCCAGGAGCTGGACGAACGCCGCCGGGCCAGCGAGGAAAGGCTGCGGATGGCCCGGGACCTGCACGACGTGATCGGGCACAACATCTCGCTGATCAGCGTGCAGGCCGCGGTGGGCCTGGACCTGATGGACTCCGACCCGGACCAGGCCCGGGCCGCGCTGAGCGCGATCAAGACCGTGTCCCGGGAGGCTCTGGACGAGCTGCGTTCGATGCTGGCCGCGCTGCGGCAGACCGGGGAGCAGGCGCCCACCGCCCCCACGCCGGGCCTGGCCCGGCTGCCCGAACTGGCCCAGCTGACCCGGGCGGCCGGCCTGCCGGTCCGGATCGAGGTGTCCGGGCCGGTCCGGACGCTGCCGGCCGCGGTCGATCTGGCCGCCTACCGCATCGTGCAGGAGTCGCTGACCAACGTGGCCCGGCACGCGGGCCCGGGCGTGGCCACGGTCCGGCTGGGTTATCGGGCCGACGGGGTGTCGGTCGAGGTCAGCGACAACGGGCGGGGGATCCCCGGTGGGCGGCTGGCCAGCGGGACCGCCAGTGGGGCCGGTAACGGGACCGGCCGGGGGACTGGCAGCGGGACTGGTCGCGGGACTGGCAGCGGGATCGCCGGCATGACCGAGCGCGCGGCCGCCCTGGGCGGGCACCTGACGGCCGGCCCGCGGGCCGGCGGCGGGTTCGTGGTGTCGGCGTGGCTGCCCGCGCCGACCGGCACTGGGACAGCCGACACCGGGATGGCCGGCACCGGGACGGCCGGTGCCGCGCCGAGCCGGAGCCGCGCCGGCCGCGACCGAGACGGCGAGCGCACCGTGATCCGGGTCCTGATCGTCGATGACCAGGCCCTGGTCCGGGCCGGTTTCCGGGCCCTGCTGAGCGCGCGGGCCGACATCGAGGTGGCCGGCGAGGCCACCGACGGAACCGAGGCCGTGGCCCAGGCCCGGGCGCTGCGGCCGGACGTGGTGCTGATGGACATCCGGATGCCGGGCCTGGATGGCCTGTCCGCGACCCGGCAGATCACCGCCGACCCTCAGCTGACCGGGGTCCGGATCCTGATCCTGACCACGTTCGAGCTGGACGAGTACCTGTTCGACGCGCTGCGGCACGGAGCCAGCGGGTTCCTGGTCAAGGACACCGAACCCGGCGACCTGGTCACCGCGGTCCGCGCGGTGGCGGCCGGGGACGCACTGATCTCCCCCGGCATGACCCGGCGGCTGGTGGCCGAGTTCGCGGCCCGGGCCAAGGAGCCCACCACCACCGCCGACCTGGCCGCGCTGACCGACCGGGAACGGGAGGTGATGGCGCTGGTGGCCGAGGGCCTGACCAACGACGAGATCGCCGGGCGGCTGTTCCTGAGCCCGGCCACAGCGCGGACTCACGTCAGCCGGGCCATGATCAAGCTCGGGGCCCGGGACCGGACCCAGCTCGTCGTGCTGGCCTACGAGAGCGGCCTGGTCCGGCCCGGCTGGCTGCGCCTGACCCGCCTGACCGGACCGGGCACCTGCGGCGCGGCCGGCCCGTCCCCGCAGGCCAGACGGTTACGATCAGCACGTGCCAGCCAACTGGGCCCGGTGGTGGTTCGCCGCGACCGCACTGTGCGCAGCCGCCGGGGTGGCGCTGAGCGTGGTCTCGGCCATCCAGACCCCGGGCCACTTCCCCACCGGTACCGAGCGGGCCTTCAACACGTTCGCGTTCTTCACCATCGAGTCCAACCTGCTGGCCGGGGCGACCGCGCTGCTGCTGGCCATCCGGCCGGACCGGTCCTCGCTGGTGTTCGGCACGTTCCGGATGATCGGGCTGGTGGCCATCACCGTCACCGGCGTGGTCTACCACGTGGCCCTGGCGGGCCTGCTGACCCTGGCCGGGCTGCACCAGCTGGCCAACCAGCTGGTCCATACGGTGGTGCCGGTGCTGACCGTGCTCGGCTGGCTGCTGGCCGGGCCCCGCGGCCAGACCACGGGCCGGGCGGCCTGGCTGGCCCCGGCGTTCCCGGTGGCCTGGCTGGCCTTCACGCTGATCCGGGGCGCGATCATCGGCTGGTACCCGTACCCGTTCATCGATGTGACCCGGCTCGGCTACGCCAAGACCGCTCTGAACTGCTTCTGGGTCTCGCTGCTGTTCCTCGGCCTGGCCGCGGGCGCGGCCGCCCTCGACGGCCGGCTGCCGGGACGGAGTCCCTGATGGCGTTCGCAGCCGGCCGGATCGGCGCTCACCAACCGCCGAGCAGGTCGTGTAGCGCCTGGGTGTAGGTGCCGAGGGCCGCCCGGCCGCGGCCGGTCAGGGCGACCGTGGTCTTCGGGGCGGACCCGTTTCTGGTCTTCTCGCTGCTGAGGTAGCAAGCGTCTTCGAGCTTGCGCAGCTGGCTGATCAGGTTGCCGGGGGTCAGCGCCAGCAGGTCCTGTAGCCGGGTGAAGGACAGGGTGTCGCCGTCGGGCAGGGCCGCCAGGGTGGCGACGATCCGCAGCCGGGTCGGGACGTGGATCAGCGGGTCAAGTCCGTCGTCGTTCATCGCGTGCTCTCAGCCGCGCTGTCGCCAGGCGATGGCGGCGTCGCCGAGGAGCGTGAGGCACAGGCCCACGGCGGCGACCGCCCACGACCCGGCCGGTCCCGCGAACGCGCCCACGACGCCGGTGACGATGATGGCCAGGCCGGTGGCGAGCCCGCGCCGGTTGGCCCGCAGCGCCGAGATGACGGCCCAGACCAGGCCGGGGACCACCAGTACCGAGGTCGGGTAGGCGGCGAAGCTCACCCCGGAGCCGTCCAGCCCCACCATGAGCAGGACCGCGACCACGAAGGCCAGCGCCAGTGCGATGATCTCGCCCTGGCTGAACCGGGAGCGCCCGCTCACGCCGGCGATCGCATGCCGGCGAACGCCGACCGTGGCCGTGAAGTTGAGCACGATGAACGCGATCAGGACCGGGATGTCGGCGGCGGTCGGTCCCCGGTAGGGGTGCTGCCCGCGGACCGAGAGCCAGATCGCGCCCAGCGCGGCCAGCACCATGACCGCCCTGGTCGCCAGCAGCCACGGTGGTGACGGCTGGAACTGGCGCCGGGCCTGCCGGGTGGTGTGGTCCAGCAGGGTGGCGGCCTGCTCGGCGTCGAAGGTGCCGCCGGGGCCGGCGGCAGCGGGGTCGGGTGTGTGGTTCATGGTGTCTCCCTTCATCGACTCTATGCCATAAAGTAAACGAAGCTTTGCGTGGCAAAGTCAAGGGGTTGAGCCATAAACTTTGCGACATAAAGCTGGACCGCGGCAGATCGGAGCGCCATGCCCCGCCCGGCGTGGCAGGGCCCGGCGTGGCAGGGCCCGGTCTAGCAGGGCCCGGCGTGGCAGGCAGCAGGCCGTTACGGCAGGCCTGCAGGCGCGGCAGGCCCGTCGCGGCAGGCCGGCGCGGCGCGGACCTGGCGGCGGACAGAAGCGACGCGGCACGTCCGGCAGGCCCGTCGCGGCAGACCGGAGTGGCAGGCCGGCGCGGCGCGGACCCGGCGGCGGACGGCCGGAGCGACGCGCACAACCCAGCCACGGGCCAGCCCGACCGGCGCGCCACAGGCCGGCCGCGGCCAGCCGGAGCGACCGCGACGACCGCGGGCCAGCCGGAGCGACCGCCCCGGGTACTTGTGTGCAGAAACTGCTGCTACCACAGCATGAATTGCTCACTTTCCTCGGCCAGCCTGGGAGCAGGGGGCGCCCTTGAAGGCAGGAGCCGCCCTGAAAACCGGAGCCCGCCCGTACGCAGTGGGAGTGAAGGCGCGCAGGCCCAGCTCGCGCCGGGCCTCGGCCCGCAACAGCCTCAGTCGGTGCGCCCCCGGCTGGCCCGCTCGCGGACGGCCAGGGCCTGGTTGGCCAGTGCGGCCTGGCGGGCCAGTTGCGGGGTCATCCAGGCGAGCATCGGACGCTCCGCCTCCCGCCAGGCCTTGGCGTCGTGCGACGCGCCCGGGATCAGCACCAGCGGCACGTTGGGCTGGTAGAGCTGGAGCTCCTGCCGGAAGCTCTTGGCGGCCCGGACGGCCGACCCGTCCTGGGCGCCCGCGGACAGGAAGAACTGCGGGATCAGGGTGCCCGCAGGCAGGTGGGCGATGTACTCATCCGGCGTGTTCTTGGCCTTCAGCGCCGGATTCCCCCGGAACGGCAGGGTGTAGATCGCGGGGCCGCCGAGCTTACGGTGCCGCGGTGACAGGTTGTCGAGCGGGGCGAAGTACCCGCTCATCGAGCCGGCGTCGCCGAACCGGTTGGGGTACTGCAGGGCCAGGTTGGCCGCGCAGAAGCCGCCCTCGGACAGACCGGCCACCCCCCAGGCCTTGCCCGGCGGCTGGACGCGGTAGCTGGCGGCCACGAAGTCGGGCACGTCTTCGGCCACGTAGGTCGCGTCCCGGGCACCCCCGACCGCGTTGAGGCACTGCAGCGAGTACTGCTTGCCGCCGTCGGTGTCCGGCAGCACCAGCACCACTGGGTCGGCCTTGCCGGTCGCGACCATGTCGTCCAGCGTGGGCAGCACGTTCAGCGGGTCGACCCACTGCTCGGGCGAGCCGGGCGAACCGTGCAGCAGTTCGATGGCCGGGAACCGGTAGCTGGCGTACCGGGACTGGAAGTATTGCGGCGGCAGGTAGATATAGGCGGTCCGGGAGATCCCGCTCAGCTTGCCGCCGATCACCGTTTCGAACAAATAACCGGTCTGGGCCGCCTCGGCCCGGGCCTCCGGCGAAAGCCCGAGGCGGCTGATTGTGTTGCCGTTCTTATTGCCCAGGTGCGGAGCCTGAGGCAGGTTGTTCACGCCCTGGTTGGTGAAGTCGGCGGTGATCGCGCCCCAGGTTTGGTAGTAGTCGTAGTACTTGTTGACCGCCGCGACCCCGAAAAGCATCGCCGGGATAAACGCCAGGCCGCCCGCTACCACGCGGAACACAATTTGCTTGGCCTTGGCCAGCCACAGGAGCAGGGCACCGAAAGCGATCAGCAAAGCCAGAAAAAAGAAGATCCCCTGCGGTTCAAACATATGTTCACCTCGCGGGGTTGACCTGCCCTCCGACCAGCGGGACGCGACGGACGCGCGCACGCCGCAGGTCAGGCCATGACGCCCCCGTCAGTCCTGCTTGGCGGTGGAGGTGGGATTTGAACCCACGGAGAGGTTGCCCCCTCACACGCTTTCGAGGCGTGCGCGCTCGGCCACTACGCGACTCCACCGCGGGAGAGCTTACCCGACCTGGCGACCCTCCGCACACGGGTAAAGCTGGTCACCGGCGGCCGGCGAAGAAGTCCCGTAGCAGGGCACCGCAGTCGTCGGCCAGCACGCCCCGGATCACCTCGGGCCGGTGGGCCAGGCGGCGGTCCCGGACCACGTCCCACAGCGAGCCCACCGCGCCCGCCTTGGCGTCGTCGGCCCCGTAGACCAGCCGGTCCAGGCGGGCCTGGGTCACCGCCCCGGCGCACATCGGGCACGGTTCCAGGGTCACCACCAGCGTGCAGCCGGCCAGGCGCCAACCACCGCGGCGGCGGGCGGCGGCCCGGATGGCCAGCAGCTCGGCGTGCGCGGTGGGATCCTGGTCGGCCTCGCGGCGGTTGGCGGCCCGGCTCAGCTCGGCACCGGCCTCGTCCAGCACCACCGCCCCGACCGGCACGTCCGCGGTCCCGGGGTCCGGTGTGGCCGCCGCGGCGGCCGCCACGACCAGGGCCTGCCGCATCGCGGGCTCGAACTGGGCCTCGTACCCGGTGCTCATGACCCGGCGCCCACGCGGGTCAGGGCCCGAGCGCGACCTCGAGCGCCCGCTCCATCGGCTCGCGGAACTTGAGCCGCCCGGCGATACTGGCCACCGCCTCGTCCGGGAACAGGTCGAGGTCCCCGGCGATGGCGCACAGTTCCCATTCCTCCAGCCCCATGTCGGCGAAGATGGACAGGTCGCCCGCTGGCAGCACCTGGTCCAGGTCCTCGTCGTCCGGCACCGGGATGTCCAGCAGGCGCAGCGCCTGCTCGGCCAGCGGCCAGTCGGCCGCCGCCGTCACGTCGGACAGGAAGACCGAGACCTCCGCGCCCATCAGCCGGACCGCGATGAAGAAATCGTCACCGACCCCGACGAAGCCGATCGTGCCGGCCGTACTCGGCTGCTGCCGCAGCGTGTGGATGAGGCCACTGAGGTCCTCGGTCAGCACTGCCGGCAGCACCTCGGCTTCCCACCGTTCATCGTCCCGGTAGGCGACGACGGCGAAATCAGTGGCGCTCTCGGTCATCGTCATCACGCAAAGATCCTGTGCACAGGGGGAATGCTGCCAGATGGCGGGTCCGCAAACCGCGAAACCGCCGATTCGGTATACCGGCAGCATCCGGCCTGATCGCGCCGGGGGCAACCCCGGTGGTGGCGGCTGGCCGGTCCGGCCATGGATACCGCACCATCCGGTCACATTTCTGTGGGCCTGACGGAGCCGGTCACCCCCGCCGGGCCTGACCGCCCCGTCCGGCGGTCCAGCCGGCCGGCCCCGCTCCGAAGGCCGGAGGCGGGCCGCCACGCCGGCCATCCGACATTCGACTGAATCAGGAGCAATGGTGGCAAAGTGGTAGGCCCTGCCCGGCGTGTCCGGCGGGCAGGCACCCGCTCAATCTCACCCGCGAGTCCGGTAGCTACGTGCCCCATCGTCAGCTCGGCACCCGTCTGGCCGCTCCGCCGGCCGGGTACCCGCCCGGCCGCACCGCCGGCCCGGCCAGTAGGGTTACATTGAGTAATCATTGGTAAGCGAAGCACCGTAGGTTAAGCTATGGTGGCGATAAAAGTGGACTGGGCAAGTGTCCAGGGAGGCACACGTGAAACCGAAGCAGCTCCTCGGCTATGCGGCGATCGCCTTCGTGCTGTTTTTTGTGATCAAAGATCCAGCGGGTGCTGCACACGTTGTCAGCAATATCGGCAACTTTCTCTCTTCGGTAGCCCGCGGATTCACTGATTTCTTCAACTCACTGTGAGCTGCCTTACATCTAACGTTCAGGCGGCATTATGAGGCTCGTGCCGGGGACCGACACCGTTCCCAACGCGGTCAACAAATACCTTTTGCCGCATGAGCATCAGGTAATTACGGTTCGCAAGCATCCGGCCGTCCTGCTCAAGCCCATCCTCATCGTGCTGCTCGGCTTGGTCATCGCCGCCGTCATCAGCACCACAATCGCCCGGCACGAGGCCGGGGTGGTCGGCTTCGTGTGGATCGCCTGGCTGATTCTGCTGCTGTACCTGGTGGGCAAGGTCATCGAGTGGTCGCAGGACTACTTCATCGTGACCTCACGCCGCATGCTGCTGGCCACCGGCGTGGTCACCCGCAAGGTGGCCATGATGCCGCTGGTCAAGGTCACGGACATGAGCTTCCAGCGCTCCACCCTCGGGCGGCTGCTCGGATACGGTGAGTTCATTCTGGAGTCGGCCGGCCAGGACCAGGCCCTGCGCGTGGTCGACCACCTGCCGTACCCCGAGCAGCTGTACCTCGAGGTCTGCGGCCTGATCTTCCCCGGTAAGGCCGAAAGCGACGACGACGACCTCTGAACCAGGGCGTCGTCCCCCTTCCCCGGGGTTCGTGCGATCGGATGACGTGTCGTCCGATCGCACGAGTCTGCCCGGGACCCGCGCCGCGCCGTCGGCGCGTCCGCCCGCTCAGAGCGTGACCAGGACCACGCCCACCCCGGCCAGCACCAGGCCGAACCGCTGAATCAGCCGCATCCGCTCGCCCAGCACGAACCGGGCCAGGAGGACCGTCATCCCCGGGTACAGCGCGGTGATGACGACCGCGATACCGAACAGCCCGCTCCGGGTGGCCAGCACGTAGCAGACGTTGGCGGCCGCGTCGCCCGTCCCCGACGCCAGCGCCAGCGGCAGCACCGCGCGCAGCGCCCCGGCCGGCCGGTCCGGGTTCAGCAGGCGCCCCAATCGCCCCGGCCGCCGGGTCAGCAGCCAGGCCCCGCAGGCCAGCGCGGCCCCCACGATCCGGGCCACCGCCACCGGCCAGAGCACCCCCGAGGTGCCCGCGTTGCGGAAGAACAGGAAGAACAGCCCGAACATCACGCCGGAGGCCAGCCCGAAGCCGACCCCGCGTAGCCGGTAGGCCAGCGACCGGGGGCCGTCGGGGTGGCCCGAACCACTCTCCATGCTGACCAGCACCACCGCCGCCAGGCAGATCAGCCCGCCCGCGATCACGGCCGGGCCGGGCCGCTCGCCCTGGGCGATGGCCACCCCCAGCGGAAGCAGCGTCGAGGCCAGCGCCGACACCGGGGCCACCACACTCATGGGCGCGACCGAGAACCCGAAGTAGAAGAACAGCAGGCCGACCACGCCGGCCACGCCACCCGCCACCCCCCAGGCCAGGCCGGTCCCCCCGGCCCCGGTGACCAGGCCGTGGCCGGCCAGGCCGGTCAGGCTGAACACCAGCGCGGACACCACCACCACGACCGCCCCGGCCGCCGTGGTCACGGCCAGCACGTCGACCGGGCGGGCCCGCCGGGCGGCGGCGCCGCCCAGGAAATCGGCCGAGCCGTACAGGACCGCGGCGGCGAGTGCCAGGATCGTACCCACGGGTTGTCTCCTTGTCGGGGGCAGCCGCCCGGGGTGCGGGGATGAACACCGCCGGTCGGAATAACGCACTACACAGTTCACTATACTGACCGAGGCAAGCCGGTCAGCAAGTCAGCCAGCAAGCCAGCCGCCTGGAGCCGTCGCCGTGACCGAGCCGCCCGACCGACCCGACCTCACCATCGCCGTGGCCCGCACACTGCAGGCCCTGCGGTCCGATCGGGGCTGGTCCCTGGACCAGCTGGCGGCCCGGTCCGGGGTCAGCAAGGGCGTGCTGGTCGCGCTGGAGCAGGGGCGTTCCAATCCCAATCTGGCCACGCTGGCCCGGATCAGCGACGCTTTCGGCGTGCCGGTCACCCGCCTGGTCGACGTGTCCGGCGAGCCGACCGTGCAGGTCTCCGAGCCGGACAGCGGCCGGGTGCTGTGGCGGGGGTCGTCCGGCGGCAGCGGCACCATCCTCGGGGCCACCGACCCGCCCTGGGCCACCGAACTCTGGCGCTGGGATCTGCGCCCGGGCGAGACCTTCGGCGGTGACGCCCACGCCCCGGCCACCCGCGAGATGGTGTGGGTCGAATCCGGGATCCTCACCCTCACCGTGGCCGGCGAACGCCACCAGATCACGGCCGGCCAGTGCGCCCGTTTCCCCGGCGGCCGGCCCCACCGCTACGCCAACGAGGGCACCGACCCGGTCCAGCTGACCATGGTCGTCCTCATCCCGCCCCCCGACCTCAGCTAACCGTCGGAACCGTCCTCGCCGAGGGCGGCGGTGAGCCAGGGCCGGACGATGGTTTCGATCTGCTCGGCGGAGATCTCGGTCGCCAGCGCGTCGAGCTTGAGGAAGTGCCGCGCGACCGTGAGCCCGAGGAGGCTGCTCACGGTCAGCGCCGCCCGCAACTCGGCGTCGTCGCGGTCGCTGGCCCGGGCCAGGTTGGCGACCCGCTCGTTGAGGAAGTCGCGCATGGCCCGGGTCGCCTCGGGCGCGGTGAGCATCGACCGCACCAGCGCCCGGGTCTCCGGCGGCGGCTCGCTCAGCCGGACGTCGAGGACGTCGAACAGGTGCCCGGTGACGTCGTCGCCGGTGCTCTCCCCGGGCAGCCGGACCGCGATCGCGAACAGGTCGCTCTTCGAGCCGTAGTGCTGGATGACCAGGGAGGGATCGACCCCGGCCCGCTGGGCGATGGCCCGCACGGTCGTCGCTTCCAGCCCGTGCTGGCCGAACTCGGCCTGCGCGGCCTCGAGGATCCGCTGGGCGCTGGCGGCGCGCCGGGCGGCCCGGGTCGTCGGTTCGCTCACGGATTTGACTCTACAGCCGTTGAGCGAGCATGCTGGATTTCGCTCAACAAAGCATGAGCCAAGAAGTGCGCGGCGAAGAGGTGCGATGAGGATCATCACCATCGAGGAGCACTGGACCACCGAGGCCCTCGACCGGGCGTTGCGCGCTCAGCCGCCGGGGGCGCGGGACGAGAGCCTGGCCCTGAACGACTTCGGCGAGGTCCCGGCCCGACTGCCCGACATCGGGCCGGCCCGGATCGAGGCCATGGACGCGGCCGGGGTCGACGTCCAGATCCTGTCCCTGGCCCCGCCCGGGACCGGCGGGCTGCCGGCCGGCCCGGCCATCGAGCTGAGCCGGGACGCCAACGACCGGATGAGCGCGGCGGCCGGCCGCTACCCGGACCGGCTGCGGGCCATGACGACGCTGCCGATGTCCGACCCGGACGCGGCCCGGGCCGAGCTGGAGCGGACCGCGCGCGACCCCGCCCACGTCGGGATCATGACCTACGGCCGCAGCGGCGACCGCCCGCTGGACGACCCCGCCTACGACGACCTGCTGGCGGCGGCGGCCCGCGAACGGCGGCCGGTCTTCGTCCACCCCCAGATCCCCCCGAACGCGGTCCGCGATGCGTCCTACCGCGGCTTCGGCCCCGCCGTCGACCTGGCCCTGGCCACCTTCGGCTGGGGCTGGCACATCGAGGCGGGCCTGGCCGCACTGCGGCTCATCCTGGCCGGCACCTTCGACCGCCACCCGGACCTGCAGATCGTGCTCGGCCACTGGGGCGAGGCGCTGCTGTTCTTCCTCGACCGGGCCGACGCCCTGTCCCAGGTCGCCACCCGCCTGGACCGGCGGGTGGCCGAGTACTTCGCCACCAACGTGCACATCACGACCAGCGGAATGCTGGTCCCGCGCCTGCTCCGGCACGCGTTGGACCACGTGAGCATTGATCGCATCCTGTTGTCCGGCGACTATCCGTTCCACCGGCTCGACCCGCTCGCCATCAGCGGCTTCCTGCAGACGCTGCCCGATCGGGAAGATCAGGAAAAGGTCGCCCACGGCAACGCGGAGAAGCTGTTCCGCCTCACCATGCCGCCTCAGGAGCAGTCATGAGGCCGCCCTCGACGAACACGACCGTGCTCCTGATCGGGGCCTCGCGCGGTCTGGGCCACGCGATCGCCGCCGAGTACCTGGACCGCGGCGCGCGGGTGGTGGCCACCGTCCGCGGTAGCGGCCACACGCCCCTGCACGACCTGGCCGAGACGGCCGGCGGCTGGCTGGAGATCGAACACGCCGACATCAACGAACCCGCCCAGGTCGAAGCCCTGCGCGACCGACTGGGTGACCGGCGCACGGGTCGGACCTTCGACCTGCTGTTCGTCAACGCGGGCGTCACCCAGCACGACCCGGAGACGACCACCGCCGACGTCAGCACCGAGGAATTCACCCGCATCATGGTCACCAACGCCCTCAGCCCGATGCGGGTCATCGAGACGCTCGGCGCGCTGGTGGCCGCGGACGGCACGATCGCGATCATGTCCTCCGGGCAGGGCAGCGTGGCCAACAACGAGCGCGGCGGCTTCGAGATCTACCGGGCCAGCAAGTCCGCGCTCAATCAGCTCATGCGCAGCTACGCGGCCCGGCACCGCGACGACCCCCGGACCCTGCTGCTCACCGCGCCCGGCTGGGTCAAGACCGACCTGGGTGGCCCCGGCGCCCAGCTCACCATCGGCGAGAGCATCCCCGGCCTGGTCACCGCCATCGACGCCCAGCGCGGCCGCGGCGGCCTGCAGTACCTCGACTACCGGGGCCAGACCGTCGCCTGGTGAGCCGAGGGTGCGGCCGCCAGCCCAGCCGGCCCGCCAGCCCGGCGCCAGCCGCCGTCAGCCGCGCAGCAGCCAGTCGCGGGCGGCCACCGCCGAGCCGCGCGCGCCCGCCATGTCCAGGTGCGGGACCAGCGCGAAGTCGGCGACCTGGGCCTGCTCGACGCGGAGCAGGGTGTGCTCCCGGACCCGGGACAGGAACCAGTCGCGGAAGTGCGGGGCCGCTTCCACCACCCCGCCGCCGACGAAGTAGATGTCCGGATCGGTGAAGTTGGCGGCGATGGTGAACAGCCGGCCGAGGGCCATGGCCTGCTGCTCGAAGATCTTCAGGGCCATCTCGTCGGAATCCTCGCCGAAGCCGCGCACCAGCTTGGCCGCCTTGTGCAGCGACACGCCCCGGCCCAGCTCGTGATCGGCGTAGCGGCTCAGCCAGAACGGCAGCAGGTTCTTCTCGATCCCGGTCAGCGAGGCCACGCTCTCCACGTCGCAGGGCTGGCCGCAGTTGCACTCGGGCAGCGGCTGGCCGTCCTCCAGCAGGCCGTGCATGGGGATCGGGACGTGGCCGAGCTCGCCCGCCATCCCGGCCGCCCCGCCGACCACCCGGCCCGACTCGACCACGCCCCCGCCCAGCCCGGTCCCGACGATGGCCGACACCGAGCTGTGCTGGTCCGACTGGTCGCCGTAGCGGGTGTGGTGCGCGTACAGGGCGGCCGCGTTGCCGTCGTTGTTGTAGATCACCGGCAGGCCGAGCCGGTCCTCCAGGGCGCCCCGGATGTCGTAGCCCCACCACTCGGGGTTGGCGAAGTTGGTGGCCCCGCGCGAGGACAGCACCCCGTCGGCGCTGGCCGGCCCGGGCGTGTCCAGGCCCACCGCCCGGACCGCGGACCGGGGCAGGTCCAGCAGGCCCAGCACATGGTCGACCGAGTCGACCAGGGCCTGCACCGCCTTGTCCGGCCCCTCGCGGACGTAGCTGGGAATTTCAGCGAGGCGTTCGATGAGGAAGCGGCCCTCGGCGTCCAGGGCGGTGCCGTTGTTGGCGGTGCCGCCGTTGTCGACCCCGACCACGACCCACCTGGTCTGACCAGCCATAGCGCCTCCCTATCGCTCTCGCCTAGAGCGTATTAGCGCATTGTAGATCGCCACGATCCCGGCAAACAGGGCTCACGGCCCTCCATCCCGCGGCGACCCCGGCCGGGGCTGGGTTCCCAGACGATGACCTTCCATATTGATATTGAAGGCTGCGTGGCCGGCGTCCCGCGCCGGCGCGAGGGCCCGGTCAGCGGGTGGCGTCCTGGGGCGCGTGGCGCTTGAGTTCGGCCCGGGCCAGCGAGTTCTTGTGCACCTCGTCGGGGCCGTCGGCGAAGCGCAGGGTGCGGATGCCGGCGAACGCCGCGGCCAGGGGGAAGTCCTGGGACAGGCCGCCCGCGCCGTGGGTCTGGATGGCCTTGTCCAGGATCCATTCCACCGTCTCCGGGGTGGCGATCTTGATGGCCTGGATCTCGCGGTGAGCGCCCTTGTTGCCCACGGTGTCCATGAGCCAGGCGGTCTTCAGGACCAGCAGCCGCAGCTGTTCGATGCGGACCCGGGCCTCCGCGATCCAGCCGCGGATGACGCCCTGATCGGACAGGGGCTTGCCGAACGCGGTCCGGCTCAGGGCGCGCTGGCACATCAGCTCCACCGCCAGCTCGGCCACGCCGATGGAACGCATGCAGTGGTGGATCCGGCCCGGGCCCAGCCGGGCCTGGGCGATGGCGAAGCCGTCCCCCTCCGCGCCGATCAGGTTGCTGGCCGGGACCCGGACGTCCCGGAACTCCAGCTCGCCGTGGCCGCCGTGCGAGTGGTCGTCGTAGCCGAACACGTGCATGCCCCGCTTGATGGTCAGCCCCGATGTTTCACGGGGAACCAGGATCATCGACTGCTGCCGGTGCCGGGCCGCGTCCGGGTCGGTCTTGCCCATCACGATGAAGATCTTGGCGTCCGGGTTCAGGGCGCCGGTGATCCACCACTTGCGGCCGTTGATCACGTACTCGTCGCCGTCGCGCTCGATGCGGGTGGCGATGTTGGTGGCGTCGGAGGAGGCCACGTCGGGCTCGGTCATGGCGAACGAGGACCGGATCTCCCCCTCCAGCAGGGGGCGCAGCCAGGTCCGGCGCTGCTCCTCGGTGCCGAACATGCTCAGCACCTCCATGTTGCCGGTGTCCGGGGCCGAGCAGTTCATGGTGGCCGGGGCCAGGCCCAGGCTGCGGCCCATGATCTCGGCCAGCGGCGCGTACTGCAGGTTGGTCAGGCCGGCCCCGTGCTCGCCGGGCAGGAACAGGTTCCACAGGCCGCGGGCCCGGGCTTCGGCCTTCAGGTCGGCCAGGATCGGCGCCTGGGTCCAGGCCCAGCGGTCGCTGAGGGCGTCCAGTTGCTCGGCGAACACCGGCTCGGCCGGAGTGACCTTCTCGTCCATGAAGGCCAGCAGGGTGTCCCGCAGCTTGAGGGTGACGTCGTCGAAGCCGAATTCCATCAGGAGTACTCCTTCATCGTGGCGAGGCCGGCCTGGATGAGCGGTTCCGGCGCGGCGCCGATGTCCCCGAAGCCTTCGCCCAGGGTCTGGCCCTGGGTGAAGCGGTAGTAGATGCCCTCGCAGATGACGGCGATCTTGAAGAACGCCAGCCCGAGGTAGAAGTCCAGGTGGGACAGGTCCCGGCCGCTGCGCTGGCCGTAGGCCTCGGCGATGCCGGCTGGCGTCCGGGAACCCGGGCGCGGTGGCCGCGTCGGCCACCGCGTAGCCGGTGTCCAGGTGGGCCAGCTGCTGGTAGGCCAGCAGGGTGGCCACGTCGGTGAGGGGGTCGCCGAGCGTGGCCATCTCCCAGTCCAGCACGGCCGTGATCTGATCGCCGTCCCCGACCAGCAGGTTGTCCAGCCGGTAGTCACCGTGCACGATGGCGGCGGCCGACTCGGCCGACTCGGCCGGAACGTGGGCTTCCAGCGCGGCGTGCAACTCGTCGGCCCCGGGCAGATCCCGGCTGCGGGAGGCGTCGAGCTGTTTCTTCCAGCGCCGGACCTGCCGGCCGAGGAAGCCCTGCGGATGGCCGAAGTCGGCCAGCCCGACCGCGGCCGGATCGACGGCGTGCAGGTCGGCCAGGGTGTTGATCATCCGGGTGGCCATGATCCGGGTCCGTTCGGCCCCGACCGCTTCCAGCTGGGGCGCGGTCCGGTAGGCCGTGCCCGGCACCTTGGACATGACGTAGAACGGAGCCCCGGTCACGGCCGGGTCTTCGCACAACAGCAGGGTGTCCGGCACCGGCACCTTGGTCCCGGCCAGCGCGCTGATGACCCGGTACTCCCGGGCTCATGTCGTGCGCGGTGGCCAGCACGTGCCCCAGCGGCGGCCGCCGGACCACCCAGTGGTGCTCGCCGTCGGACACGTCGTAGGTGATGTTCGACTTGCCGCCCGGCAGCACCGTGGCCCGCAGCGGCCCGGTGATGGCCCCCGGGTGGGCGTTCTCGAAGTAGGCCGCGTACGCGGCCAGGTCCAGGCCCGGGACGTCGGTCTCGCTGGTCGTCATGGCCGTCTCCTCGGGTCAGGGCTGGAACGTCAGCCGGCCGATGGTCCGGCCCGCGGCCAGCCGCTCCAGGCCGTCGGCCACGTCGGCCAGCCCCAGCCGGTCGCTGACCAGGGGCTTGATCACGCCGTCGGCGGCCAGCTTGAGCAGCTGGTCGTGGCAGTCGCGCAGCGACGCCGGCTCCTTGGTGCCGTACAGGCCCCAGTGCAGCCCGACGATCGAGTAGTTCTTGACCAGCGCGTGGTTGAGGGCCGGGGTCGGGATCCGGCCGCCCGCGAACCCGATGATCAGGATGCGGCCCTCGAAGGCCACGCACTTGGTGGACCGGTCGTAGGCGTCGCCGCCGACCGGGTCGTAGATCACGTCGGCACCGCGGCCCTCGGTGACCTCCTTGACCACCGGCACGAAGTCCTGGGTGTAGCGGTCGATCACCACATCGGCCCCGAGGGCGCGGGCCGCGGCCGCCTTTTCCTCGCCGCCGACCACGCCGATGACCCGGGCCCCGGCCGCCTTGCCCAGCTGGACCGCGGCGCTGCCGACGCCGCCCGCGGCCGCGTGCACCAGCAGCGTCTCGCCGGGGGCCAGGTGGGCCCGCCGGTGCAGGGCGAACCAGCCGGTCTGGTAGCTGATGTAGAACGCCGACGCCTCGGCGTCGTCGAACTCCTTCGGTGCCGGGAACATGCCCGCGGCATCCATGATCGCGACCTCGCCGAACGACCCGGCGGGCATGACGGCCGCGCCCACCACCCGCTGCCCGGGCTCCAGCCCGGTCACGCCGGGGCCGAGCGCGACCACCTCGCCGCACAGCTCCACGCCCGGCGTGAACGGCAGCGGCGGCTTGACCTGGTAGAGGCCCTGGCACATCAGGACGTCGGGGAAGTTGGCCGGCGCGGCCAGGACCCGGACGAAGACCTGGCCCGGACCGGGCTCGGGATCGGGAACGTCGTCGGCCAGCGTGAGCGCGTCACGCAACTCGCCGAACTGATGGACCTGCCACGCCCTCACCGGTGCCTCCGCTGACTCAGCTTGATTAACCCAGTTTGATTAGCGCCGCCTTGGCTGGCGCTGTTCGATCAAGACTGCTCGATGCGCTGCTGCAGGCGGTTCATACCCCGCAGCCACTTGTCGGTGTCGCCCGCCCGGGCCGCGTAGTAGTCCGCGACCTCCGGGTGGGGCAGCACCAGGAACCGGCCCTCGGCCATGGCCGACCACACGGCCTCGGCCACGACCTCCGGCTCGATGGCCGAGCCCTGCAGCACCACGTCGCCGGCCCGCCCGGACCCGGCCAGCATGGCCGTGCGCACGCCCTGCGGGCACAGGCAGTGGACCTTGAGGCCACGGTGACCGTAGGTGGCGGCCAGCCACTCCGCGTAGGACTCGGCGGCGTGCTTGGTCACCGAGTAGGGCGCGGTGCCGAGCATGGTCAGCAGGCCCGCCGCCGACGCGGTCACCACCAGCCGGCCGTCCCCGCGGGCCAGCCAGCCGGGCAGCAACTGCTCGGCCGCCCGGACGTGGGCCATGACGTTGACGTCCCAGGACCGCTGCCAGTCCGCCTCCGCGGCCGCCCCGCCCTCGTCGCCCGCGGCCGCGACCCCGGCGTTCGAGCAGTAGAGGTCGATCTCGCCCAGCTGGTCCCGGGCCGCGGCGACCAGGCTGGTCACCCCGTCCCGGGTGGCCACGTCGGCCGGGACGGCCAGGCCGCCGATCTCGGCCGCCACCGCCTCGGCGGCGGCGGCGTCGATGTCGTTGACCACCACCCGCGCGCCGCCCGCGGCCAGCCGGCGGGCCAGCGCCCGCCCGATCCCGCCGCCGCCTCCGGTCACCACGGCACCTGTCGCCGGCCTGGTCACGATGACTCCTTCGTCCGCTCGCTGCTCGTCTGCCCGGTGTCCGTCTGGTTGGTGCTCTGCTGCTGGCTGGGCGATCCCGGGTCCACGCCCAGGGTCTGCAGGTACAGGCGTATCAGATGGCCCATGATCTGGTCCCGGCTGGCGGGCTGGGCCGCGATCAGCGGCGCGAACCGCACCGCCATCCCGGACGCCGCCGTCGCCACCAGGTCCGGCGGGGCCACCGGGTGCGCCACCCCGTCCGCGACCAGGCGCCGGACGAAACGGATGTTCCGCTTCAGCAGCCGCTCCCTGATCCCCAGCCACAGGGCCCGCACGTGCGGGTCGGTCAGCGCCTGATGCTCCAGCACGGTGATGAAGGCCAGGTTGGCCGCGTAGATGTCGACGAACTCGGTGACCGCCACCGTGGCCACCGCCACCGGGTCGGCCCCGTCGGCCGAGCGGGCCAGCTGAGCCTCGAAGAACTCGTCCCTGAGCTGCTCGGTCAGCAGCCGGAACACGTCGTCCTTGGAGCCGAAGTAGACGTAGAAGGTGGCCCGCGAGACCTCGGCCCGGTCGGTGATGTCGGCCACGGTGGTGCGCGCGTACCCGAGCTCGGAGAACGCCTGCCGGGCCGACGCGATCAACACGGCCCGGGTGCGGCTGTCGAGGCGGTCCCGGCTGGTTCGCACCGACCACAACGTCGCGGGCATGGGGTCATTCTCTCAGCATTGACATTGACGTCAATGCCGGCCCGGCCGGGACGCCAGGAGGCCGTCCGCGTAAGGGATTCGGCCCCAAAGTAAACGATCCGTGTCGAGTCGTTCACAATTGGCCATACAGGTTGATAATCGACTACGTTCTGTGCTGAGATGTCCCAAACTAGCCGTAATGGCTGGCCTGCGGCGGTGGGGGAAGTAGGCATGCGCGACGAAAAGCGCGGCCCTGGGCTGCGCGGGAACATACTCGTGGAAGAGGGCGATTCCGCCACCACGAGTAGTGCCCACGCGCCCGCTGGCCCTCCGGCCGGCCCGAGCAGGCCGACACCGGCCCGGCGGACACGAGCCAGGCCGAGACTGGGGGCTTGTTCCGCGGCACCATCCGCCCGGACGCCGGCACCCACGACACCGGGCCGAACCCGGTGGTGACCGAGGCCGACGTGCCCGTGAACCCCACCGGGCCGAACCCGATCGTGCGCGCCGAGCCTGCACCCGAAGCTGAGGCGGCCGCGGAAGCCGAAGGCCGAGCCGGAAGCCGAAGCCAAGCCGGAGGCGGAAGAAGCCGAAGCCAAGCCGGAGGCGGAAGCCGCGCAGGCCGAGGTCAAGCCGGAGGCCGAAGCGCCGGCCAAAGCCGCGGCGACGCCGACGGCCGAGCCCGCTTCCGACGGTGTGATCGAGCCCGCTCACGTCGCGGCACCCGTCCCGGCCAGCCCGCGGGCGCCCGAGGTGTACCGGGTGCCCGAGCCGGGCCCGGAACCGTCCTGGGGCACGGTGCTGGCCACCACGGTGCGCCTGTGGGCCAGCCGCCGGTTCGGCCGGGGCCGCGGCCGGTCACCCGCCGGGACCGTGGCCGTGTACGGCGCCACCGAGCCGCCCACCCCCAGTTCTCGCTGGGGCGGCGTGCGCTGGCCCCTGGTGGTGTTCGTGCTGCTGCTGGTCATCCTGGCGCTGGTCGGGCTGCAGTTGTCGGGCGCGCTGAGCACGAACAGTCCCAGCCAGTCCGCGACCGGGTCGGGCGGGAGCGCCGGGAACTCCGGCGGCGGCGACGCGGGCTCCCTGTCCGCGGCCGCGACCGCGCGGGACAACGCGGCCAGCTGGATGGCGCAGCAGGTCACGGTGAGTGACCTGATCGCCTGCGACCCGCTCATGTGCTCCACCCTGCAGGCCGACGGCGTGGCGGCGTCGCGGCTGATGAGCATGCAGCCCACGTCCACCGACCCGCTCGGCGCCGACGTGGTCGCGGCCACCGCCACCGTCCGCAGCCAGTTCGGCAGCAGGCTGGTCAGCGAGTACGCGCCCGAACTCATCGCCAGCTTCGGAACCGGCGCCAGCCGGGTCGACATCCGGGCCGTGGCCAACTTCGGGGCGGCCGCGTTCGAGGCCAAGGAGCAGGCCGACCTCGCCGCCCGCAAGGCCGCCGGGGACCAGCTGCTGAGCAAGAGCTTCCACGTAACGGCCCAGGGCGCCAGCCAGATCCGGGCCGGCCAGGTCGATTCCCGGGTGCTGGTCACGCTGGCCGCACTGCAGTCGCAGCGACCGGTCCAGGTGAGCGCGTTCGGGGACACCGGACCCGGCGCCCCCGTGCTCTACCGCCAGGTCACGGTGGTGAACGCGCCCGGGCAGACCGGCACCTCGGCCCTGAACGCCGACCTCAAACAGGTCAATACGCAGCGCAATCCGTACCTTCCCGCGCACGCCCAAATCGTCCACCTGGCCAACGGCCAGTCCGCACTGCGCATCGAGTTCGGTGCGCCCGATCAGCCGGGCCTGCTGTCCGGCGGCAACTCCTGAACCACCGCGTTCCTGAATTACCGCGTTTCTGAACTACTGCGACGCCCGGGTAGCGGGTGGGTCTAGCTACCGGACGTCGATCCTCCTTCCCTCTGGGGTGGGCATTTTCATTCAAAGTGAGAGGTGAGACTGTTGAGATCGTTGTTCCGTCTGCTCAGATATTCGGCGGCCATGACGCTGCTCGGGGGCCTGGTTGCGCTGGTCACCGCGGTGGCTCCGGCCGCGTCGGCGTCCGCGTCGACGACCGGGTCCGCGTCCACCGGGGTGGGCTGGGTGCGCTGCGCCCACCTGTCGCCGAACACGCCCGCCGTGGACGTCTACATGTACGCCTTCGGCACCACGGCCAACCCGACGATCCTGCGCCACGTGTCCTACGGCAACGTCTCCGACTACATGGCGGTCAAGGCCGGCCAGTACACGGTGGCCATGCGCGCGGCCGGGGCGCCGACCTCCAGCGCGCCGGTGCTCTCCAAGAGCTTCTCGATCAGCGCGGGCAAGTCGTACACCATCGCCGGGGTCGGGCCCGCCAACGGCCTGCGCCTGCAGGCCTTCGCCGACCAGCTGACCGCCCCGGCGGGCAAGACGCTGGTCCGGGTCATCCAGGCCTCGCTCAAGGAACACAACGTGACCGTGACCTACGACTCGGACACGCTGGCCAGCAAGCTGGCCTTCGCCTCGGCCACCAACTACCAGGCCATCGACGCCGGTAGCGGGATGGTCAAGTTCTCGTCGTCCGGGTCGGACACGTCGGCTCCGGTCGACCTGTCGGCGGACACCGTGCACACGATCGTGGTCCTGGACGGAGCCAATGGCCTGAAGGTCGACGACCTGACCGACGCGGCCGGCAGCAAGGTCGCGCCGGCCGGTGCGGCCCAGACCGGCTTCGGCGGCACCGCCCCCAAGCCGGTCAGCCCGGCTCCGTGGCTGCTGACCATGGGCGCTGGCGCCCTGCTGGCGCTGGCCGGCCTGGCCAGCCTGCGTCGCACCCGCAGCGGCCGCACCGCCCGGTGAGGCGGCCGCGCCAGCGGCTGTGGTCCGTCGCGGCGCTCACGGCTGGAATTCTGGCCGTGGGCGCCGGGGCGGCGGGCTATTTCGCCACCCATGGAGATTCCCGATCCGTGCACCTGGCCGCGCGGCCGTCCACGGTGCCCGCGCCCACGTCACCCGAGTTCAGCCCGGTCCCCAACCAGACCGCGCAGCCACCGGGCGACCTGAACGGCCAGACGCAGGTCGCGCTGCCAGTGAAGCTGACCATTCCGGCCATCGGCGTGAAGACCTCCCTGATCCAGCTGGGCCTGCAGGCCAACGGGAGTCTGCAGGTGCCGAGCAGCGCCCAGGTGGATGAGGCCGGCTGGTACACCGAGAGCCCGCGCCCGGGCGCGGTCGGCGGCTCGGTGATCGCCGGCCACGTCGACTCGTACAAGGGGCCGGCGGTCTTCTACTGGCTGCGCGACCTGAAGTCCGGGGACAAGGTCTACGTCACCCGGGCCGACGGGACCATCGCCGAGTTCAATGTGACTCAGGTCCAGGAGTACCCCAAGGCGGCCTTCCCGACCTCGATCGTGTACGGGGGCGAACCAGACGCCGAGCTCCGGCTGATCACCTGTGGCGGCACGTTCGACTCCACCACCGGCCACTACCTCAGCAACATCATCGCCTACGCGACCCTGGTCCAGTAGCCGACGTGAACGCGGGCGACCTGGAGCGCACCGTAACCGGCGTGCTTTCTGCCCCTTATCTGGGGTAGACGTGTGATGTGTCGACGGATGGGGACGGCCTGAACCCGGCCACACCGCCCAAGCGCGCCCGAGGCTGGAGGGGCTGGCTGCCCCTCCTGGTCAAGCCGCTGCGGCGGGGCGTCGTCATCTTCATCATCGTGCTCATCGTCGAGTACCTGGTGGTCCCGGAGCTGACCGGGGCGCGCAAGGACCTCTACCTGCTCAACCGGGTCAACGGCTACTGGATGGCGGGCGGCGTCGTGCTCGAGGCGCTGTCGCTGTTCTGCTACGGGCTGCTGACCAGGGTCCTGCTCCGGCCGGAGGGCCGCCCGAGCCTGTTCACGCTGTTCCGTATCGACCTGGCCGCGGCCGCGGTCGCGCACGTCATCCCGGCCGGCACCCTGGGCAGCGCGGGCATCGGCTACAAGCTGTTCACCGCCGAGGGCGTCCCCGGGGTCGAGGCCGGGGTGATGATGGCGGCCAAGGGCATCGGCTCCACCGTGGTGCTGAACGTGCTGCTGTGGCTGTCGCTGGTGGTGTCGATTCCGCTGGCCGGATTCCACCCGATCTACGTGACCGTGGCCATTGTCGGCGCCCTGGTCATGCTGGCCGTGGGCCTGCTGGTGGTGGGGGTGATCCGGGGCACCGACCGGGCCTCGCGGATCATGGACGCGCTGGGCCGCCGGCTCCCGGGCGGCCTGGGCGACCGGCTCGGGCAGGCGGTCCGCGACTCCAGTGAGACGTTCACCGCCCTGGCCCGGGACCGGCGGATCCTGCGCGACGCCCTGCTCTGGGCCGCCCTGAACTGGCTGCTGGACGCGGCCTCGCTGTGGTGCTTCGTGGCCGCCTTCGGCAGCATCGCCAACCCGGTCGAGCTGTTCGCCGCCTACGGCGTGGCCAACGTGGCCGGGGCGCTGCCGATCACCCCGGCCGGACTGGGCGTGGTCGACTCGATCACTCCCCTGCTGCTGGTGAGCTTCGGCGTGACCAGGAACGTGGCCACCCTGGGCGTGCTGGGCTGGCGCCTGGTCAACTTCTGGATGCCGATCCCGGCCGGGGCGCTGGCCTACGTGTCGCTCAAAGTTCCGCGCGGGGCCGGGTGGCGCGCCATGCGGCACGCGGTGTCGGGCATGATGTCCCGGGGAGATCCGGACGACGGAACTTCCGGACATTCCGACGACCGATCGGCGGATAGAACGGCCGCCGAGGGGAAACCAGACGCCGAGGATTCCGGCCGCCCGGCCGGATCCGGCGCCGAAGCGGCCCCGGCCGCCGAGACCATGCCTGCCAGCGATGGCACCGATCCCGCCGGCGGGCCGGCGAGGGGAGATTTCCGTGTTGGCTGACGCGCCGGTTGCCGCCACAGCTGAGGGACGATGAGCACCACCGACCGTGACGGGGGCAGCAACCGGTCCGGCGACGCCCGGACCGAGGACGCCGCCACCGCGCAGCGCCCGCGAGGCCGAGCGGGACGCCGCCGACCTGGGCGAGAAGGCCGCCGACGACGCCAACCAGCTCGGTACCGCCACCGACCAGGCCGAGAGCCGGGTCCAGGAGGCGGTCCAGGCCGCCCAGGAACTGGCCGACACGCCCGGCGCGATGAACGAGCCGGGCCGGCGGGTGAACCGGCGGTCGCCGTTCTGGATCGGGATGACCGGCGCCCTCGGCGTCGCGGTGACCTACGGCCTGGTCGAGCTGTTCATCCGGGCCCGCTCGGTCCTGGTCATCGTCGGGCCTGGCCCTGTTCATCGCGGTCGGCCTGGACCCGGTGGTCAGCTGGCTGACCCGGCGCGGCTGGCCGCGCTGGGCCGCGGTGGTCGTCGTGCTGGCCGGGCTGGCCGCGATCATCGGCGGCTTCCTGGCCGCGGCGGTCCCGCCGCTGACCACCCAGACCACGGCGCTGGCCCACCAGATCCCGGCCTACCTGCACGATCTGCAGAACCACAACTCCGAGCTGGGCAAGCTCAACGACAAGTACCACATCCAGACCAAGCTGACGAGCCTGCTCAGCAGCAAGGGCTCATCGCTGATCGGCGGCGTGCTCGGCGCGGGCGAGCTGGTCGTCAGCACGTTCTCGGAGATCCTGGCCGTCATCGTGCTGACCATCTACTTCCTGGCCGGGCTGCCCAGCATCAAGCTGTTCTTCTACCGGATGATCCCGCACTCGCGCCGTCCGCGGGTCATCCTGATCACCGATCAGATCACGGTCAAGGTCGGCGGCTACGTGCTCGGCAACGTGCTGACGTCGGCCATCGCCGGCGTCGGCACGTCGATCTGGATGATCATCTTCGGCATCCCCTACCCGGTGCTGCTCGGGCTGCTGGTGGCCATCCTGGACCTGATCCCGGTGATCGGGTCGACCATCGGCGGGTTCATCGTCACGCTGATCGCGCTCACCGTGTCGCTCCCGGTGGCCATCGCCACGCTGATCTTCTACGTGGTCTACCGGCTGGCCGAGGACTACCTGATCGTGCCCCGGATCATGGGCCGCACGGTCGAGGTCCCGGCCGTGGTCAGCCTGGTCGCGGTGCTGCTGGGCGGCGTGCTGCTGGGCATCGTGGGGGCCCTGGTGGCCATCCCGGTCGCGGCCGCGATCAACCTGATCCTGAAAGAGGTGACGTTCCCCCGGATGGACCGCAGCTGACCCGCGGCCGGTCACGGGCCGGCCGCGGCCTCAGTCCTCCCGGAGCAGCTCGATCACCGGGGCCAGCGCGGTCATCGACGGCTCGTGCACGGTCAGGTAGCTGAAACCGAACCGTTCCCGGCGCTCCCGGAGTTGCCCGGCGATCTCCGGGACCGTCCCGAAGACCATGAACGGCGAATCGAGCAGCTCGTCCGCGGTCATCTCGAAGCCGTCCTCGCTGATCATCTTCGCGGCCGCCGCCCGCCGGTCCGGGGTCACCACCACCGCCTGGACCAGCACGTGCAGTTCCAGGTCGTCGGCCCGCGGGCCGGCCTGGGCCCGGATGTAGGCCACCCGCTCGTCGGCCTCGGCCCCGGTCAGGATGGTGAACGTACCCGGCGGCTGGCCGGGGATCTGCTTGAGCCCGCCGACGGCCACGATGTCGGCTCGCTGGGCGGCCAGGGCCAGGATGCGGTCCCCGGTGCCGCCGATGATGACCGGCGGCCCGGTCTGGTTCAGCCCGGCGTGCTGCACCGGCTTCAGTGGCCCGTGGCCGGTCAGCTCCTCCAGCTTGCGGCGCTGGGGGTAACCGGCCCCCCCGAACACGCCTTCCAGCTCGTCCAGGGTGGCCTCGACCGCGCTCACGCGCTCCCGCAGCGGCTGCCACGGCAGCCCGGCCGTGTCGAACTCCCACTTCATGTGGCCGGCCCCGAGGCCCAGCTCGAGCCGGCCGTCGGTCAGCACGTCGGCGGTGGCGACCTCCCGGGCCAGCAGGTGCGGGTTCCAGAACGGCACGTTCAGCACCATCGTGCCGACCCGCAGCCGCTCGGTGACCTGCGCGGCCAACACCAGCGGCGGGAACGGCGCCGGTGACCCGAGGTGGTCGGCCGTGAACAGGGTGTGGTAGCCGAGGCGTTCCACCTCCCGGCAGTACCCGATGAACTCGTCGCGCGACCGGACCCCGCGCACGTTGCAGCTGAAACGGAAGGGACGCATGGCTCCAGCCTTCATCAGACGGCGGTGGTGCCGCCACCTGCTCTGCTGACGGCAGAGCAGGTGGCGGCGGACGGCTGAGCAGGGGCGGCTGGCGGCCGGGCGCCTCAGGCGGACTCGCGCCGCACCAGGGCCGGTTCGAAGATCACGGAACTGGGCGACCGCGCGGGATCCTCGATCCGGGACAGCAGTAGCCGGGCCAGTTCGGCCGCCATCTCCTCCACCGGCTGGCGGACCGTGGTCAGCGGCGGCTGGCAGGCCGGGGCGACGCTGCTGTCGTCGAAACCGACCACGGCCACCTGCGCGGGAACGGCCCGGTGCTGTCCGGCCAGGGCCAGCAGGGCCCCCTGAGCCATCAGGTCGTTGGCCGCGAACACGCCGTCCAGGTCGGGCACCTCGGCCAGCAGCCGGGTCATGGCCCGCTGGCCGCCCGCCCGCGTGAATCCACCCTCGACGCTGGGCACGTGCCGCTGCCCGAGCCGGGCCATGGCGTCCCGGAACCCGGCCAGGCGATCCTGGCCCGCGGGCAGGTCAGCGGGACCGGCCACGCTGACCACCCGCCGGCACCCGCGCGCCCGCAGTTGGCCGGCGGCCAGCTGGGCCCCGTGCCGGTGGGCCACGTCGACGTAACTGACCGCGGCCGGCCGGGGCGGCCGGGTGAACAGGACCGCAGGCGCGTCCAGGGCGGCCAGCCGCTCGGGCAGCGGATCGTCCGGCCAGACCGAAACCAGGGCCACGCCGTCGATGTCGCCCTGCTCGAGGCGGGCCAGCAGGTCATCCCGGGCCGCGGCCGAGTCGACGTGGACGAGCATCGGGTGCACTCGCCGCGGCCCCAGTTCGCCCAGCATCCCGGCCACGATCCGGCCGAAGAACGGATCGGTGTAGACGTGGCTGGCCAGTGGGCCGCCCGCGGGCTCGCGCCGGGGCTCGGACACCACCAGGCCGACGGTGCCGGTCCGCCCGGTGACCAGGGACCGAGCCGCCCGGTTGGGTACGTAGCCGGTCTCGGCGATGGCCTGCTCCACCACCGCGCGGAGGTCGGCATCCACCGACTCCACCCGGTTGACCACCCGGGAAACGGTGGCCCGCGACACCCCGGCCACCCGCGCCACCTGTTCCAGCGTCGGCCGGCGCCCGGACCGGGCGCCGCGGCCCGGCAGGCCGTCGCGTGGGTGCTCCGCCGCCGCCTCCACGAGAGCGCTCTCTCCTTCACGCCGCACCGGTCCGCTCACCCGAGGCCGATCCTAGCTGACCGGCCCCGTCCACCCCCGCCACCGACCGGACGAAGCCGTCCGCTTCGGGATGATTTGCCGGAAGGGAATGCAGCTGAGTCGAACTTATGTTCCCCTAGCACTTGGGTCCGACAATCTGATTGAAGTTCAATCGCACATGTGTTCTAATTACCTGCATGAGTGAGGTCATACGTGTGGTGTCTCCGCCCCGGGAGCACCGGCCGATGACCGCCTGCCCCACCGAGCCGTCGAGGAGGCCGCAATGAAGATGGTGCGCGATCTCGAGCGCAAGCTCGCCGCGGCCGCCCTGGCCCGCGATCCCGAGCTGGGCCGGCTCTATGACACCCACCAGCTGACCCTGGACGACCTGAACGAGCTGGGCGACCCGGCCGCGACCGCGGCGTTCCCGGCCATGCCGGGCTCGGGCGCGACCGTCCGCACCGCCGCCGGGCCGTCCGGCGGGGGACGCGGCGGCGCCGGGACCGGGACGCTGCCCGGCGACTCGGCCCCGGTCACTCCGGACCGCACCGAGATGCTGCTCAACCAGGGCCGGGGCAGCACGTACCACCCCAGCCGCTGGCGGCAGCGCCGGTACCTGATCGGCGGCGGCGCCCTGCTGCTGGTCCTGATCATCGTGGTGGTGACGATCGTGCTCAGCAGCGGCGCATCCTGGCCGTCCAGCGTGAACACGGTCAAGTCCGAGATCACCACCGCCTGCCAGAACCCGGACGTCATGTCGGAGCCGGGTCAGGTCAACTTCGCCTGCGGCAAGCAGACCCAGCAGATCTTGTGGGTGTTCTCCCTGCTGTCCAGCCAGAACGATCCCGCCTTCCATGACAGCACGACCGGCCGGGAGGGCCTGGAGCCGATCTCGCCCACGCAGGGGGCCGAGGTGGCCTGGTCGCTGAACCTGCACCATCCGTACGACCCGATGGATCCGATCGACAGCCTCCAGGTCGCGGCCCGGGCCATCAACAACATCGTCGGCGGCGCTTCGGCCATCGGGTCCAACGGCAGCCCGTCGGTGCAGCCGGGGCTGGAAAGCTACCCGGCCAACTGCCTGCGCTACACCGGCTCGGCCCAGCTGCGGTCGCGCTCCGGGTTCCCCAGCGTGTGCGCCCAGCCGGTCAGCACCGACCAGGGCCGGTCCGCCCTGGTCGGCGACATCTGGAAGAAGTGGGCGGTCGGCGCCTCGGCCCAGCAGGCCCAGGCGGCCCAGGCCCTGTTCGAGAACGCCGGCAACCCGGGCGACGCCCAGGTGCAGCTGATCCTGAAGAACCTCGCCGCCACCAGGCTCTGATCCTCGGTCAGATCGACCCGGTCCGGCCGCCGCGATCGCGGCGGCCGGACCCCGGACTCCCATGGGAAAGAAGGTGAAACTGTGCCGTCCCCTCGTAAGCCCTGGTGGCAGCAGGCGACCGCCTTGGTCAGCCTGGGCACCGGCGGGGCGATCACCGGCTTCGCCTTCGCCCACGGAACCGCGGCCCACCTGGCCTCCCCGGCCAGCGTGCCGGTGACCCTGACCGCGCTGGACCAGGCGGCCCAGCCGCCCACGGCGCAGGCCGCGTCGGAAGACTCGGTGGCCCGGTCGGCCATCGTCAAGGTGGCCAGCTACTACGCCCGGCTGGCCCAGACCAAGACTCCGGCCGAGATGGAGGCGCTGATCTGGCAGCAGGACAGCGCCGACGGCGCCGACCACGGCCAGTCCTGCGCCGCGTTCGCGAGCATGACCCTGCAGCTGGGCGCGCAGCTGGCGGGCAAGCAGAGCTGGGTGACCGGCGGCTCGACCTACCCCTGGCCGCTGCACGACTGGGTGGACGCCCGGGTCGACCCGAACTCCGGCTCGCTCAACATCACGTCGGTCCTGCAGGACGCCCAGAGCCACGACCGCTGGCACGCCCTGGGCGACGGCTACGAGCCGCTGCCGGGCGACTGGGTCGTGTTCGACAACCACGTCGAGGTGATCACCGGGTTCTCGGGGGGCGTGCTTTCCACCATCGGCGGCGACTCCCTGCCCAACTTCTCGGTCAACACCCACGAGTACTCCGGCTCGCTCGGCTCGCACGGCGTCCAGGGTTTCGTCAGCAATGGCGATCTGCCCGCCGCGACGACCGACGCCAGCAAGGAGCAGGCATCCTCCGCCCAGCAGCCGAAGGCCGCGGCCAGCAGGCCGAAGAAGGCCCCGGCGGCGGCGACCCAGCAGGCCGACCGGCAGTCGGAGGATGCGCTGGCCGCCATCCCCGGGACGTCGGCCCAGACCGTCGCGGCCGCTTCTTCCTCGGCCGCGGGCAGTGGCAACGATCGGGCTCGGGTCCGGGTCGGGCTCGGGCTCGGCGGCCATCCCGGGCATGCCGTCCGGCTCGACTTCGGCGTCGTCCTCGCCTTCCGCGTCGGCCTCCGCTTCGGCTTCGGGCTCGGGTGGCCAGCAGCACCAGGCGCAGGCCAGGACGACCCGGCAGGCTCAGGCCCAGCCGTCGGCATCGATCCCGGGTGTACCGACGGCGACCCCGTCCACGGCAGCGTCGACCCCGTCGGCAGCCCCGGCCCCGGCCCCGGCCGCCGAGGCCCCGGCCAAGCCCAGGGCCACCGCCAAGCCGACGACGAAGGCCGCGCCGTCCTACCAGCGGCACCAGGCCAGCAGCCCGTCGTCCGCGGCGGCGCCGGGTACGGCGGCCCAGCGGGCGTTCATCGATGCGATCGCCCCGGGCGCGCTGGCCGCCCAGCGCACCTACGGTGTGCCCGCCGCCGTGACCATCGCCCAGGCCATCGACGAGTCCAACTGGGGCCAGTCCTCGCTGGCCAGCGAGGACCACAACCTGTTCGGCATCAAGGGCACCGGGCCGGCGGGCAGCGTCTCGCTGCCCACGCACGAGGTCTACGACGGCGAGACGGTCAGCATCACCGCCCAGTTCCGGGTCTACGACGACCCGGGCCAGAGCATCGACGACCACGGCAAGCTGCTGGCCGACAGTGGCGCGTACACCACCGCCATGGCCAGCCGCAACAGCCCGAACTCCTTCGCCAACGCGCTGACCGGCGTCTACGCCACCGACCCCAGCTACGGCAGCAGCCTGATCGGCCTGATGCGGCAGTACAACCTCTACCGCTTCGACGCCTCCGCCAGTTCGGCCAGCGTCCCGTCGGCCAGCACCCCGGCCGCCGCGGCCAGCCCCAAGTCCCAGCCGCACGGGTCCACCCAGTCCCACCCGGCCAGCCAGCCGCGCGCCACGGCCCAGCCCCGGGCCAGCGCCACCCAGCGGCAGGCCAGCCCGAGTCCGGCGGCCAAGGCCACCTCCCCCGGTCTGACCGCCCCCACGGCGTCGCCGTCCGCGCGGGCCACCGCGCCTGCCCCGTCAACGTCACCGTCCAGCGCGCCGCACCCGTCGACCTCGGTGTCCCAGCCTCCGGCGGCGGCTCCGTCGCCCTCGGCCACGCGCCCGGGCACGGTGCCGCACCCGTTCGCCACCCCGAGCGGTTCCGGTACCGCCAAGGCCTCCGGCCGGCCGACCCACACCCCGGCCGAGCCGACCGACGGCGGCTCGGCCGGGGCCGACGGCGCGGGTGGCTCGCTGGGTGCCGCCGAGATCCCCGGCATCCCCGCCACGACCTCCGCCTCCACCATCCGCCGCCGACCCCAGCCAGCAGCACCAGCGAACACGACAGCACCTCATCCACCAATGACCCCTCAGACCAGTCGGGCTCCTCAGGCCAGTCGGGTTCCTCGGCCTCGTCGGGCTCCTCGGCGCCCGCCGGCTCGACCCCGTCGGCGCAAGCCAGCACGTCGGCCGCGGTGCAGGCGCCGGACGGGACCACGGACGCCGAGCTGACCGCGGTCATCCGGCCCGCCGCCAGCCAGCCCACGCACGCGGCGACGGCCAAGCCCGCCACAGCCAAGAAGGCGACCAAGCGAAAGGGCCCCGGGATCAAGGCCCGCCGGGCCGCCCCCCGTTACCAGCCGGAGATGCCGCCCGCGGTCAAGAACGCCTTCCTGGCTTCGGCCCGCAAGCCCCTGGCCCGGGCCGAGTTCCTCTACCGGGACGTGGCCGCCCGGGAGGGAGTGTCGTGGAAGATCCTGGCCGCCTGCGACTGGATGCAGTGCGACGCCCATCCCCGTTACTCGCCGGTGCGGGGCGAGAAGCTGGGCACGCCCAACCCCGACGGCACCGTGTTCCACACCAAGTCGGAGGCGCTGACCCAGTCGGCCCGGGACCTGGTCGCGCTGGCCGGAGCGGTCTACGGCATCGACCTGACGCTGGCCGTGGCGCTGTCCGTGCCGGAACTGGCCAATGTGTTCGCGGCCTACCGGTGGGGCGGCCTGCTGCGCCAGCACAACACCTCGGCCATGGAGTTCCCCTACTCGGTCCAGGGCCTGACCGACCAGTTCCAGCACATGCGCTGGCCGAAGATCGCCAACCCCCAGGCGCCGGACAAGCCCGGCAGCCGGTACAAGCGGCCCTTCGGCGCCGTGCCAGTCGTCCTCAGCCTCGAATACCCGGCCATCGTCCTGTGACCGCCGCGACCAGAAAAGCCAGGTGAAATCGATGGTCCGCATCCTCGCCATCCTGTTCGGCCCGCTGATCCAGCGCCGTCTGGCCAGCTACCAGGCGGCCGTGGCCGGCAGCTCCAGCGCCAACTGGGCGGGGAGCCCGGCCTCGCCGCGGTCGGCGTACGGCGCGGCCGCCAGCGCCAGCCGGACCGGAGCCCGTCCTCGGCCGCAGCCCGCCGACAGCAGCTACCGGCTGCACGGCCTGGAAGATCCACCGACCCAGGTGCTGCCACCGACGCCGCCCGGGGCTTGGACCCCGGCCCCGACGCCGCCGCCCGGGCCCGGCCGCCGCCGGTGGATCCCGCGCTGGCTGAAGTGGAGCTTGTTCCTGGTCCTGGTCGGGCTGGTGTTCCGGCGGGCCGTGGCGGCGATGGTCATGGCGGCGCTGTCGGCCAGCCTGCACTTCGTCGGCCTCAACGTGCACCTGCCCCACATCAGGTTCGGCTGGCCGTGGCAGTCGGCTGGTTCCAGCAGTTCCAGCACCAACGTGGCCGTTGGTCCCTGGGTGCTGCAGAAGATCGAAGGCATCTCCAAGCCCGCCCTGGGCACGGAGAGCTTCAACTTCGTGTTCACCCACAAGGTGTCGAAGAACATCGGGCCGTGGCCCTGCTGGTTCTCCAGCACGTTCTACGCGGTCGGGCACGCCTCGGCCACGGTCAACCTCAATCCGGGCCCGGCCTGGTGGACCCCGGCCACCGGGCACTACCAGCTGCAGGTGCTCAGCCGCCCGGCCGCGGGTCAGCCCGGCCGCGTCAACGTCACCATGGTGCTCCCGCGACCCCAGCTACCTCAGAACGTGCACGACGTCACCATCGACAACACGCTGTCCAAGCCGCTCACCAGCGACCACAGCTGGACCTACCCCGGGCTGGGCTGCGGGGCCCTGATCAAGCCCCAGTTCTCGACCGCCGTGGTCTACGCGCAGGCCCAGCAGCAGGCCTTCTACCGGGTCAACCACGTGTCCTCGGTGACCCGGCCGCTGATCAGCACGGCCGAGTCCCAGGCATCCCAGATCATCAGGAACAACTTCGTTCAGCCCACGGTCAACGCGCTGGGGTACGAGCTGAGCGGCTTCACCCTGCGCTGGGCGACCGGCTCTTAAAGGCGGCCGGGGTACCGCTCCATTCATCCGGCGGCCGCAACTATTTGCCGGCCGGAGGTAATTGCTCGCGGCTCTACCAATTTACCCGGCGGTTTTGGCGCCGGCTGGCTTCGGCAAACCCAGAAACGGCGGTCCTGGGCCGACATGTGACGGCACGGGCTAAACCGCATCAGATGGCCGCGCCGAACTTACTACCGGGCGAAACTACCGTCGGTGAGCACGGAATGAATACGATCCAGCGCGCCCAGTGGCGATTTGGACCGAGATCCAGAAAATGAGCTCTCGGAGTTCGCCGTTCGCTATTCACGGGCGGGAAATTTGGGTTATTTCTCTGATTACAGAAATTTCCCATAGGGGGTGGAGCGATGAGGCTCCGCTTGCTCGCCGCGGTGTCGGCACTGGCCTTGACGACCATCGCCGGGCTGGCCGCGTGTGGCAGCGACAGTCCGGCGGCGACTTCCCTGGCGTCCAAGCTCGGATGCGGCAACGTCACCCAGGCCCCGCAGAACTCGTCCGCACAGCAGGACATCGACTGTGACATGCCGGGCGGCGTCGCGGTCGAGATCGTCACCTTCGGCAGCGCGTCCGCCCTGAGCACCTGGGTCCACAGCCAGCCCGCCGCGACCTGCTGCGTGGCGGGCAAGGACTGGGCCGCCACCGTGACCCTGGGCTACAGCGGGTCCGCCGACCCCTTCTTCAAGAAGATCGTCCATACGCTGGGCGGCCGCCAGGTCACCTCGGCCTCCTGACCCGTACCGGCGACCGGCTGGACGGTTCGTGCCACCATGGGCGGGATGGCTGAGCCACCCACCGCCGTGCTCCGCGCCGCCCGGGCCCTGGGCCGGGACCCGTCCCGGCTGCGCCCGCTGGGTGGCGCGTCCGCCGCGACCTGGGGTGCGGGCGATCAGGTGCTGCGGGTGGGCCGGCGAGATCGGATGCTGACCGAACTGGCCGCGGCGGCGGCCGCGGCCACGGTGCTCCCCGTGCCGGCCGTCCTGGACCGCGCGGACATCGACGGCGACCTGGCCGTCCTGATCGAGCGGCTCCCCGGGCGCCCGGTCGCCGACGTGGTGCGCCAGGATCCTGGAGTGGCCCACGTGACCGGTGCGGCCTGCGCCGCCGTGCACCGGGCGCTGGCCACGGTAGCCGCGCCGTCCGGGGTGGCGTCGGCCCGCGACGCGCCCGCGGACTTGGCCCCCGGGGGCGAGCCGCGGCTGCTGCACCTCGACCTGCACCCGTTCAACCTGCTGGCCAGCGACGACGGCGCGCTGACCGGCGTCCTCGACTGGGCCAACGCCGCCGTCGGCCATCCCGACCTGGACCGGGCCCGGACCTGGGCCACGCTGACCCTGGATCCGGCCGCCGTGGCTCGGCGCGACGAGCCGGGGTTCGCCGATCTGATCGAAGGTTGGATCACCGGCGGCCAGCTGGACCGGACACCCGCGGTCGCGCGCGCCTGGGCCTGCCGGTACATGCTGGACGACCTGGCGAACCGGTACCCGCCCGCCGAGCTGGCGCCCATACGTGCGGCCTACGAACGCCTCCGGCACCGCACCGCGTCCACGTAACCGGTCACGTAGGTCACTCCACCTTCGACGGTGATTCGCACCTGGTCCCCCTTGATCCGCACCCCTACGATCGGCTCCCACCGCTCGTCCCCGGGCCCGTCCCCGCCGAGGTAGATCTCCCACCCCACCCGGTCGAGCAGCTTCCGCCCGTAGCAGTATGCGTCCGGATCGCCCCCCATGGCGCCGTACCCCCGTGGCCCCGCTCCCCCACCGGCCCCCCGGCAAGTCCCCCTGAGCTGGGCCTTTACTGAATACTACGCACAGTTAATCTACTGTGACCAGATGTCATAGTGCTGCAAACTTAGTCGTTTTGTGCGGCACTTTTGTGGTTGCAATGCTGCAGATAATGAAGCACCATAGACCTATGACCCCCCGGAAAACCGGACGCACCATTCGTCGGCCATCGCTTCCTCTGACGGAACGCGACGTCGCCGACCTGGACAAGATCCGCAACTCCCCCTCGGAACGGGCTGCGCTCGAGGATCTGGCCTCCGTCACCTTCGCGGCCGGAGGAAGAAGTGAAGCCGAGTCGGCATTCCTGCACGCGGTCCTGCTGGCCGGAATCCGGGCCGTTCGCGAACGCGCCGAGGAAGCCAGCTATGCGGCCGACGCCGCTGCCTACCAGGGCGAGGACACCGAGCGGCGCGCCATCGCCCGCCGACGCCGGCCAGCCTGGCCGGCGAGGACTGACCGGTGCCCGGCCCGAGCCTCCTGCGCGGCGTGGTCTACGCCGCCACCCTCGCCCACGTCGGCGGGGAGAAGTGCTACCTGGTGGTGTCCAACAACCGGCGCAACGCCAGCTTTCCGCAGGTGCTGGCGGTGCGCCTCACCACCACCCCCAAGCAGCCACGCCCCTCAGTCGTTGAGCTCGGCCACCCCGAACCGTTCACCGGCCGCGCCGTGTGCGACGACATCGAGACTTTGTGGGCCGACGAAGTGCGGCGCGACCTGGGTGCCCTGAGCCCGGCCGCGATGGCCCGGATCGAGGACGGCCTGCGCGCCGCCTTGGGCATGGATTGACGAGCAGCAATGCCGGCCGGGATGCACCGAACCAGAAACAGCGGCCCCACCCTCAGGTGAGACCGCTGTTCGGAAGCGGAGGCTCGGGGATTTGAACCCCGGATGGGCGGTAAACCCAAACCGCATTAGCAGTGCGGCGCCATAGACCGGACTAGGCGAAGCCTCCAATGGCAGTGCGGGAAAGCTTACCGCGATCCGCCAGTACGCGGACCAGGGTATCCCTAGTGAACCCCTCATCCAACACCGATGCCGCGCCCGGCCGTCAGCCCAGCTGGATGACCTTGTACTCGCCCTGGGCGTAGGCCTCGCGCATGAGGCGCTTGGAGAACTTGCCCACGCTGGTCTTGGGCACCTCGTCGATGTAGGCCCAGCGCTCGGGCAGCTGCCAGCGCGGCACGCTGGCGGCCAGGTGGTCGCGCAGGTGCTCGGCCGGGATGTCGGCCCCGTCCCGGATGACCACGCAGGCAAACGGCCGCTCGCCCCACCGGTCGTCCGGGACGCCGATGACGGCGGCCTCGAGGACGTCGGGGTGGGCCATCAGCGCGTTCTCCAGCTCGACCGAGGAGATCCACTCACCGCCGGACTTGATCACGTCCTTGCTGCGGTCGCTGATCCGCAGGTAGCCCTCGGTATCGATGCTGCCGACGTCGCCGGTGCGCAGCCAGCCGTCGTGGAACTTCTGCGGATCATCGTCCTTGTAGTAGGCCCCGGTGACCCACGGGCCGCGGACCTCGACCTCGCCGACGGCCTCGCCGTCCTGGGGCAGCACCGCGCCGGTGTCGCCGGTCAGCCTGGCCTCGACGGTGCAGAAGAACCGGCCCGCGCTGTCCCGGTAGGGCCAGGCGGCGGCGCCGGTGACCCCCGCCGGCGGGTTGGCCACGCTGCCCAGGGGCGAGGTCTCGGTCATGCCCCAGGCCTGAACCAGCCGCACGCCGAGGTCGTCGTAGGCGCTCATCAGGGAGTGCGGCACGGCCGACCCGCCCGCCACCACCAGCCGCAGCGACGACAGGTCACCACCGTGGGCCCGGACGTGCTCCAGCACGCCCTGCCAGATGGTGGGGACCCCGGCCGCGACCGTGGGCCGCTCGGCTTCGATCAGCCGCACCATGTCGGGCGCGTGCATGTGCCGGTCCGGCATGATCAGGGTGGCCCCGGACAGCATGGCCGCGAACGGGAAGCCCCACGAGTTGACGTGGAACATCGGCACCACCGGCAGCACCCGGTCCGGCTCGGCCAGCGCGAACGCATTGCCGAAGGACGGCGCCAGGGCGTGCAGGTACAGCGAGCGGTGGCTGTAGACCACGCCCTTGGGGTTCCCGGTCGTGCCGCTGGTGTAGCACATGGACGCGGCCGACAGTTCGTCCAGCTCGGGCCAGTCGTAGGAGTCGGGCTCGGCGGCCAGCACCTCCTCGTAGGAGTGCACCGCCCGGTTCGGGCCGGCCAGGTCCTGGGCCTCCGGCGGCAAGTCCCCGGCTGGGCCGGTGACCAGCACGTGCCGAATGGTTCCGGCGTGCGGCAGCACCTGGGCCAGCAGCGGCACCAGCGAGGCGTCCACGATGACCACGGTGTCCTCGGCGTGGGTGGCGATGTAGCCGATCTGGGCCGGGGCCAGCCGGATGTTCAGCGTGTGCAGCACCGCGCCCATGGAGGGAATGGCCAGATAGGCCTCGAGGTGCTCAGCGTTGTTCCACATGAACGTGGCTACTCGCTGGTCCCCGTCGACGCCCAGCCGGCGCAGGGCGTGGGCCAGCCGGGCACACCGGCGGGCGGTCTCCGCGTAGGTGCGGCGGCGGACGCCGTCCCCGGTGTTGGTGACCACCTCTTTGCGGCCGAACGTCGTGGTGCCGTACCGCATGATCGACGTAACCGTGAGCGGGACATCCATCATCGTGCTGCGCACGGCCCACCTCCTCGTGGTGGCGCGGGCTTCTCCGCTGATATTCCCACAGTGGCCAGCGCGGGCACCATGGCGGCGTGCGGCGTGCGTCACACTCGGCGGTCGTGGCCACCACCGGGCCGCTGACCGCCTAGTCGCTCACATCCGGGTCGTGGAGGCTCGTCGCGCACGGTCCCCGCTCGTTTCCGAGCCCATAACCTCGGCGTTACCCAAAGTAACTGCGCGTGCACCTGCACACCCCGCGTTTGCGCCATCACACAGTGATCAGCCCGGTAGCTCTTTCAGTTCGTACACTTATTCGAAAAAACGCGAATGTGTCTCTGAGTGAACCTTGCAAAAAGGTTGGGGATTCGCTTGACGTAGGCCACTGAAAGTAAGCATCTTCGAGGGTAGGTCATGCAATCCCATGGGGGGCAAGTGCGCAGCTCGCACAGTAATAGCCCGTCCGTCGATGATGTCACGGACGCTATTAGTCCCGTACGTTTTGCTCGCCGCCGACGGTTCAAGGCCGCCATCTTCGGCGCGCCGGACCGGGGCGAGGATGATCTCGCCGCGCGATCGTCCGACCTCGTGAACAGCAACGCGACACATGCAGTTATTGGTACTGTGCTCGATGTTAGCCCACATATCCTGGTTCTGCAGACCGCGAACGGGGAAGAGCGGCTGACCCTGGCCGCCTCCACCGCGGCCTGGCGCGGCGGCCCGGTGGCACCCGCTGCGCTCAGGCAAGGCGATAGAGCAATTGTGAAGCGCAATTATGTCCGTAACACGGTTGCTGACCGTATATGGGCGGAGATCGGCCGGGTGACGGGAACGATCGTGGAGCGCGACTCCGGCACCCTGCTGGTGGACGAGGGTAACGAGCACGGACGCAAGATCCTGGTCATTCCCGAACCGGCGGCCGGCCGCATCCAGGTCCGGTTCCCGCGCCTGCAGCCCGGCTACCTGATCGACGTCATCGGCCTGCGCCGTCCCGGGTTCATCGAAGGCCTGATCCCGGCCACGTCGCAGCCGCCCTACCGCGCCGACCAGCCGCCCAGCCCGCCGCTGGTCAGCGGGGGCGTACCGGACACCATCAGCGGCACCGCGACCTGGCACGAAGCCGGCGAGGAGCCCGAAGACCTGCTCGGACTGGCCTACCCGGCGCTCGACCCGGAGACCGGTTGTGAGGGGCACGGGTCCTTCCCGGCCCATGATGACCTCGGCCTCGCCCCGGCCGAGTCCGGGCGGGGCCACCCCGGCCGGCACACCCGGGCCTCGCTGGCCCGCACCGGCCCCGCCCACCTGGACAGCCAGTACGTGGCGGCGGCAGGTCACGGGCCCTGCTCGGGCGCGAGCCGCGCCGACCGGTACGCGGTCGACCCGCACCAGGCCGGACCCGGCTGTGTCCAGTTGCCTTACCTGTCCCTGGGCAGCATGCTCCGCGTTCGCAACGACTGCGCGCAGCGGGCCCGGGAACTGCCGGTGACCAGTTGCGGAGCAGCGGCCCGGCTGTTCTGCGACCGGTGCGTCACCTGCGGCACGTCACCGCGCGGCCGGGTGGCCGACCTGACCATGTCCGCGTTCGTCGACCTCGGCGGGGATCTCGAGCGCGGATGCTTCAACGCGACGATCACGATTGGCGGCTAGACGATGCCCGGTGGTCTGCCCAGTGCGGTACTCAGCGCGATCCGGGAGGTGCAGATCCCTCTGCTCGCCGTGATGCTGCTGAGTGGCTGCGGGGCCAAAGCCTTGCGGGTCCTGAAGGCCCGGGACGTGACCGTCGGACTCGGGCCGACGGCGCTGTTCCCGCTCCGGCTGCGCCGGCCGATCGCCATGGCCATGTGCGCGACCGAACTCGGGCTGGGCGTCGCGCTGATCGTCACCGCTGGATCGCTGGGCACCGGGACCCCGGCCACGATCGTGCGCGCCGGGGTCAGCGTGCTGTTCCTGATCGCGGTGGGCGCGCTGGTCGAGCTCAGGGAGCGGCGCCCGGACGCTGGCTGCGGCTGCTTCGGTGACCTGAGCGTCACCCCGGTCGGGGTTCGCACCATCGGCCGGTCCGCGGTACTGGCCACGGCCGCCCTGGCCACCATTGGCCAGCCGCCACTGCAGATGCCGGCCTCGGGCCGGGCCGCGGCCTTGTGGATCACGGTCCTGGTGGCCGAGCTGCTGCTGCTGGCGGCCCTGTCTCCCGAGCTGAGCGAGGCCATGGTCCGGCTGGGCTACTCCGAACCGTGCGAGGTACGGCGGATCAGCGTGGACCGGACGCTGGCCGCGCTGGCCAGCAGCGCCACCTGGCGCCGGTACGCCAGCCTGGTCGGCGGGGACGACCGGGACGTCGCGCCGATCGATATCTGGCGTGAGGGCTGCTGGCGCTATCTGGTGTACACCGGCGAGACCGGCGGCCGCCAGGTCCACGTCGCCTTCGCCGTCTACCTGCGCTCGCGCCGGTCCCCGGTGCGGGTGGCCGTGCTGGACGCGGTCAGCGGCGAGGTGCTCACCGGCGCGCCACGGTCCCGGCCCGCACCGGACCGGGAGATCAGCCAGCCGGCTCCGGAGCCGGTCCGGTTCCGGCATCTGCCCGAACTGGACGTCACCCGGCCCATGGCCGGGCTCGGGGCCCGGGCCAGCCTGGATGACCGGGGTGCGATCGGGGCGCGACCCGGCCCCCGGGTCAGTCTGGACCCCACGGCGCCTCTGGCCGCGCCCGCCCGGCACCGATCCTCTGCCCCTTTCTAAGCGTTTATTCAAACAACTGTAGAAAGGCTTAGACGGGCCGAGACACGAGTCGAACCGGCGCGGCTCAGATCGGCTGGGAGCGCAGGAACTTCCCGAAGTGCGGCACGGTGAACGCGATCACGCCCCGCTCTGAGCTGTAGATCAGGCCCTTCTTGATCAGTCCGTCCCGGGCCGGCGACAGGCTGGACGGCTTACGGCCCAGTTCTTCGGCCACCGCCGAGGTGGGCACCGGATCGTCGCCCAGCGTGGCCATGGCCCGCATGTACTCGCGCTCGGCCGGGGTGGCCCGCTCGTACCGGCTGCCGAAGAATCCCACCGCCAGCTCGCCCTCGGCCTCGGGCGCGGCCACGCTGACGTCCTGGGCGGTGACCGGGCTGCCGGTGGCCACGTCCCAGGTCACCTTGCCGTAGGCCTGCACGAAGTAGGGGTAGCCGTCGGCCGCCTGGTACAGCGCGTCGAGGGCACCGGGCTCGAACGTGACCTCCTCGCGCTCGGCCGGGGCCATCAGGGCCAGGTCGGCCGCGCCGCGTTCCAGCCGGTCGATACGGACGTAGCGGAACAGGCGCTCGGAGTAGCTCTTGCTGGCCGACAGCACCGACGGCAGGTGCGGCAGCCCGGCCCCGACCACGATGAGCGGGCCGCCGTTCTGGGACAGCTCGTGGCAGGCCGCGCACAGGGCCGAGATGTCGGGCGCGGGCACGTCCTGCATCTCGTCGATGAACAGGGCGATGCCCACGCTCAGGTCCGCCGCGACCGACGCGGCGTCGGCGAACAGCTCGGTCAGGTCGATCTCGAGGTCACCGGAGTCGGCCCGGCCGCGGGCGGCGGGCACGTCGATGCCGAGCTGCATGGTGACCGACGTGCCCTTCGGGGCCTTGGGGTCGCGCAGCGCGAACGCCTTGAGCACGGACAGGAAATACTCGATCCGCTCCGGCGCGCGGTGCCGGGGCGCGAGCTCCCGCACCGCCATGTGCAGGGCCGCCGCCACCGGCCGCCGGATCGACTGCTCGGGCCGGGCCTCGATCTTGCCCGTGCCCCACAGGCGCTGCATGGCCATGGAACGGAACGTGTTCAGCAGGACGGTCTTGCCCACCCCGCGCAGGCCGGTGAGGACCATGCTGCGTTCCGGGCGCCCGCGCGCGACGCGTTCCAGCACCACTTCGAACTGGCTGATCTCGCGATCGCGCCCGGTCAGTTCCGGGGGTCGCTGGCCCGCGCCGGGCGCGTAGGGATTCCGTACCGGGTCCACAGCATCGGACTCTATGACGGGCTCTAGCGCAATCCTTAGATTTCCGTAGACAGCGCTACCGGCGTGTCGCGAAATTGGTCATTCGGGTCAGGACGGCGGCTGGTGACCGCCCTGGTTGATGCGGGCCAGGAAGGCGTTGTAGGCGGCCAGCTGGTCTTCGTCTTCGTCGATGTGGGTCTGGGTCCGGGACGTGGCCGGGGCGGCTCCCGGCCGCCGGGGTGCCGGCCGTGGTGAGCTGCTCCAGGCTGGCCCGGCGGGCGGTCTCCAGCCAGCCGCGGCTGTCGGCGTACTGCCCCTGCCGGCTCCAGGCCAGGAACACGAACATGATCAGGACGAACATGATCGCGGAACCGCCGACCCACATCACGGCTCCGCCGATGTGCACGTCGTCCAGCGGGCTGGGGCCCCAGGTGCGGTGCCGCATGGCCGAGGTGACCGGGAACGGGTTGGCGGAGTAGGAACCGAGCGCCACCCCGGTGAAGGCGTCCACCGGCATCGCGATGAACAGGAAGATCAGCCGGATCGGGTAGGACAGCTTCCAGCGGACGGGCTCGCTGCCGATCAGCGGCAGCAGGTACAGGTAGCCGACCACCAGGTAGAGGGCGTGCTCGGCGTTGTGCACGGTGTCGTTGGTCAGCGCCAGGCTCATGAACCCGGTCAGGTGCGTGCCCACGATGGTGGCCGTGTAGGCGGCGATGCCGAAGGCCGGGAAGGTCAGGGCGGCGGCCACCCGTGACCGGACGATCCGCTTGACCCAGGTGTGGACCGGATTCCGGCTGGCGTGCATGAGCAGGGTGACCGGGCGGCCGGCCACCAGCAGCGCGGGCGCGACCATGATCAGCAGCAGGTGCTGGATCATGTGGTCCCAGAACAGCGTGTCGTCGTAGGTGCCGACGCCGCTCTCGGTGGCCAGCACGATGACCAGCAGGCCGCCCAGGAAGATCCCGGTCCGCCAGCGCGGCCAGGGCCGGGCCGGGTGACGGCGCGCCACCCGGACCACGCCCCACAGGTAGAGCGCGGCCATCAGGGCCACTATCACCGTCACGGCCGGGGCCCACTGCCACCGGCCGAGCGCCTGCGACAACCCGAACGGCGGGAGCATGTCGCTTCCCATAACGGCGAGACTAGCTGACCCCCGGGCCCTGGCCGGCCGCGGTGCCCCACGCGGCCGGCCAGGCGATCGGGGTTGGCTAGGAGCTCTTGTCGAAGCTCGCGGTAGCCAGGACGGTGCCGTTCATGGACGTGATCCGGGCTCCGGTCACGTTGCTCGCGGCCACCGGGTCCGGGCTGCCCCAGGCTCCGAAGCCGCCGTCGAGCTTGAACGACCCGATGGTGATGACGTGGCCGCCCCGCGCCACCAGCTGGCAGACCACGGTCTCGTTGCTGTTGTTCTTGCTGTCGAAGCCCATGTACAGCCAGCGCGGGCTGCCGTCGTAGATGTAGATCTCGCCGGCCTTCTGGTGGGCCGCGGTGAGCAGCGCGGCCTCACGCAGCGGCGCCTGGGCGGTGTTGCCCGCCGGGGCCGCGGTCGTGGCCCCGCGCACGGCCCAGCCGCCGATCCCGCAGGCCACCACGCCCAGCGCCACCGCGGCCGTGGTCAGCATCCGGCGACTCCAGTTGAGCCGCTTCGGCTTGGTGGCCACGCCGAGCCGGTCCATGACCCGGGATTCGAAGCCTTCCGGTGGCTCACGGCTGGGCAGCAGCCCGAGCATCTCCTCGCCGGTCAGCGACAGCTGGCGGACGTGTTCCCGGCAGGAATCGCACTCGTCCAGGTGCGCGACGGCCTCGGCCCGCTCGCGCCCGGTGAGTACCCCCAGCGCCAGCTCGGCCGCCACGTCGTCGAAGTCGCGGCAGCTCATCCCGTTCGGCTCAGTCATCGCCGACGTCCTCCCGAAGATAAGCCGAACGCAGTTTCTCCATCCCGTCCCTGATCCGAGTCTTAGCCGTGCCCAGGGGAATTCCCTCGGCTTCGGCGATCTGCCGTGCCGTCATGCCATAGATACCCGCCATGGCCACCGCCCGCGCCTGCCCGGCCGGCAGTTCGGCCAGCGCGCGGCGCAGGCCGGCCGCATTGTCGTGGGCCACCGCGAACCGCTCGGGCGTGTCGGTCATCGCGGTCAGCAGGGCCGGCAGGTCCTGCGGGTCGACCGGGGCCGACGTCCGGGCCCGCAGCACGTCGACGGCCAGGTTGTGGGCGATGGTCGACAGCCAGGCCCGGACCGAACCGCGGCGGGTGTCGTACACCTGCGCGTGCCGCCAGGCCCGTTCGAACGTCTGCTGGGCCACGTCCTCGGCGGTGGTCGGGTCGCCCAGCACCGTCACCGCGACGCCGAACACCACCCGCTGGAACCGCCGTACGAAGGCCAGCGACAGATCGGCGTCGCCCGCGCCCAGTCCCGCGAGGAGCGTCTCGTCCGGCAGACGGTCTGCTGGGATCCCCATCCTCTGCACACTGTCTGATACGGGCGGACTCTTCCACGGGATTGCGGTTTTGGCCCGCGACTTTTTCTGGGCGGTCCGCCCAGGAGCGTTCAGCTCTTGGGCGGCCATACCCGCTCGCTGCCCTGCCCCCGCCAGGGCCGGCCGGCCAGGAAGGCGATGGCGGCGACCACCAGGACACCGCCGCCGATGAACTCCTCGACCATCGAAGAGGTCGCGTAGGGCACGGCCAGGCTGTCCTGGAACCCGAACAGGCCGAAGTTCACGCTGATCAGCAGGCCGGCCGCGGTGGCCACGAGGAATCCCGCGCCCCCCAGGACCAGCCACAGGCGGCGGAACACGGCCAGGGCCACCGCGAGCAGGATGCCCACGATCCCCTGGGCCAGGAACAGCGGCCCGATGACCGAGATGCCCTTGTAGCTGCCGTACAGCTTCAGGTGGACCAGGCCCGAGAGCAGCACCAGGATGGCGCCCGCCCAGGCCAGGACGTTGACCGTCCAACGTGTGGCGGGCGACTCGATCTGGGCCGGGCGCCAGCCCGCGGCCTGCAGTAGCTGGCGGACCGGGGTGGTCGTCTGGCCCGCGCGTGCCGAGTTCGGCACCTGGGCCTGGTCAGTTCGGTTCATGCCGGGTTCTTCCCATCGGTGAGTGGTCATGCTCAGTACCCGTATCCGCCGCCGCCGGAGCCGCTGGACGGGGAGCTGCCGCCGCCCGAGTTGCTGGCGGTCGCCTTCGCGGTCACTGGGTTGCCCGCGGTGTTCAGTACGTACCAGGTGCCGCCGAAGTTGGTCAGGCCCTGGCCCTTGGCCTGCCCGGCCGAGGAATCGCCGATAAAGGTGTAGAGCGGCCAGCCGTTGTAGGTGACTTCCGTCTGGCCGGCCGCGCCCTTCACCGTGCCGAGGAGCGAGGACTGGACGCCGCTGCCCGCCTTGGCCGCGGTGGCGCCGCTGGGCAGGTCGGTCTCGGGCCAGGCGTGCAGGCAGCCACTGCTCGCCGTGCAGGTGATCTTGCCACCCTTTTCCGTGGTCAGCATGTAGAGGGTCTGCCCCTTCTGGTTGACCAGGACGGTGCCGAGCCCGGACACGCTCTTCGCGCTGATCGTGACGCTGGCGGTGGAGGCCCCGGCGTTGCTGGCGGCACTGGGTGAACTGGCGCTGGATGAACTGGCGCTGGCGCCGCTGCTCCCGCTGGCGGACGAGCCAGAGGACCCCGTGCTGCCCGACGAGCCACACGCGGCCACGGTGAGGGCGCCGGCGGAAATCAGGCCAATGCCTAGCAGTAGGCGCGCTGATGAAGCAGAATGGGATCGCACAGTGATACCCACGAGGGAAACGCTCCTTTGAGGTTGCGCAGAGCTTCAAACTGTTTCCCTTAGTTACGGGCTCCGGCCCGGATGGGATTGCTGTCCACGGACAGCGTTTCCGCCCAGAAGCGGAAGCGCTCTTAGGCGTGCCCGCAGCCGCCACGGCGGTGGGGGCGCAGGGTGGTGTCCACCGCTGGCTCCGCGAGTGCGGGTTCCCGTGATCGTCACCCCGCGGGCGGCCCAGTCGGCGCTTTCACCTCGGTCAGGCTGCGCTTATCACGGCACGTGGCGGCACGATCCGTGACATTTTTGCCAACGATTACTCTCCGGTGATCGCCCGGTTTCAGTTATTTCGGGCAGACTGAAGCGATGAAGTGCGAGATCACGCAGGTCAACGGCGATGGTTCGATCCGCCGTGCACTGGTGGACACCACCGGTCGCCATGACGCTGCGCGATGGGAGCAACTGGCTGACCAGGCCCGACTCGACTCCCCCCCGCCCTACCGCCCCCACCCCGGCGAACCCGTCTACGAAATCGTCGTCGACGGCCGCGCCGCCCAGGTCGCCGAAGGTGACCTCATCGGCCCGCTCAGAGAACTGGCCCGCTCTGTCCTCACCGAAGGCTGGCAGATCATCTGACCACCGCCCCGGGCTCGCGGCCTCACGACCGGCCGGCCGACGCTCCCGGTCCCGGCGACTGGTGCCAGCCAGAGCCCAGCGACCTACCATGGAGGCATGAGCGATCCCAGCGCCACGATTCGGGCCGAGGACGAGCCGTCCTGGGCCGAGGTGGTGCGCCACGCCGAACAGGGCGAATCGGTCTCGGTGGTCGCCCACGGCGAGCATGTCGCCGACGTTGTGCCATCCGGGGAACTGAACCGCTTGCGCGAAACCATCGAGGTCCTGTCTGACGCTGAACTCGTGCGCGACCTGCGTGAAGGTCTGGCCGACGCGCGGGCGGGGCGCGTGTTCTCCGCCGACCAGATCTCGGCCGATCTGGCCGCCCGCCGCGCGGCGGGCGAATGAGCCAGCCGACTCCGTACACGATCGTCTTAACTCCGGCCGCCCGGCGCCGACTCGACAAACTTCCGCTCCCGGTCGCGATCGCCATGTTCGAACACCTGACCGGGCCGGTGGCGGCCAATCCCTACCGGGTGGGCAAGTCACTGGACACGCCATTCGACCAGGTCCGGTCGGTCAGGCGAGGCGAGTACCGCGCTCTCTACACTGTGGACGACGACCGGCGCATCGTCACCGTTCTGGCCGTCGCCCACCGCCGCGACGCCTACCGCCCCCGCTGACTGAACACCGCCGACGTTCAAGCGACCGTTCTCTGACTCGGCAGCAAACCGGCGGCCTGGTCGGCTGGCCACCCATGCCGCCAGAAGATCAGCGGCCGAACTTCTGCTTGGCCGCGGGGGTGACCGGGGTGAAGAAGTTGACCAGGTTGCCGTCGGGGTCGCGGAAGAGCAGGGAGCGATTGCCCCACGGCATGGTGGTGGGCTTGTTGACGAAGTCGTGGACGAAGCCGGTCAGGTTCTCGTAGACCGCGTCCACGTCGTCGACGAGGAACTCGATGATGACCGAGTGGTTGTCGGCCGCCCGCGCGGCCCCGGGCGCGAACACCGGCACCGTGCGCGTGCTGCCGATGGCCAGGGTGCCGGCCCCGGTGGCCAGCTCGGCGAAGTCCTCGTTGGCCCGGGTGGCGGGCAGGCCGGTGGCCTGCTCGTAGAACCCGGCCAGCCGGTCGACGTCCTCGGTGATGATGCGGATCGAAACGAAGTCCATGCCGATCTCCTCGGTTCTGGTGGGTCGAAAACTCCTGCTGAGAACGACGCTAGAACCAATACCGGTCAGCATCCGCCCGGTATTCGGGGGAATTCAGCGCCCTGACCGGCAGCACTGACTGGCAGAGTGGGGTTGTGGACGAAGAGACCCGCGCCCGGCGCGACCGATGCCGCACCTTCCTGTCCGGCGACGGCAACGTCTCGCCCGCCGATCTGCTGCTCTCGATCGGCGAGTCGGTGGTGCCCGACACCTACGGTGAGGGCGGCGTGGTCGCGGAACTCGAGTCGATGGTGGCCGAACTGCTCGGCTTCCCGGCGGCGGTGTTCCTGCCCAGCGGCACCATGGCCCAGGCCGCCACCTTGCGGGTGCACGCGGACCAACGGGGGCGGCGGACCGTGCTGTGGCACCCGATGTGCCACCTCGACACCCACGAGGGTGAGGCCTACGCGCGGCTGCACGCGCTGGTGGGCCGCGCGGTCGGAGACCAGCACCGGCTGCTGGCGCTCGACGACCTGGAGGCGGTCGCGGAGCCAGTCGCCGCGCTGCTCCTGGAGTTGCCGCAACGCGACCTGGGCGGCCAGCTGCCGGCCTGGGACGACCTGGTCGCGCAGGTCGCGTGGGCCAACCGCCACGGCGCGGCCGCTCATCTGGACGGGGCCCGGCTCTGGGAAGCCAGCGCGGGTTACGGGCGGTCCCCGGCCGAGATCGCCGCGCTGTTCGACACGGCCTACGTCTCGTTTTACAAGGGCATCGGGGCGCTGCCCGGCTGCTGCGTGGCCGGATCAGCGGACGTCGTGGCCCAGGTCCGGGAGTGGCGGCAGCGGCTGGGCGGCACGCTGCACGGGATGTGGCCGGCGGCCGCCTCCGCCTTGCACCTGCTCCGCGAGCGCCTGGCCGAGATGCCGGAGCGGCTGGCGCACGCCCGCGCGATCTCGGCGGCGCTGGCCGATGTCGACGAGGTGCGCGTGGTGCCGGACCCGCCGCAGACCCCGATGATGCACCTGCTCTTCGCCGTCCCGCCCGAGCAGTTCGCCGCCAACGCCCGGCGTCTCGCCGACGAGCAGGGCATCTGGGTCTGGCCGAAGCCGATGCCCACCGGCGACCCCAACGTGGTGCGCTGCGAGCTGAGCGTCGGCCGCGCCACCCGCCGCCTGGAGCCCAAGCAGGTGGCCGCGATACTGCAAGCCCTGGGCCAGGCCGGCTAGGGACCACTTTTTAGAGCCTGCTTGAAAACTGGGCAGAAGACGCAGGCCGTAACGTCTCGTGATCTTCTGGGCGGCCGTGCGGCGTGCCTCCGCCGTGACAGCAGAGGCTCCTGGTAATCGAAGAGGTCGCGAGGACTGGCCGCGGCTACGACGCGGGCAAGAAGGTCAACGGCCGTAAGCGGCACATCGCCGTCGACGTGACGGGCATACTGCTGACCGTCCTGGTCACCGCCGCCAGCGTGCAGGACCGCGACGCAGCCAGGCGCTGCTGTGGAACCTGCGGCAGGCGTTTCCCAAGATCAAGCTGGCCTGGGCGACGGCGGCTACAGCGGGAAGCTGGTCACCTGGGCCAAGACTACGCTCAAGCTCACCCTCCAGATTGTCAAGCGGCCCGATGACCTGCACACCTTTAAAGTCCTGCCCCGCCGGTGGGTAGTAGAGCGCACCCTGGCCTGGATCACCCGCCACCGCCGTACCGTCAGGGACTACGAACGGCTGCCTGCTCACCATGAGACCTACGTCTACTGGTCAATGATCATCGTCATGACCCGGCGACTCGCCCGCAAGCCCGCGCCCGCCGGCACATCAGCCCGGCCGCAGGCCGCCTGAATGTTTCAAGCAGGCTCTTCGTAGTGCTCAAGGCCGGCCGGGAGCGCCGCGGCGACGAGTTCGGCGAATTCGCGTGCGAGGGGGCTAAGCGCGTCCCATTGGCGGACGGCCCACCCGACAGTAAGAGGTTCCAGTGCCGGGATCGGGACGGTACGGACCGGGCTGCCCGCCGGGACCGCACGCCCAGGTAGGGCGGGCAGGATGGCGTGGCCGATGCCGAGCTCGGCGAGCAGGACCGCGGTGTCCCAGTCGGCCACGCTGACCGGTGCGGGAGGGCTGATCCCCAGCCGGACGAACCGTTCCTCCAGCCGCTGCCTGGAGGCAGAATTTTCCGGGTAAGCGATGTAGCGGATCGCCGCCAGGTCGTCCGGGTCGATGGAGTCCCGCTCCGCCAGCGGGTCGCCGGCCTGCACGGCCAGCACCCACGGCAGGCCGATGACGGGCCGCTGCTGGATGCCTGGGGGAGCCTGGCCAAGGGTAATCCAGGCCAGATCAGCCCGGCCGTCGCGGACCACTTCGATGCACCGGCGGCTCGAATAGGCCGACTGGAACTCCAAGGTGACGTCCGGGTGCCGGCACCGGAAGGCGACGATCGCGCCGGCCATGAAGTGCCGCACCGTGACGCCGCCGGTGGTGACGCTGACCGTGCCGCCGTGGCCGTCGCGGAGCTCGCCGAGGCGGCGGAGCGCGGCGTCAAGGGAGGCGATGCCGCCGAGCGCCGCCTGGTAAAGGATCCGCCCGGCCGGCGTCGGCGCTATGCCGCGGGGCTGACGCTCGATCAGGGCCAAGCCGGTTTCTCGTTCCAGGCGCTTGATGTGCTGGCTGACCGCCGACTGGGTGCAGGACAGGGCGCGGGCGACCGCGCTCAGGTTGCCGGTCTCGTACACCGCGGTGAACACGCGCAAGTCCTCAAGCGTCACATCCCCAAGGTATCTCTATGGCCTTTGCGAGAAAAGCCGGGGATTGACTTGGGTCAGTCTCCGCTCACACCATGGTGTCAGCGGCCTAGGAAGGCACGTTCCCGGCTGCAAGGCGGCAACCCGTCCCGCGGTGCCGGACCGGTGCCACCTGACGGCCCGGGGCGTACGGCGCTGACACCGGAGGGGCGCCACGGGCGGGTGCCGACCGGACCCGGAGGAGGCAGCACATGACCACCGGCCTTCACGAGCTGGACAGGCTGAGCCGAGAACTCGGCGGGGCGCGCAGCGCCCTGGATGACCGGCTGGGCATCGAATACACCGACGCCGGGGGCGGCCGGGTGGCCGCCCGGATGCCGGTGGACGGCAACACCCAGGCATACGGGACGCTGCACGGCGGTGCGTCCTGCGCATTCGCCGAGGCGATCGGCTCCTGCCTCGCGGCCATCCAGGCCGGTCCGGGCCGGACGGCCGCCGGCATCGAGCTCAGCGCGGCCCATCACCGGCCGACGGACTCGGGCTACGTCACCGGCGTGGCCACAGTGGTGCACGCGGGCCGGACGCTGGTCACCTGTGATGTCGTCATCACCGACGAGCAGGACCGGCGGGTCTGCACGGCCAGGGTTACCTCGATGCTGCGCGACCGCCCCAGCGCGCCTGCCGGCACCGCGGAACGGGTCGCGCCCGGCGGGGAGCCCGGGATCGCGGCCGCGGCCGACGCACTAGCCTTGCGCGGCGCGGCGGGGATCGCACATCCCGGCGGCACGCTGCTGGCCCATCTAGAGCGCGTCCACGCACTGCTCACCGAATGGGGCGCACGGCCGGCGCTACGGCTCGCCGGGCTGTGCCACGCCTACTACGGCACGGACGGCTTCCCGGCCGCCCTGGGCGACCCGCGCCGCCGGGAGGAGCTGGCCGCGATTACCGGTGCGGAGGCCGAACGACTCGTGTACTTCTACGCCAGCTGCGACCGCCGCTTCTCCTACCCCCACCTCGCCAAGCGCGAAGGGCCGTTCCAGGACCGCTTCACCGGCACCGTGCTCCGCCCGCCGCTGCCGCTGCGGCGGGACTTCGCCGAACTCACCGCGGCCAACGAACTGGACATCGCGGCAGTCAACCCGGACCTACGCGCCCAGCACGGGCAGGACCTCTTCCGGCTGTTCACCTCATGGCAGGCCCTCCTCAGCGACGCGGCATGGCAAGCCGCCCAGGCGACCTTGCGGTGACCGGGAAGATCGTGGCGGACCGGACGACCGGTGCACCAGCTCACGGTGCTGTGGCTAGCCGGCATCAACCTGGACAGCGGCGGGCGCAGCACGCTACAACGGCACGCAGGGCTCCCGGCATCGCGCTGGACTCGACACCCAAGCGATTACCAGGACTGGTCAGCGGAGGGCGTGGGATTCGAACCCACGAACAGAGTCACCCCTGTTAGCGGTTTTCAAGACCGCCGCCATCGGCCACTAGGCGAGCCCTCCTCGCTGCGGTGACGCCCGGACCTGGGCGGTGATGCCGCCCGCTGGCCCGTGACTGGTCCGCAGCCCCGATGCTCGGTCCGCCGCCGCGGCCCAGGCATCGGCTCTTAGCCTCTCACATCGCCGCCGTCCCCAATGCCCGTCCGGGTGCAGGCCGTACAGTGGCCGGGGTCGGCCGGGCCGGGTCCGGCTGAACACCGCGAGAGATCGAGCACCGCAGGAGCCGAGTCAAATCATGCGCGACCAGTTGCTGCCGCCGTCAGCGCAACCGCCGACGGCCGGGCCGGCCGGTGCGTTACCGGCTGGAGGTCCGGCTGGCCGCCAGTGACGTGGGCCAGCGGGTCGTGATCCGCTGGCGCCGGCAGGCCGGGGACGGCGGCGAGGAGGTCGCCGACGTCCTCGGGATCCTGGAGACGGCCGACGAGCGCTGTTTCGCGGTCCGCCGGAAGTCCGGTGAGCTGGTGGTCATCCCCCGGGAACGGGCCCTGGGCGGCAAGACGATACCGCCGGCGCCTCGCCGGCCAGGATCGGCCGGCTGAGCGCAGGACCACGGGGACCGGCTGATCAGCCCCGGGTGGCGCCCGAGTGGTTCAGGGTGCGCCGGGGCCAGGCGAAGCCGTCGCCGACGGTGGCGGCCAGCCGGAGGTAGGCCTCGGTGGTGGCCGGGCTGAGCTGCTCCAGCTCGACCTCGGCCCCCTCTTCCAGGTGCGGGTCGTAGGGGACGCGGACCACGTCGCGACAGCGGGCCGCGAAGTGCTGCTCGAGCCGCTCCAGGTCCACGGTGCTCTTGCTGCGCGGGCGGACGGTGGACAGCACCACCACCGCGTTGCGGACCAGGTCGCCGTAGCCGTGCGCGTCCAGCCAGTCCAGGGTGGCGCTGGCCGACCGGGCCCCGTCCACCGACGGCGAGCTGACCAGCACGATCTGGTCGGCCAGGGTGAGCACCCCGGTCATGGCCGAATGCAGCAGGCCGGTGCCGCAGTCGGTGATGCAGATGGAGTAATAGTGCTCCAGCACCCGGGCCACATCGCAGTAGTCCGTCTCACTGAACGCCACCGATACCCCGGGATCACGATCCGAGGCCAGCACCTCCAGCCGGCTGGAAGCCTGCGAGGTGAACGCCCGCACATCCGCGTAGCGGTGCACCTGACGGCGTTCGTTGAGCAGGTCACGGACGGTGGCCGAGGTCTCCAGGCGCACCTTGTCGGACAGCGTGCCCCGGTCGGGGTTGGCGTCCACCGCGATGACCCGGTCCCCGCGCAGGGTGGCCAGGGTGGCGCCGAGGCCGACGGTGGTGGTGGTCTTGCCCACCCCGCCCTTGAGGCTCATGACCGCGACCCGGTGGTGGCCGCCGGCCACCGGGGTCCGGGCCCGCCAGACCAGCTCGCGGCGGCGCTGCATGGCGGTGGACTCGCCCACCCGGACCAGGCCGCCGGTGGCCTTGTAGACCGTGCGCCGCCAGCCCGAACCGGGCGCGGTGCGCTTGCCCTGCAGCAGCGCCTCGGCGGTCAGGCTGTCCGCGGTCTCGCGGGCGCCGTCGGCGTCCGGCTCGGGTCCGAAGTCGTCGTGCGGCGGCGCCGGGGGCATGGCGGGCCGCACCGGCGCGTAGGCCGGCTGAGGCCGCGCGGGCGGCGGCGGGCGCCGGCCGTCCGAGCGGCGGGGCGGCGGCCGGGTCGCGCGGCGGAGCCACTCCCGATGGGGCCATCCCGCGGCGGGGCCATCCCCGGCGGCGTCCGCTCGGGTGGCGCGGCCAGCCGGTCCGGCACCCTCCGGACCCGCGTCCAGCGGGGGCGGAGGCGAGGGTGGGGACGCGTGCCGACCACCTTCGGTAAAAGTGATGCGGGGCTGATCCGGGTCGCGGTCATCACGGTGGGGACCGTCATCGGCCGGACGCTCCAGCCCGGGAACGGGTGACGCCTCGTCGTCGGGCCGGGTCCTCGGCGCGGCGGGGGCACCGGGGGCGCTCTGACCACCCGGCGGCGGGCTGAACCTCGGCTCGGGCACGCCCAGGTCGGGCAGGGGCTCGGCCATGGGCGGCGGCGGGGCGTACCCGTACGACTGCGGCGACGGCAGCCCGTAGTCGGTCAGGGCGTCGTCGGCGATCTCCTCGTCCGGCCCGTACGGGGTGTAGGTCGGATAGGGCGAGGCCCCGAAGCCGCCCGGACCGGACCCCCCGCCCGGAGCGGACCCGCCCGGCCCCGGCTCCCCGTGCGGCGGGCCGCCGAGCTCGTCGTCGGGCAGGGGCGGATACGGCGACACGGCCGGCCGGGCCGCCTGCCCGTTGGCGGCGGGCGGAACCGCGCGCGCGGCGGAACCGCGGCCGGCGGGAGCAGGCCCGGATCGGTCGCGGGCTCCGGCGCATCCGGGGCCTCATCGTCGTCATGAGCCCCCTCCGACACCGAGGAACCCGACCACGGCACGCGCTCGAACGGCGGCGCGCCGTGGGGATGAACCGAAGAGAACGGGTTCGGCCCCGGCGGCAGATACGGCTCGTACTCCTCGGCGTCGCCCGGGTCGGACCCGGCGCCGTCCGGCGCTCCGGCCCCGTTCACCTGGCCGCGGTCATCGGTCGCCACAGGTCGAGCCCCCAAATCGATGGGTCGGAATATGTCATCCCGGTACCAGCCGGGTGCGCTTGTCACTCCACGTCCGGTTTGTTACAGCGGAAGCCTAGGCCACCGGCTGCCGTTGCCATAGGGCAAGTGCTTCATCACCCACCGTTCTGCCCATGACTACGAATGACAACACCGTTGGTTCATCACTGAGTGTGGTCAAGCCCCCGTCAGAGCCCAGTTCGGGGGCCGGATCGGCCAGTTTGGGCCGGTGCGGTGAAATGGAGGGAGCACTCCCGCAATCCGACACACTAGAGGGATGGACGGGATGAACGCAGACTCAGCAGATCGCCCCAACGTGGTGGTGGTCGGCCCGGACGGGGTGCCGGTCGAGGCCACCGTGACCGGCGAAAACGGCGACCAGGAGAGCTCGGAGCGGCCGGTCACCGAGATGGTGGAGCAGCCAGCCAAGGTCATGCGCATCGGCAGCATGATCCGCCAGCTGCTGGAAGAGGTCCGGGCCGCGCCGCTGGACGAGAAGAGCCGGGCCCGGCTCCGGGAGATCCACGAGAGCTCGATCAAGGAGCTGGAGGACGGGCTCGCGCCCGACCTGGTCAACGAGCTGGAACGGCTGTCGTTGCCGTTCGCCGAGAACGAGCTGCCCAGCGAGGCCGAGCTCCGGGTCGCCCAGGCGCAGCTGGTGGGCTGGCTGGAAGGGCTGTTCCACGGCATCCAGACCACGCTGTTCGCGCAGCAGATGGCGGCGCGGGCCCAGCTGGAGAACATGCGGCGCGCGCTGCCGCCCGGGATCTCGCCGCAGATGCCCGGGCCCGGGGAGGACATGGGCCGTCCCGGTCAGCCCGGCCCCGGCGGCGCCTCCGGCCCCTACCTGTAGCTGAGCCCCGGCTCCGTGGCGGTCAGCGGTCAGCGATCGCCGCGGAGCCCGGCCAGCCACTGCGCGGCGGCGGCGAACTCGGTGTCGGACGTGCCGCGCGGGATCTCGGTCTGGCCGCCGTCCGCCCGCGGGTAGCTGCCCAGGAACCGAACATCAGCGCAGAGGCGCCGCAGTCCCATCAGGGCCTCGCCGACCCGGGCGTCGGCCACGTGCCCCTCGCAGTCGATGAAGAAGTAGTAGTTGCCCAGCCGGTTGCCGGTCGGGCGGGAGTGGATCGTGGTCAGGTTGACCCCGCGGACCAGGAACTCGGTCAGGATCTCGGTCAGCGCGCCCGCGTGATCGTGGGCCAGGAACGCGGCCAGCGTGGTCCGGTCGGCGCCGGTCGGCGCGGCCAGCGGGGCCGGCGGCCCCACCACCACGAACCGGGTGACCGCGTTCTCCCGGTCGCTGACGTCCTGGGCCAGCACCTCGAGGCCGTAGCGGGCGGCGGCGAACGCGCCCGCCAGCGCGGCGTCGATCTTGCCTTCCGAGACCAGCCGGGCCGCCTCGGCGTTGGAGGCGGCCGGCACCCATTCGGCGTCCGGCAGGTGCCCGGTCAGCCAGCGCCGGCACTGCGGCTGGGCCTGCGGGTGGCCGCCCACCGTGCGCACCTCCGGCAGCGGGGTGCCGGGCCGGACGAGCAGCGCGAACGCGATCGGCAGCGGCACCTCGGCCCAGATCAGCAGGTCACCGCCGGTGGTCAGGTCGTCCACGGTGGTGGTGACCACGCCCTCGACCGAACTCTCGATGGGGACCACGGCGCGGTCGGCCGCCCCGGTCCGGACCGCGGCCAGCGCGGCCTGGATGGTCGGATACGGGACCGGCTCGGCGCTGGCTGGCCACGGCCAGGGAGCGGAAGGCCGCTTCGGTGAACGTGCCCTCCGGGCCCAGGTATGCGTAGCGCTCGGTCATAGTCCCTCGATGCTAGCGGTCTGGGTGAATATCCAGCCTTCTAGCATTCGAGCTATAAAACGCTAGAGATTCCTAGCGGTGGGCGCCGCGCGCCTCAGCGGCGGGCGGAGCCGGCCGGGGCCAGGCGCACCGAAGGCGGTGCGGCCTGCTCCTGCTCCCGGGGCAGCCCGGTGCCCAGCCGGGCCGAACGCACGGCCTGCTCCTCCTCCGGAGAAAGCGGCTGGGTTCCGGCCCCGCCCAGCACCACCTTGGCGTAGGTCCGGGTCTCCGACCGGCCGTTGATCGAGCTGAGCACCACGCCGTCGCCGCCCGAGTTGAGCAGCGCGACCGAGAACGACAGCTGCCCGGTCATCTCGCGCAGCGCGTCGTAGCGCACGATGGCCAGGTCGCGCAGGGCCCGCGGGTCCACGGTGCCGCGCGATCCGACGCTGCCCTGGATCAGGTCCGCGCACTCGGCCACGGCCCGGGCCGCGTGCTGGCGGGCGCTGATGGCCATCACGATGCCGATCACGCCGATCAGGGGACCCAGCACCAGGGGCAGCTCTTTAATCACGCTGCGTACTATACCGATGACAATCTGTCTAGACCGGGAGACGCGTCAACGTCTCCGTCCTCGTCCGGCGCCTGCGGCGGGTCGTCGCCGTCGCGGGCCGGCTCGCGGTCGGCCCCGGTCATCCGGGTCCGCGCGATGATCACGATCAGCACGGCGGCGGCGATCCCGAACGCCCCCTCGACCAGGCGGCTGACCACGCGCGGAACCGACGCGTCGTGCAGCAGCGACTGCCCCCACCAGGGCACCTTGAGGCCGAAGAACACCGCGGTGCCGGCCGCGGTCAGCACCCGGCCCAGCCGCCGCCCGTCCCCGGTCAGGGCGCCGATGGCCACCACCACCAGCAGGAAGTAGTGGATCCAGGCCACCGGCGAGACCAGGACCAGCAGCAGGGCCGTGACCGCGATCCCGGCCGTCTCCCAGTGCTGCCGGGCCAGCCGCCGGGCCAGCAGGAAGCCGGGCACCGCCACCGCCACCGCGATCAGCAGCCAGATCACCCCGGGGGCCTGGCCGGGCAGGAAGAACCGCAGCAGCAGCCCGCGCAGGGACTGGTTCTCGGTCCCGGCGTTGTCGCCCAGCCGGCCGGAGTCGAAGATGACGCTGGTCCAGTAGTTCACCGAGTCCCGCGGCAGCAGCAGGAACGCGCCCACCGTCCAGGCCACCGCGGCCAGCACCGCGGTCCGGGCCGCCCGGCGGCGCCCGCTGACCCACAGGTAGATGATGAACACCCCCGGGACCAGCTTGATCGCGGTGGCCAGCCCGACCAGGGCCCCGCGCGGCCAGCGGGTCCGGACCGCCGCGCAGTCCGCCACCGCCAGCGCGGCCAGCACCGCGTCGACCTGGCCGAAGCGCATCTCGTCCTGCATCGGGAACAGGTAGGCGCCGACCCCGAACAACGCGGCGAACAGCACCCACCGCCACGGGCAGGCCCGGCGCAGCAGCGGCCGGAACGAGTAGCCGATGATCACCGCGAACGGCACGTAGACGAAGGCGACCCAGACCAGCTGGGCGGCGGGCCAGGACATCATGGCCAGCGGGACGGCGAACACCGCCGCCACCGGCGGATAGGTGAACGGCAGCAGCTGCGGCGGCTGGGTCAGCACGCTGTACAGCGGCTGGCCCTGCAGCACGGCCAGGCCTCCGGTCCGGTACACGTCCAGGTCGACCAGGCGCTGGTCGGGCGGGCTGGTCAGGTAGCCGTGCACGATCGGGAAGATCGCGGCCAGCGCCACCGCCCAGGCCAGCACGCCCAGCAGCTGGCCCTGACGGGGTGACGGCCGCCAGCCCCGGATCGCGGCGATCATCGGTTCACCGGCTCGTCGGCGGGCTCGGGCGCCTGCGGGACCGCCCGCGCGGGCGGCGCCCGGCGGGTCCGGCGGGCCCGCGGCGCAGGCTCACGATCAGCCACACGATGACGATGGCCAGCACGGCCGGCGTCACCCCGGTCCGGACCACCGACTGCAGCCAGCCCAGGCCGGACGGCATGACCACCCCGGCCACCCGCGCGGGCAGGTACCCGACGGCCAGCGCCGCGGTCCGGGCCAGCAGCAGCCAGTCCAGGCTGGACGCCGCCACCAGCGGCAGCAGCGCCCAGGCCAGCCCGTCGTACCAGGGCAGCACGTACGGCCACGCCAGCAGCCAGGCCAGCGACAACGCCAGCGCCCCCCGCCCGGCCAGCCCCGCCAGCCCGGCCGAGGTCGCGCCCGCTCCGCTGACCGCCGTAGCTAGCTGACCGTCCGCGCCCGCCCCGGCATCCGCCGCACCTCCCTGACCGTCCGCGCCCGCCCCGGCATCCGCCGCACCTCCCTGACCGTCCGCACCGGCATTTTTTACTAGTCGAAGGTCGGTGGGCGGGACTTCCGAGGCCGGCTCGGAGCGCAGACCGCGCCAGAGCAGGGCGGCCAGGATCACGGCCAGCACGACCGCCCCGGTCTTGACCACGTCGTCGGCGGTTGATTCGTGCATGACCAGGTGCAGCACGGTCCGGATGACCCGCCACGGCGAGCCGATCGAGACCATGCTGCTGGCCTGGACCGTCTGCCGGAAACCGTCGGCGCCGCCCACGGCCAGGGCCGCCCCCGCCACCGCCGCGAACCCGGCGGCCAGGCCGCCCCAGACGGCGGCCAGGCGTGGCCACGTCGGCCGGGCCCTGGAGACCCCACCGGTCCCTTGCACCCCATCAGTCCCTCTGCGCCCCACGCAGCGCCCAGCCTAGCGCCCCACCAGCCGCACGGGCCCCGGCCGGCCAATTGGCCCGGAACGCGGCCAGGGCCAGGCCCCCGCCGACCAGGGCCACCGTGATCTTGACCGCGAACCCCAGCCCGGCCAGCGCCCCGGCCGCGGCCGCCCACCCCGCGGCCGGACCGGCCCGGCGGCCGGCCACCCGGCTGAACACCGCGACCGCGGCCACGCCGAAGAAGATGGCCTGGCTGTCCACGTGCTGCCCGGCCACCAGGACCTGGAGCAGCAGGGGGTTGGCCGTCCACATGAGCACGGCCCGGGTCTGGCGGGCCGGGTGGCCGCGGCCCAGCCGGTGCAGGATCAGCCCGGTGCCGGCGAAGGCGGCCAGGTCCAGGACGGACAGCACGAACACGGTCAGCCGGGCCGAGGTGCCGCCGATCAGCGAGGCCAGCGCCTGCCCGGCGGTGGCCACGACGCCGTAGTCCGAGGGGGTGGTCCGCCAGTCCTGCACGGCCCGGGCCACCGGGTCCCCGAGCCGGGCCAGCACGTCGGGCCCGATGGCGTACGGGTTGTGCCCGGTGACCAGTATCCGGCCGTAGGCGGCGTAGCTGAGCGGGTCCGAGGAGCCGAACGGCGGGACCAGCGTGAGGGCCGCCGCGGCCAGCAGCCCGGCCAGCAGCAGGGCCCGGACCGGCAGTGGCCAGCCGCGCCGGGTCGCGGACAGGGTCAGGGCCAGCCCGGCCGTGCCCGCCAGCAGCCCGGCTCCGGCCAGCGCCACGGCCAGGTAGGGCGACCAGTGGGCGTCGAACGCCCAGGGCGGCTGGCCCGGCCGCCCGGGAAAGGGCGGCTCCATGATCGAGGGGCCGGCCACCGCCACCGCGAACGTCAGCGCGACGCTGAGGCCGGTCAGCACGAGACCGGCCCGCCCGGCGCCAGCTGGGCCAGCACTATTCGGCCGCAGCCTGGAGGCCGGCCGCGGGCTCATCGCCGCGTGGCCAGCGCCCTTGCGACGTCGGCCAGCTGCCGGGCCCGGTGCAGCTGAGAGCGCAGGTCGGTGCCGGTGGCCCGGTGGGCCAGCGGGACCTCGACCTCGGTGATCCGCATGCCCTGCCGGGCCAGGTCGATGGTGAGGGCGGTCTCCACCCCGAACCCGGCCGCCAGCGGCCGGGCCGCCTCGAACGCGGCCCGGGTCAGGCAGCGCTGCCCGTTGAGCGGCTGCGCCGGGGACCAGCCGATGGCCCGGCGGGTGCCGCTGCTGGACAGCCCGACCACGACGCCGTGGCCGCCGAGCTTGACCGTGGAGGAGAAGGCGGCGATGGTCATGTCGGCCTCGCCGCTGATGACCGGCTGGGTCAGCGGGGCCGCGAACGCGGCCGAATCGGCCAGGTCGGCGTCCAGGAACAGCAGGTGCCGCGGCTCGGCCCGCGCTTCGCTCTGGTCGAGCAGGCGGACCGCTTCGGCGCCGGTTTCCATGGCGGCGGCCTTGCCCCGGTTGCGGGGGTGCCGGGTCACCACGGCCCCGGCGTCGCGGGCGATGGCCCCGGTCCCGTCCACGGAGCCGTCGTCCACCACCACGACCAGGCTGGTGCCCGGCAGCTCGGCGGCCGCGGTCACGGTCGCGCGGATCCGCTGGGCTTCGTCCTTGGCGGGGATGACGACCGCTACATCGCCGTTCAGCATGGGCCCGATCCTAGGGCATCGGGCCACCTGGACTGGGGCTTACGCCGGTAAGGCCCTACGGTGTGCCCTACTGGCCGGAGGCGGCGACGGAGTCGTCGAGAACGGTGAACACCGAGTCGAGCCCGGTGACCTGAAGGATCTTGCGCACGGCGGCGCGGGGGGCGGCGAGCTCCAGCTGGCCGCCGCGCTCCTTGGCCCGGCGCAGCGAGGAGAGCAGCACGTTCATGCCGGTGGAGTCGCAGAACACGACGCCGGACATGTCCACGATGACGCGCGCGGGCCGGTCGTCGGCCAGCACGTCCACCAGCTCGCGGTGCAGCCGCGGTGCGGTGTACAGGTCGATTTCGCCCGCCACGATAACAACGGTGTGATCACCCTGAGACCGGCTCGAGACATTGAGTTCCACGAGCGAACCATATCGTCATCCCGGCCCCCCTGCTATACACCTGCTCCGATCGGCAGACCAGGGCCAGAGGTCCCGGGCTGCAGATCAGTCCGGGTCGGGGGCTCAGTACCGGCCCCCGGACCGGGCCCGTGCGCCGCTTCGGCGGCCGGGCCGCTGATCGGGCAGCGTCACCGGTTCCCGGCTCACCGGGCAGGTGAGGCCGCGCGGGCCGCCCCGGTCGCTGCCCAGCTCGTGCCCGGGCACCCGGGTGACCTCCAGGCCGGCCTCCTCCAGCCGGGTGCTGGTCTCGGCGTGGCGCTCGAACGTGATGGCCCGGCCGGGCCCGGTGAGCAGGGTGTTGCCGCCGTCGTCCCACTGCCCGCGGCCCGGGGCCACCGGGCTCAGGCCGGTGTCGATGACCCGCAGCCGGTCGATCCCCATGGCCAGCGCGGCCGCCTCCAGGAACGGCCGCGGGTGTGAGACCCGCAGGCTCCCGGCCTGGCCGTCGGCCCCACCCGGGCCCGGCCCGTCGAGGGCGCTGCGGGCGGTGATGCTGCGGGCGGTCAGCGAGTAGGCCAGCGCCGGGTGCATGATCACGCTGTCGCCGCCGGCCATGGTGCAGATGGTGTCCAGGGGCCCGGCCTGCCGGTGCTCACTGCCGGGGGGCAGTCCCGGCCGCGGCCCGATCGGGACGGCCAGCACGGTGTGCGCGAACCCGGCCGCGAACGCGCTCCGGGCCAGCCGTTCCACCGCCGCGGGCCCGGTCCGGCCGCCGGTGCCGATGGCGATCACGCCCGGGGCCAGCAGCAGCACGTCCCCGCCGTCCAGCGGTTCGGGGCCGGGCCGGTACAGCGCCTTGCTGCCGGTGAACATCGGGTGGTGGTCGTAGACCGCGCCGACCAGGCTGGCCTCCCGGCGCCGGGTCCGGCCGGGCGGGCGGGTCACCGCGACCCGGTCGCCCACCCACAGGCTGGAGTCCCGGGTGAACAGCAGGCCGGGCAGCGGCTCGATCAGGGGGTCCTGCGGGCCGAGCAACTGGTGGACGGCGCCCTGGCCGTCGCGAAATTCGTCCCGGGTCAGCCCGGTGATCAGCACCCGCGACAGCGCTTCCGGGTCCAGGCCGTCCAGGTGGGACCGGAGCTGGCCGTCCAGCTCGGCCCCCAGCTGGGAGCCGTCCAGCACCGCGGCCACCACCTGGTCCCGGGCCGACGGGAACTCCAGCACGTCCTGCAGCAGCTCCGTGAGATACAGCACATCCACGTCGTGGTCGCGCAGGGCCCCGGTGAACTGATCGTGCTCCTGCTGGGCCCGGCTCAGCCATGGCACCCGGCCGAACGGGAACTCGGCGCAGTTACCCGGCGTGATCCGGCTGAGTTCGGCGCCGGGCCGGTGCACCAGCACCGTCCGGAGCCGTCCGACCTCGGTGTCTGTCCCGTGACCGCCTCGCATGGTGTCCCGCCCTCTGCCCAGCCGTGCCCCTCGCCGGGTCCGGAACCCGCGCGTGCGCTCGGGAGAGTTATCACCACTTCGAGCAGTGAGTTACGCCTCAGCTACAGAATGTTTATGTACGGCGGCCACCTCGGCGGCCGCGACCGGCGTGGCCGGAGGATGCTCGGCCACCGGCACCGCGGGCACGTGCGGGGCCGACAGCAGCGCCCACACGGTGGTTTCCCCGTTGTCGCGCAGCACGCCCCAGTGGTCGGCCAGGGTCTCCACGATGCCGAGGCCCCGCCCGCCGGGCGCCCCCGGCGCGGGCTCGGTGACGTGCGGCAGCGGGCCGTCGCCGGCGTCACTCACCGCGACCCGCACCGCGTCGTGGTCGACGGTCCAGGTCACCCGGACCAGCGCGCCCGGCAGCGGAGCCGCGTGCCGGATGGCGTTGCTCAGCAGTTCGGTGATGATGAGGGCGGCGTCGCCGACCGCCGCCTCGTAGATGCCCGCGGCAGCCAGGTCAGACACCAGACGGTGACGGGCCTCAGCGACGCTGGACGGGGTGTACGGAAGCAGTACCGCCGCCGATGGACCCACCTCCTCGCACGCCTGTTCCGCCCTGGCCATCGAAGAACCCGGTACGAGCGGAAAAATGCCCCGCGGGCGAGTCCCGGAAACCGTAACGGTCACATTTTGTAGCCAGCCTGGGAAACATCGGGCACCGAACCAGGCCGCTGGGTGAATATGGGCCACATACCGTGACAGCTCGTATTCGGGTTGACGGAGGAAAGGTAAGGACACGCCGGTCCCGCCGAGCCCTTAGGCTTGCGGTATCCCGGAATGCGAGAGCGAGGAAGGCCGTGGCTGAGAAGCCGATGGTGGTCGTCGACGACCTGCACATCGTTTATCGCGTTTACGGCGCGGGCGGAAACAAAGGCACCGCGGCCACGGCGCTGATGCGCATGCTCCGCCGCCAGAACCGGCCCGGCCTGCGCGAGGTGCACGCCATCCGCGGCATTTCGTTCGTGGCCAACCGCGGCGACGCGGTCGGGATCATCGGCCGCAACGGCTCCGGGAAGTCGACCCTGCTGCGGGCGATCGCGGGCCTGCTGCCGCCGGAGAGCGGCGCGGTCTACACCACCGGCGAGGCCTCCCTGCTCGGCGTCAACGCCGCGCTGCTGGACGACCTGACCGGCGAGCGCAACGTGGTGCTGGGCTGCCTGGCCATGGGCATGTCCCCGCAGGAGGTCAAGAGCCGGTACCAGAAGATCGTGGACTTCTCCGGGGTGGGCGACTTCATCGACCTGCCCATGCGCGCCTACTCCAGCGGCATGGGCTCCCGGCTGCGGTTCGCCATCGCCTCGGCCAAGAGCCACGACGTGCTGCTCATCGACGAGGCCCTGGCCACCGGCGACGCCCCGTTCCGGACCAAGAGCCACAAGCGGATCGAGGAACTGCGGCAGGAAGCCGGCACCGTGTTCCTGGTCGCCCACAACCTGGGTGAGGTCGAGGAGACCTGCAACCGGGTCATCTGGCTGGAGCGCGGCGAGATCATCATGGACGGCGACGACGTGCCCGGCATCATCGACGCCTACCTCGAAGCCTCCGGCGGCGACCGCCGCACCCGGCAGCCGGTCTGAGGCAGTGCTGGCCTCGGGGGCATAAGCCCCCAGACCCCCGGGCTTACGCCCATCAGACCGGAATGCCCCGGGGGCATAAGCCCCCCAGACCCCCCGGGCTTACGCCCATCAGACCGAAATTACGCTGGCGTCCTGCAGGATCAGGCGCATGATCGTGCCGCCGGTGTCCCGGGTGCGCGCGTCGACCTCGCCGCCCTGGGCCACGGCCAGCCGCCGCACGATGTAGAGCCCGATGCCGATGCCACCGAACCGGCGGCGGTCCCCGGCCTCGCCCTGGAAGAAACGCTCGAAGATGCGCTCGTGGTCGCCGTCGGCGATCCCGATGCCCTCGTCCTCGACGGTGACCTCGATGCGGCCGCCGTCGGCGCGGGCCCGGACCACCACCTCACCGCCCTGCGGCGAGTACTTGAACGCGTTCTCCAGCAACTGCCCGACGATGATGTCGGTGGCCATGGTGTCGCCGTAGGCCGCGGGCAGGTCGTCGGCGATGGCCGCGGTCACGGTGTGCTTGTCCGACAGCGGCCGGAACGCGACCACCGTGGCCGTCAGCAGCGCGGCCAGGTCGAACGGCCCGTTGCGCACCGGCAGCTGGTCAGCGCCGGCCCGGGATCCGAGCAGGAGCTGCTCGACCAGGCGGCCGAGCGAACCGGCCCGCTCGGCGATCGTCCGCACGGCCGCCCGCCGGTCGGCGTCGGTCAGCTGGTCCCAGCGGTGGGCCAGCGTGCTGGCGAACCCCTGGACCACGGTGATGGGGGTGCGCAGCTCGTGGCTGGTGGTGGCCAGGAACAGGTCCTTGGCCTCCTCCAGCTCCTTGGCCGCGGTCACGTCACGGAAGTCGATGACCCGCTCGTCCGTGCCGGCCAGGGCGGTGCACAGGACGTCGAGCCAGCGCCCGTTGGGCAGCCGGTGGGTCATCTTCGCGCCCGGCTCCGGCTCCTCGAAGGGCGGCCGCTTGCCCATCACGTCGTCGGCGGTGACGCCGGTGAGCCGGTGCGCGGCCGGGTTCCACTGCCGGACCAGCCCGTCGCCGTCCAGCACGGCGATGCCGTCGGCGCTGCCGTCGATGACCGCGCGCTCATGGGCCCGCTGGCGGATGGCCTCCTCGAACGCCATCGCGTTGGTCAGGGCCACCCCGGCGTGCCCGGCCAGCAGCTCGAGCAGTTCCAGCTCGACGTGGGACAGGTTGCGCCGGCTGTACAGCGCGTACAGCGCACCGTAGGGCTGCTCGCCCACGTGCGACAGGCTGAGCGCGATCGTGTGCAGGCCGGGCAGCGCGGACCAGATCAGGTCGTCGAAGCCACCGGAATCGCCGGTGGTCATCATCACCGTCTTGCCCGACTTCATCAGGTCCCCGACCAGGCTGCTGGCCAGGTCGGCGGTGCGCCCGCGCAGGTGGTCCGGCAGCCCGGACATGCTGACCAGCCGCAGCCGATCACCTTCGATGATCACGAAACCGCCCGCGTCCGCGCCGGTCAGCTCGCGCAGGCTGGCCGCGATGCGGTCCAGGACCGAGCCCAGGTCGCGCTGGGCGTTCATGTCGGCCACCACGTCACCCAGGCGGCGGACCACCCGGGCCCGCTCGGCCATGTAGTGCCGGGCCACGTCGTCCTCGCCGACCTGGTGGCAGACGTTGACCCAGCCGGTCACCTCGCCGTTCGCGGCGATCAGGGCGCTGGTGTCGATGCGCAGATCCAGCGCGCTGCCGTCCTTGCGGATGCGCCGGGTCGCGAACGAGATCTGGCCGCCGCCCCGCACCCGCTCCAGCACCGCGTTGTGCTCGGCCTTGAGCTCCTCGGGGATGATCGGCGGCTCCAGGCCGACCATTTCCGGCGCGGTCCAGCCGAACATCCGCTCCGCGGCCGGGTTCCACAGCAGCACGGTGCGGTCGGTACCGAACGCGACGATCGCGTCGGCCGCGCACTCGATGACCGCCCGCGCCGTAGCGTCGACCCGGCCCGTCTGGGGCGCCTGGGCCGTGACACTGACCCGGCTCGTGATCTCCGCTGGCTCCATCACCACCCCATCATGGTGCCATCCGAGCACCGCCCCAGGTCAGGAGAACAGTACGCCCGGGTTGAACAGACCGTCCGGATCGAGCGCTGACTTGATCGTGCGCATGACCGATCGCTCCTCCGGTGTCCGGTTCAGCCCGGCCCACGGCACCTTGGCCCGGCCGATGCCGTGCTCGGCCGAGATCGTGCCCCCGTGCGCCGCGGCCAGCCGCAGCACGGCCTCGTCCACCGACTGGTCATCGGGGGCGGGCCCGAGCACGTTCACGTGCAGGTTGCCCAGCCCGATGTGGCCGAAGACGATGGCCGTGGCCGGTGCCCCGGCCGCGGCGCGGGCCACGGTCTCGTCCAGGGCGGCGCGGAACGCGGCCAGCCGGGCCACCGGCACCGCGATGTCCAGCTTGTGCGGGACCCCGGCCGCGCTGATCGACTCGGTGTGCCGTTCCCGGTAGGCCCACAGGGCCGCCGACCCGGCCCGGTCCAGCGCGACCGCCGCGTCGGCCAGGGCCGGGATCTCGGCCAGCTGCTCGGCCTGCTCGGGCGGCCCCACCGCCTCGACCAGCAGGTAGGACGGGCAGGCTCGGGGCAGCGGGGCGGGCAGGCCGGTGTGGGCCAGCACCAGCGCCAGCCCGGCCGCCTCGAAGTACTCGACGGCCAGCACCCCCGGCACCCGGGCCCGGATCTCGGCCTGGGCGGCGGCCGCGGCCTCGATGCCGTCCAGCCCGGCCAGCAGGGTGACCGCGTGGGGTTCGGCGGGCCGCAGCCGCAGCCGGGCGGTGGTGATCACCGCCAGCGTGCCCTCGCTGCCCGCCAGCAGCTGGGTCAGGTTGTAGCCGCTGTTGTCGGCCTCGACCCCGTCCAGCCGGGAAATGATCCGGCCGTCGGCCAGCACGGCTTCCAGTCCGGCCAGCTGAGCCCGGGTGGGGCCGTAGCGGAGGGCGTGGATCCCGCCCGCGTTGGTGGCGACGGTCCCGCCGACCGTGGCCGACTCCCGGGAGGCCAGGCTCACCCCGTACTCGAGTCCGGCCGCCGCCGCGTGCCCGCGCAGCTCGGCGATGGTGACGCCCGCCCCGGCGGTGACCTGTCCGGCCAGCGTGTCCACCGGGTCCAGCCGCCGCAGCCGCCGGGTCGACAGGACCACCCCGCCCCGGGACGGCACGGACGCCCCGACCAGCCCGGTGTTGCCGCCCTGGGGCACGATCGGGACCCGGTGCCGGGCGCAGGTCCGGACCACCTCGGCCACTTCCCCGGTGCTGCCCGGCCGGGCCACGCACTGCGCGCGGCCCTGGTAGCGGCGGCTCCAGTCGGTGGTGTACCCGGCCATCAGCCCGGGATCGGTGAGCACGTGCCCGGTCCCGATCGCCGCCGCCAGCTCACGCACCAGATCGCCCATGCCGTCCAGGCTACGGTCGCCCCCGCCTCGCGCCCATGACGCCCGGAACGACGGAGGCACCGCGCGGTCGCGCTGGCTCGGCTGACTCCGGCAGCTCATCCACTAAAGTAGTTGCTTGTTTAAAACCAAATAAGTGCAGGAATGATCAGCCCGATAAAGGGGCATACGTTCCAGTAACCAGGGCCCGCCGGCGGTGCGACATCGGCGCGCGGGCCGCAGCAAGGGCTCGCGGAGCCACCGAGCGTGCGGCACGGTTCCCGCAAGGACGCGGACATTGGACCAGGCAGAGTCTTATCCCCCTCCGGGCCAGCCAGAACGTCGGCGCGGGCGGGAAGAGCACGGCCACGACCGGCTCGAGCACCCGGTCGTGGTCGGTTACGACGGCTCCTCGTGCAGCCGCAACGCGCTCGCCTACGCGGCCGGGGTGGCCCGCCGGCTCGGCCGCCCCCTGCTGGTGGTGCACATCTCGTCCACCGGCATGTACTGCGAGCCGCTGACCGGCCAGGTCATCGGCCTCCCCGAGCACACCGGCGACCTGGAGGGCTGGCTGCGCGCCGAACTGGAGCAGGTCACCGACCCGGCCGGCCTGGACGTGCACGTGCACACCCGGCGCGGCAGCCCGGCCCGCGAGCTGGCCGCCATCGCCGCCGAGCACGATGCCGACGCCCTGGTCATCGGCGCCCCGTCCCGGAGCTGGCGGCGCATGGGCGGCTCGGTCCCCAGCTGGCTCACCAAGCACGCCAACTGCCCGGTCATCGTGGTGCCCTGATCACGTCAACCGCCCCGGCGGTCAGCGCGTCTTGTTACGGAGCCTGACGGCTTCGCAGCGTGACGAACTGATCATAATCGGTCATTGACCCCCGAACGGAGCGGTATGAACCTGAAGCGTGCGTCCCTGGCCCTGGTGGCTCCCGTGACGGCCCTGCTGGCCGTGGCCACCCCAGCGGTCAGCGCCAGTGCGGCCCCGGTGGCGGCGCACACGACCAAGGTGCCCTGCCGGGCCTGGATGAGTAACAGCAAGCCCAAGGACTACTCCACCATCGACGTCTGGGTGGCGACCAGCGCCCACGCCGAGGTGGCCACCGTGGCGCACTACAAGACCACTCAGACCAAGCACTCGGGCTGGGCCAACGCCAAGGGCGACGCCGAGATCGCCTACCGGATCAGCGACGCCACCCCCGGTTACAAGGTGAACGTGACGGTCAGCGTGGCCTCGGGCCGGAACTGGGGTAGCTGCTCGACCTCGTTCGTCCCGCACAAGTAGGCGCAGCACCCTCAGCGGAAGTCCCGGCTGGGCGGCGCGGCGGCGACCCGTAGCCGCCGCAGCCGGGACGCGACCAGGTTGGTGGCGCCCTCGGTGCGTTCGACCCGGCCGTGCACCAGCAGGGCCCCCGATTCGGCACCGATCCGGCGGTAGCGGGCCCAGACGTGCGGGGGGCAGATGACGTTGGCCATCCCGGTCTCGTCTTCCAGGCTCATGAACACCACCCCGCCCGCGGTCTCGGGTCGCTGTCTGTGGGTGACCAGGCCGCCGACCACCACCCGGCCGCCGGGCCGGGCGGTACCCAGGCCGGCCGCGGTGAGCACGCCGTCGGCGTCCAGGCCGGCCCGCAGGTGCACCAGCGGGTGGGTGCCGTAGATCCCGGTGGCCCACAGGTCGGCCACGGTCTCCTCCACCGGGGTCATGGCGGGCAGCGCGGGCGCGGCCAGGCCGGGCGTGCTGCCCGGTAGCTGGGCCGGGCGGATGCCCGCCGCGGCGCCCGCCGCCCACATCGACTCCCGGCGGCCGGTACCGAAGCAGCCGAACGCGCCCGCGGCGGCCAGGGCCTCCAGGGCCAGCGGCGACAGCCGGGTGCGGCGGGCGAAGTCCTCCAGGTCCCGGTACGGCCGTCCGGCCGCGACCGCGGCGGCCGGGTCCGCACCCAGGTTGCGGACCCCGCGCAGGCCGAGCCGGATGGCCGGCTGCGGCCCGTCGGCCCCGGCCCCGGTCTCCGCCCCGGCCCCGGTGGGCTCCAGGGTGGCCAGGTCGCTGCTGAGGTTGACGTCCACCCCGCGCACCTCGACCCCGTGCCGCCGGACGTCGCTGATCAGGCTGGCCGGGGAGTAGAACCCCATGGGCTGGCAGCGCAGCAGGGCGGCGGTGAACGCGGCCGGGTAATAGCGCTTCAGCCAGGCGCTGGCGTAGACCAGGTAGGCGAAGCTGATCGCGTGCGATTCGGGGAACCCGTAGCTGGAGAAGGCCAGGATCTTCTGGTAGACGTCCTCGGCCACCTCGCCGGAGATGCCCCGGACGGCCATCCCGTCCAGCAGCCGCTGGCGCAGCTCCTCGATCCGCTCCGGGGCCCGCTTCGAGCTCATGGCCTGCCGCAGCTTGTCCGCCTCGGCCGGGCTGAAGCCCGCGCAGTCGATGGCCAGCTGCATCATCTGCTCCTGGAACAGCGGCACCCCGAAGGTCTTTTCCAAGGCCCCCCGCATGGACTCGTGCGGGATCAGCCGCTCCTCGGTGCCGGCCCGGCGGCGCAGGTAGGGATGGACGGAGCCGCCCTGGATGGGGCCGGGCCGGATCAGCGCCACCTCCACCACCAGGTCGTAGAACTTCTCCGGGCGGAGCCGGGGCAGGGTGGACATCTGGGCCCGTGACTCGACCTGGAACACCCCCACGGTGTCGGCCGCCTGGAGCATCCGGTAGACGGCCGCGTCTTCCTGCGGGATCGAATTCAGCGTCCAGGAGTGCCCGTAGTGGGTCTCCACCAGGTCGAAGCAGTCGTGCAGGGCCGACAGCATGCCCAGCCCGAGCAGGTCGAACTTGACCAGCCCGGCGTAGGCGCAGTCGTCCTTGTCCCACTGCAGCACGCTGCGGCCCGGCATCCGCGCCCACTCGACCGGGCAGACGTCGCTGACCGGCCGGTCGCAGATGACCATGCCGCCCGAGTGGATGCCCAGGTGCCGGGGCAGCCGGGCCAGCTGCCCGGCCAGCGCGGCCACGTCACCGGGCACGCCGGCCTCGGTGTCCGCCACCTCCCCCGGCCCGGCCCGGTGGGACCAGGCGTTCAGCTCCTCGGGGGGATGGCCGAGAGCGCGGCCCGCGTCCCGCAGCGCCAGCCGCGGCCGGTACGTGATCACGTTGGCCACCTGGGCCGCCCGGTCCCGGCCGTACCGGTCGTAGACGTACTGGATCACCTCCTCGCGGCGGCGGTGCTCGATGTCCAGGTCGATGTCGGGCGGCCCGTCCCGGCCCGCGGACAGGAAGCGCTCGAACAGCAGACCGTGCCGGACCGCGTCCACGCTGGTGATGCCGAGCGCGTAGCAGACCGCCGAGTTCGCGGCCGAGCCCCGGCCCTGGCACAAGATGTTCTGGTTCTCGCAGAACCGCACGATGTCGTGGACGAGCAGGAAGTAGCCGGGGAACCCGAGCCGGCCGATCACCGCCAGCTCGTGCTCGATCTGCCGGTAGGCCCCGCGCTGCCACTCGGCCCCGGCTGGCCCGTAGCGTTTCGGAGCCTCCTCCGCGACCAGCGCCCGCAGCCAGGACATCTCGTCGTACCCGGCGGGCACCGGGAAGTCGGGCAGGTTCGGGGCCAGGTCCCCGAAGCTGAACGCGCAGTCCAGGGCCAGCGCCACGGTCCGCGGCTGGACCCCGGGAAACCGGCGCAGCCGGTGGCTCATCTCCGCTCCGGACCGCAGGTAGGCGGCGCCGGTGGCGGGCAGCCAGCCGTCCATCTCGGTCAGGCTGTGCCGGGCCCGGATCGCGGCCAGCGTCTCGGCCAGCCGGGCCCGGGCCGGGGCGGCGTAGTGCACGTTGCCGGTGGCCACCAGGCCGACCCCGGCCGCGTCGGCCAGCCCGGCCAGCAGATCGTTCCGCTCGTCGTCACCGGGCTGGTCGTGAAAGGTCAGCTCGGCCAGGACGTTATCCGGGCCGAACCTGGCCGTCAGCCCGCGCAGCTCGGCCAGGGCCGCGGCCGGGCCGTCGGTGGCCAGGGCGGCGGGCACCGCCCCCTTCCGGCAGCCGGTCAGCACCACCCAGTGCCCGTCGTGGGCCTGGCCGAGCGCGTCCAGGTCGTAGACCGGCCGTCCCTTGGCCCCGCCGGCCAGCTGGGCCGCGCTGATCACCGCCGACAGCCGTTTGTAGCCCTCCACGTCCCGGGCCAGCACCAGCAGGTGACGGCCGCCCGGGTCCGGTGACCCGGCCCGTTCTTCGGCACCATCCAGGCTCAGCTCGGCCCCGAAGACCGTGGCCAGGTTGGTACCGGCCGCGGCCTGGGCGAACTGCGCCACCCCGTACATGCCGTCGTGGTCGGTGACGGCCAGTCCCCGCAGGCCGAGCCGGACCGCCTCGGCGACCAGCTCGGCCGGGCTGGACGCCCCGTCCAGGAAGCTGTACGAGGAGTGGCAGTGCAGTTCGGCCCAGGGCAGCTCGGCCCCGGGCAGTCCGGCCGGGGCCGCGCTCTCGTCCAGCGGAGAGCGGCGGGGCCGCCGTTCCGGCCCCGGGGGCAGCCGGGTCACGTTCCAGGACAGCCGCTGCTCCAGCTCGCGCCAGCTGACCCGGGGGTTGTTCCAGCCCATGGTTCCCTCCCGGCCTAGTCGTAGCGGGCTTCGATCTGCCAGCGGCCCTGCTCGACCGCGGCCAGCCAGCCGATGCCGTCCCCGGTGACCAGCTGGAACCGGGCCCGGCGGGTCGCGTGCCCGCTGTCCCACCAGCGTTCGGTCACCGGCCACGGCCCGGCCCAGGCGGTGATGGCCCGCCACGGCCCGCTCCCGGTGGTCAGCGCGTCCGGGGACGCCGACACCACCGCCCGCCCGGTGACCGTCACCGGGGCGCCCGACGCGTCCACGACCTGGGCCGGCCGCGGCGCCGGGTACACCGTGGCCGGGGCGGGCGGCGGAATGCGCCCGGGCCACGGCCGGTCCGCGGCCAGCCGCGCCTCCCGCAGGTCACCGAACGGCACCAGCACCACCCGGTCGCCCGGGCCCCGGCCGCCGGCCAGCATCGGATGGGTCACCGACTCGGGCCCGAGCATGGCCTGCAGCCGCACGGCGGCCCGCTCGACCCGGTCCCGGACCAGGTCATCCCCCCACAGCGCGAGCTGTCGGCCCACGTCGCGGACCAGCTGGTCCGGGACCAGCCGCAGCCGGGTGATCCCCCCGTCGGCCCGGGTCGTCCCGTCGTTCTCGTGGCCCTCGCCGTCCGGGCCGGCTTGCCAGCCATCCAGCTGCCAGCGCACCCGCTGCGCGATGGCCAGCGCGGACAGCAGGCCGTCGTGACGCCAGAGCCGGGCGCCTTCGTGACCGTCCCCGGCCGTCACTTCGACCCGGATCCGGACGCAGGACAGACCGCGGGCGGCCAGGGTGGCCAGCAGCTGATCGGCGAGGTTCTTGGCCGCGAACACCACCGGCTCGGCCAGCGCGGGCGGGTCGAACTCGCTGGTCGCCGACAGGTCGGCCGCCACCGCCCCCGCGGCCAGGCGCCGGGCTTCCGCGCCCCGGGCGATCCGCTGGGCCGCGCTGCCCTCGGACCCGAACCGGCTGGCCACGTCCCGGGCCGGCAGGGCGGCGAAGTCGCCCAGGGTCCGCAAGCCCAGCCGGATCAGCTGCCCGGCCAGGACCGGGCTGGCCAGGACGTGCACCGAGTACGGGGCCAGGAAGCGCCGCGTGCCGCCGGGTGGCACCACGACCGCCGCCGCGGCCGGCCCGGCCGCCCGGGCCGCCAGGCAGGCCGCGAACTGGCCGTCGGCCACCCCGGTGTGGCAGGCGTACCCGCGGGCCGCCACCGCGTCCGCGATCTGCCGGGCCAGCGCCTCCTCACCGCCGAAGTACCGGGCCGGCCCGCGGGCGCCGAGCACGCACCACCCGGGCCGGATCACCTCCACCACCGGGCAGAAGGCCTCCACCGCCGTGACCACCCGTTCGAAGGCCCGGGCCTCGGCGGGGGCGGGGCCCTCTCCGGGACCTTCTTCTTCCGGCCAGTCCGGGCACCACACGGCCAGGATCCGGGCCGGGCGGCCCTCGCTGGCCGCCCTCACGGGATCGCCGCCACCGGGGCCGGGGCCGGGGCCGGGGCTCCGGCCAGGCCGGCGCCGGCCAGCGGGTCGAGCCCGCCGGTGGCCCAGGCGGGCACGGCCGGGCGGGCCGCGGCCGTCTCGTCCACCGTCACCGTGCCGTCCGGGCCGGGCAGCCACAGCCACTGACGCCGGGGCCGGGCGGCGGCGCCGCGGCCCTCGGCCAGGACTTCGGCCCGGCAGGCCCGCAGGCGTCCGTGACCGTCCCCGATCCCGGCCCAGGACCGCTGGGTGACCCGCAGCCGGACCGGCGCCCCGTCCCACGCTCCGGCCGCGATCAGCACCCCGCCGCCGCGCCGCAGCACTCCCTCCAGCCGCCGCCGGGCCTGGGCCGACGGCGGGTCGGGCGGCTGCACCACCACGACCTCGCAGGCTTCCAGCATCGAGGCCACCACCTGCGGCCAGTTCGGGCCCGGCTCGGGCACCAGCATCAGCCGGCCGGGCTCGGCCCCCATCCCCGCCGCGGCGACCACGCCCAGGCTGGGCACGCCGGCCACCCCGCACCAGGCTCCCGCGGCCGACGCCCCGGCCAGCAGGGCCAGGCACAGCAGGCCCGGGTGATCCACCGCCAGCACCGACCCCCGGGCCAGGCCCCCACCCGGCAGCACCCCGGCCAGCGCAGGCAGCACCGGCAGAATCGAAGTCCCCGGCAACCCCGCGTCCACGGAAGACACAGAGTTACCGGCCTTCAGCCCTTCGACCCCCCGCCGAAACCCCTCGGGCTCCCCCTCAAAAAGCCCTTTGACCTGCATGATCTGTCCCCGCATAGACAACAAGTACCGAATAGGTGTTCGAACTGTCAAGAGTTCCCACCATCACACTCAGTAACAGGTTCGCTTTCTGGTCCCGGCTTCTCCTGTGGCCACTGCGGCTCGTGTGAAGCCCACGCACCGCTCCCCCGGGGACAGGGACTCCTGAGGCCCGCGGCTCCGGCCGGCAAACCGCATCGATTGCGCATTCGCGACTGTTCTAGCCGCATCAAAAGCGCATTCGATGCGGTTGCTGGCCCCGCGGGGCGCCGACTCGTGTGACGCCGGATCGCAGCGATCGCGCATTCGCTGCTGTCCTGGCCGCACCAAGCGCGCAATCGGTGCGGCACTGACCCCCGATGAGGCGGCGGCTCTGTGGTACCACGGGCTCAAGGGCGTGCTGGGGCTAGTGATTTGTGGCCGGTGTCCTGTGGCGAGGAGCTTCGCGTGGGGCGGCAGGCGGGGGCCAGGCCGATCTTTGGGCCGCCGTGGACCCGGTGCTGGCCCCCGGTGAGCGGCGACTCGTGTGATGCCCGGGACTCAAGGGCAGGCCGGCCGCCGGGCCCGCGAAGGCCGCAGCCGGGAACTCCTTGTGGGCTCCTGAGGCACGCCGCACCACACGCGCCACATGGGGACGGCCGGGTTATGGAGTTGCGCTCAGGGGCGAGCGGCCCCCAGGGCGGGACCCGAAAAGGGCGGCGGGAACTTCCAGGAATCTGGAAAACGCGGACTACGCCGGGGATTCCGGAGGCCGGGAACGGGCGCGGCGGCCGCGCTGATGGCCCCCCGGGCGCGGCAGCTGGCCCGGGCCGAGGAGGCCGCCCTCCAGGCCAACGGCCCGACCGTGGGTCTATGCCGTCCGGCCAGGCCCGGCCGCCCAGGCTGCCCGCAGCCCGCCCGTCGGCAGCCCGCACTCTTCCGGCAACTTGCACGTTCTTTCCGCGTGATTCCGGGAAGAACCCAGCTAACTTTCAGCAGGTTCCAGCAAGACCCTCCCGCGCCGACCCCTCAGCAGCCCATGCCCAAAAGCAAGGAAGACCCCCAGTGACCAGCCCAGACAACCCACCTTCGATAAGAACGAAGGCCCCAGGAAATACGGCGGGCAGCAGGCCGTCGGCGATCAGCGGGGCGTGCCGCAGCGAGCCGTACGGCGAGAAGAAGGCCGGCGGCGAGGACCACGGGCGGAGGCAGGGCCACGCGGGGGGTTCCGGGGGGTCGTCCCCCCGGGCAGATACGGCGCGGGCAGAAATGAAAAGTGGCCGAAGGTCACTGACCATCGGCCACCCAATCGCGTGGGCGAGGAGGGATTTGAACCCTCACGTCCTTTCGGACACACGGACCTGAACCGTGCGCGTCTGCCGTTCCGCCACCCGCCCCGGGCGCGGAAAGAAGGTTAGCACGACCCCGAGTGCACTCATGCCCCGGATACGATCAGATGCGAGTTGCGAAGGGAGGTGCCACGGTGGGAGTTCTGCAGCGTTTCGAGCGGCGGCTCGAAGGCATGGTCGAAGGGGCCTTCGCCCGGGCCTTCAAGTCTGAGCTACAGCCGGTCGAAGTCGCCAGCGCCGTGCAGCGCGAGATGGATGACCGGGCGGCGATCGTGGCGCAGGGCCGCACGCTGGTGCCGAACGACTTCGTGGTCGAGCTGGCCGAAAGCGATCATGACCGGCTCGACGTGTACGCCGACAGCCTGGGCGTGGAGCTGGCCAACCTGGCCCGCGACTACGCCAAGGAGCAGGGCTACTCCTTTGTCGGCCCGGTCCGGATGCGCTTCGAGGGCGTCGACGACCTGACCACCGGCACGTTCCGGATCCGCTCCGGCGTCATCCGCGGTTCCACCGTGGAGGGCGGTGAGATCCGCCAGCCGGTCAGTGATCTGCCGCAGCCGCGGGGCAATGACTTCGCCGGGCACCCGCATCTGCTCGTCTCCACCGGTGACCCGAACGGCGGTCAGCGCCAGCAGCGTAACTACGACTTGGTCACGGCCACGACTTTGCTGGGCCGGGGTACCGACTGTGACCTGCGTCTGGTCGATCCGGGGGTCTCCCGTCACCATGCGGAGTTGCGGGTTGAGGGGGGCGAAGTCATCCTCGTCGACCTAGGCTCTACCAATGGCACGTTCGTCAATGGGCAACCCATCAAGCATGTGGTGCTCACCGATGGCATGCAGATCACCCTGGGCCGCACCACCCTGGTCTTCCGCAGGGACAACAGCTACTGACGCAGCTACTGACGCTTTGGGCAGGAACACCTCACTGGGATGAATGAGCTCACCCTCACCCTGATCCGGGTGGCCTTCCTGGCCGTGCTCTGGCTGTTCGTGATCGCCGCGATCGGAGTGGTCCGCACCGACCTCTCCGGTAACTCCAGCGGCCGGTCACGGGCCGCCCGCCGGCCGGCGGCCCCCGCGCCCCGGCCTGCCCCGCCGCGGCCGAACAGCAAGGCCGGGCGGTCGCGCCGCGGGCAGCTGCACACGCTGGTGGTGACCGGTGGTGCGCTCAAGGGAACGACCATTGATCTCAGTGACCAGCAAATTACGCTTGGCCGGGCAAATGACGCTACGATCGTCCTCAACGACGACTACGCTTCTAGCCGACACGCCCGGATTTTTCCGCAGGACGGGCAGTGGATCGTTGAAGATCTCGGTTCAACCAACGGCACCTATCTGGATCGCCAGAAAGTTACGCGACCGACTCCCGTGCCGGCGGGCGTGCCGATCCGTATCGGCAAGACCGTTCTGGAACTTCGCAGATGACACTCGCACTCCGCTATGCGGTCCGCTCAGACGTCGGTCTTCTCCGCGAGGGGAACGAGGACTCGGCGTATGCGAGCCCGCGCCTGCTCGCCGTCGCCGACGGCATGGGCGGTCATGCCGCCGGTGAGGTGGCGAGCGCGGTGGCCATCGCCTCGGTGGCGGCCCTGGACGGGCCAACACTGGACGGCCCAGCGCTGAATGGGCCTGGGCGGGGCGGCGATCTGCTCGGCGCGCTGAAGGAAGCGGTCCACTCCGCCAGCGACACCCTGCACCAGATGGCTTCGGCCGACCCGGCCGTCGAGGGCATGGGCACCACGCTGACCGCGATGCTCTGGGCCGGCCAGGGGTACGCCCTGTGCCACATCGGCGACTCCCGCGGCTACATGCTGCGCGACGGTGAGCTCTACCAGATCACCCACGACCACTCCCTGGTCCAGTCCCTGGTCGACGAGGGACGGCTCAGCCAGGAGGAGGCGGCCACCCACCCGCAGCGTTCGCTGATCCTGCGCGCCCTGGACGGGCGGGGCGAGGCCGAGCCGGACCTGTCCATGCGCAAGGCCGTGCTGGGTGACCGCTACCTGCTCTGCTCCGACGGCCTGTCCGACGTGGTCACCGCGGAGACGCTGCACTACACGCTGAGCACGATTCCGGACCTGGAAGACGTGACCCTCCAGCTCATCGAGCTGGCCATCCGGGGTGGCGGCCCGGACAACATCACCGTGGTCGTGGCCGACGTCGTGGACGACGAGACCGACCAGCAGGCGCCGACCACGGTCCCGATCATGGCCGGGGCCGCCTCGCACGGGAACGCCAGCGACCTCAGCCTGCTCGAGCGGGCCGACAGCCCGGCCGGGCGGGCCCAGATGCTGACCCAGACCTCGCCCCAGCCCTCGGTCATGCTGGACGAGCCGCGGACCGCGCAGAACGGCTGGCCCGGCTCCGAGCAGCAGCCCGCGGGCCCGGACGACTGGCCCGAGACCCAGGGCCACCCCCAGCTGCGCAGCGGGCACCGCGCGCAGCGGCAGCGGCGGCACCGGCGGCGCTGGCCGATCGTGACGTTCGCGCTGGTGGTGCTGGCCGCGGTGGTGATCGGCGGCGGGTACGGGGCCTGGGCCTACACCCAGCACCAGTACTTCGTGGGCACCAGCCAGGGGCACGTGGCCATCTTCAAGGGCGTCAACCAGAAGGTGGCCGGGGTCAGCCTGTCCAGCGTGTACTCGCGTACCACGATCACCGAGGACCAGGTCCCGCCGCAGGAACTGCAGACGGTCAAGACCACGATCTCGGCCTCCAGCCTGGGCGAGGCGCACCGCATCGTCAGCCAGCTGCAGGCCCAGGATGCGGTGTGCAAGACCGCTTACAGCAGCCGCAACACCTGGACGCAGCAGCAGGCCACGGCGGCCGCGGCCGCGAGGGCCACCCACAAGAAGGCGAAGCCGGCCGCGTCGCCCGAGCCGACCATTCCGTCGGACTGCCCGCTGGCCACCGCGCTCGGGGTCCCGGCCCCGGCGGTCTCGCCGACGGCGTCCGCCTCCGCGCCGGCCTCCAGCCACCCCTCCCCGAGTACCTCGGCGCGGAGCACACCATGAGCAGCGTCGCGACGTCGGAGAACTCGGCGCCCGGCGGCATCCCCGACTCTCCGGTGGCCATGCCGCGCGGGCGCCGCCGGACCGAGATCCTCATGCTGCTGTTCTCGGTCGTGATCGTGACCTTCGCCTACGTGAACGTCGGGCTCGGGCTCAAGGGCACGGTGCCGCCGAGCATCATCGAGTACATCATCGGCTTCATCCTGCTGCTGGCCATCGCGCACATCGCGGTGCGGCGGCTGGCCCCGTACGCCGACCCGCTGCTGCTGCCGCTGGCCGCCACCTTGAACGGCCTCGGCATCGTGATGATCTACCGGCTGCAGCAGTCCGGCCGGGGTGGCAACCCGGGGCAGGTCATCGCCACGCTGACCTCGACCGCCGCCCTGTACCAGGTGTTGTTCTCGGCCATCGGGATCGGCTGCTTCGTGGCGGTCCTGGTGCTGTTCCGCGAGCCGCGGGTGCTGCAGCGCTACACCTACCTGTTCGGGCTGGTCGGCATCATCCTGCTGGCGCTGCCGGCCCTGCTGCCCGCCAGCATCAGCGAGGTCCAGGGGGCCAAGATCCAGATCCGGATCCCCGGCTTCACCATCCAGCCCGAGGAGTTCGCCAAGCTGGCCCTGGCCGTCTCGTTCGCGGGCTACCTGGTGGCCAAGCGGGACGTGCTGGCCCTGGCCGGGCGGCGGATCCTGGGCATCGACCTGCCCCGGGCCCGCGACCTGGGCCCGGTCCTGGGCGTGTGGGCCGTGAGCCTGCTGGTGCTGGTCTTCGAGAGCGACATCGGCACCTCGGCCCTGTTCATGGGCCTGTTCGTGGCCATGCTCTACATCGCCACCCAGCGGACGTCGTGGCTGCTGATCGGCTTCCTGCTGTTCGTGGCCGGCGCCTACTCGGCCAGCAAGCTGTTCTCCCACGTGGGCGAGCGGTTCCAGATCTGGCTGCACCCGTTCGCGGGCAACAACCCGTTCGGCAACGCCTACCAGCTGGTGCAGGGCCTGTACGGGATGGCGTCCGGCGGCATCCTGGGCAAGGGGCTGGGCGCGGGCCAGCCGTACCTGACCCCGCTGGCGCAGAGCGACTTCATCACCACCGCGTTCGGCGAAGAGATCGGCCTGACCGGTCTGATGGCCATCCTGCTGCTGTACGGCCTGATCGTGCAGCGGGGCCTGGCCACCTCGCTGGCGGTCAAGGACCCGTTCGCCAAGATCCTGGCCGGCGGCCTGTCCTTCATGCTGGCCCTGCAGGTGTTCGTGATCGTCGGCGGCGTCACCCGGCTGATCCCGCTGACCGGCATCACCACCCCGTTCCTGGCCCAGGGCGGTTCCTCGCTGCTGGGCAGCTGGATGCTGATCGCGCTGCTGATGCGGCTGAGCGACACGGCCCGGAGACCGGCCCCGCAGCCGATGCAGGATGAGGGCATGACCCAGGTGGTGAACCTCTCGTGAACCGAGCGGTCCGCCGGATCTCCATCGCGGTCCTGGTCATGTTCGTCCTGCTGCTGGCCAACGTGAACTACCTGCAGGCCTTCGAGGCCAACAGCCTGTCCGACAAGAAGGGCAACTCGCGCGCCTTCACCGCGCAGTTCCAGAACAAGCGGGGCGAGATCACCACCGCCGACGGCACGGTCCTGGCCGAATCCAAACCCATCGGCGGGATCTACAAGTACCAGCGGGTCTACACCAAGGGCGACGAGTACGCGCCGGTCACCGGCTACGACACGCTCTACACGGCGACCGGGGTCGAGCAGGCGGAGAACGCGCTGCTCAACGGCACCTCCTCCAAGCTGGCGGTGCGCAACGTGATCGACACGATCACCAATAAGCCGCGCAAGGGCGCCACCGTGCAGACGACGATCAACTCCAAGGCCCAGAACGCGGCCTGGAGCTCGCTGCAGTCCAGCGGCAAGTCGGGCGCGGTGGTCGCGCTCAACCCGCAGACCGGGGCCATCCTGGCCATGGCGTCCTACCCGTCGTTCGACCCCAACAAGCTGGCCGTGCTGGACGGGACCCAGCTCAACCAGAACGACGCCGCGCTGCAGAAGGACTCCAACCAGCCGCTGCTGAACCGGGCCATCAACGCCACCTACCCGCCCGGGTCGACGTTCAAGATCATCACCAGCTCCACCTTCTTCAACGAGGGCAAGGGCAACCCGAACACCGAGGTGCCCGCGCCGACCAGCCTGACCCTGCCGCAGAGCAGCACCAAGCTGATCAACGACAACGGCGAGGTGTGCGGGAACGGCAACACGGCAACGGTCGACCTGGCCTTCACCAAGTCCTGCAACACCGCGTTCGCCAACATCGGCATGAACCTGGGGTCGCAGACCCTGAAGACCGAGGCCGAGAAGTACGGCTTCAACAACCCGGACCTGACCATTCCGAGCCCGGTCTCCGCGAGCAACTTCCCCCTCGAGCCCGCCTCGTCGTTCACGGCCATGTCGGCCATCGGGCAGAAGGACGACACGGTCACCCCGATGCAGGAGGCCATGATCTCGGCCGCCATCGCCAACAACGGCACGCTGATGCGGCCCTACCTGGTCCAGCAGGTCCAGGCGGCCGACCTCAGCATCGTCGACCAGGCCACCCCGCAGCCGCTGAGCCAGCCGGTGAGCTCGCAGGTGGCCGGCGAGATCAAGGGCATGATGCTGCACGTGGTCGACCAGCCGGAGGGCACCGCCTTCGCGTTCAACAACGCGATCCCCGGGGTGAAGATCGCCGGTAAGACCGGTACCGCGCAGAACGGGGTCAACAACAGCGGCCTGAATGATGCCGTTTTCACTTGTTTCGCCAGCAGCGGCAACCGTTCGATGGCCGTCGGCGTCATCATTCAAGGTGGCGGTTACGGCGCCGCGGCCGCTGCTCCCATCGCCGTCAATGTCCTCAAGGCGTACCTGGAGAACGGGTGAACGACCACCTGCTGGGCGGGCGCTATCGGCTGAGCGGGCGGATAGCGGTAGGCGGCATGGGCGAAGTGTGGCGCGGCACCGATGAGCTGCTCGACCGGCCCGTGGCCGTCAAGCTGCTCTCGGCCGCGCACGCGAGTGACGATTCGTTCCGGGCCCGGTTCCGGGCCGAGGCCCGGTACGCGGCCTCCCTGTCGCACCCGCACATCGCCCAGGTCTTCGACTACGGCGAGATGTCCGACACCGATGAGGTGCCGCCCGACCTGCCGTCCGGGGGCGCCTACCTGGTCATGGAGCTGGTCCAGGGTGATCCGCTGTCGGCGCTGATCGCCCAGCAGGAGCGGCTGTCGGTCGCCGACAGCCTGCGCATCGTGAGCCAGGCCGCCGACGCGTTGTCGGCCGCGCACGAGGCGGGCATCGTCCACCGGGACATCAAGCCGGGCAACCTGCTGGTCACCCCGGACGGCACCACCAAGATCACCGACTTCGGCATCGCCCGGGCCATGTGGGCCGCGCAGGCCTCCCACCTGACCCAGACCGGCATGGTCATGGGCACGGCCAGCTACGTCTCACCGGAGCAGGCCACCGGGGGGACGATCACCTCGGCCTCGGACATCTACTCGCTCGGGGTGGTGGCCTACGAGTGCCTGACCGGCACGCCGCCGTTCACCGCCGAGACCCCGGTCGCGATCGCGGTCGCGCACATGCACCGGCCGGTGCCGCCGCTGCCGGACGACGTGCCGGCCCCCGTGGCCGAACTGGTCATCAACATGCTGGCCAAGCCGCCGGAGGAGCGACCGCAGAGCGCCCGCTGGGTGGCCGACCGGGCCCGGCAGCTGCGCAGTGCCCTGCCCAACTCGACCGGCCCCAGCGCGCAACTGGACCCCGAGCTCAACGAGGCCGTGCTGGCCGAGACGGCGCTGGACGGCGGCGGCCCGGTGCTGCCCAGCGCGGAGGCGGTGACCGACCCGCGCCTGGGTGCCTCGCTGACCCGGGCCGACCTGGGCCTGACCGCCGAGTCGTCGCCGACCCCGCCCGGGATGCCCGCCGATTTCGGGACCGGGGGCAATGAGGCCAGCCGCCGGCGCAAGCGTTCGGCGTTGCTGGCCGCCCTGGTCAGTGTGGCCGTGGCCGCGATCGGCGGCACCGTGGCGGCGGTGATGCTGTCCGGTAAGCCGATGAGCCCGACCGGTGACGTGTCGCCGGCCAGTTCCTCGGTCTCGGTCCCGCATACTGGGGCCAGCAGCCAGTCAGTCTTTCCCACTACGCCAACCCAGAGTCAGGTACCGGGCGGCTTCGTCGCCGTTACACCTACTCTTAGGGGAACGGGATCGGCCCCGGCGACGGGTCCCGTGGTGAAGCCCACGGCCAGGAAGACAACTAAACCGGCGACGAAACCGACCACGGTGGCGCCGACCACCACCGGGCCGACCATAGAGCCGACCACCACCGGGCCGACCGGCGGCGGGTCGCCCTCAGCACCGGCCGGCGGACCGGCCGGAACATAGCCCCAGATGGGCCCCCAGTGATGCGACAACGCGGGATGGTTTGGCAAAGTGCGAGATATGACACAGCCACGGCTGCTTGGTGATCGCTACGAGCTCGACGGCGTCGTCGGGCGTGGCGGCATGGCCGAGGTGTACCGGGCGCACGACATCCGCCTCGACCGCACCGTCGCCATCAAGACGCTCCGCGTCGACCTGGCCCGGGACCAGACGTTCCAGGCCCGGTTCCGGCGCGAGGCCCAGTCCGCGGCCTCGCTGAACCACCCGTCCATCGTCGCCGTGTACGACACCGGCGAGGACATGACCAGCGGCATCCCCGTCCCGTACATCGTCATGGAGTACGTGGACGGCCGGACCGTGCGGGATCTGCTCCAGGCCGACCACCGGCTGCTGCCGGAGCGGGCGCTGGAGATCATCGACGGCGTGCTGGGCGCGCTGGCCTACAGCCACGAGTCCGGCATCGTGCACCGCGACATCAAGCCCGGCAACGTCATGGTCACCCGCAACGGCGACATCAAGGTCATGGACTTCGGCATCGCCCGGGCCATGAGCGACAACCAGGCCACCATGACCCAGACCGCGCAGGTCATCGGGACCGCGCAGTACCTGTCGCCCGAGCAGGCCCGGGGCGAGCGGGTGGACGCGCGCAGCGACCTGTACTCGACCGGCTGCCTGATGTACGAGCTGCTCACCGGGCGGCCGCCGTTCACCGGCGACTCGCCGGTGGCCATCGCCTACCAGCACGTGCGGGAGAACCCGGTGCCGCCCACGATGGTCGATCCGGACATCCCGTCCTGGGCCGACGCGATCGTGCTCAAGGCCATGGCCAAGGACCCGGCCGACCGGTACCAGAGCGCCGACGAGATGCGCATGGACGTCCAGCGGGCCATGAACGGCATGGCCGTGGCCGCCCCGACCCGGCTGGACAGCTACGGCCGGACCCAGGCCATGGGCGCGGCCACGATGATGGCCAACCCGACCACGTCGGTTCCGCCCTACCAGTACGGCGACCAGACCGACCACGGTGAGGAGCCGCCGCGGCGCAGCTACCGGGCTCTGCTCTGGGTGCTGGGCCTGCTGGTGGTGCTGGGCGCGATCGGGGCGCTGGCGTACCTGCTGTTCGGCGGGGGCGGCAAGACCTACGCGGTTCCGCTGGTGAACGGCCTGCCCCAGGCCCAGGCGGTGAAGGCGGTCACCAACGCGCACCTGAAGCCGACCGTGGTCGACCAGGCCAGCCCGAGCATCAAAAAGGGCAACGTCATCAAGTCCAACCCGGCCGAGGGGAACAACGTCAAGGCCAACACCGTGGTGACGCTGTACGTGTCGGCCGGCCCGCAGATGATCACGGTGCCCAACGTGACCGGCCAGCAGGCCACGACGGCGTCGAGCGAGCTGACGGCCAAGGGCCTGAACGTCAGCGAGGTCCCGGACACCGCCTCGACCCAGCCCAAGGGCACGGTGACCAAGCAGAATCCGGTCGGGAACACGTCGGTGGCCCCGGGCAGCAAGGTCACCCTCTCCGTGTCCGGCGGCGGGGTGAACGTGCCCAGCGTGATCGGTGACTCGGCCTCCACCGCCCAGTCGATCCTGCAGGGCGACGGGTTCAAGGTGGATCCGAAGACGGTGACCGGCCCGTCCAACGCCACCCCGGGCGACGTGTTCCAGCAGACACCGAACGGGAACAGTCTCGGTCCCGCAGGGCTCGACGGTGACGATCTACATCGCGCAACAGCCGGCTCCGACGACCAGCGCGCCCAACCCCACTCCCAGCCAGTCCCAGCCCGGCGGGAACAACCCGACGCCGACCCCGAGCCAGAGCAGCCCCTTCGGGGGCCTCAGCCAGAGTGGCGGCCACGGCAAGAACAAGTAATCATCTGAACGAAGGTGAACGGCCTGGGTTTCCACCCAGGCCGTTCGGCTGTCCGCGGTGGGGGTTACCGGGTCTCAGGGGTGGGGTCCTCGGCGAGGTGGGGCCTTGGCGAGGTCGGGGCCTTGGCGACGCTGGCGTTCAGCCGTTGATGGCGCTGCCGTCCACCGGGACGTGCAGCTGCAGCCAGGGGAACACCCCGAACCACAGCACCGCCGCGGCCAGCAGGATCAGCAGCAGCAGCCAGGCCGTCCTCGCCCCCGGCCGCCCCGGCAGCGATCGCCAGAGCCATCCGTACATTGCGTGCCTCCTGTGGTCGTGGCGGGCTGTTCGTGACGGCCTGGTCAGCTGGCCTGCTCAGCTGGCCTGCTCAGCTGGCCCGGTCAGCTGGCTTGGGACCGGGCCGCGGCCGAGACCAGCTTCCCGGTCACGATCACCCGGTGCGTGCCGGTCCAGGCCGGGTTGCAGGTGATCAGCGTGATCAGGCGCTGGGTGGGCCGCTGACCCGGGTGGTCCGGGACCGGATCGGTCACCGCGGTGTCGGTGGGCAGCACGGTGTGCTGGCCGGTGACCCGGTAGGTGTAGGTGTTGAGCCGGGTGTCGATGTAGACCACGTCGCCGTCCTTGAGCGACGGCAGGCTCCAGAACGGGTTGCCCGCGGTGACCCGGTGCCCGGCCACCGCGAAGTTGCCGACCTGGCCGGGCAGCTGGGTGCCGGGCACGTGGCCGGGGCTCACGTTCAGCTGGGCCAGGGCCGTGCCCTGGATGATGGTGAAGCGCCAGTGCGGGCCGAAGGCCGGGATGCGGATGAACGCGAACGGCTGCCCGGTGGTCAGCGTGATCCGGTCGGCTCGGGGCGGCAGTGCGGCCCGTCCGGCGCCGTGGCCGGTTCCGCTGCCCCACTGCTGGTTGAGCTCGCTGCTGAGCTGATGCTGGGCGTCACCGGCCCGCAGGGCGGTGCCCCACATCAGGTAGGCGACGAAGAGCAGGACGACGGCGCCGACGGTGACCAGAAGCTCACCCAGGCCGCGGAGGACGGTTCGCACGGTTGGCCCACACCAAAGAGTCGATTTGACAGTGCCGATTTACAGTGCCGATTTATCGGGATGACTACCCAACGTCATCGAATGTTAGCCGGTAGTAACGATATTTGCCCCGGAAACGGCGCGGCCGGTAACGCACTACGATTACGCCATGCCGAAGTCCCGGGTCCGGAAGAAGCCGGTATACACGCCGCCGCCGACGCGTTCGCTGCGGCACAAGAGCAGCCCGCGCTGGCTCCCCATCGCCATGGTGGCCTGCCTGCTGGTCGGCCTGGCCTTCATCGTTCAGTACTACGCGACCAACGGCGGCATGGTCGGCCTGTCCGTGCTGACCTACTGGAACATGGTCATCGGCTTCGTTCTGATCATCACCGGGGTCGTGCTGGCCACTCAGTGGCGTTAGCCGGCCAGCGGCCGGGGCTACCCGCGGTCCGCTGGTCTGGCCGGTCGCGGGGCGGGCGGGTCGCGGGGGGCCGGTCGCGGGGCGGGCCGGGTCAGAAGGCCGGCAGGCCCAGGTGGACGCTCCACAGCGCGGTCGCGGCGACCAGGGCGGCCAGCACGACCACGGTCGCCCCGGCCTGGATCAGGACCCGCTGGTTGCGGGGGGCGTAGGCGTAGGCCGCGGTGATCAGCGACCCGACGACCAGGCCGCCGATGTGGTCCTGCCAGGCGATGCCGTGCACCACGAAGCCCAGGACCAGGTTGATGGCGATCAGCCCGATGATGCCGCGGCTGTCCGTGCCCAGCTTCCTGGACACCACGAACCAGGCCCCGAACAGGCCGAACACCGCACCCGAGGCGCCCAGCGCGGCCTGGTACGGGATCAGGTAGTACAGAAACACCCCGCCGCCGATGGCGCTGAGCAGGTAGACGGCCAGGTACCGGACCGGGCCCAGCAACCGCTCCAGTTGCGGGCCGACCACGATCAGCGCCCACATGTTGAACAAGATGTCGGCGAAGCCGAAGCTGCCCCCGGTCGGGGCCACGAACGCCGAGGTGAGCAGCCGGTACCACTGGCCCGCCCCCACCCCGACCGCGCCGCCCCGGCCGTTGCCCCCGTAGCCGACCATCAGCAGGTTGTCAGCGACGCTGGGCCGGGCCAGCACGACGATGTAGAGCAGGACGTTGATGCCGACCAGCGACCAGGTGACGGCGGCGCCCGTCGTCACCCGGCCACCGAACGGGGTCCTCGGCTGCCGCATCCGCGGGCCCGCTTCGGGGGTCCGGCCGTTGATGCAGTCCACACACTGCTGACCGACCGGCGCCGAGCGCAGGCAGTCCGGGCACGCGGGGCGTTCGCAGCGTGAGCACGAGACGTAGGTCTCCCGGCCCGGGTGCCGGTAACAGGTCGGGACGCCGGCCGACGCCGACCCGGGCTCATCTCCGGCCGGAGGGCCGGCCGGGGGCCGGCCTCGGGGGGCCCGGAGGCGGGAGTGTTCAAAGCTTCCTGCGCTTTCTTTCCTGCGGTCAGGCCCCGCCGTCGCGGTCGATGACCACCGACTCGATCACGACGTCCTGGGTGGGCCGGTCACGCCGGTCGGTCTGGGTCTGGCTGATGCGCTGGACCAGGTCCGAGCCCTCGATGACCTCACCGAAGATGGTGTGCTTGCCGGTCAGCCAGGTCGTCGGAGCCACGGTGATGAAGAACTGCGATCCGTTGGTGCCGGGCCCGGCGTTGGCCATGGCCAGCAGGTACGGACGGGTGAAGCCCAGGTCGGGGTGGATCTCGTCCTTGAACTTGTAGCCCGGGCCGCCGGTACCGGTGCCGAGCGGGTCACCACCCTGGATCATGAAGTCGGGGATCACCCGGTGGAAGATGGTCCCGTTGTAGAGCGGCTCACTGGTCTCCGCCCCGGTCCGGGGGTCCTGCCACTTCCGGCTGCCCTCGGCCAGTTCGACAAAGTTGCGGACGGTCTCCGGAGCCTGGTCCGGAAACAGCCGGACCTTGATCGGGCCCTGGTTGGTGTTGAGCGTTGCGGTAAGCGTGTTGGTCATGCCGGGAATCCTCGCATAGCCGGCCGCGCCGACTGTGTTGTCCTTCGTTATCCGGTGGCCAGGTCCGGTTTTGGGATGTCCTGGCGCCCCGTTTATGGTGGCTTGACGCTCCGTTTGTCCGGACCTTTCCGCGAGCCGGCTTTGTGCGGCGCGCACTTCCACGGTACAAGCAATATCGCGTGGCCTGCCGGGCGGAGGGTTGAGGTCGCTGGTCACGGGAAGTGTTGGAGTCGAGATCATAAGCAGGAGGTCAACTGTGTCGCTTATGAAGAGTAAGAAGGCGAAGAGCGCCGCGTCGCAGGCCTCGGACGCCGCGGACGCGGCCAAGAAGGCCGCCCGCAGCCGGGCCAAGGACGCAACGAACCTGGCGCGTGACCGTGCCCAGGACGCCGCTGACCTCGCTCGTGACCGGGCCCAGGACGCGGCCGCGGTGGCCCGTAGCCGGGCCCAGGACGCGGCTGACGCGGCCCGCAGCCGGGCCAGGGACGCAGCCGCCACGGTCACGCCGAAGGCCAAGGACGTGGCTCAGAACGTGGTCGCGCAGGTCAAGCCGGTCGCTCAGCAGGTCGCGGCCAACGCGGCTTCGACCGTCGAGCAGGGTGTGCACGACGCGCGGGAATGGGCCGCGCCGAAGATCGAGGAGGCCGCCAGCGCGGTCACCGAGACGGTCGCGCCCAAGGTCTCGAAGGCGCTCAAGTCCACGGCCAAGAAGGTCGAGCCGGCCAAGAAGCGCCGGGTGTTCGGCTGGCCGGGCGCCATCGGCCTGGCCGTGCTGGCCGCCGCCGGGGCAGCCGTCGCGGTCATCCTGCGCCGGCGCCAGCCGCCGCCCCCGCCGCCCTACCCGGGCGAGGAAGCGGAGGACGGTACGGACAGCAGCACGGTGGACGCCGAGGCCAACGGGCGGGTCCGTCAGTCTTGAGCTGACTGGCCCGACCCAGCCATCAACGCGACGCGGCGTACAGGAAGTCCCTGTGCGCCGCGTTTCGTCTAGTACGTGGGCCGGCTTTTAGCTGGCGCGGACGGACAGGGCGCTGATCGCGCCGGAGTTGCCCAGGACCACCGGCTGGTTGGCGGTGACGTTGGTCAGCGTGACCGGGACCAGCGGGGTCAGCGACTTCAGCAGCTGCAGCAGGGTCGATTCGGCGTTGCCCGGGGTCAGGGTGAGCGGGACCCCGGCCAGCTGGCCGGTGAGCCTGGTCGCGTACAGGACCACGTCGCCGGAGAACGAAGCCGACGTGGCCGCGGTGACCAGCGAACCTCCGGCCCCGGCGACGGTGAGGTCCAGGTGGGACAGCTGCTGCGAGGTCATGGTGAACTTCATCATCGTCACCGTGCCGCCCCCGCTGACCGGCATGGCCACCGTGCCCTGGTAGGCCAGCCCGTCCAGGGTGGCCGAGTTGGCCGTGATGACCGAGGGCTCGCGGGCCACCACCAGGCCCTGGGTGCCCTGGGCCTTCTTGTTGTTCGGCCCCTTGGCCTTACCGGCACCGGCGCCGCCACTGGCGGGGCTGGTGGCGGGGCTGGTGGCGGCGCCGCCGAGCCCGGCCACCGCGGAGGGCAGGCCGCTGCCGCTGGACGGCAGCACGTTGGGGATCGGCAGCGACCCGCCGCCCCCGCTGCTTGGGGACGGCGACGGGGTCGGCGAGGCCGAGGGTGACGGCGAGCAGATGACGAGCAGGATGCAGCCCTGACCCGACTGGGCCCGGGCCGGGTGGACTTCGGCGGCCGAGGCCCGGCCGCCGCCGGTCAGCACGGCGGTCGCCGCCACCGCCAGCAGGGCCGCGACGGCCAGGGTCCGGCCCGCCCAGCCGGACCGGGTGGCCCGGCTGGATCGGGTGGCCCGGCTGGACCGACGGCGGCCGTGGCGCGGTTCGTTCAGGCCCCAATCGGCGCGCAGGGGGCCGTCCGGGTCGGTGTCGTCGTCGGGGCCGGGTTCGTCATCGGGACCGGGGTCCCCGGCCACCAGCTCCAGTCCGGCCGCTCGCGGTCCCGCCGGGTCTGATTCGGCCGCGGGCCGCTGGTCGGGGCGGGACGGCGGGGCGGGTTCGGTGTCAGGGACCAGGCCCGGGGTCCAGGCGAAGGCCAGCGAGCCGCCCACGATCCCCAGCAGCATGCCGATGAAGAAGCCGCCCAGGTTGGTGCCGATGAACGACAGCAGGGACAGCAGGACGCCCGCGATCGCGTAGAACGTCTTGTGGACCGGGTTGAACCACAGCGCCAGCCCGCACGCGATCAGCAGGCCGCCGATCAGGATGCCGAACACGCCGCCGATCCCGACGTAGATGACCAGCTTGATCTGACCGCGGGCCAGCACTCCGGTCAGCGGGATGAGCAGCATCTCCAGGCCACCGAGCAGGAGCAGCAGGCCGCCCCAGAACGGGCGGGACCGCCGCCAGCGCCGGAAGCCGGTGCGGCGCGGGTCGCGGGCCGTCACGGGCAGGAGCCGCCGTTGGTGCTGATGCCCAGGCTGAGGCCCGGCAGCGTGAACGTGCCCGCCGTGGTCAGCCAGGTGTGCTGGACCAGATGGTTGATGGTGATGGTGTCGGCCTGCTCACCGAACGAGCCGGGGGTACCGGTCGCGCCGGGGTCTTCGTTCAGCGTCCCGGCGTCCTGGCCGATGGCGATGTTGTGGAAGCTGGCGTCGCCGCTGAGCGAGCTGGCGTCGACGATCAGGTTGCTGGCCGACACCGGGTTACCGGACGAGCGGCCCGCCCGCAGCAGCAGGGTGACCGATCCGATCTTGACCGCCTGGCACAGGTTGGTCAGTTTCGCGGACCGGATCGCGGACTCGGCCACCGGGATCTGCTTGTCGCCCGACTTGACCGTGGATCCGAACTGCTCGAACCCGCTGCCGCTGAGCTGGTTGGCCGTGACCGTGTACTCCTGGCCCGACACCGAGATGTTGGCGCCGATGGCGCCTTCGGCGGTCAGTCCGATCAGGGCCGCGGCCACGATGGCCGACGGCACCATGACGAACGCGAACCTCTTCCATCGCACACGCCCCAGGGCGAGGCGGGGGCTGGGTGCTGCTCTCATGGACATGGCGCTCCCGGGGGTGATCCAGTGTGCCGCTGCGTTGCGGTCTGTCGTCCGGCACCTCTTACCGAAGACCGACGAACGGGCGCAAAACGTCACTGTGACCCACACCACGCCGCGGCCGGGGACAGCAAGTTACTGTCCGGTAAGTAACAGCGTCAAGACAGCTCGCGGACGCGGACTCCCCCAAGACCCCGCATATCCGGGCGTAAACGGACAAAGTTTCCCTAATTCGGCGGGCCCCGGTGACGGGTCACCGGACTCGCGCGACGGCAGGTCGATGCCGTACTCCAGCACCACCCGATCGGCCGGAATGACGATGTGGCGGCAGACCTCCAGCACGTCCGGCCCGGAGAACAGGCGGCGCAGGATCGCGAACACCGGCACCCCCGCCGCCACCTGAAGGGTCTGCACCTCCGATTCGGACGGCATGCGCGCGCTGACCGCCTCCTCCACCCGGGAGACCGGGCGGCCCAGGAAGGCCAGTTGCGCGAGCGTCCCGCCCGGCCAGGGCTCGCGGGCCGGATCGGCCACCGGGGTCCCGGCCACCAGCGCCAGCGGCAGATAGTTCACGCTCAGCTGCTGCGGCTCGGCGCGCGCGTAAAAGACGAAGTGCCGCCGCAGCAGCGCGGTGCCCGGCTCGGTGCCGAACAGCGCGGCCAGTTCCTCGTCCGCGGTGACCTCGTCGTACCTGGTGGTGAGCTGATAGTCCGACCAGCCGATGGCGTGATCCTCGGTGAACGAGGTGCGCGGGTCGGCCGCGTAGCGCTCGAGGGCTTGCCGGGCGTCGACCGCGTAGCGCTGCATGGCCCGGCGCCGGACCTGCGGGCGGGCGCGCACCACCGTGCCGCCGCCGCGGCGCGTTTCGACCAGCCCCTCGTGCCGGAGCAGCGACACCGCGTGCCGGATGACGATTTCGGACACCCCGTAGACGTGCCGGAGCTCCTCCATCGTGGGCAGCCGCGCGCCCGGCGGGTACTGGCCGGATTGGATCCGTTCCCGCAGCTCATCAGCCACAACAAGATAGGTGGGACGTTCCTGCACGGTCTTACACCTCCGGGCCCAGCCGTCCCCCCCGGAACATTATGCGTTCAGCTTGACACGATCCGCATCTCCCTTCATTTTGTATACGGAAGTCACGGAACGAAGCAGGTCGTGTCACCAGAGTGCACAGATGCGAGGAGCCGCCATGGCAGGCGGGGACCAGGCAGCCGCCGAACTGGAAGCACAGTTTCCCGGCTGGCACGTCTGGCCCAGCAGCGCCGGACGCTGGTGGGCGACCCGGACCGGCCCGGTGACGGGTCGCGACAGCTTCGGTGTGGGCCGGGTGATGACCGTGGACGCGGACGACATGGAGACGCTGCGAGCGCAGCTGGACAGGCAGTCCCGCCTGGACCAGGCCGCGCAGCAGTAGGGAGGGGCCGGCGGCGGGCCGCGGATCCACGAGGGGAGGGTCCGCACCGGCAGCTTCGCCGTCGGTCCGCCCTGAATGGCTCCGAATCCCGGCCCTGAACCTCGCGTTTCCGGTCACCTTGGCCGCGTTCCGTTCGTTGTCCCCTCGAAGGGCCCCGACCTTTACTCACTCTTCGTCACGAAGCGATTACCCTTCCGGTACGTTCGAGGCGTAGCAGCGGCGATCCCCGATCCGGCAGGCAGGCATGGTGGGCAGCGCGAACGGTGACGGCGGAGCCTACCGCCCCGGTCCCGGGCCAGCCGGCGTCGCCGCCCCGCCCGGGCCTGCGGCCACCGCTGACGGCCCGGCCGCCCCGGATCGCGGGCGGACGGTGCTGGTCTGGACCGCGGTGGTGGGCATCGTGGCCGCGGCCGCGGTCATGGTGGCGGTGTCAGTGGCGGGCCCGAGCCTGTCGGTGGTCACGATGCCGAAGCCCGCGGCCGGCCCGCCCTGGTGGATCTGGCGGCATCCGTCACCGGCCCTGCTGACCTTCGCACTCTGGGGCGCGGTGCTGGCCGGCGGCACCGGGGTCATCGCCGGGCTGGTGGCCGTGGCCCGCGGGGCGCGGCCACCGGTCCGGGTCCTGCTGGCCTTCGCGGCCCTGGTCGTCGGGGTGCTCACCGTGCTTCCGGCCGCCGGATCCACCGACATCCTGGACTACGCGGCCAACGGCCGGATGGCCGCCACCGGCCACAGCCCCTACGTGATGACGCCGCTGCAGCTCAAGCGGTCCGGCGACCCCATCGGGCACTGGATCCCCTCGACCTGGGAAACCAGCGTGTCGGTCTACGGCCCGGTGGCCACGGCCGAGGAATGGGCCGCCGCCGAGCCTCGGCGGCCCGTCGATGGCCCGGGTGACGTTCTGGCTCAAGCTGTGGAACTCGATCGCGTTCGGGGTGGTGGTCCTGCTGCTGGACCGGACCCTGCGCGCGGACCCGGCCCGCCGCCTGCGCGCGCACCTGCTGTGGACGGTCAACCCGCTGCTGCTGTGGGAGATCGTGGCCAGCGGCCACATCGACGGCCTGGCCGCCGCGTTCGGCCTGCTGGGCGTCCTGGCCGTGCGGAAACGTCCCGGCCGCGGCGGCGGGGGAGCGCGGCGCCCGGCCGTTTCCCGGTTCCTGCTGGCTGGGCTCCTCATCGGGGTCGCGGCCGCGATCAAGATCCCGTTCGCGGCGTTCGGCCTGGGCGTGCTCTGGGCCGGTCGCCGGTCGGTCCCGGCCCTGGCCGCGACGGCGGCCGGCCTCCTGGCCGTGCTCGGTCCGGCCTACGCGCTGGCGGGCCGCCCGGCGGTGGCGGTCCTGCTGCACCGGGGCCCGGCCACGACCTGGGACACGATGTACCAGATCTTCTACCGGCCGCTCGGCTACACCACCTTCGGCGCGTTCACCGTGCCGCCGCACCTGACCGTCATCGCCGCCGTCGCCTGCCTGGCCGTCGCCGTCCTGGCCGTCGTGCGTCTTCCCGACGGCACCCCGGACCTGCCCGCGCTCAGCCCGGCCCTGGCCCTCAGCCTGGCCTGGCTGCTGGTGTGGTCCTACCAGCGCCCCTGGTACGACGTGATGGCGATCTGCCTGCTGGCGGTCTATCCCGCCTCCCAGCTGGACTGGCTGGTCCTCGGCCGCCTGATCCTGACCGCGCCGGTCTATCTGCCCGGCGTGCCCGGCCCCACCCCGGCCTGGCTGACCAGCACCATCAACGCGGTCGGCGACTACGTCGCCCCCAGCGCCCGCCTGGTCGCCGCGCTCGCGTTCGTCGCCCTGTGCCTGACCGGCCGCTGGGCCTGGCGCGGCCCGGAACTTCCAGCCGTCCGGTAACCGGCGACAACGCCCGGCCGTCGGCGAACCGCTGCCAGGGCTACGGAGCCTAGCCCGCGGTCGCGGGCGCACCAGGCCGCCGCGATTTGCGTGCAAAACAGGTCGCTATTACGACAGAAACTGCACACATTTCGGGTCTCAGCCGGGATTCCCGCCACCCGGTAGCCGGTGACAACCTCCGGCCGCGTACGAACCGGACGATTAAGGTATCCGTGACATGAACGGATGAACTCGTCACTGAGCCTTGCCCCCGAGCCTGTCCGGGAGCAGCCCCACCTGATGGCTACCGACCGCCCCGACCAGGCTCCGGACCTCGGCCCGCCTCCGGCCGACGGTCGTCCCCCGCCTGAGCGCGGCGACCCCGGTCCCGACCAGCGCAGCCGGACCGAAACCTACGCCGACCTGCGCCAGGCCGATACCGCTCCGGTCGCCGCCGACACCGCGCCCACCACCACCGCCGACGGCGGCTGGTCCTGGAAGAGCCTCCGCCTCACCCGCGCCGACAACCAGGTCGCCGACCAGCAACTGGCCGCCCGCCGCCAGGCCGAGGGCCGCCACCCCGACGGCACCTACGACGACCGCGGTCTCACCCCCGCCCTCCGCCGTATCGAAGCCCAGCTCGACCACGGGACCCTCGTGCCGGACACCGAGAAGTTCGCGCTGAAAAGCCCCAACCGCTTCAAAGAAAAGCTGGCCAAATGACGGCGACGTAACCCGAACGCGGCAGTGAGCAGATCTCGCTTCGGCGAAATCCATGACGGAATCCGATACACCTTCATCATCGATCCGCCCGCTTACAGCTGGCCAGCGTCCGACACGGCCGAGCAGAAGCTGCTCGGCGACGAGGGCTACGATGCAGCTACGCAAACCATCTTGGGACGAGCCCGAGTACAAAGGTGTCAACAGCCGGTGGCGTGGATCCTGGCAGCGGTGCGCGCTTCGAGGTGCAGTTTCACACGCCGGAGAGCTGGGAGGCGAAGCAGAACACCCACGGCCTGCCTACGAGAAGATCGAGTCGACCCGAGAACCACGCGCCGAACAGCGTTCGCGGCTCGACGACGTAGCAGCGGGATATCACCGCCCGAGTCACCGATTCCACAGGGTGCACCTGACATCGCTCATTACCGCAAGCGGAGGATGCAGATGAATGGCGAAGAGACTGTACTACGAAGTCCTTCTGGCTGATGGCCGCACGCTGACCGATCCAGCTGGACTGGCTCGTCGCCGGTCAACTCGACGACGGCGCGATAGTCGATGAAATCCTTCGCCCGCGATCCTGACGCTGGCAGGCACGACACCGTGATCTATCAGTGGGAGCGAGGCGAAATTTCGGGCGTAGAACTGCGTGAGATCAGCGCGGATGAGGCGGACGCGTTGGTGGAACGGTTTCGGCAGCGGTGGGCTGAGTAGGGATGGCGACGGCCTGGCGGCGGCTGTGCGGGCTGCCGGCCTACGAGATCACGGAAATTCCGCGGCGGGACGATGACGAGGCCGGGGCCGGGGTGGGGCGCGAGCGGGACCCGGGGCGGGCGCAGCGGATGGCGGCTCTGGTGGCGGCCTACCATTCCGGCGACGCGGTGGCGTTTGGCTGGCTGCGGGAGCAGGCGGGCGGGCCGGTGCGGGTGCTGGCGGCGGGATCGGCGCTGGCGGGCAGCGTGGCCGCCGGCGAGGTGGTGCTGGCCCTGCCGGGCGGGGCTCGGGGGCGGGTGCTGCCGCCGGGGGCCCTGGCCGGGGCGATGGCCGGGCTGTCCTGCTGGCGGGCGATCGGCGGGATCAGCGACGGGCTGCTGGTGTCCGGCGCGGAGCCGGCCGCGGACGCGGCGTGGTGCGCGCCGTCGCTGGAGGAGTGCCTGCTGCCCGCGTGGGGCGGGCCGTTCGGCTGGATCGTGCTGGCCGAGCCGGTGCGGCCCGCCGACCTGCGCGGGCTGGCCGACGACGAAGCGCGGCGGGAACGGCTGGCCACCACGATGGCCGATCGCTTCCCCGAGCAGGACGTGCAGACCCGGCGGCACCGGTACCGGCACACCGAGCTGCGGCAAGGGCTGTCCACCGGCCTGTGGCGCGTCCACCTGCTGGCCGGGGGCACCGACCCGGCCGCGGCGGCCCGGCTGGCCGGGCTGGTCTGCGCCTCGGCCGACCTGCACGGGCTGCCGTACTCGCTGACCCCGGCTCCGGCCGAGGTCCCGCCGGCCGGGCTGCGGGCCTTCCTGGACACCGCGGCGGCCAGCCGGGGCGGGACGGAAGCCCCCGATGATCGGTCGGACCTGGACGGGGACGTCGGGCCCGAGGTTCCGTTCCACGCCAGCACCGCCTTGCTGACCACGCTGGCCCGGCCGCCGGAGCGGGAGATCCCCGGGGTGCGGCTGACGCTGCGACCGGGGTTCGACGTCACCCAGGAAGGCGCGGCCGATGAGTCCGCCAGCATCGCCCTGGGCCAGGTGCTGGACCGGCAGCGGATGCCGCCGGCCCGTTCCGGGTGCCGCTGGACTCGCTGAACCGGCACGTGTTCGTGTGCGGGGCGACCGGGGGCGGGAAGTCCCAGACCGTGCGCGCGCTGCTGGAGGCGGCCAGCCGGGCCGGGGTGCCCTGGCTGGTGGTCGAGCCGGCCAAGGCCGAGTACCGGCTCATGGCGGCGCGGCTGGCCGGATCGGAGCGCGGAGGTGGTGCGGATCCGGCCCGGCCAGGCCGACGCGGTGGCGGCCGGCCTCAACCCGCTGGAACCGGCGGCCGACGGGCCCGGCCGGCGCTTCCCGCTGCAGACCCACGCCGACCTGGTGCGGACCCTGTTCCTGGCCGCTTTCCAGTCCGAAGAGCCGTTCCCGCAGGTCCTCAGCGCCGCCCTGACCCGGGTGTACGAGGAGGCCGGCTGGGACCTGGCCCTGGGTGAGCCGCTCACCCCGGGCACCGCCCCCGGGTATCCGGGCCTGGCCGACCTGCAACGGGCCGCCGAGCAGGTGGTGCGGGGCATCGGCTACGGGCCCGAGACCAGCGCCGACGTGCTCGGGTTCATCCGGGTCCGGCTGTCCAGCCTGCGGCACGGCACCACCGGCCGGTTCCTGGACGGTGGCCACCCCATCGACTTCACCAGGTTGCTGCGCCGGAACGTGGTCCTGGAAATCGAGGACGTCGGCGACGACCGCGACAAGGCCTTCCTGATGGGCACGGTGCTGCTGCGACTCGTGGAGCATTTGAGACTGGAGGGGCGCGAGGGTTTTGAGGATGGCGGCCCTGGGCAGCCGGACGGGTCTGGGCGGCCCGGCTCCGAGCGGCCCGGGAGTTTTGGGCATCCCGGGGGCCTGCGGCATCTGACCGTCTTCGAGGAGGCGCACCGGCTGCTGCGCCGGCCGGAAGGCCGGGACGGGGTGGCCGCCCACGCGGTCGAGTTGTTCGCCGGGTTGCTGGCCGAGATTCGCGCCTACGGCGAGGGGATCGTCATCGCCGAGCAGATCCCGGCCCGGCTCATTCAGGACGTCATCAAGAACACCGCAGTGAAGATCGTGCACCGGCTGCCCGCCGCCGATGACCGGGACACGGTCGGGGCCACCATGAACCTGAGCCCGGCCCAATCGAAATACCTGGTCACCCTGATGCCGGGCGAGGCCGCGGTGGCCACCGACGGGATGGACCAGCCGCTGCTGGCCCGGATGCCGGACGGCACGGCCCGGGAGGCCGCGGCCGCCCTCGGCGCCGCTGCGCCCGGGCCCGGAGCCAGCCCGGCCGCCGTCGCTTCCGTGCGCAGCGGGACCTGCGGCGCCGAGTGCGTGGCCAGCCCGTGCACGCTGCGGGACATGCGCGCGGCCCAGCGGACCGCCGCCCAGATCCCGGGCCTGGCCCTGTGGGCCGAACTCGCCGTGCTCGCGCACCTGACCGGGTGGCCGATGCCGATCCCGGCCGGTCCTCTGCTCGGCCTGGTCCGGGAGCTGCCGGTCCGGCGGCGGGACTGTGCGCTGTCGCACGGGGTGGACGCCGCCGTCGCGGTCCGGGTCCCGCTGATCAGTGCCCGGGTCGGCGGCCCGGCCCTGGCCGCGCACGTCGGCACGGCGATGCGGGCCCGGGTGACGCAGGGGATGTGGCTGTGCCCGGAGCAGGAGCCGGAGTGGCGGGTGCCGGACGACGACCCGGAAACGGTGCGCCCGCTGGCTTTCGGGCTGGACGAGCCGTCGGCGATCGAGCGGGCCGTCGGGATCGGGGCCGGCGCCGCCGACTTCGAACCCCGGCTGGCCGACCGGCTGGACCGGGAGTTCATCGACTGCCGGTGGCCGCTTCGCTACCTGAAGCACAAACCCGGGCCGGAGCCGAAGCTCCAGCCCGGGTAGGCGTCCTGGGATCCGGCGAGGACCAGGACGATCGGGAAAATCAGGCGGCGTTGGCCCGGCGCATGCGGCGACGGCGCTCGGCCGAGCGCTCCTCTTCGTTCAGGCCACCCCAGGTGCCGTACTTCTCCGGCCGGGACAGCGCGTAGTTCAGGCACTCGGCCCGGACCGGGCAATCGGCGCAGACGGCCTTGGCCTTTCGCTCCCGGATGTCGCGCTCTGGCTGGCGCTCCCCGTCCGGCCCGAAGAAGAGGCCCAGGTCTTCGCCGCGGCATGCTCCGCGGTCCTGCCAGCCCCAGTTGGGCCGGGGAAGCGCGACCGAAGGCCGGCGTGCAGTAGACATGGTCAGTTCACCTCAACCAGCAAAGTAAATTACGTATGTATCGAGGACCCCGTGGCGGGCGGAGGTCCGTTCTGGTGCGGTGCCCGCCGCATGCAATTGCAACGCCTAGCTTGCCCGGGACGTTCCCGTCCGCGGGCGGGAATTTGCTTCTAAGCAAGTAACAATGGCGTCACCGCGGTAACGAGATGGGTCACCGCGACCAGGTCATCAGCCCGTGTCGGACGCCACTGACCGCCTGGCCAGCCGCTACGCTCTCGCCATGGTGGTCCGGTCGGCGCATACCCGCGAGCGGGCGGCCACACGGCAGAACTCGCATCTTACGCACAGGGCGAACACCGGCACCGGGCGGCACGGCTGGCTCCGGCTGACCCCCGCGTACTCGGTGCGGCTGGTCCGGGAGCGGACCGCGCACCTGCCGCCGGGGGCGGTGGTCACCGACCCGTTCTCCGGCAGCGGCACCACCGTGCTGGCCGCGGCCGAACACGGCTGCGTGGGGCAGGCGGTGGACGTCAACCCGTTCCTGGTCTGGCTGGGGAACGCCAAGGCGGCCAGCTATCCGGCGCCGGTGCTGGCGGCCGCGCTGGCCGCGGTCCCGGACCTGACCGAGTCGGCGGCCCGGTGCGCGGGTGACCCCGGTGACCTGTGGGTGCCGAACCTGTACAACATCAGCCGCTGGTGGTCACCGGGCACGCTGGCGGCCCTCCAGGGGCTGCGGCACGCCCTCGACCAGGCCCAGCTGTCCAGCGCCGCGTTCGACCTGCTCAGCATCGCGTTCTGCCGAACCGCGATCGGAGTCAGTCACGCAACCTTCAATCATCAAAGCATGTCGTTCGCGACCGGAGCCGGACCGGGACCGGACGGCGAGCACGTCACCCGCCGGTTCGGCGCCGAAGCGGCCGAGATCCTGGCCAGCGCCCAGGCCGAGCTACCGGGGACGGGCCGGGTGGTGGCGGGTGACGCCCGCGACCTGGCCGCGGCCGGGCTGCCCCGGTGCGACCTGCTGCTGACGTCGCCACCGTACGTGAACCGGATGTCCTACATCCGGGAGCTGCGGCCGTACATGTACTGGCTGCGGTTCCTGGACCAGGCCAGCGACGCCGGTGAGCTGGACTGGACCGCGATCGGCGGCACCTGGGGCATCGCCACGTCCCGGCTGCACGACTGGGTGCCGGACCGGCCGCCGCCCGACCTGGCCGTCATCGCGGACGAACTGCAGGCCGTGACCGCGCTGATCGCGCGCGACGGTGGCAAGCACGGACCGCTGCTGGCCACCTACGTGACCAAGTACTTCCACGACATGGCCGGCCACTTCGCGGCCGCGTTCCAGCATGTCCGGAGCTCGGGGACGGCCAGCTACATCATCGGCAATTCCACGTTCTACGGCCATGTCGTGCCGGCCGAACGCTGGTACGCGGCCCTGCTGGGCGCGGCCGGCTTCACCGACGTGCGCACCACCGTCATCCGTAAGCGCAACAGCAACCTGGCCCTCTACGAGTACGAGGTCACCGCGCGCCGGCCTTGAAGCAGGGCCTTGAGCCCGCGGGGCCGGCCGCTGGCGGCGACTATCCCTCGCGGGCGACCGGCAGCGGGCCGAAGCTCTGCGCCACCGGCATCATCTCGACCACGTTGATGTTGACGTGGGCCGGGAGCGAGGCGGTCCAGTGCACGGCCTCGGCCACGTCGTCCGGACCCAGCGGCTGCACGCCCTGGTAGACCTGGTCCGCCTTGGCCTGGTCGCCGTCGAACCGCACCACCGAGAACTCGGTGCCGCCGGACAGGCCGGGCTCCACGCTGGTGACCCGGACCCCGGTGCCTTGCAGGTCGGACCGCAGGTTCAGGCTGAACTGGTGCACGAAGGCCTTGGTCGCCCCGTAGACGTTGCCCCCCGGGTACGGGTAGGTGCCGGCGATCGAGCCGAGGTTGATCACGTGGCCCCGCCGGCGGGCCACCATGCCGGGCAGGATGGCCCGGGTGCAGTAGGTCAGGCCCTTGCAGTTGGTGTCGACCATCTGGTCCCACTGGTCCAGGTCCGCCTCCTGGGCCGGCTTCAGTCCCAGGGCCAGGCCGGCGTTGTTGACCAGCACGTCGATCTCGGCGAACTCGGCGGGCAGCCCGGCCACGGCCGCGGCCACGGCGGCCCGGTCCCGGACGTCGAACGTCACCGGCAGCACCGTGTCGCCCAGCTCCTTGGCCAGGTCGGTGATCCGGTCGGCCCGGCGGGCGGTCACCACGACCCGGTCACCGTCGGCGGCGAAACGGCGGGCGATGGACGCGCCGAACCCAGCGCTGGCCCCGGTCACGAAGACAGTTTTGGTCACCCCGTGATGCTACGGGGTGCCCGCGCGGCCCCGCGGGCGGCGGCCTTACTTCAGCAGCCGGGACAGCCGGCGGTCGGCCAGCGGCTTGCCGCCGGTCTGGCAGGTCGGGCAGTACTGCAGGGAGGAGTCCGCGAACGAGACCTCACGGATCGTGTCGCCGCACACCGGGCACTCCTGGCCGGTCTTGCCGTGCACCTTGAGGCCGGTCTTCTTCTCGGCCTTGAGGTCGCCCGCGGCCAGCCCCGAGGCCCGTTTGGACGCGTCCCGCAAGGTGGTCTGGATCGCCTCGTACAGCTCTGTGACCTGGTCCGGGGTCAGCGAGGCGGCCATCTTGAACGGGGACATCCTCGCCGTGTGCAGCACCTCGTCGGAGTAGGCGTTGCCGATGCCGGCGATGATGTGCTGGTCGCGGAGGACGCCCTTGATCTGCGTCCGGCGGCCGGCCAGCAGCTCGCCCAGAGTGTCGGCGGTGAACCCGGCGTCCAGTGGGTCCGGGCCGAGCGAAGCCACCCCGGGCACGTCCATGGGGTCGCGGACCAGGTAGACGGCCAGGCGCTTCTGGGTCCCGGCCTCGGTCAGGTCGAAGCCGGACTCGTCGTCCAGGATGACCCGGAACGCCAGCGGCCCCTTGCCGGGCTTGGGTGGCGCGGCCGGGATCTCCTCCCGCCAGCGCAGCCAGCCGGCCCGGGCCAGGTGCACGATCAGGTGCACCGGGTCGCCACCGGCCGCCGGGGCCAGCGACAGGTCGAGGAACTTGCCGTGCCGGGTCACCTCGCCCACGACCAGGCCGGCCAGGCTGTCAGGGGCGGGATCGTAGGTCTTCAGCACGGAGATCGCCGCCACGTAGGCGTGGGCCACGGCGTGACCGCTGGCCCTCATCCGCAGGAAAGCGGCCAGTGCCTCGACTTCGGGCAGCTCAGGCATACTCTGAGTGTAAGCACACGGGAGCTCGGGCCGACCGGGCTGAGAGGGTGGCTGGTCAACGGCGCCACCGACCGTCCGAACCTGACCGGGTAATGCCGGCGTAGGGAGGCGTCGTGTTCACGACCGTTCCTGGCGATCGTCAGTCCGAAGCGCCCCGCACCCTGGCCGAGCCGGTGCCGCAGGCGCTGAGCTTCGCCGATCAGCTGGGGCTGTGGGGCAACCTGGGCGTGAGCCTGCTCGGCTTCACCGGCGCCCTGTTCGTCCTCCAGCCCGGCGGCACCGGCACCCCCCGGCTGTCGCTGCTGGCCGCCACCATCGCGCTGATCCTCGGCACGATCCTGGGCACGCTCGGGGTGGCCGTGTCCGGACTGCCCGGGGTGCGGACCGGCGCTCCGGCCATGGTGCTGCTGCGCGGCCTGTTCGGGGCCCGGCTGTCCTATCTGCCGACCGCCATCAACATGTTCCAGCTGCTCGGCTGGGGGGTGTTCGAGCTGGTCACGATCGCGACCGCCGCGCACACCATCGCCCCGGCCCTGCCCCAGTGGGCCTTCGTGCTGATCGCGGGGGTGATCACCGGGCTGCTGACCCTGTACCCGCTGGGCTCGATCCGGGTGCTGCGCCGCTACGCCGCGGTGGTGGTGGCCGTGGTGCTGGTGTACCTGCTGGTCCAGCTGGCCCGGCACCCGCTGCCGCCGCTGACCCACGGCTCCTGGTCGGGCTTCTGGCCCGCCACCGACACCGTGGTCGCGGTGGCCATCTCGTTCGCGCCGATGGCCGCCGACTACATGCGGCACTCCCGGTCGGGCCGGTCGGCCTTCGCCGGAGTCATGATCGGGTACAGCGTGACCCAGGTGCTGTGCTACGTGATCGGGCTGCTGGCCCTGGTCACCGTGGCCCGCAACCCGAACGACATCTACGGGGCGTTCATCGCCCTCCCGCTGGGCACGGTGGCGTTCGCGATCCTGGCCGCCCGGGAGCTGGACCAGTCGTTCGCCGACATCTACTCCACCGCGGTGTCCACCCAGAACCTGCGGCCGCGGTGGGACCGCCGGATCCTGGCCGCGGTGATCACCGCACTGGCCACCGCGCTGGCCCTGGTGCTCAACATCGCCGACTACGAGAACTTCCTGACCCTGCTCGGCTCGGTGTTCGTGCCGATGTTCGCGGTGCTGGCGGTGGACTTCTTCCTGCTGTCCAGGGGTCGCTGGGACGTGTCCGAGCAGGCCCGGTCGCGGTGGCCGGTGCTGCTGCCGTGGGCGGCCGGGTTCGTCGTCTACCAGCTCATCAACCCGGGCTACCTGTCCTGGTGGGTGTCGGCCTGGACCTGGGTCCGGCACCAGATCGGTTTCACCCCGGCCACCTGGATGTCCGCCTCCATCGGATCGTTCCTGGTCGCCGCGCTGCTCATGCTGGCCGGAGGTTCGGCGGCGCCCCTGATCCGGCGCTGGATCGCAGCCCGGTCTTGACATTCGGCTTTAGGGTCGGACGTACCGGAAGTGGCGGTTACGACGGGGGAAGGGCGTAAGAATGATCCCGTTCAAAGACATGGATCACATTCTTTCGTTCGGATCGAAACAGACGGCGAAACGGTCCCGGCGCCGAGGCCAGCGCCGGGTACACGTCAATGACCCGGGCCGCGACCGGCTGCCCCCGGAAGCAAGCATCACGCTGGCGGCCGAACGGGAGGCGACCGGGGTCGACGACATCCTGGCCGACCTGGACCAGGAGCTGATCGGCCTGCTGCCGGTCAAGGAACGGGTCCACCAGATCGCGTCGCTGCTGCTGGTGGACCGGGCCCGGCGGCGGTTCGGCCTGGAGGCCCCCCGGCCCAACCTGCACATGTGCTTCACCGGCGCGCCCGGCACCGGGAAGACGACGGTGGCCCTGAAGATGGGCCGCCTGCTGCACCAGCTGGGTTACCTGGAGCAGGGCCAGCTGGTCCACGCCATGCGCAACGACCTGGTCGGCGAGTTCGTCGGCCAGACCGCCCCGCGCACCAAGAAGGTGCTGGATATGGCCATGGGCGGCGTGCTGTTCATCGACGAGGCCTACTACCTGTACTCGGCGGCCGACGCGCGCGACTTCGGGCAGGAGGCCATCGGCATTCTGCTGCAGGTCATGGAGAACGACCGGGACAAGCTGGTCGTGATCCTGGCCGGCTACAAGGACCGGATGGACGAGTTCTTCGGCTCGAACCCCGGCATGAGCTCGCGCATCGCCCACCACATCGACTTCGCCGATTACCACCTCGACGAGTTGCTGTCGATCGGCGAGATCATGCTGCGCCAGGCCAACTACTACCTGTCGGAAGACGCCCAGGAGATGCTCGGTAAGTACCTGAACCGGGAGATGCGCGAGCCGCACTTCGCCAACGCCCGCAGCGTCCGCAACGACCTCGACGCGGCCCGGCTGCGGCACGCTCACCGGCTGGCCGCGGAGCCCGAGCGCCAGTGGAACCGGGACGACCTGATGCGCATCGAGCCCGCCGACATCATCGGGGACGGTCCCCTGTAACCGTTGCCGCCAGGCCTAGCCGGGGCGGGGCACGAAGCTGTTCATCATCGAGCGCATGGTCCGGGCCACCGACTCCCGGGTCCGGGCCGGGTCGGGTGAGCTGCCCACCAGCATGGCCCCCCGGGTCAGCGCCCCCAGCAGCAGCCGGGTCAGCGTTTCCGGGTCTTCGACCTCCAGCCGGCCCGCGCTGACCGCGCTCTGCAGCGCGTACATGATCTCCGAGAACGCGAACCGCTCGTCCAGCTCGGTGAAGCGGGCCAGCCCCAGCACCGCGGGCGCGTCCACGATGACGATCTGCCCGATCTCCGGCTCCAGCACCCCGTCCAGGAACGCGCCGAACCCCCGGGCCAGCAGTTCGACCTCGTCCGGGGCACCCATCGCGGCCTGCGCCGACGCCGCCATCAGCTCGGTGTGGGCCTGCTCGAAGACCGCCTCGAAGAGCTTGGTCTTGGTCCGGAAGTGGTGGTAGAGCGCGCCGGTGGTGACCCGGGCCTCCCGGGCCAGATCATCCACTGACGTGGCCGCGAAGCCCTGGCGGCCGAACAGCTGCCGGCCCGCCGCGACCAGGGCCGCCCGGGTCTGGGCCACCTGCTCGGCGCGCAGCGACGGCGGCGGCCCGGGCGACGCGGGGGGCGGCTCAGAAGGCTGGTTGGCTGGCACGTTCCCTGTGTACTCCGTCCTAACTCCCTTGTGCATGCTCAACATCTTAGATAGCGTCGCTATGTCAATGAACGATCCTACGCTACAGGATGACGTTATGACTGATCGTGCCACTGTAATGAACGACTCCCACACGTCCGGCCCGCTGCTGGCGGCCGCGCTGACCGCGGCCGCGGCCCGGAACTCCCAGCAGCTACGGGAGATCACCGATCCGGCCGCCCCGGCCCCCGGTCTGGACTGGACGGTCGGCGAAGTGGCCGCGCACCTGGTCGCCGACCTGCGCGAGTACACCGACGTGATCGCCGGGCACGGCCCCGGCCCGGCCCTGACCCCGGGGCAGGCCACCGCGGCCGAGCTGACCGCGGCCGACAACCGGCGCCAGCTGGCCGGCCACACCGAGCGGGACCCGGGCCGGCTGGCCGCCGAACTGTCCGAGGCCGTCCCGGCCTTCATCGCCGCGGCCGCCGCGGCCCCGGCCGGGACGCCGGTCAGCACCCCGTTCGGGATGGCGGTCCGCCCGGCCACGATCGCCGCCATCGTGCTCGGCGAGCAACTCATTCACGGCCTGGACCTGGCCCGGGCGACCGGCCAGCCGTGGCCGATCACGGCCGGGGACGCCCGCCTGGTCATCCCGGGCCTGATGGACGTGCTCCCCGGCTACCTCAACCGGGACCGGGCCCGCGGCCTGCACGCGCGGTACGAGCTGCGGTTCGGCGCCGACCTGCGCTACCAGCTGGCCATCGAGGATGGAGCCGGCACGGTCGGGCCGGCCACTGGGCGCCCGGACTGCGTGATCACCGCCGACCCGGTGGCGTTCCTGCTGGTTGGTTACGGGCGCATCAGCCAGCGGGGCCCGATCCTGCGCGGCAAGCTCCGCTCCGGGGGCCGCAAGCCGTGGCTGGGCTTCCGCTTCGGCGGCCTCACCGTCAATCCCTGACCGTCAGACGCTGGGCGGGGTCAGGGTGATTGGGGCAGCTTGACCGGGCGCTTGGGCCGCCGGGCCGAGGGCGGCGGCACCATCGGGCCGATGTCCCCGTCCGGCGCCTCGTCCAGGTCGACCATGACCGGGGCGTGGTCGCTCGGGCCGGTGCCCTTGCGCGCCTGCCGGTCCACCCAGGCCGCCTTGACCCGCGCCGCCACCGGGTCGCTGGCCAGCATCAGGTCGATCCGCATGCCCAGGTTCTGGTGGAACATCCCGGCCCGGTAGTCCCAGTAGGAGAAGACCTGCTCCGACGGCCAGCGGTCCCGGACCACATCGTGCAGGCCGAGCCCCTCCAGCTTGGCCAGGGCGTCCCGCTCGGGTGGCGTGACGTGGGTCTGGCCCACGTAGGCGGCCGGGTCGAACACGTCGGCGTCGGTGGGCGCGATGTTCATGTCGCCGCAGACCAGGGCGGCCTCCGGCCCGCTGGCGACCACGTCGGTCAGCGCGGCCAGCCAGGCCAGCTTGTACTGGTAGTGATCGGAGCCGGGCGACCGGCCGTTGGGCACGTACACCGACCAGATCCGGACGCCCCCGCAGGTGGCCGCGACCGCGCGGGCCTCGGGCCCGGGGAACCCGGGCGCCCCGGCCAGGCCGGTCACCACGTCGTCCAGGCCGGCCTTGGACAAGATGGCGACCCCGTTCCACCGGCCTTCGCCGCCGTACAGCGCGGCCTGGTAACCGCGCTGCTCCAGCTCGGCGTCCAGCAGTTCGTGAAAGGCGTCGTCGGCCAGCTTGGTCTCCTGCAGGCAGACCACGTCCGGCTGCCGCTCGTCCAGCCAGGGAAGCAGCCGCGGCACCCGCTGCTTGACCGAGTTCACGTTCCACGTCGCTACCCGCACCAGGCCACAGTAGCCGGGTCCGATGACTTTCCGGCCCGGTCACCGTCCATCCTGAAATGAACCCTGGAGGTATGAGGCGATGACCACACCGCGGACCGAACTGGACGAGCGCTTCAGCGAACCCGACAGCCACGCGACCAGCTGGGATCAGGCCCGATCGGTGCTGGAAACGGCCGAGCTGACCTGGCTCACCACCGTCCGCGCCGACGGGCGCCCGCACCAGAGCCCGCTGGTCACGGTGTGGCTGGACGACGCGCTGCACTTCTCCACCGGCACCGGGGAGCAGAAGAACGTCAACCTGCGCGGCAACCCGCACGTGCTGCTGACCGTGGCCGGCCGCGACTGGGACAAGGGCCTGGACGTGGTGGTCGAAGGGGACGCGGTCCGGGTCACCGACGACGCGACGCTGCGGCGGCTGGCCCAGGCCTGGACGACCAAGTGGGACGGGCGCTGGAACTACGAAGTGCGGGACGGTTACTTCGCCCATCCCGGCCACGACTTCCAGGTGCCGGTCTACCGGGTCGCCCCGGTCAAGGTGCTCGCCTTCGGCCAGGGCACGTTCACCCACACCCGGCACACTTTCTGAGCCCTACCGGCCGGACAGTTCCTGTTCGAGCCAGGTCAGGCCGCGAGCCCGGGCGCCGAGCCGGACCGGTCCGACGATGGCGGCCAGCCGGGCCGCGGCCGCTTCGGCCGCGGCCACCGCGTCCGATCCGGCGTCCTCCAGGAACCGGCACACGACCTGGCCGTCCGGGTCCTGGGCCCAGCCGCCGACGATCCGCCCGTCCCACCACACGGTCGGCCCGACGTTCCCGGTCCGGTCGAACACCCGGGCCGCGTGCTCACCCAGGAACCAGTCCCGGCGCTGCCAGCCCATCGGGGTCGAGTCCAGGCCGGGCAGCAGCGCCACCCACGGCTCGGCCGGCGGCACCGGAGCCAGGTCGTCGGCCAGCGCGATACCCGGCTGGCCGTCCAGGTCCACCTCGGCCGGCTCCAGCGCGGTCAGCGCGCGCCGGGTCTGGGTCCGGGTCCAGCCCGTCCACCACTGCAGGTCCTCCGGGGTGGCGGGCCCGTAGCGGTGCAGCCAGCGGCGGGCCAGCTCCACCTCGGCCGCTTCGGTGGCCCACTCGTCCAGGCCGTCCGGGCACCACTGGGTCAGCGGCGCCCAGCGGTACTGCTGCGAGGTCCACGAGCCGCGGGGCCGTCCCCGGACCACCCGGCCCTGGGCGGCCAGCAGGAACAGCACCCGGCTGCCGATGTTCTGCCGACCCTCATAGCTCTTGCCCCGGGACAGCACGATCTCGGTCTTCAGCCGCGGATCGTCGGCCGCCAGCTCGGCCGCGGTCGCCTCACCGCGGGCGGCGAGGGCCGCCACGGCTATTTCTTCTACTTCGGCCAGCCAGGCGTCCGGGTCCGGACCGACGCCGGAATCGCTCAGGTAGCCGAGGACCTTGCGCCGTTCCCGGGCCGCGACCGCGTGTCCGCACGCGGCCTGGATCAGGGCGGCGATCTCCAGCGTGGTGACGAAGACGGTGCGGCGCATGCCCAGCAGCCGGACGAGCGTCCGGTCCTCGTACAGCGCCCGCTCCACCGCGGACAGCGACCCGCCGGCCAGGCGGCTCAGGATGCCGAGGTAGACGGAGGACGGGTCGGTGCTGTGCACCGCGACCAGCGATTCGGCCACCTCGGACGGTGATCCGGCCGCCGACCCCGGGGCCAGGCGATGCCGCCGGCCGAGCCGGGACCGTCGTTCCGGCACTGTGATCCGGTGCATGCCGCCTCCCCACGCTCAGCAGCGGAACCGAGCTCAAGGCTATGCCCGCGACGATCGCGGCGCCGCCGGCCGCCTGCAGTGGGCCGACCGGGTCGCCGAACACCACCACCCCGGCCACCGCGCCGACCAGCGGCTCGAGGTTGAGGAAGGCTCCGGCCAGCTCGGCCGCGATGCGGCTCTGCCCGTAGGCGAACAGCGTGAACGGGGCCAGCGTGCCGCCGAGGGCCAGGGCCACGGTGGCGATGACCGGGCCGGCCGCGTGCGGCACCGGCGGCAGGCCTTCGGCCACGGCCGCGTAGGCCAGCGCGGCCAGGGCCGCCCCCAGGAACTGCACGGCGGTGACCGCGATCGGGTCCCGGCCCTGCAGCAGCCGGGTCTGGCCCACGGTGAAGACGGCCGAGATCAGCAGCGAGATCAGGACCAGGCCGTCCCCGAGCATGGACGCCCCGCCGCCGTGGCCGCCGGTGACCAGGCCGACCCCGGCCAGCGAGACCCCGAAGCCCGCCCAGGCCACCGGCCGGGCCACGGCCCGGTGCCAGATGGCGGCGATCACCGCGACCAGCACCGGCACCGCGCCGATCAGCAGCGCGGCATGGGTCACGCTGGTCAGCGCGACCCCGGCGTTCTGGAACACCACCGAGGCGCCGTAACCGGCCGCCCCCGACAGCAGCACCAGCGGCGTGGCCGCCCGCCGTGCGGGCCGCGGCCGGACCGCCTGGCCCGGCCGGGCCGCGGCGGCCTGGGTCCGGGCCCGGCTCCGGCGGACCAGCACCAGCAGGACCGCGGCGGCCAGGCCGAACCGGGCCACGGTCAGCCAGCCGGCCGGCAACCAGGCCAGGGCCAGCTTGGACAGCGGCACGGTCGTGCCCCACAGCATCCCGGCCAGGGCCAGGGCGGCGACAGCCGGACGACGGTTGGTGTTCATACCCTCATGGGTACCAACTGTTTCCGCATAGTTGGCTGACTAACGTTGTCAGCAAAATAAGATTTGGTCTTATGGCCGTTGAACTTGACGAAGTTGACATCAAACTGCTGACCGCGTTGCAGGAGGATGCGGACGTCACCAACGTGGAGCTGGCCCGCATGGTGGGGCTGTCGCCCGCCGCCACCCTGCACCGGGTCCGCTCGCTCAAGGAGACCGGGGTCATCCGGGTCATCAGGGCGCAGCTCGACCCGGCCGCCGCCGGTTTCCCGCTGCAGCTGTACGTGATGGCCACGCTGTCCCGGCACGACGCCCGGGCCGAGCGGATCTTCGAGGACCAGATTCATTCGCTGCCCCAGGTCATCACGGCCGACATCGTGGCCGGCGAGACCGACTACCTGCTCACCGTGGTGGCCCGGGACGTGGCCGAGCTGCAGCAGGTGCTGGCCAGCCTGGCCACTCGGGGTGGCCAGCGGCTGGTCACCTACCTGCGGCTGGCCGAGGTCAAGCCCCCGTCCCGCCTCCCGCTCGAGCTGGCCGGGGAACTGCCGCCCCGTCAGCCGCGGCGGCGGCGCCCGAGCGCGAAGTAGGCGATGGGGATGACCCCGGCCGAGTTGATGACCATGGCCGGGCCCCAGACCCACTTCGAGCCCCGGATCTGATCCGCGGGCCGGCGCTTCATGTCGATGAGCGCCGCCACCTTGAGGACGCCCTCCACCCCCGCCCCGGCGATGAGCAGCCGCCGGGTGCGCGGGCTGAGGTCGTTCCAGTGCTGTGCTGGCGTGGCCATGACCGCCTCCACCTCGTGCGGTAACCCCCGTGTGGTCAGCACGCTACTCGCGTCCCGGCCGCGCTCACCATGCGGTTATCCCCCCAGGGCGGCCCGGATGATCTCCGGCCACGGCGTGACCGGCCGGCCGAGCAGCCGCGCCAGGTCATCGCCCTCGATGTACAGCGCGCCCTTGGCCGCGGCCCGGTCCGAGTCGGCGTACACCGCGGCGGCCTCGGCCGGCACCCCGGCGTCGACCAGGGCCTGGGCGTAGGCGTCTTCGGAAAGATCGGTGTAGCCGATGTCGCGGCCGGACTGCCGGCCGATCTCGGCGGCCAGCTCGGCCAGGGTGAACCCCGGGCCGCCCAGCTCGTAGACCCGGTTCTGGTGCCCGTCGTCGCTGGCCACCACCACGGCGGCCGCCTCGGCCAGGTCACCCCGGGCCGCGGCGCTGATCCGGCCGTCGCCCGCCGCCCCGATCAGGCCGTGCTCCAGGATCACCGGCAGCTGCCGGGTGTAGTTCTCGACGTACCAGCCGTTGCGCAGGAAGACGTACGGCACGCCCGAGGCGATCAGGGCGCCCTCGGTGGCCCGGTGCTCCTCGGCCAGCACCATGTCGGAGGTGTCAGCCCTGGGTGAGCTGGTGTAAGCGACCAGGCTGACCCCGGCCTCCCGGGCCGCGTCGACCACGGCCTGGTGCTGGAGGATGCGCTGGCCGACCTCGCTGCCCGACACGAACAGCAGCCGGTCCACCCCGGCCAGCGCGGTCCGCAGCGTGGCCGGGTCGCTGTAGTCGCCGCGCCGGACCGTGACGCCGCGCTCACGCAGGTCGCCGAGCTTGGCCGGGTCGCGGACGATGGCGACGATCTGGTCGGCCGGGATGCCCCGGCCCAGCAGGACTTCGATGGCGTGGCGGCCGAACGGGCCCGAGGCGCCGGTCACGGCGATGGTCATGGTCTGCACTCCTTCGCTGAACTCGGCCGCCGATCGGCCGACGTTCTCCGCAACCGGGCTGGTGAGCCCATACTTCCCATTAGAGAGTAGGAACCTTGAAGTGCAGTACATACCTGAGGGATAGTTAGGAGGTGAGCATCGATGTGTACGCCAGGGACTGTCCCAGCCGCCAGGTCCTGAACCGGATCGGCGACACCTGGAGCGTTCTGATCATCGTTTCGCTGGCCGACGGGCCGCGCCGCTACAGCGAACTGGCGGCCCGGATCGAGGGGATCAGCCCGAAGATGCTGACCCAGACGCTGCGCGGCCTGGAACGCGACGGCCTGATCACCCGGGCCGTGTTCGCGGAGGTGCCGCCGCGGGTGGAGTACGACCTGACCGGCCTCGGTCACAGCCTGCTCGGCCTGGTCAGCGGCCTGGAGACGTGGGCCCAGGAGCACATGCCGGACGTGGTCAGCGCCCGCGATGCCTACGACACCCGGGTCCACGCCTGAGCACGGGGTGCCCGTCCCGGGCCGCTCTCACTCGGGTAGCACCGCTACTCGGGTAGCACCGCCAGCCGAAGGCGGCGGAGCCGCTCGGGATCGGCGATCACGTCGATGGCGGTGATGGTGCGGGCCTCGCTGACCGCCATCGTCAGCACGACCTGCAGCCGGCCGGCCGGGGCGAACACGATGCCCACGTTCCCGTCCACCAGCGCGACCTGAGACTGTCCGGACCGGGTCGAAGCCAGCAGCGCGCCCTTCGACACCTGCTGCACGCCCTGCAGCCGCATGGCCTTGCCCCCGGGGACGGTGAACTCGTCGGCGGTCAGCGTGACGTCGGTGTCGAGCAGGCCGACCAGGGTGGACAGGTCGCCGCCCCGGGACGCGGCCAGGAACGCGCTGACCACCTCGCGCTGACGGCTCAGGTCAGCGGCCCGGTCCGGCGAGGGCGCCCCGCGGACCCGGCGCCGGGCCCGGCTGGCCAGCTGCCGGGTCGCCTCCGGGGATCGCCCCAGGACCGCCGCGACCTCGGGGAACGGCATCGCGAACAGGTCGTGCAGCACGAACGCCAGCCGCTCGCCGGGGGTGAGCGTGTCCAGCACGACGATCAGCGCCAGGCCGACCGAATCGGCCAGCACGGCCTCGTCTTCCGGGGCCCCCTCGGCGCCGGAACCCTGTTCGGCGGCCCTCTGGTCGGCCGGGGCCGGCCAGGCGTCACCGACCGGGTCCTCCCGGCGTCGCTGCCGGGTGCGCAGCATGTTGAGCGAGACCCGGGCCACCACCGTGGTCAGCCAGCCGCCGAGGTTCTGTACCTCGCTGGTGTCGGCGCTGGTCAGCCGGAGCCAGGTGTCCTGCACGGCGTCGTCGGCGTCGGACATCGAGCCCAGCAGCCGGTAGGCCACACCCCGCAGGTGGTCCCGGTGCTCTTCGAAGACCGCGGTCAGCCAGTCGTTGTCGCTCATCGATCCCGCTCCGTCGTCGCCGGTGTCACCGCCTTGACCCCGGAGCGGCCAGGAATGTGACCGCCGCCGCCCGGAGGTTCATTGATGGTTCAGCCCTGTTCGGGTGTGTGCGTCGTGGCAATCTATTCCGGCACGTGGCCCGTAGTACGGGGACACAAAGCGTAGCTGCACAAAAATCACGGAGGTTAACTGGTGACTCAGGATTCCCGTCCGATCATGGACCCGACCCGGCGTGGTGCGCTGGCCGGCATCGGCCTGGCCGGCATCGCCGCCACCCTGGCCGCCTGCGGGGGCAGCAGCAGTTCGGACGACTCCGGTGGCAGCAGCGATTCCTCCGGGAGTTCCGGCAGCTCCGCCGCGGCCAGCGGTTCAGCGTCCAGCGGCGGCTCTTCCTCCGGTTCTTCCTCCGGGGGCGGCACGGCGCTCGGCTCCACCAGCGAGATCCCGGTCGGCGGCGGCAAGATCTTCACCTCGGAGAAGGTCGTGGTGACCCAGCCCACGGCCGGGCAGTTCAAGGGCTTCAGCGCGATCTGCACCCACCTCGGCTGCACGGTGGACAAGGTCGCGGACGGCACGATCGACTGCCCGTGCCACGGCAGCATGTACAGCGTGAAGGACGGCCACGTCGTCCACGGGCCGGCCCCCAAGCCCCTGCCTGCCAAGCAGATCAACGTCTCCGGCGGCAAGATCTCGCTGGCCTGACCAGCGGGTCCGGACCGCCCGGCGGCCAGGGCAACGACGCCCGGTCGCCGGGTCTGCTTCACCGGCCCCCCGGCACAGGCCCTCCGGCACTGGCCCCCACGGCCGGCCCTTCCGGTCAGGTGGCGGCGTTGTGGACGGCGGCGGGGCCGCCGCCCTGGTACCGGCTGGCGATCTGGGCGGACCGGGTGCGGACCATGACCTCACCACAGCTCCGGCTCGGCGGAGAGCCGCACTGGTCGCCGGCTGGCCCGCTGGCGGTGGCCGCGTTCGACGGCATCCGGCGCGGGCTGGTGATGGTCGACCCGGAAGACGGAAGTGTCCGGTGGTGGCGCCGGCCCGCGGCCGCCAGCTACCGGCTGCTGGCCCCGCCCCCGGCCTCCGGCGAGGCCCTGGCCGTGCGCAGCGACCACGACCTGGCTCGGCTGGCCCCCGCCGACCAGGCGGCTGCAGGGCATGTGGCTCGGCGGTGACCTCGGCCAGAAGCCCGCGCGCTGGGCCGGGGCCTCGCCGGCCGAGCGGGCCGGGGCCATCCGCACACCGACGCTGCTGCTCTACGCGGCAGCCGGTCACCTGGCCGCTCAGGGCGAGGTCATGGCGGCCGGGCTGGCCCGGGCCGGTGTCCCGCACCGGCTGGTCACCGTGGCCGACGCCGATCACACGTTCTCGGCGCAGCCCGCCCAGGACCGGCTGCGGCGGGAGGTCGTCCGCTGGTTCCGGGCCGGGGGATCAGGGCGCCCGGGTTGACCGGTCGTTCTCCGGCCGCCGCCCGAAGCAGCCCACCACCGGCCGAGTCGGTGACCGGACGGCCCCGCCGATACCTGCCGGGCAGGAAGCCGTTCCGGAGCGGGCTCCAGGGCACCAGGGCCAGGCACTGGTCGGCGGCCAGCGGCGCGATCTCACCCTCCACCGTCCGGGGCCCGCAGCGGGTACTCGACCTGGAGCGCGATCAGCGGGGTCCAGTCGCGCAGTTCAGCCAGTGTCTGCGCCTGAGCGGTGACCCCGACGGCTGTTCGGCGCCCCGCCGGGCCAGGACTCGACCCGGCTGCGCGCCACCGCCGGCCCGCTCCCGGTCGCGCACCTGCCCTGACGTACGGGCTCGCGGGCCGGACAGCGGCCCGCGCGGTCAGAGGCCGCCGAGGATCTTCCGCAGCGCCTCGGTGTAGTCGTCCAGGGCGGCGCGGCCCTGACCGGTCAGGGCGGCCGTGGTCCGGGACGCGGCCCCGGTCCCGGTCTTCTCGGTGACCACGTAGCGGGCGTCCTCGAGCTTGCGCAGGTGGACAATGAGGTTGCCGGGGGTCAGCCCGATCATGTCCTGCAGCCGGGTGAAGGACAGGCTGTCGCCCTCGGGCAGGGCGGCCAGCGTGGCCATGATCCGCAGCCGGGCCGGCACGTGAATGACCGGGTCGAGGGAGGCGTCGGTCATGCCCGCACCAGGTTGACCACCGGGAACTTCCTCCATCACGATGTCACAAGCTTTGTGCCACAAACTTCAATTCACTTTACGCTGCCAAGTCAAGGGATGGCGGCCGGTCCTACCTGACGTGGGAAAATGACGCCAGGCGGTGAGAGGAGGCAGTTCCGTGGTCGCGGACCTGACCGACGGCGTGGTGATCTTGACTCGGTACACCGACGACGACACGCGGGCCCACCTCGCCGGGGAGGACGAGGAGACGGCGCGCCGCTTCGGCCGGTGGCCGCGGACCTCGACCGAGGCCACCGTCCAGGACACGTTCGCCGGCTACGCCCACAACTGGGAGACGTCCGGGCCCATCCGGGCCTTCGCCCTGCGCGAGCAGGCCACCGGGCGGCTCCTGGGCGGCTGTGAGCTGCGGATCCAGCCCGGCGGATCGGCTCACGTCACGTACTGGACGTCAGCCGGGGAGCGGGGTCACGGCCATGCCACCCGGAGCCTGATCCTGCTGCTGCGCTACGCCCACTCCATCGGGTTCGACGAGGTCGAGGCCCATATCGCTCCCGACAACCAAGCCTCCTGCCGGGTCGCCGAGAAGGCCGGCTTCCGGCGCACCGGCCCGTTCACCGCGGCCGACGGCGGCACGATGATCCGCTACCGCGCCATCCCGGCTAACGCCCGGTGGCGCAGGGCCAGACGTCCATGACCGCCGTACCGAGAGAGGTACGGTCCCTCGCGCCACACCAGCCACGCACGCTTTCATGATCCATTGCTCGGGAGCACTTTCAGCGCATACGACTGCAAACGCCGCCGAGGAATGGATCTTCAGACGCGTGTGAAAGCTGGGACCAGAGAGGTCGGCGCACCCGCGCCGGGCCCGGCCCGGTCCGGCCCGGATTGGTAGGCGGAACCCGTCGCTAGCACGACCTGAATTGACCACTCTTCTGGCCGACCGCACACTGGCCGGGGAGGTGGACATGGAACAGTTGCCGCCGCTGGTGACGGCCGCTCAGGCCGTCGCCGAGCAGCTGGGTTTCCCGCTGACCAGGGAGGAAGCCGGTCCCGAGCGGGCCTCGGCCTGCCTGCCCGGGGTGGGGCGGTTCCTGGCCGTGCTGGCCGCCGGGTGCGTGGGCGGCCGGATCGGGGAGCTGGGCACCGGCGCCGGCCTCGGGGCGGCCTGGATGGCCAGCGCCATGCCTGCCGACTGCACCCTGGTCACGGCGGAGATCGACGAAGCGCTGGCCCGGGCGGCTCGGGAACTGCTGGCCGGGGACCCGCGCGTCGCGGTGTTCCGGGGCGACGCGCTGGCCTTCATGGCCGGCCAGGGGCCGTTCGACCTGCTGTTCGCCGATAGCGGGGTGCGCGATCCGGCCGACTTCGCCACGCTGGTGGAGCGCTGCGGCCCGGCGGCCGCATCGTCATGGACGATGTCACCCCCGAGCGGGCGCTCCCCCATGGGTCGCCGCTCCAGGGCCACGACGTCAAGCGCGAGCTCTTCGATCAGGAAGCGCGGCTGGTCGCCACCGAGGTGGTCCTGCCCGACCTGCACAACTCACTCCTGGTCGGCACCAGGATCAGCTGACCCGCTGGACCAGGCTGGGTTCCGGCCGGTCCAGGCCAGGAAGGCGGCGGACCCGGTCGCGCCGGGTGGCGCGGGCTGCTCGGCCCCGAAGACGCGTCCGTTGCGGATCCTCGCCGCCGGGGCCGGGTCGATGACCGCGTGGGCGAACTCGATGGCCATGGCCGGGATCACCAGGTCGTAGCCGCCGGCCCGGGCGATGTCCCAGCCGTGCACGTACAGGTCGATGGCGGGAAAGCCCAAGCCGTCGCCGACCGTGCGCCAGCCGGCCGGCGAGTCCATCTCCCGGGTCAGGTCGACCCCGGCCACGGCGGAGCGGGCCTGGTCGGCCAGGTCCGCCCACCACGCCGCGGGGACCCCCTCGACCACCGCCCCCGGCGGCTCGACCGGGGCCCAGTCGGCCCGGGCGCCCTGGAGCAGCAGCGTCCCGAACCGGGTGGCCTGGCCCACGTGGCCGAGGACGTCCAGCGCCCGCCAGTCCGGGCAGGGCGACGGCCGGGCCCAGTCCGCCGCGCTCAGCCGGCTCACGGCGTCACTGAAGAAGTCCAGGCCCTGCCGGAATACCGCGTCTGGCTGCTCGGTCACCCGATGCATCCTGCCGTGATCAGGCCACCGTTCTCTATACCCCATAGGGGTATGTGAGCTAAGGTGCGGTCATGGCCGACGAAGCGGGCGGCACCTGGCCAGGTGAAGATCAGCAGCGTGTCCTCCGGCAACTCGATCGCATGGTGGCGGCGGGGCGGGTCACCACCCAGGAAGCCGAACGCCTGCGCGGAGCCCGGGACGCGGCCGGCTTCGACGCCGTCATGGGTGAGATCCGGGCTCGTCACGCCGGCCCTGAACTGGAGGCGGCCGTGCAGGCCGGGCAGCTGACCGGAGCCGAAGCCGAGGATCTCCGGCACCGGATCCGCCACGGCGACCATCCGCGCGGGCTCCGGGGGCGACTCCGGCAGTGGTCGAAGCCGCACCGCCCGCCCGAAGGCAGCTAGCCCTCACCCGCGGATGACACCAGCCCGGCCACGGCGTACCCGGTCTGGCACAGTGGTGATCGTGGACGTCAAGGAGATCAACCGCCGGGTCATCGAGCAGTTCCGCGCGGGCGGCCCGGTGGACGGCATGCACCGCGATCGCCTGCTGCTGCTGACCACGATCGGGCGCAGGAGCGGTGCGCCGCGGACCACGCCGATGATGTTCGACCGGAACGGCGACGACCTGGTGGTCATCGCGTCCAATATGGGGGCGCCCACACACCCGGACTGGTACCTCAACCTCACCGCCGACCCGGCGGTGACGGTGGAAGTAGGTGAAGCGGTTCGGCGCCACCGCCGCCAGCCTCACCGGTGACCAGCGTGAACGGGTCTGGGCCGGGCTCAGGAGCGGTACCGTTCTTCGCCGACCACGAAGCCCAGACCGACCGCGAGATCCCGGTCGTCGCCCACCCGGGCCTGAAGCCCGGGCCGGCCCCGGGGAGTAGATTGAGATCATGCCCGGGCGCCAGCATCGCGCGTTGCTGGAACGCGAACAGCGGTTGCGCGCCATCTACGACGGCGTCTACGAGTACATCGGGGTCCTCGCGCCGGATGGGACGCTGCTCGAAGCCAACCGGGCCTCGCTCGAGTTCGCCCCGGGCACCACCCGCGAGGACGTGATCGGCCGGCCGTTCTGGGAGACGGTCTGGTTCGTGCACACCCCGGGTGCGCCGGAAAAGCTTCGCGAGGCCATCGCGCGGGCGGCCGCGGGCGAGACCTTCCGGGTCGAGTGGCCGCTGCGGCGTCCGTCCGGTGAAGAGGTCGTCTTCGACTTCTCGCTCCGCCCGGTCCGGGACGAGCACGGCGACGTGGTCCTCATCGTGCCCGAAGGCCGGGACATCACCGACCTCCGGCGGGCCGAGCAGGCGGCGCGCGATCAGGAGGAGCGCTACCGGCTGCTGTTCGAGCGGGCCAGCGACGGGATCTGGCTGGCCCGCCAGGACGGCCGGTTCGTCGACGCGAACCCGGCCGCCTGCCGGATACTGGGTTACTCCCGCGACGAGCACGTGCGGCTGACCGTGGCCGACCTCCACGCTGCGGGACTGGCTGATCCTGGCCGGGCTGGACGGGCCGGCCGCCAGCGAACTGCTGCACGCCGTGGGTGAGGTGGCCAGCAACGCCATCGCGCCGGGAGTTCCGCCGGGCCCTGGACGCCAGCAAGGCCCCGGGTCGCCTGGTCCTCGACCTGACCGGCGTCGACTACCTGGACAGCGCCGGGGTCAAGGTCCTGTTCGACCACCTCGGCCAGCAGCCCGAGGTGGTGGTCAGCTCGGGCACGGTCATCCTCCGGGTCCTGGCCATCACCGGCCTGCGCGACCAGCTGGCCATCCGGGAGATCTGACCGGCGCCGGGTCCCCGGAATGTCCCGGCCGCATGGCCGCTCCGCAACTCACGCCGCCCTGCGACCGGACGGGTCGCTGGTCATTGTGGCCATCAACACCAATCCATCGAAGGTCACGGTCGTGAGGTCCACCCGCCCTGGCCACCGGTGGACGTCGGCCCACGGCCCCGTGACCCTGGCCCGTCCGCCCTGACCGAACTGGTCCTGCGGCCCGGGCCCTGACGCGAGAGCATGGTCCGCGTGCGCATTCTGATCACCGGCCACCGGGGTGGCGTGGGCGCCCCCGTGGCCGAGCATCTGGCCAGCCTCGGCCATGACATCGTCGGCTTCGACCGCGCCGACGGTGCTGACCTGCTCGACCTCGGCCAGCTGGAGCGGGCGGCGGCGGGCTGTGCCGCGGTCGTCCACCTGGGCGCCCTGGCCCACGACACCGCGGGGTCCCCGGAACAGATCATGGCCGTCAACGTGCTGGGCACCTGGCACACCCTGCTGGCGGCCGAGGCCGCCGGGGCCGGGCGGGTCATCCATTTCTCCAGCGCCCAGGCGCTGGGGATCGCCGAGGGCGAGCGGGTCCCCGACTACTTCCCGGTCGACGACGCCCACCCCCGCCGGGCCATGCGCCCCTACGGCCTGTCGAAACGCCTGGCCGAGGACTTGTGTGCGGGCCATACGGCCCGGACCGGGACCCCCACGCTGTCGCTGCGCCCGGTGCACGTCTGGATGCCGGACTGGTATCGGCTCCGCGAGTCCCAGTGGCGGGCCGACCCGGCGTCGGAGTGGGAGCCGTTCTGGGAGTACGGGGCGTTCGTGGACGTGCGCGACGTGGCCACCGCCGTGGAACTGGCGGTCACGGTCCCGCTGACCGGTCACCACCGCGCCCTGCTCTGTGCCGCCGATATCGCGGCCACCCGCCCCAGCCTGGACCAGGCGGCCCGGATCACCCCGGACGTGCCCGTGCGCGACCGGGCCCGCTACCAGGCCGACCCCTGGCGGGCGCTGATCGACTGCTCGGTGGCCGGGGAAGTCCTGGGCTGGCAGCCCGCTTACCGCTGGTCGAGCCGCGGCCAGCGCCCGAACTGACCCGGCTTCGTCCCCGCCGACCGCGACCCCGGCCCGTCAGTGGTTGCTTCGGTTGCTCCGGACCCTGCTGACCGACCTTCGATAAAAGTCGATTGATAAATAACTGACTGGGTCAGTTATAGTGGTGGCATGCCGCGCCGAACACCACCAGGACGGGTCCAGGCCATGGCCCGGGCCGCCTGTGACGTCTTCATCGCCAAGGGCTATCGCCGGACGCTGCTGACCGACGTGGCCGAGCGGCTGGAGCTGAGCCACGCGCTCTTCTACCGCTACGTCGAGGGCAAGGAGGCGCTGCTCGAGCTGGCCGTGCGCTACGCCATGGACCCGGACGCGGACCTCGAGGCGGTGGTGCCGGTGGCCACCCCGCCGGACGGGCACATCGTGGGCCTGATCCGGGACTGGCTGGCCGAGCGGGCCGCTTTCCCGGAGCTGCGCGGCGCCCTGGACCGCGGGCCCAGCGGCCGGGCCGCGGCCGAGCTGGCCGGGATCATCGACGAGCTCTACGGCTTCGTCGAACAGAACCGACGGCTGCTGTTGCTGATCGAGAGCCTGGTCGACGACTTCCCGGAGCTGGGCGGGGACGCGGTCAGCCGCCGCAAGCGGGCCCAGGCGGATCGGCTGGCCACCTTCCTGGCCAGCCGGGCCGGCGCCGGAGAGCTGCGCCCGCTGCCGGACCCGCCGATCGCGGCCCGCTTCCTGAGCGAGTCCATCGCCTGGTTCGCCCAGCACCGCCAGCGCGACGCCGACGCCGCCCTGATCGACGACCGGCAGGCCCGCGCCTCCGTGCGCCAGCTCCTGCTGGCGACGTTCGTCCCCGACCCGCCCCGGGACGGGACGCACCACTGAGAGAGGAGCTGCTCATGGCCGATCTGGCCCGCTGGTGCTTCCGGCACCGCAAGCTCGTGTCCGGCGGCTGGCTCCTGGCCCTGATCGTGCTCACCGTGATCAGCCGCGCGGCCGGGATCAGCTACGCCACCCAGCTCACCCTGCCCGACAGCCCGTCGACCCGGGCCCAGGCCATCGTGCAGCACGACTTTCCGTCCGCGGCCGGCGACGCTGACCAGATCGTGCTCCAGGCCAGGTCGGGGAGGGTCACGTCGGCTCCGGTCCGGGCCGCGGCCGAGACGATGCTGAACCGCGTGGCCCACCTGCCCCGGGTGGTCAGCGTGGCCAGCCCCTACGGCCCGGGCGGCGCCAGCCAGGTCAGCCGGAACGGGACGATCGCCTTCGCCACCGTCACCTTCGACGCTCAGGCCCAGGACCTGCCGGCCAGCGCGGTCAGCGCGGTGATCCGCACCGCCCAGGCCGCCCAGGGACCCCGGCTCCGGGTCGAGCTGTCCGGTGCCGCCATCGAGAACGTCCGGCCGCAGCCGTCTTCCAACAGCACCGTCCTCGGGGTGGTGCTGGCCCTGATCGTGCTCGGCCTGGCCTTCGGCGCGCTGTTCGCCGCCCTGACCCCGATCGTGACCGCCCTGGTCGCGATCGGCATCGGCTACGCGCTCACCGGCCTGCTCAGCCACGTCATCACGATCGTCAGCTTCGCCCCCATCCTCGGGGTGCTGATCGGCCTGGGCGTCGGGATCGACTACGCCCTGTTCATCGTCACCCGGCACCGCAGCGCGGTGCGGGCCGGGGCCGACGTCGAGACCGCCGCCGTCAACGCCATCGGCACCGCGGGCCGGGCGGTCTTCTTCGCCGGCCTGACCGTGGCCATCGCCCTGCTCGGCCAGTTCGCGCTGGGTATGGCGTTCCTGGACGGCGCGGCGGTGGCGGCCACGGTCACCGTGGCGCTGACCATGCTGGCCTCGATCACCCTGCTCCCGGCCCTGCTCGGGTTCATCGGCGCGCGGGTGCTCAGCCGCAGGCAACGCCGGCGGTTGCGGGACTCCGGCCCGCAGCCCGAGGCGGTCACCACCGGCTTCTGGTACCGGTGGGCGCGCTCGATCGAACGCCGGAGCGCGCTGCGGGCGCTGGTCGCCCTGGCCGTGCTGGTCGTGGTGGCGCTGCCGGTGTTCAGCCTCCGGCTCGGCCTCGACGACGCCGGCACCGACCCGGCCTCGTCGACGACCCGGCAGGCTTACGACCTGCTGGCCCAGGGCTTCGGACCCGGTTCAACGGGCCGTTCGAGCTGGTCGCGACGATCCACCGCCCGGCCGATGAGGCCACCTTCGCCCGGGTCGTCCGGGCCACCGCCGGCCAGCCCGGCGTGCGCGCGGTCACGCCGCCCCGGGTCAGCCCCGACGGCACCGCCGCGGTGGCGCTGGTCTACCCGGACAGCGCCCCGCAGGCCGCCCCGACCGCCCGGCTGCTCGGCCAGCTCCGCAACCACGTGGTGCCGGCCGCCGAGGACGGCCGGGATCTGAACGTCCTGATCGGCGGGGCCACGCCGACCCAGGTCGACTTTTCGAAGTCCCTGGCCGGCCAGCTGCCCCTGTTCGTGGCCGTGGTCGTGATCCTGGCCTTCCTGCTGCTGATGCTGGTGTTCCGGAGCCTGGTGATCCCGCTGATGGCCTCGGTGATGAACCTGCTGTCGGTCGGCGCCGCCCTCGGAGTCATGAACGCGGTGTTCAACTGGGGCTGGGGCGCGTCGGCCCTGGGACTGCGGGGCGGGGCGCCGGTCGAGGTGTTCATGCCGGTGATCATGTTCTCGGTGCTGTTCGGGCTGTCCATGGACTACGAGGTGTTCCTGGTCAGCCGGGTCCGCGAGGAATGGGACCGCACCGGCGACAACCGGGTGGCGGTCACCCGCGGTCAGGCCCTGACCGGCCGGGTGATCACCGCCGCGGCCCCCATCATGATCCTGGTCTTCCTGTCCTTCCTGCTCAACCCGAACATCATCATTCAGCAGTTCGGCATCGGCCTGGCCGGGGCGATCATCATCGACGCCTTCGTGGTCCGCACCGTGCTGGTGCCGGCCCTCATGCACCTCGGCGGCCGGGCCAACTGGTGGCTGCCGGGCTGGCTGGACCGCGGGCTGCCCACCCTGCGGGTCGAAGGCGCCGCCGGCCGGGCCACCACGGTGGCCCCGGTCCCTCCCCGTCCGAGGGACCGGGGCCACCCTTCCGCGGGCGACGCGGTTACCAGGTGGCGCTGAATCCGATCTGGACGTCCGGGCCGGCCAGGGCCGTGACCCGGCCGCGGTCGATCCGGTCGACCTGGTCGCAGCCGGCCAGGATGTGGTGACCAGAGGCGTCGATCGCCGCCAGCTGGCACGGGTAGATGGCATGCCCCTTGACGTGCTGGGGGATGAACAGCCGCTCGGTCTTACCGGACCCGGCCGCGACCTCGGCGATCCCGCCGATCACCGTGGTCTTGGCGGGGATTTTGTGGTCGGGGAAGTTGTAAGACACGTCGGCGATGACGGTGGTGCCGTCCGGGCTCAACATCGCCTCCTGCACGAGTTCCGCCTGGTTGCCCATTGACAGGACCAGGCGGGCCGAGGCCAGGCTGCCGCCCGCCGCGGTGACGTCGAGCGCGCGCAGCCCCTGAGACCAGAAACCGACCTCGCGTCCGTTGTCGGCCCAGGTCAGCAGCGTGGGCCGGCCCATGGTGGGCCCGGTCCAGGTTCTGCTGGCGCCGGTGGCCAGCGTCACCACTTCGATCACCGCGCCCGCACCGCGCTGAACTCCGATGGCCAGCTTGCGGCCGTCCGGGGTGAGGGCGAGGCCGGTGACAAAGGTGGACGCGACCAGCGGAACCGGCAGCGAGGTGACCGAGGCGGGGACGCCCCGGGAGCTGACCCGCAGCCGGTAGAACCTGCTCTTCCGGGTCGCCGTGACCAGGCAGCTGAAGACAAAGTCCCGGTCGTCACCGGCCGCGGCGACCTGGTAGGTGTCCGGCATGCACCCGGCCGGACCCGCCACCGTGCTGACGATGTTCCCCGTGACCGAACTGCGGACCTGCAGGGCGGCCGTACCGGCCTGGGACGCAACGGCGTAGTAACGGGGCAGGCCGGCTTGGGCGGCCGCAGCCGATCGCGCCGGGGTGCTCACCTGGTCCAGACGGGTGCCGGGCAGCGGCCCGGTTTCCGGCTGGGCGGTGGCCGCCGTCCGCGCCGAAGGCTGGGTGGCGCGGGTGGACACGGTTCGGGGCGACGGGGCCGGGCCGGAGCGGACGATCAGCAGGCCTGCGAACAGCCCGGCGGTGGCGGTGACCGCGGCCAGCCCGGTGAGACCGGCCACGCCGGTGGCCGTCCGACGGCGCCGCCGGGCGGGCGGGCCGGGCCGGAGGGGTCAGGGGGATTCGCTGCTCGATCATCGTTGGTTGGCACTGTGTTTCCTTCCCGCCGCGGCCGGGGACCGCCCCCGCCGCGGCCGAATGATCTACCAGGCTGAGGTGTAGAGAGCGTCTTGCGGGCCGGGACCGGGCAGGGGCGTGAAGCGGCCCTGGTCAAGCCGGCCGAACTGGTCGCAGCTGACCAGCAGGTGGTGACCGGTGGCGTCGATGGCCCCCAGCTCGCACGTGGTGATGGCGTAACCGGCCTCGTCGCCGCCGCCGTCGGCCGAATAGTGCGCGTGCATGGCGAGCAGCGTCCGCAGTGGCTTGCCGGTGGTGGGGGAGATTTCGACGATGCCGCCCACCACCGAGTTCTGGTTCAGCTTGACGTTCCCGTGGAACTCATAGGTCACCGCCGCGATGAT
>CAWHFP010000027.1:0-16510 GCA_963828445.1 uncultured Actinomycetes bacterium
CGGGGCGAAGGCGCGGATGGCCTCGGCCACGGCCGGGGTGATCCGGGCCGGCTCGTACCGGCCGTCCCGGCGCCAGCCGGAGCGCCCGTGCCCGGGCAGGTCGATGGCGGCCGCGGGCCGGCCCGAAGCCAGCGCCACCGTGTCCCAGGCCCGCGCGCTCTCCCGGCGATCGTGCAGGAAGACCAGCTCGGGGGAGTCCTCACCCCAGATGACGCCGCTGATGTGGCCCCCGGCCGGGACGCTGGCCCAGCTCCGGCGGACCCGGGGGCACCGGCCGGCCCGCCCAGCCTCCGCGGCCGCCTCGTCCACCAGCGCGAACTCGTCGGTCAGCTCAGCAAGATCCTGCGCCAGCACCACCATCAGCTGCTCCTCCCGGGCGTCCCGTCTTGCAAACCTTACTATCCCGACCAGAATTATGGGAATAGGGGGGCGGGTGGCCGGGGGCCGAGGAGCGTCGGCCAGCCCCAGCCGGCGTCCGGAGCCTCAGGCCGCGCCCAGCCCCAGCAGCAGGCCGTCCGCGGCCACGGCCGGTGAGCTGGTGATGAACATGGGCACCCCGGCGGCGGGCGCGGTGATCTCCTGCAGGACCTGCGCCCCGTCCAGCGTGCTCACCGTGCCCAGCAGCTGCCCTTCGGCCACGGTCTCGCCGACCCCGACGGCCGGGGCCCAGAAGCCCGCGTCCGCGCAGCGCAGCCACAGGAACCGGCGCAGGTGGGCCGGGCCCGGCCCGGTCGCGGCGGGCACGCCGTCCTCGGCCATGCCGAGCTGGGCCAGCACCCGGTTGAGCCCGCGGACGTGCTTGGCCACCGCGGCCGGCTCGACCAGGCCGCACTGGCCGGCTTCGGCGATGATGGCCGGGATGCCCAGCCCGGCTGCGGCCGCGCTGGTGGTGCCGCCCACGGCCCGGTCCGGGCCCGGCTCCTGGCGGATCACGTAACCCAGGCCGTAGGCGGTGGCCAGGTCACGGGCCCGGGCCTCGGCGGGCCCGGCGTCGTAGAGCGCGAACGGCTCCAGGGCCTCCACCATGTCCCCGGCGTGCACGTCGATCACCGCGTCCGACCCGGTGATCAGCCCCCGGAACACCGCGTCGGCCAGGCGCTCGCTGAACGTGCCGTCCGGGTCGCCGGGGAAGCAGCGGTTGAGGTTCTTGCCGTCGTCCGGGGTCACGAACGGGGTGCGGGACCGGAACGAGGTCAGGTTGAGCACCGGCACCGCGGTCACCCGGCCGCGCAGCCCGCCCTGGGCCGCCAGCTCCCGGGTCCACTGCCGGACCGCGGCCATCGGCGCGTACTCGCAGCCGTGCACCCCGGCCAGCACGGTCAGCCGCGGCCCGTCCTGGTCGCCGGTCAGTTCGATCACTGGCGTGGCCGCGCCGGCCAGGTCGAGCGTGCGGTACTTCACCGTGGTCGCCATCGCTGGGTGCTCCCTCTCTCGGTGGTCAAGCGGTCGGTGGGCAACGAGCTGGTCAGCTGCTGAGCAGGCGTTCGGCCGCGGCGGCCACCCGCAGCAGGGCCCGGTCCCCGCCCCGGCGGCCGGCCAGCTGCAGGCCGGCGGGCAGGCCCCGGGTGGGGACCGGCAGCGAGATCGCCGGGTGGCCGGTCAGGTTGTAGGGGCCGGTGAAGCGGCCTTCGCCGTGGTCGGTGTCGGTCCCGAACGGGGGGTCCTGGTCCGGCGCCGGGTAGCCGACGGTGGGGCCGGCCAGCGCGGCCACCCCGGCCAGGCTGCCGTCGACGGCCGCGGTCAGCTCGGCCGCCTCGGCCCGGGCCGCGGCGTACTGCTGGTCGCTCACCCCGGCGCCGAAGTCCAGCAGCGCCCGCGTGCCCGCGGCGTAGCGGCTCTGGTCCCGGCCCCGGTGGACCTCGGCGGCCTCCCGGGCCACGATCGTGGCCAGCGTGTCCTCCCATCCCCGCAGCCGGTCCAGCCAGGGCGCGGTCAGCTCCCGGATGTCCCAGCCGGCCGCGGCCAGCCGGTCCAGCGCGGCCCGGATCGCGGCGCGCACCTCGGGGGTCACCGACGCGTCGGCCAGCTGCTGGGGGAGCAGGCCGAGCACCGGCCCGGGCTCGTCCACCCGGCCGTGGCCGCCGGTCCGGCCGGGGTCCGCCATGGCCTCGAACATCGCCGCCGCCCCGGCCACGTCGGCGGTGAGCGTGCCCGCGTGGTCGCAGCTGGGGGCGAGCGGGAACACCCCGTCGACCGGGACCGCCGCCTGCGTCGGCTTGAACCCCACCACCCCGCAGTAGGCGGCCGGGATCCGGATCGACCCGCCGGTGTCGGTGCCCACGGCCAGGTCACACACGCCCGCCGCGACCAGGGCCGCGGATCCGCCCGAGGAGCCGCCCGAGGTGCGCGACCGGTCGCGCGGGTTGCGGGTGTCCCCGATGTCCGGGTGGGCGAACCCGGCCGCGTACTCCAGGCACTGGCTGGCCGCGAGCACCTCACCGCCGGCGGCCCGGATCCTGGTCACCAGGGCCGCGTCGCCCCGGGCCGGAGCCGGGTCGCTGGCCGGGCTGCCGCAGCGGGTCGGCAGGCCCGCCACCGCGATGATGTCCTTGATCGCCACCGCCCGCCCGGCCAGCGGTGAGCCCGGCCGGGCCCGCGGCCGCGGCCGCGGGCGGATCCACCACCGGGGCCACCGCGGCCACCGCGTTGAGCGGCCGCCCCCGCCGCTCCAGCCGCTCATAGGCGGCCAGCAACTCCAGGCTGGGCTCCCCGGCCGCCCGCCGTCCGCGCTCGATCCCGTCCAGCACCTCGCCCAGCCGCGCCACCAAGGGCCTCTCCGCCCCCTCCGCCAGCTCATCCAGCCGGGCGTTCTCAGTGCGCCCCCCGGCTCCATAGGCGCCAATCGGCGCCACGGCCTCCAGCTGGGACGACAGCGCCATCAGCAGTGGCCGCCAGCGGGCCTCGGAGGCGACCTCGGCCACCGGGCACCCGCCCACCCGAGCCAGCGCCACCGCCGCGAGCCGGTCGTCGTGACTCATCAGCACCTCGCGCCCCTCGTGTACCAGCCGAAAACCAGGGAGGACTCGGCGGGAACGCTACAACACGTAACCGCCGGAACGGAACCGGCGAATCTGGGTGACTTGGTTACACGTTTGTAAAAGTCCCGTTCCAGGAAAATTTGCCCCTTTACATCCCGCCGCCGGGGCCCCATTGTCTAGGACAAAGGTTTGTCCTCGGCTCAGATCCATGGTCTTGCCTACAAACGGCGGTTGCTGGCCCCTCGGGACCGAAACCACTACCCGTCCTGCGCGCTGGTGCGCCCATTACCCCCCGTGACCGATAACGGTCCTCCCCGGACACCTGAGGGAGCTTTCGTGACTTTCCGATCCACTGCCGTGCGCATCCTGGTGGCGGCCAGCGCACTCGCGGTTCTGGCCGCCTGCGGTTCGTCCGGCTCGTCCTCCTCGTCGGGGAGCTCGGGCGGCAAACCGGTCAGCGGCGGCAACCTGGTCATCGCCCGGACCGCCGACTCCCAGTCGATGAACAACACCACCGTGTTCGACAACGAGTCGATCTGGGTCTTCGAGCAGATCTTCCAGACGCTGTACACGGTCACGCCGAACGGCAAGGGCGTCACGCCCGAGCTGGCCACCTCCTACAAGGTCTCGGCCGACAAGAAGACGTACACCTTCACCCTGCGCAAGGGCGTGAAGTTCTCCAACGGGACGCCGATGACAGCGGCCGACGTGGTGTTCTCCATCGATCAGGCCAAGGCCGCGTCCCAGGGCTGGGGCTACATCGACACCGCCATCAAGTCGGTCTCGGCGCCGGACGCGGGCACGGTGGTGATCACCCTGAAGTACCCGTGGGCGCCGCTGCTGGCCGACCTGTCACTGTTCTCCAACGGCATCGTGCCCAAGAACTACGGCGGCAAGACCGAGACGCAGTTCTACAACGCCCCCGTCGGCACCGGGCCGTTCAAGTGGGCCTACTGGCACAAGGGCTCGGCCCTCAAGCTGGTCAAGAACACCAACTACTGGGAGCCCGGCAAGCCGTACCTGAACAGCGTGACCTGGACCGACATCCCCAGCGACAACACCCGTGAGCTCCAGCTCAAGGGCGGCCAGGCCCAGATCGACGAGTTCCCGGCCTGGTCCACGGTGGCCGCGCTGAAGAGCACCCAGAACGTGGACCTGCACCTGTTCCCGTCGACCCGGACCGACTACCTGGACATCAACGAGAAGGTCAAGCCGCTCCAGGACGTGCACGTGCGGCGGGCCATCTCCTTCGCCATCAACCGGCAGGCCCTGGTCAAGGCGGTCCTGTTCGGCAACGGCAAGCCGGCCAACTCGCTGTTCCCGCCCCAGGTGCCCTACTACCAGGCGTCCACCCAGGGGCTGCAGTACAACCTGAGCCAGGCCAAGGCCGAGATGGCCAAGTCCAGCGTGCCCAGCGGCTTCTCGACCACGATCCTGGTCGACTCCGGCAACTCCGACCAGGTCACGGTGGCGACGATCCTGCAGTCCGAGCTGAAGCCGCTCGGCATCAAGCTCAAGATCCAGCAGCTCGACCCGAACACGGTGAACACCAACCAGCAGGCGCTCAAGTACGACCTGACCCTGACCTACTGGACGATGGACATCCCCGACCCGGACGAGCTGGCCACCTTCGGCGTCGACCCGAACGGCCGGCGCCAAGTCCTTCTTCACCGGCTACAACAACCCGACCGTGGTCAAGGACGTGCACGCGGCCGAGCAGACCCTGTCCACCTCGGCGCGCCAGTCGCTCTACAACACGATCCAGTCCGACGCCGCCGCCGACGCCTTCATGGCGCTTCCTCTACTACTCGCCCTACGCCTACGCCAGCACGACCAGCGTGCACGGCTTCTACGTCACCCCGCTCGGCAACTACCACCTCGAAAACGTCTGGCTCAGTAAGTAACGGCAGGCAGCGGAAAGGCGGCCGCTCATGGGGCGGATGGCGTTCGTCGGCCGAAGGTTGCTGCAGCTCGTACCGGTGGCCTTCGGCGTGACGTTCATCGTGTTCTTCATGGTCCACTTGATCCCGGGCAACCCAGCCCTGAGCATCCTGGGGATCCACGCGACGCCCAAGGCGATCGCCATCCTGCACCAGGAATGGGGGCTCAACCGCCCGCTGTGGGATCAGTACTGGCTGTTCCTGGACCGGCTCTTCCACGGCAACCTGGGCCAGAGCCTGTACTACGGCCAGTCCACCACCAGCCTGGTGTTCGGTCACCTGGCCCCGACGCTGTGGCTGATCATCTACGCGGCGCTGCTGTCCGTGCTGATCAGCGTGCCGCTGGCCATGACCGCGGCCAGCCGCCAGGGCGGGCTGCGGGACCACGCGGTCCGGGCCGTGCCCCTGCTCGGCCTGGGCATGCCGTCGTTCTGGCTGGCCTTCCTGCTCATCCTGCTGCTCGGGATCGACCTGCACGCCTTCCCGGTCAGCGGGTACGGCAACGGGTTCTTCGGCCACCTGCGGTCGATGTTCCTGCCCAGCCTGACCGCGGCCCTGGCCCTGGCCCCGGTGGTCATCCGCAGCCTGCGGGCCAGCATGCTGACCGTGCTGGGGGCCGACTACATCACCACCGCCCGGTCCAAGGGCGTGCCGGGCGCCCGGCTGTTCTTCCGGCACGTGCTGCGCAACGCGGTGATCCCCGCGGTCACCGTGCTGGGCATCAACATCGGCTTCCTGATCGGCAACACCGTGATCATCGAGAACGTGTTCGCCATCCCCGGCGTCGGCCAGCTGATGATCAACTCGATCTTCCAGCGGGACTTCCCGGTGGTGCAGGGGGTGACCCTGGTGTTCGCGGTCCTGGTCGTCCTGATCAACCTGCTGGCCGACATGGCCTACGCGGCCCTCGACCCGAGAGTGCGGTTCGACTGATGAGCACTGTCTCCCTCCCGGCCGGCTCGGGGCCGGGCACCCCGGTGGTGCCGTCGGCCGCCGAGCGCCGCGCCCGCCGCCGCTGGTACCGGCAGCCCGCGCTGATGGCCGGGATCATCATCATCGGGGTCATCGTCATCGCGGCCCTGGCCGCGCCGCTGATCACCTCCTACAACCCCACCACCCAGAACCTGACCGACTCGCTGCTCGGGCCCAGCGCGCACCACCTGCTGGGCACCGACCAGCTGGGCCGGGACACGTTCACCCGGCTGCTCTACGGGCTGCGGGTCGACCTGCGGATCGCGTTCATCGCGGTGCTGTTCCCGTTCGTGCTGGGCACGGTGCTGGGCAGCCTGGCCGGCTACTTCGGCGGCTGGGTCGACGTGGTCGTGATGCGGCTGGTCGACATCGTGGTCGCGTTCCCGTTCTACGTCCTGGTCATCGCGCTGGTGTTCGTGCTCGGGCCGGGGGAGCGCAGCATCTACATCGCGATCACCACGGTCGGCTGGGTCTCCTACGCCCGGATCGTGCGCGGGGAGATCCTGGTCGCCAAGCGCCAGGAGTACGTGCTGGCCGCCCAGTCCGGGGGCCTGTCGAGCCTGCGCATCATGGGCCGCCACCTGTTGCCGAACGTCATCAGCCAGGCCTTCATTTATGCGATGTCCGACATCGTGCAGGACATCCTGGCCATCGTGACGCTCGGGTATTTCGGACTGGGGGTGCCGCCGCCGACCGCCGATCTGGGTTCGATGATCAACGACGGCCAGAACTTCCTGTCCACCCACTGGCAGCTGACCACCATCCCCGGCCTGGTCGTGGTGCTGGTCGGGCTGGGCCTGTCCCTGATCGGCGACGGGCTCGCCGACGTCCTCCGTCCGGGGCAATCATGACCGAACCGCAGCCGGGCAATGTGCTCGAAGTAGCCGACCTCCGGGTCCGGATCGCCAGCCGGCGTGGGGTGGTCCGGGCCGTGGACGGGGTCTCGTTCGAGGTGCCCCGGGGCGAGGCCCTCGGCCTGGTCGGGGAGTCGGGGTCCGGCAAGAGCATGACCCTGAAGGCCGTGCTGGGCGTGCTGCCGCCGGAGGCGCAGGTGGCCTCCGGGCAGGTGCGGCTGGACGGCACCGACCTGCTCACGCTGGACCAGCACACCCTGAACCGGGTCCGCGGCCCCAAGATCTCGATGATCTTCCAGGAGCCGATGAGCGCGCTGAACCCGGTCATGCGGGTCGGCCAGCAGATCTCCGAGGGACCCCGGATCCACCTGGGCTACAGCCGGGCCAAGGCGCAGGAGCGGACCCTGGAGCTGATGCGCCGGGTCGGCATCCCCGACCCGGAGCGCCGCTACCGCGCCTACCCGCACGAGTTCTCCGGCGGTATGCGGCAGCGGGTGATGATCGCCATCGCCTTGTCCTGCGAGCCCGAGATCATCTTGTGCGACGAGCCGACCACCGCGCTCGACGTCACCATCCAGGACCAGATCCTGCGCCTGCTGGTCCGGCTCTGCCAGGAGTCCGGGGTGAGCCTGGTCTTCGTCACCCACGACCTGCCGGTGGTGGCCCAGGTCTGCCAGCAGGTCGCGGTGATGTACGGCGGCCAGATCGTGGAGCAGGGCGACGTCCGCGACGTGCTGCTCGATCCCCGCCACCCGTACACGCTGGGCCTGGTCCGGTCCGCGCCCGACGTCGAGTACGTGCAGGACTCGCTGCGGCCCATCCCCGGGGCCCCGCCCAGCCTGATCGATCCGCCCGACGGGTGCCGGTTCCACCCCCGCTGCGACTTCGTCGAGGACGACTGCCGGACCGGCGCGGTGCCGCTGCGGCTGCTGCCGGGCGACCGGGCCACCCGCTGCCTGCACTCCGAGCGCTGCCAGCAGGCCCTGGCCGCCGATCGGGCCGCCCAGTGAACGCGCCCCAGACCCCGGAGGAGTCCGTGACTTCGGAGCACCCGGCCGGCCCCGCGGCCGAGCCACTGCTGACCGCCCGCGACCTGGCCGTCTACTTCCCGGCCTTCTCCAAGCTGGTGGCGCGGCTGCACCACGTGGAACGGCTGCTGCGGGCGGTGGACGGGGTCGATCTGGAGGTCCGCCGCGGCGAGGCGCTGGCCCTGGTCGGCGAGTCCGGATCGGGCAAGTCCACCCTGGCCCTGGCCCTGGCCGGGCTGCAGCCGGTCGATGGTGGCCAGATTCAGCTCGAAGGCCGCGTGCTGCCGTCCCGCCGATCGCGGGACGACCGGCGCCGCATCCAGATGGTGTTCCAGGACCCGTACTCATCGCTCAACCCGCGGCTGACCGTGGGCAGCATGCTCGGCGAACTGCTGCGGGTGCACCACGTGGTGCCCCGCGAGGAGGTGCGTTCGGTCAGCGCGGACCTGATCCGGCTGGTCGGCCTGGACGAGGGCGCCCTCGGCGCCTATCCGCGCCAGTTCTCCGGTGGCCAGCGGCAGCGGGTGGCCATCGCCCGCGCGCTGGCCCTGCGGCCGGAGATCCTGGTCGCCGACGAGCCGGTGTCGGCGCTGGACGTCAGCGTCCAGGCCACCATCCTCAACCTGCTCCGCGACCTGCGCCAGGAACTGGGCCTGACCCTGCTGCTGATCTCGCACAACCTGGCCGTGGTCCGGCATCTGTGTGACCGGGTGGCCGTCATGTACCTGGGCCGCATCGTCGAGGTGGCCCCGACCGAGCAGTTGTTCCGCGACCCGCGCCACCCCTACACCCGGGGCCTGCTGGCCGCGATCCCGCGCCTCACCAACGACACGGCTGATGATCCGGCCGGGGAGGCTGGGCCGCCCGCGCTGGTCGGTGACCCGCCCAGCCCGCTGAACATCCCGGCCGGCTGCCGGTTCCGGACCCGGTGCCCGATAGCCCAGCCTCGGTGCGAGCGAGAGGACCCGGCCCTGGTCAACGGGCCGGGCGAGGCCGGGCACCAGGCCGCCTGCCACTACGCTTTCACTCCGGTGCCTGCCACCACGTCCGCCCCGACCGTTCCGGAGCAAGCATGAAGGTTTTTCTGTCCAGCGACATGGAGGGCACGGCCGGGGTCGTGGACTGGGCCCAGTGCGTCGGTGACGGCCCGGAAGCGGTCGCGGGCCGGCGGCTGCTGCTGGCCGAGGTCAACGCGGCCATCGAGGGCGCCGTGGCCGGCGGGGCCACCGAGATCGTGGTCAACGACTCGCACTCCACCATGCGTAACCTGCCGCCGGACGCCCTGGCCGGGCAGGCGTCCTACATCTCGGGCAGCCACAAGCCGCTCTACATGATGCAGGGGCTGGACGGCAGCTTCGACGCCGTGCTGTTCGTCTCTTACCACGGCTCGATCGGGGCCCCGGCCGGGCTGTCCCACACCTACAACCCGCGCGCGGTCTCCGAAGCCCGGCTGGACGGGGTGGTGACCGGCGAGGCCGGCATCAACGCGCTGGTGGCCGCGCACTACGGCGTGCCGGTGGTGCTGGTCACCGGCGACCGGGTGGCCTGCGAGGAGACCGAGGCGCTCATCCCCGGCGTGCACTCGGCGGTGGTCAAGGAACCGGTCAGCCGGATCGCCGCCCACAGCCTGCACCCGGAGCGGGCCTGCGATCTGATCTTCCAGGCGGCCGAAGCGGCCGTCCGCGGCGCGGCCGAGGCGACGCCGCCGCCGCTGGGCCAGGCCGTGCTCGAGGTGGACGTGCGTACCACCGACATCGCCGAGGCGGCCAGCTGGGTGCGCGGCGTGGAACGGACCGGGCCCCGGCAGCTGCGTTACCGCGGCGACGACCCGCTGGCCACGTTCCGGTCGTTCTGCGCGTCGATCCTGCTGACCCGCACCGTCGCCGAGACCGTGTGACCGCGCCGCCGCCCGTCCCGGCTCCGCGCAAGGCCGGGCGCCGCACCGCCCGGCTGGTCGACATCGCCGAGGCGGTCGGCGTGCACACCTCCACCGTGTCCCGGGTCCTCAACGGCGACCCGGCCCAGTCGGTGCGGCCGGAGATCTACGAGAAGATCTGGCGCACCGCCCAGCAGCAGGGCTACCGGCCCAACGCGCTGGCCCGGGCGCTCAAGCGGCGGCACACCGGCGCGCTGGCCTTCGTCGTCCCGCTGCTGCGCAACCCGATCTGGGTCCGGCTCCAGCGCGGCGCCCTGCAGCGGGCCAGCGAGCGCGGCTACGCGGTCATGATCATCGAAGACGAGATGGACGAGGCCCAGCCGCCCGCCACCTACCGCTACCTGGTCGACGAGAGCCGGGCCGACGGACTGCTGCTGGCCACCTCGTTGCGGATCCCGGCCCACACCGAAGGCAGCGCCCACGGGCTGCTGGCCGTGCCGCACGTCTACGTGAACCGGCGTGGTCCCGAGCGCGGCAACGACGTGGTCATGGACGAGCCGGCCGCGGTGCGGCTGTTCCTGGATCATGTGGCCGCGCTGGGGCACCAGCGGGTGGCGCTCATCGACGGCCCGGTCGAGGTGGACACCGTGCACCGGCGGGAACTGGCCGCCCGGCGGGCCTGCGCGGCCCGGCACCTGCAGCTCACCGTGCTGCACGCCGACGTCACCGAGGAGGGCGGCTGGGACGCCACCCAGCGCCTGCTCCGCCGGAGCGCCACCACCGGCATGCTCCCCACGGCCTGCGCGGTCGGCAGCCTGAACCAGATGTTCGGTGTCATGGCCGCCCTGCGCGGTGCCGGCCTGCCCGTGCCCGGGGCCATGTCCCTGGTCAGCCTGGACGAAGACGAGTGCCTGGCCTTCCTCGACGTCCCGGTGACCAGCGTGGCCATGCCCCTGGCCGAGCTGGGCAGCGCCGCCGTCGACGCCCTGATCGCCCGCATCGAGGCCCAGGACCCGGTCACCGCCGCCGACGTGATGATCTGCGACCCCATGAGCCTGGTCCACCGGGACTCGGTCGGCCCGCCCCCCGGGACCACCTGATGCGTATCCGCCCGGCCACCCCGGCCGACTTCGCGGCCCTGCAGGACATCGAGCGCTCGGCGGGCGAGGCGTTCCGCGCCATCGGCATGCCCGAGATCGCCGACGACGCCCCGTTCACCGTGGCGGAGCTGACCCGCTACCAGCAGGCCGCCCGCGCCTGGGTCACCGCCGATGCCGGCGACCACCCCGTCGCCTACCTGGTCGCCGACCCCGTCGACGGCAACCTCCACATCGAGCAGGTCTCCGTCCACGCCTCCTGGGCCCACCACGGCCTGGGCCGCGCCCTGATCGAGCACGCCGCGTCCGTCGCGCGGGCCGCCGCCCAGCCGGCGTTGACCCTGACCACCTTCACCGAGGTCCCCTGGAACGCCCCCTACTACCAGCGCCTGGGTTTCCGCCCCCTCCCGGAGCCCGAGGTCACCCCCGGCCTTCGCGCCATCCGCGCCACCGAGGCCGCCCACGGCCTGGACCGCTGGCCCCGCCTCTCCATGCGCCGCGACCTCTAACCCCCGGAGCTCCGGACTCTACCCGGGTGCCCCAGCCACCCCACCCCTCTCAAGATCCATCGCCGGGCAGCAGTTGCAGCGAATACGACTGCCAACGCCACCGGGCAATGGATCATGCAGGGCCGCCCCGGAGCAGTTCGACGACGTTCTCGGCGCAGCCCCAGCTCAACGTGATCCCGGCCCCGCCGTGCCCGTAGTTGTGCACGACCCGGGTATCCCCAGCCAGCGGCTCACCCTCCTCCAGCCGCACCTCCGGCCGCCCGGGCCTGAGCCCAGCCAGAGTCTCGATGACCTCAGCCCCCGCCACCTCCGGCACGATCGAGGCGCACCGGTCCAGGATCGACTGAGCGGTAGCCGGGTCCGGAGTCGTGTCCCACTGATCCTCATCCAGCGTCCCGCCCAGGATGCAGTCGGCGCTCCGGGGGTGCACGTAGGCCCGCCCGGCCGGATGGTGTTCGTCCCGCACCGACATGGTCACCCCGGGGTTCCTGACCCGCACGATCTGCCCCCGCACGGGATACACGGACAGGTCGCCGACCAGCTCCCGGGCCCCCAGCCCGGGGCAGTCGACCACGGCGTCCACCCCGTCCCGGGCCAGCTCGGCCAGGTCACCGACCTGCTGCCGGACGATCTCGCCGCCCCGCTCCCGCACCTGCCCGGCCAGCCAGGGCTGATACACCGGCATCTCGGCCTGCGGCACCGCGAACCGCAGCCCGTACCGGTACCCGGCCGGAAGCTCACCAGGCGAGGCGGCCCGCACCGGCCCCACCGCCGCCGTCCAGTCCGGCCGCCCCGGCGGTTCCCGGTACAGGGCCAGCGATTCCCGCATCACCACTCCCGGCACCGCGTCCCGGGCCTGCTCCGCCAGCACGCCGTACGTCCGCTGCCCCCACGCCGCGACCCGGTCCGGCGGCCCGACGTGGGTCGGGAACCAGATCCCGGCCGTGATCCAGGAGGTCGTCGCCTCGATCGGCGCCGCCGTCACCACCCGCACGTCGCAGCCCGCTTCCAGCAGCCGGATCGCCGTGGTCAGCCCCACCGCCCCTGCGCCCAGCACCGTCACCCGCATGAGGCCCATGCTCTCCTACCGGCCCGCCAACCTCCCGGCCGGTGGGCTCTCCGGACCGGTCGGCCCTCCCGGCCAGCCGGCCCTCCCGGCCGGCCCCGTCATCCGGTCGGGACCCAGAACCGGAGCATGCCGTCGCGCTCGTTGTCCAGCACGCCGCCGTTGGCCTCGATGGCCTTGCGCGACCCGATGTTGTCGTTGAGGCAGGTGAGCAGGGCTCGGTCGATGCCCAGGCCGCGGGCCACCGGCAGCGCCGCGGCCAGCATCGAGGTGGCGTGGCCACGGCGCCGGGCCGACGGCCGGACGTCGTAGCCGATGTGCCCGCCCACCAGCAGCAACGCCGGCGTGAGCCGGTGCCGGATGGCGATCCGCCCCAGGTACTCGTCACCGTCGGCCCACCACATCGTGGTCGCGGGCACGAATCCGGGCGGCCGCGACGAGCCCTCCTGTGCGTCCGCCCGCAACCAGGCCGTGTACTCCGCGAAGACGGCCGGGTCCTCCCAGCCGTCTCCCCACAGCTGAATCTCGCGGCCGAGCATCGAGTGGTTGTCGTCCATACCGCCCCGGCCCTCGGCCTGAAATTCCTTCATCCCGGTCAGGAACGACAGTTGCACCCGCCCATCGGGTGAAATCAGCTCCGGCATAGCTCAGTCCTAGCCGCCCGGCCCACCTGAACGCACCTGATTTACCTCGCCCGCCCCGGCCCGGGCCGCCAGGGGAGCTGCCGCCGGGGGAGTGGCGCTAGGTGCTGGGCTTCGCGGCGGCCTGTACCTTGCGCACCGAGACCCCGGTGGCCACGACCGCCACGCCGAGCAGCAGAACGATCAGCCCTATGATCTGTGACCCGAGCTGGCTGCCGGTCAGCGAGATCGGGCTGGTCGCGGCGACGGCCACGGCTCCCTGGCCCGGCTGGGCGCCCGGCCCCGTCGTTGGCGCGTGGCTGGGTACCGCGGACGGGGTGATCTGCGGGAACAGGTTGGCGGCGCTCCCCGCCGGAACGTTGACCGTGTGTCCAGACGCGCTGGAACCAATGATCGGGAGCGCCCCGATCGGTATGGCCGCCGCGCCGACGCCGCCGGTCAACCCCGCGCCGAGGCCGCTGGCCGTCCCCAGCGGGCTGGATGCCGTTCCGCCCAGGTTGCCCGAGGCCGAGCTACCCGAGGCTGAGCTACCCGAGGCCGAGCCGCCCGACGATGAGCCGCCCGACGATGAGCCGCCCGACGTAGAACCCCGGGAAGGGGAGGCCGCCACTGACTTCGGGCTGGCCGCGGGACTGGGCGATGCGGGCGCCGCCGCCACGGTTACCGCGGGGGCGCCGTTCGTGGCGGTCAGGGGTGGACCGCTCCCGTGAGCGACCGAGACGGTGGCGGAGAACCGGATGGTCTCCCCGGCCGGGGCGGTCGTGGGCACGCTGACCCGCGCTTCGATCTGCGGCCCGGCCGGTTGTCCGGCCGGCAGGGTCAACCCGTAGCTGGCGCTAGCCAGGTGGCAGGTGCAACCCGCGATCGTGTACTCCGGCGCGCTGAACGCCGGTTCCTTCGAGCTGGTGGTGAGGGCGGTCGTGATCTCGCCGGCCTCCCAGGAACCGGCCGAAGCGAAGATTCGGAACAGGATCGTGCCGCCCGGCGACACGTTCGACGCTGACGCCGAGACGGTCACGGACGGCTGGGCCGGTGTCGACGAATGCGAAGGTGACGACGAAGGCGAGCGTGACGACGACGGCGACGGCGCTGGCGAAGAACGGTGCCGGTGGCCCGCGGCCCACCCGGGGGAGGAAGCCGCGGGACTGCCGGTGCTGCTCGGCACCGGCGCGGACGGTGAGACGGCCGGACTGGACGATCGAGCCGGGCTGGACGGCGTGGCCGGGGTGCTCGTTGCCAGCTGCCCCGGTACCTCTGTGCTGGGCGCCCCGCCCGGCGACCGCGTGGCCAAGGCCGACGGCGTGGCCGGGGCCGACGCCGGGGCTGACGTCGACGGCGTGACCGACGGCGACGCCGATGGCGTGACCGAAGCCGACGACGCGACGGCCATGACCATGGTGGTGACGCCGCCGAAGATAAGGAGGAAACCGGTGGCCAGGATCAGCGTGACCGGTCGTACGTGCCTGGACCGCATGGAGACGCCCCGCCAATCGATGCCATGGTGGCTGAGATCGTGCTGTACGGGGTATTCGTCGCGTTTGACGGCTTGGATTGCGCCGGATCACGATTTTCTGGTCCAGGACTGGCCAGGACTAGACCACGACCGGCCAGGACTAGACCACGACCGGCCGAGAACCGGTTGACTCCTGACCAATCTGGCTGCCGGTCCGGCCCGAATGCCAGATATGAGCGGATACGCACCGTCGGCGGCCCGGCACCTTCAGCTGGCGTTGGCCGTGCTCGTGGTGCGCCCCTGGTTCGGCGTCCGCCGCGCGGTCGGATGGGGCCAGGCCAGCCGCAGGCAGCGGTGGACGGTCACCCTGGGCGCGCTCTGTGCCCTGTCGATCGTGATCGGCGGCGCGCTGGCCGCGGCCGGAGCCGGGCAGCCGGGGCCGTTCGCCCCGCCGCAGCCGGGGGCGGCGAACCGCGCGCAGGCCGCGGCGTGGATCGCCCAGCAGGTCAGCCCGGGCGTGACGGTCTCGTGCGATCCAGCGATGTGCCGGCAACTACGCGAGACCAGCATTCCGGCCACCCGGTTGCGGACGCTGCCGCCGTCGGTCGGCCGGCCGCTGGGTTCCGGTCTGGTCGTCTCCACGCCACGTTGCGGCATCAGTTCGGGACCAGCCTGGCCACGGCCTTCGCGCCGCTGGTGATCGCGGGCTTCGGCTCCGGGGCCGATCGGGTCGAGGTCCGGATGACCGCCCCGGACGGCGCCGCCGCCTTCAACGCCCAGCTCACCGCCGAGCACGCCTTCCTGGTCTCAGCCGGAGCGCAGTTGCTCCGGGACCAGAACATCCAGGTCGCCCCGGCCGCCCGGGCGGTCCTGCGGGCCGGTGGGGCCGACTCCCGTCTGCTGGCGACCCTGTCGGTACTGGCGGCCGGGATGCCGGTCCGGCTGATGGCGTTCGATGCGCCGCAGCCCGAGGCCGGCCCGGCGGTTCCGCGGCGCGAGGCCGAAATCAGCGCAAGCTCACCTGCGGGCACCTCAGCGGTGCTGGCGTTCCTGCGTGCTCAGCAGGGGGCGTACCGGCCGGCCTCGGTGTCCGTAGCCCGTACGGCCGGCGGAAAGTCGCTGGTCACCATGCGGTTCGATGCCCCGGGTCTGATGGACGCCGGAGCCTCCTGACGTCGGTGGCCTATTACCGAGGCGCCATGCTTCCCGAGGAGGCACCCATATGAAATTTATATCGATCATCAGCCGGGTCGCTCTGCTGCTGGCCGCCTCGGCCCTGTTGCTCGGGGTTCCTGTGGCGGCCAATGCGTCGGTGTCGTCCGCTTCCCCGAACACCGGCTGGATCCGGGTGGCGCACCTTTCCCCCCAGATGCCAGCCGTGGACGTCTACCTCTATTCGTTCGGTGGTTCCGGCAGGCATATCGTCCTTCACCATGTCGCCTACGGCACGGTTTCTCCTTACGAACAGGTGGGCGCGGGCGACTACACCGTCGCTATGCGCACCGCGGGTGCTCCCTCAGCGGGCCCGCCCGTCCTGTCGGCCAGCCTGACGGTCACGGCTGGTCACGCCTATACGGCGGCGGCGGTGGGACCCCGGTCTGGCCTGCGCCTCCGGATTCTGCCTGACGACCTGACCACCCCCGCCGGGAAGGCCCTGGTGCGGATCATTCAGGCGTCGGTGCAGCAGCGGGTGGTCAGGGTGAGCTGGGCCGGGAAGGTCATCGCGAGCAGACTGCCCTTCGCTTCCGTGACGTCTTATCAGGCCGTCTCGCCGGGCACGGAGAAAGTGTCCGTGAGCGCCGGTGGCGGAGGTGTGACCGCCAATATCGCGCTGGCTCCGGGCAGCATCCACACCCTGGTGGTCCTCGACGGGGCCCACGGGCAGGAGGTTGTCAACCTGGAGGACGCGGCCGGAAGCGGCCAAGCGCCCGCGGGTGGCGCCCAGACCGGGTTCGGCGGTACCGCGCCTCGCCGGCCGGACTCGCCGGCGCCGTGGCTGACCCTGATCGGGTCGGGCATGCTGCTGGCCGTCGCCGCCGGCCTGCGGTTGCGCCGCAACCACCCCAGCGGCCAGTAGCTCTACTCGTGAAGGTGCG
>CAWHFP010000028.1:0-83192 GCA_963828445.1 uncultured Actinomycetes bacterium
GAGGACGGCCGAGTCCTCGCCATCAAGCGCTCCGACGATGGAACCGGGGCCGGGTCCCGCCTGGCGGAGTCCTGGAACTGGACGAGACTCCCGAAGACGGCGTGTACCGAGAGGTCTTCGAGGAAACCGGTCTCAAGGTTCAGCCTGTGCGGCTAAGCGGCGTCTACAAAAACATGCGGCTCGGCGTCGTCTCTCTCACGTTCGTATGCGAGGTGACGGGGGGAGAGGAGCGTACCTCTGACGAGTCCGACCGAGTCGCCTGGTTGTCACGCGACGGCTATTGCCGTGATGCCAGAAGCGCGCGCTGTCCGCGTGACGGATGCCATGAACGGTGGCGGACCCTTTGTCCGCGTCCACAACGGAAGCGTAATCCTCGAACGAGCATCTAATTAATATAAAGATGTTTACTGCGTGCACTACGGGTCAGTGCGCCTTAGTTGCTTCGCTGCGAAGCTAAGCATTCCCGATCAATCTTAACCGAATGCAAGGCAGACTCGACTTAATTACGGTTAAGGGCTCCATTGCCTAGCGTAACCATAAAATCTCCTTGGTTCGACGGAGAGGCTGCACATCCAACGCTCATTCTGACCGCTCCATGCAAGGCAATATTTACTGACTCAGGATGACCCAAGTAGATTGATGCCCGGCCCAGTACTCTTCCGTTCTGATCAAGAAAACTAACATCAGAAGTTTTACCGACAGCATTCGATTCGGAATCAGCTATCCCAACCATCGCCGTAAAAGTGTCATAGCCGGCAACATTCCAGTCAAGCTCTTCGTCTTGGCTCAGTGGGCAGCTGAAAATAGAGCTATCAGGATAATCTTTTCCTGAGATCTGCTCATCGGAATTCCAATTCTCATCAACACCGCCGTTCGCATCGACAGGAGCGCTCAGATACGTGGAAGACGAGACTTGGCCGTACGGCAAAGTAGGGACGCTAGATGAGGGCGGGGCAGGACTGTTTGAAAGCAGAGGTGAACCACTGGGGCTCGTCGGGGCCGATGGAACCGGGCTACTTGGTGGACTCTTTGTGGCGGCGTCAGGAGAGGGCGACGGCGTCGCAGGAAGCGCTTGCGGCGTTGACGCAGCTGGTTTCTTATCCGATGTGGTTGTCGAGCGGATTGCCGGTACTACTGCGAAAATAGTTATAACCAGTACCACGATTATTGCACTGGACGCGATAAGGAGGTTGATCGAGCGCTGACGCTCTACCTGTCGTGGTTGTTCTGTTGGACTTGTCCGACTAGTAGGCATGCCGCGTTCCCAACCGCCAACCGGTCTCGAGACTTCTCTGCGCGTGCGAGACAGATGGCCTTCATCGCGGCGAGCAATTTCTTTACCTGTCCGACGCTCCAAATTTCCGTTACGCTGATTCCAGTCAGAGCGGCTCCAGTTTGTGTCACTGTGATTATCTGTGCGACGCCACTCGTCGTCCGGCACCTTTCCCCCGTTCAGTCGCATCACAAATTCGCGTTAAGCTTTAATAGGGATTGCTGCATACCATGAACACAGCTAAGCTCTCCGGCCCGAAAGTCAGGCATCGATACCTAAACCGGAGTAATAAAATTTTGGTGTGGAAGAAATTTGACGCTGAAAATACTTTTTATACTGGTATGCGTGGTTGCGCTGGTCCGCTGGTGATGAAGCATAGCCTAGCTTGCTATCCGGAACGCGGCATTAGTCGATACATATTAGTTAATTCCAAAAAACCGATTTGCTCGACAAAGCACGATTTATCTCCTACTCGGCGGATTGCACGTCGCCGCGATCCCGGCTCAGGTACGACTCCGACCTGAGCCTACTTCCCTAGGGAGGTACGCTCAGGTCGTCATCGCGTAGAACACTCGCGCGGTCAGGCTCAAAGGGATGCCGCCCGATGGGCCGGGAGCATCGAGCGTCAGGAGAGTCCGATGCGTGTATCTCGGGGCAGCGTAGAGACGCGGGAAGAAGCTGTGACGCTGGTCAGCACACCAGCGCAGCGCGGTCGTATCGGCGCACACGTTTCGTGGTCGCGCACGATTGACCGTGCCGCCCGCACCGAGCCCGGCCGTAAGGGCTTTCTGGCCAGGTTCGAGCGGGAAATAGATCCGGACGGCGTCCCTGCCCGAAGCCGAGCGCGTCCCGCCTGGCCAGCATGCCCGTAGGGCCCATATGCAAAAGCTTGCTCTAAATCTCAGCCGCCCGGCGCCGAAAGACTTCCTCCAAGGTCAGGACTGCCTGAGATTTGATCTCCAAAGCTGCGGCTTGTGGTAGATCGGCCCGTGCCCGTTCATCGGCCGCGCTGGCCCCGTACCGGTCAACCATTTGGTCTGACTTCCAGCCACCCAGCCGCTTCAAGTCCCCGCGGTCCTCCGCCTGACCTACGGTGCTCATGCGCCCACGGTATGCCGGAACTGATGCGGATGCACATGCGGAACTCCGGCCACGACTGGGCAGCGGCGGTCCACCATCTGCTCAAATACCGCTAACCTCTGAGCGGTCCGCGCATCTTCTCGCCCAACCACAGCTCCGGCCCAGGCATACCGATGCTTGCGCCGCTCCCGCAGATACCGGTCGACGGCCAGCCCGGTCCTGGAGCCAAACGGCACGCCGCGGAAGCGGCTACCCTTTCCAAGCACCCACGCCATCAGCTGCTCTAGGTCGATGTGGGGGTACCCGGTCGGTCGTCCGGCTTCCTTCATCAGCCCGGCCATCTCCGACACACGCAGCCCTGCGTCGCAGAACAGCCTGATGATCGCCTCGTCCCGCAAGTTGACGAAGGTCCGCCGTCTTGCAGGTGGCCAAAACCGCGCGGATGTCCTCGATCGCCACGCTCGGTACTGGTTCCTCCGGCACCGTGGGCGGGCTCAGCTTGGCGAAGGGGGAGTAGTCGATCTCCTCTTCGCTGGCCATCCACCGAAACCACTGCTGGAGGCCTCGATAACGGTTGTTGGCCGTGGCTCGGCTTGTGCAGGCTCTAGGAGGTGGCTCATGAACGCGCGCAGGTGCGTCTGCGGTGATGTCCCGGGCCCGGACACCGGGCCCATCGCATCCAGCAGGGCCGCCGTCTCCTCCAACAGGGGGGGAGGGTTGGCCAGAAAGGCCACCAGCTGGTCGGCCGACTCGCCGTAGGTCTTCAGGGTCTTGATCGACTTACCATCGGCGCGGAGCGCTAGCATCCAGGAGCTGACCAGCAGCTTCAAAACCTGGCGGGCCTCTACGTCGGCCGCCGCCCGTGGGATACGTGACGCCATGCCGCGGACGATAGCCAGGTACGAAAGTTATCTGCTGTATGAGCGCTGTAGCTACTGGCGGCCGTCGACACGATCAGCGTTCGCGCTGGTAGGCGGCAGAAAGCGCGCCCGGCAGGACTCGAACCTGCGACCGGCTGCTTAGAAGGCAGCTGCTCTATCCAACTGAGCTACGGGCGCCCGGCACTTCATTGTGCAGGGTGAAGGTCACATCCCGGCCACGGGTAGGTCGCTGTGTACCGCACGCCTGGCCTGGCATTACGGGCGGGTTGACCGGGTTCCGGAAGGGCCGATCGAGCGGCCTCGGCGCCCCGCGCGGCGACGACCGGGATATTGGATGGCCGAAATGTTTCGGGAGTACGGCCAAGAATACCTGTCCGGCCGGAGTAGCCGTTAATTGTCTGTCGCCAGCCGCCGTTTCGTCCGAGTGGCGAAGACGGCCAACGGCCTTCGCATCTCCGCTATGACTGGCCCTCGCAGGCCGATCTGACCGCCTTGGCGGCCTTCACCACAAGGCCTTTCCCGGCCGGCCCCGGGCGAAGATCGAAAACCTTCAGTACGCCTGTACCCTGCGCTAAGCCGTTGATAACAGGGCGGCCACGAGTCCGGGAAGCCCTTATCGCTACTGGTGCTTCTGTGGCGAAGCGGGCTTCAGATGCCGGAGCGATCTTATGTCCCGATATGCATAACCGGTTAACTAAATTGCAAGTAAAGCATCGTGACCAAAACGCTCGGCAGGCTAGCGACTCCGGGCGGTAGCCGTTTATCGTCACTTTTTATGACTTCCGGGAAGAAACCTCTGATTACGGACGTCATTTCCGGCCGGACGGCCCGGAGCGATGGCGCCGGGATCATGCCGCTGACTCTGGCGCGGATGAGGGTGGCGATGGCGACGGCGGGCTCGGGCCCAGCGCGGACGACCCGACTGCTGGCTACGACGGGGCGGCCAGCGCTCCGCTCGGCTGGGCCGACCCGGCCATGCGCGCCCCCGCTTACGTCGAGGGACAGTCCTGCGGTAGCGTCACCAGTATCCGAGAGAATCACACACAAGCCATCAGCGAAAACGCGCGATTCCGTTGATAGATGATGACAAAGGTGGCCCGGGTACGGCCGAAATCTGCCTGCTGCCCTCCGGGCGCATTCAGCCCGGTAGCGGCCAGGCCGACAGCCAGCCCGACCGCCAGCCGTCCGGCGGGGGCCCCGTGGCCGGTGAGGCTCAAGTGCCCGGTAGGGCCCAAGCTGCCGGTAGGGCCCAAGTAGCCGGTGAGGCCCCGGTGTCGGATGAGGCCCGGAAGCCCATTGGGACCCGAGAGCCCAGTGGAATCCAAGAGCCCGGCGCCAGCACGGAGCCGGGTGGTAGCCAGTCCGCAGCCGCCCAGCCCAGCAGCCCCCTGAACGCCGAGCGGGCCGTGATCGTTCTGGAGTACGCCAGCCGCCTGATCGAGCAGGGGTATACGCCCGCGGGGTACTCGGCGGCCATCCGGGCCCTGCCGGATTACGGATATGTAATACGAGATCGTGGCGGTGACCTCCGGTCCTGGGGGTTTCCGGGTGAGGAGCAGGGCATGCCGGCCTGCTGGGACGGCCTGTGGCCTTCAGGGGGCACCTGTCTCCCGGACGGCGCCCCAGCCGAATCCGGCGCCCCAGCCGAACCCGGCGCTTCAATCGAGCCCGGAGACCCAGCCAGTCCCGGCACCCCGGACGAACCTGACACCCCACCAGCCGCAAGCACCCCTGGTACCCCGGACAGCTGCGAGACTCCCACCCATTTGGAAGTCCCTCTGCTCGGCGGAGACATGACCGACGGCGTGGTCCGGGTCGGCCGCACCGTCCGCCGCCCGGTTCGCCCGCACACCCCGGCCGTGCACGCCCTGCTCCGCCACCTCGAGGCCGTCGGCTTCGAGGGCGCTCCCCGGGTCCTCGGCATCGACGCCGAGAACCGGGAGGTCCTCACCTACCTGCCCGGCGAGGTGCCGCACCGGCCGCTGCCCGCCTACGCCCTGTCCGAGGCGACGCTGGCCCGGCTGGCCGAGCTCCAACTGCGGTACCACCAGGCGGTCGTGGGGTTCGAGCCGCCGGCGTGGGCGCAGTGGGACGGCGAGGTCACCCCGCGGGTGGACGGGCCCGCCGAGCTGGTCTGCCACTGCGACATCAACCTGGAGAACGTCATCTTCCGGCCGGGCCCAGACGGGCCCGAGCCGTACGCGCTGATCGACTTCGACCTGGCCCGGCCGGGTACCCGGCTGGTCGACATCATCCAGACACTGCGCTACTGGGCGCCGCTGGCCGCGCCGGGCGACCGGGATCCCGCCTTCGCCAACGTCGACGTGCCGGGCCGGATCGCGGTGTTCTGTCAGGCCTACGGGTTGTCCTACGCCGAGCGAGCCCGGCTGGTGCCAGTCGCGGTGCTCTGGATGCGCCGGTCGCGGTCCACGATCACGGCCCGGGCCCGGCGGCACGGGGGCGCCTGGACCCGGATGCTGGAAGCGGGGGTGGTGGAGCGGCTGCTGCGCTCGGCGACCTGGCTGGAAGCGTGCCGCCCCGAGATCGACGAGAGACTCCGCCGCCCCCGCTTACAGGAGGGGCTCCGCCGCCTCCGGTTGCCCGGGTCGGCCGCGGGCCGCGCTCTCGCCTAGGGTCGGATCGTGACTTCGATCCGGCCGCTCCGCGCCGTCGCGTGGCCGGCCAGACTGATAACAGCAAGAAGCGCCAGCGCCAGCGCCAGCGGCAGCCCCAGCCCCAGCGCCCCCTTCGCGGAGCCCACCTACCCCGGCCCCACCACCGCGACCTGGCCCTGGCCAGCGGCCTCCTGGCCGGCGTAATCCTGGACTCCCTGCTCGGCGACCCCCGCCGCGGTCACCCGGTGGCCGGGTTCGGCCGGGCCGCCGCCGCCCTCGAACGCCGCGTCTACGCCGACGACCGCACCCGCGGGGCGCTCTACACCGCGGCCTGCGTCGCGCTGGCCGCCGCGCCGGCCGCGGCCGCCAGCCGCCTGACCCGCCGGTACCCGCTGGCCCGCGGCGCCGCGATCGCGATCACGGTCTGGGCCGTCACCGGCGGGCGTTCCCTTCGATCCGAGGCCGGGAAAACAGTCGCGGCCCTGGACCGATCCGATCTGGGGGCCGCCCGCCAGCAGCTCTCTTCCCTGTGCAGCCGCGACCCCAGCCAACTCGGGCCCAAGGAGATCGCCCGTGCCGTGGTCGAGTCGGTCGCCGAGAACACCAGCGACGCCGTGGTCGGGCCGCTGGTCTGGGGCGCGCTGGCCGGACTGCCCGGGCTGGCCGTCTACCGGGCGGTGAACACCCTGGACGCCATGGTCGGCTACCGGTCGCCCCGCTACATCCGGTTCGGCTGGGCCGCGGCCCGGCTGGACGACGTGCTCAACTGGGCTCCGGCCCGGCTGACCGCGGCTCTGACCGCGGCCTGCGCCCCACTGGCCGGCGACCCGGCCTGCGCCCCGCTGGCCGGCGGCGACCCGGTCCGGGCCTGGCGCACCGCCCAGCGCGATGGGGGCCACCACCCCAGCCCCAACGCGGGCCGCCCCGAGGCCGCGTTCGCGGGCGCGCTCGGGCTGCGGCTGGGCGGGTCCAGCCAGTACCACGGGGTCACCGAGCACCGGCCCGAACTGGGCGACGGCCGCCCGCCGGAGCCGGCCGACGTGCACCGGGCCCGGCGGCTCTGCCTGGCCGTCACCCTGGCCGCCGCCGCCCTCGCCGCCGCGACCGCCCTCATCCCCACCCGGGAGCCCCCAACGCCCCCAACGGCCCCGACGGCCCCAGCCCTGGACGCCCCGTGAAGGGCGCCCTCCTCGTCGCCGGAACAAACTCCGACGCCGGCAAGAGCGTGCTGGTCGCGGGCCTGTGCCGGTGGCTGGCCCGGCAGGGCCTGCGGGTCGCGCCGTTCAAGGCCCAGAACATGTCGCTGAACTCGTTCGTCACCCCGGGCGGCGCGGAGATCGGCCGGGCCCAGGTCATGCAGGCCGCCGCGGCCGGAATCGAGCCCACCGCGGACATGAACCCGGTTCTGCTCAAGCCGGGCAGTGACCGGCGCAGTCAGGTCGTGGTCCTCGGGCAGCCCGCCGCCGAAGCCGACGCCCTGTCCTACCGGTCCATGTCGGCCCAGTTGCGCGAGGTGTCCCTGGCCAGCCTGGAACGCCTGCGACAGACCTTCGATGTAGTGATCTGCGAAGGCGCGGGCAGTCCAGCCGAGATCAATCTGCGCGCCACCGACGTGGCCAACATGGGTCTGGCCACCGCGGCCCGGCTGCCGGTCATCGTGGTCGGCGACATCGACCGGGGCGGGGTGTTCGCCGCCATGTACGGCACGCTGGCGCTGATGCCGCCCGCCGACCAGGAGCTCGTGGCCGGCTTCGTGATCAACAAGTTCCGCGGCGCCCCGGAGCTGCTGGCCAGCGGCAACGTCATGCTGGAGCAGCTCACCGGCCGGCCCCTGCTCGGCGTCCTGCCCTGGACCGAAGGCCTCGACATCGACGCCGAAGACTCCCTGGCCCTCAGCCGCCTGACCGCCAGAACCACGAGAACCCCACCCCTCCGGCCAGGCTCGGCAGTCCTCCGCGTCAGCGTGGTCAGGTTCCCGCGCATCAGCAACTTCACCGACATCGACGCCCTCGCCGCCGAGCCGGGCGTGCTCATCCGCCTGGCCACCGAGCCCGCCGAGCTGGCCGACGCCGACCTGGTCATCCTGCCCGGCACCCGGGCCACCGTGAACGACCTGGACTGGCTGCGCGCCCGCGGGCTGGCCACGGCCATCGAAGACCGCGCCCGCGCCGGCCGCCCCGTCCTCGGCATCTGCGGCGGCTACCAGATGCTGGCCCGCGAGATCGACGACCGGGTCGAGTCCCGGGCCGGCCTGGTCGCCGGACTCGGGCTGCTGCCGACCCGGGTCGAGTTCGGGGCCAGGAAGATCCTGGGCCGCCCCGAAGGCCAGGCCCTCGGCGCGCCGGTAGTGGGCTACGAGATCCACCACGGCATCATTCGAACCGAAGGAGCTTTTTACGAGCCGTTCCTCGACGGCGGGCGCGGCGGCCCGGACGGCACGGTGTGGGGGACCAGCTGGCACGGCACCCTGGAGAATGACGAGTTCCGCCGCCGGTTCCTGACCGAGGTGGCCCACCGGACCCAAACAGACTTCGTGCCCGCCCCGGACACCGACTTCGCGGCCCTGCGCCAAGCCCGCCTGGACCGGCTCGGCGACCTGGTCGCCGACCACCTCGATACCGCGGCGCTGAAAAAGCTGATCACCGGCGGCCCGCCCCCCGGCCTGCCCACCCTGCCCCCGGCGGGTCCTCCGGCGGGCCCCCCGGCCGGCCCCCCGGGAGAAGCTTGATGGCCCCCAGCGACGACCCGGCCTGGCTCGGGTCCCGGCCCGTGCTCATCTTCGACCTGGGCGGGGTGGTGCTGGACTGGAACCCGCGCCACCTGTTCCGCACGCTGATCCCGGACGAAACCGAACGCGAGTGGTTCCTGGCCGAGGTGTGTTCCCCCGCCTGGAACGCCCAGATGGACGCGGGTAAGCCCGCCGCCGAGGCGGTCGCGGAACTGAGCGCCGAATACCCCGAACACGCGGGCCTGATCCGCGCCTACTGGGACCGGTGGCCGGAGACGCTCGGCGGCCTGATCCCCGGCACGGCCGAACTGCTGGCCGACCTGGCCGCCGACGGCCGCGACCTGTACGCGATCACCAACTTCAACGGCGAGGTCTGGCCGCTCACCCAGGAGATGTTCCCGGTCCTGAGCTGCTTCTCCGACGTCATCGTGTCCAGCTTCGCCAAGCTGACCAAACCCGACCGGGCCATCTTCGACCTGGCCCTGCGGCGGTTCGGGGTCGCGGCCCAGGACTGCCTGTTCATCGACGACGTCGCGGCCAACGTGGCCGGGGCCCGCGCGGCCGGGATCGCGGCCGTCCAGTTCACCTCGGCGCCCGCGCTGCGGCGACTGCTGCTGGCCCCATAGCATAGGCGGCGCACATCTCCTCACGTCCGCTCACGCTCCCACCATCCCGGGGTTGGTAGAACATGCTCGAAAACGTCCTCTACACCGCCGTCGCGACCTCGACCGGCGACGGCCGCAACGGCCATGTCGTCTCGGCCGACGGCCAGGTCGACCTGGACCTGGCCATGCCGCCCGAGATGGGCGGGTCCGGCCAGGGCGCCAACCCCGAGGAGCTGTTCGCGGCCGGGTACGCGGCCTGCTTCCACAGCGCGCTGCGCGCCGTGGCCCGCCGCTCGGGCGCTGACGTCACCGACTCCACGGTCACCGCCTACGTCGGCATCGGGCCCGTGGACGAGGCCTTCGACCTGGTGGTGACGCTGGAGAGCGATCTGCCCAACGTCCAGCCCGAGCAGGCCCGGGAACTGGTCGACGCCGCGCACCAGGTCTGCCCGTACTCCCGGGCCACCCGCGGCAACATCAGCGTGGAACTGCGGCTCACCGGCCCGGCCGCGGCCGCCGCGCAACCGGCGTGACCGGCCGCCTGACCCGATGACGGACATCCGGGCCCGGCTGGCCCAGGCCCGGCTCTACCTGTGTGTGGACGCGCGGGAACGCCAGGGTGATCTGCCGGAATTCCTGGACGCCGTGCTCGGGGCCGGGGTGGACGTGGTGCAACTCCGGCAGAAGGGCCTGGAAGCCGCCCAGGAACTGGCCTTTCTGGAGGTGTTCCGGGACAAGGCGGCCAAGCACGGGGCGCTGTTCGCGGTCAACGACCGGGCCGACCTGGCCTACGCGGCGGGCGCCGACGTCCTGCACCTGGGCCAGGACGACCTGCCGGTCCCGGTGGCCCGCCAGCTCATCGGCCCCGGCCCGATCATCGGGCGCTCCTCCCACGCCGAGCCGGAGACCGCCGAGGCGGCCGGGGCACCCGGCGTGGACTACTTCTGCACCGGCCCGGTCTGGCCCACCCCGACCAAACCGGGCCGCCCCGCTCCCGGCCTGCCGCTGGTCCGCTACGCCGCCACCCTGGACCAAGCCAGCCACCAGACCCCTCGCCCCTGGTACGCGATCGGCGGCATCGACCTGGGCAACCTGGACGAGGTGCTGGCGGCCGGGGCCCGCCGGGTGGTCGTGGTGCGCGCCCTGACCGACGCCGCCGACCCGGCGGCGGCCGCCGCGGAGTTCGCCCGCCGCCTCGCCGTCGCGTTACCCTGAGGCACATGCCCCCGCGTCAGCGCCGATTCGCGGCCTCCGACACCGGTGTCCCCAGCGGCCCGATCCGGCACGCCGCCGCGATCCGGGACCTGATCGCGGCGGGCGGTGAGTCCTACTCGTTCGAGTTCATGCCGCCCAAGACCGACGAGGCCGAGCAGCAGCTCTGGCGGGCGATCCGGCAGCTCGAGCCGCTGCGGCCCACGTTCGTGTCGGTGACCTACGGCGCCGGGGGTTCGACCCGCGACCGCACGGTCCGGGTGACCGGCCGCATCGCCGAAGAGACCACCTTGACCCCGATGGGGCACCTGACCGCGGTCAACCACTCCGTGGCCGAGCTGCGCCAGGTCATCGGCTCCTACGCCGCGGTCGGCGTGCGCAACATGCTGGCCCTGCGCGGTGACCCGCCGGGCGACCCCAACGCCGACTGGACCCCGCACCCCGAAGGCCTGGAACACGCCGAACAACTGGTCCGCCTGATCCGGTCCAACGGTGACTTCTGCGTCGGCGTGGCCGCGTTCCCGGAGAAGCACCCGCGGTCGGTCAGCTTCGAGTCCGACGTCGAGTACTTCATCGCCAAGTGCCGGGCCGGGGCCGACTTCGCGGTGACCCAGATGTTCTTCTACCCCGAGGATTACCTGCGGCTGCGCGACCGGGTGGCCGCGGCCGGCTGCGAGGTGCCGATCATCCCCGGGATCATGCCGATCACCAGCGTCCGGATCATCGACAAGGCCATCGAGCTGGGCGGCACCCGGATCCCCGCCGAGCTGACCGACCGGCTGCACGCGGTGCAGGACGACCGGGCCGCGGTGCGTGAGATCGGCGTCGACTACGGCGCGGCCATGTGCGAGCGGCTGCTGGCCGAGGGCGTCCCCGGCCTGCACTTCTACACGCTGAACTGGTCCCGGGCCACCCGCGAGATCTACCAGCGGCTCGGCCTGGCCGAGCGGGCCGCCCGCATGCGCAAGGCCGTGACGGCCGGCTCAGGCGCGCGCTCGTAGCGGCAGCGGAGCCCCCATCACCGCGTACGGCGGGTCGCCACCCGAGAACCGGAACGCGGTCAGCAGGTCGACGAAGCCCGCGCTGCGGTACAGGTGCCGTGCGGGCGAATCGGAGTCATGCGTGGACAGCAGCGCGTTGTGCTCGGCCCGCCCGTCGGTGAGCGTGTACAGCAGGCTCCGCCCCAGCCCCCGACCCTGGTAGGCCGGGCTCACGTGCAGCTCGGCCACCTCGAACGAGTCCGACAGCCAGCGGGTGGCCTGGTCGGCCCCGGACGTGGCCGCGATCGCGTAGTGGACCATGTCGTGCCACCACTGGCCCGGTTCACCGTGGAAGCCGTAGCTGAACGCGACCGGCTCCCCGTTCTCGTCCAGCACGGCCAGGGCCCGGAACCCCGGGTTGGTGGCGTGCCGGGCCATGATCGAGCGCCGCCCGGACAGCTGCGAAGGCGCCGGGTTCATCGCCAGCGTGTACACGGCCAGCATCTTGTCCACGGCCGCGACGAAGCGTGCGGCTCCCAGTTCCGTCAGCGTCGTCGCCGGCCCCATTCTGGAGAGCTTACGGGACAACCCTGAAGGCCCCGCCTCGCCCCGCCCGAGCGCCCTGCCTCGGTCCGCTCCCCGGCATATCCGGTAATACCTATCTAAATTATTGACAATGGGGAAGCCCGGTGTTCTTCTGAGCGTGACGGTCAGCAGAGAGAGGAGCCTCATGTCCACCAGTGAACCGGGTATCGACGTCCGGCGCATCGCGGGCCACATCGGCGCCGAAATCACCGGCGTGCGCCTGGCCGCCGACCTTCCCGGCGACGTCTTCGGCACGGTCCGGCAGGCCCTGCTGGAGCACAAGGTCATCTACTTCCGCGGCCAGGACCACCTGAGCGACGCGGAGCAGGCCGGTTTCGCGCGGCTGTTCGGTGACCTGACCACCGCCCACCCGACCGTGCCCGGGGCCGCCGCCGAGCCGCACGTGCTGGAACTGGACGCCCAGGCCGGCGGGGGCAAGGCCAACGCCTGGCACACCGACGTCACGTTCGTGGACCGGGTGCCGGCGGTGTCCATCCTGCGCGCCGTCACCCTGCCGCCCTACGGGGGCGACACCTGCTGGGCCAACACCGCCACCGCGTATGCGTCCCTGTCGCCCGAGCTGCGCACCCTGGCCGACAGCCTGCACGCGCTGCACACCAACGCCTACGACTACGCCACCCAGTCCGGCGGCGGGGTCGGCAACAAGTCCGACAAGGACGAGCGCCACCACCGTGAGGTGTTCCTGTCCACGATCTTCCAGACCGAGCACCCGGTGGTCCGCGTGCACCCCGAGACGGGGGAGCGGGCCCTGCTGCTCGGCCAGTTCGTCAAGGAGATCCTGGGGGTGTCCGGCTCCGACTCCCGTTACCTGTTCGACCTGTTCCAGCGGCACGTGACCCGGCTGGAGAACACGGTCCGCTGGCACTGGAGCCCGGGTGACGTCGCCATCTGGGACAACCGGGCCACCCAGCACTACGCCATCGACGACTACGGCGACCTGCCCCGCCGGATGCACCGCGTCACCGTGGCCGGCGACATCCCGGTCGGCGTCGACGGCTTCCACAGCCAAGCCGTCCAGGGCGAGTCCGCCGCCTACGTCACCGCCTGACCTGCGCCCGGGGCGCCCCACTGGGGCGCCCACCGCGGCGCGACCCGTGCCCAGCGCCCCGCCGCCAGCAGCTACCGCGCGAACAGCGGCCCGTGCTCCAGCCGGGGCAGCACGTGCCGCGCGAACAGGTCTCCCTCCGCGATATGCGGGTACCCCGACAGAATGAACGCCTCCATCCCCAGTTCCTGATACGCCCGGAGCTTGCCCAGCACCTGGTCCGGATCCCCGACGATGGCCGCCCCGGCCCCGGACCGGGCCCGCCCGATCCCGGTCCACAGCCCCGGCTCCGCGAACCCGTCGTCGGTGGCCAGGTCCCGCAGCTCCCGCTGCCGCGCGTTCCCCGCCGAGGTGGTGTCCAGCGACCGTTGCCGGATCTGCTCCCCGGTCTCCGCGTCCAGCCGGGACAGCAGCCGCCCGGCCGCCTCCCGGGCCTCGTCTTCGGTCGAACGCACGATCACGTGCGCCCGGTACCCGAACCGCAGCTCCCGCCCGTACCTGGCCGCCCGGGCCCGCATGTCTTCGATCACCGACCGCACTCCGGGCAGGGTGTCCGGCCACATCAGGAACACGTCGGCGGCCTGGGCGGCGACCTCACGGGCGGGCTCGGACAGGCCGCCGAAGTAGAACGGCGGGCAGCCCGACGGCGGCCGCACCCGCGGCGGGTCCAGGGTCAGGTCGACGAAGTCCCCGTGGAAGTCCACTGGTTTGCCGTCCAGCAGATCCCGGAGCACGCCCATGATCTCGAGCGTGCGCTGGTAGCGCGGCCCGGACTCCAGCTTCTGGCCGGGCAGGTCGGAGGAGATGATGTTGACCGTCAGGCGGCCGCCCAGCATCTGGTCCAAGGTGGCGATCTGCCGGGCCAGCTGGGGCACCCACATCTCGCCCATCCGCACCGCGACCAGCAACTGCATCCGGCGCAGCAGCGGCGCGATCCCGGCCGCGAAGCTGACCGAGTCGATGCCCATGGTGTACCCGGACGGGAGCAGCAGGTTGTCGTAGCCGCCGTCCTCGGCCGACAGGGCGATGGCCCGGCAGTGCTCCCAGCTCGACTGCAGGGCCGGGTCGGTCACGCCCAGGAACTCGTAGTCGTCGTCGCACAGCGCGGCGAACCAGGAAACCTCACACCCCATGGTGTCCTGGCTTACCCCTCTGCGGCGGCGGCGAATCAGTCCAGGCGCTGGCGGGCCGCCCGCCCGACGTTGACCTGGACCCGGGCCCGGCCCAGCGTGGGATGCTCGGCGGTCACCGTGACCAGGCCGGTCCGCCCCGCCCGCGAGCGCAGCCACACCGCACCCAGGCCCCCGTACTCGCCGAACGCGAACGGATTGTCTCCCACCAGGTCCGCCGGCCCGTCCACGGCCAGGAACACCAGCCCGCTGGCGTAGCGGCGCTGGTTGCCGTAGGCGTCCACCGCGCGGAACACCAGCCGGGTGGCGTCCGACCCGTCATCGACGATCTCCAGGTCGTCGGCGGTCATGGCCAGGTGGTCACCGGCCGGGTCCGACGACATCCGGATCATGGCCACCAGCGAGCCGTCCACGTAGCCCTCGATGCGCAGCTCCGGGTGGTCGTCGGGGGACACCCGCAGGTCGAGCAGGGTCGGCGGGTAGTTCAGGTGCCCGTACAGCTCGGAGTCCAGCATGGGCTGGCCCGTGCCCGCGTGGGTGTCGCCGACGAACACCGCGACCTGCTCGCAGTTGTTGGCCAGCAGGGCGTCCGGCCGCGGCCCGCCGGGGGAGGCCCCGGCCCCCAGTTCCCAGAAGAACACCGGCACCACCACCGGCCGGACCCGGGGGTCGACCTGGGACAGGTAGATCGCGGCCCCCGGCTTGGCCACCCGGAACCCGTCGGCCACCCCGGCCCACTTGACCCCCTCGCCGTAGTTGCCGAACGGGCTCGCGTAGTCGAACCCGGCCCAGGCCAGCAGGCCCGCGTAGCGGGAGTCCGACTGCGCGCCGTCGTGGACCTGGGCGTGGAACACCGCCTGCTGGGCCAGGTGCGCGGGCGGGTCGGTCCACCGGTACCGGTGCGGGTGCGGCATCTCCACCCCGACCGACTCGGTGACCAGGTACGGGATGTTCGGCAGCGGCGGCCGCAGCCGCGCGTTCCCGGCCTCGTCCCGGTGGTAGTCGTTGAACGCGAACACGTCCTCGTCCCAGCCCGCCTGGTGCTGGGTGTACATCGCCCCCGACGACGGCCGGGTCCCGTCCAGCTGGCGGGCGCGGGCCCGGGTCCGCGCGTACAGCCCCGGGTGGGCCCGGGTCTCGTTCAGCCGGGTGCCCCAGATGATCACCGACGGCCGGCTGCGGTCCCGGACCACCATGTCGTGCACGTTCTGCACCACCAGGTCCTGCCAGGCCGGGCCGCCGACGTGGTGCCAGCCCGGCGTCTCCTCCCACACCATCAGCCCCAGCTCGTCGCAGGCGTCGAGGAAGTGCGGCGACTGGGTGTAGTGCGAGCAGCGGACCATGTTGCAGTTGAAGTCCTTGCGCAGGATCTCGGCGTCACGCCGCTGGACCCGGGCGGGCATGGCCATCCCGGTGTACGGGAACAGCTGGTGCCGGTCCAGGCCGAAGATCTTCAGCCGCTGGCCGTTGAGGAAGAACCCGTCCGTACGGAATTCGGCCTGGCGGAACCCGATCTTCTGCCGGACCGAGTGGGACCCGGCTCCGGGCACGGTCAGCGTGGTGGTCAGGTGGTACAGCCGCGGGTCGTCCGGCGACCACAGCCCGGCCTCGCTCAGGCCGGTCAGCGGCACGGTGGTCACCGTCTCCCCGGCCACCGGCGCGGGCAGGGTCTGGGTCACCGACGCGATGACCTTCTCGTGGTCGGTGAGCACGGTGTCCAGCCGGGCGGGCTCCTGCCCCGCGTCCCCGCTGCTGCCCGCGCTGCTGCCCGCCGTGTTGATGGTGCACTGGATGTCCACCCGCCGGGTGGGCGCCAGCACGTCCACCGTCCGCGCGTACACGTCGGACAGGTAGGCGTCCGGCACCACCCGCAGCCGGACGTCCCGGTAGATGCCGCCCGGCTGGTAGAAGTCCACCGACTCCGGCCGGGACGAGGTCGGCGGGATCGGGATGCAGCGGGCGTCCACGACCACCGCCAGCAGGTTGTCCCCGCTGCTCAGCTGGCCGGTCAGCTCGGCCGTGAACGGCAGGTACCCGCCCTGGTGGCTGGTGATGATCGTGCCGTTGAGCAGCACGGTGGCGGTGACCATCACCCCGTCGAAGTCGACCAGGACCCGGCCGTCCCGCCCCTGGTCACGCCGCAGCTGGTCACCGTCGAGGTGCCGCCGGTAGACCCACACGTCCTCCCACGACCGCGGGTCCCACCGCTGCCAGGACAGCTCGGTCACGCAGTGCGGCAGGGTCACCGGCGCCAGCGGGCCCTCGTGGTAGGACGGCTGATCGGCCCCGGTGACGTACTTCCCGAACAGCCAGCCGGTGTTCAGGTCGTACTCGCGGCTCGCCACCACCGGACGGGCCACCGGGCCCGGCCTGTCCGGCGTGCTGGCCTGCGCGTGCCCGCGCGTGACCAGCTCGGTCAGGGCGAACCCGGCCCCGGCCGCCCCCGCGGCCAGGCCTGCCGCCAGCAGCGAGCGCCGGGCCAGCCCGGTCCCGTCCCTGCTCCCGGCGGGCGGCCCGGGGGCAGCCGGAACCTGGGGATCAGGCGGTGAGCCCATGCCGAACAAACCTCCACGCATGCATGTTGGCGCGCGAAACCACGCGATCCCGGATCCGAGGCTTTCTGTGAGCAGGCCCTTGCGTCGGCGGGTCCACAAAGAGGACGAAACAGCGTCGCGATTAGTTGCAGCCCCGGCGGCTCACCGCCACCCCGACCCCCTCAACATAACGACTCCCGCCCCGGCCGGGTGGCAACTCTGAGCAACTATTCCATGACTTAGAAGCACGAAACCCTGGAACCCTTCTCCGGCTTGAGACCACGGGCTGGCTCCCCATCCCCCGGCCGGCGTCCCGGGAGGTGCGCCCGCTCCCGCCCGCCCCCCGGCTCCCGTCGCCCAGTAGGCCATGACTCCCGCGGTCTGGCCCGGCCCGGCCCGCGCCCCCGAAAATGTCAGACCCTCCCCCTACATTCGAACGCAGGTACAGATGGACTGGACACCTTGCCGAAAGTGTGTTCGACTGGATGTGCGAAAGACCGGCACCGGACCCCCCTCGGGTGCCGGGCCCGGGCCGGGTGCGGTTAAGGGAAGGCCGCACCCGGCACGGTCCGCAGCGTAGAGAGGACGACGATGATGAACGGTGTCTCGACTAACACCGTTTCAGCTGGCACCGTGACGTCAGCGCAGGCGCGCGCGGCGCGGGCCGGCAGGCCGTCACCGGGCGGCCTGCCGAGGACCAGAGTGGCGCCGTCGGCCCTGGGCCAGCTGGAGTCGGCCCGGCGCTACCTGGCCGAAGCGGCCGACGAGCCCGCGCCCGCCATCCGGTACGTGAACGCGCACCTGGCCGCGCTCCGGGCCGCGGCCGCGGTGGTGGCCGCCCGCGGTGAGCCCCCGACCGGCGGACGGCGCCGGCGGCCCCGCAGCGTGTGGGAACTGCTGCCGCAGGTCGAGCCGACCCTGGCCGAGTGGGCCGCGTTCTTCGCGGCCGGGGCCAGCAAGCGGGCCGCGGCCGAGGCGGGCCTGTCCCGCGCGGTGACCCTGCACGAGGCCGACGACCTGCTGCGCGACGCCGACGTCTTCGTGTCGGTGGTGGAGACCGCGCTCGGCGTCGACCAGACCCCGCTCCCGCTCCGCCCGGCGGGCTGACCAGACCGCAAGCACCAGCAGGCACGGAAAAGGCGGCGCACCGTCGATGCGGTGCGCCGCCTTGACCGTGGTCGTGCGGACGTTCCTTACCTGGCTAGGGGGAAGTCGGCCTCAGAGCGTGTCGATCGCGCCGCGGGCCTCGGAGTCGAGCACGCCCCAGTTGATCAGTTCCTCGGTCAGGTCGGCCGGGGACTTGTCGTAGATGACGGCCAGCGAGCGCAGGTCCTCCTGGCGGACCGACAGCACCCGGCCGTTGTAGTCGCCGCGCTGGCTCTGGATGGTGGCGATGTAGCGCGCCAGCGGGCCGGACTTCTCCTTGGGCAGCTCGTTCATCCGCTCAAGATCGATGACCAGCTTGGGCGTGGGCGCCAGCGGCGTGGGCGCGGAGTCGCCCGGCAGCAGTTCCGACACCGGAACGCCGTAGAACTCGGCCAGCTCGGCCAGCTTCTGGACGGTGACCGACCGGTCGCCGCGCTCGTACGAGCCGACCACCACCGCCTTCCATCGGCCTCGTGACTTCTCCTCTACCCCGTGCAGGGAAAGGCCCTGCTGCGTCCGGATCGCGCGCAGTCGCGCGCCCAGGGTCTTTGCGTACTCAGATGGCATTCTTGGCCCCCCGGCCAGTCGTCGCTTACGGTAACGGTTACGGACAGTGACGGTAAGCCGCGAGCACCCCAAGGTCAAGCCGAATGGCAAAAACTGGTTGAAGCTACCCGGTACCCGGCCTGCCTTACCTGAGCGTTATCTACCCCACGCTGTGTGTGCAGGAACCTCGATGTCACCGGGCTTTATCAGCGCTCTGCGACCGTTTTGGGACGATCGGCAACCTCTTGTGGGGATCTGAGAACCTCACACGCAATGTGACCCAAATCACACTACATTACGAGTCCCCGCGACCACATGCCGCCTCCACCCCGTCGCCCGAAAACCGGTTTGACCCGGTTGCCCCCCGCCTAGCCCAGTCGCGCCCCTAACCGGGCCTCGCGAGCCCGCCTCCCCGGCACCTGCGTGCCCCACCTTCCGCCCCAGCGGCCGCCCGCCGCCCCGCGACCCCGGAACCCCCGGCGCGCCCGTGAGGTGGGGTGCGGCCACCCTGATACCGTTCATTTCGACAGACGTCCTTTAAGGACCGTTCCGTGAGGCGGTGAAGGAGGTCGCGGGTGATGCATGTGCGCAACGGCGAATCAACGCCGGGTGCCGCCAGCCCAGGCGACGGGCAAGGCGCGAACAGCGCGAAGAACTCCGAGGCGGTCGACCCCGCGAGGGTGGGCCACGGCCCCGATCACAAACGGGTCTTCGAACCCGATGAGATCCGGCGCGCGCTGACCAGGATCGCGCACGAAATCCTCGAACGGACCAACGGCGCGGGCGACATCCTGCTGCTCGGCATTCCGACCCGGGGCGTGCCGCTGGCCCAGCGGCTGGCCGAGCGGGCCAGCGAGTTCGAAGGCCGGGCCATCCCCTGGGGATCGCTCGACGTGACCATGTACCGGGACGACCTGCGGCTCCGCCCGGCCCGGGCGCTGGGCCGGACCGAGCTGCCGCCCACCGGCATCGACGGCCAGACCGTGGTCCTGGTCGACGACGTCCTCTACTCCGGCCGGACCGTCCGGGCCGCCCTGGACGCCCTGACCGACCTGGGCCGCCCGCGGGTGGTGCAGCTGGCCGTGCTGGTCGACCGCGGGCACCGGGAACTGCCGATCCGCGCCGACTACGTGGGCAAGAACCTGCCGACCTCCCAGCGCGAGCAGGTCCGGGTGCTGCTGGCCGAGATCGACGGCGAGGACGCGGTCCTGCTCGGTGAGCGCGACCCCTCCGCTGATAACAGCAAGAAGCCAGCGGGCCCAGCGGCGGACCCGGCGCAGAAGGGGGCCCTGGCGTGAACCGGCACCTGATCGCGGCCGGCGACCTGAGCCGCGACGACGCCCTGCTGATCCTGGACACGGCCGAGGAACTGGCCCGGATCTCGGACCGGCCGATCAAGAAGCTGCCCACGCTGCGCGGCCGCACCGTGGTCAACCTGTTCTTCGAGGACTCGACCCGGACCCGGATCTCGTTCGAGGCCGCGGCCAAGCGGCTGTCGGCCGACGTGATCAACTTCTCGGCCAAGGGCTCCAGCGTGGCCAAGGGCGAGAGCCTCAAGGACACCGCGCTGACCCTGGAGGCCATGGGCGCCGACGCGGTGGTCATCCGGCACATGGCCTCGGGCGCCCCGCACCGGCTGGCCGGCTGGATCCAGGGCCACGTGGTCAACGCCGGCGACGGCACCCACGAGCACCCCACCCAGGCCCTGCTCGACGCCTTCACCATCCGGCGCCGGCTGCGCGGGGCCCCCGGGTCCGCCAGCCCGACCGGCGGCCTGGACGGGGTCCGGGTCGCGATCGTGGGCGACGTGCTGCACAGCCGGGTGGCCCGGTCCAACATCGCCCTGCTGGGCACCCTGGGCGCCGAGGTCACCGTGGTCGCGCCGCCGACCCTGCTGCCGCTGGCCGTGGGCAGCTGGCCCTGCGAGGTCAGCTACGACCTGGATGCGGTGCTGCCCAAGACGGATGTGATCATGATGTTGCGGGTTCAGCAGGAACGGATGAACGCCGCGTACTTCCCCAGCGTCCGCGAGTACAGCCGCCGCTACGGGCTGGACACGACCCGGATGGGCGCGCTGCCCGAGCACGCGATCGTGATGCACCCGGGGCCGATGAACCGGGGCGTCGAGATCGCGGCCGAGGTCGCGGACTCACCGCGGGCCACGATCGTGGAGCAGGTGGCCAACGGCGTCAGCGTCCGGATGGCCGTGCTCTACCTGCTGCTCGGCGGGGCGGAACTGGGGGGAACCAATGAGTGAGAAGGAAGGCGCGATGACCGGCACCTGGCTGATCAGGAACGCCACCCTGCCCGCGGGCCAGCGGACCGACCTGCTGCTCCGCGACGGCACCATCGCCAAGGCCGGCCCGGGGCTGGCCGCCGCTGGCGCCCAGGTCCTGGACGCGGACGGCCTGCTGGCCCTGCCGGGCCTGGTCGACCTGCACACCCACCTGCGCGAGCCGGGCCGGGAGGACGCCGAGACCATCGAGACCGGGACCCGGGCCGCCGCGCTGGGCGGGTTCACCGCCGTGCACGCCATGGCCAACACCGACCCGGTCGCCGACACCGCGGGCGTGGTCGAGCAGGTCTGGCGGCTGGGCCGCGAGGCCGGGCACTGCGACGTCCAGCCGGTCGGCGCGGTCACGGTCAAGCTGGGCGGCACGCACCTGGCCGAGCTGGGGGCCATGGCCGACTCCGTGGCCCGGGTCCGGGTGTTCTCCGACGACGGCAAGTGCGTGTCCGACCCGCTGCTGATGCGGCGCGCGCTGGAGTACGTGAAGGCGTTCGGCGGGGTGATCGCCCAGCACGCCGAGGAGCCCCGGCTGACCCAGGGCGCGCAGCTGAACGAGGGCGAGGTGTCCGGCCGGCTGGGACTGGCGGGCTGGCCCGCGGTGGCCGAGGAGGCCATCATCGCCCGGGACTGCCTGCTGGCCGCGCACGTCGGCTCGGCCCTGCACGTCTGCCACGTGTCCACCGCGGGCTCGGTGGAGATCCTCCGCTGGGCCAAGGCCAAGGGCTGGCCGGTCACCGCCGAGGTCACCCCGCACCACCTGCTGCTCACCGACGACCTGGCCGAGGGCTACGACCCGGTGTACAAGGTCAACCCGCCGCTGCGGACCGCCGCCGACGTCGAAGGCGTCCGGCAGGGGCTGGCCGACGGCACCATCGACTGCGTCGCCACCGACCACGCGCCCCACCCGGTCGAGTACAAGGACACCGAGTGGGCCGACGCGGCCATGGGCATGACCGGCCTGGAGGTCGCGCTGCGCGCGGTGCAGCAGGCCATGGTCGACACCGGCCTGCTCGACTGGGCCGGGGTCGCGGACCGGATGTCGGTCCGGCCGGCCCGGATCGGCCGCCTGACCGGGCACGGCCGCCTGCCCGAGGCGGGCGCGCCCGCCAACCTGACCCTCTACGATCCCGGCGCCCAGCCCGAGCCGGTCGACCCGTCCACCCACGCCTCCAAGAGCCGGAACACCCCGTTCCGCGGCGTGGCCCTGCCCGGCCAGGTGGTGGCCACCTTCCTGCGCGGGGTCCCCACCGTCCTCGACGGCAAGCTGACCAACGCCAACCAGGAGGCCATGTGACCGCCGGACTCCCCGCGGGCAGCCCGATGGCCGGGCCGCCCGCCATCCTGGTCCTGGAGGACGGCACCACGCTGCGCGGGGCCGGCTTCGGAGCCGACGGAGAGACCTTCGGTGAAATGGTCTTCAACACCGGGATGACCGGCTACCAGGAAACGCTGACCGACCCCTCCTACGCCCGGCAGATCGTGGCCATGACCGCGCCGCACATCGGTAACACCGGGGTCAACGACGCCGACCCCGAGTCGCGCCGGATCTGGGTCGGCGGCTACGTGGTCCGCGAGCCGTCCCGGATCGCGTCCAACTGGCGGGCCGCCCGTGACCTGGACACCGAGCTCAAGCGGCAGGGCGTCACCGGGATCGCGGTCCGCGGCACCCGGGCGCTGACCCGGCGGCTGCGGGACCAGGGCGCCATGCGCGCCGCGATCAGCACCACCGAGACCGACCCGGAGCAACTGCTCCAGCGGGTGCTGGCCAGCCCGGGCATGACCGGCGCCGACCTGGCTCGCGACGTCACCACCCCCGAGCCGTACACGGTCAGCCCGCCCGCGGGCACGCCGGTCCGGTACCGGGTGGCCGCGGTCGACCTCGGCATCAAGGCGTCCACCCCCCGGTACCTGGCCCGGCTGGGCTGCGAGGTGCGGGTGCTGCCCGCCACCACGACCGCGGCCGAGATCCTGGCCCTCAGCCCGGACGGGGTGTTCTTCAGCAACGGCCCCGGGGACCCGGCCGCGGCGGACTACGCCGTCGAGGCCATGCGCGGGGTGCTGGACGCCGGCCTGCCCACCTTCGGTATCTGCATGGGCAGCCAGATCCTGGCCCGGGCGCTCGGCCTGGGCACCTACAAGCTGCGCTACGGCCACCGCGGGATCAACCAGCCGGTCATGGACCTGGCCACCGGCCGGGTCCGGGTCTCCAGCCACAACCACGGCTTCGCCGCCGCCCTGCCCGGCCAGGACGGCAGCGCCCCCGCTGATAACAGCAAGACCGGCGCCACTCCCGCCACTGGCGGCGCCCAGCCCACCGGCGAGCGCCGGTGCCGTCTGGGCCCACATCCCGGACGCGGCCCGGGCCCCGTTCGACACTCCGTACGGCCCGGCCCAGGTCAGCCACGTCAACCTGAACGACGGTGTGGTCGAGGGCCTGCGCCTGCTGGACCGCCCGGTGTTCAGCGTCCAGTACCACCCGGAAGCCGCCCCCGGCCCGCACGACGCCGCCGATCTGTTCGAGGAATTCCGCGACACGATGAAGGGCGGGAGCGCCTGATGCCGCGCCGCACTGACCTGAAGTCCGTGCTCGTCATCGGGTCCGGCCCGATCGTGATCGGGCAGGGCTGCGAGTTCGACTACTCCGGGACCCAGGCCTGCCGGGTCCTCAAGGCCGAGGGCATCCGGGTCAGCCTGGTCAACTCCAACCCGGCCACGATCATGACCGACCCGGAGTTCGCGGACCGGACCTACGTGGAGCCGATCACCGCCGAGGTGCTGGAGAAGGTCATCGCCATCGAGCGGCCGGACGCGGTGCTGCCCACCCTGGGCGGGCAGACCGCGCTCAACGCCGCCGTCGAGCTGCACGAGTCCGGCATCCTGGCCCGGTACGGCACCGAGCTGATCGGGGCCCGGATCGACGCCATCAAGGCCGGCGAGGACCGGGAACGGTTCAAGGAGATCGTGACCAGCCTGCCGCCGATGTACCTGTCGGCCGACGACCCCGGCCACGTGCCCGAGGTCCCGGAGAGCCGGATCTGCCACTCGCTGGAGGGGGCGCTGGCCGCCGCGGGCGAACTCGGCTACCCGGTGGTGGTCCGGCCCTCCTACACCCTGGGCGGTTCGGGCTCCGGCATCGCCGGGACCGAGGAAGAACTGCGCCGCATCGCCGGCGCGGGCCTGGACGCCAGCCCGATGACCGAAGTCCTGCTGGAGGAGTCGATCCAGGGCTGGAAGGAGTTCGAGCTCGAGCTCATGCGCGACCAGCACGACAACGTGGTCGTCGTCTGCTCGATCGAGAACATCGACCCCATGGGCGTGCACACCGGCGACTCGGTCACGGTCGCGCCGGCCATGACCCTCACCGACCGCGAGTACCAGCGGATGCGGGACACCGCCATCGCCATCGTCCGTGCGGTCGGGGTCGACACCGGCGGCTGCAACATCCAGTTCGCGGTCAACCCGCTGACCGGCCGGATGGTCGTCATCGAGATGAACCCCCGGGTGTCCCGCTCCTCGGCGCTGGCCTCCAAGGCCACCGGTTTCCCGATCGCCAAGATCGCGGCCAAGCTGGCCATCGGCTACACCCTGGACGAGATCCCGAACGACATCACCGGGCAGACCCCGGCCAGCTTCGAGCCCGCCCTCGACTACGTGGTGGTCAAGGTCCCGCGGTTCGCGTTCGAGAAGTTCCCTGGCGCCGACACCGGGCTGACCACCCACATGAAGTCGGTCGGCGAGGCCATGGCCATCGGCCGCTCGTTCCCCGAAGCGCTGCAGAAGGCGCTCCGCTCGATGGAGTCGGCCGGCTCCTCGTTCAGCTGGGCCGATCCACCGCGGCGGAGCGCGCATCGGGGGGTTCCGGGGGATCGTCCCCCGGGAGGCGCCGGACAAGTCCGGCTGCTGCGCCGGGTGGCCACCCCGCACGACGGCCGGCTGGTCACCATCCACCAGGCCCTGCGCGCGGGGGTGAGCGTGGCCGCGATCGTGTCCGCCAGCGGCATCGACCCCTGGTTCGTGGAGCAGATCGCCTACATCGAGAACATCGCCGGAAAAATTCGGCGTGGCCCCGGCATCGACGCCGCGACGCTGGAGCTGGCCAAGGGGGCCGGGTTCTCCGACGCCCAGATCGGCCAGCTGCGCGGCATGACCGAGGCCGGCGTCCGCGAGGTCCGCTGGGGCCTCGGGGTCCGCCCCGTCTACCACGCGGTCGACACCTGCGCGGCCGAGTTCGCGGCCCGGACCCCCTACCTGTACTCCACCTACGACGACGAGTCCGAGGTGCCGCCGGGGGACCGGCCCAAGGTGATCATCCTGGGCAGCGGGCCGAACCGGATCGGCCAGGGCATCGAGTTCGACTACGCCTGCGTGCACGCGTCGTTCGCGCTGGCCGACGCGGGCTACGAGACCGTGATGGTCAACTGCAACCCGGAGACCGTCTCCACCGACTACGACACCTCCGGGCGGCTGTACTTCGAGCCGCTCACCCTGGAGGACGTGCTCGAGGTGGTGCACGCCGAGCAGGCCAGCGGCCCGCTGGCCGGGGTGATCGTGCAGCTCGGCGGGCAGACCCCGCTCGGCCTGGCCCGCGCGCTGGAGAAGGCCGGGGTGCCCATCGTCGGGACCAGCCCCGAGGCCATCCACCTGGCCGAGGACCGCGGCGCGTTCGCCGACGTGCTGGCCGCGGCCGGGCTGCCCGCGCCCCGCTACGGCACCGCCACCTCGGTCGAGGAGGCCACCGCGGTGGCGGGCGAGATCGGCTACCCGGTCCTGGTCCGGCCGTCCTACGTGCTCGGCGGCCGCGGCATGGAGATCGTCTACGACGACGACACCCTGGCCGGCTACGTGCGCCGGGCCACCCAGGCCAGCCCCGAGCACCCGGTCCTGATCGACCGGTTCCTGGACGACGCGATCGAGATCGACGTGGACGCCCTGTACGACGGCGAGGACCTGTTCCTGGGCGGCGTGATGGAGCACATCGAGGAGGCCGGCATCCACTCCGGCGACTCGGCCTGCGCGCTGCCGCCGATCACGCTGGGCCGGGCCGACATCGAGTCCATCCGCGACGCCACCCGCCGGATCGCGTCCGGGGTCGGGGTCCGCGGCCTGCTCAACGTGCAGTACGCCCTGGCCGCCGGGGTCCTCTACGTGCTCGAAGCCAACCCGCGCGCGTCCCGCACGGTGCCGTTCGTGTCCAAGGCCACCGCGGTCCCGCTGGCCAAGGCGGCGGCCCGGGTCATGCTCGGGGCCACCATCGGCGAGCTGCGGGCCGAGGGGCTGCTCCCGGCCACCGGGGACGGCGGCACGCTGCCGCTGGACTCCCCGGTCGCGGTCAAGGAAGCGGTGCTGCCGTTCGGCCGGTTCCGGAACACCCAGGGCGAGGGCGTCGACACCGTGCTCGGCCCGGAGATGCGCTCCACCGGCGAGGTCATGGGCATCGACGAGGTGTTCGGCACCGCCTACGCCAAGTCGCAGGCCGCCGTCTACGGGTCGCTGCCGGTCAAGGGCCGGGTGTTCGTGTCGGTCGCCAACCGGGACAAGCGCTCGATGGTGTTCCCGGTCAAGCGCCTGGCCGACCTGGGCTTCGAGATCTGCGCCACCGAAGGCACGGCCGAGGTGCTGCGCCGCAACGGCGTCCGTGCCAAGATCGTCCGTAAGCACAGCGACGGCCCCGGTCCGGATGGCGAGCCCACCGTGGTGACCCGGATCCTGGACGGGGAGATGGACCTCATCGTCAACACCCCGTTCGGCAGCCCGGGCCACACCGGCCCGCGGCTCGACGGCTACGAGATCCGGACCGCGGCCGTCCGCCGCGGGGTGCCGGTCGTGACCACCGTGCCCGGGCTGGGCGCGGCGGTGCAGGGCATCGAGGCCATCATCCGGGGCGAGGTCGGCGTCCGGTCGCTGCAGGAGCACGCCGAGCGCCTGCGCAACCCGGGTGACTGACGGCAACCAGAAAGGGCAGGGCACAGTGGCACCGGTTCAGGTCAGCGGTCCGGTGCTGACCGTGCGCCGGGTCGACGCCTACCACGCCGTGACCATGGTCGCCCCGGCCATCGCGACCCAGTTCCGGCCCGGCCAGTTCCTCACCGTCGCGGTCGGCGGCCCCGACTCGGCCACCTTGGGCCGCCGGGCCTTCGCCATCCACGACGTGCACCCGGACCACGGCGGCACGGTCGAGTTCATCTTCGAGGCCGACGGGCCCGGCACCCGGTGGCTGGCCGAGCGGCGGAGCCGGGACCTGCTGGACGTGGTGGGCCCGCTGGGCCGCCCGTTCCCCGTGCCCCGGGAGGCGGTCAGCTGCCTGCTGCTGGGGGCCGGGCACGGCAGCACGGCCCTGTTCCCGCTGGCCGACCGGCTCCGCGAGCGCGGCAGCCAGATCGACTTCATGCTCGGTGCGGCCAGCGCCGACCGGGTGTTCGGCGCTCAGCGGGCCCGCCGCACCGCCCGCAGCACCGTCATCACCACCGAAGACGGGACGCTGGGCTCGCGCGGGATCATCACCGGCATGCTGGCCCAGGTCATCCACGAGGCCCGCACCGACGTCATCTACGCGTCCGCGCCGCTGCCCCTGCTGCGCGAGGTGGTCGCCCTGGCCAGCCGCTACGACCTGCCCGTGCAGGTCCTGGTGGAACAGCCCACCGTGTGCGGCACCGGCGTGTGCATGAGCTGCGTCCTGCCCGTGGTCGGCTCCGACGGCGTGACCCGCATCGTGCGGGCCTGCACCGACGGCCCCGTCTTCCGGGCCGACCTGATCCGCTGGGACGACGTCGGCACGATCCCCTTCGACGCCCTGGGCGCCCCCGGCTGGAAGCCGCCCCACCCCGTTCCCGCCCAGGACCCCGGCGTGCCCGCCGCCCGAAGCCCGCAGGGCTCCCGATACCCGCAAGGTTCCCCCCGATACCCGCAGGGCTCCCGGGACCCCCGAGGTTCCCGAGACCCGCAGGGTTCCCGAAGCATGCAGGGCCCCCGCGAGTCCCAGAGTCCCCACGAGTCCCAAGCATCCCAAGCATCACGCCTATCTCAGCCGCCTCAGCAGCCTCGTGCACCGCGCCCGCCCCAGGCACGCGCGCCCCAGGAGCCCCGGCTGAACCAGACGCCACGGTGGGCCCGAGGGACCGGGCATGGTCGCTGACCTGCGGGCCCGCCTGGGTCACGTCGAGCTGCCGACCCCGATCCTGACCGCGGCCGGCTGCGCGGGCACCGGCCGCGAACTGGCCCAGTACATCGACGTGGCCAAGATCGGCGCGGTCACCACCAAGTCGATCATGATCGAGCCGCGGGCGGGGCGGCCCACCCCGCGCACCGCCGAGACCGCCAGCGGCCTGCTGAACTCGGTCGGCCTGCAGGGCCCCGGCATCGACGCCTTCCTCCAGCGTGACCTGGCCTGGCTGCTGTCCCGGGGCGCCCGGACCGTGGTGTCGATCGCGGGCAGCACGGTGGGGGAGTACGCCGAACTGGCCGCCCGGCTGTCCGACGCGGCCGGGGTCACCGCCATCGAGCTCAACCTGTCCTGCCCCAACGTGGAAGGCCGCGGCCGCGACTTCGCCGCCGAGCCCGACACCGCGGCCCAGGTCGCCGAAGCCGTCCGCGCCGCGACCCGCTACGACATCCCGGTCATCGCCAAGCTGGCCCCGGACGTCCCCGACATCGTGACCGTGGCCCGCGCCTGCGTCGCCGCCGGGGCCGACGCCCTGGCCATGATCAACACTCTGCCCGGCATGGTCATCGACACCACCACCATGCGCCCGGCCCTGGCCGGCGGGGTGGGTGGCCTGTCCGGCCCGGCCATCCGCCCGATCGCGGTCCGGTGCATCTGGCGCACCCGCCAGGCCCTGCCCGAGGTACCCATCATCGGCATCGGCGGCGTCCGCACCGGCCGCGACGCCCTGGAACTGATCCTGGCCGGCGCCACCCTGGTCGCGGTGGGCACCGTCATCTTCCACGACCCCTCCGCCTGCGCTCGCATCCAGCGCGAACTGGAGGACGAACTGGCCGCCCGCGGCCTCGATCGCCTGGCCGGCCTCACCGGCCTGGCCCACCAGCCCAACCCCGGCCTGGCCCTCCGCCCCCGCCACCTGGCCTGACCCATCACCGGCCACCCCGGCCTTCGGGAACATATTTGTGCATGTGCAGCATGTGAACAAAAGTGTTCCCGAACCCTGAGCCGCGTCGGCGTCCGCGTCCGCGTAGAGCTGGGTACACCTACCAGTGCCGCCGCGGTTCCCCTGGCCTGACCGCGCGCCGGTGGGTAGGGGAGGGACGCAAGTGACGGCCTGGACTGGAACTCCGATGGGCGGGGCGCCGACCGCCGGCGTGCATTACTCTCGGGTACGGCCTCAAGGTGCCCTCTTGGGCGAGGTCAGCGGCGGGCACCCGCTGAGGCCGTCACATCACGATCCCGGCAATTCCCATCGCGAGGGTCCGGGACACCGACAGTGTGAGCGTTAACAAGCCGCCGTGGTTCCGGGGTACCGCGACGGCCCCAGCTGGACAACTCAAGCGAACGACTCAGCTGGGCAACCCAGTGCAATCGAACAGCACGAGCCGAAGGAGTGGCCTTGAACAACCCCGCGCCAGTCGCCGTCGCACTGGACGCACCCGATCTGGAAACGGCCGCCCTCTGGGCTGACCTGGTGACGCCGCACGTCAGTACGGTCAAGATCGGCCTCGAGCTGTACCTGCGTTACGGCCCCGACGTGGTCGCCTCGATCCGGGGCGCCAGCGCCGTCCGGGTCTTCCTCGACCTGAAGCTGCACGACATCCCGGCCACCGTGGCCCGGTCGGCCCGGACCGTGGCCCGCCTGCACCCGGATCTGCTGACCGTGCACGCCAGCGGGGGCCCCGACGTCATCCGGGCCGCGGCCGAGGCCGCCCCGGACACCATGATCGCCGCCGTGACCCTGCTGACCTCGCTCAGCGAGGAGCAACTGGGCCTGATCGGGGTCACCGGCAGCGTGCACGACACCGTGCTCCGGCTGTCCACGCTGGCCGTCGAGGCCGGCGCCCGCGGGCTGGTGTGTTCCCCGCAGGAGGTCAGCGCGGTCCGCGCCGAGGTCGGGCCGGACATCACGCTGATCACCCCGGGCGTCCGCCCGGCCGGGGCCGCCCCGAACGACCAGGCCCGGGTGGCCACTCCGGAGGAAGCGATCCGGGCCGGCTCGGACCTGCTGGTCATTGGCCGCCCCATCACCGCCGCGCCCGATCCAGGTGCCGCCGCGTCCACGGTGGCCGCGTCACTGCGCCGCCTCGCCCTGGCCGCCCCGCCCCCCGCCGCGGCCACCCACTGACACCCGCCGCGGCCACCCACTGACGGCCCCGCCGCGGCCACCCCACTGACACCCGCCGCGCGGCCGCCCCATCACCGCCGCGCCCGCCCACCCACCGATGCCGCCCGGCCCGGGCCGCCCGCCGACCCCGGCCGGCTGGCAGCCACGCTGAATTACCTCCGCGCGCCCATCAGCCCCCATGGAGTAAGGACCGCGCAACGCCTCTAGCGGTAAGCCGAGGCGCGCTAAGCCTCGCAAGTCGGTAAGCGCAGAACGCGATTCGTATGCACATCATTGTCAACACCATAGGATCGACTTGGCGTTGACACGTCAAATATTTACTCGGCGCGGAACGGCGCTAGCGTATCCGTTTCCCTGGGATTGCATCGCCTTGGCCGTGCCGGTCGGTGACGTACACATCCCGGTGACGCGTGTCAACTAACCGGTGAAGTAACCCGAACAGTTAGCCGTACAGTAAGCACTGCGGTATGGCGTAACCGCTTCAGTGCCCAAGGGTTGTCATCATATGCGCATCGGCAGCCGTCAAATCGTTCATCCGAGACGGGGTGCGCACCCGCCGTCCAGCCCAGTAGCGATTGGACGCGTCGGCCAGAACTAATCTCTGGACAGTTGTTCAAGAACGGCGGCCGCTGGCTTACTCTTGCCATGGACGGCCTATCGTGGTGGCCTTGACACCAGGATCGACCGACACTTTCGGGCGTTGCCGGCCGGTGATCGGAGACCGGTTGACCGTTGATTGCTTGCTCTTTGTAATCTTTCGATCACCTAGAGTAATATCCTTAAATTTATTGTGACATAAACGGGGATTCGCGTTGCCGAAAGGTACTCTTACTCGCTAGTTTCACCGCCACAACGTTTTTCCCAACGAAACCCGAGGTGACCTCGAGTGGCTCTTCCTCCCCTCACTCCTGATCAGCGCGCGGCAGCCTTGGAGAAGGCGGCCAGAGCACGCAAAGAACGCGCCGAGGTGAAGAATCGCCTCAAGCGCGGAGCCACCACTCTCTCCGACGTCATCAAGGAAGGCTCCACCGATGACGTCATTGGCAAGATGAAGGTCTCGGCTCTGCTTGAGTCGATGCCCGGTGTCGGCAAGGTCCGCGCCAAGCAGATCATGGAACGGCTCGGCATCGCCGAGTCCCGGCGGGTCCGTGGTCTGGGGGCGAACCAGCGCTCGGCGCTCGAGCACGAGTTCGGCTCGGACATCTGAGCCGGGTCCGGAGACAAGTAACAAACTGCAGAATCCGGGAGCGGGTACGGGGGCATGGTCGACCGGTCCGGAGCGTTCGTCCGCGACTCCGCCACCCCCGGCGGAGCCGCGAGGTCCGGCAGTGGATACTGCCGTACCATGCGGAAGTTCTCCCGGCTGACCGTGCTCTCCGGGCCCTCCGGGGTCGGGAAGAGCACGGTTGTCGCGGAGCTGCGGCGGTGCTATCCCGACCTGTGGCTCTCGGTCTCGGTTACGACGCGCGCGCCGCGGCCCGGTGAAGTCGACGGTCGTGAATATTTCTTTGTCGACGAAGCCGAATTCGACCGGATGGTCGATCGCGGCGAACTGCTGGAATGGGCGGAGTTCGCCGGAAATAAGTACGGAACCCCGCGAAAGCCGCTCGAGGAAAAACTCGCCGCGGGCATTCCGTGCTTGCTCGAGATCGACCTGGCCGGCGCCCGGCAGGTCCGCAAGAGCATGCCGGACGCGCGCCTGGTGTTCCTGGCCCCGCCATCCTGGGATGAACTGGTGCGGCGGCTCACCGGCCGTGGCACCGAGCCACCCGACGTTGTCGAACGCCGCCTCGACGCGGCCCGGCTTGAGCTGGCGGCCGAGAGCGAATTCGACCTCACCCTGGTCAACACATCGGTCCAGCAGGTGTGTGAACAGCTGGTAGCCTTGGGGTTTGGCTCATCGGGCTCCCGATGAGACCCAGCTGACAACGAAAGGCGTGACGTGGCAGGGACTCCCGCCGCCGATGGCATCATCAACCCGCCGATCGACGATCTTCTCAACGTCGTGGACAGCAAGTACCAGCTCGTGATCATGGCCGCGAAGCGGGCGCGCCAGATCAACGCGTACTACTCGCAGCTGGGCGAGGGCCTGCTGGAGTACGTGGGCCCGCTGGTGGAGACCCGGGTCCAGGAGAAGCCGCTGTCGATCTCGCTGCGCGAGGTCCGCGACGGTCTCCTCTCGGTCGAGCACACCAACGAGGCCTGACCTATTTACCGCTGACGAGGCGGAACTGCCGTGACATCGCAGCCCCAGGTCATCCTGGGCGTGTCCGCGGGCATCGCGGCGTACAAGGCGTGTGAACTGCTCCGCAGGCTGACCGAGAGCGGTCACCGGGTTCGGGTGATCCCGACCCCGGACGCCCTGCGTTTCGTGGGCGAGCCGACCTGGGCCGCGCTGTCCGGTCACCCGGTCACCACCGACGTGTGGACCGGGGTGGATGAGGTTCCGCACGTCCGGCTCGGGCAGTCCGCCGAACTGGTGGTGGTGGCTCCGGCAACCGCCGACCTGCTGGCCCGCGCGGCCGCGGGCCGGGCCGACGACCTGCTGACCGCGACGCTGCTGACCGCCCGCTGCCCGGTGCTGTACGCCCCGGCCATGCACACCGAGATGTGGGAGCACCCGGCGACCCAGGCCAATGTGGCGCTGCTGCGGGAACGGGGCGCGGTCGTGCTCGATCCGGCCCGCGGCCGGCTGACCGGAGCCGACTCCGGGCCTGGCCGCCTTCCCGAGCCGGCCGAGATCTTCGCCGCCGCCGTCCGGCTGCTGGCCCGGGGCCGCGCTGGCCTCGGGCTCGACCTGGCCGGCCGCCGGGTCGTGGTGTCGGCCGGCGGCACCCGTGAAGAGCTCGACCCGGTGCGGTTCCTCGGCAACTGGTCCTCGGGCCGTCAGGGCTACGCGTTCGCGGAGACCGCGGTGGCCCGGGGGGCCAAGGTGACCCTGGTCGCCGCGAACGTGTCGCTGCCCGACCCGGCGGGCAGCCAGGTGATCCGCGTCACGTCGGCCCGGCAGCTGCACGAGGCCATGCTGGCCGAGTCGGCCAGCGCCGACGCGGTGGTGATGGCCGCGGCCGTGGCCGACTTCCGGCCCGCCGATCGTCAGCCGGCCAAGATCAAGAAGGACGGCTCCGCGCCCGCCCCGATCGAGCTGGTGCAGAACCCCGACATCCTGGCCGAGCTGTCGGCCCGCCGGCCCCCGGGCCAGCTGGTGGTGGGCTTCGCCGCCGAAACTCAGCTCGACCTGGCCGCAAGCCGGGCCAAGCTGGCCCGCAAGGGCTGCGACCTGCTGGTCGTGAACCGGGTCGGGGACGGCCTGGCCTTCGGCACTCCTGACAACGAGGCCGTGGTGCTGGCCGCCGACGGCTCGAGCACCGAGATCACCAGGGCACCCAAGGAGGTGCTGGCCGACCGGGTCTGGGACCTGGTCGTGGGCCGTTTCGGCTGACCGGTGGGCCGTAACGCGGGCCGGTTGGCCTGAACCCGGCTCAAAAGGTAGCCTTACCCGGGCCGTGCAGCGGTATCAAACGCGGTCAGTCGCGGATCACGTTTCGGGGAGTCCTTGACCGCGTACCCGGCGCTGGTGACGTGATCGTGGATAAACTTCGGCCAAAATCTGCCGGGTCGGGCAATCGGGCCCGCACAGAAGAAAAGGGAAACTCGTGGCACGTCGCCTCTTCACTTCCGAGTCGGTAACTGAGGGTCATCCGGACAAGATGGCCGACCAAATCAGTGACGCAGTCCTCGACGCGATGATCAAGGACGACACTGAGAGCCGGGTCGCCGTCGAGACCCTCATCACCACCGGGCAGGTGCACGTGGCCGGTGAGGTGACCACCCGGACCTACGTGGACATCCCCGGCCTCATCCGGGAGAAGATCCTCGAGATCGGCTACGACTCCTCGGCCAAGGGCTTCGACGGCGCCTCCTGTGGCGTGTCGGTCTCGATCGGGTCGCAGTCGCCCGACATCGCCCTCGGTGTGGGCGACGCCTACGAGTACCGCGAGGGTGAGGGCACCGACGAGTTCGACCGCCAGGGCGCGGGCGACCAGGGCCTGATGTTCGGGTACGCCTGCCGCGAGACCCCCGAGCTGATGCCGCTGCCGATCATGCTGGCCCACCAGCTGTCCCGGCAGCTGTCCGAGGTCCGCCGCAGCGGCACGGTCCCGTACCTGCGGCCGGACGGCAAGACCCAGGTGACCATCGAGTACGACGGCATCACCCCGGTCCGGCTGGACACCGTGGTCGTCTCCAGCCAGCACGCCCCGGACATCAACCTCAAGGAACTGCTGAGCCCCGACGTCAAGGACTACGTCGTCGACCCGGTGGTGAAGAACCTCGAGCTGGACACCTCCAACTACCGGCTCCTGGTCAACCCGACCGGCCGCTTCGAGATCGGCGGCCCCATGGGCGACGCCGGCCTGACCGGGCGGAAGATCATCATCGACACCTACGGCGGCATGGCCCGCCACGGTGGCGGTGCCTTCTCCGGCAAGGACCCCTCCAAGGTCGACCGCAGCGCCGCCTACGCCATGCGCTGGGTGGCCAAGAACGTGGTCGCGGCCGGCCTGGCCGACCGCTGCGAGGCCCAGGTCGCCTACGCCATCGGCAAGGCCAACCCGGTCGGCCTGTTCGTCGAGTGCTTCGGCACCGAAACGGTTCCGGTCGAGAAGATCCAGGACGCCGTGCTCCAGGTCTTCGACCTCCGCCCGCGCGCCATCATCTCGGTGCTCGACCTGCAGCGCCCGATCTACTCCCAGACGGCGGCGTTCGGCCACTTCGGCCGGACCGAGCCCGACTTCTCCTGGGAGCGCACCGACCGCGTCGAGCAGCTCCGCAGCGCGGTCGGCCTCTAGGCAGCCCGCTCGGACGGGTCTCCGGGGCCTCCGGCTCCGCGCGAGGCTCGCTCTCGACCGCATCCACCCGAGGCGGGGTGCCGCACCAGCGGCGCCCCGCCTTCGGCGCTCCCCCGCCCCGCCCGGCCTCGTCGCGGCCGCACCGCGCCCGCACCCGCCGTCGCCGGCTCACGTCCAGCTCCCCGCTCCCCGCCCGTATCTGATCGCTTGTATCGAAGGCTGCGGGGCGGGACTTTGCCACGTAACGCGCGGAGGGCGCCCTGGCCGGGCCCCCTCCAGCCCCATGACGTCGGCCCCGGCCAGCCCCTGCTCCCCGGTACACGGCCCGCACCACCCTCGCTGGCGCGATGCCGCCGCAACGAAATTGCTGCCGGTGATACGAAACGCTGCGTCAGTTATGCGTCAATGAAGGCGTTTGCACAGGATACTCTGCCGGTAAGGCCGCGTCTTTATCCGGTGCTCACGCGTCGCTTATGCAACGCTCTGCCAGCCCGGGTATCGACCTTTCCGCCGGTAATTAGACCGGACAGTTAACGCAATTTCTTGCCACACTGAGCCGCTCAGGCTGTCCTAAAACCGTGAGCTCAAGACCAGACTTCCCGCGCTGGCCCAGCCCGAGTCAGGCCTCCGCAGGGGCCGGGACTCCGGCCTGATCAGCGGGCAGGCAGCCCCTCAACTGGCCGGATGGTTGAACGTTCCGACCCGGCCGCCTTCGCCGCGGCCCACCCGGCCGCCTGCCGCTCCGGGTCGCACGGTATTCCGGTCAGGCAATTCCCGATTTTGCCGAAAGTAGCAATCGGCATCGCTCGGGTCGCATTATTAGACACTATCGTTTTCCAGCTGGTGTTATGGCGCGTATTTGCCAACGGTTGCGGATCGGTTATTTTCATTGGAGGCGGGAAAGGGGGAATGCTGACGGCGGGCGAAAGCCCGGACGTGGAGGGAGCAATGCAGGTATCGATTCAATCGGCAGGCGCAGTCCCTGGTGACCGGCTGGTCCGCAACCCGGGGCATCCAGTGCCTCGGCGGCCGTCATCCGGCCGCACGGGAGCACGGCCACCGGGCAGGCATGCCCTACGGCATCCGCCGCGCCCCTTCGGAATCGGCACGGGGCCAGTGGCGCGCTGGCCGGCCCAGTGGCATCAGCCACCCGGTGGCGCCGCGGCCGGGGAGGCCAAGCCGCCCGGATACGCGCGGCATCCAGACTATTTAGTCGCCGAGAATTCCAGGCCTGCCCAGAAACCCTTGCCAGCAAGGCGATCTGGGGCCTGAGCCAGCACATCGGACACCACGTGCGGGCGCAGCCTGGGCAGACACCAAAGCACATGCGGATGAATGTGCGAATGGTTTTGCAAAAGGACATGCGGATGCACGTGCATCTTCAATATCATGAACATCGTTCGGTCCGAGGGGACCGGGCGGACGGGCCGTGGGTACGGCCGGCTTCGCTTGCGGCGCTGCTGGCGGGGTGGTCAGCGCACGGCTTTGTGGTCACTGCTACGTCAGGAGACAGACGATGCATGCCATACACAACGGCATGTCCGCCGGGGAGCTAACGGGAGCAGCCTGGCGGAAGAGCCAGCGCAGCAACTCGCAAGGCGCCTGTGTGGAGATGGCCAGGATCAGCGCCGAGACCGTCGCCATGCGGAACTCAAGGGATCCGCAGGGCCCGGCGCTCATATGCCCGCGCGACGCGATCGTGGCCCTGGTGGCAGGGCTGCGGGACGGGAAGTACGACCACCTCGTCGGCTGAGGCCGCCGAGTCAGCTCAGCCCGCTTGATCGATTAAGCCAGCTCAGCCGTTGCGCCCTGAACGGGGCCGGCCCCCATTCCGGGGCCGGCCCTCCAGGGGCGGAAGCCTGCCCGGTGGCTTCGGCTCGGCCTGACCGGGGAATCCTTACCGCGAGCCTTCACCGCCGCGGCCGGCCGGCGGGATCCTTGGAACCGGAGAGACCTCATGACCGAGACCCCGACCGACCTGACTGCGCTCGAGGCGGAGCGAGCCCGGCTCCGGGAGACCTACCAGTCGGCCCAGCGCCCGGTCAGCAGCGCTCGCGGCATTCACCACACCGCCCTGATCAGCTCCAATGTCGAGCAGACCATTCGCTTCTACCAGGGCATCCTCGAGTTCCCGCTCACCGAGGTGATCGAGAACCGCGACTACCAGGGTTCCACCCACTTCTTCTTCGACGTCGGCCACGGCAACCTGCTGGCCTTCTTCGACTTCCCCGGCCTGGACGTGGGTCCCTACGCCGAGGTGCTGGGCGGCCTGCACCACCTGGCCATCTCGGTCACCAAGGAGTCCTGGAACCACCTGCGCAGCAAACTCGACGCGGCCGGCGTGCCCCACCAGGTCGAAAGCGGCACGTCGATCTACTTCCGGGACCCCGATGGCGCCCGCATCGAATTGCTGGCCGACCCGCTCGGCGAGATGTACGGCTCCACCGTCCTCTGACCGCCGAGCCGGGCCCGGTCAGCCCCGACTCGGCGCGGGCACCTCGGACGACGGGGCCGTGCCCTCCTGCGCGGCCACGCTCCGGCGCCCGACCAGCAGCCAGCCCACGAACGCCACGGCCAGGGCGATGACCACCCCCAGGTTGGCGAAGGCCCAGGTGCCGGACTTGCCGCCCAGGCCGATCGGGCCGAGCAGATAGCCCTGCCACTTGAGCCAGGACGCCGACGTGTTGACGACCAGGCCCCAGCCGACCACCGTGCCCAGCACCATCAGCGTCACCGCCGTCCAGTGCACGTCGCCGTACCGCCCGGCCGGGTTGTACAGGTCGGCGTCGGCGTAGTCGCGCCGCCGCAGCAGCAGGTCGGCCAGCATCACCCCGCACCAGGCCGCGATGGGCACGCCCAGCGTGATCAGGAAGCCCTCGAACGGCCCGATGAAGTTGTGCGAGAAGAACACCACGTAGATGGTGCCCGCCACCATCAGCACACCGTCGATCATGGCCGCCACGTAGCGGGGGGCGCGCAGGCCCGCGGCCAGCAGGGTCAGCCCGGACGAGTAGATGTCCAGCACCGCCCCGCCGACCAGCCCGAGCACGGCCACGATGGCGAACGGGAACAGGTACCAGGTCGGCAGGATGGTGGTCAGCGCGCCGATCGGGTCGGCCGAGATCGCGCCGTTCAGCTTGGTCGAGGAGCCGGCCAGCAACAGCCCGAAGCCGAGCAGGAAGATCGGCGCGATCGCCGAGCCGAACGTCGTCCACCCGACCACCGCCCGGCTCGACGCGCGCCGGGGCAGGTAACGCGAGTAGTCCGCCGCCGTATTGACCCAGCCCAGCCCGAAGCCGGTGATCACGAAGATGATGGCCCCGACGAACTCGGCCGCGGACCCGGTCTTCAGGTGCGAGACCGTGCTCCAGTGGATCTTGCCGGCGACCAGGATGAAGTAGATCACGGTCAGCACGCCGGTGATCACCGTGATGATCGTCTGCAGCCGCATGATGGTGGCGAACCCGAGCACGCCGCCGCCCACGATCAGCGCGGCGATGATCAGGAACGCGATGACCTTGGTCACGTCGCCGCCGCCCCAGCCCAGCCGCTGGAACACGGTGGCGGTGGCCAGCGTGGCCAGCGCCGTGAGCACGATCTCCCAGCCCACGCACAAGATCCAGGAGACCACCGACGGCAGCTTGTTGCCGCGGACGCCGAACGCGGCCCGGGACAAGATCAGCGTCGGCGCCGCGCCGCGCTTGCCCGCGATGGCGATGAACCCGCAGAGCAGGAACGACACCACGATCCCGACCAGGCCCGCCACCGCCGCTTGCCAGAACGAGATGCCGAACCCCAGGACGAAGGCACCGTAGCTCAGCCCCAGCACCGAGATGTTGGCCGCGAACCACGGCCAGAACAGTTGCCGCGGCTGGCCGCCGCGTTCGTCCTCGCGGATGACGTTGATGCCGTTGAGCTCGATGCCCCCGGCGTGATCCTGCGTTGAAGCGCTCACCGCCACGCTCCTTCCGGGCCAATGTGCGGTGTCAGTTTGACAGGCCGCGTGCCCCGGCTGAAACATCGCGCCTGATGATCAATCTTCCCCGCGTCCGGGACGGCGAAGCCAGCCGGGCCCAGGGCGCTCTCTACGGGCTGGCCATCGGCGACGCTCTCGGCATGCCGACCCAGCTGCTGTCCCGCCCGGAGATCGTGGCCCGCTACGGCCCCCTGCTGACCGGCTTCGAACCCGCGACGGCCGAGCACCCTATTGCCGCCGGCCACCCGGCCGGTGACGTCACCGACGACACCGAGCAGGCCGTCCTGCTCGGCCGGCTGCTGGTGGCCGGCCAGGGCACGATCGACCCCGGAGACCTGGCCGATGCCCTGGTGGCCTGGGAGGCGGACATGAAGGCCCGGGGCTCCCTCGACCTGCTCGGCCCCTCCACCCGCCGGGCCCTGGCCGCCGTCCAGGCCGGGACGCCGCCGGAAGACGCGGGCGCCTTCGGCGACACCAACGGCGCCGCCATGCGCATCACCCCCGTCGGCATCGCCGTCCCCCCCGGCCGCCTGAGCGCTCTGGTCGATCGGGTGGTGGCGGCCAGCTTCGTCACCCACGGCACCAGCCTGGCCCTGGCCGGGGCGGCCGCCGTCGCCGCCGCGGTCAGCGCCGGGATCTCCGGCGCCACCGTGGCCGCCGCCACCGAAGCCGCCGTCGCCGCCGCCCGCCTGGCCGCCGGCCGTGGCCGCTGGGTGGCCGGAGCCGACGTGGCCGCCCGCATCGAATGGGCCACCGGGCTGGTCGCCGGCCGGGGTCCCGGCGAAGCCACGGACCTCATCTACCGCCTGGTCGGCACCGGCCTGGCCACCCAGGAATCGGTGCCGGCCGCGTTCGCCGCGCTGGCCGCCACCCCGGACGACCCCTGGCTGACGGCCCGGTTCGCCGCCTCGCTGGGCGGAGACTGCGACACCATCGCGGCCATGGCGGGCGCGGTGGCCGGCGCCTGTCACGGCGTGGCCGCCTTCCCGGCCGAAGCCGTGCCGATCATCGACCGGCACCAGCTGGACCTGCCCGGCCTGGCCGCCGCCCTGCTCGCCTTGCGCGGCACCTCATGACCGGGATCCGGCGGCTGCTGTTCGCGGGCGAGGCCCTGGTGGACCTGATGATGTGGGTCCCGTCCCTGCCCGAACGCGGCGGTGACCTTCTCGCCAGCTCATCCGGGGTCGCCGTCGGCGGCGGCTTCAACGTCATGGCCGCCGCGTCCCGGCAGGGCCTGCCGGTGCGGTACGCGGGCGGGCACGGCACCGGCCCGTGGGGTGACCTGGTCCGCTCCGCCCTGGACCGCGAGCAGATCGAGCTGCTGCGCCCCCGTGATCCCCGCGCCGACACCGGTTTCGACGTCGCCCTGGTCGAGCCGGCCGGGGAGCGGACGTTCGTGACCAGCCTGGGCGCCGAGTCACTGCCCGCCCCGGACGGATGGGACGTGATCCCGGCCGCCCCCGGGGACGCGGTCTACGTGTCCGGCTACGGCCTGGCCGCGCCCGCCTCCGGCCCGGGCCTGGGCCGGTGGGCGGCCGGCCTGCCCGCCGGGGTGACGCTGTTCATCGACCCCGGCCCCCTGGTCGCGGACATTCCGGCCGGCATTCTGGGCCCGGTCCTGGACCGCGCCGACTGGTGGAGCTGCAACCAGCGCGAGGCCACCCTGCTCACCGGGGTGGACCAGCCCGCCGAAGCCGCCCGGCAGCTCCGCCCCCGCCTCCCGCGGGCCTCGATCATGGTCCGGACCGGGCCCGCCGGATGCGTCCTGGCCGCCGGCGACGGCCCGCTGGCCGAGATCCCCGCGCCCCGGGTCGCCGCGGTGGACACCACCGGCGCCGGTGACGCCCACGCCGGGGTGTTCCTGGCCGCGCTGGCCGACGGCCTGCCGCCGGCCGCGGCCGCGGCCCGGGCCAACGCGGCCGCCGCCCTGTCCACGACCCGCACCGGGCCCGCCACCGCGCCGGGCCGCGACGAACTCGATCGCTTCCTGGCCGGCCCCGGCCCCTCCTGACCGTCCCGGCCGGCCATGACAGGATCGGTCGGTGGCTACGATCCTGCTGCTTTCCACGGCTGACACCGAACTGCTGGCCGCCCGCGCCGCCGGCGCGGGCTACCGGACCGCCAACCCGGCCCGGGTCCCGGCCGACGATCGAGCCGCCTTCACCGCCCGGCTGGCCAGCCTGACCGAGGGTGCTGACCTGGTCGTTCTCCGCCTGCTGGGCGGCCGTCAGGCCTGGCCGGAAGGGGTGGCCGCGCTCCGGGCCACCGGCCTGCCGCTGGTCGCGCTGGGCGGGGAGTCCACCCCCGACGCCGAGCTGATGGGGCTGTCCACCGTGCCCGCCGGGGTGGTCGCCGACGCCCTCGGCTACCTGCGCGAAGGCGGCCCGGGCAACCTGCGCGAGCTGGCCGCGTTCCTGTCCGACACCGTGCTGCTCACCGGGGAGGGCTTCGCCCCGCCCCACGTGGCCCCCGCCTACGGCCGGCACGCCTGGCTCGCTGATAACAGCAAGAAGCGCCCCGCGCCAACCCCCTCAACCCCGACCTCGGCAGCCTCGGCACCTCCCGCCGTGGCCGTGGTCTTCTACCGTGCTCACGAGCTCTCCGGTAACACCGGCTTCGTGGACACCCTGTGCCAGGCCATCGCCGATCAGGGCGCCACCCCGCTGCCGGTGTACTGCGGGTCGCTGCGCTCGGCCGACCCGGGCCTGCTTGACCTGCTGCGCCCGGCCCAGGCCGTGATCACCACGGTGCTGGCCGCGGGCGGTTCGGCCGGCGCCGACACCACCGCTGACGGCGACTGGGACGCCGGCGCCCTGGCCACGCTGGGGGTGCCCATCCTCCAGGGTCTCTGCCTGACCTCGTCCCGCGCCGAGTGGCAGGACGCGGGCGGCGGCCTCAGCCCGATCGACGCGGCCATGCAGGTCGCGATCCCCGAGTTCGACGGCCGGCTGATCACGGTGCCGTTCTCGTTCAAGGAGGAGGGCCCGGACGGCATCGGTGTCTACGTGGCCGACCCCGAGCGGGCCGGCCGCCTGGCCGGGATCGCGGCCCGGCACGCGCGCCTGGCCCTGACCCCGAACGCGGACAAGCGCGTGGCGATCATGCTGTCCTCGTACCCGACCAAGCACTCCCGGGTCGGCAACGCGGTCGGCCTGGACACCCCGGCCTCGGCCGTGCGCCTGCTCCAGGCCATGCGCGCGGCCGGGTACGACCTGGGCGACGGCTTCCCCGAGGACGGCGACACCCTCATCCACACCTTGATCGCCGCGGGCGGCTACGACGTCGAGTGGCTGACCGAAGAGCAGATCTCCGCCGCCCCGGCGCGCGTCCCCCTGTCCGCTTACCGCCGCTGGTTTTCAGATTTGACCGAAGGTCTGCAACGTCGGGTCACGGACCAGTGGGGCGAACCACCCGGCCAGCTCTACACCGACGGCGATGACATCGTGCTGGCCGCGCTGGAGTTCGGTCACGTGGTGCTGATGATCCAGCCACCGCGGGGGTTCGGCGAGAACCCGGTGGCCATCTACCACGACCCCGACCTGCCGCCATCCCACCACTACCTGGCCGCCTACCGGTGGCTGGACGAGATGTTCGGCGCCGACGCCGTCGTCCACCTGGGCAAGCACGGCACGCTGGAGTGGCTGCCGGGCAAGGGCCTGGGCCTGTCCGCCGACTGCGGGCCGGACGCCGTCCTGCGTGACCTGCCGCTGGTCTACCCGTTCATCGTCAACGACCCGGGCGAGGGCACCCAGGCCAAACGCCGCGGGCACGCCACCATCGTCGATCACCTGGTCCCGCCCATGGCCCGCGCCGACACCTACGGCGACCTGGCCAAGCTGGAACAACTGCTGGACGAGTACGCGACCGTGGCCGCGCTCGACCCGGACAAGCTGCCCGCCGTCCGGGCCCAGATCTGGTCCCTGGTCCACCGGGCCGAGCTGCACCGGGACCTGGACGTGGCCGGCGAGCCGGGCGCGGCCGAGTTCGACGATTTTGTGCTGCATATCGACGGCTACCTGTGTGAGGTCAAGGACGCCGCCATCCGCGACGGCCTGCACATCCTGGGCGCCGCCCCCGAGGGGGAGGCCCTGGTCAACCTGGTCCTGGTCATCCTGCGGTCGGCCCAGCTGTGGAGCGCCCGCTGGGGTGCCCTGCCCGGCCTGCGCGCCGCGCTGGGCCATCAGGAGGGCGCGGCCGCGGGCGGCACCGCCGTCCTGGCCGCGACCGACCGCTACGAGCAGACCGCCCACGCCCTGGTCGAGGCGATGGCCGCGGCCGGCTGGGATCCCGCCCGCGCCGGTGACGTCGTGACCGCGACCCTCGGCCATCCGGCCCCACCGCCCAAGCGACCCAGCCACCCCAGCAACCGGCCCAGTCACTCCAACCTCAGTCGTCTCAGTCGCCACCCCAGCCACCCGACGTTCAGCAAAATGAGGCGGATCGGGAAGCGGTGCTGCGGGTTCTGCAATTCGCGTGTACCGAGGTCGTGCCGCGGCTGGCCGCCACCGACGGCGAGATCGCCGCCGTGCTGACCGCGCTGTCCGGCGGCTACGTGCCCGCCGGGCCGTCCGGGTCACCCACCCGGGGCCTGGTCAACGTGCTGCCCACCGGCCGGAACTTCTACTCGGTCGACCCCAAGGCCATCCCGTCACCCAACTCCTGGGACACCGGCTCCGCGCTGGCCGAATCCCTGCTGGCCCGGCACCTGGCCGACGAGGGCGACTACCCGCGCTGTGTCGGGCTGACCGTCTGGGGCACCTCGGCCATGCGCACCCAGGGCGACGACATCGCCGAGGTGCTGGCTCTGATCGGCTGCCGCCCGGCCTGGGATGAGACCTCGCGCCGGGTCACCGGGTTCACCGTCACCCCGCCCGGGGAACTGGGCCGCCCCCGGATCGACGTCACCCTGCGCATCTCCGGGTTCTTCCGCGACGCCTTCCCGCACGTGATCGCGCTGCTCGACGACGCCATCGGCACCGTGGCCGGGCTGGACGAACCCGGCGACGTCAACTATCTGCGGGCCCACGCCGCCGCCGACCACGCCGCCCACGGAGACTGGCGCCGGGCCACGACCCGGATCTTCGGCTCCAAGCCGGGCGCCTACGGGGCCGGCCTGCTGCCGCTGATCGACGCCAGGAACTGGCGCGACGAGGCCGACCTGGCCGAGGTGTACGCGGTCTGGGGTGGCTACGCCTACGGGCGCGACCTGGACGGGAAGGCCGCCCGGGGCGACATGGAGACCGCGTTCGCCCGGATCTCGGTGGCGGCCAAGAACGCCGACACCCGCGAGCACGACATCGCCGACTCCGACGACTACTTCCAGTACCACGGCGGCATGGTGGCCATGGTGCGCTCGCTCACCGGCCGCAGCCCGGCCGCCTACATCGGCGACTCGGCCACCCCGGACAGCGTGAAGACCCGGACCCTGGCCGAGGAGACCCGCCGGGTGTTCCGCTCCCGGGTGGTCAACCCGCGCTGGATCGCGGCCATGCGCCGGCACGGTTACAAGGGCGCGTTCGAACTGGCCGCCACCGTGGACTACCTGTTCGGCTACGACGCCACCGCGCACGTGGTGGACGACTGGATGTACGAGAAGCTGGCCGCCGAGTACGTGTTCGACCCGGAAAACCGGGCCTTCATGGAGAAATCCAATCCGTGGGCCCTGCGCGGTATAACTGAACGTCTGCTCGAAGCGGCCCAGCGGGGCCTGTGGGCGGAGCCGGATCCCAAGACGCTCGATCAGCTCCGGCAGGTCTACCTCGACCTTGAAGGTGATCTTGAGTCGGGGAGCTAGACCGGCTCGGCGACCGCGTTGGCAATGTGCAGCGCAACTCGTCAAAATCTCAGAATGATTCGGTTAAACCGGGACATAGCATCCCGAAGGCGCACTTGTGAATCGCAATTCCCGTGACAGACTATGAACGTTCCGTGAATGGAGGCGATGATGACCGAGGCCCCTCATGTCCCCCCGGGCGTCGACCCCACCACCCCCACCGCGGCCCGCATCTACGACTGGATGCTCCGCGGCAAGAACAACTTCCCGCCCGACCAGGCGGCCGGAAAGAAGATCCTGGCTGCCTCGCCGGAGCTGGGTGATGCGGCCTTCGCCAACCGCGGTTTCCATCAGCGGGCGGCCAAGTACATCGCCGAGCGCGGGGTCAAGCAGTTCATCGACGTCGGCTCGGGCCTGCCCACGGTGGGCAACACGCACGAGGTCGTCCAGCCGATCGTGCCCGACGTGGTCGTGGTCTACGTGGACAACGACCCCATGGTCCAGTTGCACAGCGAAGACCTGGTTTCCGGCGAGGAGAAGATCGCCGCGGTCCTCGGTGAGCTGCGGGAGCCCAGCTCGATCTTCGAGAACCCGGACCTGACCGCGTTCATCGACTTCAGCCAGCCGATCGGATTGCTGCTGACCGGGGTCATGCACTTCCTGCCCGACGACGACGATCCGTGGGGGCTGCTCCGGCGCTACATGGCCGCGCTGCCGTCCGGCAGCTATCTGTCGCTGTCGCACCTGACCGATGAGAACAAGCCGCCCGTGAACGCCGAGCGGTTCCGCGCGGTGTTCGACAACGCCACCGAGCACATGTACTTCCGCGACAAGGCGGCGGTGGAGAAATTCTTCGAGGGGCTGGAGATCGTGCCGCCGTATCCCGGCGCGGAGCCCGGCGTCACCTACGCGGGTCTCTGGGGTGCCGAGGATCCGCAACTGGCCGACACCGATGGTTCGCGCTGGCTCTACTGTGGTGTCGCCCGCCGGCCGTAACGCGCATTGGAGACAGCACCGATGACCCAGCCTTCGCACGTCCCCCCGGGCGTGGACACCAGCATTCCCACGCCAGCGCGGATCTACGACTACATGCTCCGTGGCCACAACTACTTCGAACGCGACCAGCAGGCCGCCGAGCAGATCCTGGCCGCGGTGCCCGAGGTCCGGGACGCGGCCTGGTCCAACCGGGGCTTCCACCAGCGGGCGGCCAAGTACATCGCCGACCACGGCGTCCGGCAGTTCATCGACATCGGCTCGGGCCTGCCCACGGTGGGCAACACGCACGAGGTGGTGCAGAAGATCGTGCCCGACGTGGTCGTGATCTACGTGGACAACGACCCGATGGTCGAGCTGCACAGCCAGGACATCCTGATCGGGGAGGAGTCGATCGCCGCGATCGCCGGCGACCTGCGCGAGCCTGACTCCATCCTCGGCCACCCGACCGTCCGCGCCCTGATCGACTTCTCCCAGCCGGTCGGGCTGCTGCTGACCGGGGTGATGATGTTCGTCTCCGACGAATCCCACCCGCATGACCTGGTCCGGCAGTACATGGACGCCGTGGCGGGCGGCAGCTACCTGTCGCTCTCCCACCTCACCGACGACCAGAAGCCTCCGGTCCGGGCCGAGGGCTTCCGGGCCGTCTTCGACACCGCTACCGAGCACCTGTACTTCCGGTCCAGGCCCGAGGTGGCCCGGTTTTTCGATGGCCTGGACCTGGTTCCGCCCTACCCGGGGGCCGAGCCCGGACTGACCTTCACCGGCGTCTGGGGTGCCGAAGACGCCGAGGCCGCGGACACCGACGGCTCGCGCTGGCTGTACTGCGGGGTGGCCAGGAAGGCGTGACTGGCAAACCCACGGTCCCGGACCTCGGCATCGACCCGGACACTCAGCACTGGCAGCGCTCCGGCGAGGGCGCCGGCGCGATCGAGGTCGCCTTCGTCCAGGCTCCCGCCGCTCCCGCCGGGAGATGGGTGCTGATGCGGGTGAACGGTGACGCCGACGGCCGGGTGCTGGTCTTCGACCGCCATGAGTGGGAGTGCTTTCTGGACGGCGCCCGCAACGGCGAATTCGATGATGCGGTCGGCCCGGCCGCGCCCTAGCGCCCGGCTCGGCTGCCTTTTCGGGAAATGGCCTATGACCTCGAAATTAGTGATTCAGATGATCATCAACAAGGCACTCGGTAAGGTCGGTCCGGCGCCCGGTAAGTTCGCAGTCGGGTCGCAACGACGACAATTGCATCATCCAATGTGTAGATTTGCGATTCGCAACTTGGGTACCCTTAAGTGCACGGACAGGACTTGTCAAGGAGGTCGGCCGGTATGACCGACGACGCCTATGGGGCCACCATCGCCAAGCGTCGGCTGTCTGAACGTCTGGGCGAACTGCGCCTGGGCACCGGCTACACCGCCAACCACGTCTGCGACATCCTGAACTGGGGGCGCGGCAAGGTCGGCCGGTTCGAGGCCAACCAGTGGAAGCGCCCCGAGATGAGCGACGTCCGCGACCTGCTGCGCATCTACGGGGTCACCGGCGGCGACGCCGACGAGGTCGAGGAACTGGCCATGAAGGCCCGGGCCCGGCCCTGGTGGCGGGATTTCCCGGAGATCTTCGACAGCGAGTTTCCCGGCTACGAGAACGACGCCACCAGCATTGGCGTGTTCATGCCGCTGATCCTGCCCGGGCTCATGCAGACCGAGGCCTACACCGAATCGCTGCTGCGGACCGGCCCCCGGCCGCCGACCTGGCGGCGCAAGGCGCTGGAGGCCCGGTTGCGGCGGCAGGAGATCCTGGGCCGCACCGATGGCACCGCTCCCCGGGTCAACGCGGTGATCACCGAGGCGTCACTGCTGTACCGGTGGGGGACCCACCTCGATCGCCGGGAGCAGGTCGCGCACCTGATCGACCTGGCCGCGTACCCCAACATCGAGCTGCGGGTGCAGCGCTTCGAGGATGGGCCCCCGACGGCGGGCTTCTCCATGGTCAACCTCTTCGGCTTTGACGACCAGGGGCCCAGCCTGGTCTTCGTGGAAACGGACTATGCCATCGAGGAGGTGAGCAAGCGGGACGCCGTGAACGGCTATGTCCAGTCGTTCAGCCGTGCGTGCGATGGGGCGCTCGAACCCAAAGACACCAAGGACTACCTCGAGCATCTCGCTAACCAGCTGGAGTGACCCATGACCGACCTGTCTCAAGCCGTCTGGCGGAAGGCTCGCCGCAGTGCCCACAACGGGGGCTGCGTGGAAATCGCGGCCAACCTCCCTGATGTGACCGCCGTCCGGGACAGCAAGCGTCCCGAGGGGGGCGCCCACGTTGTCGACCGGGCCGCGTTCGCCGCGTTTCTGGCCGATGTGAAGAACGGGCGTTACGACATCTGATTCGTCACCAGGGTTGATGGTTCCCCCGGGAATGCCCTCCCGGGGGACCATCAACTAACAGGCCCTGTCTCAAGGCCGGGCGGTAACTGTGTTTCCGCCGCGCCTGAGACTGTACACGTGCTATTTGTCTGCTGCCATAGCCGACGGTCGGGTAGCGGTATTAGCTGAGATAAATAGAGCCCTTTATGCTGGGCTTTTATCCGCGCGGGCCACCGGGGCGGCAGGGCGCTCGCGGTCGCGTTCCGGGACGTTTAGTTGCGTTACCGCTCATGCCCGACAAACTCTTGCGAAACGCTCTCCCAAAATCATAATCTGTGTTTCACAGGTTTGAAATTTCAAAGCTGACATCGTGAATCACGCATGCGGTGGTTTCCCGGCCGCTCAGTGCATACCGCTGGGCCACGCGGCTGGTGACCCGAGGGTGACTATGGGAGGCATCAGGCATGGGCAGCGTGCGCGACCTGACCGCCGGCGGCTGCGGCGCCTGGTCGTTGCCGGGTGACCTGTCGTCCGCCGCCACCGCCCGCCGGGTGTACCAGGAGGCCGCGGCCGAGGTGGGGATGGGCGCCGACCTGGCCTACGACGGCGTGACCATGGCCAGCGAACTGGCCGCCAACACCCTGCACAGTGTTAGCCAGCACAGTGTTAGCCAGCACGGCGTTAGCCAGCAAGGCGTGAGCCAGCACGGCGCCTCAGGCCCCCAGACCCAGACCCGAACCCGGGTCCGGTCCGAGCTGTGGATCTACCTGCGGGGCAGCGGCAGCCGCCGCGAACTGGTGTGCAAGGTCTTCGACACCTGCCCGGGCTGGAAATCTGGCCGGGCCCCCAGCCCGTTCCCGCTGCCGGTCGCCCCCGACGCCACTGGCGGCCGTGGCCTGCAGGTGGTGCACGAGCTGTCCGGCGGGCGCTGGGGTCATCACCTGACCCGGGCCCGGCTGGGCCGCTGGAAAGTCCGTGGCAAGGCGGTCTGGTTCGCGCTGCCGGCCCCGCAGCCTGTGGACCCGTGGCCGGCCGGTGTCGACGGCTTGGCCGCGGGGGACGGGGGACTGGCCACCATGCAGCAGTGCAGCCAGCTCAGCGCCCGCCAGGCCACCGAGAAACTGCAGGCCATGCTGTCCGCGCGCGGGCTCGGGCCGCGCCTGGTCAGTACCGGCCCGGCCGCCGCCGACCTGTCGGTGCTGCTGGTCACGCGCGGGCTGACCGTGTTCTGCCGGGGCGGCTCGGTGCTGATCGAGACCGCCACCGGCGATCGGCAGCACTACACCTACGCGGACCTGGAAGACGTCACCGAGCGGGCCGTGTGGATGCACGAGGAACTGGACCGCGCGGCCGAACTCCGGTGACCACCCGCCCGTAACTGTCGAGGGCCAGATCCCAGAAGCCAGCCACGTCGATGGCGGTGGCCACCAGCGTGTTCTGTTCGGCGGGGGTGGCGCGGAAGTCGGTGACGGTCATGCCCGCGGTCCAGCGGCCGGCCGTCTCCACCTCGACCCGGGCGGGCACCAGGCCGAGCAGGGCGGGGGCGGCCACGTGGGCCACCGCGATCACGTCGTGCACGGCGGGGCCGGGTGGGCCGGGCCGGGGCGAATCCTGGCCCTCGGCCGGTGCCTCGGCCGGTGCCTCGGCCGGGGGTGTCGGCCGCCAGCGGGTCCGCGTCGGTGGCGTACCTTCCCAGCGCGGGCAGCAGCAACTGGTCGGCCAGCGGGCCGAGCGGGCGCATCCGGTCCTGCACCGCGGCGGTGGCCCGGGCCTGCAGGGTGACGTCGAGCCCGACCATGGTCACGGTCCAGCCCGCCCGGAACACGATGGCCGCGGCTTCCGGGTCGGCCGCGATGTTGAACTCGGCCGCGGGGGTGACGTTGCCCCGGCTGGCCGAGCCACCCATGATCACGAAATCCTTGACCTGGGTGACCAGGCGCGGCTGGCGGTGCACGGCCAGCGCGATGTTGGTCAGTGGGCCGGTCGCCACCAGCGTGATCTCACCCGGGGCGGCCGCGATGGTGTCGATCAGGTACTCGAGCGCGTGCCCGTCCGCGGGCCGCGCCACCGGGTCCGGCAGCCGGGCCCCGCCCAGTCCGCTCTCCCCGTGCACCAGCCGGGCGTCGATCGGCTCGCGCAGCAGCGGCGCGGCCGCACCCGGGGTGACCGGGACGCCGGCCAGGCCCACGAACTCGGCGACCCGCTGCGCGTTGGACGTGGTCAGGGGGAGCCCCACGTTCCCGGCCACGCTGGTGATGCCGACCAGCTCCAGGTCCGGGCAGCCCGCCGCGAACGCGATGGCCAGGGCGTCGTCGATGCCCGGGTCACAGTCCAGGATGATCTTCTGCGCCACGCTTCGACCGTACCCTGTTGCCATGCACCAGCCACCCATCCCGCACGTGGCCCGCACCGACCCGGAGATCGCGGGCCTGATCGAAGCCGAAGGCCGCCGTGAACACGAGAAGGCCCGGCTGATCGCGTCGGAGAACTACGCCTCGGTCGCCGTGCTGGAGGCGTCCGGATCGGTGCTGACCAACAAGTACTCCGAGGGGTACCCGGGCCGCCGCTACTACGAGGGCCAGCAGTTCGCCGACGTCGTCGAGACCCTGGCCATCGACCGGGCCCGGGCCTTGTTCGGGGTGGCGCACGCCAACGTGCAGCCCTACTCCGGTTCGCCCGCCAACCTGGCCGTCTACCTGGCCTTCGCCCGGCCGGGGGACACGATCATGGGCATGTCGCTGCCGATGGGCGGCCACCTGACCCACGGCTGGCCGGTCTCGGTCACCGGGAAGTGGTTCCGCAGCGTGCAGTACGGCGTGCGCCACGACACCGGTCGCCTGGACCTGGACGAGGTCCGCGACCTGGCTCGCCGCGAGCGCCCCAAGCTCATCTTCTGCGGCGGCACCGCCATCCCGCGCACCATCGACTTCCCGGCCTTCGCCCAGATCGCCGCCGAGGCCGGCGCGGTTCTGGTCGCCGACGTCGCCCACATCGCCGGCCTGATCGCGGGGGGCGCGCACCCGTCACCGGTGGGCCACGCCGGCGTGATCACCACCACCACCCACAAGACCCTGCGCGGACCCCGCGGCGCCATGATCATGTCCACCGCCGAGCACGCGTCCGCGCTGGACCGGGCGGTGTTCCCCGGCCTGCAGGGTGGCCCGCACGACCACACCACCGCGGCCATCGCGGTCGCCCTGCACGAGGCGGCCCAGCCCAGCTTCCGCGACTACGCCCGCCAGATCGTGCGCAACGCCCGGGCCCTGGCCGCCGAGCTGACCGCCCGCGGCTACGACCTGGTCTCCGGCGGCACCGACAACCACCTGATCCTGGTCGACCTGACCCGCCAGGGCATCGGCGGCAAGCCCGCGGCCAAGGCCCTGGACCGGGCCGGTATCGAGCTGAACTACAACACCGTGCCGTTCGACCAGCGCAAGCCGTTCGACCCCTCCGGGATCCGCCTCGGTACCCCGGCCATCACCACCCGGGGCCTGCGCGAGGAGCACATGGCCCCGCTGGCCGCCTGGATCGACACCGCCATCACTGCCGCCACCAAGGACGACCAGGCCACCCTGGACCGCATCGCCGCCGAAGTCCGCGAACTGCTGTCCGGTTACCCCATCCCCGGCTGGCAGCCCTGATCCTGCCGCCCTGGCTGGCCGCCCCGGCACCGGCCGCCCCGGCACCGGGCGCCCTCCTGATAACAGCAAGAAGCGCTCCGGGCCGATAGCCCGCGCTCCGGGCGGCCTACCCGCCCATCCCTCCGGCGTCGGTCCCGGCCGACGGCTGGCGTTGCCGATCGCCTCCGTCCGCCGTCCAGCTGGCCAGCAGGCTGAATGCTTCCTGGGATCGTGACCCGGGCTCCGCCATGTAGGCGAAGATCTCCAGACCGGGATCGGCGGCTACCGCCAGCCGTTCGTACCGCAGGGTGAGGTCACCCACGACGGGATGATGGAAACGCTTCTCCGCCGTGCGGTGCAGGCGCACATCATGGGTGGCCCACAACGCGGCGAACTCCTCGCTGCGCGTCGACAGCTCGCCGACGAGGTCGGACAGGCCGCGGTCGAACGGGTCCCGTCCCACCTGCGCCCGCAGGGCGGCGACGCATTCGCCCGCCATCCGATTCCAGTCGGCGTGGAAGTCCCTGGCGCGCGGATCGAGGTAGGTGAAGCGGGCCAGGTTGGCGGGCCCCGCCGACTCGAACACCGGCGCGAACATGGCCCGCCCGAGATGGTTGGCGGCGAGTATGTCCTGCCGGCCGTTGACCACGAACGCGGCCGCCCCGGTCATCGCCTCGATCATCCACTGAACACCCGGGCGCACCGTCAGCTTGGCCGGGCGGCGGCGCCGGCCGGCGACCCGGTCCCGCGCGGCGCGAGCCAGGTCGAAAAGGTGCGCCCGCTCGGCCTCATCCAGCCGGAGCGCGCCCGCGACCGCTTCCAGGACACCTTCCGAAGCGCCCGCCAGGTTGCCGCGCTCCATCCGGTTGTAGTAGTCGACGCTGACCCCGGCCAGGGTCGCGACCTCCTCGCGCCGGAGCCCGGGCACCCGGCGCGCCCCGTAGGTGATGAGGCCGGCCTCGCCGGGAGTGATCTTCGCCCGCCGCGACGTGAGGAAATCCCGCACCTCATTTTTTGCGTCCACAGCACCGAGCGTAGATCGGCGGCCGGGGCCGTGGGGTGCCCTGTCAGTACCTGGAAAGGTCCGTCCTCTCACCCGGCCCATGAACCGTGCTTCCTTGAGGAGTGCCCAGTTCAGGCGACACAGGAGGACGAAAATGAAGATCATCAGCAATGGACTCGACACGACCGCCGGCCCCGCCGACTGGTTTGCCGGGGGCGTCTACATCGACGTTGTCGGTACGCCGTCACCGACCTCGGGGGTCATGGGCGGAATTGTCCACTTCGCGCCGGGAGCCCGCACGGCGTGGCATACCCACCCGGAGGGCCAGACGATCTTCGTCACCGAGGGGATCGGCCTGGTCCAGCGGGAGGGAGGACCGATCGAGGAAGTACGCCCGGGCGACCGCGTCTACGTCGAGCCGGGCGAGAACCACTGGCACGGCGCCACGCCCGGGCACTTTCATACGCAGATCGCCTACCAGGAGACCGACGACGCTGGCCGCCACACCACCTGGGGCCGCCACGTCACCGACGAGGAGTACCCGGGCTAGCCGGCGAAATCACCACTCCCAGCCAAGCCTGGATTCCCATCTATCTCACTGAACGAGACTCACTTTCCCTCACTGTGAGATTGACCTAGGGTCGGTCCCATGGCTGGTGACCGGCGCAGATGGTGGATCCTGGGCCTGGGCATGACGGCTCAGGCCGCCAGTTGCGTGTTTCTGTACGGGCTGCCGTACCTGGTGCCGGACCTGCGTCACCAGCTCAGCCTGTCCTTGACCGGAGCCAGCACCCTGGCCACGGCGCCGCTGATCGGGGTCATCGTGGCCCTGGTGGCCTGGGGCGCGGCCGCGGACCGGTACGGCGAGCGGATCGTGATCACCGCCGGGCTGGCCATCGCGGGCGGCAGCCTCGTCGCGGCCTCCACCACCCGGACCCCGGTCAGCCTCGGCATCCTGCTCGCCTGCGCCGGGCTCGGCGGGGCCTCGGTCAACGCGGCCAGCGGGCGCCTGGTGCTCGGCTGGTTCAGCGCGTCCGAACGCGGCCTGGCCATGGGGGCCCGGCAGACCGCCCAGCCGCTGGGCACCATGCTGGCCGCGGCCGCCCTGCCCCCGCTCGCGGCCCGGGCCGGCCTGCCGGCCGCCATCGTGGCCTGCGGCGCGCTGTGCCTGGCGGCCGCGGCCGCGGTCGCGTTGTTCGCCGCCGACCCACCCCGGCCCCGCCGTGGCCACGAGGCGGGCCCGCGCCCGGCCCGCAACCCCTACCGGGAGCCAGGGCTGTGGCGCATCCACGCGGCCAGCACCCTGCTGGTCGTGCCGCAGTTCGCCACCACCGGGTTCGCGCTCGAGTACCTGGTGGCCAGCCGGGGCTGGAGCGCGGTGGAGGCGGGCCGGGTCATCGCGCTGGCCAACCTGGCCGGCGCCCTGCGCCGGCTGGCCGCGGGCCGCTGGTCCGACCTGGCCGGCAGCAGGCTGCGTCCCATGCGGACGCTGGCCGTGGTGGTCACCGTAGTGGTGGGGCTGACCGCCCTGGGCATGACCTGGCGTTCCCCCCTGGCCGTGGCCGCGCTGCTGGCCGCGGTGGCGCTGTCGGTGAGCACCAACGGGCTGGCCTTCACCGCGGTCGCCGAGCTGGCCGGGCTGGCCTGGGCCGGCCGGGCCCTGGGCGTGCAGAACACCGGCCAGAACCTGGCCGCGGCGTCCACCCCGCCGGTCCTGGCCCAGGTCATCGACGCGATCGGCTACGGCGGGGCGTTCGGGCTGGTCACCGTGTTCCCGGCCCTGGCCATCCTGGCCGTCCCCACCCGGGCCGGAACCCACCCGGGCCGAACCCGCCCAGGCCGAGGTCAGCCGCGATCCGCAGCGGCCTGCCGCACCTGCTCCGGAGCGTTCTTCGTCAGCGTGACCCGGACCAGGGCCGCGGCCAACTGGGCCAGGTCTTCCGTGGACCCGGCCCGCCGCGCGAGCGCGTCCGGCTCGTCGGGCCACCCCAGCTCCCGGGCCCCTTGCCGCACCCGGTCGTCCAGGTACGGCGCCACCGACGGCCAGACACCCTGCACCTCGCGCAGGAAGATGGCCGCGCCGGCCGGGCCGATGCCCGGGAACTCCTGCAGCAGCCGCCCGACCGCCCCGGGCTCGCCGCCGGCCTCGTCGCGCAGCCGGCGCAGGTCTCCGTGCCAGCGGCCCCGGGCCAGCGTCGCGCCGTCCCCGAGCATGGTGGCGGTCCGCTCGTCGTAGCGCTTGTAGTGGCCGCGGCCGAGCGCATCCACCCGGTCCTGCCAGCTGGCTTCCTGCATGGCCCGCGGGGTCCGGTACCCGGCGGCGAACAGCTCGCGGGCGGCACTCACCGCGATGTCGGCCGAGATCCGGGCGCTCAGCAGCGTGGCCAGCACCAGCAGCTCGTACAGGGGCGACGGCTGGTCGGCCAGCCGGATGCCCGCCTCCTGGGCGTAGGTCTGGCCGAACTGTTCCAGCAGCGAGTCGGCCTGGGCGTCAGCAGCGGACGACGATGAGTCAGCCATCCGCACCTGCTAACCAGTTCGGCGCGATTTACGCCTGGCCGGCCGGGTCCTCGTCCGCGCCCGAGCCCGCCGGGCGGTCCGCCGGCGAGCCAGCCTCTTCCTCGTCGTCGTCATGAATGACGGTGGCCTGGACCCCGGCCTGTCCCCGCGCGACCTCTTCCTGGTCGTAGGCCTCGGCCGGGGCGTCCCGGTGCGGCGCCACGCTGCGGCCGTCGCCGGCGTGCACGCCGCCCTGAACCGGACCGCTCCACGGTGGCATCGAGGCCGGGCCCTTGTGCCGCGGCGCCCGGCCAGCCAGGATCGGCGGCAGCAGCAGGAAGCAGCCCAGGATGACCGCGCCGATCGACAGGACGATCAGCCCGCTCTCCGGCATGTTGGTGATCGACGTCTGTACCGCCAGCGGCCCCGCCGCCGAAACCAAAGCCATGTGACCTATTCTCCTCGCGCCCTTGTGCTGCCTGCTGTCCGGTGCCTGCTGCCCGGTGCCCGGTACGAATCTGGCCGCGCCGCCAGCAACCTGCCGCCAGCCAACCAGCCGCGCCTATCGTGCCTTACTGGCCTCCGGCACCACCAGCACGGGGCACGGCGCGTTACGCAGAACATACTGGCTGACCGCACCGAGCAGACGCGAGGGGGTTCGTTCTTTCCGGGCCGACAGCACCACCATCACGGCCTGGTGCACCCGCGCGGTGTCGACCAGCACCCGGCCCGGCGGCCCGGACACGACCCGGAGGACCACGCCGCTGTCGTCCCCCAGCGCCGCCTTGACCACGCTGTCCAGCGTGGATTCGGTCAGCTTCTGGTCCTCGGCGGGGGAGCGGGGCGTGGTCAGCGGCAGGCCCCCCGGGGTGCCGAGCGCACCCTCGCCGCTGTAGGCCATCACCGCCACCAGCTCGGTCCCGCGCAGTCTGGCTTCCTCGTGCCCCAGCCGGATCGCGGCGTACGAATCAGGGGTTCCGTCCACGCCTACCACTACGCTCATCGTCCACCTCTTTATGGACTTGCCCTACGAGCCGCACCAGCGGCCGGCCTGCGCCGTATTACGAGCATTTCCTTTCCCGCCCGCTTCCCAGGCATGCGCGATCCGGCGTTTCCTTCCGCCCGCCGCCAGCCCCCAGCCGCCAGCCCCCCAGCCCCCCAGCCGCCAGCCGCCGGCTCAGCGAACTCCGTCGTGCTGCGCGAGACGGCGGAACAGGTCGCCGAAAATCTGGTCCCGGTGTACCTGGGTGGTGGACCGGATCAGGTGCCGCCCGGGATCGCGGGACCAGGTCAGGCCGGCCGTGAGCAGCGGGCTGGTGGTGAGCTCGGTGTCCAGCCAGTCCTGGTGCAGGACCCAGGCGGTGGCGGCCATGTCCCAGATGACCTTGGACTGACCTGGCTCGTCCGGCACGTAATCGTCGTAGAGTCCGGCCAGCAGCGCGCCCACCGCTCCCCGCGGCCGGACGTAGCGGTCGATCTCGGCCTTGGTGGTGATCATGTGGTCGGTGACCCCCGCGCACGGCACCAGCACCAGCGGCACGCCCGAGTCGAGCAGCACCCGGGACGCGTCCGGGTCCTGCATCAGGTTGAACTCCGCGGTATCGCCCCAGTTCAGCGCGTGCCCTCCCAGCCACACGACGACGATGCGGGTGGCCAGCGTGGGGTCGGCCAGCAACGCCGAGGCGACGTTGGTCGGAGCGCCGATGGCCACCACGTACAGCGGGGAGTCCCCGCTGCGGGACCGCTCGATCAGGTCGTCCGCGGCCGGGCTGGGCACGGGACGGCCCGCCTCGGTCAGCCACTGCTCCGACCCGGAGAACACCGGGACCTTGTGGCCAGCCGCGTCCAGGACCCGGTGGATCTCGGCCTCGCTCTTGCGCATGCCTTCGGCCGGGGTGGGCGCCCGGTTGCTGGCGAACGGCGCCGCGTACACGGCCTCCAGCCGGACCCGGTCCGGCGCCAGCACCACGTGGACCAGGGCGAACTGGTCGTCGATCTCGTTGCACGTGTCGGTGTCCAGCACCAGCCGGGCCGGGACCGGGGGTACCGCCGACAGCAGCCGGACCCGGTCCTCGTCGCGGCCGTGGGTGGAAGTCACGGAGACCACGCTGAATTCACGCTCCTTCCGAGGGGCCTTCGACCCCGGTGTGACGCCGGGGTCAATGATCACCCGCCCCGGCCTGCTCCGCCAGCCGCAGTGACCGCTCCGCCAGCGCGGCGATCTCGATTCCGTCGAACCCTGGCACCGCGCTGGTCAGCCGCTCCCCGCCGGCCGCCCGCAACTCGGCCGGGATCGCGCCCGCCCCGTAGAGCGCGCCGAACACGCTGCCCACGGTGGCCGCGTTGGAGTCGGTGTCCAGCCCGGCCGCCACCGACCGCCCGATCGTGGTCACGAAGTCTTCCTCGCCCCACAGCAGCGCGACCGCGATGATGCCGGCGTTGTTGATCGTGTGGACCCAGTTGTACTGGCCGGTGTGCGCGTCCAGCCAGGCCCGCGCCTCCTCGTAGGACGCGCCGTCGGTGGCCAGGGCCGCTATCCCGTCCAGGACCTCGGCCAGCCGCGAGCCGTCCGGCACGCAGGACCGGCCGGCCGCCAGCGCCACCACCGGCTCCCGGGTCACGAACGCCCCGGCCACCAGGCCCGCCGCCCACGTTTCGCCGTAGATTCCGTTGGCCACGTGCGACAGCCGGGCGTCGGTCAGCGCCAGCCGCGCGGCCCGGCCCGGGTCGCCCGGGTGGGCGTAGCCGAAGGCGTCGGCCCGGATCAGGGCCCCGATCCACTCCCGGTACGGGTTGCGCCAGGTGGCCGTCTCGGGCGGGCGCAGGCCGCGGACCAGGTTGCGGTAGGCGGCCCGCTCGGCGGTGAACGTCTGGGTGAACGGCAGCAGGTTCAGCCACTCGCGAGCGACGTCCTCGGTGCTGAACCCGTCGCCGTAGGTCTCCAGCAGGTGCAGCCCGACCAGCGCCCAGTCCAGGTCGTCGTCGCGCGGGATGGCCGTGAACCGGCCCAGCGAAGCCAGCGGCGCCGACTCGTGCAGGTGGCTGACCCCGGCCGGCAGCTGGTCCAGCAGCGGTACGAACCCCTGCTGCGGCCATGTGCCCGCGGCCCGCAGGTAGATCTCGACCTCGGCCGCGGTCAGGCCCTCGACCGGCTTGCCCATGGTGTTGCCCACGCACCGGCCGAGCCACGCCCCGTACTGCCGGTCGGCCAGGTCCGGCAGGGTCAACGGCACCGGGGTCGGCACCGGCAGCAGCGTCACCAGCTCGTCCGCGCCCGGCTCGTGGTACCGCCAGCCCGGCTCCCGGGGCACGGCGGCCAGCTGGTCCTCGATCGTGGCCAGCCCCGGCCGGTCGTCGTCCCGGGCCGCCGCCCGGGCCTGTTCCAGCAGCGAGCCGACCTGGTAACCACTGGTCGCCAGCTGCTCCGCCTCGTCCGGGATCAGGTCCCGGTCGTCGAGCACGTCATGCACGAAAGCCTCCGAACCCCCGAAGCAGGCCCCAGGTCGGCAGCGCCACCGCCCTGAACCCGGCCGATCAGTAAACCTTTGTCATGATTTATATCGAAGGTCGCTTTCTGGCCCGTCACTACGACTACTCAGACCCGTCCGGAAAGACCCCCTTCGCGGGCTTGGCCGTGGTCAGGCGTTCTCTTCCGCCCGGTCTTCCCCAGCCGCCGCGGCCGCGCGAACGCGCAGACCAGCGGGGCCCTCCTCGGCCGCCGCCCCCCGCGCGCGAACGCGACCGTCATCGCTGTGCCCCATAGCTCTGGCTGCCGCGCAGAACGGCTGGAAATATGCTCACAGAGCAGTGCTCTTGTTTGCGCCTAGTGCTCTGATATCCTCGAACGATGCCACCGCGCCAGACCGCCCGGGAACGGGTCCGGGCCGAGATCACCCGGGAGATCACCGACATCGCCCGGGCCCAGCTGGCGGCGGACGGCGCGGCCGCCCTGTCGCTCCGGGCCGTGGCCCGGGACCTGGGTATGGTCTCGTCCGCGGTCTACCGCTACTTCGGCAGCCGGGACGAGCTGCTCACCGCCCTGATCATCGACGGCTACGACGCCCTGGGCGCGGCCGTCGAGCAGGCCGACGCCGCCTGCCCCCGCGGCGACTACGGCGCCCGCTGGCGGGCGGCCACCAACGCCGCCCGCGACTGGGCCGTCGCCCACCCCCACGAGTACGCGCTGCTGTACGGCTCCCCGGTCCCCGGCTACCAGGCCCCCGAAGCCACGATCGCCCCCGCCGCCCGCTCGGCCGCCGTCTTCGGCCGCCTGGTCAGCGAGGCCCACGCCGCCGGCGCCCTGAACCCGGACCCGCCCCGTGCCCCCGTCCCGCCGGTGCTCACCGGCGACCTGCAGCGCCTGCGCGACGCGGTCATGCCGGGGGTCCCCGACGACGTGGCCGCCACCGCCCTGACCACCTGGGCCGGCGTCTTCGGCGTCATCAGCTTCGGGCTGTTCGGCCAGTTCAACAACGTCATCACCGACCTCCCCGCCTACTTCGACTACGCCGTCACCGCCCTGGCCCGCCTCACCGGCCTCCCCGCCTGACGCCCCCGGCCCCCACGCCCCAGACCCACCAGCCACACCGTCTGCACTCCCAAGCGGCCCAGCTCGACCGCCCCATGAGTCACAAAACCCCCGGCAGCCCCTGCCTCCGGCGGGGTGCCTCGGTCCCGCGGGCCGCGACCCTTGATCGATGGCCCTTTACCCACCCTCTTATATAGGCAATGGCACCATCGCCACTAAAACGCCGCCGCGGCCGCCGCGCCCACACACCCCACCAGCACCATCAGCCCGCGGGCCATTCCAGCCCCGAAACCCTCGGTCCCAGAAGTCACTCCAGCCCCCAGCCAGTCCCGGCCCGGCTGCCAGCCTCTGCCAGTCCCGGCCCGGCCGCTGTCAGCCCCGGCCGACGGTCGGCCCGGGCCCGCCCCGCACCACCGGTGCAATGTGGACTTTGCCCCGCCTATAGCCGGTGCAATGTAGAGATTGCACCGGTTGGCGTCCGCAGCCGGGCCGCCCGCCCAGTCACATCAACCCCACGAGCCCCGCCTGCCCCACGAGCCCACGAGGCCCGGCCTGCCCGGCCGTCTCAGGCGCCGGGGGCTGGGTGGCGCCAGTTGACGGTGGGGAGGAGGGCTTCGGGGCGGGCGCGGTGGGCGTAGCGTTTGGTGATCTCGAACAGGGACTCGATGAGGGTGCCGGACAGCAGGTGGGGGTCCAGGCCGAGGTCGATGAGCTTGGTGTGGGTCACGTTGTAGTAGTGGCCGGAGAGTTCGACCCGGGGGTTGTCCAGGTGCTCGATAGCCACGTCGTCGGGGGAGGCGGCGGCGACCGCCTCGGCCATCTGCTGGACGGTCATGGATTCGGTGATCTGGTTGAACACCCGGTACTCGCCCCGGTCGGCCGGGTTCTCGCACGCCAGCTGGACGCAGCGGACGGTGTCGCGGATGTCGATCATCCCCCGGGTCTGGCCGCCGGTCCCGTACACGGTCAGCGGGTGCCCCAGGACGGCCTGGATCACGAACCGGTTCAGCACGGTGCCGAAGACGGCGTCGTAGTCGAACCGGGTCGCCAGCCGCTCATCGCGGGCGGTCTCGGGTGGTTTGCTGGCCGTAGACGACGCCCTGGTTCAGGTCGGTGGCGCGCAGGTTCCACACCCGGCACGCGAACTCGATGTTGTGGGAGTCGTGGACCTTGGACAGGTGGTAGAACGACCCCGGCCGCATCGGGTACGGGACCTTGTCGCGGCGGCCCTTGTACTCGATCTCCAGCCAGCCCTCCTCGATGTCAATGTTCGGGGTGCCGTAGGCGCCCAGGGTGCCCAGCTTGACCAGGTGAATGTCGGGGCTGGTCTCGGCGATCGCGAACAGCAGGTTCAAGTTGCCGACCACGTTGTTGTGCTGGGTGTAGACCGCGTGGGCCCGGTCGATCATCGAATAGGGCGCGGCCCGCTGCTCAGCGAAATGGACCACCGCGTCCGGCCCGAACTCGGTGATCACCCGGTGACAGAACACCGGATCGGTCAGATCCCCCACAAACACGCCGAATCGAGGCCCCGGTCAGCTCCCGCCACACCGCCACCCGCGCCTGCAGCGGCTCGATCGGCACCAGCGACTCCACCCCGAGCTCATGGTCATAGCCCCGCCGGGCGAAATTGTCCGCCACCGCCACCTGATGCCCGGCCGCCGACAAATGCAACGCCGTCGGCCACCCCAGATACCCATCCCCACCCAGGACCAGAATCTTCATCGCCTGTCACCTTCTTGAGCCGCAGTGCTGGTTGAGCCGCAGTGCTGGTTGAGCCAGGCCTGCCCGTCATGGCCGGCCATAAGTGGAATTTCGGGCGAGCCCGTTACAGAAAAGCTGGGGGCCGTTACACATTTGATGCCGTTTTCCGAGCTTTCCCCGATGATGCAGGGGCAGCATTAGCTGCGCATGGTGCAGCGACACGGTAGCGTGCTGAACAGCAGCCGTGAGGCTGATGGGGAGTTTGAGCAGTACCCAGGGCGCTGACGGCCTGCGGCGCCGCCCCCGTGTACCCACTCTCAGGGACCTCTCCGATGTGTGCTGTCGGTGGTCACGTACCCTAGGAAACAAATGGTGCTTGTAAAGAGTCGGATCGGTGCGGCCTTGTGGCGTCGGGCCCGCAGCAATGTTGGCATCCGTTTCACCCGGTTTACGGTGGTGGCGGTGGCCTCTGTTGCGGCCAGCCAGCTGTCGCTGAGCCTGCTGCTCGGACCCGGGCACCAGACCGCGGGCTTCTCCGGCGGCCTGGCCGCCATGATCGGCGCGGGCGTCAGCTACGTGCTGAGCCGCTGGGCCTGGGAGCGCAAGGGCCGTCCGAACCTGCTCAAGGAGACGCTGCCGTTCTGGCTGGTCTCCGTGGTCGTCTGGATCCTGCTGGCCCTGGCGGCCAAGCTCGGCGTCCACCTGGCCGCGTCCATGAACCTGCACGGCGCCGAGCGGATCGCGCTCACCGACGGCATCTACTTCCTCGGTAACTGCGTCACGTTCCTGCTGCGGTTCCTGCTCTTCCACTACGTCCTGTTCGCGGACTCCCGCTCGCAGCGGGAGTCCGCGAAGCACGGCCAGGCCGGTCAGCGTGATTCTGCTCCGCTGCTGTCGGCCGAGGCGGTCCCGGGCGCCGACCCGTCCATCAGCTCGTCGAGCGAGGTGGACTCGGGCGCCACCGGCGACGAGTCGCTGGCCGACGTCACGCCCGACCGGCGCTGAGCGCCGGCCCGGCGCGCACGCTCCCGCCACCAGGTTCCGAACACCACCCGGCTGAACCGGAACCCGTAGAACAGGTTGTTCACGCCGGGGATGTGCAGGTTGTACAGCGGGTTCTGGCCCTTCTTGGACTCACCCACCCGGCGCTTGTGGATGGTGGCCGGCACTTCGGACACCTTGTAGCCGTGGGTGATCACGCCGATCAGCAGCTCTGACGCCTGGTACTGCGGCTGCGACAGCTGCACCGCCCCGGTCACCTCGGACCGCATGGCCCGCAGGCCGAACGTGGTGTCGGAGATGCGCTGCCCGGTCAGCAGGCTGATCGTGGCCGCGAAGAACCGCACCCCGGCCTGCCGGATCGGGTCGTGGGTCTCCTCGCTGCCGAGCCGCCGGGAACCGGTCACGAAGTCGGCCTGGCCGGCCAGGATCGGCGCCATCAGCTTCTCGATCTCGGCCGGGTTGTACTGACCGTCGGCGTCCGTGGTCACGATGTACTGGGCGCCGCCGTCGCGGGCGATCCGGTAGCCGAGCCGCAGCGCCGCGCCCTGGCCCCGGTTGACCGGAACGTCAGCCACCAGGGCCCCGGCCGCGTCGGCTTCCTTGGCGGTGGCGTCGGCGCAGCCGTCGGCGACCACGATCGTCGCGGTCTTCAGGCCGGACACTTCGGCGGGCAGGTTCTGCACCACCGGGCCGACCGCGCCCTCTTCGTTGTAGGCCGCGATGACCAGCGCCACCGGCGGCAGCTTGCGCACCCGGTCGCCGTACTGCTCGGCCATGACGGCCAGCGCCTCGTCGTCGACCGCGACGTCCTGCGCGCTCGCGTACGCGTCGGTCCCGCTCATCGGGCGCCCTCCGTCACCAGCGCAGCGGCGGGGTCGAAGTCCGGCCACACGGTCGCCATGCCCTTCTCCAAGTCGTAGGTGGGGGAGTAGCCCAGGCTGCGGGCCACCGAGATGTCCAGCTTGACCGCGGGCATCTCGCCTTGCTGAATCGGCACGTTCTCGGCCGGGATGTCGACGCCGGTCACCCGCCGCGCCGTCTCCACCATCTGGTTCACGGTGACCGACTGGCCCGAGCCCAGGATCATGGGGCCGCTGTGGTCGCTGCGCCAGGCCGCGAAGATCCCGCTCACCACGTCGTCGACCTGGATGACGTCACGGATCATGGTCCCGTCGCCGCGGACCTTGACCCCGGCGCCGTCCCGGGCCGCCTTCATCAGCCGCGGGATGAAGCTGTCCTTGTGCTCCATGCCGGGCCCGTACACGTTCGAGAAGCGCAGCGCCACCCCGCGCACGCCGTAGGCGGCCGAGTAGCAGTTGATCAGCATCTCCGAGGCGGCCTTGGTGGCCCCGTACGGAGTCAGCGGCCGCAGTGGGGCCTGCTCGGTGATGACCGACTGCCCGACGTTGCCAACCACCGCATTGGTCGACGCGAACAGGAACGTCCGCACTCCGCGCTGCCGGGCCAGTTCGAGCAGGCCCGCGGTCAGCGCCACGTTGTTGCGGTAGGTGGCCTCCGGGTCCTGGATCGACTCCAGCACGGAGGTACGGGCGGCCAGGTGGATGATCGTGTCCGTTCCTTCCGCCACCGCCTCGGCCGCGATCGCCGGATCCACCAGGTCGCCGGTCACCACCCGGACCGACGGGTCGCCAGTGAAGGGTTTCAGGTCCGCCACCGTCACTTCGGCCCCATCGGCCAGCAGCGCGGCGACTACCCGCCGGCCGATGAACCCGGCACCGCCGGTCACCAGCACACGCGAGCGGGAGTCGTTCCCCATCCAGGCTCCATTCGGGATTAGTTCAATATTGGTCAGATTTGTAACGCGGGCACGTTACTGGTGTTAGCTGAGGATTAGCTGAACGCCAGTGCTGGAGCGGCACGCCGCGCCGACGTATCCAGGCTTCGTCGGCTGGCCAGATGTGCCTGGTCAGTGTATCGGCGCCCTACCCGTCGCATTGTGGACCTTGCCAAATGTGTCATGCTGGGCGCAGGCGGTACGCGGAGGAACTCCGGTGCAAAACCGGGGCTGTCGCGCAACTGTAACCGGTGAGCAACCCTTCGGAGATGCCACTGCCGCGCGGGCGGCGGGAAGGCGAAGGCGAGCGCTGATCCGGGAGCCAGGAGACTCCGGCCGCCAGTCCACCCCCACGGGCGCGGAACCCGGAAAGGACGCGGTACATGACGGCCAGCGACGTGACCTCAGGTAACCATCAGCAGGCCGCGCCCGCGCCCGCGTCGGCCTACCCGTTCGCGGCCATCGTCGGCATGCCCGACCTCAAGCTCGCGCTGCTGCTCAACGCGGTGTCGCCCGCGATCGGCGGGGTGCTGGTCCGCGGCGAGAAGGGCACCGCCAAGTCGACCGTGGTGCGCGGGCTGGGCGCGCTGCTGCCGCCGGTCCGGGTGGTGGCGGGCTGCCGGTTCTCCTGCGACCCGGCCGACCCCGACCCGGCCTGCCCGGACGGCCCGCACCCGGCGGGCGCGCCCGAGCGGTCCCGCCCGGCCACCCTGGCCGAACTGCCGGTCGGCGCCACCGAGGACCGGCTGGCCGGGTCCCTGGACATCGAGCGGGCCCTGTCCGAGGGGGTCACCGCCTACGAGCCGGGGGTGCTGGCCGCCGCCCACCGTGGCCTGCTCTACGTCGACGAGGTCAACCTGCTGCACGACCACCTGGTCGACCTGCTGCTGGACGCGGCCGCGCTCGGCGTCAGCTACGTGGAACGCGAAGGCGTGTCGATCCGGCACGCGGCCCGCTTCCTGCTCGTCGGCACGATGAACCCCGAGGAAGGTGAGCTGCGGCCGCAGCTGCTGGACCGCTTCGGGCTGACCGTGGAGGTGGCGGCCAGCCGGGACCCGGACGAGCGGGCCGAGGTGGTCCGGCGCCGCCTGGCCTTCGAAGCCGACCCGGCCGGGTTCGCGGCCCGCTTCGACGCCGATTCCCGCGTGCTGGCCGACGCCGTGGCCACGGCCCGGGCCCGGCTGCCGCAGGTGGTGCTGCCGGACGCGGCCCTGCGCCAGATCTGCGCGGTCTGCGGCCGGTTCGGCGTGGACGGCATGCGCGCCGACCTGGTCACGGCCCGGGCCGCGATCGCGCTGGCCGCCTGGCACGGCCGGAACGAGGTCAACGAGGAGGACATCCGCCAGGCCGCGCGGCTGGCCCTGCCCCACCGCCGCCGCCGCGACCCGTTCGACGCCCCCGGCCTGGACGAGCAGGAGCTGGAGGACGCGCTGCGCGAGCCGCCCCCGGACCCGCCCGAGCCCCCCGAGCCGGACCCCGATTCCGGCCCGGACGGCCCCAGCGGCCCCGATGGCCCCGGACCCCAGCCCCCCAGCGGCCCGCAGGATCAGGGATCAGCTCCGGACCAGGGATCAGCTCCGGACCAGGGCCCGGAGCCCAGCCCCGGTCCTGCTCAGCCTCCCGCCGTGGACCACGCTGACGGTCCTCCTCCCGCTGACGGCCGTGATCTTGATGGAAGGTCGGATTCCGGGCCAGCCGCGGAACGACGCGAAGCCCCGGTGTCGGCGCCCCCGCCGTTCCGGGCCCGCTTGCTGACCGTCCCCGGGATGGGTGCGGGTGCCCTGGGCCGCCGGTCCGCCGCCTACACGCCGACCGGCCGCATGGTCGGCGCCCGGCCCCCGGCAGGCCGGGTCACCTCGGTCCACCTGCCCGCCACCCTGCGCGCCGCCGCCCCCGCCCAGCCGGACCGTCGCCGCCGCACCGGACAGACCGGCCCCGGCCTGATCCTGGCCGGCGGCGACCTGCGCGAGGCGGTGCACGTGGGCCGGGAGGGCAACCTGGTCCTGTTCGCGGTGGACGCCAGCGGGTCGATGGCGGCCCGGCAGCGGATGCGCGCGGCCAAGGGCGCGGTGCTGTCCCTGCTGCTCGACGCCTACCAGCGCCGCGACAAGGTGGGGCTGGTGACCTTCCGCGGTGACCGCGCCGACCTGGTGCTGCCGCCGACCTCGTCGGTGGAAGCCGGCGCCCGGCGCCTGGACACGCTGGCCACCGGCGGCCGGACCCCGCTGGCGGCCGGCCTGGCCAAGGCGGCCGACGTGCTGGCCCAGGAGAAACTGCGCGACCCGGCCCGGCGCCCGCTGCTGGTGGTGGTGACCGACGGCCGCGCCACCCGGGGCTCCGACACCGACCTGGCCCGGGCCACCGCCCGGCTGGCCGGGACCGCGGCGGTGGTGGTGGACTGCGAGACCGGCCTGGTCCGGCTGGGCCTGGCCGCGGCCCTGGCCGCCCGGCTGGGGGCCGCCCTGGTCAGCCTGGACGAACTGCCCGCGGCCGGGCGGCTGGCGGCCCGCTGGCCGGCGTGGTCCGGGCCGCCCGGAGTCTCGCGGCCGGGGGGAGGGCCGCCTGATGCCCCAGGGACAACCTGAGCACGTTCCCGACGACGGGCTCACCACCCGGCAGCGGCGCAGCCAGCCGCTGGTCATCGTGCACACCGGCCCGGGCAAGGGCAAGTCCACGGCCGCGTTCGGGCTGGCCCTGCGGGGCTGGACCCAGGGCTGGCCGATCGGCGTGTTCCAGTTCGTCAAGTCGGCCAAGTGGCGGGTCGGGGAGGAGAACGCCCTGCGCACCCTGGGCGCCAGCGGCCAGGGCGGCACCGTGGCCTGGCACAAGATGGGGGAGGGCTGGTCCTGGATCCAGCGCCACCCCGAAGACCACGCCGCCCAGGCCGCCGAGGGCTGGGCCCAGATCTCCCGGGACCTGGCCGCGCAGACCTACCGGCTCTACGTGCTGGACGAGTTCACCTACCCGATCAAGTGGGGCTGGGTCGACGTGCAGGAGGTGATCTCGGTGCTGCGGGACCGGCCCGGCAACCAGCACGTGATCATCACCGGCCGCGACGCCCACCCGGATCTGGTGGCCCACGCCGACCTGGTCACCGAGATGACCAAGGTCAAGCACCCGATGGACCGCGGCCAGAAGGGCCAGAAGGGCATTGAATGGTAGCCGTTCCCCGGCTGGTCATCGCGGCCCCGGCCTCCGGCAGCGGCAAGACCACGGTGGCCTGCGGGCTGATGGCCGCGCTGCGGGCCGCCGGCCTGACGGTGTCCGGGCACAAGGTCGGCCCGGACTACATCGACCCCGGTTACCATCTGCTGGCCACCGGCCGCCCGGCCCGCAACCTGGACCCGGTGCTGTGCGGCGAAGCCCGGGTGGCCCCGCTGTTCACCCACGGCGCGGCCGGTGCCGACGTGGCCGTCATCGAGGGCGTGATGGGCCTGTTCGACGGGGCCACCGCCCCGTCCGGTGAGGGCGCGGGTGACCCCGGCTTCGGCTCGACCGCCCACGTGGCCCGGCTGCTGGCCGCCCCGGTGGTCCTGGTCATCGACGCCTCGGCCATGAGCCGCTCGGTGGCCGCGATCGCCACCGGCTTCTCCCGCTTCGACTCCCGGACTCCGGTGGCCGGCGTCATCCTCAACCGGGTCGGCTCCGAGCGGCACGAAGTCCTGCTCCGCGACGCCCTCACCGACGCCGGCGTCCCGGTCTACGGGGCCATCCGGCGCACCGACCAGATCAGCGCCCCCGCCCGCCACCTGGGCCTGATCCCGGTCGCCGAGCGCTCGGCCGACGCCACCGAGGCCACCGCTTCGCTGGGCGCCCTGATCGCCGGGTCCTGCGACCTGCCCGGCCTCATGGCCCTGGCCCGTTCCGCCCCGGAGCTGCCCAGCTCAGCCTGGGACCCGGCCGCCGAGGTCGCCGGCTCCGACGTCACTGGCTCCGAGGGCCCGGCCCGCCCGGTGGTGGCCGTCGCCGGCGGCGCCGCCTTCACCTTCAGCTACACCGAGCACACCGAACTGCTGTCCGCCGCGGGCCTCGACGTGGTCCCCTTCGACCCCCTGCGCGACGAGTCCCTGCCCGCCGGCGTGGCCGGCCTGATCCTGGGCGGCGGCTTCCCGGAAATGCACGCCAGTGCCCTGTCCGCCAACCAGCCCCTGCGCCAGGCCGTCGCCGCCGCGGCCGCCCGTGGTGTCCCCATCGCCGCCGAATGCGCCGGCCTCCTCTACCTGGCCCGCACCCTCGACGGCACCCCCATGTGCGACGTCCTCCCGATCGAGGCGGCCATGACCCCCCGCCTCACCCTCGGCTACCGCGAACCCAGTGGCCGCCACCGACTCCATCCTGGCCCCGGCGGGCACCACGGTCCGCGCCCACGAGTTCCACCGGACCACGACCGACCCGGAGTCCGGCCCCGCCCCCGCCTGGCTCCTCGCGCCTGACCGGCAAGAGGGCCACGTCACCGGGAACGTGCACGCGTCCTACCTGCACGTCCACTGGGCGGGCTACCCGTCGATGGCCGCCCGGTTCGCCGCCGCCTGCCGCGCCGCCGCCCGTCAGCAGGTGGCCTCGTGAGCAGGCTCATCGGCGTCGGAGTCGGCCCCGGCGACCCCGAACTGGTCACGGTCAAGGCCGTCCGCGTGCTGCGCGAGGCCGACGTCATCTTCGTCCCGGTCATGGCCGGACCCGGCGACCGCTCAGCCGGGCCGGGCCGGGCCGAGACCACCATCCGCGCCCACGTCCCCGCGGAACGGATCCGTCCGGTCCCGTTCGCCCTCAACGACACCGGCGGCGTCACCCCGCGCCGCGCCGCCGCCTGGCGGGCCGCCGCCACCGAGGTCGCCCAGGCGTTCGCGGCCGGCGCCGGCACGGTGGCGTTCGGCACGATCGGGGACCCCAACCTGTACTCGACGTTCAGCTACCTGGCCCAGACCGTCCGCACCCTGGTCCCCGGCGTGACCATCGAGACCGTCCCCGGCATCACCGCCATGCAGGACCTGGCCGCCCGGTCGGCCACCTCCCTGGCCGAAGGCGACGAGCCCCTCACGCTGCTTCCGCTCACCGCCGGCGCCGGCGCCTTCCGCCAGGCTCTGGCCGGCCCGGGCACGGTGGTCGCCTACAAGCTCGGCGCCGCCGCCGGCCCCACCCCCGCCGAAGTCACCGGCATCCTGGCCGCCCACGGCCGCCTCGACGGCGCCGTCGCCGGGGCCCGCCTGGGCCTGCCCGGCCAGGACATCCGCCCCGCCGCCGACCTGGCCGCCCTCCCCGCCGTCCCCTACCTCTCCACCCTCATCGTCCCCGCCCCCAACCGCACCACCCCCGGCTCCAGCCTCACCACCCCGCCAGCTCCAGAAACTCCGGAGGACGCATGAGCCACGGCAAGGTGACCTTCGTTGGGGCCGGGCCCGGGGCGCCGGACCTGATCACCCTGCGCGGCGCGAAAGCCATCGCCACCGCCGACGTGGTGATCTGGGCGTCGAGCCTGGTCCACCCGGGTGTCCTGGAGCACGCCAGCCCCACCGCTGAGATCGTCGACTCGGCCGAACTCCCGATGGAGGGCGTCCTGCCCTGCTACGAGCGCGCGGCGGCCGAAGGCCTGGCCGTGGCCCGCGTCCACTCCGGTGACCCGGCCCTGTGGGGCGCGGTCCAGGAGCAGCTCGACCGCTGCGCCGAGCTTGGCCTGGACACCGAGATCGTGCCGGGGGTGTCCAGCTTCACCGCGGTCGCGGCCGCCATCGGCCGGGAGCTGACCATCCCCGAGGTGGCCCAGTCGGTGATCTTGACCCGGCTCGGCGGCGGCAAGACTCCGATGCCGCCGGGGGAGCGGGTCGCCGACTTCGCCCGGCACGGGACCACGATGGCCCTGTTCCTGTCGGCGGCCCGGTCCAGCCAGCTGCAGGATGAGCTGCTGTCCGGCGGCTACCCGCCCGGCACCCCGTGCGTGGTCGCCTACCAGGTCAGCTGGCCCGACGAGCTGATCGTGACCTGCCCGCTGCAGGACCTGGCCGCCACCATGAAGGCCCGCAAGCTCTGGAAGCACACGCTGGTCCTGGTCGGGCCGGCCCTGGCCGCCGGTGGCACCCGGTCGCACCTGTACCACCCCGGGCACTTCCACGGCTTCCGCCGGGCCGAGGCCGGCGCCCGCCGCGAACTGCGCGCCCACGACCGGGACCTCACGTGACCAGTAGCAGCCTGGTCACCGTCATCGGCTGTGACGGTGGCCCGCTGCCACCCGGAGCCAAGGACGCCGTGGCCCGGGCCGCGGCGGTCGCGGGCGCTCCCCGCCACCTGGCCGCCGTGCCGCTGCCACCCGAGGCCGAGCGCATCCTCATCCGGCGTCTCGACCTGGCCCTGGACGCCATCGCGGCCCACCCGGGCCCGGTCGCCGTGCTGGCCTCGGGGGACCCCGGGTTCTTCGGCATCGTCCGGGCCCTGCGGACCCGCGGGATCACCCCCGCCGTGATCCCGGCCGTGTCCTCGGTGGCCCTGGCCTTCGCCCGGCTCGGCCTGGACTGGGACGACGCTGTGGTGCTTTCGGCGCACGGGCGGGACACCGGCCCGGTCATGGCCGCCGCCCTGGCTCACCCCAAGGCCGCCATCCTCACCGGACCGCCGGAGGCCGCCGCCGGCGCGCTCCGGAACGCGCTGCGCGACGCCGGCCGCACCGTCTACGTGGCCGAGGGCCTGGGCACCCCGGACGAACGCGTCCGTGACCTCACCACCGACCCCGCCGCCGAGGTCACCGACCCGCACGTCCTCATCTCCCTGGCCCCCGCCCAGCGCCCCGCCCGCCCGGCCGGACCGCGCTGGCTGGCCGGCCACCCCGGTGCCCCCGGCGCCTGGGCTCTCGCCGAGGACGAGTTCGACCACCGCGACTCGATGATCACCAAGTCCGAGGTCCGTGCGCTGGCCCTGGCCAAGCTGGGCCCCGGGCCCGGCCGCACGATCTGGGACGTCGGGGCCGGCTCGGGTTCGGTGGCGGTCGAATGCGCCCGCTTCGGCGCCTGGGCCATCGCCATCGAAGCCGACCCGGCCCAGTGTGACCGGATCCGCGCCAACGCGACCCGGCACGGCGTGCTGCTGCGCGTCGTGCCCGGCCACGCCCCGGAAGCCCTGGCTGACCTGCCGGCCCCAGCTGCGACCTTCATTGGCGGTGGAGACGACCAGGTGCTGGAAGCCAGCATCCGGGCCGGTACTCCCGGCCCGGGTGGTGGTCACGCTGGCTTCCGTGGATCGCGTCCGCCCGGCCTGTGACCTGCTCACCGGGCTCGGCTACCGGGTCGACGGCAGCCAGGTGCAGGCCTCCCGGCTGGCCCCGCTGCCCGGCGGCTCGCTCCGCCTGGCCGCCAACAATCCGGTCTTCGTCCTGTGGGGCGACCGCACCGGAGACCGCGCCGGAGGACGGCCATGATCGGGCTGGTCGCCGTCACCGCCGCGGGCCGGGCCGCCGCGGCCCGCCTGGCCGCGGCCTGGCCGGGCCAGACCCGGGCCTACGACGGGCCCGCCGCCACCGCCCTGCCCGAGGCCTTCGGCGCCGCCGACACCGTGGTGGTGTTCCTGGCCGTCGGGGCCACGGTTCGCCTGCTCGCCCCGCTGCTCGGCGGCAAGCACGATGACCCCGGCGTGGTCTGCGTGGACGAGGCGCTCCGCTTCGCCGTGCCGGTCGTTGGCGCGCACGCGGGCGGCGGCAACGACCTGGCCCGCCGGGTGGCCGGCGTCCTCGGCGCCGAGCCGGTGATCACCACGGCCAGCGACAGCGCCGGGTCGGTGGCCCTGGACGAGTTCGGCGCCGACCTGGGCTTCGTGATCGAGCCCGGGAGCGCCCTGGCCGCGGTCGGCACCGCGATCTTGTCCGGCCAGCGGGTGACGTTCAGCAGCGATCTGACCTGGCCGGTGCCGCCGCTGCCGCCCAACGTGGTCGCCGCCGGCCCGGAACCGGGGGTGCCCGCCATCCTCGTCACCGACGGCCCGGTCCCGGATCATGACGCCCCCACGGTCACCTACCGGCCGCCGTCCCTGGTCGTGGGGCTCGGCGCCAGCCGCGGCGTCCCGGCCGCGGAGGCCGGGGCCGTCATCGATCAGGCCCTGGCCGCGGCGGCCTTGTCCCCGCGCTCGGTCCGGGCCGCCGCCACCGCCGACCTCAAGGCCGATGAGGAAGGCCTGGTGGCCGCGGTCCGGGACCGCGGCTGGCCCCTGGTCACGTTCCCCGCCGCCCGCCTGGCCACCGTCCCGGTCCCGCACCCGAGCGAGACGGTCCGCGCCGCCGTCGGCACCCCCAGCGTGGCCGAAGCCGCCGCCCTCCTCGCCGCCAGCCACCCCAATCCCACCAGCAACATCAGCCACACCAGCAACATCAACCCAGCAACCTCATCGTCCCCAAGCGCATCAGCGCTCACGCGACCGTGGCCATCGCCCGCACCCGGCCCCGCGGCCGCCTGGCCATCGTCGGCATCGGACCCGGAGCCCGCGACCTCCTGACCCCCCGCGCCGTCGCCGAATTGCGGCGGGCCACCATCGTGGTCGGCCTGGACCAGTACCTCCGGCAGGTCGAAGACCTCCTCCGCCCCGGCACCACCATCCGCGCCAGCGGCCTGGGCCAGGAGCAGGAGCGCGCCGAGGCCGCGGTCGCCGACGCCGCCGCTGGTCACGCGGTGGCCCTGATCGGCTCCGGCGACGCCGGCGTCTACGCCATGGGCAGCCCCGCGCTGGAAACCGCCCGCCACGACATTGACGTCATCGGGGTCCCCGGCGTCACCGCCGCCCTGGCCGCCGCCGCCGTCCTGGGTGCCCCCCTCGGCCACGACCACACCATGATCTCCCTGTCTGACCTGCACACGCCGTGGGAGATCATCGAACGCCGGGTCACCGCGGCGGCCGAAGCCGATCTGGTCGTGTGCTTCTACAACCCGGCCAGCCAGCAGCGGGACTGGCAGCTCCGCAAGGCCCTGGCCATCCTGGCCGGGCACCGGCCGCCCGGCACCCCGGTCGGCTGGGTCCGCGACGCCACCCGCCCGGGCCAGTCGGCCGGTACCGCCACCCTGGCCGCCTTCGACCCGGCCGTGGTCGACATGCGCACCCTGGTCGTGGTCGGGTCGTCGCGGACCAGGCTGGTGGCCGGGCGGATGGTGACCCCCCGGGAATACCGCTGGGCAGGCGGATCGTGACCGCGCGCCCTATTGTCGAAGACGTGCCGTCGTCCGGGAGGAAACGTGACTGAGTTCGAGCCCTCGCCCAGCGCGCCGCGTCCTGGTGACCCGCACCCGATCGAGGCCGAGTCCTACCGCATCCTGCGTTCCCGGATCGACCTGAGCCACCTGCCTCCGCTGACCCGCGCGGTCACCGAGCGGGTCATCCACGCCAGCGCCGACTTCGACTACGCCACCGACATCGTCGCCGACGAGGCCGCGCTGGCCGCGGGGGTGGCCGCCCTCCGGCGCGGGGCCCCGGTGGTCACCGACGTGGCCATGGTGGCCTCCGGCATCACCGCCTACCCGGTGATCTGCAAGGTCGGCGAGGGCCTGGCCACCCGGCTGTCCCGTACGGTCGGCATCACCGTGTCCGCCGCCGCGGCCCGGCTGTCCTTCGGTGAGGCCGGCCCGGGCGCGATCTGGGTCATCGGCTGCGCCCCGACCGCGCTGGAGGAGATCCTGCAGCGGGACGTGAGCCCGACCCTGATCATCGGCATGCCGGTCGGGTTCGTGGGCGCGGCCGACAGCAAGGCCAAGCTGCGCCACAGCGGGCTGCCCGCGCTCAGCAACAAGTCCGAGAAGGGCGGGTCGGCGGTGGCCGCGGCCGCGTTCAACGCGCTGCTGCGGGTGGCCCGCCAGCAGGACGAAGAAGGACAGCCCGCCAGCCGGCTCGCGGGCGGCCGCCGGTGAGCCCGGCCCCAGCGCAGCCCGCCCCGTCCCAGCCAGCCCTGCTGATCGCCGGGCACGGCACCCGGGACCCCGAGGGCGTGGCCGGCTTCACCGCGCTGACCGAGCGGGTGGCCCGCCGCAGCGGGCACGCCGTGGCCGGCGGGTTCATCGAGCTGTCCGAGCCGCCGCTGCGGGACGCGGTGACCGGCCTGGTCGGGAACGGCCAGCGCAGCCTGGTCGCGGTCCCGCTGATGCTGGCCGCGGCCGGGCACTCCAAGGGTGACGTGCCCGCGGCGCTGGCCCGCGAGACCGCGCGGCACCCCGGGCTGAGCATCCGCTACGGGCGCCCGCTGGGCCCGCACCCGGTGCTGCTGGACCTGCTGGCCGCCCGGGTCGACGCCGTGCGCGCGGGCATGGCCGGGCCGCCCGCGGTGCTGGTGACCGGGCGCGGCACCACCGACCCGGACGGCAACGCCGACGTGGTCAAGGTGGCCCGGTTGCTGTGGGAGGGCCGGGACTACGAGTTCACCGACACCGCGTTCATCTCCCTGGCCCGCCCCAGCGTCCCCGAAGGCCTGGAACGCTGCCGCCGCCTGGGTGCCCAGCGCATCGTGGTGGCCCGGTACTTCCTGTTCCCGGGCGTGCTGCCGGACCGGGTCACCGAGCAGACCGCCGAGCTTCGCCGCCGCCCACCCGGAACTGGACGTGCGCATCGCCGACGTGCTCGGGGACTGCGACGAGATCGCCGGGCTGGTCGCCGAGCGGTACGCCGAGGCGCTGGCCGGCGACATCCGGATGAACTGCGACATGTGCATGTACCGGACCGCGCTGCCCGGCTTCGCGCACCGGGTCGGCGTGCCGCAGCAGCCGCACGACCATCCGCACGACCACGAGCACGTGCCCTTCCATGGCCACTGAACAGCTTGACCTGGGCTTCCACGGCGACCGGGAGCTGGCCGCGGGCCTGACCGACCTGGCCGTGAACGTCCGTCCGGGCCCCCCGCCGCCCTGGCTGCGCGCGGCCGTCCTGGCCGCCGTCGACGACCTGGCCGCCTACCCGGACCCGGCCGCGGCCACCGCGGCGGTGGCCCGCCGTCATCGCCGCCCGGCGTCCGAGGTGCTGGTCACCGCGGGCGGGGCCGAGGCGTTCACGCTGATCGCGCGGGCCTTCCAGCCCCGGCGCGCGGTGGTGGTGCACCCGCAGTTCACCGAGCCGGAAGCCGCGCTGCGGGCGGCCGGGCACGAGGTCGGGCGGGTCGTGCTCGGACCGGATTTCCAGCTCGATCCCGGGCGCGTCCCCGAGGACGCGGACCTGGTGGTGATCGGCAACCCGACCAACCCCACGTCGGTCCTGCATCCGGCCCGGGTGCTGGCCGCCCTGGCCCGGCCCGGCCGCACGCTGGTGGTGGACGAGGCCTTCGCCGACTGCGTGCCCGGCGAGCCGGAGAGCCTGGCCGCCGCCCGCGACGTGCCCGGCCTGATCGTGGTGCGCAGCCTGACCAAGACCTGGGGCCTGGCCGGGCTGCGGGCCGGCTACCTGCTGGCCGGCCCGGCCGATGTCGCGGCGCTGGCCCGGCCCCGGCCGCCGTGGGCGGTGTCCGGCCCCGCGCTGGCCGCGGTGGTGGCCTGCTGCACGCCCGGCGCCACCGCCGAAGCCCGAGCCTGGGCCACGGCCATGGGCGCCGAGCGCGATCGCTGGGCCGCCGGCCTGGCCCGGCTGCCCGGAATCAGCCTGACTCCCAACGCGCAGGCGTCCTTTCTATTGCTCGAATGCCGGTTGCCCCCGGCTCCGGCCCCGGCCCGCGCTGCCCCGCATCCCGGTCCGGCGGGCCCCCGGGTGCGGGAGCGCCTGCGCGCGGCCGGGTTCGCGGTCCGCCGCGGCGACACGTTCCCCGGCCTGGGCCCGGACTGGCTCCGGGTGGCCGTCCGCGACCGGGCCACCAACGACCGGTTCACCGCCGCCCTGGCCGCGGTCCTCGGCACCTCGGAGGAGGTCAGCGCATGACCGAGCCAGACCAGCACGCCCAGCCCTACCCGGACGACCAGCGCGCCGCCGTCTACCGGGTCATCGCCGAGCGCCGCGACGTCCGCCAGGGTTTCCTGCCCACCCAGGTCCCGGACGACGTGCTGGCCCGGGTGCTGGCCGCCGCCCACCAGGCCCCGTCGGTGGGCCTGTCCCAGCCCTGGGACTTCATCGTGATCACCGACCGGACCCAGCGCGAGCGGGTCGCCGCGCTGGCCCGCCGCGACCGCGACCGGTTACGCGGCCAGCCTGCCCTCGGCCCGGGCCCGGGCCTTCGGCCAGCTGAAGATCGAATCCATCCTCGACACCCCGGTCAACATCGCCGTCACCTGCGACCCGACCCGCGGCGGCCGCCACACGCTGGGCCGGCACAGCCAGCCGGAGACCGCGGAGTTCTCGTCGGTGCTGGCCGTCTCCAATCTCTGGCTGGCCGCCCGGGCCGAAGGCCTGGGCCTCGGCTGGGTCAGCTTCTTCGAGCCCGGCGACCTGGCCGCCGAACTCGGGCTGCCCGCTCACCTGGAGGTCGTGGCCTACCTGTGCCTGGGCTACGTCAGCGAGTTCGGGCCGGAACCGGAGCTGGCCAGCACCGGCTGGGCCAAGCGGCGGCCGGTGTCCTGGGCCGTGCACGCGGGCGAGTTCGGGCGCCGCGGCCTGCCCGGGGCCCAGCCGGTGCGCCCGCTGGACGAGGTGGTGGCGGCCATCCGCCCGCTCGACGAGCCGGCCATGGTCGCGGCCCGGGAACGCCTGGATCGGATGACCAAGCCGCGCGGCTCGCTCGGCGTGCTCGAGGACGTGGCGGTCCAGCTGGCCGGCCTGGCCGCGCACTGCCCGCCGCCGCTGCCCGAGCCCGCCGCGGTAGCGGTGTTCGCCGGCGACCACGGCGTGCACCGCCAAGGGGTCAGCCCCTGGCCGCAGGAGGTGACCGCGCAGATGGTGGCCAACTTCCTGGCCGGCGGCGCGGTCGTCAACGCCTTCGCCGCCCAGGCCGGGGCCGAGGTCGTGGTGGTCGACGCCGGCGTCGCCGCCGACCTGGACCCGGCCCCGGGCCTGCTGCCGCGCAAGATCGGCCGCGGCACCGCCGACTTCACCCAGGGCCTGGCCATGACCCGGACCCAGGTCGTCGACGCGCTGACGGCCGGCATTGAGGTGGCCCGGGACCTGGTCGCGGCCGGGAACCGCTGCCTGGTCACGGGGGACATGGGGATCGCCAACACCACCGCTTCGGCCGCGCTGATCAGCGTGTTCACCGGTCAGGACCCGGCCGCGGTGGTCGGCCCGGGCGCGGGCGCCGACGAGGCCACCCAGGCCCGGAAGGTGGCCGTGGTCCGGCAGGGCCTGGCCCGGCACCAGCCCAGCCCCGGCGACCCGGTCGGCGTGCTGGCCGCGTTCGGCGGGTTCGAGCACGCGGCCCTGGCCGGGTTCATCCTGGCCGCGGCGGCCCTGCGGGTGCCGGTCATCCTGGACGGGGTCATCGCCGGCGCGGCCGCCCTGGCCGCGGTGGCCATCGCGCCGGACGCGCGGGGTGCCTGCCTGGCCGGCCATCGCAGCACCGAGCCCGGGCATGCCGCTACGCTTGGTCACCTGTGGCTGCGGCCACTGATCGACCTCGACCTGCGCCTGGGGGAGGGGACCGGGGCCGTGCTGGCGCTGCCCCTGGTCCAGAGCGCGGCGCGGGCCCTGCGCGACGTGGCCACGTTCGACTCGGCCGGCGTCAGCGACAAGACGTGAGGAGCCTGGACACGTGCTGACCGGTAGGCCCGGCGATGGCTGACCGCCGGCCGTACCTGCTCGGGCTGCAGCTCAGCGGCAGACGCGTGCTGGTCGCGGGCGGCGGCGCGGTGGCCGGCCGCCGGGTGCCCGCCCTGCTCGACGCCGGGGCCGACGTGCTGCTGGTCGCGCCGGAGGTCACCGGGTCCCTGGAGGACCTGGCCCAGTCGGGCCGGATCCGGTGGGAGCGGCGCCGGTTCACCCCCGGCGACACCGACGGGGCCTGGCTGGTCTGCGCCTGCACCGACGACCCGGCCGTCAACGAGGCCATCACCGCCGAAGCCGACCAGCGGCACGTCTGGTCGGTCCGGGCCGACGACGCGTCCAAGTCCCGGGTCTGGACTCCCGCGTCCGGCCAGGCCGGTGACGTCCAGGTCGGGGTGCTCAGCGGCGACCCCCGGCACAGCGCGGGCCTGCGCGACAGCATCCTGGCCGGGCTGCGGACCGGCACGGTCGGCGCCCGCCGTGGCCGCCAGCACCGGTCCGGCGTGGCCCTGGTCGGCGGCGGCCCCGGTGATCCCGGCCTGATCACCGTGCGCGGCCGCCAGCTGCTGGCCGAAGCCGACGTGGTCGTCACCGACCGGCTCGCGCCCCGGTCCGTGCTGGACGAGCTGCCGCCCGACGTCGAGGTCATCGACGTGGCCAAGATCCCCTACGGCCGGTCGGTGGCCCAGGAGCACATCAACGCCGCCCTGATCGAGCAGGCCCGGGCGGGCAAGTTCGTGGTCCGGCTCAAGGGCGGCGACCCGTACGTGTTCGGCCGCGGGGCCGAGGAGGTCATCGCCTGCCTGCAGGCCGGCGTTCCGGTCACCGTGGTCCCGGGCATCACCAGCGCGGTCGCCGTGCCCGCCGCGGCCCACGTCCCGGTCACGCACCGTGGCGTCGCCCAGGAGTTCAGCGTGGTGTCGGTGCACGTACCGCCGGGCGACGCGCGGTCCACCGTGAACTGGCCCGGGCTGGCTGCCGCGCAGGGCACGTTGGTCCTGCTCATGGCGGTGGAACGGCTGGGCGCGGTGGCCGAGACACTGATCCGTAACGGCCGGCCCGGTGACACTCCCGTTTCGGTCACTGCGGACGGTACCCTGCCTACTCAGCGCACAATTGTGGCAACGCTGGACACAGTCGCGTCGAGGGTGCTGGAAGATGGGATCCGGCCCCCGGCCGTAGTCGTGATAGGTGAGGTCGTGAACATCGCAGCCGAGATAGCCGAGCTGATGCGGGCCCTGCCCCGCGTCATGCCCGGCCCGCCCGGTGTGCACCCGGCCCCGGCCGGACCAGGGACGGCCCCGGCGTGAGACCTCCGTCCCCGCCCCCGGACAGCGCCACCTCGGACGCTTCCCTGCCCCAGGACCCCCAGGGGCCCCAAGCCCCGGAGCCGCAGGAATCACCCGCGCCCCAGGAGCCCCGGAAGCCCTTCTCGGCTCCGGCATCCCCGGCGCCCGCCCCGTCCCCGCGGCCCCAGAAGCCACGCGGCCGGCACGAAGCCCCGAGCCCTCAGCAGCCCCCCGCTTCCCCGAGCCTCCGAGGCTCCCGAGCCCCCGAGGCCCAGGAACTCCCTGAGGCCCAGCAATCCAGCCCTCTGGGGCCCAGCAACCCCTCAGCCCCAGCAACCTCCTGGGTCCCAGCAGCCCCCTGAGCCCCAGCAACCTCCCGGGCCTCAGCGACCCTCTCAGCCCCACCAACCTGCTCAGCCCCACCAACCTCCCGGGCCTCCGCAGTCCTCCGAGTCCCAGCAACCTGCCGAGCCTCAGGCGCCCCTCACGCCTCAAACCACTCCTGAGCCCCAAAGCACTCCTGAGTCCCAGCAGCCACCTGCACCTCAGGAACCACCCGATCTCAGGAAGACCAGGAGCCGGCTGAGCCCGAGGACGCGCAGGTCACACAAGAGGCCGCCGATGAGCCCGACGGGCCCGGTGACTCCCCGTCCGAGCCGCACGTCCGGCTGGACGCGCAGGCTCTGGAAAGCGCCCTGGTCAATCTGGGTAAGCGTGTCGCCGCGGTGCCGCTGCTGTTCGAAACCCCCGACCTGGCCGAAGTCCGCGCCGAGCGGACCAAGCTGCTCAGCCAGGTCGATGACTACCTGCTGCCGCGGCTGCGCCGGTCGACCGCCCCCATCCTGGTCGCCGTGGTCGGCTCCACCGGGGCCGGCAAGTCGACGCTGGTCAACAGCATCGTCGGCCAGCCCGTCAGCGCGACCGGGGTCCGCCGGCCGACCACCAACAGCCCGGTGCTGGCCTGCCACCCGGACGACGCCGACTGGTTCGCCGAGAACAACTTCCTGCCCAGCCTGCCCCGGGTCCGCCAGGAAGGCCTGGCCCGGCCCGGCCGCGACGGCCTGCTGGTGCTGGCGTCCAGCGAGCACCTGCCCCGCGGCCTGGCCCTGCTGGACACCCCGGACATCGACTCGGTCGTGCAGGCTCACCACGAGTTCGCCTACCAGTTCCTGGACGCCTCCGACCTGTGGCTGTTCGTCACCTCGGCCAGCCGTTACGCGGACGCGCCGGTCTGGCAGGTGCTCCAGCACGCCCGGGACCGGGGCGCGTCCCTGGGCATCGTGCTGTCCCGGGTCCCGTCCGGGGCCCGGGCCGAGCTGGTCAGCCACTTCAACGCCATGCTCGACGCCAACGCCATCGAGGCCGCCGACCGGTTCGTGATCCCGGAGACCCGGCCCGCCGGGGGCATGCTGCCGGCCGAGGCGTTCGAGCCGATCCGCGCCTACCTGACCGACACCAGCCGCCGCGAGGAGCGCCGGGTCGCGGTGCTGACCCAGACCATGGCCGGAGTCCTCGACACGCTCCGCACCCGGGTGCCGGCCCTGGCCGCGGCGGCCGAGGCCCAGCTGGCCGTGCGGACCCGGCTGCGCCAGCAGGCCGAGACCCCGTACCGGGCCGCCCTCGGCACCGTCCAGCAGGCCTTGCGGGACGGCGAACTGCTGCGCGGCGAGGTCCAGGCCCGCTGGCAGGACCTGGTGGTCACCGGCGACCTGACCCGGACCCTGCGCACCCGCAAGCCGTCGCGCCAGGGCAAGCGGGCCCGCAGGCGCCAGGCCCCCGAGCGATCGACCGCGCTGCAGGCCGCGCTCCGGTCGGCCCTGGAGGCCGCGATCGTGTCGGCCGCCGACCGGGCCGCCGAGGAAGCCGAACGGGAGTGGCGGGATGACCCGGCCGGTTCGGTCATGCTGGCCATGGTCAACGATCAGCGGGTCACCGGGCACCAGGCCGACCGGCTGTTTGCCTCCGCCTTCGGCGAAGGGTCCAGCTCGGACACCCAGCTGCAGGAGCTCAACCTGGCCCGGTCCGCGCCTGATCTGCCGGACCGGGTGGCCCGGGCCGTCAGCGCCTGGCAGGATCACGTGCTCCGGCTGGTCCGGCAGGCCTCCGGGCCAAAATCCGGCCGTGGCAAATCCGCGGCGCTGGACGACGATACGCTGACGCTCGTCGCCGTGCTCGCCATCCTCGGCGAGGGGGCGATCGGCCACCACGCGGTGGCCCCGGACGACGACAGCGACATCCTGGCCCTGCCCCGGCGGGTGGTCACCGCGGTCCTGGGTGACGAGGCGGTGCAGGAGATCTTCCATACGGCCCGCGCGGAGCTGAACGAGAGGGCGCGCTTGCTACTCGACTCCGAACTCCTCCGGTTCCCGGAGGTCATCGACGAAGTGGGCCGCTGCGACGAGGTGGCGGGGGTGCGGCTGTACCAGGCCGGGTTCATGCTCGAGGCGCTTCAGTGACCACCAGCGCACCCCCTCATCCCGGGCTGCCCCGCGCCCACCTGCCCGAACGGCTGGCCGCCCTGGCCACCCTGGTGGAGATCGCCCAGGAGCGCAGCGGGCCGGGCGGGTTCAGCCCGGAACTGGTCGCCGAGGGCGAGACCCTGCTGGCGCGGGCCGGTGAGCGGCTCAAGCTGTCCGCTGCCCACACCGTGGTCACGCTGGCCGGCGGCACCGGCAGCGGCAAATCGTCGCTGTTCAACGCGCTGGCCGGGGCCAACTTCTCACCCTCGGCGGTGACCCGCCCGGCCACCCGGGACGCGCACGCCTGCGTGTGGGACATGCAGGGGGCCGCGCCCCTGCTGGACTGGCTGGGCGTCGAACGCCGCTACCGCTACGCCCGGGCCAGCGCGCTGGACGCGGGTGAGGCCGCCCTCAACGGGCTCGTCCTGCTGGATCTGCCCGACCACGACTCGGTCGCCGCCGGGGCCGCCACCGCGGTCGACCGGCTGGTCAGCCTGGCCGACCTGATGGTGTGGGTGCTCGACCCGCAGAAGTACGCCGACGCCGCGGTGCACAACCGGTTCCTGGCCAAGCTGGCCGGGCACGGCACCGTGACCACGGTCGTGCTCAACCAGAGTGACCTGCTCACCCCGCAGCAGGCCCACGACTGCGAGGAAGACCTCCGGCGGCTGCTGGACTCCGAAGGCCACGGTGAGGCCCGGGTCCTGCTGGTCTCCGCGGTCACCGGCGCGGGCCTGGGCGAACTACGGCAGATCCTGGCCGATGCGGTCTCGGCCCGGCAGACCGTCACCGAGCGCATCACCGCCGATATCGACAGCATCATCGGCAAGTTCGGCGCCTACGCCATCGACCCGGCGGCCGTGGCCCGCCGCACCGAGCTCACCGCTCCCGGGCCTGATTCCGCCGGCCTCGCGAGCGCGGGCACCCCTACCCGGCCAGCCGCCCGGCCCCCCTGGGAGACCGCGGCGGCCGGCCTGGACGCCGACGACGGCCCGGCCCGCACCGCGCTGGACAACGTCCCGCCCGGCCCGGCTCTGGCCCTGGCCGACGCGCTGGCCCACGCGGCCGGCCTGGCCGGCGTCACCGACGCGCTCGAAGACGTCCGTGAGATCCACGCGGCCAAGTACCTGAGCTGGCCGTTCGCCCGCATCCCGGGCTGGCTCCCGGGCCGCGACCCGGTGCGCTCGGTCCGGCTGAGCCGGGCCAGCGCCGACGCCCGCATCGCGGTCGCGGCAGGCGCCGACGCCCAGCAGTCCGAGGTCGACAGCGCTATCACGGTCTTCGCCGACGCGGTCGGCCAGGGTCTGCCCGACCCCTGGCCCCGCACGGTGCGGACCGCGGCCCGGTCTCAGGCGGGCAGCATCAGCGGCGCGCTCAGCTCCGCGATCAGCGAGAGCGTGCCGGTGCGGCCCGGATTCCCGGCTGGTGGCGTCTGGTCTGCGCCTGGCAATGGCTGCTGGTCGCCCTGGTCATCGCCGGGATCGGCTGGATGGGCGTGCTGCTCGTGGTCGGGGTGTTCCACGCCATGGGCCAGCACCCGCCCCAGCTGCTGGGCAGCGTGGCCCTGATCCCGTGGGTGGCGGCCATGGTGGTCGCGTTCCTGTTGCTGGGCTGGCTCACCGCCACCGGCAGCCAGAACGCGGTCACCCTGGCCTCCGACCGCGAACGCGAGCAGATCGCCGCCGCCATGCGCTCCCGCATCGACGCGGTCGCCCGCGACCTGGTCGTCATCCCGGCCGGCAGCGAGCTCACCACCTACA
>CAWHFP010000029.1:0-21353 GCA_963828445.1 uncultured Actinomycetes bacterium
TTAACTTCGCCATCGGCGGGACAACTGCGCAAAGGCTCGTCTTGCTGCTAACCCGTTGACAGCGGGTGAAGATCGACGCATGATCGATATGTCGACTTATCTCCGATTAGGTGCATTTACGGGGGAGGAGAGCCGATTATGCGTTTGATCGCGTTGAGACATGCGCCCTCTAGGGGCATTGTCGTGGCCTCGGCGCCAGGCGCATCACGCCTTTATTTACACAGCGTGACGGTGACGAGTCCTGCCCGGCGCAGTTAATTACGAATTCCGCCGAACTCCGACGCGAGTATTGGAAGCCGTCGTGACCACACCCGCTTCCCCAGTTCCTGCACGGGGGCATGCCAACTGCTGCTGCGGCAACGAGCACCTGACCCACCGGGAAATAGAAGTGCTCGTTCTGCTCGCCGCGGATGCCACCACCAATCAGATTGCGGCCAAGCTTGGGATCAGTTCCCGGACCGTGGAGGGCCACATCGCGTCCATGATGCGGCGCGCACGAGCCTCAAGCCGGGCTGGCGTGCTGGCCCGGGCCTACGATGCCTCGATCCTGCTACCGCTGCCCGCGCGCTGGTCGGGGCGTCGCTGCCTACCGTGGGTGCGGGAGACCTAGTGGCCGGCGATCAGGGGGCCGAGACCGGCGCGGCGCCCACGGATGTGTACGACCCCGTCCGGGTCGGTGCTGACGTGGGTGACCTCCGTCGTGCGGCGCATGGGCCCGGCGGCGACCATCGTCAGCCGAGGGTCAAGGGCGATGCTGGATCGGCCGTAGTGGACGGCGACGATGTCCTCGGGACTTCCGGCGGCGGTGACGCCGGCCGCCACGTAGATGTTGCTGGTGCCGTCGTCGTTGGCTCCTATGAAGGCGTATCCCCGGTCGGTCGGGGTGGCACGGGTCATGAGGCGGGCTTCCTTCCTGTCGATGCGGCCGGTCCGCCAACGCTCGCGTGGAGCGGTTCGGGCGCGCCGGTTTCTGGCGTTCTGAACATGAGGTGTTTCCATTCGCCGCTGTAGGCGTAGACACCGCAGCTGGTCGTGACGTTGAGCTGGGCGGGCACCCGGGCGGCAAGGATATGGCGATCGACCTGGCCCATCTGGTACATGCTGGGCAGGTCCTGCCACAGCGAGATGCTCAGCACGGAGCGCCGCCGCCAGGCAACGACGGTCGTCCCGCCCAGATAGCCGTCGGCTTTGCGGCGGACCTCGGGCTTGACCCGGCGGTGGAGGGCCAGGATGCGGAGCACGTTCCGTATCGTCCGGCAGTCGAACCGGGTGACCACTACCTGGCCCCGGCTGTCCTCACTGAGCTGAAAACCGGTCACGCCTCCTCCCGGCGGGATGTATCCCGGTGGACCGGGGTATCCCGGTGGACCGGGCGGGCCAGGCTCACAGCGCGGTCAAGACCGCCAGCAGGAGCAGCGCTATCCCGGCGCCGCGCCGCATGGGCAGGAACCATGGCCGTCGGCGGTCGCCGACGGCGGAGTTGCCGGTCCGTCGTCCCCAGGTGGCGCTGCGGACCGCCACGGCCGCGGTGCCCGCCAGCGTCATGGCGAGTAGTGCCACCAGTGCTCCCGATGGTGCCAGCAGGAGGAGCCCGGTGAGGGCCGCCCACGCCAGCGAAGTCGTCTTCTGGGTGGTGAACAGCAGCGACAGGTCGAAGCCCCAGACCAGGCCCAGGCGGCCGGGCGGGAGGACCCGGACGAGCCGCTGGGGCACCTGACGCCAGACATGCGGTGTCGGCCCGCGAGGTCGGCCAGACCAAATCCCGCTATCACCAGGGCGGCGAGCAGCGCCCGGTAGCGCGGCGGAACCAGGCTGGAGATGGGCGTGCCCGCGGCATAGACCAGCACCGCCAGACCAGCCGAGGCGGCCAGGCCGCCGGTGAGCAGCCCGAGCAAGAAGCGTGAACCCTGCGCCCTGTCGCGCTGAAGCATCGGGCCGGCGACCCCGGCCATGGATTGGCCTCAAGGGCTGAAGATCTGCAGGATCGCCGCGATCACGGCAATTACCAACCATTTCACCACTGCCGTCAGCCTTCAGCTACCGGTAACAAGTGACGGCCGACTGCGCGTCGTTTTTGGTTTCACAGCAAGCGCACATGGTGGTCCCGCCGGTATCGCAGTACCAGATGTAGGAGGCGTGCGCGTTGCAATAAGACCAGCTGGTATTGGGCGGGCAGTTGGCCAGATTGCAGCAGCCGCCGCCACTGCAGAGCAATGGTGCGGCATTCGCGGTCGCCCCGCTGCCGAACACCCCGGCGGAAGCGGCCAGGCCCGTCGCGCCGAGTCCGGCCAGGATCCTGCGTCGGCCCGGCTTCACGGCCTTGGCATCGCTGATCGCAGCGCCCATCGGATTGGCCTGGATTCCTTTGCGTGCCCCTCGGCGCATGATCATGTCGCGTCCTCCGTGACCTTGTGATCGAGCATTTGCATGACGGCGGTGACGTCTGAGAAGGAGTAGGCCCCCGTGATCCTGCCGTCGTTGAACAACAGGGCGGTCGGGCTCTGATTGACGCCCACCGTGCTGCTCGCCCAGGCACCGCCGTCATCGATGAAATGGGGGATGGCCTGCAAAGTGTGCCGGGCGATGAATTCCTCGCCGCTCGCCCGGCCGTGGCTGGAGATCACCAGCCCGACCGGGGGATCCAGTACCTGGGACGTGAGGGAAGCGGCGACCTTGCCGCATGTTGTGCAGATCGGGCTGAGCACGAGCAGTGCGGTGGAGGGCTCGTGCGACAAGGGCGCCAGCTCCGCGGGCCAGTCGCCCGTGGTCACATCGTCCCGGTAGCCCGTGACCGGGGCGAGACGGCCGGTCGCTGCTCCCTCTGGCCCGGGCAGGCGTGCGGAGAGCTCTCCCATCATCGCGAAGAGCAGGACCACCGCCGCGGCCAGCAGCAGCAGGACGAGTGCGACTACGTACATCACGGCGCCAGCCTTCCGGTGTTGATCATTGCCATCGCTTCCCGGCGGTGCGCAGCCAGCGTCCACGTCAGCGAGATGACGGCCGCTACCAGAGCCACGCCGACGTGGGCGCCGGTCATCTCGGCGTCGCCCGCATCGACGATATTGACGGCGGCCAGCGTGAGCAGGGCGGTGCCAGCGAGCACACTGGGCACCCCCAGCGGGCGGTCGCTTTCAGCTCCGAAGCAGCCACACGGCTGAGTGCTTCCCGTGAGCAGGCCGGCCGCACCCAGGGCCACGAAACAGATCCCCAGCAACCCGGTGATGACCCAGGCGACGACGCGCAGCGAGGGGGCGGTGATAGCCAGTGCTGCTGCGAGTTCGATCCCGGCGACTGCTCGCATCGCCATGCTGGAGGGCCGCCAGCGCCCCCGGGACAGTTCGGCCAGCGCGTCGGCGATCAGGTCAGGCGTCACGGCCTTGAGGGCGGAACTGCGCACCAGCAGCGCCGCAATCACCGCGTCGCCGCCGACCAGCGTCCACCCGATCAAACTCACTCGCAGACTCCTGGCGTAGCGAGATATCTATGTCGCCACCAGTCTGATACATGGCTGATTTCTTCCGCTATGCGTATTCTTACGTGTCTCAAGCACGTAGCGAGATATTGGGCCGTGCGGAAATGGCATAAGAACGGAGTGATAATCCTTGGGCCCTTGATTTAATCGAAAAATTATTAGACGCTCCGGCCCGCAACCGGCATCCTGAGCGGCATGCGCCAAGAGGACATCTGGAACACCGAGACGGCCCAGCGTTACGACACCGACGACCGCGGCATGTTCGCGCCCGAGGTGCTGGGCCCGATCGTGGACCGGCTAGCCGCCCTGGCCGGGTCCGGCCGGGCCCTGGAATTCGCGGTCGGGACCGGCCGGGTCGCGATCCCGCTGGCCGAGCGCGGGGTGCCGGTCACCGGCATCGAGCTGTCCGAGCCGATGATCGCCCGGCTGCGCGAGAAGGCCAGCGAGGAGGCCCTCCCGGTGATCACCGGCGACATGGCCACCACCCGGGCGCCCGGCGAGTTCACGCTGGTCTACCTGGTCTACAACACCATCGGCAACCTACTCACCCAGGCTGAGCAGGTCGAATGCTTCCGCAACGCGGCTCGCCACCTGAGCCCCGGCGGCCGGTTCGTGATCGAGCTGGGCCTGCCTGAGCTGCGCTCGATGCCGCCCGGGAGCGACGCCGTGGTGTTCCACACCGAGGCGGGCTATATCGGGGTGGACCGCTACGACGTGGTCAAGCAGCACCTGACCTCGTACCACTTCCACTTCGACGACAGCCGCCAGGCCTATCTGTCGCGGAGCCCGCACCGCTACATCTGGCCCGCCGAGCTCGACCTGATGGGCCAGCTGGCCGGTTTCTCCCTGGAGTCGAGGCACGCCGACTGGCAGGGGAGCGAGTTCACCGCCGAGTCCGGCTCCCACGTCTCGGTCTACGTGCTTCCTGGGGCTTAACCGGTGCCGCCGGGCGGCGTGCGCCCTATCCTTGTCGTGGCGAGCGAGTCGGCCGGGCGGCCGCGCCGTGTCACAGCGGCGAGGAAGGTCCGGGCTCCGCAGGGCAGGGTGGTCGGTAACACCGACCCGGGGTGACCCGCGGGACAGTGCCACAGAAAACAAACCGCCTCCCCGGCCCGGCCGCGGGAGGTAAGGGTGAAACGGTGGTGTAAGAGACCACCAGCGCCCAAGGCGACTTGGGCGGCTAGGTAAACCCCACCCGGAGCAAGGCCAAAAGGGAAGCTGCGCTAGCCGCAGTTTCCTGCGCGAGCGTTCGAGGGCGGCCCGCCCGATGCTCGCGGGTAGGCCGCACGAGGCTGCCGGCAACGACAGTCCCAGATGGATGGCCGTCGGCCCGTTACCACGGGTGCACAGAACCCGGCCTACAGGCCGACTCGCCCGCCACCTACTGTCTTGACCTGCGGCTCAGGGTTGATCTTCGCGCATGATGTCGAGCACGGCGTCGCTGACGGCGTTGTCGGCCGCGGCGGCCTGGATCATGGCTCGGAATCCGCGGGCCACGGTCATCGTGCTGACCGGCTGATCGAGCTGCAGGCTGGCCTTGGCCAGCCAGACGTTCAGGACCTGATACTCGGCCGGGGTCAGGTCGACCGTGACCCGGACGGGATTGACACCAGGCTCCTCGACGCGGGCCTCCTTGGCGCCGGGCTCCTCGCCGCGAGACCTTCTGGATGAGCGGAGGCCCCGCGGGGTCGGGGGCGGACCGTAAGGCATGAGCCAAGTCTGCGGCACGCTGCCACCTCCGTCGAGGCCGGGTCCGCATCGCTGCCTCGACGTCGCCGCCACCGCCTGACGCTCGGGGCCGATCAGGCCCGGGCCTACAGGTCCAGGACGATGTCGCTGGTGGGCTGGGCGCAGCAGATGAGGATCTGGCCGTCGGCGGGCGGTTCGAGGGGGTCGGGGGCGTAGTCGATGGTGCCGGTCAGCAGGGGCGTGACGCAGGTATGGCAGACGCCGGTGCGGCAACTCCAGCGGGTGGGGACGTCGCAGGCGTCGGCCAGGTCGAGGACATTGTTCCAGGTGCTCCCGAACGGGACCGTGAGGCCGCTGCGGCCAAAGGTGACCTGCGGGCCGGTGCCGGGCAGGCCCGGCGGCTGGTGCGGCGGCTTGACCGCCGCCCCGACGACCCCTGGGTTGATGGCGGACCGGGCCCCGAACAGCTCGGTGTGGATGGCGGCCTGGTCGAGGCCGATCCCGGTCAGCGCGTCGCGCATGCCGGTCATGAACGAAGCCGGGCCGCAGACGTAGGCGCTGGCCCCGGGCGGGATGGTCAGCCAGGCCACGGCTTCCTTGCTGAGGTGACCGGGGGATGCGTGAGCCCGGCTCCGTTCGGCGGCGGTGGCCGCACTGTAGTAGATGAGTTCGTGGGTGTGCGGGAGCCCGGCCAGCAACGTGTGGGCTTCGGCCGCGAACGGATGCTCGCGGGGACCGCGGGCCCCGTGCAGCCACCAGATGTCGCGCTGACTGTCAGCCGCGGCCAGCTGGTGCAGGATCGACAGCACCGGGGTGACGCCGATGCCCGGCCGAGACCAGCAGGACCGGCCCGGTGCCGTCGTCGAGGATGAAGTTGCCGCGCGGGGCCGCGACGTCGAAGACCGCTCCCGGCGCTACGTCCTGATCGAGGTAGCTGCTGGCGACGCCGTGCGGTTCCCGCTTGACGCTGATCCGGTAGGTGCCGGTGCCGGCCTGGGACGACAGCGAGTAATTGCGGACCGGAGCCGGGTCCCCGGCGCCGGCCACCTTGAGCGTGAGGTACTGGCCCGCGCGGAAGGGCGGCAACGCCAGCCCGTCGGCGGCCGCGAGGTGGAACGAGACGACGTTGTCGCTTTCCCGGCTCACCTGGGTGACGCGCAGCGTCCGGAAGCCGGGCCAGGCCGGCTTGGTGGCCGGGGGAGGGGACGGGGCCAGTCCGTCGCTGCCCGGAACGGCCAGCAGGTCGCGGAACGAGGCCTGCCAGCCCGGGCTGAGGGCGGGGATCGCCAGCGCGGCCTGGAGCTTGGCCCGGTCGTGATTCCCCAGGTAGAGCAGGGCATCGGTGTCGGCCACCGACAGGGCACCAGGCCCGGACCTGGTCTTGACGATCTGGTCCCCGGCCTGGATGTGCCCCTCGGTGATGACCCGCATGTAGAAGCCGGGCCGGTGATGACCGACCAGCAGGGCGGGCAGCTCCGGCGCGCCGAAGCGCAGGCCGACCCGGTAGCAGGTGACCCGGGGCTGGGTGACCTCGAACTCGGCCTCGCCGATGCGGTACCGGTCACCGATGCAGACCTCGGCATCGGCCAGCCCGTCGACGGTCAGGTTCTCGCCGAAGATGCCGTAGGTCAGGTCGTCGCGGCCGAAGTGCTGCCGCCAGTGGTCATAGGAATCGATCTGGTAGACCATGACAGCCCGCTGCTCGCCGCCGTGGCCCGCCTTGTCCCCCTGGCCGTCGCCGTCGATGTTGAGCCGGCGCACCATCTGCGGCCCGGCCACCGGCTCCTTGTAGACCCCGGTGTAGACGGTCTTGCCCTGCCACGGCACGTCCTTGGGCAGGCCGACGTTGACCGACAGCAGTACCGGGCCGATGACCTGCTGTCCTGGGGCAGGATTCACAATGGCACCTCCCGGGCGAAGATGGTTGTGGCTCACGCATGCCATCTTCGGTCATCAGGAGTGCAGGACGACCACACAGGCGGCGGGGAAGCGCACCTGGATCGTGGCCAGCAGGGGCTGGCCGTGGCGCAGCGCGAAGGTCCGGGCGCACCGGACGGCCGGCTGGTCGAGGTGACTACAGGTGCCGTCGCGGGTGCGCTGCCAGCGGCCGATCCGGAGGTAGGAGACGGCACCTTCGATCGGCCGGAACCTTCGATCGGCCGGACCCTTCCGGTGACCACCTGCGTGATGCGCACCGGGACCGGGTCGGGGCCGCCGACGGTGGTCGGCTGAATCGTCGCGGCCGGCGACGCACCGTGGCCGCCGCAGGCCGCCAGCAGCACGGCCAGCGCGGCCATTCCTGCCGCCGCCTTCGTCCCCATCGCCAACACCGCCCCATTCTCTGGCTTGATGACCCCGGAGACTGCCCGGTGGTTGCGACCGCGCCGTGCTTGACCACGATTTCTGGCCACGGTCCCATAACCGGTATGGCTGCCGGGCCGGAGCGGAAAGCGCGCTGGGCCGTGCTCGCGGGCGCGCTGGCGCTGGTCACCGGCTGCGGAAGCAACATCTCCTGCAGCGCGGTCGGCTGTGCGTCCGGGCTGTCGGTGTCCGGGCCCTACCTCGTCCACCAGCAGCGCGTGAAGTGGGTGAAGATCTGCATCAAGAGCTCGTGCCAGACCCGGGGCGCTACGGCCGCCAACGGCGGTAGCGGCTTTCTCGGTATGAGCACGGCCAGCAACCTGGGACCGCACGCCCCCGAGACGGCCCAGGTGTCGATCACCCTGGAGACGGCCGGGCGCGCCCGGCTGCTGGCCGCCCGGGCCTCGGTCCGCTTCCGCAAGACCGCACCCAACGGGGTCAAGTGCGGCCCGGTCTGCTACCAGGCCGAGGTGACCATCCACCCCGACGGCACGCTCACCTCGACTCCGGCTCCGGGCTGACCCACCGGGTTCAGCCCAGCATTTTGCCCAGCAGCAGCGTGAGCCGCTGCTGCTCGGCCGGGCTGAGCGCCCCGGTCAGCGGGGCGACCAGTCCGGACACCTCGCCGGTGACCTGAGCGGCCAGGCGATGGCCGTCCCCGGTCAGGCTGACCTGGACCGAGCGGCCGTCGTCGCGGCTGGCTACCCGCTGGACCAGGCCACGCCGGGCCGCGCGGTCGATCAGGCCGCTGACCGACGATCGCTCCAGGCCCAGGAAACCGGCCAGGTCGGCCATGGCCGGAGTCCGGTCGCGCAGGATGGCCAGCATCCGCAGCTGGGTCAGGGACATGTCGTGCTCGGCCGCGGCCCGGCTCAGCAGCGCCATCACCGTGAACGAGGTCAGGACCAGGTTGTCCAGCAGCTCGGTCGGTACCGTCTCCGCGCCGGCGTGGTTGCTCATGACCGGGACTCTAGTTTGATTTAGTTCGTAATGCCATCTAAGTTGCCTCGCGTTACCACTTAAATAACGAGAAGCAGCTCAGGGAGAAACCATGTACGCCGCCGTGGTCAGCTCGTTCGACTCACCTCCCGCCTACCAGGAGTTCCCGGTCCCGGCCCCGCGGGCAGCGCACGAGGCGCTGGCCGACGTCCTGGCCGTCGGCCTGCACCCGCGGGTCCGGTCGCAGGCCAGCGGGTCGCACTACACCAGCACCGGCGACCTGCCGCTGGTCCCGGGCGTGGACGGCGTGGCCCGGACGGCGGACGGGGCCACCCGGTACTTCGTGGTGGGGGACACCCCGATGGGGGCCATGGCCGAGCAGACCGTCGTCGACCTGCGCCGCAGCGTCGTGCTGCCCGGCGGCAGTGACCCGGTGACGATCGCGGCGGCCATGAACCCGGCCATGTCCTCCTGGGTCGCGCTGCGGCGCCGGATCAGCTTTGCGCCCGGCCAGAGCGTGCTGGTCCTGGGCGCGACCGGCAGCGCCGGGCGGCTGGCCGTGCAGGTGGCCAGGTACCTCGGGGCCGGCCACGTGATCGGGGCCGGGCGCCAGCCCGCCAAGCTGGCCGGGCTGGGCGCCGACGTGACCACCTCGCTTGACGGCCCGGAGCTGGCCCGGGCCGCCGCCGACGTGGACGTGGTGCTCGATTACGTGTGGGGTCCGCCCACCACCGAAGCCATGACCGCCGTGGTCGCCGGGCGGTCCGACCGGGGTAAGCCGCTGAGCTGGGTCGAGATCGGATCGGTGGCCGGGCCGACGGCGGAGATTCCGTCGGCCGCGCTGCGGGCCGCGCGGCTGCAACTGGTCGGCAGTGGCCAGGGCTCGGTGCCGACCCGCGACATCGTGGCCGAGCTGGCCGACCTGGCCGGGGCCATCAACGACGGCGCCCTCACGGTCAGCGCCCGGCCCGTCCCGCTGGCCGACGTCACCGCCGCCTGGCAGGACACCGGCAGCGACCAGCGCCTGGTCATCGTGCCCTGAAGTGCACGACGGCGGCGTCGTCGTGGCGCTTGGCCCGGGGCCAGCGGGCCCCGTCTGGATCGCCGGCCTCGGCGTCCCGGATCCGGCCGAACACGGCGGTGATGCCTTCCCGGTCCAGCAGGCCGAGCAGGTCAGGCCAGTCGCCCAGGGAGAACTCGATGAACCGGGTGGCGCCGTCGGACAGCAGGGTCATCGTGCGCAGCCCGCCGGTGGGCACGGTCCCGGTGAGGGCCTGCGCCGCGGCGGCGGGGTCGGCACTGGTGATCCAGTAGCCACCGGGCCGGTTGCGCAGCTCGCGCTGCCGCCCCACGAACCGGACCCGGGCCGCGAAGTGCTCGGGGGTGCCGGTGGGCAGCGCCTTCATGGCGTCCTGCTCGGCCACCGCGACCTCCTCGATGCGCTGGTCGGTCAGGACCAGCGGCTCCTGCCCGCCCCGGTCGATGAGCAGGGTCGAGTCGCCCAGGACCAGGTATTCGATCGCGTCCGGACCTAGCCGGGCCATGACCACCGTGGTCGACGGGGTCCCCGGATCGCTCAGGTCGCAGGGGCCCGCGTGCAGCGCCGCCACCTCGGTGATCCCGCGGGCCAGCAGTTCGGTCAGGGACGTCCCGGGCTGGCCGCCCATCCCGGCCAGCAGCCGGATCCCGAGCTGGCGCACGTACCAGTCGGTTCCGTGGCGGCACCCGGTCGGCATCTCGGCAGGCCCGCCCGCCCCGTCCAGCAGCACCGCGCAATCGGGCAGGGCGGCCGGGAAATCCTCGTTCGGCCGGTCGTCACGTCCGGGGATGGTGGCCAGCTGAACCAGCATGAACAGGCCTTTCTCGGGTCAGGCGGGGAGGGGGCGGTTCTCGACGACGCGCTTCATGACCAAGGTGGAAGTCATGCGCTGGACGCCGGGCAGCGAAGTCAGGGTGTCATCCTGGAGGCGCTGATAGGCGCCCAGGTCGGCGGTGACGATACGCAGCAGGTAGTCGGGATCGCCGAACAGCCGCTGGGCCTGGACGACCTGCGGGATCGCGGCCACCCCGGCTTCGAAGGCGACCAGGGTGTCGCGGTCTTCCCGGCCCATGGTCACGAACACCAGTGCCTCGAAGGACAGGCCGAGTGCGTCCGCGTCCACCACCGCCCGGTAGCCCCGGATGGCCCCGCCGCGCTCCAGTTCGCGCAGCCGCCGGTGGCAGGGTGACACGCTCAGCCCGACCCGGGCGGCCAGCTCGGTGACGCTCAGCCGCCCGTCCTCCTGGAGCGCGGCAAGAATCTTCCGGTCAATCACATCCATGAGATTGATTCTTCCAAAAAAGCGGCGTTAACGGGAAATAGTTGGCAGCACATTTCGCTTGGTTAGCGATATTTTTTATCGAAGGTCATTTCTTCGGGAGCCCACTCCATGAATCTCTCCGCGGTGCTGGCGTTCTGGGGGGTCTGCCTCGTGCTGATCATCGTCCCCGGGGCGGACTGGGCGTTCGTGGTCAGCGCCGGGCTGCGGGGCCGGTCGGTCGTGCCCGCGGTCGGCGGCCTGGTCCTCGGCTACACCGTGCTCACGGCGGTGGTCGCGGCTGGGGTCGGGACACTGGTGGGCCGGGACCCGGTGCTGCTCACCGTGCTGACCGTGGCCGGCGGCGGCTACCTGATCTCGCGCGGCGCGGCGACCCTGGCTGCCCCGGCGCCGGACCTGGGCCTGGTCGCGGCCGGGCGGGCGGCGCCGGCGCCGGTCGGGCCCACCCTGGCCCGCGGTCTCGGCGTGAGCGGGCTCAACCCCAAGGGCCTGCTGCTGTTCCTGGCCCTGCTGCCCCAGTTCACCAGCCGGCACGGAAGCTGGCCCCTGCCCGGCCAGCTGGCCTTGCTCGGGGTGGTGTTCACCCTCACCTGCGGCGCTTTCTACCTGAGCCTGGGCTCGGTGATCCGGGCCGTCCTGCTGCCCCGGCCCGGGGCCGCCCGTGCCATCACGCGCCTGTCCGGGGCCGCCATGATCGTCATTGGCGCGCTCCTGCTGGCCGAGCGCTTCCTTATGTGACCTGGGCCCGGCGGATCGGCGCGAACGTCGGTACCGGGTCCCGGGCCAGGAACTCGGTGATGAGCAGGTTGCACAGGGCGGGCTTTTCCACCAGCAGGCCGTGCGAGGTACCTGGCACCACCGCCAGTTCGGCGTCGGGCAGGCTGCGGTACAACTCGAGCGCGTGCTCCAGCCGGACCTCATCATCGTCGGCCACCATGACCAGGGCGCGGCCGCTGATCCGGCCGAGATCGGCCGTGGCGAACGTAGGCCCACTGGCGTGCATGGCGGCCAGCTTGGCCACCACCTCCTGATAGTGCCCGGCCCCGTCCGGGGAGAGCTCGGCGTAGCTGTCGCGCAGGAACTCCGGCGGCTCGCCGTCCAGCACCCCGTCGGCCCACCCGTCCCGGTGGAACACCCCGGCCGCGAGCACCAGCCGCCGCACCAGATCGGGCCGGCGCAGGGCCACGGTCAGCGCCACCACCGCGCCGTCGCTGCAACCGGCCAGGAACACCGGGCCACCCACCACGGTCTCGATGAACTCAACGGTGTCGGCGGCCATGGCCGCGTAGCTGATCGGTCCGCCCGGGTCCGGGGTCCGGCCGTGCCCGCGCTGCTCCGGAGTGAACACGCGGAACGCCTGGCTCAGCCCCTCCACGGTCGGGCCCAGGGCCCGGGCGTCCACCCCGGCGCCGCCGGGATGCAGCAGAACGCACGGCTCACCCTGACCGCGCTGCTCGTACCACATGGCCACCCGCGTCAGTTCGGCAGTTGCCATCTCGCGCCCCTTCCGTCCGCTGTCACCTCTAGGACGGGTGGGCAGACCAGAATTAAGCGGTGCGGTCGGGGACGGCGAGCAGTTCGCTGGCGGTGAGGAACCGGTAGCCGGCGTCCTTGAGCGAGCCGACCAGGCGGTCGAGCTGCTGCATGAGGGTGGGGTTGGGCTCGGGGCCGCCGTCGTGGGCCAGCACCACGCTGCCGGGGGAGACGTCACGGAGGACCCGGGTGACGTCGTTGCGCGAATTACTGCCGGTGATGTGGTCCGACCACAGCAGCACGCCGTAGTGCAGATCGGAGCACACGGCCAGGCCCACGCTGTCGATCCGGCCGTAGGGCAGCAGGCACAGCGTCGGGGCCCGGCCGGTCAGCTTGGTCAGCAGCTCGTGGGTGCGTTCCAGGCTGGCCGCGTCGGGCGCCTCGTTGTGCTGGGTCAGGTCCTTGTGGGCCCAGGTGTGGTTGGCCAGCTCGTGCCCGTAGTCAGCGGCCTGCTGGACGGTCACCGGGTCGGCTTTGGCTCGCTCACCGACCACGAAGAAGGTGGCCTTGGCCCCGTGGCTGGCCAGCAGCCGGTGCACCTGCGGCGTCCACCGGCGGGTCGGCCCGTCGTCGATGGTCAGGGCCACGTACCGGTCTTCGGGTGAGGTACGGAACGTCACGGTGGCTGTGCGCGCGGCCGCTCCGGCCGGGGTGGCGGTCCGGGCCGTGGGGCCTTCGGTGGCGATAGCCGGCTCCGCGGCGACCCCCGCGCCCGCGCCCGCCGCGCCCCCCGCGGCCAGCAGCCCTATCCCGGCAATGAATCGTCGGCGATCCATGAGCCAATTGTCAGGGACCACTCAGCCCAACGCCAGTTAATTACGCCATAGCGAGAGCAAAGCCACATCGCCGGGGCGCGGGATGCCGCAGTGCCCTGGTCCGGCTAACGTCAATGTGTGACCGCATCGTTCACCACCACCGACTACTCCGCCGTCGTGTCCGCGCTGCGCACGGCGGGGTGCGTGTTCGCGGAGGACGAGGCGCAACTCCTGGTGGCCACGGCGGCCACCGACGCCGAGCTCACCGACATGGTGGGCCAGCGGATGTCCGGGCTGCCGCTGGAACAGGTGCTGGGCTGGGCCGAGTTCTGCGGCCTGCGCATCGCCGTCGAGCCGGGGGTGTTCGTCCCCCGGCGGCGCACCGAATACCTGATCCGGCAGGCGATCACGCTGGGCTGGCAGTCAGCCCGGCCGGGCGAGCCAGTGGTGGTGCTGGACCTGTGCTGCGGGACCGGGGCCCTGGCCCTGGCCGTGGCCCGGGGGCTCAGCCACGGTCACGGCGAATCCCGGGCGGGCGGGCATCCCGATCCCCGCGAGCACGCCGAGGTCTACGCGGCCGACGTCGACCCGGCCGCGGTCCGGTGCGCCCGGCTCAACCTGGCCCAGGTCGGCGGCCGGGTGTTCGAGGGCGATCTGTTCGGCCCGCTGCCGGCCACGCTGCGCGGCCGGGTCGACCTGCTGACCGCCAACGTGCCCTACATCCCGTCCGGCGAGATCGAGCTGCTACCGCCCGAAGCCCGGCTGTACGAGCCCCGGGTCGCGCTGGACGGAGGCGGTGACGGGCTCGGCGTGCTGCGCCGGGTGGCCGAGACCGCCGCCCAGTGGCTGGCTCCCGGCGGCAGCCTGCTCAGCGAGGTCAGCGCCGAGCAGGCCCAGCCGGCCCGGGATATCCTGCGCGCGGCCGGGCTCGGCACCCGGGTCAAGCACAGCGAGGACCTGAACGCCAACGTGATGATCGCCACACGGCATGGCCGTACAATGCTCCATAGTCGCTGAAGGTTCGCGAATAGCATCCTGGGTGTGAAATCGGATCACCCGGGGGTAGTGACCGACACCACGAGGCAGCGGCCATCGCGCCGTCGCCTCCTGGGAGGCTTGGCCGGCGTGGCCGCCCTGGGGGCGTTCGCGGCCGCCTGCGGCCCGGACCAGCCCGCGGGTGCACCCGCGGCGCCGCCGTCCCGCGCGGCCAGCGCTCCGCCGCCCTCCGGCCCAGCCTCGGCCGGAGTCGACGCCGACCTGATCCGGCACCGCTACCCGGGCCTGAAGCCGTTCGCGCCCGCACCGGCGCCGCCCGCGGCCAAGCCGATCACCTTGAACCCGTCGGATCCGACGGTGTTCTCCCGCGTGCCGCTGACCGACAAGGTCGTGTTCGTCACCATCGACGACGGCATCGACAAGGACCCCAGCTTCATCCAGATGGTGAAGGACTTCCAGATCCCGATCACCATCAGCCTGGCCGACACCCTGATCAGGGACGACTACGCCTACTTCGAGAAGCTGTACGAAACCGGCTACATCTCGATCCAGAACCACACCGTCACCCACCCGCTGGACATGCCCGTGCTGGCGCCAGCGCGCCAGCTCTACGAGGTCTCCGGCCAGCAGGAGAAGCTGCACCGGGAGTACGGGGTGAAGCCGTACATCTTCCGGCCGCCGGGCGGCAACTACAACGCGACCACCATCGCCGCCGTCCGGCGGGGCGGCCTGCGCGGGGTGATGCTGTGGAAGGAGGCCATGCAGATCTCCGACATGCAGTACCAGACCCCGGTGCACCGCCTCCACCCGGGCGACATCATCCTCAGCCACTTCCGCGGCCCGGCCCAGCTGCACGGCGAGACCATGGTCCACATGATGATGCGGCTGTTCAAGCACATCCAGACCCAGGGCTTCACCGTCGCCGACATCACCCAGTACGTCTAGAGCCACCCGCCGTCGGCCCAGCGCCGAGCCGTCATCCCAGACGAGCCGTCATCCCAGAACTGTGAAACTGTGAACATTACGGTATCCGTGCCTGACGACGTGTACCGGAACGCCCGGGTCGCCGCGGCTCAGCGGGACACCTCGGTCAGCGCGCTGGTGGTGGCCTATCTCGAACGTCTTTCCGGCCGGAAGGAAGAGTTCGCGCGGCTGGAGGTCCTGCAGCACGAGGTCCAGGCCGAGATAGGCCAGTTCCACGCGGCCGACCGGCTGAGCCGGGACGAGGTGCACGATCGTGCGGTTCGCTGATACCAACGTCCTGCTCTACGCGATCTCACGTGATCCCGCCGAGCAGGACAAGGCCAAACGGGCCGGTGACGTCCTGGCCGACCCGGAGCTGGCCTTGTCGGTCCCGGTGCTGCAGGAGTTCTACGTGCAGGCCACCCGGGCCAGCCGGCCGGACGCCCTTACCCACCAGCAGGCCGTCCGTCTCATCGAGTCATTCGGCCGCTTTCACGTCCAGGACATCACCCGCACCATCGTGATGGCGGCCCTCGGCACGCGACAGCGGTTCCAGCTCTCGTACTGGGACGCTGCAATCATCGAAGCAGCCCGGGCGGCGGGCTGCGCGGAGGTGCTGTCCGAAGACCTGAGCGACGGCCAGGACTACGCCGGAGTCCGGGTGCTCAACAACCCGTTCCGCTGAGCCGATCGTGTGAGCGACGCCTCACCAGCAAACGTGGCTATACGGGTTAGGTTGGGGGCATGGCAGCGATCGTGGTCCCCGGCCCGGCTACGGCCGGCGGGTAGCTGGCGCCGGGTGGCGGTGGCCATGTTCGCGGTGGGCTGGGGGGCCAACCAGTTCTCGCCCCTGCTGATCGAATACCGGCATGAGCTGGGCCTCAGCGCCGGGACGCTGGCCGGGGTCTTCGCCATCTACGCCGCCACGCTCATTCCCGGGCTGCTCATCGGGGGACCGGTGTCGGACCGGATCGGGCGGCGGCCGGTGGTGCTGCCGTTCGTGGTGCTGTCGCCGCTGGCCACGCTGATGCTCATGCTGGGGCCGCACTCGCTGCCGGTAATCGCGGCCGGCCGGGCGCTGGCCGGGCTGTGCTCGGGGGTGGTGTTCGGCTCGGCCACCGCCTGGGTGCAGGAACTGTCCGACGACCCGGCCGCCAGTGCACGCCGGTCGGCGGTGGCCCTGTCGGCCGGGTTCGCGGTCGGCCCCGCCGTGGCGGCCGTGCTGGCCGAGTGGGCACCGGACCCGCTGGTCCTGCCGTACCTGCCGCACGTGATCATCGGCCTGGTGGCCGTGCTGCTGCTCTGGCCCACCCCCGAAACCGTCCGCGGCCGGGCCGGGGCCGGGGAGACGGGCCCGGACCGGCAGCCCGCGGTCCCGCGGCGATGGCCGCCGCGGGCGGTGCGGACGGCCCGGTTCTGGCTGGCGGTCGCGCCCGCCGCGCCCTGGGTGTTCGGGGCGGCCTCGCTGGCCTTCGTGGTGCTGCCGCAGGAGGTCACCCGCCAGGGCAGCCCGTCGGTGGGCTACGCGGGCCTGATCACCACGATCACCGTGGCCAGCGGGATCGCGGTCCAGCCGCTGGCCCGGCGGCTGGAGGCCCGGCACCGGCTGGCCGGGGAGATCGCCGGGCTGGCCTGCGCGGCCGTGGGCACCGGGGTGGCCATCGCGGTGGTCGGCGCGGAGAGCCGGGCCGGGGCGGTTGGCTGTGCGGTGGCGTTCGGGCTGGCCTACGGCCTGTGCCTGGTATCCGGGCTGCGCGAATGCGAGCGGCTGGCTGACCGCGGGCAGCACGGCGCGGTGGTGGCCTGTTTCTACGCCCTGACCTACCTCGGCTTCGGCGTCCCCTACCTGGTGGACGCGCTCAACGGCCTGCTCGGCCGGGACGGCACGTTCACCGCCCTGGCCATCGTGGCCGCGGCCAGTGCCGCCTGGACCCTGCTCTACACGGCCCGGCTGGGCTCCGGGGTCCCGGCCCCGGCGCTCAGAATCCCTTCCAGCCGCTGAACGACGGGGTAGCCGAGGTCCAGGTACCCGTGTCTCCGAAGACCGAGACATTGGTGCCGAGCCCATAGGTGTAGGTCGTGGACGGGCTGCTGGTGGCGGACACGCCAGTGGTCAGGTTGCCGCCCATGGACCGCCAGCCGGCGGCGCCCGCGGTGGTGTAGCGGCTGTAGTAACCCGCGCCGTTGGTGCCCCGGCAGAACACGGCCAGCGCGGTGGACGAGACGGCGGTCAGGGCCGGATCGGCGGTGGTCTGGCCGCCGATGGAGAAGAACCCGCCGGATCCGTTGGCCAGCTTGAGGTAGATCTGATGGTCGGTGCCGACCACGGCGACGTACAGGCGTCCACTGGCCGTGAGGTACGCGGCGGTGGGCCCGGTGCCGGCCAGCACCTGACCGCCGAGCCGCGTCCAGCTGGCCCACGCCGAGCCGTTGAACATCCGTTCCCAGACGGCCCCATCGGTGCCGCGCACGAACACCGCGTAGGCGTTGCCGCCCAGGAAGGCCGCTCCCGGCCTGGAGGTGAGGCGGCCGCCGAGCGGATAGTACGGCTGGCTGAATCCGGTGGTGGTCCGGTTGTACCAGAGCTGGCTGTCGGTGCCCCGGCCGAAGTTGAGGATCGCGTCGCCGGCGCCGCCGATGTAGAGCGGGGCGGGGGCGCCGATCAGCCGGCCGCCGTAGGGGACGGCCAGGCTGCCCGCGCCCTGGATGACCCAGACCGAGCCGTCGCCGGCGGTATAGAGCACGTTGAGGCCGTAGCCTCCCGTACCGTTCGGCTGGGCCACCGCTCCGGGGGTTATCCCGGCCGCGGGCGGCAGGATGTCGGGCGGCGGATCCGGCTGGGCTGAGGCCGTGCCCGCGAACCCGGCCAGCAGGGCCGTCCCGGCCAGAGAGACCAGCATCGCCCGTCCGGGCAGGCGCCACCGCCGTCGCATCATTGCGCTCCCCTTCACCCCATGTGCGTCGAACCTTACGCCCCTCCGCGGGCCTCCGGGCAGCCCGTAAAAGAAGCCGGCCTGCGCGGGGAGGTGCCGCGCAGGCCGGCGATGACCCGGGAGGGAGCACAAGACCCGGGCCGGCTCGGGCCGGTCGCTAGATCACGGGTAGCTGGTGACGTCGACCGGCGTGGTGTTGGACGGAGTGGCCCCGCCCGTGGAGTTGATGACGTGCTCGATCACGCCGACCCCGCCCAGGGACACGGTGAGGAGATCGTGGAACTGCACGCCGGAGGCGTTGGGCGCCTCGAACGCATGGTCCGCAACGACCGCTGGGTTGACGTTGAAGTAGCAGTAACTGCCCATCCCGTAGGCCTGATGGCTGGTGACGTTGGGTGCCACCTCGTAGGCGGGATACCCGTTGACCGAGCCGTCCATCCAGGCGGCCTGGTTGGGCGGATCGTAGGGCATCTCGTCCTGGAAGAAGATGGTCTCGCCGCCGTTGGCGTTCCACACCACCTGCTGTTGCTGGTAGTGCTCGACGAACAAGCCGGTGGCCAGCACGTTGCTGCCGTTGACCACCAGTCCGTGGGCGGCGGTATTCGTCGTCCAGCCGACGGTGCCGGAGTTGCCGTGGTCGGCCCGCCAGGCCCAGATGTCGTTGAGCAGGGTGTTGCTGGCGTTGACGACCAGGCTGTTGGTGGCCTTGCCGGCGATGTCGCCGCCGATCCGGAAGAACGTGTCCTGCACCGAGTCGGGGTCGCTGGCGTGACTGGTGGTCGACCCCTGGGTGCCCACGGTCAGCAGGGCACCCGAGTTGGTGGTGCCCGCGTCGAACAGCAGGCCGTCGATGCGGACGCCGTTCACGTCCGACACCTGCATGGTGTTGACGCCGTTCTGCGGGATCAGGGTCGGGAAGCCGACCCCGAGCACCACGGTGTCGGGGTTGGTGACGTTCAGGGTCTGGTTGATGTTGTAAACGCCCGGGGTGAAGAACAGGTTGCAGCCTTCGGCCAGGGCCGAGTTGATCTGCGCCGCGGTGTCGGAGGGGTTGGCGACGAAGAACTGGCTCATCGGCAGGGACGTGCCCGGCGTGGAGCCGTTGGCCCAGCTGGCGCCGGAGGCGTTGGTCCGCAGCGACGGCACGAACACGTGGTAGTTACCGGACGAGTCGACGTACAGGTAGGGGACGTCCCGGGACGTCGGGGTGGTGGCCAGGGTGGTCATCGGCGGGCTGGGGAAGCTCTGGGCCGGCGCTCCGGTCACGCCGGAGAACACCATGTTCCAGACCGAGCCGCTCCAGCTGCCGAAGTTGCTGTCCTGGGAGTACCACTGCTGCTGGGACACGCTGGACACCTGGCCGGAGACCTTGCTGTCGGCGATGTAGCCGCCGCTGGCGTAGCCGTAGCTGGCCGGGTACAGCTCCAGGCCACCGTGCACGTCCATCCGGCGGAACGGGCCGGCCTGGGCCACCGCCCAGCGGTCGGAGCCCGCCGACGGGTTGATGGCCATGTTCTCGGCCGACCGCCAGAAGTTCTGGGTGGCGTTCCCGGTGCCGTCGAAGGCGTCGACGGTGACGTCACCGTTGATGGTCACGTCGTCCGGGTTCTGGCCGAGTCCCTGGATCGAGGTGTAGTAGCCGATGTTGGCTTCGGCGCTGTAAGTGCCCGGCTTGAACAGCAGGGCGTAGCGCTGGGTGCCGAACTGGTTCAGCTTCTGGGTGTTGAACACCGAGTCCAGCGTGGACTGGATGCTGGACGCCGACATGCTCGGGTCGAAGATCTCCACGTTCGGCCCGAAGTTCGGCTGGTTGGACTGGCCGGTGCAGCCGGTGGGTGGGGGCGTGGTGCCCCCGCCGCCGCCGGTGCTGAATACCTGGAACTCCCACAGCGAGTAGCCGTAGGCGGTGGCCCGGGCCGTGCCGTACATGCGGATGTAGCGGCCGGTGCCGGAGACGGTGAGGTTCTGGGTGCCGCCGGTGCCGGACGTGGTGGAGTAGATCGAGGTCCAGTTGGATCCGTCGGCCGACGTCTGGATCTGGAACGCGCTCGCGTAGGCCGCCTCCCAGTTCAGGGTTACGCCGCAGATGGACTGGGACGAGCCGAGGTCGACCTCGAGCCACTGCGGGTCGGAGAACGCGCTCGACCAGCGGGTGCCGGTGTTGCCGTCGACCGCGTCGGAGGCCGGGTAGGCGCCGCTCTCGGTGGACGAGGCGGTAGCGGTCTGGTTCAGCGCCACGTTGGTGGTCCCGCAGGTGGTGGTGCCGCCGCCGCTGCTGGCCGGTCCGTAGACGCCGAACTCCCACAGGCTGTAGCCGTAGCCGGTGGCCCGGGCCGTGCCGTCCATGCGGATGTAGCGGCCGGTTCCGGTCACGCTCAGCGTCTGGGTGCCGCCGGTGCCGCTGGTGGTGGAGTAGATCGAGGTCCAGTTGGAACCGTCGGCCGACGTCTGGATCTGGAACGCGCTCGCGTAGGCCGCCTCCCAGTTCAGCGTGACCTGGCAGATGGACTGGGACGAGCCGAGGTCCACCTCCAGCCACTGCGGGTCGGAGAACGCGCTCGACCAGCGGGTGCCGGTGTTGCCGTCGACCGCGTTCGACGCCGGGTAGGCGGCGCTCTCGGTCGAGGACGCGGTGGCGGTCTTGTTCAGCGCGAGGTTGGTGGTCGCGCAGGACGCGGCGGTGGTAGCCGTCCTGGCCGTGGTGGTGGAGTTGGCGACGTTCGTGGTGCTGATCGCCGTGGGCAGGATCAGGCCGACCAGCAGTACGGCGGCGGCCAGGATGAACGGGGGCGTGAGCAGGCGTTTGAGCAGGCGGGGAGGGCGGGCTGAGCGCATGGGCGCGGCTCCTGGTCATGACGGCATGAGGTCCTGTCCGCGAGGACGGGACCCCGAGCGGGGGACGAGCGGTGCCTGGACGTTGGCGAGCCCACGTCCAGGCCGGAGAGCCAGGAGACGCTGCGCGTGCGCACGCATCCGTGCCCAGGGGTTACCCGTGCACGTCACGCCTCCGCCGTGGCTCGGTAGGGCCGGCTGGCGAGTTGCTACAAGACTTATTTAATGGTGTAACTTAACGGCGCTGTAAAGAGCCGTCAAGAGTTTGGCTGTTCAACTATGTTCGAATGTCGGCCAGCCGGACATACCGCAACGCCCGGGGCCTGGCCAGCCGGCTGATAACAGCAAGAAGCGGCGCGGCCGGGCGGCCGGGCGGGTGCGGACGGTTCGGCCGACGAGTTCGGCCGCAAGGACCCGGACGGCCGGCATGCGGCCGCCCGGGGTGGATGTGAATTCAGTCCGCCGGGGTGGCGGGCTTTTCCGGAGCCGATCCGGAGGTGGTCGCCGCGTGCTGGCCGTCGTTGACGTGCCGGCCCTCGGCGGCCCGCTGGCCGGCCGGGGC
>CAWHFP010000030.1:0-13429 GCA_963828445.1 uncultured Actinomycetes bacterium
ACCTCGGCTAGACCAGGCCTTCGCGCAGCGCCAGCCGGGTGAGGTCGGCGCGGCGGCGGCAGCCGGTCTTGTCCCGGATGCGGTCCAGGTGGGACGTGACGGTCCGGATGCTGATGAACAGCTGGGCCGCGATCTGGGCGTTGGTGTGGCCCTGGGCCACCAGCGTGACCAGCTCGCGTTCGCGGTCGGTCAGCTCGGCCACGGACCGGGACGTCTCCTCGTCCTGGCGGGCGGTCAGCATGACGACGAACTCGATGGCGGCGGTCAGCGTCATCCGGGCGCCACGGTCGGTCGCCTCGCGGGCCTGGCCGGGCGGGAGCGCCCGGCTGGCCTGGCGGCGCAGTTCCCGGTCGTCGGGCACCAGCCCGGTCAGCCCAGCGCGTTCCAGGTCAGCGGCCAGCGCGGCCCACAAGGTGAGTGCCTCAGCGGGCCGGTCCGTCGCCGCGCACACCAGTGCGCACTGGTCGATGCAGTGCCGCAGTCCGGTCTGGTCACCGAGCCGCGCCGTGGTGTCGGCCGCCTCGCGCAGGTAAACCCGGGCCTCTTCCATGCGTCCGGCGAGCCATTCCAGATTCATCCCCAGCGACAGCAGGTCGGTCAGGGTCGCCAGATCGCCGATGGCCCGGCACTCGGCCAGCCGCTCGGTGCAGATCCGGCGGGCCCGGTCGAGCTCACCAGCCTCGATGAAGACGTGGGTCAAGATCGAGTGACACCAGCGGGTCAACCAGGCCGGGACCTCGGCGGCCAGCGCGCGCTGCGCCTGCGCGGCCCAGCTCAGCGCCTCCGGCCGGCCGGCGTCACCGCCGTCGGTGACCGACAAAGCGGCCAGGACGACCAGGGCCTGCGCCTCGCCCGCCGGGTACCGGGTCTGCCGCGCCAGCGCCAGCGCCCGCCGGGCATCGTCAGCCGCGGCTTTGGTGTGGCCGGAGTTCAGCCGCGCGAACGCCCGGCCGACCAGGGCGTCCGCGCATTCCCGGGTTTCGCCGGCCGCGCAGACCTCGGAGTAACGAGTCACGCTGCCCGCGAGATCGCCGTAGCCCGACAGGTACCCGAGCCACAACTGGGCCCGGACGTAGGTATGGCCCGCCCGGAGCGCGGAACCGGAGGCCGAGCGGACCGCGGCGGCCAGCAGTTCGAGGCCTTCGCCCGGGCGGCCGCGTTGCCGCCACCAGGGGCCCAGGGCGGCCGCGATGCGCAGCGCCGCGTCGGCGTCATGGTCCAGCGCCCAGGTCAGGGCCTGGCGCACGGTGGCGTATTCAGCGTCGAGCCACTGCAGGGCGGCCAGTTCCCGGTCCTGATCGCTGGCTTCCAGGTCAGCTGAGGCTTGCTCGGTGACCGACACCGCGAACCGGGCCAGCGCGGCGGCGGCCTCCGCCTCCTCACCGGCGTCGACGAGCTGACCGTAGCCGTAGGACCGCAGCGTGCGCAGCATCGGGTAGCGCATCCGGTGATCGGGACCCGCCTGCGGGGGCGCCACCAGCGAACCGTCGACCAGCCGCAGGACCACCGGTTCCGCCTCCGGCCCGGCGACGGCCGCGGCGGCCGCGAGCGTGAACGGGCCGGGAAACGCGGCCAGCCGCCGGAACACCCGCTGCTCGGCCGGGGCCAGCAGCCGGTAGCTCCAGTCCGCGACCGCGGCCAGTGAGCGGTGCCGGGCCGCCGTGGCCGAGTCCCGGCTGTCCAGCAGCTGGACCGCGTCGTCGATGCGGTCGGCCAGCCCGGCGATCCCCAGCGCCTCGATCCGGGCCGCGGCCAGTTCGATGCCCAGCGGCATCCCGTCCAGCCGGTCCACCACCCGGGCCACCAGCGGGGCGTTCGGCGGCCCGAGGGTGAACCCGGAGTCGGCCCGGCGGGCCCGGTCGGTGAACAGGCGCACCGCCTCGGACCGGCTGATGTCGGCGGCCTCGCCCGAGGCGGGCAAGGTCAGCGGCGACAACCGGTAGCGCGCCTCACCGCTGACCCACAACTGTTCCCGGCTGGTGGCCAGGATCCGCAGCTCATCCGACGCCTTCAGCAGGTCGGCGCACAGCCGGGCCGCCTCGTCCAGCACGTGCTCGCAGTTGTCCAGCACCAGCAGCAGCCGCCGCGGGGCCAGCACCTCGGCCAGTACCTGCTGGACCGGCTGGGTCCCCTGCGGCCGCACGCCGAGGACGGCCGCGATCTCGGCCGGCACCCGGGCCGCGTCGGTGATCGGGCCCAGGCCCACGAACCACACCCCGTCCGGGAACTGGCTCGCCAGCTCGCGCACCACCTCACGGGCCAGCCGCGTCTTGCCGACCCCACCCGGCCCGGTGATCGTCACCAGCCGGTGCTCGCGCAGCAACCCGGCCAGCTCGCTCGCTTCCTGGTCCCGCCCCACGAAGCTGGACAGCGCCGGCCAGAGCCCAGCCGTGCCCCCCGGCTCAGCCCGCGCCACGGTGGTCAGCCTAGCCGCCGGGCCCGGCGCGGGGCGGTGGACAGAAGGGGTTGTTCGACCCCTGCCCCTGGCTGACCGCCCCCGGCACCCTGAACTCGACACGGAAACAACTACGGGGAGAAAGCGATGCGGGATGGTTTGAGGTTCGAGGTGCTCGGACCGATGCGGGGCTGGCGCGACGCAATCGAGCTCGGACTGGGGCCGCCGCAGCAACGGGCGGTACTGGCGATGCTGCTGCTGGCCCGGGGACGGCTGGTGTCGCTGGATGCCCTCATGGCCGGGTTGTGGGGCGACGCCCTGCCCCGGACCGCCTCGGGCACCGTCCACACCTACATTTCGCGCCTGCGCCGCCAGCTGGAGTTCATCGAGTCGGCCGGCGACGGCTACCTGCTGGCACCGGTCCCGGCCGGCCTGGACCTCGACGATTTCGAACGGCGGGTGAGCGAGGCCCGCCAGGCCCGGCAAAGTCACGAGAACCTGCGGGCGGCCGGGCTCCTGCGGGAGGCGCTCCGGCAGTGGCGCGGCACCCCCCTGGCCGGGCTGCCCGGCCCGTTCGCCGAGGCTCGCCGGGCCCGGCTGCTGGAACTGCGGCTGGCCGTGGCCGAGGACAAGCTCGCCCTGGATGTCGCGCTCGGCGAGCACGACACGGCCATCGCCACCTTGCGGACGCTGCGGGCGGCGCACCCGTTCCGGGAACGCCTCAGCGAACTGCTCATGCTCGCGCTGTACCAGTCCGGCCGCCAGGCCGAGGCGCTCGACGTCTTCGACGGCGTCCGGCAGCAGCTCCGGGCCGAGCTCGGTATCGACCCGGGCCCGGCGCTGCAGGCGATGCAGCAGCGGGTCCTGCGGGCCGACCGCCACCTGCTGGTGGCCTGAGGCTCGCGTCAAGGCGGCGTCGTCCGCACGTTGATCGCGGACTGGTGAGTTGAAGGTGCAACTCACCAGTCCACTCTTCTGGAGGATTCACTGTGCATCGCATTCACCGGCCTCGCGCCGCGATCCTGGCCGCGGCCGGGACCGCGGCCCTGGCCCTGGCCGCCCCGGCGACGGCGTGGGCCAGTTCCGGCCATCCTGCGCCGCGGCCGGCCCAGGTTCCCCACGGTCACCACAATCTGGCTCTGGCGCAGGTCAACCTGGCCTCCGACGTGCCCGGGCTGGCCGGGCTGACCGACCCGGACCTGAAGAACCCGTGGGGCGCCGCGCTCACCCCGACCTCGCCGCTGTGGGTGGCCAACCAGGGCACCGACAGTTCCACGGTCTACTCGCTCGCCCCCGGCGCGGCCACTATCACCAAGTCCAGCACCGTTCGCGTGACCCTGCCCGGCTCGGTGGCCGGCCCGAGCGGGCTGGTGGCCAACCCGGGCTCCGGCTTCACGGTCAGCCGCGGCCAGGCCAGCGCCCCGGCCGCGTTCATCTGGGCCACCCTGGATGGGCACCTGGAGGCCTGGAGCCCCAAGGTCGACCCGCTCATCGGTGACACCCAGGATGTGGCCACGGTGGCCGGGGCCGGGTACACCGGCCTGGCCGTGGCCAGCACCGGGTACGGCGACCGGTTGTTCGCGGCGAACTTCGTCCAGGGGAAAGTGGACGTCTTCGATTCCGCGTTCCATCAGGTCAAGCTGCTGTCCTGGCAGTTCACTGATCCCCGCCTGCCCGCCGGGTTCGTTCCGTTCAACGCCCAGGCGCTGGGCGGGCGCGTGTTCGTGACCTACGACAAGCCCGACCCCGCCACCGACCGGGAGGGCGTCGGCGCCGGTATCGGGGTGGTGGACGAGTACAGCACCGGCGGGCGGCTGATCGCCCGCATCGCCACCGGGGGCGCCCTCAACGCTCCCTGGGGTCTGGCCGTGGCCCCGCGCGGCTGGGGAGCCGCGGCGGGCTCGCTGCTGATCGGCAACTTCGGTGACGGCCGGATCAACATCTTCGCCCGCCAGGGCCGCGGCTTCGCCCGCCACGCCACCGGCCAGGTCCTCAACCGGAAGACCGGCCAGCCGTTCGCGGAACCGGGGCTATGGCAGTTGCAGCCTGGTTCGGCGGTGACCGGCGGCACCAACGCGATCTGGTTCACGGCCGGCATCAACGACGAGACCGACGGCCTGCTCGGCGTGCTCCGCTAATAACGGCCCGCATCCCCTGGCCGGCCGCCAGACCGGCCGGTCAGGGGATGGCCGTCACAAGTATTCCGAAGAAATGCACCGGGCCATTCCCGGCTCACGGCTGGTCATCGTCGAGCGGAGCGGGCACTTCGCCCAGCTGGAGCAGCCAGCCGAATTTGCCGCCGTCATCGGTGAATTGGTGCCGCCCCGCCCCCGCTGACCGATCCGCCGCTGATGCCGCCGATCTCGTTCACGAACAATCACGTCAGAAATTCCGTGCTGCCAAATTCTGTGCCGTCAATTCTCAGGCGTGAGTCTGGCATTCGGTGGCGCCGGCGGCCCGCCTACGTCATGTCAACGTCGCTCCGACGAATTGTCGATCGGACCCCGCTGTAATCGAAAGGTCAGAAAATGCACATTCGATTAATTTAAATGAAGGTGGGGAAAATGGCTGACTCCGCAGCAATGACGGCCGGGGACGTGGCCGCGCTGGCGGCCGCGGTCCAGGGGATCGTGGCCGTACCGGGCGACGACGCCTACGCGGGGGAGTGCGCGACCTACAACCTGGCCCTGCCGCGTAGCCCGGCCGTGGTGGTCGGCGCGGCCGCCCCGGGCGATGTCAGCCAGGCCGTCCGGTTCGCGGCCGAACGCGGCCTGCCGGTGGGGGTGCTCGCCACCGGCCACGGGCCCTCGGTCCCGGCCGACGGGGCGGTGCTGGTCAACACCCGGCGGTTGACCGGGGTGACGATCGACCTCGCCGCCCGGGTCGCCCGGGTGGCGGCCGGAACCCGCTGGCAGCAGGTCGTCGAGGCGTCCGCGCCGCACCGGCTGGCCGCCCTGAACGGCTCGTCGCCGCAGGTGGGGGTGGTCGGTTACTCTCTGGGCGGCGGCCTCAGCCCGGTCCTGGGCCGCTCGTATGGCTGGGCCGCGGACCGGGTCCGGGCCGTCGAGCTGGTCACCGCCGATGGTGAGATCGTCCGGGCCACCGCCGAGCAGGACGCCGACCTTTTCTGGGCGGCCCGCGGCGGCAAGGACAACTTTGGCATCGCCACCGCGATCGAGTTCGACCTGTTCGAAGTGCCGCGGCTGTACGGCGGCGGCCTGTACTTCGACGGCGCCCGGGCCGGGGAAATCCTGCAGTTCTACCGGGAGTGGGCGCCCACGCTGCCGCCGGAACTGACGGTGTCGGTCGGACTGCTGTCGCTGCCGCCGCTGGACAGCGTGCCGGAACCGCTGCGTGGCCGGGCTCACCGTGCACGTGCGGATCGCCTACCTGGGCCCCGCCTCGGCGGGCGCGCGGCTGGTCGCGCCGGTCCGGCAGCTCGGGCCGGCGCTCCTCGATTCGGTCGGTGACCTGCCGTACGAGCAGGTGGGCAGGGTGCACGCCGACCCGCCGACCCCGATGCCGATCCACGAAACCTCGATGCGGCTGGCCGAACTGCCCGAAGCCGCGGTCGCGGCCATCGTGCGGCACGCGGGCCCGGCGGCCGGCGGCCCGCTCGCCCTGGTGGAACTGCGCCCGCTGGACGGCGCGCTGGCCCGCCCGCCCGAAGTACCCAACGCGGTCACCGGCCGGGACGCCGCCTACCAGCTTTTCTGCGCGGGCATCGGCGGTCCCGAGGCCGAGGCGGCTTGCTACGACGCCATCGACGGGCTGTTCCGGGACCTGAAGCCCTGGCAGGCCAGCGGGGCGGTGCTGAACTATCTCGGCCAGCGTGACACCGCCCCGGAACAGATCCGGGCCGCGTTCGGTGACGGCACCTATGACCGCCTGAGCCAGCTCAAGCGACACTTCGACCCGGGCAACCTGTTCCGGCTGAACCACAACATCGCCCCCGCGGCCGAGGCGGCGGTATGAGCGGTATCGAATGCGCGCCGCTGGGCCAGGCCTGGGGCTGGAAGCCGGTTAGCGGGCCGCGCTGACCAGCGGTGTCACCGTACCCGAGCAGCGCAGGCGGTCTTCGGCCAGCGCTGCTCGGCGTGCGTACACCTTCACCAGCGGGTCGTAGCGGTACCGGCCGTACTCGCCCGCCTCAAGCAGGTGCACGTCGGCCAGCGAGTCCAGCAGGGCCATGGTCTGGTGCTTGCCCAGGCCGGCCAGGGTGGCGGCGGTGGTGACCGAGATGTCCAGGCTGTCGGACAGCGCGGCCTGGCGGAACAGGAACGCCTGATCAGGTTCCAGCCGGCGGTGGGCTCGCCGGAACGGTGCCTCGACCAGCTCGCAGTCCGCGTGGGTGACCGCCGGCTGGGTCAGTTCCTCCCGCAGGGCCCGCACCATGGCGGTGATCCGCCAGCCGGGCCGGGCCGTCAGCCGGGCCGCGGCGGTGCGGAGGGCCAGCGGATGGCCGGCGCAGACGGTGACCAGCAGCCGGGCCGCCGCCGGTTCGGCCGCCACCCGGGCCGCCCCGATCAGCCGCTCCAGCAGAGCCCGGCCCTCATCCGCCGTCAGCCGGCCGATCTCGAACCACTGGGTCCCGGGCAGATCGATCATTCGCCGCTGGGTGGTGATGATGACCGCACAGCCGGTCAACGCCGGCCGCAGGCGGCGAACCTGGGTGGCGTTCCAGGCGTCGTCCAGCACCAGCAGCCGCTGGCCGTCCCGGCCCGCCGCCGTCAGCTGGTCGATCTCGTCGCTGCGGCCGGCTTCGACGTAGTACTGGCCGCCCGGGAACGCGGCCAGCGCGGCATGGGCCGCCCGCAGCGCCAGCGTGGTCTTGCCGATACCGGGCATCCCGGTGATCGCGATTACCGGCGGGACGCTGGCGCGCAGGGCCGCCGCGATGCCGGCCAGGGCGGCCGGCCGCCCGGTGAAGTCGGCCAGGTCCGGTGGCAGCGGAGCCGTGAGCCGGGGCCGGATCACCTGCAGGCCACTGGGCGGGGCCGGCGGGACGGCCGGCTGACTCGCGGCGGCCAGGTCGCGGTCGGCGCGCAGGATACGTTCGTGCAGCTCGCGTAGGTCCGGGCCGGGATCCAGGCCCAGTTCGTCGCGCAGCACCCGCCGCGCGTCGGCGAAGGCGGCCAGCGCGTCCGCCTGGCGCCCGGAGCGGTACAGGGCCAGCATCAGCAGTTCGGCGAGCTTCTCCCGGAGCGGGTACTGGCCGGCCAGCATCCGCAGTTCGGCCGCGGCCGCCCGGTGCCCGCCCGACTCAATGGTCAGCGCCAGCCGCTCCTCGGTCGCGGCCATGCGCAGTTCGGCCAGCCGGGCCCGCTGCGCGTCGGCGTAGGGCCCGGCGATCCCGGCCAGCGGCAGGCCCCGCCACAGGGCCAGCGCCTGCCCCAGCAGGCGGGTGGCCAGGGCCGGATCCTCGTCGCGTCGCGCTCGCTGGGCGTCATGCACGTGCTGGGTGAAAAGGTCCAGGTCGACGGAGACCAGGCCCGGCACCAGCGCGTAGCCGTCCCCGATCGACTTGATCAGGTCCTGCGTCTGCTGGCCGGTCGCCGCGCCCAGGCCGCGCCGGAGGCGGGAGATGTAGGTGCGGACCGTGCCGTGGGCGGCCGCCGGCGGATCCTGACCCCACAGGGCGTCGACCAAGCCGTCGATGGATACCTGCCAGCCCCGTGACAGCAGCAGAACCGCCAGCACCGCCCGCTGCTGCGGGGATCCCAGGTCCAGTTCCGCGTCATCGAGCCAGCCGCGGACCGGGCCGAGCACCTCGAACCTCAGCGTGGACATGGGTGATGGGCCTCCTGCGGTCGGCGGGTTCCTGACCGGAGCAAAGCATCCGCCGCTCAACGCCGGCTTGACGTCCACTGAGCGCCGTTCCCGGCCATGGGCTGTTGACCGGCCATCCACACCTCGTTCAACGGCACCGGCGAGCTTGGGGACCGTCCGGCAGTCTCAGCGCAGAAAGAGAAAATCCGTGTCCAGCCATCTCGCGGCCGCGCCGCTGTCCCGGCGCCGCCAGTTCGCCACGATCGTCATCGTCTGCCTCGCCAACGCGATGCTGTGCCTGGACACGGCCGTAGTCAACACGGCGCTGCCGTTCATGGCGCGGGACCTGCACTCGGCCCTCAGCGGTGTGCAGTGGGTCGTCGACGCCTACACGATCGCGCTGGCGGCGGTGGTGCTCACCGCGGGCTCAGTCGCCGACCGTCGTGGCCGCCGCCGGCTCTTCACCATCGGCATGGTCGTCTTCACCGCCTCCTCGCTGGCCTGTGCCCTGGCCCAGACCATCGCCTTCCTCGACGTGGCCCGGGCCGTGCAAGGTATGGGCGGCGCCATCATGTTCGCTTCTTCGCTGGCCCTGCTGGCCGACGCCTATCCGCCGGGGCGCGGCCGCGCTACGGCCATGGCGGCCTACGGCGCCACCATCGGCGGATCGTTCGCGATCGGTCCCGCCATGGGCGGAGCCCTCACCACCTGGTTCGGCTGGCAGTCGGTCTTCTACGTCAACCTGCCGCTCGGGGTGGCCACCGTGCTGGGGACGCTGGCCTGGCTGCGTGAGTCGCGTGACCCGCGGGCGCGCAGGCTCGACTGGCCAGGTCAGGTCACCTTCAGCGCCGCGTTGTTCCTGCTGGTGCTGGCCCTGCTGCGCGGGAACGACACGGGCTGGGGGAGCGCGGCGATCATCGCCGAACTGGCCGCCGCCGGGTTTCTCCTGCTCGCCTTCGTCCTCGTCGAGCACCTGGTGGCGGCACCCATGCTGCCGCTGGGACTGTTCCGCCGCCGCGATTTCACCGCCGCCCAGGTCACCGCGTTCGCCATCTCGGCCGGGTTCTTCGGCCTCTACCTGTACCTGAGCCTGTACCTGCAGAACGTGCTGGGGCTCTCCCCGCTGCGCGGAGGCCTGGCCATGCTGCCCGGAACCGCGGTGATCTTCGCTGTGTCGGCGGCCAGCGCGCGGCTGATGCGCAGACTCCGCCCGGGTCTGGTGCTGAGCACCGGCCTGGTCGTCGTCGGTGCCGGGGTGATGCTGATGGCGGTCGTGGGCGCGCACTCGTCGTGGGCGGTCCTGCTGCCCGGCCTGATCGTCGCCTGCGCCGGGACCGGGGTCGTCAATCCGGTCCAGGCCATGCTCGCGCTCAGCTCGGGTCCGGCCCAGGACAGCGGGCTGCTGGCCGGCGCGGCCAACACCTTCCGCAGCGGCGGCATCGCGGTCGGCGTGGCCGCCTTCGGTGCCCTGCTGCCGGCCAGCGCAGCACTCGGTGAGGGCTCGGCCCGCGCCTACGTGAACGGGCTTCATCACGCGCTGCTCATCGGGGGTGGCCTCACCGTGCTGGGAGCGGTCGTCGTCGCCGCCCTGATCGGCCGCCCAGCCCCGGCCGCACCGGCTGACGTGGCGGCGCGGGACACCGCGCCGAGCCGGGTGCCGAAACCTGTCCCGGATGTTTCGATCTTGAGGAAAATCCGCTGACGCGCAAAGATGTCCGCTATGTGGCCTGCGAAAGCGATCAGTCTCGGCACGGCAATGGTCTCGCTGGCGGGCTTCGGCCTGGTGTCGGCGCCCTACTTGGCCGGCACTGCCTCGGCCGGCACCGCCTCGGCCGGCACCGCGGCCGGGTCCGGACACGGCGGCCATTGTTCGGCCGGGGCCCACTCGCTGTCCCCGCACGGGGCACGGGTGTACCCCGACACTGGCAACGGCGGCTACCGCAGCGTCCACACCGACGTGCACATGGTCTACGACGCCGGCACCAACACCTTCCTGGCCGGCAACAACGTGGCCCTGACCGACCAGGCCACGCAGTGCCTGACCAGCTTCAGCCTCGACTTCGAACGGACGTCGGCCAACACCGCCGACGGACCCGACCTGAGCGTGCAGTCGGTGACGGTCAACGGCCGCCCGGCCCGGTTCACCTTCGCCCAGCCCACCTACCCTGGCGACCCCAAGGGCTTGAACGACCCCAGCCCGCTGGCCCACCAGGCGTCGCAGCACAACCCCGTGGGCGGACCGGACAACAACCCGCTGCCGCCCGCCTGCAGCCCCGAGCTCAACGGCAACCAGGGCGAGGACGCCCTCGACGGCACCCCGTGCCCGGCCAACAAGCTGGTCATCACCCCCTCGTTCCCGATCCGGAACGGCCAGCGGTTCACCGTGGTGGTCGGCTACACCGGCAAGCCCGGCGTGCACAACGACGGTGACGGCAGCACCGAAGGCTGGTTCGCGGCCCCCGGCGGCAGCTTCGTGACCACCGAGCCGGTCGGCACCGAGGACTGGATGCCGCTCAACGACTACCCGACGGCCAAGCCGAGCTACGACTTCTACGACACGGTCAACGCGGGCAAGACCGCGCTGGCCAACGGCAAGCTCAAGTCGGTCACCCACCACGGTGCCAGCCGCCAGTTCCCGGCCGGTTCGGTCACCTACCACTGGGATTCGGGCGCACCGGTGGCTAGCTACCTGGTCGAGGACAGCGTGGGCAACTACACGCTGACCTCGCGCCGGGCCAGCGACGGGCTGCTCTACTACGAGGCCCAGGACAGCTCGATCAGCGCCCAGCAGCAGGCCGCCAACCTGGCCATCATGAACGAGCAGCAGGACATCACCGACTTCGAGAGCCAGTTCAACGGGCCGTTCCCGTTCTCGTCGGACGGCGTGGTGGTGGGCGCCCCGGCCGCCAGCTTCGAAGAAGAAATGCAGACCATGATCACGTTCGCCGGCGGGGAGATCGACACCGACACCCTGTACCACGAGAACATGCACCAGTGGTGGGGCGACCACGTGACCGAGGGCGGTTACCCCATGACCTTCTACAAGGAAGGTCTGGCCACGCTGGCCGAGTACATGTACGCCGCCCGGACGGCCGAGACCAAGGCGGGCGGGCCCGGCACCGCGGCCGGCCGGCAGGCGTTCACCAGCAGCCTGATCGCCCAGTTCAACAAGCTCTACGCCAAGACCGGCAGCTTCTGGTCGATGGCCCCATCGAACCCCACGTCCGCGAGCCTGTTCGACGACGCCCCGACTTACGACCGGCCCGGTGCGACCTATGTCGCGCTCTGGCAGATCCTGGGCACCGCCCGGTTCACCCACGTGCTGCAGATCATCCAGCGCCAGTACGGCGGCGGCTCGATCACTGAGCCGGAACTCGAGGCCGCGTTCCAGCGCGGGCTCCCGGTCCAGAGCCACGCCTGCCACGCCGAGCTGAGCCAGTTCTTCACCCAGTGGTTCGACACCGCCTACCCGACCGCGAGCGGTGCCACCAAGCCCGCCATCACCGGCCCCGGCCTGAACGGCCCCGGCTTCTCCTGCTAGCCCTTGTGCTGGCAGACCAACAACGGCCGAAAGGCTTGAGACCGCAGACCCACGACCGCCCGGTCAATACCTCACACAATTGCATGGTGACGAACCTGCTGCTGGCTCCGCCCGGCGAGCGAAAGGACTGCGCACCATGCTCAAGTCGACATCCACTTCACTGATCCTGCTCGGCATCCTGGCCGTGGTGGCCGGGATCGTGGCCATCGCCTGGCCGGGCGTCACGATCCTGGCCCTGGTCATTGTGTTCGCGGTCTACGCCTTCATGGACGCGGGGCTGCACGGGGCGCGGGCGTTCAGCAGCCGGGGGGCTGGGCCGGTGGCGGGCCACCTGCTGCTCGGCCTGATCGACCTGGCGGCCGGGGTGGTCGCGCTCGTCTGGCCCGGGCCGACCGCGCTGGTCCTGGTCATCGTGGTGGCGTCGTGGGCGCTGGTCGGCGGGGTGGCCGAGTTCTTCGCCGGTTTCCAGAGCGGGGAGAGCGGCGACACGCGGGCCCTGTTCATCCTGTCCGGGCTGGTGTCATTCGCCTTCGGGGTCCTGCTGTTCGCCCGGCCCGGCGTGGGCGCGGTCACGCTGGCGCTGCTGTTCGGCCTGTACAGCCTGATTTACGGGTTCTCGCAGATCAACGCCGGTATTCAGGTTCGCCCGCTGGGCGGCGGCGTGCATTCGCTGTCCGAGCTGCAGCACACGGCTTGAGCCCTCCACACCGGCGGCTGCGGGACGCCGCCGACCGGCGCGGCGTCCCGCTGGCCACGATTCTGGTCACCGTGGCGGTCGTGGTCCTTACCTACCTCGCGGGCAAGCTGGCCTACCGGATCCGCGATGTGCTGCTGATGATCGCGGTCGCCGGGTTCGTCAGCCTGATCCTCAGCCCACTGGTGGTGGCGTTGCAGCGGTGGGGGATCCGGCGACGCGGCGGGGCCGTGACCATCGTGGTGGTCTGGACGATCGCGGTGTTCGGGGGCCTGCTGGTGGCGTTCGGCTATCCGCTGGCCCACGGCGTGACCCACTTCTCCCAGCGGCTGCCCGCCTACGTGCAAGCCGCCGAGCAAGGCCGGGGCTGGATCGGGCACCTGGTCACCCGCTTCCACCTCTCCCTCCTGGCCACGCTGGCGACGATCTTCGCCCTGATCGTGCTGTTCCTGCTCGAAGGCCCCAAGATGCGTCAGGGCGTGACGGCGCTGCTGCCGCCGCAGCGGGTGTCCTAGTACACCCGGGTGGCGCGGGAGATCAGCCAGTCGGCCACCGGCTACGCGCTGGGAAACTGCTGACCTCGCTGATCGCGGGCGTGGTCGTGTTCGTCACGCTCGTGCTGCTCGGGGTCCCGTTCCCGCTCCTGTGGGCGCTGTGGGGTGACCCTGGTGGACTTCCTGCCCATGGTGGGCGGAGCGCTGGCCGGCATTCCCACCGTGCTGTTCGCCTTCGGCCATTCGCTCACGGCCGGCATTGTCACCGCGGCGGCGTTCCTGGCTTACCAGCAGATCGAGAACCACGTGCTGAACCCGGTGGTGATGAGCCGCACGGCCAACGTCAACCCGCTGGTGGTGCTGCTGTCGCTGCTGATCGGCACGTCGATCGGCGACTGGGTGGACGGCTTCTTCGGCAGTTTCGTGGGTGCCTTGCTGGCCATTCCGGCCGCGGGCGCCGTTCAGGTCATCATCCGGGAGCTGTGGCAAGCCAGATCCGCGGCGTCCACTGATCAGGCCCTCGGCGGCGATGCGAT
>CAWHFP010000031.1:0-28317 GCA_963828445.1 uncultured Actinomycetes bacterium
GGGGTGGAGACCCTGCGGCGCGGCCTGCGCGGCGACACCCTGCTCGACCTCACCACCGGGATCAGCACCGGGGTCAGCACGGGGACGGCGGGCGCGGCCCGGACCGCCCCGTCCGCCGCCTGACGCCCCCGCCACGACCGAAGGAGACCTGACCATGCGCGACATGCACGACGCCTGCCACATCGCCGTCCCGGCCCGCGACCTGGACGAGGCCCTCGAGTTCTACGTGTTCGGCCTGGGGGCCAAGCTGGCCCGGCGTTACCACGACCGGATCACCCTGGACTTCTTCGGTGACCAGCTGGTGTGCCACCTGAGCGACGACATCCCGGACGAGCCGGTGATGTATCCACGGCACTTCGGGGTCAGCTTCGCGCAGGCTGAGGACTTCGACCGGCTGCTGCGGGTGGTCGAGCACCGCAAGCTGCCGGTGCTGGCCGGCCCGGCGCTCCGGTTCGAGGGCACCGCCGAGGAACACCGGACGATCGCCCTGGCCGACCCGTCCAACAACGTCCTGGAGTTCAAGAACTATGTCGACCCCCGGCTTCAGTTCTAGCCTCTGGCTGGTCCGGCACGGGCAGAGCGCCTGGAACGTGGTTGGCCGGATCCAGGGCCAGTCGCCCCGGGCCGGCAGCCTCACCCCGGCCGGGCGCGACCAGGCCGAGCTGGCGGCCCGCCAGCTGGCGGGCCTGGCTTCGGGCGCCCGGGCCGTCGTGGCCAGCGACCTGGCCCGCACGGCCGAGACCGCGGCCATCATCGCGGGCCGGCTGGGGCTGCCGCTGGAGTTCGACCCGCGACTGCGCGAGCAGGACCTGGGACGGCTGGAGGGCACCCGCTCGGTGGCGGATGAGGGCCCGCGCGGCCGGCCCGGTGACGTCATCGACCAGTTCTGGGACGACCCCTACCTGCGGCCACCGGGCGGTGAGACCGTGGCCGAGCTGTACTGGCGCGTCCGCGGTGCGCTCAGCCGGCTGGCCGACGAGCGGCCCGGCGCCGACCTGATCGTGGTCACGCACGGCGGCCCGGTCCGGGTGGCCACCGCGGACCGGCTGCCGCCGCCCGGCCTGCCGCTGCCCCGGGCCGCGGTCGGGAACGCCTCGATCAGCCTGTGGCCCGGACGGCCTGGCCCCGGTCCGGTGGACGCTCACACGGAGATGGTGGCGCCCTGACCGTCGACGCAGTGGGCGGCCTCGTCATCGAACCAGCGGCCGCCCTCGGCCAGGTAGCGGAAGCGCAGCGTGCGGCCGGGGGCCGTGGTCACCACCGTGCTGCGGGTGCCGTTGGACCGCTTGCGCAGCGGGTGTGCGAACGGGTCCCAGTTGTTGAAGTCACCCACCACCGACACCGCGCCCGCGGGCTCGCTGGCCGGCAGCGCGAACGTGACGCGGACCGAGCCATCGCGAACGGGCCTGGACACCTTGATCATTGATCTCTCCCACGTGAACGTGCTCATGCGCTGCCATGGGTATATCACGATCTGTAATCGAAATACTACTCTGAGCAATCTGTCGACATGACGACATGGCGCTGTGGCGGCAGGCCAGCGGCGGAGGAACGCTGGCCCGGGCCTCGTGGTGCCGTGCGGTGAGCCAGGGGGTCAGCCGGTGGCGTGCAGCCAGCGCACCGGGGCGCCGTCGGCCCCGCAGCGGAAGGCGTCAAGCTCCTCGTCCCAGGACCGGCCGAGCAGGCGGTCCATCTCGCGGCGCAGGTCGGACTCGGTCCGGGCCATGGCCAGGGCGGTCCGGACCCGGCCCTCGGGGACCATGATGTCGCCGTTGCCGCCGGTCACCGCGGTGAACAGGCCCAGGGTGGGCGTGTAGCAGTGCCGGACCCCGTCACAGCCGGGGCTGGCCTCCTCGGTGACCTCGAAGCGCAGCCGGTTCCAGCCGGCCAGCGCCGAGGTGATGGCGCCCGCGCTGCCCGGGCGGCCCTCCCAGGTGAGCTCGGCCCGCAGCGACCCCGGGGACGCGGGCTGGCCGGTCCAGGGCAGGTCTACGGGCACGCCAAGAACCCCGGCCACGGCCCACTCGATGTGCGGGCAGAGCGCCGGGGGCGCCGAATGAACGTGCAGAACACCTTGAGCAGACACCGTTCCTCCTGACAAGCCGGCGACGAGGTTCGCCTTCCCCTGCGTCCTCGCGCCACTGGCGTTGTCGTGAGCAACGGCTATCCGGGCACGTGCAGCCCGCTGCCTGCATCGTATTCTGCCGTATCCGCGCCGGTGGCACCACCCTTCCCGGAGCGCCCGCCGCGCAAACGCCACAGCCCGAGCCCGGCGGCGGCCACGGTCACCCCGGTCGCCGCCCACGGCACGTAGTCGCCCAGCCGGTCGTAGATGGTCCGCGAGGCGACCGTGGGCAGGCGGAGCGTCACCGTGGTCACGCCGCGCTGGGTCTGCCCCATCCAGGCCAGTTCCCGGCCCCGGCTGTCGAAGGCGTCCGAGTCGCCGGTGAGCGCGGCCTGGACCACCGGGCGGCCCGTCTCCGCGGCCCGGAGCGCGTCCAGCGACGCGTGCTGGGCCAGGGCCCAGGTGCCCTGGAACGTCGGATCGGAGGTCTGGAACACGATGACCTGGGCGCCGTGGTCGGTGTCGACCCGCGACATGTCCGGGAACGCCGATTCGAAGCAGATGAGCGGGCCGATGGTCAGGGCCCGCCCGTCCGGCTCGGTGACCCGCAGCACGTGCGCCCCGGCGCCGGGGATCATGTTCTCCGGCGCGGCCCGGCTGATCGCGGTCAGCCAGGACAGCGCGCCGCGGAACGGGATGTACTCGCCGAACGGGACCAGCCGGGTCTTGGTGTAGGTGCCGGCGATGCCGTGCGCACCGACCAGCACCGCGACCTTGGACTTGGCCCCGTCGTGGACCGAATCCTGGTTGACCAGGATCGGGGCCTTCTGCTGGGCCGAGAGCCGCTCGATGGCACGGAGCAGGGCGGTGTCGCTTTCCAGGTGGTAGGCGACGCTGCTCTCACCCCAGACGATGAGATCGGCCCGGGGACCCCGGCGGGCGTCCGTGGTGAGTCGCTGGCTGGCGTCGACCCGGAGCTTGTCGTTGTTGACCACGCCCGGCTGAACCAGCGCGATCGTCGCGGTCCCGCTGGCCGGGGCCGGGGCGGTCAGCGCGAATACGGCCGGGCCCGCGGCCACCCCCGCCGCCGCCACCAGCGCGGCCGCGGCCCGGGCCGTCCACCGGGCCGAGACCAGCACAATCGTGATGGCCACGTTGGCCGCCACCAGCACCCAGCTGACCAGCCAGACCCCGCCGACCGAGGCCAGGGCGAGCACGGCCGGATGCTGCCACTGGCTGGCGCCGAGCACGGCCCAGGGACCGCCCAGCGCCTGCCAGGAGCGCAGCCATTCGCCCAGCAGCCAGCAGCTCGGCACCACCACCAGCGCGGCCAGGGCCCGCCGGGTGGTGAGCCGCGGCCGCAGCAGCGCCCAGGCCGCGACCGCGAACGGCACCAGCAGCACCCCGAGCAGCACCGCGACCAGCAGCAGACCCGGGCCGATCTCCGGGGCCAGCCAGTACATGGCGGCCATGATGTAGCCGCTGGCCAGCCACCAGCCCCGCACGCCGGCCTCGCGGGCGGAGGGCGCGTTCCGGATCACCATCAGCCCCGGGACCAGCGTGAACCAGGCCAGCACCGACAGGTCCGGGGCCGGGAAGATCAGCACCGCCAGCACCGCGCCGGCCGTCAGCGCCCCCCAGCGGGCCGGGCGGCGCAGCGCGCGGGGCGGCCGCAGGACCCGGGGCAAGCGCATGCATTTATTGTCCGCCCACCCTGGTCGTCAACGCGAACCTGGAGGAAACGTTCATCCATTGACCGTTGCCTGAGTCAGTAATATCGTTGACTCAGACAACCAACCTTCCATCAGATGGAGAGCGGTCATGGCGGCGACAGAAGCGGCGGTGCGGCGGCCCGCCATCGAGGACCCGGTCGCGGCGGTGCGCGCGTTCAACCGGCTCTACACCAACGTGATCGGCGTGCTGCGGGGCGGCTACCTGAACACGCCCTACTCGCTGACCGAGGCGCGGCTGCTGTTCGAGCTCGGCCAGCGGGACCGCACCGAGGTGAGCGCGCTCCGCCGTGGCCTGGACATCGACGCCGGCTATCTGAGCCGGATACTCAGCCGGTTCGAGGGCGACCAGCTCGTCACCAGGGAGAAGTCGGACACGGACGCCCGCCGTCAGGTGATCGCGCTCACCGCGGCCGGCCGCGCGCTGCAGCAGAGCCTGGACAGCAGGGCCGCCGAGGAGATCGGCGCCCTGCTCGGCCGCCTGGGCGAGGAAGCCCAGCAGCGGCTGGTGGCCTCGATGCGGGAGATCACCCAGGTGCTGACGGGCGCCCCGGCGCCGCGCGCCTACCTGCTGCGGGCGCCACGGCCCGGCGATCTGGGCTGGGTCATCCAGCGCCAGGCGGCCGGGTACGCCGCCGAGTACGGCTGGGACGAGACCTACGAGGCGCTGGTGGCCCGGATCATCGCCGACTACGTGGACTCCCACGACCCGGCCCGGGAAGCGGCCTGGGTCGCCGAAGCCGACGGCCAGCGGGTCGGGTCGATCCTGTGCGTGCGCAAGTCCGACACCGTAGCCCAGTTGCGGCTGCTGTACGTGGACCCGGCCGCCCGGGGCCTCGGCATCGGCTCGAAGCTGGTCGAGGAGTGCCTGCGGTTCGCCCGGGCGGCCGGCTACACCGAGATGACGCTGTGGACCAACAGCGTGCTGGAGCAGGCCCGGCGCATCTATCAGCGGACCGGCTTCACGCTGATCGGCGAGGAAGCCCACCACAGCTTCGGCGCCGACCTGGTCGGCCAGAACTGGGCCCGCAAGCTCTAGCCCTGGCTGGGCAGCCTTGGCGCGTCAGCCCTGGCTGGACAGGAACGGCTCGACCAGGAACGTGCCGGCCTCGTTGTAGATGCCGCCGAGGGCGCAGGTCGCGGCCCGGACGCAGGACACCGCGTTCACCTGGCCCTGGTTGCCGGTGTTGAGCGCGGCGGTGCCCGGCACCTCGATCGCGTTCCCCCACGACCCGCCGGTCTGGTTGATCACGAACGCCTGCTCGGCGCCGGCGCTGTCCGTGTAGTAACCACCGGCCGCGCAGTTCCCGGCCGAGGTGCAGGCCAGCGTGTACGCCTGGGCGACCAGGCCGGTGTTCAGCGCGGCCAGGCCGGGCATCACGACGGCGGTCCCCCAGGCGCCGTTCTTATCAGTGTCCACGTACAGCTGGGTCTGGGAGCCGGACGAGTCGGCGCCGTAGGTCCCGGCCACCGAGCAGTTCCCGGCCGAGGTGCACGACAGCGCGTTGACTTGGCCGTCGGGACCCGCGTTCAGGGCCGCGGCGCCCGGGATCGGGGTGGCCGGACCCCACACCCCGCCGCGTTCGGCCGCCTCGAACGCCTGGTCGTGGCCTGCCGGGTCGAGGTAGGTGCTGGCCGCCGTGCAGGCCCCGGCGGCCGGGCACGAAATCGCCATGGTGGCCCCGGCGCCCGCCCCCTGGTTCAGGGCCGTGATGCCGGGTACCTCGATCGCGGTCCCTCACGGGCCGCCGGTCTCGGCCAGCGCGCTGGCCCCGCCGGTCAGCAGGGCCAGGGCCAGGGCCGGCTTTCGTCCGCGCGTCATGCCGCCATTATCTGCGGTTGCCGACAAAATCCCACAAAACTTCGGCAGAAGCTTCGGCCGGCCCGAGGCGCTGAACGCAGGACGGCCGGGGCCGGCGCGGAGCATCATGTGGCCCAGTCATGGCTGAGCGGGCGCAGGCGACACGTCCCGGCCCGGTCCCGCGGGGGCTGGGCGACCGGGACATCAGCGGCATGCTCTACACCGGCGACATGTACGGGCTCCAGGCCGACCTGCTGGCCACGGTGCTGGGCGGCTCCGTGCCCCAGGCCTGGGCGGCGGTGGGCCGCTGGCGCCGGCTGGGGTACGCGGAGTCGGCCCGGCTCGGTCCCGGGCCGGCCTGGATCTGGCTGACCCGGGCCGGGCTGGCCGCCTGCGGGCTGCGGTACGCGCCGATCCCGCCCGCGCTGTCCCGGCTGGCCCACATCCGGGCCGTGGCCACGGTCCGGCTGGCCCTGGAGGCCACCGCCGGGTACCAGCGGGCGGGCGCGTTCTGGCGCAGCGAACGGCGGCTGCGGGCCCGGGCCGGCACCCGGACCGGGCTGCGCGGGCACCTGCCCGACGGCGAGGTGCACTGGCCGGACAGTGCCAGCAGAGACGGGGCCGCGGTGGCCTGGTCCGGTGAGTGCTGGGCCATCGAAGCCGAACTGACCCGCAAGACGGTCAGCCGGACCACGGCCATCATGCGGGACCTGCTGGCCCGGACCGGCGACTACGGCGGGCCGGCCGCCGAGGCCCGGGTGCCGGGGCGGCCGGCCCGGCACGCACGGGCGCTGTACGTGTGCTCACCGTCGGCCCGGCCGACCGTGCTGCGGGCCCGGCACAACCTCGGGCCGGCCGCGGCCCGGATCGAGGTCCGGGACCTGCCCGGGCCGGCCGCCCTGGAGGCGGCCGGGTGATCCGGCAATATCTGGCCTTACTGCTGCTGCGCCAGGCCGGGCGCGGGCTCCGGCGGCTGCTGACCGTCACCGCGGCGGTGGCCCTGCTGGCCGCGGCGGCGCCGGTGTCGCTGGTGGCGGCGGGCTCGGCGGTGGCCGCGTGGCAGTTCGGGTGGCCGCCGCGGCGGCTGTACGGGGCGGCCCTGTGGTGCCTGCCCGCGGTCGCGGTCTGGCTGGCCGCCAGCGCGCTGGCCCGGCCCCGGGTGACCGACGCGCCGTACCATGCCTGGCTGAGCATGTGGGCGCTGGCCGCGGCCGGGCAGCTGGCCGCGGCGGCGGTGACGGTGGCCCCGGTCGCGGTGCCACTGGGCCTGGCCCTGGGCGGCCTGGCCTGGAGCTACCGGATCCACCGGCTGCAGACCGGCGCGGGCGGCCTGTCGCCGGGGTCGGCGGCCGCCTTCGACCAGCGGCAGTGGCGCCGGCAGGTGCGCAGCGCCCGGGCCCGGATCGCCGCCCCCGGGGCGGTGCCGCTGACCCGGCGCCACGGCGAGGTGGCGATCGGCGGCACCATCCGCGCCGTCCGCCACCCGTCCCGGCCGATCGCGGTCCTGCCCTACCGGCGGCTCCGTTCGCACCAGGTGGTGATCGGGACCACCGGGACCGGGAAGACCACCCTGCTGTTGAGATTGTGGGCGGGCTTCATGGCGGGCGCGCTGACCCGGCAGGCGGCGGGCACCGGGCAGCCCCCGTTGCTGGTGGTGCTGGACTGCAAGGGCGGCGCGGACTCGCGCCGGATCGCCAACCGGGCCCGCCGGGTGCTGCGCGAGGCCGGGGCCCGGTCCACCGCCGTGTGGCCGGACGACGCCTCGCTCTGCCTGTGGGACCTGCCGCCGGGCCGGCTGACCAGCACCCTGCTGGACCTGGTCGAGCACGGCACCGGTTCGGCCGCCTACTACGCGGACGTGATGGAGGCGATCGTGGCCCTGGCCGTGCAGGCTCCGGGTGGCCCGCCGGCCGGGGCGGCAGACTTCCTGAGCCGGCTGGACCTGGACTGGCTGACGGCCGCCTACGCCACGGCAGGCGAATCCGCGGGCGAGGCGCTGGCCACCCTGCGGTCGGGGGCCCACTTGATCGCCGACGTGGCCCTGCGGTTCCGGTCCCTGTGGCGGCGGCTGGGGCCCGGTTTCGACCAGCCGGGCAGCTTCGCCGACGCTGACGTCTGGTACTGCATCCTCGAGGGCACCGCCGAGACCCGGGTCGCCGAAGCCCAGGCCCGCGCCCTGGTCGACCTGCTGACCAGCTACATCACCGGGCCGGGCCGGGACGCCGAGGTCCTGCTGGCCGTCGATGAATTCAGCGCCGTCTCCCGGCGGCTGCCGATCTGGGCCCTGTACGAACGGGCCCGCTCGCTCGGCCTGGCCGTGCAGGTGTCGGCCCAGTCGTGGCAGGGCCTGGCCGCCGACGAGGACGAGCGTTACCGCATCGCGGCCACGGCTGAGGGCGGGGTCTGGCTGCTCCGGACGCCGCACCCGGACCCGGTGGTGGGCCTGGCCGGGAATCGTTCCACGGTGGACAGCACCCGGCGGCTGACCGGCGGCCCGGCCTGGAGTGAGGAAGGCTCGTCGCGGTCGCGGCTGACCCCGGTGGTCGACCCGGACCTGGTGCGCGGGCTCGGGGTCGGGCAGGTGGCCTACGTGCACCAGGGCGGCGTCTCCTACATCCAGGTGAAACGCGTGGTGGCGGCCCCGGCCGCGCTGCCCCGGGTCACCGCTCCCCCGGCCCCGGCCCCGGCCGTCCCGGCTCCCGCCGCCGAGCCGGCCGTCCCGGGGCCGGAGGCTCGGGTGGCGGCGGAGGTGGCCGCGTTCCTGGACGAGGCGTTCGGGCGGGCGCGGGCATGAGCGGCGACCCGTTCGCCGCCCTGGGCCTGCCCGCCCGGCCGGACCTGACCGACGACGAGGTCCGGGCCGCCTGGCGCCGGGTCGCCGCCGCCACCCACCCCGACCGCGACGACGGCGGTGACCCGCCGGTGTTCGCGGCGGCCGCGGCCGCCTACACCGACGTGCGCACGGCGGCCGGCCGCCGGGAAGCCCTGGCCGACCGGCCCGACCGGCACCGCCGGAGACAGGGGCGCGGACGGGGCCGGGTCCGGCGCGGCCGGCCACTCGTGCTCGCGCTGCGGTTCGCGGTGGCGGCCGCGGTGAGCCTGGCCGCGATGCTGGCCGCCGGCGCCCAGCCCGCCAGCTACGCCGTGATCGCCGCCGCCCTGACCTGGCTCATCCGCACTGCGCGGCGCGAGCTGGCGCCACCGGGCCGGCCGGGCGCGGGGTGAAATCGCGATCAGCCCGGCGGCGGCGCGCGGCCGCCAGGAGGTACAGCGCGATCCCGGTGATCAGCAGCATCAGCCCCACCAGGGCCAGCGACCCGTCGGCCAGCCCCAGGGGGACGCCCGCGACCTCGCGGCCGAACAGGCTGGCCGCCGACGGCAGCGCCGTGCCGGTCCGGATGGCGGCAGCGAGCTGCTTGAGGAAACTGAGGTCGGCCGCGGCGAACGTGCCCGCGCCCACTCCGAACAGCACCAGGCCGGTCCAGGCCAGCCAGCGCGCCCTGGTTCTGGTCGCAGCGACACCAGCCAGGAAGCTCTCGCGCTGCTGGCTGAGGTGCTGGAGGTAGTGATGGCACTGGACCTCGCCAGCCGGCCCGGACGCGGGCGTAGGTGCGGGCGCGGGCGCAGCGGGATGCACCATCGTGCTGGTGTCGGCCACGCGGGCCAGGCTGACCGGGCCACCCTCCAGGCGGGCGGTCACCGAGGCGAAGGCCAGCAGGTCGCCGGAGCGCAGCTCGCGCAGGGCGGTGGTGAGGGCTCCGTTGACGAACGTGCCGCCGGACGAGCCGAGATCTTCCACGAAGACCGCCTCGCCGTGCCGCTGCACGGCGGCGTGGGTCCGGCTGACGCCGAGGTCATCGAACCGGACGTCGCAGCCCTGCTCCCGCCCCACGATCAGGCGCTTCCCGGTCAGCGGTATCCGCCGGCCTCGATCCGATTCCGGAGCCAGCACCACCAGGCAAGGCGCGCCGCCGCCGTCCAGGTTCACCATCACGTCCCCCTTTTGCCGCGCCCCCCACCGAAGCGGAGGCCGCGGCCCCGCCGCTGATACACCCGGCGGCGGGGGACTTGGTCAGCTGACGGCGAGGGTGAGCAGGGGGATCAGCTGGTCGGCGGGGACCAGGGAGCCGTGCATGCCGGTCAGCGCGGACTCGCGGGGCTCGGTCTCGGTGGCCACGATGCCCCAGTTGCCGGCGGGCGCGGCGATCACGTCGCCGATGCGCGGGATCATGGCCGGGTCGACCGGGCCGAACCAGTTCTCCTTGATGGCTTCCTCGCGGGACACCACCCAGGCCCGGCTGCCCAGCACCTCGCGCCAGGCGGCCAGCACGTCGGCCTCGGCGCCGGGGTGGGCGTAGACGTGCCGGGCCCGCGGCTCGCCGCCGAGCAGCAGCACCCCGGCCCGCAGGTCCGGGGTGTCGTCCACGTCGACGCGGTCCTCGGCGGGCACGTCGACCATGCCGTGGTCGGCGGTGACGTACAGGGCGCTGTCGCTGGGCATCGCCCCGGCGATCTGCTCGGCCAGCTTGTCCACGTGGGCGAGCTGGTAATACCAGGAGTCCGAGGCCACCCCGAGGCCGTGACCGGTGCCGTCCAGGTCCCCGTGGTACACGGTGACCAGCACCTCGTCGGCCTCGCGGAGCGCGTTGCCCGCCTCCCCGGCCAGGGCGCCCATGCTGTCGGCGGGCCGGTACTGCGCCCCGCGCACGGCCGCCCGGGTCAGGCCGCTGCGGCGGAACGCCCGCGGGGCCACGTAGTAGGCGGCGATGCCCGCCGCCACCGCGCGCTCGTAGATGGTGCGCCGCGGCTGCCAGGTCTCGGGGTCGATCCGGTCGTCCCAGCGCAGGCCGTTCAGCAGCCGGTGCTCGTCCGGGATCCGGACCTGGTAGCCGAGCACGCCGTGCTGGCCCGGCGCCGAGCCGGTGCCGAGCGAGGTCAGGCTGGTCACCGTGGTGGCCGGGAAGCCGGCCGCCAGCGGCTGGGCGTTCATGGCCAGCTCGTTCAGGAACGGCGCCGCGGCCGGGTGGTCGCGGAGCAGCTCCCAGCCGAGACCGTCCACCACCAGCAGGCAGACCTTGCGGGTCAGGGGCAGGCCGAGGGGGTTGGTGCCGGACCCGCCGACGGCGGCCAGGACGGACGAGCCGAGCTCGGCCAGCGTCCGGGAGCCGTAAGAAGGCACAAGAGGCGCGGTTCTCGGCTCCGGTGTCACCCGCGTCATCCTGTCACTTACGTAAGGCTTACGGCAATGTCCTCAGCGGCTGTTGCCGACGGTCGCGTCGGACAGCGCGGCCGCGAACGACAGCACCTGCCGGACCTGATCCTCACCGTCGGCCGCCTCGCTCATCCGCAGGGTCAGGTCGTCGGCGGTGATCGTGCCCATGTAGCCGTGGTCGGCTTCGCAGTTCTCGTCGCCGCAGTGGGCCGGCTCCAGCTCCACGTGCGACAGCACGTTCCAGCCGATGGTCAGCACGACCTCGGTCGGCATCGTGACCCCGGCCACGTACGAGGCCGGATCGGGGACCACCCGGGTCAGCGCCACCGACGACACCCGGGAGAACCGGACCGCCTCGGTGCTGGTCTCGGCCTGCGGGCGGCCGTCCGGCTCCTCGGCCGAGTGCTCGTCGGTGTGGGAGTAGATCAGCCGGGTCGGGGTCAGGGCCAGCACCGTGATGTGCCGCCGGACCTCCATGCCCGGGTCGAAGATCGCGTCGTGCCACACGACGTACGCCGTGACCGGCTCGGCCCCCAGCGTCGACCAGACGGCGTCGGTGACCAGCCCCGGGTAGTACCCCGTCCGCTCGATCGCGGCGCGCAGGTCGTCCGCGGTGACTCGCGTATCGCTCATGTACTTATCCTGCCCTGTGCCCGGGGATGGATTCACCAGGGCCGGCAAACCGCTTACCGGGCGTGGCGTCACAACCCGGGCGGCGCGACCTCGGTCAGGTCGAGCACCTTCTCTTCGGCCGGCTCCGGCCGGGCCAGCGCGTCCGCGCCCGGCTTCGGCCCGCGGCGGCGTGGCCAGCGGGAACCCGACGTGCCCCCGCGCCCCTTGTAGACGATCAGGCCGTTGACCGGGTCCGGGGCCGCGTCCAGGGCCGCGCGGACCGCGGGCAGGACCCGGAACACCTCCCAGGCTGCGTCGTTGTCGAACCGCACTTCCAGCACGACCCCGGTCCGGTGCTCGTGCCAGGCCCAGTCGCTCACCCCATGGGCCAGGGCCGCCTCGATCAGCGCGTCCTCGTAGGAGTCTTTCCACCGCCGGGCCGACTGGTCGGCGTGGAAGACCTCGATCGACCACCATTCCGCCATAGTTGAGATAGTACGTGTCCGTTACGAGGCGCGGAAGGTGGCGCGGGGCCGGGCCCGTTCGCCCTAAGGTGAACGCTCATGAGCGGGGACGGATGGCCGGTATGAGCCGGGACGGGCTGAGACTGTCGGTGACGCTGCTCAGCATTTTGCCGGGCTCCCTCATCCCAGCCTTCGATAAAAATATGGAAGGTCACGGGCCGGGCCGGCCAGCCGATCCGGGTCCGGCCGAGCCGGGCGGGCCGTCCCGGCTGACCGCGGCCGAAGCGATGCTCTGGGCACCGCTGGTCGGCCTGGTGCTCGGGGTCATCGCCGCTGCCGTGCTGTACGTGTTCGGCCACCTGCTGCACACCGGGTCACTGGTGGCCTCGGTACTGGCGGTGGGGACGCTGGCCGTGCTGACCCGGGGCCTGCACCTGGACGGGCTGGCCGACCTGGCCGACGGGCTGGGCAGCCGGCGGCCCGCCGACGGGGCCCTGGCCGTGATGCGCCGCTCGGACATCGGGCCGTTCGGCGTGGTCACCCTGGTCCTGGTGCTGCTGATCCAGGTGGCCGGGCTCACCCAGGCCGACAGTTCCGGCCGCGGGGTGCCCGCGGTCATCGTGGCCGCGGTCACCGGCCGGCTGGCCGTCACCTGGGCCTGCCGCCGCGGCGTGCCCGCGGCCCGGCCGGACGGGCTGGGCGCCCTGGTCGCGGACAGCGTCTCCCCCGTCGCCGCGGTGCTGCTGACCGTCCTGGTGCTGGCGGTCGCGGTGGCCGGGATCTTCCTGGCCGCGGCGGTGGCCGCGGTCCCGGTGGAGTGGATTGTGCCGGTGGCGGTGGCCGCGGGCCTGGTCGCCGGCGCGGGCCTGGCCGAGTACGCGTCGCGGCGACTGGGCGGGATCACCGGCGACGTGCTCGGCGCGGTCGCCGAGACGGGCACTGCCGCCTGCCTGCTGGTCACCGCGATCAGCTGACCACGGCCAGTGCTGGACGGCCGCATCGGCCGGCCTCACCGGGAGGCCGTACCGGGAGGGTGTATCGGGAGGGCGGCCAGCCCGCCCGCCAGGACACAGATCCGGCACACATCGCCCGAGGCGGGCAAATTCAACGGCAAGCGTGAAATAGGGTCTATTTCAAACACGCCCCCCGCCGTCGTGTTGTGGCCTGACTTCGGCCGGCCGCGCCCGCCCGGTTCCGCCGGCCGAGCCACCAAGTAACGGGTGAGCAGGCCCGACGCCGGAACGGGGCGTGATGGGCGAGGCTCCGTTCAGGCACTAGCATCGGCAGGGTGACGATGATGATTCACACCAGCGAGGCGTCGGCGCGCGCCACCGAGGCCGACGCCCTCATCGTCGGCGTAGTCCAGGGAGCTGACGGGCCCCGCCCCGCTCCGGGGGCGGGCGATGTGGACGATGCGCTCGGCGGCACCCTGACCGACCTGCTCACCGCGCTCGACGCGACCGGCCGGCCCGAGGAAGTGACCAAGATCCCCACGGCCGGCCAGCTGCCGGTCCCGGTGATCGTGGCGGTGGGCCTGGGCCAGCTCGGCGACGGCGAGGACGCCCGGTTCGACCCGGAAACCCTGCGGCGCGGCGCCGGGGCGGCGGTGCGCGTGCTGACCGCGGGTCGCCATTTGGCAGGCACCGCGGCCGGTCCCGGCCTGAACGGCTCGGCCAGCGCGGCCCGCGGCGAGAAGCGGCACATCGTGCTGGCGCTGCCCGCCCGGGACGCGGCCGAAGCCGGCGCGGTGGCCCTGGGCGCGCTGCTCGGCGGCTACGCGTTCCGCCGCTACCGCACCACCGGCATCACCACCGACGCCGAGCTGACCCTGCTGACCAGCCTCCCGGCCGAGACGGCCGACCCGGCCGCTGAGCGGGCCCAGGTGCTGGCCGACGCGGTGACCCTGGTCCGTGACCTGGTCAACACCGGCCCGTCCGACCTGGTGCCGGCCACGTTCGCGGCCGAGGCCCAGCGGGTGGCCGCCGCCTGCGGCCTGGACATCGAGGTACTGGACGAGCACCAGCTGGCCGAGGGCGGCTACGGCGGCATCCTCGGCGTCGGGCAGGGCTCGGTGCACCCGCCGCGGCTGGTCCGGCTGGCCTACACCCACCCGGACGCGACCCGCACGCTGGCCCTGGTCGGCAAGGGCATCACCTTCGACTCCGGCGGCCTGTCGCTCAAGCCGCCCAAGTCCATGGAGTGGATGAAGTCCGACATGGGCGGGGCCGCCGCCGTGCTCGGCGCGCTGCAGGCGATCGCGGCCCTGCGCCCCGCGGTCAACGTGGTCGGCTACCTGGCCATGGCCGAGAACATGCCGAGCGGATCGGCCCAGCGGCCGTCCGACGTGATCACCATCCGCGGCGGCAAGACCGTTGAGGTGCTGAACACCGACGCCGAAGGCCGCCTGGTCATGGCCGACGCCATGGCCAAGTCGGCCGACGACTCCCCCGATCTGCTGATCGACATCGCCACCCTGACCGGGGCGCAGGTGGTGGCGCTGGGGTCCCGGGTGGCCGGGGTGATGGCCAACGACGACGAACTGGCGGCCGGGGTCGCCGACGCCTCGGTCCGCTCCGGCGAGCCCGCCTGGGCCATGCCGCTGCCGGAGGAACTGCGCAAGGGCCTGGACTCGACCGTGGCCGACCTGACCAACGTGTCCGGTGACCGCAACGGCGGCATGCTGGTGGCCGGGGTCTTCCTGCGCGAGTTCGTGCCGGACGGTGTGGCCTGGGCCCATCTGGACATCGCCGGCCCCTCCTACAACGAGTCCGGCCCCTTCGGCTACACGCCGCGCGGCGGGACCGGCGCGGCCGCCCGCGCCCTGGTCCAGATCGCCGAGGACGTGGCGATGGGCAAACTACCCACGGAATGAACGGTTCTTCCGCGTTGCTTCGTGGGCAGACTCACTTTCGGTGAGCCGTCTGCGTGGGCAAACTCGCCTCCAGACCGGTCCGCCAGGGTGAAATGATGCATACAGCGACTTTGACATGAACAGATAGAGGGAGCGTTCCGTGGCAGAGGGCAGCGCCGCCTACGACATCGTCGTGCTCGGCGGCGGCAGCGGAGGATACGCCTGCGCGTTGCGCGCAGCTGAAATGGGCAAGCGCGTCGCGCTGATCGAGAAGGACAAGGTCGGCGGGACCTGCCTGCACCGGGGCTGCATCCCGACCAAGGCCCTGCTGCACTCGGCCGAGATCGCCGACCAGGCCCGCGAGAGCGAGACGTTCGGCGTCAAGTCGAGCTACGACGGCATCGACATCGACGGCGTGCAGTCGTACAAGAACAAGGTGGTGGACCGGCTCTGGAAGGGCCTGCAGTCCACCCTGGCCAGCCGCAAGATCGACATGATCGACGGCTACGGCAAGCTGATCTCGCCGACCCAGGTGCAGGTGGGCGACACGATCTACGAGGGCGAGCACATCGTGCTGGCCACCGGGTCGGTGCCGAAGAGCCTGCCCGGCCTGGAGCTGGACGGCGAGCGGGTCATCTCCAGCGACGACGCGCTCACCTACGGGCGGGTGCCCAACTCGGTCATCATCCTCGGCGGCGGGGTCATCGGCGTCGAGTTCGCCAGCGTGTGGCGTTCGTTCGGGGCCGAAGTCACGATCGTGGAGATGATGCCGCAGCTGGTGCCGCTGGAGGACGAGTCCAGCGCCAAGCTGCTGCAGCGGGCGTTCCGCCGCCGCGGTATCGGCTTCGAGCTCGGGGCCCGGTTCGAAAGCGTCAAGCACACCGACACCGGGGTACAGGTGACCCTGGCCGGCGGCAAGACCCTGGACGCGGACCTGCTGCTGGTCGCGGTGGGCCGCGGCCCGGTCTCCGCCGACCTCGGCTACGAGCAGGTCGGCGTGGAGATGGAACGCGGCTACGTCAAGGTCGACGAGTACTGCCGGACCTCGGTGCCGACGATTTCGGCGGTGGGGGACCTGATCGCGACCCCGCAGCTGGCCCACGTGGGCTTCGGCGAGGGCATCATGGTGGCCGAGCGGGTCGGCGGGCTCGAGGTGCACCCCATCGACTACGACGGCGTGCCGCGGATCACCTACTGCGACCCCGAGGTCGCGTCGGTCGGGATCACCTCGGCCCAGGCCGCCGACCGCGGTATCGAGACCGTGGAGTTCACCTACCCGCTGGGCGGCAACGGCCGCAGCGTGATCCTGCAGACGCAGGGCGCGGGCAAGGTCATCGCGGCCAAGAACGAGGACGGCAGCCCGGGCCGCGTGCTCGGTATCCACCTGGTCGGCAGCCGCGTCGGCGAGCTGATCGCCGAAGGCCAGCTCATCTTCAACTGGGAAGCCGAGCCGGCCGACGTGGCCCAGCTGATCCACCCGCACCCAACCCAGTCGGAGATCATCGGTGAGGCCATGCTGGCCCTCGCCGGCAAGCCCCTGCACGTACACGCCTGACACGTACACGCCTCACAATGGCCCGCGTGAGCTTACGAAGGAGTCACGGGAACAATGTCGGTCTCGGTATCCATGCCCCAGCTCGGTGAGAGCGTCACGGAGGGCACCGTCACGCGCTGGCTCAAGAAGGAAGGCGAGCGCGTGGAGGCGGATGAGCCGCTTCTCGAGGTGTCGACGGACAAGGTCGACACCGAGATCCCCTCGCCCGCGGCCGGCGTGCTGCGCGAGATCGCCGTGGGTGAGGACGAGACCGTCGAGGTCGGCGCGCAGCTCGCGGTGATCGAGGAAGGCGACGGCGCCGGCTCCGGCGGGGCACCGTCGTCGGACGGCGACCAGGGCGCCCAGGCGCAGCAGGCTTCGCAGGAGCAGGCGGCTCCGCCGGCGCCGCCGGCCCAGGAGGCTCCGTCGGCTCCCGCGCAGCAGGCTCCGGCGCAGTCCGCCCCGCAGGCACAGGCCCCCGCTCAGGAACCAGCACCGCAGCCGGGCGGGTACGGCGGCGACACCCCCGACTCCGGCACCAACGGCGCCGCGGCTCCGCCGGCCGCCGCCCCCGCACCGGCCCCGGCCTGGTCCCAGCCGCAGCAGCAGGCGCCGCCGCCCCAGCCGCCCCAGTCACAGGCCCCGCCCGGGCCGCAGCAGCCAGCCGCGTCGGCGCCGGCTCCGGCTCCGGCTCCGCAGGCTCCGGCGCAGCAGGCTGAGGCTCCGGCCCAGCCGTCCACCGGCGGCGACGGCCCCTACGTGACCCCGCTGGTCCGCAAGCTCGCCGCCGAGCACGGCGTCGACCTGGAGTCGGTGGCCGGCACCGGCGTCGGCGGCCGGATCCGCAAGCAGGACGTGCTCGACGCGGCCCGCACCCGGCGTGACCAGGAGGCAGCGGCCCAGGCGCAGCCCGCGGCGGCTCCGGAGGCCCCGGCCGCTCCGGCTCCGGCCGCCCCGGCGGCTGGTCAGGCTCCGGCGGCTGGCCAGGCTCCGGCCGGCGGTGCCACCGCGCCGTCCGCGCCGTCCCGCCCGGCCATCGTGCCGTCGGCCCTGCGCGGCACCACCCAGCGGCTGTCCCGGCCCCGCCAGGTCATCGCCCAGCGGATGGTCGAATCGCTGCAGACTTCGGCTCAGCTGACCACCGTGGTCGAGGCCGACGTCACCGCGATCGCGCGGCTGCGGGCCCGGGCCAAGCAGGACTTCGAGGCTCGCGAGGGCGTCAAGCTCAGCTTCCTGCCGTTCTTCGCGCTGGCCGCGATCGAGGCCCTCAAGGTCCACCCCAAGCTCAACGCGGTCATCGACACGGCCAACAACCAGGTCACCTACCACGACGCCGAGCACCTGGGCATCGCGGTGGACGCCGAGCGCGGCCTGATGGTGCCGGTCATCCACAACGCCGGTGACCTCAACCTGGGCGGCCTGGCCCGCAAGATCGCCGACCTGGCCAACCGGACCCGGTCCGGTCAGGTCAACCCGGACGAGCTGGCCGGGGGCACGTTCACCCTGACCAACACCGGCAGCCGGGGCGCCCTGTTCGACACCCCGATCATCAACCAGCCGCAGGTCGGCATCCTCGGCACCGGCACCGTGGTCAAGCGCCCGGTCGTGGTCGACGACCCCGCCCTGGGCGAAGTCATCGCGGTCCGCTCCATGGTCTACCTGGCCCTCACCTACGACCACCGCCTGGTCGACGGCGCCGACGCGGCCCGCTTCCTGGTCACCATCAAGGAGCGCCTCGAGGAAGGCAGCTTCGAAGCCGAGCTCGGCCTCTGAGCTCCACGCCCCTAGGCACCAACGGCCCGGCCCCGCGTCTTCGCGGGTCCGGGCCGTTTCACGTCCCGCTCAACGGCCCCGGCACCATGGTCCCGCGCCACGGCCCCGCGCCACGGTCCCGCGCCACCGCTTCTTGCTGTTATCAGTGAGCTGGTGCTCCTCTGGAGCCAAACCGGTCCTATTCGCCGGGAACGCTCCAGGGAAAGGTACCTCTCGGTTAATGCGCCGTGGATCTCCGAATTGGTGAGGGCCCTGGTGCTCGAGTGGTGATGGGCACGGCCCGGGCACCCCGGTTCGACCTGACCCAGCCCGACGCCTGGGTCTCGTGGCCTGGAACGCCACCAGGGCTATGTTTGCTGGCGCGTGGCTCAGCCGACGGTCATATCCGGCACTTGGATCCGCAGCAGTGCGAGGGCTCTTTTACGCAAACACCAGAACCAAACGGGATAATGTGGGGCAAATAGCTTTTAGTGCGCGTTATGCCCATTAGCCCCTTTTCGCTTGTCATCAAATCATCGCAAGAGGCACTATAGGTGCACAGCCTGGGGGGGTTGATATGCGCCTGAATCGTGTTCAAGCTGGCAGGTCTCGTGTCCTGCTCATCGCCACCTGCGTGGCGGCCGTGGCTTCCGTTGGAGCTTGCGGGTCGTCGGGCAATGGCAGCGCCCCGAATACGGATACCGGATCGGCGGACTCGTCGCCGCCGACGTCCGCGGCGCCACCGTCACCGACACCGCAGACTGATTCCGATTGCGCTCAGGGCTATACGCAGTTGCAATTCACCCCTCCCGTCTCTGGCCTGGTCGCGTGCGCGAACGCCAGTAACTCGGAGACGACGATCCACAATACTTCCGCCGACACCGTCTGGTATGTCTTCATGCCGTCCTATTCGTACTGGACTTTTTCCTCGGACGAGGCGAGCGGTCTCAGCGCGACCACGCTGTTGTTCAGATCAGCGATGAGAGGGGTGAGCGCGCAGGGTGACGCCATCCCATCGGGCCCCACCATCGAGCCGGACTTCACCATCAGGCTGGACACGCCTCCAAACACCGTCCAGCTCAAGCAGGACCCCGCCGAAAATGCCGCCTGGCAGGAAGTCTCACTGCTCGTCGAGACGGCCGTGGACAAGGGCGAGGACGAAGCCGTTACTGACATGGAAAACGCCAGTAGCCCCACGAATTCGGCCATGATCGCCTGCGCCAAGGCTGGCTACGACATCGGGAGCGCAGCGGCCGATCAGGACTACTCCGCAGGTCACATAGCGCTAGAACTGCACGGTATCAATGGCAGCGCTGGCGAGTGCGGCAGGCAGATGGACGAAGCCGACACCAAGGAAAGGCAGGAGGCAGCACACGCCGCCACAATCAGCGCATCCGGGATCGACGACGAAATAAGGCGGGATCCGCAGTTCGAGAAGGCCGGCAGCACGATCGAAGACATAGCCCGCGATGCTGAGCGGAGCCTGGCTGAGCTACGCAAATAGCAGAGAGGCGGGAATACCCAAGGCTGGTTCGGAGGAAACCGCCAGCCGCTGCGCGTCCCGGCCTCAGGCCAGCTGGGACTTGGCCGCCGCGGCCAATTCGGTCTGGCGGGACCAGTCGCCGCCGGCGAACTGGATGATGGTGCGGTGCACGCCGGTCGCGGCCAGGCGGCCCAGATGGGCGGCCAGGACCGAGGGGTCACCGGTCAGGAAGGCGTCCGGGGCGGCCGCGGCCGGGATGCCGAACATGCCGTCCGGGTCGACCAGCGAGCTGATCAGGGTGTCGCGGTCGGGGACGGACGGGTCGCCGTCGAGGACGGCCATCACGCTGGTGGTGATGGCGGGGGCGGGGCGGCCGAAGCGGGCGGCCTGCTCGGCGGCCCGGGCCTGAAAGCCCGGGATCTCGTCGGCGCCGGCCAGAACGAACCACTCGTCGCCGAACTCGCCGGCCCGCCGGGCGGCCGCGTCGGAGTTGCCGCCGATGACGATGGGCGGCACGGTCACGCCCGGGCTGAGGACGACTTCCGCACCGTCCGGGGTGAGCGGGGCCGGCTGGCCGGCGATGAGGTCCGGCAGCCGGCGCAGGGCCTCGTCGGTGCGGCGGCCCCGCTCCCGGCTGGGCACCCCGGCCGCGTCCCAGGACAACGCGTGCCGATCGCCGCCGGCGCCGATCCCGAGCAGCACGCGGCCGCCGGACAGGTACTGCACGGTCGCGACCTGCTTGGCGGTCCAGGCCACCGGGCGCAGCGGCACGATGAGCACGCCGACGCCAAGCTTGATGCGCGCGGTCACGGCGGCCGCGCCGGCCAGCGAGGTCAGGCTGTCCAGCACCGGCACCCCGGTCCCGGCCACCAGCTGGTCGACGACCCAGGCCGACTCGAACCCGAGTTGTTCGGCCTGCCGGGCCGCGGCCGGGACGTCGCCGGGCCGGCCCTCCCGCCGCGACATCGACGGCAAGATCACGCCCAGTTCCACGGAGGCCTCCAGAACCGTTGGTTACTTCTTGTTCGTGACCCAATCTTCAGTAAGGATTAAAAATATGGAAGACGGCACCTTGATGTCAGCCACGCACACCGATGTGCCTGACCCAGGCTCCTGCGTACGGGACACCACCTCGTGCGAGATCCGCGATCTGCTCGACCGGCTGGCCGACAAGTGGTCGCTGCTGGTCATCGAGCTGCTGGGGACCGGGTCCCACCGGTTCACCGAACTGCACCGCGAGATCGACGAGATCAGCCAGCGCATGCTGACCCTGACCCTGCGCCACCTGGAACGCGACGGCCTGGTGACCCGCACCGTCCACCCGGTCGTGCCACCCCGGGTCGACTACGCCCTGACCGGCCTCGGCCAGAGCCTGCTGGTGGCCATCGAGGGCCTGGTGTCCTGGACCCGCGCCCACCGGCAGGAGATCGCTGCCGCCCGCACCGGCTACGACGCCCGCCGCGAGTCTTCCGCATCGGCCTGAGCCTCCGCGCCGGCACTCTCGTCCGGCTCCTCCGGGTCAGCCGTAACGGCCGGCTGGTAGTGCCAGAAGGAGCGGACGGTGCCGCCGATGATCACGACGACGGCGAAGCAGAGGGCGGCCGAGCCGGACCAGGCGATGGTGAGGCCGGTGGCGGCGGCCATGGCCCCGGCCCGGAGGTCGCCCAGGCGCGGGCCGCCGGTGACCACCACCGTGAAGACGCCCTGCATGCGGCCGCGCATCTCATCGGGGGCGTAGGTCTGCAGGATGGTCTGCCGGTAGACCACGCTGACCAGGTCGGCGGCGCCGGCCACGGCCAGCAGGACCACGGCCAGCCACAAGCTGCGAGCCAGCCCGGCCGCCACCACGGCCAGGGCCCAGCAGGCCACGGCCCCGGTGAGGGCCATGCCCTGGCGCTTGACCCGGCCGATCCAGCCGCTGAACAGCCCGGCCAGGATCGAGCCGATCGCGATCGACGAGTAGAGCAGGCCGACGCCGCCGTGGAACCGGACCGCCGCCGCCTCCGGGAACAACGCCCGGGGCATGGCCAGGGTCATGGCCGCGATGTCGAGCACGAACGACATGAGCAGGATCGGGTGCCGGGCGATGAAGGCGATGCCATCGGCCACCGCCCGGAGCCCGGCCCGGCCGGTGGCGGTCACCGGCCGCAGCGACGGCAGCCGGAACGTCGAATACAGCGCGGTGGTGAACAGGATCGCGTCGGCCCCGTAGGCGTAGGCGAACCCGTGCGGCAGCCCCACCAGCACCCCGGCCACCAGCGGACCGAGGACCTGGCCGATGTTGCCGGCCGTGTAGCTGAGCGTGTTGGCGGCCGGGATCATCGGGATCGGGACGATGGAGGGGATGATCGCGCCGCGGGTCGAGGACGACACCGCGAAGCCGCCCGACTGCACCACGACCAGGGCCAGCAGCAGCCCCACCGACCGCAGCCCGATCAGGGCCTGGGCCAGCAGGATCAGCGTGACGGCCCAGGTCACCGTCGACGACCACAGGTAGAGCCGGCGCCGGTCGACCGCGTCGGCGACCGCGCCCCCGTACAGGCCGAAGATCGTGATCGGGACCAGCCCGGCCAGGCCGGCCAGGCCCACGTACAGGGACGAATGCGAGTCCGCGTAGATCTGCACCGGGACCGCGACCTCGGTCACCATCGTGCCGATGTAGGAGGCGCCCTGACCGGCGAACGTACGCCGGAAGGCCGGAACGCTCAGCGGCCGGGTATCCAGCGCCACCTGCCGGAGGCGGCTCCGGCGGCGGGACGTATTCGTGTCACTCACAGGTATCCATCCTGCCCACCGATTGCACCGTCCGGCTTCCGTTATTCTGCCTATCGATGTCGCAAAACAGCCAACGACCCCGCGGAACGGTCAGCCCGCTGGCCCGTCCCCACACCAGCGAGTTCCTCCACCGGCACGGCCCCGGCGCGGTCGTCCACCGGCACAGCCATGACTGTTCCGGAGCGAGTTCGGCATGACCCAGGCACCTACCGCTCCGGCTCACCGGCCCGGCGCCCAGCCCAGGGCGGGGCCTAGCTTCTGGGCGATGTCGGTGAGGATCTGGACGTAGTCGTCGGGCTGGAAGGTGAACGGGAGGGCGAACGCGACCTCGGTGACGTCGCGGAAGCCGGCCTGGGCGTAGAGCTGCTCGGCGATCTCGTCGGCGGTGCCGATCAGGTCGCGGGCGAACAGCATCCGGGCTGGTCCCTGCGGCGAGGCGGTGCGCGGGGTGCGAGCCGCGACGTAGGCGGCGTACCGGTCGCGCTGGTCGGCGGTGGCGCTGTCGGTGGGGATCACCACCAGGCCCTGGGAAACCCGGGCCGCCGGCCCGTCGGGGTGGGCGGCCCGGAAGGCCTGGATGTGGGAGTGCTGGATCTCGGCGAAGTCCCAGCGCCCGTCGGCTGGCGCTGGCTCTCCGGCTGGCGCCGGCTCTTCAGCTGGCCCTTCGGCCCGGACCACGCTGCTGGTCAGGAAGTTCATGCCGTGCTCGCCGGCCCACCGGGCCGAGCTGAGCCCGGCTCCGCCGTACCAGAGGCGGCTCCGCAGCCCCGGTGAGTGCGGCTGGACCCGGTCGGAGAACTCCTCGAAGCCCACGGTGCCACTGAACTGGGCGGCCGGCTGGCCGGCGACCAGGTCGAGCAGGCGTTCGACCCGGTGGTAGCTGAAGTCCTCCTGGCCGGCCGTGTCCGGGTACAGCGCCCCCTTGATGTCGTCGTAGTTGCGGGGCGGCCCGACGCTGATCCCCGGGTTGAGCCGGCCGCCGGACAAGATGTCCACCGTGGCCAGGTCCTCGGCCAGCCGGAGCGGGTTCTCCCAGCCGAGCGGGATGACCGCGGTGCCCAGGTCGATGCGGCTGGTCCGCTGGGAGGCCGCGGCCAGTACCGCCACCGGTGACGAGATGCCGTACTGCAGGTGCCGGTGCCGCAGCCAGGCGCTGTCGAACCCGAGCCGCTCCCCCAGCTCGATGATCTCCAGCGTGGTCTCGTGGCCGGGCCGGGGATCGTCCTCGTCGAACAGCCCGATGGTCAAGAACCCCAGCCGCTCCAGCGCGACCCCCGGTACCGGCATGCCGCTCTCCCTCACCCACGACCGTCTGGCTACGGGGAAACGCTACCGTTCCCGTCGGTGAGGTCGAGTTTCAGGCCTTGGTGGGAGGCGGTGAAGCCGAGCCGGTCGTAGAAGCGGTGGGCGTCGGTGCGGGTCTTGTCGGTGGTGAGCTGGACCAGGGCGCAGCCGCGACGGCGGGCTTCGGCGATGGACCAGGCAAACAGGGCCTCACCCAGGCCCCGGCCGCGCATGGTGGGGGCGACGCGGACGGACTCGATCTGGGCCCGGAGGGCGCCTCGGCGGGACAGGCCGGGAATGAACGACAGCTGCAGGGTGCCGGCGACCCGGCCCTCGACGTCGGCGACCAGCAGGAGCTGGGCCGGGTCCTGGTCGATGGCCTGGAAAGCCCGTTCGTAGGCCTCCCGGTCGGCCTGGCCGCGGATGCCGTCGCGGGTAGCGCCGAGGTCGTCGGCGGCCAGCAGAGCCACCAGGGCGGGCAGGTCGGGCCGGAGGGCCCGGCGCAGCGCCACCTGGGTGCCGTCCAGGGTGACCACGGCCAGCACGTTGCCTGAACCGGCGGCTGAGCCGGTGGTGAGCTCGGGACCGGCCCCCGACGGCCCCGGGCTCACCACCACCGCCTGCGCGGTCCCGCGGCGGCAGCCTGCATCACGACGCCGGGGTGAGCTTCAGGTAGAAGACCCCGTTGTCGTAGAGCTCCGCGCCGGCCCGGTCCCACGTGGCCGGGGGCGCGCCCTCGGCGAACAGCCGCGGGCCGGACCCGCGGGTGACCGGGTAGACGAACAGGTGCAGCTCATCGACCAGGCCGTCGGCCAGCAGGGCGCGGACCAGGGTGGCGCTGCCGCTGACGTAGAGGCCGCTGGCGCTGTCGTCCTCCTTCAGGCGCTGGATCTCCTTGGCGTCGTAGCGCCCGAGGATCTGGGAGTTGCGCCAGGTGGTCTCGGTCAGCGTCGATGTCACCACGTACTTGACGGTGTCGTTGAAGAACGGCGCGCCGGGGTCGTCGTCCACGGTGCGCTGTGACCAGGCCGGCTCGAACATCTGGTAGGTGGTCCGGCCCAGCAGGATGCCGTCGCTGGCGCTGACGGCCTGCCCGATCGCTTCGCCCATCCGCGGGTCGAATCCGTAGTCAGCGGTCCAGGTCGGGGCGTCGATAACCCCGTCCAGGCTGATGAACTCGTGCACCCGGATCGGTGCCATGTGTCCTCCCTGCCGCGCCGTATGGTCGCGTTGGCCGGTTGTGCCGGCACACTCGATCTTGGTCAGCCTATTCGGCCTGTGGTCCTATGGCATGGTCCAATCACCGGCTTATAAATAGATCCAATTTCGGCCGCTCAGAGTAGTTTCTGAGGCATGGAGCTGGACGTCGCCTTCCAGACGGGCATCCCGTTGCGCCGTCAGCTGGAGGACGCCCTGCGGGTCGCGATCCGGTCCGGCCGGCTGACCCCAGGCGCGGTGCTGCCCCCCAGCCGGGACCTGGCCCAGCAACTGGGAGTGTCCCGGGGGGTGGTGGTGGGCAGCTACGCCCAGCTGGCCGCCGAGGGCTACCTGGCCGCCCGGCGCGGGTCGGCCACCCGGGTGGCCCGGCTGCCCGAGACCGTGAGCCCGGCCCCGCGGGCCCCGCGGCCGGAACCGCAGCGATACCGCTATGACCTGCGGCCCGGCCAGGCCGACTACCACGCGTTCCCGCGCGCCCGGTGGAAGGCCGCCCTGCTCCAGGCGCTGCGGGAGCTGCCCGACCGGCGGCTGGGCTACGCCGCCCCCCGGGGCAGCTACGAACTGCGCAGCGCGATCGCCGGGTACCTGGCCCGGATGCGCGGGGTGGTGGTGGAGCCCGACCAGGTCGTGGTGTGCTGCGCGGCCTCCCAGGCGCTGACCGTGATCTGGGACGTGCTCCGCCGCCGGGGCGTGCGCCGGGTGGCGATCGAGGACCCCGGCTGGCGCTGGCAGCGCTACACGGCCGAACACGCCGGGCTGGACGTGGTGCCGGTGCGGGTCGACGCCGATGGGCTGGTCGTTTCGGACCTGGCCGCGACCGGGGTGGACGCGGTGGTGATCACCCCGGCCCACCAGTACCCGACCGGGGTGGTGATGACCGCCGAACGCCGGTCCGCCCTGCTGGCCTGGGCTCACCAGCGGCAGGCGCTGATCATCGAAGACGACTACGACGTCGAATACCGGTTCGGCCGCGAGCCGGTCGCGTCCCTGCAGGGCCTGGCTCCGGACCGGGTCGTGTTCGTGGGAACCACCAGCAAGACACTGGCCCCGGCGCTCCGGCTGGCCTGGATGGTGCCGCCGGCCGGCATGATCGATGAGGTGGAGGACGTGCTCCGGATCACCGGGGTGGTGCCTCCGACCCTGGACCAGGCGGCGCTGGCCTTCTTCATCTCCGATGCCGCGCTCGAACGCCACCTGCGGTCGATGCGGCGCCGGTACCGGGCCAAGCGGGACATCCTGGTCGACGCGCTGCACCGGTACCTGCCCGAGGCCCGGATCCTGGGCACGGCCGCGGGCCTGCACCTGCTGGCCCAGCTGCCGGACGGCGCCGACGAGCGGGCCATCGGGCTCGGGGCCCGGGACGTCGGGGTCGCCGTGCACGAACTGCACCGGCACTGCACCACCGTGGCGCCGTACCCACCGGCCCTGTTGCTGGGCTTCGCCCTGACCGGCGAGTCGGACCTGGCCCCCGCGGTCCGGCTGCTGGCCGGGGTGGCCCAGTCTTCCGGGGCGGCGCGAGACGGTGCGCTAGCCTCCCGATCATGACTGTGACGCGCATTCAGCCGGACCAGGTGGAGACGTTCAGCTTCGACTGGGGGACGATGAAGTGGTTCGTCTCCCCGGTGACGATCCCGGGCGCGGCCAACTCCCAGGGTGAGGTGATCATCAACCCCGGGAAGGGCCACGTCAGGCACTTGCACGAGCAGGCCGACGAGCTGATCTACGTGATCTCCGGTACCGGCACCCAGACAGTCGGGGACGAGGAGTTCCCGGTCACCGAGGGCGACGTGGTGTACATCCCGATGAACACGCTGCACTCCACCATGAACACCGGCTGGCGGACGCTGCGGCTGATCGTCACCTACACCCCGGGTGGTGAGGAGCAGGCCCTGACCGGCCTGCCCGACTTCACCCGCCACCCGGCCGGCCACGTCGTGGACTGGGAGCGGCCCGCTCACTGAGAGCTATAGGCAGCCGGGTCTTGATCATTTAGTGTCGTCAGAAAGGGGTCATAGAGGGCGGAGGCTCGATGACGCGGCAGGGCCAGATCCTTCAGGTCATCGAGCGCTACATCGCGACGCACGGATGCTCCCCCAGCAACCGCGAGATCGCGGCCGCGGCCGGGCTGCGGAGCCCATCGACCGTCCTGCGCTACCTCAAGCAGCTCAAGGCCGACGGTTACCTGACCTATCAGCCGGGGGTCCCGCGCACGGTGCGGGTGCTCCCCCGGCCCCGGCCGCCCGCCGATGACGAGCAGGTCCTGGACATCCGAGACCCGGACAAGGTGGTGTGGGTGCCGTTCGTCGGCCGCATGCCCCGGGACATGGCGGTGGCCCGCGAGGAACTGCGCCTGCTGCACGTCTCGCCGGGCTCGGTGACCGCCCCCGGCGTCCGGCCCGGCGACTGGGTGGTGGTCCGGCGGCCGCCCGGCGGGCCGCAGCACGGCACGGTGATCGCGGTGCTGCGGCAGGTGGAGCCGGTTACTTCACCGTGACCGCGCAGGCGGCCCGGCCACCCTTCTCCAGGTAGCGCTGGTGATACTCCTCGGCCCGGTAGAACGCCGAGGCCGGCGTGATCTGGGTGACGATCGGCCGCTTCAGGGTTTCCTGGGCCGCGTCGCGGGACTGGATCGCAGCGGCCTGCTGGGCCTCGTCGTGAACGAAGATCGCCGAACGATACTGGCTGCCGAAGTCGAACCCCTGCCGGTTGCGGCTGGTCGGGTTGTGGATGTTCCAGAACGTCCGCACCAGGTCGGCGTAGCTGACCTGGGCCGGATCGAACCAGACTTCGACCGCCTCGGCGTGGCCGGTGCGGTGGCCGCACACCTTCCGGTAGGTCGGGTCGGGCACGTGCCCGCCGGTGTAGCCGACCGCGGTCTGCAGCACCCCGGGGATGGCGCGGAACTCGGCCTCGACGCCCCAGAAGCACCCGGCCGCGAACGTGGCCCGCTCGGCCCCGGCCGGCCCGTGGCCCTCGAACGGCGGGGCGGGCGCGGGGTGGCTGTCGCTGCGGTTCCTGAGCTTCAGCACGTCACTTCTCCCCGGCGGCCGGGTCGGCCGTGGGCTCGAAGGCGAGCGCGGCCGAGTTGATGCAGTACCGCTGGCCGGTCGGGCGCGGGCCGTCGCGGAAGACGTGGCCCAGGTGCCCGCCACAGCGGCGGCACAGGACCTCGGTGCGGCGCATGAGCATGCTGTAGTCCGAGCGCAGTTCGACGGCCTCGGCGACGGCGGGCTCGAAGAAGCTGGGCCAGCCGGTGCCGGAGTTGAACTTGGCGTCCGACTTGAACAGCTCGTTCCCGCAGCCCGCACACTGGTAGGAGCCGTCCTTCTTGTTACCGAGCAGCGCGCCAGTGAACGCCATCTCGGTGTGGCCCTTGCGCAGCACGCCGTACTGCTCGCGGGTCAGCTCCTGCCGCCACTGCTCATCGGGCTTCTGAATCTCAGCCGTCGCCTCCTGAGCGGCCGGCTTGCGGGCACGGTCCCTGGTCCGGAACATCGTTCCTGCCTTTTCTCTTGGCTCCTGTACGTAGTACAACA
>CAWHFP010000032.1:0-26812 GCA_963828445.1 uncultured Actinomycetes bacterium
ACGGTCCGGGTGGCCACCGCGGACCGGCTGCCGCCGCCCGGCCTGCCGCTGCCCCGGGCCGCGGTCGGGAACGCCTCGATCAGCCTGTGGCCCGGACTGGCCTGGCCCCGGTCCGGTGGACGCTCACACGGAGATGGTGGCGCCCTGACCGTCGACGCAGTGGGCGGCCTCGTCATCGAACCAGCGGCCGCCCTCGGCCAGGTAGCGGAAACGCAGCGTGCGGCCGGGAGCCGTGGTCACCACCGTGCTGCGGGTGCCGTTGGACCGCTTGCGCAGCGGGTGTGCGAACGGGTCCCAGTTGTTGAAGTCGCCCACCACCGACACCGCGCCCGCGGGCTCGCTGGCCGGCAGCGCGAACGTGACGCGGACCGAGCCATCGCGAACGGGCCTGGACACCTTGATCATTGATCTCTCCCACGTGAACGTGCTCATACGCTGCCATGGGTATATCACGATCTGTAATCGAAATACTACTCTAAGCAATCTGTCGACATAACGACATAACGCTGTGGCGGCAGGCCAGCGGCGGAGGAACGCTGGCCCGGCCTCGTGGTGCCGAGCGGCCAGCCAGGGGGGTCAGCCGGTCGCGTGCAGCCAGCGCACCGGGGCGCCGTCGGCCCCGCAGCGGAAGGCGTCAAGCTCCTCGTCCCAGGACCGGCCGAGCAGGCGGTCCATCTCGCGGCGCAGGTCCGACTCGGTCCGGGCCATGGCCAGGGCGGTCCGGACCCGGCCCTCGGGGACCATGATGTCGCCGTTGCCGCCGGTCACCGCGGTGAACAGGCCCAAGGTGGGCGTGTAGCAGTGCCGGACCCCGTCACAGCCGGGGCTGGCCTCCTCAGTGACCTCGAAGCGCAGCCGGTTCCAGCCGCCAGCGCCGAGGTGATGGCGCCCGCGCTGCCCGGGCGGCCCTCCCAGGTGAGCTCGGCCCGCAGCGACCCCGGGGACGCGGGCTGGCCGGTCCAGGGCAGGTCTACGGGCACGCCAAGAACCCCGGCCACGGCCCACTCGATGTGCGGGCAGAGCGCCGGGGGCGCCGAATGAACGTGCAGAACACCTTGAGCAGACACCGTTCCTCCTGACAAGCCGGCGACGAGGTTCGCCTTCCCCTGCGTCCTCGCGCCACTGGCGTTGTCGTGAGCAACGGCTATCCGGGCACGTGCAGCCCGCTGCCTGCATCGTATTTGCCGTATCCGCGCCGGTGGCACCACCCTTCCCGGACCGCCCGCCGCGCAAACGCCACAGCCCGAGCCCGGCGGCGGCCACGGTCACCCCGGTCGCCGCCCACGGCACGTAGTCGCCCAGCCGGTCGTAGATGGTCCGCGAGGCGACCGGGGCAGGCGGAGCGTCACCGTGGTCACGCCGCGCTGGGTCTGCCCCATCCAGGCCAGTTCCCGGCCCCGGCTGTCGAAGGCGTCCGAGTCGCCGGTGAGCGCGGCCTGGACCACCGGGCGGCCCGTCTCCGCGGCCCGGAGCGCGTCCAGCGACGCGTGCTGGGCCAGGGCCCAGGTGCCCTGGAACGTCGGATCGGAGGTCTGGTAGACGATGACCTGGGCGCCGTGGTCGGTGTCGACCCGCGACATGTCCGGGAACGCCGACTCGAAACAGATGAGCGGGCCGATGGTCAGGGCCCGCCCGTCCGGCTCGGTGACCCGCAGCACGTGGGCCCCGTCGCCGGGGATCATGTTCTCCGGCGCGGCCCGGCTGATCGCGGTCAGCCAGGACAGCGCGCCGCGGAACGGGATGTACTCGCCGAACGGGACCAGCCGGGTCTTGGTGTAGGTGCCGGCGATGCCGTGCGCACCGACCAGCACCGCGACCTTGGACTTGGCCCCGTCGTGGACCGAATCCTGGTTGACCAGGATCGGGGCCTTCTGCTGGGCCGAGAGCCGCTCGATGGCACGGAGCAGGGCGGTGTCGCTTTCCAGGTGGTAGGCGACGCTGCTCTCACCCCAGACGATGAGATCGGCCCGGGACCCCGGCGGGCGTCCGTGGTGAGTCGCTGGCTGGCGTCGACCCGGAGCTTGTCGTTGTTGACCACGCCCGGCTGAACCAGCGCGATCGTCGCGGTCCTGCTGGCCGGAGCCGGGGCGGTCAGCGCGAATACGGCCGGGCCCGCGGCCACCCCCGCCGCCGCCACCAGCGCGGCCGCCGCCCGGGCCGTCCACCGGGCCGAGACCAGCACAATCGTGATGGCCACGTTGGCCGCCACCAGCACCCAGCTGACCAGCCAGACCCCGCCGACCGAGGCCAGGGCGAGCACGGCCGGATGCTGCCACTGGCTGGCGCCGAGCACGGCCCAGGGACCGCCCAGCGCCTGCCAGGAGCGCAGCCATTCGCCCAGCAGCCAGCAGCTCGGCACCACCACCAGCGCGGCCAGGGCCCGCCGGGTGGTGAGCGGCGGCCGCAGCAGCGCCCAGGCCGCGACCGCGAACGGCACCAGCAGCACCCCGAGCAGCACCGCGACCAGCAGCAGACCCGGGCCGATCTCCGGGGCCAGCCAGTACATGGCGGCCATGATGTAGCCGCTGGCCAGCCACCAGCCCCGCACGCCGGCCTCGCGGGCGGAGGGCGCGTTCCGGATCACCATCAGCCCCGGGACCAGCGTGAACCAGGCCAGCACCGACAGGTCCGGGGCCGGGAAGATCAGCACCGCCAGCACCGCGCCGGCCGTCAGCGCCCCCCAGCGGGCCGGGCGGCGCAGCGCGCGGGGCGGCCGCAGGACCCGGGGCAAGCGCATGCATTTATTGTCCGCCCACCCTGGTCGTCCACGCGAACCTGGAGGAAACGTTCAGTCATTGACCGTTGCCTGAGTCAGTAATATTGTTGACTCGGGCAACCAACCTTTCATCAGATGGAGAGCGGTCATGGCGGCGACAGAAGCGGCGGTGCGGCGGCCCGCCATCGAGGACCCGGTCGCGGCGGTGCGCGCGTTCAACCGGCTCTACACCAACGTGATCGGCGTGCTGCGGGGCGGCTACCTGAACACGCCCTACTCGCTGACCGAGGCGCGGCTGCTGTTCGAGCTCGGCCAGCGGGACCGCACCGAGGTGAGCGCGCTCCGCCGTGGCCTGGACATCGACGCCGGCTACCTGAGCCGGATACTCAGCCGGTTCGAGGGCGACCAGCTCGTCACCAGGGAGAAGTCGGACACGGACGCCCGCCGTCAGGTGATCGCGCTCACCGCGGCCGGCCGCGCGCTGCAGCAGAGCCTGGACAGCAGGGCCGCCGACGAGATCGGCGCCCTGCTCGGCCGCCTGGGCGAGGAAGCCCAGCAGCGGCTGGTGGCCTCGATGCGGGAGATCACCCAGGTGCTGACGGGCGCCCCGGCGCCGCGCGCCTACCTGCTGCGGGCGCCACGGCCCGGCGATCTGGGCTGGGTCATCCAGCGCCAGGCGGCCGGGTACGCCGCCGAGTACGGCTGGGACGAGACCTACGAGGCGCTGGTGGCCCGGATCATCGCCGACTACGTGGACTCCCACGACCCGGCCCGGGAAGCGGCCTGGGTCGCCGAAGCCGACGGCCAGCGGGTCGGGTCGATCCTGTGCGTGCGCAAGTCCGACACCGTAGCCCAGTTGCGGCTGCTGTACGTGGACCCGGCCGCCCGGGGCCTCGGCATCGGCTCGAAGCTGGTCGAGGAGTGCCTGCGGTTCGCCCGGGCGGCCGGCTACACCGAGATGACGCTGTGGACCAACAGCGTGCTGGAGCAGGCCCGGCGCATCTATCAGCGGACCGGCTTCACGCTGATCGGCGAGGAAGCCCACCACAGCTTCGGCGCCGACCTGGTCGGCCAGAACTGGGCCCGCAAGCTCTAGCCCTGGCTGGGCAGCCTTGGCGCGTCAGCCCTGGCTGGACAGGAACGGCTCGACCAGGAACGTGCCGGCCTCGTTGTAGATGCCGCCGAGGGCGCAGGTCGCGGCCCGGACGCAGGACACCGCGTTCACCTGGCCCTGGTTGCCGGTGTTGAGCGCGGCGGTGCCCGGCACCTCCTGAGCCTTGCGCCACACCCCGGCCGTCTCGTCCGCGACCAGGGCCTGGGTGTGGCCGGTGTGGAACTTCGCGAAGTACCCGCCGGCCACGCAGTTCCCCGATGAGGCGCAGGACACCGACCTGATGCGCCCCGTTGCTGGCCAGGTTCAGCGTGGCGCTGCCCGGCACCTCGATCGCGTTCCCCCACGACCCGCCGGTCTGGTTGATCACGAACGCCTGCTCGGCGCCGGCGCTGTCCGTGTAGTAACCACCGGCCGCGCAGTTCCCGGCCGAGGTGCACGACAGCGCGTTGACTTGGCCGTCGGGACCCGCGTTCAGGGCCGCGGCGCCCGGGATCGGGGTGGCCGGACCCCACACCCCGCCGCGTTCGGCCGCCTCGAACGCCTGGTCGTGGCCTGCCGGGTCGAGGTAGGTGCTGGCCGCCGTGCAGGCCCCGGCGGCCGGGCACGAAATCGCCATGGTGGCCCCGGCGCCCGCCCCCTGGTTCAGGGCCGTGATGCCGGGTACCTCGATCGCGGTCCCTCACGGGCCGCCGGTCTCGGCCAGCGCGCTGGCCCCGCCGGTCAGCAGGGCCAGGGCCAGGGCCGGCTTTCGTCCGCGCGTCATGCCGCCATTATCTGCGGTTGCCGACAAAATCCCACAAAACTTCGGCAGAAGCTTCGGCCGGCCCGAGGCGCTGAACGCAGGACGGCCGGGCCGGCGCGGAGCATCATGTGGCCCAGTCATGGCTGAGCGGGCGCAGGCGACACGTCCCGGCCCGGTCCCGCGGGGGCTGGGCGACCGGGACATCAGCGGCATGCTCTACACCGGCGACATGTACGGGCTCCAGGCCGACCTGCTGGCCACGGTGCTGGGCGGCTCCGTGCCCCAGGCCTGGGCGGCGGTGGGCCGCTGGCGCCGGCTGGGGTACGCGGAGTCGGCCCGGCTCGGTCCCGGGCCGGCCTGGATCTGGCTGACCCGGGCCGGGCTGGCCGCCTGCGGGCTGCGGTACGCGCCGATCCCGCCCGCGCTGTCCCGGCTGGCCCACATCCGGGCCGTGGCCACGGTCCGGCTGGCCCTGGAGGCCACCGCCGGGTACCAGCGGGCGGGCGCGTTCTGGCGCAGCGAACGGCGGCTGCGGGCCCGGGCCGGCACCCGGACCGGGCTGCGCGGGCACCTGCCCGACGGCGAGGTGCACTGGCCGGACAGTGCCAGCAGAGACGGGGCCGCGGTGGCCTGGTCCGGTGAGTGCTGGGCCATCGAAGCCGAACTGACCCGCAAGACGGTCAGCCGGACCACGGCCATCATGCGGGACCTGCTGGCCCGGACCGGCGACTACGGCGGGCCGGCCGCCGAGGCCCGGGTGCCGGGGCGGCCGGCCCGGCACGCACGGGCGCTGTACGTGTGCTCACCGTCGGCCCGGCCGACCGTGCTGCGGGCCCGGCACAACCTCGGGCCGGCCGCGGCCCGGATCGAGGTCCGGGACCTGCCCGGGCCGGCCGCCCTGGAGGCGGCCGGGTGATCCGGCAATATCTGGCCTTACTGCTGCTGCGCCAGGCCGGGCGCGGGCTCCGGCGGCTGCTGACCGTCACCGCGGCGGTGGCCCTGCTGGCCGCGGCGGCGCCGGTGTCGCTGGTGGCGGCGGGCTCGGCGGTGGCCGCGTGGCAGTTCGGGTGGCCGCCGCGGCGGCTGTACGGGGCGGCCCTGTGGTGCCTGCCCGCGGTCGCGGTCTGGCTGGCCGCCAGCGCGCTGGCCCGGCCCCGGGTGACCGACGCGCCGTACCATGCCTGGCTGAGCATGTGGGCGCTGGCCGCGGCCGGGCAGCTGGCCGCGGCGGCGGTGACGGTGGCCCCGGTCGCGGTGCCACTGGGCCTGGCCCTGGGCGGCCTGGCCTGGAGCTACCGGATCCACCGGCTGCAGACCGGCGCGGGCGGCCTGTCGCCGGGGTCGGCGGCCGCCTTCGACCAGCGGCAGTGGCGCCTGCAGGTGCGCAGCGCCCGGGCCCGGATCGCCGCCCCCGGGGCGGTGCCGCTGACCCGGCGCCACGGCGAGGTGGCGATCGGCGGCACCATCCGCGCCGTCCGCCACCCGTCCCGGCCGATCGCGGTCCTGCCCTACCGGCGGCTCCGTTCGCACCAGGTGGTGATCGGGACCACCGGGACCGGGAAGACCACCCTGCTGTTGAGATTGTGGGCGGGCTTCATGGCGGGCGCGCTGACCCGGCAGGCGGCGGGCACCGGGCAGCCCCCGTTGCTGGTGGTGCTGGACTGCAAGGGCGGCGCGGACTCGCGCCGGATCGCCAACCGGGCCCGCCGGGTGCTGCGCGAGGCCGGGGCCCGGTCCACCGCCGTGTGGCCGGACGACGCCTCGCTCTGCCTGTGGGACCTGCCGCCGGGCCGGCTGACCAGCACCCTGCTGGACTTGGTCGAGCACGGCACCGGTTCGGCCGCCTACTACGCGGACGTGATGGAGGCGATCGTGGCCCTGGCCGTGCAGGCTCCGGGTGGCCCGCCGGCCGGGGCGGCAGACTTCCTGAGCCGGCTGGACCTGGACTGGCTGACGGCCGCCTACGCCACGGCAGGCGAATCCGCGGGCGAGGCGCTGGCCACCCTGCGGTCGGGGGCCCACTTGATCGCCGACGTGGCCCTGCGGTTCCGGTCCCTGTGGCGGCGGCTGGGGCCCGGTTTCGACCAGCCGGGCAGCTTCGCCGACGCTGACGTCTGGTACTGCATCCTCGAGGGCACCGCCGAGACCCGGGTCGCCGAAGCCCAGGCCCGCGCCCTGGTCGACCTGCTGACCAGCTACATCACCGGGCCGGGCCGGGACGCCGAGGTCCTGCTGGCCGTCGATGAATTCAGCGCCGTCTCCCGGCGGCTGCCGATCTGGGCCCTGTACGAACGGGCCCGCTCGCTCGGCCTGGCCGTGCAGGTGTCGGCCCAGTCGTGGCAGGGCCTGGCCGCCGACGAGGACGAGCGTTACCGCATCGCGGCCACGGCTGAGGGCGGGGTCTGGCTGCTCCGGACGCCGCACCCGGACCCGGTGGTGGGCCTGGCCGGGAATCGTTCCACGGTGGACAGCACCCGGCGGCTGACCGGCGGCCCGGCCTGGAGTGAGGAAGGCTCGTCGCGGTCGCGGCTGACCCCGGTGGTCGACCCGGACCTGGTGCGCGGGCTCGGGGTCGGGCAGGTGGCCTACGTGCACCAGGGCGGCGTCTCCTACATCCAGGTGAAACGCGTGGTGGCGGCCCCGGCCGCGCTGCCCCGGGTCACCGCTCCCCCGGCCCCGGCCCCGGCCGTCCCGGCTCCCGCCGCCGAGCCGGCCGTCCCGGGGCCGGAGGCTCGGGTGGCGGCGGAGGTGGCCGCGTTCCTGGACGAGGCGTTCGGGCGGGCGCGGGCATGAGCGGCGACCCGTTCGCCGCCCTGGGCCTGCCCGCCCGGCCGGACCTGACCGACGACGAGGTCCGGGCCGCCTGGCGCCGGGTCGCCGCCGCCACCCACCCCGACCGCGACGACGGCGGTGACCCGCCGGTGTTCGCGGCGGCCGCGGCCGCCTACACCGACGTGCGCACGGCGGCCTGCCGCCGGGAAGCCCTGGCCGACCGGCCCGACCGGCACCGCCGGAGACAGGGGCGCGGACGGGGCCGGGTCCGGCGCGGCCGGCCACTCGTGCTCGCGCTGCGGTTCGCGGTGGCGGCCGCGGTGAGCCTGGCCGCGATGCTGGCCGCCGGCGCCCAGCCCGCCAGCTACGCCGTGATCGCCGCCGCCCTGACCTGGCTCATCCGCACTGCGCGGCGCGAGCTGGCGCCACCGGGCCGGCCGGGCGCGGGGTGAAATCGCGATCAGCCCGGCGGCGGCGCGCGGCCGCCAGGAGGTACAGCGCGATCCCGGTGATCAGCAGCATCAGCCCCACCAGGGCCAGCGACCCGTCGGCCAGCCCCAGGGGGACGCCCGCGACCTCGCGGCCGAACAGGCTGGCCGCCGACGGCAGCGCCGTGCCGGTCCGGATGGCGGCAGCGAGCTGCTTGAGGAAACTGAGGTCGGCCGCGGCGAACGTGCCCGCGCCCACTCCGAACAGCACCAGGCCGGTCCAGGCCAGCCAGCGCGCCCTGGTCCTGGTCGCAGCGACACCAGCCAGGAAGCTCTCGCGCTGCTGGCTGAGGTGCTGGAGGTAGTGATGGCACTGGACCTCGCCAGCCTGCCCGGACGCGGCGTAGGTGCGGGCGCGGGCGCAGCGGGATGCACCATCGTGCTGGTGTCGGCCACGCGGGCCAGGCTGACCGGGCCACCCTCCAGGCGGGCGGTCACCGAGGCGAAGGCCAGCAGGTCGCCGGAGCGCAGCTCGCGCAGGGCGGTGGTGAGGGCTCCGTTGACGAACGTGCCGCCGGACGAGCCGAGATCTTCCACGAAGACCGCCTCGCCGTGCCGCTGCACGGCGGCGTGGGTCCGGCTGACGCCGAGGTCATCGAACCGGACGTCGCAGCCCTGCTCCCGCCCCACGATCAGGCGCTCCCCGGTCAGCGGTATCCGCCGGCCTCGATCCGATTCCGGAGCCAGCACCACCAGGCAAGGCGCGCCGCCGCCGTCCAGGTTCACCATCACGTCCCCCTTTGCCACGCCCCCCACCGAAGCGGAGGCCGCGGCCCCGCCGCTGATACACCCGGCGGCGGGGGACTTGGTCAGCTGACGGCGAGGGTGAGCAGGGGGATCAGCTGGTCGGCGGGGACCAGGGAGCCGTGCATGCCGGTCAGCGCGGACTCGCGGGGCTCGGTCTCGGTGGCCACGATGCCCCAGTTGCCGGCGGGCGCGGCGATCACGTCGCCGATGCGCGGGATCATGGCCGGGTCGACCGGGCCGAACCAGTTCTCCTTGATGGCTTCCTCGCGGGACACCACCCAGGCCCGGCTGCCCAGCACCTCGCGCCAGGCGGCCAGCACGTCGGCCTCGGCGCCGGGGTGGGCGTAGACGTGCCGGGCCCGCGGCTCGCCGCCGAGCAGCAGCACCCCGGCCCGCAGGTCCGGGGTGTCGTCCACGTCGACGCGGTCCTCGGCGGGCACGTCGACCATGCCGTGGTCGGCGGTGACGTACAGCGCGCTGTCGCTGGGCATCGCCCCGGCGATCTGCTCGGCCAGCTTGTCCACGTGGGCGAGCTGGTAATACCAGGAGTCCGAGGCCACCCCGAGGCCGTGACCGGTGCCGTCCAGGTCCCCGTGGTACACGGTGACCAGCACCTCGTCGGCCTCGCGGAGCGCGTTGCCCGCCTCCCCGGCCAGGGCGCCCATGCTGTCGGCGGGCCGGTACTGCGCCCCGCGCACGGCCGCCCGGGTCAGGCCGCTGCGGCGGAACGCCCGCGGGGCCACGTAGTAGGCGGCGATGCCCGCCGCCACCGCGCGCTCGTAGATGGTGCGCCGCGGCTGCCAGGTTTCGGGGTCGATCCGGTCGTCCCAGCGCAGGCCGTTCAGCAGCCGGTGCTCGTCCGGGATCCGGACCTGGTAGCCGAGCACGCCGTGCTGGCCCGGCGCCGAGCCGGTGCCGAGCGAGGTCAGGCTGGTCACCGTGGTGGCCGGGAAGCCGGCCGCCAGCGGCTGGGCGTTCATGGCCAGCTCGTTCAGGAACGGCGCCGCGGCCGGGTGGTCGCGGAGCAGCTCCCAGCCGAGACCGTCCACCACCAGCAGGCAGACCTTGCGGGTCAGGGGCAGGCCGAGGGGGTTGGTGCCGGACCCGCCGACGGCGGCCAGGACGGACGAGCCGAGCTCGGCCAGCGTCCGGGAGCCGTAAGAAGGCACAAGAGGCGCGGTTCTCGGCTCCGGTGTCACCCGCGTCATCCTGTCACTTACGTAAGGCTTACGGCAATGTCCTCAGCGGCTGTTGCCGACGGTCGCGTCGGACAGCGCGGCCGCGAACGACAGCACCTGCCGGACCTGGTCCTCACCGTCGGCCGCCTCGCTCATCCGCAGGGTCAGGTCGTCGGCGGTGATCGTGCCCATGTAGCCGTGGTCGGCTTCGCAGTTCTCGTCGCCGCAGTGGGCCGGCTCCAGCTCCACGTGCGACAGCACGTTCCAGCCGATGGTCAGCACCACCTCGGTCGGCATCGTGACCCCGGCCACGTACGAGGCCGGATCGGGGACCACCCGGGTCAGCGCCACCGACGACACCCGGGAGAACCGGACCGCCTCGGTGCTGGTCTCGGCCTGCGGGCGGCCGTCCGGCTCCTCGGCCGAGTGCTCGTCGGTGTGGGAGTAGATCAGCCGGGTCGGGGTCAGGGCCAGCACCGTGATGTGCCGCCGGACCTCCATGCCCGGGTCGAAGATCGCGTCGTGCCACACGACGTACGCCGTGACCGGCTCGGCCCCCAGCGTCGACCAGACGGCGTCGGTGACCAGCCCCGGGTAGTACCCCGTCCGCTCGATCGCGGCGCGCAGGTCGTCCGCGGTGACTCGCGTATCGCTCATGTACTTATCCTGCCCTGTGCCCGGGGATGGATTCACCAGGGCCGGCAAACCGCTTACCGGGCGTGGCGTCACAACCCGGGCGGCGCGACCTCGGTCAGGTCGAGCACCTTCTCTTCGGCCGGCTCGGCCGGGCCAGCGCGTCCGCGCTCGGCTTGGGCCCGCGGCGGCGTGGCCAGCGGGAACCCGACGTGCCCCCGCGCCCCTTGTAGACGATCAGGCCGTTGACCGGGTCCGGGGCCGCGTCCAGGGCCGCGCGGACCGCGGGCAGGGCCCGGAACACCTCCCAGGCTGCGTCGTTGTCGAACCGCACTTCCAGCACGACCCCGGTCCGGTGCTCGTGCCAGGCCCAGTCGCTCACCCCGTGGGCCAGGGCCGCCTCGATCAGCGCGTCCTCGTAGGAGTCTTTCCACCGCCGGGCCGACTGGTCGGCGTGGAAGACCTCGATCGACCACCATTCCGCCATAGTTGAGATAGTACGTGTCCGTTACGGGGCGCGGAAGATGCCGCTGGGCCGGGCCCGTTCGCCCTAAGGTGAACGATCATGAGCGGGGACGGGTGGCCGGTATGAGCCGGGACGGGCTGAGGCTGTCGGTGACGCTGCTCAGCATTTTGCCGGGCTCCCTCATCCCAGCCTTCGATAAAAATATGGAAGGTCACGGGCCGGGCCAGCCAGCCGATCCGGGTCCGGCCGAGCCGGGCGGGCCGTCCCGGCTGGCCGCGGCCGAAGCGATGCTCTGGGCACCGCTGGTCGGCCTGGTGCTCGGGGTCATCGCCGCCGCCGTGCTGTACGTGTTCGGCCACCTGCTGCACACCGGGTCACTGGTGGCCTCGGTACTGGCGGTGGGGACGCTGGCCGTGCTGACCCGCGGCCTGCACCTGGACGGGCTGGCCGACCTGGCCGACGGGCTGGGCAGCCGGCGGCCCGCCGACGGGGCCCTGGCCGTGATGCGCCGCTCGGACATCGGGCCGTTCGGCGTGGTCACCCTGGTCCTGGTGCTGCTGATCCAGGTGGCCGGGCTCACCCAGGCCGACAGTTCCGGCCGCGGGGTGCCCGCGGTCATCGTGGCCGCGGTCACCGGCGGGCTGGCCGTCACCTGGGCCTGCCGCCGCGGTGTGCCCGCGGCCCGGCCGGACGGGCTGGGCGCCCTGGTCGCGGACAGCGTCTCCCCGGTCGCCGCGGTGCTGCTGACCGTCCTGGTGCTGGCGGTGGCGGTGGCCGGGATCTTCCTGGCCGCGGCGGTGGCCGCGGTCCCGGTGGAGTGGATTGTGCCGGTGGCGGTGGCCGCGGGCCTGGTCGCCGGCGCGGGCCTGGCCGAGTACGCGTCGCGGCGGCTGGGCGGGATCACCGGCGACGTGCTCGGCGCGGTCGCCGAGACGGGCACTGCCGCCTGCCTGCTGGTCACCGCGATCAGCTGACCACGGCCAGTGCTGGACGGCCGCATCCGGCCTGGGAGGCCGTATCGGGAGGCCGTATCGGGAGGGCGGCCAGCCCGCCCGCCAGGACACAGATCCGGCACACATCGCCCGAGGCGGTCAAATTCAACGGCAAGCGTGAAATAGGGTCTATTTCAAACACGCCCCCCGCCGTCGTGTTGTGGCCTGACTTCGGCCGGCCGCGCCCGCCCGGTTCCGCCGCCGAGCCACCAAGTAACGGGTGAGCAGGCCCGACGCCGGAACGGGGCGTGATGGGCGAGGCTCCGTTCAGGCACTAGCATCGGCAGGGTGACGATGATGATTCACACCAGCGAGGCGTCGGCGCGCGCCACCGAGGCCGACGCCCTCATCGTCGGCGTAGTCCAGGGAGCTGACGGGCCCCGCCCCGCTCCGGGCGCGGGCGATGTGGACGATGCGCTCGGCGGCACCCTGACCGACCTGCTCACCGCGCTCGACGCGACCGGCCGGCCCGAGGAAGTGACCAAGATCCCCACGGCCGGCCAGCTGCCGGTCCCGGTGATCGTGGCGGTGGGCCTGGGCCGGCTCGGCGACGGCGAGGACGCCCGGTTCGACCCGGAGACCCTGCGGCGCGGGGCCGGGGCGGCGGTGCGCGTGCTGACCGCGGGTCGCCATTCGGCAGGCACCGCGGCCGGTCCCGGCCTGAACGGCTCGGCCAGCGCGGGCCGCGGCGAGAAGCGGCACATCGTGCTGGCGCTGCCCGCCCGGGACGCGGCCGAAGCCGGCGCGGTGGCCCTGGGCGCGCTGCTCGGCGGCTACGCGTTCCGCCGCTACCGCACCACCGGCATCACCACCGACGCCGAGCTGACCCTGCTGACCAGCCTCCCGGCCGAGACGGCCGACCCGGCCGCTGAGCGGGCCCAGGTGCTGGCCGACGCGGTGACCCTGGTCCGTGACCTGGTCAACACCGGACCGTCCGACCTGGTGCCGGCCACGTTCGCGGCCGAGGCCCAGCGGGTGGCCGCCGCCTGCGGCCTGGACATCGAGGTGCTGGACGAGCACCAGCTGGCCGAGGGCGGCTACGGCGGCATCCTCGGCGTCGGGCAGGGCTCGGTGCACCCGCCGCGGCTGGTCCGGCTGGCCTACACCCACCCGGACGCGACCCGCACGCTGGCCCTGGTCGGCAAGGGCATCACCTTCGACTCCGGCGGCCTGTCGCTCAAGCCGCCCAAGTCCATGGAGTGGATGAAGTCCGACATGGGCGGGGCCGCCGCCGTGCTCGGCGCGCTGCAGGCGATCGCGGCCCTGCGCCCCGCGGTCAACGTGGTCGGCTACCTGGCCATGGCCGAGAACATGCCGAGCGGATCGGCCCAGCGGCCGTCCGACGTGATCACCATCCGCGGCGGCAAGACCGTTGAGGTGCTGAACACCGACGCCGAAGGCCGCCTGGTCATGGCCGACGCCATGGCCAAGTCGGCCGACGACTCCCCCGATCTGCTGATCGACATCGCCACCCTGACCGGGGCGCAGGTGGTGGCGCTGGGGTCCCGGGTGGCCGGGGTGATGGCCAACGACGACGAACTGGCGGCCGGGGTCGCCGACGCCTCGGTCCGCTCCGGCGAGCCCGCCTGGGCCATGCCGCTGCCGGAGGAACTGCGCAAGGGCCTGGACTCGACCGTGGCCGACCTGACCAACGTGTCCGGTGACCGCAACGGCGGCATGCTGGTGGCCGGGGTCTTCCTGCGCGAGTTCGTGCCGGACGGTGTGGCCTGGGCCCATCTGGACATCGCCGGCCCCTCCTACAACGAGTCCGGCCCCTTCGGCTACACCCCGCGCGGCGGGACCGGCGCGGCCGCCCGCGCCCTGGTCCAGATCGCCGAGGACGTGGCGATGGGCAAACTACCCACGGAATGAACGGTTCTTCCGCGTTGCTTCGTGGGCAGACTCACTTTCGGTGAGCCGTCTGCGTGGGCAAACTCGCCTCCAGACCGGTCCGCCAGGGTGAAATGATGCATACAGCGACTTTGACATGAACAGATAGAGGGAGCGTTCCGTGGCAGAGGGCAGCGCCGCCTACGACATCGTCGTGCTCGGCGGCGGCAGCGGAGGATACGCCTGCGCGTTGCGCGCAGCTGAAATGGGCAAGCGCGTCGCGCTGATCGAGAAGGACAAGGTCGGCGGGACCTGCCTGCACCGGGGCTGCATCCCGACCAAGGCCCTGCTGCACTCGGCCGAGATCGCCGACCAGGCCCGCGAGAGCGAGACGTTCGGCGTCAAGTCGAGCTACGACGGCATCGACATCGACGGCGTGCAGTCGTACAAGAACAAGGTGGTGGACCGGCTCTGGAAGGGCCTGCAGTCCACCCTGGCCAGCCGCAAGATCGACATGATCGACGGCTACGGCACGCTGATCTCGCCGACCCAGGTGCAGGTGGGCGACACGATCTACGAGGGCGAGCACATCGTGCTGGCCACCGGGTCGGTGCCGAAGAGCCTGCCCGGCCTGGAGCTGGACGGCGAGCGGGTCATCTCCAGCGACGACGCGCTCACCTACGGGCGGGTGCCCAACTCGGTCATCATCCTTGGCGGCGGGGTCATCGGCGTCGAGTTCGCCAGCGTGTGGCGTTCGTTCGGGGCTGAGGTCACGATCGTGGAGATGATGCCGCAGCTGGTGCCGCTGGAGGACGAGTCCAGCGCCAAGCTGCTGCAGCGGGCGTTCCGCCGCCGCGGCATCGGCTTCGAGCTCGGGGCCCGGTTCGAAAGCGTCAAGCACACCGACACCGGGGTGCAGGTGACCCTGGCCGGCGGCAAGACCCTGGACGCGGACCTGCTGCTGGTCGCGGTGGGCCGCGGCCCGGTCTCCGCCGACCTCGGCTACGAGCAGGTCGGCGTGGAGATGGAGCGCGGCTACGTCAAGGTCGACGAGTACTGCCGGACCTCGGTGCCGACTATTTCGGCGGTGGGGGACCTGATCGCGACCCCGCAGCTGGCCCACGTGGGCTTCGGCGAGGGCATCATGGTGGCCGAGCGGGTCGGCGGGCTCGAGGTGCACCCCATCGACTACGACGGCGTGCCGCGGATCACCTACTGCGACCCCGAGGTCGCGTCGGTCGGGATCACCTCGGCCCAGGCCGCCGACCGCGGTATCGAGACCGTGGAGTTCACCTACCCGCTGGGCGGCAACGGCCGCAGCGTGATCCTGCAGACGCAGGGCGCGGGCAAGGTCATCGCGGCCAAGAACGAGGACGGCAGCCCGGGCCGCGTGCTCGGTATCCACCTGGTCGGCAGCCGCGTCGGCGAGCTGATCGCCGAAGGCCAGCTCATCTTCAACTGGGAAGCCGAGCCGGCCGACGTGGCCCAGCTGATCCACCCGCACCCAACCCAGTCGGAGATCATCGGTGAGGCCATGCTGGCCCTCGCCGGCAAGCCCCTGCACGTACACGCCTGACACGTACACGCCTCACAATGGCCCGCGTGAGCTTACGAAGGAGTCACGGGAACAATGTCGGTCTCGGTATCCATGCCCCAGCTCGGTGAGAGCGTCACGGAGGGCACCGTCACGCGCTGGCTCAAGAAGGAAGGCGAGCGCGTGGAGGCGGATGAGCCGCTTCTCGAGGTGTCGACGGACAAGGTCGACACCGAGATCCCCTCGCCCGCGGCCGGCGTGCTGCGCGAGATCGCCGTGGGTGAGGACGAGACCGTCGAGGTCGGCGCGCAGCTCGCGGTGATCGAGGAAGGCGACGGCGCCGGCTCCGGCGGGGCACCGTCGTCGGACGGCGACCAGGGCGCCCAGGCGCAGCAGGCTTCGCAGGAGCAGGCGGCTCCGTCGGCTCCGGCTCAGGAGGCTCCGTCGGCTCCCGCGCCGGAGGCGCCGGCGCAGTCCGCCCCGCAGGCACAGGCCCCCGCTCAGGAACCAGCACCGCAGCCGGGCGGGTACGGCGGCGACACCCCCGACTCCGGTACCAACGGCGCCGCGGCCGCGGCTCCGCCGGCCGCCGCCCCCGCACCGGCCCCGGCTTGGTCCCAGCCGCAGCAGCAGGCGCCGCCGCCCCAGCCGCAGGCCCCGCCCGCGCCGCAGCAGCCGGCCGCGCCGGCGCCGGCTCCGCAGGCTCCGGCTCAGCAGGCTGAGGCTCCGGCCCAGGCGTCCACCGGCGGCGACGGCCCCTACGTGACCCCGCTGGTCCGCAAGCTCGCCGCCGAGCACGGCGTCGACCTGGAGTCGGTGGCCGGCACCGGCGTCGGCGGCCGGATCCGCAAGCAGGACGTGCTCGACGCGGCCCGCACCCGGCGTGACCAGGAGGCAGCGGCCCAGGCGCAGCCCGCGGCGGCTCCGGAGGCCCCGGCCGCTCCGGCTCCGGCCGCCCCGGCGGCTGGTCAGGCTGCGGCGGCTGGTCAGGCTCCGGCCGGCGGTGCCACCGCGCCGTCCGCGCCGTCCCGCCCGGCCATCGTGCCGTCGGCCCTGCGCGGCACCACCCAGCGGCTGTCCCGGCCCCGCCAGGTCATCGCCCAGCGGATGGTCGAATCGCTGCAGACTTCGGCTCAGCTGACCACCGTGGTCGAGGCCGACGTCACCGCGATCGCGCGGCTGCGGGCCCGGGCCAAGCAGGACTTCGAGGCTCGTGAGGGCGTCAAGCTCAGCTTCCTGCCGTTCTTCGCGCTGGCCGCGATCGAGGCCCTCAAGGTCCACCCCAAGCTCAACGCGGTCATCGACACGGCCAACAACCAGGTCACCTACCACGACGCCGAGCACCTGGGCATCGCGGTGGACGCCGAGCGCGGCCTGATGGTGCCGGTCATCCACAACGCCGGTGACCTCAACCTGGGCGGCCTGGCCCGCAAGATCGCCGACCTGGCCAACCGGACCCGGTCCGGCCAGGTCAACCCGGACGAGCTGGCCGGGGGCACATTCACCCTGACCAACACCGGCAGCCGGGGCGCCCTGTTCGACACCCCGATCATCAACCAGCCGCAGGTCGGCATCCTCGGCACCGGCACCGTGGTCAAGCGCCCGGTCGTGGTCGACGACCCCGCCCTGGGCGAAGTCATCGCGGTCCGCTCCATGGTCTACCTGGCCCTCACCTACGACCACCGCCTGGTCGACGGCGCCGACGCGGCCCGCTTCCTGGTCACCATCAAGGAGCGCCTCGAGGAAGGCAGCTTCGAAGCCGAGCTCGGCCTCTGAGCTCCACGCCCCCAGGCACCAACGGCCCGGCCCCGCGTCTTCGCTGGTCCGGGCCGTTTCACGTCCCACCCCAGGCTCCCGCTCGCTGCTTCTTGCTGTTATCAGCGGGTGTCGCGGCGCCGCCAGCTGGCTCCCGTGCTATCACCTTCTTCTTATCAGACTGGCCGATTCATGATCCATTGCCGGGTGGCATTTGCAGTGAATACGACTGCAAACGCTGCCCGGCAATGGATCTTGAAGCTGATGGGGCCTCTGTGACGCGGAAGCAGGGAGCCTCGGCGACACAGGAGCTGCGGGGCTCTCCACCCGGGAGTGCGGGCGGTGACGCGGGCCGCCGCCCGCGCCTCGCAGGCCGGGCGGCCCCCCCCCAGCCACCCAGCCAAGCCCCATCCCGGGAGCCCGGCTCAAGGCCCGGGCCGGGGGCCTCCGTGAGGGGCAGCTCCTACCCCGCTTAGGCCAGCTGCGACATGGCTTCGGCGGCCAATTCGGTCTGGCGGGACCAGTCGCCGCCGGCGAACTGGATAATGGTGCGGTGGACGCCGGTCGCGGCCAGGCGGCCCAGGTGGGCGGCCAGGACCGAGGGGTCACCGGTCAGGAAGGCGTCCGGGGCGGCCGCGGCCGGGATGCCGAACATGCCGTCCGGGTCGACCAGCGAGCTGATCAGGGTGTCGCGGTCGGGGACGGACGGGTCGCCGTCGAGGACGGCCATCACGCTGGTGGTGATGGCGGGGGCGGGGCGGCCGAAGCGGGCGGCCTGCTCGGCGGCCCGGGCCTGAAAGCCCGGGATCTCGTCAACGCCGGCCAGAACGAACCACTCGTCGCCGAACTCGCCGGCCCGCCGGGCGGCCGCGTCGGAGTTGCCGCCGATGACGATGGGCGGGACGGGCATGCCCGGGCTGAGCACGACGTCGCCGCCGTGCGGGGTGAGCGGGGCGGGCTTGCCCGCGATGAGGTCCGGCAGCCGGCGCAGGGCCTCGTCGGTGCGGCGCCCCCGTTCCCGCCGGGGCACGCCGACCGCGTCCCAGGACGCGGCATGCCGGTCACCACCGACACCCAGCCCGAGCAGGACCCGGCCGCCGGACAGGTACTGCAGGGTGGCGACCTGCTTGGCGGTCCAGGCCACCGGGCGCAGCGGCACGATGAGCACGCCGACGCCAAGCTTGATGCGCGCGGTCACGGCGGCCGCCCCGGCCAGCGAGGTCAGGCTGTCCAGCACCGGCACCCCGGTCCCGGCCACCAGCTGGTCGACCACCCAGGCCGACTCGAACCCGAGTTGTTCGGCCTGCCGGGCCGCGGCCGGGACGTCGCCGGGCCGGCCCTCCCGCCGCGACATCGACGGCAAGATCACGCCCAGTTCCACGGAGGCCTCCAGCGTCGTTGGTTACTTCTTGTTCGTGACCCAATCTTCAGTAAGGATGAGAAATATGGAAGACGGCACTTTGATGTCAGCCACGCACACCGATGTGCCTGACCCAGGCTCCTGCGTGCGGGACACCACCTCGTGCGAGATCCGCGATCTGCTCGACCGGCTGGCCGACAAGTGGTCGCTGCTGGTCATCGAGCTGCTGGGGACCGGATCCCACCGGTTCACCGAACTGCACCGCGAGATCGACGAGATCAGCCAGCGCATGCTGACCCTGACCCTGCGCCACCTGGAACGCGACGGCCTGGTGACCCGCACCGTCCACCCGGTCGTGCCACCCCGGGTCGACTACGCCCTGACCGGCCTCGGCCAGAGCCTGCTGGTGGCCATCGAGGGCCTGGTGTCCTGGACCCGCGCCCACCGCCAGGAGATCGCCGCCGCCCGCACCGGCTACGACGCCCGCCGCGAGTCTTCCGCATCGGCCTGAGCCGCCTCGCCCGCACTCTCGTCCGGCTCGTCCGGGTCAGCCGTAACGGCCGGCTGGTAGTGCCAGAAGGAGCGGACGGTGCCGCCGATGATCACGACGACGGCGAAGCAGAGGGCGGCCGAGCCGGACCAGGCGATGGTGAGGCCGGTGGCGGCGGCCATGGCCCCGGCCCGGAGGTCGCCCAGGCGCGGGCCGCCGGTGACCACCACCGTGAAGACGCCCTGCATGCGGCCGCGCATCTCGTCGGGGGCGTACGTCTGCAGGATCGTCTGCCGGTAGACCACGCTGACCAGGTCGGCGGCGCCGGCCACGGCCAGCAGGACCACAGCCAGCCACAAGCTGCGAGCCAGCCCGGCCGCCACCACGGCCAGGGCCCAGCAGGCCACGGCCCCGGTGAGGGCCATGCCCTGGCGCTTGACCCGGCCGATCCAGCCGCTGCACAGCCCGGCCAGGATCGAGCCGATCGCGATCGACGAGTAGAGCAGGCCGACGCCGCCGTGGAACCGGACGGCCGCCGCCTCCGGGAACAACGCCCGGGGCATGGCCAGGGTCATGGCCGCGATGTCGAGCACGAACGACATGAGCAGGATCGGGTGCCGGGCGATGAAGGCGATGCCATCGGCCACCGCCCGGACCCCGGCCCGGCCGGTGGCGGTCACCGGCCGCAGCGACGGCAGCCGGAACGTCGAATACAGCGCGGTGGTGAACAGGATCGCGTCGGCCCCGTAGGCGTAGGCGAACCCGTGCGGCAGCCCCACCAGCACCCCGGCCACCAGCGGACCGAGGACCTGGCCGATGTTGCCGGCCGTGTAGCTGAGCGTGTTGGCGGCCGGGATCATCGGGATCGGGACGATGGAGGGGATGATCGCGCCGCGGGTCGAGGACGACACCGCGAAGCCGCCCGACTGCACCACGACCAGGGCCAGCAGCAGCCCCACCGACCGCAGCCCGATCAGGGCCTGGGCCAGCAGGACCAGCGTGACGGCCCAGGTCACCGTCGATGACCACAGATAGAGCCGGCGCCGGTCGACCGCATCGGCGACCGCGCCCCCGTACAGGCCGAAGATCGTGATCGGGACCAGCCCGGCCAGGCCGGCCAGGCCCACGTACAGGGACGAATGCGAGTCCGCGTAGATCTGCACCGGGACCGCGACCTCGGTCACCATCGTGCCGATGTAGGAGGCCCCCTGACCGGCGAACGTACGCCGGAAGGCCGGAACGCTCAGCGGCCGGGTATCCAGCGCCACCTGCCGGAGGCGGCTCCGGCGGCGGGACGTATTCGTGTCACTCACAGGTATCCATCCTGCCCACCGATTGCACGTCCGGCTTCCGTTATTCTGCCTATCGATGTCGCAAAACAGCCAACGGTCCCGCGGAACGGTCAGCCCGCTGACCCATCCCCACACCAGCGAGTTGCTCCACCGGCACGGCCCCGGCGCGGTCGTCCACCGGCACAGCCATGACTATCACCAGCTCATTTACGTCAGCACCGGGGTCCTGGCCATCCACACCGAACAGGGCGCCTGGGTCGCCTCCCGGGACCGGGCCGCCTGGGTACCCGCGGGCACCTGGCACGAGCACCGGGCCTACGGCCCCACCTCGGTGCACACGATCGGATTTGACGCCGCGACGGCGCCGCTGCCGGACACGTCGCCCACCATCGTGGCCGTGGACAGTCTGCTCCGCGAGCTGCTGGTGACCGGCACCGAGCCGGGCCTGCCGGACGGCGAAGCGCTGCGGATCAGGGCGGTGCTGCTCGACCGGCTGCGCCGGGCCCATGAGCAGCCGCTGGCCCTGCCCGCCGCGCGCGACTCCCGGCTGGCCCACGCCTGCGAGCTGGTGACCGGAGACCTGCGCCAGCCCCGGTCGCTGGCCTGGCTGGCCCGCCAGGCCAGCGTCAGCGAGCGGACCTTGACCCGGCTGTTCCGGAGCGAGTTCGGCATGACCTACCCGCAGTGGCGGACCAACGTCCGGGTGTTCCACGCCATGATCGAGCTGTCCGACGGGGCCACGGTCACCGAGACCGCGCACGGCTGCGGCTGGGCCACCACCAGCGCGTTCGTGGACACGTTCACCCGCACCATGGGCCAGACCCCAGGCACCTACCGCTCCGGCTCACCGGCCCGGCGCCCAGCCCAGGGCGGGGCCTAGCTTCTGGGCGATGTCGGTGAGGATCTGGACGTAGTCGTCGGGCTCGAAGGTGAAGGGGAGGGCGAACGCGACCTCGGTGACGTCGCGGAAGCCGGCCTGGGCGTAGAGCTGCTCGGCGATCTCGTCGGCGGTGCCGATCAGGTCGCGGGCGAACAGCATCCGGGCTGGTCCCTGCGGCGAGGCGGTGCGCGGGGTGCGAGCCTCGACGTAGGCGGCGTACCGGTCGCGCTGGTCGGCGGTGGCGCTGTCGGTGGGGATCACCACCAGGCCCTGGGAAACCCGGGCCGCCGGGCCGTCGGGGTGGGCGGCCCGGAAGGCCTGGATGTGGGAGTGCTGGATCTCGGCGAAGTCCCAGCGCCCGTCGGCTGGCACTGGCTCTCCGGCTGGCACCGGCTCTTCAGCTGGCCCTCCGGCTCGGACCACGCTGCTGGTCAGGAAGTTCATGCCGTGCTCGCCGGCCCACCGGGCCGAGCTGAGCCCGGCTCCGCCGTACCATAGGCGGCTCCGCAGCCCCGGTGAGTGCGGCTGGACCCGGTCGGAGAACTCCTCGAAGCCCGCGGTGCCACTGAACTGGGCGGCCGGCTCGCCGGCGACCAGGTCGAGCAGGCGTTCGACCCGGTGGTAGCTGAAGTCCTCCTGGCCGGCCGTGTCCGGGTACAGGGCCCCCTTGATGTCGTCGTAGTTGCGGGGCGGCCCCACGCTGATCCCCGGGTTGAGCCGGCCGCCGGACAAGATGTCCACCGTGGCCAGGTCCTCGGCCAGCCGGAGCGGGTTCTCCCAGCCGAGCGGGATGACCGCGGTGCCCAGGTCGATGCGGCTGGTCCGCTGGGAGGCCGCGGCCAGCACCGCCACCGGTGACGAGATGCCGTACTGCAGGTGCCGGTGCCGCAGCCAGGCGCTGTCGAACCCGAGCCGCTCCCCCAGCTCGATGATCTCCAGCGTGGTCTCGTGGCCGGGCCGGGGATCGTCCCCGTCGAACAGCCCGATGGTCAAGAACCCCAGCCGCTCCAGCGCGACCCCCGGTACCGGCATGCCGCTCTCCCTCACCCACGACCGTCTGGCTACGGGGAAACGCTACCGTTCCCGTCGGTGAGGTCGAGTTTCAGGCCTTCGTGGGAGGCGGTGAAGCCGAGCCGGCCGTAGAAACGGTGGGCGTCGGTGCGGGTCTTGTCGGTGGTGAGCTGGACCAGGGCGCAGCCGCGGCGGCGGGCTTCGGCGATGGACCAGGCAAACAGGGCCTCACCCAGGCCCCGGCCGCGCATGGTGGGGGCGACGCGGACGGACTCGATCTGGGCCCGGAGGGCGCCCCGGCGGGACAGGCCGGGAATGAACGACAGCTGCAGGGTGCCGACGACCCGGCCCTCGACGTCGGCGACCAGCAGGAGCTGGGCCGGGTCCTGGTCGATGGCCTGGAAAGCCCGTTCGTAGGCCTCCCGGTCGGCCTGGCCGCGGATACCGTCGCGGGTCGCGCCGAGGTCGTCGGCGGCCAGCAGAGCCACCAGGGCGGGCAGGTCGGGCCGGAGGGCCCGGCGCAGCGTCACCTGGGTGCCGTCCAGGTCGACCACGGCCAGCACGTTGCCTGACCCGGCGGCCGAGCCGGTGGTGAGCCCGGGACCGGCCCCCGACGGCCCCGGGCTCACCACCACCGCCTGCGCGGTCCCGCGGCGGCAGCCTGCATCACGACGCCGGGGTGAGCTTCAGGTAGAAGACCCCGTTGTCGTAGAGCTCCGCGCCAGGCCCGGTCCCACGTGGCCGGGGGCGCGCCCTCGGCGAACAGCCGCGGGCCGGACCCGCGGGTGACCGGGTAGACGAACAGGTGCAGCTCGTCGACCAGGCCGTCGGCCAGCAGGGCGCGGACCAGGGTGGCGCTGCCGCTGACGTAGAGGCCGCTGGCGCTGTCGTCCTCCTTCAGGCGCTGGATCTCCTTGGCGTCGTAAGGCCCGAGGATCTGGGAGTTGCGCCAGGTGGTCTCGGTCAGCGTCGAGGTCACCACGTACTTGACGGTGTCGTTGAAGAACGGCGCGCCGGGGTCGTCGTCCACGGTGCGCTGTGACCAGGCCGGCTCGAACATCTGGTAGGTGGTCCGGCCCAGCAGGATGCCGTCGCTGGCGCTGACGGCCTGCCCGATCGCTTCGCCCATCCGCGGGTCGAATCCGTAGTCAGCGGTCCAGGTCGGGGCGTCGATCACCCCGTCCAGGCTGATGAACTCGTGCACCCGGATCGGTGCCATGTGCCCTCCCTGCCGCGCTGCGTGGTCGCGTTGGCCGGTTGTGCCGGCACACTCGATCTTGGTCAGCCTATTCGGCCTGTGGTCCTATGGCATGGTCCAATCACCGGCTTATAAATAGATCCAATTTCAGCCGCTCAGAGTAGTTTCTGAGGCATGGAGCTGGACGTCGCCTTCCAGACGGGGAGCCCGCTGCGCCGTCAGCTGGAGGACGCGCTGCGGGTCGCGATCCGGTCCGGCCGGCTGACCCCAGGGGCGGTGCTGCCCCCCAGCCGGGACCTGGCCCAGCAGCTGGGAGTGTCCCGGGGGGTGGTGGTGGGCAGCTATGCCCAGCTGGCCGCCGAAGGCTACCTGGCCGCCCGGCGCGGGTCGGCCACCCGGGTGGCCCGGCTGCCCGAGACCGTGAGCCCGGCCCCGCGGGCCCCGCGGCTGGAACCGCAGCGATACCGCTACGACCTGCGGCCCGGCCAGGCCGACTACCACGCGTTCCCGCGCGCCCGGTGGAAGGCCGCCCTGCTCCAGGCGCTACGGGAGCTGCCCGACCGGCGGCTGGGCTACGCCGCCCCCCGGGGCAGCTACGAGCTGCGCAGCGCGATCGCCGGGTACCTGGCCCGGATGCGCGGGGTGGTGGTGGAGCCCGATCAGGTCGTGGTGTGCTGCGCGGCCTCCCAGGCGCTGACCGTGATCTGGGACGTGCTCCGCCGCCGGGGCGTGCGCCGGGTGGCGATCGAGGACCCCGGCTGGCGCTGGCAGCGCTACACCGCCGAACACGCCGGGCTGGACGTGGTGCCGGTGCGGGTGGACGCGGATGGGCTGGTCGTTTCGGACCTGGCCGCGACCGGGGTGGACGCGGTGGTGATCACCCCGGCCCACCAGTACCCGACCGGGGTGGTGATGACCGCCGAACGCCGGTCCGCCCTGCTGGCCTGGGCCCACCAGCGGCAGGCGCTGATCATCGAAGACGACTACGACGTCGAATACCGGTTCGGCCGCGAGCCGGTGGCGTCCCTGCAGGGCCTGGCTCCGGACCGGGTCGTGTTCGTCGGAACCACCAGCAAGACACTGGCCCCGGCGCTCCGGCTGGCCTGGATGGTGCCGCCGGCCGGCATGATCGACGAGGTGGAGGACGTGCTCCGGATCACCGGGGTGGTGCCTCCGACCCTGGACCAGGCGGCGCTGGCCTTCTTCATCTCCGATGCGGCGCTCGAACGCCACCTGCGGTCGATGCGGCGCCGGTACCGGGCCAAGCGGGACATCCTGGTCGACGCGCTGCACCGCCACCTGCCCGAGGCCCGGATCCAGGGCACGGCCGCGGGCCTGCACCTGCTGGCCCAGCTGCCGGACGGCGCCGACGAGCGCGCCATCGGGCTCGGGGCCCGGGACGTCGGGGTCGCCGTGCACGAACTGCACCGCCACTGCACCACCGTGGCGCCGTACCCACCGGCCCTGTTGCTGGGCTTCGCCCTGCCCGGCGAGTCAGACCTGGCCCCCGCGGTCCGGCTGCTGGCCGGGGTGGCCCAGTCTTCCGGGGCGGCGCGAGACGGTGCGCTAGCCTCCCGATCATGACTGTGACGCGCATTCAGCCGGACCAGGTGGAGACGTTCAGCTTCGACTGGGGGACGATGAAGTGGTTCGTGTCCCCGGTAACGATCCCGGGCGCGGCCAATTCCCAGGGTGAGGTGATCATCAACCCCGGGAAGGGCCACGTCAGGCACTTGCACGAGCAGGCCGACGAGCTGATCTACGTGATCTCCGGTACCGGCACCCAGACGGTCGGGGACGAAGAGTTTCCGGTCAGCGAGGGCGACGTGGTGTACATCCCGATGAACACGCTGCACTCCACCATGAACACCGGCTGGCGGACGTTGCGGCTGATCGTCACCTACACGCCCGGTGGTGAGGAGCAGGCCCTGACCGGCCTGCCCGACTTCACCCGCCACCCGGCCGGCCACGTCGTGGACTGGGAGCGGCCCGCTCACTGAGAGCTATAGGCAGCCGGGTCTTGATCATTTAGTGTCGTCAGAAAGGGGTCATAGAGGGCGGAGGCTCGATGACGCGGCAGGGCCAGATCCTTCAGGTCATCGAGCGCTACATCGCCACGCACGGGTGCTCCCCGAGCAACCGCGAGATCGCGGCCGCGGCCGGGCTGCGGAGCCCATCGACCGTCCTGCGCTACCTCAAGCAGCTCAAGGCCGACGGTTACCTGACCTATCAGCCGGGGGTGCCGCGCACGGTGCGGGTGCTCCCCCGGCCCCGGCCGCCCGCCGACGACGAGCAGGTCCTGGACATCCGGGACCCGGACAAGGTGGTGTGGGTGCCGTTCGTCGGCCGCATGCCCCGGGACATGGCGGTGGCCCGCGAGGAACTGCGCCTGCTGCACGTCTCGCCGGGCTCGGTGACCGCCCCCGGCGTCCGGCCCGGCGACTGGGTGGTGGTCCGGCGGCCGCCCGGCGGGCCGCAGCACGGCACGGTGATCGCGGTGCTGCGGCAGGTGGAGCCGGTTACTTCACCGTGACCGCGCAGGCGGCCCGGCCGCCCTTCTCCAGGTAGCGCTGGTGATACTCCTCGGCCCGGTAGAACGCCGAGGCCGGGGTGATCTGGGTGACGATCGGCCGCTTCAGGGTTTCCTGGGCCGCGTCGCGGGACTCGATCGCGGCGGCCTGCTGGGCCTCGTCGTGGACGAAGATCGCCGAACGATACTGGCTGCCGAAGTCGAACCCCTGCCGGTTGCGGCTGGTCGGGTTGTGGATGTTCCAGAACATCCGCACCAGGTCGGCGTAGCTGACCTGGGCCGGGTCAAACCAGACCTCGACCGCCTCGGCGTGGCCGGTGCGGTGGCCGCACACCTTCCGGTAGGTCGGGTCGGGCACGTGCCCGCCGGTGTAGCCGACCGAGGTCTGCAGCACCCCGGGAATGGCGCGGAACTCGGCCTCGACGCCCCAGAAGCACCCGGCCGCGAACGTGGCCCGCTCGGCCCCGGCCGGCCCGTGGCCCTCGAACGGCGGGGCGGGCGCGGGGTGGCTGTCGCTGGGGTTCCTGAGCTTCAGCACGTCACTTCTCCTCGGCGGCCGGGCCGGCCGTGGGCTCGAAGGCGAGCGCGGCCGAGTTGATGCAGTACCGCTGGCCGGTCGGGCGCGGGCCGTCGCGGAAGACGTGGCCCAGGTGCCCGCCACAGCGGCGGCACAGGACCTCGGTGCGGCGCATGAGCATGCTGTAGTCCGAGCGCAGTTCGACGGCCTCGGCGACGGCGGGCTCGAAGAAGCTGGGCCAGCCGGTGCCGGAGTTGAACTTGGCGTCCGACTTGAACAGCTCGTTCCCGCAGCCCGCACACTGGTAGGAGCCGTCCTTCTTGTTACCGAGCAGCGCGCCGGTGAACGCCATTTCGGTGTGGCCCTTGCGCAGCACGCCGTACTGCTCGCGGGTCAGCTCCTGGCGCCACTGCTCGTCGGGCTTCTGGATCTCAGCCGTCGCCTCCTGAGCGGCCGGCTTGCGGGCACGGTCCCTGGTCCGGAACATCGATTCCTGCCTTTTCTCTTGACTCCTGTACGTTGTACAACAGCCGACGGGGCCGATTGATGCCCGTCAGAAGGTGCGGT
>CAWHFP010000033.1:0-16315 GCA_963828445.1 uncultured Actinomycetes bacterium
CAACTGCGGCAAGAGATCACCGGGAACCGCGAAAGGCACTTTGTCACCAAGGGCGGGAAACGGAACGGTACCCTGCCCTCATGAAAAGCGGGAACAGCGTCGTGCTTCCGAATAGCAGCGGCTGCGCCTTTTGCGACTTTCTCGAAGGGGCCAGGCCGTATACGATCCTGTCCCGCCTGGACCGGGTGGCCACCCTGGTCACCCGTGAGCAGCGCGGTGTCGCACACCTGCTGGTGGTGCCGATCCGCCATTGCGAAACAATCCTGGATCTCAGCGACGACGAATCGCTGGAAATTATGAAAGAGCTTCGCCGTGGTGCTCACGCCATTGATCTTGCCTATCAGCGTCCGGGGATCGCGGTGTGGCAAAACAATGGCGTCCCGGCTCACCAGACAGTACCGCACGTACATTTTCATGTGGCCGGGACGGTTGACGGGGGCGGCACCCAGTTGGGGGCCGGTCCCCACACTGTCCGTTGCGGAAACAGACGCCATCGCCGGCCAGCTGCGTCTTACCAGCGTCTATTGACTGTCCGCGCGCGGGAACGCGGGCCGGGCCGGATCGCGGAGGACGGCGGTGATGCCGTCGCCGGGCAGCGCGGCCGCGTAGTACCAGCCCTGGGCGGTGTCGCAGCCGAGGGCGGCCAGCTGCTCGGCCTGCTCGCGGGTTTCCACGCCTTCCACGGTCACGCTCAGGCCCAGGGCGTGGGCCAGCCCGGCCAGGGCCGAGATGACCGGCTCGTCGGCCGGGCCGTCCGGCCACAGCTCCTTGATGAACGAGGCCGACAGCTTGAGTGAGCCGACCGGCAGCCGCCGCAGATAGGCCAGGTTCGAGTAGCCGGAGCCGAAGTCGTCGGCGGCGATGCGCACCCCCATCGCGGCCAGCTGCTGCAGCGTCTCCAGCGGGCGGCTGTCCGCCCCGACCAGCGCGCTCTCGGTCAGCTCGAGCTGGAGCAGTTCCGGCGGCAGGCCGGTGCGGGCGATGATCCGGGCCACGTCGGCCACGAAGCCGGGGTCGGTGGCCTGCTGGGCGGACAGGTTGACGCTGATGAACGGGGCCTGCCCGGGCCGGGTCCGGTGCCACTGCGCGGCCTGGGCGCAGGCGGTCTCCATGACCCAGCGGCCCAGCGGGGTGATGACCCCGCTGGCCTCGGCGGCCTCGATGAACGACTCCGGGGACAGCTGCCCGAGCGTGGGGTGGTGCCAGCGCAGCAGGGCTTCGGCCCCGCGCAGGTCACCGTCGGGCAGGCCCACGATGGGCTGGTAGACCACGGTGAACTCGCCGGCCTCCAGGCCGGAGCGCATCGCGGTGGTCAGGGCCATCCGCGCGCTGTCGGTGGCCTGGCGGGCCGGGTCGTACACGGCCCAGCGGCCCGGGCCTTCGGCCTTGGCCCAGTACAGCGCGCTGTCGGCGTCCTTGACCAGGTCGGCGGCCACGGCGCCGGCCACGGGACGTTCGACCACGCCGATGCTGGCGGTCAGGCCGAGCCGGTGCGGGCCGATGCGGAACGGCTGCTCGATCCGGCTGAGCACGTCGCTGGCCAGTGCCACCATCGCGTCCAGGCCGCCGGTGTCCTCGACCAGCAGGCTGAACTCGTCGCCGCCCATCCGGGCGACCAGGCCGCGGACGGGCTCGATCCGGTCCTGCAGCCGCCGGGCCACCGCGACCAGCAGTTCGTCCCCGACGTCGTGCCCGAGCGTGTCGTTGACCGAGGTGAAGCCGTCCAGGTCCAGGTAGCACAGGCCGATCCGGCCGGTTTGGCCGGTCACCGCGGCGGCCAGCCGGTCCAGGAAGCAGGCCCGGTTGGCCACGCCGGTCAGCGGGTCGTACTGGGCCTGATGCTTCAGCTGGGCCCGGAACTTGGACTCGGCCCGGCGGCGGGCCTCGTCCGCGCTGCGCTGGGCGTCGGCCAGCGTCCGGTCGCGCAGGGCGCGGACGTAGCCGGCGGTGATCGCCTCCAGGACGGCAGTGGCCGCGCTGGTGGCCGGGCCGGGGCCCGGGTCCAGGTGGCGGGTGATGGCGGTGAGGCTGCGGCCGAGCACCTCGGGGTGGACCAGGCTGGCGTCGACCAGGGCGGCGCCGATCTTGGCCGCCCGCTCGGGCTGGACCGGGTGGCCCGGGGCCAGGGCCAGCACGTCAGCGGCCAGCGCGCCCAGCAGGTCGGCGAGTTCCTCCGGGGTCAGGACCGAACCGGCCGGGCCGGTCAGCGCCGAAACCCAGTCGCGGGCGAACTGGCCGCCGCGCTCCTCCGGGCTCCGCTCGTTCATGTCCACTCCCGCCGGCCGGGCGAAATGTTAGCTATCGGACACTATTGTCCTGGTCTCCTCCGTTACGTTAGGCGGCTTGCCCGTCTCCGGCATCCGAAATCGCGGGAGCGGGGCCGGCCGCAGCCACCCAAGGGCGGTGGCGGCTGGGTCGCCGAGCTCGGATTCCGGTTTAATTTCGTCGGCGGGAGGAGCCAGATTGGCCAGGGTCTTGCGGGTGAGCAGCCGGAACGCGCGCTTCCAGGAGTGGCAGGCGCTGCTGGGCAACCGGCGCAAGCGGCGTCAGGCGGCCGCGTTCGTGGTCCAGGGGGTGCGGCCGATCACGCTGGCCCAGGAGCACGGGTGGCCGGTGCGCGCGCTGATCTACGACGCCGACCGGCGGCTGTCCCGGTGGGCCAGCTCGGTGCTGGAGGCCCCGGCCGCGGCCGGGGCCGAGCGGGTGGCGATGAGCGGGGAACTGGTCGCCGAGCTGGGCGAGAAGGACCAGGACCCGCCCGAGCTGATCGCCGTGGTGGCCATGCCCGCCGACGACCTGAGCCGGATTCCGGTCGACGACGGGTTCCTGGGCGTGGCTTTCGACCGGCCGGGCAGCCCCGGCAACGTCGGCACGGTGATCAGGTCGGCCGACGCGTTCGGGGCGGCCGGAGTGATCGTGACCGGGCATGCGGCCGATCCCTACGACCCGCAGGCGGTGCGGGCCAGCACCGGGTCGCTGTTCGCGCTGCCGGTGGTGCGGGCCGACGGGCCGGCCGCGGTGCTGGAGTGGGTGACGGCCCGGCGCCGGGCCGGGGTGCCGGTCACGGTGCTGGGCACCGATGAGCACGGCGCGGCCGACGTGGCCGCCCACGACCTGACCGGGCCCACGCTGGTGGTGATCGGGAACGAGACCAGCGGGCTCAGCGAGGCCTGGCGGTCCGCCTGCGACACGATCGTGCGCATCCCGATCAGCGGGTCGGCCAGCTCGCTCAACGCGGCCAGCGCCGCCACCGTGCTGCTCTACGAGGCGGCCCGGCAGCGGGCCTGACCACCAGCCGCGGGCCTACTTGACGGCCAGCTCACCCAGCTCGGACCAGTCCTGCTGGTCCACGGTCTGGCTGATGATCCTGGGGGTGCGGACCAGGTGCGGCGGCAGCGTCCGCTGCGCCTCCTTGAAGTGGGCCGAGTTGACGTGGGCGCCCCCGGCGTCACCGTCGCGGAACGCCTCCACCAGCACGTACTCGGTGGGGTCGTCCAGGCTCCGGGACCAGTCGAACCACAGGCAGCCAGGTTCTTGCCGGCAGGCCTGGGTGAAATCGTTGACGATTTCCGGCCACCGGTCGGCGTCTTCGGGACGCACCTGGAACTTGGCGGTGATGAAGATCATGGGGCCTCCTGGTCCGCGCGCTGGTCCGCGTGCCGGCCACCATGATCGCCCACGGGCGGCCTGGTGTTAAGCCGGGGGACGGTTCCGGCTCATTGTGAGACAGGAATACCGGAGGCTCCTCCGGGTTAGTAGCCAACGACCGGACATCATCAACACACCGGGAAGGGACCTCATGGCCCAGAAGACCTGGTTCATCACTGGCACCTCGCGCGGCTTCGGGCGCGAATGGGCGATCGCCGCGCTGGACCGCGGGGACAAAGTGGCCGCGACCGCGCGTGACACCGCCACCCTCGACGACCTCGTGGCCAAGTACGGGGACGCGTTGCTGCCCATCAAACTGGACGTGACCGACCGGGCCGCCGACTTCGCCGCGGTCAAGCAGGCCCAGGAGTTCCTGGGGCGGCTCGACATCGTGATCAACAACGCCGGCTACGGGCACTTCGGCATGGTCGAAGAGCTCAGCGAGGCCGACATCCGCGACCAGCTGGAGACCAACCTGCTGGGGGCGCTGTGGATCACCCAGGCGGCCCTGCCGTTCATGCGGGAGCAGGGCAGCGGCCACATCCTGCAGGTGTCGTCGATCGGCGGTATCTCCGCGTTCCCGAACGTGGGCGCCTACCACGCGTCCAAGTGGGGCCTGGAGGGCTTCAGCCAGGCGCTGGCCCAGGAGGTCAAGCCGTTCGGCATCAACATCACGGTGATCGAGCCGGGTGGCTACGACACCGACTGGGCGGGCCCGTCGTCCAAGCAGTCCAAGCCGCTGGCCGCCTACGACAAGGTCAAGGAGATGGCGGCCGAGGCCCGGGCCCAGCGGGTCTCCAGGCCGGGCGTGCCGTCGGCGACGCGAGAGGCGATCTTGCGCATCGTGGACGCGGAGGTTCCGCCGCTGCGGGTGTTCCTGGGTGAGCAGCCGCTGGGCATCGCCACCGCCGACTACGAGTCCCGGCTGGCCACCTGGCGGGAGTGGCAGCCGGTGTCGGCGGCGGCTCAGGGCTAGGCGCGCCGGGCGGGCTGGACCCGGGGGCTCACGTCTCTTCCGGGTCCAGCCACTTGCCGACCCGGGGCGCCGTGTAGGCGCGCAACGCCGGCAGCAGGCCGTCCACGGTGGTCACGTTGGCGATCAGGCTCAGGTTCTGTTCCTTCATGAAGCCGTGCCGGACGGCCTCGCGCAGGAAGGTGTGGAAGGCGGCCCAGTAGCCGTTGACGTCCAGGGTGGCGATGGGCTTGCGGTGCAGGCCGAGCTGGGCCCAGGTGGTGATCTCGGCCAGCTCATCCAGCGTGCCCAGGCCCCCGGGCAGGGCCACAAAGGCGTCGGCCAGCTCGGCCATGGCTTGCTTGCGCTCGTGCAGCGAATCCACCTCGACCAGCTCGGTCAGGTGACGGTGGGCGATCTCCCGGCCGAACAGGTTGCGCGGCATCACCCCCACCACCCGGCCCCCGGCCGCCAGCGCGGCGTTGGCGACCAGGCCCATCAGGCCGACGTCGGCGCCGCCGTAGACCAGGGTCAGGCCCTGGGCGGCCAGCAGCCGGCCCAGGGCCTGGGCGGTCTCGGCGAACTCGGGGCCGGACCCGGACGACGATCCGCAGTACACACAGATTCGGGACAGGTTCACCCGTCCGATGCTAGAGGGGCGTGGGTTAGGGTCAGCGGTGTCATGACCACGGTGACCGAGCTCGAGCTGCCGGCGTTCGACTACACCGCGCCGGACTTTTCCGCCGACCGCTACCACGGCCAGCTGGCGCGGGTCCGCGCCCAGGGCTGGCTGGCCCGCTCGCCCCTGGCCTACCTGGTGCTGGACCGGGAGGCCGGTGAATTCTTCCTCCGCTCGCGGGCCGCCGCGTTCCCCGGCCGCCAGATCGCGGAGTTCTTCGGGATCACCTCCGGGCCGCTGTGGGAACACATCGACACCAACATCCTCAACCTCACCGGGAGCCAGCACCGGCGGCTGCGGTCCCTGGTCGGGCCGGCGCTGACCCCGCGGGCCGCCGATCGCTGGCGGCCGGTCATGCGGGACCTGCTGGCCGGGCTGTGGGCCCAGGTGCCGGCGGGCGGGCCGGCCGAGTTCATGGCCGCGGTGGCCCGGCCCTACCCGGCCCTGACCATCGCCACCGTGCTCGGCGCCCCGGCCGCGGACGCGCTGCGCCTGCAGCAGTGGTCGAACCTGGTCCAGCGGCAGTTCGACATCGCGGCCCTGTCGACCCAGGTGGCCGGCATCGAGCAGGCCGTGGGCGAGGTCAACGCCTACGCGGCCGCGCTGCTGGACGAGCGCCGCGCGACCGCGCCCGGCCAGCGGCCCGATGACCTGGCCAGCGCGCTGCTGGCCGCCGAGGACGAAGGCGAGCGGCTCAGCCCGGCCGAATGCGTCAACCTGGTGGTGAACGTGCTGGCCGGCGCCATCGACACCACCCAGAGCCAGCTGGGGCACGCGCTGCGGCTGTTCGCGGCCCACCCGGACCAGTGGGACCGGCTGGCGGCCGACCCGGCCCTGGTGCCGCGGGCCGTGCAGGAGGTGCTCCGGTTCGAGCCGATCACCCCGTTCACGGCCCGGATCTGCCTCGAGGACATCGAGTACCGGGACGTGACGTTCCCGGCCGGCACGATCGTGGCCGTGTGCGCCGAGCGGGGCAACCGGGAGGGCAGTGCCGCCAGCCAGTGGGACGAGGAGTTTGACGTCACCGCCGAGCGGGACGCGCGGCTGCTGACCTTCGGGGCGGGCGCGCACTTCTGCCTGGGCGCCAACCTGGCCCGGGCCGAACTGGAGGAGGCGCTGAAGTTCCTGGCCCCGCGGATGCCCGGTCTGGCCCTGGCCGGGCCCCCGGAGCTGGGCGGGGTGGAAGGGATCTACGGCGTGGACGCGCTGCCGTTGCGGTGGGCCGCGGCCGGGTGAGCCGCCCCCGGATCAGATGACCCTGACCGACGCGCTGATCCTGCTGGCGGCGGGGACGGCGGCCGGGATCGCCAGCACGGTGCTCAGCCTGGCTTCGCTGGTCTCCTACCCGGTGCTGCTGGCGCTGGGCCTGCCGCCGCTGACCGCGAACGTGACCAACACGGTGTCGCTGGTGCTGACCGGGGCGGGGTCGACGATCGGCTCGCGGCCGGAGCTGGCCGGGCAGGGCCCCCGGGTGCTGCGGTTCGGGCTGGTCACCGCGCTGGGCGGGGCGACCGGGGCGGCCATCTTGCTGGTCTCCCCCGCCCGCGACTTCGAACTGGTGGTGCCGATACTGGTGGCCGGGGCGGCGGTGCTGCTGCTGATCCAGCCGCGGGTCAAGAGCCTGTCGGCCCGGCCGGACGGCGAGCGCAGCGTCCGGCTGACCATCGCCCTGTTCCTGGCCGCGGTGTACATCGGCTACTTCGGGGCGGGCGGCGGGGTGCTGCTGCTGGCCGTGCTGGGGATGATGATCGACGAGGTCCTGGCCCGGGTGAACGCGCTCAAGAACGCGGTCAACGGGCTGGCCAATCTGGTCGCCGCGCTGGGGTTCACGCTGTTCGCACCGGTGCGCTGGCTCTTCGTGCTACCGCTGGCGGCGGGGTTCCTGATCGGCGGCTGGACCGGGCCCAAGCTGGTGCGGCGGATGCCGCCGGAGGGGCTGCGGGTGGTGGTGGCGCTGGCCGGGGTGGGGCTGGCCGTCAAGCTGGGCTGGACGGCTTACCGGTAATGCGCCCCGGGCCGGGGGCCGGCCACGGTGCGGCCCGGCACCTCGGTCATTGCGTCATTTGAGGCAATCTAAGACGTCATGGCTAATTAAAATCGCTCCCATCTGAGATTGCATAGGTCTACCCTACCTCTAACAATAAATACGGGGTTTTCTCCGGGGAGTACAGCTATGGCAGCGTTCATCCTCATTGCCTTGGTCGCGGCGTTCGGCTATTACGCGTCGCTCAAGGTCCACCCGTTCCGGCGCTGCCCGGTCTGCCGGAAGACACCGGGCCGGCACTGGGGCGCCGTCTACGGCTACGCCTACCGGCGCTGCCGCGCGTGCGGCGGGACCGGACGCAAGTACCGGCTCGGGGCCAAGGTCTTCATGGGCGCCAGCGACCGTCAGAGCGGGTTCGGGAACCAGCAAGGGCGGTAGCCCGACCGAATCAGCCGAAATCTGCGGATTACCGCCGGGTGGCCGGAATTACCGGTTTATATCGGGCCACGGCTTTTGCGGGACAGCCGGCCGTTTGCTCGATTATCGGCCACCCGGGTCGCCGTCCGGCCCTGTCCGGCTATTTCTGGCCGCCGGAATTCGGTCAGACTTCCCGGGCGGGAATGACGAATACCTTGCCACTGACGCCGTTCTCGACCGCCTCGTGGGCGGCGGCGTGCTGGCCGAGCAGGAACCGGTGCGGGGGCAGCGGAGTGAGCGCGCCCGCTTCCAGGGCTGCGGTGAGGTCGGCGGCGCCCTGGTCCAGGGCGGCCTGCGGGACGCCGTAGAGCAGCACGAAACGCAGCGTGACATTGGCCGACATGCAGGCCCGGACCGGCAGTTCCGGGTTGGGGCCGTCGGCCGCGTAGGTGACGATCACGGTGTCCGGGCCGGACAGGGCCAGGTCGGTGTCCAGGTTGGCGGTCAGCGCCACCTCGATGATCCGGTCGACCCGCTCGGCGAACGGCCGCACCTGCCCGGCCACGTCGCCCTCGCGGTAGTTGATGACCAGATCGGCCCCGGCGGCCCGGGCCAGCTCGGCCTTTTCCGGGCCGCTGACCGTGGTCACCACCCGGGCCCCGCCCCGCTTGGCCAGCTCGATGGCGTAGTGGCCGACCGCGCCGGCGCCGCCCTGGACCAGCACGGTCTGGCCGGTCACCGGGCCGTCCGCGAACAGGCAGCGGTGCGCGGTCAGGCCGGGCACCCCCATGGTCGCGCCGAGCTCCATGCTGGCCGCCCGCGGCAGCGGGACGGCCCGCTGCTCCGGCACCACCGTCCACTCGGCGGCGGTGCCCCAGCGGCTCCCGAAGGCGGCGAAGTACAGCCACACCCGCTGCCCGACCCGGGCCGGGTCCACTCCGGCTCCGACCTTGTCGATAACCCCGGCCCCGTCCTGGTGCGGGATCTGGAACCCGTCGATGGGGCGCGGCACGGCGCCGCTGCGGGCCTTCACGTCGGTCGGGTTGATTCCGGAGGCGTGGATGCGGACCCGGACCTGGCCGGGGCCGGGCTCGGGCCGGTCGACGTCGGCCAGGGTGAGCACGTCCCGGGCCGGGCCGGTCTTCTCGTAGAGGGCAGCCTTCATGCCCCTATCTTCCCCCGCGAGGACGACCGGGGTGCGCCCGGTAGGATCGCCAATCGTGGAACAACGGGTACTGGGCAGGACCAACCGGCCGGTTTCGGTGATCGGGCTGGGCACGTGGCAACTGGGCGCGGACTGGGGTGACGTCAGCGAACGCGACGCCCTGGACGTGCTCCAGGCAGCGGTGGAAACCGGAGTCACGTTCCTGGACACCGCCGACGTGTACGGCGACGGGCGCAGCGAAAAGATCATCGGCCGGTTCATCGCCGGCAACGCCGGGCAGCACCTGACGGTGGCGACCAAGATGGGCCGCCGGGTGGACCAGGTGCCGGAGAACTACACGCTGGAGAACTTCCGGGCCTGGACCGACCGATCCCGGGTCAACCTCGGGGTGGAGACCCTGGACCTGGTCCAGCTGCACTGCCCGCCCACGGCGGTGTTCGCCAGCGACGAGGTGTTCGACGCACTGGATACGCTGGTCAGCGAGGAGCGCATCGCGGCCTACGGGGTCAGCGTGGAAACGGCCGGCCAGGCGCTGACCGCGATCGCCCGGCCCGGCACGGCGTCGGTGCAGATCATCTTCAACCCGTTCCGGCGCAAGCCACTGGACCAGGTGCTGCCCGCGGCGGCCGCGGCCGGGGTGGGCATCATCGGCCGGGTGCCGCTGGCTTCGGGACTGCTGTCCGGCCGGTACACCCGGGACACCCAGTTCGCCGCCGACGACCACCGGACCTTCAACCGGCACGGCGAGGCGTTCGACCAGGGTGAGACGTTCTCCGGGGTGGACTACGAGGCCGGGGTGGAGGCGGCCCAGGAGTTCGCCGCGCTGGTCAAGGGTGGGCAGCGGGCAAAGACGGCCGGGGCCACCCCGGCCCAGACCGCGTTGCGCTGGATCATCCAGCAGGCCGGGGTGACCACGGTCATCCCGGGAGCCCGCAACGTGGAGCAGGCCCGGCAGAACTCGGAGGCGGCCGCGCTGCCACCGCTGGACCAGCCAACCCTGGACGCGATCGAGAACCTGTACGACAAGTACTTCCGCGCCGCCGTCCACAGCCGCTGGTGACCCGGTGAGCGCGGACACCTGGGCCACGGTCGCGGACCTGGGTACCGCGCTGGGCACGCTGGTGCTGGCGGTGGCCACGTTCTCCGCGGTCCGGTCGGGCAACCGCACGGCCCGGGCCGCCGAGCAGTCGCTGCTGACCAGCCTGCGCCCGCTGCTGATGCAGTCCAAGCTGAGCGACGAGTCGCTGAAGGTGAACTTCGGCGACAACAAGTGGGTCCTGGTCCCGGCCGGCACGGGAGTGGCCCAGATCGGCGGCGGCGACGGCACCATGGGGCCCGCCGACGGCGTGCTGTACTTCGTGCTGTCCCTGCGCAACGTGGGCAACGGCATCGCCGTGCTGCACGGCTGGCGGATCAGCTACGAGCGGGCCGCGCCCAACGAGGCGATGCCGTCGCTGGACGACTTCACCCTGCAGACCCGGGACCTGTACATCCCCGCCGGCGACATCGGCTTCTGGCAAGCGGCGATCCGGGACTTCGGTGACTCCCGCTACGAGATGGCCCGCAAGGTCATCGAGAGCCATGGCGAATGGTTCATCGACCTGCTCTACGGCGACTACGACGGCGGCCAGCGGACCATCAGCCGGTTCCGCTGCCAGTACCGGGCGATGCACGCCGCCCCGCCGTCCGGCACCCAGCCCAGCAGCACCGGGCCCAGCAGCACCGGGCCGGGTGACTCCGGGCCGGCTGACGGCCAGCCGGAGCCGAGCACCTGGCTGGCCACGGTGGCCCGGCACTGGGCCATCGACCAGCCGGACCCCCGGTCGAGCGACCGCGACGCGTACCAGTAACGCCGGCCGCGGGCGCGGGCCCGACGCAGGCGCCCGGGCCCTCATGCGTGTCCTTCGAGATATATAACGGACTTCTTATCGTGGGCCCGCAGGATCTTCTCCGAACTTGATCGTCTGGGCACAATCAGCGTGATAGGGAAGGCTCCGCAGCCTGGGGAGACGCTGATGTGCAGCTGGCCGACGACCCGGAAACGCCGCCTGGGCCGGCATACCAGCCTGCTCGCGGGGGGTGAGCATCCCGGCCCGGAAGCGGCGCCGGACGACGGCTGGCTGCCGCTGGACCTGACCGTACCGGCGGCTCCCGTTGATCCGGCGGGCCCGGTCAGCGGGGTGGCCGAAGCCAACCGAGCCTACTGGGGCAGCCTGGAGGGCGGCACGCGGGTGTCCATCCGGGGCCAGGAGCCCAGCGCGGGCAGCGACACCGTGGTGCTGGGCGACCCGGGCCTGTTCCGCCGCCCGCCGCCCGGCCTCGGCATCAACCGGCCGGTGCCCGCGCGGCCCTGGTACCGGCGTCGCGGGCCGGTGCTGACCCTGACCATCAGCCTGGTCATGGTCGTGCTGACCGGCATCCTGGCCGCACCGCCGCTGCTGGCCGCGCTGGGGGTCGGCGCCCAGACCTGCCAGCAGTGTGCCCTGCCGATCCCGTCCACGGCCGCGATCGGGCCCGTCTCCCCCGCCATGTCGGCGCCGGCCACACCGTCGGCCCGGGCCACCAGGCCGGCCACGCCGACCCAGACCGCGAGCACGCCCGCCACCCCGCCCGCGGTGGTGGCGCCGCAGCCGATGCAGACCGCGCCGGCCCCGGTGACCGCCACCTACAGCTACGCCGGGAGCGGGTCCGGCTTCACCGGCCAGATCACCGTGGTCAACCAGAGCGGAGCCCCGATCAGCGACTGGCAACTGGTGGTGGCGCTGCCCGGCGACGATGTTTCGGCCGTGCAGAACGCCGAGTTCAACGACGACAACGACGTCCTGTTCATGACCCCGGCCCCCGCCGACCTGACCATCGCCCCCGGCGCCTCGGTCGCGGTCACCATCTACGCGTCCGGTCCGACCCAGACCCCCGCCGAATGCTCCTTCAACAGCATCGCCTGCCAGTGATCCCGTCTCGGTGAGCCGGGGCCCGGACCGGGGCCCTGAGCGCGGCGAGGACGCTTCTTGCTGTTATCAGAGAGAGGCCGGATGACATAAGCCTGGAGTCCAGGGTTGCAGTTTGTGAAAAATTGCGGTGAGCGCAAGAATGGAGTGATGACTGAGAGTGGCGTGGTGGAGCGGGAGCGGGGTGGCCTGCGCGAACGCAAGAAGCGAGCGACCCGGCAGGCGCTGCACGACGCGGCCCTGCGGCTCACGCTGGAGCGCGGGCCCGAGCACCTGACCGTGGAGGAGATCAGCGCCGCGGCCGGGGTGTCGCCGCGGACGTTCTTCAACTACTTCCCGGGCAAGGAACAGGCGATCATCGGCGACGACCTGTTCGCGGTGGAGCCGGAGCAGATCAAGGCGATCATGGCCCGCGCGGCCACCGTCCCGGAGGGCATGCAGACCATCGCCCTGGCCATGGCGGCCGACGCGGTGACGCGCCGTGAGCAGGTGCTGCTTCGCTGGCAGGTCATCACGCGTTACCCTGCGCTGATCACCCGGATGTTCGCCCGGCTGGAGGAGTTCAGCGCGATCGTGGCGGCGGCCGTGGCGGTACGCGTGGGAATGACCCCGGACGACGCTTATCCGCAGCTCATGGCGGCCATGACCACGACCGGGATCCGGGTCGCTGTCCAGCGCTGGACGGCCGGGCAGGGGGACGATCCGCTGGAACGCCACGTGGCCGTGGTGTTCGGCCTGCTCACGGGCGAGCTGTCAGCGGCGCGAGGTACGTACTAAGCAGCACCCCGGGGGACATCGGGGACGCGGCCTGAGGAGGAGTCAGTTGAGCGAGTCAGCCCTGGGGCACCAGCACCACGCCGCGCCAGCGCACGAGCGCCCCAAGGGGGCGAGCGGTGAGAAGCCGATCACCAACAACGTGGTCGTCATCTTCGTGGCGCTGATGCTCGCGGTGTTCCTGGCCGCCCTGGACCAGACCATCGTGGCCACCGCGCTGCCGACCATCGTCGGCGACCTGCACGGGGTCAGCGACCTGACCTGGGTGACCACCGCCTACCTGCTGACTTCCACCATCGGGCTGCCGATCTACGGCAAGCTCGGTGACCTGTTCGGCCGCAAGGGCCTGTTCATCTTCGCGATCGGCATCTTCCTGGTCGGCTCGATCCTGTCCGGCCTGTCGCAGAACATGGGTGAGCTGATCGGGTTCCGGGCCCTGCAGGGGGTCGGGGCGGGCGGCCTGATGATCGGGGCCCAGGCCATCATCGGCGACGTGGTGCCACCCCGCGAGCGGGGCAAGTACATGGGCTTCATCGGCGCGGTGTTCGGGATCGCCACCGTGGCCGGGCCGCTGATCGGCGGGTACCTCACCGACGACGTGAGCTGGCGGTGGGTGTTCTACGTCAACGTGCCGATCGGCATCATCGCCCTGGCCGTGGTGATCTTCACCCTGCACCTGGCCAAGCACGACAGCCGGCCCAGGCTCGACATCGGCGGCATGGTCCTGATCGCGGCCGCGTCGGCCTGCATCGTGCTGTTCAGCGTGTGGGGCGGCACCAAGTACGCCTGGGACTCGGTCCAGATCATCGGCCTCGGGGCCGGCTTCGTGGTGCTGACGGTGGCATTCCTGTTCGTCGAGCACCACGCGGCCGAGCCGATCTTGCCGCTGCGGCTGTTCCGCAGCAGCATCTTCAACATCGCCGGCCTGATCGGCCTGGTGGTCGGGGTGGCGCTGTTCGGCGCGGTGTCCTACATCGGGTTCTTCCTGCAGACGGTGGACGGGGTCAGCGCCACCGTCTCGGGCCTGCTCATGCTGCCGTTCGTGGGTGGCCTGCTGGTGTCCTCGATCGGGTCGGGCCGTATCGTGTCGGCCACCGGCCGGTACAAGATCTTCCCGATCCTGGGCACCGCCATCGGCACGGTGGGCATGGGCCTGCTGTCCCGGCTGAGCGCGACCTCGACCCGGGTCGAGAACGGCATCTACATGGCCGTGCTCGGCTTCGGCATCGGGCTGGTCATGCAGATCCTGGTCCTGGTCGTGCAGAACGCCGCGCCGCGCGAGGACCTGGGCTCGGCCACCGCGGCCAACAACTACTTCCGCCAGATCGGCGGCACGGTCGGCAGCGGGATCGTCGGGGCCGCGTTCGCGTCCCGGCTGACCAGCAAGATCTCACACTCGCACCTGCCGCCGGGGGCGGCCGCGAAACTGGGGAACGTCCAGGCGCTGACCCCCGAGAAACTGGATGCCCTGCCCACGGCGGTGCACAACGCGCTGGTCGCCGCCTACGCCTACGCGCTACCGCCGATCTTCCTGGCCCTGGTACCGGTGCTGGCGGCCGCGTTCGTGCTCTCGTTCTTCCTGAAGGAGAAGAAACTGCGCACCACGGTCGGGCCGGAGGACGCGGCCGCCCCGGCCAGCGGGGCCGCGCTGGAGCCGCTGCCGGCCATGCCCAACGGCAACGGCCAGAGCAACGGGCACGTCAACGGCAACGGACATGGCCACGGCGCGGGCGGTACCGCGCCGGCGCTGGCGGCGGTGAGCGCGGTCCCAGCCCAGGCCGTCCCCTCCGAAGCGGTGACGCCGGAGGGGACGGTCACCCAGACGACACTGGGGGCCCCGCTGGCCGTGACCGACGCTGGCCCCGGCACCGCGCCGGTGCAGGGCTACGTGCGCCAGCCGGACGGGACGGCGCTGGCCGGGGCCACGGTCACGCTGATCGACGCGGCCGGCGGCCAGGCGGCCCGGGCCAGCAGCGGCGACGACGGCTGGTATCAGCTGTCCGCGCCCACCGCGGGCACCTACACACTGATCGCCATGGCCTCCTCCCATCAGCCGCGCGCGTCGGCGGTGCACGCCGGCGACCAGCCGGTCGATCTGGATGTGCTGCTGTCCGGGGCGTCCCGGCTGACCGGCACGGTCCGCGCCGCCGCCACCGGCGCCCCGCTGGCCGGGGCGACCGTCTCCCTGGCCGACCCGCGCGGCGAGGTGGTCGCGGCCCGCAGCACCGACTCCCACGGACAGTACGTGGTCCCGGACCTGGCCCCCGGCCGCTACACGCTGGCCCTGAGTGCCCCCGGCTGCCAGCCCGCGGCCATGCCGGTGACCGTGACCGACGGCGACGCCACCAGCCAGGACGCCGAGCTGCGGGCCGGAGCCCAGGTCCACGGCCGGGCCCGCACGGCGGCCGGCACGCCGGTGCCGGACGCGCGGGTCATGTTGCTGGACAGCGACGGCAACGTGGCCGGGCTGGCCACGACCGAGGTGGACGGGAGCTACTCGTTCGAGAACCTGCCCGAGGGTGACTACACCGTGGTCGCCAGCGGCTACCCGCCGGCCGCCAGCCGGCTGCGGGTCTCGTCCGGTGAGCCGCACGCCCACGACGTCCAGCTGACCCACCCGGAGGCGTGACTGGTGAGCACGGAGGTACCACAAGGCAGCGTGACGGCCCGGGTCCAGAGCCGGGACGGCTGGGCCGTCCGGGGCGCGGTCCTGACCGTCACCGACCTGGCCGGGAGCCAGGCCGCGCGGGCCGAAGGCGACGACGCGGGCCAGCTGGCGGCCGGTCCGCTGGGCCCGCGCCACTCAGGGACCTTTCAGCATTTCACCAGGCAGACCCTCTGATTCCGGCCGTACTGTCGACCACGATCGACAGCGGCGGCGAAGAGGGAGGCCATGCGTCCGGTTCCCGGGCTTCGGTGGCTGGCCAGGCCGGCCGGGCGGATCGCCGCCACCTCGACGCTGGCCGCGGCGGTGGTGTTCGCCGCCCCGGCCGGCGGCGCGACCAGCGGCCTGCTGGCCCGGATCGCGGCCTCGGTCCGGCTCGGGCCGGCCCCGGCCGGGCAGGGCCGGACGTTTCCGGGCACGCCGGCGGTGGGCGCGCTGTTCACGGTCGGCGACGGCACCCTCGGCAGCCACTTCTGCACGGCCAGCGTGGTGCACAGCCCGCACGGGAACCTGCTGGTCACCGCGGCCCACTGCCTGAGCGGGCGGACGGGCACGATCGCATTCGTGCCCGGGTACCACGACGGGAGCACGCCCTACGGGGTCTGGTACGTGTCCCAGGTGTTCGTGGACCAGGCCTGGACGGCCGACGCCAGCGTGGACGATGACGTGGCCTTCGCCGAGGTCGGCCCGGACCAGCTGGGTGCCGAGATCGAGGACGTCACCGGGGCCGAGACGCTGGGCCTGGACCAGAAGGCCGGCCAGCTGACCCGGGTGATCGGTTATCCGGCCACCGCCAGTGCTCCGGTGGTGTGCGAGAACCGGACCACCGCGTTCAGCCCGGCCCAGCTGGAGTTCGACTGCGGCGGGTACCCCGGCGGCACCAGCGGCGGCCCGTTCCTGGTCCGGGTCAACGCGACCACCGGGACGGGCACCGTGACCGGGGTCATCGGCGGTTACGAGCAGGGCGGGATCACGTCCTCGGTCTCGTACTCGGTGGCGTTCGGGTCCGCGGTCGGGGCCCTGTACGCCACCGCCGTGGCCGGGAGCTGAGCGGCGCCGCCAGGGCCGGGCCGGGGCGGCCGG
>CAWHFP010000034.1:0-22463 GCA_963828445.1 uncultured Actinomycetes bacterium
CGCCGCCCACGCAGACGTCCAGGTAGGCGGAGATGCCGGCCTGGATCTCGGCCAGCGGGGACGGCGCTCCGAGGCCAGCTGCTCGTCGATCAGCCGCTCGGCCACCGGCCAGCCGCTTCGGCCATGACCGCGCGGAACAGGTCGGCCTTGTCCCGGAAGTGGTGGTAGAGCGCGCCCCGGGTGACCCGCGCGTCGGCCACGATCTGCTCGGTACCGGTGCCGTCGAAGCCCTGGGCGGCGAAAAGGCGGCGCGCGGAGAGCCACCAGGGCGGCCCGGGTGTCGGAGGCGGGTGCTCGGCCCGGCGCGGTTGCGGTTTCGGCTCCATACCTCATCATGAGACATACAGCGTGTATGTTCCAAACAAGCTGCATGGCCGGCGGGATGGCGTCGGCCTGGGGGACAGGAGCCGACGGGTGGCGCCGCTCGGGGACACGGAGGCAATCGAACTCATGGCCATGCCACTCCACCTGACGGTGAAGCTCGGGACCTACCTGATGAAGCAGAAGATCAAGCGGGTCGAGAAGTACCCGCTGATCATGGAGCTTGAGCCGCTGTACGCCTGCAACCTCAAGTGCGGCGGCTGTGGCAAGATCCAGCAGCCGCACACGCTGCTCAAGCAGCGGATGCCGGTCGAGCAGGCCGTGGCCGCGGTCGAGGAGTGCGGCGCGCCGATGGTGTCGATCGCGGGCGGCGAGCCGCTGATGCACCCGCAGATCCACCTGATCCTGGAAGAGCTGCTCAAGCGCAAGAAGTTCGTGGTGCTGTGCACCAACGCGGTGCTGCTGCCCAAGCACATCCACAAGTTCAAGCCGAACAAGAACTTCGCCTGGATGGTCCACCTGGACGGCATCGGTGACAAGCACGACGAGGCCGTCGCCAAGAAGGGCGTGTTCGACCAGGCCGTCACCGCGATCAAGCTGGCCAAGGAGAAGGGGTTCCAGGTCTACACGAACACCACCGTGTTCAACACCGAGACCCCGCAGGACCTGATCGACACCCTCGACTACATCAACGACGAGCTCGGCGTCGACCGGCTGGAGATCGCCCCCGGCTACGCCTACTCCAAGGCGCCCGACCAGGACCGGTTCCTGGGCGTGACCCAGACCCGTGAGCTGTTCAGCAAGGCGTTCGCGGAGGGTCGCCGCAAAAAGTGGCGCTTCAACCACTCGCAGCTCTACCTGGACTTCCTCGAGGGCAAGCGCGAGTTCGAGTGCGCCCCCTGGGGCGTGCCCCTGTACACCCTGCAGGGCTGGCAGCGGCCCTGCTACCTGCTCGAGGACGGCTTCGCCGAGACCTGGCAGGAGCTGCTGGACACCACCGAGTGGGACAAGTTCGGCCGCGGCAAGGACCCGCGCTGCGACAACTGCATGGCCCACTGCGGCTACGAGCCCACCGCCGTCCTGGCCACCATGGGTTCGCTCAAGGAGAGCCTGCGCGCCTTCGCGGGCTGATCGGCTTTTCGCTGGTCAGCCTTTGCTGCCGCTGAGCCCGGACGCCGTCCCCCGGCCTGAGCCCCGGGCCGCAAAATCGGGGCTGGCCGGGAACGTGTTGATTTGTCAGTCTGGAGATCGACACGACTCGTTCACCCAACGGCGGCCTGCAACGCCCACACTTACCTGTCGTTGCGAACTTGTCTTAACAAGTTGCCCCAACGTCACGAGGGTGGAACAGATGACCAAGTCGGATGAGCAGCACACCCGGGCTGGAGCCGGCGGCGCTTCCTTCAGGCCACCGGGCTCGGCGCCACCGCGGCCGCGGCGGCCGGCCTCAGCGCCGGCCCGGCGGCGGCCGCGGCCGACGGCCGTTCGGCGGCGGCGCAGGCGCTGCCCAAGGGCTTCAGCGGGACCCTGGCCGACGTGAAGCACGTGGTGATCCTGATGCAGGAGAACCGGTCCTTCGATCATTACTTCGGGACGCTGCGCGGCGTGCGCGGGTACGGCGACAAGCAGATCCTCAGCTACCCGGACGGGACCAACGTCTTCCAGCAGCCCGACGCGGCCCGCACCGACCAGGGCCACCTGCTCCCCTACAAGCTCACCGACCAGATCGACGCCGACCTCGACCACAGCTGGGACGGCGACCACGAGGCCCGGAACGGCGGCCTGTGGAACAACTGGGTCGCGGCCAAGACCGAAGAGACGATGGGTTACTTCACCCGCGACGAGATCCCGTTCCAGTACGCGCTGGCCGACGCGTTCACCGTCTGCGACGGCTACCACCAGGCGATCATGGGGCCGACCAGCCCGAACCGGATGTACTTCTGGACCGGTACGTCGTCCGGCTTCATCAGCAACCCGGACGACTACACGGTCGACTTCGGGCCCGATGCCGGCACGGCCGAGGTGACGACCTACCCCGACCAGCTCCAGAAGGCCGGAGTCAGCTGGCAGGTCTACACCAACAACCAGGTCGGCGACAGCGGCGACTTCCCCGACTACTTCCTGGGCGACTTCGGCGACAACCCGCTGTGGTTCTACCAGCAGTTCAACACCACCAACAGCCGCAACGGCGGCACCGGTCAGCTGGCGGCCCGCGGCGCGGTCACGCCCTGGCAGACCAACGCCGGCGCCCCGGCGCTGAGCAAGACCCACGCCGCCTACGTGCTGTCGTCGTTCATCAAGGACGTCAAGAACAACCAGCTGCCCCAGGTGTCCTGGATCGTCGCGCCCGCGGGCTACTGCGAGCACCCGTCCTTCACCCCCGACTACGGCGCGCACTACACGAACACCGTGATCCAGACGCTGCTCTCCAACCCGGAACTGTGGAAGAACACCGTCCTGTTCGTCACCTACGACGAGCACGACGGGTTCTTCGACCACCAGCTGCCGCCCACCCCGGAGGACAGCGTCACCGACGAGCACATCGGCGGGCTGCCCATCGGACCCGGCACCCGGGTCCCGATGCTGGTCTGCTCGCCGTGGACCCGGGGCGGCTACGTCGACTCCAACGTCTACGACCACACCTCGATGCTGCAGTTCCTGGCCCGCTGGACCGGGGTCAAGCCGGCCAACGTGACCCCGTGGCGGGCCTCGGTCACCGGCGACCTGACCACCGCCTTCGACTTCCGGCACCCGGACTTCTCCGTTCCGAAGCTCCCCACCCTGGACCAGACCTGGGCCCTGACCCAGCTCACCGGCGGGTCCACCACCCCGCCGGCCGAGGGCGCCCAGAAGATGCCCAGCCAGGAGCCCGGCACCCGGCCGCACCGCCCGACCAACTACCAGCTGCACGCCGACGTGACCGTGAACCGCAAGACGAGCAAGGTCACCGCGGCCCTGGCCAACACGGGCAAGGTCGGCGCCTCGTTCGCCGTCTACCCCGACGCGCTGCTGACCCCGGGGGCCACGCCGATCACCGTGCTGCCGCACCAGGCAGGTTCCTACGTCTGGGACGCGACGCTGACCGCCGGCCGGTACGCGTTCTCGGTCTACGGCCCGGACGGGTTCCTGACCAGCTTCGCCGGCACCGTGGTGCCCGCCGGGCCGCACGCGGGCCCGATCCCGGTCGTCGCCGCGACCCTGAAGTCCCAGGCGGTCAAGCTCACCCTGGCCAACGACGGCAGCAAGAGCGTGGTCTACACCGTGACCAGGAACGACTACGCAGGCCATGACCAGAAGGTCACCGTGCCGCCCGGCGGCCAGAAGACCGTCAACTGGCCGGCCAGCCAGGACGGCTACTACGACGTGGTGATCACGGCCAACACCGGCGACGGCTTCCGCCGCCGGTACGCGGGCCGCATCGCCTGACCAGCAACGCGGCGGGGTGTGGCGCCTGGGGCATGCCCCGGGCGCCACATGCGTCCCGCAGCGTGGGTCAGCCCGGCAGGGTGGCCTCGACCAGCCAGCCGCCCGGCGGGGTCGGGCCGGCCTGGAGCTGACCGCCCAGTTCCTGGACCCGTTCCCGCAGCCCGACCAGGCCGCGGCCGGTGCCGGACAGGTTCAGCCGCTCCTGGACCGACCGGTCGTTCTGTACCCGCACGGTCAGGCCGCCGGCGGAGCCGTTGATCAGCACCTGGACGGCGGCGCCGGGAGCATGGCGCAACGCGTCGGTGAGGCTCTCCTGCACGACCCGGAAGGCGATGTGCGCGGTGCCGGCGGCGATGGTGTCGTGATCGCCTTCGAACCGGCACGACACGTCCAGCCCGCTCCGCGCGGCTCTGGTCACGACCTCGTCGATCAGGGTCAGATCGGGTCCGGCCACCTCGGTGCCGCCGAGCAGGTCGACCAGCCGGTTCAGGTCTTCCTGGCCCTGCCGGGCCGACTCCGCGATGGCGGCGAACGCCTCCCGGGCCCGGGCCGGGTCCCGGCCGACCAGGCGCTGCCCGGCGGCGGCCTGGATGACCATGACGCTGATCGCGTGGCCGATGATGTCGTGCAGTTCGCTGGCGATGCGGGCCCGCTCGTGGCGCAGGGCGATCTGCGCGAACAGCTCGCGCTCCTCTTCGAGCTCGCGGCCGCGGCGGGCCAGCTCGTCCACGGCTTCGCCGCGCAGCCGCAGGATGGTGCCGGCCAGGAAGCCGGGCACGCTGAACATGACGACGGCGACCGGGCTCGTGGGCGGCAGCACGAGCCAGAAAACGTACAGGTAGACGCCCAGGCCGATCCCGGCCAGCCAGGCCGCCCGGCCGGTCCAGGCCAGCGCGGCCGCGGCCGCGAGGCCGGCCAGGATGGCCAGCGCCGTGTCGGGGAACCAGAGATCGCCGGGGGCCAGCGCGATGAGGAACCACAGCGACCCGCCGAGGACCGCGGTCAGACGGGGCCGCGTCCGCCACCACATCAGCGTCAGCCCGCTCGCCAGCAGGGTGGCCGTGAAGAGGTTGCCGCCCGCGCTGGCCGGCCAGCCGTGGAGCACGATGGGGAGGGCGACGAGCAGGAAGACCAGGACCGCGATCCCCGCCTTCTCGAACCGCTGCACGGCCGCCCCCTACATCATCCGAGCACGGGCAGCTGGGCGACGGCGCCGGCCTGGCCCCGGGCGATCTTCACCTCGAGCGTGCCGCCGAGCAGGCGGGCCCGCTCCTTGGCCCGGGCGATGACCTCCTTCACCTCGGCGCCCTTGCTGACCGGCCCGGTCACGCGGATCTCCAGCGCTCTCTCGTCGAAGCGCAGCGCGACCGCGATCGGCGCATCCGGCTGGTCGGCGAGGGCGGCGACCAGGTGCTCGACGATGCGGTAGGCCGACAGCTCGACGCTGGCCGGCAACGACCGCGGGTTACCGGTCACCGTCAGCCGCGCGCGCCCCGGCTGGTGCTGAGTCAGCAGCGCGTCGAGATGGGCGACGGTGGGGGTGGGGCTCAAGGTGGCGTCGCCGCCGCGCAGCAGGCCGACGATCTCCCGCATGTCGTCCAGCGTGCGCCGGCTGTCGGTTTCGATCGATTCCAGCAGCGCCCTGGCCTGCTCCGGGGGCAGCCCGTCGGCTGATTCGGCCGCCGTGGTCAGCTGAGCGAGCCGCTCCTGGACCAGGCCGTCGAGCTGCTGGGACAGCCGGACCCGGTCGTCGCTGATCACCAGGGCGGCCCGCTCGTCCCGCAGCTGCCGCAGTTCGGCGTCGCGGGCCTTGAGCTGCTGCCTGGCCACGGCGCGGTGACGGGCGGCCCAGCCGATGCCGAAGACGACCAGCATGACCGGCAGCACGAGGGCGATCACGTTCGGCCCGGTGGTGGCGTCCACCACCACCACGGCGAAGCCCAGCAGGGCGCTGAGCCCGGCGGCCAGCCAGGCCTTGGCCCGCCCGTAGCTCAGCGCGGCCAGGAAGGTGAGGGCAAGGGCGAGCGGGAGCCCGGCGCCGCACCGGGTCACCCACCCGAACAGGACATCGTGCAGGGCCATGACCACGATCGCGACCGCGGTGACGGCGAGGACGCTGCGCCGCCACCACAGCACCGGCACGGTGGCGGCGGCGAACACCGGGATCATCCACACCGAGTGGGAGCTGACCGTGTGGACCATCGACCCGTCGGCGATGGCCCGGGTCACGCCGGCATTGGTGGCCCGGGTGTCGAACACCATCAGGAGCACGCCCAGCGCGGTCAGGATCGCGGCCAGCACGTAGTCGCCGATCTTGATACCGCGGAAGATCGCAGTCATCGCCGCCCCCTCGCCGTCAAGCCGGCGTTCAGGCTGCCACGGCAGTGGCGGCGGGCTGCTCCTCGCGCACCTGCTGGCTGGCCTTCTTGTTCACCCTAACCTGCACGAACCGTCCGATCCCATAGAAGATCGCCGCGCCGGCCACCGCGATCGGCATCGCGCCGGCGAACGAGGTCGAAGAGTCCCGGACGAGGGTCACGACCAGGAGCAGCAGGATGCCGGCCAGGGCGATCAGGTGGTCCCGGCCGCCGCGGGCGAACCGGGCCACCGCGTAGGCCAGCGCGAACGACAGCGGGAGCACCACGCCACAGCGGGTGAGCCAGCCGAACAGGAGCACGTGCGCGGCGGCGGCGACCGCGGTCACCCCGACCACGGCGAGGATGTTGCGCCGCCGCCACAGGATCGGCACGGTCACGGCCAGGAAGACCGGCAGCATCGCCCAGGTGTGGGTCGACAGCGAGTGGGACAGGCCGTGCGCGTTGGTGGCGTTGATGTTCTCGATCATCAGGAACACGCCGGCCCCGGTGGCCAGAACGGCCAGTACGTAGTCGAGTGGCCGGATTCCCTTGAAGATGGCGTTCATTTGGTCTCCCCTTCCAACGGATGAATCGATGTCACCGACGGTAGGAAGCGGGCCCCGTAGTCATCGTCCTGCCTGAGGACGAGGTTTCAGGCTGGCGTCATCCTTGGGGATGACTCGTCGATCAACGCTGTGACCGGCACAATCATGGGTATGGCCGCCAAGATCCGGGTGCTCCTCGCCGACGATCAGACCCTGGTCCGTACCGGGTTCCGGGTGATTCTGGAGGCCGAAGGCGACATCGAGGTGGTCGCCGAGGCCGACACCGGCCACGAGGCGATCCGCCAGGCTCAGCTGGCCCAGCCCGACGTGATCCTGATGGACATCCGGATGCCCGAGCTGGACGGCCTGGCCGCCACCGAGCAGATCCTGCGGCACCCGGACCCGCCCACGATCGTCGTGCTCACCACCTTCGACCAGAACGAGTACGTCTACCGGGCCCTGCGGGCCGGGGCGGCCGGGTTCCTGCTCAAGGACGCCCCGTCGACCCGGCTGATCGCCGCGGTCCGGGCCGCCGCCACCGGCGACTCCCTCATCGACCCGGTCATCACCCGCCGCATGGTCGAGCGCTTCACCGAGCCGGCCCAGCCGCAGGGCCTGCCCCCGCAGCTGGCGCCGCTCACCGACCGGGAACGGGACGTGCTGCGGCTGCTGGCCCGGGGGCTGGCCAACGCCGAGATCGCCGCCGAACTCGTGGTCGCCGAGACCACGGTCAAGACCCACGTGGCCCGGATCCTGGCCAAGCTCGGCCTCCGCGACCGGGTGCAGGCCGTGGTGCTGGCCTACGAGACCGGCTTCGTGGCCCGCGATCCCGGTCGGTGAGGCTCCGGCCACGAGCTCCCCGTATTTTCATCGAAGGTCGCTTCGGCGGCTCCGGGCTGCGTTCCCCGGGTATGTCCTGGTCATGACCAAAGCCGTCCAGGACCGCATGGTGGAAGTGGCCCGGATCAGGGACGCGTTCCAGGCGGCGGTGTTCACCCGGCCGGATCTGGACGCGGCCATGGCCCTGGTCACCAGCGGCTGCACGCTGATCAGCATCCCCTCCGGGCGCGGGGCCAGCGGGGAGGACCTGCGGCGATATCTGGCCGAGGAGGTGCTGCCGCACCTGCCCGCCGAGCTCAGCTTCCGGCGGCTGTCCAGCACCGGCGACCGGTGGCGGGTGGCCCAGGAGGATCTGGTCAGCTTCACCCACGACCGCGAGCTGCCCTGGCTGCTGCCGGGGGTGCCGCCCACCCACCGCCGGGTGGAGAACGTGCTGGCCATCTCGGTGGTGACCATCGAACGCTCCCTCATCGCGTCCCACCGGACCCTGTGGGATCAGACCGCCCTGCTCACCCAGCTGGGCCTGGGGTCGTGAGAATCGCGCCAGCTGGGTAGCAGCACGCATCATGTGCGCAGTGTCGAGGCTGGTGGGGCGGGCGGCCGGAGTCTGGCCGCAGGTCGTGACCGCGCCGCCGGCCGGTCCGCTCGGCGCGCCGAGACCGGCGCCGAAGGTCGTGGTCGTCGGGGGCGGCATCGCCGGGGTCTCGGCCGCCGTGGTGCTGGCCGAACGCGGCATCCCGGTCGTGGTCGTGGAGGCCGACGACCGGCTGGGCGGGCGGCTCGGCGCGCACCCGCACACCTTGCCCGACGGCACCCGGCAGTGGGTTGATCACGGGTTCCACGGCTTCTTCCGCCAGTACTACAACTGGCGGCGGATCCTGCGCCGGATCGCTCCCGAGACGACCCTGCTCCAGCCCCTGGGCAGCTACCCGGTCGTCTCGGCCCACTGGCCCGACGAGGAGTTCGACCGGCTGCCGCCCACGCCGCCGGTGAGCCTGCTCGCGCTGACCTACCGTTCGCCCAGCCTGCGGCTGCGCGACCTGGCCCGGTCCAACCTGGCCTTCGGCCTCAACCTGCTCCGGTTCGACCCGGACCGGACCTACGCCCAGCTCGACACGATGAGCGCCGAGGAGTTCCTGGCCACGCTGCGGCTGCCGCCGCGGACCCGGACCATGCTGTTCAACGTGTTCGCGCACTCGTTCTTCGACGATGCGCGCACGATGTCCGCGGCCGAGCTGGTGGCGATGTTCCACTTCTACTTCCTCGGCAATCCCGAGGGCCTGGGCATGGACGCCCCGCGCGCCGACTACCAGCACGCCATCTGGGCGCCGCTGCACCGCTACCTGGAACAACGCTCGGCCCGGGTCGAGACCGGCACCCGGGTCACCCGTCTCGACCGCGGACCGGCCGGATCCTGGCGGGTTCACACCGGGGCCGGTGACGTCCTGACCGCTGACGAAGTGATCCTGGCCACCGACGCCGGCACGGCCGCGCAGATCCTGGCCGCCTCCCCCACGGTTACGGCGGCCGACCCCCGGCTGGCCGCCGTCGCGGCCGAGCCGCGCACCGGGCCGCCCTACGCGGTGGCCCGGTACTGGCTGGACGGGGACGTCGCGGCGAGCCGGGCCCAGTTCACCAGCGTCGCCGATCCCAGCCTGCTCGACTCGGTCACGCTGTACCACCGGCTGGAGACGGGCGCCCGGCAGTGGCACGAGCGCACCGGCGGGTCAGTGGTCGAACTGCACGCCTACGCCTGCCCGGCCGGGGTCAGCGCGGCTGACCTCGGCGCCGAGATGCTGGCCGAACTCCGGGCGCTGTGGCCGGAAACCGCACGCCTGCGCGCGGTGGACCAGCACTGCCGGGTCGGGGCCGACGCGGCCGGGTTCCCCATCGGCGCCCACGGCACCACCCCGGGGGCAGACACCCAGGTCCCCGGGCTGACGCTGGCGGGCGACTGGGTGGCGACCCCGTTCCCCAGTGCCCTGATGGAACGCTCGGCCGCGACCGGAATCCTGGCCGCCAACACCATTCTGGCCGCCCGCGGCTACGTCACCGAGTCCCTGTGGTCCGTCCCGCCCCGGGGCATGCTGGCCGGCCAGGCGGTCCCCCGCCACCGGTTATTCGCTGGCCGGGCCGGGTGATCCGGCCTAGCCTGCTGTCCGTCGGACAGGGGCGCCCACGGGGGGAATCTGGCGTGTCGTACAGCAAGGATGTCGGTGAGGTCAGCGCTCGGTACTCGCCGGGCGACCAGGCGCCGTCGGTCACCTACCCGGCGTCGGGAACGCACGTGGTGTTCACCGCCCCGGGCTCGGCCACGAACGGCCAGTACGGCCTGTTCGAGTGGAACATGACCGGCACCCCTGGCGGGGCGGCCCGCACTTCCACCGGACCTTTTCCGAGTCCTTCTACGTCATGGAGGGCACGGTCCGGCTCTACAACGGGGAGACCTGGATCGACGCGGTCAAGGGCGACTTCCTGTACGTGCCCCAGGGCGGCATCCACGCCTTTTCCAACGAGAGCGGCGCCGTGGCCCGGATGCTCATCCTGTTCGCGCCCGGCCCGGCCCGGGAGAAGTACTTCACCGAGCTGGCCGAGATCCGCTCGTCCGGCCGGACCATGACCGACGAGGACTGGCTCGAGGTCTGGGCCCGGCACGACCAGTACCCGGCCTGAGGCCAGCCCGGCCCGAGGCCAGCCCGGCCGGACGCCGTTTACCGGAACGCCACGGTGACCGTGATGGTGTCGGGGAACCAGTGGGCTCCGCCGGGGTGCTGCGGGGCTCCGCACACGGTCTGCAGGTAGCGCATGGGCGGGCCGAAGCCGGCCAGGGTGTCGTCGGCCGGGAAGCCGTAGCTGTCCCGGATGACGTAGCTGAGGGTGCCGGTGTAGCGCCCGTGCCCCCGGTGGATGCTCCCGGTCACGATCAGGCCCTGAGTACCGCGGAACCCCCAGTACAGGTCGCCGGACGCGAAGGTCACCAGCGGCAGTTGCCCGGCCGAGAGCCGGATGCGGGTCCGGCCCGCCTTGAGCTGGCTACCGATCTCGGCCTGGACCTGGTCGTCCACCGCCCGGAACGCGGCGCTGGCCCGGGCCTGCTGCGAGATCGCCGATCCCGCCCGGTAGTCGACCGCGGTGCCGGTGCCGCGCAGGAAATGGGTCAGCAGGGCGGCCGAGACGGGGAAGCTCGCCGCCGCGAATCCGGTCGCCACCTGGGCTCCGATGCCCTGGTCGGCGGTGAACGTCTTCTGGTCGCAGCTGGCCCCGGCCGCCTGGGCGTTCGTGTCCTGGCTTCCGCCCGGCAGCACCGGGTGGTCCCCGCTGACGGCGATGCCCGCGGCCGCCCGCGGCGTGGCCGTGGTCGCTGTGGGGGTAGCCGCGGCCGCCGTGGGCGTGGCCGGCCGGCCCGACCCGGCCGTCGACGACGCGGAGCAACCCGCCAGCGCGGCCACCGGGCCCAGCAGAGCGGCGGAGATGACATGCCTGGTCCACGGTCCCCGGCGGCGGCGCCCCATGGTCCGAGCATCCCACGGCGAGCCCGGACCGATTCCTCGCCGTCGGCCGGCCGGTCTACCTGTGCATGAGCAATCAGACGTTCCATGATCCCTTTCGCAACGGCCGCCCCGGCCAGGACGCGCGGCAGACCGCCGAGCGGATCCTCGCCGGGCCGCATCTGGCCGTCCTCTCCACCAGCAACCAGGACGGCTCACCGCAGGCTTCGGTGATCTTCGTGAAGCCCGACGGCGGGGATCTCCTGTTCAGCACGATCAAGGGCCGCCGCAAGACCGTGAACATGCAGCGTGATGCCCGGGTGAGCCTCCTGATCCACAGCCTGCCGACCGACGACGGCGAGTTCACCTACGCCGTCCTGTCCGGCCCGGTGGAGCTGACCGACGACCCCGAAAACGCCTTTCACCAGGTCATGTACGACCTGCACATGGGCGGCGCCCCCGCCCCGGTCGAGCCGGGAGCGGAGCGCCTGATCGCCCGGTTGCGGACCGAGCGCGTCTACGCCCCGCCCCCGTACGTCACGACTGACTAGCGCGCAACGCAGGGCTTACCCCGCTGTGAGGTCCGCTACGCAAGCCATGCCCGGTCCCAATGGGGCCGGGTATTTATTTACCCAATATCCTGGAGCCACGTTCTAGATCTAAATTCGCCGGACACGTAATGACAGCAATGCGAATTGGCTAATCAGTAATGGCTTACGTCGACAGGAATGCCTTTGTTACGAAGCCAGGAGGTCAACGACTCCTACGATGCTGCCGCAATCAACCGGATTAACAGCCGAGAAGGTATCCGGTACGTCCGGCTGCCGTGTGGCTCCTGGTGGCCGATTCCCAAGGAAATTGAGCATCTGATGCCGGATGAGCTGAAGTAGACCAGCACCACATTAGAAACACCCGACCGACCAGCTCTCTGGCCGACGGGGCGCTCTGTTTTCCGGGCTACTTCTGAATTCGGCGCGTGAACGAGTGCCATGCTTCCGGGCAGATCTCCAGCCGTGGCCCGTGCTGGTCCTTGCTGTCGCGCACGTACACGTGGTCTGCTCTGGCAGCTTCGACACAGTTGCCGCCACCGTTCGAGCTGTAAGACGACTTACGCCATGTCAGATTTGTGCTTTCCATTGTTCCTCTGCCGTCCGTATCAGATTGAGCGAATTGGGTAGCGGCATAGCGGCCCCGAGCATCCGTTCAAACGCTACCGTCACTTTGCCTACCGGTTCTGGTGCTGTGCTGGTCATGTCTTCTACCGTCTCAAGACGCACAGTAGTTGCGCCGTCCCGTGCCGCGATATCGAATGCACTCCACAGACCTACGTTCGTACCCTCTGGGATCACATGCAATGCGATATCTGGACGTTCAGCCATGCTTATCAAGTGCGAACACTGCTCAGCCATCACTGCCGCTGAACCGATCAGCCTGTTGAGAACGTGCTGATCGACAACCACTGTGATGTAAGCGCGGCCGATAACTGACTGACGCTCCAGCCGTCGGCGCTGCGCCGGGCCGGGCGGCGGTACGACGGCTGGCTGCCCTACCCGCCCGCGGCCAGCACCTACGCCGACGGGCTGACCGCGGTGCGGGCCGCCGCCACCGCCGCAGGCCGGGAGGTGGCGGCGGTGACCCCGGGGCTGTTCGTGTCGGTGTTGGTCACCGACACGGTCGAGCGCGGCCACCAGCTGCTGAGTACGTTCGCCCAGGCCAGCTACGGAATGCCGCTGGACCAGCTGGAGCAGATCCAGGCCCTGGCGGCCGGGCCGCCGGACGTGGTGGCCGAGAAACTGCACGGCTACGTGGCGGCGGGTGCCCGGCACCTGGTGGTCCGGATCGCCACCACCGACCTGACCTCCCAGCGGGAGCAGCTCGAGCAGATCATCAAGCTCCAGCCGTACCTGGCCTGACCCCCGCGTCCGGGTCAGGCCGGGCGGCGCAGCCGGACCAGAGCCGCCCCGGCCAGCAGGGCCCCGGCCGCGATCAGGGCCAGCCACGGCACCGGGCTGCCGGACGGGTGCGGGGCCGTCCCGCCGAACCCGGCCGAGACGCCGCCCTCCGGCATGGCCAGGCTGCCCGACGAATCGGTGAGGGCGGCGACCTTGAACCCGGAGGGGTTGTCGAGCACCACGAACGTGTGTGCGCTGTCCGCGGTCACGGTGAACGCCTGGCTGGCCTGCTCGCCCGGCGCGGTGAACTTCACCGTCTGCGCCCCCGGCGCGACCGCGGTGTACGACGTGGCCGACCCGAAGGCGAGCTGCTGGGCCAGCACGTCCATCCCGTAGCTGACCGTCACCCGGTGCTGCTTCAGCGAGGCCTGCAGGACCCGGACCACGGCCTTACCGGCCGGCGCGGTCAGCTGGTCCTTCAGCACCTCGGTCCGCAGCCCGGGGTCGGGACCCATGGCGGCCAGGGTGAAGGCACCGCCCGCGGTCACCATGAAGCTCGTGGTCAGCGCGGGCTTGCTGGTGGCGGGGGCACCGAAACCCCGCATGGCCACCGAGTACTGGCCCGGGCTGACCGGCACGTAGCGGGAGACGGAACCGTACGTCACGTCCTTGAGCACGGTGGGGCTTCCGGGGTCACCGAATGGGTACACGTACATGTCCATCGGCGGTGCCTGCGGCGAAAGGTGGGCGATCCGGATCCAGCCCGTCGCCCCGCCCGCGGACGCGGCCGAGGCGGCCGGGGCCGCCGCCGCGAGCAGGGCGGCCAGGCTGCCGAGCAAGGTGGTGATCACTGCCAGCCGGGTCAGTCGCAACCGGAACAGTCGCATCATCGGTAACCCCTCAATTCAATGGACTCGATCTCAGCCGGTCCCCAGGACCGGCGACAGCAGCCCCAGCGGGCTGGGCAGGTCGAACTCGATGCTCAGCCCGGTCTGGCCGACGGCCACGGCGTGGGCGGGCACGTAGGGAGGATCCTGACCGTGCACCATGGCCAGGGCCCCGGAGCGGTCGCGGCCGATCCCGGTGATGACGACCTCGCGGAACAGCACCGGCGCGCCCGGGGCCGCGTCGCCCAGGGCCGATACCTGGAACGAGTACTGGGACGCCAGCACGGCCAGCGTGGCCAGCAGCCTGGTGTCGACCTGGCCGGCCCGCAGCGCGGCGGCACCCGGTCCGGTGAACCGGATGCGCGGGTTGCGGAGCAGCTGGGACCCGGCCGACCGGCGCGTGGCCCGGTCGGCCCGCAGCGCCGCCGGGTAGGCGGCCATCCCGCCGGGCTGGAGCGCGAACAGCTCGACCCGGCCCGGGCCGGAACCGAAGCTCGCGATCAGGGCCGGCCCGTAGCGGGCGGCCAGCCGGCTGCCCGCCGGGCGGGAGATCACGAGCACGTCGGCGCCGAGCGGGCCGGCCGACGCGGCCCGCAGCGGCATCAGCCGTCCCGGGGCGATGCCCTGTCCTTGCAGGATCGGGCACAGGCCCGGGTCGCAGGCGATGATCGCGCTGTCGCTGACCTGACCGGCGATCCAGGCGGCCGCCTGGGCCTGCGCACTGACCACCGCCGACGACGGGCTTGACCGCGCCGCCGACTCTCCCGAAGCTCGCGACGCGCGGCCGGCCAGCCACCAGGTGATCGCCGCGGCGGCGGCCAGGACCACGGCCAGGACGGCCAGCCACCCCCGGCGGGCAGGCCGGGATCGCGGGCCGCTGACACCCAGCGGCGGCGCGGGAAAGTCTTCCGGCCCCATACTGACCACCCCCCGGGGCGGCGGCTGCCACGCAGCCGTTGCGGCACAGCAGAGCACGCGAATTGGCCCCGCTCAACCGGAATGCCGAATTAGTTACGTTCTGCGGGGCCGGAGCTCACGTCCGGGCGGGAGCTCACGTCCGGGGCGGCTGGCGCGTCTGCCCGGTGCGGCCTGCAGGCGCGCAACTGACCACCCACGATGAGGAAGGCAACGACTGATGCCGAACGAGGACAGCACGATCGAGGCCAACAAGGCCGTAGTGGGCCGGTGGTTCACCGAGTTCTGGGGCCCGGACTACAACCCGGCCGTGGTCGACGAGCTGGCCGCCCCGGACATCCGGTTCGAGTACTCGCTGCACGCGCCGCTGCGCGGCCGGGACGCGGTCCGCACGTTCGCGGCCAAGTTCCGGGCCGCGTTCCCCGACCTGAAGTTCTGGGGCACCGCCGACCTGATCGCCGAGGGCGACTACGTCGTCGGCCAGTGGGAAGGCGGCGGCACCCACACCGGGGACGCGTTCGACGACATGCCGATCGGCGCGCTGCCGGCCGGCACCGGCCAGGTGATGCGGTTCACCGGCACTACCGTCCTGAAGGTCGAGAACGGCCTCATCACCGAGGAGATCGGCCTCGACGACGGGCTCACCGCCCTGCGCCAGCTGGGCCTCATCAAGGCAGCCTGAACCACGGCGGCCCCCAGCCCGGACCGCACCGGGCGGGCTGGGGGCCCGGGCTGAGGCGCGGCCGGGCATGGTTACCGGGAGGCGGAGCGGGTAGCCGGGGCACCGGGGGGCGACGAAGGGACGCTGAGCATGTGGGTATTTTTCTCCCGGCGCCTGCGCATGTGGCTGCTGCTGGCCATCGCGCTGCCGCTGGCCCGATCGCTGGTTCATCGCCTGGCGGTGGCGGCCGAGCGGCGCGATGCGTCCACCCGGACCGCGCGGGCACTACACCAGGCCGACTCGACCGTCACGGCCGTGTCCCGCCGGACCGCGAACAAGCGGGACCGCCGCAAGGCCAAGCACTGACGCACTAGCCGGACGTGTCGATCTTCACCACCAGCGGGCTGAGCGACGGCAGGTCGAGGTCGATGGTGAGCACTCCGTCCGTCAGCGCGAAGGGTGCCCCGGTCACCTCGGGCGTGGTCCCCAACACCAGCTCGGCCGGGGTGATGCGGACCGTCCGCCGGACCGGGCTCGCGGTGAGGTTGAACGCGGTCAGCACCGCGCCGCCCGCACCGCCGGGCCCGCTGTCGAGTACGTGCAGGTGCGTGAACCGGTCGATCCCCACGAACCGCTGAGCAGGTCGGCGTAGGGGTCCCACATGTACTCGAAGCCCCACAGCTCGTCGTGGTCCTGGGCCGAACCGTGCTGGTAGTACAGGGGCAGCCCGCCGCCGATGCGGTCGTGGGCCTCGATGGCCAGGGCCGGGAACTCCGCCTTGACCGCCCGGACCACGGTCATGATGCCCGCCGCGTGCTCCTCCCGGGTGGACGGGACGGTGTGCCCGTGCCCGGCCGACCAGCACGGCCCGTAGGTCACGAAGTCGAACATGAAGAACGAGACCCCGGCCCGGGCCAGGCGCAGCAGCCGCTCGGTCTTCTGCCGCTGCCAGACCGGCGAGGCCGGGCACACGTAACCCCCGGAGTAGGGCGTGCGATCGGTCCACAGGTCGATCTCCCCGTCCGGACGGCGCCGGTAGATGGCCGGGTCTTCCTGGACAGACTTGGTGTGGATCATGAGATGCAGGGCCAGCGCCAGCCCGTACTCGTCGCGTAGGCGCCGGACGAACTCCTCGACCGGGCCCAGCCGGCCGGTGTCCCAGACGGAGCTGCCCTCAAACAGGTCCCAGCCGGGGTCGAAGTAGAACGCCTGGGCGCCCGCGGCCCGGGCCCGGGCCGCCTCTTCGAACAGCTCGGGCAGCTCCTGCAGGGGGGCGTTCGACCCGCACCGCCAGCCGAGGCGGTACAGCTCGTTCCAGTGCACGCGCGGCTGGTAGCCGTCCGGGATGACGTGGCCCCGGTCGCGCAGGATCTGCTTGTAGCTGGTGTAGCCGGCCTGCCAGTCCCCGTCGTAGGCCGCGATGACCGAGGCGCCGAAGCCGAGGCGCTGACCCGGGCCCAGCTCGCGGGCGGTCTCCGGGAAGCCGTCGTACGGACCGGCCCCGCCGTGGCGCAGGCAGAGGTTACGGTCGCTGTGCAACTGGTCCAGCTGGAGCGAGGCCGCCGGGTCGGCTGGCCGCCGGGCCACGACGTGCTCGCCGTCGGCCAGGCCGTACTCCACGTGCTCCTGGGTGTACTTGGCGACCAGGAAGCCGCCGCCGGCCTCGGCCCACAGCCAGGCCTCCGCGCCCCGGCCCGGGAGGCTGCCACGGCCCGGCCACTCGGACGGGTAGAGGTCGGCCGCCCGGTAGCCGGACCGCAGGTGGTCGACGTCCTGGGCCCGGAAGCGGCGCAACGGGACCGGGATCAGCTCGGCGTCTTCGCAGCCGGGCGACCAGGCCCACCGGCCGCGGTCGAACAGCGTCTTGCGGAAGCCGAACCGGAAGCCGTCCAGCCGGAGCTGATCCTGGCCGGCGTGGTTCAGCAGCGAGATCTGCTCGATGACCTTCCCCGATCCGGCCAGGGTGATCTGGTGCTGCAGGCAAAGGCCGGTCGGGCCCTGGGGCCCGAAGTCCAGCTGGCCGAGCAGGATCAGCGTGGCCCCGTCGTCGTGCGGCTCGGCCGACCAGTCCAGCGGCCGGACCCGGCGGCAGCTGACCGGGCCACCGTGGAAGCCGGAATCGGTGGCCCCGGACACGGTCAGCTGGTAGCAGTAGCTCTCGTCGGCCACGGCCCGGCCGGAGGCCAGGTGGACCAGTTCGTAGGGGTCGAGCTGGTCACCCCAGTCCACCCGCAACTGCCAGTGCGGGCTGGTGACGACCAGCTCGACCCCGCCGGCCCCGTTGTCCTGCTCGCTCACCGGCACTGATTCCGACGGCACCCCGGCTCCTTCCCGCTGCCCAGCACGTGACCTTCAATATTGTTGACTGTGAACGATTTTCTGTCCACACTCATCAACCGGGCTGGAAGCCTCGATGGTGGGTGAAGCGGGCTGCTGTGGGCAGGGGAGAGAGGATAAGAACCAGCATCCCCACCTCCAGAGGAGGGTTTCCGCCTTGACCGCGGTACCGCAGATCACGCTGAACAACGGCCGGTCCATCCCGCAGCTCGGGTTCGGGGTGTTCCAGATCGAGAAGAAGGACACCGTCAGCGCGGTGACCACCGCCCTGGAGACCGGCTACCGGCACATTGACACCGCCGAGGGTTACGGCAACGAGGAAGAGGTCGGCGAGGCGGTGGCCAAGTCCGGCCTGGACCGCGCGGACGTGTTCGTGACCAGCAAGCTCGAGAACAGCGCCCACCTGCCCGACGACGCAAGGCTGGCGTTCGAGGCGACCCTGGCCGCGCTGGGGTTCGACTACCTCGACCTGTTCCTCATCCACTGGCCGATGCCGACCAAGTACGACGGCGACTTCGTCCAGACCTGGCGGGTGCTGGAGGAGTTCTACCGCGACGGCCGGGCCCGCTCGATCGGCGTGTCCAACTTCCAGCCCCATCACCTGCGCCGCCTGCACGAGGAGACCGAGGTCCCGCCGGCCGTCAACCAGATCGAGGTGCACCCGTACCTGACCCAGGACGAGGTGCGCGGGTTCTGCGCCGAGCACGGAATCGCGGTCGAGGCCTGGTCGCCGATCGCCCAGGGCCTGGTCCTGGACGACCCCACGATCCAGGCCATCGCCGAGCGGGTCGGCAAGACCCCGGCTCAGGTCGTGCTGCGCTGGCACATCCAGCGCGGCGACATCGTGTTCCCGAAGTCGGTCACCCCGGCCCGGATCAAGGAGAACTTCGACATCTTCGGGTTCGAGCTGTCCGACGCCGACGTCACCGACATCAGCGCGCTGAACAAGGACCAGCGCACCGGCCCCGACCCCGACACGTTCGGCGCCGGAGCCTGAGCCAGGCCGGCCGCCGAGAGGGTTGCCCTGGCACCGGGCAGCCCGCTCAGGCCGGGCCTCACACGGCGAGCAGGTAGCGCTGCTCGGGGGTCAGGCGCTGGTAGGTCGAGTCGTGCAGGTGATCGGCGAAGACGGTCTGCTGCTTCTGGTCACGCCGGACGAAGGCGGCGTGGATGCCCCGGCGCGGAGCGTCGGTGCGGTTCAGGGTGCCGCCGTGCCAGAGGTGGCTGTTGAACACCACGCAGGTGCCGGCCGTCCCGGTCACCAGCACCTCGTCAGGGTGCGGGGCGGCCGGGTCGGCCATGGCGTCCCGGGGTATCTGGCCCCAGCGGTGTGATCCCGGCACCACCCGGGTGGCCCCGTTCTCGGGGGTGAAGTCGTCCAGCAGCCAGATCGAGTTGGTGATCTGGTACTCGCCCGCCCGGACCGGGCCCGACCAGTCGACGTGCAGGCCCTGGTGCCCCTGGCCCGGCAGGGCGCTGCGGCCGTTGAGCGAGAAGACCTTCTCCGGCTGCCACTGCAGCACGTGGGCGATGGCCGCCAGCTGGCGCGGGTTGTTCCAGCACCGGTCGAACAGCGGATCCTTGTCGACCAGGTTGGCCAGCCGATCCGTGCCCGCCTCCTGGTGGGCTTCCAGGCCTGCCCGGTCCCCTTCGGACGCGACCAGCTCGTCGAAGCGCCGCACCAGCGCCCGCACCGTGGCCGGGTCGATCAGACCGGGCAGGGGCAGATAGCCCTGCTCGTCGAGCTGGGCCCGGTCATCGTCGGACAGCAGCGCGGGGCTGGCCCCGAACGTTCCCAGGACCCGCAGCATCTCTTGATCAGGCACCTCAGTATTGTTAACTGTCAACGATTCCTGCGCAAGGGGCGACGGAGCCCATGGCAGCCTCCCTCGTCACGGCAACGGTGGCGGGTCGTCGCCGCGGTAACGGGCCAGCAGGTCCGGCTGGGCCGACGGCGCCTGGGTGGCCAGCTCGTGCAGGCGCCGGCTGAAGGCCTCCTGCTGATCCCGGGTGGCCGGATGCTGGTCGTCCCGTTCCGGCAGCCGAAGGTCGGTGGCCGGAGTCCCGAGCATGGCGATCTGCGTATCCAGCATGCCCGGCACATAGAAGTTGAGCACCCGGGCCGTGTTGCTGCGAACCGCGAAGCAGTGCGGGGTGCCGGCCGGGATGCGGACCAGCTGCCCGGGCCGCCCGCTGACGACCTGGTCGCCCAGCTGCAGGGTCAGCTCGCCGTCCAGGATGTAGAACAGCTCGTCACCGTGGTCGTGGACGTGTGGAGGCGGCCCGGCCTGGGCCGGCATCAGCTGCTCCATCAGCGAGTAGGCGCCCCGGGCCTGCTCGGTGCTGACCAGCGGCGACCACAGGATGTCGAGCTGCCAGTAACCGGGCACGGTGGCCACGCTGGTCACCATGGCGGTCAGGTCGTCGTGGGACTCGGTCACAAGACCTTCCTTATAAGTGGACGTTAGCGTCCATGTGGACACTGGTGTCCAGTATCAGCTAAGCGGACAGGTGCGTCAACTTGGCTGGTACGGTGACGAGGTGGCGGCAGACCGGGCCCGCCCGGCCCTGCGCTCCGACGCCGAGCGCAACCGGGCCCAGATCATTCAGGCGGCCCAGGCCGCGTTCGCCGAATCGGGCCTCGAGGTCCCCATGCACGCGGTCGCCCGCCGGGCCAGGGTCGGCATCGGCACCCTGTACCGGCGCTTCCCGACCCGCGGCGCCCTCATCGCGGCCGCGTACGCGGACAAGCTGGCCGAGCTGGCCGGGACGGTCGAGCTGGCCCTGGCCGAGCCGGACCCGTGGACCGGCTTCTGCCGCTACGTCGAGGCCCTGACCGCGCTGCAGGCCCGGGACCCGGGCTTCCGTGACCTGGTCACCCTGGCCGCACCGGCCACCGGTGAATTCGAGGCCTTCCACCGCCGCACCTTCGCGGGCATCACCACCCTGGTCGACCGGGCCAAGCAGTCCGGCGCCCTGCGCGCGGACTTCGTCCCGGAGGATCTCATCATGCTGCTGATGGCCAATCAGGGTGTGATCATGGGCACCGCCCGCACCGCCCCCCGCACCCAGCCCCGCCTGGTCGCCTACCTCCTCCAGGCCTTCGCCGCCCCTGGCGGTGGGCCGCTGCCGCCACCCCCGTCCCAGCGCCAGATCCAGCAATCACTGCAGCGCATGAACCAGGCCTTCGGCCGCTGACCACCGAGTACCGCGAGCCGCCCCAGGGCCTCCTGCGGGCGGCGTCCGCCCCGCCGCCCCGTCATGATCGATGTACGTCTACACCCCCGCTAAGGGGACTAAAGCTCCATCGATCATCGATCTGCAGCCACCCGCACGTTCTGGCCGCTAGCGCGGCACGGGCCCGGTTGTACCCGGCCAGCCGGGCTCGCTGAGGTCGCTGAGGTCGGCGGGCCGCTCGGCGTCCCGCCAGGGCGGCGCCTGCCGTCCTGGCCAGCGAGGGTGGCCCTCGGCCCGCAGCGCCGCCTCGGTGGCGGCCCAGCGCGGGTCGGGCCGGCCGGGCCAGCTGGGGTGGTCCGGGTGCAGGGCGTAGGGCCCGGGCCGGCCGGGCCAGCTCGGGTAGTCATCGACGTGCCCCGGCCGCCCGGCCCGGTGCTCCCGCCGCCCGGCCTGGTGCTGCGGACGCCCGGCTCCGGCCCGCGACTGGCCGGCCGCGGGCCGCGGCGGCGCCGGCGGCGGCGTCATCCAGGGGTCGCCGATCATCGCGTCCGGAGCCGCCGTGGCCTGGGCGCCGCGCCGGTCGCCGGTGGAGCGCTGGTAGCGGCGGTAGGCCAGGACCAGGGCCACGTTGGCCAGAACGAGCAGGACCAGTTCGGCGGTCAGCACGTGGTTGGCCAGGATCCTGGACACGAACATCGGGCTGGCCGCGGTGGCCGGCGCCGCGCTCGCACGGTCGGCGGCCAGGGCAGGTCCGGCCCCCAGGACGGCGGGAACGCCGGTCAGGGCGAGCGTCACGGCGGCGGCCCGAAGGAGACCGCGTGGCACCCAGCGGGAGCCCTGATCCGAATTCTTCATTTCCGCCGTCCCGGGGAGGACACACCGGCCCTGGTGCGGGACGGGCCGGTTCGATGAGCCGATATTGACAGATAACGGAAGAGCATACGACGCGGTTCAGAAATTCAGTAAAAGAAATTCCCCGCGGTTGAACCGGGAGCCGTACACCCCCGGCGAGGGGGACTCCGGCGCAGCCCGCCCGTCGCGGTTACGAGACTCTGACCAGCAAGTATGCCGAACAAACGGCCAGCCATCGTGCGTATATCGGGGCTATCACGACGTGGTGGTTTGGTTTTCGGAACTCCTTCACCAAAGAGTCCATTAGCATAAGGGCAAGCAGTTAACCACCTTCGATATGGATATGTAAGATCTGTTATCTGCTCCGCGGTCGCCCCGCTGGGCCGGGCCCGGGCGCGGAAACCTTCGGTATCGACGATGCCGGGGGCGATCGCGTTGACCGTGATCCCGGTGCCGCCCAGCTCGTTGGCCAGGGCCCTGGTCAGCGCGTGCACGGCGCCCTTGCTGGTCAGGTAGGCCAGGTCGCGGACCTGAAGCAGCGTGTTGCCCGAGCCGGTGTTGACGATGCGGCCCCAGCCCGCCGCCGTCATCCCGGGCGCGAACGCCTGGGCCAGCAGCAGCATGGCCTCGACGTTGACCGCCTGCACCTGCCGCCACTGTTCCACCGTCACGGTGCCCAGGTCGGTGGCCGGGAAGATCGCGGCCGTGTTGACCAGGATGTCGCCGCGGCCGAAGCGCTCGATGACCGTGCCGGCCGTCGGTGTG
>CAWHFP010000035.1:0-43465 GCA_963828445.1 uncultured Actinomycetes bacterium
AGGGCCTCGCGCACCTGATCCAGGGTGTCGCACTCGACTTCCAGCGGCAGGGTGGGGGCGGTGGCCCGGACGGCCGCGATGGCCGCAGTGATGCCGCCCGCCGCCACCACGTGGTTGTCCTTGATCAGGGCGGCGTCGCCCAGACCCAGGCGATGGTTCTGGCCGCCGCCGCAGCGGACGGCGTACTTCTCCAGGCTGCGCAGGCCGGGCAGGGTCTTCCGGGTGTCGCGGACCACGCAGCCGGTGCTGGCGAGCGCGTCGGCCCAGGCCCGGGTGGCGGTGGCCCACCCCGGACAGGTGGGTGAGGAAGTTCAGCAGCGTCCGTTCGGCACCCAGCAGTTCGCGCAGCGGGGCGTCGATGCGCAGCACCTCGGTGCCGGCGGCCAGCCGGTCTCCGTCGGCCGCGAGCAGCTTGACCCCCTCGGCCGGCAGCCCGGCCAGCTCAAGGACGGCCAGCGCCACCGGCAGGCCGGCCAGCGTGCCCGGCTGCCGGGCCACCACTCCGGCCTCGGCCCGGGTGCCGGCCGGTGCGGTCGCGGCCGAGGTGACGTCGGGGCCGTACCTGAGGTCCTCGTCCAGGGCGGTGCCGACGATCTGCTCCACCTCGGCCGGATTCAGGCCCGCGGTCAGCAGAAGTTCGGTGGTGAGGTGACCAAGCATCAGGCAGCTCCTTGTTCCGTCAGGACCGGGCGCGCGCTCACGGTCAGCTCCGGGTCGAGGCGGAGCACCGAGTGGCGCGCGTTGTCGGTGGTGTTGATCGCTTCCGCGGCGTGCCAGCGGTGGCAGCCACGGCTCTCGGTGCGGGTCAGCGCGGCCACGGTGACCAGCACCGAAGCCAGGTGCAGGTTGGTTGCCTCGACCGTGGCCAGGTCCAGCGGCACCGGGCCCGCGCCGGAAGCGGCGGCCGGGGCCTGATCCAGCCGGCCGAGCAGCTGCTCCAGGCCGTACCGGTCGCGGAGCACGCCCGCGTACCGCGACATGGCCCGGGCCAGGGGCGCCCGCGCGGCCGGGTCCACTCCGCGCCCGGCCGGTTCGGTCCCGAACGCCGCCGCTGCCAGCCGCAGCGGGCCCGCGGCCGGAGGCAGCTCCGTACCCAGCCGCGCCCCGGCCCGGCGCCCGGCGATCAGCGCCTCGGTCACCGAGTTGGAGGCCAGCCGGTTGGCGCCGTGCACCCCGGTGGAGGCGACCTCCCCCACCGCGAGCAGGCCCGGCAACGAGGTGCGCCCGGTCATGTCGGCCTGCACCCCGCCGCAGGTGTAATGGGCGCCGGGCGCGACCGGGATCGGCTCGGTGACCGGGTCGATGTCGCGGGCCCGGCACAATCCGAGCACGGTGGGGAAGTTCCGTTCCAGCACCTCGCGGCCGAGCCCGGTGGCGTCCAGCCACAGGTGGCTGGCCCCCGGGCCGGATTCAGTATCGGCTTCCAGCGCCTCCTGCATCGCCGCCGACACCACGTCCCGCGGGGCCAGGTCGCCGAGCGGGTGGCGGCCGGCCATGACCGGGCGGCCCGCCCGGTCGAGCAGCACCGCTCCGGCTCCGCGCAGGGCCTCGGTGATCAGCGGGGACTGCCCGTGCGCCCCGGGCTGCCACAGCACGGTCGGGTGGAACTGCACGAACTCCACGTCCTGGACCGCCGCCCCGGCCCGGGCGGCCAGGGCCAGGCCGTCGCCGGTCACCCCGGCCGGGCTGCTGGTGGTGGCGTAGGCCTGGCCGTACCCCCCGGTGGCCAGGACCACGGCCCGGGCGGTGATCGTCCCGGCCTGCAGGGTGCCGTCCGGGTCGATGACCCCGGCCAGCACGCCTCCCACCGTGCATCCCATTGGGCCGCCGGCCCGGTCAGCGCGTCCAGGGCCACGCAGTGGGTGAGGATCCGCACCGGGCTGGACCGCAGGGCCGCGGTCAGGACCCGGTGCACCTCGGCGCCGATCGCGTCCCCGCCCGCGTGCACGATCCGGGGCAGCCGGTGGCCGCCCTCCCGGTGCAGGGCCCGGGTGTTCAGCCGGGCCCCCAGCCCGGCCAGGCGCGCGATCTCGTCCGGCGCCTCGGTGACCAGGGTGGCCACCGCGTCCGGGTCACACAGCCCGGCCCCGGCGGTCAGCGTGTCGTGCTCATGCAGGGCCGGGTGGTCGCCGGGCCCGAGGGCGGCGGCCAAGCCGCCCTGGGCCAGCGGGGTGGCCCCGCCGCCGAGGTCGTCCTTACTGATCAGCAGCACGTCCCGGCCCGCCTGGGCCGCGGCCAGGGCGGTGGCGATACCGGCCGCGCCCGAGCCCACGACCAGCACGTCGGCGCGCAGCTCCCACCGGGCCGGCCCGGGCGGCGGCAGCGGGCGCGGGGCGGCCAGGGCGGCGCTCATTCCGCCACCCCCGCCGGGGCCGGCGCCGCCCCCGCGGACGCGCCGGCCCCGGGGGCCGCGATCATGGCCTGGACCGCGCGCCGGGCCCGGGCCGCGATGTCGGCCGGCACCTGCACCTCGGTGGTGCCGTCGCGCAGGCAGCGCAGCAGCGAGGCCGGGGTGGTCATCTTCATGAACTGGCAGACCGCGCCCGGGTTGACCGGCTCCCACCGGACCCGGGGGTTGGCCTGCCGCAGCTGGTGCAGCATGCCGGTCTCGGTGGCCACCAGCACGGTCGGCGCGGTGGTGGTCCGGGCCGCGTCGAGCATCCCTCCGGTGGACAGCACCCGGGTGCGCTCGGCCGGCAGGTCACCCTGCCCGGCCTGCCACAGCGCCGGGGTCGAGCAGCCGCACTCGGGGTGGATGAACAGCTCGGCCCGGGGATCGGCGGTGGCCCGGCGGCGCAGCTCGGCCGGGCTGATCCCGGCGTGCACGTGGCACTCACCCATCCACACCTGCAGGTTGTCCCGGCCGGTGACCCGGCGGACGTGGGCGCCCAGGAACTGGTCGGGCAGGAACAGCACCTCGCGTTCGGCCGGGATCGAGGCCACGATGGCGGCGGCGTTCGACGAGGTGCAGCACAGGTCGGCTTCGGCCTTGACCTCGGCCGAGGTGTTCACGTACGCGACCACGGCGGCGCCCGGGTGCTCGGCCTTCCAGGCCCGCAGCTGGTCGGCGGTGATGGTGTCGGCCAGGGAACAGCCCGCCTGGCGTTCCGGGATCAGCACCGTCTTGTCCGGGGCCAGGATCTTGGCCGTCTCAGCCATGAAGTACACGCCGGCGAACACGATGGTCCGGGCGGTGCTGGCCGCGGCCAGCCGGGACAGGGCCAGCGAGTCCCCCACGTGGTCGGCCACGTCCTGAATCTCGGGGGACTGGTAGTTGTGGGCCAGGATCACCGCGTCCCGGTCCCGGGCCAGCCGCCGTACTTCCTGGGTCCAGTCGTCGGGGACGGCCGTCGCCGGGCTGGTCCGGTTGCTGAGCGCCTCGTCGCTGATCACGGGCTGCTCCTCTCCCATGAGGTTTTAGACTTGGAGTGTAAAACTGTTTTCGCCTCTGAGTCAAAAACCAATTTCACCGAAGGGGGGGTGGTGCTCGTCATGGCCGCGGCAATGGTGCCCGGGGGCGGGGGGCCCGGGAGTCCGGTTGCGCGTCGGGGGCGCCGATACGATGCGGGCGTGGCTAACGATGAGCCGCGGTTCGCGCACGAGGTGCTGGCGGTGGTGCTGCAGGTCCGCGACGGGCGGCTGCAGGTACTGCTGTGGCGCCGGGCCGAGCCGCCGTTCGAGGGGATGTGGGCCCTGCCGGGCGGTCCGCTGGCCGCGGACGAGCGGCTGGGGACCTCGCTGAGCCGGCACCTGGCCACCAAGGTCGACCTGACCGACATCGCGCACCTGGAGCAGCTGGAAACCCGGTCCGATCCCCAGCGGGACCCGCGCGGTCGGGTGCTGGCCACCGCCTACCTGGCCCTGGTGTCGGCCGACCACGAGCCCCGGGTCCCGGCCGACACCGCCTGGCACCCGGTGGCGGACCTGCCGCCGACCGCGTTCGACCACGGCTCGCTGGCCCGGTCGGGCCGCGACCGGCTGCGGGCCAAGCTCTCCTACACCAACATTGGCTTCGCGCTGGCCCCGGAGACGTTCACCATCGCCCAGCTACGCGACATCTACGCCGCGTCGGTGGGACACGCGATCTCGGCCACCAACCTGCAGCGCATCCTGACCCGCCGCGAGGTCATCGAGCCCACCCACGAGGCGGCCCGCCCCACCTCAGCCGGCGGCCGCCCCGCCACCCTCTACCGCTTCGCGGCCCGCACCCTGGTGGTCACCAACCCGTTCGCCGCCTTCCGCCCCCCGGCCACGTCGCCCACGGGGGTCTCCTGAGCGCCGGGGCCCAGGCCGCCCGGCCCTGGCCCGGAACTCCGGATCCAGACCTTCGATAAACTACCGGGCACGATCGTTGGCCGCAGCCCGGGCGTCCTCGCCGACGCCCATTTTCGAGTCCACAGTGCGGCCATCCTAGGGACCCGGTGTTACGGCGGTTCGGCGGGGAATGCGCCCGCGGCCAGGCCGGTTGCCACCGGACGTGAGTGCTGCTGAAGAAACCCCTCCCGAGCCGACCCTGCCGCTGGGCGTGCTCGACTTCGTCGGGATCGAGTACGGCGAGAGTGCCTCGGCGTCCATCGCCGGGGCGGTGCGGATCGCCCAGGCCGTCGAGGCCGCGGGCTACCGGCGCTACTGGGTCTCCGAGCACCACAACATGAACAGCCTGGCCTGCAGCGCCCCCGAGCTGCTGACCGCGCACATCGGGGCCCAGACCGACCGCATCCGGGTCGGCGCGGCCGGCATCATGCTGCCGAACCACGCGCCGCTCAAGGTGGCCGAGATGTTCCGCACCCTGCTGGCCATGTACCCGGGCCGGATCGACCTGGCCCTGGGCCGGGCCCCGGGCACCGACCCGATCGCCGCCCACGCGCTGCGGCGGGGCATGAACACCGACCCCGCCGCCGAGTTTCCCGGCCAGGTCGGCCAGTTGCTGGCGTTCCTGGGTGACGGGTTCCCCGAGGGGCACCCGTACCGGGGCATGGTCGCCGCCCCCGCCATCGACGAGCGGCCCGAACTGTTCGTGCTCGGCTCCAGCCAGTACGGCCCCAAGTTCGCCGCCATCAACGGGATGAGCGCGGTGTTCGCCCACCACATGAGCCCGGATCTGGCCTTCGAGGCGCTGCGGCAGTACCGGCGCGAGTTCACCCCCGGCTCGGTCGGGCAGGAGCCGTACTCGGCCATGTCCGTGCTGGCCTTCGCCAGCGAGGATGAAGAAGCCGTGCTGGACTTCGAGGCGGCCTGGACTCTGACCATGCAGAACCTGCGGCTCAACATCCGCGAGCCGCTGCGCCCGGAGGAAGTGCTGAAGATGTCCCGGTCGGCCGAGTTCCGGGCCTCCCGGCAGGACGACGGCCGGATGGTGACCGGGGAGCCCAAGGCCGTGGCCGAGCGCCTGCGCGAGATGAAGGAGCAGGCCCAGGTGGACGAGATCGTGGTCGTCACCCCGAGCCTGGGCCGGGACCGCCGGATCGCCAGCTACACCGCCATCGCCGACGCCTGGCGCCGGGCCGCCTGAGCGCGCGGAGTCAGCCTCCCCACATTTGTCCGTCAGCAAATGTCGAGCCAAACCTGATAGACCTGGAGTGACCGGGGAAGCTCCCCACCCACCGCCGAGCAGGGTCAGGATGATGCCGTAGATGAACGTCGACACAGGTCAGGGACGGGCACCGGAGGGTGCCGTGGCGACCTGGCAGTTCGGTGACCCCGGGCTGCTGGATGCGCTGGAGTCCGCGCCGGTCGACCGCATCGACGACCTCGAGTTCGGGCTGATCGTGATGGACCGGGACGGCGGCGTGACCGGCTACAACCAGGCCGAGTCCAAGCTGTCCGGCCTGCCGGTCGATGAGGTGGTCGGGCGGAACTTCTTCATCGAGGTCGGTCCCTGCACCAACAACTACCTGATCGCCCAGCGGTACCAGGATTGCGCCGCCCAGGACCAGGACCTGGACGAGCAGCTGGACTACGTCTTCACCTACCGGATGTCGCCGACCCCCGTCCGGCTCCGGCTGATGGCCCGGCGTGGCTCGGCCCGGCAGTACCTGGCGGTGCGACTGCGGTGAGCGGGCCCATGGTCGGTCCGCACCGGCCCGGCTCAGCTCCGGAGCAGACCGTGGCCCCGGAGCTGAGGGAGCTGCTGTACCTGCGGCAGTTCTTCTACCAGTGCCCGGCGGGCCTGTTCGAGACCGACGATGCCGGCATCGTCCAGATGGTCAACCCGGCCGCGGTGCGGCTGCTGGCGCCGGTCATCGGTGCCGATGACCTGTCCCAGCTGTTCCCGCTGCTGCGCCGGGTGGCGCCGGAAATGGTGGACGTGATCGCCACCGGCCCGGACCGGCTCGGGCCGCTGGCGGCCGGGCGGCGGATGCTGATTCCGGCCGGCGCCGACCAGGACGCCTGCCTGGAAATGCAGGCCGTCCGGGTCGCGCCCAACCGGGTGATGATCGTGGTCCAGGACGTGTCCGCGGAACGGCGGCTGGCCATCCGCGAGCACCAGACCGCGGTCGAGCTCCAGCTGGCCATGCTCGGCCATACCGACGAGGTCCCGGGCCTGCCGGTCGGCGTGACCTACCGGGCCGCCGCGGCCGAGCTGCAGGTGGGCGGCGACTGGTACGACGTCATCGCGCTGGACAACGGGCAAGCGGTGTTCGTGGTCGGGGATGCCGTCGGGCACAATCTGAACGCCACCACCGCCATGGGCCAGTTGCGGAGCGCGATCCACGCCACCGCCCCGTTCGTGCCCGATCCGGCCGCCCTGCTGGGCCGGGCCGACGTGATCGCCGGGCGGATCAGCGGCGCCGAATGCGCCACCGTGGCCGCGGCCCGGCTGGACCTGGCCACCGGCGAGCTCAGCTACGCCACCGCCGGGCACCCGCCGATCCTCGTCGTGCACGCCGACGGGAGCACCAGCTACCTGGACGGCGGCCGCGGGCTGCCGATCGGGATCGCCCCCGCGCCCCGGCAGGCGGCCACCACCCGGCTGACGGCCGGCGACCTGATGATCATGTACACCGACGGCCTCTACGAGCGGCGGGGCGAGTCGCCCGACGTGGGGCTGGCCCGGCTGGCCGAGCTGGCCGCCGCGTCGCGGTACCTGCCGCCCACCGAGCTGAGCCAGGCCCTGGCCGACGGCATGCTGGACGGCACCGAGCCCGACGACGACATCTGCGTCCTGGTCGCCGCCGCCCCCTGACCCGGCTGTCCGGCCCTCAGCGGCGCAATCGTGAATCATGGGGTCATGGCCGACACTGAGTACCGGGCGCAGTTCGACGCGGTGGTGACGTTTTCCAACGGGGGCGGGCTGCGGGCCGACGGGTTCCGGGTGGATGTGCCCGGGCCTGACGTGGGCGAGCAGGAGGTCGGCGATCTGTTCGTGGCCTCGCTGAACCTGCTCATGGTGGGGTCGGTCGAGCTGAGCAACGTCAGCGTGTTCGCCGAACCGCACAAGGGGACGCGCTGGCGGGCCGACCGGCCGGCCGGGGCGGGGACCGGCGCGACGAAGATCGTCGACCTCAGCCACCCGATCACCGACGGGATGATCACCTATCCGGGGCTGCCGGCGCCGGAGATCGGGCCGTACCTGACCCGCGAGCAGTCCCGGCGACGGTACGCGGCCGGGACCGAGTTTCAGATCGACACCATCACCATGGTCGGCAACACCGGCACCTACCTGGACAGCCCGTTCCACCGCTACGCGGACGGAACCGACCTGGCCGGGCTGCCGCTGGAGTCCTGCGTGGACCTCCCGGCGGTGCTGGCCCGGACCGCCGGCTCCGGGACCAGAGCCGTGGACGTCGGCGCCCTGGCCGCGCTGGACGTGGCCGGGCGGGCGGTGTTGCTGCACACCGGCGGCGACGCCCACTGGGGCGAGCCGGGCTACGCCACCGGCGCGTCCTACCTGACCGAAGCCGGGGCCAGCTGGCTGGCCGAACACGGCGCCCGGCTGGTCGGCATCGACGCGGTCAACATCGACGACACCGAAGGCGACACCGGAAGCGGCGGCCACCGTCCGGCCCACTCGATCCTGCTCCGGGCGGGCATCCCGATCGTCGAGCACCTCACCGGGCTCGGGCAGCTACCGCCGGCCGGGTTCCGGTTCACGGGGGCGCCGATCCCGATCGTGGGCACCGGCACCTTCGCCACCCGGGCCTACGCCACCGTGCCCCAGGCCTGACCGGCGACCGGGACCCGCGCTAGGCCAGGACCAGGGCGGCCGGTGAGCGCTCCAGCGGACGGGAGTCGCCGGGCTCCAGGCACCAGCCGGCGTCGTCGTGGCTCACCGGCAGCACCGGGGCGGAGGCGGCCAGGCGCAGCCGCACCGGCCCCGAATCCCGCGGCGCCGCACCGGCGACGGCGGCGAGGCGACCCTCGGGGTCGTCGGGACGCCGGCGTTCCCGGGGGACCCGATCGGGCCGCCCGGAGCGGGACGTCGGGCCGTACCGGGTCTCCCAGCCGGACCAGTCCGGCTGCTCGACGCGGACCACGGTCTGCCGCTCCGCTCGCCACAGCGTCCCCGGGCCACGCCAGTCAAAGGCCAGCACCCGCCCGGACAACGCGACGGTCAGCGCCGCGAAGGGGCCCGGGGCGGGGAGTCCGGGCAGGTTCCGGTCGGACAGGGCGTGGAAGCCGCAGGAGCATCCCGGGTCGGGCGCATCGTGGGTGTCCCACAGCCGGCATCCGGCCCGGGCGTCGGCCGGGTAGCCCGGGCCGCCGGTGAGCGGGACGAACAGCTCACCCTGCGGCCGGGCCAGCTTGTAGGCCCACACCACCCACTGCCCGTCCACGGTCACGGTCAGATGCTCGTCGAGCTCTTCCGGTACGGCGGGCCGGGCATCGGCGCCGGCCATGAAGTCTGCGACCAGGCGACCGCCTCGGCACATGGCGAGCTCCCCTCTCGAGTAGCTAACCTGAGAGTAATCCAGATCACATTCGCCAACACCCCATTTGCGTGCTATGTCCAATATTGCGGGCAGCTGGCGGGAGTCTGGGTCAGCCGGCGGGGGTCTGGGCCAGCTGCTCGCGCAGCACGTGCTTCATGACCTTGCCGGAGCCGGTCAGGGGCAGGGCGTCGGTGCGGTGCCAGCGCTTGGGGACCTTGTGCCGGGCCAGCCGGTCCCGGCAGAAGGCGGCCAGCTCATCGTCGGTCACCTCGCCCTGCAGGCGGATGACGGCGGCGACCTGCTCGCCCCAGTAGGGATCGGGGACGCCGACCACCGCCGCTTCGATCACGTCCGGGTGGGCGAGGAGGACCTGCTCGATCTCCCACGGGTAGATGTTCTCCCCGCCGCGGATGATCATCTCCTTGAGGCGGCCCACGATGCGGGAGTAGCCGCGGTCGTCCATGACGGCCAGGTCACCGGTGTGCAGCCAGCCGTCGTCGTCCACGGCCTGGGCGACGTCGCCCAGGTAGCCGAGCATGACGTGGTAGCCGCGGGTGCACAGCTCACCGGTCTCGTCCGGAGCCACGGTCCGGCCGCTGGCCGCGTCGATGATCTTGACCTCGGTGCGCGGCAGCGGGCGGCCGACGGTATGGGCTCGGTCCTCCGGGGTGTCGTCGGTCCGGCCCATGGTGATGCCGGGCGACGCCTCGGTCTGGGCGTAGATCACCGTGAACGGGATCCCCAGCGACGACTCCACCTGCTGGATCAGCTCGGGTGGCACGCCGGCCCCGCCCGAAAGCGCGACCCGGACCGAGGTCAGCCGGGCCGGGTCGAAGGCCGGGTGCCGGAGCAGCGCCACCAGCATGGTCGGCACCCCGCCGAACACGAAGCTGCCCTCGGTCTCGGTCAGCTCCAGGACCAGCCCGGGCTCGAAGGCCGGCACCAGCACCTGGGCGCCCAGCGTGGCCACCACCGACAGCGTGCCCAGCACGCAGCCGGCCGTGTGGAACAGCGGCATCGGGTTGACGAACACGTCGCCGGGGACCATGCCCATGGCCGGGCCGTAGGACAGCCGGGCGTTGTTGACGATGCCCCGGTGGGACAGGACCGCGCCCTTGGGCGGCCCGGTGGTGCCCGAGGTGTACTGGACCTGGGCCGGGTCGCCCGGCTGGGCCTCGGCCAGGGCCGTGTCCGCGGTCCCGCTGGCCCGGAAGCGGCCCCAGTCGTCGAAGAACACCACCTCGCGCAGGTCCGGCAGGTCCGCGCGCACCCGGCTGAGCGTGCCGGCCATCGAGATGCCGCGGTACTCGCGGAGCAGGAACAGCCCGGCGGCCTGGCTGTCGGCCAGCACGTGCCGCACCTCGGCCTCGCGCAGGGCCGGGTTGACCGTGACCAGGGTCAGGCCGGCCAGGGCGGTGCCGAACTCCAGCAGCAGCCACTCCGGGATGTTGCTGGCCCACACCGCGACCCGCTCGCCCGGCCGGAACCGGGCGGCCAGGGCCCGGGCCACCTGCTCGGACTCGGCCAGCAACGCGCGGTAGGTCCAGCGGCGGCGGGCGGCCGGATCGGCCACCCCCTCGATCAGCGCCGTCTGGTCCGGTGCTTCGGCAGCGGCCCAGCGCAGCAGGCCACCCACGGTCTGCTCCTCGACCTGCTCGTGGTCCTCCGGCTCCCACTGGGCCAGATTGCTGATCAGCATCGTTCACCCCCGAACTCAGTGCCGACCGAACCTATTGACCGGGTTTATACGCCGAATCAACAGGCCGTCAACGCTGGGCGCCGGGGCTGGACGTCCCGCCGCGACCGAGCGAGGCTGGTCAGGGACGCAGAACCCCTCAGCGACGACGGGAGCCGGCCGATGACGACCAGCACGCCCTCCACCGAGGCCACCACGGCGGCCACGGCCGTGCAGACCTGGCTGACCCAGTTCGATCAGGCCCTCACCGCTGGCGATGCCGAGGCCGCGGCCGACCTGTTCACCGAGGACTGCTTCTGGCGGGACCTGGTCGCGTTCACCTGGAACATCCGCACGTTCGAGGGCCGGCCCGAGGTGGCCGCCATGCTCGAAGCCACGCTGGCCCGGGTCCAGCCCACCAGCTGGAAGGTCACCGACGGCGAGGAGCCGGCCGAGGCGGGCGGCGTGATCGAGGCCTGGATCGAGTTCGAGACCGCGGTCGGCCGGGGCCGCGGTCACCTGCGGCTGCGGCCGGGGCCGGACGGTCAGCCAGCCGGTCAGGGCGCGCAGGCCTGGACCCTGCTGACCACGCTCTACGAGCTCAAGGGGTACGAGGAGCCACACGGATCGCAGCGGCCCAAGGGCGCCAAGCACGGGGCCACCCGCGGCCAGACCAGCTGGCAGGAAGACCGCGACCGCGAGACCACCGAGCTGGGCTTCACCGAGCAGCCGTACGCGCTGATCGTGGGGGGCGGGCAGGCCGGCATCGGGCTGGCGGCCCGGCTGCGCCAGCTGAACGTGCCCACCATCGTCATCGACAAGCGCGGCCGCCCCGGCGACCAGTGGCGCAGCCGCTACAAGAGCCTGTGCCTGCACGACCCGGTCTGGTACGACCACATGCCCTACCTGAAGTTCCCCGACAACTGGCCGGTGTTCTCACCCAAGGACAAGATCGCCGACTGGCTCGAGTCCTACACCCGGGTCATGGAGCTCAACTACTGGCCGAACACCGAGGCCAAGAGCGCCTCGTACCACGAGCAGACCGGCGAGTGGACGGTCAACGTCGAGCGCGATGGGCAGGCCGTGGTGCTCCGTCCCCGCCAGCTGATCCTGGCCACCGGCATGTCTGGTAAACCGAATATCCCGAATTTCGAGGGGCAGGACTCGTTCCGCGGTGCGCAGCACCACTCCTCCGCGCATCCCGGGCCGGACGCCTACAAGGGCAAGACCTGCGTGGTGATCGGGTCCAACAACTCGGCCTTCGACATCTGCGGCGCGCTGTGGGAGGTCGGCGCCGATGTGACCATGGTCCAGCGGTCCTCGACCCACATCGCCCGCTCGGACGCGCTGATGGAGATCGGGCTGGCCGCCCTGTACTCGGAGGAGGCGGTGGCCAGCGGGGTCACCACCGAGAAGGCCGACCTGATCTTCGCCTCGATCCCGTACCGGGTCATGCACGTGTTCCAGATCCCGCTCTACGAGCAGATGCACGAGCGGGACCGCGACTTCTACGAACGGCTGGAGAAGGCCGGGTTCGACCACGACTGGGGCGAGGACGGCTCCGGCCTGTTCATGAAGTACCTGCGCCGCGGCTCCGGCTACTACATCGACGTCGGCTCGGCCGACCTGGTCGCCAACGGCGACGTGAAGCTGGCCAAGGGCCAGGTCGACCACCTCACCGAAACCGGCGTGGTGCTGGCGGACGGCACCGAGCTGCCCGCCGACCTGGTCGTCTACGCCACCGGCTACAACTCGATGAACGGCTGGGCCGCCGAGCTGATCTCGCCCGAGGTCGCGGACAAGGTCGGCAAGTGCTGGGGGCTGGGCTCGGACACCGCCAAGGACCCCGGTCCCTGGGAGGGCGAGGAGCGCAACATGTGGAAGCCCACCCAGCAGGAGGCGCTCTGGTTCACCGGCGGGAACCTGGCCCAGTCCCGGTTCTACTCGCTGTTCCTGGCCCTGCAGCTCAAGGCCCGCCAGGTCGGCCTGGACACCCCGGTCCACGCCCGGCAGGAGGTGCACCACACGGGCTGAGCCGCTGAGCCCCTGATAAGAGTGGGGGATGGCTGACACGCGGTTCGCAGACCTGACGGTGACGCTCGACGGGCACGTGGCCACGGTGGAGATCCAGCGGCCGCCGGCCAACTACTTCGACCTGGCCCTGATCGACGCGCTGGCCTCGGCCTACGAGCACCTGGAGGCCGAGCCGGACTGCCGGGCCATCGTGCTCGGCTCGGACGGGAAGCACTTCTGCGCCGGGGCCAAGTTCGGCGCCCCGTCCGGGGATGGCGAGCAGGACGCCGACCCGGTCGGTACCGACGCGCTCTATGCCCGGTCACTGGCCCTGTTCACGCTGTCCAAGCCGGTGGTGGCCGCGATCCAGGGCGGGGCCATCGGCGGCGGGGCCGGGCTCGCCCTCAGCGCCGACTTCCGGGTCGGCGAGCCCAGCTCGTGGTTCGCGTTCAACTTCGCCCGGCTCGGCATCCACCAGGGCTTCGGCATCTCGGCCACGCTGCCCCGGGTGGCCGGCCAGCAGCGGGCGCTGGAGCTGCTCTACACCGGGCGCCGCATCAAGGGCCCGGACGCGCGGGACGCCGGGCTGTTCGACCGGCTGGCCGAGCCGGGCGCGCTGCGCGAGACCGCCCAGGAGTTCGCGGCCGAGATCGCGGCGTCCGCGCCCCTGGCCGTGCAGGCCATCCGGCGGACCATGCGCGCGGCCCTGGCCGAGGAGGTCAAGGCCGCGCACCCGGTGGAGGCCCAGCGCCAGCGCGAGCTGTTCGGCACCCGCGACTTCCGTCGCGGGGTGGATGCCGCCGCCCGCCGTGAAGATCCGGTGTTCGAAGGGAACTGAGCCGGCGTTCCCCCTGTCGCCCGGGCCCGGCCAGCGCCGCCGCTGAGGGCCTGTAACGGCGGTTACTTCTCGCGGTCGCGGCGGAGCTGGTCCAGCACGGGACCGGGGTCGTCGCCGGCCACCCGGATCATGGCCCGGATCGCGTCGGCCAGCGCCACCCGGGGCACGTCCAGATCGACGGCGGCGTCGTCGGCCCAGCGGTTGAGCTGCCGGTACAGCTCCGGGCTCAGGTCCAGGGTGACCCGGATCGGCTTGGACCGGATCGCGGTCCGGCCCGCCGGGCGGGCGTCCGGCTCGGTGCGGCGGGCCGCGGCCGCCGCCATCTGCGCCTTGCGCTGCTCGCGGGGCTTGGTCATGACCGCACCGAGCACAGCGGGGTGCACCGGCTGGTCAGCTCGCGGGCCACCCGGCGCCACACGTCATGTTCGGAGAGCTTGATCGGCAGGCCGAAGCTCTGCGCGTACAGCTCCAGCCGGGGTACCGACGCGTCCAGCACGTCGTAGCCGAGTTCCTGCAGGGCCTCGCGGGCGTCGGTGGTGGAGTGGGCCCGGGCGATGCAGCGGTTGAGCAGGATGGCCGACCGCCCCGGGGTGGCCCGGAGCGAGGCGACCTCGAGGATCTCCTCCCGCACCGGCGAGGTGCGGTTGATCTCGATCGGGCTGGGCGCGCACGGGATCACCACCTCGTCCGCGTAGCGCAGGGCCGACCGGGCGATGCCGGCGTGGTCCTCGATCTGGGGCGTGTCGATGATCACCACGTCATCGTCCTGGGCGATCTCCGGGACCCGGCGGTGCAGTTCCCGGGAGGGCAGGGCCACGATCCGGAACGGGAACGACGCCCGCGGATCGACCGCGGGGTCCATGGCGGCCAGGTCCGACCACTCCAGGGCGCTGCCCGAAGGGTCCGCGTCGACCAGCAGCACCCGGTTCCCGGCCGACGCGAAAACGTGGGCCAGCCACACCGCCGACGTGGTCTTGCCGGTGCCTGGCTTGAGGTTCGCCAGGGCGAGGCTAAGACCAGTCATCCAGGCATTATCGCAGCGTCTGCGGCCTAACGGTAGTTGACCGGCGATAGCCTGACGCAGCGTACGCGGGGCGGGACCATGGGCGACGGCGAATGCTCATTAAAGCAGTATTTGTGTATTTACTGCACTTTGTTGTTTCGGGACTCTTTCGAGCCGGCCGATCGCACGGCTAGGGTCTTACCCACAGGGGATGTGGACACAAATGAGTGGTTTGCCCAGCGTGCGAGGTTGTTATCCACAACCTGTGGACACTCATGTGGGTAAATCACAGGCGTGTAATTAGCGCGGTCAGCCCGGGTGGTTGCCGGGCGGGCGGCGGGCTGGAAATAATGCCGTACATCTGACGGCATTGGGGTGAGACCTCCCGCTTCCCCGGTGCTCTCGGTACGGGGTGCCCGAGAGCTGCTCCAGGGGCGCAGAACGGAGGGGGAGGCAACGTGACCGGGGGGGACTACCCAGATCCCGAGTCGTACTCGGTCGGTTCCGAGGTGGCCGGTTACCGGCTGGAGGAGCAGATCGGCCGGGGCGGCATGGCGCTGGTCTACCGCGCCCGCGACGTCCAGCTGGGCCGCAACGTCGCCCTGAAGCTGCTGTCGCCCGTGCTGGGCCGGGACGAGGCGTTCCGGCAGCGGTTCATCCGCGAATCGCGGGCCGCGGCCGCGGTGGACCACCCGCACATCATCCCGATCTTCGCGGCCGGCGACAGCGACGGCGTGCTGTTCATCGCCATGCGCTACGTCCAGGGCGGCGACGTCCGCCGGCTGGTCGACGAGCTGGGCTCGCTGCCCGCCGACCGGGCGGTCAGCATCATCACCCAGGTGGCGTCGGCGCTGGACGCGGCCCACCTCAACGGCCTGGTGCACCGGGACATCAAGCCGGCCAACATGCTGCTGGACTCCACCGACAGCGCCGGCCAGCAGGACCACGTGTACCTGGCCGACTTCGGCCTCAGCAAGCGCTCGCTGTCGGCCACCGGCCTGACCTCGATCGGCCAGTTCCTGGGTACGCCCGCCTACGTCGCCCCCGAACAAATTGAAGGTCGCACCGTGGACGGCCGGGCCGACCTCTACGCCCTGGCCTGTGCGTCGTTCGAAATGCTGTGCGGCACGCCGCCGTTCCAGCGCGACGATGACCTGGCCATCATGTGGGCCCAGGTGTCCGCGCCCCCGCCGTCCCTGTCCGAGCAGCGGCCCGACCTGCCGCCCGCCGTCGACACCGTCCTGCAGCGGGCCCTGGCCAAGGACCCGGCCGACCGGTTTTCGGGCTGCCTGGCCTTTGCCGCCGCGCTGCGGACGGCCCTGGGCCCGCACGGCCAGCCCGGCGGCGGGGCAGTCGGCGGGCCCGAGCGCACGCCGACGGTGCTGTCCGGCCCGTCGGCCGGGCGGCCGGCCGCGCCACCCGGGCGCGACTACTCGCCGACGCAGACCTCGGGGCCGCGCCAGGTTCCCGACCACCCGGCGACCCAGGTCTCCGGGCCGCGGGACGTGCCCGCTCACCCGGCCACGCAGGTCTCCGGCCCGCGCCCGGGCGCCGGGTCCGGCGTGGGGGCCGCGTCCGGCCCGGGCCTTACCTCCCGCCCGGTCGATCCGCCGACCGCGGACTGGCAGCCGTCCGAGCCGCCCCCACCACCGGGCGGTACTCGTGGCGCGGCCGGCCCGCCCGCATCCGGAGAGCCGGGCGGCCCGTCGGGTCCGACCCGGCCCGCCCGGCGCCAACGGCGGCGCTGGCCGGCCGCGGCGGCCGGGTTGGTCGTGGTGGCCGGGGCCATCGGGGCGTTCGCCGCGTTGCACGGTGGCGGGGGCGGGAAGGACAAGGCGGCCGGGGCGGCCGACACCACCCAGGCCAAGACCCCCGCGGCCGTGCTGCCGGCCATAACCGCCCCCGGATGCCGGTCGACGGTGGCGAAGACCTCGTCGCTGTCCACCGTGCGGACCCAGTCGGTGCCGGTGGGCGCGCACCCGTTCGGGGTGAACACCACCGCCGACGGCAAGTTCACGTTCGTGACCCGGCTCGGCGCGATCGTGGTGCTGTCCAACGGATCCGGGCTGGCCCCGGCCGTGGAACACGTCATCACCGTGCCCGGCCTGCAGAAGGCCGCCACCCTCACCCACAACGGGAAGTACCTGGTCGCCGCCCTGAACAGCGGGGCCGTGGTGGTCGACACGGCCGCGGCCGAGGAGGGCAGCAGCCACGCCGTCGTGGGCACCCTGACCAGTTCGTTCGGCACCGGAGCGGTCGAGGTGGGCATCTCGCCGGACGACAAGTTCGTGTTCGTGACCCTGCAGGAGAGCGCGGCCATGGCCGTGTTCAACCTGCAGACCGCGCTGACCCACGGATTCGGGTCGGCGTCGGTGGTCGGCAAGGTCAGCCTGGACCAGCAGCCGGTCGGGCTCACCTTCTCCCCGGACGCCAAGCTGATGTACGTGACCAGCATGATGAAGGCCAAGAACCAGACCGCGGGCGAGGGCACGGTGTCGGTGGTCGACACCGCGCTGGCCGAGACCGACCCGGCCAAGGCGGTCAAGGCTTCGGCCGACGCCGGCTGCGACCCGGTCCGGGCCATCACCGACGGCACCACCGTGTGGGTCACCAGCCGGGAGAGCAACGCGCTGCTCGGCTTCTCGGCCAGCCGCCTGCTCAGCGACCCCAAGCACGCGCTGGAGGCCCAGGTCGACGTGGGCTCGGCGCCGATCGGCGAGACCTTCGCCCGCAGCGGCAGCCAGACCCGCATCCTGATCGCCGACTCCAACCAGAGCGGGCCGTCCGCGGTGGCACCGACGGTGGCCGTGGTCGACCCGGCCAAGGCGCTGCGCCGGCAGCAGGCCCTGCTCGGCTACATCAGCACCGGCCAGCTGCCACGTCAGTTCACCATCGAGCCGGACGGAAAGACCGCCCTGGTCACCAACGACCTGGCCGGCCAGGTGCAGGCCATCGACCTCACCACCCTCCCCTGATCAAGGCGAGCGGCCGCCATCGGGCATGATTTCGGCATGACCGAGCTTCCGCCCGCGTACTACCGGCCGCTCGGGGAGGACCGGTTCGAGCCGACCACGGCCACCACCAGCCCCTGGGATGACGGCGCCCAGCACGGCGGCCCGCCCACCGCGCTGCTGGCCGACTGCCTGGACCAGGCCTTCGGCCGGCCGGAACTGCGGGTGGCCCGGATCAGCATGGACTTCCTGGGCCCGGTCCCGCGCATCCCGGTCCAGGTGCGGACCGAGCTGCTGCGGCCCGGGCGGCGCACCCAGCTGAGCCAGGCCGGCCTGTGGGCCGGAGACCGCCAGGTGGCCACGGCCCGGGTCTGGCACCTGGCCGCCGCGCTGGCGGAGAGCCCGGGGCCGGACGGCTCGGTCCTCCCGCCGGACCTGCCCGGCCCGCAGGCCCAGACGTTCTTCGGCGGGGACGAGAACTGGGGCTACGGGCAAGCCACCGAGTGGCGGGCGGTGTCCGGCGGCTACGCCAGCACCAGCGGGGCCGGCGACATCTGGACCCGGGTCCGCATCCCGCTGATCGAAGGCCGCCCGCTGACCGGGCTGGTCCGGTTCGCGGTGGTGGCCGACTCGGCCAACGGGCTCAGCGCGCCGCTGGACTTCCAGGACTGGCTGTTCATCCCGCCCGGGGTCACCATGCACCTGCACCGGTACCCGGCGGGGGAGTGGGTCCGGCTGACCGCGGCGTCCGACGCCGGGCGGGACGGCATCGGGCTGACCGAGGGCACGCTGTCCGACGCGATCGGCCGCTGCGGCACCGTGACCCAGCCCCTGCTGGTCGCGCCCAGACGAGCGGGGTGAAGGGAGAACGCGCCGCGTAGGGCACTATAGATAGGAGAGACGATCAGGCTCACCAGCCATACGGGGGCAGGCGGGCACGAGAAGGGCCGCTGGCATCGTGATCCTTCCCGGGAAAACGAGAGTCGCGCCGGCCACCACTGGGCCGCCGCGAGTACCTCCTGAGGCCGAACGCGTCCGCCGGCCGGTCGACCTGCTGTTCGGCCTGCTCTCGCTGGCCGTCATCCTCATCGTCATCGGGGCCATCCGCACGCTGCCGCTGGGCAGTACCGAGCTGTCGGACGACGTCTCGCACTGGCTGGCCCACATCCCCCGCTTCCTGTCCTCGGCCGCCTCGGTGGTGTCCGGCATCGGCTGCTTCCTGCTGGCCGCGCTGGCCGTGGCCGTGCTGCTGCGCTCCCAGTGGCGGGACGCGCGCAACGCCGGGGTGGCCGCGCTGGTCGGGGTGGGTCTGTCCATCGGGGCCTGGACCGTGTGCCGGATCCAGGGTGGCCCGGTCGCGGTCGCGGTCATCCACCACCGCAACCCGACCACGTTCGTGTTCGATGTGGCGTTCATCGCGTTCGTGGTCGTCACCGACCTCACCCGCCGCACCCGCTGGTCCCGCTGGTGCACCGGGCTGACCGCGGCCGTGCTGATCAGCGGGCTGGCCACCACCTCGCTGACCCCGTTCTCGGTGGTGCTGACGCTGTTCGGCGGGCTGATGACCGGCTGGCTGGTGCGCTACGCGCTCGGCGCGGCCTCGGCCCGGCCCAGCATCACCCAGCTCAGCCGCTGGCTCGGCGAGAACGGCGTCGAGGTCGCCGAGCTGACCGCGGACGATCAGCAGGATCAGAGCCGGCTGGCGGGCACGCTGACCGACGGCCGCGCGGTGGACGTGCACCTGGCCAACCGGGACACCCGCGGGTCCGGGATCGTCCGGCAGCTGTGGGCCCTGATCCGGCTCCGCCCGGTGGTGGCCGGGCACGTGCCGCTCAGCTCCCGGGCCCAGCTGCAGCAGCTGGCCCTGGCCAGCTCGCTGGCCGAGCGGGCCACCGTGCCCAGCCCGGCCGTGCTGCTGCTGGACGAAACCCCCAGCGAGACGATGGTGCTGGCCCTGGCCCGGCCCGCCGGTGAACCGTTGCACGGCACGGTCAGCCCGGGCCGGGCCACCGAGCTGTTCGCGGCCCTGCGGACCCTCCACCACACCGGGGTCGCCCACCGCAACCTGCGCCCGGCCAGCCTGGTGCTGACCCCGCAGGCGGCCGGGTTCGCCTCGCTGGACTCGGCCGTGCCCGGGGCCAGCGTGCTGGTCCGCCGCCTGGACGTGGCCCAGTTGCTGGCCACGCTGGGCCGCATCGCCGGGCCATCGGTCGCGGTCCAGGCCATGCGGGACGGCTACGACCCGGTGGACGAGCGGGCGGTGGCCGCGGTCATGCAGCCGATCGCGCTGGCCCCGTGGGGCTGGTCGGCCATGCGGGACGCCCGCAACTGCCTGACCGAGGTCCGGAAGGTGCTGCTGGGCCCGGACACGGCCGTGCCCGCGGCCCGGCTGGAACGCTTCCGGCTCCGCACCGTGATCAGCACGACCCTGCTGGTCGCGGCGGCCTACCTGCTCATCGGCGAGATCTCCCGGGTCGACCTGCTGGGCACGCTCAGCCACGCCAACATGGGCTGGTTCGCGGTGGCGGTGGCGGCCTCGGCGGTGACCTACTTCGCGGCCGCGGCCAACCTGGCCGCGTTCGTGCCCCGGCACCTGTCGCCCATCCGCGGCTTCCTGGTCCAGCTGTCGTCGGCGTTCGTCGGGCTGGCCATGCCGCCCACCGTGGGCCACGTGGCGGTCAACGCCCGCTACCTGCACAAGGAGAACGTGGACGACGGCACCATCGCCGCCGCCGTCACCATGTCCCAGCTGGTCAACGTGGTGACCACCGTGCTCCTGCTGGTGGCCTTCGGCCTGCTGACCGGGACCGGGCTGAGCCGGTTCAACGTCGTCCCCGGCGCCGACGTGCTGATCGGGCTGGCCGTCATCGGCGGCGTCATCGCCATCGTGGTCGCCGTCCCGCAGACCCGGGCCAAGCTGACCAGCGTGGTGTGGCCGCACCTGCGCGGCATCTGGCCCCGGCTCCTCGACGCGGCCACCCACCCGGCCCGGCTGGCCCTCAGCGCCGGCGCCAACCTGCTGCTCACCGCGGCCTACCTGCTGGCCTTCTTCGCCGCGCTGTACGCGGTCGGGGCCCACCCGGCCCTGCTGCCCGCGGCCGTGGTCTACCTGGCCGGCAACGCGGTCGGCTCGGCCGCGCCCACCCCCGGTGGGCTGGGCGGCGTGGAAGCGGTGCTGGCGGCCGGGCTGACCGGCATGGGTATCCCGGCCCACGAGGCGATCCCGGCCGTGCTGGTATTCCGGGTGGCCACGTTCTGGCTGCCGATCCCGGCGGGCTGGCTCGCCTACCTGGGCCTGCAGCGCCACGGCACGCTGTAGCCCGAGGGTGTCCTAGTTCTGGCTGGCCCGGCGGGTCCAGCTGACCTGGGCGTTGGGGTGCTCGCGCCAGGTGCTGGCCCCGGAGGCGGCCGCGGTCTTGGCCTGCTCCCACTTCAGCCGGGCCAGCTGGCTCGGCGGGGTCTCCAGCTCGTTCACCCACTGGCGGGTGGCGGAGATCAGATGCGCGCCCGCGACGGCCGCGCCCACGGCGGCGATCGCGGCCCCGATCCCGATCAGGGAGCCGCCCACGATCAGCGGCGCGGCCTGCACCTCGGGCCAGTTCCGGGTGGGCGCGGAGTTCTGCTCAGCACTACTCATGCCGGCCGTTATCCCCCGAACCGGCGAATCCGACACCCGCGCCCGCGGCTCGCTCTTGCTCGTGGCCGCGGGCAGTGTTTGGCTGGGCCAGGAGGCGCTGGATGAGCAGCTATGACGAACGTCCCTGGCTGGCCCGCTACGACGCTGGGCAGCCGTCCGACATCGACGTCGAATTCGCGTCCGCGCTGGCCATGTTCGGCCACTGTGCCGAGCAGGATCCGGACGCGCCGATCATCCGCTACTTCGACGGGGTGCTGACCCGGCGCGAGCTGGACACCGAGTCCAGCGCGTTCGCCGCCGCCCTGGTCGCGGCCGGTTTCGCCGCGGGCGAGCGGGTCGCGCTGTACCTGCAGAACGTGCCGCAGTTCCTGGTGGCCATGCTCGGGACCTGGAAGGCGGGCGGCGTCGCGGTCGCGGTCAACCCGATGAACAAGGAACGCGAGCTGGAGCTGATCCTGGCCGACTCCGGGGCCAGCGTGCTGGTCGGCCTGGAGGACCTGTACCAGGACGTGGCCGTGCGGGTGGTCGGCCGGACCCAGGTCCGGCAGGTCATCACCACCTCGGCCCTGGAGTACCAGTCCCGGGGGGACGACCGGGTCCTCGGCGGGCTGACCCGGGTCCGGGCCGACGGCACCGTGGACCTGGCCACCCTGATCGATCAGTTCCGCGGCCAGCGGCCGCCGGACCCGGGGCTGGGCCCGGACGACGTGGCCTTCCTGACCTACACCTCCGGCACCACCGGCCCCCCGAAGGGGGCCATGACCACGCACGGCAACATCGTGTTCAACGCCCAGACCTACCGGGACTGGATCGGCATCACGCCGGCTGATGTCATTTTGGGGGTGGCCCCGCTGTTCCACATCACCGGGTCGATCGGGCACGTGGCGCTGTCCCTGCTGACCGGGGCCACCCTGGTCCTCACCTACCGGTTCGACCCGGCCGTGGCCCTGGAGACCATCCGCGCCGAGCGGGTCACGTTCACGGTCGGCTCCATCACCGTGTTCATCGCGCTGATGAACGCGCCCGGCGCCGACCGGTCGGCGCTGACCACGCTGACCAAGATCTACTCGGGCGGGGCGCCGATCCCGCCCAGCACCGTGACCGCCTTCGAGGACCTGTTCGGGCAGTACATCCACAACATCTACGGGCTGACCGAGACCACCTCGCCGTCGCACGCGACGCCGTTGCAGGCCCGGGCCCCGGTCGACCCGGCCTCGGGCGCGCTGTCGGTGGGGGTCCCGGTCTACAACACGATCGTCCGCATCATCGGCGAAGACGGCCGGGACCTGCCGCCGGGGGAGATCGGCGAACTGGTCACCGAGGGCCCGCAGATCGTGGCCGGCTACTGGAACAAGCCGGAGGAGACCGCCCGCGCCCTGCCCGGCGGCGCCCTGCACACCGGCGACGTCGGCTACATGGACGCCGACGGCTGGTTCTACATCGTGGACCGCAAGAAGGACCAGATCAACGTGGCCGGCTACAAGGTCTGGCCGCGCGAGGTCGAAGACGTCCTCTACGAGCACGAAGCGGTCCGTGAGGCGGCCGTGGTCGGCGTTCCGGACGCCTACCGGGGCGAGACGGTCATGGCCTACGTCAGCCTGAAGCCCGGTTCCGGCGCCGCGCCGGACCAGCTCACCGACGAACTGATCGCCCACTGCAAGGAGCGCCTGGCCGCCTACAAGTACCCCCGCCAGCTCGAGATCCTGCCCGAGCTGCCCAAGACCATGACCGGCAAGATCCTCCGCCGCGAGCTGCGAGACCAGGCCCGGCCGGACTGAGCCCAGCCGCCAACCGGGCCTAGCCGACGAAGTCGAAGTCGGCCCGGGGGCGGGCCGGTTCGGCGGGCGGGGGCCGGCGGCGGCCGCCGCGCTGGGCGGCGGCGCCGGCCAGGACGACGAGCAGGATGCCGGCGATCTGGCCGATCGAGGGGCGCTGGTGCAGCACGAGCAGGCCGAGCACGACGCCGAGGGCGGGTTCGAGGGCCATCAGGGTCCCGAACGCGGACGGGGTCAGCTGGCGCAGGGCCAGCATCTCGCAGGCGTAGGGCAGCACCGGCAGCAGCACGGCCAGGCCGGCCGCGGCGGGCACGATCCCCCAGGTGAGGTGGCTGGCCGCCTGCGGGACGCCCAGGATCGCGGCGGTGGCGGCGGAGATCGGCATGGTCAGCGAGAGCCCCTGGACACCGGCGAAGCGGTCACCGACCTGCTGGGTGAGCAGGATGTAGGCGGCCCAGCCGACCGCCGAGAGCGCGGCGAAGCCCAGGCCGGCCGGGTTGACGTGGCCGTGCCAGGGCTGGGCGAGCAGGACCACCCCGGCCAGGGCCAGGGCGGGCCAGACCAGCGCGCGGCGGCTGCGGCTGCGGACGGCGGCCACGGTCAGCGGGCCGAGAAACTCGATCGCGACCGCGGTGCCGAGCGGGATGCGGTCGATCGCGGACAGGAACGCGATGGTCTGCAGCCCGGTGGTGACGCCGAGGCCGACCAGCGGCGGTACGTCACGACGGCGGATGGCCCGCAGCGACGGCCGGGCCAGGACGATGAAGATGAGCGCCCCGATGCTGAGCCGGAGCCAGGCGGTGCCGGCCGGCCCCACCACCGAGATCAGGTGCACCGACAGCGCGGAGCCGAGCTGGACCGACGTCATCGCCACCACGGCCAGCCCCCACGGCGGCACCGCCACCGCGCGCGGGCCGGGCCGGGTCATGACTGCTCCCGGTGCCGGTGCGGGCCGGATGCGACCCCCGGCACGAACACGGCCAGGGAAAACCGGGCCTGCCCCGGCCCGGGGTTGGCGTAGCCGTGGGTCACGTCGCCGGGGAAGGTGGCCGCGTCCCCGGCGGCCAGGATGACCGGCTCACCCGCGACCTCGAGCCGGACCGTGCCCCCTGGACCTGCATGAGCTCCTTGGTGCCGGGGCTGTGGGCCTCGCTGGCATGAGCGTCGCCCGGGCCCAGGGTCCAGTCCCACAGTTCGGTCAGGTCGGGCGGTTCGGTGCCGGCCATCAGCATCGCGCGGCCGCCCGCCTCGCCGCTCCACAGCACGGCGCCGGCGCCGTTGCGGATGACCTTCAGCGGCTTGGGCTGGGGGGTCTCGACCAGGGCAGGCAGGCCCACGCCGAGCGCGTCGCTGATCCGCAGCAGGGTCCCGACGCTGGGGTTGGCCGCGCCCTGCTCGACGTTGACCACCATCCGGCGGCTCACCCCGGCCGCCTCGGCCAGCTGGTCCAGCGTCCAGCCCCGGGCCTGGCGCTCCTGCCGGACCCGGGTCCCGATGGCCACCGCCAGCGCCGCCGTGCTCTCATCCATCAGTGCATCATAGTGCACTGAGAGTGCACTAGTGTCGGCGAGTATGCCACGGGCGTTGACAGTGTTACCAGGTGGACGGACGCTGAGGTTACGGCGTTTTCGCAGATTCAATGGGGAGTCAGCATGCCCAACGGCACGACCGTGACCATCATCCCGTGCGGTGCGATGACCGCCGACATCACCTGGCTGCTGCTGGCGCCGGGCCGGGCCATGCGGACCCGGCAGACCAAGGACGCCCCGGCCGAGTGGGCCGACGTGCCCACCCACTGCGTGCTGGTCGACACCCCGGACGGCCGATTGCTGTGGGACACCAGCTGCCCGCGGGACTGGGAGCAGCGCTGGGCCCCGACCGGGCTGCAGGACTTCTTCCCCTACGACAAGGTGTCCGAGGAGGAGTACCTCGACTCGCGCCTGAAGCAGCTGGGCCTGGCCCCGGCCGACCTCGACTACGTCGTGTTCTCGCACCTGCACTTCGACCACGCGGGCAACGCCAAGCTGTTCAAGGACTCCGGGGCCCGGCTGGTCTGCAGCGACCAGGAGAAGGAGTTCGCGCTCGGGTTCGAGGGGCCGTTCACCGGGGCCCACCTCAAGGCCGACTACGAGGGCCTGGACTTCGAGACGGTGTCCGGTGACGCCGAATTCCTGCCCGGCGTGAGCTTCATCCAGACCCCGGGCCACACGCCCGGGAGCATGTCGATGCGGGTCGACCTGCCCGAGTCCGGCACGATGATCTTCACCGCCGACGCGGTGTACATGGGGGCCAGCTACGGGCCGCCCGCCGTGCCCGCGGCCATCGTCAACAACCTGGAGCAGTTCTACAGCTCGGTCGAGAAGCTGCGCGGGATCGCCACCGAGACCAACGCGACCCTGGTCTTCGGGCACGACCCCGACCAGGTCAGCCAGCTGCGGACCGCGCCGGACGGGAGCTATCGCTGATGACCGAGGAGCAGGTCCAGGCCCACGCCGACGCGCTGACCGAGGAGACCATCTTCACCTGGGGCGCGCCGCCACTGAAGTTCGGTGCGGGCGCGGTCGACGAGATCGGCTTCGAGATGGCCCAGTACGGGGCCAAGCGGGTGCTGATCCTCACCGACCCCGGCATCAGCCAGCTGGGCATCCCGGACCGGATCGCGGAGTCGCTGACCAGGTACGGGATCACGTCGGAGATCTTCGACGGCGTGCACGTGGAGCCGACCGACGACAGCATGGACAAGGCGGCCGGGTACGCCAGGCAGCAGGGCCCCTGGGACGGGTTCGTGGCCGTGGGCGGCGGGTCCTCCATCGACACGGCCAAGGCGGTCAACCTGCTCACCACCGACGGCGGCGAGCTGATGGACTACATCAACGCCCCGATCGGCGCAGGCCGCGCCCCCCAGCAGCAGCTGAAGCCGCTGATCGCGGTGCCGACCACGGCCGGGACCGGCTCGGAGAGCACCGCCATGTGCGTGCTCGACATCTTGTCCATGAAGGTCAAGACCGGGATCAGCCACTGGCGGCTGCGGCCCACCCTGGCCGTGATCGACCCGCTGGTGTCGCTCTCGCTGCCGCCGGAGGTCACCGCGTCGGCCGGCATGGACATCGTCTGTCACGCGGTCGAGTCGTACACGGCGCGCTGGTACACGACGTTCGATAGGAAAAAACCCGAACAGCGGGTGACCTACTGCGGATCGAACCCCATCTCCGACCTGTGGAGCGAGCGGTCGCTGGCGCTGATCGCGCAGTCGTTCCGGACCGCCGTGCACCAGGGGGATGACCTGGCCGCGCGGAGCAACATGATGATGGCGGCCACGTTCGCGGGCATGGGCTTCGGCAACTCCGGGGTGCACATCCCGCACGCCAACGCCTACCCGATCGCGGGCATGGTCCGGGACTTCCGGCCCGCGGGCTACCCGCAGCAGGAGCCGATGGTGCCGCACGGCATGTCGGTGTCGCTGACCGCCCCGGAAGCCTTCCGGTTCAGCTTCGAAAGCGCTCCGGACCGGCACCTGCAGGCCGCGGCCATGCTGGCCCCGGGGCAGGACAAGCTGAACAACGCCAGCGAGCAGCTCCCGTCGGCGCTGATCGACCTGATGCGGGACATCGGCATCCCCAGCGGCATCGGCGCCGTCGGCTACACCGAGTCCGACGTCCCGGACCTGGTGCCGGGCACGATGAAGCAGCAGCGGCTGCTGGCCACCTGCCCGCGCCCGGTCGACGAGGACGACATCGCGGGCATCTTCACCCGGTCGATCGAGAACTGGTGAGCCGTGCCGCTCTACGACTATCGCTGCCCGGGCGGTCACTACTTCGAGCAGATGGCCTCCATGACCAGCGGGAACGAGCAGGACTGCCCGGCCTGCGGGCTGGCCGCGGCCAAGGTGCCGTCGCGCATCTCGCTCGGCGGCCAGGCCAGCGCGGGACCGGGTAAGGACCAGATGCCGCAGACCTGGCGCGGCACCTACGAAGGCAACCCGGAGTACGTCGGGCAGCTCCGCCGCCAGTGGGAAGGCCGCCAGAAGCTGGAGGACAAGTACCCCGAGCTCCAGGGCGACCAGCGCCCCATCCTGGCCCACGAGGGCAAGTACCACGACCACCCCCTCCGCGCCGGCGACCCCGTCCCGCACACCCACGCGCCGGAGCCGCCGACTACGCTGTGACTTCGTGCCGGATGAGACAACTGAGGTGGCCCAGGGCCTAGCGGCTGACCTGGCCAAGCAGGTCCGGGGCGAGGTGCGGTTCGACTCGGCCAGCCGGGGCGCGTTCGCGGCCGACGCCTCCAACTACCGGCACGTCCCGATCGGGGTGGTGCAGCCGCTCGACCGCGACGACGTGCTGGCCACGGTGGAGGTCTGCCGCCGTCACGACGTGCCGGTGCTGCCCCGCGGCGCCGCCACCAGCATCGGCGGGCAGGCGGTCAACGAGGCGGTGGTCATCGACTTCGCCCGGCATCTGCGGTCGGTGCTGAGCATCGACCCCGAGGCCGGCACGGCCCGGGTCCAGCCCGGCGTGGTCCTGGACGACCTGCGGGCGGCGGCCGCGCAGCACGGGCTGACCTTCGGGCCCGACCCGTCCACCCACAGCCGCTGCACGCTCGGCGGCATGATCGGCAACAACGCCTGCGGGTCCCACTCGGTGGCCTGGGGCAAGACCGTGGACAACGTGCGTGACCTGACCGTGGTCACCTACGACGGCACCCGGCTGGTGGCCGGCCCGACCAGCCCGGACGAGCTGGCGCGCCACCGCGCCGACCAGAGCCGGACCGGGGAGATCTACCGCGGGCTGAGCGACCTGGCCGACCGGCACGCGACCGCGATCCGCACCCAGACCCCGCAGCTGACCCGGCGGGTGTCCGGCTACAACCTGGACCAGCTGCTGCCCGAGAACGGCTTCAACCTGGCCCGGGCCCTGGTCGGCACCGAAGGCACCTGCGCCACCCTGCTCGAGGCCACCGTGGCCCTGGTCCCGACCCCGGCCGTGCGGGTCCTGACCGTGGTCGGCTACCCCGGTCAGTTCGGGGCCGCCGACGCCGCCCCCGGGTTCCTCGGCCTGGCCCCGCTGACCATCGAGGGCATGGACGAGGCGCTGATCGCCGCGCTGCGGGCGGCCCGCCCGGCCGACCAGCGGTACCAGCTGCTGCCGGACGGCGAGGGCTGGCTGTTCATCGAGACCGGCGGCGCCACCCCCGGCGAAGCCCGGGCCACCGCCCAGGCCATCGCCGACCACGCGGCCCGGACCGGCGGGACCAGCCGGATCGTCACCGACCCGGCCCAGGCCCGGACGCTGTGGGGCATCCGCGAGGCCGGGGCCGGCATCCTGACCCGGGGCGCCGACGGCCGGGAGGCCTGGCCGGGCTGGGAGGACACCGCCGTCCCGCCCGAGCAGCTCGGTTCCTACCTGCGCGAGTTCCGCAAGCTCATGGACGACCACGGGCGGCGCGGCGCCTACTACGGGCACTTCGGTGACGGCTGCGTGCACATCCGCATCGACTTCGACCTCATCACCGAGCCCGGCATCGCCGGCTTCCGCCGGTTCATCGAGGAGGCCGCCGACCTGGTCACCGAGCGCGGCGGCTCGCTGTCCGGCGAGCACGGCGACGGCCAGGCCCGGGCCGAACTGCTGCCCAAGATGTACCCGCCGGAGCTGATCGACGCCTTCGCCGAGTTCAAGCGGGTCTGGGACCCGCGGGACCGGATGAACCCCGGCACCATCGTCCGGCCCCGCCAGCTCGACGCCGATCTGCGGGTGTTCGTGGCCGGCCCGCGCCCGGCCACGCGCACCCACCTGGCCCTGGCCCACGACCACGGCAGCCTGGAGGCGGCCACCCGCCGCTGCGTCGGGGTGGGCGCCTGCCTGTCCGGGGCGGGCAATGTGATGTGCCCCAGCTACCGGGCCACCGGGGACGAGCAGCATTCCACCCGCGGCCGGGCCCGCCTGCTGTTCGAGTTCGCCAGCGGCCGGGCCGGCGTGGACGCCGCCCACGCCGACGACGTGGCCGGGGCCCTCGACCTGTGCCTGTCCTGCAAGGGCTGCAAGAAGGACTGCCCGGTCGGCGTGGACATGGCCGCCTACAAGGCTGAATTTCTCGCCCAGCGCTACGCCGGCCGGCAATGGCGCCGGCCCGTGACCCACTACTCGCTGGGCTGGCTGCCGCGCTGGCTGCGGCTGGTGGCCCGGACCCGGAGCGCGGCCACGCTGAACCGGGCGGCCCGGATCCGGCCGCTGGCCGCGCTGGCCAAGCGGCTGGGCGGGGTGGCTCCCGAACGGGACATCCCGCCGCTGGCCACCGAGTCGTTCCAGGCCTGGTTCGCCCGCCGCGGGCCCCGGGGCCCGGTGGACGGCCCGCGGCTGCTGGTGTGGCCGGACACGTTCACCAACTACCTGGAGCCCGCCATCGGCCGGGACGCGGTGACCGCGCTGGAGGCGCTGGGCTACCGGGTCGAGGTCCCGTCGGCCCCGGTGTGCTGCGGCCTGACCTGGCACAGCACCGGACAGCTGGACCAGGCCAAGAAGGTGCTGGCCCGGACGCTGGCCGTGCTGCGCCCGTGGCTGGACGCCGGGGTGCCGATCGTCGGGCTGGAGCCGAGCTGCACGGCCACGCTGAAGACCGACGCCACCGAGCTGCTGCCGGACGACCCCCGCGCCCAGCGGGCCAGCGCGTCGGTCCGGTCACTGGCCGAGGTGCTGCGCCCGCATGCGGACGAGCTGACGGCCAGGGCGGCGTCGGCCCCGGTCCCAGCCCGCGACCAAGCGAAGGCCCTGGTTCAGGTGCACTGTCACCAGCACGCCGACCTCGGCTTCGAGGCCGACCGCGCGGTCATGGCCGCCCTCGGCGTCGAAGCCGACGTGCTCGACTCCGGCTGCTGCGGCCTGGCCGGGAACTTCGGCTTCGAGCAGGGCCACTACGAGGTGTCCCAGGCCTGCGCCGAGCGGGTGCTCTATCCGGCCCTGCGGGCCGACCAGCAGGCCCGGGTGGTGGCCGACGGCTACAGCTGCCGGACCCAGATCCGCCAGGGCGCCGGCCGTGACCCCGTCCACCTGGCCCACCTGGCCGCCGCCGTCCTCACCGCCGACACCGCGGACTCCCCCGCCTGACGCGGCCCGGCCCGGGCCCGCGCCCGCCGAACGCGGGCAATATGTGCTGCTCCAACGACACCTTTTGCACGCATTCCCGAGGGGTGGGACTGGGGTGATGGATGGGACGCCCGGGGTTTTTGGGGCGGTGGTGGCACTGGGGCGGGTGGCACGGGCATGGCAACGGCCGCCTGCTCCGGGGAGCCGACGGCCGCTGACGTAAAAGCTGGGTTACTTGCCGGGGAGCTCGGTGATGAGGTCGTCCGAGGTCTCCATGCCGGCGCGCCAGACCGAGCGGGCCATGATCTTGGTCAGGTCGGCCCGGTCCTTGTACTTGGAGGCGATGTTGGTGCCCTCCTCCAGCAGACCCTCGGACAGGGTGGTCGGCTCGAGGCCCAGGGCGATGAACTGGTCGTTACGGACGACCAGGTCGTTCTCGTCGGCTTCACGCCGCGGGTTGGGCAGATAAGCGATATCGACGCCCATTGTGTCGGCCACCAGTTTGGCCAATTCGAGCACCTGGTGCGTTTCCGTGATCTGGTTCAGCACGCGTACCCGGTCGCCGCTTTCGGGCGGACTGGTAATCGCCAATTCGATACAGCGGACGGTGTCCCGGATGTGGATGAAGGCGCGGGTCTGGCCGCCGGTGCCGTGCACGGTCAGCGGGTGCCCGATCGCGGCCTGCATGAGGAACCGGTTGAGCACGGTCCCGTAGTCGCCGTCGTAGTCGAACCGGTTGATCAGCCGCTCATCCTTGCTGGTCTGGTCGGTCTGGGTGCCCCAGACGATGCCCTGGTGCAGGTCGGTGATGCGCAGCCCGTCGTTCTTGGCGTAGAACGCGAACAGCAGCTGGTCCAGGGTCTTGGTCATGTGGTACACCGACCCCGGGTTGGCCGGGTGCAGGATCTCCCGCTCCAGCTCACCGTCGGGGGTCGGCACCTTGACCGTGAGGTAGCCCTCGGGGATGGGCGCGCTGCCGGACCAGCCGTAGCCGTAGACCCCCATGGTGCCGAGGTGGGCCAGGGCCGCGTCCACGCCGGTGTCGACCAGCGCGGTCAGCAGGTTGTGGGTGGCCCGGACGTTGTTGTCCACGGTGTAACGCTTGGTGGCCGCGTTGCGCATGGAGTACGGCGCGGCCCGCTGCTCGGCGAAGTGCACGATCGCGTCCGGCCGCAGGTCGGCCAGCAGGGCCGCCAGCCGGTCGTACTCCTCGGCCAGGTCCAGCTGCACGAAGCCGATCTCCCGCCCGGAGACCTCGCCCCAGACCCGGATCCGCTCGCCGATCGGCCGGATCGGGGTCAGCGACTGGACTTCCAGGTCGATGTCGATCTTGCGGCGGCTCAGATTGTCGACGATGGTGACATCGTGGCCACGTTCTGAAAGGTACAGCGATGTTGGCCACCCGCAGAATCCGTCGCCACCCAGGACCAGAACGCGCACTTCAACTCCTCAGCTCCACTTGTAACACGGTGACTGTAGCATGCAGCACACCAGTGGCTTTACCAGGCGAAATCGCTCAGAATTTCCTGAGGATCTCATTGTGAATTCACTGTTGTTAAATACCCAGTTTCACTCCGGAAATGCCCATTTCGACGCGCCTCGGAGTGGGTTAGGCACACTGCGCCGGCCGACTGGCGGCCGCGTCCCGTCCACGGTAGCCGGACCGGCTGAGGGCTGCTGGAAAGTTGTAACACTCCCCGGGCGGGCGTCTACGGTGATCTTGAGCACCCCCGTATCCCGGAAGGCGGCGCGATCATGAGGCTGACCAGCCCCAGCGTGGAAACGATTCTGGACGGTTACCGGCTGGGCAGCGACCAGGGCTCGGTCGCGTTCTGCGCGGTGACCCTGGTGCAGGGCATCGACGACCAGGGGTCGCTGAAGCGGATCCTGGTCGACACCGGGCACACCGGCCGGCGGCCCGTGCTGGACGCGGCGCTGCGGCAGCGCGGCCTGACCCGGGACAGCATCGACGTGCTGGTCTGCACCCACGCGCACTGGGACCACATCGAGAACCTGGACATGTTCCCCGGCGCCGAGGTGATCCTGCACCCGGACGAGCGGCGCTACGTGCGGCACCCGCACCGCAACGACTCCGGCTGCCCGGAGTGGATCGACGCCGTGGTCAGCCGGTACGAGGACCGGATCCGCACCGCCGAGGAGGGCACCAAGCTGCTGCCGGGGGTGGAGGTGGTGGCCGCGCCGGGGCACAGCGCGGGCACGATCGCGCTGGCCGTGGCGACCAGCGACGGGATCGCGGTCATCGCGGGCGACTCGATCCAGAACACCACCGTGGCCGAGCAGCGGCGCAACTCGCTGGTGTTCTGGAACGAGCGGCAGGCCAACGAGAGCGTGGCCAAGCTGGTGGCCATCGGCGACATCATCTACCCCGGCCACGACCTGCCGTTCCGGATGAACAAGGACAACACTGCCGAGTACCTGCACGACTTCGAGCTGACCCTGACCGGGGTGGAGCCGGGCCAGCCCGGCCTGACCCTGACCGACCCCCCGTTCGAGCCCGAGATCATGGACGGCATCGAGGAGCAGCGCCTGCCCGGCTGAGCTGGCCGGCTGGACCCGCTCGCGATCCTGGACGGCAAAATCCACGAACTGAAATTCAATGGAAGGTCGCGGCCTCGCTTCCAGGACATTGCCCTGGGCGACCACGAGTGGGCCGGTCTGGAGGGCGAGGCGGTGGTAGCCGGAAACCCGGCCCGGGTCATCACCCACGCCGCGCAGTGGGCGCTGTAACCCGGACCGGGCCGGCCGAACAGTGCCGAACAGTAAGGCGGGAAGGTCAGGGGCGCAGGCCCCGCGACGGCCGGAAGATCCGGCCGATCATGATCAGGGTCTGCAGCGCGGTGACCACGGCCAGGACCCCCCAGCCCACGGTCAGCGTGCGCTGCTGGACGAACAGCGGGGCGTGGGTCCAGCCCAGCACCGCGCCCGCGGCCAGCACGGCCACCAGCGCCACGGCCCCGAGCATCTTGACCGCGCCGTTGGACGCGCCCTGCTCGGCCTGGGCCTGCCGGGCCCAGCGGTCCCGCTTGATGCCGGCCAGCACGTTGGCCCAGGAGGCGGTGGCGCAGGCGATCCGGACGACCAGGTAGATCTCCACCGGCACCAGCAGCACCGCGGCGATCAGGTCGCCGGTGGTCCGGTTGGGCACCCGCCAGGCGAGCTTGAGGTTGAGCAGCGCGGCCACCGCGGGCGGCACCGCCCACCACCAGCTCCACACGTACTGGTGCACCATGAGGGCCGCGGTGAGCAGGAACAGGAACGCGGCCCGGGTCAGCCCGTTGGCGAACAGTGAGAGCTGCGAGCGCCACAGCGTGGCCGTCCACTTGTTGACCATCGAGCCGACCAGCAGCCGGACCATGCCCTCGTCCCACTTGCGGCGCTGGGCCCACAGGGAGCGCACGGTGACCATGGGCCCGGCGTAGGCGCGGGCCGAGGTGGACACGTTGGTCGCGTACCGCATGGCCTGCAGGTCGCCGGTCAGCTGCATGTCCTCGACCATGGTGCTGGTGTCCCAGGGCTCCCGGGTCCGGTTGCGCTCGGCCACGGCCCGCAGCGCCTCCGCGTTGAACAGGGTGCACTGGCCGCCGAGCACGTAGGTCTTGCGCTTGCGGCGCAGCGCGTCCGCGGTCCAGGACGCGAACTCCAGCCGCTGCATGCGGATCAGCATCCGGGCCGTGGCCGAGGTGCCCAGCTGCTGTTCGAAGGTGTAGCGGGCCATCACGCCGCCGGCCCGGGGCGTGGTGGCCAGCTCCTCTTCCAGGCGCTGCAGGCAGTCCTTGGCCACCACGGTGTCGGCGTCGACGCCGGCGATGTAGTCGTACCCGGCCTGCCAGCGCAGCCAGCCCTGGTTGAGCGCGCCGACCTTGCGCTCGGTGTTGCCCACGGTCCGCATGACGGTGACGCCGCGGTACCGGCGGGCGATCTGCTCGGTGCGGTCGGTGCAGTTGTCGGCGATGACCACGATCCGGTCCGGGACCCGGGTCTGGCTCAGCAGCGCGTTCAGGTTCCGGCCGATGGTGGCTTCCTCGTTGTGCGCGGGGATCAGCACCAGCAGCTTGGCCGTGCGCCGGCGTGGCGGCCGGTAGCGCAGGTCGTGCAGGACGCGGGACATGGCGCGGCGGGCGTCGCCGGCCCGGCTGGCCGCGCGGATCAGCAGCGCGTCCCGGCCGGGGTCAACGCCCGGCGATGGCGGGTAGTCAGGGATGGCGATCGCCTTGGATGCGATGACCAGTTCCTTGGTGGGCACGTGTCCTCCGTCAGGCAGTTAGCGAGGAGCAGCGGCGGCCGCAGCCGCCGCTGCTCCTCCCCGGGGAACCACTGCGCCGGGGGACGCCGTGGCGGAAGGGGCCCGTCGCGCCGGGGGAACGCCGCGGCGGGTTTGTTGCGTACCGGTACTTTGACCGGCCCACGTACGGTCCCGGGTGCCTGCTGGTTGCGCCCCGGTTGCGGCGTATCCTTAACCTTCTGTAATTGCTTGCTTACGGGGGGAATGCGGCATGGGGCCCTTGAAGGCTGCTCCGAACACCGCCGAGCGGACCGAGATCAGAGGCGATACGCCGTTCGGGGCGCTGGCCCGGCTGGCGCCGGTCGGCATCGTGCAGAGCGACGCCGGCGGTCGCGCCGTGTTCGTCAACGAGCGCTGGTGCGCGCTGACCGGGCGGACGGCGGGCCAGGCGGCCGGCGCCAACTGGCTGGACCTGCTCCCGCCCGCCGACCGGGCCCGCATCGAGCAGAAGATGAGCGCGCAGGGCCAGCCGGAGATCGCCTTCGAGACCCGGCTGCGGACGGCGGACGGGACCGAGGTCCAGGTCCAGGGCTCGGTGGTGGCGTTGCGCCGGGCCGGCCGCCCGGCCGGGACGCTGGCCACCTTCACCGAGATCCCCGCGGCCCAAGGGCCGCCCGAGGCGGCCGCGGCCCCGAGCCCGCCCGCCGATCCCACCGCGCAGTTCGTGGCCACCGTGTCCCACGAGCTGCGGACCCCGCTCACCTCGATCATCTCGTTCCTGGAGCTGGTCCGGGCCGAGGACGATGTGCTCAGCCCGGACGGGGTGCGGTTCCTGGACATCATCCAGCGCAACGCCAACCGGCTGCTGCGGCTGGTGGGCGACCTGCTGCTGCTGAGCCGGATCGAGTCCGGCATCAGCCCGCCCGAGATGGTCGCGGTGGCCCTGCCCGAGCTGGTCCGGGACGCGGTCCGGAACGCGGCCCCGGCCGCGGCCGGTTACGGCGTGACGCTGACGGCCGACGCCGGGCAAGGCCCCGAGCTGCGCGGCGACCCGCTGGGGCTGACCCAGGTGCTGGACAACCTGGTCGCCAACGCGGTCAAGTTCTCCCATCCGGGCGACACCGTCTGGGTCCGGGCCACCTGGGCCGGGGGCCAGTGGCGGATCGACGTCGCCGACCAGGGCATCGGCATCCCGCCGGACGAGGTGGACCGGCTGTTCCAGCGGTTCGTGCGCGCGTCCAACGCCCGCATCTCGGGGCGGCCCGGCACCGGGCTGGGCCTGTCCGTGGTCAAGGCCATCGTCGAACTGCACGGGGGACGGGTCACGGTGGACAGCGCGCTCGACCAGGGCACCACGTTCAGCATCCACCTGCCGGCCGCCGCCCCCGCCGCTCCCGGCGGCCCCGCGAGCCAGCGAGCCGGAGAATCCGCGTGAAGGCCCGGGTGCTGGTCATCGAGGACGACGCCGACATCGCGCTCGGCGTGCAGACCGTGCTGACCCGCAACGGCTTCGACGTGGCCAGCTCGGCCGACGGCCGCCAGGGCCTGCGCGACTTCCACAGTGGCCGGCCGGACCTGGTGGTGCTGGACATCGGGCTGCCGTCGCTGGACGGCTGGGAAGTACTGGAACGGATCCGGGACATGAGCGACGTGCCGGTGCTGCTGCTGACCGCCCGCGGGCACGAAGGGGACAAGGTCCGCGGCCTGCACAGCGGCGCCGACGACTACCTGACCAAGCCGTTCGGAAACCAGGAACTGGCCGCCCGGGTCCACGCGCTGCTGCGGCGGCCCCGGAGCCAGCGGGACCAGGCCGACATCTACGACGACGGCACCGTGCGGATCAAGTTCGCCTCCCACGAGGTCAGCGTGGACGGCCGCCCGGTCGACCTGACCCCGACCGAGTTCCGGCTGCTGGCCGCGCTGGTCCGGCACCCCGGCCAGACCCTGTCGGCCGAGCAGCTGCTGGAGCTGGCCTGGAACGACCCGTTCGGGGTCGGCCCGGAACGGGTGAAGTTCGGCGTGATGCGGCTGCGCCGCAAGCTCGGCCAGCCCACCTCGGCCACCCAGCCCATCGAGGCGGTGCGCGGGTTCGGCTACCGGTACCTGGCCCCGGCGGGGGACTAGCCGCGCGGACCAGCACCGGGGACCAGAGGGGGACCAGAGCGGGGACCAGCGAGCCCGGATTGACCACCCTTGCGGGGATACGCGGCTTTTGCGGGGGAGTGCAACCGTCCTGCACCGCAGCGGCAACGAAGACCGTTCCGTAACCGCGCACACTACCGGCATGACCACCGAAGACTCCGTCCGGCGCGGCCGCATTCTGCTCGTCGAGGACGACCACGAGGCCGCCTACTTCGCCGTGCACGTGCTGACCACCATGGGCCAGTTCGAGGTGGTGCACACCATGGACCCGCGGGTGGCCCTGGACCGGGCCTGCTCCGAGCGGTGGGACCTGGTCCTGACCGACCTGCACCTGCCCGCCATGACCGGCCTGGATCTGCTGGGCGCGCTGCGGCGGGCGGCCCCGGCCCTGCCGGTGGCCGTGGTCACCGCCGACGTCACCCCCAGCCCCGGCCTGGACGCGGCCCGCCGCCAGGCCGACGCGTTCCTGCACAAGCCGGTCCCGGCCGCCCAACTGGTCGCGGTGGCCACGGCCCTGATCGAAGGCAACGGCACCCGGTTCTTACGCTTCAGTGCGCACAGCTGTGATGCCGCGGCACAGCACCACAACCGCTGACCGAATCTGGCCACCCACAGACCCGGATACGACCGCCGTTCTTCGGTACGCCGAAAGGGCCGGGGGCCGCCACGGGAAACGGCCACCCGACCCCGGCCTCCGTAACCTGCCCCGGTCCCGGCCGGACCAAGCCAGCGCACTGCAGAACGCCGACTATTGCCCGCAGGGGCCACCGAGTAGGACCCATATGGCCGGCGCAGGGCGGAGAAGCAGCCTCCGGCCGATAAGTCAGCGGGCTGCCACGCCACTGTGCATTATTGCGCCACGTAATTGCAAATCACTCGGTAAACAGCCTTCGGCGGGCCTGCCGTTTCACGCTCGCTTTGATGGGCGCTCCGGCGGACAGCTCCCTGGTGAGGTCACTGTCGGCCAGCTGCAACATGCACTATAAAAACGGCTTACGGGCATAAAGCGTCATCGTGGTTTATTGGCCGCCGGCGATCGATAGATCGGTAAACCGTCCAGGTCGCCCATTCCGTGGCAAGCTGCTTTATAAATGGCCGGACCATCGATTTCAATTCATTACGGCGTGGATCAGTGAACTTTTGTTTGCCCTGACCTGCGGAATCGGCCATCGGATGCGAAACAGGTAGTAAGGTCTGTTCCGCTGCGGGATTGCGCAAGTCGCAATACCCGTTCGCTCAGACCCAGAAACAACGGGGGATAATACAACAGATGGAAAGGAAGACAATGTCCGGAAAAAGCCGCGCCTTTGCCGTTGCCGCAGTTACCGCGGGGGTTATTGGCATGTGGGCGCCGGCCGCCATGGCCGCCACCAGTCCGTCCGGTGACAACGGCGGCCTGGTCAACATCAGCCACAACCAGGTGCCTGTCCAGGCCTGCAACGACAACGTGCCGGTCAACGTCCTCGGCGTCCAGGTCCCGGTCAACCACGTCACCGGCGCCGGCAACCTGGGCAGCCCGGGCAGCACCAGCACCGCGGGCCAGGACACCAGCTGCCACCAGGCCTCTGGCCAGGCCAACACCACCACGGGCGACACCGGGACTGCGGGCACCGCGGGCGCCATCAGCCCGGCCACCGGCCAGGCCCCGGTCACCGACGGCGACAACACCAGCGACCCGGCCGACGTCATCAACGCCCCGGCTGACCCGTCGTCCTCCGGGGACAGCGCCGGCCTGATCAACATCAGCCACAACCAGGTGCCCGTCCAGGCCTGCAACGACGAGGTGCCGGTCAACGTCCTCGGCGTCCAGGTCCCGGTCTACGACGTCGTCGCCGCCCTGGGCATCCTCGCCCCGGTCTCGGGCAACACCGCCGGCCAGGACACCAGCTGCCACCAGACCTCCACTCAGGCGAACGGCTGAGCAACGGGCGGTGACGGAGACGCACCGGCCATCAAGGAGGCCATGAGACAAGCCATCGCCGTCCAGGTAATGACGGCCCTGCTAACCGGGGACTCCGCGCACCCTCGCGCGGGGTCCCCGCACTGATTTCCTTCCCTTCAGCGCACCAATGGCACCGGCGGTCAATCAACCAGCCCGTCCCCGGCCGCGAAATCATCGCTGCGGCGGCGCGGCCCAAGGTGACGGGGCAACCCCGAGGGGGCCGTCGGGGGGCGGCGCCGGACCGGGGGATTGGTCGGGCTGGGGTGGTCAGCGGGCCGGGGGGCTGGGGCTTCGGGGGCCTCGGCGGCGGGATCGGCCGGGAGGTCGCCGGCGGCGGCCCGGACGTCGCGGAGGACGGCGGTGATGGCGGCCGCCTGCTCGGGGGTGATGCCGGGCAGGCCGAACGACGCCTGGTTGAGGGCCACGGTGGCCTCGCGGACCAGGGACTGGCCGGCCTCGGTGATGGTGGCCAGGACCACGCGGCGGTCGTCGGGGGACAGCCGCCGTTCGACCAGGCCGCGCTGCTCCAGGCGGGTGATGGCGTTGGTCACCGAGGCGGGGTGGACCATCAGGCGCTCGCCCATCTTGCCCATGGGCAGCGAACCGCGGCGGCTGAAGGCCAGCAGCCGCAGCGCCTCGTAGGCGGCGAAGGTCAGGCCGTAGGGCTTGAGCGTGTCCTCGATCCGGCTCAGCAGCAACTGCTGGACCCGCATCACCGAGGTGACCGCGGCCATGTGGTCGGCCTGGCCCGGCCAGCGCGCGCTCCACTGCCGGTGCGCCTCGGCGATCGGGTCGAACGGCGGATCGGGCACGACCACCGTACTGGACGGTAATCGCCCCGGCCACGCTCGGTAGCCCGGCCCCACCTGGTACCGTTTATTTTAACGTCCAAATATTGGCCGTCCAAGGATTCGGGGGGTTCCATGACCGCTGCCGACGCCAGCCCGCTGCACACGCCCGAGCATCCGGTCCGCTTCGTCACCGCGGCCGCGCTGTTCGACGGGCACGACGCCGCGATCAACATCATGCGGCGGATCCTGCAGTCGCAGGGGGCCGAGGTCGTGCACCTCGGGCACGACCGGTCGGTCCGCGAGGTGGTCGACGCGGTGCTGGAGGAGGACGCCCAGGGCGTGGCGATCAGCTCCTACCAGGGCGGCCACGTCGAGTACTTCGAGTACCTGGCCCAGCAGCTGGCCGAGGCCGGGGCCGGGCACGTGAAGGTCTTCGGCGGGGGCGGCGGGGTCATCGTCCCGGACGAGATCAAGCGGCTGGCCGCGGCCGGGGTGCGGATCTTCTCGCCCGAGGACGGCCAGCACCTGGGCCTGCCCGGCATGATCAACGAGCTGATCCGGGACTGCGACGTCGACCTGACCGCCGACCCGGCCCCGGTCGAGGCGGTGCTGGCCGGCGAGCGGCGGGCGCTGGCCCGCACGATCACCTGCCTGCAGGGTGACCGCCTGCCGGCGGACACCGCACCGCGCTGGCCGAGGCCGCGGCCCGCCGGACGGTGCCCGTGCTCGGCATCACCGGCACCGGCGGCTCGGGCAAGTCGTCGCTGACCGACGAGCTGATCCGGCGGCTGCGCACCGACCAGCACGACAAGCTGCGGGTGGCCGTGCTCGCGGTCGACCCGACCCGGCGGCGCAGCGGCGGCGCGCTGCTGGGCGACCGGATCCGGATGAACGCCCTGGACGGCGAGCACGTGTACTTCCGCTCGCTGGCCACCCGGGGCGCCGGCGAACTGCCGGACCACATCGAGGACATCATCGGCGCCTGCCGGGCGGCCGGGTACGACCTGGTCATCCTGGAGACCCCGGGAATCGGCCAGGGCGACGCCGCGGTGGTCTCGCTGGCCGACATTTCGATGTACGTGATGACGCCCGAGTTCGGCGCCGCCTCCCAGCTGGAAAAGATCGACATGCTCGACCTGGCCGACGTGGTCGCGATCAACAAGTTCGAGCGGCGCGGCGGGGCCGACGCGCTCCGCGACGTGTCCCGGCAGCTGGTCCGCAACCGGGAGGCGTTCGGGGCCCGGCCGGAGGACATGCCGGTGTTCGGGACCAGCGCCGCGACCTTCAACGACAACGGCGTCACCGCGCTCTACCAGCACCTGGCCGGCCTGCTCAAGGAGAAGGGCCTGCCGCTGGGCGAGGGCGTGCTGCCCGCCGCCACCGGCCGGACGTCCACCGACGCGGCCCCGGTCATCCCGCCGGCCCGGATCGGTTACCTGGCCGAGATCGCCGGCACCGTCCGCGGCTACCACGAGCAGACCGCGCGCCAGGCCGAGGCGGCCCGGCGGCTGCAGCGGCTGACCGCGGTCGCGGGTGAGCTCGAAGGGGACGCCCGGCAGTCCGTCACCGACCTGGCCGGCCAGGCCCGCGAGGACCTCAGCGCCGACAGCGCACGGCTGCTGGAGCGGTGGGCCGCCACCGTCGAGGCCTACTCCGGCGACGAGCAGGTGGTCCGGATCCGGGACCGGGAACTGCGCACCAAGCTGACCCGCGAGACGCTGTCCGGGAGCCGGGTGCCGCGGGTGGCCCTGCCCCGGTTCACCGACCACGGCGACCTGCTGCGGTTCCTGCGCGAGGAGAACCTGCCCGGGTACTTCCCGTTCACGGCCGGGGTGTTCCCGTTCAAGCGCGAGGGCGAGGACCCGGCCCGGATGTTCGCCGGGGAGGGCGACCCGTTCCGCACCAACCGCCGGTTCAAGCTGCTGGCCGAGGGCAACCCGGCCACCCGGCTGTCGACCGCGTTCGACTCGGTGACCCTCTACGGCCGGGACCCGGGCGAGCGCCCCGACGTGTACGGCAAGGTCGGCACCTCCGGGGTGTCGATCGCCACCCTGGACGACATGAAGGCGCTGTACGACGGGTTCGACCTGGCCTCGCCGACCACCTCGGTGTCGATGACGATCAACGGGCCGGCCCCGACGATCCTGGCCTTCTTCCTCAACGCGGCCATCGACCAGGGCGCCGGGAGGGCCTGTCCCGCGAGGAGGTGCTGCGGGCGGTGCGGGGCACCGTGCAGGCCGACATCCTCAAGGAGGACCAGGGCCAGAACACCTGCATCTTCTCCACCGAGTTCAGCCTGCGGATGATGGCCGACATCCAGGAGTGGTTCATCGAGAACCAGGTGCGCAACTTCTACTCGGTGTCGATCTCCGGCTACCACATCGCCGAGGCCGGGGCCAACCCGATCAGCCAGCTGGCCTTCACCCTGGCCAACGGGTTCACCTACGTGGAGGCCTACCTGGCCCGGGGCATGAAGATCGACGACTTCGCCCCCAACCTGTCCTTCTTCTTCTCCAACGGCATGGACGCCGAGTACACCGTGATCGGCCGGGTCGCCCGGCGGATCTGGGCCACCGCCATGCGGGACCGGTACGGCGCGAGCGAGCGGTCGCAGAAGCTGAAGTACCACGTGCAGACGTCCGGGCGGTCGCTGCACGCCCAGGAGATGAGCTTCAACGACATCCGGACCACGCTGCAGGCGCTGACCGCGATCTACGACAACTGCAACAGCCTGCACACCAACGCCTACGACGAGGCGGTCACCACCCCCAGCGAGGAGTCGGTCCGCCGGGCCCTGGCCATTCAGCTGATCATCAACCGCGAGTGGGGCCTGGCCATGAACGAGAACCCGCTGCAGGGGTCGTTCATCGTCGACGAGCTCACCGACCTGGTCGAGGAGGCCGTGCTGGCCGAGTTCGAGGCGATCAGCACCCGCGGCGGGGTGCTCGGCGCGATGGAGACCGGCTACCAGCGGGGCAAGATCCAGGACGAGTCGATGCTCTACGAGCAGCGCAAGCACGACGGCAGCCTGCCGATCGTCGGCGTGAACACCTTCCGCAACCCGCACGGCAGCAGCCCGTCGAAGTCGAACTGGCCCGCGGCACCGACCAGGAGAAGCGGTCGCAACTGGACCGGGTGCGTTCGTTCACCGAAAATAACCGGGAAGCGGCGCACGAGGCGCTGGCCGCGCTGAAGGAGACGGCCCGGTCCGGCGGCAACGTGTTCGCGGTGCTGATGGACGCCGCCCGGGTCTGCAGCCTGCAGCAGATCACCGAGGCGTTCTTCGAGGTCGGTGGCCAGTACCGGCGCAACGTCTGAGGCAGAGTGGAGCCGAGTCTGAGGAGCACGGATGAACGAGGAATTCCCCGCCTACGCCCCGTCCGAAGAGCACGAGCTGCTCCGGGCCACGGTCCGCGAGCTGGCCGAGACCAAGATCGCCCCGGCCGCGGCCGACGTCGACGACAAGTCCCGGTTCCCGCAGGAGGCGCTGGACGCGCTGACCGGCGCGGGCCTGCACGCGATGCACATCCCGGAGGCCTACGGCGGTGAGGGCGCCGACGCGCTGGCCACCGTGATCGTGATCGAGGAGGTGGCCCGGGTCTGCGCCTCGTCGTCGCTGATCCCGGCGGTGAACAAGCTCGGTACGGTGCCGGTGCTGCTGTCCGGCTCGGAGGAGCTGAAGCAGAGGTTCCTGGCCCCGGTGGCCCGGGGCGAGGCCATGTTCTCCTACGCGCTGTCCGAGGCCGGGGCGGGCTCGGACGCGGCCGCCATGAAGACCCGGGCCATCCGCGACGGCGACTCCTGGGTGCTGAACGGCACCAAGATGTGGATCACCAACGCGGGCGTGTCGCAGTACTACACGGTGATGGCGGTGACCGAGCCGGGCCAGGGCGCCCGCGGCATCTCCGCCTTCGTGGTCGACAAGGACGACCCGGGGGTGAGCTTCGGCCCGCCGGAGAAGAAGCTCGGCATCAAGGGCTCACCCACCCGCCAGGTCATCCTGGAGGACGCGCGCATCCCGGCCGACCGGATCATCGGCGAGCCGGGCACCGGCTTCAAGACCGCGCTGGCCACCCTGGACCACACCCGGATCACGATCGCGGCCCAGGCCCTCGGCATCGCCCAGGGCGCGCTGGACTACGCCACCGGCTACGTGCAGCAGCGCGAGCAGTTCGGCCAGGGCGTCAGCGAGTTCCAGGGCGTCCAGTTCATGCTGGCCGACATGGCCATGAAGCTGGAGGCCGCCCGCCAGCTCACCTACCACGCCGCGATCCAGTCCGAGCGGGCGATGCACGGGGCAAGCAGCCCGGCCTGACCTTCACCTCGTCGGCGGCCAAGTGCTACGCCTCCGACGTCGCCATGGACATCACCACCGACGCGGTCCAGCTGCTGGGCGGCTACGGCTACGTCAAGGACTACCCGGTCGAGCGCATGATGCGCGACGCCAAGATCACCCAGATCTACGAGGGCACCAACCAGATCCAGCGCATGGTCATGGCCCGC
>CAWHFP010000036.1:0-20003 GCA_963828445.1 uncultured Actinomycetes bacterium
AGTCCCGGGTCCGGGGCCCGATGGTCGGACCGGCCTGGCCCGGCTGCAGCGCGGTCACCGCCGGGCGGCCCGGGAATGGTTCAACAACGCCGCCAAGCGGACCAAGGATCCCTGGCTGCTGGACCCTCTCGGCGAGATCTTCGATCAGCTGGGTGACCCCGCTCAGTCGGAGCGATGTATGCGCCGGTCGGGAAACCGGGGGCTGGGACTCCATCCTGAGTACAGCTTTCCCTTGCTGGCCGGGGAGCTGGACCTGACCGCCCGGCCGGAAAAGGCGGCGAAGGACGGCGCGGTCCCGCACGCGGGGACGGACATCTCGCGGAGAAATGGCAGGAGCGGGGCGGGCCCGGTGGTGACGCCCGCGCGACCTGCTGCATGGGCATCTACCTGGCCCTGACCGGGTACCGGGACCAAGCCGGGAACTGGCCGGTCTTCGAGGCCGTCCCCGCCCTGGCTGACGAAGCTCGCTCGGCCCCGGTGATCAGAGATCCTGTTGGATCGGGCGAAGCGGCGTGACAACCCGGGGCCGGGCGTACGCGCTCTCGCTGATCTGCAGATAGGCCTGGTAGTAGGGCTTGCGCAGCACCACGTCGCGGTATTCGACCAGGCCCGGCCAGCCTTCGGAGAGCAGGAAAACGTCGGGGTCGGTCACCGACTGGCCGACGTGCAGGAAGACACAGGCGGCTCGGACCGGGCCGGGGGAAGAACCTCGTTCAGGGCGGCCAGGAACGACTCCCGGCGTTCAGGCTTGATGGTCAGGGTGACGCTCATGAACAGCGGAACGCCGGGCTGGGTGATCTTCCAGAAGCTGGACGATCCCTCGGGAGAGGCCCCGTCACCTTCGATCATTGCGCCAGATTAGCGCCCCGATGTCCGGTTCGCCCCGGCTGCGGGTTGTTGTTCCCCCGCCACTATGAAGGCCGGACCCTGCGCGAGCACTACGGCCTGCCCCGGCCGTCCAGCCAGCCTGTGGCCGGCCCTGTACTGTGACCCCTAAACTGCATACACTTTAGGGGTCACAGCGATGGGAGGTCAGCGATGACCGAAGTGAGCAACGGGCCCGAGCCCGCGGTCCGGGTCTCGAAGCTCGGCTACGTCCAGTTCACCACCCCCGACGTGGACCGGCTGGTGGACTACTACACCAAGGTGCTGGACTTTCGGCTGGTCGAGCAGGCCCGGCCGGGGCGTTCCTGACCACCGGCTTCGACCACCACAGCGTGGTCATCAGCCGGGGGGACAGCCGGGCCCGGTCAGCGGTGGGCTACGAGATCTGGGGGTCGGTGGCCGACGCCGAGCGCCGCCTGCGCGCGGCCGGCTACGAGGTGGAACGCCGCAGCGACATCGGCCCGGGCACCCCCGAGGTCCTGGTGCTGACCGAGCCGTCGACCGGGGTGCCGCTGCACCTGTTCGAGGGGCAGGATCCCAGCGGCGTCGACGGCTACACCCCGCTGCGCCCGACCAAGCTGGGCCACGTGGCCGCGTTCACCCCGGAACTGACCTCGCTGCAGAAGTTCTACGAGGACCTGCTGGGTTTCCGGTGGTCGGACACTGTCGGCGACTTCTTCGTGTTCCTGCGCTGCAACGCCGACCATCACGCGGCCAACTTCATGGCCAGCTCGAAGTTCGACGGCATGCACCACGTGGCCTACGAGATGCGCGACCCGGCCCACCTCATCACCCTGCTCGACCACCTGGCCAAGGAGAACTACCGGCTCATCTGGGGCCCGGGCCGCCACGGCCCCGGGCACAACCTGTTCACCTACCACAAGGACCCCGACGGCAACACGGTCGAGCTGTTCTGCCAGCTCGACGTGATGCACGACGACAACAAGGGCTACTGGGAGCCGCGCCCCTGGCACGAGTCGTTCCCGCTCTACCCGCGGACCTGGGAGGTCGACCTGGCCACGGTCAACATCTGGGGCCCCATCAACCCCGAGATGCTCGACCACTGAGGCCGCCGACGGGGGCGCCCGCGCAGATTGACTCGTGACAAGCCGACAGAATCTGTGTAAGCGTGGACGATTAAGACCGCCATTGGCGGAAATCGTCGAGTTGATCGTTGCGAGGGCGCAATGAACCGTGAGCCGGACGCCTCTGTTCCCCCCACCGCGCCGGGTGGTCCGTCGCGGCGGCAGGTCCTGCTCGGGGCCGGCGCCGGGCTCGGTGCGGCGGTACTGGGGCCTGGGTCCGCCGCGTCCGCCGGGGTGACGCAGGCTCCAGCCAGTCAGCTGGCCACGGACAGCCGGTCGTTCAGCTTCAACGAAGGCTGGAAATTCGTCCTGGTCAGTTCGGCCGGGGTCACCGACCCGACCGGCGCCTATGCCGACGCCTACGAACCCGGCTTCGACGACTCGGGCTGGCGGGTCCTTGATGTGCCGCATGACTGGAGCATCGAGCTGAACCCGGTCGACGACGGCTCCACGGTCAGCGGCAACGGGTTCCTGCCCGGTGGCCTCGGCTGGTACCGGAAGACGTTCGTCCTGCCCTCGTCGATGACCGGCAAGCGGATTTCGGTCGAGTTCGACGGCGTGTACATGAACTCGGCGGTCTACCTCAACGGGCAGCTGCTGGGGCATCATCCGTACGCCTACACCGGCTTCAGCTATGACCTCACCGGCATCGTGCACACCGACGGGACCACACCGAACGTGCTGGCCGTGCAGGCGTCGAACCAGATCCCCAGCAGCCGGTGGTACTCCGGGAGCGGCATCTACCGCAACGTGCACCTGGTCGTGACCGGCCCGGTGCACGTCGCCCGCCATGGCACCTTCGTCACCACCCCGGACCTGAGCAGCACCGCGGCGGCGGGATACGGCCAGGTTCAGGTGCAGACCAGCGTGCAGAACGACGGTGGTACGGCCACGGCGGCCACCGTGGGGATCACGGTCAGGAACTCCCGCGGTTCCGTCGTGGCCGCCGGCTCCGCCACGGTCAACGTCGCGGCCGGCGAGACCGCCACGACGACCAGCACGGTCCGGGTGAACCACCCGTCGCTGTGGTCGGTTAACAACCCGGCGCTGTATTCGGTGCAGACCGAGGTGCAGGTGGACGGCAAGCTGGCCGACCGCACTGCGACCCCGTTCGGCTTCCGGTACTTCTCCTTCGACCCGGCCGGAGGTTTCTCCCTCAACGGCCAGCACCTGAAGCTCCAGGGCGTGGACCTGCACGCGACCCAGGGCCCGCTCGGTGCCGCCATTCACACCGACTCGCTCATCCGGCAGATACGGATCATGAAGAGCATGGGCGTCAACGCGGTGCGGACCGCGCACAACCCGCCGGCGCCGGAGCTCACCGCGGTGTGCGAGCAGCTCGGCGTGCTGATGATGGTCGAGGCCTTCGACTGCTGGCACACCGGCAAGCTGCCGTATGACTACCACCTGTACTTCGACGCCTGGAGCGACGCCGACATCAAGGAGATGGTCAACGCCCACAAGAACTCGCCCGCGGTGGTGCTGTGGTCGATCGGCAACGAGACCCCCGACACCGGGTTGCCGGACGGGCCGCCGATCGCGCAGCGGCTGATGGCCGACGTGCAGTCCATCGACACCACCCGCCCGGTGGTCATGGGCTCGGACCAGTACCGGAGCGTCCCCAAGGACGGCTCGCCGCAGGACCAGATCGTCCGGATGCTGGACGGGCTGGGCGTCAACTACAACACGGCCAAGTCCATGGACGGACTGCACGCCAAGTACGGCACCAAGTTCTTCTTCTGCTCGGAGATGGGGTCCGAGACGTCGACCCGCGGCTTCTACCAGGATCCGCAGCTGCTCAACACCGGGGAGAACTACACGCCGGGCAAGCGCAACACGTCGTCGTACGACAACAACCTCGCGTCGTGGTGCATGAGCGGGGAGTACGAGCTGAAGAAGGACCGGGACCGGGTGTTCTGGCAGGGCGGGTTCCTGTGGTCCGGGCAGGACTACATCGGCGAGCCGACGCCGTACGACGTGTTCCCGGTCAAGGCGTCGTTCTTCGGCGCGGTGGACACCGCCGGGTTCCCCAAGGACGCCTATCACCTGTTCGCGAGCCAGTGGGACGGACCTCCGAGGGTCCATCTCGTGCCCATGAACTGGACCAGCCACCACCCCGGCGACGAGGTCGCAGTCTGGGTCTACGCCAACGTCGCCACCGTGCAGCTGTGGCTGAATGGCCGGTCACTGGGCACGAAGAGCTTCGACCGCAAGGTCACCACCTACGGGAAGCCCTACCTGGAGACCACCGAGCCGACGGGCGATGACTACAACTACCCGTCGGGCAGCTACACCAGCCCCAACGGCAGCACCGGCAAGCTCCACCTGACCTGGAACGTGCCGTTCGAGCCGGGCACGCTGGTCGCCGTCGCCACCGAGAACGGCCGCGAGGTGGCCCGGGATCAGCTGGTCACCGCGGGGCCGGCGCGATCGCTCCGGCTCACGCCGGACGAGCGGGTGCTGACCGCGGACGGCGCCGCGCTCTCCTACGTGCAGGCTGAGATCGTCGACGCCCGCGGGCATGTGGTGCCGGACGCTGACCCGCCCATCCGCTTCTCCGTCAGCGGGGCCGGCCGGCTGATCGGCACCGACAACGGCCGCGAGGAGAACGCGACCGGATACACGTCGCCGACGATGGCCGCCTTCAACGGGCTGGCGCTGGCGGTCGTCGGGTCGACCAGGAAAGCCGGGGCCATCCGGCTCACCGCGGCCGCCGAGGGCCTGCCGGTCACGTCGATCACGCTGGCGTCCGTGGCACCCGCGCGGCCAGCGCCGGCCGTACCGGGTACCGCCGCCACCGCGGGCACCACCGGGACGGCCGCCGCCCCCGCCGCCACCAGCCCGGCGACCGCCGCCGGATCCGGGCCGGCGGCAGACGCCAGTTATTCGGGCGCGCCCACCACCGTGCCCGCGCTGATGCTGGACGGGAAGCTGGACACGGCCTGGTCGAACTACTACGACAAACCAGCCACCGCCAACATCAAGGCGGTCAGCGTCTCCAACGCCGAAGACTGGGTGTCGCTGTCCTGGCCGGAGCCCCACCGGCTGAGCGGGCTCCGAGCGTTCTTCACCACCGGTGGGCCGCTGGCCCGGCCCGCTTCGGCCACCGTCAGCTACTGGGACGGCCACCGCCTCCAGCCGGTGCGGAACCTGGCCATCACCTGGGCGACCGCCTCGAACGAGGCCACCACGTTCGCCTTCAGCCCGGTCACGACCCGATCAATCCGCCTGCTCATGACCAGCCCGGCGCCGGGCACCGCAGCCGGCTTCCTCCAGATCGCCGAACTGCAGGCGGTCACCGGCTGACCAGACACGGCATCCGGTCGTGAGAGGCTGGCTGGGTGACAGCGGATCACCGGCACCGGGTGGTGGCCCTGGCCCTGCCCGAGGTGGTGGCGTTCGACCTGTCGATCGCGGCCCAGGTGTTCGGGCACCGGGACGAGCGGGACCGGTACACGTTCACCGTGGCGGCCGAGCATCCGGGCCCGGTCCCGACCACCACCGGGTTCCCGATCACCGCCCCGGCCGGGCTGGACGCGCTGGCCGGCGCGGACACGATCATCATCCCCGGCTTCTACCCGCTGGCCGAGCCGGCCCCGGCCGCCCGGGCCGCGCTGCGGGCCGCGGCCGCGGGCGGGACCCGGATCGCCAGCATCTGCATTGGCGCGTTCGCGCTGGCCGCGACCGGGCTGCTGGACGGCCGGACCGCGACCACGCACTGGCAGGAGGCCGACCACTTCCGGGCCCGGTTCCCGGCCGTCCGCCTCAACCCCGACGTGCTCTACGTCGACGAGGGCCAGTTCCTGACCAGCGCCGGGCTGTCGGCCGGCATCGACCTGTGCCTCTACCTGGCCAGCCGGGACTACGGGGCGGCCGCGGCCGCCACCGTGGCCCGGCGCATGGTGGTGGCCGTGCACCGGCCCGGCGGCCAGGCCCAGTACGCGCAGCGGCCGCTGCCGGAAGACGGGGGTCTCGGGCCCACCCTGAACTGGGCCATCGAGGAGCTGCACCGGCCGCTGACCGTGGCCGCCCTGGCCCGGCACGCGGGCCTGCCCACCCGCACGTTCGCCCGGCAGTTCCGGGCCGAGCTGAACCTGACCCCGATGCGCTGGCTCACCGGCCAGCGCCTGCTGGAGGCCCGGCGGCTGCTGGAGGCCACCGACCTGTCCGTGGACGAGGTGGCGCAGCGGTGCGGGCTCGGCAGCGCGGCCACCCTGCGCGCCCACCTGGCCCGGGAGTCCGGCACCACGCCCACCGCCTACCGGGCCGCCCACCACCGGATGGCCGAACGCTGACGCCGGCTGGCCGTCCTGCCCCTCGCGCCCGGCCCGCCCCGGGCGCACCATGGACTCATGTCCAACTTCGACGAGCTGCTGAGCCGGAACGCCAGCTTCGCGCAGACCGGCGCCAAGGATCGTGGGCCGGCCATCCCGTTCATCCCGAACCGGCAGGTGTACATCCTGACCTGCATCGATCCCCGGGTCGACCCAGCCCAGCTGTTCGGGCTGGAGCTGGGTGACGCGATCGTGGCCCGGACCGTGGGCGGCCGGGTCACCCCGGCCGTGCTGCAGGACCTGGCCTGGATCAGCTACCTGCACGAGACCAAGACCCCGGACGCGGACTGGTTCGAGTTCGCGGTCATGCACCACACCGACTGCGGCTCCGGGTTCTTCGCCGACGACGGTATGCGGCACGAGTTCGCCGCCCGCGGCGGCTACGACGACGCCGAACTGGCCGCCCTGGCCGTGCTCGACCCGGCCCAGACCGTCCCGGTCGACGTGGCCCGGGTGCTGGACTCACCGCTGGTGTCGGCCCGGGTCCAGGTCACCGGCCTGGCCTACGACGTCAAGACCGGACTGGTGACGACGGTGGTGCCGCCCCAGTCCCGGTGAGCTCGGGGACCGGCGGCTGGGCCCCGGCGTCCCCGGCCGCGGCCGCAGCCGGCCGCCGGTCGATCCGGGTCAGCGCGGGCAGCGCCAGCAGCCCGCAGACCAGCGTGGCCAGGCCGCCGATGACCAGGGACCAGCGGGCCCCGGCCTGCTGGCCGACCCAGCCCACGATCGGGCCGCCGATCGGGGTCGAACCCAGCCAGGCCAGGGCCCACAGGGCCATGACCCGGCCGCGCATGTCGGGCCGGGCCGCGAGCTGCAGGGTGGTCTTGGCGAACGAGTTGAACGTGATGCTGCCGTAGCCGACGAACAGCATCGTCACCAGCTCCAGCGGCAGGCTCGGGGCCAGCGCCGCGGCCAGGATGGCGATGCCCCAGCCGATGGCGGCCACGCACAGCGTCCGGGCCCGGGGCCGGGACCGGGCCGCCGAGACCAGGCCGCCGGCCACCGCGCCCGCACCCATCACCGAGGCCATCACCCCGTAGGTGGCGGCTCCGCCGTGGAAGACCTGGTTGGCCATGAGCGGCAGCGACACCTGGAACTCCCAGGCCAGGGTGCCGACGATCGCGATCAGGACCAGCGGGATGAGCAGTTCCGGGGTGGACCGCACGTAGGCCAGCCCCTGCCGGACCTGGCCTGGCCGGCGGGCGATCCGCTGGGCCGGCCGCAGCTCGCTGCGGCGCATGGCCACCAGCGAGATCAGCACGGCTACGAACGAGATCGCGTTGCAGGCGAAGCACAGGGACAGGCCGATGGCGGCGGCGATCACCCCGCCCAGGGCGGCCCCGAACACCCGGGCCATGTTGACCGCGACCGAGTTGAGGGTCACCGCGTTGGGCAGGTCTTCGGGCGGGACCATCTCGGAGATGAAGCTCTGCCGGGCCGGGTTGTCGAAGACGTTGACCGCGCCGAGCGCGATGGCCAGCAGGTAGACGATCCACATGTGGATGGCGCCGGTGGCGATCAGCACCGAGAAGACCGCGGCCAGCAGACCCTGCAGGGTCTGGGTGACGTAGAGCACCCGCTGCTTGTCGAGCCGGTCCGCGAACACCCCGCCCAGCGGGCCGAACAGGAACACGGGCAGGAACCGGGCCGCGATGGCCAGGCCGAGCTGGGTGCCGCTGTGGGTCAGGTCCAGCACCAGGAACGACTGGGCCACCGTCTGCATCCAGGTGCCGATCACCGAAATCAGCTGGCCGACGAAGAACAGCCGGTAGTTCCACTGGCGCAACGACGAAATCATCCGACTGGCCCGGAATCGTCGCTGGGCAAATAGGCGCACGTGCCCTCAATCCGTTGCTTCTCTGGTTAGTTCTGCTAACGAACTTTACCGGTAGTCGCAGATCACTAACTTGCAACGACGCTCTTTACTTCGGTTGCGCGTGCACCCGATCCATGTACTCTGAGCAACGCTTCGACTACTCCAGGTAATTAATACCCGGTCCGGCCGATGCTGGTATTTCCCCGAGTACCACTTCCTGAGTGAGGGTCAGCTAACCGTGCACACCTATTCCGACGTGCGCAACCTGCCTGGTCCGCGTCCGATCAGCGGGCCCGGCCGGCACGCCGCGCATTCGTCCCGCGGCGGTCCCGCGCGCCCGCTGAGCGCCCGGAGCGGGCGCCACGGCGCGCCGAACGAGTCCGGGCAGACCGCGCTCCGGGTGGTGGCGGCCGGCATCCTGTGCGGCATCGCCCTGTCCCTGATGATCTACCAGTACCAGTTCCGGCACCTGGAAGCGGTCGTCGCCGCGCGCGTCTACCGGCTGTTCACCCCGGTGCTGGCCGCCTCCCGCGCGCCCATCCTGTGGTTCGGGCTGGGCACGGGCGCGGCCTACGGCCTGGACATCACCCCGGACTGCAGCTCGGCCCTGCTCATCGTGCCCCTGTGCGGCCTGGGCATGCTGCTGCTGATCCCGCGCCGGCTGCCGGTGACCCGCATCGCCAAGGCGCTGATCGTGGCGGGCGTGGTGATGGTGGCGGGCAACCTGCTGCGGATCGGGATCATCGCCGTCGCCGTCCGGCTGGGCGGTCTCGGCGCCGGCTACCAGCTCGGCCACCTGATCCTGGGTTCGATCGTCAGCATCATCGGCATCGCCGTCGCGCTGACCCTGCTCACCGTCATCTTGGTTAGCCGCGGCCGCAAGGGCCGTCGCGGGACGCGGAGGGTGGCCCGTTGAACAGCACCTTCGTCCAGGTCGGGATCGCGCTGGCCCAGGCCGTGGCCCTGCTCATGAGCGTCGCGTTCATCACCTACGTCGTGATCATCGTGGTGCCCTTCTCGCGGCACCGGCCGAGCCGTCCGGGCTACGCCGGCTCTCTGGACTGGCACTTCTTCGTGCCCGCCCTGAACGAGGAGCAGGTGATCGGCGGCACCATCGGCTACCTGCGGGACACGTTCCCCATCGCGCACGTGTGGGTCATCGACGACGCCAGCGACGACCACACCGGGTCCATCGTGGCCCACCACGCCGCCCTCGACCCGATGGTGCACGTGGTGTCGCGCCGCTTCCCGGACGCCCGCACCGGCAAGGGCCACGCCCTGAACGCGGCCTACCGCCAGCTCAGCGACTGGCTGTTCCCGGACACGGACCGCCGCCGGGTGATCATCGGCGTGGTCGACGCCGACGGCCGGCCCGCCCCCAACTGCCTGGACGTGATCGCCGGCGCCGACCTGTTCGGCGACCCGGTGGTCGGCTCGGTCCAGATCCAGGTCCGGATGATGAACCGCGAGGATCCCAAGCCGTTCCCGCAGCGCGGGTGGCTGGTCAACGCCCTCGGCCACTGCCTGGTCCGGCTGCAGGACCTGGAGTTCCGGGTGCCGATCTCGGCCATCCAGTGCGCCCGCCGGATCACCAGGAGCGTGGGGCTGGGCGGCAACGGCCAGTTCAGCCGGGTGTCGGCGCTGGACGTGCTGGCCGACAGCAACGGCGAGCCGTGGCGGGGGGCCCTGCTCGAGGACTACGAGCTGTGCCTGCACCTGATGATGACCGGCCACCGCAACGAGTACACGCCCGACACCTACGTCGACCAGGAGGCCCTGCCCGACCTCCGCCGCTTGGTCCGGCAGCGGACCCGGTGGGGCCAGGGCACCATGCAGTGCGGCGTCTACCTGCGGCAACTGTGGACGTCGCCGCATGTGGGCACGCTGGCCGCGCTGGAGGCCACCTACTACCTGCTGCAGCCGTGGCTGCAGCTGGTCGGGTCCCTGGTCTACCCGATCCCGGCCGCGGTGTTCGTGGCCAACTACCTGGCCGGGCCGACCGCCATGCGGACCTGGCTGACCAGCGGCGGCTGGATGATCGTCATCTTCTACCTGGTGATCGGGCTGGGGCCGTTCGTCCTGTGGGGGCCCATCTACCGCAGCCAGTGCGAGCGTCGCATCAGCCTGCTGCGGAGCATCGGCCTGGGCCTCGGCTACGCGCTGTTCGTCTGCATCTTCTACATCACATCGTGGCGGGCCCTCAGCCGGATCGTCCGGCACCGCGAGGACTGGTTCAAGACCCGCCGGAACGCGGAGTTCATCTCCGAGATCGAGGCCGGGGCGTCAGCCCCGGCTGAACTGGGGACACCTGCGTCCCCGCGAGCACTCCAACTGGTCACCGTACTGAACGGGGAATCGAATGATTGGGAAAGTTAACGGTCTGGTCAAGGCGGCGGCATCGGCGTCGCTGGTGGCCGGGGCCATCATGGCCACCGCGGGCCCGGCGGCCGCCGCCGGCCCCAACGCTGCCGACGGCGCGGCCGCCACCGGCCTCATCACCCTGGCCCCGGTGGCCCAGGCCACCACGGGCAACTCGCCGGTCACGGTGGCGAGCCTCAACGTGGCGGGCCTGCTCACCACCGGGGTCATCACCGACAAGGCCAACCGCGTCAGCGCGTCGTCGGACATCGCCGACGTCGCGGCGACCCTGGCCACCGGGACGGGCCTGACCGCCTCCGCGGTCACGTCGTCCTGCACCTTCGACACCACCAGCGGCACGGTGAGCGGCACTTCCGGCATCACCGACGGCGCCGTCACGCTGGCGGGCCTCCCGACGATCACGCTGGACGCCGCTGCGGCCCCGAACACGACCGTCAACGTGCCGGGCGTGGCCACGATCACCCTCAACCGGCAGGTCACCGACCCGACGGACGGCACGCTGACCGTGGACGCCATCTACGTGAACCTGCTGAACGGCACCCAGACGCTGACCATCGGCACCAGCACCTGCAACGCGGCCAGGGTGGCCCCGGTGCCGGTGCTGCCGGGCATGGCCCTGCCGATCGGCCTGGGCGCGCTGGGCGTGCTGGGTCTGGGTGGCGTGGGCTTCGTGGTGGCCCGCCGCCGCCGGGTGGCCTGTCGCCGCCTGAACGACCAGCCCGACCGTAAGCGGGGGCTCGCGCATCGTGCGCGGGCCCCCGCTTCGCGTAGTGCCGCCCGCGGGCGGCCACCCTCAGTTCAGGTAGTTCCGCAGGCGGGCGGCGATCTGCTCGCTGGCCGTGCCGTCGCCGTACGGGCAGGCCACCCGGGCCAGCCGCCGGCTCAGCCCGGGGTCGCCGATCAGCTGCCGTGCCAGGTCACCGAGGGCCGGCCCGGGCTGGACCAGGTGCGCGAACCCGGCCTCGATCGACTCCGGCCGCTCGGTCGAGTTCCTGACCACGATCAGCGGCCGCTTCAGCACCGTGCACTCTTCCTGGACGCCGCCGGAGTCCGACACCAGCAGCCGGGCGTGCCGGGCCAGCCCGAGGAACGTCCGGTGGTCGGCGGGCGGCAGCGTGACCAGCCGGTCCAGCGCCGCGTCGAGCCCGTGCCGCTGCGCGGCCAGCCGGGTCCGCGGGTGCAGCGGGAGCAGCACCGGCAGGCCCAGCTTGCTCAGCTCGTCCAGGATGATCCCGAGCCGCGCCGGGTCGTCGGTGTTCTCCGGCCGGTGGATGGTGGCCAGCACGTACCGGTCCGGCTCGGCCCCGGCTCCGGCCACGATCTGGCTGGCCTCCTGGTCACCGGGCATCATGGCCCGGGTCGCCTCGACGATCGTGTTGCCGGTCAGCACGATCCGCCGGGCCGGGACACCCTCGCCGACCAGGTTGGCCACGGACCGCTCGGTCGGCGCGCAGTGCAGGTCGGCCAGCACGCCGATCAGGCACCGGTTCAGTTCTTCGGGCATGCGCCGGTCGAACGACCGCAGCCCCGCTTCCACGTGCACCACCGGGACCCCGGCGTAGTGCCCGGCCTGCGCGGCGGCCTGGGCGGTGTTGGTGTCGCCCTGGACCAGCACCGCGGCCGGGGGCCGCTGGGCGTACCGCGCCCCGAGCTGCTCGACGATCCGGGCCACCTGGACGTGCCGGGGCTGGCCGCAGATACCGGTCAAGGTCTGCGGAACGGGCAGCCCGGCGGCGGAAAAGAACACCCCGGACAATTCCTGATCGGTGTGCTGACCGCTGTGTACAAGGCTGGCCCGAGGGCCGAGAATGCGCACGATGGGGGCGAGCTTCACAATTTCCGGGCGAGTGCCGACTACCACGCTCACCTGGGGATATACGGTTTCTTCCAGCATGAATCACCCTAAATTATGCTTGCTTCGGGGATTGCAGGTCAGGCCATTTGTAAATGGCCGCGGAAACCCTATCGCCTGGCTCGGTGAATTTCGTGGGTACGCAGAATCACGACATTCGATTAATATTAAATGTCTGTAGAATGGCTAATTGGTCAGATAAAGTGGCTGGATGAGCACCGCCCGCGACGACCTCGGATACCCGGTCCCAGTGACCGGCCCGGCCCGCCGGGTGGTGTCGCTGGTGCCGTCGCTCACCGAGTCCGTCGCCGTGACCAGGCCCGACGCGCTGGCCGGGGCCACCGACTGGTGCACGCACCCGGCGAACCTGGACGTGCCCCGGGTCCGGGGGACCAAGAACCCCGACCTGGCCGCGATCAGGGCCCTGCGCCCGGACCTGGTGCTGGCCAACCAGGAGGAGAACCGGCGGCTGGACGTCGAACGGCTGCGGGCGGCCGGCGTCCCGGTCTGGGTCACCGTGATCCAGACCGTCGATCAGGCCCTGGACTCGCTGCGGCGGATGTTCGACGATGCTCTGGGCTGGCCGGTTCCGGACTGGCTGGCGGCGGCCGGACGGGTCTGGTCCGAGCCCGCCCCCGAAGCCCGGGTGCGCGCGGTCATCCCGGTCTGGCGCGACCCGTGGATGGTGGTGGGCTCGGCCACCTTCACCGGTGACCTGGCCGCCCGGCTCGGCCTGGACAACGTGTACGGCGACGACCCGGGCCGGTACCCGCACGTCAGCCTGGACGATCTGGCCGCCCGCGACCCCGGCCTGGTCGTGCTGCCCGACGAGCCGTACGCCTTCAGCGCCAGCGACGGGCCGGAGGTGTTCCCCGGCCGCCGGGTCGCCCTGGTCGAGGGCCGGGCCCTGACCTGGTACGGCCCGTCCCTGGTCACCGCCCGGGACACGCTCCGGGCCCAGCTGGCCGCCGCCCGGCCCGGGGGATAGGCCCGGTCCCGGGCCCCCCGGCCGGGCCGGGGGATAATGGCGTTATGCCTGCTACCAGCGATTCGCCGCCCTTCAGCGGGGTCGGCGCCGCCCTCATCACCCTGTTCCACGACGACGGCCAGGTCGACTTCGACGGCACCGCCGCCCACGCGGCCCGGCTGGTCGCCGCGGGCCTGCAGGCCATCGTGGTGGCCGGGACCACCGGCGAGTCCGACGCCCTGGACGACGATGAGCGGGTGCGGCTGTTCGCCGCGGTCCGGGCCGCCGTGCCCGGGGTGCCGCTGGTGGCGGGCACCGCCGCCGCCACCACCGAGCAGGCCCAGGCCCTGACCCGGGCCGCCGCCGACGCCGGGGCCGACGCGGTGCTGGCCCGCTCGCCGCGCGGGGTCGAGGACCCAACCGGCTTCTACCAGGCCATGGCCGACGCGGCCGGTGACCTGCCCTTGCTGGCCTACCACTTCCCGCGGGTGTCGCCGCCCGGCATCTCTCTCGACGTGCTGGAAAAGCTGCCGGTGCAGGGGGCCAAGGACTCCTCCGGGGACATGACCCGGCTGCTGGCCACCCTGGACCGCTGGGACGGCTGGCTCTACACCGGCTCGGCCGCGCTGGTCATGCCGGCCGGGCTGCTCGGCTGCACCGGGGCCATCCTGGCGCTGGCCAACGCCGAGCCGGAGCTGTGCCTGGCCGCGTTCGGCGGCAGCGCCCAGGCCCAGCGCGACCTGACCCGCGGCCACCTGGCCGCCAGCCGCAGCTTCCCGGGCGGCATCAAGCACCTGGTGGCCGAGCGGTTCGGCACCTCGGAGCGCGCCCGGATGGGCTGAGCCCGGCCTGACCGGGAGCTTCTTCAGAGCTCCAGGCTGGCGGCCAGGTCGTCGTCCACGACCAGGGAGAGCTTGCCCCGGGTGTGACCCTCGCCCACCACCCGGTGGGCCTCGGCCGCGTTCCGCCAGGGGTAGTAGGCCACCTCGGGGGACAGGGTGCCGTCGTCGAACCAGGGCCCCATCCGGACCAGCCGGCTGCCGCGCGGCTCGCCGTTGTAGTGCCGCCAGGTCACCCGGTCCTGCGTCCGGGTAGTCGCCGCGGCACCGGGGTCGCGATCACCGCGCCGTCCCGGGCCGCGCGGGCCGCCCCGGCCAGCGACGGGATGGCCACCGCCAGCACCTTGGTCACGCCGCCGTCGGTGGCCTTGCGCACCTGCTCCGGCCAGTCCGGCTGCGTGTGGTCGACCACCATGCTCGCCCCGAGGGGGTGCACGAACTCGTGGTGCTTCGGGCTGGCCGTGGCCACCACGTTCGCGCCCAGGGCCCGGGCGATCTGCACGGCCAGATGGCCGAGGCCGCCCGCGGCCGCGGTGATCAGCACCAGGTCGCCGGACCCGACGTTGAGCACGTCGGTCAGCCCCTGCTCGGCGGTCAGCGCGTTGATCGGCACGGCGCCCGCGTCGGCCAGGCTCAGGCCGGACGGGACCGGGGCCAGCTGCTCGACCGGGCAGGTCACGTACTGGGCGTAGCACCCGGTCAGGCCGGGGTACCGGCGTAGCCGTAGACCGGGTTGCCGTCGTCGAAGCCGGCGAACGCGCCGGTGCCGCCCTCGACCACACCCGCGAACTCGCCCCCGGGGATATAAGGAAGGCTGCCGCCGAGGCGCCCCGCCCGCAGGCTGACGTCCCACGGGCCCACGCCCGCGGCCAGCACCCGGACCAGGATCTCGTCCGGCCCCGGCTCCGGGCGCGCCACGTCTTCCAGCTGCAGGACGTCCGGACCGCCGAACTCGTGCACTCTGATCGCCAGCATGGTCTTACCGTACGAGCTCCCGGTCCGCACGGGCCACCGGGGCCCCGCGGCGGGAAAACCGCATCACGCCGTCGTTGATCCGGCCGTGCCGGAGCATGACCACGTCGTTGAGGTAGCTCATGCCCAGCCGCCACGGCGGCCGGGAGCCCGACTTGGGGAACTCGTGCATGGACCGCAGGATGTACCCGGCCGCGAAGTCGAGCAGCGGCCGCTCGGTCACCCGCGAGTCATCCCGGACCGGTACGGCCGTGTCGTACCCGTGCCGGTCCATGTACCGGAGCAGGCGAACCAGGTACTCGCTGGTCAGGTCGGCCTTGAGCGTCCACGAGGCGTTGGTGTAGCCGATGGTCAGCGCGAAGTTGGGCACCCCGCTCAGCATCAGGGCCTTGTAGGCCATGGTGTCGGGCAGGTCGACGTCGCGGCCGTCCACGGTGAGCTGGACCCCGCCCAGCGCCAGCAGCTGCAGGCCGGTCGCGGTGACCACGATGTCGGCCGCGATCTCCTGGCCGGACTCCAGCCGGAGGCCGTGCTCGGTGAACCGGTCGATGCTGCCGGTGGCGATCGAGGCCCGCCCGTTCCGGATGGCCTGGAACAGGTCGCCGTCCGGGACCAGGCACAACCGCTGGTCCCATGGCCCGTACGTCGGCTTGAAGTGGGTGTCGACGTCGTACCCGGCCGGCAGCTGCTTGACCGTCATGCCCCGGATCCAGCCCCGCATCATGGCCGGCTGGCGCTGGCTGAGCTGGTAGATCAGCGTGCTGACGGCGACGTTCTTCCAGCGGGTCAGGGTGTAGGCCCGCCGGGTCCCCACCAGCCGGCGCAGCTTGGCCTCGACCGGATCCTCGGACGGCAGGCTGATGATGTAGGTCGGCGACCGCTGGACCATCGTCACGTGGGCCGCGGTCTCGGCCAGGGCCGGCACCAGCGTCACCGCGGTCGCGCCGCTGCCCACCACCGCCACCTGCTTACCGGCGTAGTCCAGGTCCTCCGGCCAGAACTGCGGGTGCACGACCTGGCCCTGGAAGTCGCCGAGGCCAGGCAGATCGGCCTGGTACCCATGGTCGTAGCGGTAGTAGCCGGTGCACATGAGCAGGAAGTTGCAGGTGAAGGTGACGGTCTCGGCCCTGGTCTCGCTCGGTCTCGGCCGTCCTGCTCCGGCTGCTCCGGGGGCCGGGTCCGGGTGGCCTCGACCGTCCACCGGGTTTCGGCGCTGGACCAGGACGCGCGGGTCACCCGGTAGCCGTACCGGATGTGTTCGTCGATCCCGGCCTCGGGGGCCGTGTCCCGGACGTAGCGCAGGATCGAGGGTCCGTCGGCGAGGGCCTGGCTCCGGTCCAGGGCCGGAACCGGTAGCCGAGGGTCTGCATGTCGGAGTCGGAGCGGACCCGGGGTACCGGAACAGGTCCCAGGTCCCCCCGGACGCGTCCCGGGACTCGAGGATGGGGTATTTCCGCGACGGAAATGCGCGCTGCAAATGGTGGGCGGCGCCAATTCCCGATAGGCCCGCCCCCACGATCAGCACATCGACGTGTTCGTCCATCCGGTCATCACCAGCCCCAGCCGCCTACGCACCAGTAACATATAGACCCTACGCCGCCCGGGGTGCCCGCGTCGAGATCGTCACCGTCTCCGCAGGTCAGGAGGTTTGATCCGGTTTATCGCTCAATGCGAACCTTCATTTGTTTTTAAGCCAGATAAATCGCGGTCAAGTCCTGCAATCGACCAACAATGGTGAAAAAGTGGTTTTGTGCAAAGCCGACTCCCAACGGTGGGAGCGCACCGGTGGCCGAAGCACCCATGCGCTACATCGCTCGTCGAGCGATGCAAGCCGTCCTCCTCGCCGCCGGAATTCTGGCCATCCTGGTGCTCTTCTGGCGCCGGCCCACGCCGACACCACCCCGTCGTCATCACCCGCCAGTGCGCCGTCGGGTTCGACGGCCTCGGGTTCGGCGGCTCCGGGTAGCAGCTCCTCGTCCGGCTCGTCCGGCTCGTCCGGCCTGCTGGGCGCCGTTGGCTCGGCCGCCCAGACCGTCGCCTCGGGAGCATCGTCCCAGCTCAAAGCCGAAACCTCGGCCGCCTCGCACGGCAGCTCGACCGCCCCGGCCAGCTCCCCCCAGCCGTCCACCGCCCGCCGGCTCCGGCGGCTCCGGCAGCCAGCTCGGCTCCGGCTCCGGCCAGTCCGGCTCCAGCTCGACCGGTTCGGCCTCGGCCCCCTCGACCAGCGCATCGGCCCCGTCGGCCGCTCCGGCCTCGTCGGCCAGCTCGGCTCCGGCCACACCGGCCGCCAGCTCCGCCCCGTCAGCCACCTCGGTCCCGGCCTCAACGGCCAGCTCGGTTCCGGCTTCAACCGGCTCGGCCTCGGCCCTATCGGCGGGCCCCACCTCGTCGGCCCAGTCGGTCAGCTCGGCTCAGGCCACTCCGGCTCCGACGTCGACCGGTTCGGCCTCGACCACCGCGACGGCCCCGCCGGCCGCCAGCGCCCCGGCCGCCGCGCAGCCGACGTCCCTCGCTGCCGCCCCGTCCAGCCTGGTTCAGGCCGTGGGCTCCGCGCTCCCTCACGGCGCGGCCACGGCCACTCCAGCCGCCCCCAGCGCCAGCGGCGCGGTCCAGGCCCTCGGCACCGTCGCCCAGTCGGCTGTCCCGCCGTCACTCAGCCTGCGGCCAGCACTACCCCGGCCGCCTCGGTCGCGACACCGACCACCCCGGCGCCGGCCGCGACCGCTCCGAGCCCGAGCGGCATGGCCCAGGTCGTCGGCACCGTCGCCCAGTCGGCTGTGACCGCCGTGACCCAGCCCGCCGCGACCGCCACCCAGCCGACGGCTCCGGCCGTCACTAGCTCCAGCGCTGTGGCCCCGGCCGTCGGCTCCGTGGCCACCACCGTCATCGGCGCAATTGCGCCACCGTCCACGCCGGCCACCACTGCGGTCGGCTCGGCTGCGGCGGTCCCGGTGGCTCCGGTGCTGTCGGCGGCCACCGCCGGGCTGACCCCGGCGACCACCGCGGCCACCGGCCCGCTGGCTCCCGCGGTCTCCACGGCTACCGCAGCCGCCGCCCCGGCGACCCAGCTCCTCGCCCCGGTCGTCTCCGCGGTGAGCCGCTCCGGTCGCCAGCACCGTGACGCCGGCCGTGTCCACGGTGACCGGCGCGCTGGCTCCCGTGACCGCCACGGTGGCCCCTGTGTTGTCGTCCACCACCGGCGCGCTCGCCCCGGTCACCAGCGCGGCCGGATCGGTGCTGTCGACCGCGACCGGAACCGTGACCCCCGTGACCGGTGCGCTGGCTCCGGTGGTCTCTTCGGTCACCGGAACGGTGGCCCCCGTGACCGGGGCGCTGGCGCCGACGCTGACCGGGGTGACCGGGACGCTGGCTCCGGTCACCGTCTCTCTCGCTCCGGTGCTTTCGTCGGTGACCCCCTCCGTGGGGGGGGGTGGCCCCGGTGACCGGATGGCTGACCCCGGTGCTGACTTCGGTGACCGGGACGCTCAGCCCCGTGACCGCGCCGCGCTGGCTCCGGTCGCCGGGGGGGGGGCGCTGGCTCCGGTCACCTCCAGCCTGTGGCTCCGGTGGAACGACACGCGCTCTGCTCCGGTGACCGCCGCGCTGGCTCCCGTGACCAGCCCCCTGAACCCCGTGACCGGCGCGGGCTGGCCCCGGCCACCGGGACCGCGGGACGGGGACCGGCCCCCGTGACCGGCGCCGTGGCATCGGCCACGGCCCCCGCGCACGGCCGCCCGGTCCCGTCCAGCGCGGGCCTGCGCAGGAGGCGTCCGCCCCGGCTCAGCGGGCCGACGCCACTACCGCCACCTCAGCCGCGGCCACCGCCCCGCGCCCCCGGCCGCCGCCTCGTTCTTCGCCCACCCGTCCGGCGCCGCCTTGGCCGGGTCGAACGGCACCGCGCCCCTGTCCCCAGCCCCGGCTTCGCCGCGGACACCGGTGGCCGGGACGGGCGGTAACCCCGCGGGCGGCAGCGGAGCCGGCGGCAGCGCCAGCGGCGGACATGGCGGCCGCACGCTGTCCGGCCGCTCCACCCTGGACCATCTGACTCACCGCACCCTCATCGTGGTGCGGCGCGCCCGCCTCGCGGGCGCCAAGGCCATCTGGCGTTCGTTCCTGCCGGAGGTGCCACCCGCGTAACTCGCTTTCCTTTCAGCCGGTTTTTGCCTGACGGCGTCCGGGCCTGCGATGCCCGGCGCTGATCTCCCTGGAAGGAAAGTGACAGCACCATGCATGCGTGGCTCAGACTCGCGTGCGTCGTGCTCGCCTGGACCATCCTGCCGGCCGGCGTGATCACCGCCGGTCCAGGCAGATCCGCTCACCCGGTTCAGGCCAGTACCCGCACGACCAACATCAGCTTGACCAGTGCCCACGCGACCGTTGTGCCGGTCCGCGGGACGCTGACTTCGAGTGCCCGCCCGGCCGCTGCGTCGGCTCCGGCGGCGCTGACTACGGCCGCGGCGCCTCCCGCCTCGGCGCACCGCGCCGCGGCGACCCCTGCCTCGGCTCGCCGCTACGTCGTCCGCCCGGGCGACACCCTGTCCGCCATCGCGGCCCGGTTCGGGGTCCGCGGCGGCTGGCCCGCGCTGTACGCAGCCAACCGGTCGCGGATCGGGGGCAGCCCCGACCTGCTCAGCGTGGGGACGGTCCTGCACCTGCCCGGTCCGGCCGCGCCGGTCCGGTACACGGTGACGGCCGGGGACACCCTGTCGGCCATCGCGGCCCGGTTCGGGGTCCGCGGCGGCTGGCCCGCGCTGTACGCAGCCAACCGGTCGGTCATCGGCCCTGACCCCGGCGCCATCAACGCCGGGACCCGGCTCACCATCCCCGGTTCGGCCCCGCCGCCCGCGAGCGGGCCAGCCCCCGGCCAGCCAGCG
>CAWHFP010000037.1:0-13868 GCA_963828445.1 uncultured Actinomycetes bacterium
GTCGGGACGGCGGGATTTGAACCCGCGACCCCTTGACCCCCAGTCAAGTGCCCTACCAAGCTGGGCCACGTCCCGGTGCACTGACGCGCACACCCGCCGCAGCGGGCTCACCCACCTTAGCGTAGATCGCGACCTCCCGGTGCCAGCCGCCTTTCCCGAACACCGTGACACGGGCGCCCGGTCACGCGCTGTGACTCTAGAGGAGGGCGCAGGGGGTGGTGCAGGATCCAGGTTCCTGGAACGTCGTTAACCGGGGACGACACGCCCCTCGACGTGCCGTTGAGTAAGACGTCACGACCTAGATTGGAACTCGGGCCACCCGGGTGGCGTCGTACGGGCATGGGAGGAACCAGCGAGTGAGCGCGTACGGGACGTCGGCGCGAGGCACCCGGTCCGGAAGGGCTGGGGGATCGGACGGGTGGTACGAGTACGACGAGGGGGACACCAAGCCCTACCGGCGCTCACCCCGGCCGCCCCGCAAAGGCTCCGGCTCCGGTGGCTCGGGCGGCGCCCGGGCCTCGCGGGCCCCACGCACCGGGCGCCGGTGGCCGAAGCGGCTGCTCAAGACCGTGGTCGTGCTCGTCGTGGTGCTGGGGGTGGCGTTCGGCGGGCTGTGGGTGTTCACGCCGTCGGTGGCCAACGCGCCCGCGGTGGTCCAGCAGCAGGCGGTGTCGCACGGCATCAGCTACCCGGGGGTTCAGCCGCCCACGCGGTTCACCCAGGCCCTGGTGGCCACCGAGGACCACCGGTTCTACTCGACCCCGGGGGTGGACCCGCTGGCCGTGGCCCGGCTGATCGCGGGCGACCTCACCGGCCACAATGACCAGGGCGGCAGCACGCTCGAGCAGCAGCTGGCCAAGAACCTCTACACCGGCGGCCGGTCCGGGTGGACGGTCAAGCTGGAGCAGGTCATGCTGGCCATCAAGCTGGACCAGAAGTACACCAAGGCCCAGATCCTGCAGATGTACGCCGAGATCGCGTACTACGGCAGCAACTACTACGGCCTGCAGGCCGCCAGCTGCGGGTACTTCGGGGTGCATCCGTCCCAGCTGAGCTGGCCCGAGGCCGCGTTCCTGGCCGGGGTGGTCAACGCGCCGACCCTGGACAACCCGCGCACCAACCCGGAGAACGCCCGCAACCGCGAGGCCCACGTGGTCGAACGCCTGGTCGCGGTCAAGGTGCTCACCGCGGCTCAGGGCAAAGCCGTCCTGGCCCAGCACCTGAACGTGGTCCCCGTCGGCACCGGCTGCACCTCGCAGTGAAGGAATGGCGGCGCGACACCGGGACGTTTGTCAGTACTGGCAATCATCTGGGTTCGTGCTGACGTATACGTTTACGTACTTTACTGTATCGTCTGCCGTGTAGGAATGCTGAGGGCTCATGCAGGCACTATAACCACTGTTGTCATTATGTGTGTGCAGCCATACCCGCACATGGCAGTTATTGCTTGCTGACTTTATGTAGTTCGGCATGTCTGTGTGGAATGTCGACCCGCCATCGCATGGGTAGCCGTGACTAGTGCCATTCTTGAAGTTCAGCGTGACATAATTTGTCTCTGGAGTTGCCTTCGTGCGGGCCGCCGAAACGGATCGCGTGACACTTGCGCCCGCTGACGGTGCTGGCAGGCCCACCCCGGCCCCAGCGAGCAGCACGGTCCCCAAGAGCGCGAAGACAAGCTTTACTCGCGGACCGCTACCGGTGGCGATCAGAGCAGTGGTGATCTCGTGCCACGCCCGCGTCGTGGCAGAATTGTGAATTGTCATGATGTTCCCCGTCGCTTGAGTGCAGACTGCGAAGATAATCACGACCCGCAGCATCGACATCACGGACCGTGGCGTCTGCGGTATTTCCCCTGTTTTGGCACACTAGCCCCGAAGCCGCAGATCCGACAGTAATAATTATCTACCCCCGTGGTCTGCTGGCGTAGAATTGACCTATCTCATGACGACCGCCGAGATCGCCGAAAAGGTATTTCCGGCATGGTGGAGGATCGGTAAGCAGTCTGAGAGCACAACCCAGTACCGCGAGCTGAATCGGACAGCTGTTCCCATCGATGTCATCGAATCCTGCAAAAGGCGCAAAGCCATTTGATAAGTTCCGCATACCTGGGAATCCGCCGATCTGGATCAGCTGTGATTCTTTGTGTGGCAATTTCAATTGCGGCGGCCGAGGCGACCAAAGAAAGATTCACCTAGCCGCCGCCGCCCGCGTTTCGGCCGCGAGACTGCGCAGTGGCCTGTGTGGCGCAAGAGCACGGAAGGGCCGACTGCGCGTAAGGCCCTAGAGCCGGGCAGTGCTGGGCACCAGCGAAAGAGCCCGCCCACCTCTGGGGTGGACGGGCTCGAAGCTGCGCGAGGTCTGGCTGGTCAGCCGACCGTGGGCTCGGCGTGGATGCGCTCGGGGTCGGATGACTCCTGGCCGACCTCGGTGACGTCGCCGTGGGCCTCGCCGTGGCCGGTGACCACCGGCTTGACCTGCTCGGCCAGGGACGGGGCCTCTTCGACCGCCAGGAACACCCACTTGCGGTAGGACCACAGGCGGAACAGGGTGCCGAGCCCGATGCCGATGATGTTAGCCACGTTGTAGGCCAGGCCGCTGGTGTCGTGCAGGCCGTAGTGGACGATGGCCACCACGCCTTCCTGGATGCCCAGGCCGATTACGTTGAGCACGATGAACAGCAGCGTCTCGTGCTGCAGGCCCTTGCCCTGGCGGTGCTTGAACGCCCAGTGCCGGTTGCCGAGGAAGGTCACGGCCGTGGCCACCACGTAACCGATCACGATGGCGGTGAGCGGGCCGATCCCGAGCTTGAGGTGCAGCACGTCCGACAGCCCGAGCTGGACGACGAAACCGATACCGCCGACAATGCCGAACTTCAGGATCTCGTGGATCAGCACCGTGAAGCGGTGATAGGTGTCACGGATCGATTTCACCAGGTCAACGGTCCTTTCGTACCTCGCTCGGGGTCGTACGGGATCGTGAATCGAGGCTACCCGCACATCTCAACTAGTACCGGCCGGCGCCGGAAAACGGTTATCAAATTGTCAGGGCCGGCGGGTAACGTCACGATCGTGCCGCACTCCGAACCTACCGACGTGCCGCACCTTGATCACGCCGACACGCTCGTGCAGGCCAGCGGCCTGACCAAGCGTTTCGGGGACTTCACCGCCGTCGACGGCATCGACTTCTCCATAACGCGCGGTGAGGCGTTCGGGTTCCTGGGGCCCAACGGGGCCGGCAAGTCGTCCACCATGCGGATGGTCGGGTGCGTGTCGCCGCCGACCGGCGGGCAGCTGACCATCCTGGGCCGGGATCCGGTGACCGACGGTGCCGCCATCCGGGCCCGGCTGGGTGTGGTCCCGCAGGAGAACACGCTCGACATCGAGCTGACCGTGCGGGAGAACCTGATCGTCTACGGCCGCTACTTCGGCCTGCCCCGGGCCGTGATCCGGGAGCGGGCCACCAGCTTGCTGCAGTTCGTGCAGCTCAGTGACCGCGCCGAGGACCGGGTGGAGCCGCTGTCGGGCGGGATGAAGCGGCGCCTGGTCATCGCCCGGTCGCTGATCAACGACCCGGAGATCCTGCTGCTGGACGAGCCCACCACCGGGCTGGACCCGCAGGCCCGGCACATCGTGTGGGACCGGTTGTTCCGGCTCAAGCAGCGCGGCGTGACCCTGATCCTGACCACGCACTACATGGACGAGGCCGAGCAGCTGTGTGACCGGCTGGTGGTGATGGACGGTGGCCAGATCGTCGCCGAAGGCTCGCCGCGGGATCTGATCGAGCGCTACTCGACCCCCGAGGTGCTGGAGCTCCGGTTCGATCCGGCCGAGCACGAGCAGGCGGCCGAGAAACTGGCCGCGCTGCCCGCCGACCGCCAGGAGGTCCTGGCCGATCGCGTGCTCATCTACACCCGCAACGGCGACCAGACCCTGGCCGCGGCCCGCGCCCTCGGCGTCGAGCCGATCACCAGCCTGGCCCGGCGCAGCACCCTGGAAGACGTGTTCCTCCGCCTGACCGGCCGCCAGCTGGGCGACTGATGGCCGCGCCCGCCCTCGCCCCCAGCCGGCCCTGGACCTTCGCCTTCCGTGAGTTCCGGTTCTGGCTGACCGACTACCGGCGGACCTGGCGCGGCTCGGTGGTCTCCAGCGTGCTCGGCCCGGTGCTGTATCTGGGTGCCATGGGGGCCGGCCTGGGCACCCTGGTCAACCGGCACTCCACCGCCAGCCTGGGCGGGGTCACCTACCTGGCCTTCATCTCACCGGGCCTGCTGGCCGCCCAGGCCATGCAGACCGGCTTCGGCGAGGCCATGTACCCGGTGCTCGGCTCGGTCAAGTGGGTGTCGAACTACTTCGCGGCCGCGGCCAGCCCGCTGCGCCCGCGCGACGTGTTCCGCGGTCACCTGATGTTCGTGACCATGCGGCTGATCATGAACTGCGCGGTCTTCCTGGCCGTGATCGCCGCGTTCGGCGCGGTCCGGTCGCCCCTGGTCGTACTGGCGCTGCCGGTGGCGGTGCTGACCGGGCTGGCCTTCGCGCCGGCCCTGATGGCGTGGGCGGTGACCAGGACCACCGATGTCAGCTTCAGCGTGCTGATGCGGTTCGTGATGGTGCCCCTGTTCCTGTTCTCGGGCACGTTCTTCCCGGTCAGCCAGCTGCCGGGCTGGCTGCAGCCGGTGGCCTACGTCACCCCGCTGTGGCACGGGGTGGCGCTCTGCCGTGGTCTGGCGCTGGGCACCGCCGATGCGGGTGGCGCCGCCGTGCACGTCGTCTATTTGCTGGCCTGGGCGGTGGCTGGTTGTGCCGCTGCCCAGCTGACCTACCGGAAGCGTCTTTATGAATGATGGAAGGCTGGTGGGTTCGGGTGCCAGCTCACTGCAGTGGCTGCCGCTGCCGGGGCTGCTGCAGCGGTCGGCCGCTTTGTCCCTGGTCGAGCGGAACGCCCGCGCCTACCGGCACCTGTGGATCCTGCTGCTGACCGGCATCCTGGAACCGCTGTTCTACCTGCTGTCGGTGCGGGTCGGGCTGGGTCACCTGGTCGGCACGGTGACCGGGCCCGGCGGCCGCGTGGTCAGCTACACCTCGTTCGTGGCGCCCGCGCTGCTGGCCACCTCGTCCATGAACGGGGCAGTCTACGACTCGACGTTCAATGTGTTTCACAAGCTCAAATACGCGAAGGTCTACGATGCCGCGCTGTCCACCCCGCTGGGGCCGCTGGACGTGGCGCTGGGCGAGATCACCTGGGCGCTGAGCCGCGGGCTGCTGTACGCGATCACGTTCCTGCTCGTGCTGGCCGCGCTGGGCCTGGCCACCTCCGCCTGGCTGATCCTGGCCGTGCCCACCTCGTTGCTGGTCAGCTTCGCCTTCGCCGGCCTTGGCATGGCCGCCACCACGTTCATGCGCAGCTGGAAGGACTTCGACTTCATCATCTTGGCCACGCTGCCGATGTTCCTGTTCTCGACCACGTTCTTCCCGCTCAGCGTCTACCCGCGGCCCCTGCAGATCGTGGTCGAGTGCACGCCGCTCTACCAGGCGGTGTCGCTGCTGCGTGACCTGTCGTTCGGGCACCTCAGCCTGGCCATGCTGGGCAACCTGGCCTACCTGGCCGTCCTGGGCCTGGCCGGCCTGTACGTGGCCAGCCGCCGCATCCGGCGCTTGCTGCTGAGCTGAAGTGATCTACTTGGGTCTCGTGTCTCCTACCGAAGTCACACCAGACCGGCGGGCCCGGCGCCGGGCCGAAGGCCGCCAGCGGGTGTTCGCGGCCGCGGTCGAGCTGTTCGTCGAGCGCGGCTTCGACGCGACCACCATGGACGACATCGCCGACCGGGCCGACGTGGCCCGGGCCACGGTGTTCAACTACATGGTCGAGCTGGCCCGGTTGAGCACCCGGACCCGGTCGGAGACCGTGGCCCTGATGGGGGCGGCCGTCCACTCCACCAACGTGCTCGCCAACCCCCCGCTGGCGGCGGAACTGGCCTCGTTCGTCACCCGGGCCCGGGACGCCGGACAGGTCCGGGCCGATGTCGGCCCGGACCTGTCCGGCTTGCTCGTGGCCACCGGCTACTTCGCGATTCTCACCGAGTGGATCTCGGCCGAGCCCCCGTTCGACCTGGAGTCCCGCCTGCTCCAGATGGTGTCGGTCCTGTGCCGCGGGCTCGGCTCCTAGCCGCTAGGCGCGCTCGGCGGTGTGCATCTCCCGGGCCTCCTCGGGCTCGATGTACTCGTCCCGCTCGGGCCGCGTCTCCGGAGCCGGCCGGGCCGGCCGGAGCGCGCCCGCCAGGGCCAGCGCGGCCAGCACCATGACCGCGACGCTGTACTGGACCGCGGTCGAGACCAGGTTGCCCTCGTGCACCAGCAGGAAGCCGGCGATCACCGCGGGCAGGCCCAGAGCCAGGTAGGACACCACGTAGACCACGGACAGCACGCCGGCCCGCTGATGCGGGGCGGTCAGCGGCACCACCGAGCGGATCGCGCCCTGGAAGGCGCCGCCGAAGCCGACCCCGGCGATCGCGGCGCCCACGAAGAATGCCGCCGTCGAGCGCACGTCCACGGCCACCAGGGTCAGCGCGGTCCCGGCCAGCAGGGCGCCCGCCCCGATCAGCATGAGCCGGCGGGCACTGTGCCGCTGGAGCAGCAGCACGGTCACGGCCCCGCTGCCGGCCAGCACGAACAGGGGCAGGCCGCCGAGCACGATCGACCCGGAACCGGAGACCAGCTTGATCAGCGCGGGGCCGAGCGACCCGTACAGGCTGGCCACGGCCCAGATCGCGACCAGCGCGGGCACAGCGAACATCATCGGCCGCCGGACCGGGCCGGGCACCGAGAACTGGGGCCGCAGGGAGGCCAGCGCCCCCGGCGCCGGGGTGGAAGTCTCCGGCATCAGCAGCACGCCCACGGCCTGGAGCACGAACACCCCCAGCAGCACGAGGTAGATCAGGTGGGTGGGCTGAGGCAGGTACTGCACCAGCAGCCCGGAGCCGAGCGCGCCCGAGGCGGTGCCGGTGATCGGGGCCACCGCGTTGGCGATCGTGCCCCGGGTCTTGTTCAGGTCGAGCATGCCCGCGCCGATGGCGCCGGCCGCGGCCCCGGTGGACAGGCCCTGGATGATCCGGGCCACCAGCAGCTGCGGCACACCGTCGGCGGTGATGAACACGATCATCGTGGCGGCCTGAACGGCCAGCGCGGCCAGCAGCACCGGTCGCCGGCCGACGTGGTCGGACAGCCGGCCCACCGTGAGCAGCGCGGTCAGCACGGCCAGCGCGTACACCCCGAACACGATCGTGGTGGTGATGGGGGAGAAGCCCCACCGGGCGGCGTACACCGCGTACAGCGGCGTCGGCGCGCTGGACCCGGCCAGGAAGGCCACGATGATCGAAGCCAGCAGGTAGAACGCGACCGTCCCGGGCAGCCGCCGCCGGGGCGCGGCCGCGTGCGCGCCGGGCCGGGCACGGAGAGTTGGAGCAGTCACAGAAAAGCGCCTCCCGTTAACACAGACAGGTCTGTCTGGTTCCTCCTTAACATAGACAGACCGGTCTGGTATTGTCAAACGCATGAGCACTGTGACTGACCCGGGCACGGCCCGCCGGCCGTCGGCGCGGGAGCGGCTGCTCGACGCGGCGGACGAGCTCTTTTACGAAGAGGGCATCCACATCGTCGGCATCGACCGCGTGATCGAGAAGGCGGGCGTGGCCAAGGCCTCGCTGTACAGCACGTTCGGCAGTAAGGACGAGCTGGTCCGGGCCTACCTGATCCGGCGCTACGAGCGGCGCCGGGCCCGCATCGAACAGTGGGTGGACCGCTACGACGACCCGCGGGACCGGCTGCTGGCCGTGTTCGACGCCCTCGGCGAGTCCGTCGCCCAGCCCGGCTACCACGGCTGTGCGTTCGCCAACGCCACCGCCGAGTCCAGCCCCGGCAGCGTGGCCGAGCAGGTCACTCAGGAGTACCGGGGCTGGACCCGGGCGATGTTCACCGACCTGGCCCGGGACGCCGGCGCTACCGACCCGGCCGCCCTCGGCGCCCAGTTGCACCTGCTCTACGACGGGGTCAACTGGGCCGTGCGGATCGACCGTGACCTGTCCGCGGCGGGCCGGGCCAGGGCCGCGGCCGACACCCTGCTGACCGCGCAGTTGACCGGGGCCAGCGCCTGACCTCTGGTTCTCGGGTGATCCGTGTAGGCTGCCTGCGATGCCGGAGAACGGGCTGAACGACGGCGCTGCCGAAGCGTCCGGCAGCGCCCGGGCCGGCCTGCCCGCTGAGCCCCCGGCCGGCCCCGAGCCTGAGCCGCGCGCCGGCCGCTGGCTTTCGCTGATAACAGCAAGAAGCGGGACGCGCCCGATCTGGTGGGCGCCCTGGCTGATCGCGGGCTTCGTGTGCGCGGTCTATCTGGCCCTGTCGCTGTTCCGGTACCTCCAGCTCAGCCCGTCCTCCTGGGACCTGGGCATCTTCACCGAGCAGGTCAAGCAGTACGCCCACCTGCACGCCCCGGTGGCCGACGTCCGCGGCGCCGGGTTCAACCTGCTCGGCGACCACTTCTCGCCGATCGTGGCCCTGATCGCGCCGTTCTTCCTGATCGCGCCCTCGCCCATCACCTTGCTGGTGGCGCAGGCCGTGCTGACCGCGGTGTCGGTGCTCCCGGTGACCTGGGTGGCGGCCGAGAAGCTGGGCCGCCGGGGCGGAGCCGCCATCGGCCTGGCCTACGGGCTGTCCTGGGGCCTGCAGCAGATGATCGACTTCGACTTCCACGAGATCGCCTTCGCCGTGCCGTTGCTGGCGTTCTCGCTGGCCGCCCTGGTCCGTGGCCGGTACCGCGGCACCGTGGCCTGGGCCCTGCCGCTGGTGTTCGTCAAGGAGGACCAGGGATTCACGGTGGCCGCGATCGGGATCGTGATGATCGGCACCGCCCTGTGGCAGGCCGGGCGCCCGGGCCGGGCAGGCTCCAGCCGGGCCGCGATGCTCGGCGGCCAGTTCCTGCTGGTGTGGGGGATGGCCTGGTCGGTGCTGGCCATCGCGGTGATCATCCCGCACTTCAACCCGGCCCACCACTATCAGTACTGGAGCGACGGCGGCACCCTCAGCCCCGGCGGTCACTTCTCGGCCGGCGAGAGCGTCGGCCAGTTCTTCACCGCCTGGCCGACCAAGCTGCAGACCACCCTGCTGCTCCTGCTGCCGACCGCGTTCATCGCGCTGTGGTCACCGCTGGCGCTGATCGCGCTGCCCACGATCGTGCTGCGCTTCCTGGCCACCACGCCCAACTTCTGGGGCACCCAGTACCACTACAACGCCACCGTGATGACGATCTTGTTCCTCGCGGCCATCGACGCCATGGCCGGCTCCGGAACGCTGAGCCACGGCCCGCGTCACGGCCCGCCGCGTCCTGGCGGACCGCCTTGAACACCGCCATCGAGCGGCACGGGGCCGTGGCCATGCTGGCCATCGCGGTCGCGCTGATCTTCCAGTTCCCGCTGGCCGGCCTGTGGCAGCCGTCCACCTACCGGCTCGGCTCGCACGTGGCCGACGCGCGCGCGGCCATGGCCGCGGTGCCGGACGGCGCCACCGTCACCACCACCTTGGACCTGCTGGCCCCGCTGGCCGCGCGCACCGACACGTTCTGGATCGGCAACGCGGGCAACCCGAACACTGCCTACATCGTGTTCGACGGCACCAACAGCGGCTACGACCCCGAGCCCGCCAACATTCCGTCGTTCATCGCCAGCCAGCACCCGGGGGTCAAGTACCAGGTGATCTACGACACCGGTGACGTCTGGGTCTTCCGCCGGGCCGGGGCCTGACCCGCCGACCCGGGGGTCCCGTAGCCGAACTCGGTTCGGTCGTTGGATACTGACCGGTAAGCAGACGCATAGCCGAGCCCATCCGGACCAGAGAGGGATTCGAATGCCGCAGGAGACACAGCGAGTTGCCATCGTGACCGGAGCCGGTCGCGGCATCGGGGCGGGTGTCGCCCGCCGCCTGGCCGCCGACGGCATGGCCGTGGCCGTCCTCGACCTGGACGAGCAGAGCTGCCTGGGCACGGTCAAGGAGATCACCGACGGCGGGGGCCGGGGCCTGGCGGTCGGCGCCGACGTCAGCCAGACCGACCAGGTCGAGGCGGCCGTCAGCCGGGTGGCCAGCGAACTCGGCGCGCCCACCGTGCTGGTCAACAACGCGGGCGTGCTGCGCGACAACCTGCTGTTCAAGATGTCCGACGACGACTGGGACACCGTGCTGGACATCCACCTCAAGGGCAGCTTCCTGATGACCCGGGCCACCCAGAAGCACATGGTCGAGGCCAAGTACGGGCGCATCGTCAACACCTCATCCAGCTCGGCGCTGGGCAACCGGGGCCAGGCCAACTACTCGGCGGCCAAGGCCGGCCTGCAGGGCTTCACCAAGACCCTGGCCAAGGAACTGGGCCAGTTCGGCATCACCGCCAACTCGGTCGCCCCCGGCTTCATCGCCACCGACATGACCGCGGCCACCGCGGCCCGGGTCGGCATGGACTTCGAGGACTTCAAGCAGGCCGCCGCGGCCGGCATCCCGGTCCGCCGGGTCGGGCTGCCCGAAGACGTAGCCCACACGGTGTCGTTCCTGGTCAGCGAGGGCGCCGGGTTCGTGTCGGGTCAGGTCATCTACGTGGCCGGGGGGCCGTTGTGCTGAACAACACCGTGCTGACGTCATCGGACATCCAGGCCAAGGTCAAGGAGTTCCTGGCCGCGCACGACCCCAAGGACACGCCCCGGCTGGACTTCCTGCGGGCCCGCTACGACGCCGGGCTGGCCTGGGTCCACTACCCGGAGGGGCGCGGCGGCCTGGGCGCGCCGCGGGCCCTGCAGACCGTGACCGACAAGGCGTTCGCCGCCGCCGGGGCCCCGTCCAACGACCCGGCCATCCAGGTCATCGGGCTGGGCATGGCCGCCCCGACCATCCTGGCCTTCGGCTCGGCCGAGCAGCAGGAGCGCTGGCTGCGCCCGCTGTGGACCGGCGAAGAGATCTGGTGCCAGCTGTTCAGCGAGCCCGGCGCGGGCAGCGACCTGGCCTCGCTGGCCACCCGGGCCGAACGTAACGACGAGGGCGACTGGATCGTCAACGGGCAGAAGGTGTGGACCTCCCTGGCCCACCAGGCCCGGTGGGCCATCCTGGTCGCCCGCACCGATCCGGACGTGCCCAAGCACCAGGGGCTGTCCTACTTCGTCTGCGACATGACCGACCCCGGGGTGGACGTCCGGCCGCTGCGCCAGCTCACCGGCGAAGCCGAGTTCAACGAGGTCTTCCTCACCGACGTGCGGATCCCCGACTCCCAGCGGATCGCCCAGGTCGGAGAGGGCTGGAAGGTCGCCCAGGGCACGCTGATGAACGAGCGGGTCGCCATCGGCGGCGCGGGCATGCCCCGTGAGGGTGGCATGATCGGCCTGGTCGCCCGGGCCTGGCGGCAGCACCCGGAGCGGCGCACTCCCGGCCTGCACGACCGGCTGGTGCGGCTGTGGGCCGACGCCGAGGTGGCCCGGCTGGCCAGCCTGCGGCTGCGGCAGCAACTGGCCGCGGGCCAGCCCGGCCCGGAGGGCTCGGCGGCCAAGGTCACCTTCGCCCGGCTCAACCAGGAGATCTCCGGTCTCGACGTGGAACTGGCCGGCGCCGACGGGCTGCGTTACGACGACTGGAGCATGCGCCGGCCGCCCACGCCGAGTTCCTCGGCCGCGACCCCGGGTTCCGCTACCTGCGGGCCAAGGGCAACTCGATCGAAGGCGGCACCTCGGAGGTGCTGCGCAACATCATCGCCGAACGCGTCCTCGGCCTGCCGTCCGAGCCGCGCGTGGACAAAGACGTTCCCTGGAAGGACCTGCCGCGATGACCGCTCCCACCGAAGCTGAAGTGGAGGCCCAGGAGCAGGCCGCCGCCGACCGTGCCCCCGACCTGCTCTACAGCGAGACCGAGACCGAGCTGCGGGACAGCGTCCGGTCCCTGCTGGCCGCCCGGGCCAAGCCGGAGGACGTGCTGCCGCGTGCCGACGGCAGCAACGACACCGGCCCCGGCGCCGACACCGCGCTGTGGCACGCGCTCGCCGCCGACCTGGGCTGCGCCAGCCTGCTGGTGCCCGAGGACGACGACGGGGCCGGCGCCTCGTTCCGCGAGGCGGCCACCGTGGCCGAGGAACTGGGCCGGTCGGTGGCGCCCGTGCCTTACCTCGGCAGCGCGATCGTGGCCACCCTGGTCCTGGAGTCCGCGGGCGACCATCGCCACCTGCCCGAACTGGCCCGCGGCGACGTGACGGCGGCGCTGGCGGCCGGCTTCGAGACCGCGCCCGGCGCCGCGTACCCGCTGACCACGCGGGTGTCCGGATCCCGGGCCGGCGACGGCCGCGGCGGGACCGTCCGGCTGCGCGGCCAGGTGCGCGGGGTGGCCGACGCGCTCGACGCCGACCTGCTCATCGTGCCCGCCGACGGCGTGCCGCACGGCCTGTACGTGGTCGGGACCGGCGCCGGCGGCGTCCGGCGCACCCCGGTCACGTCGCTGGACATGACCCGGCCCCTGTGCGACCTGGAGTTCGACGACGCCGAAGCCCGGCCGATCGCGTCCGGCCCAGCCGCCGGGGACGCGTTCCAGCTCGGCCTGATCGCGGGCGCGGCCGGGCTGGCCGCCGAGCAGCTGGGCGTGGCCGAGAAGTGCCTGGAGATGACCGTCGCCTACGTCAAGGAGCGGCGCCAGTTCGCCCGCCCGGTCGGCTCGTTCCAGGCGCTCAAGCACCGGCTGGCCGACCTGTGGGTGGCCATCACCCAGGCCCGGGCGGCCGCCCGCTACGCCGCGGCCTGCCTGGCCGAGGGTGACGACGACACCCCGGTCGCGGTCGCCCTGGCCAAGGCCCAGTGCGGTGACGTCGCCGTGCACGCGGCCGAGGAGTGCGTCCAGATGCACGGCGGCATCGGGTTCACCTGGGAACACCCGGCCCACCTGTACCTCAAGCGGGCCAAGGCCGACTCGATCGGTTTCGGCACCTCCAGCCAGCACCGGGCCACCCTGGCCACCCTGGTCAACCTGCCGAAACCCTGATTCGCAAAGGTGACCAAAACGGGCCTGCTGAAATCTGGACGATGCCGTTCAGCAGGCCCTAGCATGACGTGACGCCAGCTGGCCGGCCGCCTGCCCGCCTATCAGCATCTCGAGGGGGTCGGGTGGACGAGCTCAGGATCTCGGTGACCGCTGAGCCCACCTACACCCTGGTCACACTGGCCGGCGAGTGCGACCTGCACACCGGCCGCCAGCTCCGCGACGTGCTCACCTCCGAAGTGTCCCGGGGCGCGGGGCGGATGATCCTGGACCTGTCCGGGCTGAGCTTCATGGACTCCACCGGCATGCAGGTTCTGCTGAGCGTGCGCACGGTGCTCAACGTCCGAAACGGCAGCCTGTCCGTGGTCGCCCCGCAGCCGGTGGTGGCCCGCATCCTGGAACTCACCGGCGCCGACCAGTACATTCCGGTGTACGGCAGCCTGGAGGACGCCCAGACCGCCGACTGAGCGGGGGTGCGTATGGCCGAGGACCTGGCCGGGCGGCTGCGGCAGATCTGCCTGGCCCTGCCCGAGGTCACCGAGCGGGCGAGCCACGGCGCCCCGGCCTGGTTCGTCCGGGACCAGAAGTCGTTCGCCACCTTGTGGGCCCAGGGCCACCACCAGAGCCAGTTCCCGCACCTGTGGTGCGCGGCCCCGCCCGGCGCCCAGGCCGAGCTCATCGCGGCCGCGCCGGACCGGATCTTCCGCCCGCCCTACGTGGGCGGCCGCGGCTGGATCGGCGTCCGCCTCGACGGCCAACCCGGCTGGACCGAGATCGCCGAGCTCTGCCAGGACGCCTACCGCGTCATCGCCCCGCCCACCCTGCTCGCCC
>CAWHFP010000038.1:0-13269 GCA_963828445.1 uncultured Actinomycetes bacterium
TGCTCGGCCAGCGCGGTCAGTTCCAGGCCCGCGTCCATCAGCGCGGTGATGATCTCGGCCAGGCCGTGGTTCCACTCGTGGGTCAGGTTGTGCTCGAACACCGCCTCGGTCTCCACGTAGGTGCCGCCCTCGTCGAACACGTTCGGCTCGGGCCGCTCGAAGTAGGGGTACTGCACCACCAGCAAGCGGTCCTCGCGGGTGTCGGCCAGCGACCACAGCATGGGGTGTCCCTCGCGCAGGAACAGCCGGCCACCCGGCGCCAGCAGCGCCCCCACCACCTCGGCCCAGCGGCGGATGTCCGGCAGCCAGCAGAGCGCCCCGATCCCGGTGAACACCAGGCCGAACTCGCCCCGGCCGAGCAGGTCGGGGGCGGCGTAGACGTCGCCCTGGACGAACGTGGCGCCGGCCCCGGTGCGCCGGGCCAGTTCCTGGGCCGCGGCCACGGCCGGGACGGAGAAGTCCAGGCCGGTCATTGACGCGCCCAGCCGGGCCAGCGAGACGGTGTCGGTGCCGATGTGGCACTGCAGGTGGACGCCGCGCAGGCCGCTGATGTCGCCCAGCCGCGGCAGGTCGAACCGGACCACCTCGCTGAGGAAGCCGGGATCGGCGGCGAACCGGTCCACCTGGTAGTCCGCCGAGGCCACGTGCGCGGGCACGCGCTCATCCCAGCTGGCCCGGTTGACGTCGCGGTAGTCCTCCATGGCCGTACCGTCTCACGGGCTTGCCCGCACCTGATAGCCATTAATTAATATCGAAGGTAGTGGCCTGACTCTCCCTTGTATCGATACTGTGTTTGAATTAGTCTGTGCAGCAGGTAATTCAATAGGAGATGCCATGATCACAGCGGTAGCGGCGGGCGTGGGGCACCCGGTGGTGGCCGGCCTGCTGGGCCTGGGTTCAGCCGGGCTCGCCGCCGGGGTCGTGGCCATGACCTGGAGTGTGCACGCGCGGCAGATCCGGCTGGCCGAGGTGCTGGCCCGCCGCCAGTTCATCACCACCGCCCCGGCCCCCGCACCCGGGCCGGCCGATCCGGACACGAGGCCGGATGAGGACATGCGTCCCGGCGAGGGCGGCCGGCCGGTCAACGGGCACGCGCGGGCGGCGGTCATCGACGGGCCGGAGACCGTGGTCACCGGGGAGCAGGCCCGGTACCGGGTGCGCTCGGCCAACGACGGCAAGGTCGTGTCGTGGGCCGTGGGCGGGGGCTCGGTGGCCCAGACCCCGGACCCGTCCCACCCCGACGAACTGCTGCTGATCGCGGACCAGCCCGGGAACCTGACCGTCAGCGTCCGGGTCCGCGAGGGCATGACCGAGCGGCGCGAGACCAAGGCCGTGGCCGTGGTGGCCGAGGTGCCCGCACCCGGCCCGCCGTTTACGCTGCGGCTGTTCCTGCACGGCTGGGGCCTGGTGGTGGCAGCCATCCTGATCGCCGGGTTCGCGGGCGCGCTGGCCGCCCTGGGCACGCTGACCTCGGCCGACTTCATCGCCCTGGTCGCGCCGATCACCGCCCTGCTCGGCATGGCCGCCGTGGTCCGCGGCATGGGCGACCCCGGCCCGGCCCGGCCCGCGCCACCCCGGTCGCCGTCGCGACTGGGCTTTCATTCCCCCGAGTACCCGGCCCGGCCGGCCACCCCGCCCTACCCGCCGACCCCGGCCCCGACCCAGTCGGCCAACCACAACTGACTTCAGGCATTCGGGAACACTTGTAGGCAGCATGTGAAAAGAAGGGTTCCCGAATGCCGGGTCAGCGGGGGCGGAGGCCTTCGATGGTCAGGTCGAGCAGGCGGCGGGCCTGCTCGCGGCCCTGGTCAGTGGCTGGGCTGCGCCACAGGAAGCCCATGAGCAGGAGCACGTCGCTCGGGTCGAGGCTGTCACGCAAGTGGCCGTGGTTCGCGCAGGCCCGGAGCAGGACCGTGACCGCCGCGATGACCGGGGCGTAGGCCTCGTTGACGACGGTCTGGGCGGCCGCGGTGTAGAGGGCGTCACCCAGGCCGTGCTTGACCCGGATGTAGTCGGCCAGGGTCAGGAACCAGATCCGGAAGCTGTCCAGGGGCGGGTGCTCGGCCAGGATGTCCGGCACCGAGTCGACCAGGCGCTGCAGGTCCCGCTGGTAGACGGCCAGGATCAGGTCCTCCCGGGTCGGGAAGTGCCGGTAGAGCGTGCCCGCCCCCACCCCGGCCCGCTTGGCGATGGCGTTGAGCGAGGTCGTCCCGGACTCGGCGAACGCCTCGCTGGCCACCTGCAGGATGTGCTCCCGGTTGCGCAGCGCGTGCGCGCGGACCGGTCCTGGCGTGGTTCCTGGCGCGCTTCCTTGCGCGGACTGGGTCACGTCCCCTCCCGGCCTAGGGCGGCTTTGGCAAACCGGAGAGTTCTCCGGTGTGGTCGTCGGCGCTACCGGACAGTTCTCCGGTACGGCCTACTCTAGGAGCTCCCGTGCAGTACCTCAAACTCGGGCGCAGCGGCCCGGTGGTGATCTGCACCAGGGTCCGGCACCCCGTGCGGCCGGGACGCAACCCGGCCTGGCCGAGCTGGAGCGTCCGTACACCCCGCGGTACGACTTCCAGGGCGTCTCCGATGACGCGGAAATCGCCCGGATCCGGGCCCGGATCCCGGGGATGAACCCATAATCGGCTCATGACACGGGACCGGGCCCGGCGCCCCTGGCCGCCGGTTGCCACAGGCGTCGCGGGCGTCGCGGTGGCGGCCGGGCTGGCTCTGGCCGGGTGCGGCTCGGGCTCTGGTTCGCCAGGCGGGCCGGCCGCGTCACCGTCCCAGATGACCGGGGTGACGGTGGCGCACGGCACGGCGGCCGGGGAGCCCAGCGCCAGTCCCCGCCCGCTGGGCGCGGCCGACACCGCGTTCGGGCTGAGCGTGCTGGGGGCCTGGTGCCGGACCAGCCCGCGGGCCAACCTGGTGCTGTCGCCGTCCAGCCTGGCCAGCGGGCTGGGCATGGCCTACCTGGGGGCGGGGGGCGGCACCGCCCAGGCCATGGCGCGGGTGCTGCACCTGCCCGCCACCGGCCCGCCGCTGGCGGCCCAGCTGCAGGCCCGCTCGGCCGCCCTGCGCGGCCTGGACCGGCCCGGCGTGACCGTGGCCAGCAGCGACCAGGTCTGGACCGACCCGAGCCTGACCACCCGGCGCGACTACCTGAACGCGGTGGCCACCGGCTACCGGGCCGGGGTGGCCCGGGTGCCGCTGCTCACCGACCCCGGGCGGGCCGCCCGGCAGATCGACCAGGCCATCGCCGCGGCCACCCGCGGGCACATCCCCCGGCTGCTGAGCGCGGGCTCACTGCCGGGCATCGGCTGGGTGCTGACCGACGCGCTGTACCTGAACGCGGCCTGGGCCCATCCGTTCCCGGCTTCGGCCACCAAGAGCCAGGAGTTCCGGACGGCGGCCGGGCGGGAGGTCTCGGCCAAGTTCATGAGCGGGGGTCAGTTCCACCAGGCCCGGGCGGCGGGCTGGACCGCGGTGTCACTGCCGTACCGCGGCGACCGGCTGGCCATGCTGGCGTTGCTGCCGCCCGCGGGGACGGCGGGCGGCTGCGCGCTGCCGTCCACGGGCACGATGACCTCATTGCGGGGCGCGCTGGGCGGCGGAGGCGGCGCGGCGGCCCCGGGCACGGCGATAGCGCTGCCACGGGTGGACCTGAGCACCAAGGCCGATCTGAAGGGGCTACTGGCCGGGCTGGGGATGGGGGTGGCGTTCACGTCGGCAGCCGACTTCGGTGGGCTGTCGCCGCAGGCGTGCTGCATCGGGCTGGTCGAGCACGCGGCCACCCTGCAGGTGGGCGAGAAGGGCACGGTGGCCAGCGCGGCCACCGCGGTCGGGCTGATGCCGACCGACGCCCGGGCTGATCCGCCGCTGGTGTTCGACCGGCCCTACCTGCTGCTGGTCACCGACACCGAGACCGGGGAGCCGCTGTTCCTGGCCCGGGTGGCCGATCCCTCCGCGCACTGACCGCTCGCCTGCGGCCGGGACGCGACGCGAACTGCCTTCGATAAAAATGTCGGTGGTCTCCGGTAGACCCGAAACATGAGATGGGCAGAGATCGCGGCCCACGAGCCTGCGCTCGGCGCGGCCGTACACGATCGGCTGATCAAGCCCGGTGTGCTCCTGATCGGGACCACCCGGCGGGACGGATCGGCCCGCATCAGCGGGGTGGAGCCGCTGATCATGGACGGCGAGCTGTGGCTGTCGATGATGCCGGGGTCGGCCAAGGTGGCCGACCTGGACCGGGACCCCCGGATCCAGGTGCACAGCATCATCAGCGGCCCGGAAGCCGCCATCGAGATCAAGCTGCGCGGCACCGCGCGGCGCGAGCACGACCGGGAGGTCCAGGAACGGTACGCCCGTCAGGTGGCCGACCAGCTGCCCTGGGCGCCGGTGGTGGGTGACTTCGCGCTGTTCGCGGTGGACATCGACGAGGTGACCTACGTCGGGTTCGCCCTCGAGAGCGGCGACCAGCACGTGGCCCGGTGGCCCCAGGGTGAGGAGTACCTGCGCCCCGCGACCAGTCCGACCAAGCTCGGGGCCAGGCAGCCGGTGCGGCGGGTGCTCAGCGCCGGGGAGCCTGCCCCCGGCTGACCACGGGCAGCAGGACCGCCGAGGGGTGGTCCGGGTCGTGGCCCACCGGCGACGCCGCGGCGCCCGTACGGCGTCCGGATCAAGATCGTGGCGGGGCCGCGGGCCGGGGGGCCACTGCTCAGACTGGGCCCGGCCTCAGGCGCACGTGGCCATCAGATGATGCGCAGGCGCTCCAGCTCATCGCTTCCGGAGTCACGGACATACAGCGTGCCATCGTTCTCGGTGATGTTCACGAGGTAGGCGTAGATCTGGATGGCGCGGTTGATGGAGTCGGTCTGGCTGTCCTCGGTCAGCTTGACCGCTCTCTCGAGCGCGTCGACGCTCTTGGGCGTGAGGTTGACGGTGACTCGCTGCAGGTTGCCGCGATGGGTACGGGGGGGCTTGGTCTCGGCAGGCATCACGGCCGACCTTTCCGCCGCGATCGGACGGCGTTGGCTGCCTTCTCGCGACCATCTCTTCGTGGATCCCTTGTCTTGGTACCCCCACAGTATGCGCTTCAAACGCATGACATACAAGCGATGTATGCATGAAGCAAGTACGACCATCATATCATTGCCTTACGCCTGCCCGGGCCGAGCGGAGACGACAGTCCACCGCCCAAAGCCTCTGGCCGCCGCACATCCCCGGAGGTATGGTTCGCCCCAAACAACGAGCAAAGCCCCGCCATGGCGTCTGGATGGCGGGCTTCCCGCGGGAGGGGAGACCCGCGGGAGGGGGGCAGAATTACCATGATCGACTTAACGAACGAACTTCCGACCGGGAAAGCTGACGTCGACCCGTACCGGGCGGCCGGGTTCAAAATCAAGGCCGGTCCGGTCCGCGGTGAACTGCGCTTCGACATGCCGGCGGCAGATGACTCGCCGGAGGCAATCGCAATTTCCCTGCTTATCGTGGCTTTCGACGCGTGTCTGCCCGCGGCCATGATCGCTGGCTTTGGCTGGCTGCTCGGCGCGCCTGCTATGACCGTGCTCGCGATGGCCGCTGGGTTGTTCGTCGCCGTCTTCGCGACGTGCGCCATTCTCTTTGTCTGGCTGAGTAAATTTTCACGGACAACGCGACGGCGCCGCCGGGCCAGGAAAAACAGGAATGAATCGCATCGATATCTGCTGCCCCATTGGCACCGCGTGGCCGCAAACGGTCATGCCGGAGCTGCTGTAGCAGTCGAGCCCGGGAAAACGGCGGCCAACGGCCACGAAGAAATCGAGAAGTCGAGCGCCGGTCAGGACACGCTGCAGTCCGCTTAGCCGAGGGCCTGGCGGAGCAGGGGCACCGCGGCGTCGGCCCAGCGGCCGATCGGGGCGGCCAGCTCGGCGAACTCGGGCTCGGTCACGTACAGGCCGCGGGTGGGGACGGCCGCGCCCAGCTCGACCAGGAGCGGGCGCAGGTGCACCTCGACGGCCAGCTGGTGGATGGGGGCGGCGCCGGTCATCAGCGGCACCGCCACCGAGCCGGCCAGGCCGTTGTTGCCGTAGCGGTCGAAGAACGCCTTGAGCAGGCCGGTGTAGGTCGCCTTGTAGGTGGGCGACGCGGCGATGATCAGGCCGGCCGAGGCGACCTGCTGGGTCAGCTCGGTCAGCTGGGGCGCGCCCCAGTCGAACAGGTCGCCGGCGTGCTCGGCCAGGTCCACCACCAGGTGCCCGGCGTCCGGGGCCAGCTCGGCGGCCAGCAGATCGGCCAGGGCCGTGGCCACGTTCAGCGTCCGCGACGCGGGCTTGGGGTTACCTACCACCACGGCGATGCGCACAGTGCCTCCTCGACTGGGCCTCCTCGGCCAGCGGACTGGTGTTACCGGTCATGATGCCGCAGCGGGCGCGGCCCCGGACGTGGGGGCGAACGGCGTGACGTTGGGCGTGCCGTCCACGGCCTCGGGTGCCGGGTGCTGCCAGACGCCGCGGGCGGCCAGGATCGGCAGCACGCCCTCCCCGAACCAGTAGGCCTCCTCCAGGTGCGGGTACCCGGACAAGATGAACTCCGAGATGCCCAGCTGGGCGTACTCCTCGATCCGGTCGGCGACCTCGGTGTGGCTGCCGACCAGGGCGGTACCGGCCCCGCCGCGGACCAGGCCGACCCCGGCCCACAGGTTGGGCGAGACCTCGAGCCCGTCGCGGCGGCCGCCGTGCAGCTCCCGCATCCGGCGCAGGCCCTCGGACTCGCTGGTGGCCAGGCCCTCCTGCACCCGGCGGATCATCGCCTCGTCGACCCCTTCGATCAGCCGGCCTGCCGCCAGGCTTCCTCGGCGGTGTCGCGGGTGATGATGTGCAGCCGGATGCCGTGCCGGACCGTCCGGTTCTGCCCGGCGGCCAGGCCGTCGATCCAGCGGAGCTTCTGCCCGACCGCTTCCGGAGGCTCACCCCAGGTCAGGTAGACGTTGGTGTGGCGGGCGGCGACCGGGCCGGCCGTGGCCGACGAGCCGCCGAAGTACAGGTCGGGCACGGGGTCCGGCAGCTGGGCCAGCCGCGCTCCCTCGACCCGCAGGTAGCGGCCTTCGAAGTCGACGGTCTGTCCGGCCCAGAGCCGGGACACGATGTCCAGGAACTCATCGCAGCGCTGGTAGCGGGCGGTCTTGTCCTCGAAGTCGCCGTAGGCCCGCTGCTCGGCCGACTCCCCGCCGGTGACCACGTTGAGCAGCAGCCGGCCCCGCGAGTAACGCTGGAACGTCGCCGCCATCTGCGCCGACAGCGTGGGCGAGATCAGCCCCGGCCTGAACGCGACCAGGAACTTCAGCCGCTCGGTGACCTCGGTCAGCATGGCCGTGGCCAGCCAGGCGTCCTCACACCAGGCCCCGGTGGGGGTGAGAGCGGCCTCGAAGCCGAGCTGCTCGGCGCTGCGCGCGATCTGGCCCAGGTAGGGCAGGGTGGCCGGGCGGATGGCCCCGGCCGCGCCGGTGGCCACGCCGTGGCCGCCGCCGACGATGTCCCGCCCGTCGCCGTTGGTCGGCAGGAACCAGTGGAACCGCAGTGACATCGGCTTCCCTTCCCAGGTCAGGCCCGCCCGTGATGACTACATTTCCGGTTAGTTTAGTGGATTTGAAGAGCGGCGGGCCTACTCGCTGCCGATCGGGGGTAGTTGAGAAGTCGCGGGGTCGGGGGTTACGTTCCAATTCATGAACCTTCGCGAGATCCGCCAGCTCATCCAGTTGGAACCGGTCGAGCTGGACATCGTGAAGCGGCGCCTGAGCCACTGTCACAGCGTCGATGACCTGCGGCGGAGCGCCCGGTGGCTGATCCCGCGGCCGGTCTTCGACTACGTGGACGGCGCCGCCGACGAGGAGATCAGCATGGCCGCCAACGGCGCGGCCTTCCGGCGCTGGCGGTTCCGCCCGCGAGAGATGGTGGACGTGGCCCGGGTGGACACCAGCACCCAGGTCCTGGGCCGGCCCGCGTCGCTGCCGCTGGGCCTGGCCCCCACCGGCTCGACCCGGATGATGCACCCGGACGGCGAACCGGCCGTGGCCCGGGCGGCGGGCCGCCGGAACCTGCCCTACACCCTGTCCACCATGGGCAACACCTCGATCGAGGACCTGGCCGCGGCCGCGCACGCGGCGGGCCAGGACGAGATCTGGTTCCAGCTGTACGTGATGAAGGACGCGGCCCAGACCCGGGACCTGGTCCAGCGGGCGGCCGACAGCGGGTACCGGGTGCTGGTGCTGACCGCGGACACCACGGTCACCGGCTTCCGGACCCGGGACGAGCGGAACGGGCTGATCATGCCGCCCGCGCTCACCCTGGGCACGATGGCCCGCATCGGTGGCCGGCCCGCCTACTGGGCCCGGATGCTGGCCCGGCCGGCCATCACGTTCGCCAACTTCCCGTCCGGGCACGAGGCCCGGACGGTGGCCGAGAGCATCGGCAAGTTCAGCTCCAGCATCACCTGGGACTACCTGGCCGAGCTGCGGGCCAGCTGGCCGGGTCAGCTGGTGGTCAAGGGGCCGCTGGGCGCGGCCGACGCCCGGCGGGCGGTCGAAGCCGGCGCCGACGGCGTCCAGCTGTCCAACCACGGCGGCCGCCAGCTGGACCGGGCCATCGCCCCGATCGACTTGGTCGCCGAGGTCCGCGAGGCCGTGGGTCCCGGTCCGGCCGTGCTGGTCGACTCGGGGATCCGGCACGGCGCCGACCTGGCCGTGGCGGTAGCCCTGGGCGCGGACGCGGGCCTGGTCGGCCGGGCCTACCTGTACGGCCTGATGGCCGGGGGCGAGCCGGGGGTGGACCGGGCCCTGGAGCTGCTGGCCGCCCAGTTCAAGCGGGCCATGCAGCTGCTCGGCGTCACCTCCGTGGCCGAGCTGCGCAAGGAGGGCCCGAACCTGCTCACCCAAGGCTGAGGAGGCAAACCCATGACCGAACTCCCCGTGGTGCGGGCATCGCGAATCCCGGTGACCGACACCTACCACGGCGTTGAGGTCACCGAGGACTACCGCTGGCTGGAAGACTCCGCCGCCGGCGAGACCATCGCCTGGAACCAGGCTCAGCAGGATCGCACCGGCAGCTACTTCGGCGGGATCGCCTGGCGCGACGAGCTGCGGGCGCGGGTCGAGGAGCTGCTGCGGTCCGAGCGGACCGCGTACAAGCGGCTGCGGGCCGGCGGAGGCACCTTCTTCGCGCTCAAGGAGCAGACGCCCCGGCAGCGGCCGTTCCTGGTCGCGCTGACCGACCTCGACGATCCCGCCACCGAGCGGGTCGTGGTCGATCTGGAGGTCATCGACCCGTCCGGCGAGACCAGCATCGACTTCTTCGTCCCGTCTCCGGACGGCACCAAGGTCGCGGTCTCGCTGTCCGAGCACGGCACCGAGGACGGGACCCTGCACGTCTTCGACGTGGCCAGCGGGAAGACCGTCGATGAGCCGATCCCGCACGCGAACCTGATGGGCGGATCGATGGCCTGGCGCCACGACGGCGCTGGCTTCTGGTACACCCTCTGTGCCGACCCGGCGGGCTTCCGGCAGCAGGTCTGGTTCCGCGAGTTCGGTGGCGCACCGGACCGGCTGGACCTGACCGGCCCGTTCGCCGACGAACGGATCGCCGAGAACTTCCTGTCCGCTTCGCCCGACGGCCGCTGGGTCATGGACCGGGTCCAGAAGGGCGACGGCGGCGAGTGGCAGATCTTCCTCCGCGGCCAGGACGGGGACGGCTCCTGGTGGCCGGTGGCGGACATCGGCGACCAGTGCGGGCAGGCGGTACTGGGACAAGACGCCCTGTACCTGCTGTCGCGGCGGGACGCTCCGCACGGCCGGGTGCTGCGCCTGCCGCTGGCCGAGGGCAGCACGATCGCGGGCGCCAGCGAGATCGTGCCGCCCGGGGACACGACCATCGAGGACCTCGCGGTGACCGAGGGCACCGTGTGGGTGGTGGACATGGACGGCGGGCCGCAGCAGGTCCGGGCGTTCGACGACCAGGGTGGCCCGCTGCCCCCGGTGGAGATCCCCCCGCTGAGCTCGGTGTCGTCTCACCGCGCGGGCCTGGTGGCCCTGGGCCCGGAGCTGATCGCCTGGCCGTGCGAGTCGTTCATCGAGCCGCCGGCCTGGTGGGTGGCCGCGCGCGGCCAGGCCCCCCGGCCCACCGCCCTGAAGACCACCGACCCCGCCGGCCTGTCCGGGTACGAGGTGACCCGGGAGTTCGCGACGTCGAAGGACGGCACCCGCGTCCCGCTCAACGTGATCGCCGCGCCGGGCACACCACGGGACGGAAGCGCGCCGGCCCTGCTGACCGCCTACGGCGGTTACGGGATCTCGCTGGTGCCGCGCTTCGACCCCGACCTGCGGCTGTGGCTGGAGCAGGGCGGGGTCTACGTGGTGGCCAACATCCGCGGCGGCGGCGAGTACGGCGAGGAGTGGCACCAGGCCGGCCGCTGGCCACCAAGCAGAACTGCTTCGACGACTTCATCGCCTGCGCGGACTACCTGTGCGATCGCGGGATCACCAGCCACGAGCGGCTGGCGATCATGGGCGGTTCCAACGGCGGCCTGCTGATGGGGGCGGTGCTCACCCAGCGGCCGGACATCGCCCGGGCCGTCATCGCCGCGGTCCCGGTGATGGACTCGCTGCGCAGCGAGATCAGCACCAACGGCGGGTACAACATCCCCGAGTACGGCACCGTGGCCGATCCCGGCCAGTTCCGGGTGCTGCTGGCCTACTCCCCGTATCACCACGTCGCCGACGGAACGGCCTACCCGGCGGTGCTGCTGACCGCCGGGGAGAACGACTCCCGGGTCGACGCCTGGCAGGCCAAGAAGATGACGGCCCGGCTCCAGCAGGCCACCTCGTCGGACCGGCCCGTCCTGCTGAGGCTGGAGTCGGGCGGCCATCTGGCCGGGTCCCTCAACCAGGTCATCGACCTGACGACCGACTGGTACGCGTTCCTCTTCGACCAGCTGGGGCTCGGTTACCGCGCGGTCAGCCAGGCCTGAGCGTGCTGGCCAGGCCGTCCAGGAGCCAGTCCAGGATTTGATCGAAGGTGGGGAATTCGGCCGCGGCACGGAGCGGATCGGCAGCCCAGCGGGAGAAGTGCGGGTGGGTGCCCGCGGCCGCGACCCGCTGCAGGTAGGGGGCGGCCGCGCGGCCGAGGTCGGCGTCGGTGGCCAGGCCGGTACGGGCCCGCATGGCCTGTTCCTCCCGCAGCGCCAGCCCTGAGCCCAGGACCTGGCCGAACACCGCGGACACGAAGCCCATCCGGGTCGCCGCGTCCAGCCCGAGCGGGTCCAGTTCGGCCAGGGCGTGGTCGTAGACGCTGAGCGCGTGCGGGCCCAGGGGGGGCCGGCTGAAGGCCAGCGGGGCGAACCAGGGGTGCCGTTGCACCGCCGCCCAGCCGCTGGTGCCCAGGCCGCGCAGGGCGGGCCGCCAGCCGGCGCCGCGGGGCACGGTGATCTGCCCGTACACCTGGTCGGCCATGAGGTCGGACAGGCCGTCCTTGCTGCCGACGTAGCGGTAGAGCCCCATCGGGCTGCGCACCCCCAGCTCGGCGGCCAGGGCCCGCATGGTGATCTCGCCGGTGGCCTGCCGGTCGGCCAGGTCGATGGCAGCGGCCACGATCCGGTCCCGGCTGAGCTGGGGAGTAGCGCGGGGCGGCGGGGGCTCGTCGAACCAGACCATGGCCGCACCCTACCAATGAGTGTACGTTGTACATATGAATGTACAACGTACACAGGCGGGCTTGGAGGGCCGGGAAGGCCGGGAAGCGGGGAGGGCCGGGAGAGCGAGGAGGGCCGGGAGAGCGAGGAGGGAGCGGCGGGGCAGGCTGAGGTGCTGATCGCCGGGGGTGGGCTGGTCGGGCTGACCCTGGCCCTGCTGCTGCGCCAGCACGGGGTGGACGTGACCCTGGTCGAGAAGCGCGCGGCCACCTCGCCGCAGCCCAAGGCGCGGCGGTTCCACATGCGGAGCATGGAGATCTTCCGGGAGCTGGGGCTGGCGGGCCTGGTCCACGAGGCCGCCCGCGGGCTGGCCGGGCACGATCACATGGCGGCCGGCCGGACCCTGGCCGAGGCGGAGCAGTTGCCGTTGTGGCCGCCACCATCGCCGGCTCCCGGGGCGGACGGGCCGGTCGAGGTGAGCCCGGAACTGCCCTGCCTGATCGCCCAGGACACGCTGGAGCCGGTGCTGCGCCGGGCCGCCGGGCAGGCCGGGGCCACGGTGCGGTTCGGCACCGGGCTGCTGAGGTTCGGCCAGGACGAGAGCGGGGTGACCGCGGCCCTGGCCGGCGGTGAGTCGCTGCGGGCCCGGTATCTGGTGGCGGCCGACGGCGCGCACAGCCCGGTGCGGGAAGCGCTGGGCATCACCCGGTCCGGGCCCGGTTTCACCGGCGGGCCCATGGTCAGCGTGTACTTCCGGGCCGACCTGGGGGCGGTGGTCCGGGGCCGGGAGTTCAACCTGTGCCAGATCGAGCACCCCGACGCGCCCGGCGGCCTGGCCTCGGTGGACGGGCGGCGGCGCTGGGTGTTCATGAGCCCGGGCGCGGCCACCGGCCGGGACTGGCCCGGCGTGCTCCGGGCCGCGCTCGGGGTGCCCGTCCCGGACCTGGACGTTCTCAGCGTGCTGCCGTGGCGGAGCGAGATGCGGGTGGCCGACCGGTACCGGGCCGGCCGCGTGTTCCTGGCCGGGGACGCGGCCCACGTGATGCCGCCGTTCGCGGCCAGCGGGGCCAACACCGGCATCGCGGACGCGCACAACCTGGCCTGGAAGCTGGCCGCGGTGCTGGCCGGCCAGGCCGGGGACGCGCTGCTGGACAGCTACCACGCCGAACGCCGCCCGGCCGGCTGGTTCGCGGCCGACCAGTCGGCCCGGCGCACCGGGGACCTGCGGCGGCCGGGGGCTGGTGGTGACGGCCTGGCCCATCCGTACGTGCTGGCCGCGGGCGGCTTCCAGTACCCGGCGGGCGCGCTGGCCGGTGATCCGGCCGCCGATCCGGAGCCGGTGACCGAGTTCCGGCCGGCCGGGCGGGTCGGGACCCGGGTGCCGCACCGGTGGCTGGACGGGGAGCGCGGGCGTTCCACGATCGACGTGGCCGGGCCAGGGTGGGGTGTGCTCCCGGGGCGGGACGACCTGGGCTTCCTGCCGGCCGGGCAGTGCCTGCTGCTGCGCCCCGACCACATCGTGGCCTGGCGCGGCCCCTCCCCCGAGGCCACCGAGGACGTCCGGGCCGCGCTGCTCCAGGGGCGCCCGGTACCGGTGTGACTTCTGAGGCGGGGCTACGAGGG
>CAWHFP010000039.1:0-279254 GCA_963828445.1 uncultured Actinomycetes bacterium
GAAACCGAGAACTCCAGCCCTGGACCGCCGGACCGCGATGCGCCTGGCCGCCACCGAGTACGGACGCTGCGCCGAACTGCTCCAATCCCTCGACCAGCCGGACTGGGCGACCCCGACCGCCTGCCCGGACTGGGACGTCCGCCAGATGGCGGCCCACATGCTCGGCATGGTGGAGATGGCCGCCTCGATCCGCGAAGGCAGCCGCCAGCAACGCGCGGCCACGGTCAACGGGAACATCGACGTCGACCGGATGACCGCCCTCCAGGTCCGCGAGCGGGCGGACTGGTCCGGGCCGGCCATCGCCGACCGGTTCGCGGCCCGGTCCGCCAAGGCGGCCCGGGGCCGCCGGCTGACCCCGGGCTTCATCCGGCGCCGGACCATGATCGGCGGGGTGATCAACGGGGTCGAAGAGCCGTGGACCCTCGGCTACCTCATCGACGTCATCCTGACCCGCGACCCCTGGATGCACCGGCTCGACATCTGCACGGCCCTGGACCGTACGCCTCAGCTGACCGCCGATCACGACGGCGTCATCGTCGCCGACGTCGTCGCCGAATGGGCCGACCGGCACGGCAAGGACTTCACCCTGCACCTCACCGGGCCGGCCGGCGGGACCTGGACGGCCGGCTCCGGGGGCCCCGCGCTCGAGCTCGACGCGGTCGGCTTCTGCCGGGTGATTTCCCAGCGGCCCGGCCCGGCCGACTTCGCCGACCTGATGAGCACCGAGGTGCCCTACTAGCCCCGGCGCACTGGGGCCCTGCCGGGCCGGCCGCGCTCAGCCGGTGGCTGACTCGGGCTGGGCCAGGGCGGCGGCGGCCAGGCCGACCTGGTGCATGGATTCGCGGACGGCCTGGGCGGCCGCGCTGGCCTGGTCGGTGAGGCCGCTGATCTCGGTGACGGCGTGCTCGTCGGCGGCGGTGCGGGCGATCAGGTCCAGGTACCGGTCGTTCAGGTCCGATATCCGCAGCGCGTCCTCCAGGTCGTGGAACGCGGCGCAGGCCTTGAGCACCTCGGCCGCGTAGCGTTCCAGCGCGCTGACCCGGGACGCGATGGCCTCGTGGGCCAGTTGCAGGGCGCGCTGCTGCGGCCCCAGGACCGAGTCGGTCAGCGGCCCGGCGCTGGCGGCCGCGTTGAACTCGTGCTCGGCCCGCAGGTCGGTGATGTCGCGCAGGGCGACGGCGATCTCCCACTCGTGCCAGCGCAGGGTGGCCTCGGTCAGGATGTCGGCCGACGGCACCGCGTCGTCGAGGACCGAATCGAGGGCGGAGGTGATCGCGGTCTGGGCCCGGATCACCAGCTCACGGCTCACCCGGTCCAGCGCCGAAGGGGCCACGATCTCGTCGCGGTGGCGCAACTGGTACAGCGGCTCGGCCAGGCCGACCGGGTCAGTGACCAGGCAGTTCCGGGCCAGGCGGCGCTGCTTGCGCTCGGCCAGGTCCGGGTTGGTCACCGGCATGATGTCCCAGGACGGATCGCTGAGCATCAGCCGCCGTCCGTCCCCCGACCGAGGCCGGGGTGCCGAGAACCACGAATTACCAGCACACAGGCTCCTAAAGCGCACTACCGACGCCTAGTGTCGCATCTCGGCCCCGGGACCGGCCAGAGCCTGAGCCCCAGCCCGGCCAGCAGGTCAGGCCGGCGGCCGCTGCCCGATGACCAGGATCGGGCCGCCGGGGACGGTCGGGCGCTGATCGACGTGTCCGAGGCCCAGCTCCCGCAGCCGGGCCGCCACGTCGTCCGCGGTCAGGGCGTTGCCGCCGTTCCGGGCCGCGTTCCACCGGGCCACCGCCGCCGCCAGCGGGCCGGCCGGTGGTGGATTCGTCCCGGTCACCAGCCAGCCGCCGGGGGCGACGGCCGCCACGACGTGGGGCAGGGCCGCGTCCAGGGACGGCTCGGGCAGGAAGGGCGCGGGCAGCCAGACCAGGTCGTAGGCCGCGGGCTCACGCAGGTCGGCCGCGTCCTGCTGGCGGAGCTCGACCCGCTCGGCCAGCGGCCCGGCCTGCCGCACTTCGGCCCGGGCCAGCTCGATGGCCCGGGCCAGGACGTCGATGCCGGTCACGTGGGCGTGCGGCAGGTCCTGGGCCAGGGCCAGCGCCAGCGCGCCGACGCCGGTGCCGATGTCGAGGATGCGGCTGCCGGGGACGGCCAGCCGGCCGGCCAGGCCGGGCAGGGCCGGGACCACGCGGGTGGCCAGCGCGTGCCCGGTGGCGGCGGACGCCCGTCCCTGGTCGAGCAGGACCTCGTCGGGTAGCTCGGACCAGCCCGGCGGGCCCGCACCGGCCGCCACTTCCACGGCCTGGCGCAGCGAGCTGAGCCGGGCCGCCGCCATGTTCCCGGCCAGCGGCCCGTCCAGCAGCGCCGGACCGGGAACGACGCCGTGGCCGGTGTCCCGGGCCAGCCCGGCCGCGGCCAGCACCGCGGCCCGGTCCGGGTCGGCGGTCAGCGCCTCGGCCAGCGAGCTGCCGCCCGCGTCCCGGTAGGTCGCGATCACCGCGGCCAGCGCCCAGACCGCGTCGTCCAGTTGCGCCACCGGATCTGGCCGCGCCCCCGGGCCGTCCGCCGCGGCTTCGTCGGTCATCGTCTCTCCTCAGGCTGGTACGTCGGCCAGGCCGGGTTGCTCGGGCCCGTGCGGGATGTCGAACGACTCTTCCCCCGTCCGCAGCAGCCGCAGGACCACCCCGGCCACGTAGTCCGGGCTCTGGACCACCATGCCGGGCCGCGGCGAGGCACCCAGCTTGAACATGCCGCCGCCGAACTCGGTGGCGGTGACCGAGGGGACCAGCAGCGACACGGCGATCCCGTCGGCGGCCAGTTCCTCGCGCAGGACCGCGGTGAGCATGTTGACCGCGTACTTGGTCGAAGCGTAAGCGCCCGTGCCCACCGCGACCCGGCGGGTGGTGCCGGAGCTGACGTTCACGATCCGCCCGAAGCCCTGTTCCCGCATGGCCGGCAGCACCGCCTGGGTCACGGCCAGCAGGCCGACCAGGTTGAGCTGGAGCGCCTGGCTGAACTGGGCCAGGTCGGTCTGGTCCAGTGGCCCGTGCACGCTCACGCCGGCGTTGTTGACCAGCCCGTCGATCCGCTGGTGCCGGTCCAGGGTGGCCGCCACCAGGTCGTGGATCTGGGCCGGGTCGGTCACGTCGGTGGGCACGGCCAGGGCCCCGCCCAGCTCCTGGCTCAGCTCGGCCAGCCGGCCGGCCCGGCGGGCGGCCAGCACCGGATAGGCCCCGGCGGCGTGCAAGGCCCGCGCGGTGGCCGCCCCGATACCGGACGAGGCGCCGGTGACGATCACGGTCTTTCCGGCCAGGTCGATGAGATCGGTCATGGGCCCAGCTATACCAGCCCGGCCGCAGCCCACACTCGGCCGCTCCGGCCGTTCGGCTCAGGGGACCAGCCAGGCCACCGGGTGAGACAGGCCGGCGCCGTCCTTCAGGTTGGCCACGACCAGGCCGGACACGGTCACCGTGACCACGCTGGCCACGGAGTAGCCGGACGGGACGGTCAGCGGGATGACCCGGCCGTGGCGCCAGGCCCACAGGTCCTGGCCGCCCGCGGTGAGCTGGCCGCGGACGATGGCGAAGGTGGCCGACTGCAGGGCCGCCACGGCGGCCGACGACTCGCCCGGCTGCAGCGGGAGCTGGGTCGGTTCGCTGGCCCGCCAGATGGTGGCCTGGGACAGGTTCTCGCCCGGCAGCTGCAGGGTCCCGCCCACCGAACCGTCGGTGGCCACCGTGTCCTTGCCGTCGCAGGCCACACTCCCGGCCCCGCCGCGCAGGTCCAGGGGCACCTCGGTGCCGGGAACGCCGCCCCGGTGCACCTGGGCGATCTCCTGGATGTTGCCGCCGGTGTCGCTGATGCCGCTGTAGGCGACGCTGCCGTCGGGCAGGATGTCCGACACACAGTCCGGGAAGCCGAGCGCGATGCTGAACACCGGCAGCGACTTCAGCTGGCCGTCCCGCCAGACCGCCGGGGTGCTGGTGGTGCCCTCGCCCACGCCGTCGATCAGCGTGAGCAGCGCGGTGTGCCGGTCCGCGATCGAGACGATGGTGTTCAGCCGGGCCCCGGTGTCGATCGGGGTCCGGGTGCCGTCGCGGGCCACCAGTTCGGCGTTGGCGGCGATGGTCCGGTAGCCGGGCAGGTCGGTCTGCACGCCCCAGGTCCCGTCGGGCCCGACCGCGGTCACCCGGCTGTCGGTGGCGCCGATGACGGTGCCAGGTCCGCCGGTGGCGGGCCAGCGCACGGCCACGTCGTCGTCGGCCAGGCCGTCGGTGTCCCAGGATCCGCCCACCTCGGCCAGGTCGGTCAGGCCCACCCCCTGGCCGAAGCTGGTGCCCGCGGGCTGCGGCAGTGGCTGGCGCCGCCAGCGGCCAGGCCCGGCGGGCAGCCAGCGCTGAGCGGTGCTGTCGCCCTGGTCGCTGCCGTCCGGCAGGGTCCGCAGGATCGATGTGGTCCCGGACATCGCTCCCCACGGGGTCACCGCCGTGACCGACGTGGACACCGCCGTCCCGGGGGCGGATCGGGGCGCGGGCAGCCAGATCAGCGGCCCGCGGGCGGCCCGGGCCGAGGTCGTGCGTGGCCCCGGCCGACGCGGTGGAAAGCAGGCTCGCGCCGAGCAGCCCGGCGGCGACCGTCGCCAGCCCGGCCCGGAATCGGTGTCGCGCGACCAGCGGCATACGGACCTCCCAGGCCAAGGCCTTCGATAAGCGGATCGAACTTTATGGAAACCTTTCCGCCGAACTCCGTCAAGATGTTTCTTACTCACGAGTAGGGGGGCGGGCTGGCTCGCGGGAGCAGCGGCGGCGGCGGGCTGAGCCAGCCGGAGAGCCTGGAAAACACGTGGCCCGGCGGTCCGCCCGCTGTCTACGGTGAGCGATTGTGAAAGACCGGCCGGAGGGGATCACCGAGCGCGAGCTGCGGCTCGCCCTCGACCAGGGCTGGGACCTGCGCCCGGACGAGCTGCGCTACGCGCCGGTGGGGGCGGGCAGCTACCACTGGACGGCCCGCGCTGGCCACCAGGCCCGCTGGTTCGTGGCCGTCGACGACCTGGACGGCAAGAGCTGGCTGGGAGACACCCGGGCCGGCGTGTACGCCGGACTCCGGGCGGCCCTGGACACCGCCCGCTGGCTGCGGGACCAGGCCGGGCTGGGCTTCGTGGCCGCGCCCGAGCCGACCCGGGACGGAGCGACCGCCCGGCTCCTGAGTCCCCGCTACGCCGTCGCCCTTTACCGATATATCGAAGGTCGGAACTGGGAGTTCGGCCAGCAACTGCCGCCGGAGGCGCGGGACCAACTGATCGACCTGCTGGCCGCTCTGCACCAGGTGACACCCCCGCCCCACGGGCCGGTGGCCCGGCCCGGCCTGCCCGAGCGGGACCGGCTCGAGCAGGCCCTCGGTGACCTGGGACGGCCCTGGTCCGGCGGCCCGTACGCCGAGCCGGCCCGGGCCCTGCTGGCCGGCGCGGCCGGGCCCGTGCGTGACCTGCTGGCCAGCTTCGACCGGCTGGCCGCGCGGCTGGCGGCGGCGCCGCACCAGGTCATCACCCACGGCGAGCCCCACCCCGGCAACGTCATGCGGGCCGGCCACGGCCTGCGGCTGATCGACTGGGACACCGTCGGCCTGGCCATCCCCGAACGCGACCTCTGGCACGTCCTGGGCTCCAGCGACAGCCACGCCGCCCGCCGCTACACCCGCGCCACCGGCCACCCCGTCGATCCGGACGGCCTCCGCTGCTACCGGCTCCGCTGGGCCCTGGACGACCTGGCCGCCTTCACCGGCGAACTGCGCGCGGGGCACGAGGACACCGCCGGCGCCCGCGAGGCCTGGCAGGCCCTGAACGAAACGGTCACCGACGTCATCCGCCTCGCCGGGACCTAGGCCGGTGGCCAGGGGCCGAGCGGCCGCCCGATCTCCCATTCGTGGCCGAACGGATCGATGATGCGCCCCAGCCGCCAGCCGTGCTCGTCGGTCACCGGGGCCACCGCCACCGCGCCGGCGGTGACGGCCCGGTCGAGCAGGGCGTCCGGGTCGTCGGTGACCAGCAGGGTGCGGCCGGTCCCGCCGCCCAGCGCGGCCGGGCTGAACCGGTTCGCGTCCGGGCTGGCCGCTGACACCCAGAAGGCCGCGTCGCCCACGGCCAGCTGGGCCACGATGTCGTCGCCGTCGCCCACCCGGTGCAGGACCGTGGCTCCGAACGCCTCCTGGTAGAAGGCGACCGCCGCCGCGGCCTGCTCGACCCACAACTCGGGCTGGATGGCGTCCATGGCCTACGACCATACGACGGCGCTGGCCTCATGGGGCGTAAGCCCCGGGGGCAACACCGCCTAGCATGCGGGGTATGGGTGGCCACCGGGACGAACTGCTGGCTGGCCTGGCCGCCCTGGGTCCCTACTTCGCGATCGAGATCCACGACCCGGGCGACCGGCTGGTCGCGCCGTGGCGGCCGCTGGCCGAGCTGATCGGCGCACCGGCCGCGCTGCGGGAGCGGGCGGTCCAGGTGCGGGGCGCGCTGGCCCGGGCCGGCGGGCTGGCCCCGGAACAGGTCGAGCTGCGGGTGGCGGCGTCCGTGGCCCAGCTGGGTCTGTCGGCCCGGCTGATCGCGCCCGCGTTCGGCCTCGCGGTCCTGGCCCGCCGGGGGCTCGGCTTCGACGCCAGCCAGGCCCGCTGGGTGCCCGGCGACGGCAGCATGTTCCCGCTGTCCCTGCCCGCGGCGGCCCTGGGCGATGCCGAGCTTCCCGAGGCCAAGGCCCTTTCCGCAGATATCGAAGGCCGGTGGCTGGACGGCCCGGTCCAGGACCTGGCCGCCGGGTTCGGGGGCCTCTCGGTGTCCGGCCAGATCCTGTGGGGCAACGTGGCCTCGGCCGTCAACGGCGCGGCCGCGATGGTCAGCCGGTCCCAGCCTGGCCTGCGCGACCGGGCCACCGCCCTGGCGCAGGCCCTGCTGGCCACCCCGAACCTGGCCGGCCGCCACGCGGGCCTGCCCGCGAGCCCGGGGTTCCGGCGCCGCAGCTGCTGCCTGATCTACCGGGCCGCCCCGGGGGGCGGGGGCGGCTACTGCGGCGACTGCGTGCTGTCGGCTCGCCAGCCGGGGCCGCCGCCGTCGGGATTGACCCAGTAGGTGGCCGGGCTCGCTGAGGGTCAGGGCGTCAGTCAGCCACCAGGTGTCATCGGGGTCCCAGCCCGCCAGCACGGTGGCGGTCGTCCGGTCCAGCGGGCAGGCGACCCCGGCCGTGCTCAGGTAGCCGCCCGCGGTCAGGTGGACGGCGTCCCAGTCGGCCGCGACCGCGGCGTAGTCGGGGATGAACCAGCGCCCGGCCCGGCCGGTGGCCCGGAACCAGTCGTGCCGGCGGGAGCGGCTGACCTCCAGCGGGTAGCGCCGGACCAGCTCGGTCCTTGCCGCGGGGCCGCCCGCGCGGCCCCTGGCCCAGCCCGGCCGCGGACCCCGGCTCAGGTCCGCTGCGGCCCCCGGCTCGCTCACCCGCTCAGCCTAGGCGAAGTGATCTTCACGACATTTTGTGTAAAGACCTTATGAATCTGGCCCCGGCCGGCGTGCGCAGCGCGTCTGCTAGGCGTAGGGACCGAGTTGGGGGAGGGCGTACTTGAACGGGCTGACCGCAGCCGCGCCATGGGACGAGCAGGACTGGGACGACCAGAGCTGGGATCAGCGGACGGGGCGGCCGCCCGCGCTGGCCAGCCTGGTCGCCCGCCTGTGGGCGCAGCGGACCCGGCTGACCATCTTCGGCTTGAACGGGACCGCGGTGTTCGCGGCCGGGCTGATGATCCAGATCATCCTGGTCCAGTACGCGGGCGTGGGCCACGTGCCCTCGTACATCGTCCAGACGCTGGCTTCGATCCAGCTCAGCTTCCTGCTGTCCCGGTACCTGACCTGGCGCGACCGTAGCGTGTCGTTCGGCCACGGCCTGATCAAGTTCAACGCCCAGCAGCTGGCCGTGACCGGCCTGGGCATGGCCGGCTACGCGGTGCTGGACTGGCTGGGCATGAACTACGTCATCGCCAACGTGCTGGTCACCGGGCTGCTGACCCCGGTCAGCTTCGCGTCCAGCCACCTGTGGTCGCTGCGCCCGCACCGCACCGCCGAGCCCGAGTTCACCCCGGGCGTGGCCCCGACCCGCCCCCAGCCGGTCTACGCGCCGCGCTTCTGACCCGCCCCGGGCGACGACAGCCGGGCTAGGCCGTGGCCTGGGCGATGGCGCGGCCGGCCTGGCGGCCGGAGAACAGGCAGCCGCCCAGGAACGTGCCCTCCAGCGACCGGTAGCCGTGCACCCCGCCGCCGCCGAAGCCGGCCACCTCGCCCGCCGCGTACAGGCCGGGCACCGGTTCGGTGCCGTTCGAGGTCGCCGACCGGACCCGGCCGGACAGGTCGGTCTGCAGGCCGCCCAGGGTCTTACGGGTCATGATGTTGAGCCGCACCGCGATCAGCGGCCCGGCCGCCGGGTCCAGGATCTTGTGCGGGGCGGCGGTCCGCATGATCCGCTCGCCCAGCGACCGGCGGGCGTTGCGGATGGCCATGACCTGAGCGTCCTTGCTGAACGGGTTGTCCATCTCCCGGTCCCGGGCCACGATCTGCCGTTCCAGGTCGGCCAGCTCGATGAGCGGTTCTTCGGTCAGCTTGTTCATGCCCCGCACCAGCTCGGGCAGGGTGTCGGCCACCACGAAGTCGGCCCCGTGCTCCTTGAACGCCTCCACCGGGGCGGGCGCGCCGCCCCGGGCCCGGGCCAGCATGGCCTTGATGTCCTTGCCGGTCAGGTCGGGGTTCTGCTCCGAGCCGGAGAGCGCGAACTCCTTCTCGATGATCTTCTGGGTCAGCACGAACCAGGAGTAGTCGTAGCCGGACCGGCAGATGGCCTCCAGCGTGCCCAGGGTGTCGAAGCCGGGGAAGTTCGGGGCCGGGAACCGGCGGCCGCGGGCGTCGAACCACAACGAGGACGGCCCGGGCAGGATGCGGATGGCGTGCCGGTCCCAGATCGGGTCCCAGTTCTGGATGCCCTCGGTGTAGTGCCACATCCGGTCGGGGTTGACGATCCGGCCGCCGGCCTGCTCGGTGATGGCCAGCATCCGGCCGTCCACATGCTCGGGCACCCCGCTGATCATGTTTTCCGGGGCCGGCCCGAGCGCGGCCGGCCAGTTCTGCCGGACCAGGTCGTGGTTGGCGCCGATGCCGCCCGAGGTGACCAGCACCGCCGGCGCGTGCAGCTCGAACTCCCCGGCCGCGGTGCGGGAACTGCCGTGGCCCCGGCCGGCCGAGCTGGGCTCCAGCACCGTGCCGCGCACGCCGTCGACGGCGCCGTTGGTGACGGTCAGCTCGTCGACCCGGTGCCGGAACCGGAACTGGACCCGCCCCTCGGACACGGCCGCGCGGACCCGGCGCGCGAACGGGGCCACCACGGCCGGCCCGGTGCCCCAGGTCACGTGGAACCGCGGCACCGAGTTCCCGTGCCCGTCGGCCAGGTAGCCGCCCCGTTCGGCCCAGCCCACCAGCGGCACCCAGCGCAGGCCCTGGCCGTGCAGCCAGGAGCGCTTCTCGCCGGCCGCGAAGTCCAGGTAGGCCTCGGCCCAGCGGTAGCCCCAGTAGTCCGGGCCGGCCGGGTCGTCGATGCCGCGGTCGAAGCCGGCGCTGCCCAGCCAGTCCTGGCGGGCCAGCTCGAACGAGTCCTTGATGCCGAACCGCCGCTGCTCCGGCGAGTCGACCAGGAACAGGCCCCCGAACGACCAGAACGCCTGGCCGCCCAGGTTCGAGGCTGGCTCCTGGTCCAGGAGCAGCACCCGCAGGCCGGCGTCGGCCAGTTCCGCGGTCGCGACCAGGCCCGCCAGCCCGGCCCCCACCACGATGACGTCGCTGTCGGCCATGCCCTTCCGCCTTCCCCGGTTCGCCCGCACCCTGGTCGTATTATTTGTTACCGGCGGGTAATCCGCCAGCGGTTCCCGGTCACCCGCTGCCCAGCTGGGCCGTGGGCAGCAGCCGGTCCAGCTGGTAGCCGAGGACGGCCCAGGCCTGGCCGGCGTCGCGGTCGCGGACCAGGACGCTGGTGCCCAGCCCGGCCGACAGGGCGACCAGGCTGGTCGCTTCCAGCCCGGGGTCCAGCCCGGGCGGCATCTGGCCGGCCTCCTGGGCCGTCCGCAGCTGAGCCGCGATGACGTCGATGACCACGTCCGAGCCCCGGGCCAGCGGGCCCATGGTCAGCCCGGGATCGGTCAGGGACAGGGCCAGGTACGAGGTCCAGATGACGTTGAACTCCCGGCTGTCCTGGTCGTCCGGCAGCGCCTCGGCCAGGATCGCCTCGATGACCGCCCGCGGCCCGGCGCCGGCCCCGCCCGCGGCCGCGATCCGGGCCCGCACCCGGTCGCTGAGCTGGGCGGCCAGGTACTGGGTGGCGTAGAGCAGCAACTGCTCCTTGGTCCCGAAGTAGTACTGGATGAGCCGGACCGACAGCCCGGCCTCGGCCGCGACCTCGCGCAGGCCGGCCTGGTGCAGACCCCGGACCGCGGCCACCCGGAGCAGGGCCGCGGCGATCTGCCGGCGGCGTTCCTCGTGGTCGACCAGCTTCGGCACCCGCTCACCGTACTCGTCGCCGGGACGGTTGTCGTTTGATGGTACAGCTGTATCATTTAAGCGTCCACGAGGAAGTGAGCCGAGCCTGAGGAGGCATCATGCTGGCACCCAAGGCCGAGCCGGGAACGTGGGTGAGCGACGCGGCCCGGGACAAGTTCATGGCCGCCTACGACCGGGCCTTCACGTTGTGGCCGCAGCCGTACGAGGAGTTCGACCTCGAGACGGCCACCACGACCACCCGGGTCCACGCCTACCGGCCCCGGGCCGAGGGGACGCCGATCGTGCTGCTGCCCCCGGCCGGGTACAACGCCGCCTACGGAGCCCTGCACGTGAAGGCGCTGGCCCAGGCGGGCCCGGTGTACGTCATCGACACCCCCGGCGACCCGAACCCGAGCGTGGCCCGGGCCCCCATCGCCACCCCCGACGCCAGCGCGGCCTGGCTCGATGAGCTGCTCGGCCAGCTCAGCACCGGCCCGGCCCACCTGGTGGGGGTGTCCTACGGCGGCTGGGTGGCCCTGAACCAGGCCATCCGCGCGCCGGGGCGGGTCGCCTCCCTCACCCTGCTCGACCCGGCCGGGCTGACCAGGCTGGACGCGAGGTTCTGGTGGTGGCTCGCGATCAGCGGGCTGGCCACCAAGACCCCGCTGCCGCTGCGCCGCCGGCTGGCCCGGTGGCTGGACAGCCCGTTCATGCTGGAGCGGGAGCTGATCGACCTCATGTGGGCGGGCAGCCGCGGCTTCCGGATGGAGCCGAAGTTCCCGGCCGTCCTCACCGACGGCGAGCTGCGCGCCATCACCGTCCCGGTCCTGCTCGTCACCGGCGCCCGCAGCGCCCTCATCACCCCGGCCCAGGCCCGGGACCGGGGCCGGGTCATGCCGCGGGCCGAGGTCGTCATCGTGCCCGGCAGCCACGGCGGCTTCGACCGGCTCGACGAGCTCAACCGGCGCATGGTGGCGTTCATCGCCGCCCACCCGGCGGTCCGGGCTCCGGAGCCGAATTGACTGGCGCCATCACCGGGGTGACCGGCAGACTCGCCTGGTGGCCAGCTTCGAGGACCTGATCGCCGAGGGTGAGTCCGTACCCGTCGAGGGCTGGGACTTCTCCTGGTTCCAGGGCCGCGCCACCGAGGAACGCCCGCCGTGGGGGTACGCCCACCTGCTCGGGGGCCGGATGGCCGCGCTGGCCGGGGTGCCCGGCGCGGCCGCCCTGGACCTGCAGACCGGGGGTGGCGAGGTGCTGGCCACGATCCCGGCCGCGCCGCCCACGCTGGTGGCCACCGAGTCCTGGCCGCCCAACCTGGCCGTGGCCCGGCGCAACCTGGCCCGGCTCGGGGCCCGGGTGGTCGCGGTGCCCGAGCCCGGCAGCGACCTGCCGTTCCCGGACCGGTCCTTCGACCTGGTCGTGAGCAGGCATCCGGTCACCGTGCGCTGGGACGAGGTGGCCCGGGTGCTCAAGCCCGGCGGCACCTACTTCTCCCAGGACGTGGGGCACCCGTCGGTGGGCGAGCTGAGCCAGTTCATGCTGGGCGCCGCCTACCCGGACCAGGGTCCCGATGACCCGAGCCGGGACCCGAAGTGGTCGGTGCGCGCGGCCGAACAGGCGGGCCTGGACCTGGTCGACCTGCGCCAGTTCCGGGGCCGGATGGAGTTCTACGACGTGGCCGCGGTGGTGGTGTTCCTGCGCAAGGTGGTCTGGATCGTGCCCGGCTTCACCGTGGCCGGGTACCGGGACCGGCTGCTGGCCCTGCACGAGCAGATCGAGCGGGACGGCCCGTTCCTGGCCACCTCGGTGCGCTTCCTGATCGAGGCCCGCAAACCCGGCTGAACCCCGTCGTCGGCCTCCCCGGCTGCCTCGGACGCCCGTCGACGTGGGGACCCGGGGGCGAGACCTTCAATATGAAATTTTGCCGGCCGATTCTCGTGTTACACCTGCGTGACCATAGACTCGCGCGGGTTGCCCGTACGGGCTCAGACGGTAAGGGAGTGCGGCCGCAAGTGACGTTGGTGGAGCAAGGAGAGCAGGCGCACCAGCGTCCGGCCGGAACCGAAGTCGAGGCCGAGGCCGGCCGCCGGCGCGCGTTCGCGGTGATCAGTCACCCGGACGCGGGCAAGTCGACCCTGACCGAGGCGCTGGCCCTGCACGCGTCGGCGATCACCCAGGCGGGCGCGGTGCACGGCAAGGCCGGGCGGCGCGGGGTCACCTCGGACTGGATGGCCATGGAGAAGGACCGCGGCATCTCGATCACCTCGGCCGCGCTGCGCTTCGACTACGACGACATGGTGCTCAACCTGCTCGACACCCCTGGTCACGCCGACTTCTCCGAGGACACCTACCGGGTGCTGGAGGCCGTCGACTGCGCGATCATGCTGCTGGACTCGGCCAAGGGCCTGGAGCCGCAGACCCTGAAGCTGTTCGACGTCTGCCGGAACCGGCACATCCCGGTCATCACCTTCGTCAACAAGTGGGACCGGCCCGGCCGCGAGCCGCTGGAGCTGCTGGACGAGATCGAGCAGCGGATCCGGCTGCGGCCGACCCCGCTCAACTGGCCGGTGGGGGTGGCCGGTGAATTCCGCGGGCTGATCGACCGGAACACCGGCGAGTTCACCGCGTTCACCCGGACCCCGGGCGGGGCCGGCCGGGCCATCGAGGAGCACCTGACCGCCGACGAGGCGGCCGCCCGCTTCGGCGCCGAGTACACCACCGCGGTCGAGGAACTGGACCTGCTGACCGAGATCGGCGCCGACGTCGACCTGGAGTCGTTCCTGGCCGGTGAGTCCTCGCCGGTGCTGTTCGGCGCGGCCCTGCCCAACTTCGGGGTCCGGCGGCTGCTGGAGAGGCCTGGTCGAGCTGGCCCCGCCGCCCGCGCCGCGGGCCGACATCAAGGACGAGCCGCGCCCGGTCGACGCGCCGTTCTCCGGCCTGGTGTTCAAGGTGCAGGCCAACATGGACCGCAACCACCGGGACCGGGTCGCCTTCGTCCGGGTCTGCTCGGGCCGGTTCGAGCGCGGCATGGTGCTGACCCACGCCGCCACCGGCCGCCCGTTCGCGACCAAGTACGCCCAGTCGATGTTCGGCGCCGACCGGGAGACGGTGGACGTGGCCTACCCCGGCGACGTGATCGGGCTGGTCAACGCGACCGCGCTGCGGCCCGGCGACACCCTGTACGACGAGCTGTCGGTCGAGTTCCCGCCCATCCCGAGCTTCGCCCCCGAGCACTTCGCCGTGGTCCGCAGCAAGGACGCCAGCAAGCACAAGCAGTTCCGCAAGGGCATCGACCAGCTGGCCACCGAGGGCGTGGTCCAGGTGCTGGCCTCGAACCTGCGCGGCGACCAGGCCCCGGTGCTGGCCGCGGTCGGGCCGCTGCAGTTCGACGTGGTGCTGAACCGGCTCGAGCACGAGTTCGGGGCCCGCGCCGAGCTGGAGCACCTCAGCTACACCCTGGCCCGCCGGACCGACCCCGAGGGCGCGGCCGGCCTGGCCGGGGTGCGCGGCACCGAGGTGCTGACCCGCCGCCTGGACGGGGCGCTGCTGGCCCTGTTCACCGACAAGTGGCGGCTGGCCGCCATCCAGCGCGACCACCAGGACGTGCTGCTGGAGACCCTGGTGGCCAGCGCCGACTAACCGCCGGGTGGGCCGGCGCCCGGCCGCCGGCGCTGCCGTCGGCTGACCGGTCGGCTAGACGGATAATGACGAGGGCGCCGAGGACTCCTCGATCTGCTCCAGGATCTGCCCGTAGGCCAGCGTGACCAGCTTGGCCACGCTGTCGTGGGCGCCGAGCGGGGCGGCCGAGTCGGCGCCGATGGCCGCGCAGGCCGACTCGAGCTCGCCGGGCCGGGCCTCGGGGCCGATGATGCAGGGGGCGATCGCGATCCGCACGACCCCCATCGCGCGCAACTGGGCCGCGGCCTCGGCAATGCTCGGGCTGCCGTCGAGCGCGGCCGCGAACACCGGCAGGGCCAGCCGGGCCGCCAGCAGCACCGAGGTCGGGGTGGCCGCGGCGGCCGCGTGGCTGCCGCCCACCGTGGCCACGATGATGCCGTCGGCCGAGGTCGGGATGCTGAACATCCGCACCCGGTCGGCCCGGGCCAGCCGGGCGTCGGCCAGCCGGATGTGCAGCGCCTCGGCAAAGGTCAGGCTGACGTTGAACGGCTCGGCGATCATGGCGTTGACCGCGCTCTGGGTGATGTCGTAGCGGATCGCGTCGGTCACCGCCGGGAACGGCAGCGCCAGCAGCGGCACCACGATCGCGGCCGGCAGGTCGGCCGGGCGGTTCTCGGCCGCCTGGGTCAGCACCGCCTGCAGGCTGGACGGGTCCTCCGGCCCGGCCCCGACCCGGGCCAGGCGCACGTCCACGCTGGGGTTGTTGACCCGCACGATCGAGGTGACTTCCGCGGCCACGTCCGGCGAGCCCGAATTCCCGGCCACCGCGACCACCAGGGCCGGCGCCTCCGGCGGCAGCCCGTCCGGTACCGGCCGCCGGTGACGGCCCGCCCCGGGACCAAGCCCGCTGCGGGGCCGGGACACCTGCTCGCGAGACTCACGGGACTCGCGGGCCGGCGCCGGGGCATGGGAGGGTGCCGGCTGCCGCTTGGGCAGCCCGGTAACTGGTTCCCGCAGATCGGCCACATGGCGAGCGTAGTCGCGGACGATCCGGCATGCCGTAAAAGCGGAAAAACACGACAGCAGGTTGTAGCAGTAGCAGGACTAACCGCATGCGTCCTGGGCCGCGGTGTTCCCGGTCGACGCTCCGGTCCCGGATCCGCTTGTGGCCCCTGAGGATCCTGAGGTTTGCGGGGCGGCTGGGGTTGATCCGGCCGGGGTGGCGCCACCGCCGGCGGCGGCGTGGGTGGCCGTGGGCGTGGGGGCCAGATTCTGGTCGTTCTTCAGCTTCCCGAACAGCGCGCCCGCGGCCTGCGGGGCCCACTGGACGGCGACCTCGCCGTCCGGGGCGTGGTAGTCGTAGTTGCCCAGCGGCACGGTCGTGAACCGCACGTTCTGGGTGCTGATGCCGCGCATCTGGTCGGCCAGCGCCGACACGTTCAGCCCCTGGTCCACGGTCAGCGCCGACACCGCCGCGCCCACGAAGCTGGACAGCCTGATCGGGTTGGCCAGCAGCCCGGAGCGGATGGCGGCCGACAGCGCCGTCGACAGCAGTTTCTGCTGGTCCTGGATGCGGGCCAGGTCCGAGGTGGCGAACGAGTGCCGGTCCCGGGCGTAGGCCAGGGCGGTGATCCCGTCCACGTGGTGCTGGCCGGCCGACAGTTGCAGCCCGCTGTAGGTGTCGTCGACCGGCTGGGGCAGGCAGAGGTTCACCCCGCCCAGCGAATCGATGATCTTGACGAAGCCCAGGAAGTTGACCTCGACGTAGTGGTTGATGGTCAGCCCGGTGGCCTGCTCGACCGTCTGCACCATGAGCTTGGGGCCACCCAGGCCGTAGGCCGCGTTGATCTTGCTCATGCCGTGCCCGGGGATGCTGACCCAGGAGTCGCGGGGGATGCTGACCACCGTCACCTGGCTGCGGTCGGCCGACACGTGCAGCAGCATCAGCGTGTCCGAGTTCGTGCTCACGTCGCTCCCGACGTGCAGCATGACCTCCTGGTGATGGGTGAGCCCGGTGCGCTGGTCGACCCCGGCGACCAGGATGTTCAGCGGGCCACTGGTGGCGGAGTCGGCCGTGCCCGCGTTGACCCGCTTGATGGTGTCGTTGACCCACCCGGTCAGCCCCCAGGCGCCCCCCGCGACCAGGAGCACCACCGCCGACAGCGCGCCGCAGATGAGCAGGGCCAGGCGGCGGTGCCGGGCCGACCGGCTGCTGGCCACCCGGGCCGAGAACCGGCCCTGGGCCTCCGAATGCAGCGACTCGCGCGCGGGCGGCCGGCGGAGCGTGCTGCCCCGCGGGTTGTCCTGGCCGTCGCTCACTGCTGCCCCCGCCCCCTGGTTGCCGCCGGCCGATTCAGGCTATCGCCGCTGCTCACCGAAGCCCGGTTGCAGCGCCGGCCGGCTGGTCAGGTGTTTGCGGACCGGCAAGCTTTCCGGCCGTCCTGCTTGGCCTCGTCGTTGGCCTCGGGTATAGTTACTCGCGAGTAGCTTGACGGCCGATGAAGCTTTGAGGGTTTGGGATGAGCCACTACAAGAGCAATCTCCGCGACATCGAGTTCAACCTCTTCGAGGTGCTGCGCCGCCAGGACGTGATGGGGGCCGAGCCGTACGAGGAGTTCGACGAGGAGACGGCCCGCGGGATTCTCGACGAGGTGAACCGGCTGGCCGTCGGCCCGCTGGCCGAGTCGTTCACCGACGCCGACCGCAACCCGCCGGTGTTCAACCCGGCCGACGGCTCGGTCACGCTCCCGGACTCGTTCCGCAAGTCGTTCCAGGCCTACATGGACGCCGAGTGGTACCGCCTGGACCTGCCCGCCGAGATCGGCGGCTCGCACGCGCCGCGCTCGCTGTACTGGGCCGTGGCCGAGCTGATCCTCGGGTCGAACCCGGCCGTGTGGTTCTACTCCAGCGGCCCGGCCTTCGCCCACCTGCTGTGGAACATCGGCACCCCGGAACAGAAGTGGTTCGCCGAGCAGGCCATCGAGCGCAAGTGGGGCTCGACCATGGTGCTGACCGAGCCGGACGCCGGCTCCGACGTCGGCGCGGGCCGGACCAAGGCGGTGGAGCAGCCCGACGGCACCTGGCACATCGAGGGCGTCAAGCGGTTCATCACCAGCGGCGAACAGGACATGACCGAGAACATCTTCCACCTGGTGCTGGCCCGCCCCGAGGGCGCGGGCCCCGGCACCAAGGGGCTGTCCATGTTCCTGGTGCCCAAGTTCCTGCGTCAACCAGGACGGCTCGCTCGGTGAGCGCAACGGCGTCCGGGTCACCAACGTCGAGCACAAGATGGGCCTGAAGGCCTCGACCACCTGCGAGATGACGTTCGGCGGCGAGACCCCCGCGGTCGGCACCCTGGTCGGCGGCGTGCACGACGGCATCCGGCAGATGTTCCAGATCATCGAGCACGCCCGCATGGTCATCGGGGTCAAGGCCATCGGCACCCTGTCCACCGGCTACCTGAACGCCCTGGAGTACGCCAAGAACCGCGTCCAGGGCGCCGACCTGACCCAGATGCTGGACAAGACCGCGCCCCGGGTGACCATCACCCACCACCCCGACGTGCGCCGCATGCTGATGCTGCAGAAGTCCTACGCCGAAGGCATGCGGGCCCTGGTCCTCTACAACGCCACCGTGCAGGACACCCTGCAGCAGGCCGCGGCGGCGGGTCGCGTTGATGCCGCCGCGGCGGCCCTCAACGACCTGCTGCTCCCGGTGGTCAAGGGCCTCGGCTCCGAGCGCGCCTCCGAGATGCTGATCCTGTCCCTGCAGACCCTCGGTGGCTCGGGCTTCCTGCAGGACTACCCGATGGAGCAGTACATCCGGGACGCCAAGATCGACAGCCTCTACGAGGGCACCACCGGCATCCAGGGCCAGGACCTGTACTTCCGGAAGATCGTCCGCGACGGCGGCACCGCCCTCGGCGGCGTGCTGGCCGAGATCCGGGCCTTCGCGGCCAAGGACGGCGGCAACGGCCGGCTGAAGTCCGAGCGGGCCGCCCTGGCCGCCGGCGCCGACGACGTCGAGGCCATGGTGGCCGCGATGAACGGCTTCCTGGGCCAGCTGGGCGAGCAGACCGAGGCCATCTATCGCGTGGGGCTGAACACCACCCGCCTCCTGCTGGCCCTCGGCGACCTCCTGGTCGGCTGGCTCCTGGCCCGCCAGGCCGAGGTCGCCCTGGAGCGCCTGGACGAGCTGGAGCTCTCGTCGGCGTCCAAGGACCGTGACTTCTACACCGGCAAGCTGGCCGCCGCCCGCTTCTTCGCCGCCTCGGTCCTGCCCCGGCTGAACGCGGACCGCCGCATCACCGAAGACACCACCCTCGACGTGATGGACATCCCCGAAGCGGCCTTCTAGCCAAGGGGCGGGAGCCTTTTACTAGAACTCGTACTGGACGGCGGCGCGCTGGGCGATCAGGGCCTGGATGTGCTCGGCGATGATGGCCTGGTGGGTCGGGTTGTCCCGGTAGGCGAGATAGCCGTCCAGATCGTCGAAGTCGGCGACGATGACGAACTGCCAGTTGCCTTCGTTGACGCCGATGTCGGTGCCCATGGTGTAGGCCTTGAGGCTGGGGATGACGCTGGGCAGGCGGGACAGTTCGGTCGCGACCCGCTGCTGCTGCTCCTCGGTGGCCTCGGGCTTCCAGGTGAACATGACCGTGTGCCGGATCAACTGTGCCTCCCGGAGCCCTAGAGCCCCATGTCGTCGAGTTCTTTGTGCAGCGCCGCCCGCGAACTGTCCCTGGTCGTCACGGCCGCCGACGCCGGCGGGGCCGCCACCGGCCGCGGCGAGGCGGGACGCCGCGAGCGCAGGATCCAGCCGGCCAGCACGCCGCCGGCCAGCCCGCCGGCGTGGCCGATCCAGCTGACCCCGGGCGTGCCCGGAATCGCGACGGTCAGGATGCTGAAGTACATCAGCCCGGCCAGGACCCCGACCACGATGTCGATCACGTTGCGGTCGAAGATCCCGCGCACCAGCACGTAACCGAAGTAGCCGAAGATCAGTCCGCTGGCCCCGACCGTCAGCACGGTGCTGGACTGGAAGAACCACACGGCCAGGCCGCTGGTGATGGCCACGATCAGGGTCACGGCGGCGAACCGAATGATGCCCCGGTAGGCGGCCAGGAAGCCCAGGACCAGGAACGGGATCGAGTTGCCTTCCAGGTGCTGCCAGTTGAAGTGCAGCAGCGGGGCGGTGAAGATGTCGGCCAGGTGGCTCTCGTGGTGGGGCAGGATGCCGAACCGGTCGTCCAGGTGGTAGCTGTCGGCCCAGTTGATCAGCTGGATCAGCCAGAGCAGGCCGAGGAACGCCCCCACGAAGATCAGGGCGCGCAGCGCCTTGCCCGCGGAGAGGCCCGCCCGCCAAGCCGGCGGCCCGCTGTTGTCCAGGTCAGCACCGGTCAGCAGGCCGGCGGCTCGGCGGTCACGCATCGGGCTCTCCACTCGTTCGCGCGGTCAGGCCCAGGCCAGCACCCGGATTGGATCCTCCAGCATCTGGCCCACGTCGCGGAGCACGGCCGAACCGAGCTCCCCATCCACAATACGGTGGTCGAACGACAGGGAGAGCGTGGTCACCTGGCGCACGGCCAGCTGCCCGTCGTGCACCCACGGTGCTTCCCTGATCCGCCCGAAGGCCAGGATGGCCGCCTCACCCGGCGTCAGGATCGGCGTGCCGGCATCCACTCCGAACACCCCTACGTTGGTGATCGTTATGGTACCTCCGGTCAGCTGGGCCGGGGTGCAGCGGCCGTCGCGGGCGGTGGCGGTCAGCTCGGCGAACGCGCGGGCCAGGCCGGGGAGCGCCAGGTCCTGCGCGTCCTTGATGTTCGGTACCAGCAGGCCGCGCTCGGTGGCGGCGGCGAAGCCCAGGTTGACGTAGTGCTTGACCACGATTTCCTGGGCGTCAGCGTCCCAGCTGGAGTTGACCATCGGGTGCCGGCTGACCGCGGTCAGCAGGGCCCGGGCCACGAACAGCAGCGGTGAGACCCGCACGTCGGCGAACTCGGGCAGGGCCCGCACCCGGGTCACCGCCTCCATGGTCGCGGTGACGTCGACTTCGAGGAATTCGGTCACGTGCGGCGCGGTGAACGCGCTGCCCACCACGGCCTCGGCGGTGTGCTTGCGCACGCCACGGACCGGGACCCGTTCCTCGCGTGGTGTTTCATTTTTTATCGAAGGTTGGCTGACCCGGTCCCGGGCCTGCTGGATGTCGTCGCGGGTGATGGAGCCCGCGGGCCCGGTCCCGCTGAGCTGGCTCAGGTCGATGCCGAGGTCGCGGGCCAGCTTGCGGACGGGAGGCTTGGCCAGCGCCCGGCCGCCGCCATTTTTATCCCGCACGGCCGTGGCCGTCGGGCCCAATTTGACTGGCGTTGCGGTCGCGGGCGCTGGGGCTGAGGGGACCATCGGGGTGGTCTTGCGGGGCCGGCGCGCGGTCGCCCCCGTCTTGACACCGTAACCAACGAGGACGGCGGTTCGTTCCGGGGCCGGTTCGGCGGCTGGGGCCACGGCCGCGGCCGGCTCGGCGGCTCGGCCGGAGCGGACGCGGCTTCGGCCGGCCCGGCGCCGGCTCCGGCTCCGGCGGAATCGACCGCGATGATCGGCGTGCCCACGTCCACGGTCTGGCCCTCGTCGACCAGCAACCGGGTGACCACGCCGTCGTAGGGGGACGGCAGCTCGACCACGGCCTTGGCCGTCTCGATCTCCACGATGATCTGGCCGTCGGTCACGGTGTCGCCCGGCTTGACCCGCCAGGTGACGATGTCGGCCTCGGTGAGGCCCTCCCCGACGTCGGGGAGCCGGAACTGCTGTTCGGTCATGTGGCTCCCCTCTCAGTAGGCGAAGACGCGGTCGATCGCGTCCAGGACCCGGTCCAGGTCCGGCAGGTAGTGGTCCTCGATCCGGGACGGCGGGTAGGGGGTGGAGAACCCGCCGACCCGCAGCACCGGGGCCTCCAGGGAGTAGAAGCACTCCTCGGTGATCCGGGCCGCGATCTCGGCGCCGAGGCCGGAGTAGACCGGGGCCTCGTGCACGATCACGCAGCGGCCGGTGCGGCGCACCGAGGCGGCGATGGCCGCCATGTCGACCGGGGACAGCGAGCGCAGGTCGATCACCTCGACGCTGCGCCCGTCCTGGCCGGCCGCGGCGGCGGCTTCGACCGCGACCTTGACCATCGGGCCGTAGGCCAGCACGGTCACGTCGGTGCCCTCGGCCACCGTGCGCGCCACGCCCAGCGGCAGCGCGTCGTCCAGGCTGGCCGCGGTGTCGACCTCGGCCTTCTCCCAGTAGCGGCGCTTCGGCTCCAGGAAGATCACCGGGTCGTCGCTGCGGACCGCCTGCTGGATCATGGTGTAGGCGTCCGGGCCGTTGGAGCAGGCCACCACGCGCAGGCCCGCGGTGTGGGCGAACAGGGCTTCGGGGGACTCACTGTGGTGCTCGACCGCGCCGATGCCACCGCCGAACGGGATGCGGATGACCACCGGCAGGGCCACGGCGCCCCGCGAGCGGTAGCGCATCTTGGCCAGCTGGCCCACGATCTGGTTGAAGGCCGGGAACACGAAGCCGTCGAACTGGATCTCGCACACCGGCCGGTAGCCCCGCAGGGCCAGGCCGATCGCGGTGCCGACGATGCCGGACTCGGCCAGCGGGGTGTCGACCACCCGGGACTCGCCGAAGTCCTTCTGCAGGCCGTCGGTGATCCGGAACACGCCGCCGAGCTTGCCGACGTCCTCGCCCATGATCAGGACCTTGGGGTCGTCCTCCAGGGCCTTGCGGAGCCCTTCGTTCAGCGACCGGCCCAGGGTCAGCGTGCTCATAGCTCCTCCCCGCCCCGGGCGAAGGCCTGCGCCACCTCGGCCTGAACCGGCTTGGCCTCGCCCTGCGGCGTGGGGTCCGGCTCCGGTCCGGGTGCGTCGGCGAACGAGTCCAGGTAGGCGGCGTAGACGTCCCGCTCGGCGTCCAGGATCGGATTCGCGTCGGCGTAGACGTGCTCGAACGCCGACAGCGGGGACGGGTCGGGCATGGCCCGGCAGGCCTCGCGCAGCCAGGCGCCCAGCTTGACCGCTTCTTCGTCGATCTGCTCGACGAAGGCGGTGTCGGCCGCCCCGCTGCGCAGCAGGTAGGCCTTGACCCGCTCGATGGGGTCGCGCAGCTTCCAGGCCTCCAGCTCGGCCGCCATCCGGTACCGGGTCGGGTCGTCGGTGGTGGTGTGGGCGCCCATCCGGTAGGTGAAGGCCTCGATGAGGGTGGGGCCCTGGCCCTCGCGGGCCGCCTTGAGCGCGGCCCGGGTCACGGCCAGGCAGGCCAGCACGTCGTTGCCGTCGACCCGGACCCCCGGGAAGCCGAAGCCGCGCGACCGCTGGTAGAGCGGGATCCGGCTCTGCCGTTCGGTCGGCTCGGAGATGGCCCACTGGTTGTTCTGGCAGAAGAACACGACCGGGGCGTTGTTGGCCGCGGACCAGATGAACGCCTCGTTCACGTCGCCCTGGCTGGTGGCCCCGTCGCCGAAGTACGCGATCACGGCCTCACCGTTTTCGCCGGCCGAGCCGTCACCGACGGCCCCGTCCCGCTGGACGCCCATGGCGTAGCCGGTGGCGTGCAGGGTCTGGCTGCCGATGACGATCGTGTACAGGTGGAAGTTGTGCTCGGCCGGGTCCCAGCCGCCGTGGCTGACCCCGCGGAACAGCTCCAGCAGCTTGATCGGGTCGAGCCCGCGGCACCAGGCCACGCCGTGCTCGCGGTAGCTCGGGAACGCCATGTCCTGCGGGCGCAGCGCGCGGCCGGAGCCGACCTGGGCCGCTTCCTGGCCGAGCAGGGAGGCCCAGAGGCCCAGCTCACCCTGGCGCTGGAGGGCGATGGCTTCGGTGTCGATCCGGCGGACGAGGACCAGGTCGCGGTAGAGGCCCCGGATCTCTTCGGCGGTGAGGTCGAGCGGGTAGTCCGGGTTCTGGAGCCGCTCGCCTTCGGGGGTGAGGAGCTGAACCAGCTCTTCCGGGGCGCCTGCCGCCTGGGGCAGGCCGGCCGCGGCCGCAGGTGCCGAGGCCATGGGTTCGACGGACACGTGCACTCCTTGATCCTCAGGGCCGGCCTGGGATCGCCAGGTCCAGCCGGGCGGACCGGGGTCGCGGCGAACGGTGGGTCACATCGCGTACGCTGCGGCCCTGGCGCAGATGCATGTGAGCATATGTGCCCAGTCAGCCCCGGGAGGATACGTGGCTCGTGTGGTTATTGATGTCATGCTCAAGCCGGAAATCCACGATCCGCAGGGCGACGCCATCGCGGATTCGGCGCAACGCCTCGGGTATTCCGATGTCCGCAGTGTGCGCCAGGGCAAGCGGTTCGAGGTCGAGATCGACGGCCCGGCCGACGACGACGCCCTGGAACGGGTGGCCAAGCTGGCCTCGGACCTGCTGGCCAACCCGGTCATCGAGGAGTTCTCGCTGCAGGCCGGCTGACCGAAACTCCCGGACCGGAAGACACTGCCCTGCCCAGGTAACAGACCGGTGTAACACTGGGATTTCACGGTTATGGCGGACGGGGGCGGGAAACCTTCGCATGAGGGCGATGCACCACCGGATGGTGGTGCCCCGATTCGCGAAAGCGGGTGCGTGCGCAGGTGACTCAGCCAAAGCCAGCCGGGGGCGTGGCAGGCGGGACGCCCTTGACCGCTAAATTCTGCCTGACCTTCCAGCGCGAGCCGCTGAGCGTGCCGGTGACCCGGCACGTGCTCGGCAGCATCCTGCACTCGGTCGGCGTCGACGACACCTGCGTGTCCGACCTGCTGCTGGCGTCCACCGAGGCCTGCTCGAACGTGCTCCGGCACGGCGGCCCGCGGGTCACCGGCTACGCCGTGGTCGTCACCATCGAGCCGGCCCGCTGCGAGGTCGAGATCGCCGCGGACACCAGCTTCGGCGGGACCGCCAGCCCGGAGCCGGGCCGTCGCGCCGTGGGCGCCGGCCGCCAGCCCGGGCCGACCCGGGGCCTCCGGCTCCCCGCCCGCAAGCTGGGCCTGCGCCACGGGCCGGCCCGGGGCGGCTCCGGAGACCGGCGCCGCGGGACCCGCGAGACGGACGTGGCCGGCCTGGCCGAGTCCGGTCGCGGCCTGGACATCATGCGCGCCTGCGTCGACGACGTCAGCCTGCGCACCCGCCCCGGCCGCGGCACCGTGGTCACCATGCGCAAGCAGATCGCCTGGGCCACCGACGCCCCCCTCACCCGGCTCCGCGCCGCCAGCTAAGGCCCGGACCCCCTCCCTGGCCTGGGTCCACGACAGCCAGACCGCGGCCAGCAGGTACCAGACCGCCCCGCCCGCCGAGTACTGGGCCAGCGTCGTCAACCCCGCCGACGACGATCCGGTCCAGCTCACGAACGCGGCCCCGGCGAACACCGAGCCCGCGCCGCTGATGATCATGAGCCACTGCCCGCCCAGCCGCCGCCGGCGCGCGGCCGAGAAGATCATCAACGCGCCGGTGCCGATGGCCCAGACCCCGAAGACGGCGATCGCGCTGGCCAGACTGGACCGGAGGGCGACCAGGATGGCGGGCGCCGCGGCCAGATCGGCGACCAGGTTGAGCCGCTGCGGCCACCGGGCCACGACCGGGCCCGACCGCAGGTCGGCGACCGTGGCGATGGCGTCCGAGACCGGGTAGACGACCAGCAGCGTCCCGCCCAGGACACCGATTGAGTCCTGGCCGGTCCGGGCCGAGGCCAGCGCGAACACCAGGGCCACCCAGAACAGCGAGAACCCGGTGCGGAACAGGTAGAGGTTGCGCAGCGACCGGCCCGGCCGGGCGGCGGCGCTGTCCGCGGCCACGGTTCAGCCGCCCTGGCTGACGGTGGCTGGTTCCCGGCCGTCTCCGGGGCCGGTCCCGGGCTCGTGGCCGGTGTCTTCCAGGGCCAGCCGGGGCAGGGCCCGGTCCAGCCAGCCGGGCAGGGCCCAGTTGGCCGGGCCGAGCAGGTGCATCAGGGCGGGTACCAGCAGGCCGCGGATGATCAGGGCGTCGACCAGGACGGAGAACGCGAGCGCGAAGCCGAACTCCTGCAGGATCCGGTGCCCGCCGAGCAGGAACGACCCGAAGACCAGGATCATGATGCTGGCCGCGCCCGCGATGATCCGCCCGCTGCTGGCCAGGCCCACGGTGATGGCCTGATGGTTGCGCCGGGCGCCCCGGCCGTTCAGTGCGGTCAGGTTGTCGCTGGGCGAGTGGTGCAGCTGATGCCATTCCTCCTGGATCCGGCTGACCAGGTACACCAGGTAGTCCATGGACAGCCCGAACAGCACGGAGAACATGATCACGGGCACGAACGAGTCGATCGGGCCGGTCCCGGACAGGCCGAGCACCCGGGTGCCCCAGCCCCAGTGGAAGACCGCGTTCAGCGCGCCCAGCGCGGCCCCGACCGACAGCAGGTTCATGGCCGAGGCCACCAGCGGGATGAGCAGGCTGCGGAACACCACCAGCAGCAGGATGAACGCGAGGATCACGACCACGGCGATGAACACCGGGAGCTTGTCCGTCAGCACGTGGGCGAAGTCGATGTTGGCGGCGGTCACCCCGCCGACGTGCACGGCCAGGCCGGTGCCGTGGGTGGCCTGCGGGATGAGGTCGTCGCGGAGGTGGTTGACCAGGTCGATGGTCGGGCCGGCCTGCGGGCCGCTGGAGGGGTAGACGGTGGCCAGTTCCACCTTCCCGTTGGGTGAGGTCAGCGCCGGGGTCACCGACGTCACTCCGGGGGTGTGCGCCACCGTGGCCAGGAGCTGCCGGAAGGCTGTGGCGCCCGCGGGTGAGCCGGTCCGGGCCGCCAGTTCGAGCGGGCCGTTGAAGCCGGGCCCGAATCCCTGGGTCAGGGCGGTGTAGGACTGGTGGGTGGTCCAGCTGGCCGGGTCGCTGCTGGAGTCGGAGGTGCCCAGGCTCAGGCTGAAGATCGGCAGCGCCAGCGCGACCACCGCGGCCAGGGCGCCCAGCGCCACGACCACCCGGTGGGCCTCGACGAATCGGGCCCAGCGGAGCCAGAAACCGGCGGGTGCCGCGCTGACCGGGCCGTCCGCGGCCAGGGCCCGGCGTTCCCGCCGCGACAGGACCCGCGGGCCGAGGAAGCCCAGCATGGCCGGCAGCAGGGTCAGCGAGGTGGCCATGGTCAGGGCCACCCCCAGGGCCGCGGCGACCGACGGGCCGTACAGGAAGCTGACCCCCAGGGCGAACTGGCCGAGCAGGGCGATACACACCGTGCTGCCGGCCAGCAGGACGGTCCGGCCGGAGGTCCGCACGGCCAGAACCACCGCGTCCTGGTAGGAGAGGCCGCTCTTGACCGCGCTGCGGTACCGCCCGATGACGAACAACCCGTAGTCCACCCCCACGCCCAGGCCGATCAGCACGGCGAGCTGGGTGGACACGCTGGAGATGGTGAAGGCGTTGCTGAGCAGGCCGACCAGCGACACGCCGATACCCAGCGCCAGCAAGGTGGTCAGCAGCGGCAGCAGCGCGGCCAGGATGGCTCCGCCGAAGACGATGAGCAGGATGGCCAGCGCCGCGGCGATGCCGACCCCGAGCGACCGGCCCAGGCCGGCCCGTTCGGAGTTGGTGATGGCGGTGCCGCCGAGCGAGACGTGGACGTCGGGCCCGTCGGCGGTCTCCGCCGCGCTGATCAGTTGCCTGGCGTCGCCCGCGGTGATCTGGGCGGCTTGCCGATTCCAGGTCACCCGGGCGAACGCCACCGTCCCTGACCGGCTGATCTGCGCGGCCCCGTTCGGTCCGTACGGGCCCGCCACGCTTTCCACCCCGGGCACCGCGGCCGCCTTGGCCAGCGCCGCGGACACCGCGCCCCGGACCGGGGCGGACCGGATGGTGGTCCCGTGCTGGGCCTGGAACACGATCTGGTCGCCCTCACCCGCCGCGGCGGGGAAGTTGCCGGTCAGCAGGGTGGCGGCGGCGGCGGAGTCGGTGTCGGACAGGCTGAGGACGGTGTTGAAGCTGTTCCCGGCCGACTTGCTGATCCCGGCCAGGGCGACCAGGGCCAGCAGCCAGACGGCCAGCACCCTCCAGCGATGCTCGAAACACCATCGAGCCAGACGGGCCATGGCGACAACCTCCACGCTCGGTGCGGGAGCATGTCTCCCGCTCAGCGCCCCATCGTGGTCGCGGCCAGGCTGGATGTCGTGAGCCTGCAGGCTCGATCTGCGTTCACCCGCGGGGGGTACCGGGCAGGCTGGCGAGGGGCCGATTAAGCCGGTGGGTGTACCGGGAAAATCGGCTTCTGGGCGTATGACCGCGGCTGCCCGCTTCGGTTACCGTCAGGGCATGTATGACCTCGCCGCGGACATGGAGCCGGGCCCGCCGCTGGTCCGCCGCCTGGCCGCGCACCGTTTCACCGGACCCCAGCTGGTCGCCATCGACGTGGCCCTGGTGACCTTGGCTGTCGTCGGCGCTGAAGTCCTCGTGACCCGCCGCGTGCCCCGGGTGGCCGGACCGGGCTGGGACATTGCCAGCTGGGTGGCCTACCTGGCGGCCGCCGTGGCCACGCTGTTCCGGCGGCGGGCACCGGGCCCGGCCCTGGCCGTCGTCGTCCCCATCGCGCTGGCCGCCCTGGTCCTGCGGTCCGGCGGCCCGATCGTCTTCCTGGTCGCGCTGACCCTCTACTCGCTGGTGGCCACCACCGCCCGCCCGCTGGCCACGACGGTGACCGGCGTCATCGCCTGCGCGGTGCTGGCCAGCACCATCGCCGGGGGCGGTGAGCAGGTTCCGATGGCCGCCGTCGGCGGGACGGCTCTGGTCCTGCTGGGCTGGCTGGCCGGGGAGAACACCCGGGCGAGCCGGGTGTACGCGAGTCAGCGGGCCGAATGGGCCAAGGAGCAGGCGGCGATGGCCGCCGCCGAGCAGTCCCAGCAGGTCAGCCGGGCGCTGGCGGATGAGCGGGCCCAGATCGCCCGGGAGCTGCACGACATCGTGGCCCACGCCATGAGCGTCATCGCGGTCCGCTCGGGCGTGGCCCGCATGGTCATGGACTCCGACCCGGCCCAGGCCAGAGAGGCCCTGGCCATCATCGAGATCACCACCCGCCGGTCGCTGCACGAGCTGCGGCTGCTGGTCGGGGTGCTGCGGAATCCAGAGGACCATCAGGCTGAGCTGAGCCCGGTGCCCGGCCTGGCCGACCTGGACCGGCTGATCGCCGACACCGCGGTGGCCGGGGTGATCGCCGAGGTGGGCGTCGACGGTGCGGCCCGGCCGCTGCCCCCGGCCGCCGACCTGTCCGCCTACCGCATCGTGCAGGAGGCACTGACCAACGTGGTCCGGCACGCCGGCCCCACCTGCGCCCGGGTCCGGATCAGCTACCAGCCCACCGAGCTCTGCATCGAGGTGACCGACGACGGCCCGCGCGGGCGGCGGCCGGAGCCGATAGCCCGCGCGGGTGGGGGGCACGGCCTGGTCGGGATGCGGGAGCGGACCGCGCTGTTCGGCGGGCAACTGGACGCGGGGCCGCACGCGGATGGTTTCCGGGTGCGGGCCACCATTCCTCTGGCTGGCCTCGACAGCGCCGGCCTTTCCTCGACGGACGGTGCCCGGTGACGATCAACGTGGTGATCGCCGATGATCAGGCTCTGGTCCGCGGCGGCTTCGTGGTCATGGTCGGGGCGGCCCCCGACATGGAGGTGCTGGGCGAGGCCGGGGACGGTGCCCAGGCCGTGGAACTGGTCCGGCGGCACCACCCCGACGTGGTGCTCATGGACGTGCGGATGCCGGTCCTCGACGGCATCGAAGCCACCCGCGCCATCACCACCGACCCGGCCACGTCCGGCGCTCACATCCTCATCCTCACCACCTTCGACCTCGACGATTACGTCTACCGGGCGCTGCGGGCCGGGGCGAGCGGGTTCCTGCTCAAGGACACCGCCCCCGAGGACATGCTGGCCGCCATCCGGACCCTGGCCGCCGGCGACGCCCTGCTCGCGCCGAGCGTGACCCGTCGCCTGATCCGCGAGTTCGCCGCCCGGCCCGAACCCGAGGAACGCCCCTCGCCCAAACTGCTCGAAGCCCTGTCGGCCCGGGAACGGGAGGTCCTGGCCGAAGTGGCCGGCGGCTGGTCCAACACCGAAATCGGCGAGCGCCTGCACATCTCGGCGGCCACGGCCAAAACGCACGTCAGCCGGCTGCTGATGAAACTGGACGCCCACGACCGGGCTCAGCTGGTGATGATCGCCTACGAGACCAGGCTCGTCACCCCGGCCTGATCGCCGGTCAAGGTACTGACAGCCGGTAATCTTCGGGGCGTGCCCCTCAACTGCTTTTGTGACGGTGCGTCATGACCGCGCGGGCCGTCGTCGGTGTGATCACGTTCCCGGGCTCCCTGGACGAGGACGAGGCCGGCCGGGCCGTGCGCCGGGCGGGCGGTGAGCCGGTCGCGCTCTGGCACGACGAGCGTGACCTGCACGGGGTGGACGCGGTGATCCTGCCCGGCGGCTTCTCCTACGGCGACTACCTGCGCTGCGGGGCCATCGCCCGCTTCTCCCCGGTCATGGCCGAGCTGGCCACGGCGGCCCGGGCCGGGCTGCCGGTGCTCGGCATCTGCAACGGCTTCCAGATCCTGTGCGAGGCCCACCTGCTGCCGGGCGCGCTGACCCGCAACGCCGGGCTGCACTTTGTCAGCCGGGACCTGCGGCTGCGGGTGGAGAGCACGCGGACCGCCTGGACCCGGGCCTACCGCGAGGGCCAGGAGATCACCATCCCGCTCAAGAGCGGGGAGGGTGCCTACGCCGCCGACGCCGGCACGCTGGCCGCGCTGGAGGCGGGCGGCCAGGTGGTGGTCCGCTACCTGGCCAACCCCAACGGCTCGGTGCGCGACATCGCCGGGGTCAGCAACGAGGCCGGCACCGTGGTCGGGCTGATGCCGCACCCGGAGTACGCGACCGACGGGCTGACCGGGCCCGGCACCGACGGGCTGGGCTTCTTCGCCTCGGCCGTCTCGGCCCTGACGGAGGTGGCTCGATGACCGCGCCGGAGACCACGGCCCCGGCCCCCGGCCAGGACGCAGCGCCGCAAGACACCGTGGCCCGGGCGGCCGGCTCCCCGGACCAGCCGCAGCCGTTCGCCGAGCTGGGCCTGACCGAGCCCGAGTACCAGCGCATCCGGGACCTGCTCGGCCGCCGGCCCACCGACGCCGAGCTGGCCCTGTACTCGGTGATGTGGAGCGAGCACTGCTCCTACAAGTCGTCCAAGGTGCACCTGCGGCAGTTCGGCGAGAAGGCCCCCCGCAGCGACGCCATGCTGGCCGGGATCGGGGCCAACGCCGGGGTGGTCGACATCGGCCACGGTTACGCGGTCACGTTCAAGATCGAGTCGCACAACCACCCGTCCTACGTGGAGCCCCACCAGGGTGCGGCCACCGGGGTCGGCGGCATCGTCCGCGACATCCTGGCCATGGGGGCCCGGCCGGTGGCGGTCATGGACGCGCTGCGGTTCGGCCCGGCCGACGCCCCGGACACCCGCCGGGTGCTGCCCGGCGTGGTCAGCGGCATCTCGTTCTACGGCAACTGCCTGGGCCTGCCCAACATCGGCGGGGAGCTGGCTTTCGACCCCTGCTACGCGGGCAACCCGCTGGTCAACGCGCTGTGCGTGGGCGTGATGCGGCACGGGGACCTGAAGGAGGCCATCGCCGAGGGACCCGGCAACCAGGTCATCCTGCTCGGCTCGCGCACCGGCCCGGACGGCATCGGCGGGGCCTCGGTGCTGGCCAGTGCCACCTTCGGCGAAGGGGCCGCGGCCAAGCGGCCCAGCGTCCAGGTCGGTGACCCGTTCCTGGAGAAGCTGCTCATCGAGTGCTGCCTGGAGCTGTACCGCGAGGACCTGATCACCGGCATCCAGGACCTGGGCGCGGCCGGGGTGGCCTGCGCCACCACCGAGCTGGCCGCGGCCGGCACCGGCGGCATGCGGGTCCGGCTGGACGAGGTGCCGCTGCGCGACAGTTCGCTGGGGCCGCCGGAGATCCTGATGAGCGAGTCCCAGGAGCGGATGATGGCCGTGGTCACCCCGGCCAACGTCGCCCGGTTCCTGGCCGTCTGCGCCAAGTGGGGCGTCCAGGCCACGGTCATCGGCGAGGTCACCGGGACCGGACGGCTCGAGATGACCTGGCACGGCCAGACCGTGGTCGACATCCCGCCCGGCACCGCCGCCGACGAGGGCCCGGTCTACCAGCGCCCGCTGGCCCGCCCGGACCGCCAGGACGACCTGGTCGCCGACGACCCGGCCCGGCTGGCCCGCCCGGACGGGGGCCCGGCCCTGCGTGACACGCTGCTGCGGCTGCTGGCCGCGCCCGGGCTGGCCGACAGCACCTGGGTGACCGAGCAGTACGACCGCTACGTGCGCGGCGACACCGTGCTGGCCATGCCCGAGGACGGCGGCCTGATCCGGGTCGACCCGGAGTCCGGCCTGGGCGTGGCCCTGGCCACCGACGGCAACGGCCGCTACAGCCTGCTCGACCCCTACGCCGGGGCCCAGCTGGCCCTGGCCGAGGCCTACCGGAACGTGGCCGCGACCGGGGCCCGGCCGCTGGCCGTGACCAACTGCCTGAACTTCGGCTCCCCCGAGGACCCCGGGGTGATGTGGCAGTTCGCCGAGGCGGTCCGCGGCCTGGCCGACGGCTGCCTGACCCTGGGGGTCCCGGTCACCGGCGGCAACGTGAGCTTCTACAACCAGACCGGCCAGACCGCGATCCAGCCCACCCCGGTGATCGGGGTGCTGGGCGTGCACGACGACGTGCGCCGCCGGCTGTCCATCGGCTTCGGCGCCGAGGGTGCCCCGATCGTGCTGCTCGGCCGGACCAGCGACGAGTTCGGCGGCTCGGCCTGGGCCCAGGTGGTGCACGACCACGTGGGCGGCCGCCCGCCGCGGGTGGACCTGGCCGCCGAGCAGGCCCTGGCCGGGGTGCTGGCCGACGCCGCGGCGGCCGGGCTGCTGGACGCCGCGCACGACCTGTCCGACGGCGGCCTGGCCGTGGCCCTGGCCGAGTCCTGCCTGCGCGGCGGGCACGGAGCCCGGGTCACCCTGCCCGGCGACCCGTTCACGTTCCTGTTCAGCGAGTCGGCCGCCCGGGCCGTGGTCGCGGTCCGGGCCGGGGCCGAGGCCGAGTTCGCCCGGCTGTGCGCCGAGCGGGGCGTGCCCGCCGCGACGATCGGCGCCGTGGGCGGGACCAGCCTGGACGTGGACGGCTGGTTCACGGTCCCGCTGGACGAGCTGGCCGGGGCGCATCAGGGCACGCTGCCCGCCATCTTCAGCGCGGCCAGCACGTCGCCCGCGGTCACCAGCTGACGGGCGGCACCGATGCCCGCCCGGCGGCCCAACCCTGACGACCGAGCCCGGGTGACCGAAGTCACCCGGGCCCTCGACGCGGGCCAGGAGCCGCCCCGGGACGCGCTGCGGCCCGCCGTCCGCTACCTGCTGCTCAGGCTGGCCGAGCAGGTGCCGGGCAAGTCGGTCGAGGTGCGGGTGCCGCCGGTGGCCGCGGTGCAGTGCATCCCCGGGGTCCGGCACACCCGGGGCACCCCGCCCAACGTGGTCGAGACCGACCCGGTGACCTGGGTCCGGCTGGCCACCGGGCGGCTGGACTGGGCCGAAGCGGTCGCCGCGGGCCAGGTCCACGCCAGCGGCTCGCGGGCTGACCTGAGCCCATTTCTGCCGGTTAAAGAGGTATGAGGGGGTGTGGCCGGGTGGCGCAGCCCCGAGTCCTCATTAGACTGGAACCGTGCCAAAGCCCGACGGCCGCCTGACGGATGATCTCGATCCCTCGGACCGGCCGCCACAAGACGCCTGCGGTGTATTCGGAGTCTGGTCGCCGGGTGAGGAGGTCGCGAAGCTCGCCTACTACGGCCTGTATGCACTCCAGCACCGAGGCCAGGAATCGGCGGGCATCGCGGTCAGCGACGGCGACCGGATGGTGGTCTACAAGGAGATGGGCCTGGTGGCCCAGGTCTTCAACGAGGCCACCCTCAACAACCTGCGCGGCTACATCGCGGTCGGCCACTGCCGGTACTCCACCTCCGGCTCCTCGGTGTGGGAGAACGCCCAGCCGACGTTCCGGCCCATCGGTGACGGCGGCCTGGCCCTGACCCACAACGGCAACCTGATCAACACCCTGGAGCTGGCCGGGCTGCTGGACGACAGCCCGGACCGCCAGGCCCGGATGCCGGTGGCCACCTCCGACACCGACGTGCTGACCGAGCTGTTCGCCCGCCCGGCCACGGCCCGGGCCGCCGACGCGCGCCGGGACATCATCGAAGAGGTGGCCCTGGCCACGCTGCCCCAGGTCCGCGGGGCCTACTCGCTGGTGTTCATGAACGAGCGGACGCTGTACGCGGCCCGCGACCCCCAGGGCTTCCGCCCGCTGGTGCTGGGCCGGCTGGACACCGGGTGGGCGGTGGCCAGCGAGACCCCGGCGCTGGACATCATCGGGGCCCGGTTCGTGCGCGAGATCGAGCCCGGCGAGCTGATCACCATCGACGAGCGCGGCGTCCGGTCCCGGACGTTCGCGGTCCCCCAGCCCCGCGGCTGCCTGTTCGAATACGTCTACCTGGCCCGCCCGGACACCACCATCGGCGGCCGCAACATGCACGCCACCCGGGTCGAGGTCGGCCGCAGGCTGGCCGCCGAGCACCCGGTCGAGGCCGACCTGGTCATCCCGGTGCCCGAGTCCGGCACGCCGGCCGCGATCGGCTACGCCGAGGGCAGCGGCATCCCCTACGGCCAGGGCCTGGTCAAGAACTCCTACGTGGGCCGGACCTTCATCCAGCCCAGCCAGACCATCCGCCAGCGCGGCATCCGGCTCAAGCTCAACCCGCTGACCGGGGTGGTGGCCGGGAAACGGCTGGTGGTGGTGGACGACTCGATCGTGCGCGGCAACACCCAGCGGGCCATCGTGGCCATGCTGCGGGAGGCGGGCGCGGCCGAGGTGCACGTCCGCATCTCCAGCCCGCCGGTGAGCTGGCCCTGCTTCTACGGCATCGACTTCGCCACCCGGGCCGAGCTGATCGCCGGGCACGAGTCGGTGGCGGAGATCCGCGCCTCGATCGGGGCCGACTCGCTCGGCTTCATCTCCATGGACGGCCTGGTCGCGGCGACCACCATCCCGGCCGGCCAGCTGTGCCGGGCCTGCTTCGACGGGCAGTACCCGATCCCGGTCGAGGAGGTCGAGCGGGGCAAGTACGCGCGCGAGAACAAGCTCGCCCTGCAGGAGGCGCGCCCGTGACCACCGAGCCGGGCCAGGACGGCCTCAGCTACGCCGCGGCCGGGGTGGACATCGACGCCGGTGACCGCGCGGTGGACCTGATGCGGGCCTCGGTGGCGGCCACGGCCCGGCCCGAGGTGATGGGCGGCATCGGCGGGTTCGCCGGGCTGTTCGACGCCTCCCGGCTGGCCAGCTACCGGCACCCGGTGCTGGCCACCTCCACCGACGGGGTGGGCACCAAGGTGGCGCTGGCCAGCCAGCTCGGGGTCTACGACACGGTCGGGATGGACCTGGTGGCCATGGTCGCCGACGACCTGGCCGCGTGCGGGGCCGAGCCGCTGTTCATGACCGACTACGTGGTCTGCGGCGCGGTCCAGCCCGAGCGGGTGGCGGCCATCGTGTCCGGCGTGGCCCGCGGCTGCGCGCTGGCCGGCTGCGCCCTGCTCGGCGGGGAGACCGCCGAGCATCCCGGGCACTTCGGCCCCGACGACTTCGACCTGGCCGGGGCGGCCACCGGAGCGGTGGAGGCCGACGCCATCCTGGGCCCCGACCGCGTCCAGCCCGGCGACACCGTGCTGGCCCTGGCCTCGTCCGGGCTGCACTCCAACGGCTACTCCCTGGTCCGGGAGATCGTCCGGCAGGCCGGGCTGGACCTGGAGCAGGAGGTGCCGGAGCTGGGGCGCCCGCTCGGGGCCGAACTGCTGGAGCCGTCGCGCATCTACGCCCTGGACTGCCTGGCCCTGATGGCCGGCTGCGACGTGCACGCCTACGCGCACATCACCGGCGGCGGGCTCGCGGCCAACCTGGCCCGGGTCCTGCCCCGCGACGTGGACGCCGCGCTGGACCGGGGGACCTGGTCGCCGGCTCCGATCTTCGGCCTGCTGGCCACGGCCGGGAAGATCCCGCTCAGCGAGATGGAGCGGGTGTTCAACCTGGGGGTGGGCATGACCGCCGTGGTCGGCCGGGACAGCACCGACCGGGCCCTCGACCTGCTGGCCGCACGCGGGGTCCCCGCGTGGGTGCTGGGCCAGACGGTACCCGGCACCGGCGAAGCCCGCCTGGACGGGACGTACCGGCCGTAGCCGCCATGGACACCACGGCAACCGGGCCTTCGCCGCCGGCCGCGGGCAAAGCCCGCACCGGGCGGCCCGGCGGGTCGTCCCTCCGGGCCAGCTCGGCGAGCGCAGGCAGCGTTCACCCCGCGCCCAGCCAGCGGCGAAGCGCTCGTCAATCGCTCAGATCAAGCCGCGATGCGGAATGCCTGATCGCTCAGGAAGCCGACCACTCGTCGTCTTCGTCTTCCTCAGCATCGTCGTCATCGCGGTCCACTACGTCGGCCGAGTCGTGCCGGTCGTCGTGGTCCGCGCCTACGCTGAGCTCCGCACGCAGCCGGTCAAGGTCGGTACCGCCGCTGTTGTACTTCAGCTGGCGGGCCACCTTCACCTGCTTGGCCTTGGCTCGGCCGCGCCCCATTGGCTCGACCCCCTCGAACGTCCGGAGCCTCACGGGCTCCTCGATGTATGCATGTGCTGGCTTTCCGCACAACAAACGGACCCGTCGAGCTCTCCTCTCGAGAGCGCGGCGCGCACCAGCTTCCGTACAGGTCTAACCGTACCCGCTTTGCGGCCCCCATGCCTACGCTGAGGCGGCGGTCAGGGGCCGCGTCGCGCCGGAAATGTGTGGTTAGCGCGGCGAACGGACGCTGGGAATTGTTCTTGGCCGGGGATCAGCGGCCGAGCCAGATGCCCCGGAGACGGCCCACGTCGGACATGCGCTGCTCGGCCAGCCGGTCGGCGGCGGCCGACGGCGGCACACCATCGGAGTCGGCGATCTCGAAGATCCGGGTGGTGGTGCCGAAGATCTGCTCGGCCCGCCCCCTGGCTCGCTCAAAGCTGAATCCGGCCAGCTCATCGGCGACCTGGATGACTCCGCCCGCGTTCACCACGTAGTCCGGCGCGTACAGCACGCCCCGGTCGGCCAGCAGCTTCTCCACCCCGGGGTGAAGTAAGCTGGTTGTTGGCCCCACCGCAGATGATCCTGGCGTCCAGGGTGGCGGCCACCTGATCGTCCACGGACCCGCCCAGCGCGCAGGGGGCGAACACGTCCAGCCCCTCGGCCAGCAGTTCGGTGGCGTCGGCCACCACCTCGACCTCGGGGTGATGGGCCCGGACGCCGTCGGTCGCGGCCTGGTTCACGTCACAGATCACGACCTCGGCCCCGTCCTCGACGAGGTGGCTGACCAGCTTGCGGCCGACCTTGCCCACGCCTTCGACCCCGACCCGGCGGCCGCGCAGGCTGGTGGCGCCCCACACGTGCCCGGCGGCGGCCCGCATCCCGGCGAACACGCCCAGCGCGGTCAGCACCGACGAGTCGCCGGCTCCGCCGTAGGCCGGGGTCCGGCCGATGACCCAGCGGCTCTCGCGGGCCACGATGTCCATGTCTTCGCTGTAGGTGCCGACGTCGCAGGCGGTGATGTAGCGCCCGCCGAGCGAGTCGATGAACCGTCCGTAGGCGCGCAGCAGCGCTTCGGACTTCAGCTCGGCCGGGTCGCCGATGATGACGGCCTTGCCGCCGCCGTGGTCCAGCCCGGCCAGCGCGTTCTTGTAGGCCATGGCCGCCGACAGCCGCAGCACGTCGGCCAGGGCCTCGTCTTCGCTCGGGTACGGGTAGAAACGGGTGCCGCCCAGGGACGGCCCCAGCGCCGTGGAGTAGATCGCGATGATGGCCTTCAGCCCGCTTCGTGGGTCCTGGCAGAAGGCGACCTGCTCGTGACCGGTCCGTTCGGTGCTACCGCTGCCTTTGTAAGGCGTCGTGAACACATGCGTCACTGTGGTGACTCTTCCGATCGTGCCCGCACCCTGGTTGGCGTGGGATCTACCGCTCAGCTTAGGGCGGCCGTAGCGCCCGCGGCGGCCCCCGGCCCAGGCCACGCCGACGCCCCGGACCCGGCCACGCCCGGCTGGGTTCCTCGCGGACGGTGACGATCGGGTACGGCCGGTTCGCTGGTACTTGAGGGGGAGATGCGGTGAGTGATGATGTCGTTATCAGCCTGGCCAGCTTTCGTGGGTTGTTGTATGTCACCATGCGGTTGTGCTGCCTTACGCCGCGTATCTTCGGGTCTACGAGCCGCTGTCCGCGTTCGAGGAGCCGGAGTTGTCACGCTGGGTGGCTTATGCCGCGTCACCGCACCGGCCAAGGCGGCGGGAAGCTCTGGGCGCGGAGTACGGCGAGGCCCTGCGCCGGGTGACGGCGCTGCCGCCGATCGTGGTCCCGGAGCAGGAGAGCGAGCACGCCTACATCCGCTGGGCCGAGGGGGTCATCTACGTCTGCCCCTGGCAGACCCAGCTGCGGTCCTGGCTGGCCCTGGGGCACCTGCGGGCCACGGCCCGGCCGCCGCTGGCCGACGCGTTCGCCCCCAGCCAGGCGGCCGCGGCCGCGCAGGCGTTCGCGCACACCTACCGCGAGGGCAGCTCGCTCCGCACCTATATCCAGACCAGCGCGTGGTCGGTGCCGCTGCCCTGGTTCGCGATGTTCAGCCCGGCCGAACGCTGGCTGGCCCTGGGACCCGCCGATGAGACGGGCGGCGGGCAGCCCGCCACCACCTCGGCCGTGCGCACGCTGATCTACGCCACCGCCATGACCCAGGCCCGCCGCCGGCTGACCCGCAGCCTGGCCGCGGTGCACAAGGGGCTGCGCGGTCCCCTGGGCACCGACGAGGACATCCGCAAGCGCTCCCTGGGCGTGACCGCGGAGCTGGAAGACGTCGGGCGCTGGCTGGATGACTTCCATCCCCAGTCCGTGGTCGAGCTGGACTACGGCGGCCTGGTCAACCTGCTGACCGACGAGGCCCTGCGCAGCGATCAGTCGGTGGCCGAGATCCGCGCCGCCATCAGCGGCCTGAACGCCGACGAGCCCGAACTGGCCATCGCCATGTACCGCCGGGCTTCGGGTCGCTGGCGCACTCTCCGCGCCGCCGAGTCCGCCAACTAACCCCGGCCCCGCCCCCGGCCTCCAACTCCCGGCGTCCAGCCAGCCGACCTTGGGCCTCCCAGCCAGTCGGCCCTGGCGTCCCAGTCAGCCAGCCCCCGGGAGGCCGTGGGGCTTTTGGGACTGCGGGGGCGGGGCCGACGGGATTGCGGGGGCGATATCGCCCGCGGGCGGCCGGGGCGGGCGACGTTACGGACCCTAGTGGCTGCGGAGCGTAACCCCATGACCGGCCCGATTCCGGCCATTGGTTACGGAGAGTAGTCCACGGGCCTAAGAAACTTTGCCGGCAGAACGTGGTTGAGTGCCTACCCAACGGCGTCATCGTGAGGTAGGTTCGTAACACATGGGTGAACTTAGGTCACTATATGCTGCCAACCAGGTGACCGGTTTCGCCGTCAAATGAGGGTTGCGGCAACTGTCTTGCTCGGCCCTCTGGCGGCTCCGGTCGCAGTATTTCCGAATCTGCCACGATGCAACTCTAAGTATCGCTACACTTACACTCAGTGACAACAAGACGACGGTCAGCGAAGAACGAGATAGAAAACTTTGCGCCGGGTGGTCGACTTGTCACCCCTGGTGATGGCAATATGGTCTCTGTACACCATATGGGACATCAACGACAGGCTCCGGGATGGAGCTCCACACAAGGCAGAAACGCAGGATCGTAGGTTTCGGTCCAGGAGGAGAGGCCGCAAATGGCTGCACGTACACCCGAAGCAGAGCCGCTGCTGACGCCGGCGGAGGTCGCGACGATGTTCCGCGTCGACCCGAAGACCGTGACCCGTTGGGCCAAGGCCGGCAAGCTCACGTCCATCCGCACGCTGGGTGGTCACCGTCGGTACCGGGAGACGGAAGTCCGCGCCCTGCTGGCCGGCATTCCGCAGCAGCGTTCCGAGTGAGGGCGGCCGCAATCGCGTGGCTATGCCTTGCGCCAGGGGGGCAGACGACTGCCGGGCGCACCGCACGCGGCGGCAGTCTTCCAGCAGCAAGGGGGGTCGGCCCCGGTGGCCTGAACGCCACGCAGGGCCGTGTTTCACCGGCAGGCGTATCAGGCGCCGCGTCTCGCGGGCGCGCGTTGCCGGGGCCGATCCAGTAAGCAGTTCGCAGTAAGCAGCACCATAATTTTTCGTTGAGCAGCACCACCAAGCACCTTGGAAACAACCGGGGCACACCGCTGCCTAAGGCAGTTACAGAGCGTAGTGATTCAGTTAAAATCTGTAATCATGCCTGCTGAGCGGCGGTGTCCGACATACTGGTTCGCGTCCAAGCGAACGGACGTAACGCACCGTCGGCGATCCTCGGACAGGAGCGCGACCGTACGTCGCGTCCATGGGGAGGGATCGCACGATGCGTGATCCAGAGATGGTCGCGCGTGCCGGTTACGCCGCAGCGCGGTTGGAACAGGCATGGGAGCGCTGGCGGGCGCTCCACGGGCTGAGCGGGTCGTCCGACTCGCTGGCCAGCTACGTAGGTTATTCAAACCAGGAACCCATGGGGCAGCCCCGGGTCGTGATCGGCGTGGACGCGGCCGAGGCCGAGTTCTTCGCCGATTTCCTGGAAGGTCACGACTGCGCGGCCGCGGGCCTGGGCGAGGCCAGCGCCTCGCCGGCGGCGGGCCTGCCCCCGGCGGGCCTGCCCGTTCCGGGCCTGCCCACTGCGGGGCCGTCGGCGGCCGAGGTCAGGCCGGTGAACGGCTCGGGCCGCCCGCCGATCAACGGCTCGAACTCGCCCCTGGACAGCGGATCCCTGTACCCGCCGGTCAGCGGGCCGCAGCCGGTGATGGCGAACGGGTCACCGCGCTCGGCCGAGGCTGGTCCGGCCCGGTCCCGCGGCGCCGCGCCGTCGGGGTCGATGGGCATCCCGGCCCGCGAGGCACCGGCCGGCCCGGCCGGTGCCGGCCACGGCAGCGGACCCGGCGCCGCCCCGGCCCCGCGCGACGTGCCGTCGGAGCCCATGGTCCGCCTGATCGACGACACCGATCCGCTGGCCCGGACCGCGCCCGCCCCCGAACGCCCGGTCACCGGGCCGCAGGCGCCGGTCCCGCCGGTCACCCGGGCCTTCCCGGCGCCGGTCCCGACGTTCACCCCGATCGGGGAGACCAGGCTCGGCGGCCTCACCGCCGAACCAGGTCCGGCCGAGCCACGGGGCACGCTGGACCGGCCGGCCGGATCGCCGCCGCCGGACGTCATGACGGCCGAACTGGCCGGCTGGGCGTCCGGGGAACTGCCGGGTCAGGCGTCGGAGCAAATGGCCAGCTGGGCCGCTGCCGAAGCCCCCGGAGGCCGGGCGCTGAACCGGTCGCGCTCCGCGCGCTGACCGACCTACCGGGCCGCCTGCCGGACGAGGCCGCCGGTCACCTGCACCACCAGGCATGGGGAAGTGCCTGACCACGGGTGACCGGCGCCACCCGGTCGGCGCCACCCGGTCGGCCACTGGCCGGCGAAACCGTTCCTTAAGACGTTTCACAGGTTTGCCTCAGGCTGGTGTCAGGTACGGAGGCCAATCTACATAGCAGAGGGCAAGCCCTCTTCTCCCCAAGACGTCTGGGCCCGGCACGGCCAGGCCCCGGGCCGGGCCCAGACACCAGGGAACAGCGTCCGGAGCGCGTCCCCGCCGGAACTCCGGCCGGGCTCGGCCGCCCCACCCTTGCGGGCAGGCATTACGCCAATCGGCGACACTCTGATCACACTCTGTACTTATTTACGCAGCCTTAGATGAATTTTCGGGCTCGTGTGACAGAACGGGTCGTGTCGTGCCCAAGTGGTCCTTGGCTCCCGTGACCCGACCTTATATGGTCGTCCTCCAACATGAGTGACCGCCGTTTGTCGTTTTGTCACCCCGGGAAGTCCGGGTTCAGCTAAGGACGGTTCGCATGATCAAGGGGTTCAAGAACTTCCTGATGCGCGGGGACGTCGTCGTGGTTGCCGTGGGCCTGGTCATCGCCCTCGCGTTCAGCAACCTGGTCACCGCGTTCACCAGCAACATCATCAGCCCGATCGTGGCCCGGTTTCAGGGCAGCAAGTCGCCGAATGGGCTCGGCGTCAACATCGGCAAGACCCACGCCACGTTTATCAACTTCGGCGCGCTGATCTCGGCCATCCTGTACTTCATCATCTTCATGGCCGTGGTCTACTTCGTCATCGTGGTGCCCTACCGCACGATCCAGAAGCGCCGCGGCATCACCGTGTTCGGTGACCCGCCGCCGGTCAAGACCTGCCCGTCCTGCCTGTCGGCCGACCTGCCGGTGGCCGCGACCAAGTGCAAGTACTGCACCGTCGACCTGCCCGCCGAGGGCGCGGCGGTCTAGCCCCGCTCAGCAGACCACCGCCCACCGGGTCCTGGACCCGGTGGGCGGTTTGGTTTTTGTGCGTTTCTCGCGACGGGCGCACCCGTCAGCGGGTCAGGCGACGCCGGGCGCGCCGGCCGGGGCGGGCTCGCGGGTGGCGAACGACAGCCGCCATTCCTCGTCGGCCTGGCCGTCGATCTCCAGGACCCAGGTGTAGCGGCCGCCCGCGGACAACTGCAGCACGGTGTTGAAGGCCACCGGCACGTTGATCTCGGTGCCGGGAGCCAGGCCCGCGGGCCGTCCCGCTTCGAACTGGCCGCCGGCCTGGACCTCCTGGGCTCCGTTCGGGCCCGGCTGGATGACGGCCGAGCCGTCCTCGTCGAGCAGCTTGAGCGTGAAGGCGATCTTCTCGTTGGTGTGCTGCCACGGAATGTGGAACAGCACCGCCACCCCGCACGCGACCGGGCCCGGCCCGCAGACCGACCAGCCGCCGCCGGAGATGAACAGCTTGCCGTCGGCGACCTGGGCGTGGTCCGCCAGCATCATCGTGACCCTCATGGATCAGTTACCCCTCAGGATGGGAAGACCGCGGAACGATCATCGGGAACGAAACAACGAAATTACCGTGGCTGACCTCAGCCGGTCCAGCCGGGCGGAGTCTATGGCTGGCCAGCCGGTCCGGCCGGGCGGTGATCCGTGGCTAGTCAGCTGGTCCGGCCGGGTGGGATCTCGCGGGCAATCAGCTGGTCCAGCTGGGTGGGATCTCGCGGCCCCACGCTGGTTCGCCAAAAGACCGCTTGCGCAGGTCGTCCCGGATCTCGTGGCCCAGCCGCTTGGTCTCTCTCCGGTTGAGCAGGGCCCCGGCGGCGGCGCCGGTCAGCAGCGGGCCCAGCGACACCGCGCTGCGGCCGGCCCGGGCCGCCAGCCGGCGCTGCAGGCGCCGGGCCAGCGGGGAGCCCAGGGCCAGCACCACGCCGCCGGGGGTGAGCGAGACCCCGCGGCGGTTGGCCCAGGCGCCCACGTAGGCGGTCATGCGGCCGGTCAGGTCGCCGGGCGGGCGCATGCCGTACACCTCGTGCAGTTCGGCGATGAGCTTGATCTCGATGCCGACCAGGGTCAGCGTCTCGGTGACGATCTCGGCCGGGAAGGCGGGCGCGATCGGCAGCACCGACCAGACGCCCACGGTCGCGCCGACCGCGGCCGAAGCCCGGGACGCGCCCTCGATGAGGGCGTCGGCCACCTCGTCGGGGGACTTGCCCGGGAACTGGGCCTGCAGCTTGTCCCGGTCCCGGACCGGCAGCCGCGGGGCCAGGACCACCACCTCGTGGGCCAGCCAGCGGCCGCCGAACCGCACGCCGCGACCGGCCGCGCGCGGAGCCTGCCCGGCCACGCCCGAGCCCCGCCCGGCCAGCCGCTTGCCGGTCTCCGCGCCGCGCCGGGCCAGGCCGGTACCTGGCACCCGCCGGGCCAGGCCGGCGCTGCGCTGGCCGATCGAGGCCCCGCCGTGGCCGACGGCCGCGCCGCCGCGGCGGACCCGGCCCAGGGCCGACCGGGCGACGTCGGTCACCGGCCGGCTGGGCGACTCCTCCTCGGCGGACTCGCTGACCTCACCGACGACGCTGGCCACGTCGTCCACGCGGGTCACGTCCGTCCCCGGGGACACGTCGTCCACGCGGGTCACGTCCGTGCCCGGGGACACGTCGTCCACGCGGGTCACGTCCGTGCCCGGAGACACGTCGTCGACCCGGGTTTCGTCGGCCGGCTGGTCGGGGTTGCTGGCGCTCATGCCCCACCCCTACCCGGCTGGATCCCGATCCCACCTGGACACCGGGCCGGCTCGCGCTCAGGTCTCGTGCTCAGGTCTGGTCGACGGCGGGCTCGGGGTGCTCGGCCAGCAGCTTGAGCACCGCCTCCTCGGCCTGGCCGTTGGTGGCCACGTCGCCGAACTCCTGACCCTCGCCCAGCTCGGTCAGCGCGGACACGATCGTGATGTCGCGCTCGTAGAGCGAGATGATCCGCGGGTCGATATAGGACGCGCGGGCCACGGCCGGGGTGTTGCCCAGGTAGGCGGCGACCTCCTGCACGACCCGGGCCACGGCCCGCTTGCGGGCCGAGTCCGACGACGACACCGCGGGCTCGGACACGGCCAGCCCGACCGCGGCCAGCACGGTGGCGTGCCAGGTGCGGAAGTCCTTGGCTGAGAAGTCCCCGTCCGCGACATCGCGCAGGTAGTCGTTGATGTCCGCGGAGCTGACGTCGTGCCAGCGCTTCCCGCTGCGAAACGCCAGCAGCTCGTCGTTGGGATCGCCCCGGCGGCGCTTGAGCCTGTTCACCACCGAGCAGACGTCCGGGTCGGCCACGTACTGCTCACGGTGCTTGGCGCTCTTGCCGGTGTAGTCGAAGACCAGTTGCCCCCGGTGGCAGGTCACGTGCTCCTTGCGGAGGGTGGCCATCCCGAACGTGCCGTTCTCGGCCGCGTACTCCTCCCCGCCGACGCGAAAAAAGCCCAGGTCGATCAAGCGGACGGCGGTCGCGAGGACCCGGTTACGGGACAGCTCATCGCCCTTCAGGTGCCGGTCCACCACCTCACGGACCCGGGGGAGCACCCGGCCGAACTCCAGCACCCGGTCGTGCTTGGCCTTGTCCCGTTCGGCCCGCCACAGGTCGTGGTAGCGGTACTGGCGCCGGCCCGCGGCGTCCGTGCCCACGGCCTGGATGTGCCCGTCGGGCTGCGGGGAGATCCACACGTCTTCCCAGGCCGGCGGGATGACCAGGGCGCGGACCCGGTTCAGGGCGACCGGGTCGGTCAGCCGCTTGCCGTCGGCGGTGTAGTAGCAGAAGCCCTTGCCGCAGCGACGGCGCCGGATGCCGTCCGAGGTCAGGTCGCTGCGGATCAGCCCCACCACGTCGGCCGTGGTCATGTCGAACCTCCTGGAACAGCTGGGGTGTTCTCCGGGCCGGCCGGGGTCAGGATGTGGTGGTCGAGGACCGCACTGGTCAGCAGCTCCTTGTAGCCCACCTCATCGAAGAACACCGTGATCCGGTCGCCCTCGTCGGCCAGCACCACGCCGCGGCCCCACTCCTGGTGCTCGACCCGCATGCCGGCCCCGTACGCGCCGTGGCCGCCCGCCGGGGTCGACCGGCCGGCGTCGCAGTTGTCGCAGCGCAGGCACGGGTCATCCGCGCCCTGGCCGAAGTAGCGCAGCAGGAACCGGCGCCGGCAGTCGGTCATGTCGGCGTAGCGGCGCATCATCTCCACCCGGGATCGTTCCACCGCGCGGTACTGGCCGGCGATCTCCAGGGCCCGGGCCGCGGCTTCGGCCGGGCCGGGGCCGTCCGGGACCGGCTCGATCTCCCCGTTCAGGCGCACCGCCCCGGCCGCCTCGAGCAGGTTGACCAGGCCGGTGAGCCGGCGTTCGGACAGGCCCGATCGCTCGGCCAGGTCGGGCAGCGTGATCGGGGTCTGGGTCACCGCCGCCACCTCGGCCAGCAGGGTCTCGTCGGGCAGGCCGCCGCTGAAGAACTGGCGCAGGCCGAGGTCTTCCGGCCGGTAGAACAAGATGGCCTGGGCGGGCTGGCCGTCCCGCCCGGCCCGGCCGACCTCCTGGTAGTACTCGTCCAGGGACCCGGGCACCGAGGCGTGCAGCACGAAGCGAACGTCGGGCCGGTCGATGCCCATGCCGAACGCGCTGGTGGCCACGATCGACGCGCCCGCGGCAAAGACCTCCTGGGTCTCGTCCCGCTCGGTGCGGCTCAGGCCCGCGTGGTAGGGCTTCAGGTCCAGCTGCTCGGCGTACTGCTCGGTCTCCGCGCGGGTGGCGGCGTACACGATGCCGGTGCCCTTCTGCTCCCCGGCCGTCGCCAGCACCGCGGCTTCCTTGTCGCCGCCCTCGTGGAACATCCGGACCGCCAGATGGATCTCGGGCCGGTCGAACCCCCGGATGACCTGGGCCGGGTCCTGCAGGCCCAGCCGCCGGACGATCTCCTCCCGGACCGGTGGCGCGGCCGTGGCGGTCAGCGCGGCCACCACCGGACGGGGCTCCAGCGCCTCGATCACATCGATGATCCGCAGGTAGTCGGGCCGGAAGTCGTGGCCCCAGGCGCTCACGCAGTGCGCCTCGTCCACCGCCAGCAGGCGCGGTGGGGCCTCGGCCAGGATCGCGCGGACGTCCTCGCGGGCCAGCTGCTCGGGGGCCAGGAACACGAACGCCACCGCCCCGGCCCGCAGCAGATCGTAGGCGGCCGCGCGCTGGCGTTCGGAGGTGCCGCCGTTGACGGTGGCCGCGGTCAGCCCGTGCGCGGTCAGGTGCTCGCTCTGATCCCGCTGCAGGGACAGCAGGGGCGAGACCACCACCGCCGGGCCGTCCAGCGCGAGGGCGGCCAGCTGGTACACGGCGGACTTGCCCGCGCCGCTCGGCATGACGGCCAGGCAGTCCCGCCCGGCCGCCAGCGCCGCCACCGCGTCCTGCTGACCGGGCCGGAGCTGGGGGTAACCGAAGACTCCGGCCGCGACCTTCGATATATCAAAGATGCTGGACGTGGCCGGACTCCTCACGCTAAAGGGACGTGCAACTTCCCCGCGGCCACCAGTCCTAACCGGTGACCCGGCTACCTGATCAGATTGTCCAGGTAGTGAGTGACCGGCGCGAGCCCCGTGTCCCGCCAGGCCAGGAAGAGCAGGGCCGCGGTCAGCAGCGGGGTGACGATCCAGTGCTCGGCGAACTTGCCGGTGGTGAACTGCAGGCCGTCCGGCAGCAGATGGAACTCCTCCCGGCTGGCCGGGTACACGATCGGGCAGCCGCCGTGGGTGAGCATGTCCCCGGCGATGTGGGCGGCCGCGCCGAGCGCGATGCACAGCGGGGTCAGGGCCAGGCCGACGTTGAAGTAGATCATCGCCGCGGCGGCGCAGACGCCCAGCGCGTCGCCGTGGTGCCCGCCCACGTGCAGCGCGGCCAGCGCGGCCGACAGCAGCAGGGACAGGAACACCCCGAGCGCGATCTTTCCGGCCAGCGTGTGGTCGAAGTGCACCGCGGCCCAGGCCCCGGCCGTGAACACCACCACCCCGATGATGCTGTGGGTGCCCTTGCGGTGGCCGCCGCTCAGGTGGTGCACGATCCAGGCGAAGGTCTCGGTCAGGAAGCCGTAGGAGCGGGCGATGGTCGAGCCGGGCTCGTCGATGTCGGGCAGCACCCCCGCCCCCGCCGTCAGCACCAGCCCGGCCAGCAGGCCCGGCCCGGTGACGTGCAGCAACGGCGCCACCGCGACGAAGGCGACCGCCCCGGTCAGCGCGTGGTCGTGACCCAGCATGACCAAGGACCCCCCGGGCGGCAGTGGAAGCGAAGCGACTGTCATTGTGAACAAAGCGGCCGTCCGGGTCACGGTGACACGCCCGGCATCCGCGGTTCGGCCGGAAACGACAGAAAAGGATGATCATGGCCTCACAGCCCGCGGCGACGTGGAAGGCGCCGTCCAAGAGCGAGCAGGAGGGCGGCGACCTCGATGCCGCCGAGCGCAACGAGCTTCCGGACTCGGCCTACGCGTTCCCCCAGCAGCGCAAGGAGCCGCTGAACTCGGCCAGCCACGTGCGCAACGCCATCGCCCGCTTCGACCAGGTCAAGGACGTCAGCGACGACGACCGGGCCCAGGCCTTCGCCAACATCAAGGCCGCCGCGTCCCACTTCGACGTGGACCTGACCGAGCAGTCGTGGCACGACCTGATGCACTGAGCCCGGCCGGCGCCGGGCGGCCGGCGCCGGGCGGCAGGCCGGATCGAGTGGGTCGCCGACAGCTGCCGGCTGCTCCGGGCCATCGCGGCCGAGTTCACCGGGACCCGGCCCTTTGACGGCCTGACCATCGGCACCGGCATCCACCTGGAGCCCAAGACGGTGGCCCTGCTGCTGACCCTGGTGGCGGGCGGGGCCGACGTGGTGTCCACCGGCAACCTGTCCAGCACCCAGCCCGAAGCCATGGCCTACCTGCGGGACCACGGCGTCGACGTGATCGGGGAGCGGACCACCGACCCGGCCCGGCACGACCAGTACCTGCGCGCGGTGCTGGCCCGCCAGCCGGACCTGCTGCTGGACAACGGCGGTGACCTGTTCGCCCGCTACCTGGAGGCCCCCTACCCGGGCCTGCTCGGCGGCACCGAGGAGACCACCTCCGGGCGGCTGCGGCTGCGGCCGCTGGCCAGCCAGCTGGCCCGGCCGGTGCTGGTCATCAACGACAGCCCGATCAAGCAGTTCGCCGAGAACGAGCACGCGGTCGGGCAGAGCACGCTCGAGTCCTACCTGCGGATCACCAACCGGATGACCAACGGGCGCCGGGTCACCGTGTTCGGCTACGGGGCCTGCGGACAGGGAGTGGCGGCCAGCTTCCGGGCCGCGCACGCGCTGGTCTCGGTGGTCGAGGTCGACCCGGTGGCCCGGCTCCGGGCCAGCCTGGACGGGTTCGCGGTCCCGGACCGGGCCGAGGCCCTGCGGCGGGCCGAGGTGGTGGTCACCGTGACCGGCGCCGTCGACGTGGTCACCGAGGCCGACCTGGACCTGCTGCGGGACGACGTGGTGCTGCTCAACGCCGGTCACTTCCCCCGCGAGATCGCCGCCGACGCCATCGCCGCCTCGGCCCGGGTGGCCGCGCGGGAGGAGACGGGGCCGGGCATCAGCACGTTCCGGCTCACCGACGGCCGCCGCATCCGCCTGCTCACCGACGGCCACATGGTCAACCTGTCCGGACCCCGGCCGCTGGGGAATTCGATCGAATCCATGGACCTGGGGTTCGCGCTGCAGTCCCGCTGCCTGGAAGCGGTGGCCCGCGGCGTGGTCGGCCCGGAGCACGCCGTGGTCCCCGTGCCGCGTTCCATCGACGAGGATGTGGCCGCCTCCTACCTGGACGTCTATGGCCGCACCAGCCCGGGGGAGTGAGCCATGGTGCCGGACAGCCACGAGCCGCGGGCCATCCCGCTGCCGGACGGCCGGGACCTGTCCTACTGCCTGTTCGGCCTGGCCGGGGTGCTGTTGGAGCAGTGGGCCCTGCAGGCGGGGCCACTGCGGGTGTCGCAACCCTTCCTGGTCATCGTCGATCCACTGGTCAGCATCGTCTTGAGCATGTGGCTGTTCGGCGAGCACTTCGACCACGACGCGCTCACGGTGGCGGTGGCCGTGGTCGCCTTCGCCGTCATGTGCGCCGGGGTCGTCCTGCTGACCCAGGCCGCCCCCGCCACCATGGAACCGGCCTCGGCCCCGGGATAACGTCGGCCTGGTGGAGATCATCGAAGCGGCCGGCCGGTACACCACCCCCGGCGACACCGGCGCCGACTGGGTGGAGCACCTGCGCCGCCCCGACCTGAGCGTCGGCACCTACTCCCTGCGGGCCGGGGCCATCGACACCCAGAGCCCCCACACCGAAGACGAGATCTACGTCGTCACCGCGGGCCGCGGGCAGTTCACCTCCGGCGGCCGGACCGTGGCCATCGCGCCCGGCACCACGCTGTTCGTGCCCGCTCACGAGGTCCACTTCTTCCACGACATCACCGAGGACCTGGCCCTGCTGGTCTTCTTCGGTCCGGCGGAAGGCTCCCGCGGTTGACCCGTGGTGGGGCGCCAGGGACTCGAACCCTGAACCCACGGATTAAAAGTCCGCTGCTCTGCCATTGAGCTAGCGCCCCGTTGGCGCACGGTTGCGCGCCACCATGAAGAGTACCGACGATCTCGGATGAACGCAGCGCCCCCAGCCCGGCCTGCTCGGGGCCCCGCGCCGCCGCGCCCTACCGGTAGGCCGAGATCCCGGTGATGGCCTGCCCGATGGCCAGCATGTGGATCTCCTCGGTGCCCTCGTAGGTCAGCACCGCCTCGAGGTTGTTGGCGTGCCGGATCGCCGGGTACTCCAGCGTCACCCCGTTGGCCCCCAGGATCGTCCGGGCCTGGCGGGCGATGTCGATGGCGGTCCGGACGTTGCTCATCTTGCCCAGGCTGACCTGCTCGGGACGGAGCGGCCCCGCTTCCTTCAGCCGCCCCAGATGCAACGCCAGCAGCTGAGCCCGGCCCAGGTCGGACGCCATCCAGGCCAGCTTGCCCTGGGTCAGCTGGAAGCCGCCGATCGGCTGCCCGAACTGCTCCCGCGACCCGGCGTAGGCCACGGCCGCGTCGAAGCAGGCCCGGGCCGCGCCGGTGACGCCCCACAAGATCCCGTAGCGCGCCTCGGACAAGCAGGACAGGGGACCTTTCAGCCCTTGGACCCCCGGAAGCATGGCCGACTCCGGCAGCCGAACATCGTCAAAGTGCAGCTCGGACGTGATCGACGCCCGCAGCGCCATCTTCTTGTGCATGTCGTTGGTGGTGAAGCCGGGGGTGTCCCGCGGGACCAGGAAGCCGCGCACGCCCTCGTCGGTGGAAGCCCACACCACCGCGATGTCGGCGATGCTGCCGTTGGTGATCCACATCTTGGACCCGGACAGCAGCCAGTCCGAGCCGTCGCGGCGGGCCCGGGTGCTCATGCCACTCGGGTCCGAGCCGTGGTCGGGCTCGGTCAGGCCGAAGCAGCCGACGGCTTCGCCGGTGGCCATCTTGGGCAGCCACTCCTCCTTCTGCTGGTCCGACCCGTACTTCCAGATCGGGAACATGGCCAGCGATCCCTGCACGGAGACCGTGCTGCGCAGCCCGGAGTCGGCGGCTTCCAGTTCCCGGCAGGCCACGCCGTAGGCGACGGCCCCCATCCCGGCGCACCCGTAGCCGGTCAGGTGCATGCCCAGCAGGCCCAGCTTGCCCAGCTCAGGCATTAGATCGCGGGGGACCGTGCCGGCTTCGAACCAGTCGGCGATGTGGGGGTCGATCCGGTCGGCGGTGAACTCGCGGACCGTGTCGCGGACCAGGCGCTCGTCGGGGGTGAGCTGGTCGTCGATGCGCAGCAGGTCGGCGGCGGGGGTGGCGGATGGCATCAGCACGTCCTCTCTCGGCTCGCTGCCCCCAGCGTAGTTACCGCTTAGTTAACCGGGAAATTTCGTAGGCCAGAAGTTCCGTCCCGGGGCATGATCACAACCATGAGTGAGAACAACGGCCACGGGGCCGCTCCGGCCAGGAAGCTGGTCCGGCGCCGGGAGGGCCGGCTGGTGGCCGGAGTCTGCGCCGGCCTGTCCGCCTACTTCGGGGTCGACGCCAACCTGATCCGGCTCGGTTTCGCGGTGTTCACGATCTTCTGGGGCCTGGGTGCCCTGATCTACCTGGTCGCCTGGGCCATGATCCCGGAGGAGGGCGAGAACTCGTCCATCGTCGAGAACCTGATCAACAAGACCCGCTAGCCGCCGCCGGTGCGGCTCGCTAGCGGTCGGCGCCGGTCTGGGCCCGCGCGGCCGCGATCACCTCGCCGCGGCGCAGCGTCCAGCTCATGGCCAGGATGACCGCGGCGCACAGGCCCAGCATCCCGGACAGGCCCACCGCGACCGGCGCGCCGACGGCGTTGGCCACCGCGCCGCCGGCCAGGATGCCCAGCCCCTGCACGGCCAGCAGCCCGGACTGGGCCAGCCCGAAGGCCCGGCCCCGGCCCGACGGGGTGAGGCTCTGCACGAACGCGGCCGCCGCCGCCAGCTGGTAGGCCTCGCCCGCGCCGGCCAGCGCCCACAGCACCAGCACCACCCACAGCGGCGGGGAGAACGCGCTGCCGATCAGCGGCGCGCAGGACGCCATGGCCAGCCAGCCCATGATCCGGAGCCGGCCGGACGGCGTCACCAGGCGGCCGAACGCGAACGAGCCCACCACCACGCCCACCGGCATGGCCGCCATCAGCAGGCCGACGGTCAGCGCGTCGCCGTGCAGCGAGTGCGCGTACGGCGCGGCCAGGCCTTCCGGCACGATGCAGAAGCCGGCCAGCCAGCCGAACAACACCAGCGTGCGCAGCACCGGATCGCCGAAGACCATGGCCATGCCGTCCCGGGACACCGCCCACAGCGACGGGCGCTGACCCGGCTCGCGCTCGGGCGCGTCCCGGCGCTTGACCCAGCCGGTCACGATCACGGCCGACAGCAGGAACGTCACCGCGTCGGTGGCCAGGGTCCGGTACGGGTTGAGCACGGCCACCACCGCGGCCCCGGCCACGAAGCCCACGACCTGGCTGGCCTGGAAGCTGATGTTCCCGATGGCCGACCCGACCACGAACTTGTCCCCGCGCAGGATGTCCGGCAGCAGCGCCGACCGGGCCGAGGTGAACGGGGCGCCGAGCAGCACGGTGACGAACAGCAGCCCGCACAGGCCCGCGAACGGCATGCTGGGGATGGCCATCAGCGACACCAGCCCGGCCCGGATCAGGTCGCAGGCGATCATCACCCGGCGCCGCGGGAACAGGTCGGCCAGCCCGGACAGCAGCGGGCCGCCCGCGATCGGCGGCAGGTAGGTCAGCGCGTAGGCCAGCGCGGTCAGCAGCGCCGATCCGGTCCGGTGGTACACCAGCACCGCGATCGCGACCTGCGCGAACTGGTCCCCGGCGTACGAGAGCACCTGCGCGAACCACACGCCGCGGAACTCGCGGATCGCGAACACTTCCCGGTAGGTGGCCTGCTTCTCACGGGCCCGCCGGTGCCGCCCCTGGGCCGACTCGTCGTCGGGTCCTTTTTCATATCGAAGGTCACGGGGTGGCTCTTCCGGGTCCGGATCGGCGACCCACGCCTCATCGTGCGGGCGGGGTGCCGGCGGCCTGCCTCCGGGCATGCCGATTACGTCGTCGTGCGTGTCAGGCCTCAGCGCCCATGCCTCCGTGTCCGGTGGCTCCCCCCGCGCCTCTGGCCTGGTCATGCGCCCCCCGGCGCGCAGGCCCGGGCGAACCTCCACGGGCGCGCCCCGATGGGCCGCCCCGTGGTCCGGAGCCGGTGTGTCCGGCGATCCTAGCGTCCCGGGTCCCGGGCGCCGGTGTGGCGACACGCGCCTGTCCCCCTACGAATGTGACGGGTATCACTTTCACAGTTTCCGTGCGTTACCTCTCTGTTGCATACCGTGGCGAACATTGGCCCGGTTGGCAAGGGGATCGTCACCTATCGCCCCCGGCCTTCCCCGTCGTACCCCTCATGACCTGCAGTGTTCCCCGCGCACAGTCCGGCCAAGCGTTACCCGCCCGTGATGGTTGGCCAGCCCCGGCCAGGTGACGCCCGGTCCCGGTAAACTGACTGACGTAGCGTTTTGCTGACTGGTGCCTCCGTCCCCTATGCTGGCGAAGTCCCCGACGGCAGACGCCACGGAAACGGCAGCATCATTCGCCGGGCCCCCATCGTCTAGTGGCCCAGGACACCGCCCTTTCAAGGCGGCGGCACGGGTTCGAATCCCGTTGGGGGCACCTGCTGGCATAAGCTGGCAGACGCAAGGTCCTGTAGAGCAGCTCGGAGTGCTCGCCACCCTGTCAAGGTGGAGGTCGCGGGTTCAAATCCCGTCAGGACCGCTCTGGGGAGAGCGGCGGTACCGTCAGCCCCTACGGTCAGGTAGCTCAGTTGGTACGAGCGTCCGCCTGAAAAGCGGAAGGTCGGCGGTTCGACCCCGCCCCTGACCACCCTGTTCTCGCTTGCTTAACGCCCGGTTTTTATGAGCCGGGCGTTTTTCATTCTCAATTATCGGCCGGGCCAGAGTCGTCGCGGCGTGCCAACCGGTGGCATCTATATCTGTGGCAAGAAGTGGTCTAGATCGTGGTATCGACCTCAGATGCCGCCAGAGCGGGATATCGACCTTCCCGTGCCGTTCGGGGCGCTTGTAGCTGTTGATCTGCTCGCAGCTGGAGCAGCATCAGCGTGCGTCGGGAAGAGCCAGCCCCCTATGGTGCTCGAATCCATGTCGGTGACGCCGAGCTTGGAAACGGACGGAAGCTTGCCCGGGCGCTGAGTATTGGATTGGCCGCAAAGGTATTTTCCTCCCCTGCTTCAGCATCTATCTAAGAACGGCTGGCGTGGCCCGTCGTGGAGCTGCCGACCGAACCGATGAGGAATGTGCTCCGACCCGCGCGGACGCAAGTGACATCTCGAACCGACAAGGAGTACGTGGTGGTGGTTGGAACTCGACCGAAGACGGTCGACAGGTTCGCGCTGGGTGACCTCGTGGAGGTCAGGTCGGCCGAGGAGATCCTGGCCGGGCTGGATTCGCGCGGCGAACACGACTCCCTGCAGTTCATGCCGGAGATGCTGCAGTATTGCGGCCGGACGTTCCGAATCGACAAGATCGCCGGCAAGACCTGCGACACGGTCAACTGGTCCGGCATGCGCGAGATGCGGAACACGGTCCACCTGACCGACGTGCGTTGCGACGGGCAGGCCCACGGAGGGTGCCAGGCGGGCTGCCTCATCTACTGGAAGACGAGTTGGCTCAAGCCGGCCACCGGCAACAGCGCCGGCTCCGGTGCGCCGGGCCGGCGGACGCTGCCGATCGCCGCGGTCACGCAGCCAGAGGCCACGCCGCGGGCCGCATGCACGCCGCAGCGGCTGGCGGAAGTGGCCCACGGCGGTTGCCGGCCCGCGGCCGAGCAGGCGGAGGCCGGTGAGACGCTCTACTCCTGTCAGGCCACAGAGCTTCCGCGGGCCGTCGGCCGGGTCATCCCGATGCACGATGCCAGGCAGTACGTTGACGACGTTCGCTACGGCAACGCGTCGGTCTGGAGCGTAGGGCGGGGGATCCTCGTCGGTGCCTTCAACCAGTTCCAGGACCTCTCCCGCAAGCTCCCGGCCCGGCTCCGGATCCGCGGCGGCAACCGCTATCCGTTCCTGTTGGGGACCGCGACCAAGGGCCCGGTGGAGAAGCTCGATCTGCAACCGGGCGAATGGGTCCGGGTGAAATCGGCCGCGGAGATCGAGAAGACGCTGAACAGCGACTACCGCAACCGGGGCCTCTACTTCGACCGGGAGATGCTGCGGTACTGCGGGCAGGTGGTGCAGGTGCACCACCGCGTCAACCAGATCATCGACGAGCCGACCGGCAAGATGATCACGATGAAGACGCCCTGCGTCATCCTCTCCAATGTGGTCTGTACGGCCGACTTCCACCGCAGCTGCCCCCGCAAGATCTACGCCTACTGGCGCGAGATCTGGCTGGAGCGCGTCCCCGAGCCCGTCCGGAGCTGAGCTGACCTGGCCGATGACTTCCTGGCTGGTTGGGCGTCTCAACTGTCGTTTCAATCGCTGAGGTAGAGGAGGCGGACATCCCAATGCCAGAACTCCTGATCGACTTCATCACTTCGCTCGATGGCTATGCCGCGGCCGAGGGCTGGCCGGGCTGGTGGGGACTGGAAGGTCCCGAATACCTGGCCTGGCTGGGAGAGCAGCCGGAAGCGGACTACACGGTGCTGATGGGGGCGGCCACCTACCGGCTCATGTCGGGGTTCGCCGCCGGGGGCGAGCCGGGCACCGATGGCCTGGCGGCCATGTCGAAGGTCGTCTTCTCGACGACCCTGAGTGAGCCCCTGTCCTGGGCCAACACGCAGCTCGTGACCCAGGACCCGATCGAGGCCGTGCGCGAGCTGAAGGACAAGGCGGCCAAGCCGATGCGCACCATCGGCAGCCTGACCCTGTGCCGTTCCCTGCTGAAGGCCGGTCTCGTGGATCGCTTCCGCGTGGTTGTCTTTCCCGTCATCACCGGCAGCACCGGCCGGGAACGCATCTACGACGGCTATCCCGATGTCGCCCTGGAGATGACCGGCAGCCGCACCTTCGATGGCCGCATCCAGCTCCTGGAGTACGTCCCGACGATCCTGGCCCGTTAACGGAACGTCAGGCGGGCCGCTTCCCGCTGGCCCTGGGCGAAACCGGCCCGGGCCGCGGGGGCGCGGGTGGCCGGATCCATCTGGTTCGTGCCCATCGCGGCGTGGGATTCGGCGTCCGGGGTGATCACCTCGACGCGGCTGCCCTGCTGGCGCAGGCCCTCGACCTGGCTGGCCAGGTCCGCGCCCGGTAGCCGGCGCAGGCCCTCGAACTGGCCCTCGGGGGGCGTCCGGCTCCGCCCGCCGAACGGCGACAGCACCACGACGTTGGCGTAGCCCGCGGCCAGGTCGGCGTTTTCGTTGGAGCGGACGCCGCCGTTGATGTAGTGGGTGCCGTTGATGCTGTGCGTGGGGACCAGGCCGGGCAGTGCGGTGCTGGCGGTGACCGCATCCACCAGGTCGACCCCGGAATCACGGTCGAACGCAGCCAGCTCGCCGGTGTGCGCGTTGAGGGCGACCACGATCATCGGCCGGTCCGGCCATTGCGGGCCGGGCAACCGGGCGGCGACCAGGGCGCGCCGCTGCTCTCCCGCCACGGGTCCGAGAGCGGGGTCGCTCTCCAGCCCGAACGCGCCCATGGCCCGCTGCAGCTCGGCGGCCGAGGTGGCGGCGGCCCCGATGGCCCGCATCCGCTCGTACACCGGCGCCATCGGCCGGGACGGCGGCCGTTCCCGGTTCGGCCCGGCCGGTTGCGCCGGCCCGGACAGCACCGAGGCCAGCAGTTCGGCCGGCGGTAGTCCGCTGCGCACCTGCGCGGCCGCGGTGGCCCCGGCCGAGGTGCCGATGACCAGATCGGCGGCCTCGGTCAGATCGAGACCGGCTTCGGCCAGGCCAGCAATGACACCGATCTGCCATGCGTTCCCGGCCGCCCCGCCACCACCAAGCACGAGAGCAACGTTGTGAACCATTCGCCCATTGTGACCCGTCGGCGCAGATCGGGCTGACTCCGGCTTCGCGAAGGCCGCCTCATAGGACGCCGAGCACCAGGCGGACGGCCCGGTCGATTTCTGCGGTCTCGACGGCATCGAGGCGGCCAGCGAAATCACCGAGCCGGGTCGCGTCAACGGCACGCATCTGATCAACGAGCACGCGAGTCCTGGTCCCATCCATGTCTATCTCCGGGCGGAAAACAGCAGGCTGCGCACTGGTCGAGGTGGGGGCGACGATCAGCGTGGACAGCGGAATGCGATCGCTCTGGATGGCCACCGCGTACCTGGGGCCGCGCTGTTCATGCCCGGCCGCGTCTTTCGGGGGGCGCAGCCGGTAGAGGTCACCACGCACTGATGTCGTCCAGCTCTTCGTTCACGGCCTTGATCTCGGCCAGGTCGTCCGGGTTCTCGCGCAACCTCTCGGCGTCGCGGGCGGCCTCCGCGTACAGCCGGGCTTTGTACTGGGCATGGATGAGCTCGCGAATCGCGTCAGACAGATTCCCGCCCTCAGCCAACTGGCGAAGCTCAGCCATTGTCTGTTCGTCAGCACGGAAGCTGATGGTCGTCGCTGTCATACGACCATTGTAAGACAAGCACTTCGAAATTGGCTCGCTCCTGGGTCCCGGGCTGTTGGATGATGCCAGCATGAGCCTGAAGCTGGCGGCGGTGTGCGTGTTCTGTGGCAGCAACCGGGGTGCCAACGGGGCCTATGAGCAGGCGGCGCGGGAGGTTGGGCGGCTGCTGGCCGGGCGGGGCATCCGGCTGGTGTACGGCGGAGCCAGCACCGGGCTCATGGGTACCGTCGCTGACGCCGCGCTCGGCGCGGGCGGGGGGGTGACCGGGGTGCTGCCTCGCTGGCTGGCCGCCGGGGCGGAGCCGCCGCACGGCGAGCTCAGCGAACTGCGTCTGGTCGACGGCATGCACGAGCGCAAGGCCCTCATGGCCGAGCTGTCGGACGCGTTCATCGTGCTGCCGGGCGGCCTCGGGACCTTGGAGGAGGCGTTCGAGGCGGTCAGCTGGACGCAGCTGCGCCTGCAGGACAAGCCAACCGGTTTCCTGAACGTCAACGGGTTCTTCGCGCCGACCATGGAACAGCTCGACCTCATGGTCACCGAGGGCTTCGTCCGCCGCGAGCACCGCGATGGGATCTACTTCGACGACCAGCCGGACCGGCTGCTGGAGCGGCTGGCCACGTTCGAGTCGCCGGATCTCCACAAGTGGATCGACCGCGACCTCCACGCCAGCTGACCGGCCCGGTCCAGCTAGGCGGGCGGCGGCGCCAGCGGGAGGTGGCCGGGGCTGAGGCCGTCCCTGAGCAAGTTGAGCAGGCGGGCGGCCTGGGGGTAGCTGGGGGGCTGGCCGGCCACGGTGAAGATGCCGACCAGGGCGGCGGCGATGTCTTCGGCGGTGACGTCGGCGCGTAGGTCGCCGGCCGAGCGGCCGGCGTCGAGGATCGACGTGATGGCTTCCAGCAGCTCGCCGCGGCCCTGGGCGTTGGCCATCGCGCCGGATTCGACCATGGCCAGCAGGGTGTCGAGCATGCCGTGCTTGGTGGCCAGCCAGTCGCCGAACAGATCCATCCAGCGGCGCATCGCCTCGGCGGGCGGGAACTCGGCGAGCAGGTCGCGGGCCCCGGCCGTCAGGCGTTCCACCTGGTCCTGGTAGACCGCGCTGACCAGGGACTCGCGGGTCGGGAAGTGCCGGTAGAGGGTGGCGATGCCGACGCCGGCCTCGCGGGCGATGGCCCGCATCGACGGGTCACCGTCCGACGCCGCGAACACGCGGGTGGCCACGGCGAGCAGGGTGTCGCGGTTCCGGGCCGCGTCCGCGCGCAGGGCCCGGGCTTCGTCCGCGGGCAGGGCCCGTGGTTCGTCCGCGCGCAGGTTCTGAGCCTCGGCCTCAGCCAAAACGGATCACGCTCCACTTATGTGCTACGGTAGTCCTCGTAAACGGAGCATAGTCCGTTTGGATCTCAGTTTCCCCTGGCGGAGGAGACAGCATGCACGTTTTTGTCACCGGCGGCTCCGGGCTGACCGGCCCGGCCATCGTCGCCGAGCTCATCGCGGCCGGTCACACCGTCACCGGACTGGCCCGGTCTGACGCGGCGGCAGATCGGCTCCGGGAACTCGGCGCCCGCGCCTGGCCCGGTGCGCTGGAGGACACCGAACGCCTGCAAGCGGGAGCCCGGGCCGCCGATGGGGTCGTCCACCTGGCGTTCGGGGGCAGCTTCGCCGATCCCGAGGACCTGATCCGGCGCGATGTCACCGCCATCGAGGCGCTCGGCCAGGCCCTGGCCGGCTCGGGCCAGCCGTTCGTGAGCACGTCCGGCACGCTGGTCATGTCCGCGGGCCGGGTCGCCGCCGAGCCGGACGCGCCCGACCCCGAGTCGATCGCCAGCTTCCGGATCCCGGGCGAGCAGGCCTGCCTGGCCTTCGCCGCCCAGGGGGTCAGGTCCAGCGTCGTCCGGCTGGCCCCCACCGTGCACGGCCCGGGCGACTACGGGTTCATCCCCATGCTGATCGCGGCCGCGCGCCGGACCGGCGTCTCGGCCTACATCGGTGACGGCGCCAACCGCTGGCCCGCAATCCACCGCCTGGACGCGGCCGTCCTGTTCCGCCTGGCCCTGGAGCAGGCGCCCGCGGGCAGCGTCCTGCACGGCGCGGGCGAGAGCGCGATCACCCTGGAGAGCATCGCCGGGCAGGTGGCCCGGAACCTGCGCCTCCCAACCGCCGCCCTGACCTTGGAGCGGGCGACCGAGCACTTCGGCGACCCGTTCCTGGCCCGGGTCTTCGCCACCGACGCGCCCGCCTCCAGCGCGCACACCCGGGCCCTGCTCGGCTGGGCCCCCACCCACGCCAGCCTCCTGGACGACCTGGCCACCGGCGACTATTTCCCGGCCCAGGCGGCCTGACCGCGACCTTCGATAAAAATCTGGGAGACACGATGACCGACCATGATGCCGCGACCGGTGACACCCGCACCGTGCGCTTCCACGACTACGGCGAGCCCGCCGACGTTCTGCGGCTGGAGACGATCCCCGTGCCCGCGCCGGGCGCCGGGCGTGTCCGGGTGGCCGTGCAGGCCTGCGGGCTGAACCCGGCCGACTGGGCCCTGTGCCGGGGCCTGTTCGCGGGCGACCTGCCCCGCGGCATCGGCATCGACGTGTCCGGCACCGTCGACGCCGTCGGCGCCGGGGTCACCGACGTGGCAGTGGGCGACCTGGTGTTCGGCACCGCCGACTGGCGTGGCGCCCCGGCGGCCGGCGCGTCCGACCGGGCCGTCATGGACCACTGGACCCCGGTGCCCGCCGGACTCGACCTCACCGAGGCGGCCGCGCTGCCGATGGCGCTGGAGACCGCCTACCGGCACCTGGCCCAGCTGGGGCTGTCGGCCGAGCACACGATTGTCATCCACGGCGCCGGCAGCATGGTCGGGTTCGCCGCCGTGCAGATCGCCCTCCTGCGCGGCGCCCGGGTCATCGCCACCGCCGGGCCGGCCCACGCTCAGCGGCTCGGTGACCTGGGCGCCGCCGTGACCGCCTACGGCGACGGCATGGCCGGCCGGGTCCGCGCCCTCACCGGTGGCCCGGCCGACCTGGTCCTCGACACCGCTCCGGTCGGCGGGGCCCTGCCCGATCTGGTCCAGGTCGCGGGCGGCGACCCCCGGCGGGTCCTCACCATCTCCGACTTCGAGGCCGCCGCCGAGCTCGGCGTCCGCGACAGCTTCCACGAAGAGCACCGGGTGCCCTTCGACCGCCCGGCCGTGTTCGCCGAGTTCGCTCAGCTGGCCGCCGACGGCAAGTTCACCATCCCGATCGCGGCCACCTTCCCGCTGGACGACTGGCGCGCCGCCCTGGCGACCAGCCTCACCGGCCAGGCCCACGGCAAGCTCATCCTGCTGCCCTGACGGCGGGCGGACGCGCGGGTCAGCCGACGGCGGCGTAGGCGGGCCGCGGCCGGGGGCCGACGCCTGGGGCCGCCGCGCGCAGGGTCGCGTCGATGGTGGGCCCGGGCAGGCCCGGCGGCAGCATGAGGGTGACGATGTCGGCGGCGGCGTCCCAGCCCTGCAGCTGCTCACGGACCTGCTCGCCAGGGCCGTAGACCGCGAGCTGATCGAGAACGCCCTGGGCCTCGGCCGGGACCGTGCCCTGCCGGGGGCTGGGGCGCGGGTTGGCGGCGATGATCGCCTGAACCTCGGCCGCGTAGCCCTGGCCGGACACCGACCTGGCGTAGACCTCGCCCATGGCGCTCAGGTACCAGGCGACGCCGGTGGCCGCGATGGCCCGGGCCGCACTCGTGTCGTCGCCGACCACGGTCAGCGGGCCCGCCGCCACCGTGAACGGCCGCGCCGCGGGCACCGTGGCCTCGCGCCGCTGGCGGAGCTCGGCCGCCCAGCCGGGCAGGCGGTCCCGGGCCACCAGCGCGGGGATCCAGCCATCGCCGAGTTCGGCGGCCACCCGCACGGTGTGCCGCCCCAGTGCGGCGACCCAGATCGGCAGCTCGGGCGCTGGCGGCTGACCCAGGCGCAACGGGCGCGCGGCGGCACCGGCGGCACCGGCGGCCGGCCCGAGCTGAGCGGGCTGCCCGGACAGCAGCCCGCGAACCTCGCCCACCACCGCGCGCAGCTTGGCCGCCGGGTGGTCGAAGGCCAGCCCGTGGAAGCCCTCCACCAGCGCCTTGGTGCTGGTCCCCAGGCCCAGCACGTAGCGGCCGCCGCTGATCTGATCCAGGGTGGCGGCGGTCATGGCCAGCGTGGCCGGGGTGCGCCCCCAGACCGAAAGGATGCTGGACACCAGGCGGATCCGGCTGGTCCGGAGCGCGATTTCGGTCAGAACCGGGCCCGCGTCCAATCCCCACCCCTCGGGCAGGCCGAACGTCTCGTACCCGAGTTCGTCGGCCAGTATCGCGGTCCGGACGATGACGTCCCGCCGGGTTTCCATGGGGGTGAGGGCCACGCCCCGGCGGACGGGGCCGCCCCCACCGGGCCTTGCTTCAACTTCATCGTGTGACATACCTCGACGCTAGGCGCGGGCGGCCGGGGTCAGCTATCGGGTGAACTACCGGTGATCAGGCTGGCTGGCCTGGCCGCCGGGCCGTTCCCCGGTCCATGCGTCGGGTGAACTACTTAGGCGCGATCAACTTCCAGAAGCCGCAATGGTGGTCGGTCTACTCGCCAATGGCCTGTCCGATGCCGAGCTGGCTACGCTGCTCAGTCGCTTGACCGCTTAGTCTCGCGGCGGCAGACCGTCTGAGGTGAAGACAAAGCCCGACCGCACTGCCTGAGGAGCCCGATGTCTGACACCACGTCCGCCCGCGTCGTCGCCGTGGCGGCCGGGGTTGAGGCCACCGACCAGGCCGCGCCCGTCCGCGACCACCGCCACGAGGCGCTGGCCGTGCTCATCGGCAACTGGATCAACGAAGGTCACACCATCGCGTCCGGCGACGTCCCGTCGGTCCCGATCCTGACCAGCGACGTGTACGAGTGGGCGCCGGGCGGCTTCTTCGTCGTGCACTCGGCGTTCGGGAAGATCGGCGGCCAGTCGGTCGGCGGGGTCGAGATCATCGGGGTCGACGGTGACGCCTACCAGTCGACCTTCTACGACAGCTTCGGCAACGTGCACCGGTCCCGGATGGAGATCGACGGCGACACCATCCGCTGGATCGGGCCCGGACCCGGAGCACCGTGACCCTGACCGACGGCGGCACCACCCAGGTCTGCCGGCACGAATCCAGCCCGGACGGCGTGACCTGGGCCCCGTCCATGGACGTGACCCTGCGCAAGGCCCGGCGCGGGCCAGTCGCCCGACCGCTGGCGCGGCCGGTACGGGCGCGGGCGCCAGGCCACTGGTCGACCGCGCCGTGGCCCCGTCGCGCAGCGCCTGGCTGGCCGCGGTGCACCACCAGCCGACCCGCTCGGCCTCGGCGCGGGTCAGGTCGGGCAGGCCGGGCGCGTGCCGGCGCGGCTCCACCAGCAGATGTCCCAGGTAGACCGGGTGCCCATCCCGGCCCGGTGCTCCCGGGGACAGATGGGAGACCAGGACCAGGTCGTCGGCGCCCACGGGTCCGCCCGGCACCAGGGATCCCTGCTCCCGGTGCTTGCGGCAGACAAAGCAGGCGGCCGACGGCTCCTCGCCGCGCTGGGCGGACCCAGGGTCCTGGTGTTCGCTCACGTCGGATTGTCAGCAGGGCTGAACACCGCCGGAAACTGGTTTTCCGGGGCGAGCGCGTCCAGGGCGGCGGCGATGCGGCGTTCCTCGAAGCTGAAGTGCGATTCAAGGATGGCGGTCAGCCCGTCGAGTTCCCGCTGCAGCGCGGCCGGCTCCGGGCGTGACGCCAGCAGGTCGCGAAGCTGCCCCAGGATCCCGGCCACCAGCACGTGGTCCTCCTCGAGCTTGCCGATGACCGGGGTCAGCTCGGGGTGGGCGGCGGTCAGGGCGGGGAACAGTTCGTGGTCTTCGCCGGTGTGATGGGTGTGGATGGCGGCGCAGAAGCTGAGGCAGTGGCTGAGCAGATCGCCGGGGACGGCGGTCGCATCCGGGCGCAGGGACGCCAGGCGCTCCCGAAGCGCCTGATGGACCTGGATCAACTGCACGCTCAGCGCCATGAGACGGGGCGGCACGGTCCCCATGAAACCCCGGCCCGGCCGGCGAAATCAACCGCCCAGCCGGCTCACGCTCCCGGCTCACGCTCCCGGCTCGCGCGCCCGGGTCACAATCGGGGCGCTATTGGGGACCGGGGCCGGGTTGCTGTCGGTGCCGGGCGCTTAGATGACGGGCATCATGGTCAGCACATTCCAGGCATTGGGAGTGTTCCTGCTCGCCATGCTGCCGGGGGCCCTGTACGTGTGGGCGTTCGAGCGGCAGGCGGGCGGCTGGGGGCTGAGCCTGTCCGACCGGCTGCTGCGGTTCATCGGGACGTCGGCCGTCTTCCAGGCGCTGGGCGCGCCCATCACCTACGTGCTCTACGGGACCTACGTGCACAGCGGGCGGCTGGCTCGCGGGGCGGCGCTGCCGTGGTGGCTGTGGGCCCTGGTCGTGGCCTACGTGGTGGTGCCGACCGCCTGCGGTCACCTCGTGGGGCACGGGACGCGGCGGCGCCGGTCGTGGGCGCTGAAGATCACTGGTCCCTCACCCGCGCCCCGCGCCTGGGACCACCTGTTCGGGCGCGAGGCTCTGACCGGATGGATCCGCCTCCGGATGAAGGAAGGCGGCTGGATCGTCGGCGCCTACGCCCAGTCCGACACCGGCGGCCTGCGCTCCTACGCGGCCGGATACCCCGAGGATCAGGACCTGTTCCTGATCGAGACCGCGGAATGCGACCCGGACACCGGCGCGTTCGTAGTGGACGAACGGGGCGCGCCCCGGCTGCGCGGGATCAGCGTGCTGGTCCGCTGGGAGGAGGTCGCGTACCTTGAGTACATACCGGCTTGATGGGGTGGCCATGGCGGATATCAGGGACGAGGAGCGCGGCGGCTACGGCGCGGGCGACCGCAAGGTGTCCGAGCTGTCCAACCCGCCGCGGTCGCTGACCACGCAGAAATCGCCCTCCCGGGACGGCGAGGACAGCGGCAAGGCCTGATCCGGTCCGCGTCGGGGTCTGCCTGTCCCTGACCGGGCGCTACGCCAGGTTCGGGATCCAGGCCGAGCGCGCGCTGGGGATCTGGCGGGAGCTGGCGGGGGGCCGGGTCGCGCTGACCGTGGCCGACGACCGCAGCAACTCGGCCACGCTGGCCGCGGCCCTGCCGGTGGTGGCGGGCCGGTGCGACCTGCTGCTCGGGCCCTACTCGACCGGGTTGATGCGGGTGGCCGGGCGGCTGGCCGCCGAGCGGGGCTGGCTGCTGTGGAACCACGGCGGGGCCGGCGACGACGTGCAGGCCGCCCATCCGGGTCACCTGGTGTCGATCCTGACCCCGGCCACCCGGTACGCCGAACCTTTCGTGGCCCACCTGGCGGCGGCGCCGGCCCGGGCCCGGTTGTGGATCGCGCCGGGCCGGGGCGGCTTCGGCCGTCAGGTCGCGGCCGGCGCCGAAGCCGCCGCCCGGCGGCTCGGCCTGGACCCGGCCCGGCTCGGCCTCGACCAAACGGCCGGCGTCCGGCGGGCCCGCCGATGACCGGCCCTGGGACCTGTTCTGCGCGGGCAGCTTCGAGGAGGACGTGGACGTCATCCGGCGGGTTCGGTCGGCCCGGCGCCCGCCCCGGGTGGTGGGCGCGGTCGCGGCCGGGGTCCGCGACTTCGGCACCAGCGGCCTGGACCCGGCCGGAGTGTACGGCGTCGGGCAGTGGTTCCCGGGTCGGCCGGGGGCCCGGCCGCCGGCCATCGGCCCGGCCGAGGACGAGTTCCTGGCCGCCTACACGGCGCGGTACGGGGCGCGGCCGGACTATCCCGCGATCCAGGCCGTGGCCGCGGCCGCGCTGGCCACGCACGGCCTGGACCAGGCCGGCGCCGATGGTGACCTGTGGCGGGCCGCGCTGGACCTGGACACCAGCACGCTGTTCGGCGGCTTCCGGATCTGTCCGCCCGACGGCCGCCAGGTCGGGCACGACCCGGTCCTGGTCCGCTGGACCGGCACCGAACCCACGCTGGTGACTCCGGGTGACGCCCTGAGTCAGGCCGATTAGCCGTCAATCATTGATACCGAAGGTCACGCATTCGGGTCCGTTAATTGCTGAGCCGCAAGCAAGCGATGCCCCGATAAAGTCCGGCCCGGCTCGGCTAAAAGGCCGGCCCGGCATTAGACAACGTTGCCATCGTTGGTTCCCGGCCGCCGCGATGTCCTTCCCCCGCCATTGCCACGATGCACATCACGAACAAACGATTTGCGGTCGCTGCCACCGCACCGACGGTCAGGCCGACCGCGGAACGGCGCCGGGTGCCCGACCCGAGCAGCCGCCGCGGGCCCGGGCGGGGCGACTGCGCATTCGCACCCACCCGCGGGGTGCGAATGCGCACTGCGCCCCTCGGCTGGGGCGATGGCGCCTCGTGCGCGCGGCCCGGCCGCCCGGCAGGCCGCCACCGGGGCCGACCGCTGCGGCGCCGGCGTGGCTCCGCTCAACAGAGTTCCGGCCACCCCGGGGCCGAACCGGAATGGCGGAAAAATAGCCGATGCCCGGCATTAGCGGGTTGGCCCGAAAGGTCAAAAAATTGCCCCGGGCGTATTGTCAGGACACATTTGACCGCTATGATCTCGCCAGTGGTGGCCGGGGGCCCGCGGCGGATTCGCGGGTCATGGCGCGGCCGAACTCAGCGTGACATTCACCGAAGCCGCCGCCCGCGGCCTCGGCGTCGCGCGAGCAGTCAGGCCTGTCCGCCCGCGGGGGCGGCGGGGTGGGCCGATGGGAGAAATGATGGCGGACTACACCAAGGCCCCCGTATCGGACCCGCCGCGCTCACACGCGGCCCGGCTCGAGCCCGACGCGATCGGCGTCGCCCAGGACACCGTCATCGGGATGGCCTCGTCGGCCCCCGCGGCCACCGTGGGGCTGTCGCTGGCCGCGCTGGCCGTGGCCACCGCCTACGGCAGCGGGCCGATCCTGATCCTGACCGCCATCCCCATGCTGGTCATCGCCAACTCCTACCGCCGGCTGAACCTGTGGAACGCCAATTGCGGGGCGTCCTTCGAGTGGGTCGGCCGCGCCATCAACCCCTACCTGGGCTTCCTGACCGGGTGGCTGATGGTGGCGGCCTACATCATCGGCACGGTCGCCGAGGTGCTGCTGCTCGGGCCCTCGGTACTGGCCGTGTTCGGGTCGAACTCCACCAGCACCACCGACTACGTGATCATCGGCGCCGCCACCGGCCTGGTCATGCTGATCATCGCGGTGGTCGGCATCCGGATGACGGCCCGGGTCCAGGTCAGCATGGCGCTGGTCGAGTACCTGATCCTGGTCGGCCTGGCCATCGCCGGGCTGATCTACGTGACCGGCACCCATCCCGGTGTCGTGCACATGACCCGGGCCTGGCTGAGCCCGAGCGGCATCGGCGGTCACGGCAGCGCGGTGGCGGGCTTCCTGGTCGCGGTGTTCGTGTACGGCGGCTGGGACGGCACCCTGTACGTCAACGAGGAGGTCAAGCACCGCCGGGTCAACCCGGGCCGGGCCGCGATGCTGGCCGTCGGCCTGCTGGCCATCATCTACACGCTGGCCCAGGTCGGTTTCCAGGGCGTGCTGTCCCCGGCCAAGCTGGCCGCCAGCGCCGAGAACGGCACCACGCTGGTGGACGTGGCCAACGCGATCGGCGGCGGGTTCTGGGCCAAGGCCATGGCGCTGTCCATCGCGCTGTCGGTCATCGCCACCACCGGCACCGGCATCGTGCTCAGCGCCCGCATCGTGTACGGCATGGCCAGCTACCGGGTGCTGCCGCAGTTCCTGGCCAACGTGTCCCGCCGGTTCGCCACCCCGGTCGCGGCCAGCGTCATCGTGGGCGTGCTGATCATCGTGCTCAGCACCGTCTACTACCTGGCCACCTCGGTGCAGAACGCCTTCACCGACGTGATCGACGTGACCGGGCTGCTGTTCTCGATCTTCTACATCCTGACCGCGCTGGCCACGGTGGTGTACTACCGGCGGCGGCTGGTCTCCAGCCTGTGGAACGCGATCGTGCTCGGCCTGCTGCCGCTGGCCGCGGCCGGCTTCCTGGCCTGGATCCTGATCAAGTCCCTGCTGTCGGCGGTCGCGGCCGAACTGTGGTCGCTGACCGGGATCATCGTGGCCGGCCTGGTGATGATGATCATCGCCCGGACGGTGCTGCAGTCGTCGTTCTTCCGGCTGCCCCGGGAGGCCGAGTCGGCCAGCCGTCACCGCCGCGGAGCGGGCGCCCCCCGGTAACCAGACGGGCCCGGTAACCGGGCGCCGGGCTGCTACGCTCCCGCTACTCGCCGGCGATATCGGCCAGGGCCGCCTGGACCTGGGTCGTCAGCCGGTCCCCGGGCGGCAGCACCCGCTCGCAGCGGGCGGCGGTATCCCGGAGCACGGTCCGGGCGTCGCCGATCCGCCCCACCTCGTTGTAGGCCAGGGCCAGCCGCAGCGCGGTGCTGAGCGTGTCCGGGTGGTCGGGCCCGAGCGCGCGCTCGTAACCGGACCGGGCCTGCTCGTAGGAGAAGATGGCCGAGGCCATCTTGCCCTGGCTGTGGTACGCGGAGCCGAGCTTGCCCGCCGCCGCCAGCGTCCGCAGGTCGTCCCGGCCCACCTCTTTCTCCCAGCCGGACAGGGCCTTCTTGTAGGCCGAGATCGCATCCTTGATCCGGCCGTCGGCCAGGCTGGCGTCGCCCAGGCCCTGCCGGGCGATCAGGGTCTCCGGGTGCCGCGCCCCCTGGGCCCGCTCCCGCCCGGCCAGCGTCCGCCGGTACAGGTCGGCGGCCGCCCCGGGCAGGCCCACGGCCAGGTAGGCGGCGGCCAGCTCATCCTGGGTACCCAGGGTGGCCAGGTTCTCCGGGCCGTACACCCGCTCGGTGTCCGCGGCCAGCTGCTCCAGCACGCCGACCGCGTCCTGGAGCTGGCCCGCGGCGACCAGGGCGTGGCCCAGGTCCCGCCGGGCGGCCAGCACGTCGCGGTGGTCCCGGCCCAGGGTCCGGGCCCGCCGGTCCAGCACCCACTGCACCCACCGGACCGCGTCCGTGGTCCGCCCGGCGGCCAGGTAGGCCGCGGTGAGCCGCTGCACCGCGGCCAGGGTGTCCGGGTGGTCGGCCCCGAGCAGCCGCTCGCTGACCGAGGCCAGGTCGCGCCAGTAGTCGGCGGCCGGCCCGGTCAGCCCGCAACGGTCCAGGCTCTGGCCGGCCCGCATCAGCACCGGGTGACAGCCGCCCGCCCACAGCAGGTCGCCCGCGGCCTGCCACAGGCTGGTGGTGCAGGCCCGCAGGCTCTCGGCCAGCCAGGCGGCCGGTTCGTCGGCCGGCCAGGCCTCCAGCAGCGAGTTGGCCGCGGACCGGGCCGCCTGGTCCAGCATCCCCTCGGGCATGGTGGCGCGCAGGGCGCCCTGCAGCACCGTGTTCATCCTGACCATCGGCGGCATGGTGGTCCGGTCGATGGTCAGCAGGCCGGACCGTTCCAGCGCCAGCAGGGCCCGGCCCGCGCTCTCCTGGTCCGGCCGGGCCGCGCCGCCGTACCCGGCCAGGTAGTCGCGGGCGGCCGGGGCCGACAGCACCCCGGCCGGCACCGCGTGCCCGTCCAGCAGGGCGATCAGGGCCAGCAGGGCCTGGGTGGGCACGTCCGGCGACAGCCAGTCGGCCTGCTCGAAACAGAACGTCCAGCTCACCGCGGCGGCCGGCAGCCACCCGGCCGCCGGGTCGGTCATCTGCTCGCGGCGGCGCACGAACGCGTCCTGGTAGTCGCGGCAGGTCCAGGCCGAGCTGGTGATCACCGAGCAGGCCTGGGCCAGGGCCAGCGGCTCGCAGTCCAGCTCCTTGACCAGGTCGATGGCTCCCAGCCGCCGGTCGGGGTCGGCGCTCAGCCGCCCCATCAGGTAGTTCAGCGCCTCCCGGTTGCTGTAGAGGCCGATCGGCACGGTCTGGGTGCCCCGCGGCATGGCCGCCGAGTCGGCCGTGGTGACCAGCACCCGCCCCGTCGGGCCGGCCGGCCACAGTCCGCGCAGGTCGGCCGCCCCGGCCAGGTCGTCCAGGACCACCAGCCACGAGCGGCCGCTCTCGTTCAGCCAGCCGAGCAGGCGGGCCGCCACCGGCTCGGCGTTGCCGACCGGGGCGCTGCCGGTGATCGCCGCGGCCGCTTCCCCGTAGGTGGTCAGGACCGAGGCCCGGCTGGTGGCGGTGACCCAGACCAGGAACTCGATCTGCCGGGCCTGCCACAGGGCCTCGGCCGCGGCCACCGCGAGCTGGGTCTTGCCCGAGACCCGCATCCAGTCCGGTGATCCCGGTCCAGCGCTGCGCCCGGTGACCAGCGCGATGGTGGCCCCGGGCACGAGGGCCGCCGCCAGGTTGGGGGCCGACTCGGGCCGGGCGCTGAACTCACCGGCCCGGGCCGGCAGGGCACCCACCCGGATCGGCCAGCGAACCTCGGTGCGCCGCGAATCCGCCAGCGGGGACGCTGGGGTGTCCGAGGCGGTCATGCTCTCGATCACCTTCCGTACATCTTCTCGCGCCTAGCGCTCTTTCACGCACGGTACCGTTCCGGACTCGGCCCACCAAGCCTCGTTTTCCGGGCAGCGGGCTCACGCTCCGTAGTGCTCCCAGGCCACCGGGCCGGGTTGCGGCCGGGGCCAGAAGCCACCGTTCCGGCCATACCGCGCATCAATGCCGAAAAGCGCATCCAATTACCAGCCGGAATGGCCGGGCTGGACGGTGACGAAGTACAAATAACCAGGGTCATCGGCACCGATGGTCTGACAAGGGCTGAACGTTATCAATCAGACGGTGAAAAGTCACCAACCCGGCCGACGCCATGGTGGTGGCCGACCGGTGGCCGGTCGCCCGTCCGCTTTGCGGTCCACAGTGCCGCCCACGTAAGGCACCCCGGGCCTGCGGGCCGCACGGGCCCGGGGTTCCGGGAATGGCGAAAAGCTACCGGCGAGTTTATATATTGTCGGACAATTACCCAACGACATTCGGTGAAACGATGAACTCAGATCGGCGGCCGAGCCGTTCCTCGTGGCCGGCTCCGCACAGTTGTTTCGGTAATGACGGCTGTTTATCCTCGGGCAGTTCGACGGGTATTTCGTCCCGCCACACGGTGGGACCGCCCGGCGTCGTCGGCGGTATCTCGCCGTGCTCGGCCCGTGTGTGCCACTGGTCACGCAGCCGGTCCAGTTCGCGCCGCTTGCGGGCCCGCCGCCAGCGCCGTTGCAGCACGCCGCCGAGGGCCCAGCCGAACAGTGCCGTGCAGATCAGCGCCAGCACCAGCAGCAGCCAGCGCACGCCGTGACCGGTCACCGCGAAAGCCACCCAGAACACCACCGCGGCCAGGGCCGGGATCACCGAGAGCCAGATCCGCCCGGTCTCCCGCCAGGACCGCCCGACGTCGGCGTACCGCCCCCGTTCGATGACCCAGCGGGCCTGGAACTCCTCCCAGGACGTGGCGTCCTCCGGCGGCAGCAGGTCCCGGGCCCGATCCCTCATGCCGGCCTTCTACCCACTGAGGGCCGCCGTAGCCGCGCCCGGAGTCTCCATCCGTGCTCCATCGGTGGTGCACGGCGGTTCCTTGGCCGGGCGGTACCGGTGGAGGGCCCGATAAGGGCAGGGCCGGACCCGGACGTGAGGGGTGACGTGATGGCGTGGGTGCTGATCGTGGCGGCGGGGCTGTTCGAGACGGGGTTCGCGGTGGCGCTGAAGCTGAGCCACGGCATGACCCGGCTGTGGCCGACGGTGCTGTTCGCGGCCTGCGCGCTGGTCAGCTTCAGCCTGCTGACGGTGGCGCTGCGGCGGCTCGAGGTGGGCGCGGCCTACGCGGTGTGGACCGGGATCGGGGCGTCCGGCGCGGCCGCGGTGGGCATGCTATTCCTCGGCGACGCAGTGTCCACGCTCAAGCTGGTGTCGATCGGGCTGGTGCTGGCCGGGGTGATCGGGCTCAACCTGTCCGGCGTCACGCCGCCGTGACCGGGCCTTGGCGATCCGGCGCCCGGCCTCGATCGCGAGGCTGATGACCAGCGTGATGCCGAGCGACAGCAGCAGGCCGGCCCAGGGCCGGTCCTCGAACGCCTTCCCGCCGAGACGGCCGAGGAAGAACGAGTACACGGCCCAGAAGACCGCGGCCACCGCGGTCGCGGCCACGAACCGCCGGTGCGAGTAGCCGATCAGACCACAGCACAGCGTGATGGCGGTCCGGCCGCCGGGGATGAACCGGCAGATGATGATCAGGGGCATGCCCCATTTCTCCAGTGACCGCTCGGCCCAGGCCCGCTGGCGGGCGCCCTTGGCCGAGGAGAAGAACCGCCGCTCCGCCCACGGCCCGAACCGGCGGCCGATCAGGTAGCAGAGGTTGTCGCCCAGGAAGGCCCCGATCGCCACGCAGGCGACCAGCAGGGCGATCCGCGGGTCGGTGCTGCCCGCGGTGGCCACGCCGAGGGTGATGACCGCCGTCTCGCTGGGGACCACCGGCAGGACCGCGTCCAGGGCCGGGAGCACGACCGCGATCGCGTAGGACAGCGCGGAATCCGGCTGCAGGCTGGTGAGGACGCTCATCGAGCCACCGGCTCGTTCGGCGCATCCGCCCGCGGCCGGGACCGGTCGGCTTGCCCCGGGGGCACGCCGGACCGGGATCGGTCCCGACGGTCCCGCCACCGGCTGGCGCCGACCGCGCCGCCGACGACCGCGACGATCACGGCCAGGCTCACCGTCACCGGCAGGTGCAGCACCGGCGACACCAGCATCTTCACCCCGATGAAGGTCAGCAGCACGGCCAGCCCCTGCTTCAGGTAGACGAACCGGTCCATCGAGCCCGCCAGCAGGAAGTACAGGGCGCGCAGGCCCAGCACGGCGAAGGCGTTGGAGGTGAACACCACGTAGACGTCCCGGGTCACGCCGAACACGGCCGGGATCGAGTCCAGCGCGAAGATCAGGTCGGTCACCTCGATGGCGACCAGGGCCACCAGCAGCGGCGTGGCGACCGTCCGCCCGCCGTCCCGGACCAGCAGCTTGGGGCCATGGTAGCTGTCCGTGACCGGAAGGATGCGGCGCAGCGCGCGCACGGCCAGGTTGCGGCTGGGGTCGGTGACCTCGCCCGCGCGGAACATCCGCAGGCCGGCCACCAGCACGACCACTCCGAACAGGTAGAAGATCCAGCTCAGGTGTTCGATCAGGGCGCCGCCGGCCGCGATAAAAGCACCGCGCAACACCAGCGCGCCGATCACGCCCAGGTACAGCACCCGTCGCTGTAGCGCGGGCGGCACCGCCAGCGAGGCGAACAGCAGCACGAACACGAAGATGTTGTCGACGCTGAGCGCCTTCTCCAGCAGGTAGCCGGCGAAGTACTCCCCGGCCGTCGCCTGGCCGCGCCACAGCCACAGCACCATGCCGAAGCTCACCCCGGTCAGCACCCACAGGCCGCTCAGCAGCGCGGCCGAGCGCAGGCTGGGGGAGTCGGACCGGCCGGTCGCGACCAGGTCCACCACGATCAGCACGGCGAACAGGGCCAGCGTGCCGGCCCAGACCCAGGCCGTCATCGGCCGCCCGCGCTGACCGCCCGGGGCGCCTCGGCCGCGCTGGCCGCCATGGCCGCGCAGGCCCGGCAGTACCGGGTCTCGGGCACCAGGGCCAGCGCGGTCTCGCTGATCCGCGAGCCGCACTGCTCACAACGGCCGAACGTGCCCGCGGTCAGCCGGGCCAGCGCGTCCTCCACGTCGGCCAGCCGGCGCCGGGCCGCCACCGCGCGCCGCATCAGCCGGTCGGCGCCGTCACCACGGACCTCCGCGCTGGCCGGGGCGACCGCGTGGTAGGCCAGCGACAGTTCGGTGACCTCACGCAGCCAGGCCTGCCAGCGGGCTTCCAGCCGCGACCGCCAGGCTATCGCCGGGGTGGCAGATTCTTCTCGGGGCATGACGCTTCCTGTCGATCGGCCCGTTGGCCGGGCGGGGCTGGCTCGCGCGGGGGTGCCGCCGGACGCCGGGACCGGCGCAGCCGGAGGCAGACCACGGTCAGGGCGACGCCGAAGAAGACCCACGGGGCCACCACGATCAGGTCCATGCCGGTCATCTGCGCCGTCCTTGTTGCCAGTGCTGTCATCATCAGTTGACCCGGTGGCTTTGACCTCATGGTGAAGTTGTCATGGTGACGGTGTGGAGACGAAGGGCGGTGCCAGGTCATGGCGACGGTGCTGGTCGTAGAGGACGAGCGCAAGCTGCGTGACTTCGTGCGCTCCTATCTGGAGCGGGCCGGGTTCACCGTGCTCTCCACGGGATCCGGGGCCGAGGCCATCACCATGGCCGCCGAGGCCGCGCCGGACCTGGTCGTGCTGGACCTCGGGCTGCCCGACGTGCCGGGGGAGACCGTGGCCCGCGAGCTGCGGTCGGGCGCGGCCACGCCGATCCTCATGCTGACCGCCAAGACCTCCGAGGAGGACCGCATCCGCGGTCTGGAGCTGGGCGCCGACGACTACGTGACCAAGCCGTTCAGCCCGCGCGAGCTGGTCCTGCGGGTGCAGGCCATCCTGCGCCGGGGCGGGCCCGCCGCCGAGCAGGGCGTGACCAGGTTCGGGGGCGGGGAGCTGGTCATCGACGAGCCCCAGCGGCTGGTCACGGTGCGGGGCCAGGTGGCCAGCCTGACGCCGACCGAGTGGGGCGTGCTGGTCGCGCTGGCCACCGTCCCGGGCCGGGTCTACTCGCGGTTCGAGCTGATCAACCGGGTCCGCGGGTACGAGTTCGAAGGCTACGAGCGCACCGTGGACTCGCACGTGAAGAACCTGCGCCGCAAGATCGAGAGCGACCCGGCCCAGCCGCTGATCGTGCAGACCGTGCTGGGCGGTGGCTACCGGCTGGGCCTGAGCCGCGATGACTGACCAGGGCCCCGCGCCCGCGCCGGGCCCGGTCCGGCCGGAACCGGCACCGGGCGGTCGGACACCCTGGGCCTGCGGCTGGCCCTGGCCTTCCTGGGCGTGGCCCTGGGCGCGGTGGCGCTGCTGGCCGGCCTGACCGCGGCGTTCAGCGCGGCCGACGTGTCCGACCTGGCCAACCGGCAGCGGCACGAGCTGACCAGCGCGATCGCGGTCGCGGCCGGGGCCGCCTGGGGCCGGAACGACAGCTGGTCGGCCGCGGACCTGTCCCCGGTGCTCGACCTGGCCACCCAGACCGGCACCGACCTGGCCATCCGCACCGCCAACGGGAAACCGGTCGCCGCCACCAGCGGCTTCGGAGCCAACACCGGCCCGGAGTCCAGCGCCCCGGTGGTGGTCAGCGGCCAGCGGGTCGGCGGGGTGGTGGTCCGCTCCACCGGCGCTGGGCTGGGCGCGGCCGACCACGGGCTGGAGACCGCGCTGCTGCGGGCCATCGCCGGCGCGGCCGGGCTGGCCGCGCTGCTGGCCCTGCTGATCGGCCTGGGCGTGGCCCGGCGGATCACCCGGCCGGTCACCCGCTTGATCGCGGTGACCCGGGCCATGGCCAGCGGGGACCGCACGGTCCGGGCGGGCGGGATCCGGGCTCCGGGCGAGCTGCGCGAGCTGGCCATGGCGTTCGACCAGATGGCGGCCACGCTGGACCGGCAGGACCAGCTCCGCCGGGACCTGGTGGCCGACGTGGCCCACGAGCTGCGGACGCCGGTGGCCATACTGCAGGCCGGTCACGAGGCGCTGCTGGACGGGGTGGCCGAGCCCACTCCGGCCGAGCTGACCTCGCTGCGCGATGAGGTCCTGCGGCTGGCCCGGATGGTCGATGACCTGCAGACCCTGGCCGCGGCCGACGCCGCCGCCCTGCAGCTGGCCCTGCGGCCCGCGGACCTGGCCGAGATCGCGGCCGCGGCCGCGGACAGCCTGGCCCGGCGGTTCGAGGCGGCCGGCCTGACCCTGGACCGGGACCTGGCCCCGGTGCCGGTGCGGGCCGACCAGCGCTGGCTGCACCAGGTGATCACCAACCTGCTGACCAACGCGCTCAAGTTCACGCCCCAGGGCGGCCGGATCACCATCGAAACCAGCCGCGGCCCGGCCGGCGCCGTCCTCCGGGTCAGCGACACCGGCGTCGGCATCCCGGCCGAGGACCTGCCGCACATCTTCGACCGCTTCTGGCGCGGCCACGGGGCCGAACAGATCTCCGGCAGCGGTATCGGGCTGGCCATCGCGGCCGAGCTGGCCCGGGCCCACGGCGGTGAGCTGACCGCCCGCAGTCAGCCCGGCCAGGGCGCCGAGCTGACCCTCACCCTCCCCGTCAGCTGACATCGAGGTACCTGACATGGACGTTTCCGGCCGGGTCGATCCGCGGTTCGCCGTGGTCCGCGAGGAGTTCGCCACCGTGATCGAGGCTCAGCCGGGGACCGGCGCCGCGCTCGCGGTCTGGTCGGACGGCCACCTGGTGGCCGACCTGTGGGGCGGGTACGCGGACCAGGGCCGGACCCGGGGCTGGGGCGAGGACACGCTGGTCCAGCCGTACTCGGTCAGCAAGCCGTTCGTCGCGGTGTGCGCGCTGCACCTGGCCGAGGCGGGCCGGCTGGACCTGGACGCGCCGGTGCAGCGGTACTGGCCGGAGTTCCGCGCCCCGGCCACCGTCCGCCAGGTGCTGTCGCACCAGGCCGGGGTGGTGGCCCTGGACCAGCCGGCCCCCACCGCGGCGTTCCTGGACTGGTCCTGGCTGTGCGGGCTGCTGGCCGCCCAGGAACCGAGCTGGCCGCCGGGCACCGCCCACGGCGAATCAGCCCTGTTCTACGGGCACCTGGTCGGCGAACTGGTCCGCCGCGTGGACGGCCGGACCCCGGGCCGCTACCTGCGGGAGGAGATCTGCGGGCCGCGCGGGCTGGACTTCGCGGTCGGGCTGACCCCGGCCGAGCAGGCCCGGACCGCCGACGTCACCGGGCTCGACGACACCTTCCAGGCCGCCAACCTGGCCGGGAAGCCGGAGCTGTACCCGCGGGCCACCGGCAACCCGCCCGGCAATCTGGACCCGGTGGTGGTCAACAGCGCGGCCTGGCGGGCGGCCGAGGTGCCCGCGATCAACGGGCACGGCACGGCCCGCGCCCTGGCCGGCTTCTACGAGGCGCTGGCCACCGGCGGCCTGCTCGGCCCGGGGCTGCTGACCGAGGCGATCACACCGCAGGGCCAGGGGCCGGACCGGGTGTTCGGCGGCGACGTGGCCTGGGGGCTCGGCTTCGCCGTCGATGACGACGAGGGCTACGGCATGGGCGGCCTGGGCGGCAGTTACGGTGGCCGGGTCGAGGCCGGCGGCTACTCGTTCGGCTTCGTCACCGGCAGTGCCGGCGATCACGGCCGCGCCGAGCGGCTGGAGAACACGGTCCGGGACTGTCTGGGGCTGGCACCGTTCGAGTGACCGTCCGGTGGACCGGCTCAGCGTACCGGGACCGGGCTCAGCCTGGCCCGGAACGCGTCCCGGTAGGCGTGCGGGCTGGTCCGCACGGCCCGGCTGAAGTGCTTGCGCAGGTTGCCCGCGGTGGCGAACCCGGTCTTGACCGCGACGGTGTCGACCGGCAGGTCGGTGGTCTCCAGCAGCCGCTGGGCCAGCCGGATCCGTTCCCGGACGATCCACTGGTAGGGGGTGGTGCCGGTGCTGGCCTGGAAGCGCCGGGCGAACGTGCGCGGGCTCATGGCCGCCCGGCCGGCCAGGTCGGCCACGGTCACCTCCTGGTCGAGGTGGGCCTGCAGCCAGGTCAGGGTGTCGGCGAACAGGTGCTGGCCATGGTCGGCCAGCGCCGGGATCGGGGTGTCGATGAACTGGGCCTGCCCGCCCTCGCGGTACAGCGGCACCACCAGGTCGCGGGCCAGCCGGGCCGCCACCTCGCTGCCGTAATCCTGCTGCACCACGTGCAGGCACAGGTCGATGCTGGCCGCGCTGCCCGCCGAGGTGAGCAGGTCGCCGTCGTCCACGTACAGCACGTCCGGGTCCACCGTGACCCGCGGGTAGCGCGCGGCCAGGTCGGCGCATTCGGCCCAGTGGGTGGTGGCCCGCTGGCCGTCCAGGATCCCGGCTTCGGCCAGGATGAACGCCCCGGTGCACAGGGACAGGATGCGCTGGCCGCGGGCCCGGGCCGCCCGCAGTTCATCGAGCACGGCCGCGGGTATCTGATCGCGCTGCTCGGTCGGTGTCACCACCACGGTGCCGGCCGTGCGGACCGCGTCCAGGCCGGCCGGCACGTCCATGCGCAGGCCCATGTCCAGCCGTACCGACGGGGTGGCCGCGCACACGGTCAGCTGGTACCAGGGCACGCCGAACTCCTCGGCGTAGTAGTGGCCGCCGAAGACATCGCAGGCCACGCCGACCTCGAACGGGGACACCCCGTCGTAGACGATCAGGGCCACGGACCGGGCCGCGGCATTGGCAGCTTTGTCGCGCATACCGTCAATAATGCCACTTACCGTCGGGATCGTGCCCGGCCGACGATGGAGACATGTCAGCTCGCACCGTTCTCGTGGGTACCGATCCGGCGCCCTGGGTTGCTCGTCGGGCCGGGGCCACCGACCGGCTGCTGGCCCGGCTGTTCGGGGCGTCGCTGGACCGTCGGCTGGCCGCCGGGCAGGCACCGGAGGCCGACCGCCTGCTCGCGGTCCGCGCCCAGCAGATCGTCACGCTGTGCCATCGCCGCCAGCTGGCCGGGAACTGGGAGCGCCTGCTGGCCGTGGCCGCGGACGGCCCACCGAACCGGCCCCGGGCCTTGCTCTGCCGGGGCCGGATCGTGGCCGCCGCCGCCGAGATCGGCGAGCTGGCCGGTCACCTGCGGGCCCCGCTGCCGGTGGCCGCGACCGGGGTCGCGGCGGCGCGGGTCCTGCTGACCGACGCCACCGGACCGGTCTACAACCGGCGGGACCGCACCGGGCTGGACACCAGGCTGCGCGCGATCAGCGAACTGCTGGACCCGGCGGTGCCGCTTCAGTCCTTGGTGCGCTCGAACACGTAGAGGTGGTTGAGGCCCAGCTGGAAGCGCCGGTGCTTGCGCCGCCGCCACTGCGGAGCGGTGAAGATCGTTTCCAGGTCCTGGGGCTTGAACCCGTGGTGCTGGTGCGCCTCGATGCCCGCGATCAGCCGCAGGGCGATGAGGAGGTGCAGGATCTTGTCCACCGTGGGAGCCGGGACCGTGATGACCATGGCGCCGCCGGGTGCCATCATCCCGGCCAGCGACTTGGCCCAGGTGGCCAGCTCCTCTTCCGGGATGTGCTCGGTCACGGCCAGCGCGGTGGCCGCGTCGAACAGCTTGTCCTGCTGCGGCAGGTCGCCGGGGAAGAAGCCCTTGATCATGGTCACGCCGTCCGGCGCCGGTACGTCGATCAGCTCGGGGTCGATGCCCACGCCGGTCGCACCGGTCTCACGGAACAGGGTGCCGTCGTGCGTTCCGATGTCCAGCAGGCGGCCGTTCTTGGGCAGCTCCCGTACGGCCATCCGGATCCGGTAGGCCATGAGGTACCGGTCGAGCCACGTCATCGGCTGGGCCGCAGCCGTCTGGTCCTCAGTCACTGATCACGCACGCAGGGTTCATGGCAGGGGCCTTCCGGATTATCGGTGATTCGAAAGAGGCTTGTCCCGGGAAATCGTCAGGTCGGCCGGTCCGGTCCGCTTCCCTGACCAACAGCTCCAAGGCTTCGAGTGGGACCTCTGTGTAGCAATGTCGCAAAGTATCATAAGGTTCCACGCGCGGTACAGAAGGACATTGACCGCAATTGCTGCTTATTCAGTATCGGGTTACTTGGTTACGCCTGATAGCTCGGTTCACAACAAATTCATCACGGCACGCTGCCGCCGGTCACCGGATCAGCAGTTCTTGATCACCACCGAGTGCGCGGCCACCACCGGACTGGCCACGACCCTCCGCCCGGGCATGACCGTGGTATGCACGCCGGTCTCGGTACCGTCCGCGATGACACAGCCGAGCCGTTCTTCGCCGGTGTCCACCAGCGTGCCCGCACGAAGGATATGCACTGTGCCCCGGCGCAGGTTGCGAACGGCCGAACAGAAGAACGCCCCCAGCCGCACATTCCGCCCGATCACCGAGTGCCCGACGAAGCTCAGGTGCGAGATTTCGGCCCCGGCCAGCAGCAGGCTGCGCCGGATTTCGGCGCTGGGGCCGACATACGCATCCGATTGCACCACGGTCGGCCCGAAGATCGAGGCGTGCGGCCCGACTTCGCAGCCCGGCCCGATCACCACCGGGCCGAACAAGCTCACCCCCTGGTGCACCGTGGCCGTCCGGTGCACCAGGGCGTGCCCCGGCCAGTCCCACCGGGGGCTTCGGGTTCCCGGCACGGTCCGGTAGCCCGCCAGCGTGCCGGGCAGGGTCAGGCCGGTCAGGTCCCGGATCACCTGCAGCCCCCGCAGTTCGTCGGCCCACCAGTCCGGCTCGGTCAGGCAGGTCCGCAGCCCACCGGGCCGGGTCGGCAGCAGGCTCTCGATCGGCCTGCTCTCGATCGGCTTGCCCACCCGGCGATGTTATGAGCCTTGTCAAACCGGCCGCGTGAGGTTGGCCGGGCGGTGACCGCGGCTCGCGGTCACCGCCCGCCGGGACCTCAGTGCACGGAGCCCAGGGTGACCGTGAGCAGGCTGGGGCTGCCGCTGGACACCGCGCCGGACTGGTCGGCGCCGCCGGTCGGGGCCACGTCGTCGTAGGGGAAGGCGTAGCCCCGGTGGTCCTGGGAGGTGGCGTGGACCAGCCGCGCGTAGTGGTTGGTGGTCGCGTTGGCGTAGTAGTCGTCCGGGTTCTCCCCGTCCGGCTGGCTGGAGTCGATCAGTAGCGTGCTCCGGTTGAACGCGGCCGCCAGCCGGGGCAGGATGGCCAGCATTTCGCCGCTCATCCCGGCCGGGTTGAACGGGCCGCTGTTGCAGCCGAAGATGTCGGCCGCGGACGGCGGCCCGAACGAGCCGACCCCGCTGAACGTCAGCTGGCCCCCGCTGACCTGGCCGGTCACGGTGCCGTAGGACGCCTGGGTGTCGACCGACAGCGTGGCCGAGGAGTACTGCGAGTAGACCTGGTTCACGTAGCCGTCGTAGTAGCCGCTGAACAGCGACGAGTTCATCACGATGCCGTTGGTCGGGCTGAGCGCACGCAGGTTCTGGCCGCCGTTGGTCACGATCAGCTGGTTCCAGCCCTGCCCGTCCGCGTTGGCCTGGGCGGTCAGCCCGGAGCACACGGTGTCCAGGCCGCCGTTGGGCAGGCCCTGCACGGTCTGCTGGCCGCCGGACGAGTCGGTCAGGCCCAGGCCGATCGGGATGCAGACGAAGTCGACCATGCTGATGTTGGCGAACAGCTGGGCGTCGTTGTAGGTGAACTCGGCGAAGTCCCACTGAGTGTTGATGTTGGGGTCGGACGGGTTGGTCACCGACGGCTCGACCAGAGCCGGTCCCGGGTTGAGCTGGAAGGTCAGCGGCGACCCGATCGCGAACCAGATCCGGGCCCCGGCCAGGTGCGGGATCGTGATCTGCTTGCCCGCCGCGCCCGAGGCGTTGAGCGGGATGGCGCAGTTGACCGGCACCGGCTGGTTGGGGCCCGACGGCGACGACGGGTAGTACGGGGTCTGCCCGTCCGCCTCGAGCAGCATCAGCGCGTTGTTGTTGTCGATGGCCAGCCCGGTGACGTAGGCGTACACCGTGTCGGACCCGGTGTTGTTGACCACGCTGACCGCCAGCGTCGCCGCCGTCGACGTGGCCGCGGTCGTGCGCAGCCGTACGCCGTGGCTCTGCTCCGGGCTGATCACCTTGGTCGCCACCACCGGCGCGGCCAGCGCCGCCAGCCCGCCAACCACGAATTTCCTGCGGGAGATCACGATTCCTCCTTGCCTCGTTCCTCGTGTCCGTCCCCAAGCGCGTGTGCGGCCGCCCAGCCCGGCCCCAGTCCGCCGGCCCGGTCCCGGCCCGGTCCCGGCCCGGCCCAATCCGCCAGCCGGCCCAGGTCCCGGTCCGGCCCAGTCCAAGTCCCAGCCGGCCCGGTCCCGGTCCGGCCCAGTCCCAGCCGGCCAGGTCCCTGTCACGTCGATCCCCCGCTGGCCGCGAGGCTAACAGTCTTTTCTGGGAAATTTCGGAGGAATCTGGTGATGTAACCGCTTACTAAGATTGATTTGACTGTAATTATCTGTTTGAAAAAGTTGTATAGCTGAGTAACGTGATAGACGAGAGTCCGGCTTGTCCCGGTTTAGGCAATGTCACCCAGGTCGGACGCGTCATCCGGACGGAAAGCCACGCAATCCATCTCGACCAGCGCGCCCAGGGCCAGTCCGGTGCAGCCGGTGGTGATGCGGGCCGGCGGATCGGCCCCGAACACGCCGAGGTAGGCCTCGTTCATCTCACCGAAGTCGGCCATGTCGGTCAGGAAGACATTGACCTTGGCCACGTCGGCCAGCCCGCACCCGCAGGCGGCCAGGATCATCTCCATGGTGCGTAGCGTCTGTACGGTCTCGGCCCCGATCCCGCCCGGTACGACCTCCAGGGCCCCGGCCCGGGTCCCGATCGTCCCCGACACGAACACCTGATCGCCCACCACGGTCGCATGACAAAACGCCGGCAGCCGCGTCACGCCGGGAACAATGATCTTCCGAACAACAGCCACAGCGCCCTCCAGGGTTAGCGAGCAGGTCTGACCGCCACCCCAGCGGGATCGGCGAGTCGATCTGACCGGTCGAGCCTCCGGGCCAGCGGCTCGGCGAGTGACCGGTGATCCGGTGGCCACCGTAACCCGGGTACCGGGGGTCCAGGGCCAGGCCGCTCAGCATGAACTGGTCGCGACGGTGCCGGTGGCCGGAGCGGAGCCAGCCGATCCCGCCCGTCACCCGTGGCACCCGAGACCGGACGCCCCCCGGGCCGAACCAGGGCCCTGTGCCCCGGCCGTCACAGTGGTCCCTCAGGCCACAGCCCTCCCACTGGGGGTGCTCTTATGTACGCAGAGGGACCATTGCGTGCATTGCCGGGCGGGACCGGATGGGAGGGGTGAACCCACTGGTCACACTGGCCGCACAGGCTGCAGGCGTCGCAGTGGTCGGCGGCGCGTACATTGCGGCTGGGTCTGCCGGGCGTGAGCAAGGGCCCGGTGTGATCTCCGGGCCGTTGCGGTCCGGGGGGCATAGGGCGGGGCGCGGTCCGGAGCGGTGGTGGCGGTGTGAGCGGGCCGGGAGTAGAGCGGGGTCCGGAGTAGGGCCGGTGCTGGCCGGTCACGGTAAATAAGGGTGGCGGCGGAAACGTCGCCGCCATGGTGGCAGTCAGGCAGGCCGCGGCGCTGGGCCGGGCCGGGGCGACCAAGGCGGGCCGGGGCGGCTCAGGCGGGCGGGGGCGACTAAGGGGGCCGCGGCCGAGCTGGGCCGAGGTGCGGTACCGGGCCGGGCCTACATTGCGGTAGCCAGCCGGCGTGACCACAGATCTCCCGTGCCCCGCCAGCCACACCAGTCTTGGCCGGGGCAGCGAGCTGGCCACCCGGTGCCGCGTCCTCAGCCGTCCCCGCCGCCGGGCCCTCCGGGGTCCGCGCGCTGGACGGCGTCTAGCTCGCGGGGCGGAAGGTGGCGGCGAAGGTCTGGAAGTAGTGGAAGTCGGCCGACCAGTCGCTGTCCGGGGTGGACCAGTACAGGGCGTAGGCGTGGGCCGAGTTGGCCAGCACGTTCCGGTTCAGGATGTGGACCGGGACGCCGTCGCGGTCGTAGGTGAACTCCCAGTCGGCCGCCTGCTCGGCCTGCGGGTAGGACACGTCCTGCAGCCGCAGCAGGTGGTAGCCGGGATAGCTGCTCTGCCGGGCCGCCGCCTGGGCCTTCCAGTCAGCCAGGGCGTTGGGCTGGGGCTGGTCCGACTGGTCGATGAGCAGGAAGATACCGGCATTGGCGGGGTCCCGGATGTAGACGTAGTGGCCCTCGTGCTGGATCTGCCATCCCTTGGGCACGCCGATGGAGAAGCCGGTCGAGTTGGTGAACCGGTAGAAGCCCGCGGGCAGCGCGGCGCTGCCGCCGGAGGCCGAGGCGGACGCCGACGGGCTGGCCGTCGGGCTGGCCGTTGGGCTGGTCCGCGCGGACGGGGACGCCGTGGGCCGCTTGGACGCCGAAGCGCTGCGGGAACTGGTCGGCGGGGCCGCGGCCCGATGCTGGCCGGACGAATTGTTCGAGGCCAGCACCACGCTGACCACGATCCCCGCGACCACCACCGCGGCGGCCGCGGCCGCCAGCATCACCCGGTGCCGGGAGCGGCCAGGCGTGGCGCGCGCCGGGCCGTCGGCGGGCGGCGCTCCGGCGGCGGCCGGTAGGGCCACCTCGGGCCGGGCGGTTCCGGGCGGGGCCGGTTCGGCCTGATCTGACTCGGCCGGGACCGCCGCAGCCGGAGCCACCCCCGACGCGGGCGCCTCGGCTGGACCCACCCCCGACCCGAGCACTTCGGCTGGATCCAGCCCCGACGCGGGCGCTTGGGCCGGAGCCGCCGCAGACGTGGCCGCTTCGGCCCGAGCCGCCGCGGGCGCCTCGGCCGGGTCCGCGCCCGGCTGGGCCGCCGCCCGGCCCTGGGTGTCGACCGGAGCGGGCAGCGGGCCGGTGGCCGGCTGAGCCCGGTCCGTCCCGCTCGGCACTGGAACGCCCGGTTCCGGCTCCGGCTCATCGCCGGCTTCCGGTTCGGCCAGCTGCTGTAGCTGCTCTTCCACCTCGTGAGGCGCTCAGCCGCTGGTCCGGGTCCTTGCGCAGCAGGCCGCTGATCGCCGGCCAGAGCGGGCCGGCACGAGTGGGCGGGTCCGGCTCCTCGGTCACCACCGCGGTCAGGCTGGCCAGCGCCCCCTCACGGTCGAACGGCGGATGCCCTTCCACCGCCGCGTACAGGCACGCGCCCAGACCCCAGAGATCAGCGGCGGCGTCCGCGCGGGCCCCGCGGGCCCGCTCGGGGGAGATGTAGGAGGGCGACCCGACCAGCACGCCGGTCCCGGTCAGCACCGGGCTGTCGTCGGCCCGGGCGATGCCGAAGTCGGTCAGCACCACCCGGCCCTCGGGGGCGATCAGCACGTTGGCCGGCTTCACGTCCCGGTGCAGGACGCCGCGGGCGTGCGCGGCCTGCAGCGCGGCCAGGATGCCGAGCCCGATCCGGGCCGCCCGGCCCGGCGGCAGCGGCCCGTCCTCGACGATGATGTCGCGGAGCGACCGGTGCGGGACCAGCTCCATGACGATCCAGGGCCGGTCTTCCTCCTCGACCACGTCGAAGATGCCGACCACGTTGGGGTGGCTCAGCCGGGCGGCCATCTGGGCCTCCCGCATGGCCCGCTGGCGGGCCACGTCGCGCTCGGCCGGGTCCATCTGCGGCGGCCAGACGATCTCCTTGACCGCCACGTCCCGGCCCAGCAACTCGTCGCGGGCCTGCCAGACCACGCCCATCCCGCCCCGGCCGATTATGGTGCGAAGCCGGTAACGCCCGGCAACAAGGCGTTCTGGCTCAGCGGGGCGCATACACCGCCGATTACCCCCTGAGCCGCCGGGTATGCGTTCATCGGCCCTGCCTGGCCGGCCGCGACCAGCTGGCCTGAAACGATGGGCCAATGAATTCGCCGGAACTGATCCGTGCCGCGCAGGCTCGCGGGGTGGCCACGTCGTATCACGCGTCGGGAGGCCGGGAGGTCACGGTGGAACCCGCGACGATCGAGGCGGTCCTGGCCGCCCTCGGTGACCCGCCCGCCCCCGGCCAGGATGGCTCCAGGCCTTCCGATGCGGACACCGCGGCCTGGGCCGAGGCGGCGGCCCCGGGGCCGCAGCACCGATCGTGGGGCCTGACCATCCAGCTGTACGCGGTCCGGTCGGCCGCGTCCTGGGGCCACGGTGACTTTCGCGACCTGGCCGACCTGGCCACCTGGAGCGCGCGCGAACTCGGCGCCGGGTTCGTCCTCATCAACCCGCTGCACGCCGCCGAGCCGGTGACCCCGGTCAGCACGTCGCCGTACCTGCCCATGAGCAGGCAGTTCATCAGCCCTCTGTACCTGCGGATCGAGGACATCCCGGAGTACGCGGAGCTGGACGAGCGGGAGCGCGGCCACCTCGCCGCGCTGGCCCGGCCGTTGCAGGCGGCCACCGTGGCCGGTGAGCTGATCGACCGGGACGCGGTCTGGTCGGCCAAACGGACCGCCCTGAAGATCCTGCACCAGGTGCCGATGGGCGCGGACCGGCAAGCCGCCTACGAGCGCTTCCAGGCCGAGGGCGGCGACGCGCTGCGGGACTGGGCCACCTGGTGCGTGCTGGCCGAGTCACACGGCCCGGACTGGCGGCAGTGGCCAGCCGGGCTGGCCCGGCCCGATTCGGACGTGGTCGCGGCCGAACGCAGCCGGCTGAGCCGGGAGGCGGACTTCCACGCCTGGCTGCAGTGGCTGGCCAGTGGCCAGCTGGCCGCGGCCCAGGACGCCGCGCGGGCGGCCGGGATGGACATCGGCGTGATCCAGGACCTCGCGGTCGGGGCCAGCCCGGCCGGCGCCGACGCCTGGTCCCACCAGAACCTGTTCGTGCCCGGGGTGTCGGTGGGCGCGCCGCCGGACGAGTTCAACCAGCGGGGCCAGGACTGGGGCTCGCAGCCCTGGCACCCCGAACGCCTGGCCGGGCAGCACTACCAGGCCCTGGCCGACCTGGTGGGCGCGGCCACCCGCAGTTCCGGCGCGCTGCGGATGGACCACGTGATGGGCCTGTTCCGGCTGTGGTGGGTCCCGCCCGGCCTCACCCCGGACCACGGCACCTACGTCAGCTACGACCACGTGGCCATGGTCGGCGTGCTGGCCCGGGCCGCGGCCGACCGGGGCTTCCTGGTCATCGGGGAGGACCTGGGCACGGTCGAGCCCTGGATCCGGGAGTACCTGTCGGCGCACGGCGTGCTGGGGACGTCGATGCTGTGGTTCGAGCGCGACCAGGACGGCGCGCCGCTGCCGCCCGGCCAGTGGCGGGCCGACACCCTGGCCGCCGTGGGCACCCACGACATGCCGCCCGCCGCGGCCTTTCTCACCGGCGAGCACGTGGCCCTGCGGGCCGGGCTGGGGGTGCTGGCCCGCAGCGAGGAAGAGGAGCGGGCCGACGCCGAGCAGGACCTGGCCGCCTGGCGCGAGGCGCTGACCCGCGAGGGCCTGCTGCCCGCCGACGGCACCGAGGACCTGGCCGCCCAGGTGGTGGCGTTGTACGCCTACCTGGCCCGGACCCCGGCCCCGCTGATCGGGGTGTCGCTGCCGGACGCCGTGGGCCAGCGGCAACCACAGAACATCCCGGGTACCACCGACGAGTACCCGAACTGGCGGATTCCGCTGGCCGACGGCGACGGCCGGCCGGTGCTGCTGGAGGACCTGGCCGGGCGGCCCGAACTGCGGGCCATCGCGGCCGCGGTCCGCGACCGGGACTGATCCCCGGCACGACCGGCCACCCCTGGCCCGCCCCGGTCGGCCACCCCGGCCCGGCCACCCGCCAGCCTCGCCGGCCGTCGGCCGGAATCAGCTGGGCTGCCAGGCCGGGTCGCGGCCCGAGGCGGCCAGCAGGCGGTCGAACGCGGACGCCCCGTCGGGCAGGGCCACCGGGGCCGCGAAGCCCTGGTACTGCCGGAACAGCTCCGCGTTGTCGTCCACGGCCTGGGCGGCCGCGGCCAGCACGGGGCCGTCGCAGTGGAAGTCCTGCCCGGTGGCCCGGGCGACGTCCCAGCCGTGCAGCACCATCTCGGCCAGCAGCAGCGCTCCGACCCCGTCCGACGGTGTCGGCGAGCCCATCACGTTCAGCTCACGGGTCCAGGCCCCCGGGTCGGACCAGGCCGCCACGGCCTTGTCCAGCTGGGCCGCGTAAGCCTGGGCGTAGCCGGGCTCGGCCACGAAATCGGTCTCGGTCAGCCCGTCCGGCAGCGGCTCGTCCCGGGCCCGGCGCTCGGCCGAGTATGCGGTCCACAAGATGATGTGGTTGAGCAGGGTGCGCAGGTCCCAGTCGGTACAGGGCGTGCCCAGGGTGAGCTCGTGACCGTCGGCCCCGGCGACCACGCGGGCGTCCTCGGCCGCGGCCGAGGCCATCTCCTGGTGCAGATCCATCGTCATCTCCCCTCGTCGTAAGGCCAACGCTAGCCAGGCGGGCACGGCCGGTCTTGAACAAACGCGACGGCTGTTGCCTCGGGGGCCAAGCCCCCCAGACCCCCCGGCGCGGGCTTCGCCCGCCGATCTAAGCTGGGCGGATGGCGGAGGCGGAGGGGCTGGGCCGCGGGGTGCTGTACCAGCGGGCGGTGGCGTCCCGGTTCCGGCTCCGGAAGTACCCGCCGTCCCCCGAGCTGGAACCGTTCGTGGACTACTACTGGATCGTCCGCTGGGACCTGCGCGGCGAGCCCGCCTACGAGCAGGCGGTGCTGCCGCACCCCAACGTGCACCTGACCTTCGAGCCGGAGCAGGCGGCCATCTACGGCGTGGTCACCCGGCTGTACCTGCGCAAGCTCGAGGGTCAGGACGCCACGCTGGGGGTCCGGTTCCGGCCGGGCGGCTTCCGCCCGTTCTGGCCGGACCCGGTCAACCGGCTCACCGGCCGGGTCGTGCCCGCGGAGAGGTTGCTGGGACCGCGGGCCGAGCCGGCCCGGCAGGTGGTGCTGACCGACCCCGACGACGCCGTGCTGGTGGCCTGCGCGGAGGAACTGCTGACCTCGATCCGGCCCGCCCGCGACCCGGTCGCCGAGCAGGTGGCGACGATGGTGGCGCGGATCGTGGAGGACCCGGGGCTGCGCCGGGTCGACGAGCTCGCCGCCGCCCTCGAGCTGCCGGTCCGGCGGCTGCAGCGGCTGTTCGCGGACTACGTGGGGGTCAGCCCCAAGTGGGTCATGCGCCGGGCCCGGCTGCACGACGCCGCGCTCCGGGCCGAGCAGGGCGGCCCGGTCGACTGGGGCGCGCTCGCCGCCGACCTGGGCTACAGCGACCAGGCCCACCTGACCCGGGACTTCACCGCCACCATCGGCGAACCCCCCGCCCGCTACGCCGCCGACTAGGCCCGCTGCCCCTCAGTGCGGGATGCCGGAGATGCGGTCGCCCAGGCGGGCCAGCGGAGAGGTCCGGGCCGCGCCCTGATCCTCGGTGTGGTCGGCCGCCCGGTACAGGGCGTACAGGCTGTGCACGCCGGTCCACCGCAGGGGCTCCGGTTCCCACGACCGGGCCCGGTGCCCGACCCAGGGCAAGGACGTGCGCGGCGTCGGTTCGCCCACCACCAGGTCGGCCAGGGTGTGCCCGGCCAGGCAGGACGCGGCCACCCCGTGACCGGTGTAGCCGCCCGCCGCGCCCAGCCCGGACCCGCGATCGAGGGTGACCGTGGCGCACCAGTCGCGGGGCACGCCCAGCACTCCGCACCAGGCGTGGTCGATGGCGGTCTCGCGGGTGGCCGGGAACAGCCGTCGCAGGATGCGGCCCAGGACGTCGACGGTCTCCGGCTGGGTCGCGCCCCGGTGGTCGAGCGTGGACCCGAACCGGTACGGGATGCCGCGCCCGCCGATCGCGATCCGGCCGTCCGCGGTGCGCTGGGCGTACATGTACACGTGGGCGCTGTCGCCGATCGTCTCGTAGCCGTCCCAGCCGATCTCCTGCCAGGCGGCCGCGCTCAGCGGCTCGGTGACGATCATCGAGCTGTTCATGGGCAGCAGCGTCCGGCGCTGGCCGGGCAGCTGGGCGGTGAAGCCTTCGGTGGCGCGGAGCACGTAGGTGGCGGTGACGTCGCCGAACACCGTGCAGGCGCGGGCGCCGTCATCGGCCCCGGCCCGGTGGGGCAGGATCCGGGTCACCCGGGTGGCCTCGTAGATCTCCACCCCGGCCCGCTCGACCGCGTCGGCCAGGCCGGTGACCAGCTTGGCCGGCTGGACCCGGGCGCAGTCCGGGGAGTAGATGGCGCCGAGGGCGCCGTCGATCCGCACCCGGCCCGCCAGCTCGGCCGCGCCCAGGAACTGGGCCTGCTGCTCGCCCAGGCCCCACTCCCGGTCGCCCAGCAGTTCCTCCTGCAGCCGGCCGAACTGGGCCGGGGTGGTGGCCACGGCCAGCTCGCCCCCCTTGACCAGATCGGCGTCGATGTTCTCGGCCGTGCAGACCCGGGCCACCTCGTCCACGGTCTCCCGGAGCTGGCGCTGCAGGTCCAGCACGGCGTCGCGGCCGCCGGGGCCGCGGGCGTACCGTTCCCGTGACCCGGGCAGGGCGCTGGTCAGCCAGCCGCCGTTGCGGCCGGACGCGCCGAAACCCGCGAACGCGGCCTCCAGCACCACCACCCGCAGCGCGGGTGCGGCCTGCTTGAGGTAGTAGGCCGTCCACAGCCCGGTGAACCCGCCTCCGACGATGCACACGTCGGCCGTGAGCGGCCCCGGCAGCGACGGCCGGCGCGGCGGAAAGCCGCCCCGGGCCCGCCACCAGAACGAGACGTCGCCGTTGTGCCCGGTGGTCAGCCGTGGCCCGCCGTTGCTCCCCGGTATCCGCATGAATCCGCCTCCTCCGGGCCGTTCACCAGCCGAAGGAGGTCAGCGGTCACAAGCCCAGCTCGGACTGTATCGCCGGCGGCAGCTTGCTCAATACCGACGTGGGCAGCTTGGACAGCACCGACGGCGGCAGCTTTTCCAGCACCGACGTGGGCAGGGTGGCCAGCACCGACGGGGGCAGCTTCTCCAGCACCGAGATCGGCAAGGTGGCCAGGACCGACGGCGGCAGCTTCTCCAGCACCGAGATCGGGAGCTTGGACAGCACCGACGGCGGCAGCTTCTCCAGCACCGAGATCGGCAGCGTGGCCAGGACCGACGGCGGGAGCCGTTCGAGCACCGACACCGGCAACCGGGCCAGCGTCGACGGCGGCAGCGTGGCCAGGACCGCGACCGGCAGCTTGGCCAGCACCGAGGCGGGCAGGCCGGCCAGCGCCGAGGCGGGCAGGGTGGCCAGGGTGGACGGGGGCAGCGTGGCCAGTACCGAAGCTGGCAGCGTGGCCAGGGTGGCGGCGGGCAGCCGGATCAGCACCGAGGCGGGCAACTCGGCCAGCACCGAGGCGGGCAGCTTGACCAGCAGGCTGACCGGCAGCGCGGCCAGCGCCGTGCGGGGCAGGCTGGCGACCAGGCCCGGCTGGGGCAGCGACGGCAGGCCGAGGACCAGGGCGCAGTAGTCCGGGACGTTGGTGGCGGCGCCCGCCGCCGAGGTCAGCGTGGCGAACACCGGGCTGGTCAGCACGGTGCTGACCGCCGGGCTGGCCAGGGCCTGGGTCAGGCCGGCGGCGCTGAGGGTCTGGCCGCTGGCCTGGGTGGTGCTGCCTTCCAGCTTGGCGACGTGCCCGGCCACCTCGGTGCACAGCCCGGAGAGCTGGGTCACCGGCGCGACCGGGGTGCCGCCCGCGGTGGCGGACGCCCCCGGGCTGGCGGTCCGGCCGCCCGCGGAGGCACCGGTGTGCCCCGGCGAAGGCTGACCGCCCTGGCTGGTGCCGACGGTGGGCGCGCCCGCGGTCGGCGCGCCCGCGTGCGACGGGGACGTGCTGCTGAACACCCCGGTGGCGGCGGCCAGGGCCACACCCACCCCGGCCAGCGCGGCCGCGACCCCCGCGATCTTGAGGCTGAGGTGCCGGGCCAGCCGGCGGCTGGCCGGCCTGGCGTGCCCGGGAGCCGGCGAAGAGGCCGGGGAGCCGGCCAGGTGGGCCGTGAACGCGGCCACGGCCAGGTCCTCGCCCGCCAGTTCGCCCTCGTCACCCGGTGCCGCCGCGGCGGTCAGCAGAAGGGCCAGCGGGTCGTCGGCCCGCGCGGAACCGGCCGCGGCCCGGTCGAGCAGGTGCTCGGCGGCCTCGCGGTCGATGGGACGGGGCTGACTGGTGTTCATCTCACGTCCTTCAGCGTCCACGACCTCGCCGGTGTCACTAGGTCCCGCCGATCACTCCTCGCCTGATCACTGTTCATCGGATTCCGCCTGTTCCAGGCGGGTGGCCAGCTTGCGCAGCCCCCGGTAGGCCGCGGTCCGCACCGCCCCCGCCTTCTTGCCCAGCACCCGGCCGGCGCTCTCCGCGTCCAGCCCCATGACCACCCGCAGCATCACCGCTTCGGCCTGGTCCGGCGGCAGGTCGGCGATCATGGCCACCGCGGCCTGGGTGGACACCGTGTCCAGCGCGCTCTGGGCGGTGTCTTCGCCCGCGGCCAGGTCGCCCAGGTCCTCGACCGGGGTCGGCGCCGTCTGCGGCCGGCGGCGGTGGCGGCGCTGGTGATCCATGGCCCGGTGCCGGGCGATGGTGGCGGCCCAGCCGCGGAAACCGTCCGAGTCGCCGCTGAACCCGGCCAGGTCCCGGGCGATGTGCAGCCACGCCTCCGACGCCACGTCCTCGGCGTCATCACCGACCATGGTCCGCAGGTACCGCAGCAGCCGGGGCTGCATGTCCCGGTAGAGGGCGCGAAAGGCCTGCTCGTCACCCTGCTGGGCGGCCCGCACGGCCTCCGACAGGTCCGGCTTGTCGGTCGCGGCCGGCCGCCGGTCAGACCGGGCCGGCCGCGCGCCCGACGCGGCCGCTGGATGGGGGTCGTGTTTCCGGGCCGTCCCGGGCAGCGCGGTGTCTGCCGAACGGTCCATTTGGCCAATGATGGGGTATGACGGACCTTCGGCGCGGAGACTAACGCCGATTCGCCCGAAAAGGATTGCCTGCCGGTCTTCGGCCTATGGGTACGCCACCTTCCGGCATAACGGAAACATGACCCGCGGCGTCGACTTCGGGGCGTAATGGCCCTCCGGACTGCCCGGCCCGGTCGATAGTTAGTAGCGTCGAAGTATGCGGCTTGGCGTGCTCGACGTGGGATCCAATACGGTCCACCTGCTCGTGGTGGACGCGTACCCGGGCGCGCGCCCGCTCCCAGCGTTCTCGCACAAGGCCGAGATCCGGCTGGCCGACCACCTGGAGCACGGCGGGCGGCTGTCGGCCCAGGGCGAGGATCAGCTCAGGGTGTTCGTGAAAGAGGCGCTGCGGATCGCGGAGGACAAAGGGGTCGAGGACTTCGTGGGCTTCGCCACCTCGGCCATCCGGGACGCGGTCAACGGCGACGAGGTGCTGGCCCGGATCACCGAGCAGACCGGCACCCGCATCGACGTGCTGGGCGGGGAGGACGAGGCCCGGCTGACGTTCCTGGCCGCCCGGCGCTGGTTCGGCTGGTCGTCCGGGCGGCTGCTGGTCATCGACATCGGCGGCGGATCGCTGGAGATCGCGGCGGGCGTGGACGAGGAGCCGGACGTGGCGGTGTCGCTGCCGCTGGGCGCGGTCCGGCTGACCCGGGACTGGCTCCGGTCCGATCCGGCCACCGGGAGCCAGCGGCGGGACCTGCGCAAGCACGTGCGGGCCGAGATCGCGCGCACGGTCGGGGGCGTGTTGCGTTACGGCCGCCCCGACCGGGCCGTGGCCACCTCCAAAACCTTCCGGCAGCTGGCCCGGGTCGCGGGCGCGGCGCCGTCCAGCGAGGGTCCGTACGTGCGTCGGCTGCTGACCGGCGCCGACCTGGCGTCCTGGGCGGACCGGCTGCCGACGATGACGCTGGCCGAGCGGCGCAAGCTGCCCGGCGTGTCCACGGCCCGGGCCCCGCAACTGCCCGCGGGGGCGATCGTGGCCGACGCGGCCATGGATCTGTTCGGCGTGGACGAGCTGGAGATCTGCCCGTGGGCCCTGCGCGAGGGCGTGATCCTGCGCCGCCTCGACGTCCTCACCTGAACCCGTCTGAACCGCCACCCGGCACAAAAAACGGGCCCGGGGACTCCCCGGGCCCGTCTCGTGTCCTCGCGGTCAGTGCTGGCGCTGCTCCCGGACGATGCGCACGCCCTCGGTGGTCTCGTCCTGGTCGAGCGCCCCGGTGTAGTTGCTGTCCTCACTGCCACCGGCGCGGTGCGCCGGGCCGGAACGGCCGGACCCGCGGTCCTCACCGTCGGCCGGGCCGGAACCGGACGGCCGGAGCTGGTCGGCGGGCAGCGGGGCCGGGTTGGGGCCGGACTGCGGTGACCGTCCCCGCGGGGCCTCGTGCGCACCCCGGGGCGGGGCCTCGTGCGCGCCGCGGCCGGAGCCCGGGTGCACCAGCACCGGGTCCGGAACGGGCTTGGCGCCGGTCCCCGGCTGGCCGGGGCCGCCCTGACCCGGGCCACCCTGGCCGGTGATGCCGGGGCCGCCCGGCTGACCGGGGGCGGGACGGGGCGCCGGGCCCGCGGGAGCCGGGCGAGGCGCCGGGCCACCCGGAGTGGGGCGCGGCCCTCGGGCCGCGGCCGCGGCGGCGTCGCCGACCGGGGTGCCCGGGCCGGGCCGGCCCGGGGCCGGAGCACCGTTCGGGGTGCCCGCGCCCGGTGCCGGCGAGGCGCCCGGACCCGCGTTGGCGGCCTCGGCCTTCTTCTGTCCCATGGCCTTGGCCACGTGCTGGTCGACCTCGTCCTCCAGCGACGGCCGCGCGGTCTCCGCCGCGACCAGGCCGGACACGCCGTCCAGGATGTCGGTCAGCCGCCGGATCGTCTCGGCGTGCCGGGTGCTCAGCAGGTTGAGCCGCCGCTCGGCACCGTCGTGGATGGCCGCCGCCCGCGCCGTGGCCTCGTCCAGCGTCTGCTTGGCCTGCGACTTGGCCCCGGACAGCACGGTGTCCGCCTTCTTGCGCGCGTCCGCCGTGGTGTGGTCAGCTTCGGCCCGCGCGGTCGTCCTCGTCTTGTCCGCCTCGGACCGGGCCGAAGAGATGGCCCGCTCGGCCTGCTCCTGGGCCGCCGTGAGCATGTGCTCGGCCTGCTCCCGGGCCTCCTTCTTGACCCGGTCAGCTTCGGACGAGGCATCGGTCAGCTGCTTCTTGATGTCATCGTCCGCGCGGTTCTTCTGCGCCTTGGCCTCGTCGTCGGCAAGCTTCAGGATCTGCGAGATCCGCTCGCTGACCTCCTCGTGGGCCGGCCGGTTGCCCAGGGCCTGCTGGCGGAGCGAGGTCACCTCCTGGCGCAGCTGCTCGCCCTCGTCCAGCGCCCGGCCCAGCCGCTCCTCGAGCTCGTGGATCTGGCTCCGGCAGCGGGCGACGAAATCGTCGACCTGCCGCCGGCTGTAGCCGCGCATCTGAACCTCGAAAGCGTCTTCTTGGCTGGAGAGGTTGGGAAGAAGATCGGTGTTTTCGTTCATGGCTTCACGAGGACCTTATATCCGGGAGCGTGCGGGAAAAGTTGACCGGTAGGCACGTTATCGCGGGACTACTGAGCAGGGGCGTGATGTCTGCGGGAACCTTGTGCGCTGTGGTGAGATCGATATGTGCACGACTCTTGTCCCGAACGACCCTTCCGCGCAACCGAAACGGCCAAGTGCGCCGTTATGCACCCGGTTTGACCCGCTGAAACTCCGGTGACGGGCACGCTTGGCACTCGCTGGGTCGCGGACCGTCGCGGTCCGGCCGGCCGCGCCGCTGGCCCCGTACCGGGGGGTCCGCGGTCATCGTGAGCGCGGCTCCGGAGCCGGGCCCGAGCCCCGCCATCGTGCATGCACAATTGCGCGCATCGCCCTCGCATACATGCCCTACCGGATCACGGACGGTCATATCCGGTGTTTAGCGGAATTGGGGCCCACGGGCTGGGTAAAACCACACTGGTGGGTGGTCCAGGAATGGCCCTGATGGGTCATGCGGATCGACGGCGGACGACGTAGCCTTGATGCATCAGGCGTCAAGCGTCAGCGTCGACGGAGGTGAGCACGGTGCCCGAGTATGTCGATCTTCGTGTTCACGATCTGGTCGCCCTGGGCGAGATCGAGCTGTACGCCGAGGTGCTGGGAGCGGTGGCCGCCAGCGACGGCCCGCTGACCCGCGAAGAGCTGGATGAAGTGCTGGGTGTCAGCCCCGAGCCCAAGGTGCTCGGCCGGATCGCCTAGCTCGTCCCGTACATCACGTCAGTGGCGGCGAGCGTGAAGCCGAGTGCGGTGTACATCCGTACCGCGGCCCGGTTCTCCTCGTCCACGTACAGCATCACCTCGGCCAGGCCCCGATCGTCCCTCAGGTAGCGGAGCCCGGTCAGGGTGAGCGCGCGGCCCAGGCCCGATCCCTGCTCGGCCGGGTCGACCCCGACCACGTACACCTCGCCGGTTTCCCCGTCGTGCACCTTGGTCCAGTGGAATCCGGCCAGCCGTCCGTCCCGCTCGGCCAGGAAGAACCCGGCCGGATCGAACCACGCCTCCTGCTCGCGCAGGTCCAGGTCGATCCGGGTCCAGGACCCCTGCTCGGGGTGATGGGCGAAGGCCAGCGCATTGAGCCGGAGCCAGGCGTCTTCGTCCCGTCCGGGCACGAACGTGCGCAGCGTGATCCCGGCGGGCAGCGACGGCTCGGGCAGCGGGTCCCGCAGCGGCCGGCTCATCTGGAACAGCGCCCGGACCCGGCTCAGCCCGGCCGACCGGGCCAGCGCCGCGGCCGCGGGCAGGTCGCCGTGGGCCCACACCCGCAGCGGGCCCGATCCGGCCCGCTGGGTCAGGCCGTCCAGCAGCGCCCGGCCGGTGCCCTGGCGCCGGTGGCCCGGGCCGGTGACCAACTCGGCGCTGGCCAGCCCGGGCTCCTCCCAGTCCAGGTGGGCGTAGCCGGTGATCACACCGCCGTCCGTGGCCAGCAGGTCAACCCCGGCCGGGCCGGGCGGCCCGCTGTCGCCCGCGGCCCGATCGCGGTCCGCGTCGTCCGGGGCGGCCGGGCCGCCGTAACGCACGTGCAGCATGGCCTGCTCGGACAGCGGGGCCACCCCGTCGGCTTCGGCGGCCTCGGCCACCAGCCGCAGCACCTGATCGCGCTGGCCCGGGTCGAGTGATCCGGTCTCGGTCACGGCCGGGCGGCCGGCCGGGTCCGCCGGGCTAGGCCCCGTGGAGGTGGCTGGCCCGGCTGAGCCCGGAGGTGTCGCGGCTGAGCCCGGCTTCGTCGTCGGGTCCGGTGTCGTGTTCATCGTCTCCCGCGTCCGTGCTGTCCGGCTGGTCGTCGCTGACGCCCTTGAACGGCACGAAACGGTAGCCGACGTTACGGACGGTGCCGATCAGGGCCTCGTGCTCGGGGCCAAGCTTGGCCCGCAGCCGCCGGACATGCACGTCTACCGTGCGGGTGCCGCCGAAATAGTCATAGCCCCAGACCTCCTGCAGCAGGTGGGCCCGGGTGAAAACCCGGCCCGGGTGCTGGGCCAGGAACTTCAGCAGTTCGAATTCCTTGAACGTGAGGTCCAGCGCTCGCCCGCGCAACCGGGCGGAGTAGGTGGCCTCGTCGATGGTGAGGTCACCGGACCTGATCTCGTCCGGCGCGTCGGCGGCCGCGTTCCGGGCCCGGCGGCCCAGGGCCAGCCGGAGCCGGGCCTCGACCTCGGCCGGACCGGCTGTGTTGAGGATCACGTCCTCGGCGCCCCAGTCCGCGCTGACCGCGGCCAGGCCACCCTCGGTGACAATGATCATGAGCGGGCAGTCGAGCCCGGTGGTCAGCAGCAGCTTGCAGATGCTCTTTCCGTGGGCCAGGTCGCGGCGGGCGTCGACCAGCACCACGTCGCCGGGCGGCGCGTCGATCAGGGCCGAGGCCTCCGGGGGCATGACCCGCACCGAGTGCAGCAGCAGGCCGAGGGCGGGCAGCACCTCCGTGGACGGTTCGAGCGTCCCGGTCAGCAGGAGCAGATCGCTCAAGCGGTTCCACCTCCACTCCGCGGCGCCCAGCGCACCGGCACTAGCCTGTAAAAACACACAGGGACCCGGGGGCAGCGTCGCCCGGATCCCATTGTCAATGAGGATAACCGATATGGCCATGATTACCATCCGCTACTGGGCGGCGGCCAAGGAAGCGGCCGGGGTCGCGGCCGAATCCTGCGAGGCCGGCACGCTGGCTGAAGCCTTGTCGGTGGTGCTGGCCCGGCGCGACGCCGGCGCCGGTGACCGCCTGCGCACGGTGCTGGCCCGGTCGTCGTTCCTGGTCGACGGGGCGCCCGCCGGAGTGCGGCGGCACGAGGACATCCGCCTGCCCGGCGCGGCCGTGATCGAGGTGCTGCCCCCCTTCGCCGGCGGCTGACCAGCGCCCGGTTTATCCCGCTGCCTCCGGGTACCTTCCGGCCGATGCGGAAGCTGCTGATCTTTGTCATCATCCTGGCCGGGCTGCTGGTGGCGGCCGACAGGATCAGCGTGGTCGTGGCCGACCACGAGGTCGCCGACCACATCCAGACCGCCTACCACCTGCCGTCGAAGCCCTCGGTCAGCGTGCACGGGTTCCCGTTCCTGACCCAGGTGATCTCCGGGCACTACGACGAGATCGACATGTCCACCAGCCAGCTGACCACCCAGGGCGTGACCGTCGACAACCTGGTGGCCAAGCTGACCGGGGTCCGGGCCCCCCTCAGCGACCTGACGGGACACGGCTCGGCCACCATCAGCGCGGCCAACGTCTCGGGTACCGCCACCGTGCCGTTCGCGTCGGTGCGCCGTCGCCTGCCGGCCGGAGTCCAGCTCAGCCAGGACGGCAACGCGCTGCGGCTGTCGGGCAAGGTGAGCTACCTCGGGCTCAGCCTCCCGGTCACGGCCGACGCGCTGCTGTCGCCCAGCGGCTCGGGCATCGCGGTCACGCCGACCCGCATCCAGGTGGCCCACGACGGCGGCGCGCTGTCCAGCCTGATCTCGGGCCAGTTCCACTTCGTGGTGCCGATCACCGGGCTCCCGCTGCGCCTGTCGGTCAAGTCGGTCCACGTGGTCCCGGGCGGAGTCCGGGTCGGTGCCACCGCCAGCAACGTCTCATTCAGCACCAACGGCCAATAGCAACTCCCGCCGTCAACGCCAAGAGCAGCGATGTGACATTGCACCTATCCAGCGAGAGGTGTACTCGCCGGAGCACGGTCCCTCCCTGCTGCCCGGGCCTGGCCTCTTACCGGGGTGATTGCGCATTTACCCCGATTCTTTTCGGGGTAAATGCGCAATCGCCTTGATTGGCTGTGTGACCGGTGAGGTTGATGTGATCGCTGGGCCGGCCGCGTCAACCGGGCCGCCGCGCGGCAGCGGGCCTTGGGGGGTGACCGCCGGGCCGGCCGCATCAGCCGGGGCCACCGGGCGGCGGCGGGCCTTCAGGGGTAAGCGGGCCGGAGGCGCGGAGGCCGAGTGGTGGCGGGCACCCCGATGTGATCTTGCCTCCAATGGGATGGGCCGGAGCGTGGGGCGCTAGTGGCGGAAGGGACGCGAAAGAACTCAAGTTGTTGACGAGGCTGGCCGGAGACGGGACTCACATAAGCGGCGTTCAAAATTAAATAAAAGTACGAACTTTCAATGTGATTTGAACCGGTCTGGTTGCGGAACCGTACTTCATGACATGGGAGGCTCGGGATCCGCGGCGCCGCAAGACACGGTCGCCGACGAGGCGTACATTCGGGCGCTCTACGCCGAGCATGGCGGTGCGCTGCTCCGTTATGCGCTCCATCTCACTGGCGGCGACAAGCAGCGCGCCGAAGACCTCGTGCAAGAGACGGTGGTCCGCGCCTGGCGGCACCCGGAAGCGCTGGCCGACCGGCCGGCCCGGCCGTGGCTGTTCGCGGTGGCCCGGAACCTCGCGGTCGATGCCTACCGGGCCCGGCAGTCCCGTCCGCCCGAGGTCGGGCAGGGCGCGCTGGAACTGGTGGCCACGGCCGATGACGCCGACCGGGCCCTGGAATCGTGGGCCGTGGCCGACGCCCTGGCCACGCTGCGCCCGGACCACCGCCGGGTCATCATCGAGACCTACTATCGGGGCTGTTCGGTCGCTGAGGCCGCAGCCACCCTCGGGATCCCGTCGGGCACGGTGAAATCCCGCACTTTCTACGCGCTGAAAGCGCTGAGGCTCGCGCTGGAAGAGAGAGGACTTGCGCCATGACGTCGGCGTGGGAATGTGCTGACACGCGCCAGGCGCTCGGTGTCTACGTACTCGGAGCCATCGACCCGGCCGAACGGTCGCTGGTCGATGCGCACGTCTCCAGCTGTGCCGAATGCCGCGACGAGCTGGCCGGCCTGGCCGGGCTGCCCGCGCTGCTGGCCCGAGTGGGCACAGACGAGGTCGGTCGCATCTCTTCCGAGGATGCCGAGCCGCCGGACCCGGAGGAGACCCCCCGTGAGGACTTCGTCGACTCGCTGGTCTCGCTGACCGCGGCCCGGCGGCGCCGGAGCCGGCGGTGGCAGGTCCTGGCCGCCGCGGCGGCGGTGGTCATCGCGGCCGGTGGCGCGGCCGCGGGCCTGCGGCTGGCCTCGGACTCGTCCGCGACCCAGGCCAGCGCCTCGCCCGCCCCGCCGGCCAGCTGGAAGACGGCCACCACCACCTCAGCCCTGAAGGGCGTCAACGCGACCGTCCGCTACCAGCGGCTGGACTGGGGCGTCGCCTACGACGTGCAGATCACCGGGGTGCCCAAGGGCACCACCTGCCAGCTGTGGGTCACCAACTCTCAGGGCGTGCACCTGCTGGCGGCGGGCTGGACGGTCACCAGCCCCGGCGAAACGGACTGGTTCCCGGGTTCCTCCTGGGTGCCGGGCGGGCAGGTCCAGGGCATGGACGTGACCGCGGGCAACGAGCAGCTGGCCACGTTCCGGATGAGCTGAGAACCACGAACCGGGGACGGGCCGGGTGCCCCGCGGAATGCCTGCCGTCGCCGCGCGCTTGGTAGGGGTATGACCGCCGGTGTGATCGTGCTGATCGTGGTGCTGGTGGTGGTGACGCCACTGGGCCTGATCTGGCGCCGCCGCCAGGGCCAGCTGCGCGCTCCTCGCGAGGCTCAGGCGCAGGACCCGGCCCGGGGGTGGCTCACCGCCACCGACCTGCGGCAGGACCTGGGCCCGCGGGCCACCCTGGTCCAGTTCTCCAGTGCCTTCTGCGCGCCCTGCCGGGCCACCCGGCAGGTCCTGGGCGACGTGGCCGGCCTGGTCGACGGGGTGGCCTACGTGGAGATCGACGCCGAGTCGCGGCTGGACCTGGTGCGCCGGCTCAACGTGCTGTCCACCCCGACCGTGCTGGTCCTCGGGCCGGACGGTGCCATCAGCCGGCAGGCCACCGGACTACCCCGCAAACCCGACGTCATCGCCGCCCTGGGTGAGGTGATCTCGGGCCCCGGAAACCCCGCTCCCGCCCCCGGGAAGCCCTCAGTTGCCCCAGCTGGGGACGGAAATGCCAGTTCAAAGTCATAATCTACAAAGAAGGTCGGTAATGTCACGATCCGGTATCAACCGGGGCGTGACAGTCGGGCCCACCCCGCATACCATCGTCTACGTGCCTTCATGGACCGCGCAGCGGCTGACCAAGCGCCGCGCCGTGGATTTCTGCCGGGTGGCCACCGCGCTGTGTCGGCGGTCCCCGGGCCGCAGCATGCGGGCGGCGCACTGAGCCGACGGCTGGTCCGCCGGTGACGGTCACCGCCCCGCTGCCCCTCCCGTCAGCATGCCGGGTCCGGCCGCTGACCCCTGCCCACGGCGGGGTCCGGGTCGTGACCGGCACGAAGTTCCCGGGAACGAACGCCTGCAGCAAGGAGCACAGCCATGGACATCGACGCGCGAGGGCCCAGGTTCGCCGCGGTCATCACGGCCGTCGTGCTGGCCCTGGCCTTGGTCACCACCAGCATGTGGCTGCTGCTGGCCCAGACGCTGGTGTTCGCGGTCGGCGCCATCGCCGGGATGCGGTACGCCCCCTACGGGCTCATCTACCGCTTCGGCATCCGGCCCCGGCTCGGACCGCCCACCCGCTTCGAGCCGGCCGCGCCCCCGCGGTTCGCGCAGGGCGTGGGGACGGCCTTCACCGCGGTCGGTGTGATCGGCTACGCCGTCGGGGTCACCGGGATCGGGATCGCGTTCACTGCTCTGGCCCTGGCGGCCGCGTTCCTCAACGCGGCGTTCGACTTCTGCCTGGGCTGCCAGATGTATCTGTTCATCCGCCGGATCTGGCCGTCGTCGCAGGAAAGCCCGGCGGCCTGATCCATCAAGGAGGTTTCAACCAATGAGTCGCTCAGACGCCCTTGTGGACGCCGACTGGGTGGAAGCGCACCTCGGCGACCCGGGGGTGGTCCTGGTCGAGGTCGACGAGGACACCAGCGCCTACGACAAGGGCCACATCCCCAACGCCATCAGGATCGACTGGAAGAAGGACCTGCAGGACCCGGTGCGCCGGGACTTCGTGGACCGGATCGGGTTCGAGAAGCTGCTGTCCGAGCGCGGCATCTCCAACGACGACACCGTGGTGCTGTACGGCGGCAACAACAACTGGTTCGCGTCCTACGCCTACTGGTACTTCAAGCTGTACGGGCACTCCAACGTGAAGCTGCTCGACGGTGGCCGGAAGAAGTGGGAACTGGAGTCCCGCGAGCTCACCACCGACGTGCCGCAGCGCGCGGCCACCCAGTACCAGGCGTCCGAGCAGGACGCGACCCTGCGGGCCAAGCGCGACGAGGTCGTGGACGCGATCGGCAAGCGCAACCTGGTCGACGTCCGCTCGCCGGACGAGTTCAGCGGCCGGCTGCTGGCCCCGGCCCACCTGCCGCAGGAGCAGGCCCAGCGCGGCGGGCACATCCCCACCGCCAAGAACGTCCCCTGGTCCAAGGCGGCCAACGAGGACGGCACGTTCAAGTCCGACGCCGACCTCACCGAGCTCTACAAGGACGAGGCCGGCCTGGACTTCAACAAGGACACCATCGCCTACTGCCGGATCGGTGAGCGCTCGGCGCACACCTGGTTCGTCCTGCACGAGATCCTGGAGCAGCCGAACGTGAAGAACTACGACGGCTCCTGGACCGAGTACGGGTCGCTGGTGGGCGTCCCGATCGAGCTGGGGGATGGGCGATGAGCGACACCAGCCAGGCCGGCGACGGCTGCGGCGCCCCCGCGGGCGGCGTGCCCGTGTCGGCCGCCAGCAACGCCGGCTCCCAGGCCGTGGTCGAGGGCCGCGTGGTCCGCGACAACGCCCCGCTGACCACCGGGTACGCCCGGCTGCTGGGCACCGGCGACGAGTTCGTGGCCGAGGTGCCGCTGGGCGAGGACGGCGGTTTCCGCTTCTTCGCCGCTCCCGGCACCTGGACCCTGCGCGTGCTGGCCCCCGGCGGGGCCCGCGCCGACCGTAGCGTGTCGGCCGAGTACGGCAAGGTCACCAAGGTCGAGGTGGCCGTCTGATCCACCGGTGAACGCCCGGGCCCGGTCCGCCGGGCCCGGGCGCGGGTCATCAGCCCCGCCCCGCGGCACCCGCCGCGGGGCGGGGCTTTTGCCTGACCGAAATAACCCCTGAATAACGGCATCGGGTCGGCTTACTGGCCCGAAAGTTACGAGCAGGTGGCCAGAAAGCAAAATTCATCCTTTCTGGCCTGGGACGCCGAAACCACAGCCACTAGCTAGGTGAAGTTAATGGCTCGTTTGCCTTTCATTAACCTTTGGCCCCTTACCTTGAGGCGTCGACATCACGGCCCACACCGGGCATACCGGTGGGCCTTACGTGTCAGGTGAGGTGTTGGACGTCGACCGCTAGCTCATCCTCGGCCGGGAGGTAAACCGGCCGACGCCGTTCTGCCAATTCGTGTGACCGCGCGGGGCAGACGCATGGCCAAAGGCCGTGGTCACACACTCCGCAGTGATTAAAAAGGGGTTTTTTCAATATGCATCGTGTGCGCATCCAGAAGGCCGCTGCGGCCGGTGGTGTCAGCCTGGCCGCGGTGGCCCTGGTGGCGGCCTGCTCCTCGTCGGGCAGTGGCTCGGGCGGAGCCAGCAGCAGCGCGTCGGCCAGCAGCAGCAGCGGCTCCGGCAGCACCTCGGCCAACGTCTCGGGCACGCTGAACGCCAGTGGGTCGACCTTCCAGACCACGTTCCAGCAGGCGGCCATCCAGGCCATCAAGCAGACCGACCCGAACCTGACGGTCAACTACGGCGGCGGCGGCTCCGGCAAGGGCCGCACGGACCTGGCGTCGGGCGTGGTCGACTTCGCCGGTTCGGACTCGCCGATCGGCGCGGCCGACAAGCCGAAGTTCGCGGGCAAGACCATCCTGTACTTCCCGGTCGTCATCGGCCCGATCGGCCTGTCCTACAACCTGTCCGGGGTGAAGAGCCTCAAGCTGGACGGCCCGACCATCGCCAAGATCTTCCAGGCCCAGATCAAGACCTGGAACGACCCGGCCATCAAGGCGCTCAACCCCGGGGTCACCCTGCCCAGCACGGCGATCACCATCGCCCGCCGCTCGGACTCCTCGGGCACGACCCAGAACTTCTCCGAGTTCCTGGTCAAGTCGGCCCCCGGGGTGTGGAAGCTCGGCAGCGACTCCACCATCAGCTGGCCGTCCAACAGCCGCGGTGGCATGGGTAACGGCGGCGTGGACTCGATCGTCAAGAGCACCCCGGGCGCCATCGGCTACGTCGACTTCTCCGACGCCAAGGCCTCCAACCTGTCCATGGCCTCGGTGAAGAACTCGGCCGGCCAGTTCGTGGCCCCGTCGGCGGCGTCGGCCTCGGCCGCCGCGGCCAAGGCCACGGTCGCGGCCGACCTGACCTTCAGCGCGATCTGGGCCCCGGGCGCCACCTCCTACCCGGTGACCTACCAGTCCTGGGACCTGGTGAACGCGGCCACGAAGAAGGCCGCCGCGGTCAAGGCCTACATCAGCTACCTGCTCGGCGACGGCCAGAAGCTGCTGCCGGAGCTGAACTACGCGCCGCTGCCGGCCAACATCGACGCCAAGGCCAAGGCCCAGCTCAGCGAGATCAAGTAACCCAGCTGAGGGTGAGCCCAGTTGAGCCAGCACAGTTAAGTGAGCCCAATAGTGAGCACAGTTAAGTGAGCACAGCAACATCGAGCCAGCAGGCCGGACCGGCCAGCGCCCTGGCGGAACGGCGGCCGTTCGGCGACCGCCTGTTCCAGATCCTGGCGCTGGCGGCCGGCCTGCTGGTGCTCGCCATCCTGATCCTGATCGCGGTCTCGACCAGCGATCAGGCGTCCAACTGGTTCAGCACCGAGGGCCTGAGCGGCGTCTTCTCCAAGGCGTGGGACCCGGCCCACAACAAGTTCGGGGCGCTGGGCTACATCTACGGCACCGCGATCAGCTCGCTGATCGCCATCATCATCGCGGTGCCGCTCAGCCTGGGTATCGCCCTGCTGCTGACCGAGGTCGTGCCGCGCCGCTGGGCCCGGCCGCTGGTGTACCTGATCGACCTGCTGGCCGTGGTGCCGTCGGTGGTCTGGGGCCTGTGGGGCATTCTGGTCTTCGTGCCCTGGGTGCAGAAGATCTACACCTCGATCGGCTCCGGGGTGAAGGGCATCCCGGTGCTCGGCTCCCTGTTCGGGCCGCCCACCCAGGGGGCCTCGTTCTTCACGGCCGGCATGATCCTGGCCTTCATGATCACGCCGATCATCACCTCGCTGTCCCGCGAGGTGATCGCGACCGTGCCCGCCATCGACCGGGAGGGCGCCTACGCGCTGGGCGCCACCCGGTGGGAGATGATCCGGGGCGCGGTCTGGCCGCACAGCCAGGCCGGCATCGTCGGGTCGATCCTGCTCGGGCTGGGCCGGGCCATGGGCGAGACGATCGCGGTCGCGCTGGTCATCGGCTCCTCGGTCCAGATCACGTCGCACCTGTTCGCGCCGGGGGACTCGATGCCGGCCGTCATCGCCAACCAGTTCGGCGAGGCGTCGGGGACGTTCCGCTCGGCCCTGATCGGGCTGGGCGTGCTGCTGTTCGCCCTGACCATCATCATCAACATCATCGCCCGGACCGTGGTGACGCGGTCCACCCGGCGCTCGAGGGGGGCCTGATGGCCGCGACGTCACAGCAGCCAACGGTCGACCTGCGGGAGCCGGCGTCCTGGCGCAGGACCAAGAACCAGATCATGACCGTGCTCATGGTCCTGGCCATGCTGATCATCTGCGTCCCGCTGGTGTTCGTGCTCTACACCGTGATCTCCAAGGGCGCCGGGATCATCAGCGGGCGGTTCCTGACCGCCGCGATCCCGCCCAACGTGCTGCCCGCCAGCATCGGCGGCATGGGGCCCGCGGTCATCGGCACGCTGGAGATCACCGGGCTGGCCACGCTGATGGCGGTCCCGCTCGGCGTGCTGGGCGCGATCTACCTGAACGAGTACGGCAAGAACAACCTGCTGTCCCGGTTCATCGGGTTCATGGCCGACGTGATGACCGGCGTGCCCTCGATCGTCATGGGCCTGTTCGTGTTCTCGCTCTGGACCCTGCACTTCGGCTTCAACGGCGTCGGCGGCGCGTTCGCCCTGGCCTGCCTGATGCTGCCGGTGGTCATCCGGTCCAGCCAGCAGATGCTCACCCTGGTGCCGGACCCGCTGCGCGAAGCCAGCTACGCCCTGGGGGCCAGCCGGGCCCGGGTGACGGTGACCGTGGTGCTGCCCACCGCGATCGGCGGCATCGTCAGCGGTGCCCTGCTGGCGGTGGCCCGGGCCGCGGGTGAGACCGCGCCGCTGCTGTTCACCATCCTCACCGTGACCACGACCAACACCGACGTGTTCAACGGGGCCAACACGGCCCTGCCCGCACAGATCTTCGCCAACGCGTCGTCGCCGTACACCGGGGCCCAGGCGCGGGCCTGGGGCGCGGCCCTGACGTTGATCGTGATCGCTTTCATCCTGATGGTCGTGGCCCGGATCATCACCGCACGATTCACCAAAGTGGGGCGATAGGAAGCCATGGAACCAGCAGCCGGAGCAGAACATCGTGGCCGAACGGCAGACCCGGGCGGCGGGGCCCGCATGACCCGCGCCGCAGGACGGTACCGGCGACGCCGAGGGGCACGACACATCTTCGACGCGAACGGCATCTCGATCTACTACGGCGCGTTCCGGGCCGTCACCGACGTCACGTTCGTCCATCTACGAGAACGAGATCACGGCCTTCATCGGGCCGTCCGGGTGCGGCAAGACCACGGTGCTGCGCAGCCTCAACCGGATGAACGACCTGGTGGCCGGGGCCCGCGTCGAGGGTGACGTGCGCTACCGCGGGGCGGCCGCTGTACGGCCAGGGCGTGTCGCCGATCGCGGTGCGCCGCAAGATCGGCATGGTGTTCCAGAAGCCGAACCCGTTCCCCAAGTCGATCTACGACAACATCGCCTACGGGCCCCGGATCAACGGCATCCGCAACAAGAAGCGGCTGGACGAGATCGTCGAGAAGTCGCTGATCCAGGGCGCGCTGTGGGACGAGGTCAAGCACCGGCTCAAGTCCTCGGCCCTGGGCCTGTCCGGCGGCCAGGCCCAGCGGCTGTGCATCGCCCGCACCCTGGCCGTCGAGCCGGACGTGGTGCTGATGGACGAGCCCTGCTCGGCGCTCGACCCCATCGCCACCAGCGCCATCGAGGACCTGATGAAAGAGATCAAGTCCCAGTACACGATCGTCATCGTCACCCACAACATGCAGCAGGCCACCCGGGTCAGCGACCGGACCGCGTTCTTCTCGGTGCTGCGCAACGAGGAGAGCGACACCCGCACCGGGGTGCTGGTCGAGTACGGGCCCACCCAGCAGATCTTCGAGGACCCGCACGACAACCGGACCAAGGCGTACGTCACCGGACGGATGGGCTGAGCATCATGGCTGAGTACCGGCAGGAGTTCCAGCAGCGATCTGGACGCCATCGAAGCCAGGGTCATCGAGCTGTTCGGCATGCTGGCCGAGGACCTGAACCGGGCCACCGACGCCCTGCTGACCGGCAACAACGAAGTGGTCAAGCTGCTGGCCGAGCGGGAGAAGGTCATCGAGGACCTGTACCCGGAGATCGAAGCACTGGTCAGCCGGACCATCCTGCTCCAGGCGCCGGTGGCCAGCGACCTCCGGTTCCTGCTGACCGTGCTGCGCATCGTGCCCGAACTCGAACGCTCCCACAGCCTGGTGGAACACATCGCCCGCCGGGCCGACCATTTCCTGGCCGGTGACCTCTCGCCCCGTACCCGGGGGCTGGTCGAGCGGATGGGCGACCTGGCCTCCGACATGTGGCGGCAGGCCACCGACTCCTGGTACCGCCGGGACGCCTCGGTCGCGGACGTGCTGGCCGAGCGGGACGAGGAAATGGACGAGCTGCACTCCAGCCTCATCGGCGAGCTGGCCTCCGGGAGCATGGCGCTGCCGGTGACCATGGAGATGACGCTGGTGGCGCGGTTCTACGAGCGGCTCGGCGACCACGCCGTCAACGTGGCCCAGCCGGGTCATCTTCCTGGCTGGATCGCAGAAACCCGACGAGAGCTGAGCCTGGCCGCGGCCGCGCTCGCTGGGCCGTCATCCAGTGGTCGCCCCGGACCAGAGCGTTGTTCAACTCCGATTCACCATCGCTGTCTAACAATGGAAACGGACATAAGGGCCTTCCAGGTACGGCACGTAAGTCCCGTCCCACTGACAGCCCGCTACCAAGTGAGGGCGCACGAATGACCACCGGCCTCGAGCGTGGGGACGGAGCGTCGTCGGATGACGGCGACACCCCCAACGGCGCCGGGGCCCTCAACGGGGAAGCCTCCGGTGCCACCCGGTCGGCGGCCGGGGTGCTGGCCGACCGGATGGCCGCGGCCCTGGTGCACCGGGAGCCCGGCTGGAAGCTGCCGCGCCGCAGCGCGCTGGCCCGCCGGTTCAGCGTCAGCCTGGCCGAGATCGACGTGGCCGTCGAGGAACTGTCCCGGCGCTCGCTGCTGCGCAAGCTCCCGGACGGGCAGCTGTACCGGGCCAGCCCGGCCGAGTACCAGATCCCGATCGAGGGCGTGGCCGGGCTGAACACGACCGTCGACCCGATGGGCAGCGCGATCAGCTGCCAGGCCAAGCACGTGTCCCGGCGCCAGGCGCCGCAGGACATCTGCTGGGCGCTCGGCCTCAACCCGGGGTCCCAGGTCCGGGTCGTCCGCTGCCTGTGGACCTCGGGCGGCAGCCCGGTCGCCATGTCCACCGCCTACGTGCCGCAGTCGCCCGGCAGCACCGCGCCCGGCGGGAAGGTCAGCGCGCCCCAGGCCGACGACGAGCTCAGCTGGATCCCGGCCTTCGACCGGGTGCTGTCGGAGCCACCGGCCAGCGGCGACGCTGGCCAGGAGCCGGAAACCGGCCTGACCGCGGGCCGGCCGGCCGCGCTGAACGTGGAGTTGCGGCCCCCGCAGCCGTCCATCGCCCGCGGTCTGCACCTGGCGCCCGGTCAGTCCGCTATCACGGTGACTATCCGGTTTGACGCCGCGGCCGCCCCGGTGGCGCTTACCGTGGTGATGCTGCGCCCCGATTTTTTCAAGGTCTCCGTGGAGACGGCCGCATCCGCATCCTGATCCTCGTGAAGGAGTGCCTCCCGGTGGCTCGTCCCGCTGCCCAGCACCACGATCGTCCCGATCCGGCACTCGGACAGCTCGGGGGACGCGTTCCTGTTCACCAGCTACCGGTCGGCCCAGGACCCGGCCTGGAAGAGCGCGGCCTTCCTGCACTGGGCCATCACGACCGGAAACTCGTCCAGTTATCTGTCCAAGGTCAGTTTCCAGCCGCTGCCGGCTGAGATTCAGTCCATCTCGGCCGGGCTGATCGCCAAGATCACGGGTTAGCGCGAGGACCGGCGAGGGCCGGATCGGCCCTTGGGCCGGCCGGACGGGTGGGGCGCGCGGGACCGGGCGTTCGGGTGAACCGGGGACCTGGTCTGTGCGTACTGTTGAGTGGCGCGAAACCCCGGACGAGCCGGGGTTTGTGGACACGTGCCGCGTCTTACTGCGAATCTAATGCCGATGCCAGCCGAGCCGCTTGTCACGGCGCCGCGCGCGCCACGGCGCGCACGCTATGTGATCTCCCGCGATACTCCCCGCCGTGGCGAGCTTCTGGCTGCGATCGGCGTGCTGCTGGTCGTGCTGCATCTGATCTTCGCCCAGCTGACCCTGATTCTGGCCCTGGTCTTCTACGGCGTGACCAAGGTGACCCGGTGGCGCCCGACGTGGCTGGGCGCGCCGGCCGCGGCCGGGTTCCTGTGGACCCTGGCCATCGGCCCGGCCACCGCGCTGGCCGGGTTCACCGCCGGGCCCCAGCTGGTCGCGTCCTACGTGGGCGGCATCGGCGACGACTCGTCCCGGCTGCTGCACCTGGGCGTGGCCTACTCGGCCATGGGTCACTGGCTGCCCCGCCAGCTCCCGGTCGCGCTGATGACCGGGGCGGCCGAGGCCGCCGTCGCGGCCTGGCTGGACTGGCTGCACACCGACGAATGGGACGTGCCGCCGCCGCGGGCCGGCCTGCTGGTCGCGGTCCGGCGGGCCGCCGTGATCCGCGCCGTCCGGGCCGGGGGCGTGGTGGCCCGGGACGGCGCCTGCCTGGGCGTGGACGAGGGGTCCGGCCGCCCGGCCGTGCTGGCCTGGCCGGAGATCGCGGGCGGCGCCCTGGTCGTGGGGGGCGCCCGGTCCGGCACCACCACCAGCAGCTTCCAGGTCGTGCACGCGGCCATCCGGCTGCGCAAGCCGGTCGTCGTGGTCAACCTGGGCGGCACCAGTAACGGCGGAGCCGGTCTGGCCGCGTCGCTGGCCGCGGCCTGCGCCGCGGTGGACGCCCCGTTCTACGAGTTCGGCGGGTCCGGGCCCGGGTCCTACGAGCCGTTCCGGGTCGGGAGCCCGGAGCGCCGGGCCGCCCTGGTCACCGCGATGATCAACTGGTCGGGCACCGCCGACCACTACCGGCGCAGCTTCGCCACCTACCTGACCGGCGTGTTCGAGCTGATCGAGGCGGCCCCGGCCGACCGCCGGATCCCGGTCCTGGACGACGTGGCCCACCTGCTCGACCCGCTGGCCCTGGAGGCCCGGCTGGCCCAGGTGCCGGCCTACCACCCCCGCCAGGCCGCGCTGGCCGAGCACGTCCGCTCCTCGGTCAGCCTGGCCCGGGCCGAGCCCGAGCTGCTGATGACCGTGACCAGCCAGCTGGCCCAGCTGCGGGAGTCGCCCATCGGGCGCTGGCTGCGGCCCGCGCCGGCCAGTGCTGGCGGGCCCAGCGGCGGCGGCCACATCGACCTCGGCCGGGTGGTCCGGGAGCGGGCCGTGGTCCTGTTCTCGCTGGGCTCGGCCGGGCACGCCAGCGCCGCGGCCCGGCTGGCCTGGCTGATCGGCCAGGACATCCTGGCCACCGACGCCGACCTGCAGGAGATCGGCGTGGACGGCGACGGGCTGGTGTGGTTCGACCACTGCGAGGGCCTGCCCCAGCCCATGCTCCGTGACCTGATCAGCCGGGGCACCGAGGCCGGGCTCCCGGTCATGCTCACCACCAGCTCGGCCCGGGCCGGGGGCGGCGTCGCCGATCAGGTCAGGGCCCTGGTCATCCACCGGATGCCCGATGCCGAGAGCGCCGAGCGGTTCGCCCGCCAGACCGGCGAACGGCTGCTGCCCGAGCCGTGGGCCGGCCCCGGCGACCAGGAGCTGACCGCCACCTCGCGGGTGACCGCCGACGCCCTGCAGCAGCTGGGCCGCGGCCGGTTCGCGCTGGTGGTCCGGGAGCCCGCCGGCCGGCTGGTGGCCGCGGGCCGGACCGTGCCCGCCGCGCTGCCCGCCCCGGCCCCGCCACCGTCGCGTCCGGGTCCCGGCCGCCCCGGGACGTCCCTGACCCGGCCCGCGCCCGCCGTGCCGGAGGCGACGTGACCACCGCGGGCACCCCGGCCGAGCTTCCCGCCGGCACCGACGGCGGACCCGCCCGAGCGCCTCGAGCCCCTGGACATCCCGGCCGAGGCCGGTCGGCTGGGCCCGCTGCGGGACGACCGGCTGTACCTGGGCTGGCAGTACGCGCTGGTCCACCCCCACCCGGGACCGTCCCCGCGCCGGCCCACCCCGCCCGCTCGCGAGCAGCTCAACCCGGGCTGGGTGGCGGCCCAGCGCCGGGAGCAGCGCCGGCTCGACCGCCCACTGGAGGTGCTGCTGGGGGCGGGCGTGGTGCTGGCCGCGGGCCTGGCCGCGCTGGGCGTGCTGGGCCTGCTCAATCCGGCCCTGACCACGGTGGGCATGCTGGCCGGCCTGGCCGCGGCGGCCTGGTCCGGGCGGCAGATCCGGCGCAGCGAGCACACCATGCGGATCCGGGTCGCGGCCGAACGGCGCCGGGTCGCGAAGATCGCCGCCCTGCAGGAGGCCCGGCTGTTCGAGTGGCAGGCCCGGCACGCCGAGCAGACCCGGGACTGGCAGGCCCGGCGGGACGCCTACGACCAGCAGAAGCACTGGTACGCGGTGTCGCTGGGGTGCGACGTCGACCGCATCGACGTGGCCGGGGGCACGCTGGCGGGCTGGTCCGCCATGCTGACCATGATCGGCCTGCCCCGGCTGCAGGCCGGCGGCGAGGTCACCGTGGCCGACCTCACCGACGGGGCGGTCGCGCACGACCTGCTGGCCGTGGCCCGGCGGGCCGGCCTCGACCCGCTGGTCTGGGTGCTGCCGGGCGACCTGCCCCGGCTGGACCTGGGCACCGGCCTGGCCCCCGCCGCCCTGGCCGACCTGCTGACCCAGGTGGCCAGCGGCCCGGCCGACGAGAACCACCCGGCCGGGACCCGGTTCCGCGACCACGCCATCCTGGACCGGGTCCTGGGCGTACTCGGGGCCCAGGCCACCGTGGCCCAGGTCACCGCGGCCCTGCGGGTCCTCGGGCACATCGGCGACGTCCGCGAGGACGCGGCCCAAGGCCTGCTGACCACCCGGCAGATCGACCGGCTGGCCACGATGTTCGGCCGCGGCGCCGACCAGCTGGTGGTCGAGCGGGCCTGGGCCCTGGAATCCCGGCTGCGCGTCCTGGACCCGGTCGGCACCGGCCCGGCCCCGGCCACCCGGTCCCGGCTCCGGGTCGTGGCCACCGGACCGGACTCCGGGCCGGCCGGCCACCCGGTCCTGGGCCACTACGTGGCGGCCGCGCTGACCCAGGCCGTGCGCCAGTCGCCGCCCGGTGACCGCTGGCGGCACACGGTGGTCCTGCTCGGCGCCGAGCAACTGCCGGACGAGATCCTGGACGGGCTGACCGACGCCTGCGAGACCACCGGCACCGGGCTGGTGCTGGCCTACCGGTCGATCCCGGCCGCGGTCCGGGACCGGCTCGGCCGTGGTCACGCGGTGGTGGCCTTCATGCGGCTGGGCAACGCGGCCGACGCCAAGGCGGCCAGCGAGCAGCTCGGCACCGAGCACCGGTTCGTGCTGGCCCAGCTGACCGACACCGCCGGCACCTCGGTCGGCGACACCACCGGGGACTCCTACACCAGCACGCTGGGCACGTCGCAGTCCCGGTCCGAGTCCAGCTCGGCCAGCCGGACGACCGGGCGCAGCCGGGGCCGGGGCGCCGCCCGCAGCAGCTTCGTGCCGCTGGACCCGGGCACGGCCTCCCGCAGCCAGGACCGCAGCGAGTCGTCCGGGTTCAGCGAGTCGGAGTCGCTCACCACCGGCATCAGCGAGAGCACGGCCTGGGGGATCAGCACCTCGCGGGCGGTGACCGACAGCGATTCCCGGGCCCGGACCGTGCAGCGCTCCCGGGAGTTCCTGGTCGAGCCGCACGAGCTGCAGCAGCTGCCGCCCAGCGCGATGATCGTCACCTACTCCGGGCCGGCCGGGCGCCGCGTGCTGGTGGCCGACGCCAACCCGGGGATCTTCGGCCTGCCCACCGCCACGCTGCGGCCGCTGGACGAAGCCCGGCGCGCCTCCCGGGACCTGGCCGCCGCCGCGGTGCGGACCCGGCCCGGCCGGCCGCCGGCCCGGCCGCGGCCCCGGCTCCCCGGCGCGGCCAGGACGTGAGCTGGCGGGACACCGAGGGCGAAGCCCAGCTGCCGCCCAACCTCGGGCCACCGCCCGAGCGGCTCGACTGGCGCCGCCGCGAGGACGACTGACCGCGGTCACTCTGGCCGATGCGGTAGCGCGGCCCCGGCTCGGCCTGCTAAGCACTGAATGTGATGGAGCAATCACGGCCTGCGATGAGCCGAGCGGAGGCCGGGGTGCTGACCGGGCCCTGGTGGCGAGTCCTGAGCATGGCCGCCCCCGAGACCGCCGGCTCCGCCGAAGACGATTACGCGGCCATCCGGCCCGCCGCCCTGGCCGCCGCGACCGCGGGCTGCCCGCTGGTGGTGGCCTGGCTCTCCCGCGGCGACGGCGCCGACCTGGAGCTGATCACCATGGCGCCCACGCCGGGCGCCCCGGCCCGGCGGGGCAGGCACGCGGCCCCCGCCTCCGCCTCGGTGGCCAGCGGCCCCGGCTCGCCCGCCAGCCCCCGGGACGGCCGGCGGCCCGCTGCTGTTCCCGCCGGGAGCCCGGGCCGAGCCCGCCCGCGACCGCGCCGCCGAGCTGGAGCAGCTGGTCTGGGCCCCCTGCCTGGCCGGCCCGGCCTCTCCGCTGGAGCCGTCGCCGGGCCCGGCCGAGCCGGCCGAGGGGCCGGGGGTGTTCGAGACCGCGCTGATCGCGCTGATGCGGCGGCCGTTCGGCTGGCTGGTGGTGGCCGAGCCCACCGACCTGCTGGCCGCCGAGACCGCCGGGCTGCGCACCGAGCTGGAGATCCTGCGGCGGCACTCCGAGCGCCGCGCCACCGGGGCCGTGGAGCAGACCGAGCGCCGCCTGGCCGAACGGGGCACGTTCGGGGCCGCGGGCCTGTGGCGGGTCCAGGTCCTGGCCGGCGCGGCCAGCCCGGGCGAGCTCGACGTCCTGGCCCCGCTGCTGGCGGGCGCGGCCGAGCTGGGCCCGCACCCGTACCGGCTGCGCCACACCACCGGCGCCCACTCGCTGGCGGCGGCCCTGGCCGCCCGGCACCACGACCCGGCCGACGGCGCCCAGGCTCCGTTCTTCGTCACCGCGGGCACGCTGACCGCGCTGGCCGGCCTGCCCCGGGTCAGCCTGCCCGGCCTGGACCTGGTCCGGCCGCCCGGCGCTGACCCGGTGCGCGACCCGGTGAACAACCTGGTCAGCGACCCGGCCGGCGATGACCTGACGGCCGAGCGAACGCCGCGCCGCCGGCGACCCGGCCGACGAGGACCTGGCGGCCGAGCTGCTGGCCGCCCCGGTGACGGTGGACCCGCAGGCGCCCAGACCCGAACCGGAAACCGCCGCCACCAACCCAGAAATCCCAGACCCCACGCAAGCCCGGCCGACCACAGAAACCCCGCAAGGCTCGGAAGTCACGCAAAGCCCGGAAACCCCGGAGCCCCCGGCCGCCCCGATGGTCATGGTCCCCTGGGCCCCCGACCTCCACGGGCACGCCGACCCCAACGGAAACGGGAGCCACAACGGTCACAACGGCCCGGCCGCCGAGGTCGAACCCGAGGCCGAACCCGAGGTCGAACCCGACGCTCCCGCCGACCCGGACACCGACGGAGCCGAGGCCGACCACACCCCGTCCGGAATGGTCAGCCCGGCCCACCCACCTTCGATAAATAAAGCGGACGACCCGGCCCGGGAGGAGCCGGTACCGGACGTGACCGGCCGGATGGTCGAGCTCGGCGTGCCCGCCGGACCGGGTCGCGGACCGGGCCGCGAACCGGTCCGGGTGCCGATGGACCGGTTGCGCGGCGGCGTGCTGGTGGCGGGCTGCGCCGGGTCGGGGACGGCCGGGACCGTCCGCCAGCTGCTGGCCCAGGCCACCGAAGCCGGGGTGCCCTGGCTGCTGGCCGACCCGGCCGGCACCGAATACCAGGGGCTCCCGGCCACCGTGATCGACCCGGTGGACCCGGACGCGGTGCCGCTGACGTTCAGCCCGCTGGCGCTCCCGCCGGGATGCCCGCTCCCGGCCCACCTGGCCCTGGCCGGCAGCCTGCTCGACCTGGCCCTGGACGCGGACGAGCGGCTGTCCCTGATCGTGACCCAGGCGCTGCGGCAGACCTACCGGGTGGCCGGCTGGGACCTGGTCACCGGGCGGCCCAGCGGGCCGGCGATGCGGCCCGGCGGCCCGGCCGAGCTCCCGGACCTGCGCGACCTGCACCGGGACCTGCGCGCGCTGATCGCGGAGTCCGGCTACGGCCGGGCCGCCCGGGCCCGGCTGCGCGGCGTGGTGGACACGCGGTTCGAATCCTGGCTGGACGGGCCGGCCGGGCGGTTCCTGACCGGCGGCCACCCGGCCACCCCGGCCGACCTGAGCGAGCTGCTGCGCCGCCGCGTGGTGCTGGCCACCGCGGACCTGGCCGCCGCCGATCGCACCCTGGTCACCGGCGCGCTGCTGATCCGGCTGGCCGGCCACCTGCGGGCCGAGCGGATCCGGCGCCCGCAGCCGCCGCCCGGGGCCAGCCTGCGGCACCTGCTGGTGCTGGACGAGGCCCGGGTCCTGCTGCGGGCGGGCGGGCGTGGCCGGCCGGCGACGCGGGCCGCCGAGCGGTTCGCGGCCCTGCTCCCGGAGCTGGCCGCGGCCGGGGTCGGGACCGTGCTCACCGAACGGCGCCCGGCCCTGCTCACCCCGGACGTGACCCGCGACCCGGCGGTGCGGATCGTGCACCGGCTGCCGGGACGGGCCGATCAGGAGGCCATGGGCACCAGCGGCGGGCCCCCGGTCGCCGGGGACATCGCGATGGTGCTGACCAGCGAGACCGCGGAGCCGGTCCCGGTCCGGATGCCGGCCCCGGCCGAGCCGGCCGCCACCGCCGAGCCGGAGCCGACGCAGCAGCTGGAGCTCGATCTGGAGCCGAAGCCGAAGAAAGAGCCGAAGAAAGAAAGGGAGCCGGAATCGCCCTGGCCGCCGCGCCAGCGACGCTCCCCGGCCTGCGGCCGGTCCTGCCGGGCCGAGCGGCCCTGCCAGCTGGCCGAGCTGCGCACCGCCGAACGCCTGGCCCAGGCGCCCGACCAGGCCTGGCTGCGGGTGTGGGGCGAGATCCTGACCCTGGCCGTGCTGACCGACCACCCGCTGCCCGCGGTCCCGGCCCCGCTGCGACGGCGGTGGCGCGGCCTGAGCCCCCGGACCCGCGAGTGCCTGCTGGGCCACGTGCTGGAGGACGCGGTCGGGCGCCGGGCCCGGGCCCTGCGCGGGCACTACGACCCGGCCCCGCTGACCGAGGTGCTGGCGGCCACGGCCACCCGCCGCCTGGACCACACCGGTATCGCCGTGGCCACGGTCCGGCCCGGCCCGGCCTGGGTCATCCCGCCGCTGCGGTGGCTGCACGAGCTGGAACGCCTGTGCCCGCTGGGCGGGACCGGCCTGGATCCGGGTGACCACGCCGGGCCGCTGGACTTCGACCTGCCGGGCCTGCCGGACTGGCCCGGGATCCGCGTCGGGCAGCGCATCCGGGCCCTGCGGCGCCATCCGCTGTCCATGGACCTGGCCGCCAACCGGCAGGCGGCCTGGACCGCGCTGATCGGGGACACCGGGCCGGAGCCGTTCGCCGACGACCTGGCCCAGGTCCTGCCGGGGGTGGACGCGGCCCAGGCCCTGCGGCACACGGCCGGGCTGCTGGAGGTCTCCGGTGGGATCAGCGGGGGACCGGGCTGGCTGGAGGTCGTTCTGTCCTGGCCACGCCGGTTTGTCGTGTTTTCCGGCGATCGGTCCCGGCCCGGCCATGCTGCTGACGGCCTGGTCGGCTGACGGATAACATCGGCCGCAATGAACAAGCTTCCCCTGCGAGCCCGGCTGGCCACCAGCGTCGGCGGGGCCGCGAGCAAGGTGTCCCGGCTGGCGGGCAAGGGTGACGGCTCGGTGATCGGCGGGGTCATCGGGCTGCGGCTCGAGCCGGACCTGCTGGCCCTGCTGGCCCAGGACCGGCAGGTCGTCCTGGTCACCGGGACCAACGGCAAGACCACCACGACCCGGCTGGTCACGGCGGCGCTGGCCCCACTGGGCCAGGAGATCGCCTCCAACGCCTTCGGGGCCAACATGGACGCCGGCATGGCCTCCGCCCTCGGCCAGCAGCCGGACGCCACCATCGCCGTGCTGGAGTGCGACGAGAAGTACATCCCGGCCGTGCTCAAGGCGACCCAGGCCCGGGTGCTGGTGCTGCTCAACCTGAGCCGGGACCAGATGGACCGGGCCGCCGAGATCTGGCTGCTGGCCCGGCGCTGGCGCGACGCGCTGGCCCAGGCGCCCGACTGTCACGTGGTGGCCAACGCCGACGACCCGCTGATCGCCTGGGCGGCCAGCGAGCACCCCCGCGTGACCTGGGTCGCGGCCGGCCAGCGCTGGCACGACGACTCCTGGTGCTGCCCGCGCTGCGGCTCGCACCTGCACCGGGACGACGGCGACTGGAAGTGCGGCGAGTGCGGTTTCACCCGCCCGCCGATCCGCTGGGCCCTGTCCGACGACGACGTGATCGACCCCGCGGGCCGGGTCCGCCCGCTGGACCTGTCCCTGCCCGGCCGGGCCAACCGGTCCAACGCCGTGGTCGCGCTGGCCGTGGCCGAGGTGTTCGGGGTGGACGTGGTGCACGCCCTGCGCGGCATGCGCGACGTCACCTCGGTGGCCGGCCGCTACACCACGGTCGAACGCCGCGGCGTGTCCATCCGGCTGCTGCTGGCCAAGAACCCCGCGGGCTGGCTGGAGGCGCTGGACGTGCTGCGGCCGCCGCCGGAGCCGGTCATGCTGGCGGTCAACGCCCAGACCCCGGACGGCAAGGACACCTCCTGGCTGTGGGACGTGGACTACCGGCGGCTGCGCGGGCGCCGGGTCTTCGTGGGCGGCGAACGCCGCACCGACCTGGCCGTGCGACTGGAAGCTGATGACGTGGACTTCGAGCTGGTGACCACCATCGACGACGCCGCGGACCGGACGGGACGGGGCGCGCTGGAAGTGATCGCCAACTACACCGCGTTCCAGCAGATCCGGACCGCGCTGGGGCGGGCGTCATGACCGACACGGTGCGCCTGGTCTGGGTCTACCCCGACCTGCTCAGCACCTACGGGGACCGGGGCAACCTGCTGGTGCTGGAGCGCCGGGCCCGGCTGCGCGGCATCGCCGCCGAGCCGGTGTTCGTCAACTCGGACCAGCCGGTGCCGCGGGACGGCGACATCTACCTGCTCGGCGGGGGCGAGGACCTGCCGCAGATCCTGGCCGCCCGGCGGCTGCAGGCCGACGGCGGGCTGACCGAGGCGGCCGACCGGGGCGCGGTGGTGTTCGCGGTCTGCGCGGGCTACCAGCTGATCGGCCACGAGTTCGGCGGCGTGGACGGCGAGCCCGAGGCCGGGCTGGGCATCCTGGACATTCGCAGCGCCCGCGGTGAGCGGCGGTCGGTGGGCGAGATCGTGGCCGAGGTCGACCCGGTGCTCGGCATCCCCGAGCTGACCGGGTTCGAGAACCACCAGGGCCTCACCCAGCTGGGGCCGCGGGCCATCCCGCTGGCCACCGTGACCAACGGCATCGGCATCGGCAACGGCAACGGCACCGAGGGCGCGCACGCGGGCCGGGTGCTCGGCACCTACCTGCACGGCCCGGCCCTGGTCCGGAACCCGGCCCTGGCCGACCTGCTGCTGGGCTGGGTCGTGGGCCAGCTGCCGCCGATCCCGCCGCGCGAGGAAGAGCTGGCCCAGACGCTGCGCCGGGAGCGGCTGACCGCCGTCGGCCAGTAGCCGGTAGCTGCCCAGCGGTCGTTCAGTAGACGAGGGCCTGGGCGCCGTCGGCCATGATCTCGGCCACGAAGGTGGCCGCGCCGGAGATCCGGATGCCGTCGATCAGGTCTTCGGGGCCGATGTCGCGCCGGGCCGCGCACTGGGTGCACACGGTCACGGTGCCGGCCGCCAGCACGCCGGCCAGCAGGTCGGCCAGGGGAGCGGCGTGCGGCAGGCTGAAGTCTTCGGCCCGGCCGGGGAGCCCGAACCAGGCCGATTCGCCGGTCAGCCACAGCGAAACCTGGACTCCGCTGGCCACCGCGGCGGCCGCCACGGTGAACGCCTGGTTACAGCGTTCGGGGTCGTCCTTACCGGCGGTGACCTTGATGACCAGAGTCCGCGCTGCCACCCCAGCACTCTAATGGCCGGCGTGCCGGCCCTGCTATGCGGTGACTCCAGGCCTTACACTCCGTGCATGCACGGCATGCTCAGCGCCGCGGTCCTGATGCTGGTGTTTGTACTGGTCACGGTGGCTTGTGGGGGAACCGTGGTCGGGCTGTACCGCACTTCAGCCCCTTCGTCCGGTTACGTACGGTCACCGAACAAGGCTCCGGCTGAGCCGGTCGCCGACACCCTGGTTGACGTCCCGGCTCCCCAGCTCGCCCTGGAATATCCCGAAGGTCACATCCTCGCGTTGCCGGCCGCCGTCGAGCCGCTCGAACTGGAGGCTCCGCCGGGGCCCGAATCGCCGGGGCCCGCGGACGGCGAAGAGTCCGAAGGCGCCCAGATCTACGTCCTGGACAACTCCCGCCGCTCCAGCCGCTGAACAGGGTCTAACCTGGCCGTCATGGCTGATGACCAAGGGACGCAGGCTGACGGTCCGGACACGGCGATTCCCGGCGAGGGCTCGCCGTTCCACGGCTCGGAGGCCCCCGACGCTGTGGGTGAGCCGGCCGCGGGCGCTTCGGCCGCCGCCGAGCCGGCCGCGGGCGACGGGGGTGCGCCGCTGCACCCGGACCTGGCTCCGCTGGCCTTCCTGCTCGGCCGCTGGGAGGGCGCCGGGGTCGGCGGTTACCCGACCATCGAGAGCTTCCAGTTCGGGCAGGAGATGGTGTTCAGCCACAACGGGAAGCCGTTCCTCAGCTACACCAGCCGGACCTGGCTGCTGGACGCCGAGGGTCACCTCGGCCGGCCCCTGGCCACCGAGTCCGGGTTCTGGCGCCCCCAGCCCGACAGCAAGGTCGAGCTGCTGCTGGCCCACCCGACCGGCATCACCGAGATCTACCTGGGCGAGATCACCGGCAACCGGGTCGACCTCATCACCGACGTGGTGGCCCGGACCGAGACGGCCAAGGAGTACTCGGCCGGCCGCCGTCTCTACGGCCTGATCGGCGAGGACCTCGGCTGGGCCTACGACATGGCCGCCGTCGGGCAGCCCCTGCAGTCCCACCTCTCCGCTCAGCTCAAGCGGGTCGGCTGACCGGGCCCGGGGCGTCCCCGGGAATGTACGGGTCCGGGGCGCTCCCGGGAACGTAAAAGCCCCCCAGGCGACTCCCGCCGCAGGGCACCACTCGCGTTGCGAGCAGCTCTGCGGGCGGGGACCGGCTGGACACGGCCGGTCAGCCCGGGGGGCCGGTGTCTGTCCGAGATTGCCGACCGCCGTCCCACAGGACGTCTGGGCCTGCCTCCGGGGGTCCCTTGGAAAGGAGAGACCGGAGACCAGCCCGCGCGTGCGGCGCATGATGCCGCGGTGCGCGCGTCGGCGGGTCAGCGGCTAGCGGACAGCCACCTCACGAGTCCAACGTTTATGCATGCTGTGGACCACCTCCTTTCCCGTGTAATCCGCACGCTACGTCACAGAAGGCATCGCAGGCAAGACGATTTTTGCCACCCCCGGGACGACCGGCTGACCGGGCCCTTTGGCGACGGTGCCTTCGGTGACCAGCGCGACTAAACTGCGGGGCATGGCGCAAGCCCGGCACACCGAACGTGCCCCGCACCACTGGGACGAGCAGTTGCGGGCCCGCGGGTACCGGGCCACGCCCCAGCGCCAGCTGGTGCTCGAGGCCGTGGCCACGCTCCGGCACGCGACCCCGGAGGACATCGGGGCCCAGGTGAGCCAGGCGGCCCGCGGCGTCAACATCTCCACCATCTACCGCACGCTGGAGCTGCTCGAACAGCTGGGGATGGTGACCCACACCCACCTCGGGCACGGCGCCCCCACCTACCACCTGGCCGAGGACGCCGACCACGTGCACCTGGTCTGCCGGGGCTGCGGGAAGATCACCGAGATCAGCCCGGACGTGGCCCGCCCGCTGGTTTCGGCCCTGGAGACCGACCAGGGATTCGAGACCGATGTCGGCCACCTGACCGTGTTCGGCCGCTGCGCGGACTGCCGCCCGGCCGCCGGCTGACGCGGGCATCAGCTCCGGCGCCCGCGGGCGGCGGGCCGGCCCAGGTCACGCGTAACCTAGGACCATGAACAGCCCGCTTCTCGCCACCGAGGGTGCCGTCCCCGCCGAAGGGCTGGACGCCGGCGTGGCCGCCCACTACGGAGACCCGGTGCGCGAGCAGCGCGCCATGGACCGCGCCGCCGGGCTGATCGACCGGTCGAACCGGGGCGTGGTCAGCATCACCGGCCCGGACCGGCTGAGCTGGCTGCACAGCCTGACCTCCCAGCATCTGGACGCGCTGGCCGCCGGCCCGACCGCGCAGGCGCTGATCCTGGACCCGAACGGGCGCGTCGAGCACCACCTCACGCTGACCGACGACGGCACCACGACCTGGATTCACGTGGAATCGGGCACGGCCGCGCCGCTGGTCGAGTTCCTGGACTCGATGCGGTTCATGCTGCGGGTCGAGGTGGCCGACGCGACCGGCGACCACGCGGTGCTGACGGTCACCGGCCCGGCCGCCGGCGAGGCGGCCGCGCCGCTGGCCGAGGCGGCGGTGGCCCGGACCACGGGGCCGGTCGGGACCGACTACCTGGTGCCCCGCGCGCAGCTGGCCACCCTGGCCGCGGCCGCCCAGGAGCGCGGCGCGCGGCTGGCCGGGAGCTGGGCCTACGAGGCGTTCCGGATCGCCGCCCACCAGCCCCGCTACGGGCTGGACACCGACCACAAGACGATCCCGCACGAGGTCGGCTGGATCGAGACCGCGGTGCACCTGTCCAAGGGCTGCTACCGCGGCCAGGAGACCGTGGCCCGGGTGCACAACCTCGGTCATCCGCCCCGGCGGCTGGTGTTCCTGCACCTGGACGGGAGCGTGGACCGGCTGCCCGGCCACGGCGACGAGGTCACGCTGGACGGCAAGGCGGTGGGCTTCGTCGGCTCCGCCGCGCGGCACTACGAGCTGGGCCCGATCGGGCTGGCCCTGGTGCGCCGGACCACGCCGACCGACGCCACCCTGGAAGCCGGCGGGGTGGCGGCTTCCCAGGAAGTCATCGTGCCCCCGGACGCGGGCGCTAACGTGACCATCGACCGGTCGGCGTTCGCGCGCCGCTGAGCCCGAGCGGAGGTCTCCCACTTGCTGCGCCGAACCCTGCTGGCGGCCGCGTCCAGCCAGCGGCTCCACCAGGCCGTGATCACGGCCCCGCAGACCCGCGCCATCGTCGACCGCTACGTGGCCGGCGACACCACCGCCGAGGCGGTGGCCACCGCCCGGACCCTGCGGGCCACCGGCCTGCTGGTCTCCCTGGATTACCTGGGCGAGGACACCACCGACGCGGGCCAGGCCGCCGAGGTCGCCGCCACCTACGTCGGACTGCTCGGGGAGCTGTCCGCGGCCGGGCTGGCCGGGAGCGGTGGCTGCGAGGTCTCGGTCAAGGCCACCGCGGTCGGCCTGTTCCTGCCCGACCACGGCGAGAAGACCGCGGCCGAGAACATCGCCCGGATCTGCACCGCGGCCCGGAACGCCGGCACCACGGTCACCCTGGACGCCGAGGACCACACCGCGGTCGGCGCCACCCTGCGCATCGCCGAGGAGCTGCGGGCCGACTTCCCCGATCTGGGCTGCGTGGTCCAGTCGCGGCTGCGGCGCACCGAGGCCGACTGCGAGCAGCTGGCGGCCAGTGGCGCCCGGGTCCGGCTGTGCAAGGGGGCCTACGACGAGCCTCCGGACGTGGCCTTCACCCGCCGCCAGGACGTGGACCTGTCCTACGTGCGTTGCCTCAAGCTGCTCATGGCCGGGTCCGGCTACCCGATGCTGGCCACCCACGACCCGCGGCTCATCGACATCGCCACCGCCCTGGCCCTGCTGACCGGGCGGAGCCCGGACCGCTTCGAGTACCAGATGCTGTACGGCATCCGGCCCGTGGAGCAGCAGCGGCTGGCCGACGCCGGGTCCCAGGTCCGGGTGTACGTCCCGTACGGCAGCGACTGGTACGGCTACCTGGTCCGCCGCCTGGCCGAGCGGCCCGGTAACCTCGCTTTCTTCCTGCGCTCGCTCGCCCCGTCGCGCCAGCCGTCGTAACCGGCCGTCGTAACCAGCCGTCGTGAAGGTGACACCCAGATGATCGCGATCCTCGGTACCGGCAAGATGGGTGAGGCCCTGCTGTCGGGCCTGCTGGAGTCCGGGTATCCGCCGGGCGAGGTGGCCGCGGTGTCCCGCCGCGACGAGCGAGCGGCCGAGCTGCGCGAACGCTACGGCGTGCCCACCCCCTCGGCCACCGAGGCGGCCAAGGTCGCGGACACCCTGGTGCTGGCGGTCAAGCCCCAGGACATGGGGACGCTGCTGGACGAGATCGCGGCGTTCGTGCCCGCGACCGGGGACCAGCTGGTCATCTCGGTCGCCGCGGGCATCACCACCGCCTTCATCGGCCAGCGGCTGAACGGCGACGTGCCGGTGGTCCGGGTCATGTCCAACACCCCGATCATGGTCGACCAGGCCATGAGCGTGATCTCGAAGGGCCCGCACGCCACCGAGGAGCACCTGCGCCGGGCCGAGGAGCTGCTCAGCCCGGTCGGGAAGGTGCTGCGCATCCCCGAGTCGCAGCAGGACGCGGCCACCGCGCTGTCCGGCAGCGGGCCGGCCTACCTGTACTTCATGGTCGAGGCGATGGTGGACGCGGGCATCCTGCTCGGCGTGCCGCGGGCCAACGCCCTGGAGATGGTGACCCAGGCGGTCTACGGGGCCGCCACCATGCTGCGCAAGACCGGTGAGCACCCGGTCATCCTGCGCGAGGCGGTGACCTCGCCCGCGGGCACCACGATCTCGGCCATCAGGGAGCTGGAGAACCACGGGGTGCGAGCCGCGTTCCTGGCCGCGATAGAGTCCGCGCGTGACCGGAGCCGGGAACTCGCAGGAGGCTGACCAGCGGTGACGTGCTCTCTGGCGGTGAGCTGGGACGACCAGCTGACCAAGTATGACTTCGGCCCCGGGCACCCGCTGGCCCCGGTCCGGGTCGAGCTGACCATGGCCCTGGCCCGCGAGTTCGGGGTGTTCGACCCCCCCGAGGTGTCCCTCATCGACCCCGAGCCCGCCCCCGACGAACTGCTGGAGCTGGTCCACGACCCGTCCTACCTGGCCGCGGTCAAGCGGGCCGGTGAGCTGGCCGCCCGCGGCGAGCCACTCGACCCGCGTTCGGTGTTCTTCGGGCTGGGCACGGCCGACGACCCGGTGTTCCCGCACATGCACGAGGCCAGCGCGCTGGTGGTGGGGGCGACCATGGCCGCGGCCCGGGCGGTGTGGACCTCGGCCGCCAGCCACGGCGCCAGCGTGGCCGGCGGCCTGCACCACGCGATGGCCCGCGCGGCCAGCGGCTTCTGCATCTACAACGACCCGGCCATCGCCATCACCTGGCTGCTGGCCCAGGGGGCGGACCGGATCGCCTACGTCGACCTGGACGTGCACCACGGCGACGGGGTCCAGGCCGCGTTCTACAGCGACCCGCGGGTGCTGACCATCAGCCTGCACGAGGACCCGTACTCGCTGTTCCCGGGCACCGGCCTGCCGTCGGAGACCGGTGCCGGGGCCGGGGAGGGCTACGCGGTCAACGTGGCCCTGCCCGCCGGCACCGGCGACGCGTGGCTGGCTGCGGGCGTTCGACGCGGTGGTGCCGCCGCTGCTGCGGTCGTTCCGGCCGCAGCTGCTGGTCAGCCAGCACGGCTGCGACAGCCACCGGCTGGACCCGCTGGCCCACCTGGAGCTCACCGTGGACGGCCAGCGCCGGGCCCAGTCCATGGTCCACCAGCTGGCCCACGAGACCGCCGGCGGCCGCTGGCTGTGCACGGGCGGCGGCGGGTACGCGCTGGCCACCGTGGTGCCCCGGTCCTGGACGCACCTGCTGGGCATGGCCAGCGACCGGCCCATCGACCGGGCCGAGCCCACCCCGGCGGCCTGGCGCGAGCTGGTGCGGCGCCGGACCGGCGTCGAGCCACCCGAGCTCATGACCGACGGCGGGTCCGACGATTTCGCGTCGTTCGAGGACGGCTACGACCCCGGCGATCCGGTGGACCGCGCCATCCTGGCCACCAGGCAAGCCGTGTTCCCGGCCCACGGGCTGCTGCCCGGCCTCTGATCTTCGGCGGGCCGCTCCGGGCCCCAGCGCGGGCCCGCGATGATTCCCGCATGGGTCCCTCGCTCACTCCCGACGGGTCCCTCGCTCACTCCCGAACGGCCCACGCCCGCTTCCGAACGGGTCCTGCGCCCGCTTCCGAACGGTCCTGCGCCCGCTTCCGAACGGTCCTTCGCCCACTCCCGAATGGGCCCCGGCAACGACCCCCGGACGGGCCCTGCAGTCGCATCCCGGATGGCTCCGGAGCCGCATCTCGCGAGAGCCGCGGAGTCGCATCCGGGATGGCTGCGGAGCCGCATCCCGGGAGAGCCCCGGAGTCGCATCTCAGCCCTTTGTTCAAATTATTATCCGCGTGCACCACTAGTCACATCAGGAACTCGCGACCTGGTCTCACCTGCGACTTCGGCTTAAATACGGACATGACGGTCCGTGCACAAGAGGTATCCGGGCGAAACCGTCTCTTGCTCTTTTCCGTGCGCGACTTACTCTGAGAGACGTACGTGACTAGTGCGCCGAATCGGTCATACGTGCACGGCCTCGTGCGGAAGTGGAGCAGGGATGGCTGCGGAAACTCCCCTTAGCGACGTCAGATTTCTCACCGTCTCCGAAGTGGCCACGATTATGCGCGTGTCAAAGATGACCGTGTATCGACTGGTCCACTCGGGCGAGTTGGAGGCCATCCGGGTCGGGCGCTCCTTCCGGGTTCCCGAGGCGGCGGTCAACCAGTACCTGCGGGACGCGTTCGTCGGCACCGGCTGAGCCCCGCCCCCTGAGCCCGTTTGCTGCTGAGCTTTCCTTACCGGGCTCACTTCCTCCTGGTACTGGCACGGGATGGTCCGGCCGGCGCGGTAACCTTGCAAACCGGGTCGATCGCCCAGCCGCCCTCCTTCGGGGCGGGCACGGTGCGTGGCCGTCTTCCGTACAGTTCGAGTGAGGGTGTTTACGTGGGCTCAGTCATTAAGAAGCGCCGCAAGCGGATGGCCAAGAAGAAGCACCGCAAGCTGCTCAAGAAGACCCGTATCCAGCGTCGTAACAAGAAGTAGCACGGACGGGGCTTCCTGCCGCCCGGCGCCCGCCGCTACGCCCACCGAGGGTGTACCGCGGATCGGTCGCGCCGTCCCGTCGCGTCAGGCACCATAGGCGTCAATGTCTATCTCCGTGCTGGCCGCGTTCGCAGGCGTGCTGGTCGCTGCGGTGGGCACCGGTCTCCTCGGAGGCCAGTGCATCCGCAGCCCCCGGATCAGCTATATCGCCTGGACCGTTGGCGTGTTCGCGCTCACCGTGGCGTTGCTGGCGCAGAGCATCGGCTTCGCGACCGGGTTCGCCGCCTGGTCATTCCGGGTTGTCCAGCTGACCGCACAGCTCGTGGCCCCGCTGATGCTGGCCTGGGGCCTGGTCGAGCTGGTGGCCGCCAACACGGCGGTCCGGTTCGCGGCCCGGCTGGTCACCGCCGCCCTGGTGGTGGTGGACGGCGTGGTGCTGACCACCGATCCGCTGGCGGCCAAGCCGTTCAGCAAGAGCTGGCCGTCGGCGTCCGTGCACTATCAGGTCATCCCGCACTACGCGCTGATCCTGACCCACCTGGTGGTGGCGCTGGCCGCGCTGGCGGTCCTGGCCGTCTGCGTGACCCGGGAACGGGCCGGAGCGGCCGTGGCCTGGCCGCCGGCCGTGACCGCGCTGGCCGGGGCCGCGCTGCTGCTGGTCATCATGCGGCTTTCGCTGCCCAGCCCGGTGTACCCGGCCCTGGGCCTGATCGCCGCCGGGCTGGTGTGGTTCGGCACGTCGCGGATCGGTGACGTCCCCGCCGCTCCGGCGCGGGACGCCGTCGACCTGGCCGCGGTGGCCGAGCGGGCCCGCCGCCGGCAGGGGCCGATTCCGCCGGACAAGCTGGTGGCCCGGGGACCCGCCACCAACGACTTCGACACCGCGGACTTCCCGCCTGGGCGCCGGGCCGCGGGCCGGTCCCGTGACCGCGACCATGACCGGCCGCCGGGCGGCCGGGATCCGGGCGCCCGGGATCGGCCGTGCGGCTGGCCGGGATGGTTCCGGGCCGCGGGACGGCCTGTCGCGGGACGGTCTCGACCGGGACGGTTTCGCCGGGGACCGGGGCGATCGGGAGCGCGCCGACCGGGGCCGCGGCGACCGCGACCGGCGCGGACGAGACCGGCTCGACCCGGACGGGCCATCGCGGCGGCGCTACGAGCCGGGGGCACCCGGGGCCGAGCCCGCCACCGGCATGATCGACGCGTCCGTGCTGGGCCTGTCCGACCTGCCCCTGCCCGCGCCCACCGCGACCGGAACCAGGCCCGGGACCGACCTGGCCCTGCCGGTCACCCCGCCCCACGGCCTGATCGCCATCTACACCCTGCTCGAGGACAAGGTGGCCGACTTCGACCGGGCCGCCGACGAGGTCGCCGAGCAGGTCCGGGCCAACGAGCCGGACACCCTGGTCTACGTGATCCACACCGTGCCCAAGGCCCCGATGCAGCGGATCTTCTACGAGGTCTACCGCGACCGGGCCGCCTTCGAGCAGCACGAGAAGCAGGCCTACGTCCAGCGGTTCGTCACCGCGCGGCGCCCGTACGTCCTGGCCACCAACGTGATCGAGCTGCGGCTGAAGTACGCCAAGGTGTCCCCGCTGCCGCAGGCCGAGGCCCAGGCCGCGCAGGCCCGGGCCCAGGCGCCGGGCGGGAACGGCCAGCCGCCGCGGGGGAACGGCCAGCCGCCGGGCGGGAGCAGCTCGAACCTGCCTGCCGTCCGGACCGGAACCGACCGGTCCGGATCTGGTGGCGGCCGCTCCGGAGGCGGCCACGGCCGCTCCGGGCCGGGTGGGCGCCAGGACCCGGACCGCCAGCCGACGTACACCCCGCGGGAGCCGGGCTATGCCCCCCGGGATCCCGGCTACGCACCCCGGGATCCCGGCTACGCGCCCCGGGACCCTGGCTTTGCGCCTCGGGAGCCGGGCTTTGCGCCCCGGCCGCCGCGCGAGCCGGGGTACCGCGGGACGTCCCGGAACCGGGACCCCTACCGGTCGCAGGCCACGGGCGAGCCGCCGGCCGCGCCCCGGTTCGGCCGGATCTAGCCACGCCCGCCGAGCTGACCACCGGGAGACCACCATGGCCGACGAGCACCGGATCACCCTGCTGACCAAGCCGGGCTGCCACCTGTGCGACGACGCGCGGGCGGTCATCACCCGGGTGGCCGCGGACCTCGGCGTGCCCTGGGACGAGCGCGACATCACCCAGTCCGAGCAGGACATGGCCGAGTACTGGGACAAGATCCCGGTGACCATGGTGGACGGCGTGACCCACGACTTCTGGCGGGTCAGCGAAGACCGCCTCCGGGCCGCCCTGAGTCGCTGACCTAGTCCTTTGGCCCGCTGACCTGGCCCTCTGGGCCGAGGTTACTGACTTTGTGCATCGGTTCACAAAGGCGTACCTTGAGAGGAGCAGCCCGGTTCTCGCCGCCCTCACCCCTTCCGGTGGCTGGCACCGGGCCGCACGCCACCCGGACTGGCCTGGCCGGCGTATCGCCGGCCAGCCCGTCTCGCGTCGATCCCCCGAGGAGTGCCGGCGCATGTCCCGAAGTTCGCTGCCCCCACCCGATCCCGACGACCAGCTACCTCCCAGCGACCGGCTGCCGGAAGCGACGGTGTCCCGGCTCCCGGTCTACCTCCGGGTGCTGGCCGGGATGTCTGATCGTGGCGTGGTCACCGTGTCCAGCGACCAGCTGGCGGAGGGGGCCGGGGTGAACTCGGCCAAGCTGCGCAAGGACCTGTCGCACCTCGGCTCGTACGGGATCCGCGGGGTTGGCTACGACGTCGAGTACCTGATCTACCAGGTCTCCCGGGCGCTCGGCCTGACCCAGGACTGGCCCGTGGTGATCGTCGGGGCCGGCAACCTGGGCCGGGCGCTGACCAACTACGGCGGGTTCGTCACCCGCGGGTTCCGTATCGCGGCCCTGCTTGATTCGGACCCGGCCATCGTGGGTAGCCGCATCGGGCGGCTGGTCGTCCGGAGCTCCGATGAGCTGGAGGACGTGGTGGTGCGGCACAAGGTGGCGATCGGCGTGATCGCCACTCCGGCCGGTTCCGCTCAGGGGGTCTGTGACCGGCTGGTGGCCACCGGGGTGACCAGCATCCTCAACTTCGCCCCGATGGTGCTCAATGTGGCAGAGGGTGTGGACGTGCGTAAGGTTGATCTGTCGATAGAACTGCAAATCCTGGCGTTCCATGCGCAGCGGCGCTCGGTGGAGCGAAACGGGCACGCCCCCGAGGGCGAGCTGCGTAACGTATCAGGCGAGGGCGAACTGCATACCGTATCTGAGGGAGCCAGCAGGCTCTCGCAGGCGGCCGTCACATCAGCGGCAGAAGCGTAGGCGGTATTTGACGTGAGTGTGCTCGTGGTCGGGCTGAGCCACAAGAGCGCGCCGGTCCCGGTGCTCGAACGAGCCGCGCTGAGCGCAGCGGATCTGCCCAAGCTGCTCCGGGATCTGCACCAGGCCGGTGACGTGGCCGGGACGTTTGTCATCTCCACCTGTAACCGGGTGGAGATCTACGCCGACGTCGACCGGTTTCACGGCAGCGTGGCCGCGGTCTGCGAGCTGCTGTCGCGCTACTCGGGCATCCCGACCCAGGAACTGACCGGCTATCTGTACGTCCACTACGAGGACCGGGCGGTCAAGCACCTGCTGAACGTGGCGGCCGGGCTGGACTCCATGGTGGTCGGCGAAGGCCAGATCCTCGGCCAGGTCCGCACCGCGCTCAACACGGCGCGGACCGCGGGCACGCTCGGCCGGGTGCTGGGCGACGCGGGCTCGGCCGCGCTCCGGGCGGGCAAGCGGGCCCACGCCGAGACCGGCATCGACCGGGCCGGGGCCAGCCTGGTCAGTGTGGGCATCGAGGCCGCCGTGGCCGAACTGGGCCGGGTGTCCCTGACCGGTCAGCGGGTGCTGGTGGTCGGGGCCGGCTCGATGAGCTCGCTGGCCGCCACCACCGCCGGACGGGCGGGCGCGGGCGAGGTCACGGTGGCCAACCGGACCCGCCGCCACGCCGACCGGCTGGCCGCCTCGATCGGCGGGCGGCACCGCCGACCTCGACCAGCTGCCCGCCGCGATCGCCGCCGCCGACCTGGTCATCTCCTGCACCGGTGCCTCGGGCCTGGTCATCACCGGGGACACCGTGGATGAGGCGCTGGCCCAGCGCGAACCGGCCGGCCCGCTGGTCTTCCTGGACCTGGCCATGCCCCGGGACGTGGGCGCCGACGTGGCCGACCGGCCGGGCGTGACCGTCATCGGCATGGACGAACTGGCCGACGCCGGCCGCACCGCGGTCGCGGGGCCCGGGGTCGTCGGCGAGGTGGCCGCGGTCCGGGCCATCGTGGACGAGGAGTTCGCCGCGCACCGGTCGGCCGCGCACGCCGCGCAGGTCACGCCGACCGTGGTCGCGTTGCGGGCCAAAGCGGCCGAAGTGGTCGACTCCGAGCTGGCCCGGCTGACCGGCCGGCTGCACAATGTCGAAGGACTCGACGCACACGCCCTCGACGAGATAGCCCGCACCGTGCGCCGGGTGGTAGACAAGCTTCTGCACGCACCGACGGTGCGTGTCAAAGAGCTCGCCGGCTCGCCGCGGGGGGACGGGTACGACGAGGCGCTGCGGGTGCTGTTCGACCTCGACCCACGGACGGTCGAGGCGGTCACCCGCGCGGAACCGGACGAGGCAGACGTGGAGATCGCCGGCCTGCCCGCGCCGTCGGCACAGGAGGGGATACGGGAATGAGCGTGCCCGCTGTCCTGCGGCTCGGGGTTCTGCGGCTCGGGACCCGCAAGAGCCCGATGGCCATGACCCAGTCCGGTCTGGTGGCCCAGGCCATCACCGAGCGCACCGGGCGCCCGGTCGAGCTGGTCGGGGTGACCACCCAGGGTGACGTCAGCCGGGCTCAGCTGGCCCAGATCGGCGGAACCGGCGTGTTCGTCAGCGCCCTGCGCGACGAGTTGCTGGCCGGCCGGGTCGACCTGGCCGTGCATTCGCTGAAGGACCTGCCGACCGGCCAGCCCGAGGGCATCGTGCTGGCCGCGATACCGGTCCGGGACGATCCGCGGGACGCGCTGATCGCCAAGGACGGGGCCAAGCTGGCTGATCTGCCGAGCGGGGCGGTCATCGGTACCGGGTCCCCGCGCCGCGCCGCCCAGTTGCTGCTGCTGCGCCAGGACATCCGCTGTGTGCCCATCCGCGGCAATGCGGACACCCGGCTCGGCAAGATCGGCGCGGGTGAGGTGGACGCGGTGGTGCTGGCGGCCGCGGGCCTGGGCCGCCTCGGCCGGCTCGACCTGGTCAGTCAGATCTTCGAGCCCGACGACATGCTGCCCGCGCCCGGCCAGGGCGCGCTGGCGGTCGAGTGCCGCGCGGCCGACCCCGAACTGGCCGCGCTGCTGGCCACCATCGACGATCCGGCCAGCCGCGCGGCGGTGACCGCCGAGCGGACCGTACTGGCCGCGCTGGAAGCCGGCTGCAGCGCGCCGATCGGCGCCTACGCGGCCGGCACCCCTGACCATCTGCAGCTGGAAGCAGCGGTGATCGCCGTGGACGGCGGCCAGGCGCTGCACGAGCGGGACGGCGATGTGCCCGCCGCTGCGGAACAGCTTGGCCGCCGCGTCGCGGACCGGCTGCTGAGTAGCGGCGCGGGCACGCTCATTGCCGCGCTGCCAGGACGTACGAACGGGAACGATGCCTAGTGAACGCCACCCCTGCCTCCTCCAATCCGCCCGCCGGTGAGCCGCGTCCGGCCAAGCCTGCCCGGCCGGCGTCGGCGGGCCGGATCGCCCTGGTCGGCACCGGCCCCGGCGACGAGCGCCTGCTGACGCTGCGCGCGGCCCAGCTCCTTGGCCAGGCTGACCTGGTGGTCGCCCGGCGTGAGCCCGGGCCGCGGACCCGCGAGCTGATCGCGCCCGGTGCCGAGCTGGTCGTGCTGAACAGCGTGACAGCAGCGGGGCCAGCGACAGCAACGGGACCCGCGAACCGGATCTGGCCGCGGCGGCCCGCTCCGGTCAGCTGGTGGTCCGGCTCTACGATGGCGACCCGCTGTTCGACGGCGGCGCCCCGGACGCGCTCGGTTACGCCGAGGCCGGGGTCCCGTTCGAGGTGGTGCCGGGCCTGCCCGCGGCGACCGCGGTCCCGGCCTACGCCGGTATCGCCCTGGGCCGCGAGGGCGGCGACGTCCGGGTCATCCAGGCCACCGACGCCAGCCGGGTCACCCACACTCCGGGCTCCCTGGTGGTACTGGGCGCGGGTACGGGCCCGGCCGACCTGGGCAAGATGCTGATCGCCGCGGGCTGGCCGGACTCGACTCCGTTCGCCATCACCTGGGACGGCACCACCACCGCGCAGCGGACCGTGACCACCACCCTGGGCCGCATCACCGCCGACCTCAAGGCGGCCGGGGTCAGCCCGGTCAGCGCGGGGGAGGCCGTGGCCGTGGTCGGCGACGCGGCCGCGCAGCAGCGCGATCTGTCCTGGTACGAGACCAAGCCGCTGTTCGGCTGGCGGGTACTGGTGCCGCGGACCAAGGCCGACGCCGCGGGCGTCTCCGAGCAACTGCGCGAGCAGGGCGCGGTCCCCGAGGAAGTGCCCACGATCGCGGTGGAGCCGCCCCGGACGCCCCAGCAGATGGACCGGGCCGTCCGCGGCCTGGTCACCGGCCGCTATCAGTGGGTCGCGTTCACCTCGGTCAACGCGGTCCGGGCCATCCGGGAGAAGTTCGAGGAGTACGGCCTGGACGCCCGGGCGTTCGCTGGCGTCAAGGTGGCGGCGGTCGGGGAACAGACCGCGGCCGCGCTCAAGGACTTCGGCATCGCGCCGGACCTGGTGCCGGAGGGAGAGCAGTCCGGGCCGGGCCTGGCCGAGGAGTGGCCGCCGTTCGACGACGTGCTCGACCCGATCAACCGGGTGCTGCTGCCCCGGGCCGACATCGCCACCGAGCACCTGGTGGCCCGGCTGACCGAGCTGGGCTGGGAGACCGAGGACGTCACCGCCTACCGTACGGTGCGGGCCGCCCCGCCGCCCGCTCCGATCCGCGAAGCGATCAAGGGCGGCGGCTTCGACGCGGTGCTGTTCACCTCGTCGTCGACCGTGCGGAACCTGGTCGGGATCGCGGGCAAGCCGCACGCGGTCACGGTCATCGCGGTGATCGGGCCGCAGACGGCCAAGACCGCCGCCGAGTTCGGCCTGCGGGTGGACGTGACCGCTCCCCAGCCGTCGATGACCGCGCTGGTCGAAGCGCTGGCCGAGTTCGGGGCGGCGCAGCGGCAGGCCGCGATCGAGGCCGGTGAGCCGCTGCGGCGGCCCAGCGAGCGCCGCCGCGGCGCCCGCAAGCGGATCCGCTGACCCGCTCGCTGACCCATGCTGTCCCCTGAGCTGAAGGAGGCCCGGTGAACGCAGGGTTCCCGGTGATCCGGCCGCGCCGGCTGCGGCGTACGGCCGCGTTGCGCGCCCTGGTCGCGGAGACCGCGCTGCGGCCCACCGACCTGGTGCTGCCCATGTTCGTCAAGGAGGGCATCACCGAGCCGCAGCCCATCGGCTCCATGCCCGGCGTGGTTCAGCACAGCCGCGACAGCCTGCGCAAGGCGGCCGTGGAAGCGGTCGACGCCGGAGTGGGCGGGATCATCCTGTTCGGCATCCCGGCCGTCAAGGACGGCCGCGGCTCGGCCGCCGACGACCCGGCCGGCATCGTCCAGCTCGCCATCAGGGATCTGGCCGCCGAAGTCGGCGACCAGACCGTGCTCCTGGCCGACCTGTGCCTGGACGAGTACACCGACCACGGTCACTGCGGCCTGCTGACCCCGGCCGGTGACGTGGACAACGACGCCACCTTGGAGCGGTACGCGGCCATCGCGGTGGCTCAGGCCGCGGCGGGCGTGCACGTGGTGGCGCCCAGCGGCATGATGGACGGTCAGGTCGGCGCGATCCGGTCGGCCCTGGACGGGGCGGGCTACGCTGACGTCGCCATCTGCGCCTACTCGGCCAAGTACGCGTCGGGCTTCTACGGCCCGTTCCGCGACGCCGCCGAGTGCGCGCCCCAGTTCGGTGACCGCGCGTCCTACCAGCAGGACCCGCCCGGCTCCGACGAGGCCCTGCGCGAGGTGCTGCTCGACATCGACGAGGGCGCCGACATGGTCATGGTCAAGCCCGCCCTGCCGTACCTGGACATCGTCCGCCGGGTGGCCGACACCGTGCCCGTGCCGGTGGCCGCGTACCAGGTCAGCGGGGAGTACGCGATGGTCGAGGCGGCCGCGGCCAACGGCTGGCTGGACCGCGACCGGATCATCATGGAGACGCTGACCGGCATCCGCCGGGCCGGGGCCGGCATCATCCTCACCTACTGGGCCGCCGAGGTGGCCCGCCGCCTGCGCGAGGGCTGACTCGCCCGGCGGACCCCGCCAGTTTGCTGCTATCGGTAGTTAGTGAATGAAAGGTCACAAACCGGCTTTCCGGCCGAACTCCTCGTATGCCCTGATCTACGATGGGTGACACCGATGAGGAGTGCCGGGGGACGGCCGGCCTCCGGGCAGGAGCTGGCCAATGGTCGATGTGGTGCGGCGCCGTGGCCGCCGGAAGGCGGCGGACCGGGGCGATCGGCGTGAGCCACTCGGCCAGGCGGCGATCAACTACGCGACCCTGGGCTGGCCGGTGGTGGTCGGGGCCCAGCTGTCCGCCGACGCGCCGTCGACCGGCCGGGCCTGCTCCTGCGATCGGGTCGGCTGCCCGGCGCCGGGGGCTCATCCGGTCTCCCCGACCTGGCAGATGCAGGCCACCGTGGACACCCCCACCATCCGGGACTGGTGGGCGGCCCGCCCGGACGCTTCCGTGATCCTGGTCACCGGCCGGGTCTTCGACGTGCTGGACGTACCGGCCGAGGTGGGGACGGCGGCCCTGGCCGGGATCGAGCAGGCCGGGATCGAGGCCGGCCCGGTCGGTGCGGCCGGTGGCCGCATGCTGTTCTTCGTCACCACCCGCGGCGCCCCGGTCGACGAGGACGAATGGTGGTCCTGCCGGCTGGACTGCGAGCCGGAGAACATCACCCGGCTGGGCAGCCTGCTCTGGCACTGCCGGGACAGCTACGTACTGGCCCCGCCCTCGACCGCAGGCCCCGGGATGGACGGCCAGAGCGGCGTGGCCCGCTGGATCCGCGACCCGGCCGACCATCCGCTCCCGGACGCGCTTAGGCTGCTTGAGTTCCTGGTTGACGCCTGCGAGGAGGCTGGTCTGTCGTGAGCTCCGCCGCCGAAGGGGTCCCGGAATCCGGCGATCGTTCGGCGGAATGGTTCCGACGGGCCAGCGCGGTCACGCCCGGCGGCGTGAACTCCCCGGTCCGGGCGTTCGGCTCGGTCGGCGGGACCCCGCGCTTCATCGCGTCCGGCTCCGGCCCCTACCTGACCGATGTGGACGGTCACCAGTACGTCGACCTGGTGTGCTCCTGGGGCCCGATGATCCTCGGGCATACCCACCCCGCGGTGGTGGCCGCCCTGCAGGACGCGGCCGCGGACGGCACGTCGTTCGGCGCCGCGACCCCCCGCGAGGTCGAGCTGGCCGAAGAGATCGCGGGGCGCACCGCGGCCGAGAAGGTACGGCTGGTCAACTCGGGGACCGAGGCCACCATGTCCGCGCTGCGGCTGGCCCGCGGATTCACCGGACGGCCGCTGGTGGTGAAGTTCGCGGGCTGCTACCACGGGCACGTGGACGCGCTGCTGGCCGCGGCGGGCTCGGGGGTCGCGACCTTCGCCCTGCCCGATTCACCCGGCGTCACCGGCGCCTCGGCCAGCGACACCATCGTGCTGCCCTACAACAATGTTGACGCTGTCGCCTCGGCGTTCGCCGAGCGAGGCGACCAGATCGCCTGCGTGATCACCGAGGCCTGCCCGGCCAACATGGGCGTGGTGCCGCCCGCCCCCGGGTTCAACGAGGCGCTGGCCGCGATCTGTGCCGAGCACGGCGCCCTGCTCATCATGGACGAGGTGCTGACCGGCTTCCGGGTCACCCGGTCCGGCTGGTACGGCCGCGATGGCGTGGCCGGTGACCTGATCACGTTCGGCAAGGTCATGGGGGGCGGCCTGCCCGCCGCCGCGTTCGGCGGCCGGGCCGAGATCATGGATCGCCTGGCGCCCACCGGCCCCGTCTACCAGGCGGGCACGCTGTCCGGTAACCCGCTGGCCACCGCGGCCGGCCTGGCCACGCTCCGGGCCTGCACCCCCGAGATCTACGGCCGGGTCGACGAGGCCGCCGCCCTCGTGGCCAAGCTGACCACGGAGGCCCTGGCCGCGGCCGGCGTCGAACACCACCTGCAGACCGCGGGCAGCCTGTTCTCGGTGTTCCTGGGCCGCAGCGCCCCGGTACGGAACTTCGATGACGCCCGCAACCAGTCGGCCGCCGCCTACGCCGCCTTCTTCCACGCCATGCTGGATAACGGCGTCTACCTCCCCCCGTCCCCGTTCGAAGCCTGGTTCCTCTCCGCCGCCCACGACACCACCGCCCTGGCCCGCATCGCCGCGGCTCTGCCCCCCGCCGCCCGCGCCGCCGCCCAGGTCCTGGGCTGACCTCCCGCCCCACGCGCCTCCCACGTTCACCTAGGAGCCCGCACCCCCCGGAACGCGTGCAAACCTGTCGCCCCAGCAGCATGTTTTGCACGCAGAACTCGCGGGCCCGAGTTATCCACAGGCGCGCAACTCGTTGCTGCCCGGGAGCCCTGCTCGGCGGGCTCACCGCCGCGCGCCTGGAGGTCGACGGCTTCTGGCACACCGACGTCGCGGCCAGTGCGGGGCTGACAGCACGATGCGCGGGCTACGGCGAGTCGGTCTGACCGGCCCAGCGAACCGGGCCGGAGGCTCGGTGAGTGGCCGGTACCACGATGAGGTGCCGCAGCGCGGGTTCCGGGGGGTCCAGGGGGGTCGTCCCCCCGGACAGACTGGGTAAGCTGGCCGCGCCATGAGTGACGAGTCGCCGAAGCCCGCCGGTGCGGCCGCAGCTGGGGAGTCCCCAGCCGCAGGCCGCCGACACCACCGTTGTGCACCTGCTCCGGCACGGTGAGGTGGAGAACCCGAAGGGCGTGATCTACGGGCGCATCCCCGGCTTCGGTCTGTCCGAGGACGGCCGGATGATGGCCAAGGCGGCGGCCGACTACCTGGCCGAGCGGGACGTGGTGGCCATCTTCACGTCCCCGCTGGAGCGGGCCCGGGAAACCGCCGAGCCGCTGTCCGAGCGGTTCCGCCTGGATCCGATCGTGGACGATCGCCTGATCGAGCCCTGGAACCATTTCGAAGGCCTGGTGTTCGGGGTCGGCGACGGCTCGCTCAAGCGGCTTGAACACTGGTGGTACCTGCGCAACCCGTTCAAGCCGTCCTGGGGGGAGCAGTACCGGCTGGTCGCGGCGCGGATGCTGGCCGCCATGGGGGACGCCCGCGACGCCGCCCGCGGGCACGAGGCCGTCTGCGTCAGCCACCAGCTGCCGATCTGGGTGACCCGCCGGAGCGTGGAAGGCAAGCGCCTGTGGCATCACCCCAGCAACCGCGAATGCGCGCTGGCCAGCGTGACCAGCTTCACGTTCACCGGTGACACCGTCACCGACGTGAAATACGCCGAGCCGGCCCGCCGCCTGACCAGTCACGGTGGTACTGCACAATAGGTAGCGGTACTACAAACTGTAGGAGTTTTCGGAACCGGGAGAATTCACCGCTGTTCCCCTTGCCGTCCCCCCTTCGCCGCGTCGTTGGTCTGACCACGATCGCGCTGACCGCCGTGCTCGGCGCGGCCGCCTGCGGGGGGCAGATCGCGGACAACACCCCGGCCAGCAACGGCAGCAACTTCGTGGCCGGTGACGGCACCGCCACGTACTACCAGCCGGGTCACCGGACGGCGGCGCCCGCGGTGTCCGGCACCACCTTGTCCGGCCGCAAGCTCAGCCTCAGTTCGTATCGCGGCCACGTGGTCGTCCTGAACTTCTGGGGCTCCTGGTGTGCGCCGTGCCGCAAGGAGGCCCCGACGCTGGCCGTGCTGTCCGAGAAGTACCAGAGCAAGGGCGTCCGGTTCGTCGGCATCGATATCCGCGACCAGGCGTCGGCCGCTCAGGCCTTCGTGCAGAATTTCAGCATCAGCTATCCGAGCCTCAACGATCCCAGCGATCAGATCGCGCTCGACTTCCGCGGCACCGTGTCGCCCGCCGCGATCCCGAGCACGCTGGTGATCGACCAGCAGGACCACATCGCCGGGCGGGTCATCGGTACCGCCAGCTACGGCAGCCTCGACAGCATTCTGTCCAAAGCCACCGCGGGAACCTGATCCGATGACCGACGTCCACACGCCCCAGGCCGACCCTCCCGGGACCGAGCCTGCCCTGGACCCGGTCCTCGGCGAGCGGGACGCCGCTGACGCGCCGGTCGAGCGCCCGGCCGTCAAGGCCGGTCACTTCGGTGCGGTGGCCTGGGCCCGCTGGGGCTGGCGGCAGCTCACCTCGATGCGGGTGGCGCTGGTCCTGCTGTTCCTGCTGGCGCTGGGGAGCGTGCCCGGCTCGCTGCTGCCCCAGCAGGGCATCGACCCGGCCGCGGTGCAGTCGTACTACGCCGCGCACAAGACGCTGGCGCCGATCCTCAACGACTTCGGCCTGTTCAACGTGTTCGCGGCGCCCTGGTTCGCCGCGATCTACCTGCTGCTGTTCATCTCGCTGGCTGGCTGCGTGCTGCCCCGCGCCTACCGGCTGGCCCGCTCGGCCCGGGCGCTGCCCCCGCGGGCGCCGCGCAACCTGACCCGGCTGCCGAATTCAGCGCGCTACTCAACCACGCTGAGCGCCGATGAGGCGTCGGCCGCGGCGGCCACGTTCCTGGCCAGCCGGCACTTCCGGCTGAACCGGGGCGATGGCTGGCTGTCGGCCGAGAAGGGGTACCGGCGCGAGGTCGGCAACCTGCTGTTCCACGTGGCGTTGATGGGTGTGCTGGTCTCGATCAGCCTCGGCGGCCTGTTCGGGTACAAGGCCGACCGGCTGATGGTGGAGGGCAGCAGCTTCGCCGACACCGTCACCGACCTGGACGCGTTCCACCCCGGGCACTTCGTCACCGCGGGCGACCTGGCCCCGTTCAGTCTCACCCTGGACAAGTTCGACTCCAGCTACGTCATGTCCGGGCCGGACCGGGGTCAGCCGTCAGTGTTCGACGCGCGCATCAGCTACACCGCCCAGCCGGGCGGGGCCACCCGGCACTACAGCCTCCAGGTCAACCATCCGCTGAACGTGGACGCGACCAAGGTGTACCTGATCGGCCACGGGTACGCGCCGGAGTTCAAGGTCACCGACGGCCGGGGCAAGGTCGTCTACGACCAGGCCACCCCGTTCCTGCCCGCCGACCAGGCGACCTACCTGTCCGAGGGTGTGGTCAAGGCGCCGGACGCCAAGCCCGAGCAACTGGGGTTCGCCGGGGTGTTCCTGCCGACCGCGGTGGACCTGAGCGGCCAGCTGGAGTCGGCCTTCCCGGCCGCGCTCGAGCCGGCCGTCAGCATGATCCCCTACCGGGGGAACCTCGGGCTCAACTCGGGCGTTTCGCAGTCTGTGTACCAGCTGAACACCACCAGCATGCAGCGGGTGGGCACGGCCCAGCAGGTACTGACCCCCGGGCAGACCATGAAGCTGCCCAACGGGCAGGGCAAGCTGACCTTCGTCGGCTACAAGCAGTGGATCAGTATCCAGGTGACCCACGACCCCGGCCAGCTGCCCGCACTGATCTCCGGGGTGGTGGCGCTGGCCGGGCTGGTGCTGTCGTTCCTGGTCCGGCGGCGCCGGATTTTTGTCCGGGCGTACGGTGATGAAGCGGGCGGCACCACCGTGGAGGTGGCCGGCCTGGCCCGTTCCGACGTGGGCGGCGGCTTCGAGGGTGAATTCGCCGAACTGTCCCACGACCTCCGTGAGCAACTCACGGCGAGCAAGAAAGAGACGGAGTAACGATGTCCGTGAACACCGGGTTGTCCGCGGTGAGCGACCACCTGCTGATGGTGGCGGTGGTCGTCTACTCACTCGCGCTGCTCGCCTACGCCGGTGACTTCGCCTACGGGCGCCGGGCCCGGTCCGCCGCCCAGCCGGTGACCCAGCCCGTGTCCGAACTGGCCGGGGTCGGAGCCGGAGCCGGAGCTGGAATCGGGGCCCGGGGCGCGGATGAGCCCGCGGCGGCCGGGACCAGTGAGGCCAGCGACGGCCCGGCGGACGCCGAAGCCGAGGAGACACCGGCCAGCGGCGGGTCCGACGCGATCAGCCCGGGTGGCCTGGAGAAGGGACGGCAGGCGCGGGGACCGCTGATCCGCGCGGCCATCGCCCTCACCTTCCTGGGGGCCGCCCTGCACCTGACCGGCGTGATCACTCGCGGTATCGCCGTGGACCGGGTGCCGTGGGGCGACATGTACGAGTTCGTCACCGCGCTGACCTGCGTCACGGTGCTGTTCTTCATTGCCGTGATGCTCAAGTACCGCGCCTGGCACCTGGGCTTGTTCGTGATGGCCGCCGTGGTGGTGGCCCTCGGCCTGGCCCAGACCGTCATCTACACCCCGGCCGGCCCGCTGGTGCCCGCGCTGAAGTCGTACTGGCTGGCCATTCACGTGGCCGCGATGACGCTGTCGACCGGGATCTTCTTCGTGGCCGCCGTGCTCGGTGTGGTCTACCTGTTCGCCGAACGCTACGGGCGGCTGGTGGCGGCGGGCCGGGAGTCCGCGGACCATGGCGTCTTCCGCCGGCTGCCGGGGCCGGAGGCCCTGGACCGGCTGTGCTACCGCACGGTGGTGTTCGGCTTCCCGATCTGGACGTTCGGCATCATCTGCGGTGCGATCTGGGCCGACCAGGCCTGGGGCCGGTACTGGGGCTGGGACCCGGTGGAGACCTGGGCCTTCATCACCTGGGTGGTGTACGCCTGCTTCCTGCACGCCCGGGCCACGGCCGGCTGGCGGGGCAAGCGGGCGGCCTGGATCCAGATCATCGGGTTTGCCTGCCTGCTGTTCAACGTGCTCGTGGTGCAGACCGACGTCACCGGCCTGCACTCCTACGCCGGCCTGAGCTAAGCCACGGCCGGGCCGTCGCCGTGAATGGCCTGATCCAGCGAGCGCAGGAACTCGGGGTCGTCGTCCGGGCCGCGGGGCGGTATCGCTCCTTCCGGACCAGACGAGGGCCGGGAAGCGGGGTGCGCGCCCGTCTCGTCGGCGGGGCGCGGCCGCTCATTTCCCGGGTGGCCCCCGTCCCGGTTTCCGGTGCCGCCCGGCCCGGGCGGACCGGGTGCCGCGATCGGCTGGGCCGGCCGCCGGACCGCGAGCCAGACCGCCGCCCCGATGACGAAAGTCACGACCACAAAGGCGATCCAGGCCCATTTGGGCAGCCGCCGGAATTCATTGCTGGGCGTGAGCGCCACATCCACGAGGCAATAGACCCAGAACCCCGAAATAAAGAGGGCAAAGAGGGCGCCAAGCAGCAACATGCTCGAAGCCTAACCGCGGCCCGGGAATAGCCGTATCTGGATTCATCAAGTGATGTGTGCGTATCTATGCCCCATGCGTCACCGTAGGTCACGAGGAAGTGACTTGGGCAGGGTTTCGTCGTACGCTGGCGCCCGGGTGCAAACCCGGCGTGCAAACAGGGAGTGCGAGACATGCGGCTACGGCTGTTCGAGCGCGTTCGCCGACTCGCCCATCCGCGTACGGGCCGCTTTCGGCGCCGGCGCGACCGGGCGGGGGAGGCAGTGCGTCACGACCGGCCCTGGGAGGTCCGCCCGCCCGGTCGTCAGGGGGAGGCTCGCGGTCAGGTCATGACCGGGGGGCCGGAGACGACCGGCCGGCACCGGCGGGGTGGCACCGACCTGCACCCTCCGCAGAGCTTCGCGCCCGATCCCCGCGACCCTGACTCCCATGAGCCCGGACCGCCCTGGCTCGACCAGGCCGGCCCTTCAGACAGCCACCCGGTCCCGCCTGCTCCGTACCACGGCCCGCCGGCCCCGCCCGCCCGGCCACCGGCCCCGCCCGCCCGGCCACCGGCCCGGCCCGCGGTCCCGCCCGCTCGCCCGCCCCAGACCCGGCCCGCGGCTGGCCCGGGCCACGCCGACGCGGTGCCCGTGGGCGGCGCCCGGGCCCGGGTCCGCCCCGAGCCCAAGCCGTACGGCACCGCCCCGGTCGCACCGCCACCCGTGGCCGAGGCCGTGACCGGACGGCCCGTCCCGCGCGGTCAGGGCCCGCCCCGGTCCGGACCAGCAGTCGCTGCAGGCCGGTTACCTGCCCGCCCAGCGGCCGCCGGCCGCGATGAACAGCCGGCTGCCGTTCGCCCACGCACGCGCGCCCGCCCAGGCCCATCAGGCCGATCTCCGCGACGGCCGCCGGAACACCGGGACGCTGGAAGCCGTGCTCTGGCGGCAGTGGGACACCGCGACCTACGTACCGGACCAGGCCGTGCTGGCCGTCGACCGGCTCGCTGAGCTGCCCCAGCTGATCAAGGACAAGCTGGTGGCGGGCTTGGATGGCATCTTCGTCGGCCCGGGCGGCGTCCCCCAGCTGGACGACATGACCGCGCTGTCGGGGGTGCCGCTGCCGTCCGGCCGGGCCACCTGGGACGCGTGTGCGGGCGCCTACGGCGAGCGGAAGATCGTGGTCGGCACCCGGCCGTCACCCACTCCGGACGTGATGTGCCACGAGGTGGGGCACGCGCTCGACGACATCGACGCGCCGCCCGGTCAGTGGCAGTCCGACTCGGCTGAGTTCCGGATGCTTTACGATCAGTGCCAGCCGCACCTGGCCAGTGACTTCCACAAGCAGCGCGGTGGCCTGGGGCGCAAGGAGTTTTTCGCGGACGCGTTCGCGGCGATCGCGTCGCGGCAGCGGCCGGCGCTGGTGGACATGCTCGGCGGCGATACGCGGACCGCGCTGAACGTGATGCTCTACTTCAACCGTCGTTACGGCATGTAGGTGAGCGTGAGATGTTCGTCATACGACTACCCAATGGGAACCTGCGGGTCCCGGAGAGCGCCATCGGCAACGAAGGGCGTGTCATCGGCAACGCCTACGTGGAGATCGGGCCCCAGGACGCGGACTACGACCGGCTGGCCGAGCAGGCCGTCACCGAGGACGAGGTAGCGCGGCGCCGGGCCCAGTGGCGTGACGGCGACGAGGCGCTGCAGCGTCAGTTCGCCGAGTTCGCCCGGCAGAACTCCGAGTATCGCTGGTCCGACCCGGAAACTGACTCAGACCCCACGTAGGGCTCGACACGCCCTACGCAGGGTTGATCACATCTAATGAGAGCCCTGCGGCCGGCCACCTGACGCGGGACAGTCAGAAGCCGGCCGCGCGGGCGTCACAGACCTACTGACTGGCCGTCAGTCGACGGCTCTCCTTCACCACGAAGCAGGGCACGAACCTCAGACTCACGGAAACGCCGGTGCCCCCCGGGCGTCCGGATGCTCGTGATGCGGCCGGAGGCCGCCCATCGGGTCACGGTCTTGGGGTCGACTCGGAAGAGAGCCGCCACCTCTCCAGGCGTTAGAAGCCGCTCATTGCCATTGCCGTCCAACTTAGTCCCCTCCCAGTAATGTCCCGCAGGCTCATGGATCCGAGCCTGACCTAAGTTTGGCGACTAACGAGTGCTTTCTGCCTAGATTTCGGAAAATTAGAGCGAGCTGATTATTCTGCGTGTCCGAGGCCTTACTGTGGCGACATGCGCCTAGTCGTATCCGATGCTGATATCAGGGAAGCCGCGGCGCGCCTGCACGGTGTCGCCGTTGGTACGACGCTTGTGCCCTTTCCCGGGTTGTCCCCATCCGGGCCCGGAAAGTTGTTGATCAAGCCCGAATGCCTGCAGCCGGTGGGTTCGTTCAAGTTGCGCGGGGCCTACAACGCGATCAGCGCGCGCCCGGCCGCCGACCGGTCCCGCGGGGTGGTGGCCCATTCCAGCGGCAACCACGGGCTCGCGGTGGCCTACGCGGCCCGGCTGCTCGGCCTGCCGGCGGTGATCGTGGTGCCGGAGACCGCGCCCGCGGTCAAGACCGACGCGATCCGGGCCTGCGGCGGCGAACTGGTCACGGTGGCCCCGACCCTGGCCGCCCGCCTGCGGGGGGCGCAGGACGTGGTCGAGCAGCGCGGCTACACGCTGATCCCGCCGTTCGACCACCCGGACGTGATCGCGGGCCAGGGCACCATCGGCCTGGAGATCATGGCCAGCCAGCCGGACACCGACCTGATCCTGGTCCCGGTCAGCGGGGGCGGGCTGATCTCCGGCATCGCCACCGCGGCCCGGTCGGTCAACCCCGCCGTCACCGTGATCGGCGTCGAGCCCGAACTGGCCGCGGACGCCCGGGACTCGCTGGCCAAGGGGGAGCGGGTCGCGTGGCCCGCCCGCTCGACCCAGCAGACCGTGGCCGACGCGCTGCGGGTCGAGCAGGTCGGTGAGCTGCCGTTCGCGCTGATGCAGAAGTACGTGGCCGGGGTGGTGACCGTGACCGACCAGCAGATCCTGGCCGCCATGCGGCGGCTGGCCACCGAGGCGCGGCTGGTGGCCGAGCCCGGGGGCGCCGCGGCCGTGGCCGCCTGGCTGTTCGCCCGGGCCGAGTTGCCGGCCGCGCAACGGCCGGTGGCCGTGCTGTCCGGCGGGAACGTGGACCCGGCCCTGCTGGCCCGGGTCATCGCCGGGGACGGACCCGGAGATGGACCCGGAGACGGACCCGGGGCTGGACCCCATGATGAGCAGGGTCCGGACGCACCGGGACCGGCCAGGCACTAACCTGGCAGTGTCATGCGTACTGCCCTGACTTACACCCTGTCCCGGCTGCTGCTGTTCGTGGCCGTGTTGCTGCTGCTCGATCTGGCTGGTGCCCGCGGCCTCCTGCTGATCGCGCTGGCCCTGCTGATCAGCGGGCTGCTCAGCTACGTGCTGCTGTCCCGCCAGCGGGACGCCATGGCCGGGTCCTTGTTCAGCCGCCTGAGTGGCCGGACCCGCCGGGCCGGTAGCTTCCGGGCCCGGCTGGCCGAGGGGGCCCGGGCCGAGGACACCGACGACGAGCAGGCCGCCCCGGCCCCGGACGCGCCGGCGGCCCAGGCCGCTCCCGCCCCGGACCAGCGTTAGCGCGCGGGGCTGGCCAGCCAGCCGCCCTTGACCAGCAGCTCCATGACGGCTTCGGTGGCATCGGTCCGGCTCATGGCCGACGTGTCCAGCACCAGGTCGGCGTCCCGCGGCTCCTCGTACGGGTCGGAGATCCCGGTGAAGTTGCTGATGATCCCGGCCCGGGCCTTGGCGTACAGGCCCTTACGGTCCCGCGCCTCGCAGATCTCCAGCGGGGTTGAAACGTGGACGAGCAGGAAGTCACCGGCCGCGTCGGCCATCTCGCGGACCTGCTCCCGGGCGGAGGCGTAGGGCGCGATCGGGGCGCAGATGGCGATCCCGCCGTGCCGGGCCACCTCGGCCGCCACGTAGCCGATGCGGACGATGTTGAGGTCCCGGTCGGCGCGCGAGAACGTCAGCCCGGCCGACAGCAGCCGCCGGACCCGGTCGCCGTCGAGCAGGGACACCGTGCGGTCGCCGCGTTCGGTCAGCGCGTCCCGCAGGTCCCGGGCCACGGTCGACTTGCCCGAGCCGGACAGCCCGGTGAAGAAGATGACCAGCCCCCGGCGCTCGCGCGGCGGCCGGGCCAGCTGGAGCTCGCGGGCCACGGCTTCCGGGGTGAACCAGGCCGGCAGGGGCTCGCCCCGGTCGAGCAGGTCGGTCAGCTCGTCGTGGGTCAGCTCGGTGCGCTCGACGCCCGGCTCGATCAGCGACAGCGGCCGCCACACCTCCGAGCGCGGGTCGTAGGCCCAGTCACCGGCCGAGATGACCGGGATGGGCAGGCCGGGCAGCTGGAGCGGCCCGTTCTTGCCGTTGCCGGTGCGGCCGCTGAGCATGACGTCCGGTGCGTCGGACGGGTCGATGAGCAGGTGGGTCGCGCCGTAGGCCGCGGCCACCAGGGCCCGGGCCCGCAGTTCGACGCTGAGGCCGCCCTCCCGCGGGGCCAGCGGCACCGGCACCACCATCGTGCCGGCCGGCAGGTGCTGGGTGGCGGCCAGGACCGACCGGACCAGTGCGTCCGGCCGGACCACGACGTCGGCCGGCCCCGCCACCAGCGGCAGCAGCAGCAGCCGGGCCCGCATCTGGTCGGCCAGGTGCCGCAGCTGCCCGATCTGCCTGCGGTGCAGGGCGCCCCGGGTGACCGCGGCCAGGACCGGACGGCCATCGGCTGATGCTGTGGCTGGCACCGCGTCCTCGCCCAGCTGGGCCAGTTCGGCCCGCACCTCGCGCCGGGCGGCGCCGCAGCCGCCGGAACGGCCCGTGCTCGGGCTCGCGCAGCGCGGTCACCGGGCCGGCCAGCCGCCAGCCCGACAGGGCCTGCTCGCCGTAGCTGAACCCGCGGATCGGCAGCTGCTCGGTGATCTCCAGGACCGCCAGCGGGGTGCCTTCCTGATCCTGCAGGACCAGGTGGTTCGCGCCCGGGGGCACCACGTCCTCCGGAACCTCCAGCGTGACCGGGATCGGCCACGGCGTCCCGTCGGCGAGCGTGCCCCGCTCGGCCACGGCGGCCAGGTCGGCCGAGCTCATGAAGCCACGGAGCGGCTCGAAGGCCCCGATGGTCAGCAGCTCAAGGTCGGCCAGCTGTGCTTCGCCGGGGGTCCAGGCGGGCCAGTCCGCCAGTTCACTGGGAAGTCCCGCCACTTCCGCGCCCACGTCTGCCTCATTCCCGCCAGGTCCACATGCGGCGGGCCACCCCCCCACACGCCTTGTGCCGTACCACCTTACGGAGGGCCGGGTCATGCCCGCAGCCGTAGCAAGGTCTCAGACCAGGCGGGCGAACCGGTCCTCCGGCTTCCGGATCACGTACAGCAGCTCGTCGTGCGCGTCGGTGCACCGGTCCCGGGTCAGCCCGGCCGCCAGCTTGCGGGCGGCCTGGACGGCGGTGGACAGCCGCGTGGGCACGACCGGTACCGAGCGTTCGGCTTCCCGCCTGGCGATGACCAGGCCGTGGGCGGCCGCGTAGGCCTGCAGGCCGCGGGCCGGAGGCCAGCGGCTCGTAGACGGCCGGGAACGGCCCGGGCTCACCCGGGTGCAGCCGGGCCCAGAGCGCCCGGCGCAGCGGTTCGGGGGCCTTCCGGTCCAGCGTCGCCGCCGCGCAGTCGCGGTCCCGGACCCGCAGCAGGAGCAGGCCGCCGGGCCGCAGCGCGGCCACGAACCGGTCCAGGACCAGGGCCGCGTTGTGGATGTGCTCGAGCAGGAAGGCGCAGTACACGATGTCGAACGACCGGGGTGGCAGCGACACCGACCGCAGGTCGCCCAGCAGCACCGGCCCGGGCACCGGCCATGGCGGCCGGCATCGGCGATGACGGCCCGGCGTCAGCACGGCTCGGGTCAGCGCGGTGTCCTGGTCCACCGTGGTCACGATGATCTGGTAGCCGCTGTCCCGTAGCCGGCCCAGGCCGAGTTCCCCGATGGGGGTCCGGGTTCCGGCCCGCAGCACGTTCAGCGGGCGGCCCAGCGCCCGGTACAGGTAGTCCTGGACCGGCCGGGCGAACATTTCCCGCTCGTCCTGGGTGCGCCGGGCCCGGCTGGCCGCCGCCTGCCGGGCGGTGCTGGCCGCGTGCCGGGCCCGCTGCACGGCCTCCTGGGCGTGCCCGGCCGCGGCACCCGCCCTGGCCAGGTCCTCAGCTGACGACATGGCAAAAATCGTAGTCGAGCGGTCACTCTTAGTATGTGAGGCGCGCGCGGCGACCGGCCCAACCTGCTGAGGCGGCGGACGAGCCGACCCGGCCGGGACGTAAAATGGAAGGGTCGTGCAACAGCATGACCCCCTGCCTCTCCCGAGTGCGGGAGTCTCACGCATGCCCGGGACACCGCCCGGGCCTCCCCGCCGCCGCCTCCGGTCACCTACCGTGCCGTCACCGGCTCCGGGCCGCCACCCACCGTCCGCCTCCCCAGGGACACCATGAGTCTTGCCGGAATCCTCAGCACCGTCGCCGACGACCCGCGGCTGAGCCGTGCCCTCGACATAGGCCGGGCTGAGAGCCGCGCCGCCGGAGCCGGGGGCGACGCGCCGCCCGTCCTGCCGGGCGTGGACCTGGTCGCGCCGCCCTCGCTGCGGCCGGTGCTCACCGCCGCCATCGCCGCCGAGCTGGGGCAGTTCGTGCTGGCCGTCACGGCCACCGCGCGGGAGGCCGAGGACCTGACCGCGGCGCTCGGCTCGTTCCTGCCCGGGAACCGGGTGGTCTGCTTCCCCGGCTGGGAGACGCTTCCGCACGAGCGCCTGTCCCCGCGTTCCGACACCGTCGGTCAGCGGCTGGCCGTGCTGCGCCGGCTGGCGCACCCGGATCCGGGCGACGAGGCCGCCGGGCCGCTGTCGGTGGTGGTGGCGCCGGTCCGCTGCCTGCTGCAGCCGATCGTCGGCGGCCTGGGCGATCTGGAGCCGGTCCGGCTGCGGGCCGGGGACACCTGCGACCCCGACGAGCTGCTGACCCGGCTGGTGGAGATCGGCTACGCCCGCGAGGACCTGGTCGGCAAGCGGGGCGACGTGGCCGTCCGCGGCGGCATCATCGACGTGTTCTCGCCCACCGACGAGCACCCGGTCCGGATCGAGTTCTTCGGTGACACGGTCGAGGAGATCCGCTACTTCAAGGTCGCCGACCAGCGCAGCCTGGGCGAGGCTCCGGCCGGTCTGTGGGCCCCGCCGTGCCGGGAGTTGCTGCTCACCGCCGCGGTCCGGGACCGGGCCAAGCAACTGGCGGCCGAGTTCCCCGGCCTGTCCGAGGTGCTGGACAAGCTGGCCGACGGCATCCCGGTCGAGGGCATGGAGGCGTTCGCGCCCGTGCTGGCCGAGCGGATGGACCTGCTGACCGACTACGTCCCGGCGGGCGGCCTGGTGGTCGCCTGCGACCCCGAGCGCATCCGCACCCGGGCCGAGGAACTGGTCAGCACCAGCCGCGAGTTCCTGGACGCGTCCTGGGTCAACGCCGCGGCCGGCGGGGAGGCCCCGATCGACCTGGGCGCGGCCGCGTTCCAGCCCATCGCCAAGGTCCGGGAGGCGGCCCGGGCCCGGGCGCTGCCGTGGTGGACGATCGAGCCGTTCGGCGCCGGACTGGACGAGGAAGAGCCGATCGATGCCGATGGCCGCCCCGGGTTCACGATGGAGGCCACCCCGGCCGCGAGCTACCGCGGTGCCACCGACGGCATGATCGCCGACATGCGCGGCTGGCTCGCCGACGGTTGGCGCGTCGTTCTCATTACCGAAGGTCACGGGCCGGCGCAGCGGCTCACCGAGGTGCTCCGGGGGGAGGGGCTGGGAGCCCGGATGGCCGAGCTGGCCGACCCGCCCGAGCCGTCCGTGCCCTACGTCGCCACCGGGGTGCTGGAGCACGGGTTCACCTGGCCGGCGGTCAAGCTGGCCGTGCTGACCGAGAACGACCTGGCCGGGCAGCCGGGCAGCCGGTCCAGCACCAAGGACATGCGCCGGATGCCGAGCCGGCGCCGCGGCGGCGTGGACCCGCTGCAGCTCACCGCGGGCGACTACGTGGTGCACGAGCAGCACGGGGTGGGCCGGTTCGTGGAGATGACCAGCCGGACCGCGGCCGGGGCCACCCGCGAGTACCTGGTCATCGAGTACGCCCCGAGCAAGCGCGGTCAGCCGCCGGACCGGCTGTACGTGCCCACCGACCAGCTGGACGAGGTCACCAAGTACTCCGGCGGCGAGGCGCCCAGCCTGCACCGGCTGGGCGGGGCCGACTGGGCCAAGGCCAAGGGCCGGGCCCGCAAGGCGGTCCGCCAGATCGCGGCCGAGCTGATCCGGCTCTACTCGGCCCGGGTGGCCTCGCCCGGGCACGCGTTCGGGCCGGACACGCCCTGGCAGCGCGAGCTGGAAGACGCCTTCCCCTACGTCGAGACCGGTGACCAGCTGGCCGCCATCGACGAGGTCAAGAGCGACATGGAGCGGTCCATCCCGATGGACCGGCTGATCTGCGGTGACGTCGGCTACGGCAAGACCGAGATCGCGGTCCGGGCCGCGTTCAAAGCGGTCCAGGACGGCCTGCAGGTCGCGGTGCTGGTGCCGACCACGCTGCTGGTGCAGCAGCACTTCTCCACGTTCAGCGAGCGCTACGGGCCGTTCCCGGTCAAGGTCCGGGCCCTGTCCCGGTTCCAGAGCGCGGCCGAGACCACGGAGACCCTGCGGGAGCTGGCCGACGGCGAGATCGACGTGGTCATCGGCACCCACAAGCTGCTGTCGCCGGAGGTCCAGTTCAAGCGGCTGGGCCTGATCATCATCGACGAGGAGCAGCGCTTCGGGGTCGAGCACAAGGAGTACCTCAAGCGGCTCCGGACCGAGGTCGACGTGCTGTCCATGTCGGCCACGCCGATCCCGCGCACGCTGGAGATGGGCGTGGCCGGGATCCGGCAGATGTCGACCATCTTGACCCCGCCCGAGGAACGCCACCCGGTGCTGACGTTCGTCGGCCCCTACGACGAGCGGCAGATCGCCGCGGCCGTCCGGCGCGAACTGCTCCGCGACGGCCAGGTGTTCTTCGTGCACAACCGGGTCGCCTCGATCGGCAAGGTGGCGGCGCGCGTCTCCGAACTGGTGCCGGAGGCCCGGGTGGCGGTGGCCCACGGCCAGATGAACGAGCATCAGCTCGAGGCGATCATGGTCGACTTCTGGGACGGCAAGTTCGACGTCCTGGTCGCGACCACGATCGTCGAATCCGGCCTGGACATCCCCAACGCCAACACGCTGATCGTGGACCGGGCCGACACCTACGGCCTGTCCCAGCTGCACCAGCTGCGGGGCCGGGTCGGCCGGGGCCGGGAGCGGGCCTACGCCTACTTCCTCTACCCGCCGGAGCGGACGCTGACCGAGACCGCGCACGAGCGGCTGGCCACCGTGGCCCAGCACACCGAGATCGGGGCCGGCATGTACGTGGCCCTCAAGGACCTGGAGATCCGCGGCGCGGGCAACCTGCTCGGCGGCGAGCAGTCCGGGCACATCGCCGGGGTCGGGTTCGACCTGTACGTACGGATGATCGGTGAGGCGGTCAACGAGCTCAAGGGTGACGGCCCGGCCGACCGGCCCGAGGTCCGGGTCGAGCTGCCGATCAACGCGCACATCCCGCATGACTACCTGCCCGGCGAGCGGCTCCGGCTGGAGGCCTACACGCAGATCGCGGCGATCGACGGCGACGCCGACGTGGCCGCGGTCCGGGACGAGCTCACCGACCGGTACGGCCAGCTGCCGGAGCCGGTGCTGAACCTGCTCGAGGTGGCCCGGCTGCGGGCCCGGGCCCGGCACGCCGGCCTGACCGACATCACCCTGCAGGGCAACCATGTCCGGTTCGCCCCGGTCGAGCTGCCCGAATCCAAGCAGGTCCGGGTGCAACGGCTGTACCCCAGGACACTGCTCAAGCCGGCAGTGCGTACGATGCTGGTGCCGGTACCCAAGGCGGTGCCCGGGTCGTCGTCGGCCGGGGCGTCCCGGGGCCGGGCTCCGGCCAGCTCGGCCACCGCCATCGGCGGCCAGCCGTTGCGGGACCGGGACATGCTCGCCTGGTGCGCCGAACTCATCGAGGCTGTGTTCGGCGAGCAGGCCCCGCCAGCTGTAACACCAGCCGTAACCAAGGCGTGAGAAGGGACCTCGCTGTGCGCCGCACACCGATCAGGACCGCCACCGCGGTCAAGGCCGCCGTTGTCGCTGCTGCCTTCGGCGGGCTGGTCGCCGGGTGCGCCCCGGTCCAGATGGGCGCGGCCGCCACCGTGGGCAACGATTCGATCTCGACCACCCAGCTCAACTCCGAGGTGGCCAACCTGACCACGGCGGCCAAGCCGTACTCCAGCGCGGTCCACCTCACCGACGCGCAGAAGCCCAAGGACGTACTGGGCTGGCTGATCAGGTTCAAGGTGCGGGACGCGCTGGCGGCCAAGGAGAACATCAACATCACCGCCAGCCAGCGCGAGCAGGCCCTGGAGAACATCTACGAGCAGGCGGCCCAGCAGGCCCAGCAGCAGGGCGTGAACAACGTGACGCTGCCCGAACTGGCCGTGGCCAACGGCCTGCCGCCGAACCTGCTCGACGAGCTGGGCAACTACCAGGCCGTGGAGATCGCTTACGCCGAGCGGGCCAACGGCGGCAAGCTGCCGACCGCGACGGCCAGCGTGAACGCCATCACCAAGCAGTTCAACACGGCCGAGTGCCACGTCTACAAGACCGACGCGGTCAAGGTCAGCCCGCAGTTCGGCCAGTTCAACTTCACCCAGTCCTCGGTGGTCGCGGCGCCGGACACGCTGTCCGCCGCGGGCGGTGCGGCGCCCAAGACGTCCACCTCGGGCACCACCCCGTCGTGCTGATCCTGCTGGTCACCAGCCCGCGGGTGGCTCCCGGGCTGCTGACCCTGCAGGCCTGGGACGCGCTGCGGGGGGCGGCCCAGGTGCTGGCCCCACCCGATCACCCGCAGCACGCCGCCCTGGTCGCGGCCGGGATCGACGTCGACCTGCTGCACGTTCCGGACGGTGAACTGGCCCCGCGGCTGGCCGAGGCCACCGCGGCCGGCGGCGACCGCGACGTGGCCTGGCTGGTCGCCCCGCCGGCCCATCCCGGCGGCCCGACCGGGGAGTCCCCCCTGCGGGCCGAGCTGGACGGCGCCGGGGTGCCCACCGAGGTCCTGCGCGGTTCGGTGGACCTGCCCGGCTCCCGGGTGCTGGACCTGGTGACGACCATGACCGTGCTGCGGGAACAGTGCCCATGGGACGCCAAGCAGACCCACTCCTCGCTCGCGCCGCACCTGCTCGAAGAGCCCTACGAGGCGCTGGAGGCGCTGGAGAACGGCGACCACGGCGCGTTCCGCGAAGAACTCGGGGACGTGCTGCTGCAGGTGCTGTTCCACGCCGAGGTGGCCTCCGAGCGGGACGACGGGACCGGGTACACGATCGACGACGTGGCCGACGGGATCGTGGCCAAGCTGGTGCGCCGGCACCCGCACGTGTTCGCCGGCGTGACCGTCTCGGGGGCGGGCGAGGTCGCGGCCAACTGGGACGAGATCAAGAAGGCGGAACGGGCCCAGAAGGCGTCGCCGGCCGGCGAGCCGGCCTCGGCGCTGGACGGCGTGCCGTTCGGGCAGCCGGGTCTGTCCCTGGCCGTCCAGCTGCAGGGCCGGGCCAGCCGGGCCGGAGTACCCGACGACCTGCTCACCGCCGACGGCCCCGCCCCTGCCCCCATCGACCCCGACCCCGGCCAACTCGACCGATCCGGCCCCAGCAGCCCCACCAACCCCGCCGGCCCCACCAGCCCCAGCAGCCCCGGCGACGAGGCCGGAGACCGCCTCGGTGACCAGTTGTTCGCCCTGGTCGCGCAGGCCCGCGCGGCCGACCTGGATCCGGAGCTGGAACTGCGGGCCGCGGCCCGTCGTTACCGGGATCGGGTCCGGGCCTGGGAGCAGTCGCAGCCTTCGCGGTGACGGTCGCCGTCGATGGGGCCGCCCGATGCCGGCGTGGCCGGTGCGACGGGCCCGCGCGCTCCACTAGGCTCGAACACGGACTGATAACGCACACACTCTTGAACAGGACATGAGGAGCCGGCGGTGGCCTCGATCAGCTCGATATACGGCAGGCAGATCCTGGATTCCCGGGGTAACCCGACCCTGGAGGTCGAGGTAGCCCTGGATGACGGAACGATCGCCCTGGCCGGCGTACCCAGCGGCGCCTCCACCGGCGCCTTCGAGGCGGTGGAGCTGCGGGACGGCGGCGACGAGTTCGGCGGCAAGGGCGTCACCCGGGCCGTGGGCCACGTGAGCGGCGAGATCCAGGACAAGCTGCTCGGCTTCGACGCCGATGACCAGCGCCTGGTCGACCAGGCCATGATCGACCTGGACGGCACGCCGGACAAGTCCCGGCTCGGGGCCAACGCCATGGTCGGGGTCAGCATCGCGGTGGCCCAGGCGGCGGCCGCGTCGGCCAGCCTGCCGCTGTTCCGGTACCTGGGCGGCCCCAACGCCTACCTGCTCCCGGTGCCGATGATGAACATCCTCAACGGCGGTGCCCACGCCGACAACAGCGTGGACATCCAGGAGTTCATGATCACCCCCATCGGGGCCAGCACGTTCACCGAGGCGCTGCGCTGGGGGGCCGAGACCTACCAGGCGCTCAAGTCGGTGCTGAAGCAGCACGGCCTGTCCACCGGCGTCGGCGACGAGGGCGGGTTCGCCCCCGACCTGGAGAACAACCGGGCCGCGCTGGACCTGATCGTGGAGGCCATCGGCAAGGCCGGCTTCACCCCCGGCCGGGACATCGCCCTGGCCATCGACGCCGCCGCCACCGAGTTCTACGGCGAGAACGGCTACGGGTTCGAGGGCTCGGCCAAGTCCTCCGAAGAGATGGCGGCCATCTACCGCGACTGGGTGACCAGCTACCCGATCGTCTCGCTGGAGGACCCGCTGGCCGAGGAGGACTGGGACGGCTGGCGCACGCTGACCGCCACCGTCGGCGACCAGGTGCAGCTGGTGGGCGACGACCTGTTCGTCACCAACCCGGTCCGGCTGCGCCGCGGCATCGCCGAGCACGCGGCCAACTCGCTGCTGGTCAAGCTGAACCAGATCGGTACCGTGACCGAGACCCTGGACGCGGTGTCCACCGCCCAGCGGGCCAGCTACACCTGCATCATCAGCCACCGGTCCGGCGAGACCGACGACACCACCATCTCCGACCTGGCCGTGGCCACCAACTGCGGCCAGATCAAGACCGGCGCTCCCGCCCGCGGTGAGCGGGTGGCCAAGTACAACCAGCTGCTGCGGATCGAGGAACTGCTCGGTGACGCCGCCGTCTACGCGGGCGCCGGCGCCTACCCGAGGTTCGCGGAACGGGCCTGATGGCCGACCCGCCCCGGGCTCCGCGCCCGAACCCATCGCCACCCAGCCCGCCCCGTCCGGGCCGGCCGCCGCTGCGGCCGACCAAGCTGACGGGGCGGGCGGCCCTGCTCGCCGTGGTGATGTGTGCGATCGCGCTCAGCCTGGCCTACCCGGTGCGGGAGTACATCGGCCAGCGGCAGCAGATCGACCAGCTGCTGAACACTCAGCAGTCGCTCTCGGCGCAGGTCAAGAACCTGCAGACGCAGCAGCAGCAGTTCTCGGACCCCAACTACATCGAGCAGCAGGCCCGCGACCAGCTGCACATGTGCCTGCCGACCGAGAAGTGCTACGTCATCATCGGCAACAACAGCCCCGCCCCGGACGCCACCCCGAAGCAGACCCCCACGCCGACGTCGTGGTACTCGAAGCTGTGGGGCTCGGTGAAGAAGGCGGACCAGCCGCCGCGCAAGTGATGGACTCCTCGACCGAGGCGGTGGTGGCCGCCCAGCTCGGCCGCGCCCCGCGGGGCCTGCGGGCGGTGGCGCACACCTGCCCGTGCGGCCGCCCGGACGTGGTGGAGACCGCGCCGCGGCTGCCGGACGGCACCCCGTTCCCCACGCTGTACTACCTGACCTGCCCGCGCGCGGCGGCCGCGGTCAGCCGGCTGGAGGCGGCGGGGCGGATGAAGACCATGACCTCCCGGCTGGCCGAGGACCCGGACCTGCGCGCCGCCTATCAGGAGGCGCACCGCGACTACCTGGCCCGGCGCCGGGACGCGGCGGTGGCGGCCGGGCTGGAGCCGCTGCCGGACGGCACCCAGAGCGCCGGGGGCATGCCCGAGCGGGTCAAGTGCCTGCACGCGCTGCTGGCCCACGAACTGGCGGTGCCGGGCGGCAACCCGTTCGGCCAGGAGACCGCGGCGGCCGTGGGCGCCTGGTGGACCGATGGCCCGTGCGTGCCCGCGCCGGACGCTGCCGCGGTGGCGGGCCCCGGGAGCGAGAGCACGGAGGACCGCTGATGACCCGCCGCGTGGCCGCCGTGGACTGCGGCACCAACTCGATCCGGCTGCTGATCGCCGACGTCGACCCGGACCAGGGCACGCTCAGCGACGTGGACCGGCGGATGGAGATCGTCCGGCTGGGCCAGGGCGTGGACACCACCGGCCGGCTGGCCCCGGAGGCGCTGGACCGCACGCTGAAGGCGCTGCGCGGTTACGCCGAGCTGATCGAGAGCCACGGGGCCGAGGCCGTCCGCATGGTGGCCACCAGCGCCACCCGGGACGCGGCCAACGCCGGTGAGTTCACCCGCCGGGTGACCGAGGTGCTCGGCGCCGGTCCCGAGGTCCTCACCGGCGACGAGGAGGCCCGGCTGTCGTTCCTGGGCGCCACCGCCGAGCTGGGCGCCTCGGTGCCCGGCCCGTACCTGGTCACCGACATCGGCGGCGGGTCGACCGAGTTCGTGCTGGGCCAGGACGGCCAGGTGGCCGCGGCGCTCAGCGTCAACATCGGCTGCGTCCGGATGACCGAACGCCACCTGCGCGACGACCCGCCGTCCCCGGCCCAGATCGACGCGGCCACCGCCGACATCGACCAGGCCATCGCCCAGGCCGCGGCGGTGGTCGACAGTTCCCGGGCCCGGACCCTGGTCGGCCTGGCCGGCTCGGTCACCACGGTGGCCGGTATCGCCCTGGACCTGCCCGGCTACGACCCCGAGCGGCTGCACCACAGCCGGCTGACCGCGGCTCAGGTGCACGAGGTGACCACCCGGCTGCTGGCCCAGACCCGGGCCGAGCGGGCCCGCATCCCGGTCATGCACCCGGGCCGCATCGACGTCATCGGGGGCGGTGCGCTGATCCTGGACCGCATCATGATCCGGCTGGGCCTGGCCGAGGTGCTGGTCAGCGAGCACGACATCCTGGACGGCATCGCCTGGTCCATCGCCAGCCCGGACCCGGTCCCGGGCCGATGACCACCACCGCGGGTGCGCCGGGCGACGGCTCACGCGCGCCGGTGCCGCCCGGGACGGGCTGGCCCGAGGATCCGGCCACCGCCGCCACCCCGGTCGCGCACGATGCCGCCCAGGTCCGCGAGCTGGCCGCCGAAGCGCCCAGCCTGCACGAACTGGTGGCCCGGCAGTCGGTGTGCCGGGCCTGCCCGCGGCTGGTCGACTGGCGCGAGGAGGTGGCCCGGGTCCGGCGGCGCTCGTTCGCCACCGAGCGCTACTGGGGCCGTCCCATCCCCGGCTGGGGCGACGACGAGCCGGAGATCGTGATCGTGGGCCTGGCCCCCGCCGCCCACGGCGGCAACCGGACCGGCCGGGTGTTCACCGGCGACCGCAGCGGCGACTTCCTGTTCGCCTCGCTGTACCGCTGCGGCCTGGCCGACCGCCCGGTCAGCATCACCGCCGGCGACGGCCAGCGGCTGCGGCACGCGCGCATGGTCGCGGCCGTCCGCTGCGCCCCGCCCGCCAACAAGCCGACCCCGGAGGAGCGGGACACCTGCGCCCCCTGGCTGGCCGAGGAGTTCCGCCGGATCGAGCCGTCGGCCCGGGTCGCGGTCTGCCTGGGCGGCTTCGCCTGGCAGGCCCTGTGGCCGGTGCTACGCCAGACCGGCTACCCGCTGCCGCCCCGCCGCCCCTCCTTCGGCCACGGCGCCGAGGTCGAGCTGACCCGGCCCGAACCGGGCGCCCGCCCGCTGCTGATGCTCGGCTGCTACCACCCCAGCCAGCAGAACACGTTCACCGGCCGGATCACCCCGGCCATGCTGGACACCATCTTCCGCCGCGCCCGCGAATACTCCGGCCTCGGCGCCCCCGACCCCTCCCGCGCCACACCCCCAGCCACCCCGCCGCCCCCGTCCTGAACCAGCCCCGCACCACAGCCACCTGGCCTGTCCCCTCCGGCCCCAAGTCACCTGAGCCGTCCCGCTTACCTGAGCCGTCCCCCCGGCCAGTCACCTGAGCCGTCCCCGGGCACCCGGTTATTTGAACCACCACCCTCCGGCACCCGGTTACTGAGCCATCCCCGACACCACAGTTGCTGGTGGGGCGGGAAGCTAGTTCGCCAGGTCGTGATCCGACGGGCGACCGATTTATATCTGTATTGCACGGTTCAACCGTGCAGATGCACAGACGAAATGCATTGTGCCTGGTAAGGGCGGCAATGGCGGCGTGAGAAATTTGATCAGAAATGAGACTGGAGCGGCCTCGGGCGGCAGCAATGCGCCACTTCGGTTACGGAGAGTTTATATATGTCGCCATGATGGTTACACTCCGCACTCGGCCCACGGTAATGGTTAATTGAATAAACCGGGTCAGCCATACTCGCCAGTCCGAATATCGCAAGCCTTCGATTACGAAGAATTGCGGGGTATTATTGGCCAGCCCCCGTAGCCCAAGGGCAGAGGCCGCCCCCCTAAAAGGGTCGCTAGTGTCGGTTCGAGTCCGACCGGGGGCACCCTAACATTGGTATGTCCAATGGCCAGAAGCGGAGCTGGGTGCGCGGTGCCGGGTGCTGGATCCCCGGCGCCGCGCCGGTTGGCGGCGATGGCGTGTGTATTACATATTGCACGTGCAGATGGTCTTGCATTCCGAACGCGAGCTCAGCGCCGTTTTTTAAAACGATCTTGAAACATCGTTCGCTGTGCGAATTACGCAGCCGGTGCGTGCAAGGTGGTAACGCCGCAAATCGGAGACCAGGCACGTACCGGCCATCGGCGACTCCGATAGCGCGGCCAGGCTCCGGCCGGATTGCGGGCGACCGCGGCGCTCCTCCGATAGCGGTCGCGAAATGCCGGGTTGGGTGTCACCCGAAATCGATTTCTGGACCGTCCAGGCCCATCCGCGAAATCCGAAGTCGTTACTCGTGTAACGCCACTGTTTCAGCCGCTGACCGACGGGCCGGCCCGGGTAATCGTGATCCGGATGATGACCCGCTGGTCGCGTTCCATGGCCGCCCGGTAGTCGTCCCAGTCCGGGTGCTCGCCGGAGATGCGGCGGTAGTAGTCGACCAGCAGGTCCATGGCCTCGGGCAGCGCGATGATCTCGGCCGTGCCCTCGGCCTGGACCCACGGGCCGAAGAAGCCGTCGGTGAAGGCGCAGACCGAAGCGAACGGGTTGCGGCGCAGGTTGCGCGTCTTGATCGCGGGCTCCCGGGTGCTGATCAGCACCCGGCCGTCGTCATCGACGGCACACGACACGGGAGACATCTGCGGCAGGCCATCGGACCGGATCGTGGCCAGCACGGCCCGGTGATGGTCACGGAAGAACTGCTGGGCTTGTTCTGGGCTCATGGGCCCAGTGTGTCAGGCCAGGCCGGGGTCAGGCCTGGCCCGGCATCAGGTCCAGCTCAGCGCCAAGCCTGGCTCCGGGGTCAGCGTCAGGTCTGGCTCGGCTGGGCCGGCTGGGCGGGCCCACCGGTAGGGAGCCCGGCCCGCAGGCCCAGCGAACCGAAGAAGTCAGTGCGGGCCAGTCAGATGGCCCGGGGGAACGCCCGTCAGAGGGCGTTGAGGCGGAGACGCCGTTGCATCTCCCACTCGTGCACGATGGCGTTGGCGTAGCCATGCGAAATGCCGTGCTCGTCGGCAAGCCAGTTGGCGCGCTCTTCACAGCGCAGGAAGGCCGGACCGGATTCCACACGTCCGAACCACTCTCGAAGGTCACTACCCGTGACGCGGGGTATGCGGGCGATCAGGTTTTTGTGCGTCTCCAGGGAGCGAGTCAGCGGCAATTGGCACCTCCAGGGGTGGTGAAGCCTCTTGCTGTGAGCCTGCACTAGTGACCTCCCCGTGACAAGCCCTGGAAGCAACCTTTCCTTAATGCCAGGTAAATCCGCTCTGTCTTCTCGTTGTCATCCTCGTGCTGGTTACGTCGGGGTTCGTCCCGGCCCCCGCTGGGCGGCGAGACAGCACCCGCCGCCCAGCGGAAACACCAGTCAGGAGAGGCGCTCCAGCACCATGGCCATGCCCTGGCCGCCGCCCACGCACATGGTCTCCAGCCCGAGCGTCTTGTCGTGGAAATTCAGGCTGTTGAGCAACGTGGTGGTGATGCGCGCCCCGGTCATGCCGAACGGGTGCCCGACCGCGATCGCGCCGCCGTTGACGTTCAGCCGGTCCAGGTCGATGCCCAGTTCCCGGTAGGACGGGATGACCTGAGCCGCGAACGCCTCGTTGATCTCGACCAGGTCGATGTCGCTGATGGCCATGCCCGCGCGGGCCAGGGCCTGCCGGGACGCTTCGATCGGGCCCAGACCCATGATCTCCGGGGACAGCGCGGTCACGCCGGTGGACACGATGCGGGCCAGCGGCGTGATGCCCAGCTCGGCGGCCTTGGTGTCGCTCATGATGATGACCGCGGCGGCGCCGTCGTTCAGCGGGCAGCAGTTGCCCGCGGTGACCGTGCCGTCGGGCCGGAACACCGGCTTGAGGGTGGCCACCTTCTCCAGCGTGGTGCCCGCCCGCGGGCCGTCGTCCTTGCTCACCGTGCTGCCGTCGGGCAGCGTGACCGGGATGATCTCGCGCTGCCAGAAGCCGTCGGCGATGGCCTTCTCGGCCAGGTTCTGCGACCGCACGCCGAACTCGTCCTGCTCCTCGCGGCTGATGCCCTTGAGCCCGGCCACATTTTCCGCGGTCTGGCCCATCGCGATGTAGACGTCGGGGATGTTGCCGTCCGCCCGCGGGATCGTGCCAGGTGCCCGCGTTCTCCTCGGCGCTCTGCTGGGTCCGGGTCTCCGCGCCGGCGAACTCGGCGTTGTGCGTGTCCGGCCAGGAGTCGCTGCTGCCGTGGGCGAACCGGCTGACCGTCTCCACGCCCGCGGAGATCAGCACGTCGGCTTCGCCCGCCTTGATCGCGTGGAACGCCATCCGGGTCGTCTGCAGCGACGATGAGCAGTACCGGGTCACCGTGGTCCCGGGCAGCTTGTCCTGCCCGAGCAGCACCGCTACCACCCGGGCCATGTTGAAGCCCTGTTCGCCACCGGGCAGACCGCAGCCCAGCAGCAGGTCGTCGATGTCGTCGGGGTCGAGTTGCGGCACCTTGGCCAGGGCCGCCGTGATGATCTGTGCGGTCAGGTCGTCCGGCCTGATGCTGGTCATGGAACCCTTGAACGCGCGGCCGATCGGGGATCGGGCCGTCGCGACGACAACGGCTTCCGGCATGGCATCCGCCTCCTTTGAGCGTGGCCACCTACTACTGATCGGTAGCTTATGTCGTCGCGACTGGCTGCGCGTCCCGGCCTCGGGTCGGATAACGTCGGGGGCAGCCAGGAGAACCAGTGAGGGCCGGCCTACCTGGGCCGTTGGCCCCTGGCCCATGAGGGATCGCGACGAACATGCACGTATACGATTCCCTGACCCAGACGGTAGGTAACACCCCGCTGGTCAGGTTGCGCGAGGTGACCCGGGACCTGCATCTGGCCGGTCCCGGGCCGGACGTCCTCGCCAAGGTCGAGTACTTCAACCCGGGCGGCTCGGTCAAGGACCGCATCGCCCTGCGGATGATCCAGTCCGCGGAAAAGGCCGGGCTGCTCCAGCCGGGCGGCACGATCGTGGAGCCGACGTCGGGCAACACCGGCGTCGGCCTGGCCATCGTGGCCGCCGAACGCGGCTACAAGTGCGTGTTCATCTGCCCGGACAAGGTGGCCCAGGACAAGATCAGCGTGCTGCGGGCCTACGGGGCCGACGTGGTGGTGTGCCCCAGTTCGGTGCCGCCCGAGCACCCCGACTCCTACTACAGCGTGGCCCGCCGGATGGCCGCCGAGCTGCCCGGGGCCTGGCAGCCCGACCAGTACGCCAACCCGGACAACCCGGCCTCGCACTACGCGTCGACCGGGCCGGAGATCTGGTCCCAGACCAACGGCCGGATCACCCACTTCGTGGCCGGTATCGGCACCGGCGGCACGATCAGCGGCGTCGGGCGGTACCTGAAGGAGATCTCCGACGGCCGGGTCCGGGTGATCGGCGCCGACCCGGAAGGCTCGGTCTACTCGGGCGGTTCGGGCCGCCCGTACCTGGTCGAGGGGGTCGGCGAGGACATCTGGCCGGCCACCTACGACCGCGCCGTCTGCGACGAGGTCATCGCGGTCACCGACGCCGAGAGCTTCCGGATGACCCGGCGGCTGGCCCGCGAGGAGGCCCTGCTGGTCGGCGGGTCCAGCGGCCTGGCCGTGGTGGCCGCGCTGCAGGCCGCGCACCGGGCCGGCCCGGACGACGTGATCGTGGTGCTGCTGCCCGACGGCGGCCGGGGCTACCTGTCCAAGATCTTCAACGACGACTGGATGGCCGACTACGGGTTCCTGTCCGCGCAGACCGACGAGCCGCTGGTCAGCGACGTACTGGCCCGCAAGGAGCGGGAGATCCCCGAGTTCGTGCACGCGCACCCGGGCGAGACCGTGGCCCAGGCCATCGCCTTGCTGCGCGAGTACGACGTGTCCCAGCTGCCGGTGGTGAACGAGGAACCGCCGGTGGCCGCGGCCGAAGTGGTGGGCTCGATCGTGGAGCGCGACCTGCTGGACGCGCTGATCTCCCGCCGGGCCCGGCCCGACGATCCGCTCAGCGGCCACATGTCGCCTCCGCTGCCCTCGGTCGGCTCGGGCGAGACGGTCAGCAGCGTGGTGCACGCGCTGGAAAGGGCCGGGGCGGCCGTGGTGTTCGTGGACGGCAAGCCCGCGGGCCTGCTCACCCGCCAGGACCTGCTCACGTTCCTCGCTGAGAACACACTGCCGGGAGGCACCGTATGACCACCCCTGGGTTCGAGACGCAGGCCATCCACGCCGGGCAGGACCCGGACCCGGTCACCGGGTCGGTCGTGCCGCCGATCTACCAGACCTCCACCTACAAGCAGGACGGCGTGGGCGGTCTGCGCGGCGGCTACGAGTACTCGCGCACCGCCAACCCGACCCGCACCGCCCTGGAGGAGTGCCTGGCCGCGCTGGAAGGCGGCCGCCGGTCGCTGGCCTTCGCCTCCGGCATGGCCGCCGAGGACTGCCTGCTCCGCAGCCTGTGCCGCCCGGGGGACCGGGTGGTCATCCCCGACGACGCCTACGGCGGCACGTACCGGCTGTTCTCGGCGGTGCTGGCCCAGTGGGGCCTGGACTGGGCCCCGGTGCACCTCCCGGACGTGGCGGCGGTCCGCCGGTCGCTGGCCGAGCGGCCGACCCGGGTGCTCTGGGTCGAGACCCCGACCAACCCGCTGCTGGGCATCGCCGACATCGCCGCGCTGGCCGAGGCCGCCCACGAGGCCGGGGCCCTGCTGGTGGTGGACAACACGTTCGCCTCGCCCCGGCTGCAGCGCCCGCTGACCCTGGGCGCGGACGTGGTGGTGCACTCCACCACCAAGTACCTGGGCGGCCACTCCGACGTGGTCGGCGGCGCCCTGGTGACCTCGGACGAGCAGATCGCCGAGGACGCGGCCTACCTGCGCAACGCCACCGGCGGGGTGCCGGGGCCGTTCGACTCCTGGCTCACCCTGCGCGGGATCCGCACCCTGGCGGTGCGGATGGACCGGCACGGCGAGAACGCGATGCGGGTGGCGGAGATGCTGGCCGGGCATCCGGCGGTGACCGAGGTCTTCTATCCCGGCCTGCCGTCCCACCCCGGGCACGACGTCGCGGCCAAGCAGATGAGCGGCTTCGGCGGCATGGTGTCGTTCCGGGTCCGCGGCGGCGAGGAGGCCGCGGTGGCGGTGTGCGGCCGCACCCGGCTGTTCACGCTGGGCGAGTCGCTGGGCGGGGTCGAGTCGCTGATCGAGCACCCGGGCCGGATGACGCACGCCTCGGCCGCGGGCTCCCCGCTCGAGGTCCCGTCCGACCTGGTCCGCCTGTCGGTCGGCATCGAGGACGCGGCCGACCTGATCGACGACCTGCGCCAGGCCCTGGCTGGCTAGCCGCCTGGCCCCGCCCGGCTGGGACCACCCGGCTGGCACCGCCCGGTTAGCTGGCCCGGCGGGCGCGCAGGAAGTCCCGCACCACGTACTCACCGAGGCTGTCCGGCTGGGCGTGCAGGACCCGGCCGCCGTTGCGCCGGGCCACGTTGTCCACGAACGCGGTCAGCCGGTCATCCTCGGCCAGCATGAAGATGTTCAGCAGCGCGTTCCGCCGGGTCATCTTGTCCACCTCGGCCAGCGTGAGCTCCAGCGTCTCCGGCGACGGCGGCCAGTCGAACCAGAACCGCCCGTCCCGCTGCAGGTGCGCGGTGGGCTCGCCGTCGGTGACGATCAGCACCACCGGCTCCTGCTCCGCATGCTTGTCCAGGTGCCGGCCGGCCAGCACCAGCGCGTGGTGCAGGTTGGTGCCCTGCACCATGTCCCAGCCCAGCCCGGCCAGCTCGGTCTCCTGCAGCTCGCGGGCGTAGTTGGAGAACCCCACCACCTGCAGAGCGTCCTGCGGGAACCGCATTCGCATCAGCGCGTGCAGGGCCAGCGCGGTCTGCTTGGCCGCGGCCCAGGTGCCGCGCAGGGCCATCGAGTAGGACAGGTCGACCAGCAGGCTGACCGCGGCGCCACCGCGCCGTTCGGTCTCGGCCACCTCGAAGTCGCCCGGGTCCAGCCGCACCCGGGACACCTCGCGTCGCCGGGAGTCCGGGTTGGTGCGGGCCTGCCGGAGCAGGGCCTTGCGGATGGTGGCCGAGGTGTCGATGGGCTGCTCGTCCCCGAACTCCCAGGCCCGGGTGGCCCCGGTCAGCTCGCCGGCCTGCCCGGCGTCGCGCCGGTCGTGGTCGCCGCGGCGGCCGGTGGTCAGGCCGGGGAACACCCGCCGCAGGGCGGTCTCGCCCAGCCGGCGCACGGCCCGCGGGGTCAGCTCCAGCTTGCCGCCGTTGCGGTTCAGGTAGCCCTGCTGCTCCAGCTCGCGCTCGACCCGGCGCAGCGCCTCCACGTCGTCCACGGCCTGCCGCCCGAAGGCCCGGCGGACCGCGTCCTCGTCGATGTCGTCCAGGGACGCGCCCGGGTAGTCCTGGCCCAGCGCCTGCTCCAGCTCGGCCAGGTCGGCCAGCTCGGCCAGCGCGGTGGTGGCGTCGCCCAGCCCCAGCGGCTGGTCGCCCATCATCTGCTCGCCCTGGCCGGGGAACATGTCCGGGCGGCGGGCGTGCAGCGTGTCCGACAGCCGGGTCATCTCCATGGCCAGGCCGGCGTCGTCCAGGGCCTGGGCCATCAGGTTGGCCAGCTCCTCGCGCTGCTCGGGGCTGAGCGAGGACAGCAGCCGCTCGGCCGCCGCCATCCGCCGGACCAGCGAGTCGACCAGTTCCTCCAGGTTCTCGGGCTGGTCGGGGAACAGGTCCCCGTACTCGTCCATGAACCGGTCGAAGTCCTGCTGGGTGTGCTCGCCGCGGGCGTCGGCCTCCAGCATGGTGTTGAGGTCGCCCATCATGTCCTTGACCCGCTGCATGGCTTCCGGGTCCGGATTCTCCAGCGCCTGCTTCATGCCGCGGAACTGGCTGTCCAGCACCTCGCGCCGGAGCATGTCCTTCAGCTGCTCGAAGGTGTTCCGGGCCGCCTGGGACCGCCAGTCGTAGTCGGCCAGCTGGCGGACGGCCTGGGCGGTGTCGGACGGCAGCGTGTCCAGGTCGGCCTCGCGCATCCGGGCCTCGTCGCTGGGGTCGGGAAACAGCTCGGCCCGCTCCTGGCCGATGGCCGTGTCCAGCAGCGACCGGACCTGATCCAGGGTGCCGCTGAGCCGGCCGCTGTTGCGGAGCTCGCGCTGCCGCTCCCGCACCCGGCGCAGCAGGTCGTCCAGGCCGCGCCGGCCCGGCATGCCGTTCCGGGCCAGGTCGCGCAGGGCGTCGGCGGGGGTCGATCCCTCCAGGACCGAGTCCCCCAGGGCGTCGAGGGCCCCGCGGGCGTCATAGGGCGGCGCCAGCGGGTCCGGGCCGTCGGAGTACGGGCCGTATCGGTAATTCGCCAAGGAACGCCCCAATGATCAGATTCAGTGATCAGGTCCGGTAGACGGCGCTGCCGTCCATGGTGTCCTTGGACAGCCGCCGCATCAGGTACAGCCCTTCCAGGGCGAACTCGATGGCCGCGGCGGCGTGGCCGAAGGACTCACTGCCGTCCATGCCCAGCCGCTGCATGATCTTGGCCAGCCCGGGCACCTCACCCACGCTCTGCAGCAGGGCGGAGGCGGAGGTCAGCTCGCCGGACTCGACCGTCTGGCCACCGTCGAACTTGGCCAGCAGCGGGGTCAGGTCGGCGCTGCCCAGCCGGGCCCGGAAGGTCTCGGCGATGGCCCGGCGGAGCAGGTGGGCCAGCACCTCTTCCTCCCGGCCCTCCTCGCTGACCTCGAACTCGACCTTGCCGCGCAAGGTCCCGACGATGGCCGGCAGGTCGCAGACCCGGGCCACCGGCTGCTCGGCCGCGGGCGGGGCGGCCGGGCTGCTGGCCCGGTGGGTGGCGCGGCTGGTGGTCCGGCGCGACGCCGGGCGGGCCGGCGCGCTCTCGGTCAGGGCCGACCGGCGCACGGCCGAGGCGGCCGCGCTCTCGGCGGCCGCGATCGCGAACCGGGCCGAGACGCCGGACCGAGAGTCCACCGCCGGCGACTCCCGGACCAGCCGGGTGAACCGGGCGATGATCTCGATCAGGTGCTCGGGCAGCTCGGCCCCGGCGGCGGCCCCGTCCCAGCCGACCACCGCCTCCTGCCGGATCAGGCCCAGCTCGTCGTCCAGGGTCAGCGGGTAGTGGGTGCGGATCTCGGCCCCGAACCGGTCCTTGAGCGGGGTGATGATCCGGCCCCGGTTGGTGTAGTCCTCCGGGTTGGCGCTGGCCACCAGGACCACGTCCAGGGGCAGCCGGAGCGCGTACCCGCGCACCCCGATGTCCCGCTCCTCCAGCACGTTGAGCAGCGCAACCTGGATGCGCTCGGCCAGGTCGGGCAGCTCGTTCAGGCAGAAGATGCCGCGGTTGGTCCGCGGCACCAGCCCGTAGTGCACGGTCTCGGGGTCGCCCAGCGTCCGGCCCTCGGCCACCTTGACCGGGTCGATGTCACCGATCAGGTCGCCGACGCTGGTGTCGGGGGTGGCGAGCTTCTCCCCGTAGCGGTCCCGGGCGTTGCGCCACACGATCGGCAGGTCCTCGCCCAGTTCCTCGGCCAGCCGCCGGCAGCGGGCGCAGACCGGCACGTAGGGGTGGTCGTTGATCTCACACCCGGCCACCGCCGGGGCCCACTCGTCCAGCAGCCCGGCCAGGGTCCGGATCAGCCGGGTCTTACCCTGACCGCGCTCGCCGAGCAGGATCACGTCGTGGCCGGCCAGCAGGGACCGCTCGAGATGGGGGAGGACCGTGTTGCCGAAGCCGATGATGCCCGGGAACCGGTCCTGCCCGGCCCGCATCCGGGTCAGCAGGTTCTGCCTGATCTCCTCTTTGACGCTCCGGTAGACGTGCCCGTCCGCACGCAGTTCGCCCAGCGTGACCGCTGACGGTGGCCGCCCGTGCCGCGCGGCGGGATGACGAGGCTGGCTGTTTGGCTGCACCATTCGACACTATGTCCATCTACGGGCTGTTCGCATCTGGCCCGCCCTTACTGCGCTTCGGGCGAACACCGCGTGGCACACTGCTCAGGTGACAACGGTCTCAGGCCAGGTACAGGCCGATGATGTGGTGGCGGCGCGGGAATTGCTCCGGGATGTCATCAATCCCACCCCGGTGCAGCACTCCCGGGTGCTGTCCGAGCTGATCGGCGGGCCGGTCTTCCTCAAGTGCGAGAACCTGCAGCGGACCGGGTCGTTCAAGGTCCGCGGGGCCTACCTGCGGATCTCGCGGCTGACCGACGCGGAACGGGCCGGCGGGGTGGTGGCGGCCAGCGCGGGCAACCACGCCCAGGGCGTGGCCTACGCGGCCAGCCTGCTCGACACCAGGTCCACGGTGTTCATGCCCGAGGGCGCGCCGCTGCCCAAGATCCAGGCCACCCGGGACTACGGCGCCGAGATCGTGCTGCACGGCTCGTCGGTGGAGGACGCGCTGGCCGGGGCGCGGGAGTTCGCCGAGAAGACCGGCAGCGTGCTGATCCACCCGTTCGAGCACCCGGACGTCATCACCGGCCAGGGCACCCTCGGCTTCGAGATCATCGAGCAGTGCCCGCAGGTCCGCACGGTGGTGATCCCGGTCGGCGGCGGCGGCCTGGCCGCCGGGACCGCGGTGGCGCTCAAGAGCCTGGACCCGGCCGTGCAGGTCATCGGGGTGCAGGCGGCGGCGGTGGCGCCGTTCCCGGCCTCGCTGGCGGCCCACCGGCCGATCCCGGTCAAGGGCGGCCCCACCATGGCCGACGGGATCGCGGTCAGCCAGCCCGGTGAGCTGGCCCTGAGCCTGCTGGCCGAGCACGGCGCGCGGGTGGTCACGGTGACCGAGGAGAGCCTGTCGCGCGGGCTGCTGCTCTGCCTGGAACGAGCCAAGCAGGTGGTCGAGCCGGCCGGGGCCGCGGGCGTGGCCGCGCTGCTGGAGCACGCCGGGGAGATCGAGCCGCCGGCGGTGGTGGTGCTGTCCGGCGGCAACATCGACCCGCTGCTGATGTCCAAGCTGCTCCGGCACGGGCTGCGCGCGGCAGGGCGCTACCTGGCCTTCCGCTGCCGCGTGCCGGACCGCCCGGGCGCGCTGGCCAACCTGCTGCACGAGCTGGCCGGGGTGGGCGCCAACGTGCTGGACGTGTGGCACGAGCGGGTCACGCCCCGGCTCCAGGTCGGCGAGGTCGAGGTGCTGCTGCAGCTGGAGACGCGCGGCCCCGAGCACTGCGAAGAGATCATCACCGAGCTGCGCGAGTCTGGCTACACCCTGATCTTCAGCTGACCAGCGCCCACCCGAGCAGCGCCCACCCGGATAGCGCCCACCCGGATACGGCGAAGGGGCCGGCCGTCCGACGGCCGGCCCCTTCGTCCGTCGGTCAGGCGCCGCCGTAGGGGACGGCGTCGAGAATCTCCACCGACGCCGACCGGCCGTTGGGCAGCGAGTAGGTGGCCTTCTCGCCGACCTTCTTGCCGTTGATCGCGCCACCCAGCGGGGACTTGGGCGAGTACACCTCGATCGGGGCCCCGGTCTCTTCCCGCGAGGCCAGCAGGAAGGTGACTTCCTCGTCGTCGCCGGGGAACCGGACGGTCACGGTCATCCCCGGGCCGACCACGCCATCGGTGCGGGGCGGGTCGCCGACCCGGGCGTTCTCCAGGATCTGCTGGAGCTGCAGGACCCGGCCCTCGTTCTTGCCCTGCTCTTCCTTGGCCGCGTGGTAGCCACCGTTCTCCCGCAGGTCGCCCTCTTCCCGGGCGGCCTCAATCCTCTTGGCGATCTCGACCCGCAGCGGCCCCGAGCGGTCATCAAGTTCGGCCTTCAGGCGGTCGTACGCCTCCTGGGTCATCCAGGTGACGCCTACGTCGCGAGTCTCGGTCACGGGCACTCCTCAGAACTGCACGGTCCTGCCATGTTGTAGGGGCCCAGCGAGCGGGCCCCCGCACAGGTAATCTTTTAAGGCTAACAAGCGTCAACGACAAAGCCGCGCTAGTCAAATGGTGCAGGTAGGGAATGCCGGCGTTACAGCTGCGTGTTTTCCAGTGATTGACGCGGTTCCAGGCCATGACCGGGGGAAACGCCCTATTACGGGAACATCTCCGCGCGCCCGGAGCCGGAGCCAATTTACGCGCCGGTAACCATCAAGGGAGATCAGTTGTCCGCCGACACAGCCGGGCCACAGCAGTCCCAGGACGGTGTCCGCCCTGGCCGACCAGACGATTGCGCCGGACCCGGCGGGCCCGGGCCGCTGCGGCTGATGGCCGTGCACGCGCACCCGGACGACGAGTCCAGTAAAGGCGCGGCCACCATGGCCCGGTACGTCCGCGAGGGTGTGGAAGTGCTGGTGGCCACGATGACCGGCGGTGAACGCGGCGACGTGCTCAACCCGGCCATGGACCGGCCCGAGGTGCACGCCAATCTGCCCGAGCTGCGCCGGGAAGAGATGGCCCGGGCGCGCGAAATTCTCGGCGTCCGCCAGCAGTTTCTGGGCTTCATCGATTCCGGCCTGCCCGAAGGCGACCCGAAACCACCGCTGCCCGACGGCTGCTTCGCCCTGACCCCGCTCAGCGAGGCGGCCCGCCCGCTGGTCCAGGCCGTCCGGGAGTTCCGGCCGCACGTGATGCTGGCCTACGACGAGTCCGGCGGCTATCCGCACCCGGACCACGTGATGGCCCACCGGGTCGCGGTGGAGGCGTTCGAGGCCGCCGCCGACCCGGACCGGTACCCGGGCACCGGCGAGCCCTGGCAGCCGCTCAAGCTGTACTACTTCGCCTCGTTCCACCGGGCCAAGTACGTCGCGCTGCACGAGGAACTGCTGCGCCGCGGCCTGGAGTCCCCGTACGTGAAGATGTTCGAGGAGCGGGCCAAGGACCCGGAGCGGCGGGACCGGCCTGAGCTGGAGCTCACCACCCGGGTGCCGTGCGGCGACTTCTTCGCGACCCGGGACCAGGCGCTGCTGGCCCACGCCACCCAGATCGACCCCAAGAGCTTCTGGTTCGCCTGCCCGCTCGAGGTCCAGCGTGAGGCCTGGCCGACCGAGGACTATCATCTGGCTAGGTCGCTCGTGGACACCGAGCTGCCCGAAGATGACCTGTTCGCCGGCGTGCGGGAGAGGGTGTGCCTGTGACGCTGAACGCCGCCACCCTGGCCGGCCAGGCCGTGCTGGCCGCCAAGGTGAACAACGACGACGTGACCCCAGGCGTGCTCGGGTTCCTGGTCGTGGCCGGGATCGGCATCGCCCTGTACTTCCTGCTCCGGTCGATGAACAAGCAGCTCAAGAAGCTGCCTCCGCCGCCGCCCGAAGAGGAAGGGGACGCCCCGGCCAAGCCGCTCAGCCCGCTGCAGGCCGCCGCGGCCCGCCGCCGGGCCGCGGCCGCGGCCGAGAAGTCAGGTGGCGGGAGCCCAGACGCGCCGGACGGCCTCGGGTAGTCCCCACCAGCCCAGCGGGGTCAGCCGCTGCCGGTGATCGGTCGCCCCGAGCGTCTGCCACAGGCTGGCCACGTAGGAGAACAGCTCGGTGACGGCGGGCTCGTCGAAGTCCTCGGCCCGGTACTCCCGCGCGTAACCGGCCAGATCGGCGGCGGCGGCCGGGGTGCCGGGTCCGCCGCGGGCCAGGGCCGCCATCACCGGCAGCCAGTCGGCCGCCTGCAGCGAGCACAGCGCGCTGATCGCGCCGGTGGCCTCCGGGTCGGCGCTCTCCCCGGCCGGGGACACCACCCCGGCCGCCAGCGTCAGCCACCACTCGGGGTCGGGACCGGGCAGCGGGCGGCCCGCTGCTCCGGCGCAGGTGATCAGCAGCTGGCCGGCCGGCTCGCCGGCGCTGATCGCGGCCCGGACCGTGGCGCAGGCCGTGGTCAGCTCGCCGGGCGGCAGCGGCCGCTCCCCGACCTCGCCCAGCACCACCTGCAGGGCGCTCAGCGCCTCGGTGTCCGGTTCGTCCCACCCGGCCAGGAACCCGGGGTCCTGCTCGGAGCGCAGCACGTCGATGGGCACCCGTCCGTCGTCGAGCGGGCTGGTCATCCACTGCTCCTGCACGCGGGACCAGATCAGCTGAGCGTCCGGGTCCCCGGCTGGCCAGGCCGTCCGGGTCCAGCTCACCGGCGATCAGCTGGTCCTCCAGGTGCCGGACCAGCCGGCCGTGCAACTCGGCCTGGAGCCGGCTCCGGTCCGGCGGCTCGTCCCAGACGTGCAGTCCGATCATGCTGCTGGGCTCGGTCGCGGTCGCCTCCAGCCAGACCCGGACGTCCCCGGCCCGGGCCGTGCCTTCCTGCAGGGACTCCAGCACATCCTCGGTGGCGGCCCAGAACGCGGCCGACATCGGATTGCCCGCCGCCAGCAGCCGCCGGCGCAGCAGCGGCAGCGAGGACATCGCGTCTTCGGGCGGCACCGACAGCAGGCCCAGCGCCACGTCACGCCGGGTCAGGCTGCCGACCGGGCGCCCGGCGAGCTGAGCGATGTGGCCCGCTTCGAGTTCCACGCTGGCAGCGTACGTCGGCACGCCACGGCCCGTGGCGTGCTTTGACCAGCCGGTGACTAGAGCAGCTCGCGGCCGCCCAGGTAGGGCCGGAGCACCTCGGGCACCCGCACCCCGCCGTCGGCGGTCTGGTTGTTCTCGATCAGCGCGGCCAGCAGCCGGGGGGTGGCGATCGCGGTGTTGTTCAGCGTGTACGCGAACCGGATGGTGCCGTCGGTGTCCCGGTAGCGCAGGTTGGCCCGGCGCGCCTGCCAGTCGTGCAGCGACGAGCAGCTGTGCGTCTCCCGGAAGTGCTGCAGGGACGGGAACCAGGTGTCGATGTCGTTCATCCGGTACTTGCCGGCGCCCATGTCCCCGGTCGAGTTCTCCAGCACCCGGTAGTGCAGACCCAGGCCCTGCAGCAGCCGCTCGGCCGTGTCCAGCAGCTCAGCGTGCCAGCGGTCGGACTCGTCGTCGTCGGCCACGCAGATGACGAACTGCTCGACCTTCTCGAACTGGTGCACCCGCAGCAGGCCGCGTACGTCCCGGCCGGCGCTGCCGATCTCGCGGCGGAAGCAGGGCGAGATCCCCGCGTAGCGGACGGGCAGCTTGTTCTTGTCCAGGATCTCCCCGGAGTGCAGGCCGACCAGGGCCACCTCGGCCGTACCGGCCAGGTACAGGTCGTCGGCCGGGATCGCGTAGGTCTCCTCGCGGTGCCCCGGGAACTGGCCCGTCCCGACCAGCGGCATCTCGGTGACCAGGGACGGCACCGAGATCACGGTGAAGTCCCGGTCCATCAGCACGTCGAGGGCGTAGGAGTGCAGCGCCCGCTCCAGCAGCACGGCCGGTCCCTTGAGCGCGTAGGCGCGTTCGCCGGCCACCTTGCGGGCCCGGGCGAACTCGGCCCAGTCCCGCTTCTCCAGTAGCTCCACGTGGTCCAGCGGGGTGAAGCCGAACTCGGGCACGCTCGCCCCAGGTCCGGATGGTCACGTTGGCTGACTCATCCGGGCCGACCGGCGACCCCGCCCACGGGATGGTGGGGGTGCGCAGCAGCAACTGCTGCAGCTGGGCGTTGGCCTCGCCGAGCTCCTCGCGCAACTGGCCCAGCCGGTTCTCCAGCTCCTGGTGCTGGGCCCGCAGCTCGGCCCGCCGGGCCTCGTCGGCCTTGGCGAACTCCTTGGACGAGCTCTTCCGCTGCCCCTGGGCGTCGTCCAGCTCGGTGGTGAGCTTGCGGACCCGCTGGTCGACCTCGAGCAGCTCGTCCACGTCAAGGTCAAGACCCTTGTCCCGGACGGCCTGCTTGACCGCGTCTGGATTGCTTCTGATGAATCGCCTGTCGAGCATGAGTAAGCGTCAGCCTCGTCTGGAATCCCGGATACCACCGAAAACGCTACCAGCGCGCGGCCTCCACCGTGGCCGCCTCGCTGGTCGCGTACGGTGAGGCCGGAGCGAACGGAGAGGGAGACGATGCTGCTGACGAACCACGTCCTGTCGGGTGCCCTGATCGGGGCGGTGGTCCGCCGGCCGGTACCCGCGTTCGTGCTCGGCGTCGCCTCCCACTTCGCCCTGGACGCGGTCCCGCACTGGGGAGATTGGCCGGGCACGGACAGCCAGCGGTTCCTCCGGGTGGCCAGGTCCGACGGGCTGACCGCGCTGGCGGTGATGGCCACGGTGGCCGCGGCCACCCCCCGCCGGCGCCGGCCGGCCGTGACCGCCGCGATGCTCGGGGCGGCTCTGCCGGACGCGGACAAGCCGACTCAGCTGTGGTTCGGCTTCTCACCCTTCCCGGCCGCCATCGGCCGGTTCCACGGCCGCATCCAGGATGAGGCCCCGCACCGCTTCCCCCTCGAAGCCGCCGTGGCCGTGGCCTTCGCCGCCGCCGCGGTAGTGGCGCTCCGCAACCACCGGCGGATCTGACCTCGGCCACCACGGGCTACGGATAGGCGGTCTAACCGGCCCAGTGAACCGGGCCGGAGGCTCGGTGAGTGGCCGGTAATACGGTCTGCGCCGCAGCGGGGCGCGGAGCGCACCGGGGGGTACGGGGGTCGTCCCCCCGGGCGATAACAGTCGATCCAGGGCGGTGTAGATCCGCTTCTCTGACACGGGGCCGTTGGTGCCCAGGGTCTGGGCGAACAGGCTGACCCGCAGTTCTTCGATCATCCAGCGGACGGCCTGTACGTCGGGATCGTCGCGGCGGCCGGGTGGCAGGTCGGCCACGGTCTCCCGGTAGGCCTGGGTCACCCGGTGCACGGTGGCCATCCGTTCCGCGTCCCGGATCCCGTCGCCGAGCTTGTCCAGCCGCTGCTGGATGGCCCGCAGGTAGCGGACCAGGTCCGGCAGCCGCCGGGCCCCGGCGGCGCTGATGAAGCCGTCGTGCACCAGCCGCCCGAACTGGGCCCGCACGTCCGCGAACGCCGGTTCGCCTCCGTGCGCGGCCGCCCGGGCCAGCACCGCTTCGACCTCCTGGGCCTCGGCCAGCACCCGGGCCGCGTCCGCGACCACCTGCGCGGTCAGGGCGTGCAGGCCGGCCCGGGCCGCCGTGACCAGGGCCGCGAAACCGTCGGCGTCCCAGGCCGGGCCGCCGGCCCGGGTGATGATCTCGTCGGCCGCGGCCGCCGCGCAGTCGTCCAGCAGGGCCACCGCGCCCGGGTACGGGCTGCGGGTCAGGGCCAGCTTCTCGGTGGTGGACAGGTTCCGGCCGATGGACCGGGCCCCCGACGGCACCTCCAGCAGCAGCAGCCGCCGGGTGCCCCGCCGCATGCTGCGCTCGGCGTCGGCCGGGGTGTCGAACAGCCGCACGTCCACCGCGTCCCCGGCGTCGGCCAGGGCCGGGTAGGCCTTGACCTGCCCGTCGCTGAACTCGCGGGGCAGCGTGCCCAGGTCCCAGCGGCGCAGCCCGGTCCGGGCCAGGCCGGGCGCGGCCTGGTTCAGGGTCGCCCGCAGCCGGGGCCGGACCTGGCGCCGGAGCGCGTCCAGGTCCTTGCCCTCGGCCAGCACCTTTCCGCCGTCGGTGACCCGGTAGGTGACCCGCAGGTGGGCGGGCAGCTTGGCCGGATCCCAGGCGTCCCGCGGCACCGGCACCCCGCGCAGCTGGGTCAGCTCCCGGCTCAGCGCGGCCAGCAGGTCGCCGTCGGCCGGGCCGATCCGGGCCAGCGCCGCCCGGGCCACGTCCGGCGCGGGCACGAAGTTGACCCGCAGCGGCTTGGGCAGGGTGCGGATCAGCTCGGTGACCAGTTCCTGCCGCAGGCCGGGCACCTGCCAGCTGAAGCTGTCGGCCTGGACCTGGTTCAGCTGGGCCAGCGGCACGTCGACGGTCACCCCGTCGCGGTGGTCGCCCGGCTGGAACTCATACGACAGCGGGAAGCCGTCCCACTGGTCCGGGTAGTCGGCGGGCCGGACCCGGTCCGCGCTGGGCCCGGTGATCTGGTCGGGGGAGAACGTCAGCAGGTCGGGGGTCTGGCCACGGGTCTTCTTCCACCAGCTGTCGAAGTGCCGGGCCGAGGTCACCGTGGCCGGGATGCGCTGGTCGTAGAAGTCGTAGAGCGCGTCGTCGTCGACGACCAGCCCGCGCCGCCGGGCCCGCCGCTCCAGTTCCTCGCCGCGATCGAGCAGCTCCCGGTTGTGGTGGAAGAACGTGTGCCGCGTGTCCCAGTCGCCCTCGACCAGCGCGTTCCGGATGAACATCTCCCGGGCCGCCTCGGGGTCGACCCGCGCGTAGCCGACCCGGCGGGCGGTGACGATGGGCAGCCCGTACAGGGTGACCCGCTCCATCGCCATCACCGCGCCGCGACGGCGGTCCCACTCGGGCTCGCTGTAGACCCGCATGACCAGGTGCCCGGCCAGCGGCTCGGCCCACTCGGGCTGGATCTGGGCCGCGGTCCGGCCCCACAGCCGGGACGTCTCGACCAGTTCGGTGACCATGACCCAGGGCGGCGGCTTGCGGGCCAGCGACGAGTCCGGGAACAGCGCGAACCGCGCGTGCCGGGCTCCGTCGAACTCGGTCAGCGGGCGGCGCTTGCCCTTGCCTTTGTTGCCCTTGGTGTCGGCGTCGCGCATGCCGATGTGCGAGAGCAGGCCGGACAGCAGGGACATGTGCACCCGCTGGGCCAGCTCGGACGGGATCGGCAGGCGCCCGTGCTCGTTCCGTTCGCCGTCCCGGCCCCGGCCGACGGTCAGCCCGAGGTCGGTGGCGGCCGACCGGAGCTGGCCGTACAGGTCCTGCCACTCGCGGACCCGCAGGTAGTGCAGGTACTCGCGGCGGCACATCCGCCGGAAGGCCGACGACGACAGCGCCCGCTGCTGCTCGCGCAGGTAGTCCCACAGGTGCAGGTAGGCCAGGAAGTCCGAGCCGGGCTCGGCGAACCGCGCGTGCTGGGCGTCGGCGGCCTCGCGGGCATCGGCGGGCCGTTCCCGCACGTCCTGCATGGACAGCTGGGACGCGATGATCAGCACCTCGCGGACGCAGTCGTTCCGGCCCGCCTCGATGATCATCCGGCCGATGCGCGGGTCGACCGGCAGCTCGGCCAGCTGCCGCCCGGTCTCGCTCAGCCGGCGGCCGTGGCCGCGCCCCCGGTCCGGGGTCCGGCCCGGCCCGAACGCGCCCAGCTCTTCCAGCAGCCGGACCCCGTCGGTGACGTTGCGCTCGTCGGGCGGGTCGACGAACGGGAAGTCGGCCATCTCGCCCAGGTCGAGGGCGGCCATCCGCAGGATGACCGAGGCCAGGTTGGTGCGCAGGATCTCCGGGTCGGTGAACTCCGGCCGCGACTCGAAGTCCTCCTCGCTGTACAGCCGGATGCAGATGCCGTCGGCGGTCCGGCCGCAGCGGCCCTTGCGCTGGTTGGCCGAAGCCTGCGAGATCGGCTCGATCGGCAGCCGCTGGACCTTGGTCCGGTAGCTGTAGCGGGAGATCCGGGCCGTGCCCGGGTCGATCACGTAGTGGATGCCGGGGACGGTCAGCGAGGTTTCGGCCACGTTGGTGGCCAGCACCACCCGCCGGCCCCGGTGGGGCTGGAACACCCGGTACTGCTCGGCCGTGGACAGCCGGGCGTACAGCGGCAGGACTTCCAGGCCGCCGGTTGACACGTCGCCGCCGAACCGGTCGGTCAGCGCGTCGGCGGTGTCGCGGATCTCCCGCTCACCGGACAGGAAGACCAGGATGTCGCCGGGCCCGGCCTTCATCAGCTCCTGCACCGCGTCGCCGATGCCCTGGGCCTGGTCGCGCGGCTCTTCCTTGGGGTCATCCGGGTCGGCCAGCGGCCGGTAGCGCACCTCGACCGGGTACGTCCGCCCGGACACCTCGACCACCGGCGCCCCGTCGTACGCTTCGCTGAACCGCTGGGGGTCGATGGTGGCCGAGGTGATGATGACCTTGAGGTCGGGCCGGGTCGGCAGCAGCCGCTTCAGGTAGCCGAGGATGAAGTCGATGTTGAGGCTGCGCTCGTGGGCCTCGTCGATGATCAGGGTGTCGTAGCGCAGCAGCCGCCGGTCCCGCTGCATCTCGGTCAGCAGGATGCCGTCGGTCATCACCTTGACCAGCGTCTGGTCGCTGGACTGGTCGGTGAACCGGACCTGGTAGCCGACGCTGTCGCCCAGCTCGGTGCCGAGTTCCTCGGCGATCCGCTCGGCCACGGTCCGGGCCGCGATCCGGCGCGGCTGGGTGTGCCCGATCTGGCCGGTGATGCCCCGGCCCAGCTCCAGGCAGATCTTGGGCAGCTGGGTGGTCTTACCCGACCCGGTCTCGCCCGCGACCACGATGACCTGGTGGTCGCGCAGGGCGGCGGCGATCTCGTCCTTGCGCTGGCTGATCGGCAGCTCGGGCGGATAGCTGATCACCGGCACGGCCGCCCGGCGCCGGGCCACCACCGCCTCGGCCTTCTCCAGCTCGGCCAGCAACTGCCCGAACGCCCGCTCGCGGGCGCCCTCGTCCCGCAGCGCCGCCGCCTTTTCGGCACGCCGACGCAGCCGCAGCTGGTCCCGCTGGGTCAGCTCGGGCAGGCGTGCTCGCACGGCCGCGAGCGAGGTGGTCACAGCAATCTCCATCAAGCGCAAAGGGATCCGGGCCCAGAATGACGCATGAGGCCCAGAGAGTTACAACGCTTTTCCTCCCCGGAGGCTTCCGTGAGCCGGTGGCCTGGCTTCCACGACCGATATCGAAGGTCACGGCCTGGCTACCGGGCCGTGCTGAGCAGCCAGACCGTGACCTTCGACCGATGAATCAGCTGGCGGCGCGGTCAGAAGCTGGGCGGCGGCGCTGGCGGGGATCGGTGAGGGCCGGGGGTGCCCAGCCGGCGTCGGCGTCGTTGAGGGTGGTACCGGGCGGCACGATGGCGTCGATCCGGTCCAGGGTCTCGTCGTCTAGGGCGACGTCCGCGCCGGCCAGCAGGTCCTGCAGCTGCTCCATGGTCCGGGGGCCGATGATGGCCGAGGTCACCGCCGGGTGGGCCACCACGAAGGCGATGGCCAGGTGGGTCAGCGAGGTGCCGGCGTCGGCGGCCACCTTGACCAGTTCCTCGACCAGTTCCAGCTTGCGGGCATTGCCCGGCAGCGACGGATCGAACCGGCGCGGGATCCGCTGGGCCCGCCCGGCGTTCATGTTGATGTCGGAGTCCTGGCGCCACTTGCCGGTCAGCCAGCCGCCGGCCAGCGGGCTCCAGGTGATCGCGCCCATGCCGTAGCGGGCGCAGGTCGGCAGCACGGCCGCCTCCACGCCGCGGGCGAAGATCGAGTAGGGCGGCTGCTCGCTGCGGAACCGCTCGTGACCGCGGCGTTCCGCGACCCACTGGGCCTCGACGATCTGCTCGGCCGGGAAGGTGGACGAGCCGATGGCCCGGACCTTGCCCGCCCGGATCAGGTCGGACAGGGCGGACAGGGTTTCGTCCACGTCGGTCTCGGGGTCGGGCCGGTGCATCTGGTACAGGTCGATGTAGTCGGTCTGCAGCCGCCGCAGGCTGTTGTCGACCTCGCGCACGATCCAGCGGCGCGAGTTGCCGCGCATGTTGGGGTCGTCGCCCATGCTGCTGTGGGCCTTGGTGGCCAGCACCACGTCGTCCCGCCGCCCCTGCAGGGCCTTACCGACGATCTCCTCGGACTCGCCGTGGGAGTAGACGTCGGCGGTGTCGACGAAGTTGATGCCGGCGTCCAGCGCGGCGTGGATGATCCGCACGCTGTCGTCGTGGTCGGGGTTGCCCCAGGCGCCGAACATCATCGCGCCCAGGCAGTACGGGCTGACCTTGATGCCGGTGCCGCCGAGTGTCCGCATCCGCATACGCGCCGTCTCCTCTGCTCGCCTTGTCCAACTCCAATTCTTGCTCGCCTGGCCTTCCCGCCACGCCCCGGCACCCCCTCCGGCACCTTCCGGCCCCCCGCCATCTAAGCGATCTTGCAGTATTGCAGTAAGCCAGTAACGCAGTGCGCGGAATTCGCCACAGTCACCAGGGATAACCCGGGGCTTCCCGGCGACCGGGGCGCGGCGTAGCGTTTATTTATGGACGGCGTTTCGGTCGGGGACGGGTACGCGGAGCACATCACCGAGTCAGACCTGCGGCTGATCAGCGTGGCCACCGGGCTCCCGGACGGCGAGGCCGGAGCGGCCAGCCTCCGGCGCAACCCGGACGCGCTGGAGCGGGCGCTGGCCGACCCGCGGGTGTTCGAGGCGATCTTCGGCGCCGAATCGCTGACGGCGAAGGAGGCGGTCATCGCCTCGCCGTTCCTGGCCTTCGCGGCGGCCGTGCACCGGGCAACGGCCGACCTGGCCGAAGTCCGGTACGTGGCCGAACGGGCGGCGGCGCGGCAGCAGGTGCCGGTGTTCGACGCCCCGGAGCTGAGGGATTTCCTGAACTCGGCCGCGCGGCGGTTGTTCCTGGCTGAGCTGCTGACCTCGTTCACCCGGGTGACCAGCGGCCGCTACCGGGTCACCGTGGGCGGCCGGTCCCGGACCCGGCGGTTCAGCGAGCTGGACCCGGTCCGGCTGGCGGGCATGCTGGACGCGGTGCCGGAAGAGTCCCGGCCCGGCGTCTACCGGCGGCTGGGCGACGTGGCCCTGTTCCTGTCCGGGGTGTTCCCCGACTACGTGGCGGGCCAGGCCTTCAGCCCGGTCAACGTGGCCCGGCTGCTGCGGGCGACCCACGTGCCGCCCGGCGAGCGGGAACGGCTGGCTGGCGTCCCGGACCTGGAGCTGATGGAAGACCTGGGCTCGCGCTGGTACCACTCCGCGCTGGCCCTGGCCCCGGTGCGGACCAGCGGGCTGACCGTGGTCGGCGAGGTCGCGGACCGGTTCCGGCAGGCCCGGCGGGTGCTCAACCACGTGGCCGACCGCTACCTGATCGGCGGGCCGGGTATGAGCTGGTTCGCCGCCCCCGGGCGCTGACGCTACGGTAGGTCAGCGAGCCTGCTAGGGGAGGAGCGAGGATGAACCAAGTTCCCGCGTCGGGCGTGCCGGACGACGGCTACCTGCTGGACGTCCGCGAGGACGACGAATGGACCGCCGGGCACGCGCCCGGGGCCGTGCACATCGCGCTCGGCCTGCTGGGCGGCCAGGCCGACCAGGTGCCCAAGGACCGGCCGGTCTACGTGATCTGCCGCGCGGGCAGCCGGTCGGCCCGCGCGACCCAGGTGCTGGGGGCCAACGGCTGGGACGTGACCAACGTCTCCGACGGCATGCAGGGCTGGGAAGCGGCCGGGCGGGCCATGGTCAGTGAGTCCGGGGCCCCTCCCTTCGTGGCCTGACCGGCGCATACTGGGCAGGTGAGCACCACCGCGCTGCGGCCGCCGACGGCCGCGGAGAAGTGCCGGGACGCACCGCTGCTGTCCGAACCGCTGTCCGCGGGCCAGGCCGCCAGCCTGGCCCGCCTGCTCAAGGCGCTGGCCGACCCGACCCGGTTGCGGCTGGTCTCGATGGTCGCCGCGCACGAGGGCGGCGAGGCCTGCGTCTGTGAGCTGACCGAGCCGCTGGGGCTGACCCAGCCCACGATCTCCCACCACCTGAAGGTGCTGATCGACGCGGGCATCCTGACCCGCGACAAGCGCGGGGTGTGGGCCTACTACGCGCTGGTGCCCGGGGCCCTGGACGCGGTGGCGGCCCTGCTCACGTCGGCCTGAGCACTGGCCTGCTGGCCCGACCAGGCCCGCTCGTGCCGCCGCCCGGCCAGCCAGGCCAGCAGGCCGAGCACCGGGAACACCGCCGCCGTGACCGAGGCGGCGGCCCAGCCGCCGTGCGCGTAGGCCTGCGATCCCGCCGCCGAGCCCACCGCGCCGCCGATGAAGTACGTGGTCATGTACACGGTGGTGAGCCGGGACCGGGCCTCCGGCAGCAGGTCGTAGATCACGCTCTGGTTGATCACGTGCGAGGCCTGCACGCAGGCGTCCATCAGCAGCACGCCGATGATGAGCAGGACCAGGCTCCAGGCGCCCAGGTGCGCGCCGCCCAGCCCGATGAACACGAACGACACCGCGGTCAGGGCCAGCGGGACCCCGGCGATGGCCCAGCGCAGGTCCCGCCGCCGGTCCAGTAGCCGGCCACCGAACGCGGCGGTCACCGCCCCGGCCGCCCCGACCAGGGCGAACAGCCCGATGCCGAGCTGGGAGAAGCCGTACTGCGGCCCGGACAGCAGGAACGTGGCCGTGGTCCAGAAGCAGCCGAACGCCGCGAACCCGCAGGCCCCGATGACCGAGCGCCAGCGCAGCACCGGCTCGGACCGGGCCACGGCCAGCACGCCGCGCATCTGCTCGCGGTAGCTGACCGCCAGCTCGCGCGGGTGGTCGGGCAGGGCCAGCCGCAGCGCGATCGTGGTCAGGGCCATCGCCCCGGCCGCGGCGGCGTACACCACCCGCCAGCCGGCCACGGCCGCGATGACGCCGGAGAAGGTGCGGGACAGCAGGATGCCGATCAGCAGGCCGCTCATCAGCGTGCCGATGACCCGGCTGCGCTGGGCGTCCGGGGCCAGCGTGGCCGCGTACGGGACCAGCATCTGCACCACCACCGAGGTCACGCCGATGACCACCGCCAGCGCCCCCAGCAACTGCAGGCCGGGGGCGGCCGCGCTGGCCACCAGGGCCAGCGTGTCCACGGCCAGCAACCCGGTCAGCAGCGGCCGCCGCCGGGTGATGTCGCCGATCGGCACGACCAGCAGCAGGCCGGCCGCGTAGCCGAGCTGGGCCGCGGTGACCAGCAGAGAAGCAGCTGCCGCGGACACGTGCAGCGCGCCGCCGATGGCGTGCAGCAGCGGCTGCGCGTAGTACAGGTTGGCCACCGTGACCGCGCAGGTGACGGCCATCAGCCGGACCAGGGCCGGAGACAGGGAACGGGCAGGCATATCTGTTCCCAACCGGGGGCGGCCAGCGAAAATGCCCGGTTCAACTAGATAGTCAAACTAGATAGTTGGAAGGTCGCTGGCTAGGCTGGCCAGGACGGAAGGGCATTCGTAGCGAAGGGACAGCGGTGGCCACGGACCCGGAGGGCACGCGGCAGCGGATCTTCGACGCCGCGGTCGAGGAGTTCGCCGCCCACGGCAACGCCGGAGCCCGGGTGGACCGCATCGCGGAGAAGGCCCGGGCCAACAAGGAGTCCATCTACCGGTACTTCGGCACCAAGGACGAGCTGCTGCAGCGGGTGCTGGACCGCTTCCTGGACGAGCGCGGCGAGCAGTTGCTGCCCCAGTCCCGGGACATGGACGACTACGCGGCCGGGCTGTTCCGCTACTTCGCCGCCCACCCGGAGTTCCTGCGCCTGTCGCTGTGGGAGGGCCTGGAGTTCGGCGCGCCGCACGGCTCCACGGTCGAGCATCGCCGCCAGCACTACCAGGACAAGCTGGCCACCATCGCCGAGCAGCAGCAGGCCGGGACCATCGACCCGGACCTGGACCCCCGCCACCTGCTGGTCGTGATCCTGGGCGTGGCCAACTACTGGCACGTGCTGCCGCAGCTGGTCCGGATCATCTTCGGCGCCGAACCGGACGCGGCCACGCTGGAGCGGCACGAGCAGTTCGTGGCCGAAGCCGTCCGCCGCATCGTCGCCGTCCCCCCGGGGCCGGCCACCCCTCAGTAATCCCTTATTGGCCCCTGATTGGAGAGCACGTGAAGTACGTCAATCTCGGTTCGACCGGGCTCCGGGTGTCGCGAATCTGCCTGGGGATGATGAGCTACGGCAACGACAGCGACCGGGCCTGGGCCCTGAACGAGGACGACGCCGAGCCGATCGTGCGGGCCGCCGCCGACGCCGGCGTGACCTTCTACGACACCGCCGACGTCTACTCGGCCGGAGCCAGCGAGGTGGCCACCGGCCGGCTGCTGGGCAAGCTGTTCAGCCGGGACGAGGTGGTCGTCGCGACCAAGATCTTCAACCCGGTCGGACCGGGCAGCGACAAGCCGGGCCGGAACGAGAACACGCACGGCCTGTCGCGCAAGCACGTCATGGCCGGGATCGACGACTCGCTGCGGCGGCTGGACATGGACTACGTGGACCTGTACCAGATCCACCGCTGGGACTACGGCACGCCGATCGAGGAGACCATGGAGGCCCTGCACGACGTGGTCAAGGCCGGGAAGGCCCGCTACATCGGGGCCAGCAGCATGTTCGCCTGGCAGTTCGCCAAGGCCCAGCGGGTCGCCGCGGCCAACGGCTGGACCCCGTTCGTGTCCATGCAGAACCACTACAACCTGCTGTACCGCGAGGAGGAGCGGGAGATGATCCCGCAGTGCATCGACCAGGGGGTGGGGGTCATCCCGTGGAGCCCGCTGGCCCGCGGCCTGCTGGCCGGGAGCCGGACCCGGGACGGGCAGCAGCACACCACCCGCTCGGGTTCCGACTCGTTCATCGACAACCTGTACGTCGAGGCCGACTTCGACGTGGTCGACCGGGTCGGCGAGGTGGCCAAGGCCCGGGGCCTGCCGCCGGCCCAGGTCGCGCTGGCCTGGCTGCTGCACCGGCCCGGCGTGACCGCGCCGATCGTGGGCGCGACCAAGCTCCGGCACCTGGAGGACGCGATCGCCGCCGAGCAGCTGGAGCTGAGCGCCGAGGAGATCACGCAGCTGGAGGAGCTGTACGTGCCGCACGCGGTGGCCGGGCACCGCTGACTCCGGCCGGCGTCAGCCCGTGGTGACCGCCAGCACCAGCGGCAGCACCGCGGGCGCGCCCGGCCTGGCGGAGCAGCCGGGCCGCGACCGTCATGGTCCAGCCGGACTCGATGCGGTCGTCGATGAGCAGCACCGGGCCACCCGCGCCGGCCACGGCCGAGCCCAGCGGCTCCGGCACGGTGAGGGCCTCCCACACCGTGCGCAGCCGCTGCGCGCTGTTGTGCCGGCGCGGCCCGGGACCGCCGCCGGTGTAGGCCAGCGCGCCCAGGTAGGGCAGCCGGCCGATGTCGGCCAGGGCCTTGCCCAGGCTCTCGACCAGCAGGGGCCGGGAGTTCGAGGGCAGGGTCACCACCGCCACCGGCCGGTCCGGCCAGTCCCAGGCGGCCAGCACCTTGATCAGCGCTCCGGTCAGGTCGGTGCCGGCCGGCTCGTCGGGGGCGCCGTCGGCCAGCAGCGCCCGCAGCCGGGGGCCCCAGCCGGTGTCGGTCAGGCGGCCCAGGGCCCGGCCCGGGTCGGCGGTCAGGCCGGGCGGGATCTTGCCGGACGCGGCCACCCCGAGGTCCTTCATGCCGGTCGGCCACATCTTGCGCGGGGCCACGGTCACGCCCGGGCGCAGCAGCCGCTCGCGGGCGTTGGCCGCCCCGTCCTCGGACACCGCCGCCGCCCGGGGCTGGCCGGTGCAGTTGTCGCAGCGCCCGCAGGGCCCGGCGGCCGGGTCGTCCAGCTCGCGGCGGAGGAACTCCAGCCGGCACCCGGTGGCGGCGGCGTAGGCCAGCATGGCCTGCTGCTCGCGGCCCCGTTCGGCCGCCACCCGCTCGTAGCGCTCGGCGTCGTACTGCCAGGGCTGGCCGGTGGACTGCCAGCCGCCGCTGACCCGGTGCACGGCGCCGTCCACGTCGAGCACCTTGAGCATCATCTCCAGGCGGCCGCGGCTCAGGTCGACCCGGGTCTCCAGCGCCCCCGGCGACAGCGGCCGCTCGGTGTCGTCCAGCACGGCCAGGGTGTCGCGGACCACCCGCTCGGGCGGGAAGGCCAGCGACGCGAAGTAGGCCCAGATGTCCCGGTCCTCCCGGCCCGGCAGCAGCACCACCTCGGCCCGGGGCACGCCCCGGCCGGCCCGGCCGATCTGCTGGTAGTAGGCCACCGGGGAGGCAGGCGCGCCCAGGTGGACCACGAAGCCCAGGTCGGGCTTGTCGAAGCCCATGCCCAGCGCGCTGGTGGCCACGATGGCCTTGAGCCGGTTGGACAGCAGGTCGTCCTCGGCCGCGACCCGCTGGTCGGGGTCGCTCTGGCCGCTGTAGGCGGCCACCGGCACGCCCCGGTCGGCCAGGAACGCCGCCGTCTCGTGGGCGGCGGCCACGGTCAGGGTGTAGATGATGCCGGACCCCGGCAGCTCGTCCAGGTGCTCGGCCAGCCAGGCCAGCCGCTGGTGCGCGGTGGGCAGCTGGACCACGGACAGGTGCAGGCTCTCCCGGTCCAGCGGCCCGCGCAGCACCAGCGTCTCGTCCTGGGTCCCGGTCCCGAGCTGCTCGGCCACGTCCCGGGTCACCCGGGCATTGGCCGTGGCCGTGGTGGCCAGCACCGGGACGCCGTCCGGCAGCGTGCCCAGCAGGGTGCGCAGCCGCCGGTAGTCGGGCCGGAAGTCGTGGCCCCAGTCGGAGATGCAGTGTGCCTCGTCGATGACCAGCATCCCGGCCGTCGCGGCCAGCTGGGGCAGCACCCGGTCCCGGAAGGACGGGTTGTTCAGCCGCTCCGGGCTGACCAGCAGCACGTCGATCGCGCCGGTCTCGATCTCGGCGTAGGTCTGCTCCCAGTCGTCCGGGTTGGCCGAGTTGATGGTCCGGGCCCGGATCCCGGCCCGGCCCGCGGCCTCGATCTGGTTCCGCATCAGGGCCAGCAGGGGCGAGACGATCACCGTGGGCCCCGCCCCGCGGGTCCGCAGCAGCGCGGTGGCCAGGAAGTACACCGCCGACTTGCCCCAGCCGGTGCGCTGCACGACCAGCGCCCGGCGCCCGGCGACCAGGGCGCTGATCGCGGTCCACTGGTCCTCGCGCAGCCGCGCGTCCGGCCCGGCCAGCGCCTGCAGGGCCTGCTCGGCGTCGGCCCGGAGCTGGGTGTCGGTCGCTTCGGCCATGCCTTCATTGCTATCAGGCGCCACCGTCATTCCCCGGATTCCCTGACCATTCCCACGCCATTTCTGCGCCCATATGGGGCCCGAAAGCCCGGCCCGGCCGCGAGTCCGACGGAAATCCCGATTCCGGACCCCCTCGTCAGGGAAGATCGCACCTATGACTGCTCCAGGTCTTCAGGGTGCCGCTCTCCCGAGCGCCGCTCTCCCGGGCGCCGCGGTGCTCGCGCTGCACTGGCAGGTCAACGTGATCAAACCGGAAGGGTTCTTCGGCGGGATGCTGGCCGAGCCGGTGGCGCGCAGTGGCGTGATCGGCCGCGCCGCCGAGTTCCACGCGGCCGCTCGCGACGCCGGGGCCCAGCTGGTGTTCACCCGGTTCACGGTGCCGGAAAAGGGCAGCTCCCTGGTCCGCAACACGGCCTTCATGCGCTCGGTGGGCGACGCCCAGGAATCGTTCCGCCCGGACGCGCCCGGGGCCCAGCTCATCCCGGAAATGGCCGACCAGGCCCAGGACGCGCACGTGTCCGACAACCAGAAGCTGTCCGGGCTGGCCGGCAACGACGTGGTCCGCTGGCTGCTGGACCGCTCGCTGAGCACGGTGTTCATCACCGGCGTGGCCACCAACCTGACCGTCGAGCAGACGGCCCGGCACGGCACCGACCTCGGCCTGACCGTCTACGTGGTCAGCGACTGCGTGACCGCCGCCGACCAGGCTACGCACGCGGCGTCCCTGGCCAACCTGGAGCTCACCACCGCGGGCTGCGTCACCGCTGACCAGGCCGTGACCAAGCTCAAGGGCTGACGGCGTCGGAGCCCGGCGGCGTCAGGAGGCCCGCTCGCGGACCTCGCGCTGCAGGCGGTCGCACACCACCGGCCACTCCGGCCGCAGGATCGAGTAGTAGGCGGTGTCCCGGATGCTGCCGTCCGAGGCCGGACTGTGCGCGCGCCGGACCCCTTCGAAGGTGGCGCCGAGCCGCTCGATGGCCGCCCGCGAGGCCTGGTTGCGGGCATCGGTCTTGAGCGTGACCCGGAGCACGCTCCACACGTCGAAGGCGTGCCGCAGCATCAGCAGCTTGCACTCGGCGTTGATCCCGGTGCGCTGGGCCGCGGGCGCCAGCCAGGTGCTGCCGATCTCGGCCACCACCGGCGGCTGCCCGTCGCTGGGCACCGGCCCCCGGCCGACCCCGGGCGGCCACGGCGGCGGCCAGCGGAACACCTCCAGGTCGAGGAACCGGGTGCAGCCGACGATGCGGTGGCCCATCCGGCGGCGGATCGCGAACGGCACGCTGCGGCCCGCGTCCCGGTCGGCCAGGGCGGCCTGGACGTAGCGTTCGGCGTCGTCCCGGCCGTCCGGCACCCAGGTGTAACCGAAGCTGTCCCGGGCCCCGGACGCCGCCTCGGCCAGCCCGTCGGTGTGGGCCGGGCCCAGCGGCTCCAGCCGGATTCCGGCGCCCTCCAGGAAGAACGGGCTAAGCATCGTGGTCCACCCGTGCGGCCCCATCGACCAGGGCGTCCAGGGCCGCGTCCACGTCCTGCTCGGTGGTGTAGATGTGGCAGGCCAGCCGGGTCCGGCCCGCCCGGGCGCTGGCCCGGATGCCGGCCCGGGCCAGCTTGGCCTCGGCGCCCGGGATGTCGGCCGAGACGATCGCGCTGTCGCCGGGCGGCAGGCCCAGCCCGGCCCGGAGCCGGTTGGCCAGCCGGACGTCGTGGTCGTGGATCACCGGGACCCCGATCTGCTCGATCACCTCCAGCGCGGGCGCGGTGCCGACCCACGACACCCAGGCCGGCGAGGTGTCGAAGCGCCGGGCATCGGCGGCCAGGTCCATGGGCGGCCCGTAGTAGCTGCTGGCCCGGTCGGCCCCGGCGTACCAGCCCGCGGACCGCGGCTGCATCCGCTCCCGCAGGCTCGGGCGCACGTACAGGAACGAGGATCCGCGCGGCGACATCAGCCACTTGTAGGCGTGGGCCACCAGCGCGTCGAAGGCGGTCGCGTCCACCGGCAGCCAGCCGCAGGCCTGGGTCGCGTCCGCCACCACCAGCGCGCCGTGCTGGCGGGCGGCCGCGGTGATCTCGGCGGCCGGGGCCAGCTGGCCGGACGCCGACTGGACCAGGCTGAACGCCACCAGCGTGGTCCGGCCGTCGACGGCGGCGGCCATCCGGTCCAGCGGCACCGCCACGATTTCCACCCCGTGGGCGGCCCGGACCAGCCAGGGAAACAGGTTGGAGCTGAACTCGCCCTCCGGCACCACGACCCGGGCCCCGGCGGCCAGGACCGTCGCGACCGAGCCCAGCAGCTCGGACACGGTGGCCCCGACGGCCACGTCGGTCGCGGGCACGTTGACCAGCCGGGCGAAGCGTTCCCGGGACTGGTCCACGCTGCGGTCCCACGGCTCCCAGCTGGTCCGGCCGGTCCGCCACTCGTCCAGCATGGCCTCCACCGCCGCGAACGCCGGGCGGGGCGGCAGCCCGTAGCTGGCCGTGTTCAGGAATCCGGGCTCAGGGTCCCAGAGATCAGGCGGCATCGGGCCACGCTGCCTGTTCGCGCGAGCACCACCAGGTCGACCGGCCGCCCACCGTGCCGTGCACCATCTCGGCCCCGCAGCGGGGGCAGCTGCCGCCCGGATGACGGGAGGCGATGACGTCGCCGGTGTGCACGCCGCCCCGGGCCCCGGCCGACTTCAGCGCGGCCTGCAGGGCGCGGTACAGGCGGTCGATGTCCTTGCGGGCCAGCCGGTTGACCGGGAGGGCCGGTGGAACCTTGGCCTGCCAGAGGGCCTCGTCGGCCAGCAGGTTGCCCACCCCGGCGATCTTGGACTGGTCGAGCAGCCGGGCCTTGATCGCGATCGAGCCCCGGCTGATCAGGTCGCGGAACTGCGCGGCGGTGACCTCCTCGGCGTCGGGGCCGAGCAGTTCCACCTCGGGGTCGAGCCGGACCCGCCCCAGCCTGCGCTTGTCGAACAGCACCAGCTGCCCGCCGTCGGCGAAGTCCACGGTGAACCGGTTCCACTCCGCCTTGCGCGGCTGCGCGTCCCGCCGTCGCGGGCCGCCGCCCTCCTGGGCCGCCCCGTCCGGGCCGGTGACCACGATGCGGCCGCCCATGCCCAGATGGACCCCCAGGTCGGGGCCGGGCTCGGCCGAGCCGCCCACGCCTGAGGTCTCCACCCACATCGTCTTGCCCCGGCGCTTGGCCGCGGTCAGCGTGCGTCCCACCAGCGCGTCGCGCAGGTCCCCGGGCGAGTGCGGGCGGCACACGAACGTGTCGGCGTCGTCGACCGCGACGATGCGCCGGTGCAGCGCCCGGTCGGCGATCAGCCGCCGGGCGGTCTCGACCTCGGGTAGTTCGGGCACGCACCCGTTCTACCCGGCCCGCCCGGCGGGCCGCACGCTGCCCCGGCCGTTACGGGCGCCCGCGGCCGGGCGAATCAACCGGATTGATGCCCGATCGTCCCCTTTGCGGGCCCCGGGCCGGGGTGATCGTGTCGTCCCCGAGCACGAACCAGGTGACCCAGCCGCCCCGCGCGCGGCGGGTGCCGCACTGGGTCGCCAGCTGCCGGAGCAGGAACAGCCCGTGCGGGCATTCGGCCTCCTCGAGCCGGCCGTTCCAGCTGCTGCCCTGGTCTTCCACCTCGGCCCGGAGCCAGGCTCCGGCCAGCGTGGCCCGCACCGTGAACAGCCCGCCGGGCGCGCCGCTGCCGGTGTGGACGACCGCGTTGGCCCCCAGCTCGCCTATTAAGAGCATGGCGTCGTCGGCCCGGCCCCAGCCGCCGAGGAACGCGGCCAGAAACGCCCGCGCCTGCCCGACCTGCTCGCGCTGGCCGGGGAACATCCCCAGGCAGAATCGCCCCGGTCCCCGGTGATCGCCCAGCGGCAGCGTGCCGCCGGGCTCGGGCTGGTCCTGGTCCACCACGGTCAGGGGAGCGGGCGGCGCCAGCGCCGCCAGCGCCTCAGCCGACGCCGCCGCGGCCATGGCCCGGGCCTGGGCCGCGATCTGCGCGCCCGGACACTCGATGAACGCCCGGGAACGAGGGCGGCCCACCCTGGTGAGCGTCCCCATCGCGTGCGAGTGTCCGGGCCGTGACCTCGCGGCGCCGGGGACAGCGAGCCCGGCTGAGTCGCAGCCTGCGAGACGGGTGAACACGCGGCGGTGGCCACCGGCCAGGCGCAGGGAGCGGCCCCGGTACCGCTGAAGGCCGTGCTGGGCGGGATGGGCGGCGTGGCGTGCTCCGGCATGGCGGCCTCCATGCGGATTCGTTGCAATGCTATATATAGCAATGTACTATGGCTCAACGTAGGCAGTCCTTGCAAGTTGCAAGGGCCGATTTCCAGGAGGAAGCGTGCCGGCCACCAGCAGCCCGACCGTCAAGCGACGGCGCCTCGCGGCCGAGCTGCACGCCTGCCGGGAACAGGCCGACCTGACCATCGACGACGTCGCCCAGGAACTGGAGTGGTCGGCCGCCAAGATCAGCCGGATCGAAAATGCGCGGGTCCGCGTCCTCCCGCGCGACGTCAAGCATTTGCTCCGCACCTACGGCGTCCAGGAAGGCGCCCCCGAATGGGAGCTCATGATCACCCTGGCCCGCGAGTCGCATCAGAAGGGCTGGTGGCATGCGTACGGCGACACCCTCGGTGAGAGCTTCCGCACTTACGTCGGGCTGGAGGCGGCCGCGGCCACGTTGCGGACCTACGAGTCCGAATGCGTCCCCGGGTTGCTCCAGACCGAGGATTACGCCCGCGCGATCATCGGGGCGGCAGCTGTCCCCCGGAACCGACGAGGACATCGAAAAGTACGTCGCCGTGCGGATGGCTCGCCAAGTCACGGCTGGCGGGGGACGAGCCGCCGGAATTGTGGGCGGTCGTCAACGAAGCCGGGATCCGGCGGCTGGTCGGTGGCGCGACCGTCATGCGGTCCCAACTCGGACCGGTTGCTCGAGGCCAGCCACCTGCCCAACGTCACGCGTCCAGGTCATGCCGTTCAGCGCTGGCGCTCACGCCGGTATGGACGGAGCCTTCATGATCCTCGGCTTTGCCGAGCCGTCCGATCCGGAAGTCCAATACGTCAACTGCAGCTCCGGGAGCCTCTTCCTGGAAGGCCCGCGGGAATTGAGACGGTGCGCGTTGATCTTCAACCATCTCCGCGCGGCGGCACTTTCCATTGACCAGTCGCGGGAGCTCATTCAGCCGCGTCCGGAACGAGCTGGCATCGACCACAACGATGAGGAGAACGATGTGAACAGTGCCTGGCGTAAATCGACCCACAGCATCAAGGACCAATGCATCGAGGTGAGGTCAGGCCGAGAGCGCCGGGGCCTCGCGGTCCGCGACTCCAAGGACCCGGACGGCCCGCAGCTCGCGTTCGCCGCGTCGGAACTGGGACCGCTTCCTGACCCGGGTCCGCCAAGCCAGAGCCTGAGGCTCAGGCCACCGGGACCACCGGGGACTCGAAGGTCGCTCCCGCCGAGCAGGGGGGCGCGGCGGGAGTTGTTCAGGTCGTGCGGCTGGCCCAGCGGGATCTGGCTCGCCTCGTCGAGCCGCCGGTACTGGTCGTCGTCCAGGCCAACGTCCAGGGCGGCGAGGTAGTCCTCCAGCTGGGCCAGGTTGCGCGGCCCGGTCACCGGGACCAGGGCGGTGGCCGAGCGCTGGTTGCGTTCCAGCAGCCAGGCCAGGGCGACCTGCGCGGGCGGGACGGCGAGCTCGCCCGCCACGGCCAGCACGGTGTCGACGGTGGCGGTCTTGCGGTCGTCGTCCTCGGTGTGGACCAGGCGCTTGAGCTCGGTCAGCCGGCCGGCGTCCGAGGTCCGGTACTTGCCGGTCAGCAGGCCGCCGGCCAGCGGCGACCACAGGGCCCCGCCCAGGCCGAGCGCCTCGGCCATGGGCAGGATCTCGCGGTCGGCGGTCCGCTCGGCCAGGCTGTACTCGAACTGAACGCCGATGACCGGGGACCGGCCACCCGCCTCGGCCAGGGTCACGGCCCGGGCGGTCCGCCAGGCCGGGAAGTTGGACAGCCCGGCGTAGAGGATCTTGCCCTGCCGGGTCAGGTCGTCCAGGCCGCGGACGATCTCCTCGGTGGGGGTCACGCTGTCCGGGAAGTGCACCCAGAGCAGGTCGATGTAGTCGGTCCGCAACCGGCGCAGGCTGTCCTCGACGGCCCGGGTCATGTTCTGGCGGCTGTTGCCGGTGTGCATCACGTCGGCGCCCGCGGTGGCGCCCTGGGTGAACTTGGTGGCCACGGTGAACTGGGACCGGACCCCGGTCAGCAGCTGGCCCAGGATCTCCTCGGACTCGCCGAACTGGTAGCTCTCGGCGGTGTCGAGGAACGTCCCGCCCGCCTCCGCGAACCGGTCGAACACCTTCCGCGATTCGGCCAGGTCAGACCCGGTGCCCCAGCGGGTGCCGAACATCCCGGTGCCCAGGGCCAGCTCCGACACCCGCAGGCCGGTGGTCCGTCCGAAGGTCATGTACCGCATGTCCCACCTCACGTAAAACGATCGGTTTACCAAGACACGGTAGGCACGGAACGCTGATCGACGCGGCCATGACCGGTGAGTGACACCCACCGACCTTCCATTTATTTATCGAAGGCTGGTTATGAGGGCGCCCACTAACGACGGGGACCCGTATCGGGGCGGGCCGAACGCGGTCACGACGTGGACGGCGGCCGCAGGCGGAGCCCGATCATGCCGCCGTCGACGGCCAGGGCCGTGCCGGTGGTGGCGCTGGCCAGCGGGCTGGCCAGGTAGGCGATGCCCGCCGCGACCTCGTCGGCGGCGACCAGCCGGCCCATGGGCTGCCGGGCATTGAGCGCGGCCCGCTCGGCGGCCGGGTCGTCGGCCGCGTTGAGCAGGCGGCCGATCCAGGGGGTGTCGGCGGTGCCGGGCAGGACGCAGTTGACCCGGATGCCCTCGCGCACGTGGTCGGCCGACATGGCCAGGGTCAGCGCGTAGACCGCGCCCTTGCTGGCCGAGTACAGGGCGCGCTGGGGCAGCCCGGCCACCCCCGCCACCGAGCAGGTGTTGACGATCGCGGCCTGGCCCCGGTCGGCCACGGCCCGGCGCAGGTGGCCCAGGGCGGCCCGGCTGACCCGGACCATGCCGACCACGTTGATGTCCAGCACCCGGTGCCACTCGTCGTCGGAGTTGTCGGCCACCGTGCCCGCGGCCCCGATGCCGGCGTTGTTGACCAGGATGTCGAGCTGGTCCCCGAGCGCGGCCACGGCCTCGCCCACCGCGCGCTGCACGGCGGCGTCGTCGGTCACGTCGGCCACCACCCCGATCAGGCCGTGATCGGCAGTGCTTTCTTGAACCAGTTCATCGCGGTCCAGCACCGCGACCCGGGCGCCCCGGCTGGTCAGCAGCTGCGCGGTGGCCAGCCCGATGCCGGAGGCACCGCCGGTGACCAACGCGGTCAGTCCGGCGAACTCGCCCGCTCCTGCTCCTGCACCCGGCTCGGTCATGAGTCCTCCGCTCGCCTCGCTGACATCGGGAAATACGCCCGATGTATTGTCACACGAGCCGATGTTGCCAGGTTCGAGGGGAACGGTGCCGATGCGGATAGCCCTGTTCATCACCTGCCTCACCGACACCCTGTATCCGGCCACCGGGCAGGCCGTGGTCCGGCTGCTGGACCGGCTCGGCCACCAGGTCGAGTTCCCGGCCGGCCAGACCTGCTGCGGGCAGATGCACTTCAACACCGGGTACCGGCGCGAGAGCCTGCCGTTCGCCCGCAACTTCGCCGACAGCTTCGCGGGCTACGACGCGGTGGTCAGCCCGTCGGCGTCCTGCACCGCGATGGTCCGCGAGTACCACGGCCAGCTGGCCGCCGAGGCCGGGGACCGCGGCCTGGCCCGGGCCGTGGCCGAGCTGGCGCCCCGCGTGCACGACCTGTCCACGCTGCTGGTCGACGTGCTCGGGGTGACCGACGTGGGCGCGTACTTCCCGCACCGGGTGACCTACCACCCGACCTGCCACTCGCTGCGGATGCTGCGGGTCGGCGACGCGCCCCGGCAGCTGCTGGGCCAGGTGCGCGGCCTGGACCTGGCCGACCTGCCGGACGCGGAATCCTGCTGCGGCTTCGGCGGCACGTTCTCGGTCAAGAACCCCGACGTGTCCGCGGCCATGTGCGCCGACAAGGTGGCGGCCGTGCACCAGTCCGGCGCCGAGGTGCTGTGCGCCGCCGACAACTCCTGCCTGATGCACATCGGCGGCTCGCTGTCCCGGCAGCGGGCCGGGGTGTCGGTCATGCACCTGGCCGAGATCCTGGCCAGCACCGAGGACGAGCCCGCGGTGCCCGGCGGCCACCAGGCGGCGGTCCGCTGATGGCCGCCCCGAAATCCGGCCATGCCCACCTACCTCGGGATGCCCGCGTTCCCCCAGGCGGCCGCGGCGGCCCTGGCCGACTCCCAGCTCCGGCACAACCTGGCCCACGCCACCGGGGTGATCCGGGCCAAGCGGGCCGGGGCCGTGGCCGAGCTGAGCGACTGGGCCGAGCTGCGGGCCGCGGCCAAGGCCATCAAGGATCACACCCTGGCCCACCTGGACACCTACCTGCTCCGGCTGGAAGCAAGCGTGACCCAGGCCGGCGGCCACGTGCACTGGGCCGCCGACGCCGCCGAAGCCGGGGAGATCGTGGCCTCGCTGACCCGGGCGGCCGGCACCGACCAGGTGGTCAAGGTCAAGTCGATCGCCACCGACGAGATCGGCCTGAACGAGACGCTGGCCGCGGCCGGCATCACCGCGATCGAGACCGACCTGGCCGAGCTGATCATCCAGCTGGGGCACGACCGGTCCAGCCACATCCTGGTGCCCGCGATCCACCGGAACCGGTCCGAGATCCGGGAGATCTTCCTGCGCGAGATGCCCGACGCGCCCCGGGACCTGACCGACGCGCCGCCGGAACTGGCCGCGGCGGCCCGGGAGCACCTGCGCCGGGCGTTCCTGTCGGCCAAGGTCGGCATCTCCGGGGCCAACTTCGCGGTGGCCGACACCGGCTCGCTGGTCGTGGTGGAGTCCGAGGGCAACGGCCGGATGTGCCTGACCATGCCGGAGACGCTGATCTCGGTGGTCGGGATCGAGAAGGTCCTGCCCAGCTGGCGGGACCTGGAGGTGTTCCTGGCCCTGCTGCCGCGGTCGTCGACGGCCGAGCGGATGAACCCGTACACCTCGATCTGGTCCGGGGTCCAGCCCGGCGACGGGCCCAGGGAGTTCCACCTGGTGCTGCTGGACAACGGCCGCACCGCCACCCTGGCCGACCAGATCGGGCGGCAGGCCCTGCGCTGCATCCGGTGCTCGGCCTGCCTGAACGTGTGCCCGGTCTACGAGCGGGTCGGCGGGCACGCCTACGGGTCGCCGTACCCGGGCCCGATCGGGGCGATCCTGTCGCCGCAGCTGCGGGGCATGGGCTCGGCGCTGGACCAGTCGCTGCCGTACGCGTCCACCCTGTGCGGGGCCTGCTACGACGTCTGCCCGGTGGCCATCAACATCCCGGAGGCCCTGGTCTACCTGCGTTCCAAGGCGGTCGAAGCCAAGCGCGAGCAGAAGCGACTGCGGCCCGAGGCGGCGGTGTTCGGGCTGGCCGGGTGGGGTTTGCGGCTCGCCCCGGCGGCTGCGGGCGGCCCAGCGGCTGGCCGCGGCCAGCCGGCGGCTGGTGGGGCGGTCGGGGACGATCCGGCGGCTGCCGCCACCGCTGAGCGCCTGGACCGACACCCGGGACGCGCCCGCCCCGCCCGCCGAGTCGTTCCGCGCCTGGTGGAGCCGGACCCGGGGCGACCAGGGTGGCCCGGGCGGCGCGCAATGAGCAGCCGCGACGACATCCTGGCCCGCATCCGGTCCGCGGTCGGGGACCCCCCGCGCCCCGACGTGGACGCGGCCTACCAGGACCTGCCCCGGCACTACCTGCGGGCCCACCACGACCAGGACATCGTGGCCCTGTTCGCCGCCCGGGCCGCCGACTACCGGGCCGTGGTGGAACGCCTGCCCGCCGCCGAGGTCCCCGCCGCCGTGGCCCGCATCCTCGGTGACCGCATTAAGTCCCAAAAACCTCAGCAATCACAAAAACCCAACCACGAATCACAGGAGGTGGGTTTCGTGGTGCCGGACGGCTTCCCGTCCGAGTGGATCCCGGACGGGGTCACCGTGGTCCGCGACGACCCGCCGTTGTCCGCGGCTCAGCTGGATCAGCTGGCCGGGGTGGTCACCGGCTGCGCGGTGGCCATCGCCGAGACCGGCACGATCGTGCTCGACCACGGCCCGGCCCAGGGCCGCCGGGCGCTGTCCCTGGTCCCGGACTTCCACCTGGTCATCGTCCGGGCCGATCAGGTCGCGGCCGACCTGCCGGACACGTTCGGGCGGCTCGACCCGGCCCGGCCGCAGACGCTGATCTCCGGTCCCTCGGCCACCAGCGACATCGAGCTCAGCCGGGTCGAAGGCGTACACGGCCCGCGCACCCTGCATATCCTGCTGGCCGGCTGACCGGGCGGTCATTTAGAGTGACGGTGGCAGTCCCGGCTGCCCCTGGGTCCGCGGACAGGGCTTCAAGCCCACCGGTCAGTACGGCCCAGTGCGGCACATCCGGTCTTTCCAGCCCGATCACGCGGACCACGGGCACCGAAGGAAGGACTGTTCGTGTCCGATCAGCCACGGGTACTGCCCGACCAGCCGAGCCTGCGCTACCTCAAGCTCGAGGCCAAGCGCCGCCTGGCCGCCGGGGAGTTCGCCACCCTGCACGACGCCCAGCTGGCCATCGCCCGCGAGCACGGGCCTGTCCAGCTGGGCCGTGCTCAAGCAGCAGATCGAGCGCCAGCACGCCGAGGGCCACCATGCGAGAGGAGCCCGTCAGCCACGCGCTCGACCAGGTCCGCTGGGTGATCTCCCGGTTCGTTGACTCCGGCCAGGACGGCTGGACCGCTCCGGCGAGGACGAACTGCTGGAGCACTTCACCGAACACTTCCTGCCGTGATCCCGGCCGGCGCGATGGTCAGCATGCTGTCCGGCCAGAACGCGGTGCTTCGGGGCGAACTGTCCGTCGCCGCCGCCACCACGGCCCGGTCCAGGCCGGGCTGCCCGGGATCCAGATCCAGGCCGCCACCGAGCCGGAGCCACCGCACCGGCTGACCGGGCTGGCCGCTGTTCCCGGGCGGCCGCCGGATCGACGATCCCCGGCTGGCCGCCGCGACCAGCCGCGCTGAGGGCGACTGTGCCCGCCAGCGGCCCGGGAGATAGCGGACAGCGCCACCACCGAGCAGGGCCTGCCCGGCGCTGGTCCTGGCCGGGCGGCATGACTCGGGTGGCCCCGATGGCCCGGGTCCCCGGCCGGGGCGACCTGGGTGCTGGCCCGGGGCTGGGCCGACCTGGACGCGGGAACGACCGCTGCGGCCCGGGCACCGGTTTCCGGCCTACTCGATCACCAAGCTGGTCACCGCGGTCACGGTGCTGCGGCTGGTCGCCGGCGGCGCGGTGCGACTGGACGCTCCGGCCAACGACTACCTGCGCGAGGTCCGGCTCGCCGATCCGGACGTCACCGTCCGCGAACTGCTGACCCACACCGCCGGGGTGGGCACCCCGGACGGAATTGTTCGCCCGGGAGGTCCCGGCCCTGGTCACGCTGACCGGCCCGGTGCTCGGCAGCAGCGGGCCGCGCGGCCCGCTTCACCTACAGCAACGGCGGCTACGCCGTGCTCGGCCAGCTGATCGCCGACGTCAGCGGCGAGCCTTACCAGCCGTCGCCACCCGCCTGGTGCTGGGCCCGCTCGGGCCTGGACGACAGCTCGTTCCCGGCCCGCTGGCCGGACGACCCGGACGCGGTCACCGGCTACGGGCTGGCCGACGAGGCCTTCCGGGTCACGACCGTGATCTGCACGCTGCCGCCCGCGGGCGGCCTGTGGTCCACCGCCGCCGACCTGATCCGGTTTGCCCGCGACTGGCGTGGGCTGCTGCCCGCGGACCTGGCCGCCGAGGCGCTCCGGCCCCAGGTGACCCGGCCCGACGACGGGGTCTAGATGGGGCTGGGCTGGGTCATCAACCAGGCCGAGGGCGTGCTGGGCCACGCTGGGGGCGGCCGCGGCGGATCGTCCTCACTGATCGTGGCGGACCGGTGGGCGGGTGCACGTGGCCCTGACCAACCGGCTCGTCCCCATCGAGCCGGTCAACGCCCGGGTCCAGCAGACGGTGGCCTAGGCGGGCGGGCCGTCCTCGCCCTCCGGGGTCAGGTAGCCGATGGTGAGCAGCACGTTGGAGTAGAGCGCGGCGTCGCCGGTGGCCACGCACACGGCGACGTCCGGCTCCCGGCAGGCGGCGTAGAAGTCGAACCGGCCCAGCTGGCGCAGGCTCAGGCCGTCCCGCAGCATCCGCTGGTAGACCCCCCACACCTCGGGGGTGCCGCCGCCGTCGGGGGTCATCACCTCGACCGCCTCGATCGGGACCGTGGCCAGCACCGGCTCCAGCACCTCGGCCACGGTGACCAGCCCGGGGCGAACGTTGAGATGGATCCGGGCCGCGGCCGGGTTGACGTTGGTGCTGGCCGAGTAGTTGGCGTCGGCGAGGAGCACCTTGCCGCCGTGCCCGGCGCCCGCGAGCGCGGCCAGCAGCGGCGGATGGATGAGGGGCGTACGCAGCACGGCGTCTCCTTCGGGGGGCGATGAGCCGCAGCGATCGTAGTACGCCCGGGTCCGAGGGCCGGGCTGCGGGTTACGTTTTCGCAGCTCAGCGAGGGTGTCCGGCGGTTCGCCGTGAGAGAACATGCACAGGAAATTATTTCGCCCTCTTCTTTATTGAGTGTAGGTGACTCAATCTTTGGAGGCTCGATGAGCGAGCAGCTCACACTTCCGGTGCTACCCCTGGATGACGAGGTTGTCCTTCCCGGGATGGTGGTGCCGCTTGAACTTTCGCAGCAGGAGGCACGGGCCGCGATCGACGCGGCGCGGGTCCCGACGGCCACCCGGGTGCCGGGGATCCGCTCCGAGGCCAAGCCCCGCGTGCTGCTGGTGCCCCGGCTGTCGGACCGCGGTCTGGCCGGTGTGGGCACTCTGGCCGTCATCGACCAGGAGGGCCGCCTGCCCGGTGGCGAGCCCGGAGCCGTCGTGCGCGGTATCTCCCGCGTGAAGATCGGCTCGGGCACGACCGGCTCCGGCTCGGCCCTGTGGGTCGAGGGCACGGTCATCGACGAGACCGGTCACGGACCCAAGGCCGATGAGCTGGCCAAGGAGTACAAGTCCCTGATCATCGCCATGCTGCAGAACCGTGGCGCCTGGCAGATCATCGACTCGATCCAGCAGCTCGACGACCCGTCGGCCATCGCCGACCGGTCCGGCTACTCCGCCTACCTGACCGCCGAGCAGAAGCTCCAGATCCTGGAGACCTCGGACCTGGTGCAGCGGCTGGAGCTGATCATCGGCTGGACCAAGGAGCACATGGCCGAGCTGAACGTGGCGGAGTCGATCCGCAAGGACGTTCAGGAGGGCATGGAGAAGCAGCAGAAGGAGTTCCTGCTTCGCCAGCAGCTGGCCGCGGTCCGCAAGGAGCTGGCCGACCTGTCCGGTGACTCCTCCGCGACCGAGGAGGAGGACTACCGGGCCCGGGTCGAAGCGGCCAACCTGCCCGAGGACGTGCACAACGCGGCGATGAAGGAAGTCGCCAAGCTGGAGCGCACCTCCGAGCAGTCCCCCGAGGTCGGCTGGATCCGGACCTGGCTCGACACCGTGCTCGACATCCCGTGGAACGACCGGACCGAGGACGCCTACGACATCGCCGGGGCCCGGCGGATCCTGGACGAGGACCACACCGGCCTGGACGACGTCAAGGAGCGGATCGTCGAGTACCTGGCCGTGCGCCAGCGCCGGTCCGAGCGTGGCCTGGGCGTGATCGGCGGCCGCCGCAGCGGCGCCGTGCTCGCGCTGGTCGGCCCGCCCGGCGTGGGCAAGACCTCGCTGGGTGAGTCGGTGGCCCGGGCCATGGGCCGCAAGTTCGTCCGGGTGTCCCTGGGCGGCGTCCGCGACGAGGCCGAGATCCGCGGTCACCGGCGTACCTACGTGGGTGCCCTGCCCGGCCGCATCGTCCGCGCCATCCGCGAGGCGGGCTCGATGAACCCGGTCGTGCTGCTGGACGAGGTGGACAAGGTCGGCGCCGACTACCGGGGCGACCCGGCGGCCGCGCTGCTGGAGGTCCTCGACCCGGCGCAGAACCACACCTTCCGCGACCACTACCTGGAGGTCGAGCTCGACCTCTCGGACGTGGTGTTCATCGCCACGGCCAACCAGCTGGAGACCATCCCCGGCCCGCTGCTGGACCGGATGGACCTGGTGCAGCTGGACGGCTACACCGAGAACGAGAAGGTCACCATCGCCCGTGACCACCTGCTGCCCCGGCAGCTGTCCAAGTCCGGCCTGGAGCCCGACGAGGTCACGCTGGACGAGGCCGCGCTGCACATGCTGGCCGGCGAGTACACCCGCGAGGCGGGCGTGCGCTCGCTGGAGCGGGCGGTCGCGCGGGTGCTGCGGAAGATCGCGGCCAAGGTGGCCCTGGACGAGGCCACGCTGCCGGTGACCGTCACCACCGAAGGCCTGCGGGACTACCTGGGCCGGCCCCGGTTCACCCCGGAGACCAGCCTCGGCGAGTCCGAGCGGCGGACGTCGGTGCCCGGCGTGGCGACCGGCCTGGCCGTCACCGGAGCCGGTGGCGACGTGCTCTTCATCGAGGCGTCGCTGGCCGACCCGGAGACCGGCGACACCGGGGTCACCCTCACCGGCCAGCTGGGCGACGTGATGAAGGAGTCGGCGCGGATCGCGCTGTCCTTCCTCCGCTCGCACGGCGCGGAGCTGGAGCTCCCGGTGGCTGACCTGAAGGACCGCGGCGTGCACATCCACGTGCCCGCCGGTGCGGTCCCCAAGGACGGCCCGAGCGCCGGGGTCACCATGACCACCGCGCTGGCCTCGCTGCTGTCCGGACGTCCGGTCCGCGACGACGTGGCCATGACCGGTGAGGTCTCCCTGACCGGCAAGGTCCTGCCCATCGGGGGCGTGAAGCAGAAGCTGCTCGCCGCCCACCGGGCCGGCATGACCACCGTGCTGATCCCGAAGCGGAACGAGCCCGACCTGGACGACGTGCCAGACGAGGTTCTGTCCCAGCTGACGGTCCACCCGGTCTCTGATGTGCGGGACGTGCTCCAGCTGGCGCTGGAGTCCGCTTCCGCCGAGCAGGCGATCGCCGCCTGACGCGGCGCGCCCGCAAGCAAGCTGGCCCCCGGACCCAATGGGCCCACCAGGTCCGGGGGCCGGGGCGGGTCTGACCAGGCGCTATGAGCACCTGGTCAGGCCCGTGCGTCGTTTCTGGGGTGGTCAGCCGCGGTCTTGGGTCTGGTCCTGGCCCGCGCAGTCGGGGCAGCGGCCGAACAGTTCCACCGTGTGCCCGACGTCGGTGAACCCGTTTTCCCGGGCCACCTTCTCGGCCCACTGCTCAACCGCGCGACCTTCGACTTCAATACTGCGGCCGCAATCACGGCAGGTCAGATGATGGTGGTGACCGCTGGTCCCGCACTGCCGGTACAGCGTCTCGCCGTGGTCGTCCCGGATCGAGTCGACGCTGCCTTCCTCGCTGAGGACCTGCAGGTGGCGGTAGACGGTGGTGAGCCCGACGTGCTCGCCGCGGCGCCGCAGCTCGGCGTGGATCTGCTGGGCACTGCAGAACCCGGGCAGGCCGTCCAGCGCCGCCATCAGCGCGGCCGCCTGCCGCGTCCCGCGGACCTTGGTCCCGCGCGGCCGGTCGGCGTCCTCCGGGGCGGTCGCGGGGTGGTCCGATTGCGAGGTGGTCACAACCGCACGTTACCGGGTCGCTTTGACCGAGCCAAATAGAAATGATTATCATTACGGCCATGTCCCCCACTATCGGGTCCCGCGGAATCGGGCGGCCCCTCAAGACGCTGGCCGTGGTGGTGTCGGCCGGTGCGGTCCTGGCCGTCAGTGCCTGCTCCTCCGGTGCGACCGGCTCGTCGACCGCGTCGGCCCACCAGATCGTGGCCGTCGGCGCCGAGAACGAGTACACCAGCGTCATCCAGCAGGTCGGCGGCAAGTACGTGCAGGCCTCGGCGATCATGAGCAACCCCAACACCGACCCGCACACCTTCGAGGCCAGCGCCAGCGTGGCCCGCGAGGTCAGCGGCGCCCAGCTCGTGGTGCAGAACGGCGTCGGCTACGACACGTTCATGGACTCGATCGAGAAGGCCGTGCCCGACTCCAGCCGCAAGCTGATCAACGTGCAGAAGCTGCTCGGGCTGCCGGACAGCACCCAGAACCCGCACCTGTGGTACAAGCCGTCGACCATGCCGGCCGTGGCCAACGCGGTCGCGTCCGACCTGGCCGCCCTGCAGCCGTCACACGCGGCCTACTTCCGGGCCAACGCCAAGACCTTCGTCAACTCCCTCGGCGCCTGGAACCGGGCCGTGGCCGCGTTCCGGCAGCAGTACCCGGGCACCACGGTGGCGGTGACCGAGCCGGTCGCCAACTACCTGCTGCAGGCGGCGGGGGCCAGCATCTTGACCCCGTGGGCGTTCCAGGCCGACGTCATGAACGGCACCGACCCCTCGGCCCAGGACGTGGCCTTGCAGCGCAACCTGTTCACCGGGCACCAGGTGAAGGTGTTTCTCTACAACCAGCAGGTGACGGATACCCTGACCCAGTCGTACATCTCGCTGGCGCGAGCCAACGGCATCCCGGTGGTGGGTGTCTACGAGACGATGCCGACGCCCGGTTACACCTATCAGTCCTGGATGCTGGCCGAGACCAAGGCTCTCCAGCAGGCCGTGGCCAGTAAGAAGTCGACCGAGAAGCTGTGATGTCCGAGCTGCCCACCTCCTCTGGCGACCTGCTCCGGCTGGACGGGATCACCGTCCGGCTGTCCGGCCGCGAAGTCCTGCACGACGTCAGCTTCGGCATCCGGCCCGGCGAGTTCACCGGCCTGATCGGCCCCAACGGCGCGGGCAAGACCACGATCCTGCGGGTCATCCTGGGCCTGCTGGCGCCGTCGGCCGGCACGGTCACGGTGGCCGGGCAGGCCAGCGGGAGCCACCGGCACGGCGGCCTGCTCGGGCTGGGCCGGGCCCGCGGCCGCGGCGGCTCGGTGGTCGGCTACGTGCCGCAGAAGCTGCTGATCGAGCCGGACATGCCGCTCCGGGTCCGGGACGTGGTGGCGCTGGGCATCGACGGGAACAAGCTCGGCGTGCCGTTCCCGTCCCGGGCCCGCCGCGAGCTGGTGGCCGAGACGCTGCGCGCGGTCGGGGCCGACTCCTTCGCCGACAAGCGGGTCGGCGAGCTGTCCGGCGGTGAGCAGCAGCGGGTCATGATCGCGCACGCGCTGATCAGCCGGCCCCGGCTGCTGCTGCTCGACGAGCCCCTGGCCAACCTGGACATCCGCAGCGCCCAGGGCATCGTGGCCGTGCTGGCCAAGCTGGCCCGGGAACAGCAGATCGCGGTGCTGATCTCCGCCCACGACATGAACCCGCTGGCCCCGGTCATGGACCGCATCGTCTACGTGGCCGCGGGCCGGGCCGCGGTCGGCAGCGCCGACGAGGTGCTGCGGACCGACGTGCTCAGCCGGCTGTACGGCCAGCACGTGGACGTGCTGCACGTCCACGGCCGGGTGGTGATCGTGGCCGGCGACGACGGCGAGGACACCGGCAGCCCGGACGACCTGTCCCAGCCCGACCCGGTCTACGGCAGCGGGGTCGCCTGACATGCACTGGCTGATCGAGCCCGGGCTGCTGGCCAGCAGCCCGGTGCGGGTCGCGGTGCTGGTCGGCACGGTGGTGGCCATCACCTCGGCCGTGGTCGGCGTGTTCACCGTGACCCGGGGCCAGTCGTTCGCCGGGCACTCGCTGGCCGACGTGGCCACCACCGGCGGCTCCGGGGCCTTCCTGGTCGGGCTCAACCAGTTCTGGGGCTTCCTGGCCTTCGGGGTCGCGGCCGCGGTCATGCTCGAGGTCATCGGCGTCCAGCGGCGGCGGGGCCGGGACGTGGCCACCGGCGTGGTGCTGGGCGCCGCGCTCGGCCTGGCCGCGCTGTTCCTGTACCTGGGCTCGCAGCACAGCAGCACCACCGGGGCCTCGTTCACCGTGCTGTTCGGCTCGATCTTCGTCATCCAGCCCTCCACCATCCCGGCCCTGATCGCCTCGGGCGTGATCGCGCTGATCGTGATCGTGGCCCTGTCCCGGGTGCTGCTGCTCAGCTCGCTCAGCCCGGACGTGGCCGCCGCCCGGGGCGTGCCGGTGCGGGCGGTGGGCGTGGCCTACCTGGTGGCCCTGGCCATCTCGGTGTCGCTGTCCTCGGTGGCCATCGGGGCCGTGCTCAGTACCGCGCTGCTGATCGGCCCGGCCGCCACCGCGCTGCGGATCGCCAAGGGGCCGGTCCGGGCCATGGTCACCGCGGCCGTGATCGGCGTGGTCGTCACCTGGCTCGGCATCCTGCTGGCCTACGACAGCTACTACTGGCCGCCGCACGGTCACGCCTGGCCGGTCAGCTTCTTCATCGTGGCCCTGGTCGTCGTGGCCTACCTGCTCACCTACCTGCGCCGTCCCGCGCGCCGCCGCCGCCCGGTGACCAGCGCGGCCGGCGCGGCGGGGGCTTCCGGGGGCGCCCGGCCCGGAGTGGAGGTCGGCGCGTAGGCATGTTCAGCGGCTTCATGATGAACACCTGGATCGCGGCCACCATCGTCGCGGTCATCGCCGGGGTGGTCGGCTTCTTCGCGGTGCTGCGCGGCTCGACCTTCGCCGCCCACGCCATCCCCAACGGCGCCTTCGCGGGCGCGGCCGGGGCCAGCCTGATCGGCGTGAACACCCTGGTCGGCCTGGCCGTGTTCTCGGTCGCGGGCGCGCTCGGCATCGGCGCGTTCGGGCGCAAGGCCCGGCACGACGTGGCCACCGCCCTGATCCTGGTCCTCATGCTGGGGATCGGGGCCCTGTTCATCAGCCTCGGCGACCAGTACGCCCAGGAGACCTACTCGCTGTTGTTCGGCGAGGTGTTCGGCATCAGCCCGGACGTGCTGGTGCCGATCGGCGTGCTCGGGGCCCTGAGCGTGCTGGCCCTGCTGGTGATCTTCCGCCCGCTCATGCTGACCTCGGCCATGCCCGAGGTCGCCGCCGCCCGCGGCGTCAGCCCGCGGCGCATTGAAATGGTGTTCCTGCTGATCATGGCCCTGGCCACCAGCATGACGGTCCCGGTGGTGGGGGCCCTGCTGATGTTCTCCCTGATGATCGGCCCGGCCGCCGCGGCCCGCTCGTTCACGGCCCGCCCGTGGCTGGCGGTGGTCCTGTCCGTGGCGTTCGGCCTGGTCACGGTCTGGATCGGCATCGCCATCTCCTACGAGACCGACTGGCCGCTCGGCTTCTTCGTCGGCGTCCTGGGCGCCGCCTTCTTCCTGGCCGGCCGGGCCTGGGCCTCGGTCCGCGGCCGCCGGCTTCTCCGGTCCCGCCGGACACCCACGGTCCCGGCCCGCGCCAGCGCCTGACGGCTCCGGCACCCACCGCCCCGGCGCCCGCCGCCCGGCGCCGCCACTTCAACGTTCACCTCGGTCCGGTCCCAGGTGCTCAACCAGTCACCGCTGCTGCGCGACTGTTGACCCGGTTGCCGCCCGCGCGCCGGCTGGCCGACTGCGGAACAATGGGCGCCGACCAGGGGGAGGCACCGACCGCATGACCGACCAGCCGGCCGCCGCGCGCCTATGTGGGGGACGACATCGAGCGCAGCCAGCAGCGCTGGCGCGACGAGCGCGACTACCTGAACCAGCACCGCCACCAGCTGACGCGGGCCCTGGATCACCTGTACCCGGCGGACTGGCGGGTGGCGGGCACGCGGCTGATGGCCCGGCCCCACTGGCAGCCGGCCCGGCCGGTGCCGCTGGCCGAGGTCACCATCGACTGGCGGCCCGATGAGCCCGGCCCGGTCATCGATCCGGTTCGGCCCGACGGGTCGGACGCGGTGCGGCCGCTGCGGGCGGATGGCACCCGGTTCGGCTCCTACGCCGACGCCCTGGCCGCCCTGCGCCCGCCCCGGCTGCTGGAGAACCGGACCTGCTACCGAATCCTCGACGCCACCGCGGCCGGAGACCCGCCCCGGCTGGCCTTCGGGATCGGCCGCTACTTCGACCTGATCAACACCAGCGAGGCCGTGGCCCACGAGACCGCGCGCCAGGTCCTGGACCAGCCCGGCGTCCCGCTGGACCGAACGACCCTGCCGCTGCGCACCGCGATCGGCGACCCGCTCGACCTGTCCCGGCGCTCGGCTCCCACCGGGATCTGCACGCTGATCCTGCGCTGCGACCGGGACGCGGGCACGGCCCAGATGTTCCTGCACTGGCGGGATCCGGCCAGCGTGGCCGTTAACGGCGGCCTGTACCAGGTGGCCCCGGCCGGGATGTTCCAGCCGTCCCACGAGGCCAGCTGGAACGTGGTCAACGACCTCGGCCTGTGGCGGGCCATCGCCCGCGAGGTGTCCGAGGAACTGCTCGGCACCAGCGAGGACTACGGCAGCGACCGGGCGCCCATCGACTACGACGCCTGGCCGTTCTTCGCCGCCCTGACCGCGGCCCAAAGGGCCGGCACGCTGCACGGCTACTGGCTCGGGGTGGGCGTGGACCCGCTCACCCTGGACGTGGACCTGCTCACGGCGCTGGTGTTCGACGCGCCGTTGTTCGACGCGGAGTTCGGCGGCCTGGTCGCGGCCAACGACGAGGGCTACCTGCTCCAGGGCCACGACCCGTCCGACGTCGGCCTGGAGTTCACGGCGGAGAGCGTGCAGCGGTTCTCCGGGACCGAGGCCATGCAGCCCGCGGGCGCGGCCGTGCTCGCCCTGGCCTGGCAGCACCGCGAAGCCCTGCTCGGCGCCTGAGGGCCCGGCCCCGTGCCGGGCACCCGCCCGTCGGGGTCAGTATGGAGGTATGGCGAACCGGCTCAAGGACGCGACCAGCCCGTACCTGCTCCAGCACGCGGACAACCCGGTCGACTGGTGGCCCTGGTCGGACGAGGCTTTCGACGAGGCCAAACGCCGCGACGTGCCGGTGCTGCTCTCGGTCGGCTACGCCGCCTGTCACTGGTGCCACGTGATGGCCCACGAGTCGTTCGAGGACCCGGGCACCGCCGCCCTGATGAACGAGCGGCTGGTGTCGATCAAGGTGGACCGCGAGGAACGGCCCGACGTGGACGACGTCTACATGACCGCCACCCAGGCCATGACCGGCCAGGGCGGCTGGCCGATGACCGTGCTCATGACCCCGGACCGGGAGCCGTTCTACTGCGGGACCTACTTTCCGCGGGCGAACTTCCACCGGCTCATCGATGCCGTCACCAACGCCTGGACCAACGAGCGTGACCAGGTGCAGGAGCAGGCGGCCCAGATCGCGGGCACGCTGGCCAGGAACGCCTCAGCCACCGCGCAGTCGCTGCGGGACAACGCCGGCCCGCTGGCCGCGCTGAAGGACCTGGAGCCGGCCGCGGCCGATCAGGCGCTGGACGACGTCACCCGGGGGGCCGTGACCGGGCTGGCCGCCGACTTCGACCCGGCCCACGCGGGCTTCGGCCGGGCGCCGAAGTTCCCGCCGTCCATGGTGTGCGAGTTCTTGCTGCGCCACTTCGAGCGGACCGGGGACCCCCAGGCCCGCCAGCTGGCCGAACCCACGCTGGAGGCCATGGCCCGGGGCGGGATGTACGACCAGCTCGGCGGCGGCTTCGCCCGCTACTCGGTGGACGCGGCCTGGGTCGTGCCGCACTTCGAGAAGATGCTCTACGACAACGCCCTGCTGGCCCGGGTGTACGCGCACCTGTGGCGGCGCACCGGGTCGGAACTGGGCCGCCGGGTGGCCGAAGAGACCTGTGACTGGATGATCCGGGAACTGCGGACCCCCCAGGGTGGCCTGTCCGCCTCCCTCGACGCGGACAGCGAGGGCGAGGAGGGCAAGTTCTACGTCTGGAGCCCGGCCGAGCTGACCGCCGTGCTCGGCCCCGAGGACGGCGCCTACGCGGCCGAGGTGTTCGGGGTCAGCGAGGCCGGCACCTTCGAGCAGGGCCGGTCGGTGCTGCAGCGCCGGGCCGACCCGCCCGACCCGGAGCGGTTCGCCGCCGTCCGGCGGACGCTGGCGCAGGCCCGCGAGCAGCGGACCCGGCCGGGCCGGGACGACAAGGTGGTGGCGGCCTGGAACGGCCTGGCCATCGCGGCCCTGGCCGAGACCGGCCTGCTGCTGGGCCGGGACGACCTGATCGAGGCGGCCACGGCCAGCGCCACCCTGCTGGCCGACGTGCACCTGTCCGGCGGCCAGCTGGCCCGCAGCTCGCGCGACGGGACGGCCGGGTCCGGGGCGGGCGTGCTGGAGGACTACGCCAACGTGGCCGAGGGCTTCCTGGTCCTGTCCGGGGTGACCGGCGACGCGCGCTGGGTCACGCTGGCCGGTCAGCTGCTGGACACCGTGCTGACCTCGTTCGGCGACGGGGCCGGCGGGTTCTACGACACCGCGGCCCACGCCGAGCAGCTGATCTACCGGCCCGCCGACCCGGCCGACAACGCCACCCCGTCGGGGACCTTCGCCGCGACCGGGGCGCTGCTCAGCTACGCGGCGCTGACCGGATCAGCGCGGCACCGGGACGCGGCCCTGTCCGCCCTCGGGGTGCTGCCGGTGCTGGCCAGCCGCTACCCGCGGGCCGCGGGCTGGGGTCTGGCCGTGGCCGAAGCCGTGCTGTCCGGACCGGCCGAGATCGCCGTGGTCGGCCCGGCCGGAGCCGAGACCACCCGGGCCCTGCTGCGGACCGCGCTGGCGGCCGCGTCGCCGGGCGCGGTGCTGGCCCTCGGCGACGGGGCCGAAGCCGCGGTGCCGCTGCTGGCGGGCCGGGGCCTGGTGGACGGCCGGGCCGCGGCCTACGTCTGCCGCAACTTCGCCTGCCAGCTCCCGGTCACCGACCCGGCCGCCCTGCGCGCCGCCCTCACCCCAGCCTGACCGACCCAGCCGACCACCAACCCAGCCTGACCAACCCGGCCCGGCCCCAGCCAGCGGGCCGCGAAAACCAAGACTTCCGCGCACATTCGGACTTCGTCATCAGACGTTCATATCCGACCGAACGTGTTCTCCGAATGACTGTCCGTAAACCACTGGCTCGCTTCGGGCGTCTCACTAACGCGGATAACCGAGGTCGCAACGCTGCCTCGGCTCCTCAAACAGGCATGAAGCGGATGTAACTCCAGCCTGAACGTTTGCTGGGTGAAGGGTGCAAATGAGATCTGATTGGGCACAGGTCTAGACGGTCACGTGACCGATGGGGCATCTTGGCCATCGGAGCGTTGTGCAGATCCGTCTGAAATATGCGGAACCGTTACCTTGGTTCGGGACGTCATAGTTCAGGTGTTCGGCGCGACGCGACCAAGCCGAAGCTGCCGTGCCTCCGAACTACATGGGAAGTCCGCGACGAAGAGGGACGAAGAGGAGGGCCTGTGCGGGACAAGGCGCGTTCGCTGCCTGCCCGAGCCAGCACTGCCCTGGCTGCTGCGATCGGCCTGCTCGGAGCCGGAGCCGGCTTCGGGATCACGGCCCTGATCCCCGCCTCCGGTCATGATCCGGCCGCCGGTGGCCGCGCCGCCGCCGTGGGTGCCGCCAGTGTCCTGCCCGGCTCGACCCAGCTGACCTCGGCCACCCTGCCGCTGGCCGCGACGCAGCGCAACGCGAACGCTCCCACGGTGGCCCCGCTGCACGGCCTGCTGGAAGCGGACCTGATGGTCGTGGCCTCGACATCGTTGCCTGCCGGCACCTTGGCCAAGATCCGCAAGCTGCCCGGCGTGACCTCGGCCCAGTCCATCGAGGCGGCCAAGGTCAAGGTCAACGGCAAGTTCGCCGCCGTGCTGGGGGTCGACCCGTCCACGTTCCGCGGCTACGCCGCCAAGAAGACCGCCCAGTCCGACCCGCTCTGGCAGAGCGTGGCCGCGGGCGGGGTGTCGGTCTCTTACACGATGGGCAAGAACGACAAGCTGCCGCTGGGCGGCACCGTGCACGTGGACGGAGCCAAGCAGGAGAACCTGCGGGTCGCCGGGTTCGGCACCGTGGGCGTCGAAGGCATCGACGCCGTGGTCTCGGACCAGGTGGCCAAGTCGCTGGGCATGCCGGCCGGCAACGCCATCGTGATCAGCGCGCCCAAGGCCAACCTGGCCCAGCTGACCGCCGCGGTGAAGAAGCTGCTGCCCAAGAACGCGGCCGCCGAGCCACTGATGAGCCAGGTCAAGGCGGGCGTCACCAGCAACCAGGCCAGCGCGGCCAGCGTGGCGGCCGGTGCGGTCGACAGCCGCAGCGCCACCCTGAACCAGGCCGAAGACCTCACCTTCCTCCGCGACGCGCTCAGCCGTCAGGGTCTGCCCTACGTCTGGGGCGCGGTCGGGCCGAACTCGTTCGACTGCTCCGGGCTGGTGCTGTGGGCCATGGCCCAGGCCGGCATCCGGATGCCGCGGGTGGCCGCCGACCAGGCCCGTACCGGCCCGGCCGTCCCGGTCAGCCAGCTGGCCGCCGGCGACCTGCTCTTCTACCACACCGACCCCACCGACCCCGGCTACATCTCGCACGTCGCCATCTACCTCGGCGGCGGCAAGATGCTGCAGGCCCCGCAGACCGGCGAGAACGTCGAGGTCGTCCCGGCCGTCACCAGCGGCAGCGAGTACGCCGGCGCGGTCCGGGTCGACCCGGCCCTGGCCGCCCAGCTGGCCGGTTCCATCTGAGCTGCCGTCCGGCCGCCGCCGTAAAGGGCATCTCGTAGCCTGCCGGCGGCGCGGCAGCCGCACTAGTGCGTCGCTGCCTGAGATCCGGCACCATGCCCTCACTTGTGCTCTATTAGCAATCAGTCAACGTTGTCATCTCTATAAGGTCTAAAGGTTTACTTAATCGCTTTAGGTAAGATCTCTTCCGGAAGATGGAAACAAGAAAGAATCAAGATATTAGCTCTTGTTCCCACTTAGATCAGGACTTTATGCTGCAAGCAATGACGGGAGGGCGCGTTGCGGCAATTGTGGCGGCTGGGTTGTCATGGGCAACCGCAGTCGCATTAACACTCGACCCCCGCCTCCGTTTTGCCTTCACCACGCCCGGGCTGGAGGCCGCATTTCAGACCGTCGCTTCCCTGATCGCGCTGCTCGTCGGCTTCCTCGCATTCGCCCGGCTCCGGTGGCGGAGCAGCTCGTCCGATCTGCTGCTGGCCATCGCGCTGCTGGTGATCGGGCTTTCGACTCTGCTCTTCGGCGCCGTGCCGGCTCTGGCGGATATTGCTACCAGCAACTTCGCGGCCTGGTCGGCCGTGGTTTGCCTCTCCTTGGGCAGCCTGTTGTTCGGTGCCGCGGCGTTCGTACCCACCCGCAGCCCATTACTACCTCCGGCGGCGCGGGCGATGGCGCTCCTGTTCGGTGCCGGCAGCCCCGCGGTGACGATCTTTCTTGTCTGGGTGTCCGGTGTTAATCTGCGCAGGGCAGGCACGCTGCCGCCAGCAGGCGCGGCGATGGGCCGGCCGGTGCTGGACGCCAATCCCGGGCTGCTCGCGCTGGGGATACTTACGGCGGTGGTGGACGCCGCAGCCGCAGCCGGTTACCTTTACCAAGCGCGAATAACCGGCGAAAGGTTTTTCGGCTGGCTTTCGTTCGCGGCCATTTTTGCCGCAGCGGCCCACATCAGCTTCTTTTACCCGTCACTGTACATCCGGACGGTTTCCGCTAGTGACATCTTCCGTTTGTTCTTCTACCTGCTTCTGCTCGTCGGATCGATACGCGAGATGTGGGCACGCTGGCTGACCTTGCCGCAGGCGATGGTAGCCGAGGAGCGCCGCCGGATCGCCCGTGACCTGCACGATGGGCTCGCGCAGGAGCTGGCGTTCCTCAAGCGTCATCTCGACTCTCTGGACGGCGCCATCGAGCAGGAAGCCCTCGGCCAGCTACGCGGCGCTACCGAGCGCGCGCGGCTGGAATCCCGGTTGGTGATCAGGGCCCTCGCCGCCTACCGTCCGCAGACGACGGCGGAAGCGATCGCGGAGGCGGTTACGGAGGCGGCGAAGCGGTCCGGTGTCACCCCGTCCTTCGACCTTTACCCCGGCATCCGGCTTCCGGCGGCGCACCAGGAGGCGCTGGTACGCATCGCCTGCGAGGCCGTGACCAACGCGGCCCGGCATAGCGGTGCCGACCAAGTAGGCGTGAGCCTCCACCGGCACGGTTCGCGCGCCCGGCTGCGTGTCGCGGACGACGGCTCCGGGTTCAACCCCGGGGCCTCGACGGCCGGTTTCGGGCTCGTCTCCATGCGTGAGCGGGCCAACTCGGCCGGCGGCGACTTCGCGATCTCATCAGTGCCAGGACACGGCACCAAAGTGGAGGTGGTGCTATGACGACCGGGACTGAGCCGCTCGCGCGGGTCCTTATCGCGGATGACCATCCGCCAACCCGGAACGATGTCCGCCGTGCGCTGGACGCCGACGCGCGCTTCCGGGTCTGTGCGGAAGCGGCGGATGCGGCCCAGGCCGTCCATGCGGCGGTCGTGGAACAGCCGGACATCTGCCTGGTCGACATCCGGATGCCCGGCGGCGGCCTTGCGGCGGTGTGGGAGATCCGGGCCCGGCTCCCGCAGGCCAAGATCGTCGTCCTGACCGTATCGGACGATGAGGATGACCTTTTCACCGCTCTGCGGGCAGGTGCCGACGGTTACCTGCTCAAGACCATGGACCTGAACCGGCTGGCCGATACGCTCAGCGGTGTCCGCAGCGGTGAAGCGGCTATGCAGCGCGTTCTGGTCACGCGTGTCCTTGAGCATTTCCGCCGCCGGGAGCCGAACTGGCGACAGCCCGGTGCCGGGCCCGGACGGTGGCGGCTGACAAGCCGAGAGTGGGAGGTACTGGAGCTACTGGCGCAGGGACGCTCGGCCGCCGAGATCGCCCGCCAGCTGGTCACCTCGCTGAGCGCGGTCAGCCAGGTTGCCTCGAACGGGGGAAACTCAGGGTTCCTGGCCGGTCGGCTGCGGCGGAGCTGTTCCGGCACCGCTAAGGCGCCCTGAATGGCCGGTTCTCGCCGAAGGCGAGACGTCCCACCGCGGTGCCGCTTCATCCAGTGCTGCGCGCACTTCAGCCACCCCGGCGCTCAGGGAACTGAACGGCCGGAGGCCGCGCAGGCCCTTGCCGGGACCTGGCGGTGGCTGAAGCATTGACACCCCACCACAGGGCTCGGTCGGAAGAGATTGGTGAACAGGCACCGGGCTGAGAGGCACACGCCCCGGCGGCGAGCTCCAGCGAACGGGAGGAGCGTAAATGAACCATGCACACGCGGGCGTGGGTGTCGCGCATCAGGTGCATGCCCCTGAGACGCAGGACTGTGGTGGCCAAACCATTCCGCACCTGCACGTGAGATTGCTCGGGGGATTCCGTGTCGAACGGGCCGACGGTGCTCAGGCAGTGTCCGATTGGCGGCGGCGTAGCGCGAAGGCTCTGACGAAACTGGTGGCCACCTGCCCAGGGCATGCGTTGCATCGCGAGCAGATCCTCGACACCTTCTGGCCGCGAATCGCCGTCGACTCTGCGCTCAACAGCTTCGGCAAAGCTTTGCATGCCGCCCGCCATGCGCTGGAGCCTGAGCTACCACGGAGACAAGATTCAGCCTATCTCCAGCTGGCGGACGGCATGCTCATCCTGAATACCGAGCACGTCGAGGTCGACACGGATCGGTTCGAGCAGCTTGCCCAGGCTGCGCTGCGGGAACGAGATATCGCCATGTATGAGGCCGCACTTGCGGCTTATCGCGGTGAGCTTCTTCCCGAGGATCTCTACGCAAGCTGGTGCGCCGAGCAGCGAAGCCGCCTGACCGAGTTGCATGTGCAGCTCTTGCTGGGGGTGGCGGAAGCACTTGAGGAGTGCGGCGTCTACGAGAAATCGGCAAGTCGTCTGCGCGAGGGGCTTCAACAGGATTCGACGAGGGAGGCGGCTCATCGTCGGCTCATGCACCTATACGTGAAAATGGGAAGACCCGAGCAGGCCATCCGCCAGTTTCAGTTGTGCCGGGACGTTCTGCGGCGGGAGCTTGATCTGGCACCTCAGCCGGAGACGGTGTCGCTCTACGACGACGTTCGTGCTAGCCGCAGCCCGCTCCAGAGCTCAGCACCTGACCTCGAGGCAGGATTGGCCGATCCACGGCCGCTATCGGTCGTGGAGGGCGACGCCCTCGTGGGCGGGCCATTCGTCGGCCGAGAACGAGTGGTTCAGCGGCTGAGCGAGCAGCTCATCCGGCGCGATGATGGACGAGCGGGCGTAATCGTCGTCAGCGGAGAGGCCGGAGTCGGCAAAACCCGGCTCTTGGAGGAGTTCGCGATCCAGGCGAACGAGCAGGGAGCCCTTGTGCTATCGGGTGGCGGGGGAGCACACGCGAACCAGTTCACCTGCGGACCCTTTGCTGTGGCGTTGGAAAGCTACGTGGCAAGCCGCCCGGAGGCTGATCGTCGGGAAGTAGCGCGGAACTACCGCGCCCTGTCAGCCTCGTGCCGTCGCTGGGGATCGCGAAAGACCCTCCCGCGACGGCAGCCGATTCACACGCCTATCATGCCGATTTCGTCTCCGACATTGTCCGGTTGCTGACGGACCTTGCCCGGGCAAGACCTGTCCTGATGGTTCTGGGCGACCTGTACGGCACCGATCGCGCCAGCCTCGACTTGGTGCGGTACCTGGCCCACCTTGCAGTACGGCGGCCATGGCTGATCGTTGGAAGCGGTGCGCGAGGAAGAGTTGGCGGCCGACATGGAGCTCCGGCAAATGGTCGAGACCATGACACGAGCGCGTCTGTGCCTGGGAATTGACCTACAGTGCCTGTCCCGGCCGAGCTGTCATCAATTCGTTCAGGCCATGCTTCCGGACGTGCGCGTCAGTGACGACCAGCTGGAGGAGATCTACCTTCGGTCTCGCGGCAACCCGCTGTTTGCCGGGGAGCTAATCCGGGAGATCCGCCGGTGTAACGGGATGCCCCGCTCCGGCGCCGGACGGCGTGACCAATCGGGGGGCGCGGAGCGGGTGCCAGCCCATGCGCGCGCCCGGATCGCCATGCGACTGGGGACCATGGATGAGACGTTGCGCCGGGTGCTCGGACTGGCTGCCGCCAGCGAAACGGAGGTCTCACTGAACGAACTCCGCGCCGGCGCGGCAGCGCTGGAGCCGCCGGTCCTCGGCCGCCCTTTGGACGCGCTGGTTCCCGCGCTGCAGATGAGCCTCCTGGAAGAGTGCAGGACTGGCTACGCATTCCGGCATCCGCTCGTTCGCTCAGCCGTGTATGACTGCCTTCCGCGGCATCGCCGGGACGAGTTCCATGCTGCCATCACCGCGTCACGGAGGCCTGGTACATTCGGGAAGACGACCGGAAGTGCGCTGGAATCGCGGCGGACGATGCTGGGGCGACGTCGTGGGCGCGAGTCGGCCGCCAGACTGAATTGGGGGAAGTTCGTGGCCCGTACCAGGCTGAGCTGGAATCAGATCAAGGTAAGGCCGGTGTCTGTGCCCGGGACGTCACCCGCCAGGAAACCCGGGGTGTTTCCCATCGAGAGCGGTGAGGATCCCGACCACTGGGCCACGTGGGGAGCAGCCGCAATGGAGCGCGGGTGGTACTGACGGTGCTGCAGAAACGCACACTGTTCCTTGTTATGGCCGTTGGTCTTACTCGTTCCTGCTGCGCCCCAAGGCCATGCTCATTGCCTTGCTCACTGTCATCACCGTGCTGTACGTGCTGACCGGCATCTATAAGATCTGGTTGCTCGTCCGCGGAGACCGTGCGAATTCCCTTGGCGGCGCGACTCCGGCACCGGCGGTTGGTGATGATCTGCCAATGTATTCCGTGCTGGTGCCGCTGCATCGGGAAGGAAGGATCCTCCCGGTGCTTATTGAGCGGCTGAGATCGATTAACTATCCGGCAAACCGCCTGGAAATACTGCTGCTTATAGAAATGGATGATGAAGAGACGCAGCGTGCGGTGCGCGAGTGCTCGCTCCGGGCCAACATCCGGCCGGTGGTCATGCCTCCCGGCCTGCCGCGGACCAAACGACGGGCACTTAACGTCGGTCTGAACGAGGCATGCGGAGATTATCTCGTCATCTACGACGCCGAGGACCAGCCCGAAAGTGATCAACTACGTAAGGCGGTTGCCGCGTTCGCAGCACTTCCGCACAGCGTCGCGCCTGCAGGCGCGGCTCAACTTCTACAACGCAGCGCAGTCGGTGCTCACCCGCCTGTTTGCGGTCGACTATGCTGCCTGGTACGACCAGTTGCTACCGAGTCTCAGTTAGACGAAGCGTCTGAATTCAGGAATATTCGTTCCCTAGGGGGGCACTTCAAACCATCTCCGTATCGAGGCAGTGCGCCACCTCGGCGGATGGGATCCTTTTAACGTCACCGAAGATTGCGACCTCGGCGCACGACTCGGCCGTGCCGGATTGCAGGTCGCCATGCTTGATTCGGTCACATGGGAAGAAGAGGTCCCGCATGTGCGGCCATGGATCAGGCAGCGTTCCCGCTGGATCAAGGGCTATATTCAAAGCTACCTGGTGCACATGCGCAATCCGCTGCAGCTGCTGCGGCAACTCGGGCGGCGTGGTTTTGCCGACTTTCAGAGTTGTTGGCAGCAGTTCGGTGGTCTTGCTGCTCAACCCGCTTATGTGGATGCTCACGATACTGTATGCCGCCTCCGCCGCGACGCCGCTAGCAAGATTTATCGAATCGCTTTACCCGGCACCTTTGTACTATCCTTCCCTGGTTTGCCTGACGCTCGGCAACTTTGTCTTCTTCTACGCAACGCTGATGTCTGCATGCTCATGAGTTATCAGTGTCCGTTAGACTGATGACTCTTTACTGGGTGCTTCTGAGCATCGGCGCCTGGGCTGGCTTTTCAGCTTGATCCGGCGACCCATTACTGGGCTAAGACCGAGCACGGCGTCAGCCAGACCAGCTGGATACACGCCACGCGGAATCGGCTTAGCCGCCAATGCGTGCAGGCTGACATCCATCATGACAAATTCCTGGCGTACACCGAGTAGGCGGCACCGAGATGACTCGTGTGATAGCTAGACGCCGCCGCTCTTCACGCCGGGCTGACCTGCAACGGCACGTATACCGGTGCGGGCTCCGGTCTCGCGCGCCTCGGTTGGGTGGCGGCACGGACGACAGATGAGCGGCTCATCGTATTGCTGACGACGCTGTCAGCATCTGCGCCTACGCGTGGTACAGCTCCCGCGGCCTTAACTACGGGTACGGCGACGCGATGAGCGCATGATGATTGCCGGCGTGTAGTAGATGGCCTTCTGCGGGGATTGCGCAGCTCGGCACCACCTGGCTTCTGCTACAGCCATTCTGATGCTGCCGCTGATCTGGGACAATATGTTCTTTCATGACGGCTTTGCCGGGTCGTTTCCTTCCATGGTGGCGTATGTCATTGCCGCGGTGTACCTCTACAAAATTGCCGGTTTGTCTTCTCATCGCGCGGCTGGCATGGGTGGCCGCTCTGGTCTTTATCATGAACCGAGCATAGTTTACATGCAGACAGCGCTCTGAGCGAGATGATGATCTGCACGGCAATGGCTGCCGTTTATTATATGCTGCTCTGGATAAAGTCATATCACGCCACTGATCTGGTCAGTACGCCATAGCGGTTTTCGCAGGAACCAGTATCCGCTATGACGGATGGCCGCTAGCCGCCACATTCGCCGTGGTGGTCATCTATGCGGCATGGCGGCATCAGGGCTATCGGGGCGCGGAAGCCTGGGCCATCCTGTACAGCCTGCTGGCCTTCGCGGGCTGCGTCGCGTGGGTGATCTATAACCAGGTCATCTATCACGACCGCTGCTGTTCATCTACTTCGGGAGCACGAGCCACAATACGAGTTACATGGCTACGTACCCGCAATATCATGTCGACTGGCTGTCGTTCAAGATGTATGGTTACCGGCGGGAGAGGCGGTCGGCTGGGCCACCATGGGGCTTGCCGCGCGGGCATGATCGTATTTATGGCGCGGTACCGCCTGAAAGCTGGCGTGCTGCCGGTGTATGCTCTGCTGATTCCGTTCGTGTACTACTGGTTGACATTCTACCTTGGCTTTGATGCTCTTTATGTGCCGCAGGGCGGATCGGGTGGATACTGGAATACACGTTTCGCGGTGCAGGCCGTTCCCGCTGCGGCGTTCTTCGTTGCCATCTAGCGAGCTGGTGGCGTCCGCTGCTCGCCGTCGCGCTTAGACGAGCGGTGTGGTTTGCTGTAACCGATCTGATCGGGCAGACTCCTTTTGCCGCTCGAGAGGCGCTGCAGAACTATCCAGGAATTATTTCGTCAAAAAGTATAACGCGATGGTTCCTCAAGGAATATCATGGCGGGAATATACTTATCAGCTACGCGAATGACGCGACGGTGATGTTTTTTATGTATCAGCACCTATCTGATGATACCTTCATCACGGATGCGAATGGGGCACAGTTTACCGGCGCATTGGAACATCCTCAGCTATCCGCACAGTGGGTCATATATGAACCGAGAGTAACAATGTGGTCTGGGTTGAGCTTCACAGAGCAGCTCTTCATAAGAATTTTGTCTTGCGCAAACAGTTTGGCAGTCTAATGTTCTACCAGCGTATCGCCGGCACAGAATGGTAAGTTGCCGGCACGAGTAGTAAGGGACGTGTGCGGAGTCCGCGATCGGGTTGTGCAGGAGGCGGTAAGCCGGGACGACTGTAATCTCGTCCGAGCTGGTGGTATATCTCTCGGCCACAGCGCGGTGCAAAAAGTGAGGTATCGCTCACTATAAGGAACAGAAATAGGGACAGTCGATGATTATAGATTTCTTTTTTTATATTATATTATAAAAAAAAAAAAAAAAAAAAAAAAGCCGCTCGAGCGGCGAACCCGTCCCTGCTTGTCAGGCGAAGGCGCAGAACGAAAAAAAAATTCCGGTCTGACACGTTCTGATCATCAGACGAGGCGTAAACGGCCAGCGTTGTTCCAAGCGACGGTGCGAACCTTAGAGCGCGGTACAGCAGGGCGACGAACGAGGGAAAAAAAAAAAAAAAAAAAAAAAAAAAAAAAAAAAAAAAAAAAAAAAAAAAAAAAAAAAAAAAAAAAAAAAAAAAAAAAAAAAAAAAAAAAAAAAAAAAAAAAAAAAAAAAAAAAAAAAAAAAAAAAAAAAAAAAAAAAAAAAAAAAAAAAAAAAAAAAAAAAAAAAAAAAAAAAAAAAAAAAAGCAGGGTAAAAGCGGGTAGATGCACCGAGCTGACGGCTCGATGACGAGCCAGAACTGCTTGTTCGGCTAGAGTTGATCGAAGACGCGATCACGTAGTCATCTGCGCGATCCGAACTCGGCCGGATGCTTACCTGGGTATGTGGAACGCTACGCGTCAAGATAGACGCCATTAGGGATAAGAGTGAGCTTGTGCTAGGGCACCAACTCGCCAGCCGATCCTGACTGCCAGACACGGCAAGGTGTGTCCAAAAAGCTCAGTGCGAGATACAGCGCGCGCAGCCATGGAGTGAGGAGGTGCCCATCAGGAGCTCACGATCGAACGGAATAGAAGGAATAGGAGAGAGCGCTGCTGGCCGCATACTCCTGCGAACGGAAGATGAGAGTGCAACGTATAGTGGATGCGCGTACAGCGGGGGAGTGCGATATCTGTGTTGCTCGTTGTGCAGGTTGCACGCACGCGTCTGCGCGGAGCATATCGCGACGCTCCGGCTTGAACAGCGTGACACATCGCGCTCTGCCGGGAAGCGTAGCAGCGAGCGCAACGCAGCTCGGTACACCCAGCACGGTGATGACATGCAGAACTATGTGCAACTATGTGCACTGTTACGGCGACGGATCGCTCACGGCTTCACTCTTCCCGTTGACGGACCAGGCGCAGCGGCGCTCAGGCCGATGCCCGCACGGCTGAGCTGGGCCACGGCGGTATGTAGCAGAAGCCGTGAGTGGGTGAGAGAACAGCGCGAGGGCGGCGATCGCAGAGCGGTGACGCAGTAGGCGGAGAAGATCACAGCGATGACCGGTGAAGCGACGTGGGCGGGCGGCGTCGGCAGTGAAGTGGTATGAACGTGCACGTAGAAGACGACGGCACCCGGCACGCCACGCCGAATCAAACGCGAGCGCGTGCAGGCTGGCGCGGCGGCGGTGTAGCTCGCGGCGATGAGCGGAGCGCGGCTGGCGCACCAGAGCTGCCGGGGGGGCGACGAAGAGCACGATCGCAGTGCGGAGCGACGCGGATGCGACGGGGCAGACCTGGCCAGCGGCGGGAGGTAGGAGAGCAGGGCTGTGCAGGTGGCGAGGAAGAGGACGGCGGAGGGGCGGACGGTAGCGCAGGATCAGGTGATAACAGCAGGGCGTGAGCGCAGCGCGAAGGGCAGCAGCGCGAGCAGGACAACGCGGCAGCAGGTCAGGATTTGTATGCGACGTGGCGAAAGAACGGCTGACGGGATTGTAGAGCACGCGGCGCAGGCACTGGCAGTTAGGTGAACAGGCATGAGAAGTTGAGGAAGGTGCGTCGGTAAATGTGATGGCGGCGAGCTCAAGCAAGGTGAGGAGAAGCGCGGTAGCGCAGGAGGCGCGCGATGAAAGCGACAAGGAAGGCAGGGAAGGGATGCTGAAGTGCGTGAGGTGCGGTAGAGGGAGGTGATGAGAGGAGAAGGCAGAGCAGAAGCGCGGCGGAGGCCAGCACGAGCGCAGCGCGAGAGGGCGCATGGCTGACGCGGCGGACGGCAGCGAGCAGCGCGTGACCGAGGGGCGGCAAGTCCGGCGGCGTCGTCCGGCCGGCCGGTGATGGTGCGGCCCAGCACCGCTGGCTGTGATCCGCGGCTTGGTCCGGCGGTTCAGGCCAGCAGAAGCTGGGATGAGGTCCCCGACTTCTACCGCGTCCCCGTCTCGCGAGGCCTCAGGACGTAGCTTCGGCGGTAAGGAGGCCGCACTGCCGGGACCAGGCGACGGTGCGCACTTCTCCGGTCTGCACGTTCTGATCATCGGCGGCAAGTCGGGCATGGGCCTGGCCTGGTGACGTCGTAGACGCGGCTGTGGTGAGGAAGTCGAGCCTGTGCGGGTCAGCGGGCCGCATGCTTGAGGCTGCCCGGGAGCCGGTCACCGAGGCCGGCCGCGGCCTGGGCCGCGAGGAGGGTTCCCGGAGGCAGCGGGTGCCCTGCGCACGGGCGATACGTCCGCCAACTGCGCGATCGGCACGGGCTGGGGGCCGGCGAGGTGGAAGCATTCGCCCGGCGGAGCGCGCCGTCGGCCGCACCGCACCAGGGCCTCGTGAGATCGTCGATGTAGATCGGGTGCAGCCGCACCTGCCGGCGGCCGATGGGCCGAAACCGCCGCCGAAGCACAGAACGATAGAAGGGGAGCAGATGCAGATCGCCGGGTCCGTAGACGAGCCCGGCCGGGCGACGACGGCTGGAAGGCCGCCCGCGCGCGGTCCAGACCGCTTCGGCTCCGCTTTGGCCTCTCGTAGACGTTGGTCGGGCGTAACGGAGCGTTTCGTGCGCGGGGCTCTCACCGGTGGCTCCGAGCACTCCGGTCGTGCTGCAGTGCACGAGCCGCTGGAGGCTCGGCGTCCGCTCGCGCACGCAGCAGCGGCTTCGTGCCATCGACGTGCGTCGTTCGGTATTCGCGGGGGGAATCCCGGGGACGAGCAGCGGCCGGCGAGATGGTAGGCCAGACGGTGACCGCCCGTCGATCGCCGCCTGACCGCAGCCGGGTCGGTGACTCGCCGAGCACAACCTCCGCCCCGAGGTCACGCAGCGGACGTGCCCTGCACTCCGATCGCGCCAGCACACGGACGCGGAGGCCGTCCGAGAGCAGCCGACGGAGGCTCGTCCCCAGGAAGCCCGTCGCGCCGGTCACGAGCACGGTGGCTGACGCGCGGTCGGGCTCAGGGCGTAACGGCTGGCTCAGCAGGTGGCACCCGGTGCCCGACGCGGCCCTTGAGCGCCGCGGCCCGCGACCGGGATACGTGCGCCGCGACCTTCGTCACCGTGGGGCCATGCGTCAGCATGTTCGTATAGGCGGCGTTAGCCAGCGGGCAGTAGCACTCACCCGCCTTGATGCTGCGCCGCAATTGGCTGGCCTTGCCGAGTCCGCCAGACCGACCGAAGTCATAGTCGTGATCGCGCAGGTTTCCCATGGACTGGGCTCGGACGCAGCAGGTCCAGACATCGCCATTGGGGGCGATCTGCGCCGAGGCGACGCCAGCCATGCAGGGGATCGACCTGCCGGTGCTCGCGTAGCGTACGCTTGACCAGCTCGTAGTACTGGCGGCGAAACGCCTGGGTGACCTCGGCGACACCCGGTGAGATGCTGATCGCGCAGGCTCTCAAGCAGCGTGTCGATGGCGACAGTGTACTGTCTCCGGCGTCGGGGTGATGCCGAGGCCGACGGTGTCGAGCTCCACGCGCTCTTCGGCGATCTCGGTGATGAACGAGTCGGGTTTCAGCTCGCGCTGCACGTACTCGCACAGCGTCGGCGAAGGAGTCGACGTTGAAGTTGGAGATCACCGTGTGGACACCGAGCGTCAGGTTCTTGTAGCGCGTCTTGAGTCCTTGAGGCGGCGTAGGTGCGCATCGAGTGCGACCAGTTGCTCGCGCACGCCGCGCATCTCGTCGTGCCTTGTGGCCGACGCCGTCGAGCGAGAGGTTGATGATGACTTCGGCCTCGGGCGCGACTTGCAGCACGCGCTCGATCCGGCCCGGAATGACCTTATCCTGAATACCGTTCGTCGGGATATTGATGATCCCCGGGCGGCAGTGGCGGTAGGCGCTCGCCACCATGTCCGGCAGGTCTTTGCGCAGGGTCGGCTCGCCGCCGCTGAAGGTGAACCAGTACGGTGCGCGCCCGAGCGACTGGAACACACGATCCCACTCCGCCAGAGTGAAATCATCATTCGGCAAAAGCCACACGTTGCAGGTCTTGCAGCGCGAGTTGCAGCGGTAGCTGACGCTGACGGTGATATTGACGGGCAGCCTGAAGGCATGACCGGTCGCGTGCGACGCTCGAGCGACCGGAATCTCCGGAAGGACCTTGGCCAGGCCCACGAAGGAGGTCTCCTGTCTGGCGGCATGATGGGGCGGGATCGACATCGAGCCGGGGTATTGGTATCGACTTGGTACAGCGGGGGCCCGCCCGGCGGGAAGGCGATGATGCCGCACGCGAGGGTGACCTGCGCCGCTCGCGCCGAGCCGTCGTGCGAGCACCGGGTCGTCCCCGACCTGCTGTGACGAGCGTCGCGGCGGCTCGTCTCGGCTGCGTCGCGGTCGCCGGGCAGCAGGACGACAAACGTCCGTGTCTGCGGAATGCTGACCTGCGGCCGGCCCCAGTGCCAGCCTGGTCTATCCGCTATCCGCCGGTGAGCTGACGGCCGGCGCCAGGCCGATCTCGAGTTGTCGCCGGTGAAAGTTGACGACGTGGAACACGGCGACGGTGAGCTGACGCTGGGCACTCGCTGCTTCCGCGATCTGGCCCTTGGTCGTGCCGGAAACCTCCCACACGGCGTGCGAATGACGGCGGCGCATCGTGTCGTAGTAGCCGAGCGACGCGGGCGGTGGCCTCGAGCCCGATGGTCCGAGCTGCTCCACATGCCGCCCGAGGCGTCGGGCAGGGGTCGCGATCGCAGGAGCGCACGACCGGCCCGCCAGGCGCTCATCGTCGGCGCCGAATACGCCTGCTGCTCGCGGACGCGCAGATGACCGGCAGTAGATACGACGTCGCTGGCGGAGGAAGTCGGGTATCGTTCGCCGGGCCGCGGTTGTATACCACCGCCTGTGGTTCGTACACCAGCCGGTAGCCGAGCTGCGTGATGAGGGCCTGGATGGAAAGCTCGTCGACGGCGGTGTCGAGCGGGATGCTGGGAACGACGTTGCGGAAGGCGACGACCTCGCCGAGCTTCGGGCCTGGCGGGCGATGCGGTCATGCAGCCGCCACTGGAGGTGCACCGCGTGGCCGAGGAACGTCCCGATCGTCGTTGACCGGCGTGGGGTGCCCTCCGACCATTCCTACGAGCGGATCGGCGAAGGGCGTCCAGCAGGGCCTCAAAAGCGCCGTCCTCGACCAAGAGGTCGGCGCTCACCATGGCCAGCACGGGAGCACGTGCAGCGGTGATGAACAGATTGATAGCGGATGCCTTGCCCTCGCGGCGCGGCTGCTCGATGAGCCGCACGCGCGGCTGACGGCTCGCGATGTCCGAGACGATCGCCGCGGTCCGGTCCTGACAGCCGCTGGCCACGACAACAATTTCGGTGATCCGCTTCGCGGCCAGTTTCTGGCCGAGGATGCTCTCCAGGGCGTGGGCTATGTTGGCTTCCTCGTTGTAAGCCATGACACCCACGCTGCATTGAATTCCCCGGCCGCCCGTTTGGCGGTTCCGCGGCTGGCTCTCAGAGGCTTCCGGCCGGGGAGTCCCGGCCCGGCGGCCCCTACGGCCAGGAGCCGTCGGCAGTGGTCCTCGTTCTGCCGTCACGTCGCCTCCTCGGGTACCGTGTTGGGTGTCGTGGCCAGTGCGGCTGACTCTGTGAGAAACTAGGCAGCGGAGATTCCGCGCCGATTCCAGGCGCTTTCGTGATCGGCGGCGCGGCGGGGCAGTACCGGTTCAGGTCTTGCCACGCATCGCTCGCCGGGCGATCTGGCGTACCTTGTGCTCGACCTTCCCGCCCCGCCCGGCGCGCTCGCTCATCGCCTGCTCATGGGCCTGCAGCAGGAAGGCCGGGGTGTCGGGGGAGGCGCGCAGCCCCTGCTGCTGCCGTATTGCGGCGAGATCCTTGTAGTGCTGGCTCGCCCAGTAGACGTTCAGGCGGCACGAGGCGCAGTTCCATTCTTCGTCGGGCGTCTCAGCACCACACTGCGGGCATTGCATGCTCTTCCCCCGCGATCGGGAAGGACCGGGCCGGGGGCCGGCCGTTGACTGGCTACCCGGTCCATCTGACGGTGCGCTCTTCAACGCGGTTCCACCCGGGCGCCGGTACATGCCGCGATCGCTGTACCGGCGAGAGGCGCGCGGCTGAGCTGGCTCAGCGCACCTCGAAGAGCCAGTGCTCGCCGCCATGAGCGATCGCCAGCGGCCTGAACTGGTGCGGGGACCTCGCCCGCAGCTCGTTGAACGCCCTCATCTCGTGGTCCCGGTCCCAGAACTCGTCGAAGTAGAGCAGCGTTCCGCAGCGCAGGTGCGGTTCGGCCCAGCGCAGGACCGTGGCGGCACTTGAGTACAGGTCGGAATCGACGTTGATCACCAGCTGGTCGTGATCCGGCACAGCAAACTGCGGCAGCGTATCGTCGAACCAGCCCACCTGGAACGACACGCGGCTGTCGCTGATCTCGGGAGTCTTACCGGTACGGAAATGGCCCGATGTGACGTCCGGGCGCCAGTCTTCCGGCAGTCCCTCGAAGCTGTCGAAACCGACCAGCCGTGCGTCCGGCTGGGACAGGTGGCGCGACCACCACCGCATCGAACGGCCCTCGAACACCCCGAACTCCAGGTAGAGTGGTGCCCTCCCGCCGATGTGGGCCGTGGATCCGGAAGGGCGAATCGTCCGGCACCGTCTCGAGACGACGCTCGGGATGATCCTGGCGCAGCCAGTGCCCCAGTTCGAGATAGCTCAGCGCGGACCGGAGGTAGGCCGCTGCTCGGCGACGTGGCGCCCGGCGTTGACCATCCCAAGACCGTCGGCGACTCAGCCACGGTGCAGCCGGGCCAGATCGCCGCCGGGATTCCCACCTCTACTGTCGGCGACGGTCAGCTCTGGCGGTAACACGATCCGCCTCGGCAGTCTCTCAGCGCCGGTGCTCGCCGGTCGACGGTGGCGCCACCCTGGTACTGGTTGCTGGATCCTGATTCTGGCCAACTGTCTGCCCCTTTTCCTGCTCCAGTCTGACTGCAGGGTGCCGATCCTCATCGTCAGAACTGGAGTTCCAGGGCACTTCCGGGCATCTTCCGGCACTGCGGCCCGGCCCGGCTTCGAGTAACGTCCGCTAGGACGAGACCTTCTGGCCGCGGGCGAAGTCGGTGCCGAAGTCCTTGGCGATGGCCGACAGCACGGTCGGGCTGGAGGTGATCAGGCCCAGTTCGCGGTTGCGGTTCAGCGAGGTGCTGGAGAAGTTCTCCGACCCGATGAACACCTTTTCCGCGCCGCGGACGCCGTAGTCGGCCTCGACCACCTTGCCGTGGATGTAGAAGCCGTTGTCGTCGCTGTAGTAGCTGACGTGGACGCCGCCCTGGGCCAGCTCCTTGAAGTCGCTGTCGTACTCGCCGTCGGTGTTCTCGCCGCACACCTGCACGTCGACCCCGCGCTTGGCCGCGTTGATCAGCGCCTTCTCGATCGTGCTGTCACCCATTTCCTCGCTGTAGATGCGCAGGCTGTGCCGGGCGCCGTTGATCAGCGCGAGCAGCTTGTCCTGGGAGTCGGTCGGTGACCAGACCAGGTCCTGGCCGTCGCCGGGGGTGATGCTGTGGTGCGCGAAGTCGGCGTTGAATACGGTGGTGATCGCGCTGACGTCGGCGTGGCTGGTGTCGGTGACCAGGAAGTCGCGCGAAGTCGAGTAGTACTGGCTGGTCAGGTTGGCGGTCATGATGACCGCCTCGGACCCGTCCACGACCAGCGTCTTCTGGTGGGTATAGGTGAACTTGGACGAGGACCAGACCACCTGCACCTTGTGATCGCGCAGGTAGTTGTAGGCCGTCTTGTTGCTGCTCTTCTCCTTGCGGTCCAGGATGACCCGCACGTCGACCCCGCGCTTGGCCGCCGCCCCGAGGTCGTCCTCGGCGGTGTGGTCGGACAGCTCGTACATGGTCAGGTTGATGCTGTGGTGAGCCTGGCCGATGAGGCGGTACACCGGTGAGAAGCCCGCGTTGGGCTCGATGATCAGCGAACCGGCCTGCGACGGCCCGGACGGTACCGAGGTCGACCCGGACCCGCTGGCCGCGCTGGTGCCGGAGTCCAGCCCGCTGCCTGACCCCCCGGTCGTCTCGATTTTGCAGCCGGCCAGCGCCAGCGTCGCGGTGACCAGGACCGTCGCCGCCGACCGGGCGGTGACGGAAGCGAGCACTCGGCGGGGGAGCATGTGGGGTTCCCTTTCTGGCGGCCGACCCGGGGTGGTCGAAAGTCGCCCCAGCTATACCCGCGACACAAAAAGTAAGCCGGTTCAAGGGTTTCCGGCCACGTAACCGTCACCAGCGGGGGCAAGATCATCCTGGCCGGTGCGACTGACATTCTGATCGCGCCCCGCCGGCCGCCACCCGACCCGGCCACGCGACCCGGCCACCCCGACCTGGCCACTCCGGCCAGGCCGCCGCAGCCGGTGTCCGCTCCCGGCGGGCCCGCCATCCTTGACCCCACCCAACCCCAATGTAATCATAATTACATGAGTACACCGAAGGACGGACCGGCCGAAGAGGCCAACGCCAGCGACGACGGCGCTAGCAACGACAGCGCCAGCGACGAGAGCACCGCCACCGGGTCCGAGGAAGCCTCCGGCGAGTCCCCCCGCGAGTACCTGCGCGGCTGGTTCACCGGCCGCCTCCCGTCCGGCTGGTTCACCAGCGCCCCGTCGATCGAGGCCGACCGCGAAGAGATCACCGTGGTCGGGGCCCTGCCGGACCCCGAGACCGACGAAGGCGCGTCCGACGCCGAGAAGGCCGCCGCCGCCGAAGGCCGCATGCGCCGGTTCCGGGAGGAGACGCGGGCTCGCCGGGTCGAGATCGCCCGCGAGGCCGAGCACCGGTTCCGCCGCAAGGTCTCCTGGGGCGTCACCTGCGGCGGTCAGAGCGAGATGTACACCACCCTGTCCGTGCCGGTGATGACCCGCCTCCGCCAACCCGAACGCCGCGTCCTCGACACCCTGGTCGAAGCGGGCGTGGCCCGCAGCCGCAGCGACGCCCTGGCCTGGTGTGTCCGCCTGGTCGGGCAGCACGAGGACTCCTGGCTGGCCGAGTTGCGCTCCGCGCTGCGCCGGGTCGAGGAGGTCCGCTCCGAGGGCCCGCACAACTGACCCCGGCCGGGGCCGCCGGCTGAACCGCTGACGCCGCGAGCAAAATAATGCCCGCCCGCTCAATCCCGGGCTCAATTCCCGGTGGTTTAAACCAATAGGCAAAAGAGACGGCAAAGGTCTATACCAAAAACGCGGGTAAGGGCAGCGTCATGAAAGTGTCATGCGCTGGTAAATGGTCTATACCAACTCCGGTCCTGAGGCCAGAATCGTTTCTCAGGGTAGCGCCGAGAACCATTGTGACGCCGGTTACATGGTCCAATTAAATCGGCGTATCCGGGGTACACTCCACCAAACCGCATCTGCTCCCGGGCATACCAATGCTAGGTGACCGCGGATGTGCGGGAGACGTCCCGACGAGGAGGAGTGTCTGTGGTGTACCAGGTGAACGCGGCGTCGGTGGAGTGGAACCCGTCGACGGAACGGCTGCGCGAACTGACCGAGAAAATGCCGAACAGCCAGCTGACCGAATTCGGAAACGTCGCGGTGAAGGCGCGTGTGGATTCGCGGAGCACCAAGTCCACCTACATCGTCGAAGATTCCACCAACGCCAGCAAGCAGACGATCACGCGAGCGGAATACGACCGGGTCGCGGCGGCCCAGGACGCTTATATCGCCGGTCAGGACGTGGTCGTCGTGGACGGCTATATCGGTCCCGACCCGGACTTCCGGACCAAAGCCCGGCTCATCATGGAGGCGTCCAACGCCAATGTGGCCGGCATGCAGAAGCAGCTCTACTACCCGGTCGGCGACGAGTACGACCCGGACACCTGGGAGCCGGACACCACGGTCGTCTACACGCCGAACCTGCCGGTCCCCGGCTACCCGGACGACCGGCTGATCGCGGTCGACCTGAACACCAACATCACGCGGGTCATGAACTCGGACTACTTCGGTGAGTCCAAAAAGGGTGGCCTGCGGATGTGGAACAACATCGTCTACAACCGCGGCGGCCTGTCCCTGCACGCGGGCTGCAAGGTGATCCCGGTCGACGGCCGGAACCGGACCGTGCTGATCGTCGGCCTGTCCGGCACCGGCAAGACCACCACCACGTTCACCTCCCAGCTGGGCAGCCAGCCGGCCCAGGACGACTTCATCGCGCTGATGCCGGGCGGCATCGTGCACGCCACCGAGAACGGCTGCTTCGCCAAGACGTTCGGGCTGGACCCGAAGCTCGAGCCGGCCATCTACCACGCCACCACCAAGCCGGACGCCTACCTGGAGAACGTCTCGGTCGACGCCGGCGGCAAGGTCGACTTCTTCGACACCTCCTACACCAAGAACGGCCGCACGACCTGGCCGTTCTCCTACGTCGACCCGTGGCCGGCCGACCAGCTGGAGCCCGCCGAGTTCCTGCTCATCCTGAACCGCAACGAGAACATCGTGCCCGGGGTGGCCCGGCTGGACCGGGCCCAGACCGCCGCCTACTTCATGCTCGGCGAGACCACCGGCACGTCCGCGGGCGGCAAGGACGAGGAAGGCAAGTTCCTCCGGGTGCCCGGCACCAACCCGTTCTTCCCGCGCGACATGACCGACATGGGCAACCGGATGCTGGAGCTGCTGGACTCCCGCGACCTGAAGGCGTTCGTGCTCAACACCGGGCGGGTCGGCGGCGGCGACGGCCACCCGGACTCCAAGAAGGTCACGATCCCGTTCTCGTCCGCGATCGTCCAGGGCATCGTCGAGGACACCATCGAGTGGACCGCCGACCCCGACTTCGGCTACGAGATCGCCACCGCGGTCCCGGGTGTGGACGACATCGAGATCCTCCAGCCGCGGCGGCTGTACGAGCGCACCGGCCGGACCGAGGAGTACGACGCCGCCGTGGAGCGGATCAAGCGGGAACGTACCGAGTACCTCGCGTCGTTTGAGGGGTTGGACGCCTCGATCGTCAAGTCGATCGGCTGACCTCGCAGGCACTCAACGCCGGCCCAATGTGCCGGCCGAGTACCGGCTCAGTGGGCCGGGAGGCTTCAGGGTTCCGTGCCCCGGAACCCTGGGCGTCCCGGCCTGCGGCGTGTTTCGGCGGTCCAAATTCACCCCGCACTTTGCCGATAGTTCAGCAACGTTGGATACCGTTTCCACAGGTGCGCAGGGTGACAGGAAGGTCTCTGCATGGGATTTCGAAGCCTGGTCTACCGGGTCTACGCGCGCAGGCTCGAAGCGTCCCTGTCGCCGGAAGCGATCCCGCGGCACGTCGGGGTGATGTGCGACGGCAATCGCCGCTGGGCCCGGTCGGCCGGCCTGCTCGACGTCAGCAGCGGCCATAAGAAGGGCGCCGACAAGATCTTCGAGCTGCTCGAGTGGTGCCGCGAGGCCGGCGTCGAGGTGGTCACGCTCTGGCTGCTGTCCACCGACAACCTGACCCGGCCGCCCGCCGAGCTGGAACCGCTGCTGGAGATCATCGAGAACACCGTGCAGCGGCTGGCCGACGCGCACTGGCACCTGAACCCGATGGGCGCCCTGGACCTGCTGCCCGCCGACACCGCCAACCGGCTCAAGGACTCCGCCGCCGCCACCGCCAGCTACCCGGGGGTGCTGGTCAACGTGGCCATCGGCTACGGCGGCCGCCGGGAGATCGCCGACGCCGTCCGCTCGCTGCTGCTGGAACACGCCAACCGCGGCACCCCGATCGAGGAGCTGGCCGAGATCCTCGACGTCGAGCACATCGCCGAACACCTCTACACCGCGGGCCAGCCCGACCCGGACCTGGTCATCCGCACCTCCGGCGAGCAGCGCATCGGCGGCTTCCTGCTCTGGCAGACCATCCACTCCGAGTTCTACTTCTGCGACGCCTACTGGCCCGCGTTCAGGAAGGTGGACTTCCTCCGCGCGCTCAGGAGCTACGCCGCCCGCAGCCGGAGATTCGGCGCCTAGAGACGGTCCGCGCGGGCGCGAAGCGTACCGGGGGTTCTGGGTGGTCGCCCCCCGGCCCAACACCGCGAACTCCCCTTGGATAGCGCCAAATTTAATGTTTGAACGTCGTTTATCTGGGTTAGCGGGCAGCCCTGCGTTCCGGCAATCGGACTTTGTGGGTGTAAGCGGACGGGGATTGGGCACTGAATAGGCCGGCGTGTCGCCGCAAAGGCCTGCTACAGCCGCCTCACCTGGAGTTTCCTAGCTTGTAGCCTTCTCGGTATTTCCAGAGTGGTGGTTATCCAGGTACCTTCGAAGTGCGGGCGGTAAGCGCCGCTCGCGGGAAGGCCCTTGGATTTGCGAAGCGTTCGCGTTTCCGGACGCAGGCGTGATGAAGGAAGGGCCGGATCAAGGCCCTTCGTGGGTCTTCCCCGGTCCGTCCGGTACGCCTGTGAGCGTTACTCGCCAATCGGCTGGCGACGGGCCAATCGGCCCGCCGGACTAGCCGATGCCGGCGGTGACCGCCATGGTCGCCGCGCGGTTCAAGGTAACGCGCGCCTCTCCGGGCACAGGCTCCTAGCAGGGTGCCAATCCGGGCATCCAAGGGAGATCGCGTGGCCAGTTCCTCGATTCGCCGTGGTCCGCAGCAATCCAGCGATCAGCCAGTCCCCGCGCCGGCCAAGACCCGCCGTCGCGCTGGCACGCCCGCTGGACGGTCCCGCAAGGGCCGTACGTACGTGCTCGACACCAGCGTGCTGCTCTCGGACCCGGGTGCCTTCACCCGGTTCGAAGAGCATCTCGTGGTCCTGCCGCTCGTCGTCGTCACTGAGCTGGAGGCCAAGCGTCACCATCCGGAGCTGGGCTATTTCGCCCGCGAGGCGCTGCGCTTCCTTGACGACCTGCGGATAGAGCACGGCCGGCTGGACGCCGAGCTGCCCGTCAACGACGTGGGCGGCACGGTCAAGGTGGAGCTGAACCACACCGACACCGGGGTGCTGCCCGCGGGCCTGCGGCTGGCGGACAACGACACCCGGATCCTGTCGGTGGCCTGTAACTTCGCCGCCGAAGGCCACGAGGTGGTGCTGGTCAGCAAGGATCTGCCGCTGCGGGTCAAGGCCGCGTCGGTCGGCCTGCCGGCCCAGGAGTACCGGGCCGGGCTGCCGGCCGACTCCGGCTGGATGGGCATGAGGGAGCTGACCGTCCCCCGGGCCGACATCGAAGAGCTGTACTCCAGCGGCACCCTGGACTGCCCCGAGGCCCGCGACCTGCCCTGCCACACCGGCCTGGTGCTGGTGTCCGAGGGCGGTGGCGCCCTGGGCCGGGTCAAGCCGGACAAGTCGGTCCAGCTGGTCCGGGGCGACCGTGAGGTGTTCGGGCTGCGGGGCCGCAGCGCCGAGCAGCGGGTCGCGCTGGACCTGCTGCTGGACCAGGAGGTCGGCATCGTCTCCCTGGGCGGCCGGGCCGGTACCGGCAAGTCGGCGCTGGCCCTGTGCGCGGGCCTGGAAGCGGTCATGGAGCGCCGCCAGCACCGCAAGGTGATCGTGTTCCGGCCGCTGTACGCGGTCGGCGGCCAGGAGCTGGGTTACCTGCCCGGCTCCGAGGCCGACAAGATGAACCCGTGGGCCCAGGCGGTGTTCGACACCTTGTCCGCGGTCACCACCCAGGACGTCATCAACGAGGTGATGGCCCGGGACATGATCGAGGTGCTGCCGCTGACCCACATCCGGGGCCGGTCGCTGCACGACGCCTTCGTGATCGTGGATGAGGCCCAGTCGCTGGAGCGCGGGGTGCTGCTCACCGTGCTGTCCCGGATCGGGTCGGGCTCGCGGGTGGTGCTGACCCACGACATCGCCCAGCGGGACAACCTGCGGGTCGGCCGGCACGACGGCGTGGTGGCGGTGATCGAGAAGCTCAAGGGGCACCCGCTGTTCGCCCACGTGACGCTGACCCGCTCCGAGCGGTCCCAGATCGCCGCGCTGGTCACCGAGATGCTGGAGGACTCCGGCCTGGAGGACGCCGACAAGTAACGCCGCCAGGCAGCGCCGCCAGGATGGCAGCTCGGATCCCCGGTCACCCGCCCATGGGTGATCGGGGATCTGTGCGGCGAAAGGGCCGCCGCGTGCAGTAGCGTGACGCTCGTCATGACGCACACATCCTCAGCCCCCGCGGACCTGCCGTCGCCGGACCTCGACTGGCCGGCGGTGTCGGTCGTCATGCCCGTCCGGAACGAGGAACGGCACCTGGCCGAGGCCGTCCGGCACATCCTGGAGCAGGACTACCCGGGTGAGCTCGAGCTCGTCCTGGCCGTCGGGCCGTCCAGGGACCGGACCGAGGCCATCGCCACCCAGCTGGCCGCGGACAACCCGCACGTGACCGTGGTGCCCAACCCGACCGGCAAGATCCCGTCCGGGGTCAACGCGGCCATCAAGGCGGCCCGGTTCGGCGTGATCACCCGGGTCGACGGGCACGCCATGCTGCCCCCCGGCTACATACGGACCGCGGTCGAGACCCTGCTGCGGACCGGGGCCGCCGATGTCGGCGGCGTGATGGCCGCCGAGGGCGTCAGCCGGTTCGAGCAGGCCGTGGCCTGGGCCATGACCTCCAAGGCGGGCGTGGGCGGCGCGAGCTTCCACACCGGCGGCGAGCCCGGCCCGGTGGACTCGGTCTACCTGGGGGTGTACCGCCGCGAGGCCATCGAGAAGGCCGGCGGCTACGACGAGGAGTACCTGCGGGCCGAGGACTGGGAGCTCAACCACCGGATCCGGCTGTCCGGCGGGGTCATCTGGTTCGAGCCCGAGCTGCGGGTCACCTACCGGCCGCGCTCGACCCCGCGGATGCTCGGCGCCCAGTACTTCCACTACGGCCGCTGGCGCCGGGTGGTCGCCCGCCAGCACGTGGGCACCATCAACCTGCGCTACCTGGCCCCGCCCGCCGCGGTGTCGGTCATCGCGGCCGGGACCGTGGCCGGGGTGGCCGGACTGGCCGGCATCGCCGCGGGCGCGCCCGACGGCGTCCGCTGGCTCACCCTCGGCCTGGCCGTGCCCGCCACCTACCTGGCCGGGATCACCGGGGTGGCCGCGGTCTTGGGCCGGGACCTGCCGCTCAGCGTGCGGTCCCGGGTCCCGGTGGCCCTGGCCACCATGCACCTGTGCTGGGGGGCGGGCTTCCTGACCAGCTCCCGCGGGCTGCTGCGCCGGATGGGGCGGCCCACGGGCGATCATGACGATAATGAGTTATGACCTTTGATCTGCGCAGCCTGCTGGACGCCCACGCCAGCGAGGGCGCCGAACTGCACACCCGGTACCTGAACCCGCAGCTGCCGCGGACGCTGCGCACGATCGGCTTCGACAAGAACTACGTGCGCGGCGAGGGGGCCTACCTCTACGACGCCGAGGGCCACGCCTACGCGGACTTCCTGTCCGGGTTCGGGGTGTTCGCGGCGGGCCGGTCGCACCCGGTGATCAAGCAGGCGCTGGCCGACGCGCTGGAGCTGGACTTCGCGGCCTGGACCCAGTTCGACTGCCCGCCGATCCAGGGCCTGCTGGCCGAGCGGCTGCTGGCCAAGGCGCCCGGGCTGGAGCGGGTGTTCTTCTGCAACAGCGGCACCGAGGCGGTCGAGTCGGCGCTCAAGTTCGCCCGGCACGCCACCGGCAAGGGCCGTATCGTCTACGCCCGCCACGGCTTCCACGGGCTGACCACCGGCTCGCTGTCGGTGAACGGCGCCGAGGAGTTCAAGGCCGGCTTCGGCCCGCTGCTGCCCGGCACCCAGATCCCGCTCGGTGACCTGGACGCGCTCGAGGCCGAACTGCGCCGGGGCGACGTGGCCGCGCTGATCGTCGAGCCGGTCCAGGGCCACGGCGTGATGATGACGCCGCCCGGGTTCCTGCCCGCGGCCAAGGCCCTGCTGCACCAGCACGGCGCGCTGCTGATCTGCGACGAGGTCCAGGTCGGCCTGGGCCGCACCGGCAAGTTCTTCTCCTACGAGTGGGACGGCGACGTCCGCCCGGACATCGTGACCGTGGCCAAGGCGCTGTCCGGCGGTTACGTGCCGGTGGGGGCGATGCTGACCACCGACAAGATCTACTCGTCGGTGTACTCGTCCATGGACAAGCTGATGAAGCACTCGACCACGTTCAAGGGCGGCCCGCTGGCCATGGCGGCCGGGCTGGCCGCGCTGGCCGTCATCGACGACGAAGGCCTGGTCGAGAACGCCGCCCGCCGGGGCGAGGAGCTCATGGGAGCACTGCGCGAGCTGCAGGCCAAGCACGACCTGATCCAGGACGTGCGGGGCAAGGGCCTGATCATCGGCCTCGAGTTCGGCCGGCCGTCCGGGCTGAAGGCCCGGACGAACTGGGCCATGCTGCAGAAGGCCCGGGTGGGCCTGTTCGCGCAGATGGTGGTGGTCGCGCTGTTCCAGCGGCACCGCATCCTGACCCAGGTCTCCGGTGACCACATGGAGGTCATCAAGCTCATCCCGCCGCTGATGATCAGCGACACCGAGGTCAAGCTGTTCACCGAGTCGTTCGCCGAGGTCATGGAGGACGCCAGCAAGGGCAGCGGGCTGATGTGGGACTTCGGCCGGACCCTGGTCAAGCAGGCGATCAAGAACTAGGCGCCGACGGCCTTCCGGGCCCGCATCCGCCAGTCCGGGCGGCGAACGGTGACCGCGCTGCAGAACAGATCGCAGCGCACGATCAGCACCGGCGCCCCGGGCTGCGGTGCCCCCCTCAGCTCCGAGGACTTGGCGCTGAGCACGGCCCGGCCGGTCAGCCGCACATCGGTGCCGTCGGGGACGTAAATCGTCATCGCCCCGAACCGGGCGGTCACGTCGATGGTGGTGACCTGCTGCTGGAAGGTCGCGTCCTGCATCTCCAGATGGCAGTCGCCCAGCACCGAGCGGACCACCAGACGCGGCGGCACGACCCAGTGACCCTTGCGGGACTCGTTGCCCAGCACCGCGGTGAGGTGCTCGGAGCCGGCCGGCCCCATCGCCGGCCGGGTGCGGCACCAGTTCGGCGGCGGGCAGGTCGTCGGTCAGCCGGGCCAGGTCACCGTGGGTGCGGGCGGCCAGGGCGGCGTCGCTCCGCTCCGAGTACTCCTCCGGGCTCAGCCGACCCTCGGCGCTGGCCGCGGCCAGGATCTCGATGGCCCGGTCGCGGTCCGCGTCCGATGCGCGCATCGCGGCGCCCGCGGGTTCGGAGGGCCTGCGGTCGGGGCTCACGGTCGCCTCCCAGGGCTGACGTAATCGCTGTCCGTAACAGTTACTGTCGGCATTAGCCTAATGGTGATGGACGAACAGGCGCCACTGCGCCAGCTCACGGCCGACCCCGGCTTCCTGCTGTCCCGGGTCGGGGCGGCGGTGCGGGCCGGGTTCAAGGACGTGCTGGCGGGCTGGGGTGTCCGTCCCCAGCAGTACCTGGTGCTGCTGATCCTGGACGGCAGCGACGGCGTCTCCCAGCAGGAGCTGTGCACGGCGGCCCGGGTCGACAGCGGCAACATGGTCGAGCTGCTCGACGGCCTGGAGGCCCTGGGCTACGTCCAGCGGACCCGGGACCCCCGGGACCGGCGCCGGCACCTGGTGACGATCACGGTCCGCGGGCGGGCGGCCCTGGCCGAGCTGCGCGAGGCCGTGGCCCGGTACGACCAGCGTTTCTTCGGCACGGCTCAGCCCGGCCGAACAGCAGCAGCTGGTGGCCACCCTGGGCAAGCTCTACGCCCCGGACGGCCCCGGCCCGGCCTAGCCCTGATCGTCCGGTTCCGCGATCAGCCGCAGCGTGGCGGCCGCGGCCGCGTCGCCGACCATCTGCCCGACCGAGCCGTCGCCGTAGCGCCCGTACTTGTCCCGGTAGGCCGCATCGACGCGGGCCCGCAGGTCACCGGGTCCGTCGCCCACGTCCTCGACGCTGACCCCGGCCTCCAGGCCGGGCACCCGGATCCGGGCCCGGTGCGAGCCGACCACGTCGCCGAACCATCCGGTGGTCCGCCGGTGCCAGGTGCGCACGTAGACCTGGCCGTCGGCGGCCACGACCCAGATCGGCGTCCACCGGCGCAGCGTCCCGTCCGCGCGCCTGCTGGCGATCTCCAGCTCCTCGGACTGGCCGATCCGGTCCAGCTGCTCCGGGGTCCAGGCGTCAGCCATGGTCTAATCCTCTTCGGCCAGGACCCGGGCGATGGCCAGGTCCCGGGGGTAGGTGATCTTCAGGTTCTGCTCGCTGCCCTCGACCACGTGCACCGGGACCTCGGGCAGGTAGCGCAGCACCACTCCGCAGTCGTCGGTGGGCTCGTAGTCCGGGTCGGCCCGGGCCAGCTCGTGGGCCCGGGTGATGACCGGCAGCCGGAACCCCTGCGGGGTCTGGCAGCGCAGCAGGGTGTCCCGCCGCGGGATCTGGGTCATCACGCCGCCGTCGACCACCACGATGGTGTCGGCGGTGGGTACGGCCACCCCCACCGCCTCCACCCGCTGCAGCGCGGCCACACAGTCGGCGATGATCCGCGGCCCGACCAGCGGGCGGGCCGCGTCGTGCAGTAGCACCGCCCACTCCTCCGGGCTGGTGCCCGGGTCAGCCTCCCGGGCAGCGTGAATGGCGGCCAGCGCGGCCCGGGTCGAGCCGGGCCGGGTGGTGCCGCCGTCGATGATCCCGGTCAGCTTGGCGTAACCGCGACCATGCGGACCCCGCCCGTCCAGCAGTTCCTTGGCGTCGGCGGTGCGGCCCGGTGGCATCACCACCAGCACCTCGTCCACGCCGGGGGCCGCGTCGAACGTGGCCACGCAGCGTTCCAGCAGCGTCTGGCCGTCCAGCTCCAGCAGCTGCTTGGGCACTCCGGCGCCGAAGCGCAGGCCCGATCCACCGGCCAGCACGACCGCGACCATCCGCATGAGGCGGACTCTACTGGATGGCCCGGGAGACGGCGCGCCGCGTGTCCACGGGTATTCAGGGGGTTAGCTCGGTAATCTGCGGGGAACGTTGTGGGCCGATGCGCGCCTGCGCAGTACGGTCGGTGGGCCGCTGGGAGGACGTCCGATGACCGTTGCCCTGGTCCTGGGGGCCGAGCCGGCCGCAGGGCTGAGCGGCCAGCTGACGTCGCTCGGCGTGCGCCGGGTGGACGCCACCGCTGACGCCGGGTCCGGCGGCGGGCTCCTGGCCATCGCCGCGGCCGCCCGGGCCACCAGCGAGCCGGTGCTCATCTGCGGCGACGACCTGGCCGTGCCCCGGCAGGCCCTGGCCCGGCTGCTGGACACCGCCGGGACCGCCGGTTACGCCGAAGCCCGGGACGACTGCCGGGCCATCCTGGTCGACCGGTCCGACCTGCGCGCGCTGGCCGAGGCGGCCGAATACCTGGCCGCGCGGCCCGCGGCCCCGGACCCGGTCAGCGCGCTCATGGGCGAACTGGCCCGCCGCGGGGTCGACGTGCAGTTCGTCGAGGCCCGCCCGGACGGCGACGCCGACCGGGACGAGGACGGCCTGGTCGCCGAGTTGTTCGCGGACCCGATCGCCCGCGACGTGGCCGCCTGGGCCGGCGAGCGCGCCCTGTCCCCGGCCGCGCTGCTGGGCATCAGCCTGGGCCTGGGCCTGGCCTCGGCCATCTGGTTCACCGAGTCGATCGCCAGCGCCAAGGCCATGGCCGCGGTCACCCTGCTGGCGGCCTTCGTGTGCAGCCGGTCCGGTCGCCTGCTGGCCCTGTCCCCGGGCCCGGTGCTGGCCGCGATCGGTTCCCTGGGGGCCCGGGCCGGGGCCCGGGCCGGGTTCATCCAGCCCGCCGGGGACTGGCTGGCCGCGGCCGGCTGGGCCATCACCGAGTGCGCGGTCTACGCGGGCCTGGCCGCCAGCGCCGGCCTGGGCGACGTCAGCGTGCCCGGGGTCATCGGCGGCGGCCCCGGCGGCGTGTGGCACCTGGCCGTGCTGGCCCTGGCCGTGGTGGCCGTCCGGCGGATGACCGACCTGTGCTACGAGCGGGCCACCGAGGACAGCGGCGGCCGGACCCGGCTGCCCCGGTCGGCCACCCGGCGCCGGCTGGAGCGGGCGCTGACCCTGCCCGCCGGGGAGCGGGCCCTGATCGTGATCGTGGTGGGCGGCATCTGGGGGCCCCGGATCGCCTTCATGGTCCTCATCGCCGGCGGCGTGCTGGCCATCGGCTACCTGCTCACCGCGCGGGCGGTGGGCATGCGGGACGCGGCCCGGTACGGCGGCACCTTCGAGCGGGCCCCGGCCCTGGCCGCTGGGCCGGCGGGACCGGTCGGGCCGGTCGGCCCGGACGACGGCTCGATCAGCCTGGACGCCGCGATCAGCCCGCTCGGCGGCCTGCTCGGCGCCCTGACCGGCCCGGGCGAGGCCGACGAGGGGCCGCCGGCTGGAGAGGGCGAGGCCGACGACCCCGACACCACCCTGATGCCGGGCGGGCTGTCGCTGTCGCGGCCGGCCGACGCGCCCACCGAGCGCCGGCCCCGGGTCGCCTCGGTGACCGAGAGCGTGGGCAGCTTCCAGATCGCCGCCTATCGCGACGACGGTCCCATTTCGCTCTGGCTCGGCCGCCTGGTCGAAGGCCGCATCCCCCCGGTGCCACCACTGCTCGTCGGGCTGTTCGTGACCTGCGCGCTGGCCGCGCTGGGCATGGGCAACCTGTCCGGGGTGCTGCTGCTGACCCCGGTGGAGGCCATGCTGCTGGCCGGCCTGGGCTCCAGCCACCCGCACGACGGCCGGCTGGACTGGCTGGTGCCCGCGGCCATCCAGGCCGCCGAGTACCTGTTCCTGGCCGCCCTGGCGTTCACCCACAAGGTGCCCTCGCCGCTGGTGTTCGCGCTGGTGGCCGGGGTCGTGCTGCGGCACCTGGACGTGGCCTACCGGGCCCGGCACCGGATCTTCTGGCCGGTCACCGGCCGGATCCGCACGTTCTCCGCGGCCTACCGCCTGACCTGGCCGCCCACCGCCGCCGACGGCCGGCCCGCCGACGTCACCGGGCTGGGCTGGGAGATCCGCATGCTGGTGCTCGGGATCGGCGCCGCCCTCGGCATCGCCCCGGCCGCCAGCGTGCTGCTGGCCGGGTACCTGTGGGTCCTGCTGGCCCGGGACTTCCTGACCCGCTGGCTGGGTGTCCATGACGAGCCGGCCGTGGCCGGCCCGGCCGCCGCCGAGACCGCGGCCGGGTGAGGCGGCCGGACCGCCAGCGACCTCCAAACCTACCGATTTAACAGGGTTTGACCTGCGATAACACGCGCCGCCGGTACTGACTACAGTGAGGTCCCGGGGACGGACAACTTCGCGGGAGGCGGCTCAGATGTGGTCCGCGCTCTGGCGCCGTGGGCAGCAGCCGAGCGAGCGCCTGCGCATCCCGCAGCCGCTGATGAGGACCCGGCTGCCGTCGGGCCGGGGCGCCACCGAGCAGCCCAACGTGACCAGCGACGGCGACACCGCGCTCAGCCCGCTGTTCTGGATGGTGCTGGTGGCCACCGGGATCGCCGCCGGCCTGTTCGGCGACCTGCTGATGTGGATCCTGTACAGCGTCGAGCACCTGGCCTTCGGGTTCAACGCCGGCCCGCTCGAGGACGGGGTCCGGCACGCCTCCGACCCGCGGCGGCTGATCTCGCTGCTGCTGGCGGGCCTGATCGGCGGGGTCGCCTGGTACCTGCTGCGCCGGTGGACGAGCGGGGAGCGGTCCGAGATCGACGATTCGGTCTGGAACGGGGACGGCCAGCTGTCGTTCCGCCGCTCGGCCGGGACGGCGGTCATCTCCGAGGTCGTCATCGGCATGGGAGCCTCGCTCGGCCGCGAGGCCGCCCCCAAGCTGATGGGCGGGGTGTCGGCCAGCCTGCTGGCCACCTGGGCCCACCTGTCGGTCGGGCAGCGGCGGCTGCTGGTCGCCTGCGGCGGCGGGGCCGGGCTGGCCGCGGTCTACAACGTCCCGCTGGCCGGGGCGCTGTTCACCGCCGAGGTCATGGTGGGCACCCTGGCCCTGCCGGTCGTGCTGCCCGCCCTGGCCTGTTCCGGCATCGCCACCGCGGTGGCCTGGATCTACCTGCCCGCCCACGCCACCTACCTGGACATCCCGGCCTACCGGTTCACGGTGCCGCTGCTGGTCTGGTCGCTGCTGGCGGGCCCGGTGATCGGGCTCATCGCCGCCGCCTACATCCGGCTGATCGGCTGGGTCTCCTACTACCGGTTCACCGGCTGGCGGTCGATCCCGGCCATGGTGGTGGCGTTCGGCATCCTGGGCCTGATCGGGTTCGCCTACCCGCAGTTGTTCGGCAACGGCCGGGACATGGCCCACGACGCCTTCGTCGGGGCGGGCGGGTTCGGGCTGCTGGCGGCCCTGTTCTTCCTCAAGCCGCTGGTCACCTCGATGCTGCTGGGCAGCGGGGCCACCGGCGGCCTGTTCACGCCGACGTTCAGCACCGGGGCCGTGTTCGGCGGGGCCGTCGGCATCGCCTGGAGCGCGCTCTGGCCGGGGTCCCCGCCCGGCGCCTACGCCCTGATCGGCGCGGCCGCCCTGCTGGGCGCGGCCATGCAGGCTCCGCTGGCGGGCCTGGCCCTGACCCTGGAGCTCACCCACAGCGGGTTCCAGATCATGGTCCCCATGCTGGCGGCCACGGTGACGGCCACCATCGTGTCCCGCTACGTCGACGGCTACTCGATCTACTCGGCCCGGCTGCCCCCGCACCGGGGCGGCCCGGTCCGCCGGGCCCGGCCACCCGGCCGGCCCGAGCCGCAGTCCGACTCCGAGGGCCTGGACACCGCCTGATCCGCCCGGCGGTTCACGTTCCCGCCCCGAGCTGGCCAGAGGTCGTGAACCGGGGGTTAACCAACCTGCGCGGTTCGCGCGCCCACGGTAGCCTCGATCGGGGCAAGGGATAGGATCTCGCGCGGGGAGGATCTTGGATGTCCTTGCTGACCGGTAGCCCAGTACGCGGGGGCGTCTGGCGGGCGAGCCCGGAACTGTCCTGGTCGTCACTGGTCACCCGGCACCGGAGCTGGGTTGCGGCCGCGTTCGCGGTCTGTGGCCTGTTCGGCCTGGGCGTCACGCTCGTCTCGTCGGACCACCTGCACCGCATGTGGGGCCTGATGGCCGCATGCGGGTACGCGCTGGCCGCCGTGGCCGTGCTGGCCTGGCGTTCCCATGGCGCCGACCTGGCCCTGGGCCTGAGCCTGGCCGGGGCGCTGATCGCGCCGCTGGCCTGGATGGCGGTCACCGGCCAGGGCCAGCCCGAGGTGTACGTGATCATCCGCTCGGCCGAGCTGCTGGTGCACCACGGCACCCCGTACGAGGCCCCCAGCCTGCTCCGGCACACCCGCAACCCGAACGCCTACAACCCTTACCTGCCGGCCATGACGTTCTTCGCCCTGCTGTGGACGGTGGCCCCGCACAACCCGCTGGCCGACCCGCGGGTGTGGTTCGGCGTGGTGTTCGCGGGCTGTTTCGCGCTGGCCCTGCGCGTGGCCCGGGCCCGGGACGTGGGGCGCTGGACGGTGTTCGTCACCGCCACCCCGATCATCGCCTTCGAGCTGGCCGTGGGCGGCACCGACGTGCCGATCATCGCCATGATCTGCCTGGGCTTCGCGCTGATGTGGCGGCACCCGCGCCCGATCGAGGCCGGCCTGGCCTTCGGCGTGGCCGCGTCCATGAAGGCCACCGCCTGGCCCGCGGTGGTGGTCGCGATCAGCCTGGCCCTGGCCCGCGACGGCAAGCGCGCCGCCGCGATCATGACCGCCGTGTCCCTGGGGGTGGTCGCGGTGCTGGTCGGCCCGTTCGCCGTCATCCAGCCCGAGTCGCTGGTCAAGAACACGATCCTGTTCCCGCTCGGCCTGGCCAGCGTGACCTCGGCCGCGGTCAGCCCGCTGCCCGGGCACCTGATCGCCGAGACCGGCCACCTGGGCCGCCTGTGCGTGATCGCCGCGCTGGTGGCCACCGCCCTGGCCATCGCGGGGTCGCTGATCTTCCGCCCGCCCCGGCACGTCCCGGCCGCTGCGATCCGGCTGATCGTGGCCCTGACCGTGATGTTCGTGCTGGCCCCGGCCACCCGCTTCGGCTACTTCATCTACCCGGGCGGCATCCTGGCCTGGCTGCTGCTGTGCCTGGTCACCCAGCCCCGCGCGTTCAGCCCCGCCGGCGTCCCGCCCCCGGAGGACCCCGGCGACCCGGGCCCGCCCTTGTCGGCCCGCATCCCCCCGCCCCGCCGTACCTGACCGGGGCGGGCGCTGCGGCCATCCGTGCCCCGTGCCGCCCCGGTTCCGGGGCCGGGGCCATCCGTCCCGGCCGCGCGCCGGGCTGCGTCATGTCGGGGCGATTGCCATTTACCCCGAAAAGAATCGGGGCAAATGCGCAATCGCCTGAATCAGGAGGAGGGATCTGGGTGGCTCAGGGGCCGAACTCGCTGGGCTGGTCGGGGCCGCTGAAGGCGTTCTTGTCGCCGCAGATGTTGGCGTTGCCGCTGATGCCGCCGTAGGTCTTGGTCACGTTGCTGATCGACGAGCCCGAACTGGACGAGCCCGAGCCGGACGAGCCGGAGCCCGAACTGGCCCCGGCCGACGGGGTGGCCGACGCCGGCTTCAGGCCGCTGTAGTCGGACCCGAGGATCAGGTCGACGGCGTCGCTGGGCACCCCGCTGGCCTCGCTGACCGGCTGGACCTGGGCGCCCTGTACCGCCGCGGCCAGGGCCTTGGCCGCGGTCGCCTCATCGGCCGAGCTGTACTGGATGATCGTGGTCGCCGACGGCTCGGCCGCGTTGCCGGTGCCGACCACCTGGTAGCCGCCCTGGGTCAGCGAGTTCGAAGCCTGCGCGGCCAGGCCCGCGGTGCCGGCCGCGTTGAGCACGTTGACCCGGATACTGGCCGGGCTCACCGCCGGGCCGGCCGACGCCGACCCCGATGCCGATGCCGACGGCTTGGCGCTGGCCGCGGCCTTGGGCTTCACGGCCTGGTCGTGCTCGACCTCCCCGAACAGCGCGGTGGCCTGCGGCTGCTGCCAGATCACCCGGTTGGCGTCGGTCGGGTCCTGGGCCACCGGGACCTGGGTGAACTGGACACCCTTGGTGCTCAGGCCCTTCATGCTGGTGGCGATGTTCTTCATGTCGTCGATGGACAGGCCGCTGTCGGTGGTCAGCGTCTTGGCCACGTCGCGGGCGATGGCGAACACCTTGGTCACGCTGGCCAGCACGTTCTGCGACTCGATCTGCTGGACCAGGGCGGCCATGAAGTACTGCTGGCGCTGAATCCGCTGCAGGTCCGAGCCCTCACCGACGTGCCGTTCCCGCACGAAGGCCAGGGCCTGAGCCCCGCTGACGTGGTGCTCACCCGCGCTCAGGTCCAGGTGCGAGGCCGGGTCGTTGATCGCCTCGGGCAGGCAGACGTTGACCCCGCCCAGGTCATTGACCACCGACTGGAACCCGTCGAAGTTGATCTCAACGAAGTGGTCGATGTGGATCCCGGTCGTCGACTCCAGGGTCTTCCACAGGCAGGCCGCACCCCCGGCCGCGAAGGTCGCGTTGAGCATCTCGTTCTCGCCGCTGGCCGCGGTCTGGCCCTTGGTGCCGGTCCCGTCGGGCTGGCAGCCGAGGACCGGCACCAGCGAGTCGCGCGGGAAGCTGATCACGACCGCGCCCTTGTGGTCGGGCAGGATGTGCAGCAGCATCATCGTGTCCGACCGGGCGCCCTGGATGGCCTGCGAGCTGCCGAACTGGCCGTTGGTCCCGGCCCGGCTGTCCGAGCCGATGACCAGGATGTTCTGGGCCGAGTTGTACACCGGCGGCCGGTGCTGGCCGAGCAGGTTGGACACGTCCTCCTGCTTGATCCCGTCGACCACGTCGCGGTAGGCGATGTAGGCGGTCAGCGAGGCGGCGACCAGGACGATCGTGGTGGCCAGCGAGGCCCACTTGAGGATCTTGCGCTTGCGCGACTTGCCGGGCTTGGCCCCGCCCCGGGGCCCGTCGGGCCCGCTGGGTCCGCCGGGCTTTCCGCCGCCGGGTCCGGCCGGACCCGGCCGGGCCAGGCGCACGCGGGCCGGGTGGATCGGTCCGGACCGCGGTGCCGACGCCGCCGGACGGCGCGGGCGCCGGGACGTGGGCCGACCGGTACTCGGTGACGAACGGGTGCTCGCCGCTGTCGAACGCCGAACCGGATCGCGACCGGCGGCCCGGGCTCGCCGCGGTGACCGGCGACGGGCCGGCCGCCCCGGGCACACGCGACGGCCCGGGATGCGGGGAGAAGCCGGGGCGGCGGCTGGGCCGCGGGGTGCCCGCCGTTCTGGGTTCATACGTCCCGGGCTCGTACGTCCGCGGCGTGAACCGGGGGCCGGCCGCACCGGCGGGGGCACCGGAGCGCATCGCGTCACGACCACTCTCGGGTCGGCGGTCCATCGTTCCTCGGGTCCTCTACTGGCCGTCAGGGAACCGGCCGCGGTCGGCGGCCAGGTTCCGTGCCTAGCGTCCGCATCAGCGGTTTTAGCGAGACGCCCGTCGGTGGTCGTGCCAGGTGCTGAAGTCAGCCAGCGACGTTGCTGTGCCTAATGTTTACCGTGTCTCAAAAAGATATTTGTTCAAATCGACGGCAAAGGTACTTACGAACCGATATCGACGCGGGTCCCGTCAAATCCGGCCCTGGTTCCGGGGCGGGCCGGCCACGGTAGGGGAGACGATCGGACCCGGCCCGGAGTTCCCGATGGCCCCGGCCCGTGAACACGCCATGGCCGCGCGTGGCCGTTGGGCGGACGGTCCCTCTACAGTAGGTCCGTGCGCCGAGGACCCCGTTCGTCAGGCAAGGGCGCTGACCCGAGCCACCGGTCCGACGACCCGCCGCAGGCCGGGCCGTCCGGGCCGGACGAGTCCGTCTCCGCCCCGGCCGACACCCGCGCCCCCGGCGACGCCGCCGGTGACGCGACGGACGAGGCCAGCCGCACCCGGGCCAACACCGCCGCCGTCCGCACGCTCAGCGACAGCCCCGGCGAGGAGCCCGGCCCCGTCCCCGAGGCCGCCGCCTCCGAAGCCGCCGCCCCGGACGGCACCAGCAGCGAAGACTCCGGCCCGGCCCGCCCCGAGGGCCCGGCCAGCCCCGACCGGCCGGCCAGCCCCGAGGGCCCGGATAAGCCGAACCCGTCCCGCCTGGGCCGCCTCACCCGCCGCCTTCCGCGCCGCCGCTCCGGCCGCCCCCGGCGCTCCGGTCCCAGCCGCCTGCCCGGCATGATCTTCGCGGCGGTGACGATCGCCCCCGCCCTGCTGGTCATGGCCTGGCTGCTGGCCGGGCTGCCGCTGCTGCTGGCCAACCGGTTCTCCGACATCCCGATGCTGATCATCTCGATCCCGCTCGCGGTGGCCCTGCTGTTCCTGGTCATGCGGGACCTGCCGTCGGCCTGGCCGCACGGGGTGCGCGAACTGTGGGACCGGACCCGCGACCGCCCGGTACCCCCGGAGGCGCCGGCTCCCGGGACGCAGCCCGCTCCGGGGGACTCCCAGCCCACCGACGTTCAATCTGAACCAGAGCCGAGCCCGACCGGAGCCGAATCCCGGCCCAGGACCGACGTTCCCTGGTGGGCGCTGATCGGGACGCTGGTGGTGGCGGCCGGGTTCGCGGCCTGGCAGCTGGCCGAGAACTCCCAGCAGATCATCGTGCTGCGCGACCCCGCCAGCTACCTGCAGTTCGCCTACTGGATCGCGCATCAGGGCAGCACCCACATCCCGGAGTCGCTGCCCGCGTTCGGTGGCCCGCACGCGGGCATGACCTTCGGCAGCCTGGGCTTCTTCCAGTCCGGCGGCACGATCGTGCCCCAGTTCATGGCCGGGCTGCCCATGATCCTGGCCATCGGGGTCTGGTCGGGCGGCCCGCTGGCCGCGGTGGCCATGGCCCCGTTCATCGGCGCCGCCGCGGTGCTGGCTTTTGCCGGCCTGGTCGGGCGGCTGGCCGGGGGCCGCTGGGCCCCGGCCGGGGCCCTGGTCCTGGCCATCAGCCTGCCCGAGCAGTACACCAGCCGGAACACGTTCAGCGAGACGCTGGCCCAGATCATGCTGTTCGGCGGGTTGTGCATGCTGGCCGACTCGTTCACCCTGACCAGCGGGCGGCACGCCACGGCCCTGCCCGTGCCCGCCTCCTGGCGGGACGGGCCCGCCCCCAACGTGGCGCTGGCCTTCTTCGGCGGCCTGGCCATCGGGCTCACCCTGCTCATCCGCATCGACGGCATCAGCGACCTGCTGCCGGCCATCCCGTTCCTGGGCCTCCTGCTGCTGACCCGGCGGGCCCAGGCCCTGCCGTTCGGCCTCGGGCTGGTCATCGGGGTGGCCTACGGGCTGGCCGACGGCTTCGTGCTGTCCCGGCCCTACCTGGACTCGCTGTCCAGCTCGCTGCGGCCGCTGGCCATGATCGCCCTCGGCGGTGGTCGCGCTGACCGGCATCGCCATGGCCCTGCTCAACGTCCGGATCCTCCGGCGCTGGACCCGGTCCGCGCTGCGGGCCCGCCCGCTGCGCTGGCTGCCGGAGGCGGTCGCGGTGCTGACCGTCCTGGTCGTCATCGGGTTCGCGGTGCGCCCGTACTTCCAGACCGTCCGCGGCGAGACCGACCCCGGCACGATCAGCTACGTGGCCGAGCTGCAGAAACTGGCCCACCTGGCCATCGACGGCCACCGCCAGTACTCCGAAGACAGCCTCTACTGGGTCATCTGGTACCTGGGGGTGCCCGCGGTCATCCTGGGCACGCTGGGCCTGGCCCTGCTGGCCCGGCGCACGCTGAAATCCCTCCTCACCTGGAAGGACAGCGGCGCGGCCCGGATCTGGGCCCTGCCCCTGATGATCACCGGCTGGGTGATCGTGAGCGTGCTGTGGCGGCCGGGCATCATCCCCGACCAGCCGTGGGCCAGCCGCCGCCTGGTCCCGGTGGTGCTGCCGGGCCTGATCCTGGCCGCGACCTGGATGGCGGCCTGGATCAAGGAGCGCGGCCGCCGGCTGGGAGCCAGCCCGGTGGCGGCGGCCATCGTCGCCGTCTGCTGCGTGATCGCGCTGCTGGTCCCGGCGGCGGTCACCACCTTCGGGGTCGGCACGACCAAGACCGCCGCGGGCTCGTCCCGGGCCACCGCCAACGGCCTGGCCTTCAAACGGACGGGCACCGGGGAGAACCGGGCCGTCCGCGAGCTGTGCTCGGCGATCGGCCCGAACGCCTCGGTGGTCATCGTCGACTCGCTCACCGCCGACCGGTTCAGCCAGGTCATCCGGGGGATGTGCGAGACCCCGACGACCCGCATCGACAACGCCACCACCAGCGAGGTGTCGTCGGTGGAGGCCGGGATCGAGAAGGCCGGGCGGCGTCCGATCCTGCTGGCCGGCACCCAGGCTCAGCTGGCTCCCTACGGCGATTCGGCCCGTAAGGTCCTCGATCTGCTCACCACTCAGGACGCCCACGAACTGACCCAGCCACCCACCCGGACCTGGCTCATTCACTTCGTGGTCTGGCTGTCGAACCCGGGCGGAGTCTCCGGAGGAGGCGTGGCGAGTCAGGCGGCAGAGTATTCTCGCCACGCGTGAGCACACCTAGCGAACCAGGGCCCTTCGGCGACCGGTCCGACGAGCCGGCCAGGCGCAACCGGGCCGGCGGGTCTCACGAACGCCCCGGCCGGTCGCGCGGCCGGTCCGGCGGGTCGGGCGGCTCGGGCGGGTCGCGCCAGCCCGACCGGTCCCAGCGTCCCGACCGAGACCCAGCCCAGCAACCGCCGGCCCAGCCGCCCTCGGCGTCACCACTGGACGACATGTTCCCGGACCAGTCGTGGCCGCCGGAGCAGGACTGGCCCGCCCCCGGCGCCCCGGCCAGCGGGGCCGGCGGGGCCAACGGCAACGGCGGCGGCGTTCCCGGCGCCCCGACCGGCCCGGCCTACTCCTACCCGCCGCCCGCGCCCTACGACCAGGCCCCGCCCGCGGGGACCTCGCCGTTTGACGCCGTCCCCGGGGTCTCCCCGTTCGACTCAGACCCACTCACCCCACCGCCCCCGCACGCCTCGTACGACGCGCCGCCCCCACCGGCCCCGTACGACACGCCGCCCCCTCCAGCCCCACCGGCCCCGTACGACTCATCAGGCCCGCAGGCCGCCTACGACCCGTCCGCCCCGTCGGCCCCACCAGCCCCAGCGGACTCGCAGACCCCGCAGTCCCCGTGGGACATGCCAGCCCCTTACGACCCGGCAGGCACGTACCAGCAGGCCCCCACCTACGAGCTGCCGCCCTCCTACGAGGGTGCCCCCAGCTACGAGAACGGCCCCGCCTACCAGGGCGCCCCCCGCTACGACACCCCACCCGGCTACAACGCTCCGGCCACCTACGGCACGTCGCCGACCTACGAAACCCCGACCGGCTACGACCAGCCCGGCGCGGTGGTCGACGACCCCGCCTACCCGGCGTCCCCGTTCGGGACCGCCCCGGCCGCGATGATGCCCCCGCCCGAACCCGAGCCGGAGCCCGAGTTCACCTACCAGGGCACGCCCGACGACGGCCAGGCCCCGCACGTGTCCATCGTGCTGCCCTGCTACAACGAGCAGGACCACGTGCTGCGCGAGCTGGAGCGGATCAGCCGGGCCATGGACGCCAGCGGGATGCCGTACGAGCTGATCGCGGTGGACGACGCCTCCACCGACGCCACCCTGGACCGGCTCAAGCTGGCCGAGCCGAAGCTGCCGCGGCTGAAGATCCGGCACTTCCCCCGCAACGGCGGCGCGGGCACGGTCCGCCGGATCGGCAGCCAGCAGGCCCAGGGCGACATCGTGGTCTGGACCGACGCCGACATGACCTACCCCAACGAGCGCATCCCCGAGCTGGTCGCCATGCTCGACGCCGATTCCACCATCGACCAGGTGGTGGGCGCGCGGACCAGCGAGGAGGGCACGCACAAGTTCGTCCGGGTCCCGGCCAAGTGGTTCATCCGCAAGCTGGCCGAGAAGCTGACCAACTCCGAGATCCCCGACCTGAACTCCGGTCTGCGGGCGTTCCGGCGCGAGGTCGCCCTGCCCTACCTGCGGCTGCTGCCGGCCGGGTTCTCCTGCGTGACCACGATCACCTTGTCGTTCCTGTCCAACGAACACGGCGTGACCTACGTCCCGATCGATTACGCCAAGCGGGCCGGGGTCTCGAAGTTCAAGTTCGTCTCCGACGCCTACCGGTACATCCTCCAGGTGCTCCGCATGGTGATGTACTTCAACCCGCTCAAGGTGCTCATGCCGGTCGCGCTGTTCCTGCTCGGCCTGGGCATCCTCAAGGGCATCTACGACATGGCCCGGCACCCGTTCTACTTCGCCATCGACACCGTGCTGATCTTCCTGACCGGGCTGATCATCGCCTCGATGGCGCTGCTGGCCGACCTGATCGTGAGGTCCCGCGGCGACACCTGACCCCCGGCTATCCTCGGCTCCGTGCGGATCGCGCTGATCGGCCCGGCGCACCCCTACAAGGGGGGCGGCGCCCGGCACACCACCGAACTGGCCCGCTGGCTGGCCGACGCCGGTCACGACGTGGTGCTCGAATCGTGGCGCCATCAGTACCCGGCCGGCCTGTACCCCGGCGGCCGCCAGACCGTCGAAGTCCCCGACGGCGAGCCCTTCGCCAATACCCGGCAGGACCTGTCCTGGGCCAACCCGGCCAGCTGGCTGCGGGCCGGCCGCCGGCTCCGGGACGCGGACCTGGTCGCGTTCGCGCTGATGATCCCGCCCCAGGCCGTGCCCTACCTGGGCATCATGGCCGCCCTGCGGGGCCCCGGCCGCCGGACCCGCACCGCCGGGCCGGCCCCGCGGACCGTGGTGATCTGCCACAACGTGCTGCCGCACGAGAGCCGGCCGGGTGACAAGCAGCTGACCCAGTGGCTGCTGCGGGCCGCGGGCGGCGCCCTGACCCATTCCGCCCAGGAAGCGGCCCGGGCCCGCTGGCTGGCCCCGGGCGCCGTGGTCACGGCGGCCCGGATGCCGCCGCACCTGCCCGCCGCCGACCCCGCGCCACCGCTCGATGATCATGCCGCCGTTGATGATGGAAGGTTGGTGGCCCGGGTTCCCGCCTCCGGCTCGTGCCATCTGCTGTTCTTCGGCATCGTGCGCCCGTACAAGGGGCTGGACGTGCTGCTGCGGGCCATGGCCCGGGGCCCGGAGCCCGTGACGCTGACCGTGGCCGGGGAGTTCTGGGGCCGGGCCGAGGCCGAGACCCGGGCCCTCATCGGGAGCCTGGGCCTGACCGGCCGGGTCACGCTGCGCCCCGGCTACGTGCCGGCCCCCGAGATCCCCGCGTTGTTCGGCGCCGCCGACGCCCTGGTCCTGCCCTACCGGTCGGCCACGTCGTCGCAGAACGCCTGGCTGGCCTTTGAGCACGGACTCCCGGTGGTGGTGACCCGGGCCGGCGCCCTGGCCGACCCGGTCCACGACGGGGTCGACGGGGTGGTGTGTGCCCCCGACGACGAGGACGACCTGCTCCGGGCCCTGGTCCGGATCAGTGCGCCGGGGGAGGTGGCGCGGCTGCGTTCGGGGGTGCGGGCCGCCGATCCGGGTCACTACTGGAAGGAGTACCTGGACGCCCTGCTGAGCTTCGCACCCCAGCCGGAACCTGGCCCGGACCCGAACCCTCCCGACCTGGAACCGATGGCCCGCTGACCTCCGGCGTTCCCTCGGATCCCGTCTGCCCCGAGACTCCCTCGCGTCCCGCCAGCCCCCCAGGTCCCTGCATTCCCTCGGGCCCTGCCAGCCTCCCGCGTCCCGTCTGTCCCTCAGGCCCCGACAATCCCTCGCGTCCCACCGGTCCCTCGCGCCCCAGGCGCCCCTTGCGTCCCACGGTCACCGCGACACCCGCCCACAGCAGGTCTCCCACGGTCATCACGACCCGCGAGGCCAGCGCCACCACCAGGGCCGGACCCTGGGGCATGACCGGCGACAGCACCGCGATCAGGGCCAGCTCCCGCGGCCCGATGCCGCCCGGGAACGGGATCAGCACGAACCCGACCGCCCAGGCCAGCGCGTAGCCGCCCGCCGCCAGCAGCAGGATGTGCAGGCTCTTGCCGGCGATGTCGCCGACCAGCAGCCAGGCGTGCAGCCCGTAACAAACCCAGGCCAGCGTGGTCCAGCCCACCGCCCGGCCCATGCCGCCCAGGGTCAGTGGCCGGTCCAGCCGCGGTCGTTTCACCACCCGGAGGGCCAGATCCAAGCCGAACTTCGTCACTCTCGGCCACAGCCCCACCAGCAGTACCGGAATGCAGATCAGCACCCACCAGTAATGCCGGAGCGCGCCCGCCGAGGCCAACGGCAGCACGATCCCGGCCATGGCCAGCCCCACCACCAGCGTGATGGCCATGCTGACCAGGCTGGCGGCGCCGCTGCGCCGCTTGGGCACCTGGTAGTCCTGGGCCAGGCTGACCTGGCCGGCCATGGCCCACAGCGCGCCCGGCAGGTACTTGCCGAGCTGGCCGAGGAAGTTGACCCGCACCGCGGCCGGCAGCGGCAGCGGCGACCCGAGGTCGGCCAGCAGCGCCCGCCAGGCCAGCATCTGGAACCCGAGCGCGGCGATCACCGCCACCGCCGCCCCGGCCACGTCGTACCAAGCCAGCTCGGTCAGCGCCGAATGCACCTGGGGCCACTTGGACACCAGTCCCCACGCGGCGAACCCGAGCGCCACCAGCAGCAGCGCGGCCCGCACCCACGGGCTGGCGCTGATCCGCCGTACGCTGATCCGCCGCAACACGCGGCCAGCGTACCCACCCCACACCCCCCGGCGCGGCCGGTCGGTGCCCGGGCCTCTCAGCCTCCTGGCATCTGCGCCCCCGCCCTTCTGCCTCTTAGCCAATCGGCGCCCCTGGCCCTCACCGCTGTAGTGGCAGGAATCGTGCGCTGAATGGCATTATTGCCACTGGCGGCCAGCCCGGCCCGGCGGCAGGCTGGACAGTGATGAACACGACCGCTTCGCCCGAAGACGTTGTCCCTGATCAGCCAGCCGGCCCCGGCCCCCGCCCGGAGTCACCGCAACGGTCGAAAGCCTTCGGCGGCTGGGCCGCCCTGCTGGTCGTGTACGTGGTCTGGGGCGGCACCTACCTGGGCATCCGGGTCGGCGTGGAGACGATCCCGCCGCTGCTGCTGTCCGGGGTGCGCTACCTGATCGCGGGCCTGATCCTGTTCCCGATCGCGCTGCGCGGCGGCGGCCCGGAGGTGCGCGCCGCCGACCGGCCGACCCGGCGGGCCTGGGTCGCCTGCGGGATCGTCGGCCTGCTGCTCCTGCTCGGCGGCAACGCCCTGGTCTCGGTGGGGGAGCGCAGCGTCCCGTCCGGCTTCGCGTCGCTGCTGGTGGCCACGGTCCCGCTGTGGCTGCTGGTCATGGACGCCGGGCTGACCCGCAAGTGGATCGGCTGGCTGCCGATGGCGGGCCTGCTGACCGGCCTGGCCGGTGTCGCCCTGCTGGCCGGGCTGGGGGATGGGGCGGCGGCCAGCGGCGCCGACGGCGGCGGCATCGCGATCATCTTGTTCGCCAGCGTGTGCTGGGCCCTGGGCACGATCCTGTCCGGCCGCCTGAAGGCCCTGCCGCAACGCCCGTTCCTCACCGTCGCCATGCAGATGATCGTGGGCGGCGTCATCATCACCGCGCTGGCCGCCGCCACCGGGGAGTTCAGCGGGTTCGACCTGAGCCAGGTCTCGCTCCGATCCTGGCTGGGCCTGCTCTACCTGATCGGCCCCGGCTCGATCCTGGCCCTCTCCGCCTACGCCATCGCCGTCCGCAGCCTCCCCACCTCCACGGTGGCGACCTACGCCTACGTCAACCCGGTGGTCGCGGTCATCCTCGGCACCGTCATCCTCAGCGAAAAGCTCACCCCGCTGATGCTGGTCGGCGGCGCCCTCATCATCGCCGCCGTCGCCCTCATCGTCCGGCGCCGCGGAAGCCCCGGTCACTAGCCAGATTCGCCGTTTGATTTGCGTACGACGCCGGAAGTTCATACAGTAGGACCACGCGACGCGGGGTGGAGCAGTTCGGTAGCTCGCTGGGCTCATAACCCAGAGGTCGTAGGTTCAAATCCTACCCCCGCTACCATTTCCAGCAGGTCAGAGGCCTCTCCCAGTTCCGGGAGAGGCCTTCTTGCTGTGCTTTGTGCACGGATTTGTGCACGGCCGCAGGTCGAGTGGCTCCCTGCCGTCCTGGCCTTACGCTGGATTCCCGAGTCCAGGGTGGCGCTGACTAGGCAATTTCATGGTCCAATCTGAAGCGCGGCTGCCGATCGCTGGGCGCAGATGGCCCCCGAGCCCAGCGACTTCATGAACCGAGCGGTCCACCTGGCCACGGTCGTAGCCATCGAGCACCGATCTGACGTCTACCGGCCACGAAGGTGTTGATCACTCGCCAGGCTGCCCATCTTGGGCAGTCGCCATCAGCCTGGTTAGGCTGGCCGCCTCGGCCGCGCCGCCGCGGGTGTTGCACCTTCATCAGCCGGGCGCATAGGTGAGGATCACCGACCCGTTCTCCAGCCTCCTGTGGTCGGTGAGCCTGAGGTGGAGGCCGGAGGTGTTTACGTCTTGGAACAGCCGTTGCCCCGAGCCGACCACGACGGGCATGATCCAGAAGCGGAACTCGTCGATCAGGTGGTCTCGCACGAGCGTGTCGTCGAAGCGGCTGGTGCCGTACTTGATGAGGTCCTTGCCGGGCTGTTCCTTCAGCCGGGCGATCGCGGTGGATGGGTCGGGCCCGAGGAGGGTGGCGTTCCATGCCGCCTGAGTCAGGGATCGGGATGCGACGTATTTGGGCATGGCGCTGATGAGGTCGATATAGGGGTTGCCGGTAATGTGGCCCCAGTTCGTGAAGAACTTCTCGTAGGTCACCCGGCCCATCACGAACGCATCGTAGTTGCCCAGTTCCTCGGTGGAGTACGCCGTGGCCTCGGCGTCGAAGCTCGCCCACCGTTCGGGTGCTTCGATGACGCCGTCCAGCGAGATGAGGGTCGATTCGATCAGTTTGCGCATTGCCGTTCTCTTTCTCGAGTGGTTGATCTGGTGATCACTGGCCAGCCTCGGACGGGCCGTCAGCCAGCCGCCTGAGGTCAGCGGATGGTGATCTCGCCCATATCGATGGCGACCAGCAGTGGCTCCGGGATGAGCTGGTAGTCGCCCTGCCAGGCGTAGCCTCGCCGCGTGGTGGGGATGATGATGCCGTCGATGTCGCGGTAGCCGGTGGCGTAGAGCAGCGCGGTGGCCCCGCCGAGGATGTCGATGGTGAAGTCGTGGCGGCGCAGCAGCCCGTCCGGGCCGAAGCAGGAGATCTGCTGGCGGGTGTGGCTTTTGATGTGATTCGGGGAACGTCACTTTCAGCCGCCGCCACGTTTCACCGTCGGCCTTGATCGGGGTGATCTCTTCGGTGACGAACCCGGGCCAGGTGTAGAGGAACGGCGTATTCAGGTACGTCCACAGTGCCTCCCCGCTGAAATAGGCGAGATGGATGTCGTCCCACGGGGTCTGGAGCTGATGACCGTCGAACGACTTTTCAGGGTCGTCGCGTGCGTCGATGAGCGCGCCGTCACGACGTTGCAGGAAGACTCGGCCGGGCTCGAAGACCGACCGTTTGTCTTGGCCGGTGAAGTCCATCGTCACCAGCTCCCGGGTGGTGTCCACCTCGAAGCGAACGTCCTTGAGCGCGTCCTCCTTGTTCTTGAGGGCCCAGAGGGCCCCGGTAATAGAGGCGTGGACGGTGATCGACTTGACCTGGTTCCATCGGTCCAGGCCGCCGTGCGCGGCGACGGCGCTGGCGAGTAGATCGTTCATTTCTCTCCTCTCTCCTGGTCTCATCGGGTGAGCTTCAGGAGGACGACGAATGGCGGGCGCCGGAACCGGACACGCGCTAGGAGATTTCCAGGCTCTCGATCCGCCGCTCGAAGGACACGCGCTCGGCCGGGCTCCGGGCCAGCGCAATGGCGTGCTCGTAGTAATCGCGGGCCGCGGTGTGGCAGCCGGCCCGCCGTTCCACGTCAGCCCGGGCCGCCCAGTAGAAGGGATACCGGGACAGCTTCCGCTCCCCGGCCAAGGCGATCAACTCGCGGCGGCCAGCGTCGATACCGTCCCGTTCGGCCACGGCTAGCGCGCGGTTCAGCGCCACGATCGGGCTCCAGGACTGCCGGGCGAGGACCTGATAGAAGCCGACGATCCGGTCCCAGTCGGTCTTCTGGATCGACGGTGCTATCGCGTGCTCGCAGGCGATGCCGGCCTCCAGATGCCAACGGGACATGTGGTCCCCGGTGGCCGAGCGGGCGAGGTGCATCAGACCGCGCTCGATGCGCGCCCGGTCCCAGCGGCTCCGGTCCTGGTCCTCGAGGGGGACGAACACGCCGTGCTCGTCGAGGCGGGTCGGCAGGCGGGCGGCGTCGAAGCAGAACAGCGCGGCCAGGGCGTGCACGTCCGGATGCGCCGTCGCCTTGGCGTCCAGCAGCAGCTCGGTGAGACGCAGCGCGTCCTCGCACAGGAACGGGCGTACCGGGTCCTGCGGGTTGCTGCCGTGGTAGCCCTCGTTGAACAGCAGATAGAGCGATCGCAGGACGGAGTCCCGCCGGGTGTCGATGTCAGGCAGGTCGTCCACGTCGGGCAGCCGGCCCAGCTGACGCAGACGGCCTCGCCCCCGGTGCAGGCGTCGGTCGATGGTCTGGGTGTCGACCAGGAACGCCTGGCCGATCTCCTTGGGCGACAGGCCGCACAGCCACCGCAGGATCAGGGTCACGTGCGTCTCGCGGTTCAGGCCGGGGTCGCAAACCGCGAACATCATCGCCAGCTGGCTGGCGCTCTCGGCGGCCGGGGCCAGTGCCGCCTCGATCGTGCCGGCCAGCGCCGTCGTCGTCGCCAGCTCGGGCAGGAACGAGCGGTGGCGCTGTTCCCGGCGGATGATGTCGATCGCCCGGTTGTGGGCGGCCCGGATGATCCACGCCTTCGGGTCCTGCGGCAACCCGAAACGCCAGGCGTGCATGGCACTCACCAGCGCGTCGTGGACGACGTCCTCGGCGAGCGGGATGTTGGACGGGCCCAGGACCCGGGTCAGCGCGCTGACCAGGTGCGCGTACTCCTTCCGGAACAGGTCCTCGACCAGCTCCGCAGATGACACCGCGGCGGGCCCTTCGTCCACCAGCCTCAGATCCGATGGTCCTGGACCGGCCGCACCTCGACGGAACCGCCGAACTCGTAGGTCGGGCACGTGCGCGCCACGTCGATGGCGTCTTCCAGGGAGGCGGCTTCGACGATCATGCTGCCGGTCACCAGATCCTTCGACTCGGCGTACGGGCCGTCGGTGACCACGCGCTCGTGGCCCCGGACCGTGGCCCCCGGGTTGTCGAGCGCGGTTCCGGCGTTGCGCCGGCCCTGCCGGGCCAGCTCATCGGACCAGCGATACCACTTCTCGACGTGGGCCTGAAGCTCCGAGGGCGACAGATCGTGCCGCGCGACAGCGCCCCCGCGAAAGATCAACATGAACTTGCTCCGCAGGGCGCGCTCCCCGCCTGGAGGTTCCGGCATCATGGCTCCCAACCGTATCCGCCGCCGGGCCTCATCGAACCCCGCCGCCAAGGCATCAGGACCTGCCCAGGGCGGTACGCCCACCGCACCCCTCGTCCGGATGATCGCCCAGCTGAAACGACGACAAGCGCCCCGGCAATGCTCTCCTGCCCAGCCCAGGCCCCGGCGGGCATACCTCAGCCAGAACAACCCATCTGCACGCGATTACTTCATCCGCTCCGAATCGGCGTTCGGCATCATGTTCGCGAGCGGTGCCGCACGAATCCGGCCACGCTTCGTGGTGGCGACATGTCCTCCTCTTGGCCGGCAGCAGGCAGATTCTGACGGCGGCCACCCACAGCTGAGCCGCCCGTCCCCCATCGGAGCCGCCACCCAAACTAGTCAGGAATATTTACTAATATAGCCGCACAGCAGCACTGATCACAACGGCAACTGGTGTGAAGTCGCTGAGGCGTAGACGGCCCGTGCGGAACACAGCGAGCGCAGCGCTGCGCACGCGCCACCGCGGTCGGATCGGCGGCGATCTGCCTCGGCGGCGTTGACGTAGGGTGTGAACCTCGTGGAATCAGATGGGCGATGGAGCCGAGGGCGGCATGGACGACGAGCAGCGGGTTGATCTAGGGACGTCGTTGTTCATCCCGTACCGGTACACCGAGGACCGAATTTTCCGTGCCCTCCAGGATGCCGGGTTCGACGACTGGACCCTCGCCCAGTGCCGGGTGTTTCAACGCATCGCCCCGGACGGCTCGCGCCTCACGGATCTCGCTGACCAGGCGCAAATGAGCAAGCAGAGCGCCAGCGTGCTGGTCGATCAACTGGAACGCTTGGGCTATGTCCGCCGGGTCCCCGACCCCACGGATGGCCGCGCCCGGTTGATCGTGATCGAGGAACGTGGCCGGCGGGCGGTCGAGGTAGCCACGGCGACACTCGACAAGATTCTCTCGGAGTGGAAGACCTACCTGGGCACCCGCAACTTCACGTTGTTGCACCAGATCCTGGATCAACTCCGCGAGATCACCGACCCCTACGCGCGGTAGACCCGGCCGCGCCGAGCCGTCCGCCCCTGATTTCAGGTCGCCCCGAGCCGCCGGGGCCAGCGGTCACCGGTAGCTTCACCTCTGCCTTGACATTAGTCAGCAACATTGATTAATTTAGTAATTGTTTCTGACGATTTTCCGGCGATGGACGGGTGGTGCAGACCTGCGCTACCACCTCACCGATGTCGGGAACACCCCACTGCGGGTCACCGACGATCTTCACTCACACCGCACCCCTATCGAAGGGAAACACCATGTCCACTGTCATCACCGGAGCATCAGGTCACCTCGGCCGGCTCGTCGTCGATCAACTCCTCGCCGCCGGAACGTCGCCGGCGCAGATCGTGGCCACCGGCCGTGATGTTGACAAACTCACTGACCTCGCACAGAACGGGGTCACGGTGCGGCGCGCGGACTTCGCCGACCCGGGCACGCTCGACGAGGCGTTCGCAGGCGCCGACGCGATGGTGCTGGTCTCCACGACGACGGTCGGGGAGCGGTTCGACAACGCCCGCAACGCCATCGACGCGGCGGCCCGGGCGGGTGTGTCCCGGATCGTGTACACCAGCATCGTCAACGCCTCGACCGCGCAGATGACGCTCGCTGACGAACATCGCCGCACCGAGGACTACCTGCGTGACAGCGGTTCGGCGTTCGTCATCCTGCGCAACGGATGGTACTTGGAGAATTACACCGACCAGCTCCCGATGATCACCCAGTACCACGCATTGCTGGGCAGCGCGCACGACGGTCTCGTCAGCGCGGCCAGCCGACGCGACTACGCGGCCGCCGCCGCCGCGGTGCTCACGCAAGACGGGCACCTCGGAGCGACCTACGAGCTGGGCGGAACGCCGTTCACCCTGACCGAACTCGCCGCCACGATCAGCGACGTCCTCGGCACCCACATCGCCTACCGGGACATGTCGGTCGCTGACTACACCGGTGCCCTGACCGCTGCGGGGCTGCCGCCAGAGATGGCCGCCGCCGTCGCCGACGCCGATGCGGGCCTGGCTCGCGGAGAGTTGTTTACCGATAGCGACGACCTGGTGAAGCTCATCGGCCGGCCAGCAACCACGGCGTACGAAGCCGTCCAGAACGCCGTGATGATCGGGGAGTCACGGTGAGCACCTCCGGATCCGGCGTCGATACCCACGAGATGGTTCTGATCCACCGCGTCATCCGGCGCGAGTTCGGCCAGCTCTCCCGACTGTTCCGCTCCGCAGCCAACGACCGTGCGCGATCCAAGGTCATCGGCGCGCACGCCCGGGAGATGCTGGCCTTCCTCCACACGCACCACACCGGCGAGGATGAGCTGCTCTTTCCCTTGCTGCGCGAGCGAGCTGCGCTCGACCCGGAGCTGATGGACCGGATGGATGCGCAGCACGCGCAGGTCAACGACGCCGTCGCGGCCATCAGCGCGGAGTTGCCGGCGTGGACAGCGAGCGCGGACGCCGCCGTCGGCGAGCGGATGGCGGCCCTCATCGACGCCACGATGCCGGCACTGACCGATCACCTGGCTGAGGAGGAGCAGAAACTGCTCCCGATCGTCTCAGTCACGCTGACGCAAAGGGAATGGGACGCGCTCGGCAAGCACGGCATGAGCGCGATTCCGGTCACGCGGCGGCTGGTCATCCTCGGCCACATCACCGAGGAAACCGATGACGCGGAACGGCAGAGGTTCCTGCAGGTCGTGCCGGCCCCAGCTCGTCTGGCCTACAAGCTGATCGGCCACCGCCAGTTCACCCGCGAAACCACCTCGATCCGCGGCTGACCCATCTCGCGACCCGACACCACAGCCCGAGCCTTCGCTGGGGCCGTGGTGCCAATCGCCTTCAACGCTACCGGGGCGTCAGCAGCCACGCTTTGATCGTGCGGGACACCGTCGGGTCCGAGACCGACATGAACATCGTCTGCACCGGCGGCGGCCGCTTCGTGGAGCTCCAGGGCACAGCCGAAAGCCAGCCCTTCGGACCGCACCGAACTCGACGCCCTGCTCGGCCAGGTGCCGTAGCGAGGACACCTCGGTGTGTCCGTGGGGACGGGGAAAGCGGCGGACGCCGCCAGCTGCGGGTCGCTGCATGCAGATGATCCAGTTATGTGCGCCCAGCCGGGCATCAGACCTTCCATCCCAGAGGAACCAATCAGGCGGATCTGGTGCGGCCGCAGGGCGACCCTCTTGACGCCGTAGCGGTTCGCCGGTCGTGTAAACGCTTCTGTAAACCGTGCAGGGTGAGACAGGGCGGAATGAGAGAGATGAGACGGGCCGCGGAGGGCAGCCGTCCGGCGTCCGTCGAGGACAGCGCGGCAGCCGGAGACGATATGGGGTACCGGAGACGGGCGTCCTAGTGCTCATAACCCAGAGGTCGTAGGTTCAAGTCCTACCCCCCGCTACCATTCACACAAGTCAGAGGCCTCTTCCGATTACGGGAGGGGCCCTCTTGCTGTGCCTTGTGCATGAGAGATTCGTGCACAAGGCACCCATGTCCGCGCCGGATGCCTACCGCAATCTGTGGCGTAACTACTGAGACAGCCTGTGGCGGCGCAGATTCAGGCGTCACGGAGTTGGAGTGCCAGGCCGCCGAGGATGAGTGCGCCGGTGGACCAGGCGGCGAGTACGCCGAGGCCCTGCCAGGGGGCGAGCGGCAGGGCGTGAATGTTCACCGTGGCCTGGATGTCCAGACCCGCGGGCATCGGGGCAATCTGTTCCAGGTGCCGTCGCCAGGCCCCGGCGCTGACCGTGGCGGTGAGGAGCGGAAACAAGAACAGCAGGCCCAGCACGATCCCGATCGCCGCCGCGGAGTCCCGCACTGCGGTGACGACGCCGAGGGCGAGCAGCCCGATCAGGGCCAGGTACAGCGCCGAGCCGAGGGCGGCGCGCAGGTCGGCGCCGTTGCCTAGCGACAGCGGCGGGCCGGCCAGGCCGTGGCCGGGCAGGATGAGCTGCCCGGCCAGCACCGATCCGACTGCGGCCAAGGACCCGGCGGCTAGCACCAGGCCCGTGACGACGGCGGCCTTGGCGGCGAGAACGCTGACCCGGCGGGGCATCGCGGTGAACGTGAGGCGGATCATCCCGGTGCTGTACTCGCCGCCGATCGCGAGAACGGCGAGGATCGCGGCCACTGCCTGCCCGAGATAGACCCCGGTGAGGGAGAGCTTGGCGGGGTCCTGGCCGCACCCGCCGGCGACGTGGCAGGTCACCGACCCCGCCGCGGCCGCGCCGACGGCCGCGGTGAGGACGACGACGGCGAGCAGCAGCCCGGCGGTGCCGCCGGCCGTGCGCAGCTTCGTCCACTCCGCGTGCAGGGTCCTGCTCATGCGTCCCTCCGGTGTAGCAGGAAAGCAGCCAGCGCCAGGGCGGCTACGGCCCAGGCGCACAGCACCGCGAACCCGGCCCACGGCGCAAGCGGGTAGAAGCCGTACATCGGCGTGTAGGCGGCGGTGACCTGCGGGTAGGCCGGGACGCTCTGCTCGACGGCGATGGCGGCGGCCGGGGAGATCCGCAGCACCCAGTCCCCGGCGTCGGCGGGCAGGGCCGTGATCGCGAGCAGGTACGGCAGCACGATCCCGGCGATCACGACGGTGACCGCGAGCGCGCCGCGCCGCAGCACCGCGCCGACGGCCAGGGCCAGGACGGCGGCGACGGCGATGAGCGCGGCGGCTCCGGCGATGACGCGCAGTTCGGTGAGTGCTGTCACGGGCAGGATCGGGTTGCCGCCGGCTCGGAGCTTCGCCAGGCCGACCGGGAGCGCGATCGCGAGCCCGGCGATCGCGGCGGCCAGCGTGACCGCGCCGATCACGATGGCCTTCGCCGCGAGGACCCGGCCGCGGCGCGGGGACGCGGCCAGGGTGAGGCGGATGAGACCGCGCCGGTACTCGGCGGTGATGAACAGCGCACCCAGGACGGCCACCGCGATCAGCGCGGCGAACGAGCCGACGCTGATGGCGTCCTCGATCCGCATGCCGCCCCCCACCGAAAGGCCGGGCACGACCGGAGCGATGTCGCCGCTGCCGCTCACGGTGAACCCGGCGCCGGCCCGGCGGAACCCGTCCAGCCCGGAGGGGCCAGACGTGTCTCCCACGTCGCTGCCGGTCCACACTCCGCCTTGCCGGGTCCCGCCCAGGCTGAGGTGATCGAAGGCGCCGGTGTCCTGGCTGGTGGCAAAGGTTCCGGACCCACCGAAAGCGGACTGGCTGATCACCATACTGCGGGCCGGAGACGTCGCGAACAACCCGGCCTGCGCGGCGGCCGGCAGGCCGGCCAGGGTGACGGTGCCGGCTTTGGTCCAGCTGGTGCCATCGGCCGAGTCGTAGCCGGTGATCGTGGCGCCGTGCCGGACCAGGCGCAGCCAGCGCGACGCTGCTGCGGCGTTCCCGGCCAGGCCCGCGGTGTCTCCGGTGTAGTTCCACTGCATCCGCACCCCGTGGCTGCCGGTGACCATCATCGCCGCGTACGCCGACCCCGGCTTGGTGGACGCTGTGATGATGATCCCGGCCTTGGACCACGGCTGGAGGCCCGGCGTCCAGCGGGCGGTCGGGTTCGGCGCCGCGCCGCCGGAGGCCGACGCGCCGCTGACGCCGCCGGAGCCTGAGTACAGGCCGGTCAGGGAGGTGACCCGGACGGTGATGCTGCCGTTTGCGGCCAGCGCCCGGTGCACGAAGGAGTACTGGTCGGTTACCGCCACGCCGCCCGGTCCCGTCGGCGGGGCGGGGCAGGCGGACGTCGAAGTCCCAGCCAACGTCCCAGTTGTGCCTGAGCATTGGCTCATGTTGAGCAGCGCGAACACCGTGGGGAGCGCCGCCGCCACGAGGATGGTGATGATCCAGCCGCGGACCGTCCGGAACTTCGTCCACTCCGCGCGCAGCAGCCGTGTGAACCTGTCGTGCCGCCCGGCGCTCAGCTCCGCCCGGCGCGTGCCAGGAACTACCACGATGCCGCCTCCGCCTCCGGCGCGCTGAACTCGACGGCCTCCCGGGTGAGTTCCAGGTAGGCCTCCTCCAGCGTCGCCCGGTGGACGGATACCTCGCTGAACGGGACCGCGTGCCCGGACAGAAGCGCCACGGCTCGTTCGGCATCAATCCCGGTGATGGTGAGCACCTCGGGACCTGCGGTGACAATGGTGGCCCCGCCGCGCCCCAGCAGCACCGTCGCCTCGGCGGGCGCGGTCGTGCGCAGCGTCACCCGGCCACCGGATGCGGTGGCGATCAGCTCGGCCACGCTGGTGTCGGCGAGGACCCGGCCGCGGCCGACCGCGATCAGGCGAACGGCGGTGTCCTGCAGCTCGCTCATCAAGTGGCTGGAGACCAGCACGGCCCGGCCCTGGTCAGCCAGGGCCTTCAGGAAGCCGCGCAACCAGACGATGCCCTCGGGATCCATGCCGTTGAACGGCTCGTCGAACATGAGCACGGGAGGATTGCCGAGCAGCGCAGCGGCCATCCCGAGCCGCTGCCGCATACCGAGCGAGTAGCCACCGGCCTTGCGGCGGGCCGCCGCGCCCAGACCGGACTGCGCGATCACCTCGTCGACCCTCGTGGCGGGAAAGCCCTGGGAATGAGCCAGCCAGAGCAGGTGGTTGCGGGCGGTGCGGCTGGGCTGCAGCGCGGCCGCGTCCAGGAGGGAGCCGACGTGAGACAGCGGCTGCCGGAGGCTGCGGTACGGCTTCCCTCCGATCAGGGCGGTGCCCGCGTCGGTCGCGTCCAGGCCGAGGATCACCCGCATCGTGGTTGATTTGCCGGCCCCGTTCGGGCCGACGAACCCGGTCACCTGCCCGGGTGAGACGGTGAACGTCATGCCGTCCAGCGCCTGCACGCGGCCGAACCGCTTGTGCAGCCCGGCGACTTCGATGGTTGCTTCCATAGGGGGGTTCTACGGGACCGGCCATTACACCGGCCGGACGGCGGCCGTAATGCCGTTGTAAGGCCCGGTGGGGCATGCTGAGGCAGGGACCACTGTGCTGGCCCGGTGGGGGGATGGGGTCAGGAATGGGAGGTGGCGATGACGCTCCGGTCGCGCCGCACTGTGCGGATGCGCTTGACCGCCCTGTACTGCGTTCTGTTCGTGCTGTCCGCCGTCGTGCTGCTGGCCATCACCAACGGCGTGGGGTCCTCGACCTCGCAGGTGACGACCAGGACTCAGGGGCAGACCGTGGCCATACGGACGCGGGTGGGCACGTCACACCAGTACCTGCTCGGCTCGGCGATCGCGCTGGGCGTGATGGCAGTGGTGTCGGTGGCGGTGGGCTGGCTGGTCGCGGGCCGCGTGCTGCGCCCGCTCCGCCAGATGACTGCGACCACGCGGCGGATCTCCGCGGACAGCCTGCATGATCGGCTCGCCATCGACGGCCCTGGCGATGAGCTGAAAGACCTCGCCGACACCATCGACGCGCTGCTGGAACGCCTGCACTGGGCGTTCGCCGCGCAGCGCCGGTTCGTCGCCAACGCCTCCCACGAGCTGCGCACTCCGCTGACGACGATGCGCGTGTCAGTGGATGTCGCCGTGTCCAGGCCCGGGCCGCTGCCGCCCGAGATGATCACGCTGGCCGACCAGGTCCGCGCCGAGCTCGACAAGGTCGACCAGCTCCTGGAGGGGCTGCTCGTGCTCGCTCGCGCTCAGCACGGCGTGCTGCCTGGCCGTGCCGTGCTCCCGCTGGACTACGTCCTGTCGGCGGCCCTAGCTGCGCAGGAAAACGCGATTACCGCCAGGAACCTGACTGTGCGGCACGTCGGCGGCAGCGACGGCATCTTGGTCGAGGGCAGCGCGCCGCTGCTGCGCCGGATAGCCGACAACGTGATCGGCAACGCCGTCAGCCACAATTGCGTCGGCGGCTGGATCCACATAACCACCATGGCTGACCATGGCGCGGCGCGGCTGATCGTAGAGAACGGCGGCGACGTCCTGGACCCGGCCCAGGTCGCCGAGCTGGCCCAGCCATTCCGGCGGCTCGGCGCCGACCGCACCGGCTCCGATGACGGCGCCGGACTCGGCCTGTCGATCGTCGCGGCGATCACCGAAGCGCACCGCGGCTCCCTTGAGCTGCACGCCAGGCCGGGCGGCGGCCTCACAGTCACGATCACGCTGCCGCTGGCATCGCGCACCACCGCCCTCGTCGGCAGCCAGGCCGGAGCCCCAGCATGAGAGTCCTGGTGGCCGAGGACGCCCGCTCCCTCGCCGACCGGGTGGCCGAGGGCCTGCGGGACCAGGGTATGGCCGTGGACATCGCCCGCGACGGGCTGGAAGCCGCGGCCAAACTCGACGTCAACGCCTACGACGTGGTCCTCCTTGACCGCGACCTGCCTGGCATTCACGGTGACGACCTTTGCCAGATGATTACCTCCCGCGATCAGCGGGTCATGGTGCTGATGCTGACCGCGGCCGGCTCACCCGAGGAGCGGGTCAGCGGCCTGGGCCTGGGCGCCGACGACTACCTGGCCAAGCCGTTCCACTTTCCCGAGCTCGTGCTTCGTATCCGCGCCCTCGCCCGCCGTCAGCCTGCCGCCCGAGCCCGTGTCCTGCGCAAAGCCGGAATCGAGCTCGACGCCGCCGTGAGGACCGCGACTCGCGACGGACGGCCGCTGGACCTGTCGGTCAAAGAGTTCGCCGTCCTGGAGGTCCTGCTGCACGCCAGCCCGGCGTTCCTGTCCGCCGAGGACCTCCTGGAGAAAGCGTGGGACGAGCATGCCGACCCATTCACCACCACCGTCACCGTCACCATCAGCCGTCTGCGGCGCAAACTCGGCGACCCGCCCGTCATCACCACCACCCCAGGCGTCGGGTACCGCATCCGCAGCCAGATAGCAGAAGACCAGTCCTCTGCTATCTGACCTTCCGTCCAGGCGCTTACCCAGAGGTCGTAGGTTCAAATCCTACCCTCGCTACCAGGTCAGAGGCCTCTTCCGGATCCGGAAGGGGCCTTCTGCATGTCACCTGGGCCCGGATTCGTGCACGGCGCTGTTCTCGCGCCTCCTGGCTCCTGGTGATCCGGCCCGCGGGTCAACTTGTCGGCCCCCGGGCGTGACGTCGGCCAGGACAGCCTGAATGTCGCTGGTGCCGCCAGCGTCGGAGATGACGGCGAGGTAGCCGTCGGGCCGGATCAGCGCGAGGGTGTGGTCCTTCGCGCCGTAGCCGGTGCGGAGATAACCATGTGTGTCGGCGAGTTGGCCGGGCTGATGAGCCGCGTCGACGACGTGGAGGGTTTGCAGGTTGACACCGGCATGGTCGATGGGCGGCGACGGGGCGCCGCTCAGCCTCGTAGCTGTCGATGAGCGTGTCCGGAGCGCCACGCAGGACCGCGCCGAGCTTCCACCCGAGGTTGTGGGCGTCCTGGATTCCGGTGTTCATGCCCTGGCCGCCGGCCGGTGAGTGGATGTGCGCGGCGTCGCCGGCCAGGCGGATGTTGGCGCGCCACAGCGAGGACCACTCCGGCTCGTGCAGGCGGATGTCGGTGCGGCCGCTTCGCTGCTCGACGATCGCCTGCATAGTGGCCGGGGTCGGCTGGGGGTGTTGTGGAGGGGATGTCCGGCCGGTTCTTCAACGACTCCGGCTCAGCGCCAGCGAGGGTCACCCGGCCGTCGGGACCGGTAGAGCGGATCGGCATCGCCAGCTCTCCGTGGGCGAGCACGCGGTTGACGATGTCAAGGTCGTCGAACACCTCAAGGGTGCGCGGCTGGAGGCCTTTGCCGCGCGAGGCGGGCTGCGGACCCGGCACAGCCTCAAGCAGGCGGCAGGAGACGCCGCGTCGGGCCAGCTCCACGGCCAGGGTCAGACCGGTCGGTCCGGCCCCGCGATCAGCACCAAACCGGTGCTCGGCGTCTGCGACGCTCGCGTCACGTCGGTCGGCTCAACCATCGTTCCTCCTTGAATGGTGACTCAGATGTGGATAGGGGTGTCTCCTCCCGTAGCCGCTGGTCCTTGGCTCCTCGCCGCTGACCGGCGACGATGTGGACCATCAGGACCGTTGCCGTGACGAGGACGAAGAGCGCGGGAGGCCAGGAGCGGCCGAGGGTGAGTACGAGCACGAGCGCGGCGCTGAGCACGAGCCGGGTGGTGGCCAGTGAGTCGGCTCGGGGGACCCGGAGCACCCAGGTCATCGCGTTCATGGCCATCAGGTACGCGATGGCACCGAGGGTGATCGCGGCCGCCGCCGGCACGGCGATGGCTTCGTCGGCGCGGTCCAGTCCGACCTGGATGCCGGCGGCGGAGGCGGTGATGCCCACGACCAGGGGGAAGTGGAGGTATGCGCACACGGTCGCGGCTGACTGGCCGCTGCGGGTGCCTTCAAGAGCTGCGTAGCGACGCTGCCAGGAGCCCCGCTCGAAGAAGCCACACCACAGGGCGACGCCCAGCAGGCCGGCCGCGGCGACGAGGCCGCGCCGGGGCCAGTCCGTCAGCTCGTGTTCGGAGGCCAGGGTGATGGTGTCGACGATCTGCTCGCCGATCACGATGATGACGAACGCGGCGCAGCGCTCGGCGAGGTGGCTCCGGTCAACGGGCAGGAGGCGGCCCCAGCGGGCGGCCAATCGGGGCATGAGCACGTCGAACACCATGGCCACGCCCCAGACGACCAGCCGGAGGGCCGGCGGCAGCAAGGTCGACACCAGCCAGGCCGCTCCGACCGCGGAGAATCCGGCGGCGTAGAAGCGGGCCAGCCTTCCCCCGTCCGGTGCCGTGGAGCGGACATGGAGGTAGTACAGCGCCACGATGAGACGGACTGCGGCGTAGCCGAGCGCGAAGGGAACCTCGCCGCTGCCGGGCACGGACGGGATCGCCAGTCCCATCACCCCGGTTGCCCCGGCCGCGCCGATCACCAGCACCCGGGCGATGGCGTCGTCGGCGGGAAACCGGTCGGCGGCGAAACTGATCCCTACCCACGCCCACCACGCCGTCCGGCTATCGCCGGAATGATGCCGCGTGAGCAGTGGAAACGAGTCATCAGACCGCGGTCATCATTCGGCTGCCGTGGGTATGGCGTTGTCGATGAGGACGGCGGCGATGGCGGCGGCGGTGGGGAAGGATTCGGTGTTGAGGACCCGGGTGCGGGCCGAGGCGCCGTCGAGGAGCAGCGCCAGTTGTTCGCCGAGCTGGTCGGGGTGGGTGGCGCCAGCTTCGCGGGCGGTTTCGGCGAACCGGGCGGCGAAGGTTTTCTTGTAATCGCGTGCGTACTGGCGTGCGGGGTGCTGAGGGTCGTGGATTTCGATGGACGCCGCGATGTAGGGGCACATGGGCGTGATGTCCTGGGCCCCGGTCGCGGGGACCTCGAAGGCGGCGAGGAGTCGTTCGCGGGGCGTGAGGTCGGTGCGGTCGAACACTCCACCCGTGACGTCGGGATCGAATCGGCGCAGGTATTCGGCGACGAGTTCGTCCTTGCCGGTGAAGTGCTGGTAGGCCGTGCGCTTCGACACCTGGGCCGCCGCGCAGAGTTGGTCGATGCCGGTGCCGTTGATCCCTTGATCGCGGAACAGCTGCTGTGACGCGCTCAGGATGCGCTCGCGCGCGCCCCGGCCGCGGCGCTGGCCCCGGGGGCCCTTCTCCAGCTCCGTCATGCCTCCAGCATAGCCCAGTTGGGTAACGACCGGTGTACATAGCTTGCGTTCCGGCCGCGCCGTCCGTTACGTTAAGCACACAGGTCGGTTTACTTAAACTCAGGACGGGACACCTCATGAGCAGCATCAGCATCATCGGCACCGGGAACATGGCCCGCACCATCGGCGCGCTGGCGGTAGCGGGCGGCAACACCGTGGAGGTCATGGGCCGCGATCAGTCCAAGGCCGCTGACCTGGCCGAGGCTCTCGGCGGCGGCGTCACGACGGGACAGTGGGGCGCCGTCCCGGCCGGAGACATCGTCATCGTGGCTGTGCTGTACGAGGGTGTCGTTCCGGTCGTCGCCGAGTACGGAGATGCCCTCGCGGGCAAGGTCATTGTCGACATCAGCAACCCATTCAATGCCGCAGCCGACGGGCTGGCCACCAGCGAGGACACCTCGATCGCGCAGCAAGCCGCCAAGGCGGCCCCGGCCAGTGCCAGCGTGGTGAAGGCGTTCAACACCATCTTCCGTCAGGTCCTGGAGAAGGGCCGGCCGCTCGACGTCTTTGTCGCTGGCGACAATGCGCAGGCCAAGGCGGGCGTGGAGGTGTTCATCGCGAGCCTCGGGCTGCGCCCGCTGGACGTCGGCGGCCTGAACATGGCGCACTGGCTGGAAGGAGCGGGCCTGGTCGTGATGGGCCTCGCCCGCCACGGGGTGGGGAACTGGGACCTCGCCCTCGGCGTCACCGAATTTCCCGGCTGAGCCGCACCCTCCCCCGGTCCAAGCCGTCAACGCACGGGGCGCCATGTGCCCTGACAAATGGTTGATGGATCACCGGAAGAACTCGCTGATGTCAGACACCAATGCTGGCGGACGATGGTCTGCCCGGAAAAGAGTCTCGCGATGAAGCTCGGTTTCGCACTTCCCATAGTCGGGCCCGCTGTCAGCAGCGCCGCTGGCCTGAGCGCGTTCTGCCGCGGACTCGAGGACCTCGGCTACGACACGCTGTGGGTCGGCGATCGCCTGGTCCAGCCGGTCGATATGCACAGCACCTATCCGGGCCGAGAGCAGCCATACCCGCCGCAGATGACCCGTTACCTCGATCCGCTGCTGCTGTGGACCGTCGCCGCGACGGCGACCAGCCGGGTGCGGCTGAACGCCAGCACGCTCAGCACGTTCTACTACGAGCCACCGCACCTGGCCCGGCTGCTGACCACGCTGGACGTGCTCAGCGACGGCCGCCTTGACGTTGGCGTGGGACTGGGGTGGATGAAGGACGAGCACGACATCGCCCGCAGCGCCGACTGGCACCGGCGCGGAAAGATGCTCGATGACCTGCTTGCCTTCCTGCACGCGTGGTGGACCACCACCCCGGTGTCCTGGGACAGCGAGTTCCTCTCGCTGCCGCCGGTCCACGCCGACCTGCGCCCGGTCCAGGCGGGCGGACCCCCCATCTGGATCGGTGGCGCCAGCGAGGCCGCGATGCGCCGGGTCGGTCGCAGCGGCACCGGCTGGCTGACGTTCGAAGGGCTATCGGACGAGGTCGCCGCCCATTTGTGGTCGATCGCCCGCCAGGCGGCACAGGACGCCGGCCGCGATCCCGACGCGCTGAAGACGGCCATGCGAATCAACCTCGAACCGGGCACGTCCGTTGACTCGCTTGCTGACAAGCTCACGCGCTTCGCCGGGTCCGGTATTGATGAGGCGTTCGTAGACACCTTCGCAGCGTTCCCCAGCCTTGACCAGATGCTTGATTTCGCCAGCCAGGTGATCGCGCGCACCGGTCAGTTGTGACCACCCAAGAGCCGGGCATCGGACCCGCGAACCGCCGTGATGGATGACAGGCCAAGTGCTGGCCCTCTTTAAGTCGAGGAGTGCAGAAAGGGTTGTTCTGCTGAAGTGCCGACAATGCCTCTGCTGGTGCTGCTGTTGTCAGCCGGACTGCTCAACCATGCTTTGAAATGGCACTGCTTCCAGGCTGCCACATTTCATAGTTCCCGCATTCTGCTGTGGTCTCGGCCGTCGCCTGAGCTGCGGAGAAGAAGTCGTCGACCACCGGCGAGGTGCGCGACGACGCCACCGCGAGGTACACCTGGTCGGGCGCCAGATCCGGGATGGGCACGTAGCTGATGTCCGGATGTGAGTAGAACACGGTCGCCGAACGGGCCAGGAACGAGATGCCCCGGCCGGCCGCGACATGCTCGAGCGTCTCGTCCACCCCGCGCACCAGGTACCCGGCGTCAGGATGCGGGCGCCGGGTGGGCTGCGTGCTCGTGTCGCCATGCCAGACCAGCGGCTCGCCGGCCAGGTCGGCCTCGGTGACCTGCTCCTTGCCTGCCAGCCGGTGGCCGGCCGGGAGCACCGCCACCCGCGGCTCGGTGTACAGCGGGGTGACCCGCAGGCCGGCCTCGTCGATGGGCAGCCGCACATAGCCGACGTCGATGCGGCCGTCGAGCAGCATCGGGGCCTGGTCGTCCCATTCGATTCGCTGCAGGTCCACGATCACGTCCGGGTGCTGCTCGGCGAACAGCCGTACCGCCGGGGTGACCGCGATGCCCGCCCGGAAGCCGACCATGAGCCGCTGGCTGCCGCCGGCGGCCACGGTCACCCGGTGGCGGACCGCGCGCGCGGAAGCCAGCAGCGGGCCGGCGTCGGTCAGCAGTTGCCTGCCGGCGTCGGTCAGCGCCACGCCGTGGCGGTCCCTGGTGAACAGCGGGGTGCCGAGATCGTGTTCCAGCGCGCGGATCTGCCGGCTGAGCGCTGGCTGCGCGATGTGCAGGTCATCGGCGGCACGGCCGAAGTGCAGCCTGTCGGCGACGGCGACGAAGTAGCGCAGCTTGCGCAGGTCCAGATCCACGGAGCTCTCCGGTTCGGTGATGCCTTCAGAGTATCACCACAGCGAAAAGAGGTCTTGGACACCCACTCAGGCTAATGGCATCCTCAATATGTAGCCGATGAGTCCGAAGTTATTCGGCATAAGAATTCGGCATCGGGACTTCATAGCAGGGCCCAGAATCAGAATGGGCACATCATGAATTGAGCCGGGCCGTCGCGTCATTTGACGGCATCAATGACACGCTCGTTACAACGAGGGGGCGGGAATGGCTTCCTTTCAGCTCCAGAAAGCAGGCATGCCAATGAGCAGCATCAGCGTTATCGGCCTGGGGGGCATGGCCCGCGCCATAGGTGCCCGCGCGGTCGAGGGCGGCAACGCCGTCGAGGTCATCGGCCGCGACGCGGCCAAGGCCAAGGACCTGGCGGCCGCGCTCGGCGGCGGCGCCACGGCCGGGACATTCGGCGCCGCCCCGGTCGGCGACATCATTATCCTCGCGGTGCCGTACGCCAGCGCCGCGCCGGTCGTCGCCCAGTACGGGGACGCGCTGGTCGGCAAAGTCATCATCGACATCTCCAACACCTTCAACGCCGACGCCACCGGGCTGGTCACCCCGGACGGCACTTCCGGCGCGCAGGAGATCGCCAAGGCCGCCCCGGCGAGCGCGCACGTCGTGAAGGCATTCAACACCGTCTTCGGCCACGTCCTGGCCCAGGGCCGCCCGCTGGACGTGCTCATCGCCGGCGACGATGCGGACGCCAAGGCGGGCGTGTCGGCGTTCATCGAGAGCCTCGGGCTGCGCCCGCTGGACACGGGAGACCTGGCGATGGCTCATTGGCTGGAGGGAGTGGGCCTGCTGCTGATGGGCCTGGCCCGCCACGGCGCAGGGTTCAACATCGACCTCGGCGTCAACGTCTCTGGCTGAGCGCACCCGCACCACCATTTCCCCGCGCCACATCACTCACAAGGACCAGCAGCATGCGCGTTTTCGTCACTGGCGGGACCGGCCATACCGGTTCCTACATCATCCCCGAGCTCATCGCCGCCGGGCACGAGGTCACCGGCCTGGCCCGGTCGGACACGGCGGCGGCGGCGGTGTCCGCGCTCGGCGCGAAGGTGCGCCGCGGCGACCTCGAGGACCTTGAAGGGCTCATGGCGGCGGCCGCGGATTCCGACGGCGTCATCCACGTCGCGCACAGGCAAGACCTGCTCCCGTTTGGCGGGATGGACGCCGTGTCCGCCGCGGAGCTCCCAGTCATGCTCGCGTACGGCGAGGCACTCGCGGGAACCGGAAAGCCGCTGGTCGCGGCGGGGAGCATTGGCTCGTCCGGGAAGCTGGGCCTGCCGGCCACCGAGGAGGACCCGGCCCTTCCCGTCGGCGACGAGCACAAGGGCACCCTCCGGGTCCGCAATGTCGTGGAAACCGCCGTCATCGACCTCGCCGAGCGGGGAGTGCGGTCTTCGGTCGTACGGATTGCCAATATCGCGCACAGCACGACCGATCGGGCCGGCTTCCTTCCCACGCTGATCGGGCTCGCGAAGGAGAAAGGCGCCGCCGGGTACCCCGGAGACGGCGCGAACCTGTGGAACGCCGTGCACGCCCGCGATGTCGCCTCCTTGTTCCGCCTGGCGCTGGAGAAGGGCCCGGCCGGCAGATACTGGCACGCGGTTGGGGACGAGGGCATCCCGCTCCGCGAGATCGCCGAGGCCATCGGCAGCCGCCTCGGCCTGCCCGCCGTGAGCATTCCCGCGGACGAACTGATGGTGCCGGGATACTTCGGGTTCATCGCGAACATAGTCACGCAGAGCTATCCAGCGTCCAGCCTCATCACCCGCCGCACCCTCGGCTGGGAACCCGCTCAGCCCGGCCTGCTCGCCGATCTGGACAACGGCCACTACTTCCCCGCCCGCTGACGGCAGGGAGCCGCCCCTGACGGCCCGGGTATTCCCAGGTCTTTTGCTGTTGCTTCCTGGCCTCTAGCGGGTGAGGCGATCGAGGGCCTGCCGGATCACGTCGGTGACGGCCTTCGGCTGGGAGATCATGATGACGTGGGATCCCTCGACCTCGGTGATCTCAGCTCCGGCTCGCTGGGCCATGGACCGGACGACGTCGCTTCCGGCGGCCTTGTCGCCGGTGGCGACCACCGCCCATGAGGGCAGGTTTCTCCACGCTGGCGTGCCGCTGGTTTCGCCGAAGGCGGCGGCGGCGACGGGGCGCTGAGTGGCCGCCATGACGGCGGCTTGCTGTTCGGGCAGGTCGGCCGCGAACGCCTGGTGGAACTTGGCCGGATCGATAGCGAGTTCCACCGCGGTGTCGGTGCCTGCTCCGGCTGGGTACTGCAGCTGGACAAGGGCGGAATTCAGGACGCTGTCCGTGGAGTCGGCTTCAATGCCGCCGAGGGTTTCGCCCTCGTCAGGGGCAAAGGCGGCCACGTAGACCAGGCCGACGACGTTGTCGGCGTGGAGCGCGGCGTTGGTGATGACCGCACCACCGTAGGAGTGGCCGACGGCGAGCACGGGGCCGGGAATCTGTCCGATGGCGCTGGCGGCATAGGCGGCGTCAGCGGCGATGCCGCGTAGCGGATTGGAGACGGCCTGTACCGCTACTCCGGCGGCCAGGAACTGTTCGACCACGCCGTTCCAGCTCGAGCTGTCGGCGAAGGCGCCGTGGACGAGAGCGACCGTTGGGCGGGAACTGGCTGATGCGCCGGTCATGAGGTTCCTCCGGTGAATGAGGCCAGTGGCTGGCCGATCTCGACGATGTAGGTGGACAGCATGTGCCCCGTGTCCGGGCCGATGTCACGTGCATTGTGGGGCGTGCGGGGCGGGATGAGGAAGCCATCGCCGGTCTGAAGGGTGAGGGTGGGCCGCCCGTGGATGGCCATTTCCACCGTCCCGGTGACGATGTACCCGACTTCTTCGCCGGGATGGATGTGCCAGCCTGATTCCACGCCGACCGGGATCTCGGTGAGGACCTGCACGATCTCCCGCCCGGGGATGGAGGACGGGCTGTGCTGGATCTCCGTGCGTTTCAGCGTGCTGGCGAGCGCATCGCGCGGCACCTGCTGGCTGCTGCCCGGATCGGTCACAGAGACCTCCTTGAACAGGGTGACGGCTGCGGTCCTTGCGTTTTCGGGAGAGTCAGCTTGGCCGCAAGGCCAACGGCCCTGCGTTGAACCGGTCCTTACCGACGTTCGTGAGACCGCCCGGCGCACCCGGGTCATGACTCAGCACGAACGGCAGAGCAGGACGACGTGCTCACGCGATCCGCCTCACGACTCCCGGGCCGGATATTTCCCGGCACTTCAGATCCTCACAGGTGAGCGTCCGACGGTAAAGAGCGCTCCGGCTGTCGGCACGGATTTGGGCACGAGGCGCGACGGGACAGGCGGAGGCGGAGAAGAAAGAGCGTTGCCGGACTCGTGAGGCGACCCCGCCGCCGTGCTGAAGGCAGCCGGGCGCGCCTTACGGGTTCCCCTAGTCACTGCCGGCGGTGCCGCTGGTGCCGGGCGTGTCGCTGAAAGATCCTGCCGCCAGGGTGGCGTTCAGTTGCGTGGCGAAGGATCGCAGGCTGTCTGTCCCGTGGACCTCGTATCGGTAGTGCTCGTTCGCCGAGGGCCTGAGCCCGTCGACGAACACGACCGCGAACCTTTGCTTTGCGTAGCCGGGTAGCCACGTCGACGGTTCGGTGCCGGACTGCTGCTCATTCGTCGCTTGCGCGAGGTCGTTGAAGGGGACGGCCCACATCTGCGTGTCAGCGCCCGGCAGTTCGCTCTGTAGCTGGCTTACTCCGGCGTTGACGTCGGCCCGCACCCTCGCCTGGTAGGACCCGTCGGTCTCGCCGGGGCGCTGGCACGGATAGAAGTAGGGGCAGGCGTGGCTGGCGAAGTCCAGGTGGCCTTGCGGCCCGGCGTGGAAGGCGAAGCTCCAGGTCGACGGGTCAAGCTGGCGCAGCTGAGTCCAGCTGGCGTCGAAGCCCGCGTAGGGCTGTTGCCCGTTCTGCGCGCCGGTGGCGAAGCCGGTGACGATCAGGGCCACCATGTTGTAGCCGAAGTGGCGGAGCACCGGGGTGGCCGCCCCAAAGAAGTTGTCGATCCCGTCGTCGACGGTGAGCAGGATCGGCTTGGACGGCAGCAGGACCGGCTTGTGCGCGGCCCACTGGCTGTAGGCGGACGCAGTGATCGAGTGATAGCCCTGCTCGTGCAGATAGTTCATCTCGGCGTAGAACTGTGCCGTGGTCAGGATCTCATTAGCTGTGCCGGTGCGGTTGCACATCGCCGCATTGGCTGAGCATCCGTTGTTGAGCTGGTGATAAGTGAGCACCGGGATCTGGGACGGCCGCTTGCCGCTGACCGGAGCCGACGCCGATGCCGGGTAGCTCGCCCCGTACGCGGAGGTGGGCGGCCCGGCGGTAGCGGTAGCGGTGGCGGCGGCATGAACGACCGGAGCAGCTCCAAATACTATGGGCTTGGCCCCGAACCAGACTGCGGCGAGCGCGACCGCGCCCAGCGCGGTTCCGGCCATGGCCTCTATCAGGTGCCCTCCTCGCCCATTGCGGGTCACCATTGTGTCTCTCTTCTCGTAAGAGCCTTGAATGCGCACGTCAGGTAGACGCCGTAACGGAAAAAGTCGTATACCGTCTCCGGCAGCATGACTCCTGCCACCAGCATTCCCTTCCAGCCGGTACGGCGGACGGTAAGTATCCGGTAAGCGATAAACAGCGGCAGCGTCCTGATCCAGATGGCCGCCGGATGGAATGTTCCCGTGACCAAGACCACGAGGGTTATCTGCGCGGCAATGAGGAGGACGGTCAGCATTCCGAAGCACCACATGGCCTGCGCGGCGTAGTACCAGGCGGTGATGCGGGTCAGCCCGTACTTACCGAGGTCGGTGAACGCGCCGCGCTGCCAGCGGATCCGCTGCCGCCACAACGCCGGGATAGTGGGCATCACGTCAGTTTCAGCGTCACATTCTGGCGGGGAGAGGGTCGCGAAGCCGAGAGTCTTCAGGGCGAGGGTCAGTTCGTAGTCTTCGGTGATGCTCTCGACGCTGTACACCTCGTCCGCCGTGGCTCCGGGCAGATCCCCGCGCGCCCGTGCGTCCAGGACGGCCCGGAGGGTGCTGACCCGGAAAAGCGCAGAAGTGCCCACGACGATCCGGGTACGGTTCCGGTGCCGGTTGATAGACCGGCCATCACGGGCGAACTCGTTCTCCTGGATGATCCGGAGCATGCTCCAGCCGGTAGGCGGGCTGGCGTAGCGCCCGCTGATGACCGCTCCCGGGTGCCCAGCCGCCCAAGCCAGCCCGATCTCCAGCCAATGCGGGGCAGGCAGGGTGTCCGCATCCTGGATGAAGATGAAGTCTGTGTCGTCCAGATCCGGGAGGATCCGGCCGAGCGCCTGATTGAGTGCGCCAGCCTTTTTGTGCGTGTTGTCTACCGAGACCCGGACTTCGGCTCCGGCCGCCGCGGCCAGCGAAATCGTGGCGTCGGTGCTGTTGTCGGACACCACGATGATGCGCGAGGGGGGACAGGTCTGGTCTTTCAGATTGATGACCACCTTGCCGATCCACTCGGCCTCGTTATGCGCTGGTATCAATGCGGTGACGTTCACACCTTGACTGTCGATTTGGGCAGCAGGCCCGAAATGGCAATCACCGTGAACAACAAGGTGAGCGCAGCCAGCGCTGCCCCCAGGGCAAACATGACGAGCCCCAAATTAGCGCTATTCTGATAGGTGGCGGCGGTGAGGCTCGCGCCGGACAGTGTGCCTGCCGCGCCAGCGTTTGCATACACAGTTAATTTCCTCAGTTCTTTGTCGAGTTAATTGCCGCCTGGCCGTGTAACTGGTTTTGCCCTTTTTACCTCAGGCGTCGTATACGCTCACTGTGCTGTACGAGAGTGGTGGCGCGGTTTGCGTGCGGTTGCACGCTGGTTGCAGGGAACGGCGAGCCTGGCCGTAATGATGAACTGCCGACAAAGCCCAGAAAGTGAAGCGGGCCCCCAGCCGTTTTCCGGCTGGGGGCCCGCTCTGTTCGGCTAGCTGCCGAAGGTGAAGCCGGTTCCGCTGGCGGCCGGGATCAGGTACGGGTAGCTGATGCTGAAGGCGGTGAGGTGGCTGCCGGTGTCGGTCTGGTAGTTACTGACGCGCCCATTCATCGTCGGGACGGTAGAACCGCCCGGCGAGTTGTTGAAGACTTCGCCGTAGGTCTGTGTCCCGGTGACGGCGCCGAAGCCGCCCGGCCAGTATGACTCGGGGATGTAGCCGAAGTATTTGCCGCCGTACGTAAACCAGACGTTCCCGCCGGTGATCCAGTAGCCAAATTCAGGGCTGGTGCCGACCGGCGGGCGGAACGAGCCAGGCTTGACCGAGGTCGATGACACGAAGCCGGCTTCGTAGCCGTCGAAGTTCCCGGCCGTCCAGGCGGTTGTGAAGAGCGTCGGCTGCGTCGTCGCATTCTGCGCGTCGGAGCTGACGCCGAACTCGAAGGCGTTACCGGCCGCATCCCGGACGAAAGTCTCGGTCAGGGAGTGGTTGTCTTCAGTAGAGCCGGTACGGTCCTTGAGCTTCTGGCTCTGGATGAGGAGATCTTCCTGCATCCAGCTCGGGCCGACCGGCCCGCTGTCAAAGCCGGTGGCCCAGGAATACTGCTCGCCGGGCGCATTGTGGACGGTGGTCACGCTGGTAGAGCCGGGGGCCTTCGCAGAGACGAGCTCGTGGGTGGAATGAAGCGTGCCGGCGCTAGCGCCGAGCGCTGGGAGCAGGAGGGTGGCAACAAGCGTGACACCCGCCCCGGCTGTGATAGTAGCTATGGTCTTGCTCATGTTTTATTTCTCTCTGAAACATCGAAGGCCTGAGCAGGAAAAGAATTGAGGTTCTTTTCTGCTTCTGGGCTCAGCTTGCTTCGCGAGAGTAGCGGCGCGGTTTGCCGGCCGGTTGTATCCTGGTTGCATGAGAGCGGCCGCATGACATTCCTAATGGCCCGCTAATAAATTGCCAAAGGCAAAGTGGGTCCGAGGTGCCCGGCGGGGACAGCTGAGGCCCGCTACTTCGCGCCGTGGCGCGACGGCGGTACCGCTAACAATTAGGGACGCTCAGTCCGTAGGGCCCGGATCCAGCTCAGGACACGGGCGGCTTGCTCCGCGGCCAGCAGCCTTTCCCGCTCGGCTTCCGCCCGCTTAGCGTCGGTGATGTCGGTGAATGTCGCCAGGAAGCCGAACAGGCCGTCGCCGGTGGCGTATAGCGCCACAACGGAGGCCCTGACCCAGAGGTCGCCACCGTCAGCTGAGCGCAGTCGGCAGTGGTTCGCGTTTCTCCCTCGCGGGCTGCCGTTACTGCCATATCCCGCTCGACCTGGCCGCGGTCATCGGGATGGACCAAATCCAGCCAGTCGGCCCGTAGGGCGGCCTTCGCTGGGACGCCGGTCATAGCGCACCAGCGATCGTTGACAAAGATGGGCCGTCCGCAGGCGTCATTCTGCACGATGCCGACCGGCGCCAGCTGAGCCAGCAGGCGGAAGCGTGCCTCGGTATCGGCGAGCGCGCACAGGCACCGGCCGCCTGGCGGCGCTAAATACGCCAGCAAGGCGCTCATACCCGGACCGCCCGATTTCAGCGGTATCTGAAGGGCGCCACTGTCCGCCGCCGGTCACCAGGCGCCGTACTCAGCCCGTTGAACTCGGTGAGCAGCGCCCACTTCGTGGCGACGCCCTTCGGATACGCCGCGAGGACCGCCGGCGGCTGCGAGGTCCTCGGCTGGAGAGCCCGCGCGGAGCGGCCGGCAAATGCTGTGACGAGCCGCGCCAGAACAGCGGGCAGCGCGTCGAGCGCCCTGTCGTTCCGCAGTAGCTGCCCGACGGCAAACTCTTCGACGGCGGCCGGCGTGAGTCAAAACAAAGTCTCTGGCTGTCAGCCATGTCCGCGTTTTTACCGCCACCCGCCAGCCGGGTGATAGGTGGAGG
>CAWHFP010000040.1:0-465431 GCA_963828445.1 uncultured Actinomycetes bacterium
GCCCTTGCTGGCGTCCCGGCCGGGATCGCGGTCGGCACCCCGGCCGAGATCGCGGCGCCCGTGCCGGTGTCGTCGTAGTCCATGTCAGTCCAGCAGCCGGTCGCCGCGCCCGGGCCGATCCTGGGCGGCGAGGTGCTCGGGCCGTACCCGGCCGAACAGCTGCCGGGTGCGGGCTGCCGTGCCCATCACGCCGGGCTGCTCGCAGTAGGCGAAGATCGCTGAATGGCGGTCCACGCCGCCTTCCACCCGGCTGACCCGGTGCAGGGAGTACCGGCCGCGGAACAGCTGAAGGTCGCCGGGGTGCAGCGGCAACCGGCGGATGAGGTGCTCGCCGCGGCCGGTCAGCACGTCCCTGACGTCGGTGAAGTTCTCATCGGCGGTGGATCTGAGGTTGGGGCAGTACTCGAACACGCCACCGGCCTGCGGCTGCTGGGTGACCATGCTCACGGTGAACTCGTTGGTGTCGAAGTGCCAGGGATGCTCCAGGCCGGTGCGGACCACGTTGAGGACCAGCCGGGCCAGCGGGTCCGCCAGCGGGTACAGCTGCGTCAGGCCGAAGCAGTCGGCCACGAACCGGCGGAACACGTCGCTGCTGTACAGCTGGGCGATCATGAAGTTGTCCGGGATGCGGTCAGCGGCGACGAACGCGTTGCTGCGCTGCATCGGGATCCGGCCGGGGTGATCATCCGGCCAGGACGGTTCGGCCGGCTTGTTGTAGACGTTGACGGTTTCCACGTCGAAGTAGGCGTGTCCGGCGATGCTGGCGCACTCCGACCCGAGCGCCTGCTGAGCGGCCGGGCGCACAAAGCCGGGCAGCACGCAGGATCCGGTGGCGTCCAGACTCTGCCGGGCCTGCGACACCACCTTCTGCCACGCTAAGCCGTCCGGCTCGCCCAGCGGATAGTCGCGCTCATCTACTATCCGGCCGATTGCTGTGCTGCTGATTGTGCCCATAGGGGTGAATCTAGCCACCTTGCCCCGCGCGCAAACTGAGCGGCCTCTTAGCTGCCCCTTGGCCGCGTTGCGGCCACCCGGCCCCGGCCACCCCGCTAGATCGCGGTCGGGACCTCGATGTGGCAGATGGCCAGCGCGCTGGTCAGGGCGTTGGCGGTGGCCCGGGCCAGCTGGTACCGGAGGCTGTTCACGGTGTCGTCCGAGATGACGTAGGCCCGGCTGTAGTAGGAGTTGTAGATGTTGGAGATGTCCAGCATGTGCCGGACCAGCACCGATGGGTTGGACTGCTGGGCCGCCTCGACGATCTGGTCGGGCAGGGTCAGCAGCCGCAGGGCCAGCAGCGCCTCCTGGTCGTCCAGCGGGTCACCCCCGACCGGCCCCACCGGCAGCCCCCGCTCGCTGACCTGGCGCAGGATGCTCCGGGCCCGCACCGCCGCGTAGATCACGTACGCCCCGCCCGACCGCTCGAACTCGGTGATCGTGCGCTGTATGTCGTGGGAGTCGATCTCGACCGCCGACCGCAGGTCCTTCTTGAGGTCGTTGAACACCAGTGACCCGACCGCCAGCGCCCGCGCGGCCGCCGCCACCTCGTCTTCCCCGCCCGAGATCCGGTCGCTGAGCGAGGCCCGGAAGTAGTCGAACGCCGCCGCCAGCAGGCCCATCACGTTCGACACCGAGTCCCGGCTGGACAGCTTCTTCCCGGAGGTGGCGTCGACGTAGAACCCGAAGTACACGTGCAGGGTCCGCGGCAGCCCGTTCTCGATCAGCCCGATGCGCCCGGCGGCCCGGAACAGCCGGTCGAAGTGCACCCGCTGCTCCTGGCCGACCACGTAGACCAGGTCGGTCGCCTTGAACAGGTCGGTCCGGATCTGGACCGCGCCGATGTCCCGGGTCGCGTAGATGCTGCGCCCGTCGGCCCGGACCACCACGTACCGTTCACCCTTGTCCAGCGGGACCACCGTGGCCCCGACGTCCTTGGCGATGGCCCGCGCCGCCGACTCATGCTCCTGGGCCGACATCGTGCCCGCGTCCACCCGCGTACGCAGGGCCGCCAGGTCCCGGTCGGCCAGCTCCTGGGTGTAGACCACGGCGGTGCCGTCGGCCAGGGCCCGGTCGACCACCTCGGTCCCGGCCTGCAGGTACAGGCTCTCGCCGAGCATGAAGTCGAAGCTGATCCCGAGCTGGTCGTAGAACTCGTCGAACGAGGCCAGGCTCACCGCCACCAGGTCCTGCCACAGGCGGACCTCTTCCTCGTCGCCGGCCTCCAGGGCGGCGAACCGCCGGTCCGAGTCGGCCGTGAACTGGGCCGCGGCCGCCTGGGCGCTGGCCAGGTCCTTGACCTCGGGCAGGTAGCGCTCCAGCACCGAGGCGTCGGCCGGGTCCCAGTCGGCGGCGTCCTGCCCGCTGGCCGCGACCCGCTCCAGCGAACGCCGGATCTGGTAGACCTCGATCAGCCGGTCGTTCTCGTTCATCCCGGCCGGGAACTGCTCCGCGAACTGGCGGTAGCCCTGCAGGGTGTACCCGAACCCGCCGAAGTCGTTGATGTGGTTGACCCGGTACACGGTCGCGCCGCTGGCGTCGTAGAGGTTCGACAGGATGTGCCCGATGATCGTCGACCGGATGTGCCCGGCGTGCAGCCGCTTGGCCACGTTGGGGGAGGAGTAGTCGACCACGAACGCCCGGTCGGCCAGCGCGTTCTGCGTGCCGTAGACGCCGTCGAATTCGGCCACCCGGCCCACCGAACCGATCAGCCAGGCGTCGCTCAGCCGCAGGTTCGCGTAGATGCCGGTGGCGGTCACGTCCGAGAAGACGCCGTCGAACTCGCCTTCGGACAGGGCCTGGACCAGCCGCGGCAGGTGCTCGGCGATGAAGACCTTCGGGCCACCGTTTTTCAGCAGGCCCGGCACCTTGACCGTGAGGTCGGCGTGGAAGCGGGCCCGCTCGATGAGGTCAATGCGGACGTCGAGGGTGTCGTCGCCGAAGACGTCCCGGACCCGCTGCCGGATCTTCTCCTGCAGCTGCGGAAGCGGGTAGTCCAGGAAGGCCGGGGCCGCCGTCTGGACCCGCAGGGCCTGGACGTCGTCTCGTCGTTCGGCCGCCTCGCCGAGCCGTTCGGAATTGATTTTGGCGAGGTGGTCCATGGCGTCCTTTTCGGGATTTGGTGAGGCAGGCGGTCGTCGTCACGCCTGCCTCACCAGCCTACCGCCGGGCCGTGGGTCAGCCTGCCAGGACGGAGCGGAGGGTGGCCGCGAACTCGTCGGGCTTGCCCGCGCCCATGCCGTACTCGCCGCCGGAGAAGCCGTCGTGCCCGCCCGCGAAGGTGGTCGGGGTGATGTTCAGCCGCTCGGCCACGGCCGCGCCCGCCCGCCCGGCGATCTGCCGCCCGGACTCGGCCCCGACCCCGATGACCACCCGGGTCGACGCGGCCCGCAGGGCGTCGAAGTCGTGGTGGTACTCGTTGCAGCCGATCATGTTGGCCATCAGCGGGTCGTCGCGCGAACCGTCGTCCTCGGCCGGCATGCCGAACATGGCCGGGTCCGGGGCCGGCTGGCTCAGGTACTCGGCGGTCAGCGGGCCGTCCGCCATGACCAGCATGATGAACTTGGCCATGGCCGGGCCGAGGCCGCTGCTCAGGTAGGTCGACCGGATGTCGTGGCAGACGGCCAGGACCACGTCGCGGTCGGGCAGTTCCTGCGAGGCCGGCGGCTCGTGCGCCACCAGCGTGCGCACCTGCTCCGGGTGCTTGGCCACCAGGGCCAGCGCGTTCACCGCGCCCCCGCTGCTGGCCAGGATGTCCACCGGCCCGGTGCCCAGCGCCTCGATCAGCCGGTGCAGGTCGTCGGCGTGCTCGTCCGGGCTGATCTCGGCGGTGCGGTCGTCCCGCTGGCTGCTGCGCTCGGCCCCGCGCGGGTCGTAGGTGACCACGGTGCGGTCCTCGAAGTGCCCGGCCAGGGTGGTGAACCCGCGCGCGCCCATCGGGGACCCGACGATCAGCAGCGCCGGCTCGGTGCTGTCCTCGTGGCCGCGGACGTCGTAGGTGAGGACGGCGCCCGGCACGTCCAGGGTGTAGGTCTTGGGCTCGGTCATGGCTTCCGTCCTTCAGGTCTGGGTTCCTGCCGGTACTGACGCCCTGACCGGCCCGGACTCATCGGTGCCACCGCGGCGGGGCCAGGACACCATTTGGTCACGGCCGTATCACTCGGGTAGGTAAGTGGGTCGGATGATCACCCCCCGCCGTGTCTGTCCCCCCGAGGAGCAATCGTTCCTATGTCAGCCACCCTGCCCGAGATCCTGCTCGCCCCCCAGACCAAGCCCCACGTGGTCGAAGACTGCCAGGCCCTGATCGACCACCAGGTCTCGGAAATGTCCGGGATCTCCGGGACCGCGATCAAGCTCGCCTACAAGACCGCGAACAAGTTCGCCGCCGGGCACGTCCATGACCAGATCGAGGCGCTGCTGCCGCTGATGGCCGACCAGCTCGACCCCTACTGGGCCGACTTCCACGCCGCCGGTGGCTCCGACTTCGGCGACTACCTGTCCAAGCGCGGCGACGAGGTGGCCGACGCCCTCCTGTCCATCACCGACGCTCGCGCGGCCAACTCCACCCACCCCACCATCGTCAAGGCCTACCAGGCCGTCCGCGGTAACGCCGCCAAGCACGTCATCACCGCCCTGCCCCAGGTCGGCGCCCTGGTCCAGAAGTACGCCTGAACCGCCGCACGCCTGAACCGCGTACGCCTGAACCGCCGCCTGACCAGCTGACCGCTGGCCAGACCCGGCTCCCACGTGATCTTCGCCCCGGATTTTTATCGAAGGTCACGGGCCCGGGTCCGGCCAGCAGCTGGCCGAGCGGTGCTCAGGCTCCGGCTACCGCCAGCTCGCTGCGGGTCCGGTTCCCGGCCCGGAGCAGGACCAGCCCGTAGCCGACCACCACGGCGCCGCTGATGATCATGGCGCTGGAGCCGCCGACCAGGGCGACCAGGACCGGGGCCAGGAGCGAGCCGAGCACGATGCCGGCCAGCGACGCGGGCAGGGCCAGGCCGTAGGCGCGGCCGAACCCGTCGGCCGGCAGCGACCGCTGCAGGCTGGTCTCGGTCAAGCCTGCATGCCGTAGACCAGGCTGCACATGATGTCGGCGCCGACCAGGCGCAGGGCCTCCGGGTGGGCCCGCAGCACGGCCGCGCCGTCGGCCACGTCCCGCCCCAGGCTGCTGGGCCGCTCGGCGGCCGCGGGGTCGACCGCGGCCGTGTTGACCGCGAAGGCCGGCCGGCCGGATGGTCAGCACGGCCAGGGCCGACAGCCCGAAGGTGGCCGCGTTGACCACGAAGGCCAGGGCGGGGGAGCCGAGCAGCAGGAGCACGCCCCCCAGCGCCGGGCCGGCGATGATGCCGATCGCGCCGACCGCGGACCGGGCCGCGTTGGCGCCGGGCAGGTCCTCGTCGGGCACCAGCGCGGGGTGACCGCGGACGTGCAGGGCAGATACGGGCTGCCGGCCACGGTGGCCGCGGCCGCGATGACCGGGGCCAGCAGGATCGGCAGGTGCGCGACGGCCATCAGGGCCAGCAGCAGCATCAGCGCCAGCCGGATCGCGTCGCAGGCGATCATCAGCCGGCGCCGGTCGAACCGGTCGGCGAGCGCGCCGCCCACCGGGCCCAGCGCGACGATCGGCACCACCCGGGCCGCGGTGGTCACGCCCGCCCACAGCGCCGAGTGGGTGCGCGAGTAGACCAGCGTGATCAGGGCCAGGTTGTAGAGCCAGTCGCCGATCCGCGACACGGCCAGTCCCCCCAGCAGGCGCCGGAACGCGGTGTGCCCCAGCGCCGCCCTGATCGTTCCCTGTGTGTTTGGCGTGTTCATCGAGCCCTCCCTGGCCCCGTGCGGAATTGATTCCACCCTCGGGCTAAGGGGCATCGCGGCACATCGGGCGGCTGCCGTAACCAGGACGGGGCCGGGACTCAGATCCGCGGCCCGGCTCCTTACCGCCCGCGACCGGGAACCCGGTCCCTGCTTAGCAAGGGCCGCACCTGACCTTAGATATCAAGGAGAGGGCTCGATGCCGAGCCGGTGGGCCACGGCGGCGGCTTCGACCCGGCCGCTGACGCCCAGCTTGGCCAGGATGTTCGACACGTGGACGCTGGCGGTCTTGGCGCTGATGAACAGGGCCCGGGCGATCTCCGGGTTCGACTGCCCGGCCGCCAGCAGCGGCAGGACCTCCCGTTCGCGCTCGGTGAGCCCGAACCGGGCCAGCTCGTCCGCTGGTGAGATGGGCGCCGGGCCTGCTTCCGGCTCCCGGGCCCCACCCCCGGCCTCCAGGCCCAGCCGGGCCCGGCGGGCCAGGGCCTCGGCCTCGGCCGCGATGGGCGCGGCCCCCAGCCGGGCCGCCAGCGTGTGCGCCTCCCGCACGGCCACCGCGGCCAGCTCCCGGTCGCCCCGGCCCGGCGCGATCATCGCCTCGCTGAACTGCAGGGGCTCGGTGAACTGAACGTCGGTGGTGCCTCCGACCAGCCGGCGGGCGTCCCGCAGCCGCCACAGCGTTCACAATGGCCTCCTGCCGAACACGCCGCCGGGAATCAACGATCTGCTCCGGAAACTCGATGACCCGGCCCGGGCCGTGGGTAGGAAGCGGTCATGGAGCTGGTCATCGCCGACGCTGGCATCATCACCATGGCCCGCGGGGCCGCGGGCCGGGCCGAGAGCATGCTGGTCCGGGACGGCAAGGTCGCCGCGGTGGGCCCGGCCGAGGCCGTCCGGGCCGCGGCCGGACCCGGGGCGGCCGTTCTGCGGCTGGACGGGGCCACCGTGGTGCCGGGCCTGATCGACGCGCACTGCCACGTGTCCGACGTCGGCTACCTGGCCGCGGCGGCCGACTGCAGCCAGCCGGCCGCCCCCGACATCCCGGCCATCCAGGCCCGGTTCCGGGACCAGGTGGCCCGCACGCCGGACGGCTCCTGGGTGACCGGGGCCGGGTACGTCGAGTACAAGCTGCGGGAGCAGCGCCATCCCACCCGGGCCGACCTGGACGCCGCGGTCCCGGACCGGCCGGCCGTGCTCTACCACACGTCGCTGCACGCCTGCGTGCTGAACACGGCCGCGTTGCGGGCGGCCGGGTTCGCCGACGCCGAGCCGGACCCGCCCGGCGGCGCGTTCGGCCGCGACGAGGCGGGCCGCCTCGACGGCGTGGTCTTCGAAGGCCCGATGTTCGCGCTGTTCGCCCGGAATCTGCACCGTGACCTGGGCGAGCTGGGCGCGGCCCAGCGGGCCCGGGTGGTGGACACCGCGGGCCAGCGGCTGGCCGCGCTCGGCGTGACCGCGGTCGGCGAAGCCGACCTGCGCCGCGACTCGTTCACCGCGTTCGCCGAGGCCGACGAGGCCGGCCTGCTCCGGCAGCGGATCTACGGCCTGGTCGTGCACGACGAGGTGGACTGGCTGCTGGCCTCCGGCCTGCGCGGCCGGCGTTCGGATCGGCTGGCCGCCGAGGCGGTCAAGATCTGGGCCGACGGCGGGATGAGCAGCCGCACCGCCGCCATCAGCGGGAAGTACCCGGTGCCGCCCTACGGGTCCGGCATCTTGTACTTCGGCCGCGACGAGCTGACCGAACTGGTGCGGTCGTTCGACGCGCAGGGCTTCCAGGTGTGCGTCCACGCCCAGGGTGACCGGGCCATCGAGACCGTCCTCGACGCCTACCAGGCCATCCTGGCTCCCGGGTCAGGCAACCCCCGCCGCCACCGCATCGAACACGGCGGCGCCCTCTACCCGGACCTGCTGACGCGCGCCGCCGGCCTGGACATCCTGGTCGCGACCCAGCCCGGCTTCCTGTCCGCGTTCGGCGACGGCTTCGTGGCCGCGTTCCCCGGCACCTACGACCAGCTCTACGCGATCGGTTCCTGGCGCCGGGCCGGCCTGACCGTGGCCGGCTCGTCCGACGCCCCGGTCATCAGCCCCGACCCGCGCCTCGGCCTGCGCGACGCGATCCTGCGCCGAACCGGCGACGGCCGCCTGCTCGGCCCGGGGGAGCGGCTCACCCCCACCGACGCCCTCCGCCTCTACACCACCGAAGCCGCCTACGCCATGCACCGCGAGACCGAGCTCGGCTCCCTCGAAGTCGGCCAGCGCGCCGACTTCGTCATCCTCGACCACGACCCCCTGACCACCGCGCCCGACCGCCTCCCCGCCCTCCGCGTCCTGGCCACCGCCGTCGACGGCACCCCCACCCACCAGGACGGCGTCTCCTTCCCCGCCTGACCGCCCCGCCCGTCCTTTGGCCGCAAGCCATCTGACCAGGCCGGACACGGTCGTGAGATGCTGACGCGATGCCGAACCGGTCTCCTTCGACAGGCCGCTGCCCCAAGCACATGATCATGGGCCCGTGCGGCGGCGTCCGGCCGGACGGGCGCTGCGAGGTCATCGACGAGCCGTGTGTCTTCCCCGAACCGGCCGTCTGGCCGGAACCGGACCTGGTGCCGGCGGTGCCCCTGCCCCCGCCACTGGACCGGTTGCCCGGGCCACTGATCCTGACCGACTTCACCGCCGAGCCGTTCTCGGTGCCGGCCCTGCGCACGGTGGCCGCGACCCTGACCCCGACCTGTGACGCGGTGCTGGTCGGTGAGCACCAGAACCGGCCCGACTTCCCGCCCACCCTGTTCGCCACCTTGCTGCGGGAAGCCGGGGCCCGGCCCTGGATCACGCTGGCCTGCCGGGACCGGAACCGGATCGTGCTCGAGCAGGAGCTCATGGGCCTGCGTCACCTGGGGGTGGACGTGGTGCTGTGCGTCACCGGCGACGCCCGCGGCTACGATGTCCGGCCCGACGTGACCCAGGTCTTCGACCTGGACGGACCGCGGCTGGCCGCGCTGGCCGCCAGCGTCGGGCTGTCGGCGGCGGTGCCCGAGACCCCGTCCGCGCCGCCCCGGACCCGGCGGGCCGCCCGGCTGGTGCAGAAGCAGCGGGCCGGAGCGGCGGTGGCGGTGCTCAACCACGCGGCCCCGGCTACCGTCCGGTCGTTCATGGCCGCCGCGATCGAGGCCGGGGTGACGATCCCGGTCATCGCCGCGGTCGCGGTCTACACCGACCCGGTGGCGGCCACCGTGCTCAGCGCCCTGCCCGGCCTGGAACTGGACCCGGACGTGGTGCGGCCGGTGCTGGACGCCCCGGACCCGGTCGAGGCCGGCCTGGCCGCCGCCGTGGCCGAAGCCCGCGAACTGCTGGCCATCCCCGGTGTGGTCGGGGTGAACCTGTCCGGCCTGGCCTCCAGCCGCGGCTACGAGTACGCGGCCGGGGTCAAGGCGGATTGCGCGACCCGGATCCGGGCAGTGGCGCGCCATGACCAGCCATGACTCCGGGGCCATGGAGGCCGAGTTCGACACCGTGGCCGAATGGACGGCTCAGATCGCCCTGGACCTGGGCCGGGACTACCGCATCCCGGCCGCCTGCCGGGGCAGTGGCCAGCCCGCCGCCCTGGACTGGCTGCTGGCCGGTCTGGCGCCCCGGCCCGGCCAGCGCCCTGCTCGACGTCGGTGCCGGTGTGGGCGGTCCGGCCGCCTACGGTTCCGAACAGGCCGGGATCGAGCCCATCCTGGTCGAGCCCGAGCCCGGCGCCTGCCGTGCGGCCCGGCGGCTGTTCGGCTTCCGCACCGTCCAGGGCGACGCGACCCGGCTGCCCGTCGCCGACCAGACGGTCCGGCTGGCCTGGTGCCTGGGCGTGCTGTGCACCACCTCCGGCCCCGCCGCCCAGCTCGCGGTTCTGCGCGAGCTGCGGCGGGTGGTCCGTCCCGATGGCCGGATCGGCCTGCTGGTCTTCCTGGCCATGACGCCGGAGCTGGACGACCCGCCCGAGGGCAATCACTTCCCGAGTCCGGCCGGCCTGGCCGACCTGGTCGCCACGGCCGGCCTGGCCGTGCTGGACCGGGCCCCCACCGCCGATCTGCCGTCCTCGGCCCCGTCCTGGCGGGAGCGCACCGGCGTTGTGGAGTCCGAGTTGAACCAGCGCCACGGCCAGCACCCGGCCTGGCGAACGGCCGAAGAGCAGAGTGCCCGGATCGGTCACCTGCTCGACCAGGGCCAGCTCCAGTCCCAGGTCCTGGTACTCAGCCGCGGCTGACCACCTCACCGGCCGCCTCGGCTGACCCGTCAGCCGGCTGTCCGGGCGGCGATCAGCCGCTCGACCGCTTCGCGCACGCTGGCCCGCCGCCGGGCCTGCTCATCCGGGCCAGTGGTGACCGACAGGGCGGGGGAGGGGACGGCCCAGCTCTGCAGCAGGCCGAGCACGAACGCGAACACGTGCGCGGCCGGGATGGCCGGGGCCACCTGACCCGCGGCCTGGGCCGCGCCGATCTCGCCCACCATCCGCCCGTAGGCGAGGTCTTCCACCTCGGTGGATAGGGGCCGCTCCAGGTTGCGCCACCAGAACAGCCGGACCGAGTCCGGGTGCTCCTGCCAGTAGTCGTAGAGCCGCAGGGCATAGCCGGGCAGGTCCTCGGCGTCGAACCGGACCGAGGCCCCGACGGCGTCCCGGTTTCCGCGGATGACCTCCTCGAACAGGCCTTCCTTGTCGCCGAAGTACACGTAGATCAGCCGCTTGTTCACCCCGGCCCGCTCGCCGATGCGGTCCACCCGGCCACCGGCCAGGCCGTGTTCGGAGAACTCGGCCCGGGCCGCGGCCAGCAGCTTGCGCCGGGTGGCCTGCGACTGGCGCTGCTTGGCGGTCAGCTTCGCTGGCTCCCCGGGCTCGTCCGGGTTCCTCGCTCACCCGAACGCCTCGACCGACACCGGCTCCCACTCCCGCCAGGTCGCCAGCCGCTGCTCGTACTCCTCGGTGACCGGGGCCAGCGACGTGCCGAAGAAGATCCGCAGCGGCGGCTTCTCGGCGTCCACCACCTTCAAGATCGCGGCCCGGGTGGCGGCCGGGTCGCCGCGCACCCAGCCTCGTTCGACGCTGTCCCGGACCGGCTGGTAGTCGGCGTACTCGTCGCTGTGCCGGCTGCCGGTCTCCAGCCAGCCGGTGGAGTACGGGCCCGGCTCGATCATCGTGATGTGGATGCCGAAGCCGGCCACTTCCTGAGCCAGCGACTGCGACAGTCCTTCCAGCGCCCACTTGGACGCGTGGTAGGCGCCGATGCCGGGGAACGCGCGCACCCCGCCCTCGCTGGTCACCTGCAGGATGTGCCCCGAGCCCTGCCGCCGCATGATCGGCAGCGCGGCCTGGGTCACCCACAGCGCGCCGTAGAAGTTGGTCTCCAGCTGATCCCGGACGTCGGCGTCGCTGAGCTCTTCCACCATCCCGAAGTGCCCGTAGCCGGCGTTGTTGACCACGATGTCGACCGACCCGAAGCGGGCCTGCGTCTGCTGCACGGCCCGGAACACCGCGGCCTGGTCGGTCACGTCCAGCCGCAGCGGCAGCACGGCCGGGCCGTACCGCTCGACCAGCTCGTCCAGCTGCTCCGGGCTGCGCGCCGTGGCCGCCACCCGGTCGCCGCGCTCCAGCGCCGCCTCGGCCCACTCTCGCCCGAACCCGTGCCCGGCCCCGGTGATGAACCAGGTCCTGCTCATGATGGCTCCCTTCGTCAGGACTGCCCTCAGGTTACCACAGTCCTTAACTAGTTAGTTACCTTGTGAGCCTGACCAGGCCGATGCTTGGCTGTAGGCATGCCGCACATCGAGCTCAATTCGGACCAGCCCGGCATCCGGGGTCTGCTCCAGTACCGCCCCGAAACCGGCCGGCCGCTGAGCGAGCTGGCCGAAGTCCTGCTGCGCGGGCCGAGCACGCTGACCCGGGGCGAGCGGGAGCTGATCGGCGCCTACGTGTCCACCCGGAACGAATGCCAGTACTGCTCGTCGTCCCACGCGGCCACCGCGGCCGCGCAGTTGCCGGGCGGCCTGGACCTGGTGAACCAGGTGCGCGCCGATCCGGCCTCGGCACCCGTGTCAGACAAGCTCAGGGCCTTGCTGGTCATCGCCGCCTCGGTGCAGCGCAGCGGCCACGACGTGACCGCGGCCCAGGTCGCGGCGGCCCGCGCCGCCGGCGCCACCGATCTCGAGGTTCATGACACGGTCCTCATCGCGGCCATGTTTAGTCTGTTCAACCGCTACGTCGACGGGCTGGCCACGGTGGCCCCGGACGACCCCGCCGTCTACGCGGCCGGGGCCCAGCGACTGGTCCGTGACGGCTACCTGCCGCCGGCTCCGGCCGCGGGCGGCACCGCCTGATCGGCCCGATGCCGGCATCGGCCCCGCCGCGCGGTCCGGATCATGCCCCGCGGGAAAGCGGCGTCCGCGGTTCTGCCCGCATGGTTCCTTCGTCGGCGGGACCGGGTCCGAGTTTCGATCAGCGTCGGCCCCGCCGATGTAGCACCCGTTCAGGTGCGGTGAAGAACAGCTGGAGGTGACAGCCGGGCTAGCCGGCCGTGACCTCCTCCGCCGCCTTCGTGATCAGCTGGGTCACCTCGTCGGGGTGGGAGACCATGGCCACGTGACCGGACTCGACCTCGACCGTGGTCGCTCCCATCCGCTGCGCGAACTGCCGCTCGGCGTCGGGCGGGATGGCTTCATCGTTGGCCGCGACCAGGAACCAGGTCGGGTGTGACTTCCAGGCCGGTACCCCCATCACGTCCTGCAGCGTGGACGCGGACAGCGCCTGCTGCACGGCGAACATGACGCGGGCCTCGATCGGGTCGATGTCGCCGGCGAAGTGGTTCACGAAATCGTCTTCCGGAATCCAGGCGAAGCCCTGCTTGTCGATGTCCAGGTGGGCCAGGGCCGGGGTCGGCGGTCCCTGGGCCAGCAGCCCCCCGATCGACTCGCCCTGGTCCAGGCCGAACGCCGCGATGTAGACCAGGCCGACCACGTGCGGGGCGTCCGTGCCGAGCGCGGTCATGATCTGGCCGCCGTAGGAGTGGCCCGCCACCAGGGTGGGGCCATCCATGCGGTTCAGCACCTGCCGCAGACGGGCGACATCATCGGCCAGCGAACTCTCCGGGAACTGCGGAGCGATGACGTTGTAGCCGCTGGCTTGCAGGCTCTCGATGACGGCTTCCCAGCAAGAGCCGTCGGCCCACGCGCCGTGGACGAGGACGATGTTCGGGCCTTCGGTCATATGAACTCCTGGTTGGTGACGAATTAAGAACCTCGAAATGAAGTCCCGGCGCCTGCCTAAATTCGCAAGCACAGAATCACGAATCGGTTACAGGCAGTTGAAAAGGAAAAGTTCTGAGAATAATTTGCACGGTCGCTTCGCAGGATCATCCTGCGGTATGTCACCCATGCTCACGGGCTGCTGAGCGACCAGATCGGGGCGGTCCGCCGAGGTTCTTAAAACGAATGTTAGCCATCCGGCGTGATAATAAATTTTTGATAACTCCCGATCCGGGTCAGAATTTTTTGCCCGTTCTTATATACCTTTGCACCGAAGTCACGAAATAACAAGTGGCGGGGTGTGCCGTCCCATTGGCTGAGCCTGGCCGGTGCGGCGGACGCGAGCCTGACTGCGTCCCCACTCAGTCCCTGTGGGGCCGGATCGGGCAGCTGGTCTCGGTTTGGCCACGACGTCCGGTTGGGTCTTGCCATGCCCGAACCAAGCAATGAATATCGGTTCATCGAGCCGCAAGGAAGCGGCCCGGAGCAAGGGCAGGACTAGTGAACGATGGTTCATTGGCCATCCGCGACGTCACGGTCCGGTTCGGCGGCCTGACCGCGCTGGACGCGGTTTCCCTGACCGCGGCGCCCCGCCAGATCACCGGCATCATCGGCCCCAACGGGGCCGGCAAGACCACTCTGCTCAACACCGCCTGCGGCTTCGTGCGGCCACAGTCGGGGACGGTCAGCTTCGACGGGCAGGTCCTCAACGGGCTCGGGGCCCACCGGCTGGCCGGCCTCGGGATCGCTCGCACCCTGCAGGGCGTCGGGCTGTTCGCGGGCCTGACCGTGGCCGAGAACGTCATGATCGGCGCCACCCCCGGCGCCCGGGCCGGGGTCTGGTCCGCGCTGTTCGGCCTGCCCCGCTCGGACCGGGACGAACGACAGGCTGCGCCAGCGGGCCCTCGACGCGCTGGACCGTCTGGGCGTGGCCGACCTGGCCGACCGGAAGCCGGACACCCTGTCCTACGGGCTGCGCAAGCGGGTGGCCCTGGCCCGCGCGCTGGCCGCCCAGCCCCGGCTGATCCTGCTCGACGAGCCGGCCAGCGGCCTGCCCGAGAACGAGCTGCCCGAACTGGGCGACCTGATCAGAGACCTGACCACCGAGGCCGGGGTGGTGGTCATCGAACACCGGATGGACCTGGTCATGTCGGTCTGCGACACGATCTACGTGCTGGACTTCGGCAAGCTGATCGCCAGCGGGCCGCCCGCCGAGATCCAGGTCAACCCGGCCGTGACCGCCGCCTACCTGGGCGCTGACGACACCACGGAACCCGGGACCCCGGGTACCGGAGCGGCGGAACCCGGGACCCCGGAGACCGGGGAGGACAGGCGATGACTGACGCGGCCGCCCTGGCGATCGAGGACCTCGTGGCCGGCTACGGCCAGGTCACCGTGCTGGAAGCGGTCTCGCTGGCCGCCAAGCCCGGCACCATCACCGCGGTCCTGGGCGCCAACGGGGCGGGCAAGACCACCTTGCTGCGGACGATCAGCGGGCTGGTCCGGCCCCGCCAGGGCCGGATCCTGATCGACGGCTCGGACCTGGCCCGCCGCCACCCCGAGGACATCACCCGGGCCGGCGTCGCCCACGTGCCCGAGGGGCAGGGCGTGGTCACCGAGCTCACCATCGAGGAGAACCTGCGGCTGGGCGGCCTGATCCGGCGCGGTCCGGCCCGGGCCGCTGCCCTGGCCGACGCCTACCAGCGCTTTCCGCTGCTGGCCGAGCGGAAGCGGCGCCAGGCCGGCACGCTGTCCGGCGGCGAGCGGCAGATCCTGGTCATCGCCCGGGCCCTCATGGCCGCGCCCCGGGTGCTGCTGCTGGACGAGCCGTCGCTGGGGCTGGCCCCGCGCATGGTCACCCAGGTCATGGACCTGGTCCGCCGGCTTCGGGACGACACCGGCCTGACCGTGCTGCTGGTCGAGCAGAACGCCCGCAGCGCCCTGGCCATCGCCGATCGCGGGCTGGTGCTCAACCTGGGCAAGGTCGTCGCCGCCGACGACGCCACCACCCTGTCCGCCGACGTCGCGCTGCGGCGCCACTACCTCGGGTTCTAGGAAGGCGGGCTGATGCAGGAGTTCCTGGAGTTCACCCTCGGCGGGATCGCGACCGGCATGATCTACGCCGCGATCGCCCTGTCGCTGGTGCTGATCTGGCGTGGCACCCGGATCCTGAACTACTCCCAGGGCGGCATGGCCATGTTCACCACCTACATCGCCTGGCTGGTGATCAAGGACACCGGCAGCTACTGGGCGGGGTTCGCGGTGGCGCTGGCGGCCGGGCTGGTGCTCGGCTCGGTCCTGGAGTACGCGGTGGTCCGGCCCACCGAGAACAAGGCCCCGCTGAACGCGGTGATCGTCACCATCGGCCTGCTCATCCTGCTGGAGGGCGCGGCCGGGATCATCTACGGCGGGCAGTACCGCTCGTTCCCGGCCGCGTTCTCGGTCAAGGGCCTGCGGGCCGGATCGATCGGCCTGGGCATCTCGCCCAACGACGTGTTCACCGGGGCCGCCGTGCTGGCCGCGGCCCTGATCCTGGCTCTGGTCTTCCGCTACACCTCGGTGGGCCTGCGGCTGCGCGCGGCCGCGTTCGCCCCGGCCGTGGCCCGGCTGCTCGGGATCAGGATCGGCCGGGTGCTGACCCTGGGCTGGGCCCTGGCCGGGCTGTTCGGGGCGCTGGCCGGGGTGCTGGTCACCTCGTCGACCTTCCTCTACCCGAACAGCATGGACTCGATCTTCGTGCTCGGCTTCACCGCCGCCGTCATCGGCGGCCTGGACAGCCCGGTCGGTGCGGTGGTCGGCGGCATCGTGCTCGGCGTGGTGCTCAGCTACGCCGGCGGCTACCTGGGCAGCAACCTGGTCCTGGTCTACGGGCTGGCCGCGCTGGTCCTGGTCCTCATGGTCAAGCCGACCGGGCTGTTCTCCAGCGCCGCCGCGCGGAGGGTGTGACCATGACCCTGGCCCGTCACCTGGGCGCGGCGATCGTGCTCGCCGTGATCGTCGTCCTGCTGTCCATCCAGCTGTCCGCCTACCGCGACTTTCAGCTGGCCGAGGTGGCCGCGTACCTGGTCGCGGTGGCCGGGCTGACCGTGCTCATCGGCCTGAGCGGCCAGATCTCCATCGGCCACGGCGCGTTCATGGCCATCGGCGGCTACACCACCGCGCTGCTGCTCACCCACCTGGGCTGGCCGCTGGCGCTGATCCTGCTGGCCAGCGTGGTCGTCGCCGCGGCCGGCGGGGCCCTGTTCGGGGCGGCCGCGGCCCGGCTGCGCGGCCCCTACCTGGCCGGGGCCACGCTGATGCTGGCCGTGGCCCTGCCCACCGTGGCCGACCAGTACCAGAGTTTCTTCGGCGGCGACCAGGGCCTGCCGGTGGCCATCACCGCGCCCGGCTTCCTCGGGGCCACGTTCCCGCCGACCCGGTGGCAGGCCTGGGTCACCTGCGCGTCGGCCCTGATCACCTTGGTCCTGCTGGCCAACCTGTCCCGCAGCCGGGTCGGCCGCAGCTGGCGAGCGGTCCGCGACGACGAGGTGGCCGCCGCGCTGTCCGGCCTCAACGTGGCCCGGCTGCAGGTGCTGGCCTTCGTGGTCAGCGCGGCCTGCGCCGGGCTGGGCGGCGGCCTGCTGGCCGTGGTCACCGGGATCGTCGCCCCCGGCGCCTACACGCTGACCTTGTCCATCGCGCTGCTGACCGCGGCCGTGCTGGGCGGCCTCGGCACCCTGCCCGGTGCCCTCTGGGGCAGCCTGGTGCTGGTCCTGGTGCCGACCTACCTGACCAACGTCGGCGCCAGTCACGGCCTGTCCAGCGGCGCCAGTTCGAGTGTCCCGATCGCCGCCTACGGTGTCGTCCTCATCGTCGTAATGCTGCTTTTTCCCGCTGGAATCCAGGGCGGCCTGCGCCGTCTGTTCGGGTCGGCTCCGACCGCGCCTTCGGCGTTGTCGCGCCGGCGTATCCCCTTCACCGCCCTGCGCCGCCCGGCGCAGGGCGGCGAAAACCAGGAAGAAGGCCCCTCATGAACAGATCATCCAGGGCCCGCGTCGCGGCCCTGGCCGGGCTCACGGCCGCGGCCGTGGTCGTCGCGGGCTGCAGTTCCGGCTCGGGCTCCGGCGGCGGGTCCGGCGGAGGATCCGGCTCGTCCAGCCAGAAGCTGACCGCGTCCGCGCCGGGAATCACCCCGACCACGATCACCATCGGCAGCCACCAGCCGCTCACCGGTGTGGCCGCCCCCGGCTACGACGAGATCGCCCCCGCGTCCAACGCCTACTTCCAGTACGTGAACGCGCACGGCGGCATCTACGGCCGGAAGATCAACTACAAATTCCTGAACGACCAGTACGACCCGACCAACACCGCCACCGTCGTGCACCAGCTGGTCCTGCAGGACAACGTGTACGCGATCTTCGACGGGCTGGGCACCCCCACCCACCTGGCCGTGGTCAAGTACCTGAACGCCTCCAAGGTGCCGGACGTGTTCGTGGCCTCCGGCTGTGAGTGCTGGAACCAGACCAGCACCGAGCCGTTCACCACCGGCTGGCAGATCGACTACGTGCGCGAGGGCAAGATCCTCGGCAACTACATCAAGCAGCACTACAAGGGCAAGAAGATCGCCTACTTCTACCAGGACGACGAGTTCGGCCAGGACGGCGTCAAGGGCCTGGACGACGAGATCCCCAAGTCCCAGGTCGTGGCCAGGAAGAGCTACAACCCGGCCGTCACCAACGTGGCGCCCCAGATCACCGCGCTCAAGGCGTCCGGCGCCCAGGTCGTGGTCTCGTTCTCGGTGCCCGCCTTCACCGCCCTGCTCAAGCTGGGCGCCCTCAAGCTGAACTTCAACCCGCAGCTGGTCGTCAGCGACGTCGGCTCGGACCCGATCACCCTGTCCGGGCTGCTCGAGTCGTTCGCCAAGCAGGGCGGGGCCAAGGTGCAGGGCAACCAGCTCATCCAGGGCATCGTCACCGACGGCTACCTGCCCTCGCTGGGCAGCGCCAGTAACTCCTGGATCCAGCTGTTCACCAAGATCCACAGCCAGTACCTGCCGAAGCTGCCGCTGGACGGCAACGTCGCGTTCGGTATGGCCGTCGCCTACACGTTCGTGCAGGCCATGCTCAAGGCCGGGCGTAACCCGACCCGGCAGGACCTGATCAACGCGATCAACGCCGGGCTGCCCCAGGGCCCGTCGGTGGCGCCGTACGCCTACTCCAAGACCAACCATGACGGCATCACCGGCGCCTACATGGCCGTGGTCAAGAACGGCGCCCTGTCGGAGATCGGGCCGGTGCAGGTGACCGACACCAGCGCCAGCGGCGCGGTCACCACCGACAGCACCACCCCGCAGGCCGCGCCGACCAGCGGGATACCATCGCCCTGACGTGCAACGCTGGCCGTCCGCGCTCCTTTCGCGGGCGGCCAGCGTGCGGTGCGGCCCCGGTCGCCGCCCATCCGCCAGCGGAACGGAGTTTGTCGTGACCGTCGCATCCGGCCGCAGGCCGCCCGCTGGTGACGACCGGCCCCCGGGCGAGCGCTTGCTGTCGGCGGCGGAGGAACTGTTCGGCGAGCGCAGCTACCGGCGGACCAGCGTGGCCGACATCTGCTCCCGGGCCGGCATCGCCACCGGCAGCTTCTACGCCCACTTCAGCTCGAAGAACGACATCTTCGCCGCCGTCGTCCGCCAGATCAACGCCGACCTGCGGGCGGCCATGCGCACCGCGATCGAGAGCGCCCCCGAACGTCAGCGGGACCGCGAGCGGGCCGCGTTCGGTGCGTTCTTCCAGATGCTGTCCAAACGACCCTGGATCGACCGCATCGTGCGCGAGTCCGAGTTCGTCGACCCGGGCCTGTTCCGTGAGTACTACGAGCGCCTGGCCCGCGGCTACGCCCGGGGCGTGCGCCACGCCCAGCTGGCCGGGGACGTCGACCCCGACTACGACCCCGAAGTCATCGCCTACATGTACACCGGCATCGGGAACTTCCTCGGCATGCGCTGGGCCGACTGGACCGCGGGCGGCCAGGTCCCGTCCGACGTCCTGGACGACATGCTCACCGTCCTCGCCCGCGGCCTCCCACCCCGCCCCACCACCCCCTGACACCCCCAGCCCCGAGGCACCCACCAGCCCCGGCACCCCACCGGCTCCGGGCACCTCACTGGCTCCGGGCACCCCACCGGCCCCGGGCACGCACCGGCCCCAGATCCGGCCCCGAGCACCACCAGCCCCCGGCACCCCAGTGGCCCCTTCAGTCCCTCGTGCCCCTACAGCCCCATGCGGCGGGCCAGTTCCTTCACGCACTCCGCGCTGCCACAGGTCCGCCCGGACCCCAGCCGCGGCCGGCCACAGTGACAGGTGGGCCGCAGCCGGGCCAGCCAGGCATCGTAAGCCAGCAGCTCGTCGGCGCCGTCCTCGTTCGGCACCGACACCACCGGCCGGATCCGGCCTCCGGGCATGGCCAACCACTCACGCGGCTTCTCGGTGAGCGGTCCGACCGGTTCCGAACCCATACCTCCATTGTCACCTGCGCCGACCAGTGATTGGAAGCGGCGCCCTCCCACGCCCAGCCGCCAGCGCCGCCCGGATCTGGCCGAGCACTTCCTCGGGTGCGGTCCGGATCTGCGCGGGCGTGAAGTGCAGCAGCAACACTCCCTGCGCCACCAGCCGATCGTGCCGCCGCATCGTCCCCTGCCAGTCCTCCACCGAGTAGTGACACTCCTTCGAATCCACCTCCGCGGCCACCCCCGCCTCCTCCCACCAGGCATCGGCAATGGCGACCAGCTTCCCCCCGCAGTACAGCCGGGCGTTGAACACCGGCATCGGCACCTTCCCCCGCCTCAGCAGCTCCCGCAGATCCCCCTCCGGCACCGACCTGATCCCCGCTCGCACTTCGTCTAATGCCGCCCCGAACACCGCGGACCCGTGCGCTGGCCCTTGCTTCAGCTCGATATCCAGCATCTGGATCGAGCACAGTTGCCGCTGGACCGATTGGGCCACGAGTGCCCGCGCGTCCCGCGCCACCGTCATACGCCGTACCGCGTCGCCCACCGCGCGCGGGGGCGGAGCGTACCGGATCTCCCCGCTCACGCAGACCTCTGAGGGCATCCGGGTGGTGTGCTGAATCCGTACGAACCCGTTGCTCTGACGGCGCACGCTCACCGGCAACGCCACATCGATCAGGCCGCTCGCTGGCACGGAGAAACCATGCCGCCGAGCCGCCGCCAGCCCTGTGAGCATGCTTCGCGGTCCCGCGTGCAGCAGGGCGGCCATCTCTCGCTGGTCCGGCGAAACCACTCCGGTCACGGTGACATAGACGCCAGGCAGCAGTCGCCGCCACGGTCCGCCGGGACGAATCCGATAGTCAAGCGCGGCCTCCGAGATGCCGCAGGCCAGCGCCTGATCGCGGCCGATCACGGAGTGCTGACGACGCAGCAGATCCGCGACCAGCCGCTGATCAAAGTGGGCCACCCGAGGCATATAGCCAGAATCCCACCCGCCTACGACAACCTCACCGTAGCCAGGCCCAGGACTCGCCCCACCTCGATCCAACGCTCATCCCACTTCAAACCAGGCGATTGCGCATTTACCCCCAAAAGAGTCTGGGTAAATGCGCAATCGCCTGGAAACGAGCCCGTGCCAACCCGGGGTTCAAAGGAGCCGGCAACTAGCGGGACGCCATCAACTCGTGGAGCTCGGCCAGGGGGAGGCCCAGGACGTTGCTGACACTGCCCTGGACGCTGGCCACCAGCATGGCCCCGGCGCCCTGGAGTCCGTACGCGCCCGCCTTGTCGTAGGGCTCGGGAGAGTCCACGTACCAGTCCAGGACTTCTTCGCTGATCTTGACGAACGTCACCTCGGACGTCACGGTCACCCCGGAGGCCCCGCCCGGGCCGAACACCGCCACCCCGGTGTACACCGTGTGCGTCCGGCCCGACAGGGTGCGCAGCGTGTCCCGGGCTTCGGCCTGGTCGGCGGGCTTGCCGATGATCCGGCCGTCGATGACCACGGTGGTGTCCGCCGCCACCACGACCTCGCCCGGCCCGGCCACGGCCGAAGCCTTGCCCCGGGCCAGCCGCTCCACGTACGCGGCCGGCTGCTCATCCGGCCATGGTGTCTCGTCGATGTCGGCCGGCCGCACCTCGGGCTCGACCCCGATGCTGCGCAGCAGGTCCAGCCGCCGCGGCGAGGACGACGCCAGCACGACCGCCCCCGGCCACCCCGGCGGCACCCCCAGCGACCCCGAGGACCCAGCCCCCGAGGACCCCGGGGCAGCGGCAAGGCGGCACGCCGGTCAGGCTACCGGGTCCGGCCGCCCCGAATCCGGCGTCGCCTCCACACCACCCGCTCCAGCCCCGGCCACCTCAGCCACCCCACCAGCCTCGTCAGCCCCACCAGCCCCACCAGCCCCAGCAGGCTCCTCCTGCACTCCACGCCGCAGCCCGACAATGGCCACGATCGCGGCCGCGGCCATGATCCCGGCCATCACGTACAGCACGGTCCGCGTCGCGTACGCGAAGTCCAGCTGGTAGAAGTGCGGAATCGAGGACACCGAGCCAGACCCGGACCCCGACCTGGACTGGGACAGCTGCCCCGCCAGCACCTGAGCCCGCGCCCGCGGCACCCCCTGCGCCACCAGAGACCCCGTCAGCCGCGACCGCATCTCGCTGACCAGGATCGTGCCCAGGATGGCCAGGCCCAGGCTGGCCGTGTAGTTCCGCACGGTCTGGGTGATGCCGGTGGCCTCGCCGTAGGACAGCCGGGACGCCCGGTTCACGGCGTCGGTCGACGACGGGCCGAGCATGAAGCCCAGGCCGGCCCCGGACAAGATGATGAACCACTGCTGGTCGCCGAAGCTGAGCGTGGTGACGTGCCCGGCCCACAGGAAGTACCCGATCGCGCCCAGCACACAGCCCAGCACCACCGGCGGCTTGGCCCCGCGCTTGTCCAGCATCCGGCCGCCGATCTGGGCCGCGACCACGAAGCCGATGAAGAAGAACAGCAGGAAGACGCCCGCGTTGGAGGCGGTCTTGCCCAGCGAGATCTGGGCGTACTCGCTGGCGAAGAAGAACACCGGGATGAACGTCATCATCGCGATGCCGAGCACCAGGTTCTCGACCAGGAACGGCCGGTTGCGGAAGATGGTCACCTGGATCAGCGGCGACTCGGTCCGCAGCTCGACGAAGTAGAACACCACCAGCAGCGCCAGCCCGCCGACGATGCACAGCCACGTGCCCGGGTTGTGCCAGCCCCAGATGTTCGACTGCTGGAAACCGAACACCGACAGCGCCACGCCCGCCGCGATCAGGACCAGGCCCCGGTAGTCCATCCGGGCCGGCCGGTGCTCGGTCGTCGGCTTGGAGATGTAGATCAGGGCCAGCGCGACCAGGGCGACCGGGATGTTGACCCAGAAGATGGCCCGCCACGTCCACTGGGTCAGGAACCCGCCCAGGATCGGGCCGATCGCGGTCAGGCCGCCGGCGATGCCGAAGAACAGCGCCAGCGCCTTGCCCCGTTCGCGCAGCGGGAACGTCTGGACCACGATGGCCAGCGCGGCCGGGAACATGAGCGCGCCGCCCACGCCCTGCACCACCCGGAAGGCCACGATCCAGGCTTCGGCCAGGCTTCCCTTGGGCGTCAGACCGCACAGGGCCGAGGCCGCCGCGAAGATGATCACGCCCCAGACCACGATCTTCGTGTGGCCCAGGGTGTCGGCCAGCCGCCCGCCGAACGCGAACAGCGCGGCCAGCGACAGCAGGTAGGCGTTGACCGCCCACTGCACGCCGGTGGCGGACAGCCCGAGTTCCTTCTGGACCTGCGGCACGGCGATCGACACGATCGTCTGGTCGATGAACGTCATCGCCACGGCGAAGATCATCGCGGCCAGGATCAAGTTTCTGGAACGCCCGCCTACGGCGCTGCTGACCATTCTTCCTCCCCGTTTTTCTCCGAATAGCCTTCCTTAAACAGAGCGTCAGGTCCAGACCATGATCGGTCACGATCAGGCCAGGGTCGCGATCAGGGCAAACGGTTGCGCATGCGAAGATGTCTCCCATGAGCCACGTCGTCGTCATCGGAGCCACCGGGCACATCGGCACCTATCTGGTCCCGCGGCTGGTCCGCGCCGGTCACGAGGTCACCGCGCTCAGCCGCGGCAAGCGGGAGCCGTACCACGCCAGCCCGGAATGGCAAAAGGTCACCCGCGTCACCGTGGACCGGGACGCCGAGGATGCCGACGGCACGTTCGGGGCCCGTATCGCCGCCCTGAGCCCGGACGTGGTCATCGACCTGGTCTGCTTCACCGCCGACTCGGCCCGCCAGCTGGTCGAAGCCCTCCGCCCCTCGCGTCCCCTGCTGGTGCACTGCGGCACGATCTGGGTGCACGGCCCGGCGCTGCGGGTCCCGGTCACCGAGGACGAGCCGCGCACCGCCTACGGCGAGTACGGCACCGGCAAGATGGAGATCGAGGCCCTGCTGCTGCGGGAGACCATGGCCGGCGGCGTGCCCACCGTCATCCTGCACCCCGGGCACATCAGCGGCCCCGGCTGGCCGGTGATCACCCCGGCCGGCAACCTGGACTCCTCGGTGTGGACGACGCTGGCCACCGGCCAGTCGCTGCCCCTGCCCGACCACGGCCTGGGCGTGCTGAACCACGTGCACGCCGACGACGTGGCCCAGGCCTTCGAGCTGGCGCTGACCCGGCCCGAGGCCATCGGGTCCAGCTTCCACGTGGTCGCCGCGCAGTCCATGACCCTGCGCGGGCTGGCCACCGGGGTGGCCGCCTGGTTCGGCCGCGAGCCCAGCCTGGACTTCGTCGACTGGCCGGAGTTCGAGCGCCGGGTGGGCGCCCAGAACGCCGAAGTCACCCGCGAGCACACGTTCCGTAACCTGACCGCCAGCATCGAGCGGGCCCGCCACGTGCTCGGCTACCAGCCCCGGTTCACGTCCCTGGACGCCCTGCACGAGGCGCTCCGCTGGCTGGCCGCCCACGGCGAGGCCAGCGTGGGCGACCAGGACTTCTAGCCGCGCCCGGCAAAAACGCCTCCCGTCACGGGGGAGTCTCAGCTTCCCCGGACGCCAGCATTCCGTAAATTACGCGGCAATGTTTTGGCAGCCTCCGCTCTCTACGCTGTCGGAAGTAGAAACGGCATCGAGCAATCTGGGCCAGGCCACAAAAAACTCGCCGCGCTGAATGGCCTGGCCTGGATTGCCGATCCGGACCTATCCGCTGGGGGGTCAGGAGGCATTCGTGACATTAGCTCGCCCACCGCGCCTTCTGCTGGGGGCCGTGGCCGCCGCTACCGTCCTGGCCGCCGTGGCCTGCAGTTCTTCCGGCGGCTCGAACTCGTCCAAGTCGTCGAACTCGTCGAACACCGCGGTCACGGCCCAGGCCAAACCGGAGAAGGCGCACATCACGGTGGGGACGTTGCCGATCGCCGACGCCGCCGACCTGTTCATCGCCATCAACAAGGGTTATTTCCGCAAGGAAGGCCTGACGGTGACGCCCGAAATAATTCAGGCCACCGCGCAGACGACCCCGGACCTGGTCTCGGGCAAGATGGATTTCTCGCTGCTCAACTACGTTTCCACGCTGGAAATCGAGCAGAACGGCGGCATCAAATTCAAGTACGTGGCCCCCGGTACGGTGGCCGCCGCCAACGTCTCGCAGATCCTGGTCCCGAAGGGTTCGCCGATCAAGTCGCTGGCCGACCTCAAGGGCAAGAAGATCGGCTCCCCGCAGACCACCGGCGCCATCGGCAACCTGGCCGTCGACGTCACGCTCAAGGCGCACGGGATCAATCCCAAGGACGTCACGTTCGTGGCCACCCCGTTCCCGGATGAGCTGACCGCGCTGGCCCGCCACCAGGTCGACGCGGTCTGGGCCACCGAGCCGTTCAACACCGTGATCAAGAAATCCCTGGGGGCCCAGCCCCTGGTCGACACCATGACCGGGCCGATGTCCGGCTTCCTGGTCGGCGGCTGGGGCACGCTGGCCTCCTACGCGCAGAAGTACCCGAAGACCGTGGCCGCGTTCCAGCGGGCCATGGCCCAGGCCCAGCAGGTCGCGGCCAGCGACCACGGGCTCGTCGTGCAGACCGTGCCGACCTACACCTCGACCAAGGCCGGTATCGCCTCGGTCATGTCGTTCGACACGTTCCCGAGCGCGCTCACCGCCACCCAGCTGCGCAGCGCCGCCGACCTGATGCTCCAGAACGGCTTCCTGCACGCCAAACTCAACGTCGCCCCCATGCTCCAACCCGGCCCGGCCAGCTGAACCCCGCTGCCCCTGCGGCTGGCCCCGGTTCACCCCGTGAGTGATCGCTGCTCACGGGGTGAACCTTTTCGAGCCAGCCGTGCGCCGGGCCCCGTCCGGTATCGGCCGCCCAGCTCAACGACCTTCATTCAGATGGGCTTGAGATCGTTTCCCAGCGTGGCCCGCTCGATCCCGGTCCGGCGGCCGCCTCCTGCTACCGCCCGCGGCCTGCGTCCGATCGCCTGAAGCGAGCTGACCGTCCCGCTTCGCCGGCGCCCACCGGCTAGCCCGGCCACCTCGGCGTCCGCGTAGTGACCGGCGTACGTCACCCGCAGCTTGTACTTCAGCACCTTGCCGCCCACCGTCTCCGGCAGCGACTCCACGAACACCACACCCTTGGGCGTCTCGTACCCGGCCAGGGTGGCCCGGCAGTGGGCGATCAGCTCGGCCTCGGACGTGGTGTCGCCCGGCGTGCGGATGACCACGGCGGTGACCGCCTCCCCCCAGTGCGGGTGGGGCAGGCCGATCACGGCCGACTTGGCCACCCCGGGATGCAGCCCGAGCACGGCCTCGACCCGCAGGCTGGACACGTTCTCCCCGCCGGTCTTCACGATGTCCTTGTAGCGGTCGAGCATGACCCGCAGGCCCTGATCGTCGTAGGCGCAGCTGTCGCCGGAGTGGAACCAGCCGAACCGGAACGCCGCCCGGGTCGCGGCCTCGTCCCGGTAGTACCCGGCCATCATCGACGGGGACCGGTACACCGCCTCGCCCGCCACCCCCGGCGACCCGGCCAGGTCCTGCCCGGCGGGGTCGAGCACGGTCGAGGCCAGCAGCGGGCTGGGCACCCCGACGTAGTTCTGCTGCGGGGCCGTCCGTGCGTACAGCTCGGGCCACTTGTCGGGCCAGAACCGGTAGCAGGAGATCGACTCGGTCTGGCCGAAGATCTCGAACACCAGCAGGTCATCCCCGCAGTGCTTCTTCATCGAGGCCAGCACCGCGGGGGCCAGGGCGGCCCAGCCGTAGACGATGACGGTCAGGCTGCGGGCGTCCAGTTCCGGGCGGGCGGTGAGCACCGCGTCGACCGCGGCCACCATGGCCGGGGAACCGGCCCACAGCGCGGTCACCTTCTCGGCCGAGATCATCTCGGTGATCCGGGCCGGGTCGGGCTTGCGGCCCATGACCATCGTGCCCCCGGACAGGAAGGTCGAGTAGCTGAACGGCTGGTCACCCACGTGGTACAGCATGGGCAGGAACGTGCCGACCCGCAGGTCGGACTCCAGCTTCAGGCCGCGGGTCAGCGACAGCGCGAAGCCGTAGGCCGACAGGTAGCTGCAGGTGTGGGAGATCATCACGGCCTTGGGCAGCGCGGTGGTGCCCGAGGTGAACAGGATTTCCCAGATGTCGTCGCCGTGGATCTCCACGTCCGGCTCGGTGGCGGGCTGGGCCGCCGCGAAGTCCTGGACGGACAGGCTGCCGGGCACCGGGTCACCGCCGATGGTGACGGTGATGGCCACCTCCAGCCCGGCCGCCGCGAACGGGGCCTGCGCGGCCGGCCACAGCTCGGCGTCGACCACGGCCAGCTTGGGCTCGACCAGGGCGATCATGGCCGACACCATGTCCGGGGCCATCATCGGGTTGATCGGCGCGCAGACCAGCCCGGCCTTGGCCGCCGCGATCTTGATCAGGTAGCCCTCGATCGAGTTCTCGCAGAACATCATGACCACGTCACCGTGCTGCAGGCCGCGGGCCAGCAGCCCGTTGGCGATCTGGTTGGCCAGCCGGTCGGCCTGCGCGTAGGTCACGCGGTGGAACGTCTCGTGGCCGTAGGCGCCCGGCCGGCCGACCAGCGCCTCGTGGTCGGGGAAACTCCAGGTCATGCGCTCGAACAGGTCGCCGACGCTGGTGCGCTCCCAGCGGTGGGTGGCCCGCCGGTGGTGCAGGCTGGTCACGTCCAGGGCGGCCCCGGTCCCGTCGGAATCCGCCCTGGCCACGTCGAAGTCGGCCGCCATGCCGGTCACGTCCCCTCTGACGCCAGTAGTGACTGCCTGTTCACTACAGTGGTCACTGTAGAGAGCCACGCCGCGCAGGTAAAGGCCCTAGATCGCCTGCTGGCGGACTAAGTGAATGACGGTTAACATCGCCATGCGGCTCAACGGAGGAGGTCCGGTGCCCGTCCTGCGCTCGGCAGTGGATACGTCCGGTGACGCCTACCTGGCCAACCGTACGGGGCAGCTGGCCGCCATCGCGGCCCTGAACGAGCAGCTGGAGCTGGCCCGGGCCGGCGGCGGCCCCCGGTACTCCCAGCGGCACCACGACCGCGGCAAGCTGCTGGCCCGCGAGCGCCTCGAATTGCTGGTCGACCGGGACTCACCGCTGCTGGAGCTGTCTTCCCTGGCCGGCTGGGGCACCGAGTTCTCGGTCGGGGCCAGCATCGTCACCGCCATCGGCGTGGTCTCCGGGGTGGAGTGCGTGCTGATCGCGCACGACCCGACCGTGCGCGGCGGGTCGATGAACCCGTACACGCTGCGCAAGAACCTGCGCGCGCTGGAGATCGCCCGGCTCAACCGGCTGCCGGTGGTCACCCTGGTCGAGTCGGGCGGCGCCGACCTGCCCACCCAGTCCGACCTGTTCGTGCCCGCGGGCAAGATCTTCCACGACCTGACCGAGCTGTCGGCCATGGGCGTACCGACCGTGGCCCTGGTCTTCGGCAACTCCACCGCGGGCGGCGCCTACGTGCCCGGCATGTGCGACTACTCGGTGCTGGTCGACCAGGGGGCCAAGGTGTTCCTGGGCGGCCCGCCGCTGGTCAAGATGGCCACCGGTGAGGAGTCCGACGACGAGTCGCTGGGCGGGGCCGACATGCACTCCCGGGTCTCCGGGCTGGCCGACTACTTCGCCACCGACGAGCTGGACTGCATCCGGCTCGGCCGCCAGATCCTGGCCGACCTGCACTGGCGCAAGCTCGGGCCCCGGCCCACCGAGCCCCCGGACCCGCCCGCCTACGACCCGGACGAACTGCTCGGCATCGTCTCGGCCGACTTCCGGACCCCGTTCGACCCCCGCGAGGTGCTGGCCCGGGTGGTCGACGGCTCCCGGTTCGACGAGTACAAGCCGCGCTACGGCACCAGCCTGGTCACCGGCTGGACGTCGATCCACGGCTACCCGGTCGGGGTGCTGGCCAACGCCCGCGGCGTGCTGTTCAGCGAGGAGGCCAAGAAGGCCACCGAGTTCATCCTGCTGGCCAACCAGAGCGACATCCCCCTGGTCTTCCTGCAGAACACCACCGGGTACATGGTCGGCGCCCAGTACGAGCAGGGCGGGATCATCAAGGACGGGGCCAAGATGATCAACGCGGTGACCAACTCCGCGGTCCCGCACCTGACCGTCAACATGGCCGCCTCGTTCGGCGCGGGCAACTACGGCATGTCCGGCCGGGCCTACGACCCGCGGTTCATGTTCGCCTGGGCCAACGCCAAGCTGGCCGTGATGGGCGCCCAGCAACTGGCCGGGGTGATGTCGATCGTGGGCCAGGCGTCGGCCGCGGCCACCGGCCGCCCGTTCGACGCCGAAGCCGACGAGCGCCGGCGTCAGCAGATCGAGGCCCAGATCGAGTCCGAGTCCGACTCGTTCTTCGTCAGCGCGCGGCTCTACGACGACGGGGTCATCGACCCGCGCGACACCCGTTCCGTGCTCGGCATGACGCTGTCCGCGGTGCACTCCGGCCCGGTGGCCGGCCGCCGCGGCTTCGGCGTCTTCCGGATGTGAGGGCCGACACGACCATGCGGAAGCTGCTGATCGCCAACCGGGGCGAGATCGCGTCCCGGGTCATTCGCACCGCCCGGGCCATGGACCTGGCCACGGTGGCGGTGTTCTCCGACCCCGACCAGGGGCTGCCGTTCGTCCGCGACGCCGACGAGGCGGTCCGGCTGCCCGGCTCGGCGCCTGCCGACACCTACCTGAACGTCGAGGCCCTGCTGGCCGCGGCCGCCGCCACCGGGGCCGACAGCGTGCACCCGGGCTACGGCTTCCTGTCCGAGAACGCGGGCTTCGCCCGGGCCTGCGCCGCGGCCGGCCTGACCTTCGTCGGCCCCACCCCCGAAGCCATCGAGGCCATGGGCTCCAAGATCGGGGCCAAGGAGATCATGGCCGCGGCCGGGGTCCCGGTCCTGCCCGGCGCGGTGTTCGACGACGTGGCCGAGCCCGACCCGGCCGCCCTGGTCAAGGCGGCCGACGACATCGGTTACCCGGTCCTGGTCAAGGCGGCGTTCGGCGGGGGCGGGCGCGGCATGCGGATCGTCCCGCACGCGGCCGAGGTGGCCGAGGCCGTGGCCAGCGCCCGCCGGGAGGCGGCCTCGGCGTTCGGCAACGGCACCGTCTTCCTGGAACGCTTCGTCGAAGCTCCCCGGCACATCGAGGTCCAGATCTTCGGCGACCAGGCCGGGACCGTGGTGCACCTGTTCGAGCGCGAGTGCTCAATCCAGCGGCGCTACCAGAAGATCATCGAAGAGGCTCCGTCCCCGGCCGTCAGCCCCGAGTTGCGGGCGGAACTCTGCCAGGCCGCGGTGGCCGCGGGCCAGGCCATCGGCTACGTGGGCGCGGGCACGGTCGAGTTCGTGCTCGACGCCTCGGGCCGGTTCTACTTCCTCGAGGTCAACACCCGGCTCCAGGTCGAGCACCCGGTCACCGAGCTGATCACCGGCCTGGACCTGGTCAAGGTCCAGCTGGAGGTGGCGGCCGGGCGCCCGCTGCCGCCCGAGGTCACCGGGGCCACCTTCTCCGGCCACGCCATCGAGGCCCGCCTGTACGCCGAGGACGTGGCCGCTGGTTACCTGCCGGCCAGCGGCGACGTCGCCACCTTCGAGCTGCCCACCGGGCCCGGTCTCCGGGTCGACGCGGGCTTCGCGTCCGGCACCCGGGTCAGCACGTTCTACGACTCGATGCTGGCCAAGGTGATCGGGTTCGGGCCCACCCGCGACGATGCCCGCCGGGTCCTGGCCGGGGCCTTGTCCCGGGCCCGGCTGCACGGCGTGGTCACCAACCGCGACCTGCTGGTCGCGATCCTCCGGGAGCCGGAGTTCGCCGCCGGGGCCATCGACACCGGTTACCTGACCCGGCATCCGCCGGACGAGCTGACTCCGGCCGGCCCAGTGCCGCCCGAGCACGTACTGGCGGTGGCCCTGGCCGAGCAGGCGCGCCGCCGCCGGGACGCCCCGGTCCTGGCCACCCTGCCCTCCGGCTGGCGCAACAACCCCAGCGCCCCCCAGCGGGCCACCTACGCCGCCGCCGACCAGGCCATCGAGGTCCGCTACGAGTTCACCCGCGACGGCCTCCACGCCGAGGTCGACGGCACCCCGTTCCCCGAGGTCCGGCTGAACAACGTAGCCGACGGCCAGGTCGACCTGGAGATCAACGGCGTGCGCCGGATCATCGCCGTTCAGCAGGCAGGCGGCGCGTTCTACGTGGACAGCGCGCTCGGGCACAGCGTGCTCACCGAGGTGGACCGGTTCCCCGACCCGTCGGCCGCGGCCCAGGCCGGGTCGCTGCTGGCTCCCATGCCCGGCACCGTGGTCCGGGTCGAGGTCGCGGTGGGCGACCACGTGTCTCAGGGCGCGACGATCCTGGCCCTGGAGGCCATGAAGATGGAGCACGCGATCCGGGCCCCGGCCGCCGGGGTGGTCGCCGACCTGCCGGTCGCGGTGGGGACGCAGGTCGACAGCGGTTCCGTGCTGGCCGTCCTCGACGACGAGGGAGATTCAGGTGACTGACGACGTGGTCCGCTACGAGGTGCTGGGCGGCGTCGCCTGGCTGACCATCGACCGCCCCGAGGCCCGCAACGCGCTGAACAAAGCGGTCCGCGACGGCCTGTTCGCCGGGGTGCGCCGGTTCAACGCGGACGACAGCGCGGCCGTGCTGGTGCTGACCGGGGCCGGCGACCGGGCCTTCTGCGCGGGCGGCGACCTCAAGGAGATGGCGCAGACCTCGCTGGAGATCCCGCCGCCGGACTTCCTGCCCCAGTTCGGCCGCAACATCGAGGTGGCCAAGCCGACCATCGCCGCCGTCAACGGGGTCGCCTACGCGGGCGGCTTCCTGCTCGCCCAGCAGTGCGACCTGTGCGTGGCCGCCCAGTCGGCCCGGTTCGCGGTCAGCGAGGTCAAGGTGGGCCGCGGCTCCCCGTGGGCGGTGCCGCTGCCGACGCTGATCCCGCCCCGGGCCGCCATGGAGATCCTGCTCACCGGGGACCCGGTGTCCGCCCCGCGCGCCTACGAGCTGGGCCTGGTCAACCAGGTCGTGCCCGACCCCGACCTGCCGTCGGCCGCGCAGGCCCTGGCCGAGCGGATCGCCGCCAACGCTCCCTTGTCGGTCCGGGCCGCCAAGCAGACCGTGTACCTGGCCGCCGAACACGGCCTGAGCCAGGCCTACGAAGAAGCCGACCGGATCTGGGCCCCGGTCTATCGCAGCGCCGACGCGCAGGAGGGCCCGGCCGCCTTCCGCGACAAGCGGCGCCCGGTCTGGACCGGCCGCTGATGCCCGCCGATCTCAAGTCGCTGCTGGCCGACCTGGCCGCCGAATCGGCCGACGTCAACGCCCTGCTGGCCCGGCTCACCCCGGCCGACTGGACCCGGCCCACCCCGGCCGCCGGCTGGTCCGTCACCGACCAGGTCACGCACCTGGCCTACTTCGACGACGTCACCTTGCTGTCCCTCACCGACCCGGACCGGTTCCGGGCCGAGGCCCAGACCCTGGCCGCCGACGGCGACGACTACCCGGACCGGGTCGCCGCCGCTCACCGGCACCTGGACGGGGACACCGTGGCCACCTGGTTTGGCACCGCCCGCGAGGCGCTGCTGGACGGTTACGCGCGCTGTGACCCGGCCGCCCGGCTGCCCTGGTTCGGACCCGACATGGGGGTGGCCTCCTCGGTCACCGCCCGGCTGATGGAGACCTGGGCTCACGCCCAGGACATCGCCGACACCCTCGGCGTGGACCGGCCGGCCACGGCGCGGCTGCGGCACGTGGCCCACATCGGCATCCGGGCCCTGCCCTACAGCTACACGGTCAACGGCCAGAACGTGCCCAACCGGCCGATCCGTGTCGAGCTCACCGCGCCCGACGGCGACGTCTGGACCTGGGGCCCGCCCGACGTCACCGACCGTGTGGCCGGCACCGCCCTGGACTTCTGCCTGGCCGTCACCCAGCGCCGCCACCTGGCCGACACCGGCCTGGTCGTCACGGGCCCGATCGCCAACCAGTGGATGTCGATCGCCCAGTCTTTCGCCGGCCCGCCAGGCCCTGGCCGTCCGCCCCGCGAAGCCCCGGCCGTCCCTGGCCGCCCGCCCCGCGCCGAGAAGGCCCCCCAATGACCACACCAACCCCTCCCAGTCCAGAGGCCACTTCCGCCTCACCGCGGCGCCCGGTTCGCATTGGCAACTCGTCCGGCTTCTACGGCGACCGCGCCGCCGCCACCCCGGAGATGGTCGAGGGCGGCCCGATCGACGTCCTGACCGGCGACTACCTGGCCGAGCTGACCATGCTGATCCTGTGGAAGGCCCAGCAGAAGGACCCGTCCGCCGGGTACGCGCGCTCGGTCCTGGGCCAGCTGGAACAGGTGCTCGGCACCTGCCTGGACCGCGGCATCAAGATCGTCAACAACGCGGGCGGCCTCAACCCGGCCGGCCTGGCCACTCAGCTGGCCACGCTGGCCGAGCGGCTCGGCCTGCACCCGGCAATCGCCTACGTGACCGGCGACGACCTGCTGCCCCGGCTGGACGAGCTGACCGCGGCCGGGTACCCCCTGGCCCACCTGGACACCGGCCTGCCGCTGACCCAGGCCCCGGGTAAGCCGGTCACGGCCAACGCCTACCTCGGCGGCTGGGGCATCACCCACGCCCTGCAGGCCGGCGCCGACATCGTGGTCTGCCCCCGGGTCACCGATGCCTCGCTGGTCACCGGGCCGGCCGCGTGGTGGCACGGCTGGCGGGCCGACGACCTGGACGCCCTGGCCGGCGCGGTACTGGCCGGGCACGTCATCGAGTGCGGGCCCCAGGCCACCGGGGGCAACTACTCGTTCCTGGACGAGATCCGTGACCGCCGCTACCCCGGCTTCCCCATCGCCGAAGTCGCCGCCGACGGCTCCAGCGTGATCACCAAGCACGCGGACACCGGCGGCCTGGTCTCGGTGGGCACGGTCACCGCCCAGCTGCTGTACGAGATCGGCGAACCGGCCTACGCCAACCCCGACGTGGTCGCCCACTTCGACACGGTCAGGCTGACCCCGGACGGCCCGGACCGGGTCCGGCTGTCCGGCACCCGGGGCAGCCCGCCGCCGCCCACGACCAAGGTGGCCATGAACTTCCTGGGCGGCTACCGCAACACGATGACCCTGGTCCTGACCGGCCTCGACATCGAGGAGAAGGCGGCCTGGGCCACTGAGGAGCTGTTCGCGATCCTCGGCGGCCGGGCCCAGTTCGGCGACGTGGACGTCCGGCTGATCCGGTTCGACCAGCCCGACGCGCCCACCAACGAGCAGGCCACCGCCCACCTGCGCATCACGGTCAAGGACCCGGACCCGCGCAAGGTCGGCCGCCGGTTCTCCAACGCCACCATGGAGCTGGCCCTGGGCGGCTACGCGGGCTTCCACACCACCACCCCGCCCACCCCCGAGAGCGCCTACGGCGTCTACTGGCCCACCCTGGTCCCGGCCACCGAGGTCACCCAGACCGTCGTCCTCCCCGACGGCACCGAGTCCCGCATCGCCCCCACCCCCTCCGTACCCTCAGCCCCAGCAACCCCCTCCATACCGTGGCCAGCCCCGACACCTTCCCCAGCCCCGACACCTTCCCCAGCCCTGGCAAGCCCCCCAGCCCCGGCAGACCCTTCAGCCCCGGCAGACCCTTCAGCCTCGGCAGAGCCCCCAGCCCTGGCAGACCCTTCAGCCGCGGCAGGCCTCCCCAGCCCCGACAGACCCCCCAGCCGCGACACACCCCCCAGCCTCAGTAATCCCATCAGCCACACCAGACACAGAGGTCACGCGGGCTCCGCTGGGCCGCCTGTGTGGCGCCCGCTCCGGCGACAAGGGCGGGAACGCCAACATCGGCATCTGGACCCGTGACCCGGCCGCCTATCCCTGGCTGCGCGACTACCTGACCGTGGACCGGCTCCGCACGCTCATCCCCGAGGCCGCCCGGCTGGACGTCCGTCGCTACGAACTGCCCAACCTCAGCGCGCTGAACTTCGTCGTCGTCGGGCTGCTGGGTGAGGGGGTGGCCGCCTCCACCCGGCCCGACCCACAGGCCAAGGGGCTGGGGGAGTACCTCCGCGCGCGGGCCGCCGACATCCCGTCCCGCCTGCTCGCCCCGTGACCGGCTTCACCCAGCTCGGCTACTCGGCCGCGGGCCCGATCGCCTGGATCACCCTGAACCGCCCGGCCAAGCGCAACGCGCTGAGCCCGGTCATGCTGGCCGAGCTGCACCAGGCCCTGGACCAGGCCGAGGCCGATCCCGGAACCCGCGTCCTCGTCCTCACCGGCGCACCCCCGGCCTTCTGCGCCGGCGCCGACCTGGAGTTCTTCCGCGCCCGGCTGGCGGAATCGGACGGCTGCGACCGGTTCCTGGCCGCGATCATCGAGCCGCTGGCCCGGCTCATGGCCCGGCTGCGGGCCTCGCCCCGCCCGGTCATCGCCGCGGTCAACGGGGCCTGCGCCGCCGGCGGCCTGGAGCTGATCTTGGCCTGCGACCTGATCGTGGCCGCGGCCGACGCCACCTTCACCGACGCGCACGCTCGCCTGGGCATCGCCCCGGCCGTGGGCGCGGCCGCGGGCCTGACCCGTGCCGTCGGCGAGTTCCGGGCCAAGCGCATCCTGCTGGCGTCCGAGCCGATCGGCGCCGCCACCATGGCCGACTACGGCCTGGTCACCGAGGTGACCGCCCCGGACGAGCTGGCCGACCGGGTGACCGCCCTGGCCACCACCTTGAGCCAGCGCAGCCCGGTCAGCTTCACCGCCATGAAGGCCATGGTCCACACCGCCCAGCAGCCGTCCTGGGAGGAGACCCTGGAGTCCGACCTGCAGTTCTTCCGTCAAAACTGGGGCTCCGAGGCCATGCGCGAGCGCCTCGCCGCCTGGGGCTCCTGACCCCTGGCCTGCGGGACGACCATGATCGATGGCCCTTTACCCATACTCTTATATGGGCGATGGCACCATCGCCACTAAACGCCCGCGCCGTCCGCTCCGCTCGCGCGACCCACCCGGACCGTCCGCCCCGGCTACCCCCCTGGCCCCAGCGCCACCATCGCCACTAAACGCCCGCGCCGTCCCGCTCCGCTCGCGCGCCCACCCGGACCGTCCGCCCCGGCTACCCCTGGCCCCAGCGCCACCGTGCAGGCCCCGGTGCTCCAGCGGCACGGCGCCACCCACCCAGCACACGGGCTCCGGTCGCACTGGCCGCCGGAACCGCCCCGGTTGGAGCCCCGGCGTGACCTGCCCAGCGCCCTCAGACCCCTGCTGGCCCTGCCACCCCTGGACAGAATCTAATTTCTATTAGACTCTAAGCAAAGTTAGGTTCTGAGGAGGCGATCGTCGTGCCCGTGCCCGCTGCTGACCCCAAGCCGGTCGACCCGGACTTCGCGGTCCGCTGGTACCAGGGCTGGATCGCAGCCTGGAACGAGCGGAAGCCGGACCTGATCCCCACCCTGGTCACCGAGGACTTCCTGCTGGACAGCCCGACCACCCGGCACACGGGCTGGCATGTCCAGGGGCACGCGGCCACCGTGGGCTACCTCAACTACGTGATCGGCGCCTATCCCGACCTGATGTGGGAGGTCACGGCGCCGCCGATGTTCCGGGGGGACCTGGCCCGGGTGGCGTTCAGCTGGCGGGGGACCGGGCACTTCAGCGGGGTGCTCGACCCACCAGGAGTCCAGGGGACCGGAAAGCCCTTCGACTTCTCCGGGCTGGAGGTCTTCGACTTCCGCGACGGCCGGGCCTGCTACCTCAACGCCAGCTACGACCTGCTCGGGCTGATGAAGCAGATCGGCCTCTACCAGGGCGCCACCCAGGCCGCCACCCAGGCCACGAAAGCCGCCCGCCGATGACCGCCAGCCTGCGCGAGCTACTCGAACGCGGCGCCGCCGAGCACCCCGGCACCATCATCGTCAGCGGCGCGGGCCAGAACATCACCTGGCGCGACCTGCACACGCAGGCCCGCCGGACCGCGGCCGCCCTGACCCGGGACGGGGTGAAGGCCCAGGACCGGGTGGTGTTCGTGGGCAAGAACGACCCGTCCTACTTCGGGTACCTGTTCGGCTGTGCCCTGACCGGAGCGGTGCCGGTGCCGCTGAACTGGCGGCTGTCCGCGGCCGAACTGACCGCGATGATCAAGGACTCGGGGGCCCGGGTCGCGTTCACCGACGAAGCGGGCGCCCCCGCCGTCCAGCAGGCCCAGGCCGAACTGCCCCAGCTGGACACGGTGGTCGCCCTGGAAACCCTGGCCAGCTGGCAAGACCCCATCGGTCACGACCCAGGTACCCCGGTCGCCCCGGACGACATCGCGTTCCAGCTCTACACCAGCGGCACCACGGGCCCGCCCAAGGGGGCGATGTTCACCAACGGGTCCAACCTCCGGGTCCTGCTCGACGACATCTCGGTGGCCTGGGGTTTCACCCCCGGCGATGTGAGCCTGGTCTGCATGCCCCTGTTCCACATGGGCGGCCTGGCCTGGGCCCTGGCCGGGATGGCCCGGGGCGCGCGCCAGGTCATCGTGCGCGACTTCGCGCCCGGGCCGGTGCTGGGCACCATGGCCGCCGAACACGTCACCATGGCCTTCTGCGTCCCCACCATGCTCAGCGCCCTCAGCGCCGCCGCCAACGCCACCCGCCCCGGAGCGCTGCGCCAGCTGGTGTACTCCGGCGCCCCCATCAGTCCCACCGGCCTCCACACGGCCCAGCAGGCCCTGGGCTGCGATCTCGTCCAGATCTACGGGCTCACCGAGGCCACCGGCGCGTTCGCCCAGCTGTCCGCGGCCGAGCACGCCGACCCCGGGCACCCCGAGTGGCTCCGTTCGGCCGGAAGCCCCTATCCCTGGGTCGAAGTCCGCGCCATCGACCCTCAGACCGGCCAGGACGTCGCCACCGGGCAGCTGGGCGAGATCTGGACCCGGTCCGAGCAGAACATGGCCGGGTACTGGCACCAGCCCGAGCAGACCGCGGCCGCCCTGACCGACGATGGCTGGCTGCGCACCGGCGACCTGGGTTACCTCGACGACCAGCAGCGGATCTACCTGGTCGACCGGGCCAAGGACATGATCATCACGGGCGGGGAGAACGTGTATCCGGCCGAGGTGGAGAAGGTGCTGGCCGCCCACCCCGCGCTGGCCGAGGCCGCGGTGATCGGCGTGCCCGACGACCGCTGGGGGGAGACGGTCAAGGCGATCGTGGTGGCCCGCCCGGGCGCCGCCGTCGACCCGGCCGGCGTGATCGCGTTCTGCCGTGGTCAGCTGGCCCGGTTCAAGTGCCCGACCAGCGTGGACGTGGTGGACACGCTGCCGCACACCGCCACCGGCAAGGTGGTCAAGCCGGTGCTGCGCGAGCGCTACTGGCAGGGTCATGACCGCCGCATCCACTGACGAGGCCGGCCCCGGCGCCCCCACGGCCGGCGCCCCCACAGCCGGCGCCCCCACCAAGGGGGACCGGACCCGGCGCCGCCTCCTGGACGCGGCCGCCGCCGAGGTGGCCCGGCACGGCCGGGCCGGGGCCAGCCTGACCGCGATCGCCGCCGCGGCCAGCCTGAAGCCGGGCAGCATCTACTTTCACTTCGGCTCCCGGGACCAGCTGATCGACGCCATGCTGCAGGAGGGCGTGCGCGAGTCCCTGACCCGGCTGGACCGCGCTCTGGCCGAAGTCGCCCGCCCGGACCAGGAGGGTGACCCGCGGGCCCGGCTGCGGGCCGCGATCCGGGCCCACCTGGCCGCCCTGCACGATCTGCGTGACTACGCGGCGGTGGTGCTGGCCCCCGCGCTGGCCCTGGACGGGCCGCCGGGCGCGGAGTTCCGTGACCTGCGCCGGGCCTACCTGCGGCAGTGGTCGGGGCTGGTCGAGCAGGCTCAGCGGGCCGGGGTGCTCGCGGCCGGCGTGCCCCCGCCGGTCGTGCGGGACCTGTTGCTGGGCGCGCTGAACAGTGCCGGCCTGGCCGGCCTGGCCGGGCGCCCGGTCGCCGAGACGGCGGCCGCGGCCGAAGCCCTGATCATGATTCCGTCCGTGCCACGGTGACCGGCCGCTTACCTGCGGGAGATCTCTTATGCCGAATGTCGATAACACCGGGTCCGACCGAGTCCTGCTGGCCCGCCGCCTGTACGAGGCTCTGGCCGCCGGGGACGCGGACCGCCTGCGCGACCTGCTGCACCCGTCGTTCACCGGCCACACCACCGAGGGCCTGCCGCTCGGCCTCGGTGGTGAGCACGGCAGCCCCGAAGCCATGACCGAGGACTTCTGGTGGACCATCGGCCGCCACTACCGGGCCCAGGCGGAACCGGGCCAGTTTCTGGCCCTGGCCGACGGCGGCCTGCTGGTGCTCGGCCGCTACACCGGGACGGCCCGGGACGGCGGGGGCCGCCTCGACGCCGCGTTCGCCCACGTGCTCCGGTTCACCGATGGCCGGATCAGTGAGCTGACCCAGTACACCGACAGTGCCCGCTGGGCCGGGGCGCTGCCCGCGGCCAGCGCGGGCCAGCGTGACCTGCGGGTCGTCCGTTACACGGTGGACGAGGGGGTGGCCACTATCCAGCTGAACCGCCTGGAGGCTGGGAACGCCATTGACCTGACCCTGGTCGAGGACTTCTACGAGGCGGTGTTCCGGGCCGGCGACGATCCCGCGGTGCGGGCGGTGCTGCTGGGCGCGGCCGGCCGGTCCCTGAGCACCGGCGGCGACCTGGCCATGTTCGCCGGGCTGGAGAAGGGTGAGTTGCCGGGCCGGTTGCGCCAGATGATCGACCTGTACCACCTGGCCCTGGACCGGCTGACCCGGATCGACGCGCCGGTGGTGTGCGCGGTGCGCGGGGCCGCGGCCGGCGGCGGGCTCGGGCTGCTGCACGCGGCCGACGTGGTCATCGCGGCCGAGGACAGCAAGTTCGCCCTCGGCTACGCCGCCCTCGGCCTGTCCTCGGATGGCGGCAACACCTGGTTCCTGCCCCGGCTGGTCGGCCTGCGCCGGGCCCAGCAGCTGATGCTGCTCAACCGGGTGCTGACCGGTCCCGAAGCCCTGGACTGGGGCCTGGTCACCGAGCTCGTGCCCGCGGACGAGGTGGAAGAGCGCGCCCGCCAGCTGGCCCGCCGGCTGGCGGCGGGCCCGACCCTGGCCTTCGGCCGGATGAAGCGCCTGCTCCGTGACTCCTGGACCAATGACCTCTCCGGCCAGCTCAGCGCGGAGACCACTCAGATGGCCGAGGCCGGGGCCAGCGCTGACGCCGCCGAAGGCATCGCCGCCTTCATGGCCAAGCGGCGCCCGGATTTCCACGGCCGTTGACGAATGTTACAAACAGGCCACTGACCTGCAATCTTCGCCTTTACTGTCAGGTCTGACATATAGGATCATCCGGTTGCCTGCCGACCACCCATAGGCGTTACTTAATGACTTTTCACACGCTGACCCCGCACCGGTTGGTGGTCGCCGTGTTCCTCCTGGGCGTCGGTATCGTGCTCATGGTGGTCGCCCAGCGCCGCGGCTGGCGGCCCTCGCTGCTGACCACCCTGATCCTGGCCGCCGTACTGCGCGGGGGGATGCTGTTCCTGGCCTGGCGCATCCGGCCGTACGACCTGTACCAGGACTTCTGGCACGCGGGCCTGTCGACCCTGCACCACCAGGATCCGGTCCTGAACGCCGTCCGGCGCCAGGGCTGGTCCTCCTTGCCCACCTACACGTTCCTGCTCGCCGGGGCGGCCTGGACCGTCATCCACCTGCACTGGTCCTGGCTGATCGTGGCCCGGATCCCCGCGATCCTGTCCGATCTCGGGGTCGTCGTCGTGGTCGGCGCCCTGGTCACCGCGTCCGGCGGGTCCCGCGAGGTGGCCGCGCTCCGGCGCTTCCAGTACGCCTGCAGCCCGGTCGCCATCCTGGTCAGCAGCGTGCACGGCCAGCTGGAGCCGTTCTGCCTGCTGTTCGCGTTCGCCGCGTTTGCGGTGGTGCTCAAGGGCGGCCAGGGCATCAGCGCCCGGCGCACGGTGGCCGGTGGCGCGCTCCTCGCCATCGCCATCTCCGGCCAGAGCTGGCCGGTACTGTTCCTCCCGGCCCTGCTGATCGCGCTGCCGTCGTGGCGCCGGCGGCTGCAGGCGGTGACGGGCGCGGCCGCGGCCGGGGCAGCGCTGTTCTTCACCATGCCGCTCACCGTGGGCACCCCGGTCAGCAAGCTGCCTCACCTGGCCGGGCATTTGATCAGCAACCAGCCCCCGATCGGGGCCTGGGGCTGGTCCGGAGTGTGGGTGGCGCTGCACCCGACCGGGCTCGCGACCGACCAGGATCCGTTGTGGGTGCACGTGGGCAAGATCGGCGACAAGGTCGCGCTGCTCGCGGTGGTGATCGCCATCTTCTGGTGGCGCCGCGCCCATCCGCTGGACGTGGCCACCGCCAGCGTGACCTCGCTCATCGTGCTGTCGCCCGGCATCGGCATCCAGTACCTTCAGTGGCCGGTGCCGTCGTCGACCGCCCGGCCCACCCGGCTGACCCTGACCGCGCAGATCGCGGCCGGCCTGTGCGCCTTCACGCTCTACCTGCCGATGAATATGCTGACGTGGCACAACTGGCAGGTCGCCAACCAGGTGGTGATGCTCGTCAGCCTGGGCGTCATCGTGCTCATGGTCGCCGCCCTGCCCTGGGGCCGCCGGGTCTGGGACCGCTCTCAGCCCGACGAGTTCGCAGCTGAGGGTGTGGCCGCCCAGGACGCCCTGGTGGCCGACCACATGCCGGCCGAGGTGCCGCCACCAGACGTAACGAACATCACGAACGCCACTCTGCCCGCCATCAGGCCGCTGGCTGGGTTAGCCCGCCCAGCGGACAGGACGGAAAGTAGGATCATTCGGTGACATCGCTGACCAGCTTGGTGGGGCTTACTTCATGACCTACGTCTACATCACCCCCCATCGGCTGATCGCTGCGTTGTTCATCGTCTTCCTCTGCCTGGCGCTGATGGTGGTGGCGCAGCGCCGCGGCTGGAAGCCCGCGCTGGCCGTCACGCTCGGGTTCGCCGTGCTGGTCCGGGTGGCCATCCTCTTCCTCACCTGGAAGACCACGCCGTACGACCTGACCTACGACTTCAGATCGGCCGCCACCGCCACTCTCCATCACCACGACCCGATCCTGGACAACGTCCGGCCCCAGGGCTGGGCCTCGCTGCCCACCTACACGTTCCCGCTGGCCGCGGCGCTCTGGACCACCATCCACTTCCACTGGAACTGGCTGATCGCCGCGCGCATCCCGGCCCTGGTCTGCGACGTCCTGCTGGTCCCGGTGGTCGGCAAGCTGGTCACCGCCTCCGGCGGATCCAGCGGCGTGGCCGCGCTGCGCCGCTTCCAGTACGCCTGCAGCCCGGTGGCCATCCTGGTCAGCAGCGCGCACGGCCAACTGGAGCCGTTCTGCCTGCTGTTCGCGTTCCTGGCCCTCGTGGTGGTGCTGAACGGCGGCCAGGGCATCACCGCCCGCCGGGCGGTGGCCGGCGGGGTCCTGCTCGCCGTGGCCGTCTCCGGCCAGACCTGGCCGATCCTGTTCGGGCCCGCCCTGGTGGCCGGGCTGCCCAGCTGGCGGCGGCGGATCCAGGCCACGGCGGGCGGCGCCGCCCTGTGGATACTGATCTTCGTCACCATGCCGCTCACCGTGGGCACGCCGGTGGACAAGTTTTCCTATCTGTTCAAGCACCTGACCGAGAACCAGCCCACCATCGGGACCTGGGGCTGGGCCGGGGTGTGGGTGACCCAGCACCCGACCGCGCTTCCGGTCTGGTCGGACCCGATGTGGGTGCACGTGGCCAAGTACGGCTCCAAGCTGGCCCTGCTCGGAGTGCTGCTGGCCGTGTTCTGGTGGCGCAAGGGCCACCCGCTGGATATGGCCACGGCCTCGGTGACCGCGCTCATCGCGCTCACGCCCGCCTTCGGCACCCAGTACCTGCAGTGGCCGGTCCCGTCGTCGATCGCCCGGCCGACCAAGCTGACGCTGGCCGTGCAGATCGTCACCGGCCTGACCGCGGCCATGTTCTACCTGCCGATGGAGATGATGACGTACCCGCTCTGGCAGGACGTGGACGACGGGATGATGTTCGCCAGCGTGGCGGTGGTCATCTTCATGATCATCGCGCTGCCCTGGCAGCGCCGGGTCTGGGACCGGTCCCAGCCGCCCCCGAACGTGCTCGACGGGCCGGCCGGGGCGACCACGGTGTCCGACCGCGCCTCGGACGAGGCCGCTCCCGAGTCCGGCTCGGTCCACGATGACGACCTGCCCGAACGGGTCTCCGACGTGGCCGGCTCCGACCGCGGCCCCGGGCCTATCACTCCCCAAAGGTAAGACCAATATGCCAAACTGAGGGACATGGCTCCTCTGCCCCTCACCCTGGCCTGCGGGCCCTACGACCGGACCCGGGCCCTGGCCGACGGGCGGGTGCCGGTCGAAGGCACTGACCTGCGCTACATCGCGCTCGATCCGGAAGAGATCTTCTTCCGCATGCTCGGCCACGGTGAGTTCGACGCCTCCGAGCTGTCGCTGTCGTCCTACCTGCTGACCCACCTGGCCGGCGGCCCCGCGGGCGGGACCGCCAGCCCGCTGATCGCGATCCCGGTCTTCCCGTCCCGCAGCTTCCGGCACAGCGGCGTCTACGTCCGCGACGGGTCCGACGTCACCCGGCCCGAGGACCTGGCCGGCCGCACCGTCGGGGTGGCCGAATACCAGCTCACGGCCAACGTCTGGATCCGCGGCATCCTGCAGGAGTACCACGGGGTGCCGGCCCGGTCGGTCCGCTACCGGACCGGCGGCCTGAACCAGCCCGGGCGGCAGGAGAAGATCCCGCTCGATCTGCCGCCCGACATCGACATCGCGCCGATCCCGCCCGGCCAGACCCTGGCCGACCTGCTGGCCCGCGGCGAGATCGACGCCATCTACTCACCCCGGGCGCCGATCGCGCCCGCGGGTGCCCGGCTGCGCCGCCTGTTCACCGACTCCCGCCGGGCCGAACAGGACTACTACCGGGCCAGCAGCGTGTTCCCGGTCATGCACGTGGTCGTCCTGCAGCGCCGGCTGTACGAGGCGAACCGCTGGCTGGCGCAGTCGCTGATGAAGGCGTTCGAAAAAGCAAAGGGCCTGGCCTACGCGGACCTGCAGCGAACCGCGGCCCTGGCCGTCACCCTGCCCTGGGTCCGGGAGGAGTACGAGGCCAGCGTCGAACTGCTCGGCCCGGACTACTGGTCCTACGGCCTGGCCCCGAACCAGGCCGTGCTGGAGACGTTCATCCGCTACGCCGACGAGCAGGGCATGATCACGAGGCGGCCCGACCCGGCCGAGTTGTTCGCCCCCGAGACTTTGCACAGTGTGATCATTTAGCCCCTTCGTCACCGTTGTCACCAGCCTCGGGAGCAGGGACGATGAGCGGGTGCTCGAGTTCCCGCCCTATGCGCCGCCGGCCTGGCTGAACGTCCTGGTGCCGCCCGGCCACGGGCAGGCCTTCGACGTGCCCGCCCCCGACCTGGGCGACGGTGCCGTGGTGGGCGTGCGCACCTGGTCGCCGCCGGGGGTGCCCGACCGCCAGCCCCTGCCGCTGCTGGTGGTGCACGACGGGCCCGAGTACGACCTGCGGGCCGCCCTGACCCGCTACCTGGCCGCCGGGGTGGCGGGCGCCTGGCTGCCGCCGCTGCGGGCCGCGCTGCTCGCCCCGGGGCACCGGGACCAGTGGTACTCCGCGCACCCGGCCTACGCCCGCACGCTGGCCCGGGTGGTCCTGCCCGCGGTGACCGGCCGCCTGGCCAGCACGGCCCGGATCGGGATGGGGGCCAGCCTGGGCGCCCTGGCCATGCTGCACGCGCACGTCCGCCACCCGGGCACGTTCGGCGCGCTGTTCCTGCAATCCGGCAGCTACTTCACGCTGCAGTACGACCGGATGGAGGAAGGCTTCCGGTACTTCCGCCGGATCGTCCGCTTCGTGGCCACGGCGCCGCCCACCCGGGCCGGCACCCGGCCGGTCCCGGCCGTCCTCACCTGCGGCAGCAGCGAGGAGAACCTGCCCAACAACCAGCTGATGGCCCGGGCCCTGGCGGCCGCGGGTTACCCGGCCGAACTGCACGAGGTCCGGGGCGGCCACGACTGGCCGGCCTGGCGCGACAGCCTCGATCCCTATCTCACCGGCCTGCTGCGGCGGACGGCCGGATGAATCGGGACGTGGCCGAGCTGTGGTCGGACGCGCTCGGGGCGGCGGGCACGGTGGTGCGCTACGGCCACTGGGGCCGCCCGCTGCTGGTGTTCCCGACCGAGGGTCACGGCGCCTGGGAGTTCGAGGAGCAGGGCATGACCGGCGCGGTGGCGTCGCTGATCGACGCCGGGCGGCTCAAGGTCTACTGCGTGGACGGCTACGACCGGGCCTCCTGGTCCGACCGCACGCTACCGCTGGAGGAGCGGGCCCGCCGGCACGAGCGCTACGAGGCCTGGATCACCGGCCAGGTGGTGCCCTGGATCCATCAGGACTGCCAGGGCCCGGCCGAGGTGGCCACGTTCGGCTGCAGCCTGGGCGCGTACCACGCGGCCAACTTCGCCCTCAAGCGGGCCGACCTGTTCCCGCTGGCCCTGTGCCTGTCCGGCAACTACGACCCGGCCTCCTGGCACGGCTGGGGCGAACGCGGCGTCGCCGCCTACTTCAGCAACCCCACCGACTACGTGCCCCACCTGTACGGCGACCACCTGGACTGGCTGCGGGCCCGGGTCAGCCTGCTGCTGGTCTGCGGGCAGGGCCAGTGGGAGGACACCACCGGTTCCCTGGACAGCACCCGGCGGTTCGCTGCCCTGCTGACCGAGAAGGGTCTCCGGCACGAACTCGACCTCTGGGGCCACGACGTCCCGCACGACTGGCCGTCCTGGCGGGCCCAGCTCGCCCACCACATGCCGCGTTTCTGCTGAGGAGGGAGTTCATCATGACCGGTACTCCGCACCTGATCGGGTTGCTGCTCGGGACCGAGGAAGACTGGCCCCGGGCCTTCGAGACGATCCTGGGCCGGCTCGGCCCGATCAAGGGTGTGGGCGGGGAACGGCACGTCTTCAGCTCCGAGCGGATCACCATCGAGCCGTTCAATCTGCGCGACCGGCCCCGCCACGAACTGGTCATCGATCGCCTGGCCTACTGGTACTACCAGCCGCGCGAATGGCTCAAGAAAGTCTCGATGATGAACGGGGTCTACCTGCTGAACAGCCCGTTCACCTTTCAGTCGATGGAGAAGCACACGGCCTACTGCGCCATGATGCGGCTCGGGCTCAAGGTCCCGCAGACCGTCCTGGTGCCGTACAAGAATCCGGTCGACAACTCCCGCTACGCCTACACGGCGGCCAAGTACAACCAGCCGTTCGACCTGGACGCCATCGCCGAGCAGATCGGGTATCCGCTGTTCATGAAGCCCTTCGACGGCGGCGGCTGGCGGGGGGTGTCCAAGATCCGCACCCCGGCCGAGCTGCACGCCGCCTACGACGCCAGTGGCGAGATGCTCATGCACCTGCAGGAGTCCATCGACTTCGACGTGTTCTCCCGCTCGCTGTCGATCGGGCCGGAGACCATGGTCATGCGCTTCCAGCCCGACCAGCCCATGCACCTGCGTTACCAGGTCGACCATGACTTTCTGTCCCCGGCCGCGGGCTCCGAGGTGGTGACGATCGGGCGGCTGGTCAACGCCTTCTTCCGCTGGGAGTTCAACTCCTGCGAGACACTGATCAAGGACGGCGAGGTCTATCCGATCGACTACGCCAACGCCTGCCCGGACGTCGCCCTGACCAGCCTGCACTACTACTTCCCGTGGGCGATGAAGGCCCTGGTCAAGTGGTGTGTGTTTGTCCTCGCCACCGGCCGCCGGGCCAAGCTCGACCTGGAGACCGACCGGTTCTTCGAAGCCGCCGACGCCCCCGGCACCAGCTATGCGGAAAGGCTGGGCGTCTACCGCGAGCTGGCCGACGGCTACTTCGAGACCGACCGCTACGAGGATTTCTGCGCCAGCAACCTGGCCCACATCGACGACATCGTCCTGGACTGGGTGGCGAGCCCGGACTTCGATGATCTGCTCGTGCAGACCGTCCGGTCGGTCTATCCCGCCCACGAACACGAGCAGTTCATCGCCCACCTCCGCGGTCTGGTCACGCTCTGGGTCGACGACGAAACGGCCCGCCTCCGCACCTAGCACCGGCTAAGCTGCGTCGAGCCAACTTGTAACTGTGTGGTTACAAAGAGCGAGGAGAGCGCAGGCTGGTGGGGAATTCGCTGGGCACGGTGAAGAGCCGGAAGCCGCTCCGTCAGCATCCGGCCGCCCCGCCCGGGCGGTTCGGCGCGGGCCGACGCTGGTCGTCACGGTGGGTCCTGGTCCTGGTGATCGGGTACCTGGCCCAGGTGGCGTTCCGGCTCTGGCTGAGCCGTCACCAGGTGGTGCCGCTGGCCAACCCGGACGAGTCCGCGTACCTGATCGAAGCGCGCGTGCTGGCCCACGCCGGGGCACCGTCGGACTTCTCCTACGGGACCCTGTACCAGGCCGGGTACTCGCTGCTGCTGGTGCCCATCTACTGGTTCACCAGCAACTCGGTCACCGTCTACCACGCCGCCATGGCGGTCAACGCCGTGGTCAACGCGCTGCTCATGCCCCTGGCCTACCTGGCCCTGCGCCGCCTGTCGACGCCGCGCTGGCTGGCCTGCCTGGGGGCGGCCGCGGCCGCGCTGGTGCCGGAGGGCGTGTTCTACACCCAGCTCGCCATGTCCGACGCGATCTTCCCGGTGGTGGTGCTGGGCTGGCTGCTGGCCGTGCACACCTGGCTGACCGCCCGCAGCGGGCGGGCCTGCCTGGGCTGGAGCGCGCTGTCCGCGCTGCTGGCGGGCTACTCCTACGCGGTGCACCCGCGTGGCCTGGTCGTGATCGTGGCCTTCGGCCTGGTCACTGTCTACGCCATGGCGCGCCGGATGGTGCCCGTCTGGAGCGCCGGGCCCGCCGTGGTGATGCTGGGCCTGGTCCTGGCGGCGACCAGGAAGGTGGACCACCGCATCCTGGCCCGGCTCTACCCCGAGGGCCAGCGCAGCCTGTCCGGCGAGGCCCTGAACCGGCTGACCAGCCTGCACGAACAGAAAAAGATCCTGTACATGGCCCTCGGCCAGCTGTGGCGGGTCAGCACCGACACCTGGGGCATCGCCGCGCTGGGCATTCTGGCCGCGGTGGTGCTGGTGTTCCGGCCCCGGGTGCGCGAGGACGTGCGGGTCATGGCCGTGCTGGCGCTGATCGTGCTGTTCGCCATCGTCTACGTGGCCCCGGCCGCGCTGCCCGACGGGCAGCAGTCCAACTGGGCCTCCGGCCGGTACCCGGACGCCCTGGAGGTGACGTTCTTCATCGCCGGCCTGGTCGTGCTGCTGCGGGCCCGGGGCCGCTGGCTGATCGGGTACGCGGTCACCGCCGCGGTACTCAGCGCCGGGCTGGGTGCGGCGGTGAGCCGCTACGCGGGCGCGTACCAGCACGTGCGCGGGTTCGCCGCGTTCAACTGGGCCGAGCCCGTGGTGCTGACCCACGCCGGCGACATCCTCAGCGTCCGCCGGGCCACCGCGGTGGCGATCGGCCTGCTGTTCGTGTGGACCGGGCTGGCCCTGCTGATCCGCTGGCTGGCGGCCCCGGCGCGCCGCCGCTGGCTACCGGGCCGCTGGCCGCTGAGTCCCGCTGGCGGGCCGCGGTGCTGGTGCCGATCCTGGCCATGAACGTCTTTGCGCTGGTCCAGATGACCAGCCGGATCCTCGGACCAGGGCACCCGGGACCAGCGGGCCAACTCGCTGGCCCTGATCACCGCCACCGGCCTGAAGCCGGGCCAGAAGGTGGTACTGGACTACGACATGTGGCACGAGTGGGAGACCTGGATCCCGCAGTCGTTCGAGGTCTGGTGGACCCGCCTGGCCATGGTGAACGGCGGCACGGGCGTGCTGCCCGCCGGCACCACGATGCTCGAGACGGCCTGGCCGTCCGGCTACACCGCCGAGCAGACCTGGCCCCAGCACCTGCCCGGCTGGCACGTGGTGGCGACCAACCGCGAGTACAGCTGGGTCGCCTGGACCGGCCCGGCGGCTCGCTGACCCGGGGGAAATCCCCCCGCCAGGACGGGCGATAGCCGTATTTCGGCACGATGGGGTCTTCTCTAGCGTCGAACCATGCGGAAAACACAGTGCTCACTATCGGGCTCACTATGGTCTCCTGGATAGCCGGCTCCCTGGCCCTGGCCGGCGGCGCTGTCGCTGCTGCGGCCGGGCCCGTGACCGCGTTGGCCGCCATCGCCCCGGCCCACAAGATGCCGGTCCAGGAGACCGCAGCCCACCGCACTCGGCCATCCCGGGCCCACCTGACGTTGCCGAGCCGACCGGGCCCTACCCGGTGGGCACGACGTCGCTGCACCTGATCGACCGGAGCCGGCCCAACCCGTGGGCGGCCTCGCCGTCCTACCGGGAGCTGATGGTCAGCGTCTGGTACCCGGCCCGGGACACCAGCCGGTACCCGCGGGCCCCGCAGATGCTGCCCGGCGCGGCCGCGCACTTCGGTTCGGCCGACGGCGCCGCGGCCCAGCTCTACAACGTGCCCCCGGGCACGGTGGACTGGGCCGGCACGCTGACCAGCGGCCACTCCCAGGCCCCGGCCGCCCGCGCGGGCGCCTTCCCGGTCGTGCTCTACTCCCCGGGCGCGGGGGAGGACCGCACCTGGAACACCACCCTGGTCCAGGACCTGGCCAGCCGCGGCTACGTGGTGGTGACCATCGACGCCCCCTACGACAGCTCCGAGGTCGAGTTCCCCGGCGGCCGGGTGGTGGACAGCGTGCTCACCGCCGAACTGCAGCAGGCCCAGAAGAACGGCACTCATTCGCTGGCCGCGCTGGCCCAGAAAATCTGCGATGTGCGGGTGGCCGACACCCGGTTCGTGCTCGACGACCTGACCGCGCTGTCCCGGGGCGGGCACCCCAGCGGGACCTCGCTCCCGGCCGGGCTGGCTCGGCGGCTGGACCTGGGCCGGGTCGGAATGTTCGGCGTGTCGGCCGGCGGGTTCACCGCGGCCCAGGCCATGGCCGACGACCCGCGGATCAAGGCCGGCATCGACCTGGACGGCGCCACCGACAGCCCGATCATCCCCGGCAGCGATCACCTGCTGCCGGTGTTCAGCACCGGCCTGCGCCAGCCGTTCATGTTCATGGGCGACCCGCAGACCAGCTGGCGCACGGTGGCGTCGTGGAAGTCGTTCTGGGCCAGCACCCCGGGCTGGAAGCTGGACCTGACCCTGCGCGGAGCCAGCGGCGAGAACGCCTACAAGGACGCGGTGCCGTTGCTGCCGCAGATCGCCGACCAGACCGGGCTGCCGTCGAGCGTGGTCACCAAGGACCTCGGCACCATCGCTCCCGGGCCCGCCGTCCGCGCCGAGCAGGCCTACATCTCGGCCTTTTTCGGCCACTGGCTGCGCGGCCAGAGCGGCCACCTGCTGGACGGCCCGTCCCCGCGCTACCCGCAGATCCAGTTCGTCCGCTGACGGTTACTCGCTGATCCCGCCGGCTTCCCGGGCCACCCGCTCCAGGGTGGCCCGGTAGCCGTCCCACCAGGCCGGGTCGTCGCTGGCCAGGCTGCTGTTGTCGGACCGTACGCCGACCGCCCCGTCAATCGTCTCGCGGACGATGTCGGCCTGGCCCGCGTGCCGCTCGGTCTCGGCGATCATGTGGACCAGGATCCGGTGCAGGGTCACCGCGCCGCGCTCGGGCGGCCACCAGGGCACGCGCCCGAGTGCGTCCAGCGGCAGCTCGGTGATGGTCTGGTCCGAGTGGGCCCACACCCGCCGGTAGAGGCTGGTGATCTGCTCGCGCGACTCGTCGGCGGTGGCCCACATGTCCGCGTTGATCTCGGCGCCCTCGTCCAGCCACGGCAGCGGCTCGTCGAAGCGCCGCCCGAAGGTCTCGCCGAAGTACCCGGCTTCCACCGAAGCCACGTGCTTGACCAGCCCCAGCAGGTTGGTGCCGGTCGGCGTCATCGGCCGCCGGATGTCGTACTCGGACAGCCCGTCCAGCTTCCACAGCAGGGCGTCGCGGCCCCGCTGCAGATAGAGCTGGAGCTCGGCCTTGAAATCGGGTCCGGTCATGCCGGACAGTCTGCCAGGGCCCAGGCCTGCAGGCCCTCCTCGGTCAAGATGCGGTCGAAACACAGCTCGGCCGCGCCCAGCAGCGATCCGTCGTCGGGCAGGTGGGCCGCGACCAGCGGGGGAGCGGGCAGGGTGCGGAAGGCCATCAGCCCGTCGTCGTAGGCCGCGGTGGCGTGCCCGCCTGCCACCTCGAGCAACTCGCGGCCCAGGCCACCCACGGCTACCAGGTGCGGATCGAGCGCGTTGACCAGGCCCGCGGCCCCCCGCCCGAGCGAGCGGGCCAGGCCGTGGACGGCCTCGACGGCAGCCGGCTCGCGGCTGCGGGCGGCCGCGAGCAATCGGCGGGTGAAGCTGACCTCGTCGGCCGGGACCGGCTGGCCCAGCGCCCGGGCCAGGGCCCCGCCGTCGAGGGTGGTGTTCCAGCAGCCCATGGCCCCGCACCGGCAGCGGACGGCCGGATCGCCGAACGGCATGTGGCCGAACTCGCCGGCCGCGCCGGTGGCACCCGCCACCACCCGGTCGCCTTCCACCACCGCTCCGCCGATTCCCGCGTCCAGGTGCAGGTAGACCATGGTCCCGGCGCCGACACCGGCCCCGTGCCGCGATTCGGCCACGGCGGCGCAGGTGGCGTCGTTGCCCGCGATCAACGGCAGCTCGGGGTGGTAGTGCGGCCACAGCCCGGACAGGTCGACCTCGTGCCAGCCCAGGTTGGGCGCGTAGACCAGCTGGCTGCCGACCACCGTGCCCGGCACCGACACCGCCGCGGCCCGGATCCGGGCCCCGAACCGGCCGGCCAGGTCGTTCAGCTGGGTCTTGACCGCGGCCAGGACCCCATCCTGGTCGCGGTCATGGGCCCCCGAGGCCGAGGCCAGCCGGGCCCCGCCCAGCTCGGCCACGGCCACCGTCCAGGTCTCCTGGGTGATCGCGGCCACCGCCGCCAGCGGGCCGCCCGGATGGGCCCGCAGCAGGGTGGTCGGCCGCCCGCGGCTGCCGGTGGGCGGGGCCGGCTGCTCGCTGAGCAGCCGGGCCGCGACCAGCCGGGCCACGGTCTCGGCCGCAAAACCGCTGGGCATGCCCAGTTCCTGGGCCAGGGCGGCCCGGGTCACCCCCGGCTGCCCGTGCACGGCCCGCAGCAACGTCGCCTGCGCCGTTGTCCGCGCGGCCACCCCGATCACCATCCTCGGCCCGCTCCAGCGAATAAACTCGCCCGCCGATTATAAACCACCCGCCCCGAAACCGGTGCCGACACTCTCACGCCAGGAGCAGGGCCACGTCAAGCAGCATCACCAGGGCGGTGGCGAAGTGGATGCCGAAGGCCACCGCCTTCGACCCGCCATGGCGCAGCACGATCAGCATGTCGGCCAGCGGCAGCGCCGTGGCCGCGAGCAGAAACCAGGCCAGCACGTGGTGGCTGGCCGTGAACAGCAGCACCAGCGTGACCACGCCGTAGATCCCGTCCCGCACGCCCTTGATCGTCAGGTAGGCCCCGGTCCCGGGCTGGCTGGGGTCGGCGGGCACCCCGTACCCGGCGGCGGCGCTGCGCGGTTGCAGCAGGAACCGCGCCCCGATGAATATCACCAGCGCGCCGATCACGATGGTCAGCACGTCAACGAACACATTCACGATCTGTCTCCCTTCGCCCGGCTTGCGCTTGCGCCGCAAGCCGTCGTGGTCTCCGTGGTCCCCTGAATTCCTAGCACTGCTAGATTATTGATCAGCGCTACGTCTAGCGTCAACACAATTTCTAGCAATGCTAGGATCGGCCCATGACCGCGACACAGCGCCGGGAGCGGGATCGCCGCCAACGGCACGAGCTCATCGTCCGCACCGCTCGCGAGCTGGCTGAGGCCGAGGGCTGGGAGGCGGTGACCACCCGCCGCCTGGCCGACCAGGTCGAGTACAGCCAGCCCGTCCTCTACAGCCACTTCGAGAACCGGGACGCGATCGTCCGGGCCGTGGCCCTCGATGGCTTCGCCGACCTGGCCGCCGAGCTGCGGGCGGCCCGCCTGGCCGCCTCGCCGCCCAGCGCGGGCGTCCGGGCGGTGGCCCAGGCCTACCTGGACTTCGCCGTCGCCCATCCCGCCCTCTACGAGGCGATGTTCACCCTGCCCCTCGACATCCGCTTCGCCAGTCCTGACCAGACCCCGCAACCCCTGCGGGACTGCTTCGCCCAGCTGGTGGTGGTGGTCGGCTCCCGGGCGGGGGAGGACGAGCCGTTCGCGGACCCGGAGGCCGCGCTGCTGGCCGAGGTCTACTGGAGTGCCCTGCACGGCCTGGCCACCTTGACCCGGCAGGGCCGCATGCCCCCCGGCGGCCAGCCCGCCCGCCTCGACCTGCTCCTGGCCCGCCTGCGCCCCCGCCCCGCGCCCGGACCCCGCCTGACCCCCCGCCGCCCCGGCGTAGCCAGCCCCGTGCACCAGAGCACGGACCGGGGAAAGACGGCCGGACCCCTTATTAAAATCGTTCAGCGAGCATAAGTTGGAGGGGTGCCGGAAGCTCGCGTCGCTGCCCCCGATCGCCCCGTCCGCCGCCCTTTCCGCGCGCAGCCGGCTCGGCCTGACCACCCTGGCCGGCGCGTCCTTCGTCTACGTCACCGCGGAAACGCTCCCGGTCGGCCTGCTGCCCCAGCTGTCGGCCGGCCTGCACGTACGCCCGGGCACGGTGGGGCTGCTGGTCACGGTGTACGCCGCGATCGCCGGGCTGACCGCGATCCCGCTGACCGCCTCGCTGGAGTACCGGTCCCGCCGGACGGTCGTGGTCGGCTGCGTGGCCCTGCTGGCCCTGTCCCAGTTCCTGGTGACCATCGCCCCGGACTACGCGGTCGTGCTGGCCGCCCGCGTGCTGTGCGCGCTGGCCCACGGGGTGTTCTGGTCCATGCTGGCCCCGGTCGCGGTCCGGCTCGTCCCGCCCGGGCAGGGCGGCCGGGCCACCTCGCTGGTCTTCGTGGGCAACTCGATGGCCCTGGTCGGCGGCATCCCGCTCGGCACCGCGCTGGGGCACGCGGTCGGCTGGCGGGCCGCCATGGCCGCGGTCGGGCTGCTCGGGGTGCTGAGCGCGGTGGCGCTGCACCGGGTCCTGCCCGAACTCCCCGCTACCGCCGATCCCGGCCACCCCGCCGCCCCCGGCCACCCCGCTGCTCACGATGGCCCCGGCGACCAGGAGACCGCCCCGCGACCCGGGGTCCGGGCCCGGCTGGCCGCGATCCCGGCCGCGCTGGGCAGTGGCCCGCTGCTGGCCATCTGCCTGGTCACGGTGATCGTGGTCATCGGGCATTTCGCCGCCTACACCTACATCACCGCGCTGGTCCGGCGCGACGCGGGCCTGTCCGGCCTGGGCCTGTCCGCGGTCCTGTTCGGCTACGGGGCGGCCGGGATCGCCGGGATCGTATCGGCGGGCCGGATCACCGACCGCCGGGCCCGGCGAGCCGGGGCCGTCGCCGTCGGCGGCATCGTGCTGGCCCTGACCGGGCTGGCCACGGTCGCGCACGGATCCACGGTGGGCACGGTGACCGCGGTGGCGGTCTGGGGCGGGAGTTTCACCGCCATGACGGTGTGCCTGCAGGCGGCGGTGCTCCGGGTCGCGCCCCGGTCGGCCGACACGGCGTCGGCGCTGTACGTGGTGGCGTTCCAGATTGGCATCGGCGGCGGCGCCCTGGCCGGCTCGCTGCTGGTCAACGCGGGGGAGCTGGCCGTCCTGCCGGTGGCCGGGCTGGCCTTGGCCGCCATCGGGCTGCTGGTCGTGCTGCTGAGTCCCCGGGCGTTCCCGGCCCGCGGCGGGGGCTAATCGCCCGCGGGCTGCCACAGCTCGGCCGAAGACCCTGACCAAGGCGGTAGCGGCGGCAACGCGGCCGCGGGCCTGATGGTCGCCCTCGGCCTGGTCGTCGGGCCGCTGGTCGGCGGCTCGCTGGTGGCGCACGCCTCCTGGCGCTGGATCTTCCTGCTCAACGTCCCGCTGGCCGCGGCGGCCTGGATCATCGTGGCCACCTGCCTGCGGCTGCCGCGCCCGGTCACCGGACCCGGCTCGACCTGCCCGGCGCGGCCGCCCTGGCCGCCACCGCCGCCTGCCTGCTGCTGGTCTGCCAGTGGGGCGGTCAGCGCTATCCCTGGCTGTCCTGGCCGGTCCTGGCCCTGGCCGGCCTGGCCCTGACCGGGACCGGCACCCCCATCGCGGTGCTGCTCAGCTTGCTGCTGGTGCTGGGGGTGGGGGTGGGGTTCGGCCTGGGTAACGAGATGATCCTGATCCAGCAGACCGTGGAGCGGCGCGACCTGGGTACCGCCACCACCGGGGTACGTTTTGTCGAAACGCTGGGTACTTCGGTCGCGGCGGCGACGTTCGCCGCGCTGTTCGCGGCCATGACCACCCACGGGCGCCTGGGCCCGGTCCACGTGATGGGTGCGCTTGACGTGATCTTCGGTGCCGGTGCCGTGCTGCTCGCGGTGGCCACCGTGGTCGCGACCCGCCTGCCGGCCAGCCCGTCCGTAAATACCGCAGGTGGGAAGCTAGGCCGGGCTGAGCAGGTCGTTTAATATGCAATTACCGGACAGATCTGGACAGGGACATCCATGCGCGCGCTCGTGGGTCAGCTGATCGCCGTCACTTCGGAAGGCTAGGCTTGCTCGCTGTGCCAACTAGGGAACCAGTCGCTCCCGCCGCCGTGCGGTGCTGGGCGGCTGGTGTCCCCATTCTTGGCGGCGCTGTCCCTGGAGGCGCTGGTGTCCGCTGACGGCAGCTCGGCCTCGCCGAGCGCGGTCCGCCATCAGGGCCACCCGCCCCGGGTGCGCGAGCCCGAGGAGCGCACCCCCCGGGTCCCGCTGCGGGAGACCCTGCGGCGCCGCCGCCATGCGGCCGCGCTCCGTATCCGCCACGGCCTGACCCGGTTCTGGCCGGTGACCAAGGCCGTGGCCTCCCAGGCCTGGGGGGACCGGATCTTCGGGCTGGCCGCCGAGGCCGGGTTCTGGGCCCTGCTGTCGCTGACCCCGCTGCTGCTGGTGCTGGTGGGTGCGGTCGGCTACCTGACCCCGCTGTTCGGCTCGCACATCGTGGTCGAGGTGGAGCAGAAGGTCCTGCACGCCGCCGGGCACTTCCTCGCCCCCCAGGCCGTGGACAACGTGCTCAAGCCGGTGCTGACCGACGTGGTCCAGCACGGCCGGGGCGGCATCATCTCGATCAGCTTCCTGCTCGCGCTGTGGACCGGGTCCACGGCCATGAACACCTACGTCAACACCATCTCCATCAGCTACGGCATGCGGCACATCCGGTCCGCCGTCCGGGCCCGGGTGGTGGCCTTCGTGCTCTACCTGGGCGCGCTGCTGGCCGGGGCGGTCGCGCTGCCGCTGCTGATCACCGCGCCGGAGTGGGTCGTCCACCTGGTCCCGCACCCGATCTGGGACGTGGTCAAGCCGATCGTCGACGTGGCCTACTGGCCGGTCATCGTGGTCGTGTGCACCGGCCTGCTGGCCACGCTGTACCACGTGGCGACCCCGGTCCGGGGCAAGTGGCGGCGCGACCTGCCCGGGGCCATCGCCGGGATGATCATCTGGCTGGCCAGTGTGTTCGGCCTGCGCGCGTACCTGGCCTACGCGATCGGCCACAGCCCCACCTACGGCGCGCTGTCGGCCCCGGTCGCGGCCCTGCTGTTCCTGTATTTCACCGCGCTCGCGGTCCTGCTCGGCGCCGAGATCAACGCGCAGGTCGCGGACTGCCGCCACGACCAGCCGGCCGAAGAAGAGCCGGGCTGACTCCAGCTGGGCTGACGCTGGCCAGTTACGCTGGTCTTATGGCTGATCCGGCCGACCCGGCCGTCCCGGTTTCGGTACCACGCACCCGCAAGGTGACCCACCGCCAGGCCGCGCTGATCCTGGCCGAGCGCGACCCCGTGCTGGCCCGCCTGGTCAAGGAGGCCGGCCTGCCCCGGTTCCCGGCGCCCAGCGAGAGCAACTTCGCCACCCTGGTCCGGTCGGTCGTCTACCAGCAGCTGGCCGGGGCCGCGGCCCGGGCCATCCACGGGCGGCTGATCGCGGCGCTGGGGGAGGAGGTCACCCCCGAGCGCCTGCTGGCCACCGCACCGGAGACCCTGCGGGCGGTGGGCCTGTCCGCCCGCAAGGTCGAGTCCCTGCGCGACCTGTCCGACAAGGTCCTGGACGGCAGCGTGGTGCTGGATGCCCGGCGCCTGGGCCGGGTCAGCGACGAGGAGATCGTGGCCCAGCTGTCCACCGTGCGCGGCATCGGCAAGTGGTCGGCCGAGATCTTCCTGATGTTCCAGCTGCGGCGGATGGACGTGTGGCCCACCGGCGACCTGGCCATCCGCAAGGGGTACGGCCTGGCCTGGGGCATCCCCGCCCCGACGCCCAAGGTGCTGGATGCGCTGGGCGAGCCGTACCGCCCCTACCGGACCGTGCTGGCCTGGTACTGCTGGCGGGCGGCCCAGCTGTACGGCGCCTCAGCCGCGTCCGCGGTCACCGCCTGAACCTGGCCGGCCGACTGCATACCAGGTAGGGGCCTGGGTAGCGCCTCCCTCATGGCTAAGACAACGCAATCTGACCCGTACGGCGTACCTGGCCTGGGGGGCAAGGACGCGTCCGAGGTGGCCGGGATCCTCCAGGACCGGCTGAACGCGCTCAACGACCTTGCTCTGACCCTGAAGCACATCCACTGGAACGTGGTCGGCCCGCACTTCATCGCGGTCCACACCATGCTCGACCCGCAGGTTGACGCGGTGCGCCTGATGGTCGACGACGTGGCCGAGCGGATCGCCACCCTGGGCGGCTCCCCGGCCGGCACGCCGGGCGCGCTGGTGGCCGGCCGGAGCTGGGACGACTACTCCCTCGGCCGTGACGACGCCCTGGCCCACCTGGGCGCGCTGGACCTGGTCTACGCCGGCGTCATCGAGGCGCACCGCAAGGCGATCGAGGCCGTCGAGGAGCTCGACCCGGTGACCGAAGACATGCTCATCGGGCAGACCGAGCAGCTGGAGCAGTACCACTGGTTCGTCCGGGCCCACCTGGAGACGCCCAGCGGCCAGCTCAAGACCTCCGGCACCCACACCGAGACCGAGGCGGCGTCCCGCACCCGCAAGAAGTAGCCTTGCTCGCCTGACCACCCCGGTGCACTTCGTGCCCGGGGTGGTCTTATTTCTGCCGCTCGACCTGGACCTCAGTCGTCTTGACGTCGATGTGCGCCCCCTGGCGGTCCAGCAATGTCGCGTCCTCCCCGCGCACGCCGGCCCGGGTGGCATACGAAGAGCCGTTGGCGATCACGATTCCGGTGAACCGGAGACGGACCCCGGCCACGACGTGCAGGGTCTTCAGCGGTCCGACCAACTCCACCCAGACCCGCAAACTGCGCGAGCCGATCCACAGGCCGTTCCGGGTCACGACGCTCTGGACCATCACGCCCGTGGCGTCCGCATGACCGCCGATCGCGGCGCGGATCGGCCGCTGCCCGGTGACGGCCTGCCCGCTGACGGCGAGCTCGGGAATCCGGGCCGGTGTGGGCGACGTAGCGCTGACGGAAACGGCCGGTGGGTGGTGCACGGCGGGCGCGGGATCCCCGGAGAGCATGCCGGTACCAACGATGACGGCGGTGGCGACGGCCGCCGTGCCGGCCGCGGCCGAGGCACCAGCTGTCCCCGGGTTGGCCCTGGCCTTGGCGAAGAGCCGGGCCAGCAGCGCGGCCGGGAGGGTGAACGCGGTGAGCGCGGCGCTGCGCTTGCTGAGCGGCTCGCTGAGCGTGGCGCAGGACTCGCAGTGCAGCAGATGCTGGCCCGCTTGCAGTTGCCGCTGCCGACGGGTGTCGCCCGCGGAGACGGCGAGCAGGACCCTCCGGCACTGCTCCGACGGCAGGTCGACGTGCCGGAACGCCAGCAGGTACTCCAGCCGGAGCTTGGCCCGGATACGGGCCATCCGCACCCGGAGGGCCCCGGAGGCGTCCCGCGCCTGGCCATCCGGCGGGGGGAGAGCGTCGTAGTAGGCCAGGATGTCGGCGCGCTCCTGAGCGGACAGCCGGCTGAGCGCCGTTTCCATCGCCGTGTGGGTCTCGCTGACCAGCACCGTCTCTTCGGGCCGGTCCGGCTCCTGCCGGTCGAGGATCAGCGGGAGCACCGTGACCCGGCGGGTGGACGTCCGCATGTGGGAGGTGACGACGTTGCGCGCGGTGACGATGCCGTACGGCAGGACGGTTTCCGGGGCCAGGCGGCCGTGCGCGCCGAGCAGGCGTTCCAGGCTGTCCTGGACCAGGTCGTCCACGTCGGACGGGTTCGCCACCCGCGCCGCCACCACCCGGCGGATGACCGGCTCGACCGCCAGCACGTCCTCGGCCGAGGACACGGGCGCGATGTCTGCCACGATGCCGCCTCCCAGAGTCCAGTGCCAGGATGCGGATCTACCCGGCGTCAATGTTTCAATCGGCCCAATTCAGGCTGGTGAACGGATCGTGCGTAACACCAGTCGCACACAGGCGTTCCGGTAGCGACAGCCAACCCTTCCGCAATGTCTGCCAAAGGAACATCTCGTGCCACTCAGCATCAGTTACAGCCAGGGGCTCACCAGCGCCTGGTCGAACATCGCGACCTTTGTGCCCAAGCTCGTCGCGTTCCTGGTCATCGTCGTCATCGGTTATCTGGTGGCCAAAATCGTGTCGAAGATCCTGGCCAAGGTCCTGCAACGGGTCGGCTTCGACCGGCTCGTGGAACGCGGCGGCGTACGGAGAGCGCTCGCCTCGTCCAAGTACGACGCCGCCGAGATCCTCGCCCGGCTGGTCTTCTACGCCATCATGCTGTTCGTCCTGTCCACCGGCTTCGGGGTGTTCGGCAGCAACCCGGTCAGCAACTACCTCCACGCCGTCGTCGCCTACCTGCCGCTGATCTTCGTGGCGATCCTCATCGTGATCATCGCCGCGGCGATCGCGGCCGGGGCCAAGACGCTGATCCAGAACAGCCTGGGTGAGCTGTCCTACGCCGCGGTGCTGGCCAACGCGGCGGCGGCCGTCATCATCGCCCTGGGGGTCGTGGCCGCCCTGGACCAGCTGCACATCGCGGCGGCGGTCGTCAACGCCGTCCTGTACGCCGCGCTGGCCGCGGTGACCGGGGTCATCATCGTGGCCGTCGGCGGTGGCGGCATCAAGACCATGTCGGCCCGGTGGGAGCTGCTGGCCAGCCGCTACGACCAGGAGAAGGTCCAGGTCCAGCAGCAGATCCGCTCCGCGCCGAGCGTCGCCGACCAGGCCCGGTCCGGGCAAACGCGGCTGCGGCCCAGCTCGCCGTCGGACGGCAACCCGCCCTACACCTCGTAGACATCGGTTCCTGACCGCGGGGGTGGCCGTCGCCATGACGGCCACCCCCGCGGCGCGCAGCCGTTACGGCTCGACGGGTGCGGCCCGCGTCGTCGACTTCGGCGTCGTCGATCCGCTCCTTGCGGATCGAGTCGCTGACCTGGGCGTCCTCGGTCACCGTTTCGGTGCCCAGCCGGACCCGTTCCACCGGCACCGTTTCCTTCTCGACCACCGGCCGCTCGGCGTGCAGCGTGACCTCGTGCTGGTCCTCGCTGATGGGCTCCCCGGCCACCGCGTCATCCCGGTTGGCGTCGGTGATCGGCTCGCGTTCCACCCGGACCTCCTCGTGACTGACCGGTACGGTCCGGGTCACGTTCTCGGTCACTACGTGCTTACGCAGGCGAGCGCGGCCCGCCTGCACCGTCTCCTTGCCGACGTTCAACCGCTCCTCCGAGCGCGTCATCGCGTCGTCGGTGCCCGCGGACCCGCGGCCCGCCGTGCCGCTGGCCGCCTCGGCCGCGGCCGTGTCCGAGGTGCCCTCGGCGTATCCGGCCTGATCGCGGCCGGCCCGGCCTGCCTGCCCCGCCGCCTGGTCGTGGGCGTCACCGGCGTAGCCGTAGTACTCGTACAGGGCGTCCTGCTCGCTGCCGCTGATGTGCTCGTCGTCGTCGACGTTGGGGGCATTCTTGATCGTGTCTTTCGACACGGTCAGCCGGACGTCGTCGCCGTCGAACTGTGATCCGGCAATGGGCGCGAAGCTCTGCCTGGTGCCGAACAGGCCGGTGTTCACCGTGACCCAGAGCGGCTCGCCGGTTTGATCATCGAGGTAGACCTGGCCGATCTTCCCGATCTTGCTGCCCTCGAGGTCGACGGCGGTGCGGCCGATGTACTGCTGAACGTCATCGGGGCTCGTCATGATGATTGCTCCAGAAACTAGGGGTTTGCTGTCACCCCTGAGACGAGCCTCCCGGGCCCGCGTTACGCACGCCGTTCTCAGCCTTCCGGCCACCTGCTCCGGGCCCAGTCGCGCCTGGGCTCAGCCGCCGATCAGGCCGGCCAGATCGGACAGCTGCCGGTACTGGGCCGCTGTCCAACCGCAGCGCCTCGCCGCGTCCACGTTGTCGGCGCTGTCGTCCGCGAACCGGATGCTGTCCGGCGCCACTCCCAGCAGGCTGGTCACCTGGTGGTAGACGGCCGGATCGGGTTTGTTCGCCGCCAGCCGGTGGCAGAAGAACCGGTCCGCGAAGACGCCGAATGCCTCCGGGTACCGCCGGGTCAGCGCCTCCTCCTCCAGCGGGCCGTTGTTGGTGAACACCCCGTACCGCAGGCGTTCCGGCTGGGTGGCGAGCAGGTCGAGGACCTGCTGATCCGGGCGAAACGCGCTGCACCAGGCCGCGTCCAGATCCCCGTCGGTCCCGGTGTACCCGGTGATCTGCCGGACCTCGGCCCGGACCGTGGCCGCGTCCGGGTACCGGCCCGCGTCGCAGTCAGCGCTGAATCCGGACTTCCAGAGCAGTTCGTCCACCCGGTCCGGGCTCAGCCCGAGGCACTGACCCAGCTCCCGGAGCCGGTGCGGATGGTCGAAGCTGAACAGCACACCACCCAGATCGACCAGCAGCACTTCTCTCATTGCCTCACCGTCCTTGCCAGTCCCTTGCGCGCCGGGCCGCCTGGATGATCCTCTGTGGTACGGATACGTACCCCATGGGCGACCAGACCAGCGCAACAGGAGATGAGATGGAGACCTACCACAGCGTGGCTGACCTCGAAGCCGCGGTCGGTCAGGAGATCGGCCCCAGCGACTGGTTCGAGATCGACCAGCAGCGGGTCAACGGCTTCGCCGACGACACCGAGGACCACCAGTGGATCCACATCGATCCCGAGCGCGCCGCGGCCGGGCCGTTCGGCGGGCCCGTGGCCCACGGGTTCCTCACGCTGTCGCTCATCCCGTATCTGACCAGCCAGCTGCGCCGGGTCGACAACGTCACCATGGGCGTCAACTACGGCCTGGACCGGGTCCGGTTCCCCGCCCCCGTCCTGGTCGGCAAGCGCATCCGCGCCCGTGCCACCGTCACCAGCCTGGACAAGATCTCCGCCGACGCCGTCCACCTGGTCACCCGGGTCACCATCGAAGTCGAAGGCAGCGACAAGCCCGCCTGCGTCGCCGACGTGGTCAGCCGCTACTACTTCGCCAGCACCCTGACCCCCACCCCCGCCGCCGGCTCCTGACCCAGTCCGGGTCCAGTGAACTAGGTGAACGCGCCCAGGCCGGTCACGGCCCGGCCCACGATCAGCTGGTTGATCTCCCTGGTCCCCTCGTACGAGTACAGCGCCTCGGCGTCGGCGAAGTACCGGGCCACGTTGTTCTCGAGCAGGATCCCGTTGCCGCCGAAGACTTCGCGGGCCAGGCCCACCGTCTCCCGCATCCGCAGCGTGGCGAACGACTTGGCCAGCGCCGAATGCTCGTCCTCGTTGACCCCGGCGTCCTGCAGCTGGGCCAGCCGCACCACCAGCGCGAAGGAGGCCGTGATGTTCCCCAGCATGGTGGCCAGGTGGTCCTGCACCAGCTGGAACGCCCCGATCGGGCGGCCGAACTGCTCGCGCTCCTTGGCGTAGGCCAGGGCCAGTTCGTAGGCCGCCCGCATGCAGCCGACCGCACCCCAGGACACCCCGCCCCGGGTCAGCCGCAGCACGTCGGCGGTGTCCTTGAACGAGTCGGCGGCCTGCAGCCGGTGGTCTTCGTCGACCACGCAGTCGTCCAGCGTGATGTCGGCGTTCTGCACCATGCGCAGGGCCAGCTTGCCTTCCATCTTGGCCGTGGTGAAACCCGGCGTCCCCTTCTCGACCACGAACCCCTTGACCTTGTCGTCGTCGAGGTCGCGGGCCCAGATGATGACCAGGTCGGCGAACGTCCCGTTGCCGATCCACTTCTTGGCCCCGTTCAGGACCCAGGAACCGCCGTCGCGCCGGGCCGTGGTCTCCAGGCCGCCGGCCACGTCGGATCCGCCGTGCGGCTCGGTCAGGCCGAACGCCCCGATCTTCTCCAGCCGGGCCATCGGCGGCAGCCAGCGCTGCTTCTGCTCCTCGGAGCCGCAGCGGTTGATGCTGCCCATGGCCAGCCCGGTGTGCACCCCGTAGAACGAGTTGACCGACGGATCGGCCTTCGCGATCTCCATCGACAAGAACCCGGCCAGCAGCCGGGAACCTCGGTGCGCGGCCAGCCCGTCGTACATCAGGCCCGCGATGTCGAGCTTGCGGAACCCGTCGATGAGCTGGAACGGGAACTCGGCCTTGGCCCAGTACTCGTTGGCGATCGGATCGACTTCGGCGGCCAGGAAGTCCTGGACCCGTCCCACGATGTCCCGCTCCGGCCCGGACAGCAGCTCGGCGAACCCGAAGAAGTCACTCATGAGGTTGCCCTACCCACCGTGCGGCCGGTCACGCCCTGCCGCCCAAGGCACCGGCCCCGCACCCGCCGCCGGTATCTGGCTGCATGAACTTGTTACGGCAAAGGTTTGCGCCCAATTTGCGGGGTATCTGACTAGGCCGGAAGGGAGCTGCCATGGCCCACGATGACGTGCGAGCGCTGCAACCACCCAGCCCGAGGTCGGCCCGGCACCCCGGCCAGCCTGTTGGCCCGGTGCTTCCCCGGCTGTTGCTGAATCGCCGCGGTTTCCTGGCCGGTGCCGCCGCGCTCGGCGCCGGCCTGGTGACCGCGGGCTGCGCCGGCACCTACGACGTCGCCTCCGGCATCACCGGCTCCAGCGGCGGAGACAACCGGTCCACCCTGGTGTACTGGAACCTGCTCAGCGGCGGTGACGGCGCCCACATGCAGTCGATGGAGGCCGTCTTCGCCAAGGCGCATCCGAATATCGATCTGCAGTCCACGATTTTGCAATGGGGCAGCCCTTACTACACCAAGCTGTCGCTGGCCATCCGGTCCGGCAGCCCGCCGGACGTGGCCATCATGCACCTGAGCCGCATCCACCAGTACGGGCCGCCAGGGATGCTCACCCCGCTCAGCCCGGACCTGCTGGCCGCAGCATGGTATGGAGCCCAAGGACTTCACCCCGCTGGCCTTCCGCAACGCGCACTACAACGGCCAGCTGCTGGCCATCCCGCTGGACACCCACCCGTTCGTCCAGTACTACAACACCAAGATCTGCAAGAAGGCGGGCCTGCTGGACAGCTCCGGCCAGCTCCCGCCGATCAAGAGCGCGTCCGCCATGCTCGACGTACTGCGCAAGCTGAAGAAAACCGGCGTGACCCCGGTGGTCTGCGACTCGATCAACGACCCGGCCACGCCGTGGCGATTGTTCTACAGCCTGTACAGCCAGGCCGGCGGCCAGGTGCTGGCCGACAACGGCAAGAAGATCGTGCTGAATGAGGCGCTGGCGGTCAAAGTCCTCAGCTTCATCCACCAGCTGGCCACCGAGGGCCTGATGAACGCGGACGTGGACCCGGGCGGTGGCACCGCGGTCTTCCAGGCCGGCGACGCCGCCCTGTACTGGGAGGGGGAGTGGAACGTCACCGTGTTCCAGGCGGCCAAGATGGCGTTCAGCATGCAGCCGTTCCCGGCCCTGTTCGGGCCCGCGGCCGCCCAGGCCGACTCGCACACCTTCATCCTGCCCAAACGGCAGTCTGCGGGACCCGGAGAAGACGTCGATGGCGCTGACCATGATCCGGACCCTGCTCGGGCAGAGCATGACCTGGGCCGAGGGCGGCCACATCCCGGCCTGGCTGCCGGTGCAGAAGTCCGCCGCCTACAAGAAGCTCAAGCCGCAGTCCAACTACCAGTCGGTGGCCGGCACCGCCGTCTACGACCCGCCCGCCTGGTACAGCGGGTCCGGGTCGGACATGGAGAACTATCTGGGTGAGCCGATCGGCTCGCTGATGCTGGGTGGCGCGTCACCGCAGGCCACCTTCGACTCGATGCACGGTTCCCTGCACACCCTGGCCCAGGAGGAGGTGCCGGTATGAGCCGCGCCCGCCGCCACCCTGCCGCGGACCGCCACCGCGACGAGGACCCGGACCCGGCGCCCGCGCCGTAACTGGGGCAACTTCGGGCTGGTCGCCCCGTTCCTGATCTTCTACGTGCTGTTCCTGGTCGGGCCGCTGGTCTACGACGTGGTGCTGAGCCTGTTCAACACCAGCCTGGTCAAGGGCGGCCTGGGCTCCTTCGCGGGCCTGGCCAACTACGGCGAACTGTTCGGCGACGGCCGGTTCTGGTCGGCGATGTGGCACACCATCCTGTTCACCCTGGTCAGCACGCCGCCGCTGGTCATCCTGCCGTTGTTCTTCGCGATCGTGGTGAACCGGATCAAGCGCGCCCAGTGGTTCTTCCGGCTGGCGTTCTTCCTGCCCTACATCCTGCCGTCGGCGGTCATCGCGCTGATCTGGCTGTTTCTCTACGAGCCGGGCTACGGCATCATCGACGGGTTCTTCAACCTGATTGGGGTGACCGCGCCGGGCTGGGTCTCCGACCCGAACGTGGCTCTGTACTCGATCGTCATCGTCACCGTGTGGTGGACGCTCGGCTTCAACTTCGTGCTCTACCTGGCCGGCCTGCAGGAGATCTCGCCCGACCTGTACGAGGCCGCGGCCCTGGACGGCGCCAGCCGGTGGCAGCAGACCTGGCGGATGACCCTCCCCATGCTCGGCCGGACCACCACGCTGGTCGCCGTGCTCCAGGTCATCGCGTCGCTGAAGATCTTCGACCAGGTGTACCTGATCACCCAGGGCGGCCCGAACTACTCCACCCGCCCGGCCATCGAGTGGATCTACGACACCGCGTTCACCAGCGAGCGGGTCGGTTACGCGTCCGCGGCCTCGTTCATCCTGTTCATCGTCATCATGATCGTGTCGTTCGTCTGGCTGGCCCTGGTCCGCCGCCAGGAGAGGGGAGTCTGACCGTGGCTGTCTCCGTTCCCCGGCAGCGGTCCGCCGAGCGCGGCGGGACACGCACGCGCCCGCGGCGGCCGGGCCCGCCAGGACTGGCGCTCGAACCTGTTCAGCCGGGCGGTGACCGGCGTGGTCATCGCGCTGGCCCTGCTCTGGCTGGTCCCGATCGCGTGGGCCCTCGACACCTCGGTCAAGGCCGAGAACGACACGATCATCGTCCCCGCCACCTGGAACGTGCCGCACTTCACGTTCTCCGCCTTCAGCGCCGTGTTCAGCGCCAGCGACCTGGGCCGCTGGTACATCAACTCGGCCATCGTGGCCCTCGCGGTCACCGTGCTGACCGTGATCACCGCCAGCATGGCGGGCTACGCGCTGTCCCGCCGCCAGTTCCGCGGCAAGGCGTTCTTCTACGCCGCGATCCTGGCCGGCATCATGATCCCGCCCCAGGCGCTGATCGTGCCGCTGTTCCGCGAGTTCCAGGTGGTGCACCTGATCAACACCTACTGGGCGCTGATCCTGCCGCAGGTGCCCGCCCCGATCGCGGTGTTCATCTTCAAGAAGTTCTTCGACGGCGTACCGATCAGCCTGGAGCAGGCGGCCGAGGTCGACGGGGCCAACTGGTGGGTCAGCTACCGGCGGATCGCGCTGCCGCTGGCCCGCCCGGCCATCGCCGCCGTCTCGATCTTCACCTTCGTCTGGACCTGGAACAACTTCCTGTGGCCGTTCCTGGCCGCCACCAGCCAGACCATGATGACGATCCCGGCCGGCCTCGGCACCGTGGTCAACGGCGTCGGCATCATCAACGCCCTGCAGATGGCCTCGGCCATCCTCGGCTCCCTGCCCCTGGTCTTGGTGTTCCTGCTGGCCCAGCGCCAGATCGTCGAGGGCGTCGCCGGCACCGGCCTGAAGTGACTCAGGTGCCCCGGGCCTGGCTCCGCCAGGCGGCCGGGGTGACCGTGTGGTCGCGCCGGAACTGCTTGATGAAGAAACTGGCCTGCCGGTAGCCGGCCCGGGCGGCGATGGTCTCGACCGTGAGGTCGGTCTCCCGCAGTAGTCGCCGGGCTTCGGCCATCCGGCGTTCGGTGATCCAGCGCTGCACGCTGCGGCCGGTCTTGCGGCGGACCACCGTGGTCAGGTGCCCGGGCGTCAGCCCGACCTCGGCGGCGATCCTCGCCAGCGAGATCGGCTCACCGTAGTGCGCCTCGATGAGCTCGAACACCGCGGCCAGCAGGGGCTCGCGGTGCTGCCGCAGGTCCTGGCCGATGTCGACGGAGATCCGGGCCGCGCTGACCAGCAGCAGGGTCAGATGGGCGAGCGCGGCCTCGGCCGAGCCGTCGCGGGGCTCACGCAGTTCGGCCTCGATCGCCTGTACGTGCTGGGACCAGGCCCCACGCTCGCCTGCGGGCACGGGCAGCCGCTGCGCCCCGCCCGCCTGGCGCCCCACGAACCGGTACAGGAGCGGGTGCGCCCGCCAGCCCAGCGCTCCGCCCAGCGGCTCGGACGCGATCAGCTCGGGCGGGAAGAACACGCACCAGCCCTCGGCTGGCCGGCCGGGACCGTGGCCGCTGAACCGGACCATCTCGCCCGGCGCGATCACGAACGCGTCACCGCTGCTGAGAGGCCACTCCCGCGCGCCCAGGCGCAAGCTGCCCGCCCCATGCTCAAAGTAGGCCAGGACCAGGAAGTCGTGGACGTGGGCGTGATCAAGGCGCCGGTGCACTTCCGGTAGTTCGTCGGCGGGAAAGCGCAGCACGCTGACTGGCGGCGCGGCCGGAGACCGGGCGAACTCGTACACCGGCGCCCCGTCGACCCACCGGTCGGTCGGGCGGGCGACGGCCAGTGAAGCCAAAGATCGTGGTATAGCAGCCAAAGAATCGCCCTGGAGCCCTGTCATTTACTCGAATACTAATCGAGTAACGACCAATCATCCTCTTATCCAGGAGACGAACCATGAACGAAACCAGCCCAGTGACCGACCGCCGCTACCTGCCCGCCGCGGGCAAAAGCTGGCTGCTGCCGCTGTACGACCCGCTCACGCGGCTGATCGGGGCCGGGGCTGCTCACCGCAAGCTGGCCGAACAGGCCGAGCTCGGATCGGCCCGGCGCGTACTCGAAATCGGCTGCGGCACCGGCAACCTCGTCCTGCTGGTCAAGCGGCTGGACCCGCAGCTGGAGGTGATCGGCCTGGATCCCGACCCCCGGGCGCTGGCCCGGGCCGGCCGCAAGGCGCGCCGGGACGGGCTCGCCCTCCAGCTCGACCGCGGGTTCGCCGACCAGCTCCCGTATCCGGACGGCTGCTTCGACCGGGTGCTGTCCTCGCTGATGTTCCACCATCTCGACGCCGGCCAGCGGGTCGCCTCCTTGCGCGAGGTGCGCCGCGTCCTGCGGCCGGGCGGCTCCCTGCACCTGATGGACTTGGGCGGCGACAGCCATCACCTGCACGGCCTGACCCGGATGGCCCGGCGGAGCCACACCCTCCAGGACAACTGGGACGACCGCATCCCCGTACTGCTGCGCGAGGCCGGGTTCAGTGACTTCACTGAGACTGGCCAGCTCACCAAGCACATCGGCCGCCTCACCTTCTACCGCGCCCACCGCGGCTAGCCTCGCCCACCGCGGCTAGCCCGGCCACCGCCAACCGGGCTCGCGATCAGTGAGCAACCGGCGTCTGCGGCGGGGGAGCGGCCGCCCGCGGCCGCCGCGGCACCATGGTCGCGGCGGCGTCCGCGTCGCGGATGGTCCAGGCCACCGCCACCGCCAGCACCGCCACCGCCGCCGCGGCCAGGAACCCATCGTGAAACCCGTCCAGGCCGCCCCGCCCCGCCCCAGCCTCCGGCCCGGCCGTGGCCAGCACGGTCGTCAGCAAGGCCACCCCGATCGCCCCGCCGAACTGCTTGCCCGCGTTGAACACCGACGACGCCCGCCCGATCTGCCCGTGGTCGATGGTGGCCATGGACGCGGCCTGGGCCGGAATGAACACCGCCGCGATGCCGAGTCCCAGCCCCAGCATGATCAGCCGCACCAGCCACAAGCTGGTCCCCGGCGTCACCAGGGACATCAGCACCAGCACCAGCGCCACCACCAGCAGGCCCGCGACCACGATCCGCCGCGGCCCCAGCCGCCGGTACAGGAAACGGGTCACCAGCTGCCCGCCGGCCATGGTCCCGAGCGCCGACGGGAACGTGGCCAGCCCGGACTGCACGGCCGACAGCCCCAGCGCATCCTGGAAGAACAGTGCCGCCAGGTACAGCGCACCGAGATAGGACACCGAGCCAAGCCCATAGAGGCTGGTCGCCGCGCTGAACAGCCGGTTACCGAACAGCCGCAGGTCGATCAGGGGCTCCGCGGTCCGCAACTCGACGGCGACCAGGCCCACCAGCAGCACCACGCCGAGCACCAGGAAAGCCAGCACGAAAACGCTGGTCCAGCCCTGTGACGGCCCCTCGGAAACGCCGAACATCACCGCCCCCAGCCCCACCCCCGACAGCACGACCCCGGGAACGTCGAGCCGGCCCGGGCTGGGGTGGGTGTGCCCGGCCAGCAACGCGGCGCCGAACCCGAACGCGGCCACGCCGATGGGCACGTTGACGAAGAAGACCAGCCGCCACGACGCGTAGGTGGTGAACAGCCCGCCGAGCACCGGGCCGAGCGCCGGGGCCAGCGCGGTGAACACGGCCAGGATGCTGGAGATCCGGACCCGCTCGGCCGGGGGATAGATCCGGAACAGCATCGACAGCCCGACCGGGGTCATCACCGCCCCGCCCAGCCCCTGCAGAATGCGGAAGCCGACCAGCTCACCCAGGCTGGTGGACAGGCCGCACAGGACCGAGGCCACCGTGAACGTGGCCACCGCGCCGAGCAGCGCCCGCCGCCCGCCGAAGCGGTCGCCCAGCCAGCCGGAGGCCGGGATGAACACGGTCAGGCTGACCAGGTAGGCGATGGACACCAGGCCCACGCCGCTGGCCGTGGTGTGGAAGTCCCGGCCCAGCGTGGGCAGGGCCACGTTGACGATGGTGGTGTCCAGGATGGCCATGAACATGGCGGCCACGTACACCACGGCCACGACCAGCTTCTGATCTCTCATGGCGAAAACATTAACAAATTCACTGATAGTGTCAATCATTTATAGAGTCAGTCATCGACCCGCTGTTACCATCGCAGGGTGATGTCCCAACCGGAGGCCCCGGCCACTGCCACCCAGCCCGCGAGCCAGCCCGGCGCGCCAGCCCCGGGCCAGGCCGAGGATTTGGCCTCGGAAGCGTGGCGGCTGATCCGCTCGATCAGCCACGATCCCGCCGCCATGGCCGCCTGCCACCAGGTCACCCAGGAGACCGGGCTCCCGCTCGCCCCGGTACGGGCCCTGCTGGTCCTGCCGCTGACCGGTTCGCTGTCCATGCGCCAGCTGGCCCGCCGCCTGGGCTGCGACAACTCCTACGTCACGCCCCTGGTCGACGCGCTCGAGAAGCGCGGCCTGGCCGTCCGGCGGCCGCACCCGACCGACCGCCGCATCAAGGTCATCGTGCTCACCCCCGAGGGCCTGAAGTTCGCCAAGCGGGTGCAGCTGGCCGACACCACCCCGCCCGCCGCGTTCTCGGCCCTGACCGAGGCCGAGGTCGTCACGCTGACCCAGCTGCTGCGCAAGCTGGACCCGGGCCAGCAGCACCCGGGCACGCTGGAATCGGGCCAGCTGCACCCGGGCCGGGCCTGACGGGGCCCCGGCCGTGACCGATCGCATCCTGCTGCGTGGCGGCCTGGTCGCCGACGGCGTCGGGGTCACCACCCGGCGTGCGGACGTCCTGATCGAGGGGACGCGGATCGCCGCGGTCCGCGACGCTTCCGAGGAAGGTGCCCACGATCGGGCCGCGCCCTTTGATTCGATGGAAGGTCACGCCTTCGAGTCCGGTAACTCCGCGATCATCCCGCTGCCCGCGGGCTCCGTGATCTGCCCGGGATTCATCGACGCCCACGCGCACGCCGAAGGCCCCCTGCTGACCGAAGGCCGGGTCCCCGGCGCCCTGGCCCAGGGCGTGACCACCCTGGTGGTGGGGCAGGACGGGCAGTCCTGGATCGGGGCCACCGCCCCCACCCTGGCCTACCTGAACCGCTACTTTGGCCCGGTCAACGGCCCGCTGGAGGGGTCGGCCACGCGGCCGGACGCGGGGCCGCTGGACGTGGCCGGGTACGCCGCGGCCGTGGCGGGCCGCCTGGCCCAGAACGTGGCCGTGCTGGCCTCCCAGGGCACGATCCGGTACAACGTGGCCGGGCTGGCTCCCGGCCCACTCGGCCCGGACCGGCTGGCCGCGGCCCGCGGCCAGGTCGAGGCCGCGCTGGCCCAGGGGGCGGCGGGCCTGTCCAGCGGCCTGGACTACCTGCCCAGCCGGTACGGTGACGCCGCCGAAGTGGCCGCGCTGGCCCGGCCGCTGGCCGGGGCGGACCGTCCCTACGTCTCCCATCTGCGTGGTTACGGACCCCAGGTCGCCGCCGGGCTGGCCGAGCTGACCGAGGTCGGCCGCCGGTCCGGAGCCAAGGTGCACGCCAGCCACCTGTGGGGCTCGCCGCCCGCTATCGAGCCCTGCTTCACCGAAGCCGATCAGGCCGGCGTCCGGCTCAGCTTCGACGCCTACCCCTATCGCCGGTCGAGCACGATCTTGTCCATGCTCCTGCTGCCGCCGGAGCTACAGGCCGGTGGCCCGGACCAGACCGTGGCCGCGCTGGCTGATCCCGATCAGCGGGCCCGCCTGCTGGCCGGGGCGCGGTTCACGCCCGGCTACCTGGACCAGGTCTACCTGGGTACGCTGCCCGCGGCCGACGCGGGTCTGGCCGGCCTGAGCATCGCCGCGGCCGCCCGCCGGTCCGGTCGGGAGCCGGGGGAGTGGACCCTGGACCTGCTGGCCCGCTCCGGCTTGCAGGTCGGCGCCCACCTGGACCGGGCGGCGCTGACCGAGGCCGATCTGGACTGGCTGGCCCGGCACGACCGGCACAGCGCGGGCTCCGACGGCATCTACCAGGGCCAGCACCCGCACCCTCGCGGCCACGGCGCGTTCGCCCGCCTGGCCGGTTACTACCTGACCGGTGATCCGGGCCCCGGCTACCAGGCCCTGGCCCGGCACCTGGCCACTCGCGCCGCCGACGTGTTCGGCCTGCGTGACCGGGGCCGGGTCGCCCCGGGCCTGGCCGCCGACCTGTGCGTCATCTCTCCGCCCGGCCTCACCGAGCGTGCCACCTACGACGCGCCCACCACCCCGGCCTCCGGCGTGACCATGGTCATGGTCAACGGCACCATCACCTGGCGCGACGGCACCGTGATCCCCGGAGCGACCTCAGGCCGGCTGGTCAGTTAGGGACCGCTTCACCAGACCCATCCGTCACACCAGCACCAGCCAAACCATCAGTCCCGCCAGCATCAGCCGCCACATCAGCCTCGGCAAGCGCGGCCCGGGTGACCCGGCGGGCGGTCTCCACCGCGCTGGCGATGGCCGCCTCGGGCTCCAGGCGGCACAGGTCCAGGACCGTGAACAAGGCGTCGGCGCTGAGCACCACGGCCAGATCCCGCCGCAGCTGAGCCAGCCCGCGGGCCCCCAGGCGCTCGGCCGCCGGGGCCACCGCGTGGTCGATCAGCCCCAGCCGGTGCGCGGGCCGCTCGTTCGCGCCCGGCTTGGTGATGGCGGCCGCGATCATGGCCCGGACCGCGCCCTGGTTGGCCAGCACCCCCTGGAACAGGAACTCGGCCGCGAACGCGACCCGCTCCACCACGTCCCGGCGGCCGGCCACCGGGGCCAGCGCGTCCTCGGGGCTGGGCCACGTGCCTTCGTCGGCCTCGGTCAGCAACGAAGCCAGGTCCGGGAAGTACCGGTAGGCGGTGGCCTCCGACACCAGGGCCTCCCGGGCCACCAGCGGCATGGTGACCTCGCGGCCCGAGGCGGCCAGTCGCTTGGCCGCATCCACGATGGCCCGCCGCGTCCGCTGCTTCTGGTTGACCCGCCCCCGCCCCGGCGACGGCACCCAAGGCTCACTCATACCCTGCATGCTGGCGACCTCGCTCTCATTAGTCAAGTCAACCATCCTTATGAGAGTTTACTTGCATAACGGGCACTGACGCCCTACTCTCGTTCGTGAGAGTTCACTCTTACAAACGAGGAGCCTGACCATGCCTGACGCCACCCCCGCTGTCCCGGCCACCAGCACCACCTACACCGTGCCGGTCGACGGCATCGGGCCGGTGCCGGTCACCGTGACCGAGCGCGGCCAGGGCCGTCCCTACCTGCTGCTGCACGGCGGCGCGGGCCCGCAGTCGGTGGACAGCTTCGCCGCCCTGCTGGCCGGCTCCACCGACGCCCGGGTGCTGACGCCGCTGCACCCGGGCTTCGGCGGCACCCCGCGTCCCGACGCCCTGGCCACCATGGGCGGCCTGGCCCAGCTGTACACCGGCCTGCTCGACCACCTCGACCTGACCGGCGTGACCGTGATCGGCAACTCGATCGGCGGCTGGATCGCGGCCGAGATCGCGCTGCTCAACAGCCCGCGGGTGGCCGCGGTGGTGCTGGCCGATGCGGCCGGCCTGCAGGTCGACAGGGCCCCGGCCGCGGACTTCTTCTCGCTCACCATGGACCAGGTGGCCGAGCTCAGCTACTACCAGCCGGACAAGTTCCGGATCGACGTGGACGCCCTGCCCGAACCGGCCCAGGCGGCCATGGCCGCCAACCGGGCCGCGCTGGCCGTGTACGGCGGCCCGGCCATGGCCGACCCCACCCTGCTCGGCCGGCTACCCGCCATCGCGGGCCCGGTGCTGGTGGTCTGGGGTGCGGCCGACGGGATGTTCCCGCCCGAGCACGGGCTGGCCTACACCCGGGCCATTCCGGGCGCGCAGTTCCAGCTCATCTCCGACGCCGGGCACCTGCCCCAGCTGGAGACCCCGGGCCCCCTGCTGCGCCTGGTGCAGGAGTTCCTGCTGGCCCACACCGACCCCGGCCGCACCGAGGTGTCGGTGGTCGGCCCGGACGAGGGTGCGGTCCTGCTGCCGCCGCCGACCCAGATGCGCATCCTGGAGGACGGCCAGCACACCGGCCACCGGCTCGGGATCGGGGAGATCACCGTGGCTCCGCACACCGACGGGCCGCCCCAGCACCGGCACACAAGGCACGACGAGGGGTTCTACGTGGTGTCCGGCACGGCCCGGTTCACGGTGGGGGAGAAGTCCTACGACGCCCCGGTGGGCACGCTGGTCATGGTCCCGCCCGGAGCCCCGCACACGTTCGCCAACCCGGGCGATCAGCCGCTGGTCCTGCTCAACACGTTCACCCCCGACCTGTACGTGCGGTACTTCCGCGAGCTGCACGACATGATCACCGCTGGGCAGCCGCTATCGCCGCAGGCCATCGAGGGGGTCATGGCCCACTACGCCACCACCCCGGCCTGAGCCGTCAGTGGCGCCGTAGCTGTATCGCGACCGAGACCTGCATGACGCCGAGGATCACCAGCCACAGGCCGGCCAGCCAGGCCAGGGTCAGGATCGAGATCGCGGGCCAGACCAGCAGCACCAGCCCGGCGATGACCCCCAGCACCCCGGACAGCAGGCTGAGACCCCGGCCCGGCATGCCCCGGTGCTCGATCGCCGACACGATCAGGCCGATCCCGTCGACCAGCCAGAAGATGCCGAGCAGCAGGCCCAGCGACAGCAGCGTGATCACGATGTGCCGCAGCGCGTAGAAGCCGAGCAGCAGGCTGAGCACGCCGAGGATGGCCCACAGGGTCCGGGCCCCGCCGCCGGCGTCGCCGAACGTGACCGCACCCACCAGCCGGTAGATGCCCCACACGATCAGCTCGGCCCCGAACAGCACGGCCAGCACCAGCAGGGTCGGCCCCGGCCAGGCCAGGGCCAGCACCCCGGCGATGATCGAGACCACTCCGAAGAAGGCCGGCCACCACCAGGCCCGGCCGACCCGGGTCACGTGATCGTGAACGTCCGTACCGCCCCCGCCAGGGTTACGAAATCCAAGCCGATTCACCAGCCACCACCATCCCGAGAAGGTGCGACGCCAGGTTCAGCACGTTCAGGATCTACCTGTGCGTCCCGAATGGCAATCGCGCTGGTGGACCGACGCGTTGGTGGGGGCCGCCCAGCCGGACGGCCCCCACCAACGGACTGATTACTTGATGGTGTAGGTGTACGGGACAGCGGCGAGCACGTCACCCGACGTGTACACCGCGCCCAGTTCGCCACCGACCGCGCCGCCGAGCGTGTCCAGGCCGCTGAACGGCGACGTGACCAGGTAGACCACGCCGTGCACCACGGTCCCGGACGTGCCCGCCGGTGTGATGGTGACCTTGATCCCGCCGGTCTGGCCCGGGCTGACCGTGACCGGGGTGCCGGTCGGGGCCTGGCCGGTGAAGGCGGGAGCGTACGGGTCACCCGCCGCCGAGGTCACCGACGGGTCGAGCGGCTGGGTCACCGCGGTCGCGGCCAGCGTGCTGGTGCCCGCCGGGGCACCAGCATCGGTGAACGGCCCGATCTCCTGGACGAACGTGCTCCAGAAGCCGCGCGCCACCTGGTGCCGGCCACCCGCCTCGGTGACCCGGGCCACCGACGTCAGGTCGCCGGACTGCGCCGCGCCCAGGTCGCCGAACACGTCCGGCTCCGCGAGCGGCCCGCTCAGTTCCAGCTGGGAGGGTGTACTGGACGTGGCTGCCACCGACACCTGGCTGGTCGCCGGCGGCACCAGGTAGAACGGCTCGTCACCGACGTCGGTCACGCTCACCGGCAGCGCCACCGTGTTGGTACCCGACAGCGAAGCCAGCGGTACGCTCGCGTTGCTCTTGAGCCGGGGGTCGACCTGCACCGGCTCGGGGACCGAACCGGGGTTGCCGTAGTTGATGGTGAAGCTGGAGGCCTGGCCGGCCGCCAGCTTGGTGCCCGTGCCGCTGGGCAGGTTCGACGACACCTTGGCCTCGTTGAACCCGATCGTCCCGGTGAAGTTCTGCGACAGCTCGGCGCCGCTCACCGGGTCGACCACGATCAGCACGAACCGCCACTGCCCGGACTCGGGCGCGTTCTGGACCAGCTGCAGGTTGGGCCCGCTGCTGATCACCCCGGTGGTGGAGTTCACCCCGGTGGCGTTGGAGTCGACGTCGACCGTCTCACCGTCCGGGTCGATCAGCGCGCCCTCGATCAGGACGTTCGGGTCGGAGCTGAGGTGCACCCCGACGTTCAGGTCCTTCTGGTGTTTCGGCACGTTGAACGAGTAGGTGTTGGTCTGCGTCGGCGCCACGGCCCGGGCGTTGCCGCCGGTGATCGTGCCACTGAACGTGCTCTTGCCGCCCGGGCGGGTCGGGATGACCGGGCGCAGCACTACCGGGACCGACGAGTGCTGCCCGCCGGAGGTGGCCAGGGTGACCGACTCGGCCGTGTCGCCCTGGGTACCGCTGATGCTGGTGTTCAGCTGGGCGTGCCCGGTCTGGCCCGGTCCGAGAACCAGGGTCGACGGGCTGACCGATCCGTCCGCCACGTCCTTCTGGGTCGCGGCGTTGAGGATGACGTTGCCGGTGAAGGGCTGCGGCTGGCCTGCCACGGCCGCGGCCGTGGTCGGCGTGTACAGCACCGCGGTCCAGGTCCCGCCCTGCGGGTGGGCCACGTCCACGAACCCGAAGTTGGCCGACGTGGTGCCGCCCTGCGGCCGGGTGTTGGTGACGAACGTGCCGTCCGGGCCGAACAGCGAGAGCCGGACCACCGAGCCGCCGGCCACGCCTTCGGGGTCACCCTTCCAGGCGATCGTCACGCCCAGCCGGGCCGCGCCGCTGCTGACGTGGAAGGTGGTCTTCTTGTACGCCCACGGCAAGCCGTTGGTCGGGTACGGGAAGGTCGGGTCGCTGGCCGGGTTCAGGGCCACATTCTGCGTGCTGCTGGAGGTCTGGGCGAAGTTGCGGGTGCCCAACCGGACCTTCTCGGTCTTGCTGCCACTGTTGGTGACGGCCAGGCCGGTGCTCACGTGCGCGTTGGGCGAGCCGGTGAGCAGCTTCTGGGACGGCGTGGTGATGACCTGGCCGCCCTGGCGGGCGCCGCTGCTGCCCTTGTAGTGCTCGGCCGCCTGAACCGCCGCGTCGGCGTTCAGCAGGCCGGAGCCCTGCTCGGCCGCGGGCAGGCCCAGGTCACCGGCGGTGCCGGTGAGGAACTGCTTGACCAGCGCCGGGGACGGCGAAGCACCGTGATGGGTCTGGCGGAAGGCCTGGATGACCAGGGCCGCCGCGCCCGCCGTGACCGGGGACGACTCGCTGGTCCCGCCGAACAGCAGGATCGGTGAGGGCTTGCCGGCGTAGTTGCTGCACTCGGTGAAGATGGCCGTGTTGGTCGAGCACAGGGACCAGTCGGCCTCGCCCGGCGCCACCAGGTCGGGCACCTGGCCGCCCTGGCTGATCCCGCCCGAGGACAGCGCCGAGATGTTGTCCGAGACCCACTTGCCGTTGCCGAAGTACCGCGCCCCGGCGTAGCCGGTCTGCTGGTAGCTCTGGAAGTCGGTCGAGGCGCCCGCCGAGATCACGTTGGGGTCGGTGGACGGGGTGCCCTGGGTGCCGGAGATGCCGGCGTCACCGGTCGACACGGTCACCGTGATGCCGTGCCGGACCGCTGCGTCGTCGAACAGCTGGATCGTGTCCCGGGCGTTGTTGTCCGAGTAGGCGTTCTCCCCGAACGACTCGTTGATGACGTTGGCCCCGTTGTTGATCGCGTAGTCGATCGACTGCAGGATCGCCGAGTTGGCCAGGAACGTACCGCCGGCCTTGAGCCCGATCAGCGACGCGCCGGGGGCCATGCCCTCGACCTTGATGTCGCAGTTCTTGGGCAGCGGGTAGGCCGGGTTGTTGTAGTTGGACAGGTCGTAGACCTGGTTGCCCTGGGCCGCGATCATCGACGCGTCGCCGAAGGCTTCCTCACCACCCGTCTGGGTGTCCGGGCCGTCGCCCGAGAAGTCCACGTAGTCCTTGAAGATCGTGTGCCCGTTCCGGATGAAGTCCGGGTTGTTCGGGTCGAGACCGTCGGCGATCCAGGCCACCGTGACGCCGGATCCGGTGATGCCCTGGTCGTGGGCCTGGACCGCGTGGGTGGTGATCAGGTCCTCGGGCAGCTTCGGGTTGGACGCCGTGCCGCAGATGCTGGAGGCGGTGCCGCCCGAGCCGGTCTTCGGCGTCTCCGGGGTGGCCGGGGTCGCGTTGGCCGGGGCCACGTTGACCTTCTGGTCCGGGACCACCGACGCGACCGCCGGGTTGGCGGCCAGGGCCGCCGCCTCGGCCGGGCTCACCGTGGCGGCGAACGACGCGACCGCCTTGTAGCCGATGATGTGGGTACCACCGGCCGCTTTGACCTGGGAGATCAGCGGGGACTCAGTCGCCGCCGTGCTGCCGGACTGGTTGTTGAGGACCACGATGACGGGCGATGCCGACTTGGTGGCGCCACTGGGCGGGGATGTCGCCGAGGTGGCGGCACTGGCCGTCACGGCGCCGGTCAGGACGCACGCGAGGGACGCACCGGCGGCGATGCCGATGACAGGCTTGGATCTTCTCATAGTTCCTTCCGCGGATATGCGGGAGCCGAAGGCGCAGAACGCGCAATCAGAAAGCATTCAACTGAACCCACCATGAAGGTTGCAAGACCTCACTGATGACTTGATTAGGTCACAAAAACGCAACGTCTCAGCGGGTGAAGCCCACGTTTCCCCACCCGGCGTCCGCGGGTAGGCCGGTAGCGGCACCCAACGAAGGGATGATCAGCATGGCTGACCACATTTACTCAATCAGCGAGATCGTCGGCAGTTCGGCCGTGAGCGTCGACGACGCGATCAAGGGCGCCCTCACCCGGGCCGCCCGGACCCTGCACAACCTGGACTGGTTCGAGGTCACCAACATTCGCGGTCATATCGAGAACGACCAGCTCAGCCACTACCAGGTCACGCTGAAGGTCGGCTTCCGCCTCGACGACCCGTCCTGACCGGGGCCCGGCTCGGCGCCAGGCCGGCCGCTCAGCGCAGGATCAGCGCAAAATAACGGCCGAGCGGTCAGCGAAGGCGGCCCGCAGGTCGGGGCCGAGGTCCCGGGCCGCGAAGGTGACGGCGATGACGCTCCCGGGTCCGGCCGACAGCGGCTGATCCGCCTCGTCGAGCAGGACCAGGTGCACGGTGACGCCGTCACCGTCGCGTTCCCGGACCAGCGCCGCCGACCTGGCCCGTGGACAGCTGGCCCGCCTGTCCAGGATGGCCATCACCACATCGGGCAGCGTCAGCGTGCCGATCTGGTGAACGCCGATGGCGCTTACTGGTACTTCCGCACTTCCGTCCAGCGCGCAGTTCTGGGACGCGACGTGCTCGAGCAGCCGGCAATCGGCAGGACGGTCCGGAGGACTCCCCTCCATGCCATCCGATCCGCGGGCCACGCTAACCGTGGCCTGTTCCTGGTCGGTTGCCGGACACGCACGGGCTTCAGTGTGCGCGATGACCAGGCCCGGGGGCATCGTGGAAAGCACCGCCATCATTACGGGGTTTCCCTCTTGACAAGCACCTGCGCAGGTCCGGCGAAGCGGGCGATAATGACCGCGTGGAGGCTGACTCAGGGGCGATCGTTGTGCGCCCGGGCCAGTCCCCGGTCACCCCCGGTCACCCCGGTCAGGCCGATCCGGGTCTGGGGCCCGGGCCCGCTCCGGACGGATGGAGAGCACCCGGCCCGCTGCGCTTCACGCTGACCGTGGCGCTGGTCCTGGCCGCGCTCGGAGCCCTGGCCATCGTGGCCCAGCTGCCCATGTGGCGGGACACGCCCGCGCTGGCCACGGTCAACGTGATCATGTCGCTGGCCTTTATTCTCACCGGCCTGCTGCTGCGCCGCGAAGACGGTCAGCGCGGCGTGGCCTGGGCCCTGATCCTGGCTGGGGTGTTCCGCTCGCTGGACTTCGTGGACGCCTGGAGCGGCGGCCCGTGGGCGGTGTACGCGGTGATCTTCGGCGGCATCGACCGGGTCTTCGGCGGCTACGCGGTGCTGCGCTACCCACGCCCCGCGCTGAGCCGGATCGAGCGCGGCTACCTGATCACCTTGACCAGCTGGATGCTGGTCACCCGCAGTCTGGTCGTGGTGACCTCGACCGCGGTCACGGCCGGGTACGGGCCGTCCTCCTGGTGGCCCACGGTCACCGACAGCACCACCCTCAACAACGTGTTCACCGGCCTGGAGAACATCGGTGACGGCCTGCTCGGCCTGGTCGTGGTGGTGTTCCTGATCCGGCGGCTGATCCACACCAAGGGGCTGGACCGGATCGTGATCGCGCCGGTCATCGCGGCCGGCCTGGCCGCGGTGACCGCGGCCTCGGTCACCGCGGTGGCCCAGCTGTTCGCCAGCCTCAACGAGGGGCCGACCGACGCCTTCCTGGCCGAGAGCCTGGTCGACTTCCTGCTCCCGCTGGCGTTCCTGGTCGCGGTCATCCAGCGGGGCCTGCTGAGCCGGAACCTGGCCGCGCTGACGGCCCGGATGGCTACGGGCGCGGACCTGACCCGGGTCCGCTACGCGCTCCGGGAGACCCTGCACGACCCGACCCTGGAGGTGCTGGAACTACCCGCCGCGGACCCGCCCGCGACCACCGTCCGGCTCCCGGATCTCCCCGCCGCCGAGCAGCGCCTGGTCGAGGTGATCAAGACCGACGCGGGCGCGCCCATCGCCGTGGTCATCGCCGATCAGGCGCTGGCCCGCTACCGAGGGCTGTTCGACGCCGCCGTCCGCACCAGCGGGCTGGCCCTGCGCAACGTCCAGTTGCAGGCCCAGGCGGCCCAGGCCGAACTGGACCACGTGCGGGCCTCCCGGGCCCGGCTGGCCGAAGCCGCGGTGGCTGAGCGCCGCCGCCTCGAGCGCGACCTGCACGACGGGGCCCAGCAGCACCTGCTGGCCATGGCGGCCCAGCTGTCGGCGGCCATGGCCTCCACCGGTGACCCGGCCGCCACCGCCGCCTTCGCGCAGGCCCGCACCGACCTGGCCGCGGTCCTGGCCGAACTGCGGGACCTGGCCCACGGCATCCACCCCGCCACCCTGGTCCAGTCCGGTCTGGGGGCGGCCCTGGAAGAGGTGGCCGAGCGGCTGCCGCTGGCCATCCAGCTCGACGTGCCGGACTTCCCGGGTGGACGGCCTCCGGCCGCGGCCGAGGCCACCGCCTACTTCGTGGCCTGCGAAGCGCTCACCAACACGGTCAAGCACGCCCGGGCCAGCCAGGCCGGCGTGACCGTGCGGGTCAGCGCGGCCGAACTGGTCATGGACGTCTCCGACGACGGGGTCGGCGGAGCCGACCCATCCGGGCGGGGCCTGGCCAACATCATGGACCGGGCCGGCGCGGCGGGCGGGGAAGCGGTCATCGACAGCCCGCCCGGGGGCGGGACCCATCTCCAGCTGAGGATTCCGTGCGCGTAGCCCTCGCCGACGACTCCGTGTTGTTCCGCAGTGGTCTGGAGATGCTGCTGCGAGCGTCCGGGGTCGAGGTCACCAGCCAGGCTTCGTCCGGTGACGAGCTGATGGCCAACATCGTCCCGGACCGGCCGGACGCGGTCATCCTCGACCTGCGCATGCCGCCCACCTTCACCGGCGAGGGTATCGAGACCGCCACCGCCATCCGGGCCTGGGACCCGGACCTCGGCATCCTGGTCCTGTCCACCTACGCCGAGGCCAGCTACGCGGGCACGCTGATGGACGCGGTCGGCCACGGCGTCGGCTACCTGCTCAAGGACAACGTCACCGACGCCGGGAACCTGATCGCTCAGCTGGAGCGCATCGTGGCCGGTGAGACCGTGATCGACCCGACCGTGGTGCGCCGCTTGCTGCAGCGACAGCGCACCACCGGCACCATCGGCACGCTCAACCCCCGCGAGCGGGACGTGCTCAGCCGGATGGCCGAGGGCCGCTCCAACGTCGGCATCGCCAAGGACCTGTTCCTGTCCCCGCGCACGGTGGAAGCCCACGTGACCAGCGTTTTCGCCAAGCTGGGGCTGGAGGCCACCGACACCGACAACAACCGGGTCCGGGCCGTGCTGGCCTACCTGCGCTCCAGCCCCGACTAGACCGGGCCGATCTAGCACTCCAGCCGCAGATCGTGATCTTGCCGGCTGACGGCCGTACCGGCAGGTAATAAGACTGCACCGGCCTGCGCCAGAGCGGGACGGCCGCCTCTGGGATGTTTCAGGTGTGCTGGAACTGAAGAACCTAGGGCGGCCGCGCTGGCCAGAGTAGACGATGTTGAGGGTCCCGGCTGCGGGCCTTCTCGAACCCGGTGCCGTCCCCGATCAGCACCCCGTCCGGGTCTTCGAGCGCCGCAGCGACGTAACCGTGGACGTCGTCTCGGACGCCGCCAGAGTCCCACCGGGCCGTCGTGAACAGCCACTGCATCCCCGATGCTGTGAAGAGCGTGTTGACAGCACCGGCTGGGACCCGGACAAGATCTAACCGACATGAAATGCGATAGTACTTAATGTCGCCTTTGACCAGCCAGGGTGCATCACGCGGAAGACCAGCTAGCACTTGACGGCCGTTGCCGCTGGCGAGCGACGCATCGGCTGGTCACCGCAGGATTTCGATAAGCAGGATCCAGGCGTTATAGATCGCGATACTGAATCCAAGGATGAGCTCCCCCAGGGCCCAGTAAAGACCGCCGCCAGCACCGGCCAGCACCGTCACGCCGGCAATGATCATCGGCACGGATGAGGCCAGCGCGAGCAAAATGATCGGGATGGTCCATCGCCATTTGGTGACCGGAAAGTGCGCTCGTACGGCCGAGATCGTTACGGCGGTGACCAGTACCACGCCGAGCGCCGTGAGCTCCGCACCGAGAGCCCGTCGTGATTGCCCAGGGGTGAGCACGAAGACCGACATCAGGAGCAGGCTTAGCAGGACCCCTAGCGCTCGCGCAGCGAGCGCTGGGAGACGAGGCGCTTCGAGGATCTGCTTGACATTGATCGACACGGCGACGAACAGCAGACCGACCAGCGCGGCAGCAGACTCCGCTCCCACCGCGAACAGGTCATGCCACTGACTCGCCTCGTATGCCACCACGGCCACAGTCTGGCAGCCCCGCGCCCGCTATTGGCCAAACGGAGCAACCCGATGCGGACACGAGCGAACGACCCTATAGACCGGCTCGCGCCTGGATGGGAGAGAGTGCTCGATGGGTCAGGCCGAGGTCCCGGCGAACCGTGTCATGGGCTGCCGCCCATCCGGCTCATGAACTCATCCCAGTAAACCCCGTGCGCAGCGGCCCACTCCGTCACCTGTTCGCGATCAACCGGGTCAGGCAGGTCACGCAGGGCCTCGTCGGCCATCTCCCGAAATCCTGCCTTCTGCAGCAGGTCAACGACATGCTTCCTGGTGAATTCCACGCGACCACCGAACTTTCGGCTCTACGGAATCGCCACACGTACACTACGCCGCTAACTCGCATCAAGGAGGCGGAGACGAACCCTGGCCTGCAGGAGAACGACGGTACAGCACTGAAGTACAGCAACACCGCCGTCCAGCATCGACCCTCATGTGACGATATGACCTCCATTGACCTCGCTGCCACCAGTTCACACAGAGGTGGTCAGTGGCGCTCAACTCAGATGAAAGCCGGAAGGTGCGGGCCGGCCGCTGAGCGCCGCACACGTCGGCACCGTTGAGAGGTGCTACATCGAACGGGCGGGGCCGCCGGAGGCAGCGATAGGAAGTGTGTGCGATTTAACGGTCCTGCCGGACCGGTTGCGGCCCGCGCTCGGCCTGCACCACACCACCACCCAGCGCCAGCGCTGCCGCCGGGCTCACCTGGAGCCGCGACGCCACCCGGCCCTGATCAAGCAGCAGGCCGGCTGGCCGGGCGTCGGGCAGCTCGCGCGCGATGACCGACGCGGAGATCACGGCGGGGAAACCGCCGTGGGGGGCTCGGAGAGCGCAGCAGTCATGCGTTAAAATGGGGATGACGTACGAAAGTTACTGCCCGGTGGGTAGTCCGGGTGACGCCTTGGCGTTCGTGCAAGAGCCTGGTCTCAGGCCACCTGTGCGTCCTTTGTCGAACCTCGAACAAAGGACGACCATGCCTGAGCTGAAAGTTGTCATCGTCGGCGCCGGTCTCGGCGGCCTCACTCTCGCCCAGTCGCTGCGCGGAAACGGGATCGACGTCGAGCTCTTCGAACGTGACGCGAGCCCGTGGGACCGGCCCCAGGGCTACCGCCTGCACCTGGACGGCGACGCGATCAACGCCGCGCGGGAAGTCCTCCCGCCTGAGCTGCGCGCCGTGTTCGAGGCGACGTCCGATTACACCGAACCCTTCACCACGGTCCTCAAGACGGACCTGTCGGTCATCAAGCGCCTGCCGACGCAGGACGATCTAGGCGATGTCTGGCCCCGGCATGACGGACCGCCGATCCACGCGAACGTCGATCGGGCGACCCTGCGCCAGGTCCTGCTGGCCGGCCTCGAGGGCGCCTTGCACTTCGGAAGGACGCTGGAGCGCTATGAGAGCACCGCCGACGGCGTGACCGCGTACTTCAGCGACGGCTCGACCGCGCACGGCGACGTTCTGGTCGGCGCGGACGGCATCCGTTCGGCCGTCCGCAGGCAAAGGGCCCCGCAGTGCGAGACCGTCGACGCGGGGATCACCGCGATCTACGGGCGTCTGCCGATGGCCACGGCCGAGCCGCTCGTGCCCGCCGAAACCCTCACGGACATCTTCACCATCGCCTCAGACGACCGGAAGGTCTTCCTCGGGCTCGGGTCGGTGCGTTTCCCGACCTCTCCGGCCCAGGCCGCCGGGCGCCTCGCGCCCGGGACCGCGATGCGCGACCAGGACAACTACGTCGTGTGCATCGTCGGCGGCCGCCACGAGTTCTTCCCTGACGGCGGCGGCGTGATGCGTGCATGCTCAGCGGAGGAGCTGCGCGGGATCGCCGCCGGGATGCTCAGTGACTGGCCGGACGCCGCTGCCGATCTCGTCCGCGGCGGCGACCCGGCCTCGTTCTTCCTCGTCGAGATGTACACCAGCGTGCCGGCCACGCTCAGCACGCCTGCCAACGTCACCCTTCTCGGCGACGCGATCCACGCGATGACCCCCACGCTGGGCCGCGGGGCCAACGTCGCGATGCGCGATGGAGCCCTGCTCGGCCGGGAGCTCAAGAAGGTCGCCGACGGGCAGCTTCCCCTCGCCGACGCACTGGCCGCCTACGAGCGCGATATGACCGCCTACGGGTTCTCCGTCGTACGGGAAGCAGCGCTCATCGGCGAACAGCGCATGGCCCAGAACCCCCTGCCGCAATAACCCGTGGCGCAGGTCCGCCCAGGGCATCAGTCAAGATCACGATCTACGGCTGGAGTACTAGTACTACAGCAGTAGTTCGTTACTGTTTGTCGGTAGTAGTGTTGGTGTGTGCTGGATGATGATGACCTGGCGATGTGGGTGGCCGGGCTGGATGACTTGTTCGCGCTGGTGGCGAGCCGTTTTCCGCGGGTTGAGCCGCGGCTGCAGGCCCAGGCTTACGTGCGGGGGCTGCTGGCGCCGCTGGCGGCCAAGAACAGCTGGACGCTGGCTGAGGCGGCGGGGAACAAGACGCCGGATGGGATGCAGCGGCTGCTGAACCGGGCGGCGTGGGACGCCGATGGCGTGCGGGACGACGTGCGCGGCTACGTGGCCCGCCACCTGGGCGACGCCGGCGGGGTACTGGTCGTCGACGAGACCGGCTTCATCAAGAAAGGCACCAGTTCAGCGGGGGTGCAGCGGCAGTACTCGGGCACCGCCGGGCGGGTAGAGAATTGCCAGCTGGGCGTGTTCTGCGCCTATGCCTCGCCGACGGGCCGGGCGCTCGTGGACCGGGAGCTCTACCTGCCGAAATCCTGGACGGAGGACCGGGACCGCTGCCGCGAGGCGGGCATACCCGATGACGTGCAGTTCGCTTCCAAGACCGAGCTTGCCCGGCTGATGCTGGGCCGGGCACTGGACGCGGGGATGCCCGCGTCCTGGGTGACCGCGGACGAGGCCTACGGCAAGGACGGCAGCTTCCGGGGCTGGCTGGAGCAGCGCCGCGTCGGCTACGCCGTCGCCGTCCCCAAGAGCCAGGCCGTGGCCGGCGACGCCGGGAAGTCCCGCGCCGACGTGCTGACCGCGCACGCCCCGGGCCAGGCCTGGAAGCGCCGCAGCTGCGGAAACGGCTCCAAAGGGCCGCGGGTCTATGACTGGGCGGCCGCCACCCTGCCCGACGACGGCACCGAGCCCCCCGGCTGGGCCCGGTACCTGCTGGTCCGCCGCTCTCTCACGCCAGATTCCAAGGGCGAGCTGGAGCTGGCCTACTACCTGTGCGCCGCCCCGGCCGGGACCGCAGGACGAGGAGCTGATCCGGGTCGCCGGGGCCCGCTGGGCCGTGGAGGAGTGCTTCCAGAGCGCCAAGAACGAGACCGGTCTGGACCACTACCAGGTCCGCCGCTACGACGCCTGGTACCGCCACGCCACCCTGGCCGTCCTCGCCCACGCCTACCTCGCCGTCACCGCCGCGAACGCCCCAAAAGCCCTGGCAGCGGCCTCATCCCGGTCACGCTCGCGGAGATCCGCCGTCTACTGGCACACCTGACCACCCGGGTGCCCGCCCGCGACACCACCTGGGCCTGGTCCACCTGGCGACGACACCACCAGCACCAGGCCAGAACCAGCCACTACCAGCGACGACAGGCAAAATATAACGAACTACTGCTGTAGTACTAGCCCGCTTCCGGCTCGGGGCTGGTCAGCGGCTCCAGGAAGGCGATCAGCTCCAGCTGCCCGAAGTGCCGGGCCCAGCCGAGCGGGGTGCTGCCGAACCGCTGGTCGCGCACGTCCGGGTCGGCGCCCAGCTCGACCAGCCGGCGGGCCAGGGCCAGGTTGCCGACCCGGGCCGTGTGGTGCAGCGCGGTCTCCCACTCGGTGGTGCCGGGGCCGTCCGTGCGGGCCTTGGCGTTGACGTCGAAGCCCAGTTCGGCGATGAGGTCCACCGCGCTGGTGCGGCCCAGCACCGCGGCCCACACGATCAGCCCCGGCCTGGTCAGCTTGACCTCCTCCAGGGCCAGTGGGTTGTCGCGGTCCAGGCTTTCGGCCCCGGCCTGGTCGCCGGCCAGCAGCCGGGCCACCATGGCCTCGTCCGGATCCAGCTCGGCCGGGCCCGCCCCGAACTCGGCCAGCACCTCCACCAGTTCGGCGTGCCCCGTGGTCAGGGCCAGCTCAATCGGGGCCAGCTCAGCCGGGGACTGGCGACCGGGCGCCCGGGAGGTGACGTCGGCTCCGTGCCGGCCCAGCAGCCGGACCCGGTCGGCCAGGCCGTGGGTGACCGCCCACTCCAGCTGGCCCCGGACCAGCTCGGCCGGGCTGGCCTGCGCCGCGCCGAGCCGGGCCCGCCACGGGCCGCCGTCTCCGGTACCCAGGCCGAACTCCAGCAGCAGCTCCAGGTGCTCCTGGCCCGGCTCGAACATCCGGTTGTACAGGGCCTGGGCGTCGTTCGGGTCCGCGCCCGACTCCAGCAGCAGCCGGGCCAGGGCCAGCGCGTGCGGGTGCGGCGGCTGCCGGTCCGGCCCCAGCTCACCGTGGCCCAGCACCCCGGTCAGCACGGTGAACGGGGTCGGCAGCCCCCGCCAGAAGTAGCCCGCGTTGGGGTCGGCGCCGGCCGCCAGCAGCAGCCGGGCGCTGGTCAGCACGGAGTCCCGGCTGAGCTGCGGGTCGTGCCGGGCATAGGCCAGGTAGTACAGCGGCTCGGCCCGGTACGGGCCGCCCTCCCGCCGGGCCGCCGCCGGGTCGGCGGCCAGGATGGCCCGCAGCGCGGCCACGTCGGCCGCGGCCGACGCCGCGTGTACGTGGCCCTGGGTCAGTTCGGGGTGCGCGGCCAGCAGCGCCCGGGCCCGCGCCCACCGCTCCGGCTGGTCGTCCTCGTACCACAGGCACCCCAGCCGCAAGAACTCATCACCCAGCTCATCACGGTCACCTGCCGCCGAGGTCCCCAACATCGCAGCGGCCCCACCGGTCACCGCACTGGTCCCATCAGTCACAGAAGCACCAGGCGGCACACGGGTGTACTGCTGGATCAGCTCCACGTGCCGCTTGAGCCGGGTCCAGCTGGAGAACCCGTACCGGCGGCTGATCACCAGCCGGGCCGCGGACAGCGGGAACGTGGCCGCCGCGTCCGCGTCCGGCGCGCCCGCCGGGTGGTAGCCGGCCACCAGCTCCCGGGCCGGGGGCGAGCCCGCCCGCACGGCGCGCTGAAGATCCCGGGCCTGCTTGCGCAGCTGAGTGAGGTTCGCCCGATCGGGCAGTGAGACGCCGGCCATGCCAGCTCCTTCCGTCTGCCCGGAGTCCGCGTGACCAGGCCGAAAGGAGGAGGTGAGCCTAGATGCAAAGGGGTCCTGCTCAGGTGGACTCTGCCCTGCCCGCGGACCGGAGGCTCCCTGCGAACCCAATCCCACCCTACCCCCGACCTTCGATCAAATAAGCGGGGCGGCGATGAGTGGCGGCCCGCGGCGTCGTCTCACCCGGTATGGACAGCATCGATCTCGGGCCCGCGGCCCAGCACCTCGCGCAACTGGTCAGCAACGTCACCGACGGGCAGCTCGCGGCCCCCACCCCGTGCCCGCAGTACCAGGTCGCTGACCTGGTCGAGCACATCGGCACGATGGCCCGCGCGTTCGCCGCCGCGGCCCGCAAGGATCGCGGCCCGCTGACCGACCAGCAGCCCGCCGGCGACGCGGCCCAACTGCCCGCCGACTGGCGCACCCGCATCCCCGCCGACCTGGCCACCCTGGCCGAGGCCTGGGCCGGGCCGGGCGCCTGGGAGGGCATGACCCGGATCGCGGGCATGGACTCGCCCGCGGACATGGTCGGCGTCACCCTGGCCGACGAGCTGGTCGTGCACGGCTGGGACCTGGCCCAGGCCACCGGCCAGCCCTACCAGCCCGACCCGGCCGCCGTCGGCGCCGCCCGCACCTTCCTCGACCTGTTCGCCAGCCCCGACGCCCCGGCCGGCGACGACGTCGCCTTCGGGCCGTCCCGGACCACCCCCGCCGACGCCACCCCCTTTGACCAGGTCCTCGCCCTGGCCGGCCGCAACCTGGCCTGGGCCACCACCTAGGTGTACCCGAGCCCGCCGGGCCGATCCGTCACCCGTGGCCCCTGGAGTCGGCCCCGACGTTTCGGTAAGGTGCGGCGGGGCACGATCGCTGGCACACACAGACCGGTCAAAACGGACCGGCGAAACAGGGGCAATCCCAGCACGGGAGGACCGTCGGCCATGACGGCAGGGGACACCGGCGTCCGGCCGGACACGGGGGATGACAGCTTGACCTGGCAGCGGCCATCACCGTTGCTGCTGCGCGCGCGGCGCATCCAGGTCGTGGTGCTGACCGTGCCGATCGCGGCCATCGGCGGGCTGATCGGCGGCGCGGCCGGGACGCCGCTCATCGGCCTGATCGTGGCCCTGGTCCTGCTGGCCGTCGGGCTGGCCATGCTGTGGTTCGTGGCCCGCCGGGTCGCGGCCTGGGGCTACACCGAACGGCACGACGACCTGATGGTGCGGCGCGGGGTGATGATCCGCCGCCAGTCGGTGGTGCCGTACGGGCGGATGCAGTTCATCGACGTGACCGCGGGGCCGGTCGAGCGGAGCCTGGGCCTGGCCACGGTGCGGATGCACACGGCGGCCGCGGCCAGCGACGCCCGCATCCCGGGCCTGGAGCGGGCCGAAGCGTCGCGGCTGCGCGACCAGCTCGCCCAGCTCGGCGAGTCGCAGGCGGCCGGGCTGTGAGCGGGCGAGAGGGGCGCGGCGCCGCCTGGACTGACGAGCGAGAAGCGAGGAACGAGCGCCGAGCGAGGAAGGAAGGCGGTGCCTTGAAGCGCCCCGGGAGCGAGCGGGAAACACTGTGACCAGCCAGCTTCCGTCCTATCCGGGCTCCGGCACCGGCCAGGCAGCGCCCGACGGGACCCCGGAACCTGGACGATCGGCCGGATCAGCACCGCGCCCCGGGCATGGCCGTCTGGCACCGGCTGCACCCGCTGTCCCCGCTGGTTCGCAGCGGCCGTCACTTCACCGGCCTGCTGATCCTGCTGGTCCTGCTGGTGGTGGCCAACGGCCGCAAGTCGGGCGGTAGCGAGTTCATCAGCGAAGGCGTGGTCATCGCCGTCGTCCTCGTCGTCGGGATCATCAACTGGGCGGTGACCCGCTGGCGGGTCGAGCGCGGGGTCCTGTTCATCGAGACCGGGCTGATCCGGCGCCAGTCGCTGCGGTTTCCGCTGTCCCAGGTCCAGGCCATCGACGTGGTGCAGACCGGGCTGGCCCGGACCCTGGGCCTGGCCGCCATCCAGCTGCGCATGGCCGGCGCCGATTCGTCCGACGCCAAACTGCTCGCGCTGCGCAAGGCCGAGGCCCTGCGGCTGCGCGAGGAGTTGCTGTCCCTGAGCAAGGCCAGCCACAGCAGTGCCGTTCAGACCGGAGCCGCGGTCCCCGCGCCGCGCACCCAGGCCACCGCGCCCACCGCCACCCCCGCCCAGCCACAGGCCGACGAGCGGGTGCTGTTCCACGTGCACCCGGGCCGCCTGGCCGCCGGGCTGATCTTCAGCATCACCGGCGTGGTCATGGTCATCATCATCGCCGCCATCGTGGTCATCGCCGTGGTCGTGCACTCGCCGACGGCCAATGCCTCGTACCTGCCGGTCCTCATCGGCGCGATCATCGGCGTGTGGCGCCAGTTCAACGGGCAGTACGGGACCACGGTCGCGCTGGCCCCGGATGGGGTGCGGCTCCGGTCCGGGCTGGTGCAGACCACCGCCGAGACGATCCGGCCCGGCCGGATCCAGGCCGTGCGGCTGGTCGAGCCGCTGGTGTGGCGGTGGTTCGGCTGGGCCAGGCTCGAAGTCGACGTGGCCGGCCCGCGCCAGCGGCGCGAGAACCGGTCCGAGTCCAGGCGGCTGCGCGCCCTGGTCCCGGTCGGCACCCGGGCCGAGGCCGAGAAGATGCTGGCCGAGCTGGTGGCCGACCCGCCCCAGCCCACCGAGCGCGCGCCCGGCTCCACCCGCTGGAAGGCCCCGCTCAACTACCACTTCCTGGCCTTCGGCGGCGACGACCGCTACGTCGTGGCGTCCAAGGGACGCCTGCGCCGCACCATCACCTGGGTCCCGCTGGAGAAGGTGCAGAGCGTCCGCTGGGTCCAGGGCCCGGTCCAGCGTCGCCTCGGCCTGGCCTCGGTCAAGCTCGACGTCGCCGGCAAGCGCGTCACCGCCAGCGCCACCGACCGCACCGTCCCCGAAGCCGCAGACCTGCTGACCCAGCTTCCCGCCCAGGCCCGCGCCGCCCGCCTCCGCGCCGCCGAGCCCGCCGGTACCAGCGCCGAACCCGCCCAGCCCCCGCCAGCCCGGCCCGGCCAGCAGTTAGAAGTACTTGGCGGCGTACTCGCGGACGCGGGCCAGGTTGGCGGCCGACGACTCGCGAGCCCTTTCTTCCCAGGCGAAGACGCAGACGGTGGCGATGCCGTCGAAGCCGATCCGGGCCAGGGTGCCGAAGAACTCGTCCCAGTTGACCTCGCCCTGGCCGATGTCCAGGTGCTGGTGGATACGGGCCGTAGAACCGGGCGGGTTGATGATGTACCGGTTACCCGAGGATGCCCGGTGGTCGAACGAGTCGGCGATGTGCACCTGGGTCAGCAGGTCCCCGGCGTACTCCATGATCTCGGCCAGGTTGCCGCCCTGGTGGAACGTGTGCGGCGCGCAGTACAAGAAGGACACCTGCGGCGAGTTGATGCCGCGGACCATGTCCACCGCGGTCAGCCCGTCCTCCACGAAGTCGTCCGGGTGCGGCTCGAGCCGCAGCTTGACGCCTTCGCGTTCGAAGACCGGCAGCAGCTCGTCCATCGACCGCCAGAACTGGGCCTCGCTCCGGGAAGCCTGTTCCGGCCGCCCGTTGAACTCGGAGTTCATCGTGTCGCAGTCCAGCTCCACGGTGAGCTCGATGGCCCGCTTCCAGTAGCGCACCGCGGCCTGGCGCTCGTCCTCGTCCGGCCCGGACCACCGGTACAGCGGCAGGTGCGAGGCGACCTTGACCCCGGCCGCGTCCAGGGCCGCCTTGAACGCCCGGACCCGGTCGTCGTTGGCCCGCGGGTGCAGGAAGAACGGGGTGAAGTCCTCCCGCGGTGACAGCTCGATGTACTCATAGCCCAGGTCGGCCACGACCCCGGGCAGCTCGGTCAGCGGGACCGTACGCAGCATGTAGGGGTCGAGCGCGATCTTCACGCCGTGACCCCCGCCCCGTACAGGGCCGGGCGGTCCGCCAGCACCACATCGGTCCACTGGCCCGACCCCAGCGCGGACACGCAGGCCCCGGCCACCACCGTGGCCGCGTAGCCGTCCCACGCCGAAGGCCCGCTGGGCGGACGGCCCGCGGTCACGTCCGCGATCCAGGCCCGGAACTCGGTGTCGTAGGCGTCGCTGAAGCGGACCCGCCAGTCCGGCGGCACCGGGTCGCTGATGGGCAGCCGGGCCTGCCCGGTCTCGCACACCACCTCGCACCGGATGTCGTAGCCGTAGCGCACGTTCAGGCCCAGCTCGTCGTCGACCAGCACGCCGCTGGCGGTACGGAACATCACCATCATCGGGTCCTGCAGGCTGGCCGCCGCGTGCGAGCTGTGCTTGGGCGACAGCACCGCCACCGAGGTGATCTCCTCGCCCAGCAGCCAGCGGGTCACGTCGACCTCGTGCACGGCCGAGTCGTTGATGGCGTCCTCATTGGTCACCGTGGGCGGCACCGCCGGGTTGCGGTGGGCCATGTGGGCCAGCAGCGGCACCCCGATCGACCCGGCCGCCACCGCGGTCTTCACCTCCCGGTAGGCATCGTCGTAACGGCGCATGAACCCGACCTGGACCAGCCGGCCGCCCGCCGCGGTCTCGGCGGCCAGCACCCGCTCGCAGGCCTCGCGGGTGGTGGCCAGCGGTTTCTCGCAGAACACCGGCTTGCCCGCGGCGATCCCGGCCAGCACGTACTGCTCGTGGGTGGGCCCCCAGGACGCCACCACCACCGCGTCCACGGCCGGGTCGGCGATCACGTCCTCGCCGGCCGGGTGCACGGCCGGGACTCCGTACTGCTTGGCCACCGCCTCGGCCCGGCCGGAATCGACGTCGGTCACCGCGGTCACCGACGCGCCGTCCACCACCGTGGTCAGCCGCCGGACGTGGTCCTCACCGATCAGCCCGACGCCGATCACTCCCACTCGCACGGTCACGCCGCACCTCCGCCTGCGCCGACCCCGGCCCCGCTCAGGTACCGGAACGTCCGGTCCGCGATCGGCTTGGGCTTGCCGAAGTCACACGGGTACATGTCCTGCTCGACCACGGTGAACAGCTCCGCGTCCAGCTCCTCCAGCGCCGCCAGCACCGACGGGATGTCCGGCAGGCCCTCGGGCGGCTCGACGCTGGCTCCCATGGCCACCGCCTGCCCGAACGGCAGGTCTTCGGCCTCGGCCTTGGCCACGATGCCCGGGTCCATCTGCTTGATGTGCACGTAGCCGATCCGGGCCGGGAACTTGCGGATGATCTCCACGCTGTCGGCCCGGCCGTAGGCCAGATGGCCGGTGTCCAGGCACAGCGACACGTAGCGCGGGTCGGTGTCGGCCAGGAACCGCTCGACCTGCGGCTGGGTCATCACGTGGCTGTCGGCGTGCGGGTGGAACTGCAGCCGCACCCCGAACTCCTCCGAAATCCGGCGCCCGATCTCAGTGGCCGACGCGCACAGAGTCCGCCACCCGTCCGCGTCCAGCTCGGCCGGCTCCAGGTACGCCCCGGTCACGTCGTCGCGGAAGCCCGGCACCGGGACGAAGATCACGTGCTTGGCCCCCAGCGCCGCGGTCAGCGAGGCCACCTGCCAGGTCGCGGCCAGGATCGACTCGAAGTCGCCTGGTTTGTGCAGTCCGCTGTGACCGGCCACCGTGCCGCCGGCCACGGTGAGCCCGCGGCGGCTGACCTCATCGTGCAGCCGGGCCGGGTCGGTGGGCAGGTAGCCGTACGGGCCCAGCTCCAGGTACTGGTAACCGACCTCGGCCAGCTCGTCCAGGAACCGGGACCAGGGCGTCTGGAGGGGATCGTCGGCGAACCAGACCCCCCAGGAGTCGGGACAGCTGCCCAGCAGCAGCCGGGCCGGGCGTACGTTCACAGATACTCCCTCTGGCTTTGCTTGTGCTGCTCGTATTCCTGGCGGGCCTGCTGGGTGCTGGGCAGCGCCGCGACCTCCGAGACCGGCACGTCCCACCAGCTCTCCGAGGACGGCACCGGCGCCAGCGGGTCGGTCTCGATGTAGACCACGGTGGTGCGGGCCGCCGCCTTGGCCTTGCCCAGGGCGACCCGGAACTCGTCGATGGTCCGGGTCCGGAGCACGTCCGCGCCCAGGCTTTCGGCGTTGGCGGCCAGGTCCACCGGCAGGTTGCCCCCGTCGAGCAGCCCGGATTCGTGGTTCCGGTACCGGTAGGAGGTGCCGAACCGCTGCGAGCCCAGGCTCTCCGACAGCGAGCCGATGCTGGAGAAGCCCCGGTTGTCGATCAGCACGATGGTCAGCTTGATGCCCTCGGACACCGCGGTGACGATCTCGGACGACATCATCAGGTACGAGCCGTCGCCCACCATGACCACCACCTCGCGGTCCGGGGCGGCCATCTTGATGCCCAGGCCGGCCGCGATCTCGTAGCCCATGCAGGAGTAGCCGTACTCCACGTGGTACTGCTTCGGGTCCCGGGCCCGCCACAGCATCTGCAGGTCGCCGGGCAGGCTGCCGGCCGCCTGCACGACCACGTCGCGGGGCCCGATGACCTCGTTGACCGCGCCGATCACCTCGGTCTGCGCGGGCAGCGGCTGGTGCCCCAGGTGATAGGCGCGCTCGACCACCGGGGTCCAGCGCTGCGGTCAGCCGCCGGTAGTGCCCGGCGTAGGCGTCGGTCACCCGGTAGCTGGCCAGCCCGCCGGCCAGGGCCTCCAGGCCGCGCCGGGCGTCGGCCACCACCGCGGTGGCCGACTCCTTGGCCGCGTCGAACGCGGCCACGTTGAGGTTGACGAACCGCACGTCCGGGTCGGCGAACGCGGTCCGGGACGCGGTGGTGAAGTCGCTGTACCGGGTGCCGACCCCGATGACCACGTCGGCCGCGGCGGCCAGCGCGTTGGCGGGCGGGGTGCCGGTCGAGCCGACCCCGCCCACGGCCTGGGGGTGATCCCAGGACAAGGCGCCCTTGCCCGCCTGGGTGTCGGCCACCGGGATGCCGGTCTGCTCGGCCAGCCGCCGCAGGGTGTCCTGGGCCCCGGAGTACAGCACCCCGCCGCCCGCGATGATCAGCGGCCGCCGCGCGCTGCGGATGATGCCGGTGGCCCGGGACACCGCTTCCGGTTCCGGTACCGACCGGGCGATGGGCCACACCCGGGTCCGGAACAGCCGCTCCGGCCAGTCGTAGGCCTGGGCCTGGACATCCTGGGGGAGGGCCAGGGTGACGGCGCCGGTCTCGGCCGGATCGGCCAGCACCCGCATCGCGGCCAGCAGGGCCGACGGCAGCTGTTCGGGCCGCCAGATCCGGTCGAAGTACCGGGACACCGGGCGGAAGGCGTCGTTCACCGACACGTCGCCGGCCCGCGGGTCCTCCAGCTCCTGCAGCACCGGGCTGGCGACCCGGGTGGCGAACACGTCACTGGGCAGCAGCAGCACCGGGATGCGGTTGATCGTGGCCAGGGCGGCGGCGGTCACCATGTTGGTGGAGCCGGGCCCGATCGAGGCCGTGCAGGCCATGGCCTGGCACCGGTTCCGCATCCGGGCGAACCCGACCGCCGCGTGCACCATGGCCTGCTCGTTACGGGCCAGGTAGTAGGGCATATCGCCGCGCCGGGTCAGCTGGGACTCCAGCAGCGCCTGGCCCACCCCGGCCACGTTGCCGTGGCCGAAGATGCCGAAGCAGCCGGGGATCAGCCGCTGCTGCTCGCCGTCCCGCTCGCTGTACTGCTGGGCCAGGAACCGGACCAGCGCCTGGGCCACGGTGAGCCGCACCGTGTTCTCACTCATCAGCTGCCACCTCCCGTGCTCGTCATCGGCAAGCGGGGGTCGATCGGGACACCGGTCCAGGTGCCGCGGACCCAGGCGTGGGCCGGGTCGTCGCAGAACTTCCACACCCGCTCGCCGGGGCCGCCCATCACGTTCAGGTAGTACAGGTCGTAGCCGGGGGCGGCCATGGACGGGCCGTGGTAGCCGTGCGGGATCAGCACCACGTCGCCCGTGCTGACCTCGGTGCACACGTCGATCTCCCGGCCCGGCCCGGACCCGTAGGCCCGCTGGTAACCCGGGCCGCCCTGGGCCACCTCGAAGTAGTAGATCTCTTCCAGCTGCGACTCGTCCGGCCCGGCCTGGTCGTGCTTGTGCGGGGGATAGGAGGACCAGTTACCGCCGGGGGTCAGCACCTCGACCGCGATCATCCGGTCGGCGTCGAAGGTCTGCGGGGTGCAGAAGTTGTTCACCTGGCGGCTGGCCACCCCGGCCCCGCGCAGCTCGACCGACACGTCCGCCGCCGGGCCGTAGCGGGCGGTCAGCCGCCGATCGGCCCGGGTTGACGGCAGCGCGAACCGGCCGCCCCGGGCACTGGTGACCACGGCTTCGGCGTCCCGGGGCAGATAGGCGAAGTCGGTGACCGCGCTGAACACGTTGCTGCGCCCGTCGAGCGTGAACCGCTGTCCGTCGCATTCGACCTCGGCCGAACCTTCCAGCGGCAGGACCAGCATTTCGTCCGGGCCGGTGGCCAGCTCGACCTTGCCGCCGGGCGGCAGCTCGGCCACCCGCAGCCCGCTGTAGGCCCAGCCAGCGTTCTCCGGCGTGATCGAGGCGACGTACGGGCCCGTCGCGGTGCTGCCGTACGGATGGAACCAGGACTGGCCACGCTCGCTCACAGCATCTCCACGACGGTGTCGACCGCGCCGGCCACGTCGTCGTCCGGCGGGAACAGCAGTGAGCGTCCGATGACGAATCCCCTCACGGTGGGTAGTTCCAGGGTCTTGCGCCAGCTGGCCATGACCGCGCTCTGGTCCGGGGCCACCTCGCCGCCCAGGATCAGCGCGGGCAGGGTGGACGCGGCCATGACCCGTTCCATGTCGTCCACGTAGGGCACCTTGAGCCAGGTGTAGGCGGACGTGTTGCCCAGGCCGGAAGCGACCGTGATCGCGCGCATCATGGCCTCCGGGCTGAGGTCGTTGCGGACCTTGCCGTCCCGGCGGTGCGAAATGAACGGCTCGACCATGGCGATCAGCTTCTGCGCGGCCAGTTCGCTCACGGCCGTACTGCAGGCGTCCAGGGTGCGCACGGTGGCCGGGTCGTCGGGGTCGATCCGGATCAGCATCTTGCCGCCGTCGAAGCCGGCCGCCGCGATGCTGGCCGCGTCGTAGGCGGTGAACCGGTCGTCGATCTCGAACGTGGTCCCGGCCAGGCCGCCCCGGTTCATCGAGCCGATGACCATCTTCTCGTCCAGGGCCCCCAGCAGCAGCAGGTCTTCCAGGATGTCCGGGGTGCCGAGCACCCCGTTGACCCCGGGCCGGGACAGGGCCAGGCACAGCCGGTCCAGCAGATCGGCCCGGTGGCCCATGGCGAACGGCTGGTCGCCGGCCCGCAGCGCGCCCCGGGCCGGATGGTCGGCCGCGATGATCATCAGCTTGCCGTGGCCACTGGGATCGGTCACGGCCGGACGGCGCCGGGCCGCTGCCTCGGCGATGGCCTGCGGCCGGTGCACCCGGGTCTCGACCAGGTGCCTCAAGTCGGCGTCACGCACGCTCTGCCTCCGACCGTTGGGCCTCCGACATCTTGGCCTCCACCTCGTCCGCGACCGGCATGGCGTCGGCGCAGGCCAGCCGGCCGGCCACGATGGCCCCGGCCGCGTTGGCAAACCGCAGGGTCCGGTCCAGGTCCCAGCCCGACAGCAGGCTGTGACACAGCGCGCCGCCGAAGGCGTCCCCGGCGCCCAGCCCGTTGACCACGTCGACCGGGACCGGTGGTACCTCCACCACCTGCTGACCGTCCGAGGCCAGCACTCCGTCCGGTCCCTGCTTGATGATGGCCAGGGTGACGCCGGCCTCGTGCAGGGCGGCCGCGGCCTTACGGGGTTCCCGCACCCCGACCGCGGTGTCGCACTCGTCCAGGTTGCCCACGGCCACGGTGGCGTGCGGCAGCGCCTCGGCGTACCAGCGCCGCGCCTCGTCCCGGGACGGCCAGAACATCGCCCGGTAGTCCAGGTCGAACACGGTGAGCCCGTCCGGCCGCGCCTTCGACCGGGCGTCCAGCGCTCGCAGCGTGGCGCTGCGGCTGGGTTCCTGGCACAACCCGGTGCCGGTCATCCAGAAGATGCCCGCCTCGGTCACCGCCGCCAGGTCGACCTCGTTCGGCTCGATCTGCAGGTCGGGGGCGGTCGGGAACCGGTAGAAGTACAGCGGGAAGTCGTCTGGCGGAAAGATCTCACAGAACGTGACCGGGGTCGGCAGGGACGGCACCGCGGTGACGAACCGGTCGTCCACCCCGAACCCGGCCAGGGCGTCGTGGATGTAGTCGCCGAACGGGTCCTGGCCGGTGCGGCTGATCACCGCCGACCGGCGGCCGTACCGGGCCGCGGCCACCGCCACGTTGGTGGCGCTGCCGCCCAGGTACTTGCCGAACGACTCCACGTGCCGCAGCGACTGCCCGATCTGCAATGGGTAGATGTCGACCCCGATGCGGCCCATGGTCAGCACCTCGAACGCGGTCACTGGCTCTCCCGCTTCACTGCGTAGCCTTCACTGTGTAACGCACGCCGTCCTCGGTGCGCTCGGCGGCCACCGTCACCGTGCGCCCGGACCGCCAGGATTGTTCGGCCGCCCGGGCCAGGTCGAACGCGGCCAGCGCGTCGGCCGCGGACGGCTCGGGGGCCAGCCCGTCCCGGACGCAGCGGGCGAAGTGTTCCAGCTCGGCCGGGTAGGCCGTGCTGAACCGCTGCTCGAAGTCCCGGGGCATCCCGTGCCCGGCCTGCCCCGGGGTCCGCCACTCGTAGTGCCGGTCGTACGGGTCGTCGATCCGGACCGTGGCCTGGCTGCCCATCACCTCGGTGGAGGCCTCGTACCCGTAACCCGCGGCCCGGCTCTCGTCGATCACCCCGAGCGCCCCGTTCTCGAACTTGAGCACCACCACCGCGGTGTCCACGTCACCGATCTCGGTGAAGCCGGGATCGGACAGGGCGCTCCCGTGCGCGGTCACCTCGGTCACCTCCCCGGCCAGCCAGCGGGCCACGTCCAGGTCGTGGATGGTGCAGTCCACGAAGAACCCGCCCGACCCGGCCAGAAACTCCGGCTTGGGCGGGTTCATGTCCCGCAGCGAGGTCCGGAACAGGTAGACCTCGCCCAGCTCCCCGGCCCGGATCCGGGCCGCGACCGCGGCCCAGTCCGGGTCGAACCGGCGGTGGAAGCCGACCTGGAACACCCGGCCGGCCGACCGCACCGCCTCGAGCACCCGCACCGTGGCCTGCCGGTCCAGCGAGATCGGCTTCTCGCAGAACACGTGCTTGCCCGCCTGCGCGGCCCGCACGGCCAGCTCGGCGTGCGTCCCGGTCGGGGTGGCGATCGCGACCGCGTCGACCGTGTCGTCGGTCAGGATCGACTCGTACGACTCGGCCCGGTCCACGCCGAACTGGTCCGCCACCCGGCGGGCCATGCCCGTATCGGCGTCGAACACGCAGGCCAGCTCGGCCGACGGGCACCGGGTGGCCAGGCTGGCGGCGTGGATGCGCCCCATGCGCCCCAGGCCCGCCAGCCCGACCCGGACCCGGTGACTCATGTGGTGGTGCTGGGCGGGCTGGAGGGACTCGACGAACTGGAGGGACTGGACGGGCTGGAATGGTTGCCGTCGTCGTCCGAGTGGGCCAGACCCAGTTCCCCGACCTCCTCACTCAGCGCCGCCGCCACCCCCGCGGACGCACCGCCCGCGGCCTCGAGCTCGTGGCTGAGCGCCTCGAGCTCGCCGCCGCCGGCCATCAGTCCGGTCAGTTCCTCCCTCGTGACCTGGCTCTTCTCGTAGTAGCCGATGCTCCGGCCCCGGTTCAGCAGCAGGAACCGGTCACCGACCGGGTAGGCGTGGTGCGGGTTGTGGGTGATGAAGATGACGCCCAGCCCGCGCTCGCGGGCCTGGATGATGTACTTCAGCACCACCCCGGACTGCTTGACGCCGAGCGCGGCGGTCGGCTCGTCCAGGATCAGCACCTTGGCCCCGAAGTACACGGCCCGGGAGATGGCCACACACTGCCGCTCGCCGCCGGACAGCGTGCCGATCGGCTGCTCGACGTCGCGCAGGTCGATGCCCATGGCCAGCATCTCTTCCTTGGTCTTGACGCGCATGAACGGGATGTCCATCCGCGGTCCCTTGCGGACCTCGTTGCCCAGGAAGAAGTTCCGCCACACCGGCATCAGCGGCACCACGGCCAGGTCCTGGTACACGGTGGCGATCCCGCGTTCCAGTGCTTCCCGGGGCGAGCCGAACTGAACCGGCTCGCCCTCGACCTCGTAGGTGCCCTCGGTCGGCTGGTGCAGCCCGGCGATGATCTTGATCAGGGTGGACTTGCCCGCCCCGTTGTCACCGAGCACGCAGGTGACCTCGCCCGCGCTGACCTCCAGCGAGATGTCGGACAGGGCGATGATCGTGCCGTACCGCTTGCCCGCGTTGGTCAGCCGGACCAGCGGATCGACGGTCTTCTGGTCGTTTTCCAGGGTGCTGGTCATCTGTTCGCCTCCGCGCGGCGCCGGATATAGGTGTTGAGCAGGATCGCGCCCAGCAGCAGCGCGCCGACGAAGAAGGTGAACCAGTCCGGGTCCCAGCCCGCGTAGACGATGCCCTGGTTGACCATGCCGAAGATGAGCGCCCCGATGCCCGCGCCCACGGCCGAGCCGTATCCGCCGGTGAGCAGGCAGCCACCCACCACGGCCGCGATGATGTAGACGAACTCGTTGCCGACGCCCTGGCCGGACTGGATCGTGTTGAACTGGAACAGGACGATCATCCCGGTGAACCAGGCCAGCAGGCCCACGCCCATGAACAGGAGGATCTTCATCCGGCCGACCGGGACGCCGACCGCGCGGGCGCTCTGGGCCGAGCCGCCGACCGAGAAGATCCAGTTACCGGTGCGGGTCCGCAGCAGGAGGTAGGTCGCGATGAGCGTGATCACGATCCAGTACACGATCGAGGTGCGGATGTTCACCCCGGCGATGGTGAAGCTGGACGAGAACACCTTCTGGGCCGAGCTGAAGCCCTGGATGTCGGAGATGCTCGGGCTGGCCGCCCCGTTGGTGATGGTCTGGGTCAGGGCCAGGTTCAGCCCTTGCAACATGAAGAACGTGCCCAAGGTGACCAGGAAGCTCGGGATCCCGGTTTTGACCACCACCCAGCCGTTGATGAAGCCGATGGCCAGCGAGAGAACCAGCGCGACCAGCACGCCGACCCACATGTTGGCCGTGAACTCGTAGCTGAACAGCGAGCAGCACAGCGCCGAGCTGGTCACGGCCACCCCGGCCGACAGGTCGAACTCACCACCGATCATCAGCAGCGCCACCGGCGCGGCCATCAGGCCGTAGGTCGAGCTCACGTACAGCACGCTGGAGAACGAGTTCGCGTTGCGGAACGGCGGCGCGATCGCGAAGAAGAAGACGTAGATGATGATCGCGCCGGCCAGTGCGCCCGCCTCGGGCCGGGCGAACAGCCGGGCCAGCGGGGACTTGCGCTGGACCCGTTCGTCCAGCCGCGGCGGTGGTGCCGCTTCGATGGTGTCAGTCATGGCAGCCCTCCGTTACCGCGTGCCGCGGGCGGCGTACTTGGAGATGGCGGCGACGTTGCTGGAGTCGATGAAGGCCGGGCCGGTCAGCACGGTCTTGTCGCCGCCGAGCACGTCGTCGTTGGTCTTGTACAGCCACAGCCCGTCGATGGCCTCGTAACCCTGCAGGTAGGGCTGCTGGTCCACGGCGAACTGGATCGCACCGGACTTGATCTTGGCGATCTCGGCCGCGTTGGTGTCGAACGTGTAGAGCTTGGCGCTGCTCTTCGCCTGGCTGATCGCGTTGATCGCCACCAGCGCCACCGGGGCCCCCAGGGTGATGACCGCGTCGACGTTCTTGTCCTGGGTGAGCTTGGCGCTCATGGAGGACAGCATCGCCGAGTTGTCGGTGCCGTTGACGTAGAGCTTGGTCATCGTGCCCTCGGAGCCGAGCCCGGCCTTGACCCCGGCGCAGCGGGCCTCCAGCTGGATCTGGCCCTGGGCCTGCAGCACGCAGAGCACGTTCTTCTTGCCCGCCGCGGCCAGCCGCTTCCCGGCCGCCGTTCCGGCCACGGTCTCGTCCGAGCCGAAGTACGACAGGGCCCCGCACGACTGCCAGTTGCTGATGCCGGCGTTGAACATGACCACCGGGATTCCGGCCGCCGTCGCCTTCTTGATCGTCGGGCACAGTGCCTGCGGGTCCGGGTCGGTGACCGCGATCCCGTCCACGTGGCTGTTGATGGCGTCGGTGATCAGCTGGGCCTGCTTGGTCGGGTCGTCGTTGTTGGAGTAGTGGTACGTGATGTTGTCCTTGGCCGCGGCCGAGCTGGCCCCGGACCGGATGATGTCCCAGAACGTGTCACCCGGCTGGGCGTGCGTGATCATGGCGAACGTGTAGTGCGGGGTGTTGGCGTGGCCAGCGCTGTCGGCGCCGGCCGCGGCCGCCGCCTGGCGCTCCGCGGCCCGCTTGCCGCCGGTGGCGCTGCAGGCGGCGATCACCACCAGCGTCAGCATCACGATCAGTGCCGTGCCGAGCGCACGCTTTCTGGGTCTGAACATCTGCCCTGCCTCCATTGGCTCCGGGTCCTGCATCGTGGAGTCTTACCTGGCCCGGGCCGCTTGCTCCTGCATCCTGGAGCGGCCCGGTCAATTCGCAGCATCAAGCCTCAGCCGGCCCGGACGCGGCGCTGGGCCCAGGCGGATTGTTGTCTTTGTACGCCCGCGCCCGAACACCGTCAAGAGTTTGTTCTGACATTTGCACATTCTGATATTCAAATGATCTGTCCTGGCGGACATAATGGAAGCGGCCGCCGCCAGCCCTGGCCGCGCCGCAGAGAGGTCGCCGTGAACCAATCCGCCCAGTCCCTGCGGGTTGACCGGAACAGCCCGGTCCCGCTGTACTTCCAGGTGGCTCAGCACCTGGAGCACCTCATCGAATCCGGGGACCTGCCCACCGGGGCACGGCTGGAGAACGAGATCGACCTGGCCGACCAGCTCGGCCTGTCCCGGCCGACCATGCGGCGGGCCATCGCCTACCTGGTCGACCGGGGGCTGCTGGTCCGCAAGCGCGGGGTCGGGACCCAGGTCGCGCACGCCAAGGTGCGCCGCCAGGTCGAGCTGACCAGCCTGTACGACGACCTGGCCAAGGCGGGCCGGGCCCCGGTCACCCGGGTGCTCAGCTTCGAGCGGCAGCCGCTGCCCGAGGACCTGGCCCCCGACCTGGGCCTGCCGGCCGGCGCCGAGGTCTACGTGTTCGAACGCCTCCGGTCCGCCGACGGCGAGCCGCTGGCCCTGCTGCGCAACTACGTGCCCGCCGACCTGCTCGCCCTCACCGCCGAGGACCTCGAGGCCCACGGCCTGTACAACCTCCTGCGCGGCAGCGGGGTCACCTTGCGCATCGCCCGCCAGTCCATCGGCGCCCGCGCCGCCACCGCCGCCGAGGCCCGCACCCTGGGCGAGACCCGCGGCGCGCCCCTGCTCACCATGGAACGCGCCGCCTACGACGACCAGGGCCGCGCCATCGAGCACGGCCGGCACCTGTACCGCGCCTCCCGCTACAGCTTCGACCTCACCCTCACCGGCTGGTAGGGGAACGCCTCACACCCCCGCTTCCTCCTTGGCCGCGATCAGGTTCTCGGCCGCCTGGCGCAGGCCCTCGATCTGGTCCAGCTCCAGGTCCTCGTGCTCGATGTTGACCGCCATGTCCGGGTCCACCGCGGCCAGCGCCCGCAGGAAGTCCACCCAGAAGGCCCGGTCATGCCCGCGCCCGACCGCGACGAAGTTCCAGGCCGCGTCGTCCGGCCACCGGTTCAGCGTGTTCCGCCCGCCCAGGCTGACCGGGTTCTCGTCGGCCGGCACCCGCCGGAACCGGTCGTCCAGCACCCCGAAGATCGCGCAGTTGGCCTCGTTGATCCGGGTGTCCTTGGCCGCCGCGTGGTAGACCAGGCCGCCCAGCCGCTTGATCGCCGCCACCGGGTCGATGCCCTGCCAGAACAGGTGGCTCGGGTCCATCTCCGCCCCCACGTGGGTGGCGTTGATGTCGGTGGCCAGCCGCTCCAGCGTGCCCGGGTTGAACACCACGTTGTGCGGGTGCATCTCGATGCACACCATGACGTCCTTATCGGCGGCCCGGGCCTGGATGTCGCGCCAGAACGGGATCACCACCTCTTTCCACTGGTAGTCGAGGACGTCCAGGTACTGGCTGTCCCACGGGCTGACCACCCAGGACGGGTAGCGCGCCCCCGGCTCGGCCCCCGGCAGCCCGGACATGGCCACCACCCGCTTGACCCCCAGCAGCGCGGCCACGTCGATGGCCCGCCGCAGGTCGGCGGCGTGCTTGGGCCCGACCTCGGGGTCGGGGTTGAGCGGGTTGCCGTTCACGTTCAGCCCGGTCAGCGTGATCCCGGCCTCGTCGAACAGGCGCAGGTAGGCCTCGACCGTGCCGCCGCCCTGCTGCAACTGCTCGATCGGCAGGTGCGGCGCCGGGACGAACCCGCCCGCGTTGATCTCGGCGCTGGTCAGCCCGAGTTCGCCCAGGATCTTCAGGGTCTCCCGCAGCGACCGGTCGTGCAGGACCGCGGTGTAGGCGCCCAGCTTCATCAGTTCTCCTCCTCGGTGATCACGCTTCGGCGGTGAGCTCGACTTCGCGGCCCCTGTCGGCCGCGGACGTGACGATCGCGTCCAGGACGCGCAGGTTGTGCAGGCCCTCGGCCAGCCGCGGGCAGCGCGGCAGCTCACCGACCCCCGCTATCTCTTCCAGGAAGGCCCGGGCCTGGTAGGTGAAGAAATCGCTCTGCCCGTGCCCCACGCTGGGGAAGTCCATCGGCAGCCCGCGGGTGATGTAGGGGTGCTCCGGCCCCAGCTGGACCTGCCGGTACCCGTTGACCACGGGGGCGGGGGAGGAATCGGCGATGGTGAACTCGGCCGCCCGGCCCAGGTCGAAAGCTGCCGCGCCGTCCGCGCAGAACACCTCGAACCCCAGCGCGTTGGGCAGCCCGTAGGCGATCCGCGACACCGAAAACGTGCCCACCGCGCCGTCGGTGAACAGGGCGGTGAAGGTGGCGATGTCCTCGTTCTCGACCGGGACCCGTTCGTCGCTGACCGGCACCCCGGCCGCGTGCCCGACCGCCGTGCCCAGCGGCACCGGCCGGTCGGCGATGATCGTCTCCAGCAGCGCCCCGCGCACCGACCGGACCGGCCCGCACAGGAACTCGCCCACGTCGACCAGGTGGGTGCCGATGTCGGCCAGCGCCCCCGACCCCAGTCCACCCTGATATCGCCAGCTCATCGGGCTGTCGGCCGCGAACCCGTAGTCACACCAGTAGTGCCCGTTGAAGTGCCGGACCGGGCCCAGCACTCCGTCGGTCACCTGCTCCCGCACGGCGCTGATGGCCGGCGAGCGCCGGAACGTGAACCCGACCGCGGCCACCCGGTCGGTCTGGCCGGCTCGGTCGGCCATGGCCTCGCCGTCGGCCACGCTCGGGGCCAGCGGCTTCTCGCACAGCACGTGCTTGCCCGCCTCCAGCAGGCCTTCCACGATCTCCCGGTGCAGCCGGTTGGCCACCACCACGCTCACCGCGTCGATGTCGGGCGCCTCGGCGATCGCCTCCCACGACGTCTCCGCCCGTTCGTACCCGTACCGTTGCGCGGTGTCGCGGGCGAACGGCTCGTAGGCGTCGGCGATGGCCACCAGCCGGACCGGCGGCAGCTCCGATCCGAACACCCCCGGCGCCGCCCGGTACCCGTGCGCGTGCGCCCGCCCGGCCATCCCGGCCCCGATCACCGCCACGCCAATCCCTGGTCCCGCCATAGCCATCTCCTCCGCGCCTGCTCACCTCGACGACGTCTGTTTAAAGCGCTTTAATAGGTTCGTACGCAAGCCCTTCACTCCTGTCAAGAGCGAGGCCGCATGCCCAGCCCGGACGGATCGTCCCCCGCGGCCGCCCCAGCGCCCCCGGCAACCGTGCCCACCCCAGCAGGCCGAAACCGCCGCCCGCGCCTCTCCGACGTCGCCGCCCGGGCCGGCGTCTCGGCCGGCCTGGTCTCCCTGGTCCTCCGCCACCAGCCCGGCCCCAGCGAGCAGACCCGCGCCCGCGTCTTCGCAGCCGCCCACGACCTCGGCTACCGGGCCGACCGGACCGCCAGCCTGCTGGCCCGGCGGCGCAGCCAGCACCTGGGCGTGGTCATGGACGTGCGCAACACCTTCCACGCCGAGCTGGTCGCCGAGCTGGACGCGGCCGCCACCCGGCGCGGCTATGACCTGGTCCTGAGCACGCTGACCCTGACCCGGGACGAGCGGACCGCCACCGAGATCCTGCTCGACTTCCGCTGCGAGGGCCTGATCCTGATCGGGCCCGAGGACCGGGCCGGCTGGCTGACCTCCCTGGGCCAGGAGCTACCGGTGGTCTGCGTGGGGCGCCGGCTGAAGTCGGACAGCGTGGACGTGGTCCGGGCCGCCGACGACCTGGGCGTGGCTCAGGCCGTGGCCCACCTGGCCCACCTGGGGCACCGCGACATCGCGTTCGTCGACGGCGGGCGGGGGACGATCGCCTCGGACCGGCGCCGCGGCTACCGCCAGGCCATGCGCGGGCACGGCCTGGCCGAGCGGATCCGGGTCATCCCCGGCGACCACACCGAGGAAGCCGGGATCCGCGCCGCCCCCGGGTTGCTGAACAGCCCGGCCACCGCCGTGGTGGCGTCCAACGACCGGTGCGCGGTCGGCCTGCTCGACCGGCTGGCCCGCCTGGGCGTCACCGTGCCGGGCCCGATGTCGGTGGTGGGCTACGACGACAGCATGCTGGCCCGCCTGGGCCACGTCGACCTGACCACGGTCAGCCAGGACGCGCCCCGCCAGGCCGAAGAAGCAATCACCCTCCTGGCCGAGCGCCTGGACGCCGGCCGGGCCGAGCCCCGCGAGGTCGTGCTCCCGCCCCGCCTGGTCATCCGCGGCACCACCGCCCCACCCAGGATCTGAATCTGCCCATGATGTCGACCCGGGGATGAGGGCGGCCCGGGCCGACGCGGAGGCCCGCCGCATCCCTGGCGGCCACTAGCCAGGCCCCGGGGCCGTGAGCGCTCAGGTCAGCCGGGCCGCTTCGCCCTCGCCCTCGGCCGCGGCCTCCGCTTCCGCCGCCGCCGCGGTGGCGGCCGAGACCTCGACCCGCCGGAACCCCGGCAGTCCCCAGGCCAGCAGCAACGCCCCCGCGATACAGGCCAGGCCGCCCGAGATCACCGACAACTCGTTCCCGAACGCATTCCCGACCGCGCCCGCTTCCAGGTCCCCGAGCCGCGGCCCGCCCTGGACCACCCCGATCTGGATGGCGGCCAGCCGCCCCCGCAGCCGGTCCGGCACCGACAGCTGGATGATCGTGTTGCGCAGCACGGCCGAGATCACGTCGGCCCAGCCCGCCACGGCCAGGAAGAGCAGGGCCAGCAGCAGGTTCCGCATCAGCCCGAACGCCACGATCGCCGCCCCCCACACCATCACGGCCACGATCACCGTGAGCCCCTGCCGGCGGATGTGGGCCACCCAGCCGGTGATCAGCGCGCCGATCAGCGCCCCCACGCCGGGGGCGGCGTACAGGAACCCGACCGCGGTCGCGCCGCCGTGGAACACGGTGATCGCCATGGCCGGGAACAGCGCGCGCGGCATGCCGAACACCATGGCGTTGATGTCGATCAGGTAGGCGCCCTGAATGCCCTGGCGCTGCCGGATGTAGCGGAAGCCCTCGGCCGCCGCGCGCAGTCCCGGGCGGGTGGCGTGCTCGGACGGCGGCTGCGGTGAGATGGCCCAGGCGGCGGCGATGGCGACCAGGAACGAGGCCGCGTCGAACCAGTACACGAAGTCGGCCCCCGCGCCGGCCAGCAGCAGGCCGCCCAGGGCCGGCCCGACCACGATGCCGACCTGGTTCAGCACCTGGACCATGGCCGAAGCGGTGGCGATGTGCTCGGTGCCGACCAGCCGGGGCACGATCGCGTTCCGGGTCGGGTTGTCGAAGCCGGTCAGGCCGGCCGCGATCGCGGGCAGCACGAACAGCGGCCACAACCGCGGGCCGAGGTCGGTGTTGAAGGCCAGCCCGACGCTGCACAGGGCCAGCACGATCTCGACCCGGATCAGCAGCCGCCGCCGGTCGGTCGAGTCGATGACCGTGCCGCCGTACAGCGAGCAGATCAGCAGCGGGATGAGCTGGGCCAGCGAGACCAGCCCGACGTCCAGCGACGAGTGCGTCAGCTCGTAGACCTGGTAGGGGATGGCGACCAGGGTGAGCTGGTTACCGAGCAGCGAGACCAGCTGGCCGCCGAGCAGGATCCGCAGGTCACGGGATTGCCGCAACGGCGTGACGTCGATGAAGATCCGTCGTCGCCCGCGCGCCGCCAAGCAGAACTCCCAGGTCGTCAGGGAAAGGACACCAGGTCAGATACTAGCAATCCCGTTACTTTCCCTAACGAATTACTTATCGAAGGTCGGTGCCGGGAGCCTCAGCTCGCCGGGGCGGGCCCGGGGAGCGGGACACCCGGACGGTCCTTACAGCGGAAACTGGAGCTCGACGGTGGTGCCGTCGCGGCGGGTCTCCACGTGCACGACGTCGGCGATCTGGCGGGCCACCCACAGGCCCGCGCCCGATCCGGCGGCCAGGTCCGGCGGGCTGAAGCCGGACACCGCGACCTCGGGTCCCGGGCCGGCCGAGTCCACTCTGATCAGGACCGCGTCGGCGTCGCGCCACACGCGGACGCGGCCGGGCAGGCTCCCGTGCCGGAACGCGTTGGCGATCACCTCACCCGCGGCGACCTCGGCCAGCCGGGTGTCCATCGGGCCCAGGCCCAGCCCGTGGGCGGCCTGCCCGACCTGGCCACGCAGGTCACCCAGGTCACCCAGGTCGTTCAGTTCCAGGTCCAGCGTCACCTGGCCGGGGACCACCGACACCGGGCCGGGGTGGGCGGCCAGGTAGGTGGCCGGGTCCACGTAGTCCTTGTTGAGCACGGGTTCGCCCTGCTCGTCGAGCAGGTGGGGATGCACGCGCTCGGCGTCGGCCAGCATGCCGGGGGAGTAGTGGCGCCGGTCGTACAGGCAGAGCCAGGGAAACCCGTGGCTGCCGTACAGTCCCTCGGCGGCCGACTCCGCGCGCAGGTAGGCCGCCATCCGGCCGGGCCCGCGGATGCCCCCGTCGACGTCGGACTCGGTCAGCAGCCGGGTCGGATCACCGGCCGCGCGCCGATCGGCCAGGTAGTTGCGCACGGTCTCGCTGGCCCGGCCCAGATGGTGGTAGCTCAGCTCGGGCAGCCCCCACTGCACCATCATCGCGCCCGACCCCAGCGCGGCCCCGAGGATCTCCCCGGTGTGCTGGGGCACGACGGCCACCACCTTCTCCCGGCGGGCCAGGCCGTCGATGAGAAAGGGAACGATGCGGGTACGCAGATCCCGGTCCGAGTCGTAGACCGCGGCCGCGTGCAGCGTGGCGGGGGCGGAGATGGCGGGGCCGGTCGGTTGCGGAGAGGTCATCGGCCGTGCTCCCGCACGTTCGACATCCTCACGTCCATCCTCCTCGCCCGGGCCCTGTCTTTCGGTGCGCCGTGAAGGGACGCTACCCCTCAAAGCCGCGCCAACACATCACCGGCACCCTCAGGATGAGCCGGCTCATGGGAGACAAGGTGGATTTAACCACTTTTGCGAACTTTGGTGCTCGTGTGAGTGATGGTGCCCTCTCACCAGTTGCCGTGGTGATCGGGCACCAGCCACCACACCACCGGCAGCAGGGCTATCAGCAGGGCGGCGAACACCACGAACACCCGGGCCTGCATGATCCCGGCGTCGTGGCTGCGGGCGATGATCGCGGTGGTGAGCGACACCGCGATGATCGCCCCGCCCTGGCGGAACATGCCACGCAGGCCGGCGATGGCCGCCACCTGGTCCGGGGCCAGCTGGAGGCTGGCGTTGTTCGAAGCCGGCACGGACAGGCCCATCCCGCAACCGGTGACTCCGGCCGCCACCGCCAGCCAGGCGTAGGGCGAGATCGGCGCGGGCCAGGCCATGACCAGCAGCCCGCCGGCCAGGATCACGAAGCCGCCGATCATCGGCAGCCGGTACCCGGTCCGGCGCAGGGCCAGCACCGCCACCCCGGCCACCGAGATCATGCCCACCGCCCGGGCCGTCAGCAGCGTGCCCGCGCCCAAGGGCGGTATGTGGTAGCGCTCCTGGGCGTACAGCGGGACCAGCGCGGCGAACCCCAGCGCGGCCGCGCCGTAGACCAGGTTGATCAGGTTCATCACCCCGAAGCCGCGCCCGCGCAGCAGCCGGAACGGCACGAACGGGGCCGGGGCTCGCTGGGAGTGCCGGACGAAGGCCCACCCGGCCGCCACCGCGATCGCCTCGCAGCCCAGGAACACCGGGCTGTACAGCGGTACGTCACCGCTGCCCAGGTAGGTGATGCCGAACATCGCGGCCAGGATCAGCAGGGCCAGCAGGGCGATCCCCACCAGGTCGATGCGCTGGGACACCCGCACCGAATTGGCCGGGATGAACCTGGCCACCAAGACGATCAGGACGATACCGATCGGCACGTTGACCAGGAAGATCCCGCGCCAGGACCAGTAGCTGACGAACAAGCCGCCGATGATGGGGCCGATGATGCCGCCGATGGGCAGGATCGAGGTGAACATGCCGACGGCCCGGTCTCGCTGGGCGCCGAAGTGGTCGGAGACGATGCCGGTCGCCGACGGCATGAACGCCCCGCCGCCCAGGGCCTGGGCCGCGCGGGGAAGCAGCAGCAGGTAGATGTTGCCGGCGAACCCGCAGCACAGCGAGGAGACGGTGAACAGCGCCGCGGCCAGCATGAACACCCGTTTGCGGCCGTACATGTCGCTGATCTTGCCGGCCATCGGCATGGCCACGACCTGGCCGAGCGCGTAGATGGTGATCGTCCACCCGCTCCAGTTGATCTGGGTGTGCAGTTCCTTCTGGATGGCGGGCAGCGCGGTGGCCACGATGGTCTGGTCGATCGAGGCCATGAACAGCCCGATGGACACGATGGCGAAGATCAGGTTCCGTCGCACGGGCGGGGAGCCGGGCGCGTCCGGAACCGCCGCGACAGAGGATGTGGCCGTAACCTCACTCACATATGATTACGGTAGTTGCTTGCCGATAAGCAAGCAAGCGTGATTGAGCAAGCAAGTGGCCAGCTGGTATCCGCGGAGGAGACATGGACGTCGAACTGGTGGCGCGGTTGCGGGTCGTCATCTCGAAGCTCGCGCGTCAGCTCAACGACACCTCCACCGACGAGGGGCTGACCCCGACCCAGTACTCGGTGCTGGGCCTGGTCCGCCACCGCGGCCCGCTGGGCCTGGCCGAGCTGGCCGGCCTGGAGGGCCTGAACCCGACCATGCTGTCCCGCGTGGTCCGGGCCCTGGATGAGAAGGGCCTGATCCGCCGGCTGCCCGACCCCAGTGACCTGCGCGCGGCCCGGGTCGAGGTCACCCCGGCCGGGGTCACCGTGCACGAGCGGATCCGGGAGCACCGCACCCAGGTCCTGACCGAATGCCTGCGACAGCTGCCCGAGCCGACCGCCCAGGAGCTGCTGTCCGCGGTCCCGGCCATGGAGGCCCTGACCGAGACGGTCAAGGCCCGGCCCCGCTCACCCGCCTAACCGGCCCGCCCGATCAGCCGGGCTCGCCCGCCCAGGCCGGCCCGTCGCCGAACCACTCCGAAGCCAGCTGGCCCAGGACCACCTCGTCCACGAACGCGCCGTTGACCCAGCCCGACTGGCGCAACTGGCCCTCCCGGGTGAAACCGGCCCGGGCCGCGGCCAGCAGCATGCCCTCGTTGTCGGACAGCGTGTCGACCTGCAGCCGGTTCAGCCCCCGGGTCTCGAAGCCGTACCGGCACAGCACCCGGACCACGTCGGTGCCCAGTCCCCGCCCGCGGAACGACGGCCGCAGCAAGATCCCCAGGTGCGCGAACCGGTTGTGCGGGTCGACCCCCCACAGCGATGCGTCGCCGGCCAGCTCGTCGCTGGCCAGCTCGACCACGGAGAATTTGACCGGGTCGGACCGCCAGTCGGTGATCCGGAACGGGGAGTCGGCCGACCCGGGCGGCAGCGGCCGCCACGGCTTGCTGTCTCCCCGGGACCAGGTCACCACGTCCCCGAGCAGTTCTGCCTCCAGGACCGGGATGTCACTGTCCTGCCGGGCCCGCAGGAGCACCTTCTCACCACGCAGCATGCCGCGTTCCTATCGCGGCCGCCACCGCGTGATCAAGGCGTTTTAGCCGCCTGGCGTCTGGCCCGGGCCGGGTGCAGACTGGGGGAGGGGGAACCGCGCCGAGCGCTTTCCGAACGCACTCAGGAGGACGCGATGAGCGAGTCCACATCCCCGTTGCCACCCGAACCCGGCCCCGAGGCTGGCGAGGTGTTCCCGCCGGAATCAGGGGCCGAAGCGGGCGAGGTGTTCCCGCCCGAGCCGGGCTCCGACGCAGGCGAGGCGTTCCCGCCGGAACCGGGCGCCGAAGCGGGCGAGGTGTTCCCGCCCGAGCCGGACGAGACCGGCTCACCGCTGCCGCCGGAGTGACCGCGGCGTCCAGGACGGTCCCCGGCGGCTCCGGGCCGCCCGCTCGCTTTCCCAGTCGCCCCAGCGCATGGCCGGCTCGGGCAACTGCGGGGGGCTCAGGAACTTGGGCGGGCCGTCCAGGTCCAGGGCTTCCAGCGGAGACTCCGCGGCTGCGTCCCGGCGGGTCAGGGCGGGCAGGTTCCACTTCTGCTCGACCAGTTTGAGGATCGACGTGTGGTCGAAGACCGTGCTGGTGACGAAGTCCGGCCGCGCGTGCGGGGACACGAGCACGGCCGGGACCCGGAACCCCAGCCGGTCGTAGGCGTCCGGCCCGTCGTCCTCGGTTTTGATCTTGCGCAGGTAGGAACCGAGCACCGGCCGCAGCAGTAGCTTGACCCACCCCGGCGCGGCCAGCAGCGGGTTATGGGCCGGTACGTCGTCCGGCGGCACCGCCGCGGGCGGCGGCACGTGGTCGTAGTAGCCGCCGCCTTCGTCGTAGACCCAGATCAGCAGGGTGTGTTCCCAGCCCTTCCCGTGCATGACCCGGTTGATGACCTCGGCCGCGAAGCTCTCGCCCTTGCGGATGTCCTGCGGGTTCTCCTCGGAGAACACGTCGAAGTCCGGGTCCACGATGCAGAACCCGGGCAGCGTGCCCGCGTCGGCGTCGGCGAAGAACTGTTCGGTCCGCCGCAGGTGCCGGACGCAGCCCGCGATCCCCATCGGGTACAGGTCGGCGGTGAACTGCTTGTTGCCCTGGACCCGCTCGGTGACCCGGGGAAACCAGCGGCCGACCCGGGATACGCCCCGGGCGGCCCGCAGGCCGTTCTGGCCCAGCGCCCGCTTGAGCAGCACCTTGGCTGGCCGGACGTTGTGGTAGTTGAACCAGCCGATGTCGTGCCGGGTCAGCACGTCGAAGATGGTGCCGCCGGGCGGCAGGTCGAGGATGTCCCAGGGCAGATCGTCGATCAGCCCGTGCGCGGTGCCCGCGATCATGAAGCGCCGGTTGGGGAACGTCGGCCCCAGGCAGGAGGAGAACCAGCGGTCGGCCAGCGGGAAGGTCCGGGCCAGCCCGTGGTAGAAGGGCAGGTCCTCCTCGGTCCAGTAACCCATCGGCAGCGTCGCGTCCTGGCCCGGCACCAGCTGCTCGATGCTCCGGGCGAACCCGTCGTTCTGGCCCTGGTTCCACTGCAGGTGCGCGCCGTGCCAGCTCTGCGTCGGGTTGTTCTTGACCTGTTCGGTCCGGGTCAGATGGTGCGGTTGGACCGGGCTGCCGCCGCGGCGCGGGTTGGCCGCGGCCTCGCCGTCCGGCAAGCCGTCGCCCCGATCCTTCAGCGTGCCCAGGTAGTTGTCGTAGGAGTGGTTCTCCATCATCAGCACCACGATGTGCTTGATCTGCGGGAGCAGGTCGGTGCCCTCGGGCAGGTCGGGCCGGGGCCGCTCGCCGGGCCGTTCGGCCGGGATGAGCCGGGCACGCCGCCGGATCTCACGATTCTCCAGGGTCTGCCACATGGCCGCCTTCTACCCCCCAAAACGCCAGGACATGCTGGGCGCGAACAGGCCGTTGCCGGTGCCCCCGCCAGCAACTACGGTCAGCCACGTGTGCGACGCATCTGATCATGCCGAAGGTCTTCACGCTGAGCCCCGGTCCGCCCCTGGCCCCGCCGTCGATCCGGTCGACCTGCCCGAGGTCGACGAGGTCTCGGTCACCACCCTGGTCGACAACGTCTTCGACGCCCTGCTCCCGTCGGGCGGCGCCGTCACCCGGCCCGCGTTCGGCCGCACCGGGCGGGTCGCGGCGCCCCAGTTCACCGGGGGTGAGACCGTGCCCGGGCTGCGGGCCGAGCACGGTTTCTCGGCCCTGGTCACTGCCCGTCGCGGCGGCCGGTCCACCACCGTGCTGTTCGACACCGGCGCGTCCCCGGACGGCCTGGCCGTCAACGCCGGGTTCCTCGAGCTCGGCCTGGACGATGTGCAGGGCGTGGTGCTCAGCCACGGCCACTTCGACCACGCGGGCGGTTTTGCCGGGCTGGCCCGGCTGCGCGGCCGGTCCGGCCTGCCGCTGACCGTGCACCCGGCGGTGTGGACCCGGCGCCGCCTGGCCCCGCCCCACGGCACCCCGTTCGAGATGCCCACCCTGTCCAAGGGCGCCCTGGAACGGGAGGGCTTCCAGGTCATCGAACGCCGCCAGCCGTCGCTGCTGGCCGGCGGCAGCATCCTGATCACCGGCGAGGTCGACCGCACCACCGAGTTCGAGCGCGGCATGCCCCCGCCTCACCAGGCCTGGGACGGCCAGGACTGGCGGCACGACGCCGCGGTCATCGACGACCAGGCGCTGGTGGTCAACCTGCGCGGCCGGGGTCTGGTCGTGATCACCGGCTGCGGGCACGCCGGTGTGGTCAACATCATCCGGCAGGCGCTGCGGCTGACCGGAGTGGACCGGCTCGCCGCCGTCATCGGGGGGTTCCACCTGTCCGGGCCGGCCTTCGAGCCGATCATCGAGCCGACCGTCGATGCCCTCACCGAGCTGGCTCCGGCCCTGATCGTGCCGGGCCACTGCACTGGCTGGCGCGCCCAGCACGCGTCGGCCCGGGCCCTGCCCGACGCCTGGGTCCAGCCCAGCGTGGGCTCCCGCTACCAGCTCACGGCGGCCTGACCGGCCTGCTGTTCATCGCGGTCTCGATCAACCTCAAGGATTGACCACCGGGTCCGGCCGCTCCCCGGAGGAGCCCCGCGTCCCCGCGCAGGGGCAGCAGGTCGTTGTAGTCGACGTCGGCGCTGGGCACCGAGTCGCGGTCGCCGCCCGGGCCAGGTCAGGCCCGGCCGGCCTTGACGGGCCGTGAACCGGCCGCGAGAGTGGATCGCATGCAGGCGAGCCGCTTTTGCCCGCCCGGTCAGGGGACGGGCACTGTGGCCTAGTGCTCGGGGCGTGATGGCGAGTGACGGGCCGTTCACGGCGGACGTGACCACTCCCACGGCGGGGATTGGCACGGCAGCGGCTGACGCGGCCGACAAGATCCGGTTGCTACGGCGCTACGAGCCGGTGCTGCGGTTCACCCGGGGTGAGCTTTTCCTGCCCATGCCGGTCGAGAGTTACCTGGCGAAGTGCAGTCTCTGGCGGCTGGCCGGCGCCGGGCAGAAGCTGGGCCGACGCGCATCCGGAGAGCGCCTGTACGGGGCAGGAGAACTCACGCCGGCCCGGCTGGCCACCATCAGCGCATCGTGGTCGACCCCGGATCTCTCGCTCCGTTTCGTCGAGCGCCCGCTGGCCCGGAGCGAGGTCCGCGCGTGGCGGCGCGACGCAGGCCACGCCCGGCCGGCCGCGGGCGGCAGCCGGTTCGCGGCGGTCGGCCTGCTGAGCCGGTTCATCGACGCGGTGATGCGGTTGTCCCTGCTGTTGCGCGGGCGGGTCCCCGGAGGCACGGCGGCCGCCGCCGAGCAGCAGTACCGGGCGGACACCGATCCGGGCGGCTGCCCGTATTACGGCCGGGTGACCCGCGACCGGGGTTTCGTCGTCCTGCAGTACTGGTTTTTCTACGCGATGAACGATTGGCGGTCGACGTTCGGCGGCGTCAACGACCACGAGGCCGACTGGGAGCAGGTCACGATCTTCCTGCCCGACCCGCCCGACGTGTCCGCCCGGCCCGCCTGGGTCGCCTTTTCCTCACACGACGAGGTCGGTGACGATCTGCGCCGCCGGCCGGACGACCCCGACCTCGAGTGGCGCGATACGCACCCGGTGGTCTTCGTCGGGGCCGGGTCGCACTCAGGCAGCTACCTGCCGGGAGATTACCTGGTCACCGCCGAGCCGGCCGCCCTCAAAGGACTGCTGGCCGCGCTCCGCCGCGCAAGCCGGCTCCTGCTGCCCTGGACACGCTCGCACGCGCATACCGCGCTCGGCATCCCGTTCATCGACTACCGCCGTGGTGACGGTCCCGGCGTGGGCGCCGGCGAGGCGAAGCAGTGGCGCCCGGTCCTCGTGGACGACGAGACACCGTGGCTGCGTGACTACCGGGGCTTGTGGGGACTGGACACCGGCGACCCGTTCGGCGGGGAACGCGCACCCGCCGGCCCGCGTTACGAACGGGGCGGGTCGATGCGGCTCTGCTGGTCTGACCCGGTGGGGTGGGCCGGCCTGGACAAGGAGGCGCCGTCGGAGGCGGCGGCGCGGCAGATCGCCGGGGACCGGATCACTGAGCTGGACGCTGAGCTCACCGCCGCCACGGCCGAAGTCGACGCCCGCGGCGATGAGCTGCGCCGCGCCCACGCCGGCCTCCAGGCGATGCGCACCGCCGGAATCAAGCGGAACCGGGGCGACCTGGCCACGCTTGAGACCGCCGTGCAGCAGGCTCGCCTGCGCCGCCAGGCGCTCGCGGAAGAGCGGGAAATCCTGGCCGAAGCGGCCGACCACCCCCTTCCCCGGCCAGACCCGCACGCGCACCTGCGGCACCGTGCGCTGCCGAACGTTGACCCGGTTCGCAGCCGCCGCCGCGTGCTGCGGGTGTGGTCCGCCGTCTCGGCGTCGTTCCTGCTCGCCGGGCTCGCCGTGGTCATCCTGGGCCGATTCGGGGCGCTGCTGCCGGCCATTGGCGGCCTGGCGGCCCTGATGCTGTGCGTGGAGGCCTTCGCCCGAGGCCATCTGGGCCAGTTCGTCGCTGGGTTGCTGGCGCTGGTGGTCGCCGCGACCGCGGCCTGGCTGGCCGCCACCGCGGCCGTGGGCCACTGGCGATGGGCGGTCGCCGCCCTGCTCCTCGTGGCGGCCCTCGTCTTGCTGGGCGCCAACATCCGCGACTTCTTCGTCAAGCGCTGATCCGCCCGGCGGGTTCACGGAATCAGCGGCGGTGCGTCCAGATTGCGGTGCTCTCTGTGGCCGCCAGGACAGCGATGCCCGGCCCGGCCGCATTTACGGCCCACGCGGTCGCGAACTCCGCGGGGAGGCGGCCATGCGCTGATGGCGGATTCAACCGCTCCGGCGCGATGGCCTCGACGATTGCCCATGAGCTAAATATTTATCTGCCGGCGCGACGCCGGCCAGGGCCTGGAATGCCCGTTCCTGGAGTACGAAAACGGCCCAGTCCTCGACTCCGGTGTCCCTGACTTTAGCCGCCTGCTCAAACGCCTCCAGCTGCGCCGCGGTGAAATGAAGCGAAAGCCTGGGCCCAGGCTTATCCTTTGCGGATTGTGCGCCCGCGTGCTCCCGCAAGCCTTCCCGAAGCTGTCGCCGGAGGAAATTCCTCGACCATTGGTAATGTTCGGCCTGCCGCAGCCAGTAATCCTGTTCCGGCTCGGGGAGCGAGGCCACTTCGGCATGATGCCCGAAGCTCAGCTTCTCCCGTCGGCGGGAGATGCTGAACTTGCGCGCTACCCAGGCGTAGTTTCGCAGGGTCTGATAGTCAAGGGCCGTCCGCTGAATCGCTTCGTGGTATCGGTCCGCGTAATGGTCCTGGCCGAAGACGAGCCAGTCGCCCAGCCACCACGCCGACGTATCGGCAATGAGGTAGATCTGGCTGCCGATGTACTGCCATCCGTCAAAGGGCAGGCGGTGCGAAAATTCCAGCCCGACCCGGTGCGGCTTCGCTGTGCCTCTAAGCCGGGGCCGGAAAGGAACCGGGTTCACGCTTCGCGCGCGAGGAACGCGAGGAACGGGTGACCCGCGACCCGGCGCGTCGTCCTCGCCCCGGCTGCTTAGTGGACCCACGGTATCCACACCGTCCCCGTACTCGTCTAGCTCGCGTTTCACCAACTCGGCGGCCAGGGTCCGGGGCCGTGTTCGACGCTACCCCGGCAGGTTCCCGGCGTACAGCCCTCTCAGCCAGGCCTCGGACAGCCCGCGGATCCTACGTGTCAAAGGGCTGGGGTTCGAGTCCCCTGGATTCGCCCGGGCCGGGTAGCTCGCCACCGTGACCACCCGGCCCTGATGCCCAGGCCCACGGCCACCACTAGTGCCACGCCGATCACCGCCTTGGTGCCCGCGCTGCCGATGCGCTCAGCAATCTCTGCGCCGAGGAAATACGAAAGCCCGGCGTACATTCCAATCCAGCCGATACCACCTTTGGTCATCAATTTCATGCGCGGCTGTTCAAGTCGTCCCGGTCGTTCAAGGAGCCATCACGAACTCACACAACAAAATTCTGCCTGCGGGGCTCAGCACTGGCGGGTCGGCGCTGTGAAGTCCACGATCACAACTTGGAGCCGATCGCGAGTGGCCCTTTATTTATCGACCCCCTGGCCCGGACGCCCGACCTGGAGAACAGATGACCGATTCCCTCGAGAACGGCACCGGGACGGACAGTCCGGTGGATTTCCGGCGGCTCGTCGTACAGGTCGGCACCGCGATGGTGGCCGCCGGGGATGCCGTCGACGTGGTCGAGGAGTCACTGCGCCGGATCGTTGCCGCCTACGGTGTGCCCGGGCTCCAGGTTGCGCTGCTGCCGACCTCGCTGTTCGTGCAGACGGGCACCGGCGATAGCGCGCATGTGCAATTCAGCTCGCAGGTGGCGCCGCCGTTGCGACTGGATCAGATCGACGGGCTTTACCGTCTGGTCGGCCAGCTCGAACGAGCCGAGCTGGCCGCCGGGGAGGCCCTGCGCCAGCTCAGTTCCATCTACCAGCAGCAGCCAACGTTCGGGTGGCCGTTGCGGACCCTGGGCCACGCCGTCCTCACCGCTGGCCTCGCCCTTCTGCTGCAGCCCACACCGGGTGGCATCGCCGCCACGTTCACGCTCGGCCTTCTCATCGGCGTGCTCAAACTGCTCCGTCTTCCGGCGGTGGCGGTGATCTTCCCCACGGTTGTGTCGTTCGCCGCCGCCGCCGCGGTCTTCGCGTCGGCCCGCTATCTGCACGTGGACAATCCGATACGGCTACTGGTGGCCCCCCTGGTCACCTTTCTTCCCGGGGCCATGCTGTCCGTTGCCACCATGGAGATAGCTGCCGGGCAGATGGTCTCGGGAGCGAGCCGCCTGGTCAACGGGTTCGTGCTGCTGGCGCTCCTGGCGTTCGGCATCGTCGCCGCTGGTGCTCTCGTCCAGGTCCCGGCCGCCGACTTCGTCGATCACCAGGCCGCCGGCCTCGGGGGATGGGCGGCCTGGGCCGGAGTCGTCGTGTTCGCCATCGGCATCTACCTGCACTTCTCGGCGCCGCTTCGTTCCTTTCCGTGGATGCTGCTCGTCCTCATCGTCGCCTTTGCGGGCCAGAGCGTCGGCGACGCCCTCTTCGGTGGCCAGATCAGCGGGTTCTTCGGCGCGGTGGCCATGACTCCCGTGGTTCTCTGGGTCGAGCGCCTGCGGAACGGGCCACCGAAGCTGGTCACCTTCCTGCCTGCTTTCTGGCTGCTGGTCCCCGGGGCCACCGGCCTCATCGGGGTCACCGAGATCGTGGGTAAAGGGCTGGACGTGGAGTCACGAGCACTGTCGGACGTGCTCGTCACTATCATCTCGATCTCGCTGGGGGTGCTGGTGGGTGCCGCCGCTTTCGCGGCAACCGATGCTGGATTCCGCCGCCTGCGGCGGTACTTCCTGTCGGCGTGACCGCCGCTGCGGCGGGACCCCGTTCAGAAGTCGATCGGGTCGCGGATGAGCGGGCAGGTCATGCAGTGACCGCCGCCGCGGCCACGGCCGAGTTCGGCGCCGACAATGGTGATGACCTCGACCCCGGCCTTGCGCAGCAGGGAGTTGGTCCGGGTGTTGCGGTCGTAGGCGAACACCACGCCGGGCGAGACGGCGACCAGATTGTTGCCGCTGTCCCACTGCTGCCGTTCGTTGGCGTAGGAGCCGCCGTCCAGCGCGACGACCCGCAGGTGGGGCAGATTCAGGGCGGCGGCCACCACGTCGGTGAACGAGTCCTTCTCCTTGGTGACCTCGACGTCGGTCTTGTCTCCTGGCCGCAGCGTGAACGCGTGGATGCCGTCGACGATGTCGGGGAAGGTGGTCACGCAGTCGCGGTCGGCGAAGGTGAAGACCGTGTCCAGGTGCATGGCCGCCCGCAGCTTGGGCATGCCGGCCACGATGACCTGCTCGGCCGCGCCCTGCTCGAACAGGGTCGCGGCGAGCTGGGTGATGGCCTGGCGGGAGGAGCGTTCGCTCATGCCGATCAGCACCGCGCCGTTGCCCGCTGGCATGACGTCGCCGCCCTCCAGGGTGGCCAGGCCCCAGTCTTTCTCCGGATCGCCCCACCAGACGTTGGCCCCGGCGAAGTCCGGGTGGAAGGCGTAGATCGCCTTCATCAGCAGTGTCTCGTCGTGCCGGGCGGGCCAGTACAGCGGGTTCAGCGTCACGCCGCCGTAGATCCAGCAGGTGGTGTCCCGGGTGTACAGGGTGTTCGGCAAGGGTGGCATGAGGTATTCCCGGACACCAGTGTGCTCCCGGGCCAGCGCCAGGTAGCCGGAGCGGTAATCATCGGGCAGGTCAGCGGTCGACAGGCCGCCGATCATGAAGTCCGCCAGCTTTCGTGGCTCGAGGCTTTCCAGGAACGCGCGCGTGCCGTCGGCCAGCCCCAGGCCAACTTCGTTGACCGTGATCTTGCGGTCGAGTAGCCAGCTCTTTGCTTCCGGCCTGGCCAGGACCTCGGCCAGTACGTTGTGCAGTTCCACGACCTCGACCCCGCGGTCGCGCATCTTGCTCACGAAGTCAAAGTGGTCGCGGCGGGCATTCTGCACCCACAGCACATCGTCAAACAGCAGGTCGTCGCAGTTCGTGGGCGTCAGCCGCTCATGCGCCAGGCCCGGCGCGCAGACCAGTACCTTCCGCAACTGGCCGACCTCCGAGTGGACACCGTACGCCGTGGCGGGTGACGAGTTCGTCTCAGTCATTACTTACAGGGCTCCTATGTAGAAATGCTTGTGCGGCCGCGGTGGTCACAAAATCTTGACGCTGTGCAGGACGTCGATCACCAGCCGGGTGAAGCCGCTGGCCAGCAGGGTGGCGGCGATGGCCACCAGCAGGATGCCGGCCACCCGGTCGATGAGGCCCCGGGCCTTGTCCGACACGCGGCGTTCGAGGTGACCGGCGATGTACAAAGACACCCCGGTGACCGCGGCGTAGCCCAGCACCGCGATGGTGAGCCCCACCACGGCCAGGGTGTTGGGGGATTCGGCGCGGAACCCGACGATGATCGCGATGGTCGCGCCGCCGATGGTCAGCGGGAACGTGATCGGCATGAACACGACCGACCGCCACGAAGGACGCTCCGGGGCACGCGCGGGCGTACCGGCGGAGACAGCAGGCTTCTCATCCCGCGGGCCGGCCGGATCGAGGGTGCTCACCGGACGTCCATCGGCAACGTCGTGCGCGCCTGCGGGGCCGTCCCCGGCCAATGCCGCAGCACCGGCCGGAACGAGGGCCTCCACGCCGGGCTCACGGGCGGAAACGGCGGCCGGCTCCGGTTCCGGTGACTTCTCCCCCCTACCGAGCATGAGCGGCACGGCGGCGATCATCAGCGAGATGCCGCCCGTGGCGGACAGGGCCGCGGTGGTCAGGCCGAGCAGATGCAGGAGCGGTTCGCCGGCCCAGACCGTGACCACGGAGATAGCGGCCACGTTGAGGAACAAGCCCACCGCCAGACGAAGCCGTTCCCGGGAGGTGAACGGCCCCAGGATCGGCATGTAGGACGCCACCCCCGCGACCGGGCTGTACAGGCCGACCAGGGCCAGGAACAGCAGCAGCGCCTCTTCTACGGACAGCGACATTCGTTCTCCTTCGATGGCGACGCCGATTTGGACGTGGCTTTCGCGCTTAGCGAGATCTCGCACGCCTCCGATGGTCGTCCCGCTTTCCGGGAGCGTTCATATCCGGCCCTTTGAGACTTTGCCTGGGCGCTCTCTTTCACGGGCAATCCAATGATTTACCGGCAGCGGTAAACGATGCAATACGTGAAAGAGCAGTGGGCCGGCACGGGATCATTTCCTCGTCGTTATCGGCCACCCGCGAGAGCTTTGTACTGTGCAGCCCATGGCGTCCGGGCCGGGGAACACGAAGAAACCGGCCGACAGGTCTCCCGGCCTGTGTTGTGCGCGGACCATGTGATGCTGACCGGTTCGGTGTGTCCCGCCGGCGGGACACACCGAACCTGCCGTTCCCCGTGGGGTGAGGGCGCAGTGACCGGCTAGTCCTGGTCGAACGCCTCGTGCAGCTTGGCTTCCTGCTCTTGTGACAGGTTGGTGTGCACGATCTCGCCGCTGGAATTACTGAACTCCGCGGCTACCCGGTCCAGCACCGCGTCGGAGGTCAGCACGAACAGCGCCGAGGTGCCCGGAGTGATCTGCTCCCGCACCTCCTTGATGAAGGAGTCGCTGATCCCGACATCTCTCAGGGAGCCCATCAGCGTCCCGCTCGCCGCCCCGATGGCCATCCCGAGGAAGGGCACCAGGAAAATCAGCCCGAACAGGAAACCCCAGAACGCGCCGCCGAGCGCGCCCGCCTTCTTGGGGTCGTGCACCTGGTGCGTCTGGGGCTTCTTACGATCTGGCGGCCAGGACACCACCGCCGCGTCATGCAGCCGGATCAGTTCCTGGCCCTGAAGTTTTTCCAGCGTGCCCAGCGCCTCATCTGCGCCATGGGACGACGGGAACTTAACTACCGTCAACGTGGCCATCATTGCTCCGTTCGTAACCGTGGGAACACGCCACCCGTGCGGCTGTCATTGCTGTGGGGCTATAATTCACGGTGATTACTTAGGTGGCAATACTGCCGCGATGAATGGCATGGACGCGTTGGGCCAAATGATGGCGCAGAAGCAGGCCGAGTTCCGGGAACCTTCTGAACCTCATCCACTGCAATCGTATGCGTATGACTGCGGCGAACTTTATGAGCCGTGAAATTCGCTTTGCCCGCGTCAGCTGAAGCCGTGCGTACTCGACATGGTGCGCCTATTCATGCTTACGTTAGCTCTGTGCAGAGGGCATTCGCGATCACGAGTAATGAGAGCGTTCCGCGCCTGGGCGGCACCCTGGGCACGAGTCAGGCACCGCCCAGGATCGGCCTCGGCAGCGCTGTGACACCACATCGGACGGGGCTGGAGCTGCCCCGGCGTCTCAGCTTTGACGCCTGGCAGGATGTCGGCCGGCGCCTCGTCGCAATAATGGATACGTCGACGTGGTGGCTGGCTGACTGGCTTGTTTTCGGGCAGGAACATTATCCCGGCCGCTATGACGATGCGATCAGGAAGACGAGCCTCGATTATCAGACGCTGCGCAACTACGCGTGGGTCGCCCGCAGGTTCAGCCTGCCGCGCCGGTGGGACACGCTGAGTTTCGCCCATCATGCCGAGGTGACCGCGCTCCCCGCCCCCGAGCAGGATTACTGGCTGCGTCAGGCGGAACGCTATCAGTGGTCAAGAAATAGGCTGCGCCGGGAACTGCGGGCCAGCCTCAGGGACCGCCAACGGGAAGCCCAGGATGCCGATGACACCCTGGAAGGGGCAGGGCCGCCGGAGCCGACCCGCACCCTCTCTCTCCGTGTGTCGAGCGAGCAGCTCTCAATTTGCGCCCGAGCGGCCAGTGTCGACCATGCCGACCTCGAGGAGTGGGCCATCGGCGTGCTTCGGGAAGAGGCCTCCCGAGCACTCCGTGAAGGTCAGTAGCGGGAAGCTCCCGGCGTGACCAGGCTGCCCAAGGCCTCGCTGCCTTGGTGAATACGCTTGCCCGGACAGGGAAGCCAGCTAGTTCACGAGCGGCCTGGCCGGGGGCCCGGCCACCTGGAGGGGAGCTGAGCTGATGTCCGCAGCTGTGCTGTGGTTTCGCCGAGACCTACGGCTGGGCGACCACCCGGCCCTGCTGGCCGCCGCCGAGGACGGGCCGGTGACGGCGCTGTTCGTGCTGGACGACGTGCTGCGTAAGCCGTCCGGGGCGCCGCGGGTCGCGTTCATGTACCGGACCCTGCGCGCCCTGGACGCCCAGTTGCGCGAGCACGGCGGCGGGCTGGTCGTGCGCCGGGGCCAGCCGGAAAACGTGGTGCCCGCCGTGGCCGCGGAAGTGGGCGCGTCCTCGGTGCACATCAGCGCCGATTACGGCCCCTATGGCCGGGCCCGCGACGAGCGGGTCGACGACGCGCTGGGAGACGTCCCGCTGGTCCGGACCGGGTCCCCGTACGCGGTGGCCCCGGGCCGGGTGACCAAGGGCGACGGCACGCCCTTCAAGGTCTACACCGCGTTCTACAAGGTCTGGTCCGAGCACGGCTGGCGCAAGCCCGCCAACTCCCGGCCCGCCGACGTGGACTGGCGCACGGTGGACGGCACCGGCATCCCGCAGGACCCGGCCCTGCCGTCCGGCCTGACCCTGCCGGACGCCGGTGAAGCAGCGGCCCGGGACGCCTGGCGCCGGTTCCGGCGCAGCCACCTGAGCGGCTACGCGTCCGAGCGGGACCGGCCCGACCTGGACCACACCTCGCGGATGTCGCCCTACCTGAAGTGGGGCTCGATCCACCCGCGGACGATCCTGGACAGCCTCGGCGGCGGCGATTCGACCTACCGCAAGGAGATCGCCTGGCGGGAGTTCTACGCCGCCGTGCTGTACTTCTGGCCGGAGAGCGCCCGCGAGTACTTCCTGCCCCAGATGGCCAAGATGCCGTACTCCACCGGCCAGGAGGCCGACCAGGCGTTCCGGGCCTGGACCGAGGGCCGGACCGGCTATCCGATCGTGGACGCGGGCATGCGCCAGCTGCTGGCCGAGAGCTGGATGCACAACCGGGTCCGCATGATCGTGGCCTCGTTCCTGGTCAAGGACCTGCACATCGAGTGGACCCACGGGGCCCGGCACTTCATGCGGCACCTGGTCGACGGCGACCTGGCCAGCAATCAGCACGGCTGGCAGTGGACCGCAGGCACCGGCACCGACGCCGCACCCTACTTCCGGATCTTCAACCCGGTCGCCCAGGGCCAGAAGTTCGACCCCCAGGGCGAGTACATCCGCCGCTACGTGCCCGAACTGCGCGACCTGGGCGGCAAAGAGATCCACCAGCCCTGGGACCGGGCCGACGGGCTGCCCGGCGGCTATCCGGAGCGGATCGTCGACCACGCCCAGGCCCGCAACGAGTCGCTCGCGGCCTACCAGCATCTCCGCGGGCGTTAAATTCCATAAAAAATCAGGCCCGGGACGCTGCAGTTCGCCCAGGCCTGATTTTTTTGATCGGCCGATCGGTCTTGCTCTTCGTCTTGCGGTCTTGCGGTCTTGCTTTCGTGCTTACGGTCGTACTTCCGTACTTGCCTACGTGCTTACGTTCTTTCGTGCTATGTCCGGTCAGGCCTCCGTCAGAGGATGCCCGACGGCACGTTCAGCGCGGAAAGCAGGTTGCTCACCAGGCCACTGATCCGGGTCAGCAGGCTGCCCAGATCGCAGGGGGTCTGACCGAGAACCGAGGTAAACACGCTTGATCACTCCTGTTTCGTTGCGGGCCCGGTCGGGCCCACTCCGAAGCCAGCTCGATGAAACTGGCTGGCGCCACCACTGAGGGGCGCTGGTTCAGTCGGACGGGCCTGACTACAGGGCCGAGCCGAGCGAGGTCAGGACGGTGCTGAGGTAGCCGCCGACCTCCGCCAGCAGGCTGCCAGTGGCGTTGGCGATCGTCGCGAGAGAGACGCTGAGCACGTGTACTACTCCCCGTTAACGGTGGGTCTGGTAGATCCACCCCGTTGACCGGGCCCCGGGAGGGGGCCGGGAGCGCCACCCTCTGTGGCGCACGGTTGTTAACTTAGCGTAGTCGAGCGCTACTCTCCGTTAATTCAAGAGATTTGACGGCGGCGTGTCTCAGTCCTTGCCGCCCCGCGACGCGATGTCGGACAGCTGCTCGGCCACCCACAGGTGCACATCGTGCTTGCGCACGTACGAGGCCATGTCCGAGATCGCCGCCCGCCGGACCTCGACCGGCAGCCGGAGCGCCTGCTCGATACGGTGGGACAGGCCCTCGACGTCGAACGGGTTGCACAGCACGGCCTGCGGCAGTTCCTCGGCCGCGCCGGTGAACTCGCTCAGCACCAGCAGCCCGCTGGAGTTCCGGGCCTCCTGCACGGTGACGTACTCCTTGCAGACCAGGTTCATGCCGTCGATCAGCGGCGTGACCAGCAGGGCGTCGGCGGTGGCGTAGTACGAGGCCAGCTGCTGCTGGCCCAGCCCCCGGTACAGGTAGTGCACGGGCACGTCTTCCCCGGGTTCGGTGAACCGCCCGTTGATCCGCCCGATGTGCTGCTCGACCGACGCCCGCAGCTGCCGGTACTCCCGCACGTTGTCCCGGCTGGGCACCGCGACCTGCAGGAAGGCCACGCTGGTGCGCATGTCCGGGTTGCGCTCCAGCAGCATCTCCACCGCCAGCAGCCGCTCCACGATGCCCTTGGTGTAGTCCAGCCGGTCCACGCCCAGCAGCAGCGTCCGCCCGCGGAACTGCTCGCGCAGCGCCTCGACCTCGGTGTCGGTCTCCGGGTCGCACGCGTGCCGGGTGAAGTCGGTCACGTCGATCGAGATCGGCGCGGCGGTGGTGTGCACCGTCCGGCCGTCCGGCAGCGCGATCGTGGTCCCGCGCACCTCGATACCCGAGCCGGACAGCAGCCGGGCGCAGGCTCGCACGAAGTTGCTGCGGTAGTGCTCGGTGTGGAAGGAGATCACGTCCGCGCCCAGCAGGCCGACCAGAATCTGCTCCCGCCAGGGCAGCCGGGCGAAGATGTCCGGCGACGGCCACGGCACGTGCAGGAAGAACCCGATCGGCTGGTCCGGCCGCCGGCCGCGAATCAGCTGCGGGACCAGCATCAGCTGGTAGTCGTGGATCCAGGCGATCGCGTCCGGGTACTCCTCCAGCGCGGCCAGAGCCTGGTCGGCGAAGATCGCGTTCACGTCCCGGTACGTGTGCCACCAGGCTCGCTCGAACCGCGGCTTCTCGATCGCGTAGTGCAGCAGCGGCCACAGCGTGGCGTTCGAGAAACCGTAGTAGTAGTTGCGGACCTGGCTCGAGGACAAGCTGACCGGCTTCAGCCGCACCCCGGAGTCCGGCAGCGTGGGCGGCATGCCCTTGGTGCCGCCGTCCCAGCCGACCCAGGCGCCGGAATGGGTCGACATCACCGGCCGCAGCGCGGTGACCAGGCCTCCCGGGGACAGCTCCCAGCCGTCGTCGCCGTGCTGGACGGGTAGCCGGTTGGCCACCGCCACCACTGGACGGTCGTCGGTCGCCGTGGACAAAGACTCGTTCATCGCCGTAACCGTATCGCGAGAGTATCAATCACCGTTCCGGCGCCCCAGCAGCCGGCCGGGCGGCCGATCCCGGACCGTCTGGAGCAGGGCCGCGGGGTCGTCGTAGATCTCGGCCGCCCCGGCTTCCCTCAGTTCGTCGCGGCCGATGCCGCCGCTCAGCAGCCCGATACACGGCACTCCGGCCTTCTGGCAGGCCTGCACGTCCCACACGGTGTCGCCCACGAACACCGCGGCCCCGGGTGGCACCCCGGCCTTGTCCAGCGCCACCTGGACCAGGTCCGGCGCGGGCTTGCTCTGCTCCACGTCCCCGGACGAGGTCGCGCCGTCGATGGCGTCGTCCGCGTCCAGCGCGGCCCGCAGCGCGCCGAACTCGTGCTCGTCGGCCGAACTGGCCAGCACCACCCGCCAGCCCCGCTCCCGGCAGGCCCGCAGCAGGTCCGGCGCGCCCGGCAGCGGCCGCACCCGGGTCCAGAACGTCGCGTACAGGGCGCTGTGCGCGGCCTTCATGGACCCGTCCTGATCGCGGTCCCGGCCCTCCGGCAACAGCGCGTCCAGCATCTGGCCCGAACCCATCCCGATGGCCCGGTGAATTCTGGCCATCGGCACGTCGAATCCGGACTGCGAAAACGCCTCCCACCAGCACACCGCGTGCAGGTAGTTGGTATCGGCCAGCGTGCCGTCCACGTCGAACAACACGGCTCTCAGCGACTCGTCCATGATCGGCGGCTACCCGTGAACCCGGTCCTGAACCGTCCCGGGTGCGCCAGCGTCGCCGCCCGGGCCGGGCCATCCGCGCTGGCCTGGTTACCCTCAAGGACATGACGCTTGAGGCGCAAGTCGAGACCGCGCAGCCGCCGATCCGCTGGGGCATCCTGGGCGCGGGCCGCATCGCCCGCAGTTTCGTGGCCGATCTGCTGCTGCTCAAGGACCAGGTCCCGGCCGCGGTCGGCTCGCGGTCCTCGGGCCGGGCCCAGCAGTTCGCCGCCGACTTCGGCATCGAGAGCTACTACGGCTCCTACGCGGCCCTGGCCGCCGACGACAGCCTGGACGTCATCTACGTGGCCACCCCGCACTCCGAGCACTACGAGGGGGCCCGGATCTGCCTGGAGGCGGGCCGCCCGGTCCTGGTCGAGAAGCCGTTCACGGTCACCGCCGCCGAGACGTCCCAGCTGATCGCGCTGGCCACCAGCCGGCGGCTGTTCGCCATGGAAGCCATGTGGACCCGGTTCAACCCGATCGTGCGTGAGGTCACCGACCTGGTCGACGGCGGCGCCGTGGGCCGGGTCGTCGCGGTCCAGGCCGACCTGTCCGGGGCCGCCGACTACAACCCCGACGACCGGCTGTGGAACCCGGCCCTGGCCGGGGGAGCCCTGCTCGACCTGGGCGTCTATCCGGTGTCGTTCGGCTCGATGCTGCTCGGCGCGCCCGATGAGATCAAGGCCGTGGCCAGCCCCGGGCCCACCGGGGTGGACGCCAGCACCGCGGTGGTCGCCCGCTACCCCGGCGGCGCGATCGGCCTCTACTACTGCGGTCTGTGGGCCCAGTCGCCGCGGGTGGCCACGATCACCGGCACCGGCGGCGTCATCACCGTCGGGTCGGCGACCGGCGCACCGTTCTTCAAGCCGGACAGCTACACGCTGATCCCCGCCCATGGCGAGCCGCGCACCAAGCAGATCACCCTGCAGGGCGAGGGGTTCACCTACGAGGCCGCCGAGGTGGCCCGGTGCCTGCGGGCCGGACTGACTGAATCACCGGTCATGCCGCTGGCCGGAACCCTCGACGTGATGCGGGCCCTCGATGCCGCGCGTGCTGCGTCCGGCAACATCGGCGCACGGCATGGTGTTAAATAGCCGGTGGTTGTCGTCGAAGTTCGTTGTCCGGTCACGGTGCCTGCGAATTCTGACAGCGGGCGCCCAGGGCTCTCCTGCGAGACGGGCGGTCGCAACAGCCCGGGGACACACAAGTGGTCCCGAAGATCGTTGTAGTGGAGATAGGGAATGGCAGAAGGAACCGTCAAGTGGTTCAACGCTGACAAGGGCTATGGCTTCATTGCACCGGACGACGGCGGAGCCGACGTCTTCGTGCACTTTTCCGCCATTCAGACTGATGGCTACCGTAGCTTGCAGGAGAACCAGAGGGTGGAGTTCACGATCGGCCAGGGCGCCCGTGGGGCCCAGGCGGAGCAGGTCGTCCCCCTCTAAACCGAGGCTTGAACGTCGGCACCGCCGGTCGCGTCCTGAACGCGGCCGGCGGTGCTGTAATTGGCGGGTGACCCAACCGCTCGTCTTCACGGCCGGCCCGGCCCAGGGCGCTCTGATCGGCGTGTCCGCGGCCTGGTGGCTGTTCGAGGCGGTGATGAACACCCGGCAGTGGCTGCGCGCGGGCCGGGGCAACACCGTGATCCGGGACCCGACCTACGTGCTGATGTACGTCACCGTCGCGGCCGCGGTGATCGCGGCCCAGATCCTGGGCCGCCGCGGCGGCCTGCTGTGGCCCGGGGGCCGGATCTGGCCGGTGGTGACCGGCCTCACCTTGATTGTGGCCTGCATCGTCATCCGCGCCTGGTCGATCATCACGCTGGGCCGGTTCTTCCAGTATTCGATCCGCATCCAGACCGGGCACACCGTGGTCACCACCGGCCCGTACCGGTTCGTGCGCCATCCGTCCTACACCGGTCTGAGCCTGGGCGTGGCCGGCTACGCGCTGGCCTGTGGCGACGTCTGGAGCCTGCTGGCGGCGGCCGCCCTGGCCGGCGCCGGCCTGACCGTCCGCATCCGCGTCGAGGAACGCCAGCTACGCGAGTCCCTGGGCGCCGACTACGCCACCTTCGCCGCCGACCACAAACGCCTCATCCCCGGCGTCTTCTGAGGCCGGGGATGAGGCGTGGGCCGATCGCCTAGTTCGAGAAGTCCTGGGTCAGCCAGACGGTACCGGAACCGTCGCGGTACACGGCGATGCCGATGTGCGCGAACGACGAGGACAGGATGTTCTTGCGGTGACCGTCGTTCGGCGGCTGCTCGTTCAGCATGTCCTGGGTCAGGGCCACCGCGGCCTGGGCGATGGCGCTGGTGTCGTCGCTGATCGGGCCCTCTTCGCCGATGTTCTCGCCCGCTGAGGTCCAGTGCACGCCGGCCGCGGTCTCGCGGTCGCCGATCGCGGGCTCACCCGCGCACTGGTGGGACAGGCCGCAGCCCTGAGCCATCAGCAGGTTGTGCTGGGACGCGCTGGTGTTCAGCCCGGAGGAGAACGTCAGCGCGGGCAGGCCGTTCTGGGACCGGGCCTGGTTGATCAGGGCCAGCACCTGGTCGGCCGGGGTGCCCTGCTGGGACGGGCTGGTTCCCGTGGACCCGGTGGCCGGGGCCGATGACGACGGCGCCGTGCTGCCCGGTGACGAAGACGAGGCCGAGGCGGACGCCGACGCGGAGGTCGCGGACGGCTTGGGGCGCGGCCGGTAGGTGCGGGCCGGCATCTTGGCGATGCCCATGGCCCCCACCGGGCAGGCCGCGCTCTTGCCCGTGCCCGTGGCCGTGCCCCCCTGCGATGTGCACTGGGAGGCGGCCTGGACCTCGGTCACCGAGCCTGGCTTGGTGTGGGCCTGGCCGGGCCCGCCGGCCACGGTGATGTGGTCCTGCGTCTGGGTGGGCGTAGCGCCCGGGGCCATCGCCACGTACAGCCCGGCCGCGGCCACCACCGGCAGCCCGGTCAGCGCCCACAGGTAACGCTTCCGCGTGCTGTAAGGCTGTTTCGGACTGCGGTGCGAAGGTCGCCCCGTTGCCATATATCCACCTCGTATCGTCGTCCGTTTTCGACGATTCGTGGCCGCCCCGCCCGGCAGCAGCACCGGCCAAAAACTCCGGCCAATAACCCGCCACCGTGCAGGACACATGGAAGCCCCGCGCTCACCACGTATCGGCAGATCACGATAGGGCATCGGCCATATATAGCGTGGTACATCGGGATTATTGGACTAAATGGGTCGCGCGCCGGCCGGCCAGGCCACGCATCACTACCCAAACCACCACAAAGGTCCGCCCGGGAAAGGCGGCGATCCCGCCGGAATCAGCCCGCGTGGCCGGCCACGTCGCCCCGGCGGTCCGCCGGTACGGCGGTCCCGTTCAGGAAGGCCTGGATGGGCAGGGTGGCCGCGCCGCGCGCCACCGCGTCCGGGCCGATCCGGCCCACGCTGATCGTGGTTTCCGCGTACGGGTGGCTGAGCGCGTGCTCCCGGGCCGAGGACCGGATGGCGGGCAGCAGCCGCTGACCGAGCAGGAGCCCGGCCCAGCCGCCCAGGATGATCTGGTCCGGGCCGAACAGGTTGATCAGATCGGCGATGCCCGCACCCAGGTAGAGCGCGGTGTCGTCGAGCACCTTGGCCGCCTCGGGGGAGGTCTCGGCCAGGTCGGCCAGCGCCGCCAGCGCGGTCTCCTCGTCCTGGCCCGGCAGCAGCTGCTGCCAGCCCTGGCCATCGGCCTCGCCCTGGGCCTCGTGGCGCGCCTGCGCGTACCGGTCCAGGATGGCCTCGGCCCCGACGTAGGCCTCCAGGCAGCCCAGCGACCCGCAGCGGCAGTCCCGGCCCCCGACCATGATCGTGGTGTGGCCCCACTCGGTGCCGCTGGACGTGCCGGCCCGCTCGGCCGCGCCGTGCCCGATGATCGACGCCCCCACGCCGGACCCGATCAGGGCGACCACGCCGTGCCGGGCCCCCTGGCCCGCGCCGAACCACAGCTCGGCCTGGCCCAGGGTGTTGGCGCCGTTCTCGATGTACAGCGGCAGGTCGGTACCGGCCCGCAGCAGCCGTTCCAGCGGTACCGCGTCCCAGCCGTAGGTCTGGCCGTACAGCAGCACCTCGGGGCCGTGCTCGACCACCCCGGGCACGCCCACCCCGACGCCCAGGATGGACTCCGGCGGCACGCCGCTCTCGGCCAGCACGTCCCGCAGGCAGGCCAGGATGCGGTCGATCACCACGTCCACGCCGTGCTCGCGCGGCTCGAGCGGGTAGTCGGCGTTGGCCCGCACGTTCATGGTCAGGTCGAACAGCTCGGCCCGGACCCGGGTCTCGCCCACGTCAATGCCGACCACGTAGCCGAAGTCGGGGTTGATGCGCAGCAGCACCCGCGGCCGGCCGCCGTCGGAGTCGACCGAGCCGGCCTCGATCACGATGCCCTCGGCGATCAGCTCGCGGATCACATTGCTGACCGAGGCCGAGCTCAGCCCGGTGGCCTCGGACAGGTCCTGACGACTGCACGGCTGGTCGAAGTAGAGCGACCAGCCAGCACCGAGCGGTTGTCCCGCCGCAGGTCACGGACGGTCCATCGCCTTCGCTCCGGCATGAGTCCCCCTTCGCTCAGACGCGACTCGGCCTTCACTCAATCCTTATAATAAGTGGGCGCGGTAAGCGCTTAACCGGGCGGGTCAGGTTGCCAGTTCGGCCCGGCGGCCGTGCGCGGCGATGATGTCGGCGTACCGGCGGCCGCTGTCCTTCATCACCCGCTGCTGGGTCGTGTAGTCCACGTAGACCAGACCGAAGCGCGCGTCGTAACCGTAGTCCCATTCGAAGTTGTCCAGCAGGGACCAGGCGAAGTACCCGGCCAGCGGGACGCCCTGCCGCGCCGCCCGCCCGCACGCGGCCAGGTGCTCCTCCAGGTAGCGCAGTCGCTCGTCGTCGTGGACCTGCCCGTCGGGGCTGAGGCGGTCGGCCCAGGCTGAGCCGTTCTCGGTCACGATGACCTCGTGGGCCCCGTACTCGCGGGCCAGCCGGACCAGCACCTGCTCCAGCCCGGCCGCACGGATCTCCCAGTTCAGCATGGTCTGGGGTACTCCGTCCGGCGGCACGTCCCGGGCGTAGGGCACCGGGCCGCCGGGGTCGTCGCTGATGACGGCGGGGGAGTAGTAGTTGGCGCCCAGGAAGTCCAGGGGCGTGGCGATGGTGGCCAGGTCGCCCGGCCGCTCCGGCAGGTCCACCCCGTACACGCGCTGCATGTCGGCCGGGAATCCGCGGCCATGGATGGGGTCGAGCCACCAGCGGTTGACGTGCCCGTCGAACCGGGCCGTGGCCTCGATGTCCTCCTCGCGGTTGCTGGCGGGCTCGCAGGTGTGGTGCACGTTGACCAGCCCGACCCGGGCCCCGGGCACGGCCGCCCGCACGGCCTGGGCGGCCAGGCCGTGCCCGAGCAGCAGGTGGAACGAGGCCGGCACGGCGACATCGATGTCAGCTATCCCGGGAGCGTGGCGGCCTTCCAGGTGCCCGATCCACGCGGCGCAGCGCGGCTCGTTGACCGTGACCCAGTTGCTCACCCGGTCGCCGAGCGGCCGGCCACCACCGAGGCGTACTCGGCCAGGCAGCCGGCGGTGTCCCGGGAGGCCCAGCCGCCGCGGTCCTGCAGGGCCTGCGGCAGGTCCCAGTGGTACAGGGTGGGGTAGGGCGTGATGCCCGCGGCCAGCAACGCGTCGACCAGCCGGTCGTAGTAGGCCAGCCCGGCCGGGTTCACCGGCCCGCCCCCGCCGGGCATGACCCGCGGCCAGGCGATCGAGAAGCGGTAGGCGTCGACGCCGAGTTCCTTCATCAGCCCGAGGTCCTCGGGCCAGCGGTGGTAGCTGTCGCAGGCCATATCCCCGGTGTCCCCGCCGGCGGTCTTGCCCGGAGTGTGGGAGAAGGTGTCCCAGATCGAGGGGGACCGGCCATCCTCGGCCACCGCCCCCTCGATCTGGTAGGCCGAGGTTGCTACGCCCCAGGTGAAGCCGTCGGGAAGCACGCTGAGGTCGTCCATCGACCACCTTTCTGCTGGCAGGAAAGTTCAGTTCACTTGACGGCGCCGGACGTCAGCCCGGCCACCAGGTAGCGCTGCATGATCAGGAAGCCCGCCACCACCGGCACACTCACTACCAGCGAGGCGGCCATGATCTGGTTCCAGTACACGTTGTTCTCGGTCGAGTAGTCGGCCAGGCCGACGGCCAGGGTGCGGGTGGTGTTGTTGGTCATCACCGAGGCGAACAGCACCTCGCCCCACGCGGTCATGAAGGCGTAGATCAAGACCGCGACGATGCCGGGCAGCGCGGCCGGGATCACCACCCGGAACAGGGCCCGGACCGGGCCGCAGCCGTCGACCAGGGCCGCCTCGTCCAGGGCCTTGGGCACCGACTCGAAGTACCCGGTCAGCATCCAGATCGCGAACGGCAGCGAGAACGTCAGGTAGGTGATGATCAGCCCGCCCCTGGATCCGAACAGCGGGATCCCGGTCGCGTTCCCGATGCTGACGAAGATCAGGAACAGCGGCAGCGCGAACAAGATCCCGGGGAACATCTGGGTCGACAGCACCGCGGTGGTGAAGACCCGCTTGCCCCGGAACCCGTACCGGCTGACCGCGTAGGCGGCGAACACCGCCACCGCCACCGACAGCGCCGACGCCGCCGCCGAGACGATCAGCGAGTTCAGGAAGTACCGGGCCAGCGGCACCGTGTACCAGATGTCGTGGTACGGGGCGAACGTGATCGGGGCCGGGATCCAGCGGAAGGTGCTGGTCACGTCCTGCAGCGGCTTCACCGAGCTGCTGATCATCACGTACACCGGCACCAGCGCGAACAAGGCCAGCACGGTGAGCACGATCCGCCGGGTCCACAGGAAGGACGGCGGCGGCGCCATCAGGCTGCGGCGTTTAGCCATTGCTGGTCCTCCTCCGGGACGTGAAGATCAGGTAGATGGCCGTGACCACCAGCAGGAACAGCAGCATGAGCACGGACATGGCCGAGCCCTCGCCGAAGTTCCAGGTCACGAACGAGGCCTGGTAGATGTGGATCGAGATGACGTCGGCCGGGTTCGGAGCCGACGACCCGAACAGCACGAACGGCGTGGTGAAGTCGTTGAACGTCCACAGGAACAGCACCAGCACCAGCACCTGGTTGACCGGGCGCAGCGACGGCATGGTGATCCGCCGGATCTGCTGCCAGACGCCGGCCCCGTCGATGGCCGACGCCTCGTAGAGGTCGTGCGGAATGCCCTGCAACCCGGCCATCACGCACAGGAACGCGAACGGCCAGTTGCGCCAGATCGAGATGATGACCAGCGCGAAGAAACTGTTGTGCCCGATCAGCCAGAACGACGGCTTGCTGGTGATGCCGAGCGTGTTGTGCAGCAGCTGGTTCACCAGGCCGTTGTTGTACTGGAACATGAACGCCCAGACGATCACCGAGGCGTAGACCGGCAGCGCGAACGGGGTCAGGAAGATGGTGCGGAGCGCGGCCCGGCCCCGGAACGAGTCCTGGGTCAAGATGGCGGCCACCGTGCCGAACAGCCAGGACAGGCCGACCGCCAGCACGGTGAAGGCGCAGGTCACCCAGAACGAGTGCAGCAACGCCCTGCCGATCGCCTCGTGGAAGTCGACGGCGACGTGGTAGTTGCTCCAGCCCGCCCAGGGCGCGCCGGACCAGTTACGGATGAAGAACAGCGTCAGCTGCTTGAAGCTGATCAATATCCCGAAGATCATCGGGACGAAGTGGATGAGCAGCTCGAGGACCAGCGCGGGCAGCAGGAACAGGTACGGCAGGCCGCCCTTGCGGATCCGCTGCAGCAGCCGGGTCGACCGGGTCCGCGGCGCGGGCTCGCGCCCCCGGCCGGCGTCGGAGCCGGCCGAGGGCGCGTCCTGGTGAATACTGACCGTCACGTAGCCGCCTAGCCCGCCATCTGCTGCTGGGCGCTGGACAGCTGAGCCTTGACGGTCGCGGCGCTGACCGGCTTACCCGCCGCCGCGTCCGCGAACAGGTTCTTGACCGCGGTGCCGACCGTGGTCTCGAACTGGGCTTCCTTGGGCACCTGGGGCAGGGCGGCCGCGCTGGTGCTGAGCACGTTACGCAGCACGGTCTGCTCCTGGTTGGCCGCCGGGGTGGCCGCCAGCGCCGCCTTGACCGGCGGGATCGAGCCGTACTTGCCGTTGAGCAGGGTCGACTCGGACTGGCTGGTCATGAACTTGACGAACTTCAGCGCGGCCGCCTGGTTCTTGGAGTCCTTGAACACCGCGATGTTGATGCCGGCCACCATCGAGTTCGGGTTGGACGCGCTCGGCGTACCCGACTCGACCGGCGGCGGGGCGACACCGTAGGCGCCGGGGCTCATGCCGTCCGCCTTGAGGGTGGTGCCGGCCGCCTGCCACAGCAGCATGGCCGCCTTGCCCTTGGCGAAGTCGGACAGCGACTGGTTCTGGTCGTACTCGGCGTCACCGGGGTTGGCGATCTTGTCGGTGGCCATGAAGTTGACGAACTGCTGCACGGCCGCGACGTTGGGCGCGGTGGTGAAGGTCGGGTTGCCGGCCGAGTCGAAGAAGCTGCCGCCCTTCTGCTTGGACAGCACGAAGATGTTGTGGATGTTCTCCGAGACGTTCGCGCCCTCGATGGCCATGCCGTACTGGCTGCCGTGGGTCAGCTTCTTGCCGTCGGCCACAAACTGGCTCCAGGTGGTCGGCGGGCTGGCGATGCCGGCCGCCTTGAACTCGGCCTTGTTGTAGTACAGGCCGTAGGCCAGCGAGTAGATCGGCACCGCGGTCGGCGTCTTGCCCACCGCGCCGGTGGAGCCCATGGCCGAGGCCAGGAAGTGGCTGGTCCCGCCGACCTGGTTGATCGTGCTCTGGTCGAAGGGCAGGAACGCCCCGGTGGCCTGCAGCGAGGCCGACCAGGTGTTGCCGATGTTGACCACGTCCGGGCCCTGGCCCGAGGTGGTCGCGGCCAGGATCCGGTTGAGCAGGTCGGCCCAGCCGATGACCTGGAGCTTCACGGTGATCCCGGTCTGCTGCTTGAACTTCTTCAGCTCCGGGCCCAGCGTGTTGTAGTCGGCCTGCAGGCTCGCGCCCTGGTTGCTGGCCCAGTAGGTGATCGTGGCGTTCTTGGTCGAACCGGTGCTGCCGCCACCGGAACCGCCGGACGACGATCCGCCGCCGCATGCGGCCGCGGCCACACACACGGCCGCTGCCGCCGCTGCCGCGGCCGAAATACGGGTGATACGCACGGGCAGTGCTCCTCTTCTGTGAGGCTCATCCAAAAATTCGCGTTATCCGAAGCCCAGTGGCGGTGCATGGCCACTCTGGCCACCCCGGCCCGCGTCGCGCGGCCCCTGTTGCCGCGACCCAGACCACCCACCGCCCGGCCGACCAGAACCCGCCCGGCCGACCGGAACCCACCAGCTGACCGGAACCCGCCCGGCTGCCCGGGCACGACCCCGGCCTGGCCGGGTCCGTGTTCCCGGCTCGGCCTGGCCTCGCTCCGGTCAACCGGGACTTCGGTTCCGGCTGGCCGGACTTCCGTCCCGGTTTGCCGGGACTTCGGTCCGGCTGACTGACTTCGGCTCCGGCTGGCCGGACTTCGGTTCCGGCTGACCGGACTTCGGTCCCGGCTTGTCCGGGACTTCGGTTCCGGCTGACCGGACGTCCGCTCTGGCTCGTTCGGGGCTTTGGCCCCGGCTGACCCGGACCGCGACCCCGTTCCTCCGAGCCCGCGTCCCGCCTCCTCCGGAGATGCGACCCGGGCTGGCTGCCCGCGGATCGCCCCGCCGATTTCGAATACCGCTCCCTGTGGGCCACTAAATTTATGGTCTGATTTAAGTTGTGTGTTAAGTCTTGTGTCAAGGCCTGAACGGTTACGGTCGGCTTGGCCCTATTTCAGGTGACCGAAGCCAGCCAGCGAAGGAGTTGGTCCCCCGTGCTGACCCCCCGGGAGAGCAGCAGCCGTGAATACCTGCGGCTAGACGGGTTGTGGCGGTTCCGTTTCGACCCCGGCGGCCAGGGCGGGACGGACCGCTGGTGGGCGGCACCGCTGCCCGGCAACCGGGAAATGCCGGTCCCGGCGAGCTATAACGATCTCGTCACCGACCCCGCCGAGCGCGAGTTCGTCGGCGACGTCTGGTACCAGCGGGATGTGTGGGTCCCCGGTTCCTGGGAGGGCCGGCGCATCGTGCTCCGCTGCGACGCCGCCACCCACCACGGGACCCTGTGGGCCGGCGACACCCAGGTCGCCGAGCACACCGGCGGCTACACGCCGTTCGAGGCCGACGTCACCGCGCTGGTCACGTTCGGCGAGCCGCTGCGGGTCACGGTGCGGGTCAACAACGAGCTGACCATGGGCACCATCCCACCCGGGGTGATCTCGGACCGCCCGGGCGGTCACCGTGCCCAGCGCTACTTCCACGACTTCTACAACTACGCGGGCCTGCACCGCTCGGTCTGGCTGTACGCGACCCCGCCCAGCTACCTCGACGGGGTCGCGCTGACCACCGAGTTCGACCCGGAGTCCGGCGCGGGCCTGGTCCGCTACCAGGCCGAGGTCATCGACGACCACGGCGCCTACGGGACCGCGCTGACCTCGGCCGTGCTGCGCGACGCGGCCGGGGCCGTGGTCGCCCGGGCCACGGGCCCGGCCGGGGAACTGGCGGTGCCGGAGGCCAGGCCCTGGCAGCCCGGGGACCCGTACCTGTACCGGCTGGACCTGGCTCACGGCCAGGACGAATACGCCCTGCCGGTCGGCATCCGCACGGTGCGGGTGGCCGCCGACCAGTTGCTGCTCAACGGTCGTCCGATCCGGCTGCGCGGCTTCGGCATGCACGAGGACGGGGCCCTGCGCGGCAAGGGCCACGACGACGCGCGGATGGTCCGCGACTTCGCGCTGCTGGACTGGATCGGGGCCAACTCGTTCCGCACCTCGCACTACCCGTACGCCGAAGAGGTCCTCGACTACGCCGACCGCCGGGGCCTGCTGGTCATCGGCGAGACACCCGCGGTCGGCCTGCACCTGAGCCTGGGCCACATGGGCGACCCCGGGGCCCGGACCTTCGGCCCGGACCGGATCGGGGCCGACGCCGCCGCGGCCCACCAGGCCGCGCTCACCGAGCTGATCACCCGGGACCGGAATCACCCGTGCGTGATCGCCTGGTCGATCGCCAACGAGCCGGACAGTGCCGAGGCCGCGTCCCGTGACTATTTCAAGCCGCTGGTGGCCTCGGCCCGCGAACTGGACCCGACCCGGCCGCTGTGCTTCGCCAACGTGGCCACCGCACCGCCCGAGGCCGACGTGGTCACGGACCTGTTCGATCTGATCTGCGTCAACCGGTACTTCGGCTGGTACGTGGACACCGGCGACCTGGCCGCGGCCGAGCGGAACCTGGAGGACGAACTGCGGGCCTGGGCCCGTTACGGCAAGCCGATCGTGGTGACCGAGTTCGGCGCCGACGCCCTGGCCGGCCTGCACGCGCTCCCGGCCACGATCTGGTCCGAGGACTACCAGGTGGCGCTGATCGCCGCTTCGCTCCGGGTGTTCCGGCGCATCCCCGAGGTGATCGGCGAGCACGTGTGGAACTTCGCCGACTTCGCCACCGCACAGGCCGTGCACCGGCCCGGTGGCAACCACAAGGGCGTGTTCACCCGGGACCGGCAGCCCAAGGCCGCCGCCTGGCTGCTCCGCGAGATGTGGCGCCAGGACTGATGCGGCTCAGCCCGGCTCCGGCCAGTTGCGCAGCGCGGCCCGGGCGAACGCCACTCCCTCCGGCGTCGGCCCCGGCCCGGGCCCGGGCCGCCGGTCATCCGGCAGCGCACCCAGCCGGCGCAGCACCGCGTGGGTGCCGCTGGTGGCCCGAGCTGCCTCGTGGCCGGTCAGCGGACTGCCGTCCCGGTGCCCCCAGCCGAGTGCGGTCAGCATCCGGGCGATGGTCATGTCCAGGGTATCGGTGAACCGGGCGGCCACGCAGACCAGCAGGATCAGCCCCGGCTCAGCCTCGCTGACCGCCGCCGAACACAGCGGCATCCGGGCCGCCAGATGCCACCACAGCCCGGCCGGGTCGGACTGCAGTTCGTCGCCGATGTCGGTGCGCAGCAGCCGGCCCCGCTCCTTGCGGACCAGACCGGTGGCCTGAGCCGACTCACGGAGCTGGACGACCGCGGGTGCCTGGTTCTCGCGCTTGACCGGCGACCCCACCCGGGCCGTCCCGCCAGCCCTCAGGCCCAGCGTGCCGATCACCGCCGCCACCTCACCCGGCGGCAGGTGCCCGGCGTCGGTCAGCCGGATTCCCTCGTGCCCGACCCGGCCCAGTAGCCAGGTGTAAGGCCGGACCATCCGCGCGGCCGTGTCCAGGTCGATGGTGACCGGCTGCTGCAGCTCGGCCTCCCCGACCAGCCGCGCCAACTGCCGCCGCGCACTGGGCGTCCGCACCGCCCGCACCAGCTCCGCGACGATCCGCGGCACCTGATCCAGCCGTCCCGGCCGTGCCCGCCAGGCTCCGACCCCGGCCGTCGCCACCGTCCAGCGCCCGACCCGCCTCAGCCCAACCCCGCTGCTCCAGCCCCCGCCCAGCCCTCCTCCAGCCCCAGCCCCCAGACCCGTCTCCAGACCCCGGTCCGGCTCCGCTCCAGGCCACCGGCACCTCGCACTCGTCAGCCCCAGCAGCCCCAGACCGCTCAGCCTCGAGCCTCCGGGTGATCTCAGTGGCCTCTCGCTTCCCGGCGCCCGGCGAAGAACTGAGGCCACCGAGCAACTGCCGCAGGCCGATCTGAATCTCGCGGGTGTGCATCCCGGCGATCGCCGCTTCGAACTGAGCCAGGATCTCGCGCTGCTCGGCCCGGGACCGGCCGGGGCGGCCGGGCCAACTGCCCGGCGGCCCGTCAGCCGGTCGCGACGAGCCAGTCCGATCGCTGTGACCAGCCACGATATCGGTCTCAGCCGAAAACCCCGGCTCCTCGGGGCTGCGGTGCGAAGCGTCGCCTCCGGGCATGAAACCAACGCTACCGGCTGTCGTCTCATACTTGCATCCTGTATGCACGGAAAATGTGATTGCGCGACGGAATTGCGTGGAATCAAATTTCCCGCCTGTCACTCCAGTCATGACACCCTGGCCCCATGACCGAAACGGAGGACCGGACCGCCGCCGCCGACGCGATCGCCGCCGAACTCCGCACGGCCGGGCGTCCGGAACGAGCCGCCCAGGAGAAGGCCTACCTCAAGAGCGATCTCGACTTCTTCGGCGTCGGCGTGCCCGCCACCCGCACCGTGATCCGCACCTGGTGCCGGGCCCACCCCGGCCTGGGCCACGACGACCTGACCGCGCTGGCCGCCAGTTTGTGGGCCAACCCGGTGTTCGAATGCCGGATGGCCGCGCAGATGCTGCTCATCCAGAACCCCGACCTGCTCGGCCCGCCCGACATCCCGCTGATCGAGCGCATGCTCCGTGAGGCCCGCACCTGGGCCCTGGTCGACGCGCTGACCTGCGATCTCATGGGGCCGCTGACCGAACGCCATCCCGAACTGGCCGCCGTCCTCGACCGCTGGGCCACCGACCCCGACTTCTGGATCCGCCGCTCGGCCCTGTTGTCCCTGCTGCTGCCCCTGCGCCGCGGCGCAGGCGACTTCGACCGCTTCTCCCGTTACGCCGACCAGATGCTGGCCGAGAAGGAGTTCTTCATCCGCAAGGCCATCGGCTGGGTCCTGCGCGAAACCGCCAAGAAGCGCCCCGACCTCGTCGCCACCTGGCTGGAACCCCGCATCACCCGCGTCTCCGGCGTCACCCTCCGCGAGGCCGTCAAGCCCCTCCCCGAACCCACCCGCTCCGCTCTCCTGGCCCTCCGCTGACCGGTCGCCTTCATCCCGCGACAATCAACCGCCCAACCGGCTCGCTCGGCAGGCCCAGCGCATCGCCCAGGGCCGCCAGTTCGTCGCGCTCCGCCATCGAGACCGGCTGGCGCGTCCCCGACAAGGCCGCGACGAGCAGGTCGAGTTCCTCTCCCCACTCGCCAGCCTCGGCGTACTCGCGCACGCTGGCCAGATCGGCTGGGCTCAGCCGCCCCGCGAACGTGTCCGGCAGCGCGTACGCCCGCTGGGCCAGGTCGTGCTCGTCCATCATGGGTTCCTCGGATTCCTGGTCACACCCGGGGAACCGGGCAGCGGATAGGCGGTCCATATCTGCCCGTCGGGCAGGACCACAGCCGAAAGTCGGACCTCATCCCGGGTACCCGTGACCCGCCAGCGGCCATTCGGCTGGAACTTGGCCTGTTCGGGGATCCGGGCCACACTCAGGACGTTCGCAGTGATCTTTTCGTCGGTCCAGTCGGCCGGGAACTCAGTCTTACCCGGACGCCCGGTCCCCTGCCGGTGTCCGCCACCCCCGGCATCCCCTTCGAGGATGTGAGCGCGACGTTCGGGCGGCAGGTGCAGCGACTCCGGCCGCGGCCGGGCCGGATGGTCGGCTAACCCGGGCGCTTCCCACGCCGAACCCCGCCCCGGCCCATCACCACTGGAACGCGGCTGGTCGGGGTCAGCCGCCCGCAGCGCGGCGTAGACCTCGGCCCGGCTCCGGGTCTCCGCCACCACTGGGCTGTCCGGCCCCCCGCCCGCAGCCACCGGCCGCTCGGCTGGACCGTCAGGCCGCCCCTCGGCCGGGCGCGGCCCAGCATCGGGCCCGGAGTCCGGCACCGCCCGGCCATCGACCGCCATACCGTCATCCTTGCGCCCGGACCCCACCCCTGGCGAACCCTCCTTAACGATGTCATCAAGGAAGGCCGGGACGGCAGCAGTGCGTGACCAGGAATAGTGTGCTAGTCCACAGCCACTCAAGACTGGCTCTTGAACCTGGCCCTCGAAGTTGGCCACCACTCACGTGTGGCCGCTACCCATGACCGGAGCGGAAGGACTGCCGTGCCCGCGGATACGCGCCCTGTCCTCTATGTTGTCGCGTGCGGTGCGTACCCAGCCGGCCAGCTGCCCGCTTTCGTGCGCGACGCGCAGGTCCAGGGGTGGGACGTCTGCGTCATCGCCACGCCGGACGGCATCAAGTTCCTGGACGCCGGGAACCTGTCCGGGCTGACCGGCCACCCGGTCCGCTCCCGGTACAAGCGCCCGGACGAGCCCGACGTGCTGCCGTCACCGGATGCGCTGGTGGTGGCCCCGGCCACGTTCAACACGGTGAACAAGTGGGCCCAGGGCATCAGCGACACGCTGGCCCTGGGACTGCTCAACGAGTCGGTCGGGCTCGGCCTGCCCATCATCGCGGTGCCGTGGCCGAACGCGGCGCTGGCCGCCCACCCGGTGTTCGTGCGCAGCGTGAGCACGCTGCGGGAATGGGGCGTGACCCTGCTGCTCGACCCGAGCAAGCTGCCCCCGGCTCCGGCCCGCCGCCTGGCCGTCTCCGACGCGGTCGCGGGCCAGGTCCAGCCGGAACCGCCGGCGTTCCCGTGGGACGAGCTCAAGGTCCTGCTGCCGAGCCTGCGCCCCCAGCCCGCCGAACCGCGCAACAGCTAGGAATCCAGCGGGCACACCCACTTCACGGTGGTGTCGAGGGTGTGGTCGCCGGAGCCGGTGACGTTGATCCGGAACGTGCCGCCGGTCTTGGTCACGGCCACCGTCACCGCCGACGCTCCGGTCAGCGAGGCCACCGTGCCGTGGGCGCCGGTGACGGTGGCGCTGAGCGTGCCGCGGTACTGGCCGGAGCCGTGGTACCCGCTCACCCGCACGGTGAACGAGTGGACCAGACCGCCCGCGGCCGCCTTGCTGATCAGCGCGACGTAGGTCGAGCCGGCTGCTTCGCAGGTCACCGGGGCGGTCGCGGTGCCGTTGGCCCGCACCGGCCGGAGATCAGCCACCGTCACCGACCCGGCGTGCCCGGGGGCCAGAGCGGCCGCGCTCCCGCTGATCCCGGACGCCCCGCCCGAACCGCCAGTCCCAGAACCAGCCACCGCGGTCGACCCGGGCCCGGCCGCCACGGCCACCCCTCCGGCCGCGGTCCCGGACGGCCGCACCGGGACCGGCGCGGCGCTGGCCGCACCGGTGCCCCGGACCGACGGAGCCGGCTGCCGCGGCGCTCCGGCCGAGGTCGAAATCTGATGATGAGGCGAACTGCACGCCGCCAGCGGGACCACCGCCAGCGAGAACAGCAGTGCCGCCCGAGCGAGCGTGGCCGTGCGGGTCGGCGCACTACGCATGACGACTCCTGTGTGAAACAGAGCGGGATGAGTGAGAAGTATTGAATCGGCTCGACCTGCCCGGATGGCCGGAATCAGAAAAATCCTGGCTAGAGTCGAGCCGTGAACGTTTCCCTCCACGACGTCCGGGCCGCCCTGGAGGAGCTGGGCCGGTTCCGCTTCGGCGAGATGCGCGTCGAGGACGCCATGCACGAGATCGTGCAGACCACGCACGCGATGTTCGACGTGGACGGGGCCGGGCTGATGCTGACCGACGACGAGCAGCAACTGCGCAGCGTGGCCGCATCCGATGATCGCCTCGCTCACCTGGAAGAGCTCCAGATCAAGCACGCCGAAGGCCCGTGCATCGCCGCCTACGAGGACAAGCAGCTGATCGGGGTCGAGGACCTGGCCAGTGACCAGCGGTGGCCGAGCTTCAGCGACGCCGCCGTGTCCCGCCAGGTGCGGGCGGTGCTGGCCAGCCCGCTGCCCTACAACCAGGACGCGGTCGGGGTGGTCACGGTGGTGTCCGCGAAGTCGCGCCCCTGGTCCCCGGAGGGGGAGCTGGCCCTGCTGGCCTTCACCGACCTGGCCGCGCTGCTGATCGCCAGCATGATGCAGAGCCAGGAGAAATCCGCCCTGGCCACCCAGCTGCAGGGCGCCCTGGACTCGCGGCAGATCATCGAGCAGGCCAAGGGCGTGCTGGTCGGACGGCACGGGATCACCCCCCGGGCCGCGTTCGAGCAGCTACGGGCGCAGGCCCGGTCCGAACGGCGCAAGGTCTCGGCCCTCTGCGCGGAAGTGGTGGCCAGCGCCACCAAACCGTCCCCGCCGTCCTGAGGCTCTCCACCGATGATTTTCGGCCCGATTTGCATCCCCGCGACACCAGCGCATACTGGAAGAAGCCGTCATCTGCCGCCCTGACTCCCGCGGCCTTCAGAAAAGTCGATGCCTGCTCTCGCGTTTCTCTTCGGTTTCACCGGGAACACGCCATCTGGCACGCAATCGGCTCCCCCGTAACAGTGCCTGAGGCGACAGGAGTTGTAATGATCATTCTCGGACTCATCATCCTGATAGTCGGCTTTATCCTGAAGATCGCGATCCTCTGGACGATCGGCATCATCATCCTGGTGATCGGCCTGATCCTCCTGCTACTGGGTGCAGTCGGCCACGCGGTCGGTGGTCGCAGGCATTATTGGTAGCTATGTGCGGCGAGGCCCCGGCACCCGACGGCGGGCCGGGGCCCGCAGCATGCTCTTCGAAAGGCCGGACCATGTCCGGCCTTTCGGCGTTTCCGCCCCGGACCATTGGCGGGTTCCGCGGTAAATCCCGGGCCCGGTCCAACTGATGGCCAGACAAGTCGCACTGAACATTTCCGTAAGTGCTTGTTTAAACGCCTTCTTACCGGGTAAACGGCCTAGTTTTTATATATCGAAGGTCGCTTCGCCGGGCTGCTCATCCGACGCGACATAATCCCGGTGGCGGTAGCCAGATCGTGATCTCACCCACCGGTCCGATCCATGGCCATTGCGCATCCATTCCGCTACTCTCCGTAGTCCGTGTGTCGCTCCGGCATCCTGGCCTGAGCTGAGCGCTTCTTCGTGGGGGGAAACAGATGCGTCTCGTGCGTACTGTCAGTGCGGCCGTGGGGGCGGGCGCGCTGACCGCGGTCGCGGCCGTGGCCGCTGTGAGCGGATCGGCCGGTCCCGCGGGCTCGGCGGCCTCGGCCGCGACCACCGCGGCGCCGCGGCCCGCCAGCGTGGTCACGGGCGTGGTCTACGCCGGACATCACAGCAGCGCCCCGCCCACCACCTCGTTCTGTGAGAGCAACTACCAGCTGGCCTGCTACCAGCCGGGACAGTTGCAGACCGCGTACGACCTGCGCGCGCTGTACCAGGGCGGCGTCACCGGCCGCGGGACCACGATCGCCATCGTCGACCCGTTCGGCTCACCCACGATCCAGCATGACCTGGCCGTGTTCGACCGCACGTTCAGCATCCCGGCCCCACCGTCGCTGAACGTCATCGCGCCCGCGGGCAAGATCCCGGCCTACGACCCGGCCAACTCCGACATGGTCGGCTGGGCCGGCGAGACCACGCTGGACGTCGAGTACGCCCACGCGATCGCCCCCCAGGCCAACATCCTGCTGGTCGAGACCCCGGTGTCGGAGACCGAGGGCACCCAGGGCTTCCCGCAGATCGTCCAGGCCGAGAACTACGTGGTCAACCACAACCTGGCCGACGTGATCAGCCAGAGCTTCGGCGCCACCGAGCAGACCTTCCCCAACCAGGCCACCCTGGACTCGCTCCGGTCCGCCTACCAGAACGCCGCGGACCACCACGTGACCGTGCTGGCCGCCTCGGGGGACGCGGGCGCGGCCGATGTCGGCCTGGACGGGTCGACCTACTACCTGCACCCGGTGACGTCCTGGCCGCCGAGCGACCCGCTGGTCACCGCGGTGGGCGGCACCCAGCTGCACCTGAACGCGGCCGGCCAGCACACCGCGCCCGACAGCGTGTGGAACGACACCTACAACCGGGCCGTCAACGAGTACCTGTTCGGCAACGCGGGCCCGAACCCGCTGGCCGGCGGGGGCGGCAAGTCCATCTACTTCTCCCGCCCCACCTACCAGGACGACGTCTCCAACGTGGTCGGCAACAGCCGCGGGGTGCCGGACATCTCGATGAGCGCGGCCTGCAACGGGGCCGTTGACACCTACAACAGCTTCGCCGGGCAGCCCGCGGGCTGGTACCCGACCTGCGGCACCAGCGAGGCCACCCCGGAGTTCGCCGGCGTGGTGGCCCTGGCTGACCAGGTGGCCGGGCACGCCCTGGGCCTGATCAACCCGATGCTGTACCAGCTGGCCGCCGCCCGCGCCCACGGCATCGTGGACGTCACCTCCGGCAACAACACCGTTTCGTTCTCCCAGGGCGGTGCCGTGCGCACCGTTCCGGGTTTCAGCGCCCGGCCCGGCTACGACCTGGCCTCGGGCCTCGGCACGATCGACGCGCAATACTTCGTGCCCGAGCTCGCCGCCGCCGGACGGTACTGGTAGCCGTCACGGTTTGTCACCAGCAATCCACAAATAGCACCCATCGGCGCCTTGATCGATGTTCGACGCTGAGTGCTAGGGTGCTTCCGCGCAGTTCCGCATAATTTGGGCCCTTTACTCGGGTGGGGAGAAGCCATGTCCATGGCACGAAGAGCGGCGGTGGCGGCGGGAGCCTTCACGCTGACCGCCGCGACCGCGGTCACCGCGGCGACGGCGGTGTCGGCCAGCACCGCCACCAGCGCGGCGCCGTCGGCCGGTCACACCGGCCTGGCCAGCATTCAGCTGAAGCCCGGCGTCCTGCACGCCCGGCACGCGACCAGCAAGCCGCCGACCACGGCCGACTGCGAGACCGCCTACCAGATCGCCTGCTACGAGCCCGGCCAGATCCAGACCGCGTACAACCTGGCCCCGCTGTTCCATCACGGCGTCACCGGCCGGGGCCAGACGATCGTGATCGTGGACTCGTTCGGCTCCCCGACCATCCAGCATGACCTGCAGGTCTTCGACAAGACGTTCAACCTGCCCGCGCCGCCGTCCCTGAAGGTCATCACCCCCGCGGGCAAGATCCCGAAGTATGACCCGAACAACTCCGACATGGTCGGCTGGGCGGGCGAGACCACGCTGGACGTCCAGTACGCCCACACCATGGCGCCCGGAGCCAACATCCTGCTGGTCGAGACCCCGGTGTCGGAGACCGAAGGCGTCACCGGCTTCCCCCAGATCGTCACGGCCGAGAACTACGTCATCAACCACCACCTCGGCAGCGTGATCAGCCAGAGCTTCAGCGCCACCGAGCAGACGTTCCCGAACAAGGCCACGGTCGAGAAGCTGCGCGCCCCGTACGAGAACGCCGCCGCCCACCACGTCACCGTCCTCACCGCCACCGGTGACTCGGGCGCCGCTGACGTCGGGCTGGACCAGGAGACCTACTACCTGCACCCGGTGACGTCGTGGCCCGACAGCGACCCGCTGGTCACCGGGGTCGGCGGCACCCAGCTGAAGCTGAACGCGGTCGGCCAGCACGTCGCCCCGGACGTGGTCTGGAACGACACCTACAGCCACGCCACCCAGGAGTACATCTTCGGCAACGCGGGCCCGAACCCGCTGGCCGGCGGCGGCGGCAAGTCCGTCCTGTTCTCCCGCCCCTGGTACCAGAACGGCGTCAAGAACGTGGTCGGCAACCAGCGCGGCGTGCCGGACATCTCGATGAGCGGCGCCTGCAACGGGGCCGTCGACACCTACAACAGCTACGGCGGCATCCCGGCCGGCTGGTACCCGACCTGCGGCACCAGCGAGGCCACGCCGATCTTCTCCGGCGTGGTGGCCCTGGCCGACCAGGTGGCCGGTCACCCGCTGGGCCTGATCAACCCGGCGCTGTACCAGCTGTCGGCGTCGCACGCCCGCGGCATCGTGGACGTCACCTCCGGCAACAACACCGTGTCGTTCACCCAGAACGGCAAGCTGTACACGGTCAAGGGCTACAGCGCCCGGCCCGGCTACGACCTGGCCTCCGGCGTGGGCACCATCAACGGCGCGTACTTCGTGCCCGAGCTGGCCTGGGCGGCCGGCCACGGGTGCGCCTGCCGGTAAGCGCCGGCAGCAAGGCTGAAGTGCAGGGCCCGCCCCACCTGGGGCGGGCCCTGCTGTCTATGGTGGGCGGGTGCCGCTGATCCAGACCCCAGTCGCCGAGCTGGAGTACCTCGAAGACGGCGACCCGAACGGGCGGCCGGTGGTGCTGGTGCACGGCTTCCCCGACATCCCGGCCACCTGGGAGCAGGTCGTGCCGCAGCTGCCGCCCGGGCTGCGGGTCATCCGCCCCTACCTGCGCGGCTACGGCGGCAGCCGGGTCCGCCCGGAGACCTGGGACGACGCGGGCGGAGCCCAGGTCGCGGCGCTCGCCACCGACCTGCTGGACCTGCTGGACGCCCTGGAACTGGACCAGGTGGTGCTGGCCGGCCACGACTGGGGCGCGCGCACCGCGCACGCGGCCGCGGTGCTGGCCCCGGAGCGGGTGACCGGCCTGGTCACCATGGCCACCGCCTACGGGCCCATGCACCACCTGAACGCGGCCGAGCGGTTCACCGAGGCCGAGCGAGCCTGGTACCGGTACTGGCTGTGCACCGACGCCGGGGCCGAGCGGTTCGCCGTGCACCCGCGCGCCTTCATCCGCCGCTGCTGGGCCGAGTGGTCGCCGTCCCTGCTGCTGGACGAGGCCGACCTGCAGGCCGTGCTCCGCGGCACCGAGACCGCCCAGTTCATCGAGGCCGTCGTGCACTACTACCGGCACGGCACCGGGGCCGCCCCCGGCCGCCCCCACTACGCCGCGGCCCAGGCCCGCCTGGACCAGTGGCCCCGCATCGAAGTCCCGGTGACCTTCCTCTACGGCCTGGACGACGGCTGCGAGATCGCCGCCGCCAGCCGCGGCAACGCCGACATGTTCGCCGGCGCCTACGACCGCATCGAACTCCCCGGCACCGGCCACTTCCTGCCCCGCGAACGCCCCGCCGCCGTCGCCGAAGCCATCGCCCGCCACCTGCGTGGCGACGCCTCAGCCAAGCAGCCGTAGCGCCAGCCGGCGCTCCCCGCCGTGCTGCTGCACCAGCGAGAACCACAGCGCGGCCAGGCCGTTCACCGTGCCGGTGGCCTCGGTGCCACCAACGTAGGCGGGCTCCAGGCCAATCGCCCGCACCAGTTCCTCGGTCACCGCCCGGGCGCCCGGGTCGGCCGCGAAGAACAGCGTGGTCCCGGGGTGCGGGTCGGCGAAGTTCTCCCACCCGTAGATGTTGAACGCCCGCACATACTTCGCGTCCGGCGCGGCCGCCGCGATCGCTTCCTGGTTGTCGGTGCGGTCAGCGCCCATCCGGTTGGTCGCGTCCACCACCACCGTGCCGCTCAGCGCCGGCCCGTGCTCGGCCAGCACCTCGCCCACGGCCCCGCCCGGCACCGCCAGCACCACCACGTCGGCCCCGCCGATGGCCTGGCCAATCTCTCGCCGGGGCGCCCCGCCCGGCCCATCCTGCCCGTCGCCGCCCCGCCGCGACCCGTAGGTCACCTCATACCCGGCCGCCCGCCACTTGCTCCCCAGCGTCCCGCCGATGTGCCCCGTCCCGATCACCGTGACCTTCATGGTGGTCCTCCCGCTCGTGCATGGTCGGCGTGCCCGGCCACCAGAAACATTCTGGCCGCCGTGGGGCAGCGCTAACGAACCGGTTCGGCTCTGGATTGCGTGTTGATGTTGTCGCTTGACCGTAGGAGCGGAGGAAACAGCAGCTTTGCCGAGCCTCTCCGGTACAGAGTGGCCGGGCGCCCCGTTTCCGGGTACCTCCGCTCGCCGGTAGGTTCGAGGAAATGGTCCGCGCGCGTCACCTTGCGCCGGAAGTTGCTGGGGTCGATGTGAAACCCCCAGACCGCTTCGTAGACGTGGCGTAGGTCGATGACGCTGAAAGGCTCGTGGCAGAAGGCGGTCGCGACCGTCGTGTACTCCAGTTGAGATCGCGCTCGTTCTAGAGCCTCACTGAGGATCTCCGCGTGATCGAAAGCGAGTTCCGCTTTGCGCTCCAACGCCTGTGTAACCGTTACCCACTCGGCCATCTGTGCGTCCGTACCCGCGCACGGAGTGGGCAGATCGGCTCCCAGCGCCAAGTAGGCCACGGTGATGACCCGGCCGCGTGGGTCACGCTCGGGGTCGCCGTAGGTTCTCACCTGCTCCAGGTGAAGATCGCCGCTGTCGACACCGGTCTCTTCACTCAGTTCGCGCCGGGCAGCCTGCTCCAGGGTCTCGCCGTAGCGAACATAGCCCCCGGGAAGTGCACTGGCACCAAGAAATGGCTCCTTGCCGCGCTTGATCAGCAGCACATGGAGCTCAGCGTCCCGGACAGTGAAGATGGCCAGATCGACTGTCACCGAGACGGGAGCCACAACACCCGCCGCAGCGGGCATGTCCGTCATCGCCCTCACCCTACTAAAGGTCGTATTGACTTTAACTAGCGGCCACTTTAGGTTATAACTACCTAAAGTGGTAGCGGCGCAGTGTGAGGTGTCGTGATCATGCAACTTGCCAGCACGTGCAGCGATCCTGGACTGCAAGCAGGTCCAGGATGAGCGTCGACACTCCGAGCCCGCCTGCTGACGGCATCGATCTCCCGCCGGAGGATGAGAACTACCTTCGCCGAACGGCCGATCGCCGTATGTGTGCCGCAACCTACGTCGATGCCGATTTTCGCAACAGTTTGCTCAATGACGTCTACAACGATCGCGTGCGGCGGGTCGCCCCGTCGCATGGCTTCGACATCGTCTTCGTCCTGTGGCACGCCTGGCGGGCCTGGTGGCTGGATGCCGGTCAGAACCTGGTCGTCCTCGGTGTGCTGTTCATAGGGCTCGTGAACTACCTGCTGAGTACGGTCATCGCGCTGCTGGTGTTGCTGATCTGGTACGCGCTGCGCACAATGGGCCGACTCACCGCGGGCTTAATCGGTTTCTACTCCAACGGAGACGCTACGTATCTCGAGCTGCAGCGCCTTCAGGTCCGCAGCAAGTTCCAGCGTCGGCTGCTCTACGTGCTCGGTGTCGCGCTGGTCGTGTCCATGTGCTTTTCGTATGAGATCACCGGCCACGCGGGCGAAGCGGGTGAACCGTGGATTGATCGCACGGGACTGCTGGGGGCGGCAGCCGTGCTCGGTTATCTCGCTGGGGCCATCGTGCTAACGAGCATCATTCGCTACATCTGGCTCGGGCACCTCCGATTCGTGGACATCCCGGACAAGGGAGCACGCGGGCGTCGCATGCGCACTATCGACAGCCAGCAGCGCCATCCGTTCACGGTCCACTCCGGCGCGAACCCGTTCATAGGGAGTGGTGTCCGGCTTCAGGGCTGGTCGTTCGCGCAGCGGCTCGTGCACGCCAAACTCTCCGGCCTCGAACCGGACGTGGAGTTCGCTGAGCCGCCCTTCACGACGGCGGAAGTCATCGATCAGCTGAAAAAGATGATCTACGCCCTTCGTAACGACAGCAACCCGGAGACCCGTCTTCCTGGTCTTGACGTTACCGACCACGTGCTGGTCGAAGGCACCCATGCTGACCGGTTCCGGCGCGCCTTGGTCGCGAACCGGGGTAGCACTGAGGTGGAGAAGGCAATCGTGGCCGCCATCAAGAATCCGCAGGACGCGGCCCGCCACTATCTGGCCTGCCGGGTGGAGTCCTGGGGCGGTGAGATCGTCACCAGTGTTTTCGTGCACGTGTCACTCCAGGGCCGGACCTTGTACCTGGAGTTCTCCACCTACGCCTTACTGCCGACCCGGCAGGAGTATCACCTTGTTGATGAGTCCGGCGGAACTGGATTTGCCGCCAGCCTCAAAGAGATCGGGGCTGATCTCGTTGGCCTGCCGGAGAGGCTGGTCGGCGGGTACCGGGTCATGGGGGTCCCCCTGCGGGCCTGGATGTCACTCCGGGCTTACAAGGACGAGGCGGCCCGGAAGTATCTGCGTACCGACATTGGCTCGCAGATGAGCATTCGGGAGAGTGCCGCCATCGAGTCGGACGAGACCTACTTCCAGTATCAAGACATACTCCAGCACTCGAAGATCATCGAGCGTCGCCTGTTCACGACGATCGGCGAGTACCTCAAGGGGCTCCAGGTGGATACGTCGGAGTTCTGGCAGCGGGCGACCGCCATTTTGAACAACGGGGTGATCGTGACCGGGTCGGGCTCGGCCACCGTCAACAACAGCGCCTTCGGCCAGAACACGTCTACAACCAACGAAGCCGGCCCGGCGGCAGGCGCCCAGCCCGGCGCACCAGAAGGGCAGAGCTGAGATGAGTGATCGAGGCACCTGGAGCCGAGTGAACAACGGCGTGATCGCCGATTCCGGCAACGTGACCATAAGCGGATCCGCCTTCGGCTCCCATACCAGCGTGGTCAATAACAGACCAGCCCCGGCCGGGGAGCAGGCTGCGGCAAAAGGCCACCGAGGCTCCGACATCGGCGTCATCACGATTCTCAGTGAGGAGACCAGCGCGGTCGTCGACATGTTCAAAGAGTCCGGCACGTACCACCGACGCGGCGGCCCGGGGGGCTTGGTCTTCCACGAGGCAGAAATAGAGATTGCTGGGCGGGAGCTGACACTGGTTGCCACCCAGGCTCTCGACCAGGGTCAGCAGTCATCGGTCATCGCGTACCACCATCTGGAACAGTTCTACTCACCGGCGATCACGGTCCTGGTCGGTATTGCAGGAGCCATCCAGCAACGGCTTGCCTTGGGTGACGTCGTGGTCGTCCAGGACGTCATCTACTACGACCTCCGCAAGGAAGTCCGAGGCCGGACCATCCGTCGCGGCCGGAGCTTGCCGGTTCCGGCGCCGATTCGGCGGGCGGCCAACGAATTTTTCAGCAGTGGTGGTGAACCGCGGCGTGCCGCCATGATGGACCGTTCCGGGAAGCTGCGCGCGTATTCGGTCTGGCACGGCCCAATCGGGTCCGGAGAGGCTGTTGTCGCCGACGCGGAATCAGACATCCGCAGATACGTCACCGAGTACAACGACAAGACCCTGGCGCTGGAGATGGAAGCCAAGGGGGTCGCGCAGGCTTTCTACGAGGCCGTCAATGGCTCCGGTTCGGCCATTGGGTGGCTCGCCATCCGTGGCATCTCTGACCACGCCGACGTGGACAAGGGCGACGATTACCGCGAGGTAGCATGCCGGCACGCGGCCATGGTGCTGTCCGAGATGTTGTCCTATCTCGCTCCGCTGATTACCTCAGCGCCAGGTCGAGGCGGCTCATGAGCCCAGCCCGGACGCTGGGCCACTCGCTGGCTAGCACGCTGAACACCACGGTGTCGCGGAACGTTCCGTCCTCGCGCTTTTTATCTCGGCGCAGCACCCCTTCGCGCTGGGCGCCCAGCTTGGCGATGGCAGCCTGGGACCGGGTGTTCAGCCGGTCGGTCTGGATCTTGACCCGCCCGTAGCCGAGGTCGTCGAAGCAGTGTCCGAGCAGCAGCAACTTGGCCTCGGCGTTGACCGGGGTGCTCCACCAGCGCGACCCGTACAGGGTGGCGCCGATGTGGATGCTCTCGTTCACCACGTCGGCATCGAGCAGCGAGGACGTGCCGACCAGCGTGCCCGCCGGGCCCAGGTCGCCGGCGCCGGCCAGCCGGATCGCGTACACGGTGCGGCCGCCGCCGTGTCCGTCGGCCTGGCCCTGGCCCGGCAGGAAGGTCCGCCGGGCCAGGTCGACCGAGTCCTCCAGCGACTCCGGCCGGTGGTGCATGACGTACCCCTGCTGGTAGACCGCTCGGGTCGGCCAGCACCGGGTACAGCTCGGCGAGGTCGTCCTCACCGAGCAGGTTCAGCCGCAGCCAGCGGCCGGTCAGCGGCCGTCCGTCCGGTACCAGGGGAGTGGGCATGCTGCCGACCCTGGCCCGGCCCGCGCGCCGCCGTCAACTCGATATCTGGCCCCTCCCGGGTTGACGCTGCCGGCCAGGCCGGGAGTCAATAGCAACGAGGCCAGGGCCAACGTGGGCAACACAGTGCGGGAGACACAGTGAGCGAGCAACTCGAGCGGTTCCAGATGCTGATCGGCGGGAAGGCGGTCGACGCCGTCTCCGGCCGGACGTTCGAGTCCGAGAACCCGTACACCGGTCAGCCGTGGGCGTCGATCCCGGACGGTGGCCCGGAGGACGTGGACGCCGCGGTCCAGGCCGCCCGGGCCGCGCTGGACGGCGAGTGGGGCTCGATGACCGGCTTCGGCCGGGCCCGGCTGATGCGGCTGCTGGCCGACCTGATCAGCCTCAACGCCGAGCGGCTGGCCCGGCTGGAGGTCAACGACTCCGGCAAGCTCTACCGGGAGATGATCGGCCAGCTCAACGGGCTGGGCGGCTGGTACCAGTACTACGCCGGCCTGGCCGACAAGCTGGAGGGGCGGCAGATCCCCTCGCCCAACCCGAACTACCTGGTCTACACCCGGCGCGAGCCGGTGGGTGTGGTGGCCGCGATCACCCCCTGGAACTCCCCGCTGCTGCTGATGACCTGGAAGCTGGCCCCGGCCCTGGCCGCGGGCTGCACGGTGGTGATCAAGCCGTCCGAGCACGCGCCCGCCTCCACGCTCGGGTTCGCCGAGCTCATCGAGGACGCGGGCTTCCCGCCCGGCGTGATCAACGTGGTCACCGGCCAGAGCCGGGAGACCGGGGCCGCGCTGGCCGGCCACCCGGGGGTCGACAAGGTGGCCTTCACCGGGTCGACCGCCACCGGCCGGGCCGTGGCCCACGCCGCCGCCGAGAACCTCAACCCGGTCACCCTGGAACTGGGCGGCAAGTCGCCGCAGGTGGTGTTCGCCGACGCCGACCTGGAGGCCGCCGCCAACGGCGTGGTGGCCGGGGTGTTCGCGGCCACCGGGCAGACCTGCATGGCCGGGTCCCGGCTGATCGTGCACGCCGACGTGCACGACGAACTCGTGCGCCTGGTCGCCGGCCGGGCCGCCCGGATCAAGCTCGGCGACCCCAACGCCCCGGACACCGAGATGGGCCCGGTGGCCAACGCCCCGCAGTACCGCAAGGTGCTGGGCTACCTGAAGACCGCGGTCGACGAGGGCGCCACCGTGGCCTACGGCGGCGCGGCCGCCGACAGCCTGGGCGGCTACTTCGTCAAGCCCACCGTGCTGACCGGGGTCGGGCCCGCCTCCACCGTGGTCCGGGAGGAGGTGTTCGGCCCGGTGCTGTCGGCCTACACGTTCACCGACGAGGACGAGGCGATCAAGCTGGCCAACGACACCCCGTACGGGCTGGCCGGCTCGGTGTGGACCAACGACGTCCGGCGCGCCCACCGGGTCGCGGCCCGGATCAAGGCGGGCACGGTGTGGGTCAACGCCTACCGGGTGGTCGCGCCCAACGTCCCGTTCGGCGGGTACAAGGCCTCCGGCCTGGGCCGCGAGAACGGCATCGACGCGGTCAACGCCTACACCGAGAACAAGTCGGTCTGGGTCGAGCTCAGCGGCCAGACCCGCGACCCCTTCACCCTGGGCTGAGCCCGGCAATACAGCTCTGCAGGGCCACGAGCAGCTGCGTACGTTCGGCTGGCCCGAGCCCGGCCAGCATCCGCTCCTCGACCGTGGCCACCGCCCGGTGGCAGGCGGCCAGCACCCGGCCACCGTGACCGGTCAGCTCGGCCTGCAGGATGCGCCCGTGCTCCGGGTGCGGGTGCCGGCTGACCCAGCCCCGGCGCTCCAGCTCCCGCAGAACCTGGTTCATGGTCTGCGGGGTCACATAGGCCCGGCGGGCCAGGTCGGCGTTGGACATCCCCGGCTCATCGGCCAGCGCGGTCAGTACCGCGTACTCGGACACGCTGGCCCCGTGCTCGCGCAGGGCCGTGGTCATCGCGGTGTTCAGCGCGTCCTGGGCCCGCTTGAGCAACCATCCGGCCCGCTCCGTCGTCCCGCTCACCGGCTTCTCCTCCACCTTCGCGTCCCTCATCCCCAGGATCCCCAGGCGCCATCTCCGCCAGATTGCCGAACGCCATTTCCGCCAGATCCCCCACACCATCCCCGCCGACCCCGTGGTCCTCTCCCGTCTCCAGCACCACGGAAGCCTCACTTGAGATATCAGGTAGGCTGATATAGTGTAAGGCAACCTGATACTACAACCAGGAGCAGTGATCATGGCCGTCACCGGACCGGACTTCGTGGCCCTCCAGGTACGGGACCTGGACGCGTCCGCGCGTTTCTACACCGAGCGGCTCGGGCTGACCCGGGCCCCGGCCACCCCGCCCGGCGCGGTGGTGTTCGCTACCGAACCGATCCCGTTCGCGATCCGCGAGCCCGCCGTCGACCTGGACGCGGCCAACCGGCTCGGCTGGGGCGTGGCCCTGTGGCTCAAGGCCGAGGACGTCGACCAGTTGCACGACGACCTGGCCGGGCACGGCGTGCCCATCGTGACCGCCCCGTTCGACGGCCCGTTCGGCCGGACGTTCGCGTTCGCCGACCCGGACGGCTACGTCGTCACCCTGCACAGCTGAGCCCGGCGTGGCCACGTTCACGCTGACCGCGCGGGGACCGTTCTCGCTGGCGGCCAGCACCCGGTTCCTGGAGGGCTTCACCCCGGCCGGGTACGCCGCGCCCGCGGACCAGCCCCTGGAACTCGCCTTCGCGGTCGAGGGGAGCTGGCGGACCACTGGAGTGCGGGTCCGCGCGTCCCGGCTCGGGGTGACCGGCGAGATCCTCAGCCCGGCCGATCCGCCCCGCGAGCTGGCCCGGGCGATCAAGGCCCAGGTGGCCCGGATCCTGTCCCTGGACGTGGACGGGTCCGGCTTCCCGGCGGTGGGGGAGCGGGACCCGGTGGTGGCCGGGCTGCAGCGCCGCTACCCGGGATTGCGCCCGGTCGGCTTCTGGTCGCCGTACGAGGCGGCGGCCTGGGCCATCATCGGCCAGCGCATCCGGATCCGGCAGGCCGCCGCGATCAAGGCCCGGATGGCCGCGGAGCTGGGGGAGCCGGTCTCGTTCGGTGACCACACCGTCCACGCCTTCCCCGCGCCGCAGCAACTGGTCACCGTGACCGACGGGTTCCGGGGGCTGTCCGGCCGCAAACCCGAGTGGCTGCGGGCCCTGGCCCGGGCCGCCCTGGACGGCCAGCTCGACGCCGCGCAGCTGCGATCCCAGCCGTACGAGGAGGCGCTGGCCGGCTTGACCGCACTTCCCGGCATCGGGCCGTTCGCGGCCGAGCTGACCCTGCTGCGCGGCGCCGGGGAGCCCGACCGTATCCCCACCCGCGAAACCCGGCTGGCCCTCGCGGTCGCCCTGGCCTACCGCCTCCCCGCGCCCCCATCAGCGACTGACCTGGAAAAACTCAGCCAGAATTGGGCGCCGTACCGCACCTGGGTCACCCTCCTGCTCCGGGCCCGGCTGGAGGACGAGACCGGCGAGATCAGCGGCGGCGGCCCCCGGAATACCTGACCGGAAATCGCGCTGTACGAGGGAACGAAGACCACCCTCGAAAGCCTGATCATGAACGACGGTTACTGTTTCCGGTGCGGCGCCTACACAGCCATCGACCAGCTGACCAAGATGTGCCGCCCCTGCTTCGATCACTGGTGCGCCACGCCACGCAGGCGCCCCAGCTAACCCCGTTGAACCAGACAAGGCGGATGGCGATCAGCGCCATCCGCCTCTGTGTTGGCCTCGGGGGCCAAGCCCCCCAGACCCCCCAGCGCGGGCTTCGCCCGCCAACTGCCGTCGTGTTGGCCTCGGGGGCCAAGCCCCCCAGACCCCCCAGCGCGGGCTTCGCCCGCCAACTGCCGTCGGTAGTCGGTGGTTCGCGCTAACGTCAGGGGTTTGGATCCGGGGCGGAACGGCTGACGGGGGAGGGGAACGTGGCGGACGACGGCCGGGGGCCGGGCGGGCCGGTGGTGCAGCAGGGCCTGGACGACCTGGCGGGCGAGGCCGCGGTGCTGCGGGTCTACCGGCAGGCGTTCGCGGTGCTGGCCCGCGAGTCCGAGAAGATGATCCTGTCCCCGCAGCTGCTGGACGTGGACGAGGCCATCCTGTCCGCCTTCGCTGCTTCCGGCAGCGACGGGCTGACCGAGGAGCAGGTCCGCAACGCCTGCCGCAAGTTCCCCGAGGCCATGGTCGGCCGCCGGTTCGAGGTGCTCAAGGGCTACGGCGCGATCAGCAAGGTGTTCGAGCGGCCGAACGAGCGCTTTTACCGGGCCGCGTTCGCCCCGTACATCATGCTGCTGTTCCTGCGCCGGATCGCCGAGCGCGGCGGCCAGTCCGAGCTGCACCAGCTGCTGTCCATGGAGCACGAGAACGTCTCGGCCCCCACCGCCACCGAGCCGGACGGCCGGTCCTCGGTGGAGCGGCTGACCCAGGTGTTCCGGCTCATCGCCAACGAGCTGTCGATCATGTCGCTCGGCGCCGACGTGGCCCAGCTGCGCGAGAACGCCCAGCTGCTGTGGGGCAACGAGGCGCTGATCAGCCGGGCCGGGGCCGTGCACGCCACCGTGCTGGAGCGCTGGCCGGGGCTGGACCGCGAGTGCCAGTGGCTGCGGGCGGGCCTGGCCGCCTACCGGGACGCGATCGACGCCGCCGCGGCCCGGCTGATCGAGCGGGCCGGCACGACCCGCGCGCTGGGCCTGCTGCCCGCCGAGGAATGGCGGACCTTCGCCCGGACCGCCGACACCGAACGGCTCGGCGCGGTGCTGGACACGTTCGTGTTCGACGCCCCCGCCCCCTGGTTCGACCCGCAGGTGATGACCGAGGCCGTGGAGAGCGGGGGCCGGCCCGACACCACCCGGATGCCGCCGCCCCGGCCCGCCGGTGACGCTGACCCGGACGCCGAGGCCGAGGCGACCCCGCTGACCGATCAGGACGCGATCAGGAGCACGGTGGAGGGTCTCCTGGCCCACCGTCATTCGGTAAAAATCGAGGACGTCATGCGGGTGGCACCCGACTGGGAGGCGGCCCGCCGCATGCTGGCCCAGCTCACGGCCGCGCACCATGATCCAGAGCTGCCGTACTCGCTGACCTGGGGTGAAGGCCTGGAGGTCGCCGACGACGCCAGCCCGGCCTGGGTCACTCCCGGCCGCCTGACCCGCAACCAGGACGCGTCGTGACCCGCGGCCCCGCACCGGACGCGACCGCCCTGGCCTGGGCCCGGGCCCGCGCCGGAGGCCCGCTCCGGGTTCCGGCCGGCACCCCGGCCCCGGACGGGATGCTGCGGCTGGCCGAGCCGTCCGGAGACGGCGGCTGGCTGGTGCCGCAGGTACCGGACACCGCCGATGCCCGGGTGCTGGCCGAGCTGGGGCTGGCCAGCCCGCTGCTCGAACAGCCGAACGACACCGCCCGGCTGCTGGCCGCCTCGCTGCGCTGCTGCTGGCCCGACCCGCTGGCCCCGATCTGGCCCGGGGCGACCGTGCCGTCGGCCCCGGTGCTGGGCGTGTTCGGTGAGCTGACCGGCCCCCGCGACGAGATGGCGCACCGCCGGTCCGCGGTGGCCGGGCTGCGCCGCCTGGATCAGGCCGGCTGGCTGATCTGGGACGAGACCGCGGACACCATCCGGCTCGGGCCCCGGGTCGCACTGTGGAGCACCAGCGACCTGACCACCTTGCGCCAGCTCTGGCGCGCGATCCCGGGACCAGCGGCATGACCTCGATCTTCGAGCCGGTCCTGGCCGACCTGGGTGAACGGCAGCGGGACGAGATCCTGGCCGCGTTCGCCGCCGTCGAGCACAGCCCGGAGCCGGTCCCGGAGGCGGTGGCGCCGGGCCTGCGCGACGCCACCCTGCGCCGCAGCGTGGCCGAGATGCTGCACCTGATCGGCCGGACCCTGGTCCGGGCCGGCCCCGGCCGCTGGACGTCCGGCTACCGGGACGACGTGGCCGCCCAGCTGACCGCGGACGGCGGGAACCCGCTGCCGCTGGCCGACCGGGCCGTGCTCGCCCTGGTGCTGATCCACTCGGTGGCCATCCCGCGCACCGAGGGCACGCTGTCCGGTGACTCCTGGGTGGACGGCACCCCGACCCCGATCGAGGAACTGCAGCGCCGCACCCAGTTGCCGCGCGGTGAACTGCGGCAGAGCCTGGGCCGCCTGCGGGCGGCGGGCCTGGTCCGGGTGGTCCCGGCCCGGCTGCGCCCCGGCACCGTGCCGCAGAACACCGCCTACCTGCCGGGCCCGCAGTTTCACCGGCTGACCGAGGCGGCCCGGCGGCGGCTGCAGGAGGAACTGATCCTGGCCGCCGGACCGGACACCCCGCTGGCCGCGGCCATCCGCCGCCGCCGGGCGGATGGCGAGAACAACGAGGAAAAGAGGACGACGCAGTGACCGAGGACGCCCCGCTCCTGCGCGGCGACGTGCCCCCCAGCCCTGATGACAGCACGGACGTGGTCGGCGGCCGGGTCCTGACCGGGATCCAGCTGATCAACATCTCCCGGCTGTCCGCGCACCCGGTACCCATGGTCTCCGGCGGCCTGGTCACCGTGGCCGGGCAGGGACCCAAGGACTCCAACGGCGCCGGCAAGTCCTCGTTCATCGCCGGCATCAGCCTGCTGTCCGGCGACGAGCAGTGGCGGTGGAGCAGCGGCGCTCCGGACGCGGCCGAGCTGCTGTTCACCGCGGAGATCGCCGCCGCCGACGGGCGCTGGGGCAACGCCGACCACGGCTACATCGTCGGCGTGTTCACCGAGCACGGCGCGGCCACCCCGGAGGCGCTGGCCGGCTCGGCCCTGACCGTCTGGCTGCGGATCAACCGCAAGGCGCCCTACATCGACCTGCGCTGGGCCCACGAGCTCTACGTCCCGGCCGCCGCCAGCGACGCCGACCGGGTCGCCGCCGCCGACGGAATGTGGGCCGAGCTGCCCCGGCGCAACGGGCGGCACGACATCCACGCCAACCGGCTGGGCCAGGTGCTGTACGGGCGGCACGTGCGCTGCGTGTCGTTCCTGTCCACCTCGGTCCGGGCCAGTGCCACCGCCAACCTGCTGGCCCAGCCGCTGAACGAGCTCAGCCCGGCCCGGATCTTCGACGCGATCGCCGCGCTGACCGGCGTCGACCGCGAGATGGAGCAGGAGCGGGCGTCCCGCACCACCGAGCACGCGCGGCGCGAGGAGGAGCAGCGGGCCCGGGCCGACCTGGACCAGTGGGAGGCCGAGACCCGCCTCATCGAGGCCGGCATCGCCCAGCGGGCCGAGGCCCGGGCCGCCATCGAGCGGGCCGGGGCCCGGTGGCAGGGCCGGTGCGCCCGGCTGGCCGTGGACGGCGAGCACGAACTGGCCGGGATCGGGGCCGAGATCGGCCGCCTGGCCGCCGAGTGGGACGAGCGGTCCGCCGACCTGGCCCGCCTGCGCGAGCAACTGCGTGACCTGCGTAACGACGAGTCGTTCCAGGCCTACTGCACGGCCGCGGAACGGCGCTGGAAGGAGATGTCCGAGCGCGACCGCGCCTTGGAGGTCGAGGAACGCACCACCGTCCGCGACATCGAGGACAAGACCCGTCAGCGGACCGGCCTGCTGGAGGAGGCCCGCGCGGCCGACGGCCGGGACACCGAACGGGCCGCGGCCGAGGAGGCGGCGGCCACCGCCCGGCTGGAGGAGGCGCTGCAGGCCTGCGGCGCCCGCCAGCACGAGCTGAACGACACCAAAGAGGCGCTGTCAGGCGCCGAACAGGGCGACGACCTGGCCGTCGGCCAGCGGCAGCGGCTGCGCGCGGCCGGGCTGACCGCGGTGCCGCTGCTGGACAGCGTGGTGCTGGAGCCAGGCCAGCGGGCGGCCTGGGAGCCGCGGCTGCACCCGTACCGGGAGGCCGTGGTGGTGGCGGCCGGCGACGCCGCCCAGGCCCGCGAACTCCTGGCCGACCTGCCCGGTTCCACCCTCGTCCTGGCCGACGCCAAAACCTCAAAGAAATCACGCACCACAAAAACCTCAGCAACCTCCGAAACAACAGCAGAAACTCTGCCCTCAAGCGCCATCGACGACCTCCCGCTGACCGGCTTCCTGACCGCCCTGGCCGCCCGGGCCGGCGACCCGGCCGATGCCACCGACACCGAGGCGCAGGTCTGGGTCGCGGGCGGGTTCACCAGCCCGCTCACCGGTCACGCCGCCCGGGTCGACCAGGCCCGGATGAGGATGGAAGCCGCCGCCGCCAGGCTCACCGAGGCCGAGGAGACCGTCCAGCACGCGCGCGGCCAGGTCGCGGTGGCCCGGGGCCGGGTCACCGCGGCCGCCGCCGCCGAGCGGGCCGAGCGGCTCCAGCAGGACGTCGCCGGGCTGCGGGACAGCCTCGGTGACCTGGCCGCCCAGCGGGCCGAGCTGGAACCGGCCGTCCGCACCGCCCGGCAGGAGCACGCCGAGATGCTGGCCGCCGTCCAGACCCGCACCCAGCAGGCGGACCGGCTGCGGGCCGACTCCGACCGGCTGGAAGACCTGCAGCAGCGCAACAGCGCCACCCGCGCCGACCTGACCACGCGGCAGGCCGCCATCGACCTGGACGGCCGGCTGGCCGCGTTCGGCGGCACCGTGGACGAGGCCCGGGCCCACCTGCTGGCGCTGCCCGGCGACCAGGGCCGGTGGAGCGAGCAGGAATGGAACGCGACCTGCAGTGCCGAGCTGGACACCGTGCTGACCATGTGCTTCCCGCGCGGCACCCCCGACGATGAGATCCCGCGCGAGATCGCCGGGCTGCGCGCGGACGTGCGCTGGGGCCGGGGCACGGCCGGGCCCGGCGAGACGTTCCCGGTGCTGCACCGGTCGCTGCGCACCTACCTGGCCCAGACCGAGCAGGAGGACGAGTACCAGCGGCAGCGGATCACCCGGCAGCGGGCCGAGCGCGGCGCCGACCTGGAGGCGGCCCGCAAGGGCCTGCGCGAGGCGGCCAAGGCCGCGGCGGCCCACCGGGCCTCGATGGCCGAGGGCATCAAGGCCAAGCTGAAGAAGGTCGCGGCCCAGTTCGACCGGCTGGACACCGAGTACGGCGGGTACGGCGCGACCCTGGACTTCCCCGAGCCGGAGCCGCCCGCCGAGCCGGACAAGCCGTGGCGCTGGACGGTGACCCCCAAGTGGCGCCGGGCCGAGGGCCAGCGGATGGCCCCCTACAACCTGCGCGGCAACACGGCCCAGATGGATGAGAAGGCGGTCAAGCTGGTCTGCGCGGCCGCGCTGGCCGGCGGGACCGACCGGCCGCTGCTGCTGGTCCTGGACGAGCTCGGCCGCAACCTGGGCAAGCAGCACCGCACCGAGGCGGTGGCGCTGTTCGAGCGGATCGGCCGGGACCGGAACATCACCGTGATCGGGGCGCTCCAGGACGACATGGAGCGGTACGCGATCGACGCCTCCGGCCTGTACGTGAAGCTGCGCCGCAGCTCGGACGCGAGCCCGTACAACTCCGCGCCCGTGGTCACCGGGCACGACGACAACCAGGCCCGGCTGGCCCTGCTACACGACTGGCTGGCCGGCCACTACCCGGCGCTGCCGTCCCCGGACGAGGACCCGGACGAGCGAGCTCGGGCGAGGGCGAAGGCTCTTCGTCGCTGGGCGCGCCGACCAGCAGCGGGGTCATGGTGTAGAGCTTGTCCAGCCCCAGTTGCTGGGCGTCGGCCGCGACCACGCTCTCCTGCTTCTGGGCCTTCTCGGCGGTCTGCTTGGCCAGCTCGGAGGCGAGCGCGCCCAGTTGCCGGACCCCGGCCCCGTCGACCAGGATGTGGCTGGCCGACAGCACGGTGACCCCGCGCACCTCCCGGCCGGCCTGATCCGGGTCGGCCAGCACCGCGCCCACCCGGGCCTCGTCGAACGGGTTGGTGGGGTGCTTGCCGAGGATGTTCCGCTCGCCGACGGCCCACTCGTGGAACTTCACGACCTGGCCTTCCAGCGGCAGCGACTTCACGTCGTCGGTGGTCAGGCCGAACTTCTTGCCTCTGGCGAAGCAGCGGTCGTAGGCGGTCAGCGCGGCCGACCACAGGGCCTGCGGGATCACCCCGTCCTGCTCTTCTTCCGGTTTGACCAGCTCGGACAGGAGCCGCTTGCAGCACTCCATGACGAACTGCAGGTCCTTGATGGTGGTGATCTGGTCTGCGAGCAGCTGGGCCGAGGGCAGTTCGAGGCCTACCGTCAGGGTGTCGGCGTCCGTCATGACACCCCACAATGGGGCACGCCGGGCCCGGGCCAGGTCTCAATTCGGCACAGAAACCGGGCAGGGCACAATAGGGGAATGCTGCCGGAACGGCTGGCCGCGCGCGTCGTCCTGCTCGATCCGGACCACCGCGTGCTGCTGATGCGCTACGACGACGGGCCGCCCAACCGCAGCCACTGGACCACCCCGGGCGGCGGCCTCAACCAGGGCGAGGACTTCCGGGCCGGCGCCCTGCGCGAGCTGGCCGAAGAGACCGGCTGGACCGACATCCCGCTGCTCGGTGAGGTGCTCCGGCGCTCGCTGACCATGGAGTACGCGGGCCGCCTGGTGCGCCAGCGGGAACGGCTCTACCTGGCCCGGACCGATCAGCCGCGGCGCGAGATCCGGGGCGTGGAGGCGATGCACGCCACCGACCACATCGCGGCCTGGCGCTGGTGGACCCTGGACGAGCTGGACACCACCACCGAGCAGGTGTGGCCGGTCGGCCTGGCCGGCCTGGTGCGCGAGGCCCTGGCCGCCCAGATCTAGCTCACTCGCCGACCGGGCCGCCCGCGATCTCGGCCACGATGTCCAGCTGGCCCACGTGCCGGGCGTACTCCTGCAGCAGGTGGAACAGCACCCGTTCCAGCGTGGGCGGCGCCGCGCCGTCCCACCGGTCGCCCGGCTGCCCGACCTCATCCAGGCGGTGGGATTCCACGATCTCCCGGGTCCGGGCCGCCTGGGCCAGCAGGGCGGCTTCCAGCTCGTCCAGGGTCTCGTCCGGCCCGACGTACCAGCGGCCGTCCCGGCGGTCGCCCCACGGATCGGCCCGGTCCTGCCCCTCGAACCCCCACTCCAGCCAGCGCATCTCCACGTAGGTCAGGTGCTTGATCAGCTCGATCGGCGCCCACCCGGACATCAGCCGGCTGGTGCGCAACGCCTCCGGGGTCAGACCGGACAGCTTGTTCACCACCCGGTCCCGGAAAAAGTCCAGGTAACGCAGGAACACCTCGGCCCGGGACGCGGCCGGCTGGGTGGGCTCGGGAAACGGCACGGTCATGTGCTGAGCCTGCCCGGCCCGGGCCGCGGCCGGCTACCGATTTAGAGCGCACCGACAACTTTTCCGCCACCTGGCGACGTCTAGAGGGAGGGAGCGGATCCGGGCGGAGGTGGCATGAGGCGGAAACACTGGGCGGCCTTTGAGGAGTTCGCGCAGCAGCACGGCGATGCGCTGGTGCGGCTGTCTTTCGCGCTGTGCGGCGATCGCGGCAAGGCCGAGGACGCGACCCAGGAGGCCCTGACCCGGGTCTACCTGCGCTGGGGACGGCTGCGGGAGCCGCTGCCGTACGCCCGGCGCTGCGTGGTCAACGCGACCCGGGACCAGTGGCGCCACCTGTCCCGCCGGGAGGAACGGGAGCGGACCGCGGCCGGTGAGCCCATCGTGCTGCCGGTCCTGTTCGACGAAACGCTGGCCGACCGGGACCGGCTGGTCCGGGCCCTGCGCCGGCTGCCCTACGGCCAGCGGGCCGTGATCGTGCTGCGCTTCTGGCACCAGCTGTCCGAGCGGGAGACCGCCTACGCGCTGGGCAACTCGGTCGGCACGGTCAAGAGCCAGACCAGCAAGGCCCTGGCCCGGCTGCGGGCCGACCTGGCCACCGACCTGCTCCCGGTCGCGCCCGAACTGCTGCCCACCGCGGGACGGGCGGGACGATGACCGACACCGAGCTGATCGAAGAACTGCGCTGGGCCCTGGACGAGGAAACCACCGGCGTGTGGGCCGGGGACGACCTGGCCACCCGGGCCCGGTCCCGGGCCCGGCGGCGCCGGACCCTGCGCGGCCTGCTGGCCAGCCTCCCGGCGGCCGGGATCGCGGCCGGCCTGCTGGCGGCGGGCCTGCCCGGTACCACCGCCACCCCGGCGGTGCCCAGCCCCCGGCACGCGGCCTACGTGACCAGCCACGTCGAAGCGGCCCTCGGCCAGACCAGCGGCTACGTCATGCGGACCACGTTCGAGCCGGCCCCGGGCGCCACCACCATCACCTGGCTCGACCCGCTGACCGGGGACGCCCGCCAGGTAACCTCCGGGCCGGGCGGCCAGGTCACCACCTGGACCCGGGCCGTGACCCGGAACGACCGGGCCCTGCGCCAGCAGACCACGGTCGACGCGGGCAGCCACACCTGGTGGACGGTGGCCGTCGCGGTCGGTGCCGCGGCCGAGAAGGTGCCGGTGGCCACCAAGGACCCCGCCGCGGCCAGCCCCGCGCTGATCATCCAGGCGCTGGAGCAGGGCCAGGTCACGCTGGCGGGCCAGCAGAAGGTGGACGGGAAGACCGCGGTGGTCCTCCGGCTGATCACCGAGAAGGCCATGGCCCAGTTGTGGGTGGACCGGGCCACCTACCGGCCGGTGCGCATCGTGTTCGGCGCCGGGGCCGACGGCGCGGGCCAGTACGCGCTCGACGTGGCCTGGGTGCCGCGCAGCGCCGCGCTGCTGGCCGCGCTGAGCACCCCGCGGGTGCCCGCCGGGTACACCGACGTGACCGCCCCGCTCCGGTGAGGCGACCCAGGCGGCGGATCTGGTGGCTGGTCCTGGCCGTCCCGGCTGGCCTGCTGTTTGTGCTGGCCGTGCTGGTCACGGTGGTCTACACCCAGGTGCACGTGCCGGACGTGGCCCGGCTGTCCATGCCCACCGCCACCCGGTACGAGTACTCCGACGGGACCGTGTTCTACACCGCCGGCCTGCAGAACCGGGTCATCGTGCCGCTGAGCCAGATGCCGCCCGTGCTGCGCCAGGCCGTGGTCGCGGTCGAGAACCCGAGCTTCTGGTCGGACGCCGGTGTCTCACCGCGCGGGATCGCCCGGTCCGTGGTCAACGACGTCGAAGGAAAGCCGCTGGAGGGCGGCTCCACCATCACCCAGCAGTTCGTGAAGAACGCCTACCTGACCGACCAGCAGACCTTCTCGCGCAAGCTCAGCGAGATCTTCATCGCGGTCAAGATCACCCGCGCCTACTCCAAACGGCAGATCCTGGCCGACTACCTGAACACGGTGTACTTCGGCCGCGGCAGTTACGGCGCCGACGCCGCCGCCCGGGCCTACTTCGGCGTGCCGGTCAGCGCGATCACCGACCCGGCCCGGGCCGCCTACCTGGCCGCGCTGGTCAACGAGCCCACCGTGCTGTCCAGCACCGGCCCGGCCGCGCAGACCCGGCTGCGGCAGCGGTGGCGCCTGGTCCTGGACGACATGGTCAAGGCCGGGACGCTGACCCGGGCCGCCCGGGCCGCGGTCCGCTGGCCGGCCGTGCGGCCGCTGGGCAGCGGGGCCGTCCTCGACGGCAACGGGGTCAACGACTCGGCCATGGCCCAGGTGGCCGGCGGCTACCTGGACGAACTGCACCGGCAGGACCCGGCCGTCCCGGACGCGGCCACCGCCAACGCGGGCGGCGACGTCATCGTCACCACGTTCAGCCGGGCCGGCATGATCGCCGCCGTCCGGGCGGTCCGGACCGGCCTGCTGGCCCGGCTCGACCCGTCCCGGCGCGCGGTCGACCGGGGCGTTCAGGCCGGCCTGGCCACGGTGGCCACCCGGACCGGGGAACTGCTGGCGTTCTATCCGGGTGGGTCCGACTTCAACAACGCGACCCAGGCCCAGATCGAGCCCGGCTCCCAGCTGCAGGTGTTCGCCGACGCGGCCGCGCTGCCGCTGGGCCTGGGCCTGCCCAAGCCGGTGGCCATCAAGGATGCGCGGCCCGGTCTGTGGACGCTGATGAGCCGGGTCGGGCTGACCCAGAACCTGGCCGCTGACCCGGCCGAGCTGCCCGAGCCGCTGGCCAAGCTGGAACAGGACCCCGACCTGGCCCTCGGTATCGCCCCGGAGTCCCCGGCCCGGATGGCGGCCGCGTTCGCGGTCTTCGGCGACAACGGGACCTACCACGACCTGGCCATGGCCTTGTCGGTCACGGTCAACGGCCACCGGGTCTGGACGTTCACCCCGCACGGCACCCCGGCCCTGAGCCCGCTGGCCGCCCGGGTGCTGTCGGTCAAGGAGCTGCGCCTGGGCTTGACCGCGACCGTCGGCGACCCGGTTCCGGCCTTCGGCGGTGTGCCCGGCACCATCGGCGGCGATGACAGCGCCTGGTACACCGGCCTGTCCGGCGGCGCGGTCACCTCGGTCGCCCTGTGGGACACCCAGCCCGGCCCCCACGGCGGGACCACCCTGCACTCGCTGGCCGGCCTGGGCGGCGTTCCGGCCTCCGGCACGGTGTCCTGGCCGATCAGCATCTGGACCGGCTACGTCAAGGCCGGCTCGCCCTGACCGGTGTCCTTGGTGTCCGGAAAAGGACCATTGTCAGCAATGTTGCGCCGTGCCCCGGCCAGCGCCCCCAGGGCCTCCCGGAACCGCTCAACCCTGTGGTATATGTCCTAGCTCAGGTAAATATCGGCCGCATGCTGCGGCGATGAAAGCTAACGAGCATGCGGGACTGGGAGACAGATGGACGAGAACCAGGCCAGGGAACGCCTGCTCGGCGAGCGTGCCGAGGTCTTGGAGATGCTCCGCGAGTCCGAGGCCGAGATCGCCGCGGACCGCGCGGAAGCAGCCGAGAACGGTGAACTCGAGGACCCGGTCCCCGCCGTCAGCGCCGAGGGGATGGCCCTGGCCTCGGTGAACCGGTTCCGCGACCGGGTGGCCGCCATCGACCGGGCCCTGACCCGGCTGGACAACGGCACCTACGGGCGCTCAGTACGCAGCGGCGAGCCCATCCCCAGCGACCGCCTGGACGCCGACCCGGCCGCCGAGCTCACCATCGAGGAAGCCCAGGGCCGGCGCTTAGTGGTGGTGCCGCCTCCGCGGCGGCCCCAGCCCGAAGGCCGGCGCTGGGGCCGCGCGTGAGGTCAGCGAGGGCAGTGCGGTCAGAACGGACAGTGCGGTCAGGCCGCCCGGGCCCGGTCGCCCCGGTCGTTCCGGCGCGGGCCCCGTGGGCTGCGACGGCCGCCCGCCTCGTTCGATCCCGCATGCGGACGCCGCCGCGGGCGCTGTGATCCCCGCGTCGGCCGCCCGGCGCCGGTTCCCCGGGAGGGGACCTCGGAGGCGGGCGGTGGCGGCGGCACGGGCGTGCCGGTGCTGGCGATCTCCGTCACCACCGGGTGACCCGAGCGGACGTAGTCGCGGCTGGCCGACACCTCGGCCAGCTGGTGCATCCGGTTCAGCTCCCGGAGCTGGCTCTCGTCGGCCAGCGTGAGGACCAGGCCGGACGCGCCCGCACGGGCCGTCCGCCCGGAACGGTGCAGGTAGTCCTTGTGGTCGTTGGGCAGGTCGAAGTGCACGACCAGCTCCACGTCGTCCACGTGGATGCCGCGCGCGGCCACGTCGGTGGCCACCAGCACCCGCGGGTGGCCCAGCGCGAACGCGTCCAGCGCCCGCTGCCGCTGCTTCTGGGTGCGGTTGCCGTGGATGGCCTCGGCCCCGATCCCGGTCCGGCTCAGCTGCCGGGCCAGCCGGTCCGCGCCGTGCTTGGTGCGGACGAAGAACAGCGTGCGCGACGGGCGGCTGGCCAGCTCGGCCGCCACGGCCAGCTTCTCCGGCTGGTCGGGCACGACCAGCACCCGGTGTTCGGCCAGGCTGGCCGCTTCCGGCTGCGGCGCCACCGCGTGCAGGGCGGGGTTGCTGAGGTAGCGGGTGACCAGCTCGCCGACCCGGCGGTCGAGGGTGGCCGAGAACAGCATCCGCTGCCCGCCGGCCGGGGTCGCGTCCAGGATGCGGGTCACGGCGGGCATGAACCCGAGGTCGGCCATGTGGTCGGCCTCGTCCAGCACCGTGATCTCGATCTCGCCCAGCGTGCAGGCGTGCTGGTCCATCAGGTCGATCAGCCGGCCCGGGGTGGCCACCACCAGGTCGACGCCGTCCCGCAGGCGGCTGATCTGCCGTGAGTAGGTCACGCCGCCGTACACGGTCATCACCGACACGCCGAGGGCCCGGCCCAGCGGCCCGAGCACGTCGGCCACCTGCTGGGCCAGCTCGCGGGTGGGCACCAGCACCAGGGCGCGCGGCGCCTTGACCCGCGGGCGGCGGGACTCGCCGTCGGTGGCCAGCCGGGCCAGCAGGGGCAGGCCGAAGGCCAGGGTCTTGCCGGATCCGGTCTGGGCCCGGCCGAGTACGTCCCGGCCCGCCAGCGCGTCCGGCAGGGCGCGGCGCTGGATCGCGAACGGAACACCGATGTCCCGCTTGGCCAGCGCGTCAATCAGCCGCGTCGGCAAACCCAATTCATCGAAGGTCTCTACTTCGGGTTCTGGCCGCGCTGCCGCTTCCGACAGGGCCAGGTCCAGCTCGCCGTACGGTTCGGGCTGAGCCGGACGGGCCGGGCGCGCTGACCGCGGCCGCCGGGACTGGTTCCCAGCTGAGTTCCGGGACTGGTTCCGGGTCGAACTTCGGGGGTTGTGCCGGGTGGGCTGGTCGCCGCGACGCTGGGCCGGCGAACGCCGACGCCGTGCGTTTTCAGGCATGCAGTGAACTCCATCGCTGATTCGGGGGCCGCGTCATGTAGGACGTCGACGACTGCGGCGACCGAAGCTCGCCGATCAGCGGACTGCTCACACAACCGACCACGCGGGCCGTAGTGCCCGCGAAACAGGCAGCATTCGTGCTGCCTCGATGCTCAACGCTAGCAGTCCCGGCGATGTTCCCCGGCCCGAAGGCGGCCCACCGGAAAATAACTCCTGGGCCGTGTCGATCTGGCCGCGCGGCATTCGACGCATGGGCAGGAAGCCGAACCACCTCAAGGAGCGCACGATGAAGTTTCTCGGATACACCCTGGGCGACCCCAACGCGCCGATCGCCCCGCCCACCCCGGAAGTCATGGCCGAGATGGGTAAGTACGTCGAAGAGGCGACCAAGGCCGGCGTGCTGCTGGCCACCGGCGGCGTCGGCCCGCTGAGCGAGGCGGTCAAGGTCCAGTACGACGGCAGCGACTTCACCGTGCTGGACGGCCCGTTCACCGAGGCCAAGGAACTGGTCGGCGGCTGGGCCCTGATGGAGTGCCGGGATCAGGCCGAGGCCGTCGAATGGACCAAGCGGTTCCTGGCCCTGGCCGGTCCCGGCGAGGCCACCGTCCGTACCGTCTACGGCTGATCGTCGCGGTCACCACCCCGCCCGGTCCTGGTTGCCGCCAGGCCGGGCGGGGTGGTGTCATGCAGGACGTGACCACTGCTGATCCCCACGCCACGGCCGACGCCGTGGTCCGGCTGGAGTGGACCCGGGTGGTGGCCACCCTGGCCCGGTACACCGGCGACGTCGGCCTGGCCGAGGAACTCGCCCAGGACGCCGTGCTGGCGGCGCTGGAGCAGTGGCCGCGGGACGGGGTACCGGCCCGGCCCGGAGCCTGGCTGACCACCGTGGCCAAGCGGCGGGCGATCGACCTGTTCCGCCGCAACCGGGAGCTCGAGCACCGCTACGACCAGCTCGGCCGGGACCTGCAGACCGCCGGGGCGCCGGCCGGCCCCGACCCGGAGCTGGCGGCCGGCGATGAGATCGACGACGACATGCTGCGGCTGATCTTCACCGCCTGCCACCCGGTGCTGGCCGTACCGGCCCGGGTGGCGCTGACGTTGCGCCTGCTGGCCGGCCTGACCACGGCCGAGATCGCCCGCGCCTACCTGGTGCCGGAGCCGACCATCGCCCAGCGCATCGTGCGCGCCAAGAAGACCCTGGCCCAGGCGGGGGTGCCGTTCGAGACCCCCGACCGCCGCCAGCGCCCGGCCCGGCTGTCATCGGTCCTGGAAGCGCTGTACCTGATCTTCAACGAGGGCTACTCGGCCACCGCCGGCGACGACTGGACCCGCCCGGACCTGTGCCACGAGGCGGTCCGCCTCGGCCGGCTGCTGGCCCAGCTGGCCCCGGCCGAGCCCGAGGTGCACGGCCTGGTGGCGCTGATGGAGATCCAGTCCTCCCGGCTGTCGGCCCGGGCCGGGCCGGACGGCCAGCCGGTACTGCTGCTCGATCAGGATCGGGCCCGCTGGGACCGGTTGCTGATCAACCGCGGCCTGGCCGCCCTGGGCCGGGCCGAACGGCTGGCGGCCGCCGCTCCCGGCCCGTACCTGCTGCAGGCCGCCATCGCCGCCTGTCACGCCCGGGCGTTCCGGGCCGAGGACACCGACTGGAACCTGATCGCCGAGCTGTACACCGCGCTGGCCCGGCTCATGCCGTCGCCGGTGGTCGAGCTGAACCGGGCCGTGGCCCTGTCCATGGCCGTGGGCCCTCAGGCCGGCCTGGACCTGGTCGACCAGCTCACCGCGGAGCCGTCGCTGCGCGACTATCACCTGCTGGCCAGCGTGCGCGGCGATCTGCTGATGAAGCTGGGCCGGCCGGCCGAGGCCCGGGCCGCGTTCGAGCGGGCCGCCGAACTGACCCGCAACGGACCCGAACGCGAGCTGACCCGCGCCCGCGCCCGCGAAGCCGAGGCCGAAGCCGCCCGAACCGAAGCCGCCGGCGGTTAGAGCGCCCGGTACAGCGCCCGCTCGAAGTTGGCGTACAGCTCCAGCGCCTCCGGGGTGATGAACGGCAGGAAGTTGCTGTAGATGGAGGCGCAGATCCCCGTCATGCGGTCGACCCAGAAGTGGGTGTTGCACAGCCCGGCCCAGGCCCCGGATCCGGCCCGGCGGCGGCCCGGCTGGTCGTCGGTGTTCAGCAGCAGCCCGTAGCCCCACTTGTAGCCCGGGCCGAGCGCGAACGGGCCGCTGGAGGCCGGGTCGGCGGTGGCGATTTCGGCCGGGAAGTCCAGGTCACCGATCTGGTTGCGGAACGCCTTGGCCACGGTCTCCGGCTGGAGGATCCGGGTGCCGTCCAGCTCGCCGCCGCGCAGCAGGGCCCGCTCGAACTTGATGTAGTCGCTCGGCGGCCCGTACAGCCCGTGCCCGCCCGCGTAGTACTCCGGGGCCTGGTTGAGGATCTCCCCGATCGAAGACCACTGCCCGTCCTCGCCCCTGACGTGCACGGGCGAGCAGTTGGCCCGGTCCATGTCGTTCATGATGAACGCGGTGTGGTCCATGCCCAGCGGCCCGGTGATGTTCTGCTTCATGGCCACGTCCAGCGGCAGCCCGGTCGCGGCCTCGACCACCTGGCCCAGCCAGTCGGTGTTGATGCCGTAGATGAACGCGGTGCCGGGGTCGGCCACCATCGGCGCCCGCAGCGAGGCCTTGGAGCCGGCCACCACGTTGGGGATGCCGGAGATCTTCTCCCACTGCACCAGGTCGCCGCTCCAGAACCAGTAACCGAGCCCGGAGGTGTGGGTGATCAGCTGCTTGACCGTGGCCTGGCTGGCCGGCGGCCGCAGCTGCGGCACCCCGTCGGAGAACCCGGTCAGCACCTGCACCTCGGCGAACTCGGGGCAGTAGTTGGCCACCGGGGCGTCCAGGTCCAGGATGCCCTGCTCCATCGCCTGCAGGGCCAGCACGGTGCAGGGCATCTTGGTCATCGACATGATCCGGAACACGGTGTCCGGGCTGGCCGGCTCGTCCTCGCCCACCTCGCGCGGCCCGGCCGCGCCCTGGTAGATCACGCCGTCCCGGTCGGCCGCGATCGCCACCACGTGCGGGACTCCACCGGACTGCACCGCATCGTCCAGCACCTGGTCGATGGCTGACGAATCCTTCACCGCACCCATGGCCGCCTCCTCGCGTCGCCTCCAGTGTCCACCGCCAAATTCTCTGGCCTGTCGCAGTACGCGACAAGGCCCCAATAACCGGGCCCCGTACGATGAACCGCATGTCACCGCGCGGGATCGACTTCCACGTTCACCTGCCCACCCCGGACTGGCTGGACGGCAGCATGCAGGGCTACGTGGAGGTGGCCGAGGCCTATTTCCGGTCCAAGGCCGACCGCAAGTCCCTGGACGAGCTGGCCGGCTACTACCGCGGCCTGAACCTGATGGCGGTGCTGCTGGCCTGGGACGCCGAGACGGCCACCGGGCGGCCCCGGGTCCCGAACGAGACCGTGGCCGCGGCCTGCCGCGACTACCCGGACGTGTTCACCGGGCTGGGCTCGGTCGACCCGCACAAGCGCAGCGCCGTCGACGAGGTGGCCAAGATCGCCGACCTGGGCCTGCGCGGGGTGAAGTTCCACCCGTCGCTGCAGGCGTTCGCGCCCGACGACCCGGTGTACTGGCCGGTGTTCGCGGCCTGCGAGGACCACGGGCTGCTGGCCCTGTTCCACACCGGGACCAGCGGGATCGGGGCCCGCCAGCCCGGCGGTCAGGGCATCCGGCTGGACTACGCGCACCCGCTCAAGCTGGACGCGGTGGCGGCCGAGCATCCCGGCCTGACCGTGGTCGCGGCCCACTTCGGCTGGCCCTGGCAAATGGACCTGCTGGCCATGGCCCTGCACAAGACCAACGTGTACATCGACATCTCCGGCTGGTCGCCCAAGCGCGTGCCGCCCGAGGTGATCCGGGAGCTCAAGGGCCGGCTGACCAGCCAGTTCCTGTGGGGGAGCGACTACCCGTTCATCTCGCCCGAGCGCTGCCTGACCGAGCTGGACACCCTCGACATCCCGGCCGGAACCCTGGATGAGGTGATGCGGGCCAACGCCGCCCGCATCCTCAAACTGGACGCCTGAGCCTCACCCCGGCGGCTGGAACGCGGGTCCGCCCACGATCAGCCGGGACGGCCGGGACGCCGTGTGCCAGATCCGGTTGGTGGCGGTCACGCCCTCGGTCTCGGTGATCATGTCCCCGCCGGTGCCCAGGTTCACGTCGTACTTGGGCAGCGCCGACGAGGCCACCTCGACCCGGATCTGATGCCCGGCCTCGATCCGCACGCAGGTGTCCCACAGCGCGATCCGCACCTCGTAGACCTCACCCGGCGTCACGGTCTCGGCCTGGTGGAACCCGTTGCGGTAGCGCAGCCGGACCATGCCGTCGCACAGCCGCTGGGCGAACCCGCCCGGGTGCACGTCGATCAGCTTGGCCATCACGTCGGTGTCGGCGGCCGTGGTGGCCACGTGCGCGACCAGCGTGACCGGGCCGATCAGCTCGACCGGCTCGGTCAGCGGCTCGGTGCTGTAGACCAGCACGTCGCCCCGGCTCTCCACGCCCAGGTAGTCGTCGGGGCCGCCGATCTGGCCGCTGCCCTCGCCGGTGATGAACGGCACCGGCCGGTCCGGGTCGTGGGTCCACTCGTCCGCGCGGCTGCTCGCCGGCGACCGGCTCAGCCTGCAGCCGCCCGTCGCCGAACCGGCTGTTGGCGTGGCCGTCGCTGGCCAGGTGGTACACCTGGGCCGCGCCCGGGCCCGCCGGGGGCCAGGTCTGCTCGTCCCGCCACTCGTTGGCCCCCATCACGAAGATCCGGACCGGGGCCGGCGCCCGGGACGGTGTCTTCCCCCGCACGTGCTCGTCCAGGTAGGCCAGCACGTAGCCGTCCAGATCGATGAGCGCGTCCGGGCCGAAATCCACTTCGCCCAGCGTCCGGGTCGTGTTGACCTGGTGGCCCCACGCGCCCATCAGCAGCCGCTGCCCGGACCGCCCGGCCGCGGTCATGGCCGCGAAGTTGGCCGGGGTGCCCAGTTCCTCGTCGTCGTACCAGCCGGAGATGTGCAGCACCGGTACGTCGATCTCGCCGATGCGGTGCTGGTAGCGGACCGGCTCCCACCACTCGTCGAGGGTGTTGTGCCGGACCTCTTCCCGCCAGTTGGCCGAGACGAAGCCGGCCGCCTCGTCCATGGTCGACAGCGGCCGGTGCGCGTACACCTTCATCCAGTCGGTGTCGCCGGTGTACTGCATGGCCCGGCCGTCGGTCATCCGGAACCAGTGCACATGCATGGGGTCGGGCACCCCCGTCGGCCACTCCACGAACGGGTCGCTGGGCGTGACCAGGCACACCATGGCCGCCAGCGCGGCCGGCCGGTGCAGCGCGGTCAGCCACTGGATGCGGCCCGGGTAACTGCCCCCGAACGTGGCCACGTCGCCGTTGCACCAGTCCTGCGCGGCGGCCCAGTCGATCACGTCAGCCCCGTCCGGGCCGTCGTGGCGATACGGCACGAACGAACCGTCCGAGTCGCCCCGGCCCCGCACGTCCACGTGCATGAACGCGTACCCGGCCTGGGCGTAGGTCGTGGCCCGGTTCGACTGCCGTTCGTTGGACCGCCCGTACGGCGTCCGCATGATCACGACCGGAGCCGGGCGCTGCCCGGGTAGGACGAGGTCGGCGGCGAGCGTGATCCCGTCCCGCAGCGGGATCCGGACGTTGAACCGGCGCGTGATCGGTGTCTCAGCCATGGTCCCCGATGCTACTGGCGGACCCTCGCCCGGCCACGCGGTTATTCGGCCACCCCGGCCGGCTGGGGGTACCGGCTCCCGGCCCGGAGCCGGGCGGCGATCTCCGGTATCCGGTCCGGCGAGCCCGCCTGGTACGGCGGTTGCGGGTCGTATTCCAGCATCAGCTGGGTGGCCTGGGCCACCTCGTCGCCGGCCAGCCGCCCGACCAGGGTCAGGCCCATGTCGATCCCGGCCGACACCCCGGCCGCGGTCACGTACTTGCCGTCGAACACCACCCGTTCCTGGACCGACACCGCCCCGAGCTGGGCCAGCTGCTCCAGAGCCGTCCAGTGGGAGGTGGCCCGCCGCCCGGTCAGCAGTCCGGCCGCGGCCAGCACCAGCGAGCCGGTGCAGACCGAGGTGGTCCAGGTCGTGGTCGGGTCCACCGCCCGCAGCCAGTCGGCCACCGGACCACCGTCGGTGAGCGCGTCGACCCCCGGTCCGCCCGGGACCAGCACCAGGTCCGGGTGCGGCACGTCGTCCAGCGCGGCGTCGGCGACCAGGCCGAGCTGGCCGGTTTCGTCCCGGACCGGCCCGGCCTGCTCGGCCACGAACAGCACCTCGCCCCCGGGCAGGTGGTCCAGGGTCTGGTAGGGCCCGATCGCGTCCAGCACGGTGAGCCGGGGAAAGAGCACGATGGCGATCTGCATGAGGGATCCCTTCAGAACCGGCGCCGGTACTCGGCGGGGGAGACGTTCAGCGCCTGCTGGAACGCGCGGCGCATGGCTTCGGGCGTGTGGTAGCCGCAGGCCCGGGCGATCTGCTCCACCCCGTCGCGGCTGTCTTCGAGCAGCCGGCGCGCGGCCTCCAGCCGGACCCGGTCCACGTAGCGGCCCGGCGGCGTCCCGGTCTCGGCGGTGAACGCCCGCGCGAACTGCCGGGGCGACAGCCGGGCCCGCTCGGCCAGTGCGTCCACCGACAGGTCCGCGCCCGGATGCTCGGCGATCCAGTGCTGCACCTCCCGCAGGGGTTCGCGCTGGGCCACCTGGGCCCGCAACTGGGCGCTGAACTGGGTCTGATTCCCGGGCCGCCGCAGGAACACCACCAGTTGCCGGGCCACGGACAGGGCGACTTCCCGGCCGTGGTCGTCCTCGACCAGGGCCAGCGCCAGGTCGATGCCGGCCGTGACCCCGGCCGAGGTGGCCACGTGGCCGTCCCGGACGAAGATCGGCTCCGGCTCCACCATCACGTCCGGATAGCGCCGGGCCAGCACGTCGCACCAGCTCCAGTGGGTGGTGGCCCGCCGCCCGGCCAGCAGCCCCGCCTCGGCCAGCAGGAACGCCCCCGTGCAGACCGACACGATCCGCTCGGCCCCCGCGCCCGTCCGGCCCAGCCAGCCGATCAGTTCCGCCTGCGGGGCCCGGGTGCCGGCCCCGCCCGGCACGATCAGCGTGTGCGGCGTCCCGGTGTCGGCGAGGTCGAGGTCGGGACAGATCCGCAGCCCGCTCCCGGTCCCGACCGGCCGCCCGCCCACGCTGGCCGTCCTGATCTCGTAGGCCTCGGCCCCCACCTCGTCGCCGGCGGTGGCGAACACCTCCAGCGGCCCCGTCACGTCGAGGCTCTGCACCCCGTCGAACAGGACGATGACCACACTCCGGCTGCCCACCCCTCCATGCTCGCCACCCGCCCCGATGACCGCAATGACGAAAACCCCACCTTTCCTGCCATGGCGTATCCTCCGCGCGTGAACGAAGCTGCGACGGTCTGGGTGGTGGCCGGGCCGCCCGGCGCGGGCAAGACCACCGTGGCCCGGCTGCTGCTGGCCCGGCTGACACCCACCCCCGCCCTGCTGGACAAGGACACGATGTACGGCCATTTCGTGGCGGCCAGCCTCGACGCGGCCGGCCGCCCGCCGGGGGAGCGCGAAGGCCCCTGGTACGACGAGCACATCAAGGTGCACGAGTACGCGGGCATGACCGCCACCGCCCGGGAGATCCGCGCCCACGGCTGCCCGGTCCTGCTGTCCGGGCCGTTCACCCAGCAGATCCACGACGCCATCCGCTGGCGGCAGTGGGCCGGCCAGCTGGGTGGCGACCCCGTCCACCTGATCTGGGTCCGCACCGACGCCGCGACCCTGCGCGGACGGCTGGCCGCCCGCGGGTCGGCCCGCGACCCCAGCAAGCTCGGTGACTTCGAGGCCTTCGCGGCCCGGATCAAGCTCACCCACGAGCCCGAGGCCCCGCACCACACCGTGGACAACCGCCGGGCCGCCCCGGCCACGCTGGCCGATCAGGTGGCCGGCATACTGGCCAGATGCCCGAGTTGATCGACCACCCGAGCCGGGTCACGGCGGCCGGGGAGCCACCCAAGATCATCGATGAGTTCGCCGGCCGGGTCAACACCGGCGACGGCGGCGTGAGCATCGCCCACATGCGCAGCCCGTCCGGCTGGTCCGAGCCGGGCCAGCGCCCCGAGTTCGACGAGTACACGCTGGTGCTCCGGGGCGCCCTGGATGTCGAATACGAAGGCGGGCGGCTCACCGTCCAGGCCGACCAGGCCGTGCACACCCGCCCGGGGGAGTGGGTCCGGTACAGCACCCCCGGCCCGGACGGCGCCGACTACATCTCGGTCTGCCTGCCCGCCTTCGCCCCGGACACCGTGCACCGCGATGAGTAGCGGCCGCCTGCGCCAGGACCTGGCCTCGTGGGCCGGGGTGGCCGGCGTCTACGCGGCCGCCCAGGGCCTGTCGGCCTGGGCCGGGCAGCGCCGCCAGGGCCCCCGGGACCAGTACCGGGACTTCCGGCAGCCGTCGTTCGCCCCGCCCGGCCCGGTGTTCCCGGTGGTGTGGACCGGGCTCAACCTGACCACGGCCACGTCGGCCTGGCGGCTGTGGCGGGTCCGGCGGGACGCCCGGGCCGAGGTCCCGCACGCGCAGTCCGCGCTGGCCTGGTGGGTGCTGGCCCTGGTGCTGCGCAGTGGCTACGTGCCGCTGGAGTTCGGCGCCCGCCGCTACTGGGCCGCCACCGCCGACTCCGCGCTGCTGTGCGCGGTCATGCTCCGCTACGCGACGGTGGCCCGGCGGGCCGACCCGGCCGCGGCCGCCCTGGCCGTGCCCGAGATCGCCTGGACCGGGTTCGCCACCGTGCTCAGCGCGGCCATCGCCGTCCAGAACGCGGGTCAGCCGGGCTGACCGGGCGGCGGCAGCACCAGCGTGTTCTGGCCGGCGTCGCGGGTGTCGAGGCCCGCCTGCCGCTCCGACACCCCGGTCACGCTGCCCCCTGGTTCACCATCAGCAACGTCTTTCCCAGCGCCGAACGCCCCTCCAGTCCCCGGTGCGCCTCGGCCGCGTGTTCCAGCGGGTAGGACTGCCCGATGACCGGCCGGATCCGCCCCGCCGCCACCTCGGCCAGCGCCTGGGCGGCGAACTTCTCGTGGCCGCCGGGCGGGAAGTGGCCCTGCTCGATGCCCTGGACCGTGATGCCCCGCCGCGCGGCCTCGTCCCGGTCCACCGGGGCGAACCCGCCCGCGGCCGCGCCGTGCCCGGAGAACCGGCCGCCCGCGGCCAGCGCCGAGAAGGCCGCCGTCCCCAGCGCCCCGCCGACCCCGTCCAGCACCACCGCGGGCCCGGCCCCGCCGGTGGCCGCGGCTACCCGCTGGACCCAGTCCGGGTCCGAATAGTCGATCACCACCTCGGCCCCGGCCGCCCGGGCCTGCTCGGCCTTGGCCGCACCGCGCGGGGCCCCCGCCACCCGCAGGCCGGCCAGCACGTGGCCGCCGGCCGCCCGGGCCAGCTGGGTCAGCAGCAGCCCCATGGCGCCGGTCGCGCCCAGGATCAGCACCCACTCGCCGGGATGAACCCCGGTCCCGGCCATCAGCGCCAGCGCGGTGGCCCCGTCGTTCAGCACCGCCGCCGCGTCGGTCAGGCTCACCTCGTCCGGCACCGGGACCAGCCGGTCCACCGGCACCGTGGCCAGTTCGGCGTAGCCACCGCCCCCGCCCGCCGCGCCGGTGTGGGCCACCACCCGCTGGCCCAGCCGCGCCCGGTCCACCCCCCGGCCCACCCCGGTCACCGTCCCGGCCACCCCGTTGCCCGGCACGTACGGCGGCCGGACCGGGAACCACTGGACGGCCCGGCCGGACCGGATCATCGTGTCGATGTGCAGCACGTCGGCGGCCACCACGGCGATCAGCGCCTCGTCCGGGCCCGGCACCGGCTCGGGGACCGGGGTCGGCCGGAGCACCTCCGGCGGCCCGAACTCCCGTACCTCGATCACCCGGGTACTCATGAGACCCCCGCCCCCAGGTCGCGGGTCCGCAGCCCGGGCTGGTCCGGGTCGACGTTGAGCGCCACTACCCGCCGGGGATGAATACGGATGATCTCCGCGGGCGCGCCCGGGAACGGGGCCGACTGGCCGGTCGCCGTCTCGGCCGCCCCGCGGATCTCCAGGAACTGCGCCTCCGGCCCCACCCCGGTGGGGTTGTCCACCACCAGCGCGACCAGCGGCTGCCGGGCCACGTTGCGGTACTTGGCGCTCTGGGCCATGTTGTGCCCGTAGATGTCGACCGTGCCCAGCTCGTCGTGGTAGGCGAAGCCGACCGGTTTGACCTGCGGGCCGCCGTCCGGGCCGATCGTGGCCAGCCGGCCCAGCCGGTGCTGGGCCAGAAACTTCTGTTCCGCCTGTGTCAGAGCCATGGGTACGACGCTAGAACCTCAACTAACGTTGAGGTCAACGGGTTTGCGCGTGCGGGCACCACTGAGTCTCGGGGGAGACCATGACCCAGATCCCGGTCAGTAAGAAGGAGCTGACGGTCGGCCAGCTGTCGGCCCGCAGCGGCGTGGCCGTGTCCGCGCTGCACTTCTACGAGGCCGAGGGCCTGATCACGGCCCGGCGCACCAGCGGCAACCAGCGCCGCTACCCCCGCGAGATGCTGCGCCGGGTGGCGTTCATCCGGGCCTCGCAGCGGGTCGGCATCCCGCTGGCCCGGATCAGGACCGCGCTGGCCACCCTGCCGCAGGAGCGCACCCCGACCCGGCGTGACTGGGCCCGGCTGTCCGCGGCCTGGCGCGAGGACCTGGACGACCGCATCCGCCAGCTCCAGCACCTGCGCGACCGGCTGACCGGCTGTATCGGCTGCGGCTGCCTGTCGATCAGCGCCTGCCAGCTGGCCAACCCCGGCGACGTGCTCGGCACCGAAGGCCCGGGCCCGCGCAAGTTGTGAACTCAGCGCCAGCCAAAACCGGCACGAGGCCAGGATGGGGACCATGCGAATCGAGGATTCAGTGGTCCTGGTCACCGGGGCCGCCCGCGGGCTGGGCCAGGCGTTCGTGGCTGAGCTGGCCGCCCGGGGCGCCAGAACCATCTACGCCGCCGCCCGGAACCCGGCCCGGGTCCGGGGCCCCGGGATCCCGGTCGAGCTGGACATCACCCGGCCCGACCAGGTGGCGGCGGCCGCGGACCGCTGCGCCGACGTGAACCTGCTGGTCAACAACGCCGGCGTGATGACCAGCAGCCCGTTCCTGGCCGCGCCCAGCCTGGACGGCGCCCGGCTGGAGATCGAGACCAACTACCTGGGCACGCTGGCCATGTGCCGCGCGTTCGCCCCGGTGCTGGCGGCCAACGGCGGCGGCGCCATCGTCAACATGCTGTCGGTGACCAGCTTCTTCACCAACCCCGAGAACGGCAGCTACGGCGCCTCCAAGGCCGCCGAATGGTCGCTGACCAACGGCGTCCGCATCGAGCTGGCTCAGCAGGGCACGCTGGTGGTCGGGGTGCACGCCGGCTTCATCGACACCGAGATGGTGACCGAACTGGCCCGCGGGCTGCCCAAGAGTGACCCGGCCGACGTGGCCCGCCAGGTCTTCGACGCGGTCGAAGCCGGCCAGGTCGAGGTCCTGGCCGACCAGCGGACCGAGCGGATCAAGAGCCTGCTGCCCGAAGACCACGAGAAGATCTACCCCGCCGTCCAGGACCGCTGGAACGAGGCCCATCCCCAGCACCCCAATAACCCCCGGGCCCCAGGCGCTACTTGATCCGCTCCGTCAACTGGACGGTGACGGTGTCGCCGGCCTGCTTGCCGATCGCGGTGCGGATGTCGTCCTTGACCGGCAGCTTGTCCCGCCCGTCACCCAGGGCCATGAACGAGCTCTGGAACGGGTGCCCGTCAACATCGGCCCGGCCAAATTGAGACGCGGCCGCCCGGCGCCCTGGGTTACCGTGACCCCGTGCTCGACGGCCTGAGCTACGACGACAGCGAACCCCCCTCGATCGGCCTGGTCCCACCCGGCACCAGCTGGGACGAGGTCCACGACCACATCAAGATCTCGCACAACTTCCTGCTGGTCGAGACCGAACCGGACGGGGAGTACGCGGGCGCGTACTGGACCGGGACCGAGATGATCGTGCTCGACGACCTCGGCCCCGACCAGGACGAGGCGCTGGACGACTTCCGTGACCAGCTCCGCCAGCGCGGCGAACTCTGAACGGCGCGCTCTGAACGGCGGCTCTGAGCGGCCGGCTTCAGTCCAGCACGGCCTGGTAGACGAGCTGCCGCAGCTGGGACCGGAGGGGGTAGGTGCTGGACGGGATCAGCTGGGTGAAGAACGAGACGGTCAGCTCTTCGGCCGGGTCGACCCAGAACGAGGTGCTGGCCGCTCCGCCCCAGGACAGCTCGCCGGCCGAGCAGGGCACCTTGCCCGGCACCGGGTCGATGGTGACCGCGAACCCCAGCCCGAAGCCGGTGCCGTCGAACGGGACCTCCGCGAACAGCGGCCGGCCGAACTGGTGCAGGTCCTGGTTACCCGGCAGGTGGTTCCGGCCCATGTAGGCCACGGTGCGCGGGCCGAGCAGGCGCACCCCGTCCAGCTCCCCGGCCGGGCTGCCCGCCCGGGCCAGCAGCATCTGGGTGAACCGGTCGTAGTCGGCCGCGGTCCCGACCAGCCCGCCACCGCCGCTGAGGTAGGCCGGGGCCGACAGCGCGGCCGACCCGAAGGCATCGTTCCGGACCCGCTGGCCGTCGCCACCCCGCGCGTAGAGCGCGGCCAGCCGTCCCGGATCGGTGGCGTGGAAACCGGTGTCGGTCATGCCCAGCGGCCCGAAGATCCGCTCGGCGAAGAACTCATCCAGCCGCTGCCCGGACACCACCTCGACCACCCGGCCCAGCACGTCGGTGGCCACCGAGTAGGCCCATTCCCGGCCGGGCTGGTAGAGCAGGGGCACGCTGGCGTAGAAGTCACACGCCTGGGCCAGGTCGGTGCCGGGCGGCGTGCCCCACTCGTAGCCGCGGGCCCGGTAGATGGCGTCGACCGGATTGGCCCGCAGGAACCCGTAGGTCAGCCCGGCGGTGTGGGTCAGCAGGTGCCAGACGCGCACCGGTTCGGTGGCCGGCACGGTGACCGGGGCCACGTCGGTCCCGCCGGTGAACACCCGGGTGTCCGCGAACGACGGGATGTACCGGCTCACCGGGTCGTTCAGCTCGAACGCGCCCTCTTCCCACAGCAGCATGGCCGCCACCGCGGTAATGGGCTTGGTCATCGAGTACAGGCGCCAGACGGTGTCGGTTTCCACCGGGCGGTCGGCTTCGGCGTCCCGTGACCCGTAACTGGCCACGTAGGCCAGCCGTCCGCGCCGGTTCACCGTGACCAGCCAGCCGGCCAGCCGCCCGTCGTCCACGTAGCGGGCGAAATGGCGGCCGATCCGCTCCAGCCGTTCCGGGTCCAGCCCCACCTCGGCCGGGTCCACCTCAACCTTGAGTTCGCCCACGCTGCCTCTCCTGCCCACGAAGTCCGACTGACGAGCACCGATTAACCAGCTTGACGTTGACGCTACGTCAACTCCTATCGTCGCGGTATGGCCGGGAGACCAGCCCGCTGCGCCGGCACCACCACCGGTTGCTTACGGAAAGCAAACGGCTGGCCCGGCTGGCCGGAACCGTGTCCCAGACCATCTCCGAACTGGAACAATTGGGAGGAGACGCCGCGATGAGCGCGCCACAGATCAACCGCCGGAGAACCTGTTCGAGGGGCTGAACCCGGCCGGCGGACGAGCAGAAGGAGCAAACCGCCCAGATGATCCGGATGGCGGAGCTGATGACGGCAGGTAAGCCCGCGGCCGACCCCGAGGTCCAGGCCGAGGTGGACCAGCACTACCGCTGGGTGGCCCGGTACTGGACCCCCACCGCGCAGGCCTACCGCAACCTGGGGCAGATGTACGTCAACGACGAGCGGTTCCGGGCCAACTACGAGGCGATCACCACCGGGCTGGCCGCCTACCAGCGCGACGCCATGGCCGTCTACGCCGACGAGCGCCTTTCCTGACCAGCCCCGTCCTGACCAGCCCCGCCCCGGCCAGCACCGTCCTGAGCTTCGCTTTCCTCCAGGCGCTGGTGCAGGCGGGCCCGGATCTCGTCCGGGGTGTAGGCCCGGCGGCGGCGTTCGGCGCGGACGATCACCACGCCGCTGGCGGCTACGCCCGCGAAACTCGCCAGGCCCAGGATCTTCCAGGTTCGTCCGCTCGGCCACTGCACGTGCCTAGGCTAGCGGCCATGCCAGCGAACCGGCGGCCCCGGGCGGTCACCCTCGACGAAGCGGCCGCGCTGACCCGAACCGGCGACGTGTGGCTGTTCCGGGGCCGGAAGGCCGCGGACCGGGCCATCCAGGTCGCGACCAACAGCCCGGTCAACCACGTGGGCATGGCCGTGGTGCTGGAGGACCTGCCGCCGCTGCTGTGGCACGCCGAGCTGGGCCGGTCCCTGCCCGACCTGTGGTCCGGCACCCGCCACCGCGGGGTGCAGCTGCACGACCTGCGCGGCGCGGTGACCGTGTGGGCGCAGCGCTACGGCCAGCGGGCCTGGCTGCGGCAGCTGGACCCGCCGGCCGCGCCCGAGATGGAAGACGCGGTGCTGCGCACGATCGCCCGGCTGGACGGCCTGCCGTTCCCGTCCACCGCCGGGCTGGCCTCGAGCTGGCTGCGGGGCCGGATCCCGTCCCGAGCGCAACTGCCGTCGCTGGAGACCGCCTACTGCGCCGAGGTCCTGGCCGCCACCTACCAGAGCATGGGCCTGCTCGACGGCCGTCACCGCACCAGCTGGTACGACGCGGGCCGGTTCTGGAGCGGCGACGACCTGCACCTGGCCCACGGCTACCAGCTGGGCGGCGAGATCGCCGTGACCGGTCTGCCCGGTACGTCCGGGCGGGCCCGCCACCCCGCGGGCCGGGCCGTCCGCCGGGCCGTGCCACAACCCCGCCGCCCCGCCGCCGGCTGAGGTAGCCTCACGGGCGTGATCGACCCCGTGGTGAGCCTTTCCTGGTGGCAGCAGCACCGCGACGACGTGGTGCTGGCCGACGTCCGCTGGTACCTGGATGGCCGGTCCGGCCCGGACGCCTACGAGGCCGGGCACCTGCCCGGCGCGGTGTTCGTTGACCTGGACCAGTGGCTGGCCGGGCAGCCCAGCGCCGAGGAGGGGCGGCACCCGCTGCCCAGCCCGGCGCTGTTCGCGGGCGGCATGGCCCGCCTGGGCATCTCCGACGCCGACACCGTGATCGCCTACGACGATGCGGGCGGCACCACCGCGGCCCGGCTGGTCTGGATGCTGCGCGTCACCGGCCGTTCGGCCGCCCTGCTGGACGGTGGCCTGCAGGCGTACCGGGGTCCGCTGGAGACCGGGACCCCGGTCCGCGAGCCGGCCCCGTTCACCCCGCGCCCCTGGCCCGCCGAGTACCTGGCCAGCATCGACGACGCCACCGACCCGGGCAACGTGGTCATCGACGCCCGCGACCGGGCCCGCTACCGCGGCGACACCGAACCGGTCGACCCTCGTCCCGGCCACATCCCCGGCGCCCGCAGCCTGCCCTGCCGGGAGAACCTGGCCCCGGACGGCGCGTTCCTGCCCGTGCCGCAGCTCCGCCAGAAGCTGGCCGCCGCCGGCGTCACCGACGCCGCCGCGCTCGTCTCCTACTGCGGCTCCGGCGTCACCGCCTGCCACAACCTCCTGATGGTCGAGCACGCCGGCCTCGGCCGCGGCCGCCTCTACCCCGGCTCCTGGTCCCAGTACAGCCACACCCCCCGCCCCGCCGCCACCGGCGACACCGCCTGACCCAGTGGCCGGCGGGCAACCGTTGCCGCGAGGCAAAACAACACGCGTAATTACGCATATGAAGCCTGATCGGGGGCAAGGACCCACCATGGGTGCAATGGACAAGCTCAAGAACAGACTGCAAATGGGCAAGGGCCGGGTCAAGCAGAACGTCGGCCGGGCCACCGACAACCGCAGCATGGAAGCCGAGGGCCAGGGCGACCGGGTCGCCGGCGGCACCAAGCAGGCCGGTGAGCAGGTCAAGGACGCCGGCAAGAACGTCAAGGACGCCTTCAAGAAGCCCTGACCGGACCACGGCCCCGGTCGGCCGAAGAGCAGGACCGCCCGGGGCTGGTGGCGCGCTCGCCTGCCAACCGGCAGGCTAGCGGCCGTGGATTCATATAACGACTTCTTCGCCGGGTCGGCCACGATCGCCGGCGCGCTGGTCGGGCTGCTGTTCGTCGCCCTGTCGATCCAGCCCGAGCGCAACCGGGACCGTCACTCGGTCGAACACCGCGCCGTGGCCGGCACCGCCTTCACCGCGTTGCTCGACGCGCTGTTCACCTCGCTCATCGGCCTGCAGCCCGGCGGGGGGCTGCAGTACGGCGCGGTCATTTTCGGCGCCCTCGGGGTGGTCAGCAGCGTCAATCTGTCCCGTCGGCTGCGGGCGGCCCGGCGCGAGGTTCAGCTGTCCCGGCGCTGGTCGACGTTCATGGGTTTCATCACCATCGTCTACGTGGCCCAGTTCATCGTCGGGCTGTGGCCGCACATGAGCCGGGACGCGCAGGCCAGCTACACCGCCGCCTTCATCTACGCCATGTTCAGCCTGGGCATCGCCCGGTCCTGGGAACTGCTCGGCATGCAGAGCACCAGCCTGGTCGAGACGATTCGCGATGTGCTGCCCCATGCCCATGGACACACCCCCGGGCACCCGTCGGCCCCAGGCGACCCATCGGACCCGGCCGACCCGCCCGCTCCATCCTGAGCGACCGCCGCGTCCTGAGCGCAGGTCGGCCAGGGCCAGGGAGGTGGCCGCCGCCAGCAGCAGCACCCCGCCCCCCAGCGTGGCCACGGTCAGCGGCTCACCGAACATCACCACCCCGAGCACAGCCGCGCTGACCGGCTCGATCAGCATGATCACCGAGGCGGTGGCGGCCCGCACCGTGGCCGCCCCGGCGAAGTAGAGCGGGTAGGCCAGGGCGGTCGGCACGGCGGCCAGGTAGCCGAGGACCCCCAGCGTCTCGGCTGGGTGCAGCGGGTGTGGCAGCAGCCCAGTGGCCAGGGCGAACGGCAGCAAGAGCACCGCCCCCAGGCCGAACGCCCACGTCGTCACGGTGACCGCGTCCGCGTCACCCGCCGACCCGCCCCGGTCGCCGGACGGCCCGGCCTGACCGGCCCAGCGGGCCACCAGCGACGCCTGCGCGTACCCGGCCGCCGACAGCAGGGCCAGGGCGACGCCGAGTGGCCGCACCGCCCCGGCTGGATTGCCCAGCACCAGCGTGACCAGGCCGCCGAGCGCAGCGGTCATGGCGGCCACGCCCCCGCGCGGCAGTCGTTCGGCCAGCAGCAGCCGGGCGCCCACCGCGATCAGCAGCGGGCCCGCGCCCAGGGTGACCACGGTGCCGATGGCGAGCCCGGTGACCTGGACCGCGGCAAAGTACGCGGTCTGGAACCCGGCCAGCCCGAACCCGGTCAGCAGCCGCACCAGCAGCGCCCGCCGTCCCACGCCGCCGAAGCCGCCATGGACGCCGCGACCGGAGCAGCCCCACCAGCAGCAGCAACACCAGCCCGCCGACGTTCCGCCAGAACGAGACGCTGATCGGGCCGAGGTCGCTGCACCGGTAGATGAGGCCGGCCGCCGCGCCCGCGGTGCCCCAGGCGACACCGGCGACGGTCAGGCAGGCCAGGCCACGCCCCGAAGACAGGCCACGCCCCGAGGACAGGCCAGAAACAGCAGAAGACACGACAGTTCTCCGCAACCGAGTGGTGAACAGGACCCGTATGCGGGCAGCGCCACCCGGCGCGCCGGGAGCTGAATCCCGGCGCGGCGGCTTTTCGTGGAGCCCGCCTAAGCGGCGGGCGGGGGGAGAACTGTCGTCAGTCGCACAATCGGTCACCATAGCCGATCGGGCGCACCACAACCGGGGTACCTACACCCACGAAGAGCCCGAAATGCCTGAACACCGTAAACCTTGATATATCGAAGGCTGGTTGAACGGAGCCCCTCCATGACGCAGACCGCCCACGGTCCCAGCGGTCAGGCCGAATCCCCGCCTGGCCCCCGGCGCCACCCCCTGGCCCCGCTCACGGTCGAAGAATCCGCCACCGCCGCCCGCATCGCCCTGGCCACCGCGGGCCACGGCGCCCGGCTGACCTACTGCGAGCTGGTCGAGCCGGCCAAGGAGCACGTCCTCAGCTGGGACGCCCAGGACGCCCAGAACGGCGCGGGCCAGCACGGCGCGGGCCAGGTCGTGCCCCGCCTGGCCCGCTGCGTCCTCTACCAGCCGACGGTCCCGGAGGGCGTTGCCCACACCACCGTGGTCACGGTGTCCCTGGACGACCGGGCCGTCACCGCCGCCGTCCCGGTCCCCGGCGTCCAGCCGCCCATCACGTTCGCCGAGTACCTGGCCAACGGTGAGCAGGTCAAGGCCGACCCCGGGTTCCAGGCCGCCATGGCCCGGCGCGGCGTCACCGACATGAGCCAGGTCCAGATCGATGCCTGGCCCGCCAGCTACGTCGGCCAGGAGGTGGACCGGTCCGGCCGCCGGCTGGCCCGCGGGGTGGCCTACGTGCTGGACGGCCCGGGTCCCAACCCGTACGCCCGGCCGGTGGAGAACCTGGTCGCGGTGCTGGACCGGGACACCGGCGAGGTGGTCGAGCTGATCGACGGCGACGTGGTGCCGATTCCGCGCGACCCCGGGCGCTACGACGCGGCCAGCCAGCCGAGCCCGCGCGAGCTGGCCCCGCTGCAGATCCTGCAGCCGGACGGCCCCGGCTTCACCGTCGAGGACGGCCTGCTCCGCTGGGGCCCGTGGCAGCTGCGGCTGTCCATGCACCCCATCGAGGGGCTGGTCCTGCACCAGGTCTGCTACATCGAGGGCGACCGGGCCCGGCCGGTCCTGTACCGGGCCAGCGTGGCCGAGATGGTCGTGCCCTACGGCTCGACCGCCATCAACCACTGGTGGAAGAACGCGTTCGACGCCGGTGACGTGGGCCTGGGCAAGGCGGCCAACTCACTCACCCTGGGCTGCGACTGCCTGGGCGAGATCGTCTACCTGGACGGGGTCGAGATCGACGACGACGGCACCGCCCGCTCGCACCCCCAGGTCATCTGCCTGCACGAAGAGGACTACGGCATCGGCTGGAAGCACACGGACCGGACCAACGGCCTGGCCGAGGTCCGGCGGTCGCGGCGCATGGTGGCCTCGTCCATCGCCACCGTGGGCAACTACGAGTACGGCTTCTTCTGGTACTTCTACCTCGACGGCACGATCCAGGCCGAGGTCAAGCTGACCGGCATCATCCAGACCCAGGCGGTCGAGCCCGGCACCCGGGTGCCGTACGCCAACCCGGTCACCCCGGAGCTGGCCGGGCCGCACCACCAGCACCTGTTCAGCTTCCGCCTCGACACCAGCGTGGACGGCCCGGTGAACTCGGTCTACGAGGTCGACGCGGTGCCGGTCCCGGTCGGCCCGGACAACCCGTACGGCAACGCCTTCACCGCCCGCAGCACGCTGCTGGCCACCGAACGGGGCGCGCAGCGGATGGCCGCCGCCGAGCACAGCCGGTACTGGAAGATCGTCAACCACGGTTCGGTCAACGCCTGCGGCGAGCCCGTGGCCTACAAGCTCATCCCGCAGCCGTCGGCCCCGCTGCTGGCCCAGCCGGCCGCGGCCATCGCCAGCCGGGCCACGTTCGCCACCCGGCATCTGTGGGTGACCCCGTTCCGGCCCGACGAGCGGCATCCGGCCGGCGACTTCCCCAACCAGCACCCGGGCGGGGCCGGGCTGCCCGCCTGGACGGCCGCGGACCGGCCGGTGGCCGACACCGACGTGGTGCTCTGGCACACGGTGGGCACCACCCATTTCTGCCGTCCCGAGGACTTCCCGGTCATGCCGGTGGAGTACGTCGGCTTCACGCTCAAGCCGATGGGTTTCTTCGACCGCAACCCCGCCATTGACCTGGCCCCATCTCCGGAGGGCCAGTGCCACCAGTGACAAGGCCAGTTACGCGGCCAGCGGAAATCACGGGGGGACATTCCGCCCAGCGGGAATCTACGATGGGCTGATGCGCCCTGAACGGGGGTTCCGTGCGCCCACACCCCCGTATGGACCAGACGACCTTACGGAGCATTCATGCCCTTGACCGCGCCCACCGCCCGCGCTGACAACGCGCGGACCGCGATCATCACCGTCGACGACGACCCGGACGTGTCCCGCGCCGTCGCCCGCGACCTGCGGCGCAAGTACGGCAGCGAGTACCGCATCGTCCGCGCCGAGTCGGGCGAATCGGCCCTGGAGGCCCTGCGCGAGCTGAAGCTGCGCGGCGACCAGGTGGCCGTGATCCTGGCCGACTACCGCATGCCGAACATGAACGGCGTCGAGTTCCTCGAACACGCGATGGACATCTACCCCGGCGCCCGCCGCGTGCTGCTCACCGCCTACGCCGACACCAGCGCCGCCATCGACGCCATCAACGTGGTCGACCTCGACCACTACCTGCTCAAGCCCTGGGACCCGCCGGAGGAGAAGCTCTACCCGGTGGTGGACACCCTGCTGGACAGCTGGCGGACCTCCGACCATCACGTGGTGCCGGAGATCAAGTGCATCGGGCACCGCTGGAACGCGCGCTCGTCCGACGTGCGTGAGTTCCTGGCCCGTAACCAGGTCCCGTACCGCTGGTTCTCCACCGACGAGCCCGAGGGCAAGCGGATGCTGGAGGCGGCCGGCGAGGACGGGGTCAAGCTGCCGGTGATCATCACCTTGGACCACGAGGTGCTGGTCGAGCCCTCCGACGCCGAGCTGGCCGAAAAGGTCGGCCTGGCCACCAGCCCGTCCGCGGACTTCTACGACCTGATCGTGGTCGGCGGCGGCCCGGCCGGCCTGGGCGCCGCCGTCTACGGGGCCTCCGAGGGGCTGCGGACCGTGCTGCTGGAGCGCACCGCCACCGGCGGGCAGGCCGGGCAGAGCTCCCGGATCGAGAACTACCTCGGCTTCCCCGACGGGGTGTCCGGGGCCCAGCTCACCACCCGGGCCCGGCTGCAGGCGGCCAAGTTCGGCGCCGAGGTGCTCACCACCCGCGAGGTGACCGGGCTGGAGATCAACGGCTCGGCCCGCACGGTCCGGTTCTCCGACGGCACCTCGCTGGACGCGCACAGCGTCATCCTGACCACCGGGGTCGCCTACCGGCAGCTGCGCGCGCCCGGCCTGGACGACCTGACCGGAGCCGGCGTCTACTACGGCTCGGCCCTGACCGAGGCGGCCGCCTGTGTCGACAACGACGTGTTCATCGTGGGCGGGGCCAACTCGGCCGGGCAGTCCGCGGTCTACCTGTCCCGCATGGCCAAGTCGGTGACGCTGCTGGTCCGCGGCCCGTCGCTGACCAAGTCGATGTCGCACTACCTGATCGAGCAGGTCGAGAGCGTTCCCAACATCACCGTGCGCACCTGCACCACGGTGGTCGGCGCTCGCGGCGACGGGCACCTGGAGGGCCTGACCCTGCAGGACGCCAACACCGGCGAGACCGAAGACGTGGCCGCCCAGCACCTGTTCGTGTTCATCGGGGCCGCCCCGCTGACCGGCTGGCTGGACGGGGTCCTGGAGCGGGACGAGCACGGGTTCGTGCTCACCGGCCCGGACCTGGCGGTCGACGGCGAGTCGCCCAAGGAATGGCCGCTGGACCGCGCGCCTTATCACCTAGAGGCCAGCGTGCCCGGGGTGTTCGTGGCCGGCGACGTGCGAGCTGAATCCGCCAAGCGTGTCGCCTCCGCCGTGGGCGAGGGCGCCATGGCCGTCATGCTCGTGCATCGTTACCTGGAGAAGCTGTGACCACGACCAGTACCTGCAACCCGGCCGAGCTGCGAACCCTGTTCCTGTTCGAGAAGCTGAATGACGAGCAGCTCGACTGGCTGTGCCGGGAGGGTCGGGTCGAGACCTTCGAGCCCGGTCCCATCTATACCGAGGGTGACCCGGCCACCTGTTTCTACGTGCTGCTCGAAGGCGGCGTGGTGATGTCCCGCCGGGTCGGATCGGACGACATCGAGGTGAACCGGACCTCCGAGCGGGGGGTCTACGCCGGGCGCGTTCCAGGCTTACCTGGGCGATCGGGCCTCGAAGAACTACAACAACTCGCTGCGGGCCACCGTGCCGTCCCGGTTCTTCGTGCTGAACGCGGAATGCTTCGCCGAGATGATGAAGACCTGGTTCCCGATGGCCGTGCACCTGCTGGAGGGCGCGTTCTTCGGGGTCAGCGCGACCAACCGGGCCATCAGCCAGCGGGAGCGCCTGCTGGCCCTGGGCTCAGCTGTCGGCGGGCCTGACCCACGAGCTGAACAACCCGGCCGCGGCCGCGGTCCGGGCCACCTCGTCGCTGCGCGACCGGGTGGCCGGCATGCGCCACAAGCTCACCAAGATCTCCAAGCACCCCTACCAGCAGGAGACGCTGGAGAGCCTGATGGAGCTGCAGGAACGGGCCGTGGAGCGGGTGGCCAAGGCCCCCCAGCTCGGCCCGATGGAGGCCTCCGACGCCGAGGACACGGTGGCCGACTGGCTGGCGGATCACGACGTCAGCGGCGGCTGGGACCTGGCCCCGGTCCTGGTCCAGGCCGGGATCGACACCGAGTGGCTGGACCAGATGGCCGACATCGTCGAGGCGGCCGACCTGGAGGGCGCCACCCGCTGGCTGACCTACACGGTCGAGACCGAGCTGCTCATGAACGAGATCCAGGACGCCTCGGGCCGGATCATGCACCTGGTCGGCGCGGCCAAGCAGTACTCCCAGCTGGACCGGGCGCCCTACCAGGAGGTCGACGTGCACGACCTGCTGGACAGCACGCTGGTCATGCTGGGCGCCAAGATCGGCCCGGACATCACCATCGTCAAGGACTACGACCGCACGCTGCCCAAGATCCCGGCCTACGCCGCCGAGCTGAACCAGGTGTGGACCAACCTGATCGACAACGCGGTCTCGGCCATGGATCATCACGGCACGCTCACCATCCGCACCGCCCACGACCGCGACAAGCTGCTGGTCGAGTTCGGTGACACCGGGTCGGGGGTGCCCAAGGAGATCCAGTCCCGTATCTTCGATCCGTTCTTCACCACCAAGCCGGTCGGTGAGGGCACCGGGCTGGGACTCGACATCTCCTGGCGGATCGTGGTCAAGAAGCACCACGGCGAGATCAACCTGGTCTCGGAGCCGGGTAGCACCAAGTTCATGGTCTGGCTGCCGCTCACGGCCCAGAACCCCGACGATGAAGCGGTGCCCGCCCGGAGCCGGCGCAGGCGCCTCAGGACCAGAACCAGGAGACCGAACAGTATGAGTGAGATTCCCGGCGTCGACCCGTCGGCGGCCCCGAGCGGCAACGGCTGCTCCGAGTGCGACGCGGCCGGCGGCTGGTGGTTCCACCTGCGCCGCTGCGCCCAGTGCGGGCACGTCGGCTGCTGCGACTCCTCGCCGTCCCAGCACGCCAGCGCCCACGCCAAGGAGACCGGCCACCCGGTCATCCAGAGCTTCGAGCCGCAGGAAGTCTGGTTCTGGAGCTACCCCGACAACCGGCTGTACGAGCGGGGCCCGGAACTGGCCGCGCCGCACCACCACCCGCTGGACCAGACCACTCCCGGCCCCGAGGACCGCGTCCCCGCCGACTGGCAGGCCCACCTGCACTTCTGACCGGGCCTGCCCGTCCGGCCGGGCCTACCAGTCCAGGCTCTTCGACGTGAAGTGGGTCAGGCCGTCGATGTCGTCGGCCTTGTAGACGTGCCGCGGCGGGGTTTCGAACGTCGCGTACGGGGTCACCCGCAGCACCACGCGCTTCTCCTCGGCGCACATTGTCTGGATCGCGGGGTACTTCTCGTCGGGCACGGGCTCGCCCGACATCAGCTCGACCACCTTGCGCATCAGCTGGCTCGCCGCCTCTGGGTCCGGGTCGAGCACCGCCTGGCCGTAGACCTGCAGGTAGGTGAGGGGCCAGTTCTCGTCCAGCACACACAGGCTGACGTGCGGGTCGCGCTGCACGGCCTTGGCCTTGGCCCGGTCGGCCATGGTCGAGACCAGCAGGTCGTCGCCGTCCATGATGTAGTACACGACGGTCATGGCCGGCCCGTCGTTCTTCCGGTTGTAGCCGAAGATGCAGGTGCGATGGTCCCGGACGAACTTCCGGCGCCCCTCACGATCCATGTGATGTCTCCCGGCCTGCGCTGCGAACGATTGCAGGCTCAAGTGTCTCCTGCCCGGCCGATCTTGTCAGCCTCGGGGTCGTAACGTAAGGCTCATGCGCGCATGGGTAGTGGCCAAGCCCGGCCCGATCACCGATGGCCCCCTGGAGCTGACCGACGACCGCCCGGTCCCCGAGCCCGGCCCCGGCCAGCTGCTGATCAAGCTCATCGCCTGCGGGGTGTGCCGCACCGACCTGCACCTGGCCGAGGGCGACCTGCCCCCGCACCACCCGCGGACCACGCCCGGCCACGAGATCGTGGGCCGGGTCACCGCCACCGGCCCGGGCCCGACCCGGTTCAGCGCGGGGGACCGGGTCGGGGCGGCCTGGCTGGCCGGCGTGGACGGCTCGTGCACGTTCTGCCGCCGCGGCCAGGAGAACCTGTGCCCGGCCTCCACCTACACCGGCTGGGACTCGGGCGGCGGCTACGCCGACTACGTGATCGTGGCCGACGCCTTCGCGCACCCGCTGCCGGACGGGTTCAGCGACACCGAGGTCGCGCCGCTGCTGTGCGCGGGCATCATCGGCTACCGGGCCCTGGTCCGGGCCGAAGTCCCGCCCGGCGGCACCCTGGGCATCTGGGGCTTCGGCGGGTCCGCGCACCTGGCCGCCCAGGTCGCCATCGCCCAGGGTGCGCAGGTGCACGTGTTCACCCGCGGCGAGGCCGCCCGCGACCTGGCCCGCAGCCTGGGGGCCGCGTCCGTGCAGGACTCCTACGATCCGCCGCCGGTCCCGCTGGATTCGGCCATCCTGTTCGCCCCGGTGGGGGAGATGGTCCCGGCCGCCTTGGGCGCCCTGGACCGCAACGGGACGCTGTCGGTGGCGGGCATCTACCTGACCGACATCCCGTCCCTGAACTACGAAAAGCACCTGTTCCAGGAGCGCAACCTGCGCAGCGTCACCTCCAACACCCGTGGCGACGCCCAGGAGTTCCTGACCCTGGCCGAGCGCCTCAAGCTCAAGGTGACCACCACCCCCTACCCGTTCCACCAGGCCGCCCGCGCCCTGGCCGACCTGAAGGCCGGCCGCGTCGACGGCGCCGCCGTGCTTCAGTTCTGACCGGCTGAACGCCTGCATGAACGTACTGAACTCCGCGCTGGTGGCCTTCGGCGTCGCCCTGACCATCCTGATCTTCGCGTTCGGGGTGCGCCTGCTGCTGGGCCTCCGGCTGGCCCCGGTGCGCACGCTGCTGGCCGGGCTGATCGCGTTCTTCTCGGCCCAGCCGATCGTCGGCGCGATCGGCGGCCCCTCGGTCGGCCGCGGCGCCCCGGTCCTGCCCGGACTGTGGTTCGTGCTGCTCGGCGTGGTCATCGCGCTGCTGGTCGGCATGATCTTCCTGGTCGTGTCCGAGGCGCTGGTGCCCAGCGGGTCGCTGCCCGGCCCGGTCTACCTGGTCCGGGCGCTGCACCGCCAGGCCGGACGGACCCGCCGGTACGCCCAGATCACCCGGATCCTGGTCCGCCGCGGCCTGCTGCCCTACCAGCGGGGCGGGCGCCGGTCCGAGCTGGCCAGCGCCGAGGGCCGGGCCCGGCTGGCCCGCTCCCTGCGGCTGGCCCTGGAGGACGGCGGGGTCACGTTCGTCAAGCTCGGCCAGGTGCTGTCCACCCGGCGGGACCTGCTGCCGCCCGAGTTCATCACCGAGCTGTCCCGGCTCCAGGACGACGCCCCGCAGGTGCCCTGGCCGCAGGTCGAAGCCACCCTGCGCGCGGAACTGGGCGCCGGGGTGGACGAGGTGTTCGCCAGCTTCGAGCGCGAACCGCTGGCCGCCGCGTCCATCGCCCAGGTCCACCGGGCCACCCTGCCCGGGGGCCGGCCGGTGGTGGTCAAGGTCCGCCGCCCCGGTGTCGACACGGTCGCCCGCCGGGACCTCGACATCGTGCTCCGGCTCGCCCTCCGGCTGCAGCGCAGCACCAGCTGGGGCCGGGCCGTGGGCGCGGTCACCCTGGCCCACGGGTTCGCCGACGCGCTGGACGAGGAGCTGGACCTGCGGATCGAGGCCCGCAACCTGACCGCGGTGGCCGCCGCGGCCGCCCGGCACGACGGAGGCCACGACGGCGCCCCGGTGCGGGTGCCCACGCCGGAGCAGTCTCTGTGCGGGCAGCAGGTCCTGGTCATGGACTACCTGGACGGCCGCCCGCTGGCCTCGGTCTCGGCCCCGCCCGCGACCCGGGCCGCGCTGGCCGCCAGCCTGCTCGACACCCTGCTCCGGCAGGTGCTGCTGGACGGCACGTTCCACGCCGACCCGCACCCGGGCAACGTACTGCTGCTGGCCGACGGCACGCTGGGCCTGCTCGACTTCGGGTCGGTGGGCCGGATCGACGCCGGGCTCCGGGCCGCGTTGCAGCGGCTGCTGCTGGCCCTGGACCGGGGTGACCCGGCCGCACTGGCCGACGCCCTGCTGGACGTGGTCGAGCGGCCCGAGGAGCTGGACGAGGCCCGGCTGGAACGGACCCTGGGCCGGTTCGCGGCCCGGCACATGGCCCCGGGCATCACCCCGGACGTGCGGATGTTCACCGACCTGTTCCGCATCGTGGCCGAGCACGGGCTGGCCATCCCGCCCGAGATCGCGGCCGTGTTCCGCTCGCTGGCCACCATGGAGGGCACGCTGACCCAGCTCGACCCGGGCTTCGACATCGTCGCCGAAGCCCGCCAGTTCGCGTCCGGCCAGCTGGCCGAGCGCCTGGGCCCGGAGGAGCTGCGCCGGACCGCGCTGGACGAACTGGCCGCGCTGCTGCCGATGCTGCGCCGGCTGCCCCGCCGGGTGGACCGGATCGGCCAGGCCCTGGAGACCGGCCGGCTCAGCGTCAACGTGCGCCTGCTGGCCGACCCGTCCGACCGCCGGTTCGTCACCGGCCTGCTGCACCAGGTGCTGCTGACCTTCCTGGCCGCCGCGGCCGGGATCATGGCCGTGCTCATGATCGGCCTGCCTGGCGGCCCCAGCGTGACCCGGCAGGTCAGCCTCTACGCCTTCTTCGGCTACTGCCTGCTGGTGGTGGCGGCCATCCTGGCCGTGCGCGTGCTGGTCCTGGTGTTCCGGCCCGATCGGGCCTCACCGCTCAGTCGGTGACCGCGGTTTCTTCGCGCGGCCCGGCCTCGGGCCGGATGCTGAAGAAGTCCGAGCGGAGCACGAACCGGGCCACGAACATCAGCACCACCCCGGCCAGCACGATGCCCAGCATCGACCAGCGCTGCGACGCGGGCGCCTCCATCAGCGACTTGACCACGATGTAGACCAGGAACCCGGCCGCGGCGACGGGCAGGATCCCGAGCATGATCGTGTCCTTGGGGTTGGACAGCCGCCGCCGGAAGTACACCACCGTGGCCAGCGCGGTCAGGACGTAGAACACCGAGAACAGCAGGCCGGTGATGGCGACCACGTCGTCGAACGCGTTCTCCACCGAGGTGGCCAGCAGGTAGATCCAGGTCAGGATCACGACCAGCAGGCCGACCACGATGCTGGCGATGGCCGGGGTGGAGAACCGGCGGCTGATCGCGCCCAGGCTGGGCGGCAGCACCCGCTTCTTGGCCATGTCCATGATGATCCGGGCCGTGACCACGATGCCCGCGCCGGTGCTGGCGATGGCCGACAGCGCGATCGACAGCGCCATCACCTTGGCCCAGCCGCTGCCCGCGATGACCTGGGTCACGTAGACCGGGGCGTCGGCCGCGTTGGCCTGCAGGGCCTTGGGTGAGACGGCCCCCTGCAGCCCGACGATGGCCACGAAGTACACCACGGCCAGCAGGGCCACCGCGATGAGCACGGCCCGGCCCGGGTTGATGCGCCGGCGCTGGGTTTCCTCGTTCACGTAAATGGCGCCGTCCCAGCCGGTGAACATGAACACCGCGATGAGAAAACCGGCCACCGCGCTACCGTGCCCGCCTTCTCCGCTGGGGCTGGCCCAGCCCGAGGTGACCGGGTGCACGCCGTGGTGGTGGCCGAGCACGAACGCGAACGCGATAATGGCGAAGATAATGAGGATGGCGTACTCCACCATCGCCATTCCGATCTGGGTTCGGGCCGTGAGCTTGATGCCGACCACCGCAATAATGATCATGATCAGCCCGAGGGCGGTGTCAAGCCCGATGTTTCCCCAGGTCGCGGTGGAATTGGACCCGAATACGGCCAGCACCGACGGGGCCAGCACCTCAACCCCGCTGAGCGTGCCGAGGACGTAGGCGGCCACCATCAGCCAGCCGGTCAGGAAGCCGAGGTACGGGTTGATGGCCCGGCCGACCCACTCGAACGACGCCCCGGCGCTGGCGTTCCACATGTTCAGCTTGCGGTAGGCGTTGGCGATGATCAGCATCGGGATCGCGATGAGGATGATGATCGGCCCGCTGCCGTAGGCGGTGGCGCCGGCCAGGGCGGCCAGGGTCAGCCCGACCGAGGCGGCCGGGGCCGAGGCCGCCATGCCGATGATGGTGTCCTCGGTGACGTTGATCGCGTCGGGTTCCAGGTGGCCGCCAGAGCGCGCGGTATCCAAGGAGACGGACGACTTGGTCATTTGTTCTCCACCCCAGAGTGGGACCCGGAGCCCTGAGCCCGGTTAGCGTCTGTAATTGTCCTAAAACCCCGTCCGGGTGGCAACAGTTCATTACTGACAAATCATGAATTGAGTCTTGAAACAGCAGTAACGGGTACTGAAGCCCCGGTCCATTAACACGGATTGTCTGTTCCTCCCAGCGTGAATGGTGCTACCTGACCGAAATGACGGCCAGGTCGTTATCTGCCCCCGCCGTGGCCGTCAGTAGGCTGCCGCCCATGGACCCCGTGGACACCGTCCTGGCCCGGCTCGGCCCCCGCTGGCAGGATGTCGATCCCCTGTTGCCCGAGCCTTCTTTTCCCTTCGAAGGTTGCGGGTCTGAGTTCACGGTCACCACGCCGTCCGGCGGCCCCGAGGCCGTGGCCTGCTGCACCCACTGGACCGGCCAGCCCGGATCGCTGGACCTGTGCTGGGGCACGGCCCGGCAGTACCGGCTCACGGCCCGGGTCGCGGGCCCGGACGTGGCCGGGTCGCTGGACCAGTTGCTGTCCGCCTGGCGTGACCACCTGGCCGGCCAGCCGGACCTGGCCGGCCCGGACACCTCGGCCATCCTGTCCTGGCCCAGCCGCGACGTGGCCGGCGTGGCCGCCCTGCTGCACCACGGACTGCAGCCGCTGGCCGTGGTGGCGGCCCGGCCCATCTCGCGGCTGGGCGCACCGGCCGCGGTCCCGGACGGGATCCGGATCCGGCGGGCCGGCCCCGGCGACCTGGCCGCCGTGGTCCGCCTGGAGCACGAGGTGGTCCGCTACGACGCCAACTTCGTGGCCGTCATCGACCGCCCCTGGACCGCGGCCGCGCTGGCCGCCGAGGCCGAGCCCGCGCTGGCCGCCGCCGAACCCTGGGTCTGGCTGGCCGAACGGGAGCAGGACGGCGAACCGGTCGGCGTGCTGAACGCCCAGCCCCCGGCCGCGGCGGGCTGGATCGCGCCGCTCACCAGCCGGGCGCCGGTGGCCTACAACCTGCTGACCGGGGTGAGCGCCACCCAGCGCGGCAGCGGCATCGGGGCCGCCCTGGCCACCCGCTTCCACCAGGCGGCCGAGGCCGCCGACGTGGCCGTGACCTTGCTGCACTACGCCCAGCTCAACCCGCGTTCGATGCCGTTCTGGAGTCAGCAGGGCTACCGGCCGCTGTGGACCTTGTGGGAGGCGCACCCGGCCTCGTCCCTGCGCTAGCGGCAGCGGGCCAGCGGCCGGGCGCTAGCGGCAGGCGACGCGCCAGGCGTCCAGCGACAGGTGCTTGCGCACGGCGTTCACGTTCTCCCGGTTGGCGGTGGGGCAGAACTTCGCGGGCGCCAGCGCGTACTCGATGTCGAACACCGGCTTGCCGGCCGCCACGAACCGGCCCAGGCCGCAGCCGCCGTCCTGGTAGCACTGCTCGTCCACGGCGAAGTCGAAGTCCGGCCGAAGCTGCGTGATCTGGCCCGGGGTCGTTCTTCAGCGCCACCAGCAACCCGGCCTGGTGGGCCAGCCCGGCCAGGAACCGGTTGAACCGCAGTTGGTCGCCCGCCCCCAACGGGAATCCGGTCCCGTTGGTGTACCCGTCCACATTGTCGAAGTCGACGGCGTCGAAGCCCTTGGCCCGGCACAGCTGGACCCGGGCCCGCAGGATGGCCCCGAGCCGCCCGCGGTACTGCCGGATGTCCACCCACCGTTCCCCGGCCCACCCGTCGTCGGGCCGCCCCAGCAGCGACTTCGGGTACCGGCCCGCGTCCGGCCGCCATTGCTCCCAGGTCCCGGCGTCGATGTAGCACACCACCACCCGCCCCCGCCGGGACTGGTGCAGCGCCCTGACCGTGGCCTTCGAGGTCTCGAACCCGTCCGTCTCTATGAGGCTCACGGCTGGAAACGGCGCCCGCGGCGGCCGATCCAGCTGGATGTCCCAGCTCTCCCGGACCGCCAGCCGCCGCTGCGCGCCGGTGCTTCCGCCGCCACCTGACCCGCCGCCCGCGGCCTGGCTCCCCGTGCCCCCGCGGCCCGCGGCCTGGCTCCCCGTGCCCCCCTCCGCCGACCCGCATCCCGCGAGTCCCAGCAGCAACACAGCCACCGTAAGCACCGCGAACCCCGCCAGCATCACCAACTCCGCAGGCCCCTGTTGTCTCCTACGCTCCATCAACCACCCGACCACATCAGCCCCGTCCCACCTCGCAGCCCGGTCAGGTGCCGGCCAGATGTTCGCCCAGCGCGGCCCGGAACTTCTCCGGCTGGTCCAGGTGCGGCCCGTGCCCGGACTCCGCGATGACCACCTCGCGGTACCGGCCGCCCGCGGCCGCGTACCCGTCCAGCACGTACCGGGTCTGGGCCACCATCGGCTGCGGCGGCCAGGTCTGCTCACCGGGCCAGCCCGGCACCGCCGCCACCGAACCCAGGTAGGCCAGGTCGTACAGGGAAGAGTCGGACACGATCACATCGTCGGCCCCGCGCAGCCACAAGATCGGCGGCTTGGGGCTCAGCCCGGACAGGTCCTCGATCCGGAAGTGGGTCGGAGCCATGGTGTTGAGCACGCCGTGGTCGCCGGGCGCGATCCCCGGCCACCCCGCCGCCGGGCGCGAGTCACCCGGGTAGTGGTCGTCGCCGATCCGGGTCGACAGCATGGATTCCACGAAGATGTCCAGGTGCTCGGGCACGAACGGCGGCTTGACGTAGTGGGCCAGCAGCACCTGGCGCGGGGACAGCGGATCGTCGCCGCTCCGGTCGCCCGCGGCCAGCCGGGCGACGAACTCCGGATTCCCGGTCCCGCCCCCGGCCCCCGCGCCGGACGGGTCGCACAGCGTGCCCTCCACCCCCCGCGTCCCGCCGAACCCGAACGGCGACACCGGGTCGACCAGCGTCACTGAGGCCACCCGGTGGGCCTGCGGCCGGTCGGCCAGGTACTGCAGCACGACGCCGCCGCCCATGCTCCAGCCGACCAGGTGCACCCCGTCCAGGCCGAGCGCCTCGATGGTGGCGGCCAGGTCGTCCGCGTAGTCCCGCAGCCCGCGGGTCGCGTCCACCGGCTCCGGGTCGGTGTCGCCGAACCCCCGCAGATCCAGGGCCAGCGCCCGGAACCCGGCCGGCACCGCCAGCATGGTCGGCTGCCAGAACAGCGACGACGACACGTTCCCGTGCACGAACAACACCGCGGGCCCGCTGCCCCCGTCGGCCTCGAGCACCCCCACCGTCAGCCGCCCGGTCGGTACCCGGCGCGCGGAGATCCCCGGCAGCAGTGTTTCCATCGTCCCCTCCGCCCGTTCGCAGTCAGCCCAGGTCATCGTAGCGACGCCATCCAACCCAGCCCCCGCCCCTCTGGCCCGGTGCCCGACCATAAAAGACCAGCCTAATTCGACCCTTCAATGTGCAGTAATCCGTGACGGACGGGCCATCGGCCACGGCTGCATCCCGGGTCGGCCCGACCCAACAACCCAGCCCGGACCGCCGAGCTCAGCTCCCAGGCTCGAGGCTGGGCTGAGTTCGCGCGGAAGACGGCGTCCGGATAATGCTCTGTGCCCGCCGCGCCTTGACCAGAACTGACCGATGATGCGCCAGGCTTCGCTTCCCGTGACGGCGTGACCTGCTGGCTCGGGTCAGCCGTGCAGAGTTGTCGTCTGCAGCCGCGGGTCGGCGTTGATTTCGGCTTCGGTGAAGCGCTCGGTGACCCACTGGCCCCGGGAGAACAGCGCGGTCTGGTCTGAGTAGTGCGGGGAGGTGGGGTTGGCGGATTCGGAGTAGGTGAGGATGGTCCGGGTGCGCGGCCCCTGCGGCGTCAGTTCGGTGGCCATGATGAAGGTCGAGCCGTTGCTGGCGTCGGTGCCGACCGCGCTGCCCGGCGGTGTGGTCCCCTCGACGCGATCGAAGCAGCCTTCGCCTTCGGTGCAGCCTGGCAGCGAGATCCCGGCGTAGTGCTGGACCGCGCCGAGCGGGATGTCCAGCGGAACGCTGTTGGCCTGGAAGTACTGCACGGCGTCGGCCAGCGCCTGCTGGACCTGCGGGTCATCGGTGTTGAGGTCGCGTGGCGTGGTGATCGGCTGGGCCGGATCGAAGGGGACGCGCCACCACCCGGGTGTGTAGTTGAGGCTGCCGTAGGCCTGCTGCCATAGGACCTCACCGCGGCTGTTCACATCGGCGCGGCCATTCCAGGCGGCCAGGATCTGGCACGCGGCGCGCACGTCGACCTGGCTGCCGTCGGTGGCGGTCAGCACCGGATGGGTGCGGCACATCGTCACCACGGCGGCGCGGGCGAGGTCCGCGCTGTAGTTGCGCTGGCCGAGCATGGTTTCCTGGAGGCTGGCCAGGGTGAAGCCGGGCGGGCCGTAGCCGTCGGCGCCGGCCAGTCGCTGGCTGATCATGTTGAGGCTGAGCCGGGGCCGCAGCTCAAGCTGACTGCGGGAATCGTAGATGGCCTGGTCACCGGTGATCGGCGCGGCCGGGTTGGCGAACCGGGGACTGTTGTTGGAGTTGGCTACATAGTCGGCGCGGGTCAGCTGGGGATAGTTGCGGGGGCCGAAGATGCCGGGTTCGATCGCGTCGGGATCGCGGCCCCAGCCGCAGGCGGAGGTTGAGCCGTCCAGGATGGGGGTGGGGACGTCGCCTTGCAGTTGACCGACCTGGCACCGTTGTTCCAGGGCGGCGGTGACGTGCGGGACCACCGAGGCGTCGGCGAAGTACACGGTGCCGCCCGTGTCGGCGGCGAGCGTGTAGGTCCACGGCAGGCCCTGGTAGGTGTCCTGCGCGGCGCGGAGCTGGGCGACGTTTTCCGATCGCCCCATCGCGAGCCACTCGTCCACCGACCGCAGGTTGTCCGCCCCGGCGTCGCGGACCGCGAACGCGTTCGCCGTCGTCCAGCTGGTCCCGAGCACCGGCCCGTACCGTGAGCTGTACAGCGTGCGGGTGACCGGGGAGAGCTGGCCAGCCGGATCACGGACGGTCACGGTCACCTCGTGCCTGCCCATGGCGATGGCGTGACCATCGACCAGGTAGCTGGTTGGGTGGCCGGGGACCAGGCTCAGCCGGTAGAGGGTGAAACGCGGCGTGTGCGAGGCGGTCTGGGTCCAGGCCACGCCGGAGGTGTGCCCGATCTCGAGCATGGGCGTGCCGTACAGGCTCGCGCCGGACACATCAAGCACCCCGGGGATGGTGAACTGGGCCTGATAGAAGCGGGCGTTACCCGCCCAGGGCAGGTGCGGATTGGCCAGGACCATCCCGTCGTGGCCCGCCGTGGCGTCACGGCCCAGCGCCCAGCCGTTGCTCGACGGGCGGGCTGCGGGCGGTGCCTTCGGCAGCGCCGGTCCCGTGGCCGCGCCGGGCGCGGGGGGGGCGGGCTCGCGGTGGCGATGGCTTCCTTGAACGCGGCCACCCCGGTCAGGGTGTCGAGGTCGTACACCAGAGTCCACACGTCGGTCGCGGTGATCGGGGTGACCCAGGACTGCCCGCGGCACGCCGGGTCGGGCAGGTGCTCCACCCCGGTGTCGCGCAGGTAACGGTTGTAGCCCGCGACGTAGCCGTCAACTAGCTGGCGGGCCTGCCGCGTGGGCCCGAGGGGAGCGGGCCGCGCCAGTAGCCGGGCCACGACACCGGACTTCCGCAGGCCCTGGTAGTAGAGGTCGCTGTTCAGGTTGGTGGCCGACGCCCCTAGCGTGTCGCCGGAATCGCCTGCCGCGCCGAAGTACGCCGACCGCTCTCCCCGCAGGGTCAGCACCCGATCGGCCATAGTGCACAGGTTGTCTTGCGCGAACGCGTACCCGTAGCCGTACCCGAGGCCGGCGTAATCGTGCGCCAGGATGTGCGGTATGCCGTACTCCGTGCGCCGGATTTCGGCGGAATACCCGGTGGTACCGGCCGTGTGCGCGGCCAAGCTGGCGGTCGGCGGCGGTCCAGGCGCCGGTGACGGCCGGGACCCCCAGGGAATCGCGCCCGCTCCCGCGATCACGAACGCTCCCGTGACCGCGGCCATCAGCGGCAGGCGCCGGGCGCCGGCTCGCATCAGCCACCTCCCCACCCGGCGCGAGAACAATGGGGTCATCGGGTTCCTCTCGCAGGCCGGGTCGGCACTCAGTTAAGTACTGGCTATTATACTGAGTATTATTATTATGGCCAGCGGATGTCAGCGAAACATGCGATGGGCTGGCAGCTCCACCAAATCAGCCCCGGCGTCATGTCCCGGACCACCCGGCCGGCCGCCACTACGTCAGCAGACCGGAACGCTGTTGACGGCCGCCCCCGGTCACGGCAGACTCGCCGCGTGCCGGAAGCGACCTGCTGACCGTGATCCCCGTATCCGGGTCGCCGCTCGCCCCGCCACCGGACGTGGCCCGGACCGCCCACGACGACGGCCGCGGCCTGCGCGCCCCGCAGCGGATGACGCTGATCTTCGTCGTGGTGATCGCGCTCCTCATCGGCCTGCCCGCGCTGGCCCTGTCCGGGCACATCCGTACCGAGTGGTCGCTGGCCTTCGGCGCCGCCACCACCGTCGACGCGACCGTGACCGGGTCCTCACCGTCGCTCCAGCCCAGCCGGACCTGCTCGCTGACCAACATCGACGTGGTCTGGACGGCGCCCGTCGGCACCCACTCCGGTTCGTTCACCGTCTGCGACGACGAGGCCGCTCAGTTCCCCCTGGGCGCGAAGGTCCAGGTGGCGGTGGTGCCGGGGGACCGCTCGGTGATCCAGGGTGAGGGCCGGGGGAGTGCCATCGTCGGCGTGGCCATCGAGACCTTCTTCCTGCTGCTGATCCTGCTCCTGCTGGCGGCGGCGGTCCGGCAGTGGCTGGTACTGGCCACCGCGTCCCGTCACTGGCGGACCGCACCCTGGCTGCCCGGCACGGTCTTTCCCGCCCCGCCCGGCCGGGCGGCCGGGCGGCCGGTCCTGGTCATTCCGCCCGGCGACACGGCCCCCTGGACGCGCCCGCCGACCGCCAAGGCGCGCCGCCGCACCTGCCTGGCCGACGGCGTCCCGGTCCGCATCGGCCAAGACGCCGAGGGAGGCGGCCTCGACCCGCAGGCCGCGATCCGCCTGAACGTCCAGCGCCGGGGCGACCGCATGCGGCTGGCCGAAGGCGATCAGGTCTGGGTCGCCCCCGCCAGCCGGACCCTCGGCGGCCACCACCGCACCGGCCCCTACGCCGTCATCCGCGCCTCCGACCGGCTGGTGTTCTGGGCCACCGGCCGCCCGCTGCCCGGCGACAACTGGTGAGCTCACTTTTTATTGACCGTGACCGGCCAGCACCGGCCGTACTCCGGTTCCCGTTCCGGTCCCGGCCCCTCATAGTGCACCCCCCGGTCACCCGGTGGTCAGGGCGGCCGCCAGGTCACTCGTCCGGCCGAGGAGCTGGGCCGTGGCGATGGGGTTCATGTATCTCAGTGCACGATCGGCCGCCCCGGACCCGGATCACGCCCACCGCGGTGTGCCGGTGGGCGCGTTGTTCCGGCCCCGTGGTGCCGGATCTCGGCCACCACCACCTCCGGGTCGTCGGTCTCCCGGATCACCGCGTCGACGCCGTCCATCCGGAACAGCGACCGTGCCTGCCCCCGGGCCCCGAAGAACTCCCGGATCGCCTCCCGCCCCACCAGCTCGCCGGGCATCCCCGGCCCCGCGAACGGATAGGTGAACACGGCGTCCTCCGCGAACAGGTCCGCGAACACCACGCCTTCCCCGGCCACCATCCGCCGCACGTCCTCCGCCACCGCCCGCGGACTCCGCCCGGCCCCCGCCCCAGCCCTGGCTTCCCGGCTTTCAGCCCCGGCCTCCCGGCCCCCGGCCGCCTCCCGCGCGTCCGCCATCTCGGCCTCCAGGACGCCATGCACGCCTGCCTGGGCCAGCTTCTCGCCCAGGCCCAGGCGGCCGGCGCCGTCCGCCCCGGCATCACCGACGGCCTCCGCCCACCGGCCTGAGGCGGCCAGCCCTCCAGAGCACCCGCCTGGGCTGGCTACAGCGGCACGGCCTGGACCTCACCCTGTTCCTGCCGCCGCGGGACTCCTCAGCCGAGCCCGTGCCGCTCGGCGAAGGCGCTGAGTTCGTCCCGCTGCCCGGCCAGGTCGCCGGTGGTGGGGCTGATGATCAGCCGGGTGACGCCCTCGGCGGCCAGGGGCGCGACGTCGTCCGGGGTCATCGCGATGTTGCCCCAGCGGGTGTACTCCAGCGCGTCGCCGTCGCGCCCGGCCGCGCGGGCGGTCTCGCGCATCAGGGCGACCTGGGCCGCGCGCTGCTCGTCGTTGATGCCGCCGCCGGGGAAGTAACCGTCGCCGCGTAGGCCGGCCCGCCGGGCGGCGGCCTCGCTCGACCCGCCGACGTGGATGGGCAGCGTGCTGGCCTGGTACGGCTTGGGGAAGCTGCACAGGTCCTGGAACGAGTAGAACTCGCCGTCGTAGCTCACCCCGCCGGCGTCGCCGGCCCACAGCCGCCGCAGCACGTCGATGGCCTCGTCGGCCCGCCGCCCGCGGGTGTGGAAGTCGACCCCGGCCGCCTCGGCCTCCTTGGCCAGGGAGCCGACCCCGATCCCGAACAGGCGCATCCGGCCCCGGGACAGCTGGTCGATGGTGGCCAGCCGCTTGGCCAGCACCACCGGCTGGTGGTAGGGGAGCAGCAGCACCCCGGTGCCCAGCAGCAGCCGCTCGGTGACCGCGGCCACGAAGCTCAGCACCTCGAGCGGGTCGGCGATCGGCGTGTCCGGCGCGATCGGCATCTGGCCCAGCTTCACGCCCGGGTACAGCGCGATGTGCTCGGTGGTGAAGAACGACTCGAACCCGCACTCTTCCGCGTGCCGGGCGACCGCCGTGACCTGTTCGGGTGCGATCCCGAAGAAGCCGGTGTGGTAGACGACCCCGTACTTCAGCCCAGTCATGGTCGCACGCTAACAGCTGCACAAAAACACACGGCCACCGGGAGTAAATCGTCGCTTCGGCGCACCAGATAGCGCATGGTTGTTGGAAGCTGCTGATTTCTACGGAGGGACCCATCATGCGCAGCTCGTTCATAAGACGCTTCATTCCGGTGCTGGCCGCGGTGCCGCTGGCGTTCATCCCCGCCGCCACCGCGGGCGCGGCCGGGAGCACCCCGAGCGGAACTCCCATGCACGCCAGGATCACCAACCACCAGATCCTGGGCACCTCCGGTAGCCCCAGCGCCACCCCGGCCGCGCCTAGCAGCCCGAGCACCCTGCCCTCCAAGCAGGACCAGATCAAGGTGCTCACCGCGGCCCTGAACACCATGCAGGCCAACTACGGCAAGTTCGCCGACTTCAGCCCGGGCCCGCAGGACATCTTCGACTACGGCATCGGCAACCTGTGGAAGCAGGGCATCGACGGGGCCGGCACCACGATCGCGGTGGTCGAGGGCTGGGACCTGCCCTCCATCGCCGCCCAGGTTCACTCGTTCGACCAGAACTTCGGCCTGCCTGACCCGGACATCGAGACCATCTACCCGACCGGGCCGCTGCCCGCCACCTGCCCGCCGGGCATGGTCAAGCTGGGCAGCTACGGTTCGTGTAACGCCTGGGGCGGGGAGCTGGCCCTGGACGTCATCACCGCCCACCTGATCGCGCCCTACGCCAAGATCATCATCTCGGCCACGCCCGCCGACACCGAGGAAACCGACGACGCGGTCAGCCAGGTCGCGATGCCCGAGCTGATGAAGGCGGTGGAGTACATCGCCCAGAACCACCTGGCCAACACCATCTCGATCAGCGACGGCTCCGGCGAGTCGACCTACAGCAGCAAGGAAGAGATCACCGCCCAGGACCCGGGTGAGCTGACCGCGGCCGCCGCCGGCATCCCGGTGCTGGTGGCCACCGGTGACTGCGGGGTGGTGCAGAACCTGACCAACGCCAGCGGCCAGTGCGGCAACGTGTCGCAGGGCCCGGACACCGCGGCCTGGGACGACTCTCCGTGGGTGACCGCGGTCGGCGGCAGCGTGCCCAACGTGAGCGCCACCGACGGCAGCAAGCTCGGCCCGGACCCGGTGTGGCACGAGGGCCCGTTCTCCGAAGGCGCCGGCTACTCCTCGGTGTACACCCGGCCCAGTTACCAGAACGGCGTCGCGCACATCACCCAGAGCCCGATGCGCTCGGTGCCGGACATCACCACCGACGCCCAGGACGGCACGTCCGAGGCGGCGCCGCTGCTGAACGGCGTGCTGGCGCTGGCCACCCAGGTCAACCAGGGCAAGAACGTCGGGCCGATCAACCCGCTGCTGTACAGCGTGCTCGGGCCGCGCGGGGCCAGGGCCGGGATCGAGGACGTGGTCTCCGGCAACAACTCGGCCACCAACGTGCCCGGCTTCTCGGCCGCCAAGGGCTTCGACGTGGCCACCGGCTGGGGCACGATCAACGCGGCCACCTTCGTGCCGAGCCTGGTCGGGGCGACCAGGGCCAATGGCCAGGACGCCGCGACCCGGCACCAGGCCGCCAGCGCCCTGGCCCAGCTAGAGCACGGCGTCCAGCTGTCCGCCACCGGCGCCGGCGGCTCGGAGTACCTGCTGGCCGGCGGGTTCCTGCCCGGCCACCCGGTGCACCTGACCGTGGACGGCCAGGCCGTGGCCACCCTGACCGCCACCGCGCTGGGCACGGTCACCGACATGATCGACCCCGCCACCTTGAACCTGCCCGCGGGCACCCACCAGGTCGAGCTCAGCAGCCTGCTGATAACTCAGACCGCGACCTTTCGAACGAGATAGATAACCCCGAAAATCGCGGGGCCCGGCCATCCGGCCGGGCCCCGCGCACGTCCGCTCCTGCTGCGCCGCTACCAGCGCCGGGTCAGGTCGAACGGCCGCAGGTACGGCGCGACCTGATAGCGGGTGAACTCCGGCGCGGTGGCCACCACCGCGCTGCCCGACGTGAAGACGTTGTACGACGGGCCCAGGCTGGCCGCCTCGGCGTTCAGCTGGCCCGGGGCCAGCGCCCCGTAGTTCCAGTGCCCGCTGTTCAGCCGGTTGATCAGCGTCTGCACGGCGGTGATGGTCTCGGCCGGGGTGAACGCGCAGTGCCCGGCCCGGTGCACGTAGATCTGGGCCAGCTTGGCCCCGTTCCCGGCCTGGTCCACGACCTGGCGGTAAGCCTGCTCGTTCTCGGGGACGACCAGGCCGTCGCCGGTGGTGTGCATGGTCAGGACCGGCATCCGGATCTGGCCGTTGAAGGCGATGTTCTGGCTCAGGTACTGCACCGCGGACGGCTTGGCGCTGATCCGCTGGCTGTGGTTGAGCTGGTTCAGGTCGGCCGACAGGTTCAGCCCGGCCTGCTTGTACAGGGCGGCCACCTCAGTGCGGTCGGCCGACTTCAGGTACTGGGCGAAGTAGTTGACCCCGGTGTTCCAGGACGGGTTGCCGCCCGCCCGCGCCTCCAGTTCGGCCCGGAAGGCGAACACGAACGGGAAGGTGACCTGGCTGTCCCACTGGAACTGGTTGGCTTCCTGGCCGGCGAAGTCGTTGGCGGCGGGCTCGGGTGACAGCGGCGTGAACCAGCCCGGGGTGTCGGCCAGCGCCGCGGCCAAGGCGAGGCGGGCCCGGCCCTGCGGCGTCTGCTGCGCCGCGGCCGCCGCGGTCTCGGCCCCGGTCAGGTTGGCGGTCGGGTTGGTGATGTTGACCACCTGCACCGACGGGTCGACCAGTTGCTGGAACGCGAACGACGAGTCCAGTGCGGTGTTCCAGGTGGCCACGCCGCCGGACAGCACGCCGCACATGGGCAGGGCGGCGTTGAACAGCTTCGGGTAGTCCTGGATCAGCCCGGCGGTGATGATGCCGCCCAGCGAGTGGCCCCAGGCCACCGTCCGCGACGGGTTCCGGTAGGTCCGGCCGAACACGCCCAGCGTGCTCACCTGGTCGGGCAGGGCCTGCTGGATGGCCCAGCCGGTGCTGGCGTAGGACGAGCCGGCCAGCGCGTATCCGTGGCTGAGCATCCAGCCGGCGGTGACCGGGTCGCCCGCGTCGGCGGCCGGGTTGGCCGAGCCCGGGGTCACGTAGCCGTGGCTGTACAGGAAGAGCGTGCCGTTCCACTTGCCGGCCGGGCACTGGATCTCATAGGTGGCGCCGTCCGGCAGCGAGCCGTTCAGCGTGGTCACCGCCCCGGTCGACCCGCAGCCGGCCCCGTGACCCGATCCCGCGCCGGCCGATCCGGCCAGGGCGGGCGCGGCCGGGATCAACCCCAGGACCAGCCCGATTGCCGACAGTCCCCACAAAGCCCAACGGCTTCGCCTCATCACGACCACGCTCCATCGTCAAGGACGCGAATTTCCGGCTACACGGAGGACAATAACCCCAAATTCCGCGAAAGCGACCACTCACGGCCACCGCGAAAATTGGGGCGACCCACTGACCTAGTACGGGCCGCCTGACTCACCCACCGGCTCCCACGCCGGCCAGGAACTGCCGCAGCGCCTGGACGTAGGGCGCGATCGTGCCGATCTCGGCGTACTCGCCCGTCCCGTGCTGACCCTGCCCGCCCACGCCGAACGCCACCGCCGCGATGCCCAGGCCACCGTAGAAGCGCCCGTCCCCGGCGCCGTGCTTGCGCAGGAAATCGGGCTCGAACCCCTGCTCCCGGGCCGCCGCCTGCAGCCGCGCGATCTCCGGCCGGCCCGGGTCGGTGTGGTGCGGCGCGTCCAGGTTCTGCACCACCGCGGTGACCCCCGGTTCGCAGAATTCCTGCAGGTAGGCGGCGATCTCGTCGGTCGTCCGGCCGGCCAGGTCGCGGTCTTCGGGCGGAAACCGGATGTCCAGCCAGGCCTCGGCCTGGGCCGGGATCTGGTTCCGGGCCTGGTTCGGGGTGTGGACCCGGGCCAGGTTGACCGTGGTCCGCCACTCCTCGGCGGTGGCGATCGGGTACCGCGCCAGCAGCCGCTCCACGCTGCGCATCAGGGCGACCAGCGCGTTGTGCCCGAGCCACTGGTAGGCGCTGTGCGCGCCGTGGCCTTCGGCCCGCAGGTTGACCCCGAGCATGCCCTTGGACTCGGTCACGATGCGCAGCCCGCTGGTCTCCCCGATGATCACGAACCGTCCCCGCACGCCCTGCTCGAGCTGGTGGCGGGTGCCGTTCCGGCCGCCGACCTCCTCGTCGGTGACCAGCTGCAGCGCCACCGGCTGCGGCAGGCGGCCGGCCAGCTCGCGGAAGGCCAGCGCCTCGGCCAGCGCGGAAATCTTCATGTCCTGCGCCCCGCGCGCGTAGAGCCGGTCACCGTCCCGGCGGGGCTGGAAGCCGCCGGCCTCAGCCGGGACCACATCGAGATGAGCATTCAGGATTACATCGAAGGTCGGATCTTCGGCTCCCTCGGAGCCCCCTGGGTACACCAGGGCGCTGGGCTTACCGGCCGACTCGAACCGGCGCACCCGGAAGCCCGGGCCCACGAAATCCAGCACGTACTCCAGGGCCCGGTGCAGCTGGTCGGGCCGGTCGGCGGTGGACGGGATGGCGAGCAGGTCGCCCGCCGCGGCCAGGAACCAGTCCAGGTCCAGCGGCCCCGGCCCCGCTCCGGTCACGGCAGCATGGCCTCGATCAGGTGCGGGCCCGGCTCGGCCAGGGCCGCCCGCAGCGCGGCGGCGAACTCGGTCGCCGTGCTGGCCCGCCGGGCGGGCACCCCCAGCCCGGCCGCCAGCTGGGTGAAGTCCAGCGTCGGCCGGGACAGGTCGAGCAGGTTCCGGGCCGCCGCCCCCGGCGCCCCGGTCACCGCCCGGTCCAGCTCCAGGCCCAGAATCGCGTACGCCCGGTTGCTGAACACCACCGTGGTCACGTCCAGGTTCTCCCGGGCGCAGGTCCACAGCCCGGAGATCGTGTACATCGCGCTGCCGTCGGACTCCAGCGCCAGCACCGGCCGGTCCGGGCAGGCCAGCGCGGCCCCGGCCGCCATCGGCAGCCCGTGCCCGATGGCCCCGCCGGTCACCGTGAGCCAGTCGTGCGGCGGGGCCCCGGCGGTGGCGCCGCCCAGCCCCAGCCCCGAGGTGTTCGACTCGTCGCTGACGATCGCCCCTTCCGGCAGCAGCGCGCCGATCACGGCCGCGGCCGTGCCCGCGTCCAGCCCCCCGTCGGGCAGCCCGGGTCGCGCGGGCGCCTCGGTGGCGGCCTTGGTGCCCGGCGCGACCAGGTCGGCCAGCGCGGTCAGGGCCCCGGTCACGTCGTCGCCCGGCCCGGCCAGCAGGTGCACGTCGGCCCCGTCCGGCACCAGCGAGCTGGCCTGCCCCGGGTAGCCGAAGAACGACACCGGGGCCGGCGCCCCGGCCAGGATCAGGTGCCGGGTCCCGGCCAGCTGCGGGGCGGCCATCTCGGCCAGGTAGGCCAGCCGGCTGACCCGGGGGAGCCCGGCGCCGCGTTCCATCCGGGCCGGGAACGTCTCGGCCAGCAGCTTGGTCCCGGTCGCGGCCGCGATCCGGCTGGCCGCCTCCAGGCCCGCCCGGTGCAGCGCGTCCCCGCCCAGCAGGAGCAGGGCCGGCTCGTCCCCGCCCAGCAGCCCGGCCACCTCGTCGATGACCAGCTCGGGCGCCCGCGAGGGCGGCCGCCGCGGGAACGGCCGCGCGGGCTCGGCCCCGTCGGCCCAGGCCAGATCGGCGGGCACGATCAAGGTGGCGATGGTGCCGGCCGCCGCCGTGGCCACCGCCTCGGCCGTGTCCCGGGCCAGGTCCCCCGGATGCAGGGTGCGGCGGACCCAGCCGGACACCGTGCCGGCCAGCGCGTCGATGTCGGACTCCAGCGGCGCGTCGTAGCGCTTGTGGTAGGTGGCGTGGTCGCCGACCAGGCTGACCAGGGGCGTGCGGGCCCGCCGCGCGTTGTGCAGGCCGGCCAGGCCGTTGCCCAGCCCGGGGCCCAGGTGCAGCAGGGTCGCGGCCGGATGCCCGGTCATCCGCCCGAACCCGTCGGCGGCCCCGGTGGCCACCCCTTCGAACAGGCAGAGCACCCCGCGCAGCTCGGGCAGCTGGTCCAGCGCCGCGACCAGGTGAATCTCGGACGTGCCCGGGTTGGCGAAACACACCCGCACCCCGGCTCCGGCCAGCGTGCGTCCCAGGGCTTCCGCCCCGTTCACGCCCCGCCCCCGGCCGCCGGCTCATCGGCGCGGTCCTTCTCAACCGGCCGTGACCGGCTCAGCCAGTGCAGGGTCGCGGCCGCGCTGCCCGCGTAGACCAGGTGCTGGAACACGCTGGTCACGAGCACGTCGTTGCGCCAGCGCCAGACCGGGGGAGTGTCGCCCAGCAGCGGGAACATGGCGCAGGCCATGGTCATCATCCCGGTCCAGTACAGGGCGGTGCCCCGGGCCGGGCCGAGCCGCCGGTACAGCGGCACCAGCGCCGCACCGAACAGCGACCCGTACCCCCAGTGCACGGCCAGCCCGAGCCGGAACGACGCCTGGTCGCTCAGGTCCGACTGGCGCAGGATCTTCGCCGCGACCAGGGCCGGCACGTTGCTGTCGTCGTAGTCCAGTGGTCCGTCCACGTTCCGGCGGATCCGCCGTTCAGCCCAGTAGCTCGCGTTCATCGCGGTCGTGGCCACCAGCCCCGCGAGCAGCCCGTCCCGCACCAAGGTCCGCCATCCCATGCCGCTCATTATGTCCAGGTCATCCCGGCCTACACCGCGCCGCTTCCCTGACCCCTCCGGCAAAGTTAGACTGAATGTTCAGTCAAACATTGGAGCAGGCCGTGACGGTCAACCAGGGCACCGACGCACCGGCAACACCAGACCAGGACAAGAAGCTGGCCGACATCATCGCCGAGCAGGAGGCCATCTTCGTCCGCCGCCAGCCCGGCTCGGCCCGGCTGGCCCGCACCGCGCAGGGCGCGCTGGCCGGCGGGGTCACCTCCAGCTGGCAGATCACCGCCCCGCAGCCGGTGTGGCTGAGCCACGGCCAGGGTTCCAAGGTCTACGACGTCGACGGCCAGGCCTACGTCGACCTGCACGGTGGTTACGGCGCCTCGCTGGCTGGCCACGCCCACCCGGCCATCGTCCGGGCCGTGCAGGAGCAGGTCGCCCGGGGCACGCACTTCGCCCAGCCGACCGAGAACGCCATCGCGGTGGCCGAGGAACTCACCCGCCGCTTCGGCCTGCCCCAGTGGCGCTTCGGCAACTCGGGCACCGAAGCCACCATGGACGCCGTCCACCTGATGCGCTCGATCACCGGGCGCGACCTGATCATCAAGGTCGAAGGCGGCTACCACGGCCACCACGACTCGGTGCAGGTGTCGGTCATGCCCGAGCCGGAGGACATGGGACCGGCTCAGCGGCCCGCCTCGGCCGCGGCCAGCAGCGGCATCCCGGACGCGATCGTCCAGCTCACCCGGGTGACCGCCTTCAACGACCTGGCCGGGGTGGACCGTGTGCTGACCGAGCACCGCGGCCAGGTGGCCGGCATGATCGTCGAGCCCATCATGATGAACGCCGGCATCATCCAGCCCCAGCCCGGTTACCTGGCCGCCCTCAGGGACCTGCTGCACGCGCACGGCGCCCTGCTGACCTTCGACGAGGTGAAGACCGGCCTGACCAGCGGCCCGGCCGGCGTCACCGGCCTGTCCGGGGTGACACCGGACATCATCTGCCTGGCCAAGGCCCTGGGCGGCGGCGTGGCCGTGGCCGCGGTCGGCGGGTCGGCCGAGGTCATGGGGCACGTGGCCAGCGGCGGCTACGAGATCGTGGGCACGTTCAACGGCAACCCGCTGGCCATGGCGGCGGCCCGGGCCATGCTGACCGAGGTGGCCACTCCGGCCGCCTATGACCACATCGGCCGGCTGCGGGACCGGGCCGTGACCGGCATCGAGGCCGCCGTGGCTGACCACGGCCTGGCCGCCCACGTGGTCGCGGTCGGGGCCAAGGGCTGCGTGGTGTTCAGCCCCGAGCCGGTCCGCGACTACCGCGGCTTCCTGGCCGCCGACGACCGCTACAGCCACGCCCACTGGCTCTACCAGCACAACGGCGGGGTGTTCCTGCCGCCGTGGGGCAAGATCGAGCAGTGGCTGATCTCGGTCCAGCACGACGAAGCCGACATTGACCTGCTGGTCGGCAACTTCCGCCGGTTCGCCGCCGCCGTGACCGCCTAGCCCCGGCGCCTCGACCCGGCACTTCGACCCGGCGCCGCTGGCCCTCAGGCGGACAGCTCCTCCGCGAGCAGGTCACGCACGCTGCGCGGCTCGCGGCCCAGGAGTTCGCCCAGGGTCGGGCTGACCTCGGCGAAGCTGCCCTGGCGGGCGGCCTGGAAGAAGCCGAGCAGCATGCGCGCCATCGGCTCGGGGGAACCGTGCGCGACCTGCGCGGCCACCCACTCCTCGTCGTCCATGACCGCCCGGCCGATGTCGCGACCGGTCAGCTCGGCGGCGATGGTGGCGATGTCGTCGAACGTCGGCGCGGCGCTCGCGGTCAGCGTGACCGGGCCGTCGAAGGACCCGTCGCGGGCCAGGATCACCGCCGCCGCCTCGGCCTCGTCCCCGCGGTCGGTCCACGAGGCCGGCCCGTCGGCGGGGGCCGCGATGGTCCCGGTCTCGCGCCACGGCCCGAGCATCCAGCCCAGGCTGTGGGCGTAGAAGCCGTTGCGCAGCGAGGTCCAGGCCACGCCCGCGTCGGCCAGCAGCGCCTCGGTCGCGGCGTGCACCCGGGCCGGCCGGAACGGGCTGTCGGGCCCGATGTGCTGGTGGCTGGTGTAGAGGATCCGGTGGGCCCCGGCCTTGACCGCGGTCTCGATCGCCACCCGGTGCAGCGGCACCGTGTCGGCGGGATCGTTGGACGAGACCAGCAGCACCTGGTCGGCGCCTTCGAAACTGTCGAGCAGGGCGGCCGGGTCGTCGTAGGAGCCGCGGCGCACCCGGACGCCGCGATCGGCCAGGGCCCGGGCCTTGGCCACGTCCCGCACGCTGACGCCGATCTGGCCGGCGGGCACCAGCGTGAGCAGGTGCTCGAGCGTGGCTCCGTTGAGGGCGCCGGTGGCGCCGGTGATCACGATCATGTCCGGCCGTCCTTATGTTATCGATGTTAATGACTCGACGTTATCAGGGGAAAATCGATGTTCGCAAACATGTGTTATCGTCGATAACATGAGGAAGCCGGATCCGTCGTCAGCGCGCGACCTGACCCGCACCCACCTGGTCGAGGTGGCGGCCAGGCTGCTCGCCGACGGCGGGCCGGACGCGGTCACCACCCGCTCGGTGGCGCTGGCGGCCGGCGTGCAGGCGCCCACCATCTACCGGCTCTTCGGCGACAAGAACGGGCTGCTCCAGGCCGTGGCCGAGCACGGGTTCGCCAGCTATGTGGCCCAGAAGCGTTCGGACCCGGACGCCGATCCGGTCGAGAACCTGCGGGCCGGGTGGGAACTGCACATCGGCTTCGGGCTGGCCAACCCCGAGCTGTTCCGTCTTATGCGGGCCGTGCTGCGCACACCGGACGGCCAGGCCATGACCGCCGCCGGCGCCGGGGTGCTGCGGGCCCGGGTGCGGCGGGTGGCCGAGGCCGGGCGCCTGCGCGTGAGCGAGCGACGGGCGGTCGACCTCATCACCTCGGCCGGCACCGGCGTCGTGTTCACCCTCATCGACCAGCCCGAGGACGAGCGCGATCCCGGGCTGGCCGGCACGGCCTGGGCGGCGGTGTGCGCGGCCATCCTGGTCGGGGAGCGCGCGGCCGCCGTGGCCGGCCCGGCCGCCGCGGCCGTGACCCTGCGGGCGGCCCTGCCCGGACTCGGCTCGCTCACCGGGGCCGAGCGGGTCCTGCTGGGGGAGTGGCTGGACCGCATCGCCGGGTCCTGACCCCGATCCGGACGCGGGCCGCCCTGGCCGTCCCCGGCCCGGCCGCCTGACACCCAGCCCAGACGAAACCGATCTTTTACCCGAAAGCCTTGCGCTCGCGACCCGCCGGGAGTACCTCTAACTTTGACGGAACGTTCAGTCAAAGATGAGTGAAGGACACGCGAAGCCGGACCCCAGCTGGACAGGGCAGGATCGAGGTGACCCGATGGCGCACCCGCCAAGCATCACCCGGCGCGGGTTCCTGCGCGGCGCGGGCGCGGGCCTGGCCGCCGTGGGCACCGGCGGGCTGCTGGAAGCCTGCGCGCCCGCCCTGGCCGGTTCCGGCGCGGTCCCGCTGCCCCGGCCCAGCCACCCGGTCACCTGGCCGGTCCCGCCGGACAACGCGGCCATCGCCGGCAACCTGGAGACCGAGAAGGACGCCACCCTGCAGGTGTACACGTGGGTGGCGTACATCAACCAGGACGTGGTGAACAGCTTCGCCAAGAAGTACAAGTGCAAGGTCCAGATCACCACGTTCAACACCATGAACGAGGCCTTGTCCAAGCTGCGCAGCGGGCTCAGCTACGACGTGCTGGTCGGCGCCACCGTGGACACGCTCGGCCAGCTCATCCAGTCCAAGCTGCTCCAGCCGCTGAACCACTCCTACATCCCGAACATCACCCAGGCCTGGCCCGACTTCAGCAACCCGTTCTACGACCAGGGCTGGCGCTACACCGTGCCCTACACGATCTACACCACCGGCATCGCCTGGCGGAAGGACCTGGTCTCCGAGAACCCGTACGCGATGAAGAACCCGTGGTCGCTGCTGTGGAACCCCAAGTACAAGGGCAAGACCGCGATCCTGGACGACTACCGGGAAAGCATCAGCCTGGGGCTGATGAAGAACGGCAGCCTGGACCTGAACACCACCGACCGCGGCCAGATCACCCGGTCCCGGCGGGCCCTGGAGGAACTGGCCAGCACGGTCAACGTGCGGATCGACAACAACGACTACACCGAGGTCCCGACGGCCGAGACCTGGATCCACCACGCCTGGTCCGGGGACATGGCCACGGCCGGCTACTACATGCCCAAGGGCACCAGCGTGGACACCGTGGGCTACTGGTTCCCCACCGACGGCCGGGGCCCGGTGGCCAACGACACCAACGTGCTGCTGCGCTCGGCGGCCCACCCGGTGCTGGCCCACCACTTCCTGAACTACTTCCTGGACCTGGACAACGTCCTCAACAACATCAGCTTCAACGGCTACATGCAGCCGCTCACCGGGGTCACCCCCAAGGTCCTGGTCAAGGAGCAGATCCTGCCCAAGGCGCTGCTGTCCACGGTGGTGCTGCCGTCCTACTTCCGCCGCGGCGTGGGCGAGCTCCAGCTCCCGGTGGACGCGGACGCCCTGTGGCAACAGGCCTGGCTCGTGGTCAGCAACGGAATCTAGGCGGTGCCGATGGTCGCACGCACGCAGCCCGCCCCCCAGCAGGCCACGCCCCCGGGGCGGCCCGCAGGCCGGGGGCGACGGAACCTGTTCTGGGTCGCCCTGGCCGCGCCCGGCATGCTCTGGCTGGTGCTGCTGTTCATCATCCCGTTCTACGCGGTGCTGGCCATCGCCATGGGCCAGCTGAACCGGCTGTACGAGACCCCGATCGCGGTGTGGAACCCGTTCGGCTGGAGCCTGGCCAACGTCACCAACGTGGGCCGGGACATCGCGGGCAGCACCTCGTTCGCCGGGCCGATCATCGGCCGCACCGCGCTCTATGTGGCCGTGGCGTCGGTGCTGTGCCTGGTCATCGGCTACCCGGCCGCCTACTTCGTGGCCCGGTTCGCGGGCCGCCGCAAGGGCCTGTTCCTGCTGCTGCTGATCGCCCCGTTCTGGATCAGCTACATGATGCGCATGCTGGCCTGGATCGACCTGCTGCAGACCGACGGCTACGTGAACAAGGTGCTGGCCTGGCTGGGCCTGACCTCGACCGCCCACCCCATCAACTGGCTGGGCGGCAAGCCGGTGGCGGTGATCCTGGGCCTGGTCTACGGCTACATCCCGTACCTGATCCTGGTCCTGTACGCCGGGCTGGACCGGATTGACCCGGCCCTGATCGAAGCCGGCCGCGACCTGGGCCTGGGCCGGGCCCGGACCTTCCTGCGGGTCACGCTGCCGCTGTCCCGGCAGCCGATCCTGACCGCGCTGCTCATCACCGTGCTGCCGATGCTGGGCGACTACTACACCAACCAGCTGATGTCCGGCGCGGCCAGCACGTCGATGATCGGCAACCTGATCCAGGGCCAGCTGGGCACCCCCGGCCTGGAAGGCCAGGGTGCGGTGCTGTCCCTGCTGCTGCTCCTGGTCCTGCTGGTGCCGATGGTCTACTACGTGGTCGCCACCAACCGCTCGTCGAAGGAGGCCGCATGACCTCCACGTCCACCTCCACCCCGGCGCCCGCCCCCGCCGCCACCAGCCGGGCCATCCCGGCCCGGCGCCGCTGGCGGCCGCGCCGCAACCCGTGGGGTCACCCGTGGCTGCTGGAGGGCTTCACCTGGCTGTACCTGGTGTGGTCGCTGGTGCCGATCGCGATCGCGGTGCTGTTCTCGTTCAACAGCGGCCGGTCGCAGAGCGCCTGGCAGGGCTTCTCCTGGCGCTGGTACGTCACCGACCACACCAACTCGGTGCTGCACAACCCGCAGCTGCACGCGGCGGTGATCCAGACCCTGCGGCTGTCCGCCCTGACCACGCTGATCGCGGTGCCGCTGGGGGTGGCCTTCGCCATCGGCATCAACCGCTGGCGCGGCCCGCTGCCGACCACGTTCAACTTCGTGATGCTGCTGTCGTTCGTGATCCCGGAGCTGATCTTCGGCGTCGCCATGTTCTTCGTGTTCACCGTGCTGTTCACGTCGGTGCACCTGGGCACGCTGGCCGAGACCCTGGGCCTGGTCACCTGGAACATCAGCTGGCCCGCGGTCATTGTGCAAGCCCGCCTGGTCACCCTGGGCCGCCAGTACGAGGAAGCCGCCGCCGACCTGGGCGCCAGTCAGTTCCAGGTCATGCGCCGTGTCCTGGTGCCGCTGCTCGGCCCGGCCATCTTCGCCAGCGCGGTGCTGGTGTTCTCCGGCGTCATCGACGACTTCGTCCTGGTCGACCTGCTGTCCTCCAGCGCCGGCAACACCCCGATGTCGGTGATCATCTACTCCACCCAGCACGGCGGCAACGGCGGTCCCGCCCTCAACGCCCTCGGCACCATCATGCTGGTCATGTCCCTCGTCATCGCCGTCATCGGCTTCCTCGGTTACCGCTGGCTCACCCGCGGCGAACGCGGCACCGGCCTCGACGCCCTCACCACTATCGCCGCCGGCGAGGGCTGAGACGGTGTCAGTCAGCCTGGTCGTAGCGGACGGGGGTGGCGTACCGGGGGTCGGCATGGCTGGCCCAGTACCGGTCCCGGAGCCGGCCGGTCCGGGGCCCGGGTGTGCCGGTGCCCACGGGCTGGCCGTCGACGACGGTCACCGGCATGATTCCGCCGGCGGTGGAGGTGATGAGCACTTCGGCCGCCCGGCGCAGGTCACCGGGGCTCAGCAGGCCCTCTTCGACGGGCTGGCCTGCCTCGCGGGCCAGTTCGATCACCGTGCGCCTGGTAATGCCGGCCAGCGTGCCGCTGGCCGGCGTCAGCCACCGCCCGTCCACCCAGGCGAACACGTTGTACCCGGGTCCCTCGGTGATGGCTCCGGACAGGTCGCGCAGCGCCACCAGGTCGGCGCCGTGGTCGTAGGCCTCTAGCAGCCCCAGGTCCAGGTCCAGCCAGTGATAGTTCTTCACCCGCGGGTCCACGCTGGCCGGCGGGATCCGGACCAGGTCGCTGATCCGCAGGCTCGCCCCGGTCTGCTGCCGCTCGGGGCTGCTGACCCACACGAACGGCACGGCGTAGCAGTAGAAGGTGGGCCGCGCCGTGCGCAGGTCCCGGCTGCCGGCCGCCAGCCGGCCGCGGGTGCAGGTCATCGACACATAGGCCTCGCGGAGCCCGGCGTGGCGGACGCACCCGTGCACGATGGCCTCGATCTGGCCGCGGTCGTAGCCGGGGTCGAGCCGCAGCCGGGCCAGGCTGGCGGTGAATCGGTCAAGATGGTCGGCCAGCCTGAAGAACCGCCCGTCCCACACGTGCACGACGTCATAGGTGCCATCCGATCGGGTGACGCCGAGATCGAGCACCGAGATCTTCGCCTCCTCGACCGGCCCGTACCGGCCCCCGGCCCAGGCGGCCCCGCCGGGCCAGGGCGGCCCGGCCCCGTCAGTGGCGTCTGCTCCTGCCACCGGCACCTCCCATGGTCATACCGCGCCGCGCTCTGGCGTCAGCCTGCCCGGACAGCCGGCAACTGACCTGCCGCCTCGCGTGGAAAGCCACTCGCTGTCGGTGCTCACTGACGGTCGTTTCGACATGGGCATCGTATAGTCGCGGCGGTGAGCAAGGAGCAGGTCCGGCAGTCGTATGCGTCCCTTGCGGATCTCTACATCGAGCTGTTCGGCACCAGCCAGCGGGTGCACCCCGACGATCTCGCCTTCATCGGACGGCACCTGGGGAGTCAGCACGGTGCGGTGCTCGATCTGGGCTGCGGCCCAGGGCACATCACCGGCTACCTTCGCACGCTCGGTGCCGACGCGACCGGGATCGACATGGTCCCCGAGTTCATCGACCATGCGCGGGCAGCTCACCCGGACGGCCGCTACGAGCTCGGGTCCATCGAGCACCTTGCCGCCGCCCACTCGGTGGCCGGCATCCTAGCCTGGTACTCGTTGATTCACCTGCCGCCAGAGGATCTCCACGGCGTGCTCACCGGGTTCCGGCGAGCCATGGCCTCGGCGGGAATGCTGGTGCTGGGCTTCTTCGGCGGTGACGAAGTAGCCGCGTTCGACCACAAAGTTGTGACCGCCTATCGCTGGCCCGCCGACGAAATGTCCAAGCGACTGGCGCGAGCCGGCTTCACCGAAGTCGAACGCCTGCAGCGACGTGCCGACGGTGATCATCGGGCCCACGTCGCCGTGGCGGCCAGCGCAGCGACCCGGTAAGCCGATCCGGCGAGCCGCAGGCGGGTCAGCTGCCGCTGGACCGTCGCGTTCTTCGCGCGGCCGTATTCGTCGATGTTCGCGGCGGTGGCACCCGGCCGCCTTTTCACCGTGTCCGAAGCAACGTCCTGTCCGGCTACCACGATGTCGCAGTCGATCACTGGCTTGGCCGCCAGGCCAGGCACTGAGGTACTGCCGACGTGCTCGATGGCTACCACCGGAACGTCGGCAGTCACTGTGATGCGGGGCTCAAGGGCGGGCGTAGCGGGCGAGGAGGGGGATGAGGACCTGGGCGTTGGGGCTGCCCCAGCCGGTAACCGGATCCCAGCCGGGTGCGGCCTGGTAGCCGGTGATCGTCGTGGGCGGGAATTGCACGGTGTTGTTTCCTGTGGTGATGTCGTGGAAGGCCTGGTGGTAGTGGGGGCTGCGGGCGATCTGGTAGATCGCCGGGTTGACGAAGCCCAGGTGGCGCCCCGCGTACTGGTCGGCCAGCGCGATCAGCGCGGCCCAGATCGGGGCGCTGGCGCTGGTCCCGCCGTGGCTCTGGACCGTGTCCCCGGCTCCGCTGCTGAAGACGACCGCTACGCCTGTGCGGTCGCTGGCATCGGCGGATACATCGGGAACCCCCCGGGTAGCGCCGATTCCAGGGACGCCAGCCTGATAGCCGGGCCGGGCGAACAAATGGCTGAACCCGCCTCCGGAGGCCTGGAAGGAGCCGCCCTGGTTCCCGGGGTTTCCGGACGCCAGGCCCCACGCCGTTTCGCTGATCCAGGCGCCGGTGGCATGGCTGGCGGTCAGGCTGGTACCTCCTGAGGAGAGGACGAGCGGATCGGAGGCCAGCAGGAGGACCCCCTTGGCTGGGGCGGTGGGTGCAGTGCCGGTCAGGGCCGAGTAAAGATCACATTGATAGGCCGCTGCTCCTACGTCGCCCGAGGCGGCGACAACCGTCATGCCACGGCCGGTAGCCGCCTGGAGCCCCGCGTTCACGCGGCCGGCCTGCGCACGGCTTACGCAGTGCTCGCCGCCGATCTGTCCCGCGGCGCTGATCGACATGACGCTGCCGAGGGCGGGGCCCAGCCGGAGCTCAGCGGCGGCGGCGGCTACCGCGTTCGGGGTGTTGTCCAGGGACGCTGATGGGAGCAGGAGGATGACGAGGGTGGCGTCCGGGGCGAGTGCGTGCACCACTTCCACGTCCAGCACTTCCTCCCCGAAGGCCAGCCAGGGAGACCTGGCGCCGGCGAGGGCGGTCGCGACCCGTATCCGCGCGGCCGGCAAGTGAAATCGGCTGTCGAAGGCTGCCATGTCCTGGCGCAGGTCAGTGACCAAGGGCGGGTCTGGCTGCGTTTCGGCGAGCTCTGGCAGCACCACGGTCTCGCCCCGGCCGTCGATACCGCGGTCCAGGAGTGGCTTGATGCCGTAGGCCACCTGAAGCTGGGCCGGGGTATAGCAGGTCGTCCCCGGCTGGCATTGGTCCGTCCCGCCGGCCCTGGCAGCTGGTGAGGCCGCGGTGGCGGATGGGGCCGCGGTGGCCCTCCCGCCCCGCGATCCGGTCGTGCACCCCGCAGCCAGCAGGCCCGCCACGGCCATCGTTACCGCCAGCAGCCGCAACCTACGGCACGCCGCGCCCTGGCCGCAGACCCTGGTCACTCGCTGTAGTTTCTGTGTGCTCATGCGCCGCTTCTCCTCTCGGCCCCAGTTCCGGCCACGGGCCCCTGGACCGGGACGCCGCCTCTCGCCCCGCTTTCGCCGCACCGGTCCGGCTAGCAGAATCGCGCCGCTATGATACGAAGAATAATACTGAGTATACTACCACGAATGGTCGCTCTGCCAGACAAGCCAGGAGAAGTGAACGTGCTGAGCGTGGATAGAACACCGGCGACGCAACCACGGCACGGATTACCCGTGTATTAAGCGATGCAGTCGTCGCCGTCATAGTCGCGCAGCTCGCGGCGCGCCTGATGGCGGCTGCGGCGCCGCTCTTCGCGCCGGAAGCTGGACCACTCCCGGCCCCCGCTGACACCGCCTTCGAACACGTAATAGTCGGTGGCACGCCAGTAGCAGCCGCTTGTGCGATAGCCCACCGACGCACTGCCTGCGGTGATCTCGTCCGGCAGCGTGCACGGCCCGAACCGGTGATCATGCACGGGCACGCAGGTCAGCATCGGCGCGTCGGCGATCCGCACCCACCAGGGCCGGGTCTTGTCGGTCTTGCTCATACGGTCGCCTTTCGGCTCCGTGACGCCCCGGGCTGGGGCTGTCAACAGATCGGGTGCACCGTGATCACCTCCGACTTCGCGCGCAACACATCGGGACCTAAAGCGACGCTGTCACTCGGAGAACCTAATTTCAACGTAATTGCGAGCCGCAGAAGCATGCCGGCCGGAGAGCGCGCGATGTTCGTGGGACGGGCGTCTGGACGCCTCCAGGGCGGCTTCAGCAAGGAAATTAGTGCTGGCCAGGCCACCCGCGTCCTCGAGCAGGTCACGCCGGCTGGTGCTATCGCCCAGGGCCGTCACGAACTCGCCGTCCATTTCCTGGAGGACCTGCGCAACCGCGACACCCAGCTGCGGGCGACCAGGAAAAAGCTGCCCGCGGCAGGGGGGCGGACCCGATCGAGGCCAGGCGCCGGCTCGTCGACGCTGAGGCGCGGTGGCTGGAAGCGCTCGGCGCCACTCTGGTGGGAATCACCTGCGAAGACGGGCTCGACCGCTATGGGGTGGCCACGCGGAACCCTGAGGGCAACGAGTTCAACCTAGCCTGACGGTCGCCCTCGCCATCGCCGGCTCCGAAGGTTGAGTCCGCGGGCCGCGCGGGCGGGAGTCCGAAATCCGCGAACAGGCCCGGATAATGGAACGCGGCAATCCGTGCCACGCGCGAGCCGGTGACGGTCAGAACTTGGACCCCGTGCGCCTGGAAAACGCCGTCTGGTCCGCGCTGGTACTCCGCCAGGGCCGGCAACGGCGGCATCTCCAGCACGGCGTCATCGCGCAGGAGCTCGGTCAGCGCGGTGATGTCGGCGTTCTCGAAGGCGGCGGCGTACCGGTTGAGCAGGTCAAGGTCACGCGGGTTGGCGGGATCGCGCAGCTCATCCCGGGCGGGGGCCGCCTGCCGAAGCTGAGCCCGGGCCCGCTGCAGGAGGCCGTTGGCGGCGTGGGTGGTGGTGCCCAGCAGCTGGGCGACCTCCGCGGCCCGCCAGCCCAGCACGTCCCGCAAGATGAGTACCGCGCGCTGCCGGGCGGACAGGTACTGCAAGGCGGCGATGAAGGCCAGCCGGATGCCCTCCCGGGAGACCGCGACCGAGGCGGGATCGGCCGATTCCGGACGCAGCAACGCGTCGGGGATGGGCTGGAGCCACGGGACCTCGGGCCTCGTCGCGGCCAGCGGCTCTTCCGGCTGATCACTGGCGGGTTGCTGACCCGGTACGCCGGGTGGGAGTACATCTTCTTCCTCAACGTGCCGGTCGGGGTGTCGGCGCTGCTGCTCGCCCCGCGTATCGTCCCCGAGAGCCGGCTCAGGAATGCCCGCCGCCGCTTCGATCCGCTGGGTGCGGTCGCGGTGACCGGAGGGCTCCTGCTGCTGGTCTACGCCATTTCGAACGCACCACAGGCGGGCTGGGCATCGGTGCGTACCGTGACGCTGCTGGCGGTCTCGTGCGCGCTGCTGCTCGCCTTCCTGTGTGCCTATTAGTTTTATCGGCACCCTCACATGCAGCAGGTGCTGCATTACTCGGCTCTGGAAGCCGGGGGCCTGGCTCGCTACCTCGCTCACCTCCGTCGCGCTCGCCGGTGCCGCGCAGAAGCTGGTCACCATCGTCTCGGCGGGACCGGTGATGCTGTTGGGGATGGCACTGATCGGCGGTGGCATCTTGTGGACGACGCAGGTGCCGGTGGATGGGCATTTCTGGAGCGCCCTGGCCGGCCCGTTCTTCGTCACCGGGGCCGGCACCGCGTTCGCCTTCGTCCCGGTGTCCATCGGCGGACTGACCGGGATCGCCGAGCACGAGGCCGGGCTCGCCTCCGGACTGATCAACACCTCCCAGCAACTGGGTGGGGCGCTCGGCGTCGCGATCGCATCAACGGTCGCGGCCACTCGCCTGGGTCACCTGCTCGGCGAGGGCAAGCCGGCCAGCGTCGCCCTGACCAGTGGCTTCCACCTGGCCTTGTGGGTCTGTGGAGGGATAGCCCTGCTCGCGCTGCTGGCGATAGCCACGCTTCGCCTCCGCCCGGCCGTGCCGGATCAGCATCGGCCAAGTGACTCCTACGAGCTGGTCTGAGACCCGCCTAAGGCCCCTGTGAGCAGGAAGATAAGCATTTCTCCCGATGTTCTGTAAGGGGTCTTACGACGAGACTCAATGGTGACGGCGAAAGACGCCGGCACCTCTAGGAGGAATCATGAGCAGCACCCGCACCCGCAGCCCGTTCGCTCGCTTCAGCCGGCGCTTCGTCGCCGTCGTGACCGAGATGAACCGCGCCCAGAGCCACCTGGCCAGCGCGCGGCACACCCCGGAGCGTTACTGAGCGCAAGGGGCGTAGGAACGGGCGCCCGGCGCCCACCGAAAGTCTGTAGCCGACGGGCTCTTGCCTCGCCCGGTAGGCTCCCCACCCGGTGGGCGCCGCGGCCCGGCCCCATCTACCCGATCTGCAGCACGACCTTGCCGCGGGTGTGGCCGCCCGCGACCTGAGCCAGGGCCTGGCGGGCCTGCTCCAGCGACAGCACGCTTTCGATCTGGGGCCGCAGCGTGCCCGCCTCGACCAGCTGGCTCAGAGCTTCCAGCCGCGGCCGGGTGACCCGGGCCGCGAAGGCGTCGCCGGTGATGCCGCGATCCAGGGACATGGGCGGACCGGCCAGCACGATCGAGACCGCCCGGCCGCCGTCGCGGATAGCGGCGATGGCCTGGTCACGGGTCTGGCCACCGGAGCAGTCCAGCAGCAGATCGACCCCGTGTGGCGCGGCCGCCTGGACCTGCGCCACCCAGTCGGCGGCGTGGTAGTCGAACACCTCGCTGGCCCCCAGGCTCCGCAGGTAGTCATGGTTGCCCGGGCTGGCCACCCCGAACGTGCGGGCGCCCAGACCGGCCGCGATCTGCACCGCCGCACTGCCCACGCCGCCCGCGGCGGCAGTGATGAGTACGGTCTGGCCGGCGTCCAGCCTTCCCCGGTCGACCAGGCCCTCGTGCGCGGTCCCGGCCGCGATCACCAGCCCGGCCGCCTCCGGGTAGCTCACCTGGCCGGGCATGGCCGACACCCGGTCGGCCGAAGCCAGGGCCAGCTCGGCGAACCCGCCGCCGCCCGGGAACAGGCTGGCCCATACCTGCTGGCCCGGCCGGACATCGGCTCCCTCCCCGGGCGTCTCGACCACGCCCGCGATCTCCTGGCCCGGGACGAACGGCAGCGTCAGCCCGGGGAAGCCACCGCCGAGAAACCCGACGTCCCACGGCCCGACCCCAGCGCCGCGCACCCTGATCAGCACCTGTCCCGGGCCGGGAACCGGCGCCGGCCGGTCACCCAGCTCCACGCGGTCGATCCCGGCCAGTTCCTCAGCCAGCGCTGCTCGCATGGCTCTGTCCTGCCCGTTTGGTGCGGAAGTTACCGGACTGCCCGGAAGTTACTGAGCGGCCGCGGCCAGCCACCGCTCCACGCTGCGCACGTAAGCCGGCAACAGCTCGGCCCGGGCCCGGTAGCGCAGCACCAGGGCCGCCGCCTCGTCCCGGTCGTGCCCCCGCAGCCGCAGCACCGCGTAGGCGACCATCACCGACCGGTGCATGCCCGCCGTGCAGTGAATGAGCACCCGAGCCTGCGGCTGATCGTCCAGCACGCCGGCCGCGAACCGCGCCGCGTCCGACCAGGCCGCCGGCCGCTGCCGCAGACCGTGATCCTGCATGGCCGCGTGCGCGACCCGCTCCGGCCCGAACACCGCTCGTTCGGCGGCCAGATCCCCGCCCCACCACACATCCAGCCGCGGCCGGCAGTTGACCACGTGCGTCACTCCCTGCCCGGCCAGACCGGCCACCACCGCGGGCCGCGGCACGGCACTGATCGCGATCCGCTCGTCCCCGATCCAGCTCAGCACCGGCCCGGCCGGGTCGGAGCGCCGGCGCGGCCACGGTCGGCCGAACCGGGACCGTGCTGCCCGTACTCCAGATTCGGGTGTCATCACGGTGGTTCTCCTGATCACGCGCAGTGAGCATTGAGGTATGAGGCACCGGAAGAGCCGGTGTTACGGGTCTCCAGGAGGCACCCCATGAACGCATCCAATCCCAGCACCCCCCGGGACCGGCTACGCCAGTGGTGGGCCTCCCCGCCCCGGACCGGCCTGCGGCGCATACTTTCGCCATGGGAGTACCGCCACCTTCGTTTCTCGGCGGGCCTGCGCATCGGCGGCGCCGTGGCCCTGACCGCCCTGGGCGTCATCACCCTCGGCTTCGGCGGCGGCACCGGGAAGGCGGTCGCCTGGTCGCTGGTGTTCCTGCTGCCGGCCGCGGCCAACCTGGCCTGCGCCCTCTGGGAGCTGGCCATCGCCGACTCCGCGGCCGCCTGAACCTGAGGTATCCGGATGCCCGCGTCGGATGACACCGTCCCTCCCCAGCGACCGCGGCTGGAGAGGATGCTGATCCGGTCGTGGGAGTACCGCCACCTGCGCTTCTGGGCGGGCCTGCGCATCGGTGGCGGCATCGTTCTGGCCGTCCTGGGTGTCATCACGCTGGGCTACGGCGGCGGCACCGGGAAGGCGGTCGGCTGGTCGCTGATCTTCCTGCTGCCGGCCGCGGCCAATCTGGCCTTCGGCTTCTGGCAGATCAGCATCTCCTATCGCCTGCTCATGGCGCCGCTGCCGCGGCGGGTCCGGGAACTGGAGCAGTCCCGGGCCCACGTCGTGGACGACTCGGCGGCGCGGCTGCGCCGGATCGAGCGGGATCTGCACGACGGCGCCCAGGCCCAGATGGTCGCGGTGACCATGAAGCTGGGCCTGGCCGTGAAGAAGCTCGGCGGCCTGAGCAATGGGACCGGACCCGGCCCGGTGAACCAGGCCGACCTGGACCGGGCGCTGGACCTGGTCGTCGCCGCCCACCGCGGGGCCCGGGAGGCCGTGGCCGAGCTGCGTGACCTGTGCCGGGGCATCCATCCGCCCGTGCTCGACCAGGGTCTGGAGATTGCCCTCAGTACCCTGGCTGCCCGCTGTGACCTGCCGGTGGAGCTGGTCATCGATCTGCCCGAGCGCCCGTCGGCCGCGATCGAGACCATCGCCTACTTCTGCGCCGCCGAACTGCTCACCAACGCGGCCAAGCACGGTGGTGCCCACCAGGCCACGCTGGAGGCGGTCCAGCGGCCCGGCCCGCTGCTGCGGGTCCGGGTCGGTGACGACGGCGGCGGCGGTGCCCGCGTCGAGGCTCGCGGCGGCCTGGCCGGGCTGGCCGAGCGGATCCGGACCGTGGACGGCAGCCTGCTGGTCAGCAGCCCGCCCGGAGGCCCTACTGTGATCACCGTCGAGCTGCCGTCACGCGCGTGACCGAACCGGAGACCCGATGACTGAGCCGGAGGCCCGATGACCGGACCGGAGGCCCGATGAACATCGTGATCGCCGAAGACTCGGTGGTGGTGCGAGCCGGCCTGGCCGAGATCCTGGCCGACAGCGGCCATCGGGTCGCCGCCGCGGTGGGTAACGCCGACGACCTGCTGACCGCGGTGGACGAGCACCAGCCCGACGCCGCCGTGGTCGACGTGCGGATGCCGCCCGGCTACACCGACGAGGGCCTCCGGGCCGCGATCGCCATCCGCCGCGACCACCCCGGGACCGGCGTGCTCGTGTTCTCCCAGTACATCGAGACCCGCTACGCGGCCGACCTGCTCGGCGCGGCCTCCGGCGGCAGCGCGGCCGGAGTCGGCTACCTGCTCAAGGACCGGGTCGGCGACGTCGACGAATTCGTCGGGGCGCTGACCCGGGTCGCGGCCGGCGGCACCGCCCTGGACCCGGAGGTCGTCACCCAGCTGCTGCGGGCCAGCCGCCGCGACACCGGCCTCGGCTCCCTGACCAGCCGGGAACGTGACACCCTGGCCCTGATGGCCGAAGGCCGATCCAACGGCGCGATCGCCGCCACCCTGGTCATCTCCGAGCGGGCCGTCGAGAAGTACATCGCCAACATCTTCACCAAGCTCGACCTGCCCCCCTCCGACGCCGACCACCGCCGCGTCCTCGCCGTCCTCCGCTACCTCCAGCCCTGACCGGCCCGCTTCTCGTCGACCAGGACGGGTCACCCGTCGATGCCAGGGGGTGACGGCGACGGCGCTTATGCGGGCCGAGGGTTGGTCACCCTCGTCCTGGTCGACCTGCGCCCTCACCGCCATCGCCGCCGGCGAAGGCTGAGCCCGCGCGGCAGTCGACCTTCAGCGCCGCTCCTCACCTGCGCTTATTCGTAGGTGTGCAGGGCGACCTGGTCGATGTGGAGCACGTCGGCCGCTTGGTCCACGCTGGCCAGCGCCGAGCTGCGGACCACAGGGACTGCCGTCACGGTGACGGCCTGGGCGTCGGAGCGCAGGAGGTCGGCGATCGCGTCGGTGACGGTCAAGGCCCGCACCATCGGCACCAATTGGTGGGGCAGGCGCCGGTCGAACACGCTGACCGGCGGCCGCAGGTCGCAGTGCCCCTCATCGCCAAAGCAGCCGCCGTGCCCGAACACGGCGAAACGGCCGGCGAAACCGGCCTCGGCCGTCAGCGGCGTGTCCGGGCCCGCATCCGGGTGGTTAAAGAAAACCCGAACCTCGTAGCTCGGGCCGCTGTGGTCCAAGCCGTAAAAGGTCAGGTCGGCGCGAGCATGCTCAGGCTGGGCCGCGCCCGTGGGCAGTTCCAGCTCGAAGGTGATCGCCACTGCCGCTCACCCGCCAATCGTCGTTCGCGATGAGAAAGAGGCGTAGTCATAGCCCAGGGCGGTCACGTCTATCGTCTGGGCCACCGTGATGTTGAAGGGCGGCAGTGCCTCGCCCAGCAGGTCATCCGGCACGCCGGCGGTGGGGTGACGCAGCTGCCAGAGTCGCCAGATCCTGTCGATCATGGTGTGGTGGGCGAAGAACAGGGGGTCGTAGGCGGCGAGGGGGATCTCGGCCATCGTGCCGCCCACCCACACATGAACGCCGTCGTGGTAGGACTCCAGCTGCTGCTGGAAGTCCAGGAAGTCGCCGCGGTCCAGCAGTTCGCTGATCTGGTCGGCCGTGGGCAGGTCGGCCGGGCTGCCGGGGTCACGTGAGGTGGTGTCGGCGGCGTCCGGGCCGGCCTGCTGCTGAGCGAGGACGTTGATCGGCCCGCCCGCCAGCGGGTTCGGCTGCCCGTCGGCCTCGGCGTCGCTGTACCGCAGCGGCACCCCCACCTGATGGGACCAGGCCGACGTCCAATCCCACCAGGGCAGCGTCACCGTCGGCTCGAATTCCTTGAGCGAGAGCTCGAAGTAATACAGGTAGGCGCGGTGCCAGGCCAGGAAGAGCGGTGTGTGGTGTTGGCAGTACATCGGCAGCGGCAGGCCGTGGATACCGGCCCAGTGCTGCCACCCGCGATCGTCGCCGACGCCCATGCTGGCCATGTAGGCACTTCTCAGCGCGGCCAACTGGGGGGCGCGCAGCATCGGCACGTTTTTTCGATAAGAAAGCGGGGTCTGGATCAGCTGCTGGGCCGGCAGCGTGGCCACCGTCATGTGCGCCTCCAAAGGCCGCCGGCATCGTAAAGCCACCTAAGCGGCCCACGACACCAAGTAGAAGTAATCAGAATTGCACCTGAGCGGCAGAACCATGTAGCCGCGTTACGTGATAAGTGGTTAGCTGCCCGTGCCCCAGACCGGCTATTGTCGTCCGATGCATGGTGGTGATACCCGCCGTATGAATGAAGTGACCAGCCGGGCCTAGGAGGTTGACCTCGGGCACCAGCAGCGTAAAGGTCGTGTCTCCGAAGTCGACGGTCCTGACCAGCGTCACGCTGGCCAGCTTGCCCAGAACTCCAGTTTCCTCAATGGTAATCTCGTCACCGCTGAAACTTTGCGATTGATGGGCATCCTGGTAGGTGAAATGGGGTTTCCCGTCGATGCTAGAGAGAGCCAGGCTTACCGTCAGGCCGCCACCGCTGAGGCTGAAAAGATTTGGAGCTTCTATTACAAGTTCACTTTCGTTCGGCATTTCCACGTCCTAAAGTCCTCGGTGACCTGGTCGGCTTTCCTCATGATCGAGATTGCCCTTGTCGCGCACATCGGGTGCTCATGAGTACGGAGCATGCCGGCGTGGGCCTGATACACGCGCAGCGAAGCTTTTCCGGCCTGGGTCTGCCCTGCGGAAGGCTGAGCGGTCAGGGCTGAGGCGGTCAGCTCTGTTCGTAGCGGACCGGGGTGACCCCCTTGGGGTCGGCGTGGCTGGCCCAGTACCGCTCCCGCAGCCGGGCCGTCCGGGGCCCAGGTTCGCCCGGCAAGCAGTGCGAGCAAACAGGGCTTAATTCCCTCTGACCAGGAAGAAAAAACGCTCAGCTCACCCCGGAGCGTTACTGAGCGCCAGCAGCGTAACCACGGGCGTCCGGCGCCCACCGAATGACCGCAGCCGGCGGGTTCTGCCTCGCCCGGCAGGCTCCCGGCCGGTGGGCGCCCTTCGCCCGTTCTACCCGGTCTCCAGCACGACCTGCCCGCGCGTGTGACCACCGGCCACCCGCTCCAGCGCCTGACGCGCCTGCTCCAGCGGTAGTACCGCCGCCATCTGCGGCCGCAGAGTTCCCGCTTCCACCAGCTTGCGCAGGGCTTCCAGCCGTTCCCGCCCGCCCCGGTCGACCAGGCTCTCGTCGGCGGTCCTGCGATCAGCTGGCCACCAGGGGCTCGTCCTCGCTGGCCACCGGCACCTCGCGCTCCGAGCCACCCAGCACCCGCAGCGCGTCCGGGGCCAGGTACACGTGCACCGGCGTCCCCTGGGCCAGGTCCGGCCGCTCCCCGTCGTTCTGGATGAGCGCCTGCAACGGCACCCCCGGCCCCAGCCGCAGCATGACCTGGGTGGCCGCGCCCAGGAACACCAGTCGCTCGACCATCCCCGGAACCCGATTGGGCCCGTCCGACCCGTGCGGCTCCAGCCGGACCCGCTCGGGCCGGATCACCGCGTGCGCCGGCCCGGTCGAGTCCACATCCCCGCGCTCGGCCATCAGCGCCGAATCACCCAGCTTCATCCGGCAGGCCGACCCGGGACCGCGCTCCACGACCTCCACTTCCATCAGGTTCGAAACCCCCAGGAAGTCCGCTACATAGGTGTCGGTCGGCTCGGTGTACACGTCGCGCGGGGCCCCGATCTGCGCGATCCGGCCGGCGTTCATCACCGCCATCCGGTCGGACATGGTGAGCGCTTCCTCCTGGTCGTGGGTGACGTAGAGGAACGTGATGCCGACCTCTTCCTGCAGCGCCTTCAGCTCAACCTTGAGCGAACGCCGCAGCTTGGCGTCCAGCGCGCCCAGCGGCTCGTCCAGCAGCAGCACGGCCGGATTCAGGACCAGGGCCCGGGCCAGCGCGACCCGCTGCTGCTGGCCGCCGGACAGCACACCCGGCCGCCGCTTGGCGAAGCTGGTCATCTTGACCAGTTCCAGGGCCTCGCCGGCCCGGCGGCTGAGCTCGGCCTTGCCGACGTCCCGGTGCTTGAGCCCGAAGGCCACGTTGTCGAACACGGACAAGAACGGGAACAGCGCGTAGCTCTGGAACACGGTGTTGACGTTCCGCCGGTGCGGCGGCACCCCGGACACGTCCACCCCGTCCAGCATGATCTGGCCCGAGGTCGGCTGCTCGAAGCCGGCGATCAGCCGCAAGGTGGTGGTCTTCCCGCAGCCGGACGGGCCCAGCAGCGAGAAGAACTCCCCGCTGGCGATGTCCAGGTCGATCCCGTCCACCGCGACCTCGGTGAACCGTTTGGTCAGGCCAGCGAGCTCGACACGTCCTCCGGCCACGGGTACCTCCTGCTGCCAGTGCTACAGAAACAGTGCCTACGCAGAAACTCCGTCCTGGCGCCGGCTCCGGGCCTTGCGGGCCCGCCGCCGGGGCTGCCAGTCAAACCCGAGCTGGCCGGCGGCGAACCGCATGGTCAGCTCGAACGCCCGTGCTGGCGTTACCTCAGGGTCCTCCAGCGCGATCGCCACCGCCAGCCCGTCCAGCATCGCGGACAGGGTGACGGCGAAATCGTCAGCGTCGACGCTGCCGAACTCCTTGCCCTCCTGGCCCTCCCGGACCAGGTCGCGGATGGTCTCGCGCCAGCGTTCGTCGAACTTCTGCCGCACCGCGGCCACGCCCGGGTTGCGGGCGGCCTGGGCCCACAGGTCCAGCCACAGCAGCCAGGAACCGGCCACGTCCGGATCGTTGTCCGGCAGGCAGGTCATGGCCACGATCTCCTCCAGCCGCCCGGCCGCGGTGGCGATCTTGGCCATCCGCCGGGTGCCGGCCGCGTACCAGACGTCTTCGGAGAACCGCATGGCCTCGGTCAGCAGCTGGTCCCGGGTCTTGAAGTAGTAGATGACCAGGGCCGCGCTGGTCCCCGCCTGCTTGGCCACGTCGGTGATCCGCGTCTCCGGGTAGCCCCGTTCCGCGATGACCTCCAGCGCCGCCCGGAGCATCTGCTCCCGGCGCTGGTCAGCGCCGCTAGCGCCGGCGCCAGCCTGCTGCTTCATGCCTGTCGTCCCCGTCCTTTTGGACTGGCTGGGCCCCGGCCTGAGCGGCCCGTTGCGCGACCCACCCTCTTGCCGGAAATCATAACAGGTTCTTAGACTGAACATTCAGTCAAACTCGCGGAGGGCACGTCATGGCGGCATACGACGCACTGGTCATCGGCGGCGGGCACAACGGGCTGGTGGCCGCGGCCTACCTGGCCCAGTCGGGTGCGCGCACCCTGGTCCTGGAGGCCCGGGACCACACCGGCGGCGCCGCCACCACCGAGGCCCCCTGGCCGGACGCTCCCGAATTCCGCGTCACCCGGCTGTCCTACGTGATGAGCCTGCTGCCGCCCACCATCATCAAGGACCTGCAACTGGCCCGCCACGGCTACAAGATCTTCCCGATGGGCCCGTACTACCAGGCCTTCCCCGAGGGCGGGTCGATCAAGCTCTACGCCGACGACGCCAAGCGGAACTACGAAGAGGTGGCCCGCTGGTCCAGGGCCGACGCCGAAGCCATGCCCAAGTGGGATGCGTGGCTGGAAGGCCTGGCCGACGTGCTCGGCCCGCTGCTGCTCACCGTGCCGCCCAAGCTGGGCTCACGCAAGCCGCGCGACCTGGCTGACACCCTGCGGCTGGCCTGGCGCCAGCGCGGCCTGGATGTGCGCACGGTGGCCGACGTGACCCGGCTGATGACGATGAGCATCGCCGACCTGCTCGACGACTGGTTTGAGTCCCCGCAGGTCAAGGGGGCCCTGGCCGTCAACGGGGTGATCGGCACCTGGGCCGGCCCGTACGAGCCGGGCACCGCCTACGTGATGGCCCACCACTCGATCGGCGACGTCGGCGACGGGCACCTGGGCAACTGGGGCTTCCAGGAGGGCGGCATGGGCGCGGTGGCCGACGCCATCGCCGCCGCCGCGCTGGAGGCCGGGGCCGAGATCCGCACCGGGGCCCGCGTCGGCCGGCTGCTCACCCAGGACGGCCGGGTGTCCGGCGCGGTGCTGGCGTCGGGGGAGGAGATCACCGCGCCGCTGGTGGTCACCTCGCTGCACCCGCGCACCGCGTTCCTGGACCATGTCGGCCGCGACCGGCTGCCGGACGACTTCGTGACCGACATCGAGCACTGGAAGACCCGCAGCGGCGTGGTCAAGATCAACCTGGCCCTGGCCGAGCTGCCCGACTTCACCGCCGACCCCGGCACCACCTTGCAGGAGCACCACACCGGCTCGGTCGAGATGGCGCCGACCATGGAGTACATCGAGCGCGCGTTCACCGACGCCCGCGCGGGCCGGCCAGCCGAGCGGCCGTTCAGCGACGGCGTCATCCCGACCACGTTCGACCAGACCCTGTGCCCGGAGGGCTACCACACCATGTCGCTGTTCACCCAGTGGGTGCCGTCGGACTGGAACCTCGAGCCGCACCGGGACGAGCTGCAGGCCTACGCCGACCGCATGATCGACACCTACAACGAGGTCGCGCCCAACTTCAAGAGCTCGATCCTGCACACCGACATCGTGGGCCCGTACGACATGGAGCACGATTACGGCCTGATCGGCGGCAACATCTTCCACGGCGAGCTGTCACTGGAGCAGCTGTTCCACATGCGGCCCGCCCCCGGTTACGCCGACTACCGCACCCCGGTCCCGGGCCTGTACTACGCCAGCTCCGCGACCCACGCCGGCGGCGGCGTGTGCGGCATCCCCGGCATGCAGGCGGCCAAGGCGGCCATCGCCGACACCAGGGCCGCGGCTCGCTCCGACCGGTGGTCCGACCGCCGATCCGCGGCCGCCCGCCGCCTCACCCGTCGCAAGTGACCAGCCCGGCCACGTCCCGGCCCACCGCGGCCGCCGCCAACACCCGCGCCGCCCCAAAAACCCTTCAAGTCACATCAGACACACGGGCCACTCCCGTCGACGCCGCCGTGACCGCCATGCTCGAAGCCCGCAGCGTGGCCCTGGTCGGGGCCAGCCCCCGCCCCGGCCGCCTCGGCGAGCGCATGATCACCGAGCTGGCCCGGAGCCCGGCCCGGCCGCGCACCTACCTGGTCAACCCGCGCTACGACGCGATTGGTGACCAGCCCTGTTACCGGGCCCTGGACGACGTGCCCGAGCCGGTGGACCTGGTCCTGCTGGGCGTGCCCGACCGCGCGCTGGAGGACCAGCTGGGCGCGGCTGCCCGCCACCGCGACCGGGCCGCCGTGATCTTCGGCAGCGCATTCGATATCGAAGGTCAGGTGCCGGGGCTCCGGCCCCGCCTGGCCGCGATCGCCCGCGGGTCCGGGATGGCCGTGTGCGGGGCCGGCTGCATGGGCTTCGTGAACGTGACCTACGGCCTGCGCGCCCTCGGCTACCTGGAGCCGGATCCGCTCCCGGCCGGCTCGGTCGCCCTGGTCACGCACTCCGGGTCGGTGTTCTCGGCCCTGCTGCGGGCCCGCCGCGGCTTCGGGTACTCGCTGGCCGTGTCGTCGGGGCAGGAACTGGTCACCACCGCGGCCGACTACACCCGCTACGCCCTGCGCCAGCCGGAGACCCGGGCCCTGGCCCTGGTCCTGGAGGCCATCCGCGACCCGGACGCGCTGCGCACCGTGCTGTCCGAGGCGGCCGAAGCCGCCGTGCCGGTGGTCCTGCTCACCGCGGGTGCCTCCGGCGCGGGCCGGGAACTGGTCGCGGCCCACTCCGGCGCCCTGGCCGCGGCCGACGGGGCCTGGGAAGCCCTGGCCGACGCCTACGGGGTGCACCGGGTCCGCGACCTGGCCGAGCTGACCGACACCCTGGAGCTGTTCACCCTGGCCCGCGCGCCCCGGCCCCGGCCCGTCACCCCGCAGGGGATCGCCACCGTGCACGACTCCGGCCTGGAACGCGCCCACGTGGCCGACCTGGCCGCCGGCCTGGACGTGCCGTTCGCGGTCCTGTCCGAGGCCACGCTGGCCCGGCTGGCCCAGGTCCTCGATCCCGGCCTGACCCCGGGTAACCCGCTGGACGTGTGGGGCACCGGCCGCGACGCCGAAGCCCAGCTCACCGGCGCCCTGGCCGCGATGGCGGCCGACCCCGCGGTGGGGGTGGCCGCGTTCGCGGTCGATCTCGTGCCCGAGTTCGACGGTGACCGCTCCTACGAGACCGCCGTCCTGGCCGCCGCCCGCGGCGCCGGCACACCAGTGGCGATCCTGGCCAACCTCGCGGCCGCCGTCGACCCCGCCACCGCCGCCCGGCTCCGCGGCGAAGGTGTCCCGGTCCTGGAGGGAACCCGCTCCGGCCTGCTGGCCCTCCGTCACTGGCTCAGCCAGGCCGACCCCGGCCCGCCCGCGCTCAGCTGGCCACCAGGGGCTCGTCCTCGCTGGCCACCGGCACCGCGCGCTCCGAGCCACCCAGCACCCGCAGCGCATCCGGGGCCAGGTACACGTGCACCGGCGTCCCCTGGGCCAGGTCCGGCCGCTCCCCGTCGTTCTGGATGAGCGCCTGCAACGGCACCCCCGGCCCCAGCCGCAGCATGACCTGGGTCGCCGCGCCCAGGAACACCAGTCGCTCGACCATCCCCGGAATCCGATTGGGCCCGTCCGACCCGTGCGGCTCCAGCCGGACCCGCTCGGGCCGGATCACCGCGTGCGCCGGCCCGGTCGCGTCCACCTCCCCGCGCTCGGCCACCAGCGCTGAATCACCCAGCTTCATCCGGCAGGCCGACCCGGGGCCGCGCTCCACGACCTCCACTTCCATCAGGTTCGAAACCCCCAGGAAGTCCGCCACATAGGTGTCGGTCGGCTCGGTGTACACGTCGCGCGGGGCACCGATCTGCGCGATCCGGCCGGCGTTCATCACCGCCATCCGGTCGGACATGGTGAGCGCTTCCTCCTGGTCGTGGGTGACGTAGAGGAACGTGATGCCGACCTCTTCCTGCAGCGCCTTCAGCTCGACCTTGAGCGAACGCCGCAGCTTGGCGTCCAGCGCGCCCAGCGGCTCGTCCAGCAGCAGCACGGCCGGATTCAGGACCAGGGCCCGGGCCAGCGCGACCCGCTGCTGCTGGCCGCCGGACAGCACACCCGGCCGCCGCTTGGCGAAGCTGGTCATCTTGACCAGTTCCAGTGCCTCACCGACCCGGCGGCTGAGCTCGGCCTTGCCGACGTCCCGGTGCTTGAGCCCGAAGGCCACGTTGTCGAACACGGACAAGAACGGGAACAGCGCGTAGCTCTGGAACACGGTGTTGACGTTCCGCCGGTGCGGCGGCACCCCGGACACGTCCACCCCGTCCAGCATGATCTGGCCCGAGGTCGGCTGCTCGAAGCCGGCGATCAGCCGCAAGGTGGTGGTCTTCCCGCAGCCGGACGGGCCCAGCAGCGAGAAGAACTCCCCGCTGGCGATGTCCAGGTCGATCCCGTCCACCGCGACCTCGGTGAACCGTTTGGTCAGGCCAGCGAGCTCGACACGTCCTCCGGCCACGGGTACCTCCTGCTGCCAGTGCTACAGAAACAGTGCCTACGCAGAAACTCCGTCCTGGCGCCGGCTCCGGGCCTTGCGGGCCCGCCGCCGGGGCTGCCAGTCAAACCCGAGCTGGCCGGCGGCGAACCGCATGGTCAGCTCGAACGCCCGTGCTGGCGTTACCTCAGGGTCCTCCAGCGCGATCGCCACCGCCAGCCCGTCCAGCATCGCGGACAGGGTGACGGCGAAATCGTCGGCGTCGACGCTGCCGAACTCCTTGCCCTCCTGGCCCTCCCGGACCAGGTCGCGGATGGTTTCGCGCCAGCGTTCGTCGAACTTCTGCCGCACCGCGGCCACGCCCGGGTTGCGGGCGGCCTGGGCCCACAGGTCCAGCCACAGCAGCCAGGAACCGGCCACGTCCGGATCGTTGTCCGGCAGGCAGGTCATGGCCACGATCTCCTCCAGCCGCCCGGCGGCGGTGGCGATCTTGGCCATCCGCCGGGTGCCGGCCGCGTACCAGACGTCTTCGGAGAACCGCATGGCCTCGGTCAGCAGCTGGTCCCGGGTCTTGAAGTAGTAGATGACCAGGGCCGCGCTGGTCCCCGCCTGCTTGGCCACGTCGGTGATCCGCGTCTCCGGGTAGCCCCGTTCCGCGATGACCTCCAGCGCCGCCCGGAGCATCTGCTCCCGGCGCTGGTCAGCGCCGCTGGCGGCGGCGCCAGCCTGCTGCTTCATGCTCGTGTACCCCGTCCCTCCGGACCAGCTGTTCCGCGGTCACCCTCTTGCCGGAAATCATAACAGCTTCTTAGACTGAACATTCAGTCAAACTCGCGGAGGGCACGTCATGGCGGCATACGACGCACTGGTCATCGGCGGCGGGCACAACGGGCTGGTGGCCGCGGCCTACCTGGCCCAGTCGGGTGCGCGCACCCTGGTCCTGGAGGCCCGGGACCACACCGGCGGCGCCGCCACCACCGAGGCGCCCTGGCCGGACGCTCCCGAATTCCGCGTCACCCGGCTGTCCTACGTGATGAGCCTGCTGCCGCCGACCATCATCAAGGACCTGCAACTGGCCCGCCACGGCTACAAGATCTTCCCGATGGGCCCGTACTACCAGGCCTTCCCCGAGGGCGGGTCGATCAAGCTGTACGCCGACGACGCCAAGCGGAACTACGAAGAGGTGGCCCGCTGGTCCAAGGCCGACGCCGAAGCCATGCCCAAGTGGGACGCGTGGCTGGAAGGCCTGGCCGACGTGCTCGGCCCGCTGCTGCTCACCGTGCCGCCCAAGCTGGGCTCCCGCAAGCCGCGCGACCTGGCTGACACCCTGCGGCTGGCCTGGCGCCAGCGCGGCCTGGACGTGCGCACGGTGGCCGACGTGACCCGGCTGATGACGATGAGCATCGCCGACCTGCTCGACGACTGGTTTGAGTCCCCGCAGGTCAAGGGGGCCCTGGCCGTGAACGGGGTGATCGGCACCTGGGCCGGCCCGTACGAGCCGGGCACCGCCTACGTGATGGCCCACCACTCGATCGGCGACGTCGGCGACGGGCACCTGGGCAACTGGGGCTTCCAGGAGGGCGGCATGGGCGCGGTGGCCGACGCCATCGCCGCCGCCGCGCTGGAGGCCGGGGCCGAGATCCGCACCGGGGCCCGCGTCGGCCGGCTGCTCACCCAGGACGGCCGGGTGTCCGGCGCGGTGCTGGCGTCGGGGGAGGAGATCACCGCGCCGCTGGTGGTCACCTCGCTGCACCCGCGCACCGCGTTCCTGGACCATGTCGGCCGCGACCGGCTGCCGGACGACTTCGTGACCGACATCGAGCACTGGAAGACCCGCAGCGGCGTGGTCAAGATCAACCTGGCCCTGGCCGAGCTGCCCGACTTCACCGCCGACCCCGGCACCACCTTGCAGGAGCACCACACCGGCTCGGTCGAGATGGCGCCGACCATGGAGTACATCGAGCGCGCGTTCACCGACGCCCGCGCGGGCCGGCCAGCCGAGCGGCCGTTCAGCGACGGCGTCATCCCGACCACGTTCGACCAGACCCTGTGCCCGGAGGGCTACCACACCATGTCGCTGTTCACCCAGTGGGTGCCGTCGGACTGGAACCTCGAGCCGCACCGGGACGAGCTGCAGGCCTACGCCGACCGCATGATCGACACCTACAACGAGGTCGCGCCCAACTTCAAGAGCTCGATCCTGCACACCGACATCGTGGGCCCGTACGACATGGAGCACGACTACGGCCTGATCGGCGGCAACATCTTCCACGGCGAGCTGTCGCTGGAGCAGCTGTTCCACATGCGGCCCGCCCCCGGGTACGCCGACTACCGCACCCCGGTCCCGGGCCTGTACTACGCCAGCTCCGCGACCCACGCCGGCGGCGGCGTGTGCGGCATCCCCGGCATGCAGGCGGCCAAGGCGGCCATCGCCGACACCAGGGCCGCGGCTCGCTCCGACCGGTGGTCCGACCGCCGATCCGCGGCCGCCCGCCGCCTCACGCGTCGCAAGTGACCAGCCCGGCCACGTCCCGGCCCACCGCGGCCGCCGCCAACACCCGCGTCGCCCCAAAAACCCTCCAAGTCACATCAGACACAGGGGCCACTCCGTCGACGCCGCCGTGACCGCCATGCTCGAAGCCCGCAGCGTGGCCCTGGTCGGGGCCAGCCCCCGCCCCGGCAGCCTCGGCGAGCGCATGATCACCGAGCTGGCCCGGAGCCCGGCCCGGCCGCGCACCTACCTGGTCAACCCGCGCTACGACGCGATCGGTGACCAGCCCTGCTACCGGGCCCTGGACGACGTGCCCGAGCCGGTGGACCTGGTCCTGCTGGGCGTGCCCGACCGCGCGCTGGAGGACCAGCTGGGCGCGGCTGCCCGCCACCGCGACCGGGCCGCGGTGATCTTCGGCAGCGCATTCGATATCGAAGGTCAGGTGCCGGGGCTCCGGCCCCGCCTGGCCGCGATCGCCCGCGGGTCCGGGATGGCCGTGTGCGGGGCCGGGCTGCATGGGCTTCGTGAACGTGACCTACGGCCTGCGCGCCCTCGGCTACCTGGAGCCGGATCCGCTCCCGGCCGGGTCGGTGGCCCTGGTCACGCACTCCGGGTCGGTGTTCTCGGCCCTGCTGCGGGCCCGCCGCGGCTTCGGCTACTCGCTGGCCGTGTCGTCGGGTCAGGAACTGGTCACCACCGCGGCCGACTACACCCGCTACGCCCTGCGCCAGCCGGAGACCCGGGCCCTGGCCCTGGTCCTGGAGGCCATCCGCGACCCGGACGCGCTGCGCGCCGTGCTGTCCGAGGCGGCCGAAGCCGCCGTGCCGGTGGTCCTGCTCACCGCGGGTGCCTCCGGCGCGGGCCGGGAACTGGTCGCGGCCCACTCCGGCGCCCTGGCCGCGGCCGACGGGGCCTGGGAAGCCCTGGCCGACGCCTACGGGGTGCACCGGGTCCGCGACCTGGCCGAGCTGACCGACACCCTGGAGCTGTTCACCCTGGCCCGCGCGCCCCGGCCCCGGCCCGTCACCCCGCAGGGGATCGCCACCGTGCACGACTCCGGCCTGGAACGCGCCCACGTGGCCGACCTGGCCGCCGACCTGGACGTGCCGTTCGCGGCCCTGTCCGGGGCCACGCTGGCCCGGCTGGCCCAGGTCCTCGACCCCGGCCTGACCCCGGGCAACCCGCTGGACGTGTGGGGCACCGGCCGCGACGCCGAAGCCCAGCTCACCGGCGCCCTGGCCGCGATGGCGGCCGACCCCGCGGTGGGGGTGGCCGCGTTCGCGGTCGATCTCGTGCCCGAATTCGACGGTGACCGCTCCTACGAGACCGCCGTCCTGGCCGCCGCCCGCGGCGCCGGCACACCAGTGGCGATCCTGGCCAACCTCGCGGCCGCCGTCGACCCCGCCACCGCCGCCCGGCTCCGCGGCGAAGGTGTCCCGGTCCTGGAGGGAACCCGCTCCGGCCTGCTGGCCCTCCGTCACTGGCTCAGCCAGGCCGGCCCCGGCCCGCCCGCAAAGACCGGCCATCCCATCGACACCGCCCGTCGCGCCCGCTGGATCCGCATCCTGGCCGCCGGCCCGCTGGACGGCGCCGCCCACCTGGACCTGCTCCGGGACTACGGCATCCCGGCCGTCCGGGCCCGCCGCGCCGCCACCGCCGCCGAAGCCCTCGACGCCGCCCGCGCCCTCGGCTACCCGGTCGTGCTCAAGACCGACGATCCTGGCCTTCGGCATAAATCCGATGCCGGGGGAGTGGTCACCGGGCTGGCTGACCCGGCCGCCCTCACCGCCGCCTACGACGATCTCGCGGCCCGGCTCGGCCCGCGGGTGCTGGTGTCCGAGACCGCCGCGCCCGGGGTGGAACTGTCCCTGGGCCTGGTCCGCGACCCGGCCCTCGGCCCGCTGATCGTGGTGGCGGCCGGCGGCGTCCTGGTCGAACTGCTGGCCGACCACGCCGTGGCCCTGCCCCCGCTCGACCAGGCCGGGGCGCTCCGCCTGCTGACCCGGGTCCGCGCCGCCCGCCTGCTCGACGGCGTGCGCGGCGCCCCGCCCGCCGGCCGGGACGCGGTGGCGGCCGCCATCGTCGCCCTGTCCACCCTGGCCCGCGAACTCGGCGACCACCTCGACGCCCTGGACATCAACCCGCTGATCTGCGCCCCCACCGGCCCCGTCGCCGTCGACGCCCTGGCCATCCCCGCGCCCCGCGCCCAATGTACGCACTGATCCCTTTGCCTACCCTCTTGTGTACGCAGAGGGACCATTGCGCACATTGGCGGGGCGGGGGCGGGACTGTCAACTTAACGGCTGACCCGAAAATGGGCCTTAGCTGGGGCATGCGGCAGCCGACGGCGGTGGTCTTTCGGTCGTCGGCGGCTTGGAGAGCGGGTGGGTGGTCAGGCGGCTGTGGCTTGCCCGGCTCCTGCGCTGTCGTCGTCCGGGCCTGGCCTGGGGATGAGGGTTACGTCGTAACCGAGGGCGTCGAGTTCGGCGAGGTGGTACCGGATCTTGCGCCTGGCCTGGGTGCGTTGCTCGTAGTAGGCGGCACCGAGGTCGTGGTAGCGCGTGCCAGGGCTGGACAGGAGGGTGTGGTAGACCCTCAGCTGGGTGGCACCGACAGCGACCTGGGCTTTGTCCTTGCCGATCCGGCGGGCCAGCCGCCGGTAGCGTGCTCCTTCGCGGGTCTGGGTGCGGCCGGCCGAGACGGAGGTCTCACCGGTGGCTGCGCCGATGTACCGGTTGCCTTTCTTACGCCTGCCCCTGCCTTTGCGCTGGCCGGATTGGTGGTCCAGCGGGGCACGCCCGGCCCAGGAGACCAGGTGGGCGGGAGTGGGAAACCTGGTCATGTCCGGACCGGTTTCGGCGAGGATGTCCTGGGCGGCGCGGCGCTGCCAGCCGGGCATGGACTCAGCCTGGGCCAGCTGTTCCTCCCACGGCGCGAGCAGTTCCTCGAGCACGGCGCTGGCCCGGTCGATGTCGGCGTCCAGGAAGTCGATGCGGCGCAGCATGGTCTCCAGCAGCGTGGCGTGATGGGCGGTGAAGAACTCAGTGCCGTCCAGGGCCTGTTCCAGCCGCGGGATCTTCGCGCGGGCGCGGCGGCGCGCCAGCTGAGCCAGTGCCCGGGGGTCACGCTCGCCGGCGATCAGGTGCTCCATGATGTCGCGCCCGGACACGCCATGCAGATCCGATAGCACACCCGGCAGCTTGACTCCCGCCGATTCCAGCAGCTTCTCCACGCGCTGCTTTTCCCGGGTCCGTTCCTCGATCAGGTCGCGGCGGTAGCGGGTGTGCAGCCGGATCACCCGGAACTCGGGGGTGGCCACGAAGCAGGGCCGGACCGCACCCGCGCTCGAAGTTCTGCGCCAGCCACTGCGAATCGGAGGCGTCCCGCTTGGGCCGCCCGGGCAGGTTCTTGACCTGGCGGGCGTCGACAAGAACGCACTCGAACCCCGCGGCCTCCAGCCGGTAGAACACCGGCTTCCAGTAATCTCCGGTGGCCTCCATCACCACTGCGGGCACTTGCCAGGACCGCAGCCAATCCGCCAGCGCCAGCACCTCCCGCTTCGTGGTGCCGACTACGCGGGTCTCGGTCATCCGCCGCGACCGGTTCTCCTCCGGCGGCACCCGGATCGTCGCGGCCATCTGAGCCTTGCCGATATCGATACCGCACACCCGATCCCGGAACAGCGGCTCGTCAGTTACCTCGTCCACCGCGTCTTCCTCCTTCCCGCTTCAGGCGGCTACCCACAGGGCGGGTACCGCCCGGGACCAGAGGGCTAACGGACAAGGCTGACCCGCGTGCTCGAAGCGACAGTGAACGGCCCCTTAAAGATTCCGGTCCCGGCGCCAGACTCTGTCACGGACTCAGCCAGACCAAGCAGAAGAAGGCGTCACGAGCGGTACCCCCGCCATTTTCACGCCGGTACGGCGCGGGCCACCAGCACCATTGACTCTGTCGCATTTTCGGTGGTGACCGTGCGTGGCTTAAGCGGAGGAGGACGCGGTGGCGGAGCAAGGTGAAGCGGGCGCGGCCATACATTTGGCGCTTGATCATTTTGGTTTTCGTGTTCACGCCCTCGGTCCGGCCGTTGTGGTGCGGGAGGGTGAGCGCTGCCGCGGCGGCCTGAATGTCCAGGTCCAGGCCGCGGGCGAATGAGTGCAGGTGGGGAAGGTCAGCGGCCCGCGCGTCGGTGATCCACTGGCGGAGCTTTCTGTCGTTGCCCGGGGCGGCAGCCAGCAGGGCCGCAAAGGACGTGATGAGGCTGGCCAGGGCGGTCATCTCGGGGCAGGCGGTGGTGAGCCCGGCGAGTGTCTCAGCCTGCCCGGCCGTGAGGCTGTCTGGACGGGTGAGCAGGATCCGGGCGGCGCGGCGGGGGGATAGGTGCGGCCGGTCTGCTTCGGCGCGGCCCTGGCTGAGGTAGCGGACCAGCAGGCTGGAGCTGCCCTGGTAACCGTGCTCGCGGATTTCCCGCAGCAGCTGGGCGACCGGGACACCGGGCTCGCTGGCCCGGCGCTGGCGGAGGTAGACCGCGGTGAGGGATCGACGCGGGCCGGGCGGTATTTCGGGACGCGGGCCAGCCGCTCCGGTTCGCTGGCGCGGTCGTAGCGCTTGACGGCGTTGAGCGAAAGGTTCAGGCGGCGGGCGCACTCCAGCAGGCCCACGTTCGCCGCCGCAGCTGATGGACCTGCTGCCAGCGCTCGGCGGTGGTGGCGGCCCGTTTGCCCTCCTGCAGGGGGACCCCTTTGGCCCAGCAGGCGCAGTGCGCCGCGACTTCCTTGCGGACGGCCTCGCCGAGGCCGTGCCACAGGTGCCAGCGGTCGCTGACCTGCACCGCGCCGGGCAGCGCCTGGCGGACGGCCTCGCCATAGGCGCCCGACCCGTCCCGGCACACGACCTCAGCCCGGGATGGTCCCGCAGCCACTGTCCGGCGACGTCAGCGGTGCGGCCGGGGATGACGTCGACGCGGCGGCCGGTCCCGGCGTCGATGAGCACGGTCGCGTAGATGGCGGCCGCGGCGCAGCGCGAAGTCGCCGGTCCCGAGCACCCGCGGCACTGCCAGCGCGGGAAGGGGGATCGCCAGCAGCACCCGCAGCGCGGTGTCCCGGGACACGCCGATGCCCAGCGCCGGCAGCAGCCGCGCCGAGGCCCGGCCCGCTAATTCACGCGCGACCACGCTGACCTGGGTAGTCAGCCGCGTGGTGCGCCGCTGGTAACGGTCCAGGACGCCCGGGACCTGCTCGCGGAAGGTCTGCGCGGGCAGTCCATGACCGGGCAGCGCGGCCGGCGGACCGCACCGTGACCAGGACGCGGCGGCCATCAACGGGCACGTCCGCCGCCGTCCGCTCCTGATAGCCGTGCACGCGGGCCGTCGCCGTGCCACAGCCCGGGCACCCCACTGGCTGGACCCGGGTCCTGGCCCGGAGCAACCTACTGGGCGCGGCGAGGTGTCCCGCATCACGAACGGCAGCGGGTCCGCAAGCGCATCGTGTGGAAGCACGTGCATCATCCAAGAGCCTTGAGCCGGCCTCGGCGATGGCTGTGAACGAACCTGGCTTGGGCTCACCTGCCGATGGCAAGGGCGAGGAGGGTATCGACCGCAGTTTCGAACGGGCGGGCACTCCGATGCACCTGGGCGAGTAGAAGCCCTCCTTGGAGCGTGGCGAGCAGAGTAGTGGCGAGGTCGTCCGGGTCGATGCCGGACGGGAGTTTCCCGTCGGCATGAAGGGATCTGAGTGCATCGCCGATGACGGCTGCCCACTGATCGAACCCGGCCGCGATGAGCGCTCGGGCCTCGGGGTCACTCTCGGCGAGCTGACCACCGAGCGAGCCGAGTGGGCAGCCCCCCTTTGCTTTGGTGAGCTTCGCTGCGGTGATCACCATGTCCCGCCAGGCTTCGACTCCGTTCGCGCTGCTGAGCACGTGCCGCTGGTGATTGACGATGGTGTCGGCCTGGTAGTCGATGACCGCCTGCACGAGCTCGTTCTTGTCGGGGAAGTAGTGGTACATCTGCGAGCCGCTGACTTCCGCCGCCACCTTGACGTCTTCCAAGGTGGTGCCCGCCACCCCGCGCTCATGGATCAGGGCGGCGGCCTCCTCCACTATTCGTGCCCGGGTGCGTGCTCCCTTGGAGGTGAGCCTCGGCCGGTCACTCGTCTCGTCGACCATGCACCAATGTTAGCAAGATTCTGAGTTTGACAACCCAGTACCGAACGCCAGAGTGAGTCGTGCAACCCATTTTGGAGCGAGAGGACGACTCATCGCATGACTGACCTAAAGGGCAAGACAGCTCTGGTAACGGGCTCGACGAGCGGGATCGGCAGGGCCACGGCCGTCGCCCTGGCCGCCCGCGGCGCTCGCGTCCTGGTAGTCGGACGCAATGAGCAACGAGCCAAAGACGTGGTCGCCGAGATCGAAGGCAGCGGAGGCAGCGCAACGTTCCGGCTCACCACGCTGAGCGACCTCGAATCGGCCCGGAACCTGGTCCAGTGGGCCACCGAGGCGGGCGACGGCCACGTCGACATCCTCATCAACAACGCCGGCGTCGCCTTGCTCGGGCCAAGCAACGCAGCCACCGAAGCAGAGTTCGACGAGACCTTCGCGCTGAACGTCAAGGTTCCGTTCTTCCTCGTCGCGTCACTGGCGCCAGCCATGGCCGAACGCGGATGGGGTTCGATCGTCAACGTCAGCACGATGGTCGCGAGCTTCGGACAGGCTGGCATGGCTCTGTACGGCGCCAGCCGGGCGGCTCTCGAACTGTTGACGAAGGCCTGGGCCGCCGAATACGGCGCTCGTGGCGTCCGGGTCAACGCCGTCGCCCCCGGCCCGACGCGCACCGCGATGATGGAAGCCATGCCCGACGAGATGGTGAACCAGCTCGCGGCACTGGCGCCGGCAGGCCGCGTGGCTGAGCCCGCGGAACTTGCTGCGGCGATCGTCTTCCTCGCAAGTGATGACGCCAGCTTCGTCCACGGCGTCACTCTCGCGGTCGACGGGGGCCGGGTGGCGACGTAGCACCAGTCGCAGCACAGCGACGTTCACCGGAGCGGCCCTGCCGGCCGGCGGCGGGATGACCGCCGTACGGGCCGCTCGCGAGACGACGCCCTCGAAGTGCCCTGGCATGCAGGACTTACCCGATGGGAGAAGCGTATGAGCAAGTTCGACGCCCAGTTCGCGGGTCGGCTGGACGGTCAGACCGTGCTAGTCACCGGCGCCAAGGGCGGTATCGGCCACGAAACCGCCCAAGGCATTGGGAATAGTGGGGCGACTGTGCTGGTGCACGCCCGCCGTGCCGACGACGCCCGACGCGCCGTCGACCTACTGGTCAACAACGGCAACGGCAACGGGCCGGTACCTGGCCGTAGCAGGAGACCTCGGATCTCTGGCCGGTGTTCGGGAACTCGTCGACGCTGTGCACGAGGCAGCGCCGAAGGGACTCAACGGACTGGTCAACAACGCGGGCGCCGCGTTTTCCAGCAAGGCACTGTCACCCGACGGGTACGAGCGGACCATCGCCATCAATCACGTCGCGCTGGCGGCGCTGACTGACGGGCTGCTCGACCTGCTCCGGAAGGGCGCTGATGATGTCGCCGCGCCCTCGCGGGTGGTCAACATGACCGCCCTGATCGAGTCGCGGGGCAAGCCGATCACCGACTGGAGCTACCCGGGTAAGTACAAGCAGATCCAGGCCTACGCCGATGCCAAACTGCTGGCCCTGATGTACACCTACGCCCAAGCTCGCCGCCATGAGGGCGAGGGCCTGACGTTCAACGCAGTCAGCCCGGGCGCGGTCAAAACCAGTCTCGGCAGCAAGGCCGGCGGGCCGTTCAAAACGATTCAGGCGTTGACCAATCCGTTCGTCGGGCCGCCGGAGAAGGGCTCGCGCGGCTGTGTCCGGCTGATGGCCGATCCCAGCCTCGCGACCGCCACCGGCGGCTACTACAGCTCGGCCAAGCTCAAGACGTCATCCAAGAAGTCTCGTGACCAAGACGCTCAGGACCGGGTGTACGAGCAGACCGAACGCGAACTGCGCATCCACAACTGAAGCGGCCCCAGCCGGCTATCGCCAGCACAGCCGGTGCGGCAACGCTCGCGCCCTCATCAACTCGAAAGGACCAAACCCATGGCAGATTTCCCTGCACCCACCGAGGGCATAGTCCTCACCCAATTCATCGTCGCAAACGATGTCGCCCGCTCACGAGCCTTCTACACCGACGTGCTCGGTGGCGAGGCAATTATGGACGGTGAGCCCTCAATCGTCGCACTCGCTAACAGCTGGATCATCATCAACACCGGCGGTGGCCCGACTGACGACAAGCCGTCCGTCGTGCTCGAGGCCCCGACTGATCCAGACCGGGTGAGCGCGTTCCTCAACATCCGAGTGGCCGACATCGCTGCCGTCTACGCCGACTGGTCGGCGAAAGGCGGGCACTTCCTCACCGAGCCCATCGACCGCGGCGCAGAGATTCGCTGCTACCTGCGCGACCCCGACGGCCACCTGATCGAGGTCGGCCAGAGCCAACGCTGACCGGGCGGCGGCCTCTCCTGCACCTCCCGGCCGCCCACTTTGGGGGCCTTTCAAACGACCACCTGTCAACCTTCTGGAGGAGCGCGTGAGCGAACGGGACTGACCCCGTCTTAGTTGACTCGGGGGTTGAGTGGTCCAGGCGGCGTGTGCGGCCTGGTTAGATTGTCTCGTATTAGATGGGTGTCAGGCGGCCGAGCCGGCGCTGGCGTCGCCGCCGGCGCTAGGTCCGCTCGGTTGTTGTTCTTTCCGTGCCGGTTGACGCGACCGGGGACGAGTGCGGCGGCGCTCGACCCCGACGGTGCCCGGGTATTCCTTCCTCGCTGCGTAGCCTACCGTAATAGAGAGCCGGTCAGAGTTGGATCTTCTGTTCGATTACTAGCTGACGAGCTGGGAATCCTTTTTCCCATTCAGCCTCCTCCCTTCTGATGTACGCAGAGGGACCATTGCCGACATGGGCGTCCCATGATCCGGGCCACGGCTAACCGGGAACGCGGGCCCAGGCGTCTTTCAGGGCGCGGATCTCGGCGGCGCTGCTGTCCCGGGCGATGTAGGGGATGTCCAGCGCGTACCGCATCTGCTCGCGCGGGATCCGGCGGTGCACGGCGGCGAGGTCATGCAGGATCGCGCCGTACAGGTCCGACCCGGCCAGGCAGTAGATGTCGATCAGCACCGGATGGTCATTGGCGCTCCAGTAGAGGTGGTGGGTTGCGTCCAGGTCGCACCGGCCCCACCACGGTGTCGATTCCCGGTACTCGGCGTCGATCCGCCGCGCGGTGCGGCACAGTTCGCCGTACTCCGCATCCTCCGTCCGGGCCCGCCACCGCTTGGCCACCCGTTCGCTCAGCGGATGACCGACGCCCGTGACGTACTCCAGGAAGACGACCGAACCCCCGCCCTCCAGGCCGGAGGCCAGCTCGATCCGGGGCAGCCAGGGGTTGCCGGCGCACTCGCGGCACAGGTCCACAAAGGCCCAGTAGGCGGGGTCGAACGGGCACACCCGCGCGACCAGGTCACCGTCGGGCGATCTCAGCGCCACCGCCCAGTCACCCGCCCCCATCAGCATCCAGTCCCGGGCGACCAATTCGGCCAGGACCTGCCGGTGCGACAGCGACTCCCACGGCAGGCCAGGTAGTTCAGGCACAGCCGCACGCTAACCACGCGCCATCGCGCGGCGCAAAGGGTTAACGGGGCGGCGGCCCGCCCGCGATACCGGCCCGGGCCGCGCCCGGGACCCGGGCCACCCGGCTGCGCCAGCGGTCGGAACGGCGCTGGGTCCGCTGGTCGGCCAGCACCTGGTGGACCACATTGCGGCCGGGGATGCCGGTCACCCCGCCGCCGCCGTGGGTGGACGAGCCCGCCTGGTACAGGCCCTGGACCGGGGTGCGCAGGTCGGCATAGCCGGCCGCGGGCCGGGCGTGGAACATCTGGCCCAGCGACAGCTCGCCGTGGAAGATGTTGCCGCCGACCAGGCCGTACTCTTCCTGCATCTGGTGCGGGCCGATGACCTGGCGGTGCAGCACCGAGTCGGTGAACCCGGGGGCCACCGTCTCCAGCCGGGCGATGACCCGGTCCGCGTAAGCCGCCACCGCCGCGTCGTCCGGGGTGTCCGCGTACCCGGCCGGCACCCACTGGGTGAACAGCGACATGACGTGCTGGCCGGCGGGGGCCAGCGAATCGTCGAACACGCTGGGGATGCAGATGTCGGCGAACGGCAGCTCCGACGGCTGCCCGGCCACCGCCTGCTGGAACGCGTTCTCCACGTCGTCCAGGCTCTCGGCCAGCACGATGGTGCCCCCGTGCACCTGCGGGTCGAAGTCCGGGTGGCTGGTGAAGGTGGGCAGCCGGTCCAGGGCCAGGTTGATCTTGACCGTGCCGCTGCGGGTCTGCCAGGAGCGGATGTCATCCACGAACCCGGCCGGCAGGTCGGCCGGGTCGAGCAGGCGCAGGAACGAGATCTGGGGGTGCGCGGTGGTGATCACGATGTCGGCGTCGATCTCCTCGCCGCTGGCCAGCGTGACCCCGCACACCTTGCCGTCCCGGGTCCGGATCTGGGCCACCTCGGCGTCGGTGCGGATCTCGGCCCCGAACGACCGGGCCGCGGCCGCGATCGCGGTGGTGACCCCGCCCATGCCGCCGCGCGGGAAGCCCCAGGCCCCGGACTGCCCGTCGGCCTCGCCCACGTGGTGGTGCAGCATCACGTACGCGGTGCCGGCCGACCGGGGCCCGGCCCAGGTGCCGATCACCCCGGACACCGAGAGCACGCCGCGTACGGCGTCGCTTTCGAAGTAACGGTCCAGCAGGTCGGCGATGCTGCCGGTGAGCAGCCTGGTCACGTCCACCGAGGCGCGCTCGTCCACCCCGCGCAGCTGGCCCAGCAGCCGGGCCTGCTGCCACAGGTCCACCGGCCGCCGCGATCCGAGGTGGGGCGGGATCTGGTGCAGCAGCGGGCCCAGCAGCTGGCCGATCCGGGCCAGGTGGGCCTCGTAGCCGTCGTAGGCGTCGGCGTCGGCCACCGAGAACTTGGCGATCTCGCCGTGCCGGGCCGCCGGGTCGTCCGGCAGCCGCAGATAGCGGCCGTCGGAGCGGGGCGCGAAGTACGGGCCCTGCGGGTAGACGTGGTAGCCGTGCCGGTCCAGCCGCAGGTCGCGGACGAGGTCCGGCGGCAGCAGCGACACCACGTAGGACAGTGACGTGACCGTGTAACCGGGGCCGAACGGGTGCTCGCTCACCGCGGCCCCGCCGGTCACCTCCCGGCGTTCGCAGACCAGCGTGTCCAGCCCGTGCTTGGCCAGGTAGGCGGCGGCGACCAGACCGTTGTGCCCGCCGCCGATGACCACGGCATCTCTGCGTGCGCTCATGACCTGAACCTATAAAACGGATTCGGCGCCGGGAAACGCCAGCACCTGACCTGGGAAGGGGAGCGCTATCGGGTCCGGGTCCAGCTTGCTGCGGCCCGCCTCGTCGAACCGGTCCAGGCCCAGCCCGGACACGTCGGTCACCCCGGTGTCCCCGGTCAGCGCGACGTCGGCGGTGGCCCGGGCCACCGCCGGGCCCCACATCATCCCGGCCCCGGCCGCCGACGCCACCGTGACCCCGGCCATCGGGCCGCCGTCCCGGTCCAGCGCGGGCCCGATGATGGGCAGGTGGTCGGGGGTGAAGTCGATGGTGGCGGCCCACACCCGCCGCAGCGGCAGGTCCGCGGTCACCGGCACCAGCTGGCTCAGCCGGGCCCGCATCAGCGCGAAATACTCCTGGTCCACGCCCCGGTTCTCGCCGGGCGGCTCGGCCGGGTTGCTCATCCCGAACAGCAGACCGCCCTCCTCGGGCCGCCAGTACAAGCCCGCGGCCAGGTCGAACACCATCGGCACCCGGGCCGGGTCGAGGTCCGGGTGCTGCTCGGTCACCGCGACCTGGTGGCGCACCCCGCCGGCCGGGATCCGGACGCCGGCCCGGCGCCCCACCTCGGCCAGCTTCGGCCCGCCGGTGAGCACGACCGTCCCGGTCCGGATCGGGCCCGCGCTGGTCCGCACACCGGTCACCTGGCCGCCCGCACCGTCGCGGAGCAGCCCTTCGAAGGCCACCTGCTCGAAGACCTGGACGCCACTGCGGAACAAGGCCACCGTGTACGCGGTCACGTTGCGGGGCGGCGTGATGAAGCCGTCCTCGGCGCAGAACGTCCCGCCCAGGGTCAGCCCCGGAGCCAGCGTCGGGTTGAGCGCGTCCAGTTGGGCCGGGTCCAGCCAGCGGACCGGCAGGCCCAGCCCGGTCTGCATGGCCATCCGCTGGCGGGCCGCGGCCACCTCGGCCTCGGTGAAGCAGGGCAGCAGGTAGCCCTGCTGGACGAACCCGGAGTCCGTGCCCAGCTCGTCGTGCTGCCGGCGGTAGAAGTCCCGCGACCAGCGGCCGAGCTGGACCGCCTCCGGGGTGCCGCCCTGCATCCGGACCACCCCGGCCGCCCGGCTGCTGGCCCCCGAGCCCAGGGTGCCCTTCTCCACCAGGACGACCCGTTCCAGGCCGGCCCGGCCAGGAAGTAGGCGCACCAGGCCCCGATCGTCCCGCCCCCCACCACCACCGCGCCGGCGGTCCGGGGGAGCTCCGCGGTCATTGGCATACTCGCGATGCTCACATAGACTGAACGTTCAGTCAATTAGCCAGCAGAGCCCAAGCCCAGCAGAGAGCACGGAGGGGCGCGAATGTACGGCCTGTCCAGCGAAGACCTCGACCTCCAGACGCGGGCCCGCGCCTTCGCTGACGAGCTGATCCCGTACGAGGAGCAGGCCGAACTGGCCGGCGGCGACCTGCCCCCGGACGTGACCGCGGCCCAGGCCAAGCGGGCCCGCGAACTGGGCCTGTACGCCACCAACATGCCGGCCGAGCTGGGCGGGGGTGGCTGCAGCGCGCTCCAGCAGGTCCTGGTCCAGGAGCAGATGGGCCGGGTGACCAACGCGCTCGGCTGGGTGGCGGCCACGCCGCCGTCCTGGCTGCCGCCGGTGGCCACCCCGGCCCAGCTGGAGCGCTACGTGCGCCCGGCCATCCACGGTGAGCGCGAGGAGTGCTACGCCATCACCGAGGAGGGCGCCGGGTCCGACGTGTCGGCCATCGAGGCCACCGCCCACCGGGACGGCGACGGCTACCGGCTGAATGGGGTCAAGTGGCACGTGACCTCGTTCAACACCGCCGACTACGCGTTCTTCCAGGCCAGGCTGGCCGACGGCCCGAACCAGGGTGAGCACGCCATGTTCATCGTGGACCTGCCCAGCCCCGGCGTCCGGGTGGTGCGCACCCCGGCCTACACCCACACGATCAGCCACCACCACCCGATCGTGGCCTTCGAGGACGTGCTGGTCCCGGCGGGCAGCCTGGTCGGGGCCGAGGGCGACGGCATGGGCTTCGCCTACGAGTGGTTCCGGTTCGAGCGGCTGATGGTGGCCGCGCGCTGCCTGGGCGCGGCCGGGCGCCTGGTGGCCGAGATGACCGCCTTCGCCGCCCACCGGCAGGCCGGGGGGCGCCCGATCAGCGAGTACGGCCTGGTCGGGGGCATGCTGGCCGACAGCCTGACCGAGCTGTTCGCGGCCCGCTCGCTGACCTACGAGACCGCCCGCGGCATCGACGCCGGCGCCGACGTCAAGGTCGCGCACGCGCAGTGTTCCATGGCCAAGCTGTACGCCTCGGAAATGTCCAACCGGGTCGCCGACCGGGCCGTGCAGGTGTTCGGCGGCCGCGGCTACATGCGCGAGAACGTGGCCGAGCGCTTCTACCGCGAACTACGGGTGGAACGCATCTGGGAGGGCACCAGCGAGGTCCAGCGGGCCATCATCACCGGCCAGCTGCTCAAACGCGGGCCGGAGACCCTGGCCTGAGACCTGTTGATCAAGGCTGCTGGCCGCGTAGGCCAGACGGGCGCAGGTGCCCTACCTCTGACGAGTCGATCAGTACGCTGGCCGGCACCGTCAGCGGGACATCGCGCATGGTTATCAGCCTCAGCCGGGCAGGTTCTCCTCGATGGCCGCGACCACGGCCGGGTCGTCGGGCTCGGTCCGGGGGCGGAACCGCGCCGCCACCGTGCCGTCCGGGCGGACCAGGAACTTCTCGAAGTTCCACTGGATGTCCCCGGCCTCACCCGAGGCGTCCGGGACCGCGGTCAGCTCCTGGTAGACCGGGTGCCGGCCCGGCCCGTTGACCTCGACCTTCTCGAACATCGGGAAGGTGACCCCGTAGGTCGCCGAGCAGAACTCCGCGATCTCATCGGCCGTGCCGGGCTCCTGGCCGCCGAACTGGTTGCAGGGGAACCCGACCACGGCGAAGCCCTGGTCCGCGAACCGTTCGTGCAGCTTTTCCAGGCCCGCGTACTGCGGCGTCAGCCCGCACTTGGACGCGACGTTGACCACCAGCAGGGTCTGGCCCGCCAGCGAACCGAGAGAGGAGGGGTCACCGTTGAGGGTGTGCACCGGGATGTCATAGAGGCTCACCCGGGCAGCCTATCCGGCGTTGATCACCGCGCTGGTGTCCAGGCATTGGCGTCCCAGATCGGCTGGCCCTGGTACCCGCGGGCGACCCGGGTGACGAACTGGTAGACGCCGTCCTCGTCCGGCGCCAGCGGGCCGGGCGACGCGTGCGGCGAGGCCAGCCCGCGCTGCACGGACTCGCAGGCGGCCCAGTCCTGCCGGTTGGTGATGTCCCAGAAGTCCACCGCGTACCCGGGGTCGAACCCGGGCCGGTCCAGCGCCTCGGGCGCGAACGCCCAGGTGCACTCGATCATGGTCCGGTCCACCGCCAGCGGGGTCAGCCGGTGCACCATCACGTAGTCGGGGTGCAGGCTGATCAGGATGTTCGGGAACACGTTGATGTACTCGACGGTGCGCAGCCGCCGCGCGTCCAGCCCGCGCAGCGTCACCCCGCCGCTGGTGCCGTCGAGCGACATGGTGTCCATCCCGTCACGCAGCTCCATCCAGCCGCCCACCCAGGGGCCGGCCGGGGTGTGGTTCTCCCCGCTCTTGGGCGGGCTGACCTTGCACAGCTCGGGATGGATGGCCGGGCAGTGGTAGCACTCGTGGTAGTTCTCGGTCAGCACCTTCCAGTTGGCCGTGGTCTCGTACTCGTGCCGCCCCGCCACCACCAGCCGCTCCGGCTCGTACGGGGCGACGATCGGCTCGAGTTCGCCGAGCGCCGCCTCCAGCGGCCCGGCCTGACCGGACCCGTCCACCCAGACCAGCCCGTGCCACTCGGTCACCGGCAGTTCGGCCAGGCCCCAGTCGGCGTCGACGAATCCGGGCTGGTGCCGGAACCCGGCCGCGGCCCGCAGCCCGCCGCGCAGCGTGTAGGCCCACCCGTGGTACGGGCACACGATCGCCTTGCCATTGCTGGCCGTCTGCCCGCAGGGCAGCAGTTCGTGGCCGCGGTGCCGGCAGGTGTTGGCGAACGCCCGCAGCGCCCCGTCGTCGCCGCGCACCAGCAGGACGCTGCCCTCACCGGCGTCTTCGGCCCGCTGGTCGCCCGGGTTGGGCAGCTGGTCCGACCGGCCCACGCACAGCCAGCCGCCGCCGAAGAAGTGCCGCTTCTCCCAGGCGAACACGGCCGGGTCCACGTAGGCGGCCCGCGGCAGCATCCGGCTCTCCCCGAACGGCCGCAGCGCGTCGGCCACCCCGGCCGCGCTCAGCGGCGCCGGGTCCGCCACCCCGTTCACCCTTTGACTGACCATACAGTCAACATAAGTTGGCCCGGGCACGGTGTCCAGGGATGTCCGGGTCCAGCCGCCTGGCCGAGCGCCCGAAGGCAGGCCCCTAAGATCAGGTCGGCCAGGCGGCGGAGCTTGGCCACGCTGGCGTCGGGCGGGAGGGCCTCGGTGGCCACCCGGTTGAGCACGTTCCAGTAGTGCACGGTGTCGGCGGGCTTGTTCAGGTAGACCGCGCTGTCCATCTGCTCCTGGTACACCACGTCCGGCAGCAGTTCCTCGGGGAAGCGGAGCATGGTCACCTGACCGCCCGCGGCCGCGTGGCCGCCCGCGGAGAACGGCATGACCTGCACGGTTACGGTCGGGAGCCGGGACATCTGGATCAGGTGGTCGACCTGTTCCAGCATCGCGGCCCGGCCGCCGATCGGGCGGCGCAGCGCGGTCTCGTCGATGACCACCCACAGGCGGGGCGGGTTCGGCCGGTGCAGCAGCTGCTGCCGCTGCATGCGCAGGGCGACCCGCTGGTCGGCTTCGGCCTCGGACACCCCGTCCATCAGCCGGATCACGGCCCGCGCGTACTCCGGGGTCTGCAGCAGGCCGGGGATGAACGCGACCTCGTAGCTGCGGATGATGCTGGCCGCCTGCTCCAGGCCGAGGTAGGGCTCGAACCAGGCCGGCAGCACGTCGTTGTAGCCGTGCCACCAGCCCGCGTCGTTGGCCTGGCGGGCCAGCCCGAGCAGGATGGCCCGCTCGGCGTCGTCGTCGCTCACCCCGTACAGGGTCAGCAGGTCAGAGACGTCGCGCTGCTTGAAACCGGTGCGGCCCAGTTCCAGGCGGCTGATCTTGGAACCCGACGAGCGGATCGCGTGGCCGGCGTTGTCCCGGGTGATCCCGGCCGCCTGGCGGAGCCGGCGCAGCCGGGCGCCGAGGAGCATGCGGACGACGGTGGGCCCGGCCTGACCGTAGTCAACGGCACCGGATTCCTCCGGTCCTGGCGTTCCCTGCGTCGTGTCCAAGATCCTCGCTCTCGGTCTCGGGGCGATCCCGGTGCGTTGTGTTCCATCGTAGTACGGGCTGGCGAATGCTGCCGGGGCTGTGGTCGTAGGCTGTCCGGATGAACGCCAGAGTCGATCATGCGGTGACGTCGGGCACGTTCTCCCTGGACGGCCAGACCTTCGAGGTGGACAACAACGTCTGGGTGGTCGGCGACGACGCCGAGTGCGTGGTGCTGGACGCCCCGCACGACGTCACCGCGATCATGGACGTGGTCGGGGCCCGCACGGTGCGGGCCATCATCGCCACCCACGCCCACGACGACCACGTGCGGGTGGCCCCGGAACTGGCCGCGGCCACCGGTGCGCCGATCCTGCTGCATCCGGCCGACCTGCCGGTGTGGCGGCTGACCCACCCCCGCACCGACCCGGACGGCGAACTGGCCGACGGCCAGGACATCGAGGTCGGCGGGACCACGCTGCGGGTGCTGCACACCCCGGGTCACAGCCCCGGGTCGTGCTGCCTGCACGCGGCCGGGCTGGGCGTGGTGTTCACCGGCGACACGCTGTTCAAGGGCGGTCCCGGCGCCACCGGCCGCTCGTTCAGCGACTTCGGCACGATCATCACCTCGATCCGCGAGAAGCTGCTCACGCTGCCCGAGGACACGGTGATCGACCCCGGCCACGGCGAGAGCAGCACGATCGGCGCCGAAGCCCCCGACCTCCCCGAATGGATCGCCCGCGGGCAGTTATCGGCGGAACGCGGCCCGGACCGCGGCGGCGGTGGCGCTGAAGTACTCGGGGGGACGGATGAACCACCACTCGCGGAACGCCACGCCGTCGGTGACGGCGCGCCGGTAGCCGAAGCAGGTGAGGTAGAGGGTCCGGATGTACATGACCGCCTCGAGCCGGTCGAGTTCGTCGCCGGTCGGCTCGACGTGCCGGCGGTAGGCGCGGACGGCCGCGTCGATCCGCTCCGGGTCCGGCTGGCGGGGGTTCCACGAACCCGTGCCCCAGATCAGGTAGGCGAAGTCGGCCAGGCGCGGTCCGCGCCCGGACGCCTTCCAGTTGATCGCGACCGGCCCTTGTCCGCTCAGGATGGCGTGGTCGGGCGCGTGCAGGAGGTTTCCGTGCAGCAGGCCCTCGGGCAGGCCGTGACCGTCGTCAGCCGTGCGCACGGTGTCCCTGAGCCGCTCGAACCGCTCGCGCTCGGCCGCCGGGACCTTCGTATCCACGGCGTCGAGGAACGCGAGGGCGGCCAGCAGGTCCTGACGCGGCGTGCCCTCGCGGGTCGGGTCCTCACCGCTCGATCCACCCGGGCGGGCGGCGGAGTCGTCGTACGGCAGCGCGTGCAGCCGTCCGAGCAGCTCGCCCATCATGGCGAACTTCTCGGTGCTGTCGGGGAGCTGGCCGCCGTCCACGAACCGCGTCACCAGGACCGCGCCGCCGTCGAAGTCCGACACGGCATCGCCCGCCGCCAGGCGCTCGGCAGGATAACCCTGCCGCTCCAGGAAGCGCAGGATGGCGGCGTCGCCCTCAGCACCGGTACGCGGCCGGGCGGGCGGGAACGCGCGGGCGACCCAGGGGTCGCCGTCAGCGCGGTCGATGCGGAACACGTAGGTCTTGTGCACACTGAGCTTCGTCGCCGCGACCGGGTCGATGCCGTAGCGATCCCGGAGATGAGCGAGTAGCCGCTCCGGGGCTGGCTCGTGGTGCATCCGCGCCCCGAGACCCTCGAGATCCGTGAGCGCTTCGGTGTAGCGCTGCCCGGTCTCCTCGGCGTGGCGCCGGACAACCTTCTTGAAGCTGGCGTCCCTGGTCATGGACAAGCCTCTCCTTGACACCTTCGTCCCCCAGCGACGCGGTGCAGGAAGATGGCCTGTGACAGTGACGACCGAGAGGGCGAATCCCCTTCGCCGATGGAACCCCGGCTGGGGCGGACGTTCCACAGCTCGGCGACCGGTCGCCGCCATGAGCAAACTCTTCCTGAGGCGCCCGGCCGCGGTCAAGTGGTTCAGCTCCATGGCCGCTGTCCCGGCGAGATTAGATCGCGCTGATCAGCCTGGGCTTCGGCGCGCTCATCCGGCACACCGCCGGCACCATCTGCGCCCTGGTCGGCGTGCTGTTCGTGCTGCCCCTGCTGTTCTTCAGCCCGTCGCTGCAGAACGCCGGGCAGAACGTCCTGCCGCACCCGATGGTGAACACGCTCACCGCGACCAAACCGGTCGCGCACGCCCTCCCGGACGCGGCGATCTTCGGGCTGCTGTGCCTGTACGCGGTCGTGTCGCTGGCCGCCGGGGCCTGGGCGCTCGCCCACCGGGACGCCTGAGCCGCCCAGACTACGAGCCGAGCACAAAGTCGGCCACCACGCCGGCCAGGCGCGGGCCCGCGTCCTCCTGCAGGAAGTGCCCGGCGCCCTCGATGACCGGGTGGTCGAGCCCGGCCGCACCCGGGATGGTCTCCTTCAGCACCGGGGCCATCGACGCGGTGATCGGGTCACCGTCGCTGAACGCGACCAGGAACGGCTGATCCCAGGCCTGGAGCTGCTGCCAGGCCGCCCGGTTGGCCTCGGTGGCCGGGTCGTCCGGCGCGGTCGGCAGGATGAGCGGCATGGCCCGCGGCCCGGCCAGGTAGGACTCGTCCGGGAACGGGGCCGCGTAGGCGGCCAGCTCCGGCCCGGACAGCCGGGTCTGGCAGCCGGACTGCACCAGCCGGGCCACGTCCAGGTCCGGCGCCTTCTCCACCACCCGGCGGAACTGCCACCACACCTCGGGCATGGGCTCGTCTCCGGTGGGGAGCCCGGTGTTGGCCGCGACCACGCGGGCGAACCGGTCCGGGTGCTCGGCCACCAACCGGAGCCCGAGCAGGCCGCCCCAGTCCTGGCCGACCAGGGTCACCTGCCGCAGATCGAGCCGGTCGAAGGCCAGCGCCCGCAGCCACTCCACGTGCCGGGCGTAGCTGTGGTCGGCGACCTGGGCGGGCTTGTCCGACCGGCCGAACCCCACCAGGTCCGGGGCGATGGCCCGCAGCCCGCGCCCGGCCAGCACCGGCAGCATGGTCCGGTACAGGAACGACCAGCTGGGCTCGCCGTGCAGCAGCAGCACCACCGGCCCGTCGGCCGGCCCGGCCGCCACGTACGCCATCCGCACGTCGTCCCCGCCCGGCGTCCCCACGGTCACGTACTGCGGCTCATAACCAAAGTCCGGCAGCCCGGCAAACCGCTCGTCCGGCGTACGCAGCACATCCATGCGGCCCATCGTCGCACGGCCGCGCCTCAGGAAATATGGGCCCCGATCAGGTGGCCGACGCCGAAGGTCACCGCGGCGGCGACCGCTCCGGCCAGGACCTGGCGGAGCCCGGAGCGAACCGCGTTCCGTCCGTTCAGGGCGCCGATGCTGGCGCCGACCCCGAACATCGCGGCCAGGGCCAGCACGATCGCGGTCACCAGCGCCGCCGTGCCGCTGCCGGCCAGGTAGGGCACGACCACCACGAACGCACCCAGCGCGAACGCCAGCAAGCTGGACAGGGCCGCACCCCACGGTGAGCCCAGCTGGTCCGGGTCCAGGCCGAGTTCCTCCCGGGCCAGCGTGTCCAGCGCCACCGAACGATCGGACATGATCTTGCTGGCCAGCTGCTCGGCGTCGGCCCGGGACAGCCCCTTGGCCCGGTAGATGAGCACGAGCTCGGCGTGCTCCTCCTCCGGCTTCTCGGCCAGCTCGGTCTCCTCCAGCGCGATCTCCCGCTGGTACATCTCGCGCTGGCTGGACATGGACACGTACTCGCCCGCGGCCATCGAGAACGACCCGGCCAGCAGGCCCGCCACCCCGGCCAGCAGCGTGACCGTGCGGGACACCCCGGACCCGGCGAACCCCATGACCAGCGCGGTGTTGGAGACCAGGCCGTCGCTGACCCCGAACACCCCGGCCCGCAGCGCCCCCGACCGGTCGCCCCGGTGCCACGGCTCGCGCCGGCGAACCTGGGCCGACGGGTCCGGCTTGCCGCCGTCGATCAGCCGGCCCAGCGTGCGTGCGTGACCGCGCTCGTCGGCGGCCATGCTCGGGTCGGCGTCGGGGTCGGCGTCGTACATCCCGGCGTCGGCCCGCTCGGCCCGCTCGATCATCGGCAGCACGGCCCCGACCGACAGCCGGTGCGCGGCCTGGCCCAGCAGCCGGGTCCGCAGGCTCGGCCCACGGGGGGCGGGCACGTCCGCGCCCGCGTCGCGCAGCTTGCCTTCCCAGTGCGCGGCGTGCTGGAGCTCGATCGAAGCCAGCTCCCGGAAAATATCCTGCCGCTCACCGGTCTCGGCGTCGGCCAGGCGGGTGTACAGCGCGGCCGCGTCACGCTCGCTGGCCAGCATGTCGCGCCAGCGCTTGACCGAGTCGGACCGTCGCGGGGTACTCATCTCTTTTGTCGTCATGTGCCTCGTTACAACTGGGTGGGACGGCTCATTATGCCGCCCGGCCCCCCACCTAAGCCCAGCCTCAGTTTTCTGAGGTCAGCCTGGCCTTAGTCGGTGATTCAGTCGGCGATGGCGGCGTAGGTCGCGGTCCAGAAGTCCTGGAACAGGCGGGGCGGGATCGGTGAATCCCAGGCCTGCTGGGTCATCAGGATCATGGTCAGGTCCTCGGCCGGGTCGTTGTACCAGGAGGTGCCCATGCCGCCGTCCCAGCCGTAGGTGCCGGCCGACTTGGCCACCTCGGTGCGCTCGGTCACCACCGACATCCCGAAGCCCCACCCGTGCACCCGGAAGTACCCCGGGACCAGCCCGGAGGCGGCCTTCTGCTCCGACGTCAGCTGGTCGGTGGTCATGAACTCCACCGACGGGCGGGACAGGATCCGCACCCCGCGGCTGGTCCCTTTCTCCCGCAGCATGTCGGCGAAGGCCAGGTAGTCGTCGGCGGTGGAGACCAGCCCGCCCGCGCCGGACGGGAACGAGGGCAGCCGGCTCCACTGCCCGTCGCGCGGCCGGTCGTAGACCTCGGCCGCACCGCTGCTGGGGTTGATCACGTAGGCCGCGGGCAGCCGGTCGATCCGGTCGAAGGGCACGTCGAAGCCGGTGTCCTTCATGCCCAGCGGGCGGAAGATCCGTTCGGTCAGGAACCGCTCGAAGGGCTGGCCGGTGGCCCGCTCGATGAGCACGCCGAGCACGTCGGCCCCGGTGTTGTAGAGCCAGCGCTCCCCGGGCTGGTACATCAGCGGCAGCGTGCCCAGGCGGCGGATCCACTCGTCCGGGGCCGGCGGCGCCGCCGGGCTGGGCATGCCCTGGCCCAGCTCCAGCTGGTTGATCTCGTCGGCCAGCGGAACCGTGCCCGGCTCGGCGGCCACGATGCCCAGCCCCATGGTGAAGGTGAGCAGGTCCCGGACGGTGATCGGCCGGTGGGCGGGCACCGAGTCGTCCAGCTCGGCGTCGGGCCGCCGGAGCACCTGCCGGTTGGCCAGCTCGGGCAGCAGCCGGTCCACCGGCTCGTCCAGCCGGATTATGCATTCCTCGACGCAGATCATGGCCGCCGCCGCGGTGACCGGCTTGGTCATGGAGGAGATGCGGAAGATCGTGTCCCGCCGCATCGGCTCTTCCGAGCCGTCGGCCATGGCCCCGATCGCGTCGACGTGGCCCTCGCCGCGCCGCGCCACCATGGTCACCAGACCGGGCACCTCGCCGCGCTCGACGTAGCCGGTCATCACGTCGTGCAGGCGCTTGAGCCGATTCGCCGACAGTCCGCCGTCACGCATGTCCGTCCGTCCCTTTCGATACCTGTCCGGCAGTTACCGATATTCGCCGATTACAGGCCATCGACGGCCATTGTGTGTCCCGGCCCGGGGAGCGTACCGCGCGCCCCGGGCTCATGGGGGCCAGGCGGCGCCGGCTATGCCGGAAGGTGATCAGGCAGGCCGAACGGGGGAAACAGGGTCGCAGTGTCCAGGAAGAATGTCATCCGCGTGATCTGACCGTGCGTGATCTCCAGTACCTGCAGGGCCCACGGTGAGTAGCCCCCGGCCGGGTCCGGCTTGTACTGCGCGAACCCGGGGGAGCCGTTGATCGCCAGCGGGACCAGGCGCGAGCCCCGGCATTCGTCCGGGCCGGGCTGCACCATCCAGGTGGTGATGTCCTCGGCGCCCTCGATCCAGAACGCGTACGGCGGCATGTTCTGGATCGCGTCCTCGTGCAGCAGCGAGACCAGGGCCGTCATGTCGTAGCGCTCGAACGCGTCCACGTACTTTTCCAGCAGCTCGGCATTTTCGTCCGGCACGTCGTCGGTCTGCTCCTGCTCGGGCAGGGACGCCAGCGTGGCCCGGGCCCGCTGCAGGGCGCTGTTCACCGCGGGCACGCTGGTGCCGAGCAGGTCGGCGGCCTCGGTGGCCTGCCAGCGCAGCACCTCGCACAAGATCAGCGCCGCCCGCTGCTTGGGCGGCAGGTGCTGCAGCGCGGTGACGAAGGCCAGCCGGATCGTGTCCCGGGCCTCGACGATCACGGCCGGGTCGGCCTCGGCCGGCAGCACACGGTCGTCGGCGATGGGGGAGACCCACAGGTGCTCGGGCAGTTGCTGCCCGAGCAGGGCGGGGTCCGGGGCCGAGGACGGCCCGAGCTCCATCGGCCGGGCCCGGCGCTGCCGCCCCCGCAGCATGTCCAGGCACACGTTGGTCGCGATGCGGTACAGCCACGATCGCACCGAGGACCGGCCCTCGAAACGATCGGCTGACTTCCACGCCCGCAACATGGTTTCCTGCACCGCGTCGTCGGCCTCGAAGCCGGAGCCGAGCATGCGGTAGCAGTACCCGGTCAGTTCCCGCCGGTATTCCTCTAGGGCCTCCGGCTGGGCCAGGGCCGGCCCCGCCTGCCCCACGCCCCCGTCAGTGGTTGCTGCCATAGGTCCGGATTGTAGTGAAGGGCACCGACAAACGGCAGCGGGAAAATCGCCAATCGGGACAATGTGTGCTGGTCAGAAAGTTTTTCAATCGTCCGTGGGGTCTTCGTCCACGTGGTGGCCAGCGGACCGCGGGACCGGGGGCTTGGGCGGCTGGGTCACCGACAGCGCTGACTTCCCGTACGGCGCCCAGGACGGATGCGGCGGCCGGGGCCGCCGGTCTCGCAGCGTGGCGGCGGCTTGGTGCATGGCGGTCAGCCGGACCTGCTGGCTGTCGGCGAACACCTCGGCCACCAGAAAGCCCTGCTGGGCCCGGAAACAGGTCAGGGCCAGCTCGGTGGCGGCCAGCTGGTAGTCGGCGATGGTCTGCCCGCCGCTCAGCCCGCAGTGCAGCCGTCCCCACTGCCGGGCCAGCCGCCGCTCGTGCATGTCGCCCAGCATCCGCAGGTCGTCCGCGGTCATGATGTCCGGCGCCTGGAACTGCGGCAGGGTGCGGTTGATCAGCGCGACGATGCGCCGCCGGTCGAGCCGCATGGCCAGCAGCAGCAGCCCCAGGAACACCAGCAGGATGAGGTAGACGACCGTCTCCCAGCCCGCGCCGCGCCGCAGCGACTCGTCCCAGGCCGTGTGCAGGGCCACCGCCACCACCCAGCCCACGGCAACGGCCCACCAGCCGCGCCGCCCCTTCTGCATGGCCGCGTACCCGACGCCGATCCCGATCATCGCGGTGAACACCGGGTCCCACAGCGGCGTCAGCAGCCCGCGCTGAAAGAACGCCGAGATCAGCGCGGACAGCCCGCTGTTCTCGGCCTCCACGTAGGCGAACAGGTTCGACACCAGGGCGAAGCCCAGCCCGATCATGGCCGCGTAGACCACCCCGTCGCCCACACCGTCCAGCTCCGATCGCTGGTAGCGGAGCACACCGACCAGGATCACGCCCTTGACGGACTCCGCGATCAGCGCGCCGACCAGCACCGACCCGAACGAGCCCGCAGCCAGCGCGCCGGCCTCGGGACCCAGCTCGGGGGTGGTGATCAGGGTGCTGCCGGTCGCGTGCCCGAGCAGGCCGATCAGCGCCGCCACCGCCGCGCCGGCGGCGAACGTGACCGCCAGCAGCCAGGGCGGCTCGGGTTCCAGCCGGTCGAGGTACAGCACGCCCGCCATCACCAGCGGGACCGGCAGGATAGCCAGGGCCAGGCCCAGCGCGGTCGGGGCCGGGCCACCGTGCACCACGATGGCCAGCGCGATCACGGCGATCAGGCAGAGAGCAGCGAGACCGGCCAGGAAGCCGGTCGGGACGCGGCCAGGAGGACGCGGGTCAGCGGCCGGCCCGGGGGGTTCGGTCGAGGCCATGTCAGGCAGCGTAACGGGCGGTCGCCGCGGTCACACAACCCCGCAGGACAGGGCGGTCCCGACCGGCCAGGTCAGGCGGCCAGGAATGCCCGCAGCAGGGGCGCCAGCGCGTCCGGGGCCACCATGTGGTCCTGGCCTTCGGCCACGCGCAGCTCCGCGTGGGGGATGGCCTGGCTCAGGGTGCGGGCGGCGGCTCCCATGAACGGCGGGCTGACGCTGCCGTACATCACCAGCGCGGGCACCGTGATCTTGGCCGCCTTGTCCACCGGCGCCGCGGTGACCGGGCCCAGCAGGCCGGCGTGGTCGTAGGCCAGCGTGGGCGCGATGGCCTCCAGGCCGGCGAACCAGGGCTGGTTGCGGACCTGCTCGACCTGCTCGGCGGGCTGGCCCACGTGGGTCATGAACCGGGCCACCGCGTCGCCGCGCCGGTCCTCCCGGAGCGCCGTGGCCAGATCGGCCAGGTAGGCGTCCCACAGCCGCTGCGCGTCCGGGTCGTCCTTGTAGGGCGCCTCGTACAACGCGATCTTGGTGACCACGTCGGGACCGAGCGCGATCGCGGCCTCCATGACCAGCGCGCAGCCCGACGAATGCCCGTACACCGCGGCCGACCCGCCGGCCGCGCCGATCACCGCGGCCAGGTCCTCGACCTCGCGTTCGACGGCGTAGGGCAGGGTGTCCCCGCTGTCCCCGCGGCCGCGCCGGTCGTACCGGTACACGGTGAACTCCGGCCCCAGCAGGTCGTCCAGGCCAGCCTTGCCGCCGCGGACGGACAGTGCCCCGTCCACCAGCACCACGGCCGGTCCCTGCCCGTGCCGCTCGTAGGCGATCGTGGTCCCGTCCGCCGATGTCACCGTGCTGAAGTCGTCGCTCATGTCTGAGTTCCCTCCCGTAGCCGCCCGTCCTGGCCCGGCCATTCTGCGCGCCCCCACCGACAAAACCTCCGGGCCGGGTCACCAGGCGATGCTGTGGGCGCCGTTCTCGGTGATCGGCAGCTCAGTGAGCTGGCCGGTGCTGAGATCGATCCGGGCCAGGTGGCCGGTGTAGGCGATGAGCACGTGCTGGCCGGACGGGTCGACGACCATGGGTCCCCACCCGTAGATGATGTTGCCGGGATCGCGGAACGACCGTTCATAGGCGATCCGCACCAGCTCGCCGTCGGCCACGTTGACCTCAGCCAGGCGGGTCGTGGCCTGCCCGCCCCCCTCACCGCGGGCCGCGGTCACGTACAGCACCGAGCCGTCGGCGCTGATCGCCGCGTCGCCCAGGCAGCCGAGGCCGGACTGGCCCATCGGGGACTCGGACAGCGTGTTCCGGTCCGGTACGACCAGGCGGCTGGGCGTGGTAATCACCCCGCCGGGCAGTGTCGCGGGCAGGTCGACGACGTGGATGCCGGTGTCCTCGGGGCGGCCGTGCCAGGAAAAGGCCATCCGCCGCCCGTCCGCCGACAGGGACACTCTCTCGGGGAAGCCGCCTTTCGCCGCGGGCCGCCACTCGGTCCGCTCGCCGGTAGCCACCGTCACCAGGGCGATTCCGGCCGGGGGCCAGACGGGCTCGGGGACCTCATCCGGATCGTCCTTGTGGAAGTCACGATCCGGCCATACCGGAGTCGGGCGACGCGGGAAGGACCTGTCCCGCGGCGAGACGATCGGGTACGCCAGGGTGCCGCCATCGGCGGTGGCGGCCAGGCTGTTCGGGCCGTGCGACATCGGATCCGGTTCCGGGACCCCGGGCACGGCGGAAAACTCAGCCACGGTCCCGGCCTCGTCGATCCGCACCCGGACGGCGCCGCCGGGCGGGAGGTGGCCGATCTCCGGTTCGCGCTCGGCGGTTTCGGCGTGACCGGACCGCGCGGCCAGGTAGAACAGCCGGTTGTCGCCCGTGCCGGTGACGGCTGAGTACACGTCGTTCCGGCCCGGGACCAGGCCGACGATCCGCCCGGACGCCGCGTCCCGCACGGCCGCGCCCGGTACCCCGTCCCCGGCCCCGGAACCCGGGGCGATCAGCGTGATCAGATACTCCGGGTGCGGCACCGGCGAACCCGCGGCCATCACCCGGCTCCATCCGCTGGGGGAGGGGCGTAGAAGGCGGTGGTCCGGTCGGCGGCCGCCTTGGCCTCCTCCGGCGCAATCCCGGCCGCTTCCGCCGCGGCCTGCCAGGACTGGCTGCTGCCGGTGACCAGCTCGCGGTAGGCGGGCGACCCCGGCCCGGCCGTCTGATCCGGCCGTTCCTCGCCGCCCAGCACCCGGCCCAGGGCGTACAGGGCCAGGTCCCAGCCCACGCCGGCCGCGCCCGGGCCGAACTGGGTCCAGAACCCGGGATCGACCGGGCCGCTGTGCCGTAGCTCCAGGTCGGTGCCGTCGCCCGCGGCCGCCAGCACGGCTTCGACCTGGGTCACCGGCTGGCCGCCGGGGGACTCCCAGGTCACGGTCAGCACGTGCGGTGGCTCGCAGCGCAGGATCTCGCCCCCGGCGTTGCCCTGGAGCTGGAACCGGCCGCCGGGGCGCAGGTCACCGGAGACCGGGGTCAGCCAGCGGGCCAGCCGCTCCGGATCGGTGCAGGCCTGCCAGACGTCATCGACGCCGGCCCGGTAGTGCCGCCGCAGCGTCATCGTGCGATCGGTGCCGCCGTCCACGGTCACCGTCCGCGCAGTCCCGGTCACGTGCCCGCGGACCTCGTCGCGCAGCTGATCATGCTCCAACGCTCTGCCCTCCGTCCCCCGGCCCCTCACTACGGGCCGCACCGTTCGCCAGTTGGCGGCGCTCGCGCTGACCGCGGGCCAGCTCGGTGCCCAGGGCGTCCAGCCGCTGCTCCCAGAACCCCCGGAACTGGTCCAGCCAGGCGTCCGCCTCGCGCAGGGCCGCCGGTGCCACCGCGTACAGGCGCCGCGCGCCATCGGCCCGGACCTGGGTGAACCCCTGCTCGCGCAGCACCCGCAGGTGCTGCGAGACCGCGGGCTGGGAGATGCCGAACTCCGTGCCGATCACGTCGGCCAGGGCGCCCGCCGAGCGTTCTCCGCGGGCCAGCACCTCCAGGACCCGGCGCCGGACCGGATCTCCGAGCACATCGAGCGCATGCACACCCCGATGATTTCAGCAGCTCCTTATATAAGTCAATACTTAAATATTGAAGGTGGGTTGACTGGCTCCCCACCCCGCCGAAGCCGTCAGTACCGGGCTCCCACCACCTGATCGGCCAGCGGGCTGAGCCGGTCCAGGTCGGCCGGGGTCAGCGTGACGTCGAGCGCGGCCACGTTCTGCTCCAGATAGGTGACCCGCTTGGTGCCGGGGATGGGCACGATCGGCACCCCGAGCCGGTCAGCCTGGGCGTACACCCAGGCCAGCGCCACCTGGGCCGGGGCCACTCCGCGGTCCTCGGCCACCGCCCGTACCTCATCGGCGATGGTGGCGTTGGCGGCCGCGGCCCCGTCCGCGAACCGCGGGTTCCGGCTGCGGAAGTCGGTGGCCCCGAGCGCCGCGACATCCACGGTGCCGGTCAGGAAGCCCCGGCCCAGCGGGGAGTAGGGCACCAGGCCGACGCCCAGCTCCCGCATGGCCGGGACGACCGTGGTCTCCGGGTCCCGGCTCCACAGCGAGTACTCGCTCTGCACGGCGGTGATCGGGTGCACCGCGTGGGCCCGGCGCAGCTGGGCGTCGTCCACCTCGGACAGGCCCAGGTAGCGGACCTTGCCCTCGGCCACCAGCTCGGCCATGGCTCCCACGGCCTCCTCGATCTCCACGGTCTGCGGCGGCCGGTGCATGTAGTAGAGGTCGATCACGTCGACACCCAGCCGCAGCAGCGACACCTCGCAGGCGTGCTTGACGTAGCCCCGCTCGCCGCGGAAGACCCGGTGGTCATCACCCATCGACCGGTCGATGCCGAACTTGGTCGCCAGCTGGATCGGGTCCCGGCGGCCGGCGATGCCCCGGCCGACCAGCACCTCGTTGTGGCCGGCCCCGTAGATGTCGGCGGTGTCGAGGAAGGTCACGCCCAGTTCGAGGGCGCGGTCGATGGTGGCCAGCGACTCGTCCCAGTTGGTCGGGCCGTAGGACTGGCTCATGCCCATGCAGCCCAGCCCCTGGGCCGAGACGGTCAGGTCACCAAGGTTGGTGGTGCGCATTCCGCTGCTGCTCCTTCAGTACTGTCTGGTTCCGGGCCAGCGAGCCGGCCCCGGTAGGTCGTGATCTTGCGGTCGAGCACCCGCAGGCAGGCCTCCTGCTGCGCGAGCGACTGGAGCACCAGCTCGCGGTGCTGCTCCAGCAGCTCCATCCGCTCCGCTTCCCCGCCGCCCGACCGCACGAGCTCGGCGTACCGCTGCATGTCGCGGACGCTCATGCCGGTGGTGCGCAGGTTGTTCAGCAGCACGACCCATTCCAGGTCGGCCTCGCTGTACCGCCGGCGCCCGTCCGGCCCCCGTTCGACCCGGTCCAGCAGCCCGATCCGCTCGTACCAGCGCAGCGTGTGGGCGGACAGCCCGGATTTTTCCGCGACCTGAGAGATGGTCCAGCTCGTCACGGTTCGAGCCTAGGTGTTAGAGCACGCTCTAACGCAAGGCGGCGACCAGGGCCGTCAGGGTGGGGCCCAGGGGCGCGTCCAGGGTGGCGGTGGCCAGCTCGTCGCCGCGGGTGGCGCCCTGGTTGACGATCACCACCGGGACGCCCAGCTTGGCGGCTTGCCGGACGAACCGGAAGCCCGACATCACCGTCAGCGAGGAGCCCAGCACCAGCAGCGTGCCCGCCTCCTCGACCAGCCGGTAACAGTCGTCCACCCGCCGACGGGGCACGTTTTCGCCGAAGAAGATGACGTCGGGCTTGAGCAGCCCGTCGCAGCCCCGGCAGCCGACGACCTGGAACCGCCCGACCAGGGCGTCGTCCAGCACGGCGTCCCCGTCCGGGTTGATCAGGGCGTTCGACTCTGCTTCTTCGGCCCAGCCGGGGTTGGCCGCGCGCAGCCGCTCGTCGAGTTCGTCGCGGTCCGAGCGCTGCCCGCAGGACAGGCAGAGCACCCGGTCCAGGCGCCCGTGCAGCTCGATGACCTGCCGCGCGCCCGCCGTGGTGTGCAGCCCGTCCACGTTCTGGGTGATGATCCCGGACACCAGCCCGTGCTGCTGGAGCGCGGCCACCGACCGGTGCCCGGCGTTCGGGACGGCCCGGGCCACGTGCCGCCAGCCGACATGGCTGCGGGCCCAGTAACGCTGCCGGGCCGCGGTGCCACCCACGAACGTCTGGTAGGTCATGGGGTCGGCCCGCCGGGCCCGGCCGGTCGGGCCCCGGTAGTCCGGGATGCCCGATTCGGTCGACAGGCCGGCGCCACTCAAGATGACGACGCTGCCGTCCCCGACGAGTTCTTTCACCACATCGAAGGTCGCGGGCGAGGCTTCCGGCCCGCCCGCCGGCGTCGCAGGACCCGGAGCGCCCTCGGCTAGCTGCGTCACCTCTCCATGCTGCCTGACGCGGGCTGATGCCTGGGACGCAGGTCCGGGTCCTGCGGACCGGCCTGCTTGCTGGGTCTACTTACTGGGTCTACTTACTGGGCTCGGGCACCTTGCAGTCGACCTTCGGGTTGACGCCCACGTAGTTGAGCGGACCAGCCAGGATCGTCACGATGATCGTGGTCGCCTTCGTGCAGCTACCGATGGTGCCGTTGTAGTAGCCCCGCTGCCCGGCGGCGATGGCGCCGATAATGAGCCAGATAATGAGGATCACAGATCCGATGCGCATTGTTGACCTCCGCCACCAGTGATGGCATTTATGCAGGACAAATGGCCTGAAGTTGTCGTTTCGCAATGCATTCGTTGCCGAATGTGCGCCCTGGTTGTCGCAGTTGACAGGCGAATCAGCAGCATCGCCGGTCGCTCGGGGCGCCCATCACGCCGGCTTCTTACCCGGCATACGCGTACTTATCCGGCGGCGCGATAACGGTTTAAGCCGAAACGGTAGCGTGGTCGGGTGCCACCCGCCCGGAACGGTTCCTACCGCGGCCTGGACCTGGACGCGGCCCGGTCCCGCACGGTGCCCGATGTGCTGCCGCCGCCGGGAGCGCCGTTCCACGTGCTGTTCTGCGGCATCAACCCGGGCCTCTACTCGGCCGCCACCGGCTGGCACTTCGCCCGCCCCGGCAACCGGTTCTGGCCCGCCCTGCACGGCGCGGGCTTCACGCCCCGCCGCCTGGAGCCCGGCGAGCAGGAGCTGCTGGCCGGCTACGGGCTCGGCATCACCAACCTGGCTCCCCGGGCCACCGCGCAAGCCTCCGAGCTCAGCCCGGCCGAACTGCGGGCCGGTGGCGTCCGCCTGGCCACGCTGGTCGCCGAGCGCCGGCCCGGCTACGTCGCCATCGCGGGCGTGACCGCCTACCGGCAATCCTTCGATATTAAAAAGGCTCAGATTGGACCGCAGGCCGAAACCATCGGCGGGACCCCGCTGTGGATCGTGCCCAATCCCAGCGGGCTGAACGCCCACTGGCCGCTGCCTGCGATCATCGAGGAATTCCGGCGGCTACACGCGGTGGCCACAAACGTCATAACATGACCTGGACGTCGTTATAGGGGGAAGGAACCGCGTGACGGACAGTTCGTCGGGCGGCCAGCCCTGGAACCATGAACCGCCGCTGCCGTCCCGTCGTGATTTCGACACGACGGTGGCCCATCCGGCGCGGGTCTGGGACTACTGGCTGGGCGGCAAGGACAACTTCGCCGCCGACCGGGAGGCCGGCGAGCAGGTCATCGCGGCCATGCCCAGCGTGGACGCGGCTGCCCGGGCGGGCCGGACGTTCCTGGCCGCGGCCGTGCACTACCTGGCGGCCGGCATGGGGATCCGGCAGTTTCTGGACATCGGGACCGGGCTGCCGACCGCGAACAACACCCACGAGGTCGCCCAGCGGGTCGGGCCGGAGTCCCGGATCGTCTACGTGGACAACGACCCGATCGTGCTCACCCACGCCCGGGCCCTGCTGACCAGCGACGCCCGCGGGGCCACCGCCTACGTCGACGCCGACCTGCGCGACACCGGCAAGATCCTGGCCGAGGCCCGCAACATGCTGGACTTCAGCCGGCCGGTGGCCCTGATGCTGCTGCACGTGCTGCACTTCATCCCGGACAGCGACGACCCCTACGGACATCGTGGCCAAGCTGACGGAGCCGCTGGCCTCCGGCAGCTACCTGGTGCTGGCCCACACCACCGGGGAACTCGGCACCCCGGGCATGCAGGAGGCGGCCGACCGGTACAACCAGACCTCCTCGGTCAAGGTCACGCTGCGGAACAAGGCCGACGTGGCCCGGTTCTTCGACGGCATGGACCTGGTCGAGCCGGGCATCACGCCGGTGGGGGTGTGGCGTCCGGGCCCGATGGACGACATCCCCGACCGCGGACTGTCCACCTACACCGCGGTCGGCCGGAAGCCCTGACCATGACCACTCCTCCTCCGCCGCCGCTGCCGTCCCGGCGTGACTTCGACACCACCGTGGCCCATCCGGCCCGGGTCTGGGACTACTGGCTGGGCGGCAAGGACAACTTCGCCGCCGACCGCCAGGCGGGCGAGCGGGTGCTGGAGGCCATGCCGGTCATCGCCCCGATGGCCCGGGCGGGCCGGACGTTCCTGGCCGCGGCCGTGCACTACCTGGCGGCCGGCATGGGGATCCGGCAGTTTCTGGACATCGGGACCGGGCTGCCGACCGCGAACAACACCCACGAGGTCGCCCAGCGGGTCGGGCCGGAGTCGCGGATCGTGTACGTGGACAACGACCCGATCGTGCTCACCCACGCCCGGGCCCTGCTGACCAGCGACGCCCGCGGGGCCACCGCCTACGTCGACGCCGACCTGCGCGACACCGGCAAGATCCTGGCCGAAGCCCGGAACACGCTGGACTTCGGGCGGCCGGTGGCCCTGATGCTGCTGCACATCCTGCACTTCATCCCGGACAGCGACGACCCCTGGGGCATCGTGGCCGAACTGCTGGAGCCGCTGGCCCCGGGCAGCTACCTGGTCGTGTCGCACGCGTCCAGCGACATCCACGTCGACGGCCTGGCCGACGCGACCCGGCACTACAACCAGTCTTCGGTGGTGTCCATCCACGGGCGGTCCCGGGCCGAGGTGACCCGCTTCTTCGACGGCCTCGACCTGGTCGAGCCGGGCGTGGTTCCGCTCGGCCAGTGGCGCCCGGGCCCGATCGGCGACCCGCCCCGCCGCCAACTGCCCACCTACACCGCGGTCGGCCTCAAGCCCTGACCCGATGACCTCGCCGCCGCCACCGTGGTGCCCCTGCTCCGGAGACCCCTAACCCTGCCCCCGCTCCCGCCGGGAGTCGGAGATTAACCCGGCCGGAGGCACCTGCCCGCTCGGCACCCGGGCCTGGCTGGGCACCGTGGCCGGCGTCGCCCTCCGGTCCGCCGCCTCCCCGGGCTCACCGGGCTCACCGGGCCCCGCGAGCCCGCGAGTCACATCATCCCGAGAATCTCCAGCCCCGCCAGACACGCTGGCCCCAGAAGCACCACTGGCCCCAGAAGAAGCGCTGGCCCCGGAAGCACCGCTGGTCACACTGGCCCCGGCAACCCCACCAATCACACCCGACCCGGGGATCACCGGATGCCGGGGACGGCTGGACTCGCGCACGACCAGGCTGCAGGGCAGCAGCTGCACGCCCGCGCTGGGCCGGCCTTCGATCGCGGCCAGCAGCCGCTCGCCGGCCGCCCGCCCCAGCTCCCGCAGGTTCATGTCCACCGTGGTCAGCGGGGGACGGGAGGCGACCGCGATGACCTCCCAGTTGTCGAAGCCCACCACCGCCACGTCGTCCGGGACCCGGCGGCCCGCCTCGCGCAGGCCGTCGGCCACGCCGCGGGCGATCTGGTCGTTGCCGCAGAAGATCGCGTCCAGGTGGGCCTGGGAACGCAGCAGCACGTCGGTGGCCTGACGGCCCCACTCCTCGGTCCACTCGCCGAACAGCGGCTCGCCCCCGGCCAGTTCCAGGCCCGCGGTGGCCAGCGCCTTCTCCGCCCCCGCGGCCCGCAGCACGGCCGCCTTGAACCGCCGCGGCCCGGTCACGTGGCCGATGCTGGTCCGGCCCGTACTGAGCAGGTGGTGCACGGCCAGCGCGCCGCCCTGCTCGTCGTCGGGGATCAGCGACAGGTCGCCCGGGTCGGTCGAGTGGGTCATCGCGTACACCACCGGCACCGGCAGGCCGCGGCCGATCGGGTCCCTCGGGTCCTGCCGCCGGCCGGTGACGATGATCCCGTCCACCCGGCGTTCCAGCAGGGTGCGCAGGTAGTGCTGCTCCCGGATCTGGTCGTCTCGGCTGTCGCACAGGAACACCGAGATGCGGCCCGGGCCGAGCGCGTCCTCGGCGCCCTGCATGACCGGGATGCTGAACCGGCCGAAGCTGTCGGTGGTGATCAGGCCCACGGTGAAGCTGCGCCCGGTCAGCAGGCCCCGGGCCAGGGCGTTGGGCTGGTAACCGAGCCGCTCCGCGGCCTGCCGCACTCGATCGGCGGTGTCGGCACTGATGCCGCCGCGGCCGTTGAGTGCTTTGGATGCCGTGCCGGGGGAGACGCCTGCGAGGCGGGCCACGTCCGTGATCGTCACCGGGCTTCGGCTGATGGGGCTCGCGGCCGCCTCCCCTCGTCGGGCGAACCCGGGCCGGATCGTCCCGGCCGGGCCGAGCCCCGATCGGGTTCCCGATCGGGTCAACGTTGTCGATCAGCGCCGTCCAGCGGCCCCAAGCAGAGCCCAGCCGGAGCGATGTTGCCGATCAACGCCGTCCGGCCTGCGAGGCAACCCCAGGCCGACGCGACATTGCCAGGAGTATAGGTGGCATTCATGCGAAAAGCTATGAGATCCCTGTTTCTGACTACTCTCCGAAGTCACCCTACTACCACGCCACTCAGGCGAAAAATGCCTGGATGTCTTGACCCTCAGGCCGGCTAGCTCTAGCATCGCGACTACTACGAAAACCTTTGCGTTACATGTAACTCATCCGTTACCAAACCCTGCGCGCGACGTCTCACTGGGGAGGCCTTTTCCGAATGGGTGTGTTCACGCAAAGCGGTTCGGCGCTGGAGTGGCGGGGTGGGCACGAGACCGTGCGCCTAGAACCCTGGGGCGCGAACAGCCTGCGGGTACGGGGCACGGTGTGGCGCGCCATCGCCGATGATCTCCCCGGTGCGCTGGAGGCCCTGGATACCGGCACGGCCGGACAGGTCGAGATCGCGGCCGAGCACGCCCGGATCACCAACGGCGACCTCACCGCCGAAGTCTCCGCCTCCGGCCAGATCGCCTACTTCGGGGCCGACGGCCGCGAGCTGCTGTCCGAGGTGACTCCCCATTTCACCGGCCCGCCCATGCGGCGCTACCGGGCCAACGGCGGCGGCACCCACCACTTCGAGCTGCTGTTCAACGCCCACGACGACGAGCGCTTCTACGGCCTGGGCCAGCACCAGCACGGCCGGCTGAACCAGAAGGGCGCGGTCGTCGAGCTGATCCAGCGCAACACCGAGGTGTCGATCCCGGTCCTGGTGTCCAGCCGCGGCTACGGCCTGCTGTGGAACCACCCCGGGGTCGGCCGGGTCGAGCTGGGCACCACCGCCACCCGCTGGGTGTCCGAGGCCACCCGCCAGTGGGACTACTGGATCACCGCCGGGGCCGAGCCGGCCCAGATCATGCGGCAGTACGGCGAGGTGGCCGGCCGGGCCCCGCTGATGCCCGACTGGGCCACCGGGTTCTGGCAGTGCAAGCTCCGCTACAAGACCCAGGACGAGCTGCTCGAGCGTCGCCCGCCAGTACAAGGAGCGCGGGCTGCCGCTGTCGGTCATCGTGATCGACTACTTCCACTGGACCCTGCAGGGCGAGTGGAAGTTCGACCCCAGCGAGTGGCCCGACCCGGCGGCCATGGTCAAGGAGCTGGACCAGCTCGGCATCAAGCTGATGGTGTCGGTCTGGCCCAACGTCAACCCGGCCAGCGAGAACTACCCCGAGATGAAGGACCGCGGCCTGCTGGTCGACAGCGAGCACGGCCTCGACTTCCAGCTCGCGTTCTGGGAGCGGGACTCGCCGGTCAAGGTGCCGATGACGTTCTACGACCCGACCAACCCCGAGGCCCGGGACTACATCTGGTCCAAGGTCAAGCAGAACTACTACGACTACGGCATCCGCACCTGGTGGCTGGACGCCTGCGAGCCGGAACTGGTGCCCGAGGCCCCGGAGAACCTGCGCTACCACCTGGGCCCGGGACTGGAGACCACCAACATCTACCCGATGCTGCACGCCCGCGGCTTCTACGAGCACATGCAGGCCGAGGGCGAGACCGAGATCCTCAGCCTGATCCGGTCGGCCTGGGCCGGCAGCCAGCGCTGGGGCGCGCTGGTCTGGTCGGGTGACATCGAGTCAACCTTCGACGACCTGCGCCGCCAGATCCCCGCGGGCCTGAACATCGGCCTGTCCGGCATCCCCTGGTGGACCACGGACATCGGCGGGTTCAAGAACGGCAACATCCACGACCCGACGTTCCGCGAGCTGATCGTGCGCTGGTTCCAGTTCGGCGTGTTCTGCCCGGTGTTCCGGCTGCACGGCATCCGCCAGCCCGGCACGATGATCGGCGCCCAGCAGACCGGCGCCGACAACGAGGTCTGGAGCTTCGGGGACGAGCAGTACGAGATCATCAGCCGCCTGCTCTTCCTGCGCGAGCGGCTCCGGCCCTACGTGCAGGACCAGATGCGAGCCACGCACGAGACCGGGGTGCCGCCCATGCGGCCGCTGTTCGTGGATCACCCCGACGACCCCACCAGCTGGGAAGTCGAGGACCAGTACCTGTTCGGCCCGGACGTACTGGTCGCCCCGGTCTACACCGAGGGGGCCCGGGAACGAAGGGTCTGGCTGCCACCCGGCACCACCTGGGTGAACGCCTGGTCGCGGACCGAGCACGAGGGCGGCCAGTGGGTGGAGGCGCCCGCCCCGCTCGACACCATCCCGGTCTACGTGCGGAAGGGCGGCGCGGTGGCGCCGTTCGGGCCGCTCGCCGACCTCGAGCCGGCAGGGGAGTGACCTGACGTGGCCAGAACCGAGGCGCTCGCCCGGCCAGGGCGCCGGTCCCACCGCCAGAAGCCGGACCGGGGCGTCACCGAGGTCAGCCGGGCCAAGGCCTGGGCCCGGTGGGCCCGGATCGCCTTCATCGTGCCCGCGATCCTCTACGTGCTGTTCGCGTTCGTCATCCCGATCGTCTACAACCTGATCCTGAGCTTCGAGCAGACCTCGCCGGCCACGATCTCCAGCCTGTTCGCCCCGTTCGCTGGCATCCAGAACTACAAGCTCACCCTGGAACAGGCCACCACCCAGAGCGCGATCGTCCGAACGTTCAGCTTCACCGTCTTGTCGCTGCTGCTCCAGTTCGTGATCGGGTTCGGGCTGGCCCTGCTGTTCAACCTGAAGTTCCCGCTGCGGCGGTTCGCGCGCTCGCTGATCATCGTCCCGTGGCTGCTGCCCCTGCTGATCACCGGTTTCATCTTCCAGTTCCTGCTCCAGGCCGAGGCGGGCGCGGTCAACCAGGTCCTGGGCGACATCGGCCTGATCAGCCACCCCATCCAGTTCCTCACCTCACCCGGCTGGGCCTACGTCGCGATCCTCATCGCCAACGTCTGGATCGGTATCCCGTTCTTCACCGTGCTGCTGTTCAGCGCGCTGCAGGACGTGCCGATCGAGCTGAAGGAAGCGGCCATGCTGGACGGCGCCAACGGCGTGCAGCGGCTGTTCAAGGTCACGCTGCCGATCATCCGCCCGATCATCGAGGTCGTGTTCGTGCTCGGGTTCGTGTTCACGGTCAAGGTCTTCGACGTGGTCATCGGGCTGACCCAGGGGGGCCCGGCCAACTCCACCCAGCTGCTGGCCACCTGGGGCTACAACGTGACGTTCCAGCAGTTCGAGTACGGCCAGGGCGCGGCCCTCAACACGGTCCTGCTGCTCATCGCGCTGGTAGCGGCGCCCATCTACATCCGGCTCAACCGAGACTCCCTGCGGAGGGCATGACATGACCCGGCAGCGTCCGCTGACCACCGTGCTGGCCAGCCTCGGGGCCCTGGTCGCCCTGGTCATCCTGCTGTTCCCGCTGTACGCGGTGATCATCGGGTCGCTGGAGACCAACAACCAGCTGCTGGGCACGCACTACAACTTCCTGCCGCCCACGCCGTCGTTCTCCAACTACAGCACGGTCTTCCATTCTCAGGGCGGCCACATCCTCAGCACGCTGATCATCGGGATCTTCACCGCCCTGCTGACGCTGGCCATCTCGGTCCCGGCCGCGCACGCGCTGGCCCGGTACCGGTTCCGGGTCACGGTGATCGTGGTCGGCGCCATGCTGATCGCGCAGATCCTGCCCGCGATCGTCATCGCCAACTCGCTGTTCCTCATCTACCACAAGCTCGGTCTGCTGAACTCCTACCCGGGCCTGGTGATAGCCGACGCCAGCTACGGCGTCCCGTTCAGCATCCTGGTCCTCCGGGCCTTCATGCTCGGCCTGCCCAACGACGTCCTGCAGGCCGCCCGGGTCGACGGCGCGACGGAGTGGAGAACCTTCGTCCGTATCGTGCTGCCGATGAGCCGGTCCGCCATCATCACGGTGGCCGTGTTCGCGTTCCTGAATGGCTGGGGCGACTTCATCTTCGCGCTCACCCTGCTGTCGGGGAGTAGCTTCCAGCCTCTTACCTTGAGTATCTATTCCTACATTGGCGAATTCAGCCAGAGTATTGGTTCGGCCATGGCGTTGTGCGTGGTCGGGATCATACCTGCGGCCGTGCTGCTCATCGCGGCTCAGCGTTACATCGCGTCCGGCCTGACGGTCGGTTCAGTCAAGGGATAAGACCGCCGATTTCCGGCGGTCTTCAATTCTGGAGAATTCCGGGTGCGCTGCCTCGTTGGCAATACGGCCCGGTCGGGAATTAGGAGGGACCATATGTCTACGGCAAAGTGGCCGTATCACGGGCGACGGGAGACCCCGTCGGGCGCCGGCGCCACATGCGCTTCATGGCCATCGGCGCGGTCGCGGCCGCGGCCGCGCTGACCGCGGCGGGCTGCAGTTCCTCGGGGGGCAGCAGCGGTGGTGGCGGGTCCAGCAGCGGTGGCAAGACCACCATCACCGAGCTGGACTACTTCACCACCGGCGGCACCAACACCGCGGTGATCAAGTACAACAAGCAGTTCGAGGAGGCTCACCCCGACGTCACGGTCAAGCGTGAGGTGGTCCCGTTCGCCAACCTGATCACCAAGGTGCTGCAGGAGGCCAGCGCGGGCGACCTGCCGAACATCGTCATGCTGGACGACCCGAACGTGCCGCAGGTCGCGGCGACCGGCCAGCTCCTGCCGCTGAAGGGCAGGCCGGGCTTCACGACCGCGGGTTACGTGCCGGGAGCGATCAGCGAATGCAGCTACCAGGGCAAGCAGTACTGCTTCCCGATCGGGACCAACACCGTCGGCTTGATCTACAACAAGAAGATGTTCGCGGCCAAGCACCTGTCGCCGCCGGCCACCTGGGCCCAGCTGGAGTCCGACGCCAAGGCTCTGACCTCGGGCAAGGTTTACGGCTTCGCCTTCGACGCGACCGCGGACGAGCAGTCCACCTTCCAGCTGGAGCCGTGGGCCTGGGGCGCGGGCGGCAAACTGGACGACGTCAACTCGGCGGCCTGGAAGAACTCGCTTCAGGTGTGGGTGAACCTGGTCAAGAACCACTCGTCGTCCAAGTCCGTGCTGCAGTGGGGCCAGTCTCCGGACCTGGTCCAGCAGTTCACTAACAAGACCGCGGCCATGATGGAGAACGGCCCGTGGGCCTTTCCCCTGCTTAACGCGGCGGGCATGAAGTACAACGTCGACTACGGCGTGGTGCCGATCCCGTCCGAGTCGGCGGGCCAGACCCCGATCACTCCGCTCGGCGGAGAGACCTGGAACCTCGGCAAGTCGGGCAGCTCGACGCAGCAGGCCGACGGCCTGGGACTGGATCAAGGGCACCCAGACTCCGGCGACGATGACCTACTTCTCAAGCGATTCGTACTACCTGCCCACCAAGACTGCGGTGCTCGACCAGTACACCAAGCTGAGCCCGCAGTTCCAGGTGTTCGCCAAGGAGACCGAGACTTCCCAGGCGCGCACCGCCGAATACGGCGCCAACTACCCGAAGGTCTCGCAGGCCATCTGGACCGCCATCCAGTCCGCGATCACCGGCACCTCGTCGGTGAGCTCGGCGCTGACCCAGGCGCAATCCACGGTGTCCGGAGTCCAGAAGGCCAGCAGTAGCGGCTGACCTGCATCCTTACCGAGGCCGTTAGGCCTTCTTAGACGGGCCCACGGGCCTGGCCGGGACCTCCGCCAGGCTCGTGGGCCCTACCACTTGACGTGCTCAGCCGGCCCCGTGGCCCGCGGGCACCCGCTCGGCTTCCGGTGGCGGCCCGGGCGGCGTCCCGTTCCCGAACGGCCGCCCACCCAGCGCCTCCCGCCCGTGCGGGGTCAGCCAGCCCCGCAGGTCGGGCCCGGCGGGCACGATCCCGGTCGGGTTGATGGTCCGGTGCACCACGTAGTAGTGCTCCTTGATCTGCACGAAGTCGATGGTGTCGCCGAACCCGGGGGTCTGGAACAGGTCCCGCGCGTAGGCCCACAGCACCGGCATCTCGCTCAGCTTGGACCGGTTGCACTTGAAGTGGCCGTGGTACACGGGGTCGAACCGGGCCAGCGTGGTGAACAGCCGGACGTCGGCCTCGGTGATGGTGTCGCCGACCAGGAAGCGCTGGGCGGCCAGCCGCTCGCTGAGCCAGTCCAGCCGCTTGAACAGCCGCCCGTAGGCCGCCTCGTAGGCCCGCTGCGAGGTGGCGAACCCGGCCTGGTAGACGCCGTTGTTGACGTCCTTGTAGACGCCCAGCGCCACCTCGTCGATCTCATCCCGGTACTTCTCCGGGTACAGGTCGGGGGCACCCGGCCGGAAGTAGGCCGTCCACTCGGTCTCGAAGTCCAGCGTGATCTGCGGGTAGTCGCTGGTCACCACCGCGCCGCTGGGGACGTCCACGATGGCGGGCACGGTCACGCCCCGGTCGTAGCCGGGCACGGCCTTCTCGTAGGCCTCACCCAGCCGCTCGATGCCGAGCACCGGATCCCGGCCCCCCGGATCCAGGTCGAACGACCAGCTCCGCTCGTCGTGCACCGGCCCGGCCAGCGCCATCGAGATGACCGGTTCCAGGCCCAGCAGGCGGCGGACGATCACGGCGCGGTTGGCCCAGGGGCAGGCCCGGGCCACGGCCAGCCGGTACCGGCCCGGCTCGACCGGCCAGCCGTCCCGGCCGTCGGCGGTGATCCGCGCGTTCAGGTACCGGGCGTCCCGTACGTAGGTGCCCCGGTCTTGGCTAACACCGTCAGCTTTGTCGGTCACCTCTTGACGCTACCCCGGCCAGTCCGCTTGTCCGGCGTCGGTCCCGCTGTCACCATGTCAGAGCCTCGATCCCCCGGACCAGAAGGAACGCCATGCGCCTGCCCGGCCGCCTCGCCCTGGCCGCTGCCGTCGGGGGAGCCCTGATCGGCCCGGTCCTGGCCACTCAGGCCGTCCCCGCCGACGCCGCCACCGGGCCGTCCGGGGTGCACGCCCCCGGTGCGGCCCTGGAGAACGAGGCCACCGGCCAGGTGCTGTGGAGCCGCGACTTCGACACCAAGCGTCCCATCGGCAGCATCACCAAGGTCATGACCGCCCTGGTCGTGCTGCGCGACGGCGGCCTGAACCGGAAGATCACCGTGTCCCAGGCCGCGATCGACTACGCGCGCCGTTACGACGGCAGCAGCGCGGGCCTGCACGCCGGGGACCAGCTCACCACCCAGCAGCTGCTGGAGGCCATGCTGGTGCCGTCCGGTTGCGACGCCGCGTACGCGCTGGCCAGCGCGTACGGCCCCGGCCTGACCGCGTTCGTGGCGACCATGAACGCCACCGCCCAGGCTCTGGGCCTGGGCCGGACCCACTTCTCCAACGCCGACGGCCTGCCGGTGCCCAGCGAGCACTCGACCTATTCGACCCCGCGCGACCTGCTGGTCATCGGGCGCGCGGCCATGGCCTACCCCATGTTCCGGGCCATCGTGGCCGCCCACCGGATCGCCCTGCCCGCCACCTCCGGTCACCACGCCTACGTCTGGCACACCACCAACGACCTGATCAGCAAGTACCCGGGCATGATCGGCATCAAGACCGGTTCCACCCTGGCCGCCGGGTACTGCCTGCTGTTCGCCGACCAGCGCGCCTCGGGCACCCTGATCGGGGTGGTCCTGGACAGCTCGCCGACGATCCGCTCGTACAGCTTCACCGACACCGAGCAGCTGCTGAACTGGGGATTCAGGTGAGCCAGCCCCGCCAGGAGAGCCCAGCGAGCCAGTCCACACCGGAAGAGTTCTTCCGCACCGAGCTGCACGTCGGCCGGGTGATCAAGGCCGAGGAGTTCCCGGCCGCCCGCCAACCCGCCTACCGCCTGCTGATCGACTTCGGCCCGCTGGGGGAGAAGCGGTCCAGCGCCCAGATCACCGCCCGCTACACAACCGACGAGCTGGTCGGGCGGCTGATCGTCGCGGTCACGAACTTCCCGCCCCGCCAGATCGCCACCTTCATGTCCGAAGTCCTGGTCCTCGGCGTCCCCGACGACCAAGGCGAGGTCATCCTGCTCCGCCCCGACTCCGACGTGAAGCCCGGCACCCGCGTCTTCTAGCCAATATCCAGCCCGGCAACCCACCAGCGAGGTCCCGGTGCTGACCCCGGCCGGCTCTGGCCCCGACCACCAAGCGAAACCCCGGGTAGCTGTTTCATCCACCATTCAAGACTCGCGCCACCACCCTTTTTCGGCTGGTTATCCACCATTTAACGTGTGCAGTTTGCGCACTTTCCAATGCCTCAACCCTCGTGCGTTTTATATGGACAAATCCATCGCAGTTCGATATTATGTTCGAACAAGGTGATGTGCGGGCCGGGAAGGCGGTGAAGCAATGACAGCAGCCCTGGCTGATGAGCCGGATGACCATCAGGAACTGCTGGCTACGCTGCGGCCTGCCCTGTACCTGGTGCCCGGGTCAGACTGTCCGCCCGAATACGCTGGCCTGCCGATCCGAGAAGTACTCGCCCGGATCGGCGCGGGATGCCAGGAGCGCGCCGGCGGTCAGGAAGCTACCCGGCCGGCCCCGCCGGGACCGGGGTCAGGTTTTGAGTGCGGCGGGCCCCTCGACACCAGCACTCCGGATGGTGCCCTGGCCGGGCTGGCTGATGCGGTCACCCGCGACGGCCGCCTGGCCGGCCTGTCCGATGATGAGCTGGCCGGGGTGCTGCGGGCCTGGCAGCGGCTGGGATCCTGGTGTAGCGCGGGCCTCATGGCCGCTGTCGCTGAACTGGCCCGCCGCCGCCCGGCGGACCGGACCCCGTCCGCGGCGCCGGGGGAGTTCCCGGCCCAGATCAGCGAGTTCGTGGTCGATGAGGTCGCGCACGCGCTGACGCTGACCAGCCGGGCCGCTGACACCCTCACCGCGGCGAGCCTGGACCTGGAGATCCGGCTGCCCGTGACTGCCCGCGCCCAGCATGATGGGCTACTCGATCCTGCGCGGGCCCGGCTGATCGCCGAAACCACGCGGATCCTCGCCGACGGCGATACCCGCAAGGTCGAGGCGCTTATCTTCCCGAAGGCCACGGTGCAGACCACCGGTCAGCTGCGGGCCGCCCTGGCCCGGGCCATCCTGGCCGTTGATCCAGGAGCCGCCGCGCGCCGCCGCGAGGAAGCGCTGAAGGACCCGCGGGTGCGCCGCTGGCGGGAGGACGCCGGCACCGCCGCCCTGGCCGGCTATGGGCTGCCGCCGGCCGAGGTGCTGGCCGCCGACCAGCGCCTGACCGCTCGTGCGGCCGCCCTGCGTGAGGCGGGCCTGCCCGGCACGCTGGAGGAGCTGCGGGCCCGCGCTTACCTGGACGCCCTCCTCGACCACGACTCAACCCCGGCACCCTCGCCCAGCCTCGGCACGACCAGAGGGCCCTGCGAGCCTGACAGCTCCAGCGAACCCGGCGATCCCGCGGCATCCCCGGCCGGCCAGCCACTCCGAATCCCGGCTCAGGCCTCGCCGGTCGCCTCCCGGGTCACCTTGATCGTTCCACTGGACACCGGCCTCGGCCACAGCGACGCCCCTGGCGCCGTCTCTGGGTTCGGACCCGTCGACGGGCCCCTGGCCCGCCAGTTGCTCACCGCCGCCGCAGCCCACCCCGCCTCCCGGTTCTGTCTCACCCTTACCGGCCGAGACGGCCAAGCCGTCGGTCACAGCTGCCTGCCCGGTTCCCGCGCCTGGCCACAACTCGCCAGCAGTGGCCTCACCATCTCCATCACCCCCCTGGCCCGAGGCAGCTGCGACCACCGGCACGAAGAACCCGGCTATCAGCCCAGCCGGAAACTGCAGCACCTGGTCCAGGCCCGGACCCCGACGTGCTCGGCCCCCGGCTGCCAGCGCGCCGCGGCCCGCTGCGATCTGGACCATACGAGGCCCTACGACCAGGGAGGCCGCACCTGCGAATGCGACCTGGCCCCGCTGTGCCGCCACCACCATCGGTGTAAACAAGCGCACGGCTGGCGGCTCGAGCAACCCCAGCCCGGCGTCATGCTCTGGACCACCCCCGCCGGGCGGAAGTACATCACCGAGCCCAACAGCTACCCCACCGGGCCCAACAGCTACCCCACCAGGCCCGACAGCTACAGCTGAGGGGAGCCGGTCACCACCCCGCGCATCAGCCGTCGCCGAGGATCGCCCGCGGGTCGAACGTGGCCCGGATCCGCCGGATCAACCCGCCCTCGACGTGCATCCAGTTGACCGTCGGGGTCGGCGGCGCCCCGTCGGTGAGCAGGTCGTACCAGGTCATGACGTCCGGCCCGTCGACCACCATGCGGGTGATGTCCAGCCCGGTCATCATCTTCGCCATGCCCTCCAGCCCGGCCACGCACTCGTCCCCGGAATCGGCGGTGCCGAGCGGCCCGCGGAACGTGGCGTCGTCGGCCAGCAGCGTCCGCACCCGGTCGAAGTCGTGAGCCAGCCAGGCTTCGAAATACGTGGTGGCCAGCGCGCGCGGATCACCGGCGTCCCGGGCCAGCCAGGCCGTGAACGACGTTTCGCCGATGCGCGCGCCCGGACCTGGCAACAGCACCTCGCCCGCCATGGACAGCCCGAACGGGCTGTCCCGCCAGCTGGCCCGGACCGTGGTGCGGTCGCCGCGGGCCGCGAACGTGCGGACGGCCATGTCCACCAGATCCAGGGTGTCCGGCCCGGCCAGGTCGGGCGCCTGGCCCTGCGGCGAACCCACGGCCAGTTCAGCCAGGACGGCCCCCACGTCGCCGACGTCGACCGGCTGCACCAGCAGCGGCGCGACCGCGGCCACCCCGTTGGCCGTGGTCCAGCCGGCCACCATCTCGGCGAAGCTGTGGAACTGGGTGGCCCGCAAGATCGTCCACGGCACCGGGCCGCTCCGGACCCGCTGCTCCTGGGCGATCTTGCCCGCGTAGTGCGCGTTGTCGGTCACCGCGTCGACGTTGACGATCGACAGCAGCACGTGGTGCCGGACCCCGGCCCGCTGCTCGGCCGCCAGCAGCTGGTCCGACGTCCCGGTGAAGAAGCCGACCGTGTCCGCCGGGTCGGTCGCCGCGGTGTTCAGCACGTCGACCACGGCGTCGGCCCCGGCCAGCGCGTCGTCCAGCCCGTTCCCGGCCAGCACGTCCACGCCACCGGCCCGGGACAGCTCGGCGGCCTCGTGGCCGCCCTCCCGTAGCGCGGTCACCACCGCCCGCCCGACCTGCCCGGTCGCTCCGGCCACGGCCACTTTCTTGATGTCCATATCGTCTTCTCTACCAGTCGCGTCGTCTCCCCGGCCAGGCCATTTCAGTACGGCAAGAACAGGCAGAACGGGTGTCCGGCCGGGTCCAGATACACCCGCACGTCATCCTGGGGCTGGTACCCGGCCAGCGTCGCCCCGGCCGCCACCGCCTGTGCTCCGGCCGCGTCCAGGTCGTCGACCTCGATGTCCAGGTGCATCGACATCTGCGGGTCACCCGGCCCGGCCGGCCAGACCGGCCGCACGTAGCCGGGCTCGGTCTGGAACGACAGGCCCGCCCCGCCCCCGGGCGCCCGCAGCGTCACCCAGCCCGGCTCGTCCTCGCTGACCTCCCAGCCCAGGAACCGCCGGTAGAACCCGGCCAGCTCGCGCGCGTCCGGCGCGTCCAGCGTGGTTGCCGCCAGCCTCATCCCGACCCCCTTTTCCCTCGTCAGCGCACCTCAGGGTTGCCGACCAAGACCCGCTCTGATCGGATGGACGGGAACGATACCCGACCAGCGCGCGGAGGCACCATGAGCGGCCGGACCAAGATCATCCTCGACGAGTCCGAACTGCCGCGCCAGTGGTACAACGTGATCCCGGACCTGCCCTCCCCGCCGCCTCCGCCGCTGCACCCGGGCACCCTGCAGCCGGTGGGACCGCAGGATCTGGCGCCGCTGTTCCCGATGGCGCTCATCGCTCAGGAGGTCACGGCCGACTCCCACGTGCCGATCCCCGAGGAAGTCCTCGACGTCTACCGGCTGTGGCGGCCGACCCCGCTGTTCCGGGCCCACCGGCTGGAGAAGGCGCTGAACACCCCGGCCCGGATCTACTACAAGTACGAGGGCGTGTCCCCGGCCGGTTCGCACAAGCCGAACACCGCGGTGCCGCAGGCGTACTACAACGCCGTCGAAGGCACGCGCAAGCTCACCACCGAGACCGGGGCGGGCCAGTGGGGGAGCGCGCTGGCCTTCGCCTCCGCCCAGTTCGGGCTGGAGTGCGAGGTCTGGATGGTGCGCGCCTCCTACGACCAGAAGCCGTACCGGCGCGCGCTGATGGAGACCTACGGCGCCACCGTGCACGCCAGCCCGAGCCGGGAGACCACCGCGGGCAGCAAGATCCTGGCCGACGACCCGGACTCGCCGGGCAGCCTGGGCATCGCGATCAGCGAGGCGGTCGAGGTCGCCGGGGCCCACGACGACACCCGGTACGCGCTGGGCAGCGTGCTCAACCATGTGCTGCTGCACCAGACCGTGATCGGTGAAGAGGCGCTCAAGCAGTTCGCGCAGGCCGGCGAGACCGCGCCCGACCTGATCGTGGGCTGCACCGGCGGCGGCTCGAACTTCGCGGGCCTGATCTTCCCGTTCCTGCGCGAGAAGCTGGCCGGGCGGATCAACCCGGTGTTCCGGGCGGTCGAGCCGACCGCGTCCCCGTCGTTCACCCGCGGCCGGTACGCCTACGACTTCGGCGACACCGCCGGGTTCACCCCGCTGCTGAAGATGCACACCCTGGGCCACGACTTCGTGCCGGACCCGATCCACGCCGGCGGCCTGCGCTACCACGGCATGTCGCCGCTGCTGTCGCACGCCTACGAGCTGGGCCTGTTCGAGGCGGTCAGCAAGCCGCAGCGGGAGTGCTTCGCGGCCGGCATCCAGTTCGCCCGGGCCGAGGGCATCGTGCCCGCGCCCGAGCCCACGCACGCGCTGGCTTCGGTCATCGAGGAGGCCAAGCGCTGCGCCGAGTCCGGCGAGGAGAAGGTCATCCTGACCGCGCTGTGCGGCCACGGGCACTTCGACATGGCCGCCTACCAGCGGTTCCTGTCCGGGGAGATGGACGACTACGACCTCCCGCAGGAGCGGATCGAGGACGCCCTCACCCACCTCCCGGCCCTGGCCTGAGTGCCATGAAAGGGGACTGGGTCGAGATCGTGATCGATGCCGGCAACGAGGACGCCCGCACCTACGAAGTGACCGCGACCAAGGCCGGGCGCCGGGTGGAGATCGCCAACCGGCGCGGTGTCGTCGAGGTCAGCGAGGTGACCCGCAGCGGCACGCCGGTGCGCACGGCCCGGTTCATGTCCAGCCGCATCCTGGCCCTGGTCGAGCACCCCGCCGCCGACTCCGGTGAGCCAGGCGGTACCGAGGAGTGACGGTGAGGAGTGACCGTGGACTTCGGTGACTTCGACGCGCTCAGCTTCGACTGTTACGGCACGCTGATCGACTGGGAGGCCGGCATCGCCGCCGTCCTCGGTCCCTGGGCCCGGGACCAGGGCCTGGACCTGACCGACGAGGCCCTGCTGACCGCCTACTCGGCCCACGAAGCCAGCGCCGAGGCCAGCCGCCCGGCCGATCCGTATCCGCTGATCCTGGCCCGCAGCCTGCGTGACCTGGGCCATGAGCTGGGCGCCCAGGTCACCGAGGTGGACGCGGAGCGGATGGCCGCCTCGGTCCCGGCCTGGCCCGCTTTCCCGGACTCGCCCGCCGCCCTGAACGCCCTGGCCCAGCGCTATCAGCTGATCATCTTGTCCAACGTGGACCGGGCCTCGTTCGCGGCCAGTAACCGCCGCCTGCAGGTCACCTTCACCAGCGTCCTGACCGCCGAGGACATCGGCTCCTACAAGCCGTCGGCGCGGAACTTCGACGCCCTGCTGGCCGAGGCCGACCGGCTCGGCATCAAGCGCGGACGGCTGCTGCACGTGGCCCAGAGCCTGTTCCACGACCACGGGCCGGCCAAGAAGGCGGGCCTGCCCACGGTGTGGATCAACCGGCGGCACGACCGCCCGGGCTGGGGCGCCACCCCGCGCCCGGCCGCCGGGGTCACCCCCGACTGGGAGTTCCCCTCCCTGGCCGCCTTCGCCGACGCCGCCGCGCCCCGGTAACCCCGCTAACCCAGCGAACTCAGCAGCCTCAGCCACGGCGGCCACGATGTCGTCGATCACCCGGGCCGCCTCGGCCCGGAACCCCGGGTCCCGCACCAGCCCGTCCGGCCCGATCGCCTGCCGCGGCAAGGTGATCCGGCGGCAGGCCTTCTCGATGACCTCGGCGCCCACGTAGCCCAGCACCGAGGCCAGCGACTCCTCAGCGCCCGCGCCGCGTCCCGGCGCGGCCACGTTGATCCAGGCGGTCGGCTTGCCGTACATCTCGCCGCCGCCCACGGTCCAGTCCAGCAGGTTCTTGAAGCTGCCGGGCAGGCTGCCCGCGTACTCGGGCGTGCAGAACACCACCGCGTCGGCGCCCGCGATGGCCTTGCGCAACTGGTCCGCGGCCCCCGGCAGCGGTTCCCGGTCGTCGTCGGGGTTGAACGCCGGCAGCTCGCTCAGCCCCTCGTACAGCACGGCCGTGACCATCCGCGGCGTCACCTCGCGCATGGTGCGCAGCGCGGCCGTGTTGGCCGACCCGCCCCGTGTGCTCCCCGACACCAGCAGGATGTGCGTCCGATCCGCCACCCGTGCCTCCATTTCGTTCACCCGTGGCGAAGATGGGCGAAACCCGCTAGGGAATCGCACCAACTAGAGCAAAACTGGCCCCACGCTGCACCAGTCCATACGGGGAGATTAATGACTACCAGCGAGCAGCCGGACCAGAAGACGGGTCAGGAGACGGACCAGCCCGTCACCGCGACGGGCCGCCTGGCCCAGGTCATCGCGGCCCGGGGCGGCCTGGCCCCGCCCGAGGCGCCGTTCGTGATCGAGCACCGCGAGGCCCTCATCTACATGCTGTGCGAGGCGGCCGAACTCGAGCACGGCATCATGTGCCAGTACCTGTACGCCGCCTTCTCGCTCAAGAACAGCGAGGGCGAGGAGCTGACCGAAGCCGAGCTGGCCAAGACCCGCCGCTGGCGCAAGGTCATCATGCACGTGGCCACCCAGGAGATGCTGCACCTGGCTCTGGTCCAGAACCTGCTGTCGGCGGTGGGGGCGGCCCCGCACCTGTCGCGGCCGAACTTCCCGCACCCGGCCAGCCACTACCCGGCCGGCGTGCACCTGGCCCTGCTGCCCTTCGGCGAGGACGCCGTGCGGCACTTCATGTTCCTGGAGCGCCCCGAGGGCATGGACATCCGCGACGCCGAGGGGCTGGCCGCCTTCGGGCGGGCCGCGCCGCTGATGGAGGCGGGCGACATCGTGCCCCGCGGCCAGGACTTCCAGACCGTCGGGCACCTGTACCGGTCGATCGAGGCGGGCTTCCGGCACCTCGTCGAACGGCACGGCGAGGACTGGCTGTTCGTCGGCCCGCCCCGGGCTCAGGCCACCCCCGGGACCTTCGGCTGGCCCGAGCTGGTCGCGGTCACCGACCTGGCCTCGGCCCAGCGGGCCATCGACGAGATCCTCGAGCAGGGCGAGGGGCCGCGGGGGGCCTGGCAGAGCGCGCACTTCGGCCAGTTCGTGGAGATCCTGGACGAGTACACGCAGGCCCAGGAGGCCAACCCGGGCCTGATGGCGACCCGGCCGGTGCAGACGGCCAACGTCCGCCCGTGTGACAACGGGGCCGAAGTCGCCCTGGTCACCGACCCGGTCACGGCCCGGGTCATGGACCTGTTCAACGTGGCCTACGAGGTGCTGCTGGCGATCTTCGAGCGCTTCTTCGCCCACACCGACGAGTCCGACACCCAGCTGCAGACGCTGGCCACCGCCAGCGTGGGACTGATGGCCCAGGTCATCAGCCCTCTCGGCGACCTGATCACCACCTTGCCCGCGGGCCCGGAGTACCCCGGGCGGACCGCGGGCCCGAGCTTCGAGCTGTTCTACGAGAGCGACTACCTGCTGCCGCACCGGGACGCGGCCTGGGCGCTGCTGGCCGAGCGGCTCGACGTCGCGGCCGGCTTCGCCCAGGAGATCGTCGACGGCGATCCGGACGGCCCAACCGGGCCCGCGCCCGCCCCCGTGACCGCGGTGGTCGAGCAGGCCGGCGCCACCCTGGCCCGCCTGTCCGGCTCGCTGGCCGCCTTCCTGCCGCCGTCCGCGGCGCACGCACCGGCCGCGCCCGGTGCGGACCCGGCCGCGGCCACCGCCCCCGCCGACGCCGATCTGCCCGCCCTGCAAGCCCGCGCTGATGATTTTCATCTAACGCCGGTGCGCGACCCTTCCGGTAACTTCACCGGCGATCTCGCCCGGGCCCTCGACGGGGTCTGGACGCTGACCTCGCACCTGCTCCAGCCGGGCCCCGGTTCCCGGGAGCCGCGCTGGCTGGCTCCGCGCCTGATCGACAGCGTCCTCCGCCCCCTGGCCGACGCCCTCAAGGCCCGCACCGAAACGGAAGCCTCAAATAACACGTCTGCCCCACCAGAAACATCAGACTCGGTAGCCCCGGCCGATCAAGTGTGGCTGCTGGCCCAGGACCTGACCCGGCTCCGGGTCCGATCTCACCAGGACGGCGGCGCCCGGGCCGCCGAGCCGGGCCTGGCCGAAGCCACCGCCGGCCTGCAGGATCTGGCCTGCGCGCTGGCCCCGGCCGCGGGCCGGGCCGCGACCCTGCGCGACCTGCAGGCCGAACTGCCCGCGGGTATCCAGGTCGCCCGCAACGGTCCCTACCTGGCCACCAACGTGGCCTCGGTCCGCGACTACCTGGGCCAGGAAGTCCCGGTCCCACCCCGGGTCGGCCCCCCGCAGCTGGCACTGTGCCGCTGCGGCGCCTCGGCCCGGAAGCCGTTCTGCGACGGCAGCCACGCCAGCAACGGGTTCACCGGCGACAAGGACCCCCAGCGGGTCCCCGACCACCGCGACCGCTACGACGGCGAGCAGGTCACGGTGCTCGACAACCGGGGCGTGTGCCAGCACTCGGGCTTCTGCACCGACCGGCTGAACACCGTGTTCCGCGCCAGCGCCGAGCCGTTCGTGGCTCCCAGCGGGGGACGGATGGACGAGATCGTGCGGGCGGTCCGGGATTGCCCGTCGGGCGCTCTCGGCCTGGCCTTCGACGGTCACGAGCAGCGGGCCCTGGCCGACTGGCACGGGCGCCGGTACCAGGCCGTCGAGATCACCAAGGACGGCCCGTACCGGATCACCGGCGGGCTGTCGCTGACCGGCCCGGACGGCGCCGCCGTGCCCCAGGGCGAAGGGGCGTCGCGGGAGCACTACGCGCTCTGCCGCTGCGGCCACTCGCAGAACAAGCCGTTCTGCAGCGGCATGCACTGGTACGTCGGCTTCAGCGACCCCGAGCTGACCCCGGGCCGGGTGCCGAGCCTGTTCGAATGGGCCGGCGGCCTGCCCGGCCTGACCCGGCTGACCCGGCGGCTGTACGAGAAGCTGATCCCGGCCGACCCGCTGCTGGCCCCGGCGTTCGCGGACCTGCCGCCCGGCTACCCGGAGCGGGAAGCAGCCCGGGTCGGCGCCTCATTCGGTGGCCCAGTCGGTGGCCCAGTCGGTGGCGCAGTCGGCGGCCCGGCGGGCGACGGGACCTGGGCGCCCGCGGTGACCGGCGAGTTCGGGCCGGACCAGCAGGCCCGCTGGGTGACGCTGGCGGGCCAGGCCGCGGGCGAGGCGGGCCTGCCCGCCGACGCCCCGTTCCGGGCCGCGCTCACCGCGTTCCTCACCTGGTACGCCAGCGCCGCCCTGACCAGCCAGGAGGGCGACCTGATGGCCTGGGGCTGGACGGCGGCCGGGCCCCCGGACACCACCGCCCAGCCCGGCGCCGAGGACGCCGAGGACGCCGGTCCGTCCGTCACCCTGCCGGGGCCGGACGAACCGGTGAGCTTCGCCACCCACGTCAAGCCGATGTTCCGGGCCAAGGACCGGCAGTCCATGCTGTTCGCGTTCGACCTGTGGTCCTACGACGACGTGCGCACCCACGCCGCCGACGTGCTGGACCGGGTGGCCAACGGGACCATGCCCTGCGACGGGGCCTGGCCCAGCCAGCAGGTGCAGGCCTTCCGGCGCTGGACCGAGACCGGCACGCCGGCGTGACCGGGACCAGCGAGGTCCCGCTCACCGGCATCTGCCCGTTCACCGTGGACCGGCCGATCATGCGCCAGCGCTGGGAGCGCCTGAGCTTCCTGCACTGGGGGTTCGAGCCGGCCGCGGTGCAGCGGCTGCTGCCGGACGGCCTGACCGCGGAGACCTGGGACGGCGCCGCCTGGGTGGGGCTGGTGCCGTTCTTCATGCAGGTGGCCAGCCCGGCCGGCCGGGGGGTCCCGTGGGTGTCGAACTTCTGCGAGACCAACGTCCGCACCTACGTGCGCGACGAGTCCGGCCGCGGCGGGATCTGGTTCTTCTCCCTCGACGCGGCCCGGCTCGGCGCGGTCCTGGCCGCCCGGAGCGGCCCGTACCGGCTGCCGTACTTCTGGTCGTCGATGCGGCTCGGCCGGCGCGGGGATGAGATGGCCTACCTGACCCGCCGCCGCTGGCCCCGGCCCACCCCGGCCACCAGCCGGGTCCGGGTCCGGATCGGCGACCCGATCCCATTCGGACAGGTCAGCGAGTTCGAGCACTTCCTCACCGCGCGCTGGCGGCTGTTCAGCGTGACCGCGGGCCGGCGCACCTCGGCCCGGGCCTGTCACGGCCCCTGGCCCCTGCACCGGGCCACCGCCACCACGGTGGACGATCAGCTGCTGACCGCGGCCGGGCTGCCCGCCCCGGACGGCCCGCCGCTGGTCCACTGGTCCCCCGGGGTGGACGTGGCCATCGGGCGCCCGGAAAAATAACGGGCAGCCAAGACCACAGTGATAGCTGAACATTCCCAAAGGGGCATCCCATGACGAGCAATGATCTTCTGGTTGACGCCTTCAGCCGGGTCCACGGCGTGGTCCACCAGGCCGTGGACAACCTGACCCCCGACGAGCTGGCCTTCCGGGTCAACGGCGACACCAACTCGATCGCCTGGCTGATCTGGCACCTGAGCCGGATCACCGACGACCACCTGTCCGACGCGGCCAGCAAGGAGCAGGTCTGGACCGGCAGCGGCTGGGTGGAGAAGTTCGGCCTGCCGTTCCCGGCCGACGCCACCGGCTACGGGTTCGGCGGCGACGACGTGGCCGCGGTCAAGCCCAAGTCGGGTGAGATCCTGATCGGCTACTTCGACGAGGTGATCGAGGAGGCGACCCGGTTCGTGAAGAACCTCAAGGAGGATGACTACGGCAAGGTGGTCGACGCCTCCTGGACGCCGCCGGTCACCCTGGCCGTCCGGCTGATCAGCGTGGTCTCCGACGACCTGCAGCACGCGGGCCAGGCCATGTTCATCCGCGGCATCGTCGAGAACAGCTAGTGACCGACACCCCGGAGCCGGTTGGCCCGCCCAACGCGCTGGTCGTGCCCAGGTACGCGGGCCCGGACACGTTCGCCCGGCTGCCCCGGCTGACCGACGTCGGCCGGGCCGCCGTGGCCATCGCCGGGATCCCGTTCGACTCCGGGGTGTCCTACCGGCCCGGGGCCCGGTTCGGGCCCGGGTCGGTGCGGGCCGGCTCCAAGCTGCTCCGTCCCTACCACCCGGGCCTGGAGGTCCACCCGTGGTCCGGGCACCAGGTGGCCGACGCCGGCGACCTGGCCGCCAACCCGTTCGACCTGAACCAGGCCATCGCCGACGTCGAAGGCGGCGCCCACCAGGTCCTGGCCGACGCCGACCACCTGGTGGCCATCGGCGGCGACCACACGGTGGCCCTGCCCCTGCTGCGGGCCACCGCGGCCCGGCACGGACCGGTGGCCCTGGTCCACTTCGACGCCCACCTGGACACCTGGGACACCTACTTCGGCGCGCCCTACACGCACGGCACCCCGTTCCGCCGGGCGGTCGAGGAGGGGCTGCTGGCCCTGGAGTCCTCGGCCCACGTGGGCATCCGCGGCAGCCTGTACGCGCGGTCCGACCTGACCGACGACCTCCGGCTGGGCTTCGCCACCGTGTCCACCGCCGACGTGGCCCGGCGCGGCGTGGACGACGCCATCGACCGGATCCGGGAGCGGGTCGGCGACCGGCCGGTCTACGTCAGCATCGACATCGACGTGCTCGACCCGGCCCACGCCCCCGGCACCGGCACCCCCGAGCCGGGCGGCCTGACCACCCGGGAGCTGCAGCTGATCCTGCGCGGGCTGACCGGCCTGCGGCTGGCCGGCGCGGACATCGTCGAGGTCGCCCCGGCCTATGACCACGCCGAGCTCACCTCGCTGGCCGCGGCCAACGCCGCCTACGAGCTGCTCGGCCTGTTCGCCCTCCAGGCCGGGCACAGCTGATGACCTTGATTGCCGCCGCTCAGTTCGGCCCGGTCCTGGGCGACGTGGAGGCCAACCGGGACGCCACCGCCCGGGCCGTGCGCGAGGCCGCCGCGGCCGGGGCCACCCTCATCGTGCTGCCCGAGCTGAGCGACTCCGGCTACGTGTTCACCGGCCCCGACGAGGCCCGTGGCCTGGCCACCCCGGCCGACGGCAGCCCCACCCTGGCCCAGTGGCAGAAGCTGGCCACTGCCGCCGGCGTCACGATCGTGGGCGGGTTCTGCGAGCTGGGCCGCGGACGGCCTGCTCTACAACAGCGCCGCCCTGGTCGATGCCTCCGGGACCCGGGCCGTCTACCGCAAGACCCACCTGTGGGACCGGGAGAAGCTGATCTTCACTCCGGGTTCGGCCGGCTCGCCCGTGGTGGACCTGCCCTTCGGCCGGGTGGCCGTGATGATCTGCTACGACCTGGAGTTCCCGGAGTGGACCCGGCTGGCCGCCCTGGACGGCGCCGACCTGATCGCGGCCCCGGTGAACTGGCCGGCCGCGCCGTACCCGGCCGGGGAGCGGCCCGCCGAGGTGATCAAGGCCCAGGCCGGCGCCGCGGTCAACGGCGTGTACGTGGTGGTCGCCGACCGCTGCCGCCGCGAGCGCGGGGTGGACTGGATCAGCGGCTCGGTCATCGTCGGCCCGGACGGCTACCCGCTGGCGGGCCCGGTGCTGGCTGACCGGCCCGAGGTGCTGGTGGCCGACTGCGACCTGACCGCCAGCCGGGACAAGCGGATCAACTCCCGCAACGACCTGCTCGGTGACCGTCGATCCGACCTGTACTAGGAGCCCCGATGCCGTCCACCCACGAGGTGTTCAACCAGCCGCCCCCGTTGACCGGCTACGACGTGGCCGACGACCCGGCCCTGCTCGACGGCCTGCGTCAGCAGGACGCGGGCTGGGCCCAGGCTGACCTGCACGACCTGGGCCGCCGGGCCGGCTCGGAGCAGGCCCAGGACTGGGGGCGCCTGGCCAACGAGCACCCGCCGGTGCTGCGCAGCCACGACCGGTTCGGCCACCGGATCGACGAGGTGGAGTTCCACCCGGCCTGGCACGAGCTGATGGGGGTCGCGGTCGGCGCGGGCCTGCACGCCGCGCCCTGGGCCGACCCCCGCCCCGGCGCCCACGTGGCCCGGGCGGCCGGGCTGTACGTGTGGGGCACGGCCGACTTCGGCCACTGCTGCCCGATCTCCATGACCTACGCCAGCGTGCCCACCCTGCGGCACGCGCCCGATCTGGCCGCCCGCTACGAGCCGCTGCTGACCAGCCGGGTCTACGACCCCGGGTCCCGGCCCGCCGCGGCCAAGCAGGGCCTGCTGGCCGGCATGTCCATGACCGAGAAGCAGGGCGGCTCCGACGTCCGGGCCAACACCACCCGGGCCGTCAGGTCGGCCGACGGCAGCTACCGGCTGACCGGCCACAAGTGGTTCACCTCGGCCCCCATGAACGACCTGTTCCTGGTGCTGGCCCAGGCCCCCGGCGGCCAGGGAAAGGAAGCACTGTCGTGCTTCCTGCTGCCCCGGGTGCTGCCGGACGGCACCCGCAACACCATGCGGCTGCAGCGGCTCAAGGACAAGCTCGGCAACAAGTCCAACGCCTCGGCCGAGGTCGAATACGACGACGCCCTGGCCTGGCTGGTCGGCGAGGAGGGCCGCGGCGTCCGCACCATCATCGAGATGGTCAACATGACCCGGCTCGACTGCGTGATCGCGGCCGCCTCCCAGCTACGGCTGGGCACCAGCCAGGCCGCGTTCCACAGCGCGCACCGGCAGGCGTTCGGGGCCGCCCTGGCCGACCAGCCGCTGATGGCCAACGTGGTGGCCGACCTGGCCGTGGAGTCCGAAGCCGCCACCACGGTGATGCTGCGGCTGGCCGGGGCCACCGACCGGGCCGCCCGCGGCGACGAGCAGGAGGCGGCGTTCCGGCGCATCGCGCTGGCCGTGACCAAGTACTGGGTGTGCAAGCGGGTCCCGGTGCACGCCGCCGAGGCCCTGGAGTGCTTCGGCGGCAACGGCTACGTGGAAGAGTCCGGCCTGCCCCGGCTGTACCGGGAGGCGCCCCTGCAGTCGATCTGGGAGGGGTCCGGCAACGTGGCCGCCCTGGACGCGCTGCGGGCCCTGGCCCGCCAGCCTGAGGTCGCCGAAGCCTACTTCGCCGAGATCGGCGAGGCGGCCGGGGCCGACCCGCGGCTGGATCAGGCGGTGCGGCGGCTGCGGGCCGAACTGGCCGACCCGGCCCAGGCCGAGCTGCGGGCCCGGCGGGTGGTGGAACAGCTGGCCCTGGTCCTGCAGGGCGCCCTGCTGGTCCGCGCGGGCGACCCGGCCGTGGCCGACGCCTTCACCGCCTCCCGGCTGGCCGGCGACGGCGGCCGGGCCTTCGGCACCCTGCCGCCCGGGGTGGACACCGCCGCCATCCTCAAGCGGGCCACCCCTACGATCGGCTCATGACCGCCGATACCCCCACCATCCTGGCCACCTCGGGCGGCCTGGTGCCGGCCCCGCGGACCCTGTTCGGCTTCGGCCCGCTGCTGCACTACGCGATCGAGCTGGCCGGGGTCACCGGCCGCGCCCCCCGGGTCTGCTACGTCGGCACCGGCCTGGCGGTGACCAGGAAGGTCACGAAGCCCGGTTCACCGAGGCGGGCCGGGCCGCCGGGGTCATCGTCAGCCCGCTGCGGCTGTTCAGCATGCCCAACGTGGACGACCTGACCGGGCTGCTGCTGGACCACGACGTGGCCTGGGTCGGCGGCGGCAGCGTGGCCAACCTGCTGGCCCTGTGGCGGCTGCACGGGCTGGACGAGAGCTTCCGCCAGGCCTGGGCGGCCGGGGTGGTGCTGGCCGGCGTCTCGGCCGGGTCGGTCTGCTGGCACGTCGGCGGGACCACCGACTCGTTCGGCCCCGACCTGCGGCCGGTCACCAACGGCCTGGGCTTCCTGCCCTACGCCAACGGCGTGCACTACGACCATGAGGCCCTGCGCCGGCCCCGGTTCCACCAGTACATCGCCGAGGGGATCCTGCCCGGCGGCTACGCCACCGACGACCACACCGGCCTCGTCTATCACGGCACCGAGCTGACCGAAGCCGTGGCCGAGGTGTCCGGCCCGGCCGCCTACCACGTGTTCCTGGACGGCGCCGAGGTCCGCGAGGAACGCCTGCCCACCCGCCTCCTCCCCGGAGCCTGACCCGCCGCCGCCCCCGCGTCACCGGCCGCCGGCCACCCCACCTTCGATAAAAACGGGCGCACCCTCCCCGCCCTGAGCCCTCTCCGGGCGACACCTCACCCCCCTCCGTCCCCTAGGATTTTCCGGTGACTGGGCGAGCAGTGTTGATCACCGGGGCGTCGCGGGGCATCGGCCGGGCCACCGCGCTGGCGTTCGCCCGCCAGGGCGACCACGTGGCCGTGCACCACCGCGACTCGGCCGACCGGGCCACGGCCGTGCTGGCCGAACTGCCCGGCGACGGCCACATGGTCGTGCAGGGCGACCTGACCGACCCGGCCCGGGTCCGGCGCCTGGTGGACGAGGCCGCCGTCGGCCTGGGCGGCCTGGACGTGCTGGTCAACAACGCCGGGATCTACGTGACCCACCCGATCGCCGAGGTGTCCTACGAGGACTGGCAGGCCGCCTGGCAGCAGACCCTGGCCGTCAACCTGACCGGCCCGGCCAACGTCACCTGGTGCGCGGTCCAGCACATGATCCCGCGCGGCAGCGGCCGCATCGTCAACGTCTCCTCCCGCGGCGCCTTCCGCGGCGAGCCCGGCCAGCCCGCCTACGGCGCCAGCAAGGGCGGCCTGAACAGCTTCGGCCAGTCCCTGGCCATCGCCCTGGCCCCGTACGGCATCACGGTCGGCACGGTCGCGCCCGGCTTCGTCGACACCGAGATGGCCTCCGAGCGGGTGAACGGCCCGGACGGCGCCGAAGTCCGGGCCCAGAGCCCGTTCGGCCGGATCGCGCGGCCCGAGGAGATCGCGTCCGCCGTGCTCTACCTGGCCTCGCCCGAAGCCGAGTGGGCCAGCGGCACGATCATCGACCTGAACGGGGCATCCTATTTGCGTCCGTGACCGGCTCGCGCCGATAATCTCAGCGGGAACCGCCGCGGGGGCTGCCACGTTTGGTCTCTTGCCGCCATCACGTCGCCAGGAGGACCCAGCCGAATGTTCAGGCCCGGCCGTGTCTTGCGGTACGTCGCTCTCGCGCTGGCCGCGGCCGCCCTGGCCGCCGGCGCGGTGGTGGGCCTGACCCCGAAACCGCCCACGGTCGCCTCGGCCAGCAGTTCCGGCTGGGTGGAGACCTGGGCCACCGCCCCCACCGACCCGGCCCACATGACCGCCAACCGGGCCAACGAGGGGTTCCGCGACCAGACCATCCGCAACATCATCTTCACCAGCATCGGCGGTCAGCAGGTCCGCATCCGGCTCAGCAACCTGTACGGGAAGCGGCCGCTGCGCATCGGCGCGGCCAGCGTGGGCGCGGTGGACAGCGACGGCAACCTGAGCACCTCGGCCTACCCGGTCACGTTCGGCGGCAGCCGGTCGGTGACGATCCCGGCCGGGGAAGAAATGGTCAGCGATGCCGTGCCCATGACCGTGGAACCGCTGCAGGACCTGGCCGTCAGCATCTACGTCCCGCAGGCCACCGGGTCCGCCACGTACCACTACTTCGCCATGCAGACCAACTACCTGGCCGCCGGGGACCACGTCGGCGACGTCAGCGACAAGGCCTTCACCATCCGCGACTCGTCCTGGTACTTCCTGGACGGGGTGGAGGTGCTCGGCGCGGACAAGCAGGCCGGCACGGTGGTGGCGTTCGGCGACTCGATCACCGACGGCATCGGCTCCACCTCCGGTCTCAACGACCGCTGGCCCGACTTCCTGGCCCGCCGGCTCATCGCCCGCTACGGCAACCGGGCCCCGGGCGTGATCGACGAGGGCATCGGCGGCAACCGGGTGCTGAACCCCTCGGTCTGTTACGGGCCGAGCGCGGTGGCCCGGTTCAGCCGGGACGTCCTCGACCAGCCCGGCGTGCGCGCGGTCATCGTGCTCGAGGGCATCAACGACATCGGCTACAGCCTGGCCGCCGACATCGGCTGCGAGGCACCCAACACCAACGTCAGCGCGAAGCAGCTGATCGGCGGGTTCAAGAAGATGATCGCCATGGCCCACTCGCACGGCATCAAGATCATCGGCGCCACGCTGACCCCGTACCAGAGTTCCTGGTTCTGGACCCGGGACGGGCAGGCCAAGTGGGCCGCCCTCAACCGCTGGATCCGGACCAGCCACGCCTTCGACGGGGTGGCCGACTTCGATCGCGCGGTCGCCGACCCCCTGCTGCCGAACAACATGAACCCGGTCGACACCAGCGACGGCCTGCACGGCAGCGACGCCGGGTACCAGGCCATGGCCAACGCGATCAACCTCAGCCTGCTCCGCTGACGGCCGTTTCGATAGCGTAGGAGCCATGCGCATCGGAGTGGTGTTTCCCCAGACCGAGCTGGGCGGCGACGTGGGCGCCGTTCGCGCCTACGGCCAGGGTGTGGCCGAGCTCGGCTTCACCCACGTGCTGGCCTACGACCACGTGGTCGGGGCCGACCCGGCCGCCTACCCCGGCTGGGACGGGCCGTACGACCTGCACACCACGTTCCACGAGCCGTTCGTGATGTTCGGCTACCTGGCCGCGCTGACCTCGCTGGAGTTCGTCACCGGCATCATCATCGCGCCCCAGCGGCAGACCGCCCTGCTGGCCAAGCAGGCCGCCGAGGTCGACCTGCTGGCCGCGGGCCGGTTCCGGCTCGGCCTGGGCATCGGCTGGAACCGGGTCGAGTACGAGGCCCTGGGCCAGGAGTTCCGCACCCGCGGCCGTCGCCTGGACGAGCAGATCGGCCTGCTGCGGGAACTGTGGACGCAGGAGTCGGTGACCTTCGACGGCCAGTTCGACCACATCAAGGGGGCGGGCCTGGCCCCCCTGCCGGTGCAGCGGCCGATCCCGCTCTGGCTCGGGGCCCAGTCCCCGGTGGCCTACCGCCGGGTCGGCCGGACCGCCGACGGCTGGTTCCCGCAGATCTCACCCGGCCCCGAGCTGACCGAAGCCCAGTCCATCATCGCCGCGGCCGCCAGCGAGGCCGGCCGGGATCCGGGCTCCATCGGGATGGACGGCCGGGTCTCCTGGCGCGGCGACATCGACCTGCTGGCCGACCGGCTCAGCCAGTGGCAGCAGGCGGGGGCCACCCACGTGTCGGTCAACACCATGGGGGCCGGCCTCGGCACCGTCGACGAGCACCTCAGCGCCCTGACCACCATCGCCGGCGTCGTGAAGGACTTTTCCAGCTGACCGGGGCCGGGGGTGCCGACGGCACCCCCGGCCCCGGTCAGCCTGGTGTCACTCAGCTGTCGTAGGTGATCACGCCGCGGATGTTCTTGCCGTCCCGCAGGTCCTGGTAGCCCTCGTTCACCTGGTCCAGCGTGTACCGGGTGGTGACCAGCTCGTCCAGCTTGAGCTGGCCCGCGTCGTACAGCCGGAGCAGCTTGACGATGTCGTACTGCGGGTTGGCCGACCCGAACAGCGTGCCCTTGATCGTCTTCTCGAACAGGGTCAGGATGCCGCCGGACACGTGCACGGTCAGCTTCTCCGGGTTGGCCAGGCCGGTGATGACCACCGTGCCGCCCTTGCCGATCACGTTGAAGGCGTTGGTCACCACGTCCTCTTCGACGGTGCCCACCGTGACCAGGGCCTGGTCGGCCATCTGACCCCAGGTCAGCTCGCCGACCTTCTCCGCCGCCTCGGCCGCCGACGCGAACGCGTGCGTGGCCCCGAACTTGAGCGCGGTCTCCCGCTTGAAGGCCAGCGGGTCGACCGCGATCACGTTCTTGGCCCCGGCCGCGGCCGCGCCCTGCACGGCGTTGATGCCGATGCCGCCGATGCCGTAGATCACCGTGGTGTCCCCGGCCCGGACGCCCCCGGCGTAGTTGGCCGTGGCCCACCCGGTCGGCACGCCGCAGCCGACCAGCACCGCGGTCTCCAGCGGCAGCCAGTCGTCCACCTTGACCACCGAGTGCTCGGAGATCGTGGCCCGCTCGGAGAACGTGCCCAGCATGCACATGCCGCCGATGTCCTCGCCGCCGGAGTGGAAGCGGAAGGTGCCGTCGGGCAGGTGGCCGTTCAGGATCGTCGCGCCCATGTCGCACAGGTTCTGGCGCCCGGTCGAGCAGTACCGGCAGGTCCCGCAGTTGGGGATGAAGCTGCACACCACGTGGTCGCCGGGCTGGACCTTGGTCACCCCGGGACCGACTTCCTCGATGATGCCGGCCCCTTCGTGCCCGCCCACGATCGGGAACCGGGGCACCAGGTCCCCGTCGATCAGGTGCAGGTCGGAGTGGCACAGCCCGGCGGCGACGTACCGGATCAGGACCTCGTTCTCCTTGGGTCCGTCCAGGTCCAGCTCGATGACTTCAAACGGCTTGTGCGCGTCCCGCAGGACGGCGGCTCTGGTCTTCATCGCTTCCTCCTCGAAGCGCCGGACGGCATCGTCGGCAGAACAGGATTCGGTCTACAGCTTCGGACGGACCCACCCCCGCTGTCCAGAGCAGATCAGAGGTGCCGCAACTCCGCCTGCGCGAACAGCCGCAGGATCGGCCAGCTGTAGTAGGGGCTGAACGACTGCCAGGCGTAGTCGCCGCCCTGCTCGTAGCCACCGATCTCACCGATCACGGTCCCGGTCCCGGTCCTGGGGTTGAAGTGCGTGATCCACGGGCCGCCGCTGGTGCCGTCCTGGTAGTCGTTGCAGTAGAACTCGATCTGCGTCGGCTCGAACTTCAGGCTTCGCGTCGCGCACTTGATCGGCTGGTCATCGGTGTTGTTGTACCCGATCGGCGTGATCGCCTGGGCGTAGGGCGTGTTGATCCCCAGCCGCAGGCCGCCGGTGACCAGCTGGATCGGCTTGTGCACCCCCGCCGGCGGGGTCACGGCCAGGAACGCGAAGTCCAGGTCCGGGTTCTCGGACTGCTTCCACCCCGCGGCCACCGTGATCGTCTTGACCGGCCAGGCCCCGTACGGGCTCACCCCCTGGTGCCACTGCGGCACGTACACCACGTTGGTGGCGGGGCCGCTGCTCCCGTACACGCAGTGCGCCGCCGTCAGCAGCAGGTCCAAGGTGGCGCTGTCCACCACGCTGGCCGTGCAGAAGTGCGCCTGCGTCCCGGTCGTGAAGAACAACGCCCCCACCGTCGGCACCCCGTTGAAGTGCACCGGGTCCGGCGTTCCCGGCGGGGGAGCGGGGTCCGCCTGCGGGCTGGCCGGCACCGTGGCCCCCGCTTCCACCCCGGCCGCGCTCTTCATCCGCGCCTGGGTCCAGAACCGGCTCGCCGCCGCCTGCGCCCCCGCCGTCACCGAATGCACCGCGGCCTGCGTACCCGATCCCGCCGCCGAGGTCGCGGCCCCGGCCCCGGCCCGCCCTGCCGTCGCGGCCCCGGCCGTCCCGGCCGCGGCGGCCAGCCCGCCCGCCACGGTCAGCGCCGTCACCCCGGCCGCCGCCCACCCCCGCACCCGCGCCCGCCGCCTCACCCGAGCCGCCCTCACTCCAGCCACCCTCGCCCTCGAAGCCACTTCCACCGCTCCCGTCCCTCTGGACGCCGCCCTACCCACGCTCCGCATACCGAGCTCCCTGGTGTGATTCAGGAGAAAAGAGTCATTTCCGGTCACATCAGGTACGACACTCTTCGCCGCCCCACGGGCCTGTCAAGGGCATCCGCCAGCCGGCCCGGGCCGCCCGCCACCTTCACCGCCCCTCCCCGCGGCCGCGGATCAGCCCTGGTGAGCCGGGGTGCTGATCCCCGCCGCCTGGTCGTACAGCGCCCGCACGGCCGCCCCGAACCTCACGCTGTAGGACACCGACGGCGTGTCCCCGCCCTGCTGGTAACCGCCAATAACCCCCACGATGGTGCCGGTCCGCGACCTGGTACTGAACCGCGTCACCCACGGGCTGCCGCTGGTCCCGCCGGTGAACCCGCCGCACTCGAACCGGAGCTGGGTGCTGCTCTGCCGGCTGGTCCAGTTGACGCAGGTGATGGGGGCGTCGTCGCTGTCCGGATACCCGGTCACGTGGACCAGGTAGTCGGCCTGCTGATCGGTGCCGAGCCGGTCGGCCCCGAGTACGTCCTCGATGCTGCGGCCGTCGTGCGGCTGCAGCACCACGAAGCCCACGTCGTAGTCGGGGTCCGACGACGTGGCCCACTGCGGCGCCACCAGCAGCCGGGTCACCGTCCAGACCCCGAACGGCTCCTGCCCGTCCCGGTAGCCGGGGATGAACACGATGTCGGTGCGGTACCCGCCGTCCTTGCCCCCGTCGATGCAGTGCGCCGCGGTGATCAGCAGGTCCTTGCCCGGGCTGGACACCACGCTGGCCGTGCAGAAGTGGTTGCCGCTGGCCGAGTGCACGAACAGGGCGCCGACCCGCAGCGATTCGCCGCTGGCGGCGGGCCGGGAGTCGGCGGACTCGCCGGGCAGCGGTATCCGCCCCCCGTTGTCCATCAGCGGCAGCGCCCCCAGCAGGCGGATCCGGTTCCAGTAGGCGGCGGCGGCCGGCACGGATCGCGGCCCGGGCAGGCGGTGCACCGGCGGACCGCTGGAACAGCCCGCGACCAGCGCGAACCCGGCCGCCAGCGCGACCGCGGCCGCCGTCGTCCGGGCCATCCGTCTCACGCCGCCACCCCCGCCTTGATCATCTGAGCCGCAGCCTACTGCGCACTCCTACCCCCGAGTAGCGATCATCGTTACTCATGAGTAACATAGGGCGGAGTGCTCTTCACCGCAGGGAGGCAGAGGTGCCCCGTACCGCACGTGACGTGGTCTTCGTGGACGGCGTCCGGACCCCATTCGGCAAGGCGGGCCCCAAGGGCCTGTACGCGGAGACCCGCGCCGACGACATGATCGTCCGGGTCATCCGCGAACTGCTGCGCCGTAATCCTGGCGTGCCGCCCGAGCGCATCGGCGACGTGGCCATCGCCGCCACCACCCAGATCGGTGACCAGGGCCTGACCATCGGCCGGTCCGCCGCCGTGCTGGCCGGGCTGCCGCGCTCGGTGCCGGGTTACGCCATCGACCGGATGTGCGCGGGCGCGCTGACCGCCGCCACCACCACGGCCGGCAGCATCGCGTTCGGCGCCACCGACCTCGCGATCGCGGGCGGCGTCGAGCACATGGGGCATCACCCGATGGGGGAGGGCGTCGACCCCAACCCCCGCTTCGTCAGCGAAAAGCTGGTCGATACCTCGGCCCTGGTCATGGGGTCCACCGCCGAGAACCTGCACGACCGGTTCCCGGCCCTGACCAAGGAACGCGCCGACGCCTACGCCCTGGCCAGCCAGCGCAAGGTGGCCGCGGCCTACGCCAGCGGCAAGATCCAGCCCGACCTGGTCACCATGGCCGTCCGCAGCGCCGAGCAGGGCTGGGGCCTGGCCACCGTGGACGAGCCGCCGCGCCCGGACACCACCCTGGACGGGCTGGCCGGGCTGAAGACGCCGTTCCGCCCGCACGGTCACGTCACCGCGGGCAACTCGGCGGGCCTGAACGACGGGGCCACCGGCTGCATCCTGGCCGCCGAGGACGTCGCCGCCGAACTGGGCCTGCCGGCCCGGATGCGCCTGGTCGACTTCAGCTTCGCCGGAGTCGAGCCCGAGGTCATGGGCATCGGCCCGATCCCGGCCACCGAGGCCCTGCTGGCCCGCAACTCGCTGACCATCGACGACATCGGCCTGATCGAGATCAACGAGGCGTTCGCGGTCCAGGTGCTGTCGTTCCTCGACCATTTCAAGCTGGCCGACGACGACCCGCGGGTGAACCCGTGGGGCGGCGCCATCGCGCTCGGCCACCCGCTGGCCTCGTCCGGCGTCCGGCTCATGATGCAGCTGGCCCGTGAGTTCGCCGAACACCCCGAGGTCCGCTACGGCCTGACCGCCATGTGCATCGGCATGGGCATGGGGGCCGCTGTCCTGTGGGAAAACCCGGCCCGCGAGAACACCAACTTCGAGGGGACCAAGTGAGCCACACCCTGCCCGCCGACCCCAAGCAGCTCCGGGCCCAGTTCCCCGACGAGGTCGTCACCCACGCCCACGTCCGCGACGTCGACCTGCCCGGCGGCGCGGGCACGCTCGCGCTGATCACCCTGGACAACGGGTTCGACCACACCAAGCCGAGCACGTTCGGCCCGGCCGGGCTGGTCGAGCTGAACGAAGTCCTCGACCAGGTCGCGGCCCGGACCGACCTGGCCGCGGTCGGCGTGACCGGCAAGCCGTTCATCTTCGCGGTCGGCGCCGACCTCAAGGGCGTCGCGGTGATCCACGACCACGCCCACGCCCGGATCATCGGCCAGCTCGGTCACGCGGTGTTCCGCCGCCTCGGTGAGCTGGACATCCCGTCGTTCGCGTTCGTCAACGGCGCGGCCATGGGCGGCGGGGTCGAGATCGCCCTGCACTGCACCTACCGGACCATCTCCGCCGGTGTGCCCGCGGTGGCCCTGCCCGAGTGCTTCCTCGGCCTGGTCCCCGGCTGGGGCGGCACCTACCTGCTGCCCCGGCTGATCGGCCCGGCCCAGGCCAGCAAGATCATCATCGAGAACGCGCTCAGCCAGAACAAGATGCTGCGCGGTAAGCAGGCCTTCGAGCTGGGCCTGGCCGACGCGATGTTCGAGCCCGCCGACTTCCTGGAGGAGTCGCTGGCCTGGGCCGCCCAGGTGCTCACCGGCGCCGCCACCGTGGAGCGGGCTCCGATCCCCGAGCAGACCCGGGAAGAGTGGGACGCCGCCATCGCCGCGGCCCGGTTCTTCACCGACGGCAAGCTGCACGGCGCCGCCCCCGCCCCCTACCGGGCCCTGGACCTGATGGCAGCGGCCCGGGACCGGACCCGGGACGACGCCTTCGCCGCCGAGGACCAGGCCCTGGCCGACCTGACCATGAGCGATGAGCTCCGGTCCGGCCTGTACGCCTTCGACCTGACCCAGAAGCGGGCCCGCCACCCGGCCGGCGCCCCCGACAAGTCATTGGCCCGGCCGGTGACCAAGGTCGGCGTGGTCGGCGCCGGGCTGATGGCGGCCCAGATCGGGTTGCTGTTCGCCCGTCAGCTCGAGGTCCCGGTGGTCCTGACCGACCTGGACCAGGGCCGGGTCGACGCCGGCGTCGGCTACGTGCACGGCGAGATCGACAAGCTGCTGGCCCGGCACCGGGTCAGCCCCGATAAGGCGACCCGGCTCAAGGGCCTGGTCACCGGCTCACTGTCCAAGGATGCGTTCGCCGACGCCGACTTTGTGATCGAAGCCGTCTTCGAGGAGCTGTCGGTCAAGCAGAAGGTGTTCGCCGAGGTCGAAGCCGTGGTCCGGCCGGACTGCGTGCTGGCCACCAACACCTCGTCGCTGTCGGTGTCGGCCATGGCCAGCGAACTGGCCCATCCCGAGCGCGTGGTCGGGTTCCACTTCTTCAACCCGGTCGCGGTGCTGCCGCTGGTAGAAGTCATACAGTCCGCTGCTACCGACGACCCCACCCTGGCCACCGCGTTCGCGGTCGGCAAGCAGCTGAAGAAGTCCTGCGTGCTGGTCAAGGACGCGCCCGCCTTCGTGGTCAACCGGCTGCTGACCCGGTTCCTGGGCGAGATCACCAACGCGGTCGACGAGGGCACCCCGGTCGAGGTGGCCGAGCACGCCCCCGATTCGCTGGGCCTGCCGATGACCCCGTTCTTGCTGCTCCAGCTGGTCGGGCCCGCCATCGCCCTGCACGTGGCCGAGACCCTGCACGAAGCGTTCCCGGACCGGTACCACGTCTCGCCCAAGCTGCGGACCCTGGTCGAGTCCGGCCACACCAGCCTCTACCGTCCGGACCTCAGCCTGGACCCGGAGGTGCTGGCCGCGCTGACCGGCGGCGACCACCCGTCCACCGCCGACGAGGTACGCCAGCGCGCGCTGGAAGGCCTGGCCGACGAGATCCGGCGCATGCTCGACGAAGGGGTGGTCGCGGCCCCCGAGGACATCGACCTGTGCATGATCATGGGCGCGGGCTGGCCGTTCCACCTGGGCGGCATCACGCCCTACCTGGACCGGACCGGCGTCGCCGAGAAGGTCACGGGCACGCGGTTCCGCTCCGCGTGACCCTCAGTGTGACGACCGGTCTGACCGCTGGCGTGGCTGGCCCGGTCCGGTAGCTCAGTCCTCCCGCGGCGCCGGGTTGTCCGGGCGGGTGTGACCCCCGCCCGGGCCGCCATCGGCGGGCGGGGGGTCGGCCCGGGTGGCGTTCCCCCACGGGTCGCTCGCCGGAGCCTGCGTCTCGGGACCCGGCTCCGGCTCGGGCGCCGATCCCGGCGCGTCCGGCCGCGGCGATCCGTAGCTGGGCGGCGGCGGGTTGTTCGACCCGGCCGGCGTCGCGTCGTAGCCGGGCACGTCCCCGTACCCGCCGGGCTGGCCACCGGGGTAACCCCCGGACTGGCCGCCGTACTGCGGCGGCTGGCTGCCGTACCCGCCCGTGGGCCCGGCCCCGTAGCCACCGGGCGGTGGCGGCGGGTAGCCCGGCTCCGGCATGCCCGGCGAGCCGTACCCGGCGGGCGACCCACCCTGGTGGGCGGCGGTGAGCCGGTACCAGATCAGGCTGACCACGATGGCGATGAACGGCGCGACCAGCGTGCCCGACACCACTCCGGCGAGACCACTGCGCAGCCAGCCGGACAGCGCCACGAAGATCAGCCCGACAGCACGATCTCGAACACCAGGTAGATCAGCCACACCAGCACGAAGGTGCCGAACACGTTCCAGGCGAACCCGCGCACCGTGCGCCAGCTGGCGCCGAACGACCCCATGGCCGGCGCCCCGCCCAGCACGATGCTCGGCACGATCAGCGACCAGAACGTCAGCAGGATCAGGCCCGGCACGATGATCAGGACGAAGCCGATGGCGATCCCGATCGCGGCCAGGATGCGCCGCGCCCGCGACCGGCAGGACGAAGGGCAGGGCCGCCCGGATGGTCTCGGACAGGTTCAGGTCGACCCGGCCGTCCCGCACGTCCTGCACCGCCTTCACCAGCGCGGCCTGCAGCAGGAACATGAAGAACAGGTTGACGATCGCGGCCGCGATGCCGCCGCCGATGCCGACCAGCGACAGCAGCGCCCCGATGATGGCCGAGACCACGTACAAGATGAGTGAGATCAGCAGAAAATGCGCGGCGAACCGGCGATACATCGCCCAGGATTCGCGTAGTACCCCCGTCAATGGGCTCATGCGATCAGCCTAGAAGGCTCAATGGGGCCAGACCAGAAGTAAATCTGGGCTATTCCGGACGCTGCGCGCACCATTTCCCGGCCCATTCGGTTGCAGGACCGGTCAGCCGCCGGGCGACGGTGCGGCCGGCCGCTCGGTGGCCGCGCCCGCCAGCCGCCCGGCCGCTCGCACCACGAACTCCCGCCGCCGCGCCCGCTCGCCCGGGTCGTCGCCGTCGGCCCCGGTGATCAGGTGCGCCAGCTGCGGCACGAAGTGCCAGGACGCGGCCAGCGCGATCAGCAGGAACACCAGGTGGCCCGGGTCGAGGTCGCCGGCCAGCAGCCCGTCGCGCTGGGCCGCCGCCACCGACTCCACCTTGGCCCGGTAGTGCTTGGCCCGCTCGATCTCGTCCGCGGGCGGCCCGCCGGCCAGCCCTTCCCACTGCAGCAACCGGGCCAGCTCCGGATGGTCGGCGTGGTAGTCGAAGGCCCGCCCGGCGAACTCGCCGATGTCTTCGTAGTTCCGCCCGGCGACCCCGGCCGCCTCCGCCGCCCCGGCCACCCCCGCCGCCAGTTTGTCCAGCTCGTCGCCGAGCACGCTGTGGAACAGGGCCCGCTTGTCGCCGAAGTAGTTGTACAGCCGCTCCTTGTTCACCCCGGCCCGCTCGGCGATCTGCGCCACCGTGGTCCCGTCCGGCCCGTGCTCGGCGAACTCGGCCGCGGCCGCCTCCCGGATCCGCCGCCGCGTCCCCTCCGTGTCCCAGGCCATGCCGCTTACTTTAAGCGCGGTCAGCCGGCCCGAAGGGATCCGCCGACCCGAACCGGAACAGCGGTCCCTCCGGCCACGCGGCCCCCCGCCCGTCCCGCAATACGGCCGCGCCCACTCCGGCCATCGACACCGACGGCCGCCCCCAGAACGCCACCTCCTCGAACCCGGCCGCGGTGAACCAGTCCCGGATCTGCGGCGTCAGGTCCGGCGGCCGCTGGTGCCGGGTCCAGATCACGGTCCCGCCCGGGGCGCACAGCGCGGCCGCCGCCGCCACCGTCCGGCGAATGTCGTCCGTGCTCACGTTGCCGAAGATCCCGCACAGCAGCAGCACGTTCGCGGGCAGCGCGTCGGCGAAGCCGTCCACCCGGCTGGCGTCGGCCGCCCGCACCTCGACCCGGCTCAGCCCCGCGCCCGCGGCCGCTTCCCGGGCCTGCCCGGCCAGCGTCGGGTTGGCCTCGACCAGCACCGCCGACACGTCGTCGCGCCGCGGGTGGGCCGGGAGCGTCTCGAGCACGTCCCGGCCCTGGCCCGCGCACAGGCTCACCAGCTGGAGCGGCCCGCCCGGAGCCCGGTCCAGCGCCCCGGCCAGTTCCTGCTTGACCAGCGCCAGCCGGGCGCTGAGCCGCGACGCCGGATCATCGTATTCTTCGTGCCACGCCACCCAGTCCCGCATGGATCCATCGTGTCCGACGTGCCCAGGAGTTTTTTACATTGCCCGAAGGTCGCGGTCTGAGTCCCACGGAACGTCATACGGTCGCCGATATCCGGGCCCAACTGGCCCGCCTGGTCCGGTACGACGACGAGTCCGTGGTGAACGAACGATGGATCCGGCAGCGCTACGACGGTTTCTACGCGGCCAGTTACCTGCCCGCCCGGTCGGCGGCGGTGGTCACCGCCTGGCACGAGGCCGGGCACGCGGTGGCCGCGCTGGCCATCGGGGCCCGGTTCCGCTCGGCCAGCATCTACCACGCCACCGACAGCTCCGGCCGGGTGCACGGCATCTCGGTGCCGCGGGAGCAGGCGTTCGTGGTCGACGCCGCGGGCCAGCTGGCCGAACGGCTCCGGGACTGGACCCTGCCCGGGAGCGACCCCGAACTCCGTACCTGGCTGGCGGGATGGAAGTCCGACGGCGGCGACGCCCGCCGGTTCCGCCGCGACATCCAGGCCAGCTACGGGTCGGATGAGGTGGCGGCCTGGCGGCACAGCGAACGCCTGCTGACCCCGCTGCGGCCGCGGATCCGGCAGGTGGCCCGGGCCCTGCTGGTGCACCCGAAACCGCTGCCGTACCGGGTGGTCGCGGCCCTGGCCGAGGACACCAGCTGACCCCCGAAAATGTCAGACCCACCCAGGACAATAGGAGAAAGTCACACACTCGTTCGATTGACGCCAGCGAAGGGCGGAGCCGTATGCCAACGACTACCAGAACCTCGGCCGAGCCACTCATCACCGCGTCGTTCACGATCTCCCCGCGCGGGCCGTTCTCGCTGGCCGAGGCGGCCACGTTCGGGTTCGGCCAGCGCGACGGCCGCGGCTGGGACGGGGTCATGCGGCTGGCCTTCTGCCTGGACGGCTACGCCACCCAGGCCGCGGCCGAGGTCCGCCAGGACGACGGGGGCGACGTGCACCTGGCCGTGTTCGCGCCGTCCGGCACCGACCTGGCCGCGGTCCGGGACCAGACCGCGCGGGTGCTGTCGCTCGACCACGACGCCACCGAGTTCGCCCGCCTCGGCGGCCGCGACCCCGTCATCGGCCGCCTGCAGGCCGTCGCGCCCGGGCTGCGGCCGCCGCTGTTCCACTCGCCGTACGAGGCCGCGGCCTGGTCGGTGCTCAGCGCCCGCCGCCCGGCCCGGGCCATGATGCACATCCGGGCCCTGCTCAGCGAGGCCCACGGCCGCACGTTCGACCTGGCCGGACAGCGCCTGGCCGCGTTTCCCACCCCCAGCCAGCTGCTCCGGGTGGACTCCTTCCCCGGGGTCGGCCCGGACAAGATCGAGCGCCTGCACGGGGTGGCCCGCGCCGCCATCGAGGGCCGCCTCGACGTGACCACCCTCAAGGACCTGGGCCCCGACGCGGCCATGACCGAGCTCCAGACCATCAAGGGCATCGGCCCCTTCTACAGCGCCCTCATCGTCATCCGCGGCACCGGCTTCACCGACGTCCTCCCCGTCAACGAGCCCCGCCTCCTCAACCTGGTCGCCTCCCTCTACGACTTCTCCGAACTCCCCACCCCCGACCAGCTCCACGCCCTGGCCGAGCCCTGGCGCCCCTTCCGCACCTGGACCGCCGTCCTCATCCGCGCCGCCGCCCCCCGCCTCTTATCCCCGCGCCGCCCCCGGCCGCCCAGCTTGAGCCAACCCCGACGGCGACGGCCCGCCCGCCGGCCCCTCGCCCGGGTCCGGGTGCTCGATGACCCACCAACCACCTACCAGCGCTGGGAGCTGTCCCTCACGCCGCAGAACATCGCGGCCGGTGAGGACATCCGCCTGCTTGCCCGCGCCACCGCCCGTGACCTCGGCCTGCCAGAGTACGACTGGTGGCTGCTCGACGGCGGGCCGCTCATCATCATCACCTACAACGACGCCGGCGAGGTTGCCACCCGCACTCTCGTCACCGACCCGGGCGAAATAGACCGGCACAGTGCGTGGCGTGACCTGGCGGTCAGCCACGCACACCCGGCGGAGCCATACGCGGCCGCCTGACCAGAACGGAGAGCTGCCGGCGTGCAGCCCATCAACGAATGGCTCGTCCAGCCCGGCGGCCTCGCGCAGCAACTCCGGGAGCTGCGCAGGGCCGCCGGCCTGGAGCAGGCAGACATAGCCGAAGTCATAGGCACCAGCCAGGCCGGGGTTTCCCGCATCGAGTCGGGCCGCCGGCTCCCGAGCGCCAGCCAGGTCCGGCTGTGGGCTGAGCGCACGGACGCGTCCGCCGCCGACCGCCTGGTGCGCCTGGTCGAGGACGGCGAGGTCGTCAACCGCCGCTGGAAGACCGCCCTCAAGGAGGGCGCCAAGGTTCAGGTCATGTACGACCAGCTCGTGCGCGGCGGGGACCGGATCCGCAGTTGCCAGGTGCTGGTCGTGCCGGGCCTACTGCAGACCCGCGACTACGCCCGGGCGCAGAAGCTGGCCGCGTGGCGGCCGCTCGGCATAGACGCCGCCGGCGTCGAGGACACGATCGACGCCGCCATGCGCCGGCAAGAGGTCCTGTACGACCAGAGCAAGGCGTTTGAGTTCTACTTCACCGCGGCGGCGCTGGACTACTGGCCGTGCCCGGCCTCAGTGATGGCCGGCCAGTACGACCGGCTGCTGACCGCTTCGCACATGCCCAACGTCACCATCGGCATCGTCCCGCCCCGCACCCAGCTGGCGGCCATCCCGCTGCTGGGCTTCCTTATCGTTGACGACCTCGCCGTGGTGGAAATGCCCCACGCCGAGGATGTGCGGCGCGGCGACGACGCCTCCCTCTACCGCCGCGTCGCGGACGACATGGCCGCCGAAGCGGTCACCGGCGACGCGGCCCGCGCGCTCATCACCGCCGCAGCTACCCGGCTGCCCCAGTAAGCATGGGACGCGCGGCTGCGTGGGGCCGCCATCTTCTACCTCGCCACCATCGTGGTGATCTGGGGGACGTGGGAAGAACTGACCGGGGTACTGGGCGGCGTCTGGATGACCGCGCTGACTGCGGTGCGTGCTGGTGGGCCTGGGCGCAGTCCCACGGTTTGATCTTGATCTTATTTTTTTCAGTAGCTCCCGTTCGGGTTCTGCCCGCCGTCGTGACCGCGTGGAAGACTCTGCCAACTATCTCTCCGAGCCGTCCGCCTGCATGATGAGATCCGTCGCGGAGGCCACGTGTTCTGGATCTAGGTAAAACCAGGTCGGGCGTGAGGTTCGAAAGGCCGGTCGCCCATGTTGCTCCTAGATTGCATAGGCGACGGTAGGGACCAAGGTCTACAGTGGCGCAGAGCAGCTTAGAGCTGGACCATCTGTTCGACTACCAGTCTGCGACCTGCGGCTTGAGTTTCCCATTTGGGGAGGGACGAACCCTGACCCCCCGGAACCCGCGTTGCGGTACCTCGCCGCATTACCGGCCACTCACCGAGCCTCCGGCCCGGTTCACTGGGCCGGTTAACCCGACTCCCCGTAACCCGCCTCCGGCGAGCCGTAACCCGCCTCACTGGCAACCGCATCCCCGTGTGCCCGCAACCGCATCCCCGTGGGCCCGGCCGGCCGTAGTGCCGGTCGCGGGCCGGGTTTTGGCTTAGCGTGATCGCCATGGAGCGGTCCTTCGAAGTGATCTGCGAGATCGAGCCCCCGACCGGGCCCGACCTCAAGCACGCCCGCCACCAGATCGGGGTGCTGAGCCCGGTCGCCGACGCCTTCCTGATCCCGGACAACCACCTCGGCCGCGCCACCGTGTCCAGCATCGCGGTCGCGCACGAGGTGCAGGCCATGGGCGGGAACACCATCGCCTGCCTCAACTCCCGGGACCGCAATCTGCTGGGTTTCCGCCGTGACCTGCTCACCGCGGCCGCCTACGGCGTCAGCCAGTTCCTGTTCGTGCACGGTGACAAGCCCAGCTCGGGTGGTCGCACCAGCGACCTGACCGTCCGCTCGATGATCGAAGAGGCCCGCGGCTGCGGCACCGACCCGGTGTTCACCGATGTAGCCCCGTGGCGGATCGGCGCCGCCGCCGCGCTGCGGCCGCTGCCGCGCTGGAAGCAAACCGCCGACTTTCTGTTCACTCAGATCAGCTATTCGGTCGAGGCCCAGTTGCGCTGGCGTGACGCCAACCCCGTCGACCTCCCCGTCTACGCCGGCGTCATGGTCCTGGCCAGCGCGGGCATGGCCCGCCGCCTGGCCGCCGCCATCCCCGACATCGACATCCCGTCCCGGCTCATCGACCAGGTCGCCGCCGACCAGAACGCCGGAGTCGACGCCGCCGTGGAGCAGATTCAGCGGCTACGCGCCAGCGGCGCCTTTCAGGGCGTCCATCTCGTCCCGGTGGCCCGCTACCGCGAAGTCTCCGCCCGCCTCGAAGCCCGGCCCTGACCGGAGGCCCCCGGTGACCAGGGCTTACTGGCTGCCCCCGGGCGAAACCTCGGAGGCCCGCCTGCCACGCGGCGTCCAGGTCGGCGCCGGGGGGAAACCGCTCGTTCAGTTCGAGCATGACCATGCCGTGCGCGAACGCCCAGGCGGCCCGGGCCAGGTCGGGGTCGCCGCCCACCGCCGCCACCAGCGGCGCGGCCGCCCGGTCCTCCAGCCCGGGCGGCAGCAGTGCGGCCGGGCCAGCGCGAACGCCTGGTCACGCCCGGCCTAGCCGGGCTAGCTCACCGCAGCCCTTACCGGCTTAGCCCAGTCAACTGGGGCCGGAAGGAAGACCGAGCCTGGCTAGGGTGGGCGGATGACCGAGACCTCAGCGGACGAAGACGTGCGGACCGTCCTCGACCACGAACTGCGCCTGCTGGCGCCGGACACCAGCCACGCCGACCTCGAGGCCCTGCTGCACCCGGACTTCAGTGAGGTCACGCCGGACGGGCGCCGCTTCGGCCGGTCCGAGCTCATTACCCTGCTGACCAGTGCGTCCACCGGCCGGGACCTGAGCCCGCGGACCGCGGTCGAGCTGGCCGGCGTCCGGCTCTCCAACTCGACCATCATCGTCACCTACGTGAGCGAGCAGGGGGCCAAGCGCGCCCGCCGGGTCACCATGTGGCTGCGCACCGGGCCGAGCTGGCGGGCCTATTTCCACCAGGCCACCCCGATCCAGCCGCGCCCCTGACCGCCGGGCGTCAGCGTCTCCGGCCGGTGCTGGCGCAGGCCAGGCACCGGGTGGCCGTGGGCCGGGCGGCCAGGCGTTCGGGCGCGATCGGCTGGCCGCAGACCTCACAGCGCCCGTAGCCGCCCGCCCTCAGCCGGCCCAGCGCCTCGTCGATCGCGGCCAGGTGTTCCCGGGCCTGCTCCAGCAGGGCGGCCACGTGCTGGCGCTCCCAGGCGATGGTGGCGCCCTCGGGGTCGTGCTCGTCGTCGGCGTTGTCGGCCTGGGACGCGGCCACGATGCTGCCGAAATCCCGTTCCAGCCCGGCCACCTGATCCAGCGTGGCCCGCCGTTCGGCGTCCAGGGCCGCCCGCATCCCCGGCGGCTCGTCGGCCGCTCGTCCGGAGGTCGGCCGGATCCGGTACCCGTAGTCATTTCTCCTGCTTACCACCGGGTAGTTTGGATGTGACCTCGTTGTTACCTGGAGAGTGAACCGTGGCGGCTGATTCCGCAGCAGATGCCTATGGGGACGTGTCCGGCCTGGTCGAGCGGTCGGCCACGTCGTACGCGGCCAGCGTGCCCGAGGACCCGGCCGACGACGGCTTCTTTGGCCCGCACAGCGTGACCTGGCGGCTGAGCACCGACCTGTCCGGGGTGATCGGCGGGCTGCGCTCGCTGATGATCCAGGCCCTGCACCCGCTGGCCATGGCCGGCGTGGACCAGCACAGCGACTGGCGGCAGGACCCGGTGGGGCGGCTGGCCGCGACCCAGTCCTACGTCACCACGGTCAGCGTGGGGGACCGGGCCACCGCCGAGCGGGTGTCGGCCCGGGTCCGGCGCATCCACGAGCACGTACGCGGCACCGACCCGATCACCGGCCAGCCCTACGCGGCCGACGACCCCGGGCTGCTGCTGTGGGTGCACGCGGCGCTGGTGGATTCGACGATCGTGGCCGTCCGGCTGTTCGGGGCCGGGCTGTCCGATCAGGACGCCGACCGCTACGTGGCCGAGATGGTGGCCGCGGCCGAACTGGTCGGCATTCCGCGCGGCCATGGTCCCGGCCAGCGTGGCCGCCCTCGCGGAGTACCTGGCCTCGGTCCGGCCCATCCTGCAGGCCACCCCGGCCGCCCGGGAGTCCATGGCCTACCTGCTCGACCCGCCCGGGCTGGACCCGGACGTGGCCGAGATCTGGCAGGACGTCCGGGAGGGCACGATCGCCTCGCTGCCGGACTGGGCCCGCGACCTGTACGGGTATCAGCTGGACGCCGCCGCTGACCGACGAGCGCCGTACCGAGATCCGGCAGGCCCTGGGCGTGCTCGACACCGTGTTCCTGGCCGAGCCCGGCGTGCTGGAGGCCCGGCAGCGGCTGGCCCTGCGCATGCGCGCCGCCCGCGCCGCCTGACCCCCGCTGACGAGGAGCCCGCACCCACCGATGAACAAGCACATCAAGGCCGCCCTGGCCCTCGGCGCTTCCGCCGGTCTGGGCGCCGCGGCCGTCATCGCCGTGCGCCGGACCGGCTCGCTGCGGCTGGGCCGCGGCCTGGCCGCGATCCGGCTGGTGGCCCGGGGCGGGGCCCGGTACGCCGGGAACGCGCCGCGGCTGTTCATGACCGCGGGGGAGCAGCGCCAGCAGCTCCGCAACGACCTGGCCCTGCAGACCGCCGAGGACGTCGCTTCCACTCTGGGGGCGATGAAGGGCGTGCTGATGAAGATCGGCCAGATGGCCAGCTACGTGGACGACGGCCTGGCCCCCGAGGTCCGCCGCACGCTGGGCCGGCTCCAGGACAGCGTGCCCCCGATGAGCGCCGAGCTGGCCGCCGGGGTCATCGCCGAGGAGTTCGGCCTGCCGCCCGAGCAGGTCTTCGCAGCGCTGGGACCCCGAGCCGATCGCGGCCGCCTCGATCGGGCAGGTGCACCGGGCCATCACCCACGACGGCCGGGCCGTCGCGGTCAAGGTCCAGTACCCCGGCATCGCCGAGACCATCGCGGCCGACCTGCGCAACGTGTCGCTGCTGCGCCGGATGCTGAAGATCACCGCGCCCGGGCAGGACGTGGACGCGCTCCTGGGCGAGCTGCGGGACCGGGTCGCCGAGGAACTCGACTACCGGCGCGAGGCCGAGAACCAGCGCCGGTTCGCCGAGTACTACGACGGCCACCCCACCATCCACGTGCCCAAGATCGTGCCCGAGCTGTCCACCCGGCGGGTGGTCACCAGCGACCTGGCCACCGGCGCGCGCTTCGCCGAGCTGGCCACCTGGTCCCAGCACGAACGGGACCTGGCCGGGGAGACCATCTACCGCTACGTGTTCCGCAGCCTGTACGACATGCGGGCCTTCAACGGTGACCCGCACCCGGGCAACTACCTGTTCCACGGCGACGGCAAGGTCACGTTCCTGGACTACGGGCTGGTCAAGTACTTCAGCCGGGACGAGCTCAAGCCGCTCATGGACATGGCCCGCTACCTGTGCGTGGAGGACGACGCCGAGGCGTTCCGGCAGAGCCTGGTCGACGCCGAGTTCCTGCAGCCGGACGCGCCGGTCAGCACCGACCTGGTCGTCGACCACCTGGCCGTGTTCTACGACACCATCCGCAAGCCCGGGCTGCTCACCATCACCGGCGACTACGCCTCGGCGGTGGTGCGCCGGTTCTTCGACGTGCGCAGCCCGCTGGCCCCCTTCATCCAGGTGCCGCGCTCCTACGTGATCCTGCAGCGGATCAACCTGGGGGTGTTCGCCCTGCTCGGGGAGCTGACCGCGACCCGGGACTGGCGGGGCATCGCCGAGGAGATCTGGCCGTTCGTGCAGGCCCCGCCGTCCACCCCGATGGGCGAGGCCGAGGCCGCCTGGTACGCGGCCAAGGCCGACCGGGCCGCCTAGCCGCCCCGTCCGAGACCGGCCGCCGCCTATCCGGCCGCGCCGCTCGGCCGATCTCCCCGCTTAGCGCCCCGCGCCGTCTGCCTCCCATATCACCCGCCACAGATGTCACTCCGCGTGCAGATTCGTGTGTACTTGCCCGTGATTGCTAGCCCACTCCCGCATCGCTCGATAAAATGTTCTAAAAGTATCGAATAACGATTCTTGGAGGCGGTGACACAGTGACCACGGAAATGCTCCCCGACCACGGCGGCAACCAGCCGGGCCCGCCCGGTTCAGGGGCCGGTTTCACCTCCGGCGGTTCCCTGGGTACCCGTGCTCCCGGCGCGCTGCTGGCTGGCTTGGCCGACGCCGCCACCCGCGACGGCCACCTCGCTGGTCTGCCCGATGATGAGCTCATCGATGTTATGGGAGCATGGCGGCGACTCCAGTCCTGGAGCAGTTCAGGCCTCATGGCGGCGGTCGCGGAGCTGACCCGCCGCCGCCCCGCAGACCGGACGCCGTCGGCGGCTCCGGGGCAGTTTCCGGCGCAGATCAGCGAGTTCGTGGTCGATGAGGTCGCGGCCGCGCTGACCTTGACCGGCCGTTCTGCCGACGCCCTCTCCGCGGTGGCGCTGGATCTGGAGACCAGGCTGCCGGTCACCGCCCGGGCCCTGCACGAGGGGCTCATTGACGAGCCGCAGGCCCGGCTGATCGCCGACATGACCCGGGACCTTTCCGATGACGACGCCGCTCGAGTTGAGGCCCTGATTTTCCCGGCAGCGGCGGGCCAGACCACCGGGCAGCTGCGGGTTGCCCTGGGCAAGGCGGTCATCGCGGTTGATCCCGAGGCTGCGGCCCAGCGCCGTGAGGAAGCCCTGAAGGACCCGCGGGTCCGCCGCTGGCGCGAAGACGCCGGCACCGCCGCCCTGGCCGGCTTCGGCCTCCCGCCGGCGGACGTGCTGGCCGCCGACCAGCGTCTGACGGACCGCGCCCGCACCCTGCGTAACGCCGGGCTGGCCGGGACGCTGGAAGAGCTCCGCGCCTGCGCCTACCTGGACACTCTTCTCGACCGCGAATCGATCCCCGCACCCCCACCCGATTCAGGCTCGCCGGCCCAACGGCCCGACCCCAGCCCACCGATAGCCTCCCGGGTCAATCTCACCGTCTCCCTCGACACCGGCACCGGCCACAGCAATGCCCCCGGGCTGGCGGCCGGGTTCGGCCCGGTCGACGGGCCCCTGGCCCGCGATCTGCTGGCTGCCGCAGCCGCCCACCCCGCCAGCCGATTCTGCCTCACCGTCACCGCCCAGGACGGCCAGGCGATCGGCCACAGCTGCCTGCCCGGACCCAGCGCCTGGCCGAAGCTCACTACCCAGGGCCTGAGTGTGTCGATCACTCCGCTCGCCCGGGGCGGCTGCGACCACCGCCATCAGGAACCCGGCTACCAGCCCAGCCGCAAGCTCCAGCACTTGATCCAGGCCCGTAACCGGACGTGCTCTGCCCCCGGCTGCCAGCGGCCCGCGGCCCGCTGCGACCTGGATCACACGATCCCTTATGACCATGGTGGGCGTACGTGCGAATGCGACCTGGCTCCGCTCTGCCGGCACCACCATAGATGTAAACAGTCTGAGGGCTGGCGGCTCGAACAACCCCAGCCTGGCGTCATGATCTGGACGACCCCGGCCGGTCGTCAGTACCGCACCACACCCGACGCTTACCCCTGACCGCCGACGCGGCTGTGCCATCAACCGTCACACCATGACAGCCAGGAGGCACTCGCCTAACTCACCGGCTTCGCGGCCGACGGTTCCACCGCCCGGGCCATGGCCAGCTCCATCAGCGCCGGGTCCGACGGCAGCGGCTGCCGCTCGCCGGTGGGGGTGAACCCGCACCGCTCGTACAGCCGCCGGGCCGGCTTGTTGGTCTCGGTCACCCACAGGTGCACCCGCGGCACCGGCCGGGCCCGGGCGTAGGCCATGACCGCCTCGACCAGCGCCGATCCGACCTGCCGGCCGCGGGCCTCGGGGCGGACCCACATCGAGACCAGCTCCAGCTCACCGGGAACCAGTTCGATCGCGGCCACCAGGCCCACCGGCGCCGCGCCGGACTCCGGCAGGTAGGCCAGGATGCTGTTGCCCGCGGCGGCCCGCTCCTGCCAGGTCTGCTCGGGGTAGGCCGCCTCCCGGTCGTAGGTGGAGGCGAACGCGTACGGTGCCTCGCACAGGGCGTCCAGCCGGATGTCCCGCATCGCCTGCCAGTCCCCGGCTCGCACCGTGCGCAGTTCGGTCATGAGCCCCATGGTGGTCCGGGCCCGGGCCGGACCGCTACCGGGTTTCTGCTGGAATGGAGCCATGTGCACCGCCATCCTCGGTCTCGGCCCGGACGGGACCGTCCTGCTGGCCGGGGTCCGGGACGAGTTCCTGCAGCGCGCCTGGCTGCCCCCCGCCCATCTCTGGCCGGACTACCCGGCCCTGATCGGCGGCCGTGACCAGCGGGCCGGCGGCACCTGGCTGGCCGTGGACCCCACCGTGCCCCGGGTGGCCTGCATCCTCAACGGCCGCGGCCACCCGGCCCCGGCTATTACCCGTCAGTCCCGCGGTGAGCTTCCCCTCCGCGCCGCCGCCCGCGCGCCTATCGCCCCCACCTCTGCGAGCACCCCGCGGCCCGTGGACCTCACCGCCGACCCCGCTGGCCTCACCGTTTTCGACCCGTTCCTGCTCGTGGTGGCCAGCCGGGGCCGGGCCGACCTGCTCAACTGGGACGGCGACCGGTTCACCCGCCGCACCCTCAGCCCCGGCCTGCACCTGCTGGTCAACAGCGGGCTGGCCGGTGACCTGCGGCCCGACGCCGGTGAACACGAGACGATGCGGATCCGCCACTTCCAGGCCCGGCTGGCCTCGGTCCCGTTCCCGCAGCCCAAGCCCGGGGACACGGTCGACGCGGCCTGGGCCCCCTGGCTACCCCTGCTCAACGGCGACGGGCTGTCCACCGACGACCCGCGCGCCCTGATCGTCCGGCGTGAGTTCGGCGACGGCCAGCTCTGGGGCACCACCTCGATCTCGCTGGTCGCCTTCACCCCCGAAGGCCTGCGCTACGACTTCACCGCTCACCCCGGCGACCCGGCCGCCTGGTACCCCGTGCCGCTCGGATAGGGCCGCTCGGATAGGGTCCCGCGCATGATCTGGCATCTGCTGCCGCTGCCCGACTGGCAGTCGGCCGGGGACGCGCCGTACGTGCCCGGCACCGAGCACGCCGGCACCCCCGGCGCGGCGCCGTTCGTCCATGCCTCGCCGGACGAAGCGGTCAGCCTGGCCGTGGCCAACGACCGGTTCACCGGCTCGGCCCTGCCGCTGGTCGCGCTGATCCTGGACGAGTCGCGGCTGTCGGCCCCGGTGCGCTTCGAGGCCGCCGACCCCGCCCCGCCGCCCGGGGCGCCCGCGGGCACGCTGTTTCCGCACGTCTACGGCCCGGTCGAACGGGCCGCGGTCACTGAGGTCCGGTTCGCCCGGTGCGACCCGGACGGCCGGTTCACCGGGTTCGACCCGCGCCCGGCCACCGCCGAAGCCCTCGGCCTGGTGCCCCATCCCGAAGGCGGCTGGTATCGGCAGACCTGGGCCGCGGGCCCCTCCTACCAGCCGGACGGCTACCCCGGCTCGCGGCCGGCCGCCACCGCCATCTACTTCCTGCTCCGCCCGGGCACCGAGTCGGCCTGGCACACGGTCCGCTCGGACGAGGTGTGGCTGTGGCACGCGGGCGGCCCGCTCACGCTGCGGCTCGGCGGCACCGGCTCCGAGCCGGTCGCGGACCCGGCCACGGTCACCCTGGGCCCCGATCTGGCCGCGGGCCAGGCCCCGCAGCACATCATCCCCGGCGGCCACTGGCAGTCGGCCCGCCCCGCCGCCGACCAGGAGGTCCTGGTCAGCTGCGTGGTCGCCCCCGGCTTCGACTTCGCCGACTTCACCGCGCTGCCCACTGCGCCCCGTTAGCCTGCGCACATGCCGAAGCGAGCGTTCCCGGTGGTCTACGCCACCGACGTCGAGAGCACGGCCCGGTTCTGGGAGCGGCTGGGCTTCGCCCGGTACGTCGAGCTGAAACCGGACGGCCAGCCCGGTTACGTCGGTCTCCGCCGCGACGACGCCGAGCTGGCGGTGACCGCCCGCGCATGGGCTCAGGACCGCTACGGCCTGGCTCTCGGCGACGGCCCCAGGTTCGAGATGTTCGTCTACACCGACGACGTCGACACGCTGATCGCCGCGCTGCGCGCCGAAGGCGTCCCGGTGCTGGCCGACCCGGCCGACATGGCCTGGGGTGAGCGGGTCGCCACCATCGCCGATCCCGACGGCAACCCGGTCGCCCTGGCCAACCAGGCCCGCGTCACCCCGGCCTGACCGCGGTCAGTACCGGATCGCGATCTCCAGGCCATCGTCGCCGGTCTGGGGCGGATCGGGCAGCACACCCGCCTGCCCGGTCGCGATCCGGTGCGCGGTCCAGGCCACGGCGGCCGCGTCCAGCACGTCGGCGGTGGCCCGGCGCCAGGCCGGGTCGTCCGGCAGGTCCAGCCCGGCCGCGGCCAGCAGCGACCGCCGCAGCGCTTGCCCGGCCGGCCGGTGCTTGGGCTCCGGCAGCGGCGCCCCGGCCAGGCCGGCGAACGACAGTTCGGGGTGCACCTCGTACAGCCGCTGCGCGCCGGTCCGGCGGTACTGCCCGGCCTCCAGCAGTTTGGGCCGCAGCCCCCAGGCCTGAATGCTGAACCCCTGCCCGGTCAGCCGCCGGCACTCGGCCAGCGCGGCCTGGTAGTCCGGCTGCTGCCACACCGACGCGGGCGGGATACCGAAGATCGAACTCCGCCGCGGCCCCAGCCGCCGCCGGGCCTCGCCATCGGCGGTCCGCCATCCCCGGGCCAGCAACCCCAGCGGCATGTCGATCCCCACCACCTGCCCCGCCGCCGTCCCGGCCAGCAGTTCGGCCAGGGACCCCGCCAGCCGCACCGTCACTCCGGCCGGCCCGTCGCGCCCCGTCCACCTCCAGCTCAACCGCGGCCCACCCGCTCCGGCACCCGTCCACTCCGGTCACCCGCATCCCGCTAGTCTCGCCGGCCCGCCCACCCCGGCCACCGGCCCACTCGGCCAGAACTGCCCGTTACGGTCCCCATCCGGACACTCATGCATACGTATCGGCCGTCAAATGTGTCCGGCTGTGTGGCCTAGCCACCATCCGACGCGTAATGCCAGGGACCTTTTTCCCTTCCTACCTGGACGTCGGTCATATGTGTCCGGACTCCCTCGGCGGCCAGAAACTGTTTCTCAAAAAACGACGGATCCGGCAGCTTGGCTATGCAATTTTCAGGATAAAGTTGCGCACAGGTCGGGGGGCCCGTTCCTAACCGGATATGGAGGCCTAAGTGGCCGGAGAGGATCGTTCCCGCCCCTTTAGCAAGTATCCGCCTCCGGGTGTTGACGCCCGGATGCCGAACATCGCACGCGTCTATGACGCCTTCCTCGGTGGCAAAGACAATTTCGCCGCCGACCGGCAGGTCGTCGAGTCGGTGCTGCGGGTTTCGGAGGACGCGCCGGCCGTGGCCCGGGCCAACCGGGCGTTCCTGCGTCGCGTGGTCCGCTACCTGGTGGGCGAGGCGGGAATGACGCAGTTGCTGGACATCGGCTCGGGCCTGCCCACCGCGGGCAACGTGCACGAGGTCGCGCACGAGCTCAACCCCGAGGTCCGCACGGTGTACGTGGACAACGACCCGGTGGTTCACATCCATGGGGAGGCTCTGCTGGCCGACCGGCAGACCACCGAGGTGGTGACCGCGGACGTCCGGTGGCCCGCGGAAGTCATCGGGCACCCGGAGATCCGGGGCTTCCTGGACCTCTCCGAGCCGGTGGGCCTGCTGCTGATCGCGGTCATGCACCACGTGGACGACAAGAACGAGCCGGACGCGATCATGGCCGCGCTGCGAGGAGCTCTGCCCCGCGGCAGCTACCTGGCCATCTCCAGCTTCGCCCAGCCGGGACCCGAGTACCCGGAGGAGCAGGGGGTGGCCCGGGAGGTCGAGCGCATCCTGCACGACCAGCTCGGCACCGGGTACTGGCGGCCGGCCAACGTGGTCCGGAGCTGGTTCGGCGACTGGACGATGATCGAGCCCGGCCTGGTCCCGCTGCCGCAATGGCGTCCCGACCCGGCCGCGGACGTGCCGTCCCCGCTCACCCACGGGCTCATCGGCGGCGTGGCCAGGAAAGACTGACCGCGGCCGCGTTGACCGATTTTCCGTATCCGAATGGGAGGGGAAATTACCGACGCGTCTACTTTCTGGCTGCTGACGCGTCAAAGGCGCTGAACCCTGGTTAATGAGTACCGGCAAACGCCGGGCCCGGGGATCCCTTCGAAATGTTTCGTTTCACGGATGTTTCACAACTGCGGGCGTGACGGCTTGCCGCGCCACCTAATCATCCGCGAAAAGCGAAGAATCCGAACGCCTATCCCGAAAACGAAATGGGTTAGCCCATAAATTTGGGCACTTGCCCAAAGAAGTCTGGCCACTTGACCAAACCGAGCTCGCTGCCTCAGCCCGCCGGGCCCAGCGCACCTATCCCAGGACTCCGGACTCAGTAGCCGCGCCGCTGCCGCCGCCGCTCGTCCTTCCAGGCCCGCCGATCGTCGTGCCGGGCCCGGTGGGCGTCGATCCGCGCCTGCCGATCGTCCCACGGCGTTTGCCGGGCCTGACCTCGGTCGGCGCGGGACCGCCGGCCGCTGCTGCCGCGGCGGATCCGGATCCCGCCGATGATCGAAAACGCCCGGATATGGATGGTCGGTGCGCCCGGGCCCGGGTCGGGGGCGCCTTCGACCGAGGTGCCGCCGAGCAGGCTCAGCCCGCTGGCGTCGACCCGGATCCCGTGCGGGATGCGGGCGTGCACCCCGCCGATGATGGAGACCTTGGTGAGGGTCACGTCCCGGGCGGCCAGCTCGGCCTGGCTCAGGTCCAGGTCGGCCCCGCCAATCAGGGCGATCACCACCACGTGGCGGCCCATCCGCCAGGGCCCGGACACGCTCAGCCCGCCGATGGGGGAGACGTGCCAGGTCGGGGCGCCCGACGAGCCTGGCGCCACCACCGTCCCGGTGCCGCTCCCGGTGGCGGCGGGCAGGTCGGTGACCAGCCGGTCCAGTTCGGTGCGGGTCCGCGCCGTGGTGGCCTGCTCCATCCGGTCGCTGAACTCCTCCAGCGTCAGCCGGCCCTCACCGGCCGCGTCCCGGAGCCGCTCGACGGTCGCATCACGCTCGGCGTCCGACGCCCGGATCTGGCCGGCCTCGCCGCCGTCGGTGGTCTGGCCCACTGCTGCTCCCAGCGATCGGGGAATTCGTCCGCGACCACCCTAACGGTCACGGGACCAGAAACCGCCCCGGCCACCGCTCGTGGCTAGACGAGCCCCGGCTCCCGGTGCTGAGCCGCCTCGACCTCGGACTCATCCGCCGTCACCGGGACCGGCGCCTTCTCGCCCGCTCGGACCAGGGCGATCCCGACCAGGATGAACGCCCCGCCCACGAACTGGATGGGTGTGGGCAGCTGGCCCAGGGCCAGCCAGGCGAACAGGATCGCGAACAGCACCTCGGTCATGCCGATGAACGAGGCCAGTTTGGCCCCCAGCCGCCGGGCCGCCCCGATGCCGGCCACGTAGGCGATGACCGCCGCCACCAGCGACAGCCCCAGCACCGGCACGATCCAGCTCACGTGCAGGCCCAGGAGGCGGACGTTGGCGTTGGTCGCGTGCAGCGGCAGCGCCCCGGTGAAGCCGAGCACCGCCAGCGCCACCGCGCCCACGCACATCGCGCCCCAGGCCATCGCGATCGGCGGCAGCGGCTCCGCGGGCGCCCCACCCGCCAGAACCCCCGCCCCCAGAACCCCCGCCCGCCGGCGAGGCCGAGATCACGAAGTAGGCGGCCAGGCCGCACGCGGCCAGCAGCCCCCACATCAGCCCGATCGGGTCGACGTGGACCGAGCCGGTCAGGTTGAGCACCATGACCAGCCCGGCGATGGCCGCCACCGCGCCCGCCACCGTGCGCCGGCTCGGGCGTTCTCCGTGCCGCAGCCACACCCAGCCGACCACCAGCACCGACCCGAGGTATTCCAGCAGCAGGGCCACGCCGACCGGGATGCGCTGCAGCGCGTTGAAGTAGAACAGCTGGCAACCCGCCACCGCCAGCAGCCCGTACAGCGCGACCTTGGGCGCGTCCCGGCGCAGCAGCGCCCACCGCCCGCGCAGCGAAATCAGTGCCGGGACGGTCAGGATCACCGCCGACAGCGCGATCCGGATCGTGACCGCCGCCGCCGGGCTCCACCCGGAGCGGATCAGCCCGTCCGCGAACGTCCCCGACGTCCCGAACGTCGCCGCCGACAGCACGGCCAGCCCCAGCCCCGCCCCCGCGAACCCCGATCCACGCCGCTCCCGCGCCACCGCCACCGTCAGCTCCAACCTCGCCTGAACGCCCCGACGTTCAGCGACGCTAGCTAACCGGCCTGTCAGCAGTCAAGATACTTTTTACTCATGACAGGTGGCGTTCACGCGTAACACGACAGCGGCTGCCCCCCGTTGAACGTCACCATGTCCTTCAGCGCCGCCAGCAGGTCCACCCCGTCCCGGGCCCCGAGATCGGCGTAGGCCCGGTGCAGGTTGCCCACGATGCGCTCGCGGTCCAGCCAGCCGTCGTACCGGCCCAGGTCGGTCTGCTGGGCCAGGTCCAGCGGGGCCAGCCCGGCCTCGATGCCCTGGCGCGCGGTGTCCAGCACGAACTCCAGGTACCCGACCACGGTGGTGATCAGCTCGTGGTCGCAGGGGGCGCCGTGCCCGGGCACGATGACCCGGGCCGGGATGGGGGCCACCACCGAGGTGAGCACGTCGATGGCGCCGCGCACCGAGCCCATCAGCAGGAACGGCGTGCCCCCGTTGAACAGCAGGTCGCCGCAGAACAGCACCTCCTGCTCGGGCAGCCAGACCAGGCTGTCGTTGGAGGTGTGCGCGGCCTGCCCGACGTAGCTGACCTCGACCGGCCGGTCGCCGGACCAGAGCCGGACCCGGTCGGTGAACGTGAGCGTCGGCGGGGCCACCTTCACCTCGCCCCAGTCGACCGGCTCCCACACGCCGGTGTTGCCGGGGAAGCCGTAGGCCAGCATCTCGGCCCGGCAGTTCTCCTGGGCCACGATCGTGGCCGGGGAGAACACGAAGTTGCCGTAGGTGTGGTCACCGTGGTGGTGGGTGTTGACCAGGGTCGTCACCGGGGCCGGGGTGACGGACGCGATCCGGTCCCGGTAGGCACGGGTCCGACGTTCGGTCGAGCAGGCGTCAATGCTGATCACCGACTCGTCGCCGACCACGAAGCCGGTGTTGTTGATGTACCAGGTCCCATCGGGCTGGATGTAGGCGAAGACCCGGTCCGCCACTTCGATCAGCTCCGGCGGCCCCAGCTCGGGATGCTCATGACGGCTAGCACTCATGACCGCAGCCTTTCAGACAGTGCGCTCAGACGGCGCGCTCAGACCGGCGCCGGAACCCAGAGCCCCGTCTCCGGGGGAGTGCGGTGCCACAGCGCGAACAGGTCCTCACCCGGCCCGGCCGTGCCCCAGCGGTCCGCGTACTCAGGCGAGGCGGGCCAGACCCGCGGCACCCAGGCGTCCTCGTCGGCGATCCGCTCCAGCGCGGTGGTGTACTCGACCACGAAGTCGTCCGGGCCCGCGAAGTAGGAGTACACGTTGTCGCCGGAGCTGTGCCGCCCCGGCCCCCAGAGCGGGGCGTGCCCGTGCCGCACCATCCGCCCGGTGCCCCGCATGTATTCGTCGATATCCCTCATTTCGAAGGACACGTGGTTGAGTCCGGCCACCGGCCCGGCCGCGATGGCCAGGCTGTGATGGTCGGCCGAGCAGCGCAGGAACGCCATCCGGTCCTCGAGCCAGTCCGACAGCCGCAATCCGAAATACCGCTCGTAGAACGCCACCAGCCCCGGCGCGTCGGGTGAGTTGACCACGATGTGGCTCAGCTTGCGGGGCACCGACTCGCCCGGCTCGATCTCCCGGAACGGCTTGGCCGCCACCTCGGCCGCCACCTCGACCAGGCGCCCGTCCGGGTCGAAGAACCGGAAGCCGTAGCCGCCGCCCGGTCCGCCCCGGACCCCGGGTTCGGCCGCGAGGCGCACGCCGTCCGTGCCCAGCCGCGCGGCCAGGCCGTCCACCGCGGCCCGGTCCGGGGCGCCGAACGCGATCAGGTCGGTGCGGCGCTCGCTGGCCCGGCGGACCCGGACCACGAACGGTTCCGGGCTGCCGACCGCGCCCAGGTAGACCACGTCGCCGTCCCGGCCCACCTCGTACAGGCCCCAGATGCCCTGGTAGAAGGCGACCGTGGCCGCGAGGTCCTCGGTGGCCAGGGCCACGTAGCGGACGTGGGTGATGGGGGAGCGCCGGGCCACCTCGGAGGCGGGGACGGCCGCGGCCGCGATCGCGGGCGGCAGCGGCGGCCCGGGCCGGGGCGGCGGCGGGACGGCGGCGTCCAGCGCCGCCGGGTCGAACGAGGTCGCAGTCACGGGAACCCTCTTCTCAGTTGCTACGCAGGCTGGTTCAGGACCGCTTCGACCTGGTGGCTCTGCTCCACCAGGTGGTCCCGCATGCCCTGGATGGCCAGGTCGTAGTGGTCGGCGCTGATGCCCATCTCGGCCTGGAGGATGCCGTGCGACACGTCCTGCACCAGCCGGGCCCGGGGGAACCGGCGCTGCTCGAAGGCCCGCAGCCGGTCCTCCAGGGAGCCGCCCGCGTCCAGGCAGTCGGCCAGGACCATGCCGTCTTCCAGGGCCATGCCCGCCCCCTGGGTCAGGTGCGGGGCGCAGGCGTGGGCGGCGTCGCCCAGGATGCCGACCCGGCCCGAGAACCAGGGCAGCGGCAGCAGCACGTCCGAGATCGGGCTGTACACGATGTCGTCGCCCGGTTTCAGGGCCTCCCGCACCTCGCCCGGCAGCGCGCCGAACGGCGCCATCCGGTCCCGCAGGATCGAGACGAAGTCCTCCGGGCGGTGGCTGACCCCTTGCCGGTCCGGGGTGACCACGAACATGTACATGGTGGTGGCGCTGAGCGGGATGTAGCCGGCCTTGACCCCGAGCGCCTGGTAGACCCGCACCCCGTCCACGTAGTCCGGTCGCGGCAGCGTCACCCGGAACACCCCGAACCCCGAGTAGACCGCGTCATGCTCGGGTCCGAAGACCGCCCGGCGGGTGGCCGACTTGATCCCGTCGAACGCGGCCACCAGGTCGTAGCTCTCCTGCCGGCCGTCGGTGAACCGCACGTCCACCGCCCGCCCGGTGTCGGTGAACCGCTCGACGGTCGTGCCGTAGCTGATCTTCACGTCGTGCCGCTCGGCCGCGCCGATCAGGATCTTGTGCAGGTTGAGCCGGGACAGCGCGGTGTTGGCGGGCACGTCGCCGCCCATGATGCTGGGCACGTGCACGATCAGCTCGCCGTCGGCGGCGAAGAAGTCGGTGTGGTCGTACTGGCAGCCGGCCGCGACGATCTGGTCCAGCACCCCCATGGAGCGCAGCGCCCGCAGGCTGTTGGCGGGCTGGTTGATGCCGACCCCGTACACCGACAGCTCCGGCTTGATCTCCACCACGTCCACGGCGAAGCCGCGCTGCCGCAGCGAGATCGCCGCCCCGAGCCCGCCGATCCCCGCGCCCACGACCAGAATCTTCATGACCGGCCTCCTTGCCACTGACTGGACGGTAAGCCGCGCCGCCCGCGGGGGACAGCCCTGATTGCCGATGCCCATCATCGACGCGGTCGATAACAGCCTGTCGGGCCGGCCCGGCCGGCTGGCATGATCACGTCATGGACGTGTCCGACACCGTGCGGCGCATGGACCTGAACCTGGTCGTGCCGCTGAACGCTCTGCTCGAGCAGAGACACGTGACCCGCGCCGCCGAGGCGGTCGGCATCGGCCAGTCGGCCATGAGCGCGGCGCTGGCCCGGCTGCGGCGGCTGTTCGGCGACCCGCTGCTGGTCCGCAGCGGCCGGGTGCACGAGCTGACCCCGCTGGGCCAGTCGCTGGTCGAGCCGGTGCGTGCCGTGCTGACCAGCCTGGAGCAGCTGCTGGCGACCAGCCCGCACTTCGACCCGGCCACCGACCAGCGCACGTTCACCGTGGTGGCCAGCGACTACGTGACCTTGATCCTGCTCCGCCCGCTGCTGGAACGGCTGTACGCCGAGGCGCCCAACGTCGCGGTCAACGTGATTCCGGTGTCGGCCGCGATGGAAGTGTCGCTGGAGCGGGCCCAGGTCGACCTGGTCATCGCGCCGCGCGAGATCGCGTCGGCCGGCATGCGGCAGCTGCCGCAGCGGGTCCTGTTCACCGACCGCTACGTCGCCGCGGTCTGGAACCAGCACCGCGAGGTCGGCGACACCCTGACCCGGGACCAGCTGACCCAGCTCCGCTACGTGAAGTACAACGCCACCTCCGGCGGCGCCGCCTTCGTCGACATCCAGCTGGCACAGCTCGGCATCGAACCGCACGTGGCCCTGTCCACCCTCAGCTTCACCCTGGTGCCGTGGCTGCTGCCCGGCACCTCGCTGTTCGCGTTCGTGCACGAGCGGCTGGTCAGCAGCACCCCGGTCCGCCGCGAGCTGCGGGTGCTGGAGCCGCCGGTGCCGCTGCAGCCCATCGCCGAGACCATGTTCTGGCACCCGGTGTTCCACAACGACCCGGCCCACCACTGGCTGCGCGAGTGCGTGACCACCCTGGCCGCCAACCTCCCCTGATGGTTACCGTGATCATCACTGGCGTCGATGGCGGCCATCCAGGGGACGCCATTCCCCGCCGGCCGGGCCCTGCCTAGGATCTGATCATGGTTGCCACTCCCTACGCCCTGGGCCGGTTCCGCACCCACACGGACTTCGGCCCCCGCGCCGACGAGTTCACCGGCGTGGTCGTGGGCGGCGAGGTGGCCCCGCTGGCCGCCCTGCTCCCGGCCGCCCCCGACCTGGACGCGCTGCTGGACGACTGGCCGGCCAACGCCAAGCTGCTCGGGGACGTGGTCGACGAAACCCGGGGCGGGCAGCGCTGGGCCGAATTGATCCGCCCGGTCGGCGACTTTGCCCGGCTGGCCCCGCTGCGGCCCGGGCAGATCTTCCAGAGCGGCGCCAACTACAAGACGCACGTGGTCCAGCTGATGATGGCGTCCGCCGCCGAGCAGGGCGACGACGATCCCGAGGCCACCCACCGCCAGGCCACCGCGCTGATGGAGGAGCGGGCCGCCAGCGGTACTCCGTACGTGTTCATCGGCCTGGCCTCGGCCATCTGCGGCCCGGACGACAACGTGGTGCTGCCCGACATCGGCACCCAGCACGACTGGGAGCTGGAGCTGGGCGTGGTCATCGGCCGCGAGGCCTACCGCGTCGGCACCGAGGACGCTCTGAGCCACGTGGCCGGCTACGTGATCGCCAACGACCTGACCACCCGGGACCGGGTGTTCCGGCCCGACATGCCCGGGCTGGGCACCGACTGGCTGGCGGGCAAGAACGCCCCCACGTTCCTGCCCCTGGGCCCGTGGCTGGTGCCGGCCGCGTTCGTGCCCGACCCCGCCGACCTGCGGGTCACGCTCAAGCTCAACGGCGCAGACCATGCAGGACGAGACCACCGCTGACATGATCTTCGGCGTGCCCGAGCTGATCGCCCACGTCTCCGCCATCACCCCGCTGCGCCCCGGTGACCTGCTGCTGACCGGCTCGCCCGCCGGCAACGGCGCCCACTACGGCCGCTACCTGCAACCCGGTGACGTCATGGAGGCCACCATCACCGGCGACGCCGTCGATCTGGGCACCCAGCGCAACCGGTGCGTGCAGCCGTGACCGGCCCGGCCGGGGCGACCCCGGTCATCGATGTGCACGCGCACCTGGACGTCCCCGCCGTCGCCGGCCTGGTCGAAGGCCAGCCCGGCCTGGCCGCCGAGCAGGCCGAGCAGTTCGCCACCTTCGGCCCGGAGTCGATCAAGCAGAACATCGAGCTCATGCAGACCAGCTACCGCCCGCTCCTGGACGACCTGGACGTGCGGCTGGAGGCCATGGACACCGCGCGAGTCGACATCCACGCCCTCAGCGTGGTGCCGACCCTGTACCACTACTGGGCCGAGGCGCTGCTGGCCAACGACATCGTGGCCGCCGCCAACGAGCACATCGCGGCCACCGTGGCCCAGCGCCCGGACCGCCTGACCGGCCTGGCCACGGTGGCGCTCCAGCACCCGGACCTGGCCGCCGACCAGCTGCGCATGGCCCACACCCAGCTCGGCCTGCGCGGCGTCGAGATCTCCACCTCGGTGGCCGGGCAGGACCTGTCCGACCCCGGCCTGGACCCGTTCTGGGCCGCCGCCGAGCAGCTGGGCTCGTTCGTGTTCATCCACCCGTGGGGCTGCAGCCTGGGCCCCCGGCTGGCCCTGGCCTACCTGGGCAACATCGTCGGCCAGCCCGCCGAGACCACGGTGGCCCTGCATCATCTGGTGTTCGGCGGCGTCCTGGACCGGTTCCCGGCCCTGCGCATCTGCGCCGCCCACGGCGGTGGCTATTTTCCCCATTACCTGGCCCGGGCCGACCACGCCTACGAGGTCCGTCCCGAGTCCCGCACCATGGCCCGCCGCCCCAGCGACTACCTCGACACCTTGTACTTCGACTCGCTCGTCTACACCCACGACGCCCTGTCCCGCCTGCTCTCCGTGACCGGCCCGGACCACGTCCTGCTCGGCACCGACTACCCCTTCGACATGGGCGTCCCCGACCCCGTCGACCGCATCGAGTCCCTCGGCCTCCCGCCCGCCGACCGCGACGCCATGGTGGGCGGCACGGCCGCACGCCTCCGCTGACCGCGACGCGATGGTGGGCGGCACCGCCGCCCGCCTGCTCAACCTCTTATCTGCCGACATCCCGGTGCGGCATCAGCGAGTCAGGGCCAGCGTTCACGTGCCGTCGGCGAATGCCTTGACCAGGAAGTCGGCTACCGCCTGGATGTCGACATCGCCGTCGACGACCAGGCTGATCCGCTGGCTCCCGCGTTTGGCGGTTAGCTCGATCGAAGTGCCGGAGCGCGTCGACCGGCGCCGTACCCAGGCGGCGAAGGACCTGATCGCATCCGGGGCCTGGAGGAGGGTGACCAGCGTGGCCGCGTTGGTGCCGACGGTCACCATGGCGTCCAAGGCCGGGCCGCGGAAACGCGGCAGGGGCTCAGCCAGCCCTTCGCGCTGCAGCTCGGTCACGGCGTCAGCCGGGATGGCGACGATGATTCGTTGATCAGTCAGTTCACTCACGGCAGGCATTATGTCCTTCGGCAGCTGGTCCGGCGAATCCATCGTTATGCCACCAATGCCAGCTTCGCCGCCGCCGACACGCCGGTAAGGCAGTTGTAACGGTAAAGACAGGTTGGCTAAATCCTGATTCGGTCCTGGCGAAAATGTTGACCGGACGTGTCACCCTGACTCAGTTCCCATGCGTCATACAGGTTGTGACGAGTTCCGGTATCCAGCCCATTGCCGGGGCGGACCCCGTCGGCATAGACCGCATCGGGGATGGCGCTCCATTCGTCAGTCCAGCACTCCGCGAGCGCACCGTATCGGCGACGGTAAAGATCATCCGTCGAGGCGGTTCGGCCGGTCGGGTCAACCGTAACGCGTCACCGGAAACAGGGTGAAACCGTGCTGCCGATCTACGATCTATAAACAATCTACTGCCGAATTCGGGCAGCCGAGGGGGAACTTTGACGGGCACGGTACGGCGCGTCGAAATGAGCAGCTTGATGCTCGGCCCGGTACTGGGCACGGGCGGTCAGGGACGGGTCAACGCGGTCAGCGGATTTCTTATTGACGGCCATTCGCAGGCCGTTATGAAGACCTATACCAGCGCGGTTAGCGTTGATTACCAGGTGCTGGAGCAGATCGTTGCCTTCCCGGACCAGCTGCACCCCAACGACCGCGACTGGCTGCTGGGGATCAGCTCGTGGCCGTGGGCCATCGTCATGGACAACGGTGTGCAGCGCGGATTCCTCATGCGCGAGGTACCCGGTGTGTTCAAGTTCAGCTTTGCCACGGTGACCCGGGGCGTCCAGGCTCGCCTCTCCAACGTCGAATACCTGCTCAATCCGGACGACTACGTGAGCGGGAAGGCATCTCGATCAGTGAGAAGGACCGCCTCAACCTGCTCAGCGCGCTGGCTCAGACCATGTCCCGGCTGCATGCTCTGGGGGTTGTCGTCGGCGACCTGTCACCCAAGAACCTGCTGTTCAACCTGAACTCCTACTCCAGCTGCTTCATCATCGACTGTGACGCGGTGGCGCTGCGCGGCCAGAGTGCCTTGCCGCAGGTCGACACGCCGACTGGGAAGTGCCGGACGGGGAGAGGAAGGGGACCGAGGCCAGCGATTCCTTCAAGTTCGGGCTGCTGGCCATTCGGCTGTTCGCAGGGACCAGTCGACGCGGGACGCTGCCGCCCTGTCGGCCCTTTCCCCCGATCTCGGCCACTTGGCCCAGCGCAGTCAGGACCTGACCGCCGCACGTCGGCCATCGCCCGGCGGGTGGGCCGACGCCATCCAGGTGGCCGCCGCGGCGGCCTCGTCGGCCAATGCCGCACCGTCGATCGCGCCGCAGGCCGCCCAGCCCTATCAGGCGTTCCAGGCGCCGGTCCAGCCGTACCAGCCACGTCCGGTTACGGCGGCGGCCAGCAGCCGTACCGGCCTGTGGCCGGGACATCGCCGGGACCGGCGCGGCCCAAGCGCAAGACCGGTAGCGCGGGCAAGGCCCTCGCCATGTCGGCGGCCTGCCTCGTCGCACTGGTGGCCATCCTGGTCGGGATCAATGCCACACGTAGCAGTACCGGGAGCTTCAGCGCCAACACCACCGCAGGAAGTTCCCCGGCGGCAGGCTCGGGTGGTTCACCCTCGGACGCAAGCGGGCCCAGTTCGGGGGATGTCCCGTCGGCCCAGCCAACCAGCGTGGGACTGGTCGGGATCGACAGCAGCATCTCCGGGCCGGCCGCACAAGGGGTCGCGGACATGTTCAACACCTACTTCACCGGCATCAACAACAAGAATTACCAGCAGGCCGCGTCCGTCTTTGACCCCAGCGGCATCATCGATCCCGCCAACAGCAGCGAGGTGGAGCAGTTCGCGCACGGGGTCAGCACCACCACAGACTCGTCACCGATGCTGGTCGACGTCGAGCCGTCGGACGGGAGCCAGGCCCAGACGGCTGAGGTCCGGTTCACCAGCGAGCAGCAGGCTGGTTACGGGCCCAAAGATGATCCCGACGCCACCTGCGCCAACTGGGACGTGACGTACGGGCTGAGCCAGGATTCGTCCGGAAACTACCTGATCCAGAGCGTGACCTCGAGCACTGACTCCACCTGCTAGGGGTCGGCACCCGGCTCGGCCATGGCCCAGAGGCGCACCGTCCGATCGGAGCTCCCGGTAGCGAGCAGGCTCCCGTCGGCGCTGAACGCGACCGACGTCACCGGGGCTTCGTGGCCGGTCAGCCGGTGCAGTTCCCGTCCGAGCTGAGGTCCCACAACCGGGCCGTGTCGTCGGCTCCGCCGGAAGCGAGTAGCTGACCGTCCGGGCTGAACGCGACGTCGTACACGAGTTCGCCGTGACCGGCCAGTGTTCCCGTAACGGTCCTGGCGGCCGTGTCCCACAGCTGGATCGCGGGCCCGGCCGCCGTGGCCAGCAGGTTCCGCCGTTGATCAAAGGCCACGCTGGTCACTGGGTCGGCGTGACGCAGGGAAGCCGGTGCCTCATCACCCGACGGCAGCGCCAGAGCCGTACCGTCCGGTCCGAGCTTCCGGAGGCAAGATAGTGCCATCGGAGCTGAACGCGACCGACCGGACCGCCCCCGTGCGCGGTGAGCGTCCTGATCTGGTCCCCGCCGGGCATCGACCGAAGGGCCACGACGCCGTCGGCGCCGCCCGATGCGAGCAACTGGCCGTCCGGGCTGACCGCCAGCCCCAGCACACCGGTGTCATGGCCGCCGAGCTTGCGCCTGCGGGCCCCGGTGGCCGTCTCCCATAGCCAGGTGAACGGGTCGCCCAGTCCCGCGGAGACGAGCAGCAGGCCGTCCGCGCTGAAGGCCAGGCTGGTCACGGGCCGGGCCGGCAACGGATCTGCCGGATGGTGGTGCCGAGGGTACCTGCCACAGCCGGACCTCCGCGTTATCTCCGGCTGAGGCGAGCAGAGGCTGGGAGCGGCTGAAGGCCAGGCAGCGGACCCCGGCCGGGTGACGGAGGACGGCCAGGGGCGGCCGGCGGAGGCGTTCCGCGGCTGGGTGGGCTGGTTCGGTCCAGGGCGCCCGGCTGGTTCGGCACCGGGATGCTGAACAAGCGGTCGTTCAGTCCGCGCGTGTACAGCACCGGCGTGACCCACTCGAGCGTTCTGCCGCTGAGACTCATGATTCCCACTCTGCCGCTGGTGACCGCTTCGTCGATTCCGCGCTCGCGGGCTAGGGCCCGTAGAAGCCGTGGGCGAACACCGGGGCGGCGTCGTCGGAGAGCTCGAACTGCATGGCTGTCACCGCGTTGACCTCGCTTCGGATCAGTGCGCTGGCGGTGCTGGAGAAGAGGTCGGTCACTCCGGTTGTGTTTCGAACACGAATTCAGCACCACCAGCTGAGGCATGGGTTTGGCTTGGCGGAGCAGGTCGACATTGTTCGCTTCAACTCAGTTTACGCTACTATCGGGGTGTGTTAGTGTTAGTTCACTTTGGTTGGTGCTGGGGTTGAACTGTTTGTGTTCGATGAAGTGAAGCCGTGCTACGGGTTGTTGAGCTGTGTCTTTGCAGGTTGAGCTAGGCTGCGGTCGGTGCTCACATTAGTTCGGTTCGCTTCTGTGTGGTTAGCGTGGACAACGCTTCTGCTAACTGCTGCTTCTCTTCGCTAGTGTTTAGCTCGTTCGGCTCGACGGAGCGGAGATTACGGCGAGGTTACGGAGCGGTAGCTCGATTTGAGCGGCACTGTGGCTGCTGCGGCATCGACTGTGCGTCCAGCTGGTTATGCGGTGTTTAATTGCAGGCTCTGTTGTTGTACATGGCTTCTCAGGGCAGCTTGGCTAGGGTTGGATCGGCGATCCGCAACGTGATGCGCAACGCTGCTCGCGGTTGGCGGTTAGCGCTGCGCTGGTTTCGTAGCGCGGTTTAGCTCGCGGTTCTGAGGCAAGCGGCGAACAACTTCCGGTTGATTTCTGCAGACATCGGTTGCTATCGGTTGCGCGTGTTCGCTCGCTGCTGATCTGAGTACGGTTAGCTGCCCTCGTTGTGCTGGGTTAGCAGCGCTTCGACGTTCAATTCTGTGCGCGCGCGAGCGCTCTCGCTGGCGATCTGGCTTCGGTTTGGCGGCGCTGTCGGCGTCCGGTTGATTGAAACTTCCAGCCGCTCGGCGGCGTTGGTGTTAGCTCACCTGTTCCACGGCAGCCCATCTCATATTTTTTCGGGTTTGCTCGCGAAACGGTTGTTGCTGTTATGTTCTTTCGGCTGGAGATTGCTGTGTATGTAGATCTATTTCTCCAGCTCGCTGCTCCGCGGGGTGCGTTTATTAGCTTGAAGGTTGGGCTGCAGCAGCGCGGTAAGCAATGGTCTATACCGACATTGACTCGTTATGACGCTTTTTGAGATGTTGCATATTGATAAACCACGGGATCTGTACGAATTCCGAGGGTAGCGTTGTTCGGAGAAACTTGACGGGTGGCCCAGGCTCGTGGGGGAGAAGATTACTGTGGGGGGTTCCGCTAAATGCTTTTCTCGTGCAGTAAATAGAGGCGATCCAGCTCCGGGTGCATTAACAGCCATTGACGACCGGGCGGCGCGATGAGTCTCCCGCTCACGCCTTCAGTTGGCCAGGGCCCGGGAAACGCTCCGCTGGTGATTGGCTCGGCGCAAGGTTCCCCGCTCGATGCGTCTCCCGACTCTCCGGCGCAGGATTCCGCGCCTAAAGGTGTCGAGGCCGGCGTTTCCGCTGACGGTGGTGAGCATCAATTCGATGACCATGGTGTCGGCTCGGGTAATGCCGCGAGCGAAGCGACCTCGCGCTCTGGCTAAGGGTTTTTGCGCAACGAATACCTGCGCGAAGCCGAGCGCCTGGACGTTGTTGGTGACGCTGCGGGACACGACCGTATTGTCTTCCTGATCAGCGGCGCTCAGCGGGTACGGCTTCGCCGCCTGCCTGGCCGCTAGATCGACCTGGTGACCGACACCTTCGTGCCGCTGGCTGGATTCGCTGATATTCGCGCGGGGTTCGCGAAGAACTGCGCGGTCATCCTGCGTGGCTCTGTCGGCTGCGGCAAGCAGGCCATCGCTATCCGCTTGCTCCGCGACCTCAGCCAGGGACTCTTGTTCCAGCTCGACAGCTCGGCTGACCTTGCTCAGCTGGCTCAGTTGCTGGAGACCGATTCCAACGGGCGGAATCGCGTCGAGCTCGGCGCTGGTTTCCTGCTGGACTAGCAGGCTAACTTCGCTAGCCTGTACGGCTCGGTTCTGCAGACTCTTGAGGAGGTTCTTGACCTGGCTGACGCTCGCTTGGTGCTGACCATCGACTCGGGCGCACCAGTTCCGGACCAGGATCTTTTCGACTACATCGTGTTTGTCGTTGCCGCGCTGAACTATCACGGCATCGTGGAACGGTACCTGCGGTACCGGCTGTCTGACGACGAGGCTGAGCTGCTCCTTGCTCGCACCGACCTGCAGAAGTTCATTGATGACCAGCTGAAGACCTGCACGTCGTCCAAGTGGGCCGCGGATTTCGCCGACGCGCTCGCCGCACGGGCTGATGCCGCCGACGACGAGGAGGGACTGGACCTCGACACTCTGGTGGCCTGGGGCAAGGAGCGCGGCGCTGAGAAGTTTGACACCTGGTTCGCTCGTCTGGGCGACACCCGGACCCGCAGCTTCGCCGTTGCTCTGGCCGTCCTGAACGGACTTCCCTACGACGCGGTCGCTCAGGCGGCGCGCAGGCTCTACCATGCTTTCGACCTACCGCCGTACATGGTTATGGCCACTGCTGAGGACGTGCAGCCTGAAGGCCTGCGCTCGTTCCGGGTATCACGCTGTGAGTGGCTGCAGAAGCTGAGCGCTCGGATCGCTGAGTCCGAGACTCAGGGCATGTACGGGCCCAGCGTGACCGAGATAGTGGAGTACCGGAATCCGGACTACGCTCTCAAGGTGATCCGCTGGGCCTGGTCTGACTATGAGGCCCAGGACGCGCTCCTCACCTGGCTGGGGCAACTGGCCGATGATCCTTCCGACCAGGTACGGATCTCTGTCGGCTTGGCTCTCGGCTGCTTGGCTCGATGGTTGTTTGATTTTCTCTGCTACAACGTGCTCAGCTTGTGGGCCACGGCTGGGCTCGCGGGCGGCGCGAGGCAGTGGCTTACGCTCTGCGGGTTGTGGCCGCTGATTTCCGCTTGCGGGCTAACGTTCGCGCTCTGGTGTTAGGGTGCATACCAGCGAGGGAGACTCCTGCGCGCAGGCGACTGCGGCGCGGGCTTGGGGGGTCGCTTACGGACCGATCGACAAGCTGAGGCTTTTGAGCAACTGGATCGTCTCTGTTCCGTGGGTGACATCTGGGTGGCTACCGCTATTGGAGACAGTGTTGCGGACCTGATCGAGGGTGGCACTGACGATTTCGTCGCTCTGGTGCTGTTCGGCTGGCTGGATCTATCTACGATCCGAGCGCCGGCTACGGTCAGCTGGTTTTCCTGATCCTCGCTGACGGTTTGATCGACCGGGCGCTCGGCGCGGTCAGAGGACTCGGTGCTGTGGCTATTCCTGCTCCGGCTGATGACGCGCTTTCCGCTAGTTCGGGAGTTCATCGTTGCGCTCTGGCGGCATGTCATCAACGAGCTGCTGTTCCACGAGGAGGCTGAACAGGTGATGACTCGGTGGGCGGCGATCGGCGAAGGTTACTCGGCGGTGCTGGAGTTCCTGCTCCGGCTGGCTCGGCAGATCGCTTTTGACGACGAGCGTTCGCGAAAGATCTTGCTGCGTTACTGCGTTCGGTGGACGAGCTCGGCATCTCAGCCACTTTCCGTGGTCAGTTCAGCTCTGCAAACCGTTTTGACTGCTGACATGGAGGCTAGATGAACGGCGCTCTGCTCCTCGTTCTGACCGCGGAGCTGGTTCTGAGAGACTCGAGGCAAGGCTGCTAAGCTTTACGTGGCTGTGGTCTACGCGGCTCGCGGTCATCTGCAGTACTTTCCTGACCGGACTCTGACCCGCACTGAGGTTCTCACTCGCTGGTACCGGACTCGCTACGAAGTGGACCTGAGCGATCACGCTGCAAGGCTCAGCTCGATCAGTTGCTGCTGCTGTTCAAGGGCGACGCTTTTTTCTTCCGAAGCACTGGACATCGGCTTCCGGGTTACCGACTCTCTGGCTGTGGTTCGGCGCAATGTTACGGATGCTCTTCCGGTGGTCTACAGCTACTGGTGCGCGAGTTCTGGCTAGTCCGCGAACCTTCGATATCAGCTAGGCGCTGCAGGCTGAGGCGGCTCTGAACACCATGTTCCTTCATCTCGTAGTTCTGGAAGAGGGCTACATCTATCAGTGCTCGGTTCGTTTGCTGCCGGACCAGGCGGCCAGGAGCACCTCCGGACGATCGCTGCTGCAACCGCTCGGTAGTGGCTGGGGACGCGCAGCTCAGGCGAAACTGGCCGCTGCTCGTTATGAGCACGAGCTGAGCGGCTTGCAGCAGCAAGCGCGGCTCGCGGCTGAGAGCTGCGAGCATGAGCTATGGTCGGCTGTTCGATCGATTACCGGGCTGATTCAGGCGCACCTGGCAAGCATCCGGACGAGACGCTGTACGCGCTGGAGATGCTGACCGGCACGAGGAAGCGCAAGCTGCCGGCAGGACCTCAACGACAAACGGTTAATGGACCTGTTCCGCTACATGATGGAGCAAGGCATCCTGCAGTCGGCGGACCTGCATTTTCCGGAATCAGGCTGTTGGGCGGGTGTGGGGATCACCGCGCTGACTCCGCAGCAGATCTCGGCCGCAGCACCCCGCTAGCTCACCCCTACGGTTGGGTTTGTTGATTACTCGGCTAGCAGCGTGTTCTGGGAAACTCCGCTCCCGACGGGGGCTATGCCGCGGCTAGCCTGAATCCCGAGCTGGAGACGCTCGTTCCGGGCAGGATGCTATCATCGCGCTCGCTGACGCTCAACTGGTGTTCTCTGTCTACATCATCGTGGACGAGTCGCTCGACGATCACGCTTACTTCGAGACTCTGAATCGCACGATCCGCAGTCTGCTTTCCGATCTGGCTGCGCACACAGAGGTCATCAACGCGATGCGTTTGGCGGTGGTAGGTTACGCTAGCGAGGTCGACCGCGCTGCTCCTGAACTCGGTGTTCGAAGGAAGCTTCGTTCCCGAACTGACTCCGCCTCCGGTAACCGCTTGGGCGTTGTCTTCGAGTACCTGCGCGGCCGCTCAGTGAGGACGTTGACCGGAACAAGGTTGCGGGCGGACTGTTAGCAGGCTGGTTATCTACCTGTTGTGCGCGTCTACCCCCGCTGACAACTCGGGCTGGCGGACACACTACGACAACCTCACCGACCGGACCGGCTTCCCGGCTGCGCCAACATCGTGGCCTGCGGCATCGGTGATACGGACCTCAGCGTCATCAAGGCTATCACCGCTCGTTCGCAGTCCGCGGGGTGGGTGGCGGATCTCGCAATGCTCGTGAGCGAGGCGGCGGCTCGTTACGCTGTTTTCGTTCGGCGCAGTATTGCTGATCTAGGTTGCGCTCATATCTCCGGCAGTCCGGACGCGGTCTGGGAGGCGCTGGATGGATTCTGTTCGGCAAGCGGTCACATCTAGCGGTTCCATGCCGAATCGCGGCCACACCGGAGGCTGCGTTAAGGTTGGGAGAAAGGCATGCCTGATACTAATGGTTATCTGCTGCTGATCTATGTTTTGGCTGATGAGTCGGCTTCGATGCACTACTACGCGGCAGAACTGAACGACGGGCTCATCTCGCTGTACGAAACATTGCGATCGGAGCTGATGATCGCGGCAAGGTTTGCTTGTTCGTGCTCGGTTTTCCGACGACGTTGCTGTTCGTATGGCTCTGGCCGACCTGCGCAGCTATGAGGGCCTGCTGGAACTGATGTCGCGCGGATCAACGGATTACTAGGCGGCTTTCCAGGACCTGCTGACGCGGATCTCGCAGGACATCGTCACTCTCAAGAGCAGCGGCTATCTAGTGCACCGGCTAGCGGTCTTCTTCTCAGCGACGGCTAGCCACCAGGACAACTGGCATCAGGCCACCAGCAGCTGACCGACAAATCGGTGACCTGGGCGCGCTCAACGTCATCGCTTGTGGCGTGGGCTCGGTGGAGGCGAACACCATCCTGGCCGTCGCACCAGGCAGGAGTTCGCTTTTGTCTCGGTGGCTGGTGCTGATATCGGTAAGTTGATCTCACAGTTCTTCATCGCTCTCACGGCTAGCGTGGTGCAGTTCGGGCGTTCACTCGCGTTAGCAATCCCGAGCTGGTGGTCGAGAAGCTCGAGGGCTTCACCTGGCTATCGACGTTGTGTGATGGGCAAGTTCCTTCCCCTGGCATGGCAAGCGCGCGCGAAACGCTCCGCCGGACGCGTTCGGTGCGGCAACACCGGTTTGGAGGACCCGGTACTGCTGGAGCGCTCGCTTGCTGACAGCGACTGACCGCGCACGGCCGCTCGTTTCGGACGGCCCAGGCACGCCGCTGACGTACCTGGGAATGTCGCTGATGTTCCCGATGTGGCAAGCTCTGGGCATCTGGCTGGGAGCGCTATCGAGGCGGGGTGGTCGCTGATCGTGGTCGACGAGCCGATATTTGATTTCGAGCCGAAGGCTCCGTCGACGGCGTACGGGTACGGCGGACACCGTCTTTGACGGCTGGTCTACCGCTGACTTCACGATCCGGCTGGCTCGGTGCGAGGGTATTCACACCGCTACAGCGGTCTGCCCGCAGGATGAGGTGACGGCGGGGTACGACTCGCGCTCGGCCTCATCCTTTTCGCGGTGGCGGATGGGGTATCCAGCGCCAGCAGTCGCCGTCGGGGCGGCGATCGCTGTACGACGTTCGTGGAGACGGCGAGGGCGGCGCTGGACTACGACGGTCGTCTCGACCCGGTGGACGCCGTCGAGCTCGCGGCGTCAGGATGGTTGATCACGCCGCTACCTACTCGGTCAGGAGCAGGCGAACCCGGAAGCCGCGGAGGAACTGCTGGCAGTACGCTGACCGCGGCTACGTCAGCCGGCCGAACACGGGGCTGTCGTGGTCCTGATCCAGATTGGCGACTCCGGTGCTTGGGCGCTGAAGGACGGACGATATTTCCCGCTGCTGCAGCAGAAGAACGATCCGGACGCGAGGTCATCAGTTCGGCCGTGAACCGTTGCCGCGGTTGCCGGAGAAGATCGTTGTCGGCCAGTACGATCTGCTCCGACGCGGTCCTGCTTCTCGGCACCGACGGCTTCGGTGACCCGCTCGGCGTCGGCGACGGTCACGTCGGGAACCTGTTCGCGAGCCCTGAAGACCCCGCACCTGCCGGGGCCTGGCTCATCGCTGGACTCTCCCGCGACCTTCGACGCGACGACCTGCCCGATCTGGCGCGCCGCGTCCCGACGGGCCGGTGCCCCGGGTCTGTCCGCGCTCGTATCGACCCTCGCCGCCCGCGCGCGCGGCGGGCACGGCCACGTCGCGCGTCGGTGGCCTGCTCTCGACGGCCGCTGGCCGCGCGCTGAGGTCTACCCTGCCGTCGCGGCGCGCTCGTCCGGTGCGCTGGGGACCGTAGCCGGTTTTCCGGCCACGCTCGATCGCCGCGACCAGACTGGCTGCTCGAGACCCTCTTGGCCGACGGTGATCTTTAGACCGCGTTAGGGTGTGCGGCTTCCTCATGCGCTTCATCGCAGGCCGTACTCTTCGATTTCCAGACCGGACCCAGCGCCCCGCAGAACCGCCTGATGTCGCGTCCTGCTCAACTCTGACACCAGGTTCGGCTGACGGTCCGTCTGACCGCTGGCTCTGCTCGAGAACCTCGCCGCCGCCCTGTCCCGCCTGCACGTCTGGGGGTGGTCGCGGGGCCTCCCCCAGAACTCCTCTCAGCCTGCGCGGATGCCCAGCTGCTCCTCTCGACTGCGACGCCATGCTACTCCGCGGCGACGGTCCTGCCGCGGTGCCCGCCGGCTGGAGTTGCCTCCGAGCGACCGCTCGCCCCCGGCAGCTGACGCCTCCACTCGGGCCCCGAGGACCCGGCCCTCAGCGCGCGGCCAGGTCGCTGCCCGGCAGACCGCCGGCCCGGCCCGCAGGACTCCGCTGATCCGGCCCGAGCCGCTCCACCGCTTGGACCGTGCGTACCGCCCGCGGCCGCGCGCGTCGGACGGTCCCGCCGGGCCGGACGGAAGCTGGCCGGTCTGCCGCCGTGCTGACGGCGTGGCGGTGGTAGGTGTGACGGGCTGCCGCCGCGCCTCGGCACCCTCCCAGGCCACGTCCAGCCCCCCTGACCAGGCGTCGGCAGGGCCAGGCGTCGGCCGTGACGATCTGCTCAACTCGAGCGCCACCAGCCGCCAGGCCCGACCCAGCCGTCCAGAACGTGGACACTGCCGGAACCTCAGCGGGGCGTGTCGGCGATATCAGCCGTGGCCAGCCAGCGTGCGAGCGAAGACACGAAGCCGCGGCCGACACCGGCCTGCTGGCAAATGGTTCTGTGCTGAAGTTGACCTGACCAGCGCGTTGCACTATTCAGTGCTGGCCGACCAGGACTTTCTGACCTGGGCCGGGAAGATGCAGGACACGAGCTGTGTGACCTCGCCTGCGGCCACTGAGGCCTACGGCCACGGCATCACCGCGTCGGCCGATGCCGTCAAGGCCAAGGACGTTCGTCCAGTTGTGAATCCGATCGCCCGCGATCAGAGCTACCCCGCCCGATCGCAAGCTGACTATGACGTGCAGCTTCGGGATCTCCGGCCACGGCCCGCACGCGCGTACAGTCGGCCCGTGCGCGAGATACCGGTTGAGCAGGTCCCCGAGGACGTCGCCGAGGCGGTCCGGGCCGCGGCCCGCGGCGAGATCGTCTTCCTCACCGAGGACGGCGAGCGCCTGGCCGCCATCGTCCCGCCCGGCTACGCGGTCGAGCTGGAAGACCTGGCCCCGGACGAGGTACTGGCCCTGCTGGACGAAATGGCCGCCGACCAGCCCGAGCCCTAGCTCGAGCCGGCCGGTCCGCGGGTGAACAGCGCGACCGTATCGTCGAGCAGGGCGTCGGCCTGCCCGGCTCCGGGCTGACCCGGGCCGACGATCCCGGCGATGCCCCGCGCCGTGGCCATGATCAGCAGCCGGAGCCGCTCGGGATCACCGGGCGGCAGCTGGCCGGTCTGCTGCCCTTCCCGGATCAGCTCGCCGACCAGGGTGAACAGGCGGCCGGCCCCGTCCGCCAGCGCCCCGTCCGCCTCCGCGTTCTTGGTCGCGAACATCAGTTCCATCAGCGCCGGGTCCTCGGTGGCGAACCGCACGTAGGCCGCGCCGGTGGCCCGCAGCCGGGCCCGGAAGTCCGGGCCCGCGCCCTCGATGGCCGCGGCCACCTCGCTGGCCAGGCGGGTGAAACCCACCCCGGCCAGCGCGTCCAGCAGCGCCTGGCGGTCGGCGAAGTGGCGGCGCGGGGCCGCGTGGCTGACGCCGGCCTGCCGGGCCAGGTCACGCAGGGACAGCTGCTCGACGCCCTGCTCCCGCAGGGTGCGCTCGGCCTCGGCCAGCAGGGTGTCCCGCAGGTGGCCGTGATGGTAGGGACGGTCGGTCATGCCCCCGACCCTACCAGCGGATGTAGTCATTGACAGCATAGTAGTCAATGACTACATTGTTTCCCATGACTACTTTCCATGGCCTTGATCTGCCCGATCTGACCGGGCGGACCGCGATCGTGACCGGGGCCAGCAGCGGCATCGGCCGTTCGGTGACCCGCGCCCTGGCCGGGGCCGGTGCGCACGTGGTGCTGGCCGTCCGCGACCCGGCCAAGGGCCAGGCCGTCGCGGCCGCCATCGATGGCCGGACCGAAGTCCGCGAGCTGGACCTGGCCCGCCTGGACTCGGTGCGCGCCTTCGCGGCCGCCTGGGACGGCCCGATCGACCTGCTGATCAACAACGCCGGGGTGTCATCGCCGACGCTCACCCGCACCGTCGACGGTTTCGAGTCCCAGTTCGGGGTCAACCACCTGGGCCACTTCGCCCTGACCAGCCTGCTGCTGGACCAGGTCACCGGCCGGGTCGTGACCGTCGCCTCGCAGGCCGAGCGGATGAGCCGCCTGGACTTCGACGACCTCAACTGGGAGCGCCGCCCTTACCGCCCGTCCCGCGCCTACAACGACTCCAAGCTGGCCAACCTGCTGTTTACGGCCGAGCTGCAGCGGCGCCTGACCGCCGCGGGCTCCCCGGTACGGGCCAACGCCGCGCACCCCGGGCTGGTCGACAGCGCCATCTACCAGCACGACTCGGCCCGCCGCCCGGCCGACCGGGCCTGGGCGGTGGCGTTGCGCCTGCTGGCCCAAGATCCCGACCACGGTGCGCTCCCGGTCCTGTTCGCCGCCGTCGCCGACCTGCCCGGCAACAGCTTCACCGGACCGCGCCACCTGGCCCACATGCGCGGTGGCGCCGAGCCCATCAAGCGCTCCGCGGCCGCCCAGGACCCTGACCTGGCCCAGCGGCTCTGGGCCGTCTCTGAGCAGCTCACCAGCGCCCGCTCCCCGCTGGCCCAGCCTTAATCCAGCCGGAGCACCGACTCCTCGATCTCGGCCTGCCGGGCCTGCGCGAACGCCCGCTCGGTCCCGATGACCTGGAAGCCCGCCTTTGCCAGCACCCGCATGGACCCGGCGTTGTCGGTGGCCGCGCGGGCGTACAGCGGCCGGTCCGGGTCCTCCTCGAGCAGCAGGGCCAGCGCCCGGCTGGCCACTCCCTGCCCCCACACGGCCCGGTCCACCACGTAGGTCACCTCGCGCCCACCCACGTCTTCGCCCAGGAAGCTGGCCACGTGCCCGACCATCTGCCCGTCCAGCAGAATGGTCCGCATCGTCACGTCCGGCGCCGCCCGTACCCGCGCCATGTGCGCATCGAAATGCGCCCGGTCATCCGGATTCTTGGCCGTGAACGCGGCCATCCACACCCCCTCCGGATCACGCATGTACTCGAACAGCGCGTCCAGGTCCCCGTCCTCAACTTCCCGCAACCTCACCTCAGCCATGCCCTCATCCTCCCCGCGCGGTCCGACATTTCCCGCCCGTTCACAGGTTCTTGAAGTACCGCGCCACCGGCAGCAGCTGGTACCCGGCCCGCTCGTACAGGTGCCGCGCCGCCGCGTGCCCCGGGTCACCTCCGGTCTCGACCATGGCCACCCGCATTCCCTGCTCCCGCAGCCACCCGGTGGCGAACTCGGTCAGCTCGCCCCCTGCGCCCTGCCCCTGCCACCCCGGATCGACGGCCACCATGACGATCTCCCCGATCAGCCGCTCCGCGTCCACCTGGGCCGCCACGAACCCGGCCACCGCCGCCCCGGTTTCGGCGACCCACACGCTCATTCCCGGGTCGGCCAGCACCCCGCGCACCGCCTCGCGCTGAAAGTCCTCCCAGCTGTCCCCGTGCAGCCGCCGGAACATCTCCCGCCCCAGCACCCCCTCCAGCGACGCGAACACCGGCCGCCAGGCCCGGATCGCCAGTCCGGTTACGTCATCGTGGTCAGTTGGCTGGCAGGGCCTGATCTTTGTCCACATGCCGCTGATCCTGCCCTGAGCGATCGCCGGTGATGGCGCCCAGCCGGCGAACATCACCAGATCCAGTGCCCCACCGTCTGACCGCGCCCATGCCACGCGAATAAGCCGGCCCGGGTTGGGTAATCGCGTGCGACGTCCAGCGTTAGGTGGTGCGGTCCGGATGGGGTACACGAACGATCCCGGGTCTTACGGCTACCCGCCGCTCGGTCCGAGGCGCCGGCGGTACCGCCGGCATGCCATCTCGCACGGGACCGTGGCCATCCTGGCCGCTGTCGCCGCGGTGCTGATCACGCTGCAGGTGAGCCACTCCGGGACGGGGATCAACGACCTGCCGGGCGGCGGTGCCGTGCCCGGGCCGGCCCCCTCATCGGCGTCGGCCGGGAACGCCGGGACCGCGGCCGTGCGGCAGGCGGTGAGCAAGGTCGGGCCGGGCGTGGTGCTGATCAACAGCACCCTCCAGTACAGCTCGGAAGCTGCCGCGGGCACCGGCATGGTGATCAACGCGGACGGCCTCGTGCTCACCAACAACCACGTCATCGCCGGAGCCACCAAGCTCACGGCCAAGGTGATGGCGACCGGCCGGACCTACCCGGCCACGGTGATCGGCTACGACAAGACCGGGGACGTCGCCCTGCTCCGGCTGCAGGGCGCCTCCGGCCTGAAGACGGTGCCGCTGGGCAACTCCACGACGGCCCGGACCGGGGATGCGGTGGTGGCGCTGGGCAATGCTCAAGGTCAGGGTGCCGTCGTCCCGGCGGCCGGGCAGGTCACCGGCCTGAACCAGACCATCACCGCCTCTGACCAGGGCGGCACGGCCAGCAGCGAGACGCTGCACGGCATGATCCAGACCAATGCCGACATCCAGCCGGGCGACTCCGGTGGCCCGCTGTCCAACTCGGCCAGCCAGGTCATCGGCATGGACACCGCCGCGCAGAGCGTCAGCAGCGGTGAGCAGCAGCAGTCCGCGGCCGGTTTCGCGATCCCCATCAACACGGCCCTGTCGGTGGCCCGGCAGATCGCCGCGGGCAAGGTCAGTTCCACCATTGCCATTGGCTACCCGCCGTTTGTGGGCATCCTGATCGGCTCCAGCACCAGCAGCAGTCCGCAGGTCCAGGCCCAGCAGCAGGAGCAGCAGAACGGATTCGGTGACGGAACCGGCGGTTTCGGCGGCTACAACGGCTACGGCGGATCCGGTTCCACGCCGCGCTGCTACACCAGCAACACCGGGCTGACCGTGCCCGGCACCATCGCTCCCGCCAACTCGGGCACCCTGATCGACGGCGTCATCTGCGGCAGCCCGGCCGCGAGGGCGGGCATCACCGGCGGCTCGGTGATCACCGCGGTCAACGGGAAGCAGGCCGGCTCACCGTCCCACCTGACCGGCATCCTGGCCCAGTTCCGGCCCGGCAACACGATCTCGGTGACCTGGGTCAGCCCGTCCGGCCAGCAATCCACCAGCCAGGTCCGCCTGGCCCAGGGGCCGCCCCAGTAGCCGGCTACGACGCCAGATCCAAGGCCGCCAGCAGCTCGTCCAGCAGCGCGGGCAGGTCCGCGGCCGAGGCGACGCCGCCGAAGACGTAGTAGTCGGGCCGGATCACCACCGCCTCGTACCCGGCCGCCTCCATCCAGGGCAGGTACACCCCGTCCACGTCGGTCACCGCACCATCGGCCGGCGCGGCGTCCGGGGAAAGCAACCGCACCACGTGGGCGCCCAGCCGGGTCAGGGACTCGTGGACGTGACCTTCGGTAATAGATGAAACGTCGGTGCTGCCGAGCACCGCGAATCCCGGGCCGGCCACCTGATCGAACCGCCCCAGGGCACCGTCGGCGGTCCGGACCCGCCCCTGCGGGCTGAGCTGGCCGACGACCCCTGACGACTGAGAAGCCAGCACCCCCGGCCCCAGCACCGCGGGCGGGATCGGCGGCAGCGCCAGCTCGGGCCGTCCTTCGGCCTTGAGCATGACCTCGTCGCGGGCGGCGGCCGCGGCCGGGTCGCTCAGGCAGATCACGTTGCCCAGTTCGACCGACATCCCGATCGCGTTCTGGATGTGGGCCGAACGCTCCGTGGTGTACGTATCCAGCAGCCCGTCGCCCGCCGCCCCGGAGACCACGCCGGACAGCACCAGATCGAGCTTCCAGGCCAGGTTGGCCGCGTCGCGGATGCCGGAGCACATGCCCTGGCCCGCGAACGGCGGCATCAGGTGGGCGGCGTCGCCCGCGATCAGCACCCGGCCCCGGCGCCACTCGTCGGCCCAGCGGGCCTGGAACGTGTACACCGTGTGCCGCTCCAGGTCGGCGTTGTCCGGGGTGAGCTGCCAGCGTTCCAGCAGCCGCCAGGCGGTCGCCTCGTTGTTGAGCTCGTCGATCGTCTCGTGCGGCAGCCGCATGAATTCCCAGCGCCGCTTGCCCGGGCCGCCCGACACCACCGTGGTCGGCCGGACCGGGTCGCAGATCTGCAGGTTGAACGGCTTCCACTCGCGTTCGGTGTCGTGCGGGACCACGTCCAGGATCAGCCAGTCGTAGAAGAAGCCCAGGTCGGTCAGGCCGGTGCCCAGCCATTCGCGGACAAAGCTGTTGGCCCCGTCGCAGCCCACCACGTACCGGGCGCGGATCATCTCCGCCGGTTCGCCGGCCAGCCCGATCGCGGTCACCTCCACGTGCTGGCCCACCTCGGCCAGGCCGGCCGCCTGCCATCCGCGCCGCACCTGGACCGAAGGCATCGACTCGGCCCGCGCGGCCAGCACGGCCTCCAGCCGGGGCTGGGCGAACATGTTGGACGCGGGCCAGCCGCTCAGGCCGGCCGCGCCCCAGTCGAAGTGCAGCAGCGTGCGGCCGTCGGCGTTCTGCCAGTCGTACTCGCCGGACGGCATGCTGACCGCGGCCACCTCGTCGCCGACCCCGGCCGCGGCGAAGATCCGGGCGATCTCGTCGTCGTAGTGCACGGCCCGCGGCCGTGGGTACGGCTCGGCCTTGCGTTCCAGCACCGTCACCCGGTAGCCGCGCTGGGCCAGCAGGATGGTGAGGACCTGCCCGACCGGGCCGTACCCGACGACCAGCACGTCGCAGTCGGCGGCCTCCAACGTCGGCCGCCCCCGGCTCGGCCATCAGCCTGCCCCGTGCGAGCCGGTCATCAGCGCGGCCAGGTCGTCCGGGGCCAGGAACGAAGGCGGTGGCGGCGGGCCCCAGTTGTACAGGCCGCGCATGCCTTCCCAGGTCCGCGGGGTCCACAGCGCGTCGTCGACGATGCAGTCCAGGTCCGAGTAGTACTCGGAGAAGTTGCCCGCCGGGTCGCGCAGGTACCAGAAGAAGTTCGAGCCCACGTGGTGGCGGCCCAGGCCCCAGATGTGCCGGGACGGGTCCTTCTCCAGCATCGCGGTCGCGCCCCGGCCCACCTCGTCGATGTCGTTGACCTGCCACGACGTGTGGTGCAGGAAGGCTACCGGGGCCTGCTGGACCAGCACGTTGTGGTGGTCGGTCGAGCAGCGCATGAAGGCGGCCAGGCCCGGCACGGTGTCGCTGATCTTGAAGCCCAGGCCCTCGGTGAACAGCCGCTGCGAGCCCTCTTGGTCGGTGGAGCCGAGCACGACGTGACCGAGCTTGCGGGGTTGCACCGGGGTCTCGCGGAGCACGCCGGGCGCGCGGGTGTTGGGCCGCTCGGTGTGCCCGGGCGTGTTGTAGGGCGGGGACGGCGTGTCCTCCTGGCTGATCCGGTCGGCCACCTCGACCACCACGTTGACCTCGGTGCCCGGGTCGAAGGTGCGCACGCCGGTGGCGGTCTTGTCCACCGTCAGGTCCAGCCCGGCCAGGGACGCGGCCACCCGCTCGATGTCGTCCGGGTCGTCCGCCCCGACCCGCAGCTCGACCAGCCGGCGCCGCGGCGTGGACACCAGCCGGAGCTGTTCCCCGCCATCCCCGGTGCTGAAGTTCCGCCCGTGGGCAGCGTGGGCGGAGCCCTCGGACAGGGTTGCCTCAGACAGGCCGAACTCCCCGTAGTAGCCCGCGGTCTCCTCGACGTTGGGCACGCCGATGGTGATCCTGGTCAGCCGGTGCAGCCCCATCGCTCAGCCCTCCTGGCCGGCGCCCGGGTAACCGGGACCGGCCACGAAGTCGTTCCGCAGCTCGCCCAGTCCCTCGATGGTGCTGGTCAGCACCGCGCCCGGCGGGATGAAACGCTTGGGATCGCGGGCGTTGCCGACCCCGGACGGGGTGCCGGTGAAGATGATGTCGCCGGGCAGCAGCGGGCACACCTGCGACAGCCGGGAAACGAGCTCCGGCACGTTGAACATCAGGTCCCGGGTCCGGCCGTCCTGAAGCACCTCGTCCCCGAGCCGGCAGCCGATAGCCAGGTCGTCCGGGTTGGCCAGGCTGTCGGTGGTGGTCAGCGCGGGCCCGAGCGGCGCGAAGCCCAGGAACGACTTGCCCAGCGAGAACTGCGGCACCGGCCCGGCCAGCTGGACGACCCGCTCGGACAGGTCCTGGCCGACCATGAACCCGGCCACGTGGCCGTAGGCGGCCTGCTCGCTGACCCGGTGGGCCAGCCGGCCGATCGCCACCACCAGCTCGACCTCCCAGTCCACCGAGGTGCTGGGCAGCTCGACGGTGGCGTTCGGCCCGGTGATGCTGCTGGGGAACTTGGTGAACACGGTGGGGGAGTCGGGCCGGCCCATCCCGGACTCGTTGACGTGCTCGGCGTAGTTCAGGCCGATCGCGAACACCTGCCGGGGCGAGGGGGTCGGAGCGCCCAGCTCGGCCGGGTCCACGGCCAGGTCGGCCCGGCCCTCCTGCCCGCTGGCCCAGTCGCGGAACTCGTCCCACTGGCCGTAGATGGCCTGCGGGTCGGCCGCGAACCGGCCGTCGCTGGCCTTCTCCACATCCAGGCCGGCCCCGGACCCGTCCAGCAGGACCAGCCGCTGGCCGACGTTGGCGATGCGCACGTGGGACTCCCTTCCCGAGGTCGTCAAGGCAAGTTCATCCTCAGTAACTCAGAGTCGATTGTCAATAGAAAATCGATTCGGAGGCGAGTGATATTATCCTGCCCATGGCCAAGCGCACGGGCGGCGAGAGTCTCGCCGTCGACGTCTATGACCAGCTGCGGACCGACATCTTCGACCGCCGGTTCGCCCCCGGGCAGCGGCTGAAGCCCGCCGAGCTGGGGGAGCGGTTCGGGGTCAGCATCAGCGTGATGCGGGAGGCGCTCGGCCTGCTGGCCACGCAGAACCTGGTCCGGATCGAGCGCAACCGCGGCTTCCACGTGACCACCCTGTCCCCGGACGCCCTGGCCGACCTGACCCTGGCCCGCAAGATCAACGAAGGCGCGGCCCTGCGGATGTCGGTCGAGCGGGGCAGCGTGAGCTGGGAGTCCGAGGTCCTGGCCGCGCACCACCGGATGGCCAGCGAGCCCATCTACCGGCCCGACGACCCGCAGTCCCGCAACCCGGCCTGGGCCGCGGCCCACATCGCGTTCCACGACAAGCTGATCGACGCCTGTGGCAGCCCGGTGCTGCTGGACATCTGCCGCCGCCTGTCCGACGCCGCCGAGCTGTACCGGGCCTGGTCCGGGGCCTGGTCCGAGGGCCGGTCGCCGGTCCGGCGGGACATCGCCACCGAGCACCGGCAGCTGATGGAGGCCGCGCTGGCCCACGACGCTGATCTGGCCGTCGCTCTGTTCGAGGCGCACGTGGACCGCACCGCCACCATCCTCATGGACCAGGCCGACCCGACGGCCACCGATCCGGTGCGGCCCAGCCCCGCGGAAAAGACGGGCTGACCGTGCCGGTCCTCCAGCCAGCCGCGATCGACCTGCACGCCCACTTCCTGCCGCCTCGCTACCGGAACGCTGCCCTGGCCCTCGGCGCCGGCCACCCGGACGGCATGCCGTTCCTGCCCGAGTGGGACCCGGCCGCCGCGGTGGCCATGATGGACGAGGTCGGCATCGCCGCCGCGGCCCTGTCGCTGTCCTCGCCGGGGGTCGACTTCGTGTCCGACCCGGCCGAGCGGCTGGCACTGACCCGCGCGGTCAACGAGGACGGCGCCGCCGCGGCGGCCGCCCACCCGGGCCGGTTCGGCCTGCTGGCCAGCCTGCCGCTGCCCGACGTGGCCGCCGCCGGGGCCGAACTGGCCCGCGCCTTCGACGAGCTGGGCGCGGACGGGATCGGCTTGCACACCCACTACGACCAGGTCTACCTGGGCGATCCCGCCCTGGAGCCGGTCATGGCCGCGCTGCACGACCGGGGCGCGGTGGTCGCCATCCACCCCACGTCGCCGTGCGGCTGGGAACAGACCTCGTTCGGCCGGCCCCGGCCCATGGTGGAGTTCCTGTTCGACACCACCCGGGCCGTGGTCAACCTGGCCCTGAACGGTGTGCTGGACCGCTACCCCGGCATCCGCTGGGTGGTGCCGCACGCGGGCGCGGCCCTGCCGGTCATGGCCGACCGGGTGGCCCGGCTCGCCCCGGTCATCAGCCCGGCCCCGGACGGCCAGGCCACGCCGGACGTGCTCGGCGGGCTGGCCCGGCTGCACTACGACCTGGCCGGGGTGCTGCTGCCGCGGGCCCTGCCCGCCCTGCTCAGCCTGGTGCCGTCCAGCCAGCTGGTGTACGGCAGCGACTACCCGTTCACCCCGGCGCCCACCGTGGCCGCGCTGGCCGGGGCCATCGCGGGCACCGACGTGCTGGACAACGCGACCCGGGCCGCCGCCCTGTCCGGCAACGCCGCCGCGCTGCTACCCCGGCTGGCTACCGCGCCTGCCGGTCTTCCGCCAGCTCGGTAAACGCGTCCAGCGCGCCCGGGTCATCGACCGCGCCCAGGCTGAGCACGTCGGCCAGCTGGTGGCCGAGCATGATCCGCTTGATCGGCACCTCGAGCTTCTTGCCGGTCCGGGTGTGCGGGATGGCGGGCACGGCGAAGATCTCGTCCGGCACGTGCCGCGGCGACGCGTCCCGCCGCAGCGCTCCGTTGATGGTCTCGCGCAGGCCGTCGTCCAGCTCGCGGTGGTCGTCCAGCACCACGAACAGCGGCATCCAGTAACCGCCGTCGGGCTGGTCGACGCCGATGACCAGCGCCTCCCGGATTCCCGGGCAGCTGCTCGACCACCTGGTAGATGTCGGCGCTGCCGAGCCGGACCCCGCGCCGGTTCAAGGTCGCGTCCGACCGCCCGTGGATGACCACGCTGCCCCGGTCGGTGATCGTGATCCAGTCCCCGTGCCGCCACACGCCCGGGTAGACGTCGAAGTAGGCGGCCCGGTACTTGGCCCCGTCCGGGTCGTTCCACAGGCAGACCGGCATGGTCGGCATGGGCTTGGTCACCACCAGCTCGCCCACGTCCCCGCGGACCGGCCGCCCGGCCGGGTCGAAGGCGTCCACGGCCACGCCCAGCGCCCGGCAGGAGATCTCGCCCGGCCACACCGGCACCGTGGGAGCCCCGGTCACCAGCGCGGCCACGATGTCGGTGCCGCCCGAGGTGGACCTCAGGGGCACGTCCGGCCCGAACTGGTCGCGGACCCAGGCGAACGAGTGCGCTGGGACCGGTGACCCGGTCGCCCCGATCTGGCGCAGGGCCGGGTTGGGCTCCGGGGTCACCCCGCGGCGCTCGCAGGCCTGCAGATAGCCGGGACTGGTGCCGACCACGGTGACCCCGTGCCGCGCGGCCAGCCGCCACAGCTGCCCGGCCTCCGGGTGCCCGGGGCTGCCGTCGTACACCACCACGCTGGTCCCGTTGAGCAGGGCCGAGATGTTGAAGTTCCACATCATCCAGTTGGTCGTGGTGTACCAGAACAGCCGATCCGCGGCGGTCAGGTTCATGTGCAGGCCGAGGGTCTTGCAGTACTCCAGGACCACCCCGCCGTGCCCGTGGACGATGCCCTTGGGCACGCCCGTGGTGCCGGAGGAGTACAGCACCCACAATGGATGATCGAAGGTCACCAATTCGGGCCGCAGTACCGGACGGGGTCCCGGGTCGCCGGGCTCCGAGGAGGCGGCGGCGTCGGCCCATTCGGTCACGGCCCGGGGGTACGGGGGCGGTGGCAGGCCCAGGTGCCGGACGTGCAGCACGTCGGTCAGCGTGGGCAGCAGCCGGGCCAGCTCGGCCGCCTCGTCCCGGCGATCGTGGCGGTGCCCGGCGAAGTGGTAGCCGTCCGCGGCCACCAGCACCTTCGGCTCCAGCTGGGCCAGCCGGTTGGCCGCCGCGCCCGCCGCGTAGTCCGGCCCGCAGGTGGACCAGATCGCGCCCAGGCTGGCGGTGGCCATGAAGGCCACGATGGCCTCGGCGCCGTTGGGCAGGTAGCCCACCACGCGGTCGCCCGCACCCACGCCGAGCCGGATCAGCGTGGCCGCGGCCGCGGCCACCTGGCCTTCCAGCTCGGCCCAGGTCACCTCCTGGCTGCCCCCGGCTTCGGTCAGCGCGACGACCGCCACCGCGTCCGGGTCCCGATCGCGGAACACGTGGCTGACGTAGTTCAGCCGGACCCCGGGGAACCACTGGGCTCCCGGCATGTCCCGGCTGGCCAGCACCTGGTCCGGCCCGGGGTCGGACTGGACGTCGAAGTACCGCCAGACCGCCCGCCAGAAGTCGTCCAGGTTCTCCACTGACCAGCGCCAGAGCGCGTCATAGTCCGGCAGGTCCAGGCCGTGCCCGGTTTCCACCCAGCGGGTGAACGCGGCCAGGATGGTCGTCTCGGCCTCGGCCGGGTCCGGCCGCCAGCTCGGTTCGGGTTCCTGCTCGGCCAGTGCAACCTCGTCGGGCATCGAGGCCTCAGCTCCTCTCGACGTAGGACTCCAGCAGCGACGCCGTCTTGTTGATGTGCTCGGTGAGCAGGATGACGGCCCGGTCCGGGTCGCGGTCCAGCGTGGCCTCCATCAGCCCCCGGTGTTCGGCCGGGACATCCCGGGGCTCCTGGTGCACGTCGAACGACCCGGACCAGCGCCGGTACAGCTCGGCGGTGTCGCGCAGGCTGGCCGCCAGGTCCCGCAGCCGCGGGCTCGGGCAGGCGCTGAGCAGGGCCAGGTGGTAGTCCGCGTGGGCCCGGGCCCACTCGTCGGTCACGGTCTCGCCCGCGTGCCCGGTGATGTACTGGGTCCGGGACAGCCGGTGGTGGCTGGCCACCACCCGCGCCTCGTATTCGACGTCGGCGTGCTCGATGGCCTCGCGCAGGCCTTCGCCCTCGATGAGGATGCGCACCCGGGAGATGTCCCGGACGTCGGCGATGTCCAGCTCGACCACGGAGAACCCCAGCTGGGGCGCTGCCACCACCAGGTCCTGTTCGGTCAGCCGGGTCAGCGCCTCGCGCACCACCGACAGGCTCACCTGGTGCTCGGTGGCGATGGCCCGCGGGCTGAGCTTGGCCCCGGGCTCGTACCGCCCGGCCAGGATGTCGGCCCGGATGTCGGCGTACACCGCCCGGCTCAGGCTGCGGTGCACCGCACGATCGGGCATTCAGCTCTCCTCGGGACTCGATCGAACCGTATCGCAGGGGCATCGACGCGATCGTTGGTGGTCATCGATCGCACCAATCAGAGCCGATCTCAGCCACCAGCAACGAGTATGAGCAATCAAATCGATTTTTACCAGAAGAATCCTTGACATCCCGGTGAGCCGATATTCACACTCATGTCACCAACAGACGAGATGAATCGATCGCTGTTCCGGAGGCCCAGGACAATGCCGTACAAGCCCCGTCGTCGCAGCTTCGCTCTCCGCGCCCTGGCCGCCACGTGCCTGGGCGCCGTCACCTTCGTCGCCGCCGCCTGCAGCAGCGGCGGCAGTTCGTCCTCGGGCGGGTCGTCCTCGGGCAGCTCCAGCCCGGGGTCCGGATCCGGGTCCAGCAGCGAGCTGACCGCGGCCAACGCCGACGTGTCGCAGTACACCAAGCAGGTCAGCAGCTACCCGGCCCAGCAGGCGATCAGCGGGGTCAGCCAGCTCAAGGGCAAGAGCGTCTGGTACATCCCGATCGGGGCGTCGGTGCCGATCCTGGCCGCGTTCGGCTCGGGCATGCAGCAGGCCCTGGCCAAGGTGGGCATCAGCTACCACGTCTGTGACGGCAAGTTCGTGCCCACCAACGCGGCCGCCTGCATCTCCCAGGCCGAGACCAACGGCGCCAGCGCCGTGGTCACCGGCTACATCGACTACGCCTCGATGCCGACCTCGTTCAACAGCCTGGTCGCCCACCACATCCCGGTGCTGATCGCGGGGGAGGCCCCGGACGGCGGCAAGACCTCCAGCGCCCAGCTCGCGTTCTTCAACGCCATCGGCACCCTCGACCTGATGCAGAAGCTGGACATGGACGCGGTCATCGCCGACAGCAAGGGCCAGGCGCACATCATCTACCTGGGCGTCACCGACTCGCCGCAGACCCTGGCCGGGGCCAGCTACGGCAAGCAGTACCTGACCGCACACTGCTCGGGCTGCCAGCTCACCGAGATCAACTACAACACGGCCAGCATCAACAAGGTGCCGTCCCAGGTCAGCTCGGCGCTGATCTCACACCCGGACACCACCTACGTGGTGGACGAGCTGGACGCGGCCGCCCAGTACAGCGTGCAGGGCATCCAGAGCGCGGGCTACACCAACAAGGTGAAGCTGGCCGCGACCAACGGCGCCCTGGACTCCCTGCAGCGGGTCAAGGCCGGCACCGTGCAGTTCGTGGACATCGGCACCAGCCCGATCTACGAGGGCTGGCAGTTCGCGGGCGGCATCCTGGCCATGATGCAGGGGAAGACCCCGACCTTCACCCCCGGCGTGGTCCGGGTGTTCAACTCCGGCACGGTCAAGGACCTGACCCTGAGCCCGGGCGCCTACACCACCAACGCCTGGTACGGCAGCGACGCCTACGAGCAGACCTTCCTGACCGCGTGGGGGGTCAAGTAAGTGACCGGTCCCGCTGGGCAGGCGGGCCCGGCCCGCCTGTCGGTCCGCGCGCTGACCAAGACGTTCGGGTCGGCCCGGGTGCTGACCGACGTCGAGCTGACCGTCCGGCCCGGCGAGGTGCACGGCCTGGCCGGGCAGAACGGCTCGGGAAAGTCCACCCTGATCAAGATCGTCACCGGCCTGTACACCCCGGACCCGGGGGCCGGGTTCGAGGTGGACGGGCAGCCGGTGCGGCTGCCGGTCCGGTGGCCCGAAGTGCACGCGGCCGGTATCTCGGTCGTGCACCAGGACCTGGGCCTGCTCGATCAGCTCACGGTGGCCGAGAACATCTGCATCGGCGGCTACCCCACCACCCGGCTCGGCCGCATTGACCGGGGGCGCCGCGACCAGCTGGCGGCCCGCACCCTGGACCGGCTCGGGGTGCCGCTGGCCCCGGGCCGGCTGGTCGGCACGCTGACCGCGGCCCAGCGGGCCGAGGTGGCCATCGCCCGCGCCCTGCGCGACCACACCCCGGGCTCGGGCCTGATCATCCTGGACGAGTCGACCCGGGCGCTGTCCGGCGACGACCTGGAACACATTCACCAGGTGCTGCGCCGGATCGCCGCCGACGGCAGCGCCGCCCTGATGGTCAGCCACAGCCTGCCCGAGCTGATCGCGGTGGCCGACCGGATCACCGTGCTCCGCGACGGCCGGGTGGTGGGCGCGCCCCTGCCCACGGCGGGCCTGTCAGAGGCCGACCTGGCCCGCCGCATGCTGGGCAGCACGGTGGAGGCGGTGGCCCCCCGCGAAGACCGCGCCGCCGCGCCCGTGACCCCGGCCGCGGCGGTCACCGTGACCGGGCTGACCGGCCCGCGGCTGACCGAGGTCGGCTTCAGCCTGGCCCCGGGGGAGATCCTCGGCGTCACCGGGCTGCCCGGCAGCGGCTACGAGCAGATCCCGTACCTGGTCACCGGGGCCCAGCCCGCCACCGGCGGCCAGCTGGTCACCCGGGACGGCACGGTCGCGCTGACCCGCGGCAGCGTGGCCGCCTGCCTGCGGGCCGGGGTGGTGCTGGTGCCCGAACGCCGCGACCGCGACGGCCTGGCCTTCGAGCTCAACGTCCGCGACAACATCAGCCTGCCCAAGCTGACCCGCCGGGGCCGGCCCTGGTTCGTGGCCCGCCGCTGGCAGCAGGACGACGCCGCCACCGCCGCGCGAACCCTGGGCATCCGGCCCGCCAGCCCGTCCATCCTGGTCAAGCAGCTCAGCGGCGGGAACCAGCAGAAGGTCCTGCTGGCCAAGTGGCTGAACGCGGGCCCGGCCCTGCTGGTCCTGCACGAGCCGACCCAGGCGGTGGACATCGGGGCCCGCACCGACATCCTGCACGCGCTGCAGCGGGCGGCCGACACCGGCGTGGCCGTGCTGCTGGTCAGCAGCGAGCCCGAGGACCTGGTCGCCACCTGCGACCGGATCCTGGTCTACGGCCACCAGGTCGGGCTGCGCCCGGCCAGCGCCGCCAGCCCGGAGCAGCTCATCGAAGAGATCTACGCGACCAACGAAGCCACCGCAGGGAGCGGGATATGACCATGTCCGACCAGACCTCGTCGCAGGCCCCGCTGGCCGAGACCCCGCCGTCCCCCGCGCGTGAGCAGCTGAAGGACCGGCTGCAGTGGTTCGGCTCCCGGTACGCGCTGATCGGCGTGTGGCTGCTGATGGCGGTCATCTACGCCTTCGTCACCCCGCACAACTTCCTGCGCGTCAGCACCGCCCAGGCCGTGTTCGGCTCGCAGTCGCCGCTGCTGTTCCTGTCCATCTCGGCGCTGTGCACGTTCGTCATCGGCGAGTTCGACCTGTCGTTCGCCGGGGTCATGGGCCTGGCCGCCACCATCGTCCCGGTGCTGGCCGGGCTGCACCACATGAACATCGCGCTGGCCTGCCTGATCGCCCTGGTCTGCTGCATCGCGGCCGGCGCGGTCAACGCCTTCTTCATCGTCAAGCTCGGGGTGTCCTCGCTGATCGTCACGCTCGGCACGGCCAGCCTGTACCTGGGCCTCGCCGAGCTGCTGTCCAACCAGAACTCGGTGTCGGTGACCAATCAGCACTTCGGGCAGGTCGCGCTGCGGGACTTCCTCGGCCTGCCGCTGTCGTTCTGGTACGGCGTGGTGCTGTCGGTGGGCTTCGCCTACCTGCTCAAGTGGACCCCGATCGGCCGCCACATCGTGTTCGTGGGCGCCAACCGCGAGGTGGCCCGGCTGGCCGGGATCAACGTCAACCGCATCCGGGCCGGCAGCTACATCGCGGCCAGCATCGTGGCCGCGCTGGCCGGCATCATGCTGATCGCCACCGTGGGCGGGTTCGACCCCACCGCCTCGCCCAGCTACCTGCTGCCCGCCCTGGCCGCGGTGTTCCTCGGCACCGCCGTGGTCATGCCCGGCCAGTTCAACCCGCTGGGCACCCTGATCGGCATCTACTTCCTGGAAACGGGGATTATCGGCCTGCAGCTGCTGGGTTACAGCGGCTGGGTCCAGGACGCGTTCTACGGCGCCGGCCTGGTCGCCGCGGTCACCGTGGCCCACCTCGTCCGTAACCGCACCCGGGTCGCCTGAGCCGGCCGGGTTCTACCGATTGGGGCACCGTGCGATTCATCAAGGCCGACACCGAGCAGGGCCCGCGGCTGGGCGTCCTCCGCCCCGACGGCGTGGTCGCCCTGTCCCGGGACTCATCCCGGATCGAGGATCACTTCGGCCAGGACGGGCAATTGCTGGCCGTGCGGGGCGAGGCCATTCTGCACGACCCGGCCGCCGAGGTCCCGCTGGACCAGCTGTCCCTGCTCAAGCCGGTCGACCCGGTGGCCATGCGCGACTTCATGGTGTTCGAGGAGCACATCGCCCCCAAATGGCGCCAGTCCGGCCGGGACCGCGGCCCGGACGTCTGGTACGAGCAGCCCATCGGCTACTTCAGCAACGCCGCCACCATCCGCGGCCCGCGCGACGCCATCGAGATCCCCGGCGGCTCTCAGCGCCTGGACTTCGAGCTCGAGGTCGGCGCGGTCATCGGCCAGGACGCCGAGTCGGTCACCCCGGAAGAGGCCGGCCCGCACATCGCCGGCTATGTGATCTTGTGCGACTGGTCGGCCCGGGACATTCAGTTCCAGGAGATGGAAGGCAGCCTGGGCCCGTTCAAGGGCAAGGACTTCGGCGCCTCGCTGGGCCCGATCTTCGTCACCCCCGACGAACTGGCCGATCGCCGCGCCGGCGCCGGCTACGACCTGGCCATGACCGCCTCGGTCAACGGCAAGGTCTACGGTCGCGACCAGTGGTCCTCGGCCTCCTGGTCGTTCGAGGAGCTGATCTCCTACGCCTCCTGGAACTCCCGCGTCGAAGCCGGCTCCATCATCGGCAGCGGCACCTGCCAGGGCGGCTGCATCCTTGAGCTCTCCATCCGCCACAGCCCCGAGCAGTACCCCTGGCTGGCCCCTGGCGACGAGGTCACCCTGGCCATCGACCTCATGGGCGAAATCCGCGCCCCCGTCCTGGCCCCCGCCCGCGGCCCCTGGCCCGGCCGCCGCCCCGCCCCGTCGGCAGCGCCAGGGCTGGCTTTTCGGCCGGGTGCGTGATAGAAGATCACCCGGTAGGCGCGATTTGTCGCCACGGATGTCCCGGTTGGCGGGGGGACACAACAGCCTCTGTTGGTTGAGGCAGAGGATCGGTCGTGAAGATCAAACTTGCCGTGATGCCCGCCGCCGCTGTCGGCCTGAGCCTGGCCGTGCTGGCGGCCCCGGTCACCGCCCGGGGCTCCACCTCGGCGCGGACGGCGCGGACAGCTCAATGGTCAGCGGGTGGCGCGCGGTCTTCCGCCGCCGCCACCGATCCGGAGACGTCACCGCTGGAACCGCTGGCCGGGCGGATCGGGTCGCTCGGTGAGACCAGCTACCCAGCGGTGTATGCGGGCGTGCGCATCGATTCCGGAGCGCTGGACGTCTACGTGACATCAGGGGACGACAGCGCGTTGCTCGCGGCCATCGGCGCCGTCAACACCGCGCACCTCCCGTACACCGTCATCCAGGTCCCGCGAAGTTACGGCGCTCAGCTGGCGACCAGTCAGTGGATCGCCCAGGACCAGAAGACGCTGAACAGCCAGGGCATCGTGCCAGAATGGTGGGGTCCAGATCCGGCCAGCGACGCGATCCAGGTCGCGTTCCAGCAGCCCACCTCGTCCCAGCTCACCACGCTGCAGAACACGATCGGCCAGCTCCGCCGGGGGACACTGGGCCGCCGGGCGGCCGCTGTTCCTGCCGGAATCCCGGCCACCGCCGGCAACTACCAGGACCTGGCCGCCGACGCCATGAACGCCGAGGCTCCCTCGGCCGATGACATCGTCGCGTACGGTTCAGCGCTGACTCCCGGCGTGGCTTCGAATGGCTTCGGCGACACGAAGCCTTTCTTTGGCGCGGACAAGATCTGGTACACCCTCGACAACAACGGATATTGCACAACCAATTTCTCGTTCAACGGAGCGAGCAATGGCAGCAACCATTTCGTGGTGACGGCCGCCCATTGCAGCGGTGAGGCCACCGGTCGTGACCAGTACACCTGCGCCACCACCGTGAGCCACAGCCCCAACGGCGACTGCAACTACGATGTGGGCACCGTCGGCCGGGTGCTCTACAGTGACGACGACTTCGAGACCATTCTGTCGTCGAACCTGGGTGGTGTGTGGAATGACTCCACCAACGATTCCTGGAGCGTCAACGGCTTCGTCATCGGCGAGGTCGGGGACGCTCTGACCGTCGACGGCGCGACGGACGGGGCCACGTACGGCATCAAAGTAGAAGTGGGCGGCGGCGCCTCGTGTGCCACCTACGCAAACCACACCGTCTGCCACGCGCTTGTGCTGGAGAGCGGGCACGCGATATGTCCCCGCGGCGACAGCGGTGGGCCCATCCTGGAGCGCGAAAGCGGCAGCAACAATATTTACGCGGCCGGGATCATCCTTGGCACGGGCACGTCCCTGGGCAGTTATTTCTGCTACGGCCAGCAGATCTACTGGCTTCGCGACGAAGCCAACCTCCGGCTCGTCTACGGAAGTTAGCGGACCTCGATCACCGAGTCCTCGGTGCCGTAGGCGTTCTCCTCGTAGCGGTCGGCGTCGGTCCCGTTCTCCCAGGTCTCGCCGTCGAGGAGGAACTTGTAGCGGTAGGTGCCCGGCACCAGCGGCACGGTGACCCGCCAGGCGCGGTCGTCCCCCCGGGCCAGGCTGATGCTCTCCACCGACCAATCGTTGAACTCCCCGCACAGGGCGACCCGGTCCGCCTGGGTCTCGGCCGGCAGCGAGAACACGACGTCCACCGTCCGCTCCGCCTCAGCGCCCGCCGCCTCGCCGGTCACTCCAGCCGCCTGGGCCTCAGCGACCCTCGTGTTCCCGGCCGCCCACGACTCGCCCACCCCGGCCTCGTCGGCCCGGAGCGCCTCTTCGGTCTTCCGGGCTTCTTCGGTCCGCTGCACCTCGTCTGCCGCTCGGTCATCAGCGGCCTCAGCCTCATCGGACGCCCGCGTCCAGACCTCGTCAGTCATCTCAGCTCCATCCGTCGCCTCAGTCCCAGCACCACCACGGGACGCCTCAGCCCCGCCAGCCTCAGCAGCCCCGGCGGACTCGTCAGCCGCAGTAGTCCCGGCAGATTCGTCAGCCCCAGCAGCACCAGCGGCCCCATCAGCCTCTGCGGCCCCGTCAGCCCCGGCCCGCTTGTTCTCCCGCAGCAAGTCCTGCCCACGCTGAGAGATCTCGTCGTCGTCCAGCAGCCGCCCGGCCAGCTCGTCCATGGCCCCCAGGATCCGGCGATACCCCTGCCGTACCGGCGCACCCTCGTCCCAGTGCCGCTCGATGACCTTCTCGCCGAGCTGGTCCAACTGGTCGCGGACGGCTTCGTACGGCTGCTTGCCCGCGCGGCGTGCGTTGTTCGAGTCCATCGTGATGATCTTCCTCGGTCCCTCGGTGCCGGTGCCCACTACGGACACTATGACCCACCCCGCACGCCCGGATGTCCCCGGGGTTTCACCCCAGCAAACGCCCCGCGCCAACTGCGCCCACCCGACGCCTACCGCACGCCGAGCCAACTCTCAGCAACCTTTCAGCCAAAGTGGTTACGTTGACGTCATGGACGAATTCCGGGCCCGCCGGGTGGTTGACCAGCTGCGTGACCGCGGCGTCAACGCCCACCTGCTCCGGGCCGGCACCAGCCAGTACGGAGTCCGGGTGTCGCTGCCCGGCGGCCGTAACGCCGAGTGGGACACCGACGGCACCGCCGGGCTCGAAGCCCAGGTCATGCGGGACGGGATGCTGGTCGGCTACGTGCCCCAGCTCGAGGGCTCCGAGGACTTCGACGAGGCCCAGATCGTCGACGCCATCGCCCGCACCGACTACGACCAGCCCATCGCCCGCCAGCGCGCCACCGCCCCGTCCGCACCCCCGCTCACCCGCGAAGGCGGCCTCTTCCGCCGCTTCCTCGACGGCTTCCGCTACCGCTAGGCCCCAGCGCCGCCGCCCCCGCCTGCCGAGGCCCCCGACGAGACCCCCGCCCCGGCCGTCACCGGCTCCGCGGGTACCGGTGCCGGTCCCTCGGCCAGATGCCGGGCCAGCTTCCGCAGCAAGGCGGCCAGCTCGGCGTGCTGCTCCGGGTTCCAGTCCCGGACCAGGTCGGCCACGGCGTCGTGCCGGGCCCCGACCAGCCGCTCGGCCGCGGCCTGCCCGGCCGGGGTCAGCGTGACCGGCCCGTCCAGCCCGACCGGCGGGCCGCCCGGCACCCCGGTCTCCCCGGGCACCCCGGCGGCCAGCCGCGCCGGCGGGTGCCCCGGCCCGGTCCCGGACTGTGGCCAGCTGGCCGACGTCGCCAGTCCCCGTTCGATCAGGTTGCCCAGCAGCAGCCGCACCGTGTCCTCGGGCAACTGCAGCCGCCTGCTCAGCGCCGGCACGTCGTCGTCCGGGTGCTCGTGCAGCCGGAGCAGCATCCAGCAGCCGGCCGCGTCGATCGTGACCCCGGCCCGGTCGGCCAGCTTCTCGTAGATCCGCTCGCGGGGCTGGCCGCTGGCCAGCACGCTCAGCGCCCGGCCGATCTCGTCGACCGAGGTGCACGCGGCCGGGGCCGCGGTCGGGGCCAGCGTCTGCGCCGGGTTCGGGGCCCGGCTGGTCTGCCGCAGCGGCACCTCCTTGAGCAGCCAGCTCAGGCCGAACGCCACCGCGGCGATCGGCACCGCGACCAGGAACACCGTGTGCAGCGAGGCCGCGTAGGCCTCCTGGTATCCCTGGTGCACCGCGGTCGGCAGCTTGGACAGCGCCGCCGGGCTGCTGCCCTGGGTGGCGTTGAACCCGGCCGGGAGGGACAGCCCGGCCAGGTAGTGCCGGAGGTTGCCGGTCAGCTGGGCCGCGAAGATCGCGCCGAACACCGCGGTGCCGAACGACCCGCCGATCGAGCGGAAGAACGTCGCGCCCGAGGTGGCCGCGCCGAGGTCGCTGTACGGGACCACGTTCTGCACCGCGATGACCAGCACCTGCAGCACCAGGCCGATCCCGATGCCCAGCACGAACATGTACAGCGAGCTGAGCAGCCACCCGGTCGACACGGTCAGCATCGACAGCAGGTACAGGCCCAGGGTCATGAACGCGGTGCCGGCGATCGGGAACACCTTGTACCGGCCCCACTTGCTGATCGCGAAGCCGGAGCCGGTGGAGGTCAGCAGCAGGCCGAGGACCAGCGGCAGCAGCCGCAGCCCGGAGATGGTCGGGCTGACCCCCTTCACCACCTGCATGTACTGCGGCAGGTAGGTGATCGCGCCGAACATCGAGAACCCGACCACGAACCCGACCGCGCTGCTGACCGAGAACACCCGGTACCGGAACAGCCGCAGCGGCAGCACCGGTTCGGCCGCCCGCCGTTCGGCCCAGACGAACAGCACCAGCAGCACCACGCCGGCCACGCCCATGGTGATGATCGGGGCCGAGGCCCAGCCGTAGGTGCCGCCGCCCAGCGTGGTCAGCAGCACGAAGCTGGTGGCCGCCGCGGCCAGCAGCAGCGTGCCGAGATAGTCGATCTTGTGGGCCACCCGGCTGGTCGCCGCCGACGGCAGCACGGCCGCGGTCACCACCAGCGCCACGGCGCCGATGGGCAGGTTGATGTAGAACACCCAGCGCCAGGACAGGTTGTCCACGAAGAACCCGCCGATGAGCGGCCCGATCACGCTGGTCACCCCGAACACCGCGCCGAAGATGCCCTGGTAGCGCCCGCGTTCGCGGGGCGAGACCACGTCGCCGACGATGGTCTGGGCCCCGATGATGAGCCCGCCGCCGCCGATGCCCTGCAGGGCCCGGAACGCGATCAGCGTGATGATCGAGCCGCTCAGCCCGGCCAGCGCCGACCCGACCAGGAAGATCACGATCGAGGCCTGGAAGAAGATCTTCCGGCCGTACTGGTCGCCGAGCTTGCCCCACAGCGGGGTCGAGGCGGTGGAAGCCAGGATGTACGCGGTCACCACCCAGGACAGGTGCGACAGCCCGTGCAGGTCTCCGGCGATCGTGGGCAGCGCGGTGGCCACGATCGTCTGGTCCAGCGCGGCCAGCAGCATGCCCAGCAGCAGCGCGCCGATGATGACCAGCAGGCGCTGGCGGCTGATGCCCTGACCGGGTTCAGCCGGGGCAGCGGGTTCGGCCTGGGTAGCGGTCACGGCGCGTCCTTTCCGGCAGCTATCCCGCCATTCTGAACCCAGGTACCCACACGTTCCATCACCCGGGCCGGCCCGCTGCGCCCCGCCGTACCGGCGGCCGTCACACTGACGGAGTGCCCAGGCGACCAGCGACCGATGAACCCCGGCCGCTGACCCGGGTCGCGCTGGCCGGGAGCTGCGCCGGGTTCGTGGTCATCGGCGGACTGCAGGCCCTGTACGGGCCGGCCATCCCGGCCTTCCGGGCCAAGTTCGGCGTCACCCCGGCCGTGGCCGGGCTGGGCCTGTCGGCCGACTTCGCGGGCGCGCTGATCGGCATCGTCGGCTACCACCTGCTGGCCCGGGCCGGGATCCGGGACCGGCGCCTGCTGGCCATCGCCTACACCGTGATGGCGGCGGGTACGGTCGGCTTCGCGCTGGCCCCGTCGTGGTCGCTGGCCCTGGTCGCCTCGCTGGTCACCGGGTTCGGCTCGGGCGGCATCGACTACGGCCTCAACCACTTCTTCACCATCGGCTACGGCCGCCGCAGCGCGGGCATGCTCAACCTGCTCAACGCCTACTTCGGGGTGGGCGCGGTCATCGGCCCGGCCCTGATCGGCTGGGTCGGCGCCGCCCGCTATCCGTGGCTGTTCGGGGCGGTCGCGCTGACCTCACTGCTGCTGGTGCCGACGCTGGGCGGTGTCCATCCCCGGCCCGTGGCCGTCACGTCCGAGGAGCCTCCTTCAGAAACATCGAAGGATGCGGCCCCCGGCCCCAGCCCGGCGCGGCGGTCCATCGGCCTGATCGTGGTCGCGTTCGTCGCCCTCTACGTGCTCTACGTGGCCATCGAGTCGGGGGTGGGCGGCTGGGAGCCGACCCACCTGGAGGCGGTCGGCTACCCGGCCTCGGTCGCGGCCACCGCCACCGCCGCGTTCTGGCTGGCCCTGACCGTGGGCCGGTTCCTGGCCGTGCCCATCAGCCTGCGCTGGCCCGCGCCCGTCATCGTGACCGTGTGCTGCGCGGGCATGGTCGTGTTCCTGGGCCTGGCCACGATCCCGTCGGTCGCGCCCTGGGCCTACGGCGGCCTCGGCTTCATGTGCGCGCCGATCTGGGCCACCGGGCTGCCCTGGCTGGCCCGGGCCGCGCCCAGGGTCGCCGCGGCCGGCGCCTACGTCATGGCCACCTCGATGCTCGGCGGCATCGCGTTCCCGCCGCTGCTGGGCCGGGCGATCGAGGTGGCCGGAGTCCGTTCGGTCCCCGTGCTGCTGGGCGCCGTGGCCGTGGTGTGCACCGGCCTCAGCCTGTGGCTGCGCCGGGTCACCCGGCCGGACGCTGCAGCTCAGGAGCCTTCTTCCGCGTACGAGCCGTACCGGGCCGGGCCGTCCGGCTGATAGCGGGCGATGATGACCCCGGCGCCGGTGGTCTGGCTGTCCACCAGCTTCAGCGCCCGGGCCGGGGCCCCGTCCCGGAACAGCTTCTTGCCCGTGCCCAGGTGCACCGGGTGGAAGTACAGGAGGTACTCGTCGATCAGGTCGGCCTCGATCAGGGTCTGGGCCAGCTGGCCGCTGCCGTGGACCTGCAGTTCCCGGCCCGGCTGCTCCTTGAGCTTGGCCACCTCGGCCACCACGTCGCCGCTCAGGATGGTGGTGTTCTGCCAGTCCGCCGAGCTCAGCGTGGTCGAGGCCACGTACTTGGGCAGCGTGTTGAGCGCGGTGGCGATCGGGTTGGCCGGGTCGGTCTGCTTGGGCCAGTAGCTGGCGAAGATGTCGTAGGTCTTCCGGCCGAGCAGGACGCCGTCGGCCTGGCTCATCCAGTTGACCACGGAGGCGCCGAAGTCCTCGTCGCCGAACGGGAACCCCCAGCCGCCGTGCTGGAAGCCGCTGTCGGTGTCTTCGTCGGGGCCGCCGGGGGCCTGCAGCACGCCGTCGAGGGTCAGGAAGGTCTGAATCGTAAGTTTCATGTACGGGCAGACGGCGGGCCGCCCGTCAACTCATCGGTGCCGTTCCACCTGGTTAGGGCACGATCGTGACCGGGCACGGCTTGCAGCGCAGCAGCCGGCGTCCGAGCGAGCCGAACAGCCGGTGCCGCCAGCCCTCGGACGCCCCGACGATGATCATCTCGGCGCCGGTCTGCTCGGCCACCCGGCGCAGCTCGGTCAGGGGGCTGCCGTTCCTGATCATCACCCGGGCCCCGCAGCCCCAGGCCGACACGTCCGACGTGATCTGGGTCCAGACCTCGTCCTCCATGTCCTTCTGGGCCTCGGTCTCGGCGGCCACGATGCCCGCGTCGACCCACCCGGACAGGGCCACCGGCGTGCGCAGCGGCGGCCGCACGTAGACCACGATGAGCGGGGTGCACTGGCGCCGGGCCAGCCCGGCCGCGTAGGCCAGCGCCCGCAGCGAGGTGTCGGTGCCGTCCACGCCGACCACGATGCCGCCGGGCCCGTCGGTGCCCAGCTCGGCCTCGCCGCTGGGCGTGACCCGCCGGACCCGGGCCAGCTCGCGGTCGAAGCTGTCCGGGGCCAGGCCACGCCGGGGATCGTCGGGGGCCAGGCCGCGTTCACGGTCTCGGCCCGGCTGCCGCTGGGGTTCTTCTTCGTCCGGCCGCCATGAGGGAACGCTGGTCACGACGTCACCGCCTTCTTTTCCTGCTCTTCGTGCGCGATGATCCTGCGCAACGCGGGCATGGCCGCGGCCAGGGCGGCCCGGTCCGCGTCGGGCAGGGATTCGAGGTCGGCCAGGAGCACGCAGGTGCGGGCCTCTTCCAGGTCACGCAGGACCTTCATGCCGTCCTCGGTGAGGCAGACCGAGACCACGCGCCGGTCGGCACCCCCGGAGTCCCGGCGCACCCAGCCCAGACGTTCCATGCCGCTGATGCAGCCCGACATCGTGGGCTGGGTCACCGAGCACGCCTCGGCCAGGCTGGTCACCCGCTGCGGACCCGAACTGCTCAACAGGAGCAGGGTCCAGGCCTGGGTCAGGCTGATCTGCGGCGGCAGAATGGCCCGCCGCAGCAGCATGGACAGTTCGACCAGGGCCGCACCGAGCTCATCGGCCAGCCGGGTGTCCCCGGCGCGGCCGTTGAGCTGGGCGGGCGTGGTCATGGGTCAGATCTCCCGGTCCCGGATGATGACCACCGGGCAGGGGGCGTGGTGCACGACATGCTGGCTGACCGAGCCGAGCAGGGCCTCGGCGAACCCGCCGTGGCCGCGGCTGCCTACCACCAGCAGGCTGGCGTTGGCCGACCGGTCGAGCAGGATCTGCGCCGCATGTCCCTCGGCGATCCAGGTCCTGATCCGCACGTCGGCCGCGGGCCCGTCCGGCCGCGCGTTCTTGACCACGGCGATGGCCTTGGTCAGGGTCTCGGCGGCCAGGTCGGCGTAATTGGTGCCGTCCGGCAGCGGGACGCCGTAGCTGTTCGGGAAATGCCAGGCGGTGACGGCTTCGACCGAAGCCTTGGTCAGGGCGGCCTGGTCGACGGCCCACTCCAGGGCCTTGATGGAGGACGGCGAGCCGTCCACTCCGACCACGATCACTGACTCACGTGATGCCGACATGGTTTCCTCCTCGAAACCAGATCCGGCAGGCAAGGGGCGGCCCGACCCGAAGCTCGGGCGCGGGGCCCGGCTCCTTCCCGCGATGCCCCACCACAGGACATCACCGGTTCACCCCTCCAATGTATATAGGTCCCCTATGCATGTCAACCACCGAGTTGACTCGCACTTTGCCTGATCTTGACCTTGATCACGACTCCCACTCCGCACCGAGTGGCCTTATCGTGCCCTGCCATCCCCGCAAACGCCAGCACCCCGCCCCGAAAGGCCCACCCCGAGACCCTCCGCCCGGGAAGGGCCGCCGGCCGCGACCGCCCACCCGCCAGTCCCGCCCCCCTCAGGACCCGCCCGCCGGAGCCCGCCTGCCCGGCCCGCCCCAAAGACGGCAATGGTCCCTCTGCGTATACAAGAGGGGCGGAGGATGAATGGGAAAGGGATGCGCTGCTGCTCGCAGGCTAGTAATCGAACAGAGGATCCAGCTGTGAACGGCTTCCCATCACAGTAGACCACGAGCGATTAAGCACCACTCGGACCGGCGCCGGGGGCGAGCGCTGCCCGCACTCGGACCGGCGCCGACGACAGGCACGGAAGCAGCGACGCCGGCGAGAAGTACCCACCGACCCTGCCCGCGGCGCCAGGTTGGTCACCGCTGCGTCCCAACGCCGGGACGGCCGGATGTGCATACGCTGATGGCTGATCGCCCGGAAGTGGAACCATCGTGAGTGACGCGGGCCCTGACAGGACAGTGACCCCCGCCGGGCGGGAACAGCGCTGGGACTTGTCGCTGCGGCTGGCCATCGAGGCAGCCAGCGAGCCGAAGCCCGGGCCATCACCGGCCAGGTGCTATCCCGGCTACGCCGGGACCTGCCCTTGCAGGGCGAGCCCGTCATCACCCCTTTGCCGGCACGGGACGGGCTGTGGGACGCGACGCTGCGCCCCGACCCGGCCGTCCTGGAGGATATTAAGCCCGACGACGCGGAAAACCGCTGCCGCTACGTGAGCCACCACTTCGGCCCGTCCGCGACCTGGGTCAGCCGCGACAGCCAGCAGGGGGCGCGCTGGGACTGGCCGCCGGACATCTGGAACCGGCAGCCCGGCACCGATGGCGTCCTGCTGCACCCCGCCGTGCAAGCCGTCATGATCTGGTGCCGCTCGCGTGAACCTGAGCAGACCCCTCCGGAGCACAGTTCCCACCCTGGCTAGATTACGCCCGGCAAGTACAGCTCATCCCGGCCTGAACGGCACGGAGCCGTGCCGGCCACAGTGTGTGGCCTGCATAGTGAAGCGAGGCAGTCGCTATCCAACCTCAAACGGCCGTCGGCTGATCATCGAGTGGACAGCGCTCCAATCCGCGGCCCAACTTGAAGGGCCAGATCGCTGAACCGGCCACTCGAACAAGTAATAAAATTCTTCTAATTCGTACATCATGCCGTGCACGTACAGCATTTCGGACAAGTCTGCCGCTGGCCTCAAATCAACCTCGGAGGACATCCGCAAGTGGATCAGTACCGACATTAGCCGTCACCCGAATTGCGCCGGTCACCAATTGGTGAAATATTTGCCGGGCGCATATTAAACTCCCATGACGTCAATTAAACACGGCTGAGGCCGATGTACCCAACGCCCATCTGCGCACCACCGGTCCTGCAGGCCAGTTCCACCGATTCTCCTGGCTCAACGTCCAGGTCAATAGGCTGGCTGGTCCCCCAATTGATGCGCATGACGACCTCGTGCCGCCCGCTCGCGACCGGCATCTCAATGCGCCCACCGCGCTTGATGGTGGCTACTTGTTCGCCATCGATTACAACCCCATAGCTCCGGGCTCGGTCGCGCCATCCGCCCTGGTTCCGCAACACGACTATGAACGAAGGAACGTCTCCCGCATGCACCCGACGAGCCATCCTTTCCGAAATGAACTCAGTAGCGAGCCGTGGGCGCGTGAGGTGTGGACCCACGCAGCGGAGACACGACTCAGGTGATGCTGCGCAAACTTACTATCTAGTGCCTTATCAAGCTACGTTTGCCCCGTCAACGATGCGGTGGAGCCTGGCTGCGGCGGCAGTATGGTCGCGGGTAGCAACGTCGGCGTCCGTCACCTGCCGCCGGATCTGCAGGAGCTCTCACTCTCGGCCGTCCCCGTCTCGCAGGGCCTTGGCGCGCCTTCGTGTTACCCGTGCTGCGGCGTCGAGCTGAATCTGCTGTCCCTGGCGCAGAAAGCCCTCGATCACCGCCAGTTGCTCATCGGTGTAGGTCTGCAGCAGATCGCGTCCGGCGCGCGCCACTGATGCGTAGACCGTCTCCACAACGTAGGACGTCTTCTCGTTCAGTTTGACCAGCGCCCGGCGCCCGTCGGCGGGGTCGCTGCCGCGCGTGGCATGACCGCCGGCGACCAGACGGGCAATCGCCGTGGTGGTGGCCCCCGGGCTCAGGCCAGCCTCACGCGCGAGATGCCCGGCGCTCATCGGCCCGTGTTCCCTGAGCACGCCGATAAGGCGGAGATCGGTCCGGTTGACCTGCAAAGCCTGCGCCACGGTGCTGTCGAGCACGTCGGCCGCGGTGCCGAAGCCCGCAGCGGCCGACGCCACCCGCTCCACGCGCTCTGCCCGGCGCCCCGCTTGCTTCGACACTCGAAGGATTATACGGTCCGGACAAGGTTATTTCGATCGTCGAAAGGATTCGGGGGACGTGCCGCAGACCAGCGCGCTACCCAGGTGGCTGAGGCCGGCCAACCACGTGGTCCGTGCCGCACAGCGGCTGGGCCTGCCGTTGGGAACCATCCACGTCCTCACCGTGCCCGGCAGAACCTCGGGCAAGCCGCGCAGCACGCCGGTGTCCCCGCTGACCGTCAACGGTCGGCGGTTCATCATTGCGGCACTTCCGCACGGCGACTGGGCCCGCAACGTCCGCGCGGCAGGCCACGGCACCCTGGCGAGCAGGCGACGGCTGGAAACCGTGCTACTGCGAGAAGTAGCCGATCCCGGCCTGCGCCGGACAGTCCTGCGCGCCTTCCCCGCCGAAGTGCCCCAAGGGGTCCGGTTCTTCGTTCAGGTAGGACTCGTCACCGGCAGCGACCCGGACCATTTCGAGGCAGCCGCCGAGCGGGTCAGCGTCTTCGAGGTCATACCGGCCACAACGTGACTTGCCGACCCGGTGCCGTCTCACCAAGCGTCCACGAGAAAACCTCGGCGGCCCGAGAAGGCGAACGTTGTCTGCTACAGCACTAGCTGCGCTAGTTTCCGGTGACCACACTAGAGGGGAAGAGGATAAATGGGAAAAAGAATACTCTGCTCGAAGACTGGTAATCGAACAGACGATCCAGCTGTGACCAGGTTCCCATCACAGTAGACCACGCAGCGGTAGGGCACCATCCGGAGCGCCGCCCGGGGATGAGCGCCGCACTGGTCCCCGGCCCCGCCGCCAGGCACGGTGCAGCGGCACCGGCGAGCAGTACCGGCTCACCCGGCCCACTGTCCCAGCCAGGTCACCGCCGTGTCCCAACGCCGGGCCTACGCGACCGCGCTGCCGGACGTGGCGCATAGGCTGATGCCCGATCGCCCGGAAGTGGAACCATCGTGAGTGACGCGGGCCCTGACAGGACAGTGACCCCCGCCGGGCGGGAACAGCGCTGGGACTTGTCGCTGCGGCTGGCCATCGAGGCAGCCAGCGAGCCGAAGCCCGGGCCATCACCGGCCAGGTGCTATCCCGGCTACGCCGGGACCTGCCCTTGCAGGGCGAGCCCGTCATCACCCCTTTGCCGGCACGGGACGGGCTGTGGGACGCGACGCTGCGCCCCGACCCGGCCGTCCTGGAGGGTATTAAGCCCGACGATGCGACTAACCGCTGCCGCTACGTGAGCCACCACTTCGGCCCGGACCCGCTCTGGATCAGCCGCGCCAGCCAGCGGGAGGCGCGCTGGGACTGGCCGCCGGATATCTGGAGCCGGCAGCCCGGCACCGACGATGTCCTGTTGCACCCCGCCGTGCAAGCCGTCATGATCTGGTGCCGCCCGCGTGAACCCGAGCAGACCCCTCCGGGGCACCGTCCCCGCCCTGGCTAGATCACGCCCCGGTAAGGACAGCGGGCCCAGGTCCCAGGGCTGCACCGGCCGCACACAGGTTGCCCGTCCGGGTTACAGGCCGGCGGGGGACCGCATCCAGGCGCGGACCCGCCTGGCATGGCTGGCTATGTAGCTGTCCAGCTCATTGTTGCCGGCCAGGTTCAGGGTGAGGTTCAGCTGCTGCAGGCCCCGGGCGGCGATGAGCGAGCCGAACAGGGCCGGGGAGACGTCCGGCCAGGCCCAGTGTTCGTGGTATCCGGTGCGGAACGCATCGATGAGCCGCTCACTGTCGGGCCAGCGTCGTAGGGCGGAAATGGTGATGGCCAGGTCGTGGACCTCAAATCCCCACACAGTGTCCTGGAAGTCGATGGGCACCAGGCCGTTGCGCGGCGACACGATCACGTTCGGCGGGGTCAGGTCCCCGCGCACCAGGTGGGGCGGGTGCGGCGGGCTTGCCCAGAGCGAATCCAGCACCGCCTGCGCGCGGGCCTGGGCGTCGGTGAACAAGGTCCCGAACCCGAACCGCGACCCCGCCGCCGCCAGCTGATCCGGCACCCGCCAGTACAAGACACGGTCGGCCCGCAGCACAGTATCTGCACTGGGCGGCGACCAGCCCGCGCCGTCTTGCTGCAGCCGGGCGGACAATGTGCCCAGCGCCGCTGCCCGCCGCCCGCTCATGCCGGTCCGCAGGGAACGTCCGGTCACCCATCCGAACATGACGCACACCCGGGTCCCATGCTGTGCCCGGTCATCGGCGATCAGCGTCGCGGCCTCGCCATCGGCGTTAGCCAGCACATGGGGAACCAGCACGCCGTGCTGGCGCAGCCGACGGTGCCAGGCCGCCTCCACAGCAGCCGTGCCCTCCGGATGAATCTGCAGCACCGCCCCGACCCGAAGCGCGTAGACGGCCGAGGCCGTGGTGACCCGGAAAATGCTGTTGAACGACTCCGCCGCCAGCCGGACCCTTCGCGGCACGATGTCGTACCGGCGGAGGCCTTAAGTGCCACAGTCCTGTGCTCAGCCATCACCGCCCATCGTGCCGCACACCAGCCCGGTCCACCGGCACAGCCCGCCAGGCTGCCGCGCCACCACAAGGCGCGCCGGGCCCGCCGAGCTTCACGCCGGATGCGCGGCTCTGCCAAGCCGGCCCGGCGCGGCGGCCAGCAGGCGATTCAGGGGGCGCCCTCGTTGCATCGGCCGACTTCACATCATCGGATTTGGTAACAGCCCACCTCAGGAGGGGAGAGGCCGAATGGGAAAAAGAGTTCCCTGCTCGTCGGCTGATAATCGAACAGACGATCCAGCTCTGACCGGCTCCCCGCCACAGTAGACCACGCAGCGAGGAAACGCCACCGGAGTACCGCCGGGGATGAGCGCCACCGCACTCGTCCCCGGCCCCGCCGCCGAGCGCGGAAGCAGCAGCGACCACGAGGGGTGGCCCCGGCCACACTGCCCGGGCCGGTCCCGGCCGCATCCCCGAGGCTGGCCCGTATCCGCCAGTTCTCATCGCACCCTGCGGGCACCCGCGCATCGTGTAACCCGGCTACTCGCGCAGGCTGTTATCGTCGCCACCACGACGACCTCGGCGATCGATCGGGGGCGGATGAAAGAACCGCCGGCGGATCACTGGCCAGTGTCCCACTACGCCATGGAAGGCAGCGCCTGGCTGCACCGGACTCATCGTCACCAGGAACGGCATCAGTGCGCAGTCCTCCATCACCCCGGCCACGATCGCCCCGGCCCTTTATCACGGCGCCATTGAGGGCGCCCCGTGGATCTGTTCCCCGTCCACCCGCAGTGGCTCACCGACCACGGCGCGGCTCAGACCACCGGCGAATACGATTGCCAGGCCTTCTGGTAGTACGGGGAGTGCCGGGGATGAGCCCCCACACTCGTTCCCGGCTGCGTGCATTAGCCCGCCCTTCTGTCGTTCTTGCGGCCCGTCATTATCCCGACCGGCCACCGGGCTGGCCGGGACGCCACGGCCTGTCAGCGCCGGGCGCAGCACCGCAGTCGGCCGCACGCTGTTCTGGTAATATCCGGCCCCACTTTGGGTCGGCTGTTAGCTCTCCGACACCTTGATGTTGCCGCCGCCTGAGCCGACGGTGATGACGTCGTGTGCGGCGGGGTCACTTGCCGGCGTGCTGATGCCGCCGCCGTCGGCGTTCATCCGGAAGTCGTAGCTGCCATGCGGCAGCACGATCGAGACAGCCCCGCTGCCGGAGGTGATCTGGACATGGCGCGGTGTCTTGGTGAACGTCAGCCTGACGTTCCCGCCATGTGAGTTCGCGGTCATGTCTGAGGCGGTGATGCCGGACGCGCTGATGTCACCGCTACCCGAATCGAGGTTCGCTGTCCCGGTGAGCCCGTTGGCCGTGAGGTTGCTGCCGGAGGTGGTGAGCGTGACGTTAGCGATGATCTCGCGCGTCAGGGTGAGGGCGCCGCCACCGGTGGACACCTTCACTGAGGTCGCCGACGGTGGCACCGTCACCGTCGCGGTCATTCCGCACTCCCCGGCGGGGACCGCGCATGGGTAGGACACTTTGCCGCCGTTGACCGTTAGGCGCGGGCGGGCCAGGCTGTAGGACACCGTGCCGGCCAGCCTGGCTCCCTCACCCGGTACGACCGTCACGTTACTGCCGGGGAAGTCCGCGGTCAGCTTCCCGCCGGAGACTGCCAGCGGCATGCTGAACGAGTAATGGCCGGTGCCGGCTGACGCGATGAGGCTGAACACGCCCCAGCCGATCGCCGCGAGCACGACCGGCACGCAGATCGCGAGCGCCACCCGGCGCGCGGGTGTCATGTGCACAAGGGTTACCCCGTTTCCAGATATCGGAGCACGGCGACGACACGGCGGTGATCTCTGTCTCCTGGGGCCAGGCCGAGCTTGGCGAAGATGTTGTTGATGTGCTTCTCGACCGCGCCGGCGCCGACCACGAGGGCGGCGGCGATCGCGGAGTTGGACCGGCCCTCGGCCATGAGTGCCAGCACCTCGCGTTCGCGCGGGGTGAGCGAGCCCAGCGGGGACCGTGACCGGGCCAGGAGCTGCGCCACGACCTCGGGGTCAAGCGCGCTGCCGCCCTCCGCGACCCTGCACAGTGCATCGAGGAAATCCGAGACGTCGGCCACCCGGTCCTTGAGCAGGTACCCGACCCCTGTCGCGCGGCCGGCGACCAGCTCGGTGGCGGACCGTTCTTCCACCCATTGGGAGAGCACAAGCACACCGACGTCCGGCCAGCGGTCCCGGATGACGAGCGCCGCGCGCAGCCCCTCATCGGTAAAGGTCGGCGGCATCCGGACGTCCACGACCGTCACATCCGGCCGGTCTTCCGCGACGGCGCGGAGCAATTCCTCAGCGGACGCCACGGCCGCGGTCACCTCGTGCCCGGCTTCGGTGAGCAGCAGCACCAGTCCCCGGCGCAGCAGCACCGAGTCCTCGGCCAGGGTCACCCGCATGGCAGCTCCACCGCGATAATCGTCGGGCCGCCCGACGGCGACTCGACGCTGAACTGGCCGTCGACGCCGTGCACCCGGTCAGCGAGCCCGATCAGGCCGGCACCGTCCGGGTTCGCCCCTCCCACCCCGTCGTCGCTGACCATGACAGTCAGCGTCCCCGGGTACCCGTGTCCCTCGACCAAGACCTTGGCGCAAGAGGCGCGGGAGTGCTTGGCGACGTTCGTCAGCGCCTCGGCGACCACGAAGTACGCGATGGCCTCCACCGTTGGCCTGGGCCGCACCGGGACGTCGACATGCACGGCGACCGGCACCGGGCACAGCGCCGCGACCCCGGACAGCGCAGCGTCGAGCCCGCGTTCGGTGAGCACCGGCGGGTGCACGCCCCGGACCAGGTTCCGAAGCTCGGTAAGTGCCTCCTTGGCCTCGGCATGCGCCTGGTCCACGATGAGCCTGGCCGCATCGCTGTCCTCGGCGAACTTCGCCTTGGCCCGGCCCAGATCCATGGCCAGCGCGACCAGCCGCTGCTGTACGCCGTCATGCAGGTCCCGCTCGATCCGCCGCCGTTCGGCCTCGGCCGCGTCCACTACCCGTTCCCGGCTCCGCTCCAGTTCCTCGACCCTGGCAGCGAGGTCACCGCGCGGCCCGAGCAGCCGCGAGGCGATGGCCACGTCGGCGGCGGCGAGCCCGCGGCCGATCTGCGGCGCGGCAAGCAGCAGCACGGCACCGATCAGTACCGACACGATCATCGCCGGGGTCCCGGTGATCACTTCCGAACCGATCACCGCGCCCCCGCGGGGAAGTGATCCGTTGTAGAGCGGCAGAGTCAGCATGGCCAGGCCAAGCGACCACGCTCCGAAGATCGCGACGAACCCGGCGAGGCTCAGCGGGAACCGCAGCAGCGCGTAACCCAGCTCGCTCCAGGCGGCCCGGTTCCTCAGCGTCCGCCAGCGCGGCACGATCCCCCGGTGGTACCCGGCCCGTGCCTGGGCCGGCCATCCGGGCAGGCGAGCGTCCAGCATGAGGCCAAGGCGCGCGCGCTCAAAACGCGCGAAGTACTCATCGAACCGCAGCACGCAGCCGAAGCCGAGCACGCCGGCCAGCGCGGCTGGCAGCGTCCCGACCCCGGCTGACACACCGATGAGAACCACCAGGAACGACACGAAACCTGTAACACACCCGGCCAGAACATTCCCGGCCGACAGCCAGGTCCGGGCGGATACGAGATCACGTAGCAAAAACACGTGAGTAACATTACGGAGCGGCAGGCCGTGTGCCCATCCAGGCAACCCACGAGATCGTGGTGAGGCTATCCCCACCCGCACCCGTCGTTGGCCCGCACCATCGGATCAGACCCGCTGTGAGCCACTCGTCTTTTTAGCCGCAAGCGACCGGCGCACTGGTGAACGGCGACAGCAGTGGCAGGAGCTGTCCAGCCCGCACGGCGATCGGATTTGCGCGAGCACGTTGCAAGGTCGGCAGAACGTCAGCACACATAACGGCACAAGCAGGCTACCCAGCGGCCCTAGTAGCCGTGCGGCCCTCGTCGGGGGCCGCCATGTAGCGGCTGTGCCGCTGGCCTGGCTGGCTGCCGTCCTACCCGCTCCGTACCCGCTTCCTGACCTCACCCCCTCTTCGAGCGGCCGAGGTCAGGAAGCACTACACAGAACGGCAGCCAGCCAGGTAAAAGCACTGAGAACTGAAAGACTCAACATCAAGGTCAAGGTCAAGGTCAAAACCGGGGTGCAGGAGGAACCGCAAATCCCAGGCCCGAGTTGGCTCATTTAGTGCGCAACGTACGCCGGGCTGCGCGGCCGGGGCCCGCGAAGGGGGCTTGCAGGCAGGTGCCGCGCGGTTCCCGGTGTTCTCTTGCCGCGGTGGCCGCTGCGGGCCTGCTGTTTACCGGAGCGATTCGGCCGATGCTGCCCGCAGCTGGGCTACCGATCCGGCGACGACCAGGGCTGATCCGACGCCGATCCTCGGCCTGCGCCGCTGCACGGCCCGGGGCACCCGGAGGCCATAGAACACGGCGGTCCAGGCTTCGTTGGCGATTGCGCCCACCGTCAGCCGCTGCGGGTGGCGCAGGTCGTACCGCACACGGAGGACTGTCCCCACGATCGGGCCAGCAACGCCATACAGGGTGTTCAGCGATCGCTGGCGGGCCGTGAAGGTCTGCGCGGCGGTAGCCGGCACCGCTAGGCCACACTTGCGCATCAGGTCCTTTTGCTGCTCGATGTACTGTTGCGCCTCGACCCGGGTCGGCGCTTCGGTGCCAAGGCCCCACGCCACCAGCCCGAAGCCAGCAGCGCCCGTCCACGCGGCCAGGGCCCGCTGCCGGCGCCCGGCGGCCCAGTGGCCGGCCCCGACGGCGGCCTGGGTGACAACGGGGGCGACCGGGGACACCCATTCGGGTATCCCCGAGGGCCTGGTCCCGTCCAGAGCGGACATAAAGAGCAGCCGCTGCAGCAACCGGTTCCCGCTGTCATCACGAGCCATTCCGGCATTGTCGCCCCGGCGGCGCGAGTGTGCCAAGCTCCCGGGCTGCTGCCACCCCGGACGTTGCCGCTCGGCGGGGCCGGGGCGCCCATGCCCAGGTCCGGCCACCTCTGCGCTAGCACCCCATCGCTCATCTGCTCAACCGGGATCTCCTGGCAGGGCTCCGGGGCCGGTGTCACCTCCTGTCCCCCGAGCGGAGGTACCCGGCGCCGGCGACTCAAGCCCGAACCCTGACGATCCCATCCACTACGAGTTCAACCCGGTTAGTGCGCAGATTTCGTCAACTTGAGAAGTAAAACCCGCAGGTCAGCTTATTAAGCCGACCGAAAGTCCATGATCGTGAGCCAAGTCAGGCTACACAACGCAGCCAGCCAGGTAAAAGCACTGAGAACTGAAATACTCAACATCAAGGTCAAGGTCAAGGTCAAAACCGGGGTGCAGGAGGAACCGCAAATCCCAGGCCTCTAAGGCACCAGGGTTCAAGCGTCTCCCGTACACCTGGCGGTTCGGCCCCCATCCGGCACCGGTGACGACCGCGCGGCTCACGACGATCGCCGTGTTCTCCACTCCGGTGTGGGTAAACGCCTCGCAGCCCATCCACGCACAGCGGGACGCCCGCGTGGTGCGGGTCGTTAGTTGGTTGTTCCTGGTCCGGTCAGCGAAGGCCCGCCAGGTGGCCGCGCTGAGGCGGAGGGCCGGCCCGTGCTGATCCTTGGTGTCGCGTACGAGGACGGCACCGGGGGTCATTCCGACCTCTACGCAATCGCCGCCGTTGTTGCCGCTGTAGCTGGACTTCCGCCAGCTAGCGGCGCGCTTCCTTCCATCTTCCTGCCACACTCCCCATCAGGGTCCGTGAGGCGCCCTTGGGCAGCGCCTCACTGCGAAGGGCATTGAAGCGCAGCACGACCTCCGCGACAGTAGCTGCGTCCTCAGAGACGCGCCCGCCTATAACGTCCTCGATGAACACGATACGCATCGCGTTGGGGCGGTCAGCAACGACGAACGCCCCGAGCAGCCCGCTATGCCCCCTAGCATCGTAGGGGACGACCTGGATCGTGACGTTTGGTTTTCTCGACAGGCCGACCAGGTGTGTTAGCTGATCGTGCATCACAGCAGGCGACGCAACTGGTCGGTTCAGTGCGCCCTCATCGATCAGGGCATACACCAGCGGGGCAGGCGGGTCATCCCTGCTCAACACTGACTGCCGCGCCAGCCTCCCAGCCACCAAACTGTCCACCTCATCGTCACTAGCGTTTGGTTTGGTCTCCAGCACCGCTCTCGTGTACTCCGGGGTCTGAAGAAGCCCTGGCACAAGGGAATGCTGGTAAGTGCTCAGTGCCGCCGCTTCCGCTTCGTGCGGCGCGAAGCTGCGAAAGGACGCCGGGAACGGCAGGTTGCGCAGCCGGGCGTTTCAGCCGGGCGAACGTCCCCGGCGCGCCGAGCGCCTTGTCGAGCGCCTTGGCCAGGGACGCGGTAGGTGGGCGCTGGAAGCTTTCCACCATCGCGATCGCGGACTCGCTGTAGTCGGCCTGCCCGCCAGTCGGCCTGGGACCACTTGCGCTGTTCGCGGGCGGCTTTCATCTCGTCCACGAACAGGCTCACGGATTCGCGGTCCCGCTCACTGAGTGGCGCCATTCCTCACATCGCCTCACAACTCGTATTCGTCCCGCTACGGACGGGTGTGACCTGGTGCGGACGATACGCCCACCGGCAAGGGTTGTCATGCGCGCCCGGGACGCTTGGGCCTCCCGGGCGCGCCCCGCGCCGGGCCTCCACGTCGCCCGGCCCCGGGAGCCGGGCCTGAAAGGAGTGAGGTACATGGAGATCCGGAACCCGCCGCCGCCCGGCCCGCAGCCCGGGACCCGGACGTGACCGGGTGGCCGGCGCCGGACGCCACGCTCGGCCTCTATCTCCAGGCCGAGGCGCTGCGCCGCGCGTTCCCCGCGTGGTCGATCGCCGTGCAGCCATGGCACGGCGACCGCGCCCGGATCGAGGCCGTGAACCCGCACGGCGCTGGCCTGTACGCACGGATCAGCACCGACCCCGCCGAACTGTGGCGTGAACTGCGCGCCGGCCACGCCCCTGAGCGCTTCACCAGCTCAGCGCAGACCCGCCGTTGATCGATGAAGGCCGGCCGTCTCGCCAAAGGTACGCCCGGCCTTCACCTCCCACTGCATCGAGAGGTGACCCCATTATGTCCGCACCGGCTTCCGGCCCCTCCACCGGCCGGTCCCCGCCTTACCCACCGCCCGCCCGCGCCGCCCCGCCGCCGCCTTGCGCCTCAGCCGCCCCGATGGCGGTGCTGACGGCGTGCGGGTCGGCGGAGAAGGTGACCACCCTCGGGGTGGAAAAACCGGACCTGACCGTGGCCGTGGTCCCCGCGATCAGCGCGGCCGGCCTGTACATCGCCCAGCAGGACGGCTACTTCACCGCCGCCGGGCTGCACGTGAAGATCGTGCCGATCGCCAGCGGCGTCAACGCCCTCCCGGACCTGCTCAGCGGGTCGGTCGACATCGATGAGGGCCAGTGGGCCGCCGATCTCTCCGCCGAGGCCAAAGGCGTCGTCAAGCTGCACGCGCTGGCCTCAGCCAGCGCGGGCGGCCCCGGGGTGCAGGAGATCGCGATCCCGGCCGAGTCCCCGATCCGCACCGTGCAGCAGCTGGCCGGGAAAACGATCGCGGTCAACGCCCTGGGCGGCCTGGCCGTGCTGGTCACCGACATCATGCTGACAGACCGACGGCGTCGATCCCTCCTCGGTGCATTACGTGGTGATGGGGTTCCCGGACATGGGCGCGGCGCTGGCCGCGCACCGGGTCGACGCGGCGTTCATCGCCGAGCCGTCCCTGTCGGCCGCCGAGATCGCCGACGGGGCGACCGCCGCTGGTCGACGTGGACCAGGGCGCGACCCAGAACATCCCGATCTCCGGGTACGTCACCACCACCGCCTGGGCCAAAAAGAACCCGCGGACCGCTGCCGCGTTCACCGCCGCCCTCGAACACGGCCAGCAGGTCGCCGGCACCAACCGGGCCGCCGTGGCAGAAGGCGCTGATCCCCGCGCTGCACATCAGCAAGCCCACCGCCGCGGTGATGGCGCTGGGCACCTTCCCGCTGTCGGTCAGCCCGGTCGCGCTGGCCCGGGTCGCGAACCTGATGCAAACCAACGGCCTGCTGCCCAAGTCCGTGAACACCACGACGCATGGTCAAGGAGCTGATCGGCTCATGAACCGCACAGACCCCGCGGCGGTCAAGCGGCAGGTCAGCGAGGGCTTCGCCGATGCTGCGTCCGGTTATGACAGCACCGGCACCGAGTTCTTCACCACCATGGGCAAGCACCTGGTGGACCATGCGCGTATCCCGGCCGGGGCGTGGGTGCTGGACGTTGGCTGCGGCAAAGGCGCGGTCACCATCCCGGCCGCCCGCGCCGCCGGGCCGGACGGGCACGTGACCGGCATCGACCTGGCGCCTGGGATGCTCGCCCATGCCGAGGACCGCGCCCGCCGCGCCGGGGTCACTAACGTCCGGTTCCAGCCCGGGGACGCCGAAGACCCCGGCATCCATCCCGGCTGGGAACCGGGCAGCTTCGACGTGATCCTGGCCGGGAACGTGCTCCAGTTCCTGGCCCGGCCCGGCCACGCGGTCCGGGGCTGGCGACCGCTGCTCACCCCGCCCGGCAAGCTGGCGATCTCCTGGAGCCTGGCCGAAGACCCCCGCTGGCTGCCCGTCATCGCCGCGTTCGACACGGCATGCCCGGCCGGGGTGACCGGGTTCGCGGCCATGCTGCGCCGGCCCCCGTTCGAATCGGTGGACGCCCTGCACGGCCTGCTGACCGGGGCCGGGCTAGCACCATCCCGCCAGCATCACCCACCAGGTCACCATGACCTACACCGGCCCGGACCAATGGTGGGCCGCCGCCCGCTCCCAGGGCCCGTGGGCGGCCGCCTGGCGGCACATCCCGCCCGCCGCCCTCGACCCGGCCAAGCCAGCAAGCGTTCGCGCTGCTGGAACCGCTCCGCCAGCCCGGACGGCACCCTGACGCGCACGCTCACGTTCGTATGCACCTCCGCCCGCAAGAGCCCCGCTTCCGACCTTTCTCCCGTTACCGGTGATCACTAATGACCTCACCCGGCCCGGCCTCACCCGCCCCCAACGGCACCGCCCCGGACGCCCTGGACGTCTCCAAGCCCAACGTGGCCAGCGCCTATGACTTCCTGCTGGGCGGCAAGGACAATTTCGCCGCCGACCGGGAACTGGCCGACACGCTGCTGGCCATCTACCCGGCCACCCGGCAAATGGTGCGGGAAAATCGCAGGTTCCTGGTCCGCGCCCTGGACTACGTCCTCGCCCAGGCCATCAGCCAGTACGTGGACCTCGGCGCCGGGCTGCCGACCTCCCCGGCGGTGCACGACATCGTCCGCCGGCCAGGACAACAGCGCCGCCGTCACCTACGTCGATAGCGACCCGGTCGTGGTCAGGCACCTGTGGGCCCTGACGTGCTCGGCGGACCCCGCGTCGAGGCCATCGCCGCCGACCTGGCCAGCCCGGCCGCGGCGCTCGGGCACGCCCGCGAGAGCGGGGCTGATCGACCTGGCCGAGCCGGTGTGCCTGATCTTGGCCATGGTGCTGCACTTCCAGCCCGCCGCCACCGCCCGCGACCTGGTCCGCCGCCTACGTCGATGACCTGGCCCCGGGCTCGTACGTGATCATCACTGTGGCCCGGGGCGACCCGGCGATCGGGGACCAGATCGCCCGCGCCTACGACGCCGCCACCATGTACAACCACACCCGCAGACGACGTGGCCAGCTTCTTCGCCGGCCTGGACCTTGTCCCGCCCGGGGTATGCGATGCCCGCGCCTGGATGCCCGGCTGGGCCACCCCCGCCCCGTTCTAGGACCGGGCCGGACAGGTGCTGGCCGGCGTCGCGGTCAAACCATGACCAGCCCACCACGGCACCCCGGCTGCCCTGGCCCGGGGTAGGCGGCCTGGGACGGTGGATGCCGTGGTGACCTTCAGTGAGCGCGGCCAGTTACCCGAGCAGCGCTCGATGCCACTGGTCGGCCCGGCCGGTGATGTAGCGGGTGTCGGCCTGCCAGGCGTCGCCGTGGCCTTCCTGCCATAGCCGCGCCCAGGGCTGGATACCCTGGGCGGCCTGTTCGGCGAGGAAGGTGTGCATGGCCCGGGTCCGGCGCCCGAGCAGGGGGATGATGTCCAGGCGCTGCTGTTCGCTGAGACCGTAGGCGTCCGCGATGAGGCGCAGCCGACGGCCGGCGTCGTCACGCTGCCAGGCCGGGTCGGCGCTCAGCGGCGCGAACCCGTGCATGGCATAGGCCAGGTCCCACAGCCGGGTCCCGGGCGCGGCGGTGTCCCAGTCGATGAACGCCCACTGCCGGCCGCCGATGATCAGGTTCCAGGGCGCCAGGTCGTGGTGGGCGATGATCTCGTCACCGTCGGCCGGGATGAGCACCTGCCAGCGGGCATCGGGCGGCGGCGTGAACCCGGTGACAGCGTCGTGGAAGTCGCGGATGAGACCGGCGGCGCGGCGCAACTGGCCGTCATCGTCCAGCAGGCGGAACCGGCCGGGCCAGGCCGGGTCGCCAGGGATAAACGTCAGGACCTCACGCCCCCGCCCGTCGATGCCCAGCGGCCGGGGCGCCCCGTGAAAACCAGCGGCATGCAGATAGGCGAGCAAGGCGTGGACGGCCGGCGTCCATGGACCAGCCGGGCGCCGCACGGTGTCACCCACCCGGACGACTCCGCTGCTCGTATTGCCGCCGCTCAGCGGTGCCTCGGCATCCGTCATCAGTTCCGGTCACTCCATCAGGCATGTCGGCCATGGCCAGCGGGCGGACCATAGGAGAGGGTAGGCAAAGGGACCATTGCGCACATTGACCCCCAAGGCCCAGGGGCCGGTCATCCCCGGGTCGCCACCCGCCAGGCTCGCCATGGGCCGGGACCACCCCTGAGCGAGCCTCCCAGAGCCGTGCCCGACCGGACACCTACCCGGCCCGTGACCCGCCGCCCCGACCTTCGATATAAATAAATTCCTTGGAATCTAGTTCTGCTAGTCTAGTTTCCATGGAATCGAACTTCGCCGGGCCGGAGCTCACCGCGCTGTTCGGCGAGCTCGTGCGGCTGGAAGTCGAGCTGTGGGACGCGGTCGAGGGCCGGGTCCGGGCCGAGCACGCGATGGCGCTGGGCAGCTACGAGGTGATGAGCGTGATGGCCCGGGAGCCGGGATGCCGGGTGCACGACATCGCGGCCGCGCTGAGCATCACCGTGGGCGGGGTGAGCAAGATCGTGGACCGGATCGAAGCTGCCGGACTGTGCGGGCGGCGGGTCAACCCCGGCGACCGGCGTTCGTCCATCATCGAGCTCACCGCGGCCGGGCAACGCCGGCTGAGCGAGGTCACCCGCACGGTCGAAGCCGAACTCGCCCGCCGCCTGGCCGCCGCCGTTCAGGATCGCTCCCCGGCCGAGTTCACCCGCATGCTGGCTGACCTGCGCGCCGCCGTCCGGGTCAGTGACCCAGACCAGGAGGCCAGCTGATGGCGGGCATGCGGGCCATCGTTCTGGACGGGCCGGGGCCGCCGTCCGCGCTGGCCATCCGCGAACGGCCGATCCCGGTGCCCGCGCCGGGCTGGGTGCTGATCCGGGTCCGGGCCTTCGGCCTCAACCGGTCTGAGCTGCACACCCGGCTCGGGCTGGCCGAGGGGGTGACGTTCCCGCGGGTGCCGGGCATCGAGGCCGCCGGCGAGGTCGCCCAGTGCCCGGGCGGCGAGTTCACACCCGGCCAGCAGGTCGCGACCATGATGGGCGGGATGGGACGGACCTTTGACGGCGGCTACGCCGACTACACCTGCGTTCCGGCCGGCCAGGTCATCCCGTTCCACAGCGACCTGGACTGGGCCACGCTGGGTGCGGTCCCGGAGATGCTGCAGACCGCCTACGGGTCGCTGACCGTGGGGCTGGACGGCCGGCCCGGCCAGTCGATCCTGATCCGCGGCGGTACGTCGTCGGTGGGCATGGCCACGGCGGTGCTGGCCCGGCAGCGGGACATGACCGTCCTGGCCACCACCCGCAACCCGGGCAAGGCCGCCGCGCTGACCGCGATCGGCGCCGACCACGTGCTCATCGACGACGGTGCCGTGGCGACTCAGGTCCGGGCCGTGCTGGGCGACGGCGCCGACACCGCGCTGGAACTGGTCGGCACCCCTACGCTGCCCGACACCCTGGGCGCGGTGCGGGTGCACGGAACGGTCTGCTTCACCGGGATGCTGTCCAACCAGTGGACGATCAAGGACTTCTACCCGATCGGCTACCTGCCCAGCGGTGTCCGCCTCACCGCCTACGGCGGCACCGCCGCCGATCTGCCCGCCGCGATCCTGCAGGGCTTCCTCGACGACGTGGCGGCCGGCCGGGCCCAGGTCCCGGTCGGCCACGTCTACCAGTTCGGCCAGATCGCCGAGGCCCACGCGGCCATGGAAGCCAGCCAGGCCACCGGCAAACTGGTCGTCCTCACCGAGCCGTGATGCTCGTGACACACGCCGGCGGGTGGTCGCGGCGGATTACTTTCGCCGGTCGCGAAAGCGCTTCGGCCGGCCACGGGCTCCCGGTTACCGTGACCTCACAGGACCGTGACGTCAAGCGCCGCCAGGAGGGCACGCGAGATGGCGAAACTGACCGTGATCGGGCCCGCTGACCAGCGGCCCAAGCCCCTCCTCCGCACGCTGCTGGGCGACGTGCTGCGCCGGGCCCGGCACCGGCAGCGGCGCACGCTGGCCGACGTGGCCCGGGCCGCCCGGGTGTCCATGCCGTACCTGTCCGAGCTGGAGCGCGGCCGCAAGGAAGCCTCCTCGGAGGTCCTGGCCGCGGTGTGCGATGCCCTGCGGGTCGAGCTGTCCGACGTGCTGGCCGAGGTCGGCCGCGAACTGGCCGCCGAGCGGGCCCGCCGCCTGCTGGCCGACCGGGTCGCGGCCGAACGGGCCCGCCACGAGCAGTTCCCCGTCGTGGTCCCGCTGGACGCCGTGCGGGCCCGCCGGGCCGCGCCCCCGGCCAGCCCCGCGAACCCGCACGAGCTCCGCGACTCCCTGGCCGCTTAGGCGCTCAGCACTGCTCAGGCGCTCAGCAGTTCGGCCGGGATGGCGACCTTGCGCGTGCTGATCACCTCATCGGCCAGGCCGTAGTCCACCGCCTGCTGGGCGGTGAAGGTGTGGTCCCGGTCGGTGTCCTGCCGGATCTTGGCCACCGGGTGACCGGTATGGCGGCTGAGGATCTCTTCCATGTCGGACCGGATCCGGGCCACCTCGGCGGCCTGCACGGCCAGGTCGGGCAGGGCGCCCCGGGCCTCAGCCGACGGCTGGTGCAGCAGCACCCGGGCGTGCCGCAGCACCATCCGCTTGCCCGGCGTGCCCGCGGCCAGCAGCACCGCGGCCGCCGACGAAGCCTGGCCCATGCAGGTGGTGACCACGTCCGGCCGGATGTACTGCATGGTGTCGTAGATCGCGGTCATCGCGCTGTAGGAGCCGCCGGGGGAGTTGATGTACAGCCCGATCTCCGTGTCCGGGCTGGCGAACTCCAGGTGCAGCAGCTGGGCCATGATCACGTTGGCCACGCCGTCGTCGATCTCGGTGCCGAGGAAGATGATCCGCTCGGACAGCAGCCGCGAGTAGATGTCGTAGGCCCGTTCCACTCCGGCGGTCTTCTCGATCACGGTCGGGATCGTGTACTGCCCCATACCGATCACACCCCTGCCCGCGCAGCAGACATCGTGGGCCGGACGTCGCTGACGCTCTCCACGATGTGGTCGACGAACCCGTACTCGCGGGCTTCCTCGGCGGAAAACCAGCGGTCGCGCAGGCTGTCCTGCTCGACCCGCTCCACCGGCTGCCCGGTGTGCTGGGCGATCAGAGCGATCATGGTCCGGCCGGTCCGCTCCAGCTGGCCCGCGTAGATCTCGATGTCGGCCGCGGTGCCGCCGAATCCCGCCGACCCCTGGTGCATCAGCACCTGGGAGTGCGGCAGGCTGAACCGCTTGCCCGGCGTGCCCGCGCACAGCAGGAACTGCCCCATGCTCGCGGCCAGCCCCATGGCCAGCGTGCTGACGTCGTTGGGGATCAGCTTCATGGTGTCGTAGATGGCCAGCCCGGCGCTGACCGTGCCGCCGGGGGAGTTGATGTAGAGGCTGATGTCGCTGCGCGGGTCCTCGGCCGACAGCAGCAGCAACTGGGCGCACAGCCGGTTGGCGATCCGGTCGTCGACCTCGGCCCCGAGCACGATGATGCGCTGCTGGAGCAGCCGGGCGGTCAGCTGCTCGTCGAGCGGCCCGGCCAGCGGGGGATCAGCGGTGGCAGATGGCATGGTGTTCCCGCCTTCGCAAGAGTGGTCACGATTTTTGATCTCGAATCAACCGTGGCCGCACTTCCGGCCCAGAACCAAGAAAATCTGCCGTCAGCAGAGGATGTCCGTGGTGGTCAGCGGACGCGGCATCGCGGCGGGCATGGCAAGCTGAGGCCATGCCCGAAAGCCCGCCTAGCGCCAAGGCGATCTTGACCAGCCTGCCTTACCGGCTGGCGGCGCGGCGGATCATCCTGCCCTGGATCTTGCAGGATGTGCAGCCGTCGGGGGAGGGGCTGGAGATCGGGGCCGGCGTCGGGACCCTGACCGCCCAGCTGCTCACCTCGTACCCGCGGTTCCGGATGGTGGCCACCGACACCGACGCCGAGCTGGTCGGCATGGCCGAGCAGGTGCTGTCCAGCTTCGGCCGCCGGGCCAGTGTCCAGCGGGCCGACGCCGTCGCGCTGCCCTTTCCGGACGGCCGGTTCGACCTGGTGCTGTCGGCCGCGATGCTGCACCACGTGATCGAGTGGGACAAGGCCCTGGCCGAGGCGGTCCGCGTGCTCCGGCCCGGCGGCAAGCTGGCCGGCTACGACATGTCCGACACCGCGGCCGGCCGCCTCATCAACGGGGGCGGGCGACGGGGGACCACCCTGCTGCGCCCGGCCCAGCTGGAGAGCGCCCTGAGCCGCCTGGGCCTGACCGACCTGCAGACCAAAACCGCCCTGGGCGGCACGGTCATGCGCTTCAGCGCCCGCAAGCCCGCCGCCCTGAACTGACCCGCCGGCTGGCCTGGCCGTCAGCGGCAGGGGCCGGCCGTCAGCGGCACGGTGGCCGGTACGGGGTGCCGGGCAGGTAGCGGGCCCACTCGGACCGGTCGATCGGGTCACCGCCCATGCTGCACACCGCGCGGGCGGCCACCGCGGTCTGGGTGTCCCACAGGTGCACGCTGCCGTCGGCGCTGCCCGCGGCCAGCACGGTCCCGCGCGGGCTGAACGCCACCGTGTAGACGTGATCGGTCGGCCCGGTCAGCGTGGCCAGCGGGCTCGGCCGGCCCGGGTTGGTCACGTCCCACAGCCAGACCGAGTCGTCGGTGCTGCCCGCGGCCAGCATGCCGCCGTCCGGGCTGAACGCGATCGAGTACACGTAGCTGGCCGGCCCGGTCAGCGGGCGGCCCAGCCGCTGCGGGTGGGCCGGGTCGGCGATGTTCCACAGCCAGACCGTGCGGTCGGCGCTGCCCGCGGCCAGCACCGGCCGGGCCGGGTCGAAGGCCACCGAGTACACCGTGTTGGCGGGCCCGGTCAGCGAGTCCCCGAGCAGGTGCGGGTGGGCCGGGTCGGCGATGTTCCACAGCCGGACGGTGTGATCGGCGCTGCCCGCGGCCAGCATGGTCCCGGCCCGGTTGAACGCCACCGAGAACACGTAGGACCCGAACCCGCGCAGCGTGGCCACTTCCCGGGGCCGGGCCGGGTCGGTGACGTCCCACAGCTTGACCGTGTAGTCGTCGTCGGCGGTGGCGACCAGCCGCCCGTCGGGGGAGTAGGCCACGTTCTCCACGTAGCCCTTGCTCGACGCCTGGTGCGGCGTCCCCTCGCTGACCAGCCGGTCCGCCGCGGTCACCCGGTACATCCGCAGCGTGCCGTCCAGGTATCCGGCCGCCAGCACCGAACCGGACGGGCTGAACGCGGCGCCGCCGGGGCTGGTGCCCGGCACGGTCACCGCCGGCCCGAGCGGCGTGTGCCGTGCCGCGTCCCACAGCCGTAGGTCACCGCTGGCCACGGCCAGCACCTCCGGGTCCGCGGAGTCGAACGCGACCCCGTTGACCAGGCCGTCGGCGGCCAGGTCGGCGGGCGGCAGGGACCACACCCGGACGCTGCCGTCGGCCGCTCCGGTGATCAGGTGCTGCCAGCCGTCCCAGACCAGCGTGGTGACCGGGCCCGGGTCGGGCAACGTGGCCACCGGCACCCCGGTGGCCACGTCCAGGACCTGGGCCGAGCCGTCGCTGCTGCCGTCGGCCAGCAGCGTCCCGCGCGGGCTGAAAGCGACCGCGTTGATCCAGCTGGTCGCCCCCTTGAACTGGTCTTTCAGCCGGGGGTGGCGCTGGTTGCTGACGTCCCACAGCCACACCGTCTTGTCCTTGCTGCCCGCGGCCAGGGTGTGACCGTCGGGACTGAACGCGACCGAGAACACCACGTCGGCCGGGCCGGACAAGGTCGGCAGCGCCGTCGGCCGGCCCTGGGTCCCGGGCCGGGTCCCGGGCAGGGCCCACCGGGCGACCTTGCCGTCCAGGGTGCCGGCGGCCAGTTCGGTCCCGGCCGGGCTGAACGCCACCGCCTGCACGTACGTGCCGGCCGGGCTCCCGGCCGGGCGCAGCACGACCGCCGGGGCCGGCCGCGCCGGGAGCGTGCCGCCCGCGGCCATCGTCCACAGCCGGACCGTGCCATCGGCGCTGCCCGCGGCCAGCGTGGTCCCGGCCGGGCTGAACGCCAGCGCGTACACCGTCCCGGCCGGCCCGGTGAGCGGCGGGCCGAGCCGGACCGGTCCCGACGGGCGGGCGACGTTCCACAGCTGGACCTGATCGTCGGCGCCGGCCACGGCCAGCACCCGGCCGGACGGGCTGAAGGTCACCGCGTAGATGGCCTGTTTCTGCCGCACGAAAGGCGGGCCCAGGCTGACCGGGTGGTCGGGGCGGGCCACGTTCCACAGCCGGACGGTGCCGTCGGCGGCGGCCGCGGCCAGGATGTGGTGGTCCGGGCTGATCGCCACCGCCTGCACCGCGTCCGACGGGCCCAGCAGCCGGGCCGCCTGGGGGGCGGCCGAGGAGGTCAGCAGGCTGCCGCGGGCCTGGGAGGTGGGCGCGGCCCGGTACGCGGCCAGGCTGAGCTGCTCGGCCACGGTCGGGTCCTGGTTGCGCAGGTCCTGGGCCTCGGCCGCGTCTTGCCGGGAGTCGGCCAGGTTGCGCTGGTGGCCCACTGCCGCCCGCTGCTGGAGCGCGTACCCGGCCAGGGTGGCGGTCAGCAGCAGGGCCACCGCCAGCGCGCCCGCCAGCCGCCGGGTGCGGCGGGTGGCCCGGCGCTGCTCGGCCGCCTCGGCCCGTTCGCGGGCGAACGAGGCGTCCACGAACTCCCGCTCGGCCGCGCTCAGCCCGGCCCGCTGCTCCGGGTCCGCGGACCAGTCGCGGGCCATGGTCAGCCGCCCGCCGCGCAGCAGGTCGCCGTCGTCCCGGCCGGAGTCCAGCCAGATCCGCGCCGATTCGATGATCCGCCGGGCCACGATCAGCTCGGCCCGGCTTTCCTCGATCCACCCCCGCAGCTGCGGCCAGGCGGTCAGCAGGGCCTCGTGGGTGATCTCCACCGTGCCTTCGTCGCTGGTCAGCAGCCGCCGGGCCACGAACAGGTCCAGCACCGCGGCCAAGTCGTCGCTGTCGCTGCTGCCGCTCGCTGGTGCCGTCGCCCTCGCCGTTGAGCTCGTCCAGCTCGACCCGGCGGCGTGCGTCGGCCCCATCGTCGGAGACCCACACCAGCCGCAGGAACAGCCGCCGTGCCGCCTGCTGCTGGCCCGGGGTGAGCTCGCCGTAGGCGGTGTCGGCCGACCGGGCCACCGCGTCGGTGATGCCCCCGCTGGCCTGGTAGCCGGCGATGGTCAGCCGCCCGGACCGGCGTTCGCCCCAGGTAGCCAGCAGGGCGTGCGACAGCAGCGGCAGCGCACCAGGGTCGTGGGCGCCGCGGCGGGCCCGCACCGGCCGCAGTTCGCGCAGCATCAGGTCGACCAGGCCGGGCTCCAGGTCGAGGCGGGCCTTGCGGGCCGGCTCGACGATGGCCTCCTGGATCTCCTCGACCGTCATCGGCCCCACCACGACCTGGCCGTCCTGCAGCGACCGGGCCAGCCGGGGGTCGGCCAGCGCCCGGCCGTAGCGGTCGGCCCGCAACCCGAGCACGACCAGGGTGGCGCCGCCGGGCCCGGGCTGGGCCGCGGCGTACAGCGTCTCGATCAGCTCGTCCCGCTCGTCCTCGGCCACCCCGGGCGCGAAGACCTCCTCGAACTGGTCCACGATGATGGCCAGCCCTGGGTCGCCCGCCAGCCCGGCTGCCCCGGCTGCCCCAGTTGCCCCGGTATCCCGGCCGGCGGCCCGCAGCGCCGCGGCCAGGGCCTGGGCTGGCTGCGGCCCGGGAGTGAACACGATGGCCTCGGTATCCGGGCCGAGCCGGGGGATCAGGCCCGCCCGCAGCAGCGACGACTTGCCCGCCCCGGACGGGCCGGTCACCACCAGCGGCAGGCCCCGGGTCCGCATCTGCCCGGCCCGCTCGGCCAGCCGGGCCGACAGCTCGGCCCGGCCGAAGAACCAGCCGGCGTCTTCGGTACGGAAGAAGGCCAGCCCCCGGTAGGGCGCGGGCTGGCCCGCGGCCGGGCGGCCGGGCGGCACCCGGACCCGCTCCAGCGCGGCCAGCCAGGCCTGCACCGTCTCCTCGTTGGTCACTCCGCAGGCTTCGAGGATCCGTTCCAGCGTGCGGTCCCGCGCCGGCGGCAGGTGCTTGCCGTTGAAGTAGTCGCCCAGCGTCGCGACCGGGATCCTGGTCGCCGCGCTGACCTCGCGGATGGACCGCCCGGCCGACCGGCGGAGCCGGCTGAGCAGCTGGCCGAAGTCCCCCCGGGTCCGGCAGGCGGCCAGCTCCATTAAGGCAGGCGGGCGGGCTGGCTCGTCAGGCATGGGTTCCCCTCGGACGTGCGATCTGCCCCCTATATCGCCCAGGAGAATACAGATCGCCACCGGCCCGCGGGCTGGCCCTGGCCAACTTGTTGCCGTTTCAAGCAGCGGTTTTTACCTTCCGGTGGCCAACTGCCGGTCCCGGCGGGCCGAGGTGGAGCCAAGCCGAAAATGCCCGGACGAATCCGGACAGTGCATTCCTCCCTGGCGCCGCCGGTCCGCCCGGTAACTTCATCACCCGTATCCGCCACCGCACCTGGGGGGAGCGGTGACCGGTGCGCTGGCCGTGGCCTTGAGCGGTACTCCCGAGGTACCGCTCGGCCGCGGCCGCCTCGACCGTGTACCCAGGCCCCCAGCCGCCTCGCCTTGAGACCTGGCTTACTGCCCCGGCGGCCCCAGCTCAGCGGTGGCCTGTTCCTGTTCGGCCGCGGCCTGGCGCAGGAGGTCGAGGGTCTTCTCCTCGATCGCGGTCAGCCCCCGGTGCGCGGCCAGCGCCGAGTGGAACGCGACCGTGGCCGCGCTGACGTCACGCCAGGCCAGGTCCAGCGCGGCCTCCAGGGCCTCCCGCCGCCCGGCTGGGGCCGCCGCCGGGGCCGGGCTGGGCTCGCTCCCCGCGCCGCTCATATAACCGTCGCGGGCCAGTCGATGTGGTAGCCGAACAGACACTCCTGCCTGGCCATGGCCTCCGCGGCCGAGCCCTTGGCCAGGATGCGGGGCAGCATCAGGTCCCGCAGCACCCGCCCGGCCGCCCCGGGCGTCTTGGTGCCACCCATGCTGGCCCCCCAGGCCGCGACCTGGTCCACCCGGTCCCGGCGTTCGGCCTGGTAGCGGGCCAGCGCCGCAGGCACCTGGTCCGCGTCGCGCAGCTGCCGGGCCAGCGCTACCGCGTCCTCCGCGGCCAGCGAGACCCCCTGGCCGGTGGACGGGGAGACCGCGTGGGCGGCGTCGCCGATGATGACCATCCGGCCATGATGCCAGTTCGGCACGCGGGGCATCTGGTACTGGTTGCTGATCAAAATCGGGCCCTGGGTGGCCCGAACGATCTCCGCGGCCGGTCCCCGGTCCGCCGCCAGCAGCCGGATCAGCTCGGCCCGCAACGTGTCCGAACCGGTGCCCCGCAGCTCATCCAGGGTCCGCTCCCGCCGAGAGGGCGGGTTGGCGAACCACCAGATCTGCTGGTCCGGGCTGACCGTGTAGCCGAAGAAGCAGTGCTTGCCCCAGATCATCCGGTAATCGCCGTCGGCCGCCTCGGCCCGGACGTCGAGCGGGCCCGGCGGCGTGACCGCGCCCACGTTGCCCATGCCCGTGTAGTGCGGCGCGGCAGCCCAAGGGCGTCAAATCCATTGGCCGAGTGGACCTGGCCTCCGCCGTCCCGAACTGATCCACCCCCGGCCGCCCGAACTGGCCACCCCGGCCGCCCCGCCGCCCCATAGTGGTGTGAACGATCTCCTCGTGGGAAAATAACCGCAGGCCAAAGGCATAAAAGGGTCGGCCGGTCCGCCGGCCCGCACAGGGGGCACGATGGTCTCGGAATCGGCGCGGTACCGTCCGCCGCCGGCCCTGCGGCCGCTGGTGGCCTGGTACCACGGCTACCGGCAGTCCGGCCAGCGCCCGGCCCGCCACCGTGGCCTGCCGTCACCCTGGCTGACGGTGATCATCACCCTGGACGAGCCGCTGACCATCGCCGAGCACCCCGATCCCCGGCAGGCCGCCAGTGCCCACCAGGTCCTGGTCGGTGGCCTGCACACCAGCCCGGCCCTGGTCACCCACGATGGCTGCCAGTCCGGGATCCAGCTGGGCGTGACCCCGCTGGGCGCGCGGGTCCTGCTCGGCGCCCCGGCCGGGGCCCTGGCCACCCTGGACCTGGAGGGCGACGAAGTGATCGGCCGGTTCGCGGCCGACCTGCAGGACCGGATGCGGGCCGCGCCCACCTGGGCCGGCCGGTTCGCGATGCTGGACGCGCTGTTCGCCGCCCGGGCCGGGCTGGGCCTCGACCGGACCGGGCTGGGCCTTGGGCCGCGCACGGGCCCGATGGATACCCGGGACCTCATCGCCCCCGAGGTCCGGTACGCCTGGCGCACCCTGCTCACCTCCCGCGGCGCGGTCCCCGTGGCCGAACTGGCCCGGGAGACCGGCTGGTCGGCCCGGCACCTGGACAACCGGTTCCGGGCCGAGATCGGCCTGACCCCCAAGGCCGCGGCCCGGGTGATCCGGTTCGATCGCGCCCGCCGCATGCTGATGCGCCGGGTCGAGTCGGGTGGCGCACCCGCCCTGGCCGACCTGGCCGCCGCCGGCGGGTACTACGACCAGGCTCACCTGGCCCGGGAGTTCCGCGGCCTGGCCGGCGTCCCGCCCAGCCGGTGGCTGGCCGAGGAGTTCCGAAACGTACAAGTCCACGGCCCGGATGACCAGGCAGGATCGCAGCCATGAGCGAAACGACCCGCGATACGGCAAGCGAAAAACGACCCGCGATACGACACCCGCACCCCAGGTCTGGCCGACCCTCCGCGCCCGTGACGCCCTGGCGCTGATCAGGTTCCTGGTCGAGGCGTTCGGCTTCGAGGAGACCGTCGTCTACGCCGACGGCGACCAGGTCCACCACGCCCAGCTGTCCTGGCCCGAAGGCGGCGGGATCATGCTCGGCTCGGCCCGCCCGGCCAGCGACGGGGACCAGTGGCCGCTGGCCCCGGGCAGCTTCGGCGCCTACGTGGTCACGGCCCAGCCCGATGACCTGTTCACCAGGGCCACCGCGGCCGGGGCCGAAGTCCTGATGGAATTGCACGACACCGACTACGGCTCCCGGGATTTCGCTGTCCGCGATCCCGAGGGCAATCGCTGGTCCTTCGGCACCTATCGCGGTGAGCCCCGCAAGGACGCCGGCCAGCCCGGCTGAAGCCGTCAAAAACGCGGCCCGAGGCCAGTTTTCGGATAGGCACCGGCCCGGTAACGCAGCCCGAATCAAGCGGCGCGGCGTTACGGGCCGGTTGCTGTTGTCCCAGGTAAGTCCCTATTGTAGTAACCGAATGTAGCCAATGACGTCACTCTAAGTGCATGATGGACTATGTGGCGCGGGCGTGTTCTGCTGTACGTGCGCGGCTCAGCCACGAGGCGCGGCCATCAGCGGAATCGCGAGAAAGGTGGGACCATGCCAACCCGACTTCTCCCCACCACCGGACGAATCCTGGTGGGCATCGACGGGTCGCCCGCCTCGGTCGCCGCGGTGCGCTGGGCCGGGCGTGAGGCGCAACTGCGCGGCATGCGGGTCCACGTGGTCTACGTCCGCGACCGGCGGCTGCCGACCCCGCACTACGCCCCGCAGCCGCGGGCCAGCGAGCCGATGCCCGGCCCGGCCGCGGGGGAGAGGATGCAGGCGGTCGTGCGCGAGGCCCTCGGGACCCAGCCCCCGGCCGGCGTGCAGATGGAGCTGGCCGACGGCCTGCCCGCCCGGGTGCTCATCGACCGGTCGGTCGGAGCGGAAATGCTGGTCCTGGGCAGTGCCCAGCCCAACGGGGCCAGCACCCGCGGCCCGGCCGCCCCGCTGGCCCAGGCCCGGGCTCCGCTCGGTCCGGTCGCCCGGGACTGCCTGCACGCCGCACCCTGCCCGGTGGTGGTGGTCCGCTCCAGCGACGCCGACGCCGACGCCCCGCCCGGGCCCGCTCAAGCCGAGCGCACCCGAGCCGAAGCGGTGCACGTCTGACGGTCAGGCCCGGTGGCGGCGTCAGGTCCGGTGGCGGCCGGTCCAGCGCGGCGCGACCGACTGCCACTCGGTGCCCCAGGCCTTCAGCCGCCGGCGTTCCAGTAGCTGGTGGCTGACGGCCTCGGCGGCCAGCAGGATGGCCAGCAGGCTCAGGCCGACCAGCGTGACCGTCATGAACACGTTGCCGAGCACCTCGCCCCGCCCGGGCGGCGGATCGGTGAAGTTGCCGGACGCGTCCACGTAGGTCGACACGGTGCTGCCCCTCTTGGCGCCCACCGGGGCCAGCACGTCCCCGGACCGGGCCCGGCCGTCCGGGGCGGTCCAGCGGGCCGGGACCCAGGCGACCTCGGCCCCCGCGTAGGGGTCGGGCGCGCCGACGGTGGGGGCGGCGTCCAGCAGCCGGGCCGAGACCACGTGGGTGGCCGCGTTCTGCTGCTGAGCCTGGGACAGGGCGGTGTGGTCGGCCCACTGGCCGGCCAGCACGGCGGCGGCGGGGACGACGGTCAGGATCAGCACCAGGATGGTCAGCCGGATGGCCGTTTCCGCCCGGTCGACAGTCCGGCGCAGCGGGTTGCGGTCGCAACCCAGCCAGCGGCCTCCGCGGATCAGTCGCTTCCGCAGGCCGCCCAGGGGACGGCAGCTCGTCACGGCTCTTTCCTCCCGTGCGCGTTCAGCGCTCGTATGGAGGACTTTAAGCGCAGTCCGGGACTACCTGGGACAGAACCGGTGATGACCGAGGTCAGCGCCCGGGGCCTGAGCGGGTCAGGGCCCGGGTCGGGACTGGCTCAGGAGGTGGGAACCCGCTGGCCGCGCAGCTCAGGGAAGTTCGCGTCCACCCCGGTGATTCGCATGATCTTCGTGATACCGGGCCTGGCGCCGGTCAGGCTGAGCCGCCGCCCGGCCGCCCGGGCGGCGGCGGACATGCCGACCAGCGCCCGCAGGCCGCGCGCATCGCAGAACGACACTCCGCTCAGATCCACCGCCACCGGGCCGCTGCTGCGCTCGATGACCTGGCGCACGTACTCCTGAGCCCCCGGGGCCGTGGCCGCGTCCAGTTCACCGCGGATGACGGCCACCGCGCGGCCGTCCGGATAGATCCGGTGGGTAAGGCCCAGCGAGGTCGCGGCCGGGTTCTCCGATCCGGCTGGTCCCCACTTGTCCATCGCTGTCCTGTCCATCACCGTTGATCCCCTCCCATGTCTGGCTTAGCGCCAGCGACAGGTCACACCCTCCCGAGGGCCGCCGGCCGTAGCCAGTGGCCGATGCCCCCATTGCGGTGAGGCGATGGTCCTGATCTTCGTGCCAATGCTCGAACCAGCAGCAACAGAAGAGACCGCCAGGTTGAGCAGAAATCCCGATTTTCCTGAATAATTGCCGCGCGCGCACCCGTTTGTCCATTCTGACACGGGTTCGTGCTGAGGGTTTCTGCGGTTTTGGGCGGTCATGACCGGCTTCCGCTGCCCGCAAAGGCCCGTGAGCGGATCGCGCCCCGCCGCCGGTGGTACTCGTCAGCGTCGATTTCCCCGGTCGCGTACTGCCGGGCCAGGTTCTCCTCCGGGGTGGCCCGCTGGTGCGGGTCGTTCGGCCCGGGCGGGCCGGGTGGCGTGCCCGGGCCGCCCGGGCCACCCGGCCCGCCCGGGCCGCTGCGGCCCCGGTGGGCCCAGCTGACCAGGGCCACCACCGCCCAGATGACCAGCGCCCAGAAGATGATCAGCGCCACACCGAGGCCCCAGGACCACCAGTGCGAGCCCGATCCGAGATACGACCCCATCGCCATCACCTCCTGTGATCACGATGCCGCCGCGCCCTGAGCCAACCCTGAACGCAAACTGCAGACAACCTCCGGCCCGAGTTTCGCTCATTCACCGTGACCGGCCAGCGCCGGCCGTACTCCGGTTCCCGCTCCGCTGCCGGCCCGTTCCAGCCGCCCGGTCAGCACCGCGGCCCGGCCCGGCCTCCTGGGCTGGGCTAGCCGTCGGTGCAGGTGGGCCAGTGGTCGGCCGCCCACTGGGGCCAGCTGAGCCAGCCCGCGGGCGGGGCCGGGATCTCACCGCCGCCGAGTTCGGCGGCGTCCGGGACCTGGAACTGCCGCCGCCAGGCGTCCACCTCGGCCTCGCTCATCGGAAACGTCTGCTGCGGCGCCGTTTCCTGGCGGCGGGCGATGCGGGCCAGCTGGACGTCTTGGTCCACGGGCAGGTAGACCACCCGGCAGGCGGCCCCGGCCGACCGGGCCAGCCAGCGCAGGGCCGACCGTTCGTCGCGGCCCCAGAGGCCGTAGTCGAGCACGACGCTGGTCCCCAGCCGCAGCGCCTGCAAGGCGACCGAGATGAGCCGGCCCTCGAGCACCCAGCGCTGGCCGCCGGCCATCGAGTCCCCGAACAGCGGGATCATCCAGTGATCCGGGGTCAGCCGCAGCGCCCGGTGCTGGGCCGCGAGTTCCCGGGCCCGGGTCGTCTTCCCGGCCGCGGGCAGCCCGACCATCAGGAACATGGTGGCTTCGGGCGGTGGACCGGAACGCTGCGACTGGGACATGTCTCCTCTGGGCCGGCCGGTGGCTGGGGTCAGGGCTTCGGCGTCCGCACGATGAGCGATCGGGGCCGGAGGCTGACCACCAGCTCCTTGGCCGGGGCGATGATCTCGCCGTCGGCTTCGCGGGGGAGTTGCTGGTCCGCGGTGATCTCGACCTTCCGGGCCCGGTAGCGCTCCAGGCGGTGGTCGTCACGGCGGCTGCGGGTCAGCACCCGGTAGCCGACCCGGATCCAGCCGGGCAGGCTGGCCGGGGCCAGGATGCCCACGTCGAGCAGGCCGTCGTCGGGCCGGGCGTCCGGCAGCAGCGGGAACCCGCCCGGCAGCAGCCCGGCGTTGCCCACCACCACGCAGCGGGCCGCCCGCCGCAGCGGCGGCCCGTCGTCGAGCCGGACCGTGAACTGGCTGGGCGCCCCGCTCAGCTGGGCCAGCCCGGCGTGGGCGTAGGCGATCCAGCCCAGACGCAGCTTGAGCAGCCGCCGGGTCGCCTCCACCACCGCGGCGTCCAGGCCGATGCCGGCCATGGCCGTGAACGGCGTCGTATCGGCCAGCCCCAGATCCAGCACGGTCTCGTGATCACCGAAGCCGGTGGCCAGGGCCGCCCGCAACCCCCGGGGCACCCGCAGCGTCCGGGCGGCCAGGTTGGCGGTGCCGCGCGGCACGATGGCCAGCCGGACCCCGGTCCCGGCCAGCACGCTGGCGCAGGCCCGGACCGTGCCGTCACCGCCCACCGCGAACACCAGCTGAGCGCCGGCCCGGACCGCGTGCCGGGCCAGGCCCTCGCCGTGATCTTCCCGGGTGGTGGGCAGGAACATCGGAGCCCAGCCCCGGGCCAGCGCGGTCGCCCGGCAGGCGTGCGCGAACCGGTCCGGGTCCCGGACCCGGGTCCGGTTGATCACGAACGCGACGGCCGGAGCGGCGGCCGGTTCCCCGTCCGGGCCGGGCTCCCGCGGGCGGCGCGCCGCCCCTGTGCCCGCCGGGAGCTCCATGCCCGCAGTGTACGGGTCAGCCCTTCTGGGCGGCCTGCTGGAATACCTTGACGAATTCCCGGCCGAACGCGGGCAGGTCATCGGGCTTACGGCTGGAGACCAGCACGTTCGGCCCGTTGGTGCAGGTCTGCACCTCCCGGTCGACCCAGGTGCCGCCCGCGTTGCGGATGTCGGTCTGCAGGCTCGGCCAGGAGGTGAGGGTCCGGCCGCGCACCACGTCCGCCTCGACCAGCGTCCACGGCCCGTGGCAGATCACCGCCACCGGCCGGCCCGCGGCCACGAACGACTGCAGGAACTTCACGGCGGCCGGCACCGTGCGCAGCTGGTCCGGGTTGGCCACCCCGCCGGGCAGCACCACCCCGGCGTAGTCGGCCGGGTCCACCTCGTCGACCGCGTGGTCGACGTCGAACGTGTCGGCCTTGTCCAGGTGGTTGAACGCCTGGACCTGCCCGGTCTTGGGGGCCAGCAGTTCCGGCCGCCCGCCCGCGTCCTGGACGGCCTGCCACGGCGTGGTCAGCTCCACCTGCTCCACACCTTCGTTGGCGGTCAGGAACGCGATCCGCAGGCCGTTGAGTTCGTTGGCCATAATGCTTCGTCCTCCTCGCTGAGCGTCGGCATCAGGCCCGGGACGCCGCCCCGCCTACCGGCTACGGCGCCCCGGGTCTGTTCCGGCTTCCCGCGATCGGTGACCCTTAACATCGCTCCGCCCGGCCTCCCCTACTGCAGGGGGATCAGCGTCCGGTCGCCGTCCTCGCGGGGACCGAAGATCCGCCGCTCCGACTCCTCGATCCGCCGGTCGTTGATGCTGGCCTCGCGCCGGGCCATGAGGCCGTTCTCGTCGAACTCCCACAGCTCGTTGCCGTAGCTGCGCCACCACTGACCGCCCGCGTCGTGGCACTCGTACTGGAACCGGACGGCAATCCGGTTGGCGTGGAACGCCCACAGTTCCTTGCGCAGGGCGTAGTCCAGCTCCCGTTCCCACTTGGCGGCCAGGAACTTCACGATCTCGGCCCGGCCGGTGACGAAGCTGTCGCGGTTCCGCCACACCGAGTCCTCGGTGTAGGCCAGCGACACCCGTTCCGGGTCGCGGGTGTTCCAGGCGTTCTCGGCGGCCTGAACCTTCTGCCGGGCGGTGTCCTCGGTGAACGGGGGCAGCGGAGGACGGCTCATGAAGTCTCCTTTGGCCGGGACACGCGGGACCCCGGGAACGCCGGCCGGAAACGGGCCAGCAGCCGCCAGCCCAGCAAAAACAGCCCCAGGAACACCAGCGCGACCACGATGAACGCCCAGGCCGTGCCCTGCCCGGCCAGCACCCGGAGCGCCATGCCTACCGCCACCGTGCCCAGCCAGGCCGCGACCCCGGACGGCCACAGCCCGGCCGGGTGGCGCCAGGCTCGCGCGGCCAGCCAGCCCACGGCCAGCCCGGCCAGGAACGGCCACGCCGTGCTGGCCACCCCGGCCACGGCCTCCCCGTGCCCGTGGTTGGCCCGGCCGATGACCACGAACACCAGCACCACGGCCACGTCCAGCACGGCCGCCCACGCCGCGATCCGGGCCGGTGCCCTCACGCGGGCACCAGGTTCGGCGGTTCCTGGCCGGCCACGAACGCGGTGATCTGCTCGGCGGCCACCCGCCAGGAACGGTCCAGGGTGCCGTCGGTGGCCCCGCCCACGTGCGGCAGGATGAGCACCCCCGGCGCGTCCCACAGCGGGTGGTCGGCGGGCAGCGGCTCGGGGTCGGTCACGTCGAGCACGGCCCGTAGCCGTCCCGAGGTCAGCTCGGCCAGCAGCGCGCCGGTGTCCACCACCGGCCCGCGGGCCACGTTGACCAGCACGGACCGGTCCGGCATCCGGGCCAGGAACGCGGCGTCGACCAGATGCCGGGTCCCGGCGTTGGACGGGACCATCACCACCACCGCGTCCTGGGTGCCGAGCAGGTCCGGCACCTCGTCGAACGCGCGCACCCCGGCCCGGGCTGACCGCCCGGTCAGGGTCACGGTGGCGCCGAACGGTTCCGCCATGGCCCGCAGGTGCTGGCCGAGGTCACCCGCGCCCAGCACCAGCAGGCGCTGGCCGGCCATGGTCTCGGTCTGGTGCTGGTTCCACCGGTGCGCGGCCTGGTCGGCGGCGAACTGCGGCACCTGCCGGTACACCGCCAGCAGCCCGGCCATGGCCAGCTCGGCGGTGGCCCCGCCGTTGGCGCCGCGGGCGTTGGACAGCAGCACGCCGTCCGGCAGCTTGCCCTCCCACTGCTCGGTGCCCGCGCTGAGCGTCTGCACCATCCGCAACTTGGGCAGTTCCGGCATGGCCGCCAGCAGCTGGCCGGGGTCGGCGCAGGGGGCCGGCACCACCAGCACCTCGGCCGACGACGCCTGCTCCGGCCAGGGCTCACCCGGTGTGTAGCGGACCGCCTGCGCCCACTCCAGCCGGGCCAGCGCCGCCTGGCCTTCCTCGCTGGGGACCAGGACTGTCAGCGTCATCTCGTAGTTCCTCCATTGGGCTCAGCTTGTGGCTCGACCACGACCTTGAGCCCGGCCCGCTTGGTCGCGGTGGCGAAGGCGTCGGCGGTGGCGTCCAGCCCGAACGAATCGGTGACCAGCGAGGCGGTGTCGACCTGACCCCGCGCGACCAGGCTGATGGCCCGTTCGTACACCTCGTTCATGCGGCGCACCATGGCGATGGTCAGGCCCTTGCGGCGGGCCAGCGAGGCGCCGAAGCCGATGTGGTCGTCGTCGGGGATGCCGCCCAGCGTCACCCGGCCGCCGGGCCGGGTCGCGTGCATGGCCAGCCCCACCCCGGCGTCGCCCCCGGCGATCTCGAACGCCACGTCCACCCCGTACCCGACCAGATCCGGGAGCGCTTCCAGCTCGGGCCCGAGTTCTCCCGGGTCCACCACCTGGTCCGCCCCCAGCGTGGCCGCGGCCTCCCGCCGGTGCGGGAGTGGCTCGAAGGCCAGGATCGACTCAGCCCCGGACACCCGCAGCAGCTGGATGGTGAGCAGCCCGATCGGCCCGCAGCCGACCACGGCGGCCCGGCCCGCGAACGGCAGGTGGCCCAGGTCGATCGAATGGATGGCCACCCCGAGCGGCTCCAGTACCGCCCCGTCGCGGTCGGACAGCTCGTCCGGCAGCGGGTGCAGCAACTCGTCGGGCCAGGTCATGAACTGGCGCAGGCTGCCGTCGGTGCCGCCGTGGCCAGAGAACCGGACCTGCGGGCACAGGTTGCGGTAACCGTCCCGGCAGGCCCGGCAGGTGTTGTCGGGAATGGCCGGGTCGATGGCCACCCGCTGGCCGCGCCGCGGGCCGGCCGCGATCACCCCGGCCGCCTCGTGGCCGAGCACCAGCGGCTGGGACAGCTGGGCGTCACCGATCGCGCCCTCGCTGAACCAGTGCAGGTCCGAGCCGCAGAGACCGACCGCGGTGACCTGAACCAGAGTCTCGCCCGGCCCGGGTTCGGGGACCGGCTCGTCCCCGACCCGGATGTCGCCCACCCCGTACAGCCTCGCCGCCCGCATGCACCGCTCCCTCATCGCTGGTAGGACCAACGTTACGGTTTGCGGGCCACCCCGGCGTACAGGGCCACCTCGGGCGCGTGCCGCAACTCCGGGTCCGGCCGCCACTGGGCCACCGGGACCACCCCCGGCTCCACCAGGGTCAAGCCCGCGAAGAAGGGCACGATGCGGTCCCGCTCGCGGGCGGTGATGGGCGGGGTGGCGTGCTCGTTCCAGAACGCCATGGCCTGGCGGTTCGCTTCGCCGCCGAGTTCGGTGGTGGGGTGGGAGATCACCAGGTAGCTGCCGGCCGGCACCGCGCCCATCAGGTGGCTGACCGCGGCCGCGGCCTCGGCGTCGTCGAGCACGAAGTTGAGGACGCCGAGCATCATCACCGCGACCGGCCGGTCCAGGTCCAGGGTGTTACCGGCCTCGGCGACGACCCGCGCGGGCTCGCGCAGGTCCGCGTCGATGTAGCTGGTCACCCCGGGCTCGGCCGACGTGAGCAGGGCCCGGGCGTGGGTGAGGACCATCGGGTCGTTGTCCACGTACACCACCCGGGCCGCCGGGACCAGGCGCTGCGCCACCTCGTGGGTGTTGTCGGCGGTGGGCAGCCCGGTGCCGATGTCAAGGAACTGGTCCACGTCCTGGCCGGCCAGGAACTGGACCGCCCGGGCCAGGAAGGCCCGGTCGGCCCGGGCCACGTCGGCGATCCGCGGAAACATGGTGCGGACCCGCTCGCCCGCGTCCCGGTCAGCCTGGAAGTTGTCCTTACCGCCCAGCCAGTAGTTCCACACCCGGGCGTTGTGCGCGACGCTGGTGTCGACACCAGGGGCGTTGTGCACGGTCTCGTCGGCGGCCATGGCGCCCAGGCTACGCGGGCGGCCGGGCGGGCCGCGGGCGGGCTAGGCGGGCAGCGGACCCGGTTCCGGCGGCGGCACGGGGAGGCCCGGGTCGGGCATGGGCGACGGCGGGGTCGGCGTCGGCCCCGGCTGCGGCGGCAGCGGGCCCGGTCCCGGCGGCGGCGGCACCGGGGACGGCTCCGGCATCGGCTCGGGCTGCGGCGGCACCGGCGAGGGCTCGGGCATCGGCCCGGGCTGAGGCGGGAGCGGGGACGGCTCTACGGGCATGGACGCCATCGTGTTCATCACGTACCCCTTTCCTGATATCGAAGGTCTATTCCCCGGGTCCCTGGCTCGATTCACGGACGACCAGCCGGCAGGGGACCGTACGCACGCCGCGGGCGGGCTCACCGCCGATGGCGGCCAGCAGATCTTCGGCCGCGGCCCGGCCCACGTCGACCAGGCACATGTCCACGCTGGACAGGGGCGGATCCGAGCCGCGCACCATCGGGTCCCAGTTGTCGAAGCCGACCAGGGCGATGTCGTCCGGTACCCGCCGCCCGGCCGCCCGCAGCGCGTCGCCGGCCCCGCGGGCGATCTGGTCGCTGCCGCAGAAGATCGCGTCGGTGTCCGGGCGTTGTTCCAGCAGCCGGGCGGTCGCCTCCCGGCCCCAGCGTTCGCTCCACTCCCCGTACAGCACGCTGTCCGGGGCCAGCGGGGCACCCGCGGCCTCGAGCACGCCGGCCAGGCCGGCCGCCCGCTGCCGGGCGGCCAGGAACCGCTCCGGCCCGGCGATGTGCGCGATGCGCCGGCGCCCGGTCTCCAGCAGGTGCTGCCCGGCCGCCTCCCCGCCGCCCACGTCGTCGGGCAGCACCGCCGGTTCGTCGGAGCCGGCCGCCTGGGTCATCGCGTACACCACCGGGATGCCCAGCCCGGCCCCGACCGGGGGCCGCGGCTCGATCCGGCGGCCGGTGACGATCAGCCCGTCCACCCGGCGGGCGGTGAGCATCTCCACGTAGCGGCGCTCGCGCTCCGGGTCGTCGCGGGTGTCGCACATGAACACCGAGATCTGCCCGGCCCCCAGCGCGTCCTCGGCCCCGAGCATGACCGGGATGCTGAACCGGCCGAAGCTGTCGGTGGTGATCATCCCGACCGTGTACGTGCGCCCGGCCAGCAGCGCCTGGGCCAGCGGGTTTGGCGCGAAGCCCAGCCGCCGCGCGGCCTCGGCCACCCGCTCGCGGGTTTCCGGGCGAAGCCGGCCCTGGCCGTTGAGCGCCTTGGAGGCCGTGCCGATGGACACGCCGGCGTCGGCCGCCACGTCCCGGATCGTCGCCCGTTTCATGTACTGAGCTTAGGGGGCCCAGGTCCACCCGGGCCCCCGTAAACCGCCAGCATTCAAACCGTTAGCGCACGCCGTACAGGTGTTCCAGGGCCAGCTGATCCAGCTGCTCGTAGCCCAGCCCGCGCTCGGCGTAGGCGTCGATGTCGATGCTGACTTCGCGCACGTCCCGCCACGTCTCACCGTCGGCCAGGGTCGGCTCGCTCAGCGCGGCCACCTTGGACGCGGCCAGCGCGGCCTGCACCTCGGGGTCGGCCCGGAACTTCAGCACCTTGTCCCGCAGGATCAGGTAGTTGCGCATGCAGGCGGCCGCCGACACCCACACGCCCTCGTCGTTCTCGGTGCGCGGCGGCTTGTAGTCGAAGTGGATCGGGCCGTCGTAGCCGCCGGCCTCGATCGCGTTCACCACCGCGTCGACCACCCAGAACGCGCCGCCCACGTTGCCCGCGCCGAAGCGCAGGTCCTGGTCGAAGCGCGGCCCGTGCTGGCCGTTGAGGTCGATGTGGAACAGCTTGCCGTGCCACAGCGCCTGGTTGATGCCGGCCGCGTAGTTCAGCCCGGCCATCTCCTCGTGCCCGATCTCCGGGTTGATGCCGACCATCTCGGAGTGCTCGAGCTGGTTGGTGAAGGCGATCGCGTGCCCGAGGGTGGGCAGCAAGATGTCGCCGCGGGGCTCGTTGGGCTTGGGCTCGATGGCGAACTTGATGTCGTAGCCCTGCTCGATGACGTAGTCGCAGAGCAGGTCCATGCCCTCGGCGTACCGGGCCAGCGCGGCCTGGATGTCCTTGGCCCCGCCGGACTCGGCCCCTTCGCGGCCGCCCCAGAAGATATAGGTCTTGGCCCCCAGCTCCGCGGCCAGGTCGAGGTTGCGCATCACCTTGGCCAGCGCGAACCGGCGGATGTCGCGCTCGTTGGCGGTGAACGCGCCGTCCTTGAACATCGGGTGGCCGAACAGGTTGGTGGTGGCCGTGGTCACCTTGGTCCCGGTCTCGTCCAGCGCCTTGCGGAAGGCGGCGATGAGCTGGTCGCGCTCGGCGTTGGAGGCCTCGAACGGGAACACGTCGTTGTCGTGGAAGTTGACGCCGTAGGCGCCCAGCTCGGCCAGCTTGCGCACGGCCCGGTCGGCGGCCATGGGCGGGCGTACCGCCCCGCCGAACACGTCCACGCCCTGCCACCCGACGGTCCAGATGCCGAACGAGAACTTGTCCTCGGGCACCGGAGCGTACGGGTCATCAATAGGTGAGCTCACTGGTGGTTCCTTTTCCTCTCGTGCCACGGCAGCGTGTCATCGCGCAGCGTGGCGTAGCGATCGCGGATATCGGGGCGCGGTTCGGCGGTGAACGTCTCGGCCCGGAAGGTGGACCAGTCCGGGGGGCCCTCCGGCCCGGACCCGGACCGGCCGGCCTCGGCCAGCGCCCAGGCCGCCTGCCGGGCCGCGCCGACGGCCACGTACTCGGCGGGCTCGGGGACGGTCACCGGCACGCCGAAGATGGCGGGCGCGATGGACCGCACGGCCGGGGACTGGGCCGCGCCGCCGATCAGCACCACCCGCCGTGGGGTGATGCCGCAGTCGGCCAGGTTGCCGATGCCGTCGGCCAGGGAGCACAGCACCGACTCGACCGCGGCCCGGGCCATGTTCTCCGGGGTCAGGTTGGCGCTGGTGATGCCGTTGAGCACCCCGGTGGCGTCCGGCCGGTTGGGGGAGCGTTCCCCGTCGAAGTAGGGCAGCAGGGTCAGCCCGCCCGCCCCCGGTTCGGCCGCCAGGGCCAGGCCGGACAGGCCAGCCGGGTCGGTGCCGAGCAGCCGGGCGGTCACGGTCAGCACCCGGGCCGCGTTGACCGTGGCCACCAGGGGCAGGAACTTCCCGGTGGCGTCGGCGAACCCGGCCACCGCCCCGGTCTCGTCGGCGGCGGGCGCCGAGGTCATGGCGTAGGCCGTGCCCGAGGTGCCGATGGACACCACCACGTCGCCTTCGGTGACCCCCAGCCCCAGCGCGGCGCCCATGTTGTCGCCGGTCCCGGCGGACAGCAGGGCCCCGTCCGGGGTCTGCCCGGTCACCTCGGCCGGCCCGGCCAGCCGCGGCGTGGCCACCGGCCGCCCCAGCGCGGCCTCGGCGATGTCCGGCAGCCACTGCCCGTCCGCGGGGGAGAAGTAGCCGGTGCCGGAGGCGTCACCGCGGTCGGTGACCGGCTCCCCGTCCGGGGTCGAGCCCGCGCCCAGGCGCCAGGTCAGCCAGTCGTGCGGCAGCACCACCCGGTGCAGGCGCCGGGCGTTCTCCGGCTCCTGCTCGGCCATCCAGCGCAGCTTGGTCACGGTGAACGACACGGCCGGGACACTGCCGGTGCGCCGGGCCCACTCGCCCGGCCCGCCCAGCTCGGCGATGAGCTCGCGCGTCTGGGACGCGGCCCGCATGTCGTTCCACAAGATGGCGGGCCGGATCACCTGGCCCGCCTCGTCCAGGGCCACCATCCCGTGCTGCTGGGCGGCCACCCCCACCGCCGCGGCCCGGCTCAGCAGCCCGTCGCCGGCCTTGGCCAGCGCCTGCCACCAGTACTCCGGGTCGCACTCGGTCCCGTCCGGGTGCGGCGCGGCCGCGCTGGCCACGATGGCGCCCGTGTCGGCCTCGCACAGCACCACCTTCGTGGACTGGGTCGAGCTGTCCACTCCGGCCACCAGCATGAGCCACTCCCGAAAAGTTTCGCGAAAAGAGTCCCATTCCAGGTCCCCCCAACCGTAAGCCGTCCTCCCTGACCTGCGCCAGCCACCCCCTGCCCCGCACCCTCCCCACCCCACACGCCCCGCTTCCCCCACCCCTCACACCCCGGGCCGCCCGTCCCGGGTACCCTGCGCCGCCTCCCGGCTGCCTGTCCCGGGATCCCGCGCCGCTCCCGGCTGGCCGTTCTCGGGACCCCGCGCCGCCCCAGGATTCGCCATCCCTAGAGTTTCGGCCACCTCGCGCACACCATCCCGGCGCCGTCGGCCCGCCCCCGCGAACACTTTGAGTGACCTCACGATCACTTGTCATCGATGTCAAGCCCGCCGCGCTTTGTGTGCACTTGTGCGCTCGGCATCCGGCGTTCCGGTCGCCGTCAGGCCCCCTTGTGCGCGCGCTGTGCACGCCCGTAAACACCCCTTGGCCGCGCCCCGATCCACCCTTCCGCCACCCCCGCGCGGCGCTTATGTAAGCGGTTACAAATACCGTCCGTGCACCATATCGGGGCTGGTTGCCGCATTAATGGTCGGAGCATCTGCACGCGCCAAATGAACGTGCATTTGGCCTTGCATATGCATGCGATGTCCGGCAAGATAAGGGCTGCGCGCCAGCAACGATGATTGGCGGTTGACCAGTGTCCGGGGTCGCTATGAGGTCGGAAAGTTTGAACCCGGTTGGTGTTAGCGTTCACAACCGGGACCAGCGTAAGGTTCCGCTGCCGACGCGTACCAGGGTTCGGCCGGTCCCTCACGATCTGCTCAACAGCGCCAAGCCACGGCAGCTCACGCCGGACCGCCCGCGCGTGGTCCGGATGCCATCGGACTGGTGGGACGCCCCGGCGGTGATGGCGCTGACGCTCACCCCGGGCCCGCAGCCCGCCAAGAACGCGCGCCGGTTCACCCGGTCCACGCTGACCCGCTGGAACCTGAACCCCCTCATCGACGACGCCGAAGTCATCGTGGCCGAGTTCGTGGCCAACGCCATGTGCCATGCCGGCCAGGACCCGGCGCACGGCGAAGAGCGCGTTCCGGCCAGCGGCGACACCCGCATCGGCCTCCGGCTGTTCCGCCGGGCCGGCGAGGTCATGTGCGCGGTCCTCGACCCCAGTGACGCCGCCCCCGTGCTCAAGGCGCCCGCTCAGGACGCCGAGTGCGGTCGCGGCCTCCAGCTGGTCGACGCCCTCAGCGACGTCTGGGGCTGGAGCCCCATGGTCGGCCGCGGCAAAGCCGTCTGGGCCATCCTCTTCTGCATCTGACCCACCCCCGGGTCCCTCTACTGCCTCTGCCTCACCCCAGGTTCCTCCCCGCATCCGGCCCGGCCCCGGGCCTTCCTGTCTCTGGCCCGGCCCGGGTCCATCCCGCCCCGTCCGCACCACTCGGCATCTGCGCGCCCTGACCGCCCTCAAGTCACACGAACCCCGCGCGCCCCGCGCGCACCAATTAACCCGAATCTCGCTTTTGTCGCGGCAGCACCAGCGTCCAACCGCATCAAATGCGCATTCGCTGCTGTTCTAGCAGCATCAAATGCGCATTCGCGGCGCCACCAAGCCGCGCCGAGCCAGCGCCCCAGCTGACTGTGGCGGCATATGAGACTTTTGGGCCGATAGTGAACTGGATGGGTCCGCGGCTCCGGCCCGAAGGCACCAGCCCGGCGGCTCACCCGAGCAACGGGCCCCCATCGACCCGGCCAGCCACTAGCGCAATGGCGCTAGCGCGTCGGCTGTTACCGACCCAATGGCGCCTTTACGTCGCCTCCAACCAACCCAAAGGCGCCATTGCTTCGGTTCCTGATTGCCCCGGCCCGGTCCGGCCCGGCTCGACCCACTGGCGTTCGTCGCTCACCGCGCGCCCGCTCATCACGCCGCACCCGGCACAGCATGCTCATCCAGGCTGCCGTGACGCGCGTGACTGGTGTGATTCCGGGGCAGAGACCGGGAGGGCAGCGGTGGCTGGGTTCGAGGTTCCGGGGTGCGACCACCGGTCTGCGTTCGGTAGTGTCCTGCGCATCGCGCCTTGATGTGGGGACAATCTGAGGAGGCGACGCGATCATGCCGTGGACCTGGCGTTACGAGAAGACCGACGGTGCCGAGGTCACGTCGGAAGACCTCCCCGAGGCGACCTTCGCCAGCCAGGGGGACGCCGAGAGCTGGCTGGGCGAGAACTATCACGGCCTGCTCGATGCGGGCGTCGACCAGGTGACCCTGCTCGACGACGACCGCAAGGAGTACGGCCCGATGAGCCTGCACCCGGCGAACTAGGACACGCACAGCTCACCGGGCGCAGGCTCCGAGCCAGCGACAAACCAGCGACAAACCAGAAACGAGCCGGAAGCGTTACGGGCGGCTCGGCGGGCTCGCCGTCCGGGCCGGGTCCCGTTCCACGTAGCTGCCCAGCACGTCGTCAATGCGGCGGAGCAGACCCGAATCCAGCTTCACCCCGGCCGCCTTGGCGTTCTCCCGGACCTGGTCGGGGCGGGTGGCGCCGATGATGGCCGAGGACACGTCGGGGTTCTGCAGCGTCCAGGCCACGGCCAGGGCGGCCATGGACAGCCCGGCCTCGTCGGCCAGCGGCTTCAGGTCCTGCACGCATGCCAGCAGGTCATCGCGCATCCAGCGGCTGATGAAGTCCTTACCGCTCTTCTCGTCGGTGGCCCGCGAGTTGGCCGGCGGGGCCTGACCGGGCTGGTACTTGCCGGTCAGCACGCCCTGGGCGATGGGGGAGAAGACGATCTGGCCGATGCCTTCCTTCTCGCACAACGGGACGACCTCAGACTCGATGACCCGCCACAGCATGTTGTACTGCGGCTGGTTGGACACGATCCGGTCGAAGTGCATCTCGTCGGCGATGCGCAGCGCGGCCGCGATCTCCTCGGCCCGCCACTCCGACACCCCGATGTACAGCGCCTTGCCCTGCCGGACCACGTCCTCGAACGCCCGCAGCGTCTCTTCCAGCGGGGTCTCGTGGTCGTACCGGTGCGCCTGGTACAGGTCGACGTAGTCGGTGCCGAGCCGGCGCAGCGAGCCGTTGATCCCCTCCATGATGTGCTTGCGCGACAGGCCCCGGTCGTTCTGGCCGGGTCCGGTCGGCCAGAACACCTTGGTGAAGATCTCAATCGACTCGCGCCGCTGGCCGGCCAGGGCCCGGCCCATGACCTCCTCGGCCCGGGTACCGGCGTAGGTGTCGGCGGTGTCGAAGCTGGTGATGCCCTCGTCCAGCGCGGCGGCGACGCACTCCTTCGCGGCGTCTTCTTCCACCTGCGAACCGTGGGTGATCCAGTTGCCGTAGGTGAGCTCGCTGACCTTCAGGCCGCTCTTGCCAAGATGACGATATTCCATACTGCGACCCTAACAATGGCCCAGGTCGCAGGCTGACCGGCCGCCCCAGCCGTCACAATCGCCACGCGCGAAACTGGCGGTCAGATCTCCTGGCCGCGCTGCACCCGCGGTGACGGGTTGCGCAGTTTGCGCGGGTTGATCGTCCGCATGGCCACGTAGAAACCCAGCCCGCGGGTGCTCTTCCCGGGCAGCCGTTCCCCGGCCAGCCGCCGGATGGCCCGCGTCTGGAAGCTGGTCTCGATCCCGATCACGATGATCAGGACCAGGGCGATCAGCGTCGAGTAGGTCTGGACGATCGGCGCGTGGATGAAGGTGAGCACGATGACCACGATCAAGATGATGAACAGGTACTCGCCGACGTGCCGCCGCGAGTCCACGTAGTCCCGGGCCAGCGCCTTGACCGGACCCCGGTCGCGCGGCAGCAGGGCCCAGTCCTCGCCCCGCCGCATGGCCTCCTGGCGGCGCAGGCGCTCGGCCCGCCGCTCCTCGGACGTGGTGGCACTGCGCCCGCCGCCACCACCGCCGCGGCCGCCGGAGCCAGCCCGGGACCCGGTGATGCCCTGGCGGCGGCTGCGTTCGGCCTCGCTGCGCTTGGGCGTGGGGCGGCCCTTGGCCGTCTCGGCCGCGGGCCGGACCTTCTCTGCTGTCTTTGTGCCGTCGGCGCCCAGGCTCTGCGCGCCCTGGTCGTCCTGGGCGGTGTTGCCGCGCGCCCCGGCATTACCTCGTCGGAACACCCGCTCAGCCTAGTGGAACGGACCGCCCAATGCGGAGATCAGCCGGGCGAATCCGGCCCGCGGCCCGCGCGGCTGACTGCCCCGCCCAATTCCCGGGCCGTCCCGGCCCGCCGTGCGCGCTTCATGGTCGCCGGTACGGGCACGTACCGCGTAGGGTGGATGCCAATTAACAAATGGGCGGCAGTGTCCGCCCTGCTGGCCACGCGAACGGCTTGGCGTGGCACGCAGGCGGGCGCACGCACGAAGGGGACGGCCGCGTCTATGAGCGTGATGAAGCGGGTCACACTGATCTTCCGCTCCAAGGCCAACAAGGCCCTGGACCGGATGGAAGATCCTCGTGAGACCCTCGACTATTCCTATCAGCGGCAACTCGAGATGCTGCAGAAGGTACGGCGTGGGGTCGCGGACGTCGCCACCTCGCGCAAGCGGGTCGAGCTGCAGATGAACCAGATCCAGCAGCAGTCCAACAAGCTGGAGAAGCAGGCCCGCGACGCCCTGGGCGCTGGCCGCGAGGACCTGGCCCGTGAGGCCCTGACCCGTCGGTCCTCGGCGCAGACTCAGCTCAACGACCTGCAGGCTCAGTACGCGTCGCTGCAGGCCGAAGAGGAAAAGCTGACCGTCGCCTCGCAGCGGCTGCAGTCCAAGGTGGACGCCTTCCGCACCCGGAAGGAGACCATCAAGGCCACCTACACCGCGGCCGAGGCCCAGACCCGCATCAACGAGGCCTTCTCCGGCATCTCCGAGGAGATGGGCGACGTGGGCATGGCCATCCAGCGGGCCGAGGACAAGACCGCGCAGATGCAGGCCCGGGCCGGGGCCATCGACGAGCTGCTGGCTTCCGGCGCTCTCGAGGACGTGTCCGGGGGCGCGCCGCGGGACGACATCCAGGCCGAACTGGACCGGATGGGCGCCGGCAACGACGTCGAGCTGGAGCTGCAGAAGCTCCGGGGTGAGCTGGGCAGCGGGTCCGCCGGCGAGCTCGAGGCCGGTGCCGCCGGGCACGACGGTGCCGCCCAGAACAGTGCTGGCCAGAACGGTGCTGCCAGAGCAGCCAGGCCCGGCCCGCCCCCAGCAGCAACGGCGAGCAGGCCCTGCCCGCGGCCGACGTGGGGGAGGCTGCCCTGCCGTCGTCCGAGTCGCCCCGATCGGGTGACGGGGCGTGATCGTCCGGATTCTCGGCGAGGGTCAGCTCAGTGTGGACGACGCCGAGACCACCGCGCTGAACCAGCTGGACGCCAAGCTGGCTACCGCGGTGGACGCGGGGGACGAGGCGGCATTCCGCCGTGCGCTGAATGAGTTGCTGGCCCAGGTCCGGGCGGTCGGAAAGCCCTATCCGGCGGATAGCCTGGAGCCGTCGGAACTGATCCTGCCGCCCGAGGACGCGAGCCTGGCCGAAGTTCGCCAGATGATGACCGGCGAGGGACTCATCCCCGGATGACGCGGGGGGTGTCCGTCGCGGCTCGCGCTCTCAGCGTTTGGAGAGGGAACGTTCACACAGTTTCCAGCGTCACCTGGAAAGATGGTTGGTAAGAACGCCAGAGCTGGCGTCGCCGGTTCTGGCCCTTGAACTGGAGGTGACGTGGTGGCGCGCACTAGGTATGCGCCCGACCGGGGACTGACGGCCCGTATGGGCCTGACGATGTTCCTGCTGGGGCTCGTATTCGTGGCGTTTGTCGCCGCAATCATCGGCATCTCGGCCGCGTTTCATGCGTCCGACGGCGCCATTATCTTCTTCGCGGTGATCCTCGGGGGCGGCCTCGCGATCGGATCCCTGTTCTACTCGGACAAGATCGCCCTGGCTTCGGCCCAGGCCCGCGTGGTGACCCCGCAGCAGGAACCGGAGCTGCACGGCATCGTGGACCGGGTCTGCGCCCTGGCCGACATGCCCAAGCCGCGGATCGCGGTCTCCCCGACCCACCTGCCGAACGCCTTCGCGACCGGCCGCAACAGCGAGCACGCCGTGCTGTGCGTGACCGCAGGGCCTGCAGCGCCGGCTGACGCAACGAGGAACTCGAGGGCGTGATCGCGCACGAGCTCTCGCACGTGGCCCACAAGGACGTCATGGTGATGACGGTCGCCTCGTTCCTGGGCGTGATCGCCGGCCTGCTGATCAGGTTCTCCTTCTACGGCCAGCTGTTCGGTGGCGGCGGCCGCAACAACAACAGCAACAACAACAACCAGAGCGCGCTGCCCATCCTGCTGATCATCATGGCCGTCAGCATCGTGGTCTACGCGATCAGCTTCCTGCTCATCCGGCTGCTGTCGCGCTACCGCGAGCTGGCCGCCGACCGGTCCGGCGCGCTGCTCACCGGCCAGCCGTCGGCCTTGTCGAGCGCGCTGCAGAAGGTGTCCGGCGAGATCGCCCGGATCCCGACCAAGGACCTGCGCGAGGCGGCTCCGCTGAACGCCTTCTACTTCGCCCCCGCGCTCAGCGGGCAGCAGCTGAGCTCGAAGTTCGCCACGCTGTTCTCCACCCACCCGTCGCTGGCGAAGCGGCAGGCCCAGCTGGCCAAGATCTCCGCGCAGCTGGGGCAGCAGTAGCCGTGGGCTTCCTGGACACGCTGCTGGGCCGGACCAAGCCGGTCCCGCCCAACCTGGACGTGCTGTTCCAGTTGCCGTCGGCGGCGGTGACGCTGGAGGCGGCGACCGGCTTCAAGCCGACCGGAAGCGGCTCGGTGTGCTTCCGGCCGGTGGAGGGCCGGGCGTTCTCCGATGTCCAGAAGGACATCCAGGAGCTGCTGGACATGTCCGGGGCCAAGAGCGGCGGGCTGCCGGTCGAGGTGACCAAGGACTCATTCGGGTTCACCTGGCTGGTCAGCTCGCACATGTCCAGCGAGGTCGAGGACCTGGTTGCTGACCTGCACGCGGTCAACTCCACGCTGGTCGACAACGGGTTCGGCCCGCAGCTGCTGTGCACCCTGGTCGCCTTCCGCGACGACGCGCAGCGGCGGCTGGGCCTGGTCTACCTGTTCAAACGGGGCACCTTCTACCCGTTCGCCCCGCTGTCCGGGGAGCGCCGCGACAGCGCGCTGGAGCTCCAGGTCAAGGGCGCCCTGGAAAACGACCTCAAGCTCGAGCAGGACCTGGCCCGGTGGTTCCCCGTCTGGGGCGCGCCCGGCCTGTAGAAATCATGCCCGGCGGCGCGGAATGCGGCCGCTGGGCTTATCGTTGTGCGTGAGAGTCAAGTACGTAAGCGCACTCCGGACTTAACCGAGGCGGGAGCTACATACCGATGACCGTTCAGCAAGAGACCACGCAGGGCATCCTCCTTACCGAGGGTGCGGCGGCGAAGGTCGGCAACCTGCTGGCGCAGGAGGGCCGTGACGATCTCAAGCTGCGTATCGCCGTGCAGCCGGGCGGCTGCTCCGGTCTCCGTTACCAGCTCTACTTCGACGACCGTGACATCGACGGTGACATCGTGGCCGAAGTTCAGCGACGTTTCGGTGGTCACGGACAAGATGAGCGCGCCGTACCTGATGGGTGCGACGATCGACTTCGTGGACACGATCGAGAAGCAGGGCTTCACGATCGACAACCCGAACGCGACGGGCTCCTGCGCCTGCGGCGACTCGTTCCACTGACCGGTGCGTATCGCGGTCACGGGGTCGGTGGCCACCGACCACCTGATGACCTTCCCCGGTAAATTCACCGAACAGCTGATTGCGGACAAGCTCGACCGGGTCTCGCTGTCGTTCCTCGTGGACGGCCTCGAGATCCGCAAGGGCGGCGTGGCCGCGAACATCGCGTTCGGAATGGGCTGCCTTGGCCTGCAGCCCCTGCTCGTCGGCGCCGTGGGGCAGGACTTCGCGGACTACCGCTCGTGGCTGGACGCCCATGGCGTCGACACCAGCGGTGTCCTGGAGTCCAAGAAGAACCACACGGCCCGCTTCGTCTGCACCACCGACACGGACGGCAACCAGATCGCCTCGTTCTACCCAGGGGCGATGGCCGAGGCGCGCGACATCGCCATCGAAGATGTCGCCGCCCAGGCCGGGGGAGTCGACCTGGTCCTGATCGGCGCGGACGACCCCGATGCGATGTTCCGGCACACGGCCGGCTGCCTCGCGGCCGGGATCCCGTTCGCCGCCGACCCGTCCCAGCAACTGGCCCGGATGGACGGCGATCAGACCCGCAAGCTGGTCGACGGGGCCGCGTACCTGTTCTCCAACGAGTACGAGCTGGCCATGATCGAGCAGAAGACCGGCTGGACCGCGGATGACATCGCGGGCCGGGTCCAGGTCCAGGTGACCACGCTCGGCGCCGACGGCGCCCGGATCACCCAGACCGGCCAGGCGCCGATCACGGTGCCGTCGGTCCCCGGCGTCCAGGCCGTCGACCCGACCGGGGCCGGCGACGCCTTCCGGGCCGGTTTCCTGGCCGGTGTGGCCTGGCAGCTCCCGCTGGAGCGCAGCGCTCAGCTCGGCTCCCTGGTCGCCGTTCAGGTTCTGGAGAGCTTCGGCCCCCAGGAGTACCAGCTCACCCCCGAGGTCGTCACGTCGCGCATGGAGGCCGCCTACGGCGCCGACGCGGCCAAAGAGGTCGCACAGCACCTAGGCTCCTGAGCCTGATAACAGCAAGAAGCCATCGGCCGCCCGCCGCGCCCCTCCAGGGTCCCGGCGGGCGGCCGTTGCGTTTCAGCGCCCGCTCGCCCCAAACCCACCCGGCGAGTCGGTCCTTCCGTCCCCGTCCCGGTCCAGGATCCCCGTCCCCCTGTCCCGTCCAGGTCCCGTCTCCTGGTCCCCGTCCAGGTCCTGTCCCGGTCCCGTGCCGTCCCGGTTCCGGTCCCGTCCCCTTCCGTCCCGGTCGGGTCCCGTCCCCTCGCCGATCTCCGTGCCTCGGGTCCCAGCCTCGCCCGCATCTGTCCTGATAACAGCAAGACCCCACCGCTGGCGTGGGGATGCAGAGGTAACTTCAGGCCCCCAGCATTCCCGGTCGGCCCGCTGGAGCTGAGCTATCCGCCTTTATCGAAGGTCGGAGCCTGGGTGCCACGGAACGTGGGACGGCCCGGTCGGCTCACGCGGCTCCGAGGGGGCCCGTCCAGATGCCGATCGCGTTGCCGCCGGGGTCCCGGACCACGGCGATGGTCAGGCTGCCCTCGGCGTAGGGCTCGGCCAGTACCTCGGCCCCCTGCGTCCGGGCCCGCTCCAGCGCGGCCGCCAGCTCGGTCACGTACACGTACGGCCGCACCCCGGCCTCGCCGGCGGGGGCCAGGTCGGGCCGCCAGTGCCCGATGACGTGCCCGGTCCCGTCGCTGAAGCTGGGCTGGTCCGGGTCCCCGCGCAACTCCCAGCCGAACACCGCCTGGTAGAAGGCGGCCGATCGGGCCACGTCGGTGGCCGGGATGGCCAGATAGGACACCCCGCCCGGCCGTGCGATCGACGACTCCACGCCCGGATCGGCCGCCTGGTCCTGCTCGGTCATGGCTCCTCCTCGCCCACGGGCGGCCCCGCGTTCCGCCGGGCCCACGCCGCCAACATTCGATATGGGAATACCATAGCCAATTATGATGGCACCGAGCCAGCGGCGGCGGCCGTACCGGTCGCCGCGGCGCGAGGAGCAGGCCCGCCGGACCCGGGCCCGGATCTGCGCCGCGGCCACCGGGCAGTTCCTGGCCGCCGGGTACGCCGGGACCACGATCAAGGCCGTGGCCGCGGCGGCCGGGGTGTCGGTGCCCACCGTGGAGGCGGCCTTCGGGACCAAGGCGCGGCTGCTCAAGGCGGCCATCGACGTGGCCACCGCGGGCGATGACGCCCCGGTGGCCATGCTCGACCGGTCCTGGGCCGCCGCGGCCGGGGCCACCCCGGACCCGGAGCGCTTCGTGGCCGGGTTCGCGGCTGTGCTCACCGCCTCCGCCGAGCGGGCCGCGGGCCTGGTCCTGGCCGCACTGGACGCGGCGGCCCAGGACCCCGACATCGGCGGGGTGGCGGCTCAGCTGGCCGCGCAGCGCGAGGTGATGGCGGCCTGGCTGGTGGACGGCCTGCGGCAGCGGGCCGCGCTGCGCGACGGCCTGGACCGGGCCGAGGCCGTCGACACCGTGTGGCTGCTGATGGACCCGGCCGTCTTCACCCGGCTGACCCGGGCCCGCGGCTGGCCCCCGGCCCGGTTCCAGGCCTGGTTCACCGGGGCCGTGCTGCGCCTGCTCGGCCCCGGCTAGCCCCGTCCGGCCAACTCAGCTCAGGGCGAGGCGAACGACTGGATGTACAGGCGGGGTGAACCGACCCCGGTGGCGTCGTCGTAGCCCGCCACCGCGTGGAGCGCGGCCGCACCTTCCCCGTTGATCCCGAGGGTTCGCAGGTAGGTGATGATCGGTCCGCCCTTGGTGGCCGGGTCGGTGTAGTTCTGCCGCACCTCGGCCAGCGGTAGCGGGCCCAGCGGGTGGTCGGTCACGTCGCGGAACGCCGCCGTGCGATAGCGCTGGTAGATGGCGGGGTTGGCGAAACCGAGGGCGTGCCCGGCGGCCTGCTGGGCGTCGGCCTCGATGCCCGCGAACACCGGTGCCGACACGCTGGTGCCGCCGGTGCGGCTGAGCGAGAAGGCAAAGGTGGTGCCGTCCGGCTGCAGGACGGTCTCGCCGACCAGCACGCCGGTGCTCGGGTCGGCCAGGGCGGACACGTCGGGCTCGACCCGCATCGGGGTGGGGCTGACCGAGCCGTTGGGCAGGCTGGTGGCCAGCTTGTCCGGGACCACGCCCTGCTGGTAGGACGGCTGCGGGTAGACCGTGCTGACCCCGCCGCCGCCGGAGCCGTCGTAGTCGGCCGGGTAGGCGCCGGGCGGGGGCTCGGACCAGGACCGGCCGTCGGCCGACTTCTGGTCGATCAGCGTGCCCCAGGACGTCTCGAACTCGTAGTTCCTGGCTGGCCCGATGGCCAGGCTGGTGCCGCCGACCGAGGTCACCCACGGGCTGGAAGCGGGGAAGTCGGTCTGGATCTGGTCCGACACGCCCGGGTTCTCGTCGGGCGACTCGTAGCCCGCGTCGCCCGAGGAGAAGAAGAACCCGATGCCCTCGGTCGCCCCGACCTGGAACACCTGGTTGTAGGCGCCGGCGATCGGGTCCAGGTCGGAGGGGTCGCCGAACGAGTTGCTGACGATGCTGGCGACGTGGGCGTTGACGATGAAGGCGTCCGCGGCCAGCAGGTCGGCCTGGCTGCAACTGGCCCCGGCCACGAAGTTGACGTTGGCGTCGGGGGCCTGGCCGTGCACGGACTCCACGTCCAGGGTCTGCTCCGGGTACCAGCCGGCCGCCCCGCACTGGGCCGTCCCGGAGAAGCTGGACGGCAGGAACTGGTGGTACTGGCCGGTGGCGAACGGCTTGTCGCCGACCGTGGTCGCGAACGTGTTGGCGTCGGTGAGGATCGACGGCGACGCGTAGGCGTCCACGATGGCCACGGTCTGGCCGGCGCCGGTCATGCCCGAGGCGGCGACCCCGTAGGCGCCGCGGATCTGGGCCGGGGTGTAGCCGCAGTTGGTCCAGGGCTGGTGGGCCTGGTAGGCCCGCGGCTCGGTGATGGCGATCTTCTGCCCGTAGAACTGCGAGCAGGGTCCGGCCGTCCAGTAGTTCGGGGGTGGCGGGGGCAGCAGGTCGGCCGGGCGCATGGTGTGGGTGGCGGTGTCCAGCCCGGTCACCGCGACCACCGCGCTGCCGACCGACGCCGGCGCGCTCGCGGCCTGCTCGGGTGCGCGGTCGGTGCGCTGGTCCGGCCCCCGGTAGTTGCGGAACGTCACGCTGAACGCCTTGGCCGCCGCGCTCACCGGCCCGGTCACCGCGACGTACCCGTCGGCCTTGGCCACGACCGAGGTGACGGTGAGGCCGGCGCCGGTCAGCCAGTCCTTGATCGCGGTCAGCTGGTCGCTGGTCGGCCCGAACCGGTCCTGGACCTGGGCCGGGCTCAGGTACTGCCCGTAGCTGGCGTTACCGGGCGTGCTGACCGCGGTGGCGTAGGCGGCCAGCCCGGCCGGGTCCTGGCCGGCCAGGTAGACCCGGGCGCTCACGGTGCCGCTGGTCACCGGCGCGGCCGACACGCGCTGGGCCGTGCTGGCCCAGTACGGGTGCGTGTTGGGGATCGACCATCGCGATGACGCCTGGCTGGGGGAGGCGGCGGCCAGCGCACCCGCGCACAGGGCCAGCAGCGCACCCGACGTGGCGATGGTCCTGATCCGCTTGGCGACCAGTGGCATGGCGGCCCTTTCCGCAACCCGAGGGGCACGCGGCCTCGGCTACCGGCCACCCTGGTGTCCCCGCCGCCACCGCGCAAGTAGTTACCTGCGTTTTTGTCGCACTAGATGTGCTTCCGTAACCTTGGCACAGATCCATGGCTTACGGGGCTGGACAACGCGACGTATCCGGGCCGGATTTCAATTTCCCGGGCCGGGCTGACCGGGCCGGTGTGAGTGGCCCCGGACGCGGCGATAGCGTGGCTGGCATGGCTCATGTGCTGGCCGGCGGCTATCACGGCCCGCCGCCCCTGACCGTGGCCCGCGGCTTCACCCAGTGGACGCTGGACCCGTGGATGCTGGCCCTGGTCCTGCTGCTCGGGGCCGCCTACCTGACCGGTGTCCTCCGCGGCCGGGGCCGCGGGCCGGGAGCGGCGGCCCCGCCGTGGCCGTGGACCCGGGTGGCCAACTTCGGGCTGGGGCTGGCCATCGTGGTCATCGCGACCATGGGCTCGTTCGGCGCCTACTCGGGTGTGCTGTTCTTCATGCGGTCGTTCCAGACCATCCTGCTGCTCATGCTGGCTCCGCTGTTCCTGACCCTGGGCCGGCCGCTGACCCTGTTCATCGAGGTGTTCCCGCGAGCCGGGCAGCGGCTCGAGCGGGCCGTCCGCAGCAAGGCCGCCCGGGTGCTGACGTTCCCGGCCATCACCACGCTGGCCCTGATCGCGGTGCCGTTCGTCATGTACTTCACCGGCTGGTACACGGCCGTGTTCCACAGCGTGACCGTGCGCGAGGTGACGTTCCTGGCCTTGATGCTCCCGGGCTACGTGTTCTTCTGGACGCTGCTGCGGGTCGATCCGGTGCCGAAGATCTACTCCTACGGCGTCTCGCTGTGGATCACCGCGTTCGAGGTGGTGGGCGACGCCTTCCTGGGCCTGGCCGTGATCGCCGACACCGGCCTCATCGGATCGGCCTACTACCACGCGCTGGCCCGCCCCTGGGGCCTGAGCCTGCGGACCGACCAGATCGTCGGGGGCGGCACGCTGTGGATCTTCGGCGACCTGGTCGGCCTGCCGTTCCTGGTCGCTCAGCTCATCCAGTTCATCCGCGAGGATGAGGCCGAAGCGGTCGAGATCGACGCCGAACTGGACGCCCGCGAAGCCGCCCGCGACGCGGCCCGGGCCGCCCGCAAAGCCGCCGCCATCGCCGCCGAAGGCCGCCGCCCCGGCCAGGATGCCGCGCCCGCCGACCCGTCACCAAGCACACCACCAGGCGTACCACCAGACACAGAAAACACTGGGGTCGCATCAGACCCGGTTCCCCCGGAGACCTCTGGCGCCACGGCGGATGGAGCTGACCCGGAGCCGGACGATCCGGAACGGCCCTGGTGGGAGTCTGATCCGCGCTTCCAGGAGCGCTTCCGGCAGGTCTGACCATTCCCCGTGTCGCGAAATGAGGCGCACGGGGGTGTTTCGCACGGGCCGGCACGTGGCAAATTGGATGCGTGGCACAGATCAACGCCGCGGACGACGCCCTGGTGGGTGACTGGCTTTCCCTGCCAGATGTCGCCGCTCATCTCAGCATTCCGCGTGGCCGCGTCAAGCAACTGCTTCGCGACCGCAAACTGCTCGCCGTGAGCCGCCCGGACGGCACCGTCAGCGTGCCGGCCGCGTTCCTGGACGGCGGGCAGATCGTGAAAGGCCTGCACGGCACGCTGACGCTGCTGCTGGACTGCGGCTTCGGCGACGCCGAAGCGCTGCGCTGGCTGTTCACCGAGGATGACACGCTGCCCGGCACCCCGATCCAGGCGATCTGCCGGCACCGCAACACCGAGGTCAACCGCCGAGCGCAAGCCCTCGCGATCTAGCCCTTCAGGTACACCAGGCAGGTCAGGCCGCCGACCACGGCCGCCGTGACCACGCTGAGGACGATGGGGGCGGGTTCGCGGACCCGCCAGGCGTCGAGCGCGATGAGCAGGGCGATGGCCACCCCGAGCTGGATGGTCCAGTAGAGGGATGACGTGCTGCCCGCGATCGCGGTGAGCCCGTACACGCTCTCGCCGCCCAGCAGGCCCGCCGCCGCCCCGGTACCGAGCGCGGCCGTGATCGGAGAGCCGCGGCGGGCCCAGGACGCGGCCAGGCCCAGCAGCGGGCCGATGATGACCGCGGCCAGCATCCAGAACCGGATGCTGGCCGGGGACTCGGGCACGTGCCGGCTGATGGCGGTCAGGTAGTAGCCGCCGACCAGCCCGGCCAGTCCCAGCAGGCCCCACAGGATCGCGCGGCCGGTGCTGGTGGCGAACAACGCCAGCACGAAGGCCACCGCGGCCCAGGAGGCGCCCGAGTTGGCCAGCGAGGCACTCGACTGGGGCAGCCACGCCTGGCCGAGGTCGGTCAGCGCACCCAGCCCGAGGGCGATCACGATCACCAGCAGGGTGCCGGCCGCCTGCACCCGGTCCACCGCCGAACGGGCTGTCATCTGGGTCATGATGCTCCTGGGGCCCCTTGGGCTACGCGGGCGAAGCCCGCGTACGGGGTGTGGGGGCATCCGCCCCGGGGCTAACACTGGGGGCCTCAGCCTATGGCGTCCAACGCTCGGGTAACCCCCCTTCATCTGGTATCAACGGGATCGTGACCCAGACCAGCGACTCGCGCCCCGCGGCTGGTCGAAAGCGGCCCGGAAAGCGGTCCGGGGGCAAGGTCCGCGACACCTCCCCCGCCGCGGAACGGCCGGTGGCCAAGGTCGCGGTGGACATTCCGCTGGCCCACCTGGACCGGCCGTTCGACTACCTGATCCCGGAGCGGATGGCCGCCGATGTGGCCCCCGGGTGCCGGGTCCGGGTCCGGTTCTCCGGCAAGCTGGTCGACGGGTACGTGCTCGAGCGGGCCGCCACCAGCGACCATCAGGGGCGGCTGTCCTACCTGGACCGGGTGGTGTCGGCCGAGCCGGTGCTGACCCCCGAGATCGCCGCGCTGGCCCGCGCGGTGGCCGACCGGTACGCGGGCACCCTGGCCGACGTGCTGCGGCTGGCCGTGCCGCCCCGGCACGCGGGCACCGAAGCCAAGCCGTCGCCGCCGGCCGCGCCGCCGCCGGACCGGCCCGGGCCGGGGTCCTGGACGCGGTACCCGGCCGGGGAGGCCTTCCTGGCCGGGGTGGCCGACGGGCGCGGGCCCCGGGCGGCCTGGTCGGCGCTGCCCGGCCCGGAGTGGCCGGACGAGATCGCGGTGGCCGCGGCCACCGCCGCCGCCGCGGGCCGGGGCACGGTGATCGTGGTGCCCGACGTCAAGGATCTGGCCCGGGTCGACGCGGCCCTGGCCGCCCGGCTCGGACCGGACCGGCACGTGTGCCTCACCGCCGAGCTGGGCCCGGCCGAACGCTACCGGCGCTGGCTGGCCGTACTGCGCGGCTCGGTGCGCATCTCGGCCGGGACCCGGGCCGCCATGTTCGCGCCAGTGCGCGACCTGGGCCTGGTCGTGCTGTGGGACGACGGCGACGACCTGCACGCCGAGCGCCGCGCCCCCTACCCGCACGCGCGCGAGGTGCTGGCCCTGCGGGCCCACCGGCAGGGCGCGGCCGCCCTGATCGGCGGGTTCGCCCGCACCACCGAGGCGACCCAGCTGGTCGCGGCGGGCTGGGCCCGCCCGCTGATCCCGGACCACGGCGTGCTGCGCGCCACCGCGCCCCGGATCCGGGCCGCCGCCGAAGAGGACGAGCTGGCCCGGGACGGGGCCGCGCTGAGCGCCCGGCTGCCCAGCCTGGCCCTGCGCACGGCCCGGGCCGCGCTGGCTCACGGGCCGGTGCTGGTCCAGGTGCCGCGGCGCGGCTACCTGGCCGCGATCGCCTGCGGCCGCTGCCGGGCCCAGGCGCGCTGCACGGTGTGCTCGGGCCAGCTGGAGATCGCCGCCGCCCGGCAGACCCCGCACTGCCGGTGGTGCGGGGCGGTCGCCGCCAGCTGGAGCTGCCCGCACTGCGGCTTCACCCACGTGCGGGCCATGGTCACCGGGGCGGCCCGGACCGCGGAAGAACTGGGCCGGGCGTTCCCGTCGGTGCCGGTGCGGTTCTCCGGCGGCCAGTCGGTCATCGCCAGCGTGCCCGCGGACCCGGCGGTGGTGGTGGCCACGCCGGGCGCGGAACCAGTCCCGGCCGCGGGTTACGCGGGCGCGCTGCTGCTGGACGGCTGGGCGCTGCTCGGCCGCCCCAGCCTGCGGGCGGCCGAGGAAGCGCTGCGCAAATGGCTGAATGCGGCCGCCCTGGCCCGCCCCGGGTCGACCGTGCTGGTTCACGCGGACCCGTCGATTCCGGCCACCCAGGCCCTGATCCGCTGGGACCCGGCCGGTTACGCCGAGCGCGAGCTGGCCGAACGCGAGCAGCTGGCGTTCCCGCCGGCGGTGCGGATGGCCGCGGTGACCGGCCCGGCCGCCGCGGTGGAAGAGCTGCTGACCCGGGCCGGCCTGCCCGCCGGGGCCGAGGTGCTCGGCCCGGTTCCCGACGAGCACGCGGCCGACCACGATCCCGACGGCGGCCACGACGCGGAGGGACCGGACGCTCCGGTCCGCGCGCTGGTCCGGGCCCCCCGGGCCGAGGGTTCGGCGCTGGCCAGAGCGCTGCAGGCGGCCCAGGCGGCCCGCAGCCCGCGCAAGGACGGCGGGCTGGCCCGGGTCCAGCTCGATCCGGCCGAACTGATCTGATCCATCCCTTTTGTCCGGATGCGCAGCCGATCGACGCCGCGCGGTTATCCCGAGCATGCGGATCGAGGTCGTAAGGTGCCTGTGTGGCAACCTCGCATGAGAGCCTGCCGTCCCGCCTGCGGGGCGCGGGCAGCCTCACCCGGATGCCCCCGGTACGCCTGCCCTCCCGCGAGGAGCTGACCGCGGCGGCCCGGGTGGCGCCCTTGCTGCGGGTGGCGCAGGACCTGGCCGCCTGGGCGGGCAAGGACCGCCCGGTCACCGCGGGCGGTGACCTCACCACGGATGACGCCGCCGACGCGGTGACCGCGCTCGACCTGTCCCTGGACGAAGTCCACGCGGCCTGGGCCATCGCCACCGGCACCGGCATCATGGCGCTCGACGCCGGCCAGGCCAGCCCGGGGGAGCGGTTCGGCGTGCTCGGCCACGGCACCGCGGATGAGGCCCTGGACCTGTGGTGCGCGGCGCTGACCACCGTGCTGGGCCTGGAGAACCTGGACGGCCTGACCACCGCGCTGTACACCGCGGCCCGGCCGGTCCGCCTGGACGCGCTGTTCGAGGCGTACGCGGCCGCGGTCGGGGCGATGACCGACGGCCGGCCGGACGAGGGCGAGGCCGCCGACGCCGCGTCCTCCGGCCCGGAGCCGGGCCTCGAACCCGGCCTGGAACTGCTGGCCGACCTGGGCGCGGTTGAGCTGGGCGCCGACGAGGACGAAGACGACGAGGCCGGGCTGACCGTGACGCTGTCGCCGATCGGGCTGTGGGCGGTCCGGGACCGGCTGGCCGAGCGCGGCTGGCGGGTGCCGGTGCTGGGCGGTAGCGCCGACGGCGGCGCCACCGGCGTGCTGGCTGTGCTGGCCGACTACGACGCCGAAGACGGCGAGGCCGAGATCGCGGCCTGGCTGTCCCGGCGGACTCCGGAACGGGCCGCCGAGGAGCTGACCGAGGCGGCCAGCCAGGGCTCACCGGGTCTGCGCGGGGCCGCGTTCGCGGTCATGGACCGGGTCGGCGCGGCCGCGGTGCCCACCGTCCGGGGCGCGCTGGACAATCCGGTGCTGCGCCCGCACGCCGCGGTGTGGCTGCGCGAGCACGGCGAGCAGGCCCCGCTCAGCCGGGAGGACAGCGCCTGGCTGCTGGTCGACCTGGGCGCCGGGCTGCTGGAGGAAGCCGCCCCCGAGGACGTGGTGGCCGAACTGCTGCCGGAGCTGCCGCCGCACGCCCAGGCCGAGCTGGTGGCGGGCCTGTGGCGGGTGGAGCACCCGGCCGTCACCGAGCTGCTGACCACGCTCAGCGACCACCACCCCGAGCCGGACGTGGCCAAGGCGGCGCGGAAGGCCGCCTTCAAGGCCCGGTCAAAGTTCTAGCTCCCGTTGCTTCTGAAGCTGGCGCCGCGCTATTGAAGCTGGCGCCGCGCCCCGCCGCCTAAACTAGATGCGGACTCGGGGTTACGCCCGTACTGGGCTGAAGGGAACTTTTGTGAGCGTCAAGCCGATCCGGCTGTTCGGTGATCCAGTGCTGCGCACCGCTGCGGAGCCGGTCCGCGATTTCGATGCCGAGCTGCGCAAGCTGGTCAAGGACCTCACCGACACCATGATGGACGCCCCCGGGGCGGGCCTGGCCGCGCCGCAGGTCGGCGTGGGCCTGCGGGTGTTCACCTACTTCGTGGACGACGAGCTGGGGCATCTGATCAACCCGGACCTCGACCTGACCGAGGAGACCGAGACCGACGATGAGGGCTGCCTGTCCTTCCCCGGTCTGGCCTTCCCGACCAAGCGGGCCTACGGCACGGTGGCCAAGGGGTTCAACATGTACGGCGACCCGGTCACCTTGGAAGGCACGGCCCGGATGGCTCGTTGTTTCCAGCACGAGACCGACCACCTGGACGGGGTGCTGTTCATCGACCGTCTCGACCCGGAGCAGAAGAAGCTGGCCATGAAGGCCATCCGGGAAGCCGAGTGGTCCGGCATGGCCAGTGCCCGAGCTGCGCACCTCGCCGCACCCCACCTTCGGCAAGGCGCTCTGATCGGCTGATGCGGCTGGTCTTCGCCGGGACACCGGACCCGGCTGTGGTGGCGCTGGAGGCCCTGCTGGCCTCCCATCACGACGTGGCGGCCGTGGTCACACGGCCGGACGCCCCGACCGGGCGGGGCCGCCACACCGAGCCCAGCCCGGTGGCTCAGGTGGCGGCGGCCGCGGGCCTGGAGGTGCTGAAGCCGGCCAAGGTCCGGGACCCCGAGTTCCTGGACCGGCTGCGCGCGATCGGCCCGGACTGCTGCCCGGTGACCGCCTACGGGGCGCTGCTGCCCCAGGTGGCGCTGGACATTCCGCCCGAGGGCTGGGTCAACCTGCACTTCTCGGTGCTGCCGGCCTGGCGGGGCGCGGCCCCGGTCCAGCACGCGCTGCTGCACGGGGACGACGTCACCGGCGCGACCACCTTCCGCATCGTCAAGGAGCTGGACGCGGGCCCGGTGTTCGGGGTGCTCACCGAGCCGGTGAGCCCGCGCGACACCTCGGGCGACCTGCTGGCCCGGCTGGCGGTGTCCGGGGCCCGGCTGCTGATCGACACGCTGGACGGCATCGAGTCCGGCCAGCTGCGCGCGGTGCCCCAGCCCGAGGACGGCATCAGCTACGCCCCCAAGGTCAACCCCGAGGACGGCCGGGTCGACTGGGGGCAGCCCGCGGTGGCCATCGACCGGCTGATCCGGGCCTGCACGCCGGAGCCGGGCGCGTGGACCGAGTTCGACGGGGCCCGGCTCAAGCTCGGCCCGGTCGAGCTGGCCGCGCCCGGCGCCCTGGCCGGCTCACCGGCTCTGGGCCCGGGTGAGCTGCAGGTCGGCCGGCGTTCGGTGCTGGCCGGGACGGCCACCGGTCCGGTCACGCTGGGTCTGGTCCAGCCGCCGGGCAAACGCCTGATGCCCGCCGCCGACTGGGCCCGCGGCCTGCACCAGTCCGGCCCGGCAGCACCCAAGCTGGGCTGACCGTGGCCCAGCGAACTCAACGCGGCCGCGGTGGCCCGGGCGGCAGGCCCCGCCCCGGTTCCGGCGGCCAGCGATCCCCGGGCGGCCGCCGGTTCCGTTCCGACCCGGTGCGCCGGGTCGCCTACGACGTGCTGGCCGCGGTGGACGAGCGGGACGCCTACGCCAACCTGCTGCTGCCCGCCCTGCTGCGGGAACGGGGCCTCGAAGGCCGCGACGCCGCGCTGGCCACCGAGCTCACCTACGGCACCCTGCGCGGCCGGCAGACCTACGACGCCGTGCTGGACCTGTGCAGCGACCGGCCGGCCGCCGGCATCGACCCGCCGGTGCGGGAGGTGCTGCGGCTGGGGACCCACCAGCTGCTGGCCACCCGGGTCGCCAGCCACGCCGCGGTAGCCACGTCGGTGGACCTGGCCAAGGACGTGGTCGGGATGCGCCCGGCCGGGTTCGTCAACGCGGTACTGCGCCGCGTCGGCACCCGCGACCTGGACGGCTGGCTGGCCATCATCACCCCGGACCGGGACGCCGATCCGGTCGGCTACCTGGCCGCGGCCAACAGCTATCCGCGCTGGATCGTGGCGGCGTTCCAGGACGCGCTCGGCGGTGACCTGGCCGAGACCGAGCAGACCCTGCAGGCCGGCAACGCCAGGCCGCGGACCACGCTGGTGGCCATCCCGGGCCTCAGCGAGCCCGGGGAACTGGCCGCCGCCGAGGACGAGCCCACCCCGGCCCCCTGGTCGCCGTTCGGGGTGATCCTGCCCGGCGGGGACCCGGCCGCGATCCCGGCGGTGGCCGAGGGCCGCGCGTTCGTCCAGGACGAGGCCAGCCAGCTGGTCACGCTGGCCCTGGCCCAGGCGTCCGCCCCCGACGGCCCCTGGCTGGATCTGTGCGCCGGGCCCGGCGGCAAGGCCGCCCTGCTGGCCGGCCTGGGCGAGCGGGCCCAGCCGGGCCAGCCCGCTGATCGCCGCCGACCTGCGGCCGCACCGGGCCGGGCTGACCCGCGACCACCTGCGCCGCCTGCCCCACGCGGCCGCGATCGCCGCCGACGGACGGCACGGGCCCTGGCGTCCCGGCACGTTCACCCGGGTGCTGGCCGACGTGCCCTGCTCGGGTCTGGGGGCCCTGCGCCGCCGCCCCGAAGCCCGCTGGCGCAAGTCGCCCGAGGACGTCGAGGGCCTGGTCCCGCTGCAGCGCGACCTGCTCGGCGCGGCCATCGACAGTGCCCGGCCGGGCGGCGTGATCGGCTACGTGACCTGCACCCCGCACCGGGACGAGACCGAGGGCGTGGTGGACGCGGTCCTGGCCGCCCGCGACGACGTGACCGTGCTGAACGCCCCCGAGGTGCTGGCGGAGGCCCTGGGCCGGCCGGTCCCCGGTGTCAGCCGGGGCCCCGATGGCCGCTACGTGCAGCTCTGGCCGCACCGGCACGGCACCGACGCGCTGTTCCTGGCCCTGCTGCGCAAGAACTGACCAGGCCCCAGACCAGCCTGCTGGCCGGGCCGCGCCCGGGTCAGCGCTGCAGCAGCCACACCTTGTAGATGGCGTAGACCTCGATGAAGGACTGCAGGATCCGCAGGTCGTCCTTGAACGCCGACGGCTCCCAGGCCGCCGTCCGGCCGTCCTGGTAGTGCAGGTCGAGCCAGGCGTGCAGGGTGGCGTGGGCCGTGTCGGACTGGGTGGTGGCGTTGCCCCGCAGCTCGACCGACTCCAGCTCCGCGAAGTCGATCGCGATCAGCGGCTTCTTCTGGTCCTCGTACACGACCACCCCGTCCGGGGTGACGACCAGCATCGGGTCCGGGTCGTGTGAGGTGCCACGGAAGAACGCCCCGATCGAGCCCCGTTTCCGGCTGAACACCTGCCAGTCCTGGCGAGCCGAACCCTGCCGGGCCAGGGTGATGATCTCGTTCGGCTCCCGCATCTGCTGCCTTCGCTGTGGTTGGTCCGGGTATCGTCGCAGTCTACGCAGGGCGTTTACATGCGTGACGGCGAATTGATCATGGTTAACGCGCGCGTAAGCAAATCTCCACAGGCGCGCTGGAGCGGCCGGCTGGAGCGGCCGGCTAGCGGCGGCGGGCCCGGTCAGGACGTGAGCGCGCGGCCCGATCCGGGCCGGACCCGCGGGCCGCCGATGTCGGCCCGCTCGCCCTCGGCGTAGCCGGACCGGTAGCCGTTGCCGGTATAGGTGATCCGGGTCCGCCGGGTGCGCGGGTAGGCCGCCTGAGCGTGCCTGCGCACCACCAGCGACCGGTCGGCCAGCACCAGCGCGGCCGAGGTGCCACCGCCCGCGGCGGTCTCGTGGTCGGCGGCGCTGGCCGCCCGCTCCTCGGCCGCCCGGACCCGGGCCGTCACCGCGCTGGAGTAGCCCAGCAGCCAGCTGCGCCGCCAGGCCCGGGGGCTGCGCGCGGCCGGTGGTACCTGGGCCGCGGCCAGCCCGTGCGCCATCTGCACCAGCAGCGACGTGTACAGCATCTCGGCCCGTTCCAGGTCCGAGGCGTACCCGAACACGTGCACCCGCTTGCCGGTCGGCACCGGCAGCAGCACGCACTGGCACCGCATGGCGGTGACCAGGCCGGCCAGCAGGTGGGCGCGCACGTCCGCCCACGGGTTGGGCACGTCGATGATCCGGTCGGCGGGCTGGTCGGTCTCGGGCCGGGCCGCGGCCAGCAGCGCCCGGTCGATCCCGTACCGGGCCATCAGTTCGGCCGCCTTCGCGGTCAGCGCCTCGGCCTCGGCCGGGGTCACGCTGCCGTCTTCGGCCTTGGCCAGCAGCTTCCGGACGCGTTCGAGCAGGCTGGGCTCGGGCCGGGTCGAGGCAGGCTTGTCCACGCCCCAAACGCTACCCAGAGCGAACGACAGTGTTTGCTCCACCCGCCCAACCCCATGGGTTTGCTCCACCCGCCCGACCCGATGGCCGGGCCGGCCAGCACAATGACAGCTATGGCCGTTCAGATCTCGCCCAGCATCTTGTCCGCGGACTTCGCCCGGCTCGCCGACGAGGCCGCGGCCGTCACCCCGGCCGCTGACTGGCTGCACGTGGACGTCATGGACAATCACTTCGTCCCGAACCTGACCCTCGGGCTGCCCGTCGTTCAATCATTGCTGAAACACGTCAGCCTGCCGGTCGACTGTCACCTGATGATCGAGGACCCCGACCAGTGGGCCCCCGGTTACGCCGAGGCGGGCGCGCGCAACGTCACCATCCACGCCGAGGCGGTGAAGGCGCCGGTCCGGACGCTGCGGGAGATCCGGCGGGCCGGAGCCCGGGCCGGGCTGGCCGTCAACCCCGGCACCGCGGTCGAGCCGTACGAGGACCTGCTGGGCGAGATCGACATGCTGCTGCTGATGACGGTGGAGCCGGGCTTCGGCGGCCAGCGGTTCCTGGACCTGGTCATGCCGAAGCTGCGCCGGGCCCGCGCCCTGGTCGCCCGGCACGGCGGCACGGTCTGGCTCCAGGTCGACGGCGGCGTCAGCGAGGAAACCATCGAGCGGTGCGCGGACGCCGGCGCCGACGTGTTCGTGGCCGGCTCGGCGGTCTACTCGGCCGACGACCCGGCCCGGGCCGTGCAGGCCCTGCGCGCCCAGGCCGAGCAGGCCACGGCCCACGCCACCTGGTCCAAGGGAGACCACCATGACCGCTGAGGTCACCGAGCCGCCGTCCGGTCCCTGCTCGCGTCCGTTAGCTCAGCGCAGGGCCTGGGTGCCGATCACCGACAGCAGCCGCAGCTTCTCGGCGGCCTCGCTGCCGGGCGGCGCGGTGTAGGCCACGATGCGCAGGTCGCTGCCGTCCACGGTGAGCACGTCGCAGTCCACGGTGACCAGGCCCACGTCCGGGTGGTCGAACGTCTTGTGCGACTCGCGGTGCGTACCGACCACGCCGGTCTCCCACAGCGCGGTGAACCGCGGGCTGGCCGCCCGCAGGTCGGCCACCAGCCGCCGCAGATCCTCGTCATCCGGGTAGCGCGCGGTGGCCGAACGCAGGTCCGCCACGGCCGACTGGTCGAACCGGGCTTCCTCTTCGGGGGTACGGACGACCCGGGCCTGCTGGCCGGTGAAGTACCGCCAGAGCACGTTCCGGTTCCGCCCGGTCAGCCCGGACGGGTCCCCGACCAGGGCGGCCCACAGCTGGTTCCAGGCGATCTGGTTCCAGCCCGCGTCGTTGACGCTGACCGGGACGCCGGTCAGCTGGTCCAGCAGCCGCTGCACGCTGGGGGTGAGCTGGGCCGCGATGCGGCCCGGCCGCGGCGGCGCCTGCCCGGCCAGCCGGAACAGGTGGTCCTGCTCCTCCCGCGACAGCCGCAGGGCCCGGCCCAGGGCCCTCAGTACCTGCGGGGACGGCGCGGTGGCCCGGCCCTGCTCCAGCCGGGTGATGTAGTCGGCCGACACCCCGGCCAGCAGCGCCAGTTCCTCGCGCCGCAGCCCCGGCGCGCGCCGCCCCCGGCCCGCGGGCATCCCGGCGTCGGCCGGTGCGACCCGGTCCCGCCAGCCGCGCAGCGCCGCCCCGAGTTCCCCGTGATCGGTCATCTCCCCAGTATGCGCGGGTCCGCCGCCCCCGGCCTGGTACCACCAGTCCCAGGCAGGCGTCCGGTGCCGCCCGCCCCGCCCGGCGGCGCCACCACCGGCGGCTGGCAGGCTGGAGGAGTGACCAGTCCCATCTCCGGCACCGGCATCACCGGCACCGACATCGCCGCGCTGGACCAGGCGGCCGCGCGCACCTGGCGCGGGACCGAGGAGGAGCCGCTCGGCGGCTGGCTGCTCCGGGCCGCCGAGGGCTTCACCGGCCGGGCCAACAGCGTCCTGACCGCGGGTGACCCCGGGCTGCCGCTGCCCGAGGCGGCCGACCGGGTCCGCCGCTGGTACACCGATCGCGGCCTGACCCCGATGGCGTCGGTGAGTTACCCGGCGGGCCGGCCGGACCGCAACCCGGTCGACCGGTTCCTGGCCGGCCAGGGCTGGCGGCTGCGCGACGAAGCCGAGGTGATCGTGATGACCAGGGACGCCGCCGGGCCCGCCGGGCCCGCCGCGATCCCGGCGGCCCTGCCGGTCGGCTTCGACGATCAGCCCAGCGACGACTGGCTGGCCCTCTACCACTTCCGCGGCCAGCCCGACCTGCCGCCGGTGGCCCGCACCATCATGACTTCGGCGCCCTGGCAGGCGTTCGCGTCGGCCCGGGACGGCGACCGGACCGTGGCCATCGGCCGGGTGGCCGGCGCGGGGGAGTGGGCCGGGCTGACCGCGATCGAGGTCGACCCGGACTACCGTCGCCGCGGCCTGGCCGTCGCGGTCACCACCGGCCTCATGGCCCACGCCGCCCGCCACGGCGCCGACCGGGTCTACCTCCAGGTCGAGGACGGGAACGAGGCCGCCCTGGCCCTCTACCGCCGGCTCGGCTTCACCGTGCACCACGGCTACCACTACCGGGTCGCCCCGGCCTAGCCCGGCTCCTAGCCCGGCTCAGCGGACGGTGTACACGCCCGTGCTCTCGGCGTGGTAGCCCTTGGCCCCGACCGCCCGGGCCAGCGGGCTGCGAAAGTCCTCCCCGGCCGCGACCGCGTCCAGGACGTGCCGGAAGTCGTAGCGCGGCGCCCAGCCCAGCTCGGCCCGGGCCCTGGCGTTCACGTAGACCCGGCCGATGCCGGGGAACATGCGCCAGCCGAGTCGCTGGTAGACCTCCGGGTAGTCCGGGAACCGCTGCCGCACCACGTCCGGCGCGGCCGTGCGCAACCCGGCCAGGTCGTCCCGGGTGAACGGGGTGGTGGCGCTGATGATGTACCGGCCGAACCCGATGCCCGGGGCCCGCTCCATGGCCAGCAGGTGCGCGTCGGCCACGTCCTGCAGGTCCACCCGGCGGTACAGGTACTCGTTGGCCTTGACGTTCGCGTCCGGGTAGGCGGTGCGCACCTCGTCGGCGTCGTCGCCCTCGGGGAAGAACCGGGCCGTCCGCAGCACCACCACCGGCAGCCCGCGGTCGCGCTGGATGATCTCGCACAGGTTCTCGGCCGCGGTCTTGGTCACCCCGTAGATGTTGCGCGGCACCGGGGCCACGTCCTCGGTGATCCAGGCCGCGGCCTGCCCGGCGGCCGGGGTCAGGGCCCGGCCGAACGCGCTGGTGCTGCTGGTGAACACGAAACTGCCGACCCCGGCCGCGGCCGCCTCCTCGGCCAGCGTGAGCGTGCCGGTCACGTTGGTGTCCACGAAATCCTGCTGGCGGTGCGAGGCCACGTGCGGCTTGTGCAAGGTGGCGGTGTGCAGCACCGCCGACACGCCCACCAGGCAGGACCGGACCAGGTCCCGGTCGGTGATCGAGCCGATGACGTCGGTGCCGGGCGAGTCCAGCCGGTCCAGCCCGGTCACCTGATAGCCGCGGTCGCGCAGCACCCGGGTCAGCGCGTCCCCCAGGTGCCCGGCACTGCCGGTCACCAGAACCTTCGCCTGTGTCATGACCGCCACGATAGGGATGCCCGCGCCCGGGGTCATTCTGTTTTCCGGCTGCCGCCCGGCTGTCGTCCGGCTGTCGGGCCGCCGAGCCGTCCCGTTCCCGTACTGGTCAGGTAGGGCATCTAGGGTGATACCAGACAGCCACCGAGTCACGGGAGCCCAGTTGCCACCACTCAACACCCCTGCCGCGGGCGCGGCCGATTCCGGCAGTGAGTACGCGGCGCTGTCCCGGCAGGTCAGGCAGGCGGGCCTGCTGAAGCGACGCCGGACCTGGTACGCCTGGCGGATCGGCGGCACGGCCGCGGCCCTGGTCGCGGGCTGGGTGCTGTTCGGCCTGACCGGTGACTCCTGGTGGCAGATCGCGGTCGCGGTCCTGCTGGCCGTGGTGTTCGCCCAGCTCGGTTTCCTCGGCCACGACGCCGGGCACCGGCAGATCTTCGCCAAACGCCAGTCGAACTACGTGCTCGGGGTGGCCTGCGGCAACCTGGCCATCGGGCTCAGCTACGGCTGGTGGGTGGCCAAGCACAACCGGCACCACGCCCGCCCGAACACCGAGGGCGAAGATCCCGACATCATGATCAGCGTGGTGGCCTTCTCGGGCGGCCGGGCCCGGGCCGCGGCCGGGCTACGGCGAATGATCTTCCGTTATCAGGCGTACCTGCTGGTCCCGATGCTGCTGTTCGAGGGGGTCGCGCTGCACGGGTCCAGCATCCGGGCGCTGAGCCGCCGGCGGTCGGTCCGGGCCGTGCGCAGCCGGGCCGCCGAGACCGCCCTGCTCGCGTTGCACTTCGCCGCCTACCTGACCGCGGTGTTCCTGCTGCTGTCGCCGGTCAAGGCGGTGGTGTTCATCCTCGTGCAGCAGGGCCTGTTCGGCTTCTACCTGGGCTGCTCGTTCGCGCCCAACCACAAGGGCATGCCGGTGCTCACCGCCGCCGACAAGGTGGGCTTCCTGCGCCAGCAGGTGCTCACCTCCCGCAACGTACGCGGCGGCTGGCTCACCGACAACGCCCTGGGCGGCCTGAACTACCAGATCGAGCACCACCTGTTCCCGTCCATGCCCCGGCCGAACCTGCGCAAGGCCCAGCCGCTGATCGCCGCGTTCTGCGCCGAGCACGGCCTGCCCTACGCCGAGTCCAGCCTGCTCGGCTCCTACGCCCAGGCCCTCCGCTACCTCAACCAGATCGGCCGCCAGACCAAACTGCCCAGGGTCACCAGCGATCCAGCAACGGCGGCAGCTCCGTCAGGGCCGTGATCACCGCGTCGGGTTCGGCGGCGGCGTAGCCGGGGACCTCGCTATGCGGGATCCACACCGCCCGCATGCCCACCGACTTGGCCCCGTGGATGTCGTCGTAGGGGCGGTCACCCACGAACACGCAGGCGGCGGGGTCGTCCACCCCGACCGCGGCCATGGCGGCGCGGAACGCGTCCGGGTGCGGCTTGGTCCACGGGATCTCGCTGCTGTAGACGGCGCCGTCGATCAGGTCCAGCACCTCGTCCCGGCCGAACACCCGCTCGTGCGCGCTGCGCGGCCACATGGTGTTGGACAGCACGCCGATCTTGAGGCCGCGGCTCCGCAGCTCGCGCAGGACCGCCGGGGCGTCCGGGTCGGTCAGGGTGTGCGGGTCCCAGTGCCGGTAGTAGTCGGCCAGCAGCGCCTCGGTCGGGGTCACCCCGGCCCGCTCCATGACCTGGGCCAGGGTGGCGCTGGCGGATTCGGTGTCGGCGGCCGCCCACAGCTCCTGCTCGGCGGCGCAGATGGCCGCGGCCACGTCGGCGGCCCGGCCCGGCGGGAAGTGCGGCTCGCACACCGTCTGCCACAGGACCTGGTGATCGATGGTGTGCCACGGGGTCAGCGTGCCGCCCCAGTCGAAGATGACCGCCCGCAGCGGCGGATAGGCCGTCATGACGAGTGCACCAGCCGGGCCAGCGCCGCGCCCGGGTCGGCGGCGGGGTCGTCGCTGGCCCAGCCGATGTAGCCGTCCGGCCGGACCAGCACCGTGGTCCGGGCCTGCTGGGCCAGGGCCACCGCCTCCACGTGACCCGCCAGCGGCCCAGCACCCACGTCGGCCGGTCCCGGCCCGACCAGCAGAAACCGCCCGCTGCGGAGCGCCTCGTACAGCCGGCGCCCATCCGCCAGCCGAAGGTCGGCGACCCGGCGCCCGGTCAGCGGATGGGCTCCCCGGGGCGCGGGGTACGAGATGCCGATGCCGGACAGGGTCGCGCCCATCCGGGCCGTCACCGGCGCCACCTTGGCCACGGCGCGGACGGCGGCGTTGCGGCCCGCCCGCAGCGCGGCCGGCCCGGGCATCAGGCCCAGCTTCAGCAGCGCGCTGCTGGTCCGCAGCACCTGCTGGCCGACCGGATGACGTTCGGCCTGGTAGGTGTCGAGCAGGCGGTCCCCGGCCCAGCCGCTGGCCACCGCGGCCAGCTTCCAGCCCAGGTTGGCCGCGTCCTGCAGGCCGGTGTTCATGCCCTGGCCGCCGGCGGGCGAGTGCACGTGGGCCGCGTCCCCGGCCAGGAACACGCGGCCCACCCGGTACTGCGGAACCTGGCGTTCGTCGCTGTGGAACCGGGACACCCAGCGCGGCTCACCCATGCCGAAGTCGGTGCCGAACACCTGGCCCAGCACCTCCCGGATCTCACCGGCACCGACCGGGGCGTCGTCCGGCTGCTGGTTGTGGCGGTTCCAGGCGATGACGCGGTACCAGCCGTCACCGAACGGCACGATCAGCGCGAACGCGTCGCCGGTGGTGTCGGTGGTCATGGTCTGGGCCGGGTCTTCGGCCAGCGGCACGTCGGCCAGCATCACCGACCGCACCACGGCCTGGCCGGGAAACGGCAGCCCGAGCGCGTGCCGGACCGTGCTGTGCAGCCCGTCCGCGCCGACCACGTAGGCGGCCCGGACCGTCCGCCGCTGTGAGCTGCCGGTCCGCTGGACCTCCACCTCGACCTGGTCCCCATTTTGTCGAAGGCTGGTCACCTCGGCTCCCGCGCGGATCTCGGCCCCGGCCGCCCGGGCCCGGTCGGCCAGCACCTGCTCGGTCTCGTACTGCGGGGTGACCAGGACGTAGGGAAACCGGCTGGGCAGGTCGGCCAGGCTCAGCTCGGCCCGGCCGAACAGCCGTAGCCCCCGGACCGGCGTGCCGCGGGCGATCAGCTCGTCGGCGATCCCGCGGGCGTCCAGTTCCTCCAGGGTCCGGGCGTGCACGGCGAACGCACGGGTCAGGTTGGACTCGCCGGTCCGGCGTTCGGTAACGGTGCAGCGCACGCCCGCGGCGGCCAGGTCCCCGGCCAGCAGCAGCCCGGCCGGGCCCGCCCCCGCGATCAGCACTTCGGTGTGAATGGGCATCTCAGGACCCATCTTTTCCCATTTTGTTCAGCCGCCGGGGGCCGACGGGGGTTCTCTTTGCCTCCAGCGGCCGGCCACACTGGTCATCGTGCATGAATTCGACCTGCTGGTAATCGGATCCGGCCCCGGTGGGCAGAAGGCCGCTATCGCCGCGGCCAAGCTCGGCAAACGGGTCGCGGTGGTGGAGCGCCCGGAAATGATGGGCGGGGTGTGCCTGAACACCGGCACCATCCCGTCCAAGACGATGCGCGAGGCCATCCTGTACCTGACCGGCCTGGACCAGCGCGAGATGTACGGCCAGAGCTACCGGGTCAAGGAAGACATCACCATCGCCGACCTGACCGCGCGCACTCAGCACGTGGTGAGCCGGGAAGCCGACGTGGTCCGCAACCAGCTGAGCCGCAACCGGGTCACGCTCATACCCGGCCTGGCCCACTTCGTCGAGCCGAACGTGATCGAGGTCGACAAGGGCGACGACGGGACGAACCGCCGGGTCAGCGCGGCCAACATCGTCATCGCGGTCGGGACCCGGCCGGCCCGGCCGTCCACGGTGGCGTTCGACGAGAAGACCATCATCGACGCCGACGGCATCATCCACCTGCAGGGGATACCGCGGTCGATGGTGGTGGTCGGGGCCGGGGTCATCGGCATCGAGTACGCCTCGATGTTCGCCGCGCTCGGCACCAAGGTCACCGTGGTCGAGCAGCGCGAGCGAATGCTGGACTTCTGCGATCTCGAGGTGGTCGAGGCGCTCAAGTACCACCTGCGCGACCTGGCGGTGACGTTCCGGTTCGGCGAGACGGTGTCCGCGGTCGAGGCCCACCCGCACGGCGCCCTGGCCCTGCTGGCCAGCGGCAAGAAGATCCCGGCCGACACCGTGCTGTACTCGGCGGGCCGCCAGGGCCAGACCGAGGAGCTGAACCTGGCGGCCGCGGGCCTGGCCGCGGACAAGCGCGGCCGGATCAAGGTCGACGAGAACTTCCAGACCGAGGTGCCGCACATCTACGCGGTCGGTGACGTGATCGGGTTCCCGGCCCTGGCCGCGACCTCCATGGAGCAGGGCCGGCAGGCCGCGCACCACGCCTTCGGCGAGCCGGTGCACACCGCCCACCTGCTGCAGCCGATCGGCATCTACTCGATCCCCGAGATCAGCTTCATCGGGCAGACCGAGGACCAGCTGACCCAGGCCTGCATCCCGTTCGAGGTGGGCGTGTCCCGCTACCGGGAACTGGCCCGGGGCCAGATCATCGGGGACTCCTACGGCGTGCTCAAGCTGCTGGTCTCCCCGGAGACCCGTCAGCTGCTCGGGGTGCACGTGTTCGGCACCGGGGCCACCGAGCTGGTGCACATCGGCCAGGCCGTGGCGGGCTGCGGCGGCACCGTGGACTACCTGGTCGACGCGGTGTTCAACTACCCGACGCTGGCCGAGTCCTACAAGATCGCCGCCCTGGACGCGACCAACAAGATGCGCGAGATCACCCGGCTGGCCAGCGAAATCGACGAGGTCCCCGGCGAGACCCAGCCCGCGACCTGACGGTGTGACCCACGACGCAGAGCCGGGGAATACCTCCTGTGGCACAATGTTGTGAAGTAAGAAGCGTGCTCCGGGGTCGGTGAAATTCCGAACCGGCGGTGACAGTCCGCGACCCAGTGCTCCGCATGGAGCCCTGGTTGACCCGGTGGAACTCCGGGACCGACGGTTAAAGTCCGGATGGGAGGCAGCACGCGCGCGGCGGGCATGAGCCCGGCGTGCCGGATGCGTTGTCATGATGCATCCTGCCCGCGTACCCCCGGAGCCAGGAGAAGTTCGGCTCCGAGGAGGGAAGCGCGGATGTTCACCGGAATCGTGGAAGAGCTCGGTGAGATCGTCGGCCTCGATGACCTGGGCGACGCGGCCCGGCTGACCGTACGTGGTCCCGAGGTGACCAGCGACGTGGCCAACGGGGATTCGATCGCGGTCAACGGCGTCTGCCTGACCGTCACCAGCTCGGCCGCTGGCACCTTCGCCGCCGACGTCATGCGGGAGACCCTGACCCGGTCCAGCCTCGGCGCCCTGGCCCCCGGCAGCCCGGTCAACCTGGAACGTTCCGTACGGCTGGCCGACCGGCTCGGCGGCCACCTGGTCCAGGGTCACGTCGACGGCGTGGGCGAGGTGGTGTCCCGCAGCCCGGGCGAGCACTGGGACGTGGTCCGGATCACGCTCCCGCCCGGCCTGGACCGGTACGTGGTCGAGAAGGGCTCGATCGCCGTGGACGGCATCAGCCTGACCGTCACCGCCGTCACCGGCGACTGGTTCGAGGTCAGCCTCATCCCCGAGACGCTCAAGCGCACCACCCTGGGCCACAAGCAGCCAGGAGAAACGGTCAACCTGGAGGTTGATGTGATCGCCAAGTACGTGGAGAAGCTCACCACCGGGACGGTGACCCGATGACCACCACCCCGATCCTGCCCGGTCCCCAGCTGGACTCGGTCGAGCGGGCCATCAAGGACATCGCCGCGGGCCGCCCGGTGGTGGTCGTGGACGACGCCGACCGGGAGAACGAGGGCGACCTGGTGTTCGCGGCCGAGTCGGCCACCCCCGAGCTGCTCGCGTTCACCATCCGGCACGCCCGCGGCCTGATCTGCGTGCCCATGCTCGGCGAGGACCTGGACCGGCTCAACCTGCCCCAGATGACCAGCGACAACCAGGAGCACATGGGCACCGCGTTCACGGTCAGCGTGGACGCCCGCACCGGCATCAGCACCGGGATCAGCGCGGCCGACCGGTCCCGGACCATCCAGCTGCTGGCCGACCCGGAGGCGGCCGCGGCGGACCTGGTCCGGCCCGGGCACCTGTTCCCGCTCCGCTACACCGACGGCGGCGTGCTGCGCCGCCGCGGCCACACCGAAGCCGCGGTCGACCTGGCCCGGCTGGCCGGGCTGCGCCCGGCCGGGGTGGTGACCGAGATCGTCAACGAGGACGGCACCATGGCCCGGCTGCCGCGGCTGCGCGAGTTCGCCGACGAGCACGGGCTGCAGCTGATCTCGATCGAGCAGCTCATCGACTACCGGCGCCGGACCGAGGCCATGGTCAGCCAGCAGGCCCGGACCACGCTGCCCACCGCCTACGGCGACTGGCAGGCCTACGGCTACCTGAACACGGTGGACGGCGTGGAGCACATGGCCCTGGTCCTGGGCGAGCTGGGTGACGGCGAGGAGGTGCTGGCCCGGGTGCACTCCGAATGCCTCACCGGCGACGTGTTCGGCTCGCTCCGCTGCGACTGCGGCGCCCAGCTGGAGGCGGCCATGGCCCTGATCGCCGCCGAGGGCCGCGGCGTGGTCCTCTACCTGCGTGGTCACGAGGGCCGCGGCATCGGCCTGCTCAGTAAGCTGCGCGCCTACCAGCTGCAGGACCACGGCTCGGACACGGTGGACGCCAACCTGCAGCTGGGCCTGCCGGTGGACGCCCGCGACTACTCGACCGGGGCCCAGATCCTCACCGACCTGGGGGTGCGCTCGGCCCGGCTGCTGACCAACAACCCGGACAAGGTGGCGGGGCTGTCCCAGCATGGCCTGGACGTCACTGCGGTGCCGTTGCCGGTGCCGGTCACCGCCCAGAACCTGCGCTACCTGGCCGCCAAGCGGGACCGGATGGGCCACACCATCGAGAACCTGCCGTCGCGGCCGCAGACCGGGACGGGCTCGTCGAGGGAGTCAGCATGAGCGAGCGGAAGGGGCGCGGCGCTGCCTGGACTGAGGAGCGCCAAGCGAGGAACGAGCGCAGGCGTGACGAGGGAAGGCAGTGCCTTGTTGCGCCCCTGAAGCGAGCGGGAGACACAGCATGAGCGGGGCGGGGCGGCCGGTGCTGGAGACGGTGGACGCGTCCGACCTGACCCTGGCCATCCTGGGCACCCGGTGGCACGCGGAGATCACCGACTCGCTGGTCGAGCGGGCCGCGGCCGCCGCGGTGGCCTGCGGCATCGACGACCCGCTGGTGCTGCGGGTGGCCGGTGCGGTCGAACTGCCGGTGGTCGCGGCCGAACTGGCCCGCTACAACGACGCGGTGGTCTGCCTGGGCGCGGTCATCCGCGGCGGCACCCCGCACTTTGAGTACGTGTGTGACGCGGTCACCCAGGGGCTGACCCGGGCCGCCCTGGACTGCGGCACTCCGGTGGGCAACGGAGTGCTCACCTGTGACACCATAGAAGACGCCCGCGCGCGAGCCGGGCTGCCGGACAGTAGCGAGGACAAGGGATGGGAGGCCGTCGTGGCGGCGCTGGACACCGCGCTCCTGCTGCGCTCCATCCGCTGTTCCGGTCCTGACCGCCGGCAGGCCCAGCCGCGGCCGCGCTCTCTCGCTGACCGGGCCGCCGGCACCGCCGCGACCCGACATTGACCCTTCCTGGTCGTCACCGTCCCGCGCCCTGAGCCTGCCCACCGAAGCGTCCTCTCGCCGTCAAGGGGTTCTGCCGTGCTGTCCCTCGTCCTGCCCAAGGGCTCGCTGGAGCGAGCCACCCTCGACCTGTTCGACGCCGCCGACCTGACCGTGCGGCGTTCTTCCGACCGCGACTACCACGCCTCCATCGACGACCCGCGGATCGAGCGGGTCCGGTTCCTGCGCCCCCAGGAGATCCCGTCCTACATCGAGCGCGGCCTGTTCGACCTGGGCATCACCGGGCGGGACTGGATCACCGAGACCCAGGCCGACGTGGTGTCCCTGGGTGAACTGCAGTACTCCAAGGCCACCTCCCGCCCGGTGCGGGTGGTGCTGGCGGTGCCCGAGAACGCCACCTGGAAGAACGTGACCGACCTCCCGGAGGGGGTCAGGATCTCCACCGAGTTCCCGTCGCTGACCAAGCGGTTCCTGGAGTCGCACGGGGTCAAGGCGGTGATCATCCCGTCCTACGGGGCCACCGAGGCCAAGGTCCCGGACATCGTGGACGCGATCGTCGACCTGACCGAGACCGGCTCGTCGCTGCGCAAGAACGGACTGCGCATCCTGGACACCCTGCTGACCAGCTACACCGAGCTGGTCGCCTCCTCGACGGCGCACGCCGACGAGGAAAAGCGCGCGGCCATGGAGGACATCGCGCTGCTGCTGCGCGGGGCCATCCAGGCCCGGGGCAACGTGCTGCTCAAGCTGAACGTGGCCGCCGACCAGCTGAACGCGGTGACCGAGATGCTGCCCGCGCTGTCGTCCCCGACCATCACCACGCTGGCCCGGGGCAACATGAACGCGGTCGAGACCGTGGTGCCCAAGCGCGGCGTCAACACGCTGATCCCAGCGCTCAAGGCGGCCGGCGCCCACGACATCCTGGAGATCCCCATCTCCAAGATCGTCGAATAAGCCGGACGGCCGGGCTGAGCGGCCTGCGGGCCGCCCAGCCGGGCCGGTCAGTCCTTGCGGCCGGTGGCGGCCAGGGTGACCCCGATACCGATCATGACCAGGCCGCCGGTGCCGCCGATCAGCTCCAGCCGCCGCGGCGACCGGCCGAACCAGGCCCGGGCCGAGCCCGCCGCCAGCGCCCACCCGCAGTCCGAGACCAGCGCGATGGCCGCGAACAACGCCCCCAGCACCAGCAGTTGCCCGGGCACGTTACCCGCCGCCCGGTCCACGAACTGCGGCAGCACGGCCGCGAAGAACACGATCACCTTGGGGTTGCCCACGCCGACCAGGAACCCGTCGGCCACGATCCGGGCGATGCTCTTGCGCTCCAGATTCGCCCCCAGGGCCTCGGCCAGCCGCCGCCGGTGCCGGACCGCCTGCACGCCCAGGAAGATCAGGTAGGCGGCCCCGCCCAGCTTGATCACGTTGAACACCAGCACCGACCGCTCCACCAGCGCCCCGATGCCGAACGCCACCGCCATCACCTGGACGAAGACCCCGAGGGTGTTGCCGACCACGGTGGCCATCCCGGCGATCCGGCCCAGGGCCAGCGCCCGGCCCACGGTGAACAGCACGCTGGGGCCGGGCACCGCGATCAGCAGGAACGCGGTCAGCGCGAACGCCAGCAGGGGTTTGGTCGACGGCATGAGGCGAGCGTAAGCAGGCCCGGCCCATCCCGGCCACGGGTTTTCGGCGCCCTCGCTACCCTGGCCCCATGCCATCTGTCGCCGGGATCCTGCTGGCCGCGGGCGGGGGCAGCCGCCTGGGCCGCCCCAAGGCCCTGGTCGAGATCGGCGGCCAGACGCTGGCCGCCCGGGGCGCTGGGTTGCTGCGGGCCGGGGGAGCGGACCCGATCATCGTGGTGACCGGGGCCGCCCCCGTGGACCTGCCGGACGTGACGCTGGTGCCCAACCCGGGCTGGCGCACCGGCATGGGTTCCTCGCTGGTGGCCGGGCTGACCGCCGTCCGGGACCTGCCGCCGGGCGGCCCGGGTGCCACGGACGGTTACGACGCGGCGGTGATCGCCCTGGCCGATCAGCCCCTGGTCGGCGCCGAGGCCGTGCGCCGCCTGATCGCTGCGCACGCGGCCGGGGCCACCGTCGCGGTGGCCGCTTACGGCGGCCGCGCCCGCAACCCGGTCCTGATCGGCCGCGAGCACTGGGACGAGGTGCTGGCCACCACCGCCGGCGATGCGGGTGCCCGCCCGTTCCTGCGCGCCCACCCGGACCTGGTCACCGTGGTCGACTGCACCGGCACCGGCCGCCCGGACGACATCGACACCCCGGCTGACCTGGCCCGGGTCATCGATCTGGCCGGAAAGCCCGCCGGGGGCTTACAGCTCGTGCTTGCCGAGCCAGGCCAGGCAGGCCTCGGCCACCGCGGCCAGCGCACCGGGTACGTCTCCTCGGTCGGTCTGGGAAGTACGACGGCCAGCTGGGCAGGCCGGCTCCTCCGGGCGACCGTCGTTGCCGAGGCTGACCGCAGCCGGCCGCGGTGGCGCCGCCTCGTTCAGCGCAGCAGCGCGCGATGCAGGGCGGTGGCCCGGAACGGGCCCCCGGAAAACCGGGACTCGGCGTGCACCGGGATCGGGCGGCCGCCGGCAGCCGGGATGAGGTTCCCGGTGAAGAAATACTCGGGGTGGATGCCGTCACCGGCCTCGGCCACGGTGGCCTGGAGGGCCAGGACGTCGCCGGGCCCGGCGGCCACCCCGGCGGCCACCTGAGGGTCCGCGGCGAACGGGATGCAGACCGGGAGCCAGTTGGTCTGGTCGGCCAGGCTGTCCAGCACCGGGTCGCCGGGGGCGACGGTCAGCTCGATCCAGGCCAGCAGGCCGTCGACCGGGCCGGGACGGGTGATCTCCAGCCGCAGGGGGCCGCCGCGGTGGCCGGGGCCGGCGGCCCGGGCCCGGCCGAAGCGCAGGTCTTCGAGGACGCCGGTGGTGGAACGCAGCGCGTCCGGGCCCGCGCCCGCCAGGCACATTCGCACGTCGAACGGGCCGCCCGCGGCGCGGAAGATGCCCTCCAGGTAGGGGGCGAACAGGCCGGCCAGGGCGGGCTCCCGGTCCGGCGGCCCGCCCAGCAACCCGGCCAGGCTGACCGCGGCCACCCGGGTCCGCACCGCGGCCGGGATGACGTGGGCATCTTCGGTCAGATGCCGGCTGCTGCGCGTCGGCCAGCACGGCGGCCAGGCCTTCGGCTCCGCCCAGGCAGCCCACGATCTCGGCGATGCCGGCCTGGGCCCGCTCGGGCAGCGTGACCTGGGTGGCGTCGCCGGTCATCACCTCGACCGGGGCCGCGGGGTGCCGGGCGGCCGTCCGCCGGGCCTCCCGGGCGCTGTCGGGCAGGACCTCGATCGCGTACACGCGGCGGGCGCCGGCCGTGGCGGCCACCAGGGTCCACAGCAGGTCAGGGCCGGGCCCGATCTCCAGCACGGCCGCGCCCGGGGCCACGGCCTCGATGGCCCGGCGGAACAGCCGGTTACGCTGCTGGTCGGCCCGGATGACCTGGTAGATCAGCTCATCGTAGACCGGGTACTCGCCCACCGACGGGCACAGGTAGACCGCACCGGGATCCGGTTCGGTGCCCCGGACCCGCAACTGGACGGACCAGTCCCCGGCCCGCAGGGTCCGCCAGGTCATGCCCCCCACTCCCGGTGGCCTCAGGCCGAGGTAGCGGCCACACCCCAGGTGTGCGCGACGCTCTCCCCGGGGGCCAGCACGATCAGGTCGTCCCCGCTGACCAGCGCGTTCGGCGGGCAGGTCATGGGCTCGACGGCGACGGCCCGGCGGTGCCGCTCACCGTGCAGGGTGTCGCTGGTGAACACCTGGAGCCAGCCGTAGCCGGGTCCCGCCCACAGGCTCACCTGGCGGCCACCGGACCGCACGTGGGCCCAGACCCGGCCGTCCGCGGCCCGGTTCAGCCCGGTCAGGGCGTGGTCCAGCACGGTGTCGCCGATCGGGTGCCCGTCCCGGAAGTCCACCGGCGTGCCGTCGATGTCTTCGGCCGGCCCGGCCGGGATCCCGCGCTCGTCCAGGGGCAGCCAGCGGGCCGCGGGCAGCTCCAGCTCCCACTCGTCCAGCGCCGCCGGGCCCGCGGTGAAGTACGGGTGCTGGCCCGTGCCGTACGGGGCGGGGCGGCTGCCGCGGTTGGTGGCCGACACGGTGACCTGCAGTCCCTCCCCGGCGGTGAGCTCGTACTCGGTGTCGATCTGGACGCTGAACGGATACCCGGTGTAGCCGTGGGGCAGGTGCCGCAGCAGCACCCGGCTGGGCTCGCGGTGCATCGGCTCCCAGGCCGCCCACCGGGTCAGCCCGTGGATGGCGTTGCCGTTCTTGGGCTCGCTCAGGTCCAGCTGGTAGGCGGCACCCTCGAACTCGTAACGGCCGTGGTCGACCCGGTTCGGCCACGGGGCCAGCAGCTGCCCGGCCGCCCCCGGGGGCAGCTCGTCCGGTTCATACCCGTACACCACCGGCTGGCCGGCGTAGCTGAGCTCGCGCAGCCCGGCGCCGAGCCCGGTGACCACCGCGTGGTAGTCGCCGGCCGTCAGCTCGTACTGCTCGCCGGTGACCAGGACCGGTGACGGCTGACTGGTGCCGGGGGCGAGGCCTGATTCCGCGGAACGAGAGGTCATGCCAGCCATCCTGGCAGTGATCACCGGTGCCGCGCGATCCAGGGTCACCCGCGGCGGCCAGCTAGGGAACGCTGAGCGCGAGGGCCGCGGCGCAGCCGGCCATCAGACCCCAGGTCAGCTCGGCCCCGCTGGCCTGGCCGGCCGCCAGCAGACGGCGGGCGGCGGGCTCGACCGGTTCCTGGCCGGCGATGCCGCGCAGTACCGCCGCCACCTCCTCCGCGGCCTGGCCGCGGGCGGCGCAGTGCAGCAACGCGGCGGCCAGCGGCGTGGTCCGCTGGTCCGCGTAGCCGGTGACGGCCGCACCCAGCCAGTCGGCCAGCCACACCGGCCGGGTCCCGCCCGCGGTGGCCCCGCCCAGCAGGCGCAGGGCCAGCAGCAGCCCGCACAGCATGCTGTCGCCGCTGGGCACCAGGCCTGGGCCCAGGCCGACCAGGCCTTCGGCCAGTTCCACCGCGCCGGCCAGGTCGCCGGCCGAGCAGCAGGCGGCCAGCGCGGCCGGGCTGTCCTGGCCTTCAAGCCCAGGCCGGATGGCGGCCGCGGCGAACACCCGGGCCAGCGTGGTCACGCCGTGGTCCAGCCGGGCCCGGGACAGCGGCCCGAACACCGGGCACGGATCCCACCAGCGGCGCACCTGGACCTCCAGGCCACCCGCGAGCACCCGTTCGTTGCCGGCCCAGGCGTCGTCGCCCGGTTCGCTGCGCGGCTCGTCCGGCGGTTCGAGCGTGCTGATCTTCAGCGTGACCGCGTTGGGCGGGCAGACCGCCCCGGCCGCGGTCAGGGCGATCACTCCGGCCGCACCGAAGTCCAGGTACACGACGTCGGGGGTGGCGGCCAGCACGCGTCCGGCCCGCAGCGGCCCGCGCAGCACGTTGAGCAGGGCCAGGCTGGCCACGCCCGGGACGATTCGCTGCGCCGGGGGCGGGATGGTCGCGGGCGGGCCCGCCGGTGGGGACGCGGGGCGCCCGCCGGGTGCGGGGCGGGTTCGCCCGCTCGTCCTGCGCGGCACGGCACTCACGGTACCCCGGGCCCGGGGGACCCGGGGACCACAGGGTAATGGCACAAAGGCCGGACAATAGCGGAATCGAATTGCCGGACGACGGCATTCGGCCAGGAAAGGGCGTGGCCGTCAGCCCCGTGACAACCCGGCCGGGACTGGCGTATCGCAAACAATGGCGCGAAGGCCGGCGGTAAAAGAGAAAAGCGCCCCGGTGAGGGCGCTGGGCGGTCCGGTCGCAGCCGCATTTCCGGCGCGGTGCTGCGGGCCAGTAACGAACTTCTCGGCCGATGAGCCGCTGGTGAGAGCGACGCGGTGAGGTTGAGGGCCGACGGGGCTGCTTGGGGAGCGGGGGACCGTCAGCCCCGCCGGCTATTGAACCCTAGCCCGTTGCTCACCGCTGGCGGGGCCTTTTGTAAAAGAGCTGGGACGTCGTAAGAGTTCTGAAATAGTTGCGCTCAGTGATCAGCGTGAGTGTTTTGCGGTCACTGAGTCATCGCTGACAGGTGGGACAGCAGAGATAACACTTTTTTGCCGATGACTTTGCGGCGAGCGGCCGGCCGCGGCCGCCTGTGTCAGCTCTTGGGGCCGAGCTGGCCGTTGCGGATGGCGTCGGCCGCGAGCACGCCGAACAGGTAGAAGTAGGCGGCTTCCTCATCCTCGAAGAACCGGACTTCGTGCCGTGACTGATCCGCCGCGCTGAACACCTCGTAGCCGCCGCGGGCGCGAATCAGGCACATGGCCCCGTCGACCTCCTGGTCGACCGCGTAGGACGACTGCGGGATGGCGGCCAGGTCGAGCAGCTGGGAGAAGATGGCCTGGGTGGTCACCCGCGGCTTGCGGGCCGCCCGCCGGCCCACGTACCGGCTGCCGCCGGCCGTCCCGGACGGGGTCCCCGGCGTGGTCGCCGGGCCGGGCGTGGCCGGTGCGGTCACGTCGCTGGTGGTCGGCGCGGCGTAGGCGCCGGTGATGGCGGCGGCCTGGCGGGCCAGGGGCGGGTCGTCGTAGCGCGGGGCCGGAGCACTGGGCGCCAGGCCCGGAGCCTGCGCCGCACCCGGGGCCACGCCGGGGGCGGGGGCCGGGTCCGGGCGATTCCAGCGGCTGGTGTCCTCGGGGAACGGGGAACCGTGCCAGACCGCGGCCGCGTCCGGGGTCGGCGGCGGGTAGGCCGGCCGGGCCGCCTCCGGAAGCTCCCAGGCCGGAGTGGGCTGGGTGCCGGCGGCCGGGGCCGGGGCGACCGTTCCAGCTGGGCCCGTCGTGCTCCCACTCGCCCGAGGCGACCGGGCTCCAGGCCAGGGTGTCCTGCGGATCCCACCGGCCCGGGTCGGTCGCGGTGGCGTCGGGGCTGGCCCAGGCACCGGTGCCGATCCCGGGGTCGGTCACGTCGCCCGAGTTCCAGCTGCCGGTCGAAGGCCCGGTGAATGGCCCGGTCGCCGGGCCGCTCGCGGCCCCGGCCGGGGCCGCGTCGCGGCGGTCCCAGCTGGCGGCGGAGCGGCTGGCGTCCCAGCCGGGGGTACCCCAGCGCTGCTGGTCGCCCCAGTGGCCGGACCCGTTGCTGGCCGCGGCCCGATCCCGGACGGCAGCCTGTTCCCGGGCGGCGGCCCGCTCCACCTCGCGGGGATCCCAGGAGCCGGTGTCCGGCGCCTGCCAGCCGCCGGTATCCCGGGCCTGCCAGCCGCCGCGGGCCCGCGGGAACGGGCCCCCCGGCTCCCTGGTGTCCGGCGGGTCGCCGATCGCGGCCCAGGTTCCGGTGTCCCGGGGGTCCTGGGCCTGCGCGTCGTGCCCGTCCCCGCCGACGGCTCCGGGCCCGCCGGGCAGGCGCGGGTCCGCGGCCCAGGACGGGCCGGTGTCGATGAGCCCGTGCGGGCCCACCGCCCGCAGCGGCCCGGTGTCGGGAGCGGGCTGGCGCTGCTCGCGGGGAGTGTGAGCCCAGGTGGGCAGGGCCCGGTGGTCCCAGCCCGGGCTGTGGCCGTTGCGGGCGGGAACGGCCAGCTCGTACTCGCCCCGCTCCTCACGCAGGTCGTCGATGTCCTGACGGGGGACCACGACCTCGAACACGCCCCGGTCCACCTCCCAGAACCCCAGCCGGCGGGCCAGGTAGAGGTCCCGGCCCAGGTAGGCGATGTGCATCCGGTCGCCCAGGTCATCGAGGACCATGCAGTGCTCGCCCCGGTAGCGGCCGACCGGCCGGGCCTCCCACAAGGCGTCGATGTCGTCGACCCGGACGGTCTTGCGCCAGTGGTTGGACGAGGAGCGAAAGCCCAGTTCCGCTGGCGGCGGCCCGGCCGCGAACAGGGTGACCTCATCGTCGGTCGGTCCCACCCCCGCCTGGTACGACGCACCCTGGAAGCTCGCCATGAGCCGGTACCGCATGCCTCAGGCCTCCCTCGTCGGCCGCCGCCAGACCAGGCCGTCGTACCTGGCGACCAGGTCATCGCCGCGCGTGGTGAGCCGGGAAATCGAGGCTCCCACCGGGATCGGCATGGGATCGGTGTAGAACTCGGGCACCGCCAGCCCGGAGGCCACGACGTAGGTGTCCATTTCCCGGGCCATCCAGGCCAGAAAATAGATCTCGCGCACGTCCGCGGTGAACTCCGATCCGTCGTAGCCGAGCCCGAGCGCGGCAAAGGCCTCGGCCGGATCGCGGAAGGCCACGTCCGGGGCGCGGTAGACGAAACCGGCGATGATGGCCCGCTGGCCGTTCAGGTACGGCCCGACCAGGCGGGGCGGGATCACCTTCCGCATCGGCGTGCCCGGCTCGATACGCAGTCCGGCGGGCCCGGTCCGGGTCACCATGTAACCGCGAACCTCACCTGGAGCCCCTCTCCGCATGCCCTGACTCACGTGTCCTGATTTACCGGCCCGGGTATACCAGTTCAGCTCACCAGCTCAGGCCGGTCGGCCCTGACTGATTCCCGGCGAATCGGCGGGGAAAGAAACTCTTCCCTAGCTGCAGCGCTACACCGTTCACGAGAGTCCCATATCCCTAATGCGCTCTCAACTGATTCAGCCAATCACGTGGCCCTGCGGCTGGTCAGGCCGATATTTGCCATACTTCAATCACCTAGAGAAGTCAATCAGTTACGGTAAGCTATATAATGGCCAGACCTTTTCCGGGTTGAGCGCCCGCTTATCTGACGGCACCCGGCCCGCGCAAAGTCCCGCTCAAAGTCCCGGCCGAACTTCCGGTCGTGGTCCCGCCATAGTAATGATCTTGTGATAGGCGAACCGGGATGGCCGAATTCCCGCGCGCGCCGGCTCCCGCCGATGGCCTTGAGGCTCAGCCGGGCGGCGCGGCCGGCGGGCAGCGTAGGGTCGGACCCGTGGCTGGGCTGAATCCCGGGGGCCAGCGGCCCGCCGGTGACGACGGGAGCGCGGATCCGCGCCTGGCGGCCGCGCTGGCGCACTACGCGGCGGGCCAGGAATCCGAACGGGCCATGCTGACCGTGCTGACCGGGTCCCGGCTGCTGGTCCCGCTGGTGGAGCGGCCCAGCGACGGCCCAGCACCGGACGGCCACGCACCGGAGGCCGAGGCCGTCGCTGGGGACGCGGGCTGCGACCACGGCCTGGCCCGGGAGATGGCGTTCCCCACCCTGATCGGGCGGGACGGGCGGCCCGCGCTGCTGGCCTTCACCAGCCTGGCCGCGCTGATGAGCTGGCGGCCGGAGGCCCGGCCGGTGCCCACCCCGGCCATCGAGGTGTGGGGCTCGGCCACCGGCAGTCAGTGTGCCGTGGTCATCGACGTGGCCGGGCCGGTGCCGGTGGCGGTGGACGGGGCCCGGCTGGCCGCGCTGGCCGCGGGTCAGCCACCGCCCGAACCGCACACCGACCCGGACGTCCGGGCCGACGTGGCCGCGGCCCTGACCCAAGCCGGCCTGCCCGCCATCGCCGGCGCGGAGCTGGCCGCGGGCCAGGACGGCGCCGATCTGACCGTCCGGCTGCTGGTCAAGCCCACCCCCCGCCCGAGCCAGCCCGGCCCCAGCCAGCCCGGCCCGAGCCAGCAGGTCCAGCAGGCGGCCGAGGCCATCGCGGCCCGGCTGGGCGGCCGCCTCCGGCGCGGCATCGCGTTCTCGGCCGCCGCCCCCGCCGCGCGCCCGCGCGGGTGAGCCACCGATGATCTCCTGGGTGCCCGCGGCCGTGGCCGGGGCGGCCGGCCTGCTGGCCGGGGACTACGCCACCGTGCTGATCGAGCGGGCCCCGGCCGCCCGCACGGTGTCCGGCTCGCTCCATGAGCTGCGGCGGCACCCGGCCGGGGAATGCCCGCGCTGCGCGGCCCGGCTGCGGGCCGCGGACCTGATCCCGCTGGCCGCCTGGGCCCGGACCGGCGGAACCTGCCGGTACTGCGGGGCCGGCTTCGGCGCCTGGCACCCGGCGGCCGAAATCCTCACCGCGGTCACGTTCGCGCTGCTCGGGCTGGGGTTCGGGGCCAGCCCGGTGCTGCCCGCATTCTGCTTCCTGGCCCTGGTCTCGGTGGCGCTGACCTTCATCGACGTGGCCCACCAGCGGCTGCCCGACCTGCTCACCCTGCCCGCCTACCCGGTGGCGATCGTGGCCCTGGTCGCCGCCACCCCGTTCGTGCCCCACGGCCCCAGCCACCTGGTCCACGCGGTCATCGGGCTGGCCGCGGCGCTGGCCTTCTACCTGATCCTGGCCCTGATCTACCCGGCCGGTATCGGCTGGGGCGACGTCAAGCTGTCCGGGTTGCTGGGCCTGTACCTGGGCTGGGTCGGGCCGGACGCACTGGTCCTCGGGCTGGCGGCCGGGTTCGTGCTGGCCGCCGTGGTCGGCCTGGCCCTGATCGTGGCGGGCAAGGCCACCCGCCGGTCGCAGATCGCGTTCGGGCCGTTCATGGTGGCGGGCGCGCTGGGCACCATCATCGTGGCCGGTCTTGCCTGACGGTTTATCTCATGGGGGACCTCACTAGGATCGGACCATGCTGCGCTGGCTTACGGCAGGTGAGTCGCACGGTCGTGCGCTCGTGGCCATCTGTGAGGGAATGCCCGCCGGAGTGCGGGTCAGCACCGAGGACGTCGCGGCCGCCCTGGCCCGGCGCCGGGCCGGGTACGGCCGCGGCGCACGGATGAAGTTCGAGCAGGACGAGGTCGAACTGACCGGCGGGGTCCGGCACGGGACCACCCTGGGCGGCCCGGTCGCGATCCGGATCGGCAACACCGAGTGGCCCAAGTGGGAGACGGTGATGGCCCCGGACCCGGTGGACCCCGGCGTCCTGGCCGAGCAGGCCCGGAACGCTCCGCTGACCCGGCCCCGGCCCGGTCACGCCGACCTGGCCGGCATGCAGAAGTACGGTCACGAGGACGCCCGCCCGATCCTGGAGCGGGCCAGCGCGCGGGAGACCGCGGCCCGGGTCGCGCTGGGCGAGGTGGCCCGGCAGTTCCTCCGCCAGGCGCTCGGCGTCGAGGTGCTCAGCCACGTGGTGGCGCTGGGCCCGGTCAGCGCCCCGGACGGGCTGCTGCCCGCCCCCGAAGACGCGGCTCGCATCGACGCCGACCCGGTGCGCTGCGCCGACGCCAAGACCAGCCAGGCCATGGTGGAAGAGATCGACCAGGTGCGCAAGGACGGCGACACCCTGGGCGGGGTGGTCGAGGTGGTGGTCTACGGCCTGCCGCCCGGCCTGGGCAGCTTCACGCACTGGGACCGGCGGCTGGACGCCCGGCTGGCTGGTGCGCTCATGGGCATCCAGGCCATGAAGGGCGTGGAGATCGGGGACGGCTTCACCACCGCGCGCCGCCGTGGCTCTCAGGCCCACGACGAGATCGAGATCGGCCCGGACGGTGTGCGCCGCCGCACCAACCGGGCCGGCGGCCTCGAGGGCGGCATGACCAACGGTGAGGTGCTGCGGGTCCGGGCGGCCATGAAACCGATCTCCACCGTGCCCCGGGCCCTGGCCACCATCGACGTGGCCACCGGGGAGGCGGCCAAGGCCATCAACCAGCGCAGCGACGCGACCGCGGTGCCGGCCTCCGGGGTGGTGGCCGAGGCCATGGTGGCGCTGGTGCTGGCCGACGCGGTGACCGAGAAGTTCGGCGGGGACTCGGTGGCCGAGATCCAGCGCAACGCCGACTCCTACCTGAAGTCGCTGGTGATCACGTGAGCGCGGCCCCACCGGCCCCGGCGGGACCGCCGGCCCGCCGGGACCGCCGCTGGTGATCCTGACCGGCCCGCCCGCCGCGGGCAAGTCGGCCGTGGGCCAGCTGCTGTCCGAACGCCTGAACACGCGTCTGATCGACACCGACGCGCAGATCGAGGCCACCGCGGGCAAGCCGGTGGGCGACATCTTCGTGGACGACGGCGAGGACGCCTTCCGCGACCTGGAACGGGCCGCGGCCGAGCAGGCCCTCCGCGCGGCCGGCGCCGTGGTGGCCCTGGGCAGCGGTGCGGTGCTCGACCCCGCGGTGCAGGAACTGCTGGCCGGGCAGCCGGTGGCCTACCTGGCCGCCGACTTCGGCCCGATCGCCCGCCGGCTCGGGCTCGACAAGCCGCGGGTGGTCATCCCCGGCAACCCGCGCGGCCGGCTGCGCACCCTGCTCGAGGAGCGGCGGCCGGTGTACGAGCGGCTGGCCACGTTCACCGTGGACGCGGGGGAACTGGCCCCGGAAGAGGTCGCCGACGAGATCGAAGACTGGCTGGCGCAGCGATGAGCATCACCCGCATCCCGGTCGCGGGCGAGCGCCCCTACGACGTGGTGGTCGGCACCGGTGTGCTCAGCGAACTGCCCGGCCTGGTCGGCCCGGACGCGGCCAAGGCCGTGGTCATCCACCCCGAGTCGGTGGCTGATATCGCCCGGCCCGCCTGCCGGGCCCTGGACGACGCCGGGTATCAGGTGATCGTGGCCGAGGTGCCCGACGGGGAGGCGGCCAAGCAGGTCGGCGTGGCCGCGGGCCTGTGGTCCCGGCTGGCCGCCGAGCAGGTGAGCCGCCGCGACTGCGTGGTCGGCATCGGGGGCGGCGCCACCACCGACCTGGCCGGGTTCGTGGCCGCCAGCTACCTGCGCGGGATCCGGGTCGTGCTGGTGCCGACCACGCTGCTGGGCATGGTCGACGCGGCCGTCGGCGGTAAGACCGCGATTGACATTCCCGAGGGCAAGAACCTGGTCGGGGCGTTCTACCCGCCCGCCGGGGTGCTGGCCGACCTGGCCACCCTGGAGACCGTGCCGCGGGCCGACTACGTGGCCGGCCTGGCCGAGGTGATCAAGGCCGGTTTCATCGCCGACCCGGTCATCCTGGACCTGGTGGAAGCCGACCCGGACGGAGCCACGGTCCCGCACGGCCGCCACACCCGGGAGCTGATCGAGCGCGCGGTGCGGTTCAAGGGCCAGGTGGTGGCGGCCGACTTCCGCGAGGCCGGGCTGCGCGAGACCCTGAACTACGGCCACACCCTGGGCCACGCGATCGAGCGCACCGAGCAGTACCGGTTCCGGCACGGTGACGCGGTCGCCATCGGCATGGTCTACGTGGCCGAGCTGTCCCGGCTGGCCGGGCGGCTGGACGGTCACACCGCGGCCCGGCACCGGACCGTGCTGACCTCGGTCGGCCTGCCCACCGCCTACCGGCCGCACGTGTGGCCGGAGCTGCGGGCGGCCATGGCCGTGGACAAGAAGGCCCGGGACGCCAAGCTGCGGTTCGTGGTGCTGGACGCGGTGGCCCGGCCCGCGATCTTCGAAGCGCCACCGGAGGAACTGCTGGAGCAGGCCTACCTGGAGGTGTGCCCATGAGTACGCCGGTACTCGTGCTGAACGGACCGAACCTGGGCCGGCTCGGCGTCCGCGAGCCCGAGGTGTACGGCTCGGCCACGCTGGCCGACCTCACCGAGGCCTGCCAGGCCACCGGCCGCCAGCTGGACCTCGAGGTCACGGTCTGGCAGACCGACGACGAGGCCGAGATGATCGGCTGGGTGCACCAGGCCATCGACTCCCGCACCCCGGTGCTGATCAACCCGGGCGCGTTCACGCACTACTCCTACGCGCTGCGGGACGCGCTGGCCATGCGCACGGCGCCGCTGATCGAGGTGCACCTGTCCAACCCGGCCGCCCGCGAGGAGTTCCGGCACACCTCGGTGGTGTCCGGGGTGGCCGACGGGACCGTGGCCGGCTTCGGCTTCCTGTCCTACCAGCTGGCCCTGCAGGCGGTCGCGGAGCTGGTCAAGCCGCGGGTGCCCGCCCCGTGATCGTGCTGATCGGCTTCATGGGCGCGGGCAAGACGACCGTGGGGCAGCTGCTGGCCGGCCGGCTGGGCCTGCCGTTCGCCGACGCCGACATCGTGATCGCCGACCGGGCCGGGATCCCGGTGCCGCAGATCTTCGCCGAACGCGGTGAGCCCGCCTTCCGGGAACTGGAGCAGGAGACGATCGCGTCCCTGCTGACCGGCCCGCGGCTGGTGCTGGCGCTGGGCGGCGGCGCGGTGGAGCACGAGCAGACCCGTCGCATCCTCAAGGCGGCCGAGCACACCATCTACCTGCATGTTCGCTATGAGGCGGCGCTGGACCGGGTGGGCGGCGACGATGGCCGTCCGATGCTGCGCCGCCCCGACCTGGCCGAGGTCTATCGCCGCCGGCTGGTTTCCTACTCCGACGTGGCTACGCTCACCATTGATACCGAAGGTCGCGCACCGGAGTTGGTCTGCACCGACATCGTCCGGCACCTCGCGGGCTCACCGGCCGCCCGTTAACCGTTAGTCTCCCCCTAGAACCGAATTCCGTTCGAGAGGCGGGCCGCTGATGCGCGTGGGGATGTCGATCAATTACGCCGGCGGCTTCGCCGAGACCGTGGCCGAGCTGTCCGACTACGAGAAGGCCGGCCTGGGCATCGTGTTCGTGCCCGAGGCCTACAGCTTCGACGCGGTCAGCCAGCTCGGTTACATCGCGGCCCGGACCGAGCGGCTGGAGCTGGCCTCGGGCATCCTGCAGCTGTACTCGCGCACCCCGGCGCTGACCGCGATGACCGCGGCCGGGCTGGACTACGTGTCCGGGGGCCGGTTCACCCTGGGCATCGGGGCGTCCGGGCCCCAGGTCATCGAGGGCTGGCACGGGGTGCCCTACGACGCCCCGGTCGGCCGCAGCCGCGAGCTGATCGAGATCTGCCGGATGGTCTGGCGCCGTGACCGGCTGGTCTACGACGGCAAGCACTACCAGCTGCCGCTGCCCGCCGACCAGGGCACCGGCCTGGCCAAGCCGCTCAAGCTGATCAACCACCCGGTGCGGGAGCGGATCCCGATCATGCTGGCCGCGGTCGGGCCGCGGAACGTGGCCCTGGCCGCCGAGCTGGCCGAAGGCTGGCAGCCGTTCTTCTACCTGCCCGAGAAGGCGGCCGAGATCTGGGGCGGCCCGGTCGCCGACGGCCTGGCCAAGCGCGACCCGGCCCTCGGCCCGCTGGACACGGTGGCCATGGCCCCGCTGATGATCGGCGACGACGTGACCGGCTACCGCGACCTGGCCCGGCCGTTCTTCGCGCTGTACATCGGGGGCATGGGCGCCCGCGGGCAGAACTTCTACCACGCCCTGGCCACCCGGCTCGGCTACGGCGCGGTGGCCGACCAGATCCAGGACGCCTACCTGGACGGCCGCAAGGCCGAGGCCGAGGCCCTGGTCCCGGACGAGCTGCTGGAGAAGACCTCGCTGATCGGCCCGGAGGGCTACGTGGCCGAGCGGATGGCCGCGTTCCGCGAGGCGGGCGCGACCACCCTGCTCGTCACCCCCCTGGCCCCCGACCACGCCGGCCGCGTCCACCTCATCGAACGCGCCGCCGAACTGGCCGCCTGACTAGGGCATGCTGAGGGGCTCACAGTAGCCCCGGAGGGTCCCAATCCCGATCTCCATCATCGGGTAGGGCACTCCCGCTGCGTCCATCCTTTGCTGACTCTGCGGGTCGGTGGGGCGGCCGGCCTCGATGGTCAGCGCGTAGCCGCGGGGAATGGCCGCCGGGTGGACGACGAACGCGGTGCCGTTGATGCCGCCGGACGGCTCGGTGTTGGTCAGCGCCCCGTGCACCGGCACCGAGGGTGGCACCGGCCGCATGTAGGTGCAGGCGGGTCCGACTTCGGTATCGGTGTACCGGTGGCCGTGCTCGGTCCTGGTCGTGTGCTTCACCTGAATCGGCACGACCCGCACGTACGTGGGCACACCGTCCGCCCGCAAGGTGCGCTGCAGCTCCGCCGGATTGTTCATCTGCCGCACGGTGACCCTCACCGCCTTGCCGGAGATCTCGCTCACGGTCCAGGGCGGCCCCGCCGGACCGGCCGGGCGAGGTGTCCTGGCCGGCTGGCCGCCGCCCTGGGTCAGCAGGACCGTGGCCGTGACCGCCCCCGCGCAGGCCGTGGCGACCGCCGCCGTGAGCCCGAACCGGCGCCCCCGTCGCGGCCGGTTCGGGCTCAGGCCGGTCCAGCACCCGGGCGCGGGCCCGGGCCTGGACCGGCGCCAGGTCCGGCGGGTCGGGACGCAGCCCCCGGTACAACGTCAGCTCATCCATGGCCGTCCTCCTCGATCAGCGCGGTGGGATCGGCGCCCCCGAGCGCCGCGCGCGTCCTGGTCCGGATCCGGTGCAGCCGGGACCGGACCGCGCTGGTGGTCAGGCCGAGGGCCTGGCCGGCCTCGGCGTAGCTGAGCCCGGCCCAGGCCACCAGCAGCAGCAGCTCCCGGTCCCGGCCGGGCAGGGTGCCCAGCACCGCGGCCAGGCGCGGCCGCAACTGCTGGGCGGTGACCCGGTCGGCGCTGCGGTCGCCCGGGTCTTCGGTGCTCCGGTCGGCCGGGGCGGACTGGAGCAGCCGCCGGTAGCGCGCCTCGGACCGCCGGTGCTTGCTGATCAGCCGGACCGCGATGCCGTACAGCCAGGGCCGGGCGTCGGCCCAGGCCAGGTCGTAGTGGTCCCGGCGGCGGAACGCGGCCAGGAACGCCTCGGCGGTGATGTCCTCGGCCAGATCC